>CAWINT010000001.1:0-295336 GCA_963837515.1 uncultured Actinomycetes bacterium
CGGCCAGCGCGAGGACCTGGTGAGCCATCTCGATCCCGGCGTTGATCCCCAGATGTGGTTCCAGGCCCGCGTGGGCGGCACGGCCGGTGATCTCCAGCCGGTAGCTGCCGACGCCCTTGCGGGCGATCTTCACCGCTCCGCCGTCGGCGCTGGGCTCGCACACCAGCACGGCTGCCGCCTGGCGGGCCTGGTCTTCGATCAGGTCGCGGGACGCGGCTGACCCGGTTTCCTCGTCGCCGGTCAGCAGCATCGTCACCCCGTCCGGGGTGTCCAGCAGGCTGACCGCCGCGAGCGCCTGAATGATGCCGGCCTTCATGTCGAACACCCCTGGCCCGGAGGCGATGCCACCGCTCACGGTGTAGGGCCACCCGGCCAGCGTGCCCAGCGGCCACACCGTGTCGAAATGCCCCAGCACCAGGACCTGGCATGCGGAGGTACCGCGCCACAGCAGGCACGGACAGCCGCCAGGCGCAAGCCGCTGGGCCGGACGACCGAAGGCTTCCGCGCCCATATCGTCCAGCAAGCTGGCGCAGCGGCCCAGGGCGTCGGGCTCATCCGACGGGGACTCACACGACACCAGGGCCGCCAGTCGCTCATTCATCCACGATGCCCGGCCCGCGGCCGCAGCCGTCGCAGGCGTGCTGCTCATCGGGCGGTCGCCTGACGTAGGGAATCCACGGTGGACTCGCCGATCTCCCCGCTGAGCTGGCGCGCGGCCTGGACCCCCAGCAGCCCGGGGCAGTCAGCACGCCGGTGACTCGCTGCACCCGGCGGTAAGCCCCACGACCCGCTGATCCCGGAGTGCGCAGGCCGGGAGTTCCGCCGCGGCCCGTCCCGATCCAGGCCAAGAGCACCCGCGGCGGCGTTTATCTGGCTGGTCGCCTGGCTGAGGCTCCAACCGTAAGCCTGCCGCCAGGCAACACGGGGAGCTAGCTCGTACCAGCGTGCGAACTCCTGCGCGATTAGCTCGCAGCCCACCCCCAGCCCGCGCGTCCGCTCCCGCAGCCTGGCCTGGTCGGCCCGCAGGCCAGCCACCGCGCGCGGCATGAGCACCTCACCATTCCTGTCGGCGGCGTTCCCGGACGCCAACAATCCGCCCCAACCTTAGCCGCTGTTGCTTCTCCCTTGCTCGGGCCGATTCGCTCCCCGCCCGGCCGCCCCCCATTCATGTCCCACACCCGCGCGGCCCTGTGATACGCGCGGTGTGTCAGCCGCAGCTCGTAGGCTCGCTGGTATGCCAGACAGGCGCATCGGTCCCTGGAGCACAGCGGCGTCATCGGCTGGTGCACCGGGGTTGCCACCATCGGCGGTGCTCGCGGGTTTCATCGCCTCGCAGACCAAGAGCTCGCCATGGCACCAGCCGGTCTTTGTCTTGCTGGCATCCATAGCCGCGACCGCCTTCCTGCTGCTGATCACCGTCGGGGTGGTGGCGCTGGTCGGCGGCTGAGCCCAGCGTTTCTGCGGCCAGCCCGGCTGGTCACCAGCCGTGGCAGGTCACCACCGACGGCGTGCAGGCGCGCGCTCCGGCCCTGGCGATGGAGATCGCCCTGCCCGGCACGACGTACATGAAACAGCCAGGGAACCGGCGCCGTAGGTCCGGGTGGTGGCGCAGATCGGCTGCCGCCAGGTCGGCGAGGATCCTGACTGGCCCGCTATCAGGGCCGCCTTCACCGCCTTCCTGGACGAGGGCTATCGACAAGCTACTGGCGGACCTGACGCATGTCGGCCAGGACGCGTCGTGGGCGCGCCAGGCCACCAGCAGCTCCAGCATCATCGACATGGTGCTGGGCGACGGCGTGGCCTCGGCACCGGCTTAAGCTTCCCGACGGCGTCCGGCGGCATGGCCGGGTCGAGGGCTACGCGCTCCTGATCCTCCATGTGGAGCCACGCGGCACCGACGGCGAGCCCGCGCTACAGCGAGCCCGTCGTCGTGGCAGCAGCAATTGAGAGGGCCGTCCAGCTCCCTGGCGCGTTGGCGGCGCTGCTGTCTGGCGAGCTCAGTCTGGAGACCTCTCGTCAGCCGCCCGCCCAGGCGGGGATCTTGCTGGAAACCCCCAGCGACCTGACCGAGCTGGTCGACATCGCGGGCCTGGCCACGCTCCCGAGAGCGCAGCGGCTGAGCCAGTTCATGATCTACCTCGCCGCGTCCCCCAACGGCGCGAGCGCGGTCAGCGTCGCGGACAAGATGACGCGGCAGATGCTTGAGGAGGCGCTCAAAGTCGATCTTGGTACGAACATCAGCCTTCGGGAGCAGCACGTAGCTAAGCAGCGGCCAAGCGAGCTGGTGCCGCCGCTCCCGCTCGGCCCAGGCGGGAGGACATAATGACGCTGCCCTGGTTTCTAGCCGCGACCGCTGCGGGCGTGATCGCGCCCCGGATTCGCGCCAGCGTATTCTCCCGCAGCACCGAACCCGGCCAGCCGCCCCACCACGCCTGCCCGGCCTGCGGCCAGGAGATCTTGCCGGATCGCTGGCGGTGGCGGGCGCTGCTGCCGGTCACTGGCCGCTGTCCCCGTTGCCGCGCACGGATCGGCCCGTACCTGCTGCTGGCCGAACTGGCCGCGGGGCTCGCCCTGGCCATCGTGGCCGCCCGTGCATCCTCGGTATGGGAGCTGGCGGCGCTGGCCTGGCTGGTCCTGCTGGCCGTCCCGCTCGCCTTCATCGACGTGGCCATCCGCCGGCTCCCCGATCCGCTCACCGCCGCCGCCTTCGCCGGGACCCTCGCGCTGCTGGCCGTCGCCGCGCTCACCAGCCACCAGCCCGGCCACCTGGGCCGTGCGGCCATCGGCGCGGTCGCCCTGGCCGGTTTCTACCTGGTCCTGTCAGTCATCCGGCTGGCCAGCATGGGTTTCGGAGATGCCAAGCTCGCCGCCAGCACCGGCGCCGCGCTGGGCTGGATCAGCTGGCAGGCCCTGGTATCGGGCACCTTCGCCGCGTTCGCACTGGCCGGGGTGTACGGCGGGGCGCTGCTGGTGCTGCACCGGGCCACCCGCACCAGCCACCTGCCGTTCGGGCCGTTCATCCTCCTGGGTACGCTCGCGGCCATCGCTTTGTGACTACTCCTGCTCTAGGTTCTCAATACGCGCGGCCTATCTTCAGCCACGATGACATGTGTGCCATCGCGGCTGAAATTCGCTTGGTGGTTCGCTGGGCGGGGCGGTGCCCTTGGAGGCGGGCAGGGGGCATGCTCCCGACGCCCGCGTGGACTGGTGGTGCGCCGGTTCCAAGGAATGCCGCCAGCTCGGTCGGCAGCGGGCGGTCGGCGCGATCCACGTGTCGGCCTGCACCAGGTCGAGGTCCGTCGGCTTTTTGCGATAGGAACATGTGCGGGACGAGTTTGCAGCACAAGTTGCGGGTGTGGCACCGTCGGCTCCCGACGTACGTGAGCACGCCGTCCCGGTACGGGTGTCTCAGCCACGGAGCTGGGTCGTTGATGGGCACGCTAGCCGTGGTTAGGGCACCGTGCTCGAAGCCGGTCGGGATGAGGCGCAGCACATGAGGCTGCGCTTGCCCCGCCGCAGTGGTGCGCCCACCGCTGCGGTGGATCGTGGCTAGCATCATTGGTCATTGGTGAGCGAGGGTTGCAGGGGGCGGGGATGCCGGACAACGAGCCCGGAGCGGGTGGGTACGCGAGCGCGTATTCCACTGGCGGCGGGGGCGTGGTGCTGGAACACGCCTACGGCGGCGCGTTGCTCGCCGAATTGCTGCTGAAAGGCCCCGTCGCCGGTCTTGGCGACGACGTGACCCCGGTGCGGGTCGGGTTCCAGCAGAGCGCCTATAGCCCGGTGGACGATCTGACGGTGACCGGGGAAGAGCCAGGAGGCCGCCGGTCGCTGTTCATCGGTGTCCGCCGCAAGCCCAGCATCGGCGCTAGCCAGGAGGCTTTTGTCAAGCTGATCGTGGATTACCTCCGCGTGGTCAGCGAGCACAGGGCCGAGCTGGAGGCGGGCTCGTGGCGGCTGGGGCTGGCCGTCGAGGCTCCCCATACGCCGGCGGCCGAGATAGCGACCCTCGCGTACTTCGCCCGGCGCCAGCCGGAGGCTGGCCTGTTCCGGGCCGCCGTCCATGCTCCGCGCGCGACCACGGCTAGAGTCCGGGCGAGGCTCGGCAATGTCGATGACGTCGTGGCCGCGGCGGTGAAAATGGCGGAGGAGGACGGGATCGCGCTCGCCTGCCGGGACGCTGGCGAGGACCTATCGTGGCTGCTGCTGAAATTCCTGCACGTCCTCGACCTGAGGCTGGAAGGGGATGACGCGGCAGGCAGGACGGGCCTGGTCGCCAGGCTCGTTCCATTTGCGGGGGTCGCGACTGCCGCTGATGACCTGCGGCGACGGCTCTGTGAGCTGTCGGCCGGGTATGCCGTCGGCTCTGCCGTGGTCGACGAGGGAGATGCTGCGCCGCGACCTGTCAGGGGCCGTCTGGGTGTCGGCGTCGCCGGCCTACCGTGCCTCGTGGGACGTCTTGGAATCGCTGGAAGAGTCCCTCAAGAGCCGTACCCGGCGTTTCCTGGCAGCCGGCAGGCCCGGCGCGGCGGCAGGTGGCGGGCAGCTTGCTGTCGACCGGGCGGACATCCGCGCCGGCCTGGTCGAGGCCATGGGCACTGCCGGGCAAGACGCTGGGCTGCTGGTAGTCCACGGCGAGCCGGGCGCGGGCAAGTCGGCGGCTGTGCTGGCTGTGGTCGAGGAGATCCGCCGCGCTGGAGGAGCGGTGGTCGCGCTGAGCCTGCGCGATCTGCCGCCCGGCCCGCCGCTGGCGACGGCTCAGCTCCTGAAGGCGCCGCTGCGGACTGTCTTTTCCGCTACCGCGGCGGCGCCTGTCCGGCTGGTGGTGGTGGACGGTGCCGAAGCCGCGCAGGAGACTGATCCTGGGCTGCTTCACGAGCTGGCCAGGGCAGCCTCGCAAGCCGGGCTGGGCCTGGTGGCCGTGACCCGCGATGACGCCCGCGAGACGGTCACCGGCGTCCTTTCGGCCGCCGTCCCGGCAGAGGCGGGTGATGCTCCTGTTGGCCCCGCCGAGATGGAAGTCACGCCGCTCGGTGACGAGGAAGTCAGCCTGATCCGCCAGACGTTCGCCGAGCTTGGCCGGCTCGCCGACGACGAACGGTCGGCGTGGCTGCTGCGGCGGGTCGGCATCATCGACATCCTGCTGCGGGGCGGTGCCGTTTCCTCGCTGCCCGACGGGTCCTTGTCGGAAGCCGACGTGCTGGACGCGGTCTGGCATGCGTGGGTGCGGAATCGCGAACTGCCCGCGCCCGGCGGAGCGACCCCCGACGGGCGGGACGAGGCACTGACCGGCCTGGCGCGACGGCAGCTGGCAGGCAGCGGCACTTCAGGGGTGCCGGTGACGGCTGACCCCCGTGCCCTTGCGTCGCTGAGGTCGGATGGCCTGCTGCTGCCTGCCGGGCCGCTTTTCGCCTTCCGGCGGGGTGATGAGTTCTCTAGTGACATGGTGCGCGACTTCGCACTGGCCGTCTTGTTCGCCCGCGATGGGTTCGACGTTCTGAGGCAGGCCGGCGCTCCCCGGTGGGCGCTGCGGGCGGCCCGGATGGCCTGCCAGGGCATTCTGATCAGCCCCGGGCCGGGCAGCCCTGCACTGCCGGCGCGCATGAGGGACCTGCAGCGGCAGTTCGACACCCTGGCCGCCGAGTCCGGCGGCCGCTGGGCTGACCTGCCTTGGGAGGCCGCCCTGACCGCAGGCACCGCCGAGGGCGTCCTGCGGGATTGCGCCGAGGATCTCCTTGAGCCAGGCGGGAGCGTACTGGATCGCGTCCTGCGGCTGGTGAGCCAGCGGTTCAGCGAAGCGGGCGCCGCTGATCCCGCTATCGCCGCCCCGGTCGTCGCGTTCCTCGTCGAGCATGCGGCAGAGGTGGAGGCAGTCCGCTATCGGTTCGCCGAGGAGGCCAGCAAGCTGATCGCCTCCTGGCTGCGTGCGGTCAGGCGGGCAGAGATGGCCGGCACGACGGTCACCGCTGGCGGCCCCTGCGCGCCCGGGTGCGGGAGTACCTGCTGCGTCCCGGCAGAGCCGACTACGAGATCGAGGCTGAATGCCTGGCCCTGCTGGGGGCTGATACCGATGCGCAGGCGACCGGCCGCCTGCGGGGCCTTGCGTCCAGGCAGCCCGGCCGGCTGGCCGCATGCATTGAACTGTTCGATCCCACCATGAGTCTCGCGGCGACGGACCTGGACCTGTTGTTCGAGCTGACCGAGGCTTACTACATCGAACACCCGTCCGTCTCTGGGCTTAACTGGCTCGACATGGGCATCCGCCGCCACAAGCACACACACGGGGGATTCGGCGTTCCCTTCGCGGACTGGCGGTTCGGCCCCTTCTGGCGGCTCCTGCCGGCCGCGCCGGGCCGCGCGCTTGCATTGATCAACCGGATGCTCGACCACGCCACAGACTGTCGCGTCAGCTCACGGCGCCAGGGGGCAGTTCCCCCTGGCCAGCTGGGCGGTGAAGGGCGCGACGCCAGCGCCGCGCCCGCAGTCCAGCTGGACATCCCTGGCATCGGCCGCAGGCTGTTCACCGGCGACGAGCACGTGTGGGGCTGGTACCGGGGCTTGGGCACGGGTACGGGACCGTACCCGTGCATGAGCGCGCTGATGGCCGTCGAGCGGATCGCCGACCAGTGGCTCCACCTGGGGACGCCGCTGCCCGGCCTGATAACGATGCTGCTGCGGGACGCGCATAACCTTGCCATTCCTGGCCTGGTCGTTGGCCTCTTGGCCCGGCACGCCGAGCAGGTAGCCGCCGAGGCTGACCCGTTCCTGGCCAGCCCCGGCGTCTGGGAGCTTGAGTCGGCCCGGGTCGTCATGGAGGCCGGGATCCACGCGCAGGGCCGCGACGATCCCGGCATCCTGGGCAGCGACCGGCGGAGCTGGGCCATGGCCGATCTGGCCGGATACCTTGTCTTCAACGCCAGCAACCGTGGCGATCAAGACCGTGTCGATGCGCTCCGTGCAGCGGGCAGCGCGCTAGCGGCAGCAGCTGGGGAACCCCCCGGGTGGTCTGAAGGCCGTGACGACGGCCCCCCAGCTGACGACACCGGAGGAACAGCGGCCAGCGGGGGAGACGATAGACAGTCTCTCGCCGTCCGGCGCTGGGCGAGCATGCTCGACGCCAGCAACTACGCGGCCAGGCGCGACAACGGGAACCTCCTGTGGGAATGGCAGCCGCCCGCCGATATCGAGGCAGTGCTGGCCGCAGATCGCAGCGACCTCGAACGGCGAGGCCAGGTATACCGGCTCCTCAACACGTACTCCCTGCGCCCAGCCCCGCCATATCTTGACGCGCCGCCGCCCCTCCCGCCGGCCCAGGCACTGGCCGCCGACACCCAGGTCGCGCGCAGCCTCGCCGAGCAGCCGCCAGAGCCAGGGGCGCAGCCTCTCGACGCGGCTACCGCCGTTGCCGCGGCCATGGTCCGGGCTGCGGTCGAGCAGGCCGGGCCGGTGACAGGGGACGATCTCGAATGGGCGGCCGTCACCGTCGCGACAGCGCTGATCCATCCCGCGGATGTCCCGGGGGCATTCAAGGACACAGTGTTTCTGACCGGCGCGGGAAAGTCTGCGGCGGGCGCGGTGGCGTGCCTGCTCATGCCGGCGTTCACAGAGCCCGGTGACGAGCCGGCGCTTCTGGCGGACGACGAAGACCTGGCAGAGCTTGGGGAAATTGTCGCTGCGGCAGCCGCAAGCCCGTTCACTGGGCTCCGGATGCTCCTGGCCAGATCGCTGGGGCCAGTGTGGACCGCGCCGTGCGGGCCGGGACCGGAGGGCAGCGACCGCTGCCGTCACGCTATCGCCTGGTCTGCGGTGGAAGCCGCCGCCCGTGACGTGTCACTAGGCTCCCTGGAGTTCCCTGCAGGGCGCCGGGGGCGCCGACAGCTTGACGGCCCTTTGGTGTCAGCGCTCGGCGGGTGCGCGGCGGGCGACCTGATGCTCGACCTGCTGGCCCCGCCCCTGGTCTCCGCCTGCGATGCCGTCCGTAGCGGCAACTGCATCGCTGTCGCGGCACGGGATCTTCGGGACAGCCTGCTTGGGGCATACACGCGGACCGCCGTCTTGTGGGGCGAGGAAGGATACGACCACCGCGACGATGACCAGTGCGCGGTCGCCGAAGCCCTGCTCGCCGCTGACGCGCAAGAGCCCGGGATGCTGGCCGCCTTCGTCGCCGCGCTGGCCGGCCAGGCGCGAGCGCTTTCGGAAGCCCTGCGGGCCATGACGGTGGCAGCCACCTACTCAGCCAGCGCCCGCGCATCCCTCAGGCGCGCCTGGCCCGCCGTGATGACTGCGGTCCTCGACGCGGTTGACGCAGGCGCACAGGGATTCACCGACCCCCATTGGGGCGAGTACGCCATAGCCGAGATGATCCCAAGCCCCTCCCCGGTAAGCGGGGACACCGACCCGGATGCCAGTATCCGCGCCGCCCGCGACGGCTGGCCCACCCCGGGCGAGCTGAACGGCCTGATCGAACGGATGCTGCCCCACGCGGTCGGTTACTGGCGTGCCGCGGACAGCCTGATCGGCCTGTTGAGAACCATGCCACTGGCCGATCAGGCAAACGTGGGACTTCCCTGGATCCACAAGATCGTCACGAACCGTAGAGTGCCCGGCATGGGCACGTGGCTGGCAGTGGAATGGCTCCGCTCGCTCAGCGAAGCGAACGCCCTCGACAACGCGGTACGACCTCTCTACGATGCGCTCGTTGACACGCTAGCTGCCGAAGACTACCGGGGAGCGGTGCAACTCCAGCGGCAGGGCGAGTGAGGACCGCCGCGCACCGGTACGCAGACACCAGGCGGGTTGCGGATTAGTCCTGGTATCCCCGGCGGGGACGTCACGCGAGTGTGAAAATTGGCCTGGGTGGCCCGCCGACGCCGGTGCTCTCTTGGGTCTTTGAGCCCGCGGATTAGTCTGGCGCTGGGGTCTTGACCTATGGGTCGCGCACTGTTGCCACGAGCACGCCGGTTAGCTTTTCGGTTTCCGACCGAGACCCCGCGGGCCTCCCTTCACCTTGTGTGCTGGGCTGGTGTGCGAGGAGATGGTCGCGGTGATGGAACCGCAGGAGATCGAGGACGAGGAGCACGAGCAGGTCCTGGAGCGGGTCGCCGCGGTTGACGTGGCGAAGGCGTCGGGAATGGTGTGCACCCGGGTGCCGCACCAGGCCCGGGCGGGCAAGCGCCGCACCCGGGTATGGCCAGTGGACGCGACCACAAACGCGATCCTGGAACTCGGCGGGCATCTGGCCGCGGAGGGGATCGAGAAGGTCACCCTGGAATCAACCTCCGATTACTGGCGGATCTGGTTCTACCTGCTGGAGGCGGCCGGGCTGGATGTGCAGCTGGTCCGGGCGCAGGACGTGAAGCAGGCCCCGGGCAGGCCCAAGACGGACAAGCTCGATGCGGTGTGGCTGGCCAAGCTCACCGAGCGGGGCATGCTCCGGCCCTCGTTTGTCCCGCCCGCTGAGATCCGCCAGCTGCGGGATTACACCCGGCTGCGCACCGACCTGGCCCGCGAGCGCACCCGGCACTACTCCCGGCTGGAGAAACTGCTGGAAGACGCCCTGATCAAGGTCTCTGCGGTGGCCAGCAAACTGGACACCAAGTCGGTCCGCGACATGCTGGAGGCGCTGATCGCCGGCGAACGTGACCCGCAGGTGCTGGCCAGCCTGGCCAGGGGCCGGATGCGGTCCAAGCACGACCGCCTGGTCCAGGCGCTGACCGGCAAGTTCGATGACCATCACGGCGAGCTGGCCCGGATGCTGCTGGACCAGATCGACGCCCTGTCGGGCCAGATCGGCACGCTCACCACCCGGATCGGGGAACTGATCGCCGCGATCCCCGCCGCCCAGGGCGTCGACGCCGACGGCACCACCGGCCCCGCGGCCGGGCAGGGCGAGGGTGCCCCGGTGCTGCCCGCCGTCGACCGCCTCGATGAGGTCACCGGCATCGGACGCGAGGCCGCCCAGGCGATCATCGCCGAGATCGGCCTGCACATGAGCACGTTCCCCACCGCCGCCCACCTGGTGTCCTGGGCGAAACTTTCCCCCCGCACCATCCAGTCCGGGGCGAAGAACCGCCCCGGCAAGACCGGCAAGGGCAACCCCTACCTTGGAGGGCTCGGCGAGGCCGCCGCCGCGGCCGGCAAGACCGACACCTTCCTCGGCGAACGCTACCGGCGCCTGGCCCGCCGCCGCGGCAAGCTCAAAGCCCTGGTCGCCACCGCCCGCTCCATCCTGGTCATCGTCTGGCACCTCCTCACCGACCGCGCCGCCCGCTACCGCGACCTCGGCGCCAGTTACCACGCCAGCCGGATCGACCAGAACCGCAAGATGCGCAACCACGTCCGCCAACTCGAAGCCCTCGGCTACACCGTCAACCTCGCACCTGCCGCCTGACCAGCCGCTTCACACCCACCCGGCTCCCGCCGGGCGCTGCCGCGCGCACCCAGGGTTGGTCATTTTCCGGTTAGGCAAGCTGCAGCTTCCGCAAGCTGAGGAAATGCCACAGGACTGAGACGCGGCCCCAATGCCCATAGGTGAGAATCCTCAGCGGACCGCAGGTTACAAGAGCCAGCTGTGCCATCCGCGTTAAGAGCGGACATGACTTGCAGGTTCCTCGTCGGGGTTGGTGTTACGAAGCATCGGGTCCCGCGGGCGATGGGGCTGGTCCCTGGACGCCTTCCCCAGATCGTGGTTGCCCAGGATGAGGGCTAGTCCCCGGTCGGCTGATTTCGGCGTTTTGAGAAGCCACTGCGAGGAGTAGAAGATCGCGGACAGTACCCGATGAGCGAGCCGGAGCGCCTCCAGCACCATGCCCTCGCCGGCCCGGCGTGAGGCACGGTTGCCGTGCACTGCGTTGCTGCGCGCCGCGTAGATCTCGCCTACTGCTTTGAAGAGCTGCGTGCGTGCTTCGGCGGAGTCCGGCTCAAGGAGCCACGCGACCGCGCCGCCGACGCGGAGCCGGGCTTCAGTCGGCGACCCGAACAGCGCGTCCAGCGAGACCACCGCATCCACGAGGGCATCGGGGGCTGACGTGCGCTCGGTCGCGGCCAGCAGGAAGCGGTCGATTGCCACCTGGACGTTGTCGAGGTTCAGCGCCGACAGGTCTCTGGCCGCATCGGCCCAGGACGCCTGCTCAGCGGCAGAAGGGTCGCGGTAGGCGGGCTCTCCTGAGGACGTGACGATCTGCCATCCCGGTATTGCCGTAAACGGCATCAGCAATGCGAAGCCCGTGATCGTCGTTCGTGTCCAGTCCGGCACGTCTGCCTGGACGGCTTTTGCCGATCCCAGCAACACCGCGAGCCTCAGATGAGAAAGGCGCTGTTTCGCCGCTTCCGCAGCTGGGTCGTCTGTTCCCCATTTGCTGTCGCTTTGCCCGAGCACCTGCACCTGGGTCCGGACCGTGGTCGTGATCAGGACGTCAGGGTTACCGGCCACGGCCAGCTCGGGCACATGGAAGGCGTCCTTGCTGCGAAGCGTGCCAAGTACGGTTTCCAACGACGCTTGCCCAGGCCGGAGGCGGACACCGCGAGCGCCGGCAAGGCACGGGAGGGTGACGGTCTTTCTCGCGGCGATCCGCCGTAGCACATTGAGGTTCTTCGCGAGCACGTCCTGCAGGACCGCTGGGGTCGGCCGGCCGGTGTACGGCTCGCGAAGGCAGCACTGCTCGATCGCGCTGGCGATCATCCCGGCAGGCAGCGCCGATGCCCGAAGCTGCTTGCCGAACAGGCCAACGCGAATCACGGGCCGCTGAGGTGACTCCTCGTTGACGAGGACAGCCAGGCGCTCGTCCGCCGCGAGTGCAGTGCTCATGGCTCGATAGCTGTCCAGCCCGCTGAGCTGCGGCGGAATCTTGTTCTCCGCGGCGCCCTTGAGTGCCCAATCGCGGATCTGGTGCCAGTCGCCCAAGCCGGCGACCGCCGTCGCGTGATCACCAAGAGCCGAAGCAACGGCGTCATCGGCGTTCTCGCCACCCGGTTCCTCACCCATGGGCACATCCTCGCAGTCCGGCTCAGGCGACCATTGGCGGGACGGCCTTCTGGTGACAGCAAACCTCGGTGACACCATCGGTGCATGCGGTTGCGCAACCCCGGGGCCATTGACCAGGCTGGACAGACGATCCGCACGCCGCAGATCCATCTGGGAAACTCAGAGCGGCCAGCTGCACCATCGTCATGGTGCAGCTGATCGGTGACTTTCACGCTATTTCCGTGCGCTTATGGGGATTCGATCATGCGGGGACGTCCTGTGGTAACGAAATGGCTGGCCGGCGCTCAAGCTGGTCATCCGCTGCTGCGCCCGGAGATGCCGGACTGGTTTCTCGACACGCTGGAGCTGATCGTGGCCCCGGTGGATGCCGCCGAGCCGGTGCGGCTGCCGACCAAGATGAAAGCCTTCCGCACGCTCACCACCGATGCCGAACTGCTGGAGCAGCGGGCTGAACTGCTGATCGGATCGATGCTCGCGCGAGGCGGGGTTCGGTTCGAGTTCGGGAAGGACCATCCCGACTAGGTCCTGGGGGAGCAGGCTCTGGGGATCGAGGTCGGGTCCCGGGCGCTCGACGGCCCTGGGCGCTCCACGATCGCCTCGAAGAGTTGCTCGCGGAAAGCCAGAGCGACGTGTCGGTGCAACTGTCGTTCGATGATCGACCGCTCAAGCTCGGCGCCGCTCGCATCGAGGAGATCGCCCAGGCCATCGCCACCCACCCGGTGAACCAGCCGGCCGACAGCATGCGGTTCGGCGATGTCGGGCTCAGCGCCCACCTGACCCGCGGTGCCGGTATTCCTGGCAGCCAGGTGACAGTAGCCTTCGCCGGAGGGTGGGGGCTTGACCTGACCGCTCACATGGCTGACGTGGAACGGGAGATCGAGAACAAGGCCAGAGAGAAGGCACGGCAGGCCGGCAAGATGCCGACGATCGTGCTGGTGGACATATCACGCACCGGCTGGTCCTGGATGCGCGGCCCGCAGGCCATGATCCCGGCCTTGCAGAAGATCCTCCCGTCAACGCCCTTCGCGGGACTCGGCGTGTTCACCACCTCCCTGGACAACCCCGAGCCGATGCAGACACACCTCGCGATCGCCAGCACGGTACAGCCCGAAACGACAACTCTGATCGACCAGGCCGCAAACGCGCTCAACCTCACTGCCTATAACGCCTGACCTGCTAGTTCAGCCCGCAGTCGGCACGCCGAACCCGATACATGAGCCGCAGCGCCGCTGATACCCGGTCGGGTCGCTCGCGTGACGACATCCCCGACTTCTCCAAGCGTCGGCCGGTTCCGGGTGCGCCGCCTGCCGGGCCCCGCGAGTGGCCCCCAGAACAGCGCGATGCCGCTTCCGGTTACGGAGTGCGATGGACCTGGCATGTACCTGCGATGGACCTCGCGTGTACCTGGCTGGCGATCCAGGAATAGCAGCCACCCGAACGCAGAGACCATGACAGCCAGATGGGCACCCGGTCACTCCGCGGACCGCATCAGCAGCGAGCCCTCTACCTGCGCCTTCTCGCTAGACGTCACGCTGCGTATAGCCATCGGTAGGGGGCCTCACCGAGTGTCCGGCCACCATGATCAACTATTTCCGGACTGACGAGCAAACGTGGAGCAACCATGGCCCGAAAACGGCCACCGACCAGGGTAAAGAATTAGCAAAAACACCAGGTCAGAACGGGTGCGCCGCCAGGGACTCGAACCCCGAACCCGCGGATTAAGAGTCTGCTGCTCTGCCAGTTGAGCTAGCGGCGCGTCGTGCCGGGCCATGCTATGACGTGCCGGGCTGTACAGCAAACCGGGCGAGGCGGTGCCGCGTGGTGCCGCCCGCTGCCGGGGTGGGCGGCGACATCCGAGCGAACATGGAGCTAACATCGCTGCCGAAAGGTCTAGACCAATCTAGTCCTGTGCCGCTCGAAAATAGGATTCTGTGTGGTGAGCTGCGTCTTCTTGGAGTTCATGCGGCTCGGACGTACTCGTTGATCAGGCTGCTCAGGACTGGTTTTCGGCGGATCTGACACGTGCCGGGGTCGGCTGCGGTTGCACCGCGGAGCGCAGGATCGTGGTGCCGGTGGCCTGGAAGACGGCGTCGAAAGACGCGGTGAAGTTCGACCCGTGATCGCGGATCAGAAGACGGAAGTCCCCGAACCGCTCGCCGAGGTCCAGGGCGAGGTTGCGGGCTTGCTGCACCGTCCACTCGCCCGTGGGGTGGGCGGTGATGCCGCCGATGTGCATCCGGCGGGTGCCATGCTCGATGAATACCAGGACGTACAGCCTGGTCAGTGCGACAGTATCCACGTGCAGGAAGTTGACGGCCAGGATCCCGGCGGCTTGTGCGTGCAGGAACTGCCGCCAGGTTGGTCCGTCCCGGCGCGGCGCGGGGTCGATGCCTGCGGCGCGCAGGATCTCGTAGATGGTCGATGGTGCGATGGTCAGTCCCAGCTTGGTCAGCTCGCCGTGAATACGGCGGTAGCCCCAGAGCGGGTTCTCCTGCGCCAGTCGGATGGTGAGCCGGGCGAAGCTCCGGACCGTCGCCGGGCGGCCCGGTTTGCGCCGCTTGCTCGTGTCGTATTTCCTGGCGGTGAGCCTGCGGTGCCAGGCCAGCAGCGTCGCAGGCGTGACCGGGAAGACCTCCGGCCAGCGCCGCCGCGGGATGAACCGGGTGAGCACGGCGAACCAGGCCCGGTCCGCGGGCTCATATCGCACCCGGCCGGCGTTCCGGCGCAGCACCGCGTTCTCGTGCCGGAGCACCAGCCACTCGGCGTTCTTCGCCCGGTCCCCGCGGACCACCAGGACAGCCAGGCCGAATAACCAGCGCATCAGCAGACAGACGATCTTGAGCAGCATCCGGCCAGCCAACCATCACCGCACCAGACACGCCGGCGAAACGGGCAGGTCAGCGACACGATCGAGTTTCCGAGCGGCACAAGTTCCTGGGACACCTGGCGCACCGGCACGCCAGCCCGGCTGGCGGCGGCGCGGCTATAAGCGACCGCCGCGTACAGGGCGTACTGCCAGAAGTCGTCGGTTTGCCACCAGGCGACCTCGTCGAGCAGGTCAGGCTCTGCTCCGCCGCGCAGCGCTGCCGTGGCCAGGACCGCGAACTGAAGCTTCTTGTTCTGCCGGCCGCGGAAGGCGCATTCCGGCAGGAACCGCTCCGGCATCCCTTCCAAGGCCAGCGGGACGGCGCGGCTGGCCCCGCACCACTCCAGCGCGTCGGCGGCGACCTGGAGGAAGACCTCGCCGGGGAAGGTGTTATCTCGCGGATGCAGCGACGCTAGCTCGCCTGCCAACTCAGATACCCCGGTGTCCCGGGCCATCCCGTCGACCAGGATCCGGCGGGCGGTCGCCGCGTCCTGGGGCGTGGGCCGCTTCCCGGCAGGCATACCCAGACGGTAGGACAGAACCGATCAGGCCGCTTCATCCGGGCCGTTAGTAGGGGCGGGCAACGGCGGTGGACGGCTTGAATGCGGGGAATCAATCGATGGCCCTGGCGCTTGGCGGCTGAGGTGAATGCCTTGAGACCCGCCGCTGGTCAGGGCGGACAGTAGCATGCAGGCTGGACCGCGGGTTGGGATCGATGCGGTGACCGCGGCCCAGCGCCAGCCGCGCCACCCCGTCTTCGGGACACGCACATGCAGGGCTCATCCTGCAGGGGACTGGGCAGCCAGTACTGCGGCCGGGCGGGCGGCGTGCAGCAGGCTTGGATAGGAAGCAGGCGGCTTATGAGCTCAACCGGGCCCGGGGACGGCGTGTCGCTCAGCTACGTTCATGATGACCAGCGGCAGCGGGAGGTGTTCGATCGCCACCTGGCCGGCTACATACGCAGGCACGGCGAGCGGTGGGACCTCACCGCGATCGTGGAGCCGCTTGAACTCCTCGGCCGCCGGGTCGGGCAGGTTGGCGTGGACATTCACCGCCAGCCCGGCGGGGCACTGTCGGTGACCATGACATTCGAGTTGCCGCCCCGCTCCTGACGGCTGACCGCCGTAAGGGTCATGTTCCACCACCGCCGGGACCTTGGCGATCCCGGCTGCTCTGCTGGGCCACCGGTGCCGCTTGGACCGCTCCCGCTGGTGCCACCCCAGCTCGGCGTGCGGCGAGTTGCCCTGGCCGGGCCATGGGCGGTCGGCTTGGCCGGTGCCTTCGGCGGGGAATGTTCCCGGATGGCAAGCCAGCAGCGAAGGGGCGCCCAGCCCATGAGCGAGACACGCACCCTGGCAGCGCCGTGCAGCCGCGGCCCGGTGGCGTTGATCAGGAAGTCGTACCGGATTTTCTCGGTGCCGCCAGACACCCGCTCGATGACGACATACGCGTCCGGGTGACCTGCGTCGCCCTCTGGGTGGATCTCTCGCGTGCCCAGGCCTGCTTGAACTCGATGCCGTGGCGCTCGTAGACCGGCGCGAGCGGGAACCGGACCTGGTCCGGCCCCATCAGGCCGGCGCCGACCCAGATGTCGGACGGGATCCAGTAGTAGGAGTCGCTGGGCGAGACGACCGTCACGGTGTCATCCCGGCCTGGCCATTTCCCGGCGAAGGTGGCCGCCGTGTGGCCTGAGATCCCCGCGCCCAGGATCACCACGCGGCTCGTGGGAGGTTCCCGATCGGCACGGTCATCCTCGAATGGTCCGTGGACGTCGCTGCTCAGACCAAGGGACTAACGCCCCTGTGGCAGAGAGGCTTCCGGCACTGATTCGGCCGGTTACCGGGGCCGCAGCCTGATGCCGTGGCCTGTAGACGGGTTGGCGCTGAAAGGGCTCTGATGATTGTGTCCTCGGCGCTTGACGCTGACTTCGCGCAGCTGGCAGCGGAACAGGCGAGCTGTGCGGGACCGCAGGAAATGACCGGGCCAGATCCAGGCCGGGATCGGTGATCCCGATGAGCGCGGGAGGACGTTGTGGGTGGCGTGAGCCAGGAAGGGACGCAGCGACCGATTTTCGTGGCCATTGGCGGTGACAGCGGCAGCGGCAAGTCGACGCTGACGGCGGGGTTCTACCGGATCTTCCCGCACGATCAGATCACCAGCGTGTGCCTGGACGATTACCACGGGCTGGACCGGCGGGAACGCAACCTGATCGGGATCACGGCGCTGAATCCCCGTGCCAACAACTTCGCCCTGATGGAGAACCAGCTGCTCGCGCTCAAGCGCGGGAATCCGATCATGAAACCGGTTTACGACCACTCCGATGGCACCTTCGGGCCACCGGAGGAGATCCAGCCGAGAGAGGTGGTCATCGTCCAGGGACTGCATCCTTTCCTCGTGCCGGGGCTGCGGGGCCTGTTCGACCTCAATGTCTGGCTTGACCCGGAGACAGAGCTCAAGCACAAGTGGAAGGTGCAGCGGGACGTGGCCAGGCGCGGCTACACCCGGGAACAGGTCTACGCGGAGATCGCGGCACGGGAACCGGACGTGGCCGCTTACATCACGCCGCAGCGCCGTTTCGCGGACCTCATCGTCCGTTTCTACCGGCCGGAGGGAAGCGGGTCCGGCGACGAGCACCTGAGCGCGCGGATCGTCGAGCGGGCCACGCTGCCGCGCCTGAACCTGGAGGGCATTCTGCGCGAGCCTTGCGCGGGGTTCCGCGTCAAGCAGGGAGAAGACGCAGACGAGACCGTCCTGGAGATCGACGGGACGATCGATCCCGGCACGGTGCGCCAACTGGAGGACCGGATCTGGGAACACTTCGACGTCCGCCACCATTACCTGCGGCACCTGGCGCCAGACCAGTTCGGCGACTTCACCGATGGCGTCATGCGCCAGCATCACAGCGACCCCCTGGCGCTGGTCCAGCTCTTGCTGGTCCACCGGATCCTCAGCGCCCGCAGGTCGATGCTGCTGAAGGTGCCGCTCAGCGTCCACGAAGAGATGGTCCACGCCCGCGAGCTGCGAGGAGATGCCGCCCATGACCACGAGCATGTCTGACCCGGGGGCTATGGCCGTGCGGGACACCTACCAGCCGGGGGTGCACGAGTATCGCGACGCCTACTTCGACCCCGGCCACACCCCGGCCGATACCGACATCCTGGCCGCGTTCCGGGTGACTCCCCAGCCGGGGGTACCACCGGAGGAGGCCGCGGCAGCCGTCGCCGCCGAGTCATCGACGGGCACCTGGACCACGGTGTGGTCGGACCTGCTCACCGACCTGGACCGGTACCGGGCCCGCTGCTACCAGATCGAGCCGGTGCCGGGACAGCCGGATCAGCTGATCGCCTACATCGCCTACCCCCTCGACCTGTTCGAGGAGGGCTCGATCGTCAACCTGCTGTCCTCCATCGTCGGCAACGTCTTCGGCTTCAAGGCGCTGCGCGCACTGCGGCTGGAGGATCTGCGCCTCCCGGTCGCTTACCTGAAGACATTTCCCGGTCCGCCGCACGGCATCGCAGTGGAGCGCGACAAGCTCGACAAGTACGGCAGGCCGCTGCTGGGCGGCACGATCAAGCCGAAGATCGGGCTGTCGGCCCGGAACTACGGCCGCTCGGTCTACGAGTTGCTGCGCGGCGGCCTGGACTTCACCAAGGACGACGAGAACGTCAACTCCCAGCCCGTCATGCGCTGGCGCGACCGCTTCGAGTTCACCATGGAAGCCGTGCGGAAGGCGGAGAGCGAGACCGGCGAGCGCAAGGGGCACTACCTGAACGTGACGGCCGGGACCATGGAGGATGTCTACCAGCGGGCCGAGTTCGCCAGGGAACTGGACGCGCCGATCATCATGTCGGACTTCTTCACCATGGGCTTCACCGCGCACACCTCGCTGTCGCGCTGGTGCCGGGACAACGGCGTGCTGCTGCACTGCCACCGGGCCATGCACGCGGTGGTCGACCGGCAGCGCAACCACGGTGTCCACTGGCGGGTGCTGGCCAAGTGGCTGCGGATGGCCGGCGGTGATCAGCTGCACAACGGGACCGTGGTCGGCAAGCTCGAGGGAGACCGTACCGCCACGATGGCGATCAACGACCTGCTACGCGAAGACTTCATCCCCGCGGACAAGACCCGGGGCATCTACTTCGACCAGCCCTGGGCATCGATGCCCGCGGTCTTCCCGGTGGCGTCCGGTGGCATTCACGCCTGGCACATGCCGGAACTGGTCAACATCTTCGGCACCGACTGCGTGCTCCAGTTCGGCGGCGGAACCCAGGGACATCCGGAGGGCAACAGGGCGGGCGCCACGGCGGTCCGGGTCGCACTGGAAGCCGTGATCCGGGCCCGCGGCGAAGGCCGGGACCTCGCCGCGGAGGGCCCGCAGATCCTCGCCGCGGCAGCCCGGCAGTCGCCGGAGCTCCAGGACGCGTTGACGCTGTGGAAGGAGACCAAGTTCGAGTTCGGCGAAGTCGATCGCCTCGACCTAGCCGACGCCGGGTCGTCACCGGAACGGAGGACGCCCCAATGAGCTCCTATCTCGCTCCGCTGGACGAGGACCAGCTGGCCAAGCAGATCCGCTACCTGCTGAACGAGGGCTTCGTCCCGGCGGTCGAGTACGTGCCCCAGCCCGATCCGCACGATCATTACTGGAGCATGTGGAATCTTCCGCTGTTCCAGGCCCGCGCCGTGGAGGACGTGCTGACCGAGATCCAGGCCTGCGAGACAGCCCATCCGGACTGCTTCATCAAGCTGATCGGCTACGACCGCCAGCGACAGACCCAGGCGGTCAGCCTGGTCGTGCACCAGCCCCGGCGAGACAGCGCATGAAGTGCCGGACTCCCATCCAAAATGATCTGCGCGCGCCCACCCGCGGCTGGCACAGTAGTCGGCCGCGCGTAATCGGCAGGGATCTGGCTTGCGCCAGGACGCATGACAACGCTGCGCCGCAACGACTGCGGAAGCGCGGGTCGACTGGACCGAGCGAACATGCTGGCCGGTGCATAAGTCAGCCTGTTGCACAAAGGGCGCGAGCGTCGGCTCGACCCCCATATTTAGAGCCACCGTTTCCAAGCAGCCCTATATCTTGCGACGCCGGAGCGTAGACCTGGGTTTGTGCGACAGGCCGAAGTATGCGTGCAGGCAACATCCTCAATTCGGCATTCTCTGAACAATCAATGTGAACTCGAGAGTTCGGACATCGTCGCAGGCCAGGATGCTTCCGGGGACATCGGGGCTGGTGTCAACAAGCGGCAACAAGGAGAAGGTGTGCCGCTCGAAAATAGGATTCTGGCTTGACCTCAGTCTTCTCGGTTTTTAGGCGGCTCGCTCGTATTCGTTGATCAGGCCTCTCAGGACCGGTTTTCGGCGGATCTGGCACGTGCCGGGGTCTGCTGCGGTGACGCGGGGAGCGGGGCCAGGGTCCGGGACGCGCTGGCCGAGGCCCTGATGGGGTCGGGCAGTGTTGTAATGCCCCTGGTACTCGGCCAGGACGGCGCGCAGGTCCTCCGCCCAGCGCCGCCGCGGGATGAACCGGGTAAGCGCGGCGAACCAGACCCGGTCGGCTGGCTCGTACTGCACCCGGCCGGCGTTCCGGCGCAGCGCCGCGTCCTCGTGCCGGAGCACCAGCAACTCGGCGTTCTTCGCCTGGTCCCCGCGAGACACCAGGACAGCCAGGCCGAATAACCAGCGCATCAGCAGGCAGACGATCTTGAGCAGCATCCGGCCAGCCAACCATCACCGCATCAGTTGCGCAGTCCAGATCGCAGCTCAACCCCGTGATCGAGTTTTCGGGCGGCACAGGATCGGCCAGCCAGCGGGTTTGCGGTTGACGGGTGCAGCCGGGCGATGGCCGGGTTGAGCGGCGCGAGAGAATCCTTGAGTGACCGAGTCTGGCGCCTCCGCCTCGCGGTTTTTCCTGCGTACGCTGTGGGCGCCGAGGCTGGAGACGCCGCTTCGCCGGTTCCTCCATACGGAGACCGGCAGCGCGGCGGTCTTGCTGGCCGCCACGGTCGTGGCGCTGGCCTGGGCGAACATCGACCCGGCCGGGTACGCGGCGACCTGGCACACCGAGCTGGTGATCCGGTCCGGCGGGCTGGGCCTGGCCGATAGCTGGCAGGGCTGGGTGAACTCCGGGCTGATGGCGTTTTTCTTTCTGGTGGCCGGCCTGGAGGCGCGCCGCGAGTTCGACATGGGGGAGCTGCGGGAGCGGCGGCGGCTGGCGCTGCCGCTGGTAGTGGCGCTGGGCGGGATGGTCGTCCCGATCGCGATATACCTGGCCATTAACGCTGGCCGCTCATCGGCGTCCGGCTGGGGCACGGCCATGGCCACTGACACCGCGTTCGCGCTGGGCGCGCTGGCCCTGGTCGGCCCGGGAGTCCCCGATCGGGTGCGCACCTACCTGCTGACCTTCGCGCTCGTCGATGACGTGGCCGGGATCGTGGTCATCGCGCTGGCCTACAGCGGCCACATTGACCTGGCCGCGCTGGGTGTCGGCCTTGCCCTTGTTGGCGCGGTGATCGTGGCCCGCTGGCGGGGGGTCCGCAATGGTGCGGCCTACCTGCTGCTGGGGGTGGCGGCCTGGATCGCGTTCTTCGAGTCCGGCGTCGATCCGGTGGTGGTCGGCCTGGTGTTGGGCCTGCTCGCGCTGGCCCACCCCGTCGCGCGCAAGGATTTGGAGCGGGCCTACGAGGCGTTCCGGCTGTTCCGCGAGCAGCCGGTCCCGCAGCTGGCCCGCCAAGCACGCGAAAGCGTGCGGCTGGCGCTCTCGCCGAACGACCGGCTGCAGCAGCTGTTCCATCCCTGGACCAGCTACCTGATCGTGCCGTTGTTCGCCCTGGCGAACGCGGGGATCACCATCAGGGGGAGCTTGCTGGCCCACGCTTACACCTCGCCAGTCACGCTTGGGATCTTGGCCGGCTACGTGGTGGGTAAACCGGTCGGCACCGTCGGCGCGGCCTGGCTGCTGGCCCGCATCAGCCGCGGTGCGATCCGCCCGCCGATCGGGTGGGCGGCCGTGACCGGCGCCGGGGCCATCGCGGGCATCGGCTTCACCGTGTCGCTGCTGATCGCCTCGCTGGCCTTCCACAGCATGCGGCTGGCCGAGGCGAAGGTGGGCATCCTGTCTGCCGCGCTGTGCGCGTCGGCGCTCGGCTGGGCCGTCTTCCGGCTCACCGCGCTGCTGCCCAAGCGGCTGCGCCTGCGGGCGCTGCTCGGCACCGCCGAGACCATCATTGACCTGGCGGTGCCGGTCAACCCGGAGCGCGACCACGTGCGCGGCCCGAACCACGCACCGGTTACGCTGGTGGAATACGGCGACTACGAGTGCCCCTACTGCGGCCGGGCCGAACCGGTGATCCGGGAACTGCTGGTCGGCCACGGTGACCTGCGCTACGTATGGCGGCACCTGCCGCTCACCGACGTGCACCCGCACGCCCTGCTCGCCGCCGAGGCCGCCGAGGCCGCGGCCAGCCAGGGCAGGTTCTGGCAGATGCACGACCAGCTGCTCGGCCACCAGGACGCGCTGACCGTCGACGACCTGATCCGCTACGCCGGCGAGCTCGGCCTGGACGCCGAACAGTTCACCGCCGACCTGCGTACCCACGCCGGGCAGGCCAAGATCGCCGCGGACGTGGACTCCGCCGACCTGAGCGGCGTCTCGGGCACGCCCATGTTCTTCATCAACGGCAAACGGCACCACGGTCCCTACGACGTCGGCACCCTCTCGGGCGCAGTGCAGGCGGCCAGGACACAGGCCCTGATCAGCGCGGGCGGGCAACCCCAGCGCACACCATAATCAGCCCAGCCGCCGGGACCCAGAATGCTGTGCTTGCCGAA
Source organism: uncultured Actinomycetes bacterium (assembly GCA_963837515.1). Taxonomy (GTDB): domain Bacteria; phylum Actinomycetota; class Actinomycetes; order Streptosporangiales; family Streptosporangiaceae; genus RYN-230. Next base: position 22,677 of record CAWINT010000001.1, read on the forward strand.
AACCTCGTCCACGTCATGCGACCAGGCGATATTCATTGATCAGTCCACCGGCATGAGCTTGTTTTCGGACGCGGTAACTGATCGAGTGGGGCTCGATTACCCGATCTCGCCTCGGCGGCCTGCCAGGTTGGAGACCATCGCTGGGTGATCTTCTCGGTCGTTGTCTGCCTGTTTGCGCGCTGCCTGCTCAGATGCCTGATGGTGCAGGGTCGGCGTGAGGTGTCCAAGGACGCCGAGTTGCTGGTGCTGCGGCATGAGAACGCGGTGCTGCGCCGTCAGATCGGCCGGGTCCGCTACCAGCCGCGCGACCGGCTGTGGCTCGCGGCACTGTCCCGGTTGACACTGATCCCCCGGCATCGCTGGGGAGAGGTGTTCGCCGTGACCCCGGCGACACTGCTCGCCTGGCACCGGCGGCTGGTCGTTACGGAGCTGACGGCGAGGCTCCAGGTCGATCGTGGTTGTGGTGCTGACCTGTGCCCGGTGACGGCGCAGGTCTGCCGGTGCGGCCGGTGGCCGTTGTAGTGGTCGGCGTGCCTTCGCAGCACCCTCCGCAGGTGCTCGTCGTTGTAGATCAGCATCCGGTCGGTGCACTCGGACCGCACGGTGCGCACCCAGCGTTCGGCATTGCAATTGGCCCGGGGCGTCCGAGGCGGAGTCTTCACGATCTTCATGCCCTCGCCGGCGAAGACATCGTCGAACACGCGGGTGAACTTGGCGTCGCGGTCCCGGATGAGGAAGTGGAAGGAGACGATCCGGTCTGCGAGGTCCATGAGCAGGTTGCGGGCCTGCTGGGCGGTCCACGAGCCGTCCGGGTTGCGGCTCACGGAACGTCGCCGGGTCCACCGGGTACCGCGCCGGCCGCTCACCGGACGCCGCTGCCAACCCGGGTACGGCCGGTGCGACTGTTCGGCATCCGCCGAGCATGTGGCCAGTGCGGGTCGTCACGACATGAACTCCCTGGGCACGGATGGTGCGAGCCCGCTGCGGGGCGACGAAGACCAGTCGTGAGGCCCGGACGGCGGCGGCATGCGCACGAGCACGTCCCGTCCGCCCGACCCGCTGGTCGGGCGCGCCCGAGTGACACAGAACGGCGACATGTGGACTCCTCGCGTTCGGCTGTCGTCCAGTGTGGAGCCGTCCTGCGAAATGGCTGCGAAACCGACCGTCCCGGGTCACGCCACCCTGGCCCCCTGGCCGGAAAGAGGTTCGCCGAGGCGACACCATGCGAGAAGTCGCGGCGCAATCCGCGTGTCCACGGGGCTGCGGCCCTTTTGGCTGGCGCGCCGCGAGGGGGCCGGACAGACCTGCGGATGACGCTCCTAAGCTCCGGGCTGGTTCAGATCGACGACGCGTCGACACCACCCGGGCCGCCACTGTCCCGATTCATCGCCCGAGGAGTCGAACAGCGTTGTCGACGAGGATGGTGTGCTGCTCGTTCTGGGACAGCGTGCTGGTTCGGACGTCGGTGACGGCTCGCTCGGCACCGCCGCGGAAGGGGAAGTCCGACCCGAGCAGGAGGGCGTCCGCCGACGTCGATGCACGGGCCGCGAGCAGGGCCGGGTGGTGGTAGGAGCAGGTGTCCACATAGAGCCGCTCACGCAGGTAGTAGCTGAACTCGTGCTGCGCGTCGCCGGGTGAGCTCTGCTCGTCGATCCGTTGAGCGAGATAGGGCAGCACCCCGCCGAGATGGGTCACGATGAGCCGGAGCGTCGGGACCTCGTCCAGCAGGCCGCTCAAGATCATGCGAGCGACCGCGAGCGAGTTCCAGACCGGAGCTGCCAGGCTGGCCCCGAGGCCCATGGCATGAATTCGGAGGGCGGCGCCTCCAAGGCGGGGTGGACCAGGACGGGCCATCCCCTTTCGCCGACGAAGGACCACACGGGCAACAGGTCGGGGTGGTCCAGCGGCACCGGGTTTGCGTGCGAGAACGCGATGACTCCCGCGACACTTGGTGAATCGTGCCATCGCCGGAGTTCGTCCAGGCTCGCATCCGGCACACCGGTCGGGATCGTGACGAGAGCGGAGACTCCGTCACCGGCCTCGGTCACGGCCGCCACCAACTCGGTGTTGTTGCGCATGACCAGATCCACATAGCCGTGGTCGCCCGCATCGTGCGCGACAACCGGGACGCCTGCGACCACGGCGTGGCTGACACCCGCGCGCCGGTTCAACTCCACGCGCTGCGACATGTCCGTCAGCTCGTCCCCGAACACGAGGTGCTTCGCCGTCACCGGTGTTGCCCGAGCAGGACGCTGATCTTCCCGGCACCGAGTGCGTCCTCGGCGCCCAGTAGTGGACGGCATCATCCTGACCGGGCGGCGCACCGACCCGCGTCCTTCCCTGACCGGGATAGGCCGGATACCCACCGTGTATGCGTTCTCGCCCTCGACGGACCCAGCCGAAGTGTCCGTGGTTTCCGACGACGCGGGCGGCGCGACGCTCGCGGTCGAGCACTTGCTCGGTCTCGGGCGCACCCGGATCGCGCACGTCACCGGCCCCCGGCACCATGCCGCCGCCCGCGACCGGGCCGCACGCACGCGTGACCTGCTCGACCAGGCGGGGCTCGGGCTGGCCACCGGCCGGCCGCTGTACGGGGACTGGAGCGAGGCCTGGGGCCGGCGGGCGGTGGGCGTGGTGCTGCACGCGGCCCCCGGCACCGACGCGTTCTTCTGCGGCAACGACCAGATCGCGCGCGGCGTCACGGAGGCACTGCGGGAGCGGGGCATCCCTGTGCCGGACGCCATCGCCATCGTCGGCTACGACAACTGGGACAGCATGGCGCTGGCCGCACGGCCGCCGCTGACCACGATCGACATGGATCTGGGCGAGATCGGCCGGATCGCCGCCCTGCGGCTGCTGGCCCAGATCGACACCGGCTCGCCGCAGGAGGCAGGCGTGACCACGGTCCCCTGCCGCCTGATCGTCCGCGAGTCAGCGTGACCCGCGGTCTGGCGCGGGATCATCCGCGGCGCGGTGGCCAGGCACAAGGTGCCGTTGACCTCAGCGGTACGCAGCTGTCCCGCCGCGGACCCAGCACCGTACGGACCCACGCTGCGGACACTACCGAGGAAATTCGCCGAAACTCAACGGCAAGGAACGAGCCAGGCCATTGCATCGTTGAAGGCGCATCGGCCGACGTGGTGTGACCCGGGCGGCCTGCCGTGGAGGATTGCAGGCCGGGCAGCTGCGGTTCAGGTCAGCGCGGGCTCGGATCGCAGGGCCAGAACGACCTCAGCGACGTCGAGGGTGGATTCGGTGACCTGGTAGACGTCGCAGATGGAGCGGGACAGTTCGCTGGCCCGAAATGGCTGCATGGAATCGGGTGAGTCCCGCACGTACACCCCGCCGTGCTGTCCGTTGTCATAGCGCGTAGTACTTCTGCAGGAGCCCAGGCAGGGCGGTGTACTGCTGGGCGCGGGCGGTGAACAGATCCCGAATGCGGTCGGCGGGAAGCGCGGAGCTGAACCGGACGATGTGGATGATCATGGTGAGAGTCCTCCTGGAGGTTGCGGTCTCCACCAGCGTGCTTGGCTCGCCTGGCATGGGCCTGGAGTCTGGCTGGAAGCGGGAGAGCGGACCGATCTTAGACTCAGCTGTGGAGGTGGGGCTGCTCGGTCCGCTGCAGGTGATCGTCAACGGGGCTGAGGTGGCGCTGACGGCGGCGAAGGTGCGGGCGCTGCTGGCGTTCCTTACCGCGGCCAGGTTGTGAGCGTGGACCGGGTTGTCGATGCGCTGTGGGACGGCGAGCCCCCGGCGTCGGCGGTGAACCTGGTCCACGGATACGTGCGGGACCTGCGCCGGGTGGTCGGCGTCGGTGCGTTGCTAACCGTCCCGGGCGGCTACCGGCTCGACACGGCCGGGTGCTGGGTGGATGCAGACAGGTTCGCCGAGCTGGCCGCTACCGCGAGGCGCTGGCACAGTGGCGCGGCCCGGCGCTAGCGGAATCGGCCGACCAGCCGTGGGCGCGGGGCGTGGCGGTCCGGCTAGAGGAGGAGCGGTCCGAGGTGCTGGAGCGGCGGCTGGCGGCAGATCTTGACGCTGGGCGGGCTGCCACGGTATCCGGTGAGCTGGCGGCGCTGGTGGAGGAGGCGCCGCTGCGGGAGCGCCTGCGGGTGCTGCAGGTGCGGGCGCTGTATCTGAGCGGCCGGCAGGCCGATGCCCTGCGCGCCTACATGGATGCGCGTGCGGCGCTAATTGAGCAGGCCGGCGTGGAGCCAGGGCCCGAGCTGCGGGCGGTCGAGGCCGCGGTGCTGGCGCACGATCGCTCACTCCGCCCCGCCCGGCGGCCCGCAGTCATCGGTGCCGATCCCGGTGACCCCGCTGCTCGGCCGGAACTCCGAGCTGGCCGAGCTGCGCCGGCTGCTGGCTGGGTCGCGGCTGGTGACTGTGACCGGGCCTGGCGGCGTGGGCAAGACCCGCCTAGCTCTCGCCGCCGCCGCTGACCATGATCTCGGTGTCGGCCAGGCGCGGTTCGCCGAACTGGTCTCCGCCGCTTCAGACTCGCAGGTGCTGTCGGCGGTCGCTGGCGTGCTGCGACCTGGTCATCGAGGCCGCCACTGAGGACCCGAGCGTCCAGGCCACGCTGCTACGCGAGCTGGAGCGGCGTGGACGCGGCCATGGTCGGTTCGGCAGTTCTCAGCGCGCTGTCTGGTGCTGGTCAGTCGTTGTCACGCCAGGCTTCGAGGCCTTCTTTGACGGCGAGCGCGGCGATGACGAGCGCGGCGATGGGGTCGGCCTGCCACCAGCCGAGGGTGGTGTTCAGGGCGACGCCGGCGAGGGTGGCGGCGGAGGTGTAGGCGCAGAAGGCGGTTTCGGCGGAGTCAGCGATGAGGGTGCGGTTGCCCAGGGCCTGGCCGGTGCGGCGTTTGGCGATGGCCAGCACCGGCATGACGATCAGGGCGGCGGCGGTGATGGCCAGGCCAGGGATGGACTCGCCCGGACGGGCGTGGGTGACCAGGTCGTGGATGCTCTCGATGGTGAGGTAGGCGGCCAGGGCGAAAAAGGTGACCCCGATCAGGCGCACGGCGCGGGTCTCCCGATCCTCACCTTCGCCGCGCAACTGCCAGACGACAATGGCGGCGGAGCAGAACTCGATGACAGAGTCCAGGCCGAAGCCGGTCAGGGCGATGGAGGAGGCGAGCACGCCGGCGGTGATGGCGACTGCGGCTTCGATCGCCATCCAGGCCATGCTGGCGTATTCGAGTGCGAAGCCGCGCCGCCGCAGCCTGGCCGGCGGGGCGCTCACTGGCCCTGCCCGCAAGCCGGGCAGAGGGCGACCGCGTTGCCGGTGGCGGCCAGCAGCGTCCCGGCGGCTAGCGGATCGGCCAGGCCGGGCTCGGCCAGGGAGTACACCGGGGCCCGGTCGACGGGGCGGCCCTGGACCAAGCCGCAGTCGCGCAGGCAGGCCCGGGGCCCAGACACAGTGGACTGGGCCAGGCCCAGCTCAGCGGTCAGGTCCACCACCCGGGCCTCCCCGCTGGCCAGGCGGCGCACAATCGCCCGCCGGGCCGGGTCATCCTCGTCCAGCCTCATGACACAGCGCCGGCATCAGGCAGCTAGGACGCATCCCACGGGTATGGCGGTGGCTGGCGGCGGGCAGCCAGGATCCAGTAGATGATGCCGGCTGGCGGGAACGCGATGAGCAGGCACAGCAGCAGGCACCGGTCAAGATACATGCCCGTTCGCGCGCCGGAAGCCGGGGCCGCGGCGGGCAGATCCGGGAGGACCGGCCTGCGGTGTGCCTGCTGTGCTGAGATCGCGCCGGGCAGGTCGCCGGTCAGGTCGCCCAGGTCTGCACGGGTCTTCGCGGCGTAGGCCACGTCGATCCGCTCGTCGAGTTCAGGGCGGGTCAGGCGGCCCTCGGCGTAGGCAGCGCGGAGGATCTCGGCGGCCTGATCCCGTTCGGCGTCCGAGGCCCGGACCGCCGGTTCGCCAGACACAGCCTTGGCTTGGCTCATGCGCCATCTCCTTTCTTCTGCGTATCGCCCCGATGGTCGCTGGGGCCCACCACCGCGCCGGTGCCCGCCAGGGCGGCCATCGCGGCTTCCAGGGAGAACGCGCCGGGCGCCTGGTGCCACTGGGACATCAGCCCGTACAGGCATGCGGTGAACAGCCGCGCCCGCAGTGCCGGGTCCGTACCCGCGGGCCACTCCCCGGCGGCGATGCCGGCCTTGAACAGGCCGGTGAGCTGACCGAGGCTCGCGTCGTTCGCGGCCTGGACCTTGGCGGCGATGGCGGGCTCGTAGGCGGCGAGCGTGGTGGCCTCCATGAGCACCCGGCAGGTCCGCGGGTTGCTGGTGACGTGGTCGGCGACGGCCGACGCCACCGTCGCCAGAACGGTGCGCGGGGATCGGCGCGCGGGCTCGGCGAGCCCGCCGATTGCCGCGTCGAACCGGGCGGCCAGGCCGCAGTCCCACTCCTCGTAGAGCGCGATGAACAGCGCCTCCTTCCCGGGGAAGTACAGGTACGGGGTTCCCTTTGACACACCCGCCACCTCGGCGATGTCGGCCATCGTGGTGGCGTGGTAGCCGGCCCGGGCAAAGCATTCCGCCGCGGCGGCGATGATCTGGTCCCGGCGCGCGGCGCGTGCCTCGTCTGAGATCTTTGGCACCGGGCGTTCCTACCGCACGACCCGGCGTCCGGTGCGCGCGGCGACCGCCTGCTCCAGCCGGTAGCCCGCGGCCAGGATGACCAGGAAAACGATCGCTTCGGTGCCCGTCCGGTACCACGATAGAGCCGGCCCGGGCGCCAGCGCCGCGGCAAAGCCGAGCGCTGCGGTCAGCAGGAAGCCCGGCCCGGTGACGCCACAATGGGTCTCCCGGCAGCGGAGGAAGTTCAGCAGGCAGTACGCCCCGATGACGGTCACGGCCGTGCTCGCTATGGCCAGCCGGGCGCGGCCGCCTACCGCGCCCCCCGGGGCGAACGAGGCCACCGCGATCAGTATCCCGGCTGGGCCGCGCATCACTGGGGCGGTAACACGCAGATGACTGCCTGCCAACCCGGCCCCACGGCCGTGGGCCGGTGGCGGAGCGCAGCTCCCGCCATCCCCTGGCAGCCGACCGGAGGAAAACCGGTCCTGGTCCTGGAAGAAGCTCACGTCCCGCCCTCATTCCGCTGAGATCTGCGAGGCAGTCTCCGGATGATGACTGACTATCCATGCGATTTCACAGGGCGGGGAAGGAACCCGCCGGGTTGTGCTCGGACAGCACCGACGGCGACCCGATGAGCGCCTTGTCTGGCTCCCCGATGGCCTGCTCATCCTTGCCCTCGTAGTCGAACCGGCGCAGCACGTGCTTGATCGCTTCGAGCCTGGCCCGCTTCTTGTCGTTGCTCTTGATCACCGTCCACGGCGCGTGCTCGCTGTCGGTGTAGTGGAACATCGCCTCCTTGGCGTCGGTATAGGCGTCCCACTTGCCCAGCGACTCCAGGTCCATCGGGCTCAGCTTCCACTGCCGGACCGGATCCACCCGGCGGATGATGAACCGGGTGCGCTGCTCCGCGGGCGTCACCGAGAACCAGAACTTCGTGAGGTGCAGCCCGGAGCGGACCAGCATGCGCTCGAACTCCGGGGCCTCCCGCATGAACTCCCGGTACTCCGCGTCCGTGCAGAAATCCATTACCCGTTCCACGCCCGCGCGGTTGTACCAGGAACGGTCGAACATGACGATCTCGCCGCCCGCGGGCAGCTGCGGCGCATAACGCTGGAAGTACCACTGGCTGCGTTCCCGCTCGCTCGGCTTGGTCAGGGCGACCACGGTGGCGCCGCGCGGGTTCAGGTGCTCGGTGAACCGCTTGATCGTGCCGCCCTTGCCGGCCGCGTCGCGGCCCTCGAACAGGATCACGACGCGCTCGCCGGTGGACTTCACCCAGTTCTGCAGCTTGACCAGTTCGACCTGCAGCGGGCGCTTGAGGTACGCGTACTCGTCGCGCGTCATCTTCTCGGCGTACGGGTAATCCTCGCGCCAGGTATCGACGATCCGGCCGTCCGGCCAGCGCAGCACCGGGTCGTCGTGTTCGTCGTCGTCATCGACCGTCAGCCCCGCTATCAGGACCGGATCCGACGCCCAGTCCTCCGGCAGCGCGTTGAGGTCAGCAGTGGGTTGATCAGTCACGTCTCCCAGCACAACACATGCCGGGCGCGGCTGACCAGGAGGGCCGGACCTGAGCCGTCGTTCGTCGCCGCCCAGTTCCGCGGCGGACACCGGGCGGTCGGCGGGCGTCCAGTTCCCGGCCCCGCAGCACCCCGGATACCCTGCAGCCACCCTGAACGGACGTCGCGGCCGCTTTCGGTCCGGAGCGGGTGCTGGGCGGCGTCGCGGCGCTGGTAACCCAGCTCGACGGCAACGGCGCACTCCGTTGCTGGCGGTGGCCACGGCTGGGCTGCGCAGCTACGCCACCCGGCTGGACGGCGAGGACCCGGTTAGCGGTCCTCGCCCGCCGGGCGGCGGAATAGACCAGCGGCCACGCTGTTGAGATACATGCAAACGCATATATCTGGACCCTGGGTCAAGGTGAGCGAGCGCCAGCCCGCTGGCGCGGCGGCGTAGGAGGCAGGCCATGCAGTTCGGGATCTTCTCGGTCAGCGACATCACCCGGGATCCGGTGTCGGGGGAGACGCCCAGCGAGGCAGAGCGGATCGACGCGGTGGTGAAGATCGCGCAGCAGACCGAAGCGGTGGGACTGGACGTGTTCGCGATCGGCGAGCACCACAACCCGCCGTTCTTCTCTTCCGCGCCGACGACCCTGCTGGCGTTCATCGCGGCGACCACCAGGAAGCTGATCGTGACCACGTCAACCACGCTGATCACGACGAACGACCCGGTGCGCATCGCGGAGGAGTACGCGATGCTGCAGCACCTGTCGCAGGGCCGGATGGACCTGATGCTCGGCCGCGGCAACACCGCCCCGGTGTACCCGTGGTTCGGCCAGGACATCCGGCAGGGCCTGCCGCTGGCCCTGGAGAACTACAACCTGCTGCACCGGCTGTGGCGGGAGGACGTCGTGGACTGGCAGGGCAAGTTCCGCACCCCGCTGCAGGGCTTCACCTCGATCCCGCGGCCGCTGGACGACGTGCCGCCCTTCGTGTGGCACGGCTCGATCCGGACCCCCGAGATCGCCGAGCAGGCCGCGTACTACGGCGACGGCTTCTTCGCCAACAACATTTTCTGGCCCAAGGAGCACTACCAGCGGCTGATCCGGTTCTACCGGCAGCGCTTCGCCCACTACGGGCACGGCACCGAGCAGCAGGCGGTCGTCGGCCTGGGCGGCCAGGCGTACCTCGCCCGGAACTCGCAGGACGCCCGGCGGGAGTTCCGCCCCTACTTCAACGAGGCGCCGGTCTACGGGCACGGGCCGTCCATGGAGGACTTCATGGAGCTCACCCCGCTGTCGGTGGGCAGCCCGCAGGAAGTCATCGACAAGACGCTGACCTTCCGCGAGCATTTCGGTGACTACCAGCGCCAGCTGTTCCTGATGGACCACGCCGGCCTGCCGCTGGGAACCGTGCTGGACCAGCTCGAGCTGCTGGGCGGCGAGGTCGTGCCGGTGCTGCGCCGGGAGATCGCCGCCCGGCAGGACCCGCAGACGCCTGAGGCGCCCACTCACGCCAGCCTGGTCACAGCCAAGTACGGCGACGCCGCCCCGCGCCAGCCCCGCCCGAACGCCAACCGCGGCGACAACGTCACCGGCTCGTCCCCGTACCAGGACAGCGCGCCCGAGCTGCAGCCCAGCTACCCGGCCCGGTGATGCCCGCCCCCCGGCACCCCGCCAACGACGCGTGGGAGGCGCTGCTGTCCGCGCACGCCCTGCTGCTCAAGCAGTTCGCGGCCGAGGACATCTGGCAGGACGTCTCCATGCGGGAGTACGACGTGCTGTACACGCTGTCCAAGTGCCGCGAGCCGCTGCGGCTGAGCGAGCTGAACCGGCACGTCCTGCTCAGCCAGCCGGCCCTGTCCCGGATGGTGGACCGGCTGGCCGAACGCGGCCTGGTCGCGCGCGACGCCGATCCCGCCGACGGGCGCGGGGTCCGGCTGTCCCTCACCGACGCGGGCCGGGCACTGCAGCGGCAGGTGGGCCGCAGGCACGCCCGCAGCGTCACCCGCGCGCTGACCGCCGGGCTCGGCCCCGGTGAACTGCGGCAGCTGGAGTCGGTCTGCCGCAAACTGGCCGGCCCACCCGCCACCCGCCGCGCCCCCGGCCACGACACGAGCAGCGGCCCGAGCAATCACCCGTGCAACGACCCGAGTAAGGAACTGCCGTGATGAACGTCCCCGCGGAACCGGAACCGGAACCGGAACCGCTCCGGCTCGTGGTGGTGAGCGCCGGAACCGGTGACCCGTCGGCGACCCGGCTGCTGGCCAGCCGGGCGGCGGACCGCGTCACGGCCCTGGCGGCCGGGCGCCAGCGCCGGGTGACGGTCACCGTGCTCGAACTGCGGGAGATCGCCAGCGACATCACCACCGCCCTGACCAACCAGCTGAGCACGCCGAAGCTGCAGGCGGCGGTCACGGCGCTGGCCGGGGCCGACGGCCTGGTCGTGGCCGCGCCGGTCTACAAGGCCGGCCCCAGCGGCCTGTTCACCTCGTTCTTCCAGGCGCTGGGTGGCGACCTGCTGATCGGCACGCCGGTGCTGCTGGCCGCGACGGCCGGCACGGCCCGGCACGCGCTCGTGGCCGACGACCAGATGCGGCCGATGTTCGCCTACCTGCGCGCACTCGCCGTGCCCACCGCCCTGTTCGCCGCGCCCGAGGACTGGAGCGACCCGGCCCTGAACAAGCGGATCGACCGGGCCGCGTACGAGCTGGTGCTGCTCATGGAAAGCGGCTTCGCCCGCCAGATCAGGGACGAGTCCTGGCAGCGCTACCAGCACGAGTACGGCAGCCTGGCGGGCGCCGAGGTGCCCATCGACCTGGACACCGACCTGATGCGGCTGGCCACCGGGGGATCCGCCGAATAACGCCCTGGCCACGGGCTGGCAGGCCCCGGCGGCAGGCCGGCGGGTGCCCGCTGACCCCGCCGGGGCCCGGCGCGGCCCGCGCCGTACCGTGGAATCAGCGGCCAGCTGTGGCGGCGGGCACTCAGGGGAGCAGAGTGACGATGCAGGCGATCATGGTCAGCGAGTTCGGCGGCCCGGACGTGTTGCGGGTGGCGGAGACCGGCCTCCCCGAGGCGGGCGCCGGGGAGGTTCTCGTCCGGGTGCTGGCGGCCGGAGTCGGCCCGTGGGACGTGGCCCGGCGCCGCGGCGACCTGGCCGGCTCCCTGCCCTACATCCCCGGGGCCGAGTTCGCCGGGGTGGTGGTCGGCGATACCGGCGCCGCCGCGGCCCTGGACGACGGGACGCCGGTCTATGGCTACCCGGGCCTGGCTGGCTGCTACGCGCAGTACGTCGCGTGCCCGGCGGAACAGCTGGCGCCCATCCCCGCCGGGCTGCCGATGATCGACGCGGCCGCGGTGCCGGTCGACGCGCTGACCGCGGAGCAGGGCCTGACCGACGAGCTGTCCCTCGGCCCGGGGGAGCAGATCCTGATCACCGCCGGCGCGGGCGGACTGGGCCACTTCGCGGTGCAGATCGCCCGCATCCTCGGCGCGTTTGTGGTCGCCACGGCCAGCCCGGAGCACCACGAGTTCGTGCACCGCCTCGGCGCGGCGGCGGTCATCGACCACACCAAGCCTGACTGGCCCGGCCAGGTTCGTGCGGTCATCGACGGTGGCCCCGGCAAGGTGCTCGCCTGCGCGGCGCCGACCCTGGCGGGCGCGGCCCGGGCGGCCCGCGACGGGGCGCTGCTGGCCACACCGGTGCCCGGCGAACTGCCGGACCAGCGGCGGGTCCGCTGGCAGCGCTACGACGGGCAGCCGCGCGGATCGCGGCTGATCCGGATGGCTCCCTGGTTCGACGACGGGTCGCTCACGGTCACCTTGCAGGCCCGGCACTACTGGCAGGACGCGGCGCAGGCGCACCGCGAGGTGGAGCAAGGGCACACCGAAGGCAAGATCGTGCTCATCGTCGACGACGACCTCGCCGCCGCGTCCGGGATTTAGCCAGCCTAACGGCCCCTCCCCGGCGATCCCCCCGCGCCTACCGCCTGGAGCTGGCCCCGGACGGCCGCCGCCTTTCATCGCTGCGGTGCGCTCGGCCCCCGGGGGTCTCCTGGCCGATGGTGGTGACCAGGCAGCGCCCGCACGGCTTGGCCACCCGGAAGGCCGACACAATCCCGGCGCGGGCGGCGAACCGGGATAGATCAATCTGTTACCCGCCAGAACCTCGACTCGGACCAGCGACCGTGGGATAACGGAGAACCTGAAGGTGGGAGGGCCGGGTGTGATCCGCCGGGCCGGAAAGCGGTCGGGGCCGCCGTATGCGCAATGTGCCGCTGCCCCGGCCACAGGAGGAGAGGCGATGTCAATCAACCTGCGTATGCCACGACCAGTGGCAGCGGCCACCCGGCGCCGATCGGCCCGCGGCGGTACATCCCGCCGGCTCGCCACCCGGGCCCTCCCGGCGGTCGCGGTCACCAGCCTGCTGGCGCTGGCCGCCCCCGGCGCGGCCAGCGCCGCCGGGCACGCCGCCCCAGCCGCTCCGCGGCCCGCGCTCCGCGGCCCCATCCTGACCGGCCACCAGGTCCCCGCCCCGCTGACCACGTCTGACTGCCTCAGCGCGATCGGGATCCGGTGCTACACGCCGCTGCAGTACCGGGTCGCTTACGACCTGAATCCGCTGTACCAGCACGGCATCATGGGCCAGGGCCGGACCATCGTGATCGTCAACTCGTACGGCTCGCCGACCATCCAGCACGACCTGCACGTGTTCGACCAGCAGTTCGGGTTCCCCGACCCCAATCTGCAGGTGATCAAGTTCGGCAACGTGCCGCCCTTCGACTCCACCGACTCCACTCAGGTGGGCTGGGCCGAGGAGACCACGCTCGACGTCGAGTACGCGCACTCCATCGCGCCCGGTGCGAAGATCGTGCTGGCCGAGACCCCGGTGGCCGAGACCGAGGGGGTCACCGGCCTCCCGGAGATGATGAACGCCGAGCGGTCGCTGATCAACGCCGGCGTCGGGGACGTCATCTCGCAGAGCTTCGGCGCCACCGAGAACACCTTCCCCGGCTTCAGCCGGGGCAACTACTCCAGCCTGCTGCGCCTGCGGTACGCGTTCAAGGACGCGTCCGCGCACCGCGTGACGGTGCTGGGCGCCTCCGGGGACGCCGGGGCCACCGACTACGAATCGGACGCCTCCACGCTGTACCCGTACCGGGTCAACTCGTGGCCGTCGTCCGACCCGCTGGTCACCTCGGTCGGCGGCTCGCAGCTCTACCTGGGCGACAGCGGTAACCGGGTCCAGCCGGACGCGGTGTGGAACGACGGCTACGGCGCGGGCGGCGGCGGGGTGTCCGCGGTGTTCCCCCGGCCGGTGTACCAGCTCGGCGTGAGCCGGGTGACCGGCCGCCACCGGGGTACCCCGGACATCTCGATGAGTTCCGCGGTCAACGGCGGCTGCTGGGTCTACATGTCCTTTGCCGGGATCGAGACGCCCGGGGTGGCCGATCCCGGCTGGTACATCTTCGGCGGGACCAGCGAGGCGACGCCGATCTTCTCCGGCATCGTCGCGCTGGCCGACCAGGTGGCCGGGCACCGGCTGGGCCTGATCAACCCGGCGCTGTACGCGCTGGGCGCGGCGGCCCGCCACGGCGTGCCGGGCACCGGTCTGGTCAACATCACCACCGGCGACAACACCTTTGCCGGGGTCACCGGCTACCCGGCCACCGCTGGATACGACCTGGCCAGCGGCTTGGGCACGATCGACGCGGCCAAGTTCGTGCCCGCGCTCGCGCGGACCGCGTCCCCCGGCCGCCGGTAGCGGCCAGCCGCGCTGATGGGGCGGGGCCGCCAGCCACCACCGGCTGGCGGCCCCGCTGCCGTTGCCGGCGCGGCGACCGTAGCCGGCGGCCGGCCGGGGCTCAGCCGCCGAGCCAGCGGCCGGCGAACTCGGCCAGCCGGGACGGGCGCCCGGTCCGGGTTTCCTGCCGGTCGGCCCAGCTCATCGCCTGCAGCCCGGCGTTCGCGCCGAGCCAGCGCAGCGGCTCGACCTCCCAGGACGGGGACCGGTGCCCCACCCACGGCAGCCGGGTGATCTCGGTCGGGCGGCCGAGCACCAGGTCGGCCAGGGTGCGCCCGGCCAGGTTGGTGGTGGCCACCCCGTCCCCGACGTAGCCGCCCGCCCAGCCCAGCCCGGTCGCGCGGTCCAGCCCGGCTGAGGCGCACCAGTCCCGGGGGACCCCCAGCGGGCCGCCCCAGGTGTGCGTCACCGTCACCTCACCGAGCGCCGGGAACAGCTCGGCCAGCGACCGCCGCAGCGCGGCGAACACCGCCGGGGAGCGGTCGAACTCCGGCCGGACCGCGGAGCCGAAATGGTAGGGCGCGCCGCGGCCGCCGAACGCCAGCCGGCCATCGGCGGTCCGCTGCCCGTAGATGATCAGGTGCCGGTAGTCGCTGAAGGTCGGCCGGCCCGCCAGGCCGATCTCGTCCCAGGCCGCCTCCGGCAGCGGCTCGGTGGCGATCATCAGCGAATAGACGGGGGCCAGCGCGCGGTGCAGGCCGGGCAGCCGCGCGGTGTACCCTTCCGTGGCCCGGATCACGTACTCGGCGCGGACCGTGCCCCGCGGGGTACGCAGCTGCCGCGGGGCGATCCCGGTGACCGGCGTCTGCTCGTACACGGCCACGCCACGGCGGCGCAGCAGCGCCGCCAGCCCGCGGGCCAGCCGGGCCGGGTGGATGGCGGCGCAGTGCGGCGTGTAGGTGGCGCCGAGCGCCCCGGCCGCCCGCACCTGCCCGGCCGTCTCCGCCGCGCTGAGCAGCCGCAGGTCCGCCTGGCCGAATCCGTAGGACCGGGCCTCGGCGACCTCCGCCCGGGCCCGCTCCAACTGGGCGGCGCTGCGGGCCAGCTGCAGCGTCCCGCCCTTGGCCCAGTGGCAGTCGATGCCCTCGGCCGCGACTACCCGGCCCACCTCGTCCACCGTGTGCTGCATCGCGCGGTACATGGCGACCGCGGCGTCGCGGCCCGCCATCCGCTCCAGCTTGGCCAGCGACGCCGGGAACAGTGCCGAGCACCAGCCCCCGTTGCGCCCGGACGCGCCGAAGCCGGCGATCTCCCGTTCGCACACCGCGATCCGCAGCCCGGGGTCGGCCTGGCTGAGGTAGTACGCCGTCCAGAGGCCGGTGAAGCCGGCCCCGGCGATGGCCACGTCCACGTCCCGGTCACCGGGCAGCGGGTCGCCGGGAGCCAGGCCGTCACCAGCGCAGCCGAGCCAGTAGGACAGTGTCTGATAAGCGGCGATCTGGGACACCTGACCATGGTGCCACGACCCCGGCCTGACCAGCGCCGCGGCCACCTGCGAAGATCGGTGGCGTGAGCGCTCCCCGGGTCGGGCATTCTGGGGTCATGCCCGCGCAGCCATCGTCCCTGCCGGTCCCGCCGGCCCCGCGCCGGCCGTTGGGCCCTTACCGGGTTTGTTTCGTCTGCCTCGGAAACATCTGCCGGTCGCCGATGGCCGAGGTGGTGGCCCGGGCCGAGCTCGAGCCGGCCGGGCTGGCCGGGCTCGTCGAGGTGGACAGCGCGGGCACGGGAGACTGGCACATCGGCGGGCCGATGGACCGCCGCGCCCGCGCTGAGCTGGGACGCCGCGGCTACGACGGGTCGGCGCACCGGGCCCGGCAGTTCCGGCCGTCGTGGTTCGCGGACAAGGACCTCGTCCTCGCCCTGGATCTGGCCAACCTGGCCGACCTGCGCGAGATGGCCCCGGACAGCGACGCGGCCGGGCCGCGGCTGCTGCTGTTCCGCTCCTTCGACCCGGCGCTGCGCGCCGACGACCGCCATGAGGGGCAGGTTCCCGATCCGTACGGTGGCCGCCCGGAGGACTACGCGCTCGCGCTGGACCTGGTCCAGGCGGCGGTGCGCGGGCTGACCGGGCAGCTCGCGGTGCTGCTGGAGGAGCCGGCCGCCGGATCTGGGACCCGGTGAGCGCCATCCGGTACCAGCTAACGGGCGCGGGCCGCCAGGCCCGGGTGAGCGGCTGGTGTGTGGGTTTGTGCCGGACAGCGCGAACCTCGGAGCAGGCGCTGTGAGCGCCGCGGAGGTGGCCGGGGCGCCGCTGCTGCAGCGGCTGGAGCAGCTCACCGGGCACCCGGTCGCAGACCTGGCCCCGGTGGGGTCGCAGCACCTCTGGGCGCACTACCGGGCGACCCTGGCCGATGGCCGGGCCGTGTTCGTCAAGGCGGCCACGGCCGACCTCGGCGGCCTTTTCGAGGCCGAAGCCCGCGGGCTGCGCTGGCTGGCCGAGGCCCGCGCCGTCGGGGTGCCGGACGTGTACGGCTGGGACGGGGCCACCCTGGCCGTCGCCTGGCTGGCCCCGGAATCGCCGGACCCGCACGCGGCCGAGCAGTTCGGCCGGGATCTGGCCGTGCTGCACGCGGCCGGGGCGGCCCGGTTCGGCACGCCGTGGCCGGGATACATCGCCAGCCTCCCCCTCGGCGACCGTACCGGCGATGCGCCGGCCGTGGCCGCCGGGCCGGCGGTGGCCAGCAGCGCGGGCGACTGGGCCAGCTGGTACGCGAGCAAGCGGCTGCTGCCCTACCTGCGCCGGGCGGCCGACACCGGCACGCTCGGCGTGGCGGACACCAGGCTGATCGAGGAGGTGATCAGCCGGATCGGCGCGCTGGCCGGCCCCCCGGAGCCACCCAGCCGGATCCACGGTGACTGCTGGTCCGGCAACGTGCTGTGGTCCGGCGGCCGCGGCTGGCTCATCGACCCGGCCGCGCAAGGCGGCCACCGGGAGACCGACCTGGCCATGCTGGCTCTGTTCGGCGCCCCCTACCTGGACCGGATCCTGGGCGCCTACCAGGACGTGGCCCCGCTCGCCGCCGGGTGGCGCGCCCGGGTGCCGCTGCACCAACTGCACCCGCTGCTGGTGCACGTCTGCCTGTTCGGCGCGTCGTACCGGCCGCCGCTCCTGGACGCCGCCCGCGCCGCCCTGGCCGCGTTACGCCGCCGGGCGCCCCGGTAACCGGCGCCCCTCGGGCCGGCGCCCCCGGGCGGGCGCCCCCGGCCGGCGCCCTGGCCCCTCGGTTAGCGGTGTGCATTACCCCCCCGGTTAGGGGGGTAATGCACACCGCTAACGGTTTTCCGCCGGAGCCGGCAGGTCGGGATCGTCCTCGTCGGTCGGCGAGTCGTCGCGCTGCGCTTCCGGGGCCAGCGGCAGGGTGATCCGGAACGTCGCACCCTGGCCCGGCGCGGTCTGCAGCGTCACCGACCCGCCATGCGCCTGCACCAGGGCGGCGACGATGGCCAGCCCGAGCCCCGTGCCGCCCGCTTTCCTGGTCCGGGCCTGGTCGCCCCGGTAGAACCGCTCGAAGACACGCTGCGCCTGCTCCGGCGGCATGCCCGGGCCCTGATCGGACACCTCCAGCACGACCGACGGCACCGGCTGCCGGGGCCCGGCCAGGATGCGCAATGTGATGGGGGTGCCTTCCGGGGTGTGGTGCAGCGCGTTGCTTATCAGGTTGCCGACGACCTGGCGGAGCCGGACCTCGTCGCCCAGCACCAGGAAGGCGGTGGCCGAGCCTACGTTCAGCTCGATCTGCCGGTCGGGCGCGATGATCCGCGCGTCCTGTACCGCGTCGGCGGCCAGGGTGAGCAGGTCGACCGGGCGCTGCTCGACGGGCCGCTGCTGGTCCAGCCGGGCCAGTAGCAGCATGTCCTCCACCAGCACCCCCATCCGGGCCGACTCCTGCTCCACCCGCTGCATGATCCGGTCCAGATCGGCCCGGCCGAGCTGGCCGCCGCCCGGGTCAGCGGAACCGCCCGCGAGGCCACCGCCGGGGCCGCGACCGCCCGGCCCTGCGGCGCCGTTCGATCCCTGGGGCCGGCCTTCGCCGGCCGCGTCCGGCCCGGTCGCGGCGCCCGCTCCGGCTGGTTCCTCCGCCAGCCCGCCGCGCTGCCGGTAGTACTCGGCGTAGCCGCGCATCGCGGTCAGCGGGGTCCGCAGCTCGTGCGAGGCGTCCGCGACGAACCGGCGCATCCGCTCCTCGGACCGCCGCGCGGCCTCCTCGGAGGCCGCGCGGGCCCGGAACGAGGACTCGATCTGGGACAGCATCGCGTTCAGCGACCGGCCCAGCCGGCCGACCTCGGTGCGCGGGTCCCGGTCCGGCACCCGCCGGGACAGGTCACCACCCGCGATCGCCCGGGCGGTCTGCTCGATGTCGGTGAGCGGCCGCAGGCTGCTCTGCACGATCGCCACGCCCACCAGGGCCAGCGCCACGATGATGGCGATGCTGATCAGTACGTCGATCCTGGCCAGCTGGCCGATCGTGCCGTTGATGTCGCCCAGGTCCACGCCGGCGATCAGGGTGGCGTTCACTGTGTGTGACTGCCCGTAGGAGACGACCGTCGCCTCGAATTGCTGGGTGATCACCCGCCAGTTGTCGTTGCCCGATACCGCGTCGACGTTGACCATGTGGTTGCCGTTGGCCTGGAACCAGCTCTTTGAGGTCGGCACGTCCGGCAGCGACGTCCCGGGCGGGATGCCGGGTGACTGAGCAGCGACGTCAGCCAGCGACGTCCCGCTCGGAATGATCGCGAGCAGGTAGGGGCTGGAGACAGTCACGGAGGGAACCGTGAAGTGCCCGGCCTGTAGGGCCAGCTCCTGGTGCTGATACAGGCTCGTGACCTGCTGATTGGCCCGGTCAATCTGGTAGTTCCGGAAGACCGCGAGGCCGATCGTGCTGATGGTGACCAGGGCGACGGCGACCAGGGCGAGCAGGGCCGCGATCATCTTGACCCGCAGCGGGGTACGGCCTGACAGCCCGCGCAGGTTCTCCCGCGAGCGATTCAGCCAGGACGTCGTTGTCATCCTCTTTAGATCAGGAGGAAGGGAGGCGGAGCACGTAACCGACCCCGCGCAGGGTGTGGATCAGCCTGGGCTCGGTTGTGTCCACCTTGCGCCGCAGCACCGACACGTAGGACTCCACGATCCCGGTGTCGCCGCGGAAGTCGTAGTCCCAGACGTGGTCCAGGATCTGCATCTTGGACAGCACCCGGTTGGCATTGCTCATGAAGTAGCGCAGCAGCTTGAACTCGGTGGGGGAGAGCTGGACCGGCTGGCCGGCCCGCCAGACCTCGTGGCTCTCCTCGTCCAGTTCCAGGTCGGCGAACTTGAGCCGCGGGGTGGGCTCCGCGCCGTCACCGTGGGTGCGCCGCAGCACCGCCCGGATCCGGGCGATCACCTCTTCCAGGCTGAACGGCTTGGTCACGTAGTCGTCGCCGCCCAGGGTCAGACCGCGGATCTTGTCCTCGGTGGCGTCCCGGGCGGTCAGGAAGACGACCGGGATACGCGCGCCACCGCCGCGCAGCCGCCGCACCACGTCGAAACCGTCCATGTCCGGCAGCATCACGTCGAGCACGATCAGGTCGGGCCGGTGCCGCTGCGCCGCCTGCACCGCCTCGCTGCCGCCGGTGGCGGTGAGCACGTCGAACCCCGCGTAACGCAGGCTGGCGGACAGCAGTTCCAGGATGTTGGGCTCGTCCTCGACAACGAGCAGCCGGGCGGCCGGCTGCGCCCGCCCGTTCACCTGCGGCATGGTCATGACCAGCATCTTCCGGCGTCAAGCTGAGGATTTCCTGAAAGCCTCCTGGGCTTGGTCTCATGGTCACACAAGTTTCAGCCGCAGGCCAGCCGGGGGTCAGGCCGGCCCGGCGCCGACGTCGCCCCAGCGGGAGATGGCAGCGGCGCGCGATCCGGCGCCGAGCTTGGCATAGATGCGGTTCACATGGTTCTTAACGGTCTTCTCGGCGAGCACGAGCTGCGAAGCGATTTCGCCGTTGGAGTGCCCCGCGGCGATGAGGTTCATGATCTCGGCTTCCCGCAGGGACAGGCCGTGCGGGCGGCTCATACTAGGGATATTGACGGTCCTCACATCTAACCTCCGGCCGGGGTGCCAGTGACGGGACGCGACGCATGGTACGGATCCGCACACAGAGTGCGCAAGGGCCGGAAATGGGGCAATCGACGCGTGCCCGGGCCTGGCCGGCAACCGGTCGAAATCGAGCGCCAGCCGGTAGCGGCCGCCTCGCGGCGCTGACCTGCGGCGCGGCGTCAGCCGGCGGCCGCTCCCACCTGTGACCCGGTGATCAGGTTCCTGGGCACCGGCAGGTCGTGGTTCAGATCGTGGAACAGCGTCTGGGCCGATGGGCCCCAGACGACCACGTCACCCACGGCGGTCGCCGGCTCGCTGCCGATCGGGACGGTGGTGGTCTGCGGGTGGCGCAGCGCGAAGGCGACCGGGGCCAGCTGGTACAGCTGGGTCCCGCTGTCCACCGTGAGCGCGTCGGCCGAGCCGATGGCCGCCGGGATGGACGTGAACGGGTTGATCAGAGTCCCGGTGCTGGTCATCTTCGTCAGCAGGGCCTTCATGAAGACCCGCTGGTCCTGCTCCCGCTGCAGGTCCTGGGTGGCGAACAGGTGCCGGGTGCGCACGAAGCCGAGCGCCTGGCCGCCGTTCAGCACCTGGCAGCCCTTCTTGAGGTGCAGGCCCGAGGCCGGGTCGTCCAGATTGCTCTTGAGGCAGACCCGCACGCCGCCGACCGCGTTCACCACGTTGACCAGGCCGCCGAAGCCGATGCCCATGTAGTGGCTGATGTGCAGGCCGGTGGCGTTCTGCAGGGTCTGCGCCAGCAGCTTGGGGCCGCCGAAGGCGAACGCGGCGTTGATCTTGTTCATCCCGTGACCGGGGATGTCCACGTACGAGTCACGCGGGATGCTCACCAGCGTCGTCGGCAGGCCGTTCGACGGAATGTGCAGCAGCATGATGGTGTCGGACCGGGAGCCGCTAATCGAGCTCGCCTTCCCGGTGGCCAGTTGCCGCTGCTGCTGCCGGGTCAGTCCCTGGCGGCTGTCATCCCCGGTGAGGAGCCAGTTCTGCCCGGCGCCGGCCACCGGCCGGCCGTTGTAGTCGACCAGCACGTCGGCCCGGGTCAGCTTGGAGTTGAGGAAGAAGTACATCACCCCGGTGAACACCAGGACGAGCACGATCAGCAGGGCGATGAGGCCGAGGATCCGGCGAGGCCGCAGCCACCGCCGGGCCCGGCCGTCCGAAGATCCGCGGCCGGAATACCGGCGGCCTGGGGTGCCGCCCCCGGAGTAGCCCGCCTGCGGTGGCCGGGGTTCCCCGGCGCGCGGTGGGGGCTGCTCCGGCCACGCGCTCCCGCCGGCGTGCCCGCCCGCGGACAGGCTCTCCGTGGGCCGGCCGGACCCGGGGTATGCCCGCCCGGTCGCGGCCTGCTGAGGTGGCCGCTGCTCAGAGTCGCGGAACCACCCGTCCGAGAAGTCGCTCATGCCGCGCCCTCCCACCAGATGCTGACCACCGCACGCCCGGATGTACCCAGGTCGGCAGGCCGATCACCGGCCAGCCCATACTCGGTGAGGGCCGCTGCCACCTCGCCGGCCCGTTCCGGCGGCAGGCACAGCCTGCGCCGGGTCACCTCCACTAGCTCACTCATGCTGCTGTAATCCGCCTCACCGGGACGATTCCACTCAGTGTGCCGTGGCCGCAGGCCCATTGCGGCCAAGATGCCAAGGACGTCGCCGGCGGTGGGCCCGTCCGGCCGCTTGAGCCCGTGGAAGTGCAGCCACAACGGGTTGAGCAGCGCGAGCGGATGGGCCGCGGTCAGCTCAACGACCACCCGGCGCCGGGCGTGCCCGGTCAATGCCTCGATGAACGGCTCCAGGTCGGGGACGTTGTACAGCACGTTGTGACAGGTGACAAGGTCCGCCATGGGAGCGGTGGCGGCCACGTCCGGCCAGCGGCCGGGCGCCAGGGTGACCGGCAGGCCGACGTCGCGGACCCGTTCGGCCAGCAGGCCGAGCACGGCGGGGTCGGTGTCCACGGCGGTGAGCGCGGTGGTCCACGGGGCCAGTGGCAGGCCGGCCGCCCCGGCGCCCGCGCCGACGTCCAGCACGGTGCCCGGGGGGTCCAGCACCTCCCGCTCGCGGTCGTACGAGGGCCCCTCCGGGCTGCGGCGCAGTCGGTCGGCCCGGCGGGCGAAGACCTGCCGGGGCAGCACCCACGGGGACTCGGCCACGGCCCCGGTGATTTCCTCAGGGATGGCCCAGGCCGCCAGGTCGTCCCGCCACCGGGTGAGCAGCCCAGCCAGCGATGACATGGCATCACCATAGGCGAGCGGCAGCGGCCCCGGAGGCGGTCCGGGGCGGCCAGAAATCTGGAAAATGGTCCGGGTCGGATGGTGCCGGACCGGGAGGAGGCCGATGACGACCACCCAGGAGTGGATCGAGCGGTACGCGCGGGCCTGGGAGACCGCGGATGGCGACGAGATCGTCGATCTGTTCACGCCGGACGCGGTGTACCGGTCGAGCGTCTTCCGTAAGCCCTACCGGGGCAGCGACGCGATCCGGGCCTACTGGCGCCGCGGCGCGGGGACGCAGCGGGATGTAACGGTCCGGGTGGGGCGGCCGGTCAGCACCGCGTCCCGGGTGGCGGTGGAGTGGTGGACGACCATGACCGACCCGGACGAAGGCGCGATCACGCTGCCCGGCTGCCTGCTGCTGCGCTTCGCGCCGGATGGCCGCTGCCGCGAACTGTGGGAGTACTGGCAGGTGCAGCCGGGCTGGGTAGATCCGCCGCCCGGCTGGGGGGCGTGAGTCTGTCGGCACCGGCCGATAGGCTCGACGCGTAGGAGAGGGAGGAGGCCCTCGACGCGTAGGAGAAGGAGGAGGCCGCTGTGCCGGAGCCGCCGATGCTCAGGCTGTCGGGGGTGGTCCTCGACGCGCCGGACGCCCACGAACTGGCCGCCTTCTACCGTCGGCTGCTGGGCTGGGCGGTAGAGCAGGATGAGCCCGGGTGGGTGAAGCTGCGTTCCCCGGACGGTGGCGCGGGCCTGTCCTTCCAGGACGAGCCGGCCTTCGTGCGGCCGGTCTGGCCGGCCTGGCCCAGGGGACCCGCAGATGCAGCTGCACCTGGACATCGAGGTCGGCGACCTGGCAGCGGCGGGGGAGCACGCGGTCGCAGCCGGGGCAGTGCTGGCCGGCTACCAGCCCCAGGACGACGTGCGGGTGTACCTCGACCCGGCCGGCCACCCGTTCTGCCTCTTCCTGCCTGAGTGAGCCGCCGCCCGCGCCCGATGCCGGCCGCCGAGGTGGCGGTCACCCCCGGCCTGGTGCGGCGGCTGCTCGCCGCTCAGCAGCCGGACCTGGCCGGACGGCCGGTGACCATGCTGGCGCACGGCTGGGACAACGTCTCGTGCCGGCTGGGCCCAGACCTGATCGCCCGGCTGCCCCGCCGCGCCCGGGCGGCGGGGCTGATCCGGCACGAGCAGCGCTGGCTGCCGTTGCTCGCGCCCAGTCTGCCGCTGCCGGTCCCGGCGCCGGTGCGGGCCGGGCACCCCGGCGAGGGATACCCCTGGATGTGGAGCGTCGTCCCGTTCATCCCGGGCCAGGCGGCGTGGGCGGCCCCGCCGGTGGACCTGGCGGGCACCGCGATCGTGCTCGGCCGGTTCCTGGCCGCGCTGCACGCGCCCGCCGACCGGGACGCACCCGCCAACCCCGGCCGGGGCATCCCGCTCGCCCAGCGCCACCCGTCGGTGCTGGAGAACCTGGACGCGGCCGGCCCGGCCGACCGCGGGGCTGTGCTGGACGCCTGGGCGGCCGCCCAGGCGACGCCGCCCTGGGACGGGCCGCCGGTATGGCTGCACGGCGACCTGCACCCGGGCAACATCCTGGTCCGCCAGGGCCGGCTCAGCGGCGTGATCGACTTCGGCGACCTCACCGCCGGGGACCCGGCCACCGACCTGTCGGTGGGCTGGATGCTGCTGCCCGCCGCGGGCCGCGACCGGTTCCGCGCCGCCTACGAGGCGGCCGGCCAGCACGGAGCGGCCGGCGAAGCGCTGTGGGCCCGGGCCCGCGGCTGGGCCCTGGTCCTGGCGCTGGTCTTCCTGGCCCACTCGGCCGACCACCCCGAGCTGGCCGCTGTCGGCCAGCGCACCCTCACCGCCGTCCTGGCCAGCTGACCGGTGCCGGGGAACGACCGAGGCACTGAGGTGCCACCTGCTCCGGGAAGACCAGGGCCCCGAACCCGGATGCCCGAACCCGGAACTGAACCCGGAACTGAACCCGGAACACCCCGCAGACGAAAAACCCCGGACCCTAACGGGGGTTCGGGGTCATTCCGATGTCTTGCGACATCACACGGGGTGAGCGATGGGATTCGAACCCACGACACCCAGGACCACAACCTGGTGCTCTAACCAACTGAGCTACGCCCACCATTGCCATCGGCAGGATGAAGCATAGCGGCGTCTGCCGCTAACTCCGAACCGGATACCCGCAACCCGTCGCCCTCCGCTCCGGCCGGTGGTCCGCGTCCGGACGGCCAGGGCGGCGCCGGTCACCGGGCCGCCGGGCCGCCGTCCGGGCTCACGGTGCTGCGGGCGGCCGGGGCGCCCCCGTACTTGCTGGCGATCTCCCGGGCGGTGGCTGAGTCCGGGCCGGGCGGCGGGACGAAGACGGCCTCCCGGTAGTACCGCAGTTCCTGAATGCTCTCCCGGATGTCGGCCAGCGCCCGGTGCCCGCCGTGCTTGGGCGGGCTGGCGAAGTAGGCCCGGGGGTACCAGCGCCGCGCCAGTTCCTTGATGCTGGACACGTCCACCATCCGGTAGTGCAGGAACGCGTCGAGCTCGGGCATGTCCCGGGCCAGGAAGGCCCGGTCGGTCGCGATGGAGTTGCCGCACAGCGGCACCTTGCGCGCGTCGCGGACGTGCCGCCGCACATAGTTCAGGACCTGGTCCTGAGCCTCGGCCAGCGTCACGCCCGACGCCAGTTCGTCGATCAGGCCGGATGTCGTGTGCATCTCGCGGACCACCTGGATCATCTGGTCCACCGCTTCGGCGGGCGGTTTGATCACCAGGTCCACCCCGCCGTCCAGCACGTTCAGGTTGCCGTCGGTCACCAGGCAGGCGATCTCGATAAGGGCATCATGGGCGAGGTCAAGCCCGGTCATCTCACAGTCGATCCAGACGAGCTGGTCAGTCATCCCCCAAGACTAGAGCCTCGGCGAGGTTCCCCGCCCACCGCCCGATCTGGGTTACGACCTGGGCGGCAGCCGGTGGCCCGGGACCGGGGCGGCCGGCCGTTGGGCAGGAAAGGCAGCGGTCAGGCCGGCCGGGCGGGCGCCCGGGGGCCGGCCAGCGCCTCGATGTGCGCGGGTACGGGAGTGCCGTCCGGCAGCGCCGGATCCGGTTCGGGTGGCCCGAAGGTGAGCGCGGCCGGCACCACGCCCGCCCACCCACCGAGGGCGTAGTCGTCCGGGTCGTCGGCGGGCGGGCCGGTGCGCACCTTCACCGAGGCCTCGGCCAGCGGCACCGCGAGCACCGCGGTCGCCGCCATCTCCTTGCGGGTCGGCGGCCGTACCGCGGCCCAGCGGCCGGGCACCAGGTGCTCGGTGATCACCCGGAGCGCGGCCAGGCGCTCGGTGTCGTCCGTAACCAGGCGCGCCGTGCCGAACACCACCGCGCTCCGGT
This sequence comes from uncultured Actinomycetes bacterium, assembly GCA_963837515.1. Classification (GTDB taxonomy): domain Bacteria; phylum Actinomycetota; class Actinomycetes; order Streptosporangiales; family Streptosporangiaceae; genus RYN-230. The sequence continues at coordinate 48,256 of CAWINT010000001.1, forward strand.
AGTTCATGGAGTGGCTGAACGCCGCGCGGGCGCAGACGAGCCCGTCCAGGTGGGTGACGGTCACGCACACCTCCTGGCCGTCGGCGGCCAGCAGGCCGTGGTTGGCCGAGGAACCGTGCAAGTACAGGAGGTCGCCCGCGCGGCCGTAGCCGGTCGGCAGCACGACCGGAGTCCCGCCGATCAGCACGCCGAGATGGCAGACCAGCCCGGCGTCCAGTACCGCGTAGAGGTTGGCCCGGTCGGCCCGGCCGCGTTCCTTGTGCCGGTGCAGTGCGGTCCGCGAGGTGCCGGAGAGCGCCGCGGCCGCGGCGGCCGCGGCGCCGGGCCCGTCCGGGAGAGGGCTGCGCTCAGTGCTCATGGTGATCTACCGTAGCGAGCAAGTGGACCTATGGCAGTAGCCACTATGCCGGGAGAATGAATGACCACTTTTGCCCGGAACGCCGTTGAGCTGCCGGTGACCGCGGACCGCGGTGCCGGGACGCCGCTCACCGTGCAACTCGCCGCGCAGTTGCGCGAGGCGCTGGCCGATGGCCGCCTCGCGCCGGGCGAACGGCTGCCGTCCAGCCGCGCCCTCGCCGCCACCCTGGGGGTGAGCCGGACCGTGGTCACCGCCGCGTACAGTCAGCTGTTCGCCGAGGGGTGGCTGGAGGGGCGGCACGGATCCGGGACCTACGTGGCCACGGAATCTGTGGTCACCGCCGCGGCCGCAGGGCTGGCGCCCGCCGCGGGGCGCGGCGCGCCCGGGGGAGTGGACGCGCTCCGGGGGCGGGACGCGGGGGGTCAACACGACGAGCCCGGGGCACTGGGCGCGCCGCGGGGGCGGGAACCGGGCGGTCCCGAGGTGGCCGGAACGGCCACCGTCAGCCTGCTGCCTGGCATTCCCTGGGCGGCCGGGATCGACCTGGCGGCCTGGCGCCGGGCCTGGCGGCACGCCGCCGCCGAACCGCCCTCCCGGTGGCCTGCCCAGGCCGGGCTGCCCGCGCTGTGCCAGGCGCTCACCGGTTACCTGCGCCGCAGCCGCGGCATCCGCTGCTCGGCCAGCCAGATCCTGCCGACCCGTGGGGTGGCCGCCGGGCTGCGGCTGACCGCGGCGGCGCTGCTCCGCCCTGGCGATCGGGTGGGTGTGGAGGAACCGGGCTACCAGGCCGCGCGCTCGGTGTTCGCGGCCCACGGAGCCGAACTGGTGCCCTGCCGGGTGGACCCTGCCGGGCTGGCAGTCGAGGATCTCCCCGGCGACCTCCGCCTCGTCTACACCACCCCGGCCCATCAGTACCCGCTCGGCGGGCGGCTGCCGGTACGCCGCCGCCAGGCCCTGGTGGCCTGGGCCCACGCCACCGGTGCGCTGATCGTGGAGGACGACTACGACGGCGAGTTCCGGTACGACGTGGCACCGCTGCCCACCCTGTTCGGCCTGGATCCCGCTGCGGTCATCTATCTCGGGACGACGTCGAAGACGCTGACGCCCGCGCTGGGAGCGGGCTGGCTGGTGGGCCGGCCTGACCTGATCCGCAGCATCACCCAGGTGGCGGCGGCGCTGGGCGAGCGCGTCCCGGAGCCGGTCCAGCGCGCCGTCGCGGACCTGCTCGCCCACGGCGAGCTGGAGCGGCACGTGCGCCGGATGCGGCACGAGTACGCCCGCCGCCGGGCGGCCATGGCGGGCATCCTGGGCACCGCGATCGGCCGCCCGGGGGCGCCCCCAGCCCGGCTCACCGGAGACACCGCCGGCATGCACATGGTGCTGGAACTGCCGCCCGAGGTGGTCCGCCCGGTGGTCCGGGCGGCGGCGCACCGGGGCGTCATGCTGGCGGCCCTCGACGAGCGGTACTACGCCGGTCCCGTCACCGTGTCCGGCCTGGTGCTCGGCTACGGGGCGGCGGACCTGGCCGGTGTCCGGCGGGGCTGCCAGGTCCTCGCGGAGATCCTGGCGGGGCCGTGGGCGATGCCGCCCGCAGTCGCCGCGGCCCGGTCGGCTGCGGTCCCGGCGCCGGGGGCTGCCCCGGCCGCAGCCCCCGCCGCGGGGGTGGTGGCCAGCTGAAGCAGGGGGGCGCCAGTCAGCTGGTCGATGTCGATGGCGCCCGTCCCGGCGCAGGCCGAACCGGGGACCTGGGACGAAGCGAAGTGGCCCCCCCGCGCCCAGACCCGGCGGCTCTGCGGCCCCGGGGCGCTCAGCCCTTCGGACGGCCGCCCGGCCGGCCAGCGCCGGGGCACCTGCCAGGTGTCGAGCCAGCTGATGATGTCGGGCAGCCGGAGCGCCGGGCCGTTGGTGAACGGATCCCAGTGATGGCCGATCACCCCGATCTGGACGCACACCCGTCCCTCGTTGTTCACGCCGGGCAGCCCGTCCCGGGCCGGTGGCGCCACCGGGCCGGCCGGCGGACGCCAGCCCGGCGGGCGGGACGCCGGCGGCCCCGGCTCGCGGTCGGCCGGGCCACGCTGCGCGGGCAGCCCGGACCCGGCCGGACAGGACCCGGGCAAGCGGGGCCCGGGCAAGCGGGGCCCGGACGGCCCCGGCCAGCCCGGGTCGGCCGCGGCCAGCTCCGCCGGGCGGCCCGGCTCGAGGGGCGGCCAGCTGAGCGTCCGCGCCGCCCGGACCACGGGGATGAGCTGCACGAGTTCGCCTGACAACGGGTTCCACACCAGGTGGCAGGGCCGGCCGAACCGGATCAGGCGTTCCGCGGCGTACCGTGCGGTTCTCCACCGGGGGTCACCCGGCAGCATCAGCCAGACGGCCCGGGGGGTGCCCCCCTTCATCCCCCCGCCGTCGGCCGGGGCTGGAACTCGTTCGGCCCCCGGCATCCACGCGTCGGTCACGGCGCTCCGATCCTGAGGTCTAGACCTGTCTGCCCGGTATCCCCTACTACGTACGTCAGGGCCGCCCCATAGTCCAGAGGCCATAGGGCATGAAGGTTCGCGGTCGGCTGGTGCGGCCCCCGGCCCAGGCGGCAACCCGTCACGCGGTGCACTACCGTGTCGGGGATGCCGCCGGGCGGTCCGGTGCTGGCGGCGGGCTGGAGTACCGATGTCGAACGATGTTGTCCCGGGGATCGAGGATCTGCCGCGGCTGGGCCGGTGGCTGCACGACAACGGCATCCTGCCGTCGGCGGGCCCCCTGGACGTGCGGCTCATCGCTGGTGGCCGGTCCAATCTGACCTACCTGCTGGATCCGCGGGCGGCGCATGGCCCCGAGGCACCGGTGCTGGTGCTGCGGCGGCCGCCACTCGGGCATGTGCTGCCAACCGCGCACGACATGAACCGGGAGTACCGGGTGCTCAGCGCGCTGCGGGATACGGCCATCCCGGTGCCCCGGGTGGTCGCGCTGTGCGAGGACCCGTCGGTGATCGGCGCCGCGTTCTACCTGATGCACCATGTGCCGGGGCATGTGCTGCGGCACCGGGCCGACGCGGCGCTGCTCACCCCCGCACAGGCGGGCCTGCTGTCCGAGCAGTTCGCCGACATGCTGGCGGCGATCCACGGGCTGGACCCGGCGTCCGTGGGCCTGGCCGGGTTCGGCCGCCCGGAGGGGTACCTGCAGCGGCAGCTGGCCCGCTGGCGCAAACAGTGGGACCTGTCCGTGACGCGGGAGATGCCTGGTTACGAGCAGCTCACCCAGCGGCTCGCGGCCGGCCTGCCGGAGCAATCCGACGGCCCCGGAAGCCTGGTCCATGGCGACTACCGGCTGGACAATATGCTGGTGACGCTCGGCGACCGGCCCGCCATCGCGGCGGTGGTCGACTGGGAGATGTCCACTCTCGGCGACCCGCTCGCCGACCTGGGACTCTCCCTCGTCTACTGGGCCGAGCCGGGCGATGACCTGAATCAGCTCAGCGTGTCCGCTGATATCACCGCGACCCCCGGGTTTTTCAGCCGGGCCCAGGTCGCGGAGCGGTACGCCGCGGTCACCGGCCGGGACGTGTCCGCCCTCGGCTACTACATGGCCTTCGGCTGCTTCAAGCTGGCCGTGGTGCTGGAAGGCATCCACGCGCGGTACCTGCAGGGCAAGACCGTGGGGGAGGGGTTCGAGAAGGAGGGCCGCGGGGTCCCGCTGCTGGTCCAGCGGGCGCACCAGCTGCTGGACTCGGTCGGCTGAGCCCCGTCGGCCTGGGCGGCTCCGGGCCTGGGCGGCTCCAGGCCCGGCCCGCTCAATGACCTCCGGACAAGGAAATGAGGCCCGGCACCCCGCTCTTGCCGGACCTCACGTCCTGTCCCTCGGCCACCGGGCCCGGTGAAAGCTCACCACGCCATCCAGCCGCGGAAGTCGTGGAGGCCCGGCGCCCCGCTCTCGCCGGACCTCCTGTTCCTCAGCTCATGGCCTGGTGAAAGCTCGCCCCAGGCCGCTCAGCCGAGGAAGTGCTATGAGGCCCGACGCCCCGCTCTCGTCGGGCCTCAAATAGATGACGCGGGGTGCTCGCCGGTGGTTGTCATCGATCGGTAAGAATTTTTCCCCCGGCTTCGTCCCCCGGCTTCGTCCCCCGGCTTCGTCCCCCGGGCGGGCGCCGTAGCCCGCCCGGGCCGGGATCAGCCGGCGCAGTTCGGCTGGCACAGCCGCCGGGCGATGGCGGCGAAGAACACCTTGCTGATCTGGGCCGGGTTCGCGAGCTGGAACACCTGCCCGCCGGTGACGCCGGCGATCTGCTGCAGCGCCTTGAAATTTCCCGCGTTGCCGAACATGAGAACGATGATCTCCACCCGGCGGCGCGGGTTGTACAGCCGGTGCAGCTGCTGCACGAGCTGGGCGGGGGTGATGTCGCCCGGCGCGTTGTCCACCCCAGCGGTCAGCACCAGGACCGCGTTGGTGTAGCGATTCTGGTAGGTGTCCGTCATCTTCCGGAACGCGGCCAGGATGGAGCCGTAGAGCGCGGCCGGGGCCGGGGCAGGCTGGAGTGTCTGCAGGATGCGCGCGGCTTCCTGGCGCCGGGTGATCAGGCCCAGCGGGGCGGACAGCGGCCCGATCGGCACGAGTTCCTTGTAGGGCTGGTCGCCGTTCAGGTGGCTGGCGAACGCCCAGTCACCGAGCTGGGTGCTGTCCGGGAACTGGGCCAGGCCGCCGAGGGACGCCTGGGAGAGCACCTGCTCCACGGTGGGGCCACCGGCGGCCACCGGTGTGGCCATCGCCTGAGAGGTGTCCAGCAGGACCAGGTCACGCGAGCCCAGCCCGAGCCGCTGCCAGGCCTGCAGGCTGGTCTGGGCCTCACCCGGCGCGGCCGCCCGGGACAGCTCCGGCCGGGCGGTGCTCATCCCGTACTGGGCGATCCAGCCGGGCGCCGCCCCGGTGGCCGACCGGAATCCCTCGTACTGCACGTAGGCGGCGGCGTAACTGGACCGCAGTGCGCTCTCGAACGCCCTAGCGGCCTTCTTCTTCAGGGTGTCCGAGCTGGTCAGCACGTACGGGTAGGTGAGCTGGTAGGTCCCCTGGGCGGGGTAGCGGACGGCCAGCGGGGCCGCCGGGTGAGCCCGGTCGAACTGTGCGACCGCCTGCTCCGCGGCCACCGTGACCGGCCGCTGATCCCGGGGTGGCTGGGCCAGGCTGGCCAGGGTGGCCAGCGCCGAGGTGCCCGACGTCTTTGTCACCTGCACGTTGAACACGAACTTGGCGATGTCGGCCAGGGCGGCCGGGCCGTTGCCGAGCTGCTGTTGCAGCTCGATCAGGCTGGCCAGGCCGGCCGAGCTGCGGGCCGGGTCGGGGAACTGCACGTGCAGTCCCAACTCGGTGGCTGGGCCGCCCACCGACTGCGGTAGCAGGAACTGCCAGCCGATCGAGGAACCGAAGGCCGGCATCTGCTCGGCTACGGACCGGGGCATCACGATCGTCAGCGGTGACGTGGCCACGGTGAGCCCGGAGGGCTGGATCAGCTGGGCCCCGGACGGGGAGCTGCGGGCCACGTCGGCCCAGAGCGAGCTATCCGGGATCCAAGCGTCGAACGCGGCGCCGGAGCCAGCCACTTGCGCCGCAGCAGTGGCCGACGGGTCGCTCACCACCCGCACCGCCACGCAGTGCCCGTCCACCTGCCGATGCTGTGCGTTGAAGAACCTCGCCACGTGCTGGATGGCCGGCGCGATGTCCGGGGAGGTGGCGACCCGGAGCCGCGTCGGGTGCGCGGTGCACGAGGCGCGGGACACGACGGCCTTGGCGCCGAACGCGACCAGCAGGGTGCAGGCGATCACGCCGGCCAGCGTGCTCAGCGTGACCCAGACCCGGACCCGGCGGGGACGGCTGGTCCCGGCCCGTCCTGGCGGGCTGAGCGGCCCGGTGGATCCAGCGTTCACGGCCATCCTTCGATCACGAGATGCGCAGCTCCCCACGACAATGCGCCTGACTTTATCCGGACAATGACGGCCAGATCCGGCAGTTACCGGCTTTGTAATAAGTGCCGGGCCGGGCCGGGCCGTGCCGGGCCGGGCCGCCGGGCCTCCCGGCGGCCGGGCAGACTGGGCCTGTGGCTGGACCGATCGAGGTAACCGACCCGGCGGATCCCCGGCTCGCCGACTACGCGGGGCTCACCGATTCCGCGCTCCGGATGAGCCTGGAGGCCGAGCATGGGCTGTTCATCGCCGAGGGCGAGAAGGTCATCGCCCGGGCCCGGGCCGCCGGGCTCCGGATTCGCTCGCTCCTGGTGACGGCGGGCAAGCTGCCCCGGCTCGGCCCACTGGCGGAGGACTGCGGGGCCCCTGTCTACCTGCTGGCCGAGCCGGCCGCCCGGCAGCTGACCGGCTACCGGGTGCACCGCGGTGCGCTGGCGGCGGTGGACCGGCCGCCGTTGCCCCCGGTACCGCGGCTGCTGGCCGCGGCCCGCCGGGTGCTGGTGCTGGAGGATCTGGTCGACCACGGCAACGTGGGCGCGATCTTCCGGTGCGCGGCGGCATTCGGGCTGGACGCGGTGATCGTGTCGCCGCGCTGCGCCGATCCGCTGTACCGGCGGGCGGTCAAGGTCTCCATGGGTGCGGTGTTCGCCGTCCCCTGGTCCCGGATGGACGACTGGTACGGCGGGCTGGGCGCGGTGCGCGCCGCCGGTTTCCGGCTGCTGGCCCTGACCCCGGACCAGGCGGCCGTGCCGGTCGCCGCGGCGTTCCCCGCCCCGGCAGGCAGCGCCCCGGCAGGCAGCGCCCCGGCAGGCAGCGCCCCGGCAGGCAGCGCCCCGGCAGGCAGCGCCCCGGCAGGCAGCGCCCCGGCAGGCAGCGCCCCGGCGGCCGCCGAGCGGGTGGCCCTGCTGCTCGGCACCGAGGGGGATGGGCTGTCCTCCCGCTGGCGGCACGAGGCTGACCAGGCGGTCTGCATCCCGATGGACCCAGCCGCCATGGCCCGCGGCCTCGACTCGCTGAACGTGGTCGCCGCCGCCGCGGTCGCCTGCTATGTGCTGGCCACGCCGCCCGGCGATCGTGATCATGACTTAGGTGTCGCCCCAACGACACCTAAGTCATGATCACGATCTTGAAGTCCTGGAAAGGGGGCTCGCGGCCGGCCCGAAGGCGGCGCGGAGCCGGGCTTCGGCGGCCGGGCCGCCCCCGGCCTGGTCCAGGCCGAGCAGGGCGGCCCCGGCGATCGGCGGCACGTCCACCACCCGGGCCACCGCCTGCGGCGCCGCCACCGTCAGCCGGTCGGTGATCTGCGCGTCCAGCAGTGCGTCACCCGCGGTGAGCAGCCCGCCGCCGAGCACCACGGGGACCACCTGGTCCAGGCCGTCCAGGCCCAGCCGCCTGATTACCGTGGCCGCCATGGTCACCACCTCGCCGGCCAGCCGGCCGACCAGGTCCGCGGCGACTTGGTCGCCGTCCCGCGCGGCCGCCAGCAGCCCGGGCACCAGCTCCTGCAGTTCGTCCGGGGAGATCGTGCCGAGGTGGATGCCGATCGTAACGTCCCGGGCCTCCGGCACCCGGAAATGCGTGGTGACCAGTTCGCGCAACGCGGTCTGCGGGCCACGGCCGTCCTCGGCCCGGACCGCCCACCACAGCGCCTCCCGGCCGAGACCCAGCCCGCCGCCCCAGTCCCCGCTGATCCAGCCGAGAGCGAGGTAGCCGGTGGCCCGCCCGTCCGGGCTGACGCCGACGCAGTTGATCCCGGCGCCGCAGGTGACCGCCACCCCCCAGACGTGCCCGTCCGGGCGGTCCAGCCCGGCCCGGAGCACGGCGAAGGTGTCGTTGGCCACCTCGGTGCGGTGGCTCCAGCCCTCGGCCGCGAGCAGCCCGGCCAGCCGTTCCTCCTCTTCGGGCAGGTCGGCGTTGGCCATGCAGGCCACCGTGTGCGCCGCGACCGGCCATCCGCCGGGCAGACCCGCCCCGTGCGCCACCGCCTGCACGGCCGCGCCGATCGAGGTCAGCGTCTCCGGTGTGGGGAAGGTGCGCGACCCAGGCGCGCGGCCCCGGCCGAGCAGCGTCCCATCCGCGGCGACCAGCGCCACGTCGGTCTTGCTGTTCCCCCCGTCGAGGGCCAGCACGGCTACCTCGCTGGGGAGGGGCGGCGCGCCGGAGGCGTGTTCGTGCCGAGCCGGCGGATGGCGGGGGGTTCCGGGGGGTCGCCCCCCCGGGTATCCGGCGGTGAGGGGCGGCGCGCCGGAGGCGTGTTCGTGCCGAGCCGGCGGATGGCGGGGGGTTCCGGGGGGTCGCCCCCCCGGGCTGACACTGCCCATCTAATCCGCCCAGGGCAGGTACTGGCGGTTGGCGGCGAGCAACCGGTCGGTCAGGCCGTCGGCCAGGTCCAGCTGGCCGACCAGCGGATGGGCCAGCAGGGCCGCCCGCACCCGGTCCCGGCCGCCGCGCCGCGCCGCGTCCACCGCCAGCTCCTCGTAGGCCGACACGTGCGCGACCAGGCCGCGCAGCAGCGGCGGCAGCGGCACCACCGGCGCCGGGCGCGGGCCGGCCGCGCCGATCACCGCGGGCACCTCGATCACCGCGTCGTCGGGCAGGAAGTCCAGCGTGCCGCCGTTGCGCACGTTCACGACCTGGGTATCCCCGGCGTCACCGGCCAGCGAGGCGAGCAGCGCGACCGCCGCCTCGGAGTAGAACGCGCCGCCGCGCTGGCTGAGCAGCTCCGGCTTGCGGTCCAGCGCCGGGTCCGCGTACAGCGCCAGCAGTTCCCGCTCGATGGCCGCGACGTCCTCGGCCCGCGTCGGCCGGTCCTGTTCTTCCGCTACCACGGCGTCATGGGCCCAGAAATAGCGCAGGTAGTACGACGGAACGACGCCAAATTCGCGCATAACGGCCGGCCGCAGCCCCGTGTGCTCAGCGATTTCCCGGTCGTGCGTGGCGATCAGCTCCGGGAGCCGGTCCACCCCACCGACCCAGGCGGCCCGCTCCCAGGTCAGGTGGTTCAGCCCGACGTGCCCCAGGCTGACCTCGCCCGGCGCTACGCCCAGCAGCCGGGCGAACAGCCGCTGGAACCCGATGGCTACGTTGCACAGGCCCACCGCGCGGTGCCCGGCGTCGAGCAGGGCGCGGGTGACGATCCCGACCGGGTTGGTGAAGTCGATGATCCAGGCGGCGGGGTCAGCACGCTGCTGGGTGCGTTCGGCTATCTCAAGGACGATCGGCACGGTCCGCAGTGCCTTCGCGAAGCCGCCGGCCCCGGTGGTCTCCTGGCCGATGCAGCCGCACTCCAGCGGCCAGGTCTCGTCCCGCTGCCGGGCGGCCTGGCCGCCGACCCGCAGCTGCAGCAGCACCGCGGCCGCGCCGTCCAGGCCGTCGTCCAGGCTGGTGGTCCAGCGCAGCCGGGCCGGGTGCCCGGAGCGGCGCATGATCCGGTCCGATACCGGGCCGACCACCTCCAGCCGCGAGGTGTCCGGATCGACCAGGACCAGCTCGGTGACCTTGAGCGCGCCGGTCAGCCGGGCCACCCCGTTGACCAGTTCCGGGGTGTACGTGGAGCCGCCGCCGACGACCGCGATCTTCACCCGAATGCCCTCGCTTCCGCTCCGGCGGCCGCCACATGGCAGGCGGCCGCGTGGCCCGGGCCCAGCTCGGACAGGCCCGGGGTGACCTGGTGGCACTGCTCGATGGCCAGCGGGCAGCGCCAGCGGAACCGGCAGCCCGGGGTCGGGTCGATGACCTTGGGCGGCTCGCCCAGGTCGGTTTCGGCCGAGACGTCCAGCGGGGCGCGCGGATCGGGCACCGCGGACAGCAGCAGCTGGGTGTACGGGTGCCGCGGGCTGGCCAGCACGTCCTCCACCGGGCCGGACTCGGCGATCTGCCCGGCGTACATCACGACGAGCCGGTCCGCGATGTAGCGGGCGCTGGCGATGTCGTGCGTGATGTACAGGATGGACACCCCTTCCTCGTCGCGCAGCCGGCGCATCAGGTTCAGCAGGCCGATCCGGATCGAGACGTCCAGCATGGACACCGGCTCGTCAGCCAGGATCAGTTTCGGGCGCAGCGCCAGGGCCTGCGCGAAGCCGACCCGCTGCCGCTGGCCGCCGCTCAGCTCGTGCGGGAACCGCTGCAGCACCTCGGCGGGCGGGGTGAGCCCGACCACCTCGAAGACCCGCTCGGCTTCGGCCTGCCGCTGCGCCGCGTTCAGTTCCGGCCGGTGCAGCTTCAGCCCGCGGATGACGCCGTGCGAGATGCGGTGCACCGGGTTGATCGAGCTGAACGGGTCCTGGAAGACCATCGGGACCAGCCCGGTGTAGCGCAGCGTGTCCTTCCGGGACCGGATGGCCGAGACCGCCCGGCCCTGGAAGTAGATCTCCCCGGTGGTCGGCTGGTAGAGCTTGGCCAGCAGCCGGGCGATGGTGCTCTTGCCGCTGCCGCTCTCCCCGGCCAGGGCCACGATCTCCCGCTCGCCGATCGCCAGGCTGACGTCGTCCACCGCGTGCAGCGTGAGCCGGGACAACGCGTTCCCGATCTTGAAGTGCTTGGTCAGCCCCTCGGTCCGCAGCAGCGGGCCGGTGCCGGGCTGGGCCGCCTCAGTCATCGCTGCCCCCGCTCGTGGTGCTGTCCGCTGTTCCCCCGGCCGGATCCGGGGCGGTGCCCGCCTTCCGGGCCGGATCGCGGGTTTCCCTGGCTGGCCCCGCCGGCCCGGCCTCCGGTGCGTGCAGCAGGCAGCGGACCTGGACCCCGTTCACCAGGTACAGCCCGGGCGGGGTGCCGGTGCAGGCGTCCAGGACCTCCGGGCAGCGCGGCGCGAACCGGCACCCGGCCGGCGGCCGGGCCAGGTCGGGCGGGCTGCCGGGGATACCGGTCAGCGGCAGCCGCGGGCCCTTGATCGAGGGAAACGCCTCCATCAGCCCGCTGGTGTAGGGGTGCAGCGGCGACTCGAACACCCGCTCGGTCGGTCCGGACTCGGCAATCTGCCCGGCGTACATCACCATGAGCCGGTCGGAGAAGTGGCGGACCAGCGACATGTCGTGGGTGACGAAGATAACCGCGAAGCCGAGCCGCTGCTGCAGGTCCTTGATCTGCGCCATCAGCGAGCGCTGGGCGACCACGTCGAGCGCCGAGGTCGGCTCGTCCATGATCACCAGTTCCGGGGTGAACAGCATGGCCATCGCGATCATGGAGCGCTGCCGCATCCCGCCGGACAGCTGGTGCGGGTAGCTGTCCAGGTGCACCGGGTCGATGCTGACCATCCGCAGCACCTCGGCGGACCGGGTGACGATCTCGTCCCGGGAGGTCACCCCGTGCGCCCGCATCGCGTCCTTGAACTGGGCGCCGATCGACTTGACCGGGTTGAGCGCGTTCATCGCGCTCTGCATGACCACCGACAGGTCCTTCCAGCGCACCGCGGTGAGCTGCGCGTCGGTCAGCCCGACCAGGCTGCGCCCGGCGAACATGACCTGCCCGGCGGTGATCGCGGCGGGCGCGGCCAGCAGTTGGGCGATCCCGAACAGCAGGGTGGACTTGCCGCAGCCGGACTCGCCGACGATGCCGAGGAACTCACCCGGTGCGAGGTCGAAGCTGACGTCCTCGACCGCGCGGACGTCGCCGCGGTCCATCGCGTAGTCCACGGTCAGGCCGCGGACCGTCAGGATCGGGTCAGCCATGCTGAGTCGCCCGCTTCCGCGGCCGCCGGGCCGGCCGCAGTGCCGGGTTGCCGATCTCGTCGAACGCGTAGTTGAGCAGGGCGAAGGCCGCGCCGAGGGCGGCGATGCAGGCGCCCGGGGCCAGCGCCCACATTGGCTGGCCGGTCTGCAGCGCCGCGTTGTTCTGCGCCCAGTAGAGCATCGTGCCCCAGCTCTGCGTGTTGGGGTTGCCCAGGCCGATGAACTGCAGGCTGGAGGCGAACAGCACCGCGTAGAGCGCGTTGGTCAGGAAGCTGGCCACGATGAGCGAGGTCATCGTGGGGATGACCTCCACCACGACGATGTAGAGGCGGCGCTCACCGCGCACCTTGGCCGCTTCCAGGAAGTCCCGGTTGCGCAGCGACAGCGCCTGGGCGCGTAGCTGCCGCGCGGTGTAGGACCAGCTGGTCACGGTGATCACCAGGATCAGCACCAGCGTGCCGCCGCCGTGCGCGTAACCCGCGATGATGATCAGCAACGGGAACAGCGGGATGACCAGCAGCACGTCGGTGAGCAGGCTGAGCGAGCCGTCCCACAGCCCGCCCAGGTAGGCGGCGGCCACCCCGATCAGCACCGCGATCCCGGTGGCGGCCAGCCCGACCGCGAACGCGATGAGCAGCACGTCCCGGGTGCCCCACACCAGCTGGGCCCACATGTCCTGGCCGTAGGCGGTGGTGCCGAGCAGGTGCGCGGTGGACAGCCCCAGCTTGGGGGGGTAGGCATCCGCGCCCGGGTTGTCCTTCGCGATAAGTCCCGGGAACGCGGCCGCGAACAGGAAGATGACCAGCAGCACGGCGCCTGCAGTGGCCTTGCGGTTGGACCGGATCGCCCGGCCCATCCGGGCCAGTGCGTGGGTGCGCGGCATCGGGGCGGGGCCGGCCCGGTCGCGCCGGTCGCGCCGGGGCCCACCGGGCCTGCCGCGCCGGAAGCGGCCGGGGCGCCGGGTGCCGCAGGGGTGGCGGGAACTCCGGAGCTAGGCATGGACATGGCTAACCAGCCGTCCTCGTGCGCGGGTCGAGCAGGGCGGTGGCGATGTCGGCGAGCAGAATGGCCAGCAGCACCGCGACGGTGATGAGCAGGAACAGCGCCTGCTCCAGCGGGTAGTCCTCGCCCTGGACGGCCTGCAGCAGCATGTAGCCGACCCCGGGGTAGTTGAAGACGTACTCGATGAGGATGGCGCCGCTGACCACGAAGCCGAGCGACATGGCAAAGCCGGTGAGGTTGGGCAGGATGGCGTTGCGCGCGGCGTAGTCGAACATGATGCGCCAGCCGGGCAGGCCCTTGGCCCGGGCCATCCGCACGTAGTCCTCGGCCAGGGTGGTGATCATCGTGTTGCGCATGGTCAGGATCCAGGTGCCGATCGTGGTGATCAGCAGGGCGATGGCCGGCAGCGCGGCGTGCGAGAGCACGTCCTGGAAGTAGGTCAGGTTGAGGCCCGGGCTGTCGGTGGACACGTAGTAGCCGCCCTGGCTGGGCAGCCAGTGCAGCGTGACGCCGAACACCAGCACCAGCACCATGCCGACCCAGAAGTACGGAACCGCCGACGTGATCACGAAAACCGGCGGCATGACGCTGTCCAGGCGGCTGCCGCGCCGCCAGGCCGACACGATGCCCAGGCCGGTGCCCAGCAGGAAGGCCAGGACCGTGGTGACCCCGACGAGCCCGAGCGTCCAGAAGATGGCGCTGCCGATGACGGAGGTGACAGGTTCCGGGTAGAAGTCCAGCGACGGCCCGAAGTTGAGCGTGAACACCTGGTGCAGGTAGCTGACGTACTGGGCCGGCAGGCTCTTCTGGGTATTGACCCCGAACAGCACCTCCAGGGCGTGCAGCGTGCCCGGGCCGAGCTGCCCGTGGAACTTGGCCAGCATTGCCAGGGCCGGATTCCCTGGCATCAGCCGGGGGAGCAGGAAGTTGAGGGTCAGCGCGGCCCACAGGGTCAGCACGAAGAAACCGAGGCGGCGCAGCGCGAATCTCAAGCTCGTCTCCTCGTCGTCACGGTGTCGTTCGTCATGGCGGTGCCGGGCGGCGGGGTGCGTGCCCGGGAGCCAGGCTCCCGGGCACGCACCAGGTCAGCGCCGCTACTTGGACCGCAGGTGCAGCAGCACCTGCTCGACGTCCGGGTAAGCGTAGGCGGCCGGCTGGGCGTACGGGTCGCTCGGCGTCGGCCACCCGGTCAGCCCCGAGTCGTCGTACTGGTACCAGTCCACCGCCTGCACCACCGGGATGATGGGCAGCTGGCTCAGCATCACCTGCTCGACCTGGTTGATGATCTGGTGCTGCTGCGCGCTGGAGGTGGACGACGCGTACTGGGTGAACAGCTGGTCGGTGGCGGGGTTGCTGTACCGCTCGTAGTTCGTCGCCGCCTGCTGCCCGATCGGTGCGGTGCCCGCCGAGTCCAGCCAGTTGCGCAGCTCGTAGTACGGGCTCGGGCCGAACGTCTGCTGGTCGTAGTAGGCCAGCTGGTACTTGCCGTTGTACAGGTTGGCGTCAAAATCGGTGTTGGTCAGGTTGTCCGGGTTGATCTGGATGCCGACCGCCTTCAGGTCCTGCTGGATCACCTGCACCGAGGCCACCCAGTCCGAGTAGTCCCCGATGTTGATGATCGAGAAGGACAGCTTCTGCCCCTGGGCGTTGGTCATGACGCCGTCCGGGCCCAGGTGGTAGCCGGCCTGCGCCAGCAATTGCTTGGCCTTCGCGGGGTCGTACTTGTAGTTGTCGTACTTGCCCAGCTGGGAGGTGTTGAGCCAGTCGCTGAAGGTCGGGGTGACGATGCCGGCCTGGTTGGCGGGCGGCTCGTACCCGGACTCGCCGATCGAGGACACCTTGGACCGGTCGATCGCGTACGACATGGCCTGCCGCACCTTGACGTTGGCCAGCAGCGGGTTCTTGAGGTTCGGCACGACCGACACGTTGACCGTCGGCGGGAACCAGTAGTGGAAGTTCGGGCTCTTAGCCGTGTAGAACGACTTGATGCTCGGGATGTACTGCGAGCCCCACTGCGCCTGGCCGCTGGCCAGCTGGTCGTTGGCCGTGTTGTTGCTGGTGAACGCCGGGTAGAGAACCTTCTTGACCTTCGGCAGGCCGGGCTGCCAGTAGCCCGGGTTGGCGGTGTAGGTGATGTTCGCCTTGGTGCACGGGTTCACCTTGTACGGGCCGGTGCCTACCGGGGTCGTGTCCGGGTAGGCCACCGGGTTGCTGATCTTCGACCAGATGTGCTGCGGGACGATCGGCGTCTGCCCGGCGATGAAGTAGAAGGCCGGCACGGCCGGGTGCTTGAAGGTCATCACCACCTGGTCCGAGCCGGACTGGGTGACGCTGGACAGCACCGACCAGTCGCCGGTCAGGTCGAGCGCGGGGTAGCGCTTGAGCAGGTTGAACGTGTAGACCACGTCCGCGGGCGTCAGCGCCGTCCCGTCGCTGAACTTGACGTTCTTGCGGATCGTGAAGGTCAGCGTCTTGTCTCCCGCGCCCCACTGCCAGGAGGTGGCCAGCATCGGCGTGGTCTTCCCGTTCTGCAGTGCGTTCACGAAGACCAGCGGCTCGTAGACGAAGCCGACCGACAGCAGCGTGTCCGAGCCGTTGAACGGGCTGAAGTTACAGGTCCACAGGGCACCGTTCTCATTGGAGATGGTGACCGCGTTGGCTGTCTTGCTGGTACTTCCCGAACCAGAGCCGGCGCTGCAGGAAGCCGCGAGCAGGCTTGCTGCGACGAGGGCCCCAAGTGCTGCGAGGCGTCTCATGGCTGATGCCTTTCATCCAGGGTGCGCAGTGGTTGGGATACCGGGAAACCGTCGGCGGCGGCGGCTCCGGCAGCGTCCGCGGCCAGGGCCACCGCGCCGATAAGCGGGGCCTCCGCGGGGAAGCGGGCGGGCACGAGTTCGGGCGGGAAAGGGGTGCCCGCCTTGAGGGCGCGTTCCAGGCCGGGCCGCAGCCGGTCCCACGACCCGACCAGGCCGCCGCCGACCGCGATCCGCGCTGGGTTGAGGGAGATGGCCAGGTTGACCACGTGATACGCGAGTTCGGCGATGAAATCGGACAGCAGCGCGTCCAGGTGCGGGTCGCTGGCGCCGGCCGCGAAGACCTCCGCGGCCGTCATGGCCGGGGTGTCCGGCGTCCTGGGAGGTGGCCCGTCCGGTGGCCCGTCCGGTGGGCCGTCCGGTGGGCTGTCCGGTGGGCTGTCCGGTGGGCCGTCCGGTGGGCCGTCCGGTGGGCCGTCCGGTGGGCCGTCCGGTGAGCTGCCGGGTGCCCAGGGAAGTGGGCCGCCCGGTGACCCGGCGAGGCTGGCGGCGCGCCGGGCCAGCGCCTGCCCGCTCACCATGTCCTCGAGCGGGATGCGGCTGCCGAGGGCCAGCCCGACGTCGGGCACTCCCCGGAGGTGGTAGCCGATCTCCCCGGCCGCCCCGTTCGCACCGGTGACGACGCGCCCGCCCAGCACCAGCGCGGCGGACAGGCCGGTGCCCAGGTTGAGGTAGACGGCCGGGTCGGCGCCGGCCAGCGCGCCCCAGCGGGCCTCGGCCTGGGCCGCCGCCTTGGCGTCGGTGGCCATCCGGATCTCGGTCCCGGGGAAGGCGGCCCGCAGTTCCCGGCCGAACGGCAGCGTGCCCCAGCCGTCGATGGCGGGGGCGAGGTCCACCCGGTCCTCGAATGGGATGCCAAAGGTGGAGACGCCGACCGCGGCCAGTGATGCGGCCGGGGCCACGGACGCCAGCAGCCCGCGGGCCGCCTGGATGCCATGGCCGAAGTTGGCCCGGGCGCCCTCGGCCGCGGCGACGGCGACGGTGGCCGCGCCGAGCCGGTTCCCGGTCAACCCGCAGACGGCCAGGGCGATCTTGGTGCCGCCGAAGTCGATCCCGAGGATCACCGGGGATTGGCTCACGAAACCTGCCTAAGCTGCGGTAACGCGCGTCCCAGCGCAAGATTGTTAGGACAGTATCCTAACTATTTAGGTGCCACAAGGCTTGTTATGCGAGCTTTATCCTGAGCCCGCGGCCGTGCCGGAGGATGCGGCCGTGCGGGAGGATAGGGCAGGAGGTCACCGTGACAGTCACCTCGCCCGCCGCCCGTGACGGTGCCGGGCCGAAACGGCCCGGCCCGGGCGGCCGCGGGCCGGCGCGGCCCGGCCCCGGGCGCCCAAGCCCGGACAGTCCCGCCCCGGCGGGGCCGCCGGGCGGCGCGCCCGCCGCGGCGCGCCCGCCGCTGATCCGGGCGATGAACGAGCAACTGCTGCTCGGCCACATCCGCGCGCTGGGCCGGTGCTCGCGGGCCGAACTGGCCCGGCTGTCCGGGCTGTCCAAGCCCACCGTCTCCGTGGCACTGGCCGCGGCCGAGCGGGCCGGCCTGGTCCGCGAGGCCGGGCAGCGGACCGGGGTGCCGGGCCGGTCCGCCCGGTTGTACGAGGTCCGGCCGCAGGCCGGCTACGTCCTGGGGCTGGACATCGGCCACAAGTACGTGCGCGGCGCGCTGGCCGACCTGGCGGGCGGCATCCTGGCCCATGCGGCCAACCGGTCCCAGGCCTCCAGCGTCCGCGGCCGGGTCGGTGAGCTGATCCGGCTGGCCGACGACCTGTGCGTCCAGGCCGGTGTGCCGCGGACGGCGGTCACCCAGACCGTGATCGGCAGCCCGGGCGTCTACGACCCGCGGCGCAATTCGATGGCGCTGACCGGCGGGCTGCCTGGCTGGGACCGGCCGGCCGTCCTGGCTGACCTGCGTTCGGCCTTCGGCCAGACGCTGGTGGTGGAGAACGACGTGGACGCGGCAGCGCTGGCCGAGCGGACCCACGGGCACGGCCAGGACGCGGACAGCTTCGCCTTCGTCTCGGTCGGCAGCGGGATCGGGATGGGGCTGGTCGTCCGCGGCCAGCTGCACCGGGGGCGGCACGGGGTGGCCGGCGAGATCGCCTACCTGCCCATCTCCGGCGGGCAGGGCACCGACCCCGAGGACGCCCGGCGCCGTGGGCCGCTGGAAGCCGCGGCCTCCGCCCCGGCCGTGGTCCGGGCGGCCCGGCGGGCCGGGATGCGCGGCCAGGTCTCGGCCCGGCGGGTCTTCGAGGCGGCCGCCGGGGGCGACCCGCGGGCCGCCGCGGTGGTGGCCGAGGAGGCCGAACTGGTGGCCCGGGTGCTGTGCTGCGTGGTGACGATCGTCGACCCGGCCCTCATCGTGCTCGGCGGCGGGGTCGGCCAGGCGCCCGGGTTCGCCGCCGCGGTCACCGGCGAACTCGAGCGGATCGCGCCGGTCATGCCGGAGGTCCGGGTCAGCGCGCTGGGCAGCGACGCGGTCGTGCACGGCTGCCTGGCCGAGGGGGCGGAGCTGGCCTGGAGGCAGCTCACCGCCCAGCTGCCTGCCCTGGCCCCCGAGGAAGCGGCCGCCGGCCCGGGGCGCTGAGCGCGCCGGGCCGGGGCCGGCGGGTCGCCCATCAGCCGGGCCGCCGGGTCACGGCCAGGTACGTGGCCGTGGCGGGCGCCTGGATTCAGACGGTGGTCTTTGGGGCGGCCCGGGACGCCGTGTAGTAGGCGCTGGACTCCCTGCGCCACAGGAAGAAGATGGCACCCAGGCCGATCAGCCAGATCACCACGAGCAGCGCGAGCCCGAAGCTGGCGTGCGGCCGGGACAGGCTCACCAGCAGGAACAAGGTATTGAGGCCGAACAGCACCGAGGACACGATCCGCGCCCAGGACTTCCCGGCCTTGTTCGCCCAGGCCATCCACAACCACAGGCCGATGGTGATGACCTGCACCACCACTTCGTAGGCCACGAGGCCAACGGCGGCCCGCCGTACCCGGGCCGCCGAGTAGTGCGGGAACGCGGTGTGCACGGCGCTCCGCGCGCTGCTAATGGTGACGATGGCCACGATGATGATGACGACGCTCACCACGGCGCCCGCGTACATCAGCTTGACCGCGTTCTGGATGGAGGACGGAGGCTGCGCCGCGGACTGGGGGCCGGGCTCCGCGGCGCCCGTCGGATAAGGCTGGTACATGGACGCTCCTTGGCTGGACTCCCGATGGCCGTGCCGGGCAGTAGCCGCGGTCACCGGGCCGACGGCGCACCGAGCTTAGCGGCGCGGATCACCCTTGCCTAGGCCGGCTTTCCGTCTCGGCGGCATCCCATCCGGGGAGAGTGCGCCCGCTGTCAACCGCCGCGATGCAGCAGGGCCCAGACGACCTTGCCGCCACCATCCAGCAGGTGCCAGCCCCAGCGCACCGAGCAGGCGGCCACGACGGTGAGACCCCGGCCGTTCTCGGCGCAGGGGTCCTGCTCGCGGTGCACCGGAACCCCGTCCCCGGGGTCGGTCACCAGGCACATGAGGTACGGGGCCTGGCCGAGCAGGCGGAGCCGGATCGGGCAGTCGTCGCCGTGCGGGCGGGCGGTGGGCACGCCGTGCCGCAGCGCGTTGGTCAGCAGTTCCGAGACCACCAGCCCGGCCACGTCGACCAGGTCGGCGAGCCCCCAGTCCAGCAGCACGGTGCGGGCGAAGTCACGGCCGGTGCGCACCGCCTCGGGGACCGGGTGCAGCCCGCAGGCTGCTGACGGCTGGTTCGGTACGGCCTCGTCCAGGGCCGGCACCGGCGGCCGGAGTGGGCTCTCGTAGTGCGTGAAGGCAGGCTCCCCGTGGGATAGGAGCCATTCATGGCCCACGCTGGTGACCTCCGTCCTGGCTGGAGAGTCAGCCCGGTGTGCGGTCATCGGGTTCCCGTCTGTCCATTTGTGCACTGTTAGGCGAGCACTCATCGTGCGCCCGGCGCGCAAGCGCTATCATCGCCTACGTGCCTTGCAAGCGCAAGGACGGATGCACGTGCAGATGGAAGTGCGTAAAGCACGTGCGGATCGTGAGGAGGCCTCGACGGGAGGAGTTGCTGACGAATTCCTGATGGGAAGGACCGAGGGGGGTTCTGTGATCTCAGTACAGCCAGTACAACCAGGCACTGGACCGACGGTTCTTCGCATCCTCCTGGGTTCCCAGCTGCGGAGGCTGCGTGAAGCCAATGGCATCACGCGCGACGAGGCCGGTTATGCCATCCGTGCGTCCGGTTCCAAGATCAGCCGGATGGAGCTCGGCCGGGTCAGTTTCAAGGAACGCGACGTGGTCAACCTGCTGGAGATGTACGGGGTCACCGACGACACGGAACGAATGGCCCTGGTGGACCTGGCCCGGCAAGCGAATTCGCCGGGCTGGTGGCACAAGTACGGGGACGTGCTGCCGGACTGGTTCCAGGTCTACGTGGGGCTGGAAGAGGCCGCGTCGCTCATCAGGCTCTATGAGGTGCAGTTCGTGCCTGGGCTGCTGCAGACCGCGGACTATGCGCGGGCGGTGGTGACTCTCGGTCAGCCGGGAGCGTCCGCTGCGGAAGTGGAGCACCGGGTCGGCCTGCGGGTCGCCAGGCAGGAACTGCTGAGCAAGCCGGGCGCGCCCCGGCTGTGGGCGGTCGTGGATGAAGCGGCGCTGCGGCGCCCCATCGGAGGCAGGGAGGTGATGCGGGCGCAGCTCGAACGGTTGATCGAGGTGACAAGGGAGCCCAACATCACGCTCCAGGTGGTGCCGTTCAGCTCTGGGGGTCACGCGGCCGAGGGTGGTGCTTTCACCATCCTCCGGTTCCCCGAGGTAGATCTGCCTGACGTGGTCTACGTCGAGCAGCTGACCAGCTCGCTGTACCTGGATAAACGCGACGACGTCGAACGCTACACCGAGGTGATGGAGCGCCTCAGCGTGGAGAGTGAGTCGCCGGAGCAGACCACCGAGATCCTGGGCAAGATGCTTGAGGAAGTCGAATAGATGAACACATATAACGGGATGCCAGCCACCGACCTGGTCGACGCCCGCTGGCGTAAGAGCAGCATCAGCAATTCGCAGGGCACTTGCGTCGAACTGGCCCGGCTGGGCAAGGGAAAGTTCGCGATGCGCAACTCGCGGAACCCCGAAGGCCCGGCCCTGATCTACACCGAGGCCGAGATCGCCGCCCTGATCGAAGGCGTCAAGCGCGGGGAGTTCGACGACCTGCTCGTGTGACGCCCGGCGCTCTCGCCTGCGGTTCCAGCCACTGGCCGCCGTGTTCCTGCGCGACGCGGCGGCCAGTGCCGTGCCGGGCCAGTGCGATGCCGGGCCAGTGCCGTGCCGGGCCAGTGCGATGCTGGGCCAGTGCGATGCCGGGCCAGTGCCGTGCCGGGCCAGTGCGATGCTGGGCCAGTGCGATGCTGGGCCAGTGCCGGGCTGGTGCGATGCCGGGCCAGTGCCGCCGAACGGGCCGGACGGCCCTCCCGGGAGACCTGGCCGGCGGCCTAGAGTCGGACCGGCAGCAGGTGGCCGGCGCCAGCTCCGGGGGCGCCTTGTTAGGTAAGCCTAACCTACTTTATGCTGGCGTGACGACGACGTCCCGGCCGGGAGGGCCCCCTTGTCATCGAGCCAGATCGCACTGCTGGGCGCCATCGCGGGCCTGACCATCGTCCTGGGCCTGCCGCTGGGCCGGATGAACGCGGTGACCCCCAAGGTAAAGGCGTTCCTGAACGGCACCGCGATCGGGATTCTGCTGTTCCTGCTGTGGGACGTGCTGACCAACGCGTGGGATCCGGCCGACAAGGCGCTCAGTGCGCATCACTACGGTCCCGCCGCCGGCTATGCGGCCGTCATGCTCGGCTGCGCCGGCGCCGGGCTGCTGGGCCTGGTCTACTTCGATCGCTGGATCGCCCGGCGGGCCCGCCGGACCGCCCCCGAGGGGCCGGGTGCGGCCCCAGCCCGGCCGGTCTCGGTGCCAGCCGCGCCGTCGTCCGCCGTCGCCCGGGCTACGCAGCTGTCGATGCTGATCGCGGTCGGGATCGGCATGCACAACTTCGGCGAGGGCCTGGCCATCGGCACCTCCGCGGCGGCCGGGCAGCTCAGCCTAGCCCTGCTCCTGGTGATCGGGTTCGGCGCGCACAACGCGACCGAGGGCTTCGGCATCGTCGCGCCGCTGGCCGCGGCCGGGGAGCGGCCATCGTGGGGGCGGCTGGCCCTGCTCGGCCTCATCGGCGGTGGCCCCACCTTCGTCGGCACCCTGGTCGGTGAGCAGGTCACCAGCCCGGTCATGGCCGTGGCATTCCTCGCGCTGGCCGCCGGGTCCATCCTCTACGTGGTGATCGAACTGCTCGCGGTGGCCCGCAGCAGCGGGTTCAAGGTCATCGTCACCTGGGCCATCTTCCTGGGGGTGGTGCTCGGCTTCGTCACCGATGCCATCGTGACCGCGGCCGGCGCCTGATCCCCACCCTCACCCACCCACTTCCAAGATCGTGATCATGAGTTTGGTGTCGCTGGAACGACACCAAACTCATGATCACGAGGTAGGAGCGCACTGGCTGGGCGGCTAGAGTCCGTGACGTGGTCCAGGCGCCGGAGAACACCAGCCTTGCCCCGCTGACCAGGCGGCTGCTCGGCTGGGAGATCATCATCGTCTTCGCTCTCTCGCTGGGCGCGAGCGCTCTGTTCGCCGTCATCGACCTGATCGGCTCGCTGACCGCCGGCAAGGCCCTGAGCAAGCAGCAGGCGCTGCTGGTCGGCACGCTCGCACCGGGCCGCCCGCTCCTCGACCTCGTGCTGCAGCTGGCCAACATCGCGATCGGGCTGGCCCCGGTCGCGCTGGTCATCTACCTGTTCCTCCGGGAGGGCGAGACCCCGTCGTCGGCGATGGGCCTGGACGCCCGCGAGCCGGCCCGGGACCTGGCGCGCGGCGCGGTGCTGGCCGCGGTCATCGGCGGCTCCGGCCTGGCCCTGTACCTGGCCGCCTACAAACTGGGCCTGGCGCTGAACGTGGTCCCGGAGAACCTGCCGCCGGTCTGGTGGCGGATTCCGGTGCTGGTGCTGCAGGCCGCGCACGACGGCATCCTGGAAGAGATCCTGGTCCTCGGCTACCTGCTGCGCCGCCTCGACCAGCTCGGCTTCTCACCGGCCGCCGCCATCACGATCAGCGCGCTGGTCCGCGGCTCCTACCACCTCTACCAGGGCTTCGGTGGCTTCCTGGGCAACGCGGTGATGGGGGTCATCTTCGCCATGGCGTACCGCCGGTGGCGCCGGGTCACCCCGTTCATCATCACGCACACGCTCATCGACACCGGGGCCTTCGTCGGCTACGCCGTGCTGCACGGGCACGTGTCGTGGCTGCCCTGAGGGCCGGGGCTACGCCGGCCAGACCGGGGTCGATCTCGGCCACGCCGACCCCGCCGTCCGGCCGGATCGCGCCGGGCGTGGCCAGCGCCCGGGCCACGGCCGGCGCCAGCAGGTCCGGTCGGCTCACCGCAGGTACCGTTTTCAGCTCTCCCGTGGTCATCTGCACCTGGTTATCCTGCCAGCATGCCCGAGGCCGCCGAGATGACCGCAACGAGTGACGCGTCAACCGAGCGGCTGTGGACCGGCCAGCCGGTCGCGGCGCTGCGCCAGGCCATGGCGGCCGGCGCGCTTACCTCGGTGGAGCTCACCGCGGGCTGCCTGGGCCGGATCGCCCGGCTCAACCCGCTGCTGCGCGCGGTCATCTCGGTGAGCCCGCAGGCGCTGGACGACGCGGTGGCCCAGGACCGGGCCCGGGACGACGGCACGCCCATCGGCCCGCTGGCCGGGATCCCGGTGCTGATCAAGGACAACATCGCCGTCCGCGGGCTGCCGGCCACGGCCGGCTCCCCGGCGCTGCGCGACGCGGAGTCGGGCGACGCGTTCTGCGTGCGGCGGCTGCGCCAGGCCGGCGCGGTGATCCTCGGCAAGGCCAACCTGTCGGAGTGGGCCAACTTCCGCTCCGCCGTGGCCACCAGCGGCTGGAGCACGCTCGGTGGGCAGGCGGTGAACCCGCACGGGTCCGGGCGTAATCCCTCCGGGTCGAGTTCCGGGTCGGCGGTGGCAGTGGCGGCCGGGCTGGCGCCGCTCGCGGTCGGCACCGAGACCGACGGCTCCATCGTCTGCCCGGCTAGCGCCTGCGGCATCGTCGGCATCAAGCCCACCCTCGGCCTGGTACACGGGCACGGGATCGTGCCGGTGTCCGCTGCCCAGGACACCGCGGGGCCGATGGCCCGGACGGTCGCGGACGCCGCGACCCTGCTCACGGTGCTGGCCGAGCCCGACCCGGCCGACCCGGCGGCCGTCACCCCCGGCCAGCGGGTGGACTACACGGCCTGCCTGGCGCCCGCCGCGCTGCGCGGCGCCCGGATCGGGGTGTGGCGCGACGGCTGCCGCGAGGCGGGCGCGGCCACCCGCGCGGTCCTGGACGACGCGGCGGCCGCGCTGCACGACCTGGGTGCGACCGTGCTGGACCCGGTGGACCTGCCGGGGGCGGACACGGTCGGCGACCCGGCGTTCACCGCGCTGCTGCACGAGTTCAAGCGGGACCTGAACGCCTACCTGGGGACGCTGCCCGGCCCACATCCGCGGTCCCTGGCCGAGCTCATCGAGTTCAACCGGCTTAACGCCCCCAGCGTGCTCGCTCACTTCGGCCAGGACACATTCGAGCTGGCCCAGGCGACCAGCGGGAACCCGGCCGACCCGGCCGCCCGCTCGGCCCGGGCCGAGGCCACGGGGCGGGCCCGGCGGGCGCTCGACCGCGCGCTGGCCAGCCGCCGGCTGGACGCCGTCGTCACGCTCACCGCCAACCCGGCCTGGCTGACCGACTACGTGCTGGGTGACCACGACGTGTTCCATACCTCCGGCCCGTCAGCGGTGGCCGGCTACCCGTCGGTCAGCGTGCCGGCCGGCGAGGTCGCCGGCCTGCCGGTGGGCCTGTCGTTCCTCGGGCCGGCCTGGAGTGAGCCGCGGCTGATCGCGTTCGGTTACGCGTTTGAGCAGGCGGTGGCCGCGCTGCGCTGGCCCGCCGGGCCGGCTGACGGCGCGGACGGAGCCCTGATGGCACGGCGATAACCTGCGCTCATGGATTCCTGGCGTGGCGTGCCCGTTCCCCGGCTGCCGGGGCGCGGTCCTGAGACGATGCTCCGCGACACCGCGACCGGCCAGCTGACGGTGGCCGCGGCCGGTCCGGCGGCGACGCTGTACGCCTGCGGGATCACGCCCTACGACGCTACCCATCTCGGGCATGCCGCCACCTTCCTGGCCTGGGACCTGCTGGTGCGGGCCTGGCGGGACGCCGGCCATCAGGTGACCTACGTGCAGAACGTGACCGACGTGGACGACCCGCTGCTGGAGCGCGCGGAGCGGGACGGCGAGGACTGGCGCGCCCTCGCCGACCGGGAGATAGACCGGTACCGGGGCGACATGGCCGCGCTGCGCGTGCTGCCGCCCGACCGGCTGGTGGGGGCGGTCGAGGCGCTGGACATCATCGAGCGCCTGGCGGGCCGCCTGGCCGACCGGGGGGCGCTGTACGAACTGGAAGCCGACCAGTACTTCTCCCGGGCCTGCGACGAGCGGTTCGGGTCGGTGTCCGGGCTGGGCCCGGCGGCGATGGCCGATCTGTTCGCCGAGCGCGGCGGGGACCCCGGCCGGGCGGGCAAGAAGGACCCGCTCGACGCGCTGGTGTGGCTGGCGGCCCGCCCCGGGGAGCCATCGTGGCCGGCCCGGTTCGGCCCGGGCCGCCCCGGCTGGCACGTGGAGTGCGCGGCGATCGCCACCGAGTACCTGGGTACCACGTTCGACGTCCAGGCGGGCGGCACCGACCTGATCTTCCCGCACCACGAGATGAGCGCCTCGCACGCCCGGGTGGCGCTCGGCCCGGCGGCGTTCGCGCGATCCTACGCACACGCCGGCATGGTCCGGCTGGGCGGCGAGAAGATGTCCAAGTCCCTCGGCAACCTGGTGTTCGTGTCCCGGCTGCTGGAGGAGGGGGCCGACCCGATGGCGGTGCGGCTGGCGGTGCTCGCGCACCACTACCGCCCGGACTGGGACTGGACGGCGGACGGCCTGGCCGCCGCGACCATCCGGCTGGCCCGGTGGCGCGAAGCGGTGGCGCTGGCCGCCGCCTGGCCGGACCGGCGGCCTGCGCCAGCCGCCGAGGCGGTGCTGGCGGCGGTCCGCGACCGGCTGGCCGACGACCTCGACGCCCCGGGCGCGCTGGCCGCCGTTGACCGGTGGGCCGACGCGGTGCTGGCCGCGCCCGACGGGGGCAGTTCCGCGGCCGGCCCGGCCGGGCACGGCGAGGCGCAGCTGATCCGGGACACCGTGGACGCCCTGCTCGGCGTCGCCTTGTAGGCGATATCGGCCGGCGATATCGTTCGGGGGGTAGCCGATATCGCCCGCCGTGTTCCGGAGCCGATGATGAGCGAGCCGCCTGCCGCCGATCCGCCCCCCGCTGGTCCCGCGCCGCAAGGGCCGCCCCCGGCACCGGCTCCGCGCCCGGCCGCGGACCGGAGGGCATCGCCAGGCGCCGCGTTGAGTTCCACCGACACGGCGCGGCTGCTGGTCCGGGCGCTGGCTCAGCTGGCCCCGGACGAGCGGGACCAGGTGTACACCTGGCTGCTGGGGTCCAGTCTGACCCCGGACCTCGGGCCCGCCAGCCAGCTGACCCGTCGGCTGAGCTGGGCCATGAAGGCCGAAGCACCGTCCCCCCGGCAGCAGGAGTTCGCCGAGGCGGGCGTGGAACTGGTCCGCAACCTGGTGCGCAGCCCGTCCGGGTCGGCCCAGCAGATGGTGCCGGTACGGTTCTCCGCCGAGCAGCACGCCCGGCTGCGGGCCTGGTGCGCCGAGCACGGGTTCTCGATGGCCACCGTCATCCGCGGCCTGGTCAACCGTTTCCTCGACTCCCAGCAGCCCGAAGTCACCTGACCGGCCCCGCGCTGGCCCAGCCTGGTGCCCGGCAGCCATCGGGTCGCCGCCCCCGCTGCCACCTCTTTCACCCGGGCGCCCAGCCCGCCTCAGCCACCCGTGGGGCTGGGTGGCGTAGTGACGGCCGGAGGTCGCTGCGGGTCAGCCGGGGAGGGTGAGGCCGGCCCGGCGGAGCTGGCCGGCCGCGTCGATCTCGACCGACAGGGTGAGCCGGCCGTTTGCGCCGTCCAGTTCGACCGCCGTGCTGGTCTCGCCGTTCCCGCCGCACCAGGCGCCGGGATGGACCGGGCCGGCCCAGGCGGCCGCCATGGTCAGCCGGCGCAGCAGCCGCCCGGTGTCAGTTCCCCCGGCCACCGGGAGGTCGGCGGGCCAGTCGGGGGACGGGCCGTTGGGGAGCGAATTGAGCAGTGCGACGAGCGCCTGGGTGTGCCGCCAGAGGACGCCGTCGCGGGCGGGCGGGACGGTGACCGCGAGCAACTGGACCTGGGGCGGCTGCTGCGCGGTGAGCTTGATCTCGGCTTGCGCGGTGCCGTGCTCGCCCGCCAGCCACCAGCGGCAGTGCGCCGGGGAGTCGTGCTCGGCGGGCCGGGTGGGGCGGTCCGCGGGCGGCCCGATCCGCTGCCAGAGCAGTTCGGCCCGCTCCCGGCGCCGGGCGTAGGGCTCATCCAGTGCCACGTTGGCCGCGAAGAGCCGCCCGGCGGCCGCGTCATCCCACGAGTGGAGCAGCTGGTCGGCGGCCTGCTGGGCAGCCAGCGTCTCCGGCCACGGCCCGCCGGGTGCCGGGGCCGGGCCGATCAGCACCGACCGGGCCGGCCGCCCGGCCGCGGCCCCGCGCAGCACCGCCTCCATCAGCCGGACGGCGAGCCGGGACGCGACGGCGTAGGTGGCGTTTGCGAGCACGATCACACCCCGGCCGGTGCCCGGGTGCCAGCGCATGTGGCTGCCGAAGCCCGGGTAACCGCCGCTGTGGAAGACCAGCCGGCCCCAGGCCGCGGTCTCCGTGACGAACAGCCCGAGCCCGTAGCCGCCCGGGCCGTCCGTCACGTCCGCGCCGGGCAGCGGCGTCCCGTCCGGCGCGGGCAGCAGCACCTGGGCCAGTTGCATCTCCCGGCGCGTCGCCCGGCGCAGTGGGTGCGGGCCGCCCGTCTCCGCCGCGCCCGGCGGGAAGGCCGCCGTGAAGCCACCCACCCACCGGGCCAGGTCGCGCACGCAGCTGAAGATCCCGCCCATCGGGGCGAACGCCCCGTAGCCGTCCGGGGCCAGCTCGGTCCAGCCCGCGCCGGCGCGCTGGTGGCCCCGGGCCAGCTCGGCCGGGGCGGCCACGGTGGCCGCCTCGAAGCCGGTGCGGTCCAGGCCCAGCGGCAGGAGCAGCCGCGTGGTGACGAACTCCCGGTAACCGGTGCCGGCCGCGGCCGCCACGACCCGGCCGAGCAGCGCGTACCCCAGGTTCGCGTACTCGAACTGGGTGCCCGGCGCCCAGGCCTGGCGCAGCCCGCCCCGGACCAGGCTGGCGAACTCGCCCAGCGGCAGCGCCTGCTGCCTGTCCCCCCAGGGGTCATCGGTGGGGAACCCGGCGGTCATGGTGAGCAGGTGCCGGATCGTGATGACCGGCGAGTCGGGACTGACCGGGCGCAGGCCACGCAGTTCCGGGACGTAGCCGACCGCGGCGTCATCCAGCCGCAGCCGGCCGTCGTCCCGCAGCGCCAGCACCGCCGCGGCCGTGAAGCTCTTGGTCATCGAGGCGATCCGGAACACCGTGCCGGCGTCCGGCGGGGGACCACCCAGCCAGCGCTGCCCGGCCCCGCCCGCGTGCACCAGTTCGCCGCCGGCCACCACGCCGTAGGCCACGCCGGGCGCGCCTCCGCCCTGGTGGAACTCGGTGACCAGGTCATCCAGCCCGGCGTACCCGGGACCGGGCGGGGCCACGGCCGTGGAAGTGCGTTCGTTCACATCGGTGACCGTAGCCGACCGTGGCCCCGGCTGGCAGGCTGGGCCTGCCGGGCCGGCCCGGAGTGCTGACCTGGCCGGCGCCGTGGCCAGCTCAGGTGCTGGTCCCGCGGCCGGCGGCGGGACGGCGCGGAAAGCAGGCGAGGATGACGCTGCGGCAGACCAACTGGGCGGGCAACATCGTCTACCGGGCGCAGCAGGTGAGCCGCCCGGCCAGCCTGGCTGAGCTGCGGGACCTGGTAGGGCGGTTCCCGCACGTCCGGGTGCTCGGCAGCGGGCACTCGTTCAACCGGATCGCCGACACGCCGGGCCTGCTGGTCTCGCTGGCCGCGCTGCCGCCCGAGATCGGCCTGGACCCCGGCCACTGCCTGGTCACCGTCGGCGGCGGCGTCAGATACGAGGTCCTGGCCCCGCAACTGGACCGCGCGGGCTTCGCGCTGCCCGCCCTCGCCTCGCTGCCGCAGCTGTCGGTGGCCGGCGCGGTGGCCACGGCCAGCCATGGGTCCGGGGACGGCAGCGGCAACCTGGCCACCAGCGTGTCCGGGATGGAACTGCTCACCGCCACGGGGGAGTGGGTGACGCTGAGCCGGGACCAGGACGGTGACCGGTTCCGCGGCGCCGTCGCCGCGCTAGGCGCGCTGGGCGTGGTCACCCGGCTGACCCTCGACCTGGTGCCCACCTTCCAGCTGCGTCAGTACGTCTACGAAGGCCTGCCGGCCTCGGTGCTGAGCAGCCATTTCGACGAGATATTCGGCAGCGGCTACAGCGTCAGCGTGTTCACCGACTGGCAGGGCGGCCGGCACCGCCAGCTCTGGCTCAAGCTGCGGGACGGGCAGCCCGCGCCGCCGCCCGGCTGGATGGACACCACCCCGGCCAGCCAGCAGGTGCACCCGATTCCCGGGCAGCCGCCGGGCAACGCCAACCCCCAGCTGGGCGTGCCAGGGCCCTGGTACGAGCGGCTGCCGCACTTCCGGGCCGGCGCCACGCCCAGCACGGGGCAGGAACTGCAGAGCGAGTACCTGCTGCCCCGGCAGCTCGCGGCCGGCGCGTTCGAGGCGCTGGCCAGCCTGGCCGCGGAACTCAGGCCGGTGCTGCAGATCAGTGAGATCCGCACCGTGGCCCCCGACGATCTGTGGCTGTCCCCGAGCTACCAACGGGACACGGTGGCGGTGCACTTCACCTGGGTGCCGGACCCGGGGGCGGTGACACCGGTAATTGCGGCGATCGAGGGGATGCTCGGCCCGCTCGGCGCCCGGCCGCACTGGGGCAAGCTGTTCGGTACCCCGCCGCACGCGGTCCGCGCGCTGTACCCGCGGTCCGCCGACTTCCAGGCCCTGATGCACCAGTACGACCCGGCCGGCAAGTTCCGCAACGGGTTCCTCGGCAAGTACTTCCCGGGGTAGGGACCGGCCGGAGGTCGCTGCCAGGTGGTGCAGCCAGGTGGTGCAGCCAGTTGCCAGGTGGTGCAGCCAGGATGTGCAGCCAGTTGCCAGGTGGTGCAGCCAGTTGCCAGGTGGTGCAGCCAGGATGTGCAGCCAGTTGCCAGGTGGTGCAGCCAGTTGCCAGGTGGTGCAGCCAGGATGTGCAGCCAGTTGCCAGTTTGTGCAGCCGAAATGTCGCTATAGCAGCATTTCGGCTGCACAAACCAGCCCCTGACGCTCAGCAGTGACCGGGTTACGGCCGACTCGACCGGGACCGGCCCGGCCCCGCGTGCAGGGGCAGGGGCAGGGGCAGGGGCAGGGGCAGGGGCGGCGGTGACGCGGCCCAAGCCGTCCGGTCGGCTACCGGCTGGGCTGCGGCACGTGGCAGGCCACCTTCGGGTTCACCCCGACGTAGTTGAGCGGCCCGGCCAGAATAGTGACGGCAATCGTGCTCGCTTTCGTGCAGCTGGCCACCGGCCCGGTGAAGTAATGCCGCTGTGCCGCGGCGATGGCGCCGATAACCAGCCAGATAACCAGAATGGCCGATCCTAGGCGCACGGTTGCCTCCCGGTCCGCGATTCCGCCGCAGCGGCCCCGTGCGCCTGGCCGCACGAGCGGGGCAAGCGTACCGGGTTGTGGCGATACCTGATACCCATTCCGGGCGGGTGCCACGGCATGGTTCCGGTCGGGTGCCACGCCTGGCTTCCATGCACCTTCCCGGCGCCCTGTCAATACCCACCGGCGGGCAGTGCATGCACGCGACCATTTTCCCGGCCGAATGACGTGGGGAAGCCCGGACAGTACCCGCTTATCCACAGAACGTAATTCCAGGATGCTCCCCGGTTCCGCGCCGCACGAGCCTGGCGTCATGACAACCACACCATCCGATGCCGGATCCGGCGCCTTCTCGGGGACGCCCCGGATCCGGGTCAGCTCCCCGGCCGACGTCCTCGCCGTCGTGCCCCGTCTGCTCGGCTTCCACCCCGCCGCCAGCCTCGTCGTGATCGGTGCCGGGCCGCCCGGCACGAGGATCGAGCTGACCTTCCGTTACGACCTCCCCGATCCGCCCAACGCCCGGCAGGCCGGCGACATCGCCGCCCATGCCCTCGGCGTGCTGCGGCGCCGCGGGCTGAGCATGGTGATCGGCGTCGGCTACGGCCCCGGGCCGCTGGTCACCCCGGTGGCCGACGCGCTGCGCGCGGCGCTGCGCGGCAGCGGCCTGCGGCTGCAGGAGCTGCTCCGGGTCGCCGACGGCCGGTACTGGTCCTACGTGTGCGCCAACCCGGACTGCTGCCCGCCGGACGGGGTCCCCTTCGACGCCGAGGCGAATCAGGCCGCGGCTGCCATGACCGTAGCCGGGCTGGTGGCCTTGCCGGACCGGGCCGCCCTGGCTGACACCGTGGCCCCGGTCACCGGCCTGGCCGCCGAGGGAATGAAGCAGGCCACCCGCCGGGCCCGCGAGCGCGCCACGGCCCTGCTCGGCCCGGCCGGGCCGGGACCGGCCGGGCGCGGCCCGGCCGGGAGCGGCCCGGCCGGGAGCGGGCTGCTCGATGCCGGGCGGCAGTCCGTCCAGGCGGCCATCACCACCTACCGCGGCGGCGGCCAGGTCACCGGGGACGACGAGCTGGCCTGGCTCTCGGTGGTGCTGGCGCTGCTACCGGTCCGGGACGATGCCTGGGCCCGGATGGATCCCGACCCGGTGCTGCGTGCCGCGCACCTGCGATTGTGGGCGGATGTGGCCCGCCGCGCCCGTCCCGCCTACCGGCCGGCTCCCGCCGCGCTCCTCGCCTTCACCGCCTGGCAGTCCGGCGACGGCGCGCTGGCCAACATCGCCATCGACCTGGCCCTGGACGCCGACCCGCAGTACAGCCTGGCGTTGCTGCTGCGCGACATCGTCGAGGCCGGGGTGCCCCCGTCCGCGGCGCGGCTGCCGATGACCCCGGAGGAGGTGGCCGCCGGGTACGCCGCGGCGGGTGCGCCCCGGGCCGCCGGTGCCGCCCGGGGCGGCTCCCGCGGCGGGGCCCGGCGGGGGCGCGGCGCGGGGCGCGGGCGCCGGCCGGGCCGTGGCTGACCGCCGGCCGCCGGTGAACAGCCCTCAGCGCTGCGGAATGGCCCGGGGCGGGCGCGTGGGCGGAACCCTACCGCAAGGTAAACTTCGTCCGCCGTTCGTCCGTTCGGCTCAGACAGGCCCAGCTGGGCGGCTGCGACCCCGGTCGCAGCGGCCAGTCAGCACAGAGCGATCAGCACAGAGCGATCAGCACAGAGCGAAAGGGAGGCGTTGGTGAGCGACCAGGCGAGCCGGGCCACCGCTGGGCAGCCCGCGGTGGCCGATCCGTCCGGGGCGCCGCCGTCCGGATCGCCGGCCGGGGTGCGGCTGGCCGGGATGCTGCCGGCCGGGATCCGCGAGTCACACGCGGCGGCGGCCGAGGCCATCCGGGCCGCGTACGTGGCTGCCTCCCCGGGCAGCCGGGTGCGGCTGGGGAAACGGACCTCCAACCTCTTCCGGTTCCGCGACGGGTCCCACGGCCAGCCGGACGTGATCGAGCTGGACGTGTCCGCCTTCAGCCGGGTGCTGCACATCGACCCGGCCGCGCGCACGGCGGTGGTCGGCGGCATGACCACCTACGAGGACCTGGCCGACGCCACCCTGGCCCACGGGCTGATGCCCTTCGTCGTCCCGCAGCTCAAGACCATCACCCTGGGCGGCGCGGTGAGCGGCCTGGGCATCGAGTCCACCTCGCTGCGCAACGGGCTGCCGCACGAGTCGGTGCTCGCGATGGAGATCCTCACCGGCGACGGGCAAGTGGTGACCGCGACCGCGGGCAACGACCACGCCGACCTGTTCCGCGGGTTCCCCAACTCCTATGGCACGCTCGGCTACGCGCTCTCGCTCACCATCGAGCTGGAGCCGGTGGCCCCGTACGTCCACCTGCGGCATTTCCGGTTCCGCGACCCGGGGGAGTGCATGGCGGCCATCGCGCAGATCGCGGTGGACGGCAGCTACCAGGGGCACCGCGCCGACTTCGTCAACGGCACCCTGTTCAGCCTGGACGAGCTGTATCTGACGGTCGGCGCGTACAGCGACGTCGCGCCCTGGCACAGCGACTACACCGGGCGGCAGATCTACTACCAGTCGGTGCGCGGTCCCCGGGAGGACTTCCTCACCGTCCGCGACTACCTGTGGCGCTGGGACACCGACTGGTTCTGGTGCTCCCGGCCGTTCGGCGTGCAGCGCCCGCTGGTCCGGGCGCTGTGGCCGCGCCGCTACCGCCGGTCGGATGTGTACCGCGCGCTGGTCGCGTTCGACCGGCGGCACCACGTGTCCGGGACGATCACCGCCCGGCGCGGGCAGGCGCCCCGGGAGGACGTGATCCAGGACGTGGAGATCCCGGTGGGCCGCGGCGAGGAGTTCCTCCGCTTCTTCGCCACTGAGGTGGGGATGAGCCCGGTCTGGCTGTGCCCGCTGCGGCTGCGCAGCGACCAGCCCTGGCCGCTGTACCCGCTGGCCCCCGGCGAGGTGTACGTGAACTTCGGCTTCTGGGGCACGGTCCCCCTGCCGCCGGGCCGGGCCGACGGCTACCACAACCGGCTCATCGAGGACCAGGTCACCGCGCTGGGCGGGCACAAGGGCCTGTACTCGAGTTCGTTCTACAGCGAAGAGCAGTTCTGGGCGGCTTACAACGGCCCGGCCTACGCCGCGCTCAAACGGCGCTACGACGCGGGCGGCCGCCTGGCCGGGCTCTACGAAAAGTGCGTGCGCGGGCAGTAGCGCAGGAAGGATGGCAGAGATGGCGCTGGCCGACGTGTTCGAGCGGATCGCGGGCCCCGACGCCCCGGTCGAGTTCCGGGCCTACGACGGCAGCGTGGCCGGCACCCCGGACGCCCCGGTGCGGATCACGGTGCGCTCCCCGGTCGCGGTGTCCTATCTGGCCCAGGCACCAGGCGAGATCGGCCTGGCCCGCGCCTACGTGTCCGGTCACCTGGACGTCGAGGGCGACATGCACACCGCGCTGGCCCGCATGCTCCAGGCCCAGGGGACGAACCTCACCGCGGGCGAGCGGCTGCGGCTGCTGCGCGAACTGGGCGGGCCGAAGGCGCTCTTCCCGCGGGTGCCGCCGCCCCCGCAGGAGGTCCGCATCAACCGGCGATGGCTGGGCGGCAAGCGGCACTCCAAGGGGCGCGACGCCAGCGCCATCGCGCACCACTACGACGTGTCCAACACGTTCTATGAGTGGGTGCTCGGCCCGTCCATGGCCTACACCTGCGCCTGTTACCCGCGCCCGGACGCGAGCTTGGAGGAGGCCCAGGCATACAAGCACGACCTGGTCGCCCGCAAGCTCGGCCTCAAGGCCGGGATGCGGCTGCTCGACGTGGGCTGCGGGTGGGGCGGCATGGTCCGGCACGCGGCCCGTGAGTACGGGGTGAAGGCCCTCGGGGTCACCCTGTCGGCGCAGCAGGCCGCCTGGGCCCAGCGGGCCATCGAGGAGCAGGGGCTGTCCGGGCTGGCCGAGGTGCGCCATCTCGACTACCGGGACGTCGCCGAAGCGGACTTCGACGCGGTCAGCTCGATCGGGCTGACCGAGCACATCGGCAAGGACCAGCTGCCCGGCTACTTCTCGTTCCTTTACGGCAAGCTGCGGCCCGAGGGGCGGATGCTGAACCACTGCATCACCCGGCCGGACAACCAGGCCCCGGCCCGGGCGGCCGGGGGCTTCATCAACCGCTACGTCTTCCCGGACGGGGAGCTCGAGGGACCCGGGTTCCTGCTGTCGCTGATGAACGACACCGGGTTCGAGGTCCGGCACGAGGAGAACCTGCGCGAGCACTACGCCCTGACGCTGGCCGGCTGGTGCGCCAACCTGGACGCGCACTGGGCCGAGGCGGTCGCCGAGGTGGGCGAGGGCACGGCCCGGGTGTGGCGGCTGTACATGGCGGGCTCCCGGCTCGGCTTCGAGCGCAACGTGGTCCAGCTGCACCAGATCCTCGGGGTGAAGCTGGACGCCGCGGGCCGCTCGGGCATGCCGCTGCGCCCGGACTGGGAAGCACCGGCCGCGGATCCGGCCCTGGCCTGACCTACGCCGCGGCCCGGCCCTGGCCTGACCTACGCCGCGGCCCGGCCCGGAACCAGCGCTGCGCCGCCGGGTGGAGCCCGGTGACGCGCGGCCACCGCGATGGCCGACAATGGCGGCATGGAAGCTGCCCAGCCCGGGCCCGGACGGCCCGTCCGCGACGTTGTCCTGCTCGGCTCGACCGGGTCGATCGGTACCCAGGCCCTGGACATCATCCGGCGCAATCGCGGCCGGTTCCGGCTGGCCGGGCTCGCGGCCGGGGGCGGCAACCCGGGCCTGCTGGCCGCGCAGGCGATCGAGTTCGGCGCCGAGGTGGTCGCGGTGGCCAGCGAGGGCGCCGCGGACGCGGTCCGCGACGCGCTGCGGGCCGCGGCGTCCGCGGCCCCCGGTCCGCAGGCGTTGCCCAAGCTGCTGGCCGGCCCCGCCGCGGTGGCCGAGGTGGCCGCCTGGCCTTGCGACGTCGTGCTGAACGCGGTGACCGGGTCGGTGGGCCTGGCCGCCACGCTGGCCGCGCTGGACGCCGGGACCACCCTGGCACTGGCCAACAAGGAGTCGCTGATCACCGGCGGCCCGCTGGTCGCGGCGAAGGCGGCGCCCGGCCAGATCGTGCCGGTCAACTCGGAGCACTCGGCCATCGCGCAGTGCCTGCGTGGCGGCACCGCCGCCGAGGTGGCCCGGCTGGTGCTCACCGCCAGCGGCGGCCCGTTCCTCGGCCGCAGCCGGGCCGGCCTGGAGCAGGTCACTCCCGCGCAGGCGCTGGCCCACCCCAACTGGAGCATGGGGCCGGTGATCACCATCAACTCCGCGACCCTGGTCAACAAGGGCCTGGAGCTGATCGAGGCGCACCTGCTGTTCGGCATCGGGTTCGAGTCGATCGAGGTCGTGGTGCACCGGCAGTCGGTGATCCACTCGATGGTGGAGTTCACCGACGGGGCGACGATCGCCCAGGCCAGCCCGCCGGACATGCGGATCCCGATCGCGCTGGGGCTGGCCTGGCCGGAGCGGGTGCCCGGGGCCGGGCCCGCCATCGACTGGACGGCGGCGCATACCTGGACGTTCCAGCCGCTGGATGAGGAGGCGTTCCCGGCCGTCGCGCTGGCCCGTGCGGCCGGCCGCACGGGGGGCACCGCCCCAGCGGTCTACAACGCGGCCAACGAAACCTGCGTCGCGGCGTTCCGGGCTGGCCGGATCACGTTCCCGCGAATCGTGGACACGGTGGCGACGGTAGTCTCTGAACATGAGAGCACGGCACGGGATGCGGTGACGCTGGAAGGCGTGCTGGCCGCGGACGGCTGGGCCCGGGCCCGTGCTCTGGAACTGACCGGCGCCGGATCCGGTCGTACGTGACGCCCCGCCGGGCGCACGGGGAGGGAGAGTCGGCCGGATGACCCTGCTCGGCTGGATCATCTTCGTGTTCGCGCTGCTCTTCTCGATCATGCTGCACGAGTTCGGGCACTTCATCACGGCCAAGAAGTTCCGGATGAAGGTCACCCAGTTCTTCGTCGGCTTTGGCCAGACCCTGTGGTCCACCGTCCGGGGGGAGACCGAGTACGGCATCAAGGCACTGCCGGCCGGTGGTTACGTCAAGATCGTTGGGATGACCGCGCTGGAGGACGTGGACCCGGCTGACGAGGAACGGTCGTTCCGGCGGCAGCCGGGCTGGCAGCGGATGATCGTCATGGGTGCCGGGTCGTTCATGCACTTCGCGCTGGCGTTCGTGCTGCTGTTCATCCTCGCCCTGGCGATCGGGCAGCCCAACGGCAACTCGGCGACCATTGGCGTGGTCAACCCGTGCGTGCCGTCCAGCGCCACGGCCACCCGCTGCGTGTCCGGCGACCCGGTCTCGCCCGCGGCCAAGGCCGGCTTCCGGAGCGGTGACAAGATCACCTCGCTGGGCGGGCAGCCGGTGCGCAACTGGAACCAGCTGGGCGCCGCGATCCGGGCCCAGCCGCCCGGCACCCCGGTGACGGTCACCGTGCTGCGCGACGGCCGGACGGTCACCCTGCACCCCTCGCTGGCCGTCATCCACGGCCGTAAGGGCTCCTACCTCGGCATCTCCCCGGCCGAGCTGTACCAGACGGTCGGCCCGGTCAGCGCGATCCGGTACGCCGGCTCGGAGTTCGGCCAGGTGGTGACCGGCTCGGTGCAGGCGTTGGGCAGTATCCCCAAGGCCATCCCCGACCTGTTCGCCAAGAACCGCAGTTCCACCGCGGGCGGCAGCGTGACCAGCGTGGTCGGCGCGGGCGAGTACACCGGCGAGGCGTTCGCCGCCCAGGTCGGCTGGCAGACGAAGGTCTCGGTGGTGCTGCTCATCGTGATCTCGCTGAACATCTTCGTCGGGCTGTTCAACCTGCTGCCGCTGCTCCCGCTGGACGGCGGGCACCTGGCGGTGGTGATCTACGAGAGCATCCGGTCCTGGTTCGCCCGGATCCGGCACCGTCCGGACCCGGGGATGGTCGACATGCGCAAGCTGCTCCCGGTCAGCGTCGGTGTGTTCGCGCTGCTGGTCGGGTTCGGTTTGCTGCTGATCATGGCGGACATCATCAACCCGGTACACATACCCCAGTGAGGTTGGCAGATAATGACCGTTGAGCTTGGCATGCCGCAGCCTGCGGTGGAGCCGCTGGCGCCCCGCCGCAAGTCGCGGCAGATCATCGTGGGCCAGGGCAGGCACGCGGTGCCGGTCGGCGGCGGCGCACCCGTGTCGGTGCAGTCGATGACCACGACCGTCACCGCCGACGTCAACGCCACCCTGCAGCAGATCGCGGAACTGACCGCGGCGGGCTGCCAGATCGTCCGGGTCGCGGTGCCGTCGCAGGACGACGCGGACGCGCTGCCGCAGATCGCCCGGAAGTCGCAGATCCCGGTGATCGCCGACATCCACTTCCAGCCCAAGTACGTGTTCGCCGCGATCGACGCGGGCTGCGGCGCGGTCCGGGTCAACCCCGGCAATATCAAGCAGTTCGACGACAAGGTGGCCGAGATCGCCCGGGCCGCCTCGGCGGCCGGCATCCCGATCCGGATCGGGGTCAACGCCGGCTCGCTGGACAAGCGGCTGCTGGCCAAGTATGGCCGGGCCACCGCCGCGGCGCTGGTGGAGTCGGCGCTGTGGGAATGCTCGCTGTTCGAGGAGCACGGCTTCACCGACATCAAGATCTCGGTGAAGCACCACGACCCGGTGGTCATGATCGCCGCTTACCGGCAGCTCGCGCAGGCCTGCGACTACCCGCTGCACCTGGGCGTCACCGAAGCGGGACCGGCGTTCCAGGGCACGGTGAAGTCCGCGGCCGCGTTCGGCGCGCTGCTGGCCGAGGGTATTGGCGACACGATCCGGGTGTCGCTGTCCGCGCCGCCGGTCGAGGAGGTCAAGGTCGGCGCCGCGATCCTGGAGTCGCTGGGCCTGCGGGACCGCGGCCTGGAGATCGTCTCCTGCCCGTCCTGCGGCCGGGCGCAGGTGGACGTGTACACGCTGGCCGACCAGGTCACCGCGGGGCTGGAGGGCCTGGACGTGCCGCTGCGGGTGGCCGTCATGGGCTGCGTGGTCAACGGCCCGGGGGAGGCGCGCGAGGCCGATCTGGGTGTCGCGTCCGGCAACGGCAAGGGGCAGATCTTCGTCAAGGGCGAAGTGATCAAGACGGTGCCGGAGTCGCAGATCGTGGAGACGCTCATCGAGGAGGCCATGAAGCTGGCCGAATCAGTGCCAGGCGGCGCGGCCGCCGGCTCCCCGGAGGTCAGCGTCTCCTGACCCGTGGCCCGGGCACCTGAGCACCGGTCCCCGCTCCGCCGCGGAAGGCGGCGGAGCGGGTGCCGAGCGCACCTAGGAAGCGGCTGACCGCCCGCTCCCCGCGCCCGCCCCGTCCGGCTGGTCGTCGGCGATGATCAGCTCGCCGACCTGCTCGGCCAGCAGGGCGCGCGCGTCGGGATGCAGCAACGCGTCGGTGATCAGGGTGTCGACCTCGTCGAGCCGGGCGAAGGAGCTCAGCCCGACGATGCCCCACTTCGTGTGATCGGCCACCACGGTGACCCGGCGGGCGGCCTGCATGAAGGCCCGGTTGGTCTCGGCTTCGGCCAGATTAGGGGTGGTCAGCCCGGCCGTCATGTCGATCCCGTGGCAGCCCAGGAAGAGCTGGTCCACGTGCAGTGACCGGATGGCGCTGTCGGCGATCGGGCCCACCAGCGCGTCCGACGGGGTGCGGACACCGCCGGTCAGCACCACCTGGGCGGTCCCGCCCAGCAGCGCGGCGGGGCGGGCGGCGCCGAAGCTGCCCGCCACCCGGACCGAGTTGGTCACGATCGTCAGGCCAGGCACATCGAGGAGCAGCTGGGCCAGGGCGTAGGTGGTCGTCCCGGCGGACAGTGCGATGGCGGTGCCGGCGGTCACCTGGGCCGCGGCGGCCCGGGCGATCGCTTCCTTCTGGGGCTTCTCCAGCACCGATTTCGCCTCGAAGCCCGGCTCGTGGCTGCTCGGCGCGCCGGGTAGCACGGCGCCGCCGTGGACCTTCTCGATCAGCCCGGCCTGGGCCAGTGCCTCCAGGTCACGGCGGATCGTCATGTCCGACACGCCGAGCCGCTGGGTCAGGTCACTCACCCGCGCGCTGCCGGTCCGCCGGATGTCGTCCAGGATCAGGGACTGCCGGTGTCTGGCGAGCATACTGACCTCTCCTTACCCGGTGCGCCTTCCCTCGCGAGCACGCCTGCTCCCGGTGCGGCCGACCTGTGATAACGCCGGAACCGGATCTTTATAGCTTGTTCGTTGACGTTGGGGTCTGTGTGTTTTAGCTTAAGGCTCCAGCAGGGGGCGCGGCGTTTTCGATCATGGAGAGAGATTGAGAGCGCTCACAGGCGCCCCGACTGTGGCTGAGCACCGGGGTTCTGCGGCCGCCCAGCCTCGGACACAACGTAGGGATTCGAGGACAGGCGATGCAGGCAGTGCAGCCGGCGTCCGTAGCGGAGCCGCGTTCTCCGGCCCGGCCCGCGGGTTGGCGGCGATCCCGGCGCCCGGCACGGCCAGCGGTAGCCTCGCCACCCCGGCGGTGCCACGGGGTGACTCGTGATGCCCGGATTGGGCCGCCCGGCCTGGGGGCCCGGGCCATTCAGCAGTGTCCCGGCGCACTACACCGTGGTGACATGCCGAGTACCGAGGTAATTCTCCTGGAGGTAGATAGATGAACATCGACCCCAAGGTCGACGAGGCAATCGAGACCTTGAACATGAAGGACGGCCCGTCGCGCCGCCGGCTGCTCAGCGGCGCCGGGCTGGTCAGCGCCTCCGCCGCCGCCGCCGGCCTGCTGGCCGCCTGCTCGTCGAGCGGCTCCGGCAAGGCGTCCAGCTCCGCGGGCGTGGCCGGGAACTTCCCGAAGACCCCCGCCTGGCAGTTCTGGTACGTCAACCACGTCACCACGAACCCGTTCTTCGTGCCCACCCAGTACGGCTTCCAGGACGCGGCCGCGCTGCTCGGCCTGCCCACCCCGAAGTGGGGCGGCTCGCAGAACTCGCTGACGTCGGAGATGGTGAGCTACTTCAACACCGCGATCGCCGCCAAGGCAGCAGGGATCGCGTACGCGGGAATTGACGCCACCTCGTTCACCACGCCGGTGAAGAACGCGATGAACGCCGGGATCCCGGTGATCAGCTACAACGCCGACGGCCTGATCAAGAACGGGACCCCCGACATCGGCACCAACCGGCTGGCCTACGTCGGCCAGGCGCTGTACATCTCCGGCCAGCAGCTTGGCTCCCAGATCAAGTCGCTGATCCCGGGCGGCGGCGACATCGCCATCTTCATCGCCACCCCCGGCTCCGGCAACATCCAGCCCCGCTTCGACGGCGCCAAGTCCGTCCTCGGCAGCAGTTACACCGTGCACGAGGTGGCCACCGGGGCGGCGACCGGCGCCGAGCTCTCGGCCGAGAAGGCCTTCCTGACCGGCCACAAGTCGATCAAGGGTGCGTTCGCGGTGGACGCGGGCTCGACCGAGCTGCTCGGCCAGGCCCTGGGCTCGACCGGACTGTCGTCCATCCCGAACGGCGGGTTCGACACCACCCCGACCACGCTGTCCAACATCCAGGCCGGCAAGACCAACTTCACCATCTACCAGGACCCCTACCTGCAGGGCTTCCTGCCGACGCTGTACTTCTTCCTGTACAACATCTCCGGCGGCACGATCAGCCCGTCCGACACCGACACCGGCCTGACGTTCATCACCAAGTCCAACGCGGGGCCGTACACCAAGAGCAGCCGGTTCCAGGGTTCCACCAGCGCGCAGAAGTACATCTCGCGCCCATCCGGCGCGATCAGCAACCCGCCAGCCACTACCAGCACCTGAGCAGGGGGGCACTAGCAGGTATGACTAGAGGCGGGGCAGACTGGCTACTAACTGCCAGCCTGCCCCGCCTTCGGCTGACGAGGTGAGCTAAGGGAATTTGGAGTCAACATGAGCGAGATCACGGAGCGCAGCCCCCAGGCCGTGACGCCACCGGGACCAGGTCCGGCCAGAGGTGCCACGCACGGGCCGCTCCGCGGCGCACTGGGCGTGCTGGCCCGGCAGCGCGAGGCGACCGTCTTCGTCATCGCCGTGGTGCTGCTGCTCTACTTCGGCATCAAGTACAACTCGACGTTCGTCAGCCAGACGAACCTGTCCAACCTGCTGTCGGAGACAGCTGCGCCGATCATCATCATTGCCATCGGTGAGGTGTTCCTGCTGATCTGCGGGGAGATCGACCTGTCGGTCGGCTTCGTCTACATGTTCGCCCCGTTCCTGATGCACTACCTGATCGACTTCTACGGCGTGCCGGTGGTGCCGGCGATCATCATCTCGCTGCTGTTCGGCCTGGTGGCGGGCTGGGCGAACGGCTTCCTCACGGTCACCATGGGCCTGCCGTCCTTCATCACCACACTGGGTACCGGCTTCATCATCTGGGGCCTCACCCTGACGACGTCGCACGCGTACCCGGCGAACATCCCCGCCTCCGCAGTGGGGATCGGCCATTGGATCGGGGCGGGGCCGTGGTCCCAGTTCATCTGGGCGGTGCTGCTCACGGCGATCTTCTACATCGTGCTGACCCGGACCAAGTGGGGCCTGTACACGATCGCGACCGGCGGTAACCTGCTGGGCGCCCGGGAGGCCGGCATCAGGACCGGCCGGATCAAGTACGGCAACTTCATGATCACCGCGACGCTGGGCGCGCTGGTCGGCCTGCAGAACGCCTTCTACACCCACACCATCGACCCCAGCGCCGGCGGCTACCAGCCGATGTTCTACGCGGTGACGGCCGCGGTCATCGGTGGCACGGCCATGCTCGGCGGCCAGGGCACCATCCTCGGCGCCTTCCTCGGCGCCATCGTCCTGGCCACCCTGATCAACGGGCTGAACGTGGCGGGAATCAGCGCCAACCCGCTGAACATGGTGTTCGGGGCGGCCATCCTGCTGTCCATGATCGCCAACGTCCGGCTCGCGCGGCTGCGGGCGTCAGGGAGGAACTGATGACGACAGAACCAGTGCCGGACGGGGCAGCGGCGGCCGCGACGGCCGACGGCGGCGGCGATGTGCTCCGGGTGGAGCACATCAGCAAGCGGTTCGGCGTCGTCCGCGCGCTGCACGACGTCAACCTGCACCTGGGCCGGGGTGAGGTGCTTGGCCTGCTCGGCGACAACGGTGCGGGCAAGTCCACCCTGATCAAGATCATCTGTGGTTTCCAGCCGCCGACCTCGGGCCGGGTCATCCTGCAGGGCAAGGAGGTCCATTTCCGGTCGGTGGACCAGGCCCGCGCCGCCGGCATCGACACCGTGTACCAGGACCTGGCGCTGATCAACGAGCTCACCGTTTACCACAACATGTTCCTGAACCGGGAGCGGACCCGCTTCACGCTGCTGTCCAACCGGAGCATGCGGAAAACCGCCCGGGAGCAACTGGACCGGATCGGGATCAACCTCCAGTCGGTGGACTCCGAGGTGGCCAAGCTGTCCGGTGGCCAGCGCCAGGCCATCGCGGTGGCCCGCGCGGTGACGTCGAACGCCAAGGTCCTGCTGCTGGACGAGCCGCTGGCGGCGATGGGCGCCAAGGAAGGCGCCATGATCCTGGAGCTGGTCAAGGACCTCAAGCAGCAGGGCGAGGTCTCCATCATCATGATCATGCACAACTACGGGCAGGCCCTCGAGGTCTGTGACCGGATCAACCTGCTGCAGCACGGCGAGATCACCTTCGACAAGCTGGTCAAGGACACCTCGGTGCAGGAACTGAACGACATCGTCATCGAGGAGTACCGCCGGGCGCTGCAGGAACGCCAGCGCACGGGCTGAACCTCAGCCGGGACCGCCGCGGGGCAATGACCTGAGCCCCGCGGCGGTCCCGGACCAGGCACCCGGCCGGGCCGGCCAGGATAGTCAGCATGCCGATTCCCCGACTCCCGCGCGGCGGCCCCAGCCGGCCGCCCGGGCAGCGTCGCAGCCGGCGGTCGGCCCCCAGCCTGCGGCCCAGGCCGCAGCTCAGCCGGGCCGCCCTGCTCGCGGCCGCCTGCGCCACCGCCGTGAGCGTGGCGGGCTGCACCGGCTCGGGTCAGCCCAATCCGGCCCGGTCCCCGGGGACGGCGGCTGCGGC
The DNA here is from genome assembly GCA_963837515.1 of uncultured Actinomycetes bacterium. Taxonomy (GTDB): domain Bacteria; phylum Actinomycetota; class Actinomycetes; order Streptosporangiales; family Streptosporangiaceae; genus RYN-230. Next base: position 91,987 of record CAWINT010000001.1, read on the forward strand.
CGCCCCCCGGTCCGCGCTGCACTGGGCGCCGTGCGCGATGCAGGGCGCCGTCGGCATGCAATGTGCCAGCCTCCGGGTGCCGCTCGACTACGCCCGGCCGGGCGGCCGGGCCATCACCCTGGCCCTGTCGAGGGTGCCGGCCCGGGCCCCGGCCGCCCAGCAGCAAGGGGTGCTGCTGGTCAACCCGGGCGGGCCCGGCGCGCCCGGCCGGTCCCTGGCGGCCTACGTCGCCCAGGGGCTGAGCCGGCGGGTGGCGGCCGACTACACCATCGTCGGCTTCGACCCCCGTGGGGTGGGGGCCAGCGTGCCCGCGCTCAGCTGCGACCCGTCCTTCTTCACCACCCGGCGGCCGGACTACGTGCCGGCCAGCCCGGCCGCCGAGCAGGTGCTCGTCGGCCGGGCCCGGCGCTACGCGGCCGGCTGCGAGCGGCGGTACGGGTGGCTGCTGCCCTACCTGACCACGGCCGACTCGGCCCGGGACATGGACTCCATCCGGGCCGCCCTCGGCGTGCCCACGATCAGTTACTTCGGCTACTCCTACGGCACCTACCTGGGCCAGGTGTACGCCACCTTGTTCCCGCACCGGCTGCGCCGCATGGTGCTGGACTCCGTGGTCAACCCGGCCGGGGCGTGGTACGCGGACAACATCGCCCAGGACTACGCGTTCGAGGGCCGGATGGAGGCGTTCTTCGCCTGGGTGGCGGCCCACGACGCCACCTTCCGGCTGGGCCGCACCGCCGCGCAGGTGGACCGGGCCTGGTACCGGGCCCGGGCCGCGCTGCAGGCGCACCCGGTGAACGGGACGATCGGCGCGGACGACTTCGACGACACCTTCCTGCAGGGCGGCTACACCAACTCCCTGTGGCCGGGCCTGGCCACGGCGCTGGCCAGCTACCTGCACTCCGGCTCCACCGGCCAGATCCTGGCCCAGTACCACCAGGAGGGAGTGCAGAGCGAGAACGAGTTCGCCGTCTACAACGCGGTCGAGTGCAGCGACGTGAACTGGCCGCGGACCTGGGCGAAATGGGACGCCGACACCAGGCGGGTGGACCGCACCGCGCCGTTCCAGGCGTGGGACAACGCCTGGTTCAACGCCGCCTGCGCGTTCTGGCCGGTCCGCGGGCCGGCCCGGCCGCTGGCGATCCGCGGTGCGGGCCTGCCGGGCATCCTGATGATCCAGGGCACCCTGGACGCCGCCACGCCCTACGCCGGGGCGCAGGCCGCGCACCGGCGGCTGCCCACCGCCCGGATGGTGGTGGTCGGGGGTGGCGGGAACCACGGTCAGAGCCTCGCTCAGCCGCCGAACCCCTGCGTGGACGGCTACCTGAACCGCTACCTGGCCACCGGGGCGCTGCCGGCCCGCCCCGGCCTGGTGAACGCCACCTGCCCGGCGCTGCCGCCCCCCGGGGTGACCGGCTGACCGGCGCGCCGCTGATGACGGACCGCTACCCTGGAGGAGTGCTGCGCACCAAGGCGCTGAGGCAAACGTCGCTGCGCCTGCTGAACGACCGCGATCGCGACGACGTGCTCGACCTGTGCGACCGCGACCCCGTGGTGAACGTCTTCGTGAGTTCCCGGGTCCACGAGGCCGGGCTCGACCCGGTCCGGCTGGGCGGCCAGATGTGGGGGTACGTGCCCGGCGGCAAGCTGGTCTCCGCTTGCTACGCGGGGGCCAACCTGGTCCCGGTGGCGGCCAGCCCGGCCGCGGTCACCGCGTTCGCCGGCCGCGCCCGGCTGCAGGGCAGGCGGTGCTCGTCCATCGTCGGGCCGGCCGAGGCCGTCGGCCCGCTGTGGGACCTGCTCCGGCCGTACTGGGGAAAGCCCCGCGAAGTGCGGGAGTCGCAGCCGGTGATGTCCATCTCCGGGCCGCCACACGTCCCGGGCGACCCGCTGGTCCGCCGGGTCCGCCCCGGCGAGCTGGACGTGCTGCTGCCTGCCTCGGTGGCCATGTTCACCGAGGAGGTCGGGGTGTCCCCGCTGGGGCCGGACGGCGGCGCCGCCTACCGGGCCCGGGTCGCGGAGCTGATCGCGCTGGGCCGGGCCTTCGCCCGGATCGAGGACGGTCAGGTGATGTTCAAGGCCGAGATCGGCGCGGTCACCCCGCACGCCTGCCAGGTGCAGGGCGTCTGGGTCCGGCCCGACCTGCGCGGCCGGGGGCTCGCGGTGACCGGGATGGCGACCGTCGTCACCCAGGCGTTGCAGTCCCTGGCGCCGGTGGTCTCGCTGTACGTGAACGACTTCAACGCGCCGGCCCGGGCCGTGTACCGCAAGGTGGGCTTCACCGAGGTGGCCACGCTGACGTCGGTGCTCTTCTGACGCCGGCCCGCTGAAGGCCGTGGCCACCGGGCCGACTGGCGGGCGGCCGTACCAGGGCAGAACGCGGCTGGCGAAGACCGGGCGGCCAAGGCGGAACCCCACGGCCCGGGAAGGGGCGGACCTGTGCTGATCCGCCCCCCCGGTCCCCTGCCCGCCTCCCGCCCTTAGCCCATACATCCCCCCGGCGAGATCTGCGTCGTACGCTAGTGCGCGTATTTCGCAGTAAGTTCGCACCCGAGCGGGATAGAGCTACCTTGGTCACTGAACCCCACGCCGCGGCGCGCCGCGAGGCCGCCGGCGGTTACCTCCGCGAATTACTGCTCCGGCCGGGCCGGTACCGGCAGCTGTGGGAATCTCGCGCGGAACGCACCCGGCCGGGCGCGATCAACCACCTCGCGGTCGCCGACGTGCTGGCCCGGCACCTGTGGAACTCGCCCCGCGCCGTCGGCAGTTCCGACGTGCTGGCCCGGCAGCTCAAGGACACCGTGGGCCGGGCGCTGTCCGGCCGGGTGCTCAGCCGGGCCACCCTGGAGACGTTCATCGCTGCCTTCGGCTTCACCCCGCAGGAGGCGGACCGGCTGTGGCGGCTGTGGCGCGGCACCGGCCGGATCACCGTGCTGGCCGGCCCGCGCGCCATGCGCTCGGCGCCCGCGGCCGCGGTGGCCGGCGCGCTCGGCCCGCGCCGGCACCAGACCGTCTCACTGCACGACCACGTGTACATCGGCGCGGACCGCAAGCTGTCCCGGACCCGGACGCTGCAGGTCGTCGAGGCCATCGTGGACGGCCTGGACCGGATCCCCTACCTGTACGACACGAACGTGGTCACGCTGGAGCTGGGGCCGGGCTGCGCCGGGGAGCCCGGTCCGGTCCGCCCGATCAGCGACCTGGTGTACGCCACCGACATCCCGCTCACCCGGTGCCTCGGCCTGGGCGAGACGCACACCCTGGAGTACTGGACCTCCTACCACTACGACGGGAACCCTGACGACCCGGCGGAAAGCCAGTACCGGCGCGCGGTCATGAACACGCTGGAGAACTTCGACATGCGGATCGAGTTCGATGCTGGCGCGCTGCCCGCCGCCATCTGGTGGGCGGTCTGGGACGGCATGGAGGGCCCGGTGCTGGAGGAAGAACAGGTGACCGCGGACGCGCAGCACTCGGTGCACCGCTTCTTCCGTTCCCTGGAACGTTCCGTGGTCGGCTTCCACTGGTGCTGGCCGCAGGGTGAGTTTCGTCTAGGCTCAGCTCGTGTCTGACGCGCAGAAAGCAGTCATCGGCTGCGGCGAAGCCGCCCAGGCGGGCTCGGCCAGCCTGGCCCACGCCAGCGACGACGCCATCAACGCCGCGTTGCGCGGGATGGCGGACCGGCTCACCGGGCGCGCGCCGCAGCTGCTCACGGCCAACGCCGCCGACATGGCCGAGGGCCACCGGGCCGGGCTGGGCCGCGGCCTGCTCGACCGGCTGCGGCTGGACGAGGGCCGGATCGCCGACATGGCCCGGCAGATCCGGCTGCTGGCCGGCGCGCCGTTCCCGCCCGAGCTGACCCCGCTGCGCGAGCTGCCGGGCGGCCTGCTCCTCGCCGAGCGGCGGGTGCCGGTGGGCGTGGTCGGGGCCAACTTCGAGGCGCGGCCCAACGTCACCATCGACATCGCCTCTCAGCTGCTCAAGTCGCGCAATGCGGGCGTGCTGCGCACCGGCGGCGCCGCGCTGCGGTCCGCGGCGGCGCTCACCGACGAGGTGATCGCCCCCGCCACGGCGGCCGCCGGGCTCGACGCGGGCGCGATCGGCCTGGTCCGCTCGGCGGACCGGGAAGCCGCGGTGGAACTGGTCCGCCACCCGGGCCTCATCCCGCTGGTCATCCTGCGCGGCAGCGGTGACACCACCCGGTCGCTGGCCACCGAGGCGGCCCGGCACGGCGTGCGCACGCTGGCCCACGCGGACGGGGGCGGGGTGCTCTACCTGGACCGGGCCGCCGACCCGGCGCTGGCCGCCGAGATCATCGTCGCCAGCCTGGACCGGCTCGGCGTGTGCAACCGGCTGAACCTGCTGCTGATCGACGCGGGCGCCTCGGACGAGCTGCAGACGGTGGCCATGGCGGCGCTGGCGGAGCGCGGGGTGGTGCCGGTGCCGCCGGGCACCCGGCCGCTGGGGCACGAGTGGGCGCTGGACCCTGGGAACGAGGCGCGGGTGACGGTCGCCCCGGCCGGGGGCCCGGCCGCCGCCGCCGAACTGGCCAACGCGGCCACCTCAGGCCTGGCGGCCGGGATCGTGACCGCCGACCCCGCGGCGGCGCGGCGGTTCCTGGCCGCCTACCGGGGGACGGGGGCGTTCTGGAACGCCAGCACCCGGCTGCTGGATGGCTTCAAGCTCCGCGGGGTGCCGGAGACCGGCATCAACGTGGACCACGTGCCCGGCCCGCGCGGCCCGGTGACGTTCACCGACCTGTGCCTCCGGCAGTACGTCGTGACCCCGGGCTGAGCGGGCTGCGGGGGCATTGCCCACGGTGTGGCCGTTATGCCGGAAAGGGGGGCTTAGCGGCGGATCGGCGGCCATGGTGGGAACCGGAGGAGAATTCGTGGTGGCTGACAAGACGGTCGTCCTCATCGTGGAGGACGACCAGAACATCGTCGACCTGGTCCGGTCGAACTTGTCCGCCCGCGGCTACGACGTGCTGGTGTCCAAGGACGGGTCCGGGGTCAGCGAGGTGCTCGCGCAGCGCCCGTTCGACGTGGTGCTGCTCGACCTGATGCTGCCCGACCGGGACGGTTTCGAGCTGTGCCGGGAGATCCGCCAGGAGTCCGGGGTCGGCATCATCGTGCTGTCCGCGCGGCGGGCGGAGACCGACAAGGTGCGGGCCCTCAACCTCGGGGCCGACGACTACATGACCAAGCCGTTCGGCATCGAGGAACTGCTCGCCCGGATCAACGCCACGCTGCGGCGCAGCAAGCCGTCGGCGGACGGCCGGCCCGAGCCGGGCCTGGTCCGGATCGGCGACGTGGAGATCGACCTGGAGCGCCGCCGGGTCACCAAGGACGGCGCGCTGGTCCACCTGACCCCCACCGAGTTCGCGCTGCTCCGCCAGTTCGCGATCAGCCCGGGGGAGCTGCTCACCCACGCCACCCTGCTGCGCCGGGTGTGGGGGCCGGGGTATGAGACGCAGACTGAGTACACCCGGGTCTACGTGGGGCGGCTGCGGGCCAAGCTGGAGCGGGCCGGGGACGCGCCGCTGTTCATCACCGAGCCGCGGTCCGGTTACCGCTTCGCCATCTCCTGAGCCACCGCTTCGCCACCTCCTGAGCCACCGCTTCGCCACCTCCTGAGCCATCGCCCGGCGTGTCGTAGGCTGCCGGTCTGATGACCGCCCCCGCGAAACCCTCGGCCGCGGCCGCGTCCCGCCCCGCGCACCGCACCCCGGTCCTGATCGCGCTGATGACCGCGATGGCGCTGGCCGCCATGGACACCACGATCGTGTCCACCGCGATCCCGCAGGTGGTCCGCGACCTCGGCGGGTTCTCCCTGTTCAGCTGGGTGTTCTCCGGGTACCTGCTGACCCAGACGGTGACCATCCCGGTGCAGGGGCGCCTCGCCGACCAGTGGGGCCGCAAACCGGTGCTGATCGCCGGCACGCTGCTCTTCCTGGCCGGGTCCGCGCTGTGCGCCTCGTCGTGGAACATGGTCAGCCTGATCGCGTTCCGGATGCTCCAGGGCGTCGGGGCGGGCGGGGTCCAGTCCACCGTGAACACGCTGGCCGGCGACCTCTACAGCCTCGAAGAACGCGGCCGCGTGCAGGGCTGGCTGTCCAGCGTCTGGGGGATCTCCGCGGTGCTCGGCCCGGTGCTGGGCGGCTCCCTGGCGCAGTACGCGTCGTGGCGCTGGATCTTCCTGATCAACCTCCCGGTCGGCGCGGGAACGATCGCCCTGCTCGTCCGGTACCTGCACGAGAACGTGCGGCGCCGGCGGCACCAGATTGACGTGGCCGGCGCGCTGGCCATGTTCCTGGCCGCCGGCGCGCTGATCTTCGGCCTGCTCCAGGGCGGGGTGGCGTGGCCCTGGCTGTCCCTGCCGAGCGTGGCGGTGTTCGCGGTGGCCCTGGCCGCCGCAGGCGGGGCGGTGCTGGCCGAGCGGCGCGCCGCCGAGCCGATCATGCCACCTTGGTTCTGGCGCCGCCGGGTGCTGAGCGGCTCGGCGCTGGCCGCCCTCGGCCTCGGGCTGCTGGTCATCGGCCCGACCACCTTCCTGCCGACCTACGGCCAGGCGGTGCTTGGCCTCGGCGCGGTGGCGGCGGGCGCGGTGCTGGGCACGATGAGCCTCGGCTGGCCGCTGGCCTCCTCCCAGTCCGCCCGGCTGTTCCTCCGGGCCGGGTTCCGCGACACCCAGCTGGTGGGGGCGGCCATCTGCCTGGTCGCGGTGGCCGCGTTCCTGCTGAGCGGCTCCCCGGTCCCGGTCTGGGCGATCGCCGCGGAGACGTTCGTGCTCGGCGGCGGCCTGGGGCTGCTGTCGGTGGCCTCCATCGTGGGGCCGCAGTCCACGGTCGCCTGGGGGCAGCGCGGTGTGGTCACCGGGACGGTGATGTTCTGCCGCTATCTCGGCCAGAGCCTCGGTGCCGCGATCTTCGGCGCGATCTTCAATTCCGCGCTCAACGGCAGGTTGCGTGCTGCTCCCGTGGCGCTGCGCGGCCGCCTGCCGGGGCAGGTCAGCGGGGTGTCGTCGGCGCTGGCCCATCCCGCGGCGCTGGGCCGGGCCGCAGCCGACTACCTGCGGGCGGCCATTGCGACCGGGACCCAGCACGTCTACCTCGCGCTGACCGTGGTGGCCGCGCTGACCATCGCCGGCGTGCTGCTGCTCATGCCCCGCCGCTTCGACACCCAGGCCGGCGCCGCCCCCTCCGCCGGCGACCCAGACCCCGCTCGCTGACCCCGCCGGCCCCGCCGGTGCCCCGCCGGCCCCGCCGGTGACGCCGGCCCCGCCGGCCCCGCCGGCCCCGCCGGCCCCGCCGGACCCGGGGGGCGGGGCGGCCCCGCCGGTGACGCCGGGGGCGGCCGGCCCCCGGGGGCCGGGGCGGGCCGAAAACCGGGGTGACCTTGGTGGCGCAGGTCGGTAGGCTTTTGGCTCTTGTGCCTATCCCACGCCTGCGAGGTGATGACCCATGCCCCCGGCCAGCGGGACGCAGCCCGGCCCGCAGCCCACATCCGACACCATCGCCGCCACCTCAGCCACATCGGCGGCCTCAGCCGCGCCAGCCACATCTCCGGCATCGGCGGCCGCCACATTTCCGGCAGCAACCGCACCTGCCTGTGCCGCGCCTGCCGCGGCGGCCACCGGGAGGGAGCCGGCCGCCCCGCCTGCCCCTGGTGATGGTGCTGATCACGCCGACGACGATGCCATCCTCAGCGCCGAGCGGGCGCACCTGGACCGGGCCCGGGAGTTCCTCCGGCTGATGCGCGAGGACGTGCTGTCGCTGCGCGCGCTCGGCGGCGACCCAGTCTCCGAGGAGTACCTCAAGGCCGACCTGTACCGGCGGGCTGAGGCGCTGAGCGACCTGCCGGACACTCCGCTGTTCTTCGGCCGTCTCGACTACGCCGCCGGGGAGTTCACCGGTGAGCGGTTCCACGTCGGACGCCGCCACGTGCATGACCCGGCGGGGCGGCCGGTGGTGGTGGACTGGCGGGCGCCGGTGTCCCGGCCCTTCTACCGGGCCAGCCCGGCCGACCCGATGGGGCTGTCGCTGCGCCGCCGGTTCGGCTTCTCCGGCGGCGCGCTCACCGCGTACGAGGACGAGGCCCTGGCCGGCCCCCCGGCCGCGGCGCCGTCCGGGCCCGCGGTCAGCCGCATCCTGATCCAGGAGATCGAGCGGCCCAGGTCCGGCCCCATGCGCGACATCGTCGCCACCATCGCCCCGGACCAGGACGACATCGTGCGCGCCGAGGCCGAGCAGACCCTCTGTGTCCAGGGCGCGCCCGGCACCGGGAAGACCGCGGTGGGGCTGCACCGGATCGCCTACCTGCTGTACGCCTACGCCGGCCGGATGAGCCGGGGCGGGGTCCTGGTGATCGGGCCGAACCGGGCCTTCCTGTCCTACATCCGCGACGTGCTGCCCGCGCTGGGCGAGCTGAACGTCACCCAGACGACCCTCACCGACCTGGTCGCCCGGGTCCCGGTGCGGGCCGCCGAGCCGCCGTCGGTGGCGCGGATCAAGGGCGACGCCCGGATGGCCGAGGTGCTCCGCCGGGCCCTGTGGGCCGGCCTGACCGAGCCCGCCGAGCCCCTCGTGCTGGCCCGCGGCTCACGACGCTGGCGGCTAAGCCGCGGCGAACTGGCGGGACTGGTGGCCGGGCTGCGGGAGCGTGGCGTCCGGTACGAGGCCGGCCGGGAGATGCTCGGCCACCGGATCGCGCACGTGATCCTGACCCAGATGGAAGCGGCCGGGGAGAGCTGCGACGACCGGACCCATGAGTCGGTCCGGCGGAGCCGGCCGGTCCGGGCGGTGGCGGACGCGATGTGGCCGAAAGCGGACCCGGTCCGCCTGGTTCTCCGGCTGCTGTCGGATCCTGGGCTGCTGGCCACCGCGGCGGACGGCCTGCTCGACGAGGCCGAGCAGCAGGCGATCCGCTGGGATCCGGCCCCGCGCGGCCCGGCCTCGGCCCGGTGGAGCCCGGCCGACGCCGTCCTGGTCAACGAGGCCAGTGACCTGATCACGCGGATCCCCAGCCTGTCGCACGTGGTGCTGGACGAGGCCCAGGACCTGTCGCCGATGGAGTGCCGGGCGGTCGGCCGGCGCTGTGCGACCGGGTCCGCGACCGTCCTCGGCGACCTGGCCCAGGGCACGTCACCCGGTGCGGTCGGCAGCTGGCCGGGACTGCTGGAGCATCTGGGCAAGGACGGCGCGCCGCTGCGCGTCCTGGAGACCGGCTACCGGGTGCCGCGGCAGATCCTCGATTTCGCGAACCGGCTGCTCGGTGCGCTGGTGCCCGGGCTCGCACCGGCCCGCTCGCTGCGCGCCGATCCCGGGTCGCTGGCCGTCCGCCCGGTGCGCGGGGCCGCGCTCGGCCCGTCACTGGCGGATGCCTGCGCGGACGCCCTGCGGTCGCCCGGTTCCACGGCGGTCATCGCCGCCGATGATCAGGTTCCGCAGCTCTCCCGGCTGCTCGGGGCGGCCCGGTTGGAGCACAACGTGCTGGACGCGGCCGCGGCCGGGCTGACCGGCGGCGGTCTGCTGCTGGTTCCGGTCACGCTGGCCAAGGGCCTGGAGTTCGACCATGTCATCGTGGTGGAGCCGGCCCGGATCGCGGCCGCCGAAGCGCGTGGCCTGCACCGGCTGTACGTGGCGCTCACCCGGGCGGTCTCCCGGCTCACCGTGCTGCACGCCGAGCCGCTGCCCGCCCTGCTGCGCGGGTGACCGCCGCCGCCTGCTGCGCGCGTGGCCGCCGCGGCCCGCCGCGCTAGAGCTCCTTGATGACCGAGGTGATCAGGGCGGCCGACTCTTCGAAGGACAGCGCCGTGGCCCGCAGGTGGTTGAAGAACATGTTGTACCGGTCAACCTCGGCCACGTCCTCCACGTAGAGGGCACTGGTGAGGTCTTCCAGGTACACGACGTCCGGGTCGGCCCGCTCCGGGAAGCCGAGGATGACGAACGGACGTCCCATCGCCGGGTGGGCGCCCGCGCCGAACGGCAGGACCTGGATCGCCACGTTGCGCAGCCGGCCCAGCTCCAGCAGGTGCTCCAGCTGCATCCGCATCAGGCCCGCTCCGCCGACCCGGCGGCGCAGCGCGGCCTCGTCCAGCACGGCCCACAACTGCGGGGGCACGTCACTGGTCAGTGCGGGCTGGCGGGCCATGCGGAACGCGACGATCCGGTCAACTGCCCCGGGGCCGCCGTCCACCGTCCCCGCGGCGATCACCGCCCGCGCGTAGTCCTCGGTCTGCAGCAGCCCGGGGATGAGGGTTACCTCATAGATCCCGATTTCCGAGGCGGCGCTCTCCAGGCCGATATAGGTCTCGAAACGCGGCTCGATCGCATCGCTGTACGCGTGCCACCAGCCTTTTTGCCGGGATTCGCGGGCGAGTTGCACAAGTGCGTCCCGCTCTGGACCGGGCACGCCGTAAAGTTCGAGCATGTCGCGGACGTCCCGGGGCGACACCGAGACGCGGCCGGTCTCGATCCGGCTGATCTTGGATGTCGAGCACTCCAGGTGCTCCGCGACTTCCTCACAGGTCAGTCGGGCCGCCTCCCGGAATCTGCGCAGTTCCAGCGCCAGCCGACGGCGCCGGACGGTGGGGCTGTGCTGGGTGGCCGTCGGGATCCCTCCGTCTCGGAGTGGCGATGGCTCCAGTGTGGCATCACTGCGGGGCAGCCAAATACCGAATGCATATTGCAAAGCGCAATCGCAGCCGTCATCCTGATCTGAGGACTCTTAGCTATCGTCTGATTACTAGAGGTGATTTAGATGGTCATGGGTGCTGATCGGACGAGCGCTCCTTCCCGGCCGGATCAGGCCTACACCGACCACCTGGACCGGCTGGCGGCTGCGCTTTCCCGGCACGGCATGACCATCCACCTGATGGTTCCGCCCGGCCGTGTGCCGAGCCTGCGGGTGGTGAACAACGCGGCGCCGGCGCTGGCCGAGGACATCTACGCAGGCTGCTGCGAGGACGGCAGCTGGTGGTACTGGTGGTCCTGGGCGGAACGGATCGCGGCCGCCGCCGACCTCGACGCCGCCGCGGCCCGGATCGCGCACGTGCTGTCCGCACCGAACGCCAACTGACCGTCGGTCAGCCGGCGGCCGCGGCGGCCGGCCGGGCCGGCCCCGGGGACGCCGTGGAGGCGGTGAGGCCGGGGAAGGCGGATGTGCGCCCCAGCCAGCCCGCGGCCCGGACAGCGCAGCTCTGGACCTGCTGGGCACCCCAGGCGCGCAGCTGCGGGTCATCTAGCGCGACCAGGCCCAGGTAGGCGCTGGCCAGCTGTTCCTCCAGGTAACCGGCGAGAGACAGCGCGGCCTGCGCGGTGTGCACCGGAAACGGCAGCCGGTAGGCGGCCGCCGCCGCGGCCGGCTGGTCACCGCGCCTGGCCAGCCGGGCCTGCAGCGTGTCCCGGTCCCGCTGCAAGGTGACCCAGTCCCGTTCCGCGGTTGATCGCTGTGTGGCGGGCAGGTGGGCGCCCGCGACCCCGTATCCGTAGATCGCGGCGTCCACCGCCTGCAGCGCGGCCTGCAGTGCAGCTGCCGGATCCCGGCCGCTCACCCGGCGCTCCCGTGCGTGCGCAGCAGCACCGCGTGGCTGGCCTCGGACGCGGCCACGCTGGCCAGCAGCTGGGCCAGCGAGGGGCTGACCGTGGCGAGGCGGCGGGTGAGCGAGGTGGCGGCGTCGTCCTCGGCCGCGGCCAGCTGGGTCAGCGCGGCGGCCGGAGCCGTAGGCGCCGTACCCGGCGGGCTGGGCACCTCCCGGTGGCGGGTGGTGCCGTCCGGCTCGATGAGCCGGGCGCGCAGCGCGGCCAGGTGCGCCTGGTGCTGGCGCAGCACCGGGGTGAGGTCTGCGGTCAGTGACGGCACACCGGCGATGGCGCCGCGGTACCGGGCGATCATCGTCTGCTCGGCGCTGATCGCCGAGCGGAGCACGGCGACCTCAGGGAGGGGACGCGGCGGTGTGCCGAGCGCGCCCACCCCCTTGCAGCCCGCTGCGAGCAGCGGCACTGCCGTCCCGCCCGCGGCCAGCACGCTCCGGCGGGTCAGATCTGTCCGCACCGCTCCTCGCCTCCCCGGTCCCTGGCGCCAAACGCTGAGCGTACGGGCAACCACGGACTGAGCCGGCGGATATAGCCCGATGTGCCCGGGGTCCCGGCCTGGCTACCCGGGGCATCCTCCCCGGGCGGGGCCGGCTTATTCACCGGCGGCCCTTCGGGGCGAGGCGGCCCTGCGGGCCGGTTAGGCTAAGGTCACGCCAGACAACAGCACAGGTCGCGGACGAGGAGGTCGTGATGCGTGGTACTTCCCATCACGTACCGTCACGTCCGGCGGACACGGGACGGCTGACCCAGGTGCTCGAGCCGGTGGTCAGCGCCGCCGGGCTGGACCTTGAGTCAGTGCGGGTGGTGTCCGCTGGGCGGCGCCGCCTGCTCCGCGTGGTGGTGGACGCCGACGGCGGCCCCAGCCTGGATGACATCGCCGACCTCAGCCGCACGCTCTCGGCTGAGCTGGACAGCTCCGGGGTGATGGGCGAAAGCGCGTACACGCTGGAGGTCAGCTCGCCCGGGGTGGACCGGCCGCTGACCACGCCGCGGCACTGGCGCCGGGCCCAGGGGCGCCTGGTCCGCGTGCCGCTCACGGACGCCTCGCCGGGATACCCGGGCACGGTGCTGGGCCGGGTGCAGGTGGCCGGTCCGGCCGGGGTGACCCTGGACATCGACGGCCAGCAGCGGGAGTACGGCTACCAGGAGCTGGGTCCTGGCCAGGTGCAGGTGGAGTTCGGCCGCGCTGGCCACGGCGCGGCGGAGGCGGCCGGGGACGAGGGGGAGCCAGATGGACATTGACTTGAGCGCCCTGCGCAGCCTCGAGAGCGAGAAGGACATCTCGATGGACCTGGCCATCAAGGCCATCGAGGATGCCCTGCTGGTCGCCTACCACAAGACGGAGGGCGCGGCCCCGTCCGCCCGGGTCGAGATCGACCGGCGGACCGGCCATGTCACGGTGTGGGCCCAGGAGGGTGGCGAGGAGGGGGGCCCGGTCCATGAGTATGACGACACTCCGGCCGGGTTCGGGCGGATCGCGGCCACAACCGCCCGCCAGGTGATCCTGCAGCGGCTGCGTGATGCGGAGGACGAACTCACTTTCGGTGAGTACGCGGGCCGCGAGGGCGACATCGTGGCGGGCGTGATCCAGCAGGGCAAGGACCCCCGGGCCGTGCTGGTGGACCTGGGCAAGATCGAGGCCATTCTGCCGCCGACCGAGCAGGTGCCGGGCGAGCGCTACGCGCACGGGGAACGGATCCGCTGCTACGTGCTGCACGTCCGCAAGGGCTACCGGGGCCCGTCCATCACCCTCTCGCGAACCCATCCCAACCTGGTGAAGAAGTTGTTCGCCCTGGAGGTGCCGGAGATCGCCGCCGGCGGGGTGGAGATCGTCGCCATCGCCCGGGAGGCGGGACACCGGACGAAGATCGCGGTCAGCTCGCATCAGCCCGGCGTGAATGCCAAGGGCGCCTGCATCGGCCCGATGGGCAGCCGGGTGCGCAACGTTATGACCGAGTTGCACGGAGAGAAGATCGACATCGTCGACTACTCCGACGAGCCGGCGCAGTTCGTGGCGAACGCGCTGTCCCCGGCGCGGGTGGTGCGCGTGCACGTGGTCAACCCGCAGGCCAGGATCGCCCAGGTCATCGTGCCCGACTACCAGCAGTCGCTGGCCATCGGCAAAGAGGGGCAGAACGCCCGGCTGGCGGCCCGGCTCACCGGCTGGAAGATCGACATCCAGCCGGACAACCCGGCCGGCGGACCTGAGCCGGAGCCGGACCGGGAGGCCGGCGGGGCACCGGGAACTGGGCGCGGTGTTGCCGACGCGCCGGCGAGGTAAGCTGTTCGGTGACAGTGGCGGCGCGGCCCCGGCAGCCTGGGCGGTCCGTACTACCGGTCCGCACGTGTGTAGGCTGCAGAGTTCGTGGCGTTAAGTCTGACTTGCTGCGCCTGGTGGCGATTAGGGGCGACGTTGTCCCTGACCCTCAGGCGCGGCTGCCCGGCCGGGGCGCGTACCTGCACTCCAGCCAGGAATGCTTCGAGTTGGCGCAGCGCCGCCGGGTACTCCCGCGGGCGCTGCGGGCACCGGGACCGCTTGGTACCGGCCAGCTCGCGGGCTACCTGGCTGGGCAGGGCGAAGTCGGGTCGTGAGGGCGCCCAGCGCCCGGACCGGCCCGGCGCAGGCGAGCCAGCCCGGCTCGCCCGGGTGGGCGGGGTCGCAGCGGAACGGCAGCAGTGCCGGGAAAGCGGGATCAGTTGTGATGAGCGCGCGATGAGAACGCGGCGATGAGAACCAAAAACTGAGGTCGGCCGGAGCACGCTGCACCGGACCGGCCACGATGGCCCGGGGCGGAGCCGGGCCGACAGAGGGAGCGCAGTGGCGAAGGTCCGGGTATACGAACTCGCGAAGGAGTTCGGGGTAGAGAGCAAGGCCGTGATGGCCAAGCTCCAGGAAATGGGCGAGTTCGTCCGTTCGGCGTCCTCCACGATCGAGGCGCCAGTAGTTCGCAGGCTCAGGGATTCGTTTACCGCCCAGAGCCCCAAGACGCAGGGCAGGAGACCGCAGGGCCAGTCGGCGCCGGTCGGCCGTGGCCCGGGTGCCGATGGCAGCCGGGGCGCGGACGGCAACGGCGGACGCCCGGCCGCGCCGCGGCCCGGGCCCGCCCGGCCGCAGGCGCCTGCGCCAGCGGCCGGTTCCGGCGGCGCACCGGGTGCGGCCTCAGCCGCACCGGGCCCGGCGGGCATCCGGCCGCAGGCCCCGTCCGGTGGCGCCGCGGCGTCCCCGCCGACGGCCCCGTCCGGCGGCGACGCCGTCCGGCCGGCCGCCGCCGCGCCGGGCACCCCAGCCGCATCACCACCGCCGCCGGTCCCGCCGGTCCCGACCCAGGGTGCGCCCGGCCCGGCCGCGCCCGGCCGCGGCCCGGTGCCCGGCCCGCGGCCGGCCGCCCCGCGCCCCGCCTCCGGTGGGCAGGGTGGCGCCGGCGGGCAGCGCGGCGCCGGGCAGTCCGGCCCGCGGCCCGCGGCGCCCCGGCCCGGGGGCCGTTCCGGCCCGCGGCCCGGTCCGCGCCCCGGCAACAACCCGTACGCTCCGGTGGCCTCCGGCATGGGCTCAGCCCAGCGTGGCGCGCCACGCCCGGGCCAGCCGGGCCCAGGCGGCCCGGCCGGCCCCGGCTCGGCCGGGCCTGGCGGCCCGCGGCCCGGGGCGCCGCGCCCCGGTGGCGGCCCGCGGCCCGGTGGGCGGCCCAGCCCGGCGGACATGGCCCGGCCCGGTGGGCCGCGGCCCAGCCCCAGCAACATGCCGCCCCGCCCGCCCCGGGCGGGCGGGGGGCCCGGTGGTCCCGGCCGTGGTGGGCCGGGGACCGGGACCGGTGGCCGTCCTGGTGGCGGCCGTGGCGGTCCGGGCACGGGCGCGCCCCGCCCCGGCGGTGGTGGCGGTGGCGCGGGCCCGCGTCCCGGGATGACCGGTGGCCGTCCCGGTGGCGGCGGTGGCCGCGGCCGTAGTGGCACCCAGGGCGCGTTCGGGCGCCCCGGCGGCCGGCCGTCGCGCGCCCGGAAGTCACGCAAGGCGCGCCGCCAGGAGTTCGACAACATGCAGGCGCCGTCGATCGGCGGGGTGTCCATCCCGCGCGGCAACGGCCAGGCCATCCGGCTGTCCCGCGGCGCGTCGCTGAGCGACTTCGCCGACAAGATCGGGGTTAACCCGGCCTCGCTGGTCCAGGTGATGTTCCACCTCGGTGAGATGGTCACCGCCACCCAGTCGGTGAACGACGAGACGCTGCAGCTGCTCGGGGCCGAGCTGAACTACAACGTTCAGGTCGTCTCGCCCGAGGAAGAGGACCGGGAGCTGCTGGAGTCGTTCGACATCGAGTTCGGTGAGGACGAAGGCGGTGAGGAGGCGCTCGTCGCCCGGCCGCCGGTGGTCACCGTCATGGGTCACGTCGATCACGGCAAGACCAAGCTCCTCGATGCGATCAGGCACACCAACGTGGCGGCCCGGGAAGCCGGCGGCATCACCCAGCACATCGGTGCCTACCAGGTCACCACCGAGGTGGACAGCCAGGAGCGGAAGATCACCTTCATCGACACCCCCGGTCACGAGGCGTTCACCGCCATGCGGGCCCGCGGTGCCGAAACCACCGACCTGGTGGTGCTCGTGGTCGCCGCTGACGACGGCGTGAAGCCGCAGACCACCGAGGCGCTCAACCACGCCCAGGCGGCCGGCGTGCCGATCGTGGTCGCGGTGAACAAGATCGACAAGGAGGGCGCGGACCCGGCCCGGGTGCGCTCCCAGCTCACCGAGTACGGCCTGGTCGCGGAGGAGTTCGGTGGTACCACGCTGTTCGTGGACGTGTCCGCACGCGAACGGATCGGCATCGATGAGCTGCTCGAGGCCATCGTCCTGACCGCGGACGCCGAGCTGGACCTGCGGGCCAACCCGGAGCAGCCCGGTCAGGGCGTGGCCATCGAGGCCCACCTGGACCGTGGCCGCGGCCCGGTGGCCACCGTGCTGGTCCAGCGCGGCACGCTGCATGTCGGCGACTCGATCGTGGCCGGCGAGGCGTTCGGCCGGGTCCGGGCGCTGCTCGATGACAACGGTTCCCCGGTGCCGGACGCGCCACCATCGCGCCCGGTCCAGGTGCTCGGCCTCACCGCCGTGCCGGACGCCGGGGACAGCTTCCTGGTGGTCGGGGACGACCGGGTGGCCCGGCAGATCGCCGAGCGCCGCGAAGCCCGGGAGCGCAACGCCATGTTCGCCCAGCGGCGGCCGCGGGTCACCCTGGAGGATCTGGAATCGGCGCTCAAGTCCGGGGAGCGGGAAGAGCTGCTGCTCATCATCAAGGGTGACGTGTCCGGCTCGGTGGAGGCCCTGGAGGACGCGCTGCTCAAGATCGATGTGGGCGAGGAGGTGAGCCTGCGGGTCATCGGCCGCGGCGTCGGCGCCATCACCCAGGACGACGTGAACCTGGCCATCGCCTCCGAGGCGGTGATCGTCGGGTTCAATGTCCGCCCGGCGGGCCGGGCCGGCGAGCTGGCCCAGCGCGAAGGCGTGGACATCCGCTACTACTCGGTCATCTACCAGGCGATCGAGGAGATCGAGGCGGCGCTCAAGGGCATGCTCAAGCCCGAGTTCGTGGAAGCGCAGCTGGGTACGGCGGAGGTCCGCGAGGTCTTCCGGGTGCCGCGGGTCGGCAACGTGGCGGGCTGCCTGGTCCGCTCCGGCACCATCACCCGCAGCAGCAAGGCGCGTTTGATCCGCGACGGCGTGGTGATCTCGGACAACCTGACGGTCGAGTCGCTGCGCCGGTTCAAGGACGACGTGACGGAGGTCCGCGAAGGCTACGAGTGCGGCATCGGCGTCGGCTACAACGACATCCGGGTCGGCGACACGATCGAGACCTTCGAGATGCGGGAGAAGCCGCGGGAGTAGTGCGCGGGTCAGTCTGGGCACCCCCGTGCTGCGGCCGGCGGCGCCGGCCGCAGCCGGGGAGGGCCACGTGTACCTGGGCGCACTGACCCTGGATGTGCTGCTCGGCGACGTCCGGTCACTGAAGCAGAAGCGGTCGGCGGTAGCCTCTGTGATCGCTGAGGTCCGCCGCCGTCATCCGGGCGTTTCGGTGGCTGAGACCGGGTACACGGATCTGCACCGCCGGGCGGAGATCGGGGTGGCGGTCGTCTCCTCGACCGCCGCCCACGCCACCGAGGTGCTCGACGCCTGCGAGCGCCTGGTGGCGGCGCGGCCCGATATCGAGTTGCTGTCCGCGCGGCAGCGGCTGCTGACCGAGGAGGAGTGAGCGACCCATGGACCAACGGGCGCGGAAGCTCGCCGACCGGATCGCGCAGATCGTGGCGGAGATGCTGGAGCGGCGGATCAAGGACCCGCGGCTCGGCTTCGTCACGGTGACCGAGGCCCGGCTGACCGGTGACCTCCGCGAGGCGACGGTCTTCTACACCGTTTACGGGTCGGCGGAGGAACAGGCGGCGAGCGCTGTGGCCCTGGCCAGCGCGACCGGGGTGATCAGGTCTGAGGTCGGCCGCCAGACCGGCCTCAAGCACACTCCCTCCATCACGTTCGTCCGGGACACGCTGCCCGAAGGTGCCCGGCACCTGGAGGACCTGGTAGCCAGGGCGCGCGAGGCGGACGCCCGGCTGGCCAGCGTGCGGGAGGGGGCGGTGCCAGCCGGCGATCCCGACCCCTACCGGGATCCGTCCGGGGGAACCGCCGGCACCGATGATCACGACGCGGGATACTCGCCTCCGTGACTGCCCCATCGCCCGCCGCCGACGACCCCGCCGACGAGCCCGCCGACCTGCCCGCCGCCCAGGCCCGCGCAGTCGACCTGATCAACGGGGCCGAGGAGGTCTGCCTCGCCTGCCACGTCCGGCCGGACGCTGACGCCCTGGGGTCCATGCTGGCCCTGGCGCACGCCCTGCGCGGGTCACGGTGCGGGCCGCGGCGGGTTACCGCCTCATTCGGCGACCAGCCGTTCGAGGTCCCGGAGATCCTCCGCTTCCTCCCCGGCCTGGACCTGCTCAGCCCGCCCGGCGACTACCCCGGCCGTCCCGAGCTAATGATCACCTTCGACGCGGGCAGCATCGACCGGCTCGGGATGCTGGCCGGCCCCGCGGCGCGGGCCGGGCATCTCATCGTCATCGACCACCACGCCTCTAACACCCGGTTCGGCCACGTCAACCTGGTCGACCCGGGCGCCGCGGCCACCGCCGTCCTGGTCCTCGACCTGATCGGCGCGCTCGGCGCCGAGCTCACCCGGGACGCCGCGCTCGGGCTGTACGCCGGGCTGGTCACCGACACCGGCTCGTTCAAGTTCGCCACCACCACCCCCGCGGTCCATCAGGTGGCGGCCAGGTTGCTGGCCACCGGGATCGAACCGGGCGCGGTGGGGAGGCAGTTGTGGGACAGCGCTCCGTTCGGTTATCTGGGTCTCCTGGCCGACGTGCTGGCGCGCGCCGTGCTGGAAACCGGCGCCGCCGGCGGGCAGGGCCTGGTGTGGACCACGGTGAGCGCGGCCGACCGCGCGGCCCACGGGGTGAGCCTGGACGCCGTGGAGCCGGTCATCGACGTGGTGCGGCGGACCGAGGAAGCGGACGTCGCGGTGGTCCTCAAGCAGACCGACGACGGGCTGTGGCAGGTGTCCGCGCGGTCGCGGGAGAAGGTGGACGTGGGCCGGGCGTGTGCCCGGCTCGGTGGTGGCGGGCACCGCAACGCCGCCGGGTTCACCGGCAGCGCGTCCGCCGACGAGACGATGGCGCGGCTGCGCGAGCAGTTGGCCGTGGGCTAGCCCGTGGCCGGTGAGCCCGGGGGGACGCCCGCCCGGAACCCCCCGATCGCCGCTTCGCGCCGAGCGGCGGCCAGCCGCCGCGATCCGCGCGCCGTGGGGGAGGGGCTGCTCGTCGTCGACAAGCCCGCGGGCCTGACATCGCACGACGTGGTGGCGAGGATCCGCCGCCTGGCCGGCACCCGGCGGGTCGGGCACGCCGGGACGCTCGACCCGATGGCGACCGGGGTGCTGGTCATCGGGCTGGGGAAGGCCACCCGGCTGCTCGGCCACCTCACCCTCACCGAGAAGGAGTACCAGGCCACGATCCGGCTCGGGCAGGCCACCGACACCGGTGACGCGGAGGGCACGGTGACGGGGGGCGCCCCGGCCGGCGGGCTGACCGCCGCCGCGGTGCAGGCCGCCGCGGCCACCCTGACCGGGCCGATCGAGCAGGTGCCGCCGGCGGTCAGCGCGATCAAGGTGGGCGGCCGGCGGTCCTATCAGCTGGCCCGCGAGGGCGCGCCACCGGTGCTGAGGCCCCGCCCGGTGACCGTCGGGTCGTTCACCGTGGGGCCGCTGCGGGCCGCCGGCGACCTGCTCGACGTGGACGCCCAGGTGCGCTGCTCCAGCGGGACCTACATCCGGGCGCTGGCCCGGGACATGGGACAGGCCCTGGGGGTCGGCGGCCACCTCACCCGGCTGCGGCGGACCCGGGTGGGCCCCTACGACCTGTCCGCCGCCCAGCCCCTCGACGAGCTGGCCCGCGCGGCCGAGGCCGGCGGCCCGGGGGCGCTGCCCGTGCTGCCGCTGGCGGAGGCGGCCGCGGCCGCGTTTCCCGCCCGGCAGCTCACCCCGGACGAGGCCCGCGCGCTGTCTCATGGCGGGCGGCTCCGGGCGCAGGGCGGGCAGGCCGGCCCGGTGGCCGCCTTCGGCCCGGACGGCACGCTGATCGCGCTGGTCGAGGAGCAGGGGGAGCAGGCCCGCCCGCTCGCCGTGTTCGTGCCCTGACCACCCGCTGGTGCGGAAGCCCCGGTCACTCAGCGTGGTCCGGCAGAATGGCAGGGGATCCCGCGGCCATGGAACGCAGGCGACGCCCACCACGAGGAGGCAGCTGATGCCGCACACCAGCGATACCCGCATCCTGGGCTATGAGCCGTTGCTCTCGCCCGCGGCGTTGCTGGAGGAACTACCGCTGGCCGCGGCGGCGGCCGACCAGGTCGCCAAGGCCCGGGCGGAGGTGCGCGCGGTGCTGGACGGCGAGGATGACCGGCTGCTGGTGGTGGCCGGGCCGTGCTCGGTCCATGACCCGGCGGCGGGACTGGACTACGCCCGCCGGCTGGCCGCGCTGCGCGACGCGCTGAGCACGGAGCTGCTGATCGTGATGCGGGTCTACTTCGAAAAACCGCGGACGGTCACCGGCTGGAAGGGCCTGATCAACGATCCGGGCATGGACGGCACCCATGACGTGCACCGGGGCCTGCGGCTGGCCCGGCGCTTCCTGCTCGATGTGACCAGGCTGGGCCTGCCGGTCGGCTGCGAATGGCTGGATCCGATCACTCCCCAGTACATCGCGGACGCCGTCGCCTGGGGGGCGATCGGCGCCCGTACCACGGAGAGCCAGGTACACCGGCAGCTCGCGTCGGGCCTGTCCATGCCGGTCGGCTTCAAGAACGGCACGGACGGGGACGTCGGCGTGGCGGTGGACGCCTGCCGGGCGGCCGCGTCCGGGCATACCTTCTTCGGGGTAACCCGGGCCGGCGCCGCGGCCGTGGTGACCACCGCCGGCAACCCGGACTGCCACGTGATCCTGCGCGGCGGCCGGTCCGGGCCGAACTACGGGCCTGACCAGGTCGGCGGGGCGCTCGAGCTGATCGCTGCGGCCGGGCTGGCCCGCCGCGTGATGGTGGACGCCAGCCATGGGAACAGCGGCAAGGATTACCGGCGGCAGCCCGCGGTGGCCGGTGCGCTGGCCGGCCAGATCAGCGGCGAGCCCGGCATCGTCGGCGTGATGCTGGAAAGCTTCCTGCAAGCCGGGCGGCAGGAGCCGGGTGACCCGGCCCGCCTGCAGTACGGGCAGAGCGTCACCGACGCCTGCCTGGACATCGAGACCACGGCGGCGGTGCTGCGCGGGCTGGCCGCCGCCGTGCGGGAGCGGCGCGCGGGCTCGCCACGCCCGGCCGCCGCCCAGGCGTGGCAGGCTTGACCTGGCGACGCGGCCGGCGCCGACCGTGATGAGCGACCGAAGGAGCAGCACCGTGCAGCGCTGGCAGGGCCTGGACGACGTGCCGGGGGACTGGGGCTCTTCCGTGGTGACCGTCGGCGTGTTCGACGGGGTGCACCGGGGGCACCAGCGCATCGTGGCCCGGGCGACCGAGGTCGCGGCACGGCTGGAACTGCCCGTCGTGGTCATCACCTTCGATCCGCATCCGGCCGAGGTGATCCGCCCCGGCTCGCATCCCCCGCTGCTGTGCACCGTCCGGCACCGGGTCCAGTTGCTGGCCGCGGCGGGCAGCGACGCGGTGTGCGTGCTGCCCTTCACCGTGGAGTTCTCCCAGCTCAGCCCGGACGATTTCGTCCGGGCAGTGCTGGTCGACCGGCTGCACGCCCGCTGGGTGGTGGTTGGGGAGAACTTCCGGTTCGGCCACCGCGCCGCCGGTGACGTCGCGCTGCTGGCCGAGCTGGGTGCGAAGTACGATTTCGGCGCCGAAGGCGTGCCGCTGCTGGCCGAGCACGGCATGACCATCTCGTCCACGGAGATCAGAACCATGCTCAACGAGGGTGACGTGGCCGGTGCCGCCCACGACCTGGGCCGCCCGCACCGGGTGGAGGGCGTCGTGGTGCGCGGTCACCAGCGGGGGCGGGCCCTCGGCTTCCCCACCGCCAACCTGGAGACGGTCCCGCACATGGCGGTGCCCGCCGATGGGGTGTACGCGGGCTGGCTGATCCAGCTGGACGACGACGGCCAGGAAGAACAGCGCTGGCCCGCCGCGATCTCCGTCGGCAGCAACCCGACGTTCGACGGCCAGCACCGGACGGTGGAGGCCTACGCGCTGGACCGGGACGACCTCGACCTGTACGGGCGGCACATGGCCGTGGACTTCAGCGACCGACTGCGTGGCCAGGTCCGGTTCGACTCGGCCGACGCGCTGATCGACCAGATGCGCCGGGACGTGGACCAGGCCCGCGAGCAGGTCGGGAGCGCCGTATGAGCGGCTCCGGCGGCCCTGCCCGCCCGGCCGCCGGCCCGGCCCGGCGCGCCGCGGAATGTCGGCCGGCCCGGCTGATGTCGCTGACCACACGCGGATCCTGGGCCAGCACACCCAGACGCTCGACCAGCACACGCGGATCCTGGGCCAGCACACCCAGACGCTGAATCAGCACACGGTGCTGCTCAACGAGATACTCGAACGGCTGCCACCCAGGTCGGCGTGACCGCCGGACCCGGCCAAGGCGGTCACGCCGGCTATCAGATCAGCGGGCGGTGGACGGGTACTTGGCCAGGACTTCCTGCAACCGGGCGGCGAACCGCAGCGACTCGTCGTGCTCCCGCTGCCAGACATTGCGGCCGAAGATGAGCCCGGTCGCGCCGGCCTCCATGGCCATCCGGGCCTTCTCCAGCATGGCCTCGTCGCCGGCCCGCTCCCCGCCGGACACCAGGAGCAGCGTCCGGCCGGCCGACCGGACCACGGCGTCGATCGCCCGCTGCGGGCTGAACTCGCCCTGGTAGGCCTCCTTGACCCCGGCCCGCTTCTCCGGGTGCGGGAAGTTGACCTTGACCACGTCGGCGCCGAGCTCACTGGCCACCCGGGCGGCGTAGTCAACCGCGTAGAAGGAGTCCTTGCCGCCCTTGGCCTCGATGGCCGAGCCGCGCGGATAGGCCCAGACGATCAGCGGCATCCCGAGCCGCGCGGCGTCCTCGCGGATCCGCCGGTACTGGGCGAAATCGGCCTCGGCCGCCGGAGTTCCCACGTACATCGTGTAGCCGACCGCGTCCGCGCCGAGCCGGACCGCGTCCGCGACGCTGGCGTGCACCGGCGACAGCGCGTCGGCGTCCGGCGGGATGTCGGTCTTGCCGTTGAGCTTCAGCACCAGGGGTACTTCGCCGGCGTATTCCCAGTAGAACTTCTCGGCCAGGCCGATCTGGATCGCGATCCCGTTGAACCCGCCCTCCAGCGCCAGCGTGATGATGTAACGCGGGTCGGTGGCCGCTGGGTTGGCGAAGAAGTCCCGTGGCCCATGCTCCAGGCCCTGGTCATACGGGAGGAAGAGGGCGGTGCCGTTACGCAGCCCGTGCTGGAACAGGATGCGCCGCAACCGGGCCCGCGGGCCGGTGCCCAGGCCGAGCTCACCGAATTCCGGGCGTGTAGTCATGATCATTTCCTCCTCCGGGAACCGGGTCCGGGTACGGTCCGGACCACGAAATGCCGGCCGGCTCCGGCCGGCAGGGAAAAGCCTTCGGCGAAGCCCGGCGCCACGTCCAGGACCAGTCGGGGGCGGCCCCACGCGTCATCCAGCTGCCGGTCGATGTAGAACGGGCAGCCCTCTACCTCGCCGAGCAGCACGTCGCTGCGGCCGAGCAGGAACTCGCCACGGCGGAAGCACATCGGCGCGCTGCCCCCGCAGCACCCCGCGGATTGCACAAACATGACCGCCCCCCCGCGGGCGCGCAGGCCAGCGATGGCCCGCCGCGCCGCGAGGGTCGCGGTGACCCGGTGGATGTGCTCGGGTCCGGTCATGGCTACCAGCTCAGAACAGGCCCATTGGCTTCGGGTCGTAGCTGACGAGCAGGTTCTTGGTCTGGCTGTAGTGCTCGAGCATCATCTGGTGGGTCTCCCGCCCGATGCCCGAGATCTTGTACCCGCCGAACGCCGCCCCGGCCGGGTACTGGTGGTAGCAATTCGTCCAGACGCGGCCCGCCTTGATCGCCTTGCCGACCCGGAAGGCCCGGTTGCCGTCGCGCGTCCACACGCCGGCCCCGAGACCGTAGAGCGTGTCGTTGGCGATCTCGATGGCCTCGGCCTCGTCCTTGAAGGTGGTCACGGCCAGCACCGGGCCGAAGATCTCCTCCTGGAAGACCCGCATCTTGTTGTGTCCCTTGAGCACGGTCGGCTCGTAGAAGTAGCCGTCCGCGAACTCGCCGCCCATGGCCGCGCGGCGGCCGCCGATCAGCACCTCGGCGCCCTCGTTCCGGCCGATGTCCACGTAGGAGCTGATCTTCTCCAGTTGCTGCGCGGACACCTGCGGGCCGATCATCGTCCCGGTGTCCAGCGGGTTGCCCTGCCGGATCCGCCCGATCCGGTCCAGGCAGCGCGCCATGAACTCGTGGTAGATGTCCTCGGCGATCAGCGCCCGGGACGGGCAGGTGCACACCTCACCCTTGTTGAACGCGTACAGCACCAGCCCCTCGACGGCCTTGTCCAGGAACTCGTCGTCAGCCGCCAGCACGTCGGGGAAGAAGATGTTCGGCGACTTGCCGCCCAGTTCCAGCGTGACCGGGATCAGGTTCTGCGCGGCGTACTGCATGATCAGCCGCCCGGTGATGGTCTCCCCGGTGAAGGCCACCTTGGCGATCCGCGGGTTGCTGGCCAGCGCCTTGCCGATCTCCCCGCCCGGGCCGGTGACGATGTTGAGCACGCCCGGCGGGATGATGTCGCCGATCACCTCGGCCAGCTTGAGGATCGACCAGGGCGTGGGCGAGGCCGGCTTGATGACCGTCGCGTTGCCCGCCGCCAGCGCCGGCGCCAGCTTCCACGCCGCCATCAGCAGCGGGAAGTTGAACGGGATGATCTGGCCGACCACACCCAGCGGCTCGTGGAAGTGGTAGGCGATGGTCTGGGCGTCGATCTCGGTGATCCGGCTCTCCTGGGCGCGGACGGCCGCCGCGAAGTAGCGGAAGTGGTCGGCCGCCAGCGGGATGTCGGCGGCCAGCGTCTCCCGCACCGGCTTGCCGTTCTCCCAGCTCTCGGTGATCGCGAGCATCTCGCGGTGGGCGTCGATGGCGTCGGCCACCGCGTTCAGCACCTCGGCGCGCTGGGCGGGCGACCTCTCGCCCCACTCCGGGGCGGCCGCGTGCGCGGCGTCGAGCGCGTGCTCAATGTCCTCCGGGGTCAACTCGGCCACCTCACAGATCGGCTGCGCCGTGGCCGGGCACAGGTTGACCCGGTATTTCCCGCTGATCGGCGCCATCCACTTGCCGCCGATGAAATTGTCGTATCGTGGCTGGACAGTGACCGTGCTGTCGGCTGTCCCTGGTGCTGCGTACCTCATATCCCTGCTCCTCTCCGCGCTGCCCGCCGGCTGGCGGGCAGGCTTCCGGGCACGGCATCGCCGCCCGCAAGAAGCACCTACCGTCACTGTCGTCGCTGGCGCCGTCCGGGCGTAGGGACCAAGGTCGGGCGGAACGTCCTGGCCCGCGGGTCGCGCGCTGCCCGCGGGTCGCGCGCTGCCCGCGCTGGGTCATGACCTTCTGGTCACCGTGATATCTTTAGGTAGTGGCCGGCGTGTTCCGGCCAGGGTCAGCTGCACCCTCAAGCGGCTGGCCGGGGTGTCCAGCACTGCCCGCAGCGCGGGCCGGCTGACCCCCTCCCGATCACATGACACGAAGACAGGGATGCCACGTGCCGCTGGACACAGGGGTCAAGAAGGAGATCATCGCGGACAACGCGACCAATGAGGGTGACACCGGTTCGCCGGAAGTCCAGGTCGCACTGCTGACCCGCCGGATCAACGACCTGACCGAGCACCTCAAGGTGCACAAGCACGATCACCACAGCCGTCGCGGCCTGCTGCTGCTGGTGGGGCGGCGCCGCCGCCTGCTGCAGTATCTGGCCCGCACCGACATCGAGCGCTATCGTGCGCTCATCAGCAAGCTGGGCCTGCGCAGGTAAGGCCCGGACAACCCAGAACAGCATTCCCGCGGCCCGATCCCCGGGGCGCTCACAGCGCCAGGACCGGTCCTCGGTAGTGGTTCTCGGGCCGGATGCGTACCGTCAGGGGGCAGACCGGGCCGAGGGCTTCGATCGAAGACCGGGCCGGCCGCTGGCTCCGCCGATAGCCGGGCTACCTGGCCGGGCGAGACCGCCCAGCCAGGCAGCACCGGGCATCCGGGCAGAGCCGGCGCGCCACCGCGGGCGGGCAGCGCGGGACCTCAGTCAAGGAGGTCTCACCCGTGGAGGGTGTGTATACCGCCGAAGCCGTCATCGACAACGGATCCTTCGGCACCCATACGATCAAGTTCGAGACCGGCCGGCTCGCCCGGCTGGCCGCTGGCTCAGCCACCGCGACGCTGGACGACGACACGGTCATCCTGTCCGCGACCACGGCGGGCAAGCACCCCAAGGAGGGGCTGGACTTCTTCCCGCTCACCGTGGATGTCGAGGAGCGGATGTACGCGCTGGGCCGGATTCCCGGTTCGTTCTTCCGCCGGGAAGGCCGTCCGTCCGAGGACGCGATCCTCACCTGCCGGCTGATCGACCGGCCGCTGCGCCCCTCGTTCGTCAAGGGGCTGCGCAACGAGGTGCAGGTCGTCGAGACGATCCTGGCGCTCAACCCGGAGCACCTCTACGACGTGGTCGCCATCAACGCCGCGTCCCTGTCCACCATGCTGGCCGGGCTGCCCTTCTCGGGGCCGATCGCCGGCGTGCGGGTCGCCCTGATCAAGGGCCAGTGGGTCGCCTTCCCCACCCACGAGCAGCTCAGCGAGGCCACCTTCGACATGGTGGTCGCGGGCCGGATGCTGCCGGACGGTGACGTCGCGATCATGATGGTCGAGGCGGAGTCCACCACCGGCACGCTGGGCCTGCTGGCCGACTCCTCCAGCGGCGCGGTCGCGCCCACCGAGGAGACGGTGCCGGACGGGCTGGAGGCGGCCAAGCCGTTCCTGAAGATCCTGTGCGAGGCGCAGCAGCAGGTCGCCGACCAGGCGGCCAAGCCCACGGGCGAGTTCCCCGTTTTCACGGACTACCAGCCGGACACCTACGACGCGGTGGCCGAGGCGGTCTCCACCGAACTGGCCCGGGTGCTCACCATCGCCGGCAAGCAGGAGCGGGAGGCCGAGACCGACCGGGTCAAGGCGCTGGCCATCGAGAAGCTCTCCACCCAGTTCGAGGGCCGGGAAAAGGAGATCAGCGCGGCGTTCCGCGCGCTCACCAAGAAGCTGGTCCGGGAGCGGATCATCCGCGACGGGGTGCGCATCGACGGCCGGGGGCTGACCGACATCCGGCGGCTGTCCGCCGAGGCGCACGTGCTGCCTCGGGTGCACGGCTCGGCGCTGTTCGAGCGCGGCGAGACGCAGATCCTCGGCGTGACCACGCTGAACATGCTGCGCATGGAGCAGATGCTCGACACGCTCAACCCTGACCGCACCAAGCGCTACATGCACAACTACAACATGCCGCCGTACTCCACCGGGGAGACCGGCCGGGTCGGCTCGCCCAAGCGCCGCGAGATCGGCCACGGGGCGCTCGCCGAGCGGGCGCTGCTGCCGGTGCTGCCCACCCGGGAGGAGTTCCCGTACGCGATCCGGCAGGTGTCCGAGGCGGTCGGCTCGAACGGCTCGACCTCGATGGGCTCGGTCTGCGCCTCCACGATGTCCCTGCTGAGCGCGGGCGTGCCGGTCAAGGACATGGTCTCCGGCATCGCCATGGGGCTGATCCACGAGGGCGGCGAGTACGTCACGCTGACCGACATCCTGGGCGCCGAGGACGCGTTCGGCGACATGGACTTCAAGGTGGCCGGGACCACGGACATCATCACCGCGCTCCAGCTGGACACCAAGCTGGACGGGATCCCGGCTTCGGTGCTGGGCGCCGCGCTGCGCCAGGCCCGCGGGGCCCGGCTGACGATCCTGGAGGTCATGCGCGAGGCCATCGATGAGCCGGCCGAGATGAGCCCGTACGCGCCGCGGATCATCACGATCAAGGTGCCGGTGGACAAGATCGGTGAGGTCATCGGCCCCAAGGGCAAGATGATCAACTCGATCCAGGACGACACGGGCGCGGAGATCACCATCGAGGACGATGGCACGATCTACATCGGTGCCACCGACGGCCCGTCGGCCGAGGCCGCCCGGACCACGATCAACGCGATCGCCAACCCGCACATGCCGGAGGTGGGCGAGCGCTTCCTGGGCACCGTCGTGAAGACGACCACGTTCGGCGCGTTCATCTCGCTGCTGCCCGGCAGGGACGGCCTGCTGCACATCACCCAGCTGCGCAAGCTGCACGGCGGGGCGCGGATCGAGAACGTCGATGACGTCGTGAAGGTCGGGGACAAGATCCAGGTCGAGATCCGTGAGATCGACGACCGGGGCAAGCTGTCGCTCGCCCCCGTGGAGGTCGTGGAGCGGGAGGCGGCGGCCGCCGCCTCCGGCGGCAACGGCAGCGCCCCGGCGGGCGGCTCCGGGGCGGACGGCCCGCCCCAGGAGCAGTCGGGCGAGGGCGGGGCGCGGTCCGGCGCGGGTGGCCAGGGCGGCGAGAGCCACCGCACCCGGCACCGCGAGCGCAGGCACCGCGACTCGTGAGCACGGCGGCAGCACCGGCGGAGCCGACCGAACCTGGTGGTGGCGGAACCGTCCGGCGCAGCGTGCTGCCCGGCGGCCTGCGGGTCATCACCGAGGCACTGCCGCATGTCCGCTCGGCGGCGTTCGGCATCTGGGCGGGGGTCGGGTCCCGGGACGAGGGCCCGGCCCACGCCGGGGCCACCCACTACCTGGAACATCTGCTCTTCAAGGGCACCCCGTCCCGGACGGCCCTGGACATCTCGGCCGCCCTGGACGCCGTCGGCGGTGAGTTGAACGCGTTCACCGGCAAGGAGTACACCTGCTACTACGCCCGGGTACTCGACGCGGACCTGCCGCTGGCCGTGGATGTGCTGTCGGACATGGTCACGAACTCGCTGATCGAACCGAAGGATGTCAACGCCGAGCGCGGCGTCATCCTCGAAGAGATCGCGATGAACGACGACGACCCGACGGACACCGTGCACGAGGCATTCACCGAGCAGCTGTTCGGTGACTCGCCGCTGGGGCGTCCCATCCTCGGCACCACCGCCTCGATCAACGGCATCACCCGGGAGCAGATCACCGAGCACTACCGCGCCCGGTACACCCCGGACCACCTGGTCGTGGCCGCCTCCGGCAACGTCGACCACGACATGGTCACCGAGCACGTGCGCCGGACCTTCGGGCCGCACCTGGCCGGGGAGCGGGCACCAGCCCCGCCCCGGCTGGGCGGCCCGGGGGCCGGGCCCGACAGCGCGCACGACGGCGTCCGGCTGGTGTCCCGCGGCATCGAGCAGGCCAACCTGGTGCTGGGCTGTGAGGGCCTGAACCGCACCGACGACCGCCGGTTCGCGCTCGGCGTGCTGAACGCGGCCCTCGGCGGCGGCATGTCGTCGCGGCTGTTCCAGGAGGTGCGGGAGAAGCGGGGGCTGGCCTACTCGGTGTACAGCTTCACCTCGCAGCACGCCGACACCGGGATGTGGGGCATCTACGTCGGCTGCCTGCCCGCCAAGGCCGACGAAGTGCTGGCCATCTGCCGGGAGGAGGTGGCCCGGGTCGTCTCCGCCGGGCTCAGCGACGCCGAGCTGGACCGGGGCAAGGGGCAGCTGCGCGGGTCGATGGTGCTCGGCCTGGAGGACCCGTCCTCGCGGATGAGCCGTCTGGGCAAGTCGGAGCTGGTGTACCCGCGGCTCGAGCCGGTGGACGAGATCCTCGCGGCCGTCGCCGCGGTCAGCCACGACGATATCCGGGCGGTGGCCGCCGACGTGCTGACCCGGCCGCTGGCGCTCGCCGTGGTCGGGCCGTACGACGACCACGCGTCGTTCGCGGACGCGATCTCCTAGCCCCGGGCGGAAACAATGATCAAGGTTGGGGTGCTGGGGGCACGCGGCCGGATGGGCACGGCGGTGCGCCAGGCGGTGGCGGCCGCGGATGACCTCGAGGTCGCCGCCGAAGTGGACGAGGGCGATCCGCGGGAGCCGCTGGCCGGCTGCGGGGTGGTCGTGGACTTCACCCACCCCGG
Organism: uncultured Actinomycetes bacterium; assembly: GCA_963837515.1. GTDB lineage: Bacteria > Actinomycetota > Actinomycetes > Streptosporangiales > Streptosporangiaceae > RYN-230. Next base: position 122,322 of record CAWINT010000001.1, read on the forward strand.
CGTGGTCCTGGACAACCTGCGCTGGTGCATCGGCGCCGGGCTGGACACGGTGGTCGGCACCTCCGGGTTCGACGAGGCGCGGCTGGGTCAGGTCCGGGACTGGCTGGCGAGCGCCCCGGCGGTACGGGTGCTGGTCGTGCCGAACTTCTCGGTGGGAGCGGTGCTGATGATGCGGTTCGCGGCCCAGGCGGCGGCGTTCTTCGACTCGGCGGAGATCATCGAAATGCACCACGCGGGCAAGGCCGATGCCCCCTCGGGCACCGCGTCGCGGACCGCCGCCATGGTCGCGGCGGCCCGTGCGGCGGCCGGCCGGGGCGCGTCTCCCGATGCCACGGTCACCGCGCTGGACGGCGCCCGTGGCGCGGTCGTGGACGGCGTGCACGTGCACGCCGTCCGGCTGGCCGGCCTGATCGCCCACCAGGAGGTGCTGCTGGGCGGGAACGGCGAGACGCTGACCATCCGGCACGACTCGCTGGACCGGGTCTCGTTCATGCCGGGCGTGCTGCGGGCGGTGCGCGGGATCGGCTCGCTCCAGGCCGGCCTGACGGTCGGCCTGGAGTCCCTGCTCGGCCTTACCTGAGCTGTGCCAGCCCGGGGGGCGACCCCCCGGAACCCCCCGCGCATCCGCCGGCCCGGCGAGGACCCGCCTGCGGCGGGCCTCCCCTCCCCGGCGGATCACCTGCGCCAGCCCGGGGGGCGACCCCCCGGAACCCCCCGCGCATCCGCCGGCCCGGCGAGGACCCGCCTGCGGCGGGCCTCCCCTCCCCGGCGGATCACCTGCGCCAGCCCGGGGGGCGACCCCCCGGAACCCCCCGCGCATCCGCCGGCCCGGCGAGGACCCGCCTGCGGCGGGCCTCCCCTCCCCGGCGGATCACCTGCGCCAGCCCGGGGGGCGACCCAGGCCGGCTGTCGGCCGCCCCGGGTATGGTCGCAGCATGTGCCGCAGCATCAAGACCCTGCGCCCGCCCTACACCGAGCCGGTGACCGAGGAGGACATGCGGGCCGCCGCGCTCCAGTACGTCCGGAAGGTGAGCGGCTTCCGCCGGCCCGCCCGGCACAACGCCGAGGCGTTCGACCAAGCGGTGGAGGCGGTGACCAACGCCACCCGGGCGCTGCTCGGCCAGCTTGAGATACGGTAAGGATTGTCCGGGCAGGTGGGCGAGCGGCCTGCCTTGACGTCCACCAGGGGGGCGGGCGATGCGAACGATCCTGAACGTGATCTGGCTCGTGCTGTGCGGATTCTGGATGGCGATCGCCTACGCCATCGCCGGCCTGGTGTGTTTTGCCCTGTTCTTCCTAATTGTCACGATCCCGTTCGGGATCGCCGCGTTCCGGATCGCCGGTTACGTACTCTGGCCGTTCGGCCGGACGATCGAGCGGCGGCCGGGCGCCGGCCTGGGCTCCCTGATCGGGAACATCATCTGGATCGTGCTGCTCGGCTGGGAACTGGCGATCGGCCACCTCATCACCGGGGTCTTGCTGTGCATCACGATCATCGGGATCCCGCTCGGGCTGGCCAACTTCAAGATCATCCCGATCTCGCTGGTGCCGCTGGGCGTCCATGTCGTGCCCACCGGCGAGCTGTATCCCGGCTACCGCTGACCCCGCTCGCCCGGCCCTCTTGCTGCCCAACGGCCCACAGCGCTGGACTGGCACCGCCTGGCCGCCCGGCAGGACGCGGCGGTCAGGGGGCCGGCGGTTGAACGCGGCGGGTCAGGGGGTGCCCACGGTCGCGGCATGCACCATGAGCAGGGAGTCCGGCGGGGTGAGATCCACCCCGTCCGGGTCGTTGAGAAAGCCGGGGCCCGTTCCCGGGTGGCCGGTGTGCCCGTACTGCCAGACGATCCGGTTGGTGACCGGGTCGATCACGATCACCCGGTCGTTGTAGTCGTCGTTGACCAGGATGTCCCCGTTGGGCAGCGGAAGCGCCAGCGACGGGTGGTTCAGCCCGGCGAACCGCCACAGCCGCCGCCCGCTGGCGGTGAACTCCACCACCTGGCCGGGCGTGGAGTAGTCCACGGTCAGGTAACGGCCCGGGGCGATCTCGTTGCTGTCGGACGGGTAGGCGACGCCGGGCGGGTTGGCTGACCAGGAGACGTGGCCGGACAGGCTCATCGCGTTGGCCCAGTCTCCGTTGATCTCGGTCACCAGGTACTGCCCGTTGGTCATCGGGAAGGCGCCATTGGGACTGCCCCAGTGCTGCGGCGGGCTGTGCCAGCACGCCCCGCTGGTCTGGCCGATGACCCGCAGTGGCTGGTGGGCCGGCGGCCGGATCAGCAGGACCCGGCAGTTCTTGATGTCCGCGGTGAGCAGCGTGCCGCCGGGCAGCAGCATCGCGTCGTCCGGGTTGGACAGGTGGTTCGGGCCCGCACCGGGGTGTCCGGGCACGCCGTAGCGGTACACGATCCGGTGTGTGGCGATGTCGATCACGCTGATGACCGAATCGTCCTCCTGGGTGGCGATGATCCGACGGCCGTCCGGGGAGAAGAAGGCGTCGTCCGGGACCAGGAAGGTCTGCCCGCGGGGCAGGTCCCCGGGGGCCGGGAACCGCCACCGGACCCGGCCCTGGGGGTCCACGATGAGCAGCCGGTTGTTCCTGTGGTCGGCGATCAGGACGTCGCCGGGCAGCACGGCCGGATCGGAATGCGGGGCCAGGTGGCCCGGGCCCGGCGGCGGGCTGAGCCACGGCTGGCTGGCCAGCACGGGGCTGGTGGCTGCGGCGCCGCCCGGGCCCGCGGTGCGGCCCGCCGCCGGGGCGGCCGCCAGTGGGCCCTCAGCCGCGTCGGCCGACGTCCCGCCCGCCTGCCCGGCGGGCGAGGAGGCGTCGGCGGGCGAGGAGGCGTCGGCGGGGTCGCCGGCTACCCGGATGAGGGTGACCGACGGCACGGCGTGCGACCCGTTGTCCCCGCCAACCACGAACGCGGTGTCCCCGAGCACCGCGGTGGCGGCGTTCGCCACCGGGTTCGGCAGGGCACCGGCCACGCTGGTGCCGGGCTGCCCGGGGCGGTAGCGGAGCACGAGGCTGCTCGGCAGCGCGCCGCCGGCCGGGGCGGTCGCCCGCTGTCCGGCCGGCGCCTGCGCGCTGATCTGGCCCCCAGCCACGAACAGCGAGCCGTCCAGCGCGAACGCTGCGCCGGCCGCGGCGGGCCGGGGCAGGTGCCCGGCCACCACCGCCCGCGCCCGCCCCTGGCCCCGGCCGGGCAGGTCGATCCGCTGGATGTCGCTGGTCAGGCCGGCCGGGGTCTGGCCGCCGAAGATCCAGATGTGCCGGCCGAGCGCGGCCACGGCCGGGTAGCGCACCGGAACCGGCAGGGTGGCGGCCGTCCGGAAGCGGCGGCCGTCGGTCGTGGCCAGCACCGACGCGGCGTAACTGGTCCCGTCGTAACCGCCGAGCAGGTAGGCGGTCCGGCCCACGGTCACCGCGGTCAGGTCGCTGCGCGCGGCGGGCAGCCGGCTGGTCACGGCCGCGGGGTGGCTGCGGCTGAGGGCCTGCACCGTCGCCACGCTCGCCTTATCCCCGCCGCCGAACAGGAAAGCCTGCCCGCCGAGGGTGGCGCCCGCCGCGTCGTGCGTGGGCGCCGCCAGCCGGCCCGCCGTCACGGTGCCGCCGGTCACCGGGTCCAGCAGGCTCACGGCCGTACTGGAGGTCGCCTGCGGCGTCAGCCCGCCCGCGATCAGCAGGTCCGGCCCGTGCGCCAGCACGACCTCCCGGGACACCCCGGCCGGCAGCTGGTAGGGCGCCGGGGCGATGTCCAGGCGCACCGGGCCTGCCGGGCCCGGCCGCTCCGTCCCCGACGCCGACCGCGGCGTACCGGAGGAGTGGCGGACCGGCCCCGCCGCGGTGCAGGCGGCGGCCACCAGGCTGACGGTGGCGGCGATCGCGGTCAGGGCAGCCCCGCGAGCGGCCCGGCGTCCGTGGCGACCGGGCTCCGCCGCATGGGTCTTCGCTGGCTGGCCGCCCGCTGGCTGGCCGCCCGGCGGGACCTGGTCAGCCGGGGACTGGCTGACGCGGACCGACCGTCCCGCCGACACGGCATCATCCTCCTGGACCCGGGCCTACCGCTGTGCTGCGTCCTGCTAGTGCCCCCGAGGCCGCTCAGCGAACATAACAGCCCGCGCTGATCGGGACGCGGCGGGCTGGCTGCGGCACCGATCCAGCGCCGAGCGCGGAACGGGGTTTCCAGCCTGGCATCCATGGCGCATTGTGCGGGCCCGATCGGCGCAAAGTAATCACCCGCTCCGGGCGAACGCCCGGGGGCGGGACACCCACGGAAGGACGCACCGACGGTGTGCTATCGGCGGGGGTGAGGCGATCAGCGGTGTGCATTACCCCCCCGGACAGGGAGGTAATGCACACCGCTGATTGATTGGCACCGCGCCCGGTGCCGCGGGAGAGCTCAGGCGGTTTCGGTGCCGGCGGCATCGTCCAGGTTTAGTTCGGTGACCGAGGACTCGCGCATCTTGAACTTCTGCACCTTGCCGGTCACCGTCATGGGGAATTCGCCGGTGATCCTCAGGTACCGGGGGACCTTGAAATGCGCGATCTGGCCCCGGCAGTACTCCCGCAGTTCCTCCTCGGTCAGCGACTGCCCCGGGCGGAGCTTGACCCAGGCGCAGATCTCCTCGCCGTAACGCAGGTCGGGCACCCCGATCACCTGCACGTCCTCGATGGCCGGGTGGCCGTAGAGGAACTCCTCGATCTCCCGCGGGTACACGTTCTCCCCACCCCGGATGATCATGTCCTTGATCCGGCCGACGATGTTGAGGTACCCCGCCTCGTCCATCTCGGCCAGGTCGCCGGTGTGCATCCAGCGGGCCCGGTCGATCACGTCCGCGGTCTGCTCCGGGTCGTCCCAGTAGCCGAGCATCACCGAGTAGCCGCGGGTGCACAGCTCCCCGGGAGTGCCCCGGGGCACGACCAGGCCGGTTTCCGGGTCGATCACCTTGACCTCGAGGTGCGGGTGCACCCGGCCCACGGTGGCCACCCGCCGCTCCATGTCGTCGTCCGCCGTGGTCTGGGCGGACACCGGGGACGTCTCGGTCATCCCGTAGCAGATCGTCACCTCGGTCATGTGCATCTCGCTGACCACCCGCTTCATGACCTCGACCGGGCACGGCGACCCGGCCATGATCCCGGTCCGCAGGGTGGACAGGTCATAGGACGCGAAGTCAGGCAGCGCCAGGTCCGCGATGAACATGGTCGGCACCCCGTACAGCGACGTGCACCGTTCCGCCACCACGGCCCGCAAGGTGGCGGCCGGGTCGAACCCGGGAGCGGGGATGACGATGGCCGCCCCGTGCGTGGTGCACGCCAGGTTGCCCAGCACCATGCCGAAGCAGTGGTAGAAGGGCACCGGGATGCACACCCGGTCGGCTGCGGTATAGCGGCAGCCCTCGCCGATGAAGAAGCCGTTGTTCAGGATGTTGTGGTGGGACAGGGTGGCGCCTTTGGGGAAGCCCGTCGTGCCGCTGGTGTACTGGATGTTGATCGGGTCGTCGAAGGACAGCCCGGCCTCCCGCTCGGCCAACTGGTCGCCCCCGCCGGCCACCGGCATGGCCCCGGCCACGAACAGCTCGTCCCAGTCGGCCGAGCCCAGGTAGATCACCCGGCTGAGCCCGGGCAGGCCCGGGCTGACCTCCTCGATCATGGCCCGGTAGTTGCTGGTCTTGAACGACTCCGCGCTGACCAGCACCGTGACCCCGGACTGGCGCAGCGCGTAGCCCACTTCGTGGCTGCGGTAGGCCGGGTTGATGTTCACCAGGATCACGCCCGCCTTGGCCGTGGCGTACTGCAGCAGCACCCACTCCGGGCAGTTGGGCGCCCAGATGCCAACCCGGTCGCCCGCCTCGATCCCCGCCGCGATCAGGCTCCGGGCCAGCGTGTCGGTGTCCGCGTCGAACTGCGCGTAGGTCCAGCGCCGGCCGGACGGCACGTCCACCAGCGCCTCCCGGCCGCCGTGCTCGGCCGCGATGCGCCGCAGGTTCGCGCCGACGGTCTCGCCGAGCAGCGGCTTCGCCGCGGTCCCGTGACTGTACGAGGGCTGCGCTGAACCGGTCATGACAACTCCTCCGACGTTGAATGCACACCATCATCCCGTTCCGGGTGCCGCGGCGGTAGGCCAGCCGGACGGCTGCGGACCCGGGGGCGGGGGTTCCGGCGGGCCGGGGCCGTCAGGCCGGAGATCGGCCGGATGGCCGCGGGCCGGGGCGGTGGGACCCAGCCGGGCCCGGGCCGTTGGGCGGGAAGGTCTCCCGCACCGGGGGAGGGGACCTTCAGCGCTCGCGGGGGGCGCGCTGCCGGGGTTACTGTCAGGAAGAGGGCCGGGCAGCGGTCGCGTGCGCACGCCGCGCACGCCGCCGCTCCCGCTCCGGGAGTAGCCATGGGGTGGTGGATTGTCTGGCTCGTCCTGGCCGCGGTGCTGGGTGTGGCCGAGGTGCTGACGACGACCCTGGCCTTCGGCCTGGTCGCCGCGGCCGCCGCGGTCGCGGCGGTGGTCGGCGGCCTGGGCGGCGGTCTCCCGTTCCAGCTCGGGGCGTTCGCGGTCGCGGCCGCGGCCGGGCTGGGCGTGGTCCGGCCCATTGCCCTCCGGCACATCAAGCAGCCGCCGATACTGCGCACCGGGGCCTCGGCCCTGGTGGGGCGATCGGCCCGGGTGCTGGAAGAGGTTTCCGACCACGCTGGGCAGGTCCGCATCGGCGGCGAGGTGTGGTCGGCCCGCTCCTATGACGAGTCCCAGGTCATCCCCGCGGGCTCCACCGTCAACGTCTTCGCGATCGAGGGCGCCACCGCACTCGTACATCCCCGGGAGTAGCCATGGAACTGGCTGGGCTCGTGGCCGCCGTTGTCGCGGTCATTCTCGTATTGCTCGTGGTCGGCAGGACGGTCCGGATCGTGCCGCAGGCACGGGCCCGGAACGTCGAGCGGTTCGGCCGGTACCGCAAGACGCTGGAGCCGGGGATGAACTTCATCGTCCCCATCGTGGACCGGGTCAAGCCGCTCATCGACCTGCGGGAGCAGGTCGTGTCGTTCCGTGGCCAGCCGGTGATCACCGAGGACAACCTGGTGGTGAGCATCGACACGGTGCTGTTCTTCCAGGTCACCGATCCGCGGGCGGCCGACTACGAGATCGTCAACTACATCCAGGCCATCGAGCAGATCACCGCGACCATGCTGCGCAGCGTGATCGGGAACATGGACCTGGAGGAGACCCTGACCTCGCGTGACAAGATCAACACGATGCTGCGTAGCGTGCTTGACGACGCGTCGGGCAAGTGGGGACTCCGGGTCACCCGGGTGGAGATCAAGGCCATCGACCCGCCGAAGAGCGTCATCGATGCGATGGAGAAGCAGATGCGGGCCGAGCGGGAGAAGCGCGCCGCCGTGCTCACCGCCGAGGGCGTCCGCCAGGCCAAGATCCTCACCGCCGAAGGGGAGAAGCAGAGTTCCATCCTGCGCGCCGAAGGCGACCGGCAGAGCCAGATCCTGCGGGCCGAGGGGCAGAGCCAGGCCATCGGCACCGTGTTCCGCGCCGTCCACGAGGGTGACGCCGACCCGAAGGTGCTGGCCTACCAGTACCTGCAGACGCTGCCGCAGCTGGCGCAGGCAGAGGGCAACACGTTCTGGGTGATCCCCAGCGAGGTCACCACCGCGCTCAAGACGCTCAGCACCGCCTTCTCCGGGGCCGGCGACGCGGCCGGGCCCAGCCCGGACGGCGGGCCCGCGGCCCGCGCCGGGGACGGCGGGCCTGCGGCGCGGGCTGGCGACGGCCTGGCCGGTGCCGTCCCGGCCAGCCCCCGGCCGGCCGAACTGGCCCCTGGCCAGGAAACCAACGGCGCAGCCACCGGGCCGGCCCCGCAGGCACCGCCGGCCTAACGCCCGCTGCGACGCGCTGCCCGACCGTCAGCGGCGGGCAGCGCGGCGGGTTGTGCCCGGGCGGCTGCGGCCCGGGGTGACTGGCACGGCGCCGCGGCCATTCGTTGGGCTTCAGAAGCGGACGGCGAGGCCTACGGTGAGCAGCGCGCCGAACGCGAGCTGGAGGCGGCCGGTCATGGCGAGCGCGCCGATCAGCGCGGGGCCGGCCGCGCTGCGGCGGACCGTCCGCACCGGTGCCAGCGCCAGCGGCAGCGCGGCCAGGGTGAGCAGCGCCAGGGGGCGCGCCGCGGCCAGCGCCGCCGCGACCGCAAACGGGAGCAGCATGCAGGCCAGGTACAGCGCCCGGGTCCGCCGGTCACCCAGGATGACCGCGAGGGTCCGCTTCCCGGAGACGGTGTCGGACGGGATGTCGCGCAGGTTGTTGATCACCAGCAGGGCGCACGCCAGCAGGCCCACCGGCACCGCCGCGGCCACCGCCAGCCAGGGCAGCGAGTCCAGTTCCACGTAGGCGGTGCCCGCCACGGCGGCCAGGCCGAAGAAGGCGAACACGGCGATCTCGCCCCACCCGTGGTAGCCGTAGGGGTGCCGCCCGCCGGTGTAGGTCCAGGCGGCCAGCACGGCCGCGGCGCCCAGCAGCACCAGCCACCAGGAGGTCACCGCGGCGAGTGCCAGACCGGCCGCGCAGGCCACCGCGAAACACGCGAAGGCCGCAGCCCGGACCTGCCGGGGCGGCGCGACGCCCGCGGCCACCAGGCGGAGCGGGCCGACCCGGGCTTCGTCGGTGCCCCGGATCCCATCGCTGTAGTCGTTCGCGTAGTTCACCCCGACCTGCAGCGCGAGCGCCACGATCAGCGCCAGGATCCCGCGCCACAGCGAGAAATGCCCGTAGCCGAAGGCCACCCCAGAGCCCACCACGACCGGTACCACGGCGGCGGGCAGGGTTCGCGGCCGCGCGCCCGCAACCCAGTCCCCCGGGGCGGCCACTACGGCCAGCCCTGCGCAGCCGTCACTGAGCCGCCCCGCCGGGGAGCTTGCTGATGTCGCGGACCGCACCGGTGGACGCCGAGGTGGCGAGGGCCGCGTAGACCCGCAGCGCCTCGCTCACCGGCCGGTGCCGGTCCGCGGGCCGGTAGCCGCCGAGGGCGCTGTGCACCCGCTCCCGGCGCTGCTGCAGCTCCGCGTCCGGGACGGCCAGTTCCAGGGACCGGCCCGGGATGTCGATCTCCACCCGGTCACCGTCCTGCGCCAGCGCGATCACCCCGCCCGCCGCCGCCTCCGGGGCGGCGTGGCAGATGGACAGCCCGGAGGTGCCGCCGGAGAACCGCCCGTCGGTCACGAGCGCGCAGGCGCGTCCCAGCCCTTTGCCCTTGAGGAAGCTGGTCGGGTACAGCATCTCCTGCATCCCGGGGCCGCCGGCCGGGCCCTCGTACCGGATGATCACCACGTCACCGGGCTCCACCCGGTCGCCGAGGATCCCCTCGACCGCGGCCTCCTGGCTCTCGAACACCTTGGCCGGCCCGGCGAAGCGCCAGAGCTCCTCGGGCACCCCGGCCGTCTTGATGATGGCGCCCTCCGGGGCCAGGTTGCCGTACAGCACGGCCAGCCCGCCGTCCCGGGTGTAGGCGTTCGGCAGGTCCCGGATGCAGCCGCTCTCCCGGTCCTCGTCCAGGCTGCTCCACCGGGAATCCTGGGAGAACGGCCGGGTGGTGCGCACCCCGCCGGGGGCGGCGTGGAACAGCTCCACCGCGTCCGCGGTGACCGACGGCGAGCGGAGATCCCAGGCGTCCAGGAACTCGGCCAGCGACGCGCTGTGCACCGTGTGCACGCCCGGGTTGAGCAGCCCGCCGCGGTTCAGCTCGCCGAGGATGGCCGGGATACCGCCCGCCCGGTGCACGTCCTCCACGTGGTAGCGGTCGCTGCTGGGCGCGACCTTGCACAGGCACGGCACCTGCCGGGACAGTTCGTCGATCTCCTTGAGCCCGAAGCCGACCCGCGCCTCGTGGGCGGCGGCCAGCAGGTGCAGGATCGTGTTGGTCGACCCGCCCATGGCCACGTCCAGGGCCATCGCGTTCTCGAACGCGTCCCTGGTGGCGATGGACCGTGGCAGCACGGACTCGTCGTCGTGCCCGTAGTACCGCCCGGCCAGGTCCACCACCAGCGCGCCGGCCCGCTCGAACAGCCCGCGGCGGGCGGCGTGGGTGGCCAGCGTCGTCCCGTTGCCGGGCAGCGCCAGCCCGATCGCCTCGGTCAGGCAGTTCATCGAGTTGGCGGTGAACATCCCCGAGCAGGACCCGCAGGTGGGGCAGGCGTTCTCCTCCATCAGCGCCAGCTGCTCATCGGACACGTTCGGGTCCGCCGACGCGATCATCGGGTTGATCAGGTCCAGCTTCTGCGGGTCGCCCGAGCCGGTCACCTCGCCCGGCCGCAGCCGCCCGGCCTCCATCGGGCCGCCGGACACGAACACGGTCGGGATGTTCAGCCGCAGCGCGGCCATCAGCATCCCGGGCGTGATCTTGTCACAGTTGGAGATGCACACCAGGGCGTCCGCGCAGTGCGCGTTGACCATGTACTCGACGGCATCGGCGATCAGCTCACGGCTGGGTAGCGAGTACAGCATGCCGCCGTGGCCCATGGCGATGCCGTCGTCCACCGCGATCGTGTTGAACTCGCGGGGGACCGCGCCCGCCGCCTGCACCGCCTGCGCCACGACCTGGCCGACCTCGCGCAGGTGGACGTGGCCGGGCACGAACTCGGTGAAGCTGTTCGCCACCGCCACGATCGGCTTGCCGATGTCCTCCCGGGCTACCCCGGTGGCCCGCAGCAGCGCGCGCGCTCCTGCCATGTTCCTGCCGTGGGTGACCGTCCGGGACCGAAGCGGTGGCATGACCTGCTCCCCTCGAGGAAGTGAGGGCCTCAGCCTACCGGTGGCCGCCGCTGCGGGATGGCCTCGGGCAGGGCCCGGGCCGCCGCCGCGTGGATCTGCTCGATGTCCTCGTGGCTGAGCCGCTGGGCCCGGCCGGCCCGGGCCTGCGCGCGCAGGTAGCGGCGCAGCCGCCGGCCGCTGAACACGTCTACCCCGCTGAGCTGCGCCACCGTCCACGGCACGGTGGGCCCGTAGATCACCATCGCCGGGCGGACCCGCAGCTGGCGCTGCAGTTCGGCGCTGATCAGCCGGGCCGCCTGGCCCGCCTCGGACTGGGCGTGCTGGAGCCGGCTGGTCTGGCCGTAGGGCCCGTGAAAGAGCTGGCCGCCCTGGGTGGCCCGGAGCGGCAGCCGCCGGTCCCACCGCTCCGAGTCGACGGCGAACACCCCGGCCGGCCCGACGACCAGGTGGTCGATGACGCAGCTGCCGCCGGGCAGGGCCCGGGCGTTCAGGGTGCGGTAACCAGCCCGCCGCAGCCGGCGCAGCCGCCGCCGGGTGCGCCGCTGCGCCGAGGTGACGCGGACCGCCGCCGGGATCACCGCGGTGGTCCGGGACCGGTGCACGGTGTCCACGATGGCCACGGCGACCGCCGCGGTCAGGCCCACCCGCCAGTCCACCAGCACGCCGAGGACCACCCCGGCCACCGCGGCGAAGGTGGCGCGGCGGGCCCAGATGGACATCCGCGGGTCGGCCGAAAGCCGGGTCAAGGCCGTACCCGGGCCCGGGCCCGGGTAGGCCGACTCCGGCTCAGCGGGCGCAGCGGCAGGTTCAGGGATGGCCGGCGCAGAGATGCCCGGTTCAGGGATGGCTGACTCGGGGGTGGCCGGCGGGCCAGCCCCGTCCGCTGACCTCCCGGCGGGAGGCGGCTGCGTCATCCGATCCACCGCCCCGAGCCTAGTGGAAGCAGTGCGTAGCTGCCTGCAAGCCCGGCGTGACGCGCCGTTGACCGGGCCCCGTGCCCGGCGGGCAGGCCGCATACCGGCGTTCTGGACCAGCCCCCGCTAACCAGACTACGGTGCGTAGGCGTGACCGAGATCCACGACCTCACCGTGACCGAGCTGATCGCCGCTATCCGCAGCGGCGAGCTGTCCCCCGTGCAGGTGACCACGCACTATCTGGAACGCACGGAACGGATCAACCCGGCCGTCGGGGCGTTCTTCACCATCACCGCTGACCTGGCCACCGAACAGGCCGCCGCGGCCGAGAGGCTGGTGGCCCGGGTCGCGGACCCGGCCCTGCTGCCCCCGCTGACCGGGGTGCCGATTCCCATCAAGGACCTGAACATGGTGGCCGGGGTGCGCCAGACGCTCGGCTCGGCGGCCTTCGCCGACAACGTGCCGGACACCGACGACCACGTGAGCGCCGCGCTCCGGGCCGCCGGGGCGGTGCTCACCGGGAAGACGGCCACGCCCGAGTTCGGGCTGCCCTGCTACACCGAGACGGCGCTCGGGCCGCCGGCGCGCACGCCCTGGGATCTGGACCGGTCGGCGGGCGGATCCAGCGGCGGCGCGGCCGCCGCGGTGGCCGCCGGGCTGGCTCCCGCGGCCCAGGGCAGTGACGGCGGCGGGTCGATCCGCATCCCCTCCAGCGTGTGCGGGCTGTTCGGCCTCAAGCCGTCCCGCGGCCGGATCTCCAGCGCCCCGCTGGTCCCGGACCTGTTCGGGCTGGTCACCGACGGCCCGCTGGCGCGGTCCGTCGCCGACGCGGCGCTGCTGCTCGACGTGATGGCCGGGAACCAGCTGGGGGACGTGTACACCCAGCCGCCGCTGCCGCCGGGCGAGACGTTCGCCGCGCAGGCCGCCCGCGAGCCAGGGCGGCTGCGGATCGGCCGGACCCGGCAGCACCCGGTCGGGGACGGGACCGTGCACCCCGACTGCGTGGCCGCCTACGAAGACGCCAGCCGGCTGCTGCAGGATCTCGGGCACGAGGTCGAGGACGTCGAGATGCCGTTCGGGCCCGACGTGGTGCCGCTGTTCGAAACGCTCTGGTACGCGATGGCCACGCTGGTGCCGGTGGACCCGGCCCGGGAGGACCGGCTGCTGCCGCTGACCCGTTACCTGCGCGGCCGCGGCCAGGAGGTCCGTGCGCCGGAGCTGATCATGGCGCAGGCTTATCTGCAGTTTGTGGTGCGCGGCGCGCTGGCCGTGCTCAACACCTTCGACGCGGTGCTCACCCCCACCCTGGCCAGCCCGCCGGTCCCGGTCGGGTACTTCGAGGAGGTGCCGCCGCCGGAGAACTTCGAGCGGCAGAAGCGGTTCACCCCCTACACCGCGTTGTTCAACGTGTCCGGCCAGCCCGCCGTCAGCCTGCCGCTGTACTGGACCGACGCCGGGCTGCCCATCGGGGTCATGCTGGCCGGGCGGATAGGGGAGGAGGGCACGCTGCTCTCGCTCTCCGCCCAGCTGGAGGCGGCCCGCCCGTGGCGGGACCGGCACCCGGCCCTGTGGTGAGCCCCGGCGGGGACGGCGCGGCGGCAGCGGGCGACGGCGCGGCGGCAGCGGGCGACGGCGCGGCGGCAGCTGCACCGGGCGAGCGCCGGACCGGCTGGGCCCGGCGGGTGATCCGGGTCGCGGTGCCGCTGCTCGCGTCCGCGCTCCTGCTCGCCGTGCTGGCCTTCGGTTACGGGCCGGCCCCGGCGCTCGGGCCGGCTCTGGACCCGGGCCGGGGGGTGTGGACCTCCGCGGCCACCGGCCAGCGGCCGCACTCCCAGACGCTGGCGCTGGCCGGGCTGGCGCACCCGGTCCGGGTGTCGTTCACCAGCCACGGCGTGGCCTCGGTGCGGGCCGCCGACGACCATGACCTGTTCCTGGCGCTCGGTTACCTGCACGCCCGGTTCCGGCTCACCGAGATGGACCTGGAGCGGCGGCTCGCCGCCGGGCGGCTGGCCCAGCTGGCCGGGCCGTCGGCGCTGGGCTCCGACAAGTTCGAGCTGCGGCTCGGCCTGCTGCGCACCGCGCAGCAGGAATGGGCCGGGATGCCGCGGTCCAGCCCGGCGGCGCAGGGGCTGCTGGCCTACTCCCGAGGGGTGAACGACTACCTGGCCGCCACCCGGCGGGACCGGCAGTGGCCGGCCCTGTTCTCGCTGGCCGGGGTCTACCCGGCGGACTGGACGCCGGTGGACAGCCTGCTGGTCCAGGGGGACCTCACCCAGGAGCTGGACTTCACCACCACGCCGCTGGATTACGCGCTGCTGGAGCAGACGCTGGGCGCCGCCCGGACGATGAGCTGGTTCCCGGTGCTGCCGCCCGGACCGCAGCACCCGTACGACCCAGGGCCCTACCGGCAGGCCGGCCTGGCCCCGGTCGCCACCGCGCTGGCCAGCCGGGCCGTCCCGGGCCCGCAGGCGGCCGGGGCGCAGGCCGCGGGCGTGGCCGGGGCGCAGGGCGCGGGCGTGGCCGGGACGCAGGCCGCGGCGGCACTGCTAGCCCAGGTGGCGGCGCTGCCCGCCGGCCAGGTGCACGGCTACCCGGACAGCAACGGATGGGCGGCCAACGGCCCGGCGGTGGCCGGCGGCCGGGCCATGCTGGCCGGGGACCCGCACCTGCCGCAGACCATCCCGTCGATCTGGTACCAGGTCGCGCTCAGCGCGCCCGGGCTGGCGGTGAGCGGGGTCAGCGTGCCCGGCCTGCCCGGCATCCTGCTCGGGCACAACCGCCACATCGCCTGGACCCTCACCGACACCCAGAACCAGGCCACGTTGTTCTACACCGAGCGGACCAGCAGGAGCCGCCCGGGGCAGTACTACTGGAACGGCGCCTGGCGGCGGATGCGCCAGGTGCACTACACGATCCCGGTCCGCGGTGCCGCCTCGGTGCCGCTGACCGTGGACCTCACCGTGCACGGGCCGGTCATGACGCAGGCGGGGCAGACCACGGCGGTGGACTGGATGGGCAACGTGCCCTCGCCCGACCTGGCCGTCATGCTGGCGGTCAACCAGGCCAGCGACTGGGCCCAGTTCCACGCCGCGCTGGCGGGCTGGCGGGCCCCCACGCAGAACTTCGTGTACGCCGACGACCGGGGGAACATCGGCGCCATCTCGGCCGGCTACTACCCCGCGGTCCGCCACGGCGACCCGTGGCTGCCGATGCCCGGCACCGGCGCCGACGACGTGGCCGGCGTGATCCCGTACGCGGCCGTGCCGCAGGCTTACGACCCGCCTTCACACGTGATCGCCACCGCGAACCAGCGCCCGGTCGGCGGCTCCTACCCGTACTACATCGGCACCACGGCGAACTTCTTCGACCCCGGCTACCGGGCCGGCCAGATCTACGCCTCGCTGCTGGGCCGCCGCGGCATGACGCCGGCCAGTTTCGCCGCGGTGCAGGCCAGCGTCACCGATCCGCTGGCGCAGCGGATCGTGCCCCGGCTGCTGGCCGCGCTGCGCGCGGGCCGGCTCTCCGCCCAGCAGCGCCAGGCCGCCAATTTGCTCAACGGATGGTCCGGCGCGATGACCGCTTCCTCGCCGGCGGCCGCCGTGTGGTGGACGTTCTGGACCGACTACCTGTCCGCGGTGTTCCAGCCGTGGTGGGACCGGGCCGCCGTGCCGGTGGCCAAAGACCGGGCCGGGCTGGCGGTCAGGCCGGGCCAGGCCAGCCTGGACCAGGTGCTGGAGCAGTGGACGGTGGCCGACCCGGGCAACGCCGCGTTCACCGCCCCCGGCGGCCCGCGGCGCATCGCCCCGCAGGTAATGCGGCTCGCGTTCGCCCGCGCGGTGGCGCACCTGGCGGCCCGGCTGGGTGGCCCGCCGTCCGGCTGGTCGTGGGGCCGGCTGCACAGCCGGGAATTCCCGTCGCTCACCCAGGCTGCGGGGCTGGGTTACGGCCCTCGGGCGGCGGGCGGGGATTCGTGGACGGTGGACGCCGCGGACGGGTACCCGGTGTCCCGGCAGGGGCCGAGCTGGCGGATGGTCGTCGGCTGGACCGGCGCCGGCCCGCCCAGCGCCGAGGGCATCTACCCCGGCGGTCAGAGCGAGAACCCGGCGTCCCCGTGGTACGAAGATCAGGTAGCCGGCTGGTGGGACGGGCGGTACCTCATGATGCCGCCGGCGGGCGGCTACGCCAGCGGGCCGATCGAGTGGAGCCTGCGCCCATGACCGCGCCACCCCCGACGTCCCCGCCCAGCGGCGGCCCGCCCGCCAGCGGCGGTGGCCCGCCCGCCAGGGGCGGTGGCCCGCCCGCCAGGGGCGGCGGCCCGCCCACCAGCGGCGGCGGCCCGCCCACGCAGGGGCGGTGGCCCGCCCACCGGCGGCGGCCCGGCCCGTGGTGACCTGGCCGAGCCGCGGGCACCGTCGCCCCCGCATCCTCCGTCCGGGGTGCCGGGGCACCGCGGGCCCTGGCTGGTGTGGCTGCTCGGCTGCCTGGCCGCGGTGGCGGTGCTGGCCGCCGGGGCGGCGGTCGGCTGGTGGTTCCTGCCCTTCGTGGCCGGGCTGGCCGGCGGCGTGGCGGCCCGGTACGGCCGCTGGCGGCGGCGCGCCGCCGTGGCCGCCGCCATTATCGTGGCCGCCGCCGGGTGGGCGGTCCCGCTGGTCTGGCAGGCCGGGCAGGGCCTGCCGGTCGGCGGCACGGCGCGGGTGGTGGCCGCCCTCGCCGGGCTGCCGCCCCAGGCGGCCGTGGGTATCGCGGCCACCCTGCTGGTAGCGGTCCTGCAGGTGCTCACCGGCCTCTGGCTCGGCTGGTCCCTCATCCCGAAGCCCCCGTCCCGCTGACCCCGCCACCCACCAGCCGCCAGTGCGCGGTGAGTTCGTGCCACATACGGGTCTCAAGTAACCGCGTAGTGGCCGGGGTGGTGGGTGGTGCGGGCTCCGCGGTGGGTTTGTGCCACATACGGGTCTCAAGTAACCGCGTAGTGGCCGGGGTGGTGGCTGGGGGTTACGGCAGGGACGGCTGGGGGAGAGCCGGGTCAGCGGCTGGGATCCGCCGAGCCTGGCGCATCAGCCGGATCACGACCAGCACCTGCGGCAGCAGCACCGCCGCGACGATCAGAATGTCCTGCCAGAGCGGCGGCCCGCCACTGCCGCCGGTCAGCCTGCCGGGGGTGAGGCACTGGTTCTGGCTGTTCCCTACGTTCACCATCACCGCGCCGGTCAAAGCGGCCGTCCCCAGCAGGCCGCACGGCCAGACCAGGGTGCCGAGCAGCTTGTCAGTCCACCGCCAGCGGGGTGAGGCCCACAGCATGATGCAGCCCCGCCACCCAGAGGCGTTCTCGGCCAGGCCGGTATCCGGCATGGCCGAGTTGCCCCGATCATTGAGGGGTGACGAGCGATGACACCAGGCGCCGAGCGGCGGAACGCGGCGTGGCCACCAGCTACCGGGACTGGCAGGGGCGGCAGGTCGAGGTGGGGGAGGCGACACTGACCGCGATCCTGAACGCGCTCGGTGAATCCCCGCCGCCCCGCACGGAGGAACACCGGCCGGCGCCGGCCGTGGCCGCCACACCACCGGCCCGCGCCTGGGGTTTTGCCGCCCAGCTGTACTCGGTCCGGTCCAGGCAGTCCTGGGGCCACGGTGACCTGGCCGATCTGGCCGATCTGGCCGCCTGGAGCGCCAGCGACCTGGGCGCCGGGTTTCTCCTGGTCAACCCGCTGCACGCGGCGGAGCCGCTGCCCCCGGTGAGCCCGTCGCCGTACCTGCCGATGAGCCGCCGCTTCCTCAGCCCGCTGTACCTGCGGGTCGAAGACATCCCCGAGTACGCCAGCCTCACCGCCAGCGACCGGGTCCGCATCGACTCGCTGGCCGCGCCGCTGCGGGCCCGCAACACTAGTAGCGAGCTGATCGACCGGGACCAGGTGTGGCGGGCCAAGCGGGCCGCCCTGGAAATGATCTATGCCCGGCCGCTCAGTGCGGCGCGCCGCGGCGAGTTCGAGGCCTATCAGGCCGCCCAGGGCCGGCCGCTGGCCGACTGGGCACTGTGGTGCGCGCTGGCCGAGGAACACGGGCCCGACTGGCGGACATGGCCGCCGCCGCTGCGTGCGGTCGGTTCGCCGGAGGTGGCGGCGGCGCGGGTGCGGCTGGCGCCGCGGGCCGAGTTCCACGCCTGGCTGCAGTGGCTGGCCGAGGCCCAGCTGGCCGCGGCTCAGGAAGCGGCGCGGGCGGCGGGCATGCGCATCGGGATCATCACCGACCTGGCGGTCGGCTGCCACCCGGGCGGGGCCGACGCGTGGGCCTGGCGCGACGTGCTCGTCACCGGCATGAGCGTGGGCGCGCCCCCGGACGAGTTCAACCAGCGTGGCCAGAACTGGACCCAGCCGCCCTGGCATCCGCAGCGGATCGCCGCCCAGGACTACGCACCGCTGGCGGGCCTGATGGGGGCCGGCCTGCGGCACGCCGGGGGGCTGCGGGTCGATCACGTCATGGGCCTGTTCCGGCTCTGGTGGGTGCCCGCCGGAATGTCGCCCGACCAGGGCACCTACGTGCACTACGACCACGAGGGGATGGTGGGGGTGCTGGCCGGCCAGGCGGCCGAGACGGGCGCGCTGGCGGTCGGCGAGGACCTCGGCACGGTCGAGCCCTGGATCCAGGAGTACCTGGCCAGCCGGGGAATCCTGGGCACCTCCATGCTCTGGTTCGAGCGCGGTCCCGACGGGATCCCGCTGCCGTCCGCGAAGTGGCGGCGCAACTGCCTGGCCATGGTCGGCACGCACGACGTGCCGCCGGTCGCCGCCTTCGTCACCGGCGAGCAGGTGGAACTGCGCTCCCGGCTGGGCCTGCTCACCCGCGCCTACGCCGAGGAGCGGCGCGACGCCGAGGGCTCGGTGGCCGCGCTGAGCGCCGCCCTGGTCGCCGAGGGGCTGCTCGAGCCGGGCCAGCGGCCCAGCCCGGCCGAGTTCACCGTGGCCTGCTACGCCTACCTGGCCCGCACCCCGGCGGTGCTGGTCGGCGTGTCGCTGCCGGACGCGGTCGGTGACCGCCGCCCGCAGAACATGCCCGGCACCACCACCGAGTACCCGAACTGGCGGATCCCGTTGTGCGACGGAGAGGGCCGCGCGGTGTCCCTGGACGAGCTGGCCGACTGCCGCGGCGTCCGCGAGGTGGCCCGGGTGCTGGCCGGTCTGCGCTGAGCCCGGGTGGCCGGCCGCCGGTCGCTGCTGCGCCAGCGCGGGTTCGCCGTCTTCCTCGCCGCGCAGACCCTGTCGGTGGGCGGTGACGCGTTCGCGCTGATCGCCGTGCCGCTGCTGGTGCTGCGCGCTACCGGGTCGGTGGCCCAGATGGGCCTGCTGACCGGCGTGGCGGGCGCCGCGGCGGTGGCCGCCGGCCTGGCCGCCGGGGAACTGGCCGACCGGCTGGACCGGTGGGCGCTGATGATCGGCTGCGACGGCGCACGGCTGGTGCTGTACGGGGCTATCCCCGTGGCCTGGTCGCTGGACCCGCGGCTGTGGCTGCTGTACCTGGTCCTGCCCGCCGGGGCGGCCATCGGGATGGTGTTCCAGGTCAGTTACGTGACGGCGGTTCCGGCGCTGGCCGGGCCGGGCCGGATCACCGAGGCCAACGGCCTGCTCTACGCCGCCTCGTCGGCGGCTGGGATCGTCGGCACACTGGTGGCCGGCGTGGTGTCCGGGCTGTTCGGGCCCGCCACCGCGATCGGCGTGGACGCGCTGAGCTTCGCGGTGTCGGCTGCCGGGCTGGCCGCGGTCAGGCTCGGTCGGCTCGGCGGCCCCGCCCGGCCGGGGCAACCGGTCCCGGCCGGGCCGGTGCCCGCCGCGGGCGACCGCGGCGGGTGGGCCGGGTGGCTGGCCGGGGCCCGCTTCCTGTGGCAGCAGCCGACCCTGCGCAGTCTCACCGGGGCGCTCGCGTTGTTCATCTTCGCCAGCTACGGGCTGACCGATGTGCTCATCTACTACCTGTCCCACGACCTGAGGCAGCCGGATCGGGTAGTGGGCCTGGTGCTGGCCGTCGCCGCGCTGGGCACGGTGGGTGGCGCCATCGTCACCGCGTCGCTGCGCCGCCGGTTCGGCTTCGGCCGCTGCTGGATCGGCGCGCTGGGCGTGTGCGGGCTGGCGGTGGCCGCCCTCGGGGCCACGGGCGCCGTCCCGGTCATCACCCTGCTGGCCGCCGGTTACCTCGGCTGCGTCAGCGTGGCCGGGATCTGCTCCATGTCACTGCGCCAGGAAGTGACGCCGGACCGGCTGCTCGGCCGGGTCACCGCGGCGTTCTGGACGCTGCACTTCGCGCCCGGGCCCCCCGGCGCCGCTCTGCTCACCTGGGTGGCCGCGCACGCCGGGGTGCCGGTGGCCTGCCTGGGCAGCGGGCTCACCTGCCTGCTGCTCGCGACGGCGGCGCTGCGCAGCCCGATCCGCCGGTCCGCCTGACGGACCGGCGGCCCGGGCGCCGGCCGCCTGCCGGATGGCGGTCAGCCGGCGGCCGCCTGCCGGTCGCGGTCCTGGCAGCGCAGCGCCCGCCGCATGCTGTCCTGTCCCTCGATGAGCAGCCGCCGCAGCGGGCCGGGCGGATCGGCCCGCTCCAGGTACTCGTCGGTCAGCCGGAGCGTGTGCTCGCTGATCTGGGTCAGCGGGTAGGCGTGGATGGCGAACCACTGGGCCATGTCGCTGCTCCAGGTCGTCCAGATGTCGCCGACCACCTCGAAGTAGCGTTCCGCGTACGGCGCGAGCAGATCCGGCCGGTCCAGATCGTTGAAGCCGTTCAGCGTCGCGCGGAACACCGCGTTCGGCAGGCGGCCGCTGGTGATCGCCGTCCAGGCCGCTTCTTTGGCCGCCGGGTCGGGGATGGCCGCGCGGCAGGTGGCGGCGCGCCGCTCGCCGGCGTCGGTCGGGTCCCGGGCCAGTTCCGCCTCGATGTCCGCCGGGCCCGCCGCCCCGCGGGCGGCCAGCCGGTGGAGCAGCCGCCAGCGCAGTTCGGTGTCCACCTGCAGGCCGTCCAGCGTGGCCGACCCGTCCAGCAGCCCGGCCAGCAGGGCGAGATCCTCCGGCGTGCTGGCGACCTCGGCGAACGCCTGCACGAAGGCGAGCTGCCGGTCCGAACCGGGCGCGGCGCCGGTGGCCAGCACGCGCAGGCCGGCCGCCAGGGACGGCAGCCCCTCCGCGCGCCAGCCGGGCGCGGTGAAACGGCGGGCCGCCGCACTCACCTGGCGCAGCAGGGTCTGCAGCACCGAGATGTCGGTGACCGACTCGGCGCCCTCGATGACCTGGGAGATGTAGTAGCGGGCCGGCAGCTCGGCGTCACGGCACATGTCCCAGGCGGCCGCCCAGCACAGTGCGGCGGACAACGAGTCGGTGAACGCGCCGATGTGCTCCACCATGGTGCGCATCGACGCCTCGTCCAGCCGGATCTTGGCGTAGCTGAGGTCGTCGTCGTTCAGCAGCACCAGGTCGGGCTGCTCCTGGCCGGCCAGCTCGGGGATCTCGGTGCGCTCGCCGGCGATGTCCACCTCGGCGCGGTGCCGCCGGACCAGGCCGTCGCCGTCCTTGAGGTCATACAGGCCGATCGCGATGCGGTGCGGGCGCAGCACCGGGTGGCTGGCCGGAGCCTCCTGGAGCACGGCGAACGAGGTGAACCGGCCGTCCTCGCCGACGGTGAACTGCGGCCGGAGCGTGTTCACCCCGGCCGTCTCCAGCCACGCCCTCGACCACGGCCCCAGGTCCCGGCCGGAGGCCTGCTCCAGGGCGGACAGCAGGTCGGCCAGGGTGGCGTTCCGGTAGGCGTGCGCGCCGAAGTAGCTGCGCACCGCGGACAGGAAAGTCTCCCGCCCGACGTAGGCGACCAGCTGCTTGAGCACTGAAGCGCCCTTGGCGTAGGTGATGCCGTCGAAGTTGACCTCGACCGCGGCGATGTCGCCGATGTCGGCCGCGATCGGGTGCGTGGACGGCAGCTGGTCCTGCTGGTAGGCCCACGCCTTCTCCATCTGGCAGAAGGTGGTCCACGCCGCCGTCCAGCGGGTCGCCTCCGCCTGGGCCAGGGCGGCCGCCCAGGTGGCGAACGACTCGTTCAGCCACAGGTCGTCCCACCAGCGCATGGTCACCAGGTCGCCGAACCACATGTGCGCCATCTCGTGCAGGATCGTGCTGCCGCGGGTTTCCCGGGCGGTGTCGGTGACCCGGGACCGGAACACGTAGTCCTCCAGGAACGTCACGCACCCGGCGTTCTCCATCGCGCCGGCCTTGAATTCGGGCACGAACACCTGGTCGTACTTGCCGAACGCGTACGCCGTCCCGAACGCCTGGTGGTAGAAGTCGAAGCCCTGCCGCGTCACCTCGAAGATCTCGTCGGGGTCCAGGTACCGGGCCAGCGACTGGCGGCAGTAGATGCCGAGCGGGATCCCGTCGTGCTCGCTGGTCACCTCGTAGTACGGACCGGCCACGACGGCGGTGATGTAGCTGGACATGACCGGGGTGGGCGGGAAGTGCCACCGCCGGGCGCCGCCGGTGGCCGGCTCGCCCGCGACGTCCGGCGCCATATTCGACAGCACCCGCCAGCTCTCCGGCGCGAGCACCGAGAGCTCGAAGGCGGCCTTGAGATCGGGCTGGTCGAAGCAGGCGTATATCCGGTGCGCGTCGTAGGTCTCCAGGTCCGAGTACAGGTACACCCCGCCGTCCGAGGGGTCGGTGAACCGGTGCAGTCCCTCCCCGCTGCGTGAGTAGGAGCAGTCGGCGGTGACCCGCACCTCGTTCTCAGCCGCCAGCCCATCCAGCACGATCCGGTTGCCATCGAAGGCAGTGACCGGCACCGGTGTGCCGTTGAGCACGATCTCCCGGACGGCCGGCGCGGTGAGCTCCAGGAAGCTGCTGGCGCCGGGGGTCGCGCAGCGGAACCGGACGGTGCTGGTGGAGCGGAACACCTCCGGGCCACCGGTGAGATCGAGAGCTATCTGGTAGGAGTCCACCTGCAGCAGCCGCCGCCGTGCCCCCGCCTCGTCCCGGGTGAGGTTGTTCGCCACCGCTGGCACCTTTCTGTCGCCTGCTGCGCGCCGGGGAGCGCTGCGCTGGTCCACTGCCCGCCACCGCGGCCAGGAACCCCGCACCGGCCCGGGCGCGGCATCGTCCGTGCTCCGCCGCAGAGCCGGAATGCCGCTGCGGGCCGTCCAGTTATTGCGGACAAGAGGCTTTTATGGTGCCTTCCCGCCGGGCTGCCGACCCGGTGCGCCAAAGCGGCGCTCGCCAGGCGGCCCGATCCCCCAGCCGACGAGAAGGAGCTTCATGACCGAGCAGGAGCTTACCCCGGTCGATTTCTGGTTCGATCCGCTATGCCCCTGGGCCTGGATCACCTCCCGCTGGATGCTCGAGGTGCAGCAGGTCCGGCCGGTCGAGGTGACCTGGCATGTGATGAGCCTGGCGGTGCTCAACGAGGGCAAGACCGACCTGCCTGAGCAGTACGCCGACTTCCTCGCGACCGCGTGGGGCCCGGTCCGGGTGGTCATCGCCGCCGAGCAGAAGTTCGGCCCCAGCGTGCTCGGCCCGCTGTACACCGCGCTGGGCACCAGGTTCCACCACGACAAGGCACCCCGGGACCGGGCCACCATCGAGGCCGCGCTGGCCGAGGCCGGCCTGCCGGCCGAACTGGCCGACGCGATGGACTCCACCGAGTACGACGAGGCGCTGCGGGCATCGCACCTCGAGGGCATCGAGCGCGTCGGCTACGAGGTGGGCACGCCGATCATCTCGGTGAACGGCACCTCGATCTTCGGCCCGGTAGTGTCCCCCATCCCGCGCGGCGAGGCGGCCGCCAAGCTCTGGGACGGCGTGATGCTGGTGACCCAGACCGACGGCTTCTTCGAGCTCAAGCGCAGCCGCACCCGCGACCCGATCTTTGACTGAGCTGTGTTAGCCCGGGGGGCGACCCCCCGGAGCCCCCCGGGCATCCGCCGGCTCAGCGGGGGCACGCCTTCGGCGCACCCCGCTTCGCCGGCGGATCAGCTGTGTTAGCCCGGGGGTCGTCCCCCCGGGCCGCCGTCTGGCACACTGGCCCGGTGCGCGTCTACCTGGGATCTGACCATGCCGGTTTCGAGCTGAAGACGGCGCTCGTCGAGTGGCTCGGCAGTGCCGGGCACCAGGCTGTGGACTGTGGCCCGGCCAGCTACGACCCCCAGGACGACTACCCCGTCTACGTGATGCGGGCGGCCAGCGCCGTCGCCAGCAATCCCGGCAGCCTGGGCATCGTCATCGGCGGCTCGGGTAACGGTGAGCAGATCGCCGCGAACAAGATCGGCGGCATCCGGGCCGCCCTGGCCTGGTCGGGGGAGACCGCCCGGCTCGCGCGGCTGCACAACGACGCCAACATTCTCAGCCTCGGCGCCCGGATGTACCCGATCGCCGACGCGGTGGCCTTCGCCCAGGTCTTCCTTGAGACGGCTTTCTCCGGCGAGAGCCGGCACGCGCGGCGGCTCGAGATGATCGCGCATTACGAAAAGACCGGCGAGCTGCCACCCGAGCCCGGCGCGAGCCAGGGCGGATGATCCTGGCCGCGCCCCGCTGAGCTGCTGACAGGCTCAGCGGCCCTTGCGCCGCCGGGGCCGGTGCTTCCTCGGCCCCTCGCGTGTCCCGGATGGCTCCGGCGCGGCTGCTGGCTGCGCCCGGGCGGCCGGGCGGGCGCGCTGCGCCGATCCGGGGTCAGCCGCTGTGTCCCGCCCGGTGCGGTCCGCGGGGCCGGGCCGCTCTTCCCGGCGGGACCCGCCGGGGGCGCTGCGCGGCGCGCCCGGCGGGGCGCTGCCCGGGGGAACACCCGGGACACCACCCGGGGCGCTGCGCGGGACACCACCCGGGGCGCTGCGCGGGACACCACTGGGGGCATTGTCCGGGGGAGTGTCCCGGGCCGGCGCGGGGGGCCGCTCGGCCGCCTGCGCCGCGGCCTCGTGCCCGGCATGCGGCCGGGACACGTCCCGGGCCCGCATGGCCGCGGTCAGGCTTATCTTCATCGCTGCCACGCATACCTCCTCCCGCAGTCTTTCCGCGACCGCGCCCGTTCACTCGCCCGGCCGGGTGGCATCTGGCCCCGGCCGGTCAGAAGATCCGCGGGCACCAGGGCGCCGGATCCCAGGCCATGGCGGCCGACAGCGCGCCGAGTGGGTCCGGCCGGGCCTCGGTGACCAGCCCGGCCCGGGCCAGGGTGCCGAGCCGGGTGCCGCCCAGGTAGGCGGCGCCGAGCGCGGCGACCGGCAGCCGCAGGTCGGCCGGGCCGGACGCCCGGGTGCATGCGGCTGCGCTGCCCGGGCCGTCGCTGTGCAGCCGCCACCGGCCGGCATTCCACGGGCACAGCTCGTCGGTGACCTCGATCACCACGTCCACCGGGGCGGCGTAGCGCCGCTGGCTGAGCGCGGCCGGGACGTCGATGAGACGCACCCACAGCCCGTCGCTGATCTGCGGCCGGGCCCGCCGCGGATCGGCCAGCAGGTGCAGCAGCGGGTCGTCGGCCGGCCGCAGCCGGGCGCTGATCTCACTGACCAGGTCGCGGCTCAGCAGGTCGGCCCAGAGGGTGGCGGTGGCCGCTGGGTCGGCGGCGATGAGCTCCCGGACGTCCAGCCGCGAGTCGGGCAGGAACGTCTCGTCGTCCCACCGGCTCTGCGCCGAGTACAGCGCGTACCCGCGCGGCCCGGCGTCGTCCTCGGCCAGCACGCAGCGCATCGGCGCGGCCCCGCGCCGCTCCTCCTCCGGGTCGGCCACCACCCGCTGCCACCAAGCCTCGGTCCGGCTGAACATGCCCGGCTGGCCGGGCAGCACGGTGTCGTGCACCTTGCTCAGCTCGGGCAGCGCCTCCGCCGGGGGGACGATCCGCACGTACAGCGCGGGGTCGGCCAGCCCGGCCAGGGCACCTTCGCCACGCCAGATGGAGAAACTCGCGTGCCAGGAGGCGCGGCCGTACCCGAACCGGCCGTAGATCCCCGCTTCGGAGGCCCACAGCACGGCGATGCTCTCGCCGCGGCCGTGGATGTCAGTGAGCTGGCGCCGCATCAGCCCGGACATGATGCCCCGGCGCCGGTGCGAGGGAAGCACCGAAACCCAGGTGACGCCGGCGGCGGGCCGCAGCGCGCCGGGTACGCACAGGTCAAAGGTGTAGGCGCCCGCCGTGGCCACCGGCCTGGACCCGTCGAAGGCGGCCAGGCTGCGGTCGAACTCGAATTGGCTCAGCACCAGCGCGCGGCGCTGCTCGCTGGGCGGCCCCTCATGGAAGGCGTGCTGGTCGGGGACGCTGAAGTCGTCGAACTCGGCCTCGGTGACGGCCCGGATCGGATAGCGATCTGCCATGCCGCATTCCTACCTTGCCCACCACGGGGCAGGCGAATGAGTTTCGGGGTCGGCTGGTGGCCGGCAGCGCGGTATACAGTGCGGCCATCATGGTTTCCCGGCCGCAGACCCCCCAGACGCGCCGGCTCCGCTCCACGGCGGCCCGGGCGTGGGATCAGGCCCGGCGCCAGTTCATCACCCGGAACCGCCGGATGGCGGCGGTCCTGACGCTCGCCACCCTCGGCATCGGCCTGGCCGCGGTGCACGCGTCAGTATGGTGGTTCTCGCCCGGGCTGATGATCCTTCCGGTCCTGGCCGGCGGGCTCCTGCTCTGGCCCCGGGCGCTGCGCATCCTGTTCGGCCTGGTCGCGGTCATGCTGGCCTACGACGCGGTGTACCGCCGGGCGGGCCCCGGGATCATTGCCACGGTCGTGGTCACCGCGGTGTTCGCCGACGTGCTGGCGCGCACCCGGTGGAAGCTCGGCATTCAGGGGCTGCGCGGCGATCAGATGCTGATCGAGTTGCGGGACCGGCTGCGGGCCCAGGCCCGGCTGCCGGAGTTGCCCGCGGGCTGGCGCTCCGCGGCGATCCTGCGTCCTGCTGGCGGCTCCTCGTTCGGCGGCGACTTCCTCGTGTCGGCGTACGACGGGAAGACACTGGAAGTCGCGTTGGTGGACGTGTCCGGCAAGGGGGTGGACGCGGGTACCCGGGCGCTGCTGCTGTCCGGTGCCTTCGGCGGCCTGCTCGGCTCGGTGCCGCGGGGGGAGTTCCTCCCGGCCTGCAACGCCTACCTGCACCGCGGCCCGCGGGCCGAGGGCTTCGTCACCGCCGTGCACCTGGCCTTGGACCTGGCCACCGGGGAGTACATGCTCGCCTCGGCCGGGCACCCGCCGCCGGCTCAGTTCGACGCGGGCAGCGGGATCTGGAAGGTGACCCAGGCCCGCGGGATCGTCCTCGGGGTCGTGCCTGACCCCCGCTGCGTGCCGGTGCATGGCGCGCTGCGGCCCGGGGACGCGCTGATGCTGTACACCGATGGCCTGGTGGAGGCGCCGGGGCGGGACATCGATGTGGGCACGGACCGGTTGCTGGGCGAGGCGACCCGGCTGGTCGCCGCCGGGTTCGTCAATGCCGCCGGGGAACTGGTCCGGGTGGTCAAGGCGGGCGGCGCCGGTTCCGATGACTGTGCCCTGGTGCTGATCTGGCGTACGTGATCAGTCCGGGGCGCGGCTCCCCTGGGGCACCCGCCATCCACCCGATCGGCGGGGACGCCTGTGGCGCGCCCGCCTCGCGGCCGGATATCCGGGGTGACGACCCCCGGGATCACCGGTCAATGGCCCGCGGGCACGGTCGGCCGCTGGAGCGTGTCCAGCGCGTGCTCGACCAGGCTGATGAGGGCGTCCCGGCAGGAGGGCCGCCGCCGGGCGTCACACATCACGATCGGAACGTGCGCGTCCAGGTCGAGTGCGGACCGCACGGAATCCGGCCGGTACCGGCGGGCTCCATCGAAGCAGTTGACCCCGACCACGAACGGGATACCGCGCTGCTCGAAGTAGTCCACCGAGGGGAAGGAGTCGGCCAGTCGCCGGGTGTCGGCCATCACGATCGCGCCCAGCGCGCCGCGGGCCAGCTCATCCCACATGAACCAGAACCGTTGCTGACCCGGCGTGCCGAAGAGGTAGATGACCAGGTTTTCCCGGATGGTGATCCGCCCGAAGTCCAGCGCGACGGTGGTGGTGGACTTCCGCTCCACGCCGTCCAGCCGGTCCACCCTCGCGCCCGGCTCGCTCAGCGGCTCCTCGGTACGCAACGGACGGATCTCGGTCAGCGATCCGACGAGGGTGGTCTTGCCGACCCCGAAGCCGCCAGCGATGAGGATCTTGATGGTGACGGGCACTGCCGCGGGGCTGTCGACATGCTCAGAGTCGGCGTAGGCCATCGACGACCTCCCTGAGGACACGCGGGTCAGGCAGCCGCGCGGGCGGAATCGGGTGATGAATGGAGATGAGGCGCTGCTGCGACAGGTCCCCGAGCAGGATCCGGACCACGCCGAGCGGCAGATCGAGGTCGGCCGCGAGGTCAGCGACCGACGCCGGCAGCCGGCAGAGCCGGAGCACGGCGAGGTGTTCCGGCCCCAGTTCCATGGGATCCGGGCGGGCCCCGCGGACCGCCGTGATGATTGCGATCAGGTCGAGGGCCTCACCGGCGGGCCGGGTCCGGCCGCGGGTCAGCGCGTACGGCCGGACCACCGGGCCCGCCGCCTCGTCCAGCCATTGATCTCCAGGCGACGGCATACTGCATCAGCCCGTGACGTCCCCGGCCGTGCCCGGCCGGGGATTGACGGCCAGGTGCTGGCCCACCCGCTTCACCAGGACAGCCATCTCGTAGGCGACCAGGCCGGCGTCCGCGCTCGCCGGGCTCAGCACGGCCAGGCAGCTTCCCTCGCCGGCCGCCGTCACGAACAGGAAGGCCGTGTCCATCTCCACGATGGTCTGGCGCACCTGGCCGCCGCCGAAATGCTGCCCGGCCCCCCGGGCCAGGCTCTGGAATCCGGATGCCACCGCGGCCAGGTGTTCCGCGTCTTCCCGGGTGAGCGCGCTGGACGCGGCGATCGCCAGGCCGTCGCGGGACAGGATGATGGCCTTGTCCACGTCCGGTACCCGGGCCACCATGTCGTCGAGTAGCCAGTCCAGATCACCGGCTGAACTCGTGGTCGCGCTCTTCTGCTGATCTGTCGCACTCATCTTCGCTGCCCCCTGGTTTACTCTGCGTCAGAATCTGGCTCGTCTCCGTCGCCGGCCGGGTCGCCGGGCTGGGCCGTCCGGTCGGCCGTCATCCGGTCGAGGGGGGGAACGGGCTCGAACAGCGAGCGCCCACGCTCCCAACCGCGCTGGATGGCCGTGACCGTGCTCCTGGCCTGCTCCGGTGTCCGATCACCCGGCGCGTCCGGCGCGGCGCCGGCGGGTGCCTCGGACTCGTATCCAGCGGTCCGCAACTGCGGTGCCAGGCTGGCCTGGCGGATACGGCGCGGCAGCGAAGTGACCTCGTCCAGCTCCAGGCCGTTCTCGTCCGGCTCCGCACCGGCCCCGTCCTCCCCGGTGGTGCCGTTCTCGCCGCTGGCGCCTGCGCGGCTGGCCAGGCCGCTGCCACCGCTCCGCGGACCGTCGGCGCTGTACCCGTTGCTGCCGTATTCGTTGCTGCCGTGCCCGTTGCCGGCCGGCCGGCTGCGGCGTTCGTGGCCGCGGCCAGGCTCTCTCCGCTGTCCGCCGTCCAGCCCTCCGCCGCCTGGGCGCCGTTCCCGGCCATCTGCTCGTCGCCACCCAACCCGGTGCCCGTCCCCGGGCCGGCCGCCGCCGGGCCAGCGCCCAGGCCTCCGGCCGGTGGCGTCTCCTCCGGCGCCGGGCCCGCTGGCTCCGGCTCCGGCAGACCCGAGCCCGGCAGGTCGAGCCCCGGAAGGACCGGCCCGGACCCAGCCGAATCAGCCGGGGCGCCGCTGGTGGTCCACGGGTCCGGGGTGTCGGCGGAACGCCAGAGCTCGGCGGTGATGTCCGCCAGGGACTGCCCCGGCACCCGGCGGCCCGTCGGCGGCCGCTCGGCCGCGAGAGCCGCCCGGCTGAGTGCGCCGAAGCTGGCCGAGTCGTCCCGGGCCGCGTGCCGCCCGGTGAGCGGTACCACCCGCTGCTGGCCGGAGCCAGCTGCCTCGTCGTAAATGTCCTCGGCCACCACCAGGCTGAGCGGGATGAGCACGATCGCGGTGGTGCCACCGTAGGGCGACGCCCGCAGCGAGACCCGGATGTTGTGCTTGCGGGCCAGCCGGCTGGCCACGAACAGGCCGAGCTGGTCGCTGCCCGACGCGTCGAACGGGGGTGGGCTGTCCAGCAGCGCGTTCAGCTCGGCCCGGCGCTCCTCGCTCAGTCCCAGCCCACGGTCCTCGATCTCGACCGCGAACCCGCGCCCGACGACGTCTCCGGTGATGAGCACCGGGGTGTTCGGCGGGGAGAAGATGACGGCATTCTCGGCCAGTTCGGCGAGCAGGTGGATGACGTCGGCCACCGCCGTGCCGGTGAGCGCGGCCCGGCTGGTGACGGTCACCTTGATCCGGGTGTAGTCCTCCACCTCGGCGACCGCGGCCCGCAGCACGTTGACAAAGGGCACCGGGCGGCGCCAGCCACGGGCCGGTGCCTCGCCGGACAAGATGATCAG
This sequence comes from uncultured Actinomycetes bacterium, assembly GCA_963837515.1. Lineage (GTDB taxonomy): Bacteria > Actinomycetota > Actinomycetes > Streptosporangiales > Streptosporangiaceae > RYN-230. Next base: position 152,484 of record CAWINT010000001.1, read on the forward strand.
GCTTTCCGCATGCCGCCGCATCCGGGTCGTGAGGTGGTCGATGCGGAACAGGTCTTCCAGTTCCTCCGGCTCCTTGGCCCGGCGCTCCATGGCGTCGAGCAGGGTGAGCTGGCGGTGCAGCAGCGACTGGCTGCGCCGGGCCAGGTTGCGGAAGATGTCGCTGATCCCCTGGCGCAGCCGGGCCTGGCCCACCGCCGCTTCCACGGCGGTCTGCTGCACCGCGGCGAACGCCTTCTGGACCTGGTCGATCTCGTCCGAGCTGGCGGAGGGCAGGTCCGGAGCCTCGGCGGCCACGTCCACCTCCTGCCCGGACGCCAGCCGGTCCACCACGGACGGCAGCTTGTCATTGGCCAGTTCCAGCGCGGAATCGCGCAGCTGGGCCAGTTCGCGGACCATGCCGCGGCCGATCCGGACCGACACCACGATCGACGCCACCAGGGCCAGCAGGCCCAGGCCACCGGCGAGAAGCAGGGTCAGGTCGGTGGAGCGGGCGTCCGCGCTGGCCTGCCTGCCGATCTCGGCGGAGGCCTGGGTGCCCGCCGCGCTGAGCCCGGACACCACCGCGCCGACCGCCTGCTGCCAGGCGGCCGGGGTGACGGCCGGGGCCGGCCCGCGGCCCCGTCGGCGGTCAGCCGGTCCTCCAGGGTGGCCAGCGCGGACATGGCCGCCGGGCTGAGGTCGCGCGTGTAATAGCCGGAGTAGGGCGGGACGAGGTCAGCGATGCTCTGCGTGTAGCTGAACCGGCGGGCGCCGACGAGCGTGGTGAAATGCTGCCGGTCGGCGGCCGGGAACGATCCGGCGGCGAAGTCACCGAGGATCAGCGCATCTTCCTGGCCGAGCACCTCACTGGACTTGCCCAGCCGTACGAAGGCCAGCGACTGGGTGAGCACCTTGCCGTTGGTCTCCTGCAGGATCACCTGGTTCAGCACGGTGTAGGCGTCCTGGATGATCCCGTTGTAGTCGGTGAAGGCCTGCGAACGGGTAATGATCTGGCCCCGGATCTGGGAGCGCAGCGCGGGCAGCCCGTTCGCATCCTTGAGCAGCACCGTGATCGCCCGCTTCTCGGCGGGGGACGCGTTGTCGAGGGTGGCACCGGAGGTCAGCGCGGTACGCAGCGCCACAGCCGTGGCGCTGGTCTTGGCCGCGGCGTTCTGCAGCGCGGCCAGGCTGGCCGGGGTCGCCCTGGACAGGTACACGACCGCCAGCACCCGTTCCTGGTCGATCGCGCCCAGGAAATTGCCGGTCGGCAGACCGGTCGCGTTACGCAGCGTGTCCGTCCGGGCCAGGTTGATGCTGGCCCGGGCCGTCAGGCTCGTGGCGAAGGCGTACAACCCGATCAGCGACAGCACTGGGACGAGAACGAGAAGCAGGATTTTTTGCCGGATCGACCGGAGACGCATGCCCATACCTGGCCCCGAGGTGTGAGAAAGCAGAATCGTGACGGCGCAGCTACGAAGGAGCTTCGAAACCCCCCCGAAGCAACGCAGCGTAGCAGGGCTACGCTGCCAAACTGGGCGAATATGCAGAAGACGTTCCGCATCGCCACTTTTAGTAACTGATGAGGCTATGAAGGGCGGCCGCCGGGCGGCGGCCACAGGGCCGGCCCGAGTCTCGGCGGCGCCAGCCGGTCGGCTATGTTGACAGGTCAGCGCGGTAGCCGACCTGGGGGATGCCGGCTGCGGGCGTTATTACTGATTAGTCATTTAATAGCGATGGCCACTTTGCCACAATCCGCACAGCAGTACCTCTGGTGACGTTTCGGCCTGTCCACTACCGTCCTCCCGCCTCGATGTCCCGCGCGCCGGTACAGCCGTAGTCGCCGCCGGCCCTTCCCCGGCCGGCTGACGCGAACTGCCCGGCTTCACTCACCGCGACCGGCCCTGAGCGAACCGGCTTATCAACCCCACCGGTCCCGCCCGGCCGTCTCATCACCCGAAGTGTCGAACATAAAGGGCAAATCACCCAGCAAAGGAACCCACCTTGGGATGATGAGCGGGCCGAGGCTGCCCAGGCCCCGGCAAAGTCGGTTAGCGCTTCATGATCGTCCGGAGGGATCGGCCGGGCCGATCGCTGCCCTCGCCGGTGATCGGCAGCGCACGACGGTCACCGGCCAGGCACTGGCGATGACTTTGCGCTCGGCGGGTCGTCCTCAGTGGTGGCGGGCACGCCAACCGGTCCGGTCGCCGTGCAGCATCGTGTCAGGAGGGCACCGTGTCGCAAGTCCGGGTGCACAATTTCTCGGTGTCGCTGGATGGGTTCGGTACTGGCGAGGGGCAGAGCCTGGATGCCCCGTTTGGGCATGCGGGGGTCCGGCTGCACGAGTGGTTTTTCGCGACCCGGACGTTCCACGCCATGCAAGGCCAGCCCGGCGGCAGCACCGGCATCGACGACGCTTTTGCCAGCGCCTGGGGACCGGGCGTCGGCGCCGAGATCATGGGACGGGGGAAGTTCGGCCCTCACCACGGCCCCTGGCCGGACCAGGAGTGGAACGGATGGTGGGGAGACAACCCGCCGTTCCGTACCCCGGTTCTTGTTCTCACCCACCATCCCCGGCCCTCCGTCCAGATGAACGGCGGTACCACGTTTGTCTTCCTCGACGCCAGCCCCGCCCAGGCGCTTACGCAGGCGCGCCAGGCTGCCGCTGGCGCGGATATCCGCATCGGCGGCGGCCCGTCCACCATCCGCGAGTTCCTGGCCGCCGGCCTGATCGACTACCTGCACATCGTCGTGGTGCCCATCGTGCTGGGCCGCGGGGAGCGGCTCTGGGATGGGCTGGAGGCGCTCGAAGACCGCTTCCAGATCGAGGCCGTGAACAGCCCTAGCGGCGTCACCCACGTCACCCTCAGCCGGCGGTAACAGGCGGCAACGCAGCAGGCATGGGAGCAGGGCGCCGCCAGAGCCGTTCAGCCGTTCATGACGTTTGCAGTGGGCGGTCCGGGCGGCGGGCGTGATAGCGCAGGGCGGCGGCGATGCTGGCGTGCCCGGCCAGGCGCAGGATGGCAATCGCGTGCCGGACGCCCGCTAGGGCGGTTTCCCGCGGCGGTCCCAGGCCGGCCCCGGACGGCTGCCGAGGGCGCCGCGGCCTGATGGTCAGGCTCGCCGGCGGATGGGGCAACCGGGAAGCAGAAACCATGGGGCCGCCTGGCTGGCCTGCGCCCGGGCGGACTGGGCCGCCGTAATATGACATTCATGTCAGTGAATGCGGCGGTCCTGCCTGCACCGCTACATGCCACAACAGCTTCGCGGGCCAGCCCGCCCTGTGGCGTTGGCATTGCGTTCGGTAACCGGCCGCCGCCGGGCAGGCCAGCCAAGCTCGCAGGCGGGCCGGGATATCGTCAATGTGAATCCCGTCTGTAACCAACTTGAAACATATCCGGGCTGCGGCCAAATAGTCGCGATCACCCGGCTGAGCAGGGAAAACGTTGATGGCTGAGGGCTCACGCGCGGCGCTGAAAAAAACGAGATAACTCTCCGGCTTAATCCGTTGCTAATGGTCGGTGCAATGTGCTATACGACGCAAGGCCGGCCCCTACGGGACGCGTCTATCCTGGGCCGGCCATAATGAGTAGGTGTTGTCCGGCTGAACACGGGGAGGAACCCGATCAGCCGCGTGCCGCGCATCTGCGACACGCGTGTCAGGTGACACCGACGTCATTGTTTGCATTTGTTTGGCGACTGTGCGGAGATAGTGACCGTGAGCCAGGGGGTTAGACGTTTGGGTCAGTCGCGCGGGCCGGCGGCGACCCCGGACCCGGTGGCGGAGGCCATCGGGTCGGCCGCGGCTGGGCAGGCCACGGGAGAGAACTTCCCGGTGGCGCTGCGCGTGCTGCCCGCACGCTACCGGGGGCACCTGCAGGCGGTGTACGGCTTCGCCCGGGCGGTCAACGACATGGGTGACGAGGCACCGCCGGCTGAGCGGCTGCGCCTGCTCGACGAGCTGGAAGCCGATCTCGGCCGGCTCTACCGCGCGGTGGGCGCCCCGGCGACCGGGACCGACGCTGGCCAGGCCGGCGCCACGGCGGACCCGCCCCGGATCGGCGTGGTCCGCGCGCTGGCCCCCGTGGTGACCGAGTGCCGGGTGCCCCAGCAGACCTTCGCGGGCCTGATCCAGGCCAACCGCCAGGACCAGGTGGTGACCCGGTACGCCACGTACGAGGACCTGCTCGGTTACTGCGAGCTGTCGGCCAACCCGGTGGGCCGCATCGTGCTGCACGTGTTCGGCGTATCGACCCCGGAACGGGTCGCGCTCTCCGACCAGGTCTGCACCGCCCTGCAGTTGGCCGAGCACTGGCAGGACGTTGCCGAGGATCTCCGGGCGGGGCGGGTTTACCTGCCCGCCGAGGACATGGAACGATTCGGCTGCACCGAAGCCCACCTGGCGGCGCCGCAGGCAGGCCCGCAGGTCAGGGCGCTGATGGCGTTCGAGGTGCAGCGGGCCTGGCGGTTGCTGGACGCTGGGGCCCCACTGGTGGGGAATTTGCGCGGCGCGGCGCGGGTTGCGGTCGCCGGTTACGTCGCGGGCGGGCGGGCAGCTCTGGCGGCGATATCCGGCGCCGGGCACGATGTGCTGCGCGCCACCCCCCGGCCGCACCGCGGCCGGCTGGTCCGGGAAGTGCTGAGGGCTTATGCGGTCGGGAGGTAACGAGGTGGAGGTGCTGGCGGCCTACCGGCAGTGTGAGGAGATCACCTGGTCGCAGGCGCGCAACTTCTCCTACGGGATCAGGCTGCTGCCGCCGCCGAAGCGGCGGGCGCTGTCCGCCGTGTACGCGTTCGCCCGGCGCATCGACGACATCGGCGACGGGGACCTGCCCGCGGCGGAGAAACTGGCCGCGCTGGAGCAGGCCCGCGCCAGCGTCGGCCGGCTCCCGGGTGGCCCGGCCGCCGACGGCTCGCCCGGCCCGGATGACGACCCGCTGCGCACCGACCCGGTGCTGGTCGCGCTGGCCGACGCCGGGCGCCGGTTCCCCATCCCGCTGCAGGCTTTCGGCGAGCTGATCGACGGGTGCGAGGCCGACGTCCGGGGCACCAGTTACGCCACCTTCGACGAGCTGCGCTGCTACTGCCGCTGCGTGGCCGGGTCCATCGGGCGGCTCTCGCTCGGCGTGTTCGGCACCCCGGACGTGGCCGCCGCCGAGCCGCTGGCCGATGCGCTCGGCGTCGCGCTGCAGCTCACCAACATCCTGCGGGACATCCGCGAGGACTACCGGGCTGGCCGGGTCTACCTGCCGGGCGAGGACTTCGACCGGTTCGGCGCCGCGCTGCGCCCGAATGGCTCCGGCTGGCCCGCCGCCGACCCCCGGCTGGTGGAACTGGTGGTGTTCGAGGCCGAGCGGGCCCGCACCTGGTACGCGCGCGGGCTGCGGCTGATGCCGCTGCTGGACCGGCGCAGCGCAGCCTGCACCGGGGCCATGGCCGGGATCTACTTCCGGCTGCTGCAGCACATCGCGGCCGCCCCGGAGGCGGTGCTGCACCAGCGGGTGTCCCTGTCCGCGGGCCAGAAGGCCATGGTGGCGGCCAGGTCGCTGGCTGGCGCCGCACTCCGGGCCGGCCGCCCCGCCGCCCCCGAACCAGCCCCAACGGCAGGAGCGCCGCAGTGACCAACGACGAACTCGGCGCCCCCGGGGCGGGTCCCGGCGCCCCCGGGCCCGGGCCCGGCGTCGTCGTCATCGGCGGTGGGCTGGCCGGGCTGACCGCGGCGATCGCGCTGCGCGAGGCCGGGCGGCCGGTCACCCTGCTGGAGGCCAGGCCACGGCTGGGCGGCGCCACCACCTCGTTCAGCCGGGGTGGGCTGACCGTGGACAACGGCCAGCACGTGTTCCTCGGCTGCTGCACCGCCTATCAGGGGCTGATCGAGCGGCTGGGCATGTCCGGCCAGGTCACGCTGCAGGACCGGTTCGACGTGACCGTGCTCAGCCCGGATGGCCGGACCGCCCGGCTGCGGCGCAACCGGCTGCCTGGGCCGCTGCACATGGGCGGCTCACTGGCCCGGTACCCGCTGCTGTCGCTGGGCGAGCGGCTGCGGGTCGTCCAGGCCGCCCTGGCCATGCGGTTCCTCGACCCGGCCGGGCCGGGCGTCGATGGCCAGCGGCTGGGGGACTGGCTGGCCGCGCACGGGCAGGACGAGCGGGCCCGGCGGCGGCTGTGGGACCTGTTCACCGTCTCCGCGCTGAACATCCCCGGTGACGACGCCAACCTGTCGCTGGCGGCGACGGTGGTACGGACCGCCCTGCTCGGCGCCCGGAACGCCGCGGACATCGGAACCCCGGCGATCCCGCTGGGCCAGTTGCACGGCGACGCGGGCGCGCGGCTGCTGGCCCGGCTGGGCGCCCGCGTGCGGCCCGGGGCCAAGGCGGCCGCGGTAGCGCCCCGGCCGGACGGCGGCTTCCACGTCGAAGTGGCTGACCGGGCCGGGACCGGCGCGGCGGAGGTGCTGCCGGCCGCGGGGGTGGTGCTGGCCGTGCCGCCGGACCAGGCGGCCCGGCTGCTGCCCCCGGCCGCGGCGCTCGATACCGGGCCGGATGGCCCGGGGCCGGGCTGGCGCGAACTCGGCGCGGCACCGATCGTCAACGTGCACGTACGGTACGACCGGCAGGTGATGGACCTGCCGTTCGTGGCGGCGGTGGACTCCCCGGTGCAGTGGGTCTTCGACCGGACCGGCCCGTCCGGGCTGGCCGGCGGACAATACCTGGCCGTATCTGTTTCGGCCGCCGACGATGTGGTAGACATGCCCGCTGCGGAGCTGCGGGAGCGGTTCGTTCCCGCGTTGCAACAACTGTTCCCGTCCGCCCGCGAGGCGCGGATCATGGACTTTTTCGTCACCAGGGAACGCCGGGCCACCTTCCGGCAGGTTCCGGGCTGTGGCGAGAAGCGGCCTGGAGCCAGGACCGGGTTGGCCGGCCTGGTGCTCGCAGGCGCGTGGACCGATACCGGCTGGCCGGACACGATGGAGGGAGCCGTGCGAAGCGGACTTATCGCAGCGCGAGAGCTGCGGAGCCAGGCGACGCGATCGGGTGGTGACGTCGGCGCGCCGCGCCGCGGCGCCGCCGTGGCGGGAGCGCCGTCATGACCGCCGTCATGCCCGCGGGCGTGGAGACCGCTCGCGACCTGGTCGGCCCGGCCATCGCCGCCGCGGTGGACCGGCTCAGCCCGGAGGTGCGCGCGGTCGCCGCCTACCACCTGGGGCTGGACGGCAGCGGAGCGGGCAAGGCGCTGCGCCCGGCGCTGGCACTGCTCTCGGCGCGGGCCGCGGGCGCCCCGCCGGAGCGCGGCGTCCCCGCGGCGGTGGCGGTCGAGCTGGTGCACAACTTCTCGCTGCTGCACGACGACATCATGGACGGCGACACGGAGCGGCGGCACCGCCCGACCGCGTGGACGGTGCACGGGGTGGGTGCGGCCATCCTGGCCGGGGACGCCCTGCTGGCCCTGGCCCAGGACATCCTGCTCGAGGACACCGCGGCCCAGGGGATGTGGGCGGCCCGGTGCCTGTCCGCCGCGGTGCTGCGGCTCATCGCGGGCCAGGGCGCGGACCTGGCGTTCGAGCAGCGCGACGACGTCACCCTGGCCGAGTGCCAGACCATGGCGGGCGACAAGACCGCGGCGCTGATGGCCTGTGCCTGCAGCATCGGCGCCATCCACGTCGGTGCGCCGCCCGAGCTCGCGATGGGGCTGGCCGGCTTCGGTGCCCACGCCGGGCAGGCGTTCCAGCTCACCGACGACCTGCTGGGCATCTGGGGTGCCCCTGAGGTGACCGGCAAGCCGGTGCGCGCGGACCTGCGGGCCAGGAAGAAGTCGCTGCCGGTGGTGGCCGCCCTGACCAGCGGCACACCAGCCGGCGTGCAGCTGGGCGAGGTGCTGGCCCAGCCCGGCGAGCTGAGCGAGGAAGACCTGGTGCTAGCGGCGCGGCTGGTGGCGGACGCGGGCGGCAAGAGCTGGACCGAGAACGAGGCCGCGACTCAGCTGGCCGCCGCCGAGAAGTGCCTCGCCGAGACCGACCTGCCCGAGGACGTCCGGGCCGAGTTCACCGGCATCGCCGAGTTCATCACGGCCCGCCAGTGGTGAGCAGCGAGCGCGCCGCGCCCGCGGCCGGACGGCGGCGGTAACGGGGGACGGCGGGCGCGGCGCGGTGTGCTCTGTGAGGCTTTGTGATGAAGGTGAGGTGAGACGATGACAGTGACGCACTCGAGACCTGAGGATTCCCCGGCGCTGGCCGGGGCCACGGCGGCGCTAGGGCGGGCCCGCGACCACCTGCTCGGCCTGCAGCGCGAGCCGGGCTGGTGGCAGGGCGAGCTGGAAACCAATGTCACCATGGACGCGGAAGACCTGCTGCTGCGCGAGTTTCTCGGCATCCGGACCGAGGAGGAGACCGCGGCGGCCGGCCGGTGGATCGCGTCCCAGCAGCGGGCCGACGGCACCTGGGCAAACTTCTTCGGCGGCCCCGGCGACCTGTCCACCACCGTGGAGGCCTACGTTGCGCTGCGGCTGGCCGGCCACCTTCCCGGCGCGCCGCACATGGCCCGCGCCGCGGAATGGATCCGGGCCGCGGGCGGCATCAACGCCACCCGGGTGTTCACCCGGATCTGGCTGGCCCTGTTCGGCCAGTGGTCCTGGGACGATTTGCCGGTGATGCCGCCGGAATTGGTGTACTTGCCCACCTGGATACCCCTTAATGTGTACGACTGGGCCTGCTGGGCGCGGCAGACGATCGTGCCGCTGACCGTGGTGGGCTCGCTCCGGCCGGTCCGGTCCCTCCCCTTCGGCCTGGACGAGATCCGGGTGGCTGGTGTCCCGGTAGGCCGCCCGGCCCGCAAGTCGGACCAGGCTGCGGACCGGACCGGCTGGGACCTCGCGTTCGGTGGCCTGGACCGGGCGCTGCACGTGACGCAGCGCCGTGCGTCCGGGCTGCGCCCGGTCCGGGCGATGCGCCGCGCGGCGCTACGCCGCTGCGCCGACTGGATCATCGCCCGGCAGGAGCGGGACGGCTGCTGGGGCGGTATCCAGCCGCCGTGGGTGTACTCGCTCATCGCCCTGCACCTGCTCGGCTACGAGCTGAATCATCCGGTGATGCAGCGCGGGCTGGCCGGGCTGGACCGGTTCACCATCTGGGAGGACACCCCGGACGGCCGGGTGCGCCGGCTGGAAGCTTGCCAGTCGCCGGTGTGGGACACCGTGCTGGCCGCCATCGCGCTGGCCGACGCGGGCCTGCCGGCCGACCACCCGGCCCTGGTGCGGGCGGCCGAGTGGCTGCTCGCCGAGGAGATCCGCGGGCCCGGCGACTGGCAGGTGCGCCGGCCCGGCCTGGCCCCCGGCGGCTGGGCCTTCGAGTTCGACAACGACGGGTACCCGGACATCGACGACACCGCGGAAGCGGTGCTGGCGCTGCGCCGCACCGCCCCCGGCACGGCCGGCCCGGGCGGCCGGCACCCGGCCATCGGCCGCGGGCTGCGCTGGATCACCGGCATGGCCTCCCGCGACGGCGGCTGGGGCGCGTTCGACGCGGACAACACGTCCCAGCTGGTCACCAAGCTCCCGTTCTGTGATTTCGGCGCGGTCATCGACCCGCCGTCGGCCGACGTCACCGCGCACGTGGTCGAGGCGCTCGCCGCGGAAGGCCTGGCCGGCAGCCGGGCCGCCCGCCGCGGTGTGGTCTGGCTGCTGCGCGCCCAGGAGCCGGACGGGTCATGGTTCGGCCGGTGGGGCGCGAATTACGTGTACGGCACCGGCGCCGTGCTGCCCGCGCTCATCGCGGCGGGCGTGCCCGCCTCCAAGCCGGCCATCCGGCGGGCCGTGGCCTGGCTGGAAGCCCACCAGAACCCGGACGGCGGCTGGGGGGAGGACCTGCGCTCCTACGACGACCCGGCGCTGGCCGGGCAGGGCACCTCCACCGCCTCGCAGACCGCCTGGGCACTACTGGCGCTGCTCGCCGCGGGGCCGCCCGGCCCGGCCGCCGAGGCCGGCGTCCGCTGGCTGGCCGAGCACCAGCGCGACGACGGCACCTGGGACGAGCCGCAGTTCACCGGGACCGGGTTCCCCGGTGACTTCTACATCAACTACCACCTCTACCGGCTGGTCTTCCCGCTCAGCGCGCTGGGCCGCTACCTGGCAGGCCAGCGGTGAGCCGGATCGCGGTGACCCGCCCGCGCCCACGGGCCCGGCAGCCGGTGGTGAGCCAGGCCGGGCTGCTGGTCTGCGCGCCGCTGCGGCTGGAAGCGAGGGCGGTACGACGCGGCCTCGGCACCGCCGGCCACGTCGTGGCCACCGGGTACGGGCCGCGCCGCGCGGCGGCCCGGGCGGCGGCGCTGCGCAAGGTGCCGTTCGGTGCGCTGGCGATCGCCGGGGTGGGCGGTGCCCTGGCCCGTGACCTGCGCCCGGGAGACCTGGTGGTGGCCAGCGAGGTGCGGGATGGAGACACCGTCATCCCGTGCCCGTCGGCCCCGCTGATCGCCGGGGAACTGCGCCGTGCCGGGCTGTCCGTCCGGGTGGGCCCGGTGGTCTCGGTGGACCATCTGCTGCACAGCGCGGCCGAGCGGGACCGGCTGGCCGCCAGCGGCGCCATCCTCGCCGACCTGGAGACCGCCGCCCTGGCCCGGGCCGCGGCCGGCCGCCCGCTGGCGGTGATCCGGGCCGTGTCCGACACCCCGGACCGGCCGTTGCTGCGTCCAGGTGTGGTGGGTGACGGCCTGGTGGCGCTGCGGGCGCTGCGCGCGGCCGCACCGGTGCTGGGCCGGTGGGCGGCGGCCGTGGCCGGCCGGCAGGTGCTGCTGGCCGGGCCGCGCTCGTTCTGCGCCGGGGTGGAGCGGGCCATCCAGATCGTCGAGCGGGTCCTGCAGCAGCACGGCCCCCCGGTCTACGTGCGCAAGCAGATCGTGCACAACTCGCACGTGGTGGCCGGCCTGGAGCAGCGTGGCGCGATCTTCGTGGACGAGCTGAGCGAGGTGCCGGACGGGGCGCGGGTGGTCTTCTCCGCGCACGGCGTGGCGCCGGCGGTCCGCGCGGAGGCCGACCGCCGCAGCCTGGCCACGGTCGACGCGACGTGCCCGCTGGTGGCCAAGGTGCACGCGGAGGCGCGCCGGTTCGCCACCGACGGCTTCCTGGTGGCGCTGATCGGGCACGCCGGGCACGAGGAGGTCGAGGGCACCCTCGGGGAGGCGCCGGAGTCCATCGCGCTGGTCGAGACGGCGGGCGACGTCGGCCGCCTGCAGCCCGCGGACCCGGCCAAGGTCGCGTACCTGATGCAGACCACGCTGGCCGCCGACGAAGCGGCCGGTATCGCCGGCGCGCTGCGGGAGCGGTTCCCCGCGGCCCGGGCCCCGGGCAGCGACGACATCTGCTACGCCACCACCAACCGGCAGCAGGCCGCCCGGGCGGTCGCCGCCGAGGCGGACCTGGTCCTCGTGGCCGGGTCGGCCAACTCCTCCAACTCTGTGCGGCTAGTCGAAACCGCGCAGCGGGCGGGCAGCCCGGCCCACCTGATCGACGGCCCCTCCGACATCGAGCTGGGCTGGCTGGCCGGGGCGTCCACGATCGGGCTGACCGCGGGGGCATCGGCGCCGCCCGCGATCGTGCAGGACATCGTCACCGCGCTGGGCGGCCTGGGCCCGGTCGAGGTCAGCGAGCGCGTGATCACCACTGAGAACATCCGATTCAGCCTGCCCAAGGAGGTTAGGCAGTAATGAGCGTGTCCATGCGGCAGAGCCTGCGCATCGGGTCTTACCTGATGCGCCAGAAGCTGACCGGGAAGAAGAAATTCCCGCTCCTGGTGGAGCTGGAACCGCTGTTCGCCTGCAACCTGAAGTGCGCGGGCTGCGGCAAGATCCAGCAACCGCACACACTGCTCAAGCAGCGGATGCCGGTCGAGCAGGCGCTGGCCGCGATCGACGAGTGCGGCGCCCCGATGGTGTCCATCGCCGGCGGCGAGCCGCTGATGCACCCGCAGATCGACGTGCTGGTGGCGGAACTGCTCAAGCGGAAGAAGTTCGTCTTCCTGTGCACTAACGCGCTGCTCATGCCGAAGAAGATCGACAAGTTCAGCCCGTCGCCGTACTTCGCCTGGGTGGTGCACATCGACGGGCTGAAGGAGCGGCACGACGAGTCGGTGTGCAAGGAAGGCGTGTTCGACGAGGCCGTCGCGGCCATCAAGATGGCCAAGGAGCGGGGCTTCAAGGTCAACACGAACACCACCTTCTTCAACACCGACACCCCGCAGACGGTCATCGACGTGCTGAACTACCTCAACGATGACCTGGGCATCGACGAGATGCAGATCTCGCCGGCGTACGCCTACGAGAAGGCCCCGGACCAGGATCACTTCCTGGGCGTCACCGAGACCCGGGAACTGTTCCGCAAGGCGTTCGACCACGGCAACCGGAAGCGCTGGCGGCTGAACCACACCCCGCTGTTCCTGGACTTCCTGGAAGGCCAGGTTGACTACGAGTGCACCGCCTGGGGAATCCCGTCGTACTCGCTGCTCGGCTGGCAGAAGCCGTGCTACCTGATGTCCGACGGGTACGTGCCGACGTACCGGGAGCTGGTCGAGACCACGGACTGGGACTCCTACGGCCGGGGCAAGGACCCGCGCTGCGCCAACTGCATGGCGCACTGCGGTTACGAGCCGTCGGCCGTGCTGGCTACCACCAGTTCGCTGCGCGAGTCGATCCGGGCCATGCGGAACGTCTGAACCCGCCTGCCTGCACCACCTAGCCGGGGAGCCGCCCTCAGGGCGGCTCCCCGGTTTGTTGGCGGAGTCGGCCGTCCGCGCCACCCGCGGGGACCGGAACCGTTGCCGGATCGAGACCCTTGCCGAGGGCAGCTTGCAGGTCACTCTCAGGAAACGGCCAGAAACGCCTGCCACGATCTAACCGCGCATCCGCCCGGGACCGGCGCCAGGCCGTACCGATCCGGCGGGTGCCCATGCGCCCACCGTTTCCCGGCCAGCTGCCGACGGCTTCGCCCGCGGCTGCCCGGGTGTTCCGGGAGGAGTCTGATGTTCTTCACCTACCTGCGGCGTGAGTTGCGCCGCCGGGCCCGTCAGTCGGCGTTCATCGCGCTCGGCCTGGCCCTCGGGATCGGGCTGGTGATCAGCGTGACCGCCGCGGCCACCGGGGTCAGGAACGCCCAGGGCACCGTGCTGCATTCGCTGTACGGCGTAGGTACCGATATCACGGTGACCAAGTCGCCTACGGCCGGCTCGGGCGGCGGGTTCGGCTTCGCCGCGGGGGGCCGGATCGGCTCGCGCACCCGGCCGGCCGCCGGGAGCAAGATCCACATTGACAACCTGACCTCCTTCGGCCTCGGCACCCTCACCACGGGCAACCTCACCGCGGTCCGCCGGCTGAACCACGTCGCGGCGGTGGCCGGCGGCCTGCTGCTGACCGACCGGGTCATCACCGGGACCGTGCCCGCCGTCAACACCGGTGGCGGCGGCTTCGGGGGCGCCCCGGGCGGCGGGGGCGGCGGGGGTGGCGGCAGCTTCCGGTCCAACTTCCACGTCAACACGTTCACGGTGGACGGCGTGGACCTGGGCAACGGCGAACTCGGCCCGCTCAGTTCGGCCAAGCTGTCCGCCGGGCGGACGTTCACCGGCGCCGACGCCAGCTCCAACGTGGCCGTCGTCGACTCCAACTACGCCACCGCCAACAAGCTCAAGGTGGGCTCGGCGCTGACAGTGGCCGGGACCAGCTTCAAGGTCATCGGTATCGTCAGCGTGCCGGCCTCCGACAACGCGTCGGACGCCTTCATCCCGCTGGGCCGGGCCGCCGCGCTGGCCAAGATGACCGGCGACGTGAACACGATCTACGTGGCCGCGAACAGCGCCAGCAACATCAGCAGCGTGTCCAAGGCGATCTCCACGCAGTTGCCCTCGGCCACGGTCACCAACTCCAGCGATCTGGCCGGCGAGGTCAGCGGCTCCCTGGCCAGCGCGTCCAGCCTGGCCAACAATCTGGGCCGCTGGCTCGCCATCGCGGTCCTGGCCGCCGCGTTCCTGCTGGCCAGCCTGCTGACGATGGCGGCCGTGTCGCGCCGGGTACGGGAGTTCGGCACGCTCAAGGCCCTCGGCTGGCGCAGCCGCCGCATCATCGGCCAGGTGATGGGTGAGTCGATCGCGATCGGCGTGGTCGGCGGGATCGCCGGGGTGGCGCTCGGCTTCCTGGGGGCCACCCTGGTGTCCAGGCTGTCCGGGCCGTTGACCGCCTCCATCGGCCCGACCACGGGCTCGGCCACGCCCGGCGGGGCGCGGGCCTTCGGCCCCGGCGGCGGCTTCGGCGGCGGCTTCGGCGGCGGGGCCGGCGGCGGCACCGGATCCGGCCGGCCGGGCGGGTTCTTCAGCTCGCTCGCCCACGACGCTGGCCACACCGTCGCGGTCCACCTCACCGCGCCGGTCACCCTCAGCGCGGTGCTGCTCGCCGTGGTCCTGGCGATCGCGGGCGGTCTGATCGCGGGCTCGTTCGGCGGCTGGCGGGCGGCCCGGCTGCGCCCGGCTGCGGCCCTGTCCCGGGTCGAGTGAGCGGCCAGTCAATCCCGCCGGGCCGGCGGGGCCCCGTGCGGACAAGGAGAGGGAGCGTCATGTACAAGCTGACAGGGGTCACGAAGCGGTACCAGAAGGGCCGGGCGACCGTCGACGCGCTGGCCGGTGTGGATCTGGTCATCGAGGACGGGGAGTGGCTCGCCATCCAGGGGCCGACCGGGCACGGCAAGACGACGTTGCTGCAGATGCTCGGCGGGCTGGACCGGCCCACCAGTGGCATCGTCGAATTCGACGGCCAGGATCTCACCGCACTGCGGGAAAGCCAGGTCACCCGGGTCCGGGCCACCTCGTTCGGGTTCATCTTCCAGACGTTCAACCTGGTCCCGACGCTCAGCGCGCAGGAGAACGTGGAAACCGCCCTCGTGCCGCTCGGCCTCGGGGGGCACGAACGGCAGGCCCGGGCCGCAGCCGCGCTGGAGAGCGTGGGACTGGGAGAGCGGCTGCGGCATCTGCCCTCGGAACTGTCCGGAGGCCAGCAGCAGCGGGTGGCGATCGCCCGCGCCCTGGTCAAGGAGCCGAAGGTGCTGCTGGCCGACGAGCCGACCGGCAACCTCGACGAGGACACCCGGGACGAGATCATCAACCTGCTGGGCAAGCTGTGGCGGGACCGTGGTCTCACCCTGGTCCTGGTCACCCACGACAGCCCGGTCGCCCGCCGGGCCCAGCGGATCGGCCTCATGCAGAACGGCAAGCTCTCCATCCGGCAGGACACCCGCGGTGCCGGTCGGGGGGAACCCCCCGGGACCACCGGCCCGGCCGGTGCGTACGCCTGATCCGCGAGGACGAGCGCAGCTCCGCCGGGTAGGATACGCACACCGACGCGCCATCCCCCAGCCGGCTCGCTGGGACTGCCACCGCCAGAAATCGCCTATCAATGTGATATCATATTTATAGATGATCGGGTGACCGGCCACGCCCACAGGAGGCGATCCCGATGAACGCACCCAACGGCAACACCGCTGCGGAAGGTCTGCGCGGGTGGTGGCTATCTCCCCGGCGACCCGGACTGCAACGCCTGATCAACCCGTGGGAGTACCGCCACCTCCGCGTCTTCGGGGTCACGCGCATGGCCGGTGGCAGTGTCGCGGCCGCCGCGGGCGTCGTGTGCCTCTCGTATCGCGTCTACGGATGGGCAGCCTTCTTCCTGGTCCTTGCGGCGCTGAATCTCGCGGGTGGCTACTGGTACATCACCATCGTCCGCTCCGCACCTGCCCGAACCTGAGCCTGGTGCACCCAGCCGGGGCGGCGATGCCGTGCTCGCGGATCTTCCGGTAGATCGTCGCCCGGGACTGGATCTGGTCACCGGGGTGGCGCCAGCCGGCTGATCACGAAAGTCAGGCGGGTGTGGCGGCGCGCCGGTCGGCGCCGGGCAGAGCCTGCTCGCACCAGACGATCTTGCCGGTTGGGGTCCGCCGGGCTCCCCAGCGGTGCGCGAGCTGGCTGACCACTTCCAGGCCACGGCCGCACTCCTCGTCCCGGCCGGCGTGCCGTAGCCGGGGCAGTGCCGCCGAGTTGTCCAGCACCTCGCAGACCAGCGAACCCTCCAGCACCAGGCGCAGGGTGACCTCGCCCACGGCATACCGGATCGCGTTCGTGACCAGCTCCGACACCAGCAGCTGGGTGGTCGGCACCAGCTCGGCCAGCTGCCACTGCGCCAGCGGCTCCCGGATCAGCTGCCGGGCCTTCTTCACGGCCGTCAGCTCGGCGGGGAGCTCCCAGGTCACGTGGTGGTCGGCCGGAATCCGGTTCAGCCGGGCAATGAGGATGGCGATGTCGTCGCGCTGCTGGTGCGCGTAGACACCGGCCAGCGCGGTGCGGCACAGGTCATCCAGCGATCGCTGCGTCGCCTCGGCGTCGAAGACGTCCCGCAGGAACCCCAGGCCGTCGTCGATGTCCCGCTGGCGATCCTCGACCAGCCCGTCGGTGTACAGCACGAGCAGGCTGCCGTCATCGATCTGGAAGGTGCGGCTCTCGACCGGGAGCTCGCTCACCCCGAGCGGCGGGGCGGGGTAGATGTCCAGGTACTCGCTCGTCCCGCCCGGCCGCACCAGGAGCGGCGGGAGATGACCGGCCGAGGCCATCTCGCAGCTGCCGGTCACCGCGTCGTAGATCGCGTAGGCGCAGGTGGCAAAGTGCGGCTCGCGCTCGCCCAGCGACGTCATCAGCTCGTTGAGCTGCTGCAGCGATTCGGCCGGCGGCAGCTCAAGCATGGCCAGGGTGTGGATGGCCGTGCGCAGCCGTCCCATGGTCACCGCGGCGCGGACCCCGTGCCCGGCGACGTCCCCGACGACCAGGGCGACCCGGGCCCCGGGCAGCGCGATCGACTCGTACCAGTCCCCGCCCACCTCGATCAGCTTGCTGCCGGGCAGGTACCGGTGCTGTACCTCAACCGAAGACGGGTGGGACAGCCCGGTCGGCAGCAGGCTGCGCTGCAGTGTGAGCGCGGTCGTGCGCTCCCGGTTGTACTGCCGCGCGTTGTCGATGAAAATCGCCGCGCGGGAGGCGAACTCCATGCCGATCTCGGAGTCGTAGTCGTCGAACGGCCGGTAGCCGGTCTTGCGGGTGCAGACGAAGAAGCCGAGGGCGGCGTCCTTGTTGGTCAGCGGGAGCAGCAGCATGGACGTGTCGGACAGCAGGCTCGCGACCGGCCGGCGCAGCCACGACTCAGCGATCTTGACCGCGTCCCCGGTATCCAGGGTGACGATCCGGACCGGCTTCCCGGTCTCCATGCACTCGACGTAGGGCGTGTCCGGCGGGTAGAGCAGCACCTCCCCGGTCGGGAAGGCGGCGTCCCAGCCGGGCGCCCCGTCATCCGCGGCCACCGACAGCCGCCGCATCAGCTGCGAGCCGTCCGGCGGGTTGACCGGGAACTCGTCGCCAGCCGCGACACTCTCGAGCACCAGCAGCCCGGCCGAGTTGCAGAAATGCGGCACCAGCAGGTTGATCAGGCCCCGGGCCACCTGGTCCAGATCGAGCGTGGCCCCGATCTGCCGGAAGGTGTCATCGAGCAGGGAATGCCGCATCAGCGCGGGGTTGACGAACCGCTCGGCCCGGGTGGGCGGCATCCGGAGCACGGCCAGGGCGGCCAGCCCGTTGCTCTCGCCGTGCATTGGCTGGACACTCGCCACCGCCTCGACCCGGCGCCCTTCCCGGGTCTTGATGGCCAGCACGGCGGTCGCCTCCCGGCCGGCCCGGACGGCATCCAGCAGGGTGGTCAGCGCGGGCTCGGCGGCGGTCCGGCCGGCCAGCACGTCACCCAGGTGCGCCCCGACGAGCGCAGCCGCGTCGAAGGCCAGGATCTCGGGGGCGTTGCGGTCATACTGGACTATCTGCCCGGTCTCATCGATTCCCAGGATGAGTGTCCGGACCGACATGTTGGTCAGAAGCGCAGTGATCTTCCCCACCGTACCTGATATCGGGATCTCCTACTGGCTGGCACGGTCGTTCCCGTTCCATCCGGTATTCGCTTAAGTTATGCCCCATCGGGGGCGGGTAGACCACCTTTTCGCCGGCAGTAGCTGCCGGGTGGCTGCAACCGATTGGAGGGGCGCGTGCGAGAACCCAGCCGGCGGCGGGTAATCGTGATTGGGGCCGGGCCGACCGGGCTCCTCCTCGCGGCCGAACTGGCGTTAGCGGGGGTGGCCTGCCTGGTGCTGGAGCGCCGGTCCGGGCCGCGGGACGATTCCCGGGCCATCTGCCTGCATGCGCGCAGCGTCGAGCTTCTTGACCTGCGTGGCCAGGCCACCGCGTTCCTGGCGGCTGGGCTGCCGGTGCCCAGCTTCCCGCTGGGCCTGCGCGGTTCGGCGATCCGGCTGTCCCGGCTGGATTCCGACTTCCCGTTCATCCTGGACATCCCGCAGAGCCGGATCGAGCGCCTGCTGGCCGAGCGCGCCACCGGGCTCGGCGCGGAGATCCGGTGGTCTTCCCGGGTTACCGGGCTGGCGCACAGCGGCAGCGGGGTGACCGTCACCCTGGA
Organism: uncultured Actinomycetes bacterium; assembly: GCA_963837515.1. GTDB lineage: Bacteria > Actinomycetota > Actinomycetes > Streptosporangiales > Streptosporangiaceae > RYN-230. Next base: position 170,981 of record CAWINT010000001.1, read on the forward strand.
CGACGGCCGGGCCGAAGGCGCGGATTATGTAGTGGGCTGCGACGGGGTGCGCAGCTTCGCCCGGGAGGCCGCGGGTGTGCCATTTCCCGGCGTGCCCAACCCGGGCTCGGTCATCCTCGCCGACCTGTTCCTGGACCGGCTGCCGATGAATGACGCCTACGGCGATCTGTCCGACCGCGGCATGCTGCTCGTCTTCCCGTTCCGGGACGGCTCCTGCCGCATGGTGCTCTATGACCTCGCCCGGGCCGGCGTTCCGGCCAGTGCGCCGGTAACCCTCGACGACGTGCGGAGCGGCCTGGCCCGGGTCACCGGCCGGGACTTCGGCGCCCGGGACATGTACTGGTCGGGCCGCTACCGCAGCGAGAGCCGCCAGGCCGTCTCGTACCGCCACGGCCGGGTCTTCCTGGCCGGTGATGCGGCGCACACCCACTCCCCGGCCGGTGCCCAGGGGATGAACACCGGCCTGCAGGACGCGGTGAACCTGGGCTGGAAGCTGGGGGCGGCGCTGGCCGGCTGGGCCCCGGGGTGGCTGCTCGACAGTTACCACGCCGAACGGCACCCGGTGGGGGCGGCGGTCCTCGCCCTCACCGGCCGCCAGTTCCGGCTGAACACGGCCCGCAGCGCCCCGCACCGCGCCCTGCGCTGGACCGCGGAGCGAGTGATCGCGCCGCTGCCTTTCGTTCAGAACTGGCTGGCCCAGACGTATACCGGACTAGCGGTGCGGTATCCGCCGGACGGTGACCGTCACCACCCGCTGACCGGAGCGCGGCTGCCGCGTGGCCGGCTGGCGCTGCCCGGTGGGGGCAGCAGCCGGCTGTATGACCTGTGCCACGACGGGCGTTTCGTGCTGCTGGAACGGGAGCGCGGGCCGCTGGCCCCCGCCCGGGCGGGGGCGGACGCCGGCGCTTGGCCGGCGCACGTCCGGGCGGTCCGCTACACCCGGTGCGACGGCGCCCGGCTGCCCGCCGCCGCATTGGTCCGCCCGGACGGCTACCTGGCCTGGGCCGCCGACGAGGCTGATCCCCGGGCGCGGCAGCAGGCCCTGGCGCACTGGTGCGCCCCGTCACCCTGATCGCGCCGAGCACTCCCAGCGCGGCCCGCGATCGGACACGATCGGGGGACCGGGAGACCGGAGAGAGGGGGAGCCGATGCAGCGGCCGCGGGTGACGGTGCTGGGCAGCATGAACATGGATATCTCGGTCAGCGTGCCACGGCTGGCCGGGCCGGGTGAGACCGTGCTCGGGTCCGCGGCGCGGCTGCAGCCGGGCGGCAAGGGCGCCAACCAGGCCCTGGCCGCCGCCCGGCTGGGCGCCGCGGTGCGGATGGCCGGATGCTGTGGCGACGACGACTTCGGCGCGGCGTGCCGCGGCGCGCTCGCGGCCGCAGCGGTGGATGTGTCGGGGATCCGGACGGTCAGCCGCGCCGTGACTGGGCTGGCCCTCATCGCCGTGGACGAAGCGGGTGAGAACTCCATCACGGTCGCTCCCGGAGCCAACGCCCTGGCCGGGGAGCCGGAGGTGGCAGCGGCGTTCGCAGCCCCGGCCGCGGTCCTCGTTTTGTCGGCCGAGATCCCGCTGGCCACGGCGGCCGCTGCCCTGGAACGGGCCCGTGCTGCCGGGGTGACGGCCGTGCTGAACCTCGCGCCGGTCCCCGCCGGGGCGGGCCGGCTGCTGGCGCCGGGGGTGGACTGGCTGGTCGTCAACGTCCCCGAGGCGGGCATCCTGCTGGGCCGCACACTGGCTGGCCAGGCCGCGGTGGCGGCGGCCGCGGCCGAACTGGCGGCGGCCGGTGCCCGGCACGTGGTGATTACCGCGGGGCCGGACGGGGCGGTGCTCAGCGGGGCGGCCGGCGATCAGGTCGTGCCGGGGCTGCGCGTCGAGGCGGTGGACAGCGTCGGCGCGGGCGACGCGTTCGTGGCCGCGCTGGCCGTGACCGTCGCGGCCGGCGTCGAGGCGGTGCAGGCGGTACGGCTCGCCTGCGCGGCGGCCGCGACCGCGGTCACCCGTCCCGGCGCCCAGGAGGGCCTGCCCCGCGGTGCCGACGTGCTGGCCGTCACCGGGGTCCGCTGGCCGCTGGGCTGAGAAACACGAAGAGGCCCGCGGAGCACGACTCCGCGGGCCTCGACGCTGTGCGCTGATGCGCGGTCGCCTCTCGGCGAGTGGCACGACGCGGCTCCAGCCGGACGGTATTCCGCGAAGGCAGATGAGTTGCGGCCCGGGGGACACGACACACCAGCGATCGTTGATAACGCGGCCGCCCCACCGGCTATTCCGGTCCGGCCGCCGGGATGCTTCCGGCGGTTCCGGGGGCGCCGCCGGTTCCGGCGCTGCGGCCGGTGCGGCGAGGCCGGCCGTTCCAGCGGCCCGGGCACGCGAAGAGGCCCGCGGAGCGGGGCTCCGCGGGCCTCGACGCTGTGCGCTGGTGTGCGGTCGCCTCTCGGCGAGTGGCACGACGCGGCTCCAGCCGGACGGTATTCCGCGAAGGCAGATGAGTTGCGGCCCGGGGGACACGAACACACCAGCGATGGTCCAGAACGCAGCGGCTGTCCCAGCTATTCCGGCCGACCCGGAAATCCCTGGCCCGGGCACCCGCGACGGCCGGCCGTGGCTTTTCGGTCCGCACCGCCCGGCCGGCCCGGGCCGCACCCGCACCCGCACTGGGCGGGCGGCCGGAAACTGATACCTGATCGACGCGGTTCTGGCTGCTGGGCAAGCCCGGGGCGGATGCTGCGGGGTCTAGTGTGATCTGAGATGCACGAACCGGGGTTAATCGAGGAGTTGCGCGGTGCCTGGGGAGCCCTCCCTGATCGGCAGCATCGGCGTGCTGTGCGTCGCCACGCGCGGGTCAGCGGGACCGGGGGAAGTCCTGCTGAAGATACGCGGCGGCACCGAGGCCTACATCGCCTGGTCGGCGGAGCCCATTGCCAAGGGCCGGACCGTTCTGGTCATCGAATCGCGCGGCACGCGGGCCGTGGACGTCAGTGAGTGGACCGACCCGCTCAACCCCTTCCCCGAACCCTTACCGCAGTCCGCTTCCTGAAGGAGCCGAGCATGCTTGGTTACCGAGTCCCAGCGCCCGACGAGGCGATGCTGATCTCTGGTGGGAGGTACGGCCGCAGCGGCGCGCCGTTCCGGGTCATCACGGGGCACGGCGCATTCGTGCTCCCCTTCTTCCGCAAGGCCCGCTACCTGACGCTGGCCATGAACGAGGCCGAGGTGGCCGAGCACTGCGTGACCAGGCAGGGCATCACGCTGAACGTCCGCTCGGTGATCGCGTTCAAGGTCGGCAACGACGAGGAGAGCATCATCAACGCCGGCCAGCGCTTCCTGTCGGACCAGGATCAGATGTCCACCCTCACCGGGCGGATCTTCGCCGGCCACCTGCGCTCCATCATCGGGTCGATGACGGTCGAGGAGATCGTCACCGAACGGCAGAAGCTGGCCACCGAGGTCCTGGACGGCTCGAAGGCCGAGATGGCCAAGATCGGGCTGTCCGTGGACTCGCTGCAGATCCAGTCGATCGACGACATGAACTCCGGTTACATCGACGCGATGGCCGCCCCGCACAACGCGGCGATCCGGCGCCAGGCGCAGATCGCTCAGGCGCAGGCCAACCAGGCGGCCGCCCAGGCGGAGCAGGAGTCGCAGCGCAAGCAGGCGGAGTACGCGCGGCAGACAGCGGTCGTCCAGGCCCAGTACAAGGCGGAGGTCGACAAGGCACAGGCCGAGGCGGCGCAGGCCGGGCCGCTGATGCAGGCGCAGACGCAGATCGGGGTGATCAACGCCCAGGCCGAGCTGGCGCAGCGCCAGTCGGAGCTGCGCCAGCGGCAACTGGTGGCCGAGGTGGTCAAGCCGGCCGAGGCGGAAGCGGAGCGGGTGCGCATCCTGGCCAAGGCCGAGGCGGAGCGGATGCGGATCCAGGCCGAGGCGGCGGCGTCCAACAACCGGGTCGCCCTGGACCGGATGCTCATCGACCAGCTGCCGCAGATCGTCAAGGAAGCGGCCGGCGGCCTGGCCGGGGCGAACGTCAACGTGCTGAACGGCGCGGAGGGCCTCAGCGAGATCGCCGCGGGCCTGGTGGGCCAGGGGCTGACCATCCTCGATTCCATCAAGAAGAACCTGGCCAACGGGCCTGACGCGACCGCGGAGGTGGTCCGGCTGCCCGATGCCCCGCCGGACGGGCGTGGCCTGAACTAACAGTCATCCAGATCGCCCCGGCGCGACCGGGAATCCCGGCGGCCGGAGAGCCAAGATCGTGATCATGACTTCAGTGTCGTCAGAACGCCACCAATCCCATGATCACGATCTTGGCCGTGGTGCCGGTCGGCGGGCCGGGCCTGTGCCAGGCTGAGCGGATGCCGATCCTGGCCGGTGCCGCGGTGCTCGCCGCGGTCGCGTGGGTGTACCTGCTCACCGCCCATGGCGGGTTCTGGCGGACGGACCAGCGGCTGCCCGGCCGGCCGGGTGGCGGCCCGCCGGCGGCTCGGCTAGGCGGCGGGCCGCCGGCGGCTCGGCCGGGTGGCGGCCCGCCGGCGGCTCGGCTAGGCGGCGGCCCGCCGGCGGCTGGGCCGGGCCCGGGCCGCTGGCCCAGCGTGGTGGCGGTCATCCCGGCCCGGGACGAGGCTGCCGTGCTGCCCGCCACCCTGCCGAGCCTGCTCGGCCAGGACTACCCGGGCGACTTCTCCGTCGTGCTGGTGGACGACGCCAGCACCGACGGCACGGCGGCGGTGGCGGCCGCGCTGGGGGCCACCGCGCCCCGCGCGCCCCGGGTCGTGCCGACCAGCGGGCTGCCGGCCGGCTGGGCGGGCAAGGTGAACGCGATGTCCACCGGGGTGCAGGCGGCCGGTGCGTGCGGCTACCTGCTCTTCACGGACGCCGACATCAGCTTCGCGCCCGGGGCGCTCACCGAGCTGGTGACCGCGGCCGTGGCCGACGACCGCGCCCTGGTGTCCCAGATGGCGCTGCTGCGTACGGACACCGGCTGGGAACGGCTCATCGTCCCCGCCTTCGTCTATTTCTTCGCCCAGCTCTACCCGTTCCGCCGGGTCAACCGCCCGGGCTCGCGGACCGCGGCGGCCGCAGGCGGCTGCATGCTGGTCCGCCAGGATGCGCTGGCCACGGCCGGCGGCCTGGCCCGGATCCGCGCGGCGCGGATCGACGACGTCGCCCTGGGCCGGCTGCTCAAGCGGCCGCCGTCGGCCGCCCGGTGCTGGCTGGGGTTCACCACCCGGGTCCGCAGCGAGCGCCCCTACCCGCGGCTGGGCGCGCTGTGGGACATGGTCGCCCGCAGCGCCTACACCCAGCTGCGCTACTCACCGGCCCTGCTGCTGGGCACCATGGCCGGGCTGCTCTGGCTCTACGCGCTGCCCCCGGTGGCCGCCGTGGCCGGGCTGGCGGCGCTGGCCGCGGGGGGCGGGGCCGCGGCCGCCTGGTGCGCGGCGGCCGGCCTGGCCGGCTGGGCGGCGATGGCGGTGAGCTTCCAGCCGGTGCTGCGGCTGTACCGGCGCAGCGGCTGGCGCGGCCCGCTGCTGCCCGCCGTCGCCATGCTGTACGCCGCGATGACCGCCGATTCGGCCCGCCGGCACTACGCGGGGCGCGGCGGCGAATGGAAGGGCCGGACCATCGCTGTCCGGCGCAGGCAACGCGGGTGAAACCGCCCGCAATCCACCGCTTCTTATCCTGGCAAAGCGACACCTAATTGGCCAGGCGGGCAAAAAAGGCATCGCGTGCAGATCGATACCTGCCTCAGCTGGCTTTTCCTTAATCCTTCGGGAAATTCGCGTGCCCTAACGAGCAACGCTGTGACATGCTTCATGTCGCACAAGGTAAGTGAGGAACTACCCGTGGTAAGGTCACTGCTGGACTCGGCGGGGCGGGAATTCAGCGAGAAGCGCAGACCACTACGGAGGCAAGTCCGGGACCGGTCCAAGCACCACCGCCTCAGCCAGTAGTAATTCTCCTCCGGCCCGGCAATCATCAAGGAAGGAAGAATCGATGCGTACACGCATCACCCGGACGTTCTTCGCCGTCGCGGCGGCGGGCGTCACGGCGGGCACCCTCGGCCTGGGCGCCGCGGGAGCCGCGAACGCGGCTACGGCGCAGCCCAAGCACGCGAGCACCATCGGTACCACCATCGCCACCACCAGCGCCGCGGGTTACGAGGCGAGCGGACGCAACTTCCGCTACATCGCCGCGACCCTGACCGTGCCGGACACCTCGTTCCTGACCGGCCTGTACCCGCAGGAGTATCTCCAGCTCTCCAACGGGTCGCTGAACCACTACGGCGGCACAACCGGTGACCAGTACGTGCCGGGCCGGCATCGAGTCGTGCCGGGTGGCGAACATCATCGCGGGCACTTTCATCTGCCCGCTGGGCGGGTGGACGTCGTATGCGGAGGCGTTCAACAACTCGCTGAACGCCCCGTACTGGTCGCACTACGTGCCGCTGAGCAATGTGGACCAGGGCGATGGGGTCAACTTCAGCATCTACTTCGACCAGGGCGGCAACGAGCTGCACTTCGTGATCACCCCGCCGTCCAGCACGGGCCCGGCGCAGTTCTACAAGACCCGGGCGTACGGCCCGCTCTTCGATCACGCCGCCGCGGTGGATGACTTCACCGACACCACCGGGACGCCGATCGCGCTGCCGCCGTTCATCAACCCATTCAAGATCAACTACTTCCTGCAGGGTGCGCTGACCACCTACAACGGTGCCCGCGGTTCCTTCGTGGGCCCGTGGACGACCAGCCCGGTCGTCGCCACCAGCAACGGCCAGCCGTGGCCGTACGGCACGATCCGGGTGTCGCCGTCCAAGCTGTGGTCGGATGGCCTCGGCTCGGCGCGGCCGAAGGATGCGTTCAGCGTCTGGGGCCGCTGACCCGTTTCCGCCCCCGGGCTCCCGCCCAGGGGTGAGCAGGAGGCAACGCAAGATTGCTGCCCGGGCCGCTTCGGCGGCCCGGGCAGCACCCGTTTGGCTGATCGAAATCCATGACGTGAAGTAATCATTAGAGTACACAGAGTAGGGAAGTGATAGGAGGAGGGCGGCACGGGGCCAACTCAGAAAACTGGCCAAAGGGGCATACCGCTAACCGGTCCTGACCTGACCGCCCTGGTAACCCAGCGTGGTGTGCTCCGGAGGCTGTTAGAGGAGGGGACCTACCGATGCGAATCCGCATCATGAGCAGGCTCGTTGCCGCAGCGGCAGCGGGTGCCACCGCAATGACCGTGGGGTTTGCCGCCGCGGGCGCCGCAAGCGCGGCCACGGCTGGCCCGGCCCGGGCCCACGGGACGACGTTGCCGACCGTGGCGACCACGAGCGCCGCGGGTTACGAGGCGAGCGGGCGGTACTTCCGCTACATCGCCTCGACCCTGACCGTGCCGGACACCTCGTTCCTGACCGGCCTGTACCCGCAGGAGTATCTCCAGCTCTCCAACGGCTCGCTGAACCACTTCGGCGGCACGACCGGTGACCAGTACGTGCGGGCCGGCATCGAGTCGTGCCGGGTGGCGAACATCATCGCGGGCACTTTCATCTGCCCGCTGGGCGGGTGGACGTCGTATGCGGAGGCGTTCAACAACTCGCTGAACGCCCCGTACTGGTCGCACTACGTGCCGCTGAGCGATGTGTCGCAGGGCGACGGGGTCAACTTCAGCATCTACTTCGACCAGGGCGGCAACGAGCTGCACTTCGTGATCTCGCCGCCGTCCACCACGGACTCGGCGCACTTCTACAAGACCCGGGCGTACGGCCCGATCTTCGATCACGCCGCCGCGGTGGATGACTTCACCGACACCACCGGCACGCCGATCGCGCTGCCGCCGTTCATCCACTCGTTCCGGATCAACCAGTTCCTGCAGGGTGCGCTGACCACCTACAGCGGCGCCCGCGGTTCCTTCGTGGGCCCGTGGACGACCAGCCGGGTCATCGCCACCAGCAACGGGCTGCTCCCGCCGTCGGGTACGACCCGGGTGCACCCCACTCAGCTCTGGTCGGATGGCCTGAGCTCCAACGGCATGGCGCGTCGGTGGGACGCCTTTGGCGTCTGGACACGCTGAGCCGCATCGAGCGCACCACCGCTGCCCGGGCCGGCCTGCCGGCCCGGGCAGCGCGCTGTCTGCCTCCGGATGACGTGATGCCAGAGCGGGATCGGGGTTCATCGGGCCGATCCCTGGTGAGAGGGGTGGAGGTCCGGTGCCGGGCGGCCCGGGCGGCCGTACGACACCGACAGCTAAAACACTCTTGACAAAAAAAGTTGTCGGCGGGAGGCTGGGGCCTGTGCTCGACGAGGTGGCGGTGATCGATGACCCGGCGGCGGCCGAAGTCTCGCTGGACCCGGTCCGGGCCCGGCTGCTGGCGGCGCTGGCCGAGCCGGCCTCCGCCGCCGCCCTGGCCGCCCGGACCGGGCTGGCCCGCCAGAAGGTCAACTACCACCTCCGGGCGCTGGAGCGGCACGGCCTGGTCGCGCTGGTCGAGGAACGGCGCCGGGGCAACTGCACCGAGCGGGTGCTCCGGGCCACCGCCGCTTCGTACGTCATCTCGCCCGCCGCGCTGGCGGCGGTCGCCCCGGACCCGGGCCGCGCCCCCGATCAGCGCTCGGCCCGGTGGCTGCTGAGCCTCGCCGCCCGCCTGGTGCGTGACGTCGGGGACCTGATCAGCGGGGCCCGGGCCGCCGGGCAGCCGGTGGCCACGTTCGCCATCGACAGCGAGATCCGGTTCGCCTCCGCCGCGGACCGGGCCGCCTTCGCCCGTGAGCTGAGCGAGGCGGTCAGGGAGCTGGCCACCCGGTACCACCGCGGCGATGCGCCGCGCGGCCGGGCGCACCGCCTGGTCGTCGGGCTGCACCCGAGCATCACGCACCGGCCACCACGAACCGAGGAGTGAGGATGCCACGCGAATTCGAGATCCGCCGTGAGGTCGAACTGCCAGCCACCCCCGAACAGGTGTGGGCCGCGGTCGCTACCGGGGACGGCACGGCGGCCTGGATGTTCCCCACCGCGGCGGGCGCACCTGGCGGGACCGGGGAGGTCTTCGCCGGCCACACCGTTATCGCTTTCGAGCCACCTTGGCACCTGGCGTTGCGGGCCGAGGGCCCGGACGGCTGGTTCAATGCCCTGGAGTACCAGATGGAGGCGCGCGACAGTGGCACGGTGGTGTTGCGTTATGTGCATAGTGGGGTTTTCGTGGCGGACTGGGACAACCAGTACGACTCGGCGTCCCAGCACACCGACTTCTACCTGCACACCCTCGGCCAGTATCTGCGGTACTTCGCCGGCCGCCGGGCCACTTACGTGGCCGCCCAGGGACCGGAGAAGTCCGCGGCCAAGGGCGCGTTCGACCGCGTCCGGCATGCCCTGCGGCTGACCGGGCCCGCGTCGGCCGGGGACCGGGTGCGGATGGAACTGCCGGATGCCGATCCGGTGGACGGGGAGCTGGACTACCTCACCCCCAACTTCATCGGGGTCCGCACCACGGACGGCCTGTACCGGTTCTTCGGGCGGAACGCCTTCGGCATGCCCGTCGGCCTGGGGCACCATCTGTTCGCCCCGGATGCCACTGCGGACGGGGCGCAGCGGGCCTGGCAGTCCTGGCTGGCCGGGCTCTACCAGTAGGCCGGGCCCGCCCCGCAGGCCGGGGGGTACCGGGTTCCGGTGTCCTGCCCGGCCAGGCGGGGACCGGCCGTTTAGCGCGGAAAGGGGTGGAGACGATGGCCGCTGTGCCCCCGCACCCGCCGTTGGACCCCGAGCTGAGCGCAGCCCTCGCCGGGCTCCGGGCCGGCCAGCAGCAGCCGTTCCGGCTGGGGGCGCTCGCCGCCCTGCGGGAGCAGGCCGCCGCGATGCGGCTGCCCGACGAGGCGCTGCGCCGCGACGGGACGGTCGTGCTGACGGAGCGGATGATCCCGGGGCCGCCCGGCGCCCCCGACCTGCCGGTGCTGATCCTCCGTCCAGCCCGGGCCCAGGGCCCGGGGCCTGCGGTGTATCACACCCACGGGGGCGGGATGGTGCTGGGCGACCGGCGGACCGGCGCGGACGAGATCGCCGCCTGGGTCGGGGAGCTGGGCCTGGTGGCGGTGTCCGTGGAGTACCGGCTGGCCCCCGAGCATCCGCACCCGGCGCCGGTCGAGGACTGCTACGCGGGACTGGCCTGGACCGCGGCGCACGCGGGCGAGCTCGGGATCGACCCGTCCCGGCTGATGATCGCCGGGGCGAGCGCAGGCGGCGGGCTGGCTGCCGCCACCGCGCTGCTGTCCCGGGACCGCGGTGGCCCTTCGCTGAGCCACCAGATCCTCATCGGCCCGATGCTGGACGACCGGGGCATCACCCCGTCCAGCCGGGAAGGAGACGGCGAAGCGGGCTGGGACCGTACCTCCAACCAGGCCTGCTGGACCGCGCTGCTGGGCGGGTCATGCGGCGGCCCGGACGTGTCACCGTACGCCGCCCCGGCTCGGGCGGAGGATCTGTCCAGGCTGCCGGCGGCCTACATCGACGTCGGCGCGGCCGAGATCTTCCGCGACGAGGCCATCGACTTCGCCGCCCGGCTGGGCCGCGCCGGGGTGTCCGTGGAACTGCACGTGTGGGCGGGCGGGTGTCACGGTTTCGAGGGGCTGGCGCCGCAGGCCGCGGTCTCCCGGGCGTCGCGGGCCACCCGGCTCGGCTACCTGAGGCGCGTGCTGGGCGGCTGAGTAGTCGCGGAGCAGCGGTGCAAGCGGCCGGGACGTCAGATCAGCGGGCTGCGGCGTTCGAGCAGGATCACGTCGCGCCAGCGGCCGTGGTGCCGGCCGATGCGCTCACGGGTGCCCACCACGCGGAACCCGGCCGCCTGGTGGAGCGCGGCGCTGGCCGTGTTCTCCGGGAAGATCCCGGACTGGATGGTCCAGATGCCCGCCGCTTCAGTGGACGCGATCAAGGTTTCCAGGAGCCGCCGGCCGGCCCCCTGGCCGCGCGCGGCGGGATGCACGTACACCGAGTGCTCGACCACCCCTGCGTACACGCAGCGGCCGGACACGGGGGAGACCGCGACCCAGCCGCGCACTCCCTCGCCCGTGACGGCGACGTAGCGGTGGGCCGGCAGCCTGGTCGCCGAGAACTGTTCCCAGGCCGGGGCCCGGGTCTCGAACGTGGCGTTGCCCTCGTCGATGCCGGCCTGGTAGATGGCGAGGACGGCGGTGGCGTGCTCGCTGGTCATCGGCGCTACGTGCATGGTGGGGCGGTGACCTCCTCGGTTCGCCCAGGGCCGGGACGGGTGCGGCGCCCGGCGCCGGGCCGGGCAGCGGCTGGCGGCCTCCCGGCTGGGCGGCGCGGTGCTTTTCCTCGTCGATGGACGATAGGCGATCAGGGATGATACCGGCAGCCGGCCAGGACATGGTCAGGCGTCGCCGGAGCGCAGCAGCCCGCCGCACCGTGCGGGCAGCGCCCCGGCGCTGGCCCCCGGCCGCTGCCCGGCCCAGGCCGGGCAGCCGCATCCCGACCCTGCACGCAGACGAAACCGTTGCAGTGGCACAATACTTCGCATCTTGCAGGCAGCCGGAACCGCGCTGGCCGTGACATGACCGTGCGCGTGCCCCGGCAATCATGACCGTTTGGGGAGATGCGCGTCATGCCCAGCCAGGATGGCCAGACCCGGCCCGCCGTGATCAGCCTCGCCGGCAGCTTGGAGTACGCCAGTGCCCGGCAAGCCCGGGAGCGGCTCACCACGGCGCTCGCGGCCGGGCCGTCCGCGTTGATCATCGACCTGTCAGCCACGGAGTTCTGCGACACCGCGGGATTCGCCGAACTCGGCTTCGCTCACCGCCTGGCCGGCGCCCGTGGCACCCGTATCCATCTGGTTGTGCCGGCCGGTGATCTCACCCGCTTGTTCGAAGTCCATGGCCTGTGCGGTGTCTGGCATCTTTACCCCACCCTGGATGCCGCCGTCGCTGCCACCACCGCGGCCCCGGGGGATCCCGCACCGGCCACATAGCGACTGGTCACGTCCTGGTGACGGCGCAGCGCTTGGCCCAGGGCGGTGCTACGGGGGACAGTGGGGCAATGACCCAGTACACGACCCGGCTGCTCACAGCCGATACCTGGGCTGACTTCGCTGCACTGGTCGAGGCGAACAACGGTGTGTGGGGCGGTTGCTGGTGCATCGGCTTTCATCCTGAGGGCATCAGCAAGGACAGCACGGCGTCCGGCAACCGCGAGGCCAAGCTGGCTCACGTGAACAACGGCACCAGCCACCAAATGCTCGTCTATCGCGACGACCGGTGCGTGGGCTGGTGCCAGTACGGGCCACCGGCCGAGGTGGCTACCATCAAGAACCCCAAAGCTTATGAAAAAGGTCTGGCCCAGTTGCCTGATTGGCGGATCGGCTGCTTGTTCACGGGCGCCGGGTACCGGCGCAAAGGCGTGGCGCGGGCCGGAGTGGCAGCGGCGCTGGCCGCGATAACGCAATCTGGTGGAGGTCTGGTCGAGGCCTACCCCGAGCAGGTGGACGGACGCGCCCCGCAACGAGGCGCCTATCTGCATACCGGGCCGGAAGGCCTGTTCGAGGAGTTTGGATTCGTCCGCGACCGTCGCATTGCCAAGTGGCGCTGGGTCATGCGGCTACGCATCTCCGCCTAGCGACCATTAGGATCGCTAGGCACATATGTGGCACGCACATCAGCCACACAACAACCGGCCGCTGAGAAACGTCCTTGACCTGCGTAAATAAGAGCGGGCGAAGGGAATCGAACCCTCATGACCAGCTTGGAAGGCTGGGGCTCTACCATTGAGCTACGCCCGCGTGCCTGGCCGGGAGCGTCAAGCAAGGCCACCGGCGAGGCCACCACGCGTAGCGTACCGGGTCACCGCACCAGATGCCCTGCCGCGGTGACCTGTCGCTGCGCAACCTCCCGGGCGGATAGGCTACCGTCGCCTCATCGGGATGTAGCGCAGCTTGGTTAGCGCGCCTGCTTTGGGAGCAGGAGGCCGCGAGTTCGAATCTCGCCATCCCGACCAAAAGTGCAGGTCGCAGGGCTTGCTGAGGACAGCCAAGTGGCTTCCAAGATCGTTTGACCGTTATTTGAGGCTCCCCTGCCGGTGCCGTGGGTCGCTGGGATAGGGCGCGGACCGGGATGCGGTGCTGGGCAGTAGATGCAGCTGGCCGGGAGCTGGTGCCGGGCTGTCGTGGATGGTGCCGGCTTGCGGCGGCTCTGGTTCGCCAGTCAGGTCCGTGCTTCCAGCGTGGGCAGCGTGCGCTGGGAACGGTCTGGCCCGCAGCGACGCCGGGCGGCGGGCAGTGGACGACCTGTCGGGCCAGCCGGTGCTCGCACCCCGACCGGGCCTGCCTCGCCGCCAACTCTGGCCGACGCGCCGTAGCACCTCTTGGTCGCTCGTCCTCACTCCGCTGCAGGCGGCCACCGGGACTTACACAGCCGCCCAGGCAGTGTCGGCTGGCGGCAGCCCTCGTCACTGAACGTGATGCTGTCTGTCGATCCGCAGTCGCCCTGCCGAATAGGCGCGCTGGCCCGACGTTCAGTGATCGCCCTTGAGCGCACGCAGATTACCCGATTCTGCGTACGCGTTGCCGAGCCGCCCTTGACGCTCAGTGGGGGCGATGCGGATCCGCAGCGCCTCCGACCCGGTCGATGTGTGCCCAACACCAAGGGCGACTGGCAGGCCGGGTCGGCCCGCGTCGCCGAGTTCACCGGGCACGCCGACGGCGTCATGGTCCGCTCGCCTCCATGCTGCGCCGGGACGACGGCTGGGGCGCTGGTCCGGCCGGTGATGGACGACGCCACCTGGGATCGGCTGGTGTCCGACATCCTCCCTGGGCGGTTATCGTGCCCGGCCCGCCACGCTCTTCTCCGCGCCAGCGCCCGCAGTAAATAGGCGTGATTTACTGCGGTGAATTGCCATAGCCGTTGTCAACGGTTGACGGCAGTTGCCTGTATCGCATTCCTCTGATAGTCAAAGAATTGCATCCCTCCTGATGGCCGGGGGCAGGTGTCGCAGTAAATTCAAACTCCCGAGATAGCGCGACGAGCAGGCAGGATGGCAGCTGATGCCTAGGAACGAGTGGCCAGATGGCAATGGCCGGATCAGTTGTCCGGCCCCGGAGACCAGCAATCAGAAAGACGATTCCACGGCGCGGTCATCGCAGATCCGCACCGTCCCCCTCGAGAACTCCGGCAGCCCCACGACCGCGGCCGGGTGGCAGCTCAGACTCAGCCTCGATCCACCGACTGAATGGACTCGTTGAGGCGCGGTGAAATGTAAAGTGCCCTCTGACCTGGGACGATGGGAGTTGCGAAGCTTCCAGCGCCAGAGTCGAGAGGGCACCTGACAGATGCGATTGTCTCATGACCCGCTGAAAACGAGCGCGTCGTTCGATGACCCGAATCTCGTGTCGCTGGCCGGGCTGGTCCCGGTCATGGGCCTGGCCGAGCGGGCCGGGCTGGAGGCCCTGGTCCGCGCCCGCGTCGTGATCGCGGCCCCGTGCGGGGTGAACGCGGGCCTGAAGGCGGGCTGCCTGGTGGCCGGGATGGCGGCTGGCGCGGACAGCATCGACGACATGGACGTCCTGCGGCACGGTGCTATGGCGGATGTGTTCGGCGGGGTGCGGGCGCCGTCCACGCTGGGATCGTTCCTGCGGTCGTTCACCTGGGGCAACGTCCTGCAACTGGAGGCCGCCGGGCGGGAGCTGCTGGCGGAGCTGGCCCGGCGCGCGCCGCTGCTGCCCGGCGCGGGGGCGCTGGCGTTCGTGGACATCGACTCGACGCAGAAGCGGGTATACGGGCACAAGAAGCAGGGTGCGGCGTTCGGGCACACCAAGATCCAGGGCAAGACCGTGCTGATCCGCGGGCTGAACGCGCTCACCGCGACGATCTGCACGCCGCAGGCCGCGCCGGTGATCGCCGCGACCAGGCTGCGCGGCGGCAGCGCGAACACCGCCCGCGGCGCCGCGTCGTTCACCGCCGCCGCGATCGGGACCGCCCGCGCCGCCGGGTGCGCCGGGATCATCGTGGCCCGCCTGGATTCCGGCTACTACGGCGCCGCCGTCGCGCACGCGGCCCGCCGGGCCGGGGCGTTCTTCTCCATCACCGCGCGGATGGACCCGAAGATCCGCGCCGCGATCACCGCCGTCCGCGAGGACGCCTGGACCCCGATCCGCTACCCCAGAGCGATCTGGGACGACCAGCTGAGGCGGTGGGTATCAGACGCCGGGGTCGCCGAGGTGCCCTATACCGCGTTCGCGTCGAAGAAGGACAAGGCGATCACCGCCCGGCTGATCGTCCGCCGGGTCAGGGACCTCAGCCCGAAGACAGCCGCCGGGCAGGGCGAGCTGTTCCCGGCCTGGCGCTACCACGCCGTGTTCACCGACTCGCCGTTCGCGACCCTGCAGGCCGAGGAACAGCACCGCGACCACGCCATCATCGAGCAGGTCTTCGCGGACTGGGCCGATGGCCCCATGGCTCATCTGCCATCAGGTCATTTCCCGGCGAACGCCGCCTGGCTCACCCTGGCCGCCATGGCGCACAACCTGGCCCGCGCCGCCGGGTGCCTGGCCTCGAAATTCCACGCCCGGGCCAGGGGCGCGACCATCCGCCGCGATCTGATCACCGTCGCCGCCCGGACCGCCCGCTCCGGACGGGGCCGTCTCACCCTGCACCTCCCGGCGGGCTGGCACCGCCAGGCCGAATGGGAGAACCTGTTCGCCGCCGCCTGCGGGCCGCCCGCCCGCGCGGCCTGACCAGCCACGACCAGGTCACGCCCGCCCAGCAGCCCCAAGCGCCCGGCACCCAGGTGCCACCCAGATCCCCGGCCAGAATCACGGACAAGCCGCAGAACAGGTAAGCGGCAAGAAAGTCACGGCCACCGGGAACGTCAAGATCCAATTCTCTGGCCCGCCATCCCGGAAACGATCACCAGAATTTGCTCGGTGGATCGAGGCTCAGATGCCGGCGCTGGAGATGATCGACACACCGAAGGTTCCGGTGGACAGCACCTGCCACGGGGTGACGGTGACCGAGGACTACCGATGGCTGGAGGATGCCGAGTCGGATCAGACACGCTCCTGGACTAAGGCACAGGATCGGCGGACGCGTAGCTATATGGAGAACCTGCCCTTCTACGGTGCGGTCCGCTGGCGGGTGGCAGAGGTCCTGATGGCGGCGCCGGTCAGGTATGACGCCCTCCGGCACGCCGGTTCGGCGTATTTCGCGTTCAAGCGCCAGCCGCTGAAGCAGCAGCCGTTCCTTGTGGTGCTGAGTGACCTGGACGACTTGTCGGACGAGCGCGTCCTGGTTGACCCGAACCAGATCGATGACAGCGGCTCGACCACGATCAACTGGTTCCAGCCCTCCCCCGACGGCAGCCTCGTCGCGGCGTTCCTGTCCTCGGATGGCACCATCGACGGCACCGTGCACGTCTACCGGGCCACGTCGGGTGAGCTCACCGGCGCGCCCGTGGCCCTGGGCACGGCTTTCGGTTCCCTGGCCTGGGCTGGCGACTCCTCCGGCTTCTGGTATACCCGCTCCCAATCGCCGGGCGATTGCCCAGACGGCGACGTCGGCTTCTACCAGGAAGTCTGGTACCACCCGCTCGGCGACTCGCTGGAGGACGACTATCGCGAACTGGCGGGTGTGTTCGCCGACAACCGGATCGCGGAGAACTTCCTCAGCGCCTCACCCGACGGTCAGTGGGTGATGGACCGGGTTCAGAAGGGCGACGGCGGCCAGTGGCAGGTGTTCGTCCGCGCGCAAGCGGACGGTGACTGGTGGCTGGCCGCTGACGCGGGCGACAGGGTGGCCTACGGGGCGTTCGGCCCAGGCGCGCTGTATCTGCTGTCCCGGCTGGACGCCCCGCACGGCAAGGTTCTCCGGCTGCCGTTGCAGGCCGGCGCAACCGTCGCACACGCTGCCGAGGTGGTACCCGAGGCGGATGTCACGATCGAAGGGGGAGCGCTGGCGTCACCGCTCGCGGTCACGGACAGATGGCTATGGCTGCTGGATATGGACGCAGGATGGTCGTCGCTGCGGCGGTTCGACCTCCATGGCAGGCCGGCCGGGCCGGTCGAGGTACCGCCGAGCTCCGCGGTCAACGGCCTGGTCCCCCTGGGCGGGAACGAGGTTGCCTATGCGACCGAGTCGTTCACCGAGCCGCGGTCATGGTGGCGTGCGTCCGGCCAGTCGGCGGCGCGCCGCACCGCCCTGGTGACCCAGACCCCGCTGGACTTCTCGGGATTCGAGATGGGCCGGGAGTTCGCCACCTCCAAAGACGGCACGCTGGTGCCGGTGACCCTGATCGCCCCGCGCGGAACACAACGCGACGGCACCGCACCCGCGTTGCTCACCGGCTACGGCGGCTTCGGCATCTCCCTCAAGCCCCGGTTCGACCCGGGCTGGCTGCCATGGCTGGAGCAGGGAGGAGTGGTCGCGGTCGCACACACCAGGGGCGGCGGGGAATACGGCGAGGACTGGCACCACGCCGGACGGCTCGCGGCCAAGCAGAACGTCTTCGATGACTTCGCCGGCTGCGCTCGCTTCCTGATCGAGTCGCGCCTGACCACCAGCGAGCGGCTGGCGATCCTCGGCGGCTCCAACGGCGGCCTGCTCATGGGGGCGATGCTGACCCAGCATCCCGGCCTCAGCCGCGCCGTGGTGGCGATGGTGCCGGTCATGGACATGCTCCGCGTGGAGCGGGACCCCAACGGTACCTTCAACGTAACCGAGTACGGCACGGTCAACGACCCGGAGTTGTTCCAGGCGATGCGCGCCTATTCGCCATACCACAATGTCAAGGACGGCACGGCGTACCCCGCGGTGCTGCTCACCGTCGGCGAATCCGACCCCATTGCTAAGGCATACCACGCTAAGAAGATGGCGGCGCGTCTGCAGGCAGCGACCTCATCCGGCCAGCCAGTGCTCCTGCGGGTCAGATCGGGAGGGCACGGGCCAGGCTCACTGGACCAGCGGGTATCAGAACTCGCCGACATCTACGCCTTCCTCTTCGACAGGCTCAGCATCGACTACCGCCCCGCAGTCGGCTGGCACCGCAACAATGGCTGACCGGCGTCGTGCCGCTCCGGGTCCAGGCCTGGGAGTCCGGGCCGGTGGCGTAGGCGTCATCAAGGTAGCGGTAGAGGTGGGCCAGGCACTGCTGCACCCCGGCGAGCCCGCCATCGTAACTGAGGTAGCCGCCGTAGTCGTCGCGGACCAGGACCCCGCGGTAGCCGTCCAGGATCCCGAAGCTGGTGATCGACGCCTTGGTGCGGTTCCCCGCCGCGCCGTACCAGATGAGGTCTGGCCCGCCGCCGGTATAGGCGTTCATCGTCCGCACCGTATACACGTGCGGGTTCGTGCACCCTTCCGCGCTGGCCGCTGCCGTGGTGAGCGGGGCGGGGGTCTCGTCGGTACCGAGCACGTCCGCCGCTTTCAGGCCGTCCTTGAGCGCGTCCTCGAACCTGGCGGCGGTTAACGCCGCGTCCAGCCGGACCAGGCACCGGGAGACGAACCCGGTGGAAACCGGCGCGCTGAACAAGGCGCCCATCAGGTCCGCGGCCCGCTCGATCCCGATCACGTCGGTGCATCTGCTCGCAGACGGGTTCCCCGCAGGATCACCGGATACCAAGAAGGTCAAGCAGGTCGGCCAACTCATTAACTCAGGCTGCCACGACGGCGGTGATTATGATCTTCGCCAGCAGGGATGTCGATACCACTGATGGTTACCAGCCAGGGCTCGACGAGATCGTGAGATTCATCAACAGCCCGGCCTAGGAGCAGTCCAACGCACCTTCATGGGCGGCCTCCGGTGAAGCCAGCGACTGGGAGGCTGTCACCGCCGACGGCCTGCACGACTGAATGCGCCGCGGGGAGATCGTTACCGTCAGCTTTGATCCTGCCCGGGGATCGGAAGCCAGCAAAACCCGACCCGCCGTGATCGTCAGTAATGACGCCGCCAACGCCACCGCCACCCGCCTGCGGCGGGGGGTCATCACGGTCGTCCCGGTGACCTCGAACATCACGCGCGTCTACCCGTTCCAGGTGCTGCTGCCAGCGAGTCAGACTGGGCTGCCCCGTGACTCGAAGGCCCAGGCCGAGCAGGCTCGCTCGGTGGCGGTCAACCGGATCGGCGAACGCGTCGGCCGGCTGCCGGCAGCGCTGGTTACCGAACTCGATCAAGCACTCCGGATCCACCTCAGTCTGTAGGCCACGGCCCCACTATTCAGGTTACGTACCACGTGCGGCATGTGCGGGCGTTAATCTAAGTGCGCAGGACTGCGCGTATAATATGCGGGCCGGGCGGCTGCATATTGAGCTGACCGGGCCGGTCGGCGGCCGGCATCGCGAAGGTCCCTTTAATAGGCGCGCCCCTGCCCGTTTATGGGCGGTCGAGCCGGGCGGCGAGTCGGTGCCCTCGCTCGCGCAGAGCAGGGCCATCTGCATCACAACGTCCTCCGGCACCAAAGGCTGGCCGCGAGTGGTGATGGTGTTCTGGCCAAGCTTGGCCCGGTCCCCGTTCGGTCCTGTGTCAACGTCAGGCGCACTGCCGGGGGCCGAGCTGCGTCTCGGCTTGTGATGTGGCCGCTGACGTTACTGCTTCTGTGCGTTGGCCGCGACGTCTCGCAGTTCGCGCTTGAGGATCTTCCCGGTGGCTCCCTTAGGTAGCTGCTCGACGATGTCGATCGTTTCCGGAAGCTTGTACCGGGCGATTCTGGCCTGGATGTGAGCCAGTAGCTCGCCGGCAGATGCGCTGCGGCCTGGCCGCAGCGTGACCGCCGCAGCGATGCTCTCGCCGCGGACGTTGTCGGGGACGCCGTAGACGGCCACTTCGAGGACTGACGGGTGCGTGTAGAACGCCTCTTCTACTTCTGCTGGCCAGACCTTGAAGCCGGAGACGTTGATCATGTCCTTGACACGGTCGACGATCGAGACGTAGCCGTCATCGTCCATGGTGCCCATGTCGCCGCTGTGGAACCACCCGCCGCGCAGTGCCTGCGTGGTCTCTTCAGCGCGCTTCCAGTACCCCTTCATCACCCCTGGTCCACGTATCACGATCTCTCCCCAGGTGCCCGGCTCGACCGGCTGGTCGGATGGGTCCACGATCCGCAGTTCGAAGTTCTCGATAGCGGTTCCTACAGTGCCCGGCCTGCGAGCGAAGTCGTGGTTGTAGGAGGCGAGAGGAGAAGTCTCGGTCAGCCCGTAACCCTCGAAGATCGGGCGGCCGAACTGCGACTGCCAGCGGGCGCCGATCTCCTCCGGCAAGGTCGATGCCGCCGAGAACTCGTAGCCGATGTGTCCCAGGTCGCCCGGCGTGATCCCGGCCGCGAGCAGGTTGATGTAGATCATCGGCACGGCGAAGAACTTCGTGACCCCATCCCTTTGGATCGATTCGAGCACCTTGCCTGGCACAAATCGGCGGTGAAGCACGATCGTGGCGCCGGTTCGGAGGCCAGCGTTTGCGACGAAGTTCTGCCCGAAGACGTGAAACAGGGGCAGGAACAGGATTAGCCGGTCGTCGGGCTGGTAGCCGCAATGGTGGACGACTGACCATGTGTTCGATACCACGTTGGCGTGCGTGAGAGTCGCGCCCTTTGGCTTTCCGGTCGTGCCTGACGTGTACAGGATCGCGGCCGGATCACCGGGATCCATAAAGACGGCGGCGGCTGGCGTCATCTCACGAAGCCAGTCATTCAGCGAAGGCCGCCCCGCCCCTTCGCACACCACCACGTGCTCCAGTACCGCCAGGGCCGGGTCATCGATCAGCTCCCGGCCGGGCTCAGTTGTGAAGCAGGCCCGAGAGCCTGAGTCCTCCAGAAGGAATGTGACCTCCGGCCGGGTCAGCGAGGGATTAACCGAGACGGCGATCGCGCCCGTGCGAACGATCCCGAGGTAGCAGATGATGAACTCAGGGATGTTCGGCAGATGCAGTGCGACCGTGTCGCCGCGGCCGATGCCGCGTGCCCGGAGGGCCGCCGAGACCCGGCCAGCGAGGTCGTCGAGCTCACCGTAGGACAGCTGCCTACCTTCGAACACAATCGCGGGTCGTCCCGGGTCGTGGCGCGCCCAAAGGGTCAACGCCGAGGCTATGTTCATCTGCCAGTTCCTCGATCCCGCCTGCCGACACGCGGCGGACTGCGCCACACTCAGCGTCATTGTCGCTCTAACGGGCCTGCCTGATAAGGCCTAACGTCCTGAGCCGCATGAGCCCGCAGCCAGCCATTGAGGCAGCGGGAGCCTCTCCTGCTGCTGTTGCGCGGCCTACCTGCGGCGTGGGATGACTGGCGGCCGTTGCTCACCCGGCGGTGGCCCGGGGATGCTGACTGGTACTGGACCTGCACGGTCAGGGCGGCGCGCGCGGCCACCGTGCTCGCAGCAGATGCGGTGTTCTCCGCCGTGCTGGCGGAGCAGACGGTACTGGTCTGCCAGGCGCTGCCGTACCGGCCCGGCGAATTCTTCCTGCGGGAGCTGGCGCCGCTGCGCACTGTGCTCGCCAGCCTGCCCAGGCTGGGCCTGCTGGTCGTCAACGGCTATGCCAACCTTGATCCTGCTGGGCGCCCCCGCCTGGGGAGCGCATGCCCATGGCATCCTGAGGATCTAGTGGCCGGCGCGCGCTCCGAACTGGATGATCAGTGCGCCTCAGCCCTCAAGATCGGCTGACCACAAGTAAGCAGATAGTCGGCGATTTGGCACCCAAGACCTCTGTCTGTCTCGTCTCACTCTCCGTGACTAGCGTTGGTAGTGAACCGGCGCCGAGGACCGATCGGCGCGGCCAGATGCTGGCAGGCGGTCCCGGGTCTGAGAGGCCAGAACCGGGTGTTCGGCGCTTCCGGGGCTGGCTTGGATGACGCCCCGTACGTGTGGGCGGGTCACTTGGCCTAAGTTGATCTCGTTTTGGCCGGGTAGCCGTGTTGCGGCTGCCTGGCCGTGCTGGCGAGATCACCTATCAAGGCGGACGATGGCGCGGCTACTGGTTGGAGTCCCAGGCGATCTCGAATAGATGACCGTCGGGATCGGTGAAGTATCCGGAGTACACCCCAAATGGGCGCATGTGGGCGGGTGCGGTCAGCGTGCCGCCGGCGGCTTCAACCTGGGCGAGTAGCTGGTCAACCTCTGCCTGCGATGTGGCGGGGACGCCCAGGCTGAACTCGGTGGAGCTGGGCGGGCCGGCCGGCAGGGTGGCGTCCTTGGCCAGGTTAGTGCGCTCGTACAGGCCGAGCTTCAGGCCTCCGTCGAGGGTGAAGAAGGCAATCGTCCCGTCGGCGCCGGTGAGCTCGTCGTGAAACTCCTGCCCGACGATGCCCTCGGTCGGCCAGCCCAAGCCGTCCCGGTAGAAGGCAACCGACCGGCCCAGATCATCGACGGCCAACGTGATGAAGAAGATCTTCGCTCGCATGTCATCTCCAGACGGCCTGGCCCGGCCGGCGCTGACCCAGCCGGACTGGTGCTTGCAGTATCCCGGTCACCACCGACAAGCCGCGGGCCGCTTGATCTTGACCCAATCAGCGGACCTACCCAACTGCAGGGCGACCGAGGGTCATGAAGGCGGGCGCATCTCCGCCGATCTGTGCGGCTCGATCTCCGGGGGGATGGTCATCTGGCCAGCACAGAAGAGGCCAGTCTGAATGGCCGGCAGGCGATCCGCCAGATCCAAGTTCTGCTGACTGCCCGCCTAGCGGCGACTGTGCTGGTCCAGCGCGGCTCAGCTGGTCAGCGCCGATGCGCTGTGGGCCCGAGGTTCGCGACGCCGTATGGTTTCGGCCCATGATATCGCCGATGCGCTGCGGCACCGGCTTCTTCCGGGCGTGTCAGCCAGCGCGCGGGTTCCGGTGGAGCCAGGCTTCTCCCGTGGCTCCTGGTCACGGGAGACGCTGCGATGTCAGGTGCCTGATGCCATGTGGGCGGCCAGGATGTAGTTGGGGTGGCGGTCGAGGTTCTTGCGGGCCCGGCCGTAACGCATCGTGGTCCGTGGATCCGCATGCCGGCCAGCGATCTGGGCATCCGCAGATCCACGCCCGCGTCGAAACTGGGGGCGCTCCAGTGTGCCTGAGCATGTGCGGATGTGGCCTGGTGATCCGGGCCCCCGCTGTCTCGGCGAGTCGCCGCAGGCGGAGGGTGGCGGCGTGGCGGTCCATGCGGGCGCCGCGGCTGTTGAGCAGGATCGGTCCGGGGTGCGGGTGCCGGTTGCCCGGTCGGTGGAGCGGCCGGCCGCGGGTGGCAGCGGGATGGGGACGGCCTTGGTCCCTTTGCCGCACACGCGGAGCACCCGGTGGCCGTGCTCCTCACCCAGATCGGCGATGTCCGCCCCGGTGGCCTCGAAGGTGCGCAGGCCGAGCAGCCCGAGCATGGCGACCAGCGCGAAGCCGCAGGTGTCCGGTGACTCGCGGGCCGCGCGCACGTGCTCGGCGGGTGAGTGCTCCAGCAGGCCATCGATGACGCAGGTCCGGTAGGACCCGGCCACCATGGAGAAGCGGCGAGAGACGGTGGAGGGCTTGAACCGGCGGATTTCCTGCATCCACCGGATATACAGCTCGAGGTGTGGCCGCCGGGCGGCCAGCGGGTCCAGGGCGCGCTTGAAGGGCTGGTCGCCGAGTTCGGCGCGCCGCAGGAGCTAACGCTCACGGTTGACGTGGCCTGATGCCACCCATCCCATCAGTGATCGGAGCTCTCACGGACTATGGCCTGCCAGCCCTCCAGCGCACCCTCCGGCAAGCATCATGAGGGCATCGCTGGCCCCGCGGTGCGCATGGAACTGGGCGCCCGACCTCGGAGCAGTCAGCGGCCAGATGAGTATGCGGCATGTTGGTGCGATGAAGCAGCGTTTAGCCTGGTCCTTCGGGCCTCTCGGCCGGTCCTTGCAGCGTGTGAAAACTGTTTGACGGCTCCACGCTGGCGGTCAAGGCTGCCATCATGACCAGCCGTATATCGCATACCTCGTTCGACGCCCGGGATGCCTACGCACAGTCGGTCTTCTGGTCGCAGGTGCTGGATTTCACCGAGGATCCTGATGACCCGAATGAGCCAGGACATGAGGAATGCCTGATCATGTCGCGAGACCGGAGCCAGCTTGTGCTGTTCATCACTGTCCCGGACGGCAAGACGGTGAAGAACCGGGTGCACCTGGACTTGCGGCCGGCCGACCGCACCCGCGAGCAGGAGACGGAGAGGATCCTCGCGCTCGGCGCATCGCTACTGGCCGACCACCGGCGGCCCGATGGTAGTGGCTGGATCACGCTCGCTGATCCCGAGGGCAACGAGTTCTGCATCTTGGCCAAGGAGCCGTTCGGCTCTGGAGCCACGACCTGACAGCCGTACCTCCCAGAGGCTACGTGCGGGCGGTCCCTGCGCCCAGAAGGGGTGCATACCTATACGGCGCTACCGGGTCTGCGCGGACCTTGAGGTCTTGCTTCGCGACTGGCATTGCTCCCGGAGGGCGCATGCGTAGTCACCGACGCCGGTGCCAGCCCCGGGGTTCCCCTGGAAGCGTTGACACTTCGAGTGGACTGATCTTGATTTTGTGCCGCTTCCTGATAGCTGCCATGTAACCGCCGGAGCGCAGGTGGTGTCCAGGTGGAGCCCCCGCAGGCCCGTCAGGGCCGAGGAGGAACGACCTGGACGCAGCCGAGCACCGGCTGATACTGGATGGCGCAAGAAGCGGAGACATTGTCAGGCCGCCTTCCCGGCCTGGAGCTTCTTCTCGTACTGAACTGGCGGCATCATGCCCAGCGCGGAGTGGCGCCGGTGGTGGTTGTAGTCCTCGATCCACGCCGTGATCCGCGCCCGCGCCTGCGCCTTGGTGGTGAAATGCTCCAGAGCGCGCAGCCCGGACTCCAGCGTGGAGTGCCAGGACTCGATCACCGCGTTGTCCAGCGCCGATCCTGGCCGGCCCATCGACTGGCGGATGCCCAGCCGCTCGCAGGCCGCCCGAACTGTCCTGGCGGTGTACTCGCTGCCCTGGTCAGTGTGCAGGATGACGCCGGGGACCTGCCCGCCGCGCACCGCCACGGCCATGGCCAGCGCGCCGTAGGCCAGCTGCGCGTCGTGATGCTCGCCGACCGCGAACCCGGCCACCCTGCGTGAGGCCATATCCAGGACCGAGGCCAGGTAGAGCCTGCCCTCATTGGTGGGGATTTCGGTGCCATCCCCGTACCACTTCTTGTTGATCTCCTGGGCGTCGAAGTCCCGCTTAACCAGGTCCGGAGCCCGCCACCGGCCCCTGGCCGGCCGGGTGGTGCCCTTACGCTTCTTCTTCCGCCGCGCGGCCAGGCCCAGCTCGCGCATCAAGGCGGCGACGGTGTTCTCACTGACCCGCCACCCGGCCTCGCGCAGGTCGGCGGTGATCCGCGGGGACCCGTACTTCCCCTCATGGGCTGCGAACAGCCGCGCGATCTCCGCCGTGAGCTGCCCGCGGCGCTGCTCCCGCGGCGGGAGCCGCCCGTCTTTATGCTTGTAGAACCAGGCGCGGGACAGGCCCAGCGCCCGGCAGGCCACCGCGACCGGGATGCCATCAGCCCTGCGGGCCGCGATCAGGGCAGCCACGGCTACCGCCCCATCGCGTCCTTGACCCACAGGGCCACGCTGCGTTTGAGCACATCGCGCTCCATCGCCAGCTCAGCGTTCTCCCGCCGCAGCCGGGCCAGCTCCGACCGCTCGTCCTCCTCCAGCGCCCCGTTACCCTCACCGCGGCGGCGTTTATCCGCGTTGACCCAGTTGCCGAGGGTGCCCTCGTTGATGCCCAGGTCCCGGGCCACCTGCGCGATCGGCTTCCCGGTCTCCCGCACCAGCCGGACCGCGCCCTCCCTGAAGTCGCGATCGAACTTCCTGCGTGTCTCTCCCATCGCCATCTCCCTTTAAGGCGATGTGTCAACGCTACGAGGGGAAGCCCAGCCCCCTGTCGCTGCTGAGCACGGTGCTCGTATAGGGTGCGGTCTGCTCGTGAGCCGGGCCGGCATAGTGCAGACTAGAATGAAACGGTGGGAAGCCGGGTAGCTGTCGCGCTTTACGTGCTCGCTATGGTAGCCGTCGTGGTCGGCGTGGACATCCTGTTGTTCAAGCACCATTTCTGGGCTCGGCTGATCGTCAACGTCGGAATTGTCCTGGTATTTGTGGCGTTCTACTTGAGGTTCCTGAAGCGTTCATAAGCGCAGTCGCCGCGCCGTGGGCCGGCGGACGCCGCGTCGCCGACGACGTAGCTGAGCGCGTCCACGACCCGAGCCTCTGACGGCATGCTGATTTCTGCTGTCATATCGACGCCTGTACGTTCACGCGCCCGCGGCAGGAGCGCGCGCTTAGCGCGGGTGGCCGTCGGCGGGCCATACGATCTGGCCGACGCGGTGCACCGGGTCGATCAGGACTGCTGCTTTTGCCGCCAGCGCCCGCGCTGAGGTAGTCCGCCCGGCGGCCAGGTAATCGCGGATGGCGCGGGCTGGGTCGGTGCCGGGCGCGGCCGGCAGGGAACGGCCGAGAAGGTTGAACGCGCCTGCCTGTATACCGCGGCGGATCGCCGGGGTACCGGCCGAACTTCGACGGGCCGAAGTCTCGCGTGCCGCGCCATCGGGCAGGGAAGGGCCAGTCGTCATGCTGGGCGAAGAAGGACCACACATCGAAGTCCTTGACGCCGTTCTTCCCGTTGACGTAGTGGAGGGCGGCACCCTGGCACAGCGCCCGGCCCAGCAGGCGGCATAGCGGCCGGAACCGCGTGGATGGCGCTCGAACAACTCGGCCTCAGCCTCAGCGGCCAGCGCAGCGAGGCGGAGAAGGTCGGCTACCTCGATGCAGGCCAGCGACTGATCGTCCCTGCACTCTGTCCCGTTAGTACATAGTTAGGGATAGGCGGACTGCCAACCATGATGACAGAGATGACATGATGCGGGACCCCCTCAGATCAGCGCACGCTTAGGTGCGACAGCAGGAGCGTGAGGAGGTCCCTGTAATGGCCGTCGTGGGAGGGTGTGACATTCACCGTCGCCAGGTCACGTTGGACTACCTGGACACCGCCACCGGGCAGGTCCGGCGGGGCCGGATCGATCCGGTGTGCCGGGTCACGCTGTGGTTGTGGCTGGAGCGGTTCGCTGGCTGCGGGGATGTGACATTCGCGGTGGAGGGCTGCACCGGGTGGCGGTTCGTGGGCCGGGGAACTGCAGCAGGCCGGGATCGCCGCGCTGCTGGCTGAGCCGGCCGGGACCGCGCACCAGCGGGGGCCGAAGAAGCGGGCGAAGACGGACAAGCCTGACACCCGCCATCTGCTGGTGGCGGAGGGCCGGGGCGTTCCACCAGGGCGTGCCCAGCCTGGCCGGACGTCTTTCGGACCCGCAGTCGGCGACGCCGCCTACGCTCCCTTGCCGGGCTGGTGAGGCCGGTGCGGGTGAACGCGGCGGCCCTCACGCAACCGATGCACCGTGGCCCCCGGTGGCCGGCGCCCTGGAAGCCCCCTGCCGCCACGCCGTGCACTGTCACGGCTGGACGGCCTCGGGAGACCGGCGCGGCCACACACCAAGCGGGACCACCCCATCGATCATCATGTCGCCGGGACCAGGCAGCACCGGTCTCGCGGACCGAGGTAAGGCCGGGCGCCCGCGCCACCCGCACAGGCCGGTCCCCGAGCCTCTGCCAGGAGAACCCATGACCTGACCCAAAGCCCCACCCGTGCCGGCCGCCCAGTGTGCGCCGGCCGCTGCCAGCGTCAAGACCACGCCCCTGCCGGGGGTGGCAGCGCATTCCTATGCGCGGTTCAGCATGGCCACGCCTGACCGGTCATTATTCGGCAGCGTCTAGTCAGCCGCTTGGTCCACTCCGCCGCCCCTCGTGCCGGCTCTGCGCCTGGCTCTGCAGGCGGTGCCGTCGGCCTGGCAGTCACGGGTTGACGCACCTGGCGGGCAGGGACCAGCGGGGCGGCTGATGCGGGCAGTGGATGTAGGTCACGGTCAGCGGATTCCTGAGTGCGATCGTGACCGGTTCGGTGATGGGCGGGCTCGGCGCGGAGTAGTGCACTCCCGGCGCGGGGTTGTTTCCTGGTCCACCCGGGTTGTATAGCGGCAGATAGCGGCCGGTCGAGGGGATCTGCACGGTCGTGATCCGCAGAGCGGCGGCCGCGCTGCCGTCCAGGATGATGTCGATGTAGTTGTCGCCGTCCTCGGTATAGCAGTCGTTGTAAGAGTTTTCCCTTCTGCCGAGGTCAGCCAGGCCGACGACGCGCAGCGGGTGCCCGTCGATGTAATAGGTCTTGCCCGACCGGGTGAGCCTGACCGTCCGGCCCGAGGCGGTGACGGCGTTGACGGCGAAGTACCGGTCGTAATCTGTCGGCCGCAGCGCGCTGACGCCGTTCGGGGTCATGCCGCCTGAGGTGTAGACCCTGAGCCGGAACCTGGCCCGCGAGCCGTACAGGGCAGTGCCGTCATTGGGCAGGTTCTGCTGGAGAATCTTGGGGGCCGTGTCGCCGAGCGCCGACATTCTGCTGAGCTTGGCCGCGACCAGCCGCGGCCCGCCCCGCTGCCCCGGCGGCACGCCCGGCGCCGTGTACGGCGACCCAGGCGCCCTCACCTTGAAACCGACGGCACTTACCAGACGGTGGCGTGGGCCCACGAGCGTCAGCGTCGAGGCACCGCGGACAACCTGGACCGACACCGGGTAGAGCGAGCCCGGGCGGCCAGCCGGTATCCGGTTGCCAAAATGGCCGAACAGGACCGCGACGGAACGCTCATTGTATTCAAAGTTCGGATAGATCGACGTTACCTGCGGCGTGACCGTCGTGCCGTTGTTCAGCGTGATGCGGAAGTCGCTCGGGTCGAGCGTGCCCGGCAGGATCGGCCAGCTGAACTCGACGGGCAGCCCGTCGGAGTAATAGACGGCCTGACCGTAGTAAAAGCGCACTCCGGAAGGGGTGGACGCTGAGGTGTAGTTGTTCAGTGCAGGCGTCTGGCCTGGCGCGCACCGCACCGTGTTCCAGGTGCCCCCAGCCAGCACGGTGAGTGTCTTGCTCAGGATCACGTCGCTGGTGGACAGATTAGGCACGCCGACGATGCCAGTGAAGCCAAGCCCGGCGGCCATCATCTCCGGCTTGCGGTTCCAGATATCGGCGTTGATGATGATGTCCTGGTGCAGCACCCGGTAGCCCAGCGGCTCGGGACGCGCCGCGCGCACCCGCGGACCAGCCGCAGCGCTGCTTGCGGCGGGCATCCCTGCCCCGGCCCCCACCGTGGCCAGCATTCCAGCCAAGGCTGCGATCCCGAGCATGGCACGGCTTCTCATGGCCCCCCCCATCACGCTCCCCCGAGCGCCACCGCGGTCAGATTTAACCACGCCACCTGCGGCCGGACGGGCGGCGCGCTGGTGCTGCACGAGGAAGTCGTGCAGATCCAGCCGTCCATCGCAGCGTGCCGAATCCGCCACGGCCAAGTGACCGCCTTGGCTTGGCCAGGAACTAGAAGCCGCGTTGGGCGCGCAACTTGCTGGGGGTAGCGGCTGGTTGCCACCAGGTGTGGACGCGCACGACGGTGACTCACATGGCAGCGGTGTACCGCCGCCAGTAGGCGTTATGCGGCAGAGCATCAAGGCACAACTGGCCAGCTGGGATCGAGCAGGGCATCCGGAACCAGGCGAAGCTGGCTGCTTCCTGGGGCACGTGCTTCCTGGCGCACGTGGACGCCAGAGCCGGGCCGGTGCTGGCGACGGTGAGCGGCCGAGTTGCTGCCGAGCCGGGCCGCGACTGGGCCGGCCTCTCGAAGCCGCTTATCGATGCCTGGTGGACCGGCCTGTAGCTAACCCCGCCGCCTCTCGCCGTGCATGCCATAACGAGGGCAGCCTGCAACCACGCTCATGGCCATTGGGACCAGGCACACCCGCCGCGCAGCGCGCCTCCTCGCTGTCTTCTGTGACCATCGCCGACGCGGCGCGCCCCCCGGCCTACCACGCGCCCATCCACCTTTCCAGGTCATGTGGCCGCGCACGTGAGACGCAAGCCGTCGCGTTGGATGATTGCAGCAAGCGTGACCTGTGCCTGGGCCTGCGCTTGCCAACATGGAATGACCTGCCATCGAGATAGGCGTAAGATCGGCGATACTGCTTCC
Organism: uncultured Actinomycetes bacterium; assembly: GCA_963837515.1. GTDB lineage: Bacteria > Actinomycetota > Actinomycetes > Streptosporangiales > Streptosporangiaceae > RYN-230. The sequence continues at coordinate 201,005 of CAWINT010000001.1, forward strand.
AAGCATGGAGCCGAAGCCGGGGGAAGAGATGAGACCAAGAATTTTCGTCGGCAGCTCACGGGAGGCGATCGGTATCTCCCGCGCCATACAGGGAGAGTTGGATGACGACTTCGAAGTAACGGTCTGGGATCAAGATGTCTTCCATCTATCTTATGGTGCACTTGACTCCTTGCTTGATGCGCTTGATTCATCCGACGCAGGTATCTTCGTCCTCAGACCGGATGATTTGACCGCGAGCCGTGGCGAGTCCAGTCCAACTCCCAGGGACAACGTAACTTTTGAGCTTGGGATGTTCATCGGCCGGCTGGGCCGTGACCGAACGTTCATGCTGGCACCCACTACTTCGACTGTGCGCCTCCCGAGCGACCTAATCGGCCTTACGACCGCCCATTACGATGAGGATCGTTTCGAAAGCGGTGAGCGGCGCGCTGCCGTTGGCCCAGCATGCACGAAGATCAGGGATGCACTGAGGTCAATCCAGCTCCGGATATCCGAAGCGCCAAGATCCCAAGCAAGGCTAGACCGGGCAATGAGACGGATGAGCAAGGACTTGGAGTCTCTTCTAGTCAGCCGCACGGTGCAGCCAGACCCGGCCGCCGATTTCGCCGAAGCAGGTAGAATTGTATCAGTTCTACTCGGACGGGCTAGCGTTCATGTCGATGTGGGGCGGATTCAGGATTATCAGTCAAGTAATCCCCAGGCTGTAATAGCGCTTCCAGCAAACGAGTACTTCGACGATGAGTGCATCTCCGATAAGAACAGCTCGCTGGGAGCGTTTGTTCAGCACCACTTCGAGGGGACCGTAAGTGACTTCGTCCGGCAGGTTCAGGCGGAGCTAGCAGGAGTTTCAACACAGCGAGTTCCTCGGGCGGAGCGACGAATCGATGATAGCTATGGCATCGGTCAAGCGATCTTTCTCAATAAGCTCCTGCCGGATTACAGGCTAATATTGGTGTCAGCAACCACCGAGCGTACAGGGATTGGGCTGCGCGCCGAGCCGCACTTTCTGTACGCTGCCATTGAAGGAATTTCCGAGGTGCTTAACGAGCACCGCATGAATACTCTAACGATGCCGGTCATGGGGTCGGGTCACGGCGGCATGCCATTTCCTATCGCGGTTCTATTCAACCTTCTGGCTGTGCGCTCCATCCTTGCTGACGATCTCGGACGCCATCTTAGAGAGATCCAGATCGTGGTTTCTGAAAAGCGCGCCAATGAATTGGCCGACAGTGCTATACGCGACATAATTTCACATTTGTCTCCTTTGTAATCTACGTCACTAATTGGTCAAAGGCAGGGTTGCAGATGGAGGATCCATACCACCTTATGCGATTCGTGGATGCTCAGGACCTGGCCAATACATACGAGGAAGCGGTCTCCGAGTTGCGGGCTGGCCGGAAAGTGGGTCACTGGATGTGGTTCATCTTTCCCCAGGTGGCGGGATTGGGGTACAGCCCCATGTCAAGGAAGTTCGGGATCTCCTCCATGGATGAGGCGCGGGCATATCTCCGGCATCCTGTACTCAGTGCGCGTTTGATAGAGTGCGCACGGATACTGATAGCAATCGAGGGGAAGAGTGCCGTCAACATCTTCGGGACCATCGATGCCACGAAGCTCAGATCTTCTATGACGCTCTTTATGACAGCCGGGCCAGACAAGCCCGTGTTTCGCGAAGTGCTAGATAAGTACTTTAAGGGCTCAGTGGACCAGGAGACCATCGTGCGCCTCTGATCGGGCGGAGGGGAAGATGGTAAATCCGTATGGCCCGCAGCCGGATTCGTATGGGGACCAACCGACCATGTGCGCGGCACGCACTCTTCTGAGCCGAACCGAGGGCACCCAGCGGCACGGGCGCGGTGAGTGTTCTCGTCGAGTCGATAGGTGCCATCCGTCCGCAGCACCGCTGCTCTCCCAGCGCGACCATGGCCATATCCGAATCTGCCGCTGGCCGGGCGGTGCACCTTGGCGGTCTTGCCGGTAAGCGGATGCCTCCCGTTGGCCGCCGGAGGTTCAGTACGGGCGTGGGCGGGGTCAGTTCGTGGCAGGGGCCGGATGCCGCAGGTCCAGCCACATGATGCGCAGGCCGACGGGGCCCAGGATGGGGTGGCGGAACGCTCCCGGAGCCGTGCCCAGGGTGATGAAGCCCAGGCTCTGGTAAAGACGGACCGCGGCCGTGTTCGTCTCAACGACGGCGTTGAACTGGATCGCCGCGAACCCGCTTCGCCGTGCCCAGCTGATCATGTCGGTGGCAAGGGCGCGTCCCACGCCTTTGCCCCGTGCCTGCCTGGCTGCCATCAGGCTGCCAGAGGCGACATGGCTTCCCGGGCCGGGCCGGTTCGCATACATGTTCGCGGTACCAAGCACCAGGTCATCAGCGGCAGCGACGACCACCCTGGCCGGGGCGGCCAGCAGCCAGCCGCGCCTGGCGTCGTCCTCGCTCATGCCGGGGTCATAGGGGAACGTCTGCTGCTCGGTGATGACGTCAGCAATGATCGGCCAGATCTGCGGCCAGTCGTCCGCACGAGCTTCCCGGATAGCGAGGGCCGCCACCACAGGGCGCTGCGGATCAGCCATGCGGGCCACCGCCGGCACCACGGCGAGAACTCCCGCCGGACAGAAGACCAATCTGAACAGGCCACCGCACACCCTCATGATGCTGGCCACCAACCCAGCGCCGCCACCGATTTAAGCGCAGCACTCCCAACTCGTCTGACCCGTTGAGATGGGTGCCCAGCCGACCGCACATCAGCCGCCGGCAGCACGTCGCCCAGGGCAGGTGTCCGCCTGCCCAGATCGCCGTTTTCACCAGTGAAGGACCTGCGCGCTCAAAAATAGGATTCTCAGATGTCAGGCGGCTCGTTCGTATTCGTTGATCAGGCCGCAGCCGCAGATTCCGTGGCGAGAGCCGGATGAGCGGGGTGAGGACGGCCCGGCCGGCCCAGTTCAGCGGGGGCCGGGGCTTGGTGCGGCGTACTGCAGCGACGTCGTGCCGCGGTACCAGCAGTTCGGCCTACTTGGATACCGCTGGTCCCAGCGCCACCCGGGCCGCGGCGGGCCGGCCGGCGGTTGCGATCTTGCCCATAGACAAGTATTGTTATCAGCAACACTTGTCTATAACAAATCGACTGCCTGGCCCTACGGCCGCAGCCGGGCTGGCTCGTGGTCGCGGCTGGCTCGCACGCGCAAGGAGGCATGTCATCATGAGCTCGGTCTGGGCCATCGTGCTGTGGACCGCCATCCCCGTCATCGTGCTGCTCCCGACGTTCACCTTCGGCACCTACTGGTTTTTCCGGTATTTCAACCAGCGGGGGCGCCCGCGGGAACTGCCTGAGGAACGGGCTTACCGTGAGGCGATGGCGCGCTAGGTGGGCGATGGCGCGCTAGATTGAGGAGCGGTGAGCCGGGAACGCTGGCCCGTCAGGGCGCCTGGCTGTCGTCATCCCGGTCTGCGCTGTGCCAGCGGCACTGGCTGCTGTCCTGGCCGTGATGATCGCCACCGGGGCGAACCGCCCATCGGCGGCAACGGCAGGCCAGGCGGGCAGCCGCGGGAGGATCGGGACCGTCCTGATGACGCCTTCCGGGCGGCGTTTGAGGCAGCCGGAGAACGCCGTCAGCTCCGGGCGGATCCTGGTGACCTCGGCCCGGATGGCCTGCACCTCGGCCGGGGTGGCCGCTGACCGCGGGCCCGCCGAGCACGATGATCTCGGGGCCCCAGGTGATGCGGTCCAGCCACCCCGGAATGGCTGATATGTACGCGAGGTCAGAGGCCGTTCACCATCGGGGCCTGGTCCCTGAGCCCGAGCTGGTCCCTGAGCCCGAGCTGGCCTCTGACCTTGAGCCCGGCTCAGAGGCCGGCCGAGCCGTCAATGGCCTCGCGGAGCAGGTCGGCATGCCCGTTGTGGCGCGCGTACTCCTCCACGAGGTGCTGCCACATCCACCGCACCGAGGTGGTCTTCTCCCGGAACGTGAATGTGTCGTCCAGCTTGGCGCCCTCCAGCGCGGCATCGACGGCCCGGCACTCGGCCCGGTAGCGCTCGAAGTCCTCCTCGGCACCGGCCGGGTCTGCCTCTTCGAAGTCCGCGTCCGGGGCGTCGCGGCGGTAGTACAGGTCGGGTACCTGCTCACCGCGGAAGACCTGCCTGACCCACCCGCGCTCGGTGTCGCTCAGGTGCCGGACCAGGCCGAGCAGGGAGAGGTTCGACGGCGGCCCGGCGCGCTTGGCCAGCCGCGCGGCATCCAGCCCCGCGCATTTGCGCAGCAGAGTGGCCCGGTGCCAGTCGAGCCAGTCGCGGAGCATCTCCCGCTCGGGTTCGTTGCGGCGCGCCGGATAGTCCTCCGAACGCTCGACGTCGGGTGCGATCCAGGTCACGCCGGCAGCCTAGGCCTGGGTGTGTCCCGGACGCCAGCGAGTTCTGGGCCGCAACGGCGCGCCTGTGCGCACGTTGCAACTCGCCTGGAGCCACCCGGGACCCTGTTCTGCCGGCTGTCCGACCGGACAGCGGCCTCCGGAGCGATGTCTCCGGGGTCGTCCAGGCATGGCGGCTACGGGGCGAAGGGCGGGCGCTGGGCCTGGCGGCAGGTGTGGGATTTGGTGTAGATGAGATCCATGAATATTTCGTAGCGGGGGCTGTAGAAACCGATGAACAGCTCGGTCCCGGAGGGTATCGCCGCGGGGTTGAACACAACCGATACCGGGTCAACCATCGGGGCCAGTTGACTGGGCTTCACCGGGATGTTCATGAGCTGCAAAATGCCCTGGCCGTTGGGCCCGGGCAGGGCCCGGTGAGGCGTTCTGGTGGGGGCCGGGCTGACCCCGAGGCGGAACAGGCCGGGTGTCGCGGGGTGGGACGAGCAGTAGGTGCCGGTCTTGACCAGAGCCGGGATGCCGTGATGCGCGAGGGCCCGCTGGAGCGCGGCAGGGTCGAACAACTGGCTCAACCGCAGCTCGACGGTGCCGTTGGTATAGCTGGTGAGGCTGAAGGCCGCGGTCTGGGCCGTGCCTGTGATGCGGGGCCGGGCCGCGCCGAAAACGACGGTCAGGCCGAGGGCCAGCGCGATGCCCACGGCGGCACTGGTAATGCCGAGGCCCGCGAGCCGCCGCCGCTGGTACCCGCGGCCCCGGCGGGTGATCGCAGCCAGCGGTGGCCGGCCGGGCACGGCCAGGTCAGACAGGGAATCGCGCAGCTCCTGGGTCAGGACGGCGTCGGCCGGGTGCTCGTCGTGGCTCATCGTTCGATCTCCGTCATCATGGCGGGAGCGAGTTCGCTGCGCAGGGCGGTCATGGCCCGCGACAGGTGAGCCCGGACCGTTCCCGGCGCGATGTCGAGCTGCCTGGCGGTCGTCTCGACGTCCAGGTCGAGGAAGACCCGCAGCGCGATCACCTCCCGCTGGCGGGCCGGCAGGCGGCGCAGCGCGGTGAGCAGGGCGGTGTCCAGGCCGGCCCCTGGCCGTCGGCCGCCACGATGTCATGACTGGCCAGCACGGTTTCCTTGCTGCGCCGCTGCCACCAGGACGCCCCGGCATTGAGCGCGGTGCGGACCACCCAGGCTCTGGGCGCTGGATGATGGCTGACCTTGCGCCAGCACGCCCAGGCCCGGGCAAACGCCTCCGCGACCTGGTCCTCGGCCAGCGTCATGCTGCCGGTGCTGGCGGCCACCGCCCGCAGGCAGGGGTCCCAGCTGGCCGCGAAGAACTCGGCGAACTCGGCGTTGTCTTGGCTCACAACCGTTAACCCGCCAGTGACCGGAAACGCTTACCCTGCGGGCCCTCAGGATATCCCCGGACACCTGGCGCCGCCCGGCGCAGCAAGCCGGGCGGCGGGCCCGGCCGCGCACCATGACCGGCGTGCGGGCATGCCGTTTGTGCCCGCCGGATCGTGGGTGGTCACGAATTCGCTGGGCGGGGGCCCGGCTCCTGATGAGCCGCCTGGTCCGGCCAGACGCCGATGTGGTCAGGCTCCTCCTGCAGCTGGACCCGGTTCCGCATCCGCAGGCGCGTGGTCATCTCGCGCGGGAGCTGGATCCGGCCCGTGCGGTCCAGCGTCGCGTACTCACGCGCGTGCAGCGCGGTCTGGCCGTCCTCGTCGGTGGCCGTGTGCCGGATGGTCTCGCTGCTGATCCGGCCATCCCGGATGGCGATCGTCCGGCGGACCTGCGATGACACGGCCGGGTCGTGGGTGACCACCAGCACCGTGACGCCGAGTTCGGTGTTGGCGGTCCGCAGGGCGGAGAAGACGTCCTGGGCGGTGGACGAGTCCAGCTCACCGGTGGGCTCATCGGCCAGCAGCACCTTCGGCTGGTTCGCCAGTGCGGTGGCGATCGCGGCTCGCTGCTGCTCACCGCCGGACATGCGGTCCGGTGTCCGGTCGGCGCAGTACGCGATGCCGAGGGTCTGGAGCAGCAAGCTGGCGCGGCGCAGCCGCTCCCGGCGGCGGAGCGAGCTCAGCCGCATGGGCAGCAGCACGTTCTGCCGGGCGGTCAGGTAGGGCAGCAGGTTCCGCGACGTCTGCTGCCAGATGAAGCCGACGATGCTCCGCCGGTAGGCCAGCCGCGCTCTGGGGGACATCGCGCCCAGGTTGTGGCCGGCCACCCACACCTTCCCCGCCGTCGGCGTGTCCAGCCCGGCCAGGATGTTCATCAGCGTGGATTTGCCGCTGCCCGCCGCGCCGATCAGCGCGGTCAGCTCTCCCTCTGCCAGCATCAGGTCCAGCCCTTGCAGGGCCTGCACTTCGATGCCGTCCCCGGAGTAGATCCGGACCAGCCGGTCACAGACGATCACCCCGTCTGCGCCGGTAAGAGGCTGATCCTGCAGGGTACCCCAGGTAGGCCCACCATCCCTGGGGGGTACTGGGGCGGTGCTGCCGGACTCGGTCATGTGCCTGGGCTCCTTCAATCATCGATCCGCAGCGCCCTGGCGCTGCCGCGGCGGTAGCTGACCGCGGCCTGGGCGGCCAGGACGAGCAGCGAGGCCAGCACCAGCCCGATGGCGGCGGCGGCCAGCGGGAATGGGGCGGAAACCACCGTGACGCCCGGGCCGGCCTGGGTGAAGGCCGCCAGGTTCACCGACGGCCCGATCAGCGGCACGAGCAGCCAGGCGCAGGCGGCACCCCCGATGGCGGCGGCTACCACCTCAGGGAGCGTCTCGGCCACCAGCATGAGCTGAGCCTGCCAGCGTCGCAGCCCCATCGTCGCCATCCGCGCCAGCGTCATGTCGCGGGTTCGCGCGGTGAGCAGCAGCGAGAGCAGCAGGACCAGTGCGCCGAACCCGGCCGCCGCGGCCATCCCCTGCGCGAGAGCCACCTGCGCCGCCCGTGGTACCGGCGCTCCGGTGATCGCGGCGAGGGCCGAGGCGCGCAGCGTTACCGACCCACCCGGCAGCTCGCGGCTGACGTCCGCGCGCAGCTGGGCCGCATCCAGCCCGGAACCGTCCACCAGCATGAGGTTCGGCGCGGGCGCGGGTGACCCGAGTGCCTGCAGGGGCAGCACCAGTACGGCGTCGGCGCCGACGCCGGGGACACCGCCGATCCGGCCGGCCACCCGGATCGTCATGGTCTGGGCGCCGCCCAGGTCGAGCTGCGCCGGCGTAGCGCCGACGAGCTGGGCGGCCGCGGCGTTGGCGGCCGCGGGCACGGCCGCGGCACCGCGCGCGGCGTTCCCCGACAGCGCGGCCACCGGGAACCGTACGCCCGGCGCCTGGTCGGTCACCGCCGCATACCGGGCCGGGCTGACGAACACCGCGGTCAGCTCCTGCCCGGCCGGCAGCGTCGCGTCGGTGACCACCCCGGTCGCGGTGGCGGCAACTCCCGGCAGCGAGGCGATCTGGTGCTGCAGCGCCGGGGGAATTACCGCGCGGACGGGAGCTTCGATGACCGCGTCGGCGCCGACCTGCCGCCAGGATCCGGCCACCTGGCCACGGGTGACCGATGCGCTGATCATGGCGGGGAACGCCACCATGGTCAGCACCAGCACCAGGGCGAACGCCGGCAAGGCGGCACCGGGCGGGGTGCGGGTGGCCCGCGCGAGCCCGACGAACGCGGCCACCCCGCTCGACCGGCCTGCGATCCGGGCCAGTCCGCGGGCGGCGGGTGGGTAGCAGCGCAGCACGATGACGGCCACCGGGATGGCGACGAGCACGGGCGCCGCGCTTGGGAACAGGGCCAGGTTCCCGGCGGACAACCCCTGCTCCCGGAGCACGATAAGCCCGCCGATCGCCGCGGCGACCAGAGCCGCCTCGAGCACGATCCGCCGGGCTGCGCGCGTCCGCCCACTTACCCGGCTGGCCGGCCTGCCGGTGGCGGGAGCCGCTACCCGCTGCGGGACCACGCTCATTAGCACGGGCCCGGCCAGCGTCACCGCGATCGTGACGCCGGCCAGCCACCAGCTCAGGCGATTGCCGCCGCCGGGGGTCAGGCGGATGGCGAGCACCGTGGCCGCCGCCCCGGCGGTCACGGCGATGACCACACTGGCCCGCAGGACCAGCCAGCCGAGCTGGTGCAGCGCCGCGCCGCGCGCTCGCATGAGCGTGAACTCCGCGGCGCGGCGCTGCGCCACCAGCCGGGCGCCGAGCAGCACCACCACCGCGCCCATCACAGCCAGGCTGACATACAGCAGCCCGAGCACCGGAGCAACGGCATTGTCCGCGGTGATGAACGGGGTGAGGATCGCCGGAATCTGGGAGTTGACCGCCACCGTGACCGGCGGAACCGTGGACGGCGGAACCGTGGACGGACAGGTCGTTGGGCACGTCTGCTGGCCCGAGGAAGGCGCGTGACCGCCCGGGGAAGGGGCGGTGCCGTTGCTGATCACCAGTCCCGAGGAGTCCAGGCCGTTGATGCCCGCCTGCACCGCGCTCACCTGGTCCGCGGTGAGCCGGCCGAGGTCGGCCGGGACCACCCAGGTGAGCAGCATGAGCTCCTCGTTGAGGCCGGATATGGCCAGCGGGAGCGCCCCGGCGCCGATGAACAGCGCCCCGGCCCAGTGCGCGGGCTTGGCCGACGTGCCCGCGATCAGCGTCGGCCGGGCCACCGCGGGATCGTCAGTCCAGAAGTCGGCCGCCGGGTGTACCGGCCGGATGATCCCCGTGATCACCAGCCGCACCGTCGGGCCCATGCTGAGGCGGGTGCCGACCCGCAGGCCGAACCTGGCCGCCGTGGCGGTGGTCACCGCGGCCTGCGCCACGGCCCCCTGGCCGGCGGACGGCAGGCGCCCGGCCACGAGGCGGCTGTAGCGGGCCAGCGCCGTGCGGTAGGTCACCTCGAACTGCGGCTGCCCGCGCCCGGCGGCGCGGGCCGGGCCGGTGACCGGCCCGTAGCCTGAGGTCAGGCTGGACCAGGGCGGCGGGTCGCTGGCTATCGGCATCCCGATCGCGGCCAGCCGCGACCGCAGGCGCGCGCCGATCGCGGCGATCTCGGGGCCCGGGCTCTCGCCCGCGCTCTGGCCGAATGTCCCCAGCGCCGTCAGCAGGCCGATCGTCCCGACGACGGCGCTGTCGAGCGGCGAAGCCGCGACCGTATGCCGCAGCGCCCCGGTGCGCAAGCCGGAACTGTCCCGCGGAATCGCCAGGCTGGCCAGCACGGAGGCGAACACGAGCAGGCCGAACGCGACGCTGGCGGCGGCCCCGGTGCCGGTCAGCGTCGTCCAGGCGGCGCGCAGCCGCCGCCACGGCGTCCTCATCTCGCCTCCGCACGCAACTGCGCGGCCGGATCCGGCTTGCGGGCGACCGACAGGGCGGCGGCGACGACCGGCAGGGCCGCGGTGACCAGGGCCAGGGTGACGGCCTGGCCGAGCGGCACTACCGGCAGGGCCGGCGGCACCGGGGCCGTTGCGCCAGTGCTCAGCGTGATCGCGGGCACCACCAGCCGCGCCAGGCCGATCCCGGCGAGCAGGCCCACGGCCGCGGCCGGGACGCTGAGCGCGAACTGCTCCAGGCACAGCTGACCAGCCTGGGCTCGCCGGCCCACACCCAGCGCGGCCAGCACGGCGCTCTGGGTTCGCCGCGTGCGGACGCTCGCCGCGACGCTGACCGACAATCCGAGCACGCCCAGCAGCAGCGCCGCCGCCCCGACGGCCAGCATGACCTGCCTGGGCGCCTTCAGCAGCGGATTGTGCAGCAGGGCCGCCTGCTGGCGGGCGCGCACGGCGACGGACAGCCCGCCCGGCAGGTGCGGTACCCGGCCGCCCCGGGTGCGCAGCCACCAGGCGGTCACCGGCAAGGGCGGCACCTGGTTGGCGGCGAGCAGGTCGCTGACCGCCCCGAGGTCGGCAATGAGCGCCCGGTTCCGCCCGAACACCGTCGGGAACCTGGCCACCGAGGCCACGATCCGGACCGGGACCGAGAACCCGCCGACCGGGACCGAGATGGTCGATCCGGTATGCAGCCGGTTGGCCGCCAGGTAACCGCTGGTGGCGATGGCCGGCACGAATCCGAGAGGGGACGGCACGGTGATCGCGACCTGCCCGATGATGGCCTGGGGATCGAGGAGCTCGTTGTTCATGATCGATACCGACGGATCGTGCCCGGTATTGAACGTGAGTCGCCGGCTACCCCCGGCAGCGCCATGCCAGCCCAGGATCACTGGCCGTGCGCCGTCCGATGGCGGCGACGTCTGGAAGACGCCCGCCGGCCCGGTCGGCACGTCCGGTGAAGATCCTGCGGCCTGCCACGCCGCCAGGGCGGCACCGTGGCTGAACGGCCGGCCGAACGGGCCGCTGGCCGTCCCGGCCACCGCGAGGGAGAAGACGCTGAGGTCGGCGGTGGGGGCCGCCAGCGGGCTCGCCGGGTCGTACGGCGGCAGGACATACGTGAGAGAGAGGCTGAGCAGCCGCAGCGGGTAGCTGGCCCGCCGCAGGCCCGGCAGCGGGACGACCAGCGCATGCCGCTGGCCGTCGGCGGGCAGGATCCCGGCGGGCAGCTGGTAGGTGATGCCCTCGGTGTCCTGGACCGAGGCCGTCGCAGTGGCTGAGCCAACACCTCGCCGCAGCGCCGCCGCGCTGGTGCGCGGGCCCGCCCCGAGGGCCGCGAGGATCTCCAGCCGGTCCGGCCGGCCGGGGAGCGGCAGCCCCGGCGGTCGCCGCGGGACGATGCTCCGCCACAGCGAGCTCAGCGGAACCGGCGACAGGTCGGGGCGGAGCAGGATCGTCTTGCCCGCCGTGGCCGCGCCCAGGGCGATCAGCTCGCCCCCGTGGCCGATGCTGGCGACGCTGGCCGGCGTCGCGGCGGTGACGCCCGGCGCCCCGGTGATCGCCCCGGTGTCCGGCGGTACCGCGGGCGAGACGTCCACCCGCACATCCGAGCCGACCGCGAACGCGGCCTGGTCCGCGGCCGACCGCTGCCAGCTCGCCCACCCAGCCAGCGCCAGCGTGGTGGTGGCCGTCGCGACGACGACGAGCAGGACCGGTCCCGCCTGGCGGATCGCCCGCCTGCCGATCTGCCAGCTCACCATGGCGGCTGCCAGCCGGCTGCCGCGCTCGGTTGCCCCGTCGGCCAGCCTGGCCAGCAGCGGCAGTGTACGGAGCGGCACGAGCGCCACTCCGGCCAGCGCGAGCGCGGGAGCGACGGCGACCACGGGATCGATCCCCAGTGACCCCGCCGCCGGACGCGCGACCGCCGAATAACCGCGCAGTTGCCACACCGCCAGCGCCGCCAGCGCCACCACGGCCAGATCGCCGCCCGCCCAGGCGACCCCGGCGAGCCGGGCCTGCCGGCCCTGGCGGATCCTGGCCGCATCAGGGGTCCCGGCGCGCAGCGCCGGCCAGGCCATCACCGCGACGCACAGCACTACCATGATGAGGGCCGACAGCCACGCCAGCGGGCTGATCCGGCTGGCCTGGTAGCTGTCCAGGCGCAACTGGCCCGCGCTGGCCAGCAATCCGGTGAGGCGAACGCCGGCCAGCACGCGGGCCGCGCCGGCCACGGCGGCGATGACCAGCGCCTCGGCCAGCACCGGCCGGGTCAGCTGCCACCTGGTGGCGCCGCGCGCCCGCAGCAGCGCGGACTCCTCGTCGCGAAGGCTGGCCAGCAGCCGCGCGGCGAGCACCAGTCCCGAAGCAGCGACCAGCAGCAACTCCAGCGCGCCGATCGTGAACAGCGACCTGGCCAGCACGACGTTGCTGGCGATGCCGTCCAGGAGCTGCGGCAGGCGCGTGGTCACCTGCAGCCCGGACGGGAGGATCAAGGTAGCCAGCTTCGCCATCGCCTGGCTGGTGCTCCCGGCGAGCGTGCCGATATCCTGCCGGGCCATGGCCGGGGCGGGCGGGAGCACGAACCACGAGGCCTGGCTCGCGGCCAGGCCGCTGCGGAACGCCGCCGGGCTGACCACCGCGGGGCCGTACACGACGAGGGAACCCGGGGCGCCGACCCCCGGAATGGCAGTGGCGGCGAACCCTGAGACGGGCACCAGGTCCAGCGCCCAGAACGGCGACGCCGGGTTCCTGGGCCGGAACAGGCCGGTGACGCGCAGCCCGGCCGAGACCGGGCCGGTCTGGGCGGCGGCGGTTTTCAGCACCGAACCGGGTACCGCGTGCAGCCGGCTGGCCACGGCCACCGGCAACGCTACCGGGAGCGGACCGCCGCGCTGCGGCGGACCTGGCCATGCCCCGGCGGTCAGCACCGTCCGGGCACCGATCCCGGCCAGCGCTGCGACCTGGATCTGCCACTCGACCGGGGCAGGAGTTCCCGGAACCGGGCTGGCCTCGGCGCGGACGGCCCGGGGCGGCGAGAGCGTGACCGGGTTCGCCCACAGCGCGCCCTGCATCTGGTAACCGATGCCCGGCCAGGCCTTGCGCAGCGTGGCACGGATCAGCCGTGAATCGGCGGGAGCTTGCCCGGCGTCCTGGACCACGCCGCTGAGCCCGATCACCCGGCCCTGCGGGGCGGCGAGGATGCGCTGCGCTCCGGGCGCGATCGCCGCGGCGGCGAAGGTCCACAGCACGGCGGCGAGCCCGGTGGCGAGCAGGACCGTGACCGCGACGCAGGCCAGCAGCAGCCAGGAGGACCTGGCCCGGCGGGCGAGGAAGGAGATGCCCAGTCCCGGCACGGGCCAGTTCCGCTCCGCCCCCCGGCGGCCGCCGTCATGCTCGGGCCTGGGTGGCTGCTTACCCATCTCTGGCCTGAGTCCCGGCGTCCCCGGCCCGGGCCTGCTGCCCGGCCGCCTGCCCGGTCACGACGCGGCCATCCTGCAGCGCAATGACGCTGTCGGCCAGGTCGATGAGCGCCTCGTCGTGCGTGGCCACCAGGGCGGTGATGCCCTCGGAGCGCACCACGCTCAGCAGCAGCTTCATGATCTCCCGGCCGGTCTCCAGGTCGAGCTGGCTGGTCGGCTCGTCAGCGATCAGCAGGGCTGGCCGGCCGGCCAGCGCGCGGGCGATGGCGACCCGCTGCTGCTGGCCCCCGGACAGCTCGCCCGGCCGGTGCGCAGCATGGCTCGACAAGCCGGTCAGCGCCAGCATGGCCGCGACCCGCGCCCGGCGCTCGCTGGGCCGCACGCCCGCGATGCGCAGCGGGATCCCCACGTTCTCGGCGGCGGACAGCATGGGAATGAGCCCGAAGGACTGGAAGATGAAGGCGACCGTGTCCCGCCGCAGCGCCAGCCGCTCCCGCTCGGTCATCCGGCTCACCTCGCGGCCAGCCACCCATACCTGGCCCGCCGTCGGGCCGTCCAGGCCGCCGATGATGTTCAGCAACGTGGTCTTGCCAGAACCGGATCGCCCGCGCAAGGCGGTGAGCTGACCCCGGCCTACCGTGAACGACACCCCCCGCAGGGCGGGCACGGCCGTATGCCCGCTGCCGAAGGTCCGGGAAACATCATCCACCGCCACCATGACCGGCGACGGCTGGCCACCATCACCAACGGAGCGCACAGCAGCGACCCCGGCGTTGTCTCGGCTCACACCCCTTAACCTGCCACTGACCGCAAACGCTTACCCCGGCCCCGCACGATTTGCCCGCCCGAGCACCGCCAGGGCTGCGCGCACCAGGCGGTACCGCGTGATCTGCGCGATGCTCACCCGCCCGGAGATGACGTTGGCAAAGAGCTTCCAGGCCTGCGGAACCAGGATGAGGGTCAGATGGAAGGCCCCCGGATGGCGTTGAAATGCCCGCATGAACGCCCGTCCCGCGCGCATCTCCGGCTCCAGGGTCGCGGCGATCGTGGCCGCGTAACCGGCCAGGACATGAGCGGCTTCGCCGCCGGACGCAGCGGCTGACGCCCGCGCGGCCGCATCTCCCGCCATCGTGCCCGAACGCAGCGCGAACGAGATGCCCTCGCGTGACCACGGGTCGAGCAGCCCGGCAGCGTCGCCGGCGACCAGGACCCGGCTCCGGTAGAGCGGGGAGCCCGCGGCGCGGCACCGGGTCAGGTGCCCGGAACTCATGGCCGGTGCAACGTCATCCAGGCCCAGCCGGGACAGGAAGTCGTTGAGGTAGGCGCGGGTCTGCCCCGGATTGCCCCGGGCCGCGATCACGCCCACCGAGAGCTGGTCCCGTTTCGGAAAGACCCAGCCGTAGGACCCTGGCACGGCGCCCCAGTCGATCAGTATCCGGTCGGCCCAGGCCTCCCGCTGCTCCGGCGGGGTGGGAATCTCCAGTTCCAGCCCCAGATCCACCTGGTCATAGCGGACACCGACGTAGGCCGCGCAACGGCCTGCGCTGCCGTCCGCGCCAACGACGGTGCGTGCCCTTATATCGCCGTGCTCTCTGGTGGACAGGCGGACGGCATGCTGTTCTGCGGACAGCCCGGTGACGACGGTGCGGTCCTGAACAATGGCTCCCGCCGCCGCGGCCGCAGCCACGAGAGCCGCATCGAATTCATCCCGTTGCACCAGGTTGATGATGGGCCGGCCCGCGCTCCGCGTCCGTTCCAGGCGGCCGCGCCAGGAGAAGGTGAAGGCCGAGGCCCGGGCCCGGACCGGGATACGGGCTTCCGGCGGCACGGCCTGCATCGACCGGTCGATCAGCCCTCCGCCGCACGTCTTGTAGCGCGGCAGGCGGCAGCGTTCCAGCAGGAGCACCCGCCGGCCTGCGAGCGCGGCGGCGCGGGCCGCGGCCGCGCCGGCAGGCCCAGCCCCGATGACGGTGACGTCCCACAGCTCACCGGTGCCGCGCACACAGCGAAGCGTACGCGGACCGTGCCGGTTACAGCGGCGGCTTGCGGTAGCGGCACCGCAAGGGCCGGGCGGTGGCAGTACCGCCGGGATGACTATGAGGGCTGGCGGATGGTCAGTGCCTCACCCGTTGCGGGTGAGGCCGTCAGGTGATCCCGGCCGGCCAGCGGCCGGGCGCCGCGGGCCGCGGCGCCCGGTGTCCCTCAGGCCGCGGATACCGCCTGCCCGCATGGCCTGTGGCCAGGCAGGGTCGAGCTGCCCCGCGACTGCGGGGGCCGCGGGGGGGCGGCTGACCGGGGATTCACCCGGTCAGGGCGAGGCGGGCGCGGGGCCAGTCAGCGACGGTGAACACGCCTGCCGCCGAGGGGCACCCGCAACCGGGGGGCACAGGTGCCCGCGGCGGCAGGCCTCGAGGCTCCCGGTAGCAGGAGGTCATGGTGTCCGACGTCGGCGACAACGCAGCGGCCGGGCCGGCTGCCGGTGACGGGCAGCACAATGGCGGCGGACGGCGTGACCGGACCACACAGCAGGATTCCCCGGCCACTCCGGGCCGGGCCAGCGGGCCCGAGGCGCCCGGTCCGCCGGGCCGGGCCACCCCGTCCGACGGCGCCGGAGAGACCGCCCCGACCACGAGCCAGGAGGGTGCCGCCGATGACGGCGGGACCACGGCCGCGTCACCCGCCAGCACCGGCCCGCTGGCCGGTGACGAGCGGGCTGAACTCGCCCGGCTCCGCGCCGAGATCGACGAGCTGCGCAAGCGGCCGCCGGCGCCGCCGGCGCCGCCGGCGTCCCGCCGCCGCCGCGGCGGCTGGCGGGCGCCGGTGGCGAGCCTGCTCATCGTGCTCGGCTGCATCCTGGCGCCGCTCTCGGTCATCGGCGTCTGGACCGCCAACCAGGTGTCGAACACCAACCGGTACGTGGAGAACGTGGCGCCGCTCATCCACGATCCGGCCATCCAGAGTGCGCTGACGAACGAGATCAGCACGCAGATCACTACGCGGGTCAACGTCCAGGCGCTGGCCAACCAGGCCGCCGACACGTTGACCAGCAAGGGGCTCACCCGGGTAGGCACCCTGCTGCATACGTTCTCCGGCCAGCTGGCCGGAGCGGTGAACGGGTTCATTCATACCCAGGTCGCCAAGATCGTGGCCAGCCAGCAGATGGCCAACCTGTGGGTTCAGCTGAACACCCGGGTGCACGCGAGCCTGGTCAAAGCGCTGTCCGGGCAGGGCGGCGGCGCGATCACGACCAGTAACGGCCAGGTCGTGCTCAACCTCGGCCCCATGATCGACCTGGTCAAGCAGAAGATCGCCGCCCGGGGACTCACGATCGTCAGCAGCATTCCGAAGATCAATCCGCAGTTCGCCCTGTTCAGCGACAAGTACCTGGTCAAGGCGCAGACGGGGTACCGCGTTCTCAACGATCTGAAGATCGTGCTGCCCATCCTCACCCTGGTGCTGCTCGGGGCCGGGATCTACATTGCCCGCAGTCACCGGCGGGCGACGGTCGGGGCTGGGCTCGGCCTGGCGGCGTCGATGCTGGTGCTGGGCATCGCCCTGGCCATCGGCCGGGGCATCTACCTGAACAGCGTGCCGCCGACCGTGCTGCCGTCCGACGCCGCCGCGGTCCTGTATGACACCCTGGTCCGGTTCATCAAGGACGGCTTGCGGGTGCTGCTGGTGGTCGGCCTGATCGTCGCGATGGCCGCCTTCTTCACCGGGCCGTCGGTCACCGCGGTGCGCACCCGCCACGGGCTGGCCCGGGGGATCGGCTGGCTACGGGGCACCGGAGAACGGGCCGGGGTGAACACCGGGCCGGTCGGCCGGTGGACCTACCGGTACCGCACCGCGCTGCGGATCGGCGCCGTCGCCCTGGTCGCACTGATCTTCGTGTTCCTGAGTACGCCCTCGGCCACGAGCGCGATCGTGCTGGCCATCGTGCTGCTCGTGCTGCTCGGTCTCATCGAGCTGATCGGCCGTCCCCCGGCCCGGCCCGCGCAGCCGCAGGCGGCCGGCCACACCGGTGGCTGAATCACATGCTCGTCCAAGCGGCTGGCCTGGCCCTCCTGGCCGCAATCTCCCCGACGGCCCTGCTGGTGGCGGCCGTGTACCTGGGATCGGCCCGGCCGCGGGAGACGATGCTGTGCTACCTGATCGGCGCCCTGGTGATGAGCGTCGTGATGGGCGTCGTGGTGCTGGTGCTGCTGCGGGTAGGCGGGTTCAGCCTGCCCAGCCACCGCACCGACCGTTACGGGCTGCGCCTTGGCATAGGCATCCTGATCGCGCTGGGCGGACTGGTGCTGCTGCGCCGTAAGCCCAAGCCCCCGGACCCCACCCGGCCGCAGCAGGGGATCGTGTCGCGGCTCGTCGCCGCCCCCAGCGCGTACACCGCCTTCCTGGCCGGCATCCTGATCTTCGCTCCCGGGATCACCTTCATCGCGGCGATCCAGGTGATCGCCACCGCCCAGGCCAGCGTGGGACTCATCGCCGTGGGACTGGCCGTCATCGTGGCCATCAACGTCGCACTGGTGTGGCTGCCGCTGCTGGCCTACCTGGTGGCCCCGGGCTTCACCACCCGCAAGCTGATCGCCTTCAACGCCTGGTTGCGGCGCCACGGCCGGGTTATTCTCGCGGCAGCCGTACTGGCGGCGGGGGTCATCCTCGCCGTCAACGGCCTGGCCGGCCTGATCCGGAAGGGCTGATGGGCGTGGATCCCCTGCATGGCTTCCGTTCCATGGGCAAGCGGGTCACTGACCCGGTGGAGTCGCTCGCCCAGCGCGTCGCTGAGCAGGTGGTCAACCTGGTCGTCGCCAGCCTCGACATCAACGCCCTGGTGCAGCAGATCGATGTGAACGCCGTGATCCAGCAGGTCGACGTCAACGCCGTGGTGGGCCGGGTGGACGTGGACGCCCTGCTGGACCGGGTGGACGTCGACCACCTGCTCGACCGGGTCGGCGTCAACCGGCTGCTGGACCGGGTCGGCGTCAACCGCCTGCTGGCCCGGGCCGACGTGGAGGCCCTGCTGAGCCGGGTGGACCTGGACCAGGTGATCTCCCGGGTGGACGTGGGCGCCATCGCCGACCGGGTGGACGTCAACCGGATCGCCAGCCGGATCGACATCGACGCGCTGGCCGCGCAGACCGACCTGGGCGCGGTGATCGCCAAATCCTCCGGCGGGGTCGGGGCCCACGCCCTGGACCTGGCCCGCAGCCAGGCGGTCGGGATGGACGAGTTCGTCGCCCGGTGGGTCGGCCGGCTGCGGCGGCGCCGGTACACCGGCCCGCCGGGACCGCCGGGGCGGCTCCAGCCGCTCCCGCCCGGGGATGTGCCCGAGACCGGCACCCGGCTGGCGGCCCCGTCCCTGGGGACGGCCGGGTCATGAGCGCCGTCCCGCCGGCCGCCCGGCTCGGCTTCCAGGGCCACTTCGCCGGTGCGGTGAGCCGGCTCGCCGCCTACCTCGTCAACTGGGGCGTCGCCACTGGCCTGTACACCCTGGCCGTGGCGGGCGTGTCGTTCGTGGTCAGCGTGATCACCGGCAAGTCGGTGTCCTGGAACCGTACCAACGTCGTGGTGCTGATCATCTACTTCGCCTGGCTGTTCGTGTACTTCGCCTACTCCTGGGCGGCCAGTGGCAAGACCCTGGGCATGGCCTTCCTGGGGGTCAGAGTCGTGTCGGCCGATGGCGCCGACGCTTCCGGGCGCCAGGCGGTGATCAGGACGCTGGCGTTTCCGTTGAGCTTTCTGGTCTTCGGGCTTGGCTTCCTCATGATGCTGGTGCAGCGGGACCGCCGGGCGCTGCACGACCTCATCGCCGGCACCGCCGTGGTCTACGCCTGGGACGCGCGGGCGGCCCGGCTCCGCTTCCTCGCCCGGGACAAGCCGCCCGCGATCCCACCAGCCGGTCCGTAACGGGGCGTTTCACCCACCTGGGGTGATGCTCTGCGCCGGCCAGCGAGTACAGCGTGTAATCAGCCACGAGTGTCGAGGGGGCGCTTACCCCGTTCACCGGCACGGTCCGGGCCGCCGTCGGCCCGCCGGGCCAGACCTGCGAGGGAGAGCACGACATGAGCGACATACACGCAGGACCCACGCCCAGCACCGACTCCGGCGCCGGCTACCGGGCCGCCGGGCGGGCCGCGGAGGAGCCGACCGGCTGGGTGGGCTGGGTCATCTTCGCCGGCGTCGTGATGATCACGCTCGGCGCGTTCCACGTCATCGACGGGCTGGTCGCGCTGTTCGAGCGCGGCTACTACGTGGTCACCAGCAGCCACCTGGTGGTGCACGTCAACTACGCCGCCTGGGGCTGGCTGCACCTGGCCATCGGCGTGATCTTCATCCTGACCGGGTTCGGCGTGCTGGTCGGGCAGACCTGGGCCCGGGTGGTCGGCATCGCGCTCGCCGTGCTCAGCGCGATCGTCAACCTGGCGTTCCTGGCCGCCTACCCGGTCTGGGGCGTCATCCTCATCGCGCTGGACATCGTGGTCATCTACGCGCTCGCGATGCACGGCCGGGAGATGAGGACGGCCTGACCGGTCCCGCCCGGCGCCGCACGGCACCGGGCGGCCGCAGCCGGACCAGCCCGGACGCGCCGGCCCGCCAGGACCGAGCCCGCCGCCCGCCGGCGGGCTCGGCGGTGCCCGCCGGGGGATCCGCGCCGCCGGGCAGGCGGCCGGGGGGGTCCGCGGGGGAGTCCGCGCCGCCGGGCGGCGGCGCGGCCGCGCGGCCGGCCGGCCCGCGGAACCCGGCCACCAGCCGGGCCACCAGGGTGGCCAGGAAGATCTGGCCCGTCATCGCCTCGATCACGGCGATCGCCTGGCCGGGGGCCTGCGCGGCGGTGTAGTCGCCATAACCCAGCGTGGTCAGCGTGGTGAAGCTGAAGTACTGGAAGGTGTTGGCACCGGGCCTCCCCGCCTGCGCGAAGAACGTCCCGCCGAAGTGGTAGATGCCGGAGTAGACCGCCGCGAACATCAGCCCGAGGATCATGTAGGCGCTGATCGCCCCGTAGATGCTCTGCAGGCTGATCTCCGGCCGCGACAGCACCTGGCGGATGACGAAGAAAGCTGAGGCCAGCAGGACCAGCGCGGTCCACATATTCGCAACGCCCGCCCCGGGGCCGTTCTTGTCCAACAGGCCCAGGGTGACCGCGACCGCGGTCCCGGCCAGCAGCCCGACGGCGACCACCCGGACCGCGCGGTGGCGCAGCCGGCCGGTGCGCAGCGCGAGCAGCATCACGCCCAGGAACAGCACCACCTGCACCGAACTCACCAGGTCGGCCGTGGTGAACGCGGACAGCACGTAGGTGAAGACGAGCAGAATCAGCAGCCGGCCGAACCGCGTTCCGCCGGAACGCTGGGCGCTCGCGGGACGCGGTCCGGCCAGGGTCGTCATGGCGCCAGCCTAGGGCGGCGCGGCTCGGCTTCCGCCTCACCCGCCGGGGGTGGCGCGCCGCGGCCGGATGCGCGCCACCTTCGTAGCCGGAGAAGCCTGCGCGGACCGCCGCCAGGATCCACCGACAACGGGAGCGAAACGATGACCGTGCCTGTCAATGGCAACGTCAACGACGTCACCAAGGACGCGCTGACCGGCCTGGCCCTGGGGGACACGGAGGTGCTCGCGGCCGCCCTCGAACTGCGGGACAGCAGCCAGGTGAACTCGGGGCTGGACGCCCGGACCTTCGGCCTGGTGAAGATCGCGGCACTGGTTGCCCTGGACGCGCCGCCCGCCTCCTACCTGTGGCAGATCTCCAACGCGCTGGACGGCGGCGCTACCCCGGAGGACATCCTCGGCGTGCTGCGCGCCATCGCGCCGCAGGTCGGCGGGCCCAAGGTGGTGTCGGCCGCACCGGAGATCATGGTCGCGCTCGGCCTGTCGCTGCCGGCCGGCCAGGACATCTGAGCGCGACAGCACAGATCGGGGGGTAAGCCATGTTCAGACGGCGGCGTCCGTTGCTGCGCGCGGCCGTGGTTGGCGGCGGCGCGTACGTGGCGGGCAAGAAGGTGGCCCAGCACTCGGCGGAGCAGTCCCAGCAGGAGGCCGGCCAGGATGCCCGGATCAGCAGCCTGGAAGATCAGCAGGCGACGGGCCAGGCGACGGGCCAGCAGGCGACGGGCCAGCAGGCGAAGCCGGGCGGTGCGGAGCCGGGCGCCGATCAGCCGGGCGGGGCGCAGCCGCCCCGGGACGCCTCGCTGTCCGAGCAGCTCAAGGAGCTCACCGCGCTGCATGACGGTGGCTCGCTGAGCGATTCCGAGTTCGCCGCGGCGAAGCGGCGGTTGCTCGGCATCTGACCGGGCCCGGCACCCGGGGTAAGTGTGCCGCCTTTCTGCTGCTGCTACAGCAGCAGAAAGGCGGCACACCCGGCGCGGTCAGGCGGAGGCCTGCTTGCCGTGCAGCGCGTCCTGCAGCTCGGCCTCGCCGTCCTTGGTCAGCGACGACTTGAGCACGGTGCCGCCGTACTGGCTCAGCGCCTCCACGGCCTTGTCGGGGGTGACCTTCTCCACCATCAGGAACAGCGCCGACGTACCGGGCTTGAGCATCCCGCGGACCTGCTCCTGGAACTCGCGGTCGATGCCCGACTTGGTGATCTTGCCCATCAGGGCGCCCATGCCGGCCCCGATGGCCAGCCCGAAGAACGGGATGAAGAACAGCAGGCCGAACAGCAGCCCCCAGAACATCCCCCACGTCGCGCCGGCGCCCACCGGGTTGTGATTGGTGTGCACATGGAACTTGCCCTCTTTGTCGCGGACGATGACCGCGATGGCGTCGGGCTCGATGATGAGGTCTCTGGCCAGCCGGTGCGCCTCGTCGGAAGCCTGCTGGGCGGTCGTCTCATCCGGGTAGCCGATGGCGATCAAGTCAGACATGATGTCCTTCCCTCTGCGGTGGTTCTGGCCGCACACAGTCCACCGCCGGGCCCACGGCCCCCGCCCCACCCGCACGGGGTGAAGCAGCGCCTACCCCGGCGGGGCCGCCCCGCGGATTCCCGCCGGTTCGCGGGCCTCGCCCGCCAGCGCCTCCGCCACGGTTTCCAGGGCGGTCTTCACCCGGCCCACAACCAGGCCCGGGCCGGGCAGTGCCGCGTAGGTGGCGAGTACCGCGCTGCGGAAGCTGGGGTGCACGTGGTCCCGGCCGATCTGCTCCCTGACGCCGTCATCGGCGAGGCAGGCCGCCACACCGCGGAGTCCGGCCGCGAGCCGCAGCCGGGTGCCGAGCGCCGCCAGCCGGTGATGCACGGCCACGAGCACCGCGCCGGCCGCTGGGTCGATCGCGGCCGGCGTGCCCAGGTCCAGGACGACGGTGCCCACCGGGCAGCCGCAGCGCAGCACCCGGCGCAGCACCGCGTCGGCCAGTGCGACGTCACAGTCATCCAGCGAGATGCTCACCCCGACGCAGATCACCTGTTCCCGGGCTTGCCGGGCCGCTGCGGCCTTGGCCGCCCGGGCGGCCGCCCGGGTGGTGCGGGCCGTCGAGCGCGCGGAGCGCTGTCCCAGGCCGCGGCCGGCCGGCTCGGGTGCGAGCAGCGGCATGATGTGCGGACGGCTCATGGTTGCGGGCCTCCCGGACCGGCGTCTCACTGCAGCGGCGGCCGCCGGCCTGGGTCACCGGCCGGCCCGGGGTGGCTGGGAACAGCGTGACCGGTGCCGGGCGGGGGGGCATCACCCGGACCGGGCGAACCGGCCCGAACCGGATCTGGGCTGGTGCGTGGCCCCGGCCCGGCTGAGGGCGCGGGCCGCGGCGACCAGGCCCAGATGCGCACCGGTGGACGGGTGGTTGCCGGCCAGGCGCCGCCGCAGCGGGTCGTACCCCTCCGCCAGCAGTCCCACGTCGTTGCGCAGCGCCAGCAGCGTGGTGAACACGGCCCGGGCCCGGTCCGGCCGCCCGGCCGCCGCCATCAGCTCGGCCAGCCAGAAGGTGGCCGGCAGGTAGCCGGCTTCGCCCGGCGGGAGGCCGTCGGCGTCAGCGGGCCGGTCGGTCCGGTACCGCCGCAGCACGCCGCTGTCGTCGAGCTCGCGGCCCACCAGTTCGGCGGTGGCGGCCACCCGCGGGTCGCCGGCTGGCAGGAAGCCCAGCAGGGGCAGTTGCAGCAGGGCGGCATCCACCAGCTGGGAGCCGTAATGCTGGATGAACGTGTTGCGGCCCGGGTCGTATCCGCGGGCCAGGATGTCGGCACGGACGGCGGCGCCCAGCTGGCGCCAGCCCGCGACGGGCCGCGGCTCGCCGAACTCCGCCGCCAGCCGGGCGGCGGCGTCCGCCGCCGCCCAGGTGAGGACCTTGCTGTGGACGAACTGCCGCGGCGGCCCGCGGGTCTCCCAGAGGCCGGCGTCCGGCCCGGCCCAGTGGGCGCGCAGGAACGGCAGGACGTCGTCGGGGCCGGGACCGAGCGGGGAGACGGGCAGCCCGGCCTGCCGGGCCGCCAGCCGGGCCCGCAGCAGGTACCCCTGGACACCGGGCTGGGCCTGCTCCGCCGCGGCGTTGCCGATCCGGACCGGCTGCGCCCCGTCGTAGCCGGGCAGCCAGGCCACGTCGAGTTCCGGCAGCCGCCGCTCGCCCGCCACCCGGTACACCGGCTGCACCTGCGCGGCTGGGCCGGCGGCCACGTCGGTCAGCCAGGTCAGCAGCTTGGCCGCCTCCGGCTGGGCGCCGGCGCCGGCGAACGCCACCAGGGCCGCGGCGCCGTCGTGGATCCAGCAGTACCGGTAGTCCCAGTTGCGCACGCCCGCCGGCT
Organism: uncultured Actinomycetes bacterium; assembly: GCA_963837515.1. Classification (GTDB taxonomy): domain Bacteria; phylum Actinomycetota; class Actinomycetes; order Streptosporangiales; family Streptosporangiaceae; genus RYN-230. The sequence continues at coordinate 224,824 of CAWINT010000001.1, forward strand.
GCTGGGGCAGTGACGTGGTCGGCGCGGCGACCAGCCCGCCGGTGGGCGCGTAGCTGAGCGCCTTGAGAGTGATCAGCGACCGGGCCACCGCGTCCCGCCATTCGCCGTCGCACTCCAGGCCGGCGACCCACGCCCGCCACCAGGCGGCCGTTTCTACGGTCAGCGCGGCCACCGGCGGCGCCGCGGGCGGCGGCCGGTAGGGGCGGCCCCACACCAGCGCCACCGGGATCTGGTCGCCCGCCGCCACGGGGAAGCAGGCGGAGACCGAGCCCTCGCCGGCCGCCAGCGCCAGGGGGGAGAACACCCAGTACGCCTGCGCCCCCGCGGTCAGGCTCAGCGTGCCCTGCCGCCGCAGCCGCGGCACGCTCAGCCCGTACTCGAAGCGGGGGGCCAGCGTCATCCGCATGTCCACCTGGCCGGACACCCCCTCGACCAGCCGGAGCACGACCGGGTCGCCGCTGCGCGGCGGCATGCAGTCGGTGAGCCGGACGGTGCCCGAGGAGGTGCTGAATTCCGTCTCCAGCACCAGGGTGTCCGGCCGGTAACGGCGCCGCACCCGGCTGAGCGGCGCGGCCGGCGCGATCTGCCAGTGGCCGTGCCGCTGGTCGCCGAGCAGCGCGGCGAACGAGGCTTCGGAGTCGAAGCGGGGCAGGCACAGCCAGTCGATCGACCCGTCCAGCCCGACCAGTGCGGCCGAGTGCAGGTCACCGATGAGGGCGTACTCCTCGACCGGTAGGGGCATTCACGGGCCTCCGGTGACCGTAGCGGCTCGTGGCGGGGGCGCTGCGGTCAGGCTGGCCGGCGAGATCCCGCACGTCGTCATCCCCGGTGGGTGATGCCCTGGTCCGCACGTCAGCTCACAGTGACGTGATGACGCAGCCACGAACCAGTGCATCGGGCAGAACCAGGGCCACCAGGGCCCGCACCGGCGCGGCCCGGGCGGGGACCCGGGCAGCCCGGCCCGCGGCGAGGACGGGGAACGGCTCCGCGCCCGACGCCCGGCTCCCGCCGGGTGCGCCCGAGGGGGTGCGCCGCACGGTGCTGCTGCCCCGCAGCCCGGCCACCGGCCTGGAGAGCAGCCGCACCCGGCTCACCCCGGCCGAGCGGCAGGTGCGCGGTAAGGCCGCCCGGGCGGAGGTGCCGCGGGCGAGCCACGCGGGCTGGGACCCGCCGTCAGACCGCACCGACCCGGTGTCGCTGCTGGAAACGCAGGGCGAATCCCGGCTGCCGGACCTGGTGCCGGTCCGGTACGGCCGGATGATGGAGACGCCGTTCAGCTACTTCCGCGGCGCGGCCCTGCCGATGGCCAGCGACCTGGCCAGCACCCCGTCGTGCGGGATCATCGTGCAGGCCTGCGGGGACGCGCACCTGTCCAACTTCGGGCTGTTCGGCTCGCCCGAGCGCAAGCTGGTGTTCGACGTCAACGACTTCGACGAGACGCTGCCCGCACCGTGGGAGTGGGACGTGAAACGGCTTGCCGCCAGCCTGGAGGTGGCCGCCCGGGACAACGGCTTCGCCGACAAGGACCGCCGGAAGATCCTGCTGGCCGCGGTGGCGCGGTACCGGATAGCGATGCGGGCCTTCGCCAAGCTGGGCAACCTCGACGTCTGGTACACCCAGGTGGACATCGACGAGCTGCGCCAGCAGGCCGCCGGGCGGCTGGTGGAGCGGCAGCGCAAGGCGCTGGACAAGGGGCTGGCCAAGGCGCGGACCCGGGACAGCATGCAGGAGCTGCGCAAGCTGACCCGGATAGAGGGGGGCCGGCCGCGGATCGTGCCCGACCCGCCACTCATCATCCCGATCCGGGACCTGATCGGTGGCCAGCCCGACGGGATCGACTTCGAGGCCCAGCTGCGCGGGCTGATCGGGAAGTACCGGCGGACGCTGGTGGCCGACCGCCGGGTGCTGCTGGAGCAGTACGAGTTCACCGACATGGCCCGCAAGGTCGTCGGGGTGGGCAGCGTGGGAACCCGGTGCTGGATCGTCCTGATGCTCGGCCGGGATGACTCTGACCCGCTGTTCCTGCAGGTCAAGGAGGCCCAGCCGTCCGTCCTGGCCGCGTACACGGGCGCCAGCAAGTACGGCAACCAGGGCGAGCGGGTGGTGACCGGGCAGCGGCTCATGCAGGCGGCCAGCGACATCTTCCTCGGCTGGCAGCGGACCCCCGGGCTGGACGGGCAGGCCCGCGACTTCTACGTACGCCAGCTGCGCGACTGGAAGTTCTCGATCGACATCGGCGCGATGATCCCGCGCGGCATGCGCCTGTACGGCGAGCTGTGCGGGTTCACCCTGGCCCGGGCGCACGCCCGGTCGGGCGACGAGATCGCCATCGCCGCCTACCTGGGCGGCTCGGACGCGTTCGACCAGGCGATCGCCGACTTCGCCGCCGCCTACGCCGACCAGAACCAGCGGGACTATGAGGCGCTCAACGCGGCCGCCGCCACGGAGCGGATCCGCGCCGAGCGCGGCGTGTAACACCGGCGGAGCCGGGCCTGGCCGCCGGGAATCTGGCCCGGCGGCCGGCCCGGCCTGGGAGACTACGGGGGTCAGCTGGAGGATGACCCGGCCGGACCGGGAGAGCGGGGGAGCCGGTGGCGCTGCACGTGCGCCTGGTGAGCCCGCCCGCGGAGACCGGGCGGCTGGTGGCCGAACTGGCCGCCGACCCCGGCGTGCACAGCCTGGTGGTGCTGCCCGGCGCGGCACGCAACCCGCCGGGCGACGCCGTGCTGTTCGACGTGTCGAACCGGTCGGCCAACCCGGTGCTCCGCCGTCTGCGCGGCCTGCCACACCGCGGCCAGGCGGCGGTCATGGTGGCCGACGGCGGCGTCGTGGTCGACGGCCCGCCGACGCCGCGGGCGGAGCGGCGCTACGCCCAGCGCGAGCGGGTCCCGGTCTGGGAGATGGTCGAGGGGACCATCCGGGGCAACGCCAGCTACCCGCCCAGCTTCTACATCCTGCTCGTCATCGCCGGCCTGATCGGCGCGGTCGGCATCCTGACCAACTCGCAGATCCTGGTGGTCGGGGCCATGGTGGTCGGGCCGGAGTACTTCGCCATCATCGCCGCCGCGCTCGGGCTGGCCCGGATCGGCAGCCGGCCCCGGGACTGGACCAGCGTCTGGGTGGCGCTGCGGGCCCTGCTGATCGGGTTCACCGCGGCCGTCGTGGTGACGCTCTGCTTCGGCCTGGCGGTGCGCGGGGCGGGTGCCGCGCCTGACGCGTTCCGGCACGGCGTGCGGCCGGTCGCGGGACTGATCAACTCGCCGAACGCCTTTTCCGTGATCACCGCGATCCTGGCCGGGATCGTCGGGGTGGTGTCCCTCACCGAGTCCCGGGCCAACGCGCTGATCGGAGTGTTCATTTCGGTCACCACGATCCCCGCGGCGGCCTCGCTCGGGCTCTCGATCGCCTTCGCCAGCTGGCCCGACGCGCTCGGCTCCCTGCTCCAGCTGCTGCTGAACGTGGTGCTGCTGATCGTGGTGGGCGCGGCCGGGCTGAGCGCCCAGCGCTCGCTCTGGCGCCGTCTGGCCGGGCCGGATCAGGTCCCTCCCGAGCAGCCCGGCCCGGTCACAGGATCGCTATCGGATTGACCGGGGAACCTGTCCCGGCCGGCAGCCGCAGCGGCGCGATGACGCACAGGAACGACCACCGGCCCGTCTCCTGGCACACCGGGACGAGCTCCTCGAACTGCAGATAATCCAGCAGCTGAACGCCGAGCGCGTTGATCGCCAGCACGTGCACGGGGAACTGGGTCTCCACCGTGTCGCTGCCCGCGGCGTCGCTGTTGCTGTCACTGCCCAGCACCGCGACCTGGCGCTCGGCGATGAACTCCATCGCGGTCGGGTGCAGCCCGGCCCGCTCGCTGGCCACGTCCCACGGGCCCATCTGGTCGCGCCGCTGGCGGTGCCCGACCCGGACGAACAGCAGGTCACCGCGGCCCACCTGGACGCCCTGGGCCTGCTCCGCGGCCAGCAGGTCGTCGGCCAGCACGTGGTCGCCCGGTTCCAGCCAGGGCACCCCGCGCAGCGGCGGGATGTCGAGCAGCACCCCACGGCCCACGATGCCGTCGGCGTCCACGTCCAGGGACAGTTCCATCGCCCCCTTGGGGGTGACTGCGCTCGCGGGCACCCCGTTGTACAGGTGGCCGTCGTACATGATGTGGCACAGCGCGTCCAGGTGGCTGTCCACGTTCCCGTGCACGTTCATCTCCAGCCGGTCGGTGGCGAACGACAGGCCGGTCGCCGCGGCCTGGTCCGCAGTGCCGGTCATCGGGTGCCGGGCCGGCTGCGGGTTGTCCGCCGCGTGCTGCGCCTCCACCGGCGCGGCGAGGCTGACGTGGCGGCCCAGCCGGGCCTCGGCGGCGGCCGCGCGGACCTGCTCCGGGCCGAGATAGTTCAGCGCGCCGCGCCGGTCGTCCGGGGGCCAGGGCACGCTGCCGCGCAGCCGGTCATACAGGTCCCGGAAGCCGGCTTCGGTCAGCACTGCGGTAGACCTTGACTGCATGACAACTCCCACGGAAGAGACTCGATGGCGCAGCAGCGGCTGGTAGCGGTGAGCTACCCGGCAGACGACGGAATCACCTCGGCCATCAGCGAGGTGCTGGCCGGCCACGCTGAAGTCCGGTTCCTGGCCGGGGCCGGCGACGACGAGCAGCGCGCCGCACTGCGCCGGGCGGACGCGCTGATCGGCCTGCGGCTGGGCCGGGAGGTGCCCGCCGGGGCGCTGGCCCAGGCACCGGTGCTCGGCCTGATCCAGCTGCTGTCCGCGGGCCTGGACCAGGTGGACTTCACGGCCGTCCCGCCGGGGGTGCTGGTGGCCGGCAACGTCGGCGCCTACGCCGAGCCGATCGCCGAGCATGTCCTGGCGATGGTGCTCAGCCTGGCCAAGCACCTGCCGGCCGAGCGGGCCGCGCTGGCCCGCGGCGAGTTCAACCGGGACGCGGTGTCGGCCACACTGCGCGGCGCGGTGTGCGGCATCCTCGGGTTCGGCGGCATCGGCCAGGCCACCGCCCGGCTGATGCGCGCGTTCGGCGCGCGGGTCCACGCGGTGAACACCTCCGGCACCAGCCGCGAGCCGGCCGACTGGATCGGCACCCTGGACCAGCTGGATGACCTGCTGGCCGCGGCGGACGTGCTGGTCATCACGATCCCGCTGACCGCGGCCACCCGGGGCCTGATCGGCGCCCGGGAGCTGGGCCGGATGAAGCCGGCCGCGATCCTGGTCAACGTCGCCCGCGGCGCCATCGTGGACGAGCGGGCACTGTATGAGCACCTGCGGGCCAACCCGGCGTTCTCGGCCGCCATCGACACGTGGTGGGAGGAGCCGGCGGGCCGGACCGGGTTCCGCCCCCGGTTCCCGTTCTTCGAGCTGCCCAACCTGATCGGCTCGCCGCACAACTCGGAAAACGTGCCGGGCATCATGGTGCACGCCGCGCGCCGGGCGGCGGAGAACGCCCGCCGGTTCCTGCGCGGTGAGCCGGTCGCGGGGGTGGCCCGCCCGGCCGACTACGCCGGTCTCCGCTGAGACGGCGACTGGGCTGGGCGACCCGGCGCCGCGGCCGGGTCACCCACCGCGTACACGTCTGGGATGACCCCCACCTCGTGTGAGGTGAAGGTCCGCTCGCGGCGCAGGTCCCGGGTGAACGCGAACCACCAGGAGAGCACGGCGCCGAACCGGTTGCGGAAGCCGGTCAGGAAGCCGATGTGGATGAACAGCCACACGCACCAGCCCAGGAAACCGCCGAGTTTGAGCCGGCCGGCCGACACCACGGCCGTGCCGCGGCTGATGTAGGCGGCCGACCCCAGGTCGCGGTACCGGAACCCGCCGCCCGCGGGCCGGCCCGCCACCGCCCGGCGGATCCGGCGGGCCGCGTACAGCCCGGCCTGCATGGCCACCTCGGCCACCCCGGGCAGCCCGTCCAGGCTCATCGCGTCCCCCGCCACCATGATCTCCGGATGGCCGGCGATGGTCAGGTCCGGTCCGACCATGATCCGCCCGGCCCGGTCCCGGCCGGCCCCGGTGGCCTCGGCGATGGCCGCGCACACCGGCGGGGCTTCCACGCCCGCGGTCCACAGCACGGTGCCCGCGGTGTGCCGGGTCACCGCGCCGTCCGCGCCGCGGACCTCCACCCCGTCCAGGTCCACCTTGGAGACGATCGAGTGCATGTGCTGCTCCACGCCGAGCCGGTCCAGCGCCCGGGCGGCCTTGCCGGACAGTTCCGGCCCGAACGAGGCCAGCGGCGCGCTGCCCCCGTCCAGCAGCAGCACCCGGGCGTCGGCCGGGGTGATGTGCCGGTACTCCGCGCGCAGCGTCTTGGTCGCCAGCTCGCGGATCTGGCCGGCCAGCTCCACCCCGGTCGGCCCCGCCCCGACCAGGGCGAAGGTGAGCCAGCGGGCCCGTTCCTCGGCCGTCGGCGCGGTCTCGGCCATCTCGAACGCGCCGAACACCCGGCGGCGGATCGTCAGCGCGTCCGAGATCGTCTTCATCCCCGGCGCGAACCGTGCGAACTCGTCGTGCCCGAAGTAGGACTGGCGCACCCCGGCCGCCACGATCAGGTAGTCGTAGCCGAACTCCAGCGGCGCGCCGAGCGGCCGCCGGGCGTGCACCTGGCGCGCCGCCGGGTCGATACCGGTCACCTCGGCCAGCACGAATTCCGCGTTGCGGTGCCGCCTGAGCAGCTGGCGCAGCGGTTCGGCGATCTTGCCCTCGGACAGGATTCCGGTGGCGCACTGGTACAGCAGCGGCTGGAACAGGTGGTGCTCAGCCCGGTCGATGAGGGTGACCCGGACCGGGGCCCGGCGGAGCGCCCGCGCCGCGAACAGCCCGGCGAACCCGCCCCCGATGATCACTACGCGGCGCTGCGCCTGCTCGTCCATGGTTCCCCCGTGCCTCGCCCGGCCGTCCGGCCGCCCGGCCCCCCGGCCGCCCGCGCTCACCCCGCCGGGTCCAGCCACACGTCCCGGCTGGGCAGCAGCCGGTCCGCTTCCTTGGGCCCCCAGGTGGCCTTGGCGTACGGGTGCACCGGCACGGCGTCGCCGAGCACCGGGTCCACCACCCGCCAGGCCGCCTCCACCGAGTCCTGCCGGGCGAACAGCCAGCGGTCCCCGTCCAGCGCCGCCCCGATCAGCCGGTCGTAGGGCCGCTGGTCCGAACCGGGGCGCTCGGCGAAGACCAGTTCCTCCGACTGGGGTTCCCAGCCCGCGCCCGGCTTCTTGCCGGCCAGGCTCACCCCGACCGCCGTCTCCGGCCAGACCCGGAACCGCAGCGTGTTGTTGTCCGGCAGCGGGTCCAGCCCGAAGATGTCGTACGGCGCCCGCTTGAACCGCACCGTGACCTCGGTAGCGGTGACCGGCAGGCACTTGCCCGCCCGGATCAGCACCGGCACCCCGGCCCAGCGCCACGACTCGACGGCCAGCCGGACCGCGACGAACGTCTCGACGGTGGACCGCGGGTCCACCCCGGCCACGTCGTGGTAACCCTCGTACTGGCCGCGGACCACGTCCTCGGGCTCCAGCGGCTTGATCGCGGAGATCACCCGCGCCTTGGCGTCCCGCCAGCTGCCCAGCCCGTTGCCGTCCGGCGGCTCGGCCAGCACGGTGGCCAGCACCTGGAGCATGTGGTTCTGCAGCACGTCCCGGATCGCGCCGGTCCGGTCGTAGAACCGGCCCCGGTCCGAGACGTCGAACGCCTCGGCCATGGTGATCTGGATGCTCTCCACGTGGTCCCGGTTCAGCAGCGGCTCGATCACCGAGTTGGCGAACCGGACGAACAGCACGTTCTCTACCGGGTCCAGGCCCAGCCAGTGGTCCACCCGGAAGATCGCGTCTTCCGGGAAGTACTGGTGCATCAGCTGGTCGAGCTGGATCGCGCTGCTCAGGTCGGTGCCGAACGGCTTCTCCACCATGATCCGGTTGTCCTTGGCCCGGCCGGCCGTGGCGATGCCCTGGGCGATCCGGCCGAACAGGACCGGCGGCACCTCCAGGTAGAACAGGATGCGCTGGCCGGTGCCGACCGCGTCCGACATGGCATGGTAAGTGGCGTCGTCGCCGAGATCGCCGTCCACGTAGCGGAGCAGGCTGAGCATCTTGGCGGCCGGCGCGGCCTCCGGGTCCATCTTGTTCAGCTTGAGCGAGGCGACCGCGTAGTCGCGGAACTGCTCCAGGCCCCAGCCGTTCTTGGCCACCCCGATCACCGGCACGTCGAGCACGCCCCGGTCCACCAGCCCGACCAGGGCCGGGAATGTTTCCAGCTTGGCGAGGTCCCCCGTGGCGCCGAAGATCACCAGCGCGTCGACCTGGTCTACTGCCATCTCGCTCCTTCAGCTCTGGTCCGGCTATCGCAGCGCGGGCCGGGTGCGGGGGCATCGCCTCAGCCGGGTGATTGCGGGCGCGGCCACCTTACTGCAGTGATTTGCGGCCGTTCGGGCCCGGTGCGGCGGTGCCTGGCGCGGCGGGGCCTGGCGCCGCGGTGCCCGGTGCGCTGCCAGACGGTCCCGGGCGCAGCAGCTTGGGCGGCTGGAAGTCTCCCGGGCTGATCCGCTGCCGGAACACGTAATACGTCCAGGCCTGATAGAGCAGCACCACCGGAAGGAAGATGACCACCACGATCGTCATCACCTTCAGCGTGTACGAGCCGGATGCGGTGTTGCTGATGGTCAGGCTGTAGGCCGGGTTGGTGCTGGACACCATCACTTTCGGATACAGCTCGGTGAAGATGGACAGCACGGTGAGCGCCATGGCCACCGTGGTCGCCGCGAACGCCCACCCCGCCGAGCGCTCGGTGGCCAGCCAGGCCGCGGCGAACACGGCCAGCACGGCGGCGATCTCCACCGGGTTGGGCAGCACCCCCTTGCCCGAGCTGACGTGGGTCCAGATGGCGAAGCCGAGCACCAGCAGCCCGGTCACGGGGGCGGCCCGGCGGGCCAGCGTGATGGCCCGGTCCCGGAGTTCGCCGGTGGTCTTCAGGCCCAGGAACGTCGAGCCGTGCAGCACGCACAGCGCGACCAGGGTGACCCCCGTGTACAGCCCGTACGGCTGGAGGAGGGTCCAGAAGCTCCCGGTGTACTCCTGGGACTTGTCGATCGGCAGCCCGTGCAGCAGGTCGCCGAGCGCCACCCCGATCAGCAGCGGCGCGACCAGGCTGCCCCCGGTCATCAGGCCGTCCCAGGTCCGCCGCCACCGCGGGTCGGCCACCTTGCCGCGGTACTCGAAGGAGACGCCGCGCACGATGAGGGCCAGCAGCAGCACCACCAGGGCCAGGTAGAACGCGGAGAACATGGTCGCGTACCAGCCGGGGAAGGCGGCGAACATGGCGGCCCCCGCGACGATCAGCCACACTTCGTTGCCGTCCCACAGCGGCCCGATCGTGTTCACCGCGGCGCGCCGCCCGGCCTCGTCCCGGCCGAGGACCCCGTGCAGCAGGCCGGTGCCGAAGTCGAACCCCTCCAGCACGAAGAAGCCGGTCCACAGCACCGCGATGATGATGAACCAGAGCTCGGTGAGGGTCATCGTTGCTCCTAGTACCGCACCGCGGGAACCGGCGTGTCCGCCGCGTCCGCCCCGTCCGGCGGAGCCGGCATCGGCTCCAGATCCCGGCGCGCGTAGCGCAGCATCAGCACCAGGTCCACGACGGCGAGGACCAGATACAGCAGAACGAAAATCACCAGGCTGATGACGATGCTGGCGGAACTGACCGACGGGGACACCCCGTGCTTGGTGAGCATCAGCCCCTGCACGATCCAGGGCTGCCGGCCGATCTCAGTCAGGAACCAGCCCGCGGTGTTCATGACGAACGGCGTGATCGCCGCCCAGGGGGCGATCAGCAGGAACCATTTGGCCGAGGCCAGTTTTCTGCGCCGGATCAGCCACAGCCCCCACAGCCCGAACAGGAAGACCAGGCCGGCGATGTAGGCCATCACCCGCATCGACCAGTACTGGATGAAGACGTTCGGCACATAATTCCCGGGGCCGTACTGCTTGCTGTACTGGTTCTGCAGCGGGGTCAGGCCGACGACCTTGCCGTTCCACGAGTTGGTGGCCAGCAGCGACAGCAGGTGCGGGATTTCCAGGATCTGGGTCGGGGTGTGGTCGTTGTTGCCGCCGCCGATCTGGAACAGCGAGAACGAGCAGGGCTGGCAGGTGGTCCACTGGGCCTCGGCCGCGGCGATCTTCATCGGCTGGTACCTGGCCTCGATCACGCCAAGCTCGCTGCCGATGAACATGGCCAGGATGATGGCCGGGACCAGCACGGCCAGCGACATCCGGGCCGACCGGGTGAACGTGTCCGGGTGGTGGCCGCGGCGCAGCTGCCAGGCGGACACCGCCAGCATGATCACCGACCCGGTGACCAGCGAGGCGAGCAGGACATGGGCGTAGCCCCAGAGGAACACCGGATTGGTCAGCACCGCCCAGACGTCGTTGAGCTGGGGCTTGCCGTGCACCATCGTGTAGCCGACCGGGTGCTGCATCCACGAGTTGGCGGCCATGATGAACGCGGCGGACAGGACCGTGCCCAGGGACACCAGCCAGATCGTGAGCAGGTGCACCCGGCGCGAGAGCTTGTCCCAGCCGAACAGCCACAGCCCCAGGAAGGTGGACTCCAGGAAGAACGCCAGCAGGCCTTCCATGGCCAGCGGCGCGCCGAAGATATTGCCGACCAGCCGGGAGTAGTCCGACCAGTTCATCCCGAACTGGAACTCCTGGACTATCCCGGTCACCACGCCGACCGCGATATTGATCACCAGCAGGGTGCCGAAGAACCGGGTGAGCTGGAGGTATTCGGCTTGCTTGGTGCGGTACCAGGCGGTCTGCAGCAGGGCCGTGAGGAACGCCAGCCCGATCGTTACCGGGACGAAGAAGAAGTGGTTGACAGTAACGAAGCCGAACTGCCAGCGGGCCAGGTTGACCGTGCTCATAGGCTCCCCCCCGGGTCAGCCTTTCCCGGCGATACGGGCTGGCGCTGTCCGCGTCAGGACGGTGACACGCGCTCCCGGGCGCCGTTGCGCCACGCGGACGCCCCGGCGGCGGTGGCCTTCTTGGCCCGGTCCCAGTGGTGCCGGGCCAGCTCGCTGGGCGGCACCTCCTGCCGGGCGGCCCAGTCCCGCACGGCCGCGCCCAGCGCCGTGCCGGTGATCGCCACCCCGGCCAGGCCGAGCACCCCCGCCAGCCCTATGAGCGCGCCGCCCACCAGCAGCGGCCGGGTGTTGATGTGGAACGCGGCGTCCGCTTCCCCGCGGCGTCCGTTGGCCGTGACGGCATCGCTGGTCATCATGGCGCCACCATCGCCGTGGCCGCGGCCGGCCGGCATCATCCTCGTGGGGTGATTGCGGGATGCCGGGGGCGGGCGGTAGTCGCCGGCCAGGCCGGTGGGCATAGTGAGGGGCGTGACCGAACGCTATGACGTGATCATCATTGGCACCGGCGCGGGCGGCGGCACGCTCGCGCACACCCTGGCGGGCACCGGCCAGCGCATCCTGCTGCTCGAGCGGGGCGACTTCCTGACCCGCGAGACGGAGAACTGGCAGCCCGGCCCGGTGTTCGTGGCCGGCCGCTACATCAGCAAGGACACCTGGTACGACGCGGACGGGCGGCCGTTCCAGCCCCAGGTGCACTACTTCGTGGGCGGCGCCACCAAGATGTACGGGGCGGCGCTGTACCGGCTGCGCCCAGCCGACTTCGGCGAGATCAAGCACGTGGACGGGGTCTCCCCGGCCTGGCCGCTGTCCTACGACGAGTTCGAGCCGTGGTACACGAAGGCCGAGTGGCTGTACCAGGTGCACGGCGCGCACGGCGAGGACCCCACCGAGGGGCCCTGGTCGAAGGAGTACCCGTGGCCGGCCGTGTCGCACGAGCCGCGGATCCAGCAGCTGGCGGAGGACCTGCAGGCCAGCGGGTACCACCCGTTCCACGCGCCGTGCGGCATCCTGCTGGACGAGGCCCGCCGCCCGGCCAGCGACTGCATCCGGTGCGCGTGGTGCGACGGGTACCCGTGCCTGGTGCACGCCAAGTCCGACGCCGAGGTCATCGCGGTCCGCCCGGTGCTCAGCCAGCCGAACGTCACCCTGCTCACCGGGGCGGAGGTGGTCCGGCTGGAGTCCGGCCGCGGCGGCCGGGAGGTCACCGGCGTCGTGGTGCGCCGGGGCGGCGGGCAGGAGGTGTACGCGGCCGACGTCGTGGTGCTGTCCGCCGGGGCGGCGAACAGCGCGGCGCTGCTGCTCCGGTCGGCGGCCGACGGCTGCCCGGACGGGCTGGCCAACTCCTCCGGCCAGGTCGGCCGGAACTACATGTTCCACAACAGCCTGGCCATGGTCGCGCTCAGCAAGGAGCGCAACGACACCGTCTACCAGAAGACGCTGGCCGTCAACGACTTCTACGGCCCCGGTGACGGCCGGGAGTACCCGCTGGGCAACATCCAGATGCTCGGCAAGTCGAACCCCGAGGCGATGAAGGGTGAGGAGCCGAAGCTCACCAAGCTGGCGCCGCGGTGGAGCCTGGAAGAGGTGGCCAAGCACGCGGTGGACCTCTGGCTGACCACCGAGGACCTGCCGGTGCCGGGCAACCGGGTCACCGTGGGCGCGGACGGGGCCGTGCACCTGGCCTACACGCCGACCAACCGGTCGGAGCTGACGGACCTCTACAAGGAGGTCCGGACCATGCTGAACCACGTCGGCCTGGCCGCGCACCACGTGCTGGACCGCAACTACTACATGAAGATGGACGTGCCGGTCGCGGGCGTGGCCCACCAGGCCGGCACCTGCCGGTTCGGCACCGACCCGGCCACCTCGGTGCTCGACGTGAACTGCCGGGCGCACGACGTGGACAACCTGTACGTGGTGGACACCAGCTTCTTCCCGAGCATCGGCGCGGTGAACCCGGCGCTCACCGCGATAGCCAACGCGATCCGCGTCGGTGAGCACCTCGCCGACCGATTGGGTTGAGTGGGTCCGCCGCCCCAGGTCAATAACCCGTACGGGGTGACGACGCCCGCCCCGCCGGACGGCAGCGTGACCGGCATGAAGGCTGGGGGAGTGGGGGCGGCTCTGGCCCTGACCGCCGCCCTGGCCGCGGGCTGTTCCTCCGGGGGCGGGTCCACGGCCAGCAGCACGTCGCCGAGCCCGGCGGCGAGTGCGTCGCCGAGTGGGACGGGCGCGGTCTGCCCCGATGTCGCCGCGCTGCGCGCGTCCGTCGCCGAGGTCGGTCACCTGTCCGCCAACGGGGACGCGCTCGGCAAGCTCAAGACCGACGTGGCCCGGGTCCGGGCCAACCTGGCCATGCTGCGGGCCGACGTCAGCTCGGAGTGGCACATCCAGATCGACGCGCTCAGCTCGTCGCTGGCCACGCTGCAGAAGACGCTCAGCACGCTCGGCAGCCAGCCCAGCGCGACCGCGGCGGCCAAGGCCGTCTCGGACGATCTGGCCACGGTCACCGGCAACGCCGCTGCGCTGCTCACGGCGGCCAGCACCCGCTGTCCGTCGGCCTCGGCCAGCCCAACCGAATGAGGCACAAAGGAGTGACCCGCATGGCGCGCTACCCGAACATCAGCGATCACGGGCTCATCGGCGACCTGCAGACCGCCGCCCTGGTCAGCACGGACGGGACGATCGACTGGTTCTGCTGTCCCCGGTTCGACTCGCCCAGCGTGTTCGGCTCGCTGCTGGACGCGGACAAGGGAGGGCACTTCCGGATCGCACCGGACCGGGATGACTACGTCACCCGGCAGCTGTACTTCCCGGACACCGCCATCCTGATCACCCGGTTCATGACTCCGGACGGGGTGGGCGAGGTCACCGACTTCATGCCGGTCGCGGGCCAGCGGGCGACCGGCCACCACCGGCTGGTCCGGCTGGTCCGGGTGGTGCGCGGCACGATGCGGTTCGTGGTGGACATCAAGCCGCGGTTCAACTACGGCCGCCAGCCGCACAAGCTGGAGCTCACCGACGAGGGCGCGGTCTTCCACACCAACGACCTGGAACTCACGGTGCACACGATGGGCGCCCGCGGCACGACCCCGGCCGATCTGGGTGCCGAGTTCGAACGCATCGGTGAGGATCTCCGCGGGCACCGCACGCTGCGGGAAGGTGAGAGTGCCGGGCTGGTGCTGGAGTCCATGGGCGGCCGCCCGCGGCGGCTGGCGGCGGGCTCGATCCAGGAGCTGTCCAACGAGACCGCCACCTACTGGCGGAACTGGCTGCGCCGGTCCACCTACACCGGCCGGTGGCGGGAGATGGTCACCCGCTCGGCGATGACCCTCAAGCTGATGACCTACGCGCCCACCGGGGCGCTGGTGGCCGCGCCCACCGCCGCCCTGCCCGAGCAGGTGGGCGGGGAGCGGAACTGGGACTACCGCTACACCTGGATCCGCGACGCGTCGTTCTCGGTGTACGCCCTGCTCGGCCTCGGCTATATGGAAGAGGCCGCCGCCTTCGGGGTATGGGTCCGGGACCGGCTGGTCGAGCAGGGTGGGGCCAACGGCCAGCACCCACTCAAGATCATGTACCGGGTGGACGGGTCTTCCGACCTGACCGAGGAGACGCTCGATCACTGGGAGGGCTGGCGCGGGTCGCGGCCGGTGCGGATCGGGAACGGCGCCGCCGACCAGCTCCAGCTGGACATCTACGGCGAGGCGCTGGACGCCTTCCACCACGCCGATGAGCAGGGCCTGCACGCGGCCCACCAGGGCTGGATCGCGATCGTCAACATGATCGACTGGCTGTGCGAGCACTGGGACCAGCCCGAAGAAGGCATCTGGGAGACTCGCGGCGGCCGGAAGGACTTCACCTACGGCCGGTTCCAGTGCTGGGTGGCGCTGGACCGTGCGATCCGGCTGGCCCAGCGGAACGGCCGGCCCGCGGACATCCTGCGCTGGCGCTCGGAGCGGGACCGTGTCTACCGGCAGATCATAGAGCGCGGCTGGAACCCCAAGGAAAAGGCGTTCACCCAGCACTACGGCACCGAGGTGCTGGACTCCTCGCTGCTGCTCATGCCGCTGATGGGGTTCGTGTCCCCGTTCGACCCGATGTGGCTGGACACCCTGGAGGCGATGGACCGCAAGCTGGTCTCCGACAGCCTGGTCTACCGCTACGACCCGTCCGCCTCGCCGGATGGGCTGCGCGGCAACGAGGGCACGTTCTCGCTGTGCACGTTCTGGTACGTGGACGCCCTCGCCCGGTCCGGCCGGCTGGAGGAGGCCTCGCTGGTGTTCCAGAAGATGCACACCTACGCCAACCACCTCGGCCTGTTCTCCGAGGAGATCGGGCTGACCGGCGAGCAGCTGGGCAACTTCCCCCAGGCGTTCAGCCACCTGTCCCTGATCAACGCGGCGATCAACCTCGACTACCAGCTGGATCACGGGGCCGGTGACGTGAGCCCACTGCTGGCCCGGGCCCGGCGCACACCCGGTTAGCCCGGGGGGACGACCCCCCGGGGAGCACAGCGAGCACCGGCCGCGGGGGCCGATTGTCGCCGGTTCTCACCCTGCTGCCTCACCCGTGGCGGGTGAGGCAGGCCCTTAAAACCGCACTAATGATGGTCTTTGTGACAGCCATAGCCGGGTGCGGTTGATACGGGCTGACCCCGGGTATGACCGGCAACGCCGTTTGACCTGCGGATTCACCCCTATGGGATGAGACGGCCGGGTGGCCGGCCGCGGGATCAGCGGCTCTCGGGGGGATTGATGACGACCACCATCGACGAGTCGAAACCAGCAGAGGACGGGGCCGGGGAGCCTGGGTCGGGCGAGGCAGCCAGCCCGGTACGGCTGCAGTTCCTGGAAGGCAAGCTGCAGATTCCGGAGCCGCATTTCCCGGTGCTGCGGCGGCGTCGCGTGACCGGCCTGATCGATCAGGCCAGCCGCCACCGGGTGACGCTGATCAGCGGCCCGGCCGGCGCCGGGAAGACGGTGGCCTGTGCCAGCTGGGCGGCGGCCTCCGCGCAGGCGCGGCGGCTGGTCTGGCTGACCGCCGAAGCCGACGACCAGCACGCCTGGTTCTGGGCCTATATGTGCGCGGGGCTGCGCCGCCTGCGCGCCATCCCGCCCGACGTGCTGCGCACGCTGGAGAACACATCGCCGGGCCAGTTCCCGCTGGGCCTGGTGGAGGCCGCCCAGGCCTTCACCGAGCAGGTCGTCCTGATCCTCGACGACGTGCACGAGCTCACCGACCAGGCCACCCTGGACGGCCTCGACCTGGTGATCCGGCACGCGCCGGCCAATCTGCGGCTGGTGCTGTGCGCCCGCCAGCCGCCCGCGCTGCAGCTGGCCCGGCTCCGGGTCTCCGGCGACCTGGCCGACATTGACGGCGCCGCTCTGGCCTGCACCGCGGAGGAGGCCGACGATTACTTCCGGATGCTCGGCCTGGACGTGAGCCAGGCCGCCCGGGACCGGCTGCTGCAGCGTACCCAGGGCTGGATGGCCGGGCTGCGGCTGGCCGCGCTGCGGGCTGGAGCCGACCCCGAGCCGGGCGCGACCATCATGGACCTGGCCGGCGATGAGCCTATCGTCACCGACTATCTGTGGGATGAGGTACTCGGCAAGCAGCCGCCCGCCACCCGCATGTTCCTGCTGCGCACGTCCATCGCCGCCGAGGTGACCGGCGAGCTGGCTGACGCGCTGACCGGGCAGTCGGGCAGTGCCCGGACGCTGGAGCGGCTCAGCCGGGAGAACAGTTTCGTCGAGGTGGCCGACCGGGAACGGGGCGGCTACGCCTACCATCCGCTACTGCGCGAGGTGCTCGCGGCGCAGCTGCACCGGGAGATCCCGCACGAGATCCCGGTGCTGCTGCGCCGGGCGGCCCGCTGGTATGCGGCCAACGACCAGCCAATCGCCTCGGTGCGGTGCGCGGCCGAAGCGCAGGACTGGGACTATGCCGCGCAGATCCTGGCCGAGGCCGGGGCCGGCCTGGCCGCTCCTGGCTGCACCGCGGACCTCGAGAGCGTGCTGGGCCTGTTCCCGGCCGACCGCTCCGCCGACGACCCGGCGGTGGCGGTCGCCTGGGCCGCGGCCCGGCTGTGGGACGGCGACGCCGAGGGCGCCACCGGGTACCTGGAGAGCGGCGAGCGGGCGCTGGGGCGGGCCGCCCCGGCGATGCGCCGGATGATGGAACCGGCACTGGCCGCGCTGCGCGTAATGCTGGCCGGCGACCGCGCCGACGTGGATCCGGGGCTGCTCGCTGACACGACCGACCTCGCGGCCCGCGCCGAGGCCGAGGCCACCACCCAGCCCGAGCACCGGACGGCCGGGCTGGCCTGGTTCACGGTGGGCGTGGCCCGGCTGCGGCGGTGGGAGATCCAGTCCGCGCGGCATGCGCTGCGGCACGCCGACCGGCAGCTGGCGGCGGGCAACCTGGCCGCGCTGCAGGCCCGCGCCCGGGCCTGGCGGGCGCTGGCCGAGGCCTGGTACGGGGATCTGACGGCGGCTCGCCGCTCGGCCAGTGACGTCCCGGGCGTCCCGGGCGGCCTGCCCCCCGGCGGCCGGGCCAAGGCCGGGCTGGCCGGCCGCCCCGTGCTCCGCGACCCGCTGGCCGGTGGCCCGGTGCGGCTGAGCCCGCCGCCCAAGGGCGGCGCGGCCCGGGTGGCGCACCAGCCCGCCCGCGGCCTGCGGGGCGGCCGTCCCGGCGGAGGCGGCCGCGGCCCGGACGGCGCCGCCCGGGGCCGCCCGGCCCGGGACGCCTTCCCGCCGGCCCCCGCCCGGGCGTCCGGCCTGAGCTGGGACGCCCGGCCCGGGCCGGCGAGGCGGCCGAGGTAGCCGTGCTGGCCCGCGCCCTGGTGGCGCTGCGGCGTGACGACCTGTCGGCCGCCCAGCGCCTGGTGGAGGGGGTCAGCCAGGAAGCCGCCGGGCAGTTCCCCGGGGAGCCGTCGGTCAGCGCGGTGGCCGCGCTGATCCGGGCCCGGCTGCTGCTGGCCGACGGGGACGCCACCGCGGCGACGGCCGTGCTGTCCCGGCTCCGTGAAACGTGGGGGCCGGCCTGCCCGGCGCTGGCCGACATGATCACCGTGGCCGAGGGCGACGTGGCGCTGCGGGTCGGCAACACCGGCCGGGCCCGCGCCGTCCTGCTGCTGGTCGAGGAGGGCGACCACTTCGACCGGGCCGACGCCCGGCTGCTGCGCGGCGGGCTGCTGCTGGCCGACGGGGACTTCAAGGCCGCCCTGGAGGCGGCGGCGCCCGCGCTGGACGGCGGCTCGCGGGTGACCCGGCACGAGCGGCTCTGCGGGCTGCTCATCGCAGCGGTGGCGCGCCGCCGCCTGGGCACGACCGACGAGGCGTCCGTCCTGCTGGAGCAGGCGCTGGCGCTGGCCGAGCCGGACGGCGCCTACCGGGCCTTCCTGGACGGCGGGGCGGCCGTCCGCTCGGCCCTGACCGTGCTGATCCCGCCGACCAGCCGGCACGCCGGCTTCGCCGGCCGGATCCTGGAGCGGTTCGACGCCCAGGCGCCCCGCGGGGGCGCCCCCCAGGAACGGATGAGCGTGCCGCTCACCGACAGCGAGCGCGCGGTGCTCTGCTTCCTGCCCTCCCACATGACCAACGAGGAGATCTCCCAGGCGCTGTTCCTGTCGATCAACACGGTGAAGACGCACCTGCGGTCGGCCTACCGCAAACTCGGGGTCAGCTCCCGCCGGGAGGCCATCGCCCGGGGGCGCCGCCTGGGCCTGCTGTAACCGACCGGCCGGTCCCCCCGCCCGGCCGGCCAGTCCCCCGCCCGGCCGGCCAGTCCCCCACCCGGCCGGCCGGGTCACGGTCAGGCGGCCAGGGCGTGCGCCGCCCGGCGGACCTGCCAGGCCGTCAGGCCCAGGATCAGCCCGTAGATCAGCAGCCAGATGCCGATCACGGCGACCAGCACGGTCAGCGAGATCGTCGGCCAGAACATGACGATCAGGCCGGCCACCAAGCTCAGCGCGCCGGTGAGGGCGCGCAGCCCGCGCCCGGTCCCCGGGCCCGAGGTGGCCGCCACGATGAGGTCGACCAGCCCGTGCAGCGTCCAGAAGACGCCGACGATGAAGGCCAGCAGCGCCACGGTGACCGAAATGTGCCGCAGGCAGTACAGCCCGGCCAGCGCGGCCAGCAGGCCGATGATGATGTAGGCGGCCCGGGTCCCGCCGCTGGCCCCCGCCTCGGTGAAGCCGTGGATCAGCCGGACGACGCCGGTGACCAGCAGCGCCGCGCCGATCAGCGCGGCCACCACGACCAGGGTCGCCTTCGGCCAGATGAGCAGGATCAGGCCGAGTACGAAGGTCGCCACCGCGGCCACCATGACCACCTGCCAGGCCTGGGCCCACGCGTTGCGGGTGATGGCGGCGTCGAAGGACGCGGCCTCGTTCTGGTCCGGGCCGCCCGCTGGCGGTGGCCCGGTCCGTCCCGCCTGTCCGGCATGCTGGGCTGCCATGCGTGCCTCCTTCTTGCGGGCGCGGCATGCGCCGCGCCGTCCTAGGCTCATGCTCGGCAGGCCTGGTCAGGCCAGCACCACCCGCGGCGGGTGATGGGCGCAACCGCTACCTTCCGGGCCGCCGGGCCGCGTTCCCGCCAGGGAGACCTCGCGCGGGCCACTAGACTGGGCGGCCGTAGCCGTCAGTGGCTGCGCTGGGGCCGCGGGCCGCCGCGTAGGGGCGGGCTGGCGGCGGCCTGGAGCAGGACACCAAGCGGTAGATAACAGCAGCGCAGGATCAGGGAGTTGACGGCGACGTGAAGACCGACGTCGAGGAGCTCAGCCCGACCAGGGTGAAGCTGACCATCGAAGTCCCCTTCGAGGAGCTGAAGTCCAGCCTCGACAAGGCGTATCGCGAGGTCGCCCGGCAGGTCCGGGTACCGGGGTTCCGCCCCGGGCGGGTGCCGCCGCGCATCATCGACCAGCGGTTCGGCCGCGGGGTGGTGCTGGAGCAGGCGGTGAACGACGCCGTCCCGCAGTTCTACGGCCAGGCGCTGGAGGAGAACGAGGTGTTCGCGCTGGGCCAGCCCGAGGTGGAGATCACCAAGCTGGATGACGGCCAGGAACTGGCCTTCACCGCCGAGGTGGACATCCGGCCGAAGTTCGAGATCCCCGACCTGAGCGACCTCGCGGTCACGGTGGAGACCGCCGTGGTCACCCCGGATGAGGTCGAAGAGTACATCGGCGGGCTGCGGGAGCGGTTCGCCGCGCTCAAGGGGGTCGACCGTCCGGTCGCCGACGGTGACTACACCTCGATCGACCTGTCCGCCGCGGTGGACGGCGATCCGGTCGAGGATGCCCAGGTGAGCGGGTACTCCTACCAGGTGGGCAGCGGTGCGCTGCTGGACGGGCTGGACGAGGCGCTGACCGGCATGTCGGCCGGCGAGTCCACGACCTTCAGCGCCGAGCTGGTCGGCGGCGAGCACGCCGGGGCGCAGGCCGACGTCACCGTGACCGTGCACAGCGTCAAGGTGAAGGAACTGCCTGAGCTGGACGACGACTTTGCGCAGTCCGCGAGCGAGTTCGACACGCTGGGCGAGCTGCGGGCCGGTACCCGCCGCCAGCTGGAGGCGGTCAAGCGGATGCAGCAGGCCCGCCAGGCCCGGGAACGGGCGCTGGACGCGCTGCTCGACAAGATCGACATCCCGCTGCCCGACAGCCTGGTCCGCAGCGAGGCCGACATGCGCCGGGAGTCGCTCGACGAGCAGCTGGAGCGGGCCGGCACCACGATGGAGGACTACCTGCAGTCGGCCGACCTGACCGAGGAGCAGTTCGAGAAGGACATCATCGACGGCGCGCGCCGCTCGGTGAAGGCCGGGTTCGTCCTCGACCAGCTGGCCGTCCGGGAGAACCTGACCCTCGAGCAGGAGGAGCTGAACGCTTTCGTCATCGAGCAGGCGTACCGGATGGGCGTGCAGCCCGACCGGCTGGCCCAGGAGCTCACCGACCGGGGGCAGATCGGCACCGCCGTCACCGAGGTGCTCCGGGCCAAGGCGCTCACGCTCGTCACCGAGCGGGCCACGGTGACCGACGAGGCCGGGCAGCCGGTCGATGTAACCGCCGCGATGCCGCCCGAGGTGGCCGAGGCGGGCGAGGAGACCGAGGCCGGCCAGGAGGCCGAGGCGGGCGAGGAGGCCGAGGGCGGCCAGGCGGCCGAGGCGGCCGAGGTCGCGGACGAGGTTTCGGCTGGGACCGCCACCGGGGACGGCGAGTAGCCCGCACGCAGCCGGGAAGCGGGCGGGAGCGCGGGCCGGGGTGATCGGCCCCGGCGGGCGGCCCCCCGGGGCCGGCCACCCTGCGCCGACAGCGAACAGGCCGCTGGCCGGGACGTTCCGGGGATGGCCGGGAGTTATCGTCACTGTCTAGACGGCAGAACAATGAGCCGCGTCCGAGCGCGGATATATGAGCACCGAGGAGAGCAGAGTGAGCACGCCTCCGGCCTTCGGGGACCCGACCCGGATCCTGGCGCGCACCGCTGAGGCGGCGCCGCCGGGAATCACCGACCAGATTTTCAACCGGCTGCTCCGGCACCGGATCATCTTCCTGGGCCAGCAGGTCGACGAGGACCTCGCCAACCGGATCTGTGCCGAGCTGGTGCTGCTCGCCGCGGAAGACGACAAGCGCGACATCGCCATCTACATCAACTCACCGGGTGGCTCGGTCTACGCCGGCCTGGCGATCTACGACGTGATGCAGTACGTGCCGAACGACATCGCCACCTACGCGATGGGCATGGCCGCCTCGATGGGCCAGTTCCTGCTGGCGGCCGGGACACACGGGAAGCGCTACGCGCTGCCGCACGCCAGCATCCTGATGCACCAGCCCTCGGGCGGGATCGGCGGGACCGCCTCGGACATCCGGATCCAGGCCGAGCAGATGCTCTATATCAAGCGGAAGCTGGCCGAGCGCACCTCGTTCCACACCGGGCAGACGGTCGAGCAGATCGAGAAGGACGCCGACCGGGACCGCTGGTTCACCGCCGACCAGGCCAAAGAGTACGGCTTCGTGGATCACGTCATCCGCAGCGCTCTCGAGGTCGACTCCCAGGGGCCGGTCTCATGAATCCCGATCCCGAGCGGAGGAACCGCAAGTGAGCACCACCATCCGGAGACTAACCGAGTCTCGTTACGTCCTGCCCTCGTTCGTGGAGCGCACCTCGTACGGGGTCAAGGAGATGAACCCGTACAACAAGCTCTTCGAGGAGCGGATCATCTTCCTCGGCGTGCAGATCGACGACGCGTCGGCCAACGACGTGATGGCCCAGCTCATCACGCTGGAGTCGATCGACCCGGACCGCGACATCCTCATCTACATCAACTCGCCCGGCGGGTCGGTGACCTCGATGATGGCGATCTACGACACGATGCAGTACGTCCAGCCGGAGATCTCCACGATCTGCATCGGGCAGGCGGCCTCGGCCGCCGCGGTGCTGCTGGCCGCGGGCGCCCCGGGCAAGCGCCTGGCGCTGCCCAACGCCCGGATCCTGCTGCACCAGCCGGCCACCGAGGGTGGCTACGGCCAGTCCTCTGACCTGGAGATCCAGGCCCGGGAGATCCTCCGGATGCGGTCGTCCATGGAGTCGATCGTGGCCCGGCACACCGGCCGGACGGAGGAGCAGGTCCGTCGGGACATCGAGCGGGACAAGTTCTTCACCGCGGCCGAGGCCAAGGAATACGGTCTGGTCGATGAAGTTCTGACGAGCCTGAAGCGGCGGGCCGAGGTAGGGTCGTCGTAATCAGGAGGATTCACCCTCCCCGGCGGCCGGCCCCGGGTTTCTGCTCTCGCGGCAGGGGGCCCGGAGGCGGTACCGTCGGACGTAAGCGCATGGATGGCTCGGCGGGGCTCCCCGCCACCGTCAGCCCGTGGGGGGGCTGGCGGCCCCAGGTAAAGGAGTAGCTGGGTGGCTCGCATCGGCGATGGTGGTGACCTGCTGAAATGCTCTTTCTGTGGGAAGAGCCAGAAGCAAGTCAAGAAACTCATCGCCGGGCCGGGGGTGTACATCTGCGACGAGTGCATCGACCTGTGCAACGAGATCATCGAAGAGGAACTGGCTGAGCCGTCCGAGCTCCGGTGGGACAGCCTGCCCAAGCCCCGGGAGATCTACGAGTTTCTCGACGCCTACGTGATCGGGCAGGAGAAGGCCAAGAAAGCCCTGTCCGTGGCGGTGTACAACCACTACAAGCGGGTCCAGTCCGGCGGGGACACCCGGCCGGGCGACGACGGCGTGGAACTGGCCAAGTCCAACATCCTGCTGCTCGGCCCCACCGGCTCCGGCAAGACGCTGCTGGCGCAGACGCTGGCCCGGCTGCTGAACGTCCCGTTCGCCATCGCGGACGCCACCGCGCTCACCGAGGCCGGGTACGTCGGCGAGGACGTCGAGAACATCTTGCTCAAGCTGATCCAGGCGGCCGAGTACGACGTCAAGAAGGCCGAGACCGGGATCATCTACATCGACGAGATCGACAAGATCGCCCGGAAGAGCGAGAACCCGTCGATCACCCGGGACGTGTCCGGCGAGGGCGTGCAGCAGGCCCTGCTCAAGATCCTGGAAGGGACCACCGCGTCGGTCCCGCCGCAGGGCGGCCGCAAGCACCCGCACCAGGAGTTCATCCAGATCGACACCACGAACGTGCTGTTCATCTGCGGCGGCTCGTTCTCCGGGCTGGAGAAGATCATCGAGCAGCGGGTCGGCAAGTCCGGGATGGGCTTCGGGGCGGTGCTGCGGGTCAAGAACGACCGGGCAAATAACGACCAGTTCGCCGACGTGATGCCGGAAGACCTGCTCAAGTTCGGCATGATCCCGGAGTTCGTCGGCCGTCTCCCGGTCATCACCAGCGTGCACAATCTGGACCGCGATGCGCTGATCCAGATCCTCACCGAGCCGCGCAACGCCCTGGTCAAGCAGTACCGGCGGCTGTTCGAGCTGGACGGCGTGGACCTGGAGTTCATCGACGACGCCCTGGAGGCCGTGGCCGACCAGGCCATCCTGCGCGGCACCGGCGCGCGCGGGCTGCGCGCGATCCTGGAGGAGGTTCTCCTCTCGGTGATGTACGAGGTGCCCAGCCGCAAGGACGTCGAGCGGGTCGTGATCACCGGCGCCGTCGTGCTGGAGCACGTCAACCCGACCCTCGTGCCCCGCGGCACCACTCCCACCCGCCGCACCCCCCGCGAAAAGTCCGCGTAACCACGAAAGTCCCCGGACTTCCAGCCGTTCCCCATCAGCGGGGGTCGGCCGATGTGCCGCAGGCGTACCGATACGCACCCCAGCCACAGCCTGACCGCGCCGGCCGTGTAAACCGAAGATGCACGCACGGCGGCCAGCCAGCGGCGCATCGGTCGGCCCCCGCCCCCCGCCGCACTAGACTCGGCTGTCGTGAGTGCAGACTTGACACAGCGGCGCACGGATCTCCCCCCGCAGTACGTGCCGGGCGATGTAGAGGACCGGCTGTATGAGTCGTGGGACAAGCGCGGGCTGTTCGGCGCCGACGCGGCCGCCGCGGGGCCGGGTGCGCCACCGTTCTGCGTGGTGATCCCCCCGCCGAACGTCACCGGCTCGCTGCACATCGGTCATGCGCTCAACCACACGCTGATCGACGCGCTGGTGCGCCGCCGCCGGATGCAGGGGTACACGGCCCTGTGGCTGCCCGGCATGGACCACGCCGGGATCGCCACCCAGAACGTGGTCGAGCGGGAACTGGCCAAGGAGGGCCTGAGCCGTCACGACCTCGGCCGCGAGGCGTTCGTCGAGCGGGTCTGGCAGTGGAAGGCCGAGTCCGGCGGCAAGATCCTCGGCCAGATGCGCCGCCTCGGGGACAGCGTGGACTGGTCCCGGGAGCGGTTCACCATGGACGAGGGCCTGTCCCGGGCGGTGCAGACCATCTTCAAGCGCCTTTTCGACGACGGCCTGATCTACCGGGCCGAACGGATCATCAACTGGTGCCCCCGCTGCCTCACCGCGCTGTCCGACATCGAAGTCGATCACAGCGACGAGGACGGCGAACTGATCTCCATCCGCTACGGGGACGGGGACGACTCGATCGTGGTCGCCACCACCAGGGCCGAGACCATGCTCGGCGACACGGCGGTGGCGGTGCACCCCGACGACCCCCGTTACGCGCACCTGGTCGGCCGGGACGTGGAACTGCCGCTGTCCGGCCGCCGCATCCCGGTGGTCGCCGACCCGCACGTGGATCCGGAGTTCGGCACCGGCGCGGTCAAGGTCACCCCGGCGCACGACCCGGACGACTTCGAGATCGGCCGGCGGCACAACCTGCCCAGCCTGACGATCATGGACGAGCACGGCCGGATCACCGTCAAGGGACCGTTCGAGGGCCTGGACCGGTTCGAGGCCCGTCCCGCGGTCGTCGCCGCGCTGCGCGAGGAAGGCCGCATCGTGGCCGAGGTGCGGCCCTACGTGCACGCGGTCGGGCACTGCATGCGGTGCGGGACCGTGGTCGAGCCGCGGCTCTCGCTGCAGTGGTTCGTCAAGGTGGCCCCGCTGGCCAAGGCGGCCGGCGACGCGGTCCGCGACGGCCGGACGGCGGTCCACCCGCCGGAGCTGACCGCGCGCTACTTCAGCTGGGTGGACGACATGCACGACTGGTGCATCAGCCGCCAGCTGTGGTGGGGCCACCGCATCCCGGTCTGGTACGGCCCGGACGGGCAGGTGGTCTGCCCCGGCCCTGACGAGGCACCGCCGGGGGGTGCGGGCTGGCACCAGGACCCGGATGTGCTGGACACCTGGTTCTCCTCCGCGCTGTGGCCGTGCTCCACCCTGGGGTGGCCCGACGATACCGCCGACCTGCGCGCCTTCTACCCCACCAGCGTGCTGGTCACCGGGTACGACATCCTGTTCTTCTGGGTTGCCCGGATGATGATGTTCGGGCTGTACGCGATGTCGTCCCGGGAGCCGGGGCAGGCCGTCCCGTTCCGGGACGTGGCGCTGCACGGCCTGGTCCGCGACGCGCACGGCAAGAAGATGTCCAAGTCGCTCGGCAACACCGTGGACCCGCTGGACTGGATCGACCGGTTCGGCGCCGACGCCACCCGGTTCACCCTGGCCCGGGGGGCCAGCCCGGGCGGCGACGTGCCGGTCAGCGAGGAGTGGGTCACCGGTTCGCGGAACTTCTGCAACAAGCTGTGGAACGCCACCCGCTTCGCGCTGCTCAACGGCGCGCGGGTGCCGGCCCAGGCCCCGGACCCGGCCGGCCTGCCCGCTGCCGCCCGGTGGATCCTGTCCCGGCTGGCCGCGGTGACCGCGGAGACCGACGCCCTGTTCGAGGACTACGAGTTCGGCAAGGTCTGCGAGAGCCTCTACCACTTCGCCTGGGACGAGGTCTTCGACTGGTACCTGGAACTGGCCAAGCCCGCCCTGGCCTCCGGTGCCGCGGACACCGCCCAGCGGACCCGCGAGGTGCTCGGCTACGTGCTGGACCGGCTGCTCAAGCTGCTGCACCCGGTCATGCCGTTCGTCACCGAGGAGCTCTGGACCGCCCTCGCCGACGGCGACTCCATCATGGTGGCCCCCTGGCCCGGCCAGCGCCCCGGCACCACCCCCGGCACCGCCCCGGCCTACCGCGACCCGGCCGCCGAAGCCGAGATCGGTTCGCTGATGCGCCTGGTCACCGAGGTCCGCCGGTTCCGCAGCGACCAGGGCCTGCGGCCCAGCCAGCCGGTCCCCGCCGCGCTGCGCGGCATCGAGGCCACCGTGCTCGCCCCGCACGAGCCCGCGATCCGCGCGCTGCTCCGGCTCACCCCGCCCGCCGGCGGCTTCACCCCCACCGCCACCCTGGTCGCCGAGCAGGTGACGGTGGAACTGGACACCGCGGCCGGCATCGACGTGGCCGCCGAACGGCGCCGTCTGGAGAAGGACCTGGCCGCCGCGGAGAAGGAGGCTGAGCAGACCGAGCGCAAGCTGGCCAACGAGGGCTTCCTGGCCAAGGCCCCGGCCGACGTCGTGGCCAAGACCCGGGACCGCCTCGCCGCCGCGCACGCCGACATCGAGCGCATCACCGACCGCCTGGCGGCCCTGCCATCGGCCGGGCCGTCAGCCGACCGCCCGGGGGCGGATCTTTGAGCACTCCGGGGGACACGCCGGACATCGAGGACGAGTTCCGCGAAGCGGAGCGGGAGATCCTGGCCCGCCGGCCCGAGCACACCATCGAGCCGACCCTGGACCGCATCGCGGACCTGGCCTCGCTGCTCGGCGACCCGCATCAGGCCTACCCCGTCATCCACGTCACCGGCACCAACGGCAAGACCTCGACCGCGCGGATGATCGAGACCCTGCTCCGCACCCGCGGCCTGCGCACCGGCCTGTTCACCAGCCCGCACCTGACCTCGATCACCGAGCGCATCGTGGTGGACGGCCACCCCGTCCCCCCGGAGCGCTTCACCGCCGCCTACGACGAGCTCGCCCCCTACATCGCCCTGGTCAACGGCCGCCACCCCGTCCCGCTCTCCTTCTTCGAAGTCCTTACCGGCATGGCCTTCGCCGTCTTCGCCGACGTCCCGGTGGACGTCGCCATCATCGAAGTCGGCCTCGGCGGCACCTGGGACGCCACCAACGTCGCCGATGGCACCGTCGCCGTCGTCACCCCCATCTCCCTCGACCACACCGTCTGGCTCGGTGACACCGTCCAGCAGATCGCCGCCGACAAGGCCGGCATCATCAAGCCCGGCGCCATCGCCGTCCTGGCCCAGCAGCCCCTCCCCGCCGCCGAGCAGCTGCTCAGACGCGCCGCCTCCGTCGGCGCCTCGGTCCTCCGCGAGGGCCTCGAATTCGGCGTCCTCGACCGCGACCTGGCCGTCGGCGGCCAGCGCCTGGACCTCCGCGGCCTCCGCGCCGACTACCCTGACATCGTCCTCCCCCTCTTCGGCGCCTACCAGGCCGGCAACGCCGCGGTAGCCCTGGCCACCGTCGAGGCCTTCGCCACGGGAGCCGCCCTCCCCGGCCAGGGGTCTTCCAGCACCGGCGAAGGACAGCCGGCGCCCCCCTCGGCCCGTCCCCAGCCGGACCAGATCGTTCTCCCAGGGTGGACCGCGCCGAGTGAACCGCTGGGGGAGGAGCTGGTCCGGGAGGCGTTCGCCAAGGTCACCTCGCCGGGACGGCTGGAGGTGGTCCGGCGCAGCCCGCTGGTCATCGTGGACGCGGCGCACAACCCGGCCGGCATGGAGGCCTCGATGGAGGCGCTCACCGAGGCGTTCACGCTCGCCGCGCTGATCGGGGTGCTGGCGGTCAGCGAGGACAAGGACGTGGTGGGGATCCTCGACCAGATGGAGCCGACGGTGGCCGAGCTGGTGGTGACGCGGAACTCCTCGGACCGGTCGATGAACCCGGTCAAGCTGGGCGAGCTGGCCGCCTCGGTGTTCGGCGCGGAGCGGGTGCGGGTGGCGACGCGGCTCGATGATGCCATCGAGCAGGCCGTGGCGCTGGCCGACGCGGCGTCCGGCGCGGAGGGCCTGGCCCGGACCGGCGTGCTGGTGACCGGGTCGGTCATCACGGCGGGGGATGCCCGGCTGCTGCTGGGCGCGGCCGGCGAGCAGGCCGCCCCGGAATGAGGGTGGGCTGATGAGGCGGCTGTGCGCCACCGTACTGGTGATGGAAGCGATCATCATCGGCCTGGCCATCCCGGTGGCCATCAGCATCGGGCATGACTCGCCGCGGGCGGCGGGTACGGCCGGGGGCTGCCTGGCCGTCGCGGCGGTGCTGCTGGCCGCGCTGGTGGGCCGGGCCGCGACCCGGGGCGTGCTGGTGGCCGGCAGCGTGCTGCAGGTGCTGGTGATCGCGGCCGGCGTGGTCGTCCCGGTGATGTACGCGCTCGGCGCGATCTTCACCGGATTCTGGGTGCTGGCCATCCGGATGGGCCAGCGGTACGAGTCGGCTGGCCGGCCCCGCGCGGCACCGCCAGGATCCGGGCCGCACCGATAGGATTCCGGTGGCTCTCCGGGCACTATCCGCGCCGCCCACGCGTTGCCCAAGGGCAAGACAACACGTACGCATTCCGGCCCACCGGACGCTGCTCGGCATGCGCTGGACTCTGTTAGGTCAGAGTTAGCAAGATCTTATCGCCGACGTCGTTTAGGCGGGCCGGCGCTGGAATATGAACACGGGTAAGCGGTGGCTCAGCCCGCACCTGAGCTGCGGCGATAAGAGCATAGATCATTAAGCACGCCCATTTTGGAAGGTCTCGTACCTGATGAGCAACGCGTTGGCGTTCCTTGGCCGCGACATGGCGGTCAACCTGGGCACGGCGAACACCCTGGTGTATGTCCGGGGCCGGGGCATCGTGCTCAATGAGCCATCCGTGGTGGCGCTGAACACCAACACAGGCCAGATCGTCGCGGTCGGGATGGAGGCTAAACGGATGATCGGGCGGACGCCCGGGAACATCGTGGCGGTACGGCCGCTCAAGGACGGCGTCATCGCCGACTTCGACGTGACCGAGCGCATGCTGCGGTACTTCATCCAGAAGGTGCACCGCCGTCGTCACCTGGCCAAACCACGGGTCGTGGTGGCGGTCCCGAGCGGCATCACCGGGGTCGAGCAGAGCGCGGTCAAGGAGGCCGGGCACCAGGCCGGCGCCCGCCGCGTCTACATCATCGAGGAGCCGATGGCCGCGGCGATCGGGCCGGCCTGCCGGTCAACGAGCCGACCGGGAACATGGTGGTGGACATCGGCGGCGGCACCACCGAGGTCGCGGTCATCTCGCTGGGCGGCATCGTCACCTCGCAGTCCATCCGGGTGGCGGGCGACGAACTCGATCAGGCGATCATCACCTTCGCCAAGAAGGAGTACTCGCTGATGCTCGGCGACCGCACCGCCGAGGAGATCAAGATGGCGCTGGGCTCGGCCTACCCGTCGGCCGACGAGCCGCACGCCGAGATCCGCGGGCGTGACCTGGTCAGCGGCCTGCCGAAGACGATCGTCATCTCCGCCGAGGAGATCCGCCGCGCCATCGACGAGCCGGTCTCGCTGATCGTGGACACGGTCAAGACCACCCTGGACAAGTGCCCGCCGGAACTGGCCGGCGACGTGATGGACCGGGGCATCGCGCTGACCGGCGGGGGTGCGCTGCTGCGCGGCCTGTCAGACCGGATCCGGGAGGAGACCGGCATGCCGGTGCACGTCGCCGACAACCCGCTGGACTCGGTGGTGCTGGGCACCGGGAAGTGCGTTGAGGACTTCGATACGCTGCGGCAGGTGCTGGTTCCGGAATCCAGACGGTGACCCGCGCGGGCAGGACGGAGCAGCTGGTGGCCACCGCTCCCCGACGGGAGAGGGCTGGCGGGCCGCCTGGATGAGGAGACCTGGTGCACGACACCCGGCGGACCCGCGTCATTCTCGGGGTGCTGCTGGCCGCCGCGCTGGCACTGATCACGATTGACTTCCGGAACGGTGCCGCGTCCCCGGTGCGCGGGCTGCGTAGCGTGGGCGGCACCGTGTTCGGCTCGGCGGAGAGTGCGGCCAGCGCGATCGGGCGGCCGTTCGCGGCGTTCGCGGACGGGCTGACCGGCGGCTCCGGGTCGCAGGGCAAGGTCGACGCGCTGCAGCGGCAGATCGTGGGACTGCGTGCCCAGCTCAGCCAGGAGCGGCTGGACCAGGCGTCGGCCCAGCAGCTCAGCCAGCTGCTGCAGCTGTCCGGTAAGGGCCGGTACCGGATCGTGACCGCGAGCGTGATCGCGGCCGGCGGGGCGTACGACGACTCGGTGACCATCGACGCGGGCCGCCGGGACGGCATCGGCCTGGACGAGACCGTGCTCAACGGGCAGGGCCTGGTCGGCACGGTCACCTCGGTGAGCCCGACCACCTCGACGGTGCTGCTGGCCACCGACGCCAGCGTCACCGTGGGGGTGCGGCTGGCCGGCAGCGGCCAGCTCGGCGTGGTGACCGGCACCGGCAAGTCGATGGTCGGCGGCGGGCTGCTCCGGCTGCAGGTCTTCGACGTGAACGCGGTGCTGCGCCCGGGCGAGCAGCTGGTCACGTTCGGTTCCGTAGGTGGGCGGCCGTATGTTCCGGGGGTCCCGGTCGGCGTCATCACCAAGGTGCAGGGCACCTCTGGCGCGCTGACCAAGGTCGCCCTGGTCCGCCCGTACGCGGACGACACCGCGCTCGGCGTGGTCGGCGTCGTGGTCACCGCGCCGCGCGGCAACCCGCGGTTCTCGCTGCTGCCGCCGGTGCCTACCCCGTCCGTCACGCCCAGTGCGGCACCCAGCCCCACGGCCCGGGGCGCCGGCCGCACCGGCCGGCCCGGGGTGACCGCCACGCCGACGCCGGGGGCGACCCGGCCGGGAGGCTGACATGCGGCGTGCCGCGACGTCGGCCGCGGTGGTGCTGGTGGCGATCGTGCTCCAGCTGACGGTGCTGGACAACCTCCGGCTGCCGCTGCGCGGGGCCCCCAACCTGGTGCTCGTCACCGTGGTGGCGCTGGCGCTGACCGGCGGCCCGCTCGAGGGGGCGCTGGCCGGGTTCTGGGCCGGGCTGGCGCTGGACATCGCGCCGCCCGCCACCCACCTGGTGGGGCAGTACGCGCTGGTCCTGTGCGTGGTCGGCTACGCGTGCGGGCGGGCCGCCGCCCACCTGGACGAGCTGAACTGGGCGCCGATCGGGGTGGTGGCGCTCGGCTCCGCCGCCGGGGAACTGCTCTTCGCGCTGACCGGCATCGTCTTCGGCGAGGCCGACGTCACCTGGACCGCGATCCGG
Source organism: uncultured Actinomycetes bacterium (assembly GCA_963837515.1). Taxonomy (GTDB): domain Bacteria; phylum Actinomycetota; class Actinomycetes; order Streptosporangiales; family Streptosporangiaceae; genus RYN-230. The sequence goes on from CAWINT010000001.1 coordinate 256,434, forward strand.
TACCTGCTGCCCGCCTCGGTCGGTTACGACGTGCTGCTCAGCCCGTTCGTGCTGTACGCCGTGACCCGGAGCCGGCTGCTCGCCACCGACGGCCTGGCCGCGCTGCGCACCGACCCGAGCCGGGCGCCGCTGACGACATCCGCCCTGGCCGCGGCGGCCGGGCTGGTCCCGGTGGCCGGCGCGGTGGTCCGGGACAGCGGGACCGGAGGGACGCCGCGGCTCAAGGCCCGGGCGTTGCGCGCCGGGGCTGGCGCGCTGGCCAGCGGCGGCGCCCCGCGCCGGCCGCCGTCCCGGCCGGTGAGACTGCGGCTGGGCGGCGGCGCGGTCATGCCGGGCGGGTCGGCCAGCGGGTTCCGGATCCCCCGGACGCGGCCGGCCGCGCCGGTCCAGCTGCGGCTGGGCAGCCGCAACTGGGCCAGCCGGTACCGCGCCGCCGCGCTGCCCGGGGGTGGCGGCCTGCTCGGCGACGGCGCCGGGGGCCGGGCGCTGCGCCCGGCCCGGGGCCCGCGGCTGCGCGGCGGGGTGATGCCGGGCGGCTCGGCCCGGGCCGGCCGGGTCACCGTGACCCGGCCGTCCCGGCCAGTCCGGCTCAACCTGGGCTCGGGCCGCCGCCGGGACGGCGCCATCGGCGGTTCGGTGCTCGGCCGCGGATTGCGGGCCGGGCAGTTGACGGGCTGGTCGTTGGGTAGTGCCCGGGGGTTGAGCGGCAGCCGTGCGTTCAGCTCCGGGTCCCGGTCCGGCGGGCTGGCCGGCGGCCCCAAGCCGGTCAAGCGGCACACGCCGCGGTTCCGCGGGCTCCGGGCACCCGCCCCCAAGCCGGTCAAGCGGCACACGCCGCGGTTCCGCGGGCTGCGGGCACCCGCCCCCAAGCCGGTCAAGCGGCACACGCCGCGGTTCCGCGGGCTCCAGGCACGGGCCCGCAAACCCGTCCAGCGCCGCTCGCCGCGGTTCCGCGGCCTACAGTCGCGGGCCGTGGCCAGCCGCCGGCTCACCCCGCGGCGCCGGTCGATCTGGCGGACCTTCGGTAGGCGGACAGGAGGACTGCGATGACTCCCGCCTCGCGGCGGCGCCTCGTCGTGCTGTACGCGGTGGTCGCCGCGCTGCTCATCTCGCTGGGCGGACGGCTGTGGTACCTGCAGGTGATGACCGGGCGCAGCTACGTGCAGCTCGCCGCCCAGGACCAGACGCAAACCGTGATCACGCCGTCGGTCCGCGGCTCGATCCTGGACGACACGGGCCTGCCGCTGGTGAACAACTCCAGTTCCCTGGTGGTCACGGTGAACCTGATGGACCTCCAGGCGCAGCGCGACGGCGGTAAGGCGGTGCTGCAGCGGCTGGCCAGCCTGCTGCACATGCCGGACCAGCTGCTCACCGAGAAGGTGCGGCTGTGCACCGCGAAGGTGCCCCAGCCGTGCTGGCCCGGCTCGCCCTACCAGCCGGTCCCGGTGGCGCAGCATGTGCCGGACGCGATCGCCGTGCAGATCATGCAGGATCACGCCCGGTACCCGGGGATCAGCGCGGGCGTCGACCCGGTGGCCAACTACCCGACGCCGGACGGGGCCAACCCGGCCCAGGTGCTGGGCTACCTGGGCCCGATCACGCCGCAGCAGATGAAGCAGCAGCACCTGCCGAACACCGGGTTCGCGGGGGAGGACCTCGTCGGGCAGGCCGGGCTGGAGGCGCAGTACAACTCTCAGCTGGAGGGTACGCCGGGGCAGGACGTGCTGTCGGTGAACAGCGCCGGGCAGCAGCTCGGCGTCGTCCGCTCGGTCGCCCCGAAGGCCGGCAACCACCTGGTGACGTCCATCAACGCGCGGCTCCAGGGGGATGTGCAGCAGATCCTGGCCAACGCCATCCACAAGGTGCAGGCGCAGGGCAACCCCAAGGCCACCACGGGCGCGGCCATCGTGATGACCACCCGCGGCCAGGTGGTGGCGATGGCCAGCGCGCCGGACTACAACCCCGGGGTATGGACCGGCGGGATCTCCCGGCAGCAGTACAAGCGGCTGACCACGGGCGGCGTGCCGATCCTGAACCGGGTCACCCAGGGCCAGTACGCCCCCGGCTCCACGTTCAAGGTGACCTCCACCGCCGCGGCCGTGCAGGCGGGTTACGGCCTGGACGGCGCCTACGACTGCCCGGCCGCGTCCACCATCGGCGGCCACCGGTTCCTCAACGACGGCAATCCCAGCATCGGGCCGATCAGCTTCCACGAGGCCCTGGTGATCTCCTGCGACACCGTCTTCTACAACCTGGCCTACCAGATCTACCTGCGGGACCACCCCGGCAAGGACGTGGTGACCAACCCCAAGGCGCCCATTCAGGAGATGCAGAAGATGGAGCTGGCCTGGGGGTTCGGGGCGGCGTCCGGCATCGACCTGCCCGAGGAGAACGCCGGCACCATCCCGACCCGGGCATGGCTGTACTACTACTGGAAGCAGTACAAGGACCAGTGGTGCAAGCAGGGCCGGGCCAACGGCAGCTACCTGCAGCAGATCGAGTACCAGGACTGCCATTACGGCAACGTGTGGGAGCCGGGTGAGGCGGCCATCGCCGCCATCGGCCAGGGCTACGTGAACGTGACCCCGCTGCAGCTCGCCAACGCCTACGCCGCGCTGGCCAACGGCGGCAAGCTGTACAGCCCGCGGATCGGTGCGGCGGTGATCAGCCCGTCCGGGAAGCTGGTGCAGCGGATCACGCCGCCGCTGATCCGTCGGCTGCCGGTGGCCGGCGGCACACTCGCCTACATCAGGAACGCGCTCGCCGACGTGACGACCGGGAACGGTACCGCGGCCGGGGCGTTCAGCGGCTTCCCGCGCGGCCGGGTCTGCGTGGCCGGCAAGACCGGTACCGCTGAGGTGTTCAACAGCTCCGTCACCTCGGTGTTCGCCTCGTTCGCGCCGTGCAGCGACCCGAAGTACGTGGTGGTGGTCATGATCCCGGACTCCAACTACGGCGCCGAGGTGGCCGCGCCCGCCGTGCGGCAGATCTACGACGACATCTACGGCCTGGAGGGTCACCGGGCCGCCATCCCCGGCGGGCGGCTGCCGTCCGCGCTGCCGCGCATCGCGGCGGACGGCAGCATCACCGCACCGGCTGGGTATGGAGGCTCGCGATGAGCCTTGGAGCCCGGCAGTACCCCGCGCCGCGGACCCCCACCTTCGGCCAGCCCGCCAAGCCGTTGCTGGCCCGCGCGCTGGCCAAGGACTCGGTGCTGCGCCGCTTCGACTGGGTGCTGCTGGCCGCGGTGCTGGCGCTCAGCCTGCTCGGCACGCTGCTCGTCTACTCGGCCACCCAGCCGAGCGCCGACCCGCGCGGCTACCTCACCAAGCAGCTGATCAACGTGGCCCTGGGGCTGGTCCTCATGATCGCTGTCAGCGTGGCGGACTACCGGCAGATCCGGATGTTCGCGCCCATCGTGTACGGGGCCGCGACGGCGGGCCTGCTGGCCGTGCTCACCCCGCTGGGCAGCAGCGTCAACGGGGCCAAGGCGTGGATCAACCTGCCGGGCGGGTTCCAGATCGAACCGTCCGAATACGCCAAGATCGGGGTGATCCTGATGGTCGCCGTGGTCTTCGGCGAGCTGCGGGACAGCGGCAAGCTGCCCCGGCCGCGGCACGTCGCGGGGGTCCTGGTCCTGGCCGCGATCCCCATTGTCCTGGTCGAGCGGGAGCCCGCCCTGGGCGTGCTCATCCTGCTGGCCCTCATCGCCTTCGGCATGATCGCGCTGTCCGCGCTGAAGCTGCGCTGGGTCGCCGCCCTGGGGGCGGCTGCCGTGCTCGGCGTGGTGGCGGTGTTCCGGCTGCACCTGCTGCGCAGCTATCAGCTGGACCGGCTGACCGCGTTCCTGCACCCACTGGCCGACCCGAGCGGCACCGGCTACGAGACGCTGCACTCCAAGATCATGATCGGCTCGGGCGGCACGTTCGGCACCGGCCTGCTGCACGGTCCGCTGGTGACGGCCAGCTTCGTGCCGAACCAGCAGACCGACTTCATCTTCAGCGTGGCCGGTGAGGAGATCGGCTTCGCCGGCTGCGCGGCGATCATCGCGGTGCTGGCCATCCTGGTCTTCCGCGCGCTGCGCATCGCCAGCCGGGCGGACGACCAGTTCGGCATGCTGGCCGCGTCCGGTATCGCGATCTGGTTCGGCCTGCAGTCGTTCATCAACATCGGCATGACCATCGGCATCATGCCGGTCACCGGCCTGCCGCTGCCGTTCGTGTCCTACGGCGGTTCGGCCATGTTCGCGGACATGATCGCGATCGGGGTGCTGCAGTCGATCCACCGCCGTCACCAGGTGTTCAGGTGACGGGGGCATCAGCCGGCCAGGGGCTTCGGGTGCCCGGGGGATGCCGGGGGGCCGTCCCCCGGCGATAGTCTGTGAGGATGCCTGTGGAATCGGTTTACCCCCGGCTGGAGCCGTTGCTGCCCCAGGTGCGCAAGCCGATCCAGTATGTCGGCGGGGAACTCAATTCGGTGGTCCGCGACTGGGACGCCGCCGAGGTCCGCTGGGCCCTGATGTACCCGGACGCCTACGAGGTGGGGCTGCCCAACCAGGGCATCCAGATCCTGTACGAGGTGCTCAACGAGACCGAGGGCGTGCTGGCTGAACGTACCTACAGCGTCTGGCCCGACCTGGCCGCGCTGCTGCGCGAGCACAGCATCCCGCAGTTCACGGTGGACGCGCACCGGCCGGTACGGGCGTTCGACGTGCTGGGCGTCAGCTTCGCCACCGAGTTGTGCTACACGAACCTGCTCACCGCGCTGGACCTGGCCGGCATCCCGCTGCGGTCGGCTGACCGGGACGGCAGTCACCCCCTGGTGATCGCGGGCGGGCACGCCGCGTTCAACCCGGAGCCGATCGCGGACTTCTGCGACGGGGCGGTGCTGGGCGACGGCGAGCAGGCGGTGCTGGCGATCTCCGACCTGGTCAAGGAGTGGAAGCGGGCGGGGCGGCCGGGCGGCCGGGACGGCCTGCTGGAGCGGCTGGCCGTCGAGGGCGGGGTGTACGTGCCCCGGTTCTACGACGTGGAGTACCTGCCGGACGGGCGGATCAAGCGGGTCGCGCCGAACCGCAGCGGGGTGCCGTTCAGCGTGGCCAAGCACACCGTGATGGACCTGGACCAGTGGCCGTACCCGCGCAAGCCGCTGGTGCCGGTGCACGAGTCGGTGCACGAGCGGTTCAGCGTGGAGATCTTCCGGGGCTGCACCCGGGGCTGCCGGTTCTGCCAGGCCGGCATGATCACCCGCCCGGTGCGGGAGCGGAGCATCACCACGATCGGCGACATGGTCGAGCGCGGCCTGGCCGAGAGCGGCTTCTCCGAGGTCGGGCTGCTCTCCTTGTCCAGCGCCGACCACAGCGAGATCGAGCAGGTCGTCACCGGGCTGGCCGACCGCTACCAGGGCACCGCCACCGGCCTGTCGCTGCCCTCCACCCGGGTGGACGCGTTCAACGTGACGCTGGCCGACGAACTGTCCCGGAACGGGCGCCGGTCCGGGCTGACCTTCGCCCCCGAGGGCGGCTCCGAGCGGATCCGTAAAGTGATCAACAAGATGGTCACCGAGGAAGACCTGATCCGCACCGTGACCACCGCGTACGCCAGCGGGTGGCGGCAGGTGAAGCTGTACTTCATGTGCGGGCTGCCCACCGAGACCGACGAGGACGTGCTGGCCATCGCCGGGCTGGCCCGCAAGGTGATCCAGGCCGGGCGGGAGGCGTCCGGGCGCCGGGACATCCGGTGCACCGTGTCCATCGGCGGCTTCGTGCCCAAGCCGCACACCCCGTTCCAGTGGGCGGCGCAGTGCGACCACGAGACCGTGGACGCCCGGCTGCGCAAGCTGGGCGCGGCGCTGCGCAGCGACCCTGGCTACGGCCGGGCCGTGGGCTACCGGTACCACGACGGCCGTCCGTCCATCATCGAAGGGCTGCTGTCGCGGGGCGACCGGCGGGTGGCCAAGGTGATCGAGGCGGCCTGGCGGGACGGGGCCCAGTTCGACGGGTGGAGCGAGCACTTCTCCTTCGACCGCTGGGCGCGCTGCGCGGAGCAGGCGCTGGCCGGCGAGCCGGTCGATCTCGACTGGTACACCACGCGGGAGCGGGAGTACAGCGAGGTGCTGCCCTGGGACCACCTGGACGCCGGCCTGGACCGGGACTGGCTCTGGCAGGACTGGCGGGATGCGATCGACCCGGCCGGCGCGGCTGAGGTGGAAGATTGCCGGTGGACGCCCTGTTATGACTGCGGTGTGTGCCCGGCCATGGGGACCGAGATCCAGACCGGGCCAACCGGGCGCACGTTGCTGCCGCTGACGGTCGCCGGATCCGGGTGGCAGGCCGATGCCGCCGGATGACCCCGCGACCGGCTTGCCGGGCGGCCCGGCCGGTGCGGCGGAGGGCGGCCGCCGGCCGCCGACACGCGGCCCTGGTCAGCAGCCCGTCGTTCAGCGGCTTATCGTCCGGTACGCTAAAAGAAGCAGAATGCGGTTCGCCAGTCACCGAGATGTGGCGCGGGCTGTCGAGCGGGGGGTGCGCCGGGCAGGACTGCCTATCGCCCACTCAGCCGGCTTCACCCCGCACCCCAAGATCTCCTACGCTGGCGCGGCCCCAACGGGGACCGCGAGCGAGGCCGAGTACCTGGAGCTGTCGCTGACGGAAGTGCGGCTCGCTGCCGAGGTGACGCGCCAGCTCGATGCCGCCCTGCCGGACGGGATTGATGTGATAGACGTGACCGAGGAAGCCGGTTCCCTGGGTGCCATGACGTTCGAGGCATCCTGGTGGGACGTCGCGCTCCCCGGGATCGGGCAGGACGAGGCTGCCGCGGCGGCCGACGCCTTCCTTGCCAGTGATGTCGTCGAGACCCAGCGCCTGACCAGCAAGGGAATCCGGCGGATGGACGCCCGGGCCGCCGTGGTGAGCATGCAGCCACTCTGGCGTGCCCCAGCCGGGTCTGACGCCGGGTATGCGATACTTCGAATGGTTGTTCGGCACCTGACACCTGCCGTCCGACCCGATGACATCCTGACTGCACTTCGCCGTGTGGCTGGGCTTGCGCCGTCGGCACCACCGTTGGTGACCCGGCTGGCGCAGGGACCGCTCGTGGCAGTGACCGCCGCAGCCGGGTCCGCCGGGCTCCAGCAGCCCGCCGGGCCCTCCGGAAGCTGGGCATCCCACGCGGCGGCATCCCAGCCGCCTGGGCCGGGCGCGGCGCAGGACCATGTTGAGACAACGCGCCCCGGAGCGCCGTCGGCCGGCCTGGCCGACGCGGTCCGGGCGAGCGCGTACGACCAGCTCCCGCGCGGAGCGGCGGGTCCCAGCCGGACCCACGCGCCCGGGAGCCTGACGGGAGATAGCCCGGATGCTCGAAACCGAGCTGAACGATCCAGAGAACAGCGGTAACCCGCAGCACAATGAGAACAGCGCAGCTGGCCAGCCGCCGGCCTGAACGGGCCCGCCGACGGCGGCCCGAGTGCCGCCGACAGTGTCCCGGGCACCGCCGACGGCGGCCCGAGTGCCGACGGCGGCCGGGGTGCCGCCGACAGTGTCCCGGGCACCGCCGACGGCGGCCCGAGTGCCGCTGGCAACGGCCCGGACGAGGGGCAGGACGCGCCGGCCCGGCGCACCCGCCGACCCCGGCGGGCCGCAACCCGGGCGGCCGGCCCGCCCCCCGCCGACCTGGCGGCAGTCCCGGTCGTCGCGCCCGCGGCCGTCCCGGCTGGCCCGCCCGCCGGGCCCGCTGCCCAGCCGGCCGGGCCTGCCGCCCAGCCGGGCGTTACGGTCCCGCCGGTGATACCGCAGGCGACCTTCCAGCCGCCGGCCCCGGTCATCTTCCAGCCGCCGGCCCCCGGTGAAACCGCCGAGCGCGGCCGTCCCCAGGCCGAGGAGACCGGCGGTGCGAGCGAACCCCCGGAGGAGACGGAGCGGGACGCCGTCGCCGGCGACGGCGCCGGCCGCCGGCGCTGGCGCCGCGGCCGCGACCGGGGGCCCGACGGCGAGGTGGACACCGCGACCGGCTCCGAGCCGGCCGACGGCCCGGGGCCGGCGCAGGCCGACGCAGGGGAAGCGGCCCCGCGCGGTGGCCGGGCCGCTGGCGGACGCAAAGACGGCGGACGCAAAGACGGCGGACGCAAAGACGGCGGACGTAAGGACAGCGGCCGGAAGGACGGCAGCGCGGAGCCGGAGGCCGAGGAGGCCAAGGCGGCGGACACCGCGGTCGGCGTCGGCGGCGGCGAGACCGACGCGGCCGCCGACGGTGAGGGCGACGGGACTCCGGGCAGCCGCCGGCGACGGCGCCGCCGCCGCCGCGGATCTGGCGCCGACACCGACCAGCCGTCCTCGGACGACCCACCCAACACCGTGGTCCACGTGCGGGTGCCGCGTGCCCCCGCCGCCGAGGAGCCGGTTTCGGCCAGTGACGTCAAGGCGGTACGCGGCTCGACCCGGCTGGAGGCGAAGCGGCAGCGCCGCCGCGAGGGGCGCGAGTCGGGGCGGCGCCGTCCGCCGGTCATCTCGGAGTCGGAGTTCCTGGCCCGGCGCGAGTCAGTGGAACGGGTCATGGTGGTCCGCCAGCAGGACGACCGCACCCAGATCGCGGTGCTCGAGGACAGCGTGCTCGTCGAGCACTACGTGGACAAGGCCACTCACCAGTCCATGGTCGGCAACGTGTACCTGGGCAAGGTGCAGAACGTGCTGCCCTCGATGGAGGCCGCCTTCGTCAACGTCGGCAAGGGCCGCAACGCGGTGCTGTACGCCGGCGAGGTCAACTTCGACGCCAGCGGGCTGGAGGGCGATTCCAAGCGGATCGAGTCGGCGCTGAAGTCCGGCCAGTCCGTGCTGGTTCAGGTGACCAAGGACCCGGTCGGGCACAAGGGCGCCCGGCTGACCAGCCAGGTGAGCCTGCCCGGGCGCTACCTGGTCTACGTGCCGGGCGGTTCGATGATGGGGATCAGCCGCAAGCTGCCGGACAAGGAGCGCACCCGGCTCAAGCAGATCCTCAAGCAGGTCATGCCAGACGGCGCGGGCGTCATCGTCCGGACCGCCGCGGAAGGCGCGACCGAAGAGGAACTGTCCCGCGACGTCGCCCGGCTGTCCGCGCAGTGGGAAGCCATCGAGCGGAAGTCGAAGACGGCCAGCGCACCGGAGCTGCTGTACAGCGAGCCGGACCTGACCATCCGGGTAGTCCGGGACATCTTCAACGAGGACTTCGCGTCGCTGGTCGTGGCGGGCGACGAAGGCTGGGACCTGGTCCACGAGTACGTCCGCTACGTGGCACCGCACCTGGCTGAGCGGCTGAGCCACTGGACCGACGGCGAGGACGTCTTCGCGCAGTACCGGATCGACGAGCAACTGGCCAAGGCCCTGGAGCGGAAGGTGTGGCTGCCCAGCGGCGGCTCGCTGGTCATCGACAACACCGAGGCGATGACCGTGGTGGACGTCAACACCGGCAAGTTCACCGGCCAGGGCGGCAACCTGGAAGAGACGGTCACCAGGAACAACCTGGAAGCCGCCGAGGAGATCGTCCGGCAACTGCGGGTGCGCGACGTCGGCGGCATCATCGTTATCGACTTCATCGACATGGTCCTGGAGAGCAACCGCGAACTGGTGCTGCGGCGAATGCTGGAGTGCCTGGCCCGCGACCGGACCAAGCACCAGGTCGCCGAGGTCACCTCACTCGGCCTGGTCCAGATGACTCGCAAGCGGGTCGGTTCGGGGCTGCTGGAGGCGTTCTCCGAACCCTGCGACTGCTGCAACGGCCGCGGCCGGATCATCTCGCTGGACCTCACGGAGCCGGGCAGCGGCCAGCGGGGTCGCGCCGGTGGCGAGGATGGCCGGCCGGGCGGCCGTGGCGAGAACGGCCGCGGCGAGCGCGGCGGCCGCCAGGACCGTAGCGGCCACGCCGACCAGAACGGCCAGCCGGAGCGCGGCGGCCGGTCCGAGCGGAACGGCCAGCAGGACCGCCGCAGCCAGTCCGCGGGAAACGGGCAGCCGTCGGGTAACGGCCAGCCGGCCGGGGACGCCCCGGCCGGGACCGAGCGCACGGAGCGGACGGGCGGCCGGCGCCGACGCCGCTCCGGCGCGGCCGGGCAGGCCGCCGCGCCCGCCGACACCGCCCTGCTCGAGGACCAGGCCAGCCCGGTCAGCCCGGCCGTGACCGGGGACCAGGCCAGCCCGGTCAGCCCGGCCGTGACCGGGGACCAGGCCAGCCAGGCCGACCCCGCCGTAGCGGGTGCGCTGCTGCCGCAGCCGGATGACCCCGCCCCCGGGGATCACGCTCCCGGGGAGCATCAGCCGCAGCCCAGCCCAGCCCCGCCGACCGTGCTGGGCGACGCCCCCCGTCAGGATGCACCTCCTCAGGATGCGGTCCCTCAGGATGCACCTCCTCAGGATGCGGTCCCTCAGGATGCGGTCCCTCAGGATGCGGCCGGCCGGGACGCGGCCAGTGAAGCGGCGCCCGGTGCGGGCGAAGCCCTCGCACCCACACCGGACGAGTCGGCACCGGGATTCTGATAACCTGAGTGGTCGGCGCACAGGTGCGCCCGGGATGTTACCGTCCCGGTGCCGCCGGCGCGATGCAGGCAGGCCTTCATCCCGATGCCATCCCGCGCTGCGGGGGGTGCGGCGGGCCCACGCCACGCATGACCCCGATCAGGCGAGGCGGCTGGACCGCCCGGACGAGACAGAGCGCGGCACTGGTGCCAGGCAGGGCCGCACGAGGTAGAGAGCGAGTTGTCGGTGTACGCGATCGTGCGCTGCGGTGGCAGGCAGGAGAAAGCGGCGGTGGACGACGTGCTCACCGTCGACACGCTCGCCGGTGAAGTCGGGTCCAGCGTGACGCTGCAGCCCTTGCTGGTGGTCGATGACGGCAACGTCATCAGCACTCCCGCCGACCTGGGCCGCTACCAGGTCACGGCGGAGATCCTGGGTCCGGTGGCCGGCCCTAAGATCAACATGATCCACTACCGGAACAAGACCGGGTACCGGCGCCGCATGGGCCACCGGCAGCACTACACCCAGCTGCGGATCACCGGCATCGGCACGGCCAGGTCTGGTGCAGCGAAGTCCGGTTCCGCCCGGGCGTCCGGGTCCGCGAAGCCCCGGACCGCCAAGGCGGACGCGGGGAAGGAGAACTGACGTGGCCCACAAGAAGGGCGCTTCGTCCAGCCGGAACGGCCGCGACTCCGCGGCCCAGCGGCTCGGCGTCAAGCGGTTCGGCGGGCAGCGGGTCAACGCGGGCGAGATCATCGTGCGCCAGCGCGGCACCCACTTCCACCCTGGTCCCGGCGTCGGCCGCGGCGGTGACGACACGCTGTTCGCGCTGATCAGCGGGACCGTGGAGTTCGGCAGCGTGCGGCAGCGCCGCGCGGTGAGCATCGTCGCCGGGCGCGGCCCGCGCGAGACCGCCCCGGCCGCCGAGTAGGCCGCCAGGGCGTTCAGAGCCAGCACCCACATCAGGGGCGGACCGTGGATGGTCCGCCCCTGACGTATGAAGGCCCTGGCGCACAAAAGCAAGGGCAGCGGAACGCAGGTCCCGGGAAGGAGGCCGCCGTGGCGGAGTTCGCGGACCAGGCGACCCTGAAGATCAAGGCTGGGAACGGCGGGCACGGCTGCGCCTCGGTACACCGGGAGAAGTTCAAGCCGCTCGGCGGCCCGGACGGCGGTAACGGCGGCCGCGGCGGGGACGTCGTGCTGGAAGTGCAGCCGAACGTCGCCACCCTGCTGGACTTCCACCGGCGGCCGGTGCGCCGGGCCGGGAACGGCAATCAGGGCTCCGGGTCCAACCGCAACGGCGCGGCCGGTGCCGATCTGGTCATCGGCGTCCCCGACGGGACCGTGGTCAAGACCGGGGACGGGGAGGTGCTGGCCGACCTGGTGGGGGCGGGCACCCGGTTCGTGGCCGCCCAAGGCGGCCGCGGGGGCCTGGGCAACGCGGCGCTCGCCTCGACCCGGCGCAAGGCGCCCGGGTTCGCGTTGCGTGGCGAACCCGGCACCGAGGCAACCCTGATGCTGGAGCTCAAGACTGTGGCCGACGCGGGCCTGGTCGGCTTCCCGAACGCGGGCAAATCCTCGCTGATCTCCGCCATGTCCGCGGCCCGGCCCAAAATCGGCGACTACCCGTTCACCACCCTCATCCCGCATCTGGGCGTGGTCGAGGCCGGGGACACCCAGTTCGTGGTGGCCGATGTGCCCGGGCTCATCCCCGGCGCCAGCCAGGGCAAGGGGCTCGGCCTGGACTTCCTGCGGCACGTGGAACGCTGCGCGGTACTGGTGCACGTGCTGGACTGCGCCGCCCCGTCCGCCAGCGGCGACCCGGGCCGGGACCCGGTCGCCGACTTTGACGTGATCGAGGCCGAACTGGCCGCCTACCAGGCCGAGGTGGGGACCGACCTGACCGGCCGGCCCCGGATCGTCGCGCTGAACAAGGTGGACGTCCCGGCCGCGCGCCAGGTCGCCGAGCAGGCCGCGCAGGTGTTCGCCGACCGCGGTCTCCCGGTTCACCTGGTGTCCGCTGCCACCCGGGAGGGTCTGCGCGAACTGGCCTTTGCGCTGGCGGCGGTGGTTGCCGAGGTCCGGGCGGCCGCCCCGCCGCCCGAGCCCACCCGGCGGGTCATCCGCCCGGCACCGGCCGGAGGCCCCGAGTTCGTGATCCAGCAGACCGGCCCGAACACGTTCCTGGTCCGCGGGGACAAGCCGTGGCGCTGGGTGCTGCAGACCGACTTCGCCAACGACGAGGCGGTCGGCTACCTCGCGGACCGGCTGGCCAAACTAGGCGTGGAGGAGGCCCTGGCGGAGGCGGGCGCGGAGGACGGAGCCGAGGTCATGATCGGCAATGGGGACGACGCCGTGGTCTTCGACTGGGACCCGGACATCCCGGCCAGCAGCCGACGAGGGCTCGGCCCCCGTGGCACCGACCGGAGGCTGTCCCCGTGACCCAGCGGCCGCCCCGGCACCGTGATCATGGGATTGGTGTCGTTCTGACGACACCAATCCCATGATCACGCACATGCCGGGGCGCGCCGGGAGCCGGGCCGACATCGCGGCGGCGTCGCCGGTGGTGGTCAAGGTCGGTTCCTCGTCGCTGACCACCGCGCAGGGCGGCATCGACGAGGAGCGGATCACCGCGCTGGCCGCGACCCTGGCGGCCCGGGTCAGCGCCGGCACCCAGGTGGTGCTCGTCTCGTCCGGGGCGATCGCCGCCGGGCTGGCACCGCTCGGTCTGCCCCGGCGGCCCCGGGACCTGGCCACCCAGCAGGCGGCCGCCAGCGTGGGGCAGGGCCTGCTCGTGGCGCGCTACACCGCGGCCTTCGCCCGGCACGGGGTGCGCACCGGCCAGGTGCTGCTCTCCGCCGACGACCTGATCCGCCGGGCCCACTACCGGAACGCTCAGCGCACCCTCAGCCGGCTGGTGGAACTCGGCGTGCTGCCGATCGTCAATGAGAACGACACGGTGGCCACCGACGAGATCCGGTTCGGCGACAACGACCGGCTCGCCGCCCTGGTCGCCCACGTCGTCCGGGCCGGCGCGCTGATCCTGCTGTCCGACGTGGACGCGCTGTATGACTTCGACCCGCGGCGCCCGGGGGCGCGGCGCATCCCCGAGGTGCGCAGCCGGGCCGACCTGGCCGGGGTGACGCTGGGCCGGGCCGGGGCCGGGGGGACCGTCGTGGTGGGCACCGGGGGAATGGTCACCAAGGTGGACGCGGCGCTGATTGCGACCCGGGCCGGCATCCCGACGGTGGTGGCCGCCGCCGCCGCGGCACCCGCCGCGCTGGCCGGCGACCCGGTCGGCACCTACTTCGCCCCGGCCGGGCGGCGTCCCGCGGCCCGGCAGTTGTGGCTGGCCCACGCCGCGTCCAGCCGCGGCCGGCTACTGCTGGACGAGGGCGCGGCAGCCGCGATCCGGTCCGGCCGGGCCTCCCTGCTGCCTGCCGGGATCACCGGCGTGGACGGCGATTTCGACGCGGGCGACCCGGTCAACCTGTGCGATCCGGTCGGCCGGATCATCGCCCGGGGGCTAGCCGGCTACGACGCGGCCGAGATCCCGGCGATGATGGGCCGGTCCACCCGGGAACTGGCGGCGCAGCGTGGCCCGGAGTACGAGCGTGAGATCGTGCACCGCGACGACCTGGTGCTGTTCTAGTCCGGGGGGGCGACCCCCCTGGACCCCCCGGGATCACCGGCTCAGCGAGACCCTCCTCCGGAGGGCCTCCCCTCGCCGGTCAGATCAGTCCGGGGGGGCGACCCCCCTGGACCCCCCGGGATCACCGGCTCAGCGAGACCCTCCTCCGGAGGGCCTCCCCTCGCCGGTCAGATCAGTCCGGGGGGGCGACCCCCCTGGACCCCCCGGGATCACCGGGTCAGCCGCCGTTGCCTGCGCCGCCGCTGCCGCCGCGGCGGCCGAAGATCCCGTCGAACAGCTTCTCCCCGGCGCCGGCCGCAGTCTCTGCGACTCCCTTGACCAGGCCGATGAACGGGTCCGACGACCGGCTCCAGGACTCCTGGTAGGACCGGGCCGCGGCCAGGAACTCGTCGCCGATCTTGGTGTCGTCGTCGTCCTCCCGGCGCGGGTAGTTTCCCGCCAGGATGTTCTGGTACTCCCCGTCGGCCACCCAGTGGTCCAGCTCGGCGAACCGGATCACCGCGAAGGGGTGCGTGGTGCCCTGCATCTGAATCATCTTCAGCAGGCCCTCGCGCACGTCCGGCACCGCGTCGTACTCGCGGGCCTGCTTGAGGAACTCATCCGGGCTCAGCTCGGACAGCCGCGAGCCGCCCGCCATCTTCATCAGCGCCCGGCGTGCCGCGGCCGGGTCCTGGCTGGCCAGCACGCCGGCCCGGTCGCAGGACAGCTCAGACTTGCGGTACCACTCCTCCAGCCCGGCGATGATCACCCGCAGGCCGATGTAGCCGATGGCGAACCAGGCCAGCCTCGTCGCCAGCCGGGTCAGGTGGAACAGCATCGTCCGGTAGACCGCGTGCCCGGACAGCACATGGCCGAGCTCGTGCCCGATCACGTACCGGTGCTCCTCGGCGTCCAGCAGATTGAGCAGCCCCGTGGTCACCACAATGAACGGCTTGTCCGAGCCGAGCGTCATCGCGTTCGGCATCGGGTCCTGGGAGATGTACAGCTCCGGCACCTCGGGCAGATCCAGGATCGCGGAACCGTCCAGCAGCAGCTGGTACAGGTCGGGGAACTGCTCATTGGACGCCCGGACGGAGCTGGCCAGGAACAGCAGCCGGAGGCTCCGGTCGCTGAACAGCCCGGCCAGACGGCGCAGCAGCACGTCGAAGCCGGTGAGTTTGCGCATGGCTACCAGCGCCGACCGGTCGGCGGGATGCTCATAGGCGCGTGAGCTGATCCCGGGCAGGCGGACGCGGGCACGATCCGGCACAGTGGTCATGCCAGCCATGCTAGGCCCCCGCCGGAGCGGCGTCGCCTGGCCGGCCAGCCAGCAACGTCTGCCAATTCGGGCCGCTCCCAGCAGCCGCGCCTGGAGCACGTTCCGCGGCCATCCGTATCCTGCTGATCGCCCCTCGTACGAGGGATCGCCCCTCGTGCGAGGGCTCGGCTCCGGACGCTGGGCTGTGCCAAGCTGGGGGATCGGGGGTCGCCCCCGGCCAGTACTGCTTTCGAGGTGGAACGATGATGTTCGAGCCGGACGCCGAGTCGATGCCCCCAGAGCAGCTGGTAGTGCTGCAGCGGGAACGGCTGCGCGCCCTGGTGGACCGGCTGCTCGGGCTGGAGGGCGGCCAGGCCGAGCGGCTCCGGGCCGCGGGGGTCACCGCGGGTGGCGATGTCGCGCTGGACGACCTGCCCAAACTGCCGACGACCGAGAAACAGGATCTGTGGGCGGCGTATCCGTTCGGCATGCTGGGGGTGCCGCGCGACGAGATGGTCGCGCTGCACGGGTCCAGTGGCACCGGGGGGCGCCCGACCCTCGTCGGGTATACCCGCCATGACCTGCGGCTGTGGGCGCGGGTGTGCGCCCGGGCGCTGGCCGGCGCTGGGGCCGGCCCGGGCAGCCTGGTGCACAACGCCTACGGCTACGGGCTGTTCACCGGCGGGCTGGGCATCCACCAGGGGGCGGTCGAGCTGGGCGCGACGGTGGTGCCCGCCTCCGGCGGGATGACCGCGCGCCAGGTCACCCTGATCCGCGACCTGCAGCCGGACATCCTGACCTGCACGCCGTCGTACGCGATCCGGCTGGGGGAGGCGCTCGCCGAGGCCGGGTTGCGGCCGGGCCAGGGACTGTCGCTGCGCGCCGGGCTGTTCGGCGCCGAGCCGTGGTCGCCGGCGCTGCGGGCCCGGATCGAGGAGCTGCTCGGGTTGCGCGCGCTGGACATTTACGGGCTGTCCGAGGTCATCGGGCCGGGCGTGGCGGCCGAGTGTTTCGAGGCGGCCGACGGGCTGCACGTCAACGAGGATCACTTCCTGGTCGAGGCGATCGACCCGATCAGCGGTGCGCCGGTGCCCGACGGGACCCCGGGGGAGCTGCTCTTTTCCAGCCTGAGCCGGGAGGCCATGCCGCTGCTGCGGTACCGCACCGGGGACATCGCCACGTTGCGCCGCGGGCCGTGCGCGTGCGGCCGGACGCTGGTGAAGATGAGCCAGGTGATCGGCCGGCGGGACGACATGCTGGTGATCCGAGGGGTCAACATCTACCCCAGCGAGGTCGAGCGGGTGTTGCTGGCCGACGACTCGGTCAGCCCGGACTACCTGCTGGTGGTGGACGAACGGGGCAATACGCCGCATCTGGTCGCGCTGTGCGAGCACCGGGCGCCGGGCGGGTCCGGGGCGGCTTCGGCCGAGTTGGAGGTGCGGTTGCGCGACGTGCTCGGCGTGCGGGTCGGGGTCCGGCTGCTGCCGTGGGGCACCGTGCCGCGGAACGAGGTCGGCAAGGCGGTCCGGGTGGTGCGGTGGGCCGATGGCGAACCGCCGGTGCCCGGGCTGGGCTGAGCCTGGCTGTCCTGGCCCCCGGCCGGCGGTCCTCGCCCGGGCCGGCAGCTAGAGTCACGTCATGAGCGCTGGTGATACCTGCCCGCCCGAACTGACCCCGGGCGAGCCGACGCGGGCGCCGCGGCTGGGGATCATGGGCGGCACCTTCGACCCGGTCCACCACGGCCACCTGGTCGCGGCCAGCGAAGTGGCGCATGGCTTCTCGCTGGACGAGGTCATCTTCGTGCCCACCGGGCAGCCGTGGCAGAAGGACGACCGGCGGGTCGCGCCGTCCGAGGACCGCTACCTGATGACGGTGATCGCCACCGCGTCCAACCCCCGGTTCTCGGTGAGCCGGGCGGACATCGACCGGCCGGGGCCCACGTACACCATCGACACGCTGCGCGAACTGCGCGCGGTGCGGGGGGAGCAGGCCGAGTTCTTCTTCATCACCGGCGCCGACGCGCTGTCCCGGATGATGTCCTGGCAGGACGCCGCGGACCTGTTCAAGCTGGCCCACTTCGTCGGGTGTACCCGGCCTGGTCACCATCTGTCCACCCACGGGCTGCCGACCGACCAGGTCAGCCTGATCGAGATCCCGGCGCTGGCCATCTCGTCCACCGAGTGCCGGGAGCGCGTCGGCGCCGGGGAACCCATCTGGTACCTGGTGCCCGACGGCGTGGTGCAGTACATCGCCAAGCGACGGCTGTACTGTCCGGAGGCGGGGCGCGGAGGGGCCGGGTGATCCGGGCGGTCGGCGGCGCGGGTTATCCGGGCGGTCGGCGGCGCGGGTTACCCTGAATTGCCCCGCTGACCGGTCTGGTTGGACGTGAGAGGCTAGGGGAGAGGACTCCCCGGCTAAGGAGGACGAATACCACACGTGACTGCCACCACCCGGGCTGTCGAGCTTGCGGAGATCGCCGCAGAAGCCGCGGCCGACAAGCTCGCCAGCGACATCATCGCCTACGACGTGAGTGAGCAGCTCGTCATCACCGACGTGTTCCTGCTCTGCAGTGCTGCCAACGACCGCCAGGTGCGGGCCATCGTCGATGCCATCGAGGAGAAGCTCCGCAAGGCGGGGGGCCGCCCGGTACGCCGGGAGGGGGAGCGGGAAGGCCGCTGGGTCCTGCTGGACTACCTGGACATCGTGATACATGTGCAGCACGCCGAGGAGCGGGCTTTCTACGCCCTGGAACGGCTCTGGAAGGACTGCCCGGTGCTGCCGCTGCCCGAGCCGGTCGGGGCCCGTCCGGGCGGCCCCGGGGTCCCTGGTGGGCCCGGTGGCCTTCCTGGCCGGGGCCAGCTGAACGGCGGGGATCTCCGCTGACCGCGGCGGAGCAGCACGGCCTGAGCGGCAGGCCGGGTAACCGCGTGACAGACGCCCGGGTCCGGCTGGTGCTGTGGCGGCACGGCCAGACGGCGTGGAACGTGGAAGGCCGGTTCCAGGGGCAGACGGACATTCCGCTCGACGACACGGGCGTGACGCAGGCGCAACGGGCCGCGCGGTTGCTGGCCGCGCTGCGGCCGGACCAGATCATCGCCTCGGACCTGAGCCGGGCGATGGCCACCGCGGCACCGCTGTCCCGGCTCACCGGCCTGACCGTGACCAGTGACAAGGACCTGCGGGAGCGGCACGGCGGTGCCTGGGAGGGCCTGACCAACGTCCAGATCCGGACGCAGTACCCGGACGAGTACGCACGGTGGAGCCCGCCCGGCGGCGAGACCACCGGTACCGTGGCGGAGCGGGCCGGTGCGGCCCTGGAGCGGATCGCCGACGGCCTGGAGCCCGGCAGCCTTGCCGTAATAGTGAGCCACGGGGCGGCACTGCGGCTGGGCGCAGCCTGGTTGCTCCGGCTGCCGGAGGATCTGTGGAGCGTGATCGGGCCGTTGGCCAACTGTTCCTGGTCGGTCATCGCCAGGCGCGGAACGGACTGGCGGCTGATCGAGCACAACGCCGGGACGCTGCCCGAGCCGGTGCTCAGCGACGACCGCTGATCAACGGCGTTCGCCCCGGCCGTCGGATCCGGGGTTCGCCGGGCTGCTCGGCGGCTCGCCGGTGCCATTCCATGCCGCCCGTTAGAGCGCCGGTCAAGTAGTCCTCAGGCGGCCAGTTGGTGGTGGCCGTCGGTGGGCTGGCGGGCGATGACGTGGAGGTTGTGGACGACGGCGACGCGGCGGAGGTCGAAGAGGTTCTTGCGAGTGCCCCGGTAGCGGGCGCGGCGGCCTTGCCAGTGGCCGACGTGGGCGAGGGCGTGCTCGACCTTGACGCGCTCGCGTAGCCGGGCTCGGCCATCTGCGGTGGCCTGGCGCTCGCGGAGTTCGGCCAGCAGTGCTTCGTCGGGGTGGATGGACACGCTGCGCCCGTTGCTGCTGGTCGTGCAGCGCTGCCGCAGCGGGCAGGCCGCGCAGGTGCCTTTCGGGAAGTGCACGGTCGCGCCGGGCGCAAAGGGCATGCTCACCCCGGCGGGGCAGGTCAGCTGCCCTGCCGGGAAGTCGAGGGTGAACTGGCCCTTGGCGAACCGGCCACCGGTGTTGCGTACCCGCCAGGCCTTGCAGTAGATCACCAGGCCCGGCCCGCGCTCGCGGACCAGGCCTGAGGCAAGGTAGGCGCGGTCGATGTGCAGCTCGGCCAGGGCCAGCCCGGCGGCGTCCAGGTCGGCGGTGATACCGGCGGTGACGCTGGCCTCCGGCGCGTTGGCCGGGGTGATGCCCACGGCAGTCACCAGGTCAGTGTCCAGGTCGGTCAGCACGTGCCGCTTGTAGCCGTCGAACAGGACCGAGCGGGACTTGCGCCCATGGCGCATCTGGGCGTCTTCCACGCTTATCCGCCGGTCCTTAGCCACACCGCGGCGCAGCGACGGCCCACAGGGGTCCACGTCCTGGTCGCGGACCTGGCAGGCGACCGCCACCGCTGCGGCAGCCGCCTCATCACCGGCCTGGCCGGCGATGAACGCCTCCACCTGGTCCAGGAAACCCAGCACCCGTGCCAGGGCCTCATCCCGGGCACCGGGATCGTCCCAGTCCCGGTCCAGCGCAGCTTTCAGGCTGGAAGCGGCCAGCTCTGGCACCCCGGCCTGCGCTGCCACGACAGCGGTTCCCGCGGCCTGCCCCAGCCCCTGCACGACCGCGATCACGCCCAGGGCCCTGCGCAGGGCGTGCCCCATTAAGTTGATCGTGTCCTCCACCCGGCCCGCCCCCCACAACGGGCTGGAATCCAGCGCCGCGCGCAGCGCCCGCGCCCCAAACCCCTTCGTGGCCGCAGCCAGCTGCACGCTGCGCTCGACCAGCCGCCGGTCCAGATCCTTGCCGATCAGCCGCTTGCGGAAGGACACCAGGGTGCCCTTGGAGAACGGCGGCGCCTGCGCATCCAGGCAGTCCAGCACCAGCTGCCAGCGCCGGTCCATGACCGTCGCCTCGATCACCTCATCGTCACTGACCCCGGTATAGGCCTGCAGGAGCGTGGCCAGGGCCAGCTGGGCCGGCGGCACCGGCGGCTGGCCCTTCGGCTTCTCCGCATACGCGCCCGCCAGCTCAGCCTGGAACTCCTGATCAAACAGCTCATGCCGGTGCTCGCGTAAGAACACGAACAGCTTCGCCCGCCGCACCGCCTTCATCACCGCCAGCTCCGCCACCGACGGCTCCACCGGCGGACGCCACATAACAGGACGCATCGGCCTGCCTCCCTGCCGTAGTAGACCCCCGCTACGACAGGACGTAACACACCCAACGACCGTAAACCCGCGGTACGAGAAACCCCATTACTTGACCGGCGCTTTAGGGGCTGTTCTCCGGGGTGTTCGGCCGCCTGCATCCCGGTACGCCTTCCCGCACGTGTCGTTGCTGGTGATGGGGCTGGTGATGGGGCTGGTGATGGGGCTGGTGATGGGGCTGATCACCGCGGTGAGCAGTTTCCTCACCCTCATCACGGCCATCAACATGCTGCTCGCGGTCATCATCTGGGTGCAGGCCGTCGGCCAGATCGTGGCGCTCACCGTGCTGCGCGGCCGTCAGCCCGGTCTGCCCCGCCCGTACCGGCAGTGGCTGTACCCGCTGCCCAGCCTCGCCGCCCGGGCGGGCTGGCTGTACGTATACGCCTCGGCGTTCAGCAGCGCGATCCTGGTGTCCGTCGTGTGGGTAGCCGCCGGGCTGATCGCGTTCCTGGGCTGGGCCCGGTACCACCGGCAGTGGCCGTTCGGCCCGAAAGTCATCCAGCAGAGCTTCCGGCTGAGGCGCAGGTCCGGCCAGATCGGAGGGTCCGGCCAGATGAGGGCTGAGGTTGCTGGCCAGGTAGGCGGCTCGGTGGCTGGCTCGGTTCGAAGGCATCGCCGGGAACCGGTATGCTGTCTGCGGTCCGCGTCACTCGGGGGCGCGGGCGGTTCAGGGGCTATAGCTCAGTTGGTAGAGCGCTTGCATGGCATGCAAGAGGTCAGCGGTTCGAGCCCGCTTAGCTCCACAAACCTTCTACGCAGGTCAGCTCCCTGTTGATCTGGTCTGCTCGTCGCCGTCGGCGGGCTGGTTACCAAACTGGTTACCGTAGGACTCGAATCCGGCTGAGGTCATGTCGATGACCTCCTGGCCGTGGATGTAGACCTGTGGGTGCCGAGAACCTATGCCACCAGGCGATATTCATGAATCACACCTCCGGCGCGGTCACGCCTCCGGATGCGGGAGTGGTCCAGGTCGGTGACGCCATCTGGCAGTGGGCGGAGTGGCGCGGCCTGGTTCAGGGTGCGGTGCGGCCGGTGCGTGTTGTAGAAGTCCTCGTACTCGCGCAGGACGGTCAACAGATGCCGCTGATTCCACACCAGGGTCCGGTCAAGCAGCTCACGCCGGCAGCTGCCGATCCACCGTTCCATGATCGAGTTCATTCGCGGCGCCTGAATAGCGGAGCGGACGACCCTGACGCCAGCAGCCTGGAAGACGGCGTCGAACGCGGCGGTGAAGCTGGCGTCCCGGTCGTGCAGGACGAATTTCGCTCTTATTCCTGCATCCTCCAGATCCATCAGGAGGTTCCGGGCCTGCTGCACTGCCCAGGATTGGACCGGATGCTCGGTGGCTCCGAGGATCCGGATGCGGCGGGTGCCGTGCTCGATCACGGCAAGGACGTAGACCTTCGCGCCGTTGAGCAGGTCGGCGGTGAAGAAGTCCAGTGCCAGGATCCCCTGCGCCTGGGACCGGAGGAACTCCGCCCAGCCCGGGCCATCCCGGCGCGGAGCCCGGTTGATCCCGGCTCTCTTGAGGATCTGCCAGACCGTGGACGGCGCCACCGTGATGCCGAGGCCAGCGAGCTCGCCGTGGATCCGCCGGTATCCCCACGATTCGTTCTCCCGGGCCAGCCGGAGTACCACCGACTGCACCTTGCGAGGCGTTGCCGGGCGTCCGGAGCGGCCTCGGCGCGACATGCGTCCCCACCGGCGGCGGACGAGGTCACGGTGCCAGCGCAAGATCGTGCCGGGAGTGACGATCAGCCGTATCGTCGCCAGGCGCTCCGCCGGCACCGTCTGTGCGAGCAGCGCCAGCCACGCCCGGTCCGGCCACGTCAACCGCGAACGAGCGCGAGGCCGGTCACGCTCAGCCACAGCGAGCTGATGACGCAGCATGAGAATCTCGGCGTCCTTCTGCCACCACTCCCGCCGCGACAAGCCCAGCAGCGACACAGCACGGGTGACAACCAGGAAGATCAGCTTCAAGCCCACAAGCCGCAGATCATCCCACGCCCTGGCAGGCGGCGCGGAGCCGAGAAGCCGACGATCAACGGAGCATCCGGCCAGGTGGCACAGGTTTTCGGCACCCACAGCTCCCCATCAATGGCCGCATCCGGTGCGGTCGCCGGCCGACGCGATCCGGACCCTCTGCGGCCAGGCGACGCGCTCGACTTCTGGCGGGTAGAGGCGATCGAGCCGGGCCACCTGCTCCGGCTGCGCGCCGAGATGAAACTGCCTGGCCTGGCCGGAATTGTCAGTACGCGAACGTGCCGGGCAGACGGTCTACCGGCAGCGCGCCTCGTTCCATTCACGTGGCCTGGCAGGCCACCTCTACTGGCACGCGTTGCTGTCACGGCATGCCATCGTCTTTGGCGGCACTGCTCGCAACATCACCCGGGCAGCCAGCACACCCGGACGCTCCCCCTCCGTGCGCAAATAGTCCTTGATAGCAGGCATGGCTGCCGTGGTGCGCCATGCGCAGCGGCAATTGCGCGGTCAGCGGGGCTGCACGGCCTGCGAGAGGTGGCTGGCGCCGGGCGGGGACCTTTGCCCCTACAGGTCGCCCCGATAGCCGGGTCAGCCTGGTAGTGGTGCGCTGGCTCTTGGGGGGAACAATGGCGGTCGGCAGCAGTCCGGCGGTGGACAAGGTCCCGGCGCAAACAAGGCAGCGTTACCGGCGGCTGCGGGCGCTTAACGTCTTGGCCGGTGTGCTGCTGGCGGCGGAGGCGGCGTTCATGCTTCTGGCCAGCAATAATCTGGCGCTGCCGGTGACCGCGTCGTATCTGCGGAACGACCCGGTCGCTGTCACCGGGCCGACGATGCCGCAGGTGGTGTTCTTGCTGCGGATCGGCCCGGCGGTGGCTTTCTTCCTTGCCCTGGCGGCGCTGGACCATCTGCTGGTCGCGGCGCCGTCGGTGCACCGCTGGTACGAGCGCGGGCTGGCCCGCCGCGCTAACTACGCGCGGTGGATCGAGTACTCCATCAGCGCGTCGGTGATGATCGTGCTGATCGGGCTGTTCGTGGGCATCCGCGACCTGGCTGCCGTGGTCGCCATCTTCACGGCGAACACGGCGATGATCTTGTTCGGCCTGCTGATGGAACGCCAGCAGCGGCCGGGCGCCGCCGACTGGAGCGCCTTCTGGTTCGGCTCACTCGTGGGCGTCGTGCCGTGGGCATTGATCGCGATCTACGTGGCGCAGCCCGCTCAGGTGCCCGGGTTTGTCTATGTCATCACTATCGTCCAGTTCGTGCTGTTCTTCAGCTTCGCGGTCAACATGGCGCTGCAGTACGCGCAGGTCGGGCGCTGGCGGGACTACCTCCACGGCGAGGTCGTCTACATCGCGTTGAGCCTCACCGCCAAATCGCTGCTCGCGTGGCTCATCTTCGCCAACGTCTTGCGTACATAGGCGCGGCCGGCTGTGATCCGGCGCAGCGCAGCGGGAGGTCAAAGCGGCTGGCTACATGGACCGGGCCTGGGACACAACCCGGCGGTTTCAGCCGGGCTGGAAGACAGGCAGGTCTGGCGGTGTCGCAGTCCAGATCGCATACAGGACCAGCAGACCGAGTACAGAAACCACCGCCGGCGGGACATGATCTGCTTGGAGAGCATGACCCGCAGGTGCAGCCACGGCCCACCCGCCACGACCAGTACGAACGAGGTGATGTCGGCCCACAAGATCGGCCCGGTCCCTAGCGGTAGTTTGTTGACCTCGGGTAATGGTCGGGGTATGCCGGGGTGAGGCGACGATCCCTGGGGTGTGTGATGACGCGACGTGTGCCGTGTCCTGCGGCGCCGGGGCCGCTGGAGGGTTATGCGGCCCGGTTTGATGATCTGTTTCATTCGCTGGCGCAGCGGCGGGGGTTCCGGGAGTATCTGGCGGGGCTGCTGGCGCCGCGGGACCGGAACAAGACGCTGACGGCGCTGGCTGGGGCTGAGCCGGTGACCGGGGCGCAGCACCCGGCGGTGCAGCGGCTGCAGTTCTTCTTGTCGGAGTCCCGGTGGGATCCTGACCAGGTCAACGCCCGCAGGTTAGAGCTGCTGCTGGCTGATCCGGCGACCGCGCCGCACGATGCGGGGGTGCTGGTGATCGATGACAGCGGGGACCGCAAGGACGGCACGCGGGCGGCGCACGTGGGCCGGCAGTGGCTGGGCCGGTACGGCAAGACCGACAATGGCGTGGTCACCGTTACCACGGTGTGGGCTGATGAGCGGCTGTATTACCCGGTGCATGCGGTGCCCTACACACCGGCCAGGCACTTTGCGGAAGGGAAGAACGACCCGGCGTTCCGCACCAAGCTGCAGATCGGCGCGAGCCTCGCGGTGCAGGCCAGGGCGGCGGGGTTCACATTCCGGGCGGTCGCCGCCGACAGTGGGTACGGGGACCAGGACGGGTTCCGCGGCGAGCCCGCCGACGCCGGGGTGCCGTACGTGATGGCCCTCAAGCCCCGCCGCGGCACCTGGGCCTACGGTGCGGACGCGCACACCCCCGTGGATGCGGCCCGGGCCCTGGCCTGGAACGGCCCGGAAGATCCCGGGGACTGGCAGCCGGTGCCCCGCGCCTTCCGCGACGGGCACACCGAGATCTGGTATGCCGCCGACGCAGTCCTGGGGTGGTGGGGGCCAGACGGCGCCAGGCGCCTGGTGGCCGCCACCGCCGACCCAGCCACCTTGCCGGAGAAGGCCACCTGGTACCTGGTCACCAACCTGCCCCGCCCCGGCGGCCCGCGCGAGGCCGGCAGCCCGCACCCGGCTGCGGGCCTGGCCGAGATCGTGCGGATCTACGGCATCCGGCACTGGATCGAGCAGAGCTACAAACAAGTCAAGGACCAGCTCGGCTGGGCCGACTTCCAGGTCCGCTCCGACACCGCCATCCGCCGCCACCAGACCCTGGTCAACTGCGCGTTCTGCTTCTGCTGGAACGCCTGGTTCGCCGATCCGGTCACGTCGCACCAGCCGGCGAGACCGCGGACCGGGCCCGCCCGCGGAGAGAGGGGGGCCACCCACCGCCCCGCACCTGCCGGCAGCGCCGTCCTGGCCGCAGGCATTACGCGCGATCCGCGCCTGGCTTCATCCCTCCATCACGCTGCAGCGCTGGTGGCAGTCATGGTCGAAAGCGCCCCCGCCGCCACAGCTGCAAGCCCTGATCAACTCGGTCGCGGCAGGCAATGGCCTGCACCTCTACAACCCGAATTAACAAACCACCGCTAGAGCCCCGGTGTAGGTGTAAAAGACGGCGATGGCGAGCCTGCGCTCCATCCCTCAGCGTCGCCTGATCCGATGTGTCCCGCTTCGCCGGCCCGGGCTGGTTTGCTGCCTGCAACGGCACGTGGGCGCTGGCCGTGCCCGCTTGGCCTTGGCGCGGGACCTCTGCGGCTGCCTCGCAGTTACTCCTCGATGGGTTGCACGACCTCGTTCCGGCGGAGGAGCCAAGGCGTCCAGGGCGGGTTGAAGCGGGCATAACGCACTGGTCCGGCCGGGCGGAGGCCTGCCGCGACGACGGCCTGGTGGAGCGCCGCCGCGCGTTCCTCGAACCCGTTACGTGTCCACCGGCCGGAGAACCGCACCGCTGCCGCCAGCTGCTGCGGGATCTCCCGGGTCCGTACCCGGGCATCGTCGGGCGCCGGCAGTGTCTGGGTGGTGAAGTGCGATGGCATCACAAACTGCACCAGGTAGCTGCCGGGCCGGCCGGTGGCCTGCTGCATCACCGGGGCCGTCATGGCGATCTTTTCCGGGCTGGCCTCTTGCTGGGTGACCGGCGCGGTCATCGCGATCTGGCGGCGCGTCCGGTTGGCGCCGTTGATGAACCCCGCCAGTGGGCGGAACGCACGGCTGGGTGCCTCATCAAACGAGTCGTTCACCTCGATTTCGGCCACCAGGTGCGCCGGGTAGCGGCGTAGCTCGAACCCGTCCCGGCGGTCCACCACCTCATACGGCTGCTGCTCGGTCATCGTTGTCCCGTCGCAGGGATGTCCTGCTCATCAGCTGCGCTGTCCCGCCCTGCCTGTGCCAGCCCTGGTGAGTCCGTGGCGGTCCCCGCGGCTAGGTGGTCCCAGAGTTTGCGTGCGGCGGCGGGGTCTTTCTCGCGCGTCCACGGCAGCGGGTGTTCGGGCCGGGCGCGCCGGTCGTGCCAGAACCGGCCGCTGCCCAGCCGCGTGTGAGGCGCGGTGGCCAGCCAGACGATCGTGTCGGCCCCCTGCTCGGGTGAGAGCAGGATCGGCCGGGTGATGCGGTGGAACCCCGGGAGCGCGGCGGCGACCCCGGGGGTGTCGACCCAGCCGGGGTGCATGGCGTGGAAGGCGACGCCGGTCCCGGCGAGCCGCCGCGCCCATTCCCGACTCAGCGCCACCTGGGCGCGCTTGGCCCGCGCGTACGCGGTGACACTGCGGTAGCGTGACGCGGGCAGCTGCAGGGTGGCGAGGTCGAGGCGCTGGGTGTACATCCCGCCCGAGGAGACGGTGATCACCCGGGAGGGGGCGGCGGCGAGCAGCGCGGGCATCAGCAGGGTCGTCAGCAGGAACGGCGCGGCCACCTGCCCGAGGATGGTCAGCTCGGTCCCGGCCCCGTCGGTGCGGAACTCGGGATGGACGACGCCGGCGTTATGAATGAGCACGTCGAGCCGGTCATGGGTGGCGCGGAACTGGTGGGCGAAGGCGCGGACCGCATCGAGGTCCTCCAGGTCGGCCAGGCCGTAACTGATGGCCGCGCTGCCGGACGCAGCGGCGATGCCGCGCCTCGCCCGCTCCGCCCGGCCGCGATCCCGGGCGAGGAAGTGGACCGCCGCGCCCCGCCGGGCCAGCGCAACGGCTGCCGCGTACCCGATCCCGGAGGTCGCTCCGGTGATGATGATGGTCCGCCCGGCGGCGGGGTAGGCGTCGGTGAACTCAGGCAGCAGCCGGGACCGAGCGGCCAGGCCGATCCGGGAGAAGCCCGGGACGACGCAGGCCTCCAGGGTGGCGTCCACCGCCGTCCTCAAGCTGGTCACGGCGTGCCCCCCGCTATCTTTGCCGCGGCGCCTGACCGGACCGGTGTGCCCGGTGGCGTCGTGGTGCCAGGACCCGGCGGGTGCCCGGACAGTGCTCGGGCCAGCCCGGCAGCCATCCGCTCTGCCGCGCCGCGGAAGCCTGGCCGCAGGATGGGGTCGACCACCTGCAGCGGGCCCCGCAGCCGCACCTCCGCCTCATAGCTGACCGTCGAGTCATCCGCGGCGCCCGTTACCACGATCGGGTCCGTGGACCGCAGAACGCTATTGGCGGCGTGCGAGCGCACCTCCCGGTCCGGCACGAACCTGATGACCTCGCAGGTCAGGGGCATGCGCCCCCCCAGGAACGGCACCAGCAGCCGGAAGCGGGTGCCCGCCCCAGCCGGGCCGGGATCCAGCTGCTCCCCGGCGAGCACACCCACGTCCCATTCCGCCGCATTGCTGAAGGTCGCCAGGTACCCGAACGTCTC
Source organism: uncultured Actinomycetes bacterium (assembly GCA_963837515.1). Classification (GTDB taxonomy): domain Bacteria; phylum Actinomycetota; class Actinomycetes; order Streptosporangiales; family Streptosporangiaceae; genus RYN-230. The sequence continues at coordinate 284,513 of CAWINT010000001.1, forward strand.
CGTGGCTGAACTCCGCGACTCCACGGCCGCGTGGCAGTGGGCCATCTCTGAACTCCTCTTCTCGCTCCTGGTCAAACGCGCTCCCCCTTGTCAAGCGCGCTTGGATCTGGGGAAGCGGTGGCAGTCACGATTCCCTGCCGGGCTTGGCAGCGGAGTGCGCCACCGTGCAGGCCGGCGGCGGGCTGGCGCTGTGCGAACGCACGTGGCGATCCGCTGCACCAGCCCGCCGCGATCCGTCTGCGGGCCTCAGAACCGCAGCAGCGTCTTTGCGGTGCCCAGTTTGAGTCCGGCGGAGAACAGCTTGGTTCCCAGCGTGGCGTTGAGCGCCTTGGCTGCGGCCGAGGTGAGCTTAAGGCCGATTCCCCTGGCGGTGACGATGTGCTTGCCTGCCGCGAGCTTGGCATGCGACAGGTCAAGGCGGAACAGCGGCACGCGTGCCTTAGGGTTGCCGTTCACGATCCCGGTCAGGTCAGCGTGGGTCAGGTCGATGGTGAACCGGCTGACCTCGATCTTCTTGCCGTTCTTCAGGTTGATGAACAAGATCCCGCCGCGGTGATCGACCGTGCCGCCGAGCGGGCTCAGGGTCACCCGGCCCCCCGTCACCGGGAACGCGAACCGCACCGCCGGGCCGCTCTTGAGGAACCGCACCGACTGGCTGCCAGGCCAGGTCGCGAGCGGCACGATGCCGTTCTTCAGCAGCACCGGCGCAACACCGGGTGCCGTCGTGACCGCAGTGGCTCCGCCCCGCAGGTGCACGCCCGCAGCGGCCTGAGCCCCCGCACGCTGCGACGTTGCTGCAGACGCCGCCGTGACGGCTGAGCCTGCCAGCAGGCCCGTGATCGCCGTCGCTGCGGCCAGATACCTAAACCCTCGCATGTCTACTCCCTCCGCCCGCTGATGCTGGCTTGTCTAGATCTTGTCGAGAGTCTGTTCAGGGGTAAGCTAAGCCCGTTTCGGAGGGTTTGTCAACTTACTGTCGAAGGAATGTATAGTGTTCTCGTGGAGTTTCCCGGCGATCGCCTGTGGGTGCCGAGAACCTCGTCCACGTCATGCGACCAGGTGATATTCGTTGATGTGTGTCACGAACGTGGAGGGGAGTTGCGTGTAGGCAGAGTTCCTTGACGCGGTGCTGCGCGGGAGATGAAGGTAGGCCCTTCGGAGTCGCCTTGCGGGAGGAGGCTTCAAACCGCCCACCGGGGCCTTGGCTGAAGACCGTGGTCTTGAGCGGTGTGGGAAAAGGCGCACTTGATGAGGGTTATTCAGCGGCGTCCCGGTAGTAATAGATCTGACCAATAGCAGCGCGCCTACGTGAAAGGCGGCCTGTTTCCCGGAAGGATTGGCTTACCAAAGTCATTCTCCCGGAAGAACAGGCCGCGCATGTATAATACCACGGGATTCACCAGAGCCGAGATCGCGGAGTTGTGCACCAGGATCGAAGCCCGGAAGCTTGCGCCGGGGATACGCAGATGGCCACCGATACTGGGATTGAGCAATGCGCTCACGGCAACCTTGACGTACATGCGCAGGAACCGGGTCCAGGCCGAAATCGCCGAGGCTTACGGCGTCTCGCAGCCCACGGTCAGCCGGGCCATCCCGGCAATTACCCCGCTGCTCATGAACGTGCTGCTTGACTTCGTCCCCACCGCTGATGAGCTCGACTCCAGAACCTGTTACATCGTGGACGGCACGCTGCTTCCGTGCTGGTCATGGGCCGCTCACCCGGAGCTGTACTCCGGGAAGCACAAGACCACCGGAATGAACGTCCAGGCCGCCTGCACAATTGACGGGCGCCTGGCGTGGATTTCTGATCCGCTTCCTGGGAGCCGCCATGATAATCACTGCCTTGGCGAATCCGGTATCCTCGCGGCACTCGACCCGCAGAACTGGACAGGCGACAAGGGTTGGGCCAGCCGGAGGACCAGGACCCTGATGTTCCGGCGGGTCGCCGGCCGGCCGGTCTTGCCGCGCCTGGACCGCGCCGCCCGGCGGCGGCGGGCGATGTCGCGGTGCCAGCGCAAGATCGTGTCGGGGGTGACCAGCAGCCGCAGCCCGTTCCGCCGCGCTTTGGGTATCACGCTGAGCAGGGTCGCGAGCAGGGCCCGGTCCGCCCTGTGGGGTGCCAAGACTGTGCCACCAGCCTTGACCTGGTCTTTCACGCCGCTCGCTGGTATTCGTTGATGAGGGAGCTGAGGACTGGCCGACGCTTGATCCGGTCGCCGGACGAGGGCAGCTATGGATGCGGGCCGAGGCGGGAAGAGGCTCATCTGCAGTCGGTGCTGCCTAGCGGTGCTGGGTGCGGCCCTGGCCGTGCTGGGCAGGTAGGTCGCGTGAACCGAACCGTCAGTAGCTTGCTTCGCCGCGGCCCGGCCCCGGTTCTCTCTGGGTAGGCTGAGGCTATGAGCGAGCTGCCAGTGGATGGGACGCCGGGAGTAGCCGGTGCGGCCCGTGATGCCGCGCGCGGGCACGTGGTGTATCTCACCGAGCGCGGGGAGCGGCTGGCTGCCATCGTCCCAGCCGAGTTCGCCGAGGCGCTGGAGGGCATGAGCGAGGAGGATGCCCGCGAGCTGCTGGAGGACCTGGCGGACGCTGCGGCGGCCCGGCAGGCGCTCGCCGAGCCTGGCGAGTCTATTCCGTGGGAGCAGGTCAAGGCTGAGGCCGGGCTGTAGCCGCGGTGAGGTACCGGATCGAGTGGCGGCCGCGTGCCCGGAAGGCGTTCCTGGCCCTGGACAAGCCGGTACGCCGCAGGATCGGCGAGGCAGTTGATGCCCTCGCTGCCGATCCGCGCCCGGCCGCAGCGAAGATGATCACGGGTGCCCACGGCGTGCTGCGGATCAGGGTCGGCGACTACAGGGTGGTCTACACGATCGATGAGGGCGAGTTGATCGTGCTGGTGCTCGACGCGGGGCACCGCAGCGAGATCTACGGCAGGTAATCAATTAACCGGCGCGGTAAGAATTACGCGGGTGCCTGGCTGGTTATTTCTTGCTGCTGTGCGTACTCCACTGGCAGAGTGGTACAGCACGAAAGTACCGCAACAGGCCTGGATTCCGGGGGACTCGTGCGGACGTCCTGGGACGGTGACCTGCACAGATGGACTGCGGTGGACGTCTTGCCACTGGATGGCATCCAAGAGGTCAGCGGTTCGAGCCCGCTTAGCTCCACCTGGTCAGAAGCGAAATTCGAACTAATCGAACAGCGGATACAGCAGGAAAGTACAGCAACGGCGGCCGGGTGGGCCGCCGTACGTGTGTTCGGCTCGGATATTTCCCCGGCTGGCGGCTGCTGGCCCGACGTCGGCTCCCAGGCGCTGAACCGGCGCTGGCCAGCCTGTGACCTGCGCAAATCCTCCGCCTCATCGGTCCTGTGACTCTTGCCACCTGGTCACCACCCGGCTCTCCTGGAGGGCCATTTTCGTCCGTGACTGTTGCCGCATTTGCAAGTGGTCCCGTCGAGCTAGCCGTCCTGCCGGTCCGGTCATTCCCGGGAGTCGCGCCCGCTGGCCATGGCCGCGCGGTCGCTGACGGCAGGGTCGGCGCGCGGGCCCGGCGCGTCGCGCCGATGGTTGTCAGCCCGGCGCTGCCCGCTGGTGTGCTGCGCCGCTCAGGCGCACGATTGCGCCGTGGCGCAGCCTGTGCGCCTGCCGGCGCGCCACGCGAGGAACCGGGCGCGCGGCGGCGCACGGGGACTTGGCCGACGGCCAGCCGTCAGGTTGCCCCACTCAGGGCTTTGACGCCGCCGAAGCCAGGCTCTAGCCGATGGCGACGCACCGCCGCGCGGCTTGCTCTGTGCCGGAGTCGCGCTGCGAGTCCGGTGAGTACAAGCGGTAATAGCAGCTGCCCTGAGGGCCCGGCGGATCGTGGAGGCGCTGACCCGGTGGCCGGTCCACTCTGCGAGGTCGGCGCAGTCATCACAGCGGGCGGACTCGGCCACTGAGTCCGCAGATTCCGGGGCAGGAGCCGGATCAGCGCGGCGAGGACCGCGCGGTCGGCCCAGCCCTCACGTGGACGGGACGGGTACGGCGCAGAACGGCGGGCCTCGTGCCGTAGCACGAGGAGCTCAAGGTCCTAGCGGCTGCAGGGCCTCGAGGTCGATGGATGAGAATCGGGCATCCGGCGGCCACCACGGTGCAGCCGGGCATCGGATGCCGGCCCAGTCCGTGCGGGAAGGGTTATTCGCTAGCCGATGGGTTGCGAATCCTACGGTGAACCATGCGGGTGCCCCGGCCCGGTCCGGATCACAGCTCGTCGGCGGCGATCAGCCCGATCTCGACGAGGTCGAGGGGGTGGACCCACTCGTCGCTGACGGCGACCCCGCCCGCCTTCGCGATTGCTGCGCGCAGCGGCCCGGCCCAGACGTGCTCGATCAGCGCGATAGCCGCCGCGCTGCCGGGCTCGATGGAGGCTGAGACGTCCCACACCTCGGACTCGTCGATCAGGTGGCCGTCGGCCCCGGCCTCCATCCCGGCGACAGCTCCAGCCTCCATGCCGGCCTCGCCGCCGACCCCGAGGCCGAGCAGGGCACCGACGGTGGCGCCCAGGTCTTCCGCCTCCTCGATCGACAGGTCGCTCCACTGCAGCGCGGTCAAACTGCCATCCAGGTTCTTCCGCACGGCGAGAGCGTCGATGAGGCGGATCACTTCGTTCTCCCGGAGCCGGTTGAGCTCGTCAAGGATCGCCCCGGAGAAGTCCGGCTTGTCGAAGCGGACGACCAGTAGTTGCACGGGCCCGATGGGCATGCATAAGCTCCTTTGTGCTTGCCGAGCAGGCAGCCCGGACTCGGGATGCAATGCGGGTGGTCAGGTGCCGAGAATCTTCTGCTTCTGCGTATCGAATTCCGCCTGCGTCAAGGCACCGGCGTCGAGGAGTTCCTTCAGCTTCATCAGGTCCCCGTAGGGGTCCGCAGCTTGCGCTGCGGCCGGGGCAACGTCTGGGACGGGCGCCGGCGGCGCAGCGGGCGCGTCCTGCGGCTGGGCAGCCTCAGCCCTCGCCTGGCCGCGGTTGGACGCCACATGGGCGGTGGCTCCCAGGACGGCTGCGCGTCGCAACATGCGTGGCATCGTGATCTCCCTCGATCGGCTTAGGGCGCCTGCCAGGTAAGTGCGACTTCACTAGCCGCTCAGGCACTATCCGCTGTTTGGAACGGCGACGGATTTCCCCGCCGTACGGACCGTAGGACGCTATCTGCCCAGCTTCATAGGGCCGAAGGTCCTCCATGACGTAGTTTGCGGCCTGCGTCCATTCGCGGAGGTGCCGGCCGACAAAGGCGTCCACGCGGCCGCCGCTGCCGAAGTCGCTGAAACGACCGAGCGCCTGAAATCCCGCGACCGCTTGGCCGGCGAACGGTCGGGTCAGCGGTCTTTCCGAGACCAAAGGCAGAATGACTGATCTGGGTGGAGCCGCTGGCACCGCACCGGCCGGCCGCCGGATACAGAATTAGGCGGATCAGGTGTTGGGCGCATAGCTCCCGGCTCGTGGCCAGGGCATCCGCCCTGGAGGCCGATGTGCTCTGTTCAGGAAAGCGTTAGCCGCCTTCACGGTGGGGGGGATCGCTGGGAAGTGCTCGCTCGCCGGCTGCTTGCTGATGGCCGGGCAGCAGCTTGGCGCTCATCTTGACCGCCTTGACTGCGCTTGTGGTACCGGCCTCCAATGTCACGCCAAGGGCCATGACGATGATGCCCGGGATGAACAGTACTCGTGAGCTGAGCATGAGCAGCCCGATGCGGCCCAGGACATAGGGCGGGGTGCAGACCACCGCTCCAACCGCCCCGCCCACGGCGGTAAGGGTGAGCTTGTCCCGTTTCGAATTCGTGGTCTGCACGCCGATGAGCCGGGCCGGCACGGCGACATAGCAGACCATCATCACGGCGATGAGGACACTCAGGGAGATCGCGAACCACCACTGCCCCCAGCGGACGAGGACCACCGTTGACACGCCGAGGCAGACCCCGACCGCTGCGCCCCATCCCAGGATCACGGCGAGGCTGGACCGGGCCCGGGTGAACGCGGGCCCGATCATCGGAGGTCCCAGCTCGGCGATGGCAAATGCGAAGACGGCGTTGAGGAAGAAGCTCGCCGCAGTGATCGCGGCGACAGCGAGCACGACCGGCACCACGACCGGCCCGCGCAGCACATGGAAGGAGTTCCCGTGAAGCACATGGGCCTTCAGGTCGAGCAGCGCAAGCCAGATCCACATCGCCGGGAGTACCTGTATCAGGGTGAGCCGCCAGTTGGTGATGAGCAGCTTCACCCCGTCGAACAGCATCACGATGGCGCCCACAGCAAAAGCGAGCGGAGCGAAGAGCCGACGGGACTGGCTCAGCCGGAGAACCGCCTGCTCCACGGCCGCGTCGTCACTATGACCGATGGCGTGAATCAGACTCCCGACTTCTGCTCGCCAGGCTGCCAGGCGTGGCCGGGGTACCGATCCACCGATTCGCGGGGGCGAGGAATACCCAGCGGGATTGCCGTCAGCCGGCAAGGGCGCCGGCTGGTCCTGCGCATTCGGGTCTACGGGCACGGCGAGCCCCTCAGTTCGGCAGCCTGGCTGCCGCAAGGTCAGCACGATCGAGAGGATCAGCAGTACGGGGCCGTACGCGGTCAGGGCGTAGCGCACCCCGTTCAGCTTGAACCAGCTGACCACCAGGAACAGCGCAGCGGCCAGGAACACCGCGATCCGGGCGTAGTTGCCGCCGGTGAGCCCAGCCTGGTTGCCTGCATTCCCGGGGCGGATCCAGGTGAGGAGGCGAAGGTCGGGCTGAAACGCCGGTACGGCTCGCGTTGCTCAAGGCAGACCTGCATCGGGTCGGTGACTGCATGTTCTGGCATAGATCTGTCACGTGCGTGGACCCGCGGGTTAACAACGGAGGCGCAGCCGCTCTCGAAGCCTTCCGGGTCCGTGGTGGAAGGTCATGGGCTGGCTGAGGGCCGGGTTCGCCCGGCTGCGATGACGGCATCGACTTCGCGGAGGAAGTTGACGAGTGCCATCGCAAGGAACGCCGCGCCGATGAGCGAGAGAATCTGCGCTTCTGGCCGTCCGGTCCTGCGGGCGATCGAATGGGCGACGGGCTGTGCGACGGTCTTGGTCCAGCCGGTCAGGCCCACCTGGCCCATTGCCACGAAGTTCCATTTCGCCATCGGGCGCTCCTTTCTGATCGCTCCTGATCACAGACTGCGGCGTGCGGCGTGACATCGCCCAGGGCTAGCCTGTGGCACGGCCGTGACCATCTGGTTGTTCATCCGCGGCGCACTCGCTACTGGCATTTGCCTGAGGCGGCGTTCTGCAGATTGCTTGCCGAGGTCTTCACCTGGGTGACCGCTGGCACGACCGCCGCGGCCGCGGTCAGCGGAGTCTGGCCCTTCGCGGAATTGATCGCAGTCTCCAGGCTGGACAGCGAGTTTTTCAGTGCCGTGGTCTGCGACGGGTACGCGGACTTCGCATCGGCAGCGAAAGTGTTTGCGCTCGTCTGGACTTTGCCCAGCGCGGCCTGCAGCGCGCTGAGGCCGTTCTTGGCCACGTTGACATCGCCGAGGTTGTGCACCGAGGTCTTGAGCTGGCTGGCGGCGGTGCAGTACGCCGGCGGGCTGCTGCTGCACCCGCCGGCCAGCACGGACAGGACCAGCGCGGCGGCCGGAAGCAGCAGCATGGTGCGCGCGCCTGGCCGGTATGCGGCTCTCATGTGTCCTCCAAGGTGGCGGTATCGGGGCCTGCGGCCGGACATGGCCATGCCCGTCTGGTACGAGCGGTCAGCTGACTTGGGTGGCGGTTCCTGGACGGCCTTGTGCCCCTGCGTCGTCCTTGGTGACCACGGCGGGTGCGTCCCGATGCATATAAAGACGGCGCCAGACTTCGCCATCGCTTTCCTCTCCCCGCTGTTCCCGGTGACCAGCCCGGTACGGCGGCACCGTGCGCTTGCCCGCGGTCCATCACCCGCCAGGCTCACACTCAGGCAGGCGGTCCGGCATCACCTGCCTGCCAGTTTCACCTAGGTGGAAACGGCCCGGCTTCTGGACCAGGTGCACCGCGGCCAGCGATAGTCGCAGATAGCTGTCGCCGACATGGCTGGTGGCGACCGGTGGGCCGGTCGCTCCTGGAACGCGCAGGGTCACTGAGGATGCGGAGGAAGGCCGCCGATCGTCTGTGCTCGCTTCCACGGCACATCGCCATCGATTTCGGTTTCCCGCGTGAAGCTCAAAAACGGCCTGATCGGGACGATCACCCTGAGACCAGGACTGTTTCGGGGGTGGGCGCCGCTAGGCCATCCCGGTAACCGCCCACCGGAGGTGAAAGCATGACGGTCGCGAATCTGGCGATCATCGCCGGGCTGGTGTTCGCGTGGGGCACGCTGTCGGCCCGGCTGGAAAGCTTCGACATGACAGCGCCGATCGTGTTCACCGTCGCGGGCGTGCTGCTGACCCATGGCCCGCTGGCGCCGCTGGGGATCACTCCCAGCCGGGAAGTGGTGAAGGTGCTGGCCGAGGTGACGCTGGCGCTGGTGCTGTTCTCGGACGCTTCCCGGGTCGGCCTGCGTCAGCTGCGGGCGGACCTGGGGCTGTGCTTGCGGCTGCTGTGCATCGGGCTGCCGCTGACCATCGGCCTGGGCACGCTGGTCGCGTTCACCCTGCCGGGGGTAAACACCATCTGGCTGGCCCTGCTGGTCGGCGCGGCGCTCGCGCCGACCGATGCCGCCCTCGGCGCGGCCGTGATGGTCAACCGGGCGGTTCCGGCCAGGATCCGCCGGCTGCTCAACGTCGAGAGCGGGCTCAATGACGGGATCGCCACTCCGTTCGTGCTGGTCGCCCTGGCCGGCGCGGCCACCGCCGAGCACACTGCCAGCACCGGGCCCGGGTCGGCGGTGGCCGAACTGGCGCTCGGCCTGCTGATCGGGGGAGCGGTCGGCGGTGGCGGCGGCTGGCTGGTCAGGATGGGCCGTGACCGCGGCTGGGTGGCGGAGGGGTTTGCCGGCGCCGCGGTGCTGGGCCTGGCGCTGTGCTGCTACGCCACCTCTGTGGCGCTGCATGGCAACGGGTTCATCGCCGCGTTCACCGGCGGCCTGGCTTTCGCTGCCGCCGGCGGCCCGGCGGCGAAGCTGGTCCCGTTCGTGGAAGAGACCGGCACCATGCTGTCGCTGCTGGTCTGGCTGATGTTCGGGGTGATCGCGGTGGTGCCGGCCCTGCAAAGCCTGACCTGGCAGGCGGTGCTGTATGCGGTGCTCAGCCTGACGGTGATCCGGATGCTGCCGGTAGCGGTCGCGCTGGCGGGCGCACGGCTTGGCCGGCCCGCCGTGCTGTTTGTGGGCTGGTTCGGCCCGCGCGGCCTGGCGTCGGTCGTCTTCGGGCTGCTCGCGCTGGAGGACCTGGCCAGGTCCGCGGCGAAACCCGCCGTCACCGTGATCGCCTTCACCGTCCTGCTCAGCGTCCTCGCCCACGGACTGAGTGCCGACCCGCTGGCCAAGCGCTACGGTCCCCGGCTCACCCCGCCAGCAGAGGCCGCTGGCCCGGCCGGGCTGGCCGAGATACCCGAACGGCGCCTCATCCGCCGCTCGCCGGCCGTCAGCCCGCCCGGGATACCCCGGCGCGGCTGATGACCACAGATCAGGCGTTGACCGGCTGGGCGACCGGGACGGGCGATGGGCCGGGCCGGTCTCCACTCAGCCGGGTGCCTGCCGGGGCGGCCGGACGCATTTCGCCGCGCTGACCAGAAGGTGGCCGGGCGCTTCCGCTAGGCCGGGCAACGGCCTTAACCCTTGCGGCATCGCGTCACCGCTGGCCGCCATTATCTATTCCTTCGGCCTGCACATCGGTGCCTTTCGTCCCTGCAGCCTTACCACCTTGCCTGGGCAGGATGGCAGTGGAATCGGAGGTTGCTCTGCGAGTGACCCCCCGGGTGCCGCCGCTGCTGTCAGGCAGCAACCATAAGCGTTCGGACGAACGCGGAGAGAAAGCGTCATGTTGATCTTGTGGATTCTGTGTGTTGTCATCTGGATCGCGATTGCGTTCTGGCCCGCCCGTGTCGCTGGCCGGAAGGGCCACAGCTTCATCGGGTACTTTATCTTTAGCCTGTTCTTCTTCCCGGCCGCGCTCATCGTCGCTTACCTCGTCCCGCCCAGGGCTGCAGCTGTGATCTAGCCCGCCAGCCCACGCCTGGTGCCCGGACTGGATGAGCCCATTCATCTCTTTGGCCGCCTGTGGGTCCAGTCCGAGCCGGGCTGATGATTGTTCTCCTTGATGTCGCTGTCAACGGCTGTGGTGACAACACCGAGAAAGGGGAAACTCACAGCAGGGCATAGGTGGCAAACCGGAAGGCGCTGCTTATGAAGTCAACCGCGTCGAGCTGGGTACATACATAGGTTTCGCGCGCGGGTGGGCCCTGGCCCACCGATGGCCGCGTTAACGAGCTGGTTGAAGGCTGGCGGTGGACATCGGCAATGCTAGCCAGGTGATGCAGTCATAGGACTGGCCGAGGAGGAGGATCGTGAACGTCGCCACGGCGAACAAGGGCTGGCTGGCGCTCGTCGCCTTGGCGACGGCGCAGTTCCTTATGGTGCTGGATCAGTCTGTGATGAACGTCTCGATCAGCGCACTGGTCCACGACTTCCACACCACGGTCACCACCATCCAGGCGGTCATCACCCTCTATTGCCTGGTCATGGCCATGCTCATCCTCACCGGGGCCAAGATCGGCGACATGATCGGCCGCCGTCGCGCGTTCGTCATCGGGCTGATCATCTACGCCTGCGGCTCGGCGCTGACCGCGCTGTCCCAGTCAGTAGCTGTGCTCGCCCTCGGGTGGTCGGTGCTCGAGGGCATCGGCGCATCGCTGGTCTTT
>CAWINT010000002.1:0-1540453 GCA_963837515.1 uncultured Actinomycetes bacterium
TCCATGACGGGACGCTAGGGCAACTGGGTGAACGCTGGTAGGGCGCCGCCGGCAGGGTGGTGACGGGGTGGTCAGCGAGGACGAGCGGGCTGAGCTGGCCCGGCTGCGTAAGGAAAACGCCGAGCTCGCGATGAGGTGCGACGTGCTCAAACGCAGCGTGGCCCTCTGGGTTTCCGATGCGATGGGCCGGTAGCCGTGGCCGCGTTCATCGCCTCCCAGAGGGCACAGCACGGCATCCCGCAGGCGGTGTCCTGCCGGGCGCTGGGAGTCAGCCAGGCCTGGTTCTGTGGGTGGGCAGGCAGGCGGTTGCCGCCGCGTGCGGCCCGCCGGGCGCGGCTCAAAGCCGAGGTCGCGCGGCTGTTCCGGCTGCATGAGGGCAAGTACGGATCGCCGCGGATCACCGCAGGCCTCAAAAACGCCGGCTGGAGAGTCAGCGAGAACACCGTCGCGGGGCTCATGCGCGAGCTGGGCCTGGCCGCCCGGCCGAAGCGCAGGCGCCGGGGCACCACCCGGCCGGGCCGGGGGCGCTGGCGGGCACCGGACCTGGTGAAGCGGGATTTCCCCGCGAAGAAGATCAACCGCAAGTGGTACGGCGACGGCACCGAGATCCCGGCGGGTGAGGGCAAGCTCCACCTGGCCTCGGTCCTGGACATGGCCTCACGGCGCCTGCCCGGGTTCAGCCTGGGCGAGCATCACGACGCGGAGCTGGCCTGCGGGGCGCTGGCCATGGCGGTGGCGGTGCGCGGCGGCGCGGTGCCCGGCGTGATCATGCACACCGATCAGGGCAGCGAGTACACAGCGGGCCTGTTCCGCCAGGCGTGCGGCCGGCTGGGCATCCGGCAGTCCATGGGCAGGCCGGGGTCGGCGCTGGGCAGCGCCGTCATCGAATCGTGGCATTCCACCCTGGAATTCGAGCTGCGTTCCCTGGAGACCTTCGCCACCAAGGCGGCGGCGCGGGCCAGGATCGCGGCGTGGATCGAGGAATACAACCACGACCGCAGGCACTCGTCGCTGGGCATGCGCTCCCCGGCGGATTACGAGCTGGCCCTGGCGGGAAAGGACGCCGCGTGAGCGCGGCGGGCCCGCTGCGCGGGCCGCACAACGGAGGCGGCTGCGCCGCCGCTCGCCTGCTCGTGCCCGCTGAGGGTACGGGGCCGCCCCTCCGGCCTCAAGGGTGCTGCGCATCGCGCTGCGCGCGACGTCCTGCGGCCGCCCTTGACCCCGGAGACCTCTGCGGCCCCTGGAGGCAGGTAAAGCGGGCAGGCCCAGCCTGCCCCCGCCGGGCGCGGGCACAAGCAGGCGAGCACCCCTCTGACCAAGATCACCACAACCGAAGTCTCCACGGTTTGAGGGGAATCCCAGCTCGGCGACTGCTTCGTCAAGTCACGGCCAATTACAGACGGTCCATGTCGCGGTGGGAGTGGCGCGCGTCTGGCGCAGGGCGCCTGATGGGCGTGGCCTTTTTGCTGGCTGAAGGCGTGTCACTGGCGGCGGGCCAGCCCGGTGTAGCCGGCGAAAAGGAGCGTGGCCAGTGCCCAGCCAAGCCCGGTCGCGGCCCAGGTGTCGGCGACCCAGGCCCAGCCCCATGGCACGTTCCCGTTCGGGCCCCAGAAGTCGGCCTGGTGGACGTTGATGATCGGGATTACGACGTCGATCGCGTACCCCGCAGGGTAGAAGCACGGGTAATTTCTCGTGCACCCGGCCGCGACGGGGACTGGGGTGCAGGCCGGTGATGTTCCCGACCGCCACCATGAGACCGTGCCGTTGGGCGAAGTAGGACGCTCCCCAGACTGCGGCGTAGAGGATGACAAGGCCGACGATCGCCCGCCAGGTCTGGTAGCCGTACTTGATGGACTTATCGAGTAGCCAGTCGCCGGCCTTGCGGTGCAGCCGGAGTTCGCCGAATTTGCGCAGGTCCGAACGCCTGGCTATCGCGACCTTACGAGCCTCGGTGTCTTGCCCGGCCTGCCGGTAGATGGCCGCCAGCTCGCTCATACGGCTGGGTTGCAAAGGGCGGGACGCCGGGCTTTGCCCCCGCCGGGAACTGGCCGCGAATCCAAGCCAACCGCTGTTCCACGCTGGCAAGCTGGGAGCCCGTGAAACGGCCGTAGGTGAATCCGTCGAGGTGAAGGCGCCCTCCGGCCGGCCAGAAGCCGTTGTCCCGCCCGGCACCCCAGTCGTCGGCTAGCCCGCTGGCTGCTGCGCCGCCCAGGTTCACCTCGCCATCAACTTGCTCGGCAGGGAGCCAAGGCAAAGTGCCCGCGATCTGCGCATGGGCTGCGCCCAGTCCCGTGACGGCGGTGGCCGCGCGTTTCGGCGCCAGGTAGACCGAGCCCCGGACACGCGCTGATCTCAGCCATATCTTTCCCGCGGCTGTGAATTGGGTGAGGTAGATGCTGCTGACCTAGATGCTGCCAGCGCGTAGTGCGACGCCATCGGTGTCCTGACCGTCAATGCGGGCGCCGTTGCAGGCCAGAGCCCGTGCGATGTCGGCGCCGTCAAACCGGACAGTCCCGGCCGCGGTGAATTCCTGACCCCGCTGCGCGAGTCCAGTCACGACGTGCCGGCCGACCTGCCCGGTGGCGCCCAGCACGACAACCGGCCCGATCGCGGGTGTGCCGGGTGCGCGAGCGCCGCGGTTGAAGCTGGCGCCGTGATAAACCTCGGTCTTGGTCTTCCTGCCTGATCGTGCTTTGTCACGTCGCGGGCTGGGCTGGTCTCTCTGGCGGGAAGACCAGCCCAGCGTGGCGTTCGCCTAGGCGCTGGCCTGGTAGACCGCGTTCACTGGGGTCTGCGCGACACGGCGGAAGGTGCCGAAGCCTGCCTTGACGAACAGTTCGCGGGTGCGTGCCTCGCCGGCTTGCGCGCCGAGGCCGGGGCCGCCGTCGCTGACCGAGCACGGGACGCACATGAGGGCCGAGGCGCCGTAGAACATCCGGCCGAACAGGTGCAGGTTGTCCTCGATCCGGTCGCCTGCGGCCGGCTCGACGAGCAGCACCGACCCGGCATCGGCCAGCGCCTGCCGGGCCGCCGTGGCGACACCGAGCGGGTCGGCGGTGTCGTGCCAGCAGTCGAAGAAGGCGATCAGGTCATAGGGGCCGGTGATATCGGTGGCGTTGGCCACCTGGAAGCTCACCCGGTCGCTGACCCTAGCCTGGCTGGCCCGCTCGCGTGCCGACCGCACCGACGGCTCGTGGTAGTCGTAGCCGGTAAAGGTGGAGTCCGGGTAGGCGCTTGCCAAGATCACCGTCGATGCACCGTAGCCGCAGCCGACGTCGGCGACGCGCGCCCCGGCGGTCAGTTTCTCGTGGACTCCGTCCATCGCCGGGATCCACTCCTGCACCAGGTGCGCCTGGTACCCCGGACGGAAGAACCGCTCGATGGCCCCGAACAGGGTTGGGTGGTGGTCGCCCCAGGTCAGGCCGGTGCCGGTACGGAACGCGCTGAGTTCCTTGCCGATGCTCTGGTACGCCGCGGCGACGGAGTCGAAGCCGCCCTGCATCAGGGCCGGGCTGGACTCGTTGGCGAGCACGAACGCCTGCTCCGGCGGCAGCCAGAACCGCCCGGTTTCCCGGTCGTAGGTGACGTAGCCTCCGGTGGCTTGGTTGCACAGCCACTCGTGGACCATGCGCTCGTTGGTGCCGGTCCGCCTGGCCAGGTCGGTGGCATCGACGGGCTTGCCGTCGGCCATCGCCGCGTACAGCCCGAGCTTGTCCCCGAGGTGGGTCAGCAGCACGCTGAGTGCCGCCCCGCCGTCGCCGATCACCTGTCCCAGGAATGCCTCAAGCCTGGACTGATCGATCGCTGTGGTGGTCATGCCGGTCTCCGTTCCGAGCCGCCCGATCCGCCGGCTCTCAGATGCCGTTGCTGACCACAGACTGGCTGACCAGCCAGAAGACGGGCATCGGGCAGAACCCTCAACCGGTGGCGCAATCTGCCGGCCCGGCGCAGGCCTCGCTACCGCCCGCCCGCCTGGCGGCGCACCGCGTAAGCGGTCGCCTCGAGCGGACTGCACGGACCAGCTTCCGGGCTGGCTGTGGCGAGATGCTCGCCGAGCTCGCCGCCTCGTCGCTGGTGGCCACCCGAGAGCTCCCCGGCGGCCCGCGCTACCGCATGCTCACCGTCGTGCGGACCCAGGCCAGCCGCATGCTGGCCGAGTCCGGCCGTACGCACCAGGTCGGCCAGGCCCACGCCAGATGGGTCGCGACCCTGACTCGGCAGGCCGCCGCGGACTGGACCGGGCCTGCCGCCGCCGCCGCGCTCCAGCGGCTGCACAGCCACAGTGACTTCATGTCGGCGCTGCGCTGGGCACTCGGTGCCGGCCAGCTCTAGCTCGCGGCTTCGATCACCGGGGCGCTCGGGCAATGCGTGCACTGGATACCCCGGCCGGAACTGGCCGAGCTGACTATTGAGGTCGGTGAACGGTGCCTGCACCGGGACGCACCCAAGATGACGTTGGGTGTTGCCGCGGCCGCAGTGGCACTGGCGCTTCGCGGCGACCTGGAACACAGCGCAGAACTCGCTCGTGCCGCCGCCACCGCCGCATCCCGCCCGGCCGAGCTGTATCTCACGCACCTGGCACTCGGTGTGTCGGCCGTCTACGCCGGCGATCACGACACGTCGTGCCGGCACTGGCAGGCCATCGTCGGCCTGCAGGACCTGCCTCTCGCGCTCCGCACGGAGGGGCACAGTGGCCTGGCGCTGCTGGCGCGGTACGCCGGCAACCTCGGCCTGGCCAGAGAGGAGGGCCGGCTGGCGCTGATGCTGGCAGAGACCGCCGGGTCGGCACCAGTGCACGCGTTCGCGCTTTTCGCCGCCGGTGAGGCAGCAGTGGGCCAGCCCGATCAGGGCATCGATCTGCTCACCGAGGCGGCCGGCGAGGCGGCCTCGATCGGCTGCGCGCAAGTGAGCCAGGTCGCTCGCGTCGCTCTGCTGGCTGCCCTGGTCCGCACCGAGCATCACGACCAGGCGGCCCGGCTCGCAGGGTCGCTGCTACCGGAGTTGCGAAGGGCGCGGGCGTGGCCGCAGCTGTGGGCCACCGTGCGCATCCTGGCCGAGTTGCACGCAGCTACCGGTCATCGCCAGGAGGCGACGCTCCTCCTGGCCGCTGCGGACGCATACCCCTCAGCGCCGCCGGCAGCCGGTAACGACGCGCCGCGCTACACCGCGCTTCGCGAAGAACTGCAGACTCGGCTAGGTGAACAAGCGTCCGACCGGATCCGCGCAGCAGCCGGTGGCGCTAGCCGGGAACAGATCGCCGACCGGGTGGCCGCGCTGCTCGCCGGACCGCGGACTGCGCCCATGCGTGACCGCGCGACGTCGTAGCCCACCATGACTCATCCTCCGCGGGCACCTGAACGGCGATGAAAGACGAGCTGGAGGCTGCTGACTTCCTTTCCTCCGGCCGATGGTTGCTGAGCGACTCCTTTCCCCTACGTCTGCTTTTGCCGGGAGAAGCGGCTGAACCGCCACCCTGCCGCATCCGTGGTCAATCGCGAGGAGGTCCATGAAGTTACCTCGCGGCATGGGGTCTATTAAGAGTGACGAACGCCCTGCGTTCTGTGCTTCCGCGTCAGCGGGCACCCGATTACGCACGTGGGACCCTCCACACCGCCGAGGCAGTGTTCGGCGGGCAGCAGATCGTAGGCTGCGCCCGCCGAGCCGCCGATAGGGCCGGGATTAGCGGGTTCTTGCTTGCCTCCTTGGGCCGCATAGATCGGGTCGTTCTGCGCGTGGGCGAGTGGCCGCAGGGGCTGTGCCGGTTCGTCCCCCGCTGAGGTTGGGGGCCGCCTACCCTGACGATGAATCGGCAACCGGTGGTGACCAGGGCAGGAGGGGCCGGTGAGCGATGCGGCCGGGCTGTTGGTGCCGGTCCGGGGTGAGGCGCGGCGGATGGTGCCGCCCGACTATGCCCTGGTGGCTGTCACGATCGCGTCGTCGCAGGGGTCGAAGGCAGAAGCGGTACGGGCGGCTGCCGCGGGCTTGGAAAGCCTTACTACCGATCTTGCGGCGCGGGGCGGGGTGGCGCTTGATGCCGACACCGGGCGGCGGCCGCTGACCTGGTCGGCGCAGTCGGTGACGACGTATCCGGAGCGCGCTCACGATGAGGCCACCGGGCGATACCAGCCGACCGGCCAGGTGACCGCGGCGGTGGCGGTCATGATCGGCGTCCGGGCGTTCGGCCAGCTGGACGCGCTCGGCGGGATCCTGGCCGCCCGCGAGGAGATCACCGTGCAAGAGGTGACCTGGCACGTCAACTGGGACAATCTGGCCTGGCCAGGTGTGCGCGCCGCCGCTGTCCAGGCCGCCATCGCGAAAGGCCGCGATTACGCCGCCGCGCTCGGGGGGTCGCTGCGCGGCGTGGAGCAGATAGCCGACGCCGGGCTCCTCGGCGGCACCACGCAGTCTGGCTTTACTGGGCACCGGGCGATGGCGCGAGCAGCCAGCCGGGGTGGTGAGGAGCCCGATGCGCCCTCGCTTGATCCGGTTCCCAGGAACTGGCCGCCGTCGTCGAGGCCCGCTTCACCGCCGACGGCGTGTCCTTGACCGCGCACTGAATCCGCCGGCCCCAGCAGGCAAACGCCCGGCCAGGCGATGCCATGATCGGCCACCTGGCAGGCGGCAGCCGTGACAGTGACGGCTCGCGGCCGACGGGAAAATGTCGCCTGGCCAAAGGACCCATCCAGTCGGCGGCATGGGAGTGTGCCGTCGGGGCAGCCCGGAACTGGTGTCCGCTGTTGGCGCTGAAGCGATTGTCGGCGGCGGGGAGTAGGCAGGGGGCATGCGATGGTCAGAGTTCGCCGCCTGTGAGCAGGTGCTCGCCGTGGTCGCGCTTGATCAGCTGGTCAAGCCGGGTGTGGTGCTGGCCGGCACGGCGCGGCGCGACAGGTCGGCGCGGATAAGCGGTGTTGAGCCTTTGCTCATGGACGGTGAATTGTGGCTGTCGATGATGCCCTAGTAGAGTGTCGTTGCTAACTTTGGTTCTGTTTGGTGGAGTGTGGGGGTGGCAGGTTCTTCCTCTCTTCCCCTCTGCCAGACAGGACTGTCATGCCGTCGCAGAAGAAGTATCCAGTTGCGCTAAGCGTTGAGGATCGTGAGGCGCTGGTGCGGGTGACTACGACAGGAGTCCGCAGCGCGTCGATGATCAGGCGGGCGCGGTTACTGCTCGCGCTGGACACATCGGTGGGCGGGGTCGATCCGAGGGCGGTAATCGCGGATCGAGTCGGAGTCTCGTGTGAGACGGTGCGCTTGGTCTGTAACCAGTCAGGCCCCCAGTTGATCTGCGGTGTGTCGGTGCTGGTGCCCGGTTTGTGATCATGGTTTGGTTCGGGGGTGCCGAATCCGGAGCAGCCGTCGTATGAGGAGCTTGCTGCCCGGAACGCGGAACTGACGGCGCGGGTCGCGGAGCTGCTGGCGGTGGTGGCGGAGCAGGCCGCGATGATTGGGACGCTGCGGGCCGAGGTGGCGGCGCTGCGCCGGCAGGCGGGCCGGGACTCCTCGAACTCCTCCCAGCCCCCGAGCCAGGACAGCCCCGCGGCGAAGGCGAAGAAGAAGGCCGGCCAGCGGGAGGCACGGCGGGCGCGGCCGGGCCGGGCGCAGGGCGGGCAGAAAGGCCATCCGGGTGCGAGCCTGGCGTGGGCCGCCCGCCCGGATGAGACCCGGGTCGTTGAGCCGGGTCCCTGCGGCGGGTGCGGCGCCTGCCTGGCCGGCGCTGACGGGCGGGTCGCTTGTGCCGTGCAGGTCGTGGATATCCCGCCGGCGGCGCTGAGGGTGACGGAGTACCAGATGATGCGCCGCACCTGCGGGTGCGGGCAGGTCACGGCCGCTCCGCCGCCGCGGGGCGTGACCGGCGGCCCGGTCTGCTACGGCCCGGACGTGGTGGCGGCGGCGACGCTGCTGGCCAGCACGGACGTGATCGGGATCGAGCGGGCCGCAGACGTGATGGGCGCCTTGTTCAAGGCGCCGGTCTCGACGGGTTTCGTGTCGCGGTGCCTGGTCCGCCTGGACGCGGCGTTAACCGCCGCCGGGTTCGAGGACGCGCTCAAGGACAGCCTGAAAGCGGCGGAAGTACCCGGGACTGACGAGACCCCCGCCCCGCTCACCTCGGCGGCCACCAGCGCGGAAGGCTGCGGGAACCCGCACGTCTATACGGTGCGGACCACGCGGGCCTATACCGGCGGCGGGCCGGACCTGATCTGGTACGGCGCAGCCGGGAACCGCACCAAGGCGGCGATCACCGGGTTCGGGATCCTGGACCGCTACCGCGGGGTCCTGGTCCGCGACGACTACGGCGGCTACCTCAGCTACGACACCACGCTGGCCGGCGTCCAGCAGTGCCTGGCCCACCTGTATAGGTACCTTGACGACGCCTGCGCGACCGGCCCGGAATCCCAGATCTGGACCCAGCAGGCCGGCGACGCCCTCCGCGAGGCCGCCGCCGCCGTCAGGACCGGCCGCGCTGCCAGCCGCGCCAGCCTCGACCCCGCGCTCCTGGCCCGGCTGCGCCACAGCTACGACCAGGCCATCGCCTACGGGATCTCGGTGAACCTATCCCGGCCCTGGCACAAGGGCAATCACCCAGGGCTGATCCTGGCCCGGCGGCTCAAACGCAAGGCCAGCCAGGTCTGGCTATTCGCCACCCGCTTCGACGTGCCCGCCACGAACAACGGATCGGAGAACGCCGTCCGCGGCTACAAGCTCGCCGCCAAAATCAGCGGCTGCTGGCGCACCCTGGCAACCCTGCAGCGCCACTGCCGCATCCGCTCCTACCTCACCACCGCCCGCAGCCACGGCCACCACCCCCTCGCCGCCATCCGCGACGCCCTCAACGGCAACTGCTGGATGCCACCCCACCCAGCATGATCAACTAACCACGCACCCCTGACTGGTTACCTTGGTCTCGAAGCGGTTCGCCGAGACCGATGGCGATGCCTGGGCCACGATCGGGCGGAAAGAACGCGAGTTCCCGCCGGTGCCCTCGCCGGTGACCGGTGAGGTCGAGGCCAGGCTGATCGCGCTGGCGTGCTCGCAGCCGCCGGCGGGGCGTTCGCGGTGGTCGCTGCGACTGCTGGAGAAGCACGTCGCACTCATCGAGGACCTGCCGGACCTGGACCACTCCACCATCGGCCGAGTTTTAAAAAAACGGAACTTCGCCCTCACCTGAAGAAGTGCTGGACCATTCCACCACGCGCGAATGCGGAGTTCGCAGCGCGGATGGAGGACGTCTTGGCGGTCTACGCCCGGCCATATGACCCAGCGCATCCGATGGTGTGCATGGACGAGAAGCCGTACCAGCTGCTCGGCCATGTCCGTGATCCGGTCCCCGCCCGGCCCGGCCGTGACCGTCTTATCGACAGCGAGTATGTCCGGGCCGGAACCTGCTCGATCTTCTGCTGGGCCGAACCGCTGCGCGGCTGGCGGCGCGTGGATGCCCAGCCCCGTCGCACCAAGGTCGACTGGGCCCGCCAGGTCAAGCGGATGCTCACCTGCGACTACCCCGAGGCCGAGACCGTGGTGCTGGTCATGGACAACCTCAATACCCACGGCATCGGGTCACTCTACGAGGCCTTCGACCCCGAGACGGCGTTCGCGCTGGCACAGCGCCTGGAGATCCACCACACCCCCAGGCACGGGTCGTGGCTTAACATCGCCGAGATCGAACTGTCCGCACTGACCCGCCAGTGCCTGGACCGCCGCATCGACGCGCCCGCCCTGCTCAACGCCGAACTCGCTGCCTGGCAGCAGCAGACCAACAGCGACCAGCGCCAAGTTCAGTGGCACTTCACCACCGACGACGCGCGCGTCAAACTACGCCACCTATACCCAACCCTAAAACAAGAATAAGGCGCGACACTCTACTAGTAGAGTGTCGTTGCTAACTTTGGTTCTGTTTGGTGGAGTGTGGGGGTGGCAGGTTCTTCCTCTCTTCCCCTCTGCCAGACAGGACTGTCATGCCGTCGCAGAAGAAGTATCCAGTTGCGCTAAGCGTTGAGGATCGTGAGGCGCTGGTGCGGGTGACTACGACAGGAGTCCGCAGCGCGTCGATGATCAGGCGGGCGCGGTTACTGCTCGCGCTGGACACATCGGTGGGCGGGGTCGATCCGAGGGCGGTAATCGCGGATCGAGTCGGAGTCTCGTGTGAGACGGTGCGCTTGGTCTCGAAGCGGTTCGCCGAGACCGATGGCGATGCCTGGGCCACGATCGGGCGGAAAGAACGCGAGTTCCCGCCGGTGCCCTCGCCGGTGACCGGTGAGGTCGAGGCCAGGCTGATCGCGCTGGCGTGCTCGCAGCCGCCGGCGGGGCGTTCGCGGTGGTCGCTGCGACTGCTGGAGAAGCACGTCGCACTCATCGAGGACCTGCCGGACCTGGACCACTCCACCATCGGCCGAGTTTTAAAAAAACCGAACTTCGCCCTCACCTGAAGAAGTGCTGGACCATTCCACCACGCGCGAATGCGGAGTTCGCAGCGCGGATGGAGGACGTCTTGGCGGTCTACGCCCGGCCATATGACCCAGCGCATCCGATGGTGTGCATGGACGAGAAGCCGTACCAGCTGCTCGGCCATGTCCGTGATCCGGTCCCCGCCCGGCCCGGCCGTGACCGTCTTATCGACAGCGAGTATGTCCGGGCCGGAACCTGCTCGATCTTCTGCTGGGCCGAACCGCTGCGCGGCTGGCGGCGCGTGGATGCCCAGCCCCGTCGCACCAAGGTTGACTGGGCCCGCCAGGTCAAGCGGATGCTCACCTGCGACTACCCCGAGGCCGAGACCGTGGTGCTGGTCATGGACAACCTCAATACCCACGGCATCGGGTCACTCTACGAGGCCTTCGACCCCGAGACGGCGTTCGCGCTGGCACAGCGCCTGGAGATCCACCACACCCCCAGGCACGGGTCGTGGCTTAACATCGCCGAGATCGAACTGTCCGCACTGACCCGCCAGTGCCTGGACCGCCGCATCGACGCGCCCGCCCTGCTCAACGCCGAACTCGCTGCCTGGCAGCAGCAGACTGGACCGTACCCGCTTCGGTGGACACCCGGCTTAGCTGCCCGATTCGTCGGGAGCGTGAGAAATGGGTTCGACACGCCGCTCATATACGCCGGAGTACAAGGCGCAATCGGTAGCTTTCGTCCTTGACGGTGGCCGTCCGGTTGCCGAGGTCGCCCGCAATATCGGCGTCCACGAGATGACTCTTGGCAAGTGGGTGAAGGTGGCACGAGACGCCGCGGAATCCGGGAAGTCCCCGGATGTGCCGCTGGGCGAGTCCGAGCGGGCCGAGCTGGTGCGGCTGCGCGCGGAGTCCCGGGATGACAAGTCCGCAATCGCTGAGCTGCGGATGCAGGTGGAGTTCGCAAAAAAAGTAGCGACCTGGTTCGCGAAAGGCAGTCAGTGAGATTCGCTGCCATCGCGGGCTGGGCTGATTCGGGTGATTACCCGGTGTCCTTCATGTGCGCCTGGCTCGGGGTCTCGCGTTCCGGTTATTATGCGTGGCGGGGCGCGGAGCCGTCCCAGCGGTCCAAAGACGACTCGGCGCTGGTCGCGGTCATGAGGAAAATCTATGAAGACGCCCGGGGCAATCCGGGGGTGCGCCGGATGCGCGCGGGCCTGGCGGCGCTGGGGCACCTGGTGTCCCACAAGCGCGCGCACCGGCTAATGCGGGCCGCTGGCCTGCGCGGGCGCCACCCGCGGGCCTGGAAGCGGACGACCATCGGCGGGGACAAGCCGGTGCCCGCCCCGGACCTGGTCGGCCGGGACTTCACCGCTGGGCGCCCCGATGAGAAATGGTGCGGCGACATCACGTATGTGAAAACGTGGGACGGATGGGCTTACCTCGCGACCGTCATCGACCTGCACTCACGCAAACTCATTGGCTGGGCCATCGCCGATCATATGCGGACCAGCCTGGTCACGGCGGCCCTCGATATGGCCATCTCCACCCGTAAACCGCCCCCGGGAGTGATCTTTCATTCCGACCGCGGCTGCCAATATACATCTTCGGCCTTCGACGAGTACTGCACCGTGAATAACATCAGGAGGTCCCTGGGAAGGACAGGAAGCTGCTATGATAATGCCGTATCGGAATCGTTCTTCGCGACGTACAAGAAAGAGCTGATCCATACCCGCCCGTGGCCCTCGCTGGCGAACTTGGAGAAGGAGACGTCCGACTGGATCAGCAACTACTATAATCCGCTGCGGAGGCATTCGACGCTCGGGTACTTGACACCTGAGGAATACGAACTAGGGTATAGGCAACTCAGTCAATTGGCAGCCTAACTCGGTGTCCAAAAAAGCGGGAACGCTCCAGACCAACAGCGACCAGCGCCAAGTTCAGTGGCACTTCACCACCGACGACGCGCGCGTCAAACTACGCCACCTATACCCAACCCTAAAACAAGAATAAGGCGCGACACTCTACTAGTTTGCCCCGCCGGAAGTCCGGGCTATGTCTCGCCAGTGAGTCGGGGATCTCCTGGCGCGGTGTTGGCCCAGGTGAGCGGCCGCGGGAGCAGCTGGTGGCCTAATCATGGGCCGGATGCGGGAAGGGGCCAGCTGGGTGCGTGGGTTAGGCAGCTTCTGGTACGTGTCCCCTGAACACCTCGGCGGCTCGTGTACGGGCCCAGCGCATCCGGCTGACCGCGCTGTCGGGGTGATCACCAAATTCCTGCGCCACGCGTTCGGCGCAGCCACCCGGGCCGAAGGTGCGGACGACCTCAGCGACGGCCTGCCGGATCTGGTCCTCGCTGGGCTGCTCACAGCGTTGCAGCGCCGAGACGAACAGGGCACCGGCCCAGACGGGACTGCTGGGGAACTCGTGTATCGCTGCCCTCATCGCAAGCCTCCTCGATGAGTAGTTACCTGGGCGCCTCCATGGGCTGGCTACTTGCCCTCTCTGCTCAGATCATTCAAGCCAGCCTGTGATACAGGCCGGCGGAAGGCATCCATGATCAGCTGACAGCGGTTCACCAACCGGCGAAGAAGTGGCCACCGGCGGCAAACAACCACAGGCCTGCCAGGCCGCCGGGCCCCAGATATGGGCCAGAAACGGCACCGTCATCCGTCTACCTGACGACGGCCCACCTGCCGTGCTCCGGGCCGCACTCGACGCAGGACTTACCCAGGTCAGGCACCCGAGGCCCTATCACTTCATCATCCCCGGCGGCCAGGTGCTCACCCTCCCACAACGAGCTGAACGCGGCAGAAGCGGACGTGTCTACCCGCTGGTGGTGAGCATTCTGGAATGGTTCGCGCTGGAGCGCGATGAACCATTATCCAGCGCTGCCGTTGATCTTTCAGGCCGATCGAAGCCGCAGGGCTGGACCCCTCCGGCCTCGTGCCGACCCCGGACGAGGTGTGCGCAGCGCCGGGGAGGGAGCTTCACCCGGGAAGCTGACGCTGGCGTTCCTCGAGCTGGTGGAAGATCTCGCTGTAGCTGCCCTGCATATCGTGTGGCACCCGCCACACGTCCACTGTCCCGAAACAGCCGAGTACCCGGATGTAAACGGCCGGAGCGTCCGGGCGGGCGGTGTCGCGGCCCCACTCCCGGCGGTGACCGAAGATGGTCATCCCGCTAACCTCGACGCTGACCCCCTCCGGGACATAGATATCGGCATTGCCGAAGGCCACGAGAAGGGTCACGGCGGTCTGTGGCTGGTCGATGGTGGCTTCGCGCAGATCGAAGTCGAGATCGCCAAGGGCGCTGGCGGCGAGGCTCCACTTGTGCAACCTCAGCCGCCCACGCCGTACGGCATAGCCGAGCACGGCCGCGGTGAAGCGGGCCGGCTTACGGTGCGGACCGGAGACCCCGGAGGAGAGGGCAGGCAGGCCTTCCTGGGCCCGCGCCAGTTCCCCGCCGACGCGGGCCCCGAAGGCGGCCCCGACCCGCTCGGAGAATTCCTCCAGCGTCAAGCGGCCCGCCAGCAGATGCTCGCGAAGCAACAGCACAGCCTGCTCGCGGTCGTCATCCGAGACCCGCATGGACGCGTCATCGCCCATGGCCGCCACGCTAGACCACCCCTGAGCCGCGCCGCTACTGCCAGTCCACCCACATCGCCGGGCTCGTCGGGGCATAGCGGGCGTTGCCGATGCCGGGCTCAGCTGGCTCACCGCGTTATTCGGAAATGGGCGGCGTAGCGCTTCTGCCAAGGCGTCTCGACGGCATGCGGGTCATAATGGTGCCGGACGAAGGCAACGGCCTGTTCCGGTGGTAGCCCATCGATGATGGCGAGGCAGGCTAGTGCCGTCCCGGTCCTTCCGCGGCCGCCGGAACAGGCGATCTCCAGGCGTTCGGTCAGCGCGATTTCCCAGGCCTCGTGCAGGACTGTCCGTATGTGTGCCTGGTCGCGGGGCAGCCAGAAGTCGGGCCAGCGCACCCAGCGGGCCTCCCAGGCGACGACTGTGGGTGGCTTGCTGAGCAGGTAGACGGCGAAGGTGGGCGTTAGCCCGGGCGGGAGCGGCCGCCGCAGGCTGCGGCCTCTGACGAGCCGGCCAGAGGGCAGCCGCAGCACCCCAGCGCCTGCCGGGTCCCATGGGCTGGTCACCAGGTCAACCTAGGCGAGGGACGGAGAGCCCGTCCCGCCACCGGAACCAGGTGGCCGACAACGCAAGGCGCACGCTCGTCGCGGCTACGAGAGGCCGACCTGATCCCCCGCCTCAACGGGTCGGATGAGTGTGTCACGGCCAGGCTGGGTCAGAACTTGAAGTTCAGGGCCTGGCTGAGGCTGACGGCTATCTCGTCCATCACCGGCTCGGGTACGTGGCTGGCGGGGTCGCCGCCGAGCAGGGCGAACACGCGCGGGCCGCGCAGGTCAGCGGCCAGGCCGGGCTGGCGGGGAATGACGTGAAAGTGAACGTGGGCGAAGCCTTCCGCCTCCGCGAAAAGCGCGACGTAGGTCTTCTGGCTGCCCAGAACTTCCCGCAGCGCGGAGCTGACGGCCCTGAGCAGCGGTCCCAGATCCGCGGCTTCATCCGCGGCCAGTTCATCGAGGGCGACGACGTGGCGGCGCGGGAGCAGCACCAGCCAGCCGGCAAGGACGTGCCGAAGGCATGGGCAACCCGCCATCGCGGGCCGGCGTAGATGCGCTCCCGCGCAGGCAGGTCTGCCCGCACGTTTGTTGTACAGCTCAGGCACTCCTGCTCAGCGGCCACAGATCGTATTGTCCAGGACCGGCGGCAATGCGGCCACCAGCAGGGCACTGCCCCCGCAACCACCCAGCTTGACCCGCCCACCACGGCACGCAAGCCCCACACCCGGAAGGCGGCAATTCAGGATGCTGCCCACCAGGTGAGCCACTGCATAGGTATGCGCCTGCCATCGCCTCAGCGATGAGGGGAAGCTGCCGTGGCGGTCAGATCCGGCTCAGCGCGATCGTGACCACTCCCCCGAGGAACACCAGGTCGGTCAGTTCCTGGGTGACGGCGGCTACGCCGGCCCAGCTGACGAGCAGGGGCGGGCTTTGCACCGTGCACAAGACTCCCACCGCCAGGGACATGGTCTGCTGCCAGGTGTCTTTAAGAGCGGGAGACAGATAGGCGGGCGCATTGGCCAGGTAGTAGACGTTTGTGAAGATCAGGATGATCGCCAGCGTGGCGAGGACCAGCGCCAGGATGATGCTGCGCTTGGGGCCACGGCCTCCCCCGCCGGTTCCCCAGCCGCTGGGGTCGGGGCCGGGGTCGTCGCCCCCGCGCCCGCGCCTGCGGGTGAGGGCGGCGACGCGGAGGAACGCCGCCATGGCGACGGCGAGCAGGCCATAGCTAAGCTAAGGTAGATGAGCGTGTGAGCTTCCGTGATCGTGGTGACGTGCTGGCCGGCGATCAGCAAGCAGAGGGCACAGAGATCCACCGCGGTGAGGACGTAGTTCAGGTAGGGGTCAAACCAGAAATCGGTCCCCCACCCGGTCCCTCCGGTAACAGTGACGGCTTGAGATTCTGCTGCCATGGGCCCTCCCCGCCCTCCGGTGCCCGGTGGCCGCCCCCTGCAGTGTCCGGCCGATCGTACATCTGTGTACCGGAATGGTCGATGACGCCGGCGCCCTGACGCGGGCACCTCCAGGCGCTCGAAGCGCCGGTTGACATCGGGCAGACCGGCACTGAGTCCTGGACGGTGCTGGCCGATCCTGACGGCAACGATTCTTGCGTGATCCGCCCCATGCAGACACTCATCCGCAGAAGACCACCCCTGGCCAGATCGCCACAGTCAGCGGCACCCATGAGGGCCACCAGCGTCAAGAGGGCATTGGGTTTTAACCCGGTGACTTGGTGTCGCCGGGCTGGGGTCTGACTATTTCTCCGGGATCTTCCTCGCAGCTGCCTGAGTCACGCCGCCGTGCGGGAGGGTAGAGCTATCAGCGCCCGCAGCCGCGCAGCGGCGAGGACGAACGAGCTGGACGCCGACGGACGGCGGGTGATCATGGAGAGCGGGGAAAGGCTCTTTTCGTTCTGGCTTGCTGGAAGAGGGTCGTGCTTGTCCTCGGGCGTGGCTGGCGGAGTGGTCTCACAAGCACCCATCCGGCGCCTGGCGTAATCCTGGCCGGGGCGCTATGACCATGTGTCCGGGGACCGGGCTGCTCAGTCATGTGATCGAGCGCGGCC
Source organism: uncultured Actinomycetes bacterium (assembly GCA_963837515.1). GTDB lineage: Bacteria > Actinomycetota > Actinomycetes > Streptosporangiales > Streptosporangiaceae > RYN-230. Next base: position 16,586 of record CAWINT010000002.1, read on the forward strand.
TGACAGCCGGCTCATGCCGCTGGGGCGAGCGTGCCCGGAGCTTGGCGACCCTTTCCTGGTCTGCGGGTGCGCCGCTGGCAGCGCTGGTGGCCTGGGTGGCTTGCGCGTCGGCGAGCAAATGGTAGGCGCGGGTCAGTAGCTTGCGGGAGATCGCGATAGTGGCGATCTTCTTCCCGCGGCGTTTGGCGATCGCGGCGTAGGTGGCGGAGAACTCCGGGGAGCGCTTGGCGGTCTGCGCCGCCTGGTTGAGGACCCACCGGAGCCACGCCGAGCCTTGCTTGGAGATGTGCCCGTGCCGGACGGTCAGATCCGAGCCACGGACGGTCGGCGTCAGCCCCGCCCAGCTGGCCAGCTTGCGCGCACTAGGGAAGCGGGTGATGTCACCGACCTCAGCCACGATCACCAGCGCAGTGAACTGCCCGACGCCGGGCAGCGTCATCAGGGCCTTGACCCGTGGATCGGCCTTGGCGTGCTGGCGCAGCTCGCCGTCGATCCGGCCGATCTGCGGGGCCAGAGAGGGGGGCGTCGAGGAACGCCAGGCAGTCGGTGACGATCTCCCGTGACACCGGGGGCAGGTCCAGCTCGGCCAGCCAGCCGCGGCCCGGGCCGGTCCAGTAGCTGCCGGTGCGGTCGTAGCCGAAGTCAGCGGCCACGGCGTGGATCCGGTTGCGCAGCTGGGTGCCCAGCCGCACCAGGCTGGCCCGGTGGCGCGGCAGCGCACGGAGCTCCCGTACGTCTGGCGGGGCGATCCACGCCTCCGGCAGCAGATCCGCCCGCAGCAGCTGCGCCAAGATCGCCGCGTCAACCTTGTCGTTCTTCAGCCGCGCCGAGGCAATCGCCTTGCACCGCAGCGGATGGACCATGTGCGGGTCGAACCCGTAATCCTCCAGCAGCTCCATCAGCCACCCCCACCCGTAGGCGGATTCGAACGCCACCGGTGTCCCGGCGGGCAGCCCTCCGATCAGCCGCAGCATCGGCTCCGAGCCGTTCACCACGTTCCGGTTGAGCTGCACCTTCCCGTCCTCGGCGACCACCGCCACCTGGGACCGCTTGCGGTGCACATCGATACCGACGTAGACAGACATTGCCGGGCCTCCTTTCCCGAGCTCGCTTTCACCCCGGAGCGTCCCGCTACCGGGCTGAGCAGGGAAGGGGGCCCGGGTCATGTGAGTGTGCTCCCAGCGAGTCGTATCCGGTACCTGCGCCTACCTTCATCTTCCCAACCGGCGGCAGGGCAGAGGTATCTGTCGGCGTTTCATCGACTCTGAGATGACGAGGCTATGGCCAGCGGCCCCCAGCTGCCGTGACGGCTGGGCTTGGGGACCTGGGCCTTAACCAGTGCATCGCATGCACTAATTACGCCGGCTTCGCAAGCGTGGGGTGGGGAGAGATGTGGGCGGGCAGACTTACGGCGAACACCCGAGGGGTTCGGACTGGCACCAAACGGTTACGACTCTGGTTGGCATCATTTCGGTGCTACTGGTCGCGGCAGGGCTCTTCTATACGAACGCCGCCAATCGCGCGCAGCAGAAACTTACTGAGCAGGGTCAGATCACTGATCGCTTCGGCACCGCCATCAACCAACTCGGCTCCGACAATCTCGATGTCCGTCTTGGCGGTGTCTATGCCCTGGAACGGCTCATGCACGACGCATCTGCTGACGAGGCCAACATCGTGGAAGTGCTCAGCGCCTACGTCCGTGACCACACTGGGATTTCAGCAGTCGTGTCACCGCCAACTACCTCACCCGCTCCACCCCATCCCACCACTGACGTCCAGGCCGCTCTGACCGTCCTCGGCCGCCGGCCAGCCCCTGCCCGTCACGTAAATATCGACCTGACCTGGGCAGACATACGCGGCGCAGACCTCACGGGCGCGAACCTCACCCACGCGGACCTCCGCGACGCGGACCTTAATGGTGCCTACCTCCGCTCCGCGAATCTCACCGGTGCGGCCCTGCGCAATGCGGACCTCACCCACGCGTATCTCCGCTCTGCGGATCTGGCCGGCGCCTATCTTCGTTACGACAACCTCACCCACGCCAACCTCCGTTCCGCGGTTCTCACCGGCGCGAACCTCACCGGGGCCAATCTCAGCGGGGCAGACCTCACTGGCGCGCGATGGCCATCGAATGGCCCAGTGCCCCAGGGGTGGGTGCGAGATCGAAACGGTGGCCTGCTAAGGCGATCCAGCTAAGGCGTCAGTAACACCGCGGCAGGCAGCCCATTACGCGGCGACCTCACGGCATCCGCCGACAAGGACAACCACGCCTGCCTTCCGTTGGGCAGGCACCCCATACTATGCTGTCTCATGCCGAGGTGAGCCTGCCTGCATTCCTCCGGCAACCACAACTATACGCAGAAGCCAGAAGCGCGTCTCACACTGTGGACCCAGTCTCGCATGTCAACAGACTTCTGCCATCGAGCGCAAGGAGGCGACGAAGAGACATGTCAAACACCAGCGCTGAGGGCTCCCTCACGGCCTCCGAGCGTAGTAAATTTTTGCACGATGACCTACAGGCGGAGTACTACAAGATTGCAGATACTGTAGCCAGCTTCGATCAAAGGCTACTGACTATTAAAGGTTGGGGGGTTACCTTTAGTCTCGCCGCCATCGCCTTGGGCTTTCAGCAGAACCACTATGGGCTCTTTCTTGTGGCTGCGGCGAGTGGCATCGCATTTTGGCTCATCGAGGGATCAACGAAGCTGCAGCAGATGCGCTACTACCCGCGCATGGGGGACATTGAGGTGGCAGCGTACGATCTCTATCGCGCTGATATCGAGCGTGGCCCGGTATCGTCCCCACTTATTGACTGGGGTTGGTACACGGCGTGGCCGCGGCTCCGAGGAGGGCATTCCAAAGTAACCAGTCAGGGGTGCGTGGTTAGTTGATCATGCTGGGTGGGGTGGCATCCAGCAGTTGCCGTTGAGGGCGTCGCGGATGGCGGCGAGGGGGTGGTGGCCGTGGCTGCGGGCGGTGGTGAGGTAGGAGCGGATGCGGCAGTGGCGCTGCAGGGTTGCCAGGGTGCGCCAGCAGCCGCTGATTTTGGCGGCGAGCTTGTAGCCGCGGACGGCGTTCTCCGATCCGTTGTTCGTGGCGGGCACGTCGAAGCGGGTGGCGAATAGCCAGACCTGGCTGCGGAGGGCCGGCGGACGTGCTCGGCGGGTGAGTGCTCCGGCAGGCCATCGATGACGCAGGTGCGGTAGAACCCCGCGGTGACCGATAACCGCCGGGAAACGGTGGAGGGCTTGAACCGGCGGATCTCCTAGCATCCACCGGATGTACAGCTCCAGGTGCGGGCGACGTGCGGCCAGCGGGTCCAGGCCGTGTTCGGCGCACCGGGTCAGGTAGCAGCGCAGGTCAGAGTCGGTGTGGTAGCGGGAGGCGCCCTTGAAACGGGCCAGGTAAGCAGCCACAGCCAGCCGCAGCTGATCAGTGAACGGCACTGGGTGCTCGGACGGGACGGACGGCAGGCTGGTGAAGGTCATCATGACCAGACACTCCACCTGCAGCACCGCGCCGCAAAGCCCGAAACGTACCGGGCGCGGCATGAGCGGACGGCTCATTTGGGCCAGGCTGAACGGCCAACTATCAAGCTCTCCCTGTATCGTCAGTACCCTCTCCGTGATCACGTGCCGTATCTCAGGACCCGGCCGGATGCACACGAAGACTCACTTGGTCGTATTCACAGACGGCGGCCGACCGCAATCCGTTAGCCAGGACGGTGACGCCGACCGCCACGTTGTGGGTCGGCACGTCGTTGACCACCCGCGAGAAGACCTCCCGGTTGTCAATGAAGAACTGGTAGTAGTTCCCGTGGGCTTCGATGGCCAGCGTGGTATGGGTACGGTACGACGGTGTCAGGATATTCCAGTCGCCGACGTATGGGATGTCGGTGTCCTGATCAAGCAGCAGGCCATGGAAGCCAGAGGTCAGCGATGGCGAGTTGGGAATGATCTGATAGGCCACTGCTTCATTGGTCCCGTTGGGAAGCTGCTGAATACGGAAGGTGAAATAGCTGCGGGTGCTTGCGATCCCGAAGAGGAGCGGGCAGAAGACAGCGTTGCCGCCTTCCTTCTTGTCGGTTCGGGCGCTGAAATAGAACGAGGAGGACGGACTTCCGCCGTGCAGCCATATACCTTGCTGTGTCGTTCCGGTATTCGATCGAAGACTCAGGTCGGCGCGGTCGCCAGACCACCACATCGTCGCCGACCCAAAGACGCCCGGGTGATTCTTCGCAAAGCCGTGACCCAACGGCACAGCCTGCCACGCCTGAGCGGTGCGGGCTGCATCGCGGCCAGGCTGGATGGTGTACACGTAGTAGCCTCCTTGCAACGCCGCCACCATGACGAGAAGAGCGACGAGACATAGCGCCAGCCTGCCGAGCCAAGCTCCCACCAGCAGCCCGGCCAGAGCCACTAGCACGGCGATCAAGGGCTTTTCCATCGTCCTCTCGGCCGAAGCCAGTTGAGCATTGGCGATCGGCGGCAGGACCAGCACGAGCACGGTAAAGACGAGCGTGAGCATCGCGGTGGCCAGCTTCGGCCAGTACCGTTCGCGCCGATCGGCGATGGGAGAAGTCGGCTGGGAGGATCTCGATTGAGTGGTCATCCTGATCGCCTCTTACGACGAGGAGGTGGTACCAAACTGCACCGGACTTACACAGAAGGTCAAGAGCTTCTCCATCTCAGCACGAAGTACGTGCAGGCGCTTGGGCGGCGCCACGCTGGGGATACCGCGGTGCCAGGAACTGCTCAAGGACTTCGCGAAAATCATCGCGGCAAATCCGCTGGCCAGTGCGGATCGACAGCACGGCTCAAGGAAGGCCGGGGATCTGCGTAGCCGGTCAGCCACCAGCGGCCAGTATCGTCATCTATGAGAGAATTGTCGGCCAGCCATTGGACCGCGCGGCGCTTAGCACGTGTATCGCCGAACGTATACCACGCCTGCAGCAGGTCCGGATACTTCTCATGGAGCTCGTCTTTGAACCGGCGGAATGCTCCTTTGCCCTGGATGGCCTGCCGCAGCCTGCGCCCGGTACGTTCGTCGCTAATAGCATCGGCGAAGTCAGTCATGTCCTGGTACCAGACCCAGGATGGCAGCGGATTGATGCAGACCAGATCCAGATCCTCGAGGTCGGCCGGTGTCTGGCCGTCAACGCCAGTGTCCGCCGTCCAGAACACGATCTCTCCAGTCTGCGGATCGATCAGCCACCGGTGTTCGTAGTCGGTCTGGCCGGCCAGCGCGTTGCCGATCTCCTCCAGATCAAGGCTGCTCGGATCAAGCACCAGACCAGGATAGATTCTTCTCGATAGGCCCGCGGGGTCTCAGCGCTGAAGAAGTGAGCCGCTCTACCGGCAGTAGATGCGTATGTGCTGCGCGGACTGCCTGGCTTATCTGGCCGATAGCGCGTGCAGTTGCTTGGCACGCTGGATGACATGGAACCGGCGGTGACACAGGAGAAGCGGTCACCGCGGATCGTCCAGATCGTCTGGGGGCCGCATAGAGGTCGAGGTTCTGGCCGCGGGGAGGACTTCAAGCTCTATCCGGGCGGCGGGCGCCCATGCTTGGGCGGACCGGAACCCGAAAGCCACGCAGGGCCAGGCGCGGCTTGGATGGCGGCCCGCCGCGGACTGTAGGGTCGCAGAATGGTGCGGCGTGACTGGGTGGAGTGGCGCCGGGACTACGACGATCCGGGCTCCCTGCTCTCGCGGCGGGGGGAACTCGTGCAGGGGCACCTGCGCGCCGAGCTCGGACGTGCGCCCGCCGGGGACGTCCGCCTGATCAGCCTCTGTGCCGGGCAGGGCCGGGACGTGATCGGCGTGCTGACCGGGCATCCGCGACGGGACAATGTGCGCGCCCGGCTGGTCGAACTGGACGCGCGCAACGTCGCGCTCGCACGGCAAGCGGCACAGGCGGCTGGGCTGCACGGCGTCGAGGTGGTGCACGCCGACGCCGGGATCACCGATGCCTGCGCTGGCGCGGTACCCGCCCAGATGGTGGTGGCATGCGGAATCTTCGGCAACATCACCGGCAGCGACATCCAGGCCACGGTGGCCGCCCTGCCCAGCCTGTGCGCACCCAGTGCGCTGGTCGTGTGGACCAGGCATCGCAGTCCACCCGACCTGACTCCCGCAATCCGGTCCTGGTTCGCGGAGGCGGGCTTCCGCGAGGAGGCATTCGACACCAGCCCCGACGGCTTCATGTCGGTCGGCGCGTACCGGCTGACGGGGGAGCCCGCCACGCTGGTGCTGGGCCAGCGCCTGTTCACCTTCACGCGGAACTGAGACAGGCCCCAGTTAGACCACGTTGCCGCCCTGAGCGCTCCGGCACCTGATCGCGGCAGATCAGGATGGTCGCCGTGTTCTGCCGCGTGCATGGTTATGCGGCAACGCAGGGTCAGGCGGACTGTGGAACCCTGATGAACGAATGCCCGGGCGTACTCCTGACTGCGCGCGAGTAGCCGTTATGATCGGCGGCTCGTCCGTCGGATGACTGCTTGCGCTACGTCTCGAGCTGGTTGTTATAGGCGACGTCAGCGCGGCCATCGGGCGCCGCGGGGACCGGATACGGCAGCCCTTCCTGCTGGCAAGGCACGTGGTCAGATGACATTGGTTTCCGTCCGGGAATCTCAGGACACCCCACCCGCTCGTCGCTGCCGCACGCCTGCCTGGCCTGTGCCCATGGGTGATACCAGGGTCCTGTGCGGAACTAGCTGCGTTGAGGATGTAGACCGCTGGCGGCGCGGGGAAGCTAGGACGTCACACGGCCGTGTGACCTGGTGACGTTCACGGGCAGGGCTGAGAGGCAGGAGATGCAGGTAGCGGGGATCCGCCGGGCAGGTTCTCGGACAGGCACTCCACATCCACGCCGATGAGCAGCTCCTGGTCCATGGAGCCGGCGCAGTCACCGGCGGCCGCACACGAATTCCCGCTGGCGAACGCCCCTGGCTGGTCACGCATGATCAGCGTGCAGCCACCGGGGATCCGGCGAGTTGTGTGTCCGCGCGCCGGCCCGCAGTTCCCTAGGGGTGCTCGCCGCCAGGACCGGCATCCCGAAGACGTCCGTGCACCGCTGCCCCACCCATAGCCAGCCGTGACTAGGCCGCCGTCGGCCTACTCCCGCAGGTCAGCCGGGGGTGAGCACTCGGCGCGTGCCGTAGAGCGGTCCGGCGGGCTGCTGGCTGTATCCCTCGCGCCCCGGCCGGTCATCTGGGTGCTCGCTCGTTTATTGCGGTCGGCGGGGTAATTCCTGTGGGTGCTAGCTGGCGATCCCGATGGCTTGCCCGATCGTCTCTGGCTGGCCGAGCACGGCGAGCATGAGGTGGGCGACATCGGCGCGGGGGACGGACACGCCGCCGCGGAGGTTTTGCCCGACCGCGGTGCGGTAGGTACCGGTCAGCGGTTTGTCGGTCAGCTGCGGCGGCCGGATGACGGTCCAGTCCAGGCCGCTGTCACGCAGGACATCCTCCATCAGCGCGAGATCGTCGTATACCTTGCCGAACTTCGCTGCGGCGATCCGGCTGAACAGGTACCGCATGAAGAACCCGTCGCCCGGGTCGTGCCTGGGCGGGCTGGGGTGGCCGGGCGAGGCCACCGTGCCGACCGGCGCGGCGCTGACGACGACGATGCGCCGGACGCCGGTTGCCTGCATCGCGGCCACGATGGACCGGGTGCCCGGTGCCGTGATGCCGGCGTCAGCGTTCGAGTGCGGACCGAGGCCGGATAGCACCGCGTCGGCCCCGGCGACCGCGGGCTCCAGCGCGGCCGGGTCGGCCGCCGCGAGGTCGGCGGTGACAGTGTGCACCTGCCGGGTCAGCTTGGCCGGGTTCCGCGCGACTGCTGTGACGTCGTGGCCTGCGGCGACGGCCTGCTCGAGGAGTTGCCGGCCGACACCGCCGGTTGCTGCGACGATCGTGAGCTTCATCTGTTGCTCCTGTCGGTATAGGTGTTGTCCCCAGGCACGTGAGGAACGCTGCCTGGGCTTGGCGTCACCCGAAGGTGCGCCTGCGGATGGGATCTTGCGCCCTGGCATCGGGCACCAAGGGGTCGCGGACGATCGCTGTGCCCCACCGCGGGGTGCGGGCATAGCTGGGACGCCATAGCGCCCGGTAGAGGAGCCGGGCTGGTGGCGGCAGCATGCCGAGCAGCCGCTTGCTGGTGTCGGCAGGGGCGCCGTCGAGCATCCAGGGGAAGAGCTCGGCGGCGCCCCTCAGGCCCTCGCTCCGGCCGGCGGCCTTCCCGAACGCGGCCCAGCCTTCGGGTCCGAGGTGTGCCTCGACGAGGGGCAGGGCGTGGTTCTCCTCGTGCTCCATGTGAGCGGCTAGCGTGCTGGCCAGGGCGCTGGCGTTCTCGGCTAGGCCCGCCAGGCCGGTGGCGGTGAGGGAGGCGTCTACCCGGGAGAGCAGCGGGTCGATGCGGGCATGCTCGGCTTCCATCGCATCGAGCACGAATACCTCGCCCGGCCGGGTGGCCTTGTCCCGCAGCGCCGGCCAGAGCCATTTGTCTTCTGCGGTGTGATGGAGGTGCAGCTGGTTCTTGAAGGTCGCCCAGCCGGTGCGCACGGCGGGATCTGCGGTGCGACCCGCCTCGACGGCGGCGGCCAGGCGCAGAAGGTCGCGGTTGAAGGCATCGTGCGCGGCGTACATGAAGGTGAAGTCAACCTTGCCCGCTGGGCGGGGGTGCCTGCCGGGCGGGATGTGCTGGCCGGTGTTTGTGGTGGTCATCGGGACTCCTTGTGTTCTGCCGGGAGGGCATGAGCTCACGGCCTGGGCGGCGATACGGCTGGCGGGGTGACCTGCGCGGCGGGCGGTTGCGGGCTATGAGCAGTGCTCCCTCCGGTCGGCTTTCCGGTACATTGGTTCTGTAGTTCGTAAGATACGGAGACCATATCATATGGAATCGATATCATCGGAGGGCGGGGCGGGATCAGCGCGGCACCACAGGCGGCTGAACCGCGCGATCAAGGAGTCACTGCGTGACCTGGGCGCCCAGCTGTCCCTGCTCAACCACAGCGTCGGCGCGCGCCTCGATCTCAAGGACACCGACCTGGAGTGCCTTGACCTCATCACCCGGTACGGCCCGCTCAGCCCGAGCGCCCTGGCGCGGCGCGCCGGGCTGCACCCTGCGACCATGACCGGCGTCCTGGACCGGCTCGAACGCGGCGGCTGGATCGACCGCAGCCGCGACCCTGCTGACCGCCGAGGCGTCGTGGTCCAGGCGGCCCGCGGCCGGGGCGCGGAGGTGCTCCGCCTCTACCTCGTGGACTCCGGGATGAACACCGCGATGGACCAGATCTGCGCAGACTACGAGGACAAAGATCTGGAGCTCCTCGCCGGCTTCCTGCGCCGCACAGCCGACGCCAGCCGAACCGCCGCAGAAAGGCTCACCAGAAGCACCGGGCGAAGCACTGATGCAGGACCTGCCGACCTTCCTTGACAAAGGGCCGCTCCGGGTCCCGATCACCGGCAGCACCCGGCTCTGTGCTCGTCGACGCCGGTCGCCCTCGGTCAGGATCGGTTCGGGGAGTGCCAAGCTTCGCACGCGGGCGGGCGCCGGCGGTGCGATCACCGCACCGTAGAAGTAGCCCAGCAGGTGTGCGCACGGCAGGTCGAGGGCGTCGAGCACGCTGAGGCCGTCGGCGGCCTGCTCTTGCACGCTGATCGGCCAGCCTCGTCCGCCGCTGCCTGCCACCCCGCTCCGGTAGCAGCGCACGAGATCGGGGACGGAGCGCACGAGCTGGGGGACGGGGCCTCGACGGTCAGCGCAGCCGTCAGCGGCGCGAGCCCCGCGGCGAGGTTGGAACCGTGGACGAGCGGCAGCGGCTCGCTTTGGCCGCTGACTTTGACCTCGATCTGGTTGACGTGTGCTGTCCTCATAACGCCTTCTCAAGGCGGGCTTGATCGTGCGATGTCCGACGGTCATCGATCGTCGCGCCGGGTCACTTACCGGGGCGCTTGGCGCCGATGACGTCAACGTACTCGATGGAGGCGCCCCGGCGGACAGCTCCGCAGCTGCCGCGCGCCGGCTGGAGCCCGGCCAGGCGTCCGGCGGGGGCACTCGCTATTCGGCTGTCCACCCCTTGATCGTTGGTGAGACTCACATCAGGCATGCGACCCCGTCGTTCACCGTGGCGTGGACAGGCTCAAGAAGGGTCTGCCCAGCTCGAAGTAGCGTTGCCCTCCTCGCCGATCACCTGGTTCCGGGCGAAGGGGAAGCACATGGGATACGTGGTCATCGGGATGGATCCGCATAAGCGCTCGGCGACGATCGAGATCATTGACGACCGGGGAAAGGTACTGTGCCAGGGCCGGTTCGGTACTGGCCGGGACGGATACAAGGCGATGCTGGCGGCGGGCCGCAAATTCCCGGACCGCACCTGGGCGGTGGAGGGGTGCAATGGGATCGGCCGCCATCTCGCGCAGCGCCTGGTCGCTGATGGCGAGCCGGTGGTCGATGTGCCAGCGAAGCTGTCTGCCCGGGCCCGGGTGTTCTCCACTGGCCAGGGACGGAAAACCGACCCGGTCGATGCGCATTCGGTGGCGCTGGCCGGGCTGTACCGCCCAGGCCTGCGGGTGATCACCGCCGATGACGCGGCGGTGGCCCTGCGGCTGCTAGCCGACCGGCGTGATGAACTGGGCGCAGCCCGCACGCAGACGATCAACCGCCTGCACCGGCTGCTGCTGGAACTGCTTCCCGGCGGGGCAAAGAAGTTCCTGTCCGCCGCCCAGGCGAAGGACCTGCTGGCCACGGTCCGCCGCGCGACATCGCGGGCAAGACCCGCCGCCGGCTCGCCGCGGAACTGGTCACCGAGCTGACGCGGATCGGCAAGCGAATCAAGACCTCCGGCGCCGGGCTCCAAGAACTGGTGACCGCGACCAGCAGCAGCCTGCTCACCCTGCACGGCATCGGCCCCTCCGGCGCGGCACGGATCGCCGGTGACATCGCCCGGTTCGCTGACAAGGGCAGATTCGCGTCCTGGAACCGACACGGCGCCCTTGGATGCCTCCAGCGGTGACCAGAACCGGCACCGCCTGTCCCGGGCAGGCAACCGCCGGATCAACCTGGTCCTGCACATCATGGCTGTCGTCGCGCTGCGCAACGACACCGCAGGCCGCGCCTACTTCCGGCGAAGGCTCGCCGCCGGCAAAACCACCATGGAGGCCATGCGGCTGCCTCAAACGGCGGCTATCGGATCTGATTTTCCGGCAGATGACCGGCGACGCCCGCAGGGTCAGCGCAACGGGCCCGGGAGGACACACGGGGACGACTACTGGCTCCAGCGTGGCCGGCTCTGACCCCTGCACCGGCTCTTCGGAGAAGTCACTTCCCGGACCCGCCGCAAAACACCCTACGCCCGCCCCGGCCAGCAAGCCGGCCCGTTCTTCAGCCAGTTCCCGGCGCCCCTCAAGCACAGCCGCACCGCAGCCGGTGTCAAGCGAAGTCCGCTTGACACCGGCGAGGACCGGCGCACACTCACGAGGCGGGAACGACACCCTCTTGACATAGAGGGGTGCCAGATCCGGTCAACGCGGGCGCATAGAGTGACCCGAATTTTGCGCCTTGGCTGATGATCGTCGAGGACTCCCAGTCGGCCCAATCAGGCGGCCATGCGCGGGGGAGACGCCCGGGGATCCGAGATGGTCGGTTATGTGGTGCCGGGATGCGTGTCTGGGTCTTCTTTCTCCGCTGACCGGGCCAGGGCTTGGACTGCACGTTCGAGGTCGGGCAGGTCCTCGTCAACGGTGCCTGCAAGATCGCGTGCGCGGTGTCGAAGTAGCGGTGGGCGAGGTGGTCGCGCATCCGGGTGATCTGCCGCCAGGGGATCGACGGCTGCGTGGCGAGCAGGTCATCAGGCAGTGCTTTGACCGCCTCGCCGATCTCCAGCAGGCGGATGCGGACCGCGTCGAAGATCAGCCCGCCGGTCAGGTCGCCACGTTGCAGGTGGGAGCGGATCGCGTCGATCGCCGCCTGGATGTCGGCCAGCCGCTGACGGTCCCGGTCACTCATAGCGCGATCAGGTCAGATTCGACTCGTTCCCGGACGCCCGGTTTGAGGTCGGCGGCGGGGATCAGGTTAACCCGGGTGCCGAGGATGGCTTCCAGGTCAGCCTCGAGCCGGCCCAGCCCGAACAGGCTCAGCCCAGGCGGGAAGTCGGCGAGCAGGTCCACGTCACTATCGGGGCGGTCTTCGCCGCGGGCCACGCTGCCGAACACACGCAGGTTGCTCACCCCATGCGCTGCGGCCGCGGCGACCAGGTTCTTGCGGTGGCGGCGGACGCGGCGGCCCACCGGGCCGGACAGCCGGCGCAGGCGACCGGGCGCCCGCCGCAAGTCCAGCGTCAGCTCGAAGCCAGCCGCGTCGACCAGCCGGGCGAGCACTGGGATGGAGGGCTGTCGCTGCCCGGACTCATACACGCTGATCACACTCTGTGTGACACCCGCCCGGGTAGCCAGGTCAACTTGAGACAGGCCAGCCCGTTCGCGCGCCTGGCGGAGCAGGGCTCCCGCGGTGGCCGGTTCCATATTGTCAGTATAGCGGATCGTCGATAGCTGTATACCTGGATGCGGGTGGCGTTGCAAGATCAGTCTGAGTGGCAGATTGAGTGGCAAAGAGCGCTCGCGAGAGCTCGTCCAGCGCTTGTGAGTGCCTGCCTACGCTCGTGTATTGACAGGTCATCTGGCCTACCTGGTGCTGCGGAACTGCGGAGCGATACCTGGTAAGGAGAAGGTCTACGGTTCGATTCCGTAAGGGGGGATCCGCAGGTCAGAAGGCTTTTCGCTCATGGAACCGCAGACCTCATTTAGGGGTATTCCTCGGGCAGGGAGAAGGGTCTGGTCTTCGCTCATTCAAAGATTGCAGGCCAGACGCGGCTGGGGTCTGGGTCGATGGGGGGCCGACCCGGCCGCGGCCTCCCTCGACGTAGCGAAGTCCAAAGACACCGGCCGGGCAGTCACCTGGGTCCAGGCACAGGGATCCGGCAAAGTCGTTCATGCGGTCTGAAGCAGCTGTAGCGTCCGCTTCGGGTCACGGGCGTGGTGGCGGTTGGCCGCAGCGATGTTGGCATGGCCGTCCAGGCGCAGCAGGCTGATGGCCAGGCTGCGCAGCGATGCCATCACGCGGGGCGCGTTTCCCGTCCTGACCAGCGATTTATCCTCCAGATAGGTCACGTCCCTGACCCAGTGAAGACGGTTTTCTATCTCCTGGTGGCCGCGGATCCAGGCGGCCAGGGTGGCCGGGCCGGCATCACGGTCGCTGGTAATGAGGTAGACGACCTCGACGGTCTTCTTGCCGTTCTTCCTGACCGTGCGGCGCAGCTGCGCGACCTGGGCAGCCCCGTCGAACCCGGCCCAGGCCGGGGCCAGCAGGGCCTTGATCGTGCGGCGGGCCCGGCGGCCGTGGCCGGTGCTCACGGCCGAGATGGAGGGAACGGCGGCCCAGGGCAGCTTCTTCAGCTGCCGGCACAGCGTGGGCATGTTGGCCTTGACCGTCATCACGTAGTCGGCCTGGCGGGCGAGGATGACCTGCGCGGTGTCATGCTGCGTATGCATCGCATCGATCGTGATGACTGCGGAGGCGAGGCTGGCGAACGCTTTCAGCAGGTCCCGCACCGCAGGGATCTCATTGGACTTCGCCTCCACGGCGACCTGCCCGAGGACCGCGCCGATCCCGTGCGCCAGCGCCGCGACCAGATGCGGCGCCTTCCCGGTCTTGTCTTTCGCGCCGCGGACGGTCTTGCCGTCGATGGCGATGACCAGCCGGCCGCCGGCCCGCACCGCCCTCGTCCACAGCCAGGCACCGAGAACACGGTCGAGCACATCGGGGCTGACCAGGGCGAAGGCCCGCCGGAACGTCGATTCTTCCGCCGCACCGCGGACCGCGCCCAGCACCGCGAGCGCCTCCGGGCCGGCGTCGGCGGCCCACTGCCCGATCGCGGCAGACGACTTCGAGCCTGCGATTACTGCCGCGACCCCGGCAGCGAGCAGCCCGGCCAGCGGGTGCCGGCGGCCGCGCTTCTTGCGCGGGTCCGGGACCTGGGCCAGGAGACCGGGCAGGTACTGGCTGCGGGCAGCGGTCATAGGCGAAGATGTCATCGGCGGGCGGGTGTCCCTCGCGGCAGAAGATGGTGAGCGTGAGAACTTCCATCGTTCCGCCCGGACCCTGCCCGCCACTTCCAGACACGCCGGGCACCTCAGCTACCGCCACGACACCGCAGGTCACAGTCCCAATTCACGACTTTGCCGGGTCCCTGGGTCCAGGCAGACGCAGCAGACGCCCCGGCGGCCGGCGCAGACCTGGCGGTGATGACCGGTAACGCAGCCCAGGTTGTCTTCACCGATCAGGACTGGGACGCGGCACTCCAGGGCATCGGCGCGGCGCTCCGCCCGCACGGGCACCTGGTCGTCGAAACACGGCGCCCGGAACGCCAATGCCAGCGGCTTTCGAGCGAAACGGTTGAAGACCGGCCTTGCTTATGGTTGCGCTGTGTGATCGTTCCTGGCTGCGGGCTTGTTGTTCAGGTTTCCTGCAGGACGGGTGAGGCCCCGGATAAGAAGTGTGATTACCACGTCCCACTTCCCCAGCCGGAGCCTCTCGTGCCTTCTTACCCTGTCCCGGATGCTGCCGTGCCCGTTTCGGCCGGGATGATCATCGCGGTGCCCGCGGAACTGGTCGCGCCGCCGCTGAGGAACGGCCGCGGCTTGGGGGACTCGGACAGGTCGGCGCTGGTCGTCGGGGGGACGGAGAAGATCCGCACGGGCGGCACCACGGTGTTCCTGAAGGTCGTGGCGGTCACAGAGGCCGTGGTGACGAGGGACGGGCAGGTCCGGGCGGAGGGCCGCCCGTACGACCATGCGACGCTCGGCCCGCTGGAGGAGTGGCTGGACGCCCAGGCCGGGGCGGGAGTGATCGATGGCATCGCGGACCGCGCGGTCCTGGACAGCAGGTACGTCAAGGGACGATACCGGCGGCTGCTGTCGGCGGCTTTCATGATCCGGGCGATCGTGCTCTGGACCCTGATGCCGGAGGGGCAGCTCAGCGACGTCATCATCGCGCTGGCCGGGGACCTGGCCCTGCTCCCGTGGTCCAGGCGGTGGCATCCCGCGTCGGAGCGGGCCTGCCTGGACTGGCGCAAGGGGCTGGGCCCCGCCCCGCTGGCCGAACTGCAGGACACGGTGCTGGCCGCGGCCGCCCGCGGGCACGCGGAACGGGACGACTGGTCCCTCACCATCGGGAAGGACGAGCCGCTGACCGTGCACTCGGGCGACGGGTCGCTGCTGCGGGTCCCTGACACGCCGGGTAACCGGGCCGCGTTCGGGTCGGTCGGCACCGCGGACGGCTCGGCGGCATGGCCGTGCGTGCGCCTGTTCCCCCTGAACAGCGTCTTCACGAGATCCCTGCTCGCGATGCCATGGGGAGCGGCCGGGACGGACAAGACCGCCTCCGAGCAGCGGCTCCTGGACATGGCGATGAGGGAGCACCCGCACGTCTTCACGAAAGGCCAGGTCTGGCTGCTGGACCGGCTCTGGCACGGCGTTCCCCGCCTGAAGGCCCTCGCGGAGCTCACGCACTGGGCCGTCCGGCTCAAGTCCGACATCACGCTGAAGAGGGTCTCGGAGATCTATCCGGATCACTCGTACCTGGCCGAGGTCTCCGGCGACGGCGTCACCCTGACCGTCCGCGTCATCGAGTACTTCGCCGAGATCGAGGGCCAGGAGGTGAAGGAGATGTTCTGCCTGATCACCAGCCTCCTGGGCTGGGAGGATCACCCCGGTCCCGAGCTTGCCGCGCTCTATGAATGGCGGTGGGACGGGTCCGAGACCGCGCTCCGGGAGGCCAAGGCCCCGCTGCACGGCGCCGGGCCAGGCACCGGGGCGATGCTCCGCTCCGGCAGCCCTCTCCTGATCGCGCAGGAGATCGCCGCCTGGGCCGTCTCGGCGGAGATGACCCGCGGCGTCACCCGCGACGCCGCCCTGGCCGCGGCCCCCGCCCGGAAAGGACGCCGGGCCGGGCAGCCCGTCCGCTACCGCGACCTGTCCCTGGCCCGCGCCCGCCGCCTCATCCTCGCCGCGATCCGGACCGGGACGGCCGCACACACGACGCTGACCGGCAAGATCGCGGAATACAGGACCATCACCGACAGGAACCGGCACCGCAAGCGCAAGTCCAAGTCCCCCAGCACCTCCGGCCACGCCAGCCGGGAGGACACGGTCACCCGCATCGCCCCGGCCGTCATCATCATGGCCAACAATCCGGCCTGACCAGGGAAAACATCAGAAACCGCACTGCGGAAACCCGTCAAGCCACCATAAATCATCCCGGCCGGGCCGTGGAACCGGCCCGCCACCGGCGCGGCATGCCGACCACAGTCATGCCCTCTCACCGGCAACTACAGAACGTCATCGGAAAAGAGAACCGCCCATCAGGGCCCAAACCCCGAAAGCCCGTGGCATTGCCCGGAACGCCGGGCCTGGGAAGCGGCAACTCCTTCGCCGTATGGCCGCGATCATCTATGAAGTTGGCCTTCATCGTTGACTGGTTGCAACCCCACCGTCTTGATCGCCGTGTACCCGGGTAGCGGAGTCGGCATGGGTGGCCGGTGTTGACTGCTGGACTGGTAACCCGTGTGCTCTCGCCGCGCGTCTTGAGAATGTGCGCACAACGGCTTGTGCAGGCGGCCGGCCTGGGAGAGGCTGCTGGCAGATTGCTCTGCCGACCGGCCCATCAACCTGAGGGACGCCCGGGCCGGGGCCATCCGCGCTGGTGCTGCTTGTCGGCGTCGGCATCTCAGCCTGGGTGGAGTGGCTGTTTCTGGCCTGGATCCTGGCCCTGAGCGTCGATATCCTCACCGTTGGCCGCAAGCTCTCCCCGGCAGTATGGAAACGGTTCCCCAGAGCTGACCGGACAGCGTGCCGCCCCGGTCCTCCGCGCGCAGGTTCGCTGCGTGCGCCCATGCAGGACCGGGCGTGAGGAGCCGTGACCGTGTCAGCGCAGAATCCCGGCCGCGTCGCC
This sequence comes from uncultured Actinomycetes bacterium, assembly GCA_963837515.1. Lineage (GTDB taxonomy): Bacteria > Actinomycetota > Actinomycetes > Streptosporangiales > Streptosporangiaceae > RYN-230. The sequence continues at coordinate 33,595 of CAWINT010000002.1, forward strand.
GCCCGGGCCTGCTCCCCGCCGCCGGCAGGCACACGATTGACCTCGGCTGCGGGGGCCGGGCGGGCATGCGGTGCTGCTCCCCGGAAATATCTACGGGACAGCGTGCGCTCTAAATGATGAGGGAGAACATGCGAGGGCGGTCGCACTGCACGGGTTTATGCTCAGGGCCGCCGGTCATCGCGGCGTCTGCGGTCGCTCCGAATGTGCACCAGCCTGGTGGTCGTTCGGAAGATGTCTTCCTTCCGTGCACACGCACGACGACTTTGCCCGGCTGCCCTGGACCTCGGCGGCTAGTTTCGAATTTCCTAGAGCCGAGACTGGTATGGATGCAATTTTCCTCTCCACTGACTTCACGAGGGCATGAGGACCGCCCACCGGTCAACCCCGGCCCGGCCGGGTCCGCCGAACAGGATCAACAAGCTGGACAAGCGGCCGCCCGCGCCCGCGCCGCCGACGACCCCACGCTGGCCGGTGTGGCTCCTGCTGGGCGGGGCTGTGCTCGGATCCCTCCTTCTCTTCCACCCGGGTATCAAGGGTTCGACGACCCGGGACTTCAGCTATAGCGGCTTCGTCAGTGAAGTGACGGCCAATAAAGTCTCCACGGCGACGATCAGCTCGACCGGGCTGGTGACCGGGAAGCTTGATAACGGCGTCGCCTACAGCTCCCAGATCCCCACCGCGCTGACCGACAACACCCTTTCGCCTCTTCTGCTCAAACACGGGGTCCAGGTAACGGGCACCACCTCGGGCGGCTACTCCGTGGCCGGCCTGATCTTCTCCTTGTGGCCGTTCCTGCTTCTGATTGGCATCTTCATCTGGTTCGCCCGCCGCGGTCGCAAGCAGATCGGCGGGATCATGAGCTTTGGACGGTCAAAGGCCAAGGTCTACGATGAGGAGCGGCCTTCCACGCGTTTCGCGGATATCGCCGGCTATGAAGGTTCCAAGGCCGAGGTCATGGAAGTCGTGGACTACCTGAAACACCCTGAGCGCTACGCGCGGGCGGGCGCGGTCGGGCCTAAGGGCGTGCTCATGGTGGGTCCGCCCGGGACCGGGAAGACGCTTCTGGCCAAAGCGGTCGCCGGCGAGGCGGGCGTCCCCTTCTTCGCCCTCAGCGGGTCGAGCTTCGTCGAGATGTTCGTCGGAGTCGGCGCGTCACGGGTGCGGAGTCTTTTCACCGACGCCCGCAAGCATGCTCCCTCGATCATTTTCATCGATGAGATCGACGCCATCGGGGGCCGCCGCGGTCCCGGTGGGTTCGGCTCGAACGACGAGCGCGAGCAGACGCTCAACCAGCTCCTGTCCGACATGGATGGATTCGAGCCGGGCGCCAGCGTGGTGGTGATGGGGGCGACCAACCGGGCCGAGATCCTCGACACGGCACTGCTGCGTCCCGGCCGCTTCGACCGGACTGTGGAGATCCCGCTGCCCAACCAGAAGGAGCGGATGGCGATCCTGGCTATCCACGGGCGGGGCAAGAAACTCGGCTCCGATGTGGATCTCGACACGGTGTCCCGCGGGACACCGGGATTCTCGGGCGCTGATCTCGCCAACCTCGTGAACGAAGCGGCGATCAACGCCGTGCGGAATGGGCGCGATGTCCTTTCCGCCGCTGACTTCGCTGCGGCGCGGGACCGGCTGCTGATCGGCCGGCGCGATGGCTCCAACGCGTTGCTGCCCGAGGAAAAGCGCTCTGTCGCCGTTCACGAATCCGGCCACGCGCTCGTCGCCGTCCTGTCCGAGCACGCCGACCCAGTGGCGAAGGTCACCATCCTCCCCCGCGGCGCGGCGCTCGGCGTGACCGAGCAGCTGCCGGAGTCCGAACGCCACTTGTATCCCCGGAGCTACCTCACCGATTCACTCGCGGTGCGGCTGGGTGGCCGGGCTGCGGAGATCATTGTTCTCGGGGAGCCATCGACCGGTGCCGCGGATGACCTCGCCGGTGCTACCGATCTGGCCACCCGCATGGTGCGGGAATGGGGCTTCTCCGCTGAGGTCGGGCCCATCGGCTACGGCCCGGAAGGACCGAGCCGTGATAACCCGTTCGCTGGCCGTCCCTATGCCGAGGAGACCCAGCGATCCATAGACAGTGAAGTAGCCAAGCTGCTCCGGGAGGCCGAGAGCAGGGCGACAATGCTACTGCGCCAGAATCTGGACACCCTCGCCCGGGTTATCGATCTCCTCCTCGAACGGGAGACCATTGACGGCTCCGATCTGGCGGCCATCGTCGGGGTGCCGGAACGGCCCGCGGAACCAGAAATGGTATGGGCACCGCGCGCCGTGGCGATGACCCCGGTAGAGGCGGAGCAGGGTGGAACCGGCGCGGCCAACGGGAAGGCCGCGCCGGTCAACTGACCAACTGGGGCATCGCCCCGCCGTGCCATCCCGGACCCTGTGGGGTCCAGAAGTCTGCCTAGGCTGTGAGCTGCGATGATGGGGCGAAGCCAGCCGTAGGGCATCATGATCATCTGTGCCCCTCGGCTGCTCGTTCTGCGGCATGAGGTCGCCGGAGAAGGGCGAGCGAGAAGAGGCGGCATCGCGCGAGGGTCTGGCCATTGCAGGCTGGGAAGAACTCGGCGACATCAGTGTGTGCCGTTTGCGAAGGGACATTCGCAACCGACACCGACCCGGTTGGTCTCACGGGACAGGCGGGTAAGCCGGGTCCCGGTGACCGGCCTCGTGCCCGGCGACGTGGTGGCCCTGCGCATCGGCGTCCTCGTGCCGGCCGATCTGCGGTTGCTGAAGGTCGACGAAGTCGAATGCGACGAAGGCTTGCTGACCGGTGAGCCGATGCCGGTAGCCAAGTCAGCGGCGGCTGTGCCGGCCGTCAGCCGCAAGACCGGTCGGGGTGCGCGCGGGGCGGCTGTTCACCCAGCAGGTGATCGAAGATAGTGTTCCGGATATCCCGGATGGCCTGGTCCATCTCGTCCACGGCGTGGCAGATCTTGCCGCTCGCGGGGTGATCGCCCATCAGCCCCAGCGCTGCCTGGAGGTCCAGGCCTGCGGTGAACAGCCGGCGGACGACGACGTCGTTCAGGCCCAGGGCGATCCGCTCGTGATCTTCAACCAGGTCCAGGATGACCTTGGCTGGGCCGACGGCGTTGCCGTCTCCGGGCGCTTGCGGGCTGCACGGAGGGGGGCCTCGGGTCAGCTGTACCGGGAGGACGGGCGGTGGGCGTGTTGCGGGAACTGCGGAAACAACACCTGGTATCCGGTACATTATGGCGGCTCCTTGGCCTTTGGGGGCTAAGGTGGGGCGTGCCGCCAGGGTCCGGAGCGACAGCACACCCGCATCGGCCCGATGCGGGGCGGTACTTGGAATACTGCTCCAGGTTGGAGTCTACGCGGGTGCCTCGGTCCCGCGGTAGCCGGAACGCTGCTGACCTTCATGATGGCTGGGCGGAGTTCGCGCTGCTGTTAAGGGCGCCACCCAGCCAACACGCGGGACCGGTCCTAGCCCGTTACGACAGCGGCCCCGCCGGGGCGTGAGAGCGCTCGGCGGGGCCTAGATCTCAATCCCTCCGCCAAACCGGAAAGATGAGATCATACAAGACACCGTAGACCAGGCGCTGGTCCCGCCGCGACCGGTGGCCGACCGGGCGAGTGTTCGCTTTCGTATTCTGCGATCAGCTCGCGGGCCGCGGCCCGGCCCGCAGCGTGCGCGGCGGCGGCGTGTGCCTTCTCGGTGGCGGCTTCGGCGAGCCAGGCGGATACCGGCCGCCCTCTTCGGCGGCCGCTGCCTTGATCGTCTCCTCGACCTCGGGCGGCACCGGGCTCGACAGCTTCCGGGCGGTCATGCGACCGTCATACCGTCCGGTAGGAAGGTATTCCTACCGGGCAGCCGGAAGTCCTGGCCAGACGCGGTCAGGTGATCAAGGCCGGGGGCAGTGCTATGGCGTCCGAGCGATCCCGAGGTAGCCGACGGCGCCACCTCAGAATAGCCCGGGGAAGCGGTCCGCGGAGGATGCGGGCCGACGCGCTCGTCGCTCTTGCGCCTACCACGGCCAGACACCACATCATGCCGGACCTAACGCGCCATACGCGGCAGAGGCGCCTTCTCGGCGCCTGGGTGGGATGGCAGCGCAAGTGTCAGCTCCGGCCGGATCGTGGATCTTCCGTTACGCGGGCCGTCTGGCGAAGGCCAGCCGGATGTATGCGCCAGTTGCCGGCGGCGTCAGGTTCGCGGTGCGGCAGGCCACGCTACGTCGTCGATTGCGAGCCACGGCGCGGTGGCCATGGCGGTGGGTGTCACTCCGGCGATCGCCTTGACCTCGCGGTGGAGGTGGGACTGGTCGGCGTAGCCGCTCTGCGCGGCAACGCTCCCGGCGGCGTGACCCGCCGCGAGAAGGTGAGCGGCGTGGTCGAAGCGCACCAACTGCGCGGCGCGTTTGGGTGTGAGGCCGATCTGGGACCGGAAGCGGGACCACAGGCGCTTGCGGCTCCAGCCGACCTCGTCCGCCAGGCCGTGGACCCGTACCCGCCCTCGGCTGGTGACCGTCCGCCGCCAGGTGTAGACGACCTCTGGATCGATCGATGGGCGGGGGTCCAGCCGCTGGCCGAGGACGTCCGCCGCGATCGTGAACCGTTGGTCCCACGACGTGGCAGCGCGCAGCTTCTCCACGACCTGCCTGGCGTCGCGGACCCAGACATCTTCCAGGGATGCCACGGTCCCGGTGAGCTCGATCGATGCGCCGAGCACCGCAGCCGCGACCACGGGCGACAACCGGATCTGGAGGCACTCGCCCCGGCATCCGCCGGCCCGAAGCTGGCCCGGGAGGAGTCCGGCGACGAAGCTGCCGCGCTGGTGACGCCCGTGGGCGTCGTAGACGATGCCTCCTGCATCGCTCAGGTCGACGATCAGGGTGACGGACGGGTGCGCGATCATGGCGATGTCCACGAGCGCGGGGACACGCTGCCGGAACCCGGCCATGCTGATCCCCGGCAGCTGACCTGACGGGCGCGGTACGGCGACGTCCACATCCGACCACGTCCAGTCGGGTGGAGTCCCGGTCGACAGCACGTGAGCAGTCTATTCCGTGGGGATCACCGGCGGGTGTCCGCGACCGTCGCTGTGAAGCCCAGCAGGAGTTCGCTGGTCGTCTCGGGCGCTTCGAGGATGGGCACGTGCCCGACGCCGGGGAGCATCTCGACCCGTGCGTTCGGCACCGCGTCGTACTGGTGCGCCGACGACGGCTCGTAGCGGGGGTCGGCGGCGCCGAAGATCACCAGCACGGGGACATTGAGGTCGGCGAGACGTTCGGGCACGCTCCGCTCGGCGACGTACTCGGCGTTGCGGCGCAGCACGTTCCGGAACGCGCGGTAGGTGATGTTCCTCAGGTCAGCGACCGCGTCGCCGGGGATGTCCACCGGGCGAGCGGTCGTCGCGCTGATCCCCTTGCGGATCATCGCGTCCGACCGCCTCGGCCAGAGGAGCGGGCCGAGAGGCGGGGCCAGCAGGGCCCGGAGGATGAACGGTTGCGGAAGGAGCGCATCAAGACTCGGGCCGGTGCTGATCAGCGCGAGCGACCCCACCAGGTCGGGGCGCCGTTCGGCGAGCGCGGTTGCGACGTAGCCGCCGCTGGAGTGCCCGGCCAGGGTGACGTGCCGCAGCCCGAGGCCGTCGAGCAGCACAGCCACGCGGCCTGCCTGCTCATACACGTCGAACGACGGCGCAGGCGGGGATTGGCCACACCCTGGAAGGTCAACCCGGATGACGTGATGGCGGCCGGTGAGCGCTCCGGCCACCGGGCCCCAAGAGGCGCCCGAAGCCCCCGATCCGTGAATGAGCAACAGCGGCGGCGCCTGCCACGGGCCATCATGGACCACGTGCATTCCGTGCGAGTGCTCAACGTCGTAATTACCCATGCGCGAGACGATACGGAGCTGCCGGCTAGCCGTCTTGGACAAATGTCAGCGCCAAGATCGACCTACTCCCACCGTGGCGAAAATCTCGCCAGGACAGCCAGCGGGTCAGGGCGTGCTTGCCTTCTTCTCCTTTGAGCTTGAACGCGGCCCGCAGCCCTTCTTTGAGCGGGTAAGCGCGCCACAGGCAGGGGTGGGTTGGCTTGATCCAGGCGAGTTTGGCTTCCCCCTGGAGACAGCATGGACGGGATCGGCGCACAAGACTGCCTGCGGTGCGCGGGCAGCGGCCGGCCCGGCGATCCAGGCCGCGCCGTGTCATGGTTCACCACGATGACCAGGTACTTGTGGCCGCGTTTACAGGCGATCTCGCCGGTCCCGATGGGACGCAGGCCGGCGAGGCGGTCGCAGGCCGCCTCCGGTGCCATGTTGAACGCATGTCCCTCTTATAGTGAGCGGATGTCTGCCCTACCCCAGAAGGGAACGCCCTCCTCCTCATCCGAGGCGTATTTCGGCGGAGGCGCGGCTCTCTACGACCGTTCCAGGCCCGCATACCCGAACGCGCTGATCAGGCGGATCGCTAGCGCCATGCCAGGGCGCGACATCCTGGACGTCGGCTGCGGCAGTGGCATCGAGGCCAGGCAGTTCCAGGCAGCCGGATGCACTGTGCTCGGCGTCAACCCCGATTCGCATATGGCGGAGTATGCCCGCACGACCGGTGTCGCGGTCGAGGTCGGGACGTTCGAGACCTGGGAAGCGGCGGGCCGGACGTTCGACGCGGTCGTCGCCGGGACGGCGTGGCACTGGGTGGACCCGCTGGCCGGAGCAACCAGGGCCGCTCAGGTGCTGAGGCCAGGTGGTCTGCTCGCGCCGTTCCACCACGCGTCCCTTACTCCGCCCGAACTGGCCGACGCCGCCGGCTTGGCGCTACCCGCCTGGACCACCCGCTCCGCGGAGGCCTACCAGCGAGTAGCACCCGACTCACCATCCGGCCTCAGCGGCCAGCGGAAGTCGGCCCTGGATCTCTACCAGCCGCTCTTCAACAAGATCGCCGATGGGATCCGGCAAACCGGCAAGTTCGGCGAGCCCGAGCAGTGGCGGTTCGATTGGGAGCGGACGTACTCGCGAGACGAGTGGCTGGGATTGCTCCCCACGCAGGGCGCTCTCGCCAAGCTTCCGCCGGGTGAGTTGGCTGGGATTCTGGACGCGGTCGGAACCGTGATCGACAAGATGGGCGGCAGCTTCACCATGCCCTATGCCACCGTCGCCGTGACCGCACTGCGGATAGACGCTGGCTGCTGAGCGCGTGCCCGAGGCGGTGGGCCGGCGTTGCCCGGCTCACGTCCTGCCCATTTCGGGCAGGACGGCCGGACCGGAATCAGTCCGGCGGGGGTGGTGAGCTCTCCCGCTGGGCGTGTTCCGTCTTTATCAGCTCATTGAGCCAACGGACCTCGCGTTCGACCGACTCCAGGCCGTGCCGCTGCAACTCGAGCGTGTAGTCATCGAGCCGGGTGCGGGTCCGGGAGAAGGAGGCCCGAACCGCGTCGAGCCGTTCCTCGAGCCGAGACCGGCGCCCCTCCAAGATCCGCATTCGCACGTCGGCGTCGGTGCGGCCGAAGAAGGCGAAGTGGACGCCGAAGTTCTCGTCTTCCCAAGCCGACGGGCCGGAGTTGGCGAGGAGATCCTGGAAGTGCTCCTTGCCTTCGGCCGTCAACTTATAGACGATCTTGGACCGGCGGTTGGTGTCCACCCCGCGCGGTTCGGCTACAGGTCTGTCCTCTACGATCCAGCCCGCCGTCACCAACCCCTTCAAGCAGGGGTAGAGCGAGCCATATGAGAACGCGCGGAAGGAACCGAGCAGCAGATTGAGCCGTTTGCGAAGCTCGTACCCGTGCAGCGGGGATTCATGGAGCAGGCCGAGGACAGCGAATTCCAGGACCCCGGAACGTTTCGCCACCGACCCCTCCTGTCCGGACCACGCTACCGATGTATCGAATCGATACATCGTAACGCTAGACTGGACCTCCTGAACACGCAAGTTTACACCGCGCCGAACGCCAGTGCCGGGCTGGACCAGTGCCCAGTTCGCCGGCGCACCACGGCGCCGAGCAGGCGTGCCGGGCCGGCTGGGATCGTCGACGAAGAGATGATCCCGGGGCGGGACCGGAAGGTGGCAGCGTCAAGATCGTACGAGGCTGCCGGTGCGCGGGCAACGGGCTGCACACCGCCACGCGGGCCGTCGCCCGCATGCACAGCCTCGCAATGGCCGCATGAGCAAGCAGGCCGACGGCCACGCCAGACAGTCGCGCTACCGCCGGACCAGGGGAGTGAACGCCAAAATGAAGATCATCAAGCAGCCGATGTACGGTCACGCAGGATTCACCCTCCTGCGTCACCGGATACGGCACGGCGGACACCAGCCACCGTCACCGCCGAAAGGGCGATAGGGCCGTTGTGAGGACAGTCCCGGCCCGTGGAACGCTCTTGTCATGAATGCTCTCTTGTGATGAGATTCCGAGCAATGTATGAAACCTGTGGGTCGGTTGGGAAGGGTTTGTTCGTGAAGGGAAGGCGTATCTTCCCGGTGACCGGGGCGTGCGGGGCTTCAAGCTGGGGGGCTGGCGTTGGAGCGCCGCCCCGGGAGGTACATCCGTGCGCACAGTAGTCCCTGGTGTGCCTGCCGCGCTGCGGCCGCGGAGCCGCCGGGCTGCGGTTCTTGACGTTGACCCGGCTGATCCAGGCGTGGACGGCCGAGGCCTCGGCTTTCATGCGGCCTGACCTGACCGGAGCCGGCTTGCTATCACGTGGGAGGCTGCACGAGCGGCCGCACCATCACGCCGGGGGCACCCTATCGGCCATCACGTCGCCGGGCCCGGTCGCCGGGGCGGCACACCCAGATAAGGCCGGACACCGGCGCACACCACGCCTCCCCGCAGCTCCAGCGCCGGAGGCAGCCATGGCCTGACCTCTCCTGCCGTGATCTTCCGCTGACCAGGCCCGCCAGCATAATGGCGGCCCGCATCAGATATACAGATAAGGACACATCCGTGCCGACCACCCCTCCCGCCGTGGCTGCATCCGACCGCCCCGCCAAGATCCCGGTAATGGCCCTCGTCGGCCCGCCCGGCGCTGGCAAATCCACCGCCATGAGGGCGTTCCGCCGGCGCTTTCCCGGGCTCATCCATTTCGGAGTGCGTGTCTTTTTCGAGCAGCAAGCCGAGGAGGGCACCCCGATTGGGCTGCGGGCCAAGGAATTCGCCGACCGCAAAATCTGGTACCCGGACAAGCTCATCGCCGAGGGCCTAAGCAGCTGGCTGGACGAGAGCCTGCCCAGTGCTCCCTACCTCGTCCTCGAAAGCATTCCGCGCAGTAAGCCGCAGGCCCTCCTCCTGGACCGCCTCCTCGGCGATCGCGGCCTGCGCATGAACCGCATGGTCTATCTGGACGTCCCCGACGCGGTCTGCGCGGCCCGGGTGATGGACCGCCAGGTGTGCATCAGCTGTGAAACCTCCGTGGCCGAGGCGACCCCCGTGCCCGATTCCGCGTGCGTCCACTGCGGCCGGCAACTTGTCCGCCGCCCCGACGACGACCAGAAAATGTTCCGCAAGCGCTTGGCGCGCCTGCGCGAAAACGAGGCAGAGCTGATGGCCCACTACGAACCGCTCGGAGTCGTCGTCCGGATCGACGGGACCTGCCCTCCGGCCCAGGTGGCGGCGGCCCTGGAAGTGGCTGCGCCCAAAGCACCGATTGCGGGAAATTACCCGCAGCAACCGGTAAAGCAGAATGTCTGAACCGGCCAAGCTGCCCGCGCCGGGGAGGCGGGGTTTCCAGGTGCCCCTGGATGGGTCGTGTGGCCGCCGGGATGGTGCTGGCCGGTCAGCCGGGGGGCGTAGGGCTGCCGGGGGCTGATCGCGGTGGTGAGCTGGCTGGCAGGACATGCACGTGCCGGCCCGCACCGATCCGCACGGCCGCCTGCCGTGGGCCTCGGCGGCGCTACCCCGGTGGGGCGTGCCCGGCAAGGCACCTTCGCCGACTTGCGCGCCAGCAGCACAACCCATATCGTGGCGACGTATCGAGTTGATACATTGAACCGGTGCATCGCGATGATCGTCCGGTTCAGTGGACGGTGCTCTGGCGCAGCGGTTGCGCAACCGCCAGAGCACACTAGAGCACTGTGCCGCCACCGGCCGCACCGGGGCGCAGTGTCGTCAAACTTTGCTGACGCTGGTGCGTCAGCGCGTCATCGTTCTGGAGGCTAGAGACATCGTGGCGACATCGAAGCACCGAATTGAGACTGCCACCGGCCGGTTGGGCGTCCTGAGCGTGGGGCTCGGCGCCGTGGCGTCGACCGCCATCGCCGGCGTCGAGCTGATCAAGCGTGGCCTCGCGGAGCCCGTCGGTTCGCTCAGCCAGATGGGAACCATTCGCCTCGGCAAACGGACTGAGGACCGAGCGCCGTTCATCCGCGACTTCGTGCCTCTGGCCGGCCTCGACCAGCTGGTCTTCGGTGCCTGGGATCCGATCTCGGACACGGCCTACGAATCTGCGCTGAAATGCGGTGTGCTCGATCGATACACCCATATCGAGCCGATCGCGGCCCAGCTGAAGGAGATCGAGCCGATGCCGGCCGTCTTCGACCAGAACTACGTGCGGCGGCTCGACGGGAACAATGTCAAGCCGAAAGCGAGCAAGCGAGACCTTGCCGAGGCCCTCCGCAAGGACATCCGTGATTTCAAGGCGGCGCACTCCTGCGACCGGATGGTTGTGATCTGGTGCGCATCCACCGAGATCTTCATGGAGCCCGGCCCGGTCCACCAGAGCCTCGACGCGCTCGAAGCCGCGATGGAAGTGGACGACGAGAATATCCCTCCCTCGATGCTCTATGCGTACGCGGCTCTCAAGGAGGGCGTGCCGTTCATCAACGGAGCGCCTAATCTCACCATCGACGTGCCAGCGATGGTGGAGCTCGCCCAGGCGGCTGGCGTGCCCATCGCTGGCAAGGACTTCAAGTCGGGGCAAACCCTGTTGAAGACTGTGCTGGCGCCGATGCTGAAGGCCCGCATGCTGGGGCTCCTGGGCTGGTACTCGACCAACATCCTCGGTAACCGCGACGGCGAGGTGCTGGACGACCCCGACAGCTTCCGCACCAAGGAGCAGACCAAGCTCGGCGTGCTGGAGCACATCCTGCAGCCGGGCCTCTACCCCGAACTCTACGGCGACTTCCACCACAAGGTGCGCATCAACTACTACCCGCCCCGCGGTGACAACAAGGAGGGCTGGGACAACATCGACATCTTCGGCTGGCTCGGCTATCCGATGCAGATCAAGGTCGATTTCCTGTGCCGTGACTCGATCTTGGCTGCCCCTCTGGTACTCGACCTGGCGCTCTTCACGGACCTGGCCCAGCGGGCGGGGCTTAAAGGCATCCAAGAGTGGCTGTCGTTCTACTTCAAGAGCCCGCAATTCGCTCCCAGCGTCTATCCCGAGCACGACCTGTTCATCCAGCAGACCAAGCTGAAGAACACACTTCGCTGGCTGATGGGCGAGGAGCAGATCACCCACCTGGGACAGGAGTATTACCAGGACTGAGTCGTCGCCTGGGTTGATCGCGGGGGCGGACAAGGGCTGCACCGGGGCCGGGCTCGATCTTGAACATATCCCCCGGCTCTTCAAGCTGGTCCTTGGCTGGACTGCCGCAAGATCCGCGACCCAGGCAAGCTCGGCGGTCTGGATCAGGTCCGGACTCCGGTGGGCGCGGGGTCGGCCGACGCCGGGCGCCCCGCAGCGTGCGCCGCGTACTGGCTCGGCGGCCGGGGCAGGCCGTAGTGCTCCCGCAGGGTGATGCCCTCGTACTCGGACCGGATCAGGCCGCGCGTGCGCAGGATCGGCACCACGTGCTCGGCGAACAGCTCGAACCCCGACGGCAGCGTGGCCGGCATGATGTTGAACCCGTCCGCCGCTCCTACCCGGGCCCACTCCTCGACTGCGTCCGCGACCTGCTCCGGGGTGCCCGGGAAGGTGCGGTGTCCCCGGCCGCTGCCGAGCCGCCCGACTAGCTGCCGCACCGTCAGTTTCTCCCGGCGGGCCAGTTCGACGATCAGCGTGTACCGGCTCTTGTCTCCCTCGATCTCATCCTCGGTGGGCAGATCGTCGGGCAGCGGCTTGTCCAGCGGCAGTTGTGCCGGGTCAAGCCCGAGCTGCCGGGCCAGCCGGTCGCGGCCGGACTCAGCCAGGATCAGCTGGTCCAGCTGAGCATCCAGTTCCAGCGCCTCGGTCTCGGTCGAGCCGATGACCGGGACGATCCCGGGAAGGATCTTCACGCCGTCGGGGTCCCGTCCGGCGAGCTTGACCCGGCGCTTCAGGTCGGCATAGAAATCCTGCCCATCGGCGAGGGTGTGCTGCGCGGTGAAGACCGCCTCGGCATGCCGGGCCGCGAAGTCCTTGCCGTCCTCGGACGATCCGGCCTGCACCAGGACCGGGTAGCCTTGCGGGGAACGGGGCAGGTTCAGCGGGCCGCGCACCGAAAAGAAGCGCCCGCGGTGGTCGATGGTGTGGATCTTTGATTCATCAGCCCAGACGCCGGCCCCCGGGTCGGCGATGACCGCGTCGTCTTCCCAGCTGTCCCACAGCTTCTCGGCGACGGACACGAACTCGTCCGCCCGCTGATACCGCTCGAGGTGGGACGGCTGAGAGTCGAGGCCGAAGTTGCGGGCGGAGGCGTCGCCCGGCGTAGTGACGATATTCCAGCCGGCCCGGCCGCCGCTGACCAGGTCCAGGGAGGCGAACCGGCGAGCGAGATTGTAGGGATCGTTGTAGCTGGTCGAGGCGGTGGCGATCAGCCCGATCCTGGTCGTCGCCCGCGCCACCACGGTCAGCAGCGTCAGCGGGTCGATCCGGCCCGAGGGCCGGCGCGCCGCGCCCTCCAGCGAGACATGGTCGGCCAGGAACACGGAGTCGAATATCACGGACTCGGCGAGCTGGGCGACCTTCTCGAAGTATTCGATGTCGAGGTTGGCCAGCGGGTAGCTGCCGGGGAGCCGCCACGACGCCTCATGGTGGCCACAGCCATTGTTGAACAGGTTGAAGATCAAGGGCTGGCCGCCCTGAGAGCCGGGCATCAGCCGACCACCGCTACGGTGTGCTGACTGGTGAACGGCTTCCCGGCCATGGGCATAGCGTCCACCTGCTCCGCCCGCAGCAGCCGGGGGGCGGCCTGCGTGATGCGCCCTCCGATGTGTCCCGCGACCGGCCTTAGGCCGATCGCCGCCAGGCCGTGCGCGGCGCCGCCAGATATCCCGCGAATAGTGTCCTGAATGGTCATCATGGCGATTACCTTCCTCCTACTTCACGCGAGCCCGACGAGCAGCCGGGTCCGGAGCCGTGTGAACTCCGCGTGCCCGCGGTCCAGGGCCGCTCCAGCCAGAAGGGGCCGCAGCCCTGGCCAACCCAGGCAACCTGATCGCGGAAGTTGTCAGGCCCGGTCATTTCACGGTGCGACTCCACGGCGGTCGTAACCCAATTGCCGAAGCAACATCAGACCCGCAGGGTCGAGCTGGTACACGACCTGGCCTCCCAGCCGCTGCTTCCATACCATACCGGACTCCACTAGAACGGAGAGGTGCTGCGAGACCGTGCTCTTGGCTACGCCGAGCGCCTGTGCCAGTCCAGTGGTCGTACTCGGTGCTACCAGCGCGCACATCACATGTGCCCGGCCCTTGCCGACCAGCAGGGCAAGACGGTCTTCGACGACCCGCGGACGGCCGGAGTCTGTCAGCGCATTGAAATTACCAGTTGCGCGCGCCTGATAGGACATGGCAACGGCGTCGTCCTTCGCTACGAACAGTCTTATTCCGGTGGCAAAGACGGTCGGCACCAGTATCACCTTCGTGCAGGCCAGGGTGAAGTCAAGATCGCAATGATACGGCGCGGTCAGTATGGGTCTCGCCCAGGAGACTCGGCCACCAAGATCCGCCAGCATGGAATCGACGCCGCCGGTGGCCAGGGTACGGCCGCGGAGCAGAATCTCCTCTTCCAGCGATGAGCAGATCGCTGTCCAGTGCGGTGCGATCGCCCATTCCCAGTAGCGCTCCAGCAGACTGACGAACCCTTCGGCCGCCTGCGAGTTGATGTGCGTCTCCCGCAGATGTCTCAGCTCGGCATCGATGGTGTTCCGGACGGGATCGGGTATCGGCGCAAAATCCGGAAGGAACCCCAACGGATCGTGACGCGGCACCGCCTCGTCCAACAGTCGTGCGAGATCGGCGGGCATTCCCTCGTAGACCGACCGAATCCAGTTCCGGTACGGCGACGGTGCTGCCCCCCGGTAGCGGGCCAAGACCCCCAGGCTGCCGATCGTCTCCCAAAGCGGGCTGAAGGCCAGACGGGTGGTCTGCAAGCTCTCGTCGTCAACGTGAAGGCGTATCATCGCCGCGTTACGGCCTTCGGGGGCGCCGGCACAGTCATGAGGTCGCCACCCTCATCGCAAGGTCCTGGCACAGGGTGAGTACGCTCTTGATCCACGGTCCCGGATCCGAGACCTCGTATCCCTGCATCGTCTCGACACGCCAGTAATCGGCGAACGTCATGACGTCAGGATTGGCCGCATTGAAGCGCTTCGGCCGCCATTTCGGCAGGTGGCTCTCGTATTGGCCGTGGCTCTCGAGCAAGGCGTCTACGACGTGCCCGAAAGCCTTTCGGGCTGAGATGGTGGCGCTCTCGAGATCACCCGCCTCCAGCTGGCCCAGTGCGTCCTCAACTGCATCTTCCGCCGCACCCAGGGAGCGCACGACGACGAACGAATGAAAGGCGGACTCGGCCAGCCGGATGCGACCACGATCGACCCAGTCCTGGCCCAGCAGCGTCAGGCAGTTGCCCAGCCGCGATAGCAGCAGCTCCTCGGGCATGCCCAGGGTGTCTTCCGTGAGAGTGCCTTTTGACAACGCCTCCCACGAAACTTTAGAGAAGACCTCGTCTACCTGGCTGTCCATCCAGTAGGTGACATCCCACTGCCGCCCTCGGCGGTAGAGCAGCTCGGTGCTCAGGTGCGATGGCGTAAGCGGGACCGGAACGAAATTGCTGGTAACGGAACAATACCTGCGATTGGTGATGACATATATGTCATAATCGCTGCGCGCATTGTGCCAGCCACGTGCCGCTGAGCCGACGACCAGTACGGCGAGCGCCGAGCGTGGTACCAGTCCATGCTGCGTAAGCGGAGCCAGCCACTGCTCCGCGGTCAATCCATCCGATAGCACGTCCATGCGACCTCATTACATACGATGCGTCGGGCAGCGGGCGGCTTTGACACCTCGGGTCTCACTGTGCCGGGGCCCAGTCACGACGCCGGCCGACCGATCCTCCCCACAGCACGGCCGGTACCAGAACTGTCGGGACACATGCCGCGGTGAGTGCGAGCTGGTTAGTGGTTGACGAAGCGAGCAGGCCGGTCAGGACGGCGCCGACTGGGATCGCTCCCCATGACGCGAACCTGACGGTGGCCATGACGCGTGGCAGCATCTCCCTTGGCGTGGCCGACTGGCGGTAGGTCCGAGTCAGGATGCTGAAAACGGTGATCCCCAGGGCGAATCCAGCGTTGCCGATGCCGAACAGGACGAGGCCCCATGACCGGCCGGCCAACGGCAGCAAAACCACTGACGCGGCCGACACCGCTGACGCGACGAGGACGGCTCTGGCGCTGCCCAGGCGCGCGGCCAGAGCCACCGTGATCGCAGCGCCAATGAGGCTGCCTGCTCCGTCGGCGGCCAAAAGCAGCCCTACCAGAGCCGGCGTCACATGAAGCGTTCGCACGAGATAAATGGGGACCAGGCCAAGCAGCGACCCGGCGGTAAGGTTTAGCAACGTCGCTGCGACCATGCACGGACGTATGACCTTATGGCGGACCGCATACCGCCAGCCGTCCCCGATCAGGGTCATCGCTGAAGGTGCGAGTCCCGGCGCAGGTGGTGCCTGCTCGGCCCGCGGGAGACTCTGCATCAGGATTGCGGAGGCTCCGTAGCTGATGGCGTCGATGAGCAGGCAGAGAGGCGCCCCGATCAGCTGTACCAGCAGCCCCGCTGTCGCCGGACCGCCCAGCTGGACGGCCGCATCGGATCCGGTCGTGAGGCTGTTGCGCTTGGCGAGCTCGTCGTCGCTGACGATCGACACCAGGAAGGTGGAGTTGCCTATGTCGAAGACGACCGTGGCAAAGCCGACGATCAAGGCCACCACGATCAACTGGGCGAATACCAGGTCGTGCATGAGGTAGGCGATAGGCACAGAAGCTACGGCGAGCGCGCGGACGACGTCCATGACGACTTGCGTCCCGCGCAGCGGCCACCGCCCGACGATCACACCGGCCGGCAGCCCGATCACCAGCCAGGCGAGGTCCGCAGCTGCTGCCAGCAGGCCCGTCTGGAAGCTTGATACGCGCAGAACCAGCACGGCCAGCAGCGGCATTGCCACTGCGGTGACGGCCGTTCCGGCGTTACTGATCGTTGATCCAGTCCAGAAACGCCAGAAGTGGCGGTGGCTCGCCTTCCCCTCGTGAAGCCGGCCTTCGACTGGTGTCGCCTGAGCCATCAAACCTCCCGGAAACCGTAGGCGGACAGCTCTTCCCGAGCCTGCTCGGTCTCGAAGGCGTCTAGTTCAAAGAAGTACCGCAATGCCAGGCGCGCGACCCCTGACCGGTGCGCGGACACCGCCTCGAACGAGTAGACATCGGCCACGACGCTGTCGGCATCCTCTTCACTCAGGCCATGACGGACCAGCTCTTCGCGGATCGCCGTCAGATCGGGCCGGAGGAACATGTCCATCAGCCGCGGAACCCACAGACTTGCGCGTGCGCGATCCGTCGGCGACAGCTGTGCCCACAGGTATTTCAAGAATGCTGCGAAGTACGCATGGTGGCGGCCCTCGTCGGTAGCGTGGTCGGCTACCGTCTCCCGAACCGCGCTCACGACGTCGGAACAGTCTGGAACTTCCGCGAGTGTGCCCGATATCAGTGTCTCGGAAATCACGACGAACACCAGCTCCAGCAAAGCCCGATGGTGCGGCGGAAGCTCGTCCTGGAAAGCGGCCAGCCGACGTAGGAAGAACGGCTGTTCGGGCAGGACAGGCGCGATTTTGCTCTTCTTCTCGACTTGCCGGGCCAAGTCTGCCGAGAAGAGAGTGTGATAGGCCTCGTCGCAGTAAATCTTGTACGCGTCGAATCGCATGGCTTCGGGAAGCCGGACCCCCACGGTCCCATGGGCTATACCTAGCACGGTCCGGTTCACCACGAGCGTTTCCAGTTTGGCGGTGAATTCCAGATAGCGGTAGAGGTGCTGGATAAGGAGCGTCCTGAAGGCCGAGTCCGGAAGACTCTTTACCAGTCGGTGCCCGGCCACTGGCACCAGGTCGGGCGAGAAGTAGAAGCGGTCGGCAGGATCGCCCACCAGTCTGCGGGGCGCGGTGCGGACCGACGCGCGCTCGTGCCAGCTACGAAGCGGGCTGCGGTAGCCCTGCGCGGGCGCGTCGCCCTCGTCACGATCCCCGCCTTGGGCCAGCAGTAGTTGCTTTGGGCAAAAGGTCAGGGCCTGACACCCGACGAACAATCCCACCGTGCCGCACATGATGACCGCCTCAGGCGACTGGGTCCGAGGGCGCGGCCTGGCGAATGCCGACGAGCCCCCGGTCGCGCAGGTCAGTGACGAACTCGAGGCAATCAGCCAGAGCGACGTGCTGCGGAACGTCATACTCCGCGGACACCTTGGCTGAGATCTCGTTGATCGTCGAATCCCCGTTGACGCTCCGGAAGATCAGTGCGCCGACCTCATCAAGTTCCACCGCTACCGGCCCGGAAGCGACGAGCAGCTTGCCCCGGAAGCTGCGAGCTCTGACCGCAAGGTCCCGGACGGGTATGTGCTCTCCGTTGAGCGGTTGATTCTCCGCCATCGTCAGACCTCGATTTCCATTGCCATCTGCTTGCACCACGACACCACATTGGTGACCCACACTTCCGGGGCCTCGGGATCGAGGTCCGCCATGGTTTCCATCGCCCAGTACCGCTGGTAGGACAGCGATTGTGGTACGGCATCGCGCATGCGGCGTGACCGCCACTTCGGCGAGCTTGAGCCGTAACATCCGGCGCTTTCGAGAAGCGCGTTCACAGTGCACACGAACGCCTTGTGCGCTGATAGCACAGCGCTGTGCGGATCCCCGGCTGACAGCTGACCGAGAGCGTCCTCGACTGCGCCGTCAGCGTCGCCGAGGGTGCGGGAGAGCACGAACTCCCGGTACGCGCTCGCGTGCACATCCTTGCGGCGCCGGTGAATCCACTCATCGCCGATGATCGGGACGCAGGTCAAAACCCGCTCCAGAAACGCCTCTTCCAGATCGATCAAGACAGACGCCGCCCCGCCGGAAGCGAATCGTTCCTCGGTCACCTTGGACAGCATCTGGTCGACCTGGCTGTCCATCCAGTACTTGACCTCCCAGCGCCGTCCGTCCGAGAAGCCAACGTAGGCGGGAATGACTCCCGGATTCAGCGGAACCGCAAGTTCCACCAACCCCGCAACCGTGCGCGGCTGGACAGTGATGATGCAGATGTCGTAGTCGCTGGCCGGATTCGCCCACCCACGGGCTACCGATCCGACGCAGAACACCGCCAGTGCGTCCTCGGGCACAAGCCCTTCGGCGAGCAGGCGGTCCCGCATGCGGGCACTGTCGAGCAGGCTTTCGGTCACCGTTTTCCTCCCGGCCCGGTCACGCGTTCGCGCTGAAGCTCCACGACGACGCCGGGAACGTTCGCCAGGAAGTGAGCTACCAGTGCCGGATACACCGACCTCGATCCCAGGGCCATCATCAAGAACGCCGCTGCGGCGACGACTTCCACCGTTGTCGCCCGCGCGCTGCCGCGCCCGTTGTGTCCAGGCTGCACGTAATGACGCGCCACGAAGGCCACGCCGGCCAGGAGTCCAAAGGAAGCCCCCGCCGAAGCCGTCAGGACCGAGCCGCGAAACAACGCCTCCTCGCCGAACGGCGCCGCCAATGTGTCGAACGTCCTCGCCGCCGCGTGCGACCGGCGGGTCGGACCGGCCACGAAAGCCGTCTCGCCGCTGATGAGCTGGGACGGGCGCACGCCGCTGATGGCGATGAGAGCGATGCCGGCCGCGAACGCCACCGGATACCACCACCACGCTCCGGCCGTTGAAAGCCAGGGCGGTCCGGTAACGATGGCCAAGACGGTCGCCCCGACCGGAGTTATCATGCTCGTCAGCGACTCGGCCCAATAGCCCAGCGCGGACCGTTGCTCACGCGGAAGCCGCCAGGGGAGCCAGAGCAGCAGCGTCTCAAGGACGACAAGCGAGGCGAGCCACCGGTCGGCCGGCGCGTCCCGAGACCACAGCGCAACTGCGAAGGCGAGCATCGCCGCGCCGCACGCGATCTGCCGGCCGCTCAACCGCCAGTGCCCGAAGTCGAAGGTAGCGCTTTCGCCGCCTCGGCTGGTGCCGGCCGGCGAGTCGAGCACGGTCACGTCGGGCCTCCGGCCGGCAACGGGCTGGCGCCGATCATCCGCAGCACGCCCTCGTCCAGGGAGGAGGTGAGAAGGTCGGCGATCGTATCTGCGTCTACCCCGGCCGCAGCCAGCACCGTATTCAGATCACGCACACCATCGAGTTCACGCAGAAAGGCCACCCATTGCGGCTGTGCGGTGTCATCGACCTCGTATTCGATGGCTCCGTTGACAGCGAGGTACCAGGTACCCGGCGACTGCACGTCGCACAGGAGCAAGCTACCCTCGGCCAACGCCACGACCTGGTCGAGCGCCGGAAAACTCCGGCGGAAGACCTGCTCTTCGATCCGTGCCGACTCCGGCTGCCAATCATTAACCGCGACCGACTCGGCGACAGGGGCAGCCCTCCAGGTCACCGGCGGTGACGGCGGCGACAGTGCCATCGCCTCGAGAAGACCTAGATTCACGACGTTGAGAAACAACTCGAACGGGACGGTGCCCGGATCCGCTTGCAGGCTGGCCAACGTGGCACGCATATGATCCGCGTCCAGATAGGACTTAGAACCCGGAGCAGCGAGCGCTTGCTCAAGAAGGCTTGCCTCGTCCTGGGCCAGCATGCGCACGAATGTGCGATAAGTGTGCCGCACTCCATCGCCGTAGAAGAACGGCACCTTTGGGCGCCCGAGGAACTCCTGCGGCAAGACGTCGTGCATCGCGCGTCGAAGGATCGCCTTGTCCCAGATCAAGTCGTGGCGCAGGCCCGACGGAACTGCCGCAGCGATCTCGACGACGCGGTGGTCAAGGAAAGGGACCCGCGCTTCGATGCCGTTCCCGGCCGCGCTTCGATCCTCATGCCAGTTGTTGTACTGCTGTACGTCGCGATACTTCCAGCGGTGATACCTCGCATAGGGAACCCCAGCGGAGTCCCCAGCCAAGTCCCATAGCACGTCCGCGCGCACCGGCGAATGCTCGAAGTTATCCCACCAGACGCCGAGATCAGGCCGGCGGCTCAGCGCGCGGCGCAAGCCCATCCGGTCGACGTTGGCAGCGAAGTCCGACCAATCTCCTCCGCCGGCCATGGTTACGGAATATCCGCCGTTGAATTCGTCCGAGCCCACCCCCAGGAGCATCGCTTTGATCTCCGGCGCATGCTGCCGAACATAACGGTACATCTCGTACTTGTAGAAAGACTCGGCCCCGGCGATCGGCGCCTCGACGAGCCATAGATGGTTCTTCCACTCCTCGACTGAGGGGATGTGGCGTGCGTCGAAGAGGACCTGACTGTTGTCGAGGCCGAAACGGGCGGCGATCCGATGAGCGTACTCTGCGTCCTGGTTGAGCAGGGTGCTGGCGTTCAACGCGGTGAACGTGCGGGGCCTGGGCGAGGCAAGCGCGGCGATGGCGGCAGAGTCGATTCCTCCGCTGAGGAACAGTCCTACCTGGACGTCGGCGGTGGCGCACTCGCTGATACTCGCGGTCAGGGCTTCGCCGTAGGCGAGAACTATCTCCTGAGCCGAGCAGTCCGCGCGCCCATCGTAAGAGGGGAAGTCCCAGTATTTTTGCTCATGGCGCTGCCCCGTGCCGGTATCAAACGTCACTATGGTCGCAGCTGGAACGAACTCGATGCCCTGGAACCAACTGTGCGCAGGCCCGGTCTCGAATGTCGCAAGCCCGGTTACCATCTGATCGCTCAGCGCCCGCTCCCAATCGAGAGAGCGCGGCGTGCGTGGGTCTTCAAACAGGGCTTTGATCTCAGAGCCGAACACAATACGTTCTGTGTCGCGGTGATAATACAGCGGCTTGATGCCGAAGCGATCGCGGGCGAAGACCAGCCGCTGCCGTTCGCGATCCCATAGGACCAGTGCGAACATACCTCGGACCCGATCGAGGAACGCGAGGCCGTCCCGGCGATACAGATGCAAGAGCACCTCGCAGTCCGAGCCGGTCCGGAATCGGGTTCCCGCGGGCAGCGACGCGGCCAACTCCCGATAGTTGTAGATCTCGCCGTTCGCAATCAGCGCAATCGCGCCGTCACCGAGGGTCAGGGGCTGGCCCCCATTGGCTGGATTGACCAGCGAGAGCCTGGCGAATCCGAGGTCCACCGCACCGAACTCACCAAACACGGTCTCGTCGGGCCCCCGATGCGCCACTGCCCGTGTCATCCGGGCGAGCAGATCATCGTGGTCGGCCGAGGAGGGCCGTCCACCCAGACGGGCGATGCCGGCCAAGCCGCACATACGAGCATTCCATTCTGCTAGTGGGCCGTGTCCATCAGAGCAGCTGTGCGCCCGCGGGGCGCACAAGGCGTCCCGCGGGCGCTTGCGCCTTAGGCGCGCGTGGCGAGCACCGTGGTGCTCGTGGCGGTCTTCACGACCGGCTTCGTGTACTTGCGCATGTTCCCTCCTCTCCACGGTCGATGTGGCCGTGGAACACCGAGGCCGGCGCATCGGCCAGACCCAAGAGTCCGTGGGACGCGCTCTCGCGGTCGCGCAGGCCACGTGGACAGCTCCAACTCGCACCTGCTACCGAAAGGTACGAGCCGGGGCGATTAGAGCACGGCAGGGCATCGGCGTCTACGGATTCGGATACCGCCGAACACCGCAGGGTGTGCAGATCAGCGACCGTATATTGGCTGCCTTTCGCGCTCAGGCTCAGGTGGCACCCGCAGGGCGCAGGGCAGCCGCGAGGCGGCCGCGCGAGGAGCTGATCCAGGGTTCGAACGCGCCTGGATCGTCGTATGAACCCTCGAGCAGGTAGAGCGAGCGGGTCGGCAGGATCGCACCGAGTTCGGCGAGCACGGGCTTGAGGAAGAGCTCGGGGGCGAGTGCGTGGCCCGGTCCGGCTCCGAGCATCAGCGGCACGGCCACGACGCCGTCGAGCGCGTTCGAGGGGAACCGGTCGAGGAAGAGCTTGAGCAGACCGGTGAAGGATGCCTTGTAGGTGGGGCTGGCGAACACGACCAGGTCGAGACTCGCGACGGTCTTGACTGTTTCGGTGACCTCGGCGTCGGACCAGTCGAGCAGGGTGGTACCGAAGGCGGCCAGGTCGATGGCCGGCTCTGGTGGGAGTCCGGTGAGCTGCTCCACGAGGTACCGGGCGGCATGGTAGGTGCGCGAAGCGGGCTTCGGATT
Organism: uncultured Actinomycetes bacterium; assembly: GCA_963837515.1. Lineage (GTDB taxonomy): Bacteria > Actinomycetota > Actinomycetes > Streptosporangiales > Streptosporangiaceae > RYN-230. The sequence continues at coordinate 56,074 of CAWINT010000002.1, forward strand.
GCCCACCACCACGCCCGCCCGTCGCACGGACATTTCGGGGGATTGCTGATTCGTGAAGTCCACTGGCATGGAATCCTCATCCGGGGGCGCGGCGGCAATTGTCAATACCTGCGGATAAATCTTTCAGGGGGCTTCGCCACTGTCGAGGCCAGGTAACTGATCAGTTCCGCCGGACTTCCCAGACGGGCCGCTGGACCTCATCGTTGTGGACGACGATGTCAGCGTGCTCGACGGGGCGGGCCTCCGCGAAGTACAGCTCCTGGGCGGGGATATAGCGGACGCGGAAGCGCCGCTCGACTTCGGCGGCGGACTCGAGCCGCGCCAGGTCCCGGACCCGCGCCCGGTCTACCATCGTCTCGGGCGAGGCCGACACGAAAATGCGCAGGTCCCACCGGTCAACCAGCTCCGGGCGCTGGAGGAACACCCCGTCAACCAGCAGCACCGCGTCCACGGATGCCGTAGCCGCCGGCTCGGACAGAGCGGTGTCCGCATGCCAGTTGTACACCGCGTGCCGGTACCGCCGGTCGCCGCCCGGCCCCAGCGGATCGAGCAGGACCCGGCGAAGCGCGCTGTAGTCGAAGGAGTCCCGGTAGCAGGCGTCAGGCGAGTCCTGGCCGCGCCGGTAGCGCACCACCCGGGGAAACATGAAGCTATCGACCGTCGCGCGGATGACCTCACGACCCCGGGCGCGCAGGACCGCGGCGAGCTCATCGGCCAGCGCAGTCTTACCCACGGCGGGCGGCCCATCAACGGCGACCCGCAGCGGATGCGCGGCCGTGACGGACCCGATCGCCCCGGCTAGCCGGTCAAGGAGCTCACCGCGAGTGCCGTTGTTCATACTCTGCTCCGGTTTCGCCGTCGATCCGCCTCAGTACCGTCTGGCGGGTGAGGACGTAGCTGCCGCGCTGGCCGCGGCCCCGTCCCTGGCCCCGGCAGACTTCAAATCCGGTCAAGTGCCTGGCGGCAACGGTGAACCCGGCCGGATGAGAACCGCCGTCAGCCCCGTCCCCGCAGGACCGCGGGGACCGGTGGCAGCGCGACGTCGGGCGGGCCGCTCAAATGGCGGCATTCCACGACCAGCCAGCCCCCGAAACGGATCTCGTCGAGCGCAGCGAGGGTGCCCTTCCAGTCGTAGTGGCCGGCCCCGGGCTCCAGCCGATTGCTGTCGGCGACTTGGACGTGTCCCAGCACGTCGGCGTGTTCACGGAGCGAGTCCGCGGGATCGGCCTCCTCGATGTTCATGTGGAACGTGTCGGCCATCAGCCTGACCGTCGGCCGCCCGATCTCCCGGATCAGTGACGCACCGTCCGCCAACGTGTTCACCATGTAGTCCTCGTAGCGGTTCAGCGGCTCGAGGAGGACGACGCCTCCCACCTGCTGGGCGTGCTCGCCCAGCTCTTCGAGGGCGTCCAGGAGCACAGCCCGGTCCTCCGCCGGGGAGCGGGGCGGCTCCAAACGGGACATCCGCTTGGAGAACATCCCGAACGAAGCGGGAGTGATTGCGCCGAAGCCGCCGGCCTCGACGATCACCGACAGCAGGACCTTCATGATCCGGATGGCATCCCGCCGCTTCCCGGCGTCGAAGTCCCCGATGAAGTGGTCCGCCGTCACGCAGACCGAGGGCATCACCACCCCCGCCCGGCACGCGTGCTTGAGCTCGTCCAGCCGGTCAGCGAACTCGCCGCCGCCGCGCAGTTCGATGCCGTCGAAGCCGAGTCCGGTAGCGAACCGCCACTTCTCCTGCAGGGTCCGCCCCTTCAGCGACCGATCCTGCACGCCCAGTTTCATGCCCGCGCTCATCCGGCACCGCCCGGGAACTGGAGCACCACTTGGAGGCCGCGCTCCGGCGACCGGTCGAGCAGGTCGAAGGCCTCCGCGGCGCGCTCCACCGACAGGACGCTCGTCACCAGGCGTTCCAGTTCGAGCCTGCCCGACGCGGCCAGGCCCATGACCGTACGCTGTAGCCGCTCCTCGTTCCACCGGTAGCTCAGCTGCGGGGAGACCCCGGAGATCTGGGAGCACTTGAGGTCGATCCGGTTGTGGTGGAACTCTTCCCCGAGCGCGAGCGCTGTCGCCTCTCCCTGGAAGAATCCGGCGGCCACCACCCGTGCGCTGTAGCAGACCGACCGGACCGCCTCGTGGAGCGCGCGGTACGAGCCGGTCACCTCGAGTGCGACATCGGCTCCCCGCCCACCGGTCAATTCGCGGACGCGCTCGCCGACCAGGCCGTCGCGGGCGTCCACGGTATGGGAGACGCCGAGCGACCTGGCGGTCTGGAGCCGGTCTCCGTGGGGGTCGACGGCGATCACCTCTCCGCCGTTCAGCCGCGCCAGCTGGGCGACGATCTGGCCGAGCACCCCGAGACCGAAGACGGCTACCGTCTCGCCGACGTGGATGTCGGCGTCCAGGACCACGTTGAGGGCGATGGCACCGATCTGTGCGAAGACGCCGACGATGGGGGGCGTCCCCGCCGGCAGTCTGCGCTGACGCGCGTATTCCGCCGGCTTCACCGCCGAACTCCGGTGCCCCCACTTTCCCCAGACGATGTCACCCGGGGCAACGCCGCCGGCCTCGGCGCCCACCTCCGCTATGACGCCGACCTCCTCGTAGCCCTTGCCGTCCACCGGGTAGGAAAGGCTGGCCGGTGCCTGCTCCGAAGCTGCCGCGCCGTCGCCGCCGGCCTGCCGGAAGAGCCGCTGATCGGGATCCCAGCGCTTGCCGAGGTAGGGATTAGTCCCGCGATAGTAAGACATCTCCGTGCCGGCCGAGATACCGGAGAAGAGCGTGGCGATCCTCACCTGCGACGGCGCCAGCTCCGGCTCGTGCTCCTCGACGACGGTCACCTTCCTCGGCGCTGCGAACCGCACTACCCGACCCATCCGCTCCTCGCTCTTACGCCCGGTGAGACCGACCAGGAACCCCTGCTGTTTGACTGTCGTCTTACGCTACGCGATCCAATGATCTGCGTACTTCCGCGCCGTCCTTTCTGATCGTCGGGCTTGTCCCAGCTGCCACCGCGAGCGAGGCCAACCGCGATGTTTCGCGGTCATGACGGGTGGGCGCCGGTCAGCACGCCGCTGGCCGCGCCCCGGTGATCGCGGGAACCCGGTTGCGCGGCGGCACCGCCAACACCGCCCGCGGCGGCTACGAGCTTCGCCGCCGGGGCACCGGGCCGCCTCGTGTCCAGTTGGTCAAAATGACCAACTGGACACGACAAGGGTTGGCGGGCACTAGCAGGCTCCGGCGCGTTCCGGGGCGAATTTACCCCGCTGGCCTGCCTGATCGCGGTCGCGGTGGGCGCGTGCACCGCCGCCGGTCACGACCGGCGGGCTGAGCTTGCGCCACGGCGGGCCGATGTTCGTGCGGTGGCGGCGGACGATCCGGGCGGTGGAGGTGAGCGTCCGGGACGAGTCAGCCCATACGCCCGACCGGGCCAAGATCAAGATGGAAAGGGCTCAGGGTCCAAAGCGGAGGACCCGCGGCAGCAGGGCTCCGCCGCAGGATCCGGGCCTATACCCGATCCGAAATCGGGTGTGTTGCCACGACTTGCCGACGTGTTGTCTAGTATGGGAGGGTGGCTCTAATACCCCGCGCAGGCTGTCGGCATAAGGTGCGCTGTGAGCCTGCTTTTACTGCGCGCTATCTGAGTAGCAGCGGAAACGAGCATCCGTGAAACTCAAACGATACGAGCTGACCCCGCAGATGCGGGATTACGACGCGATGAAGGATCCCGGCGAGCGCCGTTACGTACCTTACCTTATGTACTTCCACCGGGCTGATTTCGCCTCACCGGCGGTTAATACCGACCGGTCTGGCTTCCGGATCAGCGCTGGGCCGGACGGGACCAAGGCGTCCGCTGCAGGCTACATCCCGCCGGGGCCGGTACGTATCCTCGCGGGTGGCTCGACTGCACTCGGGGTGGGCGCTTCCAGCGACTCGGCCACGCTGGCATCCCTCCTGTGGAGCCGGTACGCGCCTTCGGCGCCGTGGCTCAATTTCGCCAGTTACTGCTTCAACCCGACGCAGGAAGCCCTGCTTTTCACGCTGTACCGGCACCTGCTCGGGGACATCGACGAGATCGTTATCTTTTCTGGGATCAACGCTGTCATGGTGGCCCGATTGCCCGAGTGGCAGCAGGGCGATCACGGCGCCTTCTTTTTCTGCGGCGAATACTTCGAGAAGATGGAGGAACTGCGCGAGCAAAACCGCAAGGGCCCCAAGTTCTTTGGCCGCCGAGCAGGAGCGGCAGCCGCCGTCGCAACACTCGACGACGTGCGCCGCGACATCCCCACGGTGATCGGCTCCGCGGCGGAGATGACACTCCGCCAGCTCGACATATGGCGGCGCATGGCCGGGCCGGCCACGCGTATCTCCTACGTGCTCCAGCCGATGACGCGGTGGATGCGCTACACCCCCGCTCCGGAGGAGGCGCTCCTCTTCGAGGAGAACGACCGCATGTCCGAGCTGGGCCCGTGGGAGGAGGTCTACGGGAACATTGCGACGACGGAGTTCGGGCAGGCTTACGCCACGGCGCTTCGGGCCGGCTGCGAGAAGCAGGGCGTCCGGTTCTTCGACCTGAACCCCATCGTCGCTGAAGTAGCCACTGAGCGGGACTGGATGTTCGTTGACCGTGTGCACTACAGCGACAAGGGCCACGACATCGTCGCCAGGGTGACGGCCAGTGCACTTGAGCTCTTTTAGGTCTCCGTCCCTACGAACGCGGAGTCCGCGCGCTACCCGAGGGAGTATGAAGCATGTCTGTGATTCGCAAGGTCATCGATAGGGTTCTGGGGCGCAAGAAGCGCGCCAGCCGGAAAAAGGACGCATCGATCTATCCAATGTTCTGAACTTCGATGACTCCCACCCAGGACGTGGCCAAGTCCATGACGGGGAACGCCTATGCACCATGATGCGACGTGCGACGGCTTGCTGGTGACTACGCCGCACCTGCCAGGCCCAAGCGCCGGTTCCGCCTTCCGCAGGCTCTACGCTCGCGCGGCCAATCCCGAAGCGTCCATCCGGGGGGGCGAGTTGATCGACGTGGTCCGGTCGGAACTCCGGCTGGCCTCCCCGGACACTGGGCAGCCGCTTAACAGCCTGATCGGCGAGGTGGCCGGCTGGTCGTCCGCCGCGGCGAAGCGGTTCCGGGCGGTAGGAGCGCTTACCGACCGCGACGGCCGCCGGCTCTTAATCCGCCGGGCGGCTCTCGGGTGGGCGCCGCTTGGCCTTGCGTCCGGGGCGTGGCTTCAGTGGCTGACCAGCGCGGGAACCGGGGATGTGCCGCTGTTCCTGCGGATCCTTGCGCTCTACGCGTCCGACGTCGGTGCCGGCCGTCCGGGTGGTGCGAGGGGCAGCGCCTACCTTGGCCTGCTGCGGCTACTGCGGGTCTCGGAGAACGCCGTGCCGCTGGCCCGGCTGGCCGGTGATCCGCGCATCGATGACACGGCGTTCCGCCTTCCGGCCCTGCTGCTGCTGATGAGCCGGCGCCCGGGCGATTTCGGCCAGGAACTCATCGGAGCGGACCTGTGCCTGCGCGCCGTGGGGTGGCCGCCGCCGCTCGCCCTGGCCCGGGGGGAGCTGCAGGCCGACTGGGCGGCGATCGATTACTCAGGCGCCAGAGACGGCGGTCTTCCGCCGACCGAGCAATGCCGCGCCGTCGCCGATGCCCTGATACAGGAAGGCCCGGATTCGGCGTCGCGGGTGTACGCGGGCTTCGGCTGGACGCTGGCCGCGCTGCGTAGCCAGGCTGAGGCGCTTCATGATCAGCTGTGCGCGTCGCTGGACCCCCGGTATGACATGGCTGAACTGATGAGACTCCGCGCCAGGGAAGGCTCGGTCTATCACCGTCAGGTCCTGCTCGAAGGCCGGCCGCTGGCGGCATGGCTGAAGGACTGCCGGGACGACCCGCAGACGTTTCTGCACGCCCTGGCGCGAAGCAGGCTGGTAAAGCCGGGGCGCTCCGGTGCCAGCCCCCTGGTCAGGAACCTGGTGAGTGAGCGCGGCCCGATGTTCCGGGTCTTCTCGCCGGACGATCTCACGATCATCAGCCGGTGGATCGACGCTCTCCCGGCCGGCCCCCACCCCGGCCCCGGCCCTGGCCCTGGCCCCGGCCCTGGCCCTGGCCCTGGCCCTGGCCCGGCAGCCGCGGCCGGCTGCGCCGTCAGAACACCGGCTGCCGCCGGGCAAGCACCTGGCCAGGACCGGCTGGCGATGCTGCCCGACCTGCTGGAGACCACCGTCCCGCCCGGCGGCCGCCCGAGAGATCGGCGCGAGGCCTACCACTTGCTCATGACGCGCACCGGCAGCCCGGCACTCCGCGACTGGTGCTTGCAGTACGTCAGGGGCTGGCTGGCACGTGCCCGGTACCGCATGAATTCGCGTTCCGTGCCGCTTCCGCAGGAATGGAAGCCGGAAGGCTTGCGGCCCTGGCTTCTGGCGCAGCATGATCGGCACGACGCGGAATTCGAGGAGACCGCCGATACCCCGCTGCCGCCGCGGGCGGCTGTCGTAGCCGACGCCGTGCAGCTGGCGCCGCTAACGCTGATCGACGGAAGCTGGCTGCAGGGGTTCACCGACTATGAGCTGGCATCGTCGGACATCGGTCACTCGCTTTTCGCGACCTACTGGGACGAGCTCGGCAATGGCGAGGTCAAGCTCAACCACCCGCTGATCTACCGCGAGGTCCTGAAGGGGATGGACGTCGACCTGCCACCCACGGCGTCGCCGGAGTTCGCTAGCTGGCCGGGTTTCCACGACGCATCGTTCGGGCTGCCCGTCTACTGGCTGTGCATTGGGCGTTTTCCGCGCACGTTCCTGCCCGAGGTGCTCGGCCTCAATCTGGCCATGGAATTGTCGGGCGTGGGTGGCACTTACCGCCGGGCCAGTATGGCCCTGCGGGAATACGGCTTCAGCACCGACTTCGTAGACATCCACAACACCATCGACAACGTCGCTACGGGGCATTCCGCGTGGGCGGCTGACGCCGTCGACACCCTTATGGCCAGCCTGCCGGATTCTTCCGGGCCAGGCAGCCGGTCAGAGGCCTGGGATCGGTTGCGGGCCGGGTACCGCTCGCTCAACCCGCCCGGCGGATTCATGGCCCACCGGGCCGCCCGTCGCTCGTGCCGCGGCCGGCTCGCAGGAAGCCGGTAAGCGGTCATGCCATGGGAGGACTACGTTGGTCTCTGAGCTGATCCTTGGGATCTCGGCGTTCTACCATGACAGCGCCGCGGCGCTCGTCCGCGATGGAGTTCCCGTCGCGGCGGCGCAGGAAGAGCGTTTCACCCGGAAACGGTTCGACCCGTCGTTCCCCGCGCAAGCGGTCCGTTACTGCCTTGCCGAGCTGGGAGTTTCCCTCAGGGACATCTCCGCGGTCGCCTACTACGAGGACCCCGCACTGAAGTTCCGCAGGGTGCTGGCCACGCTGGTGGGTGCCGCACCGATGAGTGTCGGGTCATTCCGCGAAACGCTGCCGAGCTGGCTGCGAACCGATGGCAAGCTCCGGGCGGTGCAGGTGGTGCGGCGCGAACTCGAGTCGCTGGGCATGGGGACGGCGCCGGACATCGTGGCCCGGCGGCACCATGAGTCCCACGCTGCCTCGGCGTTCTTTCCCAGCCCGTTCCCGTCGGCCGCCGTCTTGTGCGTGGACGGCGTCGGCGAATGGGCCACCACCACGTTGTGGCATGGCCGGGGCACCGAGCTCAAACCGCTGGCCGAGATCCGGTTCCCGCACTCGCTCGGTCTGCTGTACTCCGCCCTGACCTACTTCTGCGGCTTCAAGGTCGATTCCGGGGAGTACAAGCTCATGGGTCTGGCCCCCTACGGCATGCCCCGGTACGCGGACCTCATCAAGGAACGGCTGATCGACATCAAGCCTGACGGGTCGTTCCACATGAACATGCGGTACTTCGAGTACCTGCGGGGGCAGGCCATGACCGGCCGGGCGTTCGAGAAGCTGTTCGGCGGTCCGCGGCGCACCCCCGAGGGACCGCTTACGGAGCGCGAGTTCGATCTCGCCGCATCCATCCAGAACGTCACCGAGGATGTGATGCTCGGCCTGGCCCGCACCGCGCGGGAGCGCACCGGAGAGCGCACGCTCTGCCTGGCTGGTGGGGTGGCGCTGAACTGTGTCGCCAACGGGAAGATCGTCGACAGCGGGATGTTCGATGAGGTGTGGATCCAGCCTGCCGCCGGTGACGCCGGGGGAGCGCTGGGGGCCGCGCTGGCGGTGGCGATGGAACGGAGAGCGGCCCGGGGCCACGTCGGCACCGGGCGGGATGTGATGTCCGGCGCGCTGCTGGGCCCGGCGTTCAGCGACGCGCAGATCGCTGATTATCTGCGGAGCCATGAGATCCCGCACCGCCGGCTGCACCCCGGCGGCCTGGCCGGCGACGTGGCGGCGGCACTGGCCGACGGCAAGATCGTCGGGTGGTTCCAGGACCGGATGGAGTTCGGCCCACGCGCGCTGGGAGCCCGTTCCATCCTGGGCGATCCGCGCGATCCCGCGATGCAGTCCGCAATGAACCTCAAGACCAAGTTCCGCGAGTCGTTCCGCCCCTTCGCACCTGCGGTCCTGGCCGAGGACGCCAAGGACTACTTCGACCTGCGTCAAGACAGCCCTTACATGCTGCTGGTGGCGCAAGTGGCGGCGGCCCAGCAGGTACCGGTAACCGAGACCGGTACGACCGGCATCGACCTGCTGCGCGTGCCCCGTTCCACTATCCCTGCCGTTACCCATGTCGACGGTTCCGCGCGCGTGCAGACGGTCACCGCGGACGGCAACCCCGGCCTGCACCAGCTGCTGACCGCCTTCAAGGCCCTTACCGGCTGCCCGGTCCTGGTCAACACCTCGTTCAACGTCCGCGGCGAGCCGATCGTGAATACGCCGCACGATGCCTACACCTGCTTCATGCGCACGAACATCGACATGCTCGCCCTAGGTAATTTTCTGCTGTACAAGAACGAGCAGCCTCCATGGTCCGAGGAGAGTGACTGGCGAGCGGAAATTCCTCTAGATTGAGCGTCCCGTCACCCGATTCACTGCGGAGGCCGTTAAAGCGATGGGTAACATACTGCTCTCCATCATTTACTTCCTGGTCGCTACGCCCTTCGGCCTGGTGAGCCGGCTCATTCATGATCCGTTGTCACGACGGCGCAACCGGCAAGCGTCAACCTACTGGACCACATCAACGGATCGCTGAGCAGAATTGTGGGCGGCTTGGTCTTACCGCATGAGTTTGGCGAGCGCCCGCGATCGCAGGCCGGCATCCGGCCGGGCGCCGTGACTGGCAATATCGCATAGAGTTACGAAAGGAATAGGAAACGTGACTGTGTCTGACCTGGGCCTGCCCAATTACACGGGACGTCTCACCGGCAGCATGTTGCACGATGCCATGGAGGCCGGCGACGGCTTCGCGACGTTCGAGTGCGAGAGCGAGGAGGTCTTCCTCGGCGCGGCCCAGGAGTACGGCGTGGTGATGCCCCATCGCGATGCGGACCCCCGCGGTGTCACGCATCTTCGCGACATCCCGCGACCGGGCAAGGAGCGCGCTCTCGGCTTCACCAATGACGCTCTCCTGCCGCATACCGACCGTCCCGCCATCAAGACGCCCCCCCGGGTCCTGCTCCTCTGGTGCCGCAGCGGAAGCACCGACGGCGGCGAAGCGACCGTCTTGCGGGGAGCGGACGTCGTCGATCGCCTGGGGGAACTGGACCCGGCGGCGCTCAGGGCATTCAGCCAGGACGATGCGGCGATCTTCCGAACGGGCACCGATGAGCGTGTGGGCCCGGTCTTCCAGATGCAGGACGGAGTTCTCCAAGAGGTGCGTCTGCGCTTCGATCCGTACGTTTACTTCGCTGTGGACGCCGCCCGTTCGATGCCTTCGCTGCTGCGTGCTCTCGAGGAAACGGAGCGGGTCTTCCCCCTGGCGCCGGGCCAGGGATACGCGGTGCGCAACGACCTCTGGCTGCATGGCCGCCGTTCTTTTTCGGGCGGTCGGGAGATGTTGCGCATCATGATCAGCAGTCAGCACCCCGCGGGTGCGTAACCAGATCGTGGCCCAAGCCGTGGCGTACGCGGGCCGGTCCGCTTCGACATTCACTGGAGTAGGTTGTGTGCGGGATTTTTGGCGGAGTCGGGGTCAGCGTGCAGGAGGCCAGGACCGCGCTCGATCACATGAATCGCGGCGATGACGGGATCACGGTGACGAGCTACGGGGGCGTCGTCCTGGGCAGTCGCCGCCATCTGGTCAAGATCTCAAACAAAGATGGGGTCGGGGACGGCCAGTCGGACCAGCCCTACGACTCCGAAGTCCGTCCGGTGTCGCTCGTGTTCAACGGCGAGTTCTACAACTTCGCCGAACACAAAACGGGTCACCTCAGGAACGCCTTGTTTCAGACCGAAGGGGACACCGAAGTCTTCCTCAAGCTCTACGAAATGGAAGGCATCGACTTCCTCAGGCGCCGCGATATCGACTCGATGTTTGCGCTCGGCATCCTGGACCGTGAGGAGAAAAAGCTCTACGTGACGCGCGACTGGCCGGGCCGTGTGCCGCTGTTCTACTGCTACGACAAAGATGACCGGACGTTCCTGTTCTCCAGCCAGCTCAGCGGTCTGCGCACGCTGGACCGCGTCGATCTGAACACCGCGCAGGAATTGGTCCCGGGCTGCTACCTGACGCTGGACCTGGAAACGTTTGATCTGGAGACAACCCGCTATTACAAGGCGAAGCCGATCAAGAAAGACCAGGAGCTTCTCGGCATCGGCATGGAACTCCACCAGCGCCTGTACCGCAGTGCCCGGAACCGCACGATGGGCGACGTACCGATCTGCACGATGCTCTCCGGCGGCATCGACAGCCTGATGACCACGTACTATGTACTGTCCAACATCGACTTCAACAACGTCTCCTACCAGCCGACCTCCTACGTCTTCGCGGTCGAGGGCTTCGATTCGCCGGATGTCCAGCGCGCCAGAATCGCCGCCGAGGGCTTCAAGGAGATTGGACTGGTCCACAAGGAAGTCTATGCCCCGGCCGAGCAGCTGATCGAGGACATCCCAAACATCATCACCCTCTTCGAGATGCGGCACATCAAGGCGCTGAGTGTCTACCCGCTGCCCATCTACTACTACCTCGCGCCGGTCATGAAGGGGGACGGGTTCAAGGTGACGATCGGCGGGCACGGTGTCGACGAACTGCTCGGCGCCTACGACAACTGGAAAGAACTCAACAAGCCGCACGAAGTGCAGTCCACTTATCTCGCGCGCCAGCTTTTCATCAACAACATCTGGGAGAACATGATGCGCCGGGCGTCCATCATCTTCATGGAGCGGGGCCCGATCGAAGCGCGCTTCCCGTTCCTGCAGCCGGATGTCTGTGAGTATCTTCTCGGTGTCGATCCCAAGTGGCTGAAGATCACGCCGCACAATGCGGAGCTGATGCTGGAGCTGATCGCCGACAGAGGCGGCCCCCGCAGCGGCTGGGGGGACAAGCTCGGCTGGATCCACAACTACCTCGTCCAGTACCTGGATGCCGGCGGCAAGCCGCCGGAGGGGTTCGACGAAGGCCAACGGACGGATGTCGAGAAGCTTTTCTGGAAGTTCCCGCTCATGGTCGCCGGGATGCATGCCGCCGCCGAATCCTACCTGCCCTTCCATCTTCTCTTCAACGCGAAGCTCCGGGGTCAGCATGGCGCGGGAATCAGCTCGCTCGAACCTCGGATCATCGAGCGGTACTCGCATCTGGGTAGCACCGACATCGAGATCTACCGCGCCATCGTGACCAATGCGTTCCGGCTCCGGGACGACTGGTTCGACCGGCCTGCCAAGAGGGCCGTGTGAGGTGACCGAGCGCCTGGCGCATAGATGATTCGGGTCGGTTCATGGCAGGAAGGTGAATTGGCGATCGCAATGTTGCTGATCAACGGCGAGTGGCTCGCAACCGAGAAGAAGATCGCTGTCCGGAACCCTTTCAGCGGCGAGGTCGTCGGCTACGCCTCCCAGGCCTCGCGTGAGCAGGCGCTGGCCGCGGCGAGGCATGCCAAAGCTTACGAATCGACGCTCACGGCGTTCGATCGATTCGAGATCCTCGCCAACACGGCCGCGCAGATCGAGCGCGAGGAGAAGGAGTTTGCCGAGCAGATCGTCGCCGAGTGCGGCGCCTGCCGGCAAGAGGCGCAGAAAGAAGTGCGGCGTGCCGTGATCCTGCTGCGGGTATGCGCGGAGGAGGCCAAACGCATCTCCGGCGAAGCGATACCTACCGACGTCACCGCCGACCGAAAAAGCAACCTCGCGGTGACGGTTCGTGTGCCGATCGGCCTCGTCTGCGCCATCACTCCATTCAACCGCCCGCTCAACCAGGTCGTGGTGAAACTGGCGCCGGCCATCGCGGCGAACAACTCGGTCATCCTCAAGCCGTCGGAGAAGACGCCGCTGAGTGCGGTGAAGTTCGTGCGATGCCTGATTGCGAACGGACTGCCGGCGAGGATGGTCTCAGTGGTGACCGGCGACCCCCGTGAAGTCGGCGAGACGCTGGTGACGTGCCCGGACGTTGACATGGTCACCTTCACCGGGAGCCGCGCCGTCGGCGAACGGATCGCGAAGTGCGCGGGCATGATCCGCATGACGTTCGAACTGGGTGACAGTGGCGCTCTGATCGTCCTCGACGACGCCGACGTGGAACTCGCTGCCCAGGTCGGGGCGAAGGGCGCGTTCGCCACGGCGGGACAGTCGTGCCGCGGCGTGAAGCGGTTCCTGGTCCAGGAAGGCGTGGCCGGCCGTTTTGCGGAACTGCTCGTCGAGGAGGCGGAGAAGCTGAAATTCGGTGATCCCTACTCCCCGCAGAGCGATATCGGGTGCCTGATCGACGAGGCGGCCGCACGGGACGTGGATGATCGGGTGAGCGACGCAACCGCCGCCGGCGCGAAGCTGCTCTACGGCCCGCCTCGCCAGGGCGCCGTGCTGGGCCCCCAGGTCCTTGATTTTGTTTCGAAGGACTCGGCGCTCGTCCGGGAGGAGACTTTTGGGCCGTGCGCTCCGATAGTTCGCATAAAAAATCTCGATGAGGCCATCGCGTGGATCAACAGCGGGGAATACGGCCTCCAGACCGGAGTCTTCACCACCAATATTCACCAGGCCTTCAAGGCGGCCCGGGAATTGAAGTCCGGTGCCGTGATCATCAACGAAGGCCCGCAATTTGAATCCCCGTTCATCCCGTTCGGCGGTGTGAAAAAGAGCGGCCTCGGGCGTGAGGGCGCGAGGTTCGCCATCGAAGAGATGACCACCGTCAAAACCATCGTTTTCTAGGGAGAAACGTGAAGCCTGTGATCGTTTATACCGATCCCTTCTGGGCCCTCGAGGACGGGGCGGTGAACCCGGCGCTGGCCACCGTGGAGAGGGAGGTCTTCGGCGACCGGGCAGAACTTCGCTTCGGAGTGGTCGAAGACGGCGGCTACGTTAAGAGTGGCCAGCGCTTCCTCGATAACCTGAGAGGCGCATCCGCCCTCGCCATCTACCGTGCGCGCATGACCGAAGAGGTTTTCGCGACGATTCGTGGACAGGTCAAAGTCATCGGCCGCCAGGGTGTGGGCTACGATAATATCGGTCTCCCTTTCCTGCAGCCGAATGGCATTTTCGGCTTCAACGTGCCCGACTACTGCGTCGACGAAGTCTCGACGCACACGATGTCTCTCGTGCTCGCCCTTGAGCGGCACGTCTGTCTTCAGAACGATCATCTGAAGAAGGGGCACTGGGATATCTATGATGGCGGATATCCACGCCGTCTCCGGGGGCTGACGGCCGGAATCATCGGGCTGGGCCGGATCGGCAAAGCCACCGCGCAGAAGCTCCGCAGTTTCTATGGAAAGGTGATCGGCTACGACCCGCACGTCCACGGCGATCACATGATCGGATACGGGGTGCAGAAACGGCAGACCCTGCCAGGCCTGCTGCACGACGCGGACGTCGTCATCCTGCACTGCCTGCTGAACGATGAGACGAAGAACCTCGTCGCGGAATCCTTCCTGGACGAGATGAAGAGTGACGCGCTGCTGGTGAACACCGCACGCGGCGGCCTCGTGGACCCGCAAGCGGTCTACGCGGCCCTGGCCGGCGGCCGGATCGGTGGTTACGCCAGCGACGTGTTCACTCCGGAGGATCCGAACGAGCACGAATGGAACAGGAAGCTGCTGCCGTTCGAGAACGTGATCGTGACGTCCCATCGCGCGTTCCTGTCGGCGGAGTCGGAACTGAGCCAGCGGCGGCGGGTCGCTGAAGAGATCCGCTATGTGCTGGAAACAGGGTGCCCGCCCCGCTGGGGCAATCTCACCGACTAGCCTGACCGGAACGCCCCGGCCAGCGCTGTCGCCGGCGCACCGCGGTCAGTTCGCGGTGGCCGGCCTCGGCGGTACGTCAGCCAGCCGACGGCCGGGATAACTCACGTACGCGAAGGCCGTGCTGTCGGGGGCCCAGCAGGGGGTGTCCAGCGTGCCTTGCCCGCCGACGAGATGGGCGACGGTCGCGGCCGATGACCAGTCGTCCAGCGCGACGACTTTCACATCGACCCAGACGTTAGCGGGATGGCCTTGCGTGCCGGGCGGGAACGCGAGATACACGGCCCATCTGCCGTCGGGCGAGATGTGCGGGAACCAGTTGGCGTAGTCGTCGAACGTCAGCTGCTCCAGGCCGCTGCCGTCGGGACGGACGCGGGCGAGCTGGGCCTGCCCGCCGAACAGTTCCGTATTGAAATAGACCCAATCTCCGTCCGGCGAGTACTCGCATCCGTCGGATGGCCCGGGTCCGGAGGTGAGCCGGTGGTAATGGCCGCCGCTGGCCGACATCGTGAAGATGTCGGCCCGAGTCCGCCCGTCTTCCGGCGACGGCAGCAGCCCGACGAATGCCAACCGGTGGCCGCGGGGGTGTACGCCGTGCAGGTAATGCTCCCGCCCCTCGGGCGGGGGGTCTTTGGTGACCAGCTCAGCGGCCCCGCCGCGAACGGGGGCTCGATACAGCTGCCGGTCGTAGGCCGACAGATAGATGTGCTCACCGTCCGGATCGATCACGTGGTCGTTGTTGAGCAGCGGAACTCCGGTGATCTTTATCGGCTCGAGCTCTGGCTTCGCGGACAGGGACAGCCGCCACAGGAGGCCATCGCCATTGAGCACCAGGGCATGGCCCGAAGACAGCCAGTTCGGCGACTCGAGCCGGCACTGGGACGTTTCGAACCGCTTAACGGGATCTGGACCGCCAGCGGGGCTGGCGGTCCAGATCTGGCAGGCCTGACCCGGCAGGAGCTTCCGCACGGCCATTCTCGCGTCTCCTCGGTGTCATGGTGGAAGTCGGCCAGGCACGGATCGGCGGTCACGACCTTCCCTGGCCGGCCCGGGCCGCTGCTCTCGTGCCGGCCAGGACGTCCGCCGGGCTCACCAGGCGTGGGTTGTTCTCCGCCCGGCCGCAGCAGAGATCCTCCTGCCAGTCACGACGGGGCATGCGGAAATCATCCAAGCCGTGCATCCGGAGCAGGTGATCTATCAGTGTCTCAAGCGGTGCGCCAGTAGCGTCCAGGCAGATCTGCTGCATGTCGCCGATAAGGTGCCGCAACGCGGCAGCGCCGTCTGGGTGGCGAGCGTCCGCGTCCGTCGCGGCCGCGTTGAAGCCGATTAGCCATCGCAGGTGGAGCCCGACGGCAGCGCCGTGAGCGATGCCGTGCTGTGCGGTCAAGGCGTAGGACAATGCGTGTGCCGCGGTGGTGCGAGACGTGTCGATCGCGGCGCCTGCGAGCGCCGCGCCACGGGCCAGTTGGGTTCGTAATCCCGGATCCGTGAACGCTCCGCGGCGTGTCGCCGCGTCAAGGACGGGCGTAAGCGTCTCAAGCGCGCGCACAGCCAGGCCACTTGACTCGGGCGTGGCCGCGACCGCCCACGCCGACTCAACCGCTTGTGCGAGTGCGTCCAGGGCGCTCGCGGCAGCCGTGGTCACCGGTACCGTCGCGGCGAGGTCCGGGTCGATGAGGACGTGGTCTGCCCGCACGCTCGGGTGATCGAGTGAGAACTTGCGGTGGCCGATGTACACCGTGGCGAAGCTGGTGAGCTCGCTGCCGGAACCCGAGATGGTCGGCACCTGGACCAGGGTTGCTGTCCTGCGGGCCGGTAGCGAGCCGGGCTCGAGCAGGTACCCCTTCGGGTCACCGGTGTATCCGGCGAGAACCGCGACGCATTTGGCCACATCCATCGCGCTGCCCCCGCCGATACCGAGAACCGCGTCGGGGGAGTATTCCCGGGCCAGCGCGACTGCTTCCTGTACCTGGTCCACATCAGGATTCGGCCGCACGCCCGCAAAGCAGCGGACCTCCGCGTCGAGGCCCTCCACCGCCGCCGCGGCCGCACCGGCCCGGTACGACCTGAGGCCGTGGATGACGAGCACCCGCCGGGCGGGGCCGAGCACCCCGGGCAGTTCCCGTACCACGCCCGGACCCATACGCACGTCAGGGCTCATCCCGGTCTCCGGCCACCTGCTGAGGGGTTACGCGCCGTCAGGCTCTTCCGGAAGCGGTCACCGACCTCCTGGACGCTCACGGTGCTCGACGCGCGCTCGCCGACGGGGCCGCCGGGTAGGACGCGGACCACGATGAGGGCCGGCCCGGCACCGGCCAGCGCCGTGCGCAGCGCCGTGCGCAGCCCGTCCACCGAATCGGCACGCCACGCGGCGCGGTACCCGCACGCCAGCGCGGCCGCGGCGAAGTCGGTTTGCTGACCCCCGGTGCGCTGGCCGCCGGTCGAGTCGTAGACGCCGTTGTCGAAGACGACGTGCGTCAGGTTGGCCGGGGCGAGATCACCGATCGTGGCCAGGGTGCCCATGTGCATCAACACGGCGCCGTCGCCGTCCAGGACGACGAACCGGCTCTCCGGGTGTCCCAGAGCCGCTCCGAGTGCCAGGCCGGCAACATGGCCCATCGAGCCTTGCATGTAGAAGTCCCGGTCGCCGCCGCCGAGGTTGAACAGGCTGCGTGACAGGTAGCCGGTCGTGCTCAGCACATGCGCCTCGCCCGCTTCCGCGACCACCGCCGCCACCAGTTCATCGCGCGTCGGCAGCGGGGTGGACGCGGCCGCCGGTGTCCCGCCCGGCGCGTCATCGGCGATGGCTCCCTTTGCGACCAGGATGAACGCGGGCCGGCCGTCGTCCATGACTGGCTGCGCCTGCCGCAGCACCTCGTCCAGGGGAGGCCCGTCCGCGGTGAGCATCCAGTGCGCGATGCTGAGCGAATCAAGCCAGCCTGGTAGCACGCGTCCCATCCAGTAGTGCTGGGGTTCGCCCGCACCCGCGATCGGCCAGCCGCGCATACTGACCATCACGGTCATCGGGATGCGGTAGGGCAGCACGAGCGAGGTAAGCGGGTTGATCATGTTGCCGAATCCCGAGTTCTGCGCCAGCACTACCGGCCGTAGCCCGCCGAGCTCCGCGCCGGCGGCGATGGCGATCGCGCTTCCTTCGTTTACCGCGGCGACGTAACGTGGCCCGAAGCCCCGTTCCAGCAGCCGCAGTGGCCCGGCGAAGTACGAGCAGGGCACGCCGGTGACCAGCCCGTAGCCATGGGTTGTCAGGGTGTCAAGCGTGCTTTGCGCGGTGATCATGACGTTTCGCTGAAGGGCAGGTGCATGTCCTGGAGATCGAAGACCTCCGACATCGACGCGATCCGGTCCTCGACCGCCCGGCCTCGCCCGGTCTTGGCCAGCTCGCCCAGCGTTGTGATCATGTTACTGATGGCTGCGCGAAGCCCCTGGTTGGCGTAGATGACGATGCGGAAACCAGCATCGAGCAGATCGCTTTCATGCACGTCCCCGTACGTCGTAGGCACGGCGACGAGTGGCACGTCAAGATCCCAGCGCGCACCGAACTCGAGCACCTGCGTGGCGGTTCTGCTTTTGCTGTGTACCAGGATCGCGTCGGCCCCGGCGGCCGCGTAGTCGCGGGCACGCGCCAGCGCCTGGTTGACGCCCTGCCCGGCGATGAGCGCTTCGGTGCGCGCAATAAGAACGGTATCCGGGTCCTGCTGCACCCGTTTCGCCGACCTGATCTTAGAGGCGAAATCATCGGTGGATATGAGCTGGTGCTCAGTAGCGGCAAAGCTGTTTACCTTCGGGAACACCTTGTCCTCAATGCAGATCGCCGCGATTCCGCGCCGCTCGTAGCTGCGCATAAGGTGCGCGACGTTGAGCGGGCCGCCGAAGCCGGTATCACAGTCGGCGATGACCGGTATCCTGACGACGGCGTCCATGACTTCGGCCGCATCAAGGTGCTGTGTCATGCTGAGCAGGCTGGCGTCGGGCAGGCCATGGCTGGCGGACAGCTCGAAGCCGGAAGCCCAGACAGCTTCGAAACCAGCCCGGTCGACCAGCTTGGCTCCTAACCCGTCGTGGGCGCCGACGGCACGAACGAGGTGCCCGTCGGCCAGTACCGCGCGCAGCTGTGCCGATTTGGTTCGCCGTTCGGTGGTGCCAGCGTCGGCCGGTGCGGCGAGGGATCGGAGATCGCCGGTCATAAGGTTCCTTCCAGCGGTTGTGATGCATTGCGGTGCGGAGTCAATATTCAGTACCAAAGCCGGTCCTCGGCAATATAGCGGCCGATCGCGCCGTCCGGCATCGCGCCCAGTGCAAAACGGACATCTGGCGTGGTCGAACCAGCGATTCGCAGCATCAGCAGCCGTGCGGGGGTCTCCGCGCACAGGTTCAGCTCAGTGCCCGGGATGACGTAGGCCGAGTCACCTGGTTCAAGTCGGCCGTCGAACCGCTCACCGTCGTGCCGCCACCGCACGGCCACCGGCTCGTCCCCGAGGACGTAGAGGTACTGGTGCTGGTACGTCGGCGGGAGCGCGGCATCCGGCCGGGCAGTCAGCACCTCAACCTCAAGGCCGGTGGTATGCGGGTGCAGCGGATCGCTGGCGAGCTGCGTGAACCGGTACGCGGGGGCGTCCGGTCCGGGGTAAGCCCACCGCGGTGCGGTACGGACCGGCTGGATGCGGACGTCGGCCTCGGTCTCGGTGTGCGGGGCGAGCAGCTCGCGAACGGGCACCCCGAGCGCGTCGGCGAGCATCACCAGCTCCGGCCATTCGGCGCGGGCCGGCGTCGCGCAAAGAGCCGCGATGCGGCTGCCCGGCAGGCCGGAACGGCCGGCGAGTTCCGGAATCGTCATCAGCCGGGCCGCCATGAACGAGCGCAGCAGCGCCCCGTGATCGCTGGGCGGCAAGGCGAGCGAGCCCGTGACCGCGCGGCCAAAGGCGGACAGCTCGCGCTGCGCATCGCCCGTCAGTTCGCCGCCGTAAGTGAGCGCGAGGATGTAGGCCGGCTCGACGTCTGAGCGTGAGGTGAACGAGTGCGGCGCGAACGGGAGCCCCCACACAGAATCGCCGGTGGACGTCGCGACGCAGAAAGACCGGCCGCCGCTGCGGAAGTAATAGTTGACCGGGCCGACGAAGTAGGTGAACTGGTAGAGGAGGTGCCCGTTGTTCCACTCGACAGCCGGGTTGTCCGGGTCATCGTCCTCGACAACGCGGAGCATCCTGATCCACTCCGGCCGGTAGGACGCCAGACGGGACATGGCCGTGTCCCGGTACTCGTAGTATGGCCCGCCGCCCCGCTCGATGATCCGCGCGCTCGCAGCGGATTCCTTGGCCCGCATCATGCGCAGCCCCCGGGGGGTGTCGTCGTGGACGGGGAGCAGGTCGCGCTCGTTGAGCGGCCAAGCCCGGGCAGCCCGGCCGATCAGGTTCCAGGTCAGCGGGAGCCGACCAGATGTGTAGTCGGCGAAGCTGCCGGGACGCAGCCCGAGATCCGCCTCCGCGGCCGGATCGTTCCGCTTGAGATCGTTGGCTGCTGCGCGCAGCAGCGCGGCAGCACGTGCGGCATAGGCCGACTCCGGCCCGAGTTCGTCTGGCAAGCTCACGGGCGTTCTCCCCGGTGTGTGTGAATGCGTCGACAGGCTGGTCCGGATCGCCGTTACAAAGCAGTGCCTCGGTTGCGGCCAGCACGGGTGCGCCAAGGGCTTGCGCCGCCTTTACCTCCGCCACCACGACCCCTGATTGTAAACTAGGGATCGCTGCACTCTAGGAGCGAAGATCCTCACCTCGATCGGCAAGGGCCGCGTTGGGCCGTCGTAAATATTTGCGGATACCAGTTCCCGCCAACAAGCCGATGGCCACGCTGGCATTAATCGAAACGAGCACCAATACGCGCCTCTCCCGAGCGGGATAATAGCTCAAAGTTTACACTCAATCGCTTGAGAGTAGATGTCCTCTAGCTGGCTGAGATAGTGGTCCAGCGAGTACCGCTCAGCGACGTGCAGACTACGTTGCTCCCGCTCCGGTTCGATCTCCGGTTCAGCCAGCACGCTGGCGATCTCGCCGATGACGGCCGGTGAATCCAGGGAGTAGCTGCGGATGTAGGGACTGACCGCAAGTTCGCCGAGGCCGCCTTCGTTGGGTACGAAGACCGGGGTGCCGCAGGCCGCCGCCTCAATGGCCGCAAGGCCGAACGGCTCCCTGGGACTGCACATTACGAGCGCGTCGAGATCGCGGAAGATGTCGGGCATCGAGGCAAGCGGTTGGAAGCCGAGGAAACGAGTATGGCCCGCCAGGCCAAGCGACGCCGAGAGGTGCTCGAGCGCAGGTCGCTCGGTTCCATCGCCGATGATCCATGCCTCGAGGTCAGGCACGAGGCCAGCGAGGCCTCGGGTGATTTCGAGGAATCGATCGCCGCGCTTGTACCCGACCAGTCGGTTCACGAAGCCGACACGCGGCCTGCGGCTTATCGCCGGTCGCGGACGGTAGTAAAAGCGTCGTGCATCGTAAGGATTCGGCATCGCCACATGTGGTCTACCTGCCATGAGGTGACTGCTAACCAGACGCTGGACGTAACGCGATATAGAGATCACCGCGGCTGGCGAACTCTTGTCTTGGAACCGCCGGAAGTGCGGCCGCTCGGCTTCGAGATATGGGACTTCGGAACCGTGGCAGGTGGCGACCACAGGCGGTCCCAGGTTGAGCGCCCCGCTTGTCAACAGCCATAGATGCTGGGAATGAACGACCGTCGGTGCCCAGTTCCGCACCACGGCGTCGAGGGATCGCTCCCAGGTGCCCGTGACGGCGGCCAAGTCATCCGGCGACATCTGACTGTAAAGTCGCGAGCTGCACGGATGCCCCGTAAAGGACGGAAATTCGCCAGCTAGTTCGCGAGCCAGGAAGTGACGGATTCCTGACGGCAGGGGGATCGGGGTCCCACCGGGTGGTGTCAGCAATGCGACATCATGGCCACGCTGGGCCAGGCCTGTGGCCAATGCGAGAATATACGTCCCGCTCCCAGAGCCATGAATGGGAGTGTGATTTGCGATGAGAACGCGCACCATCGGGCGAGCTAGCGTCGTTCTAGGTGAGCCGAAGGCTCGTCGGCGGGAGCGCTGAAGAGCCAGCTTCTTCGTGTTCTCGATCCGCTAACGGTGTCAACGGACGACTTGCCGTAGTTGCCTTCCATGCAGTTGCCCCTATGCCCATTCCGGACGGTGGTCACGCTCGGCGCTAGCCCTGATCTCTCGTCAGGGCTGCTGGCTCACGCTGGCCTGTTGCTCCGCGCGTTGCGCGAAGTCGTGCCACGCCCGAGCACACGCTTGCGCACCTTTGACGACCCATTCAATGCAGTGCGGCGGGATTTGGAGAATAATATCCTCACTCTCAGCTTCAAGCATCTGGTAAGCGCTGAGCATTCTGAGCAGAGACCGGCCGGTTTCGGTGGAGCGGAAAGCTGGATCAGCACGCAATGCCCGCCAGACGATAGTAGCGTCCAGAGGCAGCCTATCCACGCTATTAAGCCCTTGGACGGATGTCTTGCCTATGACGGCGGGATCCGCTCCGGAGCACGCGGCTTTATGACTAGTGGAGACCTCTTCGGTAGCGCTGCTCGTCAGCGCGGCTCGGATACCGCGGACTGTCTCCGGTGAGACACGCACCTCCTGGGCGATCGCCCTTAGCGAAGCGTCAGGGTTGTCGGCCAGCATCTTGCGGGCAAGTTCCCGGCGAGAGACGCTGTCCCGCGGGCGGTAGCGCCCGTCCCGGCCCACGCGGCTGTTCAGATCTCCCGAACCGGCCATAGGCCGGCGAATCCTCGCCACTGTCTGATGGGCCAGCCCGGTCACTGAGGCGACCGCGCGGTCAGACCAGTGCGGGTAGTACTCCAAGATCCGGGTTGCCGCGGCCTTGCGGTCACCCAGCGAAAGTGGCAGGCCATGCATCGAATTGGCCTGGACGGCCAGCACGAACGAACTCGCCTCATTGCCGTCGAACAACCGGGCCTCGATCTCGTCCGCACCGCGCAATCTGGCGGCATGCACCCGATGGACGCCGTCCAGCACGCGCATGGTCGGGCGATGGACTAGGATCGGCGGGAGCGCATTGCCAGCGACGGCCAGGATGCGAACGTGCTCGAGATTGTGGCCGGAACTCCTTGGTGATTCGGCGGTGCTGAGTTCATCGATCGCAATTCTCGTTAATGGCAATCGTGCCAGCTCGTCGGAACGCCAGCCCTCAAGCAATACACCCTCATTCGACAAGATCAATTGGATCGGCACAAAGACTCAACGGTCCATGTCCATACATACCCGATATATCGCTTACGGTCAAGTATCAGCCGGAATCTGACAAACGCCCGCGGACCGGGGGCGACGAGCTCGACGACCTGATCGCCATGCAAGTGGGACCGGTCCGGCACACCATCGTGCTGTCGCGCGACGCAGTCGGGCAGGGCACGCTCGGCTGGCCCGGTAACAGGTGGCGCTGCGTGGTAGTCAGGTATCAGGTGTGTCCGCCGCGAGGCCCTTGTGCACTTCCCGGAGCTGGCGCTTGAGGATCTTGCCGCTGGGGTTCTTGGGCATGGCGTCCGCAATGACGACGCGTTTGGGGGTCTTGTACCCCGCCAGGAGCCCGCGAGTGTGCCTAATCACTGCTTCCTCGGTGAGCGAGGCGCCCGGCTTGGGGACGACCACGGCGGCGACCGCCTCGACCCACCGCGGATGGGCCACGCCGAAGACGGCGGTTTCGGCCACGCCATCCATCTGGTAGATGGCTTCCTCGACCTCGCGGCTGGCCACATTCTCCCCGCCCGTCTTGATCATGTCCTTCTTGCGGTTGACGACGGTGAGGTAGCCGTCCTCGCTCATGACACCCAGGTCGCCGGAGTGAAACCACCCATTGCGGAAGGCCTCCGCAGTCAACGCCTCATCTTTGTAGTAACCGGACGTCGCGTGCGGGCTGCGGTGGACGATCTCGCCAACTACGCCTGGCGGCACCGGAAGGTCGTTGCCGTCCACCAGCCTGGTTTCCACATTGAGCGCCGCCCGGCCAGCGGAGCCGGCCCGGCTGACCTGCTCGCCGGGACCAAGAATGGTGGCGAGCGGGGCCATCTCGGTCTGGCCGTAGAAGTTCCACAACCTTATGGCAGGAAGCCGATCCATCAGCTCACGCAGCACCTCGACTGGCATCGCCGAGGCGCCATAGTAGCCCTTGCGCAGCGAGCTGAGGTCAGCCGAGGCGAATTCCGGCGACCGCAGCAGAGCGATCCATATCGTCGGCGGGCAGAACAGCTTCGTCGCGCGCTGCGATTCGATCGCCCTCAGGATCGCGGACGGGTCGGGCGTCGGCAGCACGATGCTCGTGGCACCCAGGTAGATGTCTGGCCCGAGGAAGCAGTCCAGCTGCGCGCAGTGATACAGCGGCATGGCGTGCACCTCGATGTCATCGCCATCCATCCCGCCGTCCACGATGCAGGACACGTACTGCCACATCAGCGAGCGGCTCGACAGCATCGCGCCCTTGGGCCGCGACTCGGTGCCAGAGGTATACATCAGCCGCAGCAAGTCGTCGTCGGCGACCTCAACCTCCGGCGGGCTGCCTTCCCGGTCGATCCAGTCCTGGACGTCGGCCCACCCGGCCGGCACCTCAGCCCCAGATAGCCGGATCACCGCGCGCGCCCGGATGTCGAGGCCAGCCGCCGCGATCGCCTTACTGGCCGTGACGGCCAGGCCGTCCTCAGCCACGAACCCGGCCGCCTCACTGTGGCCGAGGATGTAGGCGATCTCCCCCGGGCCGAGCATGAAATTGACCGGCACCAAGATCATGCCAAGCCGGGCGGTCGCGAATGACAAGACAGCGAACTGCCAGCAATTGTGCGACAGCAGTGCCAACCGGTCGCCCTTCTTCAAGCCCTCAGCCGCCAGCGACGCTGCCGTCCGCGACACCGCCGCTTCCAGTTCCGCGAATGTCAGCCGGGTGGCGCCAGACACGATAGCCAGCTTGCCCGGAACCCGTGCTGCGGTCCGGTGCACCATGTCGCTGATGCCCTGCCGCCGGGCCAGCCCCACGCCCGCGATGTCCTCAGGCACAATCGCTCACCCCCGCCAGCTCTTACGCCAACGATGCGCACCTCGTCAGCACTCCGGCAGAGGCGAAAGTCACCCCCCGGGGCAACCCAGCTGGCAGGTGGGTCCGGCCCGGGGCAGTCTGTGGCAGCACCATCTACACCGAGTGACCACAGCGCTCTTGGTCTTGGCGCGTCACGATCACCCAGTCAGCCCGGCGGCCGCGCCACCCAGCGTTTGCCGTTATGGCGTGTCCGCCCAGGCCCATGGGTCTCCGAGTTCCGCGAGCGCGGTGAGAAGATCATGCACCGCGCGTGTCTGGGGCACGTCAACACCTGCCCGTGCGGCGATTTCGATCAGCGCGCCGGTGAGGCAGTCGAGTTCCAGGGGCTTGCCGGCCAGCCGGTCCTGCAACATGGACGTGCGGTGCTCGCCGACCTCGACGGCGGCCGCCAGCCGCCGGTCGATCGTGATCGGAAGCTCGGCGCCCAGGGCCGTCGCGACGGCGGCACTCTCGGCCATCATCTCGCGCACCAGCCGCAACGCCGCCGGGGACCGGCCAAGGTGCCCGAGCGTGGCCCCTAGCACGGTCGTCACCGGGTTCAATGACGCGTTCCCGATCATCTTGAGCCAGATCTGATCCCGCAGCCTGGCGGCCACCGGGGCCCTCAGGCCACCGGCCCGGAAGGCTCCGGAGATCTCGCGGCACCGTTCGCTCAGCGTCCCGCCGGGCTCGCCAATGGAGAACCGTTTCCCCTCGACGTGCCGGATGACGCCCGGCCCGGTGATCTCGGCGGCGCAGTAGACGACGCAGCCCACCACGCTGGCCGGGTCGATGGCCTTAGTGACGATCCCGCCCGGGTCGACGCTCTCGATGACCAGGTCGCGGTACGGGCCCGGCTGTCCCTGGAAATACCACCATGGGATGCCGTTCTGCCCGGCGATGACGGGGACTCCGGGACGGAGCGCGCGGTGCAGCGCCCCAGCGACCCCCGGGACGCTGTAGGCCTTGAGCCCGAGGAAGACCACGTCGGCGTCGGCGACCGCGCCGATGTCGTCGGTCGCGCGTGGCTTGACCAGGAAGTCCCCGTCCGGGCTGAGCACCTGGATGCCACGCTCCTGGATGGCCGCCAGGTGGGCGCGCCGGGCGATGAGGGTGACGTCGCAGCCACCCCGGGCCAGGCAGGCACCCACGTACCCGCCGATGGCACCGGCGCCGACAACGGTGAACCTCATGGCCGCTGCCCCCTGAACTGGGCGGCGACCCGGACCCGTTGCGGCTTTCCGGTGGCGGTCCGCGGGATCTCGCGCACGAAGTGGATGACCTTCGGCACCTTGTAGGCGGCCAGCGATTCCTGGCAGCGGCTGCGCAGGTCCGCCTCGCCGGCCTCGCCGCGCAGCACCACGGCGGCACCAACCACCTGGCCGTATTTCTCGTCGTCGATCCCGAAGCACACGGCGTCGGCGACGGCGGGGTGCTCCTTCAGCACGGCTTCGACCTCGGCCGGGGAGATGTTCTCGCCACCGCGGATGATCAGTTCCTTGACCCTGCCTTCCAGCCGCAGGTATCCGTCCTCCAGCAGGCCGCGATCGGCGGTGCGGAACCAGCCGTCCACGAAGGACTCCGCGTTCGCCTCCGGGTTGTCGAGGTAGCCAGGGGTCAGGCCGGGCCCGCGGACCGCGACCTCTCCGGCCTGCCCGGCCGGCACCGGCCGCCCGGCCTCGTCGATGATCCGCACCTCGGCACCTGCCGGGATCCCGACCGAGCCGGGCCGGGCCGGCCGGGGCGGCAGCGGGTTGGAGGTCATCTGATGACTCGCCTCCGTCATGCCGTAAGCCTCCAGCACCGGCGCCCGGTAGATCCCCTCCAGCCGCTTCATCAGCCCGGGTGAGAGAGCGGAACTGCACGAACGTACGAAACGAAACGTCGGTACCGGTGCCGCGCCATGCTCGACGAGTTCCTGGTGCATGGTGGGGCTGGCGGAAACCCAGGTGACTTCGTGCGCTGCCGCCTGCTGCCAATACCGGCGGGGCGTAAGGCGCTGAGGCGTGACCACGGCGCCGCCGGCCGCGAGCTGAGCCAGGGCGGAGGCCACCAGCCCGTGGACGTGGAACAGCGGCATCGCGCAGTAGGAGACATCCGCGTCGCTGAGCTGGTAGTGGGCGCCGATCGCCCGCACCGACGCCATCAGGTTGCGGTGCAGCAAGGGCACCTGCTTGGGCCGTCTGGTGGTACCACTGGTGTGCAGCAGCAAGGCCACATCCTCCGGCGAGGCCGCGGTGAAGGAACGTGGTCCCGGCGTCCAGGTGTGCGCGAGCGACAGCTGCGGCGGCCCTGGCCGCTGGACTGTCACGTCCACCACCGTCCGCTCATCCGCCGCCCGGCGGACGTCCGCCCCCTGGCCCGCCTGGACCAGCAGCAGGCTGGGCTTCAGATCACCGAGGTAGAACGCATACTCCGCCTCGGTATAGCCCGGATTCAACGGTGCCGCCACACCACCGGCCGCCGCCACCGCGAGGATCAGCGCCACGAATTCGGGCCCGTTCGGCAGCACGATCGCGACGCGGTCACCGTGCCCGGCGCCGAGGCCCGCGAGCGCGCGGGCGAGCTGATGGACGGCGCTGGCGAGTTCGGCGTGGGAGATGACGGTGCCGTCGTCCGGGCAGATCAGCGCCGGGCTCCGGTTACTCTCCTGCAAGATTGCCAGCAGTGATTCGGGGGCTGACGGCATCGCCCGCGTCACCTACCCTTCCGGGTGATATGCCACAGCGCTCAGCGACGCGCTCGGTCTCATTGTCCGTCGTCCAGCAGCAAGATCCCAGGCGGTGGCGACACCCCGCTTCCCGGCCCCCCATACGTGGCTGGGACGTCGGCCACAGGGAACATTGTCAGGCCTTGCCGTCAGCCGCCGAGGACGCCGTCCACAACGCGGTGCGTCACGGCCCAGCGCGTGGCGGCAGCGCGGTTCGACAGGCCGATCTTGGTGTAGATGTTCTGGATGTGATGCTCGGCGGTCCGTGTCGAGATGAACAGCTCGGTCGCGATCTCCCCGGACGTACGGCCTGCGGCGACAAGGCGGAGCACGTCGATCTCGCGCCTGCTCAGGCCACCCGGGCGGGTGCCGCGCGGCCCCGGTCTGGGGTCGCGGCGGGCAACGTCGATCTGCCTGCGGGCGTAGCCGGCGGCGGCGTCGAGGTTGAGGCCTGCGCCCACCTCGGCCAACTCGCCCGCCTTGGTCGCGCCGAGCCTGGCGGTGAGCCGGCTCCCGAGCTCGGCCAGTTCGGGGACGTGGTGGAAGCTTGAGGATTCCCGTGACATCGCTCCCAGGAGCACGGCCGCAGGCCCTAGCCGGTCGAGCCGTTCGAACAGCGCCGGGACGCTGGCGAGCGTGATGATCAGCTGCGGCACGTTGCCTGCGCGGTGGAAGGCCTGGATCGCCTCGGCGAACAGCCCGAGAGCCACGTCGGGCTCGCCGTCCGAAGCGTTGAGGCGGGCCGCGTCGCGGGCCATGAAACCTTCGAAGAAATGGATGCGGTGCTCATGCACAAAGTCGATGCCCTCCTCCCAGGCCGCCAGCGCCCGCCGGGCGTTCGTGCGCGAGAACGCCATACCTGCGATCCATAGCGCATAGGCGGCCCAATACGGGTTGCCGAGCCGGCGGGCGGCGGCGACCGACTCCTCGGTGAGCGCCAGCGCCTCCTCGATCCGGCCAGCCGACTGGAGACCGTCGACGTACGAGGCGAGGCCGTAGCCGCGGTCGCTGCCGTAGCGCCGCACCACCTCGCCGGTCAGCTCGATGTAGCGATCCAGGTCCCCGCAGTAGACCTGGCCGAGAGCCTCGACGAACATCGCGTACCCCGGCTCACACGGGTCGTAGCGGGCGTCGCCCTCCAATTCGACGGCCCGGTGCGCGTTGGCCCGGGCGGCCTCGGCCCGGCCCGCGAAGCAGGCGTAGCCGGCGGCAGTATAGAGACGTGGGAGGCGTGACACGTCTGCTGCGGCTGCCGCCGGGAGCAGCTCCTCGGCCCACGCGAGCGTTTCGAACAGCTGCACCGAGAAGCCCATCAACGCGGCGTGCGCGGCGATGTCGGTAGCCACCGGCACCTCGCCCCGGGCGGAGCTCCACCTGAATGCGGCGCGCAGGTTGCCGAATTCGGCGTCGACCCAGTCGACGGCGTCCCGCCATCCCGGTCCGTTCCAGTGATCCCACCGAGCGCTGGCCTCTTCCGCGAAGTGGGCGGCATGGCGGTCGCGGGTCGCTGTCAGCGCACCGGCTGCCTCGAGCCGGTCCTCGGCGAACTGGCGGATGGTCTCGAACAGGCTGTAGCGCGTGTGGGCTGTCGTGTGGTCGGCCACGACCAGTGACTTGCGCACCAGCGAGTCGAGATGCCGGAGCACGTCGATCACGTCGCTACACGTAGCGACGGCGTGAATGCTCGCCAACTTGAATCCGCCGGCGAACACCGAAGTGGCGCGGAGCAGCGCGCGCTCGTCGTCGGTCAGCAGATCGTACGACCACGCAACCGTGTGACGCAGCGTGTGCTGGCGCTCGGGGCCCGGCGTCGATCCTTGCAGCAGGCGGAAGCGGTCGGCGAGCCGGTTCCGCACCTCGATTGCGCTCATGGCCGCCATCCGGGCGGCCGCCAGCTCGATGCCCAGCGGCAGACCGTCGAGCGTGGCACAGATCTGAGACACCGCTGCCGCCGTGTCCGGATCGCCGAGCCCGAAATCCCGGCGCACGGCGCGCGCCCGGTCAACGAACAGCGTGACGGCGTCGGATTCGGTGCCACCGGCCACCGCCAGCGGGGAAACGCCGAGCACCGCCTCGGCGTCCACGCCGAGTGGCTCGCGTGACGTGGCGAGGACCCTGACGTTGCCCGCGCCGCCGATGATGATGTCGATCGCCGACCCAGCGGCCTTCAGCAGGTGCTCGCAGTTGTCGATGATGAGCAGCAGCCGCTTGCCTGCCAGCGCGGCGGCGACTGTGCTGATCAGCGGGGTGTCGCCCTGCGGCGTGATCCCGAGCACGGTGGCGATCGCGGCGGGGATCGACCCCGGATCACCGACCGCCGCCAGCTCGACCAGCCACGCTCCGTCGGGGAATTCCCCGGCAAGCTCGGCGCCGGCCTCCAACGCCATTCGCGTCTTGCCGACCCCGCCGACGCCGGTCAGTGTGACCAGTTGGCGGTCGCGCACGAGCTCGGCGCCTTGGCGCACCAGTTCGTCGCGGCCGACGAGCGAGGTAACCTGGCGTGGCAGGTTGCCTGCAAAGCGTTCGGCGCTGCGGAGCACCGGAAATTCCGCCGGGAGACCGTCGGCAATGACCTGGTACACCGAGATCTGCCCCCGCAACCCGCGGAGCACGTGCTCGCCGAGCGGCCGTAGCGACATGCGGTTGTGCAGCAGCACCTCGGTGGTGTCCGACACCAGGACCTGCCCGCCGTGCGCGAGCGCCATCAGCCGTGCCGCCCGGCTGACCTCGCTCCCGGAGTAATTGCCGTCAGCCTCCACGGCCTCTCCGGTGTGCACACCCATCCGCACCGCGAAGCCGATCGTGGCGTCGGCGCGCAGCTTGCGCTGCGCCTCGACGGCGGCCCCGGCCGCGCTCGCAGCCGTCGCGAAGGCAGCGCAGAAGCCGTCTCCGTCGGTGCCGAACACGTGCCCGCCGTGACTTTCGATCGCCTCCTGGACGATCGCGTCGTGGACTCGCTGGGCGGCCGCCATCTCGGCCGGCGCCTCATCCCACCGGCGAAGAGAATCCTGGATGCTGGTGAACAGGAACGTCACTGTTCCCGACGGTGCACGGACAGCCACACTAGTACCATATGTGAAGGTCAGAGGGGTACCGTCACGGAACGTGCGCGTCGGGCGGGGGGACAGGATGAACGGGCCGTTGGATATCTGGCGTCAGGCCGCGGCCAAGTGGAGCGAGGTTTACGGCCAGGTCACTGGCAGCCAGTGGGAGAGGCCGACACCGTGCGACGAGTGGACCGTTCGCCAGCTTGTGGACCACACCCTCAGCTGGCAGGCCGAGGGCGGCCGCCTGATCGGCGCGGACACCGCACCCGGGGACAACTGGGACCGGATCCGCGCCGCCTTCGACGCCCTGCTCTCGGATCCCGCACTGCTTACGGGCAGCGTCGCCGAGTTCGGCGGGATCCCGAAGCAGGACCTGGCCGGGTTCCTGATCGGCGACCTGCTCATCCATAGCTGGGATCTGGCCCGCTCGATCGGAGCCGACGAGACACTCCCGCCCGACGCCGTCGAGGCCACGACGATCGGCCTGCACCACGTCCCGCCCGTTCTGCTCCGCGGTACCAACCCGCTCGGCCAGAAGATGATGGCCGCAGCCGTCCAGGTGGCTGCCGACGCCAGCCCGCAGGACAAGATGCTGGCATTCACTGGCCGCCGGCCCTAGGCAGGAATCCGGATCGGTCCCGCGCGGCCGCAGCTACCAGCCACCGCCGAGACCGACCCGGATCATTACCGGTCAACCGGTCGCCACCTGGCCTTCCTGAGGGTCGATGGGGCCGAGGTTCTGGACAACCTTGAAAGCGCCTCCCGCGGAGCGCGCGATGTACATGTTCATCCGCACGTGGTGTTGCCCCGGCACCATCTCGGCCGGGCCGCCCGGACCCGCGGAGATGCTGGCATGATCAAGGGCGGCGATCACCTCGTCCTGGTCGAGCGACCCGGCCTCGGTCACCGCTGCCTCCCACATCTTGAGCGCCCGGTACGTGCCCGAGCACGCCGAGCCTGCCGTGAACATCGCGCTGCCCGGGTACAGCGCGGCATAGCGGTTGAGCAGCTCGACGCTGAAGGGGTCCTGGACGTCCCGGTAGTAGTCCAGGCACCCGTAGAGACCCTCGACGTGCTCAGCAGGCACGAGATTGAGGAAGTTCTCGTCGAAGTAGGTGCACACGAGCTGCCCGCCGCGGGCCGCGAATCCGGCCTCGTGGAGCTCGCCGAGGAACGGAGTCAGCCCGGGCGGCACGATCGTGTTGAACACGACCTCGGCGCCCGACGCCATGATGTCGGCGACGACCCGGGCGTATTCGGTGTGGTCGAGCGGGAAGTACTGCTCGCCGACGATCTCGCCGCCCCGCGGGGTGACGACGTCCCGGACCTTCTTGTTCAGCGTGTGCGGCCAGATGTAGTCGGCCGACGGCAGGTAGAACTTCCGCGCCCCCGTCTCCTGCATCAGCCAGGGGATGAACGGCTCGACCTGCTGCGCGGGCACCGGACCGGTGCAGAAGATCAGGGGATGACTTTCCTGACCCTCGTACTGCTCCGGGTAGATGTAGAGCTTCGCGGCCTCGTCGACCACCGGGCGCTTGATCGCCTGCCGGGTCGAGCTGTAGATGCCGCCGATGACCACGTCAACGTCGGCCTCGCGGACGAGCCTGGCGGCCGCCGCGTGCGCGACGTGGTCGTCGGTAGCGCTGTCCTCGACGTACAACTCGACGGGACGGCCGAGCAGGCCACCGTGGGCATTGATGCCGTCGGTGACCATCTTGGCGACGTTGACGTTGGCGATGCCCATGAAGGAGAGCGCCCCGGTCTGGTCGGTGACCAGGCCGACGCGTGCGGGCCGGCTGGTAAGGCTGGTCATCGTGGCCTCCCCGCCCTACGCCCGGTACTGGGCGAGCAGCGACGCCGGCTGCGGCTTACCGAGGTGCCCGGCCTCCCTCAGGATCGGCGGGACCTCGGGATCGGACACGAAGTTCGCCCACCCCTCTTCGTCCCACTCGAACAGCACCCACATCCGGTTCTCCTCGGCCGGGTCGCGGAACACGGTCGCGCCCTTCGACCCGTGCACAGCCCGCTTGTCGGCGCCCGTGGTGCCGAACACCTTCAGAAATCGGTCGAACGTCCTCGACTGTCGTGGTGGCCAGGATCATGATGATCCCCCTCGCTCGGATCCCTGCGGATCTCGGTGATCGCCGTCCAGCCGGACGGCGTATGGCCACCCTCCGCGAGACGCCCCGGCCACAGCATCGGCAGATCTACCCATTTCGACGGTGGGCAGGTGCAGGCCCGGCACGCCGGGGTTGCCGCAGCCTTGCGGCCGGCCCTGGAGGATCTCGGCCGCCGGTGAGCGGGTGCGCGGGGCCGCGGCTGGGCTGGGTATCCTTCGCCGGTACTACCCGGACGCGGCCTGAGAGTGGTAACCGGTGACTGGTAACGAAGATCGCTGGGGGGCGTGACATGCTTGCGGTCCGCTGGCATGCCAGAGGCGCGGTCCGGGTCGACGAGGTGCCACCGCCTCCGCCGCCCAAGCCAGGTGAAGTGCAGCTGCGGGTGGGCTGGTGCGGCATCTGCGGCACCGACGTCGAGGAGTGGCTGAGCGGCCCGGTGTTCATTCCGGTCGACGCGCCGCACCCGATCACCGGGGCCCGTGCGCCAATCATTCTCGGCCACGAGTTCGCCGGCCGCGTCGTGGCGGTTGGCGACGGCGTCACCGAGCCCCAGACGGGCCAGCGGGTCGCGGTCAACACGATCGTCTTCTGCGGCACCTGCCATTGGTGCCGGCGCGGCGAGGTCACCCGCTGCCCGCAGCTTGGCGGGCTTGGCCTGCACGGCGACGGCGGCCTCGCGGAGCTGTGCAACGCACCGGCCCGGATGTGCCTCCCGCTGCCTGACACGGTGGCCGACGACGAGGCGCCGCTGGTGGAGACCCTCGCGGTCGCGGTGCGGGCATTGCGCCGTGGCATGCTCCGGCCCGGCGAGCAGGTCGCGGTGGTGGGCGCAGGCGCGGTTGGGCTGATGGCAGTGCAGGCAGCGCGTGCGTTTGGGGCAGGCAGTGTGGCGGTCGTCGAGCCGCTCGCAGCCCGGCGGAACCTGGCCTGCCGCCTAGGTGCCGACCGGGCCGTGCCGGCGGATGACGCGGCGGCGCTCCAGGCCGATGTCGCCGTGGAGAGCGCTGGCCGTCCGCACGCCGTAGCAACCGCGGTCCGGGCCCTGCGTTCAGGCGGCCGTGCGGTCCTGCTCGGTCTGGGCGCCAGGCCGGTCAGCGTGCTGCCAATGGACCTCGTCGGCGCGGAGAAGTCGATCACCGGCTCGCTTTCGCATGTCTGGGACACCGACTTCCGCATCGCGCTCGGGCTCATGGGCAGGGGCGTCGTGCAGGCGGCGCCGCTGGTCACCGACCGCATCCCGATCACCGCGGCGGTAAGCGGCGGCCTTGAGCTGCTCAGGGACGAACCGGAGAAACACCTGAAGGTCCTCGTGCGGCCGGGCGGCACCCGATGAGCGCGGATCGCCGGGGCGTGGCCCGGCCCGACCTGGCCGCGGCGCGGCTGTATACGGCGGTCGTGTCGGACATTCTCGACGACCTCGGGCACCGCGACCACACCCTCGACCCGGCGGTCCGCCCACTGGCCGGCGCGGCCGACGTGGTCGTCGCGGGCTGGGCCAACCCCTTTCTCGTCGCCGAAGCCGAAGAGATCCCCGCGGAGCCGTACACCGGCGAGATCGCCGCGCTCGATGACCTCGCGCCCGGGGAGGTCGTGCTGGTGGCCGCGGGCGGCTCGGCCCGTGCCGCTTGCTGGGGCGAGCTGTTCTCCACCGCGGCCCGCGCCCGCGGCGCCCGCGGCACCGTGATCGACGGGTACTGCCGCGACCAGCGCCGCATCATGGGCATGGGTTACCCGGTATGGTGCCGCGGCGGATTGCCGCTGGACTGCAAGCGCAGGACCGCGGTGACCGCGTGGCGGCAGCCCGCGGTCGTCGGCGGCCTGCTTGTCCGGCCCGGTGATCTCGTGGTCGCCGACGTTGACGGCGTCGTGGCCGTGCCCGCCGGGCTTGCGCCGGAGGTTGTGCAGCGTGCGGCGCAGAAAGCGGAGAAGGAGAACGGGCTGCGTGACGCGCTTGCCCAGGGGAGCACGCTGCGCGACGCATATGACCGCTTCGGCGTCCTGTGAGCGTGACCGTGGGAGCGGGAGTCACCGTGCCAGCCAGCATGCAGACGTGGGTCTCGCTCCAGGTGGCGCCGGGCGGGTCATACTCACGTGTGGCCGCAGCTGGGCAGGTGAAGTCGCCGGTACCGGCACGGCGGTTGGGGGCCGGTGGGCGGTCGGCACGCCCATCTCCAGGGCGTCACCGAGGGAGGGACTTTCAGCCCTGTGGCGCCCGCCGCCAGGACCATACGCTCATACCCAGACTCACGGGGTGAGGGCAAGAACGACCACCAGGAGTGGGGTCAGCGATGCGTAGCTACGTGATCCTGGTGAACTGGACCGACCAGGGCATCAAGAACAGCCGCGATACCCTTAAGCGCGCCAAGGCCTTCCGCGGGTTGATTGAGAACCGGCGCGGCAAGCTCCGGGAACATCTGTACACGCTTGGCGAGTACGACATTGTCATGGTGACCGAGTTCCCCGACGATGAGGCCGCGGCAGCCGCGGCGCTGACGCTCGCCTCGCTCGGCAACATCCGCGCCAAGACCATGCGGGCCTTCACCGACGGGGAAGCGGCCGCGATCATTGCCCAACTCAGCTAACGATCTTTGGTCGCGAGGTTGCGGACGTTTGGTGCGAACGGGCGGCTGACCGCGCGTATCGCGGAGGAGTGGCTCTCATTGCATCCGGTCGGCCGCCTGGGCAGACCAGAAGAAGCCGCAGCGACGCGCAGCTGCCAGCCCCCCCGGTGCCTGGCAGCCGTCAGGTCAAGGCGTGAGCTTCGCCGCTGCGCCCGGCCGCCCGCTGAGCTGCCCGGCGCAGCCGGGCCGCGTCGGCCCGCTCCTGCTCCTCCAGTGCGAGCTTCGCCTGGGCCAGCGCCTCGGTCAGCCGCGGGATCCAGCGGTCCCGGACCGCCCGCAGCCGGTACCGGGTCGCGGTGGTCTCTTCTTCCAGCACCGCAAGCGCGGCGCTGGCGGCGGCGTGCCGGACGGCAGCGTCCAGCGCGGCTGCGTACGCCCGCCGGGCCTCTGCCACCGCGGGGCCTTCCCAGTTGGCTGGCTGGCCGGTGACGCACCGTGCTGCCGCCGGGTGCCGGGCTCCCATGGTCACCGTGTAGGAAATGGTCACCTGGGCATCCGGCACGTCCGCCGTGGGCTCGGCCGCGCGCTCCCCGCCGAGCAGCACCGCCCGCAGCAGCCAGCGCTCGGCCCGCCGGCAGGAGGTCTCCCACTCCTGCCCGGTCCGCCGTTCCTGGGCGCGGAGCCGCGCCAGCTCGACGGCCAGCAGGCGCAGTTTGCGGTCGAGCAGGTCGGCGGCGCGCCCGGCGACCGCGAGCCGCCGCTCCAGCCACAGCCGGCCCGCCCTCCCCGGTGGCACTCCCAGGGCCGTGCTCACAGCTGCCCCGCAGCGGTCGTTCCGCCCGCGGGTGTGACAGCGGCACCGCCGGAATCGCCGGCCTGCCCGGCCGCCGGGTAATGCGCGTCGAGGGCGGCTGCCGGGAGCATGGTCAGCTCGCGCCGGGGCAGCGTGGCCAGCACCCGCCAGACCCGGTCCAGCGTGGCCGGCAGGCTGCGGTTCTCGGTCCGGCCCTGGTTGACCAGGTCCCGCTCGTAGACAGCCGCGAGGTCAAGGTAGCGCCGGTCAGTGTCGCCGAGCGCGGCCGCACCGATCAGCTCGGCCAGTTCGGCTGCGCGGCGCGCGGTAGCCAGTGCGGCCAGCAGCTGAGCCGCCACATCCAGATGGTCCTCGCGGGTGCGGCCCGCCCCGGCACCGCCGCGCATCAGCCGGGACAGCGACGACATGGCGTCCACGGGCGGATAGACGCCACGCGCGTGCACGGCCGGGTCCAGCACGATCTGGCCCTCGGTGATGTACCCGGACAGGTCAGGCACCGGGTGGGTAATGTCCCCGGCCGGCATGGTGAGCACCGGGACCAGGGTCACCGACCCGGGTACGCCGCGGACCCGCCCGCACCGCTCGTACAGCGACGCCAGGTCGCTGTACAGGTACCCGGGGTAGGCGCGGCGGGCCGGGATCTCACCCCGGGCGGCGGACACCTCGCGCAGCGCCTCGCAGTAGCTGGTCATGTCGGCCATGACCACCAGCACGTGCCGCCCGCCGCGGAAGGCCAGGTGCTCGGCGATCGTGAGCGCCAGGCGGGGGGTCAGCAGCCGTTCGATGACCGGCTCATCCGCCAGGTTGCGCAGGAAGACGAGCTCGCCCTCGGCGCACCGCTGTTCCAGCACGGCGCGCACCGCCGCAGCGTCCGGGTGGGTGAGGCCCATGCCCGCGAACACCACGCTGAACGGTTCCCCGCCCGCCGATGCCTGCGCGGCGATCTGGGCGGCCAGGTCCAGGTGCGGCAGGCCGGCCATCGAGAACACCGGAAGTTTCTGGCCGCGCACCAGGGTAGTCAGCGCATCGATAACCGAGATCCCAGTCAGCACCGGCTCGCGAGGCGGCTCGCGGTGCACCGGGTTGAGCGGCAAACCGGCCACCGCCGCGGTGGCCCGCCCGGTCACCGGCGGGCCGCCGTCTACCGGCTCGCCACGGCCGTTGCAGACCCGGCCGAGCCAGCCGTCTCCGACCTGGATGCGCAGCGGGCGGCCGGCGAACGCTACCCGGAGGCTGGCCGGGGTGAGCCCCTGGGTGCCTTCTAGGACCTGAACCACCGCCAGGTCGCGGTCGGCCTCCAGGACCAGCCCGTGCCGGGGCGGCCCGCTGCCGGGCTGGATGGTGGCGAACTCATCCCAGCCCACCCCGTGGACGCCCTGGACGATCAGCAGCGGCCCGCGCAACTCGGTCGCGCCTGTGTACTCGCGCTGTGGCCAGCTGGTCATCCCGGCGCCCCCGGCGGATTCCCGGCGGGCACCGCCCGCAGCTGGTCCAGCCAGTCCATCATGACCGCGCGCCCGGCACGCACCGCGGCGGGGGTGCTCGCGTCCTCCCGCGCCCGGAGCACTGGCGAGAAGTCCCGACTCTCGATCGCCTCGGCGGTCACCCCGGCGCTGGCCAGCTCCAGGCAGCGGTCAGTCACAGCCAGTACCGCCTCGGCCAGCGCGGCGGCCCGCGTGGCGTCGCAGCAGGCGTCGGTGCTGCTGAGCGCGCTCTGCTGCAGCACCCCTTCCCGGATCAGCCGCCCAGCCAGCAGCATGATCCGTTCCCGGGCCGGCAGGGCCGCGGCCCCCATCAGCTCGGCGAGCGCGCTGAGCCGGTCGGCTTCCGCGAGAATGGCGGCCAGCCGGTCGCGGCGGTCCGCCCACCCCGGATCACCGGCCCGGGCGTGCCAGGCCGCGATCGCGGGGGTGTCCTGGGAGAACGACCCAGCCCAGGACACCGCTGGGTAGTGCCGGGCATAGGCGAGGTCCCGGTCCAGCATCCAGCGGCAGCGCACGAAGCGCTCAGTGTGCGCGGTGACCGGCTCGGACATGTCCCCGCCCGGTGGTGACACCGCCCCGATGATGGTGACTGAGCCCACGCTGCCGCCCAGCGTGCTGACCCGGCCAGCCCGCTCATAGAAGGCGGCCAGCGCGGAGGACAGGCTGGCCGGGTAGCCTTCCTCGGCCGGCAGCTCCCCGTTGCACGAGCTGAACTCGCGCAGCGCCTCCGCCCACCGGGAGGTGGAGTCCGCGATGAGCACGGTGTTCAGCCCCATGTCGCGGAAATGCTCGGCGACCGTGGCCCCGGTATAGATGCTCGCCTCACGGGCCATCATCGGCATGTTGGACGTGTTGGCGATCACCACGGTCCGGTGCGCCAGCAGGCCGCCGGTCCGCGGGTCGGCGAGCCCGGCGATCTCGGCGAGGAGCTCAGCGAGCTCGTTGCCCCGCTCGCCGCAGCCCACGTACACGATTACGTCGGTATCGCACCACTTGGCGATCTGCTGCAGCAGCACGGTCTTCCCGGTGCCGAACCCTCCCGGCACCGCGACCGTCCCGCCCTGGGTGACCGGGAACAGCGCATCGGCCACCCGCTGGCCGGTGATCAGCGGCGCGTCGGCGTCCAGCTGCTCGCGGGACGGCCGTGGCCGCCGCACCGGCCAGTCCTGCGCCAGCCGGACCCGGGTGTCCGCTACGGCCGCGATCACGGCCTGCAGGCCGGCCGGGCCGGCCTGCCGGACCTGGGTGACAGTCCCGCCGTGGCCGGGTGGCACCAGCACCTGGTAGGCGACTCTTCCGGGCAGGGCGATCGTGCCGAGGCTGCTGCCTTCCCGGGCCATGTCCCCGTCAGCCACGCCCGGGCTGAAGTCGAACATCCTCTCGCCCGCCGCCCCCGGCCCGCGACGGCGCAGTCCCGGGGTGAGCCAGGCGGGCGCGCCGGACAGGGGCCGGAGCAGGCCGTCGAACACCCCGCCGAGCAAGTGCGGGCCGAGCCGGGCAGATAGCGGGCCGTCGCCAGCCACGGCGGGCGCGCCAGGTGCCAGGCCGCCGGTGTATTCGTACGCCTGCACCGTGGCCTGGCCGCCCCGGATCGCGACGACCTCCCCGGGCAACCGGGCCGCACCGAGCTCGACCAGGTCGTACATGGCCAGCGTGGCGAGCCCGTCCACCTCGACCAGCGGGCCGTTCACCCGCACCACCCGGCCGGTTCCCTGGCGCCCGGTCATCGCGCGCCTTCTCCCGGTTCCGCCCACAGCCGGTCCAGCTCTGGCCCGAGCGTCTCCAGCACTGTATCGGCCAGCCGGGGCAGCGAGCAGTCCACGATGATCCCGGGCGCCCGGGCGATGACGCCGCCAGCCGGACCTTCGCTGAGCGTGGCGCCCGGGCCGGACAGCCGTTCCGCCGCCGCGGCCAGCCGCTGCCGCAGCTGGCCGTAGCCGGGTCCGTCGCGCAGCGCGCAGACCGCGTCACGCACCTCGGCGGCCAGCCGCTCGTATGCCTCGCGACGGGCGCTGAGCACCTGGCTGCGGGCCTCGCGGCGGGCCCGGCGGAGCTGGGCGTCGGCCAGCCCGGCGGCCTGGGCGCGCCCTTCCGCCCCGGCCCGCGCCAGCCGCTCAGCGGCTTCCCGCCAGGCCTGGTCGCGGGTGCCCGCGGCCTGGCGGCGGGCCTCCGCGATGATCCTGCCCGCCTCATCCCGGGCGCGGCGCAGCATTGCCTCGCGCACGGGGGCCAGCGCGGCCCAGCGCTCCCGCTCGGTGGCGTCCAGGCCCACGGTGGCGGGACACAGTCTGGCGGCGGTGTCGCGCCGGTGCACGGCGGCAGCGGTATTGCGGGGGGCGTCCGCCAGCCGGCCCGGCTGTCCTCCGGCCGCGGCCGCGCTGGCTGGCCATGCGCCGCTCATGACGGCATCACCACCGTGAGCGGGCCGGGGTGCCGCGCACCGGGCTGGCCTGGCTGTGACCGGCCCAGCCAGGCCGCCGCGTCCGGGGTGAGCACCACCACCGCCACGTCGCCCGGGAGTGACCGCCAGGCTGCGATCGCCTCCTGGCGGCTGTCAGCGGGCAGCACCAGGGCACCCGCCAGGGAATAGCCCTGGACCCGGACTCCCTCGCCGATGACCGCGACCCGCGACATGGCTATGCCTTCCCGATGAGGATGATGGCGACGATGAGGCCGTAGATGGCGATCCCCTCGGCCAGCCCCACGATGACCATGGCGCGGCCGAACATCTCCGGCCGCTCGCTCGCCGCCGCTAGCGCGGCCGCGCCGGTATAGGCGACCGCGATGCCAGCGCCGATGGTCGAGGCCCCCACCGCGATGGCCGCCCCGATCAGCGCGGCGGAGCCGCCGCCGCCGGCGGCCGCCCCCGCCGTGGCGGCCGGCCCGGCCGCGGCCGGGCCGGCCGTGGCTACCAGGAGCCCGGCGCCGATCACGGCTATCACGATCCCGGCGGCGGCGAAGGCCCACCCGGTCCGGCGGCCGCACCGGGCAGTCATCCGGGCCACGAGCATCGCCAGCAGGATCACCGGCAGGCCGATCAGCCAGGCGAACACGGCAGTCACCTCCTCACCCCGGCGCCAGCCGGTGGGCCGGCGGCCTCTGGGTGTCTGCTGAGCGGCAGATGCCAGGGCCGGAACTCCCGGCCCTGCAGCTGGAAGACCCTCGAGAACAGCTCGTAGTACTCCAGCCGCAGCGCCTGGATGGCGGCGACCAGGGCTTCCAGCGCGAAGGTGACCGCGTTCCCGGCGATGAAGACGGCGACCGCGGCGGCGGTCAGCGCTCCGCCGCGCTGCCACAGCGCCTGGGTGCCCTCCCAGACCAGCAGGCTGAGCGCCGCGTGGGTGAGGCCGAAGGCGGCCAGCCGGGCGAACGACACCAGGTTGGCGCCGAGCCGGATCACCAGGTCGAACAGCTCGACGGCGGCCTGGGCTGCCCCGGTGCCCGTGCCGCCGGCCTCGGCGAAGAAACCCGCGAAGGCCAGCCCCAGCCCGGCCACGGTCAGCGCCAGGCCCACGCCAAGCAGCGGGGCGTGGTGCAGGTACCACCCCGCGGCCGCGACGCCAAGGCCCAGGAAGGCCGAGGCGCCGGCCACCCCGGACGGCGCGTAGAGGGCAAGCGGCCAGCCGCCCTCCCGCCACCGGTTGACCGTGCCCAGCGCATATGCGCCCGAGAGCAGGATGGCGCCTAGCGCCACCGCGGCCAGCAGCAGTGGGACAGGGTGGTCCAGCGGGGCCAGCCACAGCGTGGGAACCAGCCCGGTCGGGCCGAAGAACTCCCCGTAGGCCAGCCCGAACCCGGCGGCGGCCAGCCCGGCGCCAGCGGCGAAGGGCCACGCCGCACGGTACCGCCGGGCCCAGGACGGCCAGCCGGCCCACAGCGCCGCCGCCGCGGCGACCAGCAG
Organism: uncultured Actinomycetes bacterium; assembly: GCA_963837515.1. Lineage (GTDB taxonomy): Bacteria > Actinomycetota > Actinomycetes > Streptosporangiales > Streptosporangiaceae > RYN-230. The sequence continues at coordinate 97,145 of CAWINT010000002.1, forward strand.
CAGGCCCTGCCCCAGGTCACCGAACATCATGCCGAACATCAGCACGTAGCTGATCCAGGCGAGCCAGCTGGGGTCGATGTCCGCGTAGGGCACTGTGCCGTAGGTCGTTACCAGGGGCGTCAGTGACCGCCGGAACGGCGGGCCACCGAGCAGGGTGGGTGCCTGCGCGCCGGGCGGGTGCGGCAGCGGGACGAGCGCGCCGCCCAGGCCGGCGATTCGCTCGGCCAGCCGTGGCAGCTGGCTGGCGGGCACCCATCCGGCCAGCCCGGCCGTCCCGGCACGGCGGAGCGCCGCCGCGCTCTGCCGCCCCACTTCGGCTTCCCCGGCGATCAGGTCATACCGGCCGTCCCGGGCCAGCTGGTCAAGGTCGGGGGCGGTGGCGCAGAGCGCAGCGGCGGGACGCCCGGCTGCTGGCCCGGTGGCGTGCGGGCTGGCTGCTTCCGCCGACTCGGCGCGGTCGATCTCCATCGCGCCTGCGTCTGCGGTCTGGACCAGCACGTCGCGCAGCGACTCTGCCGGCGCTACCAGGGCAACCCGTGCCATCCGGACTGGGAAGGTGGTCTCAAGCCACGGCATCGTAGGCCTCCAGCGGCCCGCCGCCGCGGGCGGCAATCTCCAGCGCCGACCTCACCCGCCATGCGTCTGCGGCCAGCAGCGCCGCTGCGCCGAGCACCGGCGGGCTGCCGAAGGCCGGGCTGCGCAGCAGCCGCGCCCCGTCGGCCTGCACCCTGGCCCACCAGGCAGCTTCGGCTCGCCACAGGCTATCCGCGCCGGTCACACCGTCCAGCGCCCAGCGCGCCCGGGGCGGCAGCGCCGCGGCCATCTCGGCCAGTGTGCCCGCGACAAGCGGCGCGTCGCCGGTCAGCTCGCCGAGCACCGAGCGCACCGTAGGCGAGAGAGGCCGCCCGGCGGCGAACCGTTCGCCCGCGGCCAGCAGGGCCGCCCCGGCGGTGGCCCAGGACCGGACCGGGGTACCCGCGCCGGCGGCGCGCACGGCCCAGCGGGCGCGCATGCCGAGCCGGATCGCATGCGCGCTGGCCCCGCCGGGGTCGCCCCACGCGGAGGCAGCAAGCGCGTCGCGCAGCGCGGCCAGGCTGCGTGCGCCGCTCAGCTGCGGCCAGGCCGTGGCCAGCGCGCCGAGCTGGAAATCTGGCTCCGGCTGCCCTCCATTCAGGGCCTGCAGCAGCCCGTCCACATTGGCGATCTCGAACCAGCCGGCCAGCTCGCGCAGCAATAGCGCACCGCCGCAGGGCAGCCAGCCGGCCAGCACCCGCAGGTTCCACAGGGCCGTCGCCGCGATCGCGTGCTGGGCCTGGGAGAGCGTCTGGCCGGGCTGCACCGCGCGCCCGTACGGCGTGGCGGCTAGCATGCGGAACGCCTCCTGCAGGGAACTGGCACTGGCCAGCCCGCGGGTGAGCTGCGGCCCTAGCTGGCGCCGGGCCACTGCCCGCGCCCGCACGCTTCCCGCCACCCAGGCCACGCTCACGGCAGCCCTCCCCCAGGGGGGACCGGGTCGCGGGCCAGCGCCGCCGCCAGCCCATCCGACACGGCCTGAACCAGGCTGAGCGCACGGCTCACCAGCGCCGGGGTCTGCTGCCCGGCGAGCCGATGCACCGCGCGGGCCTGGCCGCCGGCCGCTGCGGTCGCCTCCCGCGCCTGCGCCGCAGCCTCGTCGAACACCTGGCGGGCGGCCTGGTTCCGGGCCTGCACGGCCTGGCGGGCCGATTGCCCGGCGATCCGGGTGGCTTCGGCCTGCCCGGCGGCTCCGATCCGGGCTGCCTCCTGCTCCGCCGCCTCGACGATCTGCGCGCACTGGGCATGCACTGGATCCAGCAGGGTCAGCATCGGCTCCAGCTCGGCACGGAGCTCAGCTGCCCGGTCGGCAGGCACGCCGACCCGCCCGGCCGCCCCGGGGGCGCCCGCGGGCCGGAACCGTTCGCCAGCATCGCGTACCCGGGCCACCGGTGCGCCTCCTCTCGCCTGGCACAGCCGTGCGGCGGGAGCCTGACCGGGAAGGCTTCCCGGTCGCCGCTGCGTCCCGGGGAATTCCTGCAAGCTCTCTTGCGCGCTATATAAGCCTGGTACCGGGCGGCGGGCCAGAGGCTAACGTCACGCGGGACTACCGCCTAATGGCACGACCGCATCGTGGTGCTCGCCGCGGGCTGTCCGTCAACGAGGACCGCAGCATGCCCGCTGGGTTGAGCCTGGCCCGGCACGATCGGTGCCCATGGGCGCGCGGCGGTTCTTTTTCGCGGGGCCGGGTTTACTTGACAGCGATGGCAACGTCACCACACCGCCTGGGTTCAACGGGGCGTACCGGCAGTACGTCGAGGCCGGCTGGGGGGGCGGTGCCGTTTCCGCCTGAGTTTGGCGGTGGCGGGTTCCCGTGGCTGGTCTCGGTCGTGATGCAGGAGATGGCGGCCTCGGCCAACCTGGCGTTCTCCCTGTGCCCGCTGCTGACTCAGGGTGCCATCGACATGCTGGTCCAGCATGGCAGCCCCGGGTAGCAGGCCACCTTCCTGGAGAAGATGGTCAGCGGGAGTGGACCGGCACCATGAACCTTACCGAGCCGCAGGCCGGTTCCGACCTTGGCGCGGTGCGCGCTAAAGCGGTGCCGGCCGGCGATGGCAGCTGGCGCATCACGGGCCAGAAGATCTTGATCACCTTCGGTGACCATGACCTGGCCGACAACATCATCCATCTGGTCCTGGCCAGGGTGGCCGGCGCGCCCCCCGGGACGAAAGGTATCTCGTGCTTCATCGTGCCCAGTACCTCGTCAATGAAGACGGGTCGCTGGGCGCCCGCAACGACCTGCGGTGCATGTCGGTCGAGCACAAGCTCGGGATTCACGCCAGGCCGACGTGCGTCATGTCGTACGGAGATTCCGGTGGGGCGGTCGGCTACCTGATCGGCGAGGCCAACCAGGGCATGCGCTACATGTTCACCATGATGAACACGGCCCGGCTGTCGGTCGGCGTCGAGGGCCTGTCCATGGCCGAGCGCGCCTACCAGGACGCTCTGCGATACGCCCAGGAACGTCGGCAGGGCCGGGCCGTCGGCGCCCCACGGGGGGAGCCGTCGCCCATAGTCGAGCACCCTGATGTGCGGCGCATGCTGCTGACCATGAAGGCCTACATCGAGGCCATGCGTGCCCTGCTGTACACCAACGCGGTGTCGATCGACCTGGCGCGCCACCACCATGACCCGGGGGAGCGGGAGGCCCGCCGCGAGCTGGTCAACTTGCTGACGCCCGTCTCCAAGGCGTGGTGCACAGACCTCGGCGTCGAGCTAACCGCGATTGGCCTGCAGATCCACGGCGGCATGGGCTACGTGGAGGAGACTGGCGTAACCCAGTATCTGCGGGACAGCCGGATCGCACCGATTTATGAGGGAACCCACGGTATTCAGGCCATCGACCTGGTCGTCCGCAAGGTGCCCATGCGTGACGGCGGAGTGGTAGCAGACCTCCTCGCGCAGATGGACGCGCTCGACGCAGAACTGGCCGGGGCTGGCCCGGAGCTGGCCGGGGTGCGGGTGGCGCTGGCCGACGGGGTGAGGGTGCTGCGCGAGGCGACCGGCTGGATCATGTCCAAAGGCCCGGCCGAGCCCAACCACGCGCTGGCCGGCGCGACGCCGTACCTGCGGCTGTGTGGCCTGGTCATCGGCGGCTGGTTGCTGGCTCGGTCGGGGCTTGCCGCACCGCGGGCGCCGGACCGCTCTTCCAGGTCGATCTCAGCCGGGCCACCCTCGGGTAGCCGTAGCGGCTGTATCACCAAGCTGGGGGAGAAGGTCTACCCGGGCCGCCAGTTCCAGCTGGGACAAGCCGGCCCGCTTGCGTGCCTGGCGAAGCAGGCTCCCGGGGTGGCACCTGCGCAGGCTGGCTTGGGTGAAGCCGCAGCCTGCGGGCTTGACCGGGAGCAGCGCTGACCGGCCTACCGGCTTTCGCCGCGCTTCGAGGGTTGACGCGGGTGAGGCAGGCGTTGTCTGGTAGGGCTTCCGCTGCCTGCGGGTTGGCGGCGGCTCGTTTCTGCGCTGGAGGGCTGCATGTTCTTCTCATTAATGACCAGCCGCGTGAGGATCGTGGCCGTCGGGGCGGCCGCCGCGGCACTGGCGGCCGCGCTGACCACCGCCGGGGGTGCCGCGGCCACCACGGCGGCCACCGGCGGGCGGCACGACGGCTCCGGTGTGCGGCTGGACCGGGTGTTCGTGATCATGCTGGAGAACCACTCGCGGCAGAGCGTCATCGGCGATCCGAACACCCCGTACCTGACCTCGCTGGCGCATCGGTACGGGGAGGCGGCGAACTACTACGGGGTGACGCACCCCAGTGAGCCGAACTACGTGGCGATGATCAGCGGGTCGAACTGGTGGACCAACACCGACAACCCGGCCAACCGGTTCGATCACACCAACCTGGTGGACGAGCTGCAGGCGGCGCACATCCCGTGGGCCGCCTATATGCAGGCCCTGCCGGCCGGTGATCCGCTGGCCGACTACTGGCCCTCGGCCGGCAATCCGCTGTACGCGTCCAAGCACAACCCGTTCGTCCTGTTCAGCGATATCCGCAGCGATCCGGGCCGACTGGCGCACATCAAGCCGTACCCCGCGCTGGCCCGGGATCTCCGCGGGCGGGACGCCCCGCGGTTCGTGTTCATCACCCCGGACCAGTGCAACGACATGCACGGCGGCGTGTCCACGGCGGTGCCCGGCTACCCCGGGACACCCTGCCCGTACAACACGGTCAACGATGACCCGGCGGACGTGGCGCTCAAGCACAACGCCGACGCGTTCGTGCACGGCGCGGTGACCACGATCATGTCCAGCCGCGCCTGGACGCCGCACAGTGCGATCTTCATCGTCGCCGACGAGGGAGACTACACCGGCAACACGTCCACCGGCGGCTGGGCCTCCCCGGCCGGCTGCTGTGATTCGCCCGCGCTGCCGGCGGGTGACCCGGACATCAGCGCGTCCTGGCCCGGTGGCGTCTACGGCGGCGGCCTGGTGCCCGCGATCGTGATCGACCCCAGCGGGCCGCGGCACTACGTCAGCAGTTCCGCCTACAACCATTACTCACTGCTGCGCACCGTGGAGGACGCGTGGGGACTGCCAGAACTCGGTTTCAGCAGCGACCACGCCCAGGTCGCGACCATGGATGAGTTCCTGGCCCGCTGAGGGCCGTTGCGCCTGAAAGGATGAGCCGGCCGCCGGGCCGGTCCGCACGTTGACCAGCGTGACCGGCCCGGCCCGCCAGGCCCGCCAGCGCGCCACGATGCACATCTTCGCCGCCGCCGCCCCGCAGTCTGGGGGCCGCCAAGTGAGCGAAATCTGGTCATGCTCGCTGCCTCGGCCAGGTCAGTCGGCGGCCAGATCGCGCTGATACCAGGTGCCCGGCTTACCGCCGAGGTGGGCTGGGTCGGCTGGGCCAGCCGGGACGAACCCGGCCTTGGTCAGCACTTTCTGGGACGCGGCATTCTCGCGGGAGGTGGCCGCCCGCAGGGTGCGCAGCCCGTGCTGCGCCGCCGCCAGCCGGCACAGTTCCCGGACGGTCGCGGTCGCCACGCCGCGGCCAGCGGCGCGCTGCGCGACCCGGTAGCCGAGTTCCGCGGTGCCGTCCCCGGCGAAGACCAGGTTGAACCGGCCCAGGATCGAGCCATCCTCGGCGACGAGCACGTAGAAGGCGCCGACGCCGGCTTCCTGCTCAGCCAGCAGGGCGCTGTGCCGGCCGGTGAACTGGCCGAAGAAGTCGTCGCCGCGGTCGGAGATCGAGGCAGCGAAGTAGGCGCGGTTCGCCAGCTCGAAGGCCAGGACCGCCGGGGCATGGCCGGCACGCAGCCGCTGCAGTTCGGGCACCGCCCGACTCTACCCAGATGGTGCGCTGAGGCCACCTGGGTTTCCGCCGGCCAGGCTGGCCCGGGCACTCAGCGACGTTACCTGGCCTCCGCCTTTAGCTCGTGATCCTGTCCCCGGAAGCCGTCCGGGAACCCCGGACCACGCGGTCATGCGGTAATCATCCGCCGATGCCGCGGCGGTCGCCTGGCTCCGGGTGCCGGGTCATGGGCGGCGAGCGGCCCGCCCCTCGAGTTGACGCAGATAGGCGTCGGCGGGCCCCGCGGCCCGCAGGCGGATCCGGCCATCGACGGCCTGCGCGCCGTCCGGGCGGGCGAAAATCGGGCTCAGCTCAAGTTCGGCGATCTGAGGCAGGTCGTCAGCCATCCGGGAGACGCGAAGCAGCAGGTCCCGCAGCGCGCCGAGATCGGCTCCCGGGGTGCCAGGGCGCCCGAGCAGGAGCGGGGCGGCGCGTATGGAGCGGATCAGCTCGTCGGCATCGGAGCCGGTCAGCGGAGCGAGCCGCGCCGCGCGGTCAGCCAGCGCATCGGCGGCCGCACCACCGACCCCGAATAGCACCAGCGGGCCGACGACCGCTTCCTGCAGCATGCTGATCATCACCTCGATGCCGCCGGTGACCATGGGCTTGACGATGACACCGGCCAGGCGATGGCCGAAGGTCTCCTTCAGCGAGCGGAACCCGCGCCGGACCTCGTCCGCGCCGTGCAGATCGATCAGCAGGGCGCCGGCGCCACGCGCACGCACCAGGCCGGGCACGTCCGCCCGGAGGGCAACGCGGCCGCCGAACCGTGCCGCCGCCGCGACGGCGTCGGCCTCGGTGGTGACCCCGATGCTGTCGGCCAGCGGCACCCCGTAGCAGGCAAACAGCTCTACGGTCTGGTCCAGTGGCAGCCAGCCGCCGGCCTGCCGGCCAGAAATTCCGCGACCAGTTCCCTCGCCCGGTCCGGGCGCACGCCGTCGAGGCCGGGCACGCTTCCCGGCGGGGTCGCCAGCCACCTGCCGTAGCGCGCGGCGTGGCCGAGGGCGCGGGCGGCGGAGTCGGCGTAGCCGTAGGCGGGGACGGCGGGGGAGCCGCCGCCCGGAGCCCGGAGCAGCCGGACCATTTCCGCCTGGTCCAGCACGGCTGCGGCGACGGGCACGGCCAGCCGCGCGGCGGCCACCTCGGGAACCAGGTCACTGCCCGCGCTCGTGACCGTCAGCGCCAGCACCGCGTCGACACCCGGGTCGGCGGCGACCAACTCCAGGCACTGACGGAACGGGCCGGGGCCGATCAGCAGGGTGGTATCGACCGGCCCGGCCACCATGGCCTCGCGGGGAAGCAGGTCCCGCAGCGCCCGCCGAGTGCCCGCGGCCAGGTCGGCGACCTGCAGGCCCGCGTCGCCGCAGGCGTCAGCGGCGAGCACCGCGGCGCCGCGGGTGTTGGACACCACGGCGACCCGGGGCCCGGCAGGCGCCGGCTGAGCGGCCAGCAGGGCCGCGGTGTCGAGCAGCTCGCCGAGATTCGCGGCGGCGATCACCCCGGCCTGCTCGAACAGCGCCTGCCGGGTGAGCGACGGGGTCGCCGCCGCGGCGCGAGCCCCGGCCAGGCGCCGGCCCGCCGCGGACCGGCCCACGTTCACGATCAGGACCGGCATGCTGCGACCGACACGGCGGGCCGTGCGGGCGAACTTGGGCGGGTTCGCGATCGACTCCAGGTACAGCAAGGCCAGCTTGGTCGCCGGGTCGGACTCCCACCACACCAGCATGTCGCTGCCGGACACGTCGTCCTTGTCCCCCAGCGAGACGAGGGAGGAGATCCCGACACCGATCCGCGACAGGTGCTCCACCAGCGCGAAGCCGGCGCCTCCGGTGGACTGCAGCGCCAGGCCGGCACCTCCCGGCCCGGGATGGCGGGCCGCGAACGACGCGTCCAGGCCGATGCTGGTACTGGCCACGCCGAAGGAGGCCGGCCCGACCATCCGCATGCCGTGGCGGCGGCAGATGCCCAGCATCTCGGCGCGGGCCGCACCGTCGAGTCCCGCCGCGAGCACCACCAGGGCCTTGACGCCGCGCCGCCCGCATTCCTCGGCGATCCCGGGCACGGCGGCCGCCGGCGTGGCAATCACAGCCAGGTCGACCTGTTCGGGCAAGGCGGCCGCTGACGGCAGGCAGGGAACGCCGTCCAGTTCGGCCACGGCCGGGTTGACCGCGTACACCGGGCCGGAGAAGCCGCCGGTGAGGATGTTCTGCAGGATGACCCGCCCGACCGACCCGGAGCGCCGGCTCGCGCCGATGACCGCGACGGAGGCTGGGGTCAGCAGCGGCCGCAGGCTCGCCACATCGGCCGACCGCTCCCGTTCGGCCACCGTGTCACGGTAGGTGCCGAGGGTGGCGTCAGCCTCGCCGGTCGGCAGCGGGAACGTAAGGTCATACATGCCGTCCGCGAGCGCGCGGTGCATCTGCAGGCCAGCGTCGGCGAACATCCGCAGCATGGCCGCGTTCTCGCTCAGCGTCTCCGCGGTGATGGCGCGGCATCCGCGGCCGCGGGCCAGCGAGACCAGGTGCTCCAGCAACAGCGTGCCGACGCCGCGATGGTGCATGTCATCGGCGACCGTAAAGGCAACCTCCGCGGAACGGCAGTCGGCGCCGTAGCACTCGAGGGTGCCGCAGCCAACCACCTCGCCGTCCAGCACAGCGAGCAGCGCCGTGTGGTCCGGCGCGGGCTCGCGGCATATCCGGCGCGCCTCCCGCTCCGCCGCCATCGGGCTCAGGCTGAAGAAGCGCAGGTAAAGATTGTCCGGGGACATCTTCGCGTGCAGATCCCGCACCGCGGCGAAGTCCTCAGGCCGGGCGTGCCGGATCTCGATCGTCGTGCCATCGGTCAGCAGAGCGTAGGCGCTGCGCCCGCCCTGTATCTTCACGTCGCTCTCCCCGAGGTCGGCGGTGGCTCGCGATGCACCTAACTCGCATTATCGGGTACGGCATCGAAGCGGGCGCTGATTGCTGAATTGAATCCCCGGTGAGCCAGGCGGCCAGGCCAGAACGACGACCCCGGCTGGCTCAGCCGCACTGAGCACGTATCTCAATGTTTTGCTTAATGGTCTACCAAAAACTTTCAATAGAAACCTTGCAAATGTGCGCGGCAGGGTGGTGGCAGGCCGGACGAGGGGCAGCAAACCAGACAAGGAACGCTGCAAAGCCTGGACCAACACATTTGGTGTAACCTCAGCTGCGGCGTACAGCTCCCCCCGAGACCTGCATCCGTAACGCAGGCTGACCTGGCCGGGAGGGCAGCTGTGAAAGAGATCCTTGACACCATCCTTGACCCCGGGCAGCCAGTCCGCGGATTTCACCGCGCTGCCTGTGCCGGAGTCCTACCGGGCAGTCACCTTGCGCCGGGACGAGGAGCGCATGTTCGACGGCCTCGACCCCGCGACCGGGACCCGCGCAAGTCCTTGCACCTGGAAGAGGTACCCGTCCCCGAACTCGGCCTGGGGTGAGGCTCTCATCGCCGTCATGGCCAGCGCGGTCAACTACAACACCATGTGGAGTTCCATCTTCGCGCCGGTCTCCACGTTCGCCTTCCTGCGCCGTTACGGGAAGCTCTCACAGCTCACCGCGCGACACGACCTCCCATACCACGTGGTCGGCTCGGATCTCTCGGGCGTGGTGCTGCGTACCGGCCCTGGGGTGAACATCTGGAAACCTGGCGAGGAGGTTGTGGCGCATTCAGCTGATGCCCAAGCCGAAGCACCTGACCTGGGAAGAGGCAGCTACGCCCAGCCTGGTCAACTCCACCGCCTTCCGGCAGCTGGTTTCACACAACGGCGCCGGGATGAGGCAGGGCGACAACGTGCTCATCTGGGGTGCCAGCGGCGGTCTCGGCGCCTACGCCACCCAGTACGCGGAGGCAGTCGGGGCGATTCCGATTTGCGTCGTCTCAAGTCCCGCCAAGGCTGAGCTGTGCCGGTCACTGGGCGCCGAGCTGATCATCGACCGCAAGGCGGAGGGATACCAGTTCTGGAAAGACGGCAAGACCCAGGACCCCAAGGAATGGAAGCGCCTGGGCGCCAGGATCCGCGAGCTGACCGGCGGCGAGGACGTGGACATCGTCTTCGAGCACCCGGGCCGGGAGACGTTCGGCGCCTCGGTGTTCGTGACCCGCAGGGGGGCACCATCGTGACATGTGCCTCCACCTCGGGGTACATGCACGAATATGACAACCGCTACCTGTGGATGAGCCTCAAGCGCATCATCGGCTCGCACTTCGCCAACTACCGCGAGGCGTGGCAGGCCAACCGGCTGATCTCCAAGGGGATGATCCACCCGACCATGTCCACGGTCTACCCGCTGGAGGAGACTGGCCAGGCCGCACTGGACGTGCACCGGAACCTGCACCACGGCAAGGTCGGAGTGCTGTGCCTGGCCCCCCATGAAGGCCTCGGCGTGCGCAACCACGAGCTGCGCGAGAAGCACCTCAAGGAGATCAACCGGTTCCGGAACGTGTGAAGATGGAACGGGCATGAACGAGTCTGGCGAGCAGCAGCCACCGCGGCCCGCGAGGGACCGTCCCTGGCTGCTGATGCGGGCCTTCTCCCGGCTCTGGGACAAGATCACCGAGCAGCGATACGGCATAACGGCTATCTGAAAGCCCAACTCGTCGCCTCGCACGCGGCCCGGCGCGTCCGCCTCGAGTCCGGCGCGGACAAGATCGTCGGCATCAACTGTTTCGAGGCCACCGAGCCCAGTCCGCTCACCGCGGACCTGGAGACCGTAGTGCAGCGGGTCGATCCGGCGTCCGAGCCGGCCGTCCTGGCCGACCTGGAGAAATGGCGCAAGCAACGCGGCCGCAGCGAAGTGTGCACCGCCCTCCGCCGGCTCAAAGCCGACGCCGCGCAGCAGGGGGTCAACCTGATGACGGCGACCCTGGCCTGTGCCCGGGCGGGCGTTACCACCGGCGAATGGGCGTCGGCGCTGCGGGAGGTGTTCGGTGAGTACCGGGCACCCACCGGGGTCAGCGGCGCCCGATGACGGCAGCCGCCGGGCCAGGCACGGGGCTGGCCGCAGTCCGGGAGGCGGTGGCCGCCACCGCGGCGGAACTGGGGGTGGGCAGGCTGCGCCTGCTGGTGGGCAAGCCCGGCCTGGACGGGCATTCCAATGGTGCCGAGCAGATAGCCGTCCGCGCCCGTGACGCGGGGTTCGAGGTGGTCTACCAGGCATCCAGCTCACTCCAGGGCAGATCGTGCCCGCCGCTGTCAGCGAGGACGTGCACTGCCTGGGACTGTCGGTCCTCTCTGGCGGGCACCTCGAGCTGGTCCCTGAGGTGCTGCACCGACTGCGCGACGCCGGCGCGGCAGACCTGCCCGTGGTGGTCGGCGGGATTATTCCGAAGGACGACACGATCAGATATGACGACGGCCTCGGGGAATCGCTGCTCACCTGCGCGCTGGTGGTGGAGGAGATCGCCCGCGGCTGGATGTCCGTGTCAGGCATCATCAACACCCACTTCATCGTCGCCCACATGATCACCCGCCACGGCACCCAGGACCAGAAGAACTATTTCCTGCCCCGGATGGCGACCGGCGAGGTGCGCGGTGCCTTCTCCATGTCAGAGCCGGGCGTGGGTTCGGACGTCTCAGCGATCCGCACCAGTGCCATGCCGGACGGCAGCGACTACGTGATCAACGGCCAGAAGATGTGGCTGACCAACGGCGGCAGCGCCAACCTGGTGGCGGTGCTCTGCCGCACGGACCAGGGGCAGGAGGGGCCGCACCGGAACATGACCACCTTCCTGATCGAGAAGGAGCCGGGCTTCGGCCCCAATCCCGCGGTACCCGGCCTGACCGTGCCAGGAAAGATCGAGAAGATGGGCTATAAGGGCGTCAACACCACCGAACTGATTCTTGCCGATGTCCGGGTCCCAGGCGACCGGGTGCTCGGCGGCAGTCCCGGCCGTGGCTTCTACCAGATGATGGACGGCGTAGAGGTCGGCCGGGTCAATGTCGCCGCCCGCGGCTGCGGGATCGCCCTCCGGGCCTTCGAGCTCGCCATTGCATACGCGCAGCAGCGGCACGCTTTCGGCAAGCCGATCGCCGAGCACCAGGCGATCCAGTTCAAGCTGGCCGAGATGGCCACCAAGATCGAGGCAGCTCATCAGGTAATGGTGATGGCAGCCCGCAGGAAGGACTCCGGTCACCGCAACGACCTGGAGGCGGGCATGGCTAAGTATCTCGCGTCAGAGTACGGCAAGGAGGTCGTGGAAGACTCCTTCCGTATCCATGGCGGTTACGGTTTTTCCAAGGAATACGAGATCGAGCGCCTGTACCGGGAGGCTCCGATGCTGCTGATCGGGGAAGGTACTGCGGAGATCCAGAAAATGATCGTGGGCCGCCGGCTGCTGGATGAGTACCGAACTACTGGTTAGCGCTCCGGCGGCGGCTCGTCAAATGGGCATCAGCCCATCCAGGGGGAAAGCCGCGTTGCGGGTGGCCATGATCGCCCGATCGGCCGAGTTGTATGGGTCAAAGCCGGACTCGAACGGCACGAACGCGCCGGGTGCCCCCTCGGTCATCTCCTGGGGCGCGGTCAGCCCGGTCCGCCGCGCGACATAGTCCCGCCAGGCGGCGGGGATCTGCGCCGCGGGGTCGATCGGCTGGCCGATGGCCTCGGCAAGCAGGTGCGTCCAGGTTCGCGGTACCACATGCACCAGTTCATATCCTCCACCGCCAGTGAGCAGCCAGCGTCCGCCTGCCAGGTCGTGGGCGAGTGCGTGAATCGCGGCATGAGCGGCGCGCTGCGCGTCGATGGTCAGTTCCAGGTGAGCCAGCGGATCCAGCCGGTGCGTGTCACAACCATGCTGGCTGACCAGAATCTGCGGCTGGAACTGGCGCAGCAGCGGCGGGACGATGGCATGGAAGGCCCGCAGCCAGCTGGCATCCCCGGTCCGGGCGGGCAGCGCGACATTGACCGCTGATCCTTCCGCGCCCGAGCCGCCGGTCTCGGCGGGCAGGCCGGTGAACGGGAACAAGGTGGCCGGGTGCTCGTGCAGGCTGATCGTCAGTACCCGGGGATCGTCATAGAACGCGGCCTGCACTCCGTCGCCGTGGTGAGCGTCGATGTCCACGTAGCCAATGCGCTCGGCGCCGTGTGCCAGCAGCCAGGCGATCGCCATGGCGATGTCGTTGTAGACACCGAATCCGCTGGCCTTAGCGGCCATAGCATGATGCATGCCGCCCGCGATGGCCACGCCGTGCTGGGTTGAGCCTGACCACACGGCGCGGACCGCTGCCAGGGTCGCCCCACCTATCAGCGCCGATGCCTCATGAATGCCAGGGAAGATGGGGTTGTCCCCGGTGCCCAGCCCGAACTCCGGCGCCTGCCGTAGCGGCGCCTCCGGGCCGCTGCCGACATCAGGGTCCTTGTCCCGGCCGCTGACCGCCCGCACGACCGCGATGTAGCGGGGGTCATGCACCAGTTCCAGATCCGCGTCGGTGGCCTGGGCCGGGACAGCCATGATCACACCCGGCTGGCTCCACAGGCCGAAATCATGCGCCAGCCGCATGGTGAGCTCTAGGCGCACTGGCGCAAGCGGATGGCTTGGCCCGAAATGATAGTCAGCCAGCCGCTCGTCCCAGGCCACATGCACGGTACAGGCCATCTGCCACCAGCCTCCGCCGCCGACAGCCACGCCGGACGCACCAGATGAAGGTCCACCTCACACGTTGGTAGAAATCCGCCGCAATGTCCAGCCCGGTCCTCAGCGCGAGCTTGGACATGCAGGAGACGCGGTGCCTGGGCTGATGAACTGCGCCCCGATGTCCCGCTGGACGAAGCCCGGGCAGATCGCTGGCCTCGGCCAGCGATCTGCCGGATCAGCCAGCGGAAACGGTGACTTCATGCCACCGGCCGCCGTTGAGGTTCAGGTTGTTGCCGGTGGCCTGACCGGGATGACTGTCGCCGAGGTAGGTGTACAGGGGGTGCCCGTTGTAGGTGGCCTGGACTGAGCCGTCTGGCCGCCGGATGACGCCGAGCCTGCCGGTAACGCCTGACCCCGCGGTGGCTGGGCCCTTCACCGGGGGCCAGTAGGCGGCGCAGGATCCGCTGCACCGGGACGCGGTGGCGGTGTCCGGGGCGAACCAGTACAGCGTGAGCCCTTTCGCGTTGGCCAGCACGGGGATTCCGGCGATCCGCACCGCTGTCAGGCTCCCGCCCGGCCCCGCTGGTGGCGCGGGAGCGCCAGCACCGGCCACCGCCACGCCGAGCAACGCCAGAGCTATCACCGATACTCCGGCGATGGCCGGGGCGGCTCCCGGGATTCCATCCTGGAGCCGGTGGAGCACGCTGGAGGGCAAGATCACCCGGCCGGCCGGGGCATGCGCCGGAGCCGGCCCGGGAGCGGCGGCCAAGAGCGCCAGCGCGGCGAAGGCGGCTACCTCAATCACCCCGGCGGTGAGGCCGGTCGTGGTGTGGACCTCCTTGAAGCCGAACAGCCCGATCCAGATCGACAGCAGGTAGCCGCCCAGGGTGGACAGCGCGAAGCCCGCGCCTGCCGCGGCGGCCAGCCGGCTGCCGGTTACCCCGACCGCCAGGGCCAGGGCAAACGCGGCGATGACCTGGAGCAGGAACAGCCAGCCGATCGTGGGGATGGTCCGGTAGCCGGTCAGGTACAGGTCCAGGTGGATGCCGCCGGTGGCTGCCAGCAATCCGGCCCCGGCGGCCCGCAGCCCGAGGCGCCGGGACCGCGCCTGCCCCGCCACCCGGGCCTTATCCAGTACCGCCATGACAGTTCTCCCTGTTCACTGCTGCTCTGTTTCGCCTGCTGGGGAACCGGCGGCGGGCTGGGCTTACTGGGGGCAGCCCGCCGCCGGCAGGCCCGGGTCCCCACGCCGGGCCGCTTAGTAGCCGCCGCCGCCACCACTGGAGCTGGAGCTGGAAGCGGGCGCGGCCGCGCCCGACACGGTTACCTCGTGCCAGACGCCGCCGGAGAGGTTGAGGCCGTTGCCCTTGGCCATGCCCGGCGAGGTGTCCGCGACGTAGGTGTACAGCGGATGCCCGTTGTAGGTGGCCTGCAGGCTGCCGTCGGACCGCTTGATCGTGGCCAGCTTCCCGCTCACGCCCGCCCCGGCGCTCACCGGCCCCTTGACCGGCGGCCAGTAGTGCGCGCAGGTGCCATTGCACTTGGAGGTGGTGGCCGTGTCCGGGACGAACCAGTACAGGGTGAACCCCTTGGCGTTGGTCAGCACGGTGACGCCACCGACGTCGGCCGATTTCAGCGCCGAGGTGGCCGCCGCCGCGGCACTGGGTGCCGAGGTGGCGCCGGAAGAGGAACCGCCCGAGCCGGAGGTCCCACCGTTCGAGGAACTGCTACAGGCGGCGGCGACAAAGCCCATCAGGGCCAGGACGACCGGTGCCAGCCATCGGTTACGCATCACGATTCCCCGCTCACTGAGAGATCACGTACTTATCCCAGCACGTAGCCCGCGTCCATTCCGTTCACGGCCGCAGGGACAAATCCGGCCCCGGCGCCACGGCCATGAGCCGCAGCAGCCACGGCCATGAGCCCGCGAAGGCCGGACGATCGCTCCGGGAACCCGCCGCCGCGGACCTGCCGCCGGGATGCTGGACGCACCGGAACGCTGACTAGGGTCTCGCCGGCCGTGGTGACGAGGAATCGCCGCACGTCGGCCATGGGGAACGGCGAAGATGCCGGGTACCACGCCCAGGCGTGGCCAGCGGTCACCACCCAGCCTCCGGCCGTGGCTTTCTGCCCGCCCGCGGTCACGACCAGCAGCTGGCAGCGCGTTCCCGCATGGATCCCGCTGACCTGCACCTGCAGCTGTGACCCCCACGTCTGCGGCCGGTACCGGACGGTCGCATCGGCGCCGGAGGCGGGACCGCTGCCACGGGCTGTCCCCTCCCACACCACGACCGCGGTTGCAGACGGCGCAACCGGGCGGTACAGCGCACGTGACCCGGCTGCCGCCCCGCCCGCTGCCAGCACCGCTACCGCCGCCGCTACGATCACGCGGCGCCACATCAGCTGCCGGCGCAACCGGGAAGCCCGTTGCAGCACCGACCGCAACACCGCATCCGCAGCAATTCCTCCGGGGCCGGCCTGGCCCGGCTCTTCCGCATCCAGCCGGGCCGCGTCGCCGGTAGGCACGGTACCGAGCAGTCCCGGCAGCCCCGCCAGCTCAGCCACCTCTCCCCGGCAGGCGGCGCAGCCAGCCAGATGAGACCCCACCATCGCGCGCTCGGCCGGGCCGATCGCACCCAGCAGGTAGACGCCCAGCGCAGGACGGACTTCCCCGCACCGTCCAGCGCTGATCATGGCCCTGACTCCCCGCATTGGAGCCGCCCAGTGCCGGCCGGGTCAGCCCGATGCCAGACCGCCGGGCCGCCGTCCGGCACGCGACCGGGACGAACGGCCGCCCGGTCGGTGGGAGGGCGCAGCGCTGTGCGCAGCCGCCCGGGCGGCTGACCCGCCCCGCCCCGCCGGCCGCCCGCTCGCCCCAGGCTGATCCCCATACCAGCCCTAACGGCCTGAACAGGCGAAACCGTTCAGCCGCGCGCCGGCCTACTCCGTGTCAACCACTCCGGGTGCCACCAGCTCGGTCACGTACCGGGTGTCGCGCAGCGGCAGCCACCGCTACGTAAGACGGGCGAGGCGGAACTCAGGACTGTCTTCGCAGCGCAGCCCAGGTGAACGGCTGGACGGCGCCTGCGGGGGTGATGTGCTCTTCCCGGTCCTGGCTGATCAACAGCCAGTTGGCGCCGACCTGGCGGGCCAGCCGCGCCGGGCTGTAGCGGGCCACTGGCAGGCCCGAGCAGTGCCGCGGTCCGTCCGGGGCGAAGCAGCCGAATACGGCGATGGCGCCCGGGGCGGTGGCCGCGTCCAGGGTGTGCAGGTACTGCTGCCGGTCCTCGTCGATGGTCAGGAACTGATAGACCGCCCGGTCATGCCAGGCCTGGTAATGACGCCGGGGATGCCAGCTGAGAACGTCGGCGGTCAGCCAGTGAACCCGGTCAGCCCGTGAACCGAGGCGATCCGCGCGTGCATGTCCGGATGCTTCTGGAACCAGCTCCGCGTGCCATCGCCCTGGGCATAGGCGGCGTCCCAGTACGCCGCTGCCCCTGCCCGGTCTCCCATCTCTTCATCCTGCGCGCTGTAGGTGCCGGGTGCTGGCAACGATTAGGGGCATGTCAGCGGCCCTCCTTCAGCAGGGCTGCGTAGCGGTCCAGGTACAAAGGCCAGCCCTGCGGCCCGGCTATACCGTCACTGACTGCTTCCCATCCAGGACCGTGCCGGTCGAGGTGGCGGTGCTCCAGCTCCACCCGCGTGCGGGTCGGCGACTCGGCGTAGAACCGCACCTCGACCTCGCTGGTTCGGGCCGGATCGGTCTCGATGGTCCACCGCGGGCTGATATCCCAGCTGAACACCACCCGGTCTGGCGGGTCGAAGGCCAGGATCCGCGCCCACCGGCATTCGCTGCCATCCGCTGCCCGGTCCACGATGCCGCCGCCGACCCGGGGCTCGAACACCGTCTCGGCGATCGGCGCTCCGAGCAGGTTGTGCTCCGGCGGCTTGAAGTCCCCGAACCGGTCGGTGAACACCGTGAAGGCACGCTCGATCGGCGCGTCAACCACGATGTGCTTACGGACCGTCGCTGCCCCGGTCTGGGCCATCGTTCCTCCTCGTCGGCGTTTCCGCGGCCTCGGCGTAGCCGGCCAGCGCCCGCTGCCAGTAGGTGTCGAGCTGATCCCGCAACGCTGCCAGCGCGGCCGGGTTGAGCCGGTAGATCCGGCGCGTTCCCGCCGCCACGTCCTCCACCAGCCCGGCGTCCTTGAGGATCTTCAGGTGCTGCGACACCGCCGACCGGCTCACCGGCAGCCCGGCCGCCAGCTGCCCGACAGCCTGGGGCCCGTCGGCCAGGCCCGCCACGATGGCGCGCCGCGTACCGTCGGCCAGCGCGCCCCATCCGTCAGCATCTCGGTTAGCATCCACTAACCGTTAGTATTCTCTGACCAACGCACCAGGTCAAGCGCCGGGTACTCCGCAGCCAACTCGCTCGCTGCTCGGCGCTCCCTGTTCAATGCAGCAGGTGCGTCCCGTCCGGGCCGGTCACCTGCTGCAGCATGCTGTCGGCGAGTTGCTGGATCCTGGCTGGCAGGGGGACATAGCCGCTGGCAGCGGCGTCGGCCTGGCCAGCGTGGGTGAGCCAGTCGAGCAGGCTGACGAGGGCCACGCCACGGGCCTGGCTGGGCTGGTGGGTATAGACGAGCGCCCAGCTATAGCCGGTGATGGGGTAACTGTCGGTGCCGGGCTCGTTGACGATCGAGAAGTCGGCCGGGGTGATGTCCGGTCTACGGGCGGCGTCGGCCGCGATGGTCCGGGCGGCAGGGGTGACGTACTGGCCGGCCTGGTTGCGGATGGCGGCGGACGGCAGGAGCAGGCCGTGGGTGTAGGACTGTTCGAGGTACCCGATCGACCATGGGGTGCCGTAGACCGTGTTGGCCACGCTGGCGTTGCCTTCGGCGCCGACCCCGGTGGGCCAGTGCAGCGTCTTGCCGGTGCCGACCCTGGCCGCCCAGGCGGGGGAGACCGATGAGAGGTAGTTGCTGAAGATATAGGTGGTGCCGCTGCCGTCGGATCGGTGCACGACCGTGATCGGCGCGGGTGGCAGGTTGACGCCCGGGTTGAGCGCGGTGAGGGCCGGATCGTTCCACCTGGTGATTTGCCCGAGGTAGATGCGGGCGATGACCGGGCCGGTCAGGTGCAACCGCTCGCCCGCCGGCAGGCTCAGGTTGTAGACGATCCCTTCGGCGCCGAGGTCGACGGGCACCTGCACGATGGAGCCGCCGCGCGCGGCGGCCTGCTCGCTGGCGTTCATCGGCACGTCGGAGGCGCCGAAGTCGGCGTGCTGCGAGCTGATGGCGGCGATACCGGCGCTGCTGCCCACCGCCGAGTAACTGACCGCCACACCGCGGTGCAGCTGGTGGTATTTCGCGAACGCGGCGTCGAAGAAGGGCGCGTCGAAGGTGGACCCGGCCCCGGTCAGGCCGCTGGGATCGGCGGCGCTGGTGGCCGGTGCGGACGAGACCGCGCTGGTCGTGTGGGCGTTGGTGGTGGTGCAGGCGGTCACGGCCGCGGTGATGATCGCCGCCGCGCATGCACTGAGAGTGCGGATTCGTGTGCGGTGGGTGATATAGGGTTGCCGTCCGTCGTTGGCTGGCATGGTTCCCCCTGCTGGTACGGGGCGGGTTATGAGTGGTGGCTGGCTTCGCGGAGCCAGGCCTGGGCGCCCATCTGGACGGCTTCCCAGGGGCTGCCGAGCGGCGGGGTGTAGGACAGGTCGAGGTCACTGAGCCCGTCGACGGTCATGGCGTGGAAGATGGCGGTGGCGGCGATGTCGATGCGCTTGGCGATCTCGGCGTGCTTGTGGCCGAACAGCTGCAGGCCCAGCAGCCGCCCGGTGGCGCGGTCCCCGGTGACCCGCATGGCGATGCGGTGGCTGCCGGGGTAGTAGGCCTTGTGGTCATCGGCCTGCGAGCCGATGGTGACCGGGTCGAACCCGGCCGCGGTGGCTTCGTGGTCGCGTAGCCCGGTGCGGGCCGCGGCGTGGTCGAAGATCTTCACCACCTGGGTGCCCAGGCTCCCGGCGAACTCGCGGCGCCCGCCGAGGGCGTTCTCCCCGGCGACCCGGCCCTGCTTATGCGCGGTGGTGCCCAGCGGCAGGTACGTCTCGCCGAGCAGCCGGTGGTGGGTGATCACGCAGTCCCCGGCGGCGAACACGTCGGGGAGGTTGGTGCGCATGCCCCGGTCCACGCCGATCGCCCCCCTGGCGCCCAGGCTCGCCCCGGCGCCGGCCGCCAGCTCGGTGTCCGGGCGGACGCCGACGACGACCAGGACCAGGTCAGCATGGCGTGTCACCACTGTGCCGTCCGCGGTGGTGGCTTCGACCTGCAGCCGTCCTGCCCCGCCGCCGGGCGCGCGGCCGATCTGGCGGACGGTCGTGCCGGTGAGGACCTCGGCGCCGTGGCTGGCCAGCTGGTCGTGGACGAACTGGCCGAGCGCGGGGTCGACGGTGGGCAGGACCTCGGGCAGCTGCTCCATCTGAGTGACGGCCAGGCCGCGGGTGATCAGGGCGTCGGCCATCTCCAGGCCGATGTACCCGGCGCCGACGATCACGGCGGACGAGGGCGCGGCGTCTTCGAGGGTGCGCATGAGCGCGAACGTGTCACCCATGGAGTGCAGCAGGTGCACGCCGTCGGCCGGGCCCAGCTGGTCCAGGCCGCCGATCGGCGGCCGGACCGGCATGGCGCCGGTGCCGACGATGAGCTTGTCGTAGCTGATCACCTCCTCGGTGCCGCCTGGCGTGGTGACCTCGAGCTTGCGGGCAGCCACGTCGATGCGGCGGGCGGTGGTGTCCAGCCGCAGCTTCATCCCGGTGGCTTCCAGGTCGGCCGTGGTGCGGTGGGCGAGGTTACGCCAGTGGGTCACCTCGCCCGAGACGTAGTAGGGGATGCCGCAGATGGAGAAGTTCGGGTAGCTGTCCGCCACGACCACGCTGACCTCGGCGGCGGGGTCGAGTTCGCGGGCCCGCAGCGCGGCGCTGATCCCGGCATCGCTGCCACCGATCATGACCATGTGCATGGCTGGCTCCCGTTCGGGTGGCTGGTCAGTGCGGCTGGCTATGGCCGGCCGGGGAGGACGCGCCATCCAGGCCGGCGTGCGCGGGTGCAGGCCGGGCGTGGTCCGGGTGGTGCGGGAAGATGATGTCCGCGGCCTCGGCCGGGGTGAGGCGGGGATAGAGTGCCCGGACCACGGCGACGGCCAGGGCAGCGCCGGCGATCTGGGCGGCGATGAACGCCGGGGCAGAGGAGGGTGCGATCCCGGCGAAGGTGTCGGAGAACATCCGGCCGATAGTGATCGCCGGGTTGGCGAAGCTGGTCGAGGAGGTGAAGAAGTACGCCGCTCCGATGTAGGCACCGACCGCGGCCGGGGCGGAGCGGGAACGCCCGGACCGGGCCAGGGCGAAGATCACCAGGATCAGGCCGGCCGTGGCGATCACCTCGGACAGGAAGTGCGCGGGCGTGGCCCGGTGCTTGGTGGAGATGCTGACCACCGGCACGGAGAACATCAGGTTCGCGGCCGCCGCCCCGGCGATGCATCCGGCCGCCTGGGCAGGCAGGTAGGCGGCAGCCTCCCGCCAGCGCAGCCCGCCGAACGCGGCGTCGGCGAAGGACACCACCGGGTTGAAATGCGCGCCGGAGACCGGGCCGAACATCAAGATGATGGCGAACAGCCCGGCCGCGGTCGCCGCCGCGTTTTCCAGCAGCTCCAGGCCCGTCTCCCCGGGGGACAGGCGCTGCGCGGCGATGCCGGAGCCGATCACGACGGCGGCCAGGAAGGCGCTGCCCAGCAGCTCGGCCAGCAGCCGCTGCCACAACGCGGCCGGCTCGGGCTCGGGTGTCCTGGTCACACCGCCACCTTGACACACGGCAACTAGCTCAGTCAAGATTGAGTCAATGGGTGATGAGAGAAGTGAGAGCCTGGCCAGGCGCGCCGCGGTGCACGCGGCGCTGGCCGACCAGGCCCGGCTGCGGATCACCGACGCGCTGCTCGACGGGGACGCGTCCCCCAAAGAGCTGGGCGTGATGCTGGCCATGCCGTCCAACCTGCTCGCCCACCACCTGCGGGTGCTGGAGCAGGCCGGGATCATCACCCGCCGCCGCTCCGAAGGCGACCACCGCCGCACCTACCTGCAGCTCATCCCCGGAACGCTGGAATCGCTGGCCGGGCCGGCCCCGCGGGCCGCCCGGCGGGTGCTGTTCGTATGCACCGCCAACTCAGCCCGCTCACACCTCGCCGCAGCGCTGTGGCGCCAGGCCAGCGCCATCCCCGCGGAATCAGCCGGCACCCACCCGGCGGCCGCGATAGACCCGGGCGCCATCGCCGCCGCCGCCCGCCGGCGCCTGCCGCTGCCCCGCCGACCGCCCCGGCACATTACCGGCGTCCACCACGACGGCGACCTTGTCGTCACGGTCTGCGACCTGGCGCACGAGGAACTCGGCGGCCTGGTGGCGGTGCACTGGTCCGTTCCTGACCCGGTCCCGGCCGGGGACCCCGCCAGCTTCGACGCGGCGCTCGCCGAACTGGCCCACCGCGTGCAGCGCTTCGCGCCACGCCTGGCGGCCTCCTAGCCTGCGGGCTACGAGGTCGTACCCACTGCGCTCGAAGCGCCTGGCGCGCTGCTCTCGCTAGCGGTCGGATAATCCAGCAGCCCCGGTCTGGGCACCCCGAAAGCGGCTGGAACGGGCCCGGCGGTTATCCGCCGGGCCCGCTCTGGCTACCGGGCGGCCACGCCGCCGCGGCTTAGCAGCACTTCGCGGCCGACCCGGCCGGTTCTGCGGCTTCCTCGGTGTGGCCGCCGGGACCGCCGCAGCACGCGGGGCCGTGGCCTTCGCCGTAGCAGGTCTGGCTGTCGGCCAGGACCGTGTAGATCTCCCAGGACTCGCCGTCGGGTACGCCCTGGACCCAGAACTTGTCCTGCCGGGCGTAACAGCAGGTCGTGTCGCGCTCCTGAGCGCCGGCCAGGCCGGCCTCGGTGAGGCGCGCCTGCTCGGCCTCCACGGTGTCAGTGTCGGGGACCTCGACGCCGAGGTGGTTGAGGCTGCCGCCCTGGCCCGGGTTCTCCAGCAGGACCAGCTTGAGCGGGGGCTCGGCGATGGCGAAGTTCGCGTACCCGGGCCGGACCTTGGCCGGCTCGGTGCCGAACAGCTTGGAGTAGAAGGTGATTGCCTCGCTGACGTCGTTGACGTTGAGGGCGAGCTGCAGACGGCGGGACATGGCAACCTCCTGAGCCACGTATTGATATCTGTCTATGTCCGCTTCCGGTGCTGAGCTTGCCACAGCCATCGAACCCTGTCAATATAGATATGTGTCGAAGTCCTTTACGATGCTGGGGCAGGCGGGCACCGGCGAGTGCTGCGCCCCGGAGGTGCAGGTGTATCTGCCGTCCCAGCACGCCGGTCAGGCGTTGTGCTGCGCGCCACTGGCCGTCGGGCCGCTGACCCTGGAGCAGGCGGAGCAGGTGGCGCCCCTGCTCAAGGCACTCGCGGACCCGGTGCGCCTGCGGCTGATGTCATTGGTCGCCTCGCGGGAGGACGGCGAGGCGTGCGTGTGTGACCTGACGGGCGCGTTCGACCTGTCCCAGCCGACGATCAGCCATCACCTCAAGGTGTTGCACGAAGCCGGGCTGCTGGACCGGGACAAGCGCGGAGTATGGGTTTACTACCGGGCTCGCACCGAGGCACTGGCCAGCCTCGGCCTGCTGATCGGCAGCCCGCCGTCCTCGTAGCCAAATATGCAGGCTCGCTGGTTGTGACGGCAGCGTCTAGAGCGTGGGTGCACAGGCGCGCCGGGCAACAACCTGGACGTCGCCCAGGCGAAGTGCCAGGCTCAGATCCGTCGGCATACGCCCACTTGCGATCCGGGGCAGCCTCAGGCCGGGTTAGCCGGACGCAGTCCAGGTGAGTACCGGGCGCCAGAGCTAGCGAACCATGAAAGGAGAGGATCATGAGCGTGTACCGGGTGACCGAAATCATCGGGACAAGCAGCGCCTCGTGGGAGGAGGCGGCCGCGGAGGCGATCAGGACGGCAGCGGGGACGCTGCGCGATCTTCGAGTGGCTGAGGTCGTGAAGCAGGACCTTCACCTGGGGGAAGACGGGGCGATCACCTACCGCATCAAGCTTCAGCTCTCGTTTAAGTACGAAAGCGAGGCCTGACCTCGGTCGGCTTGCCCCGCTGACCAGCGGTCAAATGAGGATGTCGGCCGCTAGCGAGGACGCGGAGAGGACGGTCAGGTCCAGGCTGCCAGAGCGATATCAGCGGCTGGACCGAGGCCAGGAGCGATGATGATCCGGGCCATCCCACCCGTCGCGAGATCAGTGCCCGGGTCAGGCTGTCCCGTGAGCGGTGGCACCGCGGCCCGGATGCTGGCGCCATGGGCGACCACAATGGCCTCGTCGCCCGGCGCGGTCCGGTGCGCCACGTCTTGCAGTGCGCGGGCGATCCGGGCTGCCAGCTCGTATCCGGACTCCCCGCCAGGAAAGCGCTGGGCGAGCTCGCCGGATCGCCACCGGGCCAAGGTGGCCTCGTAGGCTTGCCACGCCTGGAAATCGTTGCGGCCGTCCAGGCCGCCCACGTTGACCTCGCGCAGGTCCTCAAGCTCCACCTCAACAGGTAACTGCAGGCGGGCGGAGATGATCTCCGCTGTCTGCCGCGCCCGGCGCAGCGGGGAGCACACCAGCGACAAGTTCGCGGCATTCTCACCGTGACGGGCCCAGACACTGCGGGCCCCTGTCACCACTGCCTGGATGATCCTCCGGCCACATGTATCCAGCGGCGGCGGTCGGCCTCTTCAGGGATATCTGCTCAGACTCAAGGGGGGAGGCCTTCTCGATGGCCGACAGCATGACCGTCCTGCGCAATGCGGGACCACCTGGCACCAAGCGCAATATCGCCATCCTCGGCGACGGGTTCGCCGCCGCGGACCAGACCGCCTACAACCAGTGGGTGGAGACGGTTCTTATCGAGGGCGTCTTCGGGCACGATTACTTCAGTGAGGACGCCTCGGCGTACAACATCTACCGGGTCAACCTGGAGTCGGTGGACTCCGGCGTAAGCACGCGCACCTACGACGAGCATGGCACCCCGTCGGACCCCTCTGACGACACCATCGCCTCTGAGACCATCCGCAACACAGCGCTGGGCATGATCTTCAGCGGGTCTTGGGCACACTGCTGGCTGGAGTACGGGACGGACACCGAGGCGCGAATCCAGGCTGCGCTCAACACATGGGTGCCGGACTGGAACGAGCTGCTGGTTGTCCTCAATAACCCCAACTACGGCGGCTGCGGTGGCGGGGGCCGCGCGCACGTGCCGATGGGTGTTCACTGGTCGGTCATCGCCCACGAGTTCGGGCACGGCATCGGCGGTTTCTCCGACGAGTACTCCGCGGGCGTGGGCGCCTACCCCGGTGCGGAGCAGGGCTGGATCAACTTGACCACGATCACCGACCGGGCAACCACCAAGTGGCACCAGTTCATCGCGCCGACCACCCCGCTGCCCACCGGAATTGGAGCAGCGGCCAACTACAACAACGGCCCCCGGCCGGCCACCTGGGACAGCAACCAGGACGCGGGGCTGTTCGAGGGCGGCGGCACCTACGACACCGGGATCTACCGGCCGGTCGAGAACTGCCGGATGAACGGGAACACCCCCCCGTACTGCCCGGTCTGTTACACGTCCATCAAGGCCGCCCGGGACGGCGAGACCGGCCACCACTTCCGCAACGCCTATCCCGGCCGCTTCTACGGCACCGGCCGCAGCGACCTGCTGCTACACCACGGAACGTCCGTCCAGTTGCTCGAGGCCGACGGAACCACACTGACGCACCGGTTCAGCGCCGTGGAGCGGGTGCCCGGGTCGTGGCAGTTCCAGCCGCACGACCAGGTCTACGTGGGCGACTTCAACGGTGACGGCGTCGATGAGGTCGCCATCTTCAACGGGGTCGACTGGGCCATCCCGTACCTGGGTCTGCTCGTCTCCGACGGCAACGGCGGGCTGCGGCTGATCGCCCGGTACGACGGGGACATCCCGGGCTGGGGCGGCTTTGCCAGAAACGACCGCTTCCTGGTGGCCGACCTGAACGGGGACGGCAAGGATGACCTCGTCATCGTGAACACCGACGACTGGGCGATCCCCTACGTCGGGCTGCTGCGCTCCACCGGCAGCGGGTTCTGGATGACCCGCCGGTACGACGGCGATATCCCCGGCTGGGGCGGGCTGGCCCGCCACGACGAGTTCTTCGTCGGCGATCTCAATGGTGACGGCCGGGACGACCTGGTCATCTTCAACGGCCAGGACTGGTCGATGAGCTACGTCGGGCTGTTCGCCTCCAGCCCGGCCGGGTACACCATGACCCACCGCTACGACGGCGATATCCCCGGCTGGGGCGGGCTGGCCCGCAACGACCGGCTCATCCTGGGCGACTTCGACGGTGACGGCCGCTGCGACGTGTACATCTTCAACGGCGACGACTGGGCGATCCCGTACCTGGGGATGTTCCGCTCCACCGGCACCGGGTTGTCTTACACGCACCGCTACGACGGTGACGTGCCCGGCTGGGACGGGCTGGGCCGGCATGACCGGTTCTTCGCCGCGGACATCGATGCCGTCGGGCGCACCGACTTGTGGGTGTGGAACCACGACGACTGGGTCACCGAGTACCTGGGACGGATGATCAGCTCGGGCACCTCGCTCAAGACCGACTACGTCGGCGACCGGGTGGGAGAGTGGAACTTGGGCGCGGTGGACGCCTTCGATCCGGCCCGGATGACCGGCAAGTCGGGTCAGCCGCAGCTGTATGTGCACAACACCGACTGGTTCGGGGTGATCAACGGTCGGCGCGGGATCACGCTCGACCGCATCTTCTACCGGTGGATCCACACCTACCGCTACGGCCGGAACTGGTGAGAGGGGAACGGACATGAAGCAGCACAAGAAGACGGGCATCCAGGCGCAGCAGAGCGAGTACGCGGCCGACGTCACCGCCCGGGACAGCCGACCGCTCAAGCCGCCGGCCGGGCAGCAGGCCCGTCACCGGTTCCCGCTCGCGGGAAGCGCCGTCGCCGTGCCGGTCAAGCCGGCCCCGGCCATGAGCGCTGCCACTCACCCGGCTGGGGGTGGCGGTGGCCGGCAGGCCAAGGCCGCGGCCGAGGCCGTGGATGAAAAGGGGGGCGAGGCGCTGGCCGCGCGCGGCCACCACCCGGACGGCGAGCACCCGGCGCAGCAGCCCCGCTCCCATGACGGTTCCGGGCGCCCGGCCGAGCAGTACGTGCGGCTGCGGGTCCGGGTCCACGGCGACCGCCTGACCGTGCTCGACAGCCACCTCGTGGATGGCCCGCTTGCGGCACCGACCACGCTGCACGGAGCAGGCGTCTATGAGGTGACCATGGGTGACCGGCTCGTGCACGCAGCCGCCGTCCCGGATCTGGGGCTAGAGCAGCGCTCCTTCCCCAACCTCGAAGGGCCGCCGGACCAGCGCGGGCACCACTTCACCGAGCGCCCGGCCTCGGAGCTCTCGGTGCGGATCCCGGCCGAGGAGCTCACCGCGGACACGATCGGGGCGGTACAGGTGCGGTTGTACCGGCTCGTCGAACCGGCCTCGGGCGTACGGGTCGGGGCGCAGTCGCTGGGCGCCCAGCTGCACGAGCGGGTCGAACCCATCGCCCAGCTGACCGGGCTGCCCGAGTCCGCGCTGCCGGAGGCGATCGAAGCCCGGGCAGGCAGGACTGGGCAGGGCGCCTGAGCGCCTACAGCGCCCAGGGCAGATGCCACGCAGGAGATGCCGCCGTCGCTCACAGCGTCCACCCCGGTGGCCCTGCCCGTTGCTTCCGTGGGCGTGGGCCTGACCCAGCCGCTGTGGGTACGGCAGGCCAGTCCGCAGTCCAGGCGGCAGCAGGACGGTAGCTGCCTGGGCGGGAAAGTCGGCGGGGGAGCCTCACCCCCGCCGACTCAGGACCGGACGTGAAGTCCGGTCGGCGGTGAGCGCGACGGCGCGTTTCTTTCGCCCATGTATCCGGTGGATCCACCCCCCGGAAGTGCCCCTGATGCAGCGGGCCAGATCCGGGGAATCAGTGTGCGGGGAATCAGGACCGGGCGGGCCGTCGGCCTGGACGCTGCTGTTGGGTGAACTGCGGGGTAGAACCACGCGCCGGAGTATGCGGCGCCGCTCAGCGAGGATCCTCCGGGCTGAACTTGTACGGGCTGCTGCAGGACCCCTCCAGTTCCTGCTCAGCCAAAGCGCCTGCCAGCCCGGCGTGCTGATCGCGAAGGTGCCGACCCGCGCGTTTGGCGACTTCGACGCAATCGACACGCTGCTCGACCCGGATCCGGCTGCGCTCCGGGGGAGGCGCTACCCGCTCGGCGAGACAGCCGTCTGGCGGGGGCCGCGCCGCTTGGCTGCCGCCTGCTGGACAATGCTGTCATGTCCGACCTTGACCCGGCCGCTGTCATCGAGGCGGTGGCTGCCGACCCGCGACTGCGAGCGTTCATTGGCCACGGCCGGATTGCGACCGTGCCGGCCCGGCAGTCGCGGCGGCGCCTGCTGCTTGACCAGATCGCCCAGGCGTTCGAGCCGGGCGTGCGCTACCCGGAGCGCCGTATCAGCCTGTTCCTCGGCGCCATCCACTCCGATTACGCGGCCCTGCGCCGGTATCTCGTCGATGAGGAGTTCCTGTCCAGGTCCGCTGGTGAGTACTGGCGCAGTGGCGGCACTGTACTCCCGTCTCCGGTGCGGGAGCGCCCGGCCTAGGCGCCTGGTAGCCCGGCCGAGATGGCAGGTGCGGCGGCGGACCATAGGCGGGCCAGTGCGGCGTGCGCCGGAACCAGGCGGTGCTGATGCCGGGTAACTGGCGCAGATTGCCATTCCGGGAGTCGCTTCTGATACCACGTCCACCAGCCCGGGCACGGGCCAGCTCGGCGGCGATGGGCGCGGCGTGCTGGCGAGTGGCCGGCCGCCCTGTGGCCGGCCGCCGGAGGCTACCGGGCAGGGGCCCGGGCGGCAGGGCGGGCGGGGCGGGGATGCTTGATCAGGCCCAGGACCGGGTTCGCTGCGGCCGAGATGAGGTCGGCGGCCAGGTCGGGCAGCGAGGTCACGCGAGCGTGGCAGCGTACCGGGTGGCCGACGGCATTCCAACCACACGATGCGCCTCACCGCATGGCAGGAAGGCGCTCCTACCGGAAAGGCGGCCTGGATAGGCCGCGTTCGGCTGCCGGGTGCTGCTGTCCAGGCCGCTGGCACAGCCGGCCCAGGTCCTGGGCCGGCGTGGTGCCCGCGGGGGCAGCTTGGGGGGACGCAACCGGGCCAGCGGGGGCCTGCGCCTGCTGGCGGCCGTCAGCGGGTGCCTGAGCCGGCGCTCCCGTAAGGCCGTGTTGCCGGTTGCGCCTACCAGCGCTGGCGGTGCCGGCCACCGAGCAGATGACGCTGGTGCGGATCTTGCGGGTCTCACCAACCGCCCGAGCTGACTGCCGCGCGACTTGTGTTCTCGGTCTTGACTCCGGTCGGGCGACTATGAAAACTTCATCTTGAGGTGGTGGTGTGAACGCTAACAGCGTTCGGGACCCCATGTCCGGCCCCGAGTCCGGCACGCTGCCGGGCCGGGTGCGAGCCGCCGGCGGCGGCGTCAGGTCCGGGACTGCGGCGGCTGGATACGCTCGCGGACGGCCGCCAGCGCATCGGCGTTCGCTGGCTGGTTCCTGGGACTTACTTCCCCTGGGCGGCCTGCCTACGTGGTTGGCACTCAGGAAGCGGCCCGACTGGCGGGCACCAACACCAGCGTGGCATCTGGGTGCGAACTGGACACGAGCACCGCCGCCTGATTGCCGGCGTAGCTGCGAGTCGCCGACGGCCGGCCTGGCCGCCGTTAGCTCACGCCGATGCTCGCCAAGGGATCCTCGTTTCGTCTGACAGGCCACATCTACCGTGGCCCGGACCGCTCAGCGCGGTAAAAGCCGTTAACCCTGCCCGGGACCTCCCAGATCCATCAGCGCTAACAAATGTCCGTTAACGCTAAATGGTCACCGCTACCAGGTTGGCTGCACCGCCTAGCCGGCTCTATTCACCGAGCATAGGAGCTCACACATGTTCAGGCTCCCCATTCCGCGCATACGCATTAGGGCCCTCGCCGCAGGTGTGGCGATTGCGCTCTTGCCGATTAGCGCTACGTTGGCTACGGCCACAGCGTCGCAGGCGGCCCAGATCACTACAGGCGCGGCGGCGCAACCTGCGCGGCCTGCGCCGCCGCCGAGGCCGCAGGGCCCGTGTGACATTTACGCGGCCGGCGGCACGCCCTGTGTGGCCGCCCACAGTACTACGCGGGCGCTGTACGCCTCGTATAACGGCCCGCTGTATCAGGTCATGCGGCTATCGGACGGCGCGGTCAAGAATATTGGGGTCGTCCGGCCCCACGGTGCGCCGTTCCCGGACGCGGGCGGGTACGCCGACGCGGCCGCGCAGGACGCGTTCTGCGCCGGCACGACCTGCCTGATCACCAGGATCTACGACCAGTCCGGGCATGGCAACGACCTGACCCAGGCGCCCCGCGGGGGGTTCAGCGGCCCGGCGATGGGCGGTTATAACAACCTGCCGGTGGCGGGCATGGCGCCGGTCACGGTCGGTGGCCACAAGGCCTATGGCGTGTTCATCGAGCCGGGCATGGGCCTGCGCGACAACGACACCAACGGCATCGCGGCCGGTGACCAGCCGGAGGGCATGTACTGGGTCATCGACGGCCAGCATTACAACAACGGCTGCTGCTTCGATTACGGCAACGCCGAGATCGACAGCCGTGATGACGGCAACGGCACCATGGAGACCTCTTACTACGGCAACGCCACCGCCTGGTATCACGGCAACCCTCCCGGCCCGTGGATCATGACCGATCAGGAGAACAACCTGGTGGGCTGCGTCAACCCGGGCAGCACCTCCAAGCTGTGCGCCAGCCTGCCGAGCATCACCTCGCGGTTCGTGACCGCCGTGGCCAAGGGTGAGCCGCACCACTGGGCGTCGCTGGGCGGCGACGCGCAGTCGGGTGATCTGTTCAACCATGTTCGACGGGCCGCGCGTCGATTCCAGCTACGACCCGATGCGCAAGCAGGGGGCCATCGTGCTGGGCAACGGCGGCGACAACAGCAACGGCTCGCAGGGCACCTTCTATGAGGGCGTGATGACGTCCGGGTACCCGGCCGACGCGACCGACCAGAAGGTCCAGGCCAACGTCGTGGCCGCCCGGTACGACGTGCCGGGGCTGAGCCTGACGCCGGCCTCGGCAACTGCCACTCCGCCCGGGCTGCAGACGTTCTCGCCGGGCTCGAGCCAGAACTCCACCGTGACGTTCACCAACACCTCGGGGTCGGCGGCGGTGGGCGTGAAGCTGAGCATTTCCGTGCCCGGCAGGTCGTGGACCTCCACCGTCACGGGCACCACCGGCACGTCGGAAACCTTCGGTTCGGTCGCGCCCGGTGCGAGCGTGAGCGCGACCTTCAAGGTCACCTCCGGGCCGGCGTCCTTCAACGGCGACCTGACCGGTGTCGCCTCGTGGACGAACCCGGGCCACGGCGGGCGGCGAACCGAGGTGGCCGCCGAGAAGGTGCGGAACGTCAGCCCGATCAAGATCAACGAGTTCCGCGCGGGCACCAGCGGTAATTCCACCAACGCGTTCATCGAGCTCTACAACGCCGGCGACAGCACCGTCAACCTGTCGCACTGGGCCCTGACCGAGCACCCGACCCAGCAGGCCATCTTCTCAACGGTGCAGATCCCAGCCGGGACGAAACTGGCCAGCCACGGCTTCTACCTGCTCGGCCTGTCCCCCTCCGGGCTGGCGACCCCCGTCCGGGCGGGCGCTACCACCATCGACGTCAGCAACTCGGCCGGCCTCGCTTCCGGCCAGCAGGTGCAGATCGGCACCGGCTCCGCTGCCGAGACCCGCACAATCACCGCCGTCACCACCTCTGGCGCGACCGGGCCCCGCGTACCGGGCGAGATCGGCAACGCCGTCAAGCTGTCGGGCAATGGCGATTACGTCCAACTGCCGAACGGCATCGCCAGCGGGCTGAACGATTTCACCATCTCGGCGTGGGTCAACCCGTCGCAGAACAGCGCCTGGTCCCGGGTATTCGACTTCGGAACCGGCACCAACAATTACATGTTCCTGACGCTCAGCGCGGGTGGTGGACCGCTACGCTACGCCATCACCACCAGCGGCAACGGAGCCGAACAGCAGATCAACGACACCACTACCCTGCCGCTGAACACCTGGTCGCTGGTCACGGTGACACTGTCCGGCCAGACCGGCACGCTGTATGTCAACGGCCAGCCGGTGGGCACCAACACCAACATGACCCTCACCCCGGCCAGCCTGGGTAACACCAACCAGAACTGGATCGGGCGCTCGCAGTTCTCCGCCGACCCCTACCTAAGCGCGACTGTCGACGACTTCAACATCTACAGCCGGGCACTGTCCGCCTCCGAGGTCGCTGCCCTCGCCTCCGGGCAGCCGGGCGCTGGCGACGTCGCGGACTACAAGTTCGACGAGACCGGAGGCGCCACCGCGCTGGACTCGTCACCCAACGGCCGCAACGCGACGATCATCAGCCTGCCAACCGCCAACAGCACACCGCTGTGGCAGCCGCTGCCCGACGGTCCGATCACCGTCCCGGCCGGCTCGACCAACGTCCCCGTCACGAGTACGTCGGGCTTCATGGTCGGCAAGAAGCTGAATATCGGCTACGGCCACAAGCTGGAAACAGCCACGGTCACCGCGGTCGGCACCCCAGGCACACAGGCCCGTCTTGCGGCTGACGCGGCCGCCGGCTCGACCAACCTCAAGGTCACCTCAACCACCAACATCACCGCCGGCGATAAGATCCGGCTCGACATCGGCACGAAGATCGAGTACGTCACCGTCGCGTCGGTGGGCACCTCCGGGGCAACCGGCACCGGCCTCACCCTGACCGCGCCGCTGAAGTTCGACCACGCGTCCAACCTTCCCTTCAGCGACCGGGGCACCGGTGTCAGCTTCAGTCCAGCGACACGCTTCCCGCACTCAAGCAACGAGCCTGTGCAGCCGCTGGTCAGCTCCATCACCATCGACAAGCCCCTCGGCAGCAGCTACGCGATCAACACGCCGGTGGTCGACACCGCCGTGACGAACGCGGGCTACCAGGGCCCGCCGGCACCAGACCTGTGGTTCGGCGGCCCCGCCCTTTCCGCCAGCGCCGGCAACATGGTGCTGCGTGATGCCCACGGCAATGTAGTTGACAGCCTCAACTACGGAGCCCTCGTCAACCCATGGGCCGCTGAGGGTTACCAAGGCGCCTCCGGAACCGGGCGAAGTGGCTGCTTCGCGCCTACGCCCAGAACCGGGGGCAGCGATATCCGCTCCCCCGACGGCCAAGACACCGACAGCAACTGCACCGATTTCGTTAGGTCCAGCAACCCCACCCCGGGCGGGGCCAACCAGCCGTAATCCGATGGGCCGCGTTTCCGGTGCCCCACTTCAGGCGGTAGGCACCGGAAGCGATGGCCCCGCGCGTCCCGACGGTCAGGCGGGAACCCACCCGCCTGACCGTCGGGGCCGGTTCGAGGCAGAGTCGGGGCCGGTTCGAGGCAGAACGGACGGTTATCCGCAGCGGCCGGTGCCGCTGGATCAACTTCGTCAAGCGCCTGTTCGGCTTCCCGCTACCAGCGCATTGTCGCGGTCGGTCATGCTGGCCAGACGACCGGGAACAGTGGATGGTCCATGGCGGCGCCGGCAGGAAGTTCGTCCTCCAGGCCGTCGAAGGGCGGTGAGGTGCGCCAGGGACGCGGCGCGTGCCGGGCGTCTGCTGACAGGTACCGCAGCGACAGCACCCGCCGCCGCCCGGGATGAGGAAACCCGGGTGCCCCGTGCACGGTCAGGAAGTCGAAGAAGATGGCATCGCCCGGCTGCAGGGCGAAGCGGCGGATGTCGAACGCGCCGCGGTCAGCGTCGATGTCGGGCAGCTCGGCCAGGGTTCCTTCGGGGAACCAGCGGGCCTCCTGGCGCAAGAAGGTGCGTGGCATCAGCCACGGCCCGCGATGCGAGCCGGCCACCAGCTCCAGGCACCCGTCCCCGGGCACCGGGTCCACCGGGATCCAGGCACTCACCCCATGGCCATCCACGTTGTAGTAGGGCTGGTCTTGATGCCACGGCGTGCACTGCCTGGTCCCGCCCTCCTTCACCAGGACATGATCGTGATAGAAGCGGACCTGGGAGGTGCCCATCAGTGCTGCGGCGACAGCGGGAACCCGCGAGTACCGGGCCAGCTGCCCAATCCCCGGCACGTCCCGCCAGCGGCGGAAGTCCTCGCTGAACGCCCCCGGGTCATCCGGGCGGCTGGCCACCTGGGCCAGCGCGCCGGGGCTTGCGAGCACCGCGTCGATCGCGGCGGCCGCCACCGCCACCTCTGCTGGGTCCAGGACCGAGCGGACCACCGCGACACCGTCGCGGGCGAAGGTCGCAGCCAGGCCCTCAGCAACGGCCGCCGGCTCCATGGCCGCACCCTAACGCCGCGCCCAGCCACCCGGCGACCCTCAGCGCCAACATCTGCGGCTACGACAGTGCGAGCCTGCGGTGCCATGCTCCGGGTGCAGAATCAGGACATGTGCCGTGAGCCACATCCGTACCTACGGGGCAAGGTGGCCGGGTCCTCTCGGAGCAGCCTGTCATCGAGCACGGGTAGCGCTGGCACATTCTGGCCGACCCCGACCCGGCCGACCCCGACGGAAACGAGTTCTGCGTGCTGCAGCCACCAGCTTCCACTAGGAAGGCTGACGGCGCGGCTGAGCTGAGCGGCCGATCGCGTACATTCTGTCGGCCGCGTGCGGCAGGATGGAGCGGTGGTGAGTGGAGGGTCCCGGTCGGCGCACGGCCAGAGTGAGCCACAGCCGTTCACGCATCTGAGTGTCCCGAACGCCGACCTTTACCGGAGCCTGCTGCGCACGTTCGCGCGGGCGAAGGAACGCTTCATCGTGCACCTGCGGCCGGAGGACGTTGCGGCTGAGCTCCGGATCGAAGCCGACGAGCAGCTGGCCCAGGCCCTCGAGCAGCTCGTGATCTGGGGGAACCTGCGCGGTGACGTCAACACCAGCCGCGTCACGACGGTGGAGGACTTCCACCGTAAGCGGTCCCTGTACCAGCTGACCGCCGCCGGGCAGGCGGCCGAGCAGGCGATCACTTTCTACGAGGAGGCCATTGGGCGACGCGGGCAGCTTCAGTCGGTGGCCCTGGCCGATATCGCCGACCAGCTCCGCTCGCTGAAGGTCCTGGCCGCAGACCGCGATCCCGACCCGGCCAAGACCCATCTGCTGCTGCTGTCCCTCGCCGAGCGGTTCTCCTCCCTGGCTGACAACGCGCAGGCGTTCATGTCCGCGTTGCGCCGCGCGATCGACTTCTCCGACGGGGACATCGACGGCTTCCTCGCCTACAAGGAACGGCTGATCGACTACATCAACAGGTTCATCGCGGACCTGGCCAACTCCGGTGCTGAGATTGCGGTGCTGCTCGGCGACCTGGAAGCCGCCGGTCACGAGCGGCTGCTGGAACTGGCCGCGCAGCGGGAGGCGGCCGATGCGGTCCCCGAGGGCGCGGACGCCGCCGAGTCCCTGGCCAACGCGGAAAAACAGGCATTGGACGCCTGGCGGAACCGGTGGCGCGGGCTGGACGACTGGTTCACGTCGCGGGAAGCGGGGCACCCGTCGCAGGCACGGCTGCTGCGGCAGGCTGCCGTGACCGCGATCAAGCAGCTCATCGACGCCGTCGGCCTGCTCAACGAGCGGCGCTCGGGGCGGTCGGATCGCTCGGCGGATTTCCGCGTGCTCGCCCGCTGGTTCGCCGAGGCGCCGGACGACGAGGCCGCCCATCGCCTGTGGCGAGCCGCATTCGGGCTGTGCCCAGCCCGCCACCTGTCCGTCACCAGCGAAACCGCCGACGCCTGGCAGGACATTCCACCGGGAATGGCCTGGCGGGACGCCGCGCCCATCCGTATCTCCCCGCAGCTCAGGAAGACCGGGAGCTACGAGCGGCGGGGCAAGCCCAGCCAGGTACGTGACAGGTCGGCAGAGCGGGATCTTCTGCGCCGGCAGGCAGAACACGAGGGGGCCGAGACCGCCGCGGCGCGGCGCTCCCTCCGGACCGGCGGGCCGACGCTGCTGTCCGACCTCGACGTGCTGGACCCGCGGGCATTCCGGCTCTTCCTGGCCCTGCTCGGCGATGCGCTGGCGGCCCGTAAGCCGGGTGAGACTGAAGTGAAGACCGTGACCGGCGACGGCACGCTGGAGGTGCGGCTCTCCCTGGTCCCGGACGGCGGGACGGCGACGATCGGCACCGCCGACGGGCTGCTCACCGGTCCGGAACACGTCATCGAGATCACCGACCTGACGCCATCATGAGGGCAGCAGCATGATCCCGGCGGAGGAACAGGCGCAGCGCCGGGCCGCGCTCCGTGCCCTGCTCGCCAAGCCGCTGCTGGTCGCCGACCGCGACGGCGAGATGCTGGTCCTGGTCCGGCGGCACCTGCCTGGGCTGCGGGAGTGGCTGAACCGGGAGACGGGGTGGCGTCTGGCCGCGGACTCGGAGACGGCCCGGCTGTTCAAGTCCGCCCCGGTGCTGTCCGACGCGTCCCACCCGGCGCGTGGGCACAACAAGGAGCCGTTTGGCCGGCGCCGGTACGTCACCTTGTGCCTGGCGCTGTCGGCTCTCGCCCGCGCCGACGCGCAGACCACGCTCGGCAGCCTCGCCGACGATGTGCTGACGGCCGCCGCGGAGCCGGAACTCGCCGCGGCCGGGTTCACGCTGACCCTGGACAGCCGGGCGGACCGGTCCGACCTGGTGGCGGTCGTCCGGCTGCTGCTTGGCGTTGGGGCGCTGAGCAGGGTCGCCGGGGACGAGGACGCGTACCTGTCGGCCGGCACCGATGTGCTGTATGACGTGCGCAGGCCGGTGCTGGGTGTGCTGCTTTCCGGCATCCGCGGGCCGTCCACGGTGACCGCTTCATCGTTCGAGGAGCGGCTCGCGGAGCTGACCGCGGAACCGGTCGCCGAAACCGACGACCTGCGCAACCAGGCGCTGCGCAGGCGGCTCACCCGGCGGCTGCTGGAGGACCCGGTCCTGTACTACGACGAGCTCGACGAGGGCGAACGCAGCTACCTGCTGTCGCAGCGGCACGCGATCACCCGGCGGATCGCCGATGCCAGCGGGCTCGTCGCCGAGATGCGCGCTGAGGGGATAGCCATGGTCAACCCGGAGGACGAGCTGACCGACGTGCGGATGCCCGAGCAGCGCACCGACGGGCATGTCACGCTGCTTGTCGCCGAGCATCTCGCCCGCCGGGACCAGGCCACGCTCGGGGAACTCCAGGCCTTCGTCCGGCAGGCGGCGGCCGAGCACGCCACCTACTGGCGCAAGGGCGTGACCGAGCCGGGCGCGGAGACGGAGCTGGTCGGGACGGCGCTGGAGAAACTCTCCGCGCTCCGCCTGGTTGAGGTGGACGGATCCGTGGTCCGCGGCCGCCCGGCGATCGCGCGTTTCGCCTTGGACGAGCCGACCATCCGCGAGCCGAGAAAGGCGACCGCCGATGCTGCCAGCACCCTCTTCTGAGCGATGGAAGCCGCTGCGGGCCGGCCTGGTGGACATGTTCTACTACGATGCCGAGGAGTTCTGGTTCCACGGCGGCCGGCTGCTGCTGCGCGGCAACAACGGAACGGGCAAGTCCAAAGTGCTCGCGCTGACGCTGCCGTTCCTGCTGGACGGAGAACTCGCACCGCACCGGGTGGAGCCGGACGGCGACCGGCAGAAGAAGATGGAATGGAACCTGCTGCTCGGCGGCAAGCATCCCCATCCAGAGCGCCTCGGGTACACGTGGCTCGAATTCGGCCGCCGCGCTGCTGACGGGACCACCGAGTTCCGCACCATCGGGTGCGGGCTGAAAGCTGTCGCCGGCCGCGGCATCGCGCGCCACTGGTTCTTCGTCACGGCCCAGCGTGTCGGGGCGGACCTGCAGCTGCTGCCCGCCAGCCGGGTTCCGCTGACCAGGGAGAAGCTGCGCGAGGAGATCGGCTCCCGCGGGCTGGTGTACGACCGGGCCGCCGATTACCGGCGCGCGGTGGACCAAGCTCTGTTCGGGCTCGGCGAGCACCGTTACGAGGCGCTGATCAACCTGCTGATCCAGCTCCGGCAGCCGCAGCTTTCCAAGCGGCCGGACGAGAAGCTGCTGTCCCGCGCGCTCACGGAGGCGCTGCCGCCGCTCAGCCCGGGCCTGGTGACGACGGTGGCCGAGGCGTTCCGCGGGCTCGATGAAGAGCGCGACGCGCTGCGCGCCCTGGCGGAGGCCCGCCAGGCCGCGGACGACTTCCTCCGCCACTACAGCCGGTACGCGATGATCGCGGCCAAGCGCAAGGCAGCGGGACCGCGGCAGGCGCAGAGCCGGTACGAGCAGCTCGGCCGGGACATGGCCGCGGCCGAGGAGGCTTACGCGACGGCGGAGGGCGCGCTGGAGACGGCGCGGCGCGAGCTGGCCGAGCTCGAGCAGGAGCGGACCCAGCTCGAGGCGCGGCGCGAAGCGCTCCAGCAGGACCCCGCGATGCGCGACGCCGAGCGGCTCGAGCAGATGCGGGAGGAGGCGCGGCGGCGGGACGAGACGGCGCGCATCAGGGAACGGGATCGCGACCGGCTGGCGGCCGAGGTGCAGAAGCGTTCCGTGCGGTCCGACGAAGCCGCGCGGCGGGCCGCAGCGGCGCGGGACACGCTGACCGCCGCGCAGCGCCAAGCCGAGGATGCGGCGGCGGCGGCCCGCTGCACGCCGGGCCACCGCACGGCCGCGGGCGGCTGGGAGCAGGATCCGAAGCGTGCCCGCCGGGAGACGGAGGCTGTCGCCGGCCGCCAGGCGCAGGCCGTCGGGCAGCTGGACCGGCTGCTCGCCGAAGCCGGGGAACGGCGCGGGGCGCTGCAGGCGGCACGCGCCGAGGAGGACCGGCTCACCGCGGAGGTCCAGGCCGCGACCGAGCGGGTCGCCGCCGCCGAGCGGGCCGCCGCCGAACGCGCCCGCGAACTGGCCCGGGCCTACCGGGCCTACCTCGGCAGCCTCACCGAACTCCGGATCGCCGACCCGGACGAGCTGCTCGAAGTCCTGCAAGCGTGGGCGGTGACCGGGGACGGCGCCAACCCGGCGGTCGTGGCCGTCGGCGACGCGGCGCGGGCGGCGGGCACCGAGCTCGGCCGTCTCGACGCTGAACTGTCCGCCCAGCAGGCGGCGCATGCCGGGCGCGCACGCGAGCTGGAGGGTGAGATCGGCCGGCTGCGAGCGGGCGGACACGACGCCCCGCCGGCTACGCACACGAGGCAGCCCGGTATCCGGGACGATCGTCCGGGCGCGCCGTTGTGGAAGGTGACCGATTTCGCGCTGGACGTGCCGGGGGAGCACCGCGCGGGGCTCGAGGCCGCGCTGGAGGCGGCGGGGATACTCGACGCGTGGGTGACCCCCGACGGGAACCTCGTCGATGGCGACGTGACGGTGGTGTCCGGGCTCGCCCCGGTGCCCGGCCGGTCGTGCGCCAGCGTCCTGACCCCGGCGATCGACTCCGCCGATCCACAGGCACGGTTGCTGTCCTACGAGGCGGTCCAGTCTGTCCTGCGCGCTATTGGCCTTGGCGGGACCAACGGCACCGCCGGGGCCTGGGTGACCACCGACGGCAGGTGGGCGAACGGCGTCCTTGGCGGTGCGTGGCGGAAGGACCGCGCCGGCTACATCGGCGAAGGGGCGCGTGAGGCCGCGCGGCGCGCCAGGATCGCACAGCTCTCCGCGGAACTCCAGCAGGAGCGGACGGCGATCGGCGACCTCGATGCGGCGCTGGCCGAGGTGGGCGTGCGCCGGGAGCGGCTCGCCGATGAGCACCGCGCGGTGCCGCCGGACGCCGCGGTACGCGAGGCGCACACCGTGGCCGCGGCCGAGCGCGGTCGGCGCGGCGAACTGCGCGAGCAGCATGCGCACGCTGTTACCGTGCGCGGGCAGCGGCTGGCGGAGCTGACCGCCGCGGTCCTGCGCGCCGAAGAGTTCGCGCAGGACGTCGGCCTGCCGGCCGAGCCCGGCGAACTCGCGGAGGTCAAGGCCGGGGTGGCGGCGTACCGGCTGGCGCTCGCGGGGCTGTGGCCGGCCGCCGAGGCGTCGCAGGGGGCGGCCCGGGCCGCGGCGGAAGCCACCGCCGAACTGGCCGAAAGCCGGGAGCGCATCGAGGAGGCGGCCGAGGCCGCGGCCGCCGCACGGGACGAGGCGTCGGGCGCCCAGGCGACGTACGACGCGCTGCTCCAGACCGCCGGGGCGGCCGTCGAGGAGCTGCACCGGCAGCTCGCGGGCGTCCGGCGCGAGCTGGACCGGCGCGGCGCCGCCGAGAAGGCCGCGCGCGACGTCGAGCAGCGGGCGCTCGGCGACCGGGGCAAGGCCGAGGGTACGCGGGAGCGACTTCGGGAGGAGATCGACGAGGCCGCGCGGGCGCGGGACACCACCGTGGCCGAGTTCCGGTCGTTCGCCGCTACCGGGCTGCTGCGCGTCGCGCTGCCGTCGCTGGACATTCCCGACGTCATGCAGCCGTGGGTGGCGACGCCGGCCGTCCTGCTGGCGCGTACCGTGAACGCCGGGCTGGAGCCGGTGGACGACGGGGACGGTCCGTGGGACCGGGTACAGAAACGGGTGACAGAGGAGCACAAGCTGCTCGCCGACGCGATGGCCCGGCACGGGTATTCGGCCGGGCTGACCCTGAGCGAAGGCGTCATCGTGGTCAACGTGGTGTTCCAGGGCCGCAGTCACGACATCCCCGGGCTCGCCGCGGCGCTCGGCGAGGAGGCGGACCAGCGGGCCCGGCTGCTGTCGGCCAGGGAACGGGAGATCCTGGAGAATCACCTTCTGAACGAGGTGGCAGGGACGCTGCACGAGCTGATCACGGCGGCGGAGGCCGAGGTCAGGCAGATGAACGACGAGCTGGAATCCCGGCCGACGTCAACCGGGATGAAGTTGCGGCTGATCTGGCAGCAGGCGCGGGACGCGCCGGACGGACTGGACAAGATCCGGCGCAAGCTCCGGCAGACCATCGACGCGTGGTCCTCCGGCGACCGCGCCGCGGTGGGGGCGTTCCTCCAGCAGCGCATCGCCGCCGAGCATGCGGACAACCCCGCGGCCGGGTGGTCCGAGGCGCTGACGGCGGCGCTGGACTACCGGAGGTGGCACGAGTTCGCCATCCAGCGCTTCGCTGGCGGCCAGTGGCGTCCCGCCACCGGCCCGGCGTCGGGCGGTGAGCGGGCGCTGATCGCCTCCGTTCCGCTGTTCGCCGCGGCGTCTTCGCATTACAAATCGGCGGGCAACCCCCATGCGCCCAGGCTGATCGCGCTCGACGAGGCCTTCGCGGGTGTCGACGATGATTCCCGCGCGAAATGCCTCGGGCTGCTCGCCACCTTCGACATGGACGTGGTCATGACCAGCGAGCGGGAGTGGGGATGCTACCCGCAGGTACCCGGGCTCGCCATCTGCCAGCTCGCGCGGCAGGACGGTATCGACGCGGTTCTCGTCACACCGTGGCGGTGGGACGGGCGGGAACGCCGGCTGGCCGAACGGGTGGCGGTGTGATCGGTACCGACGCCAGGCTGCACCGTCTGCTCGGCGACGAGCCGGCGGCGTGGCTGGTGCGGCGGGTGCGAGACCGGCTGGAAACCGGGCGCCCGCTGACCGGTACGGTTACCCTGCCCGCCGCCACCCCGGAGCAGCGGCGCGCCGTTGAGCGGCTGATCGGGAGAACAGCCGGGTCCGGGGCGTCGCTGTCGGTGTCCCTGACGGAGGTCGACCGCGTCCTGCGAGACAGCGGCGCCGCGCCGGGCGGGCTGGCCGAAGCGGTGACGCGCCTGACCGGTCCGCTCCGCGATCGCAACCGTGAACGGGCAGATCTCGCGGCCGCCTGGGGTGCCGCGTTCGCGTCGCTCGACGCCGCCGTGGATGGCCGTGACGAGCTGGCGCCGTGGCGGGCGTGGCTGGACGCGACGGGCGTGGTGCGGCGTCTCGCCCCCGAACCTGATCCGGCGCGGCTGCTCCTCGGCCAGGTCGCAGCGGTTCTCCGGCGGCTACCCTCGCGCGGCATCCCCCTCGGCCGGCTCGCCGCCGAATGCTGCGGCGATGCTCACGCCCTGGACGACGGGCGCCCGGTCGGCACGCTGGTGCTGTCGGCGGCCCGTGCGCTGGCCGGCCTGCCGTTCGCGGCGGAGGGCACCGCCGGCTCCCGGCGCGCCGGGTGGGCCGCCGTTGGAGTTCACCTCGACGAGCTCTCGTCGCTGGTGCTCTGCCTCGGCCTCCCCGGCGATACGCGCACGGCCCTGGGCCGGACGCTGGCGTCATACCGCGAAGTGGGACAGCCGGCCATGCTCACCCTGCGCCAGCTCCGCTGCCACACGGAGCCGCTGAACACGGGGCCGCTGAACACGGGATCGCTGAACACGGGGTCGCTGAACACGGGGCCGGTGCCCTCCAGCCGGGTGCGGATATGCGAGAACCCGGTGGTTGTCGCGGCGGCCGCCGACGAACTGGGCGCCCGGTGCCAGCCGCTGGTCTGCGTCAGCGGCCAGCCGTCTGCCGCCGGGTGGCGGCTGCTGGACCTGCTCTCAGCCGGTGGTGCGGAGTTCGATTACCACGGCGACTTCGACTGGGGTGGGGTCCGGATCGCTCGCGCGGTGCGTCACCGGGTGAACTGGCGGCCTTGGCATTATGACCACGTGGCCTACGAAGCCGCGGTGCCGGCGGCGCAGCAGCTTACGCCGCTCTCCGGCCAGCCGGCCGCGACCCCGTGGGACCCGGAACTCGCCGCCGCCATGCGCCGCCGCAGCATCCGCATCGAGGAGGAACTCACCCTCGACGATTTGCTCCAGGATCTCAGTCCCTAGGCAGCTGCCTGGCGTGGTCTGCCAGCCACCGGAGGCGGCTCATGGAAGCCCTGGCGATAACCCATCAGGATGCGGGCTGGAACATTTCGATGTGGCATAGGGGCCCGGGGGCTCTTGCGAGTTTCTGGTCGCCGGTGAGCAGAGTGACGCTCATGGCCTCGGCGAGTGCTACGTAGGCGGCGTCGTAGATGGTGAGGTTGTCGCGTAGTTCCCAGCAGCGGGTGAGCAGCGGGCGGTGCGGTGCCCGCCGGGCCGGGAGTGCAGCCAGATCGTCGAGGGCGAGGCGGGCGCGCCGGGCGTTGAGGGTGCCTGCTCTCATCTGCCGTCGCAGCACGGATGCGACCTCCAGGTCGGCGAGTTCGGGGACGGTCAGCCGCTCGCCATGTAGCCGGGCCCGGGCCTGGTCCCCGCCGGGGCCGTCGTCGGCCAGGGCGACGACCAGGACGCTGGCGTCAGCGACGATCACGGTCGTCACGGAGGGCGGCTACAGCGTCTTTGAGCGGGACTGACCCGCCTGATCGCCCGCCCGCGCGGTCCAGGATCTCCTCCAGCGTCGGCTGGTCAGCTTCCTCGATCAACCGTGCCCGCAGGTATTCCTGGAGAGACTGGTGAGCAGCGGCCGCACGCTGGCGGAGGATCGTATGGGTCCGCTCGGGCACGTCTTTGATCTGGATGCTGGTCATGGCGCCATTATGGCGCTAGGAGCGCCAGAGTGCAATTTCGATATAGGAATCTTCTCATCGGAGGTCGAGGAAGTCGATGACCGAGCAGGTGCAGCAGGTGCAGATGGAGTACGCCAGCTACCCGTCACTGCGGGGACGGGTAGCGTTCGTCAGCGGCGGCGCCGCAGGCCTGGGTGCCGAATTCGTTCGCCAGCTTGCTGGGCAGGGTGCGCAGGTAGCGTTCATCGACATCGACGTCGAACGCGGGCGGGATCTGGAGGCCGAATTGCGCGACGCGGCGCTGTTCATGCCCTGCGACGTCCGCGACGTCGGCGCGCTGAGGGCGGCGATCGCGCGCAGCGCAGGCGAACTCGGCCCGATCCGCATCCTGGTGAACAACGCCGCGAACGACCGCCGTTATCCGGTCGAGGAGGTCAACGTCGCGCTCTGGGACGACCTCACCGCCGCCAACGTACGGCACCATTTCTTCGCGGCCCAGGCGGTGGCACCGATGATGCGGGAAGCAGGCGGCGGGTCAATCATCAACCTGGGTTCGATCAGTGCGCACATCGATCTTCTGCAGCTGCCGGCCTACATCACGGCGAAGGCCGGTATCGAAGGTCTCACCCACACCCTGGCGCGCGAGTTCGGGCCTTGGAACATCCGGGTCAACTGCATCATCCCCGGCTGGATCATGACCGAGAAGCAGCTCGCTCAGTGGGTCACGCCCGAGGCGGAGGATGCGATCCGCCGCAGCCAGTGCCTGCCGCACAAGCTGTATCCGGACGATGTCGCGCGGTTGTTGCTGTGGCTGGCCGCTGACGACTCGCGCTCGTGCACGGCGCAGCGTTGGATCGTGGACGGAGGGTGGATGTGACAAAGGCCGAGCAGGTCACCGGTGCCTGCGTCGAGCATGGCGAGGGCCCGTTCTGGGACGCCGCGGGCGGCCGGCTGCTCTTCGTTGACCTTGAGCGGGGGGCCGTGCTGGCGATGACTGACGGCGGCACCGTTGACCGTTACGAGATCGGCGGCGTCACCGCGGCAATCCGCGCGCGGCGGGCGGGCGGCTACGTGCTCGCCACGCGGCGCGGCTTCCGGCTGCTCTCGCCTGCCCTTGCTCCGGTCAGCGACGAGATCGTTGCCTTTGACGATCCGGCGATCCGGATGAACGACGGCGGCTGCGATCCCCAGGGACGGTTCTACTGCGGCTCGATGGCCTATGACTTCACCCCCGGCGCCGGTGCGCTGTTCCGGCTCGACCCGGACCTGTCGGTGCAACGAGTGCTGAGCGGCGTG
Organism: uncultured Actinomycetes bacterium; assembly: GCA_963837515.1. Classification (GTDB taxonomy): domain Bacteria; phylum Actinomycetota; class Actinomycetes; order Streptosporangiales; family Streptosporangiaceae; genus RYN-230. Next base: position 141,491 of record CAWINT010000002.1, read on the forward strand.
ACGATCTCCAACGGCATCCACTGGCACCGTAGCGGCCGTTTGGTCTATTACGCCGACACTATGACCGGCCGGGTTGACGTCTTCGACTTCGATCCCGGCACCGGCGAGTTCAGTGGACGGCGGGTGTTCGCCACGATCGACGACGGCTTGGGGCTGCCGGACGGCATGGCGATCGACGAGGACGGTGGCGTCTGGGTCGCGCTCTGGCAGGGGGGCGCCGTCCACCGTTACGACGAAACCGGCCGATTGTCGGAGCGGGTTGAGGTGCCCGTGCACCTGACCACCGCATGCACGTTCGGCGGACCGGACCGCGCGACGTTGTTCATCACGACCTCGCGGCAGGGCCTCGGGGCTGGCGCCGAGGCGGCGGCCGGCGCCGTGTTCGCGATCCGGCCTGGAGTCCGTGGCCAGGAGCTGCCGGCCTTCGCAGGCTGAACCCGCTGCGCTTCAGGGGATGAGGACGGTTCGGCCCGCCGCACCAGACCGTAGGTCGGCGTAGGCGTCGTTCACCTCGTCGAGCGGGCGCCGACCGGTGACGAGTTCGCCGAGCGGCAGCCGCCCGGCAAGGTAGAGCGCGAAGATACGTGGCAGGTCGATGCGCGGATTGCTGGCGCCATACAGGGCGCCGATAATCCGCTTCTGCTGCTGGACGAGCTCGTTGATGGGGACTGCGAACGTCGCGGCCACGCTGTTCAACCCGACCGCCACCATGGTGCCGGTCGGCCGCAACGCCGACACTGCCTGCTGCATGGTGGTCGGGCTGCCGACGGCGTCGATGGCCCAGGGCGCCCCGCCCTCGGTAATTTCGCGGGTTCGTTCGACGGCGTCCTCGGTCCGCGCATTGATGACGTGCGTCGCGCCGAAACGTCGAGCCAGGCCAAGTTTGGTGTCGTCAACGTCGATGGCGATGATCGGGTCGGCGCCGATCACCGCCGCGCCCATGACCGCACACAGACCGACGCCGCCGGTGCCGAACACGGCCAGCGGTCGTCCGGCGCCCCCCTGGACCGCGTTCATGGCAGCACCGACGCCGGTGATGACGGCACACGCGGAGACGGCCGCGACCTCGGGCGGCACGCCCGGCGGAACGCGAACCACGCTGGTCTGCGAGACGACGACCCGCTCGGCGAAGCAGGACACGCCCATGAGGTGGTGTACCCGCTCGTCGCCGATGTGCAGCCGGGTGGTGCCATCCATGAGGCCGTTCGTCGTCGCATAGACGCGCCCATAGCGGCACTGCACCGGATTGCCGGCCGTGCAGGCCGCGCACTCGCCGCAGCGTGGCCGCCACAACAGCGCGACCCGATCACCGACGGCGAGGCGGTCGGTCGTGCCCGGGCCAAGCGCCTCGACGACGCCGGCCCCTTCGTGCCCGATCACGACCGGCAGCTTGGCCGGTAGGTCGCCGTTCATGTAGTGCAGGTCGCTGTGACACACCCCCGCCGCTTCGATCCTGACCGCCACCTCGCCGGCCCGCGGCCCGTCGAGATCCACGTCCTCGATCGTCAGCGGTTGGCCGACTTCTCTCAACACTGCTGCCCGCATTCCTCAACCTGCCTGTAGTCGCTTTGCAGTGACTCTCTCACTGCGCACCGGGAGAACGCGAACGACTCGGCGAGTTCACGCAGCCCGCCGTCACCCGGCCCGGTGAACAGTTCCGCGTACTTCTGACAGAGCAGGGTCTGGAGGACGCCCGGTCACGGCTGGAGCGGGGTCGCGGGCAAGCAACCCCGGGGCTCGATTGAGAAAATGTGCGGTATTTCTTTCAGTACTGATCACTTCCTACGAACTTCTTTTCGAGGGTATCCGCCGTTATCGTCACCAGCCTGACCGGCCGTTCAAACTCATTGATATCTAGGTTCATGAGTGGAGCTGCATGCTTTATCACGAGGATGTCTCCTTCGAGTGCGGCGCCACCGCAGACGATGCCTCCTACTTCGCGCAAGAATTCCTCGAGATGCACCGACCCGAGAGGAGCGACCGGCGAGGATATCGTCACCCACTCCTCTTCCCCGTCCATCAGGGTCTCCCGGGCAAGCAGAACCATCTGTGAACGCAGGTTCCCCGTTTCGAAAATTAGCTTTATGATGTTAGATCGTTCATCGGCGATCTTGTAATTGGAGCGTACATATGAAGTGAGATCTTGCCAGGTTGTCATTTCCCCTCCTTGTTGAGATGTGAGACGGAACGCAGTTGGACGTCCCTGGTACCGACTGGCTGATCAGATCCGTGGCCGGTACAGGCTCACGAGACCTGGTTCGGCCGCCTTACCGCATGTAGGACGCGGAGGTCGGCGTGCTGGTTGACAGTCGGCCCGTAGGCTTACGCGGCCTATATGGGGATAAATGGGATAGAGTCGTACAACTACCTGTTCTGCCGCTGCTCAAAGGCAGACGATTCATGGCTGCGCGCCTTCCTCGAGCATGCGGCCAGGCGTACGCACTGCGGGTCCTGTCGAACTTTCATCTCACCCTGGCCCACCGGGTGAAGCTCGATGTAGGGGCCACCCAGATGCGAACACTGGGCGCAGGTCATCACGACACCGTGGCAACGGCAGAGCGCCTCTCGGCACTTACGCGGAAAAGAAGTCAGTGAGGGTGCGTTCCGGGTGGGCCAAGGATAGGCTCATGAATGGTCTCACTGGTAGACCGGACCATAACCAACGCGCCGATCTCAAATACTGGCGTTTGGCTGAACGAACCTGGCGTCCTGGATTATCAGCGCACGGGTATCATCGAGAAGTTGGTGCGTCCCGTGCCCTTCATCTGGCCGACGTAGTGCGCACTGCCCAGGTGGAGCATCATCCCGGCCCAGGCTCCGCCGTCGCTCGGCCACTTCATCGCCGGATATGAGTTACACTGGACGCACAGCCACACATACTCGCCCTGGGCCTGCGCGCGAAGGTTCCCTGGCAACCAGGCTGGCTGGTCGCCGCTAATCTGCTCGACATGGTTGTGGACCGAGCCACAGCCCTCGTCATCTGCCTTGCCGCACATCTCGCAAACGGCAATCTTAGGTTTCTTGCTGAACAGTCCCATGCTGATTCCTTCCCCTTCCAAGGTCGAGGCGATGCCGTGAGATGGATGGCCGCTCGCCAATGCCCCCGGACTGCGACTTTAGCCGACATCTTGACACAAGTAGCATGGAAATGCAGGGATTCGGCTATACCCGCTTGGGCAGCTCGCGTGACAGAGTTATTGGTACGGCGCCTGTGGATGCACCCGGCCCGCCTCCGGCGATCGGATGAGCGGTCTCCCCGGCGATTGGCCGCCTCATAGGAGGGCCGAAGTGGCCGGGCCGCCGGCGGAGTGGATCATCGAGGTTCACATTCGTGCACACCAGAAGGTACTTGCAACTGGCGCAGGGCTCATCCAGGGAGGCCGCCACCCGCCCGGCTATCGTCAACCACTGGGTCGAGTCGCACCCACCGCCCACCTGCCCGAGATCGTGGTTCCGCAGCGGCGGGCAAGTGAAGACCGCCCCGTCGGGGCCGATGAGGGCTTTATCTGGCCGCGGCACCGCCGGCCGGGGCACAGCGCCGTCATCCTCCGGCCATTCATCCACCATGACAGGGCCGCCAATGCCCACGTACATGCCGTATTGATCGCGGATGGACCGGGCCCGTGCGTACAGGTCCAGCCAGACCCCCCGGGAGAGCCGGGTGCTCCCAAGCGCGACTCCCCGCCCAAGATCAGCGCTCGGGAACACGGTCCAGAACTCGGCATGCCAGGAAGCCGCCAGCCTGGCAAGGTCCTCGAACTCGTGTACGTTCCCCCGGTGGATCACCGAGTTGACGCCGTTCAGCCGCCCCCTGGTCGTGTAGTCGGCCGAGATTGGTAAGCAGCCGGTCGAATGTCCCCGGCCCGCGCATCCAGTCATGGGTTTCAGCTGAAGCGCCATCGACACTCACATGCACGCCGAACGCGGGGAAACGCCGTTGCACCTCCGCGATCCGCGCAGCGGTACGGGCTCCGAACAGGAGCCCATTGGTGATGAGCGTCGCCCACCGGATGCCAGCGTCAAGGGCGTACTCGATGAGATCTACCGCGTCGCGGCGGATGAGGGCCTCGCCGCCGTTGACGACGACGCTTTCTACTCCGGCCGACGCAGCCGTTCCAAGAAAGCTCTTCCACTCGTCGGTGGACAGCTCATGATCAACTGGTGAGTCCTCGGCCGGGACCGCGCAGTGCCTGCACCTTATGTTGCAGCGTTCCGTCAGGAGAATCTGCACCTGCGACACCTGCGAACGCGCGCTTCCGTCGCTCCCGGCCATGCATCTTGGCGCCACCAGGAATGGCGCGCGGGTCAGGTGGCGGGGAAGTGGCCACCGACATCAGGCGGTCGTGCCACCACAGGCGGCCGAGGTACAGCGGGCCAGCCACGGTGATGGCCACCGCCAGTGCCCACCATGCAGCCGCTCTGTCGGCCCGGCGCCGGGGTGCCTCGCGTGCTTCCCGGGCCCGGCGCTCGCGGGCTTCCTGGGCGCCGAAAACGGCTGGTGCCCGGGAGGCCAGGACGAGGGCGGTTATCACCGCGGCGCGCCCACTGGTGGTGCGCCCATCGGCCCGGCGCGCGGCCTGCTTGGCCGCCGGCCACCAGGCCACATCACGGATGGCGATGAGTTTTGCGGGCTGGAGCAGGGCGTTTTTGTGCTCGGGCGCTATGGTGAGCTCGACCGCCCGGGCCCGGATCATCGAGCGTTCGGCAGCGGACAGCTCCTTCCACGCGGCGCCATCTCCCGCCGCGTTGACCTGCTTGCCGACCTTGCGTACCGCGGCCTCGACCGCGGCGGTGATGATGGGTTCATCACGGGCTGCCTCGTCGAGCACGCGGCAGCGGCCTGCGCATGCCGCGTGATCGCAACCGCAGCCGGCCGCGATCTGCAGGATTCCCTCGTCGAGAATCTCCGTGATGACCTGCTGGCCTTCGCTGCCCTGGCAGGCCAGCCGCAGCAAGCCGTCGTGGTCGATGGTGGTGCCCCGGTAGCTGGGGGGCCGCTCGGAAAGGTAGGTGGCCATGAATGCGGTTACCGCGCGGTGCGCGCGGCGGTCGCTGCCGGGCCCGCTGAGCCCGTAGAGATAATCCCGCGGGTAGGCCGCGTCTTTGGGCTCCGCGTCGAGCCACCGGAGCACCGCGTCCCGCCCGGCGCCCTGCAGCCATCCGGCCGCCGTAGCGGGCTCATCGGCGAAGGCCGCCGCCAACGAGGCTGGATCGTGATAGTTGCCGTGCTGGAACAGGATCGGTGCCTTGGCCGGCCCGGAGCGGCCGGCCGCAGCGTCGTAGACGGGTGGATTCTGGCCCGCGGACCAATCCGTGACCTAATCGTACGTCCACCGGTGCAGGGGGGAGCGGGTCAGCAGCCCGCTGATGAGCAGCCGCCACCGGGGGTCCCGCACCGCGGTCAGGTCCGGCTGGCCGACTGCCCGGTCCTGCAGGATCAGGCGCTCGGCCACACCGCGGGAAATGTCCCGCAGGTCAAAGCGTGACCGCCCGGTGGCCAGCTCGTAGGCGATCTCCCCGACCGCCCACCACGGCCAGGGTTCCGCCCGCCATTCGGCGAGCCCTTCCGGTGGCATATAGGCCAGGGTGGTGACGGCCACGCCGTACTGCTGGCTGAGCGTCATCCGCACGACCCCGCCGAAGTCGGTCACCACCAGCTCCAGCGGACTGGACCGGCGGACCATGAAGTTGGCGGGCTTGAGGTCGAGCGGGTTCATGTTGACGGTGGTCTGCCAGAAGTGCACGGCTTCCGCCAACTCCAGCACGATGTCCCGGGCCAGCGGCTCCGCGACTCCGCCGCCGGGTCGTTGCGCCTGGCCGATCAGGTCACTCAGCGTGCCCCCGGCCAGGTACTCCATGACCACCCACACCTGGGGACCAGCGGGGGTCGTCGCGGTGCCGTATTCCTCGATGTGCGGGACGTGGCGGCGCAGTCGCCGGTCATCCAGGTGCGCCAGCACGCCCAGGTAGGCGTTGACCTGCTCGGCCAGTGTGCCGTGGTGCACCTTGAGGGCGAACTCGTGCCCGTCGCGGATACGGCGAACCAGCCATACCGTGCCCTCGGCCCCGGACCCGAGCACGTTCTGCTGCTCGTAACGGCCTGCCAGCTCATCGGGGATCTTCCCGGGCGCCGCTCCGGGGGATCCCGCACCGAACTGCTGGATGGTCGAGGGGAAGCCAGCGGCATCGGCCGGCCCGGGCGCTGCGCCGGCCCTCTGGTAGGTCGTTGGCGGGAAGGCGCCGGCAGCGGCCCGGCCCTGCTGGACAGTGGGGGGAAACGCGGCGCCCTGCTGGATGGTGGGCGGGAAGCTGGCCGGGGGTTCGGGGATTTCGCTCATTCAGGTCGCTTTCTCGGGTTCCGGCCCGTGGTCCGGGCCCGGTGGGCTGGCGGTGCCGGGAGCGGGGGCGACATCGACCAGGCAGAGGGAGATGTTGTCCGGCGCGCACGCCTGGAACGCCGCGCTGAGCAGACCGGCCGCGGCGGCCAGCGGGTCCGCGATCGCGCCCAGGTCACGGATGGTGTCGCGCGGCACACAGCCGTGCAATCCGTCCGAGCAGATCAGGTACCTGGCCGGAAGGGTGCGGGGCATGCGCCGGATGTGCGGCATGACGTCGGCGTCGGACCGGCCGCCCAGGCACTGCTGCAGGGTCCCGGCCACCGCGTCGTCGGATCGAGCAGGCCGCTTTCCACGTAGTAGATACGGCTGTCGCCCACGTGCACGCACAGCACCGCGCTGGAAGCGATGATCACCGCGGCCAGGGTGGTCGCCATGCCGGCGTGCCCGGGGCAGCTCCGTCCCCGCTGCAGGAGGTCAGCATGGATTCCCAGGATCGCCTGGCGGATACCGGCTTCGGAGTCCAGCGCCGGCGCGGCGGCCATCAGCTGGCGCACCGCGTGCTGGCTTGCGACTTCGCCTGCCGCGTGGCCACCGAGGCCATCAGCCACGGCCACGACCAGCGGGCTGCTGGCCGTGGCCGTGGCGAGCGCCACCGGAACTGGCTGGTCCGGCGGCGCGATCCAGCCGAAGGCACCGACGCTGTCCTCATTCGAAGTTCTCACCCGGCCGGTATCGGTCGCGACGGTCACCACCACCGGAGCGTGGAATCGGGGATGCGGCCGCTGCGGGTTGGGCGGCCGCGCCACAGGAGCTTCTGCCGCGGCTTCCGTCGTCACCGCCTCACGCGGCGGCGGCACCGTGGAATCGTTACTGGCCTGAGCCGGCCTAAGCCGATGGAAACGCATCGTCACCCTCCGTTTCCTTGACCATGCCGTACTCGTCGAGTTCGACGACTCCTACGTCCACATCCAGGCCGAACCGGAGAGCCGCGCCCGGCCGCAAGGGCACCGGGCTGGTCAGCCTGACGCCGTCTACGAACGTTCGGTTGCTCGACCCGGCGTCGTTCACGTACAGCGTGTCCGCCTGCCAGAACAGGCGGGCCTGCGTGGTCCGCGATACCTGGGTGAGCGCACGGACGGCGGCGACGTCGCGCCAGGGGGGACAGGGCCCGGCCCACCAGCAGGCCCTCGGATGGCACCTCAGTGCGTTGCCCGCCGAACACGATGGCGATCCGCCGGGCCGGCGTGGGACGCTCTTCGCCAGCAGCGCCGTGCTGGCCGTCATCCCTCGGCTGGCCGTCAGCGGTCTCTTCCCCCGGGGGCGCTTCCCGCACGGCTTCGAGAGGGAGCTGGTGCGGGCCGCACCGTCCCCGGCGGTCCGAGACGCTCTCGCAGCCCGGGACCGGGCAGCGCCAGGTCACGGACGCCATGTCGGGCCCTCCAGGGTGATCTCGCGCTCTCGCAGGCCGCGCTCGAATTGGCGGAGTGTCCCCGGCGGCGGGACGCCGACCAGCCAGATTCGCTCATCGTCGGCGGCGACCTGGATCGGCGGGTGATCTGGCGTGTAGTCCGCGTAGCCTGCGTACCGCTGCCGGGCGAGCGGCGTGAGCAGGTGCAATGCCTGGTTGGCGGACCCGCGCCAGATGAGCCTGGTTGGCCTGGTCACGTCGTAGCGACCGGTGATGAGGGCATCGGCGAGTTCGCGCACCGCGGGCGCCCGTGCCATGGCATCGGCGAACTCGTAGCCGGTGTAGACGAGCAGGTCCAGGCCGGCCGCGCCGCGCAGCGCGGCGGCCTCGGCGAGGAACGCGGCCAACTCGCCGGGCTGCCCGAACGGCTCACCGCCGCTCACGGTCAGGCCATCGGCGCCATCCGCGATGGCCTGCCGCCAGACGCCCGCCAGCTCGCTGACCGTCATTCCGGTGCCCCCGGCCGGGTCCCAGGTGTCCCGGGATATGCAGCCTGGGCAGGCCAGCGAGCAGCCCTGGAACCACACGCCGAGCCGCTTGCCCGGACCCAGTGCAGTGACTGGGTAGTGGATGCGGCTGATTGAGATCACCACGACGTCCTCAGCTCGGGGCCGGAGGCGTCGCGGGTGAACTCCTCGATCACGATCTCCTGCGGTTCGAGGTGAACATCAGCAGGCACTCGGTGAAGTGCACGGTGGCGCCGCGGCCGTCGGTGAGCCTGCCGTCCTCCAGGATCTGCAGGAACAGATCCAGGATCAGCGGGTGTGCCTTGTCGATCTCGTCGAACAGCAGGACGTTGACCGGCTGTGCCCGGACCGCGTTGACGAGTTCCCCGCCCGCGTCGTATCCCACGTATCCGGGCGGCGCGCCGATGAGGCGCTGCCGGGCGTGCTCGGCGCCGAACGCGCTCATGTCGAACCGGACCGGCCGCGCCTCCTCGTCGTCGTGCACCATGGCGGCCAGCGCCTTGGCCAGTTCCGTCTTGCCCATTCCGGTCGGCCTGGTGAGGAAGAGCACGCCGCGCGGGCGGTTCGGCGAACTCGACGCCTGGGCCCCGGTCAGGTTGGTGCCCGAGCGCATCAGGATGTCGAGCGTCTTGCGGACCGCGGCACGCTGGCCGAGCACTCGCTCGTTGAGTTCGGATTCCGCCGTCCTGATCCGGTCGGTCAGGGCTTTCGTCCCCCAGGGGTTCTCGACCACCCCCACCCGGTACTGGCGGGCGGCGTCGTCCACCTTGCTGGCCGGGGTGCCGAGGTCGGCGGCCATCCGGCAAACCGCGTCGATGTCGGCCACCCGCAGCCCGTGGGTGGCCGAGGCGAGCTTCTCCGCATGCTGCTGAGCGCCCGGTCCGAGCAGCCCGATGAAGAACTCGGCCGCGGCGCGGCGGATGGTCGGGGCGGGCTCTGGGATGGTGATGATGCGCAGCGCCTGGCTGCCTACCGCGAACGCGGCGGGCAGATCTTCCTGCCGGTCAGCAATCCAGAAGACCGTGTTATACACGGTGCTCGCGTCAGCCCCCTGGACGCGGGTTGCTGTGTGCCCGAGCGCCTCAGCCGCGGTGAGCAGGGCGACGCCGTCCGGGCTGCCCCTGGCCAGCGTGGCCAGGCGCGCGGCATACGGGAAGATGAGCGCGACCGGCTGGCCGCGGTGCCGGACCAGGTCGGTGAGTACGCCGCGGACGCCGGCCTGCTCTGCGTCGGCTGTGCGGTGGCACTCAGCCGTCCACTGGCCTGCGCTGACGATCGGCACCGCCTCCACGCCCGCGGGGCTGCGGTGCTGCTCGGCCAGCCGGACGCCCGCTTGCCCGAGCAGCACCCACGCCGGGTCCATCCGGTCGCAGACGCCCTGCTGGACCGTCGCGCCCCGGGCCCCGTCCGCGCCGGGCTGCCGGACCACCAGGGTTTCCAGCGACGTGCTGGACAGCCTGACCCGGAGGCCGTAGCCGGGATGCTCGCGCAGCGGCGCGATCGCGGCGTCGGCCGCTGACAGGTGGGTGGCGAACCCGTCATCCACCGCGCAACCGATCTCGCGCAGCGCCGCCACCGCCGCCTCGGCGACCCGGGCCCGGGACCGGGCCCGGTCGGCGCGCCGGACCGACTCGCTGATCTGGGCCTCCAGCCCGGGAAGACCGGAGTCCGGCGTGCTGTCCACGAGCTGCAGCAGTGTCGGCCGCTCGGCGGCCTGGGTGTCGGCAACGGTCACGCGCAGGCGGGCCCTGGTGGCGGCGGCCAGGCCAGCCTGCTTCCGTCGGGCTACCGATTCGGCCACGCTGTGCCGCAGGGCCTGGGCGCCTACGAGATCGGTGCCGGTCAGGCTGAGGGCGAGCCGCTCCAGGCGCTCGACGTCGTCCGGGTGGCAGCTGGCCGCGGAGTCCGCCAGCGCCTGCCGGGCCTTGGCCACCTCCGCGCTGATGTTGGCAGTGCCCGCAGGCGGCGACGTGGCTGGGCGGGCCGCGGGCCGCTCCCCGGCCACCTGCCGCTCCTGGACGGGCTGCGGCTGCCGGGCCGGCGGGCTGGCTGGCCCCGATCCCCTGCGCCACCGGCGGCCGGTACTGCCGGCGGCGGCCTGGGAAAGGCTGTCCTGCACGGTCGCCGTCCAGGCGTCAGCCACCCTACGATCCAGGTCTTGTTGCGTCCCCGATCACCGTGCGGATCCGCTCGGCGTGCCGGGCCAGTTCCGCGGACGTGGCCGTTGATCCAGGCGCGGCGGCCAGGACTGGCGCCTGCCAGTTGCCGATGAGCCGCCGCAGCGCCGCCGCCTGCCGGCCGAGCGCGTGGGCCTGGCCCCGCAGCGCTGCTATCTCCGCTCGCTGCGCGCGCCTCGCCGCGGCTTCCCGAGCCCGTTCATCTGACTAGTCAGCAGCGTAACCCGAACTCACCGGCCCCCCTCGGCACGTACAGCCCCGCAATCGCTCCCCGATGCCCGCCGTCCGGGCAACCTGGCCAGCCCCAGCCGCCCGGCGCGGGCGTTAGGCACGGGCGGGCAGTTTTGCACGGGAGGCGGAGCTGGACAAGGGGCAGAACCATTGCTCGGACAAGGATCGGACAAGGGCAGCGAGATGGCGATGCTACTGGCCCTGGTGCACCATCCCGGCCCAGGCCGTAATATCCGCCGCCTCTGCTCGCCTCGCGCGCTCGGCCAGTTCGCCCGGCATTTCGGGCGGTAGTGCCCGGGCGGGATCCAGCAGCCACAACTGGGCGGCGCGGAGGGCGTCCCGCGGCAGATGGGCACGCTGCCTCATGAAGTAGTGGAACATGAACATGAGCAGCGACGTGGCCTCGTCGGGAACGTGCCACCGGGCACCGACCACGGTGACCGCCCCAGCCGCCAGGAACGCCGTGGCCGGAGTGAGCGCTTCGTCGTACTCACCCAGCGCGAGGTCGCTGCTGCAGGCGGCCAGGCTGACCAGGCCCCCGGCGCTCGCTGGTGGCCGACCGCTGGCCTGCCGCAAGATGGCGTCCACCCGCAGTTCCTGGTACCCGGCCATGAGCAGATGCGACTGGCCTGGCGCGGAGCCGGCGACAACGCCATGGCAGCCGAGGTGAAGCATGGATGCGCCGGGCCGGCCGGCCGCCGGGAGCTGGCGCAGAACCTCGCCGGGCGTGCCCGGCCCGGCCGCAGTGGGGTCCCACCCGGGCAGGTCGCGCCCGAGATACAGGCCGCCCGGGTAACACCGGGCGAGGATCGCGTGGGATTCGAGCAGGGCGCCGGGAAGTGTCCCCGTGGGGTCGCCGACGACCACCGGGCTGGCATCGAGCGGGAGCGTGGGCCGGGCCGCGACCTCCCGCAACTGGCGGCCCGAGGCGGCGTAGGAGATCACTGCATCGTGCAGCGCGTACCGGGACCGGCCATCGCCGGCCACGGAGTGCCGCGCGGCGTGCCACGGCACCAGGCTGAGCGCCCCGGCCGGGATCAGCACCAGCCGCGGCGGCCGGCTGAGCTGCCAGGAACGCGTCAGGCTCAGGATGGGCTGCATCCCTGCGGTCCACGCCCAGTCACACAGGTCGGTCAGCGCCTCCCGCCAGTGCGCGATGGCCTGACGGCGCCCATCACGGTGCCCGTTCTGGCTGGCCAGCAGTGCGGTGTAGGCCGCGGCATAGGCCTGCACCTTGTCCTCCGGGCCACGCTGCGGTGGCAGCGGGATCTGCACCGGCGCGGCGGCGTCCGCCGCGGTCAGGCCCGCCGCAGTCAGCACCACCGCGCGGCCGGGCTGGCCGCCCGAAAACCCGAGCAGGTACACGAGCGCGTCCGCGCCGGTCTCCTTCAGGGCGACCGCCAGCTCACCGGGTGACGGCGGCGCCAGCAGGATCTGTTCGGCGGGCGAGCCGGCCAGCGCGGCGAACACCTTGGCGCGCAGGTCGTCCGGCACATCCAGGCCCGCTCCAGCCAGCAGGCCGGGCAGGTGCTCAGCGCCGGGCACACCCGTGTCCCACAGCGCGTCGCCCGTTCTGGCCGCGGCCTCCCGCCAGTCCTGCGCCAGGTCTTCGTGCCCGGTACTGGTCAGCAGTTCCGGGATTCCCATGACGCACGTCGAGGCGTGCAGGATAAGTCCGCGGCCCAGTTCGAGCGCGGCCACGGCCCCTTCCGGGCGCCCGTCTGCCAAGCACCACGCCGCCACGTCCGCCGCCTCGGCGGCGGCCAGCCGGGCGAAGCCGACGCTCCGCGCGGTACCGCTCTGCAGCAGCAGGTCGCGGGCCCGGGCATGGAGGGCATCCAGGCCGGTCTCCCGCGCCGCCCCAGCGTCGCCCCGGGCCCGGTACGCGCGAGCCAGGATGATCACGCAGTTCGCGGACTGGGGATGTGAGGGCCGGCCGCCGAGCTCGCGCCGGGCCGATTCCAGCCAGGTGATCGCGTCGGCCAGGTCGGCCGGGTCGCCGCTGTGGCGGTGCAGGGCCAGCGCGGCCGCTCCGAGCACGGCGGTGAACCTGAAGCGGCCGCCGAACTGCGGATCGAGTTCGCCGAGTGCATCGCTGAGATAGCGGATCGCCTGACGGAGCGAGCGCTGGTCACCCGCTGCTGCTGCGGCGGCGGCCAGCGTGCCCCCGGCTCGTAGCAGCGCGACCGGCCGCATCAGGTGCCCGGCGGCCAGGGCGGCGATGGCCGTTCCCATCTGGCGGCCTGCCTCCTCCAGATCGCCCGGCTTGCGGCTGGTGGACATCGCGCGGATCGCTAGCGCGAAGCCGAGGTCAGCGCGGATCCGGCCGCGGTGCGGATGACTGGGCGGCAGCGCGGCGAGCGCGGCCCGCAGGCTGGTCACCGCCTCGTCCAGCGCGGCCGGGTCGCCGCGCATGCCGTCGACGATGGCCAGCAGTCCCTTGTTGCCGGCGATGACCATGTCAGCGTCGGCCATCAGCGAGCGGACCTCGTTTCCGCCGGGGCCGGCCAGGGTCTCCGCCATGGCCAGGTAAAAGCGGGCCGCGTCCACGTCCTCGGCCTGGCCGCGCTCGAGGAACCGGGTCAGCAGCGCACTCGCGAGATTCACCCCGGTGGCGGCCCGGTAGGCATCGCCCAGCGGGGCCATGTCGTGCGACGCGGCGAGGTGCGAGATCCCGTCGTCGAGGTCCCGCCAGCTCGCGGTGAAGCTGGCCCGCTGGATGAGCAGCAGGCCCAACGTGCCCCGGGCCATTGCGGCGCGGGCCGGGTCCGGGTGCGGCCGGCCAACGGCCGTGGCGAGTACCGCGATGGCCTGATCGAGGTCGTCCACGTCCATGCCCAGGCCAGCCAGGATGCTCAGCCCGCCCGCGAGCGTCTGGGTGATCTCGGACCAGCCCGGATCGTCGGCCGGCAGGTCAGCCGCCGCGCCCAGCAGCCATGGCTTGGCGGCGGCGATGTCGGCGGGCGCGCCGGTCGCCTGCCCGCGTGCCGCCAGGAAATGGCCCAGCGTCACCGCCACGATCAGGTGCACATCGCGGTCACCAGCCAGCATGGGCGCTATCTCGGCCAGTACCGCGATCGCCCGGCTGACGGCAGGCACATCGAAGTCGGCGGCGGGCCGGAGCAGTCGCTCGTGAATCCCGGTCGCGAAGTACAGGCCGATCAGCGCGCGATCCTCGGCGTCGGCGGGCAGCACAGCCCAAGCCTGTTCCGCGTAGCTGGTCATCTGATCGACCCGGTCGTACCGGGAATCGTCTCCGTCCAGGCGCCGCCAGCAGGCGTGAGCCAGATTGGCCAGCACCTCCGGGCGATCAGGATCCGTGGCTGAGGTGTGCGCCAAGGCAGTCTCCAGGTGCCCGATCGCGGCGTCCAGATCCGCCCCGTGAGTGTGCGGGCTGGTGTTGGCCCGGTCCATCAGCGCTGTGCTGAGCATGATCCGGAAGAACTCGCCGTCCGCGTCGGCGGGCGGCTCGATGTCGAGCAGCCGCTGGCACCAGAGAATGAACTGATCCAGGTCGTCGGTATCTGACCGGATGGCCAGTCGGTCAGCAAGGGCGAATACCAGATAACTGACCGATCTCGGCTCAGGCTCCACCGTCACCGTGGCAGCGAGCAGGTCAATGGCAGTGTCCAGATCGGCCTGAACCGGCGGCGGGGCGCCGGGCCACGGGTCCGTATAGCGGTCGTACTGGACCCGCCCGAGGGCATCGGCGGCGACGGCCCAGGCTGGCTCGCCCGCGGGGATTTCGCCGAATGCCGACGTCAGCACGTCGATGGCTTCGTCCCGGCAGGCGCGGGCCGCCAGGACGGCGCTGGCTTCGGCGGAGTCGAGGGCTGCCGCCCAGACAGTGCACCGGTCGGTGAGAACGAGGCCCAGTAGCAGGCGTAGTTCGGCCCGCATGGAAATCGAACTCGTGCTGCCGTCAGCCTGATATCGCTCTTCCTCCAGTGCCGGCCCGGGGTCCTCCGGTTCCGGCCCGGGGCAGGCCAGTGCGGCGCGGGCGTGCTGAATGGCGGCGTCCAGGTCGCCGTTCTGCTCCGGTCCGGGCTGTTGGTCACTGGCCCGGTCCGCGAGTAGGCGGGTGAGTTCGGCATGGAGGTCAACCATGATCTCCGCGGGCAGGTCAGTCATCAGCCCCGCGGAGGCGGCGGAGATTGCTTCGGTCAGGCAGTTGATGGCCGCATCCCGGTCGGCGGGGTCGCCGTGCCGCTCCCAGCGCTCGATCAGCGCGCGCAGCGTTTCGATGAACGTGCCGCTGTCCATGGGCCGTTCGCTCAACGCTCCACCCGGGGGGCGGCGCCGTCCTCGGCGGCGGTTCC
Source organism: uncultured Actinomycetes bacterium (assembly GCA_963837515.1). Classification (GTDB taxonomy): domain Bacteria; phylum Actinomycetota; class Actinomycetes; order Streptosporangiales; family Streptosporangiaceae; genus RYN-230. Next base: position 156,491 of record CAWINT010000002.1, read on the forward strand.
GGCGCCGTTCTGGGCGGCCCACGACAACGGCAGGTCCGGGAGCCGGGCGCCGGCCAGGTAGTCAGACAACGCCGTTCCGGCGGCAGGCTCGGCGCCGGTTGATGCGGGGAACGCGACGCCAACGGCCTGGTACAACCGGTGCCTGTGCAGGACGACGGTGGCTTCGATGAGATCGCAGTAAATATCCACGGCCGAGCACAGCCCCCCATACAGGATGCGGACCAGCAACAGGGCAGCGAGCAGCCAGATCAGTGTCATCCACCAGGCATCGAGCAGCGATGTCCAGGCGATCACCGCGAAAGCCCACACGATGTTCTGCGCTTGCAGTGTTACCCGGGTCGATTCCCGGGCCACGTGCTCCCGGGCACTGTCGGGGAGCACGCCCAGCAGTGGCTCCCAGCACACGGACAGATCAAGGCCGTGGCGGCGCCACACCCGTTCGTTCATCGCCGCCAGCGCGCAACCCACCCGGGTCACGCTGACAGCGCCGGGCGCAGCAGGGTAGCGGCGCAATACCGAGGTCGCGGCGTGGTCGGTCCGGACGTCCGCCGCGTAGGCGGCTATGGCGCGGTGTGCCCGGCGACGGCGGTCCGTTCCCTCAGCCACCCGGGGAACCCGGTCCGGGACCGGGCCGCCTGCGGCAGCTATCCTGCCCTGGCGGTCGACCTGACGGAGCAGCAGCCAGCGCAGCACGAATCGTCCGGTTGCCGCCCCGGGCCCGCGCGCTGGCCAGGTGTCGCCGGCCAGCACGGAAACCAGTCGCGGCGCCAGGGCGGCAACCACGAAGGCTGAGCCGATCACCGCGGCAGCCGCCGCGGCGAGAACAGTGACCAGGCCGACTGTGCCGGCATGGTCAACGCGGCACCACAGGGAAGCCGAGTGGGCTGCCGCTGGGCAGGCGAGTCCCGAGTCGGGCGTGTGCATCAGGTACAGAACGAGGCCGATGAACCAGAACGCCAGGGCGGCACCGGCTACCTGCCCGCTCCAGCGACGCGCCCACGGCTCGGCCAGCGCCCCTAAGAACTGATCCATCGGACTCCTCAGCTGTCCGCCGGGCCCGGCGGCTGACGTTCAAGAAGGGTGCCGTGGTCGGGGCAGAACTCGGTCAGCAGCGACCCGTCCGACCGGGCACGCTCCTGGTAATGGCAGCCCTGCTCCGGGCAGGCATACCAGGTGACGGTCCGGCTGGATGGCACGCCCTGCCCCGTTCCGTAGACTCCGGGCGCCAGCAGGCCTCCTGAGCGAGGATGGCCCGGGCCGCCATCGCCGGGTGCTGCCTGATGCCCCTCGTGATCTGTCACACGGTCCCCCTGAACTCCTGGTGTGGCGCTGCCAGCGGCTCGGATCGAACATATCGGACTGGAACTTTGGTACGATATTTCCGTTATTAACCTATTCGGGGTGAGTCGCCTATGCTGGTCTTCCCTTCGGGCCAGAACCCATCATCACCGGCCTGACCTCCGCCTTTCGCTCCGTTAGGCCAAAAGGCGGTAACTGATTGATAACGGTCTAGGAGACCTATGTGGCGCACTGCTACTTTAAGACCCCAAATCAGCGGCAAAACAACGGGGGGGCTTAATGATAGTTCTTGTCATACTTGTGCTGATCGTCGTGGCCGGTATGGGCTACGCGAAGTACCAGGGGACGCGGGCGCTGACATTTACCCACGTTGACGTCACCGGGCTCACGCTCGACGAGATCGTTGCCACCGGCAGCAAAGCCTCGGGGTCGCTGGCCGGGCGACTCACCGGTAACACGCCGACTGCGCGGCGTACGGCGGACGGGGGAGCTGAGTGGCAGGCGCAGATTCAGGGCAGTGTCATGGAGTTCAGGGCGGAACCCTTGCAGAACGCCCAGGGCTATCGCGTCGGCGGTGCGGCCACGATGATGCGGATCGCGCAGACCCGGATCGGTTCCGATCAAGGTATCTGGGGCCTGTCCAAGGCCATCAGTAACGCCATCTACCGAGTTCTTGGCATTCCGCGCAACCCTTCGGCGCTGGTACGGCGGCGTAACCGCGTGCTGCGTGCCATCACCAATGCCGGCACCGTGCTCGAGTCAGCCGCGCCGCAGTTCGCGGCGGTGGAGGACCCGGGGACGGCTTCCTCGTAATCGCCTGGACGTAGCGGCGGAGATCAGGCCCGGGCTCCTCCGGCGGCGCGAGCGTGACCTTCGCGCCCCGTGGCGTTCGCTTCCCCGGTCGCAGCGTTCTTCCCGCGGGCTGACCGCCGTCAGCTGCGAACGCTCTGCGAACGGTGCGGGTCGTAGTTTCGACGCGTTCTGAGATCGAGCGACGTGTCTTAACAGGGAGATCCCACATGTCCACCATCACCGACGTTGCGACAGCACCCTATGAGGACCTGGCCGCCGCCATGCGCGGTGGCGTCATCAGGCCGGGCGGACCCGGGTACGACGAGGCGCGCGCCGTCTACAACGGCATGATCGACAAGCATCCGGCGGCCATCGCGCGCTGCCGCGACACCGCCGACGTCATCGCCTGTGTCCGGTTCGCCCGCGAACACGGCGTCGAGATCGCCGTCCGGGGTGGTGGCCACAGCGCGGCAGGTCTCGGGGTCTGGGATGGCGCCCTGGTCGTCAACCTGTCGCTGCTGCGCAGCACGACGGTCAGTCCGCAGGCCCGCACGGTCCGTGTCAACGGCGGGTGCACCTGGGGAGACGTCGATCACGCAACCGTGGCGTTCGGCATGGCCACCCCCTCTGGCTTCCTGTCATCGACCGGGGTGGCCGGCCTGACCCTCGGCGGCGGTATCGGCTACCTGTCCCGCCGTTTCGGCCTCACCGTCGACAACCTCATCGCCGCTGACGTCGTCCTCGCGGACGGAACCTTCGTGACCGCCAGCGAGACCTCCCACGCCGACCTGTTCTGGGCCCTGCGCGGCGGGGGCGGGAATTTCGGCATCGTCACCTCGTTCACGTTCCGCTGCCACGACATCGGTGAGCACGGCGTCATCATCGGCGGCCCGGTTCTTTACGACCTCGCCGACACCCCCGCGGTGATGCGCTGGTACCGGGAGCTGATCCCGTCGCTGCCAGAGGAGCTGAGCGGCTGGGTCTCGCTGCTCACCATCCCGCCCGCGCCGCCGTTCCCGGAGGAGCTGTGGGGCCGCAAGGCGTGCGGCATCGTCTGGTGCTACACCGGGCCGCACGGCCAGGCCGACGAGGTGCTGGAGCCGATCAGGTCATTCGGCTCGCCGCTGCTGGTGGGGCTGCACGAGATGCCGTTCACCGTGCTGCAGAGCGCGTTCGACCCCCTTCTTCCGGCCGGGCTGCAGTGGTACTGGCGGGCGGACTTCTTCAACCAGATCACCGACGAGGCGATCGAGGTCCACCTCAAGCACGGCGGGCAGTTGCCAACCGGCCTGTCGACCATGCACATGTACCCCATCGACGGCGCCGCCAGCCGCGTCCCCGCCGACGCGACAGCCTTCGCCTACCGCGACGGCGGCTTCGCCGGTGTGATCGTGGGCATCGACCCCGACCCGGCCAACGCCGGCCTCATCTCCCAATGGGCGCGGGACTACTGGCAGGAGCTGCATCCGACATCGGCTGGCGGCGCTTACATCAACTTCATGATGAGCGAGGGCGAGGACCGCATCAAAGCCTCCTACCGCGGCAACTACGACCGGCTCGCCCAGGTCAAGCAGCGCTACGACCCGGACAACACCTTCCACATCAACCAGAACATCCAGCCCGCCGGCGGGTCTGGCCGCTAGCGGCCCGGGGCGGTGGGCTGCCGCCGGGCCGTTACGGGCCCGGCGGCAGCCCACCGTGACCGGCTGACTGGGAGCCGACCTTGCTGGCTGATCGCCTCCTTCAGGCGGTGCCGAGCTGGGCCAGGCGGATCAGGCAGGCGCCGGGCACCTGGGGGAGCGTGATGCTCAGCTCGCCGCTGGCCGGCTCCCACCGGGCCCGGGCCGCGGCCGCGCCCGGGAACAGCACCTCGGGACTGGCCGGCCGGCCGCGCAGCTGCGGGACCGGCAGGCTGATTTCGGCCTGGTCGCCCGGCTGCGGTCGGCCGGGATCCGCCGCCGGGTACCCGCCCGGCCCGCCCGGCCCGCCCGGGCCTGGTGGCAGCGGGCCGCGCCGCCAGGTGAGCAGGTAGCTGCGCTCCTGAGTGCGCAGGCCGAGCGCGATCCAGGAATCCGTCCAGCGGGGCAGCCCGAGCGGCCAGAACGGCATCGCCTCGGGCAGGTCGCCGCGGATGCTCTTGTAGACGCGGACGGCTTCGGCCACGAGCGACCGCTGCCCGGGTGTCATCTGGTCCAGGTGGCCGGACAGGTGGATGCGGCCAAGCAAGGCGCCGCACAACGTGATGGCGTTCTGTTCCGGGCTCAGGCCCGGCTGCGGGTAGGCCCAGATGCCCGCCTGCTCGGGGGTGATGGCGGCCGGCGCGGCGGCGGCGATCACCGGGTAGCGCAGCAGGTCCTGCTGGTCACTGGTGGACTGGATCTGCAGCCGGGCCAGCGTGGCGTAGTCGGCCCGCATGCCGCCGGACGCGCAGTTCTCGATGGTCAGCCCGGGGTAGCGGTCCATCACCCGGTCCAGCCAGTCGAGCAGGGCACGGTTGTGGCCCAGCAGCCCGGCGCCTGCGCTCTCGCCATCGGCTTCGGTACCGGGATCGATCCGGATGTTGTAGTCCAGTTTGAGGTACCCGACGCCCAGGTCGCCGACCAGGAAGTCGACCGTCTCGTCCAGGAACTTGACCGCTGAGGGGTGCCGCAGGTCCAGGTGGTAGCGGCCGTGCTCGGTCACCCGGACGCCGCCGCGGTGGAAGAACGCCTCGGCCGGCAGGTCCCGGGCCGCGGCGGTGCCGGTCCCGACGACCTCTGGTTCCAGCCACAGCCCGGGCACCAGGCCGGCCGCCCGGATGTGCTCGAGGACCTCGCTGATACCCGCCGGGAAGCGGGACGCGGCCGGCTTCCAGTCACCCGCGCTGTCCCACCAGCCCCGGCCCTCGTCGTACCAGCCGGCGTCGATGCAGAAGTACTCGGCGCCCACCTCGGACGCGGCGGAGATCAGTGGCAGCAGCCGGTCGGTGCTCGGGTCGGCCATCAGCGTGTTCATGTAATCGTTGAAGATCACCGGCAGCCGGAGGTGATCCCGGTGCGGGCGGCGGATGGCCCGCCGGTAACGGGTCAGCGCCCCGACCGCCCCCTCGAACCCGTCGCGGCTGACCGCGACGGCGACGGGCACGGTGCGGAACGAACCCCCCGGCGGCAGGGGCTGCCGCCACTGGTGCTCGGCCGCGGCGGGCCCCAGCAGGGCCAGGTACGCGGCGTCGTGCTTCTCGCCCACTTCCCAGTGCCAGGCGCCGTTGTGCTCGATCTGCCAGGCCCAGCAGGCCCGGGTGCGCTGGCTGACCAGGGCGGCCATCGGCAGGTGCACCGCCGAGGGCCACGACCCTCGGCTGGTGAACCCGAGGCAGCCGCGCGGGCTGGCCGGGTGGGCCGGGCCGTGCAGGCGCGGCAGCGCGTCCCGCAACCAGCGCCGCTGCCAGCGGTTCTCCGCGAGCCAGTCGCTGTCCGCCCACATGAGATCCAGGTCCTCAACGGCACCGCCGCCCGGCAGTGCCCCGCACAGGAACGAGGTCGCCGATTCGAGCATGATCGGCGCCGGGCCCTCGTTGCTCAGCCGCGTCCAGGCGCGCAGTACGCCCTCGCCGGTGAGGATGCGGTAGCCGACCTCGGCCGCCAGCCCGGTGGCCGGGTCGGCCAGGTCGATCAGCACTTCATGCCAGGGCCCGTCACGCCGCTCGGTGTGACCGCGGTAGGCCAGGTGCGCGGCGAGCGCCGATTCGGCGTGCCGGGGCCCGGACCACGATCGCCCGGTGCCCGGGGTCAGCACGTCCAGCAGCGGCAGGCCCACGGCCGGGCCGGGCGGCCGGCCGGCGCCGTCACCGGCCACGCCCAGGCCGGGCGGCGGGCCGGCGCCGTCACCGGCCACGCCCGGGCCGCCGGGGCCGAGCCGGGACAGGCGGGGGACGCCATCGGCCCCGGCCGACACGGTGAGCGCGAGCGCGCCATCGTCCACCGACACGATGGGCGCGGGCTCAGCCTCGGGGCTCGTCACGCTGTCCTCCTCGGGGCGCTGGATGCCGACCGGGGCATCCCGCTCACAAAGGCGTGTCAGCGACGTTCCGGCTCTTGACACCCCAAATGTGACCGGTCACAATCCTGGCATGAATGTGACCGGTCACACAAGTGGGCCGCTGGAAGGCGGGACCGCCCGGACGGTGCGGCCGGTCAGCATCCGGGACGTGGCGGCGGCCGCGTCGGTCTCGTACCAGACCGTCTCGCGGGTCATCAACAACCACCCGCGGGTCAAGGAGTCGACCCGGGCGGCGGTGCTGGCGGCCATCAGCGAGCTGGGGTTCCGGCCGAACCGCGCGGCGCGGTCGCTGGCCGGCGGCCGGGTGCGCGCGGTCACGGTGCTGACCTCGGACACCACCCGGTTCGGGTACGCGGCCACTCTGCAGGGGATCGAGGAAGCCGCCCGGGCCAGCGGCTTCGCGATGGGCATCCGGGTGCTGGAGTCGGCGTCCGCCAGCCAGGTATCGGACGCGGTGCAGCGGGCCATCGAGCCGGGCACCGCGCTCATCGTCATGGCCTACGATCGGGCGGGTACCCGGGCGCTGGCCGCCATCCCGCCGGACGTCCCCGTCGCCGCGGCGGTGGAAACCCCGTCCGGGCACCGGTCCGCGGGCCAGCCCTGGGTGTGGCTGGACGACCGCAAGGCGGCCCGGGAGGCCACCCGGTTCCTGCTCGGTCTCGGCCACCAGACGGTGCACTACGTGCCGATCCCGTCGTCCACCAGCACCAGCCCCCGGCTGGCCGGCTGGCGCTCGGGGCTGCAGGACGCCGGGGCCCCGGTCCCGGACCCGACGGCCGGCGGGTGGACGGCCGACGCGGGCTACCAGGCCGGGCGGGGGCTGGCCGCCGACCCGGCCGTCACGGCGGTGCTGTGCGGTAACGACGATCTGGCCGTCGGCGTCATGCGGGCCATGGCCGAGGCCGGCCGGGACATCCCCGGCCAGGTCAGCGTCGTCGGCTTCGATGACATCCCGAACTCGGCCTACCTCACCCCGGCGCTGACCTCGGTCCGCCTCGACTTCGTCGGGCTGGGCCGGGCCTGCTTCGCGCTGCTGCACACCCGGGTCGACCCGCTGGCCACCGGCCGGGGTGCCGCGCCCGCCGAGCCCGAGCTCGTGCTGCGGGAAAGCGCCGGGCCGCCCCCCGGTGCCGTGGCGCCAGACCGGAGGTAACGATCATGGGCCTGGCCGACGTGCACCGGCCCCGCGCCACCACGCTGGCGCGGACGGAAGGTGAGCACCGGCCACGGGCGGGCCGTTCGGGCCCTTCGCGGCGCCGGGCCTGGCGGCAGCTGGCTGCGGCCGTGCCCTTCGTCGGGCCCAGCCTGGCCGGCGTGCTGCTCTTCCTGCTGTTGCCGGTGGTCGTGGTGCTGCTGCTCAGCTTCGTCAAGTGGAACTTCCTGCAGCCGCCGGCCTGGGCCGGCCTCAGCAACTTCGGCACGATGACGCGCGATGACCACGTCTTCCATGCATTGGCGATCAGCGCGTACTACGTGCTCTGGAACATCCCGGTGCAGACCGTCATCGCGCTCGGGCTGGCCATGCTGCTGAACCGGCGGCTGCCGGGGATGGCCGTCTTCCGCGCCCTGTACGTGCTGCCGTACATGTCCACCCCGGTGGCCATGGCCGTGGTATGGAGCTGGATGTTCGACGCGCAGAACGGCCTGATCAACCACCTGCTGGCGCTGGCCGGGATCAGCGGGCCCAACTGGCTCGGTGACCAGGCGACCGCCCTGCCGGTGATCGCGATGGTGGCCACCTGGCAGTACGCCGGCTACAACATGCTGTTCTTCCTGGCCGGGCTGCAGACCATCCCACCGCAGCTGTATGAGGCGGCCGGCATCGACGGTGCGTCCGCGTGGGGGAAGTTCCGCCGGATCACCCTGCCGCTGCTCAACTCCACAATGCTGTTCGTGCTGGTCACCGACGTGATCGGGTCGTTCCAGGTGTTCGACCAGGTGTACGTGCTCACCCAGGGCGGCCCGGGCTCGGCCACCAACGTGATCAATTACCAGATCTACACGACCGCGTTCCAGAACTTCGACGTCGGGTCGGCCTCGGCGATGTCGCTGCTGCTGTTCGGCGTGATCCTGGCGGTCACCTTCATCCAGTTCCGGTTCTTCCGCAGCCGGACCACCTACGAGGTGACGTGACCAATGACGGGCCTCCTGCGCACCTCCCGGTACGCCGGGTTCTACACCTGCCTGACCCTCATCGCGGCGGTGTTCGTCGGCCCGTACGTGCTCACCCTCTTCGCCGCGTTCAAGCCCGAATCCGGGGTCTACGGGACCGCGGCCTGGTCCCCGCCGCACGGGCTCTACCTGGGGAACTTCCGCACCGTGCTGGTCAGCGACTACTTCCTGCGTTTCCTGGAGAACACCGCCGCGGTGACGGTCGTGCTCACCCTCGGCCAGGTGACGTTCGGTGTGCTCGCCGCCTATGCCTTCGCGCGGCTGGAGTTCCCGGGCCGGGACTGGCTGTTCTCGGTGTACCTGGCCACGCTTATGGTGCCGAACATCGTGACCCTGGTCCCGCTGTACGCGATCATGCGGGAAATCCACCTGGTCAACACCTACTGGGCGCTGTTCCTGCCGTACGTGCTGGGGACGCCGTACACGATCTTCCTGATGCGGCAGTACTTCCGGTCACTGCCTGATGACGTGTTCGCCGCGGCGCGCATCGACGGCTGCTCCGAGTGGACCATCCTGACCCGGGTCCTGCTGCCGATGGGCCGTCCGATCATCATCACGGCCACGCTCATCGCCTTCGTATTCGGCTGGAACAACTTCCTGTGGCCGCTGATCGTGACCGACTCACCCGACAAGACCGTGCTCACCGTCGGCCTCGCCAACCTGCAGTCCTACTACGTCAGGCACTGGAACCTCGTGCTGGCCGGATCACTCGTAGCGCTCATCCCGCTGCTGGTGATCTTCGCTGCGTTCCAGCGGCAGATTGTGAGGTCCATCCAGCTCTCCGGGGTCAACCGCTGACCCCGGCGCCGGGGCGTCGCAGGCCCCGGCACCAGGCCGGCCAGCGCGCTGGCCATGACACAACCAGTGCCGGTCCCGCTGACGGGTAACCGGCCGAAGCAAGGAGTGTCGCCGATGATGATACGAACACATCCTCCGCGCCCGCTGCGGCGGGTGGCCGCCGCCGGCGGCTGCGCGGCCCTGCTGGCGGTCGCCGCGGCGTGCTCGTCCGCCCCGTCCAGCCCGGGCGGGTCCGGCTCCGGCAAGATCAACCTCACCTACGCCCAGTGGCAGACGGGCGAGACCCCCGGGTACCAGAAGTCGATCGACGTGTTCGAGAAGGCGCACCCGAACATCCACGTCACGATCGAGACCTTTCCCTACAACAATTACCAGACCAAGCTGACCACGGAATTCAGCTCAGGTGGCGGCCCGGACATCTTCTGGGTCAACACCCCGATGATCGCCTCGTGGCTCAAAGACGGCGTCATGGAGGACCTGACCGCCAAGATCAAGGCCGCGCACATCAACCTCAGCCAGTACCTGCCGGCGCTGGTCAGCCTGCACACCTTCGGCGGGAAGATCTACGGCCTGCCCAAGGACTGGGACACGATCGCCTACTTCTACAACGTCAACTACTTCAAGCAGCACCACATCACCATCCCGTCCGCGCTGAGCTGGAACCCGGCCAACGGCGGCACCTGGGTGCAGTTCCTGCGCGAGCTCACCACCGACACCAGCGGGCACAACGCCCTGTCGCCCAGCTTCAACGCCAGGTCCGTCGCCACCTACGCCACCGACTCGCCGAACGAGATGCAGTGGGGATTCGAGCCCTACCTGGCCGAGAACGGCGTGCAGCTGATCAGAGCGCCCTACGCCAAGAACGTGGCGTTTGACACGCCCGCGGGCGCGCAGACGTTCCAGTTCCTGACCAACCTCATGTACAAGTGGCACGTGGCCGCCCCCGGCTCGGCCCTGGGTACTGACGCGGCCGCGAACAACAGCGAGGACCAGCAACTGTTCGCCAAGGGCAAGGTGGCGATGATCGAGAACGGCGACTGGGTCACCTCCGGCCTGCCGTCGGAGGTCAAGTTCCCCATCGGCGTGCTGCCCTTCCCGGCCGGCCCGGATGGCAACTGGACCGTGCTGAACGGCCTCATCGACTCCATCAACGCCCACAGCCCCAACCAGCAGGCCGCGTGGGAACTGGAGCAGTGGCTGGGCTCCCCGGCGTCCGAGAAGATCCTCGGCGGAGGCGGTTACGTCTGGCCCGGCATCCCCAGCCTGGACCCGCTCTTCCTCAAGTACTGGCAGAGCAAGGGCGTGGACATGCAGCCCTTCCTGACCGAGTCACGCTGGCACGTTGTCTACTGGCCGGTCACGCCGGGGATGAACAACGCCCAGCTGGACATCGCCAACCAGCTCGCCCCCGCCTATCTCAGCGGCACCAACGTGGCCGGTGCCGTCAGCGCGGCGGCCAGGCAGGCGAACAGCGATCTGTCCTCGGCCGGCTGACCGCCCCGCTCGCCGAGGACTTGAGCCACGGCGCGGCGGCGGGCCCGCCAGCGGCCGTCATGGCCGCCGGCGGGCCCGCTTCCCGCGGGCGCGATGGTGGTGCCGTTACTGGGCCCGGCGGCGGATGGCAATCATCGCGACGTCGTCCTCCCTCGGCCCGAAGAGGGACATCAGCTGGTCGCAGAACGTCTCGAGGCCGGCGTCGGCGGCCTGGGCGGCGGCCTCCTGAAGCCTGTCCATGTTCTTATCGAACCGTTCCCGCCGGTCCTCGATCAGGCCGTCGGTGATCATCAGGACGGTCCCGCCGGGCGGCACGTGCACCCGCTCGGTGTGCGGCCGGTGCGTGGGCATGCCGAGGAGCAGGCCGCCCTGTCCCACGTAGCTGGCCGTGCCGCCGGCCACGAGCAGCGGGGGGATGTGCCCGCAGTTCACGATGCGCAGGTCGCCGGAGGAGGGATCCAGCGCGCCGAGGCACAGCGTGGCGAGCACGTCCGGGTGGTATTGCCGCAGCACCTGGTTGACCAGTCCGGTGGTCTTGAGCGGGGTGCGGCCGGCGCTGACAAAGGCCCGCAGCGCGTGCCTGAGCTCACCCATCACGGCGGCCGCGCGCAGTGAGTGGCCCTGGATGTCGCCGATCACGACGAGGGCCCGCTTCCCGTACTGCAGCGCCTCGTAGAAGTCGCCGCCGACCTCGGCCTGGTCGCTGGCGGGCGTGTAGCGGACGGCGATCTCCAGGCCGGGGAATTCTGGCAGCACCTGGGGCAGCAAGCTTCGCTGCAGGGTCAGTGCGACCGCGTGCTCCTCGGTGTAGGCGCGTAGCGCCTCCACGGCCAGGGCGGTGGACTGCGCCAGCTGGCGCAGGATCTGCATTTCCTCGTCGCCGGGGTGGTCCGGGGCGACGGCGATGGTGACCGGCGGCCGCCCCGGTTTGGTCTTGGCGGTAGCAACCGCCACCGCGGTCCGCAGCGGGCTGCCCGGGTCCAGCCGCAGCAGGTCGTCCTGCCCGATGGTCGTAGCGGCGCTGCCCTCGCCCGCGCCGAGCACATGGTGGGCCAGCGCTGCGGCGGCGGCCGGGCGCACGGCGCTGACGGCGGGCGCCGGGTCCTGGGTGGCGGCCAGCATCCGGCGCACCTGGCCGTCCGGCAGGGTCACGACGAGGAAGGCCGGCTGCCCGAAGATCCGGGTGGCCCCGGCCACCGCGGCCCGGGCCAGCTCGTCGAAGGTCCCGGCGGCATTGATGTCCAGCGTGACGCTGGTCAGCGCGGCCAGCCGGCTGGCGGTCAGCTCCGCGCGCCGCCGGGCCCGGTAATAGCGCAGCGCCGCGGTCACGGTGGCGACCAGCTCGGCGGGCTCGGTGGGCTCGGTCAGGTAGGCGTCGGCCCCTGCGGTCAGGCCAAAAGCGCGGTCCGCGACCTCGACTGCGGTCGCCGACACCTGGATCACCGGGATGGCCTGCGTCTGCGGGTCCGATTTGAGCTGCCGGCAGACGTCGATGCCGCTGATATCGGGCAGGTTCACATCGAGCAGGATCGCCTCGGCCCGCGGGGCCTGGTCGATCGCTTCCCGGCCGGTGGCCACTTCCACCACGGTGTGCCCGGCGCGCCTGAGCCAGGCCGCGATGAGGTAGCGCTTGGCCTCGTCGTCGTCCACGACGAGCAGGATTCCGGGGGATTCGGTCATCGCACCGCCCGGACTACGTTCCGTATGGTGAAGGTGAGCCGTTCCTGGGTCAGCTCGTCCTTATGCAGCAGGGCGGCTGCCCGGGGCGGCGCCCCGACGTCCAGGCCGGTGATCAGGATGGCAGGCACGCTGAGCGGTAGCCGCTCGAGCAGGGCCAGGCCGTCTACCCCGGGCATCCTCAGGTCGGCCAGGACCAGATCCACGTGTTCCTGCGCCACGGCGGCCAGCGCCGCGGCGCCGTCGCCGGTCTCGATCACGCGGTCGGCGATACCGGTCAGCATGCTGCACAGCACCGTGCGGAAGGCCGCGTCGTCGTCGGCCAGCAGGACCGTGCCGGCCGCCGGATCTCCATGCGGCAGCGTCAGCACGACGGTGGTGCCCGTCCCCGGTTCACTGGTCAGCGTCAGCTCGCCGCCCAGCAGGGTAGCGAGCCGCTTCGCGTACGGCAGCCCGAGCCCGGTGCCGCCCCGGCGGACCCCGGGGACCTGATAGAACTCCTCGAAGACCTGCTGCTGCTGGCTCGCCGGAATGCCGATCCCCGTATCGGCCACCACGAGCTGCAGCTCCGCCCCGGCCGGGCGCACGCTGAGCCGCACTTCGCCGCTGTTGGTGTACTTGATGCCGTTGGACAGCAGATTGCGGAGGATGGCGGTCAGGGCGAGCTCGTCGGTCAGGATGGTGTCCGGCGCACCTTCGTCACTGACGATCACCTCGACCGGCCGCCCCTCCGCCATCGGCCGGGTCAGCCCCCGCAGCCGGCTGAGCAGCGCTGGCAGCGCCACGTAGGCGGGGTCGGCCTGGAGCCGCCCGGATTCCGCCTTCGCCACGTCGAGCAGGTCGTTCACCAGCGTCAGCAGGCCGCTGCCCGCATTGCGGATCAGCTCGACCTGGCGGAGCTGCTCCGGGCCGATGCCGTCCGCGCCCGGTTCGGCCAGCAGCCGGGTCAGCCCGATGATCGAGTTCAGCGGCGTGCGCAGCTCGTGGCTGATGTTCGCCCAGAACCGGTTCTTCGCCTCGGACGCCTCACGGAGCCGCTCGGATTTCTCGTCCAGCTCGGCGTAGAGCGCCACGACCCCGCGGTTCGTCTGCTCCAGTTCCTCCGACAGCTGCTGATAGAGCGCCATCACGCCCTGGTTGGTCTCCTCCAGCTCGGCGTTGAGCGCCAGCAGCTGTTCCTTCTGCTGGCGCAGGCCCTCCAGGGCAGTCATCAGGTCATGATTACTGCGCCGCAGGTCTTCCAGGGCGGACGGCGGGAACATGGCCGCCAGCCGCGCACGCACGGCGCGCGTGTCCACCCGCCGGCCCGGCGGGCGCCGTTTGCGCATCCGGAGCGCCGGGCCGGTGACCGACACGCTGTCCATCAGCCGGCCCGCCGCCTCGGCTCCCTCCCTCGGCGGCTCCCGGGCGAAGGTCACCGTGATGACCAGATCGGACTGCTCGGTTCCGAAGGTGACCGCCGCGCCCTGGCCGGTGATGAGGCCGCTGCGGATCACCTCGCTGAGGGCGGTGGCCACCCGGACCTGATCCTGGTAGTCCAGGCCCAGCTCGGCGGCGGCCTCCCGGCCGAGCTGGCGGGCGGCGAGGATCCCGTCGGCGTCGCGCGCGGTGGTCCGGGCGAGCTCAGCGATCATGGCCGCAGCACCAGCACGCTGGCGTCGTCCCGGTGCCGCCCGGCCACGGCCAGCAGTGTCCCGGCGATGACGAGCGGGTCCTTGCCGGCCAGGCCGGGCAGCATGCGCATATCCCACCGGCTGGTCAGCCCGTCCGAGTGCAGCACGATGCTGCCGCCGGGCGGCAGCTGGTATTCGAACTGCCTGATGGTGCGCGCCCGGTGCCCGGCGATGCCGGGGACCGACGCCATCCCGCTGCGGGAGCGCTCACGAAGGATCCAGCCCGCCACGTTGCCCAGCCCGGCGAAGCGGACCAGCGTGCCGTCGACCTGGACGACGGCGAGCGCACCGCCGCGGGTCCGGGTCATCCGCCGGTGCGCCCGCTGCACCAGCTGGGCCGGCGGGCCAGCCGGGTCCTCGAAGACGGCGGCCAGCGCTTCCCGGGCCGCGGCTGCGGCCAGCGGCCCGTGGCCCAGGCCGTCGCACAGCGCCGCGGTCAGCACCGTGCCGGTACAGGCCGCTGCGTACCGGTCACCGCACTCTGACTCACCGGTTATCGGCCTGGTCACGCCCGCGTACCGGGCCGTGGGCGCGGTCCGCGGCGTGACCCAGAACCGGGCCGCCAGCGCGGTGGCGTGGCCGGACAGCGAGTACAGGTCGCAGAAGTCAGCCAGCCTGCTGATCGCGCCGAGCCCGATGCCCAGCGACCCCGCCGTGGAATGGCCGTCACGCCGGGCCGCGGGCACATCCGTGATCCCCGGCCCCGCGTCGATGGTGACCAGCTCGATGCCGGGAACGCCGTTCCCCTGCCGCACCTGCAGCAGCAGTGATCCGGCCCGGGCGTGCTTGTGCAGGTTGGAGGCCGCCTCGGTGACCGCGAGGGCCAGCTGGTCAGCGCGTCCCGGCGGGAACGGCAGCCGCCCGGCCAGCGCCTGCGCGGCGGCCCGGGAGGCGGCGACCGCGCTGGGTTCCTCGACCCGCAGCCAGCGTAGGTCGCTGGCTGGCGGGGCGCTGAGCGCCAGGCTCAGCGCTTCCACTTCGCCACCACGACGGTTGTGCCGGCCCCCGGCTCGGACGTCAGGGTGAACTCATCGACGAGGCGGCGGGCTCCGGACAGGCCGAGCCCCAGCCCATTCCCGGTGCTCCAGCCGTCGGTCAGCGCCAGGTCGGGATCCGCGATGCCCGGCCCCGTATCGCTGAAGGTGACCTTGATGCCCGCCCGGCCCGAGGCCGAGGTGACCATCTCGACCCGGGCCATGCCGCCGCCGCCGTGGACCAGCGCGTTGCGCGCCAGTTCGCTGGCGGCCGTCACCAGCTTGGTCTGGTCCACCAGGGACAGCCCGGTAGCGGCCGCGCGCGCCCGGACCTGCTGCCGGATACGCACCACGTCATCGCCGGACTTGATGGCTAGTTCGTCCACGGCAGCCAGGCGCTCAGGGCGCGCTTCCGGACAGTAGCTGCAGCCCCACCTCGGTGTTGAGCGCGGTCTTCACCCCATCCAGTGACAGGCCGAGCTCGACCAGGGTGATGGCGACCGCCGGGCGCATCCCGGCCACCACCGTCTCGGCGTCGAACAGCCGGGAGATCGAGCCGATCGTGGCCAGCATGCGGCCGATGAAGGAGTCCACGATCTCGACCGCCGTGATGTCGATGATCACCCCGGCCGCGCGGGTCACCGCCAGCTCGTTGGCCAGGTCCTCCTGCAGCTGCAGAACGGTCTCGTCCTGCAGGTCGACCTGGATCGAGACGATCAGGTTCGGCCCGATCCGCAGGATCGGCACCCGTTCCATCAGGCCGGCCTGACCTGGAGCCCGGAGCGGCGCAGCGCGTAGGCCAGCGCGTCCGCGAGGGTCGCCTTGGTGGCGATGTCACCGAACTCGATGCCCAGCGACACGATCGTGTGGGCGATCTGCGGCCGGATACCGCAGATGGTGCATTCGGCGCCGAGCAGGCGGGCGGCCATCACGGTCTTGAGTAGGTGCTGGGCAACCTCGGTGTCCACGGTGGGAACGCCGGTGATATCGATGACCGCCTGGGCCGCGCCGTTGGCCACCAGCGCGTCCAGCATCTTCTCCATCACCAGCTGGGTGCGTGCCGAGTCCAGCGTGCCGACCAGCGGCACCGCGATGATCCCGTCCCAGAGCCGGACCACCGGGGTGGACAGCTCCAGCATGGACTCCGCCTGCTGCGCGATGATCTCTTCCCGGGTAGTGGTGTAGGTCTCGAACGTGTACAGGCCGAGGTCGTCGATCATCCGCGTGAAACTGAGATAGTCCTGGGCCATCTCCGCCGAGTCCCCGAGCAGTTCGTAGACCGCGTCCTTGAGCGAGAAGACGCTCAGCGCGGTTTCGCTCGGCGAGAACCCCTCCCGGGCCCGTGACCGGGACAGCTCGGCCAGCGTGGCGCGCAGCTCACCATCCGCGGACTCGTCGGCATCTGACATCGCGCGGATGATCAGGCCGTAGAGGTCGCTGAGCTCGTCGCGGACCTGGCTGGCTGGGATGCGCCCGCGGGTAGCCCCGGCAACGGCGTCACACCAGCGGGCCAGGAGCTTCGGCTGCTCAGCCTGGAGGAAGCTGGCCATCCGGGCCTGGCTGCTGTCCATATCCAGCGCTCCAATGCGTATAGCCGCAAAACTACCGATTAAGTCAGAAGGCTACAACGAAGCATTCGGTCCCGGGCACCGCACCCGGCTGGCACGGCAGGTGGAGTAGCATAGGGCGCTGCCCAGCGCCCGTGCTGGGCGGGGGTGCGGGGTTAGGGATCAGGCCGGGCTGGCGGCCCCGGGTGAGGGCGTCGGTGCGGTTGGCCGCGCCGAGCGCCTTCATCGGCGAACACCCGGCCATGGCGTCCATGCGGTCGAGGGTGACGTGGATGCTCTCCCGCCCCGCCCGGGCTCAGTCCCGGATGGCTGGCAAGCCATTTATCTCGCGGTCTTCGGTTCCGATGGGGCTTTGTCGGCGCGATCGGCGGTCTGGCCATACCGCTGCTCTACACGGCCAGGCAGCAGGGTCGGCTGGCAGCTCGCAGACAGACCTTTTCGGTAATCCCTTGACAGTGGCATGGGGTGCGCGGACGATTCGGTCAGGCTTTCATCCATTCAGCGACGTGGCCGGGTGGCCGGGCGGGCCTTGCTTGGGGGGCGAGCGGGATGACGTCATCTTTTGCCGGGGATCAGCCATCAGGCGCCGCCGGAGTCCCGGCTGGGCCGCAGTCGGCTGGGCCGCTACCAGCGGGACCGGCCGGCGAAGCGGCGGACGGTGATTGGGCTATCTGCTGTTCAGGTGGCGGGATCCGTTCTGCCGCCTTCTGCCTCGGGGCGCTCCAGGCGCTCGATGAGCATCAGCTGCTGGCCAAGGTCAAATGGATCCTGGGGGTTTCCGGGGGCAGTTACATCGCCTCGTCCCGGGCCCTGGTCGCGCACGACCTGTCACCGGGCACGACGCCGCGCGCCTACGCCCCGGGCACCCCCGAAGAGCGCAACCTGCGGAACAACACGCGTTACATCGCGCCGGACAGCAGCGTCGTCCTGGTCGGTGTGCTCTCGCTGCTCCTTGGGGTGATCGTGACCTTCATCATGGTCAGCGCCCCGCTGTACGCGCTGACGCACGCGTGGGGCTGGCTGTTGCGCTGGCAGAACGTGCTGGTCCCGTCCGGGCCGCACGAGCTGACCGCCGCGGTCACCGCAACCTCGTGGTGGCTGGCCACGGTCATCGCGGCCGGGATCACCCTGGTGCTGTTCGCGCTCTGGTGGCTGACCCTGGCCCCGGCCGGTTACCGCGGCAGCCCGCGCTGGTACTCGTCGCTGAAACCGGATGATCGCGATCCGGCGGCTAACCGGGCCCAGCTGGTCAGCTGGGCGGCCGCACTGACCGCCGCCCTCGCCTTGGCCATGCTCGCGGTGCCACCGCTGGTTTCGTGGCTGACCAAGGCCAGCGGGCCGTTGGGTACGATCGCGCATTTCGTCGGGTTCGGTGCCCGTCCCTCCTGGTCGTGGACGGCGCTGGCCGGCGTGCTGGCCGCGGTGGCCGCGGTGGCCCGGTTCTGCCAGACTGGGCTGGCCAAGTGGAACGCGATGACCCAGGCCACGCCGGCTCCCGGCCAGGCCAAGGGGACCACGCCCAGCCAGCCGGCGAGCAAACCAGGCATGTTCGCCCAGCTGGCGGGCTGGCTGCGGCAGAAGCTGCTGCCCTGGCTGGCCAGTGCCATCGTGGTGCTCATCGGCGCCGTGCTGGCCCTGCTGTGGACCGGCGATGGCGCCCGGGCCGGGTACAGCGTCGGCCAGCTGGTGCCAGTGCTGGTGGCGCTGGCGGTGGTGCTGCTCACCCGCGCACTGGCGAACGTCAACCGGCTTTCGATGCATGACTTCTATCGGTGGCGGCTTGCCAGCGCTTACGCCGTCACCCGCCGGGCGGCTGAGGCGCAGAACCCGCTGCGGGCGCGCAAGCTGTTCACGGAGGCGGCCGCGACCCGGCTGTCCAGCCTGAAGCCGCGTGCCGGTACCCCCGAACCGGATCTGGTGATCTGCGGCACGGCCAACATCAACGCGGCGCGGGAAGTGCCACCGGGGC
The DNA here is from genome assembly GCA_963837515.1 of uncultured Actinomycetes bacterium. Classification (GTDB taxonomy): domain Bacteria; phylum Actinomycetota; class Actinomycetes; order Streptosporangiales; family Streptosporangiaceae; genus RYN-230. The sequence goes on from CAWINT010000002.1 coordinate 174,945, forward strand.
GGGGCGGATTCTGCGTCACCTTCGATTCGCAGTACGTCACCCTGCACCGCGAGAGCGGGCTGGCGGCGCCGGAACCGGCCCAGGCCCGCATGTCTGACTACGAAGCCCTGCTCGGCCGGCGCTGGTGCAGCCTGTTCGACGTGTCGGCCATCAGCGGGGCGGCCATCTCCCCGCTGATGGGGTCGGCGACCCGGCATGCCTACCGGATTCTGCTCACCGCCACCAACGTCCGGCTCGGCGTGTGGCTGCCCCATCCCGCCCTGGTCCGGGCCGCCCGCGACCTGCTCGACCACCCGGCCAGGCGCGCAGCGGCAGAGGCGGAAGACCGGCGATGGGCCCGCCGGCCGCTGCTCCTGCTGCTGTGGTACCTATCGCCGCACCTCCTCTGGGACCGCCGGGCGGACCGGAACTTCGGCCGGGAAGCCCGGCTGTGGGCACACGTGCTGTCCTGCCGGGAGTCCGGCGGGCTGCGCAGCGAGTTCTGGTACCGGGTGACGCAGCCCACCCTCGGCCTGCTGTGGGCGGAAGCCGTGGGCCAGCTGAGCTACCGCAACACCTGGATGAACGTCACCGATGGCGGCCACTACGACAACCTCGGCCTGGTCGAGGCGCTGCGTCGCGGCGCGAAGAACATCGTCGTGCTCGACGCCTCCGGCGACAAGCCCAACTCGTGGTTCACCCTCGGTGGCGCCATTGCCCTGGCCCGGGCCGACGTGGGAGTGGAAATCAGCCTGACCCCAGCTAACATGATCCGCCCCGGGAGCCGGCTGGCCGCGGGCGAGGTGAGCCAGCCGTGGACCCACGGGACATTCAGCCGTCCGGTCCGGCCAGAATCCGCGCCCAGCGATGGTGAGCAGCAACGGATACCCAGCGAGGGCAGGAACAAGTGCCTGCCCAGCGACGGCCAGATCTGGGTGTGCAAGCTCGGCTGGTGGAACGGCGCACCATGGGATGTCCAGGCCTACGCGCGGAGTCATTCCACGTACCCGTGCGACCCGACGCTGGAGCAGCTGTACGACGCGGCGGAGTTCGAGGCCTATCACAAGCTCGGCCAGGCCGCCGCGGGCGCCGCCGTCACCCAGTGCAAGCCCCCGCTGCGCTGGACCCCGGCGGTGACCAGCCCCGTACCCCCCGTACCCCCCGAATCCTCCGTACCCCCCGAATCCTCCGTACCCCCCGTACCGCAGGCCGTCGCGGGTACCGATCCGGCGCCTGGAATCTCAGTGTGATCTCCAACGGCGGGCGTGCCGCGAGACCCCTGCCGCCACCGCCAGGGACCGGATCCCACCGCGCACCATCGCAACCCCGCCCTTCTCTCGTATTAGCCGCTTCATCGGTCACCCGCGCAGGGTGATGCCCATGATCCTTTCGAGGCTGAATGATGAATTGGCTGAATTCAGGGTTATTGGCCGGGTACGGCCAGCGGCCGTCCCGGCGCGAAGGAGGAGCCATGCCTCTGGCTGATTCGTCTTATCCGCTGCTGAACATCTTCTGGACGATGTTCCTTTTCTTTCTGTGGGTGATCTGGATCTGGCTTCTGGTCTGGATCTTCATCGACATCTTCCGCAGCCATGACCTGTCCGGCTGGGCCAAGGCCCTGTGGCTCGTGTTCATCCTGGTCCTCCCGCTCATCGGCGCGCTGGTGTACCTGATCGCCCGGGGCGGCACGATGCACGAGCGGTCGATGCGCCAAGCCGAGCAGCAGGACCAGGAGTTCCGTGCCTATGTGCAGCAGGCCGCGGGCACGCAGACGCCAGCGGATCAGTTGGCCAAGCTCGCCGACCTGCGCGACCACGGAGTGATCACCACGGAGGAGTTCGAGCGCGAGAAGGCCAAGCTGCTGGCGGCCTAGACCGGCCCATCGACCTGCACCATGCCGGCCGGCGCGCCGCTGGCGGCCCACCAAGGGGCCGCCAGCGCGCCGCCGTCACGGTGCCAGCGCGGTGCCTACCCGGGCACGCAGATCGTGACCGACCCGGGGTGGACCTTGATCTTCAGCTTGGTGACGGCGGTGCGGCCGCCGCCGTCGAGTTCACAGGGCACCGGCCGGTCGAACCGGATCCGGAACTTTTTACCCTGGGTGACCTCGACGAAGGGTGATTCCGCGGCCTGGCCCCCCGCGACCCGCGCCAGCGCGCGGGCCCACTCGGCCGGGTTCTTGGCGGTGACCACCCCAAGCTCCAGGAGCCCGTCATCGGGCCGGGCCCGGGGGAACACCTCGATCCCGCCCACCACCTTGGACACGTTCCCGGCCAGGACGCAGGAGACCCGGCCGAGGAAGAAGCGCTTGCCGTCCACCTCGATGACCGTGCGGGCGCGCGGTGCGGTGAGGTTCCTGGCCCCGGTGAACAGATAGGCCACCCGGCCGAGACGCCCTTTCATCCCGCGGCCGGCTTCCTTGATCATCCGGGCGTCGAATCCGGCCCCGGCCATGACCGCGAAGCGCTCGCCGTTCACCGACCCCGTATCGAGCCGACGGCGCTCGCCTTTCAGCCCGATCCGCACCGCCTCGTCAATCGTGGCGGGGATCCGCAGGTTGGCCGCCAGGAGGTTGGCCGTGCCGGCGGGCAGGATCGCGAGGACGGCATCGGTGCCGGCCACCGCGTCGATGCACCGCTGAACCGTTCCGTCACCGCCCCAGACGAATATGACCTCAGCGCCCTCGGCCAGCGCGCGGCGCGCGCGCTTGGGGGCCTGGCGGCTTTTCTTCACCTCGTACCAGAGCGGATCGGTGATGCCCTCCAGGGCCAGTACCTCCCGTAGCTCGCCTAGGCCGCCGCCGAGGCTCTTCCTGCTATGGGCCACCACCGCGATCGTCTGCACAGTGGCAAAGTGCCCGCGTTGCGCCGCGGCATGCGTTACCCGCAGCCGGGAATGGCTGGGTTCGCTGAGCCATGGTGGCTCAGCTGGCAGGCTCGTCGCCAGCCCCGTTCCTGCCGCGTACGGTACTGGGCATGGCTGCGGACCATGTGATCGCCGGGCACCAGCGTGGCCCGGTGTACCGCCAGGCGGGCACGGTCGTCACCGAGCACATGTTCACCGTGCCGCTGGATCACCAGCGGCCGGACGGCGGCCAGCTCGGGCTGTTCGCCCGCGAGGTCACGGCGGCGGCGGGCGCGCCGGGCGGCGGCACGGCCCGCGCCGGCCTTCCAGGCCCTGGGCCGGATGCTGGGCCGCTCGACCGGCAGCGACACGCTGCACTACCTGCTGGAAGACGCCTTCGACGGGGACGTGCTGTCGGACGCGTTCCTGGCCCGCGCCACCGCGGAACTGTCCTTCGCCGAGGCGCCGCTGTACGCGCTGCTGCACGAGGCGTGTTACGCGCAGGGCGCCCCCACCCGGTGGGCCGCGGACCGGGTCATGGCTGAGCATGGTGAGTTCGGCCTGGCCGGGGCGCTGGACGGGGACCGCCCGGTGCTGTTCACCGGCGAGATGATCTACCCGTGGATGTTCGGCACCGACCCGGTGCTGCGCCCGCTGCGCGCCGCCGCCGAGGAACTGGCTGGCCGGGAGGACTGGCCGCGGCTGTACGACGCGGCCCGGCTCGCCGCCAACGCCGTGCCCGCGGTGGCGGCCGTGTATTTCGAGGACATGTACGTCCCGGTGCGGTTCTCGGTGCCGGCCGCCCGCGCCATCCGGGGCCTGCGCCCCTGGGTCACCAACGAGTACCAGCACGACGGCCTGCGGGCCAGCAACGGCGAGGTTCTCGGCCGGCTCATCGCGCTGGCCCGCGGCGCCGCCTGACCGCGGCACGCACGGGCCGTTGAGAGCCGAAAGTCCTTCCCGGCAGGACGACCGGCCGCGGCGCGCCGGGGCGCGCGCGGATTACCCTGCGTCAAGGGAGATTTCCCGGCACGGCCGGAAGGGGTGCGTCATGGACCGGCTGAAGCCACTGGACGCCCTGTTCGTCAACGCGGAGGACGCTGACCCGCACACCTCGATGGCGATCGCCTCGATCGCGGTGTTCGCGGGCCCGGCCCCCGCCCAGGAGGAGTTCCGCGCGGCCCTGGCCGGGCGGCTGCCGCTGGTGCCCCGGTACCGGCAGAAACTGCGCACGGTGCCGCTGCGCCTCGGGCGCCCGGTGTGGGTCGACGACCCGCGGTTCGACCTGAACTTCCACACCCGGCGTACCGCGCTGCCCGCGCCCGGCGGGGACCAGCAGCTCAGCGAGCTGATGGGGCGGGTCATGTCGCAGCGGCTGGACCGCGACCACCCGCTGTGGGAGTACTGGCTGGTCGAAGGGCTGGCGCGCGGTCGCTGGGCGCTCATCTCCAAGGTGCACCACTGCATGGTCGATGGGGTTTCCGGCACCGACCTGTACCGGGTCATCTTCGACCTCACCCCCGAGCCGGCGCGGCCGCCGGCCGTCGAGGACCGCGCGGTGGCCGCCGAGCCGCCGGCCCTCGCGCTGGCCGCGCAGGCGGCGGTGGACATGGCGCTGATCCCGGTGCGGACCGCGGTCGCGGCGGGCGGCGCGGTGGCCGACCCACGGCGCGCGGCGCGCCAGGTCACCGAGACCGTGCGGGCCGTCGCGAAGCTGGCCCCGGCGCTCTGGCCCGCGCCGGGCTCGTCACTGAGCGGGCGGATCGGCGGGCAGCGGCGGTACACCTGGGCCCGGGCCTCCCTGGACCAGGTGAAGACGATCAAGCGGGCGCTCGGCGGCACCGTCAACGACGTGGTGCTGGCCGCGATCAGCGGCGGCTTCCGCGACCTGCTGCTGGCCCGGGGGGAGGAGCCCGGGCCGAACACCCTCCCGTCGCTGGTCCCGGTCTCGGTCCGGGCCCCCGGCGAGGAGAGCATCTACGAGAACCGCGTGTCCGCGGTCGTGGCCCACCTCCCGGTGCACGTCGCCGACCCGGTCGAACGGCTCGCCGCCGTCCGCGCCGAGCTGGCGGCGCTCAAGGACAGCCGGGAAGTGATCCTCGGCGAGGAACTGGCGGTCCTGGGCGACTACTACCCGTTCCCGCTCGTCTCCCGCGGCAGCCGGGCCCTCTTCTCGCTGCCGCAGCGGGAGATCGTGACCGTCACCACCAACGTGCCCGGCCCCCGCCAGCCGCTGTACGGGCTGGGCCGCCGGCTGGAGGAGATCATCCCGTACGTGCCGATCGCGACGACGGTGCGGACCGGCATCTCGATCTTCACCTACTGTGACCGGGTCACGTTCGGCCTGACCGGTGACTTCGACGCGAACCCCGACCTAGACGTGCTCGCCCGGGGCATCGAGCAGGCCCTGTCCGAGCTGCTCAAGGCCAGCAAGTGACCGGGCGCACCGCGGGGAAGGCCAGCGGGTGACCGGGCGCCGCCCCGGGGAGGGAAGGCTCATGCCGAACACCTTCAGCTACACCACGGGCGACGGCCTGCGGATCACCGCCTACGAGTGGGCTCCGGCGGGCGCGCCGCGGGCGGCGCTGCAGATCGCCCACGGCACGGGTGAGCACGCGCGGCGTTATGACCACGTGGCGCGGGCGCTGAACGAGCGCGGGGTGGTGGTGTACGCCCAGGATCATCGCGGCCACGGCGCCACGGCCGGCGACGGCGTGCTCGGCGACCTGGGGAAGGGTGGCTGGCCCGGGCTGGTCGCCGACATCGGCCTGCTGAGCGCGGAGATCCGGGAGCGGCATCCGGGCCTGCCGCTGATCCTGCTGGGGCACAGCATGGGGTCGTTCGCGCTGCAGCAGTACCTGCTGGAGCACAGTGCCGACGCCGACGCCGTGATCCTCACCGGCACCGCCGCGATCGACCTGCTGGAGCCCGCGCTCGACCTGGACCAGCCCTTGGATCTGACCGCGTTCAACGTGCCGTTCCAGCCCGCCCGCACCGATTACGACTGGCTGACCCGCGACGAGGCGGTCGTCAACGCGTACGTCGCCGACCCGCGCTGCGGGTTCGGCATCGACACCGGCTCCACCAAGGAGATGTTCGCCGGCGCGCGGCCGCTCGCCGATCCGGCCGCGCTGGCTGGCGTGCGCCCCGGGCTGCCGGTTTATGTCGCGGCGGGCGAGAACGATCCGGTCAACGGCCAGCTCACCCTGCTGACTCCGCTGGCCGAGCGGTTCCGCGCGGCCGGTCTGACCGACGTCACGGTGCGCGTCTACCCCGGCGCCCGGCACGAGATCCTCAACGAGACTAACCACGACGAGGTCCTCGCCGACCTGGCCAGCTGGATCGACCGCGTGCTCGCGGCCTGACCGCCGCGCCGGCGGGCGCCAGCGGCCTGCGCTGAGCCGGCGCCCCGCGACCGAACTGGCATCGCTGCTGGCACTGCCGCCGACGACGGTCTCCTCGATCGTGGCCCGGCTGGAGCGGCGCGGTCACGTGGCGCGGGCCCGCAACCCGGGTGACGGCCGCTCCTACCGGATCGAACTCACCGCGGCCGGGCGGGCGGCGCACACCGCGGCGGCCGCGCGCCCGCCGCCGCGAACCCCACCGGTCATAACGCCCCGTGCGGCGCGCTGACCCGGCCCGTCGCCCCGGCCCGCCGGGTGATGCCGACAGCACCCCGTCCCCGGTGATCAGCACCCGGTCCGGACCGGGGCGATCTCCTGCGGCCCGGCGAGCAGAGCTGGCCGGCCGGGAGGCCCGGCCGGCCAGTCTGTGCCCGGCGGCCGGCGCAGGAGGCGGCGATGCCCTCGCCGCCGGCGCCATCGGGCACGGCGACGGATCCCACTGGGGTCAGCGCGCCGCCCGCGCCGATGCGGAACCCGTTGACGATCCCGTTCCCGCCGGTCTGCACGTACAGGAAGCGGCCGTCCGGCGTCGCGGCCGCGTCCACCGTGCCCGGGTCGGTGCCGGTGTTGCCGAGGCTGGCCAGCTGGCCGCTGCCCGGGTCGGCGTAGCCGGACACGCTGGCGCTGCCCGCGTTGGGGGCGTACAGGTACGCCCCGGTCCCGGTCACCCAGCAGGTCGCGGCCTGCCCGGTGAGCGCCTGGCCCACCGCGGTCAGCGTGCCGTTGCCATTGACCGTGAAGGTGGCCAGCGCGTTCGGGCCGGCCTCGGCCAGCACCAGGTGGCCGCCCGCGTCGAAGGTGACGGCGAACGGCACCGCGTCCGGCAGGCTGGTCACCACCGGCGCGGCCGACAGGCCACCGGTGAAGCGGACGTGGAACACGTCCACGTCGTTGCCGTTCGCCTTGGTGGTGACGATCAGCTCCGAACCGGCCGGGGTGAAGGCGACCTGGCCCGGCGTGTGGGTGAACTCCGGGGTCAGTGCCGGGTCCAGGCCGAGGCCACGGTGCCAGGCCGGGATCCGCGCCAGGCCGCCGCCACCCAGCAGGAAGCCCTGCACCGACCCGCCGTCGCGGGCGTTGAGCACGTAGACCAGGTCACCGTGCACCGCAATGCTGACCGGGAAGGTGCCGCCCGAGCCGAGCACCTGGCGGCGCACCAGCCGGTCGCCGTCCACCGCGAACACGGTGATGGTGTTGCTGCCCGCGTTCACCGCGTACAGCACGCCGTGCCGGCGGTCGTAGGCCAGCGAGCCCTGCGAGGCCAGGTGATCGACCACCGAGCCGGCCAGGACGCCGCCGTTGCCGCCGGTCGGGTAGCTGCCCGCCTGGTGCAGCTTCCCGTCCGGTCCCTGGTCGTAGGCGATGACAGTGTTACCGCTGGGGTTGTCGTTCTGCACGAATATCGTGCTGTGTTCCTGCTGGCCGGCCGGATGCGCGGGCGACGCCAGCGCGGGCGCGGCGAACAGGGCCGTCGCGGCCATCGCGAGGCCGGCGGCGCTGGTGAAACGGGCAGCTGTCTTCATGATTCCCCTCGTGGGCACGGATGGTGCTGGACGAAGGGTTGGCGTTAACGGGCGCCCGGTCCTTACCACCGCCGGGCGCCCCGGCGCGGCCGGTAAGGAATCGGTAACAAGCCGCGCGGGCCGGTGGGCCGGGCGCGCTCGGTCAGCTGGCCGGGTCGCGGACCGCCGCCAGCAGCCCCTCGAAGTCCGCGCCGCACGGCCCGCAGGCGCGCAGGTGCGCGGCCACCCCCGGGTAGCGCCGTCCCGCGTCCCGGCCGGCCGCCACCAGCTCCACGTAGATGTGCAGCAGCTGCATGGCCTCCGCGCAGCCCACGTCGCGCGGGTCGGTCTGCAGGAAGCGGTCCAGCGCTGACCAGTCGTTCACGGGCGCCTCGAAGGGGCGGAGTCCAGATATCCATTGGCGACGAGCACGGCGCGAAGCTTACGCCGGGCGTCGGACATGGTCTTATAAATCGCGTTACGGCTGGAATTCAGCTCGGCGGCCAGGGCGTCCAGCGGGATCCCGGTGATCACGATGGCGACGAACACCTGGCGCTGCCGCGGCGTCAGTTCCTCGTCCACGGCGCGGCGCAGCGCGGCCACCAGATCCCGGGACTCCGCGGCGTGCGCCGGGTCCACCCCGAACCTGTCCGGCAGCCGGTCCCAGTCCTCGGCGTCCAGCGGCACCCCGGGCGAGCGCCAGAAGTGCCGCCCGAGCTTGCTCGACACCTCGAGGATGACGAACTTGTAGGCCCAGGTGGTGAACCGGCTCTCGCCGCGGAAATCCGCCAGCTTCCGGGTGATCGCCAGCAGCGCGTCCGCGGCGGCCTGGTGCGCCAGGTCATCCAGTTCCGGGTCGGCGATCCGCAGCGGCCCGCTGCGCCGCCGCAACTCGGCCCGGGCGACCCGGAGCAGCACCGCGTGCAGCTCGGCCAGAGCGGCGTCGCGTTCCGTCCCGGAGCCCTGCAACCGCGCGAGCCACTCGGCGGTCTCGGCCTCCGGCGCGCGGTCGGCCGCGGCGCTCCCGGCGGGGACGGAGACGCCGGGGGAGACGGAGATGCCGGAACCCTGCGCCGGGGGGTGCGCCGCCATGACCTCGATCCTACGCAGGCTCAGGACCGGGTCCGGCGTGGTGCCAATAAAATGCCGGAAGTATGGCGAATTACGGCTATTTAGGCATTCTCGATTCCTGGTGCTGTCACGCCGGTGCGGCGTGCGGTCGGCCGTCAGGAAAGTTCCTTTTAGGCGGCCCGCCCGCAGTATGGTGTCGGGCATGAAAACAATGCCCGTGCGGGCCAGCCGGATATTCGTTACCGTCGCGGCAGCGGGGGTGGTCGCGACCACCGGTGTGACGGGCGCGGTGGCCGCCAGCGCCTCGTCCCGGGCGGCCGCCCTGCCGTGCAGCGCGTCGATGAGCAACAGCCACCCCAAGGACTACACGACCACCGACGTGCGGGTGCATACCGCCGCCTACGCTCACGTGACCACGGTGGCGCACTACCGGACGACCAGCACCAAGCACCGCGCGGCGGCCGGGCCGCGGGGAAACGCCACGATCGCCTATCGCATCAGCGACGCCACCCCGGGATACAAAGTGAAGGTGTCTGTCACCGTGACGAAAGGCAGCCGGACCGGGAGGTGCTCGACGTCATTTACCCCGCACCGGTAGGCGGCTGCCCCGTCCCCGGGCACTGCCCGAATGAATGCCTGCCTGGGTCTGGTCGATATGCACCGAATGGCCCGCTACCTTCGCCCGGCCAGCTGAACGCCCCCCGTTGGGCCCGTCCGGGTCAGGCGGTGGCGGTGCTGGACTGGCCGGCCCGCAATGTGGCCGCTTCCTCGGGGGCGAGGCCGGCCTCGGTGTCGGCCAGTACCTCGCCGTGCCGCACGCCGACGGTCTTGAGGAAGCGCTGCTGGCCGAGGGTCAGCGCGATGAAGTGGCCCAGCTCGATCAGCTGCGGCTCGGTGAAGTGCCGGTGCAGCCGGTCCCACAGCTCGTCGTCGGCCAGGCCCGGGTCCCAGGCGATCGCCATCGCCCAGCTGAGCGCCGCGCGCTCGCGGTCGTCGAACCGGTCGGAACGCTCGAAGTCCAGGATGTCGTCCACCTGCGACTCGGTCTGGCCCTGCTGCCGCGCCAGCACCGAGCGCTGGCCGCCGCAGTACTGGCAGTCGACCGACTTGGCGATGTACAGCCGGCACAGCTCTTTGATCGCGTGGCCGGTCACGCCCTGGCGGAAGAACACCTCCCAGGCATTGTTGAACGCCTTCATCACCTCGGGGTGGTGCAGCCGGATCGCCTGGCTCTCCGGGCGGGGCGTGCCGAACGTCCGCGCCCGCTCCATGATCGTCAGGAGCTCGGGGTCGGTGACCGTCGCCGGGTCGACGTAGCTGATGTGGGTCATGGTTTCTCCCTACGCGCGGGCCAGCGGCCAGCCAGGCACTCAGGCGGGTACGCCCCAGCCTTCCCGCTGTGACCATATCTGTCCACGACATGATGCGACTGACCACCATCGCGGACCGGGCCGACCGAGGCGGACGAGGCCTTCGTCCTGCGGGCACCGTGCGCTCGCGGACGTTGCTGCTCTCCGCGTCGCGGTCGTGCCTTCCCGCGGAGCCCTTGTACTCTTGGCGGGCGCACCCTGCACCAGTTACCGCTTCTGCCGAGATGAGTGTATTCCGGGAAGAGGCTCCGGCTGTTACAGCTGGCCTATGAAGGCCTGCCGCTCCGGTGTGGTTCGACTGGCAATTACTCGCGTTCTAGCTTGATGAAGGTATCATTCAACGGAGCCGCAATCTCCTGTTTCCATGTCGCGGCGGAGAAGCTACTTCGGAAAGAGATCGGATGGCCAAGTCCGCATGTAAATCTTGCAGAGTCGCCGACATTCAATGAAGCCGATTCGACAGAACTCGAGTAGTAGAATATCTTAAGCTGAACGCTGTGAGTACCAGCAGAAACCTGGTACTCACAGCGCTGTCCTTGCCGAATTTTCCCGACCTTCTTGCCATCGATCAGTACCGTCCACTCTGTATTCTTGTGCTGTCGCCCGTCGGCTCGGCGACTGACGGTGATCAAAGCTGTGCCGACGGTTCGTCGCTGATTTGCGGGGTCATCAGGTGGGCTGCCGTGGACAGCAGCGCGGTTGGGATTGAGGCGTATTCTCGTAGTGGCTTCGGCTGGGGTATCCGCCGGCTGCTCGTCGCTCGGCTCTGACAGTGGCGCAGGTGCGGCCGTTTTCCTTGTTTCCGCCCCTGAGGACGTGGGCCGTTTATCCCGAGCAATATCGAATAGCTGACCATCGGCGGCCCGGAGGTAGAGAACAGGTGTCGCCCATTCGAGCGGGCTGACCGTATAGACCGCCTTTCGTGCCTCCCCGACCGCTGCGTCGATAGTGAGGCCTTCGGCGAGCGCGCCGTACAGTGCTGGCGCGAATTCGATTGCCGCGTCGTCGCTAAATTCGAACTGCATCGCCACCACAGCGGGAATGCCCCGGCGCACCAGTGTCTCGGCGACCCCAGCAAAGGGATCGCCCGGATCTGTACGCGCGCCCTCGCAGGCGTTGAGGACAGCCAGCCGCATAGCGGTGTGGTCATGGAGCAGCACGCCCAGGTCGCCAGCGGTCACCGGAACGCTGTAACCTGCCCGGTCGGTGAATAGCAGGACCCCGCCGTTGTGCTCATCGAATCCGCCGTGACCCATGTAGTGCAGCACGTGGAAACTGTCTCGCAGCAGCGCCCGGCGCAGTTCGCTCATCGTCGGGGAGACAAGCTCGGTGAAGGCGATCGCCCCTGCGCCGGTGAGTTCCCGAAGCGCATCTGCGACCTGCGCCCACTCGGCGTCAAGATCGAGCTTCGGGCAGTCAGCCGGCTCGGACCGGATGACCAGGACCTTGAGTGGCAGGGTAACGTGCACGGCCCGGGGAGGATCCGGTAGCTGGATGTAGCGAACAACCGGAGTTGCGTTGGATAGGGCGATGAACCAGTCGTCGCCCTGGTCATAGAGCATTTCCCAGGGCAAGTTGGCAAGTTCAGGGCAATCAGAAAGCCTGAGCCGTATCCGCAGCTGAGCGTTCTCGTCCCGTGCGTGATCCAGGCTCCGGCGCAGGCACTCATGCACTGCGTTGGCGAATACTGCCCTGTACAATCGCGAGCCGACGTCTTTCGCCGCTGCGACTGGAGGCGCGTCAACGCGCCTCGTCCGTACTCGGGACCTGCCAACCTTGAGCGCGAAGTTCTCAAGTTCCAGATCAGTGAAAGGCGCGTCGAAGACGGCCGCCTGGCCCTCACCAGCCGGCGACTGCAACACCTGGACCTGATAGCCGCTCTCAGACTGGGTAAATAGCAAATCGAGATCTAGATACGTCACCCCGCCCATCGGACACCACCATCCAAACTAGCGAACCCACACCTGGCATGCCTGAATCTTAGCTCGGAACAATGAGCGGCCACCGGACGGCTTCCTGCTCGCGCCCACTCGTTGCATTTAGGCGGGCCCGCTTCCAATGTCTGTTCGGCCATCCCCCGGCTGCCATGTCAAACTCACCTTCAACTGAGCAGACGCGCTCGCAGCCACTAGCATCCCGCCCGCCTTGCCAGTGAGCTCGATCCCGAACTCAACACTGACTTGCTTTGGCTGCACGGCCAGGTCTTTCAACTGGACGATGACTCCTTGCGCGACTGTGCGGACCGTACTCAGTGCCGTCTCAAATGTCTGGTCTGCCCGATCGATCGTCGCCTCAACAGCCCTGCCCCTCATCACCGTTCCGGCTGGTTGCTCATCCGGCACCTGTACCAACACTGTCCCGCCTGCCTCGACAGGGAACTCCACCGTCCGCACGCAGACCCCCCAGGTGTCAGACCAGTTGATTCCTCGAGATGAACCCTGACTGGCTAGTTCCGGCATCAGCAGTTCGCACCACGCGCCGCTTGAAGTCAGGTTAGCCCTCTGAAAGGCCCTAGACGATGGGCACGAGGCTCCAGCATCCCAGTAAGCCAACGATCGGGCACGGCCGCAACAGCGATCTCTGGTAACTCTGTGGGGACTCACTGCTGAGAGACTGAGCGCATGCCAGCGACACCCTTGCTGCAGAAGCTAGATGCGGTCCAGGTCCCGGTGCCAGACCTCGACGCGGGCCTGGGCTTCTATCGCGATCGACTTGGCCACGAGTTGCGGTGGCGCCACGACCAGATCGGCCAGGCTGGCCTGGCCATGCCGGGCAGCGACACCGAGATTGTCTTGACGACCGGGCAGAAGTACGAACCAAACTGGCTGGTCACCTCGGCCGACGATGCAGCCGCGGCCGTGCAGGCGGCAGGCGGCCGGGTGGTGAGCGGGCCCTTCGACATTCCCGTCGGCCGCGTGGCGGTCGTAGCGGATCCGTTCGGTAACGTTCTGGTCTTGGTCGATTTGTCTAGGGGCCGCTACGTCACAGACAGCATGGGACGTGTAACCGGAGTTAACTCCTAGCCCCGGACGCTTTCCGTCCTCAGCTGTCCTTTGACGCCCTGTCATAGCCGCGGCGCGTGCGCGGACGGCCGGACGGCGAAGTCGCCAGCTGGACGGTTAGGATGCGTTGCCATGGCGGAGATTGTGCTGCGCGTGCGACTGGTCGGCGGCGATCACCTGGACGTCAGGCACGACGAACCCGGCACGGCCGGCGCGGACGAGGTCACCGAGCATGTCATCTCGGCGCTTACCCAGGACTCCGGCGTGCTTCGCGCCCGCCACGGAGACCGCCTCGTCGTGCTGTTCAGCCGGGGCGTCGCCGCCGTAGAAGTGGCGCCTCGCGGCGCAGTCCTCTGACGGCAGCATCCGCCCTCGCGCGATGGGACCGGCCGGCGTTTCCGCCGTCGATTCCCACGACAAGCCCCCTCATCCTGCGTGTTCGCCGGGCGTCCCCAACTGCCGCTGGTCGCGCGTTCCGGTCCTTTGGTGCGGGCTGCGGAAGAGACTTATCCTGGCCTGGTGCTTGACCTGAACAGCCTCGATCTAGAGGAGATCGCGAACGCGCTGGCCGACCAGACCGGCTACGAGCACAGCACAAGATGACGTGGGCGCGGATGCGCTCTTCCTTGCGGTGGTAGACGGGGCGCAGGTCGATGACCTGCTTGGGGTCGCGCCAGCCGCGCTCGACTTCCAGGAGCTGCTGGCAGCCCAGGGCGATGTTCTCCGCGGACAGCCGGGGGTCGGAAGTTCGCAGCAGGTACTTGCCGTCGAGGTTCTCCCCGGCCTTGATGGCGCCGGCGTCGATCCGCAGCAGGCCGCTGGGGCGCAGTGCCGGACCCGCGACCTTGCGGATGAGCGGGTAGAACCCGATGCGATCGCTGGATGCCAGCCAGTTGCTGCCCGGCGCGGTAACCTCGGCCGGGTGAGTTGCGCTGAGGCCGGCGGAGCTGGCGCGGCCGGCTCTGGCCGCCGGTTCAGCGTCCGTCCCGTGCCGGATGATCAATGGGTGATCGTGGCCTGGTTGTGGCAGGTGTTCCGGCACGATCTGGCCACCATCGTCAACGGGCTTCCCTACGCCGACGGCCGGTACCAGGCGGCTCAGCTGGACCGTTTCCCCTCACCTGATGGCGCGGGTACCTGGCCTGGCGGCCTCATCCCAGGACTGGCGAGGACGCGCCGGTGGGGTTCGCGGTGATCGAGGGGCTCACCGGTGACCGGCGGTCAGTGGCGGGATTCTGGGTGGCCCCGGCCGTGCGCCGTGAGGGCATCGGCCGCCGGCTGGCTATCGAGGTGCTCTCCCGCCACGAAGGTCCTTGGTCGATCGGCTTTCAGCACGAAAACGCCAGCGCGGGCAAATTCTGGAGAGAGATAGCCGGCACCGTATTCGGGCCAGGACGGTGGTCGGAGGAACAGCGGCCGGTGCCCGGCAGGCCGCACGTCCCACCAGACCACTTCATCGAGTCCCGTTGATCCCGGCCAGTACCTGCCGCTATCGGGCTCGGCTGCGCCCGACGGTACGGACTTGCCTCAGGCGCTGAAGTCCGCGGGCTGGCGGCGCCTGCTTTCTTAGGCCCCGGTAAGGAACTCCTTCGGCCGGCCTGAGTCCCGCCTGGTTCCCTCGGGTGCAAGCCACGAACTCGAGGAGGATCCGCATGCGCAACCGGACCAAGATGATTGCCACCTCCGCAGCGGTCACCGCGGCTCTCGCCGCGGGCAGCGGTGCCGCGGTAGCGTCCACGACAGGCGCCAAGCCCGGCGCCCGCGCAAAGGCCACGTCCGCCAGCGAGAAACCGGGCGGCTCCAAGGCCGCCGGCTCCAAGGCCGCCGAGGAGCGGCCGGGTCACGACGCGATGGTGGCGGCGGTGGCCCGGGAGTTGGCCGTCAGCACGGCCCGGGTGAACGCGGCGCTCCAGCCGCTGTTCGCGGCGGGCCGGGCCGATACGTCGGCGCCGGTATTCGCGGCGGCCGCCCATTCGCTCGGAGTCAGCACCCAGCAGCTCTCTGCCGCACTCGGGCACGCCAAGCAGAGCCTGGCCGGAGGCAGCTGACGCAATCCTGAATAAGGGTTCAAGGAACGTGCGCGATACTGGCCGGGTGCGGGTCCTCGTAGTCGATGATGACGAGGCGGTACGCAGCGCGCTGACCCACGCACTGCACCGCGACGGGTACGACGTGTCAACGGCGCCCGACGGCACCACCGCGCTGGCCGCGCTGCTGCGGAACCGGCATGAGGCCGTGGTGCTCGACGTCCTCATGCCGGAGCCGGGGGGGATCGAGGTGTGCCGCGCGATCAGGGCGCGCGGCGACGACACCCCGATCCTGATGCTGACCGCGCGAGACCTTGTGACCGACCGGGTCGCCGGGCTCGACGCCGGCGCCGATGACTACCTCGCCAAGCCGTTCGCGCTCGAGGAACTGCGGGCGCGGCTGCGCGCGTTGCTACGGCGCAGCGGCGCGGGCGCCGACCTGCTCCGGTTCGCCGGTATCGAACTCGATGTCGCGGCGCACCAGGCCAGTCGCCGCGGCGAACGGCTGCCGCTCACCAAGACTGAATTCGCGCTGCTCGAGTTGTTCGTGCGCAACCCGGGCCGGGTGCTTTCCCGGACGCAGATATTCGAATCGGTGTGGGGATACGACTTCGGCCCGGAATCGAACGGGCTGTGGGTCTATATCAGCTATTTGCGGCGGAAGTTGGGCGAGCCCCGGCTGATCCAGACCGTGCGCGGGATCGGCTACGTGCTGCGGGAGGAAAAATGAGCCTGCGCACCAGGGTCTCGCTCGCCGTCGGCGCGGTCGTCTTCGGCGCGCTGGCGATCGTGGCGGCGGTAATCTATCCGGCGGTCGGCGCTAACCTGCGCAGACAGGACGACGAATCGCTGGTGCAGGCGGCCAGAGAGGCGCCGACGATAGCGGCAAAGCTGAAGCAAGCTGGTAATGTCGGGCAGCTGGTCCCGTTCGGAAACACGGAGCTGCAAATCCTGCCGGTCGCCACGGCCGGCCCTACGGACGGGTTCGTCGGCGTCACCGGCCACGACGTCCGGGTGGCGTACGGTAACGACAAGCCGTATTTCCACGACGAGGCCTACCGAAGCGTCGTCTACCGTATTTACACCATGCAGTTTCCGGGCAATCCCGGAACGCTGGTCCGTGTCGCCCTGCCGGCGTCGGATGCGGCATCGACCCAGACGGCGCTTGGCTGGCTACTCGTTGCACTGGTGCCGGCCGGCGCGATTGCCGCGGGGGTAGTGGCCCGGCTGGCCGCGGGCCGGGTGCTGCGCCCGGTGGGCCGGCTGACCGAAACCGTCGAGCGGATCAGGGCCACCGGCGACCTCAGCGCGCCGATCGAGACGCCGGGCCAGGACGAGATCAGCCGGCTAGGGCAGGCGTTCGCCGCGATGATGGCCGCGCTGGACGAATCAGTGGGCGCGCAACGCCGTCTGGTCGCCGACGCCTCGCACGAGCTGCGCACTCCGCTCACCAGCCTGACTACCAACCTCGAATTGCTCGCCGAACAGCCGGACGACCCCAACGCTCCGGCGCTGGCCGCGGCCGCGCTGGCCGAGGCCAGCGAGCTGCGCATGCTGATCAACGACCTGGTCGAACTCGCGCGTGACGGGCGGGCCTCGTTCCACATCGAAGACGTCCGGCTGGACCTGGTCGCGGAACGCGTCGCAACGCGGGCCGCCGACCGGGCGCCGGGGCTGGCGTACGAACTCGACTGCCAGCCGACACTGGTCCGCGGCGATCCGGACGCACTGGAACGGGCGATCGGCAACCTGGTCGACAACGCACTGAAATGGAGCCCGCCGGATGGTCGCATCCGCATCTCGGCAGCCGGCGGGACGGTCGAGGTCAGCGACGACGGGCCAGGAATTCCAGCGGGCGACCTGCCCTACATTTTCGACCGTTTTTACCGGTCGGCAAAAGCGCGGGCACTGCCCGGCTCGGGACTCGGGCTGGCGATCGTGCGCAGGATCGCCGACATGCACGACGGAACCGTCGAAGCGATTCCGCTGCAGCGGGGGGTAAAATTCCGCATCACCATGCCGGAGATCGTCGACGACCCGCCCAGTGCGGAACGGGCCCGGTGCGCAGCTGACCGTGCCCATTCCGTTCCCGCCACCCCTGCCCCGAGCGGGTTCCCCCGGTCGAGCCAGGCCTCGAATGCCGGTCCCTGCCGGGGCAGGTAGTGGTCCAGCATTGCCCGGCGCAGCTTGCTGGTTGCTGGGCGGGCAGCCAGGTGGCGCATGCGCACCGAATCTCTCCCCGAGCTGAAATAAAGAGACCCGGGTAGCAGGTACCCGTTGACCGGGCCGGCCAGGGGACGGCCATCAGCCGTTACCGTGGCCACACCAGCAGGCGCATGCCTGCGGTCGCTGGCGTGCTGGCTCAGACGGTGAGCGGGCCGCGGTCAGCCGGCGAGCCCGGGCACCTCCGCGCGCCAGGTGTGCTGCGGGTCGTACCCGAGCAGGTGCCGCGCCTTGCCGATGGAGAACAGCGAGTCGTGCGGGCCGAGCTCGCGGCGCCAGGGGACGTCCGGGAAGAACTCCGCCATCAGCTCGGTGTTCGGGCGGCTCAGCACCGTATCCGGGCTGGCGATGATGTACACCTCGGCGCCGGTGACCGGGGCCTCGACGGCCTTGCGGACCGCCTGGGCCGCGTCCCGGGCGTCGATGTAGGACCACAGGTTCCACTTCCGCCCGGCGGGGTCCTGGTCGAAGTCCGGGAACTGCGCGTAGTCAGAGACCACCATCACGTTGGAGAAGCGCAGGCTGATGATCTTCATCTCCGGGTCCCAGCGGCAGAACTGCCGGGCCATTTCCTCGCCCATCACCTTGGACAGCGAGTACGCCGATTCCGGGCGCGGCGGGTACTCCTCGTCCACCGGCACGTACGGCGGGGGCGTGTCGAAGGGCAGCCCGAGCACCGTCTCCGACGACGCGGACACCACGGTGCGGATCCCGAAGTGCCGCGCGGCCGCGAACACGTTGTAGGTGCTGACCGTGTTGTTGCGGAACAACTCGGCCCCGGGCGCCATGCCCGGCGCGGGCACGGCGCCGAGATGGACCACCGCGTCGACGCCGTGGTGCCGGTCGTCCACCTGATGCAGCACCTCCATGGCTTGCCCCATGTCGGTGAGGTCGGCGCGGACGAACGGGCCGGGGTCATCCGGCGGGCGCACCAGGTCCACGTTGGTGACCGAGTACCCGTGCTCCAGCAGGTCGGACAGGCACGCCCGGCCGAGCTTGCCGCTGCCGCCGGTCAATACCACGTGTGCCATCGCCCGTCCTCGCCCTCGCCCTACTGAGCAGCGCTAGGCAGCTTACTCATCCCCGGCGGCCCGCCTGCTTCGCACCTCGTGCGGCCTCCGGGGTGCACCGGCCGGCGCGCTGGCGACCGGCGCGGGCCCGAATCCGCGTTCCACGGCGAGTACCGGGATATCGTCCCAGACGAGCCAGCGCAACCGGGACCGGCGCCTGGCCTACGACGACAGCCTGCAGGCCGCGCTGGACTGGCTGGAACAGGCCGCGCTGCCCGCGTGGTAACCAGCACGGCAACCGGACCCACGGAGGATCCACGCATGGCCAGACTGCTTTACCTGGCGATCACCTCGCTCGACGGCTACGTGGCCGACGACAAGGGCGACTACCACTGGGCGATGCCCGACGACGAGGTGTTCGCCTTCGTCAACGACTTCGAGCGGCCGGTCGGCACCTACCTGTACGGGCGGCGGCTGTACGAGGAGATGACCGGGTGGGAGACCGCGCACACCCAGCCCGGCCAGGCGCGGCCCATGCTCGACTTCGCCCGGATCTGGCAGGCCGCCGACAAGATCGTGTACTCCACGTCGCTGCCGGCCGTGTCCACCGCCCGGACCTGGCTGGAACGGAACTTCGATCCGGACGCCGTCCGGCAGCTGAAGGCCCAGGCGGACCGGGACCTCACCGTCGGCGGCCCCGAGCTGGCCGGCCAGGCACTCAAAGCCGGGCTGGTCGACGAGGTGCACCTGCTCGTCTGCCCGGTCGTCGTGGGCGGCGGGAAGCGGGCCCTCCCGGACGAGGCCCGGCTGCGGTTCGAGCTGCTGGACATGCGCCGCTTCGGCAACGGCGTCGCCCACCTGCATTACCGCTGGCTGCGGTAAAGCACGCAGCGATGATCGTGCCGCCCGGGGAGGGACGTTCCTCCCGGGACGCTGCCATCACGGGGAGACGGGGTGGCCGGACGGCAGCACCAGGCGGAACTCGCTGCCCTCGCCGGGCTGGCTGTCCATCTCGATCCGGGCGCCGAGGGACTGGGCGGCCCGGCGGGCGATGGCCAGGCCCAGCCCGGAACCGCCGGTGGCCCGGTCCCGGGCCTCGTCCACCCGGTAGAGCCGGTCGAAGATCCGCTCCCGGTGCTGCGGCGCGATGCCGATCCCGGTGTCGCGGACCGCGAGCACCGTGGCCTGCGGGCACCGGGTGATCCGGATCTGCACCCGGCCGCCGGGCGGCGTGTAGCGGATCGCGTTGGAGACGAAGTTGTTCAGCACGGCGTCGATCAGCCGCGGGTCGGCCAGCACGGACCCAGGCGCCGCGCAGGCCACCAGGGTGACTCTTGCCCGCTCGGCGGCGAGCCGGAAGCGCTGCGCGGTTTCGGTGCCCAGCGCCTCCAGGCCGACCAGTTCCTGCCGGACGCTCTCGGCCAGCTCCAGCCGGTGCAGGTGGCGGACGTCCTCGAGGAGCTGGTGCAGCCGGGCCGACTCGTGGGCCACGATGGCGGCGGCTTCGGCCCGTTCCGCGGCGCTGGTGGCGCTGTCGTCCACGAGGGCCAGGGCGAACCCGGACACCGCGCTGAGCGGGGTGGCGATCTCGTGGGCCAGGTCGGCGAGGAACCGCTTCTGCTCGGTGTCCGCCCGCTGCAGCTGCAGGGCCAGCAGCAGCCAGGCCCGCAGGGAGGGCTGCCGGTCAGGCATCGGCGTCCAGCCGGTAACCCACGCCGCGCAGAGTCGAGATCCGCAGCGCGCCGGCCAGCTTGCGGCGCAGCCCGACGACGTGCACGTCCACCGTCTTTTCGGTGACGAACCGCGACCCCCAGACCTCGTCCAGCAGCTGGTCCCGGGTGTAGACCCGGCCGGGACTGGCCAGCAGCGTCTGCAGCAGGTCGAACTCCCGCCGGGTGAGCTCGATCCCGTTCCCCCGGATGGTGCAGCGCCGCGACCGGCGGTCCAGCTCGACCGGCCCGACCCGCAGCGGCGCGGCCTCGACCGCGAACCCGCGGGCCCGGCGCAGCTGGGCCCGCACCCGGGCCACCACCTCATGCGCCAGGAACGGCTTTACCACGTAGTCGTCGGCCCCGATCTCCAGGCCCGCCACCCGGCTGGCCTCCTCGCCGCGCGCGGTCAGCAGGATGATCGGGAGCGAGGAACTGCGCCGCACCTGCCGGACCACCTCGAACCCGTCCACCTCCGGCAGCATCACGTCCACCAGGGCCAGGTCGATGTGGCCGCGGCGCAGCACGGCGAGCGCCTGAGCGCCGGTGCTGGCCTCCTCCACCGCGAACCCCGCCTTCGCCAGGTACAGCCGGACCAGGCGGCGGATGGACAGTTCGTCCTCGGCGACGAGGATGCGCGCGGCGTTCATGGTTCACATGTTCACATGAGCTAGCCGTGCCCTGGCTAGTCCCTAACCGTTCCCTAATTCCGGCTCCTTAGCGTCCGGGCTAATCCGCCCCGCTCAGGAGGTAACCGGCTATGTCCATCACCCAGCTCGTCCCGGCGGCCGCCCCAGACCCGGCCCCCGCCACGCACCGGCCGCTGGACGCGGTCCTCGCCGTCACCCGGGACGCCGTGCACCAGGCCCTGGCGGCCGGCACACCCGAGGCCGACTACAAGGCCATCGCCCGGCTCAGCGGCCACCTCGCGGCCGTGCGGGGCACGGTCTACCGCCCCGCGGCCGGGGTCCCGGGCGAGGCCACCCAGCTCCGGGCGGCCTGCCTGCGACTCGCCCGCGACGCCGAGTGGGCCGCCCGGCTGCTGGAATGCCAGCTGGCCGGCGAGGTGTCCGCGGTCAGCCGGTGCGCCGCTTCGGCAGCCGGGGCGCTGGCCCACCGGCTCGACCGGTACTGGGCGGCCGAAGGCGCGCTGGTCTCGTGGGTGGCGGAGCAGGCCGCCCCGGACGTCGCGGAGCGGCTGGCCCGGGCCTACCGGCACGCCCTGCGGCGGGCCCCGACCCGGCCGCACCCCCGGTGCCCGCGCTCCGGGCCGCTGGCCCCGGGCGCGTGGTGGCTGGCCGGCCGGTGGGACCGGCTGCTGGACACGGTGGATTCGCGGTGCGGCGTCGGCCAGGACTTCCGCCTGCGGCTGGCCGGGTCGCTGGAAGGGGCCGCCCAGGATCAGGCGGGGCGGCCGGCGTGACCGACCTGGCGGAGACCGCGGCGGCGCTGGTGGCCCCGGGCAAGGGCGTCCTCGCCGTGGACGGGGACCCGGCGGGCCTGGCCGCCCGGCTGGCGGCCGCCGGGGCCGCCCCGACGGAAGCGGGCCGGCGGGCCTACCGGGAGATGCTGGTAACCACCCCCGGCCTGGCCCAGCAGGTCAGCGGGGTGCTGCTGCCCGGCGAGGCCCTGTGGCAGCGGCTGGCCGACGGCCGGCCGTTTCCCCTGGCCCTGGCCGACGCCGGGCTGCTGGCCGGGGTCCGGGCCGACGCCGGCCTGGCGCCGCTGGCCGGGACGGCGGGGGAGAGCATCACCGAGGGGCTCGATGGCCTGCTGCCGCGGCTGCGGGAGTACGCCGCACGGGGCGTTAGGTTCGCGGCCTGGCGGGCCGGGCTGCGGATCGGCCCCGGGACGCCGTCGGCACTGGCCATCCGGGCCAACGCCCAGGCACTGGGCCGGTTCGCGGGCGCGTGCCAGGCGGCCGGGCTGGTGCCGGTCGTCGAGCCCGGCGTGCACCCGGGCGGGTCCCATTCGCTCGGCCGCTGCGAGACGGTGACCTCGATCGTCCTGCTCGACGTCATGGACAGCCTGCACGAGTACGGGGCCGGCTTCGCGGGCGTGGTGCTCCGGGCCGCCATGGTGCGGCCCGGCCGGGACGGCGTGGCCACCGCATCTCCGGCGGACGTGGCCGAGGCCACCCTCGGCGCGCTCAACGGGGTGCCGCCCACCCTGGCCGGGGTGACGTTCCGGTGCGGCGGGCAGCCGGCCGGGGCCGCCGCCGCGAGCCTGGCCGCCATGCAGCGCCCGCTGCAGTTGTGGCCGCTCACCTTCGGCTTCGGGGGCGCCCTGACCGGCCCCGCGCTGGCGGCCTGGCGCGGCGACCCGGCCCGCCGCGGCGCGGGCCAGCGGGCACTGGCCCGGGCCGTGGCGGCGAGCGCCGCCGCGGTCGGCGGCTACGGCTCAGCCGAGCAGGACGCGGCGCAGCCGCCACGCGGCCAGGGCCAGCAGCACCACGGCGTAGGCGGCGAGCACGCCGAGTTGCGGCAGCACACCGGTGAGACCGGCGCCGTGCCCGGCCAGCTTGGCGAAGGCGTCGTTACCCCACGCCTGCGGGGTGACGTGAGCGATCCGCCGCATCGCCGGTGAGAAGAGTTCGAGTGGCACCATGCAGCCGCCGAGCGCGCCGAGTCCGAGCCCGAGGAGCAGGGAGACACCCACGGCCTGCTGCTCGTTGCGGAACAGCGTGCCGAGGAAGATCCCGGCGCCGGCGCCCACCAGGGCGAAGAGGAGCACCACCGCGGCGACCCCGGCGGGCTGCCCCCAGTGCACCCCGAACAGCAGCGCCGAACCGAGGATGATCACCGCCGCCTGGATGAGCGAGATCAGCACCCGGCCGAGCGTCTCGCCGGCGATCACCGTGCCCGGCATGGTCGGGGTGGCCAGCATGCGCCGGGAGACGCCCAGCCGGCGGGTCTCGATGAGGGCGACCGCGCCGGTCAGCGCGGTGAGGAAGAGGAAGAGCAGGAGCTCGGTCCAGGCCCCCTCGTCGAACTGGCCCAGCGTCCGGGAGAAGAGCGCCGTTCCCGCGGTGCGTTCGGTCACCGAGACCGGCGGGACCGCCGGCGAGACGCGGCTGGCCGCGCTGAGGCCGGCCGCGAAGCTGGGCGCGGCGTGCTCGGCCACGGCGAACCGGGCCGCGCCGAGCAGGGCGGCCTGCCGGGACACCGCGCCCTGTACCGCCTCCCTGAGCTGCTGGGAGGACTGGTCCGGGCGGCCCAGGTAGCGGAGCAGCGCGCCGCGGCCGGTGCGGATGGCCGTGTCGTAGCCAGGCGGGATCACCAGGCCCGCGGTCAGGTTGCCCCGCTGCACCTGGGTGAGCAGCGCCGCCTGGCTGGTCACCGGGACGACCTTTAGCTGCGGGGTGTGGTCCAGCTGGCGGACCAGGGCCGCGCCGAGCGGCCCGGAGCGCTGGGCCACCACGCCCAGGCGGGGGCTGGACGAGCCGCCGAACGCCGCCCCCAGCACCAGGATCAGCGCCATCGGGAACACGAACACGAAGAAGATGTTCGCCCGCGCCCGGAACATCCGGCGCAGGTTCGCGGTCGCGATGTACAGCACCTTCACGGTCACACCTCCGCGATGTGCCTGAGCCGGGTCATGGCCAGGGCCCCGGTGACCGCCGCGAACGCGAGCATCGCCAGGGCCGGCACCCATACCACCGACAGGCCGCCGCCGCGCAGGTCACCGAGCCCGCGCAGGAACCATGCCTGGGGGGCGATGAACGAGATGGACGACAGCACGCCGGGGGCCTGCGAGATGGGGAAGAACGTCCCGCCGAGCAGGCCCAGCACGACCGCCACCACCGCCTGCCAGTTACCCGCCTGCTCGGCGTTCTTGGCGAAGCCGGCGATCAGCGCCATGATCCCCATGGCGGCCAGGATCGCGGCCACGATGAGCACCGCCACGCCCAGCGGGTTGCCCCACGCCGCCCCGAACAGCAGGCTGGTGGCCACGACCAGGACGGTCATGCTGATCAGCCCGAGCAGGAAACTGGTCAGCATCTTGCCGCCCAGGATCGAGGCGCGCGGGATCGGGGCGGCCAGCAGCCGGGCCAGGGTCCCGTCGTTGCGCTCCTCCAGCAGGCTGGTCACGCCGAACTGCACGGTGAAGAAGAGGAAGAAGACCGCCATCCCGGCGGCGAAGAACGACTTCTGGTCGAGTTCCTTCGACTTCGCCGAGACGTCGCGGACGGCGACCGGCGCGGCGGCCGCCGCCGCCCGGCTGGCCAGCGCCTGGATCTCACCGGGCGGCAGCGGGCGTGCGGGCCGGGTGCCGTGCACCACGGTGGCCACCGAGAGCCGGGCCCGGTTCAGGTCGTCCGCGTAGCCGACGGCGATCGAGCGGGCGATCTCGGCGGAGATCGGGGCGTCGACGTTCCCGATCACCCGCATCGAGGCGGGCCGGCCGGATTCAACCCGGGCCGAGAAGCCGGCCGGAATGATGATCACCGCGCTCAGCGTCCCCTTGGCCGCCAGCGCGCGGGCGGTGGCCTCGGCCGGCTCCCGGTGCACCACGATCAGGCCGCTGCGGCTGATGGCGCCGAGAACCTGGCCGGTGAACCGCGCGGCGACCGGGCCGTGGTCCGCGTTCACCAGGCCGAGGCTGATCGCCTCGGAGTTCCCGGAGATCCCGCTGAAGATGGAGTTGAAGATGAACGCCAGGCCCAGCGGGACCACGATCCCGATTAGCAGGGCTGAGCGGTCCCGGAGCCGGGCCCGGAGGTCCTTGAGGCTGATCAGCAGCGCCGCTCTCATGGGCCCTCCTGCCCTCAGTCGCGCAGGGCCCGGCCGGTGAGATGGAGGAAGACCGCCTCCAGGTCCGGCTCGGTGACCTCGACCGACTTGATGGCCGCGCCCGCCGCCAGCACGGTCGTCACGATGGCGGGCAGGTTGCCCCGGGCATCGTGCACCACGGCGTCGATGCCCTGGTCGGTCGGGTTGGCCTGCTGTACCCAGGGCTGGGTGGCCAGGTCGGCCACCGCCCCGGCCAGGTTGCCGGACGCGAGCAGGCACACCCGGTCGCCGGCGCCGACCAGGTTGGTCAGCTCGGTCCGGGTGCCCTCGGCGATCAGCCGGCCGTGGTCGATGATGCCGACCCGGTCGCAGAGCCGCTCGGCCTCCTCCATGTAGTGCGTCGTGTACAGGACGGCCATGCCCGCGCTGGACAGCCCCTGCACGCTCTCCAGGATCGCGTTCCGGCTCTGCGGGTCCACACCGACGGTCGGCTCGTCCAGGATCAGCAGCCGCGGCCGGTGCAGCAGCCCGATGCCGATGTTCAGCCGGCGCTTCATCCCGCCGGAGTAGGTCTTGGTCTGGTCGCCGGCCCGGTCGGCCAGGCCGGTGACGGCCAGCACCTCGTCGCTGCGCTGCCGGGCCTGCGCCGTGCTCATGCCGTAGAGGCGGGCGAAGAACATCAGGTTCTCGCGGGCCGACAGGTCCGGGTAGATCGCCACTTCCTGTGGCACGTAGCCGATCGCGCGCTTGGCCCGCACCGCGTGGATGGTCATTGGCTCCCCGGCCACACTCACGTGGCCGTCATCGCGGTCCAGCAGGCCCGCGACCATCGAGATCGTCGTGGTCTTGCCCGCGCCGTTCGGCCCCAGCAGCCCGTACGTCTCGCCGGTGTCGATGTGGAACCCGATCCCGTCCACGGCGACGATGTCGCCGAAGCGGCGGCGGAGGCCGCTGCACTCAAGTGTCCGCGTGCTGCTCGCGTTCATGTCGCCTGCCCCGGGGTGCCCGGCTCGTCACCGCTCCGATGGTATCCGGCCGGACGCTGGCCCGGGCAGCCGAAAGGCCTCCCGGGGCCGGGCCAAACCCCCGGCCCCGGGAGCCTACCGGGCGGCTCAGGCGGGCTGGCGCTGGAAGTAGTGGCCCTTCTCCAGGTCCTCCAGCAGCCCGGGCTGCGTCGGCTGCCAGCCCGTCAGCTCGCGGGTGTGCGTGCTGGAGGCCGGGATGTCCAGCCCGATAAAGCCCGCCATCCAGGTGAAGTGCCCGGCGGCCTGCTCCGGCGGGATAGCCGCCACCGGCACGTCCAGGTGCCGGCCGATCACCTCGGCGACGGCGCGGATCGGCACCCCTTCATCCGCAACCGCGTGCAGCACCGAACCGGCCGGCGCCTGCTCCACCGCCAGCCGGAACAGGTGCGCGGCGTCGAACCGGTGCACGGCGGGCCAGCGGTTGGACCCGTCGCCGAGATACCCAGAGACGCCCTTGTCACGGGCGACGCCGGTGATCGTCGCCATGAAGCCGTGGTCCCCGTCGCCGTGCACGGTCGGCGGCAGCCGCAGCACCGACGAGCGGACGCCCCGGCCGGCGAGCGAGAGGGTCAGCAGCGCCGTTGCCTGCCGCCGCTCCGGCCCGGCGCCCGCCCGGCTAATGACGTCGCTGGGCTCGCGCCCGTCCTGCTCGGTCGCCACCCGGCCGGGTGCCAGCCCGGCCACCCCGGAGGCGAGGACGAACGGCCGGCCCGAGCCGGCCAGCACCTCGGCGAACGTCTCGACCGCGCGGCGGTCGGCGTCGGCCGCCGCCGCGAAGCCGCCGGAGAACGCGATGTCGTGCTTGAACGCGAGGTGGATCACGCCGTCTGACGCGGCCGCCGCCGCCCGCAGCACGTCCAGATCGTCGATCGTGCCGCGCTGCACCTGGGCGCCGGCGGCGGCCACGGCCTGCGCCGAGGCGTCCGAGCGGGCCAGCCCGACCACCTCGTGGCCGGCGCTGAGCAGTTCGGGGACGACGGCGGAGCCAATCCAGCCGGACGCGCCGGTGACGAACACACGCATATGAGTACCTCCAGGTGATGGACCGTCCGGTGCCGTGGCCCCCGGGCCATCCGATGTCAGTTACTGTCATCACCATAGCACTTGATGTCAGTCGCTGTCATCATCATAGCCACCCCGACGTCAGTGGCTGTCATCACATATGATCCTGGGATGGGCCGGTGGGAACCGAACGCGCGCGGCCGGCTGCGGCTGGCCGCTCTCGAGCTGTTCGCCGAGCGCGGGTTCGAGCAGACCACGGTGGCCGGGATCGCCCAGCGGGCCGGGCTGACCGAGCGGACGTTCTTCCGGCACTTCGGCGATAAGCGCGAGGTGCTGTTCGCGGGCTCGGAAGCGCTGCAGGACCTGTTCGTGCGGGCCGTGGCCGCCGCGCCGGAGTCTGCCGCGCCGATTGACGCGATGGCCGCGGGGCTCGACGCCGTGGCCGAATTCCTGCCGCCCCGGGAGTACGCCCGGCAGCGCCAGGCCGTGATAACGGCCAACACCGCGCTGCAGGAACGCGAGCTGATCAAGATGGCCTCGCTGGCCGCGGCGCTGGCCGGCGCGCTGCGCGGCCGCGGCGTGCCCGAACCCGCCGCCAGCCTGACCGCCGAGGCCGGGACCGCGGTTTTCCGGGTCTCGTTCGAACGCTGGGTCGGCGAGGGGAATGAGCGCGACCTGCGGCAGCTCATGCAGGAGTCGCTGGACGAGCTGAAGGCCGTGGCCGCGGGCAAGTGACCCGCCGGCCGCCAGGCCCGCACGGGCGGGACTGGGGGCGGGCTCCAGCACGGCCCCGCCCGGGTGCTGGTGCCGTGCCGCCCGCTCATGCGGTAAGCATTGCATTGCGTGGCGTGATGCAGTATGACGGTGTCAGCGAGGGGGGCGTCTGGTGGAACTGGTCCGCTTCGACATGGGCGATGATCCGCCCGTGGTGGCGGGGCCCGGCACCCTCGCGTGGCCCGCTATCGGTTCCCGGATTCCGTACCGGCGCCAGCCTGGGCGGC
This sequence comes from uncultured Actinomycetes bacterium, assembly GCA_963837515.1. Classification (GTDB taxonomy): domain Bacteria; phylum Actinomycetota; class Actinomycetes; order Streptosporangiales; family Streptosporangiaceae; genus RYN-230. The sequence continues at coordinate 202,847 of CAWINT010000002.1, forward strand.
ACGTAGTGGAGACCACGAGTGGCCACTGAACGTACCTGGCACGCCAGAATTTGGAACTCAGGACGCACGGAAGTGGTCGGCGCGGGGATTCTCGTCGCGGCACGGCGCATCGTGACGTGCACGGATGTCGTCATTGAAGCACTCCGGATGGAGGACAGCAGCGAGCCACCGGCCCAGAGCCTGGAGATCGATTTCCCATGGTCGGCGGATCCTGGAATACGCCTCGCCCGGGTAACTGCCGGCGGGTGGCTGCCAGGACGCGACGGGCTGGCCGGCGTGGCCGTTATGGAGGTGACCGGCGACGAGGTCGCGGGAGCTACTCCCGCACCGCTGCGCCGAGCCGGTGATCCAGACCGCCGGATGATATCGGTAATAGGCCATCCCCCTGGCTGCGGCTCCGGTGTGACCGCCCGGGCCAGACTGGTCCACCACATCGGCTCCCCTGAGCAGTGGATCCGGATGGATGGCCTGAGCCAGGCCGGACGGCGGATCCAGAAAGGGTTCGACGGCGCAGGCGTCTGGGACGAGGACAAAGAGGCCGTCGTTGGCTGCGTGGTCGATGCGGACCGCACCGCGCAGGACCGGGCCGCATGGATGGTCCCAGTCGAGGTAATCGCCAGCTACTGGCCGGGACTGGAAGGCTTAATCCAGCCCGACGAGCCGGGCCTGCGGCGACCGCCCACGAGGCCGTCGCCAGCGGAGCAGGCGGCCACCGCCCCGCCGTCTGGTGACTGGGAGCGGCTTATCGGGATGTTCAGCGCCCTGGGCGTGATGGCAGACCCCAGCAGCCGGGCTCTTCTCGCCGGTGCGCTGGAACGCCTGTTCGGCGGGCGGCTCCGGGTAAGACGGCAGCAGCGGGATCGCATCGATACGGCGGGCATCCTCCATGCGTGCCTCGGGCATCCTGGTGCCTTGCACGAACTGGTCGGGCTGGTGCGCCGGTATTCGGCCGACTCCGAAGGGCCCCTCGTCGAGGCGGTAGCCCGGGCAGTTGAGCAGGTGGACCCGGCCCCGTTGCTCACGCCCGCAGACCGCAACCGGCTGTACGAGCTTCTCGGTTCCCTGGAAAATGAGATCACCGCAGAGATGGTGATGCGCTGTTACCGTATGGCGACGGGGCCGCTGAGGCCGGCGAATATCGATCCGTCCAGCCTCGTCTCGGTCGTCCGGGCTCTGGAGTCGGCGACCGCGGGGTCAGATGGGCTGCCTCCGCTGGTGCAGTTCCTGGAAGAGCTGTCCAGGATGCTCGGGCAGCCCATGGCTGCTGGCCTCTGGTCCTGGGTGGATTCTTTTTCAGGGCATGAATTCATCCCACACTACGAAATAACCCGGCTGCGTATCTCAAGCCCGCCGCCCCCGTCCGGGCCCGTGACCGGGTATGTGGTGACCGAGCTGACCCCTGATGGCCCCGACGACCATCGTTACATCACTCGTATAACGCTGCGCCACGGCGGTGGAGCTAATCGGATGCCGCTCGGGCAGGTTCTGTACGACAGCCCAAGGCCGCTGGCCATAGGCGATGTGCCGCCCATTTTCGAGTACGTCCTTTCTGGCGTATGGGACGCTGCGTCCGTGGAATTGGAAGACGTCGTGATCGAATTCGTGCTGCCGCTCGAACTCCTTGGTCATGCCGTTGATCAATGGCCGATCCAGACGGATGTGGTCGCACATCCCGTCTGCATCGATCATCTCGTGGTGGTACGCAGCGCCGACCGGCGGCAGCTGAAACGAAGTCACTTTCAGTGGCGCCGGAAGAGCGTTCTGCTGGGGCACGAAGAAGCGAAAACCTACTGGATGGACCCAGCTGATGAGTCCGGAATGGGGAAGCTATACAATGACCTGACCGATGAGCGTGTGCTGTGCTTGGCCCTGACGCGCCCGCCCAAACTGCCACGGTGGCTGGGCCGGGATGCTGTCTCCATCGGGATTGCCACCGGAGTACCAGTGATCATCTGGTGCCGCGACGAATCTCATGCTGTCTACCTCACCGCACGGCTGCACTCGCACTTCGCGCAGCAAAATATTGCTGAACTGCCCGGCCTCGTCCAACAGCTCCGCGAAGCTTACGTCCGTTCTGCGGACCCGCCAGTCGGCGCCCACGTGACATTGATCTGGGATGTTGCTGATCGGCCGTCAGGCCTGGTCACCCGGCACCGAGCTCCCGTCCCGTAAGGAAATGCATGGTTACAACAGATAATTCTTGGCCGATTTACCGCGGCGACGGGGTCCCGCATACCCAGATAGATCAATTGCCAGACCCGCCGCCATGGCGGCAATTTGATGGTGGGCCGGTCGTCACCCACGAGCTTGGTGAGGACACTGACCTTCGCCGACGGCTGGGCCAGGGAGAATCCCGCTACCGGCCGGACGAGGAGGTCATCGAGGCGGTCAACGCCGCGCTTTTCCTCCGCCGGCCGCTCCTCGTCACGGGGAAACCGGGAACGGGCAAGTCGACCCTGGCCTACAGCGTCGCCTACGAGCTGCAGCTCGGGCCGGTTCTCTACTGGCCGATCAGCAGTCGCTCCACCCTGGCCGAAGGTCTGTACCAGTACGACGCCATCGGCCGCCTGCAGGAAGCAGGGATCCGCCAGGCGGTGGCCCGTCCCGGCGAACCACCGGAACCGACCGACGTGGGCCGCTACGTCCGGCTGGGAGCGCTGGGCACCGCGCTGCTCCCCTGGGCCCGGCCGCGGGTGCTGCTGATCGATGAGCTCGACAAGAGCGACATCGACCTGCCTAACGATCTTCTGAACGTTTTCGAGGAAGGACGCTACGAGATCCCCGAATTGGCGCGCCTGGGCGACCAGCAGGCGACGTTCAGCGTAATAACGGCTGACTCGGCCGCCAGGGTACCGATCAGTGACGGTCGGGTGAACTGCAGAGCCTTCCCGTTCGTGGTAGTCACAAGCAACGGTGAGCGTCAGTTTCCGCCAGCGTTTCTGCGCCGCTGCATCCGGCTGGACATCCAGCCGCCGGACAGGGAGGGGTTGGTCAGCATCGTGACCGCGCAACTCGGGCCGGAGGCAGTCGAGCGCTGCACGGAGACCATCGAGGAGTTCCTGCTCCGCAGAGAGCAGGGCAACCTGGCCACTGATCAGCTGCTCAACGCCATCTACCTGGCCACCTCCGGATCCCGTCCGCTGGGCGAACCCCGCGAACGGCTGCTGAACCGGCTGATGCGGCCGCTGGACTCGGCGGTGCCGGAATGATCGGCCGGCTGCTGCGGATCCTGGCGGCGGCGGAAGAACCCGTCGATGCCGCTGAGCTTGCCGATGCCCTGTGGCTGGCCGAGCGTCTCCCGGAGCCGACCGGCCCGGTGCCGCGGACCCCCAGGCCGGCCACCGTGCCGCCCATACCGCCGTTCGCACCGGCCCAGCCCCAGCTCAGGATCGCACCAGGCGCCAAGCGCGCGGACAGCCCGGACGGTACCCCCAGCGCGACCATGCATCTGACCACAGCCGGGGCGGGTGCAGGGACCGGCCGGGACGCCACGGCTGGGACGGTGGCTGGGACGCCGGCGGTCCCGGCGATCAGGGATTCAGCTGCCATAACCCGGGCGTTGCGCCCGCTGCGCGCCCGCATCGACTCGGCGACCTACGGCATCGTCGACGAGATCGCCACCGCGAACCGTATTGCCGATACTGGCCTGTGGGTGCCCGAGCTGCTGCCCGAACCGGAGCGCTGGCTTGAGCTGATCCTAATCATTGACAAGAGTGCCTCGATGGTAGTTTGGCAGCGCAGCATCAGTGAATTCCAGGGGTTGCTTACTCAGCTGGCCGCATTCCGCAGGATCCACGTTGTCACTGTGAACACAGATAAACTCTCAGGTATCCCGGGAGGCGCTGTCAGCCCGGCCGGCGGCTCCCTTGTGCTGTTCCTCAGCGATTGCGTTGGGCGCGGGTGGACCGAGGGTAATGTCTTGCCATCACTGGAGCGGCTGGCGAAGTCCGTTCCCGTGGCGATCGTCCATATGCTGCCACAACGATTGTGGGGCGGATGCGGGCTCTCGTTTGCCCCTGTGCAGATGAGTGCCGAACCGGGCACACGTTCCCGGCTCCGCCTGGCAATAAAGCCACGCGGCAGTCAATGGGAAACGGGAGCGGACGGCCTGCCCGTTCCTGTTCTTGAGTTCAGCTCCCGCTGGCTCGGCCCGTGGGCGGCCATGCTGGCAGGCGGCCCGCCGATTTCCGGGATGGCCACATTCACCCGGTCCACGCCCATGGCTATTCAGCGGCACGATCCAGTCACGCCGAGCGACCGGGTCACGCTCTTCCGGGCCGTCGCCTCTCCGCTGGCCCTGCGGCTGGCCAGCTATCTCGCCGCTGCACCGCTGAGCCTTCCGGTGATGCGGCTGGTGCAGCACGTCATGCTGCCGGAGTCGGCTACGGACCATCTCGCGGAGGTTTTCCTCAGCGGGCTGCTCTGCCGCGTGGCCCAGCCCGGGCAGGGCACGGTCGAATTCGAGTTCTACCCCGGGGTACGCGAGATCCTGCTGTCTGGCCTGCGGCGAGCCGAAGCGTTGCGGGTCTTCCGGGCCGTGTCCGAGTACATTGGCCAGCGGATTGGCTCGCCTTTAGAGTTTCCCGCCCTGTTCGCCACCGTCACGGACGAGGCCACCCAGGCAGACCCGGCTGTCCAGGGACAGCTCACCGAACCCTTCGCCGCTGTCGCCCTCACCGTGCTGCGATCCGTGGGTGGCCGCTATCGCGCTATCGCGGACGAGATTGCCAAGGCGCCGGCCGGCGCCCGCATACCTGCCCTGGCCGGCGTGGGGCGGACAATTGATTCCGCTGAGCAGAGTTCCGCGAGCGCATCATCCGCACCGATTGTCCACGGAGGCGAGGTAACCGTGCCTGACTCTGCTGACCCGATCACCCCTGCCTCGCACCCGGTACTATGGCGTGGGGTACCCTCCAAGAACCTAAATTTCACCGGGCGCGAGGAATTTCTCCTGAGCCTCCGTAGTCAGCTTAGCGCCGGAATGGCCGTGCTGGTGCCGATCGCGCTGCATGGGCTGGGCGGCGTGGGAAAAACGCAGATCGCGCTCGAATATGTCTACCGTTTTTCCGCTGATTATGATCTGGTCTGCTGGGTCTCCGGAGAAGTTCCGCTGCAGATGCGCTCAGATCTCGCCAAGCTTGCGCCTGATCTGGACATCCCGGCCGGCGGCGGCGATCTGGAGCGCACCTTGATGGCGGTATGCGATGCCCTGCGGCGCCAGCAGCCCTACCGCCGGTGGCTCGTGGTCGTGGATAACGCTGGTGACCCCGAAGAGGTCCGCCGCTACCTCCCGCAACGCGGCGGCCACATACTCATCACGTCCAGGAACCAAGCGTGGCGGGAGATCGCTCATACATTTGAGGTACCCACGTTCACCCGCGCCGAGAGCATCAGCCTGATCAGGCAACGTAACAGCGCGATCAATGAGGAGGACGCGGACCGGCTGGCGGACCGGCTCGGCGACCTGCCGCTGGCGGTGGAACAGGCCGCCGCCTGGCAGGCGGACAGTGGCATGCCGGCGGATCGCTACCTTGCTCTGCTGGATAAGCGGATGTCCCTCCTGCTGGCTGAGAACCCGCCCCAGGGATATCCGCAGAGCGTCGTCGCGGCGTGGAGCCTGGCCTGCGAGGATCTGGAAAGCCGGTCCCCGGAGGCGGCGGCGCTGGTGCAGCTCTGTGCCTTCCTGGGACCCGAGCCCATCCCGTACCGGCTGCTCTGGGCCTTCCGGCACGCCAGCGACCTGCCCCCGGATCTGGCCAGCATGCTGCAAGACGACGTCCATTTCCATCGTGCGGTCCGCCAGGTGGGCCGTTACGCGCTGCTCAATGCGGACCAGGCTCAGGAGACTCTGACGGAACACCGTCTCGTGCAAGCTGTGCTCCGGGAACGTCTCAGCCCGGAGAAGCAGCTCGAGATGGTCCGGCTGGTCTGGAAGCTGCTCATCGTGGCCAACCCTGGGCGCCCAGACGATCCCAGGAACTGGGAAATGCTGTCCAGCATCAGCCGCCACCTTCGTGCTTCCGGGATCATTCAGGCTGAGGACCGGGGGGCCAGGAACGTCGTTCTCGACCAGATCCGCTTTCTCTATAACCAGGGTGATCAGCGGGGCAGCCGTGAGCTGGCGGAAGAAGCGGTGCGGGCCTGGCGCGCATCCTCCGACGAAGCGGACGAGCAGACGCTCGTCGCGCGCCGTTTCCTCGGGATAGCCCTGCGGGAACTGGGGTTCGTCCAGCAGGCGCGAGTCCTCAACGAGGATACTTACGAGCGGGCCAGGCGGGCACTCGGCGAGGAACATGAGCACACCCTCGTCACGGCAAACAGCTATGCGTGTGACCTGCGTATCATCGGCACTTACGAAAAGGCACTGGATCTTGACGAAGGTCTCTTTGAGAAGCATCAGCGAGTTTTTGGCGAAGATGACGAGAACACCCTGCGTTCGTCGCATAATCTCGCCGTCGATTATCGCTTGAATGGTCGCTTCCAGCAAGCTTACGATCAGGATATGCAGACTCTCCAGCGGCGTAGGCGAGCCCTTGGCGAGCGCCGCTGGGAAACGTGGTCCTCAGCTGGCGCGGTCGGACGGGACCTGCGGTTCCTAGGAAGGTATGAGCAGTCGGCGAAACATCTTGAAGATGCAATTGACCATAGTACGCAGCTCCTGGACCTGGATCATCCGGAGGTGGTCAGGCTGCGGACGGACTATGCCGCGACACTCAGGCGGATGGGCCGGCTCCAGGATGCTAAGACAGAGGCAGAAGCCTGTTATGAGCTGAATCTCAGGCGCCTGGGGGAGACGCATAACTACACCCTGTGGGTCATGACCGTCCTGGCCGAGGTGCTGCGGTTGCTTGGCGATAACGAACGTGCCATCGATCTGGCGGAACGGGTGGTTGAGGCATCACCTGCCACTTACGGTGCCGAGCATATTCTGATTACGACAGCTGAGCATAACTATGCGATTCAGCTGCGGGCGGTCAATGACCTGGAGACCGCCTACGCCGTGGACCGGCGGGTCAACGAGCGGTTCCGTGCGGAGTTCGGGCCGCAACGGCGCCGGACCACCAGCAGTGATGTCAGTCTCGCGCTGGACCACGCGTTGCTCGGTGATGCGGCAGCGGCCAGGGTGATCCTTGACGACGTGGTAATCAGGTCAGAAAACGTCAGGGGAGCCAGCCACCCTCGCACGCTCTTCTATGTCACGAACCTGGCTCGTGTGCTGGACGAACTCGGTGACGCCGAGGCAGCGAGCCGGAAGAGGGAGGCCGCCCTCGAGCCGCTGCGGAGAGACCTCGGAGCCACCCATCCGGAGGTTGCGCTGGCCGAGGCGGGTGTCTTCGTGGAAGACGAACTGGAGGTTCCGGATCGCTGACCCGCGGGGGGCCAGCTACCGGCCGGGGCCGGCCGGGACGGCCGGGGCCAGCCAGGCCGAGAGCAGCACAGGATCGGGAGCCTGGCCCGTCCGGGCCACGATCTCGTTATGCAGACCGTAGACCAGTTCCGGTCGGCTGACCAGGGCGAAGATGGGCTGGCCGGCGTCAGTGGCATGGAGCGCGAGCGCAAGTCCCGCCCAGGCCGCCATGTTCCGCGGATCTGCTCTTATGGTTGTGCCGTAGGTCAACGCCGCAGCGGTGAAGTCTCCGCTGGCAAAGGCCAGGTCAGCCGCCGTGGCATCAATCCCGTAGCTGGGCAGCCCGGCGGGCTGATCGCAGGCACCGGGATCCCTGAGCTTCAGGTGCATCAAGTCCAGCCGGGTACTCTCCCCCAATTCGTTCTGGCCTGCGGCCAGTTCCGGAGCCGCCGGAGACTGCTGCGGCGCTGATTCGCCTGCCAGCCATTCATCCGTCAGCCGCCCGATTGTCGCTGCGTCCGGAACCGCGTTCCGCAGTCGCCAGGTGATATGGTGATCCAATGAGGCGAGCTGGGCGAGCCGGCTGGGTTCGCCCGCGACGTCCCTGCTCCATTGCCTCTGCCGTTCCTGCATGCCGTGAACGAATTGCACACCGGCCTTGGTAAGACTTCCGGAACACAACAGAGTATCGATCACCAGGCGCACCCGGTCGGACCACCGGGCAAATTCTACCTCGGCATACGGTGCGTGCGGCGTGCCAGGAACCGCGCGCTGAACGCGCCAGAAGTCAGTTACGCCCAGGTAGGCGTAGGCGCCGTGGAGAAGCCCGCCGAGCGGACGCGGATCCTGGCGCCAGGGAGCGTAATACAGTCCCTCATCCGGCCGGTACAGATCCACCAGGTCCAGTATGGCATGCAGCTTCAAATGCTGGAACTCATGAATGATGGCGCTCGCAAAAACTGCCGGATCGCTGACCAGGCTCATAGCGCTGGCCCCGAAAGACTCACGCGCGGTGGCGTTCATCCCCCGGTTCGGTCTCCTGGCCATGAGCGGGACAATGGACAGCAGGCCCGCGCTGACCGCGCCGGAGTACTGCTGATGGTGGCGGGCAATAATGCCCCAGGCGCCCTCGAAGGCGAGTTGCCATGAGCGGGCGGCCGCATGGTCGAGGCGGGACGCCAGCGGGAATGCCTTGGTGCCCCGGAAAGGATCGAGGTCGTCTAGGGTGACCGTCAGGGATTGGCCGCGGGAGGCCGCCGAACAATAACGTAGCTGGTCCCAGTCCGGTCCGGTGGTCAAAGCGGTACCATTGACGGTCGTGTCGCCAGAGCCGCCCTGGACGAGCGCTGTGTTCCCGGCGCGGACTCTCCGGCGCCCCAGCGTCGGGAAATGCACAGCGCCATCGCGGACCGGAACTTCGATGCAGAAGGAGACGCCCGCCCGGATCGCGGCGGCCGCGGCTATGCAGGAAATATGGCTGATATCGCGCCTGCTGTCGGCGCGGGGGTCCTGGACGAGCCGCAGGCAATACGCGGCCCAGGAGCCGACGAAGGGATACTGGAGAACCGCCATGACAGCCTCGCGGTTCTGGTCCTGGGCCGCGTCCAGCAGGTCCAGGGCAGCGTAGAAGCCGGCCATGTCAGCTCGGGCAGTGGACCGGGCGGCGTCTATCAGGGCCCGCAAGATGACCATCCGGCGGCTGAACTGAGCCGCCCGCAGGGCGGCAATGGTGGCCGCGGTGCCTAGACCGGCCGCGAGCTCGGTGAAGTCTGATGCGGAGAGCCGGTGGCGTTCACTGGTAGGCATGCTGCAACAGGTCCTGGTGGATGCGGCGGCCAATGTGCATGATCAGGTACCGCAGGTCAGCAGAGTATACCGACGGGTTACGGAAGCCGCCGCCAGCGCGATAACGATGCGGGAAGTAGCCGCCTCCGCAGACGTTGTGGACAGGGCAGTTCCGGCAGTCATCGGGAAGCGCGGCGAGCCCTATCTGGCGGGCCAGGATAGAGGGGTGAGCGAGCGCGTCGCTGAACGTGTTCGCGAACACGTTCATGTTCATTTCAGGTGCGCCGGGAAATGCGGATTTCAGCGTGTCCACCTGCTCAAGCGAGCCGTCGGTGTCCACCACGATGAGCGCTACCGGGCTGAGGCCTATGGCTTCGCTGCTGCTGCGCTGGCCTCCGAGGAGGAGGTGGATGATCTCCTCGAAAAGCCTGACCCGCGTCTCCTTGGGTCGGCTGGCATACCAGCGGTCGAAGGCGGTGGCGAGCCATTGCCCATAGCGCTCCGTGCCGATGCCGGGGGGTGGCGATGACCAGTTGGCGTGGGGCAGCAGGAAATCTATTCTGGGTGGGGAGAATCCGATGAGTGACTCGTAGGTCGCTACCGGGTCGGCGGCCACGTCGATGGTGCACAGGATGCCGGAGAAAATGGGCACGTATGGCTCGTTCCTGAGCAGGCCGAGCGCGCTGACGACTTCAGAATGGCTTCCGCGGCCGTTGGCATGAATCCGGCGGGCATCGTGTGTTGCGCGGGTGCCGTCGAAGCTGACGCCTACCCTGACGTCGTTCCGCAGTAATGTGTCGAGAATATCCGGATTCAGCAGTGTGCCGTTGGTCTGCAGGCGCACAGACGCGGTCGTCTCATGCGGAAGTGCCGCGCGCACACACTGGATAATGTCGTTGAGCGCCGCCGCGCCGCACAACAAGGGCTCCCCGCCGTGCAGGATGATCTCGACGTCGGAAAGGTGGTGCTCGGCCGCATGCTCGGCGATGCGACGCGCGGCCTGGCGGGCCGTCTCCAGTGACATTGCCCTAGGCTTGCGGGCCCAGCTCTGGTCGGCCATGTGATAGACGTAGCAGTATGTGCACGATAGGTTACACCGGCTGTGCAGCTTGAGAATAAATTGCTGGAAAGGATGGGCTGCCCAGCCCGTTGCGCGTACTTCTTCAATGTCAAACCCGGCGGCCGGCCAGGCCTCATTAGATGGCCGCCTGGAATCCGGCGGTGGATTCAACGGAAGTCTTCGCCTCCTCGGCAACACGTTGCAGCGCCTCATCCAGGATAGGGTGATCTAGTGACCTGAGCTCGCCCATGGTCACCCGCGTAAGATCAAGCAAATCCGTCATGATGTCAATATCCTCGGTCACTAGACCTCCAGCCAGCGGACCGCACTCCCGGTCCGGGTCGAGTGTGGTGATAGTAGAGCCAGCGCTGTGCTCGGTGGGACCGGTAAGCCGGCGCGCCCAACAGGCGTAACTTACTCCAGGCCCCCTCAGCCTGGCGTTCGGTTGGCAAGGACGTGCACTGCGCCCGCTGGACCTGCGGTTACTGGCCGGCTGGCCCCGGCTGCTGTCGCCGGCCCGGCCCGGATCCAGGGCGGCCTCCGGGCGGCGGTGGGCACCGCGATGGGCACCGTGATGGGCTGCTGTGGTGAACGCGCCGGGGCCGGCCCGGTCCTGGTGGCGGTTCGTGACAAACACCGCGCAACGCCCTAGCCTGGAGCGGTGACTCCCCAGGACGGCTCATACGAGTATGACGTATGCCTCTCGTTTGCGGATGAACAGCGCCAGTATGTGCAGCAGATCGCAGAAGGATTGCGCGCTCGTGGCGTCAAGGTTTTCTATGATGGCTATGAGAGGGCCACTCTGTGGGGCAAGGACCTGAACGAGCACCTCGACCGGATCTACCGGCGTTCAGCCCGCTACTGCATAATCTTCGCGTCGAAAGAATATGCCGATAAGGTATGGACCAACCATGAGCGGCGAAGTGCCCAGGCAAGGGCTTTAAGAGAAAAGTCTGAGTATATTCTGCCCGCTCGTTTTGATGACACGGAGATTCCCGGGCTCCGGGACACCGTCGCCTATGTTGACCTGCGCACCACCTCCGCCGCAGAGCTGCTGGACCTGATTGCCGAAAAGATCGCATCGCCGGCACACCCCGGGAGCCGTGAGCCAGCCGCGGGTACGGCCGGCGTCCCCGCCCGGGTGGCATCCTCGGGCGACCCGCTCTGGCCGGGCGGATCCTCGATGGCAGAACCCGCTGTCGTGGCTACGCTCAAACCGAGGACCAGCGCGGGCCCGGTGGAGGCGTTTGCGCGCGGTCAGCGAGTTGTTGCGCTCCTTCCGCTCGAAGGCGGGGGACGTCTCAGCTTCGAGGTTGACAGACCTGGGGCGGCGGTTCTGGCGGCCCGGCTGGCCGAGGCGGCCAGCAAGATGACGGCCAGCTGATCACTCTCGTCGCGGCGGACCGGGCCCGGTGCGATCAGGCCCAGTGGTCGAGGGGGAGGGGACCGCGTTCCAGGACGGTGCGGATGACGAAGGTGCTGCGGGCGTTGGTGACCGAGGGGATGGCCAGGATCTGGTCGAGCAGCAGTTGCTCGTAGCTGGCCAGGTCGGGCACGGCCGCCTCGATGAAGAAGTCGGCGGTGCCGGAGATGACGTAGCAGGCCACGACGGCCGGGATGGCGGTCAGGGCCTGCTCGATCCGCGCCGCCGTCTCCCGCGAGTGCCCTTCGACCTGGAGCTCGATGAACACGGTCAGTCCCAGGCCAGCCCGCGGCCGGTCGACTTCGGCCCGGTAGCCGGCGATGATGCCGCTGCCCTCCAGGGCCTTCACCCGGCGCAGGCACGCCGACGGGGACAGCGAGATGGCGTCGGCCAGATCGACGTTCGGGATGCGGCCGTCGGCCTGGAGCCGGGCGACGATGGCACGATCGACGCGGTCTGGCGCGTGGTGCGTCATATCTGGTCGCATCTCGGCAGATTAGCAGAACATCATTGCGCGACCTAGCGGTAGCGGCAGCATATTTGCCATCGCGTGCGAGCCGGTTCCGGGCAGGCTGGGGGGCATGTCCTCCGAACCGCTCTGCCTGCCGGGAACGGACCGCGCGGTTGGCGCGCCGCCCGGGTCCGCACCAGCCGTCGCCGCCTCCACCGCGGCCGCCCCTGCTCTGGCCCTCGGACCGGCGCCGCTGTCGGTCACCCGGGGCGCCACGCTGTACATCGGGGCGCTGCTCGGCCCCGGGCTGCTCCTGCTGCCGGGGCTGGCCGCCGCCGAGGCCGGGCCGGCGTCGGTGCTCGCCTGGCTGGGGCTGCTCGCGCTGTCCGCCCTGTTCGCGGTGGTGTTCTCGGCGCTGGGCCGGGCGCATCCCCGGGCCAACGGGGTGGCCGACTACACCGCCGCAGGGCTGGGTGGCCGGGCCGGGACGGCGGCCAGCGTGTGCTTCCTGGCCGGGGTGGCGCTCGGCGCGCCGGTCGTCTGCCTGATCGGCGCGGGGTACGTGACCAGCCTGACCGGGGGCGGCCTGGCGGTGCGGTGCGCGGTGGGCGCGGTCATCCTGCTCGTCGTGCTCGGTCTCGCGCTCGGTGGGCTGCGCGCTTCGGCGGGCGCTCAGCTGGTGCTGGTTGGGCTGCTAGTGGTCATCATCGTGGTCGCGGTGGCCGGGTCGGCGCCGGCGGCGCGGGTCAGCAACTGGGCGCCGTTCGCGCCGCACGGCTGGGCCGCGATCGGGCATGCGGCGGCGACGCTGATGCTCTCGTTCGTCGGGTGGGAGGCGGTCGCCCCGCTGACCCGGCGCTTCCGCGAGCCCGGACGGCAGCTGCCGCGGGTCATCGGGGCGGCGTTCGCGGTGACCACGGTCATCTACCTCGGGCTGGCGGTGGCGACCATCGCGGTGCTGGGCCGCGGGGCGGCCACCGACGTGCCGCTGGCGGCGCTTCTCGTCCGGGCGATCGGGTCGTACGGCCGGGCCGCGGCGGCGGTGGCCGCCGATGGTGCTGACGCTCGGGGCGACCAACGCCTATCTCTCCGGTGCCGCGTCGATGGCAGTGGACCTGGCGGGCCGTTATGGAAAAAGGGTGGGGGCGCGGTCGGCGCGGCCGTTTCTCGCGCTGACCGCGGCGATCGGCGTGCTGCTGATCGGGCTGTACGGGCTGCGCGTGGTGTCGCCGACCCAGCTGGTGGGGCTGCCGACGACGCTGTTCCTGGCCGTCTACCTGGGCTGCACGGTCTCGGCGGCGCGGGTGCTGCGGGGCGCGGCGCGGCGCTGTGCCGTGGTCGCGGTGGTAGCGGTGGCCGTGGTGCTGGCGTTTTCCGGGTGGGCGCTGGCGGTGGCCGCGGGCGTCGCGGGAGTGGCCGCGCTGGCCGTACCAGCTGGCCGGCCACGTTAACCTGGGCCCTTCGTCTGGATGAGGCCTGAAGGCCGGTCCATCACGTAAGAGTAGGCTTTGAACTGGGAGGATTGGGATCAGCTAAGGTCCGTCCGCACCAGTCCGAAAGGTACTTTCCAGGTGCTTCGGCGGCGAGCTGGAAGGTGTAGAAACGAGGTCGCAACTCGGCGGCGAGGAGTCTGGTATGGCAGAGCTGCAGCTGGAAGGCGGCGAACTGGTGCTGCACCTCTCGGGTGCGGAGAAGGCCGAGGCGGTTCACGGCGACCTTCGTGTGCCGCTGTCGGCGCTTCGCGACGTCGAGGTGCTCGACGACGCTCACGGCTGGACCGGGATCGGGGTCGGGTTCAAGGTCGGGATGCGCGTCCCCGGCGTCGCCACTGTGGCCACTGTCCGCGGCCATGACGAGAAGGTGTTCGTCGCAGTCCACGGCGACACGCCCCGCGGCGTGAGGGTGCGCTTGGAGGGTGCCCCCTGGAATGAGTGGATCGTCGGCTGCGCAGATCCCGAAGCCGTCGCCGCCACCCTGGCGTCAGCGAGCTGAGCCGCCGCTGCAGTGAAGCAGAGAATTGTGGTACCGCCGTGAGCCGGCCAGACTCTCGCCGGCCCAGGTTCGGCCAGGTATTCAGTCGGCACAGGTCGAATGAGCCTATCTGCGTCCGGTTCTCGGCGGCCTGGATGTGGTCTGGTCTCGGCGGACGGCTGGGTTATAGCTGAGCCGGGTCGTTCACGCAAAAGTGCCTTTGAGCTGGGAGGATAGGGCTTGTCGAAGGTCCGGTCCGTACTCAGCCGAAGGCACTTTTCAGATGCAGAATACTGTTCTGTCCATCTGGCCGAAAGGGATGCGGGTCATCGTCCGCAAGGAACGCCCGCATCCCGGCGCGCAGCTGCGGTTCACCGACATTGACGGGCGCCGGTTCACCGCCTTCGCCACCAGCACCCGGCACGGGCAGCTCGCTGACCTGGAGCCACGGCACCGCCGCCGGGCTTGCTGCGAGGACCGGATCCGCAATGCTAAGGACACCGGCCTGCGGAACCTGCCCCTGCACGGATACGACCAGAACCAGATCTGGTGCCAGATCGTCGCCCTAGCCTGCGAGCTCCTGGCCTGGATGGCGATGCTCGCCCTCACCGGCACCGCCTGCCGCTGGGAGAACCCAAGCGCCTGCGGCTACGGCTGCTGTCAGCCGCCGGGCGGATCGTCCGCGGCGGTGGCACGCCGCCGTGATGTTGCCCGTCGCCTCTTCGATGTCGAGCACGAAGCGGATCGCCCGCTCCCGCAGCTCATCCGGATACTTCCGTGGTGCTGGCATGACTCCATCCTCTGGTCAGTTCGGAGTCTCCATGAAACCCTGGGCGATTCAAGACAGGCGTCAGGGGCGTGAGGCCACGTCTCGCTGGCGCGGACCTTATCGAGGTGGTAGAGCAAGATTCGGCAGCGGCGGGAACTCCAGAGACCGGAGCAGAATCTTGATCACAGGCCGCTGTGGCGGGATCAGCTGGCTGTAAAAGAGGCTGTTGGTGGGGTGGCAGGTGTGGGTGGACTGGAGCT
Organism: uncultured Actinomycetes bacterium; assembly: GCA_963837515.1. GTDB lineage: Bacteria > Actinomycetota > Actinomycetes > Streptosporangiales > Streptosporangiaceae > RYN-230. The sequence continues at coordinate 217,914 of CAWINT010000002.1, forward strand.
TGCCTCGGTAGTGCGGCAGTTGCGCGCGGAACTGAATGAGGCAATGGATGACGCCGAAGGTGAGCGGCTGCGTTTCGAGCTCGGGCCCGTTGAGCTTTCGTTGACGGTGACTGTCGGCCGGGAGGCCAAGCCAGGAGCCAAGATCCGCTTCTGGGTTATCGAGGCCGGGGGGGATGCGAAGATCTCGCGGGAAGCGGTCCAGGAGATCAGGCTTGTGCTGACCCCCCTGGACATGAAGGCGGCACTGGGTCCAGACGGGAAGCCGGTTCCCCCGTTGGTGGGCGGAAAGCACGTTGAGGGAGAAGATTGAACCCCGATGGGTCGTGTAATCCGAGGTGAGACGTGACGGTCGATCCCTGGCGGGTGGCCCAGATCGTCGTTGAGCGGGGGCGCGGGGAAGAGGGCTCGCTCGGGTCGGGGTACCTCATTGCGCCTGACCGAGTGCTCACCGCGGCGCACGTGGTGGCCGGGGCTTCAGCGGTCCTGGTACGCCTGGATGTCGGGCAAGATGCTCAGATCGACGTTCAAGCCGAGAACTGGTGGGCCGATCCCGCGGGGCACGAAGCCACCGACCTAGCCGTGATCATCATCCCGGAGACCGCAATGGCAGGGCGGACTGTCGAGGTGGCGCAATTCGGCCGCATCAGTGACAGCACAGCCGTGCTTTCCGTAGAGGCTTTCGGCTTCCCCCGCTTCAAGCTCCGGGCCGACCCGGCCCACGCGGACCGACGCGTGGTGGTGCGGGACTTTGAGCAGTTGACCGGTCATGCTCCTGTGGCCGCCAACCGCCGTCAGGGCACCCTCGCCGTCTACCTGGACGACCCTCCCCCCAGGCAGCCGTCACACGAAGAGGCGTCACCGTGGGAAGGGATGTCGGGCGGCCCCGTACTGGCTGCGGGCCGGATCGTTGGTGTCGTAGCCGAACAGCACACCAGTGAAGGGACCGGACGGCTCACGGCACGTCGTATCGACCGGGCTTACGACGAACTGCCGACGGCTGATCTCGGCGGGCTGCTGGAGCTGCTCAGGCTGACCCTGTCCGTTGACGGGCTGCCCGATGTCGTGCCGCATGAGCCTGAGCATTTTGTGCGGTCGGCGTATCTGGCGCAGGTTCGCGACATCGCGCCCGACGCGCTCATCGGCCGTGAGGACGAGCTGGCGGACTGGGCGGATTTCTGCGCAGGTCCTGATGCATACGCGTGGTGGGGGGCTAACCCGTGGGCAGGTAAGAGCGCCCTGGCGTCGTGGTTCGTACTGCATCCTCCCGCGGGCGTCAACGTTGTCTCGTTCTTCATTACCGGCCGTCTCATCGGCCAGGCTGACAGTGACGCGTTCCTTACCGCCATGATCGAACAACTCAATGGGCTGTACCCGGCGAGCGGGAGATCCGTAGCCGTGGCGGGAGCGCGGGCAGGCGCCTGGTGGGACCTGCTGGCCTCGGCAGCCGTTGAAGCAGACGGACGGGGACGCCGGCTGGTTGTCGTGGTGGACGGGCTTGATGAGGACGAGGTTGGCGCAACCCCGCCCCGGGGGCGCCCCAGCATCGCTTCATTGCTTCCTCGCCGCCCCCCCTCCGGCGTCCGGTTCATCGTTACCAGTCGCCTCGATCCCGGTCTTCCGGACGACCTGCCAGCGGACCACCCGCTACGCGCCTGCTATCCGCCGCGTCGCCTGCTGGCGTCGCGGGTAGCCCAGGACATCAAGTTGCTGGCTAAGCAGGAACTGCGGGACCTGCTTGCGGGTGATCAGGTCGCGATCGATGTGGTCGGCTACATCGCAGCCTCGGGGGGCGGCCTGACCCGGGAAGATCTGTCGGCTCTCACCGGCGCCCCGCCGCACAAGCTCGAGCCCGTTTTGCGCGGCGTGTTCGGGCGCAGCCTGTACACGCGTGCCTACGCAGAGCCGGGTAATCCCCAGGCGAATCCGATGACACGCGTCTACCTGTTCGCTCACGAAACCTTGCGGGTCACGGCCGAGGAGCAACTCGGCCAGGAACTCACCCGCTACAGGAAAAAGGTGCACAGCTGGATCGAGTCCTACGCGGGGGCGGGCTGGCCCCGCACTGCCCCCGGCTACGCCATCCGCAGCTACGCGCGCCTGCTGGCAGCCACTGCCGATGCGACACGGCTATCGGCGCTCGCCCGCGACCCGCACAGACATGCCTTCCTGCTCGATGTCACCGGAAGCGACTACACGGCCCTCACCGAGATCCAGACGGCTCAAGATCTGATCGCCCATCAACAGGACCTGGACCTCCAGGCTCTGGTCGAACTGGCTGCCTACCGAGTCGCTATCTACAGTCGTAACGAATCCATCCCCGCTGACCTGGCCGTCATGTGGGCACGGCTCGGTCGTCTTGACCACGCTGAGGCCCTCGTCCGTACCATCGCCGACCCGGACCGTCAGTCCGACGCCCTCATTGATCTGGCCATCGCCATCGCCAAGTCCGGGGACCTGGACCGGGCCGAGGCCGTCGCCCGCAGCATCACCGATCCCGACCGACAAGCCGAGGCGCTTACCGGCTTGGTCACCGCGGTCGCTGGAACCGGGGACCGGGGCCGCGCTCGTAAGCTGGCGGCTGATGCCGAGGCCCTCGCGCGTACCATCGCTGATCCCGATAGCCAGGGCTGGGCGCTTGCGGCCTTGGTCACTGCCGTCGCTGGGGCTGGGGATGTGGACCGCGCGCAGGCTCTGGCCCGTACCATCGCCGACTCTAATAACCACGACCGGGCCCTGGCGGGCTTGGTCAGAGCGGTCGCTGGGGCTGGGGATCTGGACTACGCACAGGCGCTGGCCCATACCATTGCCGACTCCGACCAGCGGGGCTGGGCGCTGGCGGGCTTGGCCACGGCCGCCGCTGGGGCTGGGGATGTGGACCGCGCGCAGGCTCTGGCTTACATGATCGCTGACCCTAACGGTCAGGCCGATGCTCTGGCCGGCCTGGTCACGGTGGTCGCCCGCGGCACGGACCGGGGCCGCGCTGACCAGCTGGCGGCCGATGCCGAGGCTCTCGCCAACACCATCGCCGACCCCGACCACCAGGCCGCCGCGCTGACGAGCCTGGTTACCGCCGTCGCCGCGGCTGGGGATGTGGACCACGGGGAAGCTCTCGCCCGCACCATCGCGGACCCCGACCATCGGGCCGCCGCGCTGGCGAGCTTGGCCACCGCGGTCGCTGGGGCTGGGGATCTGGACTACGCCGAGGACCTCGCCCGCAGCATTGCCGATCCTGGCCACCAGGGCTGGGCCCTGGCGGGATTGGTCACTGCGGTCGCTGCGGCTGGGGATCTGGATCGCGCTGAGACCCTGGCCCGTACCATCGCCGACCCCGGTCGCCAGGCCCGCTCCCTGGTCGGCTTGGTCACTGCGGCCACCGGGGCTAGCGATCTGGATCGCGCGCAGGCTCTGGCCCGGACGATCGCCGACCCGGGTCGCCGGGCCCGAGCCTTGGCCAGCCTGGCTACCGCGATCGCCCAGGCTGGGGACCGGGATCGTGCTTATAAGCTGGCTGGCGAGGCCGAGGCCCTCGCCCGCGCTACCACCAACGCCGACCGTCAGGCCGACGCGCTCACGGGCCTGGTCACTGCGGCCGCCGGGGCCGGGGATCTGGACCGCGCCGAGGCCCTCGCCCGTACCGTTGCGGACCCTGCCCACAGAATCGATGCGCTCATGAGCGTGGTCACTGCGGCCGCAAGCGCTGGGGACCTAGACCGCGCGGAAGCACTTGCCCGCACCATGCTCGACCGCGGAAGCCAGGCCCAGGCTCTCGCGAGCTTGGTCACGGTGGTCGCTGGAACCGCGGACCGGGGCCGTGCCCATCAGCTAGCGGCGGAGGCCGAGGATCTGGTCCGCTCGATGGCCGACCCTGGTCGCCAAGCCTGGGCGCTCACCGGCCTGGTTACCGCGGTGGCTGCGGCTGGGGATCTGGACCGCGCCGAGGCACTGGCCCGTACCATCGCCGACCCTCGCCGCCTGGCCTGGGCGCTCACCGGCCTGGTTACCGCGGTGGCTGCGGCTGGGGATCTGGACCGCGCCGAGGCACTGGCCCGTACCATCGCCGACCCTGGTCGCCTGGCCTGGGCGCTCACCAGCTTGGTTACCGCGGTGGCTGCGGCTGGCGATCTGGATCGCGCTGAGCTTCTTGCCCGCAGCATCACCGAGCCCTACCTTCGGGCCCTAGCGCTCGTACGCCTGGTCACTGTGATCGCCGAGGCGGGGGACCGGGGCCGTGCTTCTCGGCTGGCGGCCGACACCGAGGCTCTCGCCCGCGCCATCGCCGACCCCCCTCGCCAGGCCCGGGCGCTGGCCAGCCTCGCCAAGGCGATCGCCGACGCGGGGGACCGGGGCCGTGCTTCTCGGCTGGCGGCCGACACCGAGGCTCTCGCCCGCGCCATCGCCGACCCAGGCAGCCGGGCCTGGGCGCTCGTAGGCTTGGTGACTGCCGCCGCCGAGGCCGGAGATCTGGACCGCGCCGAGGGTCTCGCACGCAGCATGGACGACCCCACCAGCCGGGCCTGGGCGCTCACCAGCTTGGTCACTGCCGCCGCCGAGGCCGGAGATCTGGACCGCGCCGAGGATCTCGCACGCTCCGTTACCGATGCTTACCGCCAGGCACAGGCGCTCACCGGCTTGGTCACGGCGGTCGCTGCGGCTGGGGATCTTGATCGCGCCGAGGCTCTTACCCGCACTATCGCTGACCCGGAGAACCGGGCTGAGGCGCTCATTAACCTGGTCGCTGCCGCTGCCCAGGCCGGGGACCTCACCCATGCGGCACATCTTCTGGTGAAGGTGCTCGTCATGGACGTGCCGGAAACCTTCTGGATAAGCACCGTGTCACGCTTGTTTCCCTCGGCCGTTGGAAATGCGTGGGACATATTGACAGGGGTGTTCCTAGCGGCTGGGTACGATCAGCTTTGACTGCGCTACCTGCTGTCCGGGGATTAACGAGTTGACATGACGTCTGAGCCTCCCACCGGCCCTCCAGCACGACAGCCCGGTGGTGACAATCCGGCAACGCCGTCTACTCGGGAATCCGGGTCGGCTTCGGCAGAATGGGACGCCGCCCGGGCAGCGACCGAGATCTACACCGCGCACCATGACTCACTCCTGCGTCTGGCGCGCCTGCTGGTCCGTGACGACGCCACCGCGGAGGACGTAGTGCAGGAGTCGTTCATCGCCATGCACGGGGCGTGGCGCGGGCTGGGGGACACCGAGAAGGCACTGAGCTACCTGCGCCAGTCGGTGGTGAACCGGTCCCGGTCAGTGCAGCGGCACCGGGCGGTGGTGGACAGGTACGCGCTGGAGCCCGCGCCGGACATGCCCAGCGCGGAAGAGGGAGCGATTTCGGCCCTGGAGCGGTCAGCGGTAATCTCCGCGCTACGCAGGCTGCCGCCAAGGCAGCGTGAGGCTGTGGTCCTGAGGTATTACGCCGATCTTTCTGAGTCGGAGATCGCTGCCACCATGGGGGTATCCCGGGGCGCGGTGAAGAGCCATACGGCGAGGGGCTTGATGGCATTGCGGTCTGTCCTGGAGCTGGAGGCGTAAAGAAGCGCCTGCTGTAACGCTCCGCCCTGCCCGCGTCAGCCGACAAATGCACTCCACGACCAACGGTCGGTGTGCATGCGGGTGCCGAGCCAGCGTTCGCGAGAAAGCGCCTCGCCGCTAAGCCGGTGATCGTCGTGAGCACGGCCCGGTGGTCATCGGCGAGCTTGCCGGGTGGGGTGAGGATCCAGCTGGCCACTCTTTTCGCGGGAGGCGGTGGCGGCGGCGTGGAGGCGGCGGTGTCGCAGCGGAGCTGGGCGGTGAGCCGGCGCAGCGTGCGGAGGGTGCCGCGGTAACCGCGTTCGCGTAGTTCCTGGTGCAGCCGTCCGGTGCTGCGGATTCCTTCGTCCCAGCGCTGGCGCAGGTAGGCCTGGTGCGGGCCCAGCAGTCCCGGGCGGGTCAGGCGGGGACCGGTGATCAGCTGGTCCGCGGTGGCGTCGGTGGCGTCGGTGGCGTCGGTGGCGTCGGTGGCGTAGCGGCGCACGGTCTTGCGTTCCAGGCGTAAGGTGCGGCTGATCTCGGTGATGGTCAGCCCGCGGGCCAGCGCGGCATGCACCTCAGCATGCCGGCCCCGGGTCCGCGCGGCCAGCCCTGTCTCTGGGGCTGGCGCTCCCTCTCCGGCCGGGGCCACAAGGTCAGGTTGCGGTGCCGGTTCTTGCAGGCAGGAGCGGTGGCGGGTGGTAGCCCGCTCGACCGCTTCGGCCAGGTTGTGCCACAGATGGCACCGGTCGCCACCTGGGTGGCCAGCGGCGCGCCTCGGCGGCGCCTTCGGCGTAGCAGCCGCCGCGGTCCCGGCAGATGATCTTGGCGCCCGGGTGGGTGTCCAGCCAGGTGCGGAACGACTCCGCGGATCGCCCCGGAAGCATGCCGACCGGGCGGCGGGTCTCGATATCCACCAGGATCGTGCCGTAGACATGCCCTGTGCGGAGCGCGGAGTCATCGACGCCGAGCACCAGCGGGGTGCTGCGATCTGGGTCAGGGGCAGCGCGGATCAGCGTGGACCGGCTCACCGGGCAGGCCAGCCTGCTGGTCAGCCGGGCACCGGCGCGGCCGCCCGGGGCCAGGCCGGCCGCCGCCGCCGGCAGCGGCCGCATCTGAGGGGGCCGACCCGCCAGGTCGTACGAGTGGCTCGCCGTCCGGGCTGAGGGTGCTCAGCTGGGATCGGTGCACTTCTCGGTGGACCGGCCAGGCCGGCGCCAGGATGAGGCCGTGGTGGAAATCGCGAAAGCTCAGGTTCAGCGCGAGTAGCGCGGTAAGCCCCGGACTTGCTCGCTTCCTGTTCCCCGCCAGGATTGGTATAACAACATCTGAATCCTCCCGAGATGCGCATGATTGGGCCTGCGGATCATCGCGGGTGCCCCCGTGAACTCGGCACGTTAGTCCCGGTCAGCTGTGGATCGCAAGGTGCATAACCACGGCGTTCTTGTGGATTACCGGTGTGCCGGCGGCCGGCCGCTGTGGACGGTCACGCGGTACGGGCAGTACACGCGGCTGGCCGCGATGTGCAGCCGGCGAAAACGCCTGTGGATTGGCCGCCGGTAAAGAATCTTGGATCCGGTCCGGGGTCGGCCAGGATGGCGGGATCGGCAGACGCTGCGGTGGGGCGGCTGCGCGGTGTGCACGTGCGGGCACCAGCGGTTGTTCTGCTCCGGGGGCTGTGTGGATGACTGGCTCGCGGCCACCGGGAACGAGCGAGCCGTCCGAGGCCGCGGAGTACCTGCGCAGCGTGGGACTGGCCGGGCCGTTCTGGGGGCTCAGCCCCTGACGGATGGGCAAAAGCAAAGGCAAGGAGGTTGCCCGCGGCCCGGGCATGCTCCGGACGCGGTCGCTGTCCTGGCGCCGCGACGAGAAGCGCCCGGCCGTACTGGCGGTCGCCGATGCGCTCACCGTTGTTTAGGCGGGTTGCCTTTCCTGGGGAACGGGCTTGTTTTGCCTGGAAAGCAGCCGGGTATCAGCGACCGCGAGAGCCGGCTACGGCATGCGCTGAGAATCAGTCACCATCAACCCCGCCGTATCGCGGCAAATCGGAATCTTCGGGGGGAAGGACCGGTCGCATGACGCCAGATCAGGAGACGGTTGGCACACTTGACCCGTCCTATGACACGGATGTCGATTACCGGAGTTACTGGACGGCGCGCAACTACGAGCACCGTGCCGAGGTGATGGCCCTGTCCCGGCTGCTGCGCGGGCGGCGGTTCCGGCACGCCGTGGACGTGGGCGGCGGGTACGGCAGGCTATCCGCGGTGCTCAGCGAGTACGCCGACCAGGTCACCCTGACCGACCCCAGCCAGCGTCAGCTGGAGGTGGCCGGCGGGTATCTGGAACGGCATCCGAGCATCGAACGGCGCCGCATGGACGCCGCGCACCTGGACTTCGCTGATGCCAGCGTGGATCTCGCGGTCATGGTCCGGGTCCTGCATCACCTGCCCGATCCGCAACGGGAGCTGTCCGAGGTCGCCCGGATAGTCGAGACCGGCGGGTACGCCGTCATCGAAGCGGCCAATGTGGGGCATGCGGTCAATCGGGTGCGTTATTGGAGTAAAGGCCAGAAAATTCCCACGGCTCCCGTGGATATCCGGTCAGAGGTGAACAAGCGGAACGGAAGCATCCCGTTCGTCAATCATCATCCAGGTGCCATTGTCGGCCGGCTGGGGGCCGCTGGGCTCAAGGTCGAGCGGGTGCTGTCGGTGTCGAACCTGCGCCAGCCGGGGCTCAAGCGGCTCATGCCGGAGCGCGTCATGCTGGCGGCTGAGTACGCCATGCAGGCCACGCTGGCGCCGGTGTCCTTCGGGCCGAGCCTCTTCTTCCTGACCAGGAAGGCGGCGTGACGGCCCGGCGCACCGGGTAAGGGCCACGGCGCACCGGCGCCCCCGTGGTGCCGGTGCGCCGGGCCTTCTCAGCTCACCCACTGCGCCGTCCACGCACCGGGCACCTGCCCGGTGACGACGTTGAGCCGATTCCAGGTGTTGATCGCGGCGATGGCGACGACCAGGACGGCCAGAGCCTGCTCGCCGTAGTGCTTGGCCGCCTCTCGCCACAGGTCGTCGGGGACCGGGTCGGCGCGATCCGCGAGGCGCGTGCCCGCCTCGGCCAGCGCGAGGGCAGCCCGCTCCGCCTCGGTGAAGTACGGGGTCTCGCGCCAGGCGGCCAGTGTGGCGAGGCGCTCGCCGGTCTCGCCTGCCTTCCTGGCGGCGCGGGCGTGCATGTCCAGGCACACGGCGCAGCCGTTGATCTGGCTGGCCCGCAGGCCGAGGGGATCGCGACGGCGGCGCTCGGTGGCCAGGGGCACAAGAAGGCGGTCCGGGCGGGCACCATGCATGGCATGAAAGGGCTTGAGTTCCAGGCCGTGGCGGTGATCGGCGTGGAGCAGGGCCAGGTGCCGGCCCGGCCGCGGTCACGCCCGAGGACGAGGATGCCGTGGCCCACGCCCAGGACTTGCAGCGGGAGCGGTGTGTGCTGTTCGTGGCCTGCACCCGGGCCCGGGACCATCTGTACGTGTCTTACGCGGGCGGCCCTAGCCCATTCCTGCCCCAAGAAGGCATTGGCGATTCCTAATGGTGGAGGTGGGGCGAGATGGTGGAGGTGGGGCGAGCTGGTCCCGTTAGTCACGCTTCCAGACGAAGTCCGCCGAGCTGGCTGTCGAGGAGACGGTCATACTGCACTGATGATCCGGGGTGGAGTTGCCGAACTGCACCGCTGGGTGGTTGAAGGGGTACTGGTTGTCCGTGACCGCGATCTGCCTGAAGGCGATATGGCCGTTGTAGGGCAGTGAGGCGCACCCTGAAGCCGAACGGACCTCCAGCACTCCACCCAGAAGCTGGGTGAATACGACCTGACTGCCGATTGCGCCGCTGGATGAGTTCCCGTCGGTGTTCACGTCGTGAATGGTGAGGTTCCAGGTGCAGTGGCCAGCGCTGTCGCAGCCGAGGCTGGATATGGTGGACGTGAGCGTGTCCCCCGGATATACGGGGATAGCCGGGTAGTTATGGTTACCGTTGCCATAGCCCCAGTAGTACTCTGGATAGGCAGACCAGCTATTACCGTTCCAGTTGAGGACATTCTGGAGGACCGTGCTGCCAGCCGCGTCCTGTAGGCCGCCCCATATGGCAAATGACGATTTGCCGGTGCTTGATGGGGCCAGCGGAACCGAGTATTCCTCGGATTCGGAGACCAGTGGGTGTGATGAGTTCCAGCAGGTGACGGCGAACCAGTCCCCGCCTGCCGGGAAAGTGCAAGGCCCAGACGCGCTCGCCGCGCTGGCCAGTGCAAATATACCCATGCTCGCCACCATCGTGGCCATAACGAGCATTGCTACCCAGCGCCGCATCAATCTAATCATGGCCACCGCTCCGCTGACAAGATCCAGGACTACCTGGACACCGCGAGAATCGTAACAGGCCGGCCGATGGAAGGCCATACCTCATCAGGAAGCGAGGATGGGCCGTCGGCTAGCCGGCCGCCATTCCTGCGCTGGTCTGGCACCCGTGAGCTCGCGGGGCAGCGGTATGCGGTGGTGGCTGGCCTGGCCGACGGAACGATCAGCATGGCTTGGGCGACACGAAGCTAGCGGTAGCTACCAGGGAGGCGTCGGGAGACCATTCTTCCGCGAAAGTTTCCATCTGGCGCAGCACCAATTCGGTGGCGGTGGGCTCGGCGTCCGGGGGGTAGCCGTGCCGGGCCAGCAGGCGCTTGATGGTGGAACGGAGCTTGGCGCGGACGTCGTCGCGCGAGACCCAGTCGGTGGTGACGTCGCGGCGCAGCGACGTGACCAGGTCACGGGCGATGCCGGCCAGCACGCCGTCGCCCATCTCGGTGACCGCCGACTCGTTCTGCGCGACCGCGTCGTAGAAGGCGAGTTCGTCACTGCTCAGGGGCGGGGCGAATCGCTGGCCGCGGTTGGCGTCGGCGGAGACCTCCACGGCCATCGCCACCAGTTCGGCGATCACCTGGGCCGCGGACAGGTTCTGGTTGGTGTAGCGGGTCATCAGGGCGACCAGCCGGTCGGAGAAGCTCTGCTGGCGGACGACGTTGTGCCGGGTGACCTTGCGCATCTCCTGCTCGACCAGCCGGCGCAGCGCCTCGATGGCGAGGTGCGGATTACGGGTCTGCTGCATCCGCTCGATGAACGGCTCGTCCAGGTGGGACAGGTCCGGTCGCGGGATGCCGGCCGCCTCGTACAGGTCGGTGACCTTCCCGGCCTCGACCGCCCCCGCGGTGAGCTGGCGGAGGTACATTTCCACATCGGCGGGGACGGGCAGGCCGGAGGCCCGCCGGTCCTCGGCGTCGGCCTTGGCCATCCAGACCCGGATCTCCTCGAAGAACGCGATCTCGTCGCGGAGGTCGCGCATCTCCTTGTGCGTGGAGCACAGCGCGTAGAAGCGGGCCAGCTTCGAGGCCGCCGCCCGGAACCGCTCGCCGAGCGTGGGCTCGCCTTCCGCGAACTGGTTGCCAGGGGTCGCTGGGTCACGCAGGTAATTGACCGCGCCAAGGACCGCGTTGATGTAGGCCCGCGGCGACCTGGCAGACTTCACGGCGCGCCAGTCATATCCGCCCAGGATGACTTTGCCGATCGTGTCGAGCAGGTCCCGGACCTTGGCCAGGGCCTCGTCGATGTCCCGGCCCAGGGGCCTGGTCCGCTGGTCCGTGGCGGTGTATTCGGCGAGGGCCGCGTAGAGGTTCTCGGTCAGCGGTGCGTAGCCGACCAGCAGGCCGTCCTGCTTGTCGCGGAACGTGCGGTTGACCCGGGCCAGGGCCTGCATCAGCGCGGCCCCGCGCATCGGCCGGTCCAGGTAGAGGGTGTGCAGCGGCGGGGAGTCGAACCCGGTGAGCCACATGGACTGGACGATGACCAGTTCCAGGTCGTCGTCGATGTCCTTGGCCCGGTGCTGGATCAGCTTGTTGTGCGACGGCCGCCGGACGTGCTTGCGGATGGGAAGCTCATCCTCCGGTCCGCCCGTGTAGACGACCTTGATCTTGCCCTTGGTGATGTCATCGCTGTGCCAGTCCGGCCTTATGGCGATAATTCGCTCGTAGAGGTCCGCGCAGATCTGGCGGGTGGCGCAGACGATGATCCCCTTGCCGGGACCGCCGATGAACTTGCGCATCTGGCCCGAGCGGGCCTCCCAGTGCGGGATCAGGTCCTCGGCGAGTTTCTGGACGCGGTCGGGCGCCCCGTACATCGCGTTGATCACCATGACGGCCTGCTGGATGCGTTCCCGTTCGGAGTCATCCAGCCCGGCGGTGGCCTCGTCGGCGCGCTCGTCGATCAGTTCCGGGTCCACGCCTTCCGGCAGGTTCACCGGGATGAGCCGCGGCTCGTAATAGACCGGGACGGTGGCCTCGTCGTCCACCGCCCGGGTCAGGTCGTACACGTCGATATAGTCGCCGAAGACGGCCTGGGTGTTGCGTTCTGCCTCGGAGACGGGGGTTCCCGTGAAGGCGATCATCGTGGCGTGCGGCAGGGCGTCGCGCAGGTGCCGGGCGTAGCCGTTCAGGTCGTCGTAGTGGCTGCGGTGCGCCTCGTCCACGATGACGATGATGTTGCGCCGGTCCGACAGCAGTGGGTGCGAACGGCCGGACTCGCGCTCCTCCCTGGTGCGGCCGAACTTCTGCAGCGTGGTGAACAGGATGCCGCCGTTCCGCCGCCCGGCCAGTTCGTCCCGCAACTGGTCGCGGGTCATCACTTGGAGAGGCGCCTCGGGCAGCAGTTCGCTGGCCTCGAACGTGCCGTAGAGCTGGTCGTCCAGGTCGGTGCGGTCGGTGAGCACCACGATCGTCGGGTTGCCGAGCGAGCGGTGCCGCAGCACCTGGTTGGCGTACAACTCCATTTCCATGGACTTGCCAGATCCCTGGGTGTGCCAGACCACGCCCGCGTGGCCGTTGCTGCGGACCGCCTCAAGGGTCTTCCGGACGGCCTTGGAAACCGCGAAGTACTGATGCGGCTTGGCGATCCGCTTGATCAACCCGCCGTCCGACTGGGCGAACGCGACGTAGCCGCCCAGGATCTCGATGAACCGCCGCTGCTCGAACAGCCCGTGCAGCAGCAGGTTGATCGCCAGGTCGGCGTCGGTTGCCCCGGGCTGCGGCACGGGCTTGCCCTCGTCGTCCACGTTCCACGGTGCGTAGTGCTCGAACGGCGTGAACGCGGTGCCGTACTTGGCCCGGATCCCGTCACTCACCACGCACGCCACGTTGCCCCGGAACGCCAGCGGCAGCTCCGCCACGTAGGTCATGACCTGCGCGTGCGCGCCTTCCAGCCCCGCGTTCTCGTCCCCGGCATCGTGGCCGACCTCATCCGCATCGGGGCGGAACTGCCGACTTCCGCGCTCGCGGAGCTGCCCGAAGCTGACATGGCCAGGCTCTCACCGGCCAGTGTCCCGGCACTCCCAGCGGTTCCAGACTGACGGCCGAGAGTGGCTCGGCCATACGGCTGGATACATCGACGCGCCGCTTCGGCCGTTTCCGCGGCCGGGCGGCGCGTGGCTGTGCGGCTAGCTCCGACGGAACCCGGAGGTCTCTCGATGACGAAACCCCTGGAGCCCCGAGCACAGGATCGGAAGCAAGGCCGGCGGCGCTTGTTTCATGAGACGCGACATAGCGCACGAGTTATGCACCGGCGAGACTGACCGAGTCAAGATCCCGACCGCCAAGCCTGATTGCTCAGCGGACGTACGAGCCGCGCTGGGGGACGGTCTCGATGAGCCCCTCTTGACGGAGCAGGGCAATGGCGCGGCGGGCAGTGGTGCGGGCGACTTCGTAGGTCTCGACGATCTCCGACTCTGTCGGGATGCGGGAGCCCTTCGGGTATTCGCCGGATTCGATGCGTGACCGAATGATGTCCGCGATCTGCCGGTAGGGCGGTACCGGGCCAGTCGGATCGATCTTGGTCACGCAAACGAGGCTAACTGAACAGCCATAACTTCCTACGGAGCGATACGAGTACATACGAGTAGGCTATGGTGTTCGGGTGCGGATGAGTTCACGAAGGCGGCCGTACGCGCAGTCGCCGGACCGGTAAGGGGGTGGCGGGATTTGCCAGATGCAGCGCATGCGGGTAGTTCTCAGCAAGAACGCAGGCGCCAGGAGCGAGGCGTGGGCACCTATCTGGTTGCGTGCGGCTGGACGCCACCGACGGTTCCCGGGGTTCACCTGGGCGAGGCGGCTTTACCGGAGACGCCGTCGGAGTTCCTGGCCGCGATCACGTCGGAGCTGGAGTCGCGCGGGCTGGCGGTCCGGCAGTCGCAGCGGCAGGGGATTGTCGCGGAGATCTCGGTGTCCAGCGCGGCGCATCCGGACCGGGGATCGGTCAGCATTGGTTCCGACGGGTTCATGGTGTGGGAACGGTGGGCTCCGGCTGCGGATACGGACCGGGCCGCTGGGATCGTCCGGCTGATCGCCTGGGTCCTGGCTGGAGAGGCCCTTATCCTGGGCGGTCCGCGGTGAGGGGGGCGCGCCCGTGTCTCCAGCCCGCCCGCTGGGTGATCCGCCGATGAGTGAGATGTCCGCAGGCCGCCGGGCGATGCGGTCGTGGATGATCATGCTGGATGGGGCGCGGCTGCGGGAGCTGCGCCGGGCTCATGGGCTGACCCAGGCCGGGCTGGCGGCGCGGGCCGGGATCAGTACCGCGACGGTAACGCGACTGGAGCTCCGGCCTGCCACGTCCTGCCGCGGACGGACGCCGGCCCGGCTGGCGGCGGCGCTGGGGGAGCGTCTGGCTGCGATCAGCTTCCGGCCGGGCGTCTCCGTCACCAGCCCCGCACCGGAACCGGGAGAGAAGCCAGCTGGCCGGGCGCCCTCCGGGAAGCAGGCGCTTCAATCAGCAAGCCCGTTCGCGCGGGACAATGCAAGCTGCTGATTAATATAAGCACAGCGCTTATAATGAGGTCATGCTTATGAAGGCTGTGCGCTGGCTGCGGGAGTCCGGCGTGGCCGTCGTTCAGCAGGCGCTTGAGCCAGAAGGTGACGTGGGCGTCAACGCCGTCCTGGAAGTGAAGGTGGGAGACCAGCGGGCGCGCTTTGCTGTAGAGCTGAGGCAACGGGCGCCGTTCCCGAACGAACTCGGTCGCCTCAGGGAGCTACGGCAGAGGCTGTCCCGGCTGGGCGAACCGCTGCTGATGGCGCCCTATGTCCGGCAGGAAGTCGGGGAGGCGCTGAGCCGGGATGGCTGGTCCTGGGCTGATTCGCTGGGCGATTTCGATTTGCGCGCGCCCGGGCTGGTGCTGCGGCAGCGGCGGTCGGTCAAGCCCCCCAAGCCAGCGCGGGCAACGCTTCCGCGCGGACCGGGGAGTTTCGCGGTGATCAGATCACTCATCCGCTCCGGCGCGGGTGAGGGAGCGGAACCTGGAGCCACGGCCTTGGCCAGCCAGGCTGGCGTGTCCCAGCCGCGGGTCTCCCAGGTGCTCCAGCAGCTGCAGGAGCTGGAGCTCGTCAAGCGAATTGGACGCGGCCGGTGGCGGCCAGAGCGGGAGGCATTGCTGGACCGCTTCCTCACCGAATACCCCGGCCCAAGAGGGTCGGAACAGTTCTTCTACAGCCTGGATTCGCCCACCGACGTTGCCGTTGACGCTGCCCGCGGGCTGGGTGAACAGATGGCGGTATCGGCGGATGTGGGCCCTGATCTCCTGGTGGCCTGCCGGCGGCCCAGCGTGGTGATTCTGTATGCCCGGCGGCTGGTGGATCCGGCGAGCATGGGACTCGTGGAGGCACAAGGCCGCCACGACGCCAACGTGATCATCCGTATGCCGGCGGATCGCTCGGTATTTGGGGTCCCCGCGTTGGTAGCGGCAGTGCAGGGCGTAGAAGTTGGGCTGGCTGATCCGGCCCAGATGATCTGGGATCTGCTCGACCTAGGAGGAGCGGACCGCGCCGAGGCAGCTGGGAGGTTGCGGGAATGGTTGCTAACCAGCCGCTGAGTAACCTGACGCTCTCGGCTACATCGGTGGCTGACGATCTCAGCTTCGTGGCGCTGGCCGATCTTGCCCAGGTGCTGGGAGAAAGCGCAGCAGATTGCCGGGTCATCGGCGGTCACATGGTGACAACACTGGCCGCGAGGTGGCGTCTTGGAGCGGGACTGTACCGGGAGACCGGCGACGCTGACCTCGGGCTGCCGCCTGTTGTCGTACGCGACCGTCAACTTCCTGATCGGCTGAGGGCTCTCGGGTATCAGCAGGTAGCTGGTAATCGTTTCGCTCGCGCCGTGACCGGAGTCCCGGTCAAAGTCATCGGAGCGCAACGACAGCCGCGGCAAGCGGTTATCGATGTGCTCATCCCCGCCTACACCAGCCGGGCGCGCGAGAACGTCAAGGTCACCCATTCCCTGGTCACCGCCGAGGTGCCCGGGCTGGCGGCGGCGCTGGGTCGGCGGCCGGTCGTCATGGCCCTCGACTTACAGCGCCTCAACGGGGACGTGCTGGTGGCGAGCCTGCTGTTCCCTGACGAAGTAAGTGCCCTGGTGCTCAAGGCCCTTGCCACCCGGGTGCGGAACAAGGCCACCGACGTGGCGGACATCTGGCGGTGCCTGGAGATAGCTTTCGCAGCTGGGGTCGTTCCCTCAGACTTCGCCGGTGCCGACCGGCGTGACGCAGCAGCCATAGCCCGTTCACTGTTCGCTCACCGTAGAGGTCCCGGCATGGCTGTCCTGGTTGCCGACCAGCGTCTTTCCCAGCAGGCCGCCGATCAGCGATTCACTCGCCTGCGGGCGCTGAGCACGCGGGTGCTGGGGCCAGGTTGATCGCTATGTGCTCGCCTGGTGGCGGCGGAGGAGCTCAGCCAGGGCGGCGAGTTCGGCGGCGAGGGCGGCGCGGCCCGGGGGGGTGATGCGGACCCAGGTGCGCGGGCGGCGGCCGGCGTAGCCCTTTTCCACGGTGACCAGGCCCGCGTCTTCCAGCACGGTCAGGTGCTTGGACAGGTTGCCGGGGGTCAGGCCGAGTTCGGTGCGCAGGTAGCCGAACTCGGCGCGTTGCGCCTCGGCGGTGATGGTGAGGATGCCGAGGCGGTGCCGCTGGTGGACGGTCTCATCGAGACCCGTGGTCGGGTGACCCTCGTCAGCTGGGGTGGGCATCGGGGCCTGGGCCGGGGTCATGCCGGGACCGGGCGGCGGCGGCGCTGCACCGCGAACGCGCCCGCCCCCGCGGCGAGGAGCACGAGCGCGGGCAGCAGCACGTTCGGCAGGGACGTGAGCCGCCACTGCTGGCCGGTGGGGGTCCAGCCCAGCCGGAACAGGACGTTCTCCACGTTGTACAGGCTGGACGCCGCGGCGGCGGCCGAGTAGACGGCGGCGATGGCGGCCAGGGCCCGGCTGCGTTCCGCCCGGGCCAGGACCCACAGGCCGGCGGCGATGATGACGAACGGGAACGTGCCCCGCAGGACCAGGTCACCCGGCCACAGCACTTGGAGGTTGTGCAGCCAGGCCAGCCAGGGCGGGCTGGTCACCGCCGACAGCGGCGGGACCACCAGTGCGAGGAGGGTGAGCGCGGCGACCGTGACGACGTAGCCGCGCGCCGGGGTCTGCAGGCCGACGCGCAGCGCGTTGCGCCGGTACCACAGCAGCGTCAGCAACAGGCCGCCGAGCAGCGCGGTCAGCCAGTACCAGCCCAGGTAGCGCTGCGTGGTGAAGCCCGCGAACCCGCCGAGGATGGGCAGCATGGGGCCGGGCAGCGTCCCTATCCCGGTGCCGGATGGGCGGGCCGGCTGCAGGTAGAACGGCGCGGCGGCGCAGGTGAGCACGCCGAACAGGACGAGCGGGAACCAGTAGGCGTGCCGGGCGGCGCGGGCCCGGCGGCGCAGCGCCTTCATGTCGCTCAGCAGGTCTTCCTCGCCGCGTGGCGGCTGGGGCTGGGCGCTCTCGTCCGGCGGTTCGGGCCCGGCGTCCCCGCCGTCGTGGTCGCTCATCGGCTGGCTCCCGCTGTCCGGCCGTCCCGCCGGCGTCGCGGGACGGCTTGTCGATCTCGCCAATAGCTTGGCATGGCAAACTTATTGGCGCAAGGGCTAGGTGGATCGCGGCCCGGATCGCGGCCCGGATTGAGTCCTGCGCTCCCGGGTAGCGGTCCACCTCAACCTGCCTGGGGGGTCGATCTGCCTGGAGGTTCCCATGACGAAGAACACCCGCAGCAACGACGCGGTCGAGATCCTGAAGAGCCAGCACGCGGAGATCCGCGCCGCCTTCCGCCGGGCGGCCCGGACCGGGCCGGGCCGGGCCGCCCGGCGGAGGTCAGTGCGCCGGGCGGGCTTCGTTAGGTGGCCGGTCTCGGGTTGCGGGCCGGCGCTCCCGGCGCTGGCGCGGGGAGCTCAGCCAGCGCCGCGGGCGCGTTCCGGTCAGGATCCGGGATGGGGCCGTGGCCGGGCCGCGCCGGCCTGCGATCCGGCCGCCGGCGCGGGCCGGAGCCCGGCCTGCGCGTGGACCGGCTGGTCGGCCTGCCGGCGCAGGGTCAGCATGACCAGCCCGCCCAGCACCAGGGCGACCGCGAGCACGACCGCGGTGGACAGGAAGCTGCCCCCGCTCACGTCCTGCAGGTAACCGCCGAGGTAGGGGCCGACGAATCCGCCGAGGTTACCCAGCGCGTTGATCAGGCCCATCGCGCCGCCGGCCAGGGCCACCGGCACCGCGCGCGAACTACTGGCCCAGAACGGCCCGTCGTAGGCCAGTGCCCCGCCCATGGCGATGCTGACCAGCGCGATGGACAGCGCGCGGTAGTCGCTGAACGCGACCGAGAACACCAGCGCCACCGCCCCGATGGTGACGGAGATCATGACGTGGCGGCAGTACCGGCCACTGCGGTCGGCGTAGTGGGCATTGAGCCACAGCCCGGCGATCGCGAACAGGTAGGGGATGGCGGTGACCGCCCCGACGATCACGCTCGACGCGCCGATCGTGGTGGTGACCAGGTGCGGCAGCCACAGGTTCAGGCCGTAGAAGCCGACCTGGATGAAGAAGTAGACCAGCACCAGGCGCCACACCACGCTGCTGCGCAGCACGCTGCGGTACCCGGCGAACTGGGGCGCGCCTTCACTCTCGCGCCGCAGTGAGGTTTCGATGTAGTCGCGTTCTTCCTGGGTGACCCAGGACGCTTCGGACGGGCGGTCGGCCACCAGCCACCACCACAGCGGGGCGGCGATGAGGAAGGGGAACGCGCCCTCGATGAAGAACAGGACGCGCCAGTCGCCCCACGACAGGATCCAGCCGGACAGCGGCGCGGTGATGATCGAGGAGATGGCGATGTTCATCATCCAGTACCCGTAGGCCCGGGCCCGCTCCCGGGCCGGGAACCAGTGGCTGATCAGCACCAGGATGGCCGGCCAGATGCCGCCCTCGGCCACGCCGAGCAGGAACCGCACCGCGAGCAGCTGGTAGAAGTTCTGCACCAGGCCAGAGCCGACCGCCAGGACGCCCCAGATCAGGACCATGATCCCGACGAACTTCTTCGCGCTCCACCGCTCGGCGAGGTGCCCACCGGGTATCTGCAGGACCAGGTACCCGATGAAGAAGATCCCCCCGGCCAGGCCCTGCTGCGCCGAGTTGATGTGCAGGTCTTTTCCCATCCCGCTGAACGCGAAGCCAATGTTGGTCCGGTCCATGAACGAGATGATGTAGACGATGATCGCCACCGGGACCAGCCGGGTCCACCGGGCACGGCCAGCCGGTACGGGAAGAGCTGCGCTGGCTGCCATGATCAGCCTTCTTCCTGGCCGCTGACCACTTCGTCGCGATCATCGGCCGCCGCGACACTGCGCTGTATCGGGTTGCGAGTTGGTCCCCTCTACCCCGGCGTCGGCCGGTAAACGTCTCGCCATCCCGCTGCTGTCGGTCCTTGAGCGCAGGGCAGCCCGAAGAGACCTGTCCTGGTCTGGCGTCGGCCTGGGTGATTGTGTTCGCGGGGACTGGCCGCAAAAGCGGTGCTCAGCGCCGCCAGGGGGACGGGCCTGGCGATCAGGCTGGGCCCCGCCGGGGGCCCAGCCTGATCGGCATCATCACGATCCTGGCGCCGGCCTCCGCCCTGTTCCTGGTCTCGGCCACGATGAACACGCTCATCGCCGAGCAGGCCGGCGAAATCGCCATCCTCAAGACCCTGGGCGGGCGGCCCGGGCAAGGCCGCCGGGCGTGAGCGGCTGGTTGCGCCCGGCTGCCGCGAGTCCGGCGCATCAGGGGCGAGATTGGCGGCGGGAACGGGTGCCATGGACAGGCCGAGCAGCGGATGAACGGCAACAGCATCCGTGCCGAGGCCCCGAGCTGGGCCGCGGCTGGTTCCAGGACGCCCGCTTTGTTCTTCGTCGTGCCCTGCCCACCCGCGCATGGCATTATCGGGGGCGAGAGGGCTATCACGAGGAGGGCGGAATGACCGGATCGGGCCAGCCGGGGAACGGCGTTCCGGCGGACATCCGCACGGACATTGCGCACCCGGCCCGGGTATATGACTACTGGCTGGGCGGCAAGGACAACTTCGCCGCCGACCGGGCAGCCGCCCAGCAGGTGCTGAACGTGATGCCGGAGATCCTGGATACCGTGCGCGGTAACCGCCAGTTCCTGGTGCGCGCAGTCCGCTTCCTCCGCGAAGCCGGGATCCGCCAGTTCATCGACATCGGCAGCGGGCTGCCGAGCAGCCCGAACGTTCATGAGATCGCCCAGGTGGACGACAGTGGTGCGCGTGTGGTGTACGTGGACAACGACCCGGTGGTGCTCGTGCACGCCGAAGCGTTGATGGCCACAAACCATACGACCGCCGTTGTCCGGGCCGACCTGCGCGACGTGGACGAGGTCTTGTCCGGGGCCGGGAAAATGCTCGACTTCACCCGGCCGGTGGGGCTGCTGTTCGTCGGGTGCCTGCACCACATCGCCGATCCCGACGACCCGGTCGGCGTCGTGGCCCGGTACCTGGCGGCGCTCTCGCCGGGAAGCTACCTGGTCATCTCGCATGCTACCGATGAGCACTCGCCCGAGAAGATGCGCGCGAACGCCGAGGTGGCCGAAAGCAGCGGCGCCGTGCTCATTCCCCGCAGCAAGGACGCGATCCTGCGCATGTTCAACGGGCGCGAGCTGGTCGAACCCGGCCTGGTCCTGGTCTCCTACTGGCGGCCGGACGGCGGTGATCCAGGGCCAAATGCGGGCCGGGCCTGGGCCTACGGCGGGGTCGCCGCCGTCTAGCGCCGGCCGGCCACTGGACTGCCCGGCCGCAGGCGCGGTCCTCAGCGAAGGGCCGGCCCGGCTCTGCCTTGCCGCCAAAGCGAAGCGCACAATTGTGTGACCGGTGCAAGGCGCGCCTACCTCCGGGGTGCAAATGTCATAAGCGCCACAATTCCCGATTCAGCGCCGATACTTCCCCTTTTTCTGGCCAGGCGATGACGAGGGCGAGCGCGGTATTGGTCAGGGAGATCCCAGCCGTCATGACGGCGACCCGCGGCGGCAACTGCCGGCGGACCCCGGCCGTGATCGCGGTGGCGGCGTCGGTGGCATGGATGACAACGCCGAACCTGTCTGCCTCCGGCGAGGGGGCGTTGACGAGAAGCTGCACGCCGAGCACGATGGTGCGGATGCCAAACATGCGCATCGGGTATATGGCCACCTCGTTCACATCCGGGTCCGCCCCGAGTCTCCGGAGCAGCGTGTTCGGAGCCAGCAGTGCCAGCGTTCCGTTCACCAGGCGGATGGCCGCCAGGGCAAGGCGTGCATGATCACGGCTGAACGGCATCGTGGCCTCCTTGGAATGAGCGTTGAACGTAAACGAAAGTCGCACGGCGCCGGCCAGCAGTCAACGATGCGGCACCGCCGCTCAGCCCGATCAGCGCGGCAGCCTTTACACCCTCCTGTCAAAGGTTCATTGTGAGTGGTGCGGGGCGGTGGTGGTTTGGCGCGCCGACCACGGGTGGTTGCGCGGGGAACGGCAGGGCCGCATGGCGGGCCAGTGGATGGTGCCTGGACATTGGGGGATGCTTCCATGCCATACCAGGTTGGCGTGACCATACGAGCGGAGGTTGCCCCCGATCAGCTAGTGCCTCTTCGTGAGTGGCTCGCCGATAGCGGCCGGAAGGGCCTGGCCGAGCCACCCTTCGACTTCGCTCACCTGCGCGGCGTCCATTTTGCCCGGTTCTTCCTGCTGGACGAGGTGACGGATCTCCACGGCCGGCCAATTCCGGCCAGCCTGGTCTTCATGAGCGAGGTGGATGCCCCGCTGCGGCGGCACCTGGCCGAACTCGTCGACATCGCCGGCGATGGCGTGGATCAGGCATTCGGGCACTGTGCGGGCTACCCGGGGCCCAGATCCCGGCGCCGCGGCCGGATCGCCTGGCTGCGCCGGCATCTGGCGCCGGCCAGCGCTTACTACGTGAACACGGTGGGCCGCGGACTGGATCAGGTCCGCCAGGAGGCGAAGCTCCGGGAGGCATTGGAGAGTCACCTCGACCAGCGCGACTGGACCGGCCGGTCCGCTGCCGAGGTGCGCCAGGACCTGCAGGACTACGTGGCCGGGCGCGACGACCTGAGCTGGGCGTGGCAGCCGCCGCCGGAGCTGCCCCTGCCGTTCCGGATCCGCGAGGCCGTGCACCTGGTGGCCATGCCTGCGCTGCTGTTCCTGCTGCTGCCGCCGCTCCTGGCTGTCCTCCCGTTCTGGATCGTGGCACTGCGGTTGTCCGAGCTGGAGGACCAGCCGGAGATCGAGCGGCCGGCCCAGGAGCAGATGGACCAGCTTGAAGCCTGGGAGGACTTCGGGACGCAGAATCCTTACGCGGTCATCGGCTTCATCAAGCCCGGGCGGCTGCACCTGCTCACCATGCGCGCCGTGCAGCTGGCCACCAGCTACGGGACCCGGCACCTGTTCACCCACGACAGCCTCGCCGGCGTCAAGACGATCCACTTCGCCCGCTGGGTGCCGCTGGACGGCTGGCGCCGGATGACATTCGCCAGCAACTACGACGGTGCGGTGGAGGCCTACAACGATGACTTCATCAATGAGATCTGGTGGGGCCTGAACGCCGTGTTCGGGAGCGCGGTGGGTTATCCGCCCACCCGATGGCTGCTCTGGGGCGGAGCCAAGCTGGAACAGCCATTCAAGTACACGCTGCGAAACCATCAGGTCGCCGTGCCGGCCTGGTACACCGCTTATCCGACGCTCAGCGCGGACAACATACAGAACAACGCCCGGATCCGGGCCGGTCTGCCCGGCCGGATGAGCCCGGCGCAGGCCGAGCAGTGGCTCTCCCTCCTGTAAGGCGACCGATGACCGACAAGCTTGACCGAGCCGACATCCAGGGCATCGTCGCCCGTGGATACCGCACCCTCAAGCACGCCCGGTTCATCCTCTTCGGCTGCGGCGACCAGCGCGCCGCCCGCGCGCTGCTCGGCTGGCTGCTGCCACAGGTCACCACCGCGGCGCCCAGGTTCTCGGGGGATACCGCGGTGCAGGTTGCGTTCACGCCAGCTGGGCTGCGCCGGCTCGGCCTGCCGGAGGAGGCGGTGCAGGAGTTCTCCCTGGAGTTCCTCGCGGGGATGGCGGCCCCCAACCGGAGCCGGTTCCTGGGCGACGTCGGCCATTCCGACCCGCGCGGCTGGGCGTGGGGCGGACCTGAGGCCCCGGCGATCGACGGCCTCATTTTGCTTTACGCCGGTAGCGCGCAGCTCCTCGATGAGCGGCAAGGGGCACTTGCGCAGCAGCTGGCCGTGACGGGGGCCCGGGCCATCGCCGTCCTGGACACCCGGGAGCGCCAGGACCGTGAGCCGTTCGGCTTCCACGACGGCATCTCGCAGCCGCTGATCCGGGGGCTGCCGAAGGCCAGCCGGGCCAGGCCGTCGGTACCGGCCGGCGAGTTCGTGCTCGGCTACCAGAACGGCTACCAGCAGCTGACCGACCGGCCGCTGCTGCCCAGGTCCGCTGATCCAGGGCAGCTGCTGCCGCCCGATCCCGGCGGATCCGGCCAGGCCGACCTGGGATGTAACGGCACCTATCTCGTGCTGCGCCAGCTTGAGCAGGATGTTGACGGCTTCTGGCGCTACGTTGCGCAGGCCACCCGGCGGCCGGACGGCCCCGGCGCCGCCTGCGCGCCGGAGGCGCTGGCCGCGAAGCTCGTGGGCCGCTGGCCGAGCGGCGCCCCGCTGGTCAAGGCACCTGACAAGGACGATCCCACGCTGGCGGAAGACAACGACTTCGGCTACCACCACACCGACCCGCTGGGCCTGGCCTGCCCGCTCGGCGCGCACATCCGCCGGGCCAACCCGCGCGACTCGCTGGACCCGCGGCCCGGCACCGACGCATCCATGCGGATCAACTCGCTGCACCGGCTTCTCCGCCGCGGGCGCAGCTACGGCCCGGCCGGCGGTGCGTCCGGCCCGCCGAGCCCAGCTGGGCCAGGCGCTGGCAGCGGACCGCCGGGGGCGACCGGCCTGCACTTCATCTGCCTGGCCGCCAGCCTGGCCCGGCAGTTCGAATTCGTGCAGCACACCTGGCTGAACGACCCGACGTTCAACGGCTTGTACGACGACTCCGACCCCCTCGTCGGAAGCGGTCAGTCCCGCGGCCGGACGTTCACCGTGCCGGCCCGCCCGGTACGCCGGCGCTACCAGGGCCTGCCCCAGTTCGTGCGTACCCGCGGCGGTGCCTACTTCTTCCTGCCCGGCATCGCCGCCCTGCGTTACCTGGCCCAGCTGCCGGGACCTGTTCCTTCCGGACCCAGAACGGGGTGATCGCATGGCCGCACGCCTGCCGGCTGGCTACCACCAGTCAGCACTCTGGAAGCTCTACGACGGCGCCGCCGAGTTCATCGATCACAAGGTCGGCTGGGACCGGCTGCCGGTACCGCTCGGGCTGGTGGTCCTCGTCGGCCTGCGTGACGTGCTCAGGAAGCGGAACCTCTACGACACCAGCGATGAGCCAGCCGTGAACCTGCCCCCGGTTGCACCGGCCACACCGCAGCTCCGCACCGCCCGGACCCTCGATGGCACCTACAACGACCTGGACAATCCGAGGATGGGCATGGCCGGGTCACGGTTCGGCCGGAATGTGCCGGTCTCGAGCACCTACCCGGACCCGCCACCGGAATTCATGGACCCCAGCCCGCGTGAGGTCAGCCGCGCTCTGCTCACCAGAGACCAGCTGATCCCGGCGACGGCGGCCAATGCACTGGTCGCCGCGTGGCTGCAGTTCATGATCCGGGACTGGGTCAGTCACGGGACCAGCCCCACGGATCATCCCTGGGAGATCCCGCTGGCGGAGGACGACCCGTGGCCGTCCCGGCCGATGCGGATCATGCGGAGCCGGCCAGATCCCACCGCCCCGCCCGGCAGCCAGCGCCGGCCCACCCACGCCAACACGCAGAGTCCCTGGTGGGACCTGTCCCAGGTCTACGGCACGACACCGGAATACCAGCAGTGGGCGCGGACCGGCACCGACGGCAAGCTGCGCGTCGAGGCGGACGGGCTGCCACCGCTGCCGGACGACCCGGCCGACGACCCGCGGCAGGTGCCGGGATTCTGGGTCGGGCTGCTCATGATGCAGACCCTGTTCACCCTGGAACACAACGCCATCTGTGACCGGCTGCGCGCCGAGTACCCGGAGTGGTCGGATGACGAGATCTTCCAGCGCGCCCGCCTGATCAACGCCGCGCTCGTCGCGAAGATCCACACCATCGAGTGGACGCCCGCCGTGATCGGCCATCCGACCACGAAGATCGCGATGCGGGCGAACTGGTTCGGGCTGGCCGGCGAGCGGTTGCACAAGCTGCTCGGCCGGATCAGCAGCAGCGAGGTGATCAGCGGGATCCCCGGCTCACCGACCGACCAGTACGGCGTGCCGTACTCGCTGACCGAGGAGTTCGTCGCCGTGTACCGGATGCATCCGCTGGTGCCCGACGACTACAGCCTCCGGTCCAGCCGCAACGACCAGCCGGTGATGCAGGCGACCCTGCGTGACCTGGCCGGGCCGAACGCACTCGAGGTGGCGCAGCAGGTCGGCCTGGCGGACCTGATGTACTCGTTCGGCACGCAGCATCCGGGCCTGGTGACCCTGCACAATTTCCCGAGGTTCCTCCAGGAGTTCTACCGCCCGGACGGCAATCTCCAGGACCTGGCCGCGACCGACATCCTGCGGTCCCGGGAGCTGGGCGTGCCCCGGTACAACGAGTTCCGCCGCCTGCTGCATCTTCCCCCGGCGCGGGACTTCGACGACCTTACCGACAACCCCGCCTGGGCCCGGGAGATCGAGCGGGTCTACCACGGGAACATCGAGCACGTGGATCTCACCGTCGGGGCGTTCGCGGAACGGCGGCCGGCCGGTTTCGCTTTCAGTGACACTGCCTTCCGCATCTTCATCCTGATGGCTTCCCGCCGGCTGAACAGTGACAGGTTCTTCACCGCGGATTTCAACCCGGCGATCTACACCCAGGCGGGGATGGACTGGATCAGCGACAACAGCATGGCCACCGTCCTGCTCCGGCACTACCCACAGCTGCGGCCCTCGATCGGGGCCCTGCCGAACGCGTTCCAGCCCTGGGCCCGCGCAGTGCCTGGGTCCGCCAGGCCGGCCGCCACCGGGCCCGCGCAGGCCGGCTCCCGGATCGACACGGCCGATCCGGCCACTCTGATCGGCACGACCGCAAGCCAGCTCGGGGCGCTGTTCCGGGCCAGCGGCGCCGGCCCGATCCCGGACGGCCAAGGCCGGGGCACGGTGCTGCTGGGCACCGGCGGCTGGCCAGCCCGGCTGGCTGCCCGGGTGTCCTACTCCCTGCTGTGGCGGGGCAAAGTGGTCAATGCACGGAGAGGGCGGCTGAAGAACCTGATCTCAGCGTTTTCCGTCCCGGCCATCGCAGCGGCCGTCTATGAGCAGGACAGCTGGTACGACGGGAAGCCGTGCATCGTGCTCGACTACTCGAAGACCTCGCTCGTCGCGCACCTGATCCGTGATGAGATCCGGGAGATCGCTCCTGGCGTCTATCTCGGCCTGGTGTTCTGGGGGCGGCGTCACGTCCTGGACTTTGCCCTTGACTTCACGCACCAGGCCTGACGGGCACCGGAGGATAGTGATGCCGAGTGCCCCGGGCCAGCCACGCAGGCGTACGCTCCTGTCGCCGCAGGGGCTCTTCACCTTCCTGTTCCTGCGGCCGCTGAGTGATCTGTTTCTCTGGGTGTGGCGGCTGGAACGGCGGGTGGAGTTCATCTACCGGCCACTGTTCGACGCATGGTTGCGGCCGCCATTGTTCAGCTGGGCCCAGTCGGTGCAGAACGCGCGGCGCACGGATGAGCATCTCGGGCTGGCCGCGGAGCGGCTGCTCCCTGGGGAGGAGCAGTTCACCCGGGACATCATCGACGAGCTGGCCAAGTTCACCCGGGAGAACTGGCTGCCCGGCGGGGCCCAGCGGTTCGGCAATACCAAGACCTTCGGCGTACTGCGCGCTGAGTTCACGGTGCTGGCGGACCTTCCGGAGGGCCTGCGGAACGGCCTGTTCGCGGAGCCGGCGTCCTATCCGGCCTGGGTTCGCTTTTCGGGGCCTGGCCCGTACGCGCCGCCGGACATCGAGGACTACGGCCAGTGCTCGGTCGGGATAAAGGTGATGGGCGTCCCCGGGCCCAAGCTGATGGAAGACGAGCGCTTCACCCAGGACCTGATCCTGGTCAGCCCGGCCAGCTTCGTCACCCCCAACGTGAAAGAGAACGCGACACTGCAGCGCTGGGTGCGCGCCAAGGCCCCGCTCACCTACGCGATCAATCCATTCGATTCGCACCTGCTGCACCTGTTCATGCAGCTGCTCTACTCACCGGTGCTCGCGAATCCGCTGGAGGTGCAGTACTACAGTAACGTGCCGTTCCTGCTCGGTGCGGGCCAGGCGGTGCAGTACTCGCTGAAGCCCCGCTCGCGGGCCAGGACCAGGATCCCGGCCCGCCCGGCCGAGAACTATCTACGGGATGCCATGATCAGGACCCTGGATGCGGGACCGTGGGCGTTCGACTTTATGGTGCAGGTGCAGACGGACTCGTTCCTGATGCCGATTGAGGATGCCACAGTCAAATGGCCCGAGGACCTGTCTCCGTACGTACCGGTGGCACGCCTGCAGCTGCCCGCCCAGCGCTTCGACTCCGCTGAGCAGCTCGCGTTCGCGGACGTCCTGCGGTACAACCCATGGCACAGCCGGCCCGAACACCGGCCGCTGGGCAACTCCAACCGGGCGCGGAAGCAGATGTACTGGGAGCTCGCCCAGCTCCGCCAGGCTATGAACCAGGTCGAGCATAGCGAGCCGACCGGGGCGGAGCAGTTCCCGGCTTAGCACCAGGACGGGGACTGCCCTGGTGCACCGCGCTGCTCAGCCGTTCCACGGACTGGCCGTGTGCAGCGTGAGCCGGAACCCGTTGGCAGTGTGAAGGTCTCGTCGTTGCTGGTAGCAGGCGAGGGTGTCGTCCATCGGCTGGTGCCCGGCCAGGCCGTCGTGGATTGCCTGGGCCAGTAGGTCGGCGCTCAAGAACGCGTCCGAGATGCCCATTCCGGTCGAGGGGTCTTTGTGGTGGCCGGCATCACCGGCGAGCGCCCACCCTGGCCCAGCGGATTGCCGGTAGAGATTAGGCAGGTCAGCGGTGCCGGTGAAGCGCGCTTCCCGGTGCCCTGATGCGACAGCCTCGCGCAGCCCCGGGACGAGTTCCAGGGCGGACTGGAAACAGCCCGCCACGTTCTGACGTACCTTGTGGAACTCCTGGCGGGGCCAAGCAACGTAGATGCACGTCAGATCGTCGTTGGTGGGCCATACCAGGATCAGCCGTCCGGGGCGGGCGTGGAACGACGCCCCCAGGTCATGGATCCCGCTCCAGTAGGAGTAGTACACGGCGGTAAGCGGCGGATGCTCCTGGTAGGCCCGGGCGCCAGCCCTTCTGGCGACGGTCGAATGCAGGCCATCTGCGCCCACCACGACCGCAGCCCGCAACGATACGTCAGGGACGCCTCGGCGATGGCCCCGCACGCCCACCGCCCTGCCCTCGGACCACAGAAGGTCGCTGACCATGAAATTCTCGAGCAGATCGGCGCCGCTCTCCGCGGCGGCCTCGGCCAGCAGCGCGTCGAGCACGGTCCGCCGGGGGCAGTACGTGTCCGTCTGGCCTGCCACGGGCGGCCCGATGCCGGATACCTGCACCGAGGCGGCATCGAAGGTGATCTCACGGATCGGCGCGCAACCGCGGGCCCGCAGTCGGCCGAGCAATCCCCATGCCCTCAGCCGTGCCGCGCCGCGCTGCCACAGGCAATGCGTTGACATGGTGTCGCTGGGGAAGGATGCCCGGTCGGCCAGGGCGACCCGGTGCCCGGCGCGCGCCAGCAGCATGGCCAGCGGCGCGCCAGCACACCGGGCACCGGCCACCACAACGTCGTACATCGCAGCCCTGACCGCGGGGGACGGGCAGCGCTTAGCCGACGGGCTGACCGGCGGCGAGAGCCTTGACGTCCGCCGTGCTCAACGGGTTGCCCGCGATGCCCCAGTCCCCGCTCTTGACTTCCTCGACGACCACCCAGGTGACCGGCCGCATGTTCTCGCCCTCGATGTCGACCATGGTGTCGGTCAGCCGGCGGACCATGTCCTGTTTCTGCTGCGGAGTGAACACTCCCTCGATGACCTTGACGTTGACGAACGGCATAGCTATCCCCTCTCCCCGGGCCGGCCCGTGCGTCGGCCGGAAACAAAATAGCACGATCGTTCGTGCTGTACAATCAGTGCATGTCCAGACGCACCACCAGCCACGGGGCCAAGACGCGGGACGCGATCTTGCAAGTTGCCGCCGACCTGGCGTCCGCCGAAGGACTGGACGGTCTCAGCATCGGGCGCCTGGCCGGCCAGCTGGCGATGAGCAAAAGCGGGCTGTTCGCCCATTTCGGGTCCAAAGAGGACCTGCAGCTGGCCACGATCGAGGCGGCCCGGCAGCGGTATGTCCAGGAGGTGATCGCACCAGCGCACGCTTCGGGCTCGGGCATCATGCGCCTGCACGCGCTGTGCGAGTCGTTCCTGTCCTACCTAGAGCGTGGGGTATTCCCCGGGGGATGCTTCTTCGCCTCCGCCATGGCCGAGTTCGACGGCAAGCCCCCGGGCCGCGTACGCGACCGCATAGCCCAGTGCCAGGGCCAATGGATGAACACTCTGGAGTGCGCGGCCCAGGAGGCCCAGGCACAAGGAGAACTCCCCGGAGACAGCGATCCCCGGCAACTCGCTTTCGAGCTGGAAGGCGCTTTGCTGACAGCAAATTGGTACTCCCACCTCTACGCCGACGCGACCTACCTCAACCGGGGCCGCCGGGCCGTCCGGTCGCGCCTTGCCAGCGAAGCGACCCCCGCCGGCTGGCACGCTCTGGCCGCCGGCCGCCAGGCGGGTGAAACCTCCCCGGCGGTGGCGGCGCCCCAGGAAAGGCGGTGAGAGATTTATGCCGCTGTTTCGTATTGGGACGCCTTTAGACGCAGGCTCCTGAGCCGGGCGCCTCGATGACGAACGTGATTCCATCTTGGAAAGCTTGCTGGCCCGATGCGTCGGTGATCGTTACATCCAGCCGGTGGCTGCCGACGCTGAGATCGGTGGGCGACATTATCTGACCTTGCTGGAAATAGTATGCCACCTGAAGCCCGAACTGTTCCGGGTTCAAGAACCGCTTGATCGCCGTGCGGGTCGTCGGCAGCGGAGCGCCGTCGAGGGTGAAGCTGACGTCCAGCCCATTCATGATCTGCTCGGCGTCGTTGTGCTTGAACGAAGCGCCGCCGCCTTCGATGTCGGCAATCAAGATCACATGCCAGTCCTCCGCGCAGAAGCGAGCACCATCCCACGGTGATCCGGCGAACGGCCGGATCGAACCGTGACTGCCGAAGAAATCGGCCGGCGCACCCTCCGCCGTTTTGCTATGGGACAGGACGGCCCGTCCTCCCGCCCCGAAGGCATTCAGCACTGCCTCGGCGTCCCCCCGGGTAATGCGGCGCGATTCTGACCTCGTAGCCATGAGAATTCCCCTCCTGGATGAGCTGGGCCGGACGGGACCAGTGTGCGCGCGGTTCAGCGTGCCCGCTATCAGATGTTCTGCGTATGTCCTGTTGATCCCGGCCGGGCTAACTTAGTGAACTCCATGCCGGCGCCCCGGGAACGCCAGGCCGCGGGCCGCGGTCACTCTCACCTGCCATCTGTGCATGGTCCCAGCGCAACGACGGACCGGGGGCGGCCGCCGCAGGCAAAGTAAACGCCCGGTCATGCCGCTCCCAGACAGGCGTGTGGCGAACTTGCCGATGAGCGGGCGAGGCTCTGGCCGCCGCCTGGCGGCAGGAACGGCCGCCGACTCCGTTAAGAAGTCTCCGGAAGTTGCATGGGGACCCGGAAGCGTCGCACCTCCTGCGGCCAACCGCAGGCCACCGCGATCTTTCCGGCCCACAGCCGCGCCGCCTCCTCGTCGGCCACATCCACCACGGCGAAGCCGCCGAGATGCTCCTTGGACTCGATGAACGGACCGTCGGTGAACAGCGGCGTGCCGCCCGGCGCATCGACACTGAACACCGGGGCAGCATCATCCAGGCCGCCGGTGAAGATCAAGACCCCGGCAGCCTTCATCTCTGCGGACACCCTCCACCTTCTCCACGGACGGCGGTGGCCCGATCCGACACTGTGTCAGGATCCTCCGGCGGCCGTGACGGCCGTCGCCCACCAGCGACCCGGCAGCGATCCGCACATGCATGCCGCTGTCAGTGCACCATGGCGGAGCGTTGCAGGACTCAATCCTTGAGCCCGTGATAGGCGACGGCTTTCTTCCCGGGGCTGGGCCACGAAGAAAGGGATCAGCCCAGATAGTAGTCAGATGGCATCCGTGCAAGGACGCGGAGATCCAGAGCCGTCAGCCTGGAATTGAGGCATACGGCCAGCTCCAGGGCGCACCGCCTGGCCGTGGCTGATGATTCGTGCAAGTGCCCGCAGACGTCAGTCTTCGTGGCATAGCCATGGACGATCTGCAGTCGGCCTTCCCATGCGCCCGACCACTCATAGGGCGGGGCTACTATCCAGCGGTTCACCTGGCACCACCTCCCGGGGCGGGCTGGAGGCGCGTTGATCTTTCCTGGCCGGCCAAGCTCATTACCTGGCCTCATCTCCGCCTGGGTATCATTGCAGCCGGGCTCACGGAAGGGCCAAACGTCCCCTGTTCATCCGCTACCCCAACTGGTCGCGGCGGCGCTCGCCAGGTAGCCCTTGTTGAAGACCAGATAGAGGACGGCGAGCACGCCGGAGACTCGTCCCGGCAGATCATCCGCGTCGTCGTCGTACATCACCTGCGCCTGCTTCTGCTTGTCGTCACGCTTGTTCTCACGCCGGATCCGGTCGAGAGCCTTGCGGCGGGCGGTCGTGGTCAGCCAGCCACCCGGGTTGGGCGGGACACCATCGGCCGGCCACCGCTCGACGGCGGCCGCCCGCGAAGACCCAGTGGCCGTCGGCCTGAAGCCCGTCGTTGAAGGCGTTGATGCCGGTCATCTCGTCCGGGGTGGCGGAGTTGGGCGTGTCGTCGATCACGGAAACCAGGTACTGCATTGCCTGTTCTCTGAGCTACGGGACGTCTCCGCAGCTCAGAATTGGTGAGCACGGCGTTTCTCAGGCGTCCCTGGTCATCATTCGCCATGCGCCCAGGATCGTCCAGCCCGCCAGCCAGGCGATGATGACGCAGGTGGCCTGGGTGGCCGACTCGGGCAGCAGTGATAGCCCGGCACCGGGGCGCGCGATGCCTCCGGCCACCCCCGGCAGCCCGAATGCCATCGGCAGCCCGGATGGTTCCAGGTGCGCCACGGCCAGCCCGACGAATGATCGTTGCAGGTCCTGCAGATGGGGGAGGTCAACCGCGGAAAGGATCGGCGTCAGGATCATCTGCACCACGATCAGCAAGATCACCGGGACGAGTCTCTGCCCCATCAGTGACGCGAGCCCGAGTCCGAGGATGAATCCGACGGCCGCTTCAAGCTCGATCCACAGCCCGGCCTTGATCATGAGGGAGATCGGCGGACGGCGGAGAATCTGGGTGTAGCCACGGTAGTCCTGGCTGGCGATCTTGACGGCCAGAGCTTCCAGCCTGGCGGGCGCGGGCTGGCCTGGGGTGACCGCTGACTTCGACCAGGGAGGCGGGCCGGGGCACGCGACATTCTCCGGAATGTGCCCGTTGTAGGGGAGCGAGCAGATGACCGGCTCGGCGCGGTCCCGGGCCCAGTTCTCGAAGCCGGCGCGGGACAAGCCGGGAGGTATGTTCACGTTCGAGTCATCGATGAAGGCCGGGGCGGCGAAGACGCATACCGCGCAGACGATCGTGTAGCCGATCGCGACCATCGGCACGACAATCGCCAGTCCGGCGGGGATCCGGGCCAAGTACAGCGCCAACCGGGACCGGCCGGTCACGACCAGGTGCCGGAACATCCCTTCGGTGAGGTCACGCGACCCCGCCGTGCAGCCCACCATGGTGGCGACGATGAAGCCGAAGGTGGGCAGGAAGCCGGCCACCAGGACCGTGAAGATCATGTCGCCGCCGGCGGGCGGGTTGGCGTACGGCGCGAACGCATGGGCGAGCAGGCGGATGAGGAGGAAGATGGCCGGGAACCCGATGTTCACCAGGATGAGGGCGATCATGAGGCCGCGCCGTTTGCGCAGCTCCATGACTCTGGTGGTGATCATGCCGGCGGTGGGAACCGGGGATCCCCGGCGGTCGCGTGAGTGACCGGTGGGCGCCGTCTGGAGTGCCTGGCCGGGCGCGGGTGTGCCGCTGGCCGGCGCGGTTGTCATTCCGGGTCCCCCGCTCTGCTTGTGACCTGCAGGAACCACGATTCGAGCGAGGTCTGGACCGGCTGGAGCCGGTAGACGGAGATCCCGCCTCCGATGAGAACGCGGTTGATCTCGGCGATGACGTCGCGCCCGGTGCCCGCGGGCAGCGTAATCTCCAGGCCCAGCGCCGCCGGCGCGGCCTCGACGCGGGCACCGAGGGTGGTGCCCGCGAGCAGGGCACGGGCCCGGCCCGGTTCGGAGCAGTCGACCTGAAGCGCCACCCGTGCCCCCGCCAGCAGCTCGGAGATCGGTCCCTGCTGGATGATGCTGCCGCGGTCCACGATGGCGACAGCGTCACAGGTCCGCTCCACCTCGTCGAGGAGGTGGGAGGACAGCACCACGGTGCGGCCCTCGGCCACCATCGAAAGGATCATGTCGCGCATCTCAGCCATTCCGGCCGGGTCGAGCCCGTTCATCGGCTCGTCCAGAAGGAGCAACTGGGGGTCTCCCAGCAGGCACGCGGCGACCCCCAGCCGCTGGCGCATCCCCATCGAGTACTCGAAGACCCGGTCGCCCGCACGGTGGGTTAGGCCGACGCGCTCCAGAGCTGGCCCAATGCGGTCCCGCGCGGCCGGCTCGCGTGCGGCAGCGAGAAGCCGCAGGTTCTGCCGGCCGGTGAGATGGCGGTGGAACCGGGGTTCGTCGACGATGGCGCCGACACGAGCGAGCGCCGCGTCGCGATGCCGCGGGACCGGGTATCCGAGCAGGGACATCGTGCCAGCATCAGCGCGGGTCAATCCCAGCAGCATCCGGATGAGCGTGGTCTTGCCGGCGCCGTTGGGGCCGAGGTAGCCGAACGCCGATCCCCGGCGGACCAGGAGCTCAACACCGTTCACGGCAGTATTCGCCCCGAATCGCTTGGTGAGCCCGCGGGTCTCCACGGCCCAGCGGCTCTCGGCGGCCAGCTTGCCGGGGGCGCGCGGGACAGCCGTGGTGTTCATCCGGTGCCCGGCCTGCTATCGCCGCCGCCAGCGGCAGTCTGACGACGAGCACGGTGGCGATGAGGCGGTCATCAGATCCTTCAAACGGCGGCAGGGAGGAAACATCACGGTCCTTGGCATTGCCGGGCTGAGGTGCAAGTGTGCGATACGGGAGGAGGGCACGTCTTCGGCGCGGGGTTGCACATTGGCCGGTCCGCCACGCTATAACCCCGGGTGGAGGCGCATCCACCCGGCGTGGGACCAGGCCGCGCAGCCTGGAATTGGTGCCGTCCGGGCCGGCGCGCCGTAGTGTTCGTCAAATGAGCACAGACCCCGCGGGCGGCCCGGCCCTGGCCACGCTGCGCCGGGCGCGGGCGCAGCAGGAGGCGGCCCTCCGGTGGATGCGCCGCCTCGCTCCGCCGCTGTTTGTCCTGGTGGTAGCGGTCACGTTCAGCAGCGGCCGGAACCCAGGGCTTGCAGGCCGCGACGTGGCTGCCGTTCTCGCTGTGGGCGGGCTCGCGCTTGGCGTGCTGGGCGCGCTGACGGCCCGTTATCGGCGCGCGGCAGTCCGCATCGTCGTCGCCGTGGTGCTAGTGGCCAGTTCGGCAGCGCTCATGGGACTGCAACGCGACGGAGCGGGCCTGGCCGGGCTCCTGGCGGGCCTCGTGCTGCTCGCCCCGCAGGTGCCAGATCGCTTCCCGGTCGCGTTGTCTATCGCCGTCATCACGTGCCTGGCGGCGGTTGCGGTGGCCGTCAGCCAGGGCTCGCCGGCCTCGGCACTGCTCAGCGCCATCGCGATTGTCGGCTTCCCCGGCATGACGTTGCTCGCCAGGCGGCTCGGGCAGGCCAACGACCAAGCCGAACGGCTCCTGATCGAACTGGAGGGCACCCGGGCGGCGCAGGCACGGGCGGCTGGGCTGGCCGAACGCCAGCGGCTGGCCAGGGAAATGCACGACGTACTCGCCCATTCCCTGTCCGGGCTCATGCTTCAGATTGAAGGCGCCCGGATGCTAGTGGCCGATAACCCCAGCGATCTTCGGCTGCCGGGAGTCATCGAGCGTGCCCACCACCTGGGCAAGTCCGGGCTCGAAGAAGCCCGCCGGGCGATCGCGATGCTGCGCGACGACGAACTGCCCGGGCCCGAACGCCTGGCCGGTCTCGCTGCGCAGTTCCAGGAGATCAGTGGCGTCCCGTGCC
Source organism: uncultured Actinomycetes bacterium (assembly GCA_963837515.1). Lineage (GTDB taxonomy): Bacteria > Actinomycetota > Actinomycetes > Streptosporangiales > Streptosporangiaceae > RYN-230. The sequence continues at coordinate 253,337 of CAWINT010000002.1, forward strand.
AGTTCACGGTGTCCGGCCAGGCATACGCGCTCCCGTCAGAGGCAGCGCTCGCGGTGTACCGGGTAGCGCAAGAAGCGCTTACGAACATCACCAAGCACGCCTGCCCGGAGCGGGTCACGGTGCACCTCGGTTATGAGCCTTGCGGCACTCGCCTGACGGTCGAGGATTTCGCGATGAACTGGGAACCTGCATGCGCGGCCGGCGACGGCTCCGGCTACGGCCTGACCGGGATGCGCGAGCGAGCCGAACTGCTCGGCGGCGAACTCACCACGGCGATGACACGCGGTGGCTTCCGGGTCGAGTTGCGGGTGCCGGCGTGAGCCAGTCGATGCGTGTTCTCATCGCTGACGACCAGCGGGTGGTCCGTGAAGGACTGGCGATGGTGCTCGGCCTCCTGCCTGACGTCGAAGTCGTGGGCTCCGCCTCTGATGGCGACGAGGCGGTCGCCATGGCCGCTGATCTACTCCCCGACATCGTCCTCATGGATCTGCGGATGCCCCGCTGTGATGGCGTCGAGGCCACTCGCCTGCTGCGTGAGCGCATGCCGGAGACCAAGGTCGTCGTGCTTACCACCTACGCGGATGACCGGTCCGTGATCAGCGCCCTGCGGGCCGGCGCACGCGGCTACCTGACCAAAGATGCGGGCGGAGCAGAGATCCGCCACGCCCTCAGGCAAATCCTCGATAACCATGCGGTCATCGACCCCGCCGTCCAGCATCACGTGGTCGACGCCATCGCCACCGGGTCGCCAGCCCAAGACCGGCGACTGCTCTCACCTCTTCCCGCGGGTCTCACTCCCAGGGAAGCCGAGGTGCTGTCACTCATCGCCACGGGCATGTCGAACAGCGAGATCGCTGAGCAACTCGTCGTCAGCGAAGGCACCGTCAAAAGCCACATCAACCACCTGCTGGCCAAGATTGACGCACGCGACCGCGCCCAAGCGGTTACCTACGCCTATCAGTGCGGACTTGCCCCGACAAGCGAACCGCCCGGCTGAAAGTCCCCGTCGCCCGCAACCCCCTGACGCTCGGACCGCATCCAACCGGTCCGGCATCCAGGTGATCGGCCCCGGGCAAAGGCAGCAATACTTTGGTGATTAATAGGAGTAGACGGCTGCGCTGCTGATGTTAATCTGAGCCGAAGAATGGTCAGGCGCCTGCTCGCCGCCCAGTGCGGATTCATTTTGGATGATCCATGCCATAGGTTGATGGGGCACCCATATGCCAGCAACGGCCCCGATCTCCCTGCCGTCCAGATAGAATGTTAGGCTGTCCGGCGTCCATTCGATTTCAGAAGTGTGCCAACTGGTCCACCGGAGACCAGGGCAGAAGTTACGCTGGGTCGTCTCATGAACACTATGAACGAATACGCAGAAAGAGGAGTTCCATGGGCCCTCTGGGAAGTCCACCTCGTCGCCCAGTGGAGCGGTCGTAGGCCATAGCAGATGCGCACCCTTGTATCCAGGAGACGAACCTGGAGTGACCCTAAACCGCTCCACGTATTTACCGTACACCATGCCGATCGCCGCCTTCGGGAGCACGGCGGCTGAATGAATCCAGCTGGTGACACGGAACATCCGTATATGCAGCTGGTCGCCGCTGATCCAGACCGTATGACTGGGATCGTAATAACCCCCCAGCCGCATATGTTTCTCCGTTGCGGTGTCTGGCCATGGGTAAGGATATGCCCACCATTGAGACCGCAGGCCTGCGGGCAGACCGCTACAATAAGCATGCACTGTCCCAGCGTAATTATTACATCCGGAGAACGAGCCCAGATTGGCTGACTCGGAGAAGTTTGCCCGCCACTTCAGTTTCCACATGCCAGGGGCCGCGGTGCGGTGGGCCGGGAGGTGCGGCGGGATAGGCCGGGTAACGGTGCTGTGGCCGGGAGGTGCGCTGCAGGCGCTCACGGCCAAGGCTAGAGACATGGCAAAAAGGCTCTTCCTCACCGCCAGCCGTCCAACACTCTTTCCTTCTTCCCGTGGGGACGCAGCCAAGCGTGGCAGCGCGCTCCGGTATCGCTGCCTCCGTGTGGCCAGGCTACGTTACTCTCCGCGATGATACGGATACCAGCGGGCTGTCCACCCATACGCCTAGGCCGAACTTCGGCCTAGGCCACCCAAGGTGAGCTAAGGGACGGGGTTCCCCTGGGCCGTGGGTTCACGCTGGGTGTGGCTTGACTGGGCGGGCGTAGGCTGTGCCGGTATGACGCCAGATGAGCGTTGGCTGTCCGCGGTGTGGCCGTTCGTGGGCACGTGGTTGCCGGCCGCGCCTGCCGTGGTCGTGGAGATTGGGTGTGGGCCGCTGGGCGGGTTTGGCCCGATGCTGCGCTGCGCCGGTTACGACGCGGTCGGCATCGACCCGGAGGCGCCGGAAGGACCGTGGTATCACCGGGTCGAGTTCGAGCAGTATGAGTTCCCCCGACCGGCCGGCGCGGTCGTGGCCTGCACGTCGCTGCACCATGTCGCTGACCTTGGTGAGGTGCTGAACCGGGCCGCGGCGTCGCTGGTCGCTGGCGGGTCGCTGGTAGTCGTGGAATGGGCGCGGGAGAGGTTCGATGAGGCCACCGCCCGGTGGTGCTTTGACCGGCTGCCGCAGCCTTCGGAGGATCCCAGCTGGCTGCAGCAACGCCACGACCAATGGCATGGCTCGGGCCTGCCCTGGGACGATTACTGCCAGGCCTGGGCGCAGGAGGAAGGTCTGCACGTCGGCCAGGACATCGTCAGGGAGCTTGACGCCCGGTTTGACCCGCAATTGCTCGATTACGGCCCTTATTTCTTTCCCGACCTGGCCGACATCAGCGAAGACGACGAGCGGGCGGCGATCGACGCCGGGGACATCCAGGCCAACCGCATCGCCTACGTAGGCCAGCGGCGGTAAAGAAGCGACAATTGCTGGTCGAATGATATTCATGCCGCCCCGCTACCCGGGGGAAGAAGCGGTGGACGACGACCGCGACTTTCCCGCAGCGGTCCTGCAGCCAGTGCAGGTCACGGGCAACCTGGGTCCGCATCGCCGCAAAATCGGCAATCCGCGTCGCTGACATCGCGGTGCAGCAGGCGGCTTCTCGGCATCCGGGTGCACTCCCCGGCCGCCCGGGGTCCAGGCGGGATCGGACCGGACCGGCAGGTTCTTCGTTAGGTATGCGGTTCTCGCCGGGTGTTGACGCAACCTTACGGTTTCTATAGAGTAGCAACCATAAGGTTGCTACTCGACGGCGGAGGACACCATGGGATTTCCGGACCGGATCGAGCGGACCGTGGAGCTGGCGCACCCGCCGGCCACGGTGTGGACGGCGCTGACCACGGCTGATGGCCTGGCGGCCTGGTTCGGCGACGAGGCGACGATCGACCTGCGGCCGGGCGGCGCGGCCTGGATGCGGTTCGGCACCGAAGCGTCGGCGCACATGCGGGTGGAACGCATCGAGGAGCCGCGGGTGTTCGGGTTCACCTGGCATATCTACGGGCTGCCGGACGGCGACCCGCGCCGCACCTACGTCGAGTTCACCCTCGAACCGGCCGGGGCGGGCACCCGGCTGACCGTCGTCGAGACCGGCTTCGCCCAGCTGTCCGGCAGCGAGTACGAGACGGCGTACGGCGGCAACACCAAGGGGTGGGCGCACGAGCTGGGTGAGCTGGCCAGCTACCTCGATGCCGCCTGACGCCGAGGCGATCGCCGAGCAGGTGTTCACCGCGCTGGCCGACCCGACCCGGCGCGCCATCCTGGCCGCGCTGGCCGCCGGGGGGCCGGCCACGGCCACCGACCTGGCCGCGCGGCTGCCCATTACCCGGCAGGCAGTCGCCAAGCACCTGGCCCTGCTGGCCGGGGCCGGGTTGGTGACCGCCGAACCGGGGGAGCGGCGCCGGGTGCGCTACCGGCTGCGCTCGGCCCCGATGCAGGTGGCGCAGCAGTTCCTGGCCGCGCTGGCCCGGGACTGGGACGGCCGGCTCGCCGCGCTGCAGGACCACCTCGGCCGGTCCGCGCGCACCGTTACCCCGCAAAACCAAGGGCCCCAACGAAAAGGAGCGCACGACTGATGAACACCCCGCCGATCGTCTCGCCGGAGCACTGGGAGGCCGCGCGGCAGCGGCTGCTCGTCAAGGAGAAGGAACTGACCCGCGCCCGGGATGCGCTGGCCGCGCAACGGCGCCGGATGCCGTGGCTGGAGATCGGGCAGGACTACACGTTCGACGGGCCGGACGGCCGGACGGACCTGCCCGGCCTGTTCGCGGGGCGGCGTCAGCTGATCGTCTACCGGGCGTTCTTCGAGCCCGGTGTGCACGGCTGGCCGGAACACGCCTGCGTCGGCTGTTCCCTGGTGGCCGATCAGGTCGCCGATGTCGCGCACCTGAACGCGCGGGACACCACGCTGGTGTTCGCCTCGCGGGCACCGCAGCCGGACATCGCGCGGGTCAAGGCGCGGATGGGCTGGAACCTGCCCTGGTACACGATGACCGACTCGTTCGACGCCGACTTCGGGGTGGACGAATGGCACGGGACCAACGCGTTCATCCGCGAGGGGGAGCGGGTGTTCCGCACTTACTTCGTCAACAACCGGGGCGATGAGGCGATGGGGGGCACGTGGAGTTATCTCGACATCACCGCGCTCGGGCGGCAGGAGGAGTGGGAGGACTCGCCCGGGGGGTACCCGCAGACGCCGCCGTACCAGTGGTGGAACTGGCACGACGAGTACGGCCACGGCTGATGCGCGTCACGGGCCCGCTGATTCCTGGCCCCGGGCGAGGGCGATGACCGGGGGGAGGGTGACGCCGAGGCGGTGCACCCGCCCGGTGGTCGTGTCGATGGCGCGCAACTGCCCGTTGTCGGCCACGGTGAACAGCCACCGGCTGTCCGGGGACCAGGCCAGGGCCCGGGAGCCGAGCGGGCCCTGGACCGTGACCGGCAGCGTGGTGATGCGGCCGGATGCCAGATCGACCAGTTGCAGCAGGTCGTGTTCGCCGGCCCCGGACGCGAAGAGGGCGGCGGCCGCGCCGTCGGGGGAGATGACCCCGGCGGACCCGTCGGTGGCGACCACGTGACCAGGCAGCGGCCGCTGCATCCCGGTCGCCGGGTTGATGAGGACATTGGCGCACGGGCCCCCGGTCCGGCACTGCACCACCAGCCACCCGGCTGGCCCGACGGCCGCCACCATGCCGGTGGTGACCGCCCGCACGCCGCCCGGTCCGGCGTCGTAGGCCGAGCCGCCGATCTGCAGCCGCACTTCGCCGCGGCCATCCGGCGAGGCCTGCCAGCCAGCGTCCCGGGGGAGCGGCACGGACAGCACGGTGGCCCTGGTCGCCAGCGAGTACAACGACATCTGGTGGCGTTCGGCCGCCACGATCCAGACCAGGCCGGCCCACGGTCCTGGAACGACGACCACGCCGCCGCCGCTCAGCGGCGCCGGCAGCCTGCGCGGCGGCTGCCCGGCCGGCACCAGGTAGCCGGGCACGAAGTCGAGCGGGCGGACCACCGCCTGCCCCGGCCCGGCCACCAGGGACACCGGTCCGGTGCTGTCCAGCCGCACCGCCGTCTTGATGATCCGGCCCCGCCCGGGCTGGATGTCAACCAGGCCCGCGGGGCCCAGCCCGAGCAGGTCCCAGCCCGGCCGCATCCCGAGCAGCCGGTGGCCGGTCTCGGTCACCTGCACCGCTGACCGGGCCGCCTGCCCGGCTGGCCGGTCACCGCGGGGCCGGTTGTGCGGCCGGAGGCCGTAGCCGACCGCCGCGCCGGCCAGCACCACGGCCAGCGCGCCCACCGCCAGCCCGGCGGGCCAGCGCCCGCCCGGCCAGCGCCCGCCCGGCCAGCGCCCGCCCGGCCAGCGCCGGGCACGCCAGCGGGTGGTCCCGAACTCCAGGACTTCGGGACCGTCCGGGCGGCCCAGGCGGTCATCCTCATCCCGGCCCATGCGCTCATCATCCCCGCCCGACCGGCTGGGAGCATCACCAGCCGGTGCCGCGTTGCGGGAGTACCGTGCCGCGCTGCCGGCATTACCCCAGCCGCCGGTGGCCTGCTCGCGGGTCAGTGCCGTCAGGAACCGGCGTTAACTCTCGACTGATATCTTGCTTTCCATTATATTGGCGGCGTGACAGGTACGCCCATGACAGGCCAGGCGTTCTTCGTGCTCACCGCGCTGGCCGAATGTCCGCGGCATGGGTACGGCATCGTGGGTGAGGTGGCCGAGCTGTCGCGGGGGCGGGTGAAGCTGAAGATCGGCAGCCTGTACGGGGTGCTGGACCGGCTCGCCACCGAGGGGCTGATCGAGCGCGACCGGGAGGAAGCCCATGACGGCCGGCTGCGCCGGTATTACCGGCTGACCAGGGACGGGCGGCGCGCGCTGGCTGAGGAGGCCGAGCTTAGGGCCGCCAGCGCCCGGGTGGTGCGGGCGAGGCTGGGCCTGGCCGGCGCGGAGGCAGCCGGATGAGCGGTGATCTGGGCCTGGAGCAGCGTTACCGGCGGGTGCTGCGGCTGCTGCCGGGCTACTACCGGGACAAGTGGGAACAGGACATGGTCGCCACCTTCCTGGACAGCTGGCTGACCGGCGATCCGGAGGTAGACGAGGCCGTCCTCGAGTTCTGCCGGCCTACCTGGCCGGAGGTCGCCAGCGTGGCCGGCCTGGCTGCCCGGCTGTACCTGGGCGGCGCGGGTGCTCCGCGCCGGTACTTCGCCTGGGGGCAGGCCGCGCGGCGCGCGGTGCTTACGCTGGTGCTGGTGCATGCGGTGCGGGCCGTGGACGCCTTCGTGCGGCTGCCTGGACGCACCGCCTGCTCGGCAGGCTCCCCGCCGCGCCCGCGGACATACCGACCGCCCCGTGGGGCGGTATCTGGCCCACGACGCTTTACGCGGTCGGCTGCGCCTGGATCGTGATCTTCGCGGCGCTGGTCGTCGGGCATTACCGGGTTGCCCGGGTCATCGCGGTGCTGGCCATTGTCCCCGACCTCGTTGCCCTGCTGCAGGGCCAGCTGACCGGAACCATCCGGGCACCCTTCGGCGCGTGGGCCTTCTGGGTCCTGCTCGATCTCGCTCCGGTCCTGGCCATGGCCGCGTTCTACTGCGATGCCCCGCCGGCCACGCGTCGGCCCTGGCTGCTGGCACTGCCCGCCACCTACCTCCTGGCATACGTGCCGCTGCTGGCGGTCCAGGCGACCGGCGACCTTGCCTGGCTGCCGGATACTCCCGGGCTGTTGTGCGTCCTGGCCAGCCTCGCCTGCCTGGCGCACGCGCCCAGAGCCTGGTCCCGGCAGAGCGCTGGCTCGGGCGTGTGGTCGCTGGCCCTCACCCTGCTCGCCGCCCTCGCTGGGCTCTACCGGATCATCTCGCTCGGCGACTACCGGCACGACCCGCACCTGATCTACGTGGGCCTGGCCGAACTGCTCATCCTGATGGCCGCCGCCGCGCTGGTCGCCCCCGACGCCGCCCGCGCCCAGACAGCCACGCCCGCACCGCCGCCTTATCCGCGCCCGGCATGAGAACCGATGGCCAGCCACAGGAGCACCCAGGACATGCCCTTCCAGCCCCCCCGCCCGTCGCCTGTCCTGGCCACCGCGCTGGCCACCGCAGGTATCGTGCTCACCGTCGCCAGCTGCAGCCACCTGGCCCCGCTGGGGCCGGCCTCGCCGCAGCCACGCCATCTGGGCTCACCGATCATCCTGCAAGCCATCCGCAGCCAGCCCCCCATGCCAGCGGGCCGGTGCCCGGCCGGCTGGGCCGCGCTCTCCGCGCCGGGCGACCCCAATCCCGGCCCGTGCTACCGCAAGCTCGGCATGCCGGTAACGATCACCTCCGCAGCGGTCTCACCGGTCATTGAGGGGCCGATTACGACCCCGGCAGGCCAGTCGGCCGGGCCAGGCCAGCCGGCCGGGTCAGCCTCGTACGGATTCGCGGTCGCCGTGCCCGCGGCCGACGTGGGGGCGGTGACCGCGCTCATCAGGCAGGCCTATGGTTCTCGGGGCGCTGTCGACATCAGCGTCGCCGGTAAGACCTGGGCAGCGCCCCAGGTGATCAAGCCATTCCCGGGCCGGCAGATCCAGATCTTCCTGCCCAGCAGGAATCAAGCGCTCCAGCTCCGGCGCATACTGGTCCCGCCCGGCTGACCGCGGCTTCCGGTCATGGCGGCACGAAGCCTTGCCGCTGCTTCGTCCTGCCGGGCGACAGCGCACAGAACAGGCGCTTATGTGCCCGGCATTGCCGTTGACAGAAAGACACCGCAGCCGATCATAAGGCGGTTATCCCAAGCCCGGGGACGGTGCGACCGGTCCGGGAAAAGTTCGGCACTGGCCCGTCGGAGTTCCGGCCGCCCAGGCGACGATAAGGTGTGACGTACCCGCAGGTGCGGCCTGACCCTGCGTTCGGGCTGCTGAAGCTGTACGACGATGCGCTGCCGCACATCTATGGCTACCTGCTGGCCCGCTGCGGCGACACCAGCCTGGCCGAGGACCTCACCGCCGAATCGTTCCTGGCCGCCGTGCACGCGGTCCGCAAGCCGGGCGCGCCCGATCCGTCGATCCCGTGGCTGATCGGGGTGGCCCGGCACAAGCTCGCCGACCACTGGCGGCGGGCCGAGCGGGAGCAGCGCGGGTTGCGCCTGCTGGACGGCGAGCCGGCGCGCGTCGACGACCCGTGGGATGCGGCCGTCGACCGGATCTGGGCTCGCGAGGTGCTCGGCCGGCTTGGCGCGCAGCACCGGGCCGCGCTCACGCTGCGTTACCTCGACGGGATGGCGGTGCCCGAGGTGGCCCGGCACCTGGACCGCACCGTGCACGCCACCGAGGCGCTGCTGGTGCGGGCCCGCGCCGCATTCCGCCGGATCTACGAGGCAGGTGAGGGCCCGCGATGACGGATCCGTTCGAGGCTCTGCGCGAGCCCGTCACGCCTGTCGATCCCGACCCCGGCTTTGCCGGGCGGCTGCGGCTGCGGCTGACCCGGGAGATCTTCGCACCCCCAGGAGGAACCATGTCCCAGCAGACGGTCGCGACCCGGGCCGAGCGCGAGCCCGCCTCGGCTCCGGCGCTGACCCCCTACATCGTCGTGTCCGACGCCCGGCGCGCCATGGACTGGTACGCCGAGGTGCTCGGCGCGCAGCGCCGCGGCGAACCCCACGTCAACGCGGACGGCACGATCGGCCACGCGGAGGTTGGCATCGGCGACGCGGTGCTGATGTTCGCCGAAGCCTCCGATCTCTGGCCCGACGTGCCGGTGCGCGCGCCCGATTCCCCCACGACGTTCAGCCACACCCTTCACCTGGAGGTCGACGACGTTGACGCGACTACAGAGCGGGCCCGGCGCAGCGGCGCCTCGGTCGAGCGGGAGCCGGCCGACCAGCACTACGGTCGCGGCTCGGTGATCGTCGACCCGTTCGGTCACCGCTGGATGCTGCTCAGGCCGCCGGCCCCGGGTACCCGGCTGCGCCAGGGCGACGTCGCGAACGTGACGATGGTGGCGCGGGACGCGCAGCAGGCCAAGGAGTTCTACGCGGCCGTGCTGCAGGTGCCGTTCTCTTCCGGCCATCCCGGCGCGTGGCGCACGAGCGAGACCAAGCCGCCGCTGGGCATCCGGTCCTCGGGGGGCGCGCAGCCGGAGGTGCAGCTGTCCTACCGCGTCGACGACATCGCGGCTGCGGTCGAGCGGGTCCGGGCGGCCGGCGGGCGCGCGGGCGAGCCCGAGCGCAAGCCGTACGGGCTGCTCGCCGAGTGCGCTGACGACCAGGGCGCGGCCTTCCGCCTCTGGCAGCCGGCCGACTGACCGAAGCGCCAGAACGCGGCGGCGAACCGGCCGGGCCGCGCGGCGAGGCGCTCGACCGGGTCACCGGCGAACATCCGCTGCAGGTAGCGCCCATTGACCCGGCTCGACGAGGCTAATAGGGATTGGTCGTTGTGGTCGTCTTTTCGAGGCCACGATGATCGCTGGGCCGCCGGGCTGGCAGGCCGGTCGGCCTAGCCGAACGCGGTCCCGCTGTCAGCGGGGTGCAGAAGGCTGTGCATGGTGGCCCACACATCGGGGTGGTTGAGCAGGTCGAAATGGTGCAGGCCGCCGAGGCCGCGGCCGAGGTGGACGGGGAAGGGGATGTGCTGGCGCTGGCCGCGCCTGCCGTGCGCGCTGGCCGGCTGGACGAGCAGGTCGCCGACCATGGCACCGAGAGGGCTGGCCGGGCTGGCGGTGACGGTCGCGCTGATCGCGTAGTGGTTGGCGCTGGCCAGCAGCGGGGCTTCGGCGCGGTGGTCGCGCAGGCAGCAGTCCGGGCCGCAGCCGGCCCAGTCGGTGTCGAGTACGTAGCCGTGGCGCAGGTCCCGGATGGAGCTGGACCCGGCGGCCAGTGCCGCGAAGGGCCTGGTCTCGGGCACCTGTCTCAGCGTCCAGCCGGTGATCCCGGCCGCGCGGGCCAGCGGGGCCCCGAGGTGCGGCGACCCCAGGTAGAACACGTGCCGGATGTGCTGCGTCCAGCTGGCGGAGGCTTCCCGGCCGTAGTGGCAGGCGCTACGGATGACCAGGCCGCCCATGGAATGACCAGCCAGCAGGATCTCCTGCACCGGCTGCGGCCATGCCGCCGTCAGCGCGGCCAGCAGGCCGTCCAGGTCGTGACCGCTCTCGGACACATGCCGGCCGGTGTTGTAGCGGACGTAGACCGGGGTGTAGCCGAATTCGGCGGCCAGGCGCTCCCCGTAGGGCGGGCAGTCACCGGCGCGGCGCTGCCAGGAGTTCTCGGTCTCGGCCAGGCCGTGCACGAAGACCGCCAGCTTCGGCGTGGCGTGCGGGAACGCGGCGCCCAGCCCCCGGGGCGTCAGGCCGAGATCACAGCCATCGGCGCGTACGGCCATGGTGATGACGAGCGGGGCCAGGGCGGGGCCGAGCCGGTCACCGGCCACGGCGTTCAGCGCGGCGAGCGCCAGGTTGCCCGCCGGTGCACGCCCGGCGGGCTGGCCGCCGCGGGTGATCAGCGCCGCTGCCTGCCCACCCAGCGCCCCGGCCGCGCTGCCTGCCGTCCGCACCGCCCGGTAGGTGCCCTGGGCGATCGAATCGTGGACGAGCCGGGCGGGTACGCTGGCTGGCCCGGCGGCGCCGAACGCCCGGCCACCGATGGCCCGGTGCACTTGCTCGATCCGCGACACCAGCCCGTCAAACGCCAGGCCGCCCAGCCTCCCCGCAGCACGAAGCTCATCCGGCGTCATGACCTGCCTCCCAGCTACCGCGGCACACCGATCACCTCATTGCAGACCCTCAGGCCACCCCATGCAATAGGCGGCCAGGGAAGATGACTGGCTGCAGGCCGCGCTCGACGCGGAGGTCACCGGGTTCGCGGGCCGGGACCGCGTTCGTCCCAGACTGGCTCGGAGGTCTCGCGGACCACGCCGTCGGCACCAAAGACGAGGAAGCGGTCGAAGGTGTCGGCGAACCAGCGGTCGTGGGTGACCGCCAGCACGGTTCCCTCATAGGACTCCAGGCCGTCCTGGAGTGCCTCAGCCGACTCCAGGTCGAGGTTGTCCGTTGGCTCGTCGAGCAGAAGCGCGGTCGCTCCCTGCAATTCGAGCAGCACAATCTGGAACCGTGCCTGCTGCCCGCCGGACAGTCGGCCGAACACCTGGTCGCCCTGACGGTCCAGTTCGTACCGGCGCAGCACGCTCATCGCGGCACCACGGTCTTTGGCATACGAGTCCCACAGGATGGCGGTGAGCGTCCGCCCCTCCAGTTCCGGGTGCGCGTGGGTCTGGGCGAAGAATCCGGGGACGACGCGCGCGCCGAGTTTCCAGCTCCCGGTATGGGCTACGTCCTGCCCCGCCAGAAGGCGCAGAAAGTGCGACTTGCCGGAGCCGTTGGACCCGAGCACTCCCACCCGTTCGCCGTAGAAGACCTCAAGGTCGAACGGCTTCATGAGGCCCGACAGTTCGAGTTCCTGGCAGGTGATGGCCCGCGTGCCGGTGCGGCCGCCGCGCAGCCGCATCCGGATGTCCTGCTTGCGTGGCGGCTCGGGTGGCGGCCCGGCCTCCTCGAACTTGCGCAGCCGTGTCTGGGCGGCGGCGTAGCGGGACGCCATCTCATCGCTCCGCGAGGCGTACTGCTGCATGTCGAGGACGAGCCGCTTGAGCTGGGCACGTTTCTCGTCCCAGCGGCGGCGCAGTTCCTCGAACCGCTCGAACCGCTGCTCGCGTGCCGCGTGGAAGGTGGCGAACCCGCCGCCGTGCACCCACACGTCGGAGCCGCCCGGGGCGGGCTCGACGCTCACGATGGTCGAGGCGGACTGGGCGAGCAGTTCCCGGTCGTGGGAGACGAACAGGACGGTCTTGGCCGTCTCCCGAAGCTGGCCCTCGAGCCACCGCTTGCCGGGCACGTCGAGGTAGTTGTCGGGTTCATCGAGGAGCAGCACCTCATCGGGGCCGCGCAGCAGGGCCTCGAGGACGAGGCGCTTCTGCTCACCGCCGGACAGGGTGCGCACCTGGCGCCATTGCGCCTTCTCGTACGGCACGCCGAGCGCGGCCATGGTGCACATGTCCCAGATGGTCTCGGCCGCGTACCCGTCCGCCTCGCCCCAGTCGGACAGTGCCTGCGCGTAGGCCATCTGGGCGGCCTCGTCGTCGCGTTCCATGATCGCCAGCTCGGCCGCGTCCACGGCCAGCGCCGCGTCCCTGATCATCGGCCGGGCCACGGCCACCAGCAGGTCCCGGATGGTCCGCTCGTCCCGCACCGAGCCGACGAACTGCGGCATCACGACGAGCCCGCCGCTGGTCGTGACGGTCCCCGAATCCGGCTTCAGCTCCCCGCAGACGAGTCTCAGCAGGGTCGTCTTACCTGCGCCGTTCGGTCCGACCAGTGCGGCCACGTTTCCCTGCCCGACCCGGACGGTCACGTCGCCCAGCAGCAGCCGCCCGTCAGGCAGGTAGTAATCAAGGTGGGAGACCTGCACGTGGCCCATGCCCGTCATCATGACCGTTCAGGCCAGACGGACCAAGCCGATTAATGATGCGGGGGGCGTGCCCAACCGGGACAGGCACCAGGTGGCCGTGGATACCGGCCGGCCGGCCCGGCGCAGGGTCGTGATGACCGCTGGATCCGGCTTGCGCAACATGGCCGGCGTGGTGGGCCGGCCAGCGCTGATGGCTGTTGGGTGCCGTGAGGGCCAAGGTCCTCTTGATACCAGCCCGCTTTCCCTACCGCCTGGGGCCTGGCGGCAGGATCGTTCAGCTGTGCACGTTTCCGAGGTGGGCAGGCCGCGCAGGCCGGATCCGCCACCATGCTGACCCGGCTGATGCGGGAGCGCCTGCGCCCCTACGCGGCTGAGGTGGCCGTCGTGGTCACACTGCTGGTGATCCAGACCGTGGGGAACCTCTACCTGCCCAACCTGAACGCGGACATCATCAACAACGGCGTGGTCAAGGGCGACGTCCGCTACATCTTCCAGACCGGCGCCCTCATGCTGGGCATCACCGTGGTCCTGGGCACGGTCGCCATCGTGGCCGTGTACTGGGCGTCGCGGGTGTCGATGGGGGTCGGCGCGGACGTGCGCGCCGACGTCTACGGGCGCGTGCAGCGCTTCTCCACCCGTGAGATGAACGCCTTCGGGACTCCCTCGCTGATCACCCGCAACACCAACGACGTCCAGCAGATCCAGCTGTTCATGCAGATGGCGCTGACCCTGATGGTCATCGCCCCGATCATGTGCGTCGGCGGCATCTTCATGGCGGTCAAGGAGGGGGCGGCGCTGTCCCCGCTGCTGGCGGTGGCCGTTCCGGTCATGGCCGTGGTGATCGGGGCGATGCTCATCCTGGTCGTCCCGTTGTTCCGGTCCATGCAGGCCAAGATCGACCGGATCAACCAGGTGCTGCGTGAGCAGATCACCGGCGTGCGGGTGATCCGGGCCTTCCTGCGTGTTTCGTCGGAGCGGCGGCGCTTCGAGACGGCGAACGCCGATCTCACCGGCACCGCGCTGCGGATCAACCGGATCTTCGCGCTGGCCATACCGACGCTGATGGCGATCATGAACCTGTCCAGCGTCGCCGTGCTCTGGTTCGGCGGCCGCCTGGTGAGCGAGGGGGCGATGCCGATCGGCAACCTCACCGCGTTCCTCACTTACATCATGCAGATCCTGATCTCGGTGATGATGGCCGTGATGATGGTGATCCTCATCCCGCGCGCGATGGCGAGCGCGGAGCGGATCGAGGCCGTGCTGGACGCGGCGCCCTCAGTCAGCGACCCGCCGCACCCGGTCACCCCCGCCCGCGTCACCGGCGTGGTGGAGTTCCGCGACGTCACCTTCGGCTACCCCGGCAGCGAGCAGCCGGTGCTGCGCGACCTGACCTTCACGCTCCGCCCCGGCCAGGTATGCGCCATCATCGGCGGCACCGGCAGCGGCAAGAGCACGCTGCTCAACCTCATCCCCCGGTTCTTCGACACCACCGCCGGCACGGTGCTGGTCAACGGGGCCGATGTGCGGGATCAGGAACTCGAACAGCTGTGGCGCTCGATGGGGCTCGTCCCGCAGCAGGCGTTCCTGTTCAGCGGCACCGTGGCGAGCAACCTGCGGTTCGGCCGGGCGGAGGCGACCGACGCCGAGCTGTGGCACGCGCTCACCGTGGCGCAGGCGCGTGACTTCGTGGCCAGCATGCCGGGCCAGCTGGATGCGCCGGTCGACCAGGGCGGCACGAACGTGTCCGGTGGGCAGCGGCAGCGGCTGTCCATCGCCCGGGCGCTGGTGAAACAGCCCGCGCTGTACCTGTTCGACGACTGCTTCTCGGCGCTGGACGCGGCGACCGACGCGCGGCTGCGCGCGGCGCTGCGGGCCGGCACCCGGGACGCGACCGTGGTCATCGTCGCCCAGCGGGTCAGCACGATCATGCATGCCGGCCAGATCATCATGCTCGACGAAGGCCGGATCGCCGGGATCGGCAGTCATCAGCAACTGCTGGCGACCTGCCCGCCCTACCGGGAGATCGTCACCTCGCAGCTGGGCGAGGGGGTGGCCGCATGATCGGCGGGGGCGGCCGGGTCCGCGCGATGGGCCGGGGCCCGATGGGCCCGGGTGGGGGGCTGCCCGCGGAACAGAGCAAGGATCTGCGCGGGACGCTGCGCCAGCTGCTGGCCCGGCTGCGGCCGGAGCGGTTCAAGCTGGTGGCCGCCGTCGGGCTCGGCGTGATCTCGGTGGGTTTCATGGTCACCGGACCGAAGATCCTCGGCACCGCGACCAACATCCTGTTCGACGGAATCGTCGGCCAGCGCCTGCCCGCCGGGATGACGCAGTCGCAGGCCGAGGCGCTGTTGCGGGCGCATGGGCAGGGGCAGCTCGCGGACATGCTGTCCGGGATGACCGTCACGCCGGGGCCGGCGTGGACATGGCCCGGTTCGGGCTGGTGCTCGGGCTGGCGGCGCTGGTCTACCTGCTCGGCGCCGTCTTCACCTGGGGCCAGGGCTTCATCATGGCGGGCGTCACCCAGCGCGCCATGTACGGGCTGCGGCGTGAGGTCGAGGAGAAACTGGCCCGGCTGCCGCTGCGGTACTTCGACAGCCATTCCCACGGTGACATCCTGAGCCGCGTCACCAACGACATCGACAACCTGACCACCACGTTGCAGCAGGGCTTCAGCCAGCTGCTCACCTCGGTGCTGACGATCTTCGGCGTGCTGGGCATGATGTTCTGGATCTCGCCGCTGCTGGCCGCGGTGTCCCTGGTCACGATCCCGCTGGCGGTCGTCATCACGTTCGTCATCGCGCGGCGTTCGCAGGTCCAGTTCGCCAACCAGTGGGAGCGGACCGGCACGCTGAACGGGCTGGTCGAGGAGACGCATACCGGGCACGGCCTGGTGCTGGCCTTCGGCCGGCGGAGGCCGATGATCGACGAATTCGGCCGCCAGAACAAGCAGTTGTACGAGGCCAGCTTCCGGGCGCAGTTCCTGTCCGGGGTGATCATGCCGTCGGTGCAGTTCCTCGGCAACCTCAACTACGTGGTGATCGCGGTGCTCGGCGGCTGGCGGGTGGCCTCGGGTGCGATATCCCTCGGCGACGTGCAGGCGTTCATCCAGTACTCGCGCCAGTTCACCATGCCGATCACCCAGATCGCCGCCCAGATGAACATGCTCCAGTCCGGCCTGGCCTCGGCCGAGCGCGTGTTCGAGTTCCTCGCCGCCGAGGAAGAGGCGCCCGATCGCAGCGCCCCCGCCACGGTGGCCACGCCGCCCGCGCGGGCGCGGGTGGCCGGCCGGGTCCAGCTGGACCACGTGTCCTTCCGTTACGACCCGGACACCCCGCTGATCGAGGACTTCTCGCTGACCGCCGAGCCCGGCCAGACGATCGCGATCGTGGGCCCCACTGGTGCGGGCAAGACCACCGTGGTCAACCTGCTCATGCGGTTCTACGAGATCACCGGCGGGCGCATCCTGCTCGACGGCACCGACTACCGCGCGCTGACCCGGGACCAGGTCCGGGGCTGTTTCGGGATGGTGCTGCAGGACACCTGGCTGTTCGCCGGGTCCATCGCCGGCAACATCGCCTACGGCCGGGAGGGCGCGACGGAGGACGAGATCGTAGCCGCTGCCCGCGCGGCCTACGTCGATCATTTCGTCCGCACGCTGCCTGAGGGCTACCGCACCCGGCTCGACGAGGACGCCGCCAACATTTCCGCGGGGCAGCGCCAGCTGCTGACGATCGCCCGGGCCTTCCTCGCCAACCCGGGCATCCTCATCCTCGACGAGGCAACCAGCAACGTGGATACGCGCACCGAGGTCCTCATCCAGGAAGCTATGGCCCGGCTGCGGCGCGGGCGCACCAGCTTCGTGATCGCGCACCGGCTGTCCACCATCCGCAACGCCGACACGATCGTGGTCATGGACCACGGCCGCATCGTCGAGCAGGGCAGTCACCACGACCTGCTGCGCCGCCATGGCTTCTACTACCAGCTGTACAACAGCCAGTTCACCGAGGCCATGGCCGAAGCGAGCTGAACCCGCGGATCAGTCCCGGCCCCACGGCGGCAGGCCGAAGGGCGGCAGGTCGAACGGCCGCAGGTACGGAGCCGGCGCATCCGGGATGAACGCGGGGGCGGTCGGCTGGATCTGCCCGCCCACCGAGTAGATGTTGTACTGCGGCCCGAGCGCCGCCGCCGCGGCGTTCATGGCGTCCGGCCCCGGCACGTTCCAGGACCCGGTGGCCATCCGGTTGAGCAGCGTCTGCACCGCCGTGATCGTCTCCGCCGGGGTGAACGCGCAGTGCCCGGCGCGGTGCACGAACACCTGCCGCAGCAGGCCGCCGCGGCCGGCCCGGTCCACGACGGCCCGGTAGGCCTGCTCGTTCTCCGGCACGACCAGGCCGTCGCCGGTGGTGTGCATGGTCAGCACCGGGACGGAGATGCGCCCGTTGAACGCGATGTTCCGGGCCAGGTAGGAGACGGCTTTCGGGTCGGGAGCGATCCGTGGCGCGCGCTGCAGCGCCTGCAGGTCACCGGGCAGGCTCAGGCCGGCCGCTTTATACAGCCCAACGACCTCCTGGTAGTCAGCTGATTTCGCCAGATCCCGGAAGTAGTTGACCCCGATGTTCCAGGACGGGTTGCCGCCGGCGTCGGCTTCCAGGTTGGCGCGGAAGTCGAACACGAACGGGAAGGTGACCTGCGATGCCCACTGGAACTGGTTGGCTTCCTGGGCGGCGTAGTCGGTGGCCGCCGGTTCCGGGCTCAGCGGGGTGAACCAGCCGGGTGTGTCGCCGAGCGCGGCGACGAGGGCCAGCCGGGCGCGGCCCTGCGGCGTCTGCTGCGCCTGGGCGGCGGCCGCTTCCGCGCCGGCCAGGTTGGCGGCCGGGGTGGTGATGTTGACGGTCTGCACCGAAGGGTCGATGAGCTGCTGGAACGCGAACTCGGCGTCGAGCGCGGTGTTCCAGGTGGCCACGCCGCCGGACAGCACGCCGCACATCGGCAGCGCGGCGCTGAACCGCCGGGGGTAGTCCTGGATGAGGCCGGCGGTGATGATGCCGCCGAGCGAGTGCCCCCAGGCGACGGTATGACCCGGCCTGCCATAGCTGGTGTCGAACGTGTCCAGCGTGGCGATCTGATCGGGCAGCGCGGACTGGATGGCCCAGCCGGTGGTGGCGTACGACGAGCCCGCGAGGGCGTAACCGTGGCCGAGCAGCCACGCCCCGGTCACCGGGTCGCCCACGTCCTGCGCCGGGTTGGCGGAACCGGGGACCACGTAGCCGTGGCTGTACAGGAACAGGGTGCCGTTCCACGCGCCGGCCGGGCACTGGATCTCGTACGACGCCCCGTCGGCGAGCGTCCCGTTCACCGTGGTCACCGCGCCGGTGCCGCCGCACGACGGGGCGGCGCTGGCGGCGGCGGCGCTGGCCGTGAAACCACCGAGCAGCAGCAGCGCCGCGATCGCCGGGACAGCCAGTTTCGGGTTCCTCATTGCACCCCTCCACACCGCGGCAACCGCACCGTTGAAACGCAGTGAACGGCAACCTACCGGTCGGTAGACGGCGCGGGAAGGCCCAAAATCACAACATTTCCGTCACCAGGCCGCGGTCGGCCACGCTGCGCCGGCCGGGCTGAACCGCCCCGGGTCCCGGGTTTCCCGGGCGCACCGGGGCGGTTCAGCGCTGGTTCAGTGGCCGGCCGATATCGGCGTGGTCACGTGGTGGAAGGAGTTGGTGCGGAGACCGAACGCCCGCACCGGCTTGCTGAGCCAGATGCCGATGTAGTTGTCGGAAATGTGGTTGCGTGCGATGACGGTCCAGACGTGGGTGCCGCCGGAGAACACGAGGACGCCGGTGGTCTTGGGGTCCTGCGGTGAAGCAGGCGAGTCGAGCGGGTCACCGCCGGTGTTGTTCGTCCCGATCCTGTTCCCGATGACCTTGTTGCCGCTCAGGAACTCGAACTGGCCGGGCGGCAGCGTGTGCGCGTGCATGGTGACGCCGGACAGCTCGTTGCCCGCGATGTAGTTGCCAGTCACCAGGTTGTTGTAGGACGCGGTGCCCGGGCCGCCGTTGGCGAACAGGACGCCCGCGCCCTCACCCTTGACGCCGTTCCTGGTAATCACGTTCCCCCGGATCACGTTGTCGTAGACCCCGGCGACGCTCGGCTGCAGCCGGCCCGTGGAGCTCAGCGCGGCCGGGTTGTGCCCGGGCACGGTCACTCCACAGTCGTAGGCGTTATTCGTGACGACGTTGTTCTCGATCACGTTGTTGTGCGTCGGGCCGGTCTCGTCGGTCAGCAGAACGCCGCCGGAGTTGCCGGCGATGAAGTTCCCGCGGATCAGCGAGTTGGCGACGGTCAGGAAGTGCACGCCCTCCCCGCAGTCACCGGGAACCTGGCCCTCGGCCTGGCATTCGAAGTAGCTCGACGCGGGCGGGACGCCGCCGCCGAGGTCGTTGTGCACGACGGTGTTGTGCTCGATGGTGATGTCCCTGATGGTGCCCGTCACCCCGGCGGCCAGGATGCCCTCACCGAGCGCGTTCCTGACCGTGAAGCCACGCACCTGCACGTGGGAGCGGACGATCACCAGGCCGGCGAAGATGGTCAGCTTCCCGACGTGCGGCGGGTTCACCACGTACGTGGGTGTCACGCCCTGCTCGTCGATGGCCGCGTGCAGGCCGGCCAGCGACACGGGCTTGTTGACGACGACCTGCTCGTGGTATGTCCCCGGGCAGACCACGACCGACGACCAGGCCCGTGCGGCGTTGACCCCCGCCTGGATGGTCGAGTACCGGGCCGACGCGCAGGACCGGCCGGACCCGGACGGCCTCGCGTGCTTCGCGACGAACACGGTCCCGTGATGATGGCCGGGCGACCCGGTGCCCGCCGCGGCCGGCCCGGCTACGCCCGCCAATGCCCCCACCACCAGCAACGGCGTCAGGAGCGAGCCCGTGATCAGGCCAGCGTGAAGAGATCTCATGTGCCCACCTTCCCCCTCGGCCGGGCAAGGGCAGCGGGTCCGGGCGACTTCACCGGCCCGGCGTCAACGGCGAGCCCGGTAGCCGGCCTTGGTCAGCGCACCCCCCAGGCCAGCCGGATCCCACAGCCCAGAACTGCCTAACCCAGTTATCCCGGGGTTGTCAACCACTAGCCCCGATCATTACCGGCTGTAACCGGACAGTCCCGTCGTCGGCGTCGAAGGGCCCGGATCGCAGCCTGGGTGATCTGCACCGGGCGCCGCGCCCAGGCAGCGCCGCCCGGGCGGCCGCCCGGTTCGGGGAGGTTGACCGGCCGCCAGTGGTTCGCGTTGGGCCGGGGAAGGCATCAGGCGGCGGGGAAGAGGCCCGTTGACTGATGCACCGGGCGCCCACCGACGACCGTGGCCAGCACCCGGATGCCCGTGATCCGTTCCGGGGGCACCGCCAGCGGGTTGCCGTCCAGCACGGCGAAGTCGGCCAGCTTGCCCGGCACGAGCGAGCCGATCTCCCGCTCCCCGTGCATCGCGAACGCCGCGTCCGTCGTATAGAGGGCCAGCGCCGCCTCGGCCGGCAGCCGCTCGCCCGGCCCGAGCACCCGGCCGCTGCCCGTCGTGCGCAACACCGCGTCGCGCACCCCCACCAGCGGATCCGCCGTGATGACCGGGGCGTCGGACGATCCGGCCACGGTGATCCCGGCGCGCCGCCAGGACGCGAACGCGTACAGCTCGTCGGCCCGGGCCGGCAGCGCCTCGGCGAACCCGTCGCCGAGGACCGAGAAGAACCCGGGCTGGCTGGCGACCACGATGCCCAGCTCCGCGGCCCGGGCCGCGAGCGGGGCGAACAGCGCGCCGCCGTGCTCGATGCGGTGCCGCCGCGGGTTGCCCGGGCGGCCGGCCGCCACCGCGGCGTAGGCGTCCAGGACCGCTTCGAGGCACCGGTCGCCTTGGGCGTGGATGCACACCTGCAGCCCGCGGCCGTCGAACTCGCGGGCCAGTGCGGCCAGCTCGGCGGGGGAGAAGTACATGATCCCCGACCCGTACGGCGGGACCGGGTAGCGGCCGTGGATGGCCGCGGTGCGGCTGCTCATCCCGCCGTCGGCCCAGATCTTCACGGCCGTGGCGGCCAGCCGGGCCGACCGCCGGCCACGCAGCCCGGACCCCAGCAGCCAGTCCGCCTCGTCGTGCACCACCATCGCGTGGATCCGCACCGGCAGCACGCCCCGCGCGTCGGCCTCCGCGTACGCGGTCAGCGACTCGCGGCGGGTGTCCGCATCGCACGCCGCGGTGATGCCCAGCGCCGCGAACTGCCGTCCCGCCTTTTCGGCCAGTTCAGCCCGCTCAACGGCACTCATCCGCGCCATGTCCCGCCGCAGGCAGCTCCACAGCAGGGGCAGTGTCGGGCCGTCGTAGACCACCCCGTCCAGCCGCCCTTCCTGGTCCCGCCCGAAGCGGCCGCCAGGGGGATCGGGCTGCTGGTCGCCGAAGCCGGCCTCGCGCAGCGCGGGCGTGTTCAGCACGCAGGCGTGCAATGAGGTGTGGAACAGGATCGCCGGGCGGTGCGGCACGGCGGCGTCCAGGTCGGCGCGGGCCGGGTGCCGTCGTTCGGCGAGCTTGTACTCGACGTACCCGCTGCCGGTGACCCACGAGCCGTCCGGGGCCCGGCCGGCCGCGGCCCGCAGCCGCGACTGGATCGCCGGGATGTCGGGCGCGGCCGGCTGGCTGCAGTCCGCCCCGGAGGCCAGGTAGCCGACGTCCATCAGGTGGCAGTGCGCGTCGATCAGCCCGGGAACGACGGTGGCGCCGTCCAGCCGGATGACCTGCGCGTCAGGGGTGGCCACGAAGCGGACCTGCTCGGAAGAGCCGATCGCGGCGACCCGGTCGTCGCGGACCAGCATGGCCCGGGCCGACGCCGGGCCGCCGGCCATCGTGACGATGTCCGCATCCTCGAGCAGCAGTTCCACCACTCAGCCCTCCAGCGACGCGGCCGGCACCTCCGCGAACCGCTCAACGGTAGCTGGCGGCGCTGGACTCGCTGCCCCGGGCTGACCAGATGGAGGCTCAGCCGCCGCACCGCCCGGTGGCAGGGCAGGTCGGCCGGGCGGCTCCGGGTGTTCTGGGCGCAGTTGCCGGAGCGCGCCCGCACGGGCTGGGGCGGCCGCCCGGCCGTCGGGGGACCGTGATATCGAGAGAGGACCGCGGGCTGACGAGTGAGGGTGGTGGTGCCGGGTGAAGCAGGTCCTGGAGGGGACGGTCGCGCTGGTGACGGGGGCGTCGAGCGGTATCGGTGCGGCCACGGCATCAGCGCTCGCCGCGCACGGCGCGGCGGTGGCGCTGGCCGCGCGGCGCCGCGACCGGCTGGACGAGCTGGCCGCCGAGATCAAGGACCAGGGCGGCACTGCGCTGGTGCTGGAGTGCGACATCACCGACCGGCAGCAGGCGGCCGCCGCGGTCGAGCAGACCGCCGCCGAGCTGGGACGGCTGGACACTCTGATCAACAACGCCGGGGTCATGCTGCTGGGCCCGGCGGTCGGCGCGCCGCTGGACGAGTGGCAGCGGATGGTCGATCTCAACGTGCTCGGCCTGCTGTACTGCGCCCACGCGGCGCTCCCTCACCTGCGCCGCGCCGCCAGCAACGGGCCACGCGAGGTGGCCGACCTGGTGAACATCAGCTCGGTGGCGGGCCGCTTTGCCCGCACCGGCAACGGCGTCTACGCGCTGACCAAGTTCGGCGTGGGTGCGTTCAGCGAGTCGCTGCGTCAGGAGCTGGCGGGGGAGTACGTACGGGTCTCCCTGGTCGAGCCGGGCGCCACGGCGACCGAGCTGGCCACCCACAACCGGCCCGAGGTGCTGGATGCCCTCCGCAACCAGTTCGGGCAGCGGATGGAGGCCGCGGACATCGCGGACGCGATCATCTACATCGTCACCCGGCCAAGGCACGTGGCGGTCAACGAGTTGCTCATCCGCCCCACCGAGCAGGTGCGCTGACCGAGCAGGTGCGCT
Source organism: uncultured Actinomycetes bacterium (assembly GCA_963837515.1). GTDB lineage: Bacteria > Actinomycetota > Actinomycetes > Streptosporangiales > Streptosporangiaceae > RYN-230. The sequence goes on from CAWINT010000002.1 coordinate 276,192, forward strand.
GACCGTACCCGGCGGCTTCCCGGCGCCGGGCGACGCATCCTGAAATCAGCCCAGCTGGAAGCAGCTCAGGCGGAAGCAGCTCAGGCGGAAGCAGCTCAGGCGGAAGCAGCCTGGCCGGGCAGGCGTGCCGGAAACAGGCGAGCCGGCTCAGTGCTGGGCATCCGCGTCCGCCTGGTATCTCAGCTGGTCACGGCGCTGGAAGTCGGCCGCCCGGTTGGGGTCGGGTGCCAGTTTCCCCACCGCGGCGCCGTCGGCCGCCGGCTTCCTGGCGCCAGGTGGCAGGTAGGTGGCGGCGGCGGCGACCGAGCCGTCCAGCTCGGTGCGCCACAGCCACCCCCCGGCCTGGGTGAACCGCTGGCCGAGCACGGCGCTGGCTCCCCGGGAGAACAGGCCGACCGCGCCGGCCAGCCAGGCGATGCTGCCGGCCACCCGGAGCGGGCTCGGGATGCCGTGCAGGTAGGAGCCCGCGTAGATGATGGCCCCGGCCGGGGAGCGGCTGCAGCCATGGCACCTCCGTGGTGGCCGCCACCGGGGCGTCCGTGTCCTCCGCCGGCGCGCCCAGCCCTGACGGCAACGGCCGCCGGCCGCGGCGCCCGATGGCGGTCAGTCACACGTTGGTCGCGATCCGGTACAGCCAGGTCCGCACCGACGAGCGGCCCTGAAATCCGTCAAACGATCGCCACGCCCGCAGATACGTCTCCTGCACCAGGTCCTCGGCCTCCTCGGCCGAGCCCAGCATCCGGTAGCAGTGCGCCAGCAGCTCACCCCGGAACTGGCCGGTGCGGCTGGTGAACTCCTCGCTGACCGTCATCGACTGCCCCCAACCCCGCCCGGGCGGACGCCAGCGCTGCGCTGGCTCGCTACATACAGACCCGGCGGGCAGGGCGAACTCGTCGCTGCCCGGCCCCCGGGGGATCACCGCCACCCGGCCGGCGAGTCTTCGAGCGTAGTGTGCTGAACCCGAGGAGTAAGGCAGCCGCGGTGCGAGACGGACGGGAATGGGCGGATCTAGCCGGGCGGGCGTTCGGCTGGATCAGCTCGGTGGCGGTCGAGGCCGGCGGTGGGCTCGGCTGGCTCGAGGATGGCGTGCTGGTCGATGACCTGTACTCCGGCGCGGCAGGAGTGCTGCTCGGCTGCGCTGAAGCGGCGGCGGCCGGGCTGGATCCCGGCCGCGTCGCGGCCGGGGCCCGTGGCCGCCTGCTGCACCTGGCGTCCCGGGGCGCGGGTGTGGCCACCATGCCCGATGACGGGCTGTTCAGCGGGTGGGCCGGGGTTGCGGTGGCGCTGCGCGCCTGGTCCCGGGTCGCCGGAGACACCGCCGCCGGGGTCGCTGCCGCCCAGCTGACCAGGCAGATAGCCGGCCGGGCCCGGCGCGCTGCGGGCGGGCCGTCACGCTGTACCGACATCATCTCCGGCGACGCCGGCATCCTGCTCACGCTCATCGGCGATGGCTCGGGCACCGCGCGGGAAGCAGCGGGCGTCCTGGCTGACCGGCTGGCGCAGCGAGCCGAGCCGGCCCCCGGGGGGTGGCACTGGCGGATGGTGCCCGGGCGGGACTACCTCATGCCGGGGTTCTCCCACGGCACCGCCGGGGTCGGCTACGCCCTGGCCGCCGCCGGCCACCTGCTGCACCGCGGCGACCTGCTCGCCGCCGCCGTCCGGGGGGCCGAGGCCCTGCTGGCCCTCGGGCACCAGCCCGGTGGCTGGGCGGTGCCGCTGACGATCCCCGCACGGCCGGGCGCCCCGGCAGTGAACTACGGCTGGTGTCACGGGCCGGCCGGTGCCGTGCGGCTGTTCCTGCTGCTGAACGAGATCGCCCCGCAACCGCGGTGGCGGCAGGCCATCGGCGCCTGCCTGCAGGCGCTGCGCGACAGCCGCCTGCCCGTGCGGCTGTACCCCGGCTACTGGGACAACGTCGCGCGGTGCTGCGGCACCGCCGGCGTCGGCCAGCTCCTGCTCGACCGCTATCAGGCCACCGGCGACACCGCGCTGCTCGAATGGGCCGGCACGCTGGCGGCCGACGTGACCAGCCGTGCCGTGATCACCCCGCCGGGTCTCACCTGGTCCAACACCGAGCACACCAGAACGCCGCCGGACCTGCCCCCGGAGCCAGGCTTTATGCAGGGCGCCGCCGGGATCGCCGGCTGGCTGGCCCGGCTCAACGCCGCGCCCGGCCGGGCCGGCTCTCCGGCCCCGGTGACCGGGCTCTCCCCGTCGTGGATCTGATCCGGCACGGCAGCTGGGCGTGGACGCCCTGTGGCTCTCCGCCATTGCGCTAGTGGACGCCTCGCGGCGCTCCGCCATCGGGCTAGCGGCGCTCCGCCATCGGGCTAGCGGCATGCCTGGACTGTCTGGTCGTTCAAGGTCTAGGTTGGGAGGTGCGGTTGACGAGCCTCGCGGGGGTTTGCGGCTGCGCGCTCGCGTCCCGACCCCCCGGGCGCGGAAGGTGGTGCTGGCGGCAGCGCCCCGGAGCGGCGCACGCTCAGCTCTCAACGGGTTCCTGCCTGGCGGCCTGCGTTATGACGGCGGCGGCCAGGCGGTAGCAGCCCGCGTCATGCCGCCTGGCGTGTCCCCCCCACGCCCGGCGCGGGCTGCCAACCGTCCCAGCCACGCGAAACCGGGTCCCTCGCGAGGGACCCGGCCGCTACGTGATCAACCTGTTGACAGCTCCGGGACCCCCCTATAGCCGGAGCTGTCAACAGGTATCAGTTACTCTGCGCCACCGATGGGCTGGTGCGGTATCGGTAATTTTGCTTACCCTGATGCGGTGACAGGCATCATGACCCAGGACGGCCGGTTGCTGAGCCGGCTGAGTACCGGGCTGGCCGAGCTCTACCTGCCCGGCGGCGGTGACTTCCCGGGCCGGGTGATCAATCTCGTCTCCAGCCTGGTGCCTGCCGAGTCGTGCTCGTACAACCACATGGTCGGCCAGGTGGCCGTGGCCTGGCGGATCGAGCCGGTCGATGCGGTCAACTTCCCCGATGCTGACCAGCTGTTCCAGCAGCTGGTGCCCGAGCACCCGCTGCTGCGCCATTACCTGGCGACGGGCGACATGGCGGCCCGGCGCATCTCCGACGTGACCAGCGACCGCCAGTTCCGCGCACTCGGCTTGTACCGCGACTTCTACCGCCCGCACGGGGTCGACCATCAGCTGGTCGTCAGCGTTCCCGCCGCGGACGGTGGCCTGATCAGCGTGGCGCTCAACCGGCAGCGCCGGGACTTCTCCGACGAGCAGCGCGAGCTGATCGATCTGCTGCGGCCCCATCTCACGCAGGCCGCCGACATCGCCACCCTGCTGAGCCAGCCGGTGCCCGGCGTTCCCCGCAACACCGACGGCCAGCCGTTGCTGACGACGCGGCAGACCCGCATCCTGCAGCTGGTCGCGGCGGGGCACTCGGACCGCGCCGTGGCCCGCGCCCTGGGGATCAGCGTCCGCACCGTGCAGACCCATCTGCAGCACATCTACCGAACCCTGGGCGTCAGCTCCCGGACCGAAGCGCTCGCCCACGCCCGGGCGCTGTCCCTCAGCAGCGGGCCGGCCCAGCCGGACTGACCAGCCGGACTGGCCAGCCGGACTGGCCAGCCGGATTGGGCAGCCGGACTGGGCAGCCGCAGCTCAGCGGGCCAGCTTGCCCGCCCAGCGCCGCCGGTGCTCGGCCGCCACCGCCGCGCAGCCCGGGTCGCCGGCCGGCAGCAGGCTGAGGATCTGATCCGCCTCTTCGGCGAGCCGGCACGTCCCCGAGCTCAGCAGCGGGCAGGGCCGCCCGGCCGACGGGAGCGGCCCGGCGCACTGGCGGATGTCCTGGCCCGCGGCGCGCAGCGCCGCGGTCTGCGCGTCATCGAACCAGCCGCGCCGTTCCACCAGCACCCGGCAGCCCTCGCGGCCCGGCGGCCACCCGGGCATCCCGCCGTCCGTCGCTATGTCCAGGCTGGCCACGGCGAAGTCCTCGATCGGGGCGGCCACGACCCAGCCGTAGCGCTCCAGCAGCCGCAGCATCGCGACGTTGCCGAGCAGGACCACCGCGCGCAGCCGGGCCAGCCCGTCCCAACGGGCCTGACGGATCAGCCCGTCCAGCATCAGGCGGCCCAGCCCGGCGCCCTGGTAGCCGTCCCGCACGGCGAGCGCGAGTTCGGCCGTCCCGTCTCCGGTGGGCACGTAGCGCGCCTCGGCCGCCAGCCTGGCCGGGTTGGCTCGCGGGGCGGCAATCAGGCAGAACATGCCGGGAGTGAGGTCCGCCAGCCGGGCCACCACCTCGGCCGAGGGCCGACCGGCGTGGAACCGGTGGCTGAAGGACGCGGCCGAGAGCCCGAGGTACAGCCGGGTGATCGCGGGCACGTCGCCCGGGCCCGCCGGGCGCACCACGATTATCCGCCCGTCGGCCAGCCGGCGTTCCGCAGCCGCTCCCATAACCGGACTGTAGGCAGCCCCGGGCCGCAGGAGCAGGGCCCAACGACCCCCATCTGCCGACGTCGGCCACAGCCGGCCGCGCCGCGGATTGCGGGGCCGCTGGCCGGCACCGGCTATTTCACCGCGCGCTACCGGCCGGGGACTCGTGCGTCGGGTACCGGCGGGCGGGTAGAGCGATCACGGCCGCCATGACGCACCCGGAGATGCGGCCAGGGCGTCGAAGGGCACGGGGATTGGCGCGCAGAAGGCATGGCAGAATGGCGCTCGCCTCGCGCCATGATGGATACCGCGAGCCGTTGCCCTCAGGCGGGAGATGATGTCCGGTGGCCAGCGAAGAGACCGGCGCGGCCAGGCCAGGTACGGGAATCGACGCGACGGTGTCGCATTCGGCCCGCATCTGGAACTACTGGCTGGGTGGCAAGGACAACTTCGCCGTCGACCGGGTGGCCGGGGACCGGGTCGCCGCGATGCTGCCGAGCATCGTGACCCAGGCCCGGGCGGACCGGGCGTTCCTGGGCCGGGCGATTCACTACCTGGCCGGGGAGGAAGGCATCCGCCAGTTCCTCGACATCGGCACCGGGCTGCCGACCGCGGACAACACGCACGAGGTGGCGCAGCGGGTGGCACCCGAATCGCGGATCGTCTACGTCGACAACGACCCGCTGGTGCTGGCCCACGCCCGGGCGCTGCTCACCAGCAGCCCGGAGGGCCGGTGTGACTACATCGAGGGGGACATGCACGATCCGGGCCGGATCCTCGCCCGGGTCGCGCAGACCTTGGACCTCGCCCGGCCCACCGGGCTGATGCTGCTGGGAATCCTGCACCACATTCCCGACATCGCCGAGGCCTACCAGATCGTCCGCCAGCTGGTAGCCGCTCTGGCCCCGGGCAGTTACCTGGTCATCAACCATTCCACGAGCGCCATACACGGCGCGGCCATGGAGGAGGCGGTGCGGCACTGGAACGAGGTGGGCACGCCGTCGATGACCTTGCGCACGCCGGAGCAGATCACCCAATTCTTCGCCGGCCTGGAACTGGTCCCCCCGGGCGTCGTGTCGTGCTCTCGCTGGCGCCCTCGGCTCACCTCGGACAGCGGCTGGCTGCCGGACGAGGTGGACGAGTTCTGCGGAGTGGCCCGCAGACGCTGAGGCCCCACTCCCGGAGCAGCCTCCGGGCGGCTGACCCGGCCCGCGCCCGCTGGATCCGGGTACCCCCGGGATCAGCCCGGCGCTGGCCCCTGGCGCGCGGCCAGCGCGGTCAGCAGTTCGTAGCCGACGTGGGCGGCGGCGATCCCGGTGAGCTGGGCGTGGTCGTAGGCCGGGGCGACCTCGACGATGTCGGCCCCGACCAGGTTGAGCTGCCCGAAGCTGCGCAACGTGGCCAGCAGTTCCCGGCTGGACAGCCCCCCGGCCTCCGGGGTCCCGGTGCCGGGCGCGTGCGCCGGGTCGAGGACGTCGATGTCCACCGACACGTACACGGGCCGGCCACCGACCCGGTCCCGGATCCGCTCCACCATCCCGGCCACCCCCAGGTACTCCACCTCCGGGGCCGAGACCACCCCGAACCCCAACTCCGAGTCCTGGGCCAGGTCCGCCCCGGTGTACAAGGGCCCGCGGATGCCCAGGTGCAGGCAGCCGCCCCGGTCCAGCAGGCCTTCCTCGGCGGCGCGGCGGAACGGGGTGCCGTGGGTGTACGCGGCGCCGAAGTAGGTGTCCCAGGTGTCCAGGTGCGCGTCGAAGTGGACCACGGCCAGCGGGCCGTGCGCCGCGGCCGCCGCGCGCAGCAGCGGCAGCGCGATCGTGTGGTCGCCGCCCAGCGTGAGCAGGAAACCAGTCTGCTCGAGCAGTGCGCGGGCGGCCCGCTCGACGGCTGGGATGGCCTCGTCGATGCTGAACGGGTTGACCGCCACGTCCCCGGCGTCCGCCACTTGCAGCGCCGCGAACGGGGCCACCGAGACGGCCGGGTTGTACGGCCGCAGCAGCCGGGAGGACTCCCGGATGTGCGCCGGGCCGAACCGGGCCCCGGGCCGGTAACTCACGCCGGAATCGAACGGCACGCCGACCACGGCAGCGTCGGCCCGGCTCACCTCGGAGAGCCGCGGCAGCCGGGCGAACGTCGCCTCGCCCGCGTAGCGGGGTACCTGGGCCGCATCTACGGGGCCGATGACGCCGCCGGACGTCAGCCGCGGCAACGGGTCGTTCATCCCGGTAATTATGCCGGTCCCGGGTCGCCCCGCCCGTCGGCCCGCCCCGCCGGCCCGGGCGGCGCGGACCCGTGGCGCGCCGCCGCGTCCAGCGCCGCCAGCTGCCGCTCGCTGGCCTCGATGGCCGACCGTTCGGCGCTGACGTCCAGCGTCCGGGACGCCAGGAAGTAGACCAGCCCGGACACGGCCAGTCCGATCAGCCACGAGTAGTCCACGCCGTTGGTCACGTGGTTCGGGAACCAGCCGGTGTAGGAGAACCCGGCGATCGGCGGCAGCACCATGAACGGGATCTCGGCCGCGAAGCCGGCCGCGTAGGCGGTCAGCCCGCGCCAGCCCCACCGGCCGTAGACGCCGTCCGGGCGGAAGATGTCGGTGATCGCGTAGTGCCCGTGCCGGACGAAGAAGAAGTCCACCAGGTTCAGCGCGGTCCACGGCACCAGCAGGTAGAGCATCAGCGTGAGCGAGTTGAGCACCGCGTTGACCGCGGTGTTGGACCCGCTGGTCGAGATGCTCGCGCCGATCACGTACCAGATCAGCGCGAGCACCAGCACCGTGGCCGCCCGCCACAGCCGGCTGGTCTTGATCTTCTTGAAGCAGTCGATGCCGGTCAGCGCGGTGAGCATGCCGCCGTAGGCGTTCATGCCCATGGTGGCCAGCAGCGCGGTGGCGGACAGGAACGCGGTGACGGAGCCGAGCGGGTCGGCCACCTTGTTGCCGACCAGCTGGAGCCCGACCAGGCCGTCGGACGCCCCGAGCCTCGTGGCCAGCCAGGCGCCGAGCGCGATCAGCCACACCGCCGAGCCGGACGCGCCGCAGAAGACCGCGGCGATGATGCCGCGCGGCGAGGTATCCCGCGGCATATACCGGGAGTAGTCCGACACGTAGGGGGCGTAGGTGATGTTGTACGCGGCCGCCACCGAGAACTGGGCCATGAACGCGGTGAACAGGAACCCGCCCGGGTGGTGCGGGGCCTGACCGCCCGCGTGCCCGACCAGGATCGCGATCGAGATGATCGCGTAGCACGGGAGCGAGATGACCAGCAGGAACCGGAACACCCGGTGCACCCAGTCGTAGCCGAAGATGGCCAGCGCCGCGGCCAGTACCGCGGTTACCGCCGCGACCGCGCCCGCGCTCCAGCCGAACGCCCCGTGCAGCCCGCTGGCCAGCAGCACCTGGTCGGCGACGTTGAACGCCATGTAGGTGAACAGCACCGCGAACAGGGCCACCACCACGCCGCGGTAGCCGAGCTGCGCCCGGCTCTGGATCATCTGCGGCAGCCCGAACACCGGGCCCTGGGTGGCGTGGAAGGCCATGAACAGCGTGCCGGCGAAGATGCCGAGCGTGCCGGCCAGGATCGACCAGCCCAGCGACAGGCCGAGGGACGGGCCGACGAAGCCGATCGGGATCGTGAAGTACTGGAAGTTCCCGAGGAACCACAGCATCGCCTGCTGCCAGTTGCGGCCGTGCCGCTCCGGGTCCGGGATCCAATCGATCGAATGCACCTCGACCTGGCTGAGCAGCCCGCGGTCCAGTGCTCCGGTCTCGGCTGCCGCCGTGGACTTCGTGGCCATCTGGCCTCCTCGGTGGGGTGACCCGCGTCACACGACATGGTCATCATCGGTTTCCTGCTTGTCAACACTTGTTTCCTAACGATTCCTGCCGTGTGATGGAACGGCCAGGGTGCGCGGCTGGCGCGGATCATCAGGGAGGATGGCGGCATGCGCGTCGTGAGCAGCGGGAGGCGTCGGGGCGGGGCGGCCGGCGACGCTGCCGCCACCCGCATCGGTGCCCAGTTGCGCGCCGCGAGGCTGGCCGCCCGCAAGTCCATGGCCGAGGTGGCCGAGGAAGCCGGGCTGACCAAGGGGTTCGTATCCAAGCTGGAACGGGACCTGGTGAACGTGTCGGTGGCCTCGCTGATCCGGTTGTGCGAAGCCCTGGACGTCTCGGTCGGCTCACTGTTCCAGGCGGCCAAAGGGGAGGTGGTCCGCCGGGACGCCTACCCGCCGATCAACTTCGGCGGCACCGGCGTCCGGGAGTACCTGCTGACCCCGTCGGGCGAGAAACGCGTCCAGGCCATCCTCAGCGACATCGAACCGGGCGGCGGCAGCGGCGACGAACCCTACGCGCTGCCCGCGGACGTGGAGTTCGTGCTGATCCTGGCCGGGCGGCTGCAGATTACCGTCGGTGGTGAGCCGGTCACCCTGGACGAAGGCGACGCGTTCACTTTCCCGGCGAGTTCGGCACGCACATTCCGGGCGGTCGCGGCTGGCCCGACCCGGGTGCTGTGGGTCTTCTCACCCGCCCTGCCCGACACCGGCCTGGACATCGGCCAGCTCAGCCAGGCCGGCCCGTCTCCCGCACCCGGGACCCCGGCTACCTAACGGCACGTACCGTCACTGCCCCGCCCCGGCCGGCGCGGACCAGGCAGACGGTGGCGAGGGGGGGCCGGGGCGGCGACATTCCACCCCAGCGTTGCGGGCCGGAACCCGGCAAAAGGTGGCAAATCGGCGCAATGCTGGGGGTGAAAAGTGCTCGGTGGCCCGGTCAGGAGCAGGTGGCCCGGGCTGCGGACGCCGCCACCGCCGAACCGTGGCCGGGTTGGGCGGGGCCGCCGCCGTCCTCCGGGCCGGCCCCCGGCCGGCCGCCCCGGCCGCCCCCACCGCCCCGGCCGCCGCCGGAGCGCCCCCGTGGCCCGGCGGCGCCGGCTTACCGTTGCCCGCCGCGGTCCCGGCCGCGCCGGGCCCGGCCGCGGTGAGCGTGGCGCTGCCGGGCGTGAGCTGGACGCTCAGCCCGGTCCAGGCGGCCGGGTAGCGGCCGAGGGTGACCCACTGGCCGGCGCTGGCCGCCTGGTCCACGGCAACGCCGCCCAGCGGGCCGGCCCCGGCGGTGACCGCGTAGTCACCGGCGCCGAGCGCGTTCTCGGTGGGCACGAACACCGCCACCGTGCACCGGGACGCCCCCGGAACCGGGCGGAACGACCAGGTCAGCGAGGACGGCGCGGCCTGGTCCGCGGGAGTGACCGTGGTCCAGGCGCTGCTGCCGTTACAGCCGTTACCGGCCCAGCCGCGGCCGCCGCCGGGGCCCGAGGTGGCTGATGGTGAACCCGAGCTGGCCGTGGCGGCTGGCCAGGTCGTGCTCGGTCAGGCCTTCGCGGGCCCGCAGCGTCTGCACGTCGCGGAGCAGAGCCGCCAGATCCTCCGTCGGCATGCCGTCCAGTCCGTCATCGGCGGGCATCCGGAGCACACCCCCAGGGCCGGTCCAGCCGGGCGGCTTCGCCCGGCACCGTCTGCGGTCAGTATCCGCAGCCACGGTATCCTCGGCGATACCGGCATAACCGGCATAACGGACTAATCACGTATTACAGGGTCCTGACGTCCGCCGGCTGCAGGCCTGCAGCCCCGCCCCGGGCCCCCGCCGTCCCGCTCGCCTCCCCGGCGGCCTGTCAGGGCGCGTTGACCCCGCCCGTCCCCACCTGCTAAGTTTTCTTGGCAGGTGCTAGGAAGAGTGAGCCCATGAACATCTCCGGGATGACCGGCGACGACCTGGTGCGGGTGCTGGCCACGCTGGCCAACCCGCACCGGCTGCGGGTCGTCGCGGCCTTGGCCGCGGAGCGCAACTACGTCAGCCAGCTAGCCCGCCAGCTGGGCATCAGCCGGGCGTTGTTGCAGGTGCACCTGCGCAAGCTAGAGGCCGCGGGCCTCGTGTCCGCGGTCATCGAGGTATCGGAGGACGGGAAGGCGATGAAGTTCTACGAGGTCGAGCCCTTCACATTGGAGCTCACTCCCGAGACGGTCATAGTGGCGGCGCGCACCCTGAGTGCGGAGAGCGATCTGGAGCCGGAGGCACGGCGATGAACTCAGTTGCGTACGGGTGGTTGTTCACCTGGCTGGGAATCGTGCTGGTGGCTGGCATCTGGGTGGCTGGGCGGTACTTCACCCGCTCGGGGCAGGCGAGGACGGAGCTGGCCTCCGGCGAGGAGTACCGGGCCATGGCCGAGGAGTACCGCCGGCTGAGCGACCTGGCGATCACCGCTCAGGAGCACACCGACCTGCGGCTGGCTGACATGAGCGTGCGCATCGACGAGATCCGCGACCAGCTGGGCAAGATGCAGCGCATCCTCACGGAAGTCGAGTGACGCCGTCCACCGGGTGCGGAACCATCCCCGTCCGGCGGCGGCCTGTCCTGGATTGGCCGGACTGGGTAATCGTGCCGTATTGGTGCGATAGATTTTCGGTCTGACGATATCTCGGCCGGCAGGTTAATGGCTGATCTTGCGCGCTGCTGTCACCGGCAGCGGGATGGTGGCGGGCCAATCCCGGGCATCGGCCGCGCGGACGGGAAGAAGGCCGGGACCGGGCCGCCAGGATAGGTGCGGATACAGTGTTATCACAGTTCACCGGGGCGGCCGCGGCGCCGCGGCGCGGGCCGCAGCGGGCGGTGTTCACCCTGGACGCCGCGGGCCGGGTCGTCACCTGGTCGGTGACCGCACAGCAGATGTTCGGCCGGTCGGCGGACGAGGCCGCTGGACGGCACATCGGTGATGTGCTGCAGGCCGGTGAGGGCCAACGGGAACTGCTCGGCACCGCGCTGGCCGAGGCCAGGGCCGGGCGCACCTGGTCCGGGACGCTGGCGCTGGTCACGCCGCCGGGCGGTAACGGGGCCGCGCGGACCGCCGGGGCGGATGAAGCCGTTCAGGTCAGCCTGCACTGTGAGCCGTTGGCCGGGCCGGCGGGCGGTGTGCTGATGATCACTGGGCGGCTGCCCGGGCGGCCGGGACCGGACCTGCTCAGCGAGGCGGCCACCCGGATCGGCACCACGCTGGACCTGGCCCGCACGGCCCGCGAGTTCACCGACGTGGCGGTGCCCGCGTTCGCCGACGCGGCCGCCATCTTCGTCTCCGAGCGGCTGCTCGCGGATGAGCCCAGCGCGGGCGGCCCGGGGCCCGCAGCCGTGGTCCGGCGGCTCGCCGTCCGGCTGGCCGGGCAGTCGGCCGGCGTCACCAGCAAACTGCTGCGCCCCGGCGAAGTGCTCATCTTCGGGCCAGGCTCACCCAGCTACGAGGCCATGACCAGCCTCACCCCCGTGGTCTCCGGTCAGCTGGACAATGAGACCGCCCAGCGGCTCACCCGCCGACCCGGGGGCGGCGATGTAGCCGCCAGCTACACCTCATCCCTGGCTGTCCCCCTGGCCGCCCGAGACCTCGTGCTCGGCTGCCTCACGTTCGCCCGGGTGGCCGGCGCTCCCGGCTTCGGGGCCGTCAACATCGCCCTCGCCACCGAACTGGCCGCGCGTACCGCCGTGTGCGTCGACAACGCCCGGCTGTATCACCGCGAGCGGCGCACCGCGTTCGCGTTGCAGCAGGGGCTGGCCCCGGCCGAGCCGCGGGTGCCCACCGCGATCGAGGTGGCCTTCCGCTACCTGCCGGTCGGGGCGAGTGTCGTGGGGGGCGACTGGCACGACATCGTCGCCCTGCCTGGCGGGCAGGCCGTGCTGGTGGTAGGGGACGCGATGGGCCACGGGCCGGAGGCCGCGGCCGTGATGGTGCAACTGCGCACCGCGGCCCACGTTCTGGCCGAAATGGGGCTGCCGCCCGCCGAGCTGCTGGGGCGGCTGGACCGGATGGCCGCGGGGATGCCCGGTACGCCCTATGCCACCTGTGTCTGCGCCGTGATCGACCCGCCCGCGCGGGCGTGCCTGGTGGCCAACGCCGGCCACCCGCCGCCGGTGCTCGCCCTGCCCGGCGGCGGCACCGAGGTGCCGGACCTGCCGTCCGGGCTCCCGCTCGGCCTGGCCGCCGGGCCGTTCGAGGTCACCCGCCTCGAACTGCCGCCCGGTACGGTGCTGGCCCTCTACACCGACGGGCTGGCCGAGAGCCGCACCCGACCGCTGGACGACGGTCTCATCGTGCTCCGCGGCGCGCTCAGCAGCGCCCTTGCCCAGCCGGGCGCGACGCTGGACCACTGCTGCGAGACCGTCACCCAGGCACTGCGCCAGCGCGGCGAGGACGACACCACCCTGTTGCTGTCGCGTATCCGCTGAGGGCCCGGCCCGTGAGCCCGCGAGTTGCCCACCGGTCAGCTGTTGTCCCAGTGCGGTGGCCGGTCGCGGAGCAGCGGCTCGTCGTCATCGTCCCGGCCTGCGTCCTCCCCCCAGCCGATGTCGGTGTCGTCCCGGCTCTGCTCGGGCAGCACCGGCTCGTCGTCGGGGCGGGGCGGCTTACGGTCGGCCGGCGGGTGCTCCTCGCGATCGGGCATGGCCCCATCATGCCGTGCCCATAATCGGGTGCTGCGACGGCGCGGGCGCCCTATGGTGCGGGCCGGGCGACGGCGATGATCTCCGGGCTGGCCGGGCCGGCCGGGGACCGGTTCCAGTCGCCGTACCACTGCGTAACGGCCAGACCGGCGACACGCAGGAACGCGGCCAGTTCTTCCTGCTCCAGGAACCGCAGCGTGTCCGGGACCGAGAGCGCCTCCCCGTCCGGGAACCGGTACCAGGTCTCGTAGGTCACGAGGTCCCCGGTCACCGACACAATGTCGTAGTGCACGTCGACGGGCCCGGCCGGGGTGCCGACGCGCTGCCGGGTCCGCGCCGGGGACCAGTACTGCCACTCCTGGTCGGCAGGGTTGCGGGTCTCCAGGGCCAGCTGGCCGTCCGGGGCCAGGTGCCGGGCCAGGGTGCGCAGCGCCGCCGCAATCTGCTCGTCCGTAATGAGCAGCTGGAAAACGTGGCCGGTCAGCACGATCAGGTCGAACCGGTCCGGCAGCGCCAGCCCGGCGGCGTCCGCCGCAACCCAGCGGACCCGGTCGCCGCCGGGGCGCTGCCGCGCCACCGCGAGCATGGCCGCGGCCGGGTCGGCACCGGTCACCTCGTGCCCCAGCGCGGCGAACTCGCAGGCCAGCAGGCCGGTGCCGCAGCCGACGTCGAGGATCCGCTGCGGCGGCCGTCCGGGCAGGCCGAGGTAGAAGCTGGTGTCCGGGCCGGCCGGGTTCAGCGCGTCGTACAGGGCGGCCAGCCGGGGCTGGGTATAGATCGGGGCGGGCATCCCCGTCAGCGTACGGCTGGCCGGGGAGGACGGCCTGGCCGGGGAGGACGCCCTGGCGGGAGGACGCCCTGGCGGGAGGACGCCCTGGCCGGGGAGGACGCCCTGGCCGGCGGCGGGCTGGCGGGGAGTGGGTGGCCGTTACGGAGGGTGACGTGTCAACGACAGCGGAGCTCCGCGACCAGGCGCTGGAGGTCGCGGCGGGCTGGTCGCCGCCCGGCGCGCCCGGCTCCTGGCAGCTCACCGCGGCGCTGTTCCAGGCCATCGCGGCGCACGAGGACCTGCTGGCCGCGCTGGTCGGCCTGCCGCCGGGCCGGCTGCCCGCGCTGCTGGCCAGCGCAGCCATCTCGTTCCTGGTCCGCCGGGACCGGCCCGTCCCGCTGGCCGGCTATTTCCCGGAGCCGGGGGCGGCGCAGCCGCCGTTCGACGCCGGCTTCCGCTCCGCGGCCCGCTCGTTCATCAGCACCCGGCTGGACGACATCCTGGCCGAATGCGCCCAGCGCCGGTACCAGATGAACGAGGTGGCGCGGTGTGCCCAGATCGTGCTCGGGGCCGCGGCCACGGCCCCGCCGGGGGCCGGGCCCGTCGCGCTGGCCGACCTGGGCACCGGGGCCGGGCTCGGGCTGCATCTGGACCGGTACCGCTATCGGATCGGGGGCCAGCCCAGCGGCCCGGCCGCCGCCCCGGTGGTCCTGACCTGCGCGGCCCGGGGGCCGCTGCGGCCGCCCCGGGCCGCGCTGCCGCCTATCGCCGAGCGGGCCGGCCTGGACCTCAACCCGGTCGACCTGGCCGATCCCGCCGCGCGGGCCTGGCTGGAGGCGTGCGCGCCGCCGGAGGCGTCCGCGCTGGCCCGGCTGGCCGCGGCGATCGAGGTGACCCGGCGGCATCCGGAACCGTTGCTGGCCGGGGACGTGACCAGCCTGCTGCCCGGCGTGCTGCGGTCCTTCCGGCCGCACCGCCCGGTGCTCGTAGTCGATGCCTACCTGGCCGTGTTCCTCTCCGCGGGGCAGCGTGCGGACCTGGCCGGCCTGCTGGCCGAGGCGGGCCGGACCCGGCCAGTGACCTGGCTGTCCCTGGATCCGCTGGTCCCGCTGGGGCCGGCCGGGCGGGACAGCGTGCAGGGCCTGCCACTGCCCGGCTGGCTGGTGCGCGACTACGCCGAGCAGGGCGTCTTCGCCATCCTCGGGGCGCGCACCTTCGATGGCGGCCGGGACGAGGGACGTTTGCTGGCCCGCGCCCATCCGTCCGGCCAGTGGGTGGAGTGGCTGGACCCGGGTTCGGCCTGGCGGCTGACCGCGCCGGATCACCCGCCGGCGGCCGCGGCCAGCCGGGCTCGCTCGGGCTCCGCGAACGGGACCGGCTGGCGGCGCTCCCGGTCCCAGCGGACGGTCACCACGCGGGCCTCGGCCGCCACCTCGCCGGACCCAGCCAGGATCGTCTCCCGGGTGGTCACGCTGGTGGTGCCCAGCCGTTCCACCGCGATCCGCACGGTGACCCGGCGCTGGCTGAGCCGGACCTCCGCCCGGAAGTCGATCTCCAGCCGGGCCACCACGTAGTCCGGCTCCCCGCCGAACACCCCGGTGAAGAAGGCGTCCCGGCCTTCCTCCAGGTAGGTGAGGAACACCGCGTGGTTGACGTGCCCGAGAGCGTCGCTGTCCCGCCACCGGACCTCGACCGGCCGTTCGAACGCCGTGCCCATCCGCTCGCTCCTTCACCTGGCCGGGCGCATGCTCGCCGGAGCAGGTTACGCCGGGCGGCGCCGGGCCCGCCCGCGTGCCGGGGCCGCGTGCCGGGGCTGCGTGCCAGGGCGGCCGGCGGGCACGCCTGCCGGGCGACGGCGGCTCAGCGGGCCCAGGGCGGGGTGATCCAGGAGCCGTCCGGCAGGATAGCCGCCAGCCCGGCGCTGGTGGTGACCCAGGCGGTCACCGGCTCGCCGGTGCGGTTGCCGGCGCTGAAGACCGAGCCCGAGGGGACCACGATGGCGTCACCGGCGGCCGCCGCCTCCGGCTGGTCGTCGATGGTGGCGTGCAGCGTGCCGCGCAGCACGTAGAGCACCTCCTCGCGGGTGACGCGGTGCGGGACACCGCTGTGCTGCGCGGGGATCTCGATCCGCCAGGCGCACAGTTCCCGGCTGCCCCGGGCCGGGCTGGCGTAGGCGCTGAATTTCGTGCCGTGCAGCTGGTGCCCGCTGGCGGCCGCGGCGCGGATGACCGGCATCTTTTCTCCCGAAGATAGGCAAGTTGCTTGCGTTTATGTTCAAGTAGCTTGCCTAATCTGTCAAGCTGGTGGTGTGCAGCACGCTGACGCCCAGATCCTCGCCTTCGGCCTCCTGGCGGCCAGCCGGGCGCTGGTGGACGGGGTCCAGGCCGGGGTCGCCGCCCGGGGCTTCGGCGACCTGCGCCCGGCGCACGGCTTCGCGTTCAGCCGGCTCGCCGCGGGCGGGGCGACCATCACCCAGCTGGCTGAGCATCTGGACGTCACCCGGCAGGCGGCGGCGCAGCTCGCCGACGAGCTGGCCGCCCGCGGGTACATCGAGCGGCGTCCCCATCCGGCCGATGCGCGGGCCCGGCTGCTCGTGCTCACCGACCGGGGCTGGGCCGCCACCGCGGCGGCGGAGCAGGCCATCGCCGACACCGCCCGGGGCTGGGCGGAGCGGCTGGGGGAGCGCCGGCTGCAGGCCCTCGGCCATGACCTGGCCCGGATAGCGCCGGACGGCCCCGTCCGTCCGGCCTGGTGACCGGCTGCGAGGCCCGGCGGGCCGGCCGCCGCAGGCGATTACGGCAGGATGAGGTCATGACCCATAGCGCGCCCCGGCACGATCGCGACGCCGGCGGCCCCGCCCAGGTGCTCGCCGCCAAGGCCGCCCTCCGTCAGGAGGTATGGGCCGCGATGACCGCCGCGCGGGTGGCCCGGTTCCCCGGCGCGGCCGGGCGGATCCCCAACTTTTCCGGCGCGGAGGCGGCCGCGCAGCGGCTCCGCGGCAGCACCGCCTGGCAGGCGGCCCGCACGGTCAAGGCCAACCCGGACGCCGCGCAGTGGCCGGTGCGGCAGCGCGCCCTGGAAGATGGCAAGACGGTCTACATGGCGGTGCCGCGGCTCGCCGAACCGGAACCGTTCTTCGCCCTCGACCCGGACCACCTCAGCGAGCCGCCGCGCAAGGCCGCCTCGATCAGTGGCGCGGCCCGGTCGGCACGGCGGGTCTCGCTGGCCCGCCTCAGCCCGGTGGATCTGGTCGTCATGGGCTGTGTGGCGGCCGGGGCGGACGGCGCCCGGCTCGGGAAGGGCGGCGGGTTCGCGGACCTGGAATTCGCGCTGGCCAGCGCCGCGGGCCTAATCGGGCCGGGCACCATTTGCGTGACCACCGTGCACGAGCTTCAGCTCCGCCCGCCCGGCGTGATCCCGGTGACCGGTCATGACGTGCCGGTTGACTTCATCGTCACCCCCGACCGGGTCATCGACTGCCGCCCCGGCCGGCCGCCCCGGCCACCGGCCGGGCTGCGCTGGGAAGACCTGACCGAGGAGAAGATTTCGGCGATCCCGCTGCTCGCCGCCCAGCGACCGGGGCGCCGCTGAGCGAACGGGCGCGGCCTCCCTCCGGTGCTGACCGTCCGGCGACGCTGGCGCGCTGTTCGGCCGGGCTACAGTGGGCCGGCGGCGACGCTGGCGTGCTGTTCGGCCGGGCTACAGTGGGCCGGTGGACGCCGCGCAACGGGAGGTCAGCGACCAGATCGACGACGCGACGCAGCGCCTGCTGGGCACGACGCGGATCCTCACCGAGACCGACCTGCGCGAGCCCTCGCTGCTGACCGGCTGGACCCGGGCCCATGTGCTGGCCCACCTGGCCCGCAGCGCCGACGCGATGCGCAACCTGCTCATCAGCGCCCGGACCGGCCAGAACCACCCGGCCTACCCCAGCGTGGCCGCCCGGGAGGCGGACATCACCCGGTCCGCGGCCCAGCGGGCCGCGGACCTGGCCGCGGATGTCGCCGCCGCGGCGATGGCCTTCCGGACGCTCAGCCGGCGGCTGCCCAACGAGGCGTGGCTGGTCCCGGTGCGGATCCTCGGGTCGGCGCCTTTCCTCGCCGCGCAGCTGCTGACCCGGCGGCTGGTCGAGGTGGAACTGCACCACTGCGACCTGGGCGCCGGGTACGGGCCGGCTGACTGGCCCGCCGCGTTCGCCACCCTGGACCTCAGCGAGCCGATGCGCTCGCAGCGGCAGGACCGGCTCGACCGCTCGCCGCCGGAGGCCCGCACGCTGCCGCGCGGTCGCGCGGGGGCAGCCGTTTCCGGGCCGCCCGGCGGGTTCCGGCCCCGGCCGTGGGCTGGCTGACCGGGCGGCGGGCGGCTGGCTGACCGGGCCGCGCCGGGCGCCGGACCGGGGACGCATCCGGCAGTACCCGTGTCCCCGGCCCGGCCCCCGTCAGCGACCGGGCAGTGCCGGGATCAGGGCAGCGGCAGGGCCGGGTCGGCAAGCTGCGCCAGCTGCAGCGCCTGCTGGCCGAACCAGGCCCCGGCGGCCGGGTCGTCGATGCCCCACAGCGGGTCGAACAGTGCCTGGGCCGCCGCCGTGGTCGGCCAGCCAGGCTGGCGGTAGGCGGTGTAATCCCAAGCCCGCGCCCCACCCGCGGCGTCGCACTGGCCATCGGACTGCCCGGGCGTCTTCACCCACAGGTAGGCGTCGAGCAGCGGCACCCCGGTGCTGGTGGACGGCCGCCGCCCCAGCCCGGAACCGGGCGGGTTGCACCAGTTGCCGGCGGCGAGCGCCGAGATCACGGTGGACGGCTGGTCGTAAGGGGCGGCGGCATACTGCTGCATGCTGTCCGGGCCGGTCCCGTTGCGGCTCGTGTCGATGACGAAGTGGGTCGCGGCGACGGCGCCATCCAGATGCGCCGCGTACCACTGGGTGGTCAGGTCCCACGTGCTGAAGTCCGACGGGGTCGCGGGGTAGTACTGGCTGGCGCACCCGGAGGGGTTGTTGTAGAACGCGTTGCTGGAGTCGGTGACCATGGCGATGCAGTCCGAGATCCACGTCCCGTAGTCCAGCAGCTGCGGGTCGGCCTGGTAGTTGGACACGTTGAGGAAGAAGCCGGCGGCGCCGGTCACGCCGGCGTCCAGCAGGCGCTGGGTCATGGTGCCGACCGACTGCCACGCGCTGTGCGTCCCGTCCAGGTACACCTGGGCGCCAGAGTCCTGGGTGAGCGCCTGTACCGCGTACTTGACTTCCGCGATCCGCTCGCTGTCGGTGAACGGGTAGACCGTCGAGGACAGCCCGCAGTTCGACGGCAGGTTCCCCAGCGCGTCCGGTTCCAGGATGATGACCGCCCGGCCCTGGCCCAGGCCGCGGGTGAAGCCGTCGATCCAGGCCTGGTAACTGGCCTGGTCGAGCGCGCCGCCGGCGGAGTACTGCGCACAGTCGCGCCCGGGGACGTCGTAGGCGACGAGCACCGGCTCGGCGCGCTCTACCGCGGCTCGTCTCATCGTCTGCTGGACCTGCTGCTGCACCTGGCCGGGCGTGCCGCTGGTGAACCAGACGGCGCGTGGCACCGCCTCCATCTCCGCGATCAGCGTGGCGTCCTTCAGATCCCCGGACTTGACCAGCTGGGCGATCTGCGCCGGCGCGCCAGCGGACGGGGGCGGGACGTACAGCCGGGTGCCCGCAGTTAACCCGTGGGACGCGGAACTGGCGGCGCCCGCCGTCGTGGCGGCCTGGGCCGCGGCGGACCCGCCGAGCGCGGCAGCGAGACAGGCCGCCACGGCCAGGGGCGCCCAGCGGCGGGCCGCGTAGTGCGTCAGTCGGGCCATGATTCCTCCTGGAACAGATGGCATTTGTACCGGAACATTTTCGAAAAGAACGTAACAGCGCGGAAATCCGCGGTCAACGGTCGCTGGGCGCGACGGTGGCGCAGTTGACCGGCGGCGCGGCGGTGGAGCCGTTAACGGGCGGGCGCGGCGGTGGAGCCGTTAACGGGCGGGCGCGGCGGTGGAGCCGTTAACGGGCGGGCGCGGCGGTGGAGCCGTTAACGGGCGGGCGCGGCGGTGGAGCCGCGGACCACCAGCCGGGTCTCCAGCTCCACCCGGAGCGGTTCGAACCGCTTGTTCTCGATCTGCCTCAGCAGGAGGCTGACCGCCGTACGGCCCAGCTCGGCCAGCGGCTGCCGGATCGTGGTCAGCGGCGGCATGGCGATCTCCGCCTCGGCGGTGTCGTCGAACCCGACGACGGACAGATCGCCGGGCACCCGCAGCCCCAGTCCGGCCGCCGCCTGCACGGCTCCCACCGCCATGCTGTCGTTGAACGCGAAGATGGCGGTCGGCGGCCTGGCCCTGCGGAGCAGCTGAAGCGCGGCCTCCCGGCCGGATGCCACCTTGAAGTCGGCCGCGGCCACCAGGCTGGGGTCGGGCAGCACGCCCGCGCCCGCCAGGGCGGCGTGGTATCCGGACAACCGCTGCTCGGTGGCCAGCCAGCCAGCCGGCCCGGTAACGGCGCCGATCCGGCGGTGGCCGAGTTCCAGCAGGTGCCGGGTGGCCTGAGTGGCGCCGGAGGAGTGTGCGGCGCAGACCACGGGGATGCCCTCGGGCACGTCGGTGAGCGGGTCCACCACCACGAACGGGAATCCCTGGCCGGCCAGCGCCTGCAATTCGGTGGCGGACTCGTCCGGCAGCACCAGCACGGCGCCGTCCGTCTCGCCCTGGGACAGCCGGTCCAGCAGGGACAGCTCGCGGGCCCGGGAGTGCCGGGTGGGGCAGAGCACCACCTGCCTGTCCTGCTCGTACAGCGCCTCCGCCGCGCCGGACAGGATCTCGCCGAAGTAGCCGGACTGCACGAACGGCATGGTCACGCCGATCATGCCGGTGGGCGCCGGGCGACCGCGGGGGACCGCCTGGTAGCCGTGCTCGCGGATAACCCGCTGCACGGCTTCCCGGGTCTGCAGGGACACGTCCGCATGCCCGTTCACCACCCGCGAGACGGTGGCGATCGACACCCCGGCGAGCGCGGCCACCTGCCGGATGGTGACCCGCTCCCGCTGCCCGCTGACCCTGCCGCCGACCGTCACCCCAGCATTGAAACATGTTCCGGGAGCTGGTCCGCACGGGGCGCCGCGGCCCGACGGGATGGGTATGCCTCCGGTGTGGGCGACCCGGGGGGACTGGCGGCTGGACTGCGGCCGATGCTGGCGACGGCGGGAGCGTTGCCGCGCGCCGACGCGGGCTGGGCCTATGAAATGAAATGGGACGGCATCCGGGCCCTGGCCGAGGTCGGCGCGGGACAGGTCCGGCTGGTGTCCCGGCTGGGCCGCGAGATGACCCGCAGCTACCCCGAACTGCAGCAGCTGGGCCCCGTACCGGGCTGGACCAGCGCGGTGCTGGACGGGGAGATCGTCGCGCTCGACGCCGCCGGGCGGCCCAGCTTCGAATTGCTGCAGCAGCGGATGCACGTCGCCGACCCCGGCCGGGCCGCGCGGCTGGCCGCCCGGCTGCCGGTCAGCTACCTCGCCTTCGACGTGCTCATGCTCGACGGCAGGCCATTGCTGGCGGCCAGGTACACGGAGCGGCGTTCGGTATTGACGGGTCTCGGCCTGCCCGGGCCGGCCTGGCAGGTGCCGCCCGCCTTCACCGCGCACCGGGGGGCCGACGTGCTCGCCGTCTCCCGCGCGCACGGCCTGGAGGGTGTGGTAGCCAAGCGGCTGGATTCGCCTTACCAGCCCGGGGTCCGGTCCGCCGCCTGGGTGAAGATCAAGAACGTGCGCCGCCAGGAGGTGGTGGTCGGCGGCTGGCGGCGCGGCGAGGGCGGCCGGGCCGGCCGGGTCGGGTCGCTGCTGGTCGGGGTGTATGGCCCGGGCGGGCTGCAGTACGCCGGGCACGTCGGCACCGGGTTCACCGCGGCCACGCTGCTCATGCTGGGCCGGATGCTCACCCCGCTGCGCCGGGACACGTCCCCGTTCGCCAGCCCGGTGCCCGCCGAGCACGCCCGCGACGTGGTGTGGGTCGAGCCGCACCTGGTGGCCGAGGTGGAGTTCGGCGGCTGGACCAGCGCGGGCCGGATGCGCGCGGCCTCGTTCAAGGGCCTGCTGCCGGACCGCGACCCGGCCCGCGTCGTCCGCGAGACCTTAATTCACCGGCGGACTGGATGACGCTGACGGCGGCCGGCCGTACCGTGTAGACCGTGGTGACGAGCGTCGAACTGCCCGAGGGGCTCAGCCCCGCCATCGTCCGGCCGCGCGCGCATGTCGCGGCCGTGATGGCGCAGAGCCTGCGCGAGATGGGTTGCGGCGGCCGGACGGCGCTCGCCTGGACCTGGGCGCTGACCGGCACCCGGCCGTCCCCGGTCACGCTGTCCCTGGCTCCTGGGAAGCCCCCGTCCCGGGCGGAGATCCTGGCCGAGGCGGCGGCCGAGCCGGAGTGGACCACCGCGCCGCCCGGGGTGCCGCCCGAGTTCCGCGACCAGTTGCGCGAGACCCGGGCCGTGCTGGCCTGGCTGGCCGGGGGGACCGATGAGATCCCGGTCGACGACGACAACCGGGGGCGCCTCATCGGCGCTCGCGGCGACTACGCGCGCACCGACGCCGACATTCGGCAGGTACGCGACCACGCCTGCCACGGCCTGGCCGCCAGTGACCTGCCTGAGCCGATGTCGGCGGCGGACGCGCGGCACCCCTGGCGCTGGGAACCGGCCTGGATGGACGCGGCCTGGCTGCGCGGGGCCCGGGATGTCCTGGACTGGGTGCTGGGAGAGCGGCCCGCCGCCCCGCTGTGCCGCCGCAGCGGCCGGCCCAGCCGGTACGAGCTGAACTACGAGGACGCCGCGGCCGACGTGGTTGTGCTCCAGGGCCGGCCTGGTGGCGGCCGGGTCGACCCGGCCGCGTACCCGCCGCCGCAGTACGGCGAGGGCGTCCAGGCGGCCATCCGCTGGCTGCGGGGCGAGTCCACCAGCCCGCCCGCCGACCATGCCGGACGCGGCGCCTACCGCTCCGGCCATACTCTCTACGCCCGCTGAACTCGCTACGCCCGCTGACCGAATCGACCGCGCTGACGGGCTGACCGCGCTGACCGGACGCATACGCGCCTGCCCGCCCGGGCGCCTTATCCGCGCCGGGCGCGGATAAGGCGGGCGCTGCCGGGTAAGTGCTCCGCCGTGGCAGCACCTGGGCTCGTGCTCGCAGACCGTTACCGCCTCGACACGCTGATCGCGTCCGGCGCGGTGGGAGAGGTCTGGCAGGGAACCGACCTCACCCTCGACCGGCGGGTGGCGGTGAAGATGCTGCGCCCAGAACACGCGCGCGACGAGGACGGCCTGGCCCGGTTCCGCGCCGAAGCCCAGCACGCCGGGTCGCTGTCGCACCCGAACATCGCCCACGTCTACGACTTCTGCGCGGAGCGGCCACCGGACCCGGGATTCCTGGTCATGGAACTCGTGGACGGCCCCTCGCTGGCCCGGGCGCTGGACGACGGCCCGCTCGAGCCGGCCGTGGTCATGGACATCGTCGCCCAGGCGGCCCGCGGCCTGGCCGCCGCGCACCGGGCCGGGCTGGTACACCGGGACATCAAGCCGGGGAACCTGCTGATCGGTGCGGAAGGCGTGATCAAGGTGACCGACTTCGGCATCGCCCAGGCGGCCGGGGCCGAGCCGGTGACCCGTACCGGGACGCTGATCGGCACCCCGGCCTACCTGGCCCCGGAACGGGGCGCCGGGCGCCCGGCCACCCCCGCTTCCGACCTCTACTCGCTCGGCGTCGTGGCCTATCAGTGCCTGAGCGGGCGGATACCGTTCCGGGGAGCGCCGCTGGCCGTGGTCATCGCTCAGCTGGAAGAGCCGATGCCGCCACTGCCGTCATCCGTCCCGCCCCCGGTGGCGGCCCTGGTGGCCGAACTGACCCGCAAGAACCCGGGGGAGCGCCCGGCTTCGGCCGGGGGAGTGGCGGTCCGTGCGGAGCAGTTGCGCGCCGCCCTGGACGGCCTGCCAGCGCCGTTTGCGGCCTCGTTCCCCGGGGCGGTCCCGGCGGCCCCCGTCCCGGCGGGCCGCTTCGTGGACGGCGCGGTCCCTGAAAGCACGGCCCTGGTGGGCCCGGTCCCGGACCGTCCCCCGCTGATCCGCCTGCCCGCCCGGGCCGCGCTGGTGCTGAGCGCCGTCGGCGCGGCCGGGCTGCTCGGCTGGACCCTGCTCACTCCCGGGAATACCCCGGCGGACCGCCACCCGCTGAGCCGCCCGGCCGCCACCCGGCACGCACAGCCGCACAACGGCCTGGCCCGGCATCAGGGGCACCCCGGTGCGGGCACGCCCGGCGGGATGAGCCCGGCCGCCGCCGTCGCGCCGGACCACGTCACCCGCCGGGCCGCCCGGCCGGCCCGGGCAGCGGCGTCACGCAGCGCATCCGTTCCCACGGCCGCGGCGCCCACGCCGTTGGCCAGCCCGAGCGGGACGGCCAGCGGCTCCCCGGCCCCCTCGGGCAGCCCGACCGCGGTCGCTCCCAGCAGCAGTCCGCCCGCCCCGCCCACGCCGACCCCGTCCGGCTCCTCCGCCACCGGCGGCACCGAGGCAACAAACGGCCCAACCGCCGTGCCCACCGGCACCGGTGCTGCTCCCTCCCTGGCCGGGACCGGCCGGTCCCTGCGTCCGGGCGATCCCGGGGAGACCTGAGTCCCGCCTCCGCACCGGGACATATCACCACTGGTGGAACGGCCCTCGACCACAGGCGCGGGGCAGGGGGCCAGCTGGGTGCCGGGGGCCGCTAGCGGGGCGCCGGGGCGGGGGCCAGGGCGTGGCGGGTGGTGGGCCAGTCCGGGAGGGCCGGCGGCGGGCCGCCCAGCACCGTCCAGAACCCGTCCTCCGGGGGCGCTTCCACTTCGATCCGGGCACCATCGGCCCAGGCGGCCGTGAACCCGAGGCGCCACGAGTGCAGCAGCGTGCGCCCCGGCCCGGCGGCCTGGGCGGCGGCCCCGCCGAACAGCGGGTCGCCTTCGATCGGGTGCCCGGCCCAGGCCAGATGGACCCGGATCTGGTGCCGCCGCCCGGTCACCGGGTGCACCGCCAGCAGGGTGTGCGTCTCCGTCCCGGCCACGGTCAGGAACGTCGTGACCGAGGGGTAGGTGCGGACCCCGGTGAACTCGGCCCCGGCCGGCACCGACCAGCGGCCGCGGGCCGGGTCATAGGTGATGTCCGCCCGGTTGGCCGCCACCCGGACCCGGTTCTTCCGCCCGGCGGACAGCGGCAGATCGATGACGCCCCGTTCCGGCAGGCCGGCCGAGCGGGTGATCGCCAGATACACCTTGTCCACGCTGCGCCGGTTGAACTGGCGGGTCAGGTCGCCGTGCAGCGCCAGGTCCTTGGCCAGCAGCAGGGCGCCGGAGGTCACCTTGTCGATGCGGTGCGCCGGGTAGAGCTTCTCACCGGCGTCGGCGGCCATCCGGACCAGATCGGTCTCGTGCCGCTCGCCCATGACCGACAGCCCGGCCGGCTTGTTCAGCACCAGGACCGCGTCGTCCTCGTAGCGCACCGCGCCGTCCCGGATCTCCGCCCACCCGCTCACCGGGACACCGTACCGAAGCCGGCGCGGTGCCTCGTTTCACGGTGTGACCTGTGGGGACAATGGGGCCGTAGGCAGGCCGGCCTACGGTGCGGCAGCCCGGCGGAGGGGCCGTTGGGTAGCTGGGGCCGTGGGTGCGGTGACGGGAACGGGGGCACCCGGGCCGGCCGCCGCTCGGGATCATCCATGGCTGCGGGGCCAGCGCGCGGGGGGCGCGGCTGCGGGTCCTGCCACAACTGACGCGGGGCTGCATCGTGCGGGGAATCGTAAAACGTTATCGGGGGAACTGGGCGACGGTCACCATCGCGACGGCCGGCCTGCTGCTCGCGGCGTGCTCGGGCGGCGGTGGGCCGAGCCCGCACGCCAAGGCGCTGGCCGCCCGGACCGCGCTGGCCATCACGCCGGGCGCTGGCACCACCGGGGTGAGCACCACCGCCGGGATCACGGTCACCTCGTCCGGCGGCCGGATCCGCACCGTCCAGGTGAGCACGAAGGGCAGGCCGGTCAGCGGTACGCTGACCACCGCGCGGGACCATCGCAGCGCGGTGTGGCACAGCACCTGGTCGCTGCACACCGGCCAGCAGTACGCGGTGACCGCCACGGGCGTCAGCGCGGACGGTACCCGGGTGACCCGGAGCAGCACGTTCCGCACGCTGCGGCCGCGGCGTACCTTCACGACCCACATCTACGAGGGCTACCGGCAGACCTTCGGGGTCGGCATGCCGGTCATCCTCACCTTCAGCCAGCCGATCACGAACCGGGCGGCCGTGGAGCGGGCCCTGCGGCTGACCACCTCCCGGCCGGTGGTCGGCGCGTGGTACTGGGACGGGAACAAGACGCTGTACTTCCGGCCGCGGAACTACTGGCCCACCTACACCACGGTGAGCCTCCACGCGCACTTGGACGGGGTGCAGGGCGCCCCGGGCCGGTACGCCACCCGGGACCTGACCCAGAACTTCCGGATCGGGGACTCGCTGATCGTCACGGCCAGCACGGCCACCCACTACATGCACGTGTACCAGAACGGGCACCTGCGCTACACCTGGCCGATCAGCAGCGGCCGCCCCGGGGATGACACCCCGGACGGCACCTACCTGACGATGGACAAGGGGAACCCGGTGCTGATGACCGGCCCCGGGTACAGCCTCGAAGTGCCCTGGTCGGTCCGGTTCACCTTGTCCGGTGACTTCCTGCACGACGCCTACTGGTCGACCGGGGAGCAGGGGTTCACCAACGTCAGCCACGGCTGCGTGAACATGCCGCCGGCCGACGCGCAGACCTACTACCAGATTGAGACGCCCGGCGACCCGGTGATGATCACCGGCAGCCCGGCCGCGGGCATCTGGGACAACGGCTGGACGGTCTGGTTCCTGACCTGGCGGCAGCTGCTCCGGGGCAGTGCGCTGGGCCAGGCGGTGCAGGCCGGCCCGCGGGGCAGCCAGTTCGTCAGCCCGTCCACCCTGCCGCGGTCCACCGCCAGGTACCCGCTGCAGACGGCGACGCCGCACAGCGCCGCCGCGGTCTGACCGCCCGGCCGGCGCGGCGCCGCCGCCGGGCGCGAGGCCGGGCGGCCTCGCGCCCGGAGGGTCATGGCGGCGTAAAGCCGGTACCCTGGAACGGAAAGCGCAGCCACTGCGTTACCTGGTTGGCTGACCCGGATCAGGTCACCACGAGGCGACCAGCCGGCCGCAGGCACCGAGTACCCCGCTGGCCTGGAGGTGCGCCAGCTCAACGGCCCGTGCGCCGCACTGAATGGCCCGTCAGCCGGGGGCCGGGGGCGCCGGGCCACCAGGAAGGAATGGTGGCGGAGTCACGTAAATGGTCCCGGTCAGCGTGGGTAGGCATTCCCGCCGGGGTGGCAGCCGCGGCCGGGCTGACTATCGTTGGGCGGCGCCGCCGGGACTGCACCTTGGGCGTGATGGCGGGACGGGTCATGGGTAAACGGAGTGCTGCCCTGCTGGCGGTCTGCTTGCTCAGTGCCGTGGCGGCTGGCTGTTCAGGCCAGGCCATGTCGGCTGTTTCCCAGTCCCCGGCCCCGGCTTCCCCGACCGTGCACGGCTTCGCCTCGCCCGACCCCAGCACGACGCCGGCCGGCTCCGCGCGGCAGCCGCCGCTGTCGGCCGGCACCGCGCAGCAGCTGCCAGGCGGCGTGTTCTACCTGCTGGCCGGCCGCGACTTGCGCGACCTGAACGTCTGGGAAATCACCCCGGACGGCCAGCAGAAGCTGCTCACCCGGTGCCCGCACGGCTCCGGGATCGACGCCTTCGCCGCGTCCCGGGCCGGCATCGTCCTCGCCCAGGCGGCCCACGGCACGGACAACCTGGCCCGGCTGACCAGCCACGGGCTAGCCTGGCTGCGGTCCGGACGGCACCACGACGTGATGCTGCACGGCAGTTCCCCGGTCATCCGCGGCGACGGGATGATCGGCTACGTCACCCCGCCGGACCGGTCCGCCCAGGGCAGCCGGGCCGAGTTCGCCATCTGGATCCGGCACTCGTTCACCGGGCCCGATGGGATGCTGCTGCAGCAGGCCCGCGCGCTGAACGGCCCGGTGTTCGGGCCGGGCGGCGCGGTCGCGGTCGAGGGCTGGGTCAGCCCGGCGGGACACCGCCAGCCCGGCATCATCATCTACGGGCAGGGACCGGTGCGCCGGCTGAGCATCGGGGTCTCCGCCATCCCCTCGCTGGTCGCCTGGGGCGAGCATGCCCCGGCGCTGGCGCTGGCCTTCCCGGGCGACAACGCCGAACTGCTGTATCCCGACGGGCACCGCCAGCAGCTGCCGGCCGGATGGCAGCCGCTGGCCTGGAACCCGTCCGGCAGTGAGCTGCTCATGCAGTCCGCGACGGCGCTGGGGGTCTGGTCCCGGTCCGCGCCCGGCGTGGTGATCAAGATCGGCCGGATCAGTGCGGGCACGCAGGTCCTGCAGGCTGTCTGGCTGGACAAGCAGGCGCCGCTGTAGGCGGCGGCCGGGCGGCTGGCCCGCCGGAGATCCGGGGTTCCCTCCGTGGTTCCGGGGCGGCCCCCGGGCGGAAGAAACCGGCCGGGCGGCGGGTTGGCCAGCTATGTGATGGATGCACCGCTGTCTGTACTCGACCTCGCCCCGGTCGCGGCCGGGGCCAGCGCCAGCGAGGCGCTGCAGCACACCACCGAGCTGGCCCGGCGGGTGGAGGAACTGGGCTACCGCCGGTTCTGGGTGGCCGAGCACCACAACATGCCCTCGATCGCCAGTTCCGCACCCGCTGTGCTCATCGCGCACCTGGCGGGCCGCACCAGCACGATCCGCGTCGGATCCGGCGGGGTGATGCTGCCCAACCACGCGCCGCTCGTGGTGGCGGAGCAGTTCGGCACGCTGGAGGCGCTGCATCCGGGGCGGATCGACCTCGGCATCGGCCGGGCCCCTGGCACCGACCAGTTCACCGCGCTGGCGCTGCGGCGCACCATGGAGGGGCTGTCCGCGGAGAACTTCCCGCAGGAACTGGCCGACCTGGTCGGCCTGTTCACCGGCACCAACCTGGTGACCGGCGAAGAACTGCACGGCCCGATCACCGCCACGCCCGGCCGCGGCGCGGCCCCGGAGGTCTGGCTGCTCGGCTCCAGCGGGTTCAGCGCCCAGCTGGCCGGGCTGCTGGGGCTGCCCTTCTCGTTCGCGCACCACTTCAGCTCGGCCAACACCGAGCCCGCGCTGGCCCTGTACCGGGAGAACTTCCGGCCCTCGCGGTGGCTGGACCAGCCCCGGGCGATGGTCGCGGCCAGTGCTATCTGCGCCGACACCGATGAGCGGGCGGAATGGCTGTCCGGCCCGGCCGCGCTGTCCTTCCTGCGGCTGCGGGCCGGGATGCCCCAGCCGCTGGCCACCCCGGAGGAGGCGGCCGCCTACCCCTACAGCGACCGGGAGCGGGAATTCGCCCGGGAACGGTTCGCCGAGCAGGCCGTCGGCTCACCGGAGACGGTCCGGCAGCGGCTGACCGGCCTGCTGCAGCGCACCGGGGCCGACGAGCTGATGCTGACCACGATGGTCTACGACATCGCCGACCGGATCCGGTCCTTCGAGCTGATCGCGGGGAAGGTGGCCGCCGCGCTGCCCTGGCCCGGGCGGCCCGGCGGCTGACCCGGGTCCCGGTTGGCCCCGTCCTCCTCGCCGCCGTTGCGTTAAGCCGCCCGGCCACCGGGTAGCTGAGGGCAACGCTGGAGGAGGAAAATATGGCAGAGCCCAAGGCAATGGCCCAGCCGGGCCGGGCGGCGGCCGACCAGTCCACCGGTGAGCTGGTCCGGGACCTGTCCGAACAGGTGTCCCGGCTCATCCGGGACGAGCTGAGGCTGGCCGAGCACGAAATGACCGTGAAGGCCAGGCGGTTCGGCCGCGGAGCAGGGATGTTCGGCGGCAGTGGGATCTTCGCCTTCTACGGTCTCGGCTGCTTGCTGGCCGCGGCCATCATCGCGCTGGCCCTGGTGATCCCCGGGTGGGCGGCGGCTCTGGTCGTGAGCGTGGTGCTGCTGGCGCTGGCCGGCCTCGTCGCGCTGATGGGCAAGGCCCAGCTCGGCCGGGCCACTCCCGCCGTGCCGGCCCGGACCGTGGCGAGTGTGAAGGCAGACGTGGAAGAGATCAAGGAAAGGGCCCAGCGATGACGGCAGCGGAAGGCAACCCGGCCGACGCCGCCAGCGGGGCCACGGGCGCCACCGGGGCAGCGGGCGCCAGCGGGGCCACCGGCGGCGCGCAGGCGCCCCCGGACGACCCGCAGGGCCTGGTCGAGGAGATCGAGCGTACCCGCGAGGAGCTTGGCAACACGGTGGAAGCCCTGGCGGCCAAGATGGACGTGAAGGCCCGCGCCACCGAGCGCGCGGCGGAAGTGTCCGATCAGGTCAAGGAGCGGCTGACCGGGGCCAAGCAGGAACTGACCGGCAAGCTGGGGCAGGTCACCAGCGGGCTGACCGGTAAGGCGGCGCAGACCGGCCGGGCGGTGAGCGACAGCGGGAAGACGGTGCTCGGCACTGGCCAGCCCGCGGCCCAGGAGCTGACCGGCCGGGCGGCGGCGACCGGTACCACGGCCTGGAAGGTGGCCCCTGAGCCGGTGCAGCGCGGAGCCTCGCGGGCCGTCCGCCTGGTGGATGAGAACCGGGTACCAGCGGCACTGATCGCCGCCGGGACGATCCTGATGGCCAGCTGGCTGGCCATCTACTGGCGGCAGCGGCAGTAAGCCAGCCCCGATGACCGGCCACCAGACGGCCAGCGGGCCGATGGCCGGCTGGGCGGCCGATTCGGCGCCCGGGCGGGCTCCGGGTGACGGGTGAGCCCTCGCTGACCAGCAGGAATTCCGACCTTCTCGGGACGAATCGAACGTAAGTTCGTATTCTTGACGGCATGGCTGAGCCAGCGCTGCGGCGGGTGGATCAGCGGGAACTGCGGGGGCCGAGGATCCCGCCCCAGCAGTGGGTGGCGTACTGCTGGCACACCGATCATCGATGGCGGCGGGTCCGGCTCATCGCGTGGGCCCGGTGGCGGAACGGCTGGGCGGTGTGCCTCAGCCCCGCCCCGGGAGTCCGTGACTGGCGGGCCTACGATCCCCGGCTGATCCACCCGCCGCGGCTGCCCTGACCGTCCCGCGTCAGCGGTCACGGTCCGGGCCGGGCCGGTGCGGCGGGTGGCGGCCGGCGGCGGGGACTAGCTCGCCCAGCGGCGGAAATGCGGGCGGGCCCGGTGCTTCCACAGCCGGTCGGCCTGGTGCTCCAGCCGCTCGGCCAGTTCCATCTCGCGCTCGAACAGCAGCCCGTAGCTGAACGCGTTCTCACCGGCCAGGTGGGCGCTCATTCCCAGCTCTCGATCGAGCCCGCGGGCGACCACGGCGTCCTGGTGCTCGCCGAGCACGCTCTGCACCTGCTTCATCTGCTTGGTGAACCGGCGGGCCCGCCGGCCCAGGGCCGGGCTGACCGCCTCGCCCGTGTAGCGGGCCCGTTTCGCGGCCTTGCGCGCCTGGTGATAGGCGACCTCACGGCTCTGGCCCGGCTGGCTGCGGGCGGCCCGGCGCAGCCGCCGCCCGGTGCGCCGGTAGGCCCGGCGCGCCGCCCGGGGCAGCACCTCCCCGGCGGGCCGGGCCGCGTCCGCCTCCACCGCCGGCGCGGCCAGCAGCTGGTCCAGCTCATCCAGCAGCGCGAAGTAACGCGGCGAGTCCAGGGCGGCCGTCGCCTCCCGGCGCGCGGCCGCCTGCACCCGGGCGAAATGGGCCTGGACCCGGGCGGTGACCGGGCCCACCACCTGCTCCACCGGCGTCTGCCGCAGGTTCCGGGTCAGTCGGCCGGACAGCACCTCAGCGTCGCGGGCCTGGCCCAGCACGCCGCCCAGCCACTTGAGCTGGCCGATCAGCGTCGCGCTGCGGCTGGCCGGGATGATCTCCTTGAACGACTGAAGAGCGCTGCGCAACCGGCGGGCGGTCACCCGCATCTGGTGCACCGCGTCCGGCTCATCCAGGCGGACCAGCGCATCCAGCGCGACGAGCCGGTCCGCCTGCTGGCGCAGGTAATCGAGGACCGCCGCGCCCGCCGAACCCGGGGCCAGCACCGGAGCCCGGCTGCCGTCCGGCTGCTGCCCATTGGCGGAGGGCAGCAGCCCGGACAGCGCCCGGTCCAGCTTGGCCGACCGGGCCGACGGCTGCAGGCCGCGACGGCGCAGCCGGGCGTCGGCCGCCTTCAGCAGCCGCCGGTCACCGCCGGTCAGCTCCACTTCCAGCTCGTTCCACTGGGACAGCGCGGTCTCCTCGCCGAGCGTCTGGGCGGTGACGTCGTCGGCTGCGATCTCGGCCAGCGAGCCGCCGGAGCCGTCCAGCAGCGTCACCACCTGGCGCCGCGTCTCGATCCGGGCCACCGGGCGCAGGCCCGCGCCGCGCGTGTAGGCCCGGACCAGGGCCGCCAGCCGGGGTGGCACCCGCTGCCTGCTCCGGCCCAGTGGCAGCCGGATCTCGCGGCGGGTCTCAGCGCTCTCCGGAAGTTTCAGGTGCCAGCCCGGGTCCGGGCGGCCGCGCCGCCGGCGGAGCGTCACACCGGCCCGGATCAGCCGGAAATCCTCGGTGTCGAAGTACTCCGCTTCCAGCATGTATTCCTCGGCGGAACTGCCCGCCACCTCGGGCAGGTCATCTAGACGGGGGAGCGGGGCGCCCTCCGGGATTTCGTACTTGTGCTCAGTCTCATGGGCCGTCGTCACCATAGACGCCCACTACCCCAGGGGTGCGCGGCCGAACCTGCCGGCCGGTCAGGGCGGCCGGCGGGTGTTTGCGGCTGTGTTATCCGGGCACTCGATGTTCGCTATTCGGAAAGGGAGGCCCCCATGTCACCTGGAGCCATTGCGGGGATCGTCGTGGCGATCCTGATTATCGCCGCGCTGCTGTTCGGTCTTGCGATGAGCATGCGCCGTCGGCGGCTGCGGGACCGGTTCGGGCCGGAATATGACCGTGCGGTCCGTGAGCATGACACTCAGCGGGAAGCCGAGGCGGAACTGGCGCAGCGCGAGCGGCGGGTCCGGGAGTTCGACATCCGGCCGCTGAGCCCCACGGCGCGGGCCCAGTACTCCTCCGAGTGGACGGCGGTCCAGGAGCAGTTCGTGGACGCGCCGCAGGCCGCCGTGACCGGGGCACTGACCCTGGTCACCGCCGTGATGCAGGACCGCGGTTACCCCACCGAGAATTACGACCAGCAGATTGCCGACCTGTCGGTCGAGCACGCGGCCATCCTGGACCACTTCCGGGCGGCCCACGACATCAGCCAGCGTGCCCCAGCCGGTGACATCGCCACCGAAGACCTGCGGCAAGCGATGATCCACTACCGGGCGCTGTTCAGCGACCTGCTCGGCCAGCCCGCGGACGGCGCCGCCGGAGCCCCGGGCGAGCCAGCCACGACCGGGACGGCTTCCGGTGGCCGGTTGGGAGACGGCCTGCCCGGGGACGGCCGGCCCGGCGCTGAGGTTCCGGGTGACGGCCTGCCCGCGGACGCCCAGCCTGCGGCCACCCAGCCGCGGCGGCCACCCAGCCGGTCACCGGCCCGGCCGGGCCCGCTGAACCAGCAGCCAGTCAGGCCCCGGCCGGCGGCTCCGCCGAGACGGCCCCGACGACCCGATCCGATCTCGCCCCGGATGCTGGTGACCCGGTGGCCACGCCCCGAGGGGAGCGATGACGATGACCGTGCCGCCTGAGAACCCCGTCACCATCGAAGAGCGCGACGAGGAAAGCGGCTGGCCCGCTACGGCCGGGTTGGGAGACCGGGGCGCCACGGCGGAGACCGCCGGGGAAGCCGATCCCGCGGCTCCCGGCCCGGTGAGCGAGGAGACCGGAACCGCCGTGACCGGGGAGACCGGAACCGCCGCTTCGGACGGCATGGCCGGGCGGGAGGCGGCGGGCACCCGGGAGGCGGCGGGCACCGGCGCCACGGCCACCGGGGCCGGAGACCGGGCCGCGCAGGATGGTTTCGCCGCGAACGACCCGGCCCGGGATGACCTGGCCAGCCCCGCCGACGCCCTGGACCGGCCCGTTGTCACCCCGGACCGGCCGTCTGCCGCCCAGGCCGGTGCGCCCTCCGCCGCCGCGCTGGGCCAGCCACAGGAGGCCGGCACGGTCCCGGCGGCCGAACTGCCGGCCCAGCAGTGGCCCGCGATCCTCGCGCTGTTCGTCAACGATCCGCGCGAGGCGGTGCAGCGGGCAGCCGGCGTGGCGGAGGAACTGGCCGCCGCGCTGATCGCCTCGCTGGAGCGCGAGCAGGCCGCGCTGCGGGCTTCCTGGGAGCGCGACGCCGATACCGAGGACCTGCGCACGGCGCTGCAGCAGTACCGGTCGTTCTGCGGGCGGTTGTCGGAACTCGGCCTGAGCTGAGCGTGAGAGGGGCCGGGGAGGCTGCCGCGGACGGCACCCTCCCCGGCCTCTTGACGTCTGCAACGCACCTTGCGCAAGCGCTCTCCGGCGGCGGCCGAAGTGCCCTAATATCGGCAAGCTAGCGGCGCGAGCGATCGAGAGCGGGGATCGAGAGCGGGGATCGGTGCGAAGGTGCGATAACGGGCACGCCATTTTTCCCGGGGCTGAGTTCTGCGGCCTTTGCGGGGCCCCGGCGCACGCCGACGTCGGCCGCGCCCCCCTGGACCGGCCTGGGCCTGCGTCGCAGTCCAGCCCGGGCGGCCCCGGGGAGGCCACCACGGGCGCGGATGCCAGCTCGTCGCCACCCACCGAATTCGACCCGGCCTTCGGCGCGGAATACACGAGCGGGTCGTTCGCGGATTTCATTGCGGCTACCGAGGAACCCCGCTTTCCCTCGCTTTCCCCCGACCTGGCGTCCGCCGGGTCCGCGGGCCTGACGGGTGGCGGCGCGCCCGCGGGTGGTTCCGACGCGATGCTCGGCGCGCCGCTGGCCGCCCCCGCGGACACCGCCCCGGACGCCCCGGCCCCGCCGGGGACCGGCCCGCTGGACAGGACCGGGCCGCCGGACAGGACCGGGCCGCCGGACAGGACCGGGCCGCCGGACAGGACCGGGCCGCCGGACAGGACCGGGCCGCCGGACAGGACCGGGCCGCCGGACAGGACCGGGCCGCCGGACAGGACCGGGCCGCCGGACAGGACCGGGACCACGGCCGGTAACGGGACGAGGCCCGGGCCCGCGGGCGCGGTGGAGGCCGGCGCCCGGCTGGGGCTGGCCGCCCCGGCGGGGAACGGCGCGGCGGCCGGCCCAGGGATCCCGGCCCGGGCGCGCCCCGCGGCGGCGGAGGCGGCAGCCCCGCACGATGACGCTGGCGACGGTGACGGGCCCCGGCCTGCCGCCGGCCCGGCGCTGCCGCCCGGCCCGCTGGCCCCTCCTGGCTACGTCCGGCCCCCCCGGCGCCGGGTGCTGGCCGCCGCCGCCGCCGTGGCCATCCTCGGTGTCACCGGGATCACCGGCACGTTCATGGTCATCAGCCGGCATGCCGCCGCCCCGGCCGCGTCCGGCGGGACAGCCAGCCCGCTGACGCACCGCGCCACCAGCCACCGTTCACCGGCAGCGCGCCCGTCGCATTCGCCGGCCGCGACGGAGGGCCTGGCCCGGTGGACCGCGCCGGTCCCGATCGACCCGCAGACCCCGCCCGCCACGCGCGCGCACATCACCGGCCTGTCCTGCGTGCGCGCGACGGCGTGCTACGCGGCGGACAGCGCCGGCGCCGTGCTGGCGCTGCGGTCCGCTGGGACCTGGCCGGCTGCGGTCACCGACCCGAACGGCGGCCTGGTCGCGCTGTCCTGCGCGGCTCCGGCTTTCTGCGCCGCCATCGATACAACGGGCCGGGCGATCACGCTGAGCCAGGGCCGCTGGAGCAGCCCGGCGGTCATCGGCTCCGGTTCCGGCACCGTGACCAGCGTTTCGTGTACCAGCCCGGCGTTCTGCCTGGCGGTGGACAGCATCGGCCAGGCGTTCACCTACCGGGGTCCCGGCGTCGGCTGGAGCCAGCAGGACGTCGATCCCAGCGGGCAGTCGCTCAACTCCGTGTCCTGCTCCGGCCCGGCCGACTGCGTGACCGTCAGCGCGGCCGGGACCGTGTTCCGCTGGGACGGCACCGCGTGGAGCGGGCCGCAGACGGTGGACGGCGGCCACCAGTTCGTGTCCGTCGCGTGCCCGGACACCACGTTCTGCATGGCGGTGGACTCCGCCGGCCTGGCCGCGCAGTACTCGGCGGGCCAGTGGACGCTCACCTCGCTCGGCTGGACGCCCGCCGCCGTGTCCTGCCCCGTCGCCGGGTCCTGCCTGGCGGCCGGCGCATCCGGCGTGGTGGCCAGCTACTCCGGCGGCCGGTGGTCCCGGCCGTCGACAGTGGCCAACGGCACCTCCATCGCCCAGCTCAGCTGCGTCGCGATGAACGCCTGCACCGCCATGGACACGGGCAACAACGTGCTGTACTACTCCGCGGCCGGCGCTGGCTGAGGACTGGCCCAGCCGCCAGTCAGCTGAGGGCGCAGGTCAGTGCGGACAGGGCCGGGTTACCGCCGGTGACCACCATGCCCCAGGTCGTTGACCCGCCCGCCGGGACGGCCCCGTTGTAGTTCGCGTTCCCCGCGGTGACCTTCGTCCCGGACTGGGTGACGGTGGCGTTCCACGAACTGGCGATGGACTCCGCGGTGTCCGCGAACGAGAACCCCGCCGTCCAGCCCGCGCTCTGGGTGGTGCCGTGGTTGCTCACGGTGAGCTGGAGCTGGTACCCACCCGGCCACGAGTTGGTCACCGAGGCGCTCAGCGTGCATGAACCGGACGGCTGGGTGCTGCCGGTCGGGCTGGGGCTCGGGCTCGGGGTGGGACTGGCCGTTGGGCTGGCGCTGGCCGTTGGGCTGGGCGACGGGCTCGGCGAGCCACCGCCGCCGGAGGCGGTGTAGCTGATCGGGGTGTACGGCGCGGCGCACCCGGTGCTGCAGCCGGCGGGCAGCGCGAAGCTGTAGACCTCGCCGTTGTTCACCAGGTTCCCGGCGGCGTCGATGACCCGGACCTGGTATTGGCTGCCGCCCGTGCCGGCCCCGGTGGTGGGCGCGATGATGTAGTCGTCGCCCTGGTCCGAGTCCATCTGCGCGTTCGACCAGGTGCCGTTGGCGTAGTACTGCACGCCGTGGATGCCGTTGGGCAGGTGAGAGATCGCTATGGCCGGCCAGTACGGCTGGGAGCCCTGGATCGCGCCGATCCTGATGTCGCCGGTGTAGTTCGGCGCGGGAACGAACTGCCAGGTCACCTGCCGGTTATTCCAGTGGTTCGGGTACATGTCCGCCACGGGCTGGCCACCCAGCACGAAACTGTTGAGCGAATTCTGGGCCAGGTTGACGTGGTAGGGATCGTCCTTGCACCAGGCGTTGCCGTCGTCACAGCTGTCGGCCACCACGAAATCGAGGGTGGCACCGTTGTAGCCGTCGCTGACCCAGGAGCCGTTCCGGCAGAACGCCTGGTTCGGCGCCCCGTCGTTCGTCCCGGTGCAGTAGTTACCGATGGTCACCTGGACCCAGCGGCCACAGTTCAGCCCGTTGTCGAACATGCCGATCTCGCTGGCGTCGGCCGCCGGGATCGGCCGGGGCAGGTTGCTGTAGACGCCGGGGGAGTTCTGCACGTTGAGGGCGAGGAAGTTCTGGGTGTCCAGGTTGGCCTGCGGCAGCCCGCAACCGCCGTACGGGGCGCCGAGGCCGCTGAAATAGGTGGCGTTGCCGGTGACCGGCGACGGCGTGCCGCCGACGTCAATGGCGCTGGCCGGCAACTGAGCCGCGAGCAGCGCAGCGCAGCCGCCGACCACGCTGGCGGCCAGCACCAGCGCCCGCCGTCGCAGGCCGTGCAGGTGGAACATGGCTGCCTCCCGGGGTCGGTACCCAGCGGCCGGCCCGGGCCGCCGGGCCGCTACGCCCGCCGCCGCGCCCGCGGTCGCGCTGGGTCTCCCGACCGTCCCGCCACCGCCCGCCCGGCCGCAAGGCGCCGCCCGGCGGCCCGGCCGGGGCAGCAGGTCAGCGCCGCGTCACCGGGTGGCGGGCGATGAAAGATTCGTCCGCTCGCCAGGCCGGCCGGGTGCACCCGGGGCCGGGCCGATTTCCGGCGCCCTTACTGCTGCTCGCGGCGGTGACCATAGGCTGGGGATGATCCGGGGGACGTCAGGTGAGGACACGCGGATGGCGGAATTCGAGGCGGCGCTGGCCGGTCATCCGGACCGGCAGCGGTGGAACGCGAAGTACGCCGCTCCCCGCGCCGTCTCGTTCCGGCCGCCTGAGCTGGCCGCCCGGGCGCTGCAGCTGGACCCGCCGGACGGCCCGGTGGCCGACCTGGCCTGCGGCCTGTCCGGGACCGCCCTGGCGGCCGCGGCGGCGGGCCGCCGGGTCACCGCGGTGGACGTGTCCGACGTGGCTCTGGGCCTGCTCGCCGGTGAGGCGGGCCGCCGCGGGCTCGCCGGGCTGCTCACCCTGGTCCATGCCGACCTGGGGCAGTGGCGGCCGGCGCCGGGCAGTTTCGCCGCGGTGCTGTGCACCGGGTTCTGGGACCGGGCGGTGTTCGCCCGGGCAGTGACGGCGCTGATGCCCGGTGGCGTGCTCGGCTGGGAGGCCTTCACGGACGAGGCGCGGCAGGCGCGGCCCCGGCTGCCGGCCGCCTGGTGCCTGGGCCCGGGGGAGCCGGCCACGCTGCTGCCCCCCGGGTTCGAGGCGATCAGCCAGAACGAGCTGCCGGGCGAGCGCGGCGCCCGGCGGCGGCTGCTGGCCCGCCGCCGCCCCGCCTGACCGGGTGGGCGGACGCGGTGGGCCGGGTCTACCCCGCGGAGGGCGCGGGCGCCGGGCCTACCCCGCGGAGGACGCGGGCGCCGGGCCTACCCGGCCGCCCCGGTCCTCCGCCCGGCGTCAGCGGGTGACTGGCGG
Organism: uncultured Actinomycetes bacterium; assembly: GCA_963837515.1. Taxonomy (GTDB): domain Bacteria; phylum Actinomycetota; class Actinomycetes; order Streptosporangiales; family Streptosporangiaceae; genus RYN-230. The sequence goes on from CAWINT010000002.1 coordinate 314,719, forward strand.
GCGGACGGTGATGACGGTGCCGGACAGGTGGCTGGCGGCATCGCTGCACAGGAAGGCGGCCAGCGGAAGGATGTCCTCCGGCTGGCCGATCCGCCCGCCCGGGTAGTTCGCGGCCACCCGTTCCAGGTGCTGCTCGCTGACGATGGCCCGCATCCCGGGGCTGTAGGTGAGCCCGGGGGCCAGCGCCACGGTCCGGATGCCCTGGTCGGCGAGTTCCTGGTGCACGACGGCGGACAGGGCGTTCACGCCCGCCTTGGCCGCGCTGTAGGCGGAGCCGCCCGGCCACGCCTGCACGGCGGCGATGCTGGACAGGTAGATGATCCGGCCGCCCCCGCCGCGGATCATCAGCGGGGCGAAGTGCTTGGTGGCCAGGAAGCTGCCGGTCAGGCTGGCGCCCAGGACCCGCTCGAACACGGCCAGGTCCATCTCCAGCACCGGGTGGCGGCCCGGCATCCACCCGGCGTTGTTGATCAGGCCGTCCACCCGGCCCCAGGCGGCGTCGGTCTCCGCCGCGGCCAGCCGGACCGCCGCCTCGTCGGTCACGTCGGCTTCCAGCGCCAGCGCCGCCGGGGCGCCGGGCTGGTCCGCGATCTCGTCCACCACCACCTGGGCCCGCTTGCGGTCCCGGGCCAGCACGGCCGCCCGGGCCCCTGCGGCGGCGAGCCCGAGGGCCAGGGTACGCCCGATTCCCTGGGCCGCTCCCGTCACCACGATGACCTTGCCGGTCAGGTCCAGCTGCATGCGGTCGCCTCCTCGGGCGCAGATCCGCCGGCCGACGGCGGATTTCCATCTCCAACGTTGGAGTTGTCAACGCAGAGCCTAGTCATCAGCGCTGCCAAACGCAACGTTGGAGTTGGGATGACTACAGTGGAACCATGGCGTGGGACACCGAAGGAACCAGGCGGCGCCTCAAGGAGGCGGCCACGGCCGAGTTCGCCGAACACGGCCCGGACGGCACCACCATGGCCCAGATCGCCGCGCGCGCCGGGATCAACAAGGAGCGGCTCTACAAGTACTTCGGCGACAAGCGGGCGCTGTTCGAGACGGTGCTGACCGACGAGCTCGCGCAGCTGGCCGCCGCGGTGGAGGCCCCGGCCGGCGGCCTGCTGGACGTCGGTGAGCTGGCGGGCCGGACCTTCGACTACTACGCCGAGCATCCGGAACTGGCCCGGCTGCTGCTGTGGGAAGGGCTGGCGGGCGGCCCGCCCGCGGACGAGGCGAACCGGACCGCGCACTACCAGAAGAAGGCGCAGGCCTACGCGGACGCCCAGCGCGAGGGGGTGTTCGAGCCCGGTCTGGACCCGGGCCACCTGGCGTTCCTCATCATCGCCCTGGCCGCCTGGTGGGTGGCCGTGCCCCAGCTCGCCCGCATGCTCAGCGGGGCCGACGACACCGACCCGGCCGAGCACGCCCGCCGCCGCGCCACCGTGGTCCGCGCCGCGCAGCGCCTCGCCCTCGCCCGCGACCAGCAGGCTTGATATTCCAGGCGGTAGCCCGGTGACACGGCAGGCGGTGAACGGCAAGTAGGGGTTGTGAGCCAGATGCCAGCACAGCCGGTCCGCCAGCATCGTCCACGGGGGCTGCTGGCGGACGGTGCCGCAAACCGCGGGACGGCCGGCGAGTTCGAGCGGCTGTACCGGGCGAATGTCGCGGACGTGACCGCCTATTTCGCCCGGCGCAGCACCGACCCGCAGGACGTCGCCGATCTGACGGCGGAGACGTTCACCGCCGCGATCAGCTCGTTCGCCACCTTCGACCCCCGCAAAGGCACCGCGCGTGCCTGGGTGTTCGGCATTGCCCGGCGCGTATACGCCGCGCACTGCGAGGCGCTCAGCCAACAGCGGGCGAAGGTGCGGCGGCTGGCTGGCCGCCGCGAGCTCGGCCCCGACCACGTCGCCGAGCTGCTCGACCGGATCGACGCCGAACGGGCCGGGCGGGCGCTGCTCGCCGCGATGGCGGAGCTGCCGCCACTGGACCGGGCGGCGATGGAGTTGGTGAGCATCGCCGGGCTGCGGGCGAAGGAGGCGGCGAGTGTGCTCGGCGTCGCGCCCGGCGCGCTGCGGATGCGGCTCATGCGGGCCCGGGCCCGGCTGCGTGCCGCGGCCAGCCCCGCCCCGCCCGACCACGACCAGGCAGCACCAGGACAGCAGGTGAGGAAATGACGAAGTTCGAGGACCAGCTGCTCAGCGATCTCATGACCGAACACGGAGCGCAGCTGCGGCAGCTGCCCCAGCCTGGCCGTGGGCCGGCCGCTGGCACCAGCCGCGCGGGACGGCGGCTGCGGGCGGTGGCGCGGCCGCGCTGGCTCGCCGCGGGCGCCGCCGGGGTGGCCGCCGCGGTGACCGCCGGGGTGCTGACGCTCGGGGGCGCAGCCCCGGCCTACGCGGTGACCCGTAGCGCGGACGGGGCGGTCCAGGTCTCGGTCGGCCGGCCGGCCGGCGTGGCCGGGGCTAACGCCGCGCTGCACCGGCTGCATGTCCGGGTCCGCGTCGTGCCGGTGCGCCCCGGCTGCCCGTCCATCTCTTCGCTGCCGCATCCCCGGATGGTGCATCACCTGCGGGTCAGCGTCGCCGCGGGCGAGCCGCGGGGCGGCCACCGCCAGATCAGCGTCAAGGTATGGGGCAAGAGCATCCCGGCTGGTGCGACCATGCTGCTGGCGTTCAGCACCAACGGCGGCGCGAACCTGGGTGCCGGTGGCCTGATCACCGGCCCCGTGCCGAGCTGCGTCAGCCTCCCCGCCGCTCCCGGCGGCCAGGGCGGCAGCCTCCCGCCGGGTTAGCCGCGCGGCGGCACCGCCAGTGGTCCGCCCTGGCCGCCCGGCCCACGCCGGGCGGCCAGGGCGGTCGCCCGCCTGTGTCTCATAAAGTGAGACAGAAAATCCAGCAATATGAGACACGTGGTAAGGTCGGCAGCTATGCAGCTGCTGGAGTGGGACGCCCGGAGCTACGACGCCCTGCCGCTGCCGCACGAGCGGTGGGGGCCGCGGGCCATCGCGCAGCTGCGGCTGGCCGGCGATGAGACGGTGGCCGACATCGGCTGCGGGACCGGCCGGGACGCGCAGCAGCTGCTCGGGCTGCTGCCGCGGGGCAAGGTCCTGGCCATCGACGGCTCGCAGCAGATGCTGGCCCAGCTGCGCACCCGGCTGGGCGCCGACCTGGTCCGGGTCCAGCTCGTGCCGGCCGACCTCCGGCAGCCGCTGCCGCTGCCCGGCGGCGCCGCCGACGCGGTGCTCAGCGTGGCGACGCTGCACTGGCTGCCGGACCACGCCGCGGTGTTCGCGGAGGTGGCCCGGCTGCTCCGGCCCGGCGGCCAGCTCGCCGCCGAGGCCGGCGGTGCGGGCAACATCGCCAGCGTGCGGGCCGCGCTCGCGGCGGAGGGCGCGGACGACGGCGCCGGCGTGTGGAACTTCGCCGGAGTCGCGGAGACCCGGCAGCGGCTGGCCGCGGCCGGCTTCACCGGCATCGACGTGCGGCTCGTCCCGGACCCCGCGCACCTGGCGGCGGGGGAGCAGCTGGAGGCGTTCCTGGCCACGGTGGTGCTCGGCGCGCACCTGCGCGAGCTGGCACCGGCCCGGCGCCGGCCGTTCGTCCGCGCGATCGCCGGCCGCCTCCCGGAGCCCGCCGTGGACTACGTCCGGCTGCAGATCTCCGCGACCCGGGCCTGACCCGGGCGCCGCGCCCGCCCGCCGCCGGCGCGCCCCGGGGCCCCGGGCGCGCGCCGCCGCCCGGTCATAATGACCAGGTGATCGCGGGCCGCGCCCGGCGTCCCTGGCCGTGGGCGCGCGCAGGCGCCGCCGGTACCGGCTAGCGATGGGAAGAGAACAGATGACCGAACGCACCACCCGCCGCGCCTATCCCACCTCCCTCGGTGACTCGGATGCCGACACGATCACCGTGCTCGGCCACGACCTCGCGGCCGAGCTGATGGGGCAGGTGTCGTTCGGCGAGCTGGCGTTCTGGCTGGTGACCCAGCGCCGGCCGACGCCGTCGCAGGTCCGGGTGTTCGAGGCGGTGCTGGTCGCGCTGGCCGAGCACGGGTTCACCCCGACCGCCATCGCCGCCCGGCTCACCTACCTGAGCGCGCCGGACTCGGTCCAGGGCGCCCTCGCGGCCGGGCTGCTGGGCGGGGGCTCCCGGTTCCTCGGCGTCACCGAGGACTGCGGCGCCTTCCTGGCGGCGGCGCTGGCCGAGGCCGGGGACGCGGTACCCGCCGTCGGCGCGGACGATGAGGCCGGCTGGGACGAGATCGCGCTGGCCGCCGTGCTGCGGGCCCGGGCCGCCGGGAGGTACGTGCCCGGGCTGGGCCACCCGGTGCACAAGGTCACCGACCCGCGCACCCCGCGGCTGTACCAGATCGCCGGGGAGGAGGGACTGCTCGGGCCGCACCTGCGGCTGTTCGCCGCGGTCGGCCGGGTGCACCCGCGGGTGCTGGGCCGGACCCTGCCGTTGAACGGGGCGGGTGTCTGCGGGGCCGCCCTCGCCGACCTGGGCCTGCCGGTCGGGCTGCTGCGCGGGTTCGCGCTGCTGGCCCGGACCGCCGGGCTGCTCGGCCACCTGGCCGAGGAGCAGTGGCGCCCGGTCGGCATGGACGTCTACCTGGAGGTGGACCGGAACACCGACTACCAGGCCCCGGACGCTGGGTAGCCATGCCGGGCGAGCGCGGCGCCCGGCCGCGCGGAACCTGCTGCGCCCCTGCGGCGCGCTGGCCGTGGCCGCTGCCGATCACTGGGGCCCGGGCCTGCGCGCGGGCCGCCGCAGTGGCCACGGGCCGGGGTGAACGCGCCCCGGCGGAGCGGCCCGGCGCGGCCGGCTGACGCGCCCGCCGGGCGGCTCCCGCCGCCTTCCCCGCTGCCGCTGTCAGCACCGGTATTACGCCTGCCGCCGCCGCTAGCTCATCGGCGGCGGCGGCCGGTTCCGGCTCGGCCAGCGGCTCCGGTGCGGGGTGCCCGGCCGCCCGGAGCCGGCTGGTGGCGGCCAGCGGCCCGACCAGCAGGGCACTCGCGGCGATGCCAGCCCACCGGCTAAACATGGCCAGCGCGGTGGCCGTCACCGTCACCGGGGCCGCGGCGTCCGGCACCGGTACTGCGGCGGCCGGGCTCGCCGCCGGGGGGGCCCCGACCGGGCCGTCCAGCGTCGGGACCCGCCGGATGGGCACCCGGCCCGGCCCGGTCCCCCGGGACGCTATCCCATGGACCAGCCCGCCGCTGGTGGCGGCGGACAGCTCCAGCCTGTCCAGCGCCGCAGGGACACTCAGGCCCTGCGGTATGCCGGCGAACTCCCGCCGCCACTTCCTGAGGTCACGTCGCCATGCCCACAGGTAACCCAGGCAGCTCTCCGGAGTTATCTCCTGCCAGGAACTCAAGGCCGCACCAACCGCCGCCAGCAGCTTCCTGCGAACCGGGGCAGGGACCGTTACGGAGCGGTCGACGATGGCGTCGATGAACTGCGCCCGGGCATCCAGGAAGGCCTTCCAGTAGTCCAGGTCGGCCGACCACACCGAGCGGCGGTCGTCCAGCAGGGCGTACAGGCCTTCGGCCAGCACGTCACCGAACTCCTCGCGTCTGGCCCGGTCCGGGTTGGCGAAAGGGTCGTAGCGAAGCTGGGTGGCATTGAGCCCGGCAGAGCCGAGTTTGCCATCGGCGGCGTCGTGATAGAAGAAGAACCAGTCCTCGTTGTAGATATCGGGGAAGAAGGTGGGATCGGCCGTGCAGTTGACCGCCAGGGCCGACCCGCTGACCAGGACGTCCTGGAACGCCCCTGTTTCCCGGTGGGCATGGCAGACCACAGAATTATCGGGGAAGCTTTCCACCCGCATGCCGACCGAATGATACGGCCCGAGCATGGACACGGTGCTGTGCAACTCGGGTGCGCTGACGTCCCTGATGTCGTCATCCATGAAGAAGATGCTCTGCCAGCTCATCATGCGGGCCAGGATTAGCCCGAGATTTCGTTTCGTGCTCAGATCGCAGTTACGGGCAGCGCAAGCCCGCGGCATGAAGTCGGCCGCCCGTGAGGTCTCGAATTCGAGCAGCGGGTGTTTATAACCGGCCGGCAGGTCAATGACCATGGCCCGGGTGAACATCCGGGAGTCGAGCAGCCTGGTGACCTCCGCTGCTTTTGCCTTGTGGCTGCACAGGACCACGAGCCGGCAATCGGCCGCCCGGGCCAGGCTCACCGCGGAATCCAGGTGGTGGGCGGCTCGCGACGCGGGGACGATGACGGCGTCAAGGCGTCGGGCGGCTGCTCCACTGACCGCCGGTACGGCCGGCCCGACCAGCGTACGGTGGGTGTCGTGCTGGTGGACGCCGATGGCGCGCCGTCTGCCCACCTAACGGCCCTCCCGCGGGGATGGATGGGCCGGGCTGGTGGTCACTGGTGATCACGTCCAGGCCACTGGTACAGGATGGTATCTGGATTCTGGAAGTCTGGCGTCATTGCCTTTCCTTCAATTACCGGGACGCGCATCAGGATGACAAAGGATTGGCTGCTACTGAATTGTGCCCCAATGTACCGTTCGTTGAAGTCCCGCAGGCGGGCGTCGGTGAGGCTGCGCACCGAGCCGAGCACGCCCCGGCTGTGCACTCCGTTGCATATCGTCAGGGTCCGGCTCGAGTTGAGCGGGTTGGGGACCCGGGCCAGCAGGCCAACGTCCTCCCGCAACTCCTTCCGGTCTTCCTCATCTCTCTGGTCTTTACTTCCCCAGGCGGGCAGGAACATTCGGTTCTCGCCATCGATGGTGACGACGAAGACTTCTCCTGTGGAAACCCTCGGATCCTCGACTTGCCTGACCGGCAGGTTGGCCATCTCCATCAGGCGCTCGGTCACCTCGTTCCAGGCGATACCGCCCAGCAGGATCAAATGGCTCGACAAGTCGTCTGTCACCACATTCGGCGACAGCTTGCGGAAGACGTCCATGGCCGGATTTTCTGCCCGGATATGGCCGTGGAGTTCGACCATGGCATCGAGGTCGGCATACGACAGCAGCTCGGTGTAATTGGGATCGGCCGGGTTCGCGAGTGGTCCCGTTTGCTCGGCGGGAAGTTGAGCGCAGATGAGAGTGGCCGGACCGGCGTCAGCGAAATGCCATGAACGGCGGATCACCACCTCCTCGCTCGGTGACGGCGTCCGCGCGGCCTCACGCAGGGCTATCAGCTCCGCTTCGAGTTCTTCGTACGCGGAGCGTTCCGCCGGGCTGAGGCTCTCGATTGGCAGGACAGCGCCGGCCTCGACCGACCGCGGGGTGGCGAAGAAGGCGGCGTAAGCGAGAATCCGCTCTCGCGGTGGCAGTTTCGGCGCGCTGGTGCTTTCCCAGGAGGAGACGGTCGCAACCGACAGCGGCTTGTCCCCGCCGAGCGCGCGAGCCAGGTCGGCCTGCGTCAGCCGGACGCCCGGCCATCGCAGCTCCCGCAGCTGGCGCAGGCGATGAGCGAGTTCCAGGCGTGCTGGCGGGGCGGGCTGCATGACTGGTCACCTCCTGCCGCCTCTCGTCGGCGGTGGCCCGGCTGGGTGATCAGATCCCCGCGGGAGTACGCCTGAGAGGGCAGATTACCGATTGCGCGATGACTATGTGGAGTCTACGCTAAATTCACCACACTAAAGTTGCAGAAACTTTAGTCAACTGAATTCAAGTTGAGTTTAGTCAACTTCAGCTTGGTTGCAAAGAGGTATTTGACGGGGCGAGGCGGTGGTCTACGGTGCCCGGCAACGTGAGCCTGGACAGACTGGGTCCAGCACCGACAGTGGCTAGCGGGCCAGCCCGTAACCGTCGGCGCGCGCGGGGAATGGGGGCCCGTCCGCCGCCCATCTTCTGCCTCCGGGCCCGGTCGCCCCCGGGAGGCAGAAACAGCACTGGGCCGGTATCGGAGACCGGCCCAGTGATCAGCGACCTATCACCTGTCAGTAATGATCGTGATACCTGGATGCTAGCAAGCTCCGGACCGGCCGTCAGCTACCTGTTTGGGATGTTCTGACGGGCCGCAGGAGCCTGGCCCGCCTCCGCCGGATACGGGGGCGGGGCGGGCCGCATCCGCTATCGCGAGCCTTGCTCAAGCCCGGTACTCACCGGGTTCGAACTTTCCCGGCCGGTTACCCCGAGGGACGGTCATGCTCGCATCTCAAGCAGCGGCACATGCGGCTGAGTTGGTACGGCTGATAATCGCGCTCCTGGTGATCTTCGCGGCGATCCTCTGGCGGGTCGTGCTGAGAGTCGTCTTCACGGTGGCGGTGATCCTTCTGCTGCTACTGATCGCCTCCGGTGCCTTCAGCCTGGTACACGGGCTGTATCACCTGGTCAAGTAACAACGGCCTGCCGGCGCACCACCCGCGCGCCGGCCGGCCACCCTGGCCGCAAACCCGGCTGGGGTCGCCCTGGTCAGGCCCGGCGGCGATGCAGCCGCCGGAGCATCCGCTCCTCGTACCGGCCGGTGCATCCCGGAGCCAGCTGGCGCTCCCCGGTGTGGACGAACCCGCTGGCCTGGTAGAGCGCCCGGGCAGCGTGATTGCCGTCGAGCACCCAGAGCGACACCGCCTCCGCGCCCTCCTTCACGACCATGTCGACAATCGCCTCGACCAGCCGCCGGCCGATGTGCTTCCGCCGGTGCCGTGGGTTGACCCACAGGGAGTTGATGTACGGATCGGAGGCCCGGCTGACCGGGCCTTGCGACACCGAGGCCATCCCCGCCGGGCCACCGAGATGCCGGTCGTGGAACGCCAGCAGCCACACGTCGCGGCGCAGCCAGGCCCGCCACCACTGTTCGTCCCGGCCGGCCTCGTGATCGTACTCGCCGGTAAATGCGTGTGGCGCATCCCGCAGCGCGCACAACCGGGTGTCGCGGAGCATTCCCCAGTCGGACTCGGTGATCACGCGTACGTCCGTCATCTCACAGGCGCCCAATCCGGGGATATCAGTCGCGATCCAGCCTGCATCAGCCCAAGCGCGGCAGGCAATACTCCCGGGGGCCGCGGCGGCCTGCGGCGGGCACCGGGGCGGACGGGCCGTTGGGCAGGAAGGGTCAGGCGTGCGGCGCGGCGGCCGGTTCCGGCCCGGGCCGTGGCTCGGGCACCGGGTACTCGGCCAGGTGGCGCCGGGACTCCCGGACCCCGCAGAAGAACGCGGCCGCCCCGGCTCAGCGGGGATGCATCCCGCCGTCCAGCGAGACCACCTGGTTGGTCAGGTAGCCGTTCCGCAGCATGGCCAGGGCCAGATCGGCCACCTCGGCGGGCCGGCCCAGCCGGCCGACCGGGATCTGCCGGCTCAGCTCCTCCGGATCGCCCGGGAGCATGCCGGTCTCCGCGACCAGGGCCGGGGCGAGCGCGTTGACGGTCACCCCGCGGGCGGCGAACCGGCTGGCCAGGAAGTGGGTGAGGCCGTGCAGCCCGGCCTTGGCCGCGGCGTAGTGCGGCCCGACGACCCCGCCGGTGAACGCGGCCACCGACGAGATGAACAGGATCCGGCCGAACCCGCGCTCGGCCATCGCGGGCAGGGCGCGCTGCGCCAGCAGGAACGGGGCGCGCAGGTTGACCGCGATCATCTCGTCGAAGTCGGCCGCGGTGATCTCCGCCAGGCGCTGGCGGCGGCCCAGCCCCGCGCCGGCGATCAGGATGCCGACCGGGCCGAGTTCGGCTTCCGCCGCGGCCAGCAGCTCGGCCGGGCTGTCGGCGCGGCTCAGGTCGGCGCCCAGCGCGGCGGCCCGGCCGCCCGCCGCGTCGATCTCCGCCACGGTCCGCTCGGCCGTCTCACGGCTGCGGCCGTAGCTGACCGCGACGGCGGCCCCGGCGGCCGCCAGCCGCCGGGCCGTGGCCGCGCCGATCCCGCCGCTGCCCCCAGTGACCAGCGCTACCCGCCCGTCCAGCCCGCCGCCCGCTGGTGAGTCCGTCATCTCCGCCTCCCGAGTCCGGATTCTGCCCCGCCGCGGGAACTGCCCGCCTGGCGGGGCCCGGAACGCCCGGCGGCCCGGGGGCGGTATCAATTACCCAGACCACCCGGGTCTGCCTGTAGGCTATGGGGGCTCAAAAGACCATGCGGCGGAGTAGCTCAGTCAGGCAGAGCAAGCGGCTCATAATCGCTGTGTCGCCGGTTCAAGTCCGGCCTCCGCTACCAGTCTGGGCAGCACCCCGCTGCGTTTACAGTTGATGCAGGACCCGCCGACCGAGAAAGAGGCACTCCATCGTGGCTGCCACCGACGTCAGGCCCAAGATCACCCTGGCCTGCCAGGAGTGCAAGCGACGCAACTACATCACGCGGAAGAACCGGCGTAACGACCCGGACCGCATGGAGCTGAACAAGTACTGCCCGTGGTGCCGCTGCCACCGGCCGCACCGCGAGACCCGCTAGCCCGTGTCCGTCAACCACGGTTACCTCGGCCGGACGTTCCCCACGACCCCGCCCTACGAGGTCAGCCGGGTCAAGATCGCCGAGTTCGCCGATGCGATCGGCGATCCGAGCCCGGTGTACCGGGACCGGGCAGCCGCGACGGCGGCCGGCTACCCGGACGTGATCGCGCCGCCGACGTTCCCCATCGTGGTGAGCATGGCGGCGTCCGCCGCCGCGGTGGGCGATCCCGGCCTCGGCGTCAACTACGCCCGGGTCGTGCACGGCGAGCAGCGCTTCGAGTACACCCGCCCGCTGCGGGCCGGTGACGTGGTGACCGGGCAGTCGACCATCGAGACCATCCGGGAGGTCGGCGGGCACGCCATGCTGACGACCCGGACCGAGATCCGCACCACCGGCGGCGAGCTGGTGTGCACCGCCTTCTCGACCTTGGTCGAGCGCGGCGGCGCGGACGGGGCAGGGTGAGCGCGGTGATCAAGTACGCCGACGTCGAGGCGGGCACCGAACTGCCCCCGAGGAGCTACCCGGTCAGCCGGCTCAGCCTGGTCAAGTACTGCGGCGCGTCCGGCGACTTCAACGTGATCCACTGGAACGAGCGGATCGCCCGGTCGGTCGGGCTGCCCAACGTGATCGCGCACGGCATGTTCACCATGGCCCAGGCGGCCCGCTACGTCACCGACTGGACCGGTGACCCCGGCTGCCTGGCCGAGTTCGGCGTCCGGTTCTCCGCCCCGGTCGTGGTCCCCGACGACGAGTCCGTGACCATCGAGGTGACCGGCACCGTCTCGGAGAAGCTGGACGGCAACCGGGTGGCGCTGAGCCTGACGGCCCGCTCCGGCGGCGAGAAGGTGCTGACCCGGGCCCGCGCCGTCGTCCGGCTGCCCTGAGTTCTTCCGACCGGGCGGCCCGTGCGGCGGGGAGGACGGCCAGGCGATGACATCCGCGGGTGAGCAGGTGCTGCTGGCCAGCCTCACCACGCTCGGCCTTGGCGGCCCGGCCCGGCGGTTCGTGGCGGCCGGCACCGAGGCGGAGCTGGTAGCCGCGGTGCGGTCGGCCGATGACGCCGGTGAGCCGCTGCTCATCCTCGGCGGTGGCAGCAACCTGGTGATCGCGGACGACGGTTTCCCCGGCACGGTGGTCCAGGTAGCCACGGCGGGAGCGCGGGCCGCCCCGGAGCCCGATGGCCGCGCCCGGGTGACCGTGGCCGCCGGGGAGGACTGGGACGCCATCGTGGCCCGCTGCGTGCGCGACGGGCTGGCCGGGCTGGAATGCCTGTCCGGCATCCCGGGCCGGACCGGGGCCACGCCGATCCAGAACGTGGGCGCCTACGGCCAGGAGGTCGCCGAGACGATCGCCACGGTCCGGGTGTATGACCGCAAGGCCGCGGCGGTGACGGATCTGTCCGCGGCCGAGTGCGGGTTCGGCTACCGGACCAGCTCCTTCAAACGGGATCTCAGCGGCCGGTACGTGGTGCTGGCGGTGACGTTCCGGCTGGCCCGCGGGCAGCGGTCCGGCCCGGTGCGGTACCCGGAGCTGGCCCGGGCGCTGGGCGTGACCGAGGGGGAGCGGGCCCCGCTCGGCGCGGTCCGCGACGCGGTCCTGCGGCTGCGCCGGGGCAAGGGCATGGTGCTCGACCCGGGTGACCCGGACAGCCGCAGCGCCGGGTCCTTCTTCACCAACCCGTTGCTGGACAGCGCGCAGTTCACCGCGCTGCGCGCCGCGGTGGCGGCGCACCGCGGCCCCGGGGTGACGGTCCCGCAGTTCCCGGCCGGGCCGGGCCAGGTGAAGGTGCCGGCCGCGTGGCTGATCAGCCAGGCCGGGTTCGGCAAGGGCTACCCAGGGGACGCGGGCGGCCGGCCGCCGGGCGTGCACATCTCCGGCAAGCACACCCTGGCCCTGGTCAACCCGGGCGGGGCCAGCACGGCCGACCTGGTGGCGCTGGCCCAGGAGATCCGGGACCGGGTCCGCGACCTGTTCGGTGTCACCCTGGCCGTCGAGCCGGTGCTGGTCGGCGTCAGCGTCTGAACCGGCGCCGCGCCGCGTCTCAACCGGACCTGGCCACGCCTCAACCGCTCCCCGGCCACGAGGGACCGGCCGGGCCGGCTCACCCGCCGTACGGGACGAAGCGCCGCGGTATGGCCCGCATCCCGTAGCTCATCCGCCCCCGGCCGACCGGCCCGGCGAGCGCCCCGCCGGCGGGCAGGTCGGCCGGGTCCACTCCCACCCCGAGCAGGGTCCGCGTCACCGCCTGCGCCGCGTCGAGCAGGTCGTCGAGCGCCCGGGTCAGGTGCGCGCCGGTGACGGCGGTGAGCGCCGGGTCGTCGTGCAGCGACTCCAGGACGCTGCGCCGGATCAGCTCCTTGAGGAAGGAGGCCGTCGTGCCGTCGGTGCGCTCGACCGCCAGGGTCACCTCCTCCTCGGTCAGCGTCAGCGGTACACCCCGGCCGTACAGCCGCAACAGCCGTTCCCGGGCGGGGGCGTCCGGCAGGGCGATCTCAACGGCGACGTCGACCCGCCCGGGCCGGGCGGCCAGGGCCGGCTCCAGCAGGTCCGCGCGGTTGGTGGTGAGCAGGAAGAGCAGGTCGGCGTCGGGCGCGGCGCCGTCCATGGCGTCGAGCAGATCGAACAGCACCGGGCTCGACGCCGGGCCGAGGGAGCGTTCCTCGGCGACCAGGTTGACGTCCTCCAGCACGACGACGGCGGGCTGCAGGTCGCGGGCCAGCTCGGTGACCGGGCCCACGGCGACCAGGGCGCGGCCGGTCAGCACGAGGCGCGTGTATCCGGTCATCTGGCCCAGCAGGTAGCGGGTGGTGTGCGTCTTGCCGGTGCCGGGCGGCCCGTAGAGCAGCAGCCCGCGCTTGAGGTGCTGCCCGGCGCCCAGTAGCGCCTGCCGGTGGCCGGCCACGCCCAGGGCGTGCCGTTCGACCCTGGTCAGCACGCTGGCCGGCAGCACGACGTCGTCCCGGCCGATGCCGGGCGGCCCGGCGAATCCGAGGATCACCCCGCCCATCGGGTCCAGCGACACGTCCAGCAGGTGGCCGCGGTAGACGTTGAGCTCGGCGCGCAGCCGGTCCAGCTCGGCCAGCAGGCCCTGGGCCAGCTCGACCGGCAGCCCGGCCACCTCCACGTGCAGGCCCGGGTCATGCTCGTGCGGGCCCTGGATCATCACGATGTACCGGCCGTGGGAGTCGGCCACCAGCAGCAGGGCCAGCCGCAGGCAGCCCAGCGTCGATCCCGGGCCGTTCGGCAGGTCGGCCAGGGCCGGCGCGGTCAGCCGTAACGGGGGCAGGCCCTCACCCGCGACCAGCTGCTGCAGCGACAGCCCCCCGTAGTGCGGTGGCAGGGCGACGCCGCGGATCTGCGCCGCACGCCCGGCGTGCGCGGCCCACGCGTCGACCGCCGTCTGCAGATTGACGTGCTCGAACGCGGGCAGGTCGCGGGTCACCACCGAATGGCGCGCGCCGTCCGGCCCCAGGTACTCGCGCACCAGCGCGGCCACCTCATTGTCGTCCGCGGCGGCCGTGGCGTGCACCCACTCCAGGAAGGCGCGGAACGCCGCGGCGAACTCACGGGCCTGGCTGTCGGGCGCATCGGGCATAGCCTGGACCTTCCCGCGTCGGTGGCCGCAGCCGGCGGCCGGGCCAGCAGCCCGAGCCTAGGCGGGATGGCGGTGCCGGGCGAATCAATAACCGCCGCCGGCCAGGCCTGGGCAGTTCGAAGCTGGCCAGATAGCGGGTCCGGTGCTTGGTGGCCGCGTCGTGGAGTGCGGTGCCGAGGAATGCAGCCTACGAACAAGCGGGGTTCTCCCCACACGGCGGGCACCGGGTTCCGGATACCTGGGGAGGCGGCCACGTCACGGTCGTCGGTGACGTCGCGCACTCCATGCCGCCGACGCCAGCGGCCCTCCGCCAGTCATCGCTGCCGCGGTCTGCTGGTCGGTCGTCATGCTCGTACGCAGCGGCGGAGGGAGCGGTCTATGTCCGCTGCCAGGCGAACGGCGGGGAGGTCTATGTCCGCTACCAGGCGAACGGCGGGGAGAGAGCACTGAGGGTGATCGCTGCCAGCGTGCCGGCCAGCAGGAACGGGCCGAACGGCAGCTGGGACTTCCGGGTCGCCCGCCGGGCGGCGATCAGGCCCAGCCCGGCCACCGCGGCCAGCAGGTAGCCGAGGAACAGCCCGGCTAGCAGCGGGCCCGGGCCCAGCCAGCCCAGGTACAGGCCGAGCAGGCCGGACAGCTTCACGTCGCCCCAGCCGAGGCCCGCCGGGTACACGAACGCCTGTCCCAGGAACACCGCCAGCGCGGCGGCCATCCCCAGCAGCGCGCCGCTGTAGTGCATGGCTCCGTCCGGCGTGACCAGCGCCGGGACGCCCAGCAGGGCCAGCGCGACGGGATAGGACGGCAGCGTCAGCCGGTCGGGCAGCCGCCGCTGCCGGGCGTCGGTCACGGCCAGGACGGCACCGGCGCCGGCCAGGTAACAGTAGGCGGGCAGCACCGGGCTGGCCCCGAAGCGGGCGACCATGACCGCGCCGCCGGCCAGCCCGAGTACCACGGCAGGCGGCACCACGCCAGCCGGCCGGGCCGCCCCGGGCACTGGTCGGTGAGCCACCCCTACCCGCCGTTGATGCTCTGGATCTCGGCTACCGGAAACGGCCCGGTGCGCCCGGTGAGCAGGATCGGGGGCAGCCGGTTCGGGCCGGGACCGGCCAGCACGCCGCGGCCCCAGGTCACCGTCCAGCGGGCGGTGGCGCTGACCGAGGAAGCGGCGCCCGGGGCCTGCCACAGCACGCCGCAGTCCGGCGGGGCGCCCGCCCGGTCGGCGGCCGCCGGGACCCGGCCGACCGGGAACCGCGAGCCGTCCGGTCCGCACGCCGAGTAGGCGCTGCCCTGACCGCTGGCTACCGCCACGCGCAGTGCGCCCGTCCCGGCCAGCCGGGCCCACACGCTGACCGTGGTGGTGCCGAGCGTGGCGATCACCTCGTAGGCGTCTGGGCGGCCGGTAACGGCGCTGACCGGCCGGGTGCGCCCCCAGACGTAGGTGGCCAGGTTCACGTAACCCCGGGCGGCCGGGTTGACGGTCAGCCGCGGGGCCGGGATCGTCATCCGGTCGTAGGCATAGGCGGCGAGCATCCCCGGCGGGATCGGCGGCGCGGGTGGCGCCTGCCCGGGCCCCGCGAAAAAGAACAGCGGCAGCGCCTGGCAGGCCTGCTGGGCCGCCGCCGGGGCGGCCGGGTTGGTCGGCAGGAGGTACCAGGTGCCCGGCGGCACCGGGGTCCGTCTGAGCTGCTGCCTGGCGGTCTGCAGGGCCTGGAAGACCCCGAACGGGGCGCCCGGCGCGATGGCGCCGTAGTTGCGGATGATGTACCGTGCGCCGGTGGCGGTATCCCCGATCGGCTGCCACAGGCACGGTGGCTGCGGCACGTTCAGCGGTGCCTGGGTGCTGCCGGCGGCGCCAGCGTCGCCCCGCAGCGTGACCAGGGTGCCGAGCGACACCGAGCAGGTGGCGCCGGTGCAGCCGACGCCCGCGCCCGCGCCCTCTGCGCTGGTGGCACCGTCTGCGCCGGTGGCACCGTCTGCGCTGGTGGCGCCGGCAGGCCCCGCGGCCGCGAGCGGGAGCAGCGCCGCCGTGGCCGCCAGCGCAGCCAGCGCCCCACGCCACCTCACGGCTTGCATTCCGCGGCCTGCGGGTAATAGATGACCGGGTACGTCGAGACCACCTGCCAGTGGCCATTCCTCCGGGCCACGACATCCGTATTCCGGTAGTAGTGCTGGCTGGCCGGCCCGTGGCCGGGGATGGCCTTCCCGGTGGCCAGGCTGATGTTCGTGGACATCGCATTGTCGAAGCACTCGGACACGTCCACCGCGCCGCGGACCACAGGGTCGGGGAATGCGCTGAGACGGGAAAAGATGAGGGTGCCGGTGAACGACTGGTTGGTCACGCTGGGCTGCGCCAGGATGGAACGCTGCACGGTGCGGGCGGTGCCCGTCGCATAGGCGGTCCACCGGTCGTCCTGATTGCCCCGGTATTCCGCGTATAGTACGGCGAGCAGGAAATCCTTCGCCGTTATCACGGCCGCCGCCTCCGTGGCGTCCGGCGGTAGCCAGCCGGGCATGACGATGTGCACGTCACGGCCGAACGGGGGCCAGCGGAGCGGCGGGCCGGCCGTCCCCGCCGGGGTGGTCCCGGCCGGTGTTCCCGCGGCCGGGCCGCCCCCGCCGGGCCCCCCGGCGGCTGCGCCGGCGGTCCCGTGGGCGCCACCGGCCTGGCCGGCCGGGCGGAAGGTCGCTGGCGCCGCGGTCCCGCAGCCCGCCGCTAACAGCCCGGCCGTCACTCCGGTCTCGATCCAGCCCCGGCTCCGGCCGGTTTTCACCCAGCGCCAGACCCAGGCCCCGGGCCAGCCGTGGCTCCGTCGGCCGTCCGCCCCGCGCTGGCTCCGTCGGCCGTCCGCCCCGCGCCGGGTCCGTCGGCCGTCCGCCCCGCGCCGGGTCCGCCCGTCCCCGCCGGGGGACGCCTCACCGCCATACCGCCGCATCGCCGGCCTCCGTCGAGTCGGGTCCTTCACTGGCGCGAACTCTACCAATGGCTGCCTTTCCGGCAGGGGGTTTGCCCGGCAGAAGGATGAATCAACTGAAAAACTATTCGGGCTAGTACGCAATTACTAAATTAAATAGCAAGATAGGCTTTGATCCAGCCGGTTGCTGGGCTTTTGCCCACCCTCCTGCGTGGTCGCGCTATTACGGATGTCCTCAGCGGCCAGTAATGCTCTCTCGCGGACAGGAGAGTTTCCGCGTATACCCGGATCAGGTAGCCTCATGCGGCTTTATGGTTAAGAATGCACCCGGGAAATAACGGTTGCGCGGACGCACGCGAGCGCGCACCAGGAGCAGGGAGATCTGCCACGAATGCCAAATGACCGGAGCACGCTCCCGCGGACAGCCGCTGGCCGCGCCGACCAGCATCCGGCATGGCCGGAGCCCACGCCCCCCGGGGCCCGGCGGCTGCCCGGCGGCCCGCGGGAGCGAAGGCCGGGCCTGGCCGCCCTCGCCGTACTGCTGATCCTGGCGGGTGCTCTGGGCGCGGGCTTCCTGGTCATCCAGAGCGGCAAGCGGGTGACCGCCGTGGAGGTGGCCGCGGCGGTCGGAGCCGGCCAGCATATCCCGCTCAGCGCGCTCCGCCCGGTACAGCTCGCCGCGGGCAGCGGGCTGGGTTACGTGCCCTGGGACGAGGCAACCCAGGTGACGCGGTTGTTCACGGTGAGCGCCATTCCGCCGGGCACGCTGTTGACCCGGAGGATGGTGGCGGCCACGGGCGCCTCGCTGGGCGGGAAGGTGGTGCTCGGCCTGGCACTCAAAGACGGGCAGCTGCCGACCGGGCTGACCGACGGTGATCTGGTCAACGTCTACCAGGTCAGCGACGCCCAGCAGACCTGCCCCGGCGCCTCCGGCGCGCTGCTGGCCACCGGCGCGGTGGTGCTGTCGGTGACCGCCCCGGCGGCCACCTCAGGAGGGAATGCACAGGCCGATGTGGTCGTGGCCGTCAACCCGGCCGACGCCGGCCCGGTGGCATGTAACGCGGCCAATGGCATGGTGGGCCTCGCGGTGCTGCCCGGCCAGGCCGGCTGATCATGGCCCTGATTGCGATGGCCGCCGACAAAGGCGCACCCGGCGTCACCACCACCGCCATCGCGCTGGCCGCGGTGTGGCCCCGGCCCGTGCTGCTGGCCGAGTGTGATCCGGCCGGCGGCGACCTTGCCTGCCGGCTCGCCGCCGGCCCGGGCGGCCGCCTGGACCCACGGCGTGGCCTGCTCAGCCTGGCGGTGGCCGCCCGGCGCGGGATTCGCCCGGAACAAGCCTGGCAGCATGCACAGAAGCTGCAGGGGGGACTGGATGTGCTGCTCGGCACGGCCAACGCCGAGCAGGGCAGCGGGCTGGACCCGCTGTGGGACGCGGTCGGCGCGGCGCTGGCCGCGCTGCCGGAGGCGGACGTGATCGCGGATTGCGGCCGGATCGGTGCCGATGGGCCGTTCTACGACCTGCTGGCCCATGCGGCCGTCATCGTGCTGGTGACCCGGCCCAGCCTGGCCGAGGTGCTGCGGCTCCGCGACCGGGCCACCGTCGTCGTGCAGGCCGTCGGCCGCCGCACCGGCCGTCCGGGCCGGATCGGCGTCCTGGTCATCACCGGCCGCCGCGAGCTGCGCGGGGCCCTCGGCGAGGTGGCCCAGGCGGTCGCCCCAGAGGGGGGCCCGGTCACCGTGCTCGGCGGGATCACCTTCGAGCCGGCCAGCGCGGAGGCGCTCCGCAGTGAGTGGGGCGGGAAGCTGGACCGCTCCCTGCTCATCCGGACGGCTCGCGAGGTGGCCGGCCAGCTGGCCGGTCCCGGTTGGCTGCCGGGACCCGCCTTCCAGACCGCGAGCCCGGGAGCCCGGCCGGCGCCAGTCCGGCCCGCGCCAGTCCGGCCCGCGCCAGTCCGGCCCGCGCCGGCCCGGCATGCGCCAGCACGGCATGCGTCATCCGGGCATGCGTCATCCGGGCCCGCGCCGGCGGGGCGGGGCCGGCCGGGCCCGCGCCGCCCGGACCCCCGGCGGGCGCGCCCGCGCCGGCCGCGCCCGCGCCGGCCGCGCCGGGGGTGACACCCGTCCCTGGTCGGCGCGGCACCCAGCGGCCCGGGCCGCCCTGGGACAACCCTCCCGGGAACATCAGTCACTACGGCATCGCCAGTAACGCAGGTGCCGTGCCCCCTCCGGGCGCCAGGGCGGCCGCCGGGATGTCCGCACCGCGGGGCGGGTGGTGACACATGGTCGATCACTCGCTCGTCAAGCGGCTCCGTGGCGAGGTCGGCGACCGGCTGGCCGAGCAGCGCCGGCTGGACGCGGCGGCCGGCCTGGCCCCGATGACCGGCGAGGACGAACGCCAGTTCGCCCGCGCGCTCATCGCCCAGGTCCTGGAGGAACAGGCGCGGGCCGAGGTCAGCGCGGGGCGCGCTCCGGCCGGCGCCCAGGAGGAGGAGGACCTGGCCGCGGCGATCCACGCGGCCCTGTTCGGGGTTGGCCGGCTGCAGCCGCTGCTCGACGACCCGCAGGTGGAGAACGTCAACATCAACGGCTGTGACCGGGTCTTCGTCAGCTACGCCGACGGGCGTGAGGTCATGGGTGAGCCGGTCGCGGAGAACGACGAGGAACTGGTCGAGCTGGTCCAGGTGCTGGCCGCCTATTCCGGGCTGTCCAGCCGGCCCTTTGACACCGCCCACCCCCAGCTCGATCTGCGGTTGCCCGACGGGGCCCGGCTGTCCGCGGTGATGGACGTGACGCTGCGTCCCGCGGTCTCCATCCGCCGGGCCCGGATGGGGAAGGTGCTGCTGGCCGACCTGGTGGGCAACGGCACGCTGCTGCCCGAGGCCGCCGCCTTCCTGGCCGCCGCGACCGGTGCCCGGAAGAACATCATGGTCGCCGGGGCGACCAACGCGGGCAAGACCACCCTGCTGCGCGCGATCGTCAACGAGATCCCGCCCCACGAGCGGCTGATCACCGTGGAGCGGGCGCTGGAGCTCGGCCTCGATCACCTTCCGGAGCTGCACCCGAACGTGGTGGCACTGGAGGAGCGGTTGCCCAACTCCGAGGGCCAGGGTGCCATCACCATGGCCGGCCTGGTCCGCCGGTCGCTGCGGATGAACCCCAGCCGGGTGATCGTCGGGGAGGTGCTCGGCGACGAGATCGTCACCATGCTGAACGCGATGTCGCAGGGCAACGACGGCTCGTTGTCCACCATCCACGCGAACTCCGCCACCGAGGTCTTCAACCGGATCGCGACGTACGCGATCCAGGCCGCCGAGCGGCTCCCGGTGGAGGCGACGCATCTGCTCATCGCCGGCGCCATCGACTTCGTGGTGTTCATCGAGAAGCGCAACGACTACGCCCGGGGTGGGCGGCTGCGCCGTTTCGTCAGCAGCATCCGCGAGGTGACCGGGGTGGACGGCCGGGTCCTGTCCAGCGAGGTGTTCGGCGCCGGCCCGGACGGGCGGGGCGTGCCGCACGCCCCGGTGTCCTGCCTGGCCGACCTGGCCCCGCACGGCTACGGCCCGGCCGGAGGCCACTGGTGACCGGGCTGCTGCAGGCCGGCCCCCTGCTGGCCATCCTGCTCGGCGCGCTGGCGGGCGGCGGGCTGACGCTACTCGTGGCGGCGGTGCGGGGCAGGCCTGCCCGGGCGGGCGGCCGGCCAGGCGGGGCCGGCCGGCTGCGCGCGCTGGCCGGCCCGCGCGGCGCGGTGGCCCTGCTGGCCGGCCTGCTGGTGCTGCTGGTGACCCGGTGGCTGGTCGGCGCAGCCGGGGTAATGCTGCTCGTGGTGGCCTGGGGCAGCCTCGGCGGGGCCGCGGCTGAGCGGCGCAGCATCGTCCGGCTGGACGCGCTGGCCACCTGGACCGAGTCGCTCCGCGACACCATCGCCGGGGCGCTCGGCCTGGAACAGGCGATCCCGGCCTCGCTGCGGGCCGCCGCGCCGGCGCTGCACGAGCCGCTGGCGCGGCTGGTCAACCGGCTGCACACCCGGATGCCGATGCCCGAGGCGCTGCGCCGGTTCGCGGCCGATCTGGACGATCCCGGGGCGGACCTGATCATCGCGGCGCTGATCATCAACGCCCGGCTGCGCGGGCCCGGCCTGCGTGACCTGCTGGGGGCACTGGCCGAGTCGGTCCGCGAAGAACTGGACATGCGCCGGAAGGTGAACGCGGAACGCCGGTCCACCCGCCGCAGCGCCCAGATCGTGGTGGGTGTCTCGGTGGGCCTGGCACTCGCGCTGGCCCTGTTCAACCAGTCCTATGTGCGCAGCTACGACAGCGTGGCCGGCCAGCTGGTCCTCGTCGTCGTGGTCGCGCTGTACGCGGGCGGGTTCATTTGGATGCGCCGGCTGGCCACCTTCGAGACCCCGGAACGGCTGCTGACCACCGATGGCGCAGCCGCCAATGCCGGCCGCCCCGCGGCCGGCCCGCCAAGGGTGGTGCGGCCTGGTGGGTGACGGTGCGCCCGGTGGCTCGGCGACCCGGTCACGGACGTCAGGTGGAGCGGCGGAAGCCGCCTTCGGTGTTGATGACCTGGCCGGTGATCCAGGCGGCCTCGTCGGTGGCCAGCCAGGCGATCAGGCGGGCGGGGTCGTCGGGGGTTCCCCAGCGTCCTTGCGGGAAGCGGCGGCGCACCGTCTCGTGGAGTTCCGGTGTGGCGTAGCCGGTGTCGACCGGGCCGGGGTTGACGGTGTTGAGGGTGATCGGCTGGTCGGCCAGGTGGTCGGCCAGGGTCGGGGTGATCGAGGCAAGCGCGCCTTTGCTGGCGGCATAGGCGATCTCAGCGTTCATCGGGCCGAGGTCCTGGCCAGAGGTCATGAAGATGATCCGGCCGCCAGGGCGGCCGTCGTGCTGCGCGGCGAAGGCCTGCGCCAGCAAGATCGACGAGCGGGTGTTGACCGCCCAGTGCGCGTCCAGCATGGCCGCGTCCAGGGTGCCCAGCGGGCCGTCGCCGCCGCTGCGCGCGTGGTTGCAGATGAGGATGTCCAGCTGCCCGCAGGCGCTGGCGGCCGTGTCGATCAGCTGCCGGGGTGCGGCCGGATCGGCGAGGTCGAGTTCCAGGTCCCGGACGGTCGCCCCGTCCGCCGCCAGCGCGCCGGTCACACCGTCCAGGACGGCCGGGATGCCGCCGGGGTCACCGCCCCAGGACTGCGCCCGGTCGTGCGGCGTGTAGTGCTGCAGGAACAGGCTGGCACCCAAGGCGGCCAGCCGGCGGGCGATCGCGTACCCGATGCCGGCGCGGCGGCTGACACCGGTCACCACCGCTACCCGGCTGCGCAGTGGCAGCCGGTCTCGCCGCAGCTGGCTGGAGGGGGGCTCAGGCACGGTCATGACCGAAGCGTAGAGGAATCCCGGCTGGCCGGGCCGGTTCCCGGGACGCGGGCCAGGCCGGGGCGGACGTCATGACGGTGGCACTGCTCACCGGGGCGGTGACCGGGTTCGGATTGTTCCTGCTCACGCTGGCGTTGCGCCGCCGCCGGGTCAGCCTGGCCCGGCAGGTGGCCGCGTTCGACGCGGCGGTCCGGCCGGGCCGCCCGTCCGGCCACCCGGGGCGCTCCGGGCGGGGCAGCCAGCTCGGCTGGCAGCTCGGCCGTGCTGCGGCAGCGTTCTGCGCCGAGCAGGGCTGGGAGTTCCCGTCGCTGCGGGCCGACCTGTCGATCATCGGCAAGTCGCTGGAGAACTACCTGGCCACCAAGCTGCTGCTCGGCGTGGGCGGCCTGCTGCTCGGGCCGGTCCTGTTGCTCCTGCTCAGCCTGGCCGGGCTGCGTGTCCCGCCGGCCATCCCGCTCTGGCTCGGCCTGGTCCTGGCCGCGGTCTGCTTCTTCCTGCCGGACCTGGAGATCAGGCAGCAGGCGGCCGCCCGGCGCCGTGATTTCCGGCACGCCATCGGCGCCTTCCTCGATCTCGTGTCGATGAACCTGTCCGGCGGCCGCGGCGTCCCCGAGGCGCTGCTGGCGGCCAGCGAGATCGGCTCCGGCTGGGCGCTGGGCCGGGTGCGGGACACGCTGGCCAGCGCGCGGATCACGGGACAGACCCCGTGGCAGGCGCTGGGCGCATTGGGCGAGGAAGTCCGGGTCGATGAGCTCCGCGACCTGGCCGCCGCGCTCAGCCTGGTCGCCGACGACGGCGCCAAGGTCCGCGAGTCGCTGAGCGCCCGCGCGGCCAGCCTGCGCCGCCGGGAGTTGGCCGAGCTCCAGGGCCAGGCCGGGGAGAAATCGCAGTCCATGCTGGTCGCCCAGATGCTGCTGTGCGCCGGCTTCCTGATCTTCCTCACCTATCCCGTGGTGGGGGTACTGCTCGGTGTCTGACCACGCGCCAGGCCGGAGAATGGAGAAGAAATGGCGACGATCAATGCGGCCGTCACGTTCCTGCGGGCTCTGCTGGGGGTCCGGGTCATCCGGTTCCAGCAGGCCCGAGGCGACTCGGAGCGCGGCGCGTCCGCCGTCGAGCTGGCCATCATCACCGCGGTCATCATCGGCATCGCCGGGATCGTGCTCACCGCCATCACTCTCTTCGTGAACAACGAGAGCGCCAAGATCAACGGCGGCTGACCGGTCACTGACGCAGCCACAGGTGTACGACATGGTGCGCCGGTGCCTCAGCACCTCGTCGCGGCGGGCCCGGTCCGACCGCGGCTCCAGCGCGGTCGAACTCGCCGTGCTGGCCCCCGCGCTCATGCTCATTTGCATGCTCATCCTGCAGTTCGGGCTGTGGTTCAACGCCCGCCAGGCCGCGCTGTCGGCGGCCCAGGCCGGGGCGCTGGTGGCCCGGGAGCAGGCGGCTGCCAACCCGGGCTGGGCCGGGGCGGCGCAGCAGGCCGCGACCCGCTACTTCGCCGGGCTGAACACCCCGCTGCTCAGCAAGCTCACCGCCCAGGCGTCCGGGAACCCGCGAACCGACGTGTTCGTCACGGTGAGCGGTCCGCTGGGCTATTCGGTGTTCGGCTTCTTCGGCCTGCACCTGACTGTTTCCGCTACCGCCGGCGGCCCGGTCGAGTGCTTCCGGCCGCCTGGCGCTCAGGGCTGTGGCTGACCGCCATGAGGAACGGACCGCTCATGCGAATCAGCGCGATGATCCGGGAGCGCGGCGGGCGGCAGCGCGGCTCCCTGTCGGCCGAACTGGCCGTCGTGGCCCCGGGACTGGTCCTGCTGCTGCTCCTGGTGGGTGCGGCGGGCCGGGTCGTGGAAGCCCAGGCGCACCTGGACGGGGCGGCCCGCGACGCCGCCCGGGCCGCCTCGATCGCACCCTCGCCGGTGCAGGCCAGCGAGGCGGCGCTGCAGGCGGCCCAGGCTGATCTCGGCCGCACCAGCTGGTGCGCTCCGGGCACCGTGCGCGCCACCGTCACCGGGTACCCCGCGGCCGGGCTGGCCCAACCGGGCGACGACGTCGCCGCGACGGTGACCTGCGCCGCCGATATGAGCCCGTTCACGCTGCTCGGCTTCCGTCCCAGCATGCCGTTCACCGGCCGGGCCGTCGCCCCGCTGGACGTGTTCACCTGCCGGGGCCCCGGGTGCTGAGCCGCGGCGAACGAGGGTCGGTAGCGGTGTTCACCGTCGTGTTCGCCATCGCGGTGGTCTTCCTGACCGCGCTGATCGTGGACGGCGGCATCGCGATGAGCGCCCGGCAGCGGGCCGCGGACATCGCCGAGCAGGCCGCGCGGGCCGCCGCCGGCGACATCGACGTGATCACGTTGCGCACCACGGGAACGGCCCGGATCGGGCCGGGCGCGTGCCTGCGGGCCGGGCAGCTGGTGCAGCGTTACGCCCAGGGCGCCAGCACCGGCGTGGACCGGGTGACCGGCGCGGTCATGGACGCGTGCCAGGTGATCGGCACGAACACGGCCACCGTCCAGGTGACCATCACCACCCGCCCGCTCATCCCTGGCGTCCTCGGTCGCTTCACCGAGACGGCCCGGGAGAGCGCGACCGCCCAGTGCGGCATCATCACCGGAGCGCCCTGCTGATGGCCCTGCCAACAACCCCGTCCCCGCCCCGCCGGAAGCCGCGCCGCCGCTCGGCGGCTGACCTGCTGCTCGGGATGGTCGCCGTGACCGCCCTGCTCGCCCTGACCGTGGGCGTCCCGTACGCGCTGGTCACCGTGTTCGGGGTGCCGGTCCCGCACACGCTGCCCCGGCTGTCCGCGCTGAGCCGCCCCCTGGATGTGTTCGGCATCCTCAAGGTGCTGTCGGTCGCCGTCTGGCTGGCCTGGATCCAGCTGGTGTGGTGCGTGATCGCGGAGGTCCGGGCGGCGGTCCGGAACGTCGGCCTGCCGGCCCGGGTGCCGCTCGCGGGCGGAACCCAGGCCCTGGTACACCGGCTGGTCACCACGGCGCTGCTGCTGTTCGCGGCCACGTCGGCGCTGTCACCCGCCTTCAGTGTCCACGGTCCGGCCGGCGGTGCACCGCGAGCCGCGGCTACCGCCGCGCCCCGGCCCGCCGCGACGGGCGGGCGGCATGCCAGCGGGGCCAGGCCGCCGCAGGTGGTCGGGCAGCCCCAGGTGGCGCAGGCGTCGGGCGCCGGCGCGCCCAGGGGGGCGGCCCGCGGATCGCCCCCCGGTGCTCTCCCGGCGGCGCCCCCGGCCACTCCCCGGGCAGCCCCCCCGGCCACCGCCCGGCCAACCCCGCCCGACATCTCCCGGCCAACCCCGCCCGACATCTCCCGGCCAACCCCGCCCGACATCTCCCGGGCGACACCGCATGCCACTCCCCAGGCAACCCCACCCGCCACGCCGCACGGAAAGCCCACGGTCACCCCCCGCGGGACGCCCCCGGTGGGGCCGCGCACAGCCCACCGGGCCACGCATCCCGGGCCACCGCCGGATGGCCTTCGGCTGGGGGCGGAGAAGATCTACGTCGTGCGGCCGCCAGCCGGCCGGTTCCACGAGAGCCTGTGGGAGATCGCGGAGAAGTTCCTCGGTGACGGGCGGCGGTACCGGGAGATCTTCGCGCTGAACTCCGGCCGGGCCCAGCCGGACGGCTCCCAGCTCACCATCGCCAGCCTGATCCGGCCCGGCTGGGTACTGCGGCTGCCCGCCGATGCACACGGACCGGGGATCGAGGCCGCCTCCGGACCGGCCGCCTCCGGACCGGCCGCCTCCGGACCGGCCGCCTCCGGACCGGCCGCCTCCGGACCGGCCGCCTCCGGACCGGCCGCCTCCGGACCGGCCGCCTCCGGCCACTCCCCGGCGCCCGCTCCCCGCGCCCCGCAACCCGCCGGGCAGCACGAACAGGACCGGGCGGGCGGGCGGCAGCATGGCGGCGCGGGCCGGAGGAGCCGGTCCCGGGTCAGCGAATCCGGCCCCGACCGGGATCGTGGCCCGGGAGAGGAGCGGACCGGCGGGCGCGCCCGCCGGGACGGTCACCGGGATACGGCGGTGGGGGAGGGGGCCGCGGCCCGGCTCACCGCCACGCGGCCTGGCCCCACCGGCCCACGGCCGGGTGACCGGGCGGTAGCGGCGGGTCCGGTGGCGGAACGGCAGCCGCCCGCCGGGACCACCGCGGCCCGTCCCGCCGCTCTCCAGGCGGCCGGGCCGCCGGCGACAGGGCTGGGCTACCCGCGCGAACTGGCCGCGGCGTCGCTGCTCGCGGCCGGGCTGCTGGCGGCGCTCGGCCGGCGCCGCCGCGAGCAGCTGTGGCAGCGGGCGTTCGGGCACCGGATCGCCGCGCCCGCCGGGGGCGCCGCCATGGTCGAGGCCGCGCTGCGCACCGGGGCGGCGGAGCCGGTGGCGGAGCTGCTGGGCACGAGCCTGCGCGCGCTGTCCTGGTCACTCGCCCGGTCCGGGCAGGCTCCGCCAGCCGTGTTCGCCGCCCACCTGAGCCCGGCGAACCTGGACCTGTGGATCGGCCCGGCGGACCGGCACGCGCCGCCACCATGGACCGCGGTGGGCGACGGGCAGGTGTGGCGGCTGCCAGCCGCGGCGCTGGAACGGATCGATCCCCCAGACGGGGATGACGGGCCGGCCCTGTTCCCCGGGCTGGTCTCCATCGGCACCGACGGCGGCGGGCGGGTGCTCGTCGACCTGGAGGCGGCGCACGGGGTGATCGGCGTTACCGGACCGACGGCCATGGTCACCGCGGTCCTGTCCGGTATCGCCCTGGAGCTGGCCACCAGCCGGTGGTCGGACGGGGCGCGGCTGACGCTGGCCGGATTCGGCGCGGACCTGGTGCCGCTCGCCCCGGACCGGATCAGCGCCGTGGCCACGCTGGACGACGCCCTGCCCGGCCTGGAGGAACAGGCCGCCGCGGTGACCGGCGCACTGGCGGCCGCCGGGATCGGCTCGGTGCTCACCGGACGCGCCACGGGCGTCGACCCGGATGCGTGGACGCCGCATTACCTGATCAGCGCGGTAGCGCCAACGCCGCGGCAGAGCAGTCGGCTGCTCGCCCTGGCCAGGTCGTCCCAGGCGGCCGCGGCCAGCTACCTGGTCGCCGGCGACGTGCCCGGCGCCGCCTGGACCTGGGAGGTCACCCCGGACGGGCGGCTGATCGCCGGCGAGCTCGGCCTCGACGTGCAGGCCCAGCTGGTGCCGGACTGGCAGCGGGAGGCGGTGGCCGACCTGTTCGAGGTGGCCGCCCGGACCGAGGGCGTGCCGCTGTCGGTCACCGCCGCCGATGCGGTGCCCCGCGAGCATCTGGACCAGGGCAGCACCGCGCCGGTCGAGATCACCCTGCTCGGTCCGGTCCGGGTGCACGCCCCGGGACCGGTGTCGCCCGGAGCGGCCGATCTGCTCACCGAGGTGCTGGCGTATCTGGCGGTCCACCCCGGCGGGGTGACCCGGGCGGCGCTTGGCGCTGCGATCTGGCCCGGCGGTATCGACCCCGGCGATCGCGACGCCGCCCTGGACCAGGCCGCCGAATGGCTGGGCGCCGACCGCATCGGCCGGCCGCAGCTGGCCGAGGACGCCACCGGCAGGCTCCGGCTCGGCTCCGGTGTCCGGGTGGACTGGCAGGTGTTCCAGGCGCTCACCGGCCACGCCGCGGCCCAGCCCGGTGACAGCCCGGCCGAGGCGGGCTGCCTGGCCCGGGCGCTCGACCTGATCGGCGGCCCGTTCCTGGACGGCTGTGACCCGGCGGGTTATGCCTGGCTGGTCACCGGGGGGCTGGAGTACGAGGTCGCGGCGCGGGTGGCCGACGCCGCGCACCGGCTGGCGGAACTGCGGCGCGTGGCCGGGGACACCGAGGGGGCGCTGGCCGCGGCCGAGGCTGGACTGCGGCTGGCCGCCGAGGATCAGCTGCTGTGGCGTGACCTGATCCAGGCCGCCCAGGCCACCGGGCAATGGGGCCGGCTGCACGCCGCGCTGGACGCGGCCGGTGGCCCGGCCGGGCTCGCGGACCTGCTACCCGGGCAATCGCTGCAGGCCACGGGGACATCGCCGCGGCCTGCCCGCCCTGGCGGTGCCACGGCCGGCGGCGCGTTCCGGGCCCCGGCCCGCGGATGACCGATCCAGCCGGGCGCGAGACGCTCGCGAGGCGAGCTAATGGCCACCTGCACCAGGGGTTAGCCGGCCGCGGCGGGCAGGCGCGCGAGCTGGTGCTCCCAGCCGGCGCGGTGGCCGCCGATGTGGGTGGGCGGCAGGCCGCGATGGGTGAGCACGACCATCGTGTCGTCGCCGTCAGGGGTCAGCGTGACCTCGACGGTCGAACCGCCGGGTGGCAGTGTGTCACTGCCGGGGATGCCCCAGCTGAACGCGACTCGGTAGGGGGGGTTGACGGTGATGTAGGCGCCGCGGGCGAGGGCCTCGCCCATGTCGAGCGAGAACACGCCGCCGGGCTGGGGGTCGAGTTCGGCCCGGTCGCCGATCCAGGTGACGATGAGCGCGGGGTCGGTGAAGTACGCGAACACGACCTCGGGCGGTGCCTTGATGTGCTCGGTCGCGACGATGACGTCGTTGCGGATCTCGGCGGTCACGGGTTACCTCTTCGGTGGCCGGGGATGGGCCGTCTCGACGGCCTTCTTCAGGCGGCTGAGGGCGTCGGGCCAGAATTCGGAGAGCAGTTCGCGCACCGGCTCGAGCGCCTCGTGGTGCAGCGCGTAGAGGCGGCGGGTTCCCTCGCGGCGCTCGGTGAGGAGGCCAGCCTGCTTGAGCACGCCGATGTGCTGGCTGACCGCCTGCTGGGTGAGGGTGAAGGCCGCCGCGATCCGGCCCGCGGGCAGCTCGGTGTGCTGGACGAGGCGCAGGATCTGCCGGCGGTGCGGGTCGGCGAGCGCCCGCAGCACCGCATCGGGTGCCGCGGACGCCGGCTGCTTCCGCTCGGCCAGGGGTCCGGCAGACACGCCCTTCATGGTGCCTCAGGCCCCGAACGGGGTGCCGGTGCCGGTCTCGGCGAAGGTCTTGATGCTCGCCATGAACTGCGCCCAGGCGGCGGCACAGTCGTGCCAGCACTCGAGCTGCGGGGTCAGGCCGGCGTGCCGGAAGCGCAGTTCCGTGCCGGCGCCGGCGGGGACGATGTCGAACTCCATCGTGGTGCCGAGCCACTCCTTCGCGTGCCCGGTGGGGGTGGTTCCGTCGGACGCGATGGACTCCCAGACCACGCGGGCGGGTCCGGCCTCCAGGACGCGCATCGTGTTGGCGCCATAGTCGCCGAAGCTGGTGACGAGCGTGCCGCCGGCCGCGCCGTCGCCCTCCGTCGGGCCCCACCAGCGGCTGACGCCGGCGGCGGAGGTGAACAGCGCCGACACGGTGGCGGGGCTGGCGGGGAGGTTCAGGACCGCGGTGTAGTCCCCGGTCCGCGTGCTGGTGGTGCTGGTCATCCCGGTCTCCTTCGATATATACAAGGATATCCTTGTACAAGCTGATGACTGTAAATGTAGGCGGGGCTCGGCCGCGTGTCAAGAGGTGGTGGGTTACTGCTGGCCGTCGCGGAACGGCGGCGACATCCTGCCATCCCGGTCCGGTGCGGCCGCCTGAGCCGGGCCGGGCGGGGTATCCAGCCAGCTGTCGATGGCCGCGAGCAGTCCCCGGGCGACCGCGGGTGGGGCCACCGAGCCGCGCACCGACATCCGGGCCAGTTCCGCCAGCGCGGGGTCGTCCAGGCCGTGCACGTGCCGCGCCATCTCGTACTGCGCCGCCAGCCGCGAGCCGAACAGCAGCGGGTCGTCCGCGCCCAGCGCGACCGGCACGCCTGCCTCCAGGAGCGGTCGCAGCGGCACGTCAGCGGGAGCGGCGGCCACGCCCAGCGCCACGTTGGAAACGGGGCAGACCTCCAGCGTGACCCGGCCGGCGGCGAGCCGCCGGGTCAGGGCGGGGTCGGCGGCCGCGGCCACCCCGTGCCCGATCCGGTCGGCCCGCAGCTCATCGAGGCAGGCGCGGACGCTGCGCGGGCCGCACAGCTCGCCACCGTGCGGCGCCAGCAGCAGGCCGGACCGGGCGGCGATGCGGAAGGCGGCGGAGAACTCGGTGACGCCGCCGCGCCGCTCGTCGTTGCTCAGCCCGAACCCGACCACGCCGCGCCCGGCGTACTGGGACGCCAGCCGGGCCAGCGTCCGCGCCTCCAGCGGATGCTTGGTCCGGTTGGCCGCGATGATCAGTCCGATGCCCACGCCGGTGCTGGCCGCCGCCGCGTGCGCCGCCTCCAGCACCAGTTCCACCGTCGGGGTCAGCCCGCCGAACCGGTGCCCGTAGCCAGAGGGGTCGATCTGGATCTCCAGCCAGGCCGATCCATCGGCCCGCTCGTCCTCCGCCGTCTCGCGGAGCAGCCGGTGCATGTCCTCCGGGGTACGCAGCACCGACCGGGCGATGTCGTACAGCCGCTGGAACCGGAACCAGCCGCGCTCATCGGCGGCGCTCAGCCGCGGCGGCCAGGACTGGGTCAGCGATTCGGGCAGCCGGACCCCGTGCCGGTCGGCCAGCTCGATCAGGGTGCCGTGCCGCATCGCCCCGGTGAAGTGCAGGTGCAGATGGGCCTTGGGCAGCGCGGCGAGCGGTCTGCCTTCGGCCGGGAGCACCCCCCGGAAGCCAGGCAGCCCGTCCCCCCGGGCTGGCAGGGCGAGGGGAGGCCCGGCGGAGGCGTGTCCTCGCCGAGCCGGCGGATGCGCGGGGGGTTCCGGGGGATCGGCCCCCCGGGCCAGCACAGTCAATGAGCGCCGCTGAGCAGCTTGCCCATCCGGGAGACTCCCTCGGCGAGGTCCGCGTCCCCCAGCGCGCAGGACAGCCGGAAGTAGCCCGGGGTGCCGAATGCCTCACCCGGGACCACGGCGACGTCCGCGTGCTCCAGGATGACCTCGGCCAGTTCCGCCGACGTGGCCGGCCGGGTGCCCGCGATCTCGCGGCCCAGTACGCCCTTGACGGACGGGTAGCAGTAGAACGCGCCCTCCGGGACCGGGCAGACCACCCCGGGAATTTCGTTCAGCATGGAGGACATGGTGAGGCGGCGGCGGTCGAAGGCGGCGCGCATCTCGGCGACGGCGGACAGGTCACCGGAGACCGCCGCCAGCGCGGCCGCCTGCGCGACGTTGCACACGTTCGACGTGGCGTGCGACTGCAGGTTGGCCGCGGCCTTGATCACGTCGGCGGGGCCGATCATCCAGCCGACCCGCCACCCCGTCATCGCGTAGGTCTTGGCCACTCCGTTCAGCACCACGCAGGTGTCGGCCAGTTCCGGGACCATCGTGGGCATCGACGTGAACTGGGCGTGGCCGTACACCAGGTGCTCGTAGATCTCGTCGGTGACCACCCAGAGGCCGCGCTCCGCGGCCCAGCTGCCGATCTCGGCCACTTGTTCCGGCGGGTAGACCGCGCCGGTCGGGTTGGACGGGGACACGAACAGCAGCACCTTGGTGCGGTCGGTGCGCGCCGCCTCCAGGTCGGCCACGGACACCAGGTAGCCGGTCCGCTCGTCGGCCAGCACCGGGACCGTGACCCCGCCGGCCAGGCCGATCGATTCCGGGTAGGTGGTCCAGTACGGGGTGGGCACCAGCACCTCGTCACCCGGGTCCAGCAGCGTGGCGAAGGCCTGGTAGACGGCCTGCTTGCCGCCGTTGGTGATCAGCACCTGGCCGGCCTTGACCTGGTAGCCGGAGTCGCGGGCGGTCTTGGCCGCGACCGCCTCGCGCAGCTCCGGCAGCCCGGGGGTCGGGGTGTACTTGTGAAAGCGCGGTTCGGCGCAGGCCCGCTGCGCGGCCTCGACGATGTAGCCGGGAGTGGGGAAGTCGGGCTCGCCGGCCCCGAACCCGATAACCGGCCGGCCCGCGGCCTTGAGTGCCTTCGCCTTGCTGTCCACGGCCAACGTGGCGGATTCGGCGATTGCGGCGACCCGGGCTGAGATGCGCGGATGGACTGAAGTCATGCTCTCCATCGTCCCACTTCGCCGCCGGTGACCGCATCGCGATTAGCCGTGACCGTCCGGGTGCGCGGCCCGGCGTCTTCCCTCCCGCGGGCCCGGCGTCTTCCCTCCCGCGGGCCCGGCGTCTTCCCTCCCGCGGGCCCGGCGTCTTCCCTCCCGCGGGCCCGGCGTCTTCCCTCCCGCGGGCCCGGCGTCTTCCCTCCCGCGGGCCCGGCGTCTTTCCCCCTGCGGGTGCGGT
The DNA here is from genome assembly GCA_963837515.1 of uncultured Actinomycetes bacterium. GTDB lineage: Bacteria > Actinomycetota > Actinomycetes > Streptosporangiales > Streptosporangiaceae > RYN-230. The sequence goes on from CAWINT010000002.1 coordinate 347,114, forward strand.
CCCGGCAATGGGCGGTGGGAAACGCCCGGCTGGCCGTCCGGCGGCGCCTGCGCAAATAATGGCCGGGCCGGTTGGCCCACATGGTTCGACGCCGGGCGGCCGGCCACGTAGACTTCATCAACTGGTGGTGGTCCACCCAGGTGACGGCTGCGCCCGCAAGGGCGGCGGGCGGCCCCGGGCGGGCCGTCGGCCGGCACCCGCCGCGTCGTCACCGGCTGCTGACACCGCGCCGCAGCCAGAGGGCAGTAGCTCAATTGGCCAGAGTCCCGGTCTCCAAAACCGGTGGTTGGGGGTTCGAGTCCCTCCTGCCCTGCGAGGCCGGCCCGCACTGGAGCGCGGGCCGGGTGGTATCAGCTGGTACACCAATAAGCGCTGTTTCAGGTGAGGACATGGCGACTCAGACGCGAGGCGAGGTCTCCAAGGGCCGGGCTCCAAAGCCCGGTGGCCCGGCTAGAGAGAGCCGGACCTCTCCCACGCTCTTCGTCCGCCAGGTCGTCGCCGAACTGCGCAAGGTGATCTGGCCGACCCGCAAGGAGCTGGTCACCTATACGACGGTGGCGCTGACCTTCGTGCTCGTCATGGTGCTGATCGTGACCGCCCTGGACTACGGGTTCACCAAGCTGGTGTTCGCGGTCCTGGGCTGAGCCGCCTGGCGCGTGCGCCGGGAGGCGGCGGGGTAGGGGTTCGTGCCGGAAGGCACGGCCGGTCAGCAGGCGGCCTGCCGACCGGGAAGCCCACGGGCCAGGGGCCGCAGCGGGGCCAGGAACCGGGTTCCGCGGCAGTGCGGGGACCGGGCCCGCGAGCGGGTCCTGGGCCGGCTGCCACCAGGAAGAGCCGGCGCCAGGAAGGCAGAGGAAAGAGCAATCGTGTCCGAGTTCCAAGTGCACGTCAGTGATCAGGCGGACGAGCTGACCGGCGGCGATGTCGCGTCCGAGCAGGAGCCCACCGCCCAGCCGGGTGGCGAGGCCGGCGTCGCGGAGGCCGCCGCCAGCGCGGACGGGACGGCCAGCGCGGACGACTCCGTCGCGGCGGACGAGCCCGTCGCGGCGGACGAGCCCGTCGCGGCGGACGAGCCCGTCGCGCGGGGGCGGACGAGCCCGTCGCGGCGGACGAGCCCGTCGCCGCGGACGCGGACGCCGAGGCGGCCGAGGCCGGGGACAGCGAGGCCGAGGAAGAGGCCGAGGAAGACCCGGTGGCCAAGTTCAAGGCCGAGCTGCGGCTGCTGCCGGGGGACTGGTACGTGGTGCACTCCTACGCGGGCTATGAAAACCGCGTGAAGGCGAACCTGGAGAGCCGCACCCAGTCGCTCAACATGGAGGACTTCATCTTCCAGATCGAGGTGCCGGTCCACGAGGTCACCGAGATCAAGGGCGGCAAGCGGCAGCAGGTGTCGGAGAAGGTGCTGCCCGGCTACATCCTGGTCCGGATGGACCTCACCGACGAGTCCTGGGCCGCGGTGCGCAACACCCCGGGAGTGACCGGCTTCGTCGGGCTGTCCAGCCGCCCGTCACCGCTCAGCCTGGACGAGGTCGCCTCGCTGCTCGCCCCGGAACCGGAGGCCAAGCCCGCGCAGGCGGAGGTCCGCCGGTCCTCGGTGGAATACGAACCGGGCGAATCCGTTACCGTGATGGACGGCCCGTTCGCCACGCTCCCCGCGACGGTGAACGAGGTCAACCCGGACACTCAGAAGCTGAAGGTGCTCGTGTCCATCTTCGGCCGGGAAACCCCGGTCGAGCTCTCCTTCGATCAGGTCGCCAAGATCTGATCCCGTTCTGCGCAGTAAGGAACCTGAGCTCATGGCTCCCAGAAGGAAGAAGATCGCCGCGGTTGTCAAGGTGCAGCTGCAGGCGGGGGCGGCCACCCCGGCGCCGCCGGTCGGCACCGCGCTGGGCCCGCACGGTGTCAACATCATGGACTTCTGCCGGCAGTACAACGCCGCCACGGAGTCTCAGCGGGGCAACGTCATCCCGGTCGAGATCACGATCTACGAGGACCGCACGTTCTCCTTCGTGACCAAGACCCCGCCCGCCGCCGAACTGCTGAAGAAGGCGGCCGGCGTGGCCAAGGGCAGCGGCGAGCCGCTGACCAGCAAGGTCGGTTCGGTCTCCACGGCCCAGATCCGGGAGATCGCGCAGACCAAGATGCCCGACCTCAACGCCACGTCGCTCGAGGCGGCCGAGAAGATCATCGCCGGCACCGCCCGGTCGATGGGGCTCACCGTCTCCGGCTGACGCCGGGCGCCGGTGCCGGCGGGGCATATCCGCCCGCTGGTTCTCGTTGGGCAGGAGGGTGTTTCCGCGGCGCTGGGCCGTGGATCCACCGGTAATCAGTGGCAGGGCCAGGCGCTGGCTCCACGACCACGAACTCCGTACCACTTTCAGGAGAATGACATGAAGCGCAGCAAGGCCTACCGTCAGGCCGCCGAACTGATCGACCCGGACCGGCTGTACAGCCCGGCCGAGGCGGTCGGCCTGGCCAAGGAGACGGCCAAGACGAAGTTCGACCCCACCGTCGAGGTGGCCCTCCGGCTGGGCGTCGACCCGCGCAAGGCGGACCAGATGGTCCGCGGCACGGTGAACCTGCCCAACGGCACCGGCAAGACCGCCCGGGTGCTGGTGTTCGCCACCGGGGACCGGGCCGAGGCGGCGCGGGCGGTCGGCGCCGACTACGTAGGGTCAGACGACCTCATCGAGCGGATCCAGGGCGGTTTCCTCGACTTCGACGCGGTCGTCGCGACCCCGGACCTCATGGGCAAGGTCGGCCGGCTGGGCCGGGTGCTCGGCCCGCGCGGCCTGATGCCGAACCCGAAGACCGGCACGGTCACCCCGGACGTCGCCCGGGCCGTCACCGAGATCAAGGGCGGCAAGATCGAGTTCCGCGTGGACCGGCACGGCAACCTGCATTTCATCATCGGCAAGGCGTCCTTCCCGACGGCCAAGCTGATCGAGAACTACGCCGCGGCCATCGACGAGGTGCTCCGGCTCAAGCCGTCCGCCGCGAAGGGGCGTTACCTCAAGAAGGTGGCCATGACGACGAGCATGGGGCCCAGCATCCCGGTCGACCCGGCCAAGACCCGCGGCCTGACCGAGGACCTGGAGACGGCCGCCGCCAGCTGACCCGTCTACGATCGCCTGCAGGGCGCCGCGACCGACGTCGCGGCGCCCTTTGCAGGCCGGGCCGGTGAAGCGGGGGCGCTAACGGCGCTGATTTGGCGGGGCGGCGCGGGCCGCGTACTCTTGTTGCGAAGCCAAAGACCGTCGGTCGCCGCTGCCTGCCCGTCAGGTGGCGGCCGAAGGACCCGCAGCAGCGGGCGGCCTGCGCAGGCGTACTGAGCTGAGCCACCGTGTCCCGTCCCGGGTCGGCGGTGGGGCCGCCCTGGTGCCTGCGCCAGGGCGTTTCGCGTGTTCAGGGGTTCTTCGCCGGCGTCCGAACCAGCCGGGCCGCCTGCGGGCGCGCCCGGATACCCGTCCGGGCCGGCCTGCGGGCCTGCTCCGGACACCGATCGGGGCCGGGCCTGCGGGCCCGCTCCCGGACACCGAAAGGAGGCCCATGGCGAGGGCGGATAAGGCGGCTGCGGTCGCCGAGCTCACCGAGCGCTTCCAGAACTCGGGCGGGGCGGTGCTCACCGAGTACCGCGGCCTGACCGTGGCCCAGCTGGCCGAGCTGCGCGGCTCGCTCGGCGAGAGCGCCACCTTCACCGTGGTGAAGAACACGCTGACCAAGATCGCCGCGGGTGAGGCCGGCCTGGCCGGTGAGCTCGACAGCCTGCTCAGCGGGCCGTCGGCGATCGCGTTCGTCCAGGGTGACGTGGTCGAGGCGGCCAAGGGGCTGCGTGACTTCTCCCGGGCCCACCCCCTCCTCGTGATCAAGGGCGGGGTGGTGGACGGCCGGGCCGTCAGCCCGGCTGAGATCGAGCAGATGGCCGACCTCGAGTCGCGCGAAGTGCTGCTGGCCAAGCTGGCCGGCGGGATGAAGGCCTCGATGTCCAAGGCGGCCGCCGTGATGTCGGCGCTGCCGGTGCAGATGGCCCAGCTGGCCGAGGCGCTGCGGGCCAAGCGGGAGGCCGACGCCGGGCCGGCCGGGCCGGCGGCCTCCGGGGGTGACGCGCCCGCAGCCTCCGAGGACGACACGCCCGCAGCCTCCGAGGGTGACGCGCCCACAGCCGAAGCGGCCGCTGAGGCCTGAGTACTGACCAGCCGAAACGTAAGAACCGGAAAGAAGAGGAACCAGCCACCATGGCGAAGCTCAGCACCGACGAACTGCTCGGCGCGTTCAAGGAGATGACCCTGCTCGAGCTGTCCGAGTTCGTGAAGCAGTTCGAGGACACGTTCGACGTGAAGGCCGCGGCCCCGGTCGCGGTGGCGGCGGCGGCCCCGGCGGGCGGCGGCGAGGCGGCCGCGGAGGAGGAGAAGGACGAGTTCGACGTCATCCTCGAGGCGGCCGGCGACAAGAAGATCCAGGTCATCAAGGAGGTCCGCAGCCTGACCAGCCTGGGCCTCAAGGAGGCCAAGGACCTGGTGGACTCCGCGCCCAAGCCACTGCTGGAGCACGTCAACAAGGAGACCGCGGACAAGGCCAAGGCCGCCCTGGAGGGCGCTGGCGCCAGCGTCACGGTGAAGTAAGACCGCTCCGCTCAACGCCCGGTGCCGGGCCCGCCCTCAGCGCGGGCCCGGCACCGGGCGTTGCGGGGCGGCGGGGGCGGGAATGTTGCGGGGCCGGCCGGGAATGCGGGCGGCGGCCGGGCGGTTATCCACAAGGCATGCACCCGTCCCGGCAGCGCGCGGACCGCCCGCCACCGCTGGGGCGGAACCGGAGCCAGGGCCCGCGAGGGCCCGGCGGATACCGCCGATCAGCGCAGGTGCGCAGAGCGCAACTGGTAGACTTACCCAGGAGTACACCCACTCACACGCACGGTCGGTTGTGGTGTTCGTCACGTCACCGAGTTTGCCAGACCTACGTGGCGCGGACTTGACGTTTTGCCCCGGACGAGCCATGCTGCGGAGCAACCGTGAACCTCATGGTGAGATACAGTTGACGAGCGGTGTAGCTGTGGGCTACACTGCCAATTTGCGCTGCACTCTTGCGTCCTCGGCATCCTCGACCCTAGCGGCGTCCGCCGCAGGGCGTTTTGTGTGCGTGCGGTGATAGTCGGCCACAAGCTCGGAAGGACCCCTGTTGGCAGCATCGCGCAGCGCCTCGGCCGCCAGTACAGCCCCTCGTCGCGTTTCCTTTGCCCGGTTCCGTGAACCACTTGAAGTCCCCGGCCTCCTGGCCCTGCAGACTGAGTCGTTCGACTGGCTGCTGGGCAATGAGCGCTGGCGGGCCCGGGTTGAGGCGGCGCAGCAGGCGGGCATCAAGGAGGTTCCGGAGCAGTCCGGCCTCGAAGAGATCTTCGAGGAGATCAGCCCGATCGAGGACTTCACGGGGACCATGTCCCTATCGTTCCGGGACCACCGGTTCGAGCCGCCCAAGTACTCCGTCGAGGAGTGCAAGGACAAGGACATGCACTACTCGGCCCCGATGTTCGTGACGGCTGAGTTCATCAACAACACCACGGGCGAGATCAAGAGCCAGACCGTGTTCATGGGTGACTTCCCGCTGATGTCGCCCCGGGGCACGTTCATCATCAACGGCACCGAGCGTGTCGTGGTGTCCCAGCTCGTCCGGTCCCCGGGTGTCTACTTCGACCGCCAGGTGGACAAGACGTCCGACAAGGACATCTTCAGCTGCAAGGTGATCCCGTCCCGTGGCGCCTGGCTCGAGTTCGAGATCGACAAGCGGGACAGCGTCGGCGTGCGGATCGACCGCAAGCGCAAGCAGAGCGTGACCGTGCTGCTCAAGGCGCTCGGCTGGGACGACGCGCGGATCCTGGAGCGCTTCGGCGAGTACGAGTCGATGCGGGCCACCCTGGAGAAGGACCACACCTCCGGCCAGGATGACGCGCTGCTGGACATCTACCGCAAGCTGCGCCCGGGTGAGCCGCCGACCCGCGAGTCCGCCCAGGCCCTGCTGGAGAATCTGTACTTCAACCCGAAGCGTTACGACCTCGCCAAGGTTGGCCGGTACAAGATCAACAAGAAGCTGGGCCTGTCGCTGCCGATCCAGCAGGGCACCCTGACCGAGGACGACATCGTCGCCACCATCGAGTACCTCGTCCGGCTGCACGCCGGCGAGGAGGAGATGAAGACCGGCGACTCGGTCATCCCGATCGAGACCGACGACATCGACCACTTCGGCAACCGCCGCCTGCGCACCGTGGGCGAGCTCATCCAGAACCAGGTCCGGCTGGGCCTGGCCCGGATGGAGCGGGTGGTCCGGGAACGGATGACGACCCAGGACGTCGAGGCGATCACGCCGCAGACCCTGATCAACATCCGGCCGGTGGTCGCCGCGATCAAGGAGTTCTTCGGCACCAGCCAGCTGTCCCAGTTCATGGACCAGACCAACCCGCTGGCCGGCCTGACCCACAAGCGCCGCCTGTCGGCGCTCGGCCCGGGCGGCCTGTCCCGGGAACGGGCCGGGTTCGAGGTCCGTGACGTGCACCCCAGCCACTACGGCCGGATGTGCCCGATCGAGACGCCGGAAGGCCCGAACATCGGCCTCATCGGCTCGCTGTCCTCCTACGCCCGGGTGAACGCGTTCGGCTTCGTCGAGACGCCCTACCGCAAGGTCAAGGGCGGCAAGGTGACCGGCCAGATCGACTACCTCACCGCGGACGAGGAAGACCGGCACGTCATCGCCCAGGCGAACACGCCGCTCGGTCCGGACGGCGAGTTCGAGGAGCGCCGCATCCTGGTCCGCCGCAAGGGCGGCGAGGTCGACTACATCGGCCCCGAGGAAGTGGACTACATGGACGTGTCGCCGCGCCAGATGGTGTCGGTGGCCACCGCCATGATCCCCTTCCTGGAGCACGACGACGCCAACCGGGCCCTGATGGGCTCGAACATGCAGCGCCAGTCCGTCCCGCTGCTGCGCAGCGAGCGGCCGCTGGTCGGCACCGGCATGGAGTACCGCGCCGCGACCGACGCGGGCGACGTCATCGTGGCCGAGAAGGCCGGCGTGGTGGAGGAGTCCTGCGCGGACTACGTCACCGTGGGCAACGACGACGGGACCCGGAGCACCTACCTGGTGGCCAAGTTCCGCCGGTCCAACCAGGGCACCTGCTTCAACCAGAAGCCGATCGTCTACGAGGGCCAGCGGATCGAGATCGGCCAGGTCATCGCGGACGGGCCGTGCACCGACCAGGGCGAGATGGCCCTCGGCCGGAACCTGCTGGTCGCGTTCATGCCGTGGGAAGGCCACAACTACGAGGACGCGATCATCCTGTCGCAGCGCCTCGTGCAGGACGACGTCCTGTCCTCGATCCACATCGAGGAGCACGAGGTGGACGCCCGGGACACCAAGCTGGGCCCCGAGGAGATCACCCGGGACATCCCGAACGTCTCCGAGGAGGTGCTGGCCGACCTCGACGACCGGGGCATCATCCGGATCGGGGCCGAGGTGGTCACCGGCGACATCCTGGTCGGCAAGGTGACCCCCAAGGGCGAAACCGAGCTGACCCCGGAGGAGCGGCTGCTGCGCGCCATCTTCGGTGAGAAGGCCCGGGAGGTCCGGGACACCTCGCTCAAGGTGCCGCACGGTGAGTCCGGCAAGGTGATCGGCGTCCGGGTGTTCACCCGGGAGGACGGCGACGAGCTGCCGCCGGGCGTGAACGAGCTGGTCCGGGTGTACGTCGCCGCCAAGCGGAAGATCACCGACGGGGACAAGCTGGCCGGCCTGCACGGGAACAAGGGCGTCATCGCCAAGATCCTGCCGATCGAGGACATGCCGTTCCTCGCCGACGGGACCGCGGTGGACATCGTGCTCAACCCGCTCGGTGTCCCGGGCCGGATGAACGTCGGCCAGGTGCTGGAGACCCACCTCGGGTGGGTGGCCAAGGCCGGCTGGGACCTGGCGGGTGACCAGGCGGACTGGAAGGAGCGGCTGCGCAGCATCGGCGCGGGCGAGGCCGAGCCGGGCACCCCGGTGGCCACGCCGGTCTTCGACGGCGCCCGCGAGGAGGAGATCACCGGCCTGCTCGAGGCGACCCGGCCGAACCGGGACGGCAACCGGATGGTCGGCGGCGGCGGCAAGGCCCAGCTGTTCGACGGCCGGACCGGCGAGCCCTTCAAGGACCCGATCTCGGTCGGCTACATCTACATCCTCAAGCTGCTGCACCTGGTGGACGACAAGATCCACGCCCGGTCCACCGGCCCGTACTCGATGATCACCCAGCAGCCGCTGGGTGGGAAGGCCCAGTTCGGTGGGCAGCGGTTCGGGGAGATGGAGGTGTGGGCCCTGGAGGCCTACGGCGCCGCCTACGCCCTGCAGGAACTGCTCACCATCAAGTCCGACGACGTGCTCGGCCGGGTCAAGGTCTACGAGGCCATTGTCAAGGGCGAGAACATCCCGGAGCCGGGCATTCCCGAGTCGTTCAAGGTGCTGATCAAGGAAATGCAGTCGCTGTGCCTCAACGTCGAGGTGCTGTCCAGTGACGGGGCGGCCATCGAAATGCGAGACACCGATGAGGATGTCTTCCGCGCCGCGGAAGAACTTGGTATCGACCTGTCCCGGCGCGAGCCGAGCAGCGTTGAAGAGGTGTGAGAGTGCGCCGGGCAGCCCGGGCCACCGTGCCCGGGCAGCCCAGGAGCACCCTCATCCGAACTACCCCAGGGGATAACACACGTGCTTGACGTTAACTTCTTCGACGACCTGCGTATCGGCCTGGCGACCGCTGACGACATCCGGCAGTGGTCGCACGGCGAAGTCAAGAAGCCGGAGACCATCAACTACCGCACCCTCAAGCCGGAGAAGGACGGGCTCTTCTGCGAGAAGATCTTCGGCCCCACCCGGGACTGGGAGTGCTACTGCGGCAAGTACAAGCGGGTCCGCTTCAAGGGCATCATCTGCGAGCGCTGTGGCGTCGAGGTCACCCGGGCCAAGGTCCGCCGCGAGCGGATGGGCCACATCGAGCTGGCCGCCCCGGTCACCCACATCTGGTACTTCAAGGGTGTGCCCAGCCGGCTCGGCTACCTGCTCGACCTGGCCCCGAAGGACCTGGAGAAGGTCATCTACTTCGCCGCGTACATGATCACGTACGTGGATGACGAGGCGCGGGCGCGCGACCTGCCCAGCCTCGAGGCCAAGATCTCGGTGGAGCGCGGCCAGCTGGAGCAGCGCCGGGACAGCGACGTCGAGGCCCGCCAGGCCAAGCTGGAGAAGGACCTGGCCGAGCTGGAGGCGGCCGGGGCCAAGGGCGACGCGCGGCGCAAGCTGCGGGAGAGCTCGGACCGTGAGGTCCGCCAGATCCGGGACCGGGCCCAGCGGGAGATCGACCGGCTGGAAGAGGTCTGGAACCGGTTCAAGAACCTCAAGGTCCAGGACCTGGAGGGCGACGAGCTGCTGTACCGCGAGATGCGCGACCGGTTCGGCCGTTACTTCCGCGGTGGCATGGGCGCCCAGGCCATCCAGGAGCGGCTGTCCAGCTTCGACCTGGACGGCGAGGCGGCGAACCTGCGCGAGACCATCCGCAGCGGCAAGGGCCAGCGCAAGGCGCGCGCGCTCAAGCGGCTCAAGGTGGTGTCCGCGTTCCTGTCCACCCGCAACAGCCCGATGGGCATGGTGCTGGACTGCATCCCGGTGATCCCGCCGGACCTGCGGCCCATGGTCCAGCTGGACGGTGGCCGGTTCGCCACCTCCGACCTGAACGACCTGTACCGCCGGGTGATCAACCGGAACAACCGGCTCAAGCGGCTGCTCGACCTCGGCGCGCCCGAGATCATCGTGAACAACGAGAAGCGGATGCTCCAGGAGGCCGTGGACTCGCTGTTCGACAACGGCCGCCGCGGCCGTCCGGTGACCGGCCCGGGTAACCGGCCGCTCAAGTCGCTGTCCGACATGCTCAAGGGCAAGCAGGGCCGGTTCCGGCAGAACCTGCTGGGCAAGCGGGTGGACTACTCCGGCCGTAGCGTCATCGTGGTCGGCCCGCAGCTCAAGCTGCACCAGTGCGGCCTGCCCAAGGAGATGGCGGTCGAGCTGTTCAAGCCGTTCGTCATGAAGCGGCTGGTCGACCTGAACCACGCGCAGAACATCAAGTCCGCCAAGCGGATGGTGGAGCGCGCCCGCCCGGTGGTCTGGGACGTGCTGGAGGAGGTCATCACCGAGCACCCGGTGCTGCTGAACCGGGCGCCGACGCTGCACCGCCTCGGCATCCAGGCCTTCGAGCCGCAGCTGGTCGAGGGCAAGGCGATCCAGATCCACCCGCTGGTCTGCACCGCGTTCAACGCGGACTTCGACGGCGACCAGATGGCGGTGCACCTGCCGCTGTCCGCCGAGGCGCAGGCCGAGGCGCGGATCCTCATGCTGTCCACCAACAACATCCTCAAGCCGGCGGACGGCAAGCCGGTGACGATGCCCACCCAGGACATGGTCATCGGGATCTACGCGCTGACCCGTGAGGGGAAGGAGGCGCCGGGCCACGGCCGGGCGTTCTCCTCGATCGCCGAGGCGACCATGGCCTACGACCAGCACGAGCTGGACCTGCAGGCCCTGATCGAGGTGCGGCTGACCGACGCCACCCCGCCGCGCGGGTTCACCGCGCCGGAGGGCTGGACGCCGGGCGCGCCGTTCCGGCTCACCACCACGCTGGGCCGCTGCTACTTCAACGAGACGCTGCCCGCCACGTTCCCGTTCGTGAACTACGAGGTCAGCAAGAAGCAGCTGTCCACGATCGTGAACGAGCTGGCCGAGACCTACCCCAAGGTCAACGTGGCCGCCGCGCTCGACGCGCTCAAGGACGCCGGGTTCCACTGGGCGACCCGGGCCGGCGTGACGATCGCGATCGAGGATGTGATCGCCCCGCCGAACAAGGCCGAGATTCTCGACGCCTACGAGAAGCGCGCGGACAAGGTGCAGCGTGAGTACGAGCGCGGCCTGATCACCGACGATGAGCGCCGCCAGGAGCTCATCGAGATCTGGACGCACGCGACCAGCGACGTGGCCAAGGACATGGAGGCCGCGTTCCCCGAGACCAACTCGGTGTGGATGATGGTGCAGTCCGGTGCCCGCGGTAACCCGATGCAGGTCCGGCAGATCGCCGGCATGCGGGGGCTGGTCTCCAACCCCAAGGGCGAGACCATCCCGCGGCCGATCAAGTCCAGCTTCCGCGAGGGGCTGTCCGTGGTCGAGTACTTCATCTCGACCCACGGCGCCCGCAAGGGCCTGGCCGACACCGCGCTGCGCACCGCCGACTCCGGGTACCTGACCCGGCGCCTGGTGGACGTGGCGCAGGACGTCATCGTCCGCGAGGAGGACTGCGGCACCGACCGGTCGATCGTGATGAAGATCGCGGAGGTCGGCCCGGACGGAGTGCTCCGGAAGCTGCCCAACATCGAGAACACCGGCACCGGCCGGACCATCGCCGAGCCCATCGAGGTGGACGGCCAGGTCGTCGCGGACGTGGACACGGACACCACCGAGACGCTGATCGACACCCTGGTCAACGCCGGGGTTGGCCAGGTCCGGACGTTCAGCGTGCTGGTCTGCGAGGCCAAGATCGGGGTCTGCGCCAAGTGCTACGGGCGGTCGCTGGCCACCGGCAAGCGGGTGGACGTCGGCGAGGCGGTCGGCATCGTCGCCGCCCAGTCCATCGGTGAGCCGGGTACCCAGCTGACGATGCGGACCTTCCACACCGGTGGTGTGGCCGGGCTCGACATCACCCACGGCCTCCCCCGGATCCAGGAACTCTTCGAGGCCCGGATCCCCAAGGGCATGGCGCCGATCAGTGAGGTCGACGGCCGGGTCAAGGTCGAGGAGACCGAGAAGACCCGGAAGATCCTCGTGGTCCCGGACGACGGTGGCGAGGAGATCGCCTACCAGGTGCCGATGCGGTCCCGGCTGCTGGTCGCCGACGGTGACCACGTCCGGGTCGGCCAGCAGCTGATCCAGGGCGCGGTGAACCCGCACGAGGTGCTCCGCATCCTGGGCTCCCGTGAGGTGCAGCTGCACCTGGTCCACGAGGTCCAGGAGGTCTACCGGTCGCAGGGTGTCTCCATCCACGACAAGCACATCGAGATCATCATCCGCCAGATGCTCAAGCGGGTGAACGTGCTGGAGTCCGGGGACACCGAGCTGCTTCCGGGCGAGCTGGTGGAGCGGCCGCGCTTCGAGGAACTCAACCGCGGCGTGGTCGAGACGGCCGGGACCCCGGCTTCCGGCCGGCCGGTGCTCATGGGCATCACCAAGGCCTCGCTGGCCACCGAGTCGTGGCTGTCCGCCGCCTCCTTCCAGGAGACGACGCGGGTGCTCACCGACGCGGCGATCCACGCCAAGTCGGACCCGCTGCTCGGCCTCAAGGAGAATGTGATCATCGGCAAGCTCATCCCGGCCGGTACCGGCATGCCGCGGTATCGGAGCGTGCGGGTCGAGCCCACCGACGACGCGAGGTCATCGGTCTACCCGGCGACCGCCTACGAGGAGACCCCGAGCTACGCGTTCGGCCAGGGCAGTGGTGAGGCCATCCCGCTGGAGGAGTACGACTTCGGCTCCTACAACCGGTAAGGATCGCTAACGGCGGAAGGCGCCCGGCGGCTCGGCCGCCGGGCGCCTTCCGCGTGCTACTAGCATCCTCCGTGACTCCTGCGCAGGCTGGCCGAGGCCATTCGGATGGTGCTGGCCAATGGCCTCGGCCAGCTCGGCGTCACCGCACCCGACCGCCGCTAGCTCGCGTTCGCACCAGAGCGTTTATCCCTCCACCCCGGGGCAGTGAGGAAGGGAGGTTCACGCAGTGGACGCAGCTGAGCAGTGAGGAGCCAGTGATGGCCACCGAAGACAAGGCCGCGAACAAAGTGACCGAGCTTAAGGGCAAGGCCAAGAAGGAGACGGGGGAGGCGCTCGGCAACGAGCAGATGGAGGCCGAAGGCCGCGCCGACCAGAGCAAGGGAAACCTCAAGCAGGCGGGCGAGAAGGTCAAGGACGCGTTCAAGAAGTGACATGAGCCGCCAAGCCCGGGGTGCCGTCAGCCGGCCCCCGGGCTTTCCCGTGCCCGCACTGCCCCTTCCCTCCTAACGCCCCGCCCGCGGCCGGTCACCAGCCCCGGTCCAGCCTCGCGGGGTGGGTGCCCCGTGGGGAGTGTGGTGGTTTGTGACCAGCTGAGGGTCCCAAGTCACCGCATTGGCTCGCGGGGTGGGTGCCCCTGTGGGGAGTGTGGTGGTTTGTGACCAGCTGAGGGTCCCAAGTCACCGCGTAGTGGGCGTGCGGTTGGTCAGCCGGTAGCGGCCCAGGCGCCGGCGGCGGCGAGCAGCGTTTCGACGGCGGCGTCGGCGAAAGTGGTGCGGCGCACCCGCCGGTCGATGGCTCCCAGGCCCATCATCGACGCGGCGTGCACCAGATCCACCGCGGCGCCGGCGCCGAACGAGCCCGGGCTGCCCGGATCGGCCCACTGGGCGGCGGCCGTCAGCCCGGCCTGGGCCAGATGCCGCATCCCCAGCACCCGCGCCACCCCCCGCGTCCACGCCCGCGCGGCCTCGGCCCGGGCATTCGCCTCGCCAGGCTGACCCGCGCCTCCCGTCACCTGGCCCGGCTTACCTGTCAGCCTGATCAGCGCCCCCGGTGCCACCACCAGCGCTACGCCGTACCCAGCCCGGGCCAGCGTCAGCGCACCCCCAACGGTGTTCTTCCCGCAACGCCCGCGTGGCGGGTTACCCCAGCTGCTCATCGCGTCCTCCCAGGTCTGCCCGGCCGTCGTGACCGCGGTGCACGGCGATCATGATCGCACGGCCCGGCCGGCCAGCAGACCGCCCACCAGCGCCGCGCCCGCCGCGAGCCCCGCCACCGCCCGGGGATGGTGCGATATCCACAGCTGCGCGGAACGGGAGTGGGAGCGGTCGTCGAAGATGCCGTGCGCGCCGTGGTCCACGCCGTCCGGGCCGTCCACCGGCGCGAACAGGTTGTCGGGGCGGCTGCCCAGCGGCACCTCCTGGTCCGTCTGCTGCGAGTCGTACCCGGTCCGGGCCAGGTACCGGTCGAGCAGGGCCGGGGCGACCTTCTGGGCCAGCAGGGTGGCGACCGTGCTGGCGCCCACCCAGTACTGCTTGCGCTGCGGATGCGCCGCCGCGTAGAGGACCCCGCGGGCCGCGACCTCCGGCTGGTAGATCGGCGGCACCGGCTGCGGGTGGCGGGGCAGCCGGGACAGCACCCAGGAGAACTGCGGTGTGTTCACGGCGGGCATCTGCACCACCGTGACCCGCACTCCGGAGTTCTCGTGCATGAGCTCACAGCGCAGCGACTCGGTGAACCCGTTGATCGCGTGCTTGGCGCCGCAGTAGGCGGACTGCAGCGGGATGCTGCGAGCGCCGAGCGCCGAGCCAACCTGCACGATCGTGCCCGCGTTGCGGGGCCGCATCCGCGCCAGCGCCACCATCGTGCCGTTTACGAAGCCCAGGTAGCTCACTTCGGTGACCCGGCGGAACTCCTCCGCCGTTATCTCCGCGAAGGGCGCGAAGACCGAGGCGAAGGCCACGTTGATCCAGACGTCGATAGGGCCGAACGCGGACTCGATCTCCGTCGCGGCCTTTTCCACCTGTGCGTAGTCGGCCACGTCAGCTGGTATCGCGAGGGCCTGGCCACCAGAATCGGTGACATCCACCGCGGCACCGTCCAGCCCGGCCTGCCCCCGGGCGATCAGGCCCACGTTGGCGCCCCGGGCACCGTACAGCCGGGCGGTAGCGCGGGCGATGCCGGCGCTGGCTCCGGTGATGACAACGGTCTGCGTCATGACAGCTGTGTCCCTTCTGGAATAACCGGCGGCCCGGCGCAGTTGCACCCCGTAGCAGCAAGGTGATGGTCCCTGTGGCGGCATCGACCGGCGGGCCAACTGACTGGCCGGTCACCAGCTACCCAGCGGATGCCGTTTCACCGCTGCTGGCGGCAAAAAGGGCGGCGCTCACCGCGAGCCGGCGATGATCGCCGTTCACTTTGCCTGTCGGCACAAGGTTGGGTACTCTTGAGCATCGTGCCCGTTGAAACGCGGGCACGCGTGCGCCAGCGGGCTGTTGCTCCCTGGCCGCACGGCACGCGGGACTACGGGCCCAGCGGCCGGGCGGTGTGGAGCGTGAGCGCCCAGGCGTGCGGGCCTTTCCTCTCTCCACTCCAGGCTCCGCTGGGAGTCGGTGTGCCGTGATGACCGCGACACACCCGACCACGGGGGTCGGAGAAGCGAGGGAAAGGCCAGCTCAGGTGCTACCACAGCGCCACAGATGGGCCGCACCTCCGGGTGCGGGTGACAAGGAACGTTCGCGCCCCCCCGGCGCGAAAGGGATCACGCGCCCCCCGGCGCGCGGAGAAGACGGAGACGCGGTGCCCACGATCCAGCAGCTGGTCCGCAAGGGCCGCCAGGACAAGGTGGCCAAGACCACTACCCCGGCCCTGAAGGGCAGCCCTCAGCGCCGAGGCGTCTGCACGCGCGTTTACACCACCACGCCGAAGAAGCCCAACTCGGCGCTGCGCAAGGTGGCCCGGGTCCGGCTCACCAGCCAGATCGAGGTGACCGCCTACATCCCGGGTGTCGGCCACAACCTGCAGGAGCACTCCATCGTGCTGGTGCGCGGCGGCCGGGTCCGGGACCTGCCCGGGGTCCGCTACAAGATCATCCGCGGTGCGCTGGACACCCAGGGGGTGCGCAACCGCAAGCAGGCACGCAGCCGGTACGGCGCGAAGAAGGAGAAGAGCTGAGATGCCGCGTAAGGGCCCCGCGACCAAACGGCAGCTCGTCACCGACCCGGTGTACGGCTCGCCGCTGGTGACCGCGCTGGTGAATAAGGTGCTGCGCAGCGGCAAGCGCTCGCTGGCCGAGCGGATCGTGTACGGCGCGCTGGAAGGCGCCAAGGAGAAGACCGGCAACGATCCGGTGGTCACGCTCAAGCGGGCGCTGGACAACGTGAAGCCGACGCTGGAGGTCCGCAGCCGCCGGGTCGGCGGTGCGACGTACCAGGTGCCGGTGGAGGTCCGGGCGTCCCGCAGCACCACGCTGGCGCTGCGCTGGCTGGTGTCCTACTCGCGGCAGCGGCGTGAGAAGACGATGACCGAGCGGCTCATGAACGAGCTGCTCGACGCGAGCAACGGCCTCGGGGCGAGTGTGAAGCGCCGCGAGGACACCCACAAGATGGCCGAGTCGAACAAGGCGTTCGCGCACTACCGGTGGTAGCCGCCGCGGTCCCCGCGCGGGGGACGAGGGGCTCCGCCAGGCCCGGCCGAGAAAGACGAAGCAGCAGAGGAAGCGAAAGTAAGTGGCCACAGTGACCGCCGTAGACCTCGCCAAGGTCCGCAACATCGGGATCATGGCGCACATCGACGCGGGCAAAACCACGACCACCGAGCGGATCCTGTTCTACACCGGCATCAACTACAAGCTCGGTGAGGTCCATGAGGGCGCCGCCACCATGGACTGGATGGAGCAGGAGCAGGAGCGCGGGATCACGATCACGTCCGCGGCGACCACCACGCACTGGCGTGATCACACGATCAACATCATCGACACGCCCGGGCACGTGGACTTCACCGTTGAGGTGGAGCGCTCGCTCCGGGTGCTCGACGGCGCCGTCGCGGTGTTCGACGGGGTCGCCGGGGTCGAGCCGCAGTCCGAGACGGTCTGGCGGCAGGCCGACCGGTACGCGGTGCCGCGCATCTGCTTCGTCAACAAGATGGACCGGGTGGGCGCGGAGTTCCACCGCTGCGTCGAGATGATCACCGACCGGCTGGGGGCCACCCCACTGGTGGTCCAGCTGCCGTGGGGCGTCGAGTCCGACTTCCGTGGGGTCATCGACCTGATCCGGATGCGCGCGCTGCTCTGGCAGACCGAGGGCAAGGGCGACAAGTACGACGTCGTCGGTATCCCCGATGACCACGTCGAGCCCGCCCGGGAATGGCGCGACAAGCTGCTGGAGACCATCGCCGAGAACGACGAGGAGATGATGGAGCTGTACCTTGAGGGCACCGAGCCCTCCGAGGAGCAGCTGGTGGCCGCCATCCGGCGGGCCACCGTCGCCGGCGGCATCACCCCGGTGCTGTGCGGCAGCGCGTTCAAGAACAAGGGCGTGCAGCCGATGCTGGACGCGATCGTGGACTTCCTGCCCAGCCCGCTGGAGATCCCGCCGGTCAAGGGGCACGCGGTCGGCAACGAGGACCAGGCCGTGCAGCGCAAGGCCGACCCGTCCGAGCCGTTCGCCGCGCTGGCGTTCAAGATCATGTCCGATCACCACCTGGGCAAGCTGACCTACATCCGGGTCTACTCCGGCACCCTGGAGTCGGGGTCGAGCGTGCTCAACTCCACCAAGGGCCGCCGGGAGCGGATCGGCAAGATCTACCAGATGCACGCGAACAAGCGTGAGGAGCGGCCGAGCGCGACGGCGGGCCAGATCGTGGCCGTCATGGGGCTCAAGGACACCACCACCGGCGACACCCTGTCGGATGCCAGCCACCAGGTGATCCTGGAGTCGATGACGTTCCCGGCCCCGGTCATCCATGTGGCGATCGAGCCGAAGACCAAGGGCGACCAGGACAAGCTGGGCACCGCGATCCAGCGGCTGGCCGAGGAGGACCCGACCTTCCAGGTCCGCACCGACGAGGAGACCGGGCAGACCATCATCGCCGGGATGGGCGAGCTCCATCTCGAGGTGCTGGTGGACCGGATGCGGCGCGAGTTCCGCGTCGAGGCCAACGTCGGGCGCCCGCAGGTCGCCTATCGCGAGACCGTCCGCAAGACGGTCGAGAAGGTCGAGTACACGCACAAGAAGCAGACCGGTGGCGCCGGCCAGTACGGCCGGGTGATCATCAACCTGGGGCCGACCGGCGGCGACGGCGGCGGCTACGAGTTCGAGAACAAGATCACCGGTGGCCGTATCCCGCGGGAGTACATCCCCTCGGTCGACGCCGGGTGCCAGGAGGCCGCGGAGTTCGGTGTGCTGGCCGGGTTCCCGATGGTGGACGTGAAGGTCACGCTCACCGACGGGGCTTACCACGAGGTGGACTCCTCGGAGCTCGCCTTCAAGATCGCCGGGTCGATGGCGTTCAAGAAGGCGGCCGCGATGGCCAATCCGGTGCTGCTGGAGCCGGTCATGGCGGTGGAGGTCCGGACGCCCGACGACTACATGGGTGACGTCATCGGCGACCTGAACAGCCGCCGCGGCCAGATCCAGGCCATGGAGGAGCGCTCCGGGGCCCGGATCGTCAAGGCCACGGTTCCGCTGTCGGAGATGTTCGGCTACGTGGGTGACCTGCGCAGCCGGACCCAGGGCCGGGCGGACTACAGCATGCAGTTCGATTCGTACGCCGAGGTGCCGCCCAGCATCGCCAAGGAGATCATCGCCAAGGCGCGTGGCGAGTAACGACCAGAGAAGAAACGTCCATCTGAACGGCGCACGGGAAGAGCGCCTTGGCCTCACAAGGGTGAGGCAGATCGCAACGAGGAGAATCCAGTGGGCAAGGCCAAGTTCGAGCGGACCAAGCCGCACGTGAACATCGGCACCATCGGGCACATCGACCACGGCAAGACCACGCTGACCGCGGCGATCACCAAGGTGCTGCACGACAAGTATCCCGACGTGAACCCCTTCACGCCCTTCGACCAGATCGACAACGCGAAGGAAGAGAAGGAGCGCGGGATCACCATCTCGATCTCGCACGTCGAGTACCAGACCGACAAGCGTCACTACGCACACGTGGACTGCCCTGGTCACGCCGACTACATCAAGAACATGATCACCGGTGCGGCGCAGATGGACGGCGCCATCCTGGTGGTCGCCGCCACCGACGGCCCGATGCCGCAGACCCGCGAGCACGTGCTGCTGGCCCGCCAGGTCGGCGTGCCGTACATCGTGGTCGCGCTGAACAAGGCCGACATGGTGGACGACGAGGAGATCCTGGAGCTGGTCGAGCTCGAGGTGCGTGAGCTGCTGACCACCTACGAGTTCCCCGGCGACGACGTCCCGGTGATCCGGGTCTCCGCGCTCAAGGCGCTCGAGGGCGACGCCGAGTGGGCCGAGAAGGTCGTCGAGCTCATGAACGCCTGTGACGACAGCATCCCCGAGCCGGTCCGGGACACCGAGAAGCCGTTCCTGATGCCGGTCGAGGACGTGTTCTCGATCACCGGCCGCGGCACCGTGGTGACCGGGCGGATCGAGCGCGGCAAGATCCACACCTCCGAGGAAGTCGAGATCATCGGCATCAAGGAGAAGTCGCAGCGGACCACGGTCACCGGGGTCGAGATGTTCCACAAGATCCTCGACGAGGGCCAGGCCGGTGACAACGCCGGGCTGCTGCTCCGCGGCATCAAGCGCGAGGACGTGGAGCGCGGCCAGGTCATCATCAAGCCGGGCACCAACACCCCGCACACCGAGTTCGAGGGCCAGGTCTACATCCTGTCCAAGGACGAGGGCGGCCGGCATACCCCGTTCTTCAACAACTACCGTCCGCAGTTCTACTTCCGGACCACGGACGTGACCGGGGTAGTCCACCTGCCCGAGGGCACCGAGATGGTGATGCCCGGTGACAACACCACGATGCGGGTGGATCTGATCCAGCCGGTCGCGATGGAAGAGGGCCTGCGGTTCGCGATCCGCGAGGGTGGCCGCACCGTCGGCGCCGGCCGGGTCACGAAGATCATCAAGTAGCAGCACCGCCGCCCCCGGCCACGCGGCCGGGGGCGGCGATCACTGCCCCCCAGATTTACCGGCCCCTGAACTGAAGGACACGGAAGGCACATGGCGGGACAAAAGATCCGCATCCGGCTCAAGGCCTACGATCACGAGGTCATCGACAGCTCGGCGCGGAAGATCGTCGACACGGTGACGCGCACCGGCGCGCGGGTTGCCGGGCCTGTCCCGCTGCCCACCGAGAAGAACATCTACTGCGTGATCCGGTCCCCGCACAAGTACAAGGACTCGCGGGAGCACTTCGAGATGCGCACGCACAAGCGGCTGATCGACATCATCGACCCGACGCCGAAGACGGTTGACTCGCTGATGCGGCTGGACCTGCCCGCCGGCGTTGACATCGAGATCAAGCTCTGAGGAACGCACCGACATGACCAAGCACACCAAGGGCGTCCTCGGCACCAAGCTCGGCATGAGCCAGGTCTTCGACGACGAGGGACGGATGGTCCCGGTTACCGTCGTCGAGGCGGGCCCGTGCGTGGTGACCGCGGTGCGCACCCCCGACGCGCACGGCTACTCGGCGGTGCAGCTGGGCTACGGCGAGATCGATCCGCGCCGGGTGACCAAGCCCGCCGCCGGGCACTTCGCCAAGGCGTCGGTGACCCCGCGCCGCTACCTGGTCGAGCTGCGGACCGACGACGCCACTGACTACACGCTCGGCCAGGAAGTCACCGCCGAGACGTTCAGCGCGGGCGACCTGGTCGACGTGACCGGGCGGAGCAAGGGCAAGGGCACCGCGGGCGTGATGAAGCGGCACGGCTTCCGTGGCCTGTCCTCCTCGCACGGCACCCAGCGCAAGCACCGCTCGCCGGGCTCGATCGGCGGCTGCGCCACCCCGGGCCGGGTGTTCAAGGGGCTGCGGATGGCCGGCCGGATGGGCGCGGCCCGCACCACCACGCAGAGCCTGACGGTGCAGGCGGTGGACGCCGAGCGCGGGCTGCTGCTGATCCGTGGCGCCGTGCCCGGTCCCGCAGGCGGCCTGATCCTTGTCCGCAGCGCGGCCCGCGCGCAGACCCCGCAGGAGGCCCGGTGAGTACCGTCAGCGTCGTATCCCCGTCCGGCCGCTCCGGCCAGGACGTGGAACTGCCCGGCGAGATCTTCGCCGCGCCCGTCAACATCCCGCTGATCCACCAGGTTGTGGTGGCCCAGGAGGCCGCGGCCCGGCAGGGCACGCACTCGACCAAGACCCGCGGCGATGTCCGCGGCGGCGGCAGGAAGCCGTACCGGCAGAAGGGCACCGGCCGGGCCCGCCAGGGCAGCGTCCGGGCACCGCAGTACGCCGGCGGCGGCGTCGTGCACGGCCCGCAGCCGCGTTCCTACGTGCAGCGGACCCCGAAGAAGATGAAGGCCGCCGCGCTGCGCGGCGCGCTGTCCGACCGGGCCGCGGCCGGCCGGGTCGCGGTGGTCAGCGAGTTCGTCGAGGGCGAGCTGCCGAGCACCAGCGGTGCCCTCGCCGTGCTGCGCACCGCGACCGGGCGCGACAGCGCCCGGCTGGACGTTAAGGTCCTGGTCATCGCCCCGGCTGACGACCAGCTGACCTGGAAGAGCCTGCGCAACGTGGCGGGCGTCCGGCTGCTCGACGTCGGCCAGCTCAACACCTACGACGTCCTCGTGGCCGAGTACGTGGTGTTCACCCGGGCCGCGCTGGACGCGTTCACCGGCCGGGCGGCGCGAACCCCGGAGGAGGCACAGTGAGCGCGATCAGGATCCACAATCCCCGCGACATCCTGCTGCGGCCGGTCATCTCGGAGAAGACCTACCGGCTCGCCGACGATGGCAAGTACACCTTCCTGGTGCCCACCGACGCCAACCGGACCCAGGTCCGGCAGGCGGTGGAGGCCATCTTCGGGGTCAAGGTCACCGGCGTGAACACGCTGAACCGGCCGGGCAAGCGCCGCCGTACCCGGTACGGCTACGGCCAGCGGCCTGCCACCAAGCGGGCCATCGTCAGCCTCGCCGAGGGTGAGCGGATCGACGTCTTCGGCGGCCCGGTCGGCTAGGCCAGCCGGCCAGTAAGGAGTTTGAGCGCAGATGGCTATCCGCAAGTACAAGCCGACGACCCCGGGACGGCGGGGGGCGAGCGGCCCCGACTTCTCCGAGCTCACCCGCGGCGAGCCGGAGAAGTCGCTGGTGCGCCCGCTGTCCTCGCGCGGCGGCCGGAACGTGCACGGCCGGATCACCGCGCGGCACCAGGGCGGCGGCCACAAGCGGGCCTACCGGCTGATCGACTTCCGCCGGGCGGACAAGGACGGCGTCCCAGCGAAGGTCGCCCACATCGAGTACGACCCGAACCGCACCTCGCGGATCGCCCTGCTGCACTACGCGGACGGGGAGAAGCGTTACATCCTCGCGCCGCAGGGGCTGGCCCAGGGCGACCGGGTGGAGAACGGGCCGGGCTCGGACATCCGCCCGGGCAACTGCCTGCCGCTGCGGAACATCCCGACCGGCACGGTGGTGCACGCCATCGAGCTGCGGCCGGGCGGCGGGGCCAAGATCGCCCGGTCGGCCGGGTCCGGTGTCCAGCTGCTGGCCAAGGACGGCGGTTTCGCCCAGCTGCGGATGCCGTCCGGTGAGATCCGGCGGGTCGACGCGGCCTGCCGGGCGACCGTGGGCGAGGTCGGCAACTCCGAGCAGGGCAACATCAAGCTCGGCAAGGCCGGCCGGAACCGCTGGAAGGGCCACCGCCCGTCGGTCCGCGGCGTGGCGATGAACCCGGTGGATCACCCGCTCGGCGGTGGCGAGGGCAAGAGCTCCGGTGGCCGGCACCCGGTCAGCCCGTGGGGCCAGCCGGAGGGCCGGACCAGGCAGGCCAACAAGCCGAGCGACCGGCTGATCGTGCGCCGGCGCAGCAAGAAGAAGCGGTAGGAGCAAGCAGCGATGCCTCGTAGTCTGAAAAAGGGCCCGTTCGTCGACGACCACCTGATGAAGAAGGTGGACACGCAGAACGACGCCGGAACCCGGAACCTCATCAAGACGTGGTCCCGGCGTTCCATGATCGTTCCTGCCATGCTGGGCCACACGATCGCGGTGCACGATGGCCGCAAGCACGTGCCGGTGTTCATCACCGAGGCCATGGTCGGGCACAAGCTCGGCGAGTTCGCGCCGACCCGCACGTTCCGCAGCCACGTCAGGGACGACCGCCGCAGCCGCCGCTAGGTCAGGTACGGGCAGACCAGAGAGAGCGAGAGAGAGCAATGGAAGCAAGGGCAAAGGCGCGGTACGTGCGCGTCACGCCGCGGAAGGCCCGCCGGGTGGTGGACCTGATCCGTGGCATGCCTGCCACCGACGCGCAGGCGGTGCTGGCCTTCGCGCCGCAGTCGGCCAGCGACCCGGTGGGCAAGGTGCTGGCGAGTGCCATCGCCAACGCCGAGCACACCCAGCAGGTGGACGCCGGCTCGCTCGTGGTCAGCCGCGCCTGGGTGGACGAGGGGCCGACGCTGAAGCGGTTCCGGCCGCGCGCGCAGGGCCGGGGTTACCGGATCAACAAGCGCACCAGCCACATCACGGTAATCGTCTCCGATGGACCCAAGGGGGTGGCCCGCTAGTGGGGCAGAAGGTGAACCCGCACGGGTTCCGGCTTGGTATCACCACCGACTTCAAGAGCCGGTGGTACGCCGACAAGCTGTACAAGGACTACGTCGCCGAGGATGTGGCGATCCGCCGGATGCTGCAGCGCGGCATGGAGCGGGCCGGGATCTCCAAGGTGGAGATCGAGCGGACCCGGGACCGGGTCCGGGTGGACATCCACACCGCGCGGCCGGGCATCGTCATCGGCCGCCGCGGCGCGGAGGCCGACCGGATCCGCGGTGACCTGGAGAAGCTCACAGGCAAGCAGATCCAGCTGAACATCCTCGAGGTGAAGAACCCCGAGACCGACGCGCAGCTGGTGGCCCAGGGCGTGGCCGAGCAGCTGTCCAGCCGGGTGTCGTTCCGGCGGGCCATGCGCAAGGCCATGCAGACGGCGATGAAGGGCGGCGCCCGCGGCATCCGGGTGCAGTGCTCCGGCCGTCTCGGCGGCGCGGAGATGTCCCGGTCGGAGTTCTACCGCGAGGGCCGGGTACCGCTGCACACGCTGCGGGCCGACATCGACTACGGCTTCTACGAGGCGCGGACCACGTTCGGCCGCATCGGCGTGAAGGTGTGGATCTACCGGGGCGAGGCCCCGCAGACCCGGGCCGAGCGCGAGGCGGCGCAGGCCGCGCTGCGCGCCGGGCAGCGCCGGGACCGGCCCACCGGGCCGCAGCGCCGCCGCCGCCCCGGTGGCGGCGAGGGCCCGGACCGCGGCGGTGACCGTGGCGGGGCCGACCGCGCCGGTGCCGACCGCGCCGGGGCCGACCGGGGCGGTGCGGAGCGGGACGACCGCGCGCCGGCCAGCAGCGCCACCGGAACCGGTGAGCCGCGCGGCAGCGAGTTGCCGTCCGCGGCGGCCGCGCAGACCAGCGGTGAGGAGGGCTGAGTCATGCTGATCCCGCGCAGGGTGAAGCACCGCAAGCAGCACCGGCCGGACCGGCACGGTACCGCCAAGGGCGGCACCCGGGTGGTGTTCGGTGAGTACGGTATCCAGGCGCTGGAGCACGCGTACGTGACCAACCGGCAGATCGAGTCCGCCCGTATCGCCATGACCCGGCACATCCGGCGTGGCGGGAAGGTGTGGATCACCATCTACCCGGACCGCCCGCTGACCAAGAAGCCCGCCGAGACCCGGATGGGGTCCGGTAAGGGCTCACCGGAGTGGTGGGTGGCCAACGTGAAGCCGGGCCGCGTCATGTTCGAGCTGTCCGGGGTGGCCGAGCCGGTGGCCCGCGAGGCGCTGCGCCGTGCCATCCACAAGCTCCCCATGAAATGCCGTGTCGTGACTCGTGAAGTGGGTGAGGGCTGATGGCTGGCCTGGCCGCCGCGGACCTGCGGAACTCCAGCGAGGAGGAGCTCGATTCCAAGCTGGCCGAGGCCAAGACGGAGCTGTTCAACCTCCGTTTCCAGGCCGCGACCGGCCAGCTGGAGAGCCATGGGCGGCTGCGCGCCGTCCGCAAGGAGATCGCCCGCATCTACACGGTGAAGCGGGAACGCGAGCTTGGCATCGTGACCGTGGTGGAGGAGGCGGAGCAGAGTGAGTGACGAGCAGGGCGCGGCGCCCGTCCGCGGTTACCGCAAGGTCCGCGAGGGCTACGTGGTCAGCGACAAGATGGAGAAGACCGTCGTGGTCGAGGTCGAGGACCGCGTCAAGCACCCCAAGTACGGCAAGATCATCCGGCGCACCAAGAAGTACATCGCGCACGACGGCGAGAACGCCTGCGGCGTGGGCGACCGGGTGCGGCTGATGGAGACCAGGCCGATGTCCGCGACGAAGCGCTGGCGCGTCGCGGAAATCCTGGAGAAGGCCAAGTAACGACCCCCCGCGGGGCTGGTGCCCCGCGAACCCCGGCGTCAGGAAGCAGGAGTTGACGTGATCCAGCAGGAGTCGCGGCTAAAGGTCGCCGACAACACCGGAGCCAAGGAGATCTTGTGTATCCGCGTGCTCGGCGGCTCCGGCCGGCGATACGCGGGCATCGGTGATGTCATCGTGGCGACAGTGAAGGATGCCCTTCCCGGTGCCGGGGTGAAGAAGGGCGATGTCGTCAAGGCGGTCGTCGTGCGCACCCGCAAGGAGCGCCGCCGTGGTGACGGCTCATATATCCGTTTCGACGAGAACGCCGCCGTGCTGATCCGGGACGGCGGGGACCCCCGGGGTACCCGCATCTTCGGCCCGGTCGGCCGGGAACTGCGCGAGAAGCGGTTCATGCGGATCATCTCACTCGCGCCGGAGGTGCTGTGATGGCCAGGAAGCAGGCGGTGGCGAAGAACGCCGCGGTCGGCAAGCCCGCCCGCATGAAGATCAAGAAGGGCGACCACGTAGTGGTCGTCGCGGGCCGGGACAAGGGCCGGGAAGGCACCGTCATCCTGGCCGACCCCGAGCGCCAGCGGGTGCTGGTCGAGGGCGTCAACATGGTGACCAAGAACAAGAAGGTGGATTACCAGGGACGGCGTGGTGCCAAGGAAGGCGGCATCGTGCACACCGAGGCACCGATCCACGTGAGCAACGTCCAGCTGGTCGATCCGGAGACGAAGAAGGCGGCCCGCGCCGGGTTCCGTTACGACGAGGACGGCACCAAGATCCGGGTTTCCCGCCCGGGCGGTAAGGACTTCTGATGACCACGACAACAGACGCGCCGGCCACCGGCAGCGGTGCGCCGGCGCCCCGGCTCAAGCTGCGCTACCGGGAGGAGATCGCTTCCGCCCTGCGCGAGGAGTTCGGGTACGCCAACGTGATGCAGGTGCCCTCGCTGACCAAGATCGTGGTCAACATGGGCGTCGGCGAGGCGGCCCGCGACGCCAAGCTGATCGAGGGCGCGGTCCGTGACCTGACCCTCATCACCGGGCAGAAGCCGGCCGTGGCCCGGGCCCGCAAGTCCATCGCCCAGTTCAAGCTGCGCGAGGGCATGCCGATCGGCGCGCACGTGACGCTGCGCGGCGACCGGATGTGGGAGTTCCTGGACCGGCTGCTGTCGCTGGCGCTGCCGCGCATCCGCGACTTCCGCGGCCTGTCCGACCGGCAGTTCGACGGGCGCGGGAACTACACCTTCGGTCTCAACGAGCAGCTGATGTTCCACGAGATCGACGCCGACCGGGTGGACCGGCAGCGCGGCATGGACATCACCGTGGTGACCACGGCGACCAACGACGAAGAGGGCCGTTCGCTGCTGCGGCGGCTCGGATTCCCGTACAGGGAGAGCTGAGGAATGGCGAAGAAGGCGCTCGTCGTCAAGGCGAGCCGCAAGCCCAAGTTCAAGGTACGCGGGTACACCCGGTGTTCCCGCTGCGGGCGGCCGCGCGCCGTGTACCGCCGGTTCGGCCTGTGCCGGATCTGCTTCCGCTCGATGGCGCACCGCGGTGAGCTGCCGGGCATCACGAAATCCAGCTGGTAAGAACCAGCACCGACCGACCTGGGCGCGACCGCGCCCACTGACCACGCCGCAGGTCCCACGGGAAACCACGGCGAGGAGGGCCACCAGGCCATGACGATGACCGACCCGATCGCAGACATGCTGTCCCGTCTGCGCAATGCCAACTCGGCGTACCACGACACGGTGGGCATGCCCAGTTCCACGATCAAGGTCCGGATCGCGCAGATCCTCAAGCAGGAGGGCTACATCTCGGACTTTGCCGTGGAGGACGCCGAGGTGGGCAAGAAGCTCGTGGTGGCGCTGAAGTTCGGCCCCACCCGGGAGCGTTCCATCGCGGGGATCAAGCGGGTGTCCAAGCCCGGCCTGCGGGTCTACGCGAAGAAGGACAACCTGCCCCGGGTGCTCGGCGGCCTCGGCATCGCCATCATCTCCACCTCGGCCGGCCTCATGACCGACAAGCAGGCGAACCAGCGTGGCGTGGGCGGGGAAGTCCTCGCCTACGTCTGGTGAGGGGACGGCGATGTCACGAATCGGACGGCTTCCCGTGGAGATCCCCGGGGGTGTTGACGTCACGATCGAGGGGCGGGCAGTCAGCGTCAAGGGCCCCAAGGGCAGCCTGGCGCTCGAACTGGCCCCGCCGATCGAAATCACCCGCGAGGACGGCGTGCTGCGGGTGACCCGGCCGAACGACGAGGGCGACGTCCGTGCGCTGCACGGGCTGTCCCGCAGCCTGGTGGCCAACATGGTCACCGGGGTCACCGACGGCTACCGCAAGACGCTGGAGATCATCGGGGTCGGCTACCGGGTGCAGCAGCGCGGCGCCAATCTCGAGTTCGCTCTTGGCTTCAGCCACCCGATCGTGGTCACGCCGCCGGAGGGCATCACGCTCCGCGTCGAGACGCCGACCCGGCTGGTGGTCGAGGGCATCGACAAGCAGCTGGTGGGCGAGGTCGCGGCGAACATCCGTAAGCTGCGCAAGCCCGACCCGTACAAGGGCAAGGGCATCCGCTACCAGGGCGAGCAGATCCGCCGCAAGGTCGGGAAGGCTGGTAAGTAACCGATGACGGCCACGAAGACAGCGGTCCGGAGCCGGGCCGCCGCCCGGAAGCGGCGGCACACCCGGGTCCGCAAGAAGGTGCTGGGCAGCGCGGAGCGGCCCCGGCTGAGCGTCACCCGGTCGGCGCGGCACACGTCCGTGCAGCTCATCGACGACGGTACGGGCCGGACACTCGCATCCGCGTCTACCCTGGAAGAGGCCGTGCGCTCGGCCGACGGGGACAAGACGGCCAAGGCGCGCCAGGTCGGCACGCTGCTCGCGGAGCGGGCCACCGCGGCCGGGGTCACCTCGGCGGTGTTCGACCGCGGCGGCTGGGCCTACCACGGCCGGATCGCCGCCCTGGCCGACGCCCTCCGCGAGGGGGGCCTGGACCTGTGAGCGTCACTGCGTACCGGCTAGCGAGCGCAGGCCCGAAGGACCTGCGCGAGCGGCCGGTGCATGGTCGCAGTGACGCGAACGTTGGGGCAGGCACTGTAATGGGCAGCGCCACGAAGCGTTTCGTTGAGCATGAGAGAAGGAATTTCTGATGGCAGGAGGACCGCGGCGAGGCGGCGGCGGCGGTGAACGGCGTGACCGCCGGGACGACCGCCGCGGCCGGGACGCCGACAAGGGCACCGCGTACCTGGAGCGCGTGGTCACCATCAACCGGGTGGCCAAGGTGGTCCAGGGCGGGCGCCGGTTCAGCTTCACCGCCCTCGTCATCGTGGGCGACGGCAACGGCATGGTCGGCGTCGGCTACGGCAAGGCCAAGGAAGTCCCGGCCGCCATCGCCAAGGGCGTGGAAGCGGCCAAGAAGCAGTTCTTCCGGGTGCCCCGGATCGCCGGCACCATCCCGCACACCGTGCAGGGTGAGGAGGCGGCCGGCGTCGTGCTGCTCAAGCCCGCCAGCCCCGGCACCGGCGTGATCGCCGGTGGACCGGTGCGGGCCGTGCTGGAGTGCGCGGGCGTGCACGATGTGCTGTCCCGCTCGCTCGGCTCGTCCAACCCGATCAACGTGGTGCACGCGACGGTGGCCGCGCTCAAGAGCCTCAAGCGGCCCGAAGAGATCGCCGCCCGGCGCGGGCTGCCGATCGAGGACGTCGCCCCGGCGGCCATGCTGCGCGCCCGGGCGGCCGCAGCCGCGGCCGGCGCGGGCGCCGCGTCCGGCAACAGCTGACGGGAGCGGGCCGATGGCACAGCTGAAAGTTACCCAGACCCGGTCGGAGATCGGGGGCACCAAGGGGCAGCGGGCGTCACTGCGCTCGCTCGGACTCAAGCGGATCGGGGACACGGTGCTCAAGGAGGACCGCCCCGAGTTCCGCGGCATGATCGACGCGGTACGGCACCTCGTCGTCGTCGAGGAGGTCGACTGACATGCTCCGGATCCATCATCTCCGCCCGGCCCCGGGCGCGCACAAGGCGCGCACCCGGGTGGGCCGCGGTGAGGCGTCCAAGGGCAAGACCGCGGGCCGTGGCACCAAGGGCACCCAGGCCCGCGGCCAGGTGCACGCCGGTTTCGAGGGCGGCCAGATGCCGCTGCAGCGCCGGGTGCCGAAGCTGAAGGGCTTCTCCAACCACGGGTTCAAGACCGCGTACCAGGTGGTCAACACCGGCCGGCTCGGCGAGCTGTTCCCCGAGGGCGGCGAGGTGACCGTGGCAGGCCTCGTGGCCAAGGGCGCGGTCCGGGCCGGCGAGCTGGTCAAGGTGCTCGGCAAGGGCGACCCGGGGGTGGCCCTGCAGGTGTCCGCGCACGCGTTCTCCGCGTCGGCCCGTGAGAAGATCACCGCGGCCGGGGGGACCGTCACTCAGCTGTGAGCCTGTCCCCGGGCACGGCCGTGAGCCGTGGCTCGTTGTCCATACGGCAGCAGCGCACGGTGACCGTCCCCCACCGCGGGGGGCTGTCACCACGGCGCGGACGCGTTACACTGCGGCGCACCAGCTGCTGTTGCCACCCCCCGGGAGGGCGCGGCCCTGCCCCGTTGACCGATCACGTTGAGGACTGCGCATGCTGACCGCGTTCGTCCGGGCTTTCCGGACGCCTGACCTGCGCAAGAAGCTGCTGTTCACGCTGGGGATCCTGGCGCTGTTCCGGTTCGGCGCGGCGGTGCCCACGCCGGGCATCTCCGAGAAGGCCGTCCGGTTCTGCACCGGCCTGGAGAGCAAGAGCAGCGCGGCCGGCGTCTATCAGCTGGTGAACCTGTTCAGCGGTGGCGCATTGCTGAGGCTGTCGGTGTTCGCGCTCGGCATCATGCCCTACATCACGGCGAGCATCATCCTGCAGTTGCTGGCGGTGGTCATCCCGCGGCTGGAGACGCTGCGCCAGGAGGGCCAGGCCGGCCAGCAGAAGATCACCCAGTACACCCGGTACCTGACCGTGGGCCTGGCCATCCTGCAGTCCACCGGCATCGTCGCGCTGGCCCGGTCGGGCAACCTGTTCTCCGGCTGCACCAAGCAGCTGATCCCCAACGACTCGGTATTCACCATCACCACCATGGTCATCTGCATGACCGCCGGCACCGCGGTCATCATGTGGCTGGGTGAGCTGATCACCGACCGCGGCGTCGGCAACGGGATGTCCGTGCTGATCTTCACCACGGTCGTCTCCCAGATGGTCGGCTACTTCGTCGCCGTCTACCGGCAGAAGAGCATCTTCGTCCTGGTGGTGGTGCTGGCCGTCGGGATCGCGATCGTCGCCTTCGTGGTGTTCATGGAGCAGGCCCAGCGGCGGATCCCGGTCCAGTACGCCAAGCGGATGGTGGGCCGCAAGATGTACGGCGGCACGTCCACCTACATCCCGCTGAAGGTGAACCAGGCCGGGGTCATCCCGGTCATTTTCGCCTCGTCGCTGCTGTACATCCCGATCCTGATCGCGTCGCTGTTTGGCAACAAGGCCCACCCGTCGCGCTGGGTCACCTTCATCAACAACGAGCTGGGCAACTCGGCCAACGGGATCGGGGACTCGGCGCTGTACATGGGGCTATTCTTCGTCCTAATCATCTTCTTCACGTACTTTTACGTGTCGATCACCTTCAACCCGACCGAAGTCGCCGACAACATGAAGAAGTACGGCGGGTTCATCCCCGGGATCCGGCCCGGCCGGCCGACCGCGCAGTACCTCAGCTACGTGCTCTCCCGGCTGACCGCACCCGGCTCGCTGTACCTGGGACTGATCGCGCTGCTGCCGATGGTGGCCTTCGCGCTGCTCGGCGTGGGCGCCCAGTTCCCGTTCGGTGGTACCAGCATCCTGATCGTGGTGGGAGTGGGTCTGGACACGGTGAAGCAGATCGAGAGCCAGCTGCAGCAGCGCAACTATGAGGGCTTCCTGCGGTAGTGCGCGTCGTCCTCGTCGGGCCCCCCGGTGCGGGCAAGGGGACACAGGCCCAGTTCGTCGCGTCGCACCTGTCCATCCCGAAGATTTCGACAGGTGACATCTTCCGCAGCAACGTGAGTCAGGGCACCGCGCTCGGCCGCCGCGCCCAGGCGTTCATGGAGCGCGGCGACCTGGTGCCGGACGAGGTGACGATCGCCATGGTCACCGACCGGCTGCAGGAGGACGACGCGCAGTCCGGGTTCCTGCTCGACGGCTTCCCGCGGACCGTGCCGCAGGCCGAGACGCTCAAGAAGATGCTGGCGGGCTGGGACACCCGGCTGGACGTGGTGCTGGAACTGGTCGTGGACGACGACGAGGTGGTGCGGCGGCTGTCCGGCCGCCGCACCTGCCGCCGCTGCGGCCGGGTCTGGCACGTGCTGTTCGACCCGCCGGCCCGCTGGGAGCACTGCGACGACTGCGGCGGGGACCTGTTCCAGCGGGACGACGACCGTGAGGAGACCATCCGGCACCGGATCGAGGTGTACCAGGAGCAGACCTCCCCGCTGATCGCCTTCTACGCCGACGAGGGCATCCTGCTCGGCATCGACGCCACCGGACCGGTGGAGGAGATCACCGAGCGCGCCCTGTCATCCCTCCGCCGCTTCATCCGCTGAGCCCGCCCCAGGTACGGTTGAGGGGGATGGAGGGCGGCATGTGGCGGAGGCCTGAGCCGGACATCGAGCTGAAGACCCCGGCGCAGTTCGCGGCGATGCGCGCGGCCGGGCTGGTGGTGGCGGCCGCGCTGCGGGCGGCCGCGGGCGCGGCCGCCCCGGGAGTGAGCACCGCCGACCTGGACGGCGTCGCCCGCGAGGTCATCGCGGCCGCCGGGGCGCTGCCCTCGTTCCTGGGCTACCACGGCTACCCGGCGACGATCTGCACGTCGGTGAACGACGAGGTGGTGCACGGCATCCCGGCCGCGGGCCGCCGGCTGCGGGAGGGGGACCTGCTGTCCATCGACTGCGGCGCGATCGTGGACGGGTGGCACGCGGACGCGGCGCTGAGCCTCGGGATCGGGGAGCTGCCCGCCGGGCAGGCACGGCTGCTGCAGGCCTGCGAGCAGGCGCTGTGGCACGGGCTGGCCCAGGCCCGCCCCGGGGCCCGGCTGACCGACATCTCGCACGCGGTGGAGCAGTCGGCCCGGGCCGCCGGGCCCGGGTACGGGATCGTCGAGGACTACGTCGGCCACTTCATCGGCAGCGAGATGCACATGGAACCGCCGGTGCACAACCAGGGCCGTCCCGGCCGCGGCCCGGTGCTGGCCGCCGGGATGGCGCTGGCCGTCGAGCCGCTGCTGACGGCGGGCAGCCCGGAGACCGTGCTGGACGCCGACGGGTGGACGGTGCGCAGCGCCGGCGGCCACCGGGCCGCGCACTTCGAGCACACCGTGGCGATCACCGCCGATGGCCCCTGGGTGCTCACCGCCGCCGACGGTGGGGCGGCGGGCTTCGCCCGGTTCGCCGACCCCCGTACCGCCGCCTAGACCTGAGGGAGGCCCGATGCCCAGCGACCCCAAGATCCGTGCTTCGGACGTGGACCGGGACCGCACCGCCGCCCTGCTTCAGGAACATCATGCGGCCGGGCGGCTGACCGCGGAGGAATTCGCCGAACGGCTCGACGCCGCTTACGCC
Source organism: uncultured Actinomycetes bacterium (assembly GCA_963837515.1). Classification (GTDB taxonomy): domain Bacteria; phylum Actinomycetota; class Actinomycetes; order Streptosporangiales; family Streptosporangiaceae; genus RYN-230. The sequence goes on from CAWINT010000002.1 coordinate 379,834, forward strand.
GCCAAAACCCTGGGCGAATTGGACGAGCTGATGGCCGATCTCCCCGCTATCGACCCGTATCAGCTGCCGGCTGCCTCGCTACGGCCCGGCCGGCCCGGTCACCCCCCGCTGCCCTGGTCGCGTCCGCCCCGCTGACCCGGCCCCCGGCACATAACGGCCCCCGCGGCGGGCTGACCGGCGGGCAGCCGGGCGGACGGGACGTTAAGCTGGAGGGGAATTATTTGCGCCCGCCCTCGGTTCGCAAAGTACGGCGGGGTCGCGTAGACTCTGCTGCGGCTCGCGAGTTGCGCTGTGCTGGCTTTTGCCGATGCCTCGTGGGTACGGGTACCACCAGCATCCCGGTGCGGCACAGTCCCGGGACGCGCCACGACACAATGTAGACAACACCTGCCTGCCCGCGTGAGCAGCGGCGAGCGCGGCGGGCCTGACAGCGAAGCGCGGAGGACATGCCCAAGAAGGACGGCGCCATCGAGATCGAGGGCAGGATCATCGAGTCACTTCCCAATGCCTTCTTCCGGGTGGAGCTAGACAATGGGCACAAGGTTCTCGCCCACATCAGCGGGAAGATGCGGATGCATTACATCCGCATCCTGCCGGACGACCGGGTTGTCGTTGAGCTGAGCCCATACGACCTGAGCCGCGGCCGGATTGTCTACCGGTACAAGTGACGAACCGGCGCCGGCAACGGCGCCCGAGTGCCGGAGGAGGCCACGATGAAGGTCAAGCCGAGCGTGAAGAAGATCTGCAGCAAGTGCCGGGTGATCCGGCGGCATGGCCGCGTGATGGTCATCTGCTCCGACCCGCGGCACAAGCAGCGCCAGGGCTGAGCCCCGGTGTGGGCGCTCCTGGGCGCCCGACAAGTTAGGCGAACCGCAGCCTGCGGCCGGCTGACCGGCCGGCCGCCAGGCCACCCCCGGACGGAGGCCGGGGCCCGGCCCGGGCGGGGCCGGGGGCGGTCCGTATGACCTCCGCGACTGTAAGGAGAAGGACCCGCCCATGGCACGTCTCGTTGGCGTCGACCTCCCCCGCGATAAGCGGCTGGAGGTTGCTCTCACGTATATCTACGGGGTCGGGCATACCCGCGCCCTGGAGACCCTGACCGCCACTGGCATCAGTGGTGACCGCCGGGTGCACGAACTCGGCGACGACGATCTGGTCCGGCTGCGCGACTGGATCGAGGCGACCTACAAGGTCGAGGGTGACCTGCGCCGCGAGGTGCAGGCCGACATCCGCCGCAAGATCGAGATCGGGTGCTACCAGGGCATCCGGCACCGCCGCGGTCTCCCGGTGCACGGCCAGCGCACCCAGACCAACGCCCGCACCCGTAAGGGCCGCAAGAAGACCGTGGCCGGCAAGAAGAAGGCCGGCAAGAAGTAGTCCGCGCCCCGCGGGACGCCTGACGCCAGCCGCGTCGCGGATCGACGACCTCACCGAACAGGAAGCAGATGCCGCCAAGGAGCCGTACGGCCACCACGAAGAAGGTGCGCCGCAAGGAACGGAAGAACGTCGCTCACGGGCACGCCCACATCAGGAGCACGTTCAACAACACCATCGTCTCGATCACCGACCCCGTGGGGAACGTCATCTCGTGGGCGTCCTCCGGCCAGGTCGGTTTCAAGGGTTCCCGCAAGTCCACCCCGTTCGCCGCGCAGATGGCGGCGGAAGCCGCGGCCCGGCGCGCCATGGAACATGGGATGCGCAAGGTGGACGTATTCGTCAAGGGCCCCGGGTCCGGGCGGGAGACCGCCATCCGGTCGCTGCAGGCCACCGGCCTGGAGGTCGGGTCCATCCAGGACGTCACCCCGGTTCCGCACAATGGCTGCCGCCCGCCCAAGCGGCGCCGGGTCTGAGGGAGTTAGCGAAAAGATGGCGCGTTACACGGGCGCGGACTGCAAGCTGTGCCGCCGCGAGAAGATGAAGCTCTTCCTCAAGGGTGCGAAGTGCGATTCGCCGAAGTGCCCGATCGAGATCCGGCCCTACCCACCGGGTGAGCACGGCCGAAACCGGCCGAAGGAGAGCGAGTACCTGCTGCAGGTCCGGGAGAAGCAGAAGGCCCGCCGGATGTACGGCATCCTGGAGCGGCAGTTCCACGGGTACTACCAGGAGGCCACCCGCAAGCGCGGGATGACCGGCGAGAACCTGCTGCAGATCCTGGAAAGCCGGCTGGACAACGTGGTGTACCGGGCCGGTTTCGCCAAGAGCCGGGACATGGCCCGCCAGCTGGTGCGGCACGGGCACTTCACCGTCAACGGGCGGAAGGTGGACATCCCGTCCTACCGGGTGACCGAGAACGACATCATCGAGGTGCGGCCGAAGTCCCGCGAGATGACCCCGATGCTGGTCGCGGTGGCCGAGGCCGGGGAGCGGCCGACGCCGGCCTGGATGGAGGTCATCCCGGACAACATGCGGATCCTCATCCACTCGCTGCCGTCCCGGGCCCAGATCGACACCCAGGTCCAGGAACAGCTCATCGTCGAGTACTACTCGAAGTAAGCCTGGCCGGCCCACCGCTGCGGCGGCGGGCCGCCACAGGCCCGGCCCACCTGGCCGGCCCGGGCGCTGCCCGGCCCGGCGAACGGGCCACCCGCGTAAGGATCGCGGCGTCATATAGCGGGCGTCGCGGAAAGGGGTAGGAAATGCTCATCGCCCAGCGTCCCACGCTCACCGAAGAACAGGCCGGCGACTTCCGGTCCCGGTTCGTCATCGAGCCCCTGGAGCCGGGTTTCGGGTACACGATCGGGAACTCGCTGCGCCGTACGCTGCTGTCCTCGATCCCCGGGGCCGCGGTGACCAGCATCCGGATCGAGGGAGTGCTGCACGAGTTCTCCACCGTGCCCGGGGTCCAGGAGGATGTCACCGACATCATCCTCAACCTCAAGGAACTGGTGGTCTCCTCCGAGCAGGACGAGCCGGTGGTGATGTACCTGCGCAAGCAGGGTCCCGGCGAGGTGACCGCGGCCGACATCGCGCCGCCGGCCGGCGTCGAGGTGCACAACCCCGACCTGCACATCGCCACGCTGAACGCCAAGGGCAAGCTGGAGATGGAGCTGACGGTCGAGCGGGGCCGCGGCTACGTCTCGGCCGCGCAGAACAAGCAGCCCGGCCAGGAGATCGGCCGGATCCCGATCGACTCGATCTACTCGCCGGTGATGCGGGTCACCTACAAGGTCGAGGCGACCCGGGTCGAGCAGCGGACCGACTTCGACAAGCTCATCCTCGACGTGGAGACCAAGCCGTCGATGCGCCCCCGCGACGCGGTGGCCAGCGCGGGCAAGACCCTCGTCGAACTGTTCGGCCTGGCGCGCGAGCTGAACGTGGAGGCGGAGGGCATCGACATCGGCCCGTCGCCGACGGACGCTGCGCTCGCCGCCGATCTGGCCCTGCCGATCGAGGAGCTGAACCTCACGGTCCGCTCGTACAACTGCCTCAAGCGCGAGGGCATCCACACCGTGGGCGAACTCGTCGCTCGCAGCGAGCAGGACCTGCTGGACATCCGCAACTTCGGCGCGAAGTCGATCGAGGAAGTCAAGCAGAAGCTGGTCGACATGGGCCTCGCGCTCAAGGACTCCCCGCCCGGGTTCGACCCGGGCACCGCGGCCGACAACTACGGCGCGGACGACGACGACAGCTACGTCGAGACCGAGCAGTACTGACGGGATCCGGCCTGCCCGGTAGCACCCCGGGCCGACCGTCCCCGGTAGTACCCGACCAAGGAGAACGTTCCGATGCCCACGCCCACCAAGGGGGCGCGGCTGGGTGGCAGTGCCGCCCACCAGCGGCACCTGCTGGCGAACCTGGCCACGGCCCTGTTCGAGCACGGCAAGATCACCACGACCGAGGCCAGGGCGCGCCGGCTCCGGCCGTACGCCGAGCGGCTGATCACCTTCGCGAAGCGGGGTGACCTGCACGCCCGGCGCCGGGTGCTCACCGTGGTCGGCGACAAGAGCGTGGTGCACACGTTGTTCACCGAGATCGGGCCGCAGTTCGCGGCCCGGGACGGCGGGTACACCCGGATCACCAAGATCGGCCCGCGGAAGGGCGACAACGCCCCGCTCGCGGTGATCGAGCTGATCCCGGACGAGGCCGAGGCCCGGCCATCCCGGCGGCGCCGGGCCCGCCGGGCCCAGCCCGCCGCTCGCCCGGCCCGGCCGACGGCGGCAGCGGAGGCCGAGGCTGACGCCGAGGCTGAGTCGGCGGTGGCCGCCGAGGCGGCGGACGCTGAGGTCGTGGACGCTGAGGTCGTGGACGCTGAGGTCGCGGACGGCGCGGCGGACGCCGAGGCGGCCGACGCCGAGACTGATGGCTCGGCGGACGCCGAGGCGGCTGACGAGGCCGCGGACGCCGGGGACGCCGGGTCGGCGGAGAGCTGACCGCGTCCGGCACGAGAGCAGGGGAACCGGCCCCAGCCCAGGCGATGGTCGCTGGGGCTGGGGCCGGTTCGTTTCCCGCTGAGCCCGGTTCGTTTCCCGCTGAGCCGGGCGGGTCGCTGGCCGCTCCCGGCGGGCCGGGCGGGTCGCCGGCGGGGCCTGGCGGGTCGCCGGCGGGGCCTGGCGGGTCGCCGGCGGGGCCTGGCGGGTCGCCCGGCGACCCTGTGGCGCGGCTGTGCCGGCTGCGGCTCGACCTGGGCTACGACGGCGGCGGGTTCTCCGGGTGGGCGCGGCAGCCCGGGCGGCGCACCGTGCAGCAGGTGGTGGAGGACGCCCTCGGCCGGGTGCTCCGGCTGGACGGCCCGGCCGCGCTGACCGTCGCCGGGCGGACCGACGCCGGGGTGCACGCCCGCGGCCAGGTCGCCCACGCCGACGTGCCGGCCGGCCACTGGCCGGCGGCCGCCGACGGCACGGCGCGCCGGCTGGCGGGCGTGCTGCCGCCAGATGTCCGGGTCGGCGGGATCGGGGTGGCCCCCGACGGGTTCGACGCCCGGTTCTCCGCATTGTTCCGCCGGTACAGCTACCGGGTCTGCGACGACCCGGCCGGCCCCGATCCGCTGCGGCGCGGTGACACCCTCCGCTACCGCCACCCGCTCGACGTGGCCGCGATGAACGCGGCTGCCGCCCGGCTGCTCGGCGAGCACGACTTCGCCGCCTTCTGCCGGCGCCGGGCGGGAGCCAGCACGGTGCGGGAGCTGCTGCGGCTGTCCTGGGCCCGGGAACCGGGTTCCCCCGGTTCACCGTCGGTGGTGGTCGGCACGGTGGTGGCCGACGCGTTCTGCCACTCGATGGTGCGCGCGCTGGCCGGGGCCCTGCTACGGGTCGGCGCGGGCGCCCGGCCCCCGGACTGGCCGGCCCGGGTACTGCACGCCGGGGGCCGTGACCCCGGCGTGCCGGTGGTGCCCCCGCACGGTCTCTGCCTGGAGGAGGTCGGCTACCCGCCGCCCGGGCAGCTGGCCGCGCGGGCGCAGGCTACCCGGCGGCTGCGCACGCTCCCTGGTGCGCCGTACCGGCCGGCCTAGCCGCGGCTAGGCCAGCCGGTACGGCGCCATGCTGGGCCGTCTCACGGCGTTTGTGGTTTGCCGAACAGCATCCGGCTGGTCAGGCTGATGTTCGCGGTGGCACCCACGAGACTGCGGGAGAACGCGTCCAGCTGCGCCCGCTGCCCGGCGTTGGCCGGTGCCTTGAGATTGGTGAATTCGGCCCAGGTCAGGATCAGGTAATGCCCCTTGATCTGCGCTTCCTCCAAGCCGGTGCCCTGGTTCAGGTGGCGGGTGGGGCCGGCTGGCCCGGGCAGCTGCTTGATGAACGCGGTTGCCCCGGTCGCCTGGCCAGCCTGCTGTGCCCCCGTGACATCCGCCAGGTTGAGCACGCCGATGGTAGCCATGATCTTCTGGCCGGCGGAGAGGTAGCTGGCCCGCAGCACCTGGGTGCATTTCGCCTTGCGTACCGCGGCCTGGAGCTTGGCTCCCAGCACCCACCGGGGGCAGTTCGGCTTGGCCTGCTCGACGGTCCGCTTGACGGTGGCCCCACTGGCCGGGTACTGGGCCGGGAACAGCTCGGTCAGGGCGAGCGGCGCCCGATCCTCGGCCCGGGTGGTGATGTGCTTCCACGGCCCGAGAGTGGGCGACGGGCTGCCAGCCGCGGCCGGCTTCCGGGTGGGGGCGGTGCCGGACGCGTTCACCCGGCCCTTCACGAAGTAGACATAGGCGGCCGTGATCAGCACCACCACGATCACCACCATGACCACAGGCATCAACCACATGCGGGCCCGGCTGGCCGGTTTGCGGGGCTTGCGGGGCTTGCCCGGGGTGCGCCCGCGCGCCGCTGCCCGTCCGCGGCCCGGCCCCGTCCGGTCCAGTGCGGTGCTGTCCTGCGCGGTGCCGTCGTGTCCAGTGCCGTCCAGCCGGGTGCCCTGGTCGGCCGCCCCGGCCCCCCAGCGGAGGCCGACCGCGGACGTCGCGGCGGCTTCTTCATCGACGCCAGGCGACGCCCCGGCACCCCGGTCCGCCGCCCAGCGCGCCGGGCGTTCGCCCGGCCCGGCTGTTCCTGGGTCCGCGGTCCCCGGCCCGGCTGTTCCCGGGTCCGCGGTCCCCGGCCCGGCCGCCTGCCTGGCCTCGGCTGTCTGCCGGCCGCGCCGGGCCGCCAGCCGTCCACCGGGCCGGGGCTGACCGGGATCGGTTCCCGGCGGGCCGCCGGGCGCCGGGTAGCCGGCCACTGCCGCGTAGCCGGCTGTCCCGGCCTCAGCCACCCCGCCTGCCCGGCTGGCCGGGCCCAGTACGCTGCCCGCCGGGCCGAACGCCTCGCCGGTCCGGTCCAGTGTGCTGTTCGCGGGGCCGTACCCCGTTCCCGTCCCGGCGGCGGCTCCGTCGTCCTGGCGCGGTCTGGTCCACTCGCCGGCCAGGTCCGCCCCGTCCAGCACCGACCAGGTCTGGGTGGCAGTGGCGTCGGCGGCGGGATCGCTCACCGCGAGCATCGAGTAGTCCGGCTCCGGCGCATCGGCCACGGCGGCCGTTCCGGGCGCACCGTGGCTGGCCGACCGGGCGTTCCGCAGTGCGGGGGAGTTCCACGGGGAGAACTGGCCGGGTGGGTACACCGGGTCGGGTGCGCCCGGCGCGGGCGGGTAGCCGCGAACCGGGCCGTGCCCGCCCGGGCCCCCGGTCCGGAACGCCCCGGCCCGCCACAGTGAACCCCCGGCGGCCGTGTTGCTGCGGCCCGTGCCCACGCCTACGGCGGGTCGTCCCGTGCTGCCCGGGCCCGTTCCACGGGAGCCTGGGCTCAGGCCGTGGGGACCCGGGCCGGTTCCACGGGAGCCTGCGGCCGTTCCACGGGAGCCTGGGCGCGTTCCGCTGAACCCCGGGGCCGTTGCGCTGGAGGCTGGGCGCGTTCCGCTGAACTCTGGGGCCGTTGCGCTGGAGGCTGGGCGCGTCCCGCTGAACTCTGGGGCCGTTGCGCTGGAGGCTGGGCGCGTTGCGCTGGAGTCCGGGCGCGTTCCGCTGGAGCTCCAGGCCATTCCGGCGAAGGCCGAGCCTGCACCGCTGGTATCTGTCGGGCGCGGGCCCGGGCTCCAGGAACCGGAGTTCGGCGAGCCGGAGCTGCGGGGGCCCGGGCCGGAACTGGCGCTGCCAGGCTCGGGGCGGCCGGCTCCCGGGCTGCCCGGGCCCGGTCCGATCGGCCCGGATCCGGAATTGCCCGGGCCGGGTGCCGGGGCCGGGGATCCGGCGCGGCGCGGCGACGTCGTGGGCGGCCCAGCATTGGCCGACCCGGCGTTGGCGTCGCCGGGCCTCCCACGGACCGGGCCCGGCTGGCCGTCGCCGCGCCTCTCAGCCTGGGACGGTGCCGCGCCCCAGACATCGGCCCCGGGTCCGGTGCCCGTTTCCCTGGCGCTATAGCCCCGGCCGGCCCCAGCGTCATACTCCCGGCCGACCCCCGCGTCATAGCCCCGGCCAGCCCCCGCGTCCTCGCCCGGAGCAGGCCCGGCGTCCTGGGCCGGATTTCCCGCCCCGGCCGCGGTGCCCCATCCGGTGCCTCCGCCGACGGTTGCCGGGCCGGGGGTGCTCCCTGGGCCGACGGAGGAACTCCACGCGCCGGTTCCCGGGGCAGAAGGCCGGAGCACGTCCCCGGTGCCGGCCAGCGGCCGGCGGCCGGCGATGCTGCTCTCCGCGGCAGCCGGGCGGGTCCACACGTCCCCGCCGGCCGGGCGGCGCTGCCATACATCACTGCCCGGGCTGCCCGCACTGCCCGCTGCCGGGGACGGCGGCGCTGCCTGGCCCGCAGGCCGTTCGTGCGGCGGATCGTCCGCTCCGGTCAAGCCTGCCTGGCTGCGCAGTCCAGCTGCCAGCCGGTGCGGGCCGGTCGTCGTCCGGCCCCGGCCACCCTGCGGCGGTGGGGGACGGCCCGGAGACGTTGGCCGGCCACCCGGTCTGGGTGGGGGGCGGTGCTGTGCTGCCCGCTGGCCGCCCGGTCTGGGTGGGGCTGGCCCCGGTGCTCCCCGGCCCGGGAGCTGTGCCCGCTGGCCACGACCGGCCGCGGTAACTGGCGCCAACCCAGGACCCGTCCGCGTCTCGCGGCGTATCCCGGGACAGCCCGGTATCGTCCTCGGCAGCCGGTTCAGCCCACGGCGTACCGTGGTGGGGCCGCGCGCCCGCTCGGCTGTCCGGCCGGGCCATGCCCTCATCACCCGGATAGCCCATGCGGCGAGCGTATCGTTGCTCTCCCGCTAAGCTTGGCTGGACAGGGATTTTCGCTGTCCAGGGCCCTGTCGGCCGGGCCGCCGGAGTCGGCTGGGCGGACCGCCCGGGCACGCTGCCCGGGCGGGGTGGGCAGCGCGGTGCCCCACTGCGGATCGCTCATTTTGACCGCTGCCAGCCGGGGCCGGTATCCTACGTGGACGTCCATGTGCGTCTGCATGTCCGCGGTGCCTGCTCGGCAAGGCTGGTCACGCGGTTAGCGGATGCGGCGGACCCCGTACCCGGAGGATCACCCCCGGTACGGAGCCAAGGATCAGGTCTCACCACACGAAGGCTTACGACTGTGCGCACATTCAGCCCCAAGGCCGGCGACATCCAGCAGCAGTGGCATGTCATCGACGCCTCCGATGTGGTCCTGGGCCGCCTGGCCAGCCATGCGGCGATCCTTCTCCGCGGCAAGCACAAGCCGATCTTCGCGCCGCACATCGACACGGGCGATTTCGTGATTGTGATCAACGCCGAGAAGGTGGCGCTGAGCGGCCGCAAGCTGGAGCAGAAGCGGGCCTACCGGCACTCCGGCTACCCGGGCGGCCTGCGCTCGGTGGGCTACCGGGATCTGCTGGAGCGGCACCCGGAGCGAGTGATCGAGAAGGCGGTCCGCGGCATGCTGCCGAAGAATTCCCTGGGCCGCAGCATGCTGCGCAAGCTCAAGGTCTATGCCGGCCCGGACCACCCGCACCAGGCGCAGCAGCCCGCGCCCTTCGAGATCACGCAGGTAGCGCAGTACGACCCGGCCAGCAACACTGGTGGCCGCTGACCCAGCTGGCCTGCGGGGGCCCGCCAGGGCTGCCGGTCCGGCGCACTGAGCAGAACCGAATAGGAAGTACGAGGAAGGAACCGTGGCCGAGTCCACTGACACGCAGACGCTCGAAGCGGGCGACAGCGTGGAAACGGCGGAAGACGCCGGGGAGCACGTGTCGGAGTACACCACCGAGACGGCCCCCGAGGCCGGAGAGCGCCAGTCAGCACGCCGGCCTATAGTGACCGGCAGCGCGCTCGGCACCGGACGCCGCAAGGAAGCGATCGCCCGGGTGCGCATCGCCCCCGGTTCGGGGCAGTGGCGGATCAACGACCGCACCCTCGAGGAGTTCTTCCCGAACAAGGTCCACCAGCAGCTCATCAGCGAGCCGTTCGTGAGCCTTGGCGCGGAGAACCAGTTCGACGTGATCGCGCGCATCACCGGCGGCGGAGTCACCGGCCAGGCGGGAGCGCTGCGGCTCGGCATCGCCCGGGCGCTCACTCTGGTCGACCCGGAGAACCGGGTCACCCTCAAGCGGGCTGGCTTCCTGACCCGGGATCCCCGGGTCAAGGAGCGCAAGAAGTACGGCCTCAAGAAGGCACGCAAGGCACCTCAGTACTCCAAGCGCTGATCACGGGGCCCATGGGTCTGGGCCCCGAACCCCCGGACAATCTGCTTGGCTTTCCGCACCGACGAGATGACCGGGGGAGCTGGTTTGACCATGGTCCGGCTGTTTGGAACCGATGGTGTCCGGGGGGTAGCAGGTGCCGACCTGACCGGCCAGCTGGCCATGAACGTGGCCAGCGCGGCCGCGGCGGTGCTCCGCGACACCGGCGCCTTTGACACGGCTGCCCACGCCGGGCGCCGGCCGCTCGCGCTGGTCGGCCGGGACTCCCGGGCGTCCGGTGAGTTCCTGGAGGCGGCCGTGGTGGCCGGCCTGGCCAGCGCCGGCGTGGACGTGCTCCGGCTGGGCGTGATCCCGACCCCCGGGGTGGCCTTCCTGACCCGGGACCTCGGGGCTGTCCTCGGGGTGGTGCTGTCCGCCAGCCACAACCCGGCGCCGGACAACGGGATCAAGCTGTTCGGCCACGGCGGTTTCAAGCTCCCGGATGCGGTCGAAGACGAGATCGAGGCGCAGCTGGGCCGGCAGGGTGACCAGCCGGCCCAGCCACCGGCCGCCGGGTTCGGCCGGGTGACGGATGCGGGCCCCGAGCGTGACCGTTACCTGGACCACCTGCTCGCCTCGGTGACCGGGGCCAACGGTGACCAGCCCGCCCAGTCGGCGGCCCCGCTGGCCGGGCTGACCGTGGTCGTGGACTGCGCGCACGGGGCGGCCTCGGCCTTCGCGCCGCGGCTGCTCCGGATGGCCGGTGCCAAGGTGATCGCCATCGGCGCGGAGCCCGACGGGCTGAACATCAATACCGGGTGCGGGTCCACCCACCTGGAAACCCTGGCGGCGGAGGTGACCCAGCGCGGGGCCGACGCCGGCATCGCGCACGACGGCGACGCCGATCGGTGCCTGGCGGTGGGAAGCGACGGCCAGATCATCGATGGGGACCAAATCCTGGCCGTGCTCGCGCTCGCCCTGGCCGGCCAGGGCCGCCTGCCGGGCAACACGGTGGTCAGCACCGTGATGTCCAATCTCGGGTTCAAGAACGCCATGAAGGACGCCGGGATCACCGTCGTCGAGACCGCGGTGGGCGACCGGTACGTGCTGGAGGCGATGCGGGCCGGTCACTACACCCTTGGCGGGGAGCAGTCCGGGCACATCATCATGCTCGACCACGCAACCACCGGCGACGGGCTGCTGACCGCGCTGCAGTTGCTCGCGACGGCCGCCCGGCAGGCCCTGCCGCTGTCCGAGGTGGCGGCGGTGATGACCAGGTACCCGCAGGTGCTGGTCAACGTGCCGGATGTCAACAAGGCCCAGGTGGCCGCCTCGGCCGACATGGCTGCGGCAGTTGCCGCAGCCGAGCAGCAACTTGGCTCGTCCGGGCGGGTGCTGGTGCGGCCCAGCGGCACCGAGCCCGCCGTCCGGGTCATGGTCGAGGCGGTGGACGCCGGGCAGGCGCACCAGGTGGCGGATCGGCTGGCCGCGGCGGTCCGGGCGGCCGGCTGACGTTACGCTGCCCGGATGTGCGGCATCGTGGGATACGCCGGCCATCGGCCGGCGCTGGACGTGGTCCTGGCGGGACTGCGCCGCCTGGAGTACCGCGGCTATGACTCCGCCGGGGTGGCGGTGCTGGCCGGCGACGGGGCGCTGGTGTGCGAGAAGCGGGCTGGGAAGCTCGGCAACCTGATCGCGGCGCTCGGCGGCCAGCCCGGCTGGCCGGGCACGGTGGGTCTCGGCCACACCCGGTGGGCCACCCACGGGCCGCCGAACGACCCCAACGCCCATCCCCAGCTGGACTGCGCCAGCCAGCTGGCCGTGGTGCACAACGGCATCATCGAGAACTTCGCCGCGCTGCGCCGCGAACTGGCCGACCGCCACCAGCTCCGCTCGGACACCGACACCGAAGTCGTTGCCCATCTGCTCGAAGAGGAAATGGCGGCCCGGTGCGGACCGGTCACCGGCACGGTCGTTCCAGGTGCACCGGCGGCGGCCATGCGCCGTGTCTGCCTCCGCCTGGACGGAGCGTTCACCCTGGTCGCGGTGGATGCCCGGGATTCGGGCGCCGTGGTGGGCGCCCGGCGCAACTCACCGCTCGTCATCGGCCGCGGTGACGGAGAGAACTTCCTGGCCAGTGACGTGGCCGCGTTCATCGCCTACACCCGGGAAGCGGTGGAGCTCGGGCAGGATCAGGTGGCCGAGGTGCGGGCCGACAGGGTGACCGTGACCGGCTTCGACGGCACCCCGGCCGCCGTCACCGAGTACCACGTGAACTGGGACGTTTCCGCCGCGGAGAAGGCCGGTTACGACTACTTCATGCTCAAGGAGATCGCCGAGCAGCCCCGGGCCGTGGCCGATACGCTGCTCGGCCGGATCGGCCCGGACGGTCTCCTCGCGCTGGACGAGGTCCGGCTGGACGCCGCCGAGCTGCGCCGCATCGACAAGATCGTTATCGTCGCCTGCGGGACCGCGTACCACGCGGGGATGATCGCCAAATACGCCATCGAGCACTGGTCCCGGATCCCCTGCGAGGTCGAGCTGGCCAGCGAGTTCCGCTACCGGGACCCGATCCTGACCCGGACCACGCTGGTCATCGCGATCTCCCAGTCCGGCGAGACGATGGACACCCTGATGGCCGTCCGGCACGCCCGGGAACAGCAGTCCCGGGTGCTCGGCATCTGCAACGTGAACGGCTCCTCCATTCCCCGGGAATGTGACGCGGTCGTGTACACCCACGCGGGCCCGGAGATCGCGGTGGCCTCGACCAAGGCCTTCCTCACCCAGCTCGTGGCCTGCTATCTGGTGGCGCTGTACCTGGCCCAGATCCGCGGCACCAAGTTCCCGGGCGAGATCAGCGCCGACATCCGCCAGCTGGCCCAGATGCCCGCCGAGGTTGACCGGGTGCTGGACACGATGCAGCCGGTCCGCGCGCTGGCCCGCGAGCTGGCCGCGGAGCGCTGCGTGCTGTTCCTCGGCCGCCACGTCGGCTACCCGGTCGCCCTGGAAGGCGCGCTCAAGCTCAAGGAACTCGCTTACATGCACGCCGAGGGCTTCGCCGCCGGTGAGCTCAAGCACGGCCCGATCGCGCTGATCGATGACGGCCTGCCGGTTGTGGTGGTGGTGCCGCCGCAGGAGCGCCGGGTGCTGCACGACAAGATCGTCTCGAACATTCAGGAGATCCGGGCCCGCGGGGCACGGGTCATCGTGATCGCCGAAGAGGGCGACACCGAGGTCAAGCCGTACGCCGACACCCTGATCGAGGTCCCGGCGGTCCCGACCCTGCTCCAGCCGCTGGTCACCACGGTCCCGCTCCAGGCGTTCGCCTGTGAACTGGCCACCGCCAAGGGCCACGACGTGGATCAGCCCCGCAACCTGGCCAAGTCCGTCACCGTCGAGTAGCCGATCAATCAGCGGTGTGCATTACCCCCCCGGTGAGGGGGGTAATGCACACCGCTCATGGATTCAAGCCCAGCGCGGGTCCCCGGGGCCGCTCCACCCCCGGCTTATCGCCAGAAGGAGGTGTGCCGGAACGGGATATCCCCAGAAGGAGGTGTGCCGGAACGGGATATCCCCAGAAGGGGATTGCTGGGCGGGATATCCCCAGAAGGGGATTCTGTAGTTGCCGGGGGGACGGCGGCGCGATGGGCTGGCGGCATGACGCCCGTTTCCCATGCCACCGCCCGGAGACTGCTGGCAGCCCAGTCCGGTGTCGTGACCCGCGCCCAGGCGCGGCAGTGCGGCATCAGTGACAAGCGCATTGACGTGGCGCTCCGGACCGGGCGCTGGCAGCGCCTGCACCCCGGCGTCTACGCGGTGTACAGCGGCCCCGTACCGCGGTCGGCCCAGCTGTGGGGGGCGTTGCTGCGGGCCGGGCGGGAGGCGGTGCTCAGCCATCAGACGGCCGCGGAGTTACACGGGTTCGCCCCGTCCCCCACGCCCGCCATTCATGTCACGCTGGCCCGGGGCCACCGGGTCACCCCCATTCTCGGTGTCGTGCTGCACCATTCGGCCCGGGTGGCGGCGGCCCGGCTGCCGGGGCAGGCGCCACCCCGGACCAGGATCGAGGAGACCGTCCTGGATCTGGCCGCGTCGTCGCCGGGACTGGACGAGGCGTTCGGCTGGGTGTTCCGGGCCTGCGGGAGCAACCGCACCGCGCCGGACCGGATCGCGGCGGCGATGGCGCTGCGGGCCAGGATGCGGTTCCGCGCCGAGTTGTCCGCCGCGCTCAGCGGCGGCCTGGAGGGGGTGCACTCGCTGCTGGAGTACCGGTACGTCAGCCGGGTGGAGCGGCCGCACGGGCTGCCGCGCGGCACCCGCCAGCACCGGGTTTCCCGAGCCGGGTGGCGTCAGTACCAGGACGTCACGTACCAGGGCTACGGCGTGCTGGTGGAATTGGACGGCCAGGCGGCTCATCCGGCGGGCGAGAGGTGGCGCGACATAGCCCGGGACAACGCGAACCACGCGGCCGGGCAGGTCACCTTCCGCTATGGCTGGTCTGCCGTCACGGAGTACCCCTGCCACGTTGCGGCGCAGGTCGGGGCCGCTCTGGTGGAGCGCGGCTGGCCTGGCGTACCGCGCCGCTGCGGTCCGCGCTGCCTGCTGCACGCCTGACAACGCGGGGCCGGCCCGCGCCCGCTGACGCTTTATGGCCCGCGCCCGCTGGCGATCCCGGCCCGCGCCCGCTGGCGTTTCGTGGCCCGCGCCCGCTGGCGATCCCCGGCCCGCGCGCCGGCCCGGCGAGACGGTCATGGGAGGCTGGACGAATGATCGTCGGGATCGGCGTGGACATCGTCGACGTCGCCCGGTTCCGGGCGGCCCTGTCACGAACCCCGGCCCTGGCCGGCGGCTGTTCGCCGAGAGCGAACGCGGCGTGCGCCCGGAGTCGCTGGCGGCCAGCTTCGCCGCCAAGGAGGCGGTCGCCAAGGCGCTCGGCGCCCCGGCCGGGCTGCGCTGGTGCGACGTCCTCGTGACCAGGGACGATGCGGGACGGCCGGGACTCGTGGTCGGCGGCACCGTGGCCGCGGCGGCCAGCTTGCGGGGAGTGTGCCACTGGCACCTCTCGCTCAGTCATGATTCCGGGATGAGTATCGCGATGGTGGTGGCTGAGGGATGAGACACGCGCACCAGGTGGCCAAGGTCCGCACGGCTGAACGCGCGCTCATGGACCAGCTGCCGCCCGGCACGCTGATGCAGCGGGCGGCGGCCGGGCTGGCGTCGGTGTCCGCGCGGCTGCTCGGCCGGGTGACCGGGTCCCGGGTGGTGGTGCTGGCCGGCAGCGGCGACAACGGCGGGGACGCACTGTACGCGGGCGCCCGGCTGGCCGGGCGCGGCGCCGCGGTGCTGGCGGTCCAGGCCGGATCCAGGATCCACGATGCGGGCGCCGCCGCGCTGCGGTCGGCGGGCGGCCGGGTGGCCAAAGCGGACGACCCGGCGGTGCGGGACGCGATCGGCGCCGCCGATCTGATCCTCGACGGGCTGCTCGGCATCGGCGGCCGGGGTGGCCTCCGCGAGCCGCAGGCGTCCCTGGCCCAGATGGCGGCGCGGTCGCCGGGCGTGGTGCTGGCCGTAGACCTGCCGAGCGGCGTGGACGCCGACACGGGCATCGTCGCGGGGACGGCTATCCAGGCGGACGTGACGGTGACGTTCGGCACGATAAAGCCCGGCCTGCTGGTGGACCCCGGGGCCGGGCAGGCCGGCGTGGTGGAGCTGGTGGACATCGGCCTGGGCCCGCTGCTCGACCCCCCGGACGCGCTGGCGCTGCAGGCGGCGGACGTGGGCGGGCTGCTGGCCCAGCCGCCCGCGGAATCGGACAAATACCGACGCGGGGTGGCCGGGATCGTGGCCGGCAGCCAGCGGTTCACCGGCGCCGCGGCGCTAGCGGTGGGCGGCGCGCTGCGCGGCGGCGCAGGCATGGTCCGGCTGGTGTCCGCGGAGCACGCGGTGGCCGTGGTCCGGGTCCTCTGGCCGGAGGCGGTGATAACGGTGACCGGGCCGGGCCGCCCGGCCGCGGCGGACGTCCCGGCGGCCGGACGGGTCCAGGCCTGGGTGGCCGGGCCGGGCATGGGCACCGACGACGAGGCCCGCGAGCGGCTGGCCGCGGTGCTGGCCAGCGACGTGCCGGTGCTGGTGGACGCGGACGGGCTGACCATGCTGGCCGCCGACCGGTCGCTGCTGGACCGCGCGGCGCCGACCCTGCTCACCCCGCACGCCGGGGAACTCGGCCGGCTGCTCGGCGCCGACCCGGGCGAGGTGGAGGCGCGCCGCCTGGAGCACGCCCGGCGGGCCGCGGCCGAGTTCGGCGCGACCGTGCTGCTCAAGGGGTCCACCACGGTGATTGCCTCCCCGGACGAGGCGATGCCGGTCTATGTCAACCCGACCGGGACCTCGTGGCTGGCCTCGGCCGGCACGGGGGACGTGCTGTCCGGGCTGGCCGGCGCCCTGCTGGCGCAGGGGCTGCGGGCCGCCGAGGCGGCGGCGGCCGCCGCCTACCTGCACGGCCTGGCCGCCCGGCAGGCGGCGGCCGGGGCCGGGGAGCGCCCCGCTCCGGCGGTCGAGCCCACGCGGGCCGACCCCACTCGGGCCGACCCCACCCGGGCCGACCCCACCCGGGCCCGGGCAGCCAGGGCCGGTGCCGGGGAAGCCGGGCAGCCGGAGGCGCCCATCGCGGCGGCCGACGTGATCGGCGCGCTGCCCGCCGCGATCCGCTGGGTACGTCAGCAAGCGGGCTGAGCTGGCCGCCCGGCCGGGGCGGGGCTGGCTGCCCGGCCGGGGCGGGGCTGGCTGCCCGGCCGGGGCGGGGCTGGCTGCCCGGCCGGGGCTGAGCTGGCCGCCCGGCCAGGCTGGCACACTGGGGGCCCATGAGGGGTCCTGCGGAGGCACTGATCGACCTGGCGGCCATCACCGGCAACGTGGCGGAGTTGCGCCGCCGGATCCCCGGCCCGCAGCTGATGGCGGTGGTCAAGGCCGACGGGTACGGCCACGGGATGATCCCGGCGGCCCGGGCCGCGCTGGACGGCGGGGCCGCGTGGCTGGGCGTGGTCCACGTGCACGAGGCACTGGCGCTGCGCCGGGCGGGGATCACCACCCCAGTGCTCTGCCTGACCGGGGTGCCCGGCGCGGCGCACCATGAGGCGGTCCTGGACGGCATCGACCTAGCGGTGGACTCGGTGCCGCTGCTCATCGAGGTCGCCGCGGCCGCTGGGCAGGCCGGCCGTCCCGCGCGGGTGCACCTCAAGGCGGACACCGGGATGTCACGGGGCGGCGCGACCGCCGCCGAGTGGCCCGCGCTGGTGGCGGCCGCCCGCTCCGCCGAGGCGGCCGGGCACGTGGCCATCGCGGGCATCTGGTCCCATCTGGCCTGCGCGGACCTGCCCGGGCACCCGTCCATCGCGGCCCAGCTCGACCGGTTCACCGAGGCGGTCGCGGTGGCCGAGGCGGCCGGGGCCCGGCCGGAGGTCCGCCACCTGGCCAACACCGCCGCCGCGATCACCCTCCCGGGCACCTGGTTCGACCTGGTCCGGCCGGGGGGCGCGGTCTACGGCCTGGCCACCCTGCCGGGTGGCGCGCCCGGCTGGCTGCGCCCCGCGATGACGCTGCGGACCCGGCTGGTGCTGGCCAAGCGGGTCCCGGACGGCACCCCGGTGTCCTACGGCCACCGGTACGCCACCACGGGGGAGAGCACGCTCGGGCTGATCCCGCTCGGCTACGCGGAGGGGATCCCCCGGCACGCGTCCGGCGTCGTCCCGGTGCTGGCCCGGGGTGGCCGGCGCTTCATCGCCGGGACGGTCTGCATGGACCTGTCGGTGCTCGATTTCGGCCCGGAGCCCGCGCAGGCGGGCGACGAGGTCGTGCTGTTCGGGCCCGGTGACCACGGCGAGCCGACCGCCCAGGAGTGGGCCGACGCGCTGGGCACGGTTTCGTACGAGATCGTCACGAACGTCGCCGGCCGGGTGGCAAGAACCTACTCTGGAGTAGCATTCGAGCAGGACGCTATGCGCACGGCGGGCGTAGACCCCGCCTGAGCTGGCATTGCGTGACAGCGAGTCCGGCCACGGCCGACCGCGGGCCGGGGACCGGGCAGCTGCCGTGATCCCCGGCCGGGCCGCCTCCCGGCCGGGAGCGGCGGGAGGTGGGCATGGCGACCTGGCGGCGGATCACCGGGGCGGTCGGGCTGGGCGCGGGTGCGGTGGCCGCAGGTGCTGGCGTGCTCGTGGCCGCCGAGCGGATCGCGATCGGCCGGGTCCAGGTGCTGCGCCGCAACGCGCCGCCGGAGGACCTGGGTGAGCTGCGCGGCCAGTCGCTGACCGTGCTGGCGGACGACGGGGTCCCGCTGCACGTCGAGATCGACGAGCCGGACCCGGCGGCGGCCCCGGGCCGCCGCCGCCCGCGGCCGCCGACCCTGATCTTCTGCCACGGGTACACGCTGAACCAGGACTGCTGGCACTTCCAGCGGGCCGCGCTGCGGGGCCGGCACCGGATGGTGTTCTGGGATCAGCGGGACCACGGCCGGTCCGGGCGGTCCGCGGGCGGCAGCACGACCAGCGTGGACCGGCTGGGCGCGGACCTGGCCCGGGTCATCCAGGCGGTGGCCCCGGGTGACCAGCCGGTCCTGCTGATCGGCCACTCCATGGGTGCGATGACGATCATGGCGCTGGCCCGGCAGCACCCCGGCCTGTTCGGCACCAAGGTGACCGGGGCCGCTCTGATCTCCACCGCGGCCAGCGGGCTGGATGCGGGCAGCCCGTGGATGCCCGGCCCCGCGCGGCCCGTGCTGCGCCGCGCGCTCCCGGTGGTGCTGCGCGGCGCGGCGACCGGCTACCGGGCGATGCTGGTCGAGCAGGGCCGCCGGGTAGCCAGCGACATCTCGTTCCTGTCCACCCGGTTCGTCGGGTTCGGCGATCCCCGGGTGAACCCGGCCCTGGTCGACTTCCTGGAGCAGATGATCCGGTCTACCCCGATCGAGGTGGTGGCGGCGTTCGGCGAGGCCCTGTACACGGTGGACCTGCGGGACACCCTGGCCACGGTCGGCCGGGTGCCGACGGTCGTCATGATCGGCGACAAGGACCGTCTCATCTCCCCGTCGTTGGGCCTGGACCTGGCGGCCGAGGTGCCGGGCGCCGAGCTGATCTGGGTCCCGGGGGCCGGGCACGCCCTTATCCTGGAGGCCCCCGAGATGGTCAACGAGGGGATCACCGAGCTGATCGCCCGGGCTTACGCCGGGCGCGGCGTCCGTGACCGGTCGGCCCGGGCGTTACGGCGCGGTCCCGGCCGGCGGCAGAAGAAGGCAGGTGCAACCCGTGACGGCGACGCCGTCTCCCGCCACGCGCATCGAGGTGCCCACCGCGCCGGACATGCACGCGCTGGGCCGCCAGCTGGCCGGCCTGCTGCGCGCCGGGGACCTGGTCGTGCTCAGCGGCCCGCTGGGAGCGGGCAAGACCACGCTGGTCCAGGGGATCGGGGCCGGCCTGCAGGTACGCGGCCCGGTGACGTCGCCGACCTTCGTCATCGCCCGGGTGCACCCGTCACTGGCCGGCGGCCCCGGCCTGGTGCACGTGGACGCCTACCGGCTGTCCAGCGTCGCCGAGGTCGACGACCTGGATCTCGACGCGTCGGTGGACGACTGCGTGACCGTGGTCGAGTGGGGTGAAGGGCTGGTCGAAGGGCTCGCCGCCGACCGGCTGGAGGTCGGCATCGCGATGAGTCCGGCCGGGGCGGCCACGGACGCGCGGCAGGTGACGTTGACCGGGATCGGTGAACGGTGGGCGGCCGGTACGGAATCCGTGGGATGTGCCGTACCGGTTACGCCTGAGGCCATATAGTTTCGGTCTGTCCCCGCGTTGCTGGCGCCGGGCCGCCGTGGTCCGGGGCATCCGCAACGCGTCTCGCGCCGTCCTGCACGGTCCGATTCATCTCTCCCGGAGGCGCGCCGTGGTTCAGCAGGGGCCCGTCCCGCCGCGGTCCCGTCGGCGGCCCGCACCACGCGGCGGCCCGGACTGGGAAGATCCCGGTTACCCCAGCGACGACGAGGAACTGCCCCCGTGGGCCGGGCTGGCGGTGGACCCCCGGTGGGCCGACGGCACCGGCCGCGGCAAGCGCGCCGCCCCGGCCCGCCACGAGTCACCGCCGCCGGCGGAGCCCGAGTTCCCCGAGCCGGCCGTTGCGCCTCCTGCTCGCCGTAGCGGGCGGCAGGCGGCGGCGCGGGCCCGGCGGACCCGCCGCTCCATGCGGGTGTGGGGCGGTCTCGCGGTGCTGGCCGTCATCGCCGGCGCCGGGATCTGGTGGCTGGTCGGCCGGCCGGGTACCCCGGCGCGGCTGCCGGCCGTGATGGTCACCACCTTCCAGCCCGGTGAATTCCAGACCGTTCCCAACGCCTGCTCCGCGGTGACTGCCGCCACCCTCGGTACCTACCTGCCCGGGAAGCGGGCCATGGCGTCGCCCGCCTCGCTGGACGGCGGGGCGGCCAGCCTGTGCAGCTGGACCCTGGATGCCCGGCCGGTCTACCGGCTGCTGAACGTCCAGGTCCAGGCCTATACGCCGAACGGCCTGGCGAGCGGGGACGGCAGCGCCACGTTCGCCGCCATCGACGCCTACACCCAGGCGCTGCAGCAGAAAGCGCACCCGGCCAAGAAGACCCGGCTGCCTCCGGCGGCCATCACCACGCTGGCCGGCCTGGGCAGCAAGGCCTTCGCCGCGGTCCAGCGCACCCGTGGTGGCGGGGTCACTACCGACCTGGTCACCGTGGTGGTGCGGGATCGCAACGTGGTGGTCACCGCGGTCTTGGAGGGGGACACCGGGCGCGGTGGGTACGGCCCCGTCCCGGTGCCGCAACTCCAGGCCGGTGCCGCGGCGGCCGCCCACGACGTCCTGGCTCAGCTGAAGTAGCTTTGCTGGCCCCGGGGGCGGTCCCCCGCAGCCCCCCGGGATCACCGGCACGGCGAGGCCCTCCTTCGCCGGGCCTCCCCTCCCCGGTCAAATAACCCAGGGGACGACCCCGCAGCCCCCGCCATCCGCCCGCTCGGCGGGATCCCGCCTGCGGCGGGCCTCCCTCCCCGGTCAATGGGCGCGGGTCACCTCAGGTCGTGGGTAGGCTTTGCAGTCGTGCTGCTTGCGTTCGACACTGCGACGCCAGCCGTGACGGTGGCCCTGCATGACGGGACGCACGTGCTGGCCGAGACCGCTGCCACCGATGCCCGCCGCCCTGGCGAACTGCTGGCCTCCTTCATCGAGGTGCTGCTGGCCAAGACCGGGGCGAGCCGCGCCGACCTCACGGCGGTGGCCACCGGGACGGGCCCGGGCCCGTACACCGGGCTGCGGGCCGGGCTGGTCACCGCCCGGGTGCTGGGCAGCGCGCTGGGCATCCCGGTGTACGGTATCGGCACCCTCGACGTGATCGCCGCCGACGCGGTGACCGCCGCGGGTGGCCGCGAGTTCATCGTGGCCACCGACGCCCGCCGGCGTGAGGTCTACTGGGCCCGGTACGACGCGGCCGGGACCCGGCTGGCGGGCCCGGACGTCGGCCGCCCGGCGGACGTGGCCGCCACCCGGGCGGGCGGCGCCGGACTGGCCGCGGGCACCGGCCCGGTGCTGTACCCGGGGGTGCTGGGCGAGGCGATCGAGCCCGCCTACCCGTCGGCCGCCACCCTGGCCCGCCTGGCCGCTGCCCGGATCGCCGCGGGCACGGCCTCGCCCGGAGCCGAGCCGCTCTACCTGCGCCGCCCGGACGCACGGGAGCCTGGTCCGCCCAAACGGGTGACCGTGTGACAGCGGGGATGGCCGGAGTGCCCGCCGAGACCGGGCCGGCCCCGGACACCAGCCTGCGGCCGATGATCCGGGAAGACCTGCCGGCCGTGCTGCGGCTGGAGGCGGAGCTGTTCGCCGAGGAGGCGTGGACCGAGGGCATGCTCGCGGCCGAACTCGATGGCGTGGCCAGCGACCGCTACTACCTGGTCGCCGAGGACCACGGCGAGGTTCTCGGCTACGCCGGGCTGCTGACTCCCGGCGGCGGGCAGGCCGACGTGCTCACGCTGGCCGTGGCGCGGGGGCACTGGGGGCGGCGGATCGGCGGCGCGCTGCTGGACGCCCTGATCGGCGAGGCGGCCCGGCGGGGCGCCGTGGAGGTCTTCCTCGAAGTGCGGATCGACAACCAGCGCGCCCAGCGGCTGTACCAGGGGCGTGGTTTCAGCGAGATCGGCGTGCGGCGCGGCTACTACCAGCCGTCCGGGACCGACGCCCTGGTGATGCGGCTCAGCCTGCCCCGCCGCCGGCCGGCGGGCCGGGTCCGGTGGCCCCGGGGAGGTAACCGGTGAGCGGGCCACTGGTGCTGGGCATCGAGACGTCCTGCGACGAGACCGGGGCCGGGCTGGTCCGCGGGCATGAGCTGCTGGCCGACGCGGTGGCGTCCAGCGTGGCGGAACACGCCCGGTTCGGCGGGGTCGTGCCGGAAGTGGCCAGCCGCGCGCACCTGGAGGCGATGGTCCCAGCCGTGGACCGGGCTCTCGCCACCGCCGGGGTCCCGCTGGCCGACGTGGACGCGATCGCGGTGACGGCCGGGCCCGGGCTGACCGGGGCGCTGCTGGTCGGGGTGTGCGCGGCCAAGGCGTACGCACTGGCCCTGGGCAAGCCGCTGTACGGGGTGAACCACCTGGCCGCGCACATCGCCGTGGACCAGCTGGAGCACGGCGCGCTGCCCACGCCGGCCATCGCCCTGCTCGTCTCCGGCGGGCACTCTTCGCTGCTGCTCACCCGGGACGTGGCCGGTGACGTGGAGCCGCTCGGCGCCACCATCGACGACGCGGCCGGGGAGGCCTACGACAAGGTGGCGCGGCTGCTCGGGCTGCCGTTCCCCGGCGGCCCGCCGATCGACCGGGCGGCGCGGGACGGGGACGCGGCAGCGATCTCGTTCCCCCGGGCCAAGTATCACGACCGGACCTATGACTTCTCCTTCTCCGGGCTCAAGACGGCCGTGGCCCGCTGGGTGGAGGCGCGGCAGGCCGCCGGGCTCAGCGTGCCGGTGGCCGATGTGGCCGCGTCGTTCCAGGAGGCGGTGGCCGACGTGCTGACCCGCAAGGCGGTCCAGGCCTGCCAGGAGCACGGGGTCGGCCACCTGGTGATCGGCGGGGGAGTGGCGGCGAACTCCCGGCTGCGGGGACTGGCCGCGGAGCGCTGCGCGGCGGCCGGGATTCGGCTGCGGGTGCCCCGGCCCGGCCTGTGCACCGATAACGGCGCGATGGTGGCCGCGCTCGGGGCCGAGCTGGTAGCCCGGGGCGCGGCGCCGTCCGCGCTGGACCTCGGGGCCGATTCCAGCCTGCCGGTCAGCAGCGTCCTGGTCTGAGGCCCGGGCCGGGACACGGGCCGCAGGCCGGCCCGGTTGGGTTGACGATGCGGCGCGGCGGGGCTACTGTTCGGGACTGGCACTCTCTAGGGTAGAGTGCTAATACGACGAGGCTGGTCTGGCACCCGCGACGACAGCTGGCCGTGGTCGTGTCATCTATAGCCGTTTCCGCCATCCTTTTCGGAGGAGGAGGTCAGATCGTGGCGACCGCTACCAAGGTTGTTCTCAAGCCACTCGAAGACCGGATCGTGGTTCGCACGCTGGAGGCCGAGCAGACCACCGCGTCTGGGCTGGTCATCCCGGACACCGCCAAGGAGAAGCCCCAGGAGGGCGAAGTCCTGGCGGTCGGCCCGGGCCGATTCGACGACGCTGGCACCAAGCGCGTCCCGATGGACGTCAAGGTGGGTGACGTCGTGCTGTACAGCAAGTACGGCGGCACCGAGGTGAAGTACCACGGCGAGGAGTACCTGGTGCTCTCGGCCCGTGACGTGCTTGCCATCGTCGAGAAGTAACGCGGCCGCGCGGCGGGCCCCGACCCGCGACCAGATGTCTGCTTCGGACCACCGCCCCGGCGCTGTCAGGCGTCCGGGGCGGTGGTCCGTGGCGGGCCCGGCCCGGCCGGGCGCAATGACCTAAGTACAACCAATCAGAGGTGCTCATGGCCAAGATGCTGGAGTTCGACGAGGAGGCACGGCGCGCACTGGAGCGTGGCGTGAACCGGCTCGCCGACGCCGTCAAGGTGACGCTGGGGCCGAAGGGCCGCAACGTCGTAATCGACAAGAAGTGGGGTGCCCCCACCATCACCAACGACGGCGTGACCGTCGCCCGGGAGGTGGAACTGGAGGACCCGTACGAGAACCTGGGTGCGCAGCTCGCCAAGGAAGTCGCGACCAAGACCAACGACGTGGCCGGGGACGGCACCACCACGGCCACCGTGCTGGCCCAGGCGATGGTCCGGGACGGCCGCCGCTCGGTGACCGCGGGCGCCAACCCGATCGCCCTCAAGCGGGGCATCGACGCGGCCGCGTCGGCCGTGTCCGACCGGCTGCTGGAGGCGGCCCGGGATGTCGAGGAGCAGCGGGAGATCGCCCACGTGGCGACCGTGTCCGCGCAGGACGCCCGGATCGGCGAGCTCATCGCCGAGGCGTTCAGCAAGGTCGGCAAGGACGGCGTCATCACCGTCGAGGAATCGCCGACGATGGGCCTGGAACTCGAATTCACCGAGGGAATGCAGTTCGACAAGGGCTACATCTCCCCGTATTTCGTCACCGACCCGGAGCGGATGGAAGCCGTTCTCGAGGACGCCTACGTGCTGCTGCACGCAGGCAAGATCTCCTCGATGGCCGATTTCCTGCCGCTGCTGGAAAAGGTCGCGCAGACCAAGAAGCCATTCCTCGTCATCGCCGAGGACGTCGAGGGTGAGGCGCTGTCCACCCTGGTGGTGAACAAGATCCGCGGCTTGCTGCCGGTCGTCGCGGTGAAGGCGCCCGGCTTCGGTGACCGCCGCAAGGCGATGCTCGGCGACATGGCCATCCTCACCGGCGGTGAGGTGATCAGCGAGGAGGTCGGGCTCAAGCTGGAGCTGGTCGGCCTGGAGACCCTCGGCCAGGCCCGCCGCATCGTGGTCACCAAGGATGACACCACGATCGTCGATGGCGCCGGTGAAGCCGACGCGATCAGCGACCGGATCCGCCAGCTGCGCGCGGAGATCGAGAACACCGACTCCGACTGGGACCGGGAGAAGCTGCAGGAGCGGGTGGCCAAGCTGTCCGGCGGGGTCAGCGTGCTCCGGGTGGGCGCGGCCACCGAGGTGGAGCTGAAGGAGAAGAAGCACCGGCTGGAGGACGCCATCTCGGCGACCCGGGCCGCCATCGAAGAGGGGATCATCCCTGGCGGTGGCAGCGCGCTGGTGCACATCGCGGTCGCGCTGGACGATCTCGGCAAGACCGGGGACGAGGCGACCGGCGTCGGCGTGGTGCGCTCCGCGCTCTTCTCCCCGGCCCGGTGGATCGCGGAGAACGCGGGCCAGGAGGGCTCGGTCGTCACCGCCAAGATCGCGGACCTGGACTTCAACCAGGGCTACAACGCGGCCACCGGCGAGTACGGCGACCTGGTCGCCCAGGGGGTCATCGACCCGGTCAAGGTGACCCGCTCGGCGGTGCTGAACGCCGCGTCCATCGCCGCCATGCTGCTCACCACCGAGGCCCTGGTGGCAGAACGGCCCGAAGAGGAGCCCGAGGCGGCCGCGGGCGGCCACGGTCACTCGCACGGGCCCGGCGGCCACATGCACTAGGCAGGCCTCGCCTGCGGCGTGGTCCGCTAAGCCGACAGGCCCCTCCGGCGCCACCGGAGGGGCCTGCGGCGTTCCGGGACCGGGGGCCCGGGTGGCCGGCGGCGCTCCGGAACGGGACGGCGATCCACCGCGTTCCGGGACCGGCCCGGGACGGCCGGCGGCGCTCCGGAACGGGGCGGCGGTCCACCGCCCAATTCCCGGGCATTAGGCCGCGAAAGCGGGCACACCGAGAACGATCAATTACGATCAGTAATCGTATCGACTACGCTTAGTGATTGTTTATTCAGAGCGTGTTCGTGTGGTACATCAATGTGACCTTTCCGTTGCCTACTTTTATGAGGGCACCCCCCGTTTTCCTGGGCATCATGCAGTCGTGAGCAACGCACGCATCTGGGCTGTGACCAGCGGTGCCGTATCAGAGGACCGGCTGGCGGGGGGGCACACGGCGGGCCAGCGGGCACCGGCCAGCGCGGTCCCCGCCGCGCGGACGCCAGCGGAAGCGGTCCGGACGCCTGCCCGCAGCATGGTCCCCGAGCAGTGGGCGCCCGAGCCAGCGGCCGCGCCGGGGGTCGGCGAATCAGCGCCGGAGCCCGGCGGACCGGGGCGGGAACCGGGCGGCCTGGACGCCGAGCAGGAGGCCATGGGTCCCGGGCTGGGCGCCTTCGCCGACCTGGCGGCCAGGGCGGTCCGCGGGCAACCGGGCGCCGTCGAGGCGTTGCTGCAGCGGATCCGCCCCATGGTGGTCCGGTACTGCCGGGCCCGGCTCGGCCGGGTCGCCGGCCACTACTACGTGGCGGACGACGTAGCTCAGGAGGTATGCCTGGCAGTGCTGGCCGCGCTGCCTCGCTACCGGGACATGGGCCGCCCATTCGCGTCCTTCGTCTTTGGCATTGCCTCGCACAAGGTCGCCGACGCGGTGCGCGCTGCGTCGCGGCTCGCGGTGCCGTTCGAGGACCTGCCCGACGGCCCGGATGACCGGCCGGGTCCCGAAGAGACCGTCGTGGCCCATATTGAGGCGGAAAGGGCCAGAGCGCTCTTGGCGCAGCTGCCTATTCACCTCCGTGAACTGCTAATACTACGCGTCGTAACGGGTCTGTCGGCCGAGGAAACGGGTAACGTACTGGGTATGTCAGCAGGAGCGGTGAGGGTTGCGCAGCACCGGGCGCTGGCCCGGTTGCGGGCGATCGCGGTCGAGGAGCCGATTGCGTGAGCACGGGGCGCGGACCCGGGGCGCCTGGCATCACCCCTGGCCTTGAGTTCACTCGCGGGCGGGGAGGCCCAGGCGGGACGGGACATGAGGCCGTCGATCTCAGCGAGATCCGGCGGTCGGACGAACTGATCAACCGCCTCGCAGCCCGCCGGTGTGTCCCGTGGGGGTCGTCCCGCCGGGACAACACAGATTCGGCCGTTTCCGTGCTGGCCGCGCTGACGGCCGACGTGGACAGTGTGCCGACTCCGGCCCGCCGGCCCGCGGCCGGCCGGCCGCGGCCGGCCGGCCCGCGGCCCGCCGGGATGTGGTGCAGCCCCGCCGGGCGGCGCGGCAGGCGATGGCGGGCGGCTCCGCCCGGGACGTGGCGGCCTGGGTGCGCGCCGCCGTCGCGGGTGCGGTGGTCGCCGGGCTGGCGGGGACCACGAGCCTGATCGCGGCCAGCGTGCTGGCCCGGCTCTACCGGCTCACCGGGGGACGGGCCGGGGCGGCCGCCCGTGGCTGGGCGGCGCCGTCCCGGGCGCGCCGCTACCGTTGATCGCGCCCGGCCGGCTGGCCCGGCGCAGCGGCGATGCTGGCGCGCAGGCAGCGTGGCACGAACCACGTCCGGCGCGGGCCACCGCGGCCGCCGGGCGGCTCTAGACTGGGGAGATCCCCGCAGCCATCCGCCTGGAAGGTGTCATGAGCGACGACGGCAAGTTCGCCCCACCGGCCCTCACCTTCGATGACGTGCTGCTGCTGCCCGCGCTTTCCGACGTCATGCCGAGCGAGGCCGACACGACCGCCCGGCTCAGCCGGCGGCTCACGCTGAATGTGCCGCTGCTCTCCTCGGCCATGGACACCGTCACCGAGGCGCGGATGGCCATCGCCATGGCCCGCATCGGCGGCGCGGGCGTGCTGCACCGCAACCTGTCCGTGGAGGAGCAGGCGCAGCAGGTTGACATGGTGAAGCGGTCCGAGGCAGGCATGATCACCAATCCGGTGACCTGTGGGCCGGATGCCACCGTGGCCGACGTGGACCAGCTATGTGCCCGCTACCGCATTTCCGGGGTGCCGGTCACCAGCCCGGACGGCGTTCTGGTCGGCATCGTGACCAACCGGGACATCCGCTTCGTCGGCGACCACAGCCGCCGGGTGGCGGATGTGATGACCCCCATGCCGCTGGTCACCGCGCCGGTCGGAGTATCCAGGGATGACGCCTTCGCGCTGCTGCGCCAGCACAAGGTGGAGAAGCTGCCGCTGGTCGACCCGGCCGGGCGGCTGCGCGGCCTGATCACTGTCAAGGACTTCACCAAGAGCGAGAAGTTCCCGAACGCCACCAAGGACGCGGCGGGGCGCCTGGTAGTCGGGGCCGCGGTCGGCGTGGGGGCGGACGCCAAACGCCGGGCCCAGGCCCTGGCCGAGGCGGGCGCCGACTTCCTGGTCGTGGACACGGCGCACGGACATTCTCAGCCGGTCCTGGACATGGTGGCCGAGCTGAAGGTGAACCTCAAGGTCGAGATCATCGGCGGCAACGTGGCCAGCCGGGCGGGGGCGCAGGCGCTCATCGACGCCGGGGCCGACGGGGTGAAGGTTGGCGTGGGGCCCGGATCCATCTGCACCACCCGGGTGGTGGCCGGGGTGGGCGTCCCGCAGGTGACGGCCATCTACGAGGCGGCCCAGGCGGCCCGGGCCGCGGGCGTCCCGCTCATCGGGGACGGCGGGCTGCAGCACTCCGGGGACATCGCCAAGGCCATCGCCGCGGGCGCGGACGTCGTCATGCTCGGCAGCCTGCTGGCCGGCTGCGAGGAGGGGCCGGGCGAGATGGTGTTCATCCACGGGAAGCAGTACAAGCTGTACCGCGGCATGGGCTCGCTCGGCGCGATGCGCAACACCGAGCGGGGCCGGTCCTACTCCAAGGACCGCTATTTCCAGGACGACGTGCTGCGCGAGGACAAGCTGGTCCCCGAGGGGGTGGAAGGCCAGGTCCCCTACCGCGGCCCGCTCGCCGCGGTGGCCGGGCAGCTGGTCGGCGGGCTGCGCGCGGCGATGGGCTACTGCGGCGCGCATACCATCGCCGAGCTGCAGCAGGCCCGGTTCACCCAGATCACCGCGGCCGGGCTGGCCGAGAGCCATCCGCACGACGTCGAGATGACGGCGGAGGCCCCCAACTACACCCGGCGCTCACGCTGATGACGGCCGTGGAGATCGGCCGGGGCAAGAGCGGCCGCCGCGCCTACCCGCTCGACGAGATCGGCATCGTGCCGTCCCGGCGGACCCGCGACCCGGAAGAGGTCTCGGTGGCCTGGCAGATCGACGCCTACCGGTTCGAGATGCCGCTGGTCGTCTCGCCGATGGACAGCGTCGTCTCGCCGGCCATGGCCGCGCAGATCGGCGGCCTCGGTGGGCTGGCCGTGCTCGACCTGGAGGGCCTGTGGACGCGGTACCCGGACCCGGAGCCGATCCTGGCCGAGATCGCCGAGCTGAGCGACGAGTCCGCGACCCGGCGGCTGCAGCAGATCTACGCTGAGCCGATCAAGGAGGAGCTGATCGGGCAGCGGATCGAGGAGATCCGGGCGGCCGGGGTCACGACCGCGGCCCGGCTGTCGCCGCAGCGCACCGTCCGGTACTACAAGACCGTCATCGACGCGGGCGTGGACATCTTCGTGATCCGGGGCACCACGGTGTCCGCCGAGCACGTGTCCGGCCGGGCCGAGCCGCTCAACCTCAAGCAGTTCATCTACGAGCTGGACGTGCCGGTGATCGTGGGTGGCTGCGCCACGTACACCGCGGCGCTGCACCTGATGCGCACCGGCGCGGCCGGCGTGCTGGTCGGCTTCGGTGGCGGGTCGGGGCACACCACGCGCGCGGTGCTGGGCGTGGCGGTGCCGATGGCTACCGCGATCGCCGACGTGGCCGCGGCCCGCCGGGAGTACCTGGACGAGTCGGGCGGCCGGTACGTGCACGTGATCGCGGACGGCGGGATGACCCGCAGCGGGGACATCGCCAAGGCGCTGGCCTGCGGTGCGGACGCGGTCATGGTGGGTTCGCCGTTCGCCCGCGCGGCGGAGGCGCCGGGCCGCGGCTACCACTGGGGCAGCGAGGCCCACCACCCGGACCTGCCGCGCGGCGCCCGGGTCCGGATCGGCACGGTGGGCCCGGTCAAGCAGATCCTGTACGGTCCCTCGGACATCCCGGACGGCTCGCTGAACCTGATCGGCGCGCTCCGCCGCACGATGGCCACCTCGGGCTACTCCGACCTCAAGGAGTTCCAGCGGGTGGAGGTCGCGGTCACGCCGTACGCGCCGCGGGGCCGATGAGGCGGCGATGCTAACGTTCGGGCTGTGATGGCCGGGGGGCGGGACACAGCGCGGCTGAACCCGGCCGGGCGGGCCGCCGCCCTGGACGCACTCAGCCAGGACGAGGTGCAGGTCCTAGTGGTGGGCGGCGGCGTGGTCGGCGCCGGTATCGCGCTGGACGCGGTGACCCGCGGCCTGTTCGACCGGCCTGCTGGAGGCCCGGGACTTCGCCTCGGGCACCTCGTCGCGGTCCAGCAAGCTGATCCACGGCGGGCTGCGCTACCTTGAGCACCTCAACGTGGACCTGGTCCGGGAGGCGCTGACCGAGCGGGCGCTGCTGCTGCAGCGGATCGCGCCGCACCTGGTGCGGCCGGTCCCGTTCCTCTTCCCGCTCACCCACCACCTGTGGGAACGGGCCTACGTCGGCACCGGGGTGACCGCCTACGACCTGCTGGGCTTCTCGCTCGGCCAGCCCCGCGGGCTGCCCGGGCACCGGCAGCTGACCAAGCGGGGCGCGCTGCAGCTGGCCCCGGCCCTCAAGCGGTCCGCCGTCACCGGGGCGCTGCAGTACTGGGACGCGCAGGTGGACGACGCCCGCTACGTAGTCGGCCTGATCCGCACCGCGGCCGGCTACGGCGCCCAGATCGCCTCCCGGACCCAGGTCACCGGCTTCCTGCGGGAGGGGGAGCGGGTGACCGGGGTGCGCGCGGTGGACCTGGAGAGCGGCCGCCAGTTGCAGATCCGGGCGCAGCAGGTGGTCAACGCCACCGGCGTGTGGAGCGACGACGTGCAGGCGATGGTCGGCGGCCGCGGGGTGATCAACATCCGGGCTTCCAAGGGCGTGCACCTGGTGGTGCCGCGGGACCGGATCCAGTCCCGCACCGGCATCATCATGCGCACCCCGTCCAGCGTGCTGTTCATCATCCCGTGGGGGCGGCACTGGATCGTCGGCACCACCGACACCGACTGGTCGCTGGACAAGGCCCATCCGGCCGCCAGCCGGGCCGACATCGACTATGTGCTGGCCCAGGTCAACCGGGTGCTCGCGGTCCCGCTGAGCCGGGAGGACGTGGCCGGGGTCTACGCCGGGCTGCGCCCGCTGCTGGCCGGGGAGTCGGAATCCACGTCGCGGCTGTCCCGGGAGCACGTGGTGGCCCACCCGGTGCCCGGGCTGGTGATGATCGCGGGCGGGAAGTACACCACCTACCGGCTGATGGCCCGGGACGCCGTTGACGCCGTGGTGCACGGGCTGGACTGGCGGGTGCCGGATTCGTGCACCCACGAGGTGCCGCTGGCCGGTGCGGACGGGTACGTGCCGCTGTGGAACGGGCGGCACCGGCTGGCCCGGTCCTCCGGGCTGCACGTGGCCCGGATCGAGCACCTGCTGCGCCGGTACGGCGCGCTGGCCACCGAGCTGCTCGACATGATCGCCACCGACCCGGAGCTCGGTCGGCCGCTGACCGGGGCCGATGACTACCTGCGCGCCGAGATCAGCTACGCGGCCTCGCACGAGGGTGCCCGGCACCTCGATGACGTGCTCGTCCGCCGGGCGCACATCTCCATCGAGACCTGGGACCGCGGCCTGTCCGCCGCGACCGAGGCCGCCGGGCTGATGGCCGGCCCGCTGGGCTGGGACGAGCGCCAGGTCGCCCGGGAGGTCGGGTACTACGAGGCGATGATCGCCGCCGAGCGGGCCTCCCAGGAGGCGCCCACCGACCAGGCGGCGGACGCGCTGCTGCTCGACGCGCCGGACATCGTCCCGGTCATCCCGGCCTAGCCCGGGCCTAGCCCGGGCCTAGCCCGGGCCTAGCCCGGGGGGACGACCCTGGACCCCCCGGGATCACCGGCCCGGCGAGACCCTCCTGCGGAGGGCCTCCCCGCACCGGTCAAACGGTCCGCGGCACCCGCGGAAACCTCCCGGGACTAGGCTTACCCCATGTCCAGGCCACGCGTGCTGTCCGGCATCCAGCCGACGGCAGACTCCTTCCACCTCGGCAACTACCTGGGCGCGGTGCGCCAGTGGGTGGCGCTGCAGGACACCCACGACGCGTTCTACTGCGTGGTGGATCTGCACGCGATCACGGTGCCGCAGGACCCGGCCCAGCTGCGGCACCGCACCCGGGTCGCCGCCGCGCAGCTGTTCGCGGCCGGCCTGGACCCGGATCGCTGCACGGTCTTCGTGCAGAGCCAGGTGCCGCAGCACCCGGAGCTGGCCTGGGTGCTCGGCTGCCTCACCGGGTTCGGCGAGCTGAGCCGGATGACCCAGTTCAAGGACAAGTCGGCCCGGGGCGGCGCGCACCAGGCCAGCCTGGGGCTGTTCAGCTACCCGGTGCTGCAGGCCGCCGACATCCTGCTCTACCAGAGCGATCAGGTGCCGGTCGGGGAGGACCAGCGGCAGCACCTGGAGCTCACCCGGGACCTGGCGATCCGGTTCAACCACCGCTACGGGGACACGTTCACCGTGCCCTCCGCCTACATCCTGGGCGGGGTCGCAAAGATCACCGACCTGCAGGAGCCGACCGCCAAGATGAGCAAGTCCTCGTCGTCGGCGGCGGGCATCATCGACGTGCTCGACGAGCCGGGCGCGATCCGCAAGAAGATCGCCCGCGCGGTCACCGACCCGGGCCGTGAGGTCCGCGCGGACGAGGCCGCCAAGCCCGGGGTGACCAACCTGCTGCGCATCTACGCCGCGCTGACCGGCGCGGAGGTCAGTGAACTGGAGTTCAGGTACGCCGGCTCCGGCTATGGGCAGTTCAAGAAGGACCTGGCCGAGGTGGTGGTGGGCACCCTGGCGCCCATCCGGGAGCGCACCGAGAAGTTCCTGGCCGACGAGGGTGAACTGGACCGGTGGCTGGCCCAGGGAGCGGCGCGGGCCCGCCACGTGGCGAGGGAGACCATGGCCGCGGTCAGTGACCGGGTGGGCTTCCTGCCGGCGGCGGACGCAGCAGCCTGGCCGGCCGGAAGCGGCCGTGCGGGTCCTTGGCGGCCAGCACCACCCGGTGGTTGCTAAGCACTCGCGGCTTCGTTACGGCGCGTTGCCATGGGTGGTTGCCGCATCCGCCCGGTAACTGTGGGAAAGCTCTCGTAGGCGTTCTGGCGGGCCGGCGTTTAACCTTGCCTCATGAAAGGCGAGTCCGAGTCCGGGCTGCCGGTACAGCCCGTCTACGGCCCCGGCCAGCCGGCTGGCTTCGACCCGGCGGAGCAGCTCGGCGAGCCCGGCCGGTTTCCGTTCACCCGCGGTGTCTACCCGGCCATGTACACCGCCCGGCCGTGGACGATGCGGCAGTACGCGGGGTTCGCCACCGCGGAGGACTCCAACCGCCGCTACCACGAGCTGATCGAGGCGGGCACGACCGGGCTGTCGGTCGCGTTCGACCTGCCCACCCAGATGGGTTACGACTCCGATGCGCTGGTCGCCCACGGCGAGGTGGGCAAGGTCGGCGTGGCCATCGACTCCATCGAGGACATGCGCACCCTGCTGCGCGGTATCCCGCTCGATCAGGTCTCGACCTCGATGACCATCAACGCCCCGGCCGCCATGCTGCTGCTCCTCTATCAGCTGGTGGCGGAGGAGCAGGGGGTGCCCGCCCCGGCTCTCACCGGCACGATCCAGAACGACATCCTCAAGGAGTACATCGCCCGGGGCACCTACATCTACCCGCCGGCCCCGTCGCTCCGCCTGGTCGCCGACACCTTCGCCTACTGCCGGGCCGAGATGCCGCACTGGAACACGATCTCGATCTCCGGCTACCACATGGCCGAGGCCGGGGCGACGCCGGTGCAGGAGATCGCGTTCACCCTGGCCAACGCCAAGGAGTACGTGCGGGCCGCGATCCGCTCCGGGCTGGCCGTAGACGAGTTCGCGCCGCGGCTGTCGTTCTTCTTCGTCGCGCGGACCACGCTGCTGGAGGAAGTGGCCAAGTTCCGTGCGGCCCGGCGGCTGTGGGCGCACATCATGCGCGACGAGTTCGGCGCCGCCGAGCCGCGCTCGCAGATGCTCAGGTTCCATACCCAGACGGCCGGCGTGCAGCTCACCGCGCAGCAGCCGGAGGTGAACCTGGCGCGGGTGACCGTGCAGGCGCTGGCCGCGGTCCTGGGCGGCACCCAGTCGCTGCACACCAACGCCTACGACGAGGCCATCGCGCTGCCCAGCCAGAAGGCGGCGCGGCTGGCGGTGCGCACCCAGCAGGTGATCGCGCACGAGACCGACTTGACCGCCACCGTGGACCCGTTCGCGGGTTCCTACGCGGTGGAATCGATGACGGACGACGTGGCCGGGGCGGCCGCGGAGCTGATCGCCCGGGTGGACGGGATGGGCGGCGCGGTCGCCGCCATCGAGAAGGGGTTCCAGAAGGCCGAGATCGAGCGGTCCGCCTACGAGATCGCCAAGGGGATCGACGCGGGCGAGCGGGTGGTGGTCGGGGTCAACAAGTTCACCAGCTCCAGCGACGAGCCCTACCAGCCGCTCCGGGTGGACCCCGGCCTCGAGGAGCAGCAGGCCCGCCGCCTGGCCGCGTTGCGCGCGGCCCGGGACGGCGCCGCGGTGCGGCGCCGCCTCGACGAGCTGAAGCAGGCCGCCAGCGGCCAGGAGAACGTGCTCGTGCCGCTCCGGGAAGCGCTGCGCGACCGCGCCACCGTCGGCGAGGTCTGCGATGCACTGCGCGCGGTGTGGGGCGTCTACCAGCCGCCTGACCTGGACTGAGCCGGGCGGGACCGGATGCCGTCACCACCTACGGTCACGCCGCGCCACCACCATCACGCACCGTTACGCACATTCCGGCGCCGGGTAACCGCTCTGGCTGCCCCGGGACCGGGCCCGGCCCACGGCATCGCCGACGAGCAAGGGAACCAGCCATGGCCATCTGGTGGAATCCGTCCCGGGGCGCGACGCTCGGCGTCGAGTGGGAACTCCAGCTGATCGACGCCCGGAACAGGCTGCTGCGGCAGGACGCCCGGGAAGTGATCAGTGCGCTCCAGCCGTCCGGGGACGACGATACGGCGCCCAGGGTCCACGCTGAGCTGATGCAGTCCACCGTCGAGGTGGTCACCGGGGTGTGCAGCACGGTGTCGGAGGCCGTGACTGACCTGGCCACGACAATTGCTCAACTTCAGCGGATCACCGACAGGCGCGGTACGATGCTGGCCTGCGCCGGAACTCACCCCGTCAGCGATTGGCGGGATGCAAAGATGGCGCCCATTCAGCGCTATGCGGAACTCGTCGAGCAGATGCAGTGGCTTGCCCGCCGGATACAGACTTTCGGGGTGCATGTACACGTCGGGCTACGGGATGGCAGCAAGGCGATTCCGATCGTCAACGCACTGGCCGCTTATCTGCCGCACTTCCTCGCGCTGACCGCGTCGAGCCCGTTCTGGGGTGGGCACGACACCGGGCTCGCATCGAGCAGGGCGGTCATCTTTGGTGGGCTGCCGACCGCAGGGCCGCCGCACATGCTTGCGGACTGGACTGAGTTCGAGGAGTACATGGACACGCTGATGCGAGCCGGGACCATCCGGAGCATCAAGGAAGTGTGGTGGGATGTCCGGCCACATCCTGATTTTGGCACGGTCGAAATCAGGATGTTCGACGGCGTTCCCACACAGCGTGAGGTCGGCATGGCCGCGGCCCTGTCGCAGAGCCTGGTGCAGCTCCTCGACACCCAGCTTGACCGGGGGTACCGGCTGCCCAGCCAGCCGTCGTGGGTCATCCGGGACAACAAGTGGCGGGCGACCCGGTACGGCCTGGACGCCATCGTGATCACCAACGCCTCGGGATCCACCGCGCCGCTCCGCGACGAGATCTACGAACTGCACGCGGAGCTGCAGCCGGTCGCGCAGCGACTCGGGTGTATGGCGGAGCTGGACGTGGTGAGCGAAGTGCTGCAGCACGGCGCCTCCTACGAGCGGCAGCGTGCCGTGCTGGCCACTGGCGGGGGGCTGACGGACGTGGTGGACGCGCTGGTCACGGAGTTCGCCGAGGACCGGTTCGTCTGCGCGGGGGAGGACCGTGATGGCGGACCGTGACACGGCGGGGGAACTCGGGGAGTTCGCCGCGGCCCACGAGGCCGAGTTCGTGGATTTCCGCCGCGACCTGCACGCCCATCCCGAACTCGGCTATCACGAGCACCGGACCACCCGCCGGGTGGCGCTCCGGCTGGCGGCCGCGGGGCTACGGCCGGTGATCCTGCCCAAGGGCACCGGGATGCTCGTGGACATCGGGTCCAACCCGGACGCGCCGCTGGTGGCGCTGCGCGCCGACCTGGACGCGCTGCCGCTGACGGACGAGAAGCAGGTGTCCTACCGGTCCACGGTCCCGAACGTGTGCCACGCCTGCGGGCACGACGTGCACACCACGGTGGTCCTGGGGGCGGGCCTGTTCCTGGCCAGCCTGGCCGCCCAGGGCCGGTGGGACGGCCGGGTCCGGCTCATCTTCCAGCCCGCCGAGGAGGTCCCCGGCGGGGCGCTGGACGTGATGGCGGCGGGCGGTATCGCCTCGGTGGACCGCATCTTCGCGCTGCACTGCGACCCGCGGTTGGACGTCGGCAAGGTCGGCATCCGGACCGGGCCGATCACCGCCGCCTGCGACAAGATCACGGTCCGGGTGACCGGGCCGGGCGGGCACACCGCGCGGCCGCACCTGACCGCGGACCTGGTCTACGCACTGGGCAAGATCGTGACCGAGCTGCCGGCCGCGCTGTCCCGGCGGGTCAACCCGCGGTCGTCCCTCAGCCTGGTGTGGGGCCGCGTCAGCGCCGGGTCCGCGGCCAACGCCATCCCGGACGACGGCGTGGTCGAGGGCACCGTGCGCTGCCTGGACGACGAGGCCTGGCACCAGGCGCCGGACCTGCTCAAGGCGCTGATCGACTCGGTGGCCAGCGCCTACGGCGTGATCGCCGACCTGAACTACCAGCGGAACGTGCCGCCCACGGTCAACGAGCCGGCCAGCACCGCGATCCTGGCCGCCGCTGCCGAGCAGGTGCTGGGGGCCGACGCGGTGGCCACCACCCCGCAGAGCCTGGGCGGGGAGGACTTCGCCTGGTACCTGGAGTCGGTCGCGGGCTCGCTGGCCCGGCTCGGTACCCGAGTGCCGGGGTCCAGCCAGGATTTCGACATCCACCAGCCCGCCTTCGACATCGACGAGCGGGCCATCGGCATCGGCGTCCGGTTGCTGTCCGCGGCCGCGCTGACCGCGACCCGGGGCAGCTCCGTCGCCTCCGAGCCACTGCCCAACGGCGCCCCCGCCTGACCTGGCGGCCAGCACCACGCCGGGGCCGTTCATCACGGATAGCAGGCGAGCCGTCTCATACTGTTCGGCAATATTTGCCATTCGCGCCCGAGTATCCTGGTCCCGGCTCGGCCGTGGTCAACAGGGAGTCTGGCGGTGTCGAGGGGACTGGAAGCGGCCGGTGCACGGCAGACGTACCGGGGCACCGGGGCGCTGGTGGCCTGGTGGGCGTGGGCCGTATTCGCGGTGGCTGCCCTGGCCGTCATCGCCTTCCGGCACCACGACCACGCGGCCGCGGTGGCGCTGGCCGTCATCGCGACCAGCACCGGCGTCATGTATGCGGGTGCGTTCCGGCCCCGGGTGGTCGGGGACCCGGCCGGGATCAGCGTCTGCAATCCGGTGCGCACGCACCGCATCCCGTGGGCCGCGGTGACCCGGGTGGAGGCGGTGCCGACGCTGCGGGTGCACTACACCGGGGCGCCCGGCAGCGGCCGGGAGCACGTCGTGCACAGCTGGGCGCTGCCATCCTCGCCGCGGGCGGACGCGCGGCGGGAGCTGCGGACCCGGCGGCGGCTGCGATCGCCCGGGACCGCCCGCGGGGCTGAGGTGGCGCCCGGGTACGCGCGCCTTCCGGAGGACGTCCGGGCGGCCACCCAGGGTTCTGCCGCCCAGTTCGCCGCCCGCCAGCTGGGCGAGCGGGTGGGCCGGGAGCAGCGGCGGGCCACGCCGGCGGCGGGGCCACCCGGCCCGGGGGAAGCCCAGGCCAGCTGGGCGTGGTGGCCGATTGCCGCGATGCTCGTGCCCGCCGTCGCGCTGGCCGTGCTCGTGGCCGCCTGAACGCCCGTCCGGGCGGGGTTGACTTAAAGCCGGCTTCAAGTCAGAGCATGGGGTCATGACTCCCGCCACCACGCCGCGCCCGGCCCGCTTCGCCGACCTGCCCGGCCTGATCGCGCTGATGACCGGGGACGCCAAGCACGACCAGGCGTCCTTGTCCACCCTCGATGTGCTCTGGGTGCTCTACGACCGGGTGCTCCGGGTCACGCCGGAGACGTCCGGCGACGACGAGCGGGACCGGTTCCTGCTGTCCAAGGGCCACGGGCCAATGGCGTACTACGCGGTGCTCGCCGCGAAGGGCTTCCTGGACCGGGCTGAGCTGCCCCGGTTCGGGTCGTTCGGTTCGATACTCGGCTTGCATCCGGACCACCTGCTGGTTCCGGGGGCAGAAATCTCCAGCGGTTCTCTCGGTCACGGGCTGCCGCTGGCCGCCGGCGTCGCCCTGGGGCTGCGCGCCCGGGGACTGACCCGGCCGCGGGTGTTCGTGCTGGCCGGGGACGCCGAGCTGGACGAGGGGTCCAACCACGAGGCCATCGCGGTGGCCGCGCGGCTGCGGCTGGACGCGGTGCACGCCGTGGTGGTGGACAACGCCTCCGCCACCTACGGGTGGCCGGGCGGGGCGGAAGCCAGGTTCGCGGTGGAGGGCTGGTCGGTGGCCCGGGCGCAGGGACGGGACCACGGCGCGCTGGAGACGGCGCTGACCGCGCCGCACCCCGGCCAGCCACGCCTGGTCGTGGTCACCACCGCGCCCGAGCGGCGTTAGGGGCCGGGATGGAAACCATGCGGGAACGGTTCGCCGCAATCACCGCCGGGCTGCTGGACCGCGACCCCCGGCTGGCCGTCGTCCTCGCCGACATCTCCGGTGACCTGTTCGAGCCCGCCCGCCGCCGGCACCCGGACCGGGTCATCCACCTGGGGATCCGGGAGCAGCTGCTGGTCAGCGTGGCCGGGGGGCTGTCGCTGGCCGGGATGCGGCCCATCGCGCACACCTTCGCCAGCTTCCTGATCGAGCGGCCGTTCGAGCAGATCAAGCTGGACCTGAACCACCAGGACGCGGGCGCGGTGCTGGTCAGCGCGGGGGCGTCCTACGACTACTCAGACAGCGGCCGGACCCACCAGGCGCCCGGCGACGTGGCGCTGCTCGGCACGCTCCCGGGCTGGACGGTGCACATCCCGGGACACCCCGATGAGGCCGAACGCCACCTCCGGACCGCTGCCACCGGCCACGGACGGGTGTACCTGCGGCTGTCCACGGCGGCCAACGCCGCCCCGCTCGAAGCCGAGCCGGGGAGGCTCGCCGTGCTGCGCACCGGCGGGCGCGGCACCGTGCTGGCCGTCGGGCCGCTGGCCGACGCGGTGCTCGGCGCCACGCAGGGCTTCGACGTGACCGTGCTGTACGCGGCCACGATCCGGCCGCTGGATGTGGCCACGCTGCGCCGGACCCTCGGCGCGCCGGACGTGGTCCTGGCCGAGCCCTACCTGGCGGGCACCTCGGTGCCCGCGGTCAGCGCGGCGCTGCGGGACCGGCCGCACCGCATCCTGGGGCTCGGGGTGGGCCGCGAGGAGCTGCGGCGCTACGGCAGCCCCGCCGAGCACCAGGCGGCCCACGGCCTGGACGCGCGCTCGCTGCGCGGCGCGATCGCCGGGTTTCTCGCCGTGGCCTGAGCGGGGCGGGCCCCGGCCCGGGGGGGCGGCGTCCGCGGCCGGGCCCGGGGGGGCGTCCGCGGCCCGGCCCGGGAGGGCGGCGTTCGCGGCCCGGCCCGGGGCGGGCAGAATGAGGCATCGTGAGCCAGCCGCGTACGAGCATCGTGATCCTGGGGGGCGGCCCCGGCGGGTACGAGGCGGCGCTGGTCGCGGCGCAACTGGGCGCGCGGGTCACGGTGGTGGACAGCGACGGGCTCGGCGGCGCCTGCGTGCTGACCGACTGCGTGCCGTCCAAGACGCTGATCGCCTCGTCCAGCACCATGTCGGTGGTGCAGGGCGCGGAGGACCTGGGCATCCGGGTCGGCCGCCCGACCGTCGGCCAGCCGGGGGCCGGGGTGACCGGCGGATGGGCGGGCCGCGGCATCGCCAGCGTGGACGCGCCGCGGCTGTACGCCCGGGTGAAGGCGCTGGCCAGGGCGCAGTCCGCGGATGTGGCGCTGCGCCTGGCGGCCGAGGGGGTGGAAATCGTCTCCGGCCGGGGCCGGCTCGCCGGGCCGAACCGCGTGGTCGTGGGGGACCAGGCGATCGAGGCCGGCTCGGTGCTGGTCGCCACCGGCGCGCTGCCGCGGGTGCTGCCCGGCTCCGAACCGGACGGCGAGCGCATCCTGACCTGGCGGCAGCTCTATGACCTGCCCGACCTGCCGCCCGAGCTGATCGTGGTGGGTTCCGGGGTGACCGGCGCCGAGTTCGCCGGCGCCTACCAGGCGCTCGGCTCCAAGGTCACCCTGGTCTCCTCGCGGGAACGGGTCATGCCGCACGAGGACGCCGACGCCGCGGTCGTGCTCGAGGACGTGTTCCGGCGCCGGGGGATGACCGTGCTCAGCCGGTCCCGGGCCGCGGGGGTCAAACGCAGCGGCGACGGGGTGGTGGTCACCCTGGAGGACGGCCGGACGGTGCGCGGCTCGCACTGCCTGCTGACGGTGGGCATGGTGCCCGCTACCCGGGACCTGGGCCTGGAGGAGGCCGGGATCACGCTGGACGGGCTGGGGTTCATCCAGGTTGACCGGGTCTCCCGGACCACCGCGCAGGGCGTCTACGCGGCCGGGGACTGCACCGGGGTGATGATGCTCGCCTCGGTCGCCGCGATGCAGGGCCGGATCGCCATGTGGCACACCCTCGGCGAGGCGGTCCAGCCGATCCGGCTCGGTCACGTCGCCGCGACCATCTTCACCGACCCCGAGATCGCCACGATCGGGGTGACGGCGGCCGCGGTGGAGTCCGGCCTGGCCGACGCCATCGCGGTCAAGCTGCCGCTGGCCACCAACCCCCGGGCCAAGATGCAGGGCTTCCGGGACGGGTTCGTCAAGCTGTTCGCCCGGCGCGGCACCGGGATGGTGCTCGGCGGGGTGGTGGTCGCGCCCCGGGCCAGCGAGCTGATCCTGGGCATCTCCCTGGCGGTGGAGCAGTCGCTCACCGTGGATCAGATAGCGCACACCTTCTCCGTGTACCCGTCGCTGTCCGGCAGCCTGACCGAGGCGGCCCGCAAGCTGATGCGCCCGGTCGGCGACACTCGCTGACGGCTCAGTGGGTCGGGCGGCCCAGATCGGGGTCGGTGGGCACGGGCAGGTCGTGCTGGCGGAGCCGGGCGGCCCGGATGTCGTCGGCGTACAACGTCACCGTGAACAGGCTCCCGGCCAGGATGAGGGCCACCATCGTGAGGCTCACCCACAGCGGCGCGGGCAGCAGAATCGCCAGCACGACGACGAGGACGACACACACCGGGACGATGACCACCAGGTGGCGCAGCACGGTCCGGCTGCGCCAGCCTGGATCGGTCAGTTCATGGCGGACCCAGTGCACGTTCTCGGCGGGGAGCCGGAAGCCCCAGGCGAACCGCAGCCAGCCGAGCGGTCCTGGATCCCCGGGCAACCGGGTCAACGGCGCCTCGCAGCAGCGGTGGGGGCGGCGGGGAGATGCATGCCCCCAGTCTGTCAGCCGGCCGGTGACCGTTAGTCCGTCAGCCGGCAGATCACCTCGCCGGCCGGCACGGTCTGGCCCACCTGAACGGCGAGTTCGGTCACGGTGCCGTCCTTGTGCGCGGCCAGCGGCTGCTCCATCTTCATCGCCTCGAGCACCACGACCGTGTCGCCGGCCGACACCTGGTCCCCCTCGGCTACGACGATCTTGGTGATCGTGCCCTGCATGGGGCTGGCCAGCTCGTCACCGGTGGCCTGGCGGGGACCGGACCCACCGCCCCGGCGCCCGCGCGGCTCGCGGCGGGTCTGGGCCGTCGCGGGCGGGCCGCCGGCCGCCCCGAGCCCGGCCGGCAGCACCACTTCCAGCCGCTTGCCGTCCACCTCGACGGTGATCCGTTCCCGCGTGTCCGCGCTGTCCGCCGCGCCCGGCTCCGCGGCCGGACCGGACCAGGGCGCGATGTCCCCGGCGAACTCGGTCTCGATCCACCGGGTGTGCACCAGGAACGGCTCACTGGTGAACGCCTCGTCCCGGACCACCGCCCGGTGGAACGGCAGCACCGTGGGCATACCGCCGACCACGCACTCATCCAGCGCGCGGCGGGACCGTTGCAGCGCCTGCTCCCGGCTGGACCCGGTGACGATGATCTTG
The DNA here is from genome assembly GCA_963837515.1 of uncultured Actinomycetes bacterium. Taxonomy (GTDB): domain Bacteria; phylum Actinomycetota; class Actinomycetes; order Streptosporangiales; family Streptosporangiaceae; genus RYN-230. The sequence continues at coordinate 422,293 of CAWINT010000002.1, forward strand.
GCCAGCAGCGAGTCGTAGTCCTGCGGCACGGTCATGCCCACGGCGTAGCCGGCGTCCACCCGCACCCCGGGCCCGGCCGGCCAGGCCAGCTCGGAGATCGTGCCGGGGGCGGGCAGGAAGCCGCGGCCCGCGTCCTCCGCGTTGATCCGGAACTCGATCGAGTGGCCGCGCGGCGCCGGGTCGGCATAGCCGAGCCGCTGCCCGTCCGCGATCCGGAACATCTCCCGCACCAGGTCGATCCCGGTCACCTCCTCGGACACCGGGTGCTCCACCTGCAGCCGGGTGTTCACCTCCAGGAACGACACGGTGCCGTCCTGGCCGACGAGGAACTCGCAGGTGCCCGCGCCGACATAGCCGGCCTCGTGGAGAATCGACCTGGACGCCGCGTACAGCTGCTCCAGCTGGCTCGCCGACAGGAACGGCGCGGGCGCCTCTTCGACCAGCTTCTGGTGGCGGCGCTGCAGCGAGCAGTCCCGGGTGGACACGACCACGACGTTGCCGCGGGCATCGGCCAGGCACTGGGTCTCCACGTGCCGGGGCCGGTCCAGGTACCGCTCGACGAAGCACTCACCGCGGCCGAACGCGGCCACCGCCTCCCGCACCGCCGACTCGTACGCATCGCCGATCTCGGCCGGGTTGCGGACCACTTTCAGCCCGCGGCCGCCACCGCCGAACGCGGCCTTGATCGCGATCGGCAGGCCGTGCCGGGCCGCGAACGCGTCCACCTCGTCGGGCCCGCTCACCGGGCCGTCGGTGCCGGGGGCCATCGGAGCGCCGACGGCGTTGGCGATCGCCCGGGCGGCGACCTTGTCACCGAGCGCGTGGATGGCCGCGGGCGGCGGGCCGATCCAGGTCAGCCCGGCGTCGATGACCGCCTGCGCGAAGCTGGCGTTCTCGGCGAGGAACCCGTACCCGGGGTGCACCGCGTCGGCGCCCGAGTCGGCGGCGATCTTGAGGATCTTCTCGACGCTGAGGTAGCTGTCGGCGGCACTGCGCCCGCCCAGCGCGTACGCCTCGTCGGCCATCGATACGTGCACCGCGTCGAGATCGGGTTCGGCGTAGATGGCGATACTGCCGAGCCCGGTGTCCCGGCAGGCCCGGATGACCCGCACGGCGATCTCGCCGCGGTTCGCGATGAGCACTTTGCGCACGAAACTTCTCCTCCCGGCTGCGGAAGGAGTCTAAGTGAGTGCGCGCCCTCGCGTCTGGGCGGGATCAGCTCGGGGACGCGGGGCATCCCGGGATCAGCACCAGGTCGCCGTCGGCCGCGGCTGGCTCCGCAGACCGGGCGGTGGATCACCCGCTAGGCCGAAGTTCCCCCGGGCTAGGTGGGCCGCTGGCCGGCCGGGGCACGCTCGTGCCGCAGCAGCCAGGCCTTGCGGTCCAGGCCGTAGTAGTAGCCGCCCATGCGCCCGTCGGCGCGCAGGATCCGGTGGCACGGGATGACCGGGGCGACCAGGTTGGCCGCGCACGCGGCGCCGGCCGCCCGCGGCGCATCCGGCTGCCCGGCGCGCGCCGCCAGTTCGGTGTAGCTGATCGTGCTCCCGGCCGGGACCGCGCGCATCGCGGCCCACAGCCGCTGCCGCCCCGGGCTGCCCGGCTGGAGCACCGCCAGCCCGTCCAGCGCCACCAGGTCGCCGTCGAAGTAGTCGCGGACCGGCTTGACCAGCCAGGGCAGCTCGCCCGGCGGGACTGCCCGCCAGGCCAGCCCGCGCAGCGAGGGGTGCAGCCGGGCCCGCAACTGCCCCGGCTCGGCGGTGAACCCGCCGCCGGCCAGCCGCTCCGCCACGGCCAGCAGGCTCAGCGGTCCGGCCGGCGTGGCTACGGTGGTGGCCACGATGAGGTCAGCCATCCTCGGCCCCGTGCCCGGCGGCCGCGGCCCAGGTCCACAGGTGCAGGGTGGCGTAGCCCCGCCAGGGCCGCCATCGGGCGTCGTGCCCGGCGGCGGCGCCCAGCCGGGCCAGCGCCCGGCGCACCCCCAGGTCGCCGGCCGGGAAGGCGTCCGGGTCGGCGCCGGTACGCAGCCGGATGTAGCTGATCGTCCACGGCCCGATGCCAGGCAGCTCGGCCAGCCGGGCCGCCGTCTCGTCCGGATCGGCGCCGGGGCCCAGGTCCAGCCGCCCGGTGGCGGCCGCCTCGGCCAGCGCGTGCAGCGTGCGCTGCCGGGCCGCAGTGAGGCCCAGCCCAGTGAGATCGGCCCCGGCCAGCTGCCCGGGGCCGGGGAACACTCGCGACAACCCGGGCCCGGGCGGACCGTCCGCGGCGACGCCGGCGGGCAGCGGGGTGCCGTGCCGGGCGGCCAGCCGGCCCGCGAACGTCCGCGCGGCGGCGACTGACACCTGCTGGCCGAGGACCGCCCGGACGGCCAGCTCGAACCCGTCGAAACAGCCCGGGACCCGCAGGCCCGGCCGGCCCCGGACGAGCGGCGCGAGCAGCTCGTCGGCGGTCAGCACGGTGCTGATCGCGGCCGGGTCGGCGTCCGCGTCCAGCAGCCGTCGGCAGCCGGCGACCAGCGGGCCGATCCCGCCGAGCTGGCTCAGCCGGGCGCGGAGCAGCACGTGCCCCTGGCCCGGCCGGGGCAGCAGCTGGATGAGCGCCGCGCCGCCGCCGGTGCGCACCGCGGCGGTGTACCGATCCGCGCTGACCTGCTCGACGCCGGGCACCGCCCGGGCGGCCAGGAAACGCAGCAGTGCGGCCGCGTCGTAGGGCTCGCGGCAGGCCAGCCGCAGCATCAGCCAGGGCAGCGGCCCCCCGCCGTCCGGCGGTTCCGCCGGGGATCCCGCGGGTGGGCCGGCCGGGCGGGCGGCGGCCCGCAGCTGTGACGGGGTCCGGCCGGCCGACTCCAGCACGGTCGCGTTGAACTGCCGCACGCTGGAGAAGCCGCTGGCGAACGCGACGTCGGTGATCGGCAGCTGGGTCTCGGCCAGCAGCCGCCGGGCCGTCTGCAGCCGGGCCGTCCGCGCCAGCGCGAGCGGCCCGGTGCCCAGCTCGGCCAGCAGCAGCCGGTGCAGGTGCCGCGGGGTGACCGCGAGCCGGGCGGCCAGACCGCCGATGCCGTGCTCGTCCACGTAGCCGGCGGAGATCAGCCGCACCGCCCGGGCGGCCAGGTCGGCCCGCACGTTCCAGTCCGGCGACCCGGGGCTCGCCTCCGGGCGGCACCGGCGGCAGGCCCGGAAGCCGGCCGCCTCGGCCGCGCCGGGATGCGGGAAGAACCGCAGGTTCGCCCGGGCCGGCGTGCGGGCTGGGCAGACCGGTCGGCAGTAGATCCCGGTGCTGGTCACCGCGGTGTAGAAACGCCCGTCAAAGCGCGGGTCGCGGGCCAGCACCGCGCGGTAGCAGGTGTCGAAGTCGAGCGTCATGCCTCGATTCAACCCCAGGCCAGGGGGTGACGCTGGCGGGAATCGGACCTGGTCCCCGAGCGGGAATCGGACCTGATCACCAGCCGGGCGGCTGTTCCGAGGCGGCCATGTTCCGCGGCGGTCAGCGGGGGCGGACGGCCCGGCGCCAGGCGCCCGGGCCGGGCATCGGCGGCGCGTGCAGCAGGGCGGCCCGGTCCGGCCAGCCGGGCCGGGTGGAGAGGCGGTGCGCCGGTGCGGCCTGGGCGGCTTGGGCGGCCTGCGCGTGCCGCTGCCGGGTAGCCAGCACCGCGGCGATGACGGCGGTCACCACGGCCAGTTCCTCGCGGGACGCCTGCCCCCTGATCACCCGCAGCCCTGGCTGCCCGTCCTGCCCGCCGTCGTTCATCCCGCCATCATCCACCGTGATGGGAGCGCCTGGCATGCGGCCCGCCCGGAACTCAGGACCGGCGCGCCCCGCGCGGGAGCTCAGGAGCGGCCGCTGCCGATGCCGAACTGGCGGCGGACCCGCTCCCAGAACGCGTCCCGCAACCACTCCCGCGCCTCCTGGTAGGGGCGCAGCGACAGGCCTAGTTCCTTCTCCGCGTCGACCAGCAGTTCCTTGTCGATCACCGGCGGCAGGATGGGTCCCGGGAGCAGGTCGCGGATGTTGTCCTCGCCGCGGGTGAGGATCCACTTCTGCGCCACGTGCTCGCCGGCCTCCTCCACCCGCTGCCGGTCCGGGCCCAGCCGGCTCGCCCCGCCCGGGGACGGCGGGTGGGCCGCCGGGCGCAGCAGCAGCGGTTTGGCGCCGTGCCGCTTGTCGAACACCTGGGCCGGGGACGGGACCGGGGTCACCGGGGCGGGCGGTACCGGCTCGGGAACCGGGATCCGGGTGAAGTACGGCTCAAGGAACGCCCGGTCCAGGATCTCCACTGTGTCGGACTCCCAGACCAGGCGCTCCGCCTGGTTGGTACCGAACGGCGGCTCCACGCCCCACAGGTGCACCCGCACGCCGTAGGCCTGCGCCGCCTCCACGGCGGGCACCATGTCCTCGTCCCCGGCCACCAGCACCGCGTCGGTGATCGCCCGGTGCCGGGCCAGCGCCTCCATGTCGGCCCGGATCTGGGCGTCCACGCCCTTCTGCTGGCCGCGCGCGTTCAGGTTGCCCAGCCGCAGCTTCACCCGGGCCATCTGGGCGATGACCCGCTGATCAATGGTGGGCACCCGGTCCCGGGCGGCGTCGTACCAGTAGACGCGGAGAAGTTCGCCGCGGACCAGGCTGTCCGCATGCCGGGTGAGCGCCCCGATGAGCTTGTCGGTGTCCACCCGGTACTCGCGCCGCGAGCCCACGCTGAAGAGCAGTTCCCCGGCCGACGCGTAGATGTAGCCGACGTCGATCATGATCGCGTACCGGGCGAGCGTAGGCAGCGGCAGGGCGGGCAGCGAGGCGGCGATGTCGGTCATGGCACTCACGACTCTACTGCCGGGCCCGGGCTTCCCGCGGCACAAGAGATGCCCGACCCTTGCACTTGGTAATCGCAAGGTTACAAAGAGATTGGGCTAAAGCGGGATATTGCCGTGCTTCTTCGGCGGCATCTGCTGGCGTTTGGCACGCAGCGCACGGAGTGCCCGGGTGACCTGCGAGCGCGTCTCGGCCGGGCGGATGACCGCGTCCACGTAGCCGCGTTCGGCCGCGATGTACGGGTTGGCCAGGGTGTCTTCGTACTCGGCGACCCGCTCGGCGCGCAGCGCCTCCGGGTCGGCCGCGGTGGCCAGCTCCCGGCGGTAGAGGATGTTGACCGCACCCTGGGCGCCCATCACCGCGATCTGGGCGGTGGGCCAGGCCAGGTTGACGTCACCGCCGAGGTGCTTGGACCCCATGACGTCGTAGGCGCCGCCGTACGCCTTCCGGGTGATGACGGTGATCTTCGGCACGGTGGCCTCGGCGTAGGCGTAGATCAGCTTGGCGCCGCGGCGGATGATCCCGCCCCACTCCTGGCCGGTCCCGGGCAGGAACCCGGGCACGTCCACGAACGTGAGCACCGGGACGTTGAACGCGTCGCAGGTGCGGACGAACCGGGCCGCCTTCTCCGAGGCGTCGATGTCCAGCGTCCCGGCGAAGTGCATCGGCTGGTTGGCCACCACGCCCACGCTGGTCCCGTCGACCCGGCCGAACCCGCAGATGATGTTCTGCGCGAACAGCGCGTGGATCTCCAGGAACTCGCCGTCGTCCACCGTCCGCGCGATCACCTGGTGCATGTCGTAGGGCTGGTTGGGCGAGTCCGGGATGATCCGGTCCAGTTCCTCGTCGGACTCGCTGACCTCCAGCGCGGCGGCCGGGTCGGCGGCCGCCGGGCCGGCTACCGGCGGGTCGTCCAGGTTGTTGGACGGCAGGTAGGAGAGCAGTTCACGGGCGAACTCCAGGCAGTCGTCCTCATCTTTGGCCTGGTAGTGGGCGACCCCGGACTTCACGTTGTGCGCGTGCGCCCCGCCGAGGTCCTCGAAGCTGACCTCCTCCCCGGTGACCGTCTTGATCACGTCGGGACCGGTGATGAACATGTGCGACGTGCCCTCGACCATGAGGGTGAAGTCGGTGATCGCGGGGGAGTAGACGGCCCCGCCCGCGCACGGCCCCATGACCAGCGAGATCTGCGGGATCACGCCCGAGGCGACCACGTTGCGGTAGAAGATCTCGGCGAACAGGCCGAGCGCGACCACGCCCTCCTGGATCCGCGCCCCGCCCCCGTCGTTGATCCCGATCAGCGGGCAGCCGGTCCTCATCGCGTGGTTCATGATCTTGACGATCTTCTCCCCGTACACCTCGCCCAGGGAGCCGCCGAAGACCGTGAAATCCTGGCTGAAAATGCAGACCGGCCGGCCGTCAACCGTGCCGTAACCGGTGACCACCCCGTCGCCGTAGGGCCGGTTGGCCTCGATGCCGAATCCGGTGGCGCGGTGCCGGGCCAGCTCGTCGAATTCGGTGAACGACCCCGGGTCCAGTAGCTTCTCGATCCGCTCCCGGGCGGTCATCTTGCCCTTGGCGTGCTGGCGCTCCACGGCCCGCTGCGAGCCCGCGTGGATTGCCTCGTCCCGCCGCCGCTGCAGATCCGCGATCTTTCCTGCGGTGGTGTGCGGAGCGGCATCCGGGCGGTCCGCCGGGCTCGGCCGGTCCTCAAGGTCGCTGGTCATAGCGGACAGGGTAGCCGCCGGCCGCGCCACTCCCACGGGGTCCCGTGTCGCTGGCCGTGCGCAGCTCACCAGGGCGTAACGCGCGGCCGTTAGGCTGGCCGCCGTGAGCCAGGATGCGGACACCACACAGGCTGCGGCCAGCGGGGCGGGCGACCGGGTCGGGCCGGCCTCGGCCGACGGCCGGGGTCGGCGCCGGGACACCGACCGGCTGGAACTGCCCGAGCAGATGCGCCGTGACGTGCGCCTGCTGGGGGACGTGCTCGGCGCGGTGCTCCGCGAGTCCGGTGGCCAGGATCTGCTCGACGATGTGGAGCGGCTCCGCCAGGCGGTAATCGCCGAGCGCCGCGCCCCGGCCCGCAGCGACGGCACGGATCCGGGCGGGGACGACATCGCGGCCCTCGTGGCGGGCTGGCCGCTGGGCCGGGCCGAACTGGTTGCGCGGGCGTTCACCGTCTACTTCCACCTGACCAACCTGGCGGAGGAACTGCACCGGGTCCGGGCGCTGCGCGAGCGGGACTCCGGGACTGCGCCGGTGCGCGAGTCGCTGGCCGCCGCCGTCGGGGAATTCCAGCGCGAGCAGGGGCGGGAGCACCTGGCGGAACTGGTCGGCCGGCTGCGGGTGCACCCGGTGCTCACCGCGCACCCCACCGAGGCGCGGCGCCGTGCCGTGGCCACCGCGCTGCGCCGGATCAGCGACCTGATGATGGACCTCGACGACCCCCGGCACGGCGCCGCAGAGCGGGCGGCGATCCGGCGCCGGCTGCGCGAGGAGGTCGACCTGCTGTGGCGCACCTCGCCGCTGCGGGCCAAGGCGATGACGCCCATCGACGAGGTGCGCACGGTCATGGCGGCGTTCGACGAGACGCTGTTCCGCGTGGTGCCGCATGTGTACCGGGCCCTGGACGACGCTCTGCTGGCCCGGGGGGACGACCCCCCTGGACCCCCCGGGATCGCTGGCGCCGCGGGACCCACCTTCGGCGGGCCCCCCGTCGCCACCGGAATCGCCCGGGGGGACGACCCCCCTGGACCCCCCGGGATCGCTGGCGCCGCGGGACCCACCTTCGGCGGGCCCCCCGTCGCCACCGGAATCGCCCGGGGGGACGACCCCCCTGGACCCCCCGGGATCGCTGGCGCCGCGGGACCCACCTTCGGCGGGCCCCCCGTCGCCACCGGAATCGCCCGGGGGGACGACCCCCCTGGACCCCCCGGGATCGCCGGCGCCGGCAAAATGAGGTCGGCGGTGCCGGCGTTCATCCGGTACGGCAGCTGGGTGGGTGCCGACCGGGACGGCAACCCATTCGTCACCGCTCAGGTCACCCGGGAGACCGCGGTGATCCAGGCCGAGCACGTGCTGCGCGCGCTGGAGAACGTGACCACCCGGATCGGCCGGGCGCTCACCGTGCACGCCGCCGCTGCCCCGCCATCACCGGAACTCGCCCTGGCCCTGGAGGCCGCGGAGGCCGCCCACCCGGAGCTGCTCGCCGACCTGGAGGCCCGGTCCCCGCAAGAGCCGTACCGCACCTTCCTGCTGTACCTGGCCCGGCGGATCGAGGCGACCCGGCTGCGGCACGCCGACCTGGCCTATGCCACGGCCGCCGTCTTCCGTGATGACCTGCGGCTGGTGCAGCGCTCGCTGGCGGAGGCAGGGGCCACCCGGCAGGCGTTCGGTGAATTGCAGGAGCTGATCTGGCAAGTGGACACGTTCGGGTTCCACCTGGCCAGCCTGGAGGTCCGCCAGCACAGTGCGGTGCACGCCCGCGCACTGGCGCAGGTCCGCGCGGGCGGCGAGCTGTCGGCCGAGACGTCGGAAGTGCTGGCGACGTTCCGCGCGGTGAGCTGGATCCAGGACCGGTTCGGGGTGGCGGCGTGCCACCGGTACGTGGTCAGCTTCACCCGGTCGGCCGCGGACATCGCGGCGGTCTACGAGCTGTCCCGGCGCGCGGGCCGCAGCGGCCAGCCGCCGGTGCTCGACGTGGTGCCGCTGTTCGAGAGCGGGGAGGACCTGCGGCACGCGCCCCGGGTGCTGGGCGAGATGCTCGAGCTGGAGCCGGTCCGCGAGCGGCTGGCGGCCAACGGGCGGCAGCTGGAGGTGATGCTCGGCTACTCCGACTCGGCCAAGGAGCTCGGGCCGGTCAGCGCCACCCTGCGGCTGTTCGACGTGCAGGCCCAGCTGGCCGGGTGGGCGGCCGGCCGGGGGATCCGGCTGACCTTGTTCCACGGCCGCGGTGGCGCGCTCGGCCGGGGCGGCGGCCCGGCCGGCCGGGCGGTGCTGGCCCAGGCCCCCGGGTCGGTGGACGGCCGGTTCAAGGTGACCGAGCAGGGCGAGGTCATCTTCGCCCGGTACGGTAACCTGGTCATCGCGCAGCGTCACCTGGAGCAGGTGACCTCGGCGGTGCTGCTCGCCTCCTCCCCGGCGGCGGGCGTGCGCAACGCCGCCGCCGCGGAGCGGTTCCGCGGCGTGGCGGACCGGATGGACGCGGCCGCGTTGCGCACCTACCGCGCGCTGGTGGAGACGGACGGCTTCGCCGAGTGGTTCGCGAAGATCAGCCCGCTGGAGGAGATCAGCGGGCTGCGGATCGGCTCCCGGCCCGCCCGGCGCGGCATCGGCGTGGTCGGGCTGGATGACCTGCGGGCCATCCCGTGGGTGTTCGCCTGGGCGCAGACCCGGCTCAACCTGCCCGGCTGGTACGGCCTGGGCAGTGGCCTGGCCGCGATGACCAGCGGGGCCGGCGGGATCGCGGAGGCGCGGCAGGCGTACCGGGAGTGGCCGCTGCTGGCGGTCCTGCTGGACGGCGCCGAGATGAGCCTGGCCAAGACCGACCGGCCGGTGGCGGTGCGGCACCTGGCCCTGGGCGGCCGGGACGACCTGGCCCGCATGGTGCTGGCCGAATACGACCTGACTCGGCGGCTGGTGCTGGAGGTGACCGGGCACGACCGGCTGCTGGCCGACCGGGGGGTGCTGTCGCGGGCGGTGGCGCTTCGCGACCCGTACGTGGACGCCCTGTCCTACCTGCAGCTGCGGGCGCTCAACGAGTTGCGGGCGCTGCCCCGCGCGACGGGCGGCGGGGACCGCGGGGGGGACCGTGGGGGAGACGCGGGCGGCGCTGCGGAGGATGACGGCGCTGCGGAGGATGACGATGCAGGGCGGCGGGAGCAGCTGCACCGGCTGCTGCTGCTGTCGGTCAGCGGCGTCGCCGCCGGCCTGCAGAACACCGGCTGAACCGCCCTCAGCGGTCCGGGCGCCCGGCCCACGCTGGCCCGGATGTGCGGCAGTCCGGCACCGCCGGGTAGCCGATCGATGAGCGGTGTACTTTACCCCCCCGGACCGGGGGGTAAAGTACACCGCTCATGAATTCAGGCGGGTACCCACGTCGGCGGCCAGCGCGGCGCGGCGCTCCCGGTGGGCCGGCATGCAGGGGAATTCGGCGTCCGTGCCCTCCCCAGAGAGCAGCCCGGCGATGGCCGCCCGGCATTCCTCGTCGGCCGGCGAGTAGACACCGCACTGGCCGCGGCGGCGGTGGCGGGCGGCCTGCTCGCGGTGCTCCGCGCCGCAGCCCCTGCATGCCGCTGACCATCGCCGGGGTTTGTGCAGCCGAGATGTCGCTATAACAGCACGAAGGCTGCACAAACCCCCTGGGGCAGTGCCGGTCGGCGGGGATCAGTGCCGGTCGGCGGGGATCAGTGCCGATCGGCGGGGATCAGTGCCGATCGGCGGGGATCAGTGCCGATCGGCGTTGGCTGGGGGCGGCCCGTGGGCTGGCAGGATGGGGCCGTGGCTGAGCAGCGGGTTCGGGTGGAACGGTCGGCGCTGGACGCGGCGGCACTGACCCGCGCGGTGGTCCGGCCGGGCGGGCTGTGGCGGGAGATCCAGGTGCTGGCGGTGACCGGGTCGACCAACGCCGACCTGCTGGCGCGGGCCCGGGCCGGGGCGGCCGAGGGGGCGGTCCTGGTGGCCGAGGCGCAGACCGCGGGGCGCGGCCGGGTGAACCGGTCCTGGGTGAGCCCGCCGCGGGCCGCGCTGACGTTCTCGGTGCTGCTCCGGCCAGCCGCGGTGCGCCCCGCCCAGCGGGGCTGGCTGCCGCTGCTCACCGGCGTGGCGGTGGCCGCCGCGCTGCGTGAGTCGGCCGGCGTGGACGCCGCGCTCAAGTGGCCGAACGACGTGCTGATCGGCGGGCGCAAGGTGGCCGGGATCCTGGCCGAGGCGCACGGCGACGCCATCGTGACCGGCGTCGGGCTGAACGTCACCCTGACCGCGCCGGACCTGCCGATGCCGGGGGCGACCTCGCTGCTGCTGGCCGGGGCCGCGGTGACCGACCGGCAGGTGCTGGCCGCCGCGATCCTGGACCGGCTGGCGGTCCGGTACCGGGCGTGGTGCGCCGCCCCGGACGCGGCCGCCTGGCGCGAGGACTACCTGCGCTGCTGCGCCACCGTCGGCCAGCCGGTCCGGGTGCAGCTGCCCGGCGGGTCCGGGCTCTCCGGGACCGCGGTGGACGTGGATCCGGCCGGTCGGCTGGTGGTGCGCGCCGCCGCCGGGCTGATCCCGGTCAGCGCCGGTGATGTGGTGCACGTCCGCTGAGCCGGCCAGGCCGCCCGGCAAAGTTCCGGTGCCCGGCCGGGGCCGCCGGTTCCCGCCCGGCCGCCTACCTACTAGCCTTCGCCCCATGGACGGTGTGCAGGTACGCAGGCATGTGCTGGGCCGGGGCTGGGTTGCGGAGATCGTGCTCGACCGCCCGGAGGTGCTGAACGCGCTCAACACCCTCATGCTCGTCCGGCTGGCGCAGGTCTGCGCCGAGCTCGCGCCGGACGGCGACGTCCGGGCGGTGGTGCTGACCGCGTCCGGCACCCGCGCCTTCTGCGTCGGGGCGGACCTCAAGGAACGCATCGCGATGAGCGACGCCCAGTTGCTGGCGCAGCGGCAGGTGTTCCGGACCGCGTTCGGCGAGCTGCTCGGGCTGCCCCAGCCGGTGGTCGCCGCGGTGGCTGGGTACGCCCTGGGTGGCGGCTGCGAGCTCGCCCTGAGCTGCGACCTGATCGTGGCCGACGAGACGGCGGTGTTCGGCCTGCCGGAGACCACCGTCGGGCTGGTGCCCGGCTGCGGCGGCACCCAGCTGACCCAGCGCCGCCTGGGCGCGGGCCGGGCCATGGACCTGGTGCTGACCGGACGGCAGGTGGGCGCGGGCGAGGCCGAGCGGCTCGGCCTGGCCGACCGGGTGGTGCCGGCCGGCACCGCGGCCAAGGTGGCGCTGGCGACGGCCAGTGCGATCGCCGCCAACTCGCCGGTGGCGGTGCGCGCGGCCAAACGCGCCATGCGGGCCGGCTGGGTACCAGCCTGCCCGCCGCGCTGGAGATCGAGGACGCCGCGTGGCGCACGGCCGCACTGTCCGCGGACCGCCGCGAGGGGATCGCCGCCTTCAACGAGAAGCGCGACCCGGTCTGGCCGGGGGAATAGCGGCCCCGCCCGGGCACTGCCCGTTCTGCCCACCGAACGAAAGGCCGCGTGGTGACTGACCTGCCCAGCCGCATCTCGCTGCGGGAAGTGGGGCCGCGGGACGGGCTCCAGAACGAGGACCCGGTCCCGACCCCGGCCAAGATCGAGCTGATCAACACGCTGGCGGGCACCGGGGTGCAGCGGATCGAGGCGGTGTCGTTCGTGCGGCCGGAGGCGATTCCGCAGATGGCCGACGCCGACCAGGTGTGGCGGGGGATCGAGCGGGTGCCGGGTATCCGTTATTCAGCGCTGGCGCCGAACCTGCGCGGGGCGCGCCGCGCGCTGGATTCCGGGTTCACCGAGATCGAGGTGGTGGTCTCGGCGTCGGACACGCACAACCGGCGGAACGTGAACCGGGGCACCGAGGAGTCGCTGGATGACATCGCGGTGATCCTGGACGAGGCGCACCACCGGGGGGCCACCGGCCAGGTGGTGGTGGCCACCGCGTGGGGCTGCCCGTATGAGGGCGACGTGCCGGTCAGCCGGGTGCTCGCGGTGGCGGGCCGCGCCGTCGCCGACGGGGCGGACGCCATCTCGTTCGGCGACACCACCGGCATGGCCACGCCGCGGCGGGTCACCGAGCTGGTCGGGGAGTTCCGGTCGCGGTACCCGGAGGTGCCGCTGAATCTGCACTTCCACAACACCCGGGGCACCGGGCTGGCCAACGTGCTGGCCGCGCTGGAACTGGGGGTGGACGACTTCGACGCCTCGGTGGGCGGGCTGGGCGGCTGCCCGTACGCGCCGGGGGCGTCCGGGAACATCGCCACCGAAGAGCTGGTGTACATGGTGGAGGACATGGGCGTGGCCACCGGGGTGGACCTGACGGCGATGATCGACGCGGCGGCCGGGGCCGAGCGCCTCGTCGGCCGCAAGCTGCCGTCCCAGGTGCTGCGGGCCGGCCCGCGCACCCGCACCGCCTGACCCGGGTCCGCGTACCGACGGGGGAGATAAATGCCCGGCCCGAGTGGGCTGGGACCCCTGGATCACCGGCTGGCCGGGGGTTGCGTCCCGCACAGGGCGATGCCCAGCGGGGTGCGCTGGTGGACCAGGAAGCGGCCAGTCCGCCGGGTGGTGATCAGGCCGGTGGCGCGCAGCACCGCCAGGTGTTCGCTGACGCTGCTGACCGGGATGCCGGTCCGCGCGGCCAGCCCGGTCGTGGAGGCCGGCTCGGCCAGCGCGTCCAGCAGCCGGGCCCGGGTGGCGCCGAGCAGCCGGGCCAGCGCGGTGCCCGGCCGCGCGGCCGGAGCCCAGAGCAGCCCGATGCCCCGGGCCGGGTAGATCACCGCGGGCGGGTCGAACGCCACCGCGGCGTGCGGCCAGCCCAGTACGGTCGGGATCAGCACCAGCGGGGCGCCGGCGACGTCGAGTTCGTCGTCCGGGTGCTCCGGCCGGCCGTTCAGCCGGAGCACCTCGTCCTGCCACGAGATACGCCGGTCGAGATCGTTGATCGTGCGGGCGGCGCCCTCGTCGGCCAGTTGCCGGGCCCGGACGGTGATATCCGCGTCGAGCACATCCCGCAGCCTCGGCCACCACGGCTCGATCACCGCGGACCAGGCCCGCTCCAGCATGCCCGCCAGCCGGTCCCGGGCCTGGGCCGGATCGCCGGGCAGCTCCGGGCCGGGCCACGCCGCCGACCCGGGATGCCGGCGGCGGCATTCGGCCAGTTCAGCCGCGACCCGGCCGGGTGGCGTGGCCCGCACCCGGTCCAGTTGCGCGCCGATCTCGGTGAACGGGCCGTCAGGCACGGGGGTCAGGAAGTCGGGCTGGTAGCCCGGCAGCGACAGCAGGGCCAGCAGCGGCCCGATGCCCAGCCCCGGCAGCAGCCCGCGCACCTGGCGCTGCCACGGCAGATGGTAGGCGGCCGAGCCGGGCTGGACCAGGGCCCGCAGCGCGTCGGCGGTCTCGCCCAGCGGCGAGATCGCGAACCGGCACTCGTCCTCGGCGCGAAACCGGAGGCTGATCCCCATGCATGATCCATTTCGGCTGAATCCGGAATAACTGCGGTCAGGCTAGCCGGGCGGGACGCTCGGGGCGTGGCACGCATGCGATCTGGCGGCCGGCCAGGACTGTTCCGCGAGGCTCCGCGGTTCCGCTCCCTGTGGCTGAGCAAGAGCATCTCGGCCACCGGCACAGGTGCCGGCCGGGTGGCCCTGGTGCTCGTGGCCGCCCGCTCCGGGCCGGGCGCGGTCAGCCTGGCCCTGCTGGCCACGGCGCTGCCCTCGCTCCTCAGCCCGCTGGCCGGAGCGGTGGCGGACCGGGTCGACCAGCGCCGGCTGCTGGCCGGGTGCGAGGCCGGGCAGGGCCTCTGTTACGTCGCCATCGCCCTGGCCACCCCCCGCCTGGCGGTGCTGATCCCGCTGGTCGCCGTGGCCAGCCTGTTTGCCACGCTCATGTCGCCGGCGGGCAAGAGCACGGTGCCGCGGCTGGTGCCGCCGGACCGGCTGGCCCGGGCCAACGCGCTGCTCGGGCTGGCCGTCAACCTGCAGATCGTGGCGGGCCCGGCGCTCGGTGGCCTGCTGGCCGGGCTGGCGGGCCCGGTCACCGCGTTCGCGGTCAATGCGGCATCGTTCGCACTGTCGGCGCTGCTGCTGGCCCGGCTCGGCCCGCTGCCCGCCGCGGCGCCGGCGGTGGGTGCCGGGGCGCGCGGGCTGGCCGCCGGGACCTGGGCCGGGCTCGGCTACGCTACCCGCTCCCCGGTGCTGCGGGCGCTGACGGTCGGCACTCTGCTGTTCGTGTCGTTCGCCGCCATGGACAACGTGGTGCTGGTGTTCCTGGTGCAACACGGCCTGCACCTGGCGGGCGCGGCCTACGGGCTGGCGTCGGCCGCCTTCGGGGCCGGCATGGTGGCCGCGTCCTTGTTCCTGGCCGCCCGGGCCGATCGCCGTCGCCCGGCGTTCTGGCTCGTCGGCGGGGTCAGCCTCGGTGCGCTGGGCACCGTGGCCACCGGGCTGGCCCCGGGGCTGGGGGCGGTGGCGGCGGCCCAGGCGGTGGCCGGGGCCGGGAACACCGCCGACCTGGTCGGCACGGACACCCTGGTCCAGCGGACGGTACCGGCCCCGCTGCTGGGCCGGGCGTTCGGTGCCGTCTACGGCGCCGCGCAGCTCGGCTCGTCGATCGCCTACCTGGCCGCCGCCCCGCTGGTCGCCGCGGCCGGCCCGCGGGTGGCCTTCGTGCTGGCCGGCCTGGGCATGCTCACCGGCCTGGCTGCGTTCGGGCCCGCGCTGCGCGGCCGCGACCCCGCGCCCGGTCCGGTGCGGCCCGGTCCGGTGCAGCCCGGTCCGGTGCAGCCCGGCCCGGTGCAGCCCGGTCGGGCGGATGGCTCGGGCTAGCGCGTGGGCGGCGCGAGCGGCCCCGACGGCGGATTCACCCGGCCCCCGGCCGAATTGCTGGTCAGCCCCGTCTGACCGGCGTGGCGGTAGTGGACGACCACTCGCTGCGAGGGCCTAGCATTCTCACCATGACCTGTGTGCTGCTCGCAGAGGATGACGCATCCATCTCGGAGCCGCTCGCGAGGGCACTGCGCCGCGAGGGGTATGACGTTGACGTGTCGGCGGACGGGCCGGGCACGCTGGAAGCCGCCCAGGCCGGCGGCATCGACCTGATCGTCCTTGACATCGGCCTGCCGCGGCTGGACGGCCTGGAGGTGTGCCGGCGGCTGCGGTCCGACGGGCAGACCGTGCCGGTGCTGATCCTGACCGCCCGGGCGGACGAGGTGGACACGGTGATCGGGCTGGACGCCGGCGCCGACGACTACGTGACCAAGCCGTTCCGGCTCGCGGAACTGCTGGCCCGGGTCCGCGCGCTGCTGCGCCGCGGCACCCCCGAGACCAGCGTGGTGCAGGGCGTCCGGGTGGACGCGGATGCCCGCCGGGCCTGGCTCGGTGACACCGAACTCGAACTCACCACGAAAGAGTTCGACCTGCTGAGCGTGCTGGTCAATGACGCGGGGAAGGTGGTCACCCGTGAGCAGATCATGCGGGAGGTCTGGGACAGCAAGTGGTGGGGATCCACCAAGACGCTGGACATGCACATCTCCTGGCTGCGCCGCAAGCTCGGCGACGACGCGCACAACCCGCGCTACATCACCACGGTGCGGGGTGTCGGCTTCCGGTTCGAGCGGGGTGACTGACCCCGCCCGGCGGGCGCGCAGGCGTCCCCTCTGGCGGGTTGACCCGTGGCGAGCCGCCACGGCAGGCTGAACCATGCGGCGGCGACTGCTCGTTTCCATGCTGCTGGTGGCGGTGACGGCCGTCCTGCTGCTCGGCATCCCGCTCGCCTTCGTGCTCAGCCGGGTGCAGATCAACACCGCCGAACAACAGGTCAAGCGGGATGCCACCACCGTGGCCCGGACCCTGCAGGACCGGCTCAACCTGGGCCTGCCCGCCGACGTTCCGGAGGCGGCGGCGGAGATCCGCTCGCTGCCGGATCGCTACATCAGCATCCGCCAGGAGGGGCTGCAGGAGTATGTGTACGGGGTCCGGCCGCACGGCGAGGGTGCCATCCTCCGGCAGGCCACCACCAAGGATTTCCAGGTCACCGTGGCGGCGGACGAGTCCGTCGCCTACGGCCCGCTCACCGAGGCGCTCGCGCTGATCGGGGCGCTGGCCGCGATCGCGGTCGCGGTCGCGGTGGTGCTGGCCATCCTGCAGGCCCGGCGGCTCGGCCGGCCGCTGGAGGAACTGGCCAGCGCGGCTGACCGGCTCGGCCTGGGAGATGCCCGGCCGCTGGGCCGCCGGTACGGGATCGCCGAACTGGACCGGCTGGCTGAAGGACTGGACGGTTCGGCCCGGCGGATCACCGACCTGCTGTCCGCGGAGCGGGACTTCGCCGCCGACGCCTCCCATCAGCTGCGCACGCCGCTGACCGCGCTGTCCATGCGGCTGGAGGAGATGATCGCCGCAGCCGCCGACCCCGAGGTGGTCCGGGAAGAGGGGGCGGCGGCGCTGGCCCAGACCGAGCGGCTGGCCGAGGTGGTGAGCCAGCTGCTGGGCCGGACCCGGCGCGCAGCCCGCGGGGTCCCCTCCCTGCTGGCCATCGACGACGTGATTGCGCAGCAGGTGATCGAGTGGGACCCGGCGTTCCGCCGGGCCAACCGGAAACTGGAGGTGGCGGGGGAGAAGGGGCTGTCCGCCTACATCACCCCGGGAGCACTGGCCCAGGTCATCGCCACCCTGCTGGACAACGCCCTGGTGCACGGGTCGGGCACGGTCACGATCCGGACCTCGCGGACGCCGAAGTCGGTGGTGGTCGAGGTCCGGGACGAGGGCAAGGGTGTGCCGCACGAACTGGTGCCGCGGATCTTCGAGCGGAACGTCAGCGGCCGCCCCGGCGGCACCGGGCTGGGCCTGGCGCTGGCCCGCGACGTGGCCACCGCCGACGGCGCCAACGTGGTGCTGGTCCGGCCGCGGCCGGCCGTGTTCGCCGTGTTCCTGCCGCGCGGCCTGCGCGGCATCGAGGACCCGCCCGTGGTCACCGGCCCGGCCTGACGGCGCGGCCGGCATGGGTGGCCCGGGCCGGGCCGGTGGCACGGTTTACCCGGCCGAACGGGCCAGCGCGGCGTGGCGGCGGCTGCCGGCGATCGCGTGCCAGGCCAGGTAGATGACCGAGGTGATCACGAAACCGGCCTCGAAGGTGAGGTCGCCGACCGACGGGACGTGCGTGGGCACCACTCCGACGTACTCGGTCTGGTTGGAGAACAGCACGATGGACACGACCACACCGACCAGCATGGCCACCGGGCCGGCCCAGTTCGAGTAGCTCTTGTCGAACAGCAGCTTCTCCAGCTGCCGGGGGTCCTGCCCGCGGTGCAGGAACTGGTCGCAGAACATCACCGCCAGCCAGGGCGCGATCCAGTACGCGATGACCAGCAGGAAGTTCTCGTACTTGATGCCGGCGTCGTTCAGCCCAATGAGCGCGACGATGAAGCCGATGACGCCGAACACCACGGCGACGAGCGCCCGGCGCAGCGCCAGCGGCAGCCTGATGCCGAGCGCGGTGAACGAGAGCGCGCCGGAGTAGATGTTCAGCACGTTGGCCGCGACCGCGCCGATCGCGATGGCGAGCAGGGTGAGGTCGGCCAGTGCCGTGGGCAGGTGCCCGGTGAACGCGCCGGTGGGGTTGGTGTTGATCGCGCCGATGCCGGTCACCGTGGCGGACGCGGCGCCGGCCAGTTCCAGCAGGACGCAGGACACGAACACGCCCAGGCCGGCCCACCAGGCGATGGCGAGCTTGCTGGTGTTGGGGGCGAAGTAGCGGGTGTAGTCGGACGCGTACGGATTCCAGCCGACCGCGTAACCGAACGCGGCGCCCAGGGTGAGCAGGAAGCCGCCGACGCCACCGCCGTGCGCCGGGGCGCCCGGGCTGGACTTGGTGAAGATCCAGATCGTGGCGATCAGGAAGATGACGGCCAGCACCGGGAACGCGTACCGCTCGAACGCGTGCACCAGGTTGTGCCCGAAGAATGCGATCACGATCTGCGCCGCCACGATGATGACCAGGCACAGGGGCTTGGGCAGGTGGGTCAGTGTGTTCAGGGCGAACGTGCCGCTGACGCTGTTCACCGCGAACCAGCCGATGCCCGCGGTGAGCGCGTTGAGCCCGGCGGGCAGCACGTTGCCCCAGTAGCCGAAGCCGAGCCGGGAGATCACCATCTGCGGCACGCCGTGTGACGGCCCTTCGGCGGACAGCAGGCCGTGGGTAATGGATCCGAGCGCGGTGCCCAGCACCAGCGCCACGGCTGCCTGCCAGAAATTCAGCCCGAAGAACGCCACCGCGATGACGCCCACGAACACCGTGGCGAACTCGAAGTTCGGTGAGGTCCAGGTCCAGAACAGCTGCAACGGCCGGCCGTGCCGCTCATTCAGCGGGATGAACTCCGCGCCGCCCGGCTCCACCGCGACGACCTTGGTGCCGTACTCGCCCTCACGGACGACCACGCCCGGGGGTGGCTCTGCCTCGCGGAGAGAGCTCTTCTCTTGCTCAGGTGCCGACATCGGCGTGCTCCTTATGGCATCGTGCCTGCCGGTCCCCCCGCGGCTGGGCCGACATCCCAGCGGACGCGCTGATGATAGATCGCACTATGACCGGCCCTTGTTTCGGTTGCGTTAAAAGTGCCGTTCCCGGGGTGTGCGACCGGCCACAGGCGCAGCGGCCTACTCCGGATCGCAGCGGCCTGCCGGGAGATGCAACCGCACCTGGGGGTGCGATGTTCCGCGTAGGCTACCCCGCGTGAACGATCATCAGGACGCCCGCGGCCCTGGCCCGGTGGTCGGTATGGTCGGCGCCGGGCAGCTGGCGCGGATGACCCATCAGGCGGCTATCCCGCTCGGGATCCGGTTCCGGGTACTGGCTGATTCCCGGTCCGACAGCGCCGCGCTGGTCTGCCCGGACGTGACGGTCGGGGATTACCGGAACCGGGCAGACCTGCTGGCCTTCGCGGCGGGGTGCGACGTGCTGACGTTCGACCACGAGCACGTCCCGGGTGAGCACCTGGCCGCGCTGCGCGCGGCCGGGGTGGTGCTGGCGCCCGACCCGGCCGCGCTCCGCTACACCCAGGACAAGCTGGCCATGCGAGAGGAGCTGACCCGGCTGGGGGTGCCGTGCCCGCGTTACGCCGCGGTCCGGGACGCGGCCGACGTGACGGACTTCGCCGCGCGGCACGGCTGGCCGGTGGTGCTCAAGGCGGTCAGCGGCGGCTACGACGGCCGCGGGGTCTGGGTGTGCGATGACGCTGCGGCCGCGGCGGAGGTACTGGCCCATGGCGTCGCCCTGCTGGCCGAGGAGTACGTGCCGTTCGTCCGCGAGCTCGCGGCGCTGGTCGCCCGGTCGCCGCACCGGCAGGGGGCGGCCTACCCGGTGGTGCAGACGGTGCAGCGCGACGGGGTGTGCCACGAGGTGCTCGCGCCGGCGCCTGACCTCCCGCCCGCCGTGGCCGAGGAGGCGCAGCAGCTCGCCCTGGGACTGGCCGGCGCGCTCGCGGTGACCGGGCTGCTGGCGGTGGAGCTGTTCGAGACGCCGCGCGGACTGCTCGTCAACGAGCTGGCCATGCGGCCGCACAACAGCGGTCACTGGACCATCGAAGGCGCCCGCACGTCCCAGTTCGAGCAGCATCTGCGCGCCGTGCTGGACCTGCCGCTGGGTGCGCCGGACCTGGCCGCCCCGCAGGTGGTGATGGCCAACGTGTTCGGCGGGGCCACACCGGAGGACGCGGACGTCTACGCCCGCTACGTCCACGTGATGGCCGCCGACCCGGGCGTCAAGATCCACCTCTACGGCAAGGGGGTGCGCCCGGGACGCAAGATCGGCCATGTCACCGTGCTCGCCCACCACCACCACCGCCGCCACCACCACCGGGACGCCGCCACCACCACCACCGCCGCCACCACCACCGGGACCGCCGCCACCACCACCACCGCCGCCACCACCACCGGGACCGCCACCACCACCACCGGCACCACCACCGGCGGCACGGAGGTGGCGTCGCTGCGCGACCGCGCCCTGCGCGCGGCCAGTTACCTCGGCAGCGGGAAGGAAGAAGGAGCATGAGTGACGGGCCGCTGGTCGGCGTGGTGATGGGCAGCGACTCGGACTGGCCAGTGATGGAGGCGGCCACGACCGCGCTGGCCGAGTTCGGGGTGCCGTTCGAAGCGGACGTGGTGTCCGCGCACCGGATGCCGGCCGACATGATCCGCTACGGCTCGGACGCCGCCGCCCGGGGGCTGCGGGTGATCATCGCCGGGGCGGGCGGCGCCGCGCACCTGCCCGGGATGCTGGCGGCGGTCACCCCGCTGCCGGTCGTCGGAGTCCCGGTACCACTCGCCCACCTGGATGGGCTCGATTCGCTGCTGTCCATCGTTCAGATGCCGTCCGGGGTTCCGGTAGCGACGGTGGCGGTCGGTGCGGCGCGCAACGCCGGCCTGCTGGCGGTGCGCATCCTCGGGGCGGGCGACGCCGCCCTGCGTGATGCGATGGCGGAGTTCCAGCGGGGGCTGCGGGAGAGCGCCCTGGCCAAGGGGGCCGCGCTGCGCGCCCGGCGGGAGGGCCCGGCTGCGGGCTAGCGCCGCGCCCATCCCGTGGATCCGTCCCGGACGGGGCGCCGCCCGGTGGCCCGGGAGGGTAGCCGGGGCGGGGACCGGAGTCCATAATGGCGGGGGTACGCGGACCATACCCGGGCGTGGAGGGGCGGTGGCAGGCGTGCCCAGCATCGGGGTGCAGTGGCACCGTCCGGGCGCCGGGAGCGAGCATCGCCGGGGGAAGGCCGGGCCGGCCTTCCCCCTCCGCTGGTTAGCCGCCCCGCCTGGCCGCCCGGGAGGCCCCGGATGGTTACCGGCTGCCCCCACCCGGAAATTACGGGCTGCCGGTAATGACGCAGCGGTGGCTGGTGGCTCACGATGACAGGATGCCGGCCGCCGCGCGGCGAGGGCGTTGTGTGGTGACCGGCGGCCCGGGAGGGAGCGAGATGATGATCAGGCAGCGGACTTACCACCGGGACGGCACCGCCTGCGCGGACGCGGGGTCGTGCGGCGAGGGGGAGCACACCAGTGTCCCGCCACGCTGCGGGGCCGGCCCGCGGGCGCGCGCCGGCGGACCGGACGCAGCCCGGCGGGTCGCGTGTGATCTGCCGGCCGGTCATCCGGGGCCACACCTCGACCTGGCGACGGGCTTCGAGTACCCGGGCTGAGCGGCGTCAGCGGCAAGCTGGTGTGAGCGCTCACACCGGGGGCGGCGCAGGGCTTTCGGCCCTGCGCGTTCCGGCCGGCACCCCCTACTATCGAGTAATGGCCTCTGATGGCTTTCCTGCCTTTGCCCTGGCTGAAGAGCATGAGGCGCTGCGCGAGGCGGTCCGCGCGCTGGCTGATGACAAGATCGCGCTGCGGGCGGCTGAGGTAGATGAGTCCGCGGAGTTCCCGTGGGATGTGTTCGAGGCGCTGGCGAAAGCGGATTTCGCGGCGGTGCATATCCCCGAGGCGTACGGCGGGGCGGGTGCGGACGCGATCGCCACGGCGATCGTGATCGAGGAGGTGGCGCGGGCGTGCGCGTCCTCGTCGCTGATCCCGGCGGTGAACAAGCTGGGCACGGTCCCGTTGCTGCTGGTCGGGTCCGAGGAACTCAAGCAGAAGTATCTGCCGCCCCTGGCCCGCGGGGAGGCGATGTTCTCCTACGCGCTGTCCGAGCCGGAGGGGGGCAGCGATGCCGCCGCGATGAGCACCCGGGCGGTGCGGGACGGCGACACCTGGATTCTCAACGGCACGAAGCGGTGGATCAGCAACGCCGGGGTGTCGCGGTTCTGCACGGTGATGGCGGTCACCGACCCGGCGGCGGGGGGCGGGGGGATCTCGGCGTTCGTGGTGGAGCAGGACGACCCCGGGTTCTCCTGCGGCGCGCCGGAACGCAAGCTCGGCATCAAGGGGTTCCGACGCGGGAGCTGTACTTCGACAACTGCGTCATCCCGGCGGACCGGATCATCGGCGCGGCGGGCAGCGGGTTCAAGACGGCGCTGGCCACGCTGGACCACACCCGGATCACGATCGCGGCGCAGGCACTGGGAATCGCGCAGGGCGCGCTGGACTACGCCACCGGCTACATGAAGGAGCGCAGGCAGTTCGGCCGGCCGATCGCCGACTTCCAGGGCCTGCAGTTCATGCTGGCCGCCGCGGCGATGAAGGTCGCGGCGGCCCGGCAGCTGACCTACGCGGCGGCGGCCCGTTCGGAACGCGCCATGAACGGGGAGAAGGTGGCCGACCTCACGTTCATGTCCTCGGCCGCGAAGTGCTTCGCCTCGGACTTGGCCATGGACGTGACCACCGACGCGGTCCAGCTGCTCGGCGGGTACGGGTACGTCAAGGACTACCCGGTCGAGCGGATGATGCGCGACGCCAAGATCACCCAGATCTACGAGGGCACCAACCAGATCCAGCGCGTCGTCATCGCCCGCCAGCTTCTCAAGGGCTGACGCCGGGCCGCTGCCCCCGGTTTCCCGCACCGGCCTGCCGCCGAACCGGCCGCCAGGCCCCGAGTCAGGCGGCGCCACCGCCTGAGGCGTGCGTAAGGCGGCCGCCGTCGCCGGGATCACCGCTGGTTCAGCCGCCAAGCAGCAGCCCGGCGGTGGCCACCATGACGGCGGTGGTGCCGTGGTGCATCCCCAGGGCGATGCGCCGTGGGCCGCCGGTGCGCAGCACGATGAGGCCGTCGGCGCGATGAGCGCGGCCAGCCCGTAGCCGGTGTCAGTGGCCACTGTGGCCTCCGGTGCTGGTGCTGGTGCTGGTGCTGGTGCGCGACCGCGCGCGGTCCCAGGCCGCGCTGGCGAGGTAGTGCGTGTCGAACCGGTTCTGGAGTTCGAGCAGCGTCTGGCGGGGCTCGCGGCCGTCGCGGACGCGCGCCACGTGGCGGAAGTAGTCGAACCGCTCGATGCCGGGCGTGATCACGATCAGCGCATCGGCCGCCGAGCCGGGCCGCGCGGCGAAAGCGTGGGCCAGCCCGGGCGGCACGACCAGCAGGTCGCCGCGGCTCGCGCTGACCACATGCTCGCCGGCCAGGACGTCGAGAGCGCCATCTATCACGAAGAACAGCTCGGCGGAGCCGTCGTGCCGGTGCGGAACGGCACCGTCGGCCCCGGGATCCAGCCGGACCCGGTGGGTGCTGAGCGCGCCCCCGGTGGCGGTGCTGTCGGCCAGCAGGAAGTGCTGGATGGAGGGCAGGTACTCAGCCTGGCCGCCCCGGACTACCACGGGCGGGAAGCTGGCGGTGCGGAGAGAGGACATCACGGCTCCTGGTCGGATGAGGCGTTGCCCGCAAGCGGGCGCCGCCCGCGGGCGCAGCCGGACGGGCTGCACCCTGACGATGATGCGAAGCAGGACCATCTGTCCAACAGGTTCTTTATCTGATCAGCATCTATACAATCGATTTATGGAGCTTCGCCAGCTGGAGCAGTTCGTGGCCGTGGCGGAAGAGCGGCACTTCACCCGCGCCGCCCGGCGGGTCCACGTCGTCCAGTCCAGCCTCAGCGCCGCTATCCGGGCCCTGGAGCAGGATCTGGGTGACGTGCTGTTCGTCCGCAGCAGCCGGCAGGTGACCCTGACCGCGGCGGGCCGGGCCCTGCTGCCCGCCGCGCGCCGCGCGCTGGCGGCGGCGGAGGAGGCCCGGGACGCGGTGGCCGGGGTGCGGGGGAGGCTGCACGGTGAGCTGACGGTCGGTGCGATCCTCAATCTCGGCGTGGTGAACCTGGCCGCCGCTCTGGCCGCCCTCCGCCGCGCACATCCCGCCGTCACCATCCGGATCCGGCACACCGGCGCTCCCCGGCTGGCGCGCGCGGTGGCCGACGCCGAGATCGATATTGCCTTCGTCAACGTGCCGACCGATCCGGACCTGCTGACCCGGACCGAGCTCGGCCGTCATCTGCTCGTCCTCGCGGTGCCCCGCACCGATCCGCTGGCCCGGCGAACCGCGATCGGGCTGGACGACCCGGCTCTGGCCCGGCGCGACTTCGTCGCCTACCGGGCAGACTCGGGCCTGGAGGCCCAGATCCAGGTGGCCTGTGCGGGCGCGGGGCTGGCCCGGCGGGTGGGCTACGAGGCCGAGAACATCAGCTACCTGGTCGACATCGTGCAGCACGGCGGTGGCCTGGCCATCCTCCCGCCCGCCGCGCTGCGCCCGGTCATGGGGGAGGTGCAGGCCGTGCCCATCACACCGCCGCTGTACCGGGATATCTGCGCCGTCCTTCCCAGGCGGCGCCCGCCCACCGCGGCGGCCCGGGCCCTGCTCGACCTGGTGACCAGCCCGGGCTATCGCACATCCGGCCAGTTATAAGCAGGCCGGCTGCGGCCAGCCGGCGGTCGGCCGGCGGGCCCGGTGCGAGTGCCGTGTTTGCCCCGGACGCATCGCGTCAATGCTGGCGCCGGGCCGGCCGGGATTCCCTCTCCGCGTCCTTGTGCTGGATTCCGGCTAACCCACCGTAAAGCCGTGATGCGCCCGCGCGATACTGCTTGATGTTGCCTGCGCGGCTGCTGTTACCGGCGTGCCGCAAAAGGAATTAGCCTGGCTGGCACATGCCAACGGTAATGGACTCACGTTGGCAATTGCCAATGTCACCTGCAACAGGATTCGCCTGGCCACACGGGGTGGAGGCTGCGGTGGTCGCCTTCCGGGAGCGTTCCGGTGCCACTGCCACGGTACTGGAGTTGGTCAGGCGGTGGCCAGATGGTTAACAGGTACGGGTGAGCGGTGCGAGGGGAAATGGGAATAGGAATCAGACACATAATCCGCGCTGGTTCCGGGTAACCCCTCAGTATCTGAAGGTCAGTCAAGATGACCTTATTTCGGCACGATCTGGCGCCGCTTGCCGGCTGTTTTCAGGTCCTGGCGGAAAGGGGCCTCGCATGCACCCGCAGTCGCAGCCGGGGTTACCGGGCCGGATGGCCGCTCCGCAACTGCCTCCCGGCCCGGTCCTGACGTTCGCGGCAGAGCGGGACGGCGGCGCGCCCCTCGTCCTCCGCGCCGGCGGCCAGGGTGAGTACGCGCTGCGGCCCTCGGGCGGGCCGCCCCTGCGTGTCCTGCGGTGCGCCACCGATGTGCTGCGCGCCGCCTCCGATCAGCGGTATTTCGCCATGGCTGGCGTCACCGCGCAGGGCGAAATCAGCGGGTGCCCGCTCACCGGCGCCGAGATGCAGTCGCCGGACGGCGGGCTGCTGAACATGAACGGGCCCGCGCTGCGCGCCTACCGGCAGCGCATCAACGGCCTGTTCACCCGGCACGAGGCCGAACGGACGCGGCCGACGGTCGCCGCGGCGGCGCACGCGCTGGCCCGCCGGCTGCACGGCACCACGGATGCCCTGTCCCGCTTTGCCGTCCCCCTGGCCGCCGCGGCAGTATCCGCGGAGATGGGCACGCGTCCCGGCGACTACGACGAAGTGGACCGCTTCTCCCGGGTCGCCTTCGCCGTCGTCCCGTCCACGGCCGCGGTCCCCGCCGTCGCTCAGGCGTGGGACGACCTGTACGCCTTCTACGGCGCCCGGATGCGGCAGGCCATGCCCGCGCGGATCGCCCGGACCCTGGACGGCTGCACCAGGGACCAGGTCGTTCACGTCACCGGCACCGTCTCCAACGGGTTCGGCGCCGTGCTGCCCGTGCTGGCCGTGTCCCTCGTCGAGACGGCGACGCGATGGCGGCACTTCGTCAGCGCCTGCCTCGCCGGCCGCGGCTCATGGGAGGACCTGGCGAATCTGCTGCTGCGCAGCCGCGCCATGTTCCCGGTGGGGCTGCCCCGGGTGTGCATCCGGGATACCCGGCTGAGCGGCCTGCCCGTCCAGGCGGGCGAACAGGTGCTCCCGTCGCTGATCGCGGCCGCGCACGACCCGGACGGCTCGCCCTGCGACATCGCGTTCGGTCCGGGCCCGCACATGTGCCCGGGTGCGCACCTGACCCGGGTATGGCTGTCCGCCGCGCTGGAGGCCTTCTGGACCGCGCATCCGCAGGCCCGGCTGGCGGGTGGTCCAGAGTGGCAGCCGGGAACGCTGTCCGTCCCGCGGGAGATAATCCTCGCGCTGACCTGACCGTGGCGGCTGCCTCACCGCGGCGGGACGCTGAGATCGCAGACCGGGGTATCCGGGGCGGCCGTCCGCTGGTCAGCGATCAGCACCTGGCGCAGTGGCCCGGCCGGCTCCCGGTCCATCCGTCTCCTCCAGGACCGGGCGGTGCGCCCGGCCCGGTCAGGATGCGGCCTGCCCCGAGGGGAAGGTCAAGCCGGGCTGGCCCGGCCCGTCCATGGCGTGTTCCACGAGGGCCATCAGGACGGCCTTGACCGACTTGCGCTGCCGCGCGTCGCATTCCACGACCGGGACGCCCAGGTTCACCGTCAGCGCATCCTGGATGTCGTCCAGGCTGTGGGTGAACTCGCCGTGGAACCCGTTCACGCCGACGATGAAGGGCAGCCCGCTGGATTCGAAATAGTCCACGGCCGGGAAGCAGTCGTCCAGGCGGCGGGTGTCGGCCAGCACCACGGCGCCGATTGCGCCGGCGATCATGTCGTCCCACATGAACCAGAAACGCTGCTGGCCCGGCGTGCCGAACAGGTACAGGACCAGACCGTCGTCCAGGGTGGCCCGGCCGAAATCCATGGCCACCGTGGTCCTGGTCTTGCCCGTCACCCCGGCAGCGTCGTCGCGGGCCCGCCCGGCCTCGGTGAGCAACGCCTCGGTGGTGAGCGGGGTGATGTCGGACACCGCGCCGACGAACGTGGTCTTGCCGGCGCCGAACCCGCCTGCTACCACGATCTTGACCGACAGCGCCACCGCGTTCACCCCTCCACACCGCGGTCGCCGCCCGGCCGGGACGCACCGCGCAGGCCGGGGGCCAGTACCGCCCCGGTCCGCTCCACCAGCAGCGCCATTTCGTACGCCACCAGCCCCAGGTCGCAGTCGGTTGACGCCAGCACGGCCAGTTGCGAGCCATGGCTGATCGCCATGACCAGCAGCACGCCGTCGCGCATCCCGACCACCGTCTGCCTGACCGGGCCGCCGTCGAACACCCGGGCGGCCCCCTGGGTCAGGCTGGCCAGCCCCGAGGTCACCGCGGCCAGATGGTCGGCGCGGTCCTGCGCGAGCCCGGCCGAGCTGGCCAGCGGCAGGCCATCGGCGGAAACCGCGATGGCGTGCGCGACTGACGGCACCCGGTCGGCGAAATCAGTGATCAGCCAGTTCAGGTCTTCCACCGAGGAAATCAGCGGACTCACCAGTACTCCTCTCGCCAGGCGGGACGGGCTCTCAGCCGTCCCCGCCCGTCTCGTCCAGGGGATGTGACTCCGCTTCTGGGTCGGGGACGCGGGCCCGCCGGATGCCCTGCTGGAAGCTCGCCAGCCGCTGTCCGGTCTCGGTGGCCGACCGGGCCGGCCGGGCGCCGGCACCGCGGCCGGATCGACGCCGCCGGGCACCAGGTTCGCCTTCGGCACCCGCCGCGGCAGCCCGGCCGCGGTGTGACCCGCGGTGGCCGGGGCCCGCGCTACCTCCGCGGCCCGCCATCCCGCGTCAGCGGGCGACACCCAGCTGGCCGGGCCGGGATCACGGCCGGGGACGGGGCGGTCCACGGCCGGCCGGCCCCGGCGGAACCAGTCGGACTCCACCGACTCGAAGATCGGCAGCCGGTTCTCCGGCGCGGTGCTGTCGGCAGGCGGCACGATCACCCCGGCCGCAGCGTCGCCCCGGCCGGGCCGGCGGCGGTCGGCCGGATCCTGATCCGCCGTCCCCGGACTGAGCGGCTCAGGCCCGGCGAGCGTGTCCGGCACGGGGGCGGCGGCCATCGCCGGGCCACCACGGTCCCGGGTGTCCGCCCCGGCGGCCAGGTCCGGCCCGCCGTCGTCAGCTGTCCCGGCGGCGCCGCCCCGGTCCGCCCCGTCCGGGATGGCCGTCTCCGGCCCGGCCCCCTCGGCGGTGGTCCCCGGGAGGGCGGTCCCGTTCGGCGCGGTGCCGTGGGGGCCGGATCCGTTCGGCCCGGTGCCGTGGGCGCCGGATCCGTTCGGGCTGATCCCGGCCGCCCGGCCGGGACCCGGCCGGCCGTTCTCGCCCGTACCCGGCCCCGCCGGGTCGAACCGCGTCACCCGGGCCGCGGATACCGCGCGCACGGCCGCGGCCCGGCGGCCCGCCTCGTCGCCGCCAGGCGCCGTGAGTCCCGGCGGCCCGGCGGTCGTGGCGGCCGGTGGCCGGAACGGGCGCAGGGTCAGCGGTGTCGCGGTGGCCTCCCGGGTGATCACCTCGTCGGGCAGCCAGACCAGCGCGCTCAGGCCCCCGCCCGCACCGGGGCGGAGCCGGACCCGGATGCCGTGCCGGGCGGCCAGCCGGGCCACCACGAACAGGCCCATCCGCCGGGACACCGCCACGTCCACCACCGGCGGGTTGTCCAGCCGGAAGTTGGCGTGCGCCATCTCCTCGGCGGGCATTCCCACGCCGTTGTCGGTGATATCCACCAGGGCGCCGCCGCTGCTGAGCAGGTAGCCGGACACCTCTACCCGGCTCTCCGCGGGGGAGAACGCGGTCGCGTTCTCCACCAGCTCGGACAGCAGGTGCACAACGTCGCTGACGGCCTGCCCGCGGACCGAGATCCCGGGCTGAATGGCCGGGCGGACCCGTTCGTAGTGCTCGATTTCCGACACCGCCGCGCGCAGCACGTCCACCAGGGCGACCGGCTCCGTCCACCGCCGGGACAGGTCCTGGCCGGCCAGCACCAGCAGGTTCTCTGAGTTGCGCCGCATCCGGGTAGCCAGGTGGTCCAGCTGGAACAGGTTCGCGAGCCGCTCGGCGTCCTGCTCACCCTGCTCCAGGTCGTCGATGAGCCGGATCTGCCGCTCCACCAGTGACTGGCTGCGCCGGGACAGGTTGACGAACATCGCGTTAACGTTGCCGCGCAGCGCGGCCTCGTTGGCCGCCAGCCGCACCGCTTCCCGGTGCACCTGGTCGAACGCCCGGGCGACCTCGCCGATCTCATCGGCCGAGTTCACGTCGATCGGCTGAACCCGCAACGGGAGGTCGGCGCCGGCCGCACTGCTCATCAGGCGGACGGTCTCCGGCAGCCGCACCCCGGCGATCTCCAGGGCACCCCGGCGCAGCCGCTCCAGCGGCCTGGTCATCGACCGGCCCACGCCCAGGGTGAACAGCAGCGCCAGCGCCAGCACCAGCAGGACGGCCGCGCCTTCCAGGGACGCCGCGGTGATCGCCCGGGTGCGCAGCGAGGCGCTCTGGGCGATGACCGAGGACATCAGGCCCTGCTCCACCCCGTGCAGCCCGGCCACCAGGTACGCGGAACCGTTGGCGGCGTCGGTGAAGGCCGGGTTCTCCGCCGCGGAACCGCCGCCCAGGGCCAGCGTGATCGCCTGCTGGACCTGCGCCTGGGCCCGGTCGGCCTGGGCCGAGGAGAGCGTCGCATCGTAGAGGTGCCGCTGGCCGGCGGTCGCGATCAGGCTGAACTGCGCCAGATCGGCCTGCTGCTGGGCCTGCGCGGCGTTGATGGCCGACAGCTGGCTGGGCTGGAACTGGGTCGCCCCGACCAGGTCAGCGGTCAGTGCCGAGGTCAGGATGGCCTGCTCCTGCGACACCGCTTCCTTCGAGGCCGAGATGAGCCCCACGACCCGGACCGTGTCGGCCAGCGTGGCGTCGTTGCTGCCGGCTGCGATCTCGCCCTCGAGCGCGAGCAGCTGGTCGATGGCGGCACCGAATTCGCCGATCACAGCCAGGGCGGGGAGCTGGGTCGTCGTGGCCGCGCCGCGCAGGGCGGGCAGCCCGTCGATCGCGCTGACCGCGCCGCGCGCCTGGCGCTGAGCCGCGGCTGGGTAGGACGGCCCGATCGCGGCGGCCCCGCTGCGCACCCGGGCGGCCAGCCGGCTGGTGCTGCGCTGATCCTGGCGGAGCACCGCCAGTTCGGGTGCGCCGGCCCGGCCGGCGCCCCACGGCCGCCGCTGGCCGGGCCCATCGTGATGTACCGGATGGTGTCCTCGCGCTCGGCCTGCAGCGCCTGGATCAGGTCGGTGACCTCGCCGCCCAGCTGGGAGAACCGCTCGGCGCGCTGGTAGGCCAGGGCGCTGCGGGCCGAGGCGGCCACGCTGGCGCCGCCGAGGATCACCGCCGCCACCGTGGGCAGCGCGACCAGCAGCAGCAGCCGGGACCGCACCCGCCAGTTGCGTGGCGAGTAGCGGGAGAACGGCTGCGGCGAGCCGGGGGGCTCCGGCCCGCTGAGCACCGCCGGGGTGCCGTCCGGGGGCGCCGCCGGGCCCCCCGGGGCATCGTTAGGGGGACCGCCCGGGGGGCCACCCGCGACGGGCCGGCCCTCTGCGGGTGAGGGCCGGCCCTGCCTCTCGGCCGGCTCTGCTGACCTGGCACCCAGCACCGTCGTCTGGTGCCGTGTGCCGCCGGGCTGGCCGGCTGCTTTCCCTTGGCTGAACCGCACAGTACCTGGACCTCTCACCCGGGAAACGGCGGGTGCGCAGCGGGCCGCGGTTACCGGTGCGGACCCCGAATGACAGCGCCGTTTCCGGTTCTGCCATTCTGCGTGCGGCCGTCTCAACAGAGTCGGTAGCCAACTGTAACGTCTGTCCGGCCGGGCCCGCTGCATTTGTTACCACTCTGGCGTAAATTTGCTCCCAGATGAGCTGCCCCGGTGGACTATGGATTTCTGGCAGCACCTCTGAGCTGCGCAGGTTAGCCTGAGTACGACCCGGCGAGCTGTTTACTAGCGCGCTTCGGAAAAGGCTGGGCTACTATCGGGATTAGGAAGAATGAAAGCTACTAGAGCGCTTCGGAAATCATTGCTTTCAGTCATTAAGCAGAATAGTTGTTTCCAGGTAGGAGTAGTTATGAGGGAAACGCCAGCGAAAGCATCACGAGGGCCGGTGGCGGGCGGGCCGGTGGCGGGCGGGCCGGTGGCGGGCGGGCCGGTGGCGGGCGGGCCGGTGGCGGGCGGGCGGGCGGGCGGGCCGGTGGCGGGCGGTGGGCCGGCTGGCGGCGGCGCTGGCGGCTGGGCCTGGCGGCGCTCCCGGCCGTGGCGGCCCTGCTCGCGGCCGGCTGCCGCGTGCCGGGGGCCGCCCCGGCGGCGGCGGTGACCCGGCCGCTCACGGTCGCGGTCGTGCCCGGCTTCGCCAACACCCCGCTGCAGCTGGCCATCGCGGACGGGATGTTCACCCGGCACGGCCTGGACGTGACGGTGCAGACCTACCAGACCGTGCGGCAGGCCTATGCCGCGCTAGCCAGCCGCCAGGCTGACGTCATCGGCGGCGACTACGCGGACCTGCTGTACGCACAGGCGCAGCAGCACGCCCAGCTGCGGCTCATCGCCGACGGATACGACGCCGTCCCCGGGCTGCTGGAGGTGCTCACCCTGCCCGGCTCGCCGGTCACCACGCCGCAGGCCCTGGAGGGGGCGGCGGTGGCCACGCCGCCGGCCGATCTGGCCCCGTTCTCTTCCGTCGCGCCCTACAACATGGAGACGCTGGCCACCGAGGCGGTGCTGCAGAGCGACGGGGTGAGCCCGTCCAGCATCCGCTGGGAGGCCATGCCGGCTGGCAGCATGATCGCGGCCCTGCGCCACCACACGGTGCGCGCCATCGTGGCCACCCAGCCGTACATCCTGCAGGCCGAGAGCGAACTGGGTGCCGTCGACCTGCTGGACGTCTGCACCGGGGTGACCGCCAGCCTGCCGCTGTCCGGCTACTTCGCGACGGTGGGCAGCGCCAGGCGCGACGCGGCCACGCTGCGCGGCTTCCGGGCCGCCCTGGGCACCGCGAGCACCGCGGCGGGACAGCCCGGCACCGCCCGCACCGTGCTGCGCACCCTGCCCGGCATGTCAGCCCGGGAAGCCGACCTGGTCACGGTCGGCCAGTACCCGGCCTTCCTGAGCGTCGGGCAGGTGCAGCGGGTGGCCGACCTCATGTACGGCACGGGCATGGTCACCAGCACCATCCCGGTCCGCGGGCAGGTCTTCCGGTGAGCCGCCGACCCGGATGACGCCCGCCGGGGCCGCCGCCCGGCACGGCGGCGGGCCCGGCGGGCCGGCGGCTGGTTCCGCTCGGCGCGCCGGGCCCGGTGGCCGGCCGGGTCAGCTGGCGAAGGCGAAGTGCTCGAAGTCGAAGTTGGACAGCGGCTGGCCCACCTTCCCGGCGGTGTACCCGGTCAGCCGGTCGCGGTAGGCGTCGAGCACGTCGATGTAGGCGGGGATGATGTAGCCGCCCTCGGTGAAGTCGAAGACCTGCATCTGGTGCAGGATCTCCTTGCGCAGCGCCGGGTCGGCGGTGGCGTTCGCCTGGTCGTACAGGTTGGTGTAGTGCGGGTTGCTCGTGTGTGTCTCGTTGAACGGCGACCCCGCCAGCATCGACTCAGCGACCTGCGACAGGTACGGGTAGTAGTTGTAGTAGTCCTGGCCGAAGGCCCACTTGAGGTAGTTCGGGCCGAAGAAAGTGCCGGCCGGGACATTGTTGATCTTGATGGTCACGCCGGCCGCCTTGGCCTGCGCGGCCAGCACGGTGGCCATGGCCACCGTCCCGGTGGCCACGGCCGAGGTGGTCAGGCTCACGGTGAGGTTCTCCTGGCGCGCCTTCTTGAGCAGGTACCGGGCCTGGGGGATGTCACCCTGCGCGGGCCGCACCAGCGAGTGGTCGAAGTCCGGGTCGAACGGGGAGAACAGGTCGTTCGCCACCGTCCCGTACCCGTCGAGCGCGGAGTCGATCAGCTGCGGCCGGTCGGTCAGCAGCCGCATCGCCTGACGCACGTTGACGTTGTTGAACGGCGCCTGGTCCACGCGCATGGTGAACGGGATGATCTCCCCGGAGTGCGACACCACCGTCCGGACCCCGCCGGTGGTGGCCAGCGAGGCGATCTGCGGCCCGTCCAGGGCGCCGGCGCCGTCGATGGCGCCGGTGGCCAGCGCGTCCTGCAGCGTGGTGTTGTCGCTGAAGTCGATGATGGTCAGCGTGTCCACGTAGGGCAGCCCGGACTTCCAGTAGTGCGGATTGCGGGTGAAAACGCTGCGCTGGCCCGGCGTGAAGCTGTGATAGACGAACGGCCCGGTGCCGACCGGACGGGCCGGGTTGAGCCCGGCCGGGGCGATGTAGAGGTTGTACCAGAAGGCGGCCAGTTGCTCCACGAAGCTGGAGAAGGGCTTGGTCAGCTGCACCAGCACGGTCAGCTTGTCCAGGGCCTTGGTGGCGGCCAGGTCGATCGGGCCGAGCCCGAGCTTCCCGGTGAAGCCGTTGGAGTACACCCGCTGGAACGAGTACAGCACGTCGGCGGCGCTGAAGTCCTGGCCGTTGTGGAAGGTGACGCCCGGGCGGAGCCGGATCACCCACTGCGACAGCGAGCCGCCGTGCGCGGTGATCGACTCGGCCAGCACGTACTCGACCTCGGCCTGGTTGTTCAGCTGCACCAGGGGCTGGTAGAGCGACTGCAGCCGGGAGGTGTCGATGTAGGTGAGGCTCTTGTGCGGGTCCACGGTGTCCGAGCTGGAGCCGCCGGTCAGGCCGAGCCGCAGGTTGCCGCCGTGGCGGGCCGGGCGGCTGGCGCCGGTCAGGTGCTGGGCCCCCGGGGCGGACGATCCGCCGCAGCCGCCGATTAAGCCACCGGCCCCGGCCAGGGCACCGGCGCCCGCGACGCCGCGCAGGAACTGACGGCGTCCCAGCCCCTCCGCCGGCCGCGGCGCAGCGCTGTGATCCGAACCATCCACGGGACCTACCTCCAGAAAGTGACGGGTTAATCGGCGACGAGGAGCACTTTGCCGACGTGCTGGCGCCGCTGCAGGTAACGGTGGGCCGCGGCGGCGTCGCTGACCGGGAAGGTGGCGGCGATCGGCACCGTGACGGCACCGCACCGGATGAGGTCCAGCGACGCCGCGAGATCGTCCGGCGGGGCCAGCCGGAAGCCGATGATCCGCCAGCCGTTGCGGAACACCGGGACCAGATCCAGCGCGACCACCTCGCCGGCGTGCGCCCCGCAGGTGACCAGCCGGCCGTCCTCGCGCAGCACGGACAGGTGGGCGGCGAACAGCGTGCCGCCGACGGTGTCCAGCACCGCGTCGAACCGGCGGCCGCCGGTGGCCCGCAGCAGCTCCACGGCGACGTCGCCGTGGCCGCGCACCACGACCAGGTCCGCGCCCAGCGAGGCGACCAGGTCGGCCTTGGCGGCCGTGCTGACCGTCGCGGCCACCGTGGCCCCCGCCAGCTTCGCGCACTGGACCAGGGCGCCGGCCACGCCGCCGGAGGCCGACGGGACGAGTACCAGTTCGCCCGGCCGGACCAGGCCCAGCCGGTTCACCATGTGCCAGGCGGTGCTGACCGCGCACTGCCCGGCCGCCATGGCCAGCGGGTCGTCCGACGGCTGGAGCGGGATCACCACCTCGGCCGGCACGCTGACCAGCTCGCCGTACCCGCCCCAGCGCGTGGTGCCGAAGATCTCGAAGCAGGCGCACAGATCCGGCCGCCACTTGGCGCACTGGCGGCACCGGCCGCAGCTGTACTGCTGGAAGGCGGTCACCAGGTCGCCCGGCCGCACCGGTCCGGCCTCCGGGCCCGCCGCCTCGACCGTTCCGGTGAATTCGGCGCCGAGGACCATGGGCAGCGTGAACGACCACCGTGACGTCCCGGCCCGGGAGTCCAGATCGGAGTGGTTGACACCGCACGCCTGCACCCGGACCAGGACGTCCCGCGGCCCCATCGCCGGATCCGGGATGTCCGCATACTGCATTGCCTCCGGGGGCCCATATTCGTAGAACGCCGCCGCTTTCACCTGCCCGTGACCTCCCAGTGTGCATGGGTTCCGGCCGCCTGTCACTGGCGGGCCGCAAGGAACCGGGAGGAACGGTGAATGGGCCGCTGCCCGGTCCACTGAAGTGACCTCAGAATTACTAAGGAAATTCGCGGGGCTAATGAGGCACATCCCGGGCCCAGGCGCTGCCGCCTGCTGGTCATCAGGCTGTTCTACGCCCGGCCGTGCGCTCTCCGGCAGAATATTCCGGGGGCCGCCATATATGTACCGAATCTCACAAATAGTCCAGCGCGCGGTGTGGTGCCGCCCCGGCGGAAGGCTGATATAACCGCATGGTTAGCTCACTACTAAGACTTACCGTAAACACCAGCCGCCGTTGCCTGCCTGCCATGGTGCGGTTACGGTAATGCTGACCCGGTTTGCCATTCCCCGCTGCGGCCATCCGGCCAGGGCGGCGGAGCGGCGGGACCGGCCCGGTGCGGGCGGCGGCACCGGAGCATGGCGCGAAGGGACCGATGCGGTGGCACTTGCCCGCTCCGCCCGGCGGCCCAGCGGGGCCGGCCGGGACGGCTCCGGCTGGTCCAGGTTGGCCAGCGAGATCCGGGCCGCCCGGGCCGCGCATCCGCTGGGCTGGCTCGTCGGGCAGCGGGCCGCGGTCGGTGTGCTCACCTTAGTGCTCGTCTCCGTGCTGGTCTTCGCGGCTACCGAGGTGCTGCCGGGCAACGCGGCCACGGCGGTACTCGGCCGCAACGCGGCCGGGAATCCCGCCGCGGTCCACCGCCTGGAACAGGCGCTGCACCTGAACCGCGGCCTGGCCGACCAGTTCTGGCTCTGGTTCTCCGGGCTGTTCACCGGCCACCTCGGCCATTCGCTGGTCAACGAGGCGCCGGTGTGGGGCTACGTCGCGCCCCGGTTGCTCAACTCCGCGGTGCTGGCCATGACCGCGGGGGTGCTGGGTGCGCTGCTCGGCATCGTCCTCGGGGCCTGGGCCGCGCTCCGCAAGGACGGCTGGTTCGACCGGGTCACCTCGGTCGCCGCGCTGGCGGTGACGTCGCTGCCGGAGTTCGTCGTGGCCATCGGGCTGATCATCCTGCTGGCCACCGGGCCGGCCCACCTGCTGCCCGCGGTGTCGCTGCTGCCTCCCGGGACCTACGCCTGGGACGCCCCCCGGCTGCTCGTCCTGCCGGTGGCCACCCTGGTCATCGTGATCGTGCCGTACATCCAGCGGATGACCCGGGCCGCCACGATCGAGGCGCTGGAGTCGGACTACGCGGAACTGGCCCGGCTCAAAGGGGTGCCGCGGTGGCGGATCGTGGCGGTGCACGCGCTGCCCAATGCGACCGCCCCGGTCATCCAGGTCATCGGGCTGAACTTCCTGTACCTGGCTGGAGGAGTCGTGGTGGTGGAGTACGTTTTCGCCTTCCCTGGCATTGGCCAGGGGCTGGTCTACGCGGTCGATGGCCGGGACATCCCGGTCATCCAGTTCATCGTCGTGGTGCTGGCCGCGTTCTACGTGGTGGTGAACATCGTGACCGACGTGATCGCGGCGGCGGCCACGCCGCGGCACCGGATCCCCCGCTAGTGATGGGCAGGCCGCCCAGCCGGGGCGCCACCGCGGCGCCACCGCGGGAACCCGCGCTGCCCGGGCGGATCCGGCGGCATCAGTGGCTGGCCGTCCTCGGCCAGGCGGTGCGCACCCCGCGGGGCGGCGCCGGGCTGGGCCTCGCCGCGGCCGTCGCGCTGCTCGCCGCGGCCGGCCCGCTGGTCGCGGCGCAGCCGCCGGACGCGCTGGTCACGCTGCCCTTCGCGCACCCGGGCGGGCGGTTCCTGCTCGGCGGCGACGTGCTGGGCCGCGATGTGGCGTCCCGGGTGCTGAACGGGGGCTGGCAGCTGCTGCTGATGGCGGCGGCGGCGACGCTGATCGGGGTGAGCGCCGGTGCAGCGGCCGGGGTGACCGCCGCGTACCTGCGGGGCGTCGCGGACGGGCTGATCATGCGGGCGGTGGACGTGATCCTGGCCTTCCCGCAGCTGGTCTTCGCCCTGCTGCTGCTGAGCATCCTCGGCCCCCGCCTGTGGCTCATCGTGCTGGCCGTCGGCCTGGCCCACGCACCCCAGGTGGCCCGGGTGCTCCGCTCGGCCACGCTGGACATCGCCGAGCGCGACTACATCAAGGCCGCCCAGCTGCAGGGGATGCGCCCGGCGGCGGTGATGACCCGGGAGATCGTGCCCAGCCTGAGCACCCCGTTGCTGGTGGAGACCGGGCTGCGGCTGACCTACTCGATCGTCATCATGACCGGGCTGGCCTTCCTCGGTTTCGGCGTCTCACCGCCGGCGCCCAGCTGGGGAACCATGATCAGCGAGAACCGGGCCGGGCTGGCCCTCAACCCGTGGGCGGTGATCGCCCCGGCCGTGCTGATCGCGCTGCTCACCATCGGCACGAACTTCCTGGCCGACGCGATCGGCCGCGCGGCGCTCGGAGCCGACCGGCCTCCCGAGGAAGCCGCGCTGCTCGACGACCTCAGCGCGGCAGCGGGCCGGGCCCGGTGATGGGGATCACCGGCTCGGAGGGACCCACGGTGGGTGCCCCGCCTCGCCAGCCGGTGGCACCGGCCGCACCGCCCGCCCGGCTGGCCGTCCACGACCTGGAGATTCGCGCCGTGCCCCGCGGGCCGGCCGTGGTCAGCGGGGTGTCGTTGGCGATCCGGCCCGGCCAGGTGCTCGGCCTGGTCGGCGAGTCCGGGTCCGGGAAGACCACGGTCGCCCTGGCCCTGCTCGGCCACACCCGGCGCGGCCTGGCCGTCAGCCGCGGGGCGGTCTGCCTGGACGGGATCGACCTGCTGCGGCTGCCGCCCGCGCAGCTGCGCCGGCTGCGCGGAGCCCGGGTCAGCTACGTGCCGCAGGACCCGGCCGCCGCGCTCAACCCGGCGCTGCGCGTCGGCTACCAGCTGCGCGAGGCGCTCCGGGTGCACGGGGCCGGGGCGCGGGATGCCCGCGCCCGGAGCCTGGAGGTGCTCGGCGAGGTGCACCTGGACGGGGGCCCGGAGCTGCTGCGGCGCTACCCGCACCAGCTGTCCGGTGGCCAGCAGCAGCGCCTCGGGCTGGCGATGGCCTTCGCCGGCCGCCCGTCACTCATCGTGCTGGACGAGCCGACCACCGGGCTGGACGTGACGACCCAGCGCCATGTGCTGGACACGCTTCGCGATCTCACCCAGCGGTACCAGGTGGCCGCCGTATACGTGAGCCACGACCTGGCCGTGGTCAGCGAGCTGGCCTCCGAGGTGGCCGTGATGTACGCCGGCCGCATCGTGGAGGCGGGCCCGGTCGGCCCGTTGTTGCGCCGCCCGCAGCATCCGTACACGGCCGCCCTGCTGGCCGCCGTGCCCAGCCCGGGCAGCAGCCGCCCGCTGGCCGGGATCCCCGGGCAGCAGCCGCCGCCCGGGCAGCGCGGCCCGGGCTGTGCCTTCGCCCCGCGCTGCGGCCTGGCTGTGGCGCAGTGCCGCACCCGGGACCCGGAACCGGTGGCGGTGACCGGCCGCCCGGTGCGCTGCCTGCGGCCGGGGGAGGTCCGAGCCCGGGCCGCGCCGCGGCCGCGGCCGCCGCTGGTGCCGTCGGCGGAGCGGCGCCCGGTCGTCCTGTCGCTGCGCGGCGTGTCGGCCAGCTACGGCCCCGCGGTGGCGCTGCGCCGCGTCGACCTGGATGTGCGCGCCGGGACCTGCGTCGCGGTGGTCGGCGAGTCAGGTTCCGGCAAGACCACGCTGGCCCGCTGTATCACCGGGCTGCACCGGGGCTGGACCGGCCACGCCGAACTGCACGGTGTGCCGCTGGCCCCGGCGGCCGGGCAGCGCCCCAGGGCGGTGCTGCGGCAGATCCAGTACGTGTTCCAGAACCCCTACGCCTCCCTGCACCCACGCAAGACGGTCGGCCAGATCCTGGCCGAACCGCTGCAGCGCTTCGCCCGGCTGTCCCGCGCCGAGCAGGCGGCGCGGGTGCGCGGGGTGCTCGACGACGTCGCGCTGGGCGGGCGGTTGCTGGGCCGGTACCCCGGCGAGCTGTCCGGCGGCGAACGCCAGCGGGTCGCGATCGCCCGGGCCCTCGTGGTCCAGCCGGACGTGCTCGTCTGCGACGAGGTCACCTCGTCGCTGGACGTGTCGGTGCAGGCCGTCGTGGTGGAACTGCTCCGGGCCGCGGCGGCCCGCCGGGGCCTGACGATGCTGTTCATCACGCACAACCTGGCCCTGCTGCCCAGCGTCGCCCAGTTCGCCGCGGTGCTGCGCTGCGGGGAACTGGTCGAGGCGGGGCCTACGGCGCAGCTGCTCGGCCAGCCGCGCAGCCGGTACACCGCCGCGCTGCTGGCCGACGCCCCCCGGCTGGCGCCGCCCGGTTAGCCGGGCCGCGGCTGGTTAAGCCGGCCGCGGAGGGGGAGTGCATCCAGCCGCGGAGGGGGAGTGCATCCAGCCCCGGAGGGGAGAACACGCGGGTGGCCGGGCCGCTGGCGCGGCCTGGCCGCGTCCCCGCATTCTCCGGGTGGCCGGGTCTACTGGGGAGTCCGGCCACCCGGTCCTTCCCGGCGCGGCTGCCCGGTGGCCCGGGCCAGCATGTCCTCGCCGGTGATCTCCGCCTCGCCGAGCGAGCCCCGCTGCGCCAGGTAGAACAGCAGCGCGAACGACGGCGCCACCAGGGCGACGATGATGGCGACGACCACCAGTTCGGCGCCCAGGGCGGCGCCCGGAGCCGCCGCCGCGGCGATGGTCAGGTGCGGTGGGAGGAACACGGGGTACTGGGCGATGGCCCAGCCGAACACCACCGCGGCCACCGCGACCGCGGCCAGCGGCCGGACCAGCCGGGG
The DNA here is from genome assembly GCA_963837515.1 of uncultured Actinomycetes bacterium. Lineage (GTDB taxonomy): Bacteria > Actinomycetota > Actinomycetes > Streptosporangiales > Streptosporangiaceae > RYN-230. The sequence continues at coordinate 462,379 of CAWINT010000002.1, forward strand.
ACGGCCGGCCGCGAGCAGCACGAGCACCGCCACGCCGGCCAGCACCGAGACCACGACCAGCGGCAGCGCCCGCCCGGAGGTCAGGTTGGTGAAGATGCGCGGCGCGGTGGTCCGCAGCACGGCCATGGTCACCGCGGCCACCACCCCGGAGACCGCCCCGGCGGCCAGCGCCCGCCGGCCGAAGTAGCGGCGCAGCCGCTCCTGGCCGGCCCGCTCGGCGTCCACCGTGAGGTACACCGCGGCCAGGTAGGCCGAGACGACCACGAACAGGACCCCGGTCAGCAGCGACGTCGGATTGACCCAGGAGCCCACCGGGTTGCCGCGGGTGACCACGCGGCCGGTTACCACCGACCCGATCACCGTCCCCAGGAAGAACGGGGTCAGCAGCGAGGCCAGCGCGAACACGCCGCCGGCCGCGGCCTCCCAGCGCAGCGTGCGTACCTGGGACCGGAACGCGAACCCGGTCCCACGCAGCACGATGCCCAGCGCGGCCACGCTGAGCGGGATGAACAGCGACGTGAAGATGGCGGCGAAGGCGGGCGGGAAGGCGGTCCACAGCAGGACTACGGAGATGATCAGCCAGACGTGGTTGGCCTCCCACACCGGCGCGATCGACTGGTCGATGCGCTGCCGGGCCGCGGCGCCCCGCGCCGCACCCCCGGCCAGCAGATCCCAGATGCCACCGCCGAAGTCGGCCCCGGCCAGCGCCGCGTAGGCGGTGGCCACCAGAACCGTCACCGCGGCCAGCGTGTCGGCGATCACCGGGTCAGCCTTCCCGGCTGGGGCCGCTCGGCGCCGGGCGGGGCGTAGGGCACCCGGGCCTCGGGCGCCCCGCCGGCCCCGGCCTGCCAGCGCCGCTGCATCAGCCACAGCACGGCGAAGGTGGCCACGGTCAGCACGCCGTAAATGATCAGCGTGGCGATGAGTGTGCCGACCACCCCGGTCGCCGAGGTCGCGGCCCGGGCCGTCAGCAGCACCCGGTACACGGTCCACGGCTGCCGGCCCACCTCGGTGACCACCCACCCGGCCTCCATGGCCACCACCGTGGCGATCCCCGACAGCGCGCCGCCGGCCAGGAAGACCGTGCCAGGCCGGCCCTGGGGCAAGCGACGGTGCCGCCACCAGGCCCAGGCCAGCCAGAGCCCCCACAGCAGCATCAGGGTGCCGATGCCGACCATGACGTCGAAGCTCAGGTGGATCAGGGTGGGGAACGGCGGCCGGTAGGCGGCGGGGACGACGTCCCAGCCGGTCACCCGGGTGTTCGGGGAGAAGCCGACCAGGAGCGAGTCCACGCCCGGCAGCGGGATACCCGCCACGACGTGGCCGTGGTACCAGACCCCGGCGATCCACTCCGGCACCCGGCGGGCGGTGTGCGGCACGTACTCCATCGACGCGAACTTGACCGGCTGCTGGCCCGCGATGGCCCGGGCCGCGGTGTCGCCGACGCCGATCTGGAACGGGGCCGCGATCACCGCGGTGGTGAACGGGATCAGGAAGCCGAGCCGGGTGTACCGGTCCTGGCGGCCGCGCAGCAGGCCCACCGCGTACGGGGTGGCGGCCAGCCCGCCGGCGACCATGTACGCGGCCAGGATCATGTGCGGCACCTCGTAGTAAGTGGCGCCGTTGAAGAACACCGTCACCGGATCCACGCTGGTGATCCGGCCGTGGGACAGGGTGAACCCCGACGGGTCGTTCATCCACGAATTGGCGGCTACCACGCACAGCGCGCCCAGGATGCCGCTGGCCGCCACCGGTAGCAGGGTCCAGAAGTGCGGCCAGCGCGGAAGCCGGTCCCAGCCGTACAGGTAGATCGCGGTGAACACCGCCTCGAGCAGGAAGAAGACACCCTCGAAGCTGAATGGGATGCCGATCGCCGCGCCGTAACGGCCCATCAGGCCCGGCCACAGCAGCCCCATGTCGAAGGACAGCACGGTGCCACTGACCGCCCCCACCGCGACGAGCACCGCCATCACCTTGGACCAGCGCCGGGCCAGCAGCAGCGCATCCGCGTCCCCGCGCAGGCCGCGGTAGTGCGCGACCATCACGATCGCCGGGAAGGCGATGCCCAGGCACGCCAGGATGATGTGAAAGCCCAGGCTGGACCCCATCTGTGCGCGGGCCGGCACCACCTGCGCGGACGGCACGGCCAGGCCGGTCAGCACGATTGTTCTCCCTCGCCGGATGCGTTGCTGTTCTCCCTCGCCGGGCGCACTGCGCGGCTGCCCGGCACCCTGGCCACCAAACCGCGCCCGGGCGCGGCCGGGCGCGCCCTGCACCTATTCTGGCCGGATGGCGGCGCACCCGGACCCCCAGCCCCTGGTGCGCCGGGCCGCCGCCCTGGCCCGCGGCGGCCGGCGGGCCATCCTGGGCATCACCGGGCCGCCCGGCGCGGGTAAGAGCACGCTGGCCGAGCGGCTGGTCGCCGAGCTCGGCGGCGCGGCCGTGTACCTGCCCATGGACGGGTTCCACCTGGCCCACCAGGTGCTGGCCGCGCTGGGCCGGGTTGGCCGCAAGGGCGCGCCGGACACCTTCGACGCCGCGGGTTACGTCGCCCTGCTGCGCCGGCTGCGCGACCCGGCGGAAGGCTGGGTCTACGCTCCGCGGTTCGTCCGCGACATCGAGGACGCGATCGCCGGCGCGATCCCGGTCGGCCCGGACGTCCCGCTGGTCGTCACCGAAGGCAACTACCTGTTGCTGCCCGATGGGCCGTGGGCGCAGGTACGGCCGCTGCTCGACGAGGTGTGGTACCTGGACGTGCCGGAGGCAGCCCGGCTGCGGCGGCTCATCGACCGGCACCGGGCCTTCGGCCGCGACGAGGCGCAGGCCCGGGACCGGGCGACCGGCTCGGACCAGTGCAATGCGGTGCTGATCGGGGCGACCCGGGACCGGGCCGACCTGATCGTGCCGCTGCCCGGTTGAGGCTGGCCGTCGCCGCTGGCCGCCGCCCCTCCCGGAGGCCGGCGGGGGGCGGCGGGGACGGGATCAGGCGGTGCGCTGGGCGGCGATGAGGCCGGCGTACCAGTGCGCGCTCGTCTTCGGGATCCGGGCCTGCGTGCCGAAGTCCACGAACACCAGGCCGAAACGGCGGCTGTACCCGTCGGCCCACTCGAAGTTGTCCAGCAGCGACCACACGAAGTAGCCGCGCACGTCGACGCCGTCCCCGATGGCGGCCAGGGTCTCGGCGAAGTGATCGGCCAGGTAGCTGACCCGCTCGGGATCGTCCACGCCGCCCTCCGGGTTCAAGTAGTCGTGGAAGGCAGCGCCGTTCTCGGTGATGTACAGCGGCAGCGAGGTGTAGTCGCGGGCCCGGTGCAGGATCCGGCGCAGCCCGGCCGGCCGGACATCGAGGCCGCCGGCGGTGAGCTGGCCGGTGCTGGGCAGCACCCGGGCCTGGTGGTAGGGCTCGCCCGGGTCGGCGGCCACGATCTTGGTCTCGTAGTAGTTAACGCCCAGGAAGTCGGTCACGGCCCCGATCACCGGCAGGTCCCCGTCGCGGATGAAGCTGAGCGGCACCTGGCGGCCGTACCAGTCGAGCATGTCGGCCGGGTAGCGGCCGCACAGCACCGGGTCGAGGAACCACCGGTTCTCGTGCCCGTCCAGCCGCTGCGCCGCCGCCACGTCGGCGCCCGACGGCGAGGCCGGGCTGATGTCCGACAGCAGGTGCGCGATGCCTACCTGGGCCTGCGGGGCCAGCTGCCGGATCAGGCCCACCGCCTGGCCGTGGGCCAGCATCAGGTGATGCGAGGCGGCCAGCGCGGCCGCCAGGTCCCGCTGGCCCGGCGCGTGCCGTCCCTGCAGGTGGCCGATCACGCCGGCGCAGAACGCCTCGTTGATGGTGACCCACTGGGGGACGGTGTCGCCGAGTGCCTCCAGCACCGCCTGCACGTAGTCGCAGAAGCGCGCCACGGTGTCCCGGCGGGCCCAGCCCCCGGCGTCCTGCAGCGGCTGGGGCAGGTCCCAGTGGTACAGCGTCGCCATCGGCTGTGCCCCGCGGGCGAGCAGCCCGTCAACCAGCCGCCGGTAGAAGTCCAGCCCTTTCTGGTTCACCGTTCCGCTGCCGTCCGGGATGATCCGCGGCCAGGCGATGGAGAAGCGGTAGCCGGTCAGCCCGAGCCCGGCCAGCAGGTCGAGGTCGGCCTCGGCCCGGTGGTAGTGGTCGCAGGCGATGGCGCCGGTATCGCCGTGCCGCACCGCCCCGGGCACCGCGGCGAACGTGTCCCAGATCGACGGGCCCCGGCCGTCTTCGTCCACGGCCCCTTCGATCTGGTAGGCGGAGGTCGCGGCGCCGAACAGGAACCCGCGGGGAAAGCGCATGGACAACGCCGGCTGCTCCTTGGTCACGACGCACCTGCTGGGCGTCCGGGTGGCTGCGGGGGCGCCGTCGGCACAGGGCTGACCCGGGGCGGACCCCGCACCCCCGCACGCCACTGCGCGGCCGGGGCTGACGCCGGGCACTTACTTTAGTACTTACGTTAAGACGTGAGCAAAGGGGGGTCAAGCAGGCCCGCGGGACTGGCCAGCCGGGGGAGGAGCCCGGTTGTCAGCGGGGGGCGACCGCGGACCGGGCCCGGCGGCGGCCGTCGGCGGGGCTGGGGCTGATCCCCCCGGCGCTGAGCAGCCGGCCGATCGGCAGCGTGGCCCCGCCGAGCGCCACCGCGTCCGGCCCCAGGTCGGCCTTTACGATATCGACCCCGCTGAAGGGCAGCCGCAGCGCCTGGCGCTGCGCGGCCGCCCGGATCTCCGGGAGCAGTTCGTCGCTCAGCGCGCGGCCGAGCCAGCCGCCGACCACGATGCGCTCCGGGTTGAACAGGTTGACCAGGTCGGCCAGGCCCGCCCCGAGGTAGGTGACGGTCTCCTCGAGCACCTGCGCGGCGGCGCGGTCCCGGCCCCGGGCCTCGATGATGGCCGCGACGCGGTCTTCCAGGTCGGCCGGGCTGATGGCGGCGCGCCGGCCGTTGAGTTCCTCATAGCGGGCCGCGATACCGCCCGCCCCGACGTAGGCCTCCAGGCAGCCCTCGGCCCCGCAACGGCAGGCCCGCCCGCCGACCATCACGGTGGTGTGCCCCCACTCGCCGGCGCTGCTGGTGGCGCCCCGGTACACCTCGCCGTTGTTGATGAAGCACATCCCGACGCCGATACCGAGCAGCACGATGACGGCGTTCTCGGTGCCACGGGCGGCGCCGAACCAGCGCTCGGCCTGGCCGAGGGTCTTCGCGCCGTTGTCCACCAGGATGGGCAGGTCGGTCCGGCGGTGCAGCATCGCCTCCAGCGGCACGGCGTCCCAGCCGACGCTCTGGCCGTGCACCACCGCCGACTCGCGGTGCTCGACCAGCCCGGGCACGGCGACCCCCACGCCCAGGATGGCCTGCTCAGCCACACCGGCCTCGGCCATGACCGACTCGATCCCGGCCATGATGTGGCCGACCGTGTCGTCGGGGTCGAGCACCGACAGGTCGGTCACCGAGGTATGCCGGGCCAGCGGCCGCAGGCCGAAGTCGAACAACTCGACCAGGAACGCCGTCTCGCCGACGTCAACCCCGATCACGTACCCGTAGTCCGGATTGACCTGGAGCAGGCCGCGCGGGCGCCCGCCGTTGCTGTCCTCCAGGCCGACCTCGGCGACGACGCCCTCGGCGACCAGCGCGGCGACCAGGTTGCTGACCGTCGCCGGGCTGAGCCCCGCGACCGTGCCGACCTCCTGCCGGGTCAGCGGGCCGTTCAGGAAAACCTGCCAGAGCGCGCGGGACCGGTTGCTCTTGCGCAGATCCCGCACGGTGGTGGTTCTGGGCCTGGGCATCGACCTGCCTCACCGACGGCGCAGCCGCGCGGCGGCGGCTGACGGACACCCCCTACTTTACGGCCCGGAATAAGGTCCGCGGCCCGGTGAGCAGCAGGCCGGCCGGCGCGGTACCCGCGGCGGGTAGTCTCGCCGGGCGGATCCGCGAAACGGACGGAACCGGCGGCGATGGTGCGTAACAAAACGGGAACGGGCGTCCCGCGTCATTGACAGCCTTCCGGGCACTACATAATTTACGCCTTGTAGGAAGAGGTAAAAGATCCCGTTGCTCCCCTCCACGAGGTCCTCCGGGGCCGGTGGTGTGCTCGCGGCAAACTCCTGGAAGGACACCACATGAGACCGACAAGGCTGTCGATCATGGCCGGCGCCGCCATCCTGGCGGCCGTGCCGCTGGCCGCCTGCGGCAGCAGTTCCGGCGGCGGATCCTCCGCCCACCCGACCCTTACCTACTGGGCCAGCAACCAGGGCACCAGCCTGCAGGACGACCGTCAGGTCCTCGGCCCCCAGATCGCCAAGTTCACCAAGCAGACCGGCATCAAGGTCAACCTCCAGGTCATCCCCTGGACCACCCTGCTCAGCCAGATCACCGCCGCGGCCGCCTCGGGCAAGGGCCCGGACGTGCTCAACATCGGCAACACCTGGTCGGCGTCGCTCCAGGCGACCGGTGCGTTCCTGCCGTTCTCCTCGTCAGTGATGAACACCATCGGCGGGTCCAGCCGGTTCCTGGCCGGCAGCCTGTCGGCGACCGGGGCGCCGGGCCAGCCGCCCACGGCCGTTCCGCTGTACAGCCTGGCTTACGGCCTGTACTACAACAAGGCGCAGTTCGCCGCGGCCGGGATAAGCGCACCGCCGGCGACCTGGACGCAGTTCGTCGCCGACGCCAAGAAGCTGACCCGCGGCGGGCACTGGGGACTCACCCTGGAAGCAGGCCAGATCCCGGAGAACGTTCACCTGGCGTTCGAGCTCAGCCAGCAGCAGGGCGGCTCGTTCTACAACTCGTCCGGCAAGCCGACGTTCAACACGCCGCAGAACGTGGCCGCGATCAAGCAGATGATCGACTTCATGCAGGCCGACAAGGTGGCCAGCCCGAGCGACGCGCAGTACTCCAAGGGCACCGAGGCGCTGACCGACTACGCCAACGGCAAGGCGGCCATGGTGTTCTGGCAGGCGGCCTCGGGATCGCTGGCCAAGCTGGGCATGAACGCGTCGGACATCGGCGTGGCGCCGCTGCCGCTGCCCTCCCCGGCCCCCCCGGGCGGCAAGAAGATCACCAGCATGGTGGCGGGCATCAACATCGCCATCATGAAGAACTCCCCGAACCTCACGGCCGCCGAGAAGTTCGTGAAGTTCATGACCAGCACGCCGGAGCAGGAGACGCTGAACAAGACCTACGGTTCGCTGCCCACCGTCCAGGCCGCCTACAGCGACCCGGCGTTCAGCACCCCGTCGGTGAAAACGTTCCGGAGCATCCTGACCACCACGGCCGCGCCCATGCCCCCGGTGCCCACCGAGAGCCAGTTCGAGACGGCGGTCGGCACGGCCATCATCCACCTGTACGCCAGCGCGGCCACCGGCAAGGCGGTCACCGACAGCATGATCGCCCAGGCGCTCACCCAGGCGCAGCAGCAGGTCGGAGGCTGACCCTGCGTGGTTGACACCCTCCGGGCCGAGCATGGTGTCACCGTCCCCGCGCCGCCACCGCCGAGGATCCGGCGGTGGCGGCGCGGGTCGCTGCCCTACCTGCTGCTGATCCCGGCCATCATCCTCGAGCTGCTGATCCACCTCATCCCGATGCTGGCCGGGGTGGCCATCAGCTTCCTCCAGCTCACCGAGTTCTACCTGCGGAACTGGCGGGCAGCGCCGTTCGCCGGACTGTCCAACTACTCCGTCGCCCTGGACTTCTCCTCGGCCACCGGCCAGGCGCTGCTGCACTCGTTCACCATGACGATCCTGTATACGGTCGTCGTGCTCGCTGTGGCCTGGCTGTTCGGCATGGCCGCCGCGGTCTTCACCCAGCGGGCCTTCCGGGGCCGGGGCACGGTGCGCACCCTGTTCCTCATCCCGTACGCGCTGCCGGTCTTCGCCTCGGTGATCACCTGGAACTTCATGCTCCAGCGGGACACCGGCATGCTGAACCAGCTGCTGCTGGACCTGCACCTGGTGCCCGCCCGCCCGTTCTGGCTGATCGGCCAGAACAGCTTCTGGTCGCTGATCATCGTGCAGATCTGGCGCACCTGGCCGTTCGCGTTCCTCATCCTCACAGCCGGCCTGCAGGCCATCCCCACCGATCTGTACGAGGCGGCCGCGCTGGACGGCGCCGGGATCGGTGGCCAGGTGCGGCACGTGACGCTGCCGCTGCTCCGGCCGGTCAACCGGGTGCTGCTGCTGGTGCTGTTCCTCTGGACGTTCAACGACTTCTCGGTGCCGTTCACGCTGTTCGGCTCGGCCCCGCCGTCCCAGGCCGACATCATCTCCATCCACATCTACGAGAACTCGTTCGCCTCGTGGAACTTCGGCACCGGCTCGGCCATGTCGGTCCTGCTGCTGCTGTTCCTGCTGCTGGTGACCGTGGTCTACCTGGCGCTCGGGAGACGGGGGGCACGTCATGCGTGAGCCGCGCTGGTTCCGCTGGGCCCGGGTGGTCGTGCTCACCGTGCTGGCCCTGTTCGCCCTCGCGCCGGTCTACGTCATGCTCACCGCGTCGCTGAAGCCGCTGCCCGACGTGGAGGGTGCGTTCCGGTGGATTCCCAGCCACCTGACCCTCACGCCGTTCATCGCGATGTGGCAGACCATCCCGCTGCTGACCTACCTGGAAAACAGCCTGATCGTGTGCTCGATCGCCGCGGTGGCCTCGGTGCTGGTCGCGCTGCTCGCCTCGTACGCGATCAGCCGCTACCGGTTCCACGGCCGCCAGGTCTTCTCGATCACGATCCTGTCCACCCAGATGTTCCCCGGCATCCTGTTCCTGCTGCCGCTGTTCGTGATCTTCGTGAACATCGGCAACGTCACCGGGGTCAACCTGTACGGCAGCCGGGCCGGGCTGATCATCACCTATATGACGTTCACGCTGCCGTTCGCCATCTGGATGCTGGCGGCGTACCTGGACACGATCCCGCGCGAGCTGGACGAGGCGGCCACCGTGGACGGCACCGGCCCGCTCGGGGCGTTCTTCCGCGTGGTCATCCCGGCCGCCGTCCCCGGCATCGTCGCGGTGTTCATCTACGCGTTCATGACGGCGTGGAGCGAGATGCTGTTCGCCTCGGTGCTCACCAACGACTCGACCCGGACGCTGGCCGTGGGCCTGCAGGGCTACGCCACCCAGAACCAGGTGTACTGGAACCAGATCATGGCCGCCTCGCTGACCGTGAGCGTGCCCATCGTGGTGGGCTTCCTGCTGCTGCAGCGGTTCCTGGTGGCCGGCATGACCGCCGGGTCGGTCAAGTGACCGGCGGCTGCTGACCGGCCACCCCCGGCGGTCCCGGTGGCCTCCCGGTCTATGTCGCGTTACGATACGACTAGGTCGCCAGCCGGGGCCCGGTTCCCGTCTTCGGCGGGAACCGGGCTGACCCGCCGGGAACAGCCACGGATCCCGGAAGGGACGTGAGCATCATGAAGCGATACAAGTGCCAGGCCCTGGTCGTCCCGGTCCGCCAGCCCGATGGTGCCCGCGTCACGGTGCTGACCGGTTCCTCCTGCCGGATGGTCCTCCGGGCGCACCACCCGGGCGAAGCGGACAGTCGGCTGTTCAGCGCCCTCCTCAGCGATGGCGGGGACAGCATCCCCGGGGACCGGCACCTGTTCCTGACGGTGACGGTGGTGGGCGATGACGCGGCCGAGTACCTGAGCCCGGGCTGCGACTTCACGCTGTGGCGCGGCGCGGACATCGGCCACGGCGTCGTGACGCGCCGCGTTTTCGTCTGAGCGGTGGCCATCCCTCACCCTGCCACCACCCGGGGAGGGTGAGGAACCCGCGCCGCCCGCGTGTCATGGTCGGGATCAGAGGGAGGGCGCCGTGACAGATCTGCAGGCGGCCCCGGTGCGCGGCGGGGTGCTGGAACCGGATCTGGGACGGCGGCCGACGGCCGACCGGGCCGCCCGGGGGAAAGCCGCCCGCGCCGCCGTGCCGCGGGAAAGCCAGGAGACGTTCGATCCAGGGCCCGGCCGGGCCGACCCGGTGGCGCTGCTGGAGCGGCAGGCTCGGTCGCGGGTGCCGGAACTGGTGCCGATCCGCTACGGCCGGATGCTGGTCTCGCCCTTCGCCTACTTCCGCGGGGCCGCCCTGCCGATGGCCAGCGACCTCGCGGCCACCCCGTGCACCGGGCTGATCGTGCAGGCCTGCGGGGACGCGCACCTGTCCAACTTCGGCATCTTCGCCTCCCCGGAGCGGAAGTTCCTGTTCGACGTCAACGACTTCGACGAGACGCTCCCGGCGCCGTGGGAATGGGACGTCAAGCGGCTGGCGGCCAGCCTGGAGGTGGCGGCCCGGGGCAACGGGTTCTCCCGCAGGCAGCGCACGAAGATCGTCACCAGCTGCGTGGCGTACTACCGCCAGGCCATCCGCACGTTCGCCCGGATGACCGACCTCGACGTGTGGTACGCCCGGGTGGATCTCGACCTGGTCGAGCAGATGTTCCTGCCCCGGATGGCCGCGGGCAGCCGCCGGGTGCTGCACAAGAACCTGGCCAAGGCTAGGACCCGGGACAGCATGCAGGCCTTCGCCAAGCTCTGCGGGGTGGTGGACGGGCGGACCAGGATCGTCGCCGACCCGCCGCTGGTCGTGCCGGTTTCGCACCTGAGCGCGGCCGAGCGCGACCGGCTGGGCCTGGAAGAGCAGGTGGACGATCTCCTCGCGCAATACCGCCGCACCCTCAACGGCGCGCACCGGGTGCTGTTCCAGCGCTACGAACTCGCCGACATGGCGCGCAAAGTCGTGGGCGTGGGCAGCGTCGGCACCCAGTGCTGGATCTTCCTGTTCACCGCCCGGGACGGGGTGGATCCGCTGCTGCTCCAGGTGAAGGAGGCGCAGCCGTCGGTACTGGCCGAGTTCGCCGGGCCCAGCCGGTACGACAATCAGGGCCAGCGGGTGGTCGAGGGCCAGTGGCTGATCCAGCCGGTGAGCGACATCTTCCTCGGTTGGCAGCGCACGGCACCGGCCCGGGACGGGACGAGGCACGATTTCTACGTCCGGCAGCTGCGGGACTGGAAATACTCCCTGGACGTCAACGCCATGCAGCCGCCGGGCATGCTCATCTACGGCGAGCTGTGCGCCTGGACGCTGGCCCGTTCGCACGCCCGCACCGGCGACTCCGTCGCCATCGCCGCCTACCTCGGCGGTTCCGGCGTGTTCGACCAGGCCGTCGCCCGGTTCGCGGCCGCCTACGCGGATCAGAATGAACGGGATCACGCGGCCCTGGCGCATGCGGCCGCCACCGGGCGGATCATCGCGCACCGCGGGCTGTGACCGGCGTCGTGGTGACCGGCGTGGTGGTGACCGGCGTGGTGGTGACCGGCGTGGTGGTGACCGGCGTGACGAGGTGACGACCGTCGCGCCGGAGTGAACCGATCCGGCCCCCGTCCCGTGGAAGCAGGTGAGCGGCGACGGCCGGCGGCTGAAGTGCGCCCCGGCCCGCGCGCCCGCCCGCGGAGTGCGCGGCCGTCTGTGGCACCGCGCCGCCCGCTCCTGCCTATTCCCATTCCCGGCTGCCTTGCGCTAATCTCGGCATGCGTACCCGGGCGCGCCACGGCCATTTCTTACGAGGTTCTTACGGTCATTAAAATATCCTTGACTACCTCTCTGGATAGGCCCATCATCTGCGTTCTCACCTGTGAAAACTCTCTTAGTCGGCCGCTCTGTGCGGACCGCGGCCGACGCCGACCACAAGCTCAAGAAGCTCTGTCCGGGAAAATCTCGGTTTCTATGACGGGGCCGCTTTGGGGGACTAATGTGATCGGCCGGGAGCGATACCCAAGAAAAAAGGGAACGGTGTCGTGTCGTACAGGAATAAAGTCTTCAACCATGATCGCGAGCCACGGTCGCGGGCCCGCCTGCTTGCGGGTGCCGGGGCCGTGGCCGTGGTGGCCGGGGTTGGCGTGGCGATGCTGATACCGAACGTCGGCAGCGTGTTCGGCGCCAGCAACGCCGCCAACGCGCTGGGTGCGTGCGCCACACCGTCCGCGACCACCACCGCCGCTGGGACCGCGGCCGGTGCGACCGCGGCCGCCGGGACCACGGCCGCCACCACCGCCGCGTCGGCCAGTCCGTCCGCGGTGGCACCCACGCCCACCGGGACGGTGGCCGCGCCCACCGCGACCGCGCCGGCCAGCACGGCCGCGGCCACGACCGCGCCCAGCACCGCCGCGGCCACGACCGCGCCCAGCACCGCCGCGGCCACGACCGCGCCCAGCACCGCCGCGGCCACGACCGCGGCGACCCCGTGCGCCAGCACATCGGCCACGGCCACCGCGACGGCCCCCGCCGCAGCGGCCAACGTGTCCTGCGACATCGTCGTGCCGGCCAACCCGCTGAGCGCGCAAGGCCTGGCCACCCCGTACCAGCTGACAGGGCCCAACGGGATGACTGCGCAGGCGTCGGGCTGCACCATGGCCAACTCCGGCAACCTGGGCGCCTTCGTGCAGGCCACCATCCTCGACCCGGCCACCGGCAAACTGTCGGTGTACGAGCCGCTGGTGATCACCCAGGGCACCCAGCCGGCCGCCGCGCCCACGGTGCCGACGCTGCCCGCGAACGCCGTGGTCACCATCGACTTCGGGTTCAACGGGACCAACCTCACCCTGGTCGGGGCCACCGGCACCACGCTCGCCCAGGGACGCTGCGTCAACGGGCTCAATGGCTCGATCTTCGGTCAGGTCTCGTTCTGCAACGGCACCGGCTTCTTCCAGGCCGCGCGGCGGGCCCAGGCGGCTGGCCTGCTGGCCGTCCCGGCCGCCGGCACCTCGGCCAAGACCGGGCAGCCCTGCCCGACGACGCGCAACTTCAACATGATCGACCAGGACCAGAGCGACAACGTCACCACCCAGTACCTGCTCACCGCGAACGGCCAGACCGCGCAGTTCAGCGCGGCCAACCAGGGCAACCTGGCCGGCGCCACGACGATCAACAACGGTAGTGACAACGCGCTGCTGGACGCCTTCCTGGACCCGACCCTCGGCTGCACCCCGTTCACCGCGCCCGACCTGACCATGGGCGGGACCGCGAGCACCTCGCAGGCGCTGGACGAGCTGTCCGCGGCCAAGAACCAGGCCGCGCCGGTCGCCCTGGTGCCGGAGAACGACGAGATGGTCCTGGTCAACAACGCGTTCAACGTGCAGAAGACCAACCTGTACCGGTCGAACGTCGGCCAGGCCCCGATCTCGGCGGCGAACCAGGCCACCGACAGCCCGGCCAACTACTGCCAGAACATGGTGAACGTGCAGACCGCGTTCCTGGCCAACAACCAGGCGCTGCTGGCCACCGGGACCTCCCCGGTGCCGACGGTGGGGAACAACCTGTTCACCTTCCTGGCCAACCGGCTGAACATGTCCTTCACCAACCTCAACTGCCAGAACTTCGGGCTCACCAACCCGGTCACGGTCACCCTGGACGGGAACGGAGTGGCCACCGCGGCCACGTTCAACACGGCTCCGCAGAAGGCCGCGGCCGCCGCGGGTGCGGCCGCGGGTCGTGGCGCCACCGCCCGCCGTGGCCGGGCGGGCGGCGTCCCCGGTACGCGGATGCAGCCGGTCCAGCACCGGATCGGCCGCGGGGGACATCACGGGCTGATGGATCCCTCGGGGATGTGACGGACGGTACGACTGGCCTGCGTAGGCCATGAGGAGCGGTGGCCCCGGGTCGGACCCGGGGCCACCGCGCCCGCATGTCGGGCTTCGCCGCAGCCGACGAGGAGAGGAACGCCGTGGACCAGCAGCCGGCCACCAGCACGCTGGGCCCGTCCAGCCCGCCGGGGCCGCGCCAGGCCGCGGATAGCGCGAAGTGACCCGCGCCATGCGAGCGGCCGTGGTAGGCACGAAGACTGTCCGTGGGCGGGACCGGGGCGGAGGAGGTTGACATGCGCGAGAAGTACTGGACGGGGGTCAGGCCGCAGAGCAACCGGATCCTGCTGATCCTGCTGCCCCTGGTCATCACGATGGCGGTGGGGCTGATCGTGGGCATCCGGCTGGCGGGGCACGGTGGTGCCGCGCTCCGGCTGACCTCACGGGGGTCCGGTGCGCCCACGCCCACCGCCCAGCACAGCGGCCACCAGACCGGCCCGGCGGTGCGGCCCACCGCAGCGGCGCCCGCGGCCAGCCCGGGTGTCTCAAGCCCGGGTGCCGCCAGTCCAGGCGCCCCCGGCCCAGGCGGTAGCCCCAGCCCGTAGCTGGGCGGTGCCCGCCCTGGGAACGCCGCCAGGGGCCTCCGGGCACCACCTGGCTGGGAGACCGGGCGCGCGGACGAAGCGCGGGCCGGCCGGCCGATCCAGGCGTCTGCAGCGTGTCGTCCCGGCCCCGGGCGGAGCGAGCGGTGGTCACAGCTGCCCGCCCCTTACCGCAGGTAATTGTTACGGTACGTGTTGTCAATTTGTGATCTAGCCCACGTTGCTGGTTGCCTCACCGTCACAACTTTTTCAGCGGAAGTGGTTGCAGACCCCTCCCTCGCTTCTGGCAAGGTAGCGCCGATGGTTCAAAGCCCTCCGGCCCGGCCGCTTTCGGTGCGGTGGTTTCGGCGGCTGGTAATGGCCAGGGGAACTGGAGCCATGCGCTGCCCGCAGGCGCGGCGGTCCCGCTCATGGGCGCCACGGCGATGAGTTTGGCCGACGGAAGGACAGCATTGTCAGAGCACCGGAGGCGAAGCCCCGGAAAGCGACGCGCAGGCCGCCGTAAGGGCATTTTGCTGCCCGTGGCGGCGACCGCCGCCACGGCGGCAACCGGCATCGCGATCGCTGGTTATCTGGTGGTTTTCCGTCCGGGGAACGTGCCGGATTCCGGCGCCGCGATCGCCGCGGCCGCGATGTCCGGCAGTCGCGCCGTGGCCGTGCTCGAGGAACAGCGGCAGCAGATGATCGTGGTGTCGGCCGCGGCCCATTCCACGCACCTGGTCGGGCGGCCCAAGCTGGCTGCCCAGCCGGGCGCGGGGACCTCCGGCGGCACCGGCCAGGGCACGTCGGCGGGCACGGTCACCGTCGCGCTGCCGCCGCCCGACCCCGGTACCGCTCAGCGCATCGCCTACGACCTGCTGTCCTCCTACGGCTGGAGCCCGAGCACCTATTTCAGCTGCCTGAACAACATCTGGACCCGGGAGAGCGGCTGGAATTACCGGGCCGAGAATGCCAGCGGCGCCTATGGGATTCCCCAGGCCCTGCCGGCCAGCAAGATGGCCAGTGCGGGTGCGGACTACCTGACCAACCCGAAAACCCAGATTATCTGGGGGCTTGGCTATATCAAGTCCACCTACGGCGACCCGTGCAGCGCCTGGTCCTTCTGGCAGGCGCACGGTTACTACTGAGCCGGAGCCGCTGCCGGAATTAGCGACTCTGCGTTAGGCCTGCTCGCCTTAGGTGACCGCCGGGTACGGCCCGGTCAATGCCTACGGCTGGGCTCGGAACGTGCGCAGCGCCGTCGCGAACGCTGACCGGGTGCGCCGCCAGGCGGTGACCTCCGCCGACTCCTGCACCAGGTAACCCTGCGGGCCCGCCGGGGTGGCCAGCCGGAACAGCGACTCCCGGACCTCGGCGCGGGGGCCTTGCGCGGGCTGCCAGGTGAACTCCCAGACCGCGCCGCCGTGCCCGGGTGAGTTGGCGGTATCCAGCGTGATGGCCTGGTAGCCCGGGAACGTCCCCCGGCGCAGTGCCACCGCTTGCAGCAGCCGCGCCTCGCCGAGCGGCCGGAGCGCACCGAACCTGGCCGGGGTGACCTGCAGCATCGCCGTGCCGTCCGGGCTGGTGAAGACGCTGGTGGCACCGTGTCGGCCGGTGTGCCAGGCGGCCGGGACGGCCAGGCTGTACCCGGCGGCCTGCCCGGCCGTGTTCCCGGCCATCCGGACGGTCCGGTAGCCAGCCGCGGCTCCGGCCGCGGGCCGGTGCGCCACGGCCAGCACCGCCGCCACGATCAGGCCCGCCAGCACGGCCGCGGCCAGCACGGCCAGCCAGCCACGCGGGCCGGAGAACGGCAGCGCAGCCCTGGCGCCCCGCCGCCCGCCGCGATCCGGCCCGGCCGACGCCGACGACGGCCGGGGGCGCGCCCCGGGCAGGCCCGCGCTGAGCGATCCCGGGCCGCCGGCCGCGGCGGGCCGGTCGTTGCGGCCGGGAATCCCCGCCGCCAGGGACACCGGCACCGGCCCGCTGCGGTCGGCCGGATTGGCCCGGGGCGCCGCCGCGGGCCAATCCGGGCTGCCCGCGCGGGCCGCGGCTGGCCAGCCGCGGGTGGGGGGTGGCCCGCCGGGGGCGGGGGCCGCGTCGCTGGCGTCCCACAGGGTAGCCGGGACCTCCGCCGGTCGCTGCCCCGGGCCCGGCCAGGCCTGCCCGCGCCCCTCCGGCCAGACCGTCAGCGCCCCGGCACCGTTGGCCCCCATGCCACCGGCCCCCATGCCACCGGCCCCCATGCCACCGGCCCCCATGCCTGGCGCTACCGCGGCGGACAGCAGCCGGGCGGCCGTGGCCGCATCCGGCCGCTCGCGGGGGTCACGGTGCAGCAGCGCCGCGATGACCGGGCCCAACGGGCCGGCCAGCCTCGGCTGCGGCGCTTCCTCGTGGGCGATGGCGGCCCAGATCGCCATGGAAGCGCCCCGGTGATCGAACGGGCCGTGCCCCTCGACCGCGGCGAACAGGGTGGCGCCGAGCGACCACAGGTCGGAGGCGGGGGTGGCGGGCTCGCCACGGACCCGTTCGGGGGCGGTGAATCCCGGGGTCCCCATCACCATCCCGGCCTGCGTCAGCTCCGGGTCGCCGTCCAGCGTCGCAATGCCGAAGTCGGTGAGCACGGCGCGCCCGTCCGGGCCGAGCAGCACGTTGCTCGGCTTGACGTCACGGTGCAGGATGCCGGACTGGTGCGCACAGTGCAGCGCGCTGAGCAGTTGGCCGCCCACGTCGGCGGTCGGGGCCGGGCGGAGCGGCCCGTCCCCGGCCAGCACCCGTTCCAGCGAGGGCGCCTCGACCAGCTCCATCACGATCCACGGGCTGCCGTCCGCCTCGACCACGTCGAAAACGGTGATCACCGCGGGGTGGTTCAGCCGGGCGGTCGCCCTGGCCTCGCGCAGGCTGCGCTCGTACCGGACGCGGGAGTCCTCCGCCTGCGCCGAGCCGGTCCTGCTCGCCGGGCTGCGAAACCGCACCTCCTTGACCGCGACCTCACGGGCCAGGACGGAGTCCCAGGCCCGCCACACGGTTCCCATCGCGCCGCGGCCAATGGGCTCCTGCAGGAGGTAACGCCCCGCGACCACCCGCCCCGTGCTGGCCGCAACGTGCATGGACCGGACGATACACGGGGGATCCGGTGAGTTTCCTGTGAAGCGGGTGAGAATAACACGTGTGTCGTCCCGGCCCGCCCGGGGTCATCGTCCCGGCCTGCCGGCGTCAGCGGCGGCCGATGGACAGCAGTGGCTGGTCACCCTCCGGGGTGAAGAAGTCGTTCCCCTTGTCGTCGGTGATGATGAACGCCGGGAAGTCGCGGACCTCGATCCGCCACACGGCCTCCATGCCGAGTTCCGGATACTCCAGGACCTCCACCTTGGTGATGCAGTCCTGGGCCAGCCGGGCGGCGGCGCCGCCGATGGAGCCGAGGTAGAAGCCGCCGTGCCGGCGGCACGCCTCGGTCACCGCGGCCGAGCGGTTGCCCTTGGCCAGCATGACCAGCGACCCGCCGGCCGCCTGGAACGCATCCACGTAGGAGTCCATCCGCCCGGCCGTCGTCGGGCCGAACGACCCCGAGGCGTATCCCTCCGGGGTCTTGGCCGGGCCCGCGTAGTAGACCGGGTGGTCGGCCAGGTACCGCGGCATCGGCTCACCCGCGGCCAGCCGCTCGGCGATCTTCGCGTGGGCGATGTCCCGCGCCACCACCAGCGGGCCGGTCAGCGACAGCCTCGTCGCCACCGGGTACTTGGTGAGCTCGGCCCGGATCTCGCTCATCGGCCGGTTGAGGTCGATCCGCACCACGCCGGAGGCCAGGTCGTCCTCGGTGGTGTCCGGCAGGTACTGAGCCGGGTCGGTCTCCAGCCGCTCCAGGAACACGCCGTCGGCAGTGATCTTGGCCAGTGCCTGCCGGTCCGCGGAGCAGGACACCGCGATGGCGACCGGGCAGGAGGCACCGTGCCGGGGCAGCCGGATCACCCGCACGTCGTGGCAGAAGTACTTGCCGCCGAACTGCGCGCCGATGCCGACCTGGCGGGTGATCTCCAGTACCTGCTGTTCCAGCTCGGTGTCCCGGAATCCGTGCCCGGCTGCCGACCCGGTGCCGGGTAGCGGGTCCAGATAGCGGGCCGAGGCGTACTTGGCCGTCTTCAGCGCGTACTCGGCGCTGGTCCCGCCGACCACGATGGCCAGGTGGTACGGCGGGCACGCCGCGGTGCCCAGCGAGCGGATCTTCTCCTCCAGGAACGCGCGCATCGACGCCGGGTTCAGCACCGCCTTGGTCTGCTGGTACAGGAACGACTTGTTCGCCGACCCGCCGCCCTTGGCCATCAGGAGGAACTTGTACTCCGGCCCGGGGATGGCGTAGATCTCGATCTGGGCCGGCAGGTTGTTCCCGGTGTTCCGCTCCTCGTACATCGACAGCGGGGCGAGCTGCGAATACCGCAGGTTGAGCTGGGTGTACGCGTCGTAGATACCGCGCGCCAGGTGCTCCTCATCGCGCCCGTCGGTGAGCACCTCACCGCCGCGTTTGCCCATGACGATCGCGGTGCCGGTGTCCTGGCACATGGGGAGCACCCCACCGCCCGCGATGCACGCATTCCGCAGCAGGTCACGGGCCACGTACCGGTCGTTGGGAGAGGCCTGCGGATCATCCAGGATGGACCGGAGCTGGCGCAGGTGGCCGGGGCGCAGCAGGTGGGCGATGTCGCGCATGCCCTCGCGGGCGACCAGGGTGAGCACCTCCGGGTCCACCTCGAGAAATTCCCGCCCCAACGCCTGCCGCCGGGTGAGCCCGTCCGTGGTCAGCAGGCGGTAGTCCGTAGCGTCCGGGCCGAGCGGCAGGAGGTCGGTGTAGCTGAACTCGGGCATGTGTCACATCCCTGTGCGATCACGTCGGTGCACGGCACGGCTTCGGGGGCAGTCGGCCTCTTTCATCGTAGGGTGGGCTGACCAGCCCGGGGTGCATGCCGCCGGGCCGCCGGGGTAGGTCGTGGCAACCTGATTGCGGCACCCGGAACGGGACCGGGGCAGGAGGGAGAGGTCCATGAGCATCCCAGGCAGCGACGAGCAGGCCATCAGCCTGGACGAGGCGTCGCGCCAGCTGGAGCTGGCCGTGCACGACGCCCAGGTCGCCTACGACTGCATCGCGCTGGGGCATCTGGACCGGGCGCACACCCACGCGATCACCGCGCGGACCGCGACGGATGCGGCCGAGACCCTGCTGCGCGCCGCGTTGGGCGGGGTGGCCGGCCCTGGCGCCGTCGAGCCTCCCGACTGACGGGTGGCTGCGGTGCGCGGGGGAGTGCCAGGCGGCCCGGTGACGGCTGTCCCTGGGCGAGAGCCTCTGGTTCAGTATGGACATGAGTGAGGAAGCCGGGCTCCCCACTCCCGATCAGGTGGCGGCGGCCAGCCACGGTGAGCCGACGCATGCCGGGGAGCCGCCCGTCGGTGGCGCCGGGAAGCTGAACTGGCTGCGCGCCGGGGTGCTGGGTGCCGACGACGGGATCGTGTCCGTGGCCGGCATCGTCATCGGCGTGGCCGGGGCGAACGTGTCCCGCGGGGCCATCTTCACCGCCGGGCTGGCCGGCCTCGTGGCCGGCGCGGTGTCCATGGCGCTGGGTGAGTACGTGTCGGTGAGCAGCCAGCGGGACAGTGAGCGCGCGCAGTTGGCCCAGGAACGCCGCGAGCTGGCCCAGGACCCGGCTGCGGAACTGGCCGAGCTGACCGCGATCTACGAGGCCAAGGGGCTGTCGGCGGCGACGGCGCGGACCGTGGCCGAGGAACTCACCACGCACGACGCGTTCGCCGCGCACGCCGAGGCTGAGCTGCGCATCACCCCCGACGACCTGGCCAGCCCGGTTCAGGCCGCCGGCGCCTCCGCGCTGTCGTTCACGGTCGGGGCGCTGCTGCCGTTGCTGGCGATCCTGCTGCCCCCGGCGGGCTGGCGGATCGCCGTCACGTTCGTGGCCGTGCTGGCCGCGCTGGCGCTGACCGGGGCGGTCAGCGCCCGGGTCGGCGGCAGCAATCCCCGCCGCTCGGTACTCCGGATGGTGATCGGCGGGGCCGCGGGCCTGGCGCTCACCTACGCCATCGGTTACCTGTTCGGCACCGCGATCCACTGACCGGGCCGGTGTGGGCGGCCTGGGTCACCTGGCCAGGCGGGGGAGCAGGGCGGAGGACACGGCGATCCCGGCGGTGGCGGCGGCGATCAGCAGCACCAGCGTGAGCTGCCCGTTGGACAGGTGGAACTTGCCCTGGAGCACGGACACCCGGGTCGTGCGGCGCTGGCCGCAGGTTGCCACGTTGCGGACAGGGCAGGAAGCGGGCCGGCCCGCGTCAAGGCCGCTATCGTCGATGGGGTGAGTGCCCGGAACACACCCCGCGATCTGCGCGCCTCGGACGCCGACCGGGAGCGCGTGGTGGCGGCGCTCGCCGAGGCCACGGCGGATGGCCGGCTGTCACTGGAAGAACATGCCGAACGCACCCAGCGCGCCTATGCCGCCCGTACCCTCGGCGACCTGGCCGTACTGACCGAGGACCTGGGGCGCCCCGATGAGCAGCCGCTCCGGCTGGAGGGGTCCCGGGTCATCACCGCGTTCTTCGTCACCGAGCGGCGGGAGGGCCGCTGGGTGGTCCCGGACCGCCTGGTGGTCACCGCCGTCGGCGGCCAGATCGTCCTGGACCTGCGTGAGGCGCTGCTGCACCGGCCGCACACCACCATGTACGCCACAGCCATCGGCGGCCAGGTCAACCTGCTACTGCCGCCGGGGATCGCGGTGATCACCCGGAGCGGGCCGGGCGCCCCGCCGGAACCCGCGGCCGAGCCGTCCGTCCCGCCCGGGACGCCGGTGATCGAGCTGCACACCTTCGCCCTGCTGGGCCGGGTGCACGTCCGCACCCCCCGGCCGCGCCGCCCCGGCCTGCTCCGCCGCCGCCCCCGCTGAGCGCCGCCCCCGCCCCGGCCGCCGGCCCAGCCTGCTCCGCCGCCCCCGCTGAGCGCCGCCCCGCCTCTGCCGCCCCGCCTCTGCCGCCCCAGCCATGGTGATCGGATGTTGGCTGGCCCATCACAGATGAGGGTGTAGCGGTCAGCGGTGAGACCCATGTACGCAGTATCCGTAATGGGTGCTCCCCTGCAGGGCAGGATCGCGCGACTGAGGTAGTCGCAATTGGGAGCGCCCGACAGGCAATCCGCGAAAGGCGACTCCCATGAACACAACACCTTCTTCGACTCCGCGCATCGGCTCGACGACCACTTCCGATGGCATCGCGGTGACGCGGACGCCACGGCACGGGAATTGGCCGATGCCCGACCAGCAGGTTGACGCTACAAGACAGGCGGGCAACTCAAACCAGCGAGCCTTGGTTCTGGCCGGCGGCGGAGCGGCAGGCAATGCGTGGGAGCTCGGTCTCATCGCCGGCCTGTGCAATGCCGGGGTTGATGTAACCGAGGCCGATCTCATCATCGGGACGTCGGCAGGATCGACGGTGGCTGCCCAGATCACCAGCGGGACACGGCCGGCCGAACTGTATGCTGCCATCCTCGCCGAGATGCCTCAGCCACAGGCTGGCAACGCCGGATCGGACAGGGGACGCGCTCCGAATTTCTCGGGGCCGACCTACATGGAGTGGTCGAACGGAATCATCGGTTCTGCTGAGGATGCGTCCGACATGCGCCGCAGGATGGGCGCCGGGGCGCTCGAAATGGATGCTTCCGACGGCTCTAGCCAGACGCGCTGGCGCGACATCGTCGCGGCTCGGCTTCCCAGCCAGCACTGGCCGCAACAGCCTGTGCTTATCGCGGCTGTCGATGCGCAGACCGGGGAACCGGTCGTGTTCGGCCGCCACAGCGGAATCGATCTGGTGGACGCCGTCGCCGCCAGCACCAGCAATGGCTTCGGTCCCTTCCCTCCCTACCGCATCGGCGAGAACCGATACATCAACGGCGGCTACCGGCGCAGTGAGAACGCCGACCTGGCGGCTGGATACGGGCGGGTGCTGGTGCTGTCACCGTTCGGCGGCAGGTCGCGGATGCCGCTGGAGTGGGGCATGGATCTCGCAACCCAAGTCGACGAACTGCGCGCCGGGGGCAGCAGGGTCGAGACCGTCTTTCCGGATGGCGGCGCGGGTGACGTGTTCGACGCCAATGCGTCGGATC
Source organism: uncultured Actinomycetes bacterium (assembly GCA_963837515.1). Classification (GTDB taxonomy): domain Bacteria; phylum Actinomycetota; class Actinomycetes; order Streptosporangiales; family Streptosporangiaceae; genus RYN-230. Next base: position 484,670 of record CAWINT010000002.1, read on the forward strand.
CGTCAACGCGTCTGCAGGCCGCGCGAGGCGGCTACAACCAAGGCCGAGCCCTCGCGGGACTGCTCGCCGAAATCTGGCGGTGACGCCCGGAGTACATCGCCAGATCGCTTCTGGAGACCGGCGGGTTCAGGCCCCAGCTACACCCTCGACACGAAGAGCCCGTTTGCTGGGGCTAAGCCTCAGCAAACGTCCGATTAGCTGGCCGAGTCGAAGTTGACCGAGCTGTAGGCGCGCAGCTTCCACAGCGCGTGCTCGCTGTGGATGTTGCGGATCGTGCCGGACCGGGCCCGCATGACCAGCGAGTGGGTCACCGCGCCGCCGCCGCGGAAACGCACCCCGGCCATCAGTTCGCCGTCGGTGATGCCGGTGGCGGCGAAGAACGCGTCCTCGGAGGTGACCAGGTCGTCCGTGGTGAGCACGTGGGACAGGTCGTGGCCGGCGGCCAGGGCCTTGTCCCGCTCGGCCTCGTCCCGTGGGGCCAGCCGCCCCTGGATCACTCCGCCGAGGCACTTGATCGCGCAGGCGCTGATGATGCCCTCGGGGGTGCCGCCCACACCGAGCAGCAGGTCGATCCCGGTGCCGTCCCGGGCGGCCATGATCGCGCCGGCCACGTCACCGTCGGTGATCAGCTTGATCCGGGCCCCCGTCGCCCGGACATCCTCGATCAGCTGGGCGTGCCGTGGCCGGTCCAGGATCACCACGGTGACGTCCTGGGGCGAGCAGCCCTTGGCCCGGGCCACGGCGCCGATGTTGTGCCGGGGCGCGGCCTCGATGTCCACCTTGTCGGCCGCCGCCGGCCCGGTCACCAGCTTGGACATGTAGAACACCGCGGACGGGTCGTACATGGACCCGCGGGCGCTGACGGCCAGCACCGAGATCGCGTTCGGCATGCCGTTCGCGGTCAGCCGGGTGCCGTCGATCGGGTCCACCGCCACGTCGCACAGCGCGCCGCTGCCGTCGCCCACCTGCTCGCCGTTGTAGAGCATCGGCGCGTGATCCTTCTCACCCTCGCCGATGACCACCACGCCGTTCATCGACACGGTGTTGATCAGCGCCCGCATGGCGTGCACGGCGGCCCCGTCCGCGCCGTTCTTGTCCCCGCGGCCGACCCAGCGGGCGGCGGCCATCGCCCCCGCCTCGGTGACCCGGGCCAGTTCGAGGGCGAGGTTGCGGTCGGGCGCCCGCCGCCCCGGCTCGGGCTCGGCGGTCAGGTTCCCGGGGGTAGCTGGGCGATCGGGGGCACCAGCAGGAGCGTGATTCTCGGACATCGCGGACCGCCTTCCCGGTGTGGCCGTTCTTCCGGTGTGGCCCGTGCCATGCCCGTGCGCACCTGACGCCGGGCGTAGCCTTGTCGCCGAGGGCGGCTCGCCCTGGCGCCAGACGTGGAGAGCGCTGCGTAGGCGGTGACAGGCGAATGACAGCAGACGTTCCGCAGCCTATCGTGCGCGCTGCGGACCGCGGCGCCGCCACCAGGGCCGCGCTGCTGGCCGCGGCCCGGGAGGTGTTCACCTCGGCCGGTTACGCCCAGGCCGGGGTCACCGACATCGTGGCCCACGCCGGGGCCAGCGTCGGCAGCCTGTACCACCACTTCACCGGCAAGGCCGACCTGTACGTGACGCTGTTCGAGGAGTTCCACCAGACCCAGGCCCACCGGGCCCGGCAGGCGGTGCGCGCCGCGCGGGAGGGCGGCATGGCCGAGCCCCGGCAGCTGTTCCTCGCCGCGGCCCGGGCCTACCTCGACGGCTGCGTCCAGGAAAGGGAGCTGTCCCGGCTGTTCGTCTGTGGCGACGGGCCCCCGGGGTTCGACCTGATCATGCGCCAGCGGCTGCGGCAGTGGGCGGACCGCAACGCGGACTTCTTCGCCCGCACCGCCGAGCCGATCGACGAGGCGGTCGCGGTGGTGCTGACCGGCGGTCTCATGCTCGCCGTGGCCGAGGTCTCGCTGGGGGAGGACGCGGACCATGCCCGCCGCCTGGCGGCCGGTGTGCTGGACGTGATGGCCTGGGTGGGCGCGCTGCCGGGCCGCTGACGGCCGCCGCGGCCGCGGGCGGCCGCCGGCCCGGCCGGGTGGCTCAGCTGGCGGCGCCGGGCCCGGCGTGATCTGGCTGGCCGGCCGCCATCACCGCGGCCAGCCGCGCGCGGGCTCCTTCCAGCCACTGCTCGCAGATGGCGGCCAGCCGTTCGCCGCGCTCCCACAGGTCGAGGGATTGTTCCAGGGTCAGCCCGCCCGCTTCGAGCCGCCGGACCACCTCGGTGAGCTGGTCTCGCGCCTGCTCGTAGGAGAGGGTTCCGGGCTGGCCCGGCGCACCCTGGGCAGCAGCCGCCCCCGGGCCGGGCGCGACGTCATCGGCTTTCGCGGACACAGGTTCAACGTAGCCGGCCGGCTACCCGATCGACTGGATGAGCGGCGGCAAGCGGTGGCCGCACGGCGGTGCGCTGGGCCGGGGACCCGCCCGCCACGGCCGCCCGGACCGCGCGGGCGATCACCCGGGCGTACAGCCGGGCCCCGGCCGGCTGCGGGTGTACCTCGTCCGGCCACAGCAGGCCGGTGCGGTGCTCGATGACCGCGTGCCAGTTGGCCAGCACCACGTTGGGGTACCGGCGGGCGGCGGCCGCGATGACGTGGTTGTCGTCGGCCTCCCACGACCGGGCCTCGTAGTTGTTGACCAGCACCAGCTGGCGGTATGGGCCGATGGCGGCCAGCAGCTGCCGGATCTGGCCCATGGTGAAGCTGCCGTTGGTGCCCAGCCCGAATACCAGCACCGGGCGCAGCGTACCGGTCGCCGCGAGCTGCTGGACGATCGAGACGCCGACGCTGACCTGCCGGCTGACCTGCGCATCAATGGAAATTCCGGGCAGCGCGTGCTGCAGTTGCGGTGCGGAGGCGAGCATGACCGAATCGCCGATCGCGGTCACCCGGGAGCCGGAGACCGGGCGCGGCGCCGGCGCGCGGGGGGTGGTACTGGGTGTGGCGTCCGGGGTGGGGGACGACGAGCCGGAGGGCCTCGCGGCTGGCCCGCCGCGGCCGGCGGCCGGCCCGCTGCTGGCGGCGGCCGGCCCGCTGCTGGCGGCGGGTCCGCTGCTGGCGGCGGGCGTGCCGTTCGCCGGGCGCGGCGGCCGGGTGGCCCGCTGCGCGGCCCGGTCCTGCTGGCTGACCTTCACCCCCTGGCTGATCTGCTCCTCCAGCCCCGCGGATGAGGGGGCGTGCACCAGCGAGTACCCGGCGGTGACCACGACGGCCACGGCGGCCGCGGCCGCGACCGCCGGGAGCAGCGCGGCGGGTGACCGGCGGGCTGCCGGGAACGATCCGGTCACCACGGCCGACCGGCCCCGGATGGTGGCCCGGAACCCGTCCCGCAGGATCGGCTGCTCGACCCACCGCCAGGAAGCCGCCGCCAGGCCGATCGCCAGCACCGCGTCGGCCAGCAGCCACGGGAGGCCCGGCGACTGAACCCGCAGCGCCGCGGCGGTGAGCGCGATCACCGGCCAGTGCCACAGGTAGACGCCGTAGGAGCGGACCCCGAGCCAGCGCAGCGGCGCCCAGCTCAGCACCCAGCTCACCGCCCCGGTGCTGGCCGCGGCCAGCACCACGCCCCCGGCGCCGAGCGCCGCGATCAGCAGCCCGTAGGGGTAGAGGGACGGGTCAGGCCCGGCGAAGTGGCCCATGGCCCAGCCCAGCACGGCGATCCCGGCCAGGCCGGCCGCGTCGAACGCCCGTGCGTTCTCGCGGGTGAAGTTCTGCACCCGGCGCAGCGGCCAGCTCAGCGCGAGCGCCGCCCCGATCAGCAGCGCGGCGGAATGGGTGTCCGTGCCGTAGTACACCCGGGAGGGATCGGCGCCGGGCACGTACAGCAGCGCCATCACGGCGGCGGACCCGGCCGCGACCGCCCAGACCACGGCGGCCCGGACCCGGGTGCTCTCGAAGATCTTCAGCACGAGGATCAGCAGCAGCGGCCACACCAGATAGAACTGCTCCTCGATGCCCAGCGACCAGAGGTGCTGCAGCGGGGGTGGCGGCCCGAACTGCGCGAAGTACGACTCATGCGCCAGGGCCTGCCACCAGTTGCTGGAGTAGCTGACCGCACCGAGCAGCGCCTGCCGCAGCGCGACGAGCTGCCCCGGCTCGATGATCGCGGTTGCCGCCGTCACCACGACCAGCACCACGGCCAGGGCCGGGAGCAGCCGCCGGGCCCGCCGCGTCCAGAACGAGCCAAGGAGCAGGCGGCCATGCCGGTTCCACTGGGCGACCAGCAGGTCCGTGATCAGGTACCCGCTGAGCACGAAAAAGACGTTGACCCCGAGGAACCCCCCCGGGAACGCCGCTAGCTGCCCATGAAAGGCGATCACGGCCAGGACGGCCAGCGCGCGCAGTCCGTCCAGGCCGGGTGACCGCGGGGCGCTCGTGGCCACGGTCGGTCGGTTCACTGCTTCATTCATCACCACGTACTGATCCCCCCGGCTCACAGCAATGCTGCGATGTTCACCGGTTCAATGCGAGAGGAAACGCCGTGCCGGGTAAAGGCCAGGAAGACTTTTGTCAGGCGTTGCGGGCGGTCCGGCGGGTGCTGCCGGTTTGCGTGGTGTCGCCGCCGTTCGCCGGATTGGCGTCCGCTACCGCTGTGACCTGGTCGGTTGCGAACCGCAAGGTGAGCCGGTCACCGGCGCTGACCTCGGCGGCGGCCCGGACCACGTGACCGTCGGCCTGCTGCACGACGGCGTAGCCGCGGCGCAGAGTGGCCGCGGGTGACAGCGCCAGCAGCCGGGCCCTGGCGTGCGCGACGTCGTCACCCGCCCGGTCCAGCAGGCCGGCCACACACCGCCGGGTCCGCTGGGTGAGCACGCCGAGGGCTTCGGTGCGCCGGTCGACTTCCCGCTCCGGCGCCGCCAGGGCGGGCCGCGACCGCACGTCGGCCAGCCAGGCGGTCTCGTGCTCGACCCGGCCGGTGAGGCAGCGCCGGGCTCGGTTGCGCAGTTGCTCGATGAGCGCGAACTGCTCGGCCACGTCGGGTACCACCCGCCGGGCGGCGTCCGTGGGAGTGGAGGCGCGCATGTCCGCCACCAGGTCCAGCAGTGGCGAATCCTGTTCGTGCCCGATCGCGCTGACCACCGGGACGGTGGCCGCCGCGACCGCTCTGACCAGGGTCTCGTCCGAGAAAGGCAGCAGGTCTTCGATCGATCCGCCGCCCCGCGCGATGATGATCACATCAACCGCCGGGTCCGCGTTCAGGCGGTTCAGCGCTTCGGCCACTTCGGTGACGGCGTAGGGCCCCTGTACCGCGGCCCGTTCCACCCGGAACTGCACGGCCGGCCAGCGCCGGGCGGCGTTGCGCAGCACGTCCCTTTCCGCCGCCGAATCCCGGCCGCAGATCAAGCCGATCTTGCCGGGCAGGAACGGCAGCGGCCGCTTCCGCGCCGCGGCGAACAGGCCTTCCGCGGCCAGGGCGCGGCGCAGCCGTTCCAGCCGGGCCAGTAGTTCGCCAATGCCGACCGCACGGATCTCCATTGCGGACAGCGCGAACGAGCCCCGGTTGGTGTTGAACTCCGGCTTGGCCCAGACCAGGACGCGGGCCCCTTCGCCCGGCGGCGGGTCGGTTGCGTCCAGCACGGCCCGTGGGCAGATGACCCGGACCGACACCGCCGCGACGGGATCGCGCAAGGTCAGGAAGACTGTCCCGCCGCGCCGGGTCAGCTCGGCTATCTGACCCTCCACCCAGACCCGCCCCAGTCGGCTGATCCATTCCGCGGTCAGCCGCAGGATGGTCCGCACGGGGACCGGCGCGTCCGCCGACGTCTCCAGCGCCATGTCAGCAGGCCGCGGCCGGGCGGCCGCGGCGGGCGGATTTCAGCTGCCCTCGTCGAGCTTGCTCAGGCGCCGCTCGAACATGGTGATGACGGCCGCCCGGCCCTGGTGGGCCTTCTCGTACTCCAGCAATGTGCGGACGCCGGCCGGGTCCAGGAACCGGAGCCGGGCGCGTAGCGACGCCACGGACAGCTCGTCGTAACCGGGGACCGGCAGCACCGCAGCCGCCGGGGCGGCCCCGGCCGGCTCGGCTCCGGCCGGCTCGGCTCCGGCAGGCTCGGCCACGGCCGGCTCGGCCACGGCCGGTTCGGCCACGGCCGGCTCGGCTCCGGCCGGCTCGGCCACGGCCGGCTCGGCCACGGCCGGTTCGGCCACGGCCGGTTCGGGGGTGGCCAGTTCGGCCGGTTCGGGCTCAGCGAGTTCGGCCGGCGGCCGGGCCACCAGGTCGGCTGGTTCCGGCTCGGCCACGGTGGTCCCCGGCTCGGCTTCCCCAGCCGCCTGGCTGATCCCGGGCGCCCCGGCTTCGGCCACTGGCACAGCTTCGGCCTGCTCCGTCTCGTCCGCTTCGCCGAGCAGCCGGACGTTGCCGGTCTCGTCCAGTGAGCGCCAGCGGGCCCCGTCCGGCTTGGCCTTCCCGGCGGCGGGCCGGGCCGTTGTGTCCGATATCACGGTGCCGGTGGGCGCCCCGGCCGGCGTCCCGGCCGCGGGCCGGGGTGGCGGGGTCGGGCCGGGTTGCTCCGCGCCGCCCGGCTGGCCGCCCCCGCTGAGCTGATCGGCCACCTCTGACCGGATCTTGTCCGCCCCCAGCAGGATCTTTCCGATGCCACCGAACACCGCGCGCAACACCTGTCCGGGCACCTCTTTGATACGGTCACTGACCTGCGAAAAAGGCATTCTGATCGTTCTCCTCGGGTGAGTCCCGCGGCCGGCACCGCGGGCCCTGCCCGGCACCCGGATGCCCAGGGCCGACTGCCTTGCGGCAGTGTCCGCAGCGGCCCGTTGCAAGCACAGTCGTACCAGATCCGGCTCGGCGCTGCCACGGCACTGCGCCGGGCCGGTCCACCGGGCCGGAACCTCCGCGTGCCCGCCAGCGGGTGAGCCACCCTGGCCCCGGGCACGCCGGGCTCATCTACCATAGGGGACATGCCCGTGACTACCCGACGCGTTTTGCTCGCCAAGCCCCGGGGCTACTGTGCCGGGGTCGACCGGGCTGTTCAGGCAGTCGAGTTGGCTCTCGACCGGTATGGTCCTCCGGTTTACGTGCGCAAGCAGATCGTGCACAACACGCACGTGGTCAAGTCGCTGGAAGCCCGGGGCGCCGTCTTCGTGGAAGAGGCGGAGGAAGTGCCCGAGGGGGCCGTGGTGGTGTTCTCCGCCCACGGGATCTCACCCGAAGTGCGCGATGAGGCGAAACACCGCGGCCTGCGCACTATCGACGCCACCTGCCCGCTGGTCACCAAGGTGCACAACGAGGCCCGCCGGTTCGCCGCGCAGGACTATGACATCCTGCTCATCGGGCACGAGGGCCATGAGGAAGTCATCGGCACCACCGGCGAGGCGCCGGGGCGCATCCATCTCGTGGACGGGCCGGACGCCGGCGCAGGTGTTCAGGTCCGCGACCCAGCCAAGGTGGCCTGGCTGTCCCAGACCACGCTGTCCGTGGACGAGACCATCCAGACGGTGACGGCGCTGCGCGAGCGCTTCCCGCTGCTCACCGACCCGCCGAGCGACGACATCTGCTACGCCACGCAGAACCGCCAGGCGGCGGTCAAGCAGATCGCCAGTGATGCGGACCTGGTCATCGTGGTCGGCTCGGCCAACTCCTCCAACTCGGTCCGCCTGGTCGAGGTGGCCCTCGACTCGGGCGCCCTGGCCGCCCACCTGGTCGACGACGCCACGGGCATCGATGAAGGCTGGCTGGACGGGGCGCGCACGGTGGGTGTGACCAGCGGCGCGTCGGTCCCGGAGGACCTGGTGTCCGGGGTGCTGGACTGGCTCGCCGCGCATGGGTTCGGCCAGGTGGAGGAGGTCGAGGCGGTCGAGGAACGGCTCACCTTCGCTCTCCCGCCGGAGTTGCGCCGGGCCACCCAGCGCTAGCCACGCCGCGAGGGCGGGCCTAAGCGGCGGGCCTGCGCCGGCTGACCGGGCGTGCTGCCGGGTCCGCCGCCCCGCGGGTTCGGGTGCAGTTCCCGGCGCAGCTCGGCCACGCACTGCGGCAGGCCCCGCAACCAGGCGACAATCAGCGCGAGCACGACCCCGGCGAACAACCAGGGAGCGGCGCTGCCCAGAGTCAGGGCCGTTCCTTCCGCCGCGGACAGCAGCGTGTTGCCGGACGCGGTCAGCCCCTTGATCACGACCAGATCGCAGAAAAACAGCAGCGGCGGGGTGACCGTGACCGCGAGCAGGCCGCGGCGCTGGGCGTACCGGGCGGCCGCCACGCTGCCGGCGACGAAGCCGACGCCAGCCAGCCAGCCCCAGCCCAGCCAGCTGGACAGCAGCAGGATCAGGAAGAACAGCACCAGCAAGCCGGTGATCGCGCCCCGTGCGGTCAGCTGCAACGCGCGGCGCGGGGGGCCGCTGACGTCGCTGGCCGGGCGATCCGGCGCACTGTCGGAGGCCGGTACCCAGTCACGGCCAGCGGGGCCGGGGTCGTCGTCCGCGCCCCATATCGGGACCGACCGGACCCGGCCCAGCTCGTCGGCGGCCCAGGCGTTCACCGTGCCCTGCGGCGGGCTGGGCCATCCGGGCCGGGCCGGCCCGCCGTTCCCCGGTGGTTCCTGCCAAGCCTGGGACACCCCCGTGCTCCCTCCCGCTCCTGGCGACGCCGCCTCGTACCGGCCGGTTACCCTGTGTGCCCGTCCAAGCTGCCCGGCAACGCCCTGTTGGTCACGCTACCCCGGGGCGGTGCACCGGAAGCATGATGACACGCCCGCAGCGTGATCACGGCCGCACAGATCGGTTGCTCAGCTGTCCCGGCCGGCGGCTTCCCGCGGGGGGCGGCCGTGACGCTCGATGAGGCCGCCGGTGACCCAGATCAGCAGCCAGCACAAGCTGCCGGCCGTCGCGGAGACCACCGCGACCGGGATGGACAGCAAGAAGACAGTTGGCACCCGTAGTATCCGTAGGGTCACGTAGCGCCGGTCGGCGGCCGTCAGCCCCTGGGTCAGCCGGTTACCGGTGGCCGCGTACAGCCAGATGGCCAGCTCGATGAGCCCGGTCAGGGCCATGCACGCCGCGTAGAACACGGTGGCCAGCTCGTCCGGTCCTTGTCCTTCGCTCAGCAGCGCGGTCGGGTAGGGCAGGAAGGCGATGACCCCGCAGAACACCAGGTTCAGCGCGATGACCCGCCCGTCCAGCGCGGTGATGTAGCGGAATGTCGAGTGGTGAGCCACCCAGAACAGGCCGATGACCACAAAGCTGATCCCGAAGCTGAGGATGTGCTGCCTCGCGTTGGCCAAGATCTGCGCGGTGCCCGTACCCGAGCGCGGGATCTCCAGCACCAGCAGGGTGATCGCGATGGCGAAGATCGCGTCGCTGAAGAACAGGACCCGGTCATACTCCAGGGCACCCGCCCGGATGAACAGCCGCTGCCCCGGACGCGGGCGCAGCGACGGGCTCTCCGGCTGCTCCGGTGCGGGCTCGGTCATGTCATCCGTGGGTGCCGTTGGGATCGGTAATGGCCCTGAGCGTACCGGTCGGCGCGCTGCCCGGCCCAGCGTGCGCGGCGGGGGCGGGAGCGGAGAGTTGCTGGGCGGCCGGGTCCGGCTCCGGGTCCGGCTCCGGCGCGCTCAGCTCCGGCGCGGACAGGGCGCGGGTGGCCGCCTCGACCAGGCAGGGCGGGTCCAGCCCGGCGTCGACCACGCCGAGCGTGTTCAACCGCCGGGCGCTGACCAGGACCTTCGTCTCCAGCGAGCCGACGGCCTGGTTGTAGGCCGTCACCGCGCTGGTCAGGGTGCGGCCCACCTTGTCCAGCTGCGCGCCGAAGCGGCCGATCCGGTGGTGCAGTTCCCGGCCCACGTCGAACACCGCCCGGGCATTGTCCGACAGCGCGGCCTGCTGCCAGGCGTAGTGCGCGGTGCGCAGCATGGTGACCAGGGTGGTGGGCGTGGCGATGTGCACCTTCCGCGCCATCGCGTGCTCCAGCAGCGCGGCGTCGTAGTCGAGGGCCGGGGCCAGGAAAGCCTCACCCGGGATGAACAGGACGACGAACTCAGGGGCGGGGCTGAGCGCCGCCCAGTACGCCTTCCCGGCCAGCTGGTCCACGTGCTGGCGCAGGTGGCGGGCGTGCGCCTGGAGCCGCGCCTCGCGCACGGCGGCGTCGGTGGTCTCGGCCGCCTCCAGGTAAGCGGCCAGGGACACCTTCGAGTCGACCACGATGTTCTTCCCGCCGGCCAGCCGGACCACCATATCCGGGCGCAGCGCGCCCTCGTCGGTGCTCACGGTGACCTGCTCGTCGAAGTCACAGCGCGCGCTCATGCCGGCCAGTTCCACCACCCGGCGCAGCTGCATCTCGCCCCAGCGTCCCCGCGCTTCCGGCCGGCGCAGCGCGGTGACCAGCGCCTGGGTCTGCGCGCGCAGTTCATCGGAGCTGCGCCGGGCGATGGTCACCTGCTCCGCCAGGGCGGCGTGCGACCGGTGCCGGTCCGCGTCCGACTCGCGGAGCTGCGCCTCGACCCGGCTGAGGGTCTCCTTCAGCGGCTCGACCAGGTGCTCCACCGCCGCGTGGCGGGCCTCCAGCGCGCCGGCCGCCGCCACGTTGGCCGCCTGCAGGCGGCCTTCCGCCAGCTCTATGAGCCGCCGTGCGCTGGTGTCCAGTGCCCGCGCCGACAGCGCCTCGAAGCGCGGCCCGAGCTGCCCGTCCGCCAGCGCGGCCCGCTCCGCCGCCGCCCGGGCCCGTTCCTCCGCCGCCTGCGCCCGGCCGGTCAGCTCGGCCAGCGCCGTGGCCAGCCTGCTGCGCGCGTACAGGAACCCGATCACGCAGCCCAGCAGGATGCCGAGGACGAGCGCGGCGAGGAGCGGGAACGCGGTCATGACGGAATCCTGGCAGCGGGGGCCGACAGTTGCGGGAGGCGAGGGCGCGGCGACGGCCGGGGCAGCAGCGGGTGGCGCCCTGGTGGCGCCGGGGAGCACTGCCACGGACAGCCTAGACTCGCCGGGTGAGCCTTTCCATCGGCATCGTCGGGCTGCCCAACGTCGGCAAATCCACGCTGTTCAACGCGCTGACCAAAGCGGGCGCGCTGGCCTCGAACTACCCGTTCGCGACCATCGACCCCAACGTCGGCATCGTGGGCATCCCCGATCCGCGCCTGGCGGTGCTGGCCGAGATGTTCAGCGCGGCCCGCATCGTCCCGGCCACGGCCCGGTTCGTGGACATCGCGGGCCTCGTCCGCGGCGCGTCGCAGGGGCAGGGGCTGGGCAACCAGTTCCTCGCGCATATCCGGGAGACCGACGCGATCTGCCAGGTCGTCCGGGTGTTCGGGGACCCCGACGTGAGCCACGTGGACGGGGACGTGTCGCCCGCCCGGGATATCGACACGGTGGCCACCGAGCTCATCCTGGCCGACCTGCAGACGCTGGAGAAGGCGGTGCCCCGGCTGGCCAAGGAGGCCAGGTTCGCGAAGAACCCGGAGCGCCGGCGGGCGGCCGACGCCGCGGCCCGCGCGCAGGAACTGCTGGACGGCGGCACGACCCTGTACGCCGGGGCGGCGCGGGCCGGGATCGACCTGGCTGACCTGCGGGAACTGCACCTGCTTACGGCCAAGCCGTTCTTGTACGTGTTCAACATGGACGAGGCCGGGCTGGCCGACGAGGACGCGGCGGGCAAGCTGGCGGCCCAGGTGGCGCCGGCCGAGGCGATCTTCCTCGACGTGAAGACCGAGGCGGAACTGGCCGAACTGCCCGAGGACGAGGCGGCCGAGATGGCCGAGGCCCTCGGCCTCGGCGAGCCGGGGCTGAACCGGCTGGCACACGCCGGTTTCGCCGCCCTGGGGCTGATGACCTTCCTGACCGCCGGGCCCAAGGAGGTGCGCGCCTGGGAGATCCCGGTCGGCGCGACCGCCCCCGAGGCCGCGGGGGCCATCCACACCGACTTCCAGCGCGGCTTCATCAAGGCCGAGGTGGTGTCCTACGACGACCTGGTCGCCGCCGGGTCGATGACCGCCGCCCGGGCCGCGGGCAAGGTGCGGATCGAGGGCAAGGACTACGTCATGGCCGACGGCGACGTCGTCGAGTTCCGCTTCAACGTGTAGCCGTATTCCGCTCAGACATCAGGGCGCCGTCGACTGGCAGCTGTCCGCACGACACAAGATGTGGCATCATTGAGAGCATCAGATGATGCTGTTTTAGATGCGGAGGCGTCGATGAGGACCACAGTGACCATCGATGACGAACTCTTGGCGCGCGCGACTGAATTGACGGGCATCACGGAGAGGTCCGCGCTCTTGCGCGACGGGCTGGAAACCTTGATCCGTGTGGAGAGCGCCAAGCGCCTGGCGGCCCTAGGTGGCTCGGACAGCGACGCAACCGCGGCGCCGCGCCGGCGGGACGGCGCCAGGTGATCCTGGTCAACACCTCGATCTGGATCGACCACTTCCATGCCTCTGAGCCCTCACTCGTTGCGCTCCTTCGTGACAATCAGGTCGGATCTCATCGTGCTGTGATCGAGGAACTCGCGCTCGGGTCGATCAAGCAACGCGACCGGGTGCTGACCCTCCTTGAGAACCTCAAGGGGTTCCCCGTCCTGGCGCATGAGGAAGTGATGGCGCTGGTGGATGGGCGTCAGCTTTGGGGGCGTGGACTGAGTGCGGTGGATGTACACCTGCTCGGCTCCGTCCTGCTGGTCGACGGAGCACGGCTGTGGACGCGTGACAAGCGGTTGCTCGCGGCATGTCGGGACGGTGGGGCCGTCTATGCCGAAGAGCCTTGAGGAACGTCGGGGTCCGGCGGCCCCGTACATGTGTATCGGCGACGGAACGTGGTCGAGTTCCGGTTCAACGTCTGACGCCTGCTCCGGTCATGCGCCCGCGCTGTCGGCAGCTCCTTCCTGGCGCAGCCAGGCGGCGACCTCGGTGACCACGGCCGGGTCCAGGTGCTGCGCGGGCTCGTACTCGGCGGGGGAGGACGGCCCAGAGCCGGGGAAGAACAGGTGGTTGTCCGCGTCGTAGACGCGGATCGTGACGTCCGGCCGTTCCGCCAGCGCGGCCTGCCACCGGGACAGGTCGTCGGCCACGGTGACCTGGTAGTCCCGCCCGCCCTGGACGATGAGCATGGGCAGGCCCAGCGCGGCCGCGGCGGCGGGCGGGTCGTAGCCGCGCAGGTCCAGCCAGTACCCGGCGGGCACGCCGAGCGGCAGGCTGCTGCTGGGGGTGGACGGGGACAGGCCGGGGTCGTCGACCGCGCGCGCCTGCCGGGTGATCGCGTCGATGACCGGCTGCGTGGCGGCGGTCTTCCCCGGGCCGAGTGAGGCGAGGTAGCGGAACTGGCGGACCGCCGACCAGTGCAGCGGTTCGGCCCCGCCGGCCAGGATGACCAGTCCCGCTACCGGCGGCCCGGCCGCCGCGACCCGCGGGGCCACGCTGCCGCCGAGGCTGTGCCCGGCCACGAACACCCGCGCCGGGTCCACGGCCGGGTGCCCGTGCAGCCGCCGGAGCCCGGCCACCGCCTGGGGCACGTACTCGTCGGTGACCGTGAAGTCCCGGTCGGCCGCGACCAGGGCCGGGTGGGCGTGGGTGACCTTCTCGAAGCGCAGCACGGCGACGCCCGCGCTGGCCAGGCCCCAGGCCAGGTCCTTGAGCGGCTTATTGCGCCCGATGGTCTCGTCCTGGTCGTTGGGGCCGGAGCCGGGCAGCAGCACCACCCCCGGCCCCGGCCGGCCCCGGTGCGGCACACTCAGCGTGCCGGGCACCGCCAGCGGCGCGTCGCCCAGGGTGACGGCCTCCTCGGTGAAGCTGGCCGGGTCGGCGTAGGGCGGCGGCTCCCAGGGCGTGGCGGGTGCGGCCGCGCTGGGCGGCAGCAGCTGGATGCCGGTGATCCAGCCCCGCTCACCGGCCAGCCCCACGGCCACCGTCAGGCCCCCGCGGGCGAACGTCACCGGGATCCGGACCAGCACGGAGCCGGGCCGGCGGGCTCGGTCACCGGCGTGCCCACCAACGTCACCGGGCCGAGCCGGTCCACCTCATCGGCCCAGGCCGCGCGCACCGACTCGGGCAGTGCCAGCGGGCGCAGTTGCGGCGCGAACCGCTCGTGGATCTCGTCGAACCGCCCGCGGCGGGCGAGTTCGAGGACGGCCAGGGCCTGGGCGGCCGGGTCGGGGTCCATCTGCTGCCGGTCTTCCTTCCTGGATACGGGTGCGGGGGGTGTCCGGCGCCGGGATCATACGTCCCGGCGGGTGATCACCGCGGCCGCGGCCAGCAGGCTGCCGGCCGGCCAGCCGAGGACGACGAGCAGCGACGGGCCCGGGGCGAGCAGGCCGGCGTGAGGGTGCAGGCTCACCAGCTGGTAGGCGGCGAAGGGCAGGGTGAACCGGCCGAGCCGGGTGTTCCACGGGGCGGGCAGGATCAGGCACAGCACCGCCATCAGATAGATGACGGTGATGGCCGCCGCGATGGCGCCGGCCGTGTGCCGGATGATCGCGCCGGCCGCGACGCCGGTCAGGGCGCAGGCGGCCAGGGTGGCGCCCGCGGCCGCCGTGGCGCCCGGCACGCCGGGATGGGTCAGGGACAGCCCGCGGCCCCGCCCGGACAAGATCGCCTGAGTCAGCAGGAAGCACCCGGCGGCGAGCAGTTCGCCGACGATGAGCGCAGCCGTCCCGGTGACGGCGGCCTTGGCCGCCAGCACCGCCCGGCGCCGGGGCACGGCGGCCAGGGTGGTGCGGATCATCCCGCTGGCGTACTCGGAGGTGAAGACCAGCACGCTCAGCACCGTGACCGGCAGCACGGTGTACTCGGCGTAGCTGAGGAAACTGCTGGCCAGCGGGTCCAGCGGGGCGCCCCCGCGGGACCCCGGCGCGGTCGCGAAGCTCTGCGCCACGATCGCGGTCACCCCGATGGTGACGGCGACCGCGATGAGCAGCGTCCAGTAGTTCGACCGGACGGACCGGAGCTTGGTCCACTCGAAGGCCAGCGCGTCGTGGGCGCGGGCCAGCCGGGACGGCGGGGCCGGGCGGCTGGGCACCAGGCCCGGTGCGGTGCCGGATGCGCTCATCGGGCCAGGCGCCCTTCCGGTGGCCAGCGGCCGGCCCGGTATTCGGTGCTGCTGCTGGTCAGGTCGAGGTAGGCGGCTTCGAGGCTAGCCTGGCGCGGCACCAGCTCGTGCACGGCGACGCCGCGCCCGGCGGCCAGGTCGCCGATGGCGGCCGCCTCCATCCCGGTCACCGTGAGGCTGCCATCGGCTTCCACGGTGACGGTCGCGCCGCCCGCGGTGAGCAGCCCGGCGAGCTCACCGGCCCGCGGGGACCGCACCAGCACGTCCCGGCCGGCCGCGGCCACCAGGACCGCCGTGGGGGTGTCGGCCAGGAGCCGGCCGCGGCCGATGATGACGAGGTGATCGGCGATCAGCGCCATCTCGCTGATCAGGTGGCTGGAGACCAGGATCGTGCGGCCCTCGGCGGCCATCGAGGTCAGCAGCTGGCGGATCCACCGGATGCCTTCGGGGTCCAGCCCGTTGGCCGGCTCGTCGAGCATCAGCACCGGGGGATCGCCCAGCAGCGCCGCCGCGATGCCCAGCCGCTGCTTCATGCCCAGGGAGAATCCCCGGATGTACCGTTCGGCCACGGCCTCCAGGCCGGTCAGTTCCAGCACCTCGCTGACCCGGCGGCGGCCGATCCCGTTGCTGCGGGCCAGGGCCAGCAGGTGGAACCAGGCGGTGCGGCCACCGTGCACGGCGGCCGGGTCCAGCAGCGAGCCCACCACCCACAGCGGGCGGATGATCTCCGGATAGCGGCGGCCCCCGACGAGCGCCGTACCCGAGGTGGGCGCGTCCAGGCCCAGGATCACCCGCATCGTGGTGGTCTTGCCGGCCCCGTTGGGCCCCAGGAACCCGGTCACCCGCCCGGGGCGGACCTCGAAGCTCAGCCCGTCCAGCGCGGTGACCGGCCCGAACCGCTTGGTGAGCGCGGTCACGCCGATGTCCACCGAGCCAGGCCCGGGCCGGTGGGCCGGCCGCCGGGCGGGCGGGACGCCGGGCACGATGGCCGGGGCTGGCGCGGTGGCCGGGGAAGCGGGCCAGTCCCGCCCGAAGATCAGGTACGCCAGGCCGCCCCACGGGATGGTGCAGCAGATGATCAGCGCCCAGGCGGGCTTCGGGAGGTGGCGCACGTGCGGCGCGCGGGCCAGATCGGCCAGGCAGAACACGGCGAACCCGGCCGCCATAACCAGGACGGCCAGGGCCATCGCGGACCCGGGGGGCAGGCCCATCACCCCGCACCCGCCCGGCCGGCGGGCCGCTCGGCATCGCTCATCCAGGGCCTCCGCCCGAGCAACATTATCAGTCATGTTAATGATAGCACTTCTGAGAACGGTGGCTAGGCTGGCCCGTGTGACTAGCGCCGATCTCCTGCTGCACCCGGTACGGCTCCGCATCCTCAAGGCGTTCCTCGGCGACCGGGCGCTCACCACCAGCCAGCTCGCCGCCGAGCTCGACGACGTGCCGGCCGGGAGCCTCTACCGGCACGTCGCCCGGCTGACCCGGGCCGGGGTGCTCCAGGTGGTGGCTGAGCGGCGGGTCCGCGGCGCCGTCGAGCGCACCTACACCATGCGGCTGGCCGCGGCCCAGATCCAGCCGGGTGAGGCCAGGGCCATGACGCTGGACGACCACGCGCAGGCGTTCCTGGCCTACATCGCCGGGCTGCTGGCCGACTTCGACCGCTACGTCGCCTCCGGCCCGGCCGACCCGGTCCGGGATGGCGCCGACTACCGGGTCGGCGCCATGTGGCTGACTGACGACGAGTTCGCCGATCTGGCCCGCGACCTGCGCGAGGTCTTCCTCCCGCGGCTGGCCAACGCGCCGCGGCCGGGACGGCGGCGGCGCATGATCTACACGGTGTCGCTGCCGGGCCCGGGCCAGGAGTCCGGCGCTTGACCCGCCGCCGCCGGCCGGCGGCCGCCCCGGTACCCGCTGCGCCAGCGGCGGAGCAGGGCGGCCACCTGGTCTTCCAGGGTGGCCGCGGCGGTGAGCCGGTTGTCGATGACGTGGTGCGCGGCGGCGGGCGGGGTGCCGGGCCGCATCCGGGTGCGGAACGCGGCGAAGTCGGCCAGTTTCTGGGCATCACGCGGCGAGCCCCGGGCACTGAGCCGCTGCCACAGGGTGGGGCCGTCCGATTTCACCCAGACCAGGTGTACCGGGTCCGAGCCGAGTTCGGCCACCCAGGCCTGCCAGCGGGCCGCGTCATGAATTTGCTCGGTAAATGGGCCCGATAGCAGGACGGGGCAGCCATTGAAGCGGATTTCCCGGGCAACCGCGGTCATTCCGGCATATTCGTGAATCTTGATGTGCTCGTCGTACCACGGGCCTTCGCGCTCGCCCGGCGGGCGCCCCGCGGTCCGGAGAATGGCCGCGGCAAACGGCCCGTACATGGTGTCTTTGTCCAGCAGGGCCGGGCACGGCCGGAGCGAGCCGAGCAGCACGGCGGACACGGTGCTCTTACCCGAGCCGGGTGGCCCGGCCACGACCCAGGCGTCGGCTGGGTGGCGGGCCGCCGGGGTGCTGGGAGCGTTACCGTGCATGCCTGTTTCCTACCCGCCGCCGGGCGGCCCGCCGCGGCCGCCACCCGGCACCGGTCTGCCCAGCAACATCAGTAACCACGGCAGGCCGTGAAGTATCAGCGGTCCCACGGTCTCAGCTTGTCGCGCAAGTCACGGCAGCCATGGGACGACACGCTCGTTGGGGTCCTCGCTACCGGGGTAACCTCCCGATAGCGTGAGTCTGACTGTCGGATGAGACTAATCGTCGGGTCCCGCTAGCAGCTTCGCGGCGGTCTCCGTGAGCGCTACTGGTCGCGGCGCATACGGCCATAACCGCAGGTCAGGGACAACGTGACGATCAATCGTCCGGCTGGTGCGCCGGTCAATCCAAGCACCGTTTGGCTACTGCCGCGGCCCGGTCGCTGCGCAAAGGGACTCCCCGACCAGCGGGTTATGGCGCAGAATAGGTCAGGAGTCGGCCCAGTAGAGCACCGCAACTCATCGCTGCGCGTGCGCAGGAGCGAGCGGAGGTGCGATGGTTCGTCGGTCCACCGTTGAACGCAGTCCGCGTTCGGCTGAGCACGGGCTGGGTTACGAAGGGGAGGCGGACCACGCCGCGCCTGCCAGTGCTGACCGCAGCCGCCCGGCCCGGAACTGGGGCGGGGCCGGCGGCCGTTGGCTGGTCTGGACATTCCGCGTGCTGGCCTGGGCCATCCTGCTGCTCGTCGGATTCCGGGGCGTAGTCGCCATCGTTTCCAGTGAGAAATCACCGGCCGCGGCCCCGGCCGTAACGGCGCAGCCGTCGGGCTCTTTTCCAGTGACCCTGGCGGACGCCTATGCTCTTCAATTTGGCGCGGCTTATCTGAATTTCAGTCCCGGGCAGGCCAGTCAGCGGGCCAGCGCGCTCGCCGCTTTTCTGCCGTCCGGCGCCGATCCGCAGCTCGGCTGGAGTGGCACGGGATCATCTCAATTGCAGTCCGAACAAGTGGCCAGCACGAACGTGCTCGACGCACATCATGCGGTGGTCACCTTGCTGGCGCGGGTCAATGGGCAGTTGATGCAGCTGGGCGTGCCTATCTACGCTGCGTCCGGCGGTCTGGTGGTCTCTGGTGCGCCCGCCTGGCTTCCGGCCCCGGGCCGGGCGGTGCTCCCGACCGCCGCCCCCGGCAATACCGATGCGACCGCGACGGCTCAACTAACGACTCTACTTCGTGCTTTCTTTCCCGCCTATGCAAGTGGAAATCAGGCCACCCTCGGCCGGTTCCTCGCGCCGGGCACCACCATCGCCGGCTTGAATGAGGCGGTGACTTTTCAGAACCTGGCTACAGTGACCGTGCCACCCGGCGGGGCCACCCGCCATATCATTGCCAACGTCGTATGGAGCGTCCCAGCCAGGAACGCTAGCGGTCAGGTCGTCAACCGGGGCCCGGCGCAGCTCAATATGAGCTATGCGCTAACGGTGGTGAGCCGTAGCGGCACCTGGTACGTCACTGACATCAACGCCGCCACCAGCCCGCCGGGGGCGCCATGATCCAGCTCCGCAGGCCATATGCCCGCCACCGGCCCTGCGTTATCCCCGTAACCTGGGAGTAGACCGATGTCGTCCCATTCGCTCATACTCGCGGCCTCAATCAGCACATCGGGCCTCGTCAGCTACCTGCAAGGGCTCTTCGGCCCGCTGTTCCTCGGGATCGTCGGCATCGTGGCGCTGTTTTTCCTGTTCACCCGGGAGATCATCCGGTTTGTGCAGTTCCTGGTGCTGGCGGTTGCCATCGCGGTGATCTTCTACACCCCCAGCATCGTGCAGACGCTTGCCCAGGGCATCGCGAACGCGCTCGGCGTCCACTGATCTCCGCCCGGGCCGGAAGGAGAGCACGCGGTGGAGCTGCCCACCTATACGAGTATCTGGCGGATCGAGAAACGGCTGTACAAGCTGTACGACTTCCGGCTGCCGATGCCAGTTCCGGTCGGGCAACTCGCCGTCTTCGCCGCCATCACCGTGCCGTACGTGGTGCTCCTCACCCTGCTCGGGGTTCCGTTCAACCACAGCCTTTTCTGGCTGTACGTGCTCCCGCCAGGGGTGATCACCTGGCTGGCCACCAGGCCGGTGCTGGAGAGCAAAAGGCTTCCTGAACTTCTCACTTCCCAGGTCCGCTACCTGGGGGAGCCGGCTACCTGGTGCCGGATGGCCCCCCTGGCGGAGAAGGACGAGATCGCCGTCGCCGGCCGGGTATGGCGCCGGGACGAGGACCTGCGGCCAGCCGGCCCCGAGCGGCAGCCCGACCGGAAGACCGCACCGGCCCGGGTCCGGCCGATCGTCGCGCCGGGACGGGCCCTGCCGGTGGCGGCCACGTCAGCGGCCACGACGGCCGCCGGAACAGCGGGCCGGGGCGCGGGCACCGCACCAGGGGCCGCTGCGGGCACGGCCATCCCTCTTCCCCCCAGTTGGACCAAGACGGTAGCCGCGACGCCGGCCATCCGGGCGGGCCGGGCCGGCGGCCGGACGGCCACGCCGCCCCCCCGGACCGGCGGCTCGACCGGCCAGCCGGAGCGGTCCACGGCCCGGCCGATGCCCGCCAGGGCCCGGGCCGTCGCTCCGCCTCCGCCTCCGCCTCCGCCACCTGCCATGCCGCCGGTGCCGCCGGCCCCGACGGCCGGCCCGGCTCGTCCTGCGCCCGGGCCGGGCCCAGTTCCGCCCTGGCCCGGGCCATCGCCGGCGGCGCCATCCGAAGGACCCCGGTCAGCGGCGGCGCCGACGGCTTTCGGGCCGGCGCAGCCGGGAGCGTTCCGGGGGGACACCCCGCCGGGCCCGGCGGATCCCGCCCGGGGCGGACCGCCGGTTCCGGCCGTCCCGGCGGCCCGGGCCGCCGGAACGGCGGACCGGGAAGGCGGCCCAGACCCCCGGGAACTTGACGGGGCCAGCCACGAGAACGGCCAGGCGGCCCGGGGTGGCCGCACCGATCCGCCCGAGGTGGCGCACGACGACCGGCCGCGACGTCCCGTTGCGGCCATGCTGCCGCTGATCTCGCTGCTGCGCCGGCCCGCGCCCAAGGAGACTCCGGCCGTCGGCCTCCCAGCCGAGCAGGCCCAGGCTGAGCAACCCCAGGCCGAGCAGGCTGAGGCTGGGGTAACCCAGGCCGAGCAGGCCCAGGCTGAGGCTGGGGTAACCCAGGCTGAGGAACCCCAGGCTGAGCAGGCTGAGGCTGAGCAACCCCAGGCCGAGCGACCCCAGGCCGAGCAACCCCAGGCCGAGCAACCCCAGGCCGAGCAACCCCAGGCCGAGCAACCCCAGGCCGAGCAGGCCCAGGCCGAGCGGGCTGAGGCTGGGGATACTCGAACGCCCGGGGCGGCTGAAGCGGCACTCAGCGGCGCCGGAGCCGGGTCAGGCACCACGGAGACAGGCGGGACCAGCCAGCCGGCCGTGGCCTGCGAGAAGCCGGACGAGGCTCAGGACAACCCGGGGCCGCCGCCAGCCGGGCCGGAACTGGCCCAGTCCGGCATCGCGCCGGTGCCCGCGGAGCCGGTGCCGGTCGAACTGGTGCGGCCCGAGCCGGGCCTGGCCGAGCCGGGCCCCGCGGCGCAGCAGCCCACGTTGACCGGGCCACCAGCACCCTCCGTGCGGGACGAACCCCCTTCTCCCGCGGAACCGGCAGGACCCCCCGCGGAACCGGCAGGACCCCCCGCGGAACCGGCCGGACCCCCCGCGGAGCCGGCCGGACCGCCGTCGCCCGCCAGGCCCGCGGCACCCCCCGTCGTCGTCGTCCGGG
The DNA here is from genome assembly GCA_963837515.1 of uncultured Actinomycetes bacterium. Lineage (GTDB taxonomy): Bacteria > Actinomycetota > Actinomycetes > Streptosporangiales > Streptosporangiaceae > RYN-230. The sequence goes on from CAWINT010000002.1 coordinate 505,915, forward strand.
GCGTCCAGAACCGGCCGACGTTCGTGGAGCGGGCGCTGAGCGGGCCCGGGTCGCACCGCGGCGGTACCGCCTGGCGGATGCCGGTCCGGGTGATCCCCGGCGGCCACGGCCCGGGCCGTCCGGACATGGAGCAGCGCGACCGGGCCCGGGTCCAGCTGCCCATCGATGGCCCGCGGCTGACGGTCGTGCTCGGTTGCACGGTGGGCGCTGGCCAGTCGGTGACCACGCTGCTGCTCGCGGATGTGCTGGCCAGTTACCGCGCTGAGGCCGTTGCGGCCCTTGATCTCAACCCCGGCCGTGGCTCGCTCGCGGGCCTGGCGCAGGCCAGTCCGGTCGCGACGGTCCGCGGCCTGCTGGCCGGCGAACCGCCGGCTGCGCCGCCGCCGCGGGGCCGGGGGCGGGTGGACGTCATCGCGCAGGACGCCGCCCTGGACGGCCCCGCCGACCTCGGCGACGCCGACTACGCGCGGGTGGCCGGCATCCTGAACGGCCGCTACCCGCTCACGCTGGCCGACCCCGGCGCTTCGGCGGTGGCGCGGCTGCTGGCCGCCGCGGATCAGCTCGCACTGGTCGCGCCGGCCAGCGCGGACGCCGCCCGGGCCGTGGCCATGACGCTGGAGTGGCTGGACGGCCACGGCTACGCCGAGCTGGGCAGCAACTCGATCGCCGTCATCAACGGGGTGAGCAAGCGCAGCATGACCCACGTCGAGCAGGCCGAACTCGTCGTCCGCGGCCGGTGCCGCGCGATCGTCCGGGTGCCCTGGGATGATCACCTGGCCGGGCCGCCGGAGCCCGGCATCCGGGAACTGCGCCCGGTGCCGGGGACCTCCGCGGCCGGGTTCGGCCAGTTGCGGCCGCCGGTCCAGCACGCCTACACGGCGCTGGCCGGGGTCCTGGTGGCGGCGCTGGCCACCGCGCCCAGTGCGCAGCGCCGGGTGTCGCCATGAGCGCCCGGACCCGGGGCCGGTCCCGGCTGTCGCTGCGCTACTTCGACGACCGGATCCTGCTGACCGAGACGCACGCCTGGGCGTACTACCGGCTGCCGACCCAGCCATATGAGTTCACCACGCCGCTGGACCGGGAGGCCCTGGCCACCAACATCACCGTGGCGCTGGCCGCGATCCGGATGGCCGACGCGGAGGTGCACCTGCGGATCGCGCACCGGCCGTACCCGGCGGCGGACTGGGCCGCGCAGCTCGACGCTACGTCGGACGGCGGGCCCGGGTGGCGGAACTATCTGGACGAGATGTACCGGCACGTGTGGGCCAAGGACTTCTGGACCAAGGAGGTCTACCTGGGGGTCCGGCTCGGCCAGCGGGGCATGCGCGCGCAGTTGTCCGGCGGGGTGTTCGCCCAGTTCATCAACGCCTACCGGGCCGGGGAACAGGTGATGGGCCTGGAGGACGAGGCCATCACGGCCGGCGAGATCACCCGCTGGGGCGACCACGCGGAGCGGCTCGGCCGGGCGCTGGCCGCCAGCGCGCTGGCCGCGCGGCACGCGACCAGCGACGAGATCGCCTGGCTGGTCCGGCACGCGCTGATGGGCACGGCTGGTGATCCGCGGCCGTCGGCGGTGCGGCGCCGCCGCTGGGGTGCGGGCGAGATCGAGTCGCTGTTCGAGGGCCAGGTGCACAACGGCCGCACGATCCTCCGGCTGGAGCACCCCGAGGGTGAGTCGTGGCAGGCGTTCCTGTCCTTTTCCCGGTTCCCGGACGTGATGAGCTTCCCGGACGGCGAGCCGTGGCTGCACTTCGCCGACTCGCTGCCGTTCCCGGTGGAGGTCAGCTCCCGGATGAAGCTGATCCCGCCGGCCAAGGCCAGCAAGGACGTGGGCCGCCGGCTGGCGCACGCCCGGGACATGGACCAGCACATCCGCGAGGCCGGGGTGGACGCGCCGCTGGCCCTGCAGGAGCAGCTGGTGGCGGCCCGGATGCTGGAGCACGGCATCACCAAGGAACGGCTGCCGTTCGTCTACGGCTGGCACCGGCTGGCGGTCACCGCGCCGACCCGGGATCTGTGCCAGCGCCGGGTGGAAGCCGTCGTCGAGCACTACCGCGACATGGGCATCGACGTGGTGAACTCCACCGGTGACCAGTTCTCGCTGCTGCGTGAGTCGCTGCCCGGCGACCGGGTCCGGCTGCAGTCCTACGTGCAGCGCCAGCCGCTCTACACGATCGCCGGCGGGGTGCCCACGGCCACCGTGGAACTGGGCGACCGGCCGCATCACGGCCAGGGCTGGGTGGGTCCGTACATCGGCGAGACGCTGGGCCGGTCCCGCTCGGTGGTGCACTTCGACCCGCTGCTGGCCGCCGCGCTGAACCGCCCCACGGCGATCGCCATCACCGGCGAGCCGGGCGGCGGCAAGACCACGCTGGCGCTGCTGCTCATCCTGCAGTGCGCGCTGCGCGGGGTCACGGTGGCCGTGATCGACCCGAAAGGGGATGCCGAGCCGCTGGTCGAGCTGCTCGCCCAGCGCGGCCGCAAGGCGCGGGTGCTGCCGCTGGGCGCGGCCGCGCCGGGCCTGCTGGACCCGTTCTCGTTCGGCGACGACCTGGCCGAGAAGCGCACGATGGCGACCGAGACGCTGCGCCTGCTGCTGCCCCGGATGAGCGAGGAGCGGGAGAGCGCGATGATCCAGGCGGTGGCCAACGTGGCCAGCCGGGAGCGGCCCAGCCTGGGCAAGGTCATCCGGCACCTGGAGGAATCGGCCGACCCGGCGTCGCGGAACCTGGGCGCCGTGCTCCGCTCGATGTCGGAGATGCGGCTGGCCCGGCTGTGCTTCGCGCCGTCAGGCGGCCAGCAGATCGACGCGGCCGGCTGGACCACCGTGTTCACCCTGGCCGGCCTCACCCTGCCGGATACCGCGGCCGGTCGCGAGGATTACTCGTACGAGCAGCGGCTGTCCGTCGCCTTGCTGTACCTCGTGTCCCAGTTCGCGAGAAGGCTTCTCAACGGCATCGACCGCCGGCTGCCCAAGGCGATCTTCCTGGATGAGGCGTGGGCGATCACGGCGACGCCGCAGGGGGCCAAGCTGGTGCCCGAGGTGTCCCGGATGGGCCGCTCGCGCAACACCGCTTTGATCCTGGTCTCGCAGAACGCGGGTGACCTGCTGAGCGAGCAGGTCACGAACTGCCTGTCCAGCGTCTTCGCGTTCCGGTCCTCGGAGCGGGTCGAGGCCGGCAACGTGATGGCGCTGCTGGGGGTGGAGCCGTCGGAAGAGCACAAGGCCGTGCTGCGCGGGCTCGGCAACGGGGAGTGCATCTTCCGCGACCTGGATGGCCGGGCCGGCCGGATCGGCATCGACCTGGTCTCCGACGAGGTCCGGCAATGGCTCGACACCAACCCGACCCGGGCGCGGCAGAGCGGGGCGGCCGACCCGCCGGGCGCGAGCCCGGAGGTGGAAACCGGCCTGCTCGGCACCGTGCCGCCGGCCGGCCCCGCGCAGTTATCAGTGCCCCGGCAAGATGCCCCAGCCAGCCTTCCCCCAGCAGGCTTGAGGAGCCCATGATGGCCAGACTCGTCCGGCGGGCCGCCACGGTGGCCCGCAGAGTCCTGACGGTGCCCGGCGTGCTCATCGCCGTGGCCGGTGCCGGGGTGCTCGGGTCGCCGGCCATCGCCCAGGCGGCGACGGGTGCGCCCGCGGCGGTCACGGCCAGCGCCCACCGGGCCGCCCCCGCCCAGCCCGCGTCGGTGACCCGTCCGGCGGCGCCGTCCGGCGGTGTCTGCTCGGTGCCTGGGATCGGTGACATCGGCGGGCTGCTCGGCTTCTGCAACGCCGGTTCCAGCGGGCTGATCGGGGACCTCAACAACATCTGCCAGCCGTCCGTGCCCACCCCGGAGCCGGCGGCCGGCGGCATCGACTCGCTGATCCGGCCGCCGGCCTCGGGCGCCAAGGCGTCACCCACGCTGTATGAGAGCTACGGGATGGCCGGGCAGTCCTGGGCCGCCTACGGCCTGCAGTGCTCGGACATGACCTCGCTGATCGGCAACAGCGTCGCGGGCATGGTGTTCGACGCGGCCAAGGCCCTGGACCGGGTGACGATCACCGTCTACCAGTCCGCGGCCGGGGAGGGCATCCTGTCCTGGCTGACGAACTCGGTGGACCGGCTGATCACCGCGCTCGGCAACGCGATCTACTTCCCCTACCTGGCCCCCGTCGTGATCCTGGGCGCCATCTGGCTGGCCTGGCAGGGGCTGATCCGCAAGCGGGCGACGCGGACCATCGAGGGCACCATCTGGATGGTGATCGCGTGTGCCGCCGCGGTCTGGCTGATCGGCCGCCCGGCCGACTTCACCGGGATGGGCAAGACCGTGTCCGACGGCATCACCCAGACCCTCAACGTCGCGTTCGCCGGGCTGCCCAGCCCGTCGCAGAGTGACTGCGTCCCGGTCGGCGGCCGCGACCCGCAGGTCGCCACGGCCAGCTTCGCCTACACCGGCGGCTCCTCGATCGTGGACCAGAACGCCAACGAGCTGTGGACCGTGCTGGTCTGCAAGCCGTGGCTGGACGGCGAGTTCGGCACCACCGTGTACACCACCGGCAAGGGGCCCAAGACGGTGGTAAACGCCTACGGCCGCCAGTTGCTGTGGGCCCAGGCCATCGCCACCAACGAGAAGCCCACCCCGTCGCTGATCACCGCGAAGGAGAATACCTACGCGGGCATCGCCGCCTCGCTCAAACAGAACCAGCCCAGCGTCTACTCGCTGTTCCAAGGCAACCAGTACACGACCAGGCTGATGATCGCCTTCGCGGCGCTGTTCGCGGCGCTGGTGGCCGGCTTGCTGGTGCTGCTCATCGCCATCACCCTGATCATCCTCAAGCTCGGGTTCCTGCTGCTCCTGATAGCCGGGCCGTTCTTCCTGATCGTCGGCACCCATCCCGGCTTCGGCCGGGTGGTGGCGCTGCGCTGGGTGGAGATGCTCGTCGGCGTGCTGCTCAAGCAGGCAGCGATCGCGCTGGTGCTGAGCGTCCTGCTGTACGCCTACTCGCTGATCATGGGGACGAGCGACGCCGCCCTGCCGTGGGCGCTCAAGATCCTGATGATCGCGCTCGTCACGGTGGCGGTCTTCATCTACCGCAAGCCGTTCGTGCACCTGTTCTCCGCGGTGGGATACGGCATGGTCGGGTCCCGGGACCGCGGCGAGGCGGAACTGGTGCGGGCGGGCAGCGCCGCGCGGCGCAACACGGTGGACGCGGCCACGGTGGGCGTGCCCGGCTTCGCCGCCTACCGGGCGGCCCGGTGGGCCCGGCGTAACCCGGCCCAGGCGGCCGGCCTGGCCGCCCAGGTGGCGACGGCCGGAGCGGCGGGCGCAGCGGCCGGAGCGGCGGCCGGAGCAGCGGCCGGCGGTGCGGATCCCAGCACGGCCCCAGGCCAGGTCACCACCGCGGACGCGGCGGGCGAGGACGGCCAGGCAGGCGTCCCCGGGCGTGGCGGGGCGGCTGCCCGCAGCCGCGGCCGGGTCGCCGCCGGGCTGGAGAGCAGCCCGCGGGCCGCGCCCCCGCTGGACCTGCCCGCGCGGGATGGCACCGGCCAGCGCCCGGCCAGCGGCTGGTCCCGGGCGGTCACCGGCGAGACCGCTACGGGCCGGGACCCCGGAGCCGCCGCCCCGGCCGCGGCACCGCCCGCGTCCGGGCGCGCCGCGTCCGGGCGCGCCGCGTCCGGGGCCGCCGCCGGGGCCGCCGCCGGAGGAGCGGCCGCCGCGGCCGCCACGTCCGGTCGGCCCGCGCCCGGGCGGGTGGTGCCTGGGCGGGTGGCGCCCGACCGGACGGTGCCTGGGGCCGCCCCCGGTGCGGCCGGCGCGGCCGGGGGAGCGCCCGCCGCCCCGGCCCGCCCGCAGGCCCCGTCCCGGCAGCGCTGGCCGGGCGTCGCCCCCCGGCCGCCCACCGCTGCGCCCCCGGCGGCGGCACCCCCAGCCGCGGCGCCGCCGGTACCCCGATCGTCCGGCGGCACCGCCCGGTCCTCCAGTGCCGGGACCCGGGTCCCGGCGAGCGGTCAGTCCCCCGGGGCTGCGCCGCCCTGGTTCGGCGCCGGGTCACCGCGCGGCGCGGTGCCGTCGCGGGCTCCGTACCCGGCCCGCGACCCAGGGCCCACGCCCAACGGGGGATCCACCGGCGGCGGCCCGACCGGCGGCGGGTTCACCGGCGGTGGGCTGCTGGGCGGGAGCGGCGCCCCAGCCCGGAGCGCCGGTCCGGCCCGCGGCCCGGCGCGCGGCACGCCCCCGGCGCCGCGGGTCCGGGCCGGTGAGCCCGGCCGCCCCGCGGTCCGGTGCGGGGCGCCCAGCCGCCCCGCCCGCCAGCCGGGCGCCGTCCGGCGGCGCCCCGTCCGGGGGCCAGCCGGGTACCGGCCGGGCCGGCGCCCCGCCCGGTGGCGCGGGCCCGGGGGACCGCGACGGCGAGGCGGGCCCGGCGGTACCGTTCTGGCTTCGGCCGGTGCGCCGCAGGAAGTAGCGGACCGGTATGGAACTGACCCCCGCGCAGCGGGTGCTGGCCTTCCTCGGCATCGTCGTGGTGCTCGGCGGCACCGGTGCCTACCTGCTCATTCCCGGAGTGCGGGCGGCCCTCGGCCAGGGGCCGCGCGCCGTGGCCACGCCCCGCGCCACGGCCAGCCAGCCAGCCGGGACACCGCCCGCCAGCGCGCCGTCCTCGGCCTCCCCGGTGTCCCCGGCCACCTCGCCGGTCGCTGCCACGCCCAATATCTACGGCTGGCTGCCGTTCAGCCCGGCCGACCTGGCCCACGCATCCCGGGTCACGGTAGCGTTCGGGACGGCCTACGGGACCTGGTCCTACACCGAGAGCGCCCGCGCCTACCAGACCAGCCTGCGTGGCCTGACGACCAGCGACCTGGCCGCCACCGTGGCCCGCGGCTGGGCGCTCCCGTCGCTGGCCAGCCAGCGCACCAGCCAGCGCCAGGTGGCCACCGCGCGGGCGGCCATCGACTCGCTGCGCGCGTTCGGGCCATCCAGCCTGACCTTCGTGGTGACCATCGACCAGACGGTGCATTCGAAGCAGGGGACCAGCCAGCCCACCGGCCAGTACGCGGTGACGGTGGTCGATAACGGCGGGACCTGGCTGGTCAACGACATCGAGCTGAGTTCGGCGGGGAACTCGTGACCGGGGCGCGCTGGTGAACTGGCGGCCCAGCTTCACCGTCCGGGGCCGGGCCGCGGTCGTGGTGGCCATCGGCCTGGCCGCCCTGCTCGTCACCGGCGTCGCGCTGGTCCCCATGGCGATGGTGGGGGGTGCCAGCCTGTTCCTGGCGGCCGGCGCGGGCTGCCCCAGCCCATCGGCCAGTGCCAGCCAGCCGGCCGCCACCACCGCCGCGAGCAACTCCATTCCGGCCAACTACCTCACCCTGTTCAAGCAGATCGGGGGGCAGTACGGGGTGCCGTGGGTGATCCTGGCCGGGATCGGCAAGGTCGAGAGCGACGACGGCCGGTCCACCCTGCCGGGCGTGCATTCCGGGCAGAACGGTTTTGGCGCGGCCGGGCCGATGCAGATCGGGATCGGCGGGGCGTCGAGCAACACCTGGGGCGGCGCCCCGGTGCACCCGGCCGCCGATGTGGTCAGCGGGGTGGCCACCGATGCCAACGGGGATGGCACCGCCAGCGTCTACGACCCGGCCGACGCCATCGCCGGCGCGGCCAAGTACCTGCTGCGCAACGGCGTCCTGACCAGCCCGGCCGGGGCCGTCTTCGCCTACAACCACCTGCAGTCCTACGTGCAGCAGGTGCTGCAGTGGGCCAGCGTGTACAGCCGCGGCGGGTACGTGCAGACCGACTCCAGCTCCACCGTGACCGCGCCGGAGTGCCTGACCAGCGTGACCACGGGCCGAGTGCCGAACCAGCTGGTGGCCAGCGTGATCAGCTTCGCCCGGTCGCAGCTGGGCAAGCCGTATCTGTGGGGCGGCACCGGCCCGGACGCGTTCGACTGCTCCGGGCTGGTGATGATGGCCTACCGGACGGCGGGGATCAGCATCCCGCGGACCTCCCAGCAGCAGTGGGCCTGGGGGCCGCAGATCCCGGCCAGCCAGGTGCAGCCCGGTGACCTCGTCTTCTTTGCTGGCTCGGACGGCACGACCAGCGCGCCCGGCCACGTTGGGCTGGTCATCGGCAAGCACACCATGATCGAGGCTTACGCCACCGGTTTCCCGATCCGGATCTCGTCTTTCGGCTCTCCGGGAGCGGCGGCCGGGGACGGGAACCCGGCCGGGTTCACCCGGCCGTGGGCGCACGCCGGGGTGACCCTGCCCCGCCCGCCGGCCAGCGGCTGAACCCGCCGCGAACACGCCCTGTTAGTATTGGTCTTACTCTTGGTGACTGACTGTGCGGCTTATCGGCACGCCACTCGTGGATGTGGCCCAGTATCAGGGATCTTGCCGGAGCCCCGGATCGGGTAGTGTGGCCATTCGCTCCACGCGGGGCAATGCTTCGGTGAGCGGTTGGGCCCGGGGGGGCGGCGGAACTGAGAGCCGGTGCCCGGGCGTTCCCAGGGCGGGGGGCGGTCGGCGGTGCGGTTCACCGCTGGTCCGGAACGCTGGCTGGCCACGGAACGTCCGCGCTGAGCGGGGAGCAGCGATGAAACCTGAAGTGACCGTGGTGATACCGGTCTACAACGAGGGCGAGGCGATCATGCCCTGCCTCGACCGGATCCTGCGCGCGGTGACCTCGCCGTGCGAGATCCTGGTCGTCTACGACATGCCGGAAGACACCACGGTGCCCTACATCGAGAAGGCCAGCAAGGCCGACCCCCGGGTGCGGGGAGTGCTGAACGTGTACGGGCGCGGCCCGGCGAACGCCATCCGGTACGGCTTCGCGGAGGCGCAGTCCCCGGTCACGGTGGTCACCATGGCCGACGGCAGCGATGACCCGCGGCAGATCGACGAGCTGGCCCGGCTGGTGGAGCGGGGCGTGGTGGTCGCCGCCGCGTCCCGGTACATGCCCGGCGGCCAGCAGGTCGGCGGCCCGCGGGTCAAGCGCGCCCTGTCCCGCTGCGCGGGCCGGTCGCTGCACCTGCTGGCCCGGGTCGGCACCCGGGACGCCACCAACAGCTTCAAGGCGTACTCGACCGAGTTCGTCCGGGAGGCCGGTATCGACTCCCGCACCGGCTTCGAGATCGGCCTGGAACTGACCGTCAAGGCGACCAGGCTGCGGCGGCCGGTGGCGGAGATCCCCACCATCTGGCTGGACCGTTCGCTGGGTGATTCCCGTTTCGAGCTGGTCCGCTGGCTACCCAGCTACCTGCGCTGGTACCGGTTCGCCTTTGGGCCCAGGCTCACCCTGGATCAGCTGGCCACACATCCTGAGGCCAGCCTGCCCGGGACGGCGCCGCAGCGGACGGGCGGCGACCAGCCCACCGCTGGCAACTGAACCAGGCCGCCGGGCGCGACCAGCCCGCGGCCGGCAACTGAGACAAGGAACGAGGAGCAGTTCGTGGTTAAGGTTCTGGTCACCGGATCGGCCGGCTTCATCGGCGGCTACGTGGTCCAGGAGTTGCTCGAGGCCGGCCACACCGTGGTCGGGCTGGACAACTTCTCCAAGTACGGCCCGGTGAAGCACAGCTACGACGACCATCCGAACTACCGGTTCGTCGAGGGCGACGCACGCGACGTCGGGCTGGTGACCGAGCTGCTGGACGGTTGCGACCACTTCATCGCGGGCGCCGCGATGATCGGCGGGATCTCCTACTTCCACGCCTACCCTTACGACCTGCTGGCCACCAACGAGCGGATCATGACGGCCAGCTGCGACGCCGCGCTGGCCGCCTACCGGGCCGGCGCGCTGCAGAAGATGACCTACGTCAGCTCGTCCATGGTCTACGAGAGCACTGACCACTGGCCGTCTGCGGAGGGCGATGAGCGGCGCATCCCGCCGCCGCTTTCCTCCTACGGCTTCCAGAAGCTGGCGGTTGAGTACTACGCCCGGGCGGCCTGGGACCAGTACCGGCTGCCGTACACCATTCTGCGCCCGTTCAACTGCGTCGGGGTGGGCGAGGGGCGGGCGCTCGGCGAGGTCGAGGTGCTCTCCGGCAACGTCAAGCTGGCCATGTCACACGTCGTCCCGGATCTTGTGCAGAAAGTGCTGAAGGGCCAGGACCCGCTGCATATCCTCGGTGAGGGAAACCAGGTACGGCACTACACCTACGGTGGTGACCTGGCCAGGGGCATCGTGACCACGCTGCTGCACCCGGACGCGGTGAACGAGGACTTCAACCTGTCCACGGTCCAGTCCACCACCGTGGCCGAGCTGGCCGGGGTCATCTGGCGCAAGATCAAGGGGCCCGGGGTACCGCTCCGCCTGGTGTCGGACCAGCCCTACGAGCACGACGTGCAGAAGCGGGTGCCGGACGTGGCGAAGGCCGAGCGGGTACTCGGGTTCGAGGCGACCACCACCCTCGAGGAGATGCTGGACGAGGTGATCCCCTGGATCGAGCAGGCGGTCCGGGAAGGTCGCCTGTAACCCCCGGCGTCGGCCCAGCCCAGGCCGGTGATCCGGCCCAGGCCGACGAGGAGAGCGGATGGATGCAGCGGGTCGGCGGGGGAAGGGCACTGCGGCGGCCGCGCCGGGGATTGACCACCAGAAGCTGACGGGCCCGAGACACGCGGCGCGGCCGGCTGGCCCGCCACCCGGCCGGGGGACGGGCAGCAGCACCAGGGGTCCCGGCGTGCTGGCCGGGCACCCGGTCCGCCAGCACCTGCTGGTACTGGCCGGCTTCCTGCTGGCCGGCATCGCGGTCAGCTGGCCCCGGGCCAGCTACCTGGTGACCGGGAAGCTCCCAGCCACCAGGGACGCCGGCGCCTACGTGTGGGGCTTCTGGTGGGTCGCCCGCCAGGCCGTGCACCTGGGCGATCCGTGGTTCACCCGTGCCATCGCCGCCCCGGTGGGCGCCCAGCTCGGCCTGCATGCCCTGATGCCCCTGCCGGATCTGCTGCTGTCGCCCGTCACGGCGGTGTCCGGGCCGAGCGCGGCGTACAACCTGCTGTCGGCGCTGATGCCCGGGCTGATGGGCTACGCGATGTACCGGGCCGCCCGGCTGTGGCTGCCCTCGCAGACCGGGGCGATCGCGGCCGGGGCCTTCTTCGGGCTGTCCGCCATGCTGGTCTGGCGGTCCTGGTACCACCTGAACCTGGCCGCGGGCGCGCTGTTCCTGCCGATCGCGCTGGAGGCCGCGCTCCGGCTGACCCGGCGGCCGGGCTGGCGCAGCGCGGCGGTCCTGGGCGTGGTGCTGGCCGCCGCTGTGCTCACCGACCAGGAAATCTCCCTCCTGGTGATCATCCTGGCCCTGCTCACCGTGGCGGCCTGGCTGGCCCGGCCGCCTTACCAGCTGCGCAAGCTGGGCCCGGTCGCGCTGGCCGGGGTGGTCGCCGTGGTCCTGGCCAGCCCGCAGCTGCTGGCCATCTACCACCAGCTCAAGGCGGGCGGCCTCGGCTCCCCGCCGGGCAGCCTGATGAAGTCCTACCGCAACTATTCCAGCTCGCTGCCGTCCATGTTCGCCCCCTCGCCGCGGGTCAGCCAGCTCGGCCTGGGCGGGATCGGCTTCATCTTCCATGGCCCGGTCACCGACGGGGTCCCCGACTTCGGCCTGGTGCTCACCGCCGCCGCGCTGGCCGGGCTGGCGCTTTCCTGGCGCCGCGGCTCGGCCTGGCTGCTGGCGGCGCTCTGGCTGGCGTGCGCCGCGCTGGCCCTGGGCCCGGTGCTGCGGGTCGGCAGCCACCTGCTGATCCCGGCACCGCAGCAGGTGGACAACTGGCGGCTGTCCGGGCTGATGCCGTTCACCTGGTTCGCCAAGGTCCCCGGCCTGTCCGGGTTCCGTGAACCGGACCGGATGCTGATGCTCGGCATGGTCCCGGCGGCGCTACTGGCCGGGGCGCTGGCCGACTGGCTGCGCCGGCGCGCCAGGATGGCCGTCGCCGTCCCGGTCATCGCGGTGATCGGCGTCCTCGGCGCGGCGGAGGCAGGCTGGGACGGCAACAAGTACATCGGCACCGTGCCGACCGCGCTGCCGGCCCTGGACCGCCCGATCGCCGCCGACCATTCCCGCTCGATCGTGGTCAACGTGCCGTTCGGCATCCGCGGTGGCACCTACATCTACGGTGGCGCCTTCGACCCGGACGCGCAGGTCCTGGCGACCGCCGACGGGCATCCCCGGGCGGTCGGCTACATCTCCCGGGTGCCGCTGCCGACCATCGACGCCATCGGCCGGCACGCGTTCTACGGCCGCCTCGTCGCCGCGCAGCGCCGGGAGCACAACAGCCCGCTCGAGTTCGCGGCCGCCCGGCGCGACCTGGGCCACCTGGACATCGGCTGGATCATCGTGTGGGACCGGTGGGCCCCGGCCAACGACCACGTCGCCAAGTACCTGCACGCGCTCGGCTTCCACGTCGCCTACCGCGCCGACGGCGCCACCGTCTGGCGCCACCGGCCGCGCGGTCACCGGGGCAGCGCGTCGTGACGCTGGCTCAGCCCGGTTCCGCGCCCAGGGATTCGAGCAGCGCCTGGACCGGGCCGAGCTTCTCGTAGGTGAACAGGACCGGGTCGCCGGGGCCGGCCAGGGCGAGCGCGGCGCGCAGCGCCGCCTCCGGTCCGTCGGCCGCCAGCACCTGGATCCCCGGCCGGCGGCGGGCCAGCGCCCCGCTGACCAGCTGGGTCATCTCGCCCGCGCGGCGGCCGCGCCGGTCGCTGTCCTCGTACACGACGACCCGGCCGCACCAGTCCGCCACGCTGGCCGCCGTCTCGGCGATCAGGTCGTCCCGGCGGTCCCCGGGCAGCGTGATCGCCGCCACCGGCTCGCCGGCCCAGGCCGCCCGCAGCAGCCGGCCCATGGCGGTCAGCGCCGCCGGGTTATGCCCGTAGTCGACCAGGACCGGCACCCCGCCGACCCGGTGCAGGTTCCCGCGGCCCGGGTTCGCCTCGGCCCCGGCGAAGGTGGCCAGGCCACGCCGGATGTCCTTGACGCTCACCCCCAGTGCCCGGCAGGCGGCCGCCGCGGCCAGCGCGTTGGCCACCAGGTGGGCCGCGGACCCGCCGAACGACCCGGGCAGCTCGTCCACGCTGAGCAGCACCGTCTGCTCCGCGCCGCGCAGCTCCATCAGGTGGCCGCCGTCCAGCACGCAGGCGGTCCCGCCGGTCATCCGGTGGGCCAGCACGACCGGGTTGTCCGTGGCCAGGCTGACGTAGCGGAGCACCGGGTTCCGCGCCCGGACGGCGGGCCGCCGGGCCAGCCCGGCGGCCCGTGGGTCGTCGGCGTTCAGCACCAGGGTGCCGCCGCGCTGGATCTCCTCGGCGACCAGCGCCTTGACGTCGGTCAGGTCGTCGATGTCCTCGATCCCGTCACAGCCGAGGTGGTCCGCGGTGATGTTGGTGATCACCGCCACGTCGGCCCGGTCGTAGCCCAGGCCGCGGCGGACGATCCCGCCGCGGGCCGTCTCCAGCACGGCCGCCTCCACCGCCGGGTCGTCCAGCACCATCTCGGCCGACAGCGGCCCCGAGGCATCGGCCGCGTGTACCAGCCGCCCGGCGGAGTACACCCCGTCCGTGGTCGACATCCCGACGGCCAGCCCGGCCTGCCCCAGGACGTGCCCGATCATCCGGACCGTGGTGGTCTTGCCGTTGGTCCCGGTCACCGCGACCACCGGGATCCGGGCCGGGGCGCCCGGCGGGTACAGCCGGTCGATGATGGCCCCGGCCACGTCCCGGGGGCGCCCCACACTCGGCTCCAGGTGCATCCGCAGCCCGGGGCAGGCGTTCAGCTCGATCACCGCGCCGCCGTGGGCGTCCAGCGGCGCCGCGATGTCGGCCAGCCGCAGGTCGATGCCGCACACGTCCAGCCCGGCGGCCGCGGCGGCGCGGCAGCACATCGCCGCCACCGACGGGTGCACCTCGTCGGTCACGTCGGCCGCGGTCCCGCCGGTGGACAGGTTGGCGTTGCGGCGCAGCGTCACCACCTGGGCCACGGCCGGCACCGACCCCGGGTGCAGCCCGCTCGCGGCCAGGTGGGTCAGGGCGTGGTCGTCGAACGCGATCCTGGTCAGCGGTAGCGCGTGCCCCTCGCCGCGCCGCGGGTCGGCGTTGGCCTCCCGGACCAGCGCCTCGATGTCGCGCCGGCCGTCCCCGGTCACCGACGCCGGGCGGAGCCGCGCGGCGGCGATCATCCGGCCGTCCACCACGAGTACCCGGTAGTCGGTGCCCGGGATATAAGCCTCAACGATGGCCCCGGGGCAGCCGGCACTCGCCTGCTGGTAGGCCTCAGCGGCCTGGGCGGCGGAGGTCACCCCCACGGTGATGTTCGAGCCGTGGTTCCCGGTCTGCGGCTTGATCACCACCGGGCCGCCGACCGCGGCCAGCGCCTCGGCGGCCTCGGCGGCGGACGCCGCGACCCGCCCCGGCGGGACCGGGATTCCCGCGCCGGCCAGCAGCTCCTTGGTGAGCACCTTGTCCGCGGCGATGTCCACGCCGACGGCCGAGGTCCGGTCGGTGAGCGCGGCCCACACCAGCCGCCGGTGACAGCCGTAGCCCAGGCGCAGCAGGCTCAGCGCCCTGGCCCGGCGGACCGGGATGCCGCGCGACCGCGCCGCCGCGGCCAGGGCCGCGGTGCTGACCCCGAGCCGGTCACCGGCGACGGCCCTCTTCAGCGCGGCGAGCGGGGCATCGAGCGGGACGGGCCGTTCGGCCAGCAGGTTTTCGATCACACCGATGGCGAGAGTGAGCAGGTCACGCGGGACCGCGGAGTCGGGCGGCTCGTCCCGGGAACACTCCATGACGACGTCGTACCGGCCGTCGGCGCCGGCCCAGACGGTGCGGCCGAAGTTCACCTCCCGGCCGGCCAGCGCGGACAGTTCCAGCGCGACGTGCTCGGCGACGTGGCCGAAATAGGTGCCACGGGCCATCGCGGCCAGGAAGCCGCCGGGCCGCCCGGCCGCGCAGTGATGCCCGGCCAGGCCGGGCAGCAGCGCGGTGAGCCGGTCCGCGAAGCCGGGGCAGCCGGAGGTCTCCTGCCCGGTCAGCCCGTCCAGTTCCAGCCGGGCCACGGTGACCGGGCGGGACGTGTAGATGTTCGGCCCGCACATCCGGCGGATGTCGGTGAGGCGCACGCGTGCTCCCTCGGTCAGGCGTCCTGGCGGGGGCTCAGGTGGGCGGTTGAGGCCGGGCGGCCGTGATGAGCTGGCTCAGTAGCGGTTGTGCGCCGGGCCGATGGCCGGCGCTCGTTGCGCGATGTCGAACACGCACCCGGCGGGCATCAGATGCAGCCGGACGTCGAACAGGGTGATCGGGTCGCAGTCACCGGCCGCGTGCACCACGGTCAACTGCTCGGCGTCCACGACCGTGGCCACCCCGCTGCCGAGCACCTCGAAGCGGTCCCCGGTGACGCAGATGGCGGTGTTCTCGTCGATGCCCACCCCGAGGTGCTCCGGGTCGAGTGCCACCGCGCTCAGCAGCCGGGGGAGCCGGCCCCGCTCGGCGAAGTGCATGTCGATGAGCAGGCTCGGCAGCAGGCCCAGGCCGGGGCCGGTGCGCACGGTGGCGGCCGACACATCGGGGCCCTCGCCGCCGAGGATCATCGTCCGGCCGAGCGCGGTCGCGCCCGCGCTGGTGCCCGCGACGACCAGGCCCTGGCGCAGCTGCTCGCGGAGGATGTCGTTGACCGCCGAGCCGACCAGGGCCAGGATGCGGGACTGGTCGCCGCCGGTGAAGAACACCCCGGTACTGGCGCGCAGCATGGCCGCTGCGGACGGCGAGTCGGCGTCCGCCCGGCCGCGGAGCCGAAGTTCGGTGATGTGCTCCACGCCGAGCTTGCGGAACACCTGCTCGTACTCGGCGTGCACCTCGTCGGGCACGCCCGCCGCCGTGGTGACCAGGGTGATCCGCGCCTGGCTGGCACCGCACGCCTCGACGAACCGTTCCAGCACCCCGGTACCGCAGCACCGGTCCTCGCCGCCGCCGATGATCAGCAGCCGGCCGGGCTGAACCCCGTCGTCCGCGTGCTCCTCCACGGTGGGCTTGTTACCCTGCGTAGCCGCTTGTGAACCATACGTTCACATTTCCCGCTGCCTCCGGGGGCTGCTCGCGGGAGCCGGGTCAGGCTTCGCCGCGGCTGCGGCGGGGCAGCCGGCGCGGCGCCGGCGGCTTGGCCAGCTCCTCCGGCAGCCGGAGCAGCGGGTTGGTCGCGCTGGCGATCACCTGGCTGGCGGTTTCCATGATGCGCTGGCCGCGGGACCGGGACGCCGCGCGGAGCAGCTCGAATGCCTGCCGGGGCCGGATCCGGTGCCGTTCGGCGAGCACACCGATGGCCTGTTCCACCCGGACCCGGACGGTCAGCGCCCGCTCCAGCTGGGCCACGGTCTCCCGAAGCTGCTCGGCCTCGGCGAGTTCCGCGGTGCCGGGGTGGTCGGCCCGGTGGGCGCCGCGGCGGCGCCCCGGGCGCCCCTTGGTGCCGCCCCCGGACGCCACCGTCCCGCCCGGCTGGCCGTCGATCGACCCGGCGTTCCGCATCGCCGCGTCCCGCGGGCTGGCCTGGGAACTGACCGAGGCCGGGGGAACCGTGCCGTCGGCCCGGGCGGCGTCCTCGGCCGGCAGGTCCGCAGCCAGCAGGTCGGCCAGCACCATGGCGCTGGTCAGGTCCGGCACTTCCTCGTCGCCGACCCGCCAGCCGTTGGCGGTGCGCCACGCGACCGCCTCCATGGGGGCGGTGTCGCCGTCGTTGGCCGGCCCGGTCCAGGCCTGGTCCACGACGGCCCCGTCGCCGTCCCGGCGGGCGTTTCCGGGCACGCCGCCAGGGCCGGGGCGCGGATGCGCGCCCGGCTCACCACGGTCGTGCCGCCGGTTCATCAGTTCGCAGCCAGGCTGCGCAGCCTCTCCTTGACCTGGGCGGCTGATGGGTTGGTCATCGCCGTCCCGTCGGGGAAGACAACCGTCGGGACCGTCATGTTCCCCCCATTCACGCTGATAACGAAGTCCGCGGCGGCCTGATCGCGCTCGATGTCAACCTCGGCTACCTCGATCCCGTCACGTGCCAGCTGGCTCTTGAGCCGTCGGCAGAACGCACACCACTGGGTGGTGTACATGGTTACCGGATCCGCCACGAACCCGCCTCCCATCGAGACACAGCATAGTTCCGCTCAATCAACACCCTGCGGGGGCGCCGGCTTCCCGGTACCGGCCATCAATATCGCCGGCGGGCGCGGGTGTCGCGGCCCGCGCGTCGGTGGCATGCGGAAGGATGGGCGCCCGGAGGAGGTACCCGTGACCGCTGCCCCCAATCCCCCGGCGCCGTCAGCGGCGGAGGCGGTGCTGGACGCACTCGACCCCGAACAGCGGCAGGTGGCGCTGGCCGCCCGGGGACCGGTCTGCGTGCTGGCCGGCGCGGGTACCGGCAAGACCCGCGCCATCGCGCACCGGATCGCGTATGCGGTGCTCACCGGCCAGGTGGACCCCGGGCACGTACTCGCGGTCACCTTCACCACCCGGGCCGCCGGTGAGCTGCGGGCCCGGCTGCACCAGCTGGGCGGCCCGGGGGGCGCGCTGGACCGGGTGCAGGCTCGCACCTTCCACTCCGCCGCGCTGCGCCAGCTGACCCACTTCTGGCCGCAGACGGTGGGCGGCCGTGCCCCGGCCGTGCTGGACTCCAAGGTGCGCCTGCTGAACGAGGCCGCGCGGCAGCGGCGGATCACCGTCAGCCCGGCGGAACTGCGCGACGTCGCGGCTGAGATCGAGTGGGCCAAGGTCACCCAGGTGCGCCCGGACGAATACCCGCGGCTGACGGCCAAGGCGGGCCGGGTCCCACCGCTGGGCGCGGACGTGGTGGCCCGGCTGTACACCCGGTACGAGGAACTGCGGACCGAGCGCCACCTGGTCGACTTCGAGTCCGTGCTCGAACTGACCGCCGCCATCCTCGCCGGGCACCGGGTGGCGGCCGCCACTGTCCGCGACCGCTACCGCTACTTCGTGGTCGATGAGTACCAGGACGTCAACCCGCTGCAGAAACTGCTGCTCGACAGCTGGCTGCACGAACGCGACGACCTGTGCGTCGTGGGTGATCCGCGGCAGACGATCTACTCGTTCGCCGGGGCGACGGCCGCCTACCTGACCGGTTTCACCGCGGAGTTCCCGGACGCGGCGGTGATCCGCCTGGTGCGCAACTACCGTTCTGCACCGCAGGTGGTGGCGCTGGCGAACCAGCTGACCGGCGCGGCCGGGGCCCGGCCGCTGGCCGCCCAGCTGCGCTCCGCGGCCACGGCCGGGGCGCCGCGTGCTTCCGCCGCCCCCGCGCTGATCGCGCAGCGCCCGGCGGGGCCGGCCGCCGAGTTCGCCGAGTACCCCGACGAGCAGGCCGAAGCGGCGGCGGTCGCGGCCCGGGCGCTGGCCATGAGCGAGGCCGGGGCGGACCTGCGCCAGATGGCGGTGCTGGTGCGCACCAACGCCCAGACGGTGCCGTTGGAGCAGGCCTTCAGCGATCTCGGCGTGCCGTACCAGGTCCGCGGGGCGGAGCGGTTCTTCGGCCGGGCCGAGATCCGGCAGGCGGCCGGGCTGCTCCGAGCGGCGGCCAAGTCCGGTTCCGGGTCCGGTTCCGGGTCCGCGGCCGGCGGGCCGGTGGCCGGTGGGCCTGCGGCGGGTGGGCCGGTGGGCGAGGGGGCCGACGGGCTGGCGGGCGGGCTGGCGGGCGGGCTGGTGGCCGAGGTCCGGCACATCCTGGCCGGCCTGGGCCTGAACAGCCAGGCCCCGCCCAGCCGGGGCGCGGCGCGGGACCGGTGGGAATCCCTGGAGGCGCTGGCCCAGCTGGCCGCCGAGTTCCTGGCCGCCCACCCCGGGGCCACGCTCGCCGAGTTCGCCGCCGAGCTGACCCGGCGGGCCCGGATCGAGCACGCCCCGGCGCTGCGGGGGGTAACCCTGACCTCCCTGCATGCGGCCAAGGGCCTGGAGTGGGATACCGTCTTCCTGCCGGGCCTGACCGAAGGGAACCTGCCGATCGTGTACGCGCAGACCGATGAGGCGGTCGAGGAGGAACGCCGGCTGCTGTACGTGGGTATCACTCGGGCCCGCGAGCAGCTGTTCCTGTCCTGGCCGCTGGCCTGGTCCGGGACCAGGCCGGCCCGGAAGCCCTCCCGCTTCCTCGACGGCCTGCGGCCGCGAACCACGTGGCGCCCGGCTGCCCGGGGCGTACGGTGAGCGGCGCACGGTGAGCGGCGCACAGTGAGCGGCGCACGGTGAGCGGCGCACAGTGAG
Source organism: uncultured Actinomycetes bacterium (assembly GCA_963837515.1). Taxonomy (GTDB): domain Bacteria; phylum Actinomycetota; class Actinomycetes; order Streptosporangiales; family Streptosporangiaceae; genus RYN-230. The sequence continues at coordinate 525,130 of CAWINT010000002.1, forward strand.
CGGCGCACAGTGAGCGGCGCACAGTGAGCGGCGCACAGTGAGCGGCGCACAGTGAGCGGCGCACAGTGAGCGGCGCACAGTGAGCAAGGCCCTGGACAGCCTGGTCGAGCTGCTCGACCTGGAGCAGATCGAGGCGGACATCTTCCGCGGGCGCTCGCCCAGCGACTGGCGGCAGCGGGTGTTCGGCGGCCAGGTCGCCGGCCAGGCGCTGGTCGCTGCGGGCCGCACCGTGCCCGCCGACCGGCCGGTGCACTCGCTGCACGCATACTTCATCCGCCCTGGGGACCCGGCCGTGCCGCTGGTCTACATCGTGGACCGGGTGCGCGACGGCCGGTCATTTACCACCCGCCGGGTCTCGGCCATCCAGCACGGCAAGCCGATCTTCACCCTGTCGGCGTCGTTTCACCGAGCGGAGCCCGGCCTGGAGCACGCGGCGCCGATGCCCGAGGTGCCCCCGCCCGGATCGGTCCCCCCGCCCGAGGTCCAGTTCCTGACCGGCAACCCGATCGACCTGCGGTTCGTCACGCCGCGCACGGAGCATCCGGCCGACGGCCGGGGCGCGGTGATCAGGCACAGCCTGGTCTGGCTGCGGGCCGACGGCGAACTGCCTGACGACCCGCTGCTGCATGTCTGCCTGATGACCTACGCCTCCGACCTGACCCTGCTCGACTCGGTGGTGCGGCAGCACGGTGTCAACTGGTCGGCGATCAGCGGGGCCAGCCTCGACCACGCCATGTGGTTCCACCGCCCGTTCCGCGCCGACCGGTGGCTGCTGTACGACCAGGAATCGCCCAGCGCGTCGGGAGCCCGCGGGCTGGCCCGGGGCCAGGTCTTCACCGAGGAGGGCGACCTGGTCGTGTCGGTGGTCCAGGAGGGGCTGATCCGGTTCCGGGACGACTGACCCGGTTCCGGACTGACTGACCCGGTTCCGGACTGACTGACCCCGTTCCGGACTGACTGACCCCGTTCCGGACTGACAGACCCGGTTCCAGTCGGCTCACTCGCCAGGAAGTATCAGCTGGCGGAAAAAAGAGTTGCTGCCCCCACGGCCGGCTCCGTAGGCTGCTGCACATGTTTCCGGGCAAGCACACGACGCCCTGAGAGAGGAGGTGCCCCGGTGAATAACAATGTGACTTTCGTTCCGGTTGCCGCGCGACCGTGGATCGCCACCGCGTCCCTGGGCGCCAGCCTGCTCCCTGAGTCTGTCTTTGCTCAGACCAGCGCAGATCGCCAGGCGGCCATGGCGATGTACATCGTCGCCGGTGCTCCGCGCAAGCAGGTGCAGACCGCCACCCCGGCCATGCCGGAAATCGGTCAGCAGAGCACCACCGCAACCAGCACGTCCCTCCACGCTATCGGCGCTGCTGCCCCGCGCGGCAGCCAAACGGGTTCGCAACCAGCCTGGGATCCGGTCTAGAAAGGCCGGCCTGGATCCCCTCAGAGGCCGCGGACCCGCACCGGGTCCGCGGCTTTCGTCATGTCGGGCCCGCCGTTTTGTCAGACCCATGAGAGACGGTAAGACCAGGACGAGAGGGGTTAGGACGATGCACGGGCCCGGAACCGCCGCCGTCGTCGCGGACGACGCGGAGGTCGAGGCAGTGTCCGCACCAGCAGGATCCGTGAGATCGGCGGTCGGCCCAGGGACGCTCCCCATGGTGCCGGCGGCGCGTAGCGCTCGGCTGCCCTGCACAGACAACCCGGAGTTGTTCTTCGCCGAGTCACCGCAGGACGTGGAGACGGCGAAGACGCTCTGCGCCGGCTGCGCCGCCCGGCTGACCTGCTTGGCCGGGGCGATGGAACGGCGCGAGCCGTGGGGTGTCTGGGGTGGCCAGCTCTTCCTGCGCGGCGAGATCGTCCCCCGGAAGCGGCCTCGCGGCCGACCGCGCAAGACCGACGTGGCGGCGTAAGCCGCTGATCCAACAGGCAACGAAGACGTGGCGGGTGAGAAGAGAAATGTATCCCACTACCTACCTCATGGAACGACATCGAGAGTTGCTGGCCCAGGCGCAGATCGACCGGCAAGTGGCGCAGGCCCGGGCACTGCGGAAGGCATCCCGGCGGGTGGAGCGGGCCACCAGGAAGCTGGAGCGGGCCCAGGCCACCGCCCGGTGGCTGTACCACCAGGCGGGCCAGGCCTACTGAACTACCAAGCGGGCCGGGACCTCCTGAATCACCAGGTGGCCGGGCCGGCTGAATTACCAAGCGGGCCGGGACCTCCTGAATCACCAGGTGGCCCGGGCCGGCTGAATTACCAAGCGGGCCGGGACCTCCTGAATCACCAGGTGGCCCGGGCCTGCTGACCGCCGGATGGGGGAGTGCGCGGGAGCGGCCGATCGGCCGCTCCCGCGCACTGCTGTTCAGCTGCTCTGCAACGCCGCTTTGATCTGCGCTGCAACCTCGGCTGGTTGATCGCGCACGGCGAAGGCCGGGAACCGCAGTACCCGGTGACCGCTGAGGGTGAGCTGGTTGCCCCGCCGCATGTCCGCCCACCACGCCGGGGCTTCCATGTGCCACAGCCCGTCCACCTCGGCCACCACTCGCGCGGCATCCCAGTAGGCATCCAGCCAGCGCCGCCGCCCCTGGTCCAGCCGCAGCACCTGCCGGTCCGGCTCAGGCAGCCGGTAGCGGCGGATCAGCCGGGCAAAATCGAGTTCGGACAGCGCCTGGGCCCCGCCCGCGATGTCAGCCAGCGTGCTCACGATCAGCGCATGCCGCGGGATCCTAGGCTGGCCGGCCAGCATGGCGGCAAGGTGATCGGTGCGGACGAGGCGCTGCTGTACACCGGCGGCGAGGATGGCTCTCGCCCGGTCGTCCGAGCGGGCCCAGGCGGCCGCGTCCAGCAACGACCTCGCGAGCCTGGTCCGAGGTGGTAACCGGGCCGGGTGGACGTCGTGGGCGCTGAGCGCCCGGGAGCGGTGCACCGTCACCCCGGCGAAGCCGAGCCTGACGTAACGCGAGGCCGGGACCAGCACGTCGATGCCGCGCGGTGCGAAGCCGGCTAGCCCGTCCAGCCTGGCGGCCGTGAGTCCCGCGAGCGCGGCTCCCCGTCCGGCGGCCAGCACGGCGATCCACTGCCACTCTTCTTCGCTGGCGTCACCGGCGTGGGTGATGAGGACCCCGCGGCAGGGCCGCTGCCATCGGCCGCTTTGCACCCGCCAGCGAACAGCGGCCGGGCCGATCGCGCTGCAGGCCGCCGTCGCTGTCACGACCGGCGGAAGCTCTCGGGCCGCAGGCCGTTTCCCGCCAGCCAGATCCATGGCTCCCATGCCTATGACCGTGACCCGGCCTGGACATGGTTGGCAGCCGGACACGGCCAGCTGTGGACAACACCTGCAATACGCGCGGCCTGTGGGAAACCAGCCGCAAATGTCGTTGCCGCGTGCGAAAATCTGCGGCCCCGCGTGCGAAAATCGCCGGCCCCGCGTGCGAAAATCGCCGGCCCCGCGTGCGAAAATCGCCCCGCCCGGCCACGAAGGCCCGAGCCCAACTCGGGCGGCTTACCTTAGAGCTGGTTTGTGCAGCCGAAATGCTGTCATGACAGCATTTCGGCTGCACAAACTGGCGACGACCTCCGGTGGACCAGTGGTCAGGCTTCGCGATGCAGCGCGGTGTCAGCCACGGGAATACCGCTTCCGTCCGGGCTGGATACTGGGTCGGCCACCGGGCCCGAGGGCGGGGCGGGCGCTGGCCGGGAGGCTGGGGCGGGCGCGGGGCCCGGCGCGGGGTCGGGTACTGGGGCGGGCGCGGGGCCCGGCACCGGGGCGGGTGCCGGGCCGGAGGCCGGGGCGGCCACCGAACCGGGAGCGGCGCCGTTGCCCGTGGCAGCCTCCGCCGGCCCGGTCGGCGTCGCCCGGTAGCCCGGCATCCACTGGACCAATTCGGCGCGGAAGTTCCCTTCCGCCTCCAACTGGCAGAGCACCCCGATGCCCTCGGTGGAAACCCGGTGAATGAGCACATAGGACGGCGGAAGATTCAGCCGCCGGCCCAGATTGGACGAACGCGGGTCCGTGACCCGCGCCGCCTCCCCGCGCAGCCACTCGCGGCTGAATTTGAAATGGTCCAGTCGCGAGGGCTCGGCCAGCGGTGCCAGGAACGACGACAGCGCGTCCAAGTCCACGTCGATGCCTTCGCGCAGGAACCCTTCCTGGCGCAGTTCGTCCTCGACTTCCCGGACGTCGCCGTTGCCGTGCATGATCCGCAGCATCTTGCCGATGAACGGCGGCAGTCCGTGCGGCAGCCGGTCCACCGCGCCGAAGTCGAGCACCCCGAGCCGCCCGTCGGCCAGGATCCGGAAGTTACCCGGATGCGGATCGGCGTGCAGCAGGCCCGCCCGGGCGGGCCCGGAGAACAGGAAACGGGTGAACAGGATGCCGGCCCGGTTCCGCTCCTCCTGGGAGCCGAATTCGATGATCTTGGAGAGCGGCGTGCCGTCCATCCATTCGGTGACGAGGACGTGGTCGGTGGCAGCCACCACGGACGGTACGTATATGTCCGGGTCATCACGGTAGGCGGTCGCGAACGCCTGCTGGGAGGTCGCTTCCAGCTGGTAATCGATCTCTTCCGAAACCCGCTCACGCAGCTCATCCAGCAGCGGCTTGACCTCCAGGCCCGGCATCAGCACCCCGAACAGCCGGGCCACCCGGCTGAGCTGGGTGAAGTCACTCAGCAGGGCCCGGCCTGCGCCCGGGTACTGGATCTTGACCGCGACCTGGCGGCCGTCGTGCCACACCGCCCGGTGCACCTGGCCGATCGACGCAGCCGCCTTCGGGGTGTCGTCGAATTCGGTGAAGCCGTCCCGCCATGCCGGGCCCAGGTCGGCCGCCAGCACCTCGTGCACGGCCCGGGTCGGCAGTGGTGGCGCGGCTTCCTGCAGCTTGGTGAGGGTTGCCCGGTACGGCCCCGCGATCTCCGGCGGCAAGGCCGCCTCGAAGATGGACAGAGCCTGGCCCAGCTTCATGGCACCGCCTTTGAGCTCTCCGAGCACCTTGAAAATCTGCTCGGCGGTGCGCTGCTGGATCTCAGCGGCGACCATCTCGGCCGGGCGGCCGCCCAGGCGCTTACCCAGTCCCAGGGCGGTCCGGCCCATCAGGCCGGCGGGCAGGGTGGCTAGCTTGGCGGTCCGGGTCACGGCGCGTCGAGGAAGATCGGTCACTCACACATTCTCGGCTAGATGGCTGACCGCCTGCTACAGCGGCACTCGGGATGCGGCTCCCAGCTGCGCCGCCGCCACTGCCAGCCGGGCATTACCAGCTCCAGGGTGCCGTTGCGGACGGCGTCGGGGGGCTGGGCCAGATCGATGAAGGCCAGGGCCTGCCCGGCGGCCTGGGCGGCGACCGCCGCGGCCAGCGCGGCACTGCACGCGGCCGGGGCCGCGGCCCGGCCAGCCACCTGAGCCAGGATGAGCGGCCAGGCTGGGTCGCGGTCCCGCCGCGCATGTTCCAGGCAGCCCAAACATGCGGTACATCCAGGGATTACCAGCGGGCCGACCACGCCGATGGCCTCGGCGGCCCCCACCGCCAGATGGGGGATACCGCGGGCGACCAGCTGGCCGGGCAGCTCCGGAGGATGACCGCCGGCCAGGACGGCCAGATCCGGCCGCGGCCCGGCATTCGGTCCGCGGAACGGGAGCCGGCCGGCCCGCTGCACCTCGCGTGGAGCCGCACCTGCGCGGGGCGCACCTGCGCGGGGCGCACCTGCGCGGGGCGGCCGCTTGTCGCCGGAGGCCCGGCCGCGGCCAGGAGCCTGGCCAGCGGGAGCAGGCCGTGAGTCCGGACGGGGCGGCGGCTCGCGGGGCTGTTCGTCTGCTGGTGCCGCGCCAACGAAGCTGACCTGGCCGATCCCGGAGGCGGTGAGCAGGCTGGCCAGCGCGGAGCCAGCCGCCCCGGTCCCGTACACCCGCACTCGCGCTGCTTGCCTGCGGGATAGGACGCAGGCACCACCATCGCTGTGACCATAGGCGAGCGACGCGGACGCGAGCTCGCCGGCCAGTCGCCCCCGCGCGCCATCCGGCAGCGCTCGCCATGCGGCAGCGGGGAAATCCTGCAGCACCCCAGCCGCGGCTAACAGGCCGATCATGCGGTCAGCCGCGTCCCGGGAGATGCCCTGCTGCTGCGCGGCCGCCAGCACCTGCCCGTGGTCCCGGCTGCCGTCCAGCAGGCTGAGCAGGGCCGCGACGGCGCCGGCCCCGGTCAGCGCCACTGCCCGCCGGGGATCGATGCCCAGCTGCAGGGTGTCCCGGTCGCGCCACGCCAGCAGCAGTCCCGGCTTGATCGCTGGCCTCATGACGGTCACCATGCCAGGTGCCGCCGACATTTTGAGCGGACGGCGCGGAGCCCCCGGGCGTGCAGCGGGCTGGTCAGTGGCCCGCTGGCGGTCATGCGCCCCCTTCCCCGGAGTCGCGGCTGGCCGCGACCCGGGGGATCCGTGGCAGGTGAGGCTAAGGGGACCCGGCCGGTTCGTCAAAGTGACATGTGGATAACCCTGTGGACCGGCTGGGGAGAGCGCGGAGGGTCGCTGTGGACAAGGCGGTGGCCGACGGTGAATTGCGGAGCATCCCAGACGTCAGCGGGCCGTCCGGGCAGGCACGATGGCAGGCACGGGCTGTGGACAGCAAAGAATCTGCCGAATTCGCGGCTCGTGACGCCGGATCATTACTCGCCGGTAGCGCCGCCTGCTGGGGAAGACCCACCATCGTCGTCGCCCGGTGGCTCGTCGCCGACCGGTTCATCGCCAGCGCCAGCCGCTGCACCCGGCTGCGGAGCGATACTGCCGGGCGGAGCGGCACCGCTCTGGGGGGTGGAATCGCTCTGGGGGGCGGCACCGCTCTGGGGGGTGGAATCGCCCTGGGGGGCGGCACCGCTCTGGGGGGTGGAATCGCCCTGGGGGGCGGCACCGCCCTGGGGGGTGGAATCGCCCTGGGGGGCGGCGCCGCCCGGCTGGTCGGCCGGTCTGTCCTGGTCGGCCTCGGACTCGACCGCGTTGATCTCGTCATCCAGCGCCGACATGTCCAGCTCGGGCCGCCCGGTCACGAACCCGGCCGGGTCGTCCAGGTCCTCCGTCGTAGGCAGCAGGTCGGGGTGTGCCCACACTGCGTCCCGCCCCGCGCTGCCGCGTTCCTCGGTCAGCCGATGCCACACCTCGGCCGCCTCCCGCAGCCGCCGGGGCCGCAGTTCCAGCCCGACCAGGGTGGCGAACGTGCGCTCGGCCGGCCCGCCGGTGGCCCGGCGGCGCCGGATGGCTTCCGCCAGCGCACCGGTTTGGGGCAGCCGGTCACTGGCCGCCTCCTCGACCACTGTGGATACCCAGCCCTCGACCAGCGCCAGCATGGTTTCCAGCCGGGCCAGCGCCGCCTTCTGCTGCGGCGTGTCCTCCGGCTGGAACAGGCTGGCGTTGCTCAGCGCCTCCTGCAGCGCTTCCGGGTTGGATGGGTCGATCTGCGGCATGGCCTCGCGCAGCGCCGACGCGTCCACGGTGATACCTCGGGCGTAGTCCTCGACGGCCGCGAGCAGCCGGGAACGCAGCCACGGCACGTGCGCGAACAGCCGGTGGTGCGCCGCCTCCCGCAGCGCCAGGAAGATCCGGACTTCCTCGGCGTCCACCGACAGGCCCGCGCCGAACTGCGCCACGCCCGCCGGGAGCAGCGCAGCCACTCCTTCCGGGCCGAGCGGCAGGCCGATGTCCGTGGAGCTGACCACTTCACGGGCCAGCGCGCCGACCGCCGCGCCAGTCTGGCCGCCGACCATCATGCCGCCGATCCGGCGCATCATCGCGCCCAGCCCGCCGAGGCCGCCCAGCCCGCCGAACGCCTGCAGCGCCGGGGCCAGCTCACTGGGCAGCTCCGCCCCGAGGGCGGCGGGGTCCTCGCCCATGAGGCCGCCCATGGCGTCAACGGCCTTGTCGGCGATCGGGTCACAGAGCGTGGACCAGACCGGCAGGGTTGCCTCGACCCACTCCGACCGGCTCCAGGCCTGGACGCTGCGCACGCCGGTGGGGAACGAGGTCACCTCGTCCAGCCACAGGTCAGCCAGCCGGACCGCCTCGACGATCTTCTGCCGGTCGGAGTCCAGCACGCTCGGGTCTCCCTCGGCCGCGACCGTGTGCCGGGCGACGTTCTTGGCCAGGTCCCAGTTGACCGGGCCGCCTTGCCAGGACATGAGGTCGGCGAACTGCCGCAGCGCGTCCGCGAACTGCTGTGGATCACCCAGCGGGCCGAACGGGTTGCCCGCCCCCGGCGGCTCCCCGGAGCCGCCCGATCCACCGGAGCCGCCCTGGCCGCCGGAATCCCCGGGGCGATCGGGCCGGCCAAAGCCGAAGGGAGGAGGATCAGCCATCTCCGCGACCTCTCAGGCAGGATGGAAGGGTCACACTCGCCACGTTATCCCGGGAGCGGCACACGTTGAGCACAGCACAGGCCCAGATTCGCCGTCAGCGCAGCGAGCGGCCGCCGGCGCCGGGCCCCGGCGCCGAGGGTGGTGGCGGCCAGCTGCGTGAGGCTGGGCCAGGGGCGGAGCCGCAGCCCGCCACCGGCACCGGGCCGGACGGTCCCGGCCCGGTGGTGGCGATCACCGGCGCGGCCCGGGGCGTGGGGCACGCCCTGGCGCTGCGGCTGGCGACCTCACCGGCGATCCGCCGGGTGATCGCCATCGACGAGCACCGGGGCGATGTTGTCGGGGTCACGTGGCGCCTGGCTGACGTTTGCGACCCGGCCCTGGCCGGCCGACTGTCCGGGGTGGACGTGCTGGTGCACACCGACATCGACATCCGGGCCGACACCGATCACCGGCAGCGCCGCGCGTTCAACGTCCGCGCCGCCCAGACCGTGCTCACCTCGGCCGCCGCGGCGCGGGTGGGCCGCGTCATCCTGGTGACCAGTGCGATGGTCTACGGAGCGGCGCCGGACAACCCGGTTCCGCTGGCCGAGGACTCGCCGCTGGGTGTGGACCACAACGGCAGCGTCGCCGGTGACCTGCTGGAGATCGAGCATCTGGCCCAGCGGTCACCCCGCTCCCATCCCGGCATGGCGATCACCGTGGCCCGGCCGGCCGCGCTGGTCGGCGAAGGCGTGGACACCCTGGTCACCAGGCACTTCGAGGCGCCCCGGCTGCTTACCGTGAAGGGCTGCGCGCCGCGTTGGCAGTTCTGCCATATCGAGGACCTCGTGTCCGCCCTGGAACTCGCGGTGACCGGGCAGATCACCGGCGAGTTCGCCGTCGGCTGTGACGGGTGGCTGGAACAGGAGGAGATCGAGGAACTCAGCGGCCTGCGGCGGGTGGAGCTGCCGGCCGGGGCCACGTTCGGCACGGCGCAGCGGCTGGAGCGGATCGGCATCGCCCCGGCTCCCGTCTCGGACCTGCGCTACGTGGTGTACCCGTGGGTGGTGGACTGCACAGCGCTGCGCAGCGCGGGCTGGCGGCCGTCGTATGACAACGCGGCCGCGTTCGAGGTGCTGCTCAAGGAGCGGGCCGGGCATCACGCTGTGGCGGGCCGCCGTCTGGCCCGCAAAGAAGCGACGATCACGGCGGCCGGGGCGACGGTGGCGGTGATCGGGACGGCGGCCATCGTCCGCGCCGCCCGCCGCCGCAAGCGCGGCACCTAATAAGCCCGGGGGGACGACCCCCGGAGCCCCCCGGGATCACCGGCTCAGCGAGACCCTCCTGCGGAGGGCCTCCCTTCCCCGGTCAAATCGCCCGGGGGGACGACCCCCGGAGCCCCCCGGGATCACCGGCTCGTGCGGGCGGCCCCGAGCCACCTTTCAGCTATAAGCGCTACCTTGTGCTCCGTGACCGTGATCCGGATGGCCGAGCTGCGCGAGGACGAGCTGTCGGTCGATGAAGTGCTCAAGGCCGTGGCCGACCCGGCCGCGGGCGGGATCGTCCTGTTCACCGGTGTGGTGCGGGACCATGACCACGGCCGTGACGTGCAGCGGCTGTCCTACAGCGCCCACCCGGCGGCGGCGGAGCAACTGCGCCGGGTTTGCGCCGAGGTGGCCGACGCTCATGATGTGACCGCGGTCGCCGCGGTGCACCGGGTAGGCGACCTGGCCATCGGGGACCTCGCGGTGGTGGTGGCCGTCTCCTGCCCGCACCGCGCAGAAGCGTTCACCGCCTGCCGGGCGCTCATCGACCAGCTGAAAGAGACCGTTCCGGTCTGGAAGCATCAGCTCTTCGGCGACGGTGAGAGCGAGTGGGTCAACAGTGCGTAGTCTTCACCCCATGTCCCGACGCACCGTGACTCTGCTGGTCGCCGGGATCGGGGTGGTGGCGGCGGCGCTGGCCGCGGCACTGCTGCCGGTTCCCTACGTGATCTTGTCGCCTGGGCCGACACTGAACACGCTGGGCCGGACCTCCAGCGGCCCGCTGATCGCCATCAGCGGGCACCCCACCTACCCGACCAACGGTCACCTGAACCTGGTCACGGTGTCGTTCGTGGGCGGCCCTGGGGACGGGTTCAACGTGTTCACCGCGCTGCGGGCCTGGCTGACCCCCAGTGACGCGGTGGTCCCGGAGCAGGAACTCTTCCCCGCCGGGCAGTCGGAGCAGCAGGTGCAGCGGCAGGACACCGAGCAGATGGCCAACTCCCAGCAGACGGCCAAGGCGGCGGCCCTGTGCACGCTGGGGATCTCTTTCACCACTGTCAACAAGGTCACCCGGACGGAGAAGAACCTGCCCGCGGCCAAAGTGCTGCGGCCTGGGGACATCATCACCGCGGTGGACGGCACCCCCGTCACCTGCCACCACGACACCGGCACGCTGATCCGCCAGCACCAGCCCGGCACCCCGGTGCACCTGACCATCGTCCGGTCGGGCCGCACCCAGCCGGTGACCGTGAACACCGTGAACGTGGGCGGGCACGCCGTGATCGGGGTACTGGTCTCGGAGAACTACAGGTTCCCGTTCCTCATCAACATCCGCGTCGGGAACATCGGTGGCCCGAGCGCCGGGATGATGTTCGCGCTCGGCATCATGGACAAGCTCACCCCCGGGGGCCTCACCGGCGGGAAGTTCGTCGCCGGGACCGGCGAGATCGCGGCCAACGGCGCCGTGTCACCGATCGGCGGTATCCAGCAGAAGATGGCCGGGGCCCGGGCGGCGGGCGCGAGCTATTTCCTCACCCCGGCGGCCAACTGCTCGGACGCCGCCGGCGCCGTGCCGGCCGGGCTGCATCTGGCTAAGGTCGCCACGTTGCGGCAGGCGCTGAACGACCTGGCCGCTATCCGGCCGCCGGCCCGTGCCAGGCTGTTGACCAGCGGGAACCATGACTGGCATCAGGAAGTTGCTACTCCGGGGGCTGCGGTCCCGCCCGCGCCGCTGGGGCTATCTGTGAAGCAGCCCGCACAGCGCGGTGACGTGAGGGGGAGTGTGTGAGCTTCCGGCCTTCGGGTCCCGCCAGGCCGCCGGTCGGCCGCCCGCCCGCCGCCCTGCTCCGCTGGCCGCGGCTGATCGCCGCGGTGCTGGCCGCGCTGGTCGGCATCGCCGTGATCATCGCCATCGTGGCCGGGATCTGGACCGACTACCTATGGTTCCGCGCGGTGCACTACTCGTCGGTGTTCGGCACCACCTACGGCACCCGGTGGGCGATGTTCTTCGTGGCCGGCCTGTTCATGGTCCTGGTCGTCGGGGCCAACGCGGTACTCGCCTACCGGCTGCGCCCGATCTACCAGCCGGCGCCGGCCACGGACCGGGCCAGTGACACCTACCGGATGGCCATCGACCCGCACCGGCGGCTGCTGCTCGGCGTCCTGCTCGCGGCGATCGGGCTGATCTCAGGCATCACCGCGGCGGGCGCCTGGCGGACCTGGCTGCTGTTCGTCAACCAGGTCCCGTTCCCCGCCACTGACCCGCAGTTCCGGATGAACCTGTCGTTCTTCGTGTTCACCTACCCGTTCATCCGGCTGGTGCTCGGCTATCTGTTCGCGGCGGTGCTGCTCGCGCTGCTGATGGCCGCGGGCGTGCACTACCTCTACGGCGGCCTGCGGCTGCAGGGCCGCCGGCCTAGGGTCACCATGGCCGCGCAGGCCCACCTGTTCCTGCTTTTCGGCGTGTTCGTGCTACTCAAGGCCGTCTCCTACTGGTTCGACCGGTACGGGATAGATTTTTCCGAACGCGGCACCGTGACCACTGGTGCCTCCTACACCGACGTGAACGCGGTACTGCCGGCCAAGACCGTGCTCGCAGTGATCGCCATCCTGTGCGCGCTGCTGTTCTTCGCCGGGGCCGCCCGGCGTAGCGCGATGCTCCCCGCGGTCGGATTCGGGCTGCTCGTGCTGTCCGCCATCCTGATCGGGGGGCTGTACCCGGCGATCATCCAGCAGTTCGTGGTGAAGCCGAACGAGCTGGTCAAGGAGACCCCCTACATCCAGCGGGAGATCAACTCCACCCGCCGGGCCTACGGGATCACCGCGGCCACCGTGAAGGTGCAGCCCTACCAGGCCACCTCCGGCGAGTCCGCGACGGCGCTCGGTCCCCAGGTTGCGGGGCTGTCCGGGCTGCGACTGCTGGACCCGGACGTGGTGTCATCCACCTTCCAGCAGCTGCAGCAGGTCAAGAGCTACTACCAGTTCCCGGACTCGCTGGCCATGGACCGCTACCAGCTGCCCCGGGGCGCCTCGCTGCCGCAGGACACCGTCGTCGCGGTGCGCGGCATGGGCGGGCCGCCCGCCGGACAGGGCAACTGGATCAACACCCACCTCGTCTACACGCACGGCTTTGGCTTCGTCGCGGCCAGCGCGAACACGGTCCAGCCGAATGGCAACCCGGCCTTCACCGAAAGCCAGATCCCGCCGCGCGGGGTGCTGACCGTGCGCCAGCCGCGGGTGTACTTCGGCGAGCAGCAGGACAGCTACGCGATCGTCGGCGGGAAGCCCGGCGGCCACCAGGAGGAACTGGACTACCCGACGCAGAACGGGGCCGGGCAGCAGAACACCACCTACACCGGCGGCGGCGGGGTCGCGGTCGGCTCGCCGCTGCGCCGCCTGCTGTACGCGGTGAAGTTCCGGGAGCTGAACATCCTGCTGTCCGGGGCCATCAACAGCCGCTCCGAAATCCTCTACGACCGGGAGCCGCTGGCCCGGGTGGCCAAGGTCGCCCCGTTCCTCACCCTGGACGGCCAGTCCTACCCGGTGGTGGCGGGCGGGCAGATCTGGTGGGTGGCCGACGGCTACACCAGCACCGACCTGTTCCCGTACGCGCAGCGGCTCAGCCTGGCTCAGGCCACCGCGACCAGCGAGGCCCCCGGTGGGTCGGTGGCGGGCCAGCCCGCCGGGCAGATCAACTACCTGCGGAACTCGGTCAAGGCCGTGGTGAATGCCTACACCGGCCAGGTCACCCTGTACGCCTGGGACCCCGGCGACCCGATCCTCCGGGCCTGGATGCACGCCTTCCCCGGCCTCATCAAGCCGAAGTCCGACATCCCGGCCGGCCTGCTGCAGCACCTGCGCTACCCATCGGACCTGTTCGAGGTGCAGCGGCAGGTGCTCGCCCAGTACCACGTGACCCAGGCGCAGTCCTTCTACAGCGGGCAGAACTTCTGGGCGGTGCCGGACGATCCCGGCTCGTCGCAGGCGGTGAACCAGCCGCCTTACTACCAGACGATGACGATGCCGGGCGCGCCCACGGCCTTCTCGCTGACCACCTCGCTGGTCCAGCGGGGGCGGCAGAACCTGGCCGCGTTCGCCGCGGTGGACAGCGACCCGCGGTCCCCGGGCTACGGCACCATCCGGGTGCTGCAGTTGCCGCAGGACACCAACGTCCTGGGACCCCAGCAGGTGCAGGGCACGTTCGAGTCCAACGCCGAGGTGTCCCGGCAGGTCGCCCTGTACCGGCAGGAAGGGTCCAGGGTGATCAACGGGAACCTCATGACCCTCCCGGTGGGCGGCGCGCTGCTGTACGAGGAGCCGCTGTACATCCAGGCGGCCAACGTCGGCGGCGGGGGCAGCAGCGCCGGCTCCTACCCGGTGCTGCAGCGGGTCATGGTCTCCTTCGACGGCAACGTCGCCATCGGCGACACGCTCCAGGCGGCCCTGCAGCAGGTGGTGCCGGGCTACGCGGCGGCCATCGGCGGCTCGCCGCCGGGCGGCTCCGCGGGCAATGGCAGCAGCGGGGCGGTGAGCGGCGCGGTCCGCGGCTACCTGGCCCAGGCGGAGACGGACTACGCCAAGGCCCGGGCGGCGCTCGCCGCGGGGCGCTGGGGCCAGTACGGCAGCTACCTGGCGGCCATGAAAGCAGCACTGGACAAGGCGCAGCACGCGTCCAACGCCACCCCGGCCCCCTCGCCCGCCGCCAGCCCGCCCGCGTCGCCGCGGGCCAGCCCGGCCCACTCGCCCACGGCCGCGCCTGCGCCCTCCGCATCACCGTGAACCCGGTAGTCGCCGGGCGCGCCGTGGCCGGTTAATCTGGTCTAGACCACAGCAGGACAACGCGGTCCCCGGCGGTCCCCGGCCCCCCGTCTCCGGGGCCGCCGCGGTGGCGGACCGCAGTGGCGCCACACGGGCGCCGCTGCTCACCGACTGGCCGGCGAAGGGCGTACGCTCGGTCCTGACGGGACATTCATCGATGCTGACACGGCCAGGCATCTGGCTACCTCGGGCCCGCAGCGGGGGGAAGGAGACAGACTGCTCGTGGCACCTCGCGTGCTCGTGGATGCGACTACCGTTCCGGCGGATCGCGGCGCCCTCGGCCGTTATGTGGACGGTCTGGTAGCCGCGCTCAGCACGATCGGTGCGGAGCTGGCGGTGGCCTGCCAGCGGGCCGACGAGGAGCGCTACAGCAGACTCGTGCCCGCGGCCAGCATCGTGGCCGGCCCGACCGCGATCGCGCACCGGCCCGCGCGGCTGGCCTGGGAGCAGACGGGACTGCCGCTCGTGGCCCAGCAGGTGAACGCGGACGTGCTGCATGCACCGCACTACACGATGCCGCTGCGCCCGGGTGTCCCGGTGGTGGCCACGATCCACGACCTGACCTACTTCACCGAGCCCGACGCGCACAACGCGGTCACCGCGACCTTCTTCAAGTCGGCGATCCGGACCGCCGCCCGGCGGGCCACCCGGCTGCTGGTCCCGTCCAAGGCGACGCGCGACGAACTGGTCCGGGTGCTCGGTGCCGACCCCACCCGGATCGACGTGGCCTATCACGGGGTGGATCACGAGCTGTTCCACCGGCCCATGCCGGAGCGGATCCGCCAGGTGTCCGACCGGCTCGGCCTGCACGGCCGGCCCTACGTGGCCTACCTCGGCGGCCTGGAGCCGCGCAAGAACGTACCGGCGCTGATCACCGGCTGGGCCGCGGCGGTGGCCGAGCTGAGTGAGCCGCCGGCCCTGGTGCTCGGCGGTGGCAGTGGCTGGAGCGAGGAGGTGGACGAGGCGGTCGCCGCCGTCCCCGCCCACCTGCGCCTGGTCCGGCCCGGCTACCTGCGCTTCACCGACCTGCCCGGTTACCTGGGCGGGGCCCTGGTGGTCGCCTTCCCGAGCCGCGGTGAGGGTTTCGGGCTGCCGGTGCTGGAGGCCATGGCCTGCGGCGCGCCGGTGCTGACCACGCACCGCACCTCCCTGCCGGAAGTCGGCGGGGACGCGGTCGCCTACACCGAGCCGGACGCCGAGTCGATTCAGGCGGCGCTGCGCGGCCTGCTCGACGACCCGGCCCGGCGGGAATCGCTCGGCGCCGCCGGGTACGCCCGTTCCCAAGAATTCACCTGGACCGCGTCTGCGGAGGCCCACATGGCCTCCTACCAACGTGCGGCGGCGCAGGGCGCAGAGTAACCTCGCTCCTCATGTCAGCCGAGACAATGGCGGGCCGGGAACCGCTCGAAGCCATCCTGCTGGTCGGCGGTCAGGGCACCCGGCTGCGGCCGCTCACCATCGGGACCCCCAAGCCGCTGCTGCCCACGGCGGGCGTTCCGTTCCTAGCGCACCAGTTCGCCAAGGCGGCGGCGGCCGGGGTCACCCACGCCGTGCTGGCCACCGCGTACCGGGCCGACATGTTCGCCGAGTGCTTCGGCGACGGGTCGGCGCTGGGCCTGGAGATCAGCTACGTGCAGGAGGACGAGCCGCTCGGCACCGGCGGGGCGATCCGCAACGCGGCGGCGGGGCTGCGCGGCGGCCCGGATAGCCCCGTCGTCGTCCTGAACGGGGACGTGCTCTCCGGGCATGACCTCGCCGCCCAGCTCGACCTGCACCACAAGTCCGACGCCGCGGTCACGCTGCACCTGGTCGAGGTGGACGACCCGTCCCGGTTCGGCTGCGTGCCGACCGACGCCGCGGGCCGGGTCACCGCCTTCCTGGAGAAGACCCCAGATCCGGTGACGAACCGGATCAACGCGGGCTGCTACGTGTTCCGCCGCGCGGTCATCGACGCGATCCCGCCCGGCCGGGTCATTTCCGTGGAGCGGCAGACGTTCCCTGGGCTGATCGCCGCGGGCGCCGTCATCATGGGTTACCCGGACTCCTCGTACTGGCTCGATGTCGGTACCCCGGAAGCTTTCGTTCGGGGGTCGGTGGATCTGGTGCTGGGCCGGGCTCACCTCGCCGGCCCTGCCGCCCGGCCGCGGGGTGCCGGGGGAACGGCTGATGCTCGACGGATGCCAGGTGGACCCGGCGGCCCGGGTGGACGGGGGCACCGTGGTCGGGGCCGGCGCGCGGATCGCGGCCGGCGCGCACGTCACCGGCAGCGTGCTGTTCGACGAGGTGACCGTCGGGCCCCGCGCCCGGGTGAGCGGCAGTGTGCTCGGCCGCGGCGCGCAGATCGAGGCGGACGTGGTGCTGGACGGCGTGGTGCTCGGTGACGCCGTGCGCGTGGCCTCCGGCAACGAGCTGCGGGCCGGGATGCGGGTGTGGCCGGGGGAGCAGCTCGGCCCGACCTGCGTGCGCTTTTCCACGGACGCCTGAGGCCACCGTGAGCGCCGTCCGGTACCGGCCCGCGAGTCCGGGTCGGCCGGCCCGTCCTGGTGGGCCGGTGGCCGCGGGCCCGGCGAGCCCGGGTGCCCCGGACGCGGCGGGGGAGTGGCGGGCGCCGTTCGTCCTGGATGTGCGCCGGACGCTCGGGGTGCACCGGCGCGGCGGCGGGGATCCGGCGTTCCGGTTCAGCGCCGACGGCAGCATCTGGCGCACCGCGCTGACCCCGGAGGGGCCCGGCACGGCCCGGGTCGCCGCGGGCCGCCCCGACGTCGACGGCCGGGAGACCATGGTCCGGGCGGCGGCCTGGGGACCCGGGGCATCCTGGCTGCTGCGCACGCTGCCCGCCGCGCTCGGCGCGGACGATGACCCAGCCGGGTTCGAGCCGGCCCACCCGGTACTGCGGGAACTGGCCCGGCGGCACCGGGGCCTGCGCATCGGCCGGACCGGGCTGGTGCTGGAGGCGCTGGTGCCGGCGGTCCTGGAGCAGAAAGTGACCGGCATCGAGGCGCACCGCGCATGGCGGTGGCTGCTGCTCAAGTTCGGCCTGCCGGCCCCCGGGCCGGTGCCGCCCGGGATGCGGGTCTGCCCGCCCCCGGAGGTCTGGCGCCGGATCCCTTCCTGGGAGTGGCACCGGGCGGGCGTGGAAGCGGTGCGGGCCCGGACCATCATCGGCGCTACCCACGTGGCCACGCGGTTGCAGGAGATCACCGGGATGGCGCCGCTGGCAGCCGACCGGCGGCTGCAGCTGCTGCCCGGGATCGGCCCGTGGACGTCGGCCGAGATCCGCCAGCGGGCCTGCGGTGACCCGGACGCGGTCTCCGTCGGTGACCTGCATCTGCCCGGCCAGGTCGGCTGGGCGCTGGCCGGCCGGGTGGTGGACGACGCCGGCATGCTGGCGTTGCTCGCCCCGTACCAGGGCCACCGGCACCGGGCCGCCAGCCTGGTGGTGGCCGGGCGGCTCGGCCCACCCCGCCGCGCCCCCCGGATGGCGCTCCGCGACTTCCGCAGCTTCTAGCCCGGGGGGGACGACCCCCCGGAGCCCCCCGGGATCACCGGCTCAGCGAGACCCTCCTGCGGAGGGCCTCCCCTCGCCGGTCAATAGCCCGGGAGGGAGGGCGTCGCCGCCTCCTCCTAGGGTTGGTGGCATGAGTGCTGACTTGCCCGGCCTACCGTCCCCCGTCCCGGCCCCCTCTCCCAGCGCGATGCGGCGCGCGCTGGCCCGGGCCCGGGACGGCAAGGCCCTCGACCCCACCGAGGCCACGGTGCTGCTGCACGCCCGCGGTGACCAGCTGACCGAACTGCTCGGGCACGCGGGGCGGGTCCGGGACGCCGGGCTGGCGGCGGCCGGGCGGCCGGGCGTCATCACCTACTCCAAGAAGGTCTTCATCCCGCTCACCCGGCTGTGCCGGGACCGCTGCGGGTACTGCACGTTCGTGACCGTGCCGGGCCGGGTGGACAGCCCTTACCTGTCCCCGGACGAGGTGGTCTCGATCGCGGCCCAGGGCGCCGCGCTGGGCTGCAAGGAGGCACTGTTCACCCTGGGTGACCGGCCGGAGGCGCGGTGGCGGCAGGCCCGCGAGTGGCTGGACGCGCACGGCTACGACGACACGCTGTCCTACCTGCGGGCGATGGCCATCCGGGTGCTGGAGGAGACCGGCCTGCTGCCGCACCTCAACCCGGGCGTGCTGAGCTGGCAGGACTTCCAGCGGCTGAAGCCGGTCGCGCCGTCCATGGGCATGATGCTGGAGACCACCGCGGCCCGCCTGTTCACCGAGAAGGGCGGGCCGCACTACGGCAGCCCGGACAAGGACCCGGCGGTGCGGCTGCGGGTGCTGGAGGACGCCGGGCGCAGCAGCGTCCCGTTCACCACCGGCATCCTGGTCGGCATCGGCGAGACGCGGGCCGAGCGGGCCGGCTCGATCTTCGCCATCCGCGGCGTGGCCCGGGAGTACAGCGGCATCCAGGAAGTGATCGTGCAGAACTTCCGGGCCAAGCCGGACACGAAGATGCGCGGCATCCCGGACGCCGAACTGGACGACCTGGCCGCCACCATAGCGGTCGCCCGGCTGGTGCTCGGGCCCGGGCTGCGCATCCAGGCGCCGCCGAACCTGATCGGCGAGGAGTACCGGCTGATCCTGGCGGCGGGCATCGACGACTGGGGCGGTGTCTCCCCGCTGACCCCGGACCACGTCAACCCGGAGCGGCCGTGGCCGCAGATCGACGAGCTGGCCCGGCAGACCGCCACCGCCGGGATGACGCTGCGCGAGCGGCTCACCATCTACCCGGGCTACCTGCGCGAGCCGTGGCTGGACCCGCGGCTGGCCGGTCACGTGGCCGCGCTGGCCGACCCGCGCACCGGGCTGGCCGCCGCCGGCGCCCGCCCGGCCGGCCGGCCGTGGCAGGAACCGGACGGCGGCTGGGGCGAAGCCGACGGTCGCACCGACCTGCACGCCACCATCGACACCACCGGGCGGACCACCGACCGCCGCGAGGACTTCAGCGAGGTCTACGGCGACTGGGCCGAGGTCGCCACCCGGATCACCCCCGGAGCGGGGGCGGTCGCCGCCCACGGCCAGGGGCCCACCTCGGGGCGGGTCCGGGGCGAGGTGGCGGCCGCGCTGCGCAGCGCGGAGCGCGACCCGGCCGGGATCAGCGACGCCGACGCGCTGGCGCTGCTGGACGCGGCCGAGGGTGCCGAACTGGACGCGCTCACCGCCCTGGCCGACGGCCTGCGCCGGGACGTGGCCGGGGACGACGTCACGTATGTGGTGGACCGGAACATCAACTTCACCAACGTCTGCTACACCGGCTGCCGGTTCTGCGCGTTCGCTCAGCGGCGCACGGACGCCGACGCCTACACGCTGTCGGTGCAGCAGATCGCGGACCGGGCCGAGGAAGCGTGGCGGGCCGGGGCGACCGAGGTGTGCCTGCAGGGCGGCATCCACCCGGATCTGCCGGGGACCGCCTACTTCGACATCGCCACCGCCGTCAAGGAACGCTGCCCGGACATGCACGTGCACGCGTTCTCCCCGATGGAGGTGATCAACGGCGCCTCGCGGACCGGGCTGCCGGTCCGCGAGTGGCTGGCCCGGGCGCGCGCCGCCGGGGTGGACTCACTGCCCGGCACGGCGGCGGAGATCCTCGACGACGACGTCCGCTGGGTGCTGACCAAGGGGAAGCTGCCCGCCTCGGCCTGGATCGAGGTGATCACCACGGCGCACGAACTCGGCCTGCCGACCAGCGCGACGATGATGTACGGGCACGTGGACACGCCGGAGCACTGGGTCGGGCACCTCCGGGTGATCCGCCGGATCCAGGACCGGACCGGGGGCTTCACCGAGTTCGTGCTGCTGCCGTTCGTGCACGCCAGCGCCCCCATCTACCTGGCCGGGCTGGCCCGGCCCGGGCCCACCCGGCGGGAGAACCGGGCGGTGCACGCGCTGGCCCGGATCATGCTGCACGGCGCGATCAGCTCGATCCAGTGCTCCTGGGTCAAGCTCGGCGAAGACGGCTGCCGCGCGGTCCTGGCCGGTGGCGCCAACGACCTCGGCGGGACGCTGATGGAGGAGACCATCAGCCGGATGGCCGGCTCGCAGCACGGCTCGTACAAGACGATCAGCCAGTTCGCTGAGCTGGTCGCTCCGCTGGGCCGGCCGCTGCGGCAGCGCACCACCACCTACGGGGACCCGCCGGCCGAGCGGCTGGCCGCGGCGGCCGCCAGCGACGGCATCTACACCGCTGCCCGGCCGGGAGCACGCAACCCGCTGCCGGTGGTCGCGCTGTAACCGGCGCGCCGCGGGGCGTGGCGGAGCATGATCGGAGGTGAGCGGTCCCGGTCACCGGGCCGGCCGCGGAAGGGGATGCCGCGGAAGGGGATGAGGGACATGGCGGATCGGGGGCCGCGGGCGGCCGCCGCGGCCGGCCGCGAGGCGGTGCTCACCGGATGGGGCCGAATCGACCCGTCCACGGCGACGCTGGCCGAGCCCGCGCACGCGGCCCAGGTGGCGGCGCTGCTGCAGGCCGGGGCGCCCGGCGGGGTGATCGCCCGTGGCCTGGGGCGCAGCTACAACAACGCGGCCCAGAACGGCGGCGGCCTGGTCATCGGCACGACGGCGATGCGGGCGATCACCAGCTTCGACCGGGAGGCCGGCCTGGCCGTCTGCGAGGCGGGGGTGAGCCTGGAAGGGCTGATGACCGCCGCGCTGCCCGCGGGGTGGTTCGTGCCCGTGTCGCCCGGCACCCGGCAGGTGACCGTCGGCGGTGCCATCGCGGCCGACGTGCACGGCAAGAACCACCATGTCGCGGGCAGCTTCGCGCAGCACGTCCGCTGGCTGGACCTGCTGCTGCCGGACGGCACCGAGCGGCGGGTGACCCCGGCGGCCGACCCGGAGCTGTTCTGGGCCACCGCGGGCGGGATGGGCCTGACCGGCATCGTGCTCCGGGCCGCGGTCCAGCTCAGGAAGGTGGCGACCTCGCGGGTCCGGGTGGACACCGTGCGCACCGGCGACATCGACGAGACCATGGCCTACCTGGCCGCCACCGACGACCGCTACGGGTACACCGTTGCCTGGACCGACTGCCTGGCCCGGGGCCGGAACCTGGGCCGGTCGGTCATCACCAGCGGCGATTTCGCGACGCTGGGCGAACTGCCGGCCAAGGCCCGCCGCGACCCGCTGGCGTTCCGGCCCGGTGCCCGGCTAGGCGCGCCCAACGTGTTCCCGAGCGGGCTGCTGAACGCCGCCACGGTCGGGCTGGCCAACGAGGCGTGGTACCGCAAGGCACCGCGGAACCGGGTCAGCGAGATCCAGACCATCGGCGCGTTCTTCCACCCGCTGGACGGGATCCGGAACTGGAACCGGGTCTACGGCCCGGCCGGGTTCCGGCAGTACCAGTACGTGGTGCCGTTCGGGCGGGAGGAGGTGGTCAAGCGGTCGCTGGAGCGGATCAGCGCGGCCCGGGCACCGTCGTTCGTTACCGTGCTGAAGCGGTTCGGCCCGGCCGACGAGGGGCTGCTGTCGTTCCCGATGCGCGGCTGGACCCTCGCCCTGGACTTCCCGGCCGGCACCCCCGGCCTGGCCGGGCTGCTGGACCGGCTCGACGAGGAGGTCGCCGAGGCCGGCGGCCGGGTGTACCTGGCCAAGGATTCCCGGGTGCGCCCGGAGATGCTGGCCCGGATGTACCCGCGGCTGGAGGAGTTCCGCAAGCTCCGGGCCGGCCTCGACCCGCACGGCGTGCTGCGCTCTGACCTGTCCCGCCGCCTCGGCCTCTGAAAGTTTCACGCGCAGTCGGCGGGACGACGGCGGATGGGGACTGGAGCGCAGTCGGCG
Organism: uncultured Actinomycetes bacterium; assembly: GCA_963837515.1. Classification (GTDB taxonomy): domain Bacteria; phylum Actinomycetota; class Actinomycetes; order Streptosporangiales; family Streptosporangiaceae; genus RYN-230. The sequence goes on from CAWINT010000002.1 coordinate 547,342, forward strand.
GGACGGCGGCGGCGGGACTGGAGCGCGGGGGGCGTTAGGTATCGGGGGTGGGCCGCACCGGGCGCTACCGGGTGATTATGAAATCGTCCGGGTCGCGGGGTGGACGGTCCTTGGCCGGGGTGGCCGGGTGGCCCACGCCGACCGCGCCCATCGGCTCCCAGCCGGCCGGGCAGGCCCAGCGCGCGGGCCGCGACCGGGCGGCAGAACATGGTGCTGGACACCCAGCACGACCCCAGGCCCTCCACCGCCAGCGCGACCAGCAGGTTCTGCACGGCCGCGCCGGCCGCGACCACGAACATCTCCCGTTCCGCCGCCGCGCGCCGCTGGTCCGGGTAGGCGTGGGCGGCCTCCGTCACCAGGCACGGAACGATTATCAACGGCACGCGGCGCAGTGGCTCACCGCGCCGCACCCGCCGGGCGATCTGCTCCTCGGCGAACCCGTCTGCGCGCAGATCGGTGATCCAGGCGGCCAGCATGTCGTCCAGCAGCGCGGTCCGGGCCGCCGCCGAGGCCACCACCGCGAAGCGGGCCGGCGTGGAGTGGTGCGGCGCAGGCGCGGTGAGCGCGGCCGCGATGGCCCGCCGCACCGCCCCGGGGTCAACCGGGTCCGCGGTGAACTCCCGGACCGTCCGCCGGGCGGCCAGCACGTCGGCGGCGCCGAACCGGAACATGTCCTCGGCCGCGGGGCGGACGAGCGCGCGGGCGCCGGGGCCGTCCGCCGCGGTGACCAGGCCGCCCAGCCCGCGCACCAGCGCCACCGGGATCCCGGTGGTCTTCCCCTTGACCAGGTCGGCGGCGGACGCCAGTTCGTCGGCCACCGCGGCCAGGGTGACCTGGAGCGGAACGCCGTAGGTGTCCGAAACGCCGCGGTAGTCGTGCAGCGGCGCCAGCCCGGCCGCGCCGATGGCCGCGTCGGTCTGGCCGACCCGCCACGGGCGGCCCATCGTGTCGGTGATCAGCACCGCCACCGTGACGCCGAGCCGGTCCCGCAGGCCCTGGCGGATCCGCCGCGCCGAGTCGTCCGGGTCGTCCGGCAGCAGGGCCACGGTGCCGGGCACGGTGTTGGACGCGTCCACCCCGGCGGCGGCCAGCACCAGGCCGTGCCGGGTCTGCACGATCCGGGACGGCCCGCGCCGGGCCACCACCCGCACCGTCTCCGCGTCGATGGCCGCTTCCCGGTCGGCGGACACGACTCGGCCCTCGGCCTTGCTGACGATCTTCGAGGTGATCACCAGGATGTCGCCGTCGGCCAGCCCGGGGGCGGCCGCCGCGACCAGGGCGGCCAGATCGGTGCCCGCGGCGACCTCCCCGATCCCGGTCAGGCCGGTGACGGTGAAGGCTGGCCCGGCCAGCCAGGCGGCCGGGCCGGCCACCGTCACCTGGGGGCCGGTCACCGGCTCAGCTCCACGGCCAGGTCCAGGGCGGCCCGGGCGATCGCGGCGGTGGCCGGCAGGTCGGTCATGTACAGCGGCCGCGACCGCACCGCGATCCCGGCCAGTTCCGGCGCGTCCGCGGCCGCCTTGTCCTGATCGTCCACCAGCCAGCCGTCCAGCAGGTCCGGGCCGTAATGGGCGGCCACGGCCTCGGCGGTGGCGGGCACCCCGATGGCGGCCAGGCAGGCATCGGCCATACCGCGCACCGGCGCCCCGCCGATGATCGGGGAAACCCCGACGACTGTCTTGCGGCGCAGCGCCGCGGTGATGCCCGGCACGGCCAGGATGGTCCCGATGCTGACCACCGGGTTGGACGGCGGAAACAGCACGAGGTCGGCCGCGTCGATGGCGTCGAGCACGCCGGGGGCCGGGGCCGCCCGGTCCGCGCCGTCGGCCTCGATCTCCTCGGCCGGGACGGCGGCGTGCAGCCGCACCCACCATTCCTGGAAGTGGATCCGGCGCCGCTGCGCGCCGTCCCGGATCGTCACGTGGGTCCGCACCGGGTCGTCGGTCATGGGCAGCAGCCGCACCCCCGGCTGCCAGCGCGCGCAGAGCGCCGCCGTGGCGGCCGACAGCGGCTCGCCGGCGGCCAGCAGGTGAGTCCGGGCGATGTGCGTGGCGAAGTCCCGGTCGCCGAGGCTGAACCAGCCCGGCCCCGCGCCGTAGGCCGCCAGTTCCCCGAGCACGGTGAACGTGTCCGCCGCGCGGCCCCAGCCATGCTCCTCGCTGATCCCGCCGCCCAGGGTGTACATGATCGTGTCGAGGTCGGGCGAGACGTGCAGCCCGAACAGCGTGATGTCATCCCCGGTGTTCCCGATGACGGTGATCTCGGCGTCCGGCGCCTCGGCCTTCAGGCCGCGCAGGAAACGCGCGGCGCCGACGCCGCCTGCCAGCACGGTGATGCGCATGGCGGCCAGTCTTGCAACCCGGTCGCCGCCGGGTGGCCGGACCCCCCGGCTTACGTCCCAGGCGGCGCGGCGCAGAAAAATCAGCCGGACTTTCCGCTCATCAGGGTCAAGAACGCCGCCACTACCACGTATCCAGCTTGACGCGGTGCAAGACACGCGGGTGTAATTTCATACGTGTAGTTCTCGTGCTCCGGGGGAGAGGGCACGGGAGATTCGAAGGGGCAGGAGGTGCGCTGTGGCCGACGTCATCGTCCCGCTGGCGCCCAGTGGTTTCGGTATTGGTGTGGATGAGGCTGTCGAGCTGGGCTGGCAAGATCGCGCCCTGTGCGCGCAGACAGACCCGGAAGCCTTCTTCCCCGAGAAGGGCGGCTCGACCAGGGAGGCCAAGAAGGTCTGCCGGGGGTGTGAGGTCCGGGCCGAGTGCCTGGAGTACGCCCTGGAGCACGACGAGCGGTTCGGGATCTGGGGTGGCCTGTCCGAGCGGGAACGCCGCCGGATGAAGCGCGAGGCCATCTAGGTCGTCCCGGCTGGGGACAGCCCCGCGGCGGCCCGCAGCACGCGGCCGCCGCGGGGGACTGCGCGCCGTAGCCGCCCGCCCGGCATGGCGTAGTGATGGTCACCCAAGGCTCAGGAGTGCCCTCCTGGCCGGCCTGAGGTCGCGTATTGTTCACGCGTACCCGCCCCTGACGGGGCCTGAGCGGCTGTGCGTCAGGGCGTGCTCAGGTGACCGTTCCTACCCCAGCAAGCGGACACGGTGTCAACTAACGCGCCAGACCAGCATGTGGTCACGGCGGTGATCGTCGCGCACGACGGCGCCGCGTGGCTGCCGCGTATCGCCGAAGCGCTCCTCGGTCAGACCCGGCCGGTCCAGCGCATCGTCGCGGTGGATACCGGCAGCCGGGACCGCAGCGGGGCGGTGCTCACCGAGCTGTTCGGGCGCAGCGTGGTGTTCGGCATGGATCGGCGTACCGGGTACGGCGCGGCCCTGACCCAGGCGCTGCGGCACCGGGCCGCGAATACCAACGTGCCGCGCGCGGCCGGGCCCGGGCCGGGCCGCCGCAGCGAATGGGTCTGGCTGCTGCACGACGACAGCGAGCCCGCCGAGGACGCCTTGGAGCAGTTGCTGCGCGGGGCTGACGAGACGAGGTCCGCCGCGGTGCTGGGCCCGAAGGTGATGGACTGGTCCGATCGCCAGGTGCTGCTGGAGACGGGTGTCACCATCGACACCGCCGGGCGCCGGGTGACCGACGCCGAGCCCCGCGAGGTGGACCAGGGCCAGCACGACGGCGACCGCGATGTGCTCGCCGTGGGGAGCGCGGGCATGCTGGTCCGGCGGGATGCCTGGGAGCAGGTGGGCGGGTTCGACCCGGGCCTGCCGCTGTTCCGGGACGACGTGGACTTCTGCTGGCGGGTGCACGCGGCCGGGCACCGGGTCCGGGTGATCACCGACGCGGTCGTGTACCACCTGGAAGCGGCCGCGCGTAACCGGCGGGCCACCTCGGCCGCGCCGCGCCCGCACCGGGTCGACCGGCGCAACGCGCTGCTCACCCTGCTGGCCAACCTGCCGTTCGGGCCCGCGCTGGCCGCGCTGGCCGGCAACCTGGTGCTGTCCGCCCTGCGCACGGTGTTCTTCCTGCTGGCCAAGCGCCCCACCGCCGCGCTCGACGAGGCCGCCGCCGTGGGCTGGGTGCTCGGCCACCCGCTGCGGGTCGCGGCGGCCCGGCGGCGGCGCGCCCGCGGCCGCCGGGCCGCCTACGGCAAGCTGCGCAGTGAGCTGCCGCGCGGCCGGTCGCTCCGCAAGCTCGCCGAGTTCGCGGCGAGCGTGTTCTACCCCTCGACCCAGTTCGACACGGCCGGCAGTCATCATGCCAGCGGCGACCCGTCCGACGAGGACGGCGAGTACCTGCTCGTCGACACCGGCCTGGCGCAGCGGATCCTGGGCAACCCGGCGGTCCTGCTGGTGGCCGGGCTGACCGTGGTCGCGCTGGCCGCCGAGCGGGCGCTGCTGGGGGCCGGGATGCTCGCCGGCGGGGCACTGACGCCCGCCTGGGGCGGCTCGTCCGCTTTGTGGCAGGAGTACCTCCAGGGCTTCCACCCGGCCGGGATCGGCTCGGTCAGCCCGGCCCCGCCCTACGTGGCCGTGCTCGCCGCCCTGGCCACCGTCCTCGGCGGCAAGCCGTGGCTGGCCATCGACGTCATCATGATCGGCTGCATCCCGCTGGCCGGGCTGGCCGCCTACCTGGCCGCCCGCCGGGTCACCCAGTCCCGCTGGGTGCGGGCCTGGGCCGGGGTGGCCTACGCGCTGCTGCCGGTCGGGATCGGGGCGGTGGCCGCGGGCCGGTTCGGGTCCGCCCTGGTCTTCGCCCTGCTTCCGGTGATCGCCCTGCTGGCCGGGCGCATCTTCACCCAGCCGCCCCGGCGGGCCCGGCGCGCGGCCTGGGCGACCGGGCTGGTCATCGCGGTGGCGGCCGCGTTCGTACCGCTCATCTGGGTCGTCGCGGTGGCCGCCGCGGTATGCGCCGCGGCCACGCTCGGCCGGCGCAGCCGGGGCACCCTGATCAACTGCGCCATCACCGCGGTCGTGCCCGCGGTGCTGCTGCTGCCCTGGACCGCGCAGCTGGTCACCCGGCCGGCCCTGCTCTTCCTGGAGGCCGGGCAGAAAGCGCCCGGCCTGGCGGTGGCCGGCCTGCCTGCCCGGTCCCTGCTGCTGCTCTCCCCGGGCGGCCCGGGGCTGCCGCCGTTCTGGGTGACCGGCGGCCTCGCGCTCGCCGCGCTGGGCGCGCTGCTGCTGGCCGCGCGGCGGCCCGGCGTCCGGGCCGGCTGGACGGTGGCCCTGCTCGGCCTGTTCATCGCGGCCGTGGTGAGCCGGATCGTGGTCACCCCGGACGGTGCCACCACGGCCATCGCCGCCTGGCCGGGAATCTCGCTGGCGGTCGCCGCGGTAGGCCTGTTGCTGGCCGTCGTGATGGCGGCCGACCTGCTGCCGGCCGCCGTGTCGGCCGGACGCTGGCACCGGCCACGCGGCCTGGCCGCGCTGGTGCTGGCGGTCGCCGCCGCCAGCGCGCCGCTGCTCGCGGCGGGAGCCTGGGTGGCCAGCGGGGTCCGCGGCCCGGTGGCCGGCTCGGCCGGCCCCGTGCTGCCGGCCTTCGTCAGCGTGTCCGCCGATACCGGGCTGCGGCCGCGCACGCTGGTACTGCGGGGTGGCCCCGGGGAAGTGCGGTACGAGGTCCTCCGGGACACCGACCCGCTGCTCGGCGCGGCCGACCTCAGCCAGCCACCGGCCGCCGGGCGGGCGCTGGCCACCACGGTGGCCACCCTGGTGGCCCCGCACGGCGAGGAGGCGGCCGACCCCGGCGCGGCCCTGGCCAGGCTGGACATCGGCTACGTGCTGCTGCCCGCCCCGGCCGACGGCGCGCTGGCCGGTGCGCTCGACAGCATCGCCGCGCTGCGGCCATTCAGCAAGACGCCGTCCTTCCAGCTCTGGCGGGTGGCCGAGACGACGGCGCGGCTGCGGGTGATCGAGCCGGGCGGGGCGGTGCGCGCCATCTCCGCCGGTCCCGGGAACGTCGCCAGAGTGGCCGTCCCGCGCGACGGCGGGACCCTGGTCCTGGCCGAGCCCGCGGGCGGCTGGACGGCCACGCTCAACGGTGCCGCGCTGGCGCCGCTGCCGCCGGTGGACGGCTGGGCGCAGGCGTTCCGGCTGCCGCCGGGTGGCGGGACCCTGGCCGTCACGCACCGCAACCTGAGCCGGATCCTGCTGCTGACGCTGGAGGCGCTGGCGTTCCTGGTGGTGGCCGCGCTGGGGCTGCCCGGCGCGCGGGCATCCGGGGAGGCGCGGGCCGAGGCCGCCGTGCGGCCCGATGAGAGCGCGCGTTCCGAGGCGGGTGCGCGTGCTGGTGCGCGGTCCGGGGCTGGTGCGCGGGCCGCGACCGGGCCACGGGCGGCCAGCGGCGGGCGGCCCGACCGGCCGGGCGGGGCCCGGCACCGTGGGCCGGCTGGCCGGGATGACCCCGATGCTCTTCCCGGCGCGGGTGGGCCGGGGCCGGATGATGCGTCCCGGGTGCCGGATGATGCGTCCCGGGTGCCGGCCGTGGCCTTCCGCGAGCCGGATGCCGGGTTGGCGGCGCCGCCCGGCCCACTGGTGCCTTCCGCCGTGGGCTGGCCGGCCGCTGATCTGTCGGCCGCTGATCCGCCCGCCGCCGGGCCGTCGGCCGCTGATCCGCCCGCCGCCGGGCCGTCGGCCGGCAGGTCGGCCGGGATGAGCCCGCCAGCGGTGGGCCCGGGCGCCGCTGGCGGCGCCGCCCCGCCCGGCGGAGGCGCCCAGGACCAGGACGGCCCGCTGACCGCGGGGCGTGACCCGAGGGCCAAGCGTGGCCTGCGCCACCGCTGGCGTCGCGGGGCCCAGCCGGCCGCCGCCGCGGACGGCCCGGCCGCGGTGGACGGGGCGCCCTGGGCCGGGGCCGGCCCGCGGGCCTGGTCGGGCGATGACCAGGCCGGGCGCGGGCGGCGGCGGCCGGCCGGGGGCGCGGATGGTGAGCCTGGCTACGGCGCGGAGCAGCCAGCCCGCGGCCGATCCCGGCGGCGGGGCGGACAGGCCACTGGCCAGGCCCGTGCGGGGACCCCGGACCGTCCGGGCCGTGGCGCTGGGGTTCGCGGCTTTCCGGACGATGCGGCCGGGGGGAGCAGCGACTACCCGGACAGTGACCGTCCAGGGCGTCGCCGCCCGGCCGCCCCCGGGCAGGACGAGCGGCAGCCCGGCGCGCGCCGGGTGAGCCGCGGACGGCTGCCCGGCGACGATGACGCGCTGCCGCCACCGTCCCGCCGGGCCGAGCGGCCGGCCGTACCGGGCCCCCGCCCGGGTGCGCCTGGCTACCCGGCCGGCCCTGGTTACGGCGCCGGTTATCCCGAAGACACCGGTTATCCCGAAGACGCGGGTTACCAGGAGGACAGCGGCTACCCCGCGGGCGGTGGCTACCCCGCGGGCAGTGGCTACCCGGACGGAGCCGCCTACCGGGGCGCGGCTGGCGCAGACCGGCCGCCGGCCCGTGATGAGGAGGGCTACCCTGGCGGGCCGGGCTACCCTGCCGGGCCGGGATACCCGGCCGGCCGCGGCCGCCGGGCCAGCGCCGGCCCCCCGCCCCGGGACAGCTACGGGCCCGGCGGTTACCCAGCGCCGCGCCGGGCTGCGGGGTCTCCTGGCTACCCGGCCGCGAGCGGTCGCCAAGCAGCGGGTTACCCGATCGCGGACGGCCCGGGGTCAGCGGACTATCCGCCGGCCGGCCAGGACGCGGACTCCGCCGGTTACCCGCTGGCCGGAAGTGACCCGGGCGCCGCTGGCGACCCGCGGACGGTGGCTGGCGGGCTGGCGCCGCTGCCGCCGCCGCGCCCCGGCGATGGCCGGACCCAACCCGGTTCCGGCCGCGGTGACTACCCGGCCGCCCCGCGATACCCGGCATCCGGTGGCCCCGGGGAGTCGGTCGGCTACCCGGCCCGGGGCAGTTACCCGGATCCGCCGGGTTACCCCGAACGAGCGGGTTACCCCGAACGAGCGGGCTACCCCGAGCCAGCGGGCTACCCGGAACCGCCGGGTTATCCGGAGACGGCTGGTCACCACGCGCCGGGCCGGTACCCGGCGCGGGGCCGCTACCCCGATCCCGGGGAGGCGCCGGTGGCCTGGCCGGGCGGCAACCCAGCCGACGCCGGGGAGGATGACGCGTGAGGAAGCCGCGCGGCGCTGCCGCCTTGCCCGCGCTCCCCGCCGTGCTGGTCGTCGTCGCGCTCGCGGCTGTGTACGGGGTGGCCGGGCTGCACCGCAGCGTGTCGTTCGCGGCCGGGCAGCCGCCGCAGCAGCCACGGGTGGCCCCGGTCACCTCGGTGATCCGGGCCTGCCCGGCACCCGGGTCGGCAGCCGGCCCCGGCGCTGGGATCGCCATCATGTCCGCGCCCGCCGGGGCGGGTAGCGGGCCGGGTCTCGCGGCGCACGGCGGACCGGCACAGCGGGCCAGCCTGGTCGTCAACCGGCTGGCCGGAGCGGGCAGCGCCGTCCCTGGACCGCAGGTGCTGGCCAGCAGCCAGCCGGGCGCCCCGTTGTTCGCCACGGTGGCCGCCGGCCGGGCCGCCCGGTCGGCCGGCGGCCAGCAGCAGCCGTCCACGGCGGGCGGGGTCCGGACCGCGGCCACGACAGGCGGTGTCGTCGTGCAGGCGTCCGGCGCCCTGGCCCAGGGCCTGGAGGTGGAGCAGACCGCGGGCGGGCTTCCCACCGCCGCCTGCGGCAGTCCTGGCACCGATTTCTGGTTCACCGGCCCCGGCCAGCGCACGGAGGGGCAGATCCAGCTCTACCTGATGAATCCCGGCAGCCAGGCGGCCGACGCGGAAGTGGACGTCTTCACCGACGCCGGCCCGCTGCAGCAGACCACCGATGCCGGGATCACCGTGCCACCGCACGGCATGATCGTCCAGTCTCTCGCGGCCGCACTCCGCAATTCCCGGGCCGTCACCCTGCACGTGCGGACCAGCGTCGGCCAGGTGGCCGCGGCCGTCCAGGAGAGCAGCCGCGGCGGCCCGGGAGCCTGGCTGCCGCCCGCCCAGCCGCCCGCCACCCACCTGGTCATCCCGGGGCTGCCCGCCCTGGCCGGCAGCCGGCAGCTGTACGTGGCGGTGCCCGGCGGCAAGGACGCGACCGTGCAGGTGACCGCGGTCACCTCGCGGGGCAGCTACCAGCCCACCGGGACCAGCGGCATCGACCTGCCCGCGGGCAGCGCCGCGGAGGTCACGCTGCCCTCACTGTCTGGGATACCGGCCGCGCTCCGGCTGACCGCCAACACGCCCGTCACCGCGTCGATGCTGATCCCCGGTGGCGGCGGCGGTTCACCAGGGTCCTTCACCGCGGCCGCTCCGGCCATCGAGGAACAGGGCGTGGTCGCCGACAACGTGACCGGCCCGGCACGTTCATCGGCGCTCGTGCTGTCCGCGCCGCTGTCCGCGGCGCGGGTGACCGTGGCCCAGATCGCGGGGACCGGCGGGTCGGCCCACCGGGCGGCCCAGGTGGTCCGGGTCGGCGCGCGCAGCAGCACCGTCGTCCAGCTCCAGGCGGTACCTGGAGCCCCGCGCGGAGCCCCGTTCGCCCTCGTGATCACCCCCTCCGCCGGGTCGGGGCCGGTCTATGCGGGCCGGGTGGTTACCGGCAACGGCGCTGGCGGCGCGCTGCAGGCCCTGCAGCCGGTCGTCAGTGCCCTCACCACGGTCCCGCTGCCGGCCGTACGAAGCGCGCAGATCACCACCGGGCCCTGAGCGCCCGTTCAGGTGGCTGCTCCGCCCCTGCACGTGCGGGGCAGGACCTTGAAGCTGCCCGGGGACCGTCTTTACGGATGCCGGCCGGGGGCGCCGCCGTGACGAAGTCCGCCTGTTGCGTGCGATCGCCCGTAGTGGCGGGAACTACCGGAAGGCCAAACCGGGACCGCCAGCTGGCGAGACTCCTGGACCAGCGCGACCACAAGCGCCTGGCGGACCAACCGGCTACCTCCGCGTACGCCCTGACCAGCGGGCAGGCGCGCTCGCCGCGGCGGTCACTCGTCCGCGTCGTAGCCGGGATCGATCTCCTCCGGGTCGAGGCCGAGCAGCCGGGCGAACTCCTCGACCACGACCTGGAAGATCAGCTCGCTAAGTTCTTCCTCGCTGTCCGCCCGCGCGGCCAGCGGCCGCCGGTAGACCACGATGCGGGGCGGCCGGGCCGTCCCGCCGGGCTGGCTCCCGGGGGCGCCGGGGTCGAGCCGGGAGAGCGGTACCGTCTCCGGGAGCATCCCCGGCTGGGCCGCGCGGGGGATCTCCTCCACCGCGAATTCCACCCCGGACAGCTGCGCCTCCCAGCGGGACTCCAGCCGGGCCACGGCCTCCAGGATCAGCTCGTCGAACCGTTCCGAACGGCTCCGGTGCAGCGGCACGTCCGGCGGGGCCAGCACGCCGCGCAGCCCGCGCCCGTGTCGGTCCCGCCGTCTGATCGCCGGGCGGCGCCCTGCGCCGTCGCCTTCGCCGGTCCGCACAGTTGCTGAGCGTAGCGCCCGTGGCCCGCCGGGGGGCAGCGAGCACGCCGGGCCGCCCGCGCCGCGCCCCCGCGGCAAGACACGATCGCGCAGTGTGCCCCGGGTGGTGGCGTTACCGCCCGCGGGTAGGTACGGTCTGCCGTTGTGAGCGTTGCATGCGACCCCCCTCCCCACCGGTCGCCGCGGCACGCCACGACCCGCTCCGGCGCCGTTCCCAGGATGCTCTGGTGAGCCCGCGCCGCTGTTCCCGGCCGGCGTGCAAGCATCCTGCTGTGTACACGCTCACGTACGTGTACCGCGACTCCACCGCCGTGCTGGGGCCGCTGGCCGCGTACGTGGAGCCGCACTGCTACGACCTCTGCGCCGCGCACGCCGACCGGCTGACCGCGCCGCGCGGCTGGGAGGTCGTCCGGCTGCCGGTGGACCCCGTGGTGCCGGAGGCTGATGACCTCGAAGCGCTGGCCAACGCGGTCCGCGAGGCCGCCCTGCCGCCGCCGGGGGAGCCCGTCGGCCAGGGTGTCGAAGTGAGCCGGCGTGGCCACCTGCGGGTGCTGCGTTCCGCCCCCGACAGCCGCGATCCGATGAGCTGACCCGGCCCGCTGAGCCTGGCCGGGCGGTCCGGGCCGGGCCGGTAGGCTCGGAGGCCGGGTACGGGTGCGGGTCGGCTGCCGGGCGAGGGCACGGGCTCCGCGGGTGTGCCAACTTCCGACAAACCAGCATGCAGCGCGCCGCCGGTCACGGCATTGTCATTGGCGTTGCGTCAGGCCACCCCCGGCGGGCCTGACGCGGCTACCGCCGCACGCCCGCCGCGCGCGCAGCGGCCAGAGAGTGATGAGCCGGCTGGTGGGCTGGCCACCCCGGCAGGAAGGCAGAGCCTCAGTGGGCGACTACGAGAAGATCTTCAAGGCCTACGACGTCCGCGGGATCGTCCCTGATCAACTGGACGAGCAGGTCGCCGAGTCGGTCGGTGCGGCGTTCGCCCGGCTCACCGAGGCCCGCAGCATCGTGACCGTGCATGACATGCGCACGTCCTCGCCGCCCCTGGCCGAGGCGTTCGGCCGGGGTGCGGCCAGCCAGGGCGCCGGCGTCATCGAGGGCGGCCTCGGCTCCACGGACATGCTCTACTACGCCAGCGGCAGCCTCGGCGTGCCCGGCGCGATGATCACCGCCAGCCACAACCCGGCCAAGTACAACGGGATCAAGATGTGCCGCTCCGGCGCCCGGCCGGTCGGCGCGGACACCGGGCTCACCGAGATCCGCGACCTGGCCGCGGCCGGCCTGGCCCCGCAGGGCACTCCCGGGGTCATCAGCCACCGTGACCTGCTCAGCGGCTATGCACAGCACCTCAAGACGCTGGTCGATCTGTCGGCCATCCGGCCGCTCACCGTGGTCGTGGACGCGGGCAACGGGATGGCCGGGCATACCGTGCCCCAGGTCTTCGAGGGGCTGCCTATCACCCTCGTGCCGCTGTTCTTCGACCTGGACGGGACGTTCCCCAACCACGAGGCGAACCCGATCGACCCGGAGAACCTGCGGGACCTGCAGCGGGCGGTCCTCAGCACGGGCGCCGACATCGGCCTCGCCTTCGACGGGGACGCGGACCGCTGCTTCGTCATCGACGAGCGTGGGCGCATCGTCTCCCCTTCGGTGCTCACTGGGCTCATCGCGGCCCGCGAACTGGCCCGCGAGCCCGGCGCCACCGTGATCCACAACCTGATCACCTCGCGCGCGGTCCCGGAGATCATCACCGAGCACGGCGGCGTGCCGGTGCGCACCCGCGTCGGGCACTCGTTCATCAAGGCGCGGATGGCCGAGACCGGCGCCGTGTTCGGCGGCGAGCACTCCGGGCATTTCTACTTCCGCGACTTCTGGTTCGCCGACTCCGGCATGCTCGCCGGGTTGCACGTGCTGGCCGCCCTCGGCACCCAGGACGCGCCGCTGTCCGCGCTGCTGGCGGCCTATGCGCGGTACGTCGCGTCGGGGGAGATCAACAGCGAGGTTGCCGATCAGGCGGGCACCACCGCCCGGGTCCGGGCCGAATTCGCCGGGCGGCCCGGGGTCAGCGCCGACGACCTCGACGGCCTGACCATCAGCAGCCAGGATTGGTGGTTCAACCTGCGCCCGTCGAACACCGAACCGCTGCTGCGCCTCAACGCCGAGGCCGCGGACGAGGGCACTATGCTCAGGCTGCGCGACGAGGTGCTGGGCATGGTCCGCGGTCAGCCGGGCTGACCGGCCAGGCGGGGCCGGCCCGGTCGCCGGGCGCGCGGTGAGGTCCTGACAACCGCACACCGGGAGAACCCCCTTGAAGATCGACGACTGGCTGCTCGACATCCTGGCCTGCCCGCAGTGCCACGCGCCGCTGCGGCCTGACGAGGCCGCGAGCGAACTCGTCTGCACGGGCGAGCACTGCGGCCTGGCCTACCCGGTCCGCGACGACATCCCGGTGCTGCTGGTGGATGAGGCCCGGCGGCGCGGGCAGCCTGCGTGACCCTCCCCGCCGAACAGCGCCTGGACGAACCGGCCGCGCTGGAGGAGGGCGACCCGAGCGGGATGCTCCGCCAGGTGGCCGCAGCGGCGGCCGACGTGCGGACCGCGCTGCGGGCCACTCAGGAGACCGACCTGAGCGCGGTTATCTCGGCCGGGCGGCCCCGGGCGGTGGTGGCCTGCGGGATGGGCGGCTCGGGGATGGCCGGCGAGGTGCTGGCCGCGGTGTGCGGCACCCGGTGCGCCACCCAGGTCATCGCCCAGCACGACTATCAGCTGCCCGGCTGGGTGGGCGCGGCCGACCTGGTTCTCGCCGTATCGAGTTCGGGTGCGGCCGAGGAGACGCTGGCGGTGGCGGCCGAGGCAGTGCGGCGCGGCTGCCCGCTGGCGGCGGCCGGCGACCCCGGCTCTCCGCTGGCGGTGCTGGCCGAGCGGGCCCGGGCGCCGTTCATCCCCATCCAGCGGGCCGGCCGGCTGCGGGCCAGCCTGTGGGGCCTGTCCGTACCGTTGCTGGTGATCGCGGAACGGCTTGGTCTGGTCACGGTCACCGCGGAGGGGTACGAGGCGGTCGCCACCACCCTGGAGCGGGTGTCGCACCTGTGCCGCCCGGACAGCGAGTCGTTCGTCAACCCGGCCAAGTCCCTGGCCTTGGACCTGGCCGGCGTGCTGCCGATGATCTGGGGGAGCTCCCCGCTGGCCGGGGTGGCCGCCAGCCGGTTCGCCGGCCAGCTCAACGAGGACGCGAAATACCCGGCGGTGCACGGAATGCTTCCTGAGGTCAACCACAACCAGGTGGTGACGTTCGACGGGCCGTTCGCGCCGTGGCCGGCTAGCGGCCCGGTGAACTACGCCGAGGAACAGCCACGGCCTGCGGTGCCGTTGCGCCTGGTCATCCTGGCCGACAGCCAGGAGCACCCTCAGGTGGCCCGCAGGCGCGCGGCGTCGGCGGAGCTGGCCGTGCAGCGCGGCATCGAGGTGACCGAGCTCACCGCCGAGGGGGAACGGCCGCTGGAACGGCTGGCCAGCCTGGTGCAGCTGACCGACTACGCCGCCGTCTACCTCGGCATCGCCTGCGGCCTGGACCCGGGTCCGGTGGCTGTGATCGGCGACCTCAAGGAGAGGATCGCGTAAGTGTCGCGGGCCGAGGCCAAGCCCGCTGGAACGGGCCACCAGGAAGGCGGGCTGCGCGCCGTGCTGGCCGCGCTGGGCGCGAACCTGGGGATCGCGGCCACCAAACTGGTCGCGTTCGTGCTCACCGGCTCGACGTCCATGCTGGCCGAGTCGGCGCACTCCCTGGCGGACAGCGGCAACCAGGCGCTGCTGCTGATCGGCCGCCACCGGGCCCGGCGGGCGCAGACCGAGGAACACCCGTTCGGGTTCGGCCGGGAACGGTATTTCTACGCCTTCGTGGTCGCGGTGGTGCTGTTCACCGTGGGCGCGGTGTTCTCGCTGTACGAAGGCATCCACAAGATCCTCAGCCCGGAGAAGATCCAGTCTCCGGCGGTGGCCTTCGTCGTGCTCGGCATCGCGATCTGCCTGGAGAGCTTCTCGCTGCGCACCGCGGTGCGCGAAAGCAGGGAGGCCCGCGGCCAGAACAACTGGGCCGCCTTCATCCGCCGGGCCAAGGCGCCGGAACTGCCTGCCATCCTGCTGGAGGACGTGGCCGCGCTGGCCGGGCTGGTGTTCGCCACGGCGGGGGTGACGCTGGCCGCGGTCACCGGGAACGGCGCGTGGGACGGCGCCGGGTCGGTCGCCATCGGGGTGCTGCTCGGCTGCGTCGCCGCCGTGCTGGCGGTGGAGATGAAAAGCCTGCTGATCGGCGAATCGGCCAGCGCCGAGACGGAGCGGGCCATTGTGGCCGCGCTGGAGGACGGCCCCGAGGTGAACTGCGTCATCCACCTGCGGACGCTGCACATGGGCCCGGAGAGCCTGCTGGTCGCGGCCAAGATCGCGATCAGCGGCGCGGACAGCGCCGCGCTCGTGGCGGCCGGCATCGACGCGGCCGAACGCCGGGTCCGTCGCGCCGTCCCCATTGCCGAGATCATCTACCTCGAGCCGGACATCTACCGCGCCTCGCGGGCGGACGCCACCGACCCGGCGATCCGTGCCGTCCGCCGCCGCCCCCGCCGCTGCGCCGGCCCCGGGCTGGGGCGGCTGGCCTGCCCCGGGCTGGGGCGGCTGGCCTGCGCGGTGCTCCATGGTTTGCCGAGTTGCTGCTTGGGTGTTGCTGCCAAGCTGGCGCCTTTATGTGGCCAGAACGCCGGCCGCTGGCCACTCCGCGGCTATGTGGTGAGTTGGTGGCTCTATTTGGTCTGAACCCACCGCACAACGCGGGTGACATGGCTTGAGTGGCGGTCATGGGAGTTGTGGGTCCCGGCTCACCGCGGCAGCGCGGCGTGGCTGGTGCCTGCCCAGCAGCCGGAGGGCCCGCTCCTGCTCGAAGTCCAGGGCCCGGCCCGGCGTGGCCGGGATCCGTCCCAGTTGCCGGGCCAGCCCCGCGACCTGGGCGCGGACGGTGGGCTCGGCGAGCACCCGGATACCGAACGACAGTTCGGCCGGGCTCACGTCCAGCCGCCGCTCCAGGTCCAGGGCCAGTGCCGCGACGGCAAGATCGTCCGCATCGAACTGCCGGTGCGCTGGGCCGTGCGTGGCCCGGCGCCGGGTGACGGGCGGCCGAGCCGCGGAGCCCACGCTGCCCGTGGCCGCGCGCGGCCCGGGCCGGCCCGTCACCGCGCGCTCATCCGGTGTGCCCCCCGGCGCGGGCCTGCCCGGCCGGCCGGCCTGCGTGCTGGTGCCGCCCGGCGGGGCCGGCCCGGGAGAAGGACGCGGGCCGGCGGCCTGGGCACCGCGGAGGACATCCGGGCGGATCGTCGGCCCAGGCCCCGGCTCGCGGGCGGCGGGCAGCAGGCCAAGCGACTCGCGGTAGCGCAGCATCCGGGGCGACAGGCCGAGCCGTTGAGCCGCCTCCGAGATCCGCATCTGACGAATCTAACATTCTTTTGTCAAGAACGCCGCCCAGAGCGTGCGCCCCCGGACGCGAGTGGCATACGGTGGTCGTCGTGCCCGGCCCGCAGCAGGCCAGCGACCATCGGCCGGGCCGGCCGACACCACCCAGCCGAGGAGTGACATGCCCGCCGAATCCCTGCCGTTCAAGGTCGCCGACCTCTCGCTCGCGGACTTCGGGCGCAAAGAGATCCGCCTGGCGGAGCACGAGATGCCGGGCCTCATGGCCGTGCGGGAGGAGTACGCGGCCGCGCAGCCGCTGCGCGGTGCCCGGGTCACCGGCTCCCTGCACATGACGATCCAGACCGCGGTCCTGATCGAGACCCTGGCCGCGCTGGGCGCCCAGGTCCGGTGGGCCAGCTGCAACATTTTCTCCACCCAGGACCACGCGGCCGCGGCGATCGCGGTTGGGCCCGGCGGGACTCCCGAGGACCCCAAGGGCATCCCGGTGTTCGCCTGGAAGGGCGAGACCCTGGAGGAGTACTGGTGGTGCACGGAGCAGGCGCTGACCTGGCCGGGCGAGAGCGGCCCGAACATGATCCTGGATGACGGCGGTGACGCCACCCTGCTCGTGCACAAGGGCGCCGAGTACGAGAGGGCCGGCGCTGTCCCGTCCGCGGCCGGGGATGATGCGGAGGAGTGGAAGGTCGTCCTGGACGTGCTGCGCCGGTCCCTGGCCGAGCAGGGCGACCGGTTCACGGTCATGGTGGAGGGGATCCGCGGGGTGACCGAGGAGACCACCACCGGCGTGCACCGGCTGTATGAGATGGCCAGGGACGGCACGCTGGCGTTCCCGGCGATCAACGTGAACGACTCGGTGACCAAGTCCAAGTTCGACAACGTGTACGGTTGCCGTCACTCGCTCATCGACGGCATCAAGCGGGCCACCGACGTGCTGATCGGCGGCAAGGTCGCGGTCGTCTGCGGTTACGGCGACGTGGGCAAGGGCTGCGCGCAGTCGCTGCGCGGCCAGGGCGCCCGGGTCATCGTCACCGAGATCGACCCCATCTGCGCGCTGCAGGCGGCCATGGACGGCTACCAGGTGGCCCGGCTCGACGACGTGGCCGCCTCGGCGGACATCTTCGTCAGCGCCACCGGCAACCGTAACGTCATCACGGCCGGGCAGATGAGCCGGATGAAGCACCAGGCGATCGTCGGCAACATCGGTCATTTCGACAACGAGATCGACATGGCCGGGCTGGCCCGGATCCCCGGCATCCGCCGGATCACGATCAAGCCCCAGGTGGACGAGTGGCAGTTCCGCGACGGCCACGCGATCATCGTGCTGTCCGAGGGGCGGCTGCTCAACCTGGGCAACGCCACCGGCCACCCGAGCTTCGTGATGTCCAACTCGTTCACCAACCAGGTGATCGCCCAGATCGAGCTGTTCACCAAGGCCGGGGAGTACCCGGTCGGGGTGCACACGCTGCCCAAGCACCTGGACGAGAAGGTGGCCCGGCTGCACCTGGACGCGCTCGGGGTGCGGCTGACCGAGCTGAGCAAGGAGCAGGCCGGCTACATCGGCGTCCCGGTGGAGGGCCCGTACAAGCCGGACCACTACCGCTACTGACCGTGCGGGTGACCCGATGAGCGAGCGGCCCGGCCCGGCCCCCGGCGACATCGCCGAGCCCGGGCTGGCCGCCGCCGGGCTCGCCCGGATCGGCTGGGCGGAGCGGTCCATGCCGGTGCTGCGCGGTATCACCGCGCGGTTCGCCGCGCAGCGGCCGCTGGCTGGCCGGCGGGTGGCCGCCTGCCTGCACGTGACCGCGGAGACCGCGGTCCTGGTCCGGGTGCTGCGGGCGGGCGGCGCGGAGGTGTTCCTGGCCGCGTCGAACCCGCTGTCCACCCAGGATGACATCGCGGCCGCGCTGCAGGCCAGCGGGGCGGCGGTGGTGTACGCCCGGGCCGGCGCCGACCGCACCGGGTACGCGGAACACATCCAGCGGGTCCTCGATGCCGGGCCGGACCTGGTCACCGACGACGGCGGCGACCTGGTGGAGGCCCTGCACGAGCAGCGGCCCGACCTGCTGGGCAAAGTGGCCGGCGGGGTCGAGTCCACCACGGCGGGGGTGATCCGGCTGCGCCGGATGGCCAGCGAGGGAACGCTGGCGTTCCCGGTGGCCGCGGCCGACGCGACCGGCACCCGGCTGATGCTGGAGAGCATGCACGGCACCGGCCAGTCCACCCTGGACGGCATCCTGCGGGCCACCAACATGCTGCTGGCCGGGCGGACCGTGGTCGTCGCCGGGTACGGCTGGTGCGGTCGCGGCATCGCGCAGCGGGCCCGTGGCCTGGGCGCCCAGGTGATCGTCACCGAAGTGAGCCCGGTCCGGGCCCTCGACGCGATGATGCAGGGGTACCGGGTGCTGCCGATGGCCGCCGCGGCGCCGCTCGGTGAGCTGTTCATCACCGCGACCGGTGCCCGCGACGTGATCACCGCCGCGCACCTGGCCGTCATGCGGGACGGTGCCATCCTGGCCAACGCCGGCCACTTCGATGTGGAGATCGACGTGCAGGCACTGGCGGACCTGGCCGTCGCCGTGGAGCGCGACGCGGCGCCGCACGCCGACGAGTACCTGCTCGCCGATGGGCGCCGACTGCTGCTGCTGGCCGAGGGCCGGATCGTCAACCTGGTCGCGGCGGAGGGCAACCCGGCCGCGGTGATGGACGTGACCTTCGCCGGGCAGGCCCTGGTCCTCGCCTGGCTGGCCCGCGACCACGCCGGGCTGCTGCCCGGCGTCCACCGGGTGCCGGGCGACATCGAGGACGAGGTGGCCCGGCTGGCGCTGGCCGCCACCGGCACCGAGATCGACGAGCTCACCCGGGCCCAGCGGGACTACCTCGACGCCTGGCAGTAGCCGGGCGCAGGCCGCCACAGCTCAGGGGGAGCGGGGAGAGCCGGAGCACCGGGTGCCGGGGCAGTTCCGCGGCGATGAGCGGGTCTGGGGGGTCCGGCGCGGCGCCGAAATAGGCCCGGACGACCCGGATCTCGGTCAGGTACCGGCGCACCACCCGCACCGCCGGGGGTGCGGCAGAGCCTGCCGGTCTTCCGGCCCCGGACGGTGAGCACCCGGCGGCAGGAAGCCCCAGGCCCAGCCCCGTCATGGTCAGGAAGATCCGGTTCACCGGGCGGCTGCCCGGGCCGGCGTGGTACGTCTCCGCCATCGCGCCGCCTTCCGCACCAGCCAGTGTCCTGCGGTGGTGATGTCTGGCCCAGGGCCGGACGGCCCGGAGGCGGCCGCGGCGCGGCTAAGTGGGGTGCGTCGCGGCCGCCGGTGACGGGCTCGGGGTGGGGCGGTGGGGCGCCCGGATCGGCCGCGGCCCGGCGGCTCAGCACGAGGAGCGAGATGCCACCGCCCAGCAGGATCAGCCAGAAGCTCATCAGCCGGTAGGCGATCGCGGCGGCCAGCGCGGCTGACACGGTCATCCCGGCCGCGGTCAGCGCCGCGGTCAGCGCGATCTCCACCGCCGCGAAGCCGCCCGGCGACAGGCCTGAACTGCCCACCGCCGCCGCCGCGCCGTAGGCCAGCAGCAGCCCGTGCCAGGGCACCGGCTGCCCGGTGGCCAGGATCGAGCAGGCCAGGCAGCCGCAGTCGGCCAGCCAGTTCAGCAGCGCCAGGCCGAACACCGCGGCGTAGCGCCATCCGGGCAGGCTGATGCTGGCCACCCGGTCCAGGAATTCCTCCAGCGCGTCCGGGTCGGTCCAGCCCCGGTGCAGCCGGCGGTGCAGCGGCCGCAGCACCCGGGCGGCGACCCGGTGGATCCAGGCCCGGACGGCCTGGTAGCGCAGCGCCAGCAGCACGGCCACCCCGGGGAGGAGGAACGCCAGGGCGGCGATCAGGCCAGCGACGGTCGCCGCGGGCTGGCCGCCCAGCAGCGCCCCGGCCAGCAGCACCAGGGCCAGCGCGGACGACGACACGATGGCCGACACGGCCAGCGCCCAGCTGGTGATGGCCGAACCCAGGCCCCGGCCGCGCAGCTGGCGGTAGGAGTAGACGGCAGCCAGTTGCGCGCCGGCGAACGGCACCGCCATGGACAGCGCGTTGCCCGCGTAGGTGATCGCGGTCACCGAGCCGAGGGTGGCCGGGTCGCCCTCGGCCCGGAGCAGAATCGTCCGCTTGATCCCGAAGGTCGCCAGGGACACCGCCTCGGCGGCGAGCGCGGCCAGCACCCAGCGCCAGTCGAGATGGGCCAGCGTGCGCAGCGACTGGGCGAGGATGTGCCGGTTCGCGACGATGATGACGGCCAGCCCGGCCACCACGACGGCGATGACGGCGATCTGCCGCCAGCGCCGCGCAGGCAGTCTGCTCCTCATCGGGCGCGCCATCAGCCGGGTGGCCTGGTCATCGGGGCGGGTGGAACCCTCCTGGCCGCTCCGGGCCGGCCGCTGGCGGCCCGGCGGGCGGGCGGCCCGGCCCGGCGGGCGGCGGCTCCGGCCCGGCCGCCGCCGCCCGGGCCGCGGTCGTCGCGGCCGTCGCGGCCGTCGCGGCCGGGGGGGCCGGGGGGGCCGGGGGGGGCGGGGGGGCAGGCCCGGCCAGGCTAGCCTCGGCCCGCCCGCGCCGCTCGGCCAGCACCGCGCTCAGGTAGTCGGGCGGCGCGGTGCCGGGCGGCGGGGCGGGACTGACCTGCCGGGCGACCTGGGCCGCGATCCGTTGCCCGAACTGCGCCCGGGCCGCCGGGGTGAGCTCGTAGTACCGGCTCAGGTACTGACGAGCGGTCTCGGCGGTGGCGTCGCTGAGCCCGGACAGTTCCAGGGTCGCCGCCCACCCGGCCAGGGCTGGCGGCAGCGCGGACAGCGGGGCGGTGGCGGCGGGCTGCCGGGGCAGCCGCACGGTGATCACGAACGTCCCGGCGAAGATGTCGCCGAGCCGTTTGCTACTGCGCGACAGCAGCGAGGTGACCAGGGCCAGGAAGCCGAACGTCGCCCAGATCTCCACCACGCCCGCCAGCGCGCGCATCAGCGCCTGGCGGAACCGCTCCGGGCCACCATCGTCGCTGACCACCCGCAGTCCCATGGCCAGCTTGCCCAGCGTCCGGCCCCGGGTGAGCGTCTCGAAGGCCACCGGGTACCCGACGATCACCCCGGCTGCCACCGCGACCGCGAGCGCGGCGACCGCCGCCGGGTCGAGCCCGCCGTTCAGCCCGGCCGCGGCGGCGATCCCGCTCAGCGCGGTCAGCAGGATCAGCTGCACCAGCAGGTCGATGCCGAGGGCAACGGCCCGGCTGGGGAACCGGGCGAACGGCACATCGATGACGACCGCCTCACCGGTGATCACCTCGGCCACGCATGCCCCCATGTCCGTCGAGTCCGGCACCAGGCTAGTCGTCCGCCCGTCCGGCGGACCGCACCGCCAGCCCACTAACCTCGATGGGTGGACGTCGAGGCGTACGTGGCGGCGCACCAGGCCGAGTGGGCCCGGATGGACGCGCTGGTCCGGCGGCGTCGGCGGCTCACCGGTCCCGAGGTCGACGAGCTGGTGACGCTGTACCAGCGGGCGACCACGCACCTGTCTGCGCTGCGGTCCGCCGGGCACGACCCCGCTCTGGTCGCCCGGCTGGCGGGCCGGGTGGCGCACGCCCGTACGGTGGTGACCGGCGCCCACGCCCCGGCCTGGTCCGTGGTGACCCGGTTCGCCCTGGTGTCCTTCCCGGCCATGGCCTACCGCGCCCGGTGGTGGTGGGCGGGCACGGCCGGCGGCTCAATCCTGGTCGGGGTGCTCCTTGGCTGGTGGGTCGCCCGTTCCCCCGCCGTGCAGGCGGCGCTGCTGCCCGGTTCCGAGGTCCGGCAGCTGGTGAATCACCAGTTCCAGCAGTACTACTCGCAGTACGCGGCCACCTCGTTCGCCGCCAAGGTGTGGACCAACAACGTCTGGGTCGCCGCACAGACGCTGATCTTCGGGATCGTCCTCGGCCTGCCTACGCTCGTCGTCCTGTTCGTCAATGCGGCGAACGCCGGTGTGGAGGGCGGCCTCATGGTGGCGCACGGCAAGGGGTTGCTGTTCTTCAGCCTGATCCTGCCGCATGGGCTGCTGGAGCTCAGCGCGGTGTTCCTGGCCGCGGCGACCGGGCTGCGGCTCGGCTGGTGCATCATCGATCCGGGCCCGCGGCCCCGCGGCCGGGCCCTGGCCGAGGAAGGCCGGTCCTCGCTCACCATCGCCCTGGGGCTGATCGTGGTGCTGCTGGTGTCCGGGCTCATCGAGGCCTTCGTGACCCCGTCCCCGCTGCCATCCTGGGCCCGGATCGGTATCGGTGCGGCGGCGGAGGCGGCGTTCCTCGGCTATGTGATCGTGCTCGGCCGCCGGGCCGTGGTGGCCGGTGCGACCGCGGACATGGAACACGCCCCGGACGCGGCCCCGGTGGCGGGCTGAGCGCTGTGTCAGAAAGGCCCGGCTTTTGAAGATCACAGTTCTCGGTGGCTGTGGCGCCTGGCCCGCGGCGGGCCAGGCCTGCAGCGGGTACCTGGTCGAGCACGAAGGCTTCTGCCTGCTGCTGGATCCGGGTTACGCGACACTCCCGCAACTGCTCAGCCACACCGCCGCGGAACAGGTTGACGCGGTGCTGACGAGCCACGGTCACCCCGACCATTGCGCCGACCTGAACCCCCTGCTGAGAGCACGGGCACTGGGGGAGGCCCCGCCGTCAGCACTGCCCGTGCACACGCTGCCGGGAGCTATGGACGCCGTCCTCGCACTTGACAATCCGCGCATGCTCGCCGGCGCTTACACACTTCATGAGTTCACCGCCGGGCACGGGTTCGAAGTCGGCCCGTTCCAGGTGGACACCTGGGCGCTGCCGCATTTCGTGCCCAACGCGGGCATGAGGCTGACCGCAGCTGGCCAGGTGCTCGCCTACACCGGCGACACCGGGCCAAGCCCCGACATCGCCGTCATGGCTCGCGACGCCGACGTGCTGCTGGCC
The DNA here is from genome assembly GCA_963837515.1 of uncultured Actinomycetes bacterium. Taxonomy (GTDB): domain Bacteria; phylum Actinomycetota; class Actinomycetes; order Streptosporangiales; family Streptosporangiaceae; genus RYN-230. Next base: position 570,130 of record CAWINT010000002.1, read on the forward strand.
GAGGCCACCTTCCCCGGCCAGGTACGGCCGGCGCAAGATGCCCCCTACCTGTTAACGGCACGCCAGGCCGGCGAGTATGCCGCCGAAGCCGGCGCCAGGAGGCTCGTGCTCACCCACCTGTGGCCCGGCACGGCTCCATCGGCTGCTTACGCCGCCGCTCAGCGGGGTCACACCGTGGACCTTGACATCGCCACGCCAGGGCTGACTATCGATCTGGGCTGATGCTGCGATCCCCGGAGCCCTGGAATCACGCGTCCAGCAGAGGCCGCGGCGCGGGCCCAGCGGCGGCCGGGTCACAACTGCCCAGGCCACAACTGCCTGGGTCACACCTGCCTGGGTCACACCTGCCTGGGTCACACCTGCCCAGGTCACAATTGCCCGGCCGCCTTGAGAGCGAGGTAGGCGTCGGCCAGCGCGGGCGGCAACCGGTCCGGCGGGGCCTCCACCACCTGCACGCCCCGCCGCCGGAGCACCGTGGCGATCCGCTGCCGTTCAGCCAGCGCCACCTCGGCCGCGGCCGCGTCGTAGAGGTCGGCTGCGCTGTCCCGGGCGGCGGCCATCTGGGCCAGCCGGGGATCGGCCACCGAAGCTATCATCAGCCGGTTCCGGGCCGCGAGCGCGCGGAGCGCGGGGAGCAGGCTGCCCTCGATCACCGTCGGGTTCAGGTCGGTGAACAGCACGATCAGGGTGCGGTGCCGGGCCACCGCCGCCACCGCGCTGGCCAGCCCGGCAGCATCCGTCTCGGTCAGCGCGGACTCCAGCGGAGCCATCGCCGCGGTGACCGCGGCCAGTACCGACGGGCCGGGCACGCCGAGCACCCGGGCCCGCAGCCGCCGGTCGAACGCGATCAGGTCGACCCGGTCGCCGGCCCGCGCCGCCAGCGCGGTGAGCAGCAGCGTGGCGTCCATCGCCGCGTCCAGCCGGGGGATGCCGGCCACCCGGCCGGCCGAGGTCCGGCCGGTGTCCAGCACGACCAGCAGCCGCCGGTCGCGTTCCGGCCGCCAGGTGCGCACCACGACGTCGCCGCGCCGGGCCACGGCCCGCCAGTCGATCGACCGGACATCGTCGCCGACCACGTACTCGCGCAGCGAGTCGAACTCGGTGCCCGGGCCGCGCAGCAGCGTGCGGTGCTGCCCGTCGAGCTGGCGGAGCTGGGACAGCTTCGCCGCCAGGTGGCGGCGGCTGCGGAACGGCGGCAGCACCCGCACCGACCACGCGGCCGGCCGGGAGTCCTGGCGGGCGGCCAGCCCGCAGGGGCCGAACGAGCGGACCACGACCGCCGGGGAGGTCTTCTCGCCGCGGCGGTCCGGGGCGAGGGCCGTGGTCAGGGTGACCTCGCCGCCCGGGGGCAGCCGCACGCGGAAATGGTGCGGCGTGGCGTGAGCGCTCGGCTGCCAGGTGGGCCGGACCGCGGCCCGCAGCGGGCGCCGGGCGGTGTTGCGGACGGTGACGGTCACCGCGGCCGTCTCGCCGAGCAGCGCCTGGCCGGCCCCGGCCCGGGTGACCTGCAGCCCGCTAACCGGCGCGGCCAGCAGCAGGTCGGCGGCGATCGCCGCGAGCAGCACGCCGTTGACGGCCAGCAGTGCGCCGCCCGTGCGGACGGCCAGCACGACCAGCGCGCCGCCCAGCGCTGCCGCGCCCGCCCGGCCGGTCAGCGCCATGGGCCCGGGCTCACCGCGGCACCGGCACGCTGGCGAGCACCCCGTCCAGCACCCCGTCGGGCACGGCCCCTTCCATCTCCGCCTCCGGGCGGAGCTGGATCCGGTGCCGCAAGGTCGGCCGGGCCAGCGCCTTCACGTCGTCGGGAGTCACGTAGTCCCGGCCGGCCAGCCAGGCCCAGGCCCGGCTGGTGGCCTGCAGCGCGGTCGCGCCGCGCGGGGACACGCCGAGGCGCAGGGACGGTGACTGCCGGGTGGCCCGGCACAGGTCCACGATGTAACCGGCCACCTCCGGGCCTACCCGGACCTGGCGAACGGCGCCGCTGGCCGCCGCCAGGTCAGCGGGCCCGGCGACCGGCCGGATCCCGGTCGCGGCCAGGTCCGCCGGGTCGAAACCGGCCGCGTGCCGGGCCAGAATGCCGATCTCCTCGTCCCGCTCCGGCAGCGTGACGCTGAGCTTGACCAGGAACCGGTCCAGCTGGGCCTCCGGCAGCGGGTAGGTCCCCTCGTACTCGATCGGGTTCTGGGTGGCGGCCACGCAGAACGGCTCGGGCAGCGGCCGGGGAGCGCCTTCCACGGACACCTGCCGCTCCTCCATCGCCTCCAGCAGTGCGGCCTGGGTCTTCGGCGGGGTCCGGTTGATCTCGTCGGCCAGCAGCAGGTTGGTGAACACCGGGCCTTCCCGGAACTGGAACAGCGCGGTCTTCGCGTCGTAAATCAGCGAGCCGGTCACGTCGCCGGGCATCAGGTCCGGGGTGAACTGCACCCGGGTACTGCGCAGCGACAGGGCCGCGGCCAGGGAGCGCACCAGCAGGGTCTTGGCCACTCCCGGGACGCCCTCCAGCAGCGCGTGGCCCCGGCACAGCAGGCAGATGACCAGGCCGGTGAGGATCGGATCCTGGCCGATGACGGCCTTGCCGACCTCGGCGCGGACCGCTTCCAGTGCCGCCCGCCCGACGTCCGCGGCCCCGGAGTCCCCCGCCATCCGCCCGCGAGGCGGGAACCCGCCTGCGGCGGCCCCGGCCTGGCCTGCGACGGGGCCGCCCTGGCCTGCGGACACCCTGGGAGGCGGCCCCCCTGGGCTCCCCGCCATTGGGTACTCGGCGGTCACGGCGTCCGTACCTCCCCTTCCAGACGATCGATGTCCCGGCCCAGCGTGACGAGCGCCGCGTCATCCCGTGGATCCGGCCCGAACAAGACTGCCCGTATCCCGGCGCGGTCGCGGCCGGTCCGGTCGGCTATCGCGGCGCAGGCCGCTTCCGGCTCCAGGTCCGGCGGCAGCGCCAGCCGGGCGCTGATCCGGTACCGGGCCGCGGCGCGCAGCACCGCCGCGGCCCGGGCCCGGGAGCGGCGGGACCGGTACAGTCGCCCGTGCCCCTCCACGGTCTCCGAGGCCCGGATCACCACCGGAAGCGGTTCGGCGACCAGCGGCCCGAGCCGCCGGGCCCGCCACCCGGCGGTCAGCCCGGCGGCGATGAAGAGCTGCAGCGCGACCAGGTACGCCGGGCCGGGAATCTCCTGGAACAGGGATTTCTCACCGGCGGCCACGGCCGGCGGGGGCCCGGGCACCAGCCAGGCGACCCGCGGGCGGCCACGGAGCAGGTTCAGTGCCAGCGCCGCGTCGCCGCCGCTGGCCAGGTAGCGGTTTGTCAGCGGCGCACCGCTGCCCAGCAGGGTGACCGTCCGGCCGCCTGCGGTGTACCGGACCAGCGAAGGGTGGCCGTTCACCGGATAGCAGCGCCCGGTGCCCGGCCCGCGGACCTGCAGCAGCACCCCGCCCATCCGGGCCGGCCCGGCCGCGCGGGCAGCGGCCAGGTCACAGTCCGGGGTGGCGGTGCCCGGGGGAGCCGCCCCGGCCACCGTGACCCGCCCGCCGAGCGCACTCAGCACGGCGCTGTCCGGTTCCACCACCAGCAGGTCGCCGGGCAGCCGGGCCAGCGCGCCGAGCTGGCCCCGCGTGAGCAGGTACGGGCTGGTGACGACCAGCGTGGCGGCCTGGCCGGCCACCGCCTCGCGCGCCGCCGGGAGGCTGGTCACCCGGGACAGCGGCTGGCCGCGCCCGGCCAGCAGGGCGGCCAGGGCGTGGGTGCCCTGCTGGCCGGTGTTCCCCGGGTCCAGGTAACCGCGGGTGGACGGGGACGGCCGGAGCAGGATGATCAGGATGCCGCCGAGCAGCACCACCGCCGCCAGCGCCAGTGGGGCGCCCCAGCGGCGGCGGGTGGCGGGGGCGGGCCCGAGGGCCGCCGGTCTGGCCAGCACCACTCCGGCCCCGGTCGGCCCGGCCGCCCCGGGCCCGGGGCCCGGCCCGGCGGCGCCCTGGCCGGCGGCGTCCCGGGTCGTGGTGGCCCCGGTCATGCCGGGCCGCGGTCCGCGCCGGCCGGGACTGCCGCGCCGGCCGGGACTGCCGCGCCGGCCGGGACTGCCGCGCCGGCCGGGACTGCCGCGGGCACCGGCACCAGCCGCGGCCCGGCGGCCAGGATCCGCTCGTCCAGGTCGCGTACGGCGGTGTAGCCGTCCGCGGTCCCCGGCCGGGCGCCGTAGCAGACGTCATCGAACAGCCGGGCGGCCGCCTGCAGCGCCGCCGCCTCCCGGGGCAACGCCCGGGCGGACTCGGCGGCGATCTCGCCGGCCGTCCGGCCGAGCCGGGGAATCAGCACGCCGCGCTCCTCCAGCTCGCGGCCGATGGCCCGGACCGTCTCGAGGACGGCGGCCGAATAGTCGCCGGCCTGGGCGTGCTCCCGGGCCCGCCGCCGGTGCCCGGCCGCGGGCAGCACCGCAACGCCCCAGCCCGGCGGCCCGGCCTGGCGGTGAGCCCGGGCCAGCGGCCCGAGCTGGGTGGCGACGAGGGCCAGCGCTACCGCCAGCGCCGCGGTCAGGGCCAGCACCGACCACCAGCCGCCGGGGAATGCGGCGCCCGCCTGGTAGGCGTGCGCCAGCAGCGAGTTGAGCAGCGACCAGGCCCGCTGCTGCAGTGACTCGTGCGGGTGATACAGCGACTTGGACAGTTCCGCCCGGGCCAGCCGCTGCCCGGCTGGGCCGCGCAGCACCGGCGTGGTTCCGCCCGGCCCGGCCCGGGTGGAACTGTTCAGCCAGGCGCGCAGGTACCGCCCGGCCGTCAGCACGGCAGCCCTCCCGCCCGCACCGCGGTGGCCGCCGCCGTCACCACGGTGGCCGGCCCGCCGTCACCACGGCGGCGGGGAACTGGCGGCGGAGGGCGGCCCCGGGTGGGCGGCCGCGCCCCCGGCGGGTGGCTGGCCCGGCCCGGCGGCGCTGCCGTCGGCCGGCGGCCGCCAGACCGCGGCGAAACCGGTCTCGTCCAGCGTGGCGCCCTGGCCGGCGGCCGTGCGCAGGGCCAGGTCGAGTCCTTCGGTGCGCATCCGCCGGTCGGCGTACAGCAGCACCGTGACCGCTGCGGTGATCGGCTGGGTGACGGTGCCCGCGGCGATGTTGCCCAGCACGCTCACGACGGTGCCCACCACCCCGGGCAGCACGGTGGCCAGAAAGCCGAACGGCAGTTCCAGGATGCCGGCCGCCACCGCGGTGATGATCCCGGCCAGCAGCAGGATGCCGAACACCCGCCAGAAGCTGTGCCACACCAGCCGCCAGGACCGGCCCAGGGCCGTCCACGCGCCGGCTCCCTCCAGCACCACGACCGGCGTGACCAGGCTCAGCATGACGGGGACCGCGACGGTGAGCAGCAGCGCCGGCAGGCCCACCAGCACCGCGATGATGCCGAGCGCCGCCGCAGAGGCCCCGGCGGCCGCGGCCGCGAGCAGGATGCCGGCCAGGATCCCGGCCGGGGCCAGCGAAGCCACCAGCACCAGCAGTGTCGCGCCGAGCAGCGCGGGCAGCCGCGGCGCGGCCGCCCGCCAGGCGTCCCGGGCGCTGATCTGCTGGCCACCCACCTCGCGGGCGATGATGGGCGCCAGCAGCCCGGCCAGCACGGCCCGGACGATGATGTTCAGCAGCGCCAGCGCGGCGAGCAGCGGGATCGCCCCGGAGAGGAAATGGCTGAGCTCGTGCTCCGCCTGGCGGGTGGTCAGCTGGCCGCCCGGGTTCGGGACGCTGAGCAGCCCCCGGCTGAGGATGGTGGAGACGACGGCGGCGACGGTCATGACCACGGCCGCGATGCCCAGGACCGGCCTGGGGCTGCGCCGGATGGTGGCGAAGGCGCCGTCCAGGATCTCACCCAGGCCGAGCGGCCGCAGCGGGATGACCCCCGGCTTCGGCGCGGCTTCCCCGTACCGTGACCCGGCCCCGTACCCGGGCGGCTGGCCGTAGGCGGGCGGCTGGCCGTAGGCGGGCGGCGGGCGGTAGCCGGGCGGCGCCCCGTCGCCCGCGCCGGGTGCCCCGTCGCCCGCGCCGGGCGCCCCGTAGCCGGGGGGCGCGGGCCACTGGGCGGCCCCTGGCTCACCGGCCGGCGGGAACCAGGGCTGAGGCGTCGCCCCCTGCTCGCCGGGCGGCGGACTGTCTGTCATGGTTCTCCCTGACGGCGGTGGCGCTGCTCGGCGCCGCACCATAATGCCGCCAAAATACTCGCCGTTGACCGGGTTCCCCGCCCGGCTGGTGGCGCCCATACTCGCACGACGCGCCGCCGCCACGAAGCACAGCGCCCAACGGCCCCTCCGGGTTCCTGGCACCGCCCGGTCCCGCGCCCGCGGGCCCGGCGACGGGGCCGGCCACCCGCGGGGTCAACCGGCTGGCCGGCTGGGGCACACTCAGTCACATGGAACTGGCCACGTTGCGCTGGGCCGACCGGCCCGGCGGCCCGGTGATCGAACTGCTCGACCAGACCCGGCTCCCGGCTGAGGAGGCCATGCTGGCCTGCCCCGACGTGCCGAGCCTGGTGGACGCCATCCGGCGCCTGGTGGTCCGCGGCGCGCCGGTCCTGGGGGTGGCCGGGGCGTTCGGCGTGGCGCTAGCCGCGGCCCGGGGCGACGATGTGCCGGCGGCGGCGCGGGCCATTGCCGGGGCCCGGCCGACCGCGGTCAACCTGGCCTGGGGAGCGCGCCGGGCGCTGGCTGCCTACACCGCCGCCCGGTCCGCGGCGGCGGGTGCGGGGCAGGCCGCGCGGGCCACCCTGTCCGAGGCCCGCGCGGTGGCGGCGGAGGACGCAGCGGCCAGTGCCGCCATGGCCGAGTACGGGCTGGGGCTGCTGCCGCCGCGGGCCCGGGTGCTCACCCACTGCAACACCGGCGCGCTGGTCTCGGCGGGCGGCGGTACCGCGTTCGCGGTGATCCTGGCCGCGCACCGGGCGGGCCAGCTGGCCAAGGTCTGGGTGGACGAGACGCGCCCACTGCTCCAGGGCGCCCGGCTGACCGCCTATGAGGCGCGGCGGGCCCGGCTGGATTACGCGGTGCTCCCAGACTCGGCCGCGGCGTCCCTCATGGCCAGCGGCGCGGTGGACGTGGTGCTGACCGGCGCCGACCGGATTGCGGCGGACGGCAGCGTGGCGAACAAGATCGGCACTTACGGGCTGGCGGTGCTGGCCCGGCAGCACGAGATCCCGTTCATCGTCGTCGCCCCGGTCTCCACCATCGACCCGGACACGCCGGACGGTGCCGCCATCGTGGTGGAGCACCGCCCGGGCGAGGAGGTGACGATGCTCGCCGGGCGGGCGGTGGCCCCGCCGGGCAGCCCGGCCTGGAACCCGGCCTTCGACGTCACTCCCGGTCGCCTGATCACCGCTCTGGTGACTGAGCGTGGTGTCGCACAGCCGGTCAATGCGGGTACGCTGCGACTGCTGGGTGATGCACCTGCTCCGCCGAACCGCGCCCGGCCCGATATTTCCGTGGAACTATGAGGCCCATGAAAGGTCGCGTGCTCGTCGTCGATGACGACGCTGCCCTGTCCGAGATGCTCGGCATCATGCTCCGGGGCGAGGGGTTCGAGCCCACCTTCGTCGCTGACGGCGACAAGGCGATGGACGTGTTCCGGGAGACCCACCCCGACCTGGTGCTGCTCGATCTGATGCTACCCGGTGCCGATGGCATCGACGTCTGCCGCCAGATCCGCACCGAGTCCGGTGTGCCGATCGTCATGCTCACCGCGAAGAGCGACACGGTCGATGTGGTGCTGGGACTGGAATCGGGCGCCGACGACTACATCGTCAAGCCGTTCAAGTCCAAGGAGCTGATCGCCCGGGTCCGCGCCCGGCTGCGCCGCACCGACGATCCCGCGCCGGAGATGCTGCAGATCGTGGACGTGGAGATCGACGTGGCCGGGCACTCGGTGAAGCGCGACGGCCGGCCGGTGAGCCTCACGCCGCTCGAGTTCGACCTGCTGGTGGCGCTGGCCCGCAAGCCGCGCCAGGTGTTCACCCGCGAGGTGCTGCTGGAGCAGGTCTGGGGCTACCGGCACGCGGCCGACACCCGGCTGGTGAACGTCCACGTGCAGCGGCTCCGGGCCAAGATCGAGAAGGACCCGGAGCATCCGGAGATCGTCGTCACCGTGCGTGGAGTGGGCTACAAGGCGGGACCGGCCTGACCGGGGACCGGCCGGGCGTGCGGCCGGGCCTGCCTACGGGCCGTTCGGTATTCGGTATGGAGAAGGCCATGAAGGGGGCAGCGAGCAGCGCGGCGGGGCGCGCCCCGGCCAGCGGCGCAGCGCCGTCCGCCGGCCCGGTCAGCTCCGGTGCGGCGGACGTCCCGCGGCGGGGCCAGGCGCCGGGCACGCGGCTCGCGCTGCTGGTGCGGCGGGCCGTGCGGCGGCTGCCGCCGCGCGCGCGGCGGTCCATCCGGGCCGTCCAGCGCCGGTCGGCCAAACTGGCCGGCCAGCTGCGCCGCCGCTGGCATCGCTCGCTGCAGTTCCGGGTCGTGGCCACGACCCTGGTCATCTGCGTCGTGGTCGTGACCGTCCTCGGGTTCTTCCTGGTCCAGCAGATCGCCAGCGGGCTGCTGAACAGCGCCCGGACCGCCGCCGCGCACCAGCTCGGCGAGGGCCTCGCCGTGGCCAAGGACAACCCGGGCCTGGAAGGCCCGGACCGGGCCAAGTCGCTGCTGGACCTGACGCATACGCTGCAGGCGCTGAGCGCCCCGGGGGACAGCTTCGATGTGGTCATCCTGGCCACACCGGCCAGCGGATCGGCCTTCGGCGGCACCTACGGCGACCTGAACCTGAGCTCGGCGAGCCTGCCCCAGACACTGATCAGCAAGGTCGGCGCCGAGCAGCAGAGCGGCCGGACCGACCAGCTGTGGTCCACCCCGACACAGCTGCGCTACACGGACGGCCGCGCGCCGGTGCCCGGGCTCGCCATCGGCGGCGTGATCAACCCGCATGACCAGCTCTACTACCTGTTCCCGCTGCGGCAGCAGCAACAGACCCTCGCCCTGGTCCAGCGGGCCATGCTCGGCGGCGGGCTGGCCCTGGTCCTGCTGCTGGTCGGCATCGTGTCGCTGGTGACCCGGTGGGTGGTGCTGCCGATCAGGGAGGCGGCCGACGCGGCCAAGCGGCTCTCGGCCGGGCAGCTCGACCAGCGGATGCCGGTCCGCGGCACCGACGATCTGGCGGCCCTGGCCCGGTCCTTCAACGACATGGCCGCCAGCCTGCAGGAGAAGCTGCGCGAGCTGCAGGAGCTGTCCAAGGTGCAGCGGCAGTTCGTCTCCGACGTGTCCCACGAGCTGCGTACCCCGCTCACCACCATCCGGATCGCCGCCGACGTGCTGTTCGCCGCCCGCGACAACCTGCTGCCGGCCGCGGCCCGGTCCGCGGAGCTGCTGGAGGGGCAGCTGGAACGGTTCGAGGCGCTGCTCGCCGATCTGCTGGAGATCAGCCGCTACGACGCCAACGCCGCCACCCTGGACGCCGAATCGGCCGACGTCTGCGACCTGGTCCGGCGGGCCGCGGCCGACGCGGAGCAGCTCGCCGCCCGGCGGGGTACCCGGATCGACTTCCGGCTCCCCCCGGAGCCGTGCGTGGCCGAGGTGGACCGGCGCCGGGTCGAGCGGATCCTGCGCAACCTGCTGGACAACGCGGTGGAGCACGGCGAGGGGAAGGACGTGGTGGTCACGGTGGCGGCGGACCGGGACGCCGTCGCCGTCGCCGTCCGCGATCACGGGGTGGGCTTCGGGCCGGCCGAGCAGCAGATGGTGTTCGACCGGTTCTGGCGGGCCGACCCGGCCCGGGCCCGGACGACCGGCGGGACGGGGCTCGGCCTGGCCATCGCGCTGGAGGACGCCCGGTTGCACAACGGGTGGCTGCAGGCCTGGGGGGAGTGCGGCAAGGGATCGGTGTTCCGGCTGACCGTGCCGCGGATCGCGGGTTGCGGGCTGATGGGCTCCCCGCTACCACTCGGCCCGGACGAGGCGGAGCTGGGGCCCGAGCTCATCGAGCCGTCGCTGGCGCTGCCGCCCGCCGCGGGACAAGCCGGGGCGGCGGGTCCCGGGGCGGCCCACCCGGTCGGAGCCCAGGCCGGCGAGGACGGCGCAGGGCCGGCCGCCCCCGGAGCGGCCGGTACTGAGCCGGGGGGCCCGGGGGCGGCGGGGGCCGACCCGGCCGTCAGCGGGACGGCCGGTGGCTGAGCGGGGCCTGGCCCGGGGGCGGCGGCTCCGGCTGGCGGTGGCAGCGGGCACGGCCGCGCTGGTGCTCGCGGCCGCGGGCTGCGCCGACGTGCCGACCAGTGGCCTGCTGCAGTCCACCACCCTGCCGTCCGGCGTCGGCGGCAGCCAGCAGGGCAGCGGCTGCTGCCGGGTGGCCTGGAACGGACCGCAGCCCGGCTGGCTGCCCCAGGACATCGTGTCCAACTTCATCCAGGCCGGTGCCGACTTCGCCAATCACCGGGCAGTCGCGCGGGAGTACCTCACCGCCTCGGCGAGCACCGCCTGGCAGCCCGGGCCGGGGCCGGCCGTCATGGTGATCGCCGGGCCTCCCACCACGTCGCTGATCCGCCAGTTCGGCTCGCCCCGCATCGCCGAAGTGAAGATCAGCGTGCAGGTGCTGGGCCAGGTCACGGCGAGCGGCCAGTACATCCCGGCGCCCGGCGGGCAGGCGGACCTGCAGCAGGACTTCGGCCTGGAACGGGTGAGCGGGCAGTGGCGCATCGCGCAGCTGCCGACCGACGGCAACAGCCGGGTATCGCATGAGCTCATGCTCACCAAGGAGCTGTTCCAGCAGGCCTATCAGCCCCAGGACCTGTACTACCTCGATCCGACCGGCAAGCACCTCGTGCCCGACCCGGTGTTCGTCCCGGTCGGGACCACGAGCCTGGCCAGCGACCTGGTGAACGCGCTGCGGGCCACCCCCCAGGGCTGGCTGGCCGACGGAGTGCTGTCCGCCTTCCCGCCCGCGGCGCGCCTGCTCCGGCCGGTCGAGGTGCTCTCCGGCAGCAAGACGGCGATCGTCAGCCTCGGCCTGCCGAAGTCCGCCGCCACCCCGTCCAGCCTGGCCCAGATGTCCGCGCAGCTGGTCTGGACACTGACCAACCAGGGGTTCCGTTCGTCGTCGATCACGGCGGTGAAGCTGTACGTCAACGGGCAGCCCTGGACTCCGCCGGGGGCGGGCAGCGCGGTGCAGAGCCGCAGCGACTACCCGCAGCCCGCCCTCCGCCCGGCCGCCGGCCAGAACCTGTACTTCCTCAGCACGGGCGGCGCGGCCCGGATGCTGCCCGGCCCCGGGCCGGGCAGCATCGCGGTGCCGGGCCCGGCGGGAACCGGCCGCATCCCGTTCAGCAGCATCGCCGTCTCGCCGGACCAGCGGTACCTGGCCGGCGTGGCCGGGTCAGCCGGCGCAGCCACCGTGTACACCGAGGACGTCGTGGCCGCGGCCCGGCACAGCGCGTCGGCCGGCGGCCTCAAAGCCCAGCTGAACGGGATCACGGTGACGGCCCTGAGCTGGGACAGCGGGGACAATCTCTGGATCGCCGGCCGCCGTGGCGGGCAATCCCGGATCTGGGTGCTGAGCCCGGCCGGCGGCCCCCGGGCCACGGTCCGCCTGCCCTCCCGGGTGCGGCAGGTCACCGCGCTGCGGGTGGCCCCGGACGGGGTGCGCGTGGCGATGATCGCCAGCACCGCGTCCGGGCCGCAGGTGCTGCTGGCGGCCATCGTCCGGAACACCACCTCGGTCCGCGCCGACACCCAGGTGGCGTTCTCCACCACCACCCAGGTGGGTGCGGATCTAGCCACCCCTACCGCGCTGAGCTGGTATGACGCCGACCACCTGCTGGTCGTGGACGCCTCGGCCGCGGGGCCGGCCCTGGAGGAGGTCCCGGTGGACGGGGACCGGTCGAGTTACCAGGGAATCGAGCAGGAGATGGCGACGATCACCGCGGCCGGCGCGCGGAACGACGTGTTCGCCGGGCTGCAGTCGGGCTACCTGGCCAGGACCGTGGGGCTCAACGAGCTGTGGAGCCAGTACGTGCCTGGCCGGAGCCCGGTGTTCCCCGGCTGAGGAGTCCCGGCGGCTGGCCGGCCGGGCACCGGGGCGGGCGGCGATTTGGCGCGGCATGTCCCGGGCTGTCCCGCAGCGCAGGTCAGTCCGGAAGGACGAGGTGTCCAAAGAGACACTCCCGCCTCCTGACATCGCGGCCGGGGCAGGCTAGCGTCTTGCTATGGCACCCGCCCGGGTCCGTGGTTGCGCCGCGCCGGGCGCCCCGCCCGAGGTGGGGCGCCCGGCCCGGCAAGCCGATGCCAGCCGCAGGCGAAACGGCCCACGTAAGGCGACTTGTCGTCAACCGATCACGGTGCGGCTTAGAGGTAAGTCCTGCCCCGCCGGGGGATCTGGTGTCCACCGGCCGGGAGAAGGGCCGTCGTGGCGTTGCGCCGCGAATCCCTCAGCAGGCGGATGTGGGGACGAAGACCAGGTCGGCCGGGCGGGTGCCAGCCACATCAGATCGCTTGAAGGGGGTCCCACGTGGACGTCATCTTCCGGGGTCGGCGAACGGCGATCCAGCAGCGCTTCCGTGAGTACGCCACGGCCAAGCTGATCAAGCTCGCGAAGCTCGACCAGAAGACCATCAGCATCGATGTGGAGGTAACCCTGGAGCGGAATCCGCGGCAGTCCGCCCAGCGGGAACGGGTGGAACTCACCGTGTACTCGCGGGGCCCGGTGATGCGGGCCGAAGCCGCCGCCGACGACCGCTTCGAGGCGCTGGACCGGGCCATGGCCAAGCTGGAAACCCACATGCGGCGCGCCAGTGACCGGCGCAAGGTCCGTAAGCCCGCCCACGGTGCGGCCGCGGCCGGGCCGGGCGCACCCGCTGGGCCACCGCCGGGAGCGCCCCCGGCCGGGCCGGGGGCCAACGGCGCAGCCCGGGCCGCCGGCGCAGCGGAGCGCGCGGCCGAGGAGGGGCCGGCGGGCAGCTGGGACCTGGAAGACGTCGTGCCCATCCCCATGGAAGGGGACGGCCCGCTGGTGGTCCGGGAGAAGTTCCACGCCGCCATGCCGATGAGCATCGACCAGGCGCTGCACGAGATGGAACTGGTCGGCCACGACTTCTTCCTGTTCCGCGACACCGGCTGCCAGCTGCCCAGCGTGGTGTACCGCCGGCGCGGCTATGACTACGGGGTCATCCGCCTGGTGGAAGGGGCCGAGGCCGCGGCGCCCCGGCGCCCCGGGCAGGCCGCCAACGGCCGGGCGGCCATTCCAGCAGCGGAGCGCGGCTGACTGGCTGACGGCTGGCCAGCTGCCTGCGGGGGCCGCCCGGCGGATCGCCGGTTTGCGCAGGTGCCCCCTACTGCGCCAGAGTTTGCTCACCGGCGCGGGCGGGTGGCACGGCGCGATCAATCCCCGGTCCCGGCGCCGGGTACGGGCCGCCACCGCGGGCAGCGCACTAGCGGCACGGCCCAAGCCGTGTTAGCAAGCACTAGCAGGACAACGTCCGAGCCTAGGGTCAGGGAGGAGGCGCCATGGGCGGAGATCCCGCGGTAACCGCGGACCCCGGCACAGCCGCGGGCCCGGTAGGTTCCCGGGCTCCCGAGCCGATCCGCGCCCTCATCGTCGATGATCATGCGCTGTTCCGCCGCGGGCTGGAAATGGTGCTCGCCGCCGAGGACGACATCGAGCTGGTCGGGGAGGCCAGCGACGGGGCCGAGGCGGTGCAGAAGGCCGGCGAGTCGCTCCCTGACGTGGTCCTGATGGACATCCGGATGCCGAAATCCAGTGGCATCGAGGCCTGCCGGGAGATGAAGGAAGTAGCGCCGAGCGCCAAGATCGTCATGCTGACGATCAGCGACGAGGAGGAGGACCTCTTCGAGGCGATCCGGGCGGGTGCCAGTGGTTACCTGCTCAAGGACATCCCGCTGGACGAGGTCGCGGATGTGGTCCGGGCGGTGCACGGCGGTCAGTCGCTGATCAACCCGTCCATGGCGGCCAAGCTGCTCACCGAGTTCGCCGCGCTGGCCCGGCGGGAGCAGGAGGAGCAGCAGGCGGCCGAGCAGGTCCCGGCGCCGAAGCTCACCGACCGGGAGATGCAGGTACTCAAGCTCGTCGCCAAGGGGATGAACAACCGGGACATCGCCAAGGAGCTGTTCATCTCGGAGAACACCGTGAAGAACCATGTGCGGAACATCCTGGAGAAGCTCCAGATCCATTCGCGGATGGAGGCGGTCATGATCGCCGTCCGGGAGAAGCTGATCGAGTTCAGCTGACGCGGCCGGCGTCCGTCCCGGCCAGCGCGGCGCGCAGCCGCCCGGCGAGGTCGGCCCGGTTCACCTGCTCGACAGCAACCGCCGAGCAGCCCACCCACTCCGCGGCTTCGCTCAGCGCGCGGGCCATCGGCTCCACCGCGGCGGCCGAGTCCAGCGAGAGCTGGCGGGCGACCAGGGTCTGACCTTGGCGCACCGGGTCGACCCGGCCGAGCAGCCGGCCCTTCGCCAGCAGCGGCATGGCGTAGTAGCCGTGCACCCGCTTCGCCTTCGGCACGTAAGCCTCGAGGCTGTGCTCGAAACCGAACACCCGGCGGGTGCGGCGGCGGTCCCACAGCAGCGAGTCGAACGGGGAGAGCAGGGTGACCCGGTGCCGGCCGCGCGGGGCGCTGGCCAGGGCGGCCGGATCGGCCCAGGCTGGTTCTGGCTTGCCCGCCACCATGATGCGGACGGGGATCAGGCCGGCCGCGGCCGCGGACTGAGTGGCCAGGTCGGCGTGCGCTGCCTGCCCGTCGGTGAGATCACGCAGCCGGTGGTAGTCGATGAGGTCGGCCCGGGTGACCACGCCGAGTGCCCGGGCGGCCACGCCGGCCAGGTGCGCCAGGCAGTCCTCGTCGCCGGGGCCGGCGGTCAGCAGGCCGCCGGGCAGTACCCGCTCGGGCAGGTCGTAGACGCGGCGCCAGCCCTCCCGGCGCACGCAGATGACCTCGCCCACGTCGAGCAGCCACTCCACGGCGATCTTGGTCTCCGACCAGTCCCACCACGGGCCGCCGTTCTTGGCCCCGCCGAGCTGGGTGGCGGTGAGCGGGCCGTCGGCCCGCAGCCGGGCCAGCACCTCAGCCTGGGCCCGGTCCTGACTCTGGTGCCAGCGCTTGCCCCGGGCGCGGAGCGCCCGGCGGCGGAAGGCGTACCAGGGCCACTCCTCGATGGGCAGCACGCAGGCCGCGTGCGACCAGTACTCGAAGGCCGCGGGAGATCCCGGTCGCCAGTAGGCACGCTCGATCCGCGACCGCGGCACCGGTCCCAGCCGGGCATACGCGACCAGCTCATGGGAGCGGGCGAGCACGCTGATGGTGTCCAGCTGCACGGCGCCGAGCCGCCGCAGCATCGCCGGGACCCCGCTGCGGCGCCCGTCCGCGCCGAGGAACCCCTGCGCGCGCAGGGTGATCAGGCGCGCCTCGTCCGGGCTCAGGGTCAGCTCGGGAGGCGGCAGCGCAGTGGTCACCACAAGGTCTGCAGCGTAGCCCGGCCGGCCGACATTCAGCCCCACCGGCCCTGGCCGGTCCCATGGCCGAGCCGGGTCTGTCCCAGCCCGTCTACTGGCCGGGACCGGCCTTCCCAGCTGGCTTAATACCAGTCTTCGAAGATGTTGGTGGCCAGGGCGAGCAGGCCGCCAACGGCGACCAGCGCCACGCCGCCCCAGAACGCCCACCACGCCGGCCCGGCGACGAGGGCCAGGCCGCCGGCCAGGAACCCGGCCATGATCACGCCCACCGCCACCCAGGACACGGGGCGGCCGTGGAACGGCTCGTAGTACCCGGGGCCGGCGCCGGCCTCGGACACCGTCCCCGTGGCCCGCTGGCCGCTGAGCGCGGCTTGCTGGGCATCGGATCTGACGTCCGACCCCACCTGGTCCGCCATCGGCGCTGCTCCTCTCCTCCGCCGCCGGGTGCCGCCGCCACCGGCCGGTGCCCGGGGCAGGCCGGTCAGCATCTGCACATATTGTGGCGGACGGCGGCCGGGCGGCCAGCCGGCCCCCCGGCGTTCCCGCAGCCGACAGCGTACCGGGCCAGCGCGCGCGGCGGCACAGGGCGCCCATTCCGGGCAGACGCCGGCCGGTGCCCGCGTGCGGCTCGGTTTCACTGCGTATCTCGCCTACCATGACAGGTGACGACGGCCCGCGCGCCGCTGGCGGCCGTGCGTCGAGCTGGCCGGGCGGGCGCCCAGGGGCGTACCGGGCACAGGCAACGATCCGCAAGGAGCGCGACGAGAAGTGCCAGTCATCATTGACAGTGTTCTGCGCGCGGGCGAAGGCAAGACCCTGCGCAAGCTCAAGCGCATCGCGGACCAGGTCAACTCGATCGAGGAGGACTTCGCGTCGCTGAGCGACGCGGAGCTGCGGGCCATGACGGACGAGCTGCGGCAGCGGCACGCCGACGGCGAGTCCCTCGATGACCTGCTGCCCGAGGCATTCGCCACGGTGCGTGAGGCGGCCCGGCGCACGCTGGGCCAGCGGCACTTCGACGTGCAGCTCATGGGCGGCGCGGCGCTGCACATGGGGAACATCGCCGAGATGCGCACCGGTGAGGGCAAGACCCTGACCTCGGTCCTGCCCGCCTACCTGAACGCGCTGACGGGCAAGGGCGTGCACGTCGTCACGGTCAACGACTACCTGGCCAAGCGTGACTCGGAGTGGATGGGCCGGGTGCACCGCTTCCTGGGGCTCGAGGTGGGCGTGATCTTGTCCCAGCAGCCGCCGGAGGAGCGCCGCAAGCAGTACGAGGCCGACATCACCTACGGCACCAACAACGAGTTCGGTTTCGACTACCTGCGCGACAACATGGCCTGGGGCCTGGAGGAGTGCGTCCAGCGCGGGCACCACTACGCCATCGTGGACGAGGTCGACTCGATCCTCGTCGACGAGGCCCGGACCCCGCTGATCATCAGCGGCCCGGCCGAGCAGAGCGCCCGCTGGTACACCGAGTTCGCCAAGATCGCGCCACGGCTGCGCCGGGGCGAGGACGGCGAGGGTGACTACGAGGTCGACGAGAAGAAGAAGACCGTCGGCATCCTGGAGTCGGGGGTGGAGAAGGTCGAGGACTGGCTCGGCATCGACAACCTCTACGACCCGGTCAACACCCCGCTGGTCAGCTTCCTGAACAACGCCCTCAAGGCCAAGGAGCTGTACAAGAAGGACAAGGACTACGTCGTGGTCAACGGCGAGGTCCTGATCGTGGACGAGTTCACCGGCCGGATGCTGTACGGCCGCCGCTACAACGAGGGCATGCACCAGGCCATCGAGGCCAAAGAAGGCGTCCAGATCCAGAACGAGAACCAGACCCTCGCCACGATCACGCTGCAGAACTACTTCCGGCTGTACGACAAGCTGGCCGGGATGACCGGCACGGCGATGACCGAGGCCAACGAGTTCCAGCAGATCTACAAGCTCGGCGTGGTGCCGATCCCGACCAACAAGCCGATGATCCGGATCGACTCGGCGGACGTGGTGTACCAGACGGTGCAGGCCAAGTTCGAGGCCGTGGTCGAGGACATCGCGGAGCGGCACGCCCAGGGCCAGCCGGTGCTGGTCGGCACCATCAGCGTGGAGAAGTCCGAGCTCCTGTCCCGGATGCTCAAGCGCAGTGGCATCCCGCACGAGGTGCTGAACGCGAAGTACCACGAGCGGGAAGCCGCGATCGTGGCCCAGGCGGGCCGCAAGGGCGGGGTCACCGTGGCCACGAACATGGCCGGCCGCGGCACCGACATCATGCTCGGCGGCAACCCGGACTTCATCGCGGACATCGAGCTGCACGGCCGCGGCCTCTCGCCGGTGGACACGCCGGAGGACTACGAGGCCGCCTGGTCCGAGGCGGTGGAGAAGGCCAAGGCCGCGGTGGCCGAGGAGCACGTGGAAGTGGTCGACGCGGGCGGCCTGTACGTGCTGGGCACCGAGCGGCACGAGTCGCGGCGCATCGACAACCAGCTGCGCGGCCGGTCTGGCCGGCAGGGTGACCCCGGGGAGTCCCGGTTCTACCTGTCGCTGGAAGACGACCTGATGCGGATGTTCAACGCCGACAAGGTCGCGCACTTCATGGAGTGGCTCAAGACCCCGCCGGACGTGCCGATCGAGTCCAAGGCGGTCACCCGCTCCATCCGCTCGGCGCAGACCCAGGTCGAGCAGCAGAACTTCGAGATCCGCAAGGACGTGCTCAAGTACGACGACGTGCTGAACCGGCAGCGCCAGGTCATCTACGCCGAGCGCCGTCGCGTGCTGGAGGGCGCCGACCTGCACGAGCAGATCCGGGAGATGCTCGACGAGGTCATCGCCGGGTACGTGGCCGGCGCGACCGGCGAGGGCTACCCGGAGGAATGGGATCTCGACCAGCTGTGGACGGCGCTGCGCGCCCTCTACCACCCCGCGCTGACCGTCGACGATGTGGTGGAGGAAGCGGGCGGCGAGCGGGCCGGGCTGTCCCGCGAGTTCCTCACCGAGATCCTCCAGGGCGACGCGCAGCAGTGTTACGACCGGCGCGAGGAAGAGCTGACCCCGGAGGTCATGCGGGAACTGGAGCGCCGCGTCGTGCTCTCGGTTCTGGACCGCAAGTGGCGCGAGCATCTCTACGAGATGGACTATCTGCGTGAGGGCATCGGGCTGCGGGCCTGGGCGCAGCGTGACCCCCTGGTGGAGTACCAGCGGGAGGGCTACGACATGTTCAGCGCCATGATGGACGGCATCAAGGAGGAGTCGGTCGGCAACCTGTTCAACCTCCAGGTCGAGGTGCAGGAGAACCCGATCGTCGAAGAGGCCGCCGACGGCGCCGCCAGCTCCGGCCCGGCCCCGGCCGGCGCACCAGCGGTGGGCCCGGGCCGCGGCAACCAAGGCGGGAACGGCGCGCACGCGGCCGGGCCCGGCGCCACCCAGGCCGAACGGCCTCCCGGTGGCCGGTCCAAGGCCACGGCGCGCGGCCGTGGTGGTGCGCACCGCGCCCCGGGCGGGGCCCGGCCGGCCGGCACCACGCCGGCCGGCGCGACCCGGGGAGGCGACGGTGCGGATGCCGTCGTGGCCCCGGGGCTGCAGCGGCCACAGCGGCCGTCCCGGCTGCAGTACACCGCGCCGTCGGCCGACGCGCCGGGCCAGGTGGAGCAGCACGCCGACAAGCCGGCCGACGGTGAGGTCAGCCGGGTCGGCCGCAACGACCTGTGCCCCTGCGGCTCCGGCCGCAAGTACAAGCGCTGCCACGGCGACCCGCGCAACCGGGGCTGACCGGCTAAGCGGCTTCCACATCGGTGCAGCACCAGCGGGCCGGCCGGGCCCGCTGGCCGGTGGTGGCGTGCCGCGGGGTGAGCCGCTCCAGCCGGACGGCGAGCGCCCTGATCCGCGGCCCGCAGCTGAGCACCAGGGTCATCTCGATCACGTCCGGCCGGGGCTGGAACGCCACGACGCGGCGAAGCTGCAGGCGCGGGCCGGCCGACAGGACCGGCCCCAGGCGCTCAATCCGGCCCCTGGCCCGCTGCGTGGTCCAGGACGTCATCTGGCGGGGCGGCCGCGTCCCGGCCAGCGTCTCGATCAGCACCTGGGCGAACTGGCCCGGCAGTGCCGGGCGCGTGGCGCCGCCGCCAGGGGCGGGGCCGCCAGGGGCGGGGCCGCCGTCCGGGGCGGCACGGTCACCGGCCCGGTCCTGTCCCGGCGGCCGGCCGGGGCCGCCAGCGCGGCCCGGTCCGCCGCCCGGCCCGGCCGGACCGGGCGCCAGCACCGGCTGGCCACCAGCGGGCGGGCCGGCTAACACCTCATCGTCATAGGGCGGGGCCGTGTCCGGCACCGTGGACAACCGCAGGTCGGACGGGTCAGGCAGCGGCCGCCGGCCCGGTCCCGGGCAGGGCCGAAGTCCCGGCCGTCCCATTTCATGCGGCGGCAAAGGCGTCCTGGGCATGGAACCTCCCGGCTGTCAGGGACGTGTCTCGCGGCCCCGCACGGCGGGTGGTCCCCGCTTGCCGCGTGCTCCCGTTGTACCGCCGGCGGACGACAGTTTTGCCCCGGGGGGACGACCCCCCCGGGGGGACGACCCCCCCGGGGCCCCCCGGAAATCACCGGCTCAGGGCGACCCTCCTCCGCCTGGCCCCCCTTCGCCGGTCGATTCACGCCATCATGGAGCGGTTGGGCGCTACTGGCCGGCGGCCGCCGGGAATGCGGCCGCCGGGCTGTCGGTTGCAGGACAGAGCCGGGCCACTGCCGGGCCCGGGCTGCCATCTGAGGAGAGGGCTACCGTGTCGCTTCCCCCCCTGGTCGAGCCGGCTGCAGAGCTGACCGTGGACGAGGTCCGCCGCTACTCGCGGCACCTCATCATCCCGGACGTCGGGATGACCGGGCAGAAGCGGCTCAAGAACGCCAAGGTCCTCGTGGTGGGCGCGGGTGGCCTGGGGTCTCCGGCCCTGCTCTACCTGGCCGCCGCGGGCGTGGGCACGCTCGGCATCGTGGACTTCGATGTGGTCGATGAGTCCAACCTGCAACGCCAGATCATCCACGGGCAGTCCGACGTGGGCCGCCCCAAGGCCGAATCGGCGCGGGACAGCATCCTCGAGATCAATCCCTACGTCAACGTCATCGTGCACGAGGAGCGGCTCGACTCCGACAACGCGATGCAGGTGTTCGCGGACTACGACCTCATCGTGGACGGCACCGACAACTTCGCCACCCGGTACCTGGTCAACGATGCCTGCGTGCTGCTCGGCAAGCCGTACGTGTGGGGTTCCATCTACCGCTTCGACGGCCAGGCGAGCGTCTTCTGGGCGGACTACGGCCCCTGCTACCGCTGCCTGTACCCGGAGCCGCCGCCCCCGGGCATGGTGCCGTCCTGCGCCGAGGGCGGGGTGCTCGGGGTGCTCTGCGCGTCGATCGGCTCCATTCAGGTCAACGAGGCGATCAAGGTCATCACCGGCATCGGTGACCCGCTGGCCGGCCGGCTGATGATCTACGACGCACTGGAGATGACCTACCGGTCGGTGAAGGTCCGTAAGGACCCCGAATGCCCGGTCTGCGGGAAGAACCCGACGATCAGCGAGCTCATCGACTACGACGCGTTCTGCGGCACCGTCTCCGAGGAGGCCCAGCAGGCCGCCGCCGGGTCGACGATCACGGCCGGGCAGCTCAAGGAGATGCTCGACAACGACGAGAACATCTTCCTGGTGGACGTCCGTGAGCCGAACGAGTTCGAGATCGTCTCCATCCCCGGCGCGGTGCTGATCCCTAAGGGCGAGTTCCTGTCCGGGGCCGCCCTGGAGCGCCTCCCGCAGGACCGGCGCGTCGTGCTGCACTGTAAGTCGGGGGTCCGCAGCGCGGAATGCCTGGCCGTGGTGAAGAACGCGGGCTTTTCCGACGCGGTGCACATCGGCGGGGGAGTGCTGGCCTGGGTCAGCCAGGTCGACCCGTCGCTGCCCAGCTACTGACCAGGCGCCGGGCGCGGCCAGCGGGCTGGGCTCGGCGGGCAACTGTCCGTGCGGCCGGTGCCGGGGCGGCGGCAGGCAATACCATGCCGGTGTGGCAATGGGTCCGGGGAGTCCGAGTGGGGGCAGCGACCGGGCGCCCGAAGCGGCCACAGTAGCGGCGGAATGGCCCCGGCCGGTGCCGGTCGCGCCGACGCCCCACGGGCGGCCGGGTGGAGCGTCCCAGCGCGGGCCCTGGCGGTACCGGTTCACGGTCGGGTGCCTGGCGGTGGCCCTGGCCGGCCTCTGCCTCTCGCTCACCGAGGCCGCCTGGCACCTGCTCCCACGCAGCTTCAGCGCGGCTCAGCAGCGGCAGATCACCAGCTGGGAGGTGGGCAAGCGGTGGCGTACCTGGCCCGCCGGCCGGATCTTCCCGGCCACGGTCCCCTACCAGCTGCCCGCCACGGCGCTGGCCAGCCCGACCGGGGTCCCGCTGGGCGCGCACCGGATCGGCATCGCACCCCAGGCGTCCTGCCGGTCCGCGGCCTGCCCGGTGGCCGGCCGGACGCTGGGCCAGGAAGGCTGCCTGGCCCTGCTCCGGGCCACCTACGCCGATTCGACGGGCGCTTTCGCCGTGACCGTGGGCATCGCGGTGCTGCCCGGGGCGGCTCAGGCCAGCCGTTCGCTGCGGGCGCTGGCCGCGGCCCCGGCCGCCGGCGGGGTGCGTACCGTCCGGTTCAGCCACACCCTCTCGGCCGGCTTCGGCGACGGGGCGCGGCAGCTGTCCGCCACCATCCGGCGCGGACCTTACGTGATCATGTCCACGGTCGGTTACGCCGACGGCCGGCACCGCATCCGGGAGGCGGCGGACCCTTATGCCCGGGACGAGATGCTCAGCGTGGTGCGGGGCGTCTCGTCATGGATCGGTGGGCGGATCGGGGCGCCGCCACGCCCGCCGCACTGCCCCGGCGGGCCGGCGTGCTGATCGCGGTTGGCCGGGACCGGCGGCCCGCGCTGTACCGGATAACGCGGAGCGCGGCGTGCGGCCTGCTGGCCGTGGCTACGGCCGGTGTCCTGGCGGCGGGCCCAGCCCGGGCCGACACGGTGCGTGATGCGCAGCTGTGGGTGCTCAACGCGGTCGGCGCGCCCGCCGCCTGGCCCGTCACCGAGGGCCGGGGCGTCACGGTCGCGGTCATCGACAGCGGCGTCAACCCGCACATTTCGGACCTCGCCGGCTCGGTCGGCACCGGCCCCGACCTGACCGGCGTGAGCACCCCGCCGGGCAACCCCAACTGGGGCGTGCACGGCACCTGGATGGCGTCTCTGATCGCCGGTCACGGGCACGCCGGGGGCAGCAGCGGCATCATGGGCGTGGCGCCCCGTTCGCGGGTGCTGTCCATCCGGGTGGTGACCGACCGGCGTGACCCGGGTTATGCCAGCTACGAGCATGAGTCGGACGCGCGGGTGCAGAGCGCGCTCGCTCAGGCGATCCGCTACGCCATCAGCCACGGTGCCGGCGTGATCAGCATGTCGCTGGGTTACGGCGAGCCCAGCGCGGTAGTGCGGACCGCCCTGCAGGCCGCGCTGAGCCACGGTGTCGTGGTTGTCGCGTCCTCCGGCAACTCGGGGGACTCCGTCGGGGCCCGGACCGCTGGCCAGGCGCCCTACTCGTTTCCCGCCGACTACCCGGGCGTGCTCGGCGTGGCGGCCGTGGCCCGCGACGGCGCGCCGGCCGGATTCTCCAGTGACAACCTGTCCGTGCAGATTGCCGCACCGGGGGTCAACGTGCCCGCGCAGGGCGCTGACGGCCAGTACTGGCTGGTGAGCGGGACCAGCCCGGCCTGCGCGCTGACCGCCGGAGTGGCCGCGCTGATCAAGTCCCGTTACCCGCACCTGACCCCGGCCCTAGTCATCCGGGCCATCACCGGCACCGCGCGGCAGCGGCCGCGGGGTGGTTACGACGACAAAGTGGGCTTCGGCACGGTGGACGCGGTGGCCGCGCTGACCGCGGCGGGTCACCTGGTGGCGAACCGGGCCACCGGGACCGGGATCCCGCTCACCGTGCACTTCGGCGGGGGCAGCGCCGCGGTGCCGCCCGTCCCGGTACCGCCCCGCGGCCCGGCCGGCTTGATCCTGGCCGGGCTGGCCGCGCTGGGCTGCCTGGGGCTGGCCGCCGCGGCCGCCGCCGCGCTGGTCCGGTTGCGGCGGGCCGGCGCCCGCGGCCAGCATGCCGTCACGCCCGGGCACGCCACGCCGGGCGGGGTTGCGGCCGCCTGGCCCGGGCCGCAGGTGCTGCCTTTCTGGCCCGGTGCCGACGAGCCCGGACCGCCGGCCAGCCCGTGACCGGCCCGCCCCGGCCGGCCGGTCACGGGCCCCGGCCGGCCGGCCGGGCGGACCTGCCGGACTACGCCAGCCAGGTGCTCGACGTGGCCGACTCCATCCCGTCCGGGCGGGTCATGTCCTACGGCGACGTGGCCGAATACCTGGGCCAGGGTGGCCCCCGGCAGGTCGGGCGGGTGATGGCGCTCTGGGGTGGCAGCGCGCCCTGGTGGCGGGTGGTGCACGCGGACGGGTCGCTGCTGGCGGGCCACGAGCGGGCCGCGCTGCAGGCCTACCGGGCCGAGGGCACGCCGCTCCGTGAGCCGGTCCACGGTGGCGCCTACCGCATCGACATGCGCCGGGCCCGCTGGGATGGGCGGGGTTAGGGCACGCTCTGGAGTCCGGGGGATTCACCGGGAACCCCGGCGAGCCGGCTGCGGATGTCGGTGCTGCGTGCTGGAATTCATCCGACATGGACTCCCACCCGGATGCCTACCGGCTGCTGCGCCGGCCCGTTTCGGCGGCCAGCGCGCCGCGGCTCGACGCGGCCCAGCAGGCCGTGGTCAGCCACGCGGGCGGCCCGCTGCTCGTGCTGGCCGGGCCGGGCACCGGCAAGACCACCGCCATCGTCGAGGCCGTGGTGGAGCGGATCACCGGGCGGCAGATCGACCCCGAGCGGGTGCTGGTGCTCACGTTCAGCCGGAAAGCCGCCGAGGAACTGCGGGAACGGATCACTACGCGGCTCCGCCGCACCACCCGCCAGCCGCTGGCCCTGACCTTCCACAGCTACGCCTACGCGCTCGTCCGCCGGGAGTTCGTGCTGGCCGGCGACACTCCGCCGACCCTGCTGTCCGCCCCGGAACAGCTGCTGGAGGTACGCCGCATGCTGCGGGGCGAGGCGGCGCGGGCAGGGCGGCCACCTGGTCACCCCGCGGCGCCCGGCTCCGGCCGGGCTGATTCGCAGCGGCCGGATCCCAGCCCGGCCGAGGTCAGCCTGGCTGAGCTGACCCTGGCCGATCCGGGCCCCGCTGACGCCCCCGGACTGGTGGCCGGCCCGGCCGGGCGCTGGCCGGAACGGCTCCGGGCCGCGCTGCCGACCCGCGGTTTCGCCGTTGAGCTGCGCGACTTCCTGCTCCGGGCGGCCGAGCGCGGGCTGGACGGCGGCGCGCTGTCCGCGCTGGGCGCCGCCCGGGGACGGGACGACTGGATCGCGGCCGGCGGTTTCCTCGACCGGTACACCGCGCGGTTCGACCTCGCCCCCGTCCCCGCCTACGACTACGCCGAGATCGTCCGGATCGCGGCTGCCCTGCTGACCCGTTCGGCGACCCGCGACCGCGAGCGCAAAGCGTACGACGTGGTGCTGGTCAACGAGTACCAGGACACCGACCCGGCCCAGGAAGCGCTGCTGCACGCGCTGGCCGGGGACGGCCGGGAACTGATCGCGGTCGGCGATCCGGACCAGTCCATCTACGCCTTCCGGGGCGCCGACATCCGGGCCGTCGCCCGGTTCCCCGAGCTGTTCCGCACGCCCGACGACCGCCCAGCCAAGGTGGTCGCGCTGCGCACCTGCCGGCGCAGCGGCCCGTTCCTGCTGAGCGCGTCCCGCCGGGTGGGCAGCCGCCTTCCGGCGGTGCTGGCCCGGGGGGGCGACCCCCCGAGCTGGCAGAGCCACCGGAAGCTGCTGCCGCTGGCGGATGCCCCGGCGGGCACGCTGCGGGTCCTCGTCGCGGCCAGTGCCAGCCAGGAAACGGCGGTGATCGCGGATACGCTGCGCCGCGCCCACCTGATCGACGGCATCGCCTGGTCCGCCATGGCCATCCTGGTCCGGTCCGCGGTACGGCAGGTGCCGTTGCTGCGCCGTGCGCTCGCCACGGCCGGTGTGCCGGCCGCGGTGGCCGGCGACGAGCTGCCGCTGGCCGCGGAACCGGGTGCCCGCCCGCTGCTCGCGCTGCTGCGCTGCGCGCTGCAGCCGGGCGCGCTCGACGAGGAAGCCGCGGCGGATCTGCTAACCGGACCGCTCGGCGGCACCGACGCGCTGGGGCTGCGCCGGTTGAGGCGGGCGCTGCACGCGGCCGACGCCGCGGCGGGGATACTGCCCAGTGAGCATCCGCTGGCCGGTGCCCTGCGGGACCCGAGGCACCTGCTCCTGCTGCGCGGGCCCGAAGTGACGGCCGCCCGCCGGGTAGCCGACCTGCTGGACCTGGCGCGGCGCACCGCGCAGGGTGTCCCGGCTGGCGACGAGGACGCCCGGTCCGCGGCGCCGACCGGGCCGCCCGGCACCGCTTACGAGGTGCTGTGGGCGGTGTGGCAGGCCTCCGGGCTCGGCCCGGCCTGGCAGACGGCGAGCGAGGCCGGCGGATCCCGTGGTGAGGCCGCCGACCGCGACCTCGACGCCGTGGTGGCGCTGTTCGACGCCGCGGCCCGGTTCGCCGTCCGGCTGCCGCCCGGTTCGCCGAGGCTGTTCCTGGAGAGCATGGGAGGCCAGGAAATCCCCGGCGACACGCTGGCCGAGCGGGCCCCCGAGGGTGAGGCGGTGCGTATCCTGACCGCGCACCGCGCCAAGGGCCTGGAATGGGACCTGGTCGTCGTGGCCGGCGTGCAGGAGGGCACCTGGCCCGACCTGCGCATGCGGTCATCACTGCTGGGCATGGACGAGCTCGTCGAGGCGACCGACGGCCAGGATCTGACGGCCACCCGCGCGGCGTTCCCCGCCCCCCCGCCCGGCGCCGGTCCGCCGGACCCCGGCCCGGGCTCGGACGCGGTCGCCGCCGCACTGGTCTCCAAGCTGCTCGACGAGGAGCGGCGGCTGTTCTACGTGGCCGTCACCCGGGCGCGCCGGGCCCTGGTCGTCACCGCCGTCGGCGGCAGCGACAGCGACGAGCGGCCGTCGCGCTTCCTGGCTGAGCTCGCCGGGGACGAGGTCGAGATCGAGCAGATCAGCGTGACCGGGCGGCACTGGCTGTCGCTGCCGGCGCTCACCGCGGAACTGCGCCGGGCGGCTGCGGACCCGGGCCGGCCGATGGCGCTGCGCCGGGCCGCGGCCGCCCAGCTGGCCCGGCTGGCGGCGGCCGGGGTACGCGGCGCCCACCCGCGGTCCTGGTACGCGCTGACCACGCTCACTGACCCGGGCCCGGTCACCAGCGACGTCATCCGGCTATCGCCCTCGCAGGTGGAGTCGTTCACCAAGTGCGGGCTGCGCTGGCTGCTGGAAGCGGCGGCCGGGGCGGGCTCCTCGGACGTGCTGCGCCACCTCGGTGTGGTCATCCACGCCGCGGCGGTGCTGGCCGCCGAGGGCACCGGCGAGGCCGGCATCGGGGAGCGGATCGACGAGATCTGGCATCACCTCGACTTCGGCAGCGCCTGGTACAGCCGCAAGCAGCGGGAACTGGCGCAGCAGATGGTGATGAAGTTCCTGGCCTGGCACCGCGCCAATCCGCGCGAGCTGGTCGAGGTGGAACAGGATCTGCGGGTGCAGATCGGGCACGTGGAGATCACCGGGCGGGTGGACCGGCTGGAGCGCGATACGCGGGGCGCGGCGGTCATCGTCAACCTCAAGACCGGTTCTGCCGCCCCGGCCGAGGCGGACCTGGGACGTCACCCCCAGCTCGGGGTGTACCAGCTGGCGGTCATGCTCGGCGCGTTCGAGCGGTTCGGCCTGACCGAGCCGGGCGGGGCCGAGCTGGTCCAGGTCGGCAGGGCTGCGCTGCGGGCCGAGGTGAAAGTGCAGCGGCAGCCCGCGCTGTCCGACGACCCGGATCCGGGCTGGGCCGCCGACCTGGTCAAAACCGTGGCCGAGGGGATGTCCGGGCCGGTGTTCCGGGCGACGGCCAACCCTGGCTGCCGGGTGTGCCCGGTCCGGTCGTCCTGCCCGGTGCACCCGGACGGCACGCAGGTGACCCGGTGACCGGCGGCCGCGACGCCGGGCCCTCCGGGGCGGCCCGCCGGCCGGGCCGGGTGAGCCCATGATGTACACCCCGGCCCAGCTGGCCAGGCTGCTCGGGCTGGCGGAGCCGACCCCCGAGCAGGCCGCCGTGATCGCCGCCCCGCTGCAGCCGCTGGCGGTCATCGCCGGGGCCGGGTCCGGTAAGAGCGAGACGATGGCCGCCCGGCTGGTCTGGCTGGTCGCCAACGGCCTGGTCCGGCCCGAGCGGGTGCTCGGCCTGACCTTCACCCGGAAAGCCGCGGGTGAGCTTGGCGAGCGGGTCCGGGCCCGGCTCGACGGGCTGCGCCGGGCCGGCCTGGTCAGCTCCGGCACCACGGAGCCGGCTGCCACCCCGGACGAGGAGGGCGCCGGGCCGCTGGCTGGTGAGCCCGTGGTGTCCACCTACCACGCCTACGCCGCCCGGCTGGTGACCGATCACGCGCTCCGTGAGGCCCTGGAACCGACCCTCCGGCTCATCACCCCGGCGGTCGCCTGGCAGATCGCCGCCTCTGTGGTGGCCGGGTACGGCGGCCCGATGGACGCGGTCGCCTGGTCGCCGCCGGTCGTGACGGCAGCCGTGCTGACCCTGGCCGGCGAGCTGGCCGAGCACCTGCGGGCCCCGGCTGACGTCACCGCGGTGGGGAAGTGGCTGGCGGCCGAGACGGCGGCCCTGCCGGGCAAGCTGCCCGCCCCGGTGCGCAGGATCCTGGACTGCCAGCGCACCCGCGAGCAGTTGCTGCCGATGGTCGAGGGGTACGCCCGGGTCAAAACCGAGCGCGAAGTCATCGACCACGGAGACCAGGTGGCGCTGGCGGCGCGGATCGCTGTCCGCCACCCCGAGGTCAGCGCGGCCGAACGTGCCCGGTACCAGCTGGTGCTGCTGGATGAGTACCAGGACACCAGCTACGCGCAGCTCGTCCTGCTGCGCACCCTGTTCGGCGGCGGCCATCCGGTCACCGCGGTGGGCGACCCGTGCCAGTCGATCTACGGCTGGCGCGGGGCCAGCGCCGGCAACCTGCGGCGGTTCAGCCGGGACTTCCCGGCCGGCCGTGGCCGCCGGCCTGGCCCGCCGCGGTCCGGATGCTGTCCACCAGCTTCCGGAACACCGGCCGGGTGCTCGACGTGGCGGCGGCGCTCCAGGAAGGACTGCGCGCCGCCGCCCCCGAGGTGCCCCGGCTGGTCCCGCCGCCCGGCCGCCTTGGCCGCGGCCGGGTGGCCTGCGCGCTGACCGAGACCGCGGCCGACGAGGCGGCCTGGGTGGCCGGCCAGGTGAGCGCCCTGCTCGCCCAGCCGCCCGGCACCGCTCCGGACGGCGAGCCGTGGCCGGACGGCCGGCCCGACGGCGTCCGGCCCCGGGACATCGCCGTGCTCTGCCGCAAGCGGTCCCAGTTCGCGGCGCTGCGCAGCGCGCTGGAGGACCGCGGCGTCCCGGTGGAGGTGGTCGGCCTGGGCGGGCTGCTCACCGTCCCCGAAGTGGCGGACATCGTCGCCACGCTGCGGGTGCTGCACGACCCGGCGGCCTCAGGCTCGCTGGCCCGGCTGCTCACCGGACCGCGCTGGCGGATCGGCCCCCGCGATCTCGTCGCCCTGGGCCGGCGGGCCCGGGTGCTCACCCGGGAGCTGCGTGGCCAGCGCGGCGACGGTCCGTCCCGGCCCGATCCGGTGCAGCTCGTCGCGGGCGGGGACGACGCGCTGGCCCGCGCGGTCACCGACCTGACCGCCGACCCGGGCAGCCTGGTCGAGGCGCTGGACGATCTTGGTGATGCGGCTGAGTATTCAGCGGCCGGCTACGCGCGGCTGGCCGCCCTCGGCGCTGAGCTGCGTGAGCTGCGCTCCCGGGTGGCCCGCCCGCTGCCGGACCTGGTCGGCGAGGTGGAGCGGATGCTGAGCCTGGACATCGAGGTGGCGGCCCGGCCCGGCCGCGACCCGGCCAGCGCCCGCGCCGACCTGGACGCGTTCGCCGACGCCGCGGCGGCCTTCGCCGGGGACCAGGAGGAACCCACCCTAGGGGCGTTCCTCAGCTACCTGGCTGCCGCCGAGGAGGAGGAGTTCGGCCTGGAGTCCGGCCGGGTCGGTGACGGGGACACGGTCACCCTGGCCACCGTGCACGCCGCCAAGGGCCTGCAGTGGGCCGCGGTGTTCGTGCCCGGCCTGTCCGCCGGGAAGAAGTCACAGGTCTTCCCGGCCAAGCCCCGGTACACGACGCGCTGGACCGACAATGCCCGGCTGCTGCCGTTCAGCCTGCGCGGGGATGCGGCTGACCTGCCCGTCCTGCGGGACCTCACCTCCGGGTCAGTGAACTCGTTCGGCGCCGCCTGCGCCGACCGCGACCTGGGGGAGGAGCGACGGCTGGCCTACGTCGCCGCGACCCGCGCCGCCTACTTCCTGGCCTGTAGCGGCTTCTGGTGGGGTGAGGCGACGTCGCCGCTGGGCCCCTCGGTGTTCCTGGCGGAGGTCCGGGCGGCCTGCGAGGCAGGCGCCGGGTTCGTGGCGTGCTGGGCGGACCCGCCCGAGGAGGGCAGCGAGAACCCGGTGCTCGCCGAGCCGCCCACTGCCGCCTGGCCCGCCCCGGGGGAGGACGCAGACTCGGCGGTGGCGCACGCCGCCCGGCTGGTCCACCAGGCGCTGGCCGCGAAGCACAGCGCGGGCGGCCCCACGGCCAGCGGGCCCGGTACGGCCGGGGGACCCGGTACGGCCGGGGCTGGGCTCAGCGAGGCTGGGCTCACCGAGGCCGACCGCGCGCTGATAGCGGCCTGGGAGCGGGATACCGAGCTGCTGCTGGCCGAGCGGGAAGAACGCCGCAGCGACGCGGCCGCCGCCGTCTGGCTGCCGCCGCGGCTGTCGGTCTCCTCCCTCGTGGTCATGGCGCGGGACCCGGCCGAGCTCGCCCAGCAGATCCGGCGGCCGATGCCGCGCCCCCCGGCACCGCAGGCCCGCCGGGGCACCGCGTTCCACCGCTGGCTGGAAGAACGATTCAGCCAGCAGCGGCTGATCGACCCGAGCGATCTGCTGGGCGCGGCTGACGACCCGGCCGAGGTGCCCGACGGGGACGCAGCGGACCTGGCCGCGCTGCGCGAGCGGTTCGAGGCCGGGGCGTGGGGCAACCGGTGGCCGGTGGAAGTGGAGGTCCCGTTCGAGACGCTCGTCGCGGGCCGGCCGGTGCGGGGCCGGATCGACGCGGTCTTCGGTGCCGCGCCGGACGGCGGCTATGACGTGGTGGACTGGAAGACCGGGCAACCGCCCGGCTCGGCCGCCGAGCACCAGGCGGCCGTCGTCCAGCTGGCCGCCTACCGGCTTGCCTGGGCCCAGCTCGCCGGGGTTCCGGCCAGCCAGGTCCGGGCGGCGTTCTACTACGTCCGCCACGACCTGACACTGCGCCCGGCCGACCTGCTCGACGAGGGCGGGCTGGCGGCGCTGATCGAACAGATCCCAGCGGTGAGCAGCTGAACCGGCCCGCAGTCGCCGGCTCGCCGCCGCCAGCGGCGTCGCCGGCCCGCCAGGCCCGTCGGCCGGCCCGGGCGGCCGGGCCACGGCCTCGGCCGGCTCAGTCCGCGAGGTGCCGTTCCACGGACTCGACCTTGCTGGACAGCCCGTCGGTGACGCCCGGCCGCAGGTCGGCCTTGAGCACCAGGCTCACCCGGGGGGCCTGCGCGGCCACGGCGTCCACGGCCCGCTTGACCACCGCCATCACCTCGTCCCAGTCCCCCTCGACGGTGGTGAACATGGCGTCGGTGCGGTTCGGCAGGCCGCTGTCCCGGACCACCCGGACCGCATCCGCCACGTAGCCGCCCACCGCCTCGCCCACGCCCAGCGGAGTGATCGAGAACGCGACGATCATCTGCTGCCTCCTCCCGCGCCGTGACCACGCCGACCATAGCGCGCGCCGGGCCGTTAGCGGGTGACGTCGCGGTTGCGGGCCGCCAGCCTGCACCCTCAAGTCCGCTTCAAGTCAACTCCGCGCCGCCGCCCCTGACCACGTCACAAGCCGTGATCAGATACGGCGGAGGTGAGGGAGGCGGGCAGGCGGACGGCGGCGGCGCGGCCGGGGTACCAGGTGCAGGCCAGGCCGACGGCGGCCACCCGGCCGGTGGCCGTCAGCCGGTGCAGCGCGGCGGCCAGCTGGCCGGGGGAGGCGCCACCCGGAGCCGGGTAACGCAGCCCCGGGAGCGTGCCGGGGTCCAGCACGTCCAGGTCAACGTGCACGTAGAGGGGCCCATCGGGCAGGTCGTCCGCGGCCAGGGCGGCCAGGGCGGTCAGCTCGGGGCGGCGGATGGGCGCGGCGGCGAGGTAGGCGGCCTCCGGCGGGTCCAGGTCCCGGGCGCCGGCCAGCACGATCCGGTCTTCGGCAACCGGCGCCAGCCCGAGCCGGGCGGCGATCAGCTCCGGCCGGTAGCCGGCGAGCAGCCGCAGCGGCATTCCGCCCAGGTAGCCGGAGGCCGTCGTCTCCGGGGTCTGCACGTCGCCGTGCGCGTCCAGCCAGACAATGGCCGGCGCCGCAGGCCCGCTGCAGCCCGGCGACGGTGCCGAGCGCGGTGGTGCAGTCGCCGGAAGTGACCACCGGGACCGCGCCATCGCGGGCCGGTCCGGCCACCGCCCCGGCCACCGCTGCGTACAGCACGGCCAGCCGCTCCCAGGTCCCGGCGGCGGGCAGGCCGGCGGTGATGACGCGTTCTGATGGCAGCGGCAGGTCCAGGTCGGGGAGGTGCTCGTCCAGGTGGTACGGCACGGCGATGACTGTCATGACGCCGCGGTGCCGAAGGTGAACAGCCGCTCGTCCGGGAGCGTGGCAGCGGAGGGCTGACCGGCCGCAGCGGCCGGGCCGAGCTGGTTGACTCCAATGCCGGTCAGCGTGGCGGTCTCAAGCGCGTCGAAGGCGACCTCGGTGCAGCCCGCCGCCACGAACCAGGCCCGGATCCGGGGCGTGAGGTCCGGCGCGCGGCGGTGCCGGGTCCAGATCACCGTTGCCCCGGGGGCGCACAGCGCGGGCGCGGCCCGCACGGTCCGCTGGATGTCGCGGTCGCTCACGTTGCCGAAAATGCCGCAGAGCAGCAGCACGCTGGCGGGCAGCGCATCGGTGTAGCCGGCGGTCACCGCGGCGTCCGCCTGGCGGACATCGACCTGGGGAAGCCTGGCCCGCGCCGCCGCCTCGCCGGCCTGGCGGGCGTTCGCCGGGTCGGCCTCGACCAGGACGGCCCGCACGTCCTCCCGGCGGGGGTGGCTGGGCAGTACGCCGATGACGTCATGCCCCTGCCCGGCGCACAGGCTCAGCACCCGGACCGGGCCGGCCGGAGCGAGGCTGATCGCCTGCCACAGGTGGGCCCGGACCCGCCGCAGCCGGCCGCTCAGTGATGATGATGGATCGTCGTAGGCCTGATGCCAGGCCACCCAGTCCTTCATGGCACCGATTCTGCCGTGGCTGGCGGCGGCTGGGCGCGGGGACGGAGCGCCCGGCGGTGCGCAGCAGGCAGGCGGCCGCCAGGCGGTGCGCGGTAGGCGCACAGCCGCCCGGCGGTGCGCGGTAGGCATCGGCCGCCCCGGACGGCACACTGGGCTGGTGCGCATCCGGATCCGGGTCCGGCCCGGGGCCGCGCATCCCGGGGTCGGCGGCGAGCACGGCGGCGCTCTGGTCGTCCGGGTCAGCGCGCGGGCGGTGGGCGGCCAGGCGACCGCGGCCGCGCTGGCCGCGGTGGCCGAGGCCTTCGGGGTCCGCCGTCACCAGGTGACGCTGGTCACCGGCGCGTCCAGCCGGACCAAGGTCGTCAACGTGGCGGACGGCGACCCGGCGGTGCTGGACCGGCTGCTGGGGCGGTGACCGGCGGGCCGGCTACTTGATCGTGAAGGAGCCGAGGCCCTCGGCCGGCTGGGCCTGGACGGCGACGTCGGTGACGAGCGCCAGCCGCGGCCCGCGCCGCGCCCAGTCGAGCATCCGCTCGACCTGCGCCGCGGGCCCCTCGAAGACCGCCTCGACCCGGCCGTCGGCGAGGTTGCGCACCCAGCCCGCGACGCCGTGCTGCCAGGCCGCCCGCCGGCAGCTGGCCCGGAAGCCGACGCCCTGAACCTGGCCGCTGATCACCACCTGGTAGCGGAGCACAGGGTCACGTTACGTCCGGCCAGCAGCAGGCAGGGCAGCGGGGCGGGAGCTCGGCACGGCCCGCCCGGCCACGGTGCCGAAGGTGGCCGGCAGCAGCCAGCAGGCCAGGCCGAGCGGGTACACGATGTAGCCGAACCGGGTGGCCGGGGCGAAGGTGAACATGATCACGAGCCCGGTCACCAGCCGCCAGCCGGCCGCTCGCTCGTCCTGCGGCGGCCGGAGCACCAGCCAGGCGGTGATGGCCAGCCCGCCCGCCAGGATGAGCCCGATCGCGGCCCAGTGCCCCCAGCTCCACGTCTGGGCGATCAGGTGCCCCGGCAGCGCGCTGGCCGCCGGAGTCCTGATTTTCGTCAGCCCGAGCGGGAACAGGATCGTGTTGGTCGCGACCGGGCCCGGCTGGCTGACCAGTACGGGACCGTCCACCGCCAGCGGCACGCCGAGCGCGGCCAGCGCCAGCCAGCCGGCCGCCCGCCAGCCGCCCCGCGCGCCCACCAGGGCCAGGGCCACGGCGACGGCCGGCCAGGCGGTGGCCTTCATCGCCGCGGCCAGGCCCAGCACCAGGCCGCTCAGCACGACGCGCCGGGTGGCCAGCCCAGCGCGGCCCCGGCCCGCACCGTCACGGGCCGGGCGCAGCAACGCGAGCCCGAGGCAGAGCAGCGCCAGCACCGGGAGG
Source organism: uncultured Actinomycetes bacterium (assembly GCA_963837515.1). Taxonomy (GTDB): domain Bacteria; phylum Actinomycetota; class Actinomycetes; order Streptosporangiales; family Streptosporangiaceae; genus RYN-230. The sequence continues at coordinate 604,511 of CAWINT010000002.1, forward strand.
TCGTCGCCGCCCGTGCTGAGCGGGTAGGCGATGACCGGTGAGGCGGTGACCGCCGCGGTCCACAGCCAGGGCCGCCGCACCGCGCTCAGCTTGAGCGACCAGCCGAAGGCGAGGGCGAACACCGCGCCGAACCAGACCCGCGGGTCGGTCAGCAGCCCCGGGCCGAGCAGCGCGCGGGGCACGCCGAAAACCGCCAGCGCTGGCAGGTACGGGTCGTAGCCGTACACGTTGCGGGTCGCGTCGATGGCGTGCGCGGCCTGGTAGGGGGTGCCCCGGTGCAGGAACATGCCGGCCGAGCGGATGACCACGCCGACCTCCGGCTGCCCGGTTCGCGCGGTGGCCATCCACACCAGTGGCACGAGCACCGCGCCGCCGAGGCTGATGGCCAGGGCGAGCGGCAGGCCGCGGCGGCGGCCGGTCAGCGCGGCCAGCGCGGCCAGCGCGTAGGCCCCGGCGGCGAACGTTCCCCACAGCCGTTGCGGCGCGTAGGCGCTGATCGCGGCGACCGCGCAGGCGAACAGCGCGCAACTGGCCAGCAGCGCCGCCGCCCATTCACGTTCCACGGCGGCACACAGCGCGGCGGCGCGGCGCCGGGTCAGGTTGACCGGCCGTGCCAGCCGGGCGCGCCATCGCACGGCGCGCGGACCGGCGTCCGGGCGGCCGCCGTTACGAGGTGCGCGGGTCAGTGGCAGCGTCACCGTTGACTCACGGAATTGACGCACAGCCGCACACCCCCGGATCGCTGACAAGATCGGCAGACACCGACAGTAATAGGAATGCGGGCTGACGCGCATCGGTCCAGGGGCTGATATGGCCGCCGGAATCTCCTGGGGAGGTCTGCCCCCTGCTCAGTGCCGGGAATCCGGGCCGGGGGAGCGGCATGGGGCCGGTCCTGGCTGAGTAGGCTGACCCAGTCGTCATGGCGCGGGCGGATGCTGGCCAGCCGAGGAGGGTGCTGCGCTCATGGATGTGCGCGACTACATCGAGAGCAATGCCCGGCCGTTCTTCACCGAGCTGAAGGAGTGGCTGGCCATCCCGTCGGTCTCGGCCGACCCCGGGTACCACGGCCAGGTCCGCGCCTCCGCCGAGTGGCTGGCCGCGCGGCTCACCGGCACCGGTTTCCCGGAGGTCGAGATCTGGGAGACCGGGACCAGCGGCGCACCGGGCCAGCCGGCCGTGTTCGCGCACTGGCCCGCGGCCGACCCGGCCGCGCCGTCGGTACTGGTGTACGGCCATCACGACGTCCAGCCGGCCGAGCCGCTGAGCGAGTGGACCTCACCGCCGTTCGAGCCGGCCGAACGGGACGGTCAGTTGCTCGGCCGCGGGGCGTCCGACGACAAGGGGCAGGTGCTGCTGCACCTCCTGGCGCTGCGGGCCTGCCTGGCCGCGGGCGGGCGCGGCGCGCCCCCGGTGACGCTCAAGCTCCTCATCGAGGGTGAGGAGGAGTCCGGTTCCCCGCACTTTGCCGACCTGCTGCGGGCTCGCGCCGACCGGCTCGGCTGCGACGTCATCGTGATCTCCGATACCACGATGTGGGCCGCGGACGTGCCGTCCATGTGCACCGGGATGCGCGGCCTCATCGACGCCCAGATCGACCTGCGCGGCCCGGACCGCGACCTGCACTCGGGCTCGTTCGGCGGCGGGGTGCCGAACCCGCTGCACGCGATGGCGGCGCTGCTGGCCGGGCTGCACGACGCGGCAGGCCGGGTCACCCTGCCCCGGTTCTACGACGCGGTCGCGCCGCTCACACCGGCGGAACGGGACCTGTTCGCCCGGCTGCCGTTCGATGAGAAGGCGTGGCTGGCCGACGCGGGGCACAGCCCGGCGGTGGCGGGCGAGGCCGGGTTCACCACCCTGGAGCGGATCTGGGCCCGGCCGACCGCGGAGGTCAACGGCGTGTGGGGCGGCTACACCGGCGAGGGCGCCAAGACGATCGTGCCGGCCACGGCTCACGCCAAGGTGTCCTTCCGGCTGGTGGCCCACCAGGAGCCGGCCGACATCGCGGTGGCGCTGCGCGAGTACGTGGCGGCGCACACCCCGCCGGGCATCGAGGCGACGGTGGCGTTCGGCGGCCCCGGCGTGCGGCCCGCGTTCTCGCCCATCCATTCGCCGGCCGTGCAGGCGGCGAAGCGGGCCATGGAGCGTGCGTTCGGCCGGGAGGTGCTGTTCACCCGCGAGGGCGGTAGCGGCCCGGAGGCCGATCTCGGGGACATCCTGCAGGCTCCGCTGGTGTTCGTCGCGGTCGGTCTCGACGAGGACCGGATCCACGCGCCTAACGAGAAGGTCGAGATGGCGCTGCTGCTGCGCGGGGCGGAAGCCGTCGCGTACCTGTGGGACGAGCTGGCCGCGGACCGCGCCGGGATCCGGGCGTCCCGATGACGGAACCGGAGACGGCCGTCCGGCCGGGCCCGCAGGACGGGGACCTCGGTACCGAGCTGCGCGGCCTGCTGCTGTCCCGGGGCACCGTGGACCGGATGAGCCTGCGCCGCGGCGACGCGGAGTGGGTGGCCGCGGCGTGGGCCGACCCGGCGAGCCGGGTCCTGGTGCTGGACAACGCGCGGGCGCTGGCCCGGTTCGGCGAGGACGGCGCGGAACTGGTTTTCGTAGCCCCGCAGGACGCGCCCGATGGGCTGAATTTCCTGCTCGGCGTGGACAGCGACGGCGTGGCCTACTTCGGCGTGCTCGGGCCGCCCGGCTGCCTGGAGGAGCTGGAAGGCAAGGTCGCCGGGGAGGAGGCCGCGCCGGGCGGGGAGCCCGGCCCGGCCGCGCCGGCCGAGGCGGAAGTCACCGGAGAGGCGGACGTGGCCGCCGAGCCGCAGGTCACCGGTGAGCCTGAGGTGGCCGCCGAGCCGGAGGTAACCGGTGAGCCTGAGGTGGCCGCCGAGCCGGAGGTAACCGGTGAGCCTGAGGTGGCCGCCGAGCCGGAGGTCGCCGGTGAGCCGGACGTGGCCGATGAGGAACCGTCCGGCGACGAGCAGCCCGCGCCCGAGCAGCGCACCGCGCCCGAGCAGCGCACCGTCACCGAGCAGGCCGCCCGGCTGAACACCGGCCGCCCCGCGGTGCGCCCGGCCGGGCTGCGTGAGGCGGCGGCGCTGCTGTCCGACCGGGACGCGGGGCTGTTCACCCACGCCGTCGCGCTGGCCAACTGGCACGTCAGCCACACCCACTGCCCGCGGTGCGGCACCCCCACGGTGCCGGTGGCGGCCGGTCACGCGCAACGCTGCCCGAAGGACGGCAGCGAGCACTTCCCGCGGCTCGACCCGGCGGTCATCATGCTGGTCACCGACCCGGCCGGCCGGTGCCTGCTGGCCCGGAACAAGCGCTGGCCGGAGCGCCGCGTCTCGATCCTGGCCGGTTTCGTGGAGCCGGGGGAGTCGGCCGAGCAGGCGGTGGTGCGCGAGGTCGCCGAGGAGACCGGGATCGAGGTGGCGCGGGTCCGCTACGCGGCCAGCCAGCCGTGGCCGATGCCGCAGAGCCTGATGCTCGGCTTCCGCGCCGAAGCCACCGGCGGCCTGGACCTGCACGTGGACGACGAGGAGATCGCCGAGGCGCGCTGGTACAGCCGGGATGAGCTGCGGGCGGCGCTGGCCGCCGGGGACGTGCTGCTGCCGCCGCCGGTGTCCATCGCGCACCGGCTCATCGAGGCCTGGTACGGCGCGGAACTTCCCGGCGTCTGGTAGGCCGCTGGGGCCGTTGGGCGGGGGAAGGGGCGGAAGCGGGCCGGCCGGTGCCCGGCCGGCGCAGCGGGGGGCCAGCTGGCGGACCGCCTCGGCCTGGTCCACACCAGGGCCGGGCACGATCGCGATCACCGGGGTATCCAGGCCGTGCTCGGCGTACTGCGCCACGCGCTCCCGGCACTTCTCCGGCGGCCCGTGCACGATCAGGTCGTCGACCACGTCGTCGCTGATGGCGGCCAGCGCGCCGCGGCGGTCGCCCGCCGCCCAGGCCTGCTGCATCGGGCGCAGCTGGCCGCCCCGGCCCAGCCAGTCGTGGAACGCCGCGTAGGCCGGCACGTTGAGGTAGGCGGCGATCATCCGGCGGCCGATGTCCCGGGCGGCCGCCGCGTCCGCGGTGGGGCAGACGAAGATCCGGGCGGTCAGCTCGCAGTCCGGGCCGGCCACCGCCCGGACCTGTGGCACGTCACCGGGGGCCAGCCAGTTGGTGATCACCCCGTCGGCCAGCTCGGCGCCGAGCGCCACCATCTGCGGCCGCAGCGCGGCCAGGGCCAGCGCGGGCGGCGGGTCCGGCGGCGACTCGAGCCGGAAGCCGCGGACGCGCAGCGTGTCCCCGGCCATCGTGACCCTCTCCCCGGCCAGCGCCGGGCGGAGGAACCGGAGTGTGTCCCGGGCCCGCTGGTAGGGCCGCTCCAGCGGGACCCCGTTCCAGTCGGTCACCACGACCGGGGAGGACACCCCGATGCCCAGCACGAACCGGCCGGGGGCGACGGCGGCGACGGCGGCGGCGTTCATCGCCAGCAGCGCGGGCCCGCGGTTGTAGATGCCGGCCACCGCGGTGCCGAGCCGCAGCCGCGGGGCCCACACCGCGGCCAGTGCCAGCGGGGTGAACGCGTCGGCGCCGCTCACCTCGGACGACCAAGCGTCGGTGTAGCCCAGGTCGGGCAGGGCAGCGACGGCGTCCCGCTGGCTGGCCAGCGGGGCGCCGGGCAGCGGGAGCGTGATGCCCCATCGCGGCGTGCGTGACACGGTACCTCCTGGAGTTCCCGCCCATCATCGCAGTGGCCGTGGCAGGATGCCCGGCATGGACACCGATTGCGTTGACCCTGGGGTCGGTGGGCATGTCCGGTGACCTGGACCTTGACGCCGTCTTTGGCCGGTCGTCACCGGATGACGCCTTCGCCGCCGTGCTCACCGAGGCACGAATGGTGCTCGGCGAGATCTCCAGCCCGCTGCAGGCGGAGTTGTGGGGCTCGGACATCCTGGCCGCGCTGGGTGGCCCGCGCGCCGTGGCCGCGCAGGCCATGGTGGCCGCCGCCGAACGCACCGGGACGCCCGAGGCCCTGGCGATCCTGCGGGTGCTGGCCGCGGTCGGCGGCCCGGACCTGGACGCCCCGGCCGCGGGCGCGGCGGCCCGGCTCGCCGCGCGCGGAGTGCCCGATCCGGCCTGGGCGGCCGAGGTGGGCTCGCCGGCGGTGCGGGAATGCTGGCGCTACGGCGATGACCGTGGCGTCCAGGAGGCGGTCACCATGAGCTTCGAGTACGCCGCGGGCCGGCACGTGGTGTCCCTGCTGCTGGACCTGTCGTTCGGCGGCGGGATCAAGAACGTGTGGGTCGGCGAGGCGGGCGACGTGCTGGCCCGGACCGAGGCCATGGCGGCGGAGGACCCCGGCATGGTGTTCGAGATGATCAGCCCGGCCGACGCGCAGAGCCGGGCCGAGCGGGCCATCGCCGCGGGCGAGTGCCCGGCCCAGCCCGACGAGATGAGCGCGGTGGCGTCGGCCCGGGCCATCCTCCGGGCCCGGGTGGCGCTGCTCGCCGCGCGCTGATAGATCGGTCCTCCTTTCCGAGAGCACTGCTCTTGACTCCTAACGTCCGTAACGTGCATACTGCTCTTACGAGAGAGCACTGATCTCGGAACAGAGGAGTAGTCTGATGAACACCAGCCAGGCCCAGCCACGGCACATCGCCCCGACCCGGATGGACCGCCTGTTCAACTCCGCCGTCGGCTACCTGACCCGGCACGGGATCAGCCTCGCGGGTTCCCGCGTGCTGGCCGTGCGCGGCCGTAAGAGCGGCGAGTGGCGGACCAACCCGGTCAACCCGCTCATCGTGGACGGCCACCGCTACCTGGTCGCCCCGCGCGGCGAGGTGCAGTGGGTGCGCAACCTCCGGGTGGCCGGCCAAGGCGAGCTGCGGGTCGGCCGCCGGGCCGAGCGGTTCACCGCGGCCGAGGTGGCCGACGCGGATAAGCCGCCGGTGCTGCGGGCCTACCTGAAGCAGTGGAAGTGGGAGGTCGGCCGGTTCTTCGAGGGCATCACGCCGGACGCCACGCTGGAGCAGCTGAACGAGATCGCCCCGGGTTTCCCGGTCTTCCGGATCACCACGACCGGCCGGGCCCACTGAATCAGGCGGTGCGGGCCACGGTGCCGCCGGGTCAGGCGGTGAGGGCCAGGGTGCCGCCGGAGGCGTCCAGCAGCCGGTGGTAGCCGTCGGCCGCGGGGAAGGTGGCCCGGTCGCCGCGGACGACGGCCCGCGGGCCCTCCGGGCCGGTCAGCAGGCAGCCGTCCGCGCCGTCGGCGAGGAACTCGCCGTCCATCCGGAGCAGGACCGGGCCGTCGCGGCGGGCGGAGATGGCGCACCGCCCAGCCCGCAACCCGGCCAGCACCGCGGCGGGGTCCGCATCCTCGCACTCCACCCAGGTCGTGGGCGTGCCCGGCGGGGCGTCCGAGCCGGGCCGGTGCCAGTCGCTGCCGCCGACCGGTACCGCCCCGGCGTCCCAGGCCAGCCACCAGGCCAGGGGCACGGTCCAGCGCGGGTCCAGCCAGCTCCAGTGCCACACCTCGGCCAGCGGCGGGCGCCGCCGCATCGGCTTGATCCAGCTGACATGCCCCCCGATGGGGTGGTTGACCGACAGCAGGCCGCCACCCCGCTCGGTCACGTCCAGCCAGGCGTCGGCGGGCTCGCGGAAGTCCACCCAGCCGACGTCGCCGAGCGCGCCCGCGTGGCCGTCTTCGGTGGTGACCTCCTGCCCGGGGATCAGGATGATCCCGTACCGGCCGGCCGCACCGGCCAGTTCCGGGTGGTGGCTGATCGTGTTGTGGTCGGTGATGGCGAGGAAGTCCAGGCCCAGCCCGGCCGCGAAGCCGGCCAGTTGCGGCACGGTCAGCTCCCCGTCCGAGTGCACGGTGTGACTGTGCAGGTCCCCGGCCAGCCAGCGGCGTCCCCGCCGGGCCGGCAGCTCGCGCCCCGGCGGCCGTGCCGACGGCGGCGGGGCGGCCGGGACCGGCGGTGGCACGAGCCCGGCTGAGCGGCGGGTGACCTCGGCGGTCACCTCGTACGCGGCACCGTCGGCGGGCAGCCGGTACAGCCCCAAGACCACCTGCCAGTGACCTGGCTCCAGTTCGCCCGGCAGGTAACCCGGCGTGGCCTGGGCGGCGGTGATGACGAACTCGTCGCGTGCGCCACCGGACCAGCCGCGGAACCCGGACGGCCCGACGCACCCCAGGTCCAGGGTGGCGGCGGAGCGGTCGTAGTCCAGCCGCACCCGCAGCCCGGCCGCCCCCGGCGGCACCTCGACCGGCAGGTAGTGCCACGCCGAGGCGCAGCGGTCGGCGTGGGTCCACCGGCCCCGGTGCAGTGTTATGCCGCTCATGTCTCCACCGAATCAGATTCTCCCCCGCCCGGCGAGCACCCCCGGCGGCCTGACGCCCTTGCGACTCTCCGAACATCACAAAACCTCTGAGAGCTGATCAACCTTGTGGCGCAGGACGGCGAGAGCCGAGGTGTAGTCGTGTCTTTGTTCCGGCCGCAGCCTGGCCAGGTTGGCTAGGGCGATCCTGGCGCGGTCTAGGTGATCCTCGGCCGTGGCGAGGTACAGGCGGACATAGCGGTCTATGTCATCGGGGGGCGGTTTGGGCGTCGTGGTCAGGTAGGAGCATGCTCGACCGAATAACTCGGCTTATTTGCGATTGTCTCGGATCGTTTGAGGTCTGCCCGGTACGGTTAGCGTTGATCTTGTGTCCAAGATCGACCCGACTGCCAAGCTGCCGCCCTACCGGCAGTTGGCTAATATCGTTGCCGAGCGCATCGGATCGGGCGAGTACCCGCGTGGCTCACGGCTGCCGAGCGAGGCCGAGTTCATGGAAGAGTTCGAGCTTGGCCGGTCCACCGTGCGGCGGGCGATGGCCTGGCTACGTGAGCAAGGTCTGGCCGAGACCGTGCCGACCAGAGGGACATACGTAGCGGAGTAAGGCCTGGCCCACGCGGTGTGCAACTGTAGAGATCGGGTCGTTGTCCACGTAGACGATCCGGTTCTCCGGGGCCGCGTGCTGGACCGCCTCGTGCACGTTGGGCGGGGTGGGGATCCCGGAACCGAGGTCCGGGAACTGCCGCAGGCGGCCCTGCACCGCCAGGTAGCGGATCGCACCGTATGCCTGCCTGATCCGGTACAGCCTAACGGACACTGGCCGGTCCACCCCGGGACCGGGCGGCGGACCGCCGCGTAGCATGCGTCGGGTGGATCCCCTGCTCGGCCGCCCGACGCTGGAGTCGCTGCGGCAGCGGCGCAGCTTCAAGTGGCGTGCCTACCCCGCCGATGTGCTGCCGGCCTTCGTCGCCGAGATGGACTTCGATCTCGCCCAGCCCATCATCGATGCGGTCACCGGGGCGATGCGGAACGGCGACTGTGGTTACGGGGACGCGGGCGAGCTGGGCGAGGCCTTCGCCGTCTTCGCCGCGTCCCGGCTGGGCTGGACGGTCGACCCGGCCCGGGTCTTCCCCATCCCGGACGTGATGACCGGGCTGGCGGAGGTGGTCCAGGCGCTGACCCCGCCCGGCTCCGGGATCGTGATCAACCCCCCGGTGTACCCGCCGTTCCTCTTCCGGTTCGGCTTTGCCGGGCGGCGGGTCGTGCCAGCGCCGCTCAGCCGGGACGCGGACGGGCGCTACGACCTGGACCTGGAGGCGCTGGACCGGGCACTGGGGGAGCCGGGGGTCGCCGCCTACCTGCTGTGCAGCCCGCACAACCCGACCGGGAACGTCTGGTCCCGCGAGCAGCTCCACGCCGCTGCCGACCTGTGCCAGCGGCACGGGGTGATCCTGCTGGTGGACGAGATCCACGCGCCGCTGGTACTGCCGGGGGCGCAGCACACGCCGTTCCTGGCCATCGGCCACGACATCGCCGCACGCTCGTTCACCTTCACCTCGGCCTCCAAGGGGTGGAACATTCCCGGCCTGAAGTGTGGGCTGGCCGTGGCCGGGTCCGCGGCCGGTACCGAGCTGCTCGCGCAGCGCACGGAGGCGCTGCTGCCCGGCCATCTCGGCGTGCTGGCGTCGGTGGCCGCGTTCACCGAGGGATGGGCGTGGCTGGACGCGGTCGTGCGCCAGCTGGATGCCAACCGCGGCCTGGCCGCCCGGCTGCTGGCCGAGCGGCTGCCCGGTGCCGGGTACCGGCCACCGCAGGCCAGCTTCCTGGCCTGGATCGAGTGCCGTGGGCTGGGGCTGGGCGACGACCCGGCCACCGCGTTCCTCGACCGCGGCCGGGTGGCGCTCACTCCGGGCGGTGACTTCGGCGAACCGGGCCGCGGCTTTGCCCGGCTCAACATGGGTACCTCGCCGGAGGTGCTCACCGAGGCGGTGCGCCGGATGGCGGCCGCGGTGCCCGTCCCGGGCGGTTAGTTACCCGGCCGCCCGCAACAGGTCCCGGGTCAGCTCGGCCTGCCCCAGGTGCTGGTACAGCTCCTCCACGACATGCAGCAGGGCGTGACCCTGGGATCGCATCTCCAGCCAGTCCGGTTGCTTGTCCGGGTGCGTCCCCCTCGGCGGGGCCTGCGGGTCGGCGGCCAGGGCAGCCACGCGGAACTGGCGCTTGGCGTGCCCGGCCGCCGCCACCAGGTCCGCGACCGGCCCGGAGGAGGTGAATTCCGCGGCGCGGTCCCGCTGCACCGCCCGGCCGCCCACTACCTGGCCGCCCCAGAACTCCAGCACGCCGAGGCAGTGCCGCAGGATCGCGTACGGCGAGTTGGCCCCGGGCAGGTCGGGCCGGGTGTTGGCCAAGTCGTCGCCCAGCTCGGTTACCAGGCCGGCCAGCTTGTCCACGGCCTGGTCGGCGAAGGCGACGAGGGTGTCCACGGCGATGGCGTCCTTGACGATAGCCATCCGCCCATCATGGCCGGGTCCAGGCCCCCGGAGCCAGCCCATTGCCGGGCTGGGACGTATTCGTGCTCCACCGCGCACGGGCCTGCCGGGCGCAGCGGGGCTGGCTTCGCGGCAACGGCCTCGGACAAGCACCCGACGGCGGTCCCCCGGCGAACTTACGGGGTTACCCACTAAGGTGGCATGGGGGGGGATTCATGACCAAGATGCGTAAATTCGCGGCGGAATTGCTGGGGACCGCCCTGCTGGTGTTCTTCGGGGTCGGCGTGGCCACCCTCGACTTCGGCTTCAAGTTCGACGGGGGAAGCATCGCGGCCGGCGTGGTGGCGACGGCGCTGGCTTTCGGCCTGGTGCTGCTGGCCCTGGCGTACGTGCTCGGGCCGGTGTCCGGCTGCCACGTCAACCCGGCCGTCACCCTGGGCATGCTGCTGAACCGCCGGCTGCCGCTGGCCGAGGCGGTGGGCTACTGGGCGGCCCAGTTCGCCGGGGGGATCCTCGGCGCCCTGCTGCTGTGGGGCATGTTCGAAACGTCGCCGGAATACAGCCGCACCGCCACCGGCCTGGGCACCAACGGGTGGGGCGCGGCGTCCGACATCCACATCGGAGCGGGCGGCGCCTTCCTGGCCGAGGTGGTGCTCACCGCGCTGTTCGTCTTCGTGGTGCTGGGGGTGACCAGCAAGATCGGCAACACGGCGACCGCGGGCATGGTCATCGGCCTGTCGCTGACCGTCGTGCACCTGATCGGCATCCCGCTGACCGGGACCTCGGTGAACCCGGCGCGCAGCCTTGGGCCGGCCCTGATCGTCGGCGGCACCGCGCTGGCCCAGGTGTGGCTGTTCATCGTGGCCCCGCTGGTGGGCGGCGCACTCGCGGCCGGGGCGCACTGGCTGGTCTACTCGCGCATCCCGGGGTCGGTGGATCCCGACCAGATCCCCGCCCGGGCCGGCGCTCGGTGACCCGGCGCGTGGGCGCGCGGTAACCCCAACCCGGCTGGACGGCCCCGCCCCGCCCCGGCCCGGCGCCGGGTGGGGCGTATGTGCCCAGATCCCGGTTTCGCCACCGTCGAAACCGATACCTGCGGAGTCGTCTCTGGTCAGACGGCTCCCGACGTGTCAGGGTGAGCAGAGGCCATCTCCCATGGTCGCGGCGTGGAGGGGGCCGATGGGCAGGGACGTTCCGCCGATCAGCGTGAGCCAGCAGGACCGGCGACGCTATCGCGAGAAGGTCCGCCGGTGCCTGGACGCGCTGGCCCGGATGCTCCAGGAGGCCGCGTTCGACACCGCCACCGACCGGGTGGGCCTGGAAGTCGAATTGCACCTGGTGGACGAGTGCGGTGTGCCGTCGATGAAGAGCGCCGACGTGCTGGCCGCCATCGGCGACCCGCACTGGGCGCCGGAGCTGGGCCGGTTCAACCTGGAGATCAACGTCCCGCCGCGGCCGTTCTGCGCCGACGTGCTGGACCAGCTGGAGGGGCACCTGCTGGCCAGCCTCAAGCACGCCGACCAGCGGGCCCGGGACGTGGGCAGCCGGCTGGCCATGATCGGCACGCTGCCCAGCTTGCAGGAGGCCGACGCTACCGAGGAGGCGATGTCGGCCAACCCCCGCTTCTGGCTGCTCAATCAGCAGATCTGCGCGTCGCGTGGCGAGGCCGTCCGGATCGCCATCGACGGGCCGGAGGAGCTGATCACCCACTCCGACAACATCATGCCCGAGGCGGCGTGCACCAGCGTCCAGTGTCACCTGCAGGTCAGTCCTGACCTGTTCGCGAGCTACTGGAACGCGGCGCAGGCGGTGGCCGGGGTGCAGGTGGCGGTCGGGGCGAACTCCCCCTTCCTGTTCGGCCGGGAACTGTGGCGGGAGACCCGGATCACGTTGTTCCAGCAGGCCACCGACACCCGCCCGGAGGAACTCCAGATCCAGGGGGTGCGGCCCCGGGTATGGTTCGGCGACCGGTGGATCACCTCGGTGTTCGACCTGTTCGAGGAGAACATCCGCTACTTCCCGGCCCTGCTGCCATTGTGCGACGAGGAGGATCCCCAGGCCGTGCTCGACCGGGGCGGCGTCCCGGAACTGTTCGAGCTGACCCTGCACAACGGGACCGTCTACCGGTGGAACCGGCCGGTGTACGCGGTCACCGGCGGCCGCCCGCACCTGCGGGTGGAAAACCGGGTACTGCCCGCCGGGCCGACAGTGGCGGACATCATCGCCAACGCCGCGTTCTACTACGGCCTGGTCCGCGCGCTCGCGGGGGACCAGCGGCCGGTGTGGACCCGGATGCCCTTCACGACGGCGGGGGAGAACCTGGCCGACGCGGCCCGGCACGGTATCGACGCCTGCCTGTACTGGCCCGGCCTGGGTGTAGTGCCCGCCGTCGACCTGGTGCTGGGTCATCTGCTGCCGCTGGCCCGCGACGGGCTGGACCGCTGGGGGGTGGACCCCCGGGATGCCGAGCGCTGCCTGTCCATCATCGAGCAGCGCTGCCGGGCCCGCCGGACCGGCGCGACCTGGCAGGTGGACACGGTGCGGCGGCTGGAACGCGACGGGCACCTGAACCGGGAGACGGCGCTGCGCCGGATGACGCAGTGCTACCTCGAGCACATGCACAGCAACGAGCCGGTGCATACCTGGGCCCCCGGCTGCTGAGCACAGATTTGAGCAGGGACCTGAGCAGGGACCTGAGCGCGGGTCTCAGCACGGACCTTTGCCGCCGGGCCGGGGACCTTCGCGGCTGCCCCGGCCGCCGCGGGCGCGGCACCCTGAAATAGGGGGAATGCAGCTGGCGGGCCGGACGCCCGCCCGCCGCGCCTTGCCCGGGGGTGCTGCCTCTGGGCTGGAGGTGCCGCCATGGCGTGGTATCGGCGCAAGAGCCTCATCGCGGTCCTGGGCGGGGTGCTGGCCGCCGCCCTGGTGGTCACCGGCCTGGTGCTGTGGCGGGCCAGGTCCCCGTCGCGGCCCGCGCCCACCACCACGATCAGCCCGGTCGCGGGCCAGCTGTACTCGCCGTTCACCGGTGAGCCGGTGGCCGCCCTGGGCCCGGTGCTCGCCGTAAAGATCGACAACCTGGCCGCGGCCCGGCCGCAGACCGGGCTGACCCGGGCGGACATCATCTACGTGCTGCAGGTGGAGGGCGGGCTGAGCCGGTTCCTGGCCGTGTACTCCAGCCACTTCCCGCCGGTCATCGGGCCGGTCCGCAGCGCCCGCCAGGACGATCTGCAGCTGCTGCGCCAGTTCGGCCGGCCGGCGTTCGCGTACTCGGGCGCGCACCCGCAACTGCTGCCGATCGTGGAGCGGGCGCCGATCGTGGACCTGTACAGCGGGCGCGCCGGCGGCTACTACCGGGACACCAGCCGGTACGCGCCGCACAACCTGTACGCCCGGACCAGCCAGTTGCTGGCCGAGGCGCGCGGCACCAGCAAAGCGCGCGACATCGGCTTCCGGTTCGGCCCGGCGCCGGCAGGCGGCACGCCGGCCGCGGCCAGGACGGTGAGCTACCCGGCCGCGTCGTTCACGTTCCGCTGGTCGAAGCCCGCGGGACGGTGGCTGGCGTGGATGGACGGCGCCCCAGCCATGAGCACCGGGGGCGGCCAGCTGGGCGCGCCCACGGTGGTGATCCAGTACACGAAGGTCGGCGTGGCGCGCTTCCGGGAGTGGGGTGCCCCGGCCCCGTACTCCTATACCGTCGGCGCCGGCCCAGCGGTGGTGCTGCGGGACGGCCAGGCCTGGCCGGTGCACTGGTCACGCCCGGATGCCGCGTCTGGGACGAGCTTCACCACCAGCTCCGGCCAGCGGATGACGTTCGCCCGCGGCCAGGTGTGGGTGCTGTTGGTCAAGCGGTGAGAGGCGCGGCTCAGCGGTCCGCCCCGCTGGCGACCTGGTCCGGCCAGCGGCGGCCGTGCGTCCAGTAGTCGTCCACGTGCTCCAGGGGACGTCCCTTGGTTTCCGGCACGAACCGCCACACGAAGACGATCGCCACCGCGGCGAAGATGGCGTACAGCCAGAACGTCCACGACTTGCCGACCGCGTCGATCAGGGTCAGGAACGTGACGCTGATGAGCAGGTTGGCGCTCCAGTTGGCCACGGTGGCGGCGCTGGCCCCGGCCGCGCGCAGCCGGTTGGGGAACACTTCGGCGGTCATCAGCCAGAACAGCGGCGAGATGGACAGCGAGTAGCAGGCCACGTAGACGAGCAGGATGATCAGCACGCCGATGCCCCAGCTCTTCGGGCCGGCCGCGAACGCCCACCCGAGCAGTACGAGCATCGTGCCCATGCCGGCCAGGCCCAGGTAGAACAGCACCTTGCGGCCGACCACGTCCACGAACGCGATCGTGGGGAACACGAACACGAACAGGGTCGCCCCGACGTAGATGGTGGGCAGCAGTGAGTTGCCGCCGATCCCGGCGTAACCGAAGATCGTCGGCGTGTAGAACAGCACCGTGTTCGGCCCGACCAGCTGCTGGAACACGGCCAGCCCGACCCCGGCGATCAGCGCGCCGCGCAGGCCGGGCCGGAGCAGTTCGCGCCACCGGGTGCCGGCGGTCTCGGACACGTCCTGGCGCAACTGCTCCATGTCCTGCTGCTGGTGCCGCGGGTCGATCCGGCCGAGCACGTCGCGGGCCTCGTCCCACCGGTCCTGCATGCCCAGCCAGCGCGGCGAGTACGACATCAGCAGCATGCCCACGGTGAGCCCGGCGGCGGGCAGCACGGCGAACCCGAACATGGGCCGCCAGCCCCAGCCCACCGAGTCGAACACGAAGTCCAGCACGTAGGAGATGAGGATCCCGCCGGAGATGGCGAGCTGCTGCAGCACCACCAGGCCGCCGCGGATCCGGGCCGGCGACATCTCCGCGATGTAGGCCGGCACCACCAGCGACGAGGCGCCCACGGCGATCCCGGTGATGATCCGGAACGCCAGGAACGAGACCAGGTCCCAGGAAATGGCGGTCAGAATGGCGCCCGCCCCGTACAGCAGCGCCATGACGATCAGCGTGCGGCGGCGGCTGAACCGGTCGGCCAGCCGGCCGCCGAGCAGCCCGCCGATGACCGCGCCGATGAGCACGGCGGACACGGCCAGTTCCTCGGTGCCGCTGCTCAGCTGGAACTGGGTTTTGAGCAGGTTCTCGGCTCCGCTGATGACGCCGATGTCGTAGCCGAACAGCATGCCGCCGAGCGCGGCGATCGCGGCGACCAGGTACGTATAACGCGGCGTGTCCCGGATGGCGGTGAGCGAGAACGCCCCCACCGCCTGCTCACCTTGCGCCTGCTGGCCGCTCCTGACACTCATCACCGCGCCCCCTTGCCCTCGGGAGGACACACCTCTGCCCCAGGACTGGTGGAGTAATCACGAGGCCCAGTTCCCTAACGCCCCGTCAGGGGTGGCGGTCAGTTTTGCAGCGGCATCAGTTCGCGCGCGAATTCGGCGGTGAACCGCTCGGGGTCGGCGGCGCTCGCGCCGGGCCGGACGACGAACTTGGTCAGCCCGCCCGCGACGTACTGCTCGATCTTGCGCCGGGCATCGGCCCAGCCGTCGGCGACCAGGTCCGCCGGATCGGTGTCCGGCCGCCGCTGCCGGGCCGCGGCGAGCAGGGCCGGCCGCTCCGCGCCGGTGGCGATGGCCAGGCTGATCCCGTAGTGGTCCGGCTCGACCTCCCGCCCGGCCGCCGCGGCCGCCGCCTCGATCACCCGGCGGCCGGCCCCGGCCTCGGCCGGGGTGAGGAAGCTGGCCAGCCAGCCGTCACCGAGCCGGCCGACCCGGCGCAGCGCGCCCGGGGCGCTGCCGCCCAGCCAGATGTCCGGCGGCCGGGGTGGGCGCGGCCCGGTATTGGCCTGCTCCACCGTGAAGAACCGGCCGTGGAAGGTGACGGACTCCTCCCGCAGCAGCCGCCGCACCAGCTCCAGCGCTTCGTCGAAGACTGCCCCGCGCGGGCCGTTAGGGATGGGGAAGGCGGCCAGTTCGGCGGGACGGGCCGGTTTGAGCCCGAACACCGGCAGGACCCGCCGGGGCGCCAGCCCGGCCAGCGAGGCGAGCTGCTTGGCCACCAGCACCGGGTGCCGGCCCGGCAGCACCGCGATCCCGGTGCCGACCTTCAGCGCCCTGGTGCGGGCCAGCGCCCAGGTCATCCCGGTGAACGGGTCGACCAGCGGGCCGTAGACCATTTCTGGTAGCCACAGCGAGTCCACCCCGGCGGCTTCCAGCGCGGCGACCGCGGCGTCGAACTCACCCGGTACCCCGCCCGCGCCCAGCGCGACCCCGATCCGGACTTTCACGACTCCCATCCGACCACAGTGCTAAACCGGGGGACGAACCGGACCAGCGCGATTGATTCGCCGGTGAGGGGAGACCCGCCGGAGGCGGGTCCTCGCCGGGTCGGCGAAGGCGCGAGGGCTCCGGGAGGTCGTCCCCCCGGACTAGCACTGCGATCACCGGCTCAGCGGGACCCTCCCCCGGAGGACCTCCCTTCGCCGGTCAATGGCCGGGCTGCGCGATGGGGGCGACCACCGCGTGCGCGGCCCGGACCAGGTCGTCCGGGGCGATCTCGATCTGCAGCCCGCGCCGCCCGGCGCTGCAGTAGATCGTGCCGAATCGCTGCGCCGTCTCGTCGATCACGACCGGCAGCCGCTTGCGGTGCCCGAGCGGCGAGATGCCGCCGACCACGTACCCGGTGGCCCGCTCCGCCTCGGCCGGCTCGGCCAGCACGGCCTTGCGCCCGCCGGCCGCCGCCGCCAGCGCCTTGAGGTCCAGCCGGCCGGCGACCGGGACCACCCCCACGGTCAGCGCTCCATCGACCGAGGCGACCAGCGTCTTGAACACCCGTTCCGGTGGCACGCCGAGCGCCTCGCTGGCCTCCAGCCCGTAGTTGCTGGCGCGCGCTTCGCCGCGCCGCGCGTCATGGGTGTACTCGTGCACCGAGTACCGGATCTTCTGCCTGGCCAGCAGCGCCGTCGCGGGCGTCCCCTGTCCTGCCACCCCGCCACTCTAGAGCGCGACCCCGCCTGGGCTCTGGGTGGTGAGTTGGTGCCAGATACGGGTCTCAAGTAACCGCGTAGTGGCTGCCCGGGTCGGGCGTCCCCAGCGGGGGATGCGACGATGACGGCGTGGAGCATGTGCTGGCGCAGGTGAACATCGGGCGGTTGCGGGCGCCGCTGGACAGCCCGCTGCTGGCGGACTTCGTGGCGGCGCTGGACCCGGTCAACGCGCTGGCGGACGCGGCGCCCGGGTTCGTCTGGCGGCTGCAGACCGAGGACGGGAACGCCACCGCGCTGTGGTGGATCCCGCGGGCCACTCCAGGGCGACCCGGCTCAGCCGGCCGCGCCGCGGCGGTCAGTCGCGGCGCTCCTCGTCCTCGTGGATCCGGTCCAGCGCCACCGCCACCGCGAGGAAGAACACGTCGTCCTGCCCCGGGGCCACGTCCACCCCGTAGGTGTCGCGCAGCGTGAACCACCGGCGGGACACCCGGGCCAGCACCTGGCCGTCCGCGGTGATCTCGAATTCCTTGCCCACGATGTTGCCGACGGCCTCCAGTTCCCGGCCGTCCGCCAGCTCAATGGTGGAGCGGTGCCGCAACGGCGAGACGAGGGCCTTGCGCACCGTCGCCACCACCTGGCCGCCCTCGTCGATCTCCATCGTGTCGCGCATGGCGATCAGCTTCTTGCGGACGGTCACCAGGACCTGGCCGCGGCCGTCCTTGAGTTCCAGCGTCTGATGCAGCCGCAGTACCTTGCCGTCCACCAGGAAGGCCCGGCCGCCCTGCTCGTCGGTGATCCAGAAGTCGTCGCCGATGGCGAAGATCTTCTCCCGTACCGCGTAACGCATGCTTTCCCGTGCTCTCGTTGCTGGGGCTGGTTCCGTTACGGCACGGTATCGGACAGCGGCCGGGTCAGCCGGTGGTGTAGCGGGTCAGGCCCACCGCGTACTCGACGCCCGCCGCGAGGCCGACGTAGCCGGCCATGTTGCGGAGGAATTCGTCCGGGTCGAACTCGCGGCCGAGACCGTCCAGGTAGGCCCGGTGCTCGCGGAGCGAGGCGACGCCCGCCTCGATGGTGGCGGTGACGTCAACGAAGTGCGACGGTTCGGCGGTCGCGGCCACCCAGGCGTGCTTGATGCCGTCCCAAGCCGGCCCGGCCTCGGGGAACACCCACTGGTTGGCGGCGTCCCGGCAGGCGTCCAGCACGGCCAGGCCGACCGCGCGGTGGTCGGCATGGTTGACGACGTTGGTGTCGCCCCAGGTGAGGTCGAAGTTCATGGTGACCACGGCGTCCGGGCGCTCGCGGCGCAGCACCGCGGCGATGTCACGGCGCAGCGGGACGCCGTACTCCACCAGCCCGTCCGGGTGATCCAGGAAGTACACGTCGCTGACCCCGACGAGCGCGGCGCTGCGCTGCTCCTCGTCCACCCGCAGCGGCCCGACAGCGGCCGGGTCCTGCCCGGCGATCCCGGCCTCTCCCCGGGTGGCCAGCAGGTAGGCCACGTGCTTGCCCTGGCCGGTCCACCGGGCCACCGCGGCGGCGGCGCCGTACTCCAGGTCGTCCGGGTGCGCGACCACGGCGACCGCACGGTTCCAGTCCTCGGGCATCGGCTCCATCGCGTCTCCCGGTTCAGCCCGGCCGCCGCGCGGCCAGGACGTCTTTGATCAGGCTGGCCAGTTCGGCCGGCCAGATCACTTCGGTGGTGGCTTCCAGCTCGGCCAGCGTCCACCAGCGCCACGCGGCGATCCCGTCGCTGGCGTGCATCCGGGCCACGTCACCGAGCGGGCGGGCCGGCTCGGTGGTGCGGGCCAGGAAGGTCCGCTCATGCTGGCGGACCAGCTGCCCGGCGTACTCCATCGTGAGGCTCCGCTCGTGCACCTCGCCGAGCAGCGGCACGTCGGCCCAGCCGGTCTCCTCGGCCAGCTCACGGGCGGCCGCGTCCGGGTAGCCCTCGCCGTGCTCCAGGCCGCCGCCGGGCGTGGTCCAGTGCCGGCCGTTCGGCAGCGGGTCGTCGTAGCGCAGCAGCAGCACCCGGTCGGCCGGGTCCAGCACGATGACCCGGCCGGCCCGCCGGAGCGGCAGCCCAGAAGGACGGACAGCGTCGGTGTCAGCCACGCCCTGCAGACTAGAGCAGTGCGGCGGCGACCGGGTCCTCGTGGTCCCCCGCCGGCCCGTCCGGCCGCAGCGCGTGCCGGACCTGCCTCACCTCATCGGGCACCCGGCAATTCTAGGATGGGCAGATGCCCAGCCACGTCGCGCTGCTCCGCGGGATCAACCTCGGCGGCCACAAGAAGGTGGCCATGGCCGAGCTGCGCGCGGTGGTGGCCGGTCTCGGCCACGCCGACGTCGCCACGTACGTCCAGAGCGGGAACGTGCTGTTCAGCACAGCGGAAACCGACAATGCCGCGCTGGCCGCGGCGCTCGAGGAGGCAGTCGCCACGCAGCTGGGCGTGAGGTCTGCCGTTCTCGTGCTGTCCCGCGCGGAACTGGCCCAGGTGGCCGAGGCCAACCCGTACCAGGCCGAGCCCAATCCCCGGCTGGTGCACGTCGTGTTCCTGGCCGCCGACCCGTCGCCGGAGATGACCGCCAGCCTGGCCGGGCTGCTCGACGTGGTGGCGGCCAAGGGCAGCCGGGACACGGGGCGGTACCTCGGCCGGGCCCTGTACCTGCACACCCCGGACGGCTTCGGGCGCAGCCCGCTGGCCGCCCTGCTGGTCCGGGCCGGCGGCCCCATGTCGGCGCGGGGCGCGGGCACGGCGCGGAACTGGGCGACCGTCACCAAGCTGCTGGAGCTGTGCGGCCGCCCCGGGTGACATGCCGCCGGCGCCGGTGAGAGCATCGAACGATGGCCGAGGCGATGAGCACGGACGCCGGGCGGATCACGCTCGGCCAGCCGCGCGGACGGTGGATCATCGCGGCGACCGTGCTCGGCTCCAGCATGGCGTTCCTCGACTCGACCGTCGTCAACGTGGCACTGCCCACGATCGGCCAGGAGCTGCACACTTCGCTGGGCGGCCTGCAGTGGACGGTCAACGCCTACACGCTCACCCTGGCCGGGCTGATCCTGCTGGGCGGCGCGCTGGGCGACCGGTTCGGGCGGCGCCGGGTGTTCCTGATCGGCGTGATCTGGTTCGCGCTGGCCTCGGCCGGCTGCGCGGCGGCGCCGGACATCGGGGTGCTGATCGCCGCCCGGGCGCTGCAGGGTATCGGCGGCGCGCTGCTCACCCCCGGTTCGCTGGCGATCATCCAGGCCACGTTCGCCGAGGATGACCGGCCGCGGGCGATCGGCGCCTGGTCCGGGCTGGGCGGCGTGGCCGGCGCGATCGGCCCGTTTCTCGGCGGCTGGCTCGTCGGCGCGGGCGGCTGGCGGTGGATCTTCCTGATCAACTTGCCGCTGGCGGCGGCGGTGGTCGCCGTCACGGTGCGGCACGTGCCGGAGAGCCGCGATCCCACCGCGCACGGTCGGTTCGACGTGGCCGGTTCGGTGCTCACCGCGGTCGCCCTGGCCGGCCTGACCGAGGCGCTGATCGTGGCGCAGACCGGTGCCCCGCTCACCGTGGCGGTGTCCGCCCTCGTGGGGGTGGCGGCCGGGACCGGGTTCGTACTGCTGGAACGCCGTCGCGAACGGCATCCGGGCCGGGTCCCGCCGATGCTCCCGCTCAGCATCTTCCGCAACCGGGAGTTCAGCGCGATCAACGGCATCACGTTCATCGTCTACGGGGCGATGGGCGCGGTGTTCTTCCTGCTGGTGCTGGACCTTCAGGTGGTGGCCCGCTTCTCGCCGCTGAAGGCGGGGATCTCGCTGCTGCCCTCGACCCTCCTGCTGCTGCTGCTGTCCGCCCGGGCCGGGGCCTGGGCCCAGCGGGTGGGCCCGCGCTGGATGATGACCGGCGGCCTGCTGACCGCGGCGGCCGGGCTGCTGCTCCTGGTCCGGATCGGGCCGCACGCCACGTACTGGGCTGACGTCTTCCCGGCGGTGGCGCTGTTCGGGCTCGGCCTGTCGCTGACCGTGGCCCCGCTCACCGCCACGGTCCTGGCCACCGCGGATGAGCGGCACGCGGGCGTCGCGAGCGGGGTGAACAACGCCACCGCGCGGGCCGCCGGCCTGCTGGCGGTGGCCGGCCTGCCGGCCGTGGTCGGGCTGTCCGGGGCCGCCCTGCACGACCGGGCCCAGCTGAACCGCGGCTTCCACGAGGCCATGCTGATCTGCGCGGCGCTGATTGCGCTGGCCGCGGTGGCCTCCGCGGTGCTGATCCGCAGTGACGTGCTGCGGCCGAAGGCCGGGCACCGCATCTGCGCGCCGGAATGCCTGACCAACTGCGCGGTTGGCGCCCCGCCGCTGGAACCAGGGACCGTGGCCGCGGGGGAGCTCGAGAACCAGGTGAGCGCCGCGCGGCCGCCCGGCCCGCACTAAGCTCGTACGCTATTGACGTCGGCGCGGCCAACGGCCCGCCGGCGGCCCCGCGCCGGGGAGCGCCGGGCGCGGTCACCAGGCCCCGACACACGGAAAGCGCGGACCCATGCGCTGGTCACAGATGTTCATCCCGACGCTGCGGGAGGACCCGGCGGAGGCCGGGGCGCCCAGTCACCGGCTGCTGCTGCGGGCCGGTTACATCCGCCAGCTCATGGCGGGGCACTACTCGCTGCTGCCGCTCGCCGTCCGGGTCCGCGCGAAGATCATCGACATCATCCGGGCGGAGATCAACGCGATCGGCGGCCAGGAAGTGCTGCTGCCGGTCATGCACCCGGCGGAGATCTGGCACCGCAGCGGCCGCTGGGACGTGATGGGCGAGGAGATGTTCCGGCTCCGCGACCGCAAGGGCGCCGAGCTGGCGCTGGGCATGACGCACGAGGAGATCTTCGCCGTCCTGGCCCAGGAACTCCGCTCGCACAAGCAGCTGCCGCAGCTGTGGTACCAGTTCCAGACGAAGCTGCGGGACGAGCCGCGGCCGCGGGCCGGGCTGCTGCGGGTGCGCGAGTTCACCATGAAGGACTCGTACAGCTTCGACCTGGACCAGGCCGGGCTGGATGCCGCGTTCGACCGGCACCGTGCTGCTTACCTGCGGATCTTCGAGCGGCTCGGCATTCCCGCCATCCCGGTCGAGGCGTCCAGCGGCACGATGGGCGGCAGCGACTCGACCGAGTTCATGTGCCCGGCGGACGACGGCGAGGACACCGTCGCCTACTGCCCGGACTGCGGCTACGCGGCCAACCTGGAGAAGGCGACGTCCCGGCTGGAGCCGGTGACCGACGGCCCGGGCCTGCGGCGCCGGAGCGGTTCGGCACGCCGGGCGTGCGCACCATCGAAGACCTCGCCGCCGGGTACGACGCCCCGGCCATCCGGCAGATCAAGACGCTGGTCTACGTGCTCGACGGCAAGCTCACCCTGGTGCTGATGCGCGGTGACCACACGCTGAACGAGCAGAAGCTGGCCGACGCCACCGGTGCGGCCACGATCCGGGCCGCCCAGCCGGACGAGATCCGCGACGCGCTCGGCGCGCTGCCCGGCAGCCTCGGCGCGGTCGGGGTGAGCGGCTACCCGGTGCTGGCCGACGAGGCGCTGCGCGGCCGCCGCGACATGTTGACCGGCGCCAACGTCGACGACCATCACCTGCGGGGGGTGGACGTGGACCGGGACATCAGCGTGGGCGCCTGGGCCGACCTGCGCGAAGTGGCGGCGGGGGAGCCGTGCCCGGTGTGCGGGCACCCCCTGGACCTGCTGACCGCCATCGAGGTCGGGCACATCTTCAAGCTCGGCTACAAGTACACCAAGGCGTTCAACGTCACCGTCCTCGACGCCAACGGCGACCGGGTCCATCCCATCATGGGCAGCTACGGGATCGGGGTGGAACGCGCCCTGGCCTCCATCGTCGAGTGCCACCACGACGACCGGGGCATCGTGTGGCCGCTGGCCGTGGCGCCGTTCAGCGTGGTGGTGGTCGTGGCCCAGTCCAACGACCCCGGCGTGGTCCAGGCCGGGGAGGCCGTCTACGAGCAGCTGCTGGCGGCCGGGGTTGACGTCATCATCGATGACCGGGCCGAGCGGGCCGGGGTGAAGTTCAGCGACGCTGAGCTGACCGGTATCCCGTACCGGATCACGGTGGGTAAGCGTGCCCTGGCCGATGGGGCGGCCGAGCTGACCGAGCGGCAGACCGGTGAGACCCGGAAGGTCCCGCTGGAGGCGGTAGTGCCTGAGGTGACCGCGCTGCTCCAGGCGGGCTGACCCGGCGCCGGGTGGCGACCAGGCTGGTTACGGTGACCGTGGCCAGCACGCCGCCGACCACGGACAGCGACAACGCGGTGCTTATGTGCGGGACCGGGACCGGGCCGATCCGGTGTACCCCGGACTGCTGCAGCGCCTCGGCCAGCAGCTTCACCCCGATGAAGGTCAGGATCGCGCTCAGCCCGGCGGACAGGTGCACCAGCCGGTCCAGCAGCCCTCCGATGAGGAAGTACAGCTGGCGCAGGCCCAGCAGGGCGAACGCGTTCGCGGTCAGCACCAGGTAGGGGTCCCGGGTGAGCCCGAAGATGGCCGGGATGGAGTCCATGGCGAAGATCAGGTCGGTCACGCCGATCGCCACGATCAGGGCCAGCAGTGGCGCGGCCACGCCCGCCCGGCCGCGGCTGGCCAGCCAGCGGCTGAACGCCCCCGGCTGGGCGAGCTCCAGGCCCGGCTGGGCGGCGCTGCTGTACGCCAGCCGTCCGGCGGTGATCAGCAAGATCGCGGCGAACACGTAGAGCGTCCAGTCGAACCGGCTGATGGCGGCGGCCCCGCCCGCGATGAACACGCCGCGCAACAGCAGGGCCAGGCCGATCCCGACCAGCAGGACCTGGCTGCGCTGCCGGGTGGGCAGCGCGGACCGCCCGAGCAGCAGCACAAAGACGAACAGGTTGTCCAGCGACAGGCTGTACTCGGTCAGCCACCCCGCGAAGAACTGGCCCGAGGCGCGCGGCCCGCCCACCGCGGCCAGCACCCCGCCGAACAGCGCACCCAGCGCCACCACGCCCGCCGTGGCCAGGGCCGCTTCGCGCAGCCGGGGCTCATGGTGGCGGCGGGTGCTCCAGGCGAAGTCCGCGACCGCGACCACCGCCACGACCGCGATCGCTGCGATCCACAGCCACAGCGGCACGGGCAGTTGGCGCATCGCGGTTCACTCTCCTGGTCAGCGTGGTATCGCTCCTTCGGCCGGGGCCAGCCACAAGTCGACCAGCCTTTCCTATCTTCGTTGCCGGTCGCTCGCCAGTCACGGGGGGTCCCCGGCTAATATTGCGCCAAAATCCTGCTGGGTCCCGGCAAGTTGAAGGCAGGGAGGTGCCAATGGCCGAATCGCGGCCGGGAGCGGCCGGGCCGGGTGGGCCGGGTGGGCCGGGTGGGCCGGGTGGGCCGGCGGCCGGGGAGGGGGGCGGGCCGGACCTGGCCCTGATCGCCGAGGCGGCCAGCCGGGAAGCCGGCGGGGTGCCACCGGGCCTGCTGGGTGATTACCTGCCGGCCGCGCTGGATGCCGCGCGCACCGGGCGGCGGCTCACCCCGGCGGAACGGGCCGGCTACGGCCGGGCGGGGGAGGAGGCCGCTGAGCGTGGCGTGGCCCTGCGCGGCCTGGTCGACCTGTACCTGTCGGCGACCTGGCGGATGTGGCGGGAACTGCCCGGGGTCGCTGATCTGCACGCGGCCGGCCTGGGCGTGCTGCGGGCCGCCGACGACGCGGTCGCCGCGGCGGCGGAGGGCTTCGAACGGGCCCACTTCTCGATCGCCCGGCGGGAGGAATCCGAGCGCCTGGAGTTCGTCGACGACCTGCTCGCTGGCCGGGCCAGCGCCGCCGACCTGCTGCTCCGCGGAGAGCGGCTGGGGCTCAGCCTGGCCGGGCCGCACCTGGTCGTGCTGGCCGGTTACGCTCCCGGGGTAACGGCGACGCGGCCGCTCGGCTGGGACATCGACCGGCTGGTGGCCGAGGCGGCGGCGCCGTCCCCGTCGCTGACCGTCACCCGGGGCGGCCGGCTGGTGGTGCTGGCCGGGGCGGCCGACGGCGGGGAGGCGGCCCGGATCGCGGTGGCCCTGGCCCGCGCGCTGACCCGCGGCTATCCAGGGGTGCGGCCAGATGACCCCCGGCCGTGGCGGGTGGCGTTCGGCCGACCGCACCCCGGGCCGTTCGGCGTGCGCCGGTCCTATGAGGAAGCCGGTGGCGCGCTGGAGGTCGCCCAGCGGCTGGGCCTGCCCGATCCGGTGGTGGACGCCGCCGACCTGCTCGTCTATCAGGTGCTGCTGCGCGACCGGGCGGCGATCACCGACCTGGTCACCGCGGTGCTCACCCCGCTGGCCACGGCGCGCGGCGGCGCCGCGCCGCTGCTGGCCACGTTGCAGGAGTACTACGCCTGCGGGGGGGTGGCCGCGCAAGCGGCCCGGCGGCTGCACCTGTCGGTCCGGGCGGTCACCTACCGGCTGGCCCGGGTTCAGGCCCTCACCGGGCATGACCCCGCCGACCCGGAGCAGGGGCTGGCCCTGCGGGTCGCGGTGATCGGCGCCCGGATGCTCGGCTGGCCGGCGGCGCCGCTGAATCCCGGCTGAGATCTTCGGCTACCGCCAGGCCGAGGCTGTCGGGGAGCGGTGGAGCCGGCTCCGGCCGGCTCCACCGCAGGCGGGTTCAGCTGCCGCCGGTGCCGTGCAGCGCGTCGATGTCGTGGCGCAGCGCGGCGAGGTCGAGGCCCGGCGCCTTGGCGTCCTCCTCGGTGATGACCGCCCACGCTTCCTCCAGGCACGCCGCGGTCCACGCACGGGTGGACCGCTGCAGCGCGCCCCAGGTGACCCAGGTGTCGAGTTGCTGCCCGTCGGCGGCGACCTTCACGATGCAGTGCCCGTCATTGGTATCCGGCTGCTGGCCGCCCGCCACCGTCCAGGGCTCGCGCTGGCTGAACAGGCTGTCCGCGTCGTCGGTCAGGTTCACCCCGGCGTAGACGCCGTGGAACGCGGCCATCGCCGCATCCACCGCGGCCGGGCTGGTGTGGTCCACCGGGGCGAAAGCCAGGATCTTCTTGTGCCGGTACCAGTACAGCAGCAGGTCGGCGATGTTAGCCCCCTGGTCCTGGCCGTGGTCGTAGGCGAGGTACTCCGTGACCAGCCGGTTGGAGTCTTCCCACCTCTCGGTCTCGTGCCCCGCCGCGGCCTTGGCCATCTTCAGGTGCTGGCGGCCGGCGAAGGTGCAGTCACCGACGCCGTCCGGGTGCGACGTGCAGGTCTTGTCCGGGCCGTTGCCCAGCATCCCCCAGTCGGTGATGCCCGCCGACACGTCCACCGGGTAGCTGGGTGCCGGCAGCGGCGACGTCAGGTAGCTGGACAGGTACTGGATATTGAACCGCTGGCCCGGCGGCTTGACGGGCAGCCGACCGCGGCGGCCGGGTGTCCGGATGTCAGGCATGGATGCCCCCCTTGGAAGCCGATGATCTCTACTGTCATCGGGTGCAGGGGTCATCCTGGCAGAGCGGCCGGGCCACGGCCACGCTCCTGATTCCGGCCATTACCGGAATCCCGCCGCAAACGCCGCCGCCAGAAAGCCGCGCGCAACGGGCCGGCCAGGGCCGCTCAACCGGCAGCCCGGCGCCGGCTGCCGGACGGCCCGCGGGAGCCGCCCGGTGCGGCCGGTCCCGCGGGTCAGCCGGCCTGCTGCTCGCCCTGCGAGTGCGCCTCGTGCTCCTGGGCGATGCTGGCGCGGACCTCGTCCATGTCCAGTTCCCTGGCCTTGGTGATCAGCTCCTCCAGGGCCTGCTCGGGCAGGGCGCCCGGCTGCGCGTAGAGAACCACCTGATCCCGGATCACCATCAGCGTGGGAATGGAGGAAATCCCGAACGTCTGGGCCAGGCCGGTCTCAGCGTCGGTGTCCACCTTGCCGAACACCGCATCCGGGTACTTCTCAGAGGCCCGCTCGAAGATCGGGCCGAACATCCGGCACGGTCCGCACCACGAGGCCCAGAAGTCCACCAGCACCATGCCCGCGTCGCCGACCACGGACTCGAAGTTCTCGCCGGTCAGCTCGACCGTCGCCATGGTTTCTCCCTCTTGCCGTCGCTGGGGTGCCCGCTTGGCTGCGATACCCCGATGGGTATGCGAACCGAGGAATCGTTGGGGCTATTCCCCTTGTGGTTCTTCAAGCCACCACCGCCGCCCGTTATGCCCGGCGCGCCGGTATCCGGGAGGCGGCTGGTGCTGGCGCGACGGCGCGGCCCGGTAACGGCCGGTCAGCCACGGGGTACCTCACCGGGGATCACGGGGTACCTCACCGGGGATGAGGTCGGCGCCGTTGGCGTCGATCCACTTGTGCGGGGCGGGCGCCGGGGCCCGGGCCGCAGCCTCCTCGATCGCGGCCAGCAGGCCGGCCGGGTCCGGCCGGGAAATGATCATCTGCCGGTGGTCCGGCCGGATGAACCGCTCGGTCACCGCGTGGTCGAAGAATCCCAGCAGGCGGTCGTAGTAGCCGCGCAGGTTGAGCAGCCCGGTCGGCTTGGCGTGCAGCCCGAGCTGGGCCCAGGTGACGACTTCGGCGAACTCTTCCAGCGTGCCCAGCCCGCCCGGCAACGCGACGAAGGCGTCGGCCAGTTCGGCCATCAGCGCCTTGCGCTCGTGCATGGACCGCACCACCCGCAGGTCGCTCAGCCCGGGGTGGGCCACCTCGGCCTCGGCCAGATGGCCGGGAATCACCCCGGTGATCTCACCCCCGGCGGCCAGCACGGCGTCGGCCAGCGCCCCCATCGTGCCGACGTGGGCGCCGCCGTAGACGACCCGGGCCCCGCGGGCGGCCAGCGCCCGGCCCAGTTCGGCCGCGCCGGCCAGGTACTCGGGGCGCCGCCCCGGGTTCGACCCGCAGAACACGCAGACCGCTCGCATTCCCTCATCCTCACCTGAACCCGTTAATGCGGGCAAAACGCCGCATCAACCGGGGCGGAACGGCCGTGCGTCAGCTGTCCAGGCCCAGGGTGAAGGTGGGCTTGGGCGTGGTTGCGGGCAGCCGGTGCTCGTCGGACAGCCGCCGGATGGCCGTCCCGGTGGCCAGGAACTCGGTGGCGTGCTCGCCCCACACGTGGTTGGACACCGCGACGTTCACCCCGACGATGCCGGACGCCCGGGCCTGCGTGGCCTCCGACTGCATCCGGACCAGCGCCAGCTCGCGGGCCTCGTACACGCCCTGGGTGAACTGGATCATCTCCTGGTTGCGGCCGGTCTGGCGCAGTGTCTGCATGACCGACTGGTGTGCGATGTGGTACACGCAGGTGCCGAGCACGAACGCGACCGGCACGGCCCCGGCCGCCAGCAGCCGGAAGAAGTCCTGCGCGGACAGGTCCGAGGTGAACGCGCGGCCGTCCGGGGCGCGGTGCGCGCCCTCGCTGGCGAGGGCCTTGACCGCCGTGCCGGTGGCGACGAACTCCAGCACCTCCTGGCCCCAGGCGTACATCTGCATCCGCAGGTTCACGCCCACGATGCCGTCGGCGCCCAGGTGGTCCGCCTCCGACCGCATCCGGGCCATGGCCAGCTCCCGGGCGTTGTACATGGCCTGGGTGAGCGTCTGCAGCTCGGCGTTCTGGGACCACCGCCCCACCTGCAGGCCGACGTGGTAGATCGACGAGCCGACCACGAACCCGAGCGGCTCGAATCCGGCCTCGCCGAGCAGCGCGTACTCCGACACCGACAAGTCCGACGTGAACACGCCGCCCGGCTCCGCGCCGGCGGTGTGGGCCAGCCGGCTGTCCGCGGCCTGCGGCTCCCAGCGGGCCCCGCCGGCGTCCGTTCCCCCGCTGCCGAATAGCGGCATGCTGCCCCTCCTCGCGTCCGCGCCGCCGCGCCGCGCGGCCGCCGGGGCTCAGCGTAGCGGTGGCACCGGACGGTGAGATGATCTGTTGGCTGATCGGTCCCGGGCCGGACCGGTCCCCGGGCAGCGGACAGGAGACGCCGGCGGCCGTGACAGCGATCTGCGTGCTGGGCGACGCGCACCTGGACGTGGTCGTCTGCCCCGAGGGCCCGGTCGCCGAGGAGACCGACACGCCCGCGCGCACCTGGGTCGGCGCGGGCGGCCAGGCGGCCAACGTGGCCGCCTGGATCTGCGAACTCGGCGGGCAGGCCCGGCTGATCGCCGCGCGGGGCACCGACCTGGCGGCCGGCCTGGTGGAACGCGACCTGGCCGGCCGGGGAGTGCAGCTCACCGGCCCGGTCCTGGACGGCCGGACCGGGGTGGTGGTCTCGCTGTCCGAGCGGGGCACCACCCGCTCCATGCTCACCGACCGTGGCGTCGGCCCGCGGCTGGCCGCCGCCGCGCTCGACGACGCCTGGCTGGCGGGCTGCACCCGGCTGCACCTGCCCGCCTACAGCCTGGTCAGCGAGCCGGTCAGCGGGGCGGCGCGGGCCGCCGCGCGGCGCATCCCGCGGCTGTCGGTGGACCTGTCCTCCACCGCCGCGCTGCGCGCGTTCGGGGCGGCCCGGTTCCGCGTGCTGCTGGCCGAGCTCCGGCCGGACACGGTGTTCGGCACCGAGGCCGAGGCGGCGCTGATCGGTGAGGTGCCGGGCGCCGCGATGGTGGTGAAGCTGGGGGAGCGGGGGGTCCGGGCGGGCGGGACCGAGCACCCGGCCGTGCCGGTCCGGGCGGTGGACCCGACCGGCGCGGGCGACGCGTTCGCCGCGGGATACCTGCTCGGCGGGGTCAGCCTGGGCCTGGCGGCCGCCGCCCGGGCGGTAGCGACGATGGGAGCCATGCCGTGACGAGCACCCCCCCAGCCGGGCCGCCGGGCGCACCCGGGGCGCGCCCGGCCCCGGCCGCCGCCGTCCGGCTGTCCGCGGAGATCGAGGCCGCGCTCCGCGACCGCGCCCCGGTGGTGGCGCTGGAGACCACCCTGGTCTCGCACGGTTTCCCCGGCGCGCAAGGGGTGCAGGTCGCGCTGGCCGCCGAGCAGCGGGTCCGGGCCGCCGGCGCCGTCCCGGCCACGATCGGCATCGTGGACGGCGTGCTGCGCGCCGGGCTCACCGAGGCCGAACTGGAGCGGTTCGCCCAGGCGGGGGGGCAGGCCCGCAAGGCCGGCGCCCGGGACCTGGCCGCGTGCGTGACGGCGGGCGCACTCGGCGCGACCACGGTCGGCGGCACGCTGGCGGTCTGCCGGCTGGCCGGCATCGCCTTCATGGCCACCGGCGGCACCGGCGGGGTGCACCGCGGCTTCGCCGCCACGCTGGACATCTCCGCCGACCTGCCGCAGCTCGCGCGGACCGGCGCCCTGGTCGTCTCCTCGGGGGTCAAGTCCATTCTCGACGTGGCCGCCACCACGGAACTGCTGGAAACCCTGAGCGTGCCGGTGCTCGGCTGGCGCACCGCGACGCTGCCCTTGTTCTACAGCGCGCAGGGCGGCCCGCCCGTTTCCGCGGTGGTGACCGAGGCCGCGCAGGCCGCGCGCCTGGCCGCAACCCATTGGCAGCTCAACGGGCCCTCCGGCGTGCTGCTCGCCCGCCCTCCGGAGCCGTCGCTGGACATCGAGCCGGTCCTGGCCGAGGCGGTTACCCGGGTCCACGAGCAGGGGGTGCGAGGGCAGTCGGTGACACCGGCCGTTCTGGCCATGGTGCACGAGCTGAGCGGGGGGCGGAGCGCGGCGGTCAACCGGCAGCTGATCGAGGACAACGCGGGCCTGGCCGGCCTGGTCGCGGTGGCGTATGCAGGACTGGACGGCGGGCCTGAGCCGCGCTGAGCGGCCGGCCCGCGGGAGGAGACAGCAACCATGCGGATTGGCGTGTCAGTGCCGGATGCCAGCGGGCCCGGCGCCCTGACCCGGGTACGGGACACGATCGTGCGGGCGGCCGACCACGGCTTCGCGTCAGCCTGGATGAACAATATCTTCGGGCTGGACGCCCTGACCGCGCTCGCGGTGGCGGGGTCCGGGGTGCCCGGGATCGAGCTCGGCACCGCGGTCGTGCCGACCTACCCGCGGCACCCGGCCGCGCTGGCGCAGCAGGCGCTCACCGCCGCGGCCGCCCTCGACGGCCGGCTCACCCTCGGCGTCGGGCCGTCGCACCAGATGGTGATCGAGGACATGTTCGGCTACCGGTTCGACCGGCCGGTCGGGCATACCCGCGAGTACCTGTCGGTGCTCCGCCCGCTGCTGCACGGCGAGCCCGCGGCGGTGGACGGGCAGCAGGTCAGCGCGCACATCACGCTGAGCACCCCGGGACCGGTGCCGGTGCCGCTGCTGCTCGCCGCGCTCGGGCCGCGGATGCTGCGGGTGGCGGGTGAGCTGGCCGACGGCACCGTGCTGTGGATGACCGGGCCGGCCACAATCCGCGACCACATCGTGCCGGAGATCACCGCCGCGGCGCAGGCGGCCGGGCGGGCCGCCCCCCGGGTGGTGTGCATCCTGCCGGTCTGCGTGACCAGTGACCCCGGCGCCGCGCACGCCGCCGCGGCCCGGTCGTTCGCCATCTACGGTCAGCTGCCGTCCTACCGGGCCATGCTGGACCGGGAGGGTGCGGCCGGGCCGGCCGACGTGGCGCTGATCGGTGACGAGGACGCCGTGGCCGGGAAGCTCAGCGTCCTGGCCGCGGCCGGGGTGACCGATTTCGTCGCCGGTGAGTACGCCCGCGGCGCCGACGCCGCGCGCACCCGCCAGTTCCTGATGTCGTTCAGTAGCTGACCGCCGGCCTGTCTCGGCGCCCGGCCGTGAACCAGGTGGCCAGGGATCGGCGGCGGCCCACGGATCGATCAGCGGTGTACTTTGCCCCCCGGTTCCGGGGGGCAAAGTACACCGCTGATGAAATGACCCCGGCCCGTGTCTGACTCGCGGGGTCGTCCCCTTGGGCTAACAGGAGCAGACTGGAGGCGTAGAGGGGGCGAGACAATGCCGTTCCGCGACCGCAGCGAGGCGGGCCGGCGGCTGGCGGATGTGCTCACCGACCTGCGCGGGCCCGGCACCGTGGTGCTCGGGCTGCCCCGTGGGGGCGTCGCCGTCGCCGCCGAGATCGCCCGCGCCCTGGACGCCCCGCTCGATGTCATCCTCGTCCGCAAAGTGGGCCTGCCCGCCCAGCCGGAGCTGGCCATGGGCGCCATCGGCGAGGGCGGAGTCCGGCTGCTCAACCTGGACGTGGTGCGCGCCGAGCAGGTCACCGACGAGCAGTTCGCCGCGGTCGAGCAGCGGGAACGGGCCGAACTCGACCGCCGGGGCCAGCGGTACCGGGCGGACCTGCCCCGGGTGCCGCTGACCGGACGGACGGCGATCGTGGTGGACGACGGCGTCGCCACCGGTTCCACGGCCCGGGTGGCCTGCCGGGTGGCCCGGGCGCACGGCGCGGCGCGGGTCGTGCTGGCGGTCCCGGTCGCCCCGGGCAATTCCGTCGCGGCGCTGGCCGACGCGGCGGACGAGGTGGTGTGCCTGGAGTCGCCGGAGCCGTTCTTCGCGATCGGCCAGTGGTACCAGGATTTCACTCAGTGCACCGACGCGGACGTCATGGCGCTGCTGCGGAAAGCCGGCCAGCGACCGGTGGCCGGCGACCCGGTGGCCGGCGACCCGGTGGCCGGCCTCGACCGCGAGGTGGCGGTGGCGGCCGGGCCGGTCAGCCTGGCCGGGCAGCTGACCGTGCCGCCCGGCGCCCGGGGGGTCGTGGTCTTCGCGCACGGCAGCGGGAGCAGCCGGAGCAGCCCGCGCAACCTGTTCGTGGCCGGGGCGCTGCACGTCGTCGGGCTCGGCACGCTGCTGTTCGACCTGCTCACGCCGGAGGAGGAGGCCGACCGGTCCAAGGTGTTCGACATCGCGCTGCTGGCGGAACGGCTCTCCGCCGCCACCGGCTGGCTGCGCGGCCAGCCGGGGCTGGGCGGGCTCGGGGTCGGCTACTTCGGGGCGAGCACCGGCGCGGCCGCGGCGCTGGCCGCGGCCGCCGAGCCGGCCAGCGACGTGGCCGCCGTCGTGTCCCGCGGGGGCCGGCCCGACCTGGCCGGGCCCGCGCTGGCCAAGGTCCGGGCGCCCACGCTGCTCATCGTGGGCGGCCTGGACGACCGCGTGCTGGCGCTGAACGTCGAGGCCCGCGCCCACCTGCGCGCCCCAAGCGAACTGGCCGTCGTGCCCGGCGCGTCGCACCTGTTCGAGGAGCCGGGCACGCTGGAGCAGGTGGCGTCGCTGGCCCGCGCCTGGTTCGCCCGGTACCTCCCCGCGGCTCAATCCGGGCGGCGGGCGACGCCGCAGTAGAGCCAGCGCGATCCCTCGGAATCGGCCAGCACCGCGTCCTCGGCGCCCCACAGGCCGACCCAGGTCACGTCCGGCTCGGCGCCGGCGTACGGCGCGACCAGTTCCAGGCCGTCGAAGAGCTTGCGCACCTCGTCTTTGCTGCGCGGAAACCCGCTGCCGTAGGCCGCGGCCACCCCCTGCACCGACTGCGGTGGCTTATGGTCCGCCGTCGCCTGGGACAGCGCGAGGAAGCTGCCGGGCGCGAGGGCCTGCATGTAGCTGGCGATCAGGCTCCGCGGGTCGCTCTCATCGGAGATGAAGTGCAGCACCGCGGTGATCAGCAGCCCGGCCGGCTCGGTGAAGTCGATCAGGCTGCGCAGCCGGGGATCGCCGAGCACCGCCTCCGGCTCGCGCGCATCGCCGAGGATCACCGCCGCGCCCTCGTCCGGGCCGAGCAACTGCTGGCCGTAGGCCAGCACCATGGGGTCGTGGTCCACGTAGACGACCCGGGCCCAGGGATAGACCTGCCGCACCACGTCGTGCGTGTTCCCCACCGTGGGCAGCCCCGAGCCGACGTCGATGAACTGGCGGATGCCCTGCTGGGCGATCCACCGGGCGGCCCGCTGATGGAACCCCCGGTTGGCCCAGGCCGAATCCACCATCTCGGGAGCGTGCCGCTTGACCCGCTCGGCCGCGGCCCGGTCGGCCTCGAAGTGGCTGGTGCCGCCGAGCAGGCAATCGTAGATGCGGGCCGTGCTCGGCTGGGCCGGGTCCACGCCGGGGGGTACGTCGGGTGCGCTGGTCATCTTGCCTCCGGTTCACCGCGCTGGACCTAGTGTTCCACGGCTTCCGGAGACAGCCGGCCGGTACGCGGGGGCCCGGCGGGCCGACGCCCCGACACGTTTGGGCTATCACCAGCTGAGATTGGC
Source organism: uncultured Actinomycetes bacterium (assembly GCA_963837515.1). Classification (GTDB taxonomy): domain Bacteria; phylum Actinomycetota; class Actinomycetes; order Streptosporangiales; family Streptosporangiaceae; genus RYN-230. Next base: position 638,403 of record CAWINT010000002.1, read on the forward strand.
CGGCTACATGGAGTGAGACGTAAGGTCGTGCTGCCGCCCGGGCCGACCGCGCGCGGGGCAGTGGCGGGGGGAAGCCAGATGGAACCGATGAGCCGGCGGGCGATGCTGGCCGGGACCGGGAAGACGGCGCTGGCGGGCGGCCTTGGCGTGCCGCTGGGCCGGATGGCTGGACCAGCCTGGGCCGGCCGGGGCCGCCCTGGCCGCGCGGCGGCCCCGGCGGGGGCGGCCTGGCACCGGCCGGACTGGGACGCACTGGCCCGGCGGCTGCACGGGCCGCTGCTGCGGCCGGGCGACCGCGGCTACCGGGCCGCCAGCGTGCCGTACAACAAGCGGTACGCGGACGTCCGGCCGGAGGGCGTGGCCATGTGCACCAGCACCGCGGACGTGCGCACCGCCTTGTGCTGGGCCCGGGAGGCCCGGGTGCCGTTTGCGGTCCGGTCCGGCGGGCACAGCTACGCCGGCTACTCGGCCTCGGCCGGCCTGGTCATCTCGCTGGCCCGGATGAACTGGGTGCGGGTGGACCCGGAATCGCTGACGATCCGGCTCGGCCCGGGCGCGCTGAACCGGGACCTGTACGCCGCCCTGGGCGGCACCGGGGTTGCGGTGCCCAGCGGCCGGTGCCCGACCGTCGCGGTGAGCGGGCTGCTGCTCGGCGGCGGGTTCGGGTTCAGCAGCCGGCATCTCGGCCTCACCTGTGACCGGCTGCTGGCCACGGAGGTGGTCACCGCGTCGGGGGAGGTGCTGGCGGTGAGTGCCCGGTCCCACCCCGGCCTGCTGTGGGCCTGCCAGGGCGGCGGGGGCGGGAACTTCGGCATCAACACCGGCTACCTGCTGCGGGCCAGCCGGGTCGGCCGCGTGTCGGTGTACCGGATCGAGTGGCCCTGGCGGCAGGCGGCGGCCGCGCTCACCTCGATGCTCGACCTGATGGTCACCGCGCCGGACCGGCTGTCCTGCCGGATCGGCGCGGACGTGGGCGGCGGCGGCCCGGCTACCGGCGGGGCGCCGCGGCGCGGGGTGTCCGCGCTGGGGCTGTACTTCGGGCCGGCCCGCGATCTGGCGGGCCTGCTGGCCCCGGTGCTCGCGGCCGCCCCGCCCGCGGCGAAACTCATCGAGGACCGTAGCTACCACGCCGCCCAGCAGCTGTTCGCGAAGAACGTCCCGTTCGGCGCGTTCACCTCAAGGTCGCGGTACCTGGACCGGCCGCTGCCGGCCGATGGGATCGAGACGCTGATCCGGTGGGCCGGGCGCTGGCCGGGCAGTGCCAACCCCAGCGGCGGCGGGGCCACCATCTTCGCCTGGGGCGGGGCGATCGGCCGGGTGGCCCCGGACGCCACCGCGTTCGTGCACCGCGGCCCGGCCTTCCTGATGGACAACGAGACCAGCTGGACACTACGGGACAGCCCGCGGGTGGTGTCGGCCGGGCTGGACTGGGTGGCCGGGCTCTACGACGCGCTCGCCCCGTACGGCACGGACCAGGCGTACCAGAACTTCATGGACCCGGCGCTGAAGGACTGGGAGACCGCCTACTACGGGGCGAACCTGGACCGGCTGATCCGGGTGAAGCGCCGTTACGACCCGGACCGGGTCTTCCGCTTCCCGCAGGGCGTCCCGGAGGACTGACGCCGGGGGGGCCAGCTCCCCGGGGCCCGGCGCGGGGGGTCAGAAGGCGGGCACGGGGCCGACCGGCCCGGTGAGCGGCAGCACCACCACGCAGGGCACCCGGACCGGGTGCGCCGGGTCGAGCGCGTTGAGCATGTCAGCCATGGCCACCGGGTCGCTGGCGATCTCCAGGTGGTCGGCGGCGTCCAGCAGGCACTGCCGGTTCACCGTGACGTTCCTGACGTTCGGCGCGGCGGGCAGGAACGCGTTGGTGTACGGGGTGACCACCTGGTCGTCCCAGGACTCGATCACCGTGTAGCTCACCCCGGGCACGGTCGGCTCCGCATTCAGCGCGGTCAGGAAGGCCGACCCCGCTTCCTGCTGCACGCAGGCCGTGCAGGTGGTGGACAGCACGCTGTTGACCCCGGGGATGATGCCGAGAGCGGTGCCCAGCGCGGTCAGCCCGTCCAGCGTCGTCCCGTAGTTCGACGGGGCGAGTGCCACGAGCGCGGCCACCTTGGCCGCCCCGCCCAGGTCGTCGAGGTAGTACCGGGGCATCATCCCGCCCTGGGAGTGGCCGACGATGTCCACCTTGGCCGCGCCCGTGGCGGCCAGCACCTGGTTGACGAACGCCGCGAGCTGCCCGGCCGACGTGGCGACGTCGCCGGTCCCCTGGATTGGCGAGGCCGGTGAACTTCCGCCGTAATTGAACGCGAAGACGCAGTACCCGTGATTGGCCAGGATAGGCGAGGCGGTCTGCCAGTTGTCATTCATGTTGCCCAGCGTCCCGTGCACCAGCACCACCGGGTAGGGATGCGCCGCCGTGGGCTGGCAGGAGAAGTTGTTGGCGCCGGGCGGCGGCGTGGCCGGGACCAGGGCGTGGGCGGCGGCCGAGGACAGGAAGTCGTAACTGACCGGCAGGCTTTGTGCCGAGGCGGCCGGGGCGGCCGCGGTGAGCGCGGCCACCGAGGCACCGATGGCGGTGAGCAGGAGCAGGAACCGTCGGGTAAGGGCGGGGTTAGGCACCATTGCCTCCATTGCTCGGGCGGGCGGTGGAACCGGTCCCCCGAAGCCCCGGTCTTTGTCATTAGACAGCGGCGCGGGCCGGCCGTCTGCTCACCGCTGTCAGCGCTCCGTGCGGCCTTTTTGTCCGTCCCGGATAAACGGGGGGGGGGACTTTACCCGCGGGTAATGACGGGGCGGCCCGGCTCAGGTAGGTTCTGGGCAGCGGGCGACGCTGCGGTCACCCACGGGCGGGCGTCGCCGGACCTGAGTGTGAGGCGGCATGCGGCCAGCCACGGGGACCGCCCGCGTCGGCGGACCGGACGGGTGGCCAGCCGTGCCCCGGCACGTCGCCGGCCTGCTGTGGCCCGAACTGGGCCGGGCTACCGAGGAAGTGGTCGGCGCGATCCAGCGCGAGGTCCCGGAGTACGCGCGGCCGCTCGATGACAGCTACATGGCCACCCTGCGGCACGCGGTGCGCCAGGCCGTGCAGCAGTTCGTGCTGCAGATCGCCGACCCGGCCACGCCGCTGGACGCGGTCACGGACCTGTTCCGGAGTATCGGCCGGCTGGAGGCGGCCGAAGGCCGCAGCCTGGAACCGCTGCAGGCCGCGCTGCGCCTGGGCGCCCGGGTCACCTGGCGCACGCTGTGCGAACAGGCGGACCAGGGCGCGCTGCCCATCGGGGTAATGGGGCCGGCCGGAGAGGCGCTCTTCCGGTACCTGGACGAGCTGGCGGCGGCCTGCGCCGATGGGTTCGCCCACGCCAGCGCCGAGGTGGCCGGCGAGCTGGAGCGCCGCCGGCGGCGGCTGCTCGACCTCATCGTCGCCGACCCCCCGGTGTCCCGGGAGGCCATCGCCGACCAGGCCCGTGCGGCAGGCTGGGTACTGCCTCGCAAGGTGGCGGTGGTCGCCCTGGAGGACCGTGACGACGGCTTCGGGCCGCTGCCCGCGCTGCCGCCGGACGTGCTGGTGGACACCGCGCGCCAGGTTCCGTGCCTGCTGGTCCCCGACCCGGGCGGGCCAGGGCGGCCCGCGGCGGTCCAGCGGGGCCTGCGCGGCTGGCCCGGCGCCCTCGGCCCGGCGGTGCCGGTCAGCCGGGCGAGTCACTCGCTGCGCTGGGCGCGGCAGGCGCTCGCCCTGGCCCGGCGCGGGGTCCTGCCTGGCGGTCGGGGCCTGATCCGCTGCGACGAGCACCTGACCGCCCTGATGCTGATGGGGGATGCGGAGCTGGCCCGGGTCCTGTGCGCCGCCGCCCTGGCGCCGCTCGCCGGGCTGCGCCCCGCCCAGCAGGACATCCTGGCCGAGACGCTGCTGGCCTGGCTGCAGTACGCGGGTAACGCCCGGCTGGCCGCGGCGGAACTGCACGTGCACCCGCAGACCGTCCGGTACCGGCTGCGCCAGTTGCACGAGCTGTTCGGCCCGGTGCTGGCCGCGCCGGCGGCCCGGTTCGACCTTGAGGTCGCGCTCCGCGCGCGGCGGCTGCTGCGCGCGGCCGGCCCACCGGACCCCCGGCCCGGGGAGGCCGCGGCCCGCCCCCGGGATGGCCCCGGCCTACCGCGCCCCTGACCGGCCCGCGCCCCCGGCCGGCCCCGGCCCTTGACTGGCCCGCATCCCGGCCCGGACCGCGCCCCTGACCGGCCCCGTCAACGGCCCGCACAGGGCGGCGCGTACCGGCGGCCGGGCAGGTAAGCGGCCCACTCGGCCCGGGTCAGCGGCTGCCCCGCCACAGCGCACAACGCGCCCGCGGCCGCCGCGGCGCCGGTATCCCACTGCCGGACGGTGCCGTCGGCGCTGCCCGCGGCGATGGCCTGCCCGCCGGGGGCGAAGGACAGCGAGTACACGTTGTTGCCTGGCCCGCTGAGCGCGGCCAGCAGCCTCGGCCGGGCCGGGTCGGTGACCCGCCACAGCCACACGGTCCCGTCCGTCACCCCGGTGCCGAGCATGGTGCCGTCCGGGCTGAACGCCACCGAGTAGACGTACCCGCCCGGTCCGGTCAGCGGCCGGCCGAGCGGCCTCGGCCGCGCCGGGTCGGCCACCTCCCACAGGTGCACGGTCTTGTCCGCGCTGCCGACGGCCAGGGTGGCACCGTCCGGGCTGAACGCCACCGAGACCGCGTAGCTCTGCAGGCCGCCGAGCGGCCGGCCGAGCGGTGCCGGGTGCGCGGGGTCGGCGACGTCCCATAGCCGCGTCATACCGTCGGCGCTGGCCGCGGCCAGCACCTTGCCGTCCCGGCGGAACGCGACCGAGAACACGTAGCTGCCGGAGTCGGTCAGCGTGGCGAGCAGCCGCGGCCGGGCTGGGTCGGCCACCGACCACAGCCGGACCGCGCCGTCGTCGCCGCAGCTGGCCAGCAGCCCACCCGCCGGGCTGAAGGCGGTGAACTCCACCAGGTCGCTGGGGGATCGCTCGGCCCGCAGCGGCGGGCCGAGCGCGGTCAGCTGGCCCGCCGCGGACACCCGCCACAGCTGCAGCCCGCCGTTGCCGTAGCCCGCGGCCACCATGGTGCCGCCGGGGGCGAAGCCGACGGCGTTGACGATCCCCGCCCCGGGCGGCGCCGCCGCGGTGGACAGCATCGTGCGCCGGGCCGCGTCCCACACCTGCAAGCCGGCGCCGCCGACCGCGAGCAGGCGGCCGCGGGGCGCGTAGGCCACGCTGTTCACCGGGCTGCCGGTCCGCAGCACCGGGCTGGGCAGCGTCCAGATCCGGCCTTCGCCGTCGGCGTCCCCACTGACCAGCCGCTCGCCCCCGTCCCAGGCGAGCGAGGTGACCGGCTGGGGCTGCGGGAGCGTGGCGGTCAGCGTGCGGCTCGCCAGATTCCACACCCGCACCTGGCTGTCGCTGCTGCCCGCGGCCAGGCTGCGGCCGTCCGGGCTGAACGCGACCGCGTTCTGCCAGCTGGCCGCCCCGGTCAGGGTGCCCGCCGGGGCCGGCCGCGCCGCGCCGCCGACCCGCCACAGCCAGACCTTGCCGTCGTGGCTGGCGGCAGCCAGGGTGGCGCCGTCCGGGCTGAACGCGACCGAGGTCACCACGCCGGCCGGCCCGGTCAGTGTGGTCGGCGCGGCCGGGCGGGCCGGATCGGCCAGGTGCCACAGCCGGACCCTGCCATCGGCGCTGCCCGCGGCCAGGGTGGCGCCGTCGGGGCTGAACGCGACCGCCTGCACCGCCCCGGCGGCTCCGGTCAGCGTGGCCAGCGCGGCCGGGCGGGCCGGATCGGCCAGGTTCCACAGCCGGACCGTGCCGTCGGCGCTGCCCGCGGCCAGGACAGGGGCACGCGGGTCGAAGGCGAGCGCATAAATGGTGCCGACCGCGCCGGTCAGCGGATGAGCCACCCGAACGGCCCGGGCGGGGTGGCTGACGTCCCACAGCCAGACCTGCTGCGCGGCGCCTGCGGCGGCCAGCAGCCTGCCCCCGGCGCCGAACGCCGCCGCGTACAGCGGCCGCTTGCTGTTCTTCGGCTGCGGTGTGCTGAGCGGCGCCGGGTGACCGGGCCGGGCCACGTCCCACAGCCGCAGGGCGCCGTCCGCGGCGGCGACGGCGAGCACCCGGTGGTCCGGGCTGAGCGTCACCGCCTGGACCGGCCCGGTGGAATCGAGCAGCCGGGCGGCGTCCGGGGAGCCTGACGACTCCAGCACGCTGGCCCGCGCCGCCGCGGTGGGCGCGATGCGGTACGCGGCCACGCTGAGCTGCGCGGCCAGCGCCGGGTCCTCGGCGCGCGCCTGGACGGCTTCCACGGCCACCTCACGGGACTGCGCGCTGGCCGCGGTGGCGGTGGCCCGCGACCGGGCAGTGGTGGCCAGCTGGCGCTGCTGGAACGCGTAGCCGGCCAGCGCGATCGTCACGATGACCAGCACCGTGAGGGCAGCCACCAGGCGGCGCAGCCTGCGGGTGCGGCCGCGTTCCGCTGCTTCGCGCAGCTTCTCGCCGACGATGCTGGTATCGACGAACGTGCGGGCCAGCGGGCTGAGCGTATCCCGGTTGACCGGGTCGCGGACCCAGTCCCGGGCCACCGCCAGCTGGCCGCCGCGGAGCAGCGCGGCGTCGTCGCGGCCGGCCTCGTCCCAGGCCTGCGTGGCCTCGGTGATCCGGCGCGCCGTCCGCAGCCCGTCCCGGTTGTCGTCGATCCAGGTCCGCAGCAGCGGCCACGCGGTCAGCAGCGCGTCGTGGGTGATCTGCGCGGAGTCGGCGTCGACGGTGATCAGCCGGGCGGCGACGAACCGGTCCAGCACCTCCCCGGGGGAGGGCGCGGCGCTCTGCCAGTCCCGCAGGTCGGCCAGCCGGACCGGGGACCGGGTTTCCGGCGTGTCGTCGGTGACCCGGACCAGCCGCAGGAACAGCCGCCGGGCGATGTCGCGGCCCGCCTCGTCGAGCGCGGCGTACACCTCGTCCGCGGTCCGGGCGATGGCGTGCTGGATGCCGCCGCTGGCCTGGTAGTCGGTGACCGTCAGCCGGCCGCCACGGCTGTGGTTCCACGTGGTGAGCAGCGCGTGGGAGAGCAGCGGCAGCGCGCCGGGCTCGTGCGCCGCGGTGGCTCCGGCGGCGCCGGGCGCCGCCCGGCCGCCCGGGGCCAGGTCGCGCAGCAGCAGTGCGACCAGGCCGTCATCCACCTCCACCCGGGCCTGCCGGGCGGGCTCCACGATGGCCCGGCGCAGCTCCGCGGCGGTCATCGGGCCCACGACGACCTGGCGGTCCTGCAGCGCACGGGCCAGTCCGGGGTAGCGCAGCGCACGGTCATAGAAGTCGGCGCGCAGCGCGATCGCCACCACGGCGGGGCCGGCCAGGGCGCAGACCGCGGTGATGAAGCACTGCCGGTCGGGCTCACTGGTGCACTCGGTGAACACCTCCTCGAACTGGTCGGCCAGGAGGACCGGCCGGCTGTCCGCAGCGGCGCCGGCGGGGGAGGCGCCGGCCGGGTGGCCGGAGCCGCCCGGGTGGCCGGAGCCGCCCGGACCGGCGAGGCGGAGCAGGCGGGCCGCGCCGGCCGGGTCGGCGCGCAACGCCGCCTCGATGGCATCCGCTCCCGCAGGCGGCCCGCCACTGCCCGGCCCAGCACTGCCCGGCCCGGTGCTACCCGGTTGGGCGGTACCCGGTCCGGTGGTACCCGGTCCGGTGGTATCCGGTGGTGCGGGCGGGCGGGGCGCCGGGCTCAGCCGGGTCAGATGCCGGGCCAGCTGGGCCACGGGCGAGCTGCCCGGGGTGAACAGCGCTAACCGGGACCGGTCCGGCAACGCCGGGACGAGCCCGGCCCGCAGCAGTGATGACTTGCCGGAACCCGACGGCCCCACCACGGCCAGCGGCAGGCCGGCCGGGCCGCCGCCGGCGACCAGCCGGGCCAGCCGCTGGGTGAGTTCCTCCCGGCCGAAGAACCGCCGCTGATCCTCGGGCTGGAAGCTGGCCAGCCCGAGATACGGGGCCGGCACCGCCGGCCGGCGCCCCGGCCCGCGGCGCACCCGGTTCAGCGCGTCCGCCCACGCAGCCACCCGGGTGGGCCCGGTCTCCCCGCAGGCACCCAGGATCCTGGTGAGCAGCTCTGGCTGGGTGGCCGGCGGCAGGTGCCGGCCCGCGAAGTAGTCCCCGGCCGTGCTCGGCGGGATGCCCGCCACCCGGGCCACCTCGCGGACCGTGCGCCCGGCGTGCTGCCGGGCCAAGGTCAGCTCGCGCCCGAAGTCCGCCTGGCTGGCGATCCGGTGCGGGTCCGCCGGGCTCCCCGGCGGCTCGGTCCCGCCGGGCGGTGGCCCGGTGCCGCCCGGCGGGACCGAGCCCGCCCGCGGCCCGGCGGCGGCTGGCCCGCCGCGTTCCCCGCTGCCTGGTTCCTCCGGCTCCCCCGACCCGCGCGCCCCCGCCCGCGGTCCCCCCTGGTCGACAGCCACATTTCCCCCTCGGTTCCCCCGCACCCGGGGCCGCTCCCGGGTGCTGCCGTCCCCTGGCCCCAGCACTGCCCGGTCCGCTGGTGCCGCACGCGATTCCCCGGCAGGCCGCCGGGTTCCCCGCCCGTCCGTCCGTCCGTCCCGCCCGTCCGGCCGTCCCCGGCGTCCACGACCGCGGGCTCTTGCTGTTGGCAAGACTCTCAGCAGGCTCGGTCAGTTCACACCATTGGCGCAATCGTTGCCAGCCAGGAACTCCGGGATGTACCACGTCCGACTTTGTCCGGGGGTTTCCGATACCGCCCCCCGGCCCGGCAGGCTGGACAGAGTAGAACCGTGCCTGTACCAGTCCCTGCTGGACTGCCCCAGGTGAGGGGGGCATGGCGGGTCCCCGCGGCCCGCGCGGTGGTGGGATAGCCGCCAGGGTCCCGTTCGGTCTGGTGAGGGGGGCGGCCGAACGGGACCCACAGGCGGCCAGCCGGGCCCCGCAGAACTGGCGGAAGAGGGCACTTCCGGCGGGCCGGTTAGCGAGGTAATCTCCAAGCGGGTCCCGGGGCGGAAGACTGGTCCGAAGAGCCGCTGAAGAGGGTGAGAAGCGGTCGCGCTGGACGGCTGAGCCGGTGAAGACGTTCCCTCTGTAGTCTCCCCGGGACCCGCCAGCATGCCGTCCCGGCCGCAAGCCGGTGCTTCCCGGCCGCTGCCCCGGACCATTACCGTGTCCGCGTGAGCCGTGTCATTCGCCGCCGGGTGGATGCGCCGGGGCCACGCCGGCCGGGGGCGGTGCCGGGGGTCGTCGACCCGGTCGTGGTGGTGCTGGCGCTCATCGCGTTCTTCTCGGCGATCTCCGGTAAGCCCCTCGACGGGCTGCTGATCTTCGTAGTCGCCGCCGGGCTGGCCGTAGACGCCCGGCTGCACCGCGGCCTGGCCCGGCCCGCCCCCACCGACGACGAGCCCGGCTGGCCGCAGCCCGGCTGGCTGCCGCGCCGGATCCGCCCGGACACCCGGCCGGCCAGCCGTCTGGTCCTGACGGCGGCGGGCCTGGCGGGGGGCGCCCTGTACGCGGTCGTGGCCGGTGCCTTCGCCCGGTTCTCCTGGCCGGCCACCATCGCCGTGGCCGGCCTGGGCGCCCTCGTCATTCTGATCGGCTGGCAGGGGCCGGTCCGCGACCGCGTGGTCCCCGGCCGGCTGCCGCTGCTCGGCACCGCGCTGTGGGGTGGCCTGCTGGTGGCCGGCGGCCTGGTCGAACTCTGGGCGCTGCTGCACCAGTCCAGCCTCGGGCAGACCTCCTACGCCCACCCCACGCTCAGCGCGCTCGCCGACCCGGTACTCGCCAGCGGGCCCGGCCGGGCGCTCGTGCTGGGCGGGTGGCTGCTGCTCGGCTGGTACCTGGTGCGGCGATGAACAGTCACGACCTCACCATCACCTGGTACCTGGTGCTGCTGCTGGCGGGTGCGGTCCTGCAGTGGACCGCCCTGCGGACCAGCGCGCCGGTACCGGCCCTCGGTGAGGTGCTGACCCGGATCATGCGCACCCGGACGGGCCGGGTCGGGATGCTGGTCGCCTGGGCCTGGCTCGGGCTGCACTTCTTCGCCCGCTGAGGAGTCACTACCGTAGTGGCTGGGCCGGGCCGGATCCGGGCGGGAAGGACAGCGTCATGACCAGTACAGCCGCGGTGGCGGGCCCGGTGGACTTCGCCCGGTACGGCGACTACAGCCCCAAAGCCCCGCGGCGGGAGGACGGGGCGTTTGTCCGGCCGCGCTACCGCTTCCAGGGCCGGATCACGGCCGACGGGCCCACCGGTCACCCGGCTCAGGCCGGGCGCTACCACCTGTACGTCTCGCTGGCCTGCCCGTGGGCGCACCGGTCGGTCATCGTCCGCGCCCTGCTCGGCCTGGAGGACGTGATCTCCCTGTCCGTGGTGGACCCGGTCCGGGACGGGCGGGGCTGGGCGTTCCGGGACGGTCCCGGCTACACGCCGGACCCGGTGAACGGCTTTACCCTGCTCCGGGAGGCCTACGAGGCGACCGAGCCGGGCTACGACGGGCACGTGTCCGTCCCGGTGCTGTGGGACAAGCAGGACGGCCGCATCGTCTCCAACAACTTCCCCGACATCACCATCGACCTGGAGACCCGGTTCGGCCAGTGGGCGAGCGGCCCGGACCTGTACCCGGCCGCGCTGCGGGCCGAGATCGACGCACTGAACGACCGGGTCTACGCCACGGTCAACAACGGCGTCTACCGGTGCGGCTTCGCCACCTCGCAGCCGGCCTACGACGCCGCCGTGGCCGAGTTGTTCGGCACGCTGGATGAGCTGGACCGGCGGCTGGCCACCCGGCGGTACCTGTTCGGCGCTGCGATCACCGAGGCCGATGTGCGGCTGTGGGTGACGCTGGCCCGCTTCGACGCCGTCTACGTCACCCACTTCAAGGCCAACCTGCGCCGGGTGGTGGACTACCCGAACTTGTGGCCCTACGCCCGGGACCTGTACGCGATCCCCGCCTTCGGCGGCACGACCGACTTCGGCCACATCAAGCGGCACTACTACGGCACGCATCCGCAGCTCAACCCGCTGCGCATCGTGCCCGCCGGGCCCATCTTGGACTGGACGGCGCCGCATGGCCGGGAGTCGCTGGGTTCCTGAGACGGGCTGGGCCGGCCCCCTCCCGGCGCCGCGGCCGGCCCAGCCGCGGGTCAGCCCGTGCGCGCCTCGCCCTGGGTGGCGGCGCGCATCACGTCGAGCGCCGCCTCCTGCTCGGGGGTGGTGCCCCGGTGATCTGCTGTTCCTTGTTGCTGGACCGCGCTGTGCTGAAGAGCGTGCCCAGCTCGGCCTGGCGCCGGCCGGCCGGGATCCGGTTCCGGCTCCGGTACAGCAGCCGGAAGATCCGCTCCGGCCCGGAAGTCTCTGCTGTGCCGTCCACGCCCGCTCCCGCCGTGCCGCCGCCAGGACTTGTCCACCATTTGTTCGCTGGCAGGCAGGAGGGGTCTCAGTTTGCGACAACCAGCCCGGGACCTCCCGTCAGGACGAGGTCACCGGGCCGGGGACGGCGCGGCCAGGTCAGCGTAGAGCGCGACGGTCTGGGCGGCGATGGCGTCCCAGCCGAACTCCGCGATCGCCCGCTTGCGCCCGGCCGCGCCCAGCGTGGCGGCCCGGGCCGGGTCGGTGAGCAGCGCGTTCAGGGCGGCGGCCAGGGCGGCCGGGTCCCCGGCCGGGACCAGCAGGCCGGTCTCCCCGTCCGCCACCACCTCGGGGATGCCACCGACCCCGGCGGCCACCACGGCGGTGCCGCAGGCCATCGCCTCCAGGTTCACGATCCCGAGCGGCTCGTACAGCGACGGGCAGGTGAACACAGTGGCGTGCGACAGCAGCTGGATGACCTCCCGTTTGGGCAGCATCTCCGGGATCCAGACCACCCCGGACCGGGCGGCCTGCAGCCCGCTCACCAGGCTGGTCACCTCCGCGGCCAGCTCGGCGGTGTCCGGCTGCCCGGCGCACAGCACCAGCTGGGCTTCCGGCACCAGGCGGTCCGCGGCGCGGAGCAGGACCGGCAGCCCTTTCTGCCGGGTGATCCGGCCCACGAACATCACCATCGGCCGGCCCGGGTCCACGCTGAGCCGGCGCAGCACCTCGGTCCCGGTGTCCGGGGCGTACTCCGTGGTGTCGATCCCGTTGCGGATGACCTTGATCCGGTCCGGGGACACCGCGGGGTAGGCGGCCAGGACGTCCCCGCGCATCCCGTCGGAGACGGCGATCACCGCCGCCGCCGACTCCACCGCCACCCGCTCGCACCAGCTGGACAGCGCGTAGCCCCCGCCCAGCTGCTCGGCCTTCCACGGCCGGAGCGGCTCCAGCGAGTGCACCGTCATCACGTGGGGCACGCCGTACAGCAGCGACGCCAGATGGCCGGCCAGGTTGGCGTACCACGTATGCGAATGCACCAGGTCGGTGCCTGCCGCCGCCGCGGTCATCGACAGATCGGTGGACATGGTGGCCAGGGCCGGGTTGGCGCCGGCCAGCCCGTCCCAGGGCCGGTGCGCGACGGCGTGCGGCCGGTCCCCGCCCTGGCAGTGCACGGTCAGGTCAACCCGGCCCGCGAGTTCCCGGGCCAGGTAGGCGACGTGCACCCCGGCCCCGCCGTACACCTCGGGCGGGTACTCCCGGGTCAGCAGGGCCACTCGGAGCCGGCCGGCCCCGGCGGCCGCGCCAGCGGCAGGCTCGGCCCGCCGGGACGATCGGGGGGTTCCGGGGGGTCGCCCCCCCGGGGCGGCACCGTTCATCCGGTCACCTTCTGGCTCTTGCCCACCACGGTGATCCCGCCGTCGGAGACCACGAAACCGCGGGCCTTGTCGTGCTCCTTGTCCACACCGACGATGACTCCCTCAGGGACGGTGACGTTCTTGTCGATGATCGCGTTCTCGATCACCGCGTGCCGCCCGACGACCACGTTGTTGAGCAGCACCGAGCGCTCCACCTGCGACCAGCTGTTGACGCGGACACCGGGGGACAGCACGGACTCGCGGACCAGGCCGCCGGACACGATGACGCCGTTGCCGACCAGGCTGTCGATAGCGCGGCCGACCCGGTCCCCGGAGTCGTGCACGAACTTGGCGGGCGGCAGGCTGGGCACGTCGGTCAGGATCGGCCAGCGCCCGTTGTACAGGTTGAACACCGGCACCACCGCGCACAGGTCCATGTGCGCGTCGAAATAGGAGTCCAGCGTGCCGACGTCCCGCCAGTAACCGGCGTCCCGCTCGGTCGCCCCGGGCACCTTGTTGCCCATGAAGTCGTAGACCTGGGCGCAGCCCTCCTCCACTAGCATCGGGATGATGTCGCCACCCATGTCGTGCCGGCTGGACGAGTTGGCCGCGTCCTTACGCAGCGCCTCGATCAGCACCTCCGTGGTGAACAGGTAGTTGCCCATCGATGAGTAGGCCATGTCCGGGTTGCCGGGCATGGCGGGCGGGTCGGCCGGTTTCTCCAGGAATGCCTCCAGGGTGCGCCCGTCGGCTCCTGCCTTGATCACTCCGAATGCCGTCGCCTCCGAGCGGGGGACCGGGATGGCGGCGACGGTCACCCCGGCTCCGTGCGTGGAGTGCTGGTCGATCATCTGCCGGGGATCCATCCGGTAGACGTGGTCGGCGCCGAACACGATGACCAGCTCCGGGCGCTCGTCGTAGATGAGGTTCAGCGACTGGTAGATCGCGTCGGCTGAGCCCGTGTACCAGTGCGGCCCGAGGCGCTGCTGGGCCGGTACCGGGGTGACGTAGTTGCCCAGCAGCGAGCTCATCGGCCAGGTCGTGCTGATGTGCCGGTCCAGGCTGTGGCTCTTGTACTGGGTGAGCACGGCGATCCGCAGGATCCCCGCGTTCACCAGGTTGGACAGCGCGAAGTCGATGAGCCGGTACACGCCGCCGAACGGCACGGCGGGCTTGGCCCGGTCGGCGGTCAGCGGAGCCAGCCGCTTGCCGGCCCCGCCGGCCAGCACGATGCCCAGAACGCGGTTATCTGCCATGTGGACCCCTTACCCCGCGGTCAGCGTCATGCGCCATCGGCCTCTTTCAGCACCCGGTCCAGGATCTGCTGCGCCTCATCCTGGATCCGGGCCAGGGCGTCCGGGCCGGCGAACGACTCGGCGTAGAGCTTGTACACGTCCTCCGTGCCCGACGGCCGGGCGGCGAACCAGCCGGACCGGCTGACCACCTTGATCCCGCCGAGCGGCTCGCCGTTGCCCGGCGCCCGGGTCAGCCGGGCGGTGACTGGCTCGCCCGCGAGCTCGTCGATGCTCACCTGCTCGGGGGACAGCCGGGACAGCAGGGCCTTCTGCTCCCGCGTCGCGGGCGCGTCGATCCGGGCGTACGCCGGGTCGCCGTACGCGGCGGCCAGATCCCGGTACCGCTCGCCCGGCGAGGCGCCGGTGACCGCGGTGATCTCCGAGGCGAGCAGGGCCAGGATGATGCCGTCCTTGTCGGTGGTCCACACCCGCCCGTCGGCGCGCAGGAAGGATGCCCCGGCGCTCTCCTCCCCGCCGAAGGCGATCGACCCGTCCAGCAGCCCGGGCACGAACCACTTGAATCCGACGGGCACCTCGGTCAGCTCCCGGCCGACCGCGGCGGCCACCCGGTCGATGATCGACGAGCTGACCATGGTCTTGCCCACCGCCGCCCCGGTGGGCCAGTCCGCGCGGTGCCGGTACAGGTAGTCGATGGCCACGGCCAGGTAGTGGTTCGGATCGAGCAGCCCGGCATCCGGGGTGACGATGCCGTGCCGGTCGGCGTCGGTGTCGTTGCCGGTGGCGATGGCGAACTCGCCGGCCGCCTCGATCAGTGACGCCATCGCGTACGGGGAGGAGCAGTCCATCCGGATCTTGCCGTCCCAGTCCAGCGTCATGAACCGGAAGGTCGGGTCCACCGCCGGGTTGACCACGGTGATGTCGAGGCCGAACCGGCCGGCGATCTCGGCCCAGTAGGCGACGCTGGCCCCGCCGAGCGGGTCGGCGCCGATCCGCACCCCCGCCGACCGGATCGCCTCGATGCCCACCACGGACGGCAACTGCTCCACGTAGTTGCCGAGGAAATCGAAGGTGCCCACGGTGGGTGCCTCCTTGGCCTTGGCCCACGGGATCCGCCGGACCTCGCGCAGACCGCCGGCCAGCAGTTCGTTGGCGCGGTCCTGGATCGCCGAAGTGACCTGGGCGCCGGCCGGCCCGCCATCCGGCGGGTTGTATTTGAAGCCGCCGTCCTCCGGCGGGTTGTGCGACGGGGTGATCACGATCCCGTCGGCGCGGTCCCGGCCGCGGCCCTCGTTGTGCATCAGGATGGCCAGCGACAGCGAGGGGGTCGGCGTGTAGCCGTCCCGGCTGTCGGTCAGCACCGTCACCTCGTTGGCCGCGAGCACCTCCAGGGCGGTCACGAAGGCCGGCTCGGACAAGCCGTGCGTATCCCGGGCCAGGTACAGCGGGCCGGTGGGGCCGGCCTGGGCCCGGTAGTCGCAGATCGCCTGGGTGGTGGCGGCGATGTGATCGTCGTTGAAGGACGCACGGAGCGCCGAGCCGCGGTGCCCGGAGGTGCCGAAGGACACCCGCTGCCCCGGTTCCGCCGGATCGGGATGCACCGCGTAATAGGCCGTGACCAGCTTGGCCACATCGACCAGGTCCGCCTGGCTGGCCGGCTGGCCGGCCCGCTCATTCACCCGCAACGTCAGCTCCTCACCTGTGCCATTACCCCGCCGTGTGCCGTTAGGCATGAAGGGAGGTACCCAATTGAGGTGAACTCAGGGCACCAGTTTTCCGTTAATCGGGCCCGGCCGCCATGGGTGGGTTGCCTTTGAATGCCGGCCGGGCTGCGATGATGGCCAGGTGGAGACCGACGATCCGCAGCCGATGACCCGGCGGGCCCAGCTGTTCGCCAGCGCGCAGGCCCGCGGGGTGCCGTTGCGCACGATCCTGACCGTCGCGGTGGTCGCCGTCGCTGTCTGGCTGCTCGGCAAGATCGTCTACCGGCTGCGTGACGTGCTGCTGCTGATCCTGGTCGCGGCCTTCGTCAGCCTGCTGCTGAACCCCATGGTGGTCGCGCTGCAGCGGTGGCGGGTCCCGCGGCGGGGCTTGGCCGTGGCCATCGTCACGGTGTGGGCGGTGCTCATCTTCCTCGGGCTGGCGCTGGCCTTCGGATACCCGCTGGCCAACGGCATCGCCCACCTGGTCCAGGATCTGCCGTCCTACATCACGGCCGCCGAGCATGGCCGGGGCCCGATCGGGCACCTGGTGCAGCGTTATCACGTGCAGAACTGGGTGCGGAAGAACGAGTCCAAGCTGATCGGCTACGGCACCGGCCTCAGCAAGCCGGCGCTGAGCCTGGGCAAGGGCGCGCTGACCCTGCTGCTGGAACTGTTCACCATCTTCATTTTGGTGCTGCTCCTGCTGCTGGAGGGGCCGAGGATGCGGTCGTTCCTGCTGGCCAACATGGCGCCGGACCGGGCCGAGACCTACCGGCGGGTCGGGCATGAGGTCAACCGGTCGGTGACCGGCTACATGCTCGGCAACTTCCTCACCTCGCTGACGGCCGGTGCGGTGGTCTTCGTGACGCTGCTGGTCACCGGGGTACCGTTCCCGTTCCTGTGGGCGCTGTGGGTCGCGCTGGTGGACTTCCTGCCGATGATCGGCGGGGCGCTGGCCGGGATCCCCACCGTGCTGTTCGCCGCCGCGCACTCGCTGACCGCCGGGATCATCACCCTCGTCGTCTTCCTGGTCTACACCCAGCTCGAGAACCACATCCTTAACCCGATCGTGATGAGCCGCACGGTCCGGGTGAACCCGCTGCTGGTGCTGCTGTCCATCCTGATCGGCGGGGAGATCGGCAGCTGGATCGGCGGCTATTTCGGCGCGTTCGTGGGGGCCCTGCTCGCCATCCCGGCGGCCGGCGCGCTGCAGGTGGTGGCCCGGGAGATCTGGGGAGCCACCCAGCCGGCCGCGGCGCGACCGGGGGCGCCGCCCGACGCCGGGGCGCGACCGGGGGCGACCCCCGACGCCGGGGCGGGCGCCGTGGCGCCACCCGGCACAGGGGTAGCCGCCGTGGAACCGCCCAGCGTGCCCGCGGCCGACCGCAACCGCGACTGACGCCGGCCCGGCCCCCCGCTCCGACCCGACCAGGCCCCCCGCTCCGGCCCGCTCCGTCCCGCCGGGCCTACCAACCGCCGGGCCTACCAACCGCCGGGCCTACCAACCGCCGGGCCTACCAACCGCCGGGCCGGGACTACCAGAGGGTGTAACCGCCGTCGATGACCAGGACCTCGCCGGTGACGAACGAGGCCGCCGGGCTGGCCAGGAAGACCACGCTGGGCGCGATCTCCTCGGGCCGCGCGTAGCGCTGCTGCGGGGTGTCCTCGATCCAGTACCGCCGGAACTCCGGCCGGTCCACCGGGGCCATGTCCGTCTTCACGTACCCCGGCGCGATGGCGTTGACCCGGATGCCCAGCCCGGCCCACTCCGCGGCCAGCGACCTGGTCAGCTGGTGCACGGCGGCCTTGGAGGCGTTGTAGGCGGGCTGCCACTGCGGCCGGTTCACGATCATCCCGGAGATCGAGCCCACGTTGATGATGGACCCGCCCCCCGACCGGGACATGTGGCGGCCAGCGGCCCGGCTGCACTGCCACAACGCCCGGACGTTCAGGTCGAAGACCGCCGCCCACTCCTCGTCGGTTACCTGCCAGGATTCGTTGTGGAAGCAGATCCCGGCGTTGTTCACCAGGATGTCCAGCCCGCCCAGCGCGCTGGCCGCCGCATCGGTCGCCATCTGCGCCGCCGTGGTGATGTCGGCGTCGATGGCGGTCACCGGCAGGCCCTGCTCCCGCAGCTGCGCCACCACCGCGGCGTTGCGGCCACCGTCCCGGGCTACGATGACCACCTCGGCGCCGGCCTGAGCCAGCGCGGCGGCGAAGGCTTTGCCCAGGCCCTGGTTGCCCCCGGTCACCATGGCCTTCCGCCCCGCCAGGCGGAAGCTGTCCAGTACCGTCACCCGTTCCTCCTCGGCTGCGGCCCGCCTGCGGCTCGCTGCCGCGGCCTGCCCGGCCGGGGCGTGGCTGCCCCGGTCATGTTCCCGACTCTGGCATGATGGGACCTGAGATGAGCACCCCCCGCTTTCCGGTTACCGTGACGCAGCTGCCCCTGCTGCGCTGCGAGATCTGCCAGCGCACCATGGCCTACCGTCCCGGCCAGGCCAGTACCGTGCTGACCGAGCACTACCGTCGCCAGCATCCTGAGTCGCTGGACGCCGCAGTCGGCCGTCCGGACTGACCCGGCGCGGCCGGGCCGGGCTCCTGCTGCTCCCCGGCTGCCCCGGCGGAGCTGACCCGGCCTTGGGCGGGCAGAATGCTGCCATGCGTACGTCAGGCATGCGCCGCGCCCGGCTAGCGCGCCGGCCAGGGCTGGTGCGCCAGCCGCGGCTCCGGCCCCGGTCGGTGCTGAGCGTCGGCTCGGCCGGGTCGATCCTGTCCATCGGCTCGGCCGGGTCGATCCTGTCGATCGGCTCGGCCGGCTCGATCCTGTCCGTCGGCTCGGCCGGGTCGATCCTGTCCATCGGCTCGGCCGGCTCGATGGCCTCCGTGTTCTCCGTGGCCTCGGCCGGCAGCGTGCTGTCCGTCCTGTCCGCCGGGTCCTGGTCGTCGGTCCGCACCTGGCGCGGCCGGGGCTAGGCGGCAGTCGGGTCCGGATCGCTACATCCGCCGCATCGCAGCGTTCGGGTACCGGCAGGCTGCTCTCCCGGAGCATGGCCACATGCCGCGCTATGGCTTCCAGCCCGAGCTGCGAGTCTCGAGGCGCGTTGCTCCGGCTGCCACCACGCCGGGCTGGCGTTCAGCCGAGTATGGCTTTCCCGCTGACCGAGCTCAGCTCGCGAAGACGTGCTCGGTGAACCAGTCCCAGGTGCTGCGGATGCCCTCTTCACGGCTGGTGGTGGGAGCGTAGCCGAGCATCTTCCCGGCCAGTTCGTAGGAGGCGAAGTTGCGGTCCACCTCACCGCGGCGGCGCGCGCGGAACTCGACCGGGTGATCCGGCACGCCCGCCACGGAGCGGCACAGGTCGGCCAGTTCGCGCAGGGTGGTCTCCATCCCGGACGCGATGTGCAGCACGGTGCCGCCGGGGACGCCGGTCTCCAGGGCGAGCTGCAGCGCCCGCGAAATGTCGGCTACGTGCAGGTAGTCGCGGGATGAGGACCCGTCACCGTAGATCACCATCGGCTCGCCGTCGTGGATGGCGTGGAAGAACGCGTTCAGCACGCCGCGCTTGCGCTCGCTCCACGGCCCGTACACGTTGGCGAAGCGCAGCGCCACGGTGCGCAGCCCGTAGCACTGGGCGAAGGCGTGCGCGTATCCCTCCCCGGCCAGCTTGCTGGCCCCGTACGGGGAGATCGGTTTGGGTAGCGACTGCTCGTCCACCGGGGGAGTGGCGTCGCCGATCAGCGCGCCGCCGGTGGACGCCTGGACGACCCGCTCCACCCCGGCGCGGCGGGCCGCGTCCAGCACCCGGAACGTGCCCACGACGTTGACATCGAAGTTCGCCACCGGGTCGGCCACCGACATCACCACTGAGCCCGCCGCGGCGAGGTGGATGACCGCATCGATCCCGGCCAGTGCGGCGTCCAGGGCGCCGGTGTCCCGGATGTCGCCCTCGACCAGTTCGGCGTCCACCCCGGCCAGGTGCGCCGGGTCACCCGTGGTGTAGTTGTCCAGCACCCGGACCGAGTGGCCGCCCGTGATGAGGCGCCGCACCAGGGTCGCCCCCACGAACCCGGCCCCGCCGGTCACCAGCACACGTCGCGTCTGCGCCATGACAGGCAAAGCTAGCATCACCTCTCTCCGGCCGGATCACCGCGCCGCGGAGCGGTCCGGGGCCTGGTGACGTTTACCAGCCGGGCCGCTGGTAAACGCCGGGCGGCGAGATGCACCAGGTAGCCGGCACGGGCCGTCCGCCGCTGACCACGCAGCCGGGGGTCTGGGTCGCCGACAGCCAGTGGGCACATGCCACTCGCCATGGCCGCTGGACCGGCCGCGAGCTAATTTCCGCGCCGTGACCTGGTCAACTGGCGGCACGTTCGTATTCGGCCGGCTGGCGGCGCCGGGCCCCCCGGGAGACCCGGCCGGTCCCTGGTATCCGCTCCGGTACGGGCGTCTCACCGGCATCGTCGCGGCGGCGCCGCAGCGCCGCGAGCTCCGCTTCGCCCAGGCCGCCCCACACGCCGTGGACCTGGCGGGACGCGACGGCGTAGTCCAGGCACTCGGACCGCACTCTGCACCTGGCGCAGACCGCCTTGGCCCGCTCTTCCTGCAGTCGGCTGGCCCCCGATGCGGAAATGGGGAAGAAGAGGTCGGGATCGGCGGACACGCAGGCACCACGGCTGCGCCAGTGATCCTCGTCGGCAATCGGCATCATCGGGTCCCTCGCACGTAGCGCTGTTGGCTGGCCGGATAGATCACGGCTTCTCCCCCCGCGCGCAGCGGACATGCGGACAAATACCGATTCTTTGCGGATTTTCGCCCGCCGGGCCGGCCGGCCCGGAACAGCCGCCTGCGGCGTTCAGCCGGTCTGGTCCGGGTTCAGCCCGCCTGGTCCGACAGCGCCTCCACCGGGAAGCGCAGCAACGCGCAGATCCCGTCGGCAGGCTCAGCTTCCGCACGCGCGGCGGGCTCGGTTTCCGCCCCGGTGGCCAGCGGGAGGAAGTACAGCACCGCGTCGGTCAGCGCGGCTGCCCGGGCGATGGCGGCGTCTGCCCGGTCCGTCCACGGGTCCGGCACGCCGCGCCGCTCCAGGGTGTCCGCGGTCTCAGCCAGATCCGTACCGCCCGGGCCGACCCAGACGGTACGGGCCGACTCGGGGTGATCGACGAGCAGGATCTCGGCCGCCGCCCCGTCCCGGAGCGCGGCCAGCGTGGCGGGCAGGCCCGCGACCCCCCGCCCGTGCGCCTGCTGGGTGCGCCAGTGGTCCAGATGATCCCGGGCCTCGGCCGCCATACGCCCGGCGATCGCCCGGTCCGCGGCGCGGCCCGCGGTGACGCTGTCCGCGCTGACTTCCGCGTCGATCTCCACCACCCGGTGCGCCAGGTCGGTGGGCAGGTGGCTAGCGAGCAGGCGGGTGGCCTGCACGTCGCCGCCGAGCACGATCAGCTGGGCGCTGATCAGGTCGGCCTCCGCGGCCACCCGCTCGGCCAGTTCCTTCGCGTTGGCCTCCCAGGCCGCTTCGACGCTCTCGTCGTAGCGCCGGGCCGACCAGCCACCGCGCCCGGTCTTGTGCACCGGCCAGTTGGTCCCCATCACCTCTTCCTCGCGGCCGTCACCGCGGCCGCTCATCGCGAGGATCTCCCCGCCGTCGCGCCGGGCCTCCACCCGCAGGTGCGGGACGTGCGGGCCACGCTGCGCCAGCAGCGGCATGACGTGCGGCAGCCGGTCCAGCCGGGCGATCTCGCGGCGCGGCGGATGCGGCAGCGGCTCGGTCAGCCGCACGACCCCGTTCTGGGCGAACACCGCCCGGCCCGGGGCGGCCCGGCCCGGGTCGGTCAGCACCGCCGCCACCGCATCCAGAGCCGCCGCCGCGGCACCCGCGGCGGCCAGCCGTTCCCGGGCGGCCCGCCAGCGCAGCTCGACGGCGTGCGCGGCGTCCTCGCTGTCCCGGGAGGTGTCCAGGTACACCGATACGTAGTCGCCGGGCTGCTCGTACAGCGGGCGCAGGAACTGCAGATCCATGAGTCTCTCCCCGGTCCGGGGCAGGCCGGCCGCGGCGGCGGGCATTCAGCCGGGCCGGTGGGCCGCCTTCACCCCTGGTTCCCGGCATTCTGGCGGCAAAACGACTGTGGACGGGGTCACCATAGGCTGTGCCAGCAGGCGGTGTCACCCGGCAGTGCCACCCGGCAGTGCCACCCGGGTCGGCCCGCCACTTCGGGGGCCGCCAGTCAGGAGACGGTCATGGGGGAGTACCTGGACTACGGCCGTGGCTACGCCGCAGCCCGCAGCGACACGCATACCCTTTTCGGCCAGACCATGGGGTACGTCGCGGTAACCTGCGGTTTCTTCGCGCTGGCCTGCTACCTGGGCCGCCACCTCGCCTGGGGTGGTGTGGCCATTGCGTGCTACATCGCTGCCTTCGTGTGCCTCATCGCGATGAACTTCACCGTCCGCCGGTCCGCCGGGCTGACGGCCGGGCTGCTGTTCGCGTTCGGCCTGCTAATGGGGGTCGCGGCCGCCCCGACCATCGCCTACTACGCCAGCGTCAGCCCGCAGGTGCTCTGGCAGGCCGGCGGCGCCACCGCGCTGTTCATCGCCGGGCTGGGCGCGGCCGGTTACGCCACCCGCCGCGACCTGGCATTCCTCGGCCGGCTGAGTTTCTTCGCGCTCATCGCCCTGATCATCTTCGGCATCGTGCTGATCTTCGTGCGCATCCCGCACGGCTCACTGATCTACGCGGTACTGGGGCTGGTCGTCTTCGCCGGGCTGACGATGTTCGACTTCCAGCGGCTACGCCGGGCCACGGACCTGCGCTCGGCGCCGCTTATCGCCGCCTCGATCTTCCTCGATGCGCTGAACGTCTTCCTTTTCTTCCTGCGCATCTTCAGCCGCGAGAACTGACCCCGGCCCGAAGGCCGTTGTGCGGTGATTTGGTGGCGTCATATGGCAGCAAGCCACCGCGCTGGGGCGGGGGGTGTTGGCCTGCGCTGTTGTGCGGTCGTTTGGTGGCGTCATATGGCAGCAAGTCACCGCGTAACCGTGGCCGGGGCCTCGCGGGCCCGCAGGGCACGGGCGGCGGCGGCGAGCACGTCGGGCACGCTGATCGCGGCGAGGGCGGGGTCGAGCGTGGCGGCGTGGGGGTCGCCGTGGTACCCCGGGCCGCCGGCCCACAGCACCTGGTGCCGGGGGTGGACGGGCGGCCCCCATTCGGACGGCGGCACCGGGCCGAACAGGGTGACCGACGGGCGGGCGTACGCGGTGGCCAGGTGGGCCAGGCCGGTGTCACCGGCGATGACGAGGCGGGCCGACGCGACCAGCGCGGCCAGGGTGGGCAGGCTGGTCCGCCCGGCCAGGACCGTGCCCGGCGGCAGCCCGGTCCGCTGCGCGACCTGCTGGGCCAGGGCGTGCTCGGCGGGTGAGCCGGTCAGCCTGATGTCGTGGCCGGCCGCGGCCAGTTGCCGGGCGACAGCCGCGAACCGGCTTGGGGGCCAGCGGCGGCTGCCCGCGGCCGCCCCAGCGTGGATGATTGTGAGGTTCGTCGCCTGCCCGCGGCTATTGGCCGGCGGCGGGAGGCCCGGCGGAGCCGGTGATCCCGGGGGGTTCCGGGGGGTTGTCCCCCCGGGCGGATAGAGCTGGAGGTCGGCCGGGTTGGCCGGGATGCCGGATTCGGCCAGCAGCCGGCACCAGCGGGCCACCTCGTGCTCGCCCGGGTACCACGGCGGCCCGGCGAAGCCGCCGCCGTGTTCGCCGCCGAAGGTGATCAGCCGGCCGGGCCGCAGGTCCGCCACCAGCCGGTGGCTGGCCGGGCCGCGGCCGTGCAGGTCGATGCCCAGCTCGGGCGGATCGCCGCGCCACGGCACCGGGGCCAGTTCGGCGGTGGGCAGCAGCTCGTCGATCGCCCCGGTCAGCGGCACCAGCCCGGCCAGCCCGGCCGGTGCGGCCAGCACGATCCGGAGCCCCGGGCAGGCGCGGCGCACCGCCCGGTAGGCCGGGACCCCGGTCAGGAAGTCACCCAGCCCGAGGGCACGCAGCAGCAGCACCCGGCCCGGCATGGTCAGCGCGGTTCCGGCCAGCCGGCCGCCACGCCCGCGGCCACGCCCGCGGCGTGCAGCCGGGTGGTGGACCGGCCGGCCAGGTACGGCACGGTCACCGCCTGGCCGCCCCAGCTGCGCAGCAGCCCGGCCTCGGGCAGTTCCTGGCCCTCGTAGTCCCCGCCCTTCACCCACAGATCCGGGCGGAGCAGTTCCAGCGCGGCCTGCGGGGTGTCCTCGCCGAAGACCAGCACCGCGTCCACCGACTGCAGCGCGGACAGCACCGCGGCCCGGTCCGCGGCCGGGTTCAGCGGCCGCCCGGCGCCCTTGAGACGGCGCACCGACTCGTCGGAGTTCAGGCACACGATGAGGCAGTCGCCCAGCGAGCGCGCGGCCTGCAGCAGGCTGACGTGCCCGGCGTGCAACAGGTCGAAGCAGCCGCCCGCGGCCACGACGGTACCGCCGGTGGCGTGCACCTGGCGGGCCAGTTCCACCGGGTCGGAACTGGCCCCCCGCCCGTCCCCGGGCCGGTCGGCGCCGGGCTCGAGGCTGCCCACCCCGCCCGCGGCCAGGAAGGCGGTCGCCGCCGTGGTCGCGGCGGTCACCGCTTCCGAGGGCAGTGCGCCCGCCGCCAGGGCGACGGCGGCGGCCGCGGCGAACCGGTCCCCGGCTCCGCAGCTGTCAGTCACGGTGACCGGGCGGGCCGGCACGATCTGCGGGGCCGTCCCGCCGTGCGCCAGCAGGGCCCCGTGGCGGCCCAGGGTGATCGCGATGCCGTCGGCCGGCCAGCGGCCCAGCAGCCGCTGCGCGGCCGTAGCGGCAGCCTGCAGCACCTGGGCCGCGGCAGCGCGCTCCAGCCCGGCCGCGCCGAGCGCCTCGGCCAGGTTGGGTGTGGCCAGCCGGGTGCCGGGCACCGGGTCGGCGCCGCGCGGGTGCGGATCCCAGACCAGCGGCACCTGCCGGGCCCGGCGGGCCAGCGCGGCCGCGATCCGCGGGTCGGCGGTGACGCCCCGCCCGTAGTCGGACACGAGCAGCGTGCCCGCGGTGCCGATCGCCTCGAGGGCGGCCGGCCCGGCCTCGCCGGGACGCCCGGCCGGGCCGTCCGCCCGCAGCAGGGTCTGCCCGCCGGCCCGGAACCGCGCCTTATCCGGCAGCGGGCCGTGCAGCGGCACCGGGACGACGGTGACCCGCGGTTCCAGCGACTCGCGCACGGCGGCGCTGGCTGGGTCGTCGCCGATCGGCGCGACCAGGACCACCGGGCCGCCATCACCCGCGGCGAGCAGCGCGGCCAGCGCGGCCCCGCCGGGCCGCCGGGTCTCGGTCAGGCCGTCCAGCACCGGCGCGGGCGCGTCCGGGCTCAGCCGGCTCGCCGTGCCGGTCACGTCCCGGTCGAGCAGGGCGTCACCCACCACGACGAGCGGTCCGCTGCTGGTCATCCGCTGGTCACCTCCGCATCGAGCGCCGCGCACAGCGCGTGGATGGCCACCAGGTGCACCTCCTGGACCGTGGCCGTGTCAGCGGCCGCCACGCAGATCGCGTCGTCCGCCCGGCTGGCCAGCGGGTTGGGGCCCGGGCCGGTCATCGCCCACACCCGGATGCCCAGTGCCCGGCCCCGGTCGGCGGCGACGAGCACGTTCTCGCTGCGCCCGCTGGCCGACAGCAGCAGCAGCGTGTCGCCGGGCCGGCCGTGCGCGGCCACCTGGCGGGCGAACGCCTCGGCGGCGCCGAAGTCGTTGCCGATCGCGGTGAAGCTGGAGGTCTCCGCGTGCAGCGCGATGGCGGACAGCGGCGGCCGGTCGGCCACGTACCGGCCGACCAGTTCCGCGGTCAGGTGCTGGGCCTCGGCGGCACTGCCGCCGTTCCCCGCCACCAGCAGCCGGTGCCCGGCCAGCAGGGGAGCGGCCAGCAGCCGGCCCCAGCGCCGGGCCCGCTCCAGCCCGGTTGACGGGCTGCGCAGCGCGTCGATCAGCTGGTCCAGGTGCAGCGCCAGGTCGGGATGGCGCACCGGGTCCGCGGGGACGGCCGGGGCCGGGCCCAGCGGCGGGGCCGCGCGCCCGGCGGTGCGGTGCGGCGCCGTCCCGGTGGCGGCGGGGCGCGGCATCATGGTGCCCCCACGGCGACGGTGGCCGCGGGGGCGGCCACGCCGAGCTGCGCGTACACGGTCTCGGTCTGCGCGGCGATCCGCGGCCACGCATACCAGTGCCGGGCCCGGCGCACCCCGGCCTGGCCGAAGGCTGCGCGCAGCTCCGGGGCGGCCAGCAGGCGGCCGGCGGCCGCGGCCAGCGCCTCCGGATCGCGGGGCGGGATCAGCAGCCCGGTCGTGCCGTGCACCACGCTGTCGGTGAGCCCGCCGACCGCGCTGGCCACCACCGGCACGCCGCAGGCCATCGCCTCCAGCGGGGTGATGCCGAACGGCTCGTACCACGGCGGGCACACCACCACGTCGGCCGAGCGGATCAGCGCCGGGACCTGGGCCCGCGGGACGGCACCGGTGAAGCTGACCCGGTCTGCCACCCCCAGGGCGGCCGCCGCGGCCTGCAGCCGCCGGTACTCCGGGTCGGCGCCCAGTTTCCCGCGCGGCGGGCCGCCGGCCACCACCAGCTCCACGCCGGGCAGCCGCGGCAGCGCGGCGATGACGGTGTCGGTGCCCTTGCGCGGCACCAGCCGGCCGAGGGCCAGCAGCCGGCCCGGCGGCCCATCCGCCCGCCGGGGGGCGGGCGGCACGTCGGGGCGGAACACGCTGGTGTCCACCCCGCACGGGACCACCGACACCTGGCTGGCCGGCACGCCGAGCCGGACCAGTTCGGCCACCTCGTCGCTGCAGGTGGCGACGACCCGGGCGCAGTCCAGCGCGATCTGCCGCTCCGCGGCCACCCGGCCGGGCGGGCTGGTGTCCATGGAGCCCTGGTGCCGCGCCTTCACCGAGCCCAGGGCATGGAACGTCTGCGCCACCGGCACCGGCACCGGCAGCGATGCGGTCCCGCGCAAGCTGGCCAGGCCGGACATCCAGAAGTGGGCGTGCACGATGTCTGGTGGGCAGCGGCGCCACTGCGCGCCGAGCCGGTCGCCGAACTCGGCCATGTACGGCAGCAACTCGTCCTTGGGCAGCGGCTCAAGCGGCCCGGCGGCCAGCCGCCGCACCCGGACCCCGCCGTCCAGGGCCTCGTCCGCCGCCACGTGCGGGTCGTTATGCCTGGTGTAGACGGTGACGGTGTGGCCTCGCCGGGCCAGTGCGCACGCCAGCGCGGCGACGTGCACGTTCTGCCCGCCGGCGTCCGCGCCGCCGAGCGCGGCCGTGGGATCCGCATGCTCGGAGACCATGGCAATTCTCATCCGCGCACCTCCTGCAATATCTCGTCCCAGTCGGCCAGGAACCGTTTCAGCCCGTACCGGGCCAGCGCTGCCTCCCGGGCGGCCAGCCCGGCCTCGCGGGCCGCGACCGGATCGGTGAGGTAGCGGCGGACCGCCTCGTGCAGGTCCGCCGGATCGGTGGACACCACCCCGGCCCCGGGCGGGACCGCCCGGGGCGCTTCCGTGGCGGCCAGCGCCACCACCGGCATGGCCAGCTGCATGGCCTCGATGAGTGACAGGCCCAGCGAGGTCCAGCGCAGCGGGTGCACGTAGGCCCCGCGGCGGGCCAGTTCGCCGTGCATCCGGTTCTGGGGCAGGTCCTCGAAGGCCCGGCACCGCTCCGGCGGCAGGCCCAGCGCGGCGGCCAGCCCGGTGACCCGCATGCCGAACACGTCCAGCGGGGCCGCGGCCGCGAAGCCGGGCAGCAGGTCGGTGCCGGTGACGCGGCCGCGGCGCAGCGGGTCGTTGATGACCACGGCGGCCCGCGGGATCTCCCCGGTCCACTGGGCGCCGGGGTCGGGGATGCCGTGCTCCACCACCCGCGTCGGCGAGGCGCCGCAGTCCCAGTACAGCGCGTTGAACTGGGTCACGTGCACGATGAGCAGGCCGGGAGCGTCGGCCATCGGGTGCCGCGTGCTGACCGCGGGACCGGGCGGCGCGTCGTGCTCGAGGTAGACCGCGGGCAGGTCGCGGCCGGGCAGGCGGCCCAGCCAGGCGGCGGCCAGCGGCAGCTCGTCCGGGCGCTGGGCGATCACCACGTCAACCGGCTCGCCGCGCAGCTGCTCCGGGGTGACCTCGCGCACGCTGGACGGCCAGTCCCAGGTCCGGGCGCGCCCGAGGCCGTACGGGCCCCGGTCCGGCAGCACCGGCACCAGGTACTCGTGGCTGCCCTGGACGAACGCGGTCAGCCAGGAGCCGTGCAGGTGCCAGATCAGGATCTTCACCGGCTGGCCTCCGCTTCCAGCGGGGCGGCAGTCCCGGGATGTCCCGGCCCGGCGGGCCGGGCCCCCAGCGCCGCGACGGCGGCGACCACGGCGGCCGGGTCGATCCCGTCCAGGCACGGGTGCCCGGGTAGCGGGCAGGCCCGGGCGCGGCTGCCCGCGCAGCCGGCCTGCTGGTCCCCGAGCAGCACCGACGGGACGCGGTAAGGTGCCCAGCGCGCGGCCGGCACGACCGGCGCGAACAGGCTCACCACCGGTGTGCCCACGGCCGCGGCCAGGTGCGCGGCGCCGGTGTTGGGCACCACCGCCGCGTCGGCCCGGGCCAGCACCGCGGCCAGGGTCCGCAGGCCGGTTTCCCCCGCCAGTGCTAGCCCGGAGGGGTGATTCCCCGCGATTCCGGCTCTCCTGGCCACGTCGTCGGCCAGCGCACGCTCGCTCGCCGAGCCGGTCAGCACCACCCGGTACCCGGCGCCGGCCAGCGCCGCGACCAGCGCCGCGGCGGCCTGGGCGGACGGCCGGCGGGCCGGGACCGAGGCGCCCGGGTGCAGCACCACGTAGCGCTCCGGGCCGGTCAGCCGGGTGACGTCCGGCAGCGGTCCCGTCACGGCGAGCGACCCCGGGTCGCCCGGCGGCAGCGGGAAGCCGGCGGCCGCGGCCAGGGACACGTTGCGCTCGGCCTCCGGGATGTCCGCGGTGAGCCGGTGCCGGACGTCCAGCAGCGCCCCCGGGTAGTCCTCGCTGATCGCGCTGACCCGGCCGACCCCGGCCAGCCGCAGCACCAGTGCGGTGGGCAGCGGTGATTGGTGAAACGAGGTGAAGACCACCGCCTCGGTCACTTTCAGCCTGCGCAACGACCGCTCCAGCCGGCTGACTCCGCGCCGGGTGATGCGCTCCGGTTGCGGGTCGATCCAGGGCAGCCGCGCGGTCAGCACCCGGGACACCCCGGGGAGCAGCGCGGCGGCCTCGGCCCCGGCCGGGCCGGCCAGGAAACTGACCTCCCGGCCGCTGGCCGCGATGGCCCGGACCGCGGGCCCGGTGAGCAGCACGTCACCCAGGCCGTCTGGCCGGACCACCAGAACGCCGCCCCCGGTGCGGCTCATGCGGCCGCCGCGCCGGGCCGGCGGATCAGGAACGGCCCGAGGACCAGGACGTCGATGGGGGCGGAGCCGAAGCATTCCAGCGCGTCGCGCGGGTCGTCCACCATGGGCCGCCCGGCCGTGTTGAGGCTGGTGTTGACCACCACCGGCAGACCGGTCCGGGCCGCGAACGCGGTCAGGAGCCCAGCCAGCAGCGGCTGCGCGCCGCGGTCCACGGTCTGCACCCGGGCGGTCCCGTCCACGTGCACCACCGCCGGGATCCGATCCCGCCACTCCGCGGCTACCTGGTGCACGAACAGCATGTACGGGCTGGGCAGCGGCCCCTGGAAGATCTCGGCCGCCCGCTCGGCCAGCACCATCGGGGCCACCGGGCGGAACTCCTCGCGGCCCTTGACCGCGTTGAGCCGGTCCAGGTTGGCCTGGTACCCGGGGTGGGCCAGCAGCGAGCGGCTGCCCAGCGCCCGCGGGCCGTACTCGCTGCGCCCCTGGAACCAGGCCACGATCCGGTTCGCGGCCAGTTCGGCGGCGACCGACTCGGCGAGGCTGGCCGACCGCTCGTAGGGCCAGGCGGCGGTGTCCAGCCAGGCGGCCAGCTCGTCGTCCGACCAGCCCCGGCCGAGCAGCGCGTCCGGCATCGGCGACGTGGCCTCGCCCGCCTCGGCGGCCAGCGCCAGCGCACCGCCGAGCGCGGTGCCCGCGTCACCCGCGGCGGGCTGCACCCAGATCTGCTCGAACGGCCCCTGCGCGGCCAGCCGGGAATTGGCCACACAGTTCAGCGCCACGCCGCCGGCCATGGCCAGCCGCCGGTCACCGGTCCGCCCGTGCAGCCAGCGGGCCAGGTCCAGCAGCACATCCTCGGTGACCCGCTGAACGCTGGCTGCCAGGTCCGCGTGGTCCGCGTTGAGCGGCTCACCCTTGGCCCTGCGCTTGACCATGCTGTCCCACGGCACGCCCTCGGTCCGGAAGCCGCCGTTGCCGTCCGGGTACACCAGCTTGGCGAGCTCGTCGGCGAACCGCGGCCGCCCGTAGGAGGCCAGCGCCATCACCTTGTACTCGTCACTGGAGTGCAGGAAGCCCAGGTGCGCGGTGGCCTGCTCGTAGAACAGCCCCAGCGAGTGCGGCAGCGCCTGGCTGGCCAGCACCTCCAGACGGCCGCCGGCGTACCGGCCGGCCAGGTGCGAGGCGGCCTCGCCGCGGCCGTCGCAGACCAGCACGCTCGTATCGCCGGCCGGCCCGGCCAGCCCGGCCGATGCGGCGTGCGCGGTGTGGTGCCGGACGAACCGGACCGCCGCCGGGTCCAGGCCGGGCAGGGTCTCGGCGAGAAAGCCGGGTGCCTGCTGGGCGTAGCTGATGCGCAGGTGATCCCACGGGTCGTCGAGCCCGAGGTCGGCGGCCGGGCGGCACTCGGCCGGGTCGTAGGAGTATGCCACCGCGTCCAGGTCCTCGGGGCCCAGGCCGGCCTGGGCCAGGCACCAGCGGGCCGACAGCTCCGGCATCTCCCAGGCGGCGAAGGGAACCGGCCGCTTGCCGTGCTTACGGCGGCTGAAGCGTTCCTCCTCGGCCGCCGCCACGACCCGCCCGTCCACCACGAGCGCGGCGGCGGGGTCGTGGAAGACCGCGTTGATCCCGAGCACTCGCATGCATCGTCACCTGCCTTCCGCGGACAATCAGTCGGTCATTCAATGACGGTGCGCAGCGCTACCCGGCCAACGGAAGCTCAAACGGAACTCCCGGCGGTCCCCCGCAACGCGGTGACCTGGGCGCCTGGAGCTGCCCGGCGACCCGCTCGCTACCTCGGTTAACTACAGAGCGTCAGCATGCTCTGGCCAGGTGCGCGGCCAGTCGCCGTCCAGCACGGCCTGGGCGGCCGCGGTCAGGCCGGGCGCGGCCGGGACGCCCACCGTCTCCTCGGGCCGGGTCTGCGGGGTCGGCACCATGATGGCGCGGGCGCCGGCCGCGTACGCCGCACCGGCGTCCGCGCCGATGTCCCCGATCACCACGCAGTCCGCCGGGTCCACCCCGAGTTCCGCGGCCGCCTGCTCGATCAGCCGCGGCCCGGGTTTCCGGCAGGAGCAGCCGTCCTCCGGGGCGTGCGGGCACACCACCCAGCAGCCGAACGGCCCCAGCAGCTCGTCCACCCGCCGGTTCACCGCGTCCAGCTGGGCGCGGGTGATCAGCCCGCGGCCCACCCCGGACTGGTTGCTGACCACGCCGATCGCCACCCCGGCCCGGCGCAGCCCGGCGGTGGCTGCGGCCGCCCCCGGCATCGGCTCCACCCGCTCCGGTGCGGTGTTGTACGGCACGTCGCGGACCAGCGTGCCGTCCCGGTCGAACAGCACCGCGGCGGGCCGCGGCGGCCAGGGGGGCGCGGGCCGGCTGCGCCACCAGCCGCGGGTCCAGTGCGCCAGCGCGACCGGCGGGATGAGCACGCTGGTGGCGAGCATCTCGGTGATCTCGTCCACGGTCCGCGGCCCGGGCCGGATCCGGGCCGCCGCAAACTCCGCCGTGACCAGCAGCCAGCCCAGCGCGGCCGCCGCGCCGGCCCGGCGCAGCCCGCGCGCGGCGGCCGTGGTGGTGCCCGGCCGCCCGCCGGCCGCGGCGCCCGCGGCCAGGCCGGTGATCGCGGCGGCGGCGAGGCCGGTGGTGAGCCAGTGCCCGGTGCGCCGCCCCGGCGCGGCGCCGGCCCGGGCGTGCCACCCCCGGCCGTGCCGCCGCCGCATCAGCGCGTCGTCGGCGTTGCCGGCCTGGGCCCGCAGGCTCGCCCAGCGCCGCGGCGGGCGCACCGGGTGCGTGGTCGCCCGCCCGCCCCAGGCCAGCTGCCAGCCGCGGTCCAGCAGCCGCAGCGCGAGGTCGGCGTCTTCCCGGAAGGCGCGCGGGAACCGCTCGTCGAACCCGCCGGCGTCGATCAGCGCCCGCCGCCGGTAGGCCATGTCAGCGGTGATCCAGCGCGCCCCGGCCAGCCCGGCGGTCCCCCGCTCCCAGTCGGTGGGCCGCCGGTCCGCGGGCAGCGGCACGGTGATGCGTCCCTGCACCCCCGCCACCTGCGGTGGCGCGGCGGCCAGGTCGGCGGCGAGGTCGGCCCGCCAGGACGGGCTCACCTGGACGTCGTCATCCAGGAAGGCCACCCACTCGGCGGGGGCGGCCGCGCGCCAGCCGGCGTTCCGCGCCGCGGCCGGGCCGCGGCCTTCCAGCGTGACCACGGCCGTGCGGCCGGCCAGCGCCCGCGGGATCGTGACCGGCAGCGGGTCCGGGGTGTCCCGGCGGTCATCGGCCAGCACCACCTGCCGCGGCAGCGGCCCGTCCGCCGCGCCCAGCGCGGCCAGGCAGTCGTTCAGGCACGGGCGGCCGACCGTCGGGATAACCACGACGTAGTCCGCGGCCCCGGTGCCCCGGTCGGCGGCCCGGGCCTGGGCCGTCTCGGGCTGCGTCATCCCGGCCCCTATCTGAGACGTCGGCTGATAGGCATGCCCCGCCCCGGCCCTGCGCCCGGTGTGGCGCGGGTCCTGGCGGCAACCCGTCCCGGCTACCCCGGGGCCGGTGTGGCAAACGGGGCGTTTGAGAGCCGCAGCGGTGGGGACTGGGGGACCGGTGCGCTCCGTTCAGACACCCCAGTCCGCCGCGCCGCCGGACGCCGTCGTGGCCCCGGACAGCGCCGCGGCGCTAGATACCGCCAAGGCCCCGCACGGCGCCGCGCCGCTGGACGCCGCGGTCCCGGCCGCCGACCCGCCCACCGTGGTGATCGCCACCCGGGACCGGTGCGGCGAGCTGCGCCGCACCTTGCGGCGGCTGGCCGCGCTGCCGGAACGGCCGCCCGTCGTGGTCGTGGACAATGCCTCGCGGGACGGCACGCCGGCGATGGTGCGCGCCGAATTCCCCTCGGTCACGATGGTGCGGCTGGCCCGCAACGAGGGCGCGTGGGCGCGCAACCTCGGCGTCCGCCAGGCCCGCACCCCGCTGATCGCGCTGGCCGACGACGATTCCTGGTGGGCGCCCGGGGCCCTGGCCCGGGCGGCGGGCGTGCTGGCCGGCCATCCGCGGGTCGGCCTGCTCGCGGCGCGGATCCTGGTCGGCCCGGAGCAGGCCGATGACCCGGTCAACGAGGTCATGGCGGCCAGCCCGCTACCGTCCGCCGGGCTGCCCGGGCCGCGGGTGCTGGGCTTCCTCGGCTGCGCCGCGGTGCTCCGGCGGGAGGCCTACCTGGCGGCCGGCGGCTTCTCCCGGCTGCTGTTCATCGGCGGCGAGGAGCAGCTGTTCGCGTATGACCTGGCCGCGGCCGGCTGGGCGGCGTGTTACCAGCACGACATCGTGGCGCACCACTACCCGTCCGCGGTGCGCGACCCGGCGGCCCGGCGGCGGCAGACGGCCCGCAACCGCGCGCTGGTGGCCTGGCTGCGCCGTCCGCTGCCCCGGGCGGTGGCCGAGACCGTGGGGCTGGCCCGCGAGGCCGCCCGGGACCCGGCCGCGGCGCAGGCCCTCGGCGAGTTCGCGGTGCGGCTGCCCCGCGCGGTGGCCGGCCTGCGTCAGCTGCCCGCCGAGGTGGAGACGGCTATCAAGCTGCTGGGGAACGATCATGCTGGTTAACCCGGGGGGACGACCCCCCAGAACCCCCCGGGATCACCGGCTCGGAGGGGACCCGCGGATGACGGTGGTCATCATCACCCGGGACCGGCGCGACGAGCTGCTGCGCACGCTCGGACTGCTGGCCGTGCTGCCCGAACGGCCGCCGGTGATCGTGGTGGACAATGCCTCCGGCGACGGCACCGCGGCCGCGGCGCGCCGGCACTTCCCAGCCGTCCGGCTCATCGCGGCCCGGCGCAACCTGGGGGCGGCCGGGCGCAACCTGGCGCTGCGCGAAGTCACCACCCGCTACGTCGCGTTCTGCGACGACGACACCTGGTGGGAGCCGGGGTCGCTGGCCCTGGCCGCCGACGCCCTGGACGCCTGCCCGGATGTGGCCGGGGTGACGGCGCGGATCGTGGTCCAGCCGGACGGCACCGACGACCCGATCACCCCGGAACTCGCCGGGTCCCCGCTGCCGGGCCGTCCCGGGCTGCCTGGTCCGGTGCTGATGAGCATCATGGCCGGGGCGTCCATGCTGCGCTGCGATGCCTTCCGCGCGGTGGGCGGGTTCTCGCCCCGGCTGTTCCTCGGTGGGGAGGAGGAACTGCTCGCCGCCGACCTCGTCGCCCGCGGGTACCTGCTGTGCTACCTGCCCGGGGCGACCGTGCACCACCAGGCGTCGGAGCTCCGTGACCCCACGCGGCGCCGGTGGCTCGGCATCCGCAACACGCTGTGGTTCACCTGGCTGCGCCGCCCGCCGGCCGCGGCGGTGCGGCGCACCGTGGAACTGGCCGCCACCGTGCCGCGGGACGGTGTCTCGGCCCGCGCGTTCGGCGCGGCGCTGGCCGGGCTGCCCTGGGTGCTGCGCGAGCGCGAGCCGGTACCGCCCCGGGTCGAGACCTGGATCCGGCTGCTCGATGAGCCGCGCCGGAACTCCGCCGCCCGCCAGTACGTCGGCTGAGGCGAAGTCAGCGGCCGCCCGACGCGCTGCGCAGCCGCCGGGCGGGGCCTGCCGCGTCGTCGCCGTCCACCTCGCGCCGTTCCTGCCCGGGGCGGCTGCGCGCATCGCCCAGGCCTGCGCGGCACCGGCCGGCCGGTCCCCCGGCTCATCTGGCCAGACCAGACAGCAGGGCGCGGGTCGCCGTGACCACCTGATCGCGGGTCCGTTCTGGGTTTTGGGCGCTGGCGATCAGCATGCTGCCCCGGGTCAGCGCGCCGAGCAGCAGCCGGGCCAGGGTGTCCGGATCCTCCACCCGCAGCCGGCCGGCCGCTGAGGCGGCGCTCAGCTCCGCGGCGATGGTCGCGAACGCGTAGCGCTCGTCGAGTTCGGTGAACCGGGCCAGGCCGAGCACGGCGGGGGCGTCCGTGATGAGGATGCGCTGCACCTCCGGCGTCAGCATCGAATCCAGGAACGCCTCGAATCCGCGGGCGAGGGCCTCGATCTCGTCGGGCGCGGCCGCCGCGGCGTCGGCCGAGGCAGCCAGCAGTTCCCCGTGAACCTGCTCGAAGACCGTCTCGAACAGGGCGGTCTTCGTGGCGAAGTGATGGTAGAGGGCACCAGTGGTGACCCGGGCCTCCCGGGCCAGATCCTCCACTGAGGTCGCGGCGTACCCCTGCGTGCCGAAGAGGTGACGCCCGGCGGCGATCAGCGCCGCGCGGGTCTGCGCGACCTGCTCCTCCCGCAGGGAGGCGCCGGCCCGGCCCGGCCTCGATGGGTTGGCCATCCCGCCTGTATATCCGGTGGCGCGTTGGACGGGCGGGCCAGGGATCTGACATAGTGTCACTATCTAAAATACTTCTACTATGGAGTCGAGCCCCGGAGGCGCCATGATCAGCGAGACAATCGATTCCGTGACCGCCGGCCAGGCGCTGCGCGAGGGGGCGGCACGGATGGCCGGCCTGCTTCGGCAGGTCCGCCACCCAGACGCCGCGGTACCGGGCCTGGCCTGGACGGCCAGCGAAACGGCGGCCCATACGGTGGCCGAGCTGCGGGACTACGCGGCGTTCGCCCGCGGTGAGCGCGACCCCGGCCCGGCGCCCGGTCCCGGCGGGGAGCAGTCCCCGGCCCAGCGGAACGCGGCCGCCAACACCGCGCAGCTGGCGCGCTTCACCGAGCGGGACATGTCCCGGCTGGCCGGCCTGCTGGTCCCGGCGGCCGAGGACTTCATCGCGGCCGCCGCGGGCCGCGGGCCAGGGGAGTGCATCCGCACCAGCAACGGGCTCACCATGACCACCGCGACGATGAGCGCGGCCCTGCTCGGCGAGCTGCTCATTCACGGCCTCGACATCGCCCGCGCGGCGCAGCTGCCCTGGCCGGTGGGCCGCACGGACGCGTTGCACGTCCTCGCGGGTGTGATGACCATGCTGCCCGATTACCTCGACCGGCGCCGGGCAGTCGGCCGGCGCCTCCGCTGCGAGCTACGGTTCCGGGGCGGGCCGCGCTACCAGGTCACGATCGACGGCGGCCGGGCCACGGTCACGCCACCGGGCCCGCGGCCGGACTGCTGGATCTCGGCCGATCCGGTGGCCTTTCTGCTGGTCGGCTACGGCCGCACCGGCCAGTGGGGCCAGATCGCCCGCGGCAAGCTCCTGGCGGGCGGGCGCCGGCCATGGCTCGGGACGGCCTTCGGCCAGCTGATCACCGGCCCGTGACCGGGGCCGGGCGGGCCAGCGACGGCCCAGGGTGCGGTACTGCCAGCCGGCCTGGCGCCAGCGCGCCGCGTCCAGCGCCCCACGGCCGTCCAGGACCTTGCGGGCCCGCACCACCGTCCCGATCTCGGCCGGGTCGGCCGCGGCGAACTCTGGCCACTCGGTCAGCACCAGGAGCACGTCCGCGCCTTCGGCCGCCTCCAGGATGGAACCGGCGTAGCGCAGTTCCGGGTGGTCCACCGCGGCCCGCGCGGTGGCGACCGGATCGTACAGGCTGACCGAGGCACCCCGGTCGTAGACGTCCTGGGCGATGTGCAGCGCCGGGGAATCACGGGTGTCGTCGGTACCCGCCTTGAACGCCGCGCCCAGCACCCCGACCCGGCGGCCCCGCAGGTCCCCGCCGGCCAGCTCAGCGGCGAGCCGGGCCGCCGCCTCCCGGCGCCGCAGGTTGATCGCGTCGACCTCGGCCAGGAAGGAGACCGCCTGCCCGGCACCCAGCTCCCCGGCGCGGGCCTGCAGCGCCCGGATGTCCTTGGGCAGGCATCCGCCGCCGAAGCCGATCCCCGGCACCATGCTGGCGCTGCCGATCCGCGGGTCATGACCGAGCGCCTCGGCCAGCAGGCCGACGTCCGCGCCGGCCGCCTCGCAGATCTCGGCCATGGCGTTGATGAAGGAGATCTTCGTCGCCAGGAAGGCGTTCGCGGCCGTCTTCACCAGCTCGGCGGTGGCCAGGTCGGTCACCAGCAGCGGGGTGCCCTCGGCCACCGGGCGGGCGTAGATCTCCTGCAGCGTCTGGGCCGCCTGCGGCGTGCTGACCCCGGCCACGATCCGGTCCGGGCGCAGCGTGTCCGCCACCGCGTGGCCCTCCCGGAGGAACTCCGGGTTCCACGCCAGGTCCACGGCCGTCCCGGCGGGAGCCGACCGGGCCAGCCGCCCGGCATACCGGGCGGCCGTCCCGACCGGGCCGGTGGACTTGCCCACCACCAGGCAGGGCCGGGTGAGCAGCGGGGCCAGCGCCTCGATCGCCAGATCCAGCTGCGACGTGTCCGCGTGATACGACCCCGGCCGCTGCGGCGTGCCCACGCACAGGAAATGCACCGAGGCGAAGTCCGCCACCTCCCGGTAGGACGTGGTGAACCGGAGCCGCCCGCTGCTCAGCCCGCGGTGCAGCAACTCGGGCAGGCCTGGCTCGTGGAACGGCAGCCGGCCGTCGGTGAGCGCAGCGATCTTGGCCTCGTTGACATCGAGGCCCAGGACGTGGCAGCCCAGCTCAGCGAGTCCCGCCGCGTGGGCGACTCCCAGGTAACCGGTACCGATCACGGACACGCGGGTCATGGCTGGTCCGGCTACCCGCTCCCGCCCGCGCCAAACTGGCCCGTTGCCCGGGGGCGCCGCGGGGCACCGTGCTGCATGGCAGCCTCATCGCCGAGCAGCGGTACTTCGCCGAGATGGCCGAAGCCAACCCGATGATGACCGGCACGCGGACGACAAGGGCCCCTTCGCCCGGCTGATCAGCGGGAGCTGAGCCCGGCCAGCGCCTCGCGGGCGGCCTTCAGGTCGGCGACCAGGCCGGAGAAGGCCTCGTCACGGGCGCCGTCCGGGGCGCGGAGCACCGCCGACGGATGGATGGTGCCCAGCACCGCGCCCTGCCAGTCACCGAGCGCCGCGTCCACCGTCTGGCCCCGGTGGTCGCGGACCCGGAATCCCCGGCCGAGCAGTGCCTCGCCGGCCACCGCACCGAGGGCCACCGCGAGCCGGGGCCGGACCACGCTCAGCTCCGCTTCCAGCCAGCCCCGGCAGGCCTTGATCTCGGTCCCGTTGGGCCGCTGGTGGATCCGCCGCTTGCCGCGCGCCACCCACTTGAAGTGCTTCACCGCGTTGGTCACGTAGGCGTCGCGGCGCTCGATGCCGGCCTCGCGCAGCGCGCGGTCCAGCAACTGCCCGGCCGGGCCGACGAACGGCTCGCCCTGCCGGTCCTCCTGATCACCCGGCTGCTCGCCGACGAGCGCCAGCGGCGCTCCGGCGCGGCCCGCGCCGAACACCGTCGCGGTGGCCCGCTGATACAGGCCGCACCGAGTACACGAGGCGGCGTCGGCCGCCAGTTCTTCCAGGCTGGTCACGCTGTCCGGTTACCCCGGCGACCGCCGTCCTACCCATAACCCGGCTGGTCCCGGCCCGCAGCGGCCGTGCGCGGTGGGCCGGGCCCGCCCAGCAGGGTCACAACCCACCACGCAGAGCCCCGGCATGGCCGCACCGGGGTTACCGCGGTTGATTGTGACCCGTATCTGGCACAAACCCACCACGCAGAGCCTTGGCGTGGCCCCGGCCGGCCCGCGATGAGTTTCCACCCGCCGCGGCGTCGCTACGGTATGCGGATCATACTCAGCGACTTCATCAGCCTCGACGGCGTCGTGCAGGCCCCCGGCGGCGCGGAGGAGGACACCGACGGCGGCTTCCGGAACGGGGGATGGTCCATGCCGTACTTCGACCCGGACACGATGGGGCTCGCGGTCGGCGAGACCATGGTCCAGACGCAGGGGCTGCTCTTCGGCCGCCGGACCTGGGAAGTGATGGCTTCGGCCTGGCCGGATCGAGCAGGTGACCCTTTCGCCGACCAGATGAACGCCATCGCCAAGTTCGTCGCGTCGCGGACCCTGACGGCCGAGCAGGCGGCGTCCCGGTGGACCAATACGACGTTGCTGGACGCGGCCGACGCCATCGGTGCGGTACGCCGGCTCAGGGATTCCGGCGGTGATGCCGGTCTGCAGGTCATGGGCAGTGCCTCGCTGGCCCGGCAGCTCGCGGCCGCCGGCCTGGTGGACGAGTACCGGCTGATGATCGAGCCCATCCTGCTCGGCGGGGGCAAGACGATCTTCCCCGGGGACGGGCAGGCGCGGCCGCTGGAGCTGGCATCCGTGAGGCAGGCCAAGACCGGGGTGCTGATCTGCACCTACCGCCCCCCGTCCGACTGAGCGGCCGGGTCCGCCGCCGGGACGGGTGCCCGGCTGGGGCGGAGCCTCCGCTGCGTGGCCTCCTGTGCCTCGGCGACCTGCGACGCTCGCTTCCTGGACCGCGTCCCGGGCCAGCTCGCCGGGCCCGAGCAGCCGCGCGGCCAGTGCCAGCGCCGTGGGCCAGTGCCGGGTGACCAGCGCGGCGAACGCGTCCTTGTCCCCGTCGCGAGCCGCCCGCACCAGCTCGGGGTCGGCCCGCTGGCTGCCATCCACACCCCATAGTGCGCGACGGCGCGGTCCGGGTTAGCCGCAGCCGGGGCCGGCCTCAGCCGCGGGGTGTAGCACGGGGCCGGAGGGCAGGACGCGGAGCAGATCGGCGGTGAGGGCAGACCCGGGGTGGGCGGCCCGGGCCGACCGGGCCCGGGCGAGGCCGGCCGGGGACCGGCACCAGGACCACAGCCGGTCCAGGTCGCCGCGGTCCAGGGCCGGTTCCCCGGCCCGGGCGGTGAGCACCGGCCAGTCCCAGCCGGCGGCCTGCGCCGCCACCTTGGCGCCGCCGGCCACCGGGTCGACCGCGAGCACCGGGACACCGTTCTTCAGCGCCAGCACCAGCCCGTGCAGCCGGGTGGTGATCACCACGTCGGCCCGGGCGACGGCCGACTCCACCTGGGCGGCGGTGGCCGGGGTGCGCCACTGCCCGGTACCGAGCCGGGTGTCCAGGAAGATCCGGGCGCAGTCGGCGGTGACCAGCCAGCCGGCCAGCGCCTCGGTGACCCGGCCGTGCTGCGCCCGGGAAGCGTACTCGGGCTGCTCGTTGGCCAGGATGACGGCCGCTACGGGAACGGGCGCAACGGGTACCGCCGCGGCCAGGTCCACCTGCGCGTCCCGGCCGGGCGCGTCCCGGGGCAGCACCGCGTGGAACCCGGTGACCGCCGGGTCGGCCGGGTCGATCACCGAGACGCCGACGGCGATCCGCCGGCAGTCCCGGTACCGCTCGTGCAGCCCCTCGATCTGCCAGCCGCGGGCCGGGCCGCAGGTGAAGACCAGGTGGGTGTACCGCTCCGGCGGGCAGTCGTTCAGGGCCGGGCCGCCCGGCCGCAGGACCGGGCTCCAGGCCAGGTCGCAGGGGAGGCCGGCGGACTCCAGCGTGCGGCGGACCGCCTCCATGGCCAGCACGTCGCCGGCGGTTGCTTCGCCGTGCAGGAAACTGGGCCAGCCGGTGACCAGCACCCGGCCGGGCCGCCCGGGGTCAGTCACCACGCGCCTCCGCCGTCGCGTTCCGCGCCGGGCCGGGGGGCATCCGGCGGCGGCCGCCAGGGCACCGTGCCGGCCGGCGCCTCGCAGATCGCCCGGACCGCGGTCACGCTGGCATAACCAGCGGCGAGCGCGGCCGAGTCGGAGTCCGGCTGGTTGGCCTGGCGGGGCTGGGACACGGTCAGTTCCAGCTGTGCCCCGCCCGAGCCTGCGATGCTGACCTGGACCGCGCCCACCTCTGCCAGCCGCCCGTAGCGGATGCCACGCAGCCGGTCCGGCGGCACGTTGGGCACGTTGACGTTGAGGGCCAGGCCCGGGCGCAGGCCGTCGAGGACCGGGATGACCTCGCGGGCCACCGCCGCGGCGGTGACCCAGTGACACGCCCCGGCACCCTCGCAGTCCAGCGAGAACGCCGCGGCCCGGATGCCGTGGTTGGCCGCGGTCAGCGCGGCCCCTACCGTGCCGGAGTGCAGCACCGCGCGGCCTGTGTTCGGCCCCCGGTTGATCCCGGACAGCAGCATCCGCGGCCGTCCGCCGAACGCCCGCTGCGCCGCCGCGAACGCGATGAAGGCCGGCGCGGCCCGCACCGCGTAGCCGGTGATCCCGTCCAGGCCGGGCAGGTCCCGGCGGTCCAGCGTGATCCGGGGGCCCGGGCCGGCCGCGGCCATCGACGCGCTCGACCCGGATGCCTCGTAGGCCGGGGCGGCCACCAGCACGGCGTGCCCCAGGCTGGCCGCGGCCCCGGCCAACTCGTGCAGCCCCGGGCTGTCGATGCCGTCGTCGTTGGTGACCACGATGCCGGGACCGTCCGCGGCGCCGGTACCGGCCTGGTCCGCGGCGGCCGCGGCGGGCGCGGCGGTCATCGCCGGCCCGGCCGGCCGCGTGCCGTGGCGGCCCCCGCCAGCCCGGCCCCCGCCAGCCCGGCCCCCGCCAGCCCGGCCCCGGCCAGGACGGCCGCCACGACCCCGGCGGTCATCGCCAGCCGGGCCGGGCGCGAGGGCGCGGCCGGGCGCACCGCGGCCCGGTCCTCCACCCGGTCCTCGGGCAGCTCACCGGCCGCGGCCAGGAGTTCGGCCAGGTGCATCGCCTCCCGGCCGCCGCTGTCCAGCTCGTGGATCTGGGTCCGGCAGCTGAACCCGTCGGCCAGCACCACGGCGGCCGGGTCTGCCTCGCGCAGCCGCGGCAGCAGCACCCGCTCGGCCAGCGCCTCGCTCATCCCGGCGTGCCCGGGCTGGAAGCCGAAATTCCCGGCCAGCCCGCAGCAGCCGGACGCCAGGTGCTCCGGCTTGGCCCCGGCCGACGCCAGCAGCGCCGCGTCGGCGTCCCAGCCCAGCACCGCGTGCTGATGGCAGTGCACCTGGGCCAGCACCTCCCGGCCCGGCAGCGGGGGCGGTTCCCAGCCCGGGGTGTGCTCGGTGAGCAGTTCGGCCAGCGTGACGATGTGGTCGCGGAGCCGCAGCACGTCCTGGTCATCGGGGAAAAGCTCCACGGCATCCGAACGGAACACCGCGGTGCAGCTGGGTTCCAGGCCGACGACGTAGCCGCCCGCCCGGACATGGGCGCCCAGCCGGGCGACGGCCTCGCCGAGTACCCGCTTGGCCGTGCCCAGCTGGCCGGTGGAGATCCAGGTCAGCCCGCAGCACACCGGCTCAGCCGGGATCTCCACCCGCCAGCCCGCATCCTCCAGGACGGCCACCGCGGCCTGCCCGATGTGCGGGTGGAAGTAGTTGGTGAAGGTATCCGGCCACAGCAGCACGGTGCCGCGCTCGCCGGTGCCCCGCCGCTCGCGGTGCTCCGCCCAGCGCTGCAGGCTCTCCGGTGCGAACAGCGGCACCTCGCGGGGCTCGACCCCGGCCACCAGGGCGCCGGCCCGGTGCAGGCCGGGCGCGTGGCTGAGCGTGTTGACCAGGCGGGGCAGCCGGAGCCGGTGCACCGCCCGGGCGGCCGTGGGCAGCCACCCCAGGGCCCAGTCCGAGCGGGGCCGCCGCCACGGCCGCCCGGCCCAGTGGTGGTCCAGGAACTCGGCCTTGTAGGTGGCCATGTCCACGTTGGCCGGGCAGTCGCTCTTGCAGCCCTTGCAGGCCAGGCACAGGTCCAGCGCGGCGCGGACCGCCCCGGACCGCCAGCCATCGGTGATGGGAGAGTCGCCGTGGCCGTGCAGCATCTCCTCCAGCAGCCGGGCCCGGCCCCGGGTGGAGTGTTCCTCCTCCATCGTGACTTGATAGGACGGGCACATCACCGCCCCGTTCGGCTGCTCGTGCTGGCGGCACTTGCCGATCCCGACGCAGCGGTTCACCGCCTGGGCGAACGAGCCGCCGTCGTGGGGGTAGCGGAAGTGCAGGTCCTGCGGCGCGGCCGGGGACCAGTCGCCGCCGAGGCGCAGGTGCTCGTCCAGCCGGGCGGCGCGCACCACCTTCCCGGGATTCATCTGGCCGGCCGGGTCGAACGCGTCTTTCACCTCCTCGAACGCGCCGATCAGCTCCGGCCCGAACATCCTGACCAGCAGCTCACCGCGGGACTGGCCGTCCCCGTGCTCGCCGGATAGCGACCCGCCGTAGGACACCACCAGGTCAGCGGCACGCTCCAGGAACCGCCGGTAGGCCGCCACGCCCTCGGTGGTGTAGAGGTCGAACGGGATCCGGGTGTGCACGCAGCCCTGGCCGAAATGCCCGTACAGCGCGGGCATGGCCTCGTCGGCGTAGCCGAACTCGGAATACAGCTTGTCCAGGTCCCGGAGGTAGTCCCCGAGCCGGCCGGGGGCGACCGCGGAGTCCTCCCAGCCCTCCCAGGTGTCGCGCTGGTGCGGCACGTGCGCGGTGGCGCCCAGGCCCGCCTCGCGGACCTGCCACAGCTCGTCCTCCCGGGCCGGGTCGTCGAAGAACTCCGCGGCCGGGTGGTGCTCGGTGCCGTGCAGCGCGTCCAGCATCCGGTGCGCGGCCGCGTCCACCTCGTCCTGGCTCTTCCCGCCGAACTGGACCATGAGGAACGCCGAGCCCGCCGGCAGTTCCTGCAGGGCCTGCGGGTTCAGGTGCTTGGCCTGCTCGTCGTGGATCAGCCGGTGATCGAGCCCTTCCAGGGCGATCGGGTCGTACGGCAGGATGGCCGGCACCGCGTCGGCGGCCTCCGCGACGCTGGGGTAGCCCAGCACCACCAGGCTGCGCTCGGGCAGCACCGGCACCAGCTTCAGGGTGGCGCGCAGCACGGTGACCAGGGTGGACTCGCTGCCCACCAGGAGCCTGGCGACGTCGAAACCGTACTCGGGCAGCAGCGAGTCGAGGTTGTAGCCGGACACCCGGCGCGGGATGTCGGGGTAACGCTCCCGGATCAGCGGGCCGTAGCGGTCCCGGACCCCGCGCAGCCGGCGGTAGATCTCGGCCCGCCGGTCACCGCGCCGCTCGATCCGCGCGTACTCCGCGTCGTCGGTGGGCCCGCACCAGAACCTGGTCCCGTCGTAGAGCAGCACTTCCAGCGCGGCGATGTTGTCCACCACCTTGCCGGTGCGCT
Organism: uncultured Actinomycetes bacterium; assembly: GCA_963837515.1. Classification (GTDB taxonomy): domain Bacteria; phylum Actinomycetota; class Actinomycetes; order Streptosporangiales; family Streptosporangiaceae; genus RYN-230. Next base: position 682,407 of record CAWINT010000002.1, read on the forward strand.
GCGCGGTGGCGCCGCACGAGTTGTTGCCGATCATGCCGCCGAGGGTGCAGTTCATGTGCGTCGCAGGCTCCGGGCCGAAGCGGAGGGCGTGCCGGGCCAGGTTCTCGTTGAGCTGGTCGAGGACGATGCCGGGCTGGACGGTGCAGGTGCGCTGCCGCGGATCCACCGACTCGACCCGGGTGCAGTATTTCGACCAGTCCAGCACCACCGCCGTGTTCGTCGTCTGCCCGGCCAGGCTGGTCCCGCCGCCGCGGGACAGCACCGGGGCGTCGTGCTCGCGGCACACGGCGACCGCGGCCGCGGCCGCCTCGGGGGTCCGCGGCACCACGACGCCGACCGGCACCTGGCGGAAGTTGGACGCGTCGGTGGAGTAGGCGGCGCGCGAGCCGGCGTCGAACCGGATCTCACCGTCCACCCGCTCCCGCAGGGCCTGTTCCAGTGCGCTCGCCACGGCTGCTCTCACCTGCGTGCGGTTACCCCCGCGGGCAGGCCGCAAACGGTCCCGGGCCGGGGCGGGACCGGCCGGGGGCAGCCTGGCCGGAATCCGCGCGGGCCAGGGTTGGGCCGTCCCGCCGGGGGAAGGCGGAGAACCCGGGGAGCCGTGACTCCCACGACGAGCAGCAGAGGAGGAACGATGCCGAACGTGTTCGACGTGCTGGGCCGTGACCACCAAGAGGTCAAGCAGATGCTGGCCGAACTCGAGACGGGGCCGACCGCGGCGTCCGACGCGGGCGAGACCGGCCTGACGCTGCGCAAGCGGATGGTCGAGCAGCTGGTCATCGAGGAGTCCAAGCACGAGGCCGTGGAGGAGATGTACTTCTGGCCGGCCGTGAAGGACCACCTCGCCGACGGCGAGCAGCTCGCCCAGCCCGCTCTCGATCAGGAGCAGGAGGGCAAGGAGGTGCTCGACCGGCTGGACAAGCTGAACCCGGATGAGCCGGAGTTCGAGCAGCTCGTAGCCAGCTTCATCACCGCGGGCCGGGAGCACATCAGCTACGAGGAGACCCAGGTCTGGCCCGCGCTGCGCACCCAGCTGAGTGAGGAAGAGGCCAACGAGCTGGGGGACAAGATCGAGTCGGCGAAGAAGACCGCGCCGACCCGGCCGCACCCGCACACCCCACCCAAGCCGGGCGTGCTCAAGGGCGCCGGCCCCGCGGTGGCCGCCGCGGACCGGATGCGCGACGCCGCCACCGGCCGCGGCGACGGCTGAAGCGGTAACGACCACTGAACCGGTAACGCCGGACCGGCACGACAACATCATCTGGTACGCGCCGGAGCATCGCCCGCGGAACCGCGCGGCCCGTGCCGCCGCGCGGTTCCGCCCGGTCGCGGCGATGATGGCCAGCCTGGCGCCGATGCAGTCGGCAGTGACCGGGGCACCAGCGGGGCGTGCGCGTTTCCAACTGCCGGGGTACGTTGGGAAGCCGACCAGGGGGTGATTGACCGTGCCGGTCTTCATGATTGAGCGCCGGTTCGCTGACGATCTGGAGGCGTCCGTCGAGGTGGCCGACCGGATCAACCGGATAAACGAGGAGGAGGGGGTGCGCTGGCTGTACTCGTTTCTCTCGGCTGATAAGCGGAAAACGTACTGTCTCTACGAGGCGCCGTTCGCCGGGGCTATCCGGCGTGCGGCGGAGCGGGCTGGTCTGCCTTACGGTGTGATCGTCGAGCTAGGGGACCGGCTGCTGCCCGACGGGTCGCTGGCCGGGACCCCCCTGGGGTGAGACGGCCGGGTGATCTCCGGGCTGACCTTCAGGATGATCGTCTACCCAGCGATGCGATACGGCCATCATGGCGACCTGGGTCCGGTTCGCCGCCCCGGTCTTCATCAGGATGCTGCGCACATGGTTAGCGGCCGTGTTCTCGCTGATCCTCAGCCTTGATGCGATGTCGCGGTTGCTGGCGCCTTGAGCCAGCAGGCGCAGCACCTGGATCTCGCGCGGCGTGAGGCCGGCCGGGGAGACCGGTGGGTCCTCGAGCATGCGCAGCAGCCGGACCTGGCCGGTGCTGGCGGCCAGCCGCCGGGCTTCCTGCCGCAGCTGTGCTGATCTGGTGCTCATCGCCGGGCCCTGGGAGTGAAGGTGCGCAGCCCAGGCCGTCAGGGTTGCTGCCCGGTGTACCACCGAGCCGACGGCCCCGGCCTGGGCCAGCGCCCGGCGGAACAGGCGCTCGGCGGATGCGGCGTCGCCCAGCAGGGAGTCAAGTGCGGCCAGGTAGTTGTCGGCCGGCCCGAACACAGCCACGAATGTTCCGGCTATCAGTTGCTGGCCCGTGTAGGGGGCGAGCAGCGGCCTGAGCCGCTGCGCGGCGGCGCGGTCGCGCAGCGCTAGCGCGGCCTCGGTGAGGAAGACCAGCACAGCGGTCCACTGCGCCCACGGGGACTGCCGGGCCGGCGCGGTGTCCGCTTGCTCCAGCAACTGCCACAGCAGGCCGCTGGCCCGGCTGGTGAGCCCGAGTTCGGTGTACAGGGCGAGCAGCCCCGGTGGCCACGCGTTACCTGCCTGCCCCAGCGTCTCCACCAAGGGCCGGACCTGCTCAAGCGCTCCGGTCTCCCGGCGCACCATGTACATCTGCAGCCCGTACGGCCCCTCGGTATCGTCCGGCCCAAAAGAACGGCCGAGATCCAGCAGGTCCTCGGCCACCTGCTCGGCAGCTGGGAAATCCCCGGCCAGGAAGGCGTGGGCGTAGTCATCGCAGCGCCGCATGTAGGCCAAGAAGGGCTGTCCGCTGCCGCGGACCGCCCGGTCCAGGTCGGTCAGGGCCTCCGCCCAGGCGACCCGGTCGGCGCGGATATAGGCGATGCCGGAACGGAATACGGCCGCGGTACCGAGGGCATCCCAGTGCTCGCTGCCGCGGGCCAGGCAGCCGAGCTCGGTGGCGAGCGCGAGCTGGTCGTCCACGGACTCGGGCGCTACCGTCTGCCACATCATGGTTTGCAGGGTGTGGGTGAGCAGCCGCTCGTCTCCAGCCCGGCGGGCGAGCGCCAGGGCCTCCCGCCCGATCGCGGCCGCACGGTCAGCGTCGCCGGTAAAGGCGGTTGCCCGTCCCAGGCTGGCCAGAGCCCACACGTGGTCGGGATCAGCCGGATCGGCGGTGACCTCCTCCAGGGCCCGGGTCAGCAGGGTGCAGGCATCGGAGCCGGGGCGGCCCGGCCGCCAGGCGGCGTCCTCGAAACCAATGGCGGCTCTCAGCCGGGCGCGGCTGTCAGGAGAATCAGCCAGCAGCCGGTACAGCCGCCTGGCGCTGGCGAAGTCGCCGGCCCGCAGATAACTGTGCGCGGCGGCGAAGCGCAGTTCCTCACGTTCCCGCTCGGGGCCCTCCAGCAGATCCGCCGCCTGGGTATACCACGCGGCCGCGTCCTCGAAGGCCAGGCTCCGCTCGGCTTCCCGGGCCGCCATCGTCAGGTACCCAGCGGCGCGGCCGCCATAGCCCAGGGCGCTGGCCCGTGCGAAGTGGTAGGCGAGCTGCCGCACCAGCTGCGGTGACTCGGCTCCGGAGGACTGGAGCACCTCGCCGACCCGGGCGTGCAGCAGGGCCCGCCGGGACGGATCGGCCAGGCCGAGGACCGCCTGCCGGGTCAGCGTGTGCGGGAAGGCGATCCGGCCGCGGGCCAGCTCCTCCGCGTCCACCAGGCCGAACCGGGCCGCCGTATCCATCGCCGCGAGCGTCTCGCCCGCCCCGGCCTGGCAGGCCGCGATCAGGACGCGCACGTCCCCGTCATCCCCCAGGACCGCCGCGGTCTCCACCGTGTCGCGTTCGTGCGGCGCGAGACGGGACAGGCGCCGCTCCAGGGTGTCCCGGATCGAGGCGGGGGAGCGTGATCCGAAGGCGCGTACTGGCGGCAGCCCGCCGCTCCCAGCTAGGTCACGGCAGAGTTCCCGCAGGAAGAACGGGTTTCCCCCGGTCTGGTCTCGCAACACGGGGCCGTATTCCCGGGCCAGGCGCGGCGCCAGGCCGCCCTCGGCCACCAGGTACTGCGCGACCTCGTCGGTGCTCAGCCCAGGCAGGTCGAGCCGCCGGACACCATCCAGCCGGTACAGGTCCGCGATCGCGTAGGTCAGGTCGTCGCTGCGGTCCGGGGCGGTGGTGCGGTGCGTGCACAGCAGCAACAACCGGGACCTGGCCGTGCGGTGAGCCACGTGGGACAGCAACTGCAGCGTGGGGGCGCCGGCCCAGTGCAGGTCCTCCAGGACACACACCACCGGCCGGTCTTCGCCGACCGAGTGCAGCAACCCGGCGAGCACGTCAAACAGTTTCCGCCGGTAGTCGCTGTCGTCGTCTCGCGGGGCCCGCAACTCCGGCCGGTGGCGCCATACGAGCGGCGTCAGCCGCAGCAACTCACCGGCTGAATCCGGCAGGCAGTCGGCCAGCGCACCCTCAGGCGTCTCACCCAGCAGGTGCTCGACGCACTCCGCGAAGGGCCGGTAGGGGACACCGGGCTCGGGCGAACAGGTCCCCTGCAGCGCGGCCGCGCCCCGGCGATGCAGGGCCGCAGCAATCTCCCCGGCGAACCGTGATTTGCCCGCGCCCGGCTCGCCGCCGATGAATATCAGTTGCCGTCCCCCGGCGCGGACATCGGCCCAGGCCGCCTCCGCCGTGGCGGTCTCGGCGGCACGGCCGACAAAGGCCGGTACGCCTGGCCCAGCCGTACGGACGGGGAACGGCGGAGCCTCCCAAGCCCCCATTGACCCACGTTAACCGCAGCGTGATCGGGGCGTCGATAGCCAGAACTGGCTATCCAGCCCCGCCGGCGCGCTACCAGGTCTGGTCATGATCGGAGCGGGCCATCGTCCCTAACGTGGCAGATGCTCTGGCCGGGCACCACCCAATGCCTGGCCCAGCTGCCAACGGAGGACAGGACATGACATTCATCAGCACACTGCGGGACCGGCTCGCTGGGGCAGTCATCGTCCCCGGCGACGCGGAGTACGAAGACGCCCGCCGCGTCTACAACTTCATGATCGACAAACACCCCGCGGCGATCGTCCGCTGCACGAGTGCCCGTGACGTCCAGGCGGTCGTGGACCACGCCCGGGATACCGGACGCGACCTGGCCGTCCGTGGCGGGGGACACAGCGTGCCCGGGTTCGGCACGGCCGATGACGCCATCGTGGCGGACCTGTCGGCCATGACCGGCATTCAGGTCGATCCCGCCCGCCGCACGGCCCGGGTCGGCGGCGGAGCCACCTGGGCGATGATGAACGACGCCACCGCCGCGCACGGGCTGGCGACCACTGGCGGCATCATCTCCACCACCGGCGTCGGCGGGCTCACACTCGGCGGCGGTATCGGCTACCTGGCCCGGGCACACGGCCTGTCGTGTGACAACCTGCTGTCGGCCACGGTCGTCCTCGCCGACGGCACCATCGCCACCGCCAGCGAGACTGAGCGCCCCGACCTGCTCTGGGCGCTACGCGGCGGCGGCGGCAACTTCGGCGTCGTCACCGAGTTTGAGTTCCGGCTGCACCCGGTCGGCGACGTCTACGGCGGGCTCATGCTGTTCGAGCCCGAGGACGCCGGCGAGGTGTTCCGCTACTTCCGTGAGTTCATCAAGGATGCACCCCGCGAATACGGCGGTTTCCCGGCCTGGCACCAGGCTCCCCCGCTGCCCTTCATCCCGGAAGATCGCGTCGGCCATGCGTTTCCCGCCGTGGTTTCCTGCTGGACAGGGGATCATGGCGAGGGAGCCAAGGTCCTGCAGCGTTTCCGTGACGTCGCCCAGCCGATGGCCGAGCACGTCGGGCCCATGCCCTATCCTGCGCTCAACGCCGTCTTCGACCCTCTCGTCCCGCGCGGCCTGCAGCATTACTGGAAAGCGGTGTTCGCCGGGGACCTCACCGACGCGGCCATCGCCGCCCACCTCGAGTACGGGCCGCGGATACCCGCCGTCAACTGCGCGGTGCACCTGTACCCGATCAATGGCGCCTGCCATGACGTCCCGGCCGACGCCACCGCGTTCGGTCACCGCGACGCGAACTACGCTTGCGTCATCGCCGGGATGTGGCCCGACCCCGCCGACAACCAGGCCAACACGCAGTGGGTCCGCGACTACTACGCCGCCCTGGCACCGCACTCCCAGCCCGGCGGTTACACCAACTTCGCCTCCGCAGACGACCAGCAGCGCGTCCGCGAGAACATCGGCAGCGGCTACGACCGGCTCAGCCAGATCAAGCGGCGGTACGACCCAGCTAACCTCTTCCACCTCAACCAGAACATCGCGCCCGCCGCCCAGTAAAGGCCAGCCTCGCTGAGTAGCGGCGCGGGCAGGCCATGCCCGCCGGGGAATCCGGCGCTGCCCGGCCCCGGCGGGAAGCCCGGATGGCAGCGATCACACCTGACAACAAACCCGGCTCTAGCCACAGGAGCAGGGAGGTGGCATTCATGGAAAGTCAGATGGCGTTTCTCGACTGTCCCGCCTACCTGGATGAAGCGGGAAGCGCCCGGTGCCTGCTGCCGGCTCACGTGCAGGACAGGTACACCGTGAGATCGAGCAACGGGCCGGTGGAGAGCGCCAGAATCCGGTGCCCCGCTGGCCATTGTTTCAACGGGCCCGTCGAGTTTCTCACTCTGGAGCCTGCTCCAGAGATGGGTAACCGCCCGCCGGCCGGCAATGCGCATTGCGGGACTCTGATCAGCGCGGCGGCGCGGTCAACGTCCAGGTGATCGCCGACGCCCGCCAGCACTCAGCCGATCTGACGGCCAGGGTGGCTTCGCCACCCTGGCCGGGGCGCGACACGCCGATCACCGGGCGGGAACCATTCGCCAGGGGCTCAGCTCATCTCGCGGGCGATCACGCCGGGCTGGCCGGCCCGTGTTCCACCAGCGGGCCGCTGCCGGATCCGGTCGCGCAGGCGGCCAGCGCGGCCAGCGCCCGGTCGAGGATCTGGGCCCGGGGGAGGATGGCCGCCTGATCGGCCAGCCGCTGGTATGCATCGGGTCGGATCTGGCCGGTGATCCGGCGCTGCAGGTCGCGGTAGCGCGGGATGTCGTCCCCGGTGACCGGTGGGGCGGACGGGTCGAGGCTCGCGCTGGCGAGCAGCAGCGCGGCGTCCCGCGGGCGGCCGAGTTCCGCCAGCAGTTCAGCGAGGATGCGCAGGGTGGTCCACAGCTGCGGCCATCCGCCCCGGCGGCGCAGCTGCTGCAGCAGATCGGGGAACACCTGCAGTGCCTCGTGGTGGCGGCCCAGCCGGACGAGCGCGGAGACGAGCGCGATCCGCGCGACCTCGGCGATCTGGGCGGTATGGCCGGCCTCGGCTTGGGCCGCGGCGAGTTCGAGGATCTCGGCCGCGGCCGCGGGGTCCTCCAGCAGCCGGACCTCACCCATCGTGTACGTCGCGAAGGCCCTGATCGGGCCGGCCTCCCGGGCGATGGCCAGGGCCTGCTCCGCGTGCTGCCGTGCGGCCGGCTGGTCGGAATGGAAGCAGGCGAGCAGCGCGAACGTGGCGTGCGCGTCGACCCGTAGCGGCGCCGGCACGCCGGGAAGGTCGAGCAGCTGCTGCCAGTGACGCATCGATTCCGCGTGCTCTCCGCGGTAGACGCAGGTCACCCCGAGCGCGTGCCGTGCCATGCACTGCTCTTCGGGTGTGGCCGCGATGGCCAGCGCCTGCGTGCCGAGCCGGTGGGCCTCGTCCAGATCGCCGAGCTGTGCCGCGTGGAGCGCGCCGGACGCTTCCGCGAGCGCGGCGACCGGCGCCGCGGGCAGGCGCGGGTCGCAGGCCACGTCCCGCGCCAGCTTCAGCAGCTCGCCGTCGAGCACCCAGTGCGTGCACCAGCCCAGCGCCGCGGTGATCTCGCCGGCCAGGTCAACCTCGCCCGCCTCCAGCGCCCCGCGCGCGGCCGCGAGCAGATCGGCGCGGTAGGCCAGCAGCCGGTGCAGCGGCTCGCCGGCACCTCCGGCGCGGACGTCGGCGGCAGCGGCCTCCGCCAGGTCGCGGACCCAGCGGGCGTGCGCGGCACGCGCGGCCCCGGTCGCGCCGGCCGCGCGGAGCCGCTCGGCGGCGAAGGCGCGCACGATCGCCAGCATGCGGTACCGCGCCTGGCCGTGCTCGTGCGTGACGTGCAGCAGCGACGCGTCCACCAGGCGGGCCAGCCGCGCTGCGGCCGCCGGGCCGCCGGCATGCTCAGCCGCGCCGAGGTCGAAGTCGGCCGCGAACACCGACAGCCTGGCCAGCAGCCCCTGCTCGCTGCGGGTGAGCAGGGCCCAGGAACGTTCGAGTACCGCCCGCATGCCGCCGTCGGCGTCGGCGAGCACGTCCAGGTCGCCCACCCGGTCCAGCACCGGTGTCAGGCCGACCGCCGCCACCTGGGCTGCCGCCAGCTCGATCGCCAGCGGCACCCCGTCGAGCCGGCGGCACACTGCGGCGCTGAGCGCCAGGGTTTGCGCGGTCACCGGGAGGGTGGGACGCAAGCGGTGCATCCGGTCGACGAACAGCTGGACCGGTGCGCTGTCGCGCAACCGTTGCGCGGGCACGTCCGCGGCCTCGGTGAGCAGTGGATCCAGCGGCAGCACCTGCTCGCCGGGCAGTCCCAGCCGGTGCCGGCTGGTGGCGACGATCCGCACCTGCGGGCAGCCGCGCAGCAGCGCCCCGGCCAGCTCACGCACCTCGGTGAGCACGTGCTCGCAGTTGTCGATCACGAGCAGTTGCGAGCCCGTGCCGAGGTACTCGCTGACCGCAGCGCCAGGTGTGCCGTCGCGGGCATCCACGCCCAGGGCCGCAGCGACGGCACCGCCGACGCCGCCTGACGGTACGGCGCCCAGCTCGGCCACCGCGACAGGCATGTTGAGCTGCGGGGCGAGTTCGCCCAGTGACTCGGCGACCAGCCGCGTCTTGCCGACCCCGCCGATGCCGGTCACCGTGACCAGCCGGTTGCGGCGTAGCGCGCCGGCCAGGGTCGCCATCTCGGTGTCACGGCCGACGAACGGCGTTGGGACGGCGAACCAGGGCGGCGGCTGCGGCACCGGCCGGGGTGCCTCGGGCAGCTCGTTGCGCAAGATCCGGGCCTGCAGGTCCTGCAACGCCGGCGAGGGATCGAGGCCGAACTCCGCCGCCAGGCCACGCCGGTGCCGGTCGTAAACCTGCAGCGCCTCGGTGGCCCGCCCCGACCCGCCTAGCGCGCGCATGAGCAGTTCGACGCACCGGTCGCGCCACGGTTCGCGCGCCCGCAGCGCTTCGAGGGGCGCGATCGCGTCCGTCACACGCCCGGACCGCAGCGAGAGGCCGGCGTAGTCCTCGACCGTGACCGCGCGCAACTCGTTCAGCCGCGCCGCCTCCGCGCTGGCGAAGTCGCGGTCGGCGAACTCGGCGTACGCCGGGCCGCGCCACAGTGCGAGGGCCGCGTCGAGCAGTCCCGCGGCGGCGGCGTCCGGGGCGTGCGCGGCCCGCTCGCGCAGCGCTTCGAACCGCAGCGCATCCACGCCGTCGGCGGTGACATTCAGCCGGTATCCGGAAAGGCCGGCGCTGATCAGTTCTGCGCCCAGTGCTGTGCGCAGCCGGGAAAGCACAGTCTGCAGCGCGGCCTTCGGATGGTCAGGGAGCCGCTCGCCCCAGGCCGCCTCGACGAGTTCGTCCGCCGGCACCGGCCTTCCGGCCCGGGTCAGCAGCGCGGCGAGCACGGCCCGCTGCCGGCCGCTGGGCAACGGCAGCGCGGAGCCGTCCCGGTCCGCCTGCAGCGTCCCGAGCACCCGGAACACCGGTACTGCGCGCATCGGCGCCCATTCTCGCAGCGATGAAAGAGCGGTGAAAGCCGGAACTGGCAGCCTTTCAGGCATCAGCGATCAGTCAGGAGGTAACGATGAACCCGACGAGCCTGCAGGAACACCACGCGGCGCCGGCGAAGCGGCGCTACGACGCGATCGTCGTCGGCGCCCGCTGCGCCGGCGCCGCGACCGCGATGCTGCTGGCCCGCAAGGGCTACGACGTGCTGCTCGTCAACCGGGCGAGCTTCCCGTCCGACACCGTCTCGACCCACGTGATCCACCCCCCCGGCCTGACGGCGCTGCGGCGGTGGGGGCTACTGGACGATCTCGTCGCGACGGGCTGCCCATGGCTGCCGGCGTACACCTTCGACTTCGGGCCGCTGGTGATCACCGGGACGCCGGGCACCGCCGACGGCCCCACCGGGGGCTACGCACCCCGCCGGATCGTGCTGGACGAACTGCTCGTCCGCGCCGCCGATAAGGCCGGCGCCGAGCTACGCGAAGGGTTCAGCGTCACGGAGCTGATCATCGACGGCGACCGGGTCACCGGCGTCCGCGGGCACGCCCGCGGCGGCCTGGAGACCAGCGAGTACGCCCACGTAGTCATCGGCGCCGACGGGGTGCATTCGCGGGTGGCCGAGCAGGTGAACGCGCCGCGTTATCGCGAGGGCCCCGTACTGGCCAGTGCCTACTACGCCTACTGGTCCGGCGTGCCCACCAGCGGGGCGCGGTGGATGATCCGGCCCGCCCGCGGTTTCGGCCTGATCCCCACCAACGACGACCTGACGCTGGTCCTCGCCGCCTGGCCGCAGGCCGAGGTGGCCCGGGTGAGACAGGACCTGCAGGCCAACTACCAGCGCGAGGTCCTCGCGGTCCTCGGTGACCGGCTCGACGGCGGGCGGCAGGAAACCCGGGTTGTCGGCGAAGGGGTGCCGAACAGGTTCCGGACACCGTACGGGCCGGGCTGGGCGCTGGTCGGTGATGCCGGGTACGCCAAGGACCCGGTCACCGCCCAGGGCATCACCGACGCCTTCCACGCCGCCGAGCTGTGCGCCGGCGCGCTCGACGCCGCCTGGCGCGGCAGCCGCGGCTACGACGAGGCGCTGGGCGAATACCAGCGGCACCGCGACGAGCGGGCGCTGCCCATGTACGAGTTCACCAGCCGGCTCGCCGACCTGGCCGTGCCCCCGCCGCCGCAGATGCTGCAGCTGCTGGGCGCGATCGCCGGCCACCGGAAGGCCATGGACGAGTTCGCCAGCATGTGGGCCAGTGCCCTGACGGTGCCGGAGTTCTTCAACCCCGCACACATCGCATCCCTGATCGGCGCGGGCACGAGGACAGCCCAATGACCGCCGCGCTCACGGAACGCCGCCACCACATCACCAACTAATAGCGAGGTCGCAAACCGGCCGCCGCTACCCGGACCGCGGGGCGGCTGCGGCGTTAAGGCCTGCCGGGCGCGGGGAGAGACATCCGGTACCGCTGACGAGATCAGGAAGGCAGGGCCATGAGCCATCACATGCCGGAACATGACCCGCATTCGCGGTTTGAGGACGAGGGCATCCCGGACCTGCAGGACGGCACCCCGCAGCAGGAATGGGCGGTGGACCCGCAGCAGGCCCCGCTGCCCGCCGACCACCCGGTCGCGGTGGACGACTTCGGCACCACCGTCGAGGAACAGATCGAGGGGGAGCCGCTGGACCTGCGGGTGGACCGGGAGGTCCCGGAGGCGCAGCCGATGTTCGGCGGCGAGGGTGGGCTGGTGGTGCAGCCGGCCCGGGAGGGGCGGCCGGACCCCAGCGACGACCTCGACGCGGTCAGCCCCGACAGCGGCCTCGGGGTGGGCTCCGACCTGGACACCAACTATCAGCCGGACGATCCGGTCGGGCCGGAGCGGGCTCCGCAGGGCACCGGGCCGGACTGGGGCGCCCAGCCGGGGGAGCCGTCCGGCGAGGTGTGGGACGAGCCGCGCCCGGCCGGCCGGCTGGTCGCGCCCGGCCAGGGAGCGCACCCGGACGCCGAGGCCGACGCCGTGGCCGGGGAGGTCGGCCCGGACATGGGCGGCTTCACCGCCGAGGAGGCCGCGATGCGGGTGGAGCCGGAGTGACCCGGCCGCGGCCCGCAGCGAAGGAGGACCCCCGATGAGCAGTGAGACCGGCGAGCCAGCGACCGGGCGGCCGCAGCCCGGCGACGACAGCTGGCGGCACGACATGGGCGGGGACATCGGCCCGGCCTCGATCCGTGGCTCGGACACCCCGCCCGGCGGGCACGGCAGCGGCGACGCCGCGCCCACGAGCGGATACAGCGAGCCCACGGACTACACGGCCGGCCGGGACGGCGACTGGGCGGTCGCCGGGGAGGGCTTCGAGGAACAGCCGGTCGATCCGCAGGCCGGCGGCCCGGACGACGAGGACACCTTCGGCCCCGGGATGCCGGCCGCCCCGGCCGGCGCCGGGGGCCACCCGGTGGAGCCCGGGCACCCCGGCTTCCGGGTGCGCGGCCCGCTGGACGAGGCGCACGCCGGGGAGGTTGACGCCCCCGACCCGGCGCCGGATGACCCGGACGCCGGCAGCGGGGTGACCGCGGGGCTGGGCGGCGATGGGCCGGCCGACGGCGGGCACGTCACCTCCGGGCTGGACTGGACCGCCGCGGACACCGACGATCCGGACGGCGGGTCCGGCCGCACCGGGCATGAACCCAGCTGACCTCGCCGCCAGCGTCCTCGGCTTCCGCGAACTGCGGCCGGGCCAGGCGGACGCCATCTCCGCCCTGGCCGACGGCCAGGACTGCCTGGTGGTCATGCCGAGCGGGGCGGGGAAGTCGGCCATCTACCAGGTGGCCGCGGTCGCCCGCGGCGGCCCGGCGGTGGTGATCTCCCCGCTGCTGTCGCTGCAGCGCGACCAGGCGGTCGGCCTGCGCGAGCGCGGCCTGGCGGCGATCCCGGTCAACGCGGCCACCAGTGCCGCCCGCCGGGCGGCGGCCTACGAGCTGCTGCGCGGCGGCGGCCCCGGGTTCGTCTTCCTCGCCCCCGAGCAGCTGGCCCGCGACGACGTCCGCGCGGTGCTGAGCGGGACACCGCCCACGCTGGTCGCGGTGGACGAGGCGCACTGCCTGTCCGCCTGGGGCCACGACTTCCGCCCCGACTACCTGCGCCTCGGGAGCGTGCTCCGTGACCTGCGGCCGCGGCCGGTGGTGGCCGCGCTCACCGCCACGGCCGCCCCGCCGGTCCGCGAGGAGATCGTGGCGCGGCTCGGGCTGCGCCCGCCCCGGCAGATCATCACCGGATTCGACCGGCCCGAGATCCACCTGGCGGTGCGCTCCTTCCACGACCGCGCCGACAAGGACGCCGCGGTGCTGGAGGTGGTCCGCGGGCTGGAGGGGCCGGCCTGGTGTACGCGGCGACCCGGCGGCAGGCGGCCGGCCTGGCGGCGCAGCTGGGGGTGCCGGTCTACCACGCGGGGCTGCGCAAGGACGAGCGGGCCGCCGCCCAGCGGGCCTTCATGGCCGGGCAGACGATCGTCGCCACCAGCGCGTTCGGCATGGGCATCGACCGGCCTGGGGTGCGTTTTGTGGTGCATGCCTCGGTGCCCGGATCGCTGGACGAGTACTACCAGGAGGTCGGGCGCGCGGGGCGGGACGGGCAGCCGGCCCGCGCCATCTGCTGCTACCTCCCGGAAGATTTGGCGCTGCCCCGCTTCTTCACCGGCGGCCTGCCGGACGGGGACCAGCTGGCCACGGTCGCCGCCGCCGTCGCGGCCGGCGGCCCGGTGCCGCGCCGGGAGCTGGCCCGCTCGCTGGAGCTGTCCGGGCGGCGGCTAACCAGCCTGCTCAACCTGCTGGAGGCGGCCGGGGCCGTGCGGCTGCGCCGCCGGGTGGAGCCGGTGCCCGACGGGCCGCCGCCCGAGGCGGCGGCGGTGGCGGCCCGGGAGCGGGCCGAGCAGCGCCGGTCGGTCGAGCGGTCCCGGGTGGAGATGATGCGCCGCTACGCGGAGCTGACCGACTGCCGCCGCCGGTTCCTGCTGCGCTACTTCGGTGCGGACGTCACCGAGCCGTGCGGGCGCTGCGACAACTGCGATGCGGGCCGGTCAGCCCCGGCCCCGCCCACGGGCGCCGCCGCGCAGGAGGCGCCCGGCCTGGGCGCGGGGGCCCGGGTGGAGCACGCGGACTGGGGCTACGGCACGGTCCTGGCCGACGAGGGGGACCGGCTGACCGTGCTGTTCGACGACATCGGGTACAAGGAACTGGCCACGAGCGTGGTGCTCGGCGAGCAGCTGCTCAGCCCGGTCGCGGGCGAGCCGGGAGAATGAGCGCCGGCTCAGCGCAGCGGCAGCCCGGCCAGCGCCGTCACCACGGTGATCCCGGCGAACAGCCGCCGCAGTCCTGGGGCGCGGCCGGAAGATCCACGCGGCCGGGCTGGCCGCGGCGGCCACTGTGGCCGCTGTCCCGTTTGGTGCTGGAGCTAGTGGGTATCGCCCGCTCGGGCGGAACTACGCACGCGAGCGGCTTAGACCACCACGGACGCGAGATGAGGCGCCATGACGGGGCAGGCGGGAGCCGCGGCGGAGCCGCGACCGGGTCTGGCCGTATCCAGGCGCGCCCTGATCCTCACCGGCTCGCTCGGCATGGGTCACGACGTGCTCACCCAGATCGTCCGGGGCAGCCTGGACCAGCTGGGCTGGCACAGCCGCAGCCTGGACTGCATGCGCCTGCTCGGCCCCCGGGCGGGCCGGGCCGGGGAGTGGGTGTTCCGCGGGCTCACCGCGGTGCCGGGGGCGTTCGACGCCCTGCACTTCGGCCAGCTGCGGACCGGCAGCCGGCTGGCCGCCCGCATGGACGGCGCCGCCGAATCCCGGGTCGCCCGGGCCTTGCAGGCGGACCTGCGGGCCGAGCCAGCCGACCTGGTCATCGCCGTGTTCGCGCCGGGGGTGCCCGCGGCGGCCCGGCTGGCTACCGGAGGCTCCTGGGCGCGCACCATCGTGCTCTGCCCGGACGCCCTGCCGCACGCCTCGTGGGTCCGCGCCGGGATCGATCTGTACCTGGTCACCTCGCCGGCCGCAGCGGCCTCGGTCCGCCGCTACCTGCCGGGTGCGCGGGTGAGCGTCGTGCCGCCGCCGGTGCGGGCCGAGTTCTCCCGGCCACCGTCCCAGGCCGCCGCACGCCGCCTGCTCGGAGTCCCGCCGGAGGCGCCCTGCGTGCTGTTGATGGGCGGTGGCTGGGGCCTGGGGCCGCTGGAGCAGGCGGCGCAGGCGCTGGCCGGCGCGGGTGTCCACGTGCTCGCCGTCGCCGGCCGCAACCGGCGGCTGGAGCGGCGCCTGACCGTCCTGGCCCGCCGCGACGGCCGGGTGCATGCCTTCGGCTTCAGCGAGCAGGTGGCCGGCCTGATGGCCGCGTGCGACCTGGTCATCACCTTGCCGGGCGCACTGACCTGCGGCGAGGCGAGGGCCGTGGGCCGCCCGCTCATGCTGCTGGACGCCATGCCGGGCCATGGCCGGGAGAACCTGCAGCACGAATTGGAACTCGGCGGGGCCGACGTGTGCCATCCGCGGGCCGGTAACCTCACCGACTGCGTCCTGGCGGCCCTGGGCCGGGTGACCCGGCCGGCGCCGAGCGGCGGCCCGGCGGCCGCCGACTGGCACCGGGCGTTCGCCGCCGCGATCAACGGCCCCGGCACCGGGCCCGACGCCCGGCCGGCCCAGCCTCGCGAGGACAGCTCCCGGCCCGGCGGCCCGCCGCGCCGGTCCGCGGTCAAGGAGGCCCGGCGCCCATGATGCGCACCCTGTGCCTGCACCCTCCGTCGTACGAAGGTTTCGACGGCGGAGCCGGCTCCCGGTACCAGGCGAAGCGTGAGGTCCGGTCCTTCTGGTACCCCACCTGGCTGGCGCAGGTCGCCGCGATCGTCCCCGGGAGCAAGCTGGTGGACGCGCCCGCCGCGGGCCTGACCCTGGCTGATGTCCTCCCGCTGGCCGGGCAGTACGACCTGGCCGTGCTGCACACGAGCGAACCGTCGTTCACCGGCGACGTGGGCGTGGCCGAGGCGCTGAAGCGGGCCAACCCGGACCTGATGATCGGGTTCGTCGGCGCCAGGGTCGCGGTCCAGCCGGAAGCGTCCCTGCTCGCGTCGGAGGCCATCGACTTCGTCGCCCGCGAGGAGTTCGACTTCACCATCGCCGAGATCGCGGCGGGCCGCCCGCTGGCGGAGGTGACCGGGGTCACCTACCGGGACCAGGACGGCGCCGCCGCCACCCCGGACCGCCCGGTCCTGGAGGACATGGACCGGCTCCCGTACGTCACCGACGTCTACCAGCGCGACCTGACGATCGAGGACTACTACATCGGGTACCTGAAGCACCCCTACGTGTCGCTGTACACGGGGCGGGGCTGCCGTTCGCGGTGCACGTTCTGCCTGTGGCCGCAGACCGTCGGCGGGCACCGGTACCGGACCCGGAGCGCGGCGCACGTGCTCGGCGAGATGGCCCGCATCAAGGAGCTGCTCCCGCACGTGAAGGAGGTCTTCTTTGACGATGACACGTTCACCGACGACCGGCGCCGGGCGGAGGAGATCGCCCGCGGCATGGGCAGGCTCGGGCTGACCTGGTCCTGCAACGCCAAGGCGAACGTGCCGTACGAGACCCTCAAGGTGCTCCGGGACAACGGCCTGCGCCTGCTGCTGGTCGGCTACGAGTCCGGGAACCAGCAGATCCTGATCAACATCAAGAAGGGGATCCGGGTCGAACGGGCCCGCCAGTTCACCAGGGACTGCCGTGACCTGGGCATCACCATCCACGGCACGTTCATCCTCGGGCTGCCGGGGGAGACCCCGGAGACGATCCAGGAGACCATCCGTTTCGCCAAGGAGATCAACCCGCACTCGCTGCAGGTCTCCATCGCCGCCCCCTACCCGGGAACCGCGCTCTACCAGCAGGCCAAGGAGAACGGCTGGCTGCCCGCGGACGACGCCGCGTTGATCGACGAGCATGGTGTGCAGACCGCGGCGCTGAGCTACCCGAACCTGAACCGGACGGAGATCTACGACTCGGTGGAGCTGTTCTACAAGCAGTTCTATTTCCGCGCCGGGAAGATCGCCGAGATGTCGGCGGAGATGGTGCGCAGCCCGGAGATGATGCGGCGGCGGCTGCGGGAGGGCACCGAGTTCGTCCGCTTCCTGCGCCGCCGGGGCGCGTGAGGCTCGCGGTAGCACCCGCGCCCGGCCCGGGGCAGCCGGCTCAATAGCCGGCCCGTGACCTCTTTGCGCCGGCGGGTGGCTTTGCGCCGGCGGGCGGCTTAGCGCCGGCGGGCGGCGCAAACAGCTACCGGTGCTGGCGGAGCCGCACGGACGTGCCGTCCGGCCCGGAATGGATCTGCACCAGATCGGTGAGCTGGTTCGCCAGCCACAGCCCGGCGCCCTGGTCCGGGGCGGGCGGCAGCCGCCCGGCCAGCGGGTCGGTGAGCCGGCCGCGGTCGGAGACCTCGCACACCAGCGCATCGTCCTCGGCCCAGACCCGCAGCTCGCCCTGGCCGCCGCCGTGCTTCAGGCTGTTGGTGGCGATCTCGTTGACCGCGGCGACCAGCGCGGACGCGGGCCGCTCGGCCAGCCCGGCCTCCCGGGCCTGGGTGGCCACGAACGCCCGCAGGCGGCCCAGTTCGCCGCGCCCGAAGCTGAGCCGGGCGGCGGCGTCCGGGCGGCCGGGCAACGGGCGGGTGTACAGCGCGGCCAGATTGGGTGGCCGGAACTCGGCCGATATGTCCCGCCGCTTCCCGTCGGTGCGGAACGGGTGGGTGTGCCGGGCCGCCGCGAGCAGGCTGCCCGGCAGGCTCGCCGCGTCGTACAGGCACATCAGCCGGAGCTGGGTACCGGGGTCGAAGGCGGCGTTCAGCAGCGCCTCGTACAGCTCGCACTCGGCCGTCTCCGCCGCGGTGCGGCCCGGGTAGACCGGCTCGCAGATACCGCGCAGCTCCACCCCGGCCCGGTGGGCCCCGGCGAACCGGCGCCACACCCCGATGAGCCGACCGGGATTGCCCCCGGCCCCGGTGATGTCCGCGTACTCCACGTCAGCCGCCCCGGCGGTCAGCTCGCGGCGCACCAGGTTGAGCTTGTCCGCGGTGAGCAGCACCAGCGCGGGCCGCCCGCCCCGGGTGGTCGGCTCCAGGAAGGAGAGCACCCCGGCGAGGAACTCCGGTTCCCCGGAGTACAGGAACGCCTCGTGGCTGTACCCGCCGGGCTCCTGCGGCTCCGCGCTCATCCAGCATCCTTCTGGCGTCGTCGATCCCGGCTCGCCGGATACACCGCGCGGCCAGCCTGGCCGCGGCGGCGGCCCGCAGCGCATTGTACGCTCACGGCGGGTAGCCGGGCCGCTGGCCGGAGCCGCCCGTGCACCGCGTGGCGCCGGATCAGGGATGGCCGGTGCGCATCCGCACGGTCGTGCCGGCGTCGTCCGAGGTGATGTCCACATCGCGCATGGTCGCGCGGATCAGCTTGAGGCCGTGACCGCGCTCGCGGACCTGCCGGGGTGGCCGCCAGCGGCCGCGGTCGGACACGGTGACCAGCAGGTCGGGCCCGCTCGCCTCGGCCCGGAGCCGGACCGTCCCGGCCCGCTCGTCCCGGTAGCCGTGCTCGATCGCGTTGGCGCACGCTTCGCAGGCCGCGATCAGCACGTCCTGGGTGACTATCGGGTCCAGGCTGAGCTGGTCGAGCCAGCCGCGCAGCTGCCGCCGCATCGGGGCGAGCTCGTCCGGGTCGGCGGGGAAGGTCACCTCGAGGGTGGCCGGCCGGCGGTAGACGAGCAGCGCCACGTCGTCCTCGAAGCCGCCGGCCGGGGCCAGGCCAGCCATCACCGTGTCGGCCAGGTCGGCCACCGGCGCCTGCTGCCCGGCCTGGAGCAGGGCGGCGGCCTGGGCCGTGGTGACGTCCATGTCCACCTGGCGGCGTTCCACCAGCCCGTCGGTGTACAGCAGCAGCACCGCTCCCTCGGGGACCTGAGCGGTCGCCTCGCCCCGCGGCCGGTCCGGGGCCAGGGCCAGGGCCAGGGAACGACCCTGGTCGAGCAGCTGGACGGTGCCGTCGGGAAGCACCAGGATCCCTGGCGGGTGCCCGGCACTCGCGTAGGTCAGGGTCCCGGTCGCCGGGTCGAGCACCCCGCAGAGCACCGTGGTGGCCAGGGCGTCAGGAATCAGCGCGGCGAACCGGTCCAGCGCGGCCAGCGCCGCGCCCGGTCCCGGGGAGTCCAGCAGCAGGGCCCGGCAGGCGCTGCGCAGCTGGCCCATCACGCTGGCCGCCGGCAGCCCCCGGCCGACGCAGTCCCCGACGATGATGCCGACCCGGCCGTCGGGCAGTTCGGCCACGTCGTACCAGTCGCCGCCGATTTCCAGCGGGGGCGTGGCCGGCTCGTAGCGGGCGGCGAAGCCCGGCGGCATGCGGCCGGGGCCGAGGACGGCGTGCTGCAGCGCCAGCGCCACCTCCCGTTCCTGGTCCAGCAGCCGGGCCCGGCTCAGCGCCTGGCCGAGGCTGCCGCACAGCAGGGCCAGCAAAGTCCGGTCCTCGGCGCTGAAGGCTGGGCAGCCGTCCAGGTCGATCCAGATGGCGGCCGTGCTCCCGGAGTGCTCCACCACCGTGCCCGCCCCGGCCGGTGGCCCGGCCCTCGTGACGATCCGCAGCGGCGGCTGGCCGCGCAGCGCCTCGATGGACCGCTGGACCGGGTCTGGCAGGTCCGACCAGGAGACGCTGGGCGGCGCGGACGCCAGCACGACCGGCTCGCCGTCCTTCCACCCGGTGGCCAGCACCCGGGGGGTATCCCAGTGCCGGCCCAGTTCGTGCAGGCCGGTCTCCAGCACCGCCTGCCCGGTGGCGGCCCGGGCCAGCAGCTCGGTCATGGCCAGCACCGCCGCCTCGCGGCTGGAGGCCAGCCGCTCGTCGGTGACATCCCGCAGCGTGCCCACCGTCATCTGGCCGCCGTCCGGGTCATCGACCGTGTTCCAGGCGACCTCGGCCCAGATCCGGTGCCCGAGGCGGTGCCGCAGCGGGACCACGAACCGGCCGGTCCTCTCCCGGCGCTCCGCCTGCGCGCCCTCGCTGGCGAGCTGGTAGCCCTCCGGGTCGGTGACCGGATCCGGCCACCAGGGCCGCGGGATCCCGTAGGGGGTTCCCTCGTGGCCATAGCCGAGGATGCGCTCGAAAGCGGCGTTGACTTCCACCATCCGGCCCTGCTGGTCCAGGACGAAGAAGCCTTCCTGGAGCGATTCCGTCAGCGCCGCCCGCCACCGGGACTGGCGGGTGCGCAGCTGGGTGAGCCGCAGGCTGGCTTCCACCCGGGCCAGCAGCTCCCGGGCGGCGAACGGCTTGACCAGGTAGTCGTCCGCACCGGCCGTCAGCCCTTCGACCGCGGCCTCCTGGCCCGCTCGCGCGGACAGCAGCAGCAACGGCACCTCGGCGGTGCGCGGGTCTTTGCGCAGTTCCTCGGCCAGCCGGAGCCCGTCCACCCCCGGCATCATCACGTCGCTGATGATCAGATCCGGTGGCGCGGCCCGGGCGGCATCCAGCGCGGCCTGCCCGTCCGCGGCCGCGGTGACCCAGTAGCGGGACTGCAGCAGCCGCTGCAGGTATTCGCGCATATCCGTGTTGTCGTCGGCGATCAGCACCGAGAGGGCACCGTCCGGCGCGGCCGTCCCGGTGGTCACCACCGGTGCCCCGGCCTCGTCCCTGGCCTCGTCTCCGGCCTGGTCGGCAGCCTGGTCCGCGGCTGCGCGGCTGCGCTCCTGGAGGCCGGGCAGCCAGCGCAGCGCCTCCTGGACGAACGGGTCCGCCCCGGCCGGATCGGCGGTGGCCGGCGTGGCCTCCGCGGCCGGCACCACGCTGCCGGCCGTCAGGTGGGCCCGGCCGAGCGGGACGCGGACCGTGAACGTGGTGCCGGCACCCAGTTCGCTCTCCGCCCCGATGGTCCCGCCGTGCAGCGTGACCAGCTCTTTGACCAGCGCAAGGCCGATCCCGCTGCCCTCGTGGGAGCGCGCCTGCGTCCGGCTGCCACGGTGGAAGCGCTCGAACAGCCGGGGCATGTCGCTGGCCGGGATACCCACCCCGGTGTCCGTGACGCGCAGTACCGCCTGGCCGTCCTCCGCCGCCAGGCTGAGCCGGACCGACCCGGTGAAGGTGAACTTCAGCGCGTTGCTCAGCAGGTTGAGGACGACCTTCTCCCACATTTCCCGGTCCACGTAGCCGGGCTCACCCAGCGCCGTGCAGTCGACCTCGAAGGCGACCCCGGCGCGCTGGAATGCGCTCCGGAAGGAGCTGGCCAGGTCGGTGGTGAAGACGGCCAGGTCGATCGGTTCGTAGCGGGCCTGGCTGCGGCCGACCTCGATCCGGGAGAAGTCGAGCAGCGCGTTGACCAGCTTGCCCAGCCGCAGGCCGTTCCGGTACACGACGTCCAGGTCCTCACGCGTGTCCTGGTCGGCCTGGCTGAGGCGGCCGCGGAGTTCCTGAACGGGGCCCAGCATCAGGGTCAGTGGGGTGCGGAACTCGTGGCTGACGTTGGAGAAGAACGTGGTCTTGGCCCGGTCCAGCTCGGCCAGGTCCTCGGCCCGGCGCTGTTCCGCCTGGTAGGCGATCGCCCCGTTGATGAGCGCCGCGGTCTGCCGGGCGAGCAGTTCCATGAAGGTCACGTAGTCGTCGTCCAGCCGGCTTCCGGCGCTGGCGGCCAGGACCAGCGCGCCGATCGGCTCGGCCTCCGCGTCACCCTGCAGCCGGAGCACCATGGCCTGGGCGGGCGGGGTGGCCCAGCCACCGCGAGGCAGTTCGCCGATCCGGTCGGCCACGTCGCCCACGATCACCGGGCCGGCCGCGGTGAGCGCCTCGGCCAGCGGCCAGAGCCCGGGGTCCGCGGCTTCCTGCCAGCCGTCCGTCGTTGCCGCCAGGACCGGCCCGGGGCTGTCCTCGGCGCTGAGGTAGAGCGCGAAGTAGGGGACGTCCGCCTCCGCCCGGCTCAGTGCCTGGCTGACCAGGCCGCAGGCCTGGGCCACGGTCGGCGCGGTCCCGGCCTGCGCGCCAAGGTCCTGCAGCGCGGACAGCCGCCGGGCGCCGATCACCCGCTCGGTGGTGTCGGTCACCGCGGTGAACACGCCGCCGACCGTGCCGTCGTCGTTGTGCACCGGGCTGTAGGAGTAGGTCCAGTAGGTTTCCTCCCAGTAACCGTGCCGGTTCATCGGCAGCAGGACGTCCTCGGACCAGGTAGGCTCGCCGCTCTGCAGCACGCTGTTGAGCTGCGGCCCGATGATGTGCCAGATCTCCGGCCACACCTGCTCGCCGGGCTGGTCCAGCGCCGGGTGCTTGGAGCCGAGCAGCGGAATGTACGGGTCGTTGTACAGGAACCGCAGCCCGGGCCCCCACCAGACGATCATGGGGAAGCGGGAGGAGAGCGCGATCCGGGACGCGATCCGCAGGCTCGGCGGCCACTGATCGGGGAGCCCGAGCGGGGAGGCGGCCCAGTCGTGCGCCCGGAACAGGCCGGTCATGGTGCCGGTGCCGGGGAAGACCGATGCGGCGCTGTCCATACCGTTCATCGGCTCGGGTGAACCTCCCCTTCGGCAGCCCTGCGGAGCGGACCGGCTGTCTGGCGCTTCCGGGCGCAGGGGGTTACCCGCAGGTTGCGCCGCGATCGACATGGTTAGGATAATCTCCGATGCCACTCGTCACTGCACGTACCTGGCCCGTGGGGCCAGGGCTACCAGCGTTTTTCCCTTCCCGTCAGGCGGGTGATAGGTCGTGAAAGCAGGGCATCTGCCGGTGGCCTGGCATGGGCAGCTGGTGGTCATCACCATGCCTGAGGAAATAGACATGTCCAACGGGGCCGAGATCCAGGACAGCCTGCTGGCCGCCCTGGGCGAGCGGCCCGAGGTGCTGGTGGTGGATATGACGCCGACCACCTTCTGCGACTCGGCCGGGGTCCGGGCCATCATGCTGACCCACCGGCAGGCGGCTGCGGCAGGCAGCGAGCTGCGGCTTGTCATCGCCTCGCCCGGAGTGAGCCGGGTGTTCTCCATCATCGGGGCTGGGCAGCTGGTGCGGATCCACGACGACCTGCCCAGCGCCCTGGCGAGGGGCCCCGGCGGCCAGGAGGACGGGAGCGGGAGCGGGACCGCGGCCAGGAACTGATCGCTCAGATCGGGAAGCGCCGTGGCTGGCGCCGCACGCTGATCCAGTGACCGGTGGCGAATTCGGCCACCGCCCACCGGCCGCCGGAACGCCCGATCCCCGGGGCCCGCCGTGCCCCCGGACGCCGGTGCTCAGCGCACCGGCGTACGCACGGCGCTGGTCAGGTACGTCGCGCTCATGTCGTCGTCGCCGTACCGCTCCGCGCCCTGGGTCATCCGCTGTGCGATCGCGTCCAGCAGCGGCAGGTCCATCCCGTGCCGCCGCGCCGACTCTCCGGCCAGCCGGGCGTCCTTGGCCGCGAGCTTCAGCTTGAACGCCGGCGTGAAGTCACGGTCCATCATCGCCTTGCCCTTCATCCGCAGGTAGGGCAGGTCCAGCGGACCACCGCCGATCGCCTCGAAGATCAGTTGAGGGTCGAGGCCGAGGCCCTCGGCCAGGGCGATCATCTCGGCGCCGCCTTCCACGACGGTCACCACCCAGACGTTCACCGCCACCTTGAGGCGGGTGCCCGCGCCAGCCTCGCCGACCCACAGGGTCTTCTGCCCGATGGTGCCGAACACCGGCTCGAGCGTCTCCCGGACCTCCCCGGGCCCGGAGGCGAGGACGACGAGCTTGCCCTGCTCGGCCGGCTGGCGGGTGCCGAGTACCGGCGTGTCCACGAAGGGGACGCCGTGCTCCGTGGCCAGCTGAGCGCACCGCTCGGTGCCGTCCTCCCCGATGGTGCTCATCTGCAGCCAGATCCCGGAGCCGCCGGGCGCGGCCAGCGCTCCCTGCTCGCCGTCCATGACGCCGAGCACCGCGTCGGTGTCGGCCAGCATGGTGAGCACCAGGTCGGCGCCCGCGGCGGCCTCCGCCGGGCTGGCCGCGATCCGTGCGCCGTCGTCGCGCAGCGGCTCGGCCCGGTCGGCCGTGCGGTTCCAGGCGCGGACGTCCAGCCCGGCCCGGGCCAGGTTGCGGGCGATGGGGAAGCCCATGGTCCCCCCGGCGCCCAGGACGGCGATGCTCTGACCGGCTGCCATCAGGCGGCCACCTCCTCCGGATCGGTGGCGGCGCGGTCCGCGTCCGCGGTCCGCGTCCGCGGTCAGCGGCTACCCGGCCCCGCCGGGGGTACACCTGGCGGCCGGATCTGCGGGCCAGGCCCAGCCGGCCCGCGTCAGAGCTTCCGCCGCACCCCGGCCTCCTGCTGGGCTCCGGCCACCTCCTGTGCGAAGCCGCCGCCGAGGGCCATCCGGCCCGGTCCGCGCCGGAACGTGGGCAGCACGGTGGCGCCCCGGCTGTCCTCCAGCTCGAACGCCAGCCCCGCGTACAGCGCCACCGCGAACAGCACCAGCCCGGTGATCCCGGCCGCCTCCTTCCAGGCCGCGCTGGCGGACAGCTCATAGGCGGCGGTGAGGTAGAAGCGCAGCGCGGTCAGCCCCATCACCACGCTGGCGAGCAGCTTGGTCAGCGCGGCGGTGGCGGCCGGGACGAGCAGTGCGCTGGCCACACCGAGCAGCAGCAACCCGAGCGCGGGGACGGTGGCGGCGGGCACGGTGTAACTGGCCAGTCCGATCGCGAACCAGCCACCACCCTGGACGGCCATCCCCGTGGCCGCCGCGGCGTCGCGGGCCTGGAACCCGTAGATGCTGCTGAGCGCCTGCAGCGGGACCGTGAACGCGAGCACCAGCAGCCCGGCGGGCGCCAGCTGGGCCTCCGGGATCCAGGACAGCTGGACCCCGGAGAGGATGAGCGTGCCGGCCGCGAGCGCCAGGAACCCCAGCGGCAGCGGGCTGACCAGCGGCCGGAACACGATCCGCGAGGGGCTGACGCCATTCACCTGGCCTTCGGTCACACATCGCTCCTTTGCTACGCCGGGGCGGTGTCTGCTTCCCCGTCCCGCCGCCGCGAAACAGCGGAGCCGGCCCGGTCCGCCGGGCGGCGATTGGCCGCCCGGCCGCCGGTCCGCGATTGGCCGCCCGGCCCGTGGGTAACCGGAGCGCGTGACAGTACTCACCCAGATCAAGGACAAGCTGGCCGGCACGGCCCACACTCAGGAGTCGCGGTACGCGGGCGACGAGGACCGGCCGCTGGGCGGCTACGTGCTGACGATGACGGTCTACGCGGGCCTGGTCGGCGCCCTGGCCGGGGTGGCCAAGGTCACCGGGCGGGAGGTTCCGGAGCGGATCAGCGCACCGGACATCGTGCTGTCCGCGGTGGCCACCCAGAAGCTCAGCCGGCTGATCGCCCGCGATCCGGTGACCAGCCCGCTCCGCGCCCCGTTCACCTCCTACCAGGGCCAGGCCGGACCAGCCGAGCTGCACGAGGAAGTCCGCGGCCAGGGCGCGCGCAAGACCATCGGCGAGCTGGTGACCTGCCCCTTCTGCACGAGCGTCTGGGTCGCGACGGGCTTCACCGCCGGGCTGGTCTACCTGCCCCGGACCACCCGGCTGGCGCTGGGCACGCTCACCGCCCTGGCCGGCGCCGATCTGTTGCAGTACGGCCAGGCCTGGCTGCAGCGCGCCACCTCCTGACCACGCCCGGCCGGTTCAGCCCGGGCCGGGCCGGACCGGACCGGCACCATCTCGCGGTCCATTCCCTGACCCTGACCTTAGTCAGGTAACGGCCAGGAGCCAGCGCTCAGCCGTCGCTGCGCGACAGCTGCTCACCGGCGGCGCCGGGTTC
This sequence comes from uncultured Actinomycetes bacterium, assembly GCA_963837515.1. Lineage (GTDB taxonomy): Bacteria > Actinomycetota > Actinomycetes > Streptosporangiales > Streptosporangiaceae > RYN-230. The sequence continues at coordinate 707,903 of CAWINT010000002.1, forward strand.
CCAGTGCAGGTCCTTCTCGAAGTGCACGGTCGTGCCATCCCGCACACTGCTGGTCAGCTGGAACTCGTCGACCACGGCACTCATGATCTTGAGGCCCCGGCCGTGCTCGGCGGCCGCGGGATCCTCTGCTACCCGATCCTCCGCCACGGCGGAGGATCCCGCCGCGGGGGATCCGGCCGCGGTGCTGGCGGTCACCGGGTCCTTCCCGCTCCCGGTGTTCACCACTTCGATGATGCAGCGTGAGCTGGTGACCCGGGCCGTGACGTCGTACTCTTCCCCCGGGCCGGCGTGCTGGATGACGTTCGCGCACGCCTCGCCCAGGGCCAGGGCGATGTCTGTCCGGGTGTCCACAGCCACGCCCAGCACGTCCAGGCAGCCGTCCAGGACCTGGCGGATGACCGGCACGCTGGCCGCATCACGGGGCAGGAACAGGACCAGCTTGATCTCCACGTCAGGCACCTCCAGGCCCGGTGCGCACGCCGGCGGCGCCCGCCACCCCGCTGTTCCCTGGCCGGGCTGCGGGTAACCTGCCGTCCGGCCAGACCGGGGCCCGGCCGGAAGAGTCAGCCGCCCATGTCAACGGCGTTCACCCGGGCCGGCCGGACCCGGACCACCACCCGGGACTCCCCGGGCTGGTCGCGCTCGCTCAGGTCGGCGCCGCCGTACTTCGCGCCGACCTTGGCCGCGAACGCGTAGTCGTCGTCCGGGCTGATGTCCGCGTCGCCGCGGATCTCCAGGTACCGGTAGGGGTTGGCCAGATCCAGGATGAACAGGGTGCAGGCCGGGTTGCGCTGCAGGTTCTTCGTCTTCTGGCGGCTGGTGTTCAGGGACAGGGCCACCGCGTCGCCCTCGGCCAGGAACCACACCTCGGACAGCTGGGGGCGGCCGTCCGGGCCGACGGTGGCCAGCGTGGTGACGGGGGCGGACAGCAGGTCACGGTGGGATTCGGGAATCTCGGTCATCGGCGGCTTCCTCGTGGGGTCAGGGCAGGTCAGGTGGCGATGTCCGGGTAGGGCAGGCGCCAGTGGCTGAGCCGGGCCGCGTACTCCCGCTGGAAGCCCAGCGGCTCGGCGTAGTCCCGCTCGAACAAGGCGATGAACAGGGTGAGCGTGAGGAAGTTATGCGCGCCCAGCTCGAACAGTGTCACGTAGTCATGTGTGGCCAGCGCCTCCCGCTCGGCGCCGGTGAACTTCAGCCAGGTGCTCCGCTCCCCGCCGTGGCAGTTCAGGATCACGTTGGCCTGCTCGGCTTCCCACCAGGCCACCGTCCCCCGTGGGTCGGCGCGGTACCGCTCGACCAGCTCCGGATCCCGGTCGATGGTGAACAGGAACTTGTCCAGCAGGTACTTGCTCACGACGCCGGCCCTCCCTCCGGGTACCAGGTGAAGTACGCCTCCATGGTGTGGAACAGGTCGAGCGAGTCGGTGTAGTCGGCCTTCACGTTGGCCCCGGCCACGCCCATCATCAGCATGAAGTCCATGAACCCGTGGGTGGCGTTGCCCGGCTGCCACAGGCTGTCCAGGCTGACCTCGGCCAGCGCGGAATCCAGGTCACCAGAGGCGATCCACGCCACGGCCTTGCGGTCGAACTCCGGGTCCGGGCCGTGCGGGCCGAACTGCCGCGGGCCGCCCAGCTCCAGCGACAGGTGGCCGGTGCCGATGATGGCCACGCGCTGCTCCGACGGCCACGCCTCGACCAGCCGCCGGATGGCCGCCCCCAGCTCCACGAACCGCTTCGGCTGCGGCATGGGCGGGGCGAAGATGTTCGTGTAGACCGGCACGATCGGCAGGTCGGCCTCGGGGCGCAGGGTGATCAGCGGGCAGGTGATCGAGTGATCGATCCGCAGCTCGTTGGAAAAGGCCAGGTCGAACCCGGCGTCGATGCCCTCCCGCAGCAGGTAGGCGGACAGCTCCTCGTGCCCCGGCAGGAACATCCGCGGCAGCCCGAACTCACGTTCCTCGTTGTACCAGTTGGCGTCGTAGCCCGGCGCCTTGCCGACGAGGAACTGCGGCATGTTGTCCAGCCACAGCTGGTGGAAATGGTCCGAGCCCACCATGACCAGCACGTCCGGGCGGGCCCGGGTCAGCGTCTCCCGGAACGCCTCGATCTTGACCACCCATTCGTCGGCGAACGGCGGCCGGTCCGCCCCGGTCAACGCGGCAGCCCGGTAGTAGAACGGATGGTGGGTCGAGGCGATGACCGCGGCGACAGTGGCCATGGCGCTTCCTTACGCGGCTTCGGGGTCAGTGGGACGGCGGCGGGGCGGGGTCGGCCGGGGCGGGTCCGGCCGGCGGGCCGGCCAGCCACGCCCGGATCTCCGCGCCGTGCTCATCGAGCTGCGGCGGGGGCAGGTCGTAGCGCGGGGGAGTGCGGGAGAACGTCAGCGGGTGCCGCACGGTCGGCCGGGCGGCGTCACCCGAGCCGGCCTCCGTCACTGGCTCCAGGCCGATCTCGGTGGCGAACGCGACCCCCTCGTCCACCGTGTTGATCGGCCCGCAGGCCACCCCGGCGGCGATCAGCTCGCGGAACCACTCGGCCGCCGTGCGCTGCTTGAGCCGCTCCGCCAGCAGGGGCTTGAGCGCGTCCCGGTTCGCCGTGCGGCCCTCGTTGTGCGCGAAGCGCGGGTCGGCGGGCAGCTCGGGGGCGCCGATCACCTCGCACAGCCGGGCGAACTGCGCGTCGTTGCCCGCCGTCACGATCAGCTCGCCGTCCCCGGTGGGCAGCGGCTCGTAGGGGAACAGGCTGGGATGCGCGTTGCCCATCCGGAACGGCACCACGCCGCCGGTCACCCAGGCGCTGGTCTGGTTGACCAGGCCGGACAGGGCCGACGCCAGCAGGCTGGCCTCGACGTGCTGGCCCTCGCCGGTGGCGCTGCGGTGCGCCAGCGCGGCCAGGATCCCGATGCTGGTGTGCAGGCCCGCGATCACGTCGAAAACCGAGATTCCCGCCCGGAACGGCGGTCCGGCGGGATCACCCGTCAGGCTCATCAGCCCGGACATGGCCTGCACCATAAGGTCGTACCCCGGCAGGTCCTTACCGCCGCCGGAGCCGAACCCGCTGATCGACGCGTAGATGATGGCCGGGTTGGCGGCCCGCACCGACTCGTAGTCCAGGCCGAACCGGGCCAGCCCACCCGGCTTGAAGTTCTGCACGAAGACGTCGGCGCGGCGGGCCAGTTCCCGCGCGGCCGCCAGATCGCCGGGGTCCTTGAGGTCCAGGGCGACGGACCGCTTGTTGCGGTTGATGGCCAGGAAGTAGGTGGACCAGCCGTCGGGACTGACCGGCGGGACCCACTGCCGGGTGTCGTCACCGCCCGGGCTCTCCACCTTGATCACGTTCGCGCCGAGGTCGGCCAGCAGCATGGTGCAGTACGGCCCGGCCAGCACCCGGGAGAAGTCCGCGACCAGCAGCCCCGACAGGGGCCCAGCCGGCCGGGGCAGGTCCGGGTCAGTCATCGCGGCGAGGCGCCTCTCCGTCCCGGTGTCCGCTGAGCGGACGCATGTCCGTCATCCTGCTCGGTGGAGTCTTGCCCTGACCGCCGCCGGCTGTCAAGGCGCGCCACCGGCTGCGGGACGGTCCGCTGCGGCGCGGCCTGGCAACTGGCCCAGTCGGCGCTGATGGCCCCGGCCGTCTGCAGCAGCAGCGGCAGGTAGTCGCCGGTCAGCACCTCGACTGGAGTCTCCGCGGCGTGCACCGTGACGTTGAGCGCGGCGATCACCTGGCCGTCACCGTCGCGCAGCGGGGCGGCCACCGACCGGATCCCGGCCGCCAGTTGCTCGTCGGTGAGCGCCCAGCCCCGGGCCCGGACCTGGCGCAGCTCGGCGGCCCGCTCGGCCGGCCCGGGCTGCCAGCGCGCGGTGATGCCGGACCTGGTGGGCTCGGCCAGCACCCGCTCGGCCACCTCTGGCGGCAGCGCGGCCAGCAGCACCTTGCCCAGCGAGGTCGGCATGGCCGGGAACCGGGTGCCGATCGTCACCGCCAGGGCGATGATCTTCGGTACCGCCACCCGGGCCACGTAGACGATGTCCGGGCCGTCCAGCTGCGCGATGGAGGAGGACTCGTGGGTCCGGGCGACCAGCCGTTCCAGGTGCGGCCGGGCCACTTCCCACAGGTTGCGGGACAGCACGTAGGTCATGCCGAGGTCGAGCACCCGCGGGGTCAGCTCGAACCCGCCGCCGGCGGACCGGACGTAGCCGAGCTGTTCCAGGGTGAGCAGGATCCGCCGGGCGGTGGGGCGGGCCAGCCCGGCCGCGCCGGCCACCGCGGCCAGCGACATGACCGGCTGGTTCGGCCGGAACACCCGGATCACGTCGAGCCCGCGGGCCAGCGCCTCGATGAAATCGGGGCTGGGGTCACGACGGGGCATCGGGGCGCCTCCTGCGCGCGGGTGTCGCCACGACTGTAGCGCGCAGCGCCCCGTTTGTCCGCATGCCGGACAGGGGCGGCCGGCCCCGGGTAACCGGCCGCTTCGCGCGGGCGGATACCCCTTGACAGCTACCGCGGGACCGGTAACGCTTCCGGTCTAGGCGCCGCAGGCCGTCCTGCGGACAGACGTCCGCGTGCCTGACTACCCGTCCTGCCTCACCGTGGAGGTCTGTCATGACCGCGTCCGCCGGGCCAGCACCGGGCCAGCCCCTGGTGTTCCGTAACGGCACCGTGCTCACCATGGATGCCGCGCGCACCGTCCACACCGGTGCCGACGTGCTGGTCAGCGGGGAGCGGATCGAGGCCGTCGGCCCGCGCCTGGAGGTCCCCGCGGGCACTGCGGAGATCGACGCGTCCGGCGGCATCGTCATGCCGGGGATGATCGACACGCACCGGCACATGTGGCAGACGGCGATGCGCGGCTACGGCGCGGACTGGACGCTCACCCAGTACTTCGTCTGGTACTACCTGCAGTGGGGCAAGACGTTCCGGCCGGAGGACATCTACGCCGGCAATCTGCTGGCCGCACTGGAGGCGATCGACGCCGGGGTGACCACCACGGTCGACTGGTCGCACGGCCTGCAGACGACCGACCACGCGGAGGCCGCCGTGGACGCGCTGCAAGAGGTGCCCGGGCGGTTCGTGCTGGCCTACGGGAACATCCAGCAGGGCCCGTGGGAGTGGTCGGCAGCCCCCGAGTTCCGTGACTTCGTGGCCCGGCGCTTCGGCAGCGGCAGCGACATGCTCGGCTTCCAGATGGCATTCGACGTGACCGGCGACCCGGACTTCCCGGAGCAGGCCGCCTTCGAGGTGGCGCGGGACCTGGGCGTGCCGGTGACCACGCACGCCGGGGTGTGGGGCGCCACCAACGACGACGGCATCCGGCTGATGCACGAGCACGGGTTCATGACGCCGCAGACCATCTACGTGCACGCGGCCACGCTCACCCGCGACTCCTACCACCGGATCGCGGCCACCGGGGGCACCGCGTCGGTGTCAACCGAGAGCGAGCAGAGCGCCGGCCAGGGCTACCCGCCCACCTGGCAGCTGCGCGAGCACGGTATCCCGGTGTCCCTGTCCATGGACACCAGCGTGTGGTGGAGCGGCGACCTGTTCTCCGCGATGCGCACCACGCTGGGCGCGGACCGGTCCCGGGAGCACCTGGAGGCGCACAACCAGCAGGAGACCGTGACGCACTGCCACCTGCGCGCGGAGGACGTGGTGGACTGGGCCACCCGGGGCGGGGCCCGGGCGCTGGGCCTGGACGCGGTCACCGGCAGCCTGGAGCCGGGCAAGAAGGCCGACGTCGTGCTGCTCAAGAACGATGCCTCGCCGGTGATGTTCCCGCTGCTCAACCCGTACGGCCACGTGGCCTTCCAGGCGCAGCGCGGCGACGTGCACACGGTGGTGGTGAACGGCCAGGTGGTCAAGTACGAGCACCGGCTCACCGGCGGCCAGCTGGGCCAGGCCCGGGAGGTGGTCGGGCGGACGGTCGAGTACCTGCGCGGGCAGCTGGGCGACAGCGCCTGGGCGGAGGGCATGCACCCGGAGGTCCCGGAGACCAAGGTGCTGGACAACCCCTACACCTACACCACGTGGGATGCGGGCTCCGCGCAGTGGAAGGGTGGCGCGCAGGCCGACCGCCCGGAGTGACCGGATCGTGGCCGCGGCTACAGGCCGTGCCAGTTCGTGATGTGCCCGGGCGCGACGGGCGGCGTGCCGACGTCCAGCTGGATCCGCGCGGGTGCGTTCAGCGGGATGTCCTGCTGATACGCCCACGCGGCTGCTCAGCTGGTCAGTGCGGGAACGGGTGCAGCTCGATGACCTCGGTGCTGATCAGGCCGGCCTGGACCAGCGGCAGCGTGGCGAGGCCCGGCTCCACGTCGCTGCGGTCCGCGTCGAACACCAGGACCGCCCCCGGGCCGGCCAGCAGGTACGCCTCGGACAGGCCGTGCTCCGCCCGCAACTGCCGCACGGCCGCCATCTCGGCGGCCGCGTGCGGGGCGACATCCGCCGGGGTGACGCCCGGCTGCGGCCGGCAGATCACCAGAATCCTCACCGGGCCCAGGCTAACAAGCCGGGGTCAACGGCGGGTGATCGTTGCCAGCCAGGCCGCGGCGGCGGGGACCGGGAAGCCGGGATTGAGCTCGAACTGCTCGGCGGCGATGCCGGTGACCTCCCAGCCTCCGGCGAACGCGGCCCGCAGTTCCTCCTGGCGCACCCGGCGCGGGCCCGCGCTGCCGGGCGTGTGCTCGCTGAAGCACATCAGGTAGCAGGCCCCGCCGGGCCGCAGCAGCGTGGCCAGGCTGCGCACGTACCGCGCGCGGCCGTCGTCGTCGAACACGTGGAACAGGCCGGAGTCGATCACGGTATCCGGGCTCAGGCCGAGCGGGCCCAGGTCCAGCGCATCGGCGACCTCGAAGCGCGCGGTCAGGCCGCGCTGCGCCGCCTTCCCGCGGGCCTCCTGGATGGCCCGGGGAGAGAGGTCCACGCCGGTGGCTTCCGCCCCACGGGCGGCGGCCAGCAGGGCATGCTCGCCAGTGCCACAGCCGGCGTCCAGCACGTGCCCGGCCAGCAACCCACGGTCGGCCAGGGCGGTGAAGGCGGGCTGCGGCCGGCCGATGTCCCACGGCGGGGGCGCGGCGCCCCCGTAGGCGTCGTCCCATCCTGGTGTTGCCATGACGGGTCAACGCTACCGGGCGCCGCCAGCCCTGGCCGCCTGGCGGCCGGCTGGTCCAGGTCAGCGGCCGCTGGTCTCCGCGAGCTGCGCATCCCCGGCGTCCCAGGTTCCCCCGCCGGCGCCAGCGGCCGCCGATCCGGACGGGGTGAGGGAGCGGAGCGGGGCGGCCAGTTCCCGGGCGAAGAACTCCATGAACCCGTCCGGGTCCGGGCCGTTGTTCATCGTGACCAGGCGGTCGAACCCGGCGTCCACGTACGGCTGGGCTATCTCCAGGTGCCGCCGCACGTCCGGGCCGCAGGCGAACTGGCTGCGGATCTGATCGGGGGTGATGCTGGCCACGGCCGCCTCGAAGTTGACCGGGTTGGGCAGCTCGGCCATCACCTTCCAGCCGGTCATCGCGAACCGGCTCTTCTCCATGATCGCCTGCACCGCCGACTCCTCGTCCGGTGCCCAGGCCAGCGGCATCTCGGCGTACGCTGGGCCGCTGCCGCCCAGCTGCCGCCAGCTGCGCACCACATCCGCGTCCGGCTCGGTGGCGAACAGCCCGTCGCCTAGGTCGGCCGCGATCCGCACCGATTCCGGCCCGCTGGCCGCGACGGCGATGGCCGGGAGGTCCTCGGGCAGGTCGTAGACCCGGGCGTCCTCCAGCTGGAGGTACTTGCCGTGATACGAGTGGTACCCGCCCTGCCACAGCAGCCGGATGATCTCCAGCGCTTCGCGGAGCCGTTCGTGGCGCACCCCGGCCCCCTGGAAGCCAGTCCCGACCACGTGCTCGTTCAGCCGTTCGCCGGCTCCGGCGCCCAGGGTGAACCGGCCGCCGGACACGATCGCCATGGTCGCCGCCGCCTGCGCGATGATCGCCGGGTGGTAGCGCAGGGACGGGCAGGTTACCCCGGTGACCAGCCCGATGCGCTCGGTTTTGGCCGCGATGACGCCCAGGATGCTCCAGGTGAACCCGCTGTGGCCCTGGGCCTCGACCCAGGGGTGGTAGTGGTCGCTGATGTCGGCGAAGTCGAAGCCGGCCTGCTCGGCCGCCACCGCCTGGCGGACGATCTCCTGCGGGCCGAAGGCCTCGGTCGCCAGCTTGTAGCCGATCTGCACGTGTTTCTCCTCGTCCTCGTCCAGCATCGGGGCCAGGGCGGCCGGCCGCGGGTATCTGGGCCGCCCGCAGCCGCGGTGCCTGGCGGATGGGACGGCCCCGCCGGGCCCGTGGTGAACGGGACTGCGGCTACCCGGGCCAGCGGGGGGCAAACCGGCGCCCGCGCTACGGCGCGGGCCAGGCGAACACGAGGTGGCCCTCGGCGTGGCTGACAGCCGGTCCGGCCGCGATCTCCCGCACCGTGCAGCGCCGGGTGCACCGGACGGCGATGGTGCGGGCCCCGCCCTCCGTCGCCACCAGCAGGTCGCCCGGGCGGACCCCGGCCCGGGCCAGTTCCTGGCCGGGCAGCCGCAGGATGCTGTCCGTCCCCGGGTGCCGGTTCCCCCGCGAGTAGCGGTCGGCCAGGTAGGCCGTGCCTGCCGGGCCGAAACCGGGCGGCACGAAGCCGGTGCTCTCCACGCCGATGTCCCCGCCGTGCGGCAACCCGGACAGCACCAGCGTGGACACGGTGCCGCCCGGGGTGATCGCGTAAATCCGGCCGGTGCCCTCGTCCGGGGCGATCAGGTCCCCGCCGTAGCGGCCGAACGAGGCCGGGGCCACGGCCAGGCCGCCCTCCATGCTGGGCGCGTGGCGGGTGATGACGTGCAGACCGCCCGTGCAGTCGAGGGCCAGCACGGTGGTGTGCCCGCTTCCCCGGGCGGCGACCAGCAGCCGGTGGCCGAAATTCCCGGTCGTGTCGGAGGTGATGCCGTCCGGGTTGCCCGCCCCGGCCAGGCTGGCGAACCGCCGGGCCCGGCCGCTGGTGCCGATGCGGATGACGCCCGGCTGCCGCCCGGGCTGCAGCGCGAACACCGTGCCGTCACCGAAGGAGCAGCGTGTCCCCGCCACCGGCGTGCCGGTGGTCGTGGCCAGGTACGGCTCCGGGCCGAGGGCAGTGACATAGCCGCCCGGGCCGCGGGCGAACGGGGACAGCGTGCCCGCCCGGCTCAGCGTGAGCAGGCGGCCTGCGGCGGCCACGGTGAACGAGCCGTCGGCGTGCGGGCCGGCCAGGTCGACGACTCCCGGGACGTGCCGGAACCGGGACCAGTGCGCGGGCAGCGCCGGGCCCGGCCGCAGGGCCGGTGCCGCAGCGCAGGCCGTCAGCGTGCCGGTGAGGGCGAGGCCGGCGATGGCGGCCCGCAGGCGGGGAGGTCTCACGGCGGCCACAGTTTACGAAGCGGTCCCCGCGCCGTCAGGCGGTCCGGCCGGGCGTAAGAAGTCCGGGAGGACCGCCGCGTCAGGGCGCGTCAGGCCGGGCCCGGACTGATGGCCGGGGTGGCCGTGACGGACGCGGTCACGTCCACCGGGCCGGCCAGGGTCTGGTACACCACGCAGTACCGCTCGGTCAACCGGAGCAGAGTGGCCAGCTGTTCTTCGGTGGCCTCACTGTCCAGGTCGAACCGCAGCCGGATGGCGGTGAACCCCACCGGTGCGTCCTTGGCCACGCCGAGCGTCCCGCGGAAGTCCAGGTCGCCCTCGGCGTGCACGGTGCCGCCGGCCACCGGGATCTGCAGCGAGGTGGCCACCGCCCGCAGCGTCACCCCGGCGCAGGCGGCCAGCGCCTGCAGCAGCATGTCGCCGGAGCAGGCCAGCGTCCCCTCGCCGCCGGTGGCCGGGTGCAGCCCGGCCTCGGTCAGCGCCGCCCCGGTGGCGACCGAGCAGCTGATGCCCTCGTTGCCCAGCTCCCCGCTGGCCCGCAGCGTGATGAGCGCCTGCCCGGGGTGGCTGCGGTAGGCGTCCTTGAGCGGTTGCTGCCTGGCCCGCAGTGCTGCGCTGTCCACGTCGGCCCCTCCTGTCCGGTGCGGCGTACCCGCCGCTCCCCACGCTCGCACCCGCCCCGCGGCCCTGTCCACCGGGCGCCGGGGCGGGCCGGGGGCCCGCCAGCCGGCCGGGCCACGGCGCTGCGGCGCGAGCATTGACCTGCTGGGGGAGCCTGGTCCTCGACCGCCAGCTTGAGCCAGGAGAGTTGCTGATATTTGAGGACAGCCGGTTTGCGTCGCTGCACAATGGCGACGTGATCGTGGACGGGCTGAAATGCGGGCCGCTCTACGGGATCGAGGTGCCTGAGCATGAAGTGCGCCAGGTGGCCGGCCTGCGCCCGGGTGTGTCGTTGCTGGGCAGCGGATCCCTGGCCCACCGTCTCTGGGGCCGCCCGGCGGTGGCCGTCCTGGGCATCGACGCCCCGGCGGTCACCGGCATCGTGCACAAACTGGCGCCGGTCGCCCATGCGCGAGAACGAGAGCGTGCATCTCGGCGAGCTGGTGAACTGCTGCGTGAACGAGGCGGCGCTGCTCGGGTATCTGGCTGCCTCGCGGTGACGGTTCCCCAGGTGCCGCTGGCGGAGGCAGCCGGCCGTTCGCGCCGTTAGGCCGGAATGGGAAAGTTGTGTCCAACGACACCTGGTTGCGGGGAATAGTCCGCGGCAGCCGGGGAGTCTTTAATTACATGAGCGAAACTAGCGACGCGGCCAGCCGGGAGGGCCGCACGGCCAACCTGATCCTGGTTGAGCAGTCCGGGGCCAAGCGGGAGATCCCCCAGCCCAGTGCCCGGGACGGGATGCTGAAGGCGAAGCAGGCGATGCGCTACCCCGGCCTGCGGCTGCGCGAGATCAAGGTCGTCCAGGAGCACACCGCGGTAGCCCGGTGGCGCTCTGACGAGCTGGGCTGGCGCCGGGTCGCCTGAGCGGCCGGCGTCCCCTCCAGCTCACGCGGTCATATCCCGGCTTCCTCTGACTGCTGCCGGAACTCGGCAGCCGCGATCACGGGCGCGGTGCCCAGGTATTCCCAGCCCCGGTCCAGCACCTGCTTGCGGATCTGGTCCACCGCTTCGGGGGTGGAAACCGGGCCGATCGCGGCGAAGGACTGCTCAGCATCCCGGGCCAGCACCATGGTGTCCATCGGGCCCATTCCTCCGTTTGAGTTCCGGTGGGCGGCTGCGCCCGCCTGGCGGTGGCGCTCGCGTGCCCATGCCGGTTCCGACTACCCAGGGTGCCCGGATCCACGCGTCCGCCCGGCACGGGTGGCACGGGTGCCACCCGGCCGCCGGACGTAACCGCCCCGGGCCCGGGCCGGGGGCGGCCCGGCAGTGGCAAGCTGGGTACCCGGCGCCGCCGGGCTGGACCGGCGGCCTGAGGACGCGAGGAGGAGCTATGCCCACGCGCAGCGCCCGCACGACGTGGACCGGCGGCCTGGAGGACGGTGCTGGCCAGGTGTCGCTGGTCAGTTCCGGGATCGGCAGTTACGAGGTCAACTTCCCCAGGCGGGCCGCGGACGACGCCGGCGGCACGACCAGCCCGGAGGAGCTGATCGCCGCTGCGCATACCGCCTGCTTCGCCATGCAGTTCTCCGCGCTGCTGGGGTCGGCCGGTGGCAGCGGCATCTCGCTGGCGGTGAGTGCAGACGTGACGCTGGGCCCCGACCCGGCCGGCGGCTTCCGGATCCCCGGGATCAAGCTCACCGTGAGCGGCTCGGCCCAGGGCGTGGATCCGGAGTCGTTCGCCAAGATCGCCCAGGAGGCCAAGGCCTCCTGCCCGGTCAGCAAGGCGCTGGCCGGCACCGACATCACCCTGCAGGTCAACCCCGGCTGAGCGCAGCCGCCGTTGCGCCCGTCCACGGCCATGGCGTGCCCGATGATCGCGCCCGCGCAGGCGGCGACCGCCGCGCCGGTCGCCCCAAGGGTCAGCGGCCGCGACGGCGGGCGGTCCGCCGGGAGACCGCGGTCACTGCCGAGTCGGCGTGGTGCAGCGCCCGTGCGGTGCGGGCCGCCGGGTCACGATGGTCGGCGGCGACAGTGAGGCGATGGATCAGTGCCCGGGCCAGCGGCAGCGCGATGGCCAGCAGCAGCCAGGTCCGCAGCCGGGCGGACAGGAATGCCCACATGCTGTGTCCTTTCTTCATCTCGCCGGAAACTCAGGGCTACCCGTAGTCCCGCCCGGTAATCGCCGTGCCGTCCGCCAGCCGCCTGCCGCGGGAGGGCAGCCGTAAGTGTTCACCGCCGGTTCGCGGTGCGGCCTGCCCAGCTCGCGCCATGGCTGCCACGATGCTGTCATGCGGTGGATCGACCTCGAGGGTGCCGTCAACGTCCGGGATCTGGGCGGCCTGGCGGCCGGGGACGGCGGGAAGACCGCGCCGGGCCGGCTGCTGCGCGGTGACAACCTGCAGGAGCTGACGCCCGCCGACATCAGCCGGCTGGTCCGTGACATCGGCCTGACCACGGTGGTGGACCTGCGCAGCACCAGCGAACTCGGCTCGGAGGGCCCCGCGCCGCTGGACAGCGTGGTCGGCGTGCGGCACGTGCACCACCCGGTGCTGCCTGAACTGGGCGCGGCCACCGACGTGATCGCGGACGCGCTGGTCACCCGGCGCAACCGGGACCGGTCCCGCTACCCCGATGACCCAGTGTGCGGGCACTACCTGGGGTACCTGGAGGACCGTCCCGACCAGGTAGTGGGCGCGCTGCGCAGCGTCGCCGGCGCCGAGGGGGCGGTCCTGGTGCACTGCGCCGCGGGCAAGGACCGGACCGGGGTCGTGGTGGCGCTGGCGCTCAGCGCCGTGGGGGTACGCCCGGACGCGGTGGTCGCCGACTACGCGGCCACTGGCGACCGGATGGCCCCCCTGATCGCCCGGCTGCGCCGGTCGGCGACCTACGAGGCGGACGTCAACAGCGCCGGCCAGTGCACACCGGCCGCGGGCGGAAACGATGAGTGCGTTCCTGGCGCAGGTGGACGAGCGCTACGGCGGGACCGTCGCGTGGCTGGCCGCCCAGGGCTTCGGCCGCGCTGACCTCGGCGCGCTGCATGCCAAGCTCCGCGATGCGTGACGGGGTATCCGGCGACGCTCCGGGGTGAATGGGCGCACCTGGCCGTCCGATGCCAGCCGGCGGACTACTGTAACGGCAGCATAGGTGAACGGACAGATTCTGGAATTCTGGCGGAAGCAGGAGAATCCGATGAGTACGGCACATGTGTCCAGCGCTTCCTCCGGCAGGCGGACGCTGGCGATCATCCTGGCGATCCTGGGCATCCTGGCCATCATCGCCGGGATTCTCTACGTGGCCGGCGCGGCGAACTCAATTCATTTCATGGTGGGCAGCGTGCACAAGGGATCGCACGGGGTCCGGGCGGCGGTGTCATTCGTGGTCGGCATCGTCCTGCTCATCTGCGCCTGGTTCGCCTCGCGGCGGACCTGAACCGCGGCCACTGGCCGGGGTGCCGGCACCACCGGATAGGACGGCGCACCGCGGTAATTGGCGAATGACCGGTAACGGACCGGGAACTGCCTGATCCAGTCGCCCAGGGTGCCGGCGGGTGCGCAGCAGGACGTTTCGCCCGCCCGGTGATGGCATGGCCGCCTCCTCTGTTACCCGCGATCAACGTTCGCGGCGGGCGGACATGAAACCGGCCCCGGCACGCCCTCGTCGGTGGCGTGCCCGGGGCCGGCGTGGTACGGCCGGAGGCTAGGTCAGGCCTTGGCCTGCATGCTGCTGCGGGCCGGGTTACCCTGTTCGGCCGCCTTGGGGTCCTTCTCGGCGGCCTTGGCGCGGACTCCGGCCTCGATCTTGTCGCCGAGGTCCTTGTCCACGTTGCGCCAATACTCGAAGGCCCGGGCCAGCACCGGCTCGGTCACCCCGTTGAGCAGGTGGCCGACGATGTTGGTGACCAGCCGCTCGCGGGCCGCGTCGTCCAGGACCTCGCGGACCATGGTGCCGGCCTGGACGAAGTCATCGTCCGCCTCGTGCGGGGTGTAGGCGGAGCGGAGGATCTCCCCGTCCGCGGCCCAGTAGTCCGGCCGGTAGTGCTCCGTATCGGCCCGGGGGCCGCCCTTGGAGTTCGGCGCGTAGACCGGGTCGTGCGCGTTGACGACGCGCATGGCCCCGTCCTTGCTGTAGGCGTGCACCGGCACCTTGGGCGAGTTGACCGGGATCTGCTTGTAGTTGACCCCGAGCCGGGCGCGGTGCGCGTCGGAATAGGAGAAACCCCGGGCCAGCAGCATCTTGTCCGGGCTGAGTGCGATCCCGGAGACCAGGTTGTTCGGCTCGAACGCGGCCTGCTCGATCTCGGTGTGGTAGTCCTCGACGTTCCGGTTCAGCACCAGCCTGCCGACCTCTGTCAGCGGATAGTCGCTGTGCGGCCACACCTTGGTGAGGTCGAACGGGTTGAACCGGTAGGTCTTGGCTTCCTCGAACGGCATGATCTGCATCTTGAGCGTCCAGCTCGGGTAATCGCCGCGCTCGATCGCGTTGTACAGGTCACGCTGGTGGTAGTCGGTATCCGCGGACGCCATCTGGTCGCCCTCGTCCTGGGTGAAGAACTCGATGCCCTGGTCGGTCTTGAAGTGGTACTTCACCCAGAACTTCGCGCCCGCCGCGTTGATCCACAGGTAGGTGTGTGAGCTGTACCCGTTCATGTGCCGCCAGGTGCGCGGGATGCCGCGGTCACCCATCAGCCAGGTCACCTGGTGCGCGGACTCCGGGGACAGCGTCCAGAAGTCCCACTGCATGTCGTGGTCGCGCAGGTTGTTGTCCGCACGGCGCTTCTGCGACCGGATGAAATGCTGGAACTTCATGGGGTCGCGGACGAAGAAGACCGGGGTGTTGTTCCCGACCATGTCGTAGTTGCCCTCGGACGTGTAGAACTTCAGCGCGAAGCCCCGCGGGTCGCGCCAGGTGTCGGGGCTGCCCCGCTCGCCCGCCACGGTGGAAAACCGGATCAGCGTGTCGGTCCGCGCCCCCGGCTGGAACACCGCCGCCTTGGTGTAGGCGGTGACGTCGTTCGTCACCTCGAAGTAGCCGAACGCGCCGCCGCCCTTGGCGTGCGGCTGCCGCTCCGGGATCCGCTCCCGGTTGAAGTTCGCCATCTGCTCGATGAGGTAGTGATCCTGCAGCAGGATGGGACCGTCCGGGCCGACGGTCAGCGAGAACTCATCGCTCTCGACTGGCGCGCCAGCGTCGGTGGTCGTCGCTGGATTCTGAGTGTCGGTCACTGCCATACCTCCTCGTTGAGCTCTGCCCCGGCGGAGCTTTCAGGTACCTGGCATGCAGGGCATACGCCCCAGAACACCACTTCGGCCTCGTCGATCTCGAACCCCAGGTCCCCGGCCGGGGTCAGGCACGGCTGGGCCCCGATGACGTGATCGACATCCTCGGTACGGCCGCAGCGGCGGCACACCAGGTGGTGATGGCTGTCGCCGACCCGGCGCTCGAACCGGGCCGGATGCCCGGCGGGCTCGATGCGCCGCAGCAGGCCCGCGTCGGCGCAGGCGGCCAGCATGTCGTAGACGGCCTGGGTGGAGACGGCGCCGAACCGGTCCCGCACCCCGGCCGCGATGGCGACCACGGTGGCATGCGGGTGCTCGGCCAGCCACGTCAGCATGGCCAGGCGCGGCATGGTCACCCGCAGCCCAGCCGCGCGCAAGGACCGCGACATCTCGCCGTCCGGGTCAAGCGCTGAAACAGCCATCACCCGGTCCATGCTGTCAGGGTTACCTGGAATGAGTCAATTTTTTGAGAAAGACAGCAAAGATCGGTTTGGCCCCCGCCGCCACGGGCAGCCAGCGAAGTTCGGTATCACCGTCCGCGGCGGGCCAGATCGCGGGCGCGCTGGCGCAGGTCCTCGGCCTCCGGCCCGGGCACGGCCGAGGCCATCAGGTCAGCGAGGTCCGCCATCAGGGCGGTCAGCTGGGCGCTCGGCTCCTGGATCTTGAGCTGCGAGAAGGGCAGCGCCACGTTCACCCTCGTGCTGGAGTCCACCCGGGCCGGCGCCTGCCGCCGCGGCTGCGCATCCGCGCCGTCAGCACCGGGACCATGGCCGTTTCGTGCCGTCATCGCGGTCACCCCGGTGTCCATCTTCCGGCCCGGCCGCGGCCGGGCGCCAGGGCCGTTGGGCCTCGCTGACCGCGGCTGGCAGGCAGAGTCCACCGAACCCGGTGAAACCGGTAAATCGTGACGGGCAGGCTGGCAGAGTGTGGCGGTGTTCCGCGGGCGGCCCGGCTGCCGTCGCGGAGCGCGAGGTCGGGCACGGATTCCCAGGCGGCGCCGGCCGCGGGAGGTCGGGATGGGCCCTCGGTACAAGGTTCTCGCCAGCACGGTGGCGGCGGGCTGCGCCCTGCTCGGCGCGGGCGGGACCGCCGGGGCGAGCGATACGGGAGCGTCGCCCTCCCCAGCATCTGCCCCGTCGGCCGCGTCGGCCCCGGCCGCGCCGTCCGTTGCTGCGTCGGTGGCCGCGACGCCCTCCGCCACCTCGGCTGGAACCAGCCCAGTCACGCTGCCACCTCCCCCCACTACCGCCCAGCTCGGGGCCCCCGCACCGCCGGCCCTGGCCTGGTGCCGGCAGAAGTACGGCCTGGCCTGCTACACGCCGCGCCAGATGCAGCTGGCCTACGACCTGTCCCCGCTGTACGCCCGGGGCCTGGACGGCCGGGGGCGGACGATCGCCATCGTGGACTCGTTCGGGTCCCCAACCATCCGTCATGACCTCGAGGTCTTCGACGCCGGGTTCGGCCTGCCCGCGCCGCCGTCACTGCGGATCCGGCAGCCGGTGGGCCCGGTGCCGCGCTACGACCCGCGCAACCCGGACATGGTCGATGCGGCCAGCGAGACGACCACCGACGTGGAGTCCGCCCACGCGCTGGCCCCCGGAGCCAGCATCGTGCTGGCCGAGACGCCGGTCGCCGAGACCCTCCGCGGCGGCGGCTTCGCGGGGTTCATGGCGGCCGAGAACTACGTGGTCACGCACGGCCTGGGCGACGTCATCAGCCAGAGCTTCGGCATCCCGGAGCAGAACTTCCCGGGCCGGACCGCGCTGCTGCGGCTGCGGGGCGCCTTCCGCAACGCCTACCGGCACCATGTCACGGTGCTGGCCGCGGCCAACGATTTCGGGGTCACCGGCCCCACCGCCGCGGGCGGCCAGTTCCGCACCCGCCCCGTCGTCGACTGGCCGGCCTCCGACCCGCTGGTCACCGGCGTCGGCGGCACCAGCGTGCGGCTCGCCGCGGGCGGCCGCCGGGCCGCCCCCGACTCGGCCTGGAACGAGAGCGGCAATCCCGCCGTGGCCCGGTACGCCGGGGCGCTCCCCTGGGCGGGCAGCGGGGGAGTGTCGGCGATCTTCACCCGGCCCGGGTACCAGGACGGTGTGCGCGGCGTGGCCGGGACCCGCCGCGGGGTCCCCGACGTCGCGCTCAGCGCCGCGTTCAGCGGGGCCAGCCTCACGTACGAATCGTTCACCGGGGGCCGGGGCCGCTGGGCGCTGTCCGGCGGGACCAGCGTGGCCACGCCGTACCTGGCCGGCGTCGTCGCGATCGCCGATCAGTATGCCCGCGCCCGGCTCGGACTGATCAACCCGGCGCTGTACCGGCTCGAACAGGCCCACGCTCCCGGTCTCGTCGATGTCACCCGGGGCGATAACACGGTCAGCTTCGTGCAGCGTGGCCGGCGCGTCACGGTCCACGGCTACGCCGGCCGGGCCGGGTACGACCTGGTCACCGGGGTGGGCACCGTGGACGCGGCCCGGCTGATCCTCGATCGGCGGGGACTGGCCGCGGCGGCCTGCCCACAGCCAGGCCGGGCCGTCAACGGTTGCGGAGGCGCCGGTGCAGTGAGTCTGGGACCGGTGAGTTCCGGGCTGGGGAGTTCCGGCGCGGGAGTGACCTGCCCGCCCGGTCTGAGCGGAGTGCTCTGCGCGCTGCGAGTGCCCGGTTAGAGAACCACGCGGTGAACGTGGCGGCGTCGAAGTCGCGCGTGGAGATCGCGGCCAGGTCCTGCCGGGTGGCCAGCTGGCGCAGCGTCGAGGACTGCGTGATGTTCGATGCGTCAGGCGGCGCCCCACTTCGCCGCCGGGTTTCCCGCCCAGGCGGTAACGACATGGACCGGCTGGTATGTCATATCCGGGCGGCTGGCTAGGGCGTGCCGTCCACGATGTCTGGAGAACCGCCTGCCCCTGCGCCATACTTGGAACAAGTTCACGGTAGTCGAGCCAGCCGCCGACCCAGGGTGAGCCGTGCCCAGGCGCGCCCCCCGGGTCGGGCCGCAACCTTGGACGTGATCACATGACCGAAGAGACTGAGATCCAAAGCCTGGCCCGTCCACCAGCTCCGGAACAGGCCACTGTTGTCGCCTTGCCCGTGGAAATCGACATGGCCAGCAAGGGTGACGCCACCACCGGCCTCACGGCCGCCATCACCGCCGGGCCCCGCCTCGTTATCGCCGACCTGACCGGCACCACTTTCATCGACTCCAGCGGTGCCCGCATCCTGTGCCTGGCCCACCGGGACGCGGTCGCTCGTGGCGTCCAACTTCGCTTCGCCATCAACCATCCATCGGTACTACGGGTGCTGCAGCTGATGGGATACGACCAGGTACTCCCCATCTATCCCACCATCGGCGAGGCGCGCACGGGGTAGTTCCCCACCCGCTCGCCCGTTACGTAAATCCAGCTATCCTTCCAGGTCCAGACCCGGTTGGTCTGGCCGGTACCTGCCGTGGTCACTGGTGCCTGCTGTAGAGCCGGGCGGTGAGCGGCGCGAAGACCGCTGTCAGCGCGGCCGACGCAAGCAGGACCAGGGTGATCTGCCCGGCTGGCGGGTGGCCGGCCATCAGTCCCCGCTCCGCGTCCACCAGGTGGCTGACCGGGTTGATCGTGACGATGGCCTGCAGCCAGCCGGGCATGGTCTGGGGGCGCACGAAGACGTTGCTGGCCAGGGTGAGCGGGAACAGCACGGCCGTGCCGGTGCTCAGTACGGCCTGCGGGGTGCGCATGACCAGACCGAGGGTGGCCCAGGCCCAGGACAGGCTGAGCGCGAAGACCAGCAGCAGGCCGATGCCGGCGAGCGTCCCGGGCGCGCCGCCGGGCGGGCGGAACCCGATGGCCAGCCCGAGCCCGGCTACCAGTCCTGCGGCGAGCAGGTAGCGGGCGATATCGCCGAGCAGGGCGCCGGTGATGGGCGCGGGGCGCCAGATGGGCAGAGAGCGGAAGCGGTCGGCCAGCCCGCTGGAGATGTCGGTGTTCAGCCCGGTCCCGGCGTACATGCTGACCAGCAGAACGGCCATGACCAGCGTGCCCGGGAGAATGAACTCCAGGTAGCGGTGGGTCGAGCCGGCCAGCGCGCCGCCGAAGAGGTAGGTGAACATGAGGGTGAATACGACCGGGATCGCGATCACGTCAAAGAGCTGCTCGGGAACGTGCTTGAGCTTGAGCAGGGCCCGCCACCCGAAGGCGGCGGAGGCGGTCAGGGCGCCGGGTGGCTGCGGGCGCGGCCGGGTGGGGAGACCCGGCAGGTCAGGCGTGCCCGGGGCGGCGATACCGGGTGCGGCGGCGATCATGACTCCTTCTCCCTGGTGCTGTCGTTGCTGGTGAGGGCGAGAAATACTTCGTCGAGGCTGGGCTGGCCGAAGGCGAACTCACCCACGGTGATCCCTGCGTGGGTGAGGTGAGCGAGCGCTTCGGCCGCCTGCTCGCTGGGTGCCTGCGCCGAACGGGCGGCCGGGATGGTGGCGGTCAGCATCACCGGGTCGGCCTCGGCCAGCGCTGGCTGGCCGAGCAGCGGGGTGAGCAACCGCATAGCCTGCGGCCGGTGCGCCGGGTCGGTCAGCCTGATCCGCAGGGTCCCGGTGCCGGCCGCGGCCTTGAGTTCACCGGGTGTGCCCTCGGCGGCGATCGTGCCGTGGTCGATGACCGCGATCCGGCCGGCCAGCTGGTCGGCTTCCTCCAGGTACTGGGTGGTCAGCAGCACCGCCGCCCCGCTCGCGGCGAGCGAGCGGATGATCTGGTGGACCTGGGTCCGGCTGGCCGGGTCCAGCCCGGTAGTCGGCTCGTCCAGGAAGTACAGGCCGACCGCCGCGATCAGGCTGGCGGCGAGGTCGACGCGCCGGCGCATTCCGCCGGAGTACGTCTTGACCTGCCTGCCGGCCACCTGATCAAGCCCGAACGCCCCCAGCAGGCCGGCCGCCCGGGTTCTGGCGGCCTGCCGCCCCAGGCCCGCGAGCCGGCCCAGGAAGACCAGGTTCTCCCGCCCGGTCAGGTCACCGTCCACGGTGGCGGACTGGCCGGCCAGCGCGATCTGCTGGCGCACCGCGGCTGCCTCACTCACCACGTCGTGGCCGAGGACCCGGACTGTTCCGGCGTCGGGGGCCAGCAGGGTGGCAAGGATCCGCACGGTCGTGGTCTTGCCCGCGCCGTTAGGCCCGAGCAGCCCATAGACGGTCCCGGCGGGCACGATCAGGTCCAGGCCGTCCAGCGCACGGGTAGCACCGAACCGCTTCACCAGGCCAGCCGCCTCGACGGCGGGCACCGCGCTTCCCGGCGGCGGGATACTCGTCACGCCATTCACGGCGGTTTCCTCCTACGCATCGTTCCTCTTACACTGTTGTCAACGATAAATTACCTCTTACATAACTGTCAAAGGTAAGCACGTGGTGAACAGGTCGACGCAAGCGGGGGAGGCCGGCAGCCCGCCCGGCGCGGCTCCGGGAGCCCGGCGCAGGCGGCAACGGGCCGACGCGCGGCAGAGCATCACCGCGATCCTGCGGGCGGCCGCTGAAGCCCTGAACGCCGATCCCGCGGCCAGCGTCGAGGACATCGCCAGGACCGCCGGAGTCACCCGGCAGACCGTCTACGCCCACTTCCCGTCCCGGGAGGCTCTCCTTGCGGCGGTCACCGAGCGGGCCACCGCGGAGGTAGCCGCGGCGTTCGAAGCATCCGGGCTGGACGAGGCGCCGCCCCGGGTCGCGCTGGTCCGGCTGCTGGACACAGGCTGGCGGGTGGCCGCCCGCTACCCGTTCCTGTGGCACCTGCCCTCAGTCACCCCGGTCCAGGACCGCGACCGGCATGGCCCCGTCCTGGACCGGATGCTCGCCATCATCGAGCGCGGGCAGGAAACCGGCGACTTCGACCGGGCTCTCCCGCCCGGCTGGCTGCTGGCCGCCGCCCTCGCGTTGGGCCGTGCCGCCGAAGACGAGGTCAAAGCTGAACGGATGACCATCGACGAAGCGAGCCGCGCCCTCCGCCAGAGCTACCTGCGCCTCTTCGGCATCCACGGCCCCACGCCAAGCTGATCCACTCCCGCCGGGGCCGCGTCTCTTACACAGGTCTCTCGCGAGCAGTGCGGATCAGCAAGAACGAGCGCGACCCAGTTGAACTGGGACCCGCCCGTTCTCAATGGTCTGAGTGCGCCGTCTGGGCGGGTACGGGGCGCCGCCCTGCTCGCGCTCCTCTCCGCCGGCCGTGTTCTGATCAAGGCGCTGGCCGTTACGCGCTCACCGTGTGCAGCAGTGGGCGCCTTTTCGCGATTTCAGATCAAGTCACTATCAGGGTGAAGTCCTGGGTGATTGCGCCGGCTGCATTCTGGGCGGTGATGGCGATCGGGTAGCTGCCGCTGGTTCCTGCTCTGGGTATGCCGTGGAGAGTTGCTGTGGCTGATTTGAAGGTCACGCCTTTGGGAACGCGGCGGTGTCTACCTGCCCTCGACGCTGTGGCAGATCTTGCAGAAGGCCTCCGCCCGGGCGTTCACCGAAGCCCAGGCCGCCTCGCCGCTGGCCCGCAAGCCTTACGACTTCCGGCACGCGGGCGTCTCCTGGCGGCTCAACGCCGGGACTCCGGCCACCCTGGTCGCCGAATGGGCCGGGCACACTGTCGAAGTCCTGTACCGGATCTACGCGCACTGCCTGGATGGCGACGACGAACGCTGGTTCGCCCGGATGGAACAAGCCCTTGGCTAGCGGGGGAGCGGGCCGCCACCGTTCCGTAGCTGCTCCTGATCAGCCCGCTGAGCTGGGCCGATGGCACCTGATCCATTCCGCGTATATTCCGGGAACCACGACAGAGAGGGCATCCGGCGGCACACGGCTGCATGTGATCAAACTCATCCTGGAAGCAAATCCGCTGATCAGCGGCTAGTTGCTAGTTGAAATAGGGCGCCCCCGGCAGGATTCGAACCTGCGCACACGGCTCCGGAGGGGGTTGCTGTATGCGGTCCTGACGTGCGAAAACATGCTCCGGAGTAGGCCGTCTGGGCGCGTATGGGGCACAGCCCGCAAAGCGCAGGCAGCAGGCACGCCGGGCGGGGGAGGTGCCGGTGAGCGTCGAGGCGATCTCCTGGGCGCTCAACCTGGTCCGGCCCTGTCCCGGCCGATCTCCGGGCGCGCTTCGTCCCGACCAGGGCACGCCGGGGTACATGGCTCTCGTTTGATCTAGCAGGGCGTCTACCTGCTCTCACTGGGTTATGTGTCAGCCAGTTACTGGAGGCGGCGGAGCAGGCGCTTGACGAGATCACGATCGGGATCTTTGTCGCGCTCGTCGCGCAGGAACTGGATCCCGGCCAGGACGGCTCGCTTGACTTCATCACGGACCGTGCGGGCGGCCGTGTCGTCGTTTTGGCCGGCGAAGCGGGTGGTGTCGACCGGCTCGCCGAACCAGAAGTAGAGCCGTTCGGGGCGGGGGATGCCGGTCAGCCCGACGCCACGGACCACCGGCGGCGTCGGGAAGCCCATGACCTTCTCGTAGGCAACAGCCAGCTGGCCATACAGGGGGGTCGTCTGGTTGACGATCACGTCGAGCATGTCGTCGGCGCCAACCGCCGCGCACGGGACGACCGGGTAGCCCCGCTCGATCGCGAGCCGGGCGAAGCCCATGCGCTCCCCCCACAGCAGCTGGTACTGCTGGCCACGGCGCTTATTGACCTCGCGCGAGCCGCCGGGGAAGACGAGGATCGTCTGCTGGTCGCGCATCAGGGCGCGGACGTTGTCGCGGGTGCCGCGGACCATCCCGCACGCGCCGAGCAGGTCCCGCCAGACCGGGACCGCGTAGTGGGCGTGCTCGCCCAGGCCGCGGATGACGATCCGGCGGCGCTTCCAGACCTCAGCCATCATGAACGGCAGGTCCCGGCGAACTCGCGCCAGGTCACCGGCTGCCAGGCGCCGTTCACCTTCCGCTTCAGGCCAACTTCGTCCGGCTAGGTTTCCGCATTGGTGAACACATCATCCGTGACGTTGTCATCCGGCCTGACGACGTAGGCAGCGGGCACAAAGAATTCCTGCATCGGTGCCCCCTTGATAAGCGGTGGCTTGTGTCACCGTCTTGTGTCACCGTCTATTCAGAAGCTAGTGTGACGAAGTTCACCAGGCCAGGGCACAAGGTCCCTGGCTGCAGTGTCCTGTCAGTGCTATCTCCTGGCCCAGCTGGCACATCAATGACAGAGAACCCCATGGCTCAAGGCCCGACGCAACCTCGTCGTACGTCGGCTGGATCCGGGACACCGCCAGCATGCATGTCACCGAGACGAACGCGCTGGAGCCGCTGGTGATCGCCTCGTTTGTGCGGCCTGCCGGTCCGCGACGTCGAGGCCGCCCTGACGGCGCGCGCACCTAGCGAATCGGCGAATTACAAAGACAGCAAGGAGAGCGAACGGTGAAGAGCCAAACGAACCCGGTAGCATCCCCCATGCCGCGCTTGCCTATGCAGGTGTGTCCGGTGGACCGGACACTCGCGGCCTCGGCGAGGCTGGCGGCCGATGGGGGGTGTAGTGGCTAGCCAAAAGGCACAAAAAATTACCAAAATGGTTGCATGCCTTTGAGTATGCGCAGGCGCTTACGTGCCCATTTACGGGCGGTTTGATTAAGGGCTTTCCCGTTACCTGGGCGCGCGTGGGATGGTCCGTTGGTAGATGGTGCCGCCGGGCGTGAACCAGGGTCTCGTTCCAGGTGGCGCCTGGCCGGTCATACTCCACGTATGGCTGCGGCTGGTCAGATGAAGGTCGCCGGTACCGCCAGGGCGGCCGGGTTCGGAGACGGCCAGTTCATGGGTGGGTGGCCTGGGCGGCACGCGATGTGCGGGAGCTGGCATGGAAATCTGGCCGGGGCGGCCGTGGCCGCTGGGTGCCACGCCGGGTGACGCCGGGACGAATTTCGCGGTGGCATCGGAGATAGCCGAGCAGGTGGTGCTGTGCCTGTTCGATGAGGGTGGCGCGGAATCCCGGCTGCCGCTGCCGGGATGCGATGGCGGCGTCTGGCATGGGTTCGTGCCCGGGGCCGGCAGCGGCCAGCGGTATGGCTACCGGGTGACCGGGCCGTATGACCCTGCGCGGGGGCTGCGGTACAACCCGGCGAAGCTGCTGCTTGACCCCTATGCCAAGGCGACGGTGGGTCAGCTGGTGTGGGGGGACAGCGTGCTCGGCTATCCGCCGGGTGACCCCGATGAGCGGAGCGGGGTGGATTCGGTGTCGTCGGTGCCGTGGTCGCTGGTCGCCGACCCGTCGTTCGCCTGGGGTGGCGACCGGCCGCCCGGCATTCCGTACCGGGACACGATCATCTATGAGCTGCACGTCAAGGGGTTCACCCAGACCCGCCGTGACGTGCCTGCGGAGCTGCGGGGAACCTACGCGGGGCTGGCGTGCCCGCCGGTGGTGGAATACCTGGCCGGGCTCGGGGTGACGGCGGTCGAGTTGCTGCCCGTCCAGCAGTTCGTCACCACCGGTGACCTGGCCAGCCGCGGCCTGGTCAACCACTGGGGATATGACAGTATCGGCTTTTTCGCGCCGCATGACGGCTACTCCGCGGCGGTGCGGGCCGGCCGTGCAGGCGGACAGGTCGCGGAGTTCCAGGCGATGGTCAAGGCGCTGCATGCGGCTGGGCTGGAAGTGCTGCTTGATGTGGTCTTCAACCACACGGCCGAGGGCGGCCCTCTGGGCCCGACGCTGTGTTTTCGCGGGCTGGACAACCCTGGTTACTACCGGCTCGTGCCCGGCGATCTGCGCCGCTACGTGGACACCACGGGCACCGGCAATTCGGTCAACACCGGCAACCCGGCATGCCTGCGCATGATCACTGACTCGATGCGCTACTGGGTCAGCGTGATGCACGTGGACGGTTTCCGCTTCGACCTGGCCACCACGCTGGCCCGGGAGCGGGGTCCCTTCGACCCGCGGGCCGCGTTCTTCGGCATCATCGCGCAAGACCCGGTCCTCTGCCAGGTCAAGCTCATCGCCGAGCCATGGGACATCGGCCAGCCCGACAGCTACAGCGTGGGCCGGTTCCCGGCCGGATGGAGCGAGTGGAACGGCCGTTACCGCGACACCGTCCGCGACTTCTGGCGCGGCCGCAAGTATGTGCTGCCTGACTTCGCCACCCGGATTGCCGGGTCTGCTGACCTGTACGGCCCGGCCCGCCGCCGGCCGAGCGCGTCGATCAACTTCATCACCGCGCACGATGGATTCACCCTGCGCGACCTGGTTTCCTACAACCGCAAGCACAACCAGGCCAACGGTGAGGGCAACCGGGACGGAACCGGCGACAACAGATCGTGGAACTGCGGGGCGGAAGGCCCGACCGCCAACCCGCGGATCCTGGCGCTGCGGGCCCGCCAGTCACGCGCGCTGCTGGCCACGCTGCTGCTGTCCCGCGGGGTGCCGATGATCCTGGGCGGCGACGAACTCGGCCGCACCCAGGGCGGCAACAACAACGCCTACTGCCAGGACAACCCGGTGTCCTGGCTCGACTGGGACGCCGCCGACGCCGACCTGACCGCCTACACCCGCCACCTCATCGCCGTGCGCCAGGCGCACCCGGTGCTGCGCCGCGACCGCTACCTGGACGACCCCGGCTACGTCGTCTGGTACACCCCCACGGGCCGCGCGATGACCGTCGCTCACTGGCAGTCCCCGGGCAGGAAATCCGTCGCCGTCTATGTCAACGGCATGGTCGCACCCGACCTGGACGCACACGGCCACCCCATGCTCGACGACGACGCGCTCATATTGGTCAACGGATCGCCGCGACCTGTCACCTTCACCATCCCCGAGGTAGGCAAGCCATGCTCCTGGCGCACCGAAGTCAACAGCTTCGACCTCGGCGCTGACACCACAACACATGACACGGCTGGCGCCACCGACACCACCGGCACCGCCGCCACGGTCCGCCCCGGCACACCGGCCGACCCGGCACATATCGGCGCGGGCGATCACCTGACCGTCAAGCAGCGCTCTTTCGTCCTGCTACTCGCCGCCCAATCGGACACGCGATAACCCGGGCCAAGAGGGCACCGAGGTCTCGGAGCGTTGAATCGCACATAGTCGGCATTCGGCAGCAGGCTCGCGGCGTAAGGCCAGGGGAGTGTGGCTACCGTCTGTGATGGCCGCGACGCCTTTCTTGTGGCCGCCAGCGGGCAGTCCGACCGGGGTGCGTATAGGGCTCAAGGTCAGGACGGGGCCTACGTTCCCCAGGTCACAGGCTCGCGTCCGAAGGCAGCCATGACCGTAAGCGCGTTCGAATTAAGTCTATGACCAGTGCCCCCGGCAGGATTCGAACCTGCGCACACGGCTCCGGAGGCCGTTGCTCTATCCCCTGAGCTACGGGGGCTCCAGGACGGGAAAAACTGTATCAGTACCCGGAGCGGCGCTGGACCATCCTGCCTCCCACCGACCCCGCCCGGCCACCGTGATAGGCCACCCGGGATACGCCCCGGCGGCCGTAGCTCCGCGCCCCGCACTCCTCGCCCGCGGTAATCACTCCAGCGTGTTGATGCGGGAACCCGCCAGAACACGCTAGCCTCGCGGCGTGGCGCAGGCTCTGGGACGTGTCCTCGTGGTGGACGACGATGAGGTGATCCGTCAGCTCATCGCGGTCAATCTCACGCTGGAAGGGTTCGACGTGGCGACCGCCGTCGACGGCCAGGACTGCCTGGACAAGGTGGCCGCGATCAACCCCGACGTCATCACGCTGGACGTGATGATGCCCCGGCTGGACGGGTGGGTCACCGCGGGCCAGCTGCGGCGTAACCCGGGCACGAGCAACATCCGGGTGGTCCTGATCACCGCGCGGGCCCAGGAGGACGACAAGAACCGGGGCCGGGAGATCGGCGTGGACGCCTACCTGACCAAGCCGTTCGACCCGGGCGAGATGATCCGGGTGGTCCGTGAGCTGGCGGGGCGGCCGGCCCCCGAGGACGGGGCGCCCAGCGAGCCGTCCGGTTCCCAGCCTTAGTCCGTCCGGCTCCCAGCCTGAGTCCGTACGGCTCCCAGCCCCAGTCCGTCCGGCTCCCAGCCCCAGTCCGTCCGGCTCCCAGCCCCAGTACTCCGGTCTGCCCGGATACCCTGCTCCTGGTGATGACCCGGGACCTGGGCGCGGCGGTGGCGGAAGCGGCCGCCGCCGCGATGGCCGGCGGGGAGCTGCCCGGCCTGCGCCCGCCGGACGGCCTGCCGACGGCGGGCAGCTGGCGGCCGGTACCGCCCGGAGCGGGCGGCGGGCCGGGGTGCTACGCCACGTCGATCCCGTTCACGCTGGCCGGGCGGACCGGGGCGGACCCGGCCCAGGTCGCCGCGGCGCTGGCCGCCCGGCTGCAGCCCGCTGACCGGCCCAGGGCGGCCGAACGTCGCGGACCGGGTGGCCTGATCGAGGCCGCCACCGTGACCGGGCCGGGTTACCTGTCGCTGACCGTCCGCCGCGGCGCCCTGCAGCTTCTGGCCGTCCGGATCAGCCAGGCGGGTTCCGCCTGCGCCCGCAGCGATGCGCTGCGCGGGCACGAGATTACCGCCCCGCGGGACGCCCAGCTGGCCACCGCGGCCAGCTGGGCGCAGGCGGCCCGGCAGCTCATCGCGGAATGTACCGGCCGGCTGGGCGCAGCCGCGGGCGCGGACGTCACGTGGACGGAGGGTCCGCGCCCGGGCGCGCGGCCCCGGGCCCGGGCGCGGCCCCGGGCCCAGGCGCGGCCCGGGCCCGCATACGACCCCGGGTCCGGTTGCGGCCGCGGTCGCGTTCGCCGGCGAGGACGCCATCCGGCTGGCTCTGGCCGGGCGCCCGCACCCGGCCACGGCCGCACCGCCCGACCCGCGCGCCGCGGCCGCGCGCCACCTCGGCAATCCCGCCTATGCTGTCCAGTACGCGCACGCGCACGCTGCGTCCGCCGTCCGGCAAGCCGCTGACCTGGGCTTCCCGAAGGGCGACGCGGAGCGGTTCCGGCCGTGCCTGCTTGCCCACCCCCGCGAGCTGGCGTTGCTCGACGCGCTGTCCTGGCTGCCCGAACGCGTCGCCGGGGCGGCTCGCCGCCGCGAGCCACACGTCCTGACCACCTACCTCGAGGACCTGGCCGCCGCGTACTTTGACTGGCAGGAACGCTGCCCGCTCGCCCAGCCAGGCGCCTTCCCGCCACCCGGGACGGATCCGCCCGGTGCGGAGCCGCCAGGCGATGGACTGGCCGGTGCGGAACTAGCCGGGGATGGCCCGGGAAGCCCGCTCTTCCGGGCCCGGCTGTGGCTGGCCGAGGCCGCGCGCACCACGCTGGGCGCGGGGCTCCGCCTGCTCGGCGTGACTCCGCTCAGCCACCGCTGACGTCAGCCGGCGGCCCCGGCCGATCATGAATCCCATCGACGACAGCAAGGAACACCGATGAGCCGTGTCGCTCACCCCGCGGGCCCCCGCCACGCCGACGTGCTGCCGGCCGAGCACCCGCCGACGCCGCCCCGCGACCTGAACGCGCTGGAGCCGGCCGTCTGGCCCCGGTCGGCCCAGCGGGACGGCGGCGCGCTCACCGTCGGCGGCGCCGACGTGCGCGATCTCGCCGCGGAGTTCGGCACGCCCCTGTTCGTCTGCGACGAGGACGACTTCCGGCAGCGCTGCCGTGAGTACCGGCAGGCGTTCGGTGACGAGGCGGGCGTGTTCTACGCGGCGAAGGCGTTCTGCAGCCGGGGTGTGCTGCGCTGGGTGGCCGAGGAAGGACTCGGTGTGGACGTGTGCACCGGCGGGGAACTGGAGGTGGCGCTGCAGGCCGGCGTCCCGCCCGAGCAGATCACCCTGCACGGCAGCAACAAGCTGCCCAGCGAGCTGGCCCGGGCGCTGCAGGTGGGGATCGGGCACATCGTGGTCGACTCGTTCGAGGAGATCGCCCGGCTCGCCTACCTGACCGAGCCCCCGCTCGGCCCGGACGGGCTGGCCGTCGTGCCTGATCCGGCCGCCCGGCCCCGGGTGCTCGTCCGGGTGACCACCGGCGTGGAGGCGCACACTCACGAGTTCGTGGCCACCGCGCACGATGACCAGAAGTTCGGCTTCTCGCTGTCCTCGGGGGCGGCCGCCGAGGCGGTGCGCCGCGTCCTCGCCTGCCCCGGCCTGCACCTGGCGGGCCTGCACTCGCACATCGGCTCGCAGATCTTCGACACCGAGGGCTTCGAGGTGGCCGCCCGCCGGGTCCTCGGCCTGGCCACGTCGATCCGCGACGAGCACGGGCTGCAGATCAGCGAGCTGAATCTCGGCGGCGGCCTGGGCATCGCCTACACCAGCGACGACGACCCGGCGGACGTGAAAATCATCGCCCAGAACCTCAACGAAATAGTGCGCGGCCAGTGCCTCGCCGCGGGCCTGGCCATGCCGCGGCTGACGGTTGAGCCCGGGCGCGCCATCGCCGGGCCCGGCACCGTTACCCTCTATGAGGTTGGGACGGTCAAGGACGTCGACGGCCTGCGCAGCTACGTCAGCGTGGACGGCGGGATGAGTGACAACATCCGGACCGCGCTGTACGACGCGGACTACACCTGCGTGCTCGCCTCCCGCGAATCAGCCGCGCCGCCCATGCTGTCCCGGATTGTCGGCCGGCACTGCGAGAGTGGTGACATCGTAGTGCGGGACTGTTACCTGCCCTCGGACATCGTCCCGGGGGACCTGGTGGCGGTGGCCGGCACCGGGGCGTACTGCCGGTCGATGGCCAGCAACTACAACCACGTGGGGCGGCCCCCGGTGGTGGCCGTCTCGGGCGGCACGGGCCGGCTGCTGCTGCGCCGCGAGACGATCGGGGACCTGCTCCGGCTGGATGAAGGATGAAGGGCTCGTCATGCGCACGTTGAAGGTGGCGCTGCTGGGCTGCGGCACGGTCGGCTCGGAAGTGTTCCGGCTGCTCGGCCGGCAGGCCGACGATCTGGCCGCGCGGACCGGCGCCCGGCTGGAGGTGGCCGGTGTCGCGGTGCGCCGCCTCGGCCGCCCGCGGGCCGTCCCGGCGGACGCCGCCCTGCTCACCACCGACGCCATGGGGCTGGTCACCCGTCCGGACGTGGACATCGTGATCGAGGTCATCGGCGGCATCGAGCCGGTCCGCTCGCTGCTGCTGGCCGCGATGAAGTCCGGCAAGTCGATCGTCTCCGCGAACAAGGCGCTGCTCGCCGAGGACGGCGCCACCCTGCACGCGGCGGCCCGGGAGCACGGCGTGGACCTGTACTACGAGGCGGCCGTGGCCGGGGCCATCCCGCTGCTGCGCCCGCTGCGGGAGTCGCTGGCCGGTGACGCGGTGCACCGGGTGCTGGGCATCGTCAACGGCACCACCAACTACATCCTGGACCGGATGGACACCTCCGGCGCGGGCTTCGCGGAGGCGCTGGAGGAGGCCCAGTCGCTGGGCTACGCGGAACCCGATCCCACCGCCGACATCGAGGGCTTCGACGCCGCGGCCAAGGCCGCGATCCTGGCCGGGCTGGCCTTCCACACCGGGGTCACCGCCGCCGACGTGTACCGGGAGGGCATCACCGCGGTCACCGCGGCGGACATCGCCAGCGCGCGGGCGCTCGGCATGGTGGTCAAGCTGCTGGCCATCTGCGAGCGGCGCGGCGGCGGGGTGTCGGTGCGGGCCCATCCGGCGATGATCCCGCGGGCTCACCCGCTGGCCGGGGTCCGCGAGGCCTACAACGCGGTGTTCGTGGAGGCGGAGTCGGCCGGGCAGCTGATGTTCTACGGGGCCGGGGCGGGCGGGGTGCCGACCGCGAGCGCGGTGCTCGGTGACGTGGTGGCGGTCGCGCGCAACCTGATCGCCGGCACCCGGGGGCCGGACGCGTCCACCTACGCCGAGCTGCCACCGCTGCCCATGGGGCAGTCGCTGACCCGGTACCACGTGGCGCTGGACGTCGCTGACCGGCCGGGGGTGCTGGCGCGGGTGGCGGACACGTTCGCCCGGCACGACGTGTCGATCAAAGGGGTCCGCCAGGAGGGCCGGGGCGAGGACGCGCAGCTGGTGCTCGTGACGCACATGGCACCGGACGCCGCCCTCTCCCGCTGCGTCACTGAACTCGGCACCATGGACACCGTGCGCGCAGTAGCCAGCGTGATGCGAGTAGAGGGGGAGGCTGACGAATGAACGCGGGGATGAAGTCCGCGCTTGCCGCGGCGGGCCGGCCGGGGCGCGGGGCCGGCCGGTGAACACCGGGGTGAGCGCACCGCACGCGGCCGCGGCGTACCTGCCGTGGCGTGGGGTGATCGAGCAGTACCGGGACCTGCTGCCGCCGGTGCCGGGCGGCGGGCCGGTGATCACGCTGGCGGAGGGCGCCACCCCGCTGCTGCCCGCCCCGGTGCTGTCCAGGTGGACCGGCTGCGACGTCTACCTCAAGGTCGAGGGGATGAACCCGACCGGGTCGTTCAAGGACCGCGGCATGACCATGGCGGTCACCCTGGCCGCCGCCCGCGGCGCGACCGCGGTGATCTGCGCCTCCACCGGTAACACCAGCGCCAGCGCCGCCGCTTACGCCGCGCGGGCCGGGATGACGTGCGCGGTGCTGGTGCCCCGGGGGAAGATCGCCCTCGGGAAGCTGGCCCAGGCGCTCGTGCACGGGGCCCGGCTGCTGCAGGTGGACGGGAACTTCGACGACTGCCTGGAACTGGCCCGCAAGCTGGCCGCCAACTACCCGGTCGCGCTGGTCAACTCGGTCAACGCCGACCGGCTGGAAGGGCAGAAATCAGCCGCCTTCGAGATCGTCAACGTGCTGGGCGACGCGCCCGACGTGCACTGCCTGCCGGTCGGTAACGCCGGGAACATCACCGCCTACTGGATGGGCTACCAGCAGTACGCCGCGGCGGGGCGAGCCACGCATGCCCCGCGGATGTTCGGTTTCCAGGCCAGCGGGGCGGCGCCGATCGTCCGCGGTGAGCCGGTGCGCGCGCCGCACACGATCGCCACCGCGATCCGGATCGGCAACCCCGCGTCGTGGGGCCTGGCCGAGCGGGCCCGGGACGAGTCCGGTGGGCTCATCGACTCGGTGACCGACCGGCAGATCCTCGCCGCCTACCGGTTGCTGGCCGGGAAGGAAGCGGTGTTCGGCGAACTGGCGTCGGCGGCCGGGGTGGCCGGGCTGCTGCAGGCCCGGGAGCAGGGCCACATCCCGGCTGGCTGCCGGGTGGTGTGCACGGTGACCGGCAACGGCCTCAAGGACCCGGACTGGGCGGTGTCGGCCGCGCCCGCGCCGGTCACGATCCCGCCGGACTCCGCGGCCGCCGCGGCCGCGCTGGGCCTGACGTGACCGGGTCGCACTGGCGCGCCGGGCCGGCCGTGGTGCGCGCCCCGGCCAGCAGCGCGAACCTGGGCCCGGGGTTCGACGCGCTGGGGCTCGCGCTGTCGCTGTACGACGTGACCGTCGCCCGGGTGACCGAGGGCGGCCTGCACCTCGATGTCTCCGGCGAAGGTGCCGGAACCGCGGAGGCCGGCGAGCAGCACCTGGTGGTGCGGGCCATGCGGGCCACGTTCGACCGGCTCGGCGGCCAGCCGCCGGGCATCGGGCTGCGCAGCCTGAACTCGATTCCGCACGGCCGGGGGCTCGGCTCGTCCGCCGCGGCCATCATCACCGGGATCCTGGCCGCCCGGGGGCTGGTCCCGGACGGGGCCGCCCAGTTGCCCGACGACGCGGTGCTGGCGCTGGCCACCGACCTGGAAGGGCACCCGGACAACGTGGCCGCCTGCCTGGCCGGCGGCCTGACCATCGCCTGGATCCCGGACTCCGGGCAGCCCCGCCTGGTGCGGCTGCCGGTGGCGGAGCAGATCCGGCCGGTGGTTCTCGTTCCGGATGAAGTTCTCGCCACGGCCACGGCGCGCGCCGTGCTGCCTGCGGCCGTGCCGCACCGGGACGCCGCGGCCAACGCCGCCCGCAGTGCCCTGCTGATCGCGGCGCTGACCCGGGTGCCGGGCGTGCTGTTCGACGCCACCCAGGACTACCTGCACCAGTCCTACCGCGCGGGGGCGGCGCCGCGGACCGCGGACCTGCTGGCCCGGCTCCGTGCCGCCGGGGTCCCCGCGGTCGTCTCCGGGGCCGGCCCGTCCGTGCTCGCGTTTCTGGTCGCGGACGCGGAACCCGGTCCTGACCTGGTGGATTCAATTGCCGCGGAAACGGGTATCCGATGGCGTATAAGCCCCCTGGACATCGACCGGTACGGCGCAACCCTCCAGACCGCCGGGCCGGACGGGCACTCATGAGACAGCGCGCGGTGAGGCGTACCCGGACGCATTGCGTCCGGCACCGAAGCACCGTTGTCTCAGGTGAGCGGCGCGGGACCTGGTCCCGCACGGCTGGCCAGGGTCCCCACGACACACGGACCACTGCCAAGGAATGCCGTGGCCTCTCCTAGTGTTAAGGTAGCGAGTGCACCAGATACCCCACCCTGGGGTCAGGTGCTCGCCTGCTACTCCCCCGTCCGGCTGTACGGCCGGGCGTGGTCAGTGGCGTTCCGTCCACCCTCTGGATGTCCACCTCACCTCCGCGTAGGCCAAACTCGGAGTGACTGGAGGGGCCAGGGGGACCGGGGGAGCGCCGGGACGGGCAACCCCAGCGGTCTGGACTCGTTCCAGATCCCGCCCCGGCAACCGATCCCGGGCTGGCCCCGCGGCCGCCGACCGCGGGCCGGGCACTGGGACGCACCGTGGGCGGCCACCTGGGCCAGCATGGCGCGGGAACAGCAATGAGTGCAGTATCTGGTCCGGCCGACTCGCCGGACCGTAACACCGGGTCGACCGGCCGCACGCGCGGCCGACGCCCGCTCCCTGGGAAGGACCCCTCGTGAGCGACACCACCGAACTCTTCACTGGCTCCTCAGGAACGCCTGAGGCAACCCCTGGCTACCCGGCCGAGCCTGCCGTCCGCCCCGCCTCCGCGGCGGCGGCCCAGGCCGCTCCGGCGACTGGGGGCCCGGGGGCCGCGCCACCCGGTGCCGGCCCGTCGGGTGCGGTTGCCCCGGCCGGTGAGACGGTGACCGGCAAGCCCGCCCGCCGCGGCGGTCCCGGGCTGTCCGGCATGCTTCTGGCCGACCTGCAGCGGCTCGCCCAGTCCATGGGCATCACCGGCACCGGCCGGATGCGCAAGAGCCAGCTGATCGAGGCCATCCAGGGCAGGCAGGGCAGCGCCCCGGGCCAGCCGGGCGGCGGAGCCGCCGCCAGCCGGGCGGCCGGCAACGGGAGCGTGGCCCACGACAACACTGTCCAGCGAGGCGCGCCCGCGGGAGCTGGCGCACCCCGCCACCGTGAGCAGGACGCCATGGAGTCAGACACACCGACACAGCCCGCTTCGGGCGACGCTGGGCAGGCTTCGAGCCCGGCGCAGCAGGCAGCCAGTACCGCGCGTGACGCGCGGCGGGACGGATCCGGTGGCGGCGCCCCGGGCCAGGGGGCCGACGGCCAGCTCGCCTTCGCGCAGCCGCCGCGGGCCGACGGCAGCGACGCTGGCACCGCGGCCATCATGAACGGCGCCGGGGACGGGGCGGCGCGTGGCGGGTCCGTCGACGGCCAGCCCGGGGAGGGCTCGCGCCGCGAGGGCCGCCGCCGCGGCGGGCGGCGCGACGACGCCGTCCGCGGTGACGCCGGCGACCAGCGCGACGGCGGGTCCCGGGACGGCCAGCGCGACAGCCGCGACAACAGCGGCCGGGACAACAGCGGCCGGGACGGCGGCGGCCGGGACAACAGCGGCCGGGACGGCGGCGGCCGGGACAACAGCGGCCGGGACGGCGGCGGCCGGGACAACAGCGGCCGGGACAACAGCGGCCGGGACGGCTCCCGCGACAACAGCCAGCGCGGCCCGGTGCTGGACGACGAGGACGGGTCGGGCCGCCGCCGCAGCCGGGACCGGTTCCGCAACCGCAACCGGCGGCGCGAGCGCGGCGGCCAGGAGTCCGAGCCGGTGGTCACCGAGGACGACGTGCTGATCCCGATCGCCGGCATCCTCGACGTGCTGGACAACTACGGCTTCATCCGGACCACCGGCTACCTGCCGGGCCCGAACGACGTGTACGTCTCGCTGTCCCAGGTCCGCCGGCACGGCCTGCGCAAGGGTGACGTCATCGAGGGCGCGGTGCGCCAGCCGCGGGAGGGCGAGCGCCGGGAGAAGTTCAACGCGCTGGTCCGCCTGGACAAGATCAACGGCCTGGACCCGGAGCAGTCGCGCAACCGCCCGGACTTCTCCAAGCTGGTCCCGCTCTACCCGCAGGACCGGCTCCGGCTGGAGACCGACCCCGGCGTGCTGACCACCCGGATCATGGACCTGGTCAGCCCGATCGGCAAGGGCCAGCGCGGCTTGATCGTCTCGCCGCCCAAGGCCGGTAAGACGATGATCCTGCAGGCCATAGCCAACGCCATCACCAAGAACAACCCGGAGTGCCACCTCATGGTCGTCCTCGTGGACGAGCGGCCTGAGGAGGTCACCGACATGCAGCGCTCGGTCAAGGGCGAGGTCATCCACTCCACCTTCGACCGGCCCGCCGAGGACCACACCACCGTCGCCGAGCTCGCTATCGAGCGGGCCAAGCGGCTGGTGGAGATGGGCCATGACGTGGTCGTGCTGCTGGACTCGATCACCCGGCTGGGCCGCGCCTACAACCTGGCCGCCCCGGCCAGCGGCCGGATCATGTCCGGTGGTGTGGACTCCACCGCGCTGTACCCGCCGAAGCGGTTCTTCGGCGCGGCGCGCAACATCGAGCATGGCGGCTCGCTGACGATCCTGGCCACCGCCCTCATCGAGACCGGGTCCCGCGCGGACGAGGTCATCTTCGAGGAGTTCAAGGGCACCGGCAACATGGAGCTGCGGCTCCGCCGGGAGCTGGCCGACAAGCGGATCTTCCCGGCGATCGACGTGGACGCCTCGGGGACCCGTAAGGAAGAGATCCTGATGACCCCCGAAGAGCTGCGGATCGTCTGGCAGCTGCGCCGGGTGCTGCACGCGCTGGAGCCGCAGCAGGCGCTTGAGGTGCTCATGGAGCGGATGAAGGAGACCAAGAGCAACGCCGAGTTCCTGCTGCACGTCCAGAAGACCACCGTCGGCCAGGACCGGAACTAGGCGAACCCCGGCGTGACGGCCCCGCCGGGCGGGGCCGTCACGGGGGTTGCCCGGCTCGCCATCCGGGCTCGCCGCCGGGTCCGCCCGGGGGGAATGTCCAGGCCCTGCGCGGCGTTGCACGGTCTGGCACACTGAAGGACCGCGCTTTCCGGCGCGGGACCCGCGCCGGAAACGGCGCGGCACACGCCACAACCAGCGCGGTACCGGTTCACGCCGTCGCGGCTCATCCGCCCGGCGACCCGGCGACCGCCCGAGGCAGGAGTACGAAGTGAAGCCTGGTATCCACCCGGACTACGTGGTGACGGAAGTGACCTGCACTTGCGGGAGCACCTTCACCACCCGGAGCACCGCGGGTGGCGGCGTGATCCACGCCGACATCTGCTCGAACTGTCACCCGTTCTACACGGGCAAGCAGAAGATCCTCGACACCGGTGGCCGCGTGGCCCGGTTCGAGCGCCGGTTCGGCAAGAAGGCCGCCGGCTCCAAGTAGCTTTTCCCGGGTCACCGTGCGGTGGCGCCATGGCCTGGCCAGGCGCCTGCCGCGCGGTGATTTTGGGTTTGGGCACAGATCAGCGCCGGCCCCTGACCGCGGACCGGCCAGCGGGCACCGGCACGGGAGCCCGCATTCGGCGGAGGAGGGCAACGGTGTTCGACCGGCTCAGTGAGCTGGCTGCGGAGCACACCGAGCTGGAGCACACCCTCGCCGACCCAGCCGTGCACGCCGACCCGGACCGGGCCCGCGCGCTGTCCCGCCGCTACGGTGAGATCTCCCCGGTGGTCGAGGCCTACCGGGCCTGGCAGCAGACGTCGGCCGATGAGGCCACCGCCCGCGAGCTGGCCGCCGAGGATGCCTCGTTCGCGGCCGAGGCGGACCAGCTGGCCCGCCGCCGGGCCGAGTTCGAGGACCAGCTGACCCAGTACCTCATGCCGCGCGACCCCAGCGACGGCAAAGACGTCCTGCTGGAGGTGAAGGCGGGCGAGGGCGGCGAGGAGTCGGCCCTGTTCGCCGGGGACCTGCTGCGGATGTACCTGCGCTACGCGGAGCGGCAGGGCTGGAAGACCGAGATCCTCGATTCCACCATGACCGGCCTGGGCGGCTATAAGGACGTCACGGTGGCGGTCAAGTCCGGCGGCCGGGGCGCCCCCGGGCCGGGGGTCTGGTCGCGGCTCAAGTACGAGGGCGGCGTGCACCGGGTCCAGCGCGTCCCGGTCACCGAATCGCAGGGCCGGATCCACACCTCGGCGGCGGGCGTGCTGGTGCTGCCGGAAGCCGACCCGGTCGAGGTGACCATCGACCCGAACGACCTGCGGGTGGACGTGTACCGCTCGTCGGGGCCCGGGGGGCAGAGCGTGAACACCACGGACTCCGCGGTGCGCATCACGCACAAGCCGTCCGGCATCGTCGTCTCCTGCCAGAATGAGAAGAGCCAGCTGCAGAACAAGGAGCAGGCGCTGCGCATCCTGCGCGCCCGGCTGCTGGCCGCCGCGCAGGCGGATGCGGCCGCGCAGGCTTCCGCCGATCGCCGCAGCCAGGTGAAAGAGGTGGACCGCTCGCAGCGGGTGCGCACCTACAACTTCCCGGAGAACCGCATCTCTGACCACCGGGTCGGCTACAAGGCTTATAACCTGGACCACGTCATCGACGGGGACCTGGACGCGGTGATCGGCGCGCTGGCCGACGCGGACCGGTCGCGGGCGGGCAGTGGCGGCCGATGACAGCTGATCCGGTCCCGCCGCGCCCGCCCGCGGCCGGGCCGGGCCGGGCCACCTGATCCAGGCCAGTGATGAGTTTGCTGCTTAACGAAATTGCCGTGGCCGCTGCCCGCCTGGCCGAGGCCGGGGTGGACTCGCCGCGGGCCGACGCGGAGCAGATCGCCGCGCACGTGCACGGGGTGCCGCGGACCGAGCTGCACCGGGTGCCGGACGCCGACTTCGACCCCCGGTTCTGGGACGAGGTCGCCCGCCGCGAGGCGCGTGAGCCGCTGCAGCACATCACCGGGCACGCCTACTTCCGCTACCTGGATCTCGAGGTCGGGCCGGGCGTCTTCGTCCCGCGGCCGGAGACCGAGGTGATGACCGGCTGGGCTATCGACCGGCTCCGCGCCATGGATGTGAGCGAGCCGCTCGTCGCCGACCTGGGTACCGGCTCGGGCGCCATCGCCCTGGCCATCGCGCAGGAGGTGCCGCGGGCCCGGGTACACGCGGTGGAGGTGGACCCGCTGGCCCGCCACTGGGCGCAGCGCAACATCGACCGGTCCGCGGCCGCCGCGCCGCACACCGCCGGGCGGGTCACCCTGGACAGCGCGGACTTCGGGTCGGCGCTGGCCGCCCTGGACGGCGCCGTGGACCTGGTGATCAGCAACCCGCCCTACATTCCCTGGGGGGCCTCGGTGCCCCCGGAAGTGGGGGAGTACGACCCGGCGACCGCGCTGTGGGGTGGCGCCGACGGGCTGGACGCGGTGCGGGTGGTGGAGCGGACCGCCCGCCGCCTGCTGCGGCCGGGCGGGCTGGTGGCCGTGGAACACGGCGCCCCGCAGGGCGCCGCCGTGTACTGGGTCTTCGCCGAGGAGCGTGGCTGGCACGATCCGCGCAATCACCGGGACCTGGCCGGCCGGGACCGTTTCGTCACCGCGGTCTGGCCGGGGCCGCAAAGGTGGGAGGATGAACGCTCATGAGCAACCGCTTTGACTGCGCCGACCCGGTGCAGCGCGCTGAGGGCCTGGCCGCCGCGGAGCGCGCGCTGCGCCGCGGGGAACTGGTCGTGCTGCCCACCGACACGGTGTACGGGGTGGCGGCCGAGGCGTTCGACCCGGTCGCGGTGGACCGCCTGCTGAAGGCTAAAGGACGGGGCCGCGACATGCCTCCGCCGGTCCTGGTCGGCACGGTGCGGGCGGCGATGGCGCTAGTGACCGATCTGGGCCAGATGGGCAAGGACCTGATGGATGAGTTCTGGCCCGGCGGCCTGACCCTGATCTGCCGGGCCAGCCCGACGCTCGTCTGGGACATCGGGGAGACCAAGGGCACGGTGGCGGTCCGGATGCCGCTGCACCCGGTCGCGCTGGACCTGCTCAAGCAGACCGGCCCGCTGGCCGTGAGCAGCGCGAACATCTCCGGGCAGCGGCCGGCCACCACCGCCGACGAGGCCGTCGCCCAGCTGGGCGAGCAGGTCGGGGTCTACCTGGACGGCGGGCCCGGCCCGGGTGACGTGCCGTCCACCATCGTCAACCTGACCGGCACCGTGCCGCGGCTGCTCCGGGCCGGGGTGATCAGCTTGGTGCAGCTCCGCGAGGTGATCCCGGTGGACGTGCGGGACGAAGCCGCGCTGCGGCCGTTCCCGGCCAGCCGCGAGCCAGAGGAGCCCGCGAGCCCGGACGACCTGGCGGCTGGGCCCGATGTGGCGGCTGGGCCCGATGTGGCGGCTGGGCCCGATGTGGCGGCTGGGCCCGATGTGGCGGCTGGGCCCGATGTGGCGGCTCAGGCAGAGTAAGGGACCGGTCCCGGGGGATGATCTCCTGCGCGACCGCCAGCCTGGCCGGGTGACCGCAGCCGAACGGCGCGGCACCATCCGCGTCGCGCCAGGCGGCTACAGTGGGGCAGTAATGGACGCGGCAACGAGAGTGGCCGGTGAACCGGGATGAAGGAGTACGGGCTGACGGCGCTGGTGGCCGCGACCGTGACCTACCTGCTCATCCCGCTGGTCCGCCGGTTCGCCATGGCCGTCGGCGCCATGAAGCAGCCGCGGGAACGCGACGTGCACACCGAGCCGGTACCGACCCTGGGCGGGCTGGCGATGTACGGCGGGCTGGCCGCCGGCCTGCTGGTGGCCTCGCGGATGTACCCGCTCAGCACCGTGTTCCGGGGCACCCGGGTGGGCAGCGGGCTGCTGCTGGCCGGGGCCGTGCTCGTGCTCCTCGGCGTGGTGGACGACCGCTGGGGCATGGGCGCGCTCACCAAGCTGGGCGGCCAGGTGGCAGCCGGGGTGATCCTGGTGGTCTGGAGCGGCGCGACCACCTCGTGGCTGCCGCTCCCACGTGGCGGCACGCTGGCGCTCACCCAGGACGAGGCCACCGTGCTCACCATCCTGATCGTGGTGGTGACGATCAACGCGGTCAACTTCATCGACGGGCTGGACGGGCTGGCCGCCGGGATCGTCGCCATCGGCGCGGCCGCCTTCTACCTGTACTACTACACGCTGGCCAAGCGGGTTGGGCTGAGCGAGCAGGACGACCCGGCGCTGGCCGCCGCCGTGCTGGGCGGGATATGCGTCGGCTTTCTGCCGCACAATTTCCATCCGGCCCGGATCTTCATGGGCGACACGGGGTCGATGCTGCTCGGGCTGCTGCTGGCCTACGCGCCGATCTCCAGCCTCGCCACCCTCGACCCGAACACGCTGACCGCCCCGGCCGCGCACCACGGCGGGACGGTTAACCGGTTCCCGGAGTTGCTGCCGCTCCTGGTGCCCGCCGCCATCATGCTGCTGCCGTACGCCGACCTGCTGCTGGCCGTGGTCCGCCGGACCCGGGCCGGGATGTCCCCGTTCGCCGCGGACAAGAAGCACCTGCAGCACCGGTTGCTGGACATCGGGCATTCGCACCGGGCCAGCGTGCTGATCATGTACATGTGGGCCACGCTGTTCGCCGGGACGGTGGTGCTGCTGTCGATCATGCGGACCAAGCTGTACGTCCTGGGCATCGTCACCGTGGGGGGCGTGCTGGTGCTGCTCCTGCTGTCCATGCCCCGGCTGCGCTGGTGGGCCCGGCCCGGGCCGGGCCGGAAGCCAAGCGGCCCGGCCGGAGCCGCCTCCGGGCCGGACCCGGCGCTGGCCGGCGCGGTCGCCGTGGGCTCCGTCCCGGCTGCTGTCGGGACAGCCGGTCCCGGTTACCTCACCCCGGACGGCGCGCCCGCGCCGGTGCGGACCGGGCGGCCGCCCTGGGAGGAATCGCTGGCTGCCCCGCCCCCGTACCGTTCCCTTGACTCGCAGCGTTCCCTTGACCAGCAACGCTCTCTTGACCCGCACCAGCCGCCGCCCTCCCAGATGACGGGGCCCGGCGCGCCCGGCCCGGCGGCTCAGCCCACGGGCCCGGTACCCCGCGTGCCCGATCCGGCGGCCGGGCCGGCAGTCCCGCGGTCCGGGCCCGGTGGCTACCCGGCGGCCGGGCACACTCCCGGCGCCCCGGGCGCGGGCAACGGCTACCGGCCCGGTCACGGTCCCCAGCCCGGCCACGGTCCCTGGCCCGGCCACGCCCCCCGGCCCGGCAGCGCGGGTCAGCCCACCGACGGCGAGCCGGACGGTGAGGCGCCGCCCTGGTACTCCGGGCGTCCCGCCCCCGGCTGAGCACGGGCCGGCGGGTAGATCCCGCCGCGGCGGGTAGTTCCTCCGCCATTGCGAACAGTGCTGGTCTTCCTGTCAGCCTGGGGGTTAAGGGCGGTTTGGGTAAGGTTCATCACAGCCGCACCCCTGGTAAAGCCCAGCTATAGGAGCTTGTGATATCTTTCACGAGCAGTCACTCGAGGACGAGTGAGGGGCCCGTGATAGGTTTCGCTAACCCGGCGGATGTCGGCATCCGCCTCGGCGGCATCTGGGCTCCTGCCCGGTGCCGCACGGAAAGCGGTCCGGTCCGTCCCCGGGTCAAGTGTCCTCCTGTCGAGCCCTCCGGAGCCACCTAAGATGCTGGCGAGCTATGGCCCGATCGCCCGGCGGTCTGCCGTGATGACGGCGGCCGTCGCGGTGATCATGGTGGCGCTCTCTGCTGGCCTCGGCGGCGTCAAAGGCCTGATCGGCGGGGTCCTCGGGGTGGCCCTGGTCGCCATGTTCTTCGCGATCAGCATCACGGCCGTGTCGCGGGCCGCCAAGGTGAGCCCGCAGGCCATGATGATCACCGCGCTCACCAGCTACATCATCAAAATCCTCGTGCTGCTGATCGTGGTGGCCAAGTTCAGCGGCACCACCGTGTTCAACGGGAAGCTGTTCGGCCTGACCGCCATCGTGTGCGTCCTCGCCTGGAGCGGGGCCCAGGTGCTGTGGTCGATGCGGCTGAAGATGCTGTACGTGGAGCCGGACGGGGAACGGTGACGCGTGGCGCATCTCTCGCTTCCGGACCTCGGACCGCGGCCCGCGAGCCAGGCCGCCCGTCGGCGCCCCAGCCACCGGCCCGTTCCCGGCCAGGGGCCCCGCGATGAGCTGGCGGGCAGGCGGCCGGGGGCGGCCGGGCCCGGTCACCAGCGGCACCGACACGGGCAACGGCCCGGAGCCCACCCCGCCCGGCCCGCCCACCGGGAGCCGTGGTGGGCCGCCGCCGGACAACGCCGGGTGGACGATCTTTTCCTACCTGATCTCCGGGATGGTGGTCTATGGCCTGCTCGGCTGGCTGCTAGCCAGCCTGACGCACGTCCGGCTGCTGCTCCCGCTGGGGGCACTGACCGGGCTGGTGGTGGCGATCGGCGGAATCGTCTGGAAGTACGGTCGGCCCTGACTGACCGCACCGTCGGACGGCCTCCCCCTGCTCCCCTTACCCGCATGGATGACGTGGCCGCCCCGCGGGCAGCGGACGGCACAGGA
The DNA here is from genome assembly GCA_963837515.1 of uncultured Actinomycetes bacterium. Classification (GTDB taxonomy): domain Bacteria; phylum Actinomycetota; class Actinomycetes; order Streptosporangiales; family Streptosporangiaceae; genus RYN-230. The sequence goes on from CAWINT010000002.1 coordinate 750,741, forward strand.
ACGCAGGTCGGGCCCGTCGGCGCGGCCGGCCGGCAGGACGCTGGAGGAGACCCTCTTGGGCGGTAACATCGCGGTGCTCGCCGCGACCAAGTGCACGGTGGAGAACAGCCATATCTTCTCCTCGACGCACTGCGGCTACCCCGCTCCGGGCTACCCGGACAGTTTCATCTTCACCCCGTTCTTCACGATCGGGGGCTTCGCCTTCACCAAGCCCATGCTGCTGGCCGTCGTCTGCGTGCTGGTCGTGCTCGGCTTCTTCTGGGCCGCGTTCTCCCGCCCCGAGCTGGTGCCCCGGGGCGCGCAGAACCTGGGCGAGCTTGGCATCACCTTCGTCCGGGACCAGATCCTCCGGCCGATGATGGGCAAGCGGGGGGACAACTTCCTGCCGTTCCTGGTCGCGCTGTTCTTCTTCATCTGGGTCATGAACGTGATGGAGATCATTCCGATCGCCCAGTTCCCGCCGATGTCGAAGTTCGCCTTCCCGGCCGCGCTCATGCTGATGGTCTACGGCTGTTACAACTACCTGGGCATCAGGAACCAGGGTCTGGGCGGTTACTTCCGGAACATGATCCCGCGCGGGGTCCCGCCCGGGATCCTGGTCATCCTGGCTCCGGTGGAGATCCTGCAATACATCATCGTCCGGCCGTTCACGCTGGCCGTCCGGCTGTTTGCGAACATGTTCGCCGGCCACATTCTGCTGCTGGTGTTCACCATCGCCACCTGGTACCTGTTCAGCCTGAGCATCGGCCTGCTGTTCAGCGTGACCTCGTTCGTCCTCACCATCGTGGTGACCGCGTTCGAGATGCTGATCCAGGCGCTGCAGGCATTCATCTTCACGATCCTGACCGCCCAGTACATCGGCGGCTCGCTGGAAGCGGAACACTGAGATGGCCCGCTACGGCGCGCCGCGGCGGACAGCGCCATTCCGGCGTGCACCCGAGCCCATAATCGCCGGCCATTGGGCCGGCACGATCGAAAAGGAACGCATGAATGCTTGACGTCGCGCATGTTCTCGCAGCATCCACGGCATCCGTGCTCAGCATCAACATCGGCGCCGTGGCCTACGGTCTCGCGGCCATCGGCCCGGGCATCGGCATCGGCCTGATCTTCGGCCATGGGGTCGAGGCTATGGCCCGGCAGCCCGAGGCCCGGGGCCTGATCCAGTCGAACATGTACATCGGGTTCGCACTAACCGAGGCGCTGGCGCTGATCGGAATTGTGATCCCCTTCATCTTCCACTACTCGTGACCGGCCCGGGGACAGCGGAGAATGTGATGGACGCCCGGAAGGAGACCAGACCATGAAGCACCTGGCCGCGGCGCCCGTAGTGCCCCCGTCCAACCCGCTGCTGCCCTCTTGGCCGGAACTGGTCATCGGGTCGCTGGCCTTCCTCATCGTGTTCGCCGTGCTCTGGCGTATCCTCATGCCGCGCATCCAGCAGACTCTGCAGGCACGGACCGACGCCATCGAGGGCGGCATCCAGCGCGCCGAGGAGATGCAGGAAGAGGCCAAGCGCACGCTCGACCGGTACCGCCAGCAGCTGGCCGAGGCCCGGCAGGAGGCGGCGCGGCTGCGTGAGCAGGCCCGCGAGGAAGGCGCCCAGATCATCGCCGAGCTGCGTCAGCAGGGCGAGGCGGAACGCCGCCGTCTGGTCGACGCGGCCCACGCGCAGATCGAGCTGGACCGCCAGCAGGCCATCAACGCGCTGCGGGCCGAGGTCGGCACCATGGCGGTCGAGCTGGCCAGCCGGGTGGTCGGCGAATCGCTGGAGAACGAGGCCCGCCAGCGGCGCATCGTCGAGCGGTTCCTGGAGGACCTGGAGCGGGAGACCGCCGCCGGGGGCGAGCATGCGCGGAGCTAGCCGCGAGTCCTTCGCCCGGGCCCGGGAGGAACTGGCCGGCGCGGTCCGCGAGCCGGGCGTGGCCGCGCCGCTGGGGGACGAGCTGTTCAGCGTGGCCTGGCTGCTGGACGCGCAGCCGACCCTGCGCCGGGCCCTGGCCGACATCAGCCGCCCGTCCGACGACCGGGCCGGGCTGGCCCGCGCCGTGCTGCAGGACAAGGTCGGGCAGGCCACGCTGGCCCTGGTGGCCGGCCTGGCGGCGGCCCACTGGTCGGCGCCGCGTGACCTGAGCGACGCCACCGAGCAGCTGGCGGTGCTGGCCACCGCCGCGGCCGCGGACGAGGCCGGGCACCTCGGCGACGTCGAGGACGAGCTGTTCCGGTTCGGCCGGGTGCTCGCTTCCGCAGCGGACCTGGCCGGTGCGCTGAGCGATCCGCTGGCCCCCGGCAGCGCCAAGCGCCAGCTGGTGGAGACGCTGCTGGGGAACAAGGTCAGCGACTCATCGCTGCGGCTCATTTTGGCGGCCGTCATCCATCCCAGGGGACGTAGTCTGGAAATGTGCCTGATTGACTACGCACAACTGGCGGCGGAGTGGCGGGAGCGCCTGATCGCCGTCGTGCGGGTGGCCGTACCGCTCGGGGAAGACGAACGGCGGCGGCTCGCCGCCGCCCTGGCTGCGGTGTTCGGCCGTCAGGTGCACCTGGACATCCTGGTTGACCCCGGTGTGCTGGGGGGCATATCGGTGCGTATCGGGGACGACTTCATCGACGGAAGCGTGGCGAGCCGGCTGGCGGCGCTGCGCCGGCGGCTGGCGGCCTGACCGCCGGCGCCGAACCTAGCCAGCCAGCGGGCGGCCAGCCCGGCAACCGGACCATCAACCGGACCGCAGGTCCGGACGACAGAGAGACACGAGGACCATGGCGGAGCTGACAATCCGGCCCGATGAGATCCGGGACGCGCTGGCTGATTTCGTCCAGTCGTACCATCCGGACGGGGCGTCTCGGGAGGAAGTCGGCGTCGTCGCCGAGTGCGGCGACGGCATCGCCCGGGTCGAGGGACTGCCCTCGGCGATGGCGAACGAGCTGCTGGAGTTCCCCGGCGGGATCCGCGGTGTCGCACTGAACCTCGACGAGCGCGAGATCGGTGTGGTCATCCTCGGTGACTTCACCCAGATCGACGAGGGCCAGCAGGTCAAGCGGACCGGTGAGGTGCTGTCCGTGCCGGTCGGCGACGCCTTCCTCGGCCGGGTCGTGGACCCGCTGGGGAACCCGCTGGACGGCCAGGGCGAGATCCAGGCGGACGCCATCCGGCAGCTGGAGCTGCAGGCGCCGTCGGTGGTGCAGCGCAGCAAGGTGAACGAGCCGCTGCAGACCGGGATCAAGGCAATCGACGCGATCACCCCGATCGGCCGGGGCCAGCGGGAGCTGATCATCGGCGACCGGCAGACCGGAAAGACCGCGATCGCCATCGATACCATCATCAACCAGCGGGACAACTGGGAGTCGGGCGACCCGGCCCGCCAGGTCAAGTGCATCTACGTGTCCATCGGGCAGAAGGGCTCGACCACCGCGCAGGTCCGCCAGGCGCTGGAGGACGCGGGCGCGATGGCCTACACCACCATCGTGCACTCGCCCGCCTCCGACCCGGCCGGGTTCAAATACATCGCGCCGTACGCCGGCTCGTCGATCGGCCAGCACTGGATGTACCGCGGGCAGCACGTGCTGATCGTGTTCGACGACCTGTCCCGCCAGGCCGAGGCCTATCGCGCGATCTCCCTGCTGCTGCGGCGCCCGCCGGGCCGCGAGGCCTACCCGGGCGATGTCTTCTACCTGCACTCCCGGCTGCTGGAGCGGTGCGCCAAGCTGTCCAAGGACATCGGCGGCGGCTCGCTGACCGGCCTGCCGATCGTGGAGACCAAGGCGAACGACATCTCCGCGTACATCCCGACCAACGTCATCTCGATCACCGACGGCCAGATCTTCCTGGAGACCGACCTGTTCAACGCCGGCGTCCGGCCGGCCATCAACGTCGGCCGCTCCGTCTCCCGGGTCGGTGGCGACGCGCAGATCAAGGCGATGAAGAAGGTGGCCGGCGGCCTCAAGCTGGCGCTCTCCCAGTACCGCGACCTGGAGGCGTTCGCGTCGTTCGCCTCCGACCTGGACGCTGCGTCGCGGGCCCAGCTGGACCGCGGCTCCCGGCTCACCGAGCTGCTCAAGCAGCCGCAGTACAGCCCGTTCCCGGTGGAGCGCCAGGTGGTGTCCCTCTGGGTGGGCAGCAACGGCCACCTGGACGACGTGCCGCTGGACGACGTCCAGCGGTTCGAGGCCGACTTCCTGGACCACGTGCAGCGCAACCAGCCGGGCATCTACGACGCGATCCGGGAGACCCGGGACCTAGCCGACGACACCGTGAATGCGCTCAAGGAGGCGGTGCAGGAGTTCCGCCGCGGCTTCGAGCTGACCGGCGGCGGCCTCCTCGTCTCCGAGGAGGCCGAGCCCGCCAGCGAGGGCGAGGTCGGGCAGGAGACGGTGAACCGCCGGGTCGAGCCGCAGCCAGCGCCGGCCCCGAGCGGGTCCGGCGAGCAGGATTAGGCGGGAGCCGGTACATGGCAGGCCAACTTCGCGCGATCCGGCAGCGGATCCGGGGCGTCCAGTCGATCGCCCAGATCACCCGGGCCCAGGAGCTGATCGCCGCGTCCCGGATCATCCGGGCGCAGCAGCGGGTCCGGGATGCCGGGCCGTACGCCCGGGAGATCACCGGCGCGGTGGAGGCGGTGGTCAGCCGGTCCGCCAGCATCGATCACCCGCTGGTCCGCGAGCCGCAGCGGGTGGAGCGCGCCGCGGTCCTCGTACTGACCAGCGACCGCGGTTTCGCCGGCGCGTACAACAACAACGTGCTCCGGGAAGCCCAGCGGCTGCGGGCGATGCTCGCCGAGCGGGGCGTCGAGCCGGTCACTTACGTGGCTGGCGGGAAGGGCATCCGGTGGCACCAGTTCCGCGGCCTGGACATCGCGGAGTCGTGGAGCGGGTTCTCCGAAGTGCCCCGGCACGAGAACGCCCGGCAGATCACCGAGACCATGTTCGAGGCGTTCAGCCAGGCCCGCGAGGGCGGGGTGGACGAGATCCATCTCGTCTACACCGAGTTCATCTCCATGCTGACCCAGAACGCGGTGCTGCGCCGGATCATCCCGCTGGTCATCGAGGAGACCACGGAGCAGCCTCCCGGCGGCCCCGTCCCGCTGTACGAGTTCGAGCCCTCGTCCCAGGTGGTGCTGGACGCGCTGCTGCCGTGGTACGTGGAGAGCCGGATCTACCAGGCGCTGCTGGAGGCGGCGGCCTCGGAGATCGCCGCTCGCCGCCGGGCCATGAAGTCGGCCACCGACAACGCCAATGAGCTCCTGGAGGAGTTCACCCGCGAGGCCAACAAGGCCCGCCAGGCCGAGATCACCCAGGAAATCAGCGAGATCGTCGGCGGCGCGAACGCGCTGTCCGAAAGTGCCGCAGGGAAAGAGTGAATGCCATCATGACCGCAACCGTCGAGAACACCGCCGCCAGCGGCGGGCAGGCCACGACCGGCCGGGTGGCGCGGGTCATCGGCCCCGTGGTGGACGTCGAGTTCCCCGGCGAGGGGACGATGCCGGGGATCTACAACGCACTGCAGGTCAACGTGACCCTGGAAGGGGAGACCCGGACGCTGACCCTGGAAGTGGAACAGCACCTGGGCGAGGACACGCTGCGGGCCGTCTCCATGCAGCCCACCGACGGCCTGGTCCGTGGCGCGCCGGTGCGCGACACCGGGTCCCCGATCCAGGTGCCGGTCGGGGACGTGACCAAGGGGCACGTGTTCAACGTGCTGGGGGAGTCGCTGGACGTGCCCACCTCGGAGCTGGAGGTGCGCGACCGCTGGTCCATTCATCGCGACCCGCCGCCGTTCGACCAGCTGGAGCCGCGGACGGAGATCCTGGAGACCGGGATCAAGGTGCTGGACCTGCTCACCCCCTACGTGCGGGGCGGGAAGATCGGCCTGTTCGGCGGCGCCGGGGTGGGCAAGACCGTGCTCATCCAGGAAATGATCACCCGGGTGGCCAAGAACTTCGGTGGCGTGTCGGTGTTCGCCGGGGTCGGCGAGCGCACCCGTGAGGGCAACGACCTGTTCGTCGAGATGACGGAGTCGGGCGTCATCAACGACACCGCCCTGGTGTTCGGCCAGATGGACGAGCCGCCCGGCACCCGGCTGCGGGTCGGCCTGGCCGCGCTTACCATGGCCGAGTACTTCCGCGACGTCCAGGGCCAGGACGTGCTGCTGTTCATCGACAACATCTTCCGGTTCACCCAGGCCGGCTCGGAGGTGTCCACGCTGCTGGGCCGGATGCCGTCCGCGGTGGGTTACCAGCCCACGCTGGCCGACGAGATGGGCCAGCTGCAGGAGCGGATCACCTCGACCCGGGGCCACTCGATCACCTCGATGCAGGCCATCTACGTGCCCGCGGACGACTACACCGACCCGGCGCCGGCCACCACGTTCGCCCACCTCGACGCGACCACGGCGCTGTCCCGGGCCATCACCGAGAAGGGCATCTTCCCGGCGGTGGACCCGCTCGCCTCCACCTCCCGCATCCTGGACGCGAAGTACCTCGGCCAGGAACACTACGACGTGGCCCGCGAGGTGCTCCGGATCCTGCAGCGCTACCAGGAGCTGCAGGACATCATCGCGCTGCTCGGCATCGACGAGCTGTCCGAGGAGGACCAGGTCGCGGTCCGCCGGGCGCGGCGGATCGAGCGGTTCCTGTCCCACCCGATGTTCGTGGCCGAGCAGTTCACCGGCCAGCCCGGGGTGTTCGTGCCGCTTAGCGACACGATCGCCTCGTTCAAGGCGCTCACCGAGGGCAAGTACGACAACTACCCGGAGCAGGCGTTCTTCATGGTCGGCGGGATCGAGGACGTGGAGAAGAAGGCTCAGGAGCTGGAGCGCCAGTGACCGGCTCGCGCGCGATGAGGGGCCAGCGCGCCGTGGCGCGCCCGCTGGCCGGCGTACGGAAGGGGAGATCACGGTGACGCTGCGGGTCGCGCTGGTCGTGCCGGACGGGGAGATCTGGTCCGGTGAGGCGCGCATGGTCATCGCCAAGACACTCGAGGGCGACCTGGGCGTGCTCTCCGGGCACCCCTCGGTCCTCGGCATCCTGGCCGAGGGCGGGGTGGTCCAGATCCTCGACCCGCAGCGGGCCTCCGGCGGGGACGGCGCCTCTGGCGAGACGGTGCAGGCCGCGGTCAGCAGCGGTTTCCTGTCCGTGCACGACGACCGGGTCTCCATCCTGGCCCGGCAGGCCGAGCTGGGCCAGCAGGTCGACCGGGCCGCGGTCCGGGCCGAACTCGACGCGGCGCTGGCCGAGGCCGCCGCGGACCAGCCCGAATCACCCGAGATGAGGTACTCCCGGGCGCGGCTGCGGGCCGCCGGCGACGGGTCCTGACGAGGGCCAGCGCGGGGGGCCGGGATGAGCGACGCGCTGGCCTTCGACGCGGCCTGGCTCTTCGCTGGCTTCCTGCTCGTGGTCGTGCTCCTGGCGGCCGTCCTCACGCTGCGCCGTTACCTGCTGGAGCGGGGCGGCGGGACGGTGGAATGCGGGCTGCGCCTGCCGGGCGGCAACTGGCGGCTGGGGGTCGCCGCCTACCGGACCGACGTGCTGCGCTGGTACCAGGTCTTCGGCCTGCAGATCCGTCCCAACCAGGTATTCAGCCGGCGCACCCTGACCGTGCTGTCCCGGCGGGCCGCCAACACGGCCGAGGAGGCCAGCCTGGGGGAAGGAGCGGTGGTGGTGCGCTGCCGGGTCGCCGGGAGTGACACCCGCGCGTCCGGGGGCGAAGGCGGGCCGGCGGAGTCCTGGGGCGCGCACGGGCTGGCCTGGACCCCGGACGGGGAACCGGGCCCCGCCGGGGAGGGCACCGTGGAACTCGCCATGGGCGAGGAGGCCATGACCGGCTTCCTGGCCTGGCTGGAGTCGGCGCCCCCCGCCCCCGGCAGCTACCTGGGCCGGGCGAGCTGACCGGCGGCTGACACAGTCCCACGGACGGGCCGTTCAGCGCTCTCCGCCGGGCTTCCAGAGAACGTCCCCGTGGCCTTCGTTGGCCCGCCGGGCCAGGATGAACAGCAGATCCGACAGCCGGTTCAGGTACCGCGCGGTCAGCGGGTTCATCGAGCCGCCGTGGGTCTCCAGGGCCGCCCACGTGGTGCGCTCGGCGCGACGGGTCACCGTGCGGGCCTGGTGCAGCAGGGCGGCGCCCGGCGTGCCGCCGGGCAGGATGAAGCTGCGCAGCACCGGGAGCCCGGCGTTCTGCTCATCGCAGGCCTGCTCCAGCCGGCCGACGTAGTCCGGGGTGACCCGCAACGGGGGATGGGCGGGGTTCTCGGTCACCGGGGTGCACAGGTCGGCGCCCACGTCGAACAGTTCGTTCTGCACCCGGGCGAGCAGCGCGCTCATGCCATCCGGCAGGCGGCCCAGGGCCAGGGCCGTGCCGATCACCGTGTTCGCCTCGTCCACGTCGGCGTAGGCGGCCAGCCGCGGATCGGTCTTGGGCACCCGGCTCATGTCCCCGAGCGCGGTACTGCCGTCGTCGCCGGTGCGGGTGTAGATGCGGGAGAGCACCACGGGCTCGTCTCTGGGGTCGCGTGCCATGGTCACCACCGTAGCGTCCCGCCCGCCGCGGTGGCCCCGGAGCGGTTCCGGGGCGCCGCCGGGCCGGACTTGATCAGAACTTTGCTCAGATGATCAATGTTCTGACCTTGGGGTATTCACAGATCAAACACGGTGTGGCATCGTTTAAGAGCGAAGCGTAACTACCGTCAGCGGCCCAGTGCCGCGGGCAGGCATGGCGGCCATTGCCTCTGGTGCCTGGCGGATCTCGGGGGCCCGCCAGTGCCCGCAGTGGCCTTGGAGGAGCGCGCTCCCGGCCGGAATCCGGCCGGGAGCGCGCTCGGCTGTGCGGGGCCTGCTTCCACCGGTAGGGTGGTCGGCTAGTCCGCGAATCGCCCGTTGGGGTCTGGAATGTATGACTACGTCATCGTCGGTGCGGGCAGCGCCGGATGTGTGCTGGCCGCCCGGCTGACCGAAAATCCCGGTACCCGGGTCCTGCTGCTGGAGGCGGGGCCGCCGGACGACGCCGCCGAGATCCGCATCCCGGCGGCGCTGAACCTGCTGTGGCAGACCCAGTACGACTGGGATTTCCGTACCGTGCCACAGGACCGGGCGGCGGGCCGGTCGCTCTGGTGGCCCCGTGGCCGGACCCTCGGTGGCTCCTCGTCCATCAACGCCATGATCTACATCCGGGGCAACCGGCTGGACTACGACACCTGGCGGGACGAGTACGGCTGTGCCGGGTGGGGCTACACCGACCTGCTGCCGTACTTCCTGCGGGCCGAGGACAACTCCCGCGGCCCCTCCGCCTACCACGGCGCCGGCGGCCCGCTCAGCATCACCGACCTCAAGCGGAAATCCGTGCTGACCAGGGCGTTCGTCGAGGCGTCCCGGGAATGCGGGCTCGCCGCCAACGAGGACTTCAACGCCAGCGAGCAGGACGGCACCGGCTTCTACCAGGTCACCCAGCGGGACGGGCGGCGCTGGTCGGCGGCGGACGGCTACCTGCACCCGGCGATGTCCCGGCCGAACCTGACGGTGCGGACCGACGCCCTGGCCACCGGGGTGCTCATCGAGGCGGGGCGGGCGGCCGGGGTGCGCTACCTGCACCGCGGCACGGAGGAGCTGGCCCGGGCCGACGGCGAGGTGATTCTGTGCGCCGGGGCGATCGGCAGCCCGCACCTGCTGCTGCTGTCCGGCATCGGGCCGGCCGAGCAGCTGATCGACCAGGGGGTGCGGATAGTCGCGGACAGCCCTGGGGTGGGGGCCAACCTGTCCGATCACCCGGTGGTCACCGCCATCTGGGCCGCTCCCAAGGAGACCGGCCTGTGGGAGCAGGCGGGCCCGCTCGGCCTGGCTCGCTGGCGGTACCTCCGCAGCGGCCCGCTGACGTCGAACGTGGCCGAGGCGGGCGGGTTCAGCCGTACGCTCCCCTCGCTGCCCGCCCCAGACCTGCAGTGGCATGCGCTGCCCGTCCCTTTCCAGCGCAACGGACTGGCCGACCCGTCCGTCCGCGCCATGTCGGTCCTGGTCACCCTGGTCACGGTGGCCAGCCGCGGCTGGGTCCGGCTGCGCAGCACCGACCCGCGGCACAAGCCGGCCATCGACCCGGCCTACCTGACCGCCAGCGAGGACGCCGAACCGCTGCTGAGCGGGCTGCGGATGGCACGGGATATCGCCGCCGCCCCCGCCCTGGCCCGCCACCTGGCCACGGAGCTGGCCCCCGGCCCCGGCGTGCGTTCCGAGGCCGAGCTGCGCGAGTTCATCTGCCGGGACCTCGGCACCCTCTACCACCCGGTCGGCACCTGCGCGATGGGCGGTGACTCACTCCTCGCGGCGAGCCGGCTGACCAGCGTCGTCGACCCGGAACTGCGGGTCCGGGGGGTGGCCGGGCTGCGGGTGGTGGACGCCTCGGTCATGCCGGTGGTCCCGCGCGGCAACACCAACGCCCCGGTGATCGCCATCGCGGAACGGGCCGCCGACCTGATCGCCGGGCGGGCGCCGCTGGCCGCCATCGACCCGGCGCTCACCCCCACGCCACTCCCCGCCGGACCCCGCTGAGCGGGGCGCCGCTCAGCGGTAGCGCCGGCCGTGCAGCAGGGTGACCATCTGGAGCACCCGGTTCAGGTCCTTGTCGGTGCGGCGCATCGTGGTCAGGTCGGCCAGCGGCCGCATCCGCTGCCGGGTGATCGCCTTGGCCCGGGTGAACTCGCGCAGCCCGTCCGCGCCGTGGATCCGGCCGAAGCCGGAATCGCCGCTCCCGCCGAACGGCAGCGCCGGCACGGTAACGAACGCGATCACCGAGTTCACCGAGGTCATGCCGCTGCGCAGGGCCCGGGCGGCGGCCAGGGCCCGCTTGCTGTTCCGGCTGAACACCGCTGAGCCGAGGGCGTACCCGCTGGCGTTCGCCCGGTGTACGCCCTCGTCCAGGTCGCGGACCGGGGTGACGGTCAGCGTGGGCCCGAACGTTTCCTCGGCGACCGCCCGGCTCTCCTCCGGGACGTCGGCCAGGACGACGGGGTCCACGTACGGCGGGCGGACGCTGGCCAGCCCGCCGACCACCGGCCGGCCGCCGCGGGCCAGCGCGTCCGCGACGTGCTGCTCAATGATCTCCACCTGGCCGGGCATGGTCATCGGCCCGTAGTCGGCCTCCCGGTCGTCGCCGGGCCGGAGCGCGGCCACCCGCTCGGCCAGCTTGTCCAGGAACGTGTGGTACACCTCCTGGGCGACATAGACCCGCTCGACCCCGATGCAGGTCTGCCCGGCGTTGGACATCCCGCTCCAGGCGGCCGCGTCCGCCGCGGCGTCCAGATCGGCGTCCGCGCCGACCAGCAGCGCGTCCTTGCCGCCGCACTCGGCCACCAGCGGGGTGAGGTTCTCCGCGCAGGCGGCCATGACCTTCCGGGCGGTCGCCGCCGACCCGGTGAAAGCGATCTTGTCCACCCCGCTCAGCGCCAGGGCGTGCCCGGTCCCGCCGCCGCCGGTCACCAGCTGCAGCACCGGCTGCTCGCTGATCACCTCCTGCAGCGAGCTGACCAGCCAGCCGCCCACCGCGGGGGTGAGCTCGCTCGGCTTGAACACCACCGCGTTCCCGGCCGCCAGCGCGTAGGCGATGGAGCCTATCGGGGTGAACACCGGGTAGTTCCACGGCCCGATGACTCCCACCACGCCGAGCGGCTGGTATTCCAGCAGCGACGCCTGGTTGATGGCGAGCAGCCCGCTGCGCACCCGGCGCGGGGCGAGCACCTTCCGCGCGTTGCGGGCGGCCCAGTCCAGGTGCACGATGGCCAGCATGATTTCCAGCCGCGCGTCAGCCAGCGGCTTGCCCGTCTCGTTGTGCATGAGTTCCGCCAGCCGGGCCTGGTACCGGGTCAGATGTGACTTCCAGGCCAGCAGCCGGGTGCGGCGGTCCGCGTAGCCCAGCGCCGCCCACCAGGCCGCGGCTTCCCGGGCCCGCTGTACCGCCGTGTCCACGTCGCCCTGGCCCTGAACCGGGAACGTGGCGATGACCTCCGACGTCGCCGGGTTGACCGTCTCGAACGTGTCCGCTGCCCACGCCTGGTCCTGCGTCCACACCGACGTGTCCATTACCCTCACCGTCACCCAGAATTGCTGTCGGCCACCCGGGCGCAACTCCCGCGATTTACCGTATTCGCGACGGTCGCGCCCTTTACGGACAGTAAATCATCGCCCGTGGCGTCCCAGGTAGCGTTGGATAAGCATCAGCCGGCCCGGCCCGGCGCCGGCCGCGCGGGCCGGCGTCCGCGCCGCCGGTACCGCCTCCCGCCGGAGCACTTCGATGACCGAACGGCCCTACACCGTGCTCAGCTGCGCCGTCTCACTGGACGGCTGCCTGGACTCGGCCGGGCCGGCCCGGCTGGTGCTCTCGGGTGAGGCGGACCTGGACCGGGTGGATGCGGAACGCGCCGCGGCCGACGCGATCCTGGTCGGCGCGGGCACGATCCGGCGCGACGACCCGCGGCTGCTGCTGCGCTCGGCGCAGCGCCGAGCCGAGCGGGTGGCCCGGGGCCAGCCCGGGGATCCCGCCGCGGTGACGATCACGGCCAGCGGTGACCTCGACCCCAGGGCCCGGTTCTTCACCCTGGCCGGCCGGGCCCAGCGCCTGGTGTACACCGCGGCACCGGCCGTGCCCGCGCTGAGCGCGCGGCTGCGCGGGCTGACCGAGGTGGCCGGGGCGGGCGACCCGCCGCGGCTGGAGACCATGCTCGCCGATCTGGCCGGCCGGGGCGTGCGGCGGCTGTTCGTGGAGGCCGGTGCCCGGCTCGGCGCCGGGATGCTGACCCGGGATCTCGTGGACGAACTGCAGCTGGCCATTGCCCCGTTCTTCGTCGGTGACCCGGCCGCGCCGCGGTTCGCCGGCCCGGGGCGCTACCCGGCGGCCCGGCTCGCGCTGGCCGAGCTGCGCCCGGTCGGCGAGGTGGTGCTGCTGCGCTACCGGCGCCCGGGGGCGCCGGTCAGCGGTCCGCCGGGCTGAGTGGCGCGGCGGCCCGGCTCAGCACGAACGCCAGCGCCATCAGGGCACCGGTGGCCGACACCGCGTGCAGCACGCCGGCCTGGTCGGCCAGGAAGCCGATGGCCGGCGGCCCGGCCAGGAAGGCCACGTAGCCGAGCGAGGCGACCGTGGCCACCCGGCCGGGCGCGTGCGCAGGGTCATCGGCCGCGGCGCTCATCCCGACCGGGAAGCCCAGCGCGGCGCCGGTCCCCATGAGCACCGCCCCGGCCATGACGGCCGGGAGTGCCCCGCCGAAGCCGACGACCAGCAGGCCGGCCAGGGCGATGACCGCGCCGGCCTGCAGCACCCGGACCCGGCCGTACCGGTTGACATAACGGGGGCCGAACCAGCGTCCGCTGGTCATCGCGCTCAGGAACAGCGCGAACGTCGCCGTGCCGGCCACCGGGGAGACGTGGAACCGGCCGATGACGCCGAGGCTGAGCCAGTCGTTCCCGCTGCCCTCGACGATGGTCATGCACAGCACCAGCACGCCGATGAGCAGGGTCCGCGGCTCGCCCCAGGCCGCCAGCGGGTGGCGCCGCCGGGCCGCTGGCCGCCCCGCCTGGGCCGCCGGCGGTCCGGGAATGGGGGCGGGCAGGAAACGCCGGGTGGCGGCCGGGACCGCGACCGCGATCGCCGCGGCGGCGCCGAGCAGGTGGGCGGTGACCGGGACGCCCACCGCGACCAGGGCGGTCCCGGCCGCCGCCCCGGCTACGGTGCCGATGCTCCAGCCCGCGTGGAAGCGCGGCATGATGGCCCGGCCCACTGCCCGCTCGACCGTGGCCCCCTGCACGTTCATCGCGACGTCCCAGGCGCCGCTGCCGAAGCCGAAGACGAACAGCCCGGCCGCCACCGGGAGCACGCCATGGGTGTAGCCGACCGCCACCACCGCCAGCCCGGCCGCGGCCAGCAAGGCGCTGGCGGCCACCGTGCGCGTCTCCCCGGCCCGGGCGATGACCAGGCCGGACAGCGGGATGGCGATGGCCGAGCCGATCGCGATCGACAGCAGGATGAGCCCCAGCACCCCCGGGGTGACCCGCAGCTCGGCGCGGACCTGGGGGATGCGCGAGGCCCAGCTGGCGAACGCGAATCCGGCCGCGATGAACACCACGTAGACCGCGTTCCGGGCCGCCGTGACCGCCGGTTCACCCGCCCGCGGGACGGGTGGCTGCGTGGTGTCAGCGATCATGACCGGGACATCACCAGCCGCTGTCTGCCGCACGCATCCCGGCCAGTCTGGCACAACCCGGGCCACCCCGGACGGAAGCGGCCTCGGCTGGCCGCCCGGCCCGGGTGCCCGGCGAGATCCGAAATATAGCCATTATGGCGGGCCCGGGACAATATATAGCCTGCCCCGTTATTTACCGGCCCGGCGTTTGTCTTTGCCCCGGGATGGCGAGAAAGAGTTCTGTGGACCGGGGGGACAGGAAATTGCCAAAGGAACGAGCGGCCGGGTGCGGCGGCGATAACCAGGAACCGGCGCCAATGGCGGGGGAGGTGACGGCAGTGGGCGGGGCGGCCCGCCCAGGGCCGCGGCGCCGCTCACCGGGCCGGGCCGTCACGGCGCTGCTGGCCGCCGCGCTGGCCGCCGCGCTGGCCGGCGGGTGCCTGGCTGGGTGCGGCGCCTTCCGGTCATCGTCCAGCCTGTCCGGCATGCAGCGGCAGATCGCCCGGGGTGAGCGGGTCAGCGCCGCGAGCCGGGCGCACGCCTCGCCGGGAGCCGCCGCGACCGCCGCGGCCGCGCCGCAGGCCGCGCAGCGGGCGGTTCCGGGCCGCATGGTCACCGCGGTTGGCGACTCGGTCATGGCGGCCAGCGCCATGGCGGTGCAGCAGGCGCTGCCCGGGATCTACATCGACGCCAAGCCTGACCGGCAGATGCCGGCCGGGCTGGCCATCGTGCGCAGGCTGGCGGCCACCGGTCGGCTGCGCCCCGTGGTAGTGCTTGGCCTGGGCACGAACTACCTGGTTACGACCGCGCAGCTGACCGAGCTGAGGCAACTGCTCGGCCCAGACCGCAAACTGGTGCTCATCAACACCTACGTGCCGGACAGCTGGAGCAAACAGGTCAACGCGACCGAGGCGGCGTTCGTCCAGACGCACCCGGGTATCGTGCCCGCGGACTGGTACGACATCATCAAGGACCGGACGAACCTGCTCTGGCCCGACGACGTGCACCCGGAGATCCCCGGGACCCTGGTCTACGCCCGGATGGTGTACCGGGCGGTCCAGGCCACCCGGTACGCGCCGCTGCCCGGGGCCGCCGCGGCCGGGATTGCGCTGCCCCATCCGGAGGCCACCGCGCCCCGGGGTTGAGCAACCGCACCCTTACCGACGGCGCAACGAGATGTCTCCGCGTCCGTGGCGGGCGGGCCGGTGACCCGCAGGGCGCGGGCCGGTCCCGCGGGCCGCTCGCGGGGCCGGCCCCGGGGCCGGTCGCGGGGCCGGTCGCGGGGCCGGGGATCAGCCCGACGTGCCGACGAGCTTCGGGTCCTGGAGGGCCGCGCCGTAGCGGACCGCGGCCAGCTGGCCGATGGCTGTCTGCGCGCCGAGTGGCCGGGCCGTCCGCATCCCCGCCGCGTCAGCCAGGACGGTGAGGTCGAGATCGCCGATCTCCGGGCCGATGACGCACGGCGACAGGGCCAGGCCGCTCACCCCGGCCTGCAGCAGGCGGCTGGCCGCGTCGCGGATGGTGGCGGCGTCGCTGAGCGACGCGGCCGCGACCGGCACGGCCAGCCGGGCGGCGAGTAGCACCGCGACCGTCCCGGCCACGGGGACGGCATCCTGGCCGATGGCGGCGACCAGGATGCCCTCGGCGGCCGTGGTGACGATGCTGATCCGGCCGATCCGGTCGCTGCGGGCCAGGCCCGACTCGGCCAGGCGCGCGTGCAGCGCGCCGGCCAGCAGCGGATGCACGCCGAGCGGCGCGCCGCGCAGCGCGGGCACCGGCGCGGCGGCGAGCGCTGCGGACACGGCCGCGTCCACCGCCGGGTACGGGCAGATCGTCAGCGGGACGACCACCGCTGCCGGGCGGCCGGGCGGGCTGTGGCACTCAGCCAGCACCGAGGCCAGGCTCTCCTCGGTCCCTTCCAGGTAACCCGCGCGGATGGCCACGCCGGGGCAGGACTGGCTGGCCACCTCGACGATCCCGGCGGCGAGGCCGGTGCTCTCCGCGGTCCGCGCGCCGGGGATGGCCAGGATCAGGGCTGGCGCGTCGGAGGGGACGGACAGCTGGTGCGGGCTGCGGTGCCGGCCGGGTGGGCGGGTCCGGGTGGTCCGCGTGGGCAAGTCGGTGCCGCGCGAGGACGGTCCGGGATCACGCGACGGCAGCCCGGGAGAGCGCGACGGCAGCCCGGGAGAGCGCGACGGCAGCCCAGGAGAGCGCGACGGCAGCCCGGGAGAGCGCGAAGGCAGCCCGGGAGAGCGCGAAGGCAGCCCGGGCGTACGTGCGGGCAGGCCAGGTACCGGCCCCTGCTCAGTTCCCATAACCTGGTCATCCTAGGCCAGCGCGCCCGGCTGTCGCCGGGACTTGCCCGACATCCTGGCTGCCCAGCGGCCTCCGCAGGACAGGCCGGGACGCGGCGCCGCCGAGCCGCTCAGAACAGCCGCAGCCAGCTAGCGGGAAGACCGCGGCGCAGGCTGGATATTCGCTGCCCCCCAGAACGGAAGGTGCTCAGAACAGAGTTCCCTCGCGCTTGATCCCGCGCATGGCGTCGTAATCTAGCACCACGCAACGTATGCCACGGTCCTCGGCGAGTGTTCGTGCCTGAGGCTTGATTGTCTGCGCAGCGAGCACGCCCTTAACCGGGGCCAATAGCGGGTCGCGATTCAGTAGGTCCAAGTATCGGGTCAACTGTTCGACGGCATCAATGCCGGCATGGCGCTTGATTTCCACCGCCACGTGGGTCCCTCCCCGCAAGACAGTGCCTTCGGGACAATCATCCCCGGCTATCTCGCGGCGTGGTTCGACCTCCACCGCGACACAGCCGCCGGTGGCATCGCGGCACATCAGGTCCACCGGGCCGATCGGCGTGGGATACTCCCGGCGCACCAGCCGCCAGCCCTCGCCGAGCAGGTGGGTCTGGGCGGCCAGCAGTTCCTGCAGGTGGGCCTCCACGCCGTCCTTGACCAGCCCCGGGTCGGTACCCAGCGGGAACGCGGCGTCGCTCAGGATCTCGTCGAGCGTGATCGTCAAGGTTTCCCCCGACTTGCCGGTCACCACCCACCGGCCCGGCTCCTCGGCCAGGCGGCACGGCGGCGACATCCAGTTCAGCGGCTTGTAGGAGCCGCCGTCGCTGTGGACCAGCACCGAGCCGTCGGCCTTGACCATGACGAGGCGGGTGGCCAGCGGCAGATGAGCCGAGAGCCGCCCGCTGTAATCGACGCTGCACCTGGCGATCACGAGCCGCACGCAGTGCACTTTAGCGGGCCGCAGGCCAGCCCGGCGGAGCTCAGTAGGATCGCTGCCAGGCCAGCCCGGGGAGCGTGCGACATGACGAAGCGCAGTGCAGCGCTGCTCGTCTACCGGCGGGCCGCTGACGGTGCGCTGGAAGTGCTGGTAGCCCACATGGGCGGCCCGTTCTGGGCCAAGCGCGACGACGGGGCGTGGTCCATTCCCAAGGGGGAGTACGACAGCGCTGAGATGCCGCTGGCCGCGGCGCGCCGTGAGTTCCAGGAAGAGATGGGATCCCCGGCGCCGGAGGGGACGGTGCTCGCCCTCGGCGAGTACCGGCAGTCCGGCGGCAAGGTCATCACCGCTTACGCGGTCGAGGGTGACTTCGACCTGTCCGGGTTCCGCAGTAACACGTTTGCTCTGGAATGGCCCCGCGGCTCGGGCCGGATCCAGGAATTCCCTGAGATGGACCGGGCCGGCTGGATGACCCTGGAGCGGGCCGCCGGCAAGCTGGTCAAGGGCCAGGTGCCGATTCTGGAAGCGCTGCGGGACCGCGTGCGCGGGTGACAGCGACTTCGCAGCTCAGCGCATCTGCGAGACGCCGAGGCTGAAGGCGGCCGTGCTCCCGCCGACGGCGGGCAGCCGCCTTGCGGCCGGCCGCCTTGCGGCCGGCCGCACCCGCGGCCGGTCAGCGTTCTGCTTAAATCACCGCATGGATGCCGAGACCGCCGCCCGCCATTGGGCAGACACCTGGTCGCGCGCCTGGCCGCAGCGCGACGCCGAAGCCATCGCCGCGCTCTACGCCGGCACGGCTATATACCGTTCGCCCGCGTTCGGGCAGCCTTACTCCGGCCTGGCTGGCGTTCGGCGCTATCTCGGCGAGAACCTTCCGGCCGAGGAGAACATCGAGTGCTGGTTCGGTGAGCCGATCGTCTCGGGCGACCGCGCCGCAGTCGAATGGTGGGGTAGCTGGCGGGAGCGGGGGCATGAACTTACCTTCGCCGGGGTGACGGTGCTCCGCTTCAACGACCACGGCCAGGTGATCGACCATCGCGACTACGACAACCACGTCGAGCGGCGCGAGGCACCGTACGCAGGCTGGCGCCGTCGCTAGGCGCCCCCCGGCCGCCGCTCCCGCGCACCCCGCAACGGCCGCGCACCCCGCAACGGCCGCGCAGCCCGCAACGGCCGCGCAGCCCGCAACGGCCGCGCAGCCCGCAACGGCCGCGCAGCCCGCAACGGCCGGGCAGCCCGGCTACCGCCGCATCGGCAGGACTTGCTCGCGGCGGTGTGCCGTGCCGCGGCGCCGCCCACCCGGGTCATGCTCTCTTCTCCGGGCCCGACGAGCGCAGCAAGGTGTAGCCGAAGAAGCTGATCAGCGAGATCACGAAGCTCACCTCCCCGAACGTGTCCTCGTGCGGATAGCGGGCAAAATGGGTCAGCTGCAGCCCGAGAGTGCGCGGGTGGACAAGTGCCACCAGCGCAATGTAAACCCACCCGGCGAAGCCATAAATAGCCAGCGTCTTGCTCGCCACCAGCGCTACTCTGTGCTTCATACGACCAGTCCTCCTGGCAGGCAGGGCATGGGTCTGCCCGTCGTCGCCGATGTCCGCCCAGGGCGGGTTTCCTCAGCCAGCAGCGCCGGGAGGGCCGGGGATTTTCTTGTGACGCCGGTCCGGCCAGGCGTCCACCTGGGCCCCGTTCCGCCAGTCAAGTACTTGTAGTTCCCGACGGGATCGGTCCGGGCAGGTCCGCCCGGCGGCGGGATCGCTTCCCAGCCCGGGCCGTGCCCGTCGTCGATGTCCACGACTGTCGTCTGCCGCGCCCGGCCGATCCCGAGGATGCTGAGGAAGAAGGTACCAAGGATGACCTGGCAGCTCAGCACGAAACGCGGTGAGCGAGGGGACAACCAGCCGCGGTCCTGCCTCGTAGCTGAAGTGGGCACCAGGCCCGGCGGTCGTGTGGCCACGAGCTGAACAGCTGAGCAGTACATCGGTCACAATCCGTCATCTGCTTGCAAAGTTACGGCGCGTATGCTCCGCTATACGCCAGCCAAGGCGTTCCCGCCACGCCTGCAGGGGGTTGCGCATGGGCAGAAGCAGCAGCGTGCCGCCGTCCCAGCGCTCGTCAGGGACGGAGGACCGGCCCGCCGGCGCAGAGACCGCGGATCGGTCCGCCGACACGGCGGCGGAGACGCCGGCCTTGCCGCATGAGCGTGCCCCGCAGGAAGCAGGCCCGCCAACCGCGGCGGCGGGGGGCGGGGCGGGCGAAGCCCCGGCCCTGCCCCGCCGGGTGCGCGGCACCAACGGCGCCCGGAAGCCGGCGAAGGTGGAACCGCCGTTGCTGCCCGCCTCCTTCCTGGAGCGTGTCCGGGCCGCGGCGGCGGCTTCGCAGGCCGAGGACGCGGCCGGGGAAATGCCGGCCAGCGCGCCGGCCCGGGGTGCGGCCGGTGGGGTCGCCCCGGTCCGCCCGCCGGCGGTGCAGCCCCCGGCCGGCCACGACCAGGAGCCTGCGCAGCCGCGCGGCCGGCCTGCTGAGGGGAGCGCGCCGGAAACCAGCGCCGGCCCGGCCTCGCCGTTCGCCGTGCTACCTCGCCGGACGCGGCGCCAGAGGTGGCCGAGAGCGGCCGGTATACGTGCGGTCACCCTGCTCCGCGGGGAATTTCCACGAGCGGGTGGAAGCGGCGGATGATATTGCCCAGCCCATTCCTGTCATCGCGGACCGACGGCCGCCCGGGCCGCGGGTACTGCCACCGCGGCGACGGCCGCCCCGATGAGAACGCTTGCGGCCGGCCGGTAGGGTCACCGCCATGGGAAGCTTCCGGCCATGAGCCCGCGCCGGGCCCGGCGCCTGCCGGACGGGGTCCCGCGGCGCGGCCGGGGAGGGCCACCCGGGCCGGCGGCGGGCGGGGGCGGTGGCCTGCCGCTCGGCCCGGAGCACCACGAATCCTGGCCGGACGGGGACTGGGTGGTCCGCCTGGTGCCAGGGGCAGCATCTCTCAAGAGCTATCGCTGCCCCGGATGTGATCAGGAAATCCTCCCCGGCCTGGCGCATGTCGTGGCCTGGCCGACTCAGTCCCCCGGGCCCAGCGAGCGCCGTCACTGGCACCATCCGTGCTGGCAGCGGCGGCTGCAACGGCCCCCGGGGCGCCGGGTGGGCCGGTGAGATCGTGAAGGGCTGTAGATGAGTGAGATCAGGGCGAGCACGGTGCTGCCAGCCCGCCGGGAACCGGTTACCCTGCACACCGACGACGGCCTGGACCTGGTCGGCGAGCTGGCCCGGCCGGTCAGCCGGGAGCCGGTGGCGGCGCTGATCTGCCTGCATCCGCTGCCCACCCACGGCGGCATGATGGACAGTCACATCCTGCGCAAGGCGTCCAACCGGCTGCCCGCCCTGGCTGATCTCGCGGTGTTGCGGTTCAACACCCGGGGGACCGCCTCCGACCACGGCCGCAGCCATGGCGAGTTCGGCGACGGTCAAGCGGAACGGCACGACGTGGCTGCGGCCATCGCCTGGTCGGTGGCTGCGGGCCTGCCCGAGCGATGGCTGGTCGGCTGGTCCTTCGGCACCGAGCTGGCACTCATGTGGGGCAACGACCCGGCTGTGGCGGGGGCGGTCCTGCTCTCGCCGGCGCTGCACCGGGCGACCGACGCCGACCTCGACGCCTGGGCCGCCTCCGGGAAGCCGCTGCTCGTGCTCGTCCCGGAACTCGACGATTATCTGCGGCCGGAGGAGGCCCGCCGCCGGTTCGCCCGGGTGCCCCAGGCCGAACTGGTCGCGGTGCCGAAGGCCAAGCACCTGTGGGTCGGCGAGCCGAACGTCCGCATCGTGCTGAACGAGATCGTGCGCCGGGTCAACCCGGCCGCTGTCCCACTGCCGACCGAGTGGAAGGGCTAAGCATGCCACTCTTCGACCTGACTGGCCGGAAGGCTTTCGTAACCGGTGCCTCGCGCGGGATAGGCCAGGTGATCGCGGTAGCGCTGGCCAGCGCCGGCGCCGACGTGGCGCTCGTGGCACGGACCGAGGAGGGGCTGGCGGACACGGCCGAGCAAATCGACGCGCTGGGCCGCAAAGCGATCATCCTGCCGGCCGACGTCACTGGTCAGGAGCCGGTGGCCGCGGCCGTAGCCGCTGCCATCGACCGGCTCGGCTGGATTGACATCGTGGTGAACAACGCCGGGGGATCCAGCTTCATGGTGCCGTTCCTGGACCTGCGGCTGACCGGCTGGGACAAGCTGATCCAGCTCAACCTGAACTCGGCCATGTACGTGTGCTACGCGGTTGGCCCGCACCTGGTGGAGCGGGGTGGCGGATCGGTGATCAACGTCGCCTCGGTGGCCGGTGTGAGCGCCGCACCGTTCCTGTCGCCTTACGGTGCGGCCAAGGCCGCGCTCATCTCACTGACCAAGTCGCTTGCGGTGGAGTGGGCCGCGAACGGCGTCCGGGTGAACGCGCTGTGCCCCGGGTGGACCGCGACCGAGCTGAACCGCAACCTGTGGGAAGACGAGACGGCCGGCCCGGCTACCGTGGCTACGGTGCCGATGCGCCGCTGGGCCCGGCCGGAGGAGATGTCCGGGGCGGCGGTCTTCCTGGCCAGCGAGGCCTCCTCATACATGACCGGTCAGGTGCTCATCCTCGACGGGGGCCAGACCTTGATGGGCTGACGCGGAAACGCTGCGGGGCCCGGCGCGTCGCGCCGGGCCCCGCAGCGTGCGTGCCCGCTGGCTACTCGGTCCACCACTCGTCGTCGTTCGCCTTGGCCTTGGCCGAGACCGGCTGCTTGGCTGCCGGGGCGCCAGGCGCCGGCGCGGCCGGGGCCTGGCGCGGCGCCGAGGCGGCCTGGGTGGCTGCGGCCGGGTTGCTGACCCGTGGCGAGCTGCCAGGCGCGTTCCCGGGCGCGTTCCCGGGCGCCGGGCCGACCGCCTTCGGAGCCGGCCCGCCACCCACCGGCTGCCGCGCCGGGGGCTTGAGCGCATCGGCCAGGCCGGGCATCTGGGTGCCGAGCAGCTGGCTGATCTGCGCCAGGTGGCTGGAAATGCCCTCCTTCTGCTTGGTCAGCTCGTCCACCTCACGCTGCGCCGAGGTGCGGTGCCGCTCGATCTCGGCCTTGGTGTCCGCCATCAGCTGCTCGGCCTGGGACTTGGCCTGGGCGATGACCTGGTCGGCGTTCTTCTTCGCGTTGCTGACCAGCTGCCGGGAGTGCTGGTCCGCTTCACGCCGGGTCTGCTCGGCCTGCGCGCTGGCCTTCGCGGCCCGCTGCTCGGCGGTGGCCGCACGCTGCTCGGCCTCGCTGACCAGCTTCTGGGTCGCCGACTGGGCCGCGGCGAGCCGCTCGGCCTCCTGCCGCTCGGCCTCCTCGCGGCGGGATGCGAGCTGGATCTCGAACTCCGCCTCGGCCTGGGCTCGCTGCGCCTCGCTCTCCTCCAGGATGCGCTGGGCCTGGCTGCGCATCTCATCGGCCTGCCGCTTGGAGGTGGTGAGGATCTCGTCCCGCTCCCGCTTGGCCGACGCCTTCAGCTGGGCGACTTCACGCTCGGTGGTGGTTCGCAGCTTGGCGATGTCCCGCTCGATGGCGGCCCGCTTCTCCGCGACCTCGTGGTCGGCGGTCGCCCGCAGCTTGGCGACTTCACGCTCGGTGGTGGAGGTGAGCTCGTCCGCCTCGCGCCGCGCGCTCGTCCGGATGGCGTCGGCTTCCCGCTCCGCCGAGGCGCGCTGCTCGTCGGTCTCCCGCTTGGCGAGCGCCCGCACCTCGCCGGCCTCGTTCTCGGCCGCCGCCCGGATCTCGGCCGCGTCCACCTTGGCCGCCGCGCTCAGCTCGTTGGCCGCGGACCGCGCCTCCTGGGCGATCTCGGTGGCCTGCTCCTCAGCCAGCCGGAGCAGCTGCTCGATACGTGAGCCCAGGCCGGCGTAGGTGGGGCGCTCCTGCTCCCGGATCTGCCGGTGGGCGTCGGACAGTTCCTGCTGCAGTGCCTGAATCTGCTCCCGGTGCTGGCGTAGCTCGGCGTCGAGCTGCTTGAAGTATTCCTCAACCTGATGCGGGTCGTAGCCGCGCATCACCCGGGCGAACTCGCGGGGGGTAGTTTCTTCGAAAAAGTTGCTGAGCTGGGCGTCAATTTCAGGCTGCATCTGGCTTGATCCTGGGTAGACGAGGGGGGACATGCGGGGCGGGACAGGTGACACACGGGGCAGAGGTTGCGCCCCCGGGCCAGGACGCCGTTGCTGGCGGCCCCGGGAACCTGGCGGGGTACGGGGTCTGCCGCTAGCCCGGTGCCTCGCAGCGTACTCCTAATGAGCAGGCATCAGCGGCGGCTTCTCGTTTCCTCTTGCCATGGATCCGTGCATTCCGGCCCATTAGCGCCGGGCTGGCCGGCTGGTGACTACCTGGCCGAAAGTGCTGGTCTCATCCATAGTGTTACATACCGGCACATTCCCCGGCGCCGCTGGGGGCTGCCGTTCGCCGGCCGTTCAGTACACCGCCGGCTCGACCAGTTCCGTCAGCACCCCGCCGAGGTCTGCCGGATGCAGGAACGCGATCGAGGCGCCCATCGAGCCGTGCCGCGGCCGCTGGTCGATCGCCCGGATCTCCGTGCGGCCGAGGCTGGCCAGGGCGGCGTGGATGTCGGCGACGGCGTAGCCGACGTGGTGGATGCCCTCACCGCGGCGGGCCAGGAACCGGCCGACGGGCGTGTCCGCACCGAGCGGCTCCAATAGCTGGACCCAGCTGGGGCCCGCGCCGTCCGGGCCGACCCGGAGCATCGCCTCGCGGACGCCCTGCTCCTCGTTGACCTCCCGGCTGGCCACGGTGAGCCCGAAGGCGGATTCGTAGCGCGCTACCGCCGCGTCGAGGTCACGGCACGCGATCCCGACATGATCGATGCGCAGCAGCATGGCCGCCTCCCGTCTGGGCGGTTGATTGGTCCCTCGGTATCGTGGCATACAGCCCCGGGGCCATAGCCGCCTGGGTCGGCCGAGTGCAGCGGGAGGACAGCCAGCCATGCGGGACGCAGTGATCACCGGGGGAGCCAGGACGCCGGTGGGGCGGCTGCTCGGATCGCTCAAGGACTTTGCCGCCGCGGACCTCGGCGGCATCGTGGTCAAAGCGGCGCTGGACCGGGCCGGCCTGGATCCAGGCCGGGTGGATTACGTGATCCTGGGCCAGGTGCTGCAGGCCGGAGCCGGGCAGAACCCGGCTCGGCAGGCGGCGGTGGCCGCGGGCATCCCGATGACCGTGCCCTCGATCACGGTCAACAAGGTCTGCCTGTCCGGGCTGGACGCCATCGCGCTGGCCGCCCAGCTTATCCGGGCCGGCGAGTTCGACGTCGTGGTGGCCGGCGGCATGGAATCTATGACCCGGGCGCCGTACCTGCTGCCTGAGGGCCGCACCGGGCACAAGTACGGCTCGATGGAGCTGCTCGACGCGATGGCCCGGGACGGGCTGACCGACGCGCTCGACCATTCGCCGATGGGCGAACTCACCGACCGGTGCAACGCCCGGCTCGGCATCGGCCGGGCCGAGCAGGAGGAGTTCGCCGCCCGCTCGCACCAGCGGGCCGCGGCGGCAATCAAGGACGGCCTGCTGGCGGCCGAGATCGTCGCGGTTCCCGTGCCGCAGCGGCGCGGCGACCCGGTGTTGTTCGACACCGACGAAGGCGTCCGCCCGGAGACCACGGCGGAGGCGCTGAGCGCGCTGCGCCCGGCTTTCGCGGCTGACGGGACGATCACCGCCGGGACCTCCTCGCAGATCTCCGACGGCGCGGCCGCCGTCGTGGTGATGTCCGCGGAGGCGGCCGCGGCGCACGGCGCACCCGTCCTCGCCACTGTCGGCGCGCACGGTGTGGTGGCCGGCCCGGACACCACACTGCAGTCGCAGCCCTCGGCGGCGATCCAGCGGGCGCTGGGCAAGGCCGGGCTGACCGTCGCGGACCTCGACCTGATCGAGATCAACGAAGCGTTCGCGGCGGTTGCCATCCAGTCCATGCGGGACCTGGGCATAGGGCCGGACAAGGTCAACGTGAACGGGGGTGCCATCGCTCTGGGTCACCCGATCGGGGCCTCCGGGGCGCGGCTAGCGCTGCACCTGGTGCACGAGCTGGGCCGGCGGGGTGGCGGGACCGGTGCTGCGGCGCTGTGCGGCGGTGGCGGCCAGGGCAGCGCACTGCTGTTCAGGGTCCCCGCGGGCGCGGGTGACTGAGCTGTCGGCCCCGGCGGCGGGCGCCGTGCCGGGCCAGGCCCCGGCACGGCCGTCCGGCTCCCGGGACGTGGCCGCGCTCACCCGGCGGGCCCGCGATGGCGACCCGCGCGCCCTGGGACGGCTGCTCTCGCTGGTCGAAAACGGCGCGCCGGAACTGCGCGCCATCATGGCCGAACTGGCCCCGCTCACCGGGCGGGCGCGGGTGCTGGGCCTGACCGGAGCACCCGGCGTGGGCAAGTCCACCCTCACCGGCGCCCTGGTGGCCGCCTACCGCGAGCGCGAGCTGCGCGTCGCTGTCCTGGCCGTTGACCCGACTTCCCCGTTCACCGGCGGCGCTCTGCTCGGCGACCGGATCCGGATGCAGCGGCACGCCACCGACGAGGGTGTCTTCATCAGGTCCATGGCCACCCGGGGGCATCTGGGCGGGCTGGCCAGTGCCGCGCCGCAGGCGCTGCGGGTGCTGGATGCCGCCGGATTCGACGTGCTGCTGGTGGAGACGGTCGGGGTGGGCCAGGCTGAGGTGGAGGTCGCGTCGCTGGCCGATGCCACGCTCGTGATCGTTGCGCCGGGCCTGGGCGACGCTATCCAGGCCGCCAAGGCCGGCATCCTGGAGACCGGTGACGTGTTCGTGGTCAACAAGTCCGATCAGCCGGGAGCCCAGGAAGCAGTCCGTGATCTGCGCGGGATGATCGCCTTGGCGCAGCGCGCGCCAGGGGACTGGAAGCCGCCGATCGTGTCCACCGTCGCCGCCTCCGGCACCGGCATCGACAAACTGGCCGCGCGGCTCGACGCGCACCGGGAATGGCTGGCGGCCTCGGGGGAGGGGCAGCGCCGGCGTCAGGCCCGGGCCCGGGGCGAGATCGCCACTCTGGCCCTGGGCGAGCTGCGCCGCCGGATGGGCGGGCTTCCAGGTGACGCCCGGATGGACGAGCTGGCCGACCGGGTGGCCGCGGGGGACCTCGACCCGTACGCGGCCGCCGACGAGCTCATCTCGGCGGTGTTATCCCGGGGGGACGCCCTCCCGGCCGGAACCCCCGGCGGACCGCTGGCTCGGCGGGGACACGGCCTCGCTGTGCCTCGCCTCGCTGTGCCTCGCCTCGCTGCGGCTCGCCTCGCCAGCGGCGGTGACAGCGGCCTGCATGACCGATTCGCTGCGCAGCCGGGCCTCGTAAGCGGCCTTGCCACCGCGGACGCCGAACAGCCGCTTGCTCAGTACGAGGTAAATGACGAGGACCACGTTGATCACGAACGCGACCAGCCGCAGCGGTGTTACCTTCGCCACGAGCTCGTAGCTCTCGTACGGGATGAAGACCGAGGTGACCACCATGGCGAAGTACTCGCCCCAGCGCCGGAGCAGCCACAGGCCGACCCCCTCCACGATCTCCAGCGCCGCGTAACCGGCGGCCGCCAGCGCCAGCCAGGTCAGCGTCCGCTGGTCCAGGGCGAACGTGTGCTGGATCAGGCCAACCAGCCCGCCGGAGGAATTGACGTTGTAGCCGAGTTCGTGCAGCAGGTCGCGGATCTCCGGGTAGTCGCGGTGGAAGGTCCGTTCGATGGACTGGCGCGAGTACTTGAACCGCCATATCCCGTAGGCGATGAACCCGAAGACGAGGGCGCGTGCGAATCGCTCCACGGCGAACACCCGCAGGATCAACGCGCTGCGGATCTCCCCGTCCCGGCGCACCCGGGGCGCATCCGCGGCCGGGCCGGCCAGCTCAGCCGGTCCCGGCACGAAGGTGGCGCAGCGCAGGCACTGCCATGCCTGGCCGGCCACCGTGTCCGCCCGCAACTGGCGGCGCACCTCCGGCTCGGCTGGGGCATAGCGGACATGCGGCCGGATGGCGCAGGTCAGCAGGTTCCAGTTCACTCTGTGCAGCCTAAAGCAGGCGCCCCGCGGCGCAGTGTGTCGCGGGCCGCCCGGTTCCCGCGGTGGCGACGGCCGGGGTGGCCGCGGCCAGGCCGCGGGCTGGCCGCCTGCGGGTTAAATCGCGGACGATGATGCCGTCGGACAGGGTCAGCACCTCGTCGCAGGCCATCGCCAGCACCGCCGGATCGCGGCCGATCGCGATGACTGCGGTGTCGCGGCTGAGATCGCGGATGCCGTCGGCCACGGTGGCCGCATCCCGGGCGGCCAGCCCGTCCAGCAGCCCGTCCACCACCAGCAGCTCCGGCTCGTGCACCGCGGCGGCGGCCAGCCGGGCGCGGCGCGCGATCACCATGGGCGCGGCTCGGAGCGGCACGTCGGCCCACGGAGTCAGTGCCAGCCGGTCGAGGATCGCGGCGGCCAGTACCTCACGGTCGTGGCCCGGCAGGTTGGCCATCCGCGCCGCCCGGCCAACCGCGCCACGTACCCGGCGTACTGGCTGGGGGCGGGCCGGGGAACGGGCGATGCCCACGTACCGCCGCACCGCGGCGCGGCCCTGGGGAGTGGTCAGATCCTGGCCGAGTACCCGCAGCTCACCGTAGGCGGGCGGGGCCAGGCCGCCCAGCAGGTCGGCTACCGCGGACCGGGCACTCTCCCGGGCGACCGCGATGCCGATGGCCCCACGCCCGGCCACCGCCGGGTCCAGGCGGAAGCTCGCCGCGCGCAGGACCCAGGTCCAGCCATGCCGGACGCCCACCCCCGCGGCGAGCACGGGCGCCATTCCCGTGGTGCCATAGCTGGACCGCACACCCACCCCCGCCGTGTTCTTGGGAGCGCTCCCAACAGGAAATATAACTCATGGGTACCATATTGTCACGCTAGGTAATTACCAGTTACCCGCCGGTCCGGCTGCGCCTCCGGCCGGTGCCTGCGGCGGGCTGCCGCCCCCGGGTACCGTGTGCCTGTGCCAAAGCCGCTCGGACTGCCGTTCGACCCGATTGCCCGGGCCGCCCAGACTTGGGAGCTGCGTTTCGGCCGGTCCGATGCGATGGCCGCGGTCACCTCGATCATGCGGGCCCAGCAGATCCTGCTCGCCGAGCTGGACGGCCTGCTCCGGCCGCACGAGCTCACCTTCGCCCGCTACGAGGCGCTGGTGCTGCTCGGCTTCAGCCGCCGCGGCGCGCTGCCGATGCGGGTCATCGGCGAACGGCTGATGGTGCACCCGACCAGCGCCACCAACATCGTCAACCGGCTGGAGCACCAGGGGCTGGTCGTCCGCCGGCCGAACCCGGCCGACGGCCGGGGCAAGCTGGCAGAGATCACCGCGTCCGGCCGGGCGGTGGTGGAGCGGGCCACCCAGGACCTGATGGCGGCCGAGTTCGGCCTGGGCGGCTTCGGTGAGGCCCAGCGGGAGCAACTGTTCGGCCTGCTCCGCGGGCTGCGCGTCGAGGCCGGTGATTTCACCGGCGCCCCGGCCCCCACCGGTTAGGGGATCGTGGATCTTTGCCAGCTCAGGCCGCCGTCGTGGGTGAACCACACCGCGTGCAGGCCTGCGTCGGCGGGCACGGCGACTCCCTGTTCCGGGGTGGTCATGCCCACATAGCTCAGCCCGCCGGGGGGCCGGGCCCCGGCCGCCGCGATCCAGCTGGCGCCGCCGTCCCGGGATGCCTGGAGGCCGGCGGTGGTGGCCAGCACGATCGTGCCGGTGGTGGTGCCGGCCACCGAGGTGACGCTGCCCGCCGCCGGGGGGCTGCCGGATGGCTGCCAGGTCTGGCCGCCGTCCGCCGAGATATACACCCTGGTGGCCGGGGTCGCGCCGGTGCCGCGGCCCGGGCAGACCAGCACGAGGCCGTCCGCGGTGGTCGCCGCCAGCAGGGCGGCCGACGGCTGGCCGTCGGCCTGCGCGGCGCCCGGCGCGCACGGCAGCGGACCCGGGGAGCCGCCCGGGCTGGCACTGGGACTGCCAGTGGCACTGGCGCTGGCGGTCGCGCTCGCGGTGCTGGCGCTGGAGCCCGTCACGGCCGCCGCGACCGGCTGCCACGCGCCCGCGCTGCCCACCGGCCCGGTGTACAGCGCTCCTCCGGGCGCGAGCAGGTAGCCACGGGCGCTGGTGAGCACGAGAGCCGCGCTGGCCGCGCCACCGGCGCCGGACAGGATGCCCACCCCCGGCACCGGCGACCACTGATCGCTGCCCGGGGCGGCCGAGTACAGCCCAGCTGACGTGCAGCCCGCGGCCCAGGCGCGGCCGGCGCCGGTGCACCGCGCCCAGACCGCGAACACGCGCTGCCCGGCGGTCTCCAAGGTGAGCACCCGCAGCCCGCCGGTGCTGACCTGATTCCAGTGCCGGCCGCCGTCGTGCGTCGCCCACAGCCCGGGCCCGAACGCCCACCCGTCGCTGGTGTCGTAGAAGCGCACCTGGCTGACCCCGGTCGATCCCCGGGGGGGACCGGTCACCGGCGGTGTGACGCCATGCCAGGTCCGGCCGCCGTCGGTGGTGCCCGCCATCGAGGTGCAGATATCGGGGGATGGCGGGCCGCAGTGGCCAGGCGTGCCGGCCTGGCCGATGATGTAGCCGGTGTCAGCGCCAACGAAGGTGACGGAGGTGGCCGCGAAGTTCGGCGGTGCGGGTGGCAGGGCGCTGGGGGCGGGCGCGGCCGGCGTGGCTGACGGCGTGGCCGGCGTGACGGCGTGCCGTGGCGCGGCCCCGGCGGAGGAGGTTTCCCCGGCCGCCGCGCCCCGCTGCGCGTTCGGCCCGAGCTGCAACTGGGTGATCACCAGCCGGGGCACCGTGGCGACGACCGCCACGACCGCGGCCGCCCCGGCCGCCGCGGCGGCGGCCTTGGTCAGTTTCCGGCGCCGGGCCCGCTTCCTGATCAGCTCGAACGTGCCCGGCGGCGGCGGCAGCGGCTGCACCTGGGCGTTCATCCAGGTGTCCAGCTCGTCGTGCGGATCAGTCATGGTCGTCCCCGAGTGCGGCCCGCAGCCGCGCCCGCGCCTGGAACAGGTCGGCTTTGATCGTGCCCTCCGGGCGGCCCAGCAGCACGGCGACGTCCCGGACCGGGAAACCGGCGTAGTAGTGCAGCAGGAAGGGGCTGCGCAGCCGGTCCGGCAGGCCCTGCAGCAGCTCTCGCACGTGCACGTCCTGCGCGGGCTGGTAGCTGGGGTCGGCCGGGGCGCCGGCCCCGACGGCGCGCAGCGCGCGCCGCTCCCGGCCGGTCTTGCGCCAGTGGTCGCGGACGAGGTTGGTGGCGATCATGTACAGGTAGCTCTGCGGGTTGTCCAGGCTGGACCAGCGGCCCAGCAGCCGGGTGAACGCTTCCGCGGCGATCTCATGCGCCGTGTCATCGTCATCCACCAGCCGGCGGACCCAGCCCGCCAGCCGGGGATAGCAGGCAGTGAATAGCTCCTCCACCGCGGCGCGGTCGCTGGTGCGCAACCTGTCCACGCAGCTCCCTCGGCTGGCGGTACCCGCCGCCACGCTCCACGGGCCGGTCAGGGTGATCGCGTCGCCCGCGGCCACGGCCCCGCGCGCGTCCACCGCTAGCGTCTGCACAGATTTACCACACCTTCGTCCAGCGGAGCGACCGTCGGCGCACAGGCGCGCCCCCGCGAAGCCTGTGCCTCCCTTGAGACGGCCCTGGGGTGTGACCGGTTGGGCCTGCCGGGATATTTCCTGACCGCGCCCGCGGTCACCGCGGGCGCGGTCACCGCGCCGGACGGGCCACCACGGGTGCTGGCCGGGCGGTCAGCCTGGAGTGGCCGCGGCCAGTTCAGCGACCTGGCGGACTTCGGCGGCGATGGCCGGCCAGAGCGCCGCGGGCAGGTCGTGGCCGACCCCGGGGAAGATCACCAGCCGGGCGCCCGGGACGGCCCCGGCGGTGGCGCGGGCGGCGCTGACCCGCAGGATAGGGTCCCGGTCGCCGTGCAGCACGAGCAGCGGCTGGCGCAGCTCGCGCAGCCGCGGGCCGTGCCACGGGGCGCCGACCTGCCGGCTCTGCGCCTTCGTGTCCCGGGGGCCGCTGTCCACCTCGCGCTCGATCCATTCCCGGGCGGCGTGCTCGTCGAACGGGTAGGCGGGGGAGGCGAGCGCGCGGGCCAGCAGCAGTGCGAACTGGGCGTCACCAGCTGGGCCCTCGGGAACCTTGGCCCGGGCCAGCCGGGCCAGCAGGCCGAAGCGCACGAAGCGCGCTCCCTTGATGCCGGGCGCGTCGCTGGGCATGGCCATGGCCGAGGTGACGGACAGTACCCGGTCCGGGTGGCGGAGCGCGATGCGCTGGGCGATCACCCCGCCGAGCGAGGCGCCGAAAACGTGCGCCCGCGGCCAGCCGAGCGCGTCCAGCACGGCGATGGCGTCGTCGGTCATGTCCTCGGCGGAGTAGCCGTTCCGCTTGCGGGCCAGCGCGAGGAACGGGTTGTGGCCGGCGGTGTCTGGCATCCGGGTGGACTCCCCGGCGTCCCGCTGGTCGTACCGGGCCACCGCAAAACCATGGCCGGCGAACGCCCGGCCCAGCCCGGCCGGCCACCAGAAGCGGGACACGGCCAGGCCCATGACGAGGAGGAGCGGGTCTCCCTCCGCCCCGGCCAGCCGGTCGTAGGCGATCCGCACCTCGCCGTTGTACGTGTACCGCGTCGGAGTCCAGGTGCGGGCCCACTGGTCCGGCCCGGCACTGTCCGCCATGTCTGCTCCTCGCTGGCTCGCCGGCCATTACTGCGATCATTGTTCGCTATTGAGCAGCCTAGATCACTGAGTACGCTGTTCGCAAATGACCGAACAGCAGCTGCCCCGCAGCCAGAGCATCTGGACCCGCCCAGAGCGCGCGGCCCGCGGGCCCGCCCCGGAGCACAGCCGGGCCGAGATCGCCTCGGCCGGGATCGCGCTGGCCGACGCGCAGGGCCTGCGCGCGGTGACCATGCGCTCCGTGGCGGCGGCCATCGGGGCCGCCCCCGCCTCGCTGTACCGCTACGTGGCCACCCGGGACGAGCTGATCGAGCTCATGGCCGACCAGGCGTACGGCGAACTGCGGTACCAGCCGCCGCCGGGCACCGGCCCGGTCGGCGACCTGCTGGAGCTGGCCGAACAGAGCCGGGCCGGCTATCACCGGCATCCGTGGCTGCTCGACGTCCCGGCCACCGGGACCCTGCCTGGGCCTAACGCCATTGCCTTCATCGAGTACGCCCTGGCCGCGATGGCGGCCGTGGACCTGCCCGGGCCCGCCAAACTGGAGACGGTTGGGCTGATCTCCGGCGCGGTGCGGACGTTCGCGCAGGCCGAGCTTGGCCAGCGGGCGGGCGGGCCGGGCATCGCGGCGTGGCAGCGCTCGCTGGCCGGTTACCTGCTGGGGATCGCGGCGGCCGGGCACTACCCGTACCTGGCGGCGGCGCTCGCCGACCAGCCCGCCGCCGGCGCGGCCACCCCGGCTGAACCGGTGTTCCGGCGGGCGATGACCCGGATTCTGGCCGGCCTGCTCCCGCTCGCCGCCGCGGCCCCGCCCGCGGGGCCGCCGGGACAGGCCGACCGCGCCCCCGGCTGATGCCGTGCCCTCACGGCGTGGCAGCGGCGCCCCGGCCGATGGCCCGCACGAGTGGCTGACCTGCCGCTGGCCAGGCAACGCCGGGGCGGCTCGCGCGGAGATAGTTGGACGTCCTACTATCGATGCGTGGGTCATGTCGGGAGGTGCGGTCATGGATGACACGCAGGCCGGGTGGCGGCTGGCCGGCGACCGGGCGGCGGGCCGGGAACGCTGGCAGCACCGGTTCGCGCAGGCGCGGGTCCGGGACGCTGACTTCAGCACGCTGTCCGGGCTGGAGCTGGACCCGGTCTACGGGCCGCCCCCGGGCTCAGCCGTGCCGGGATTTGACCGCATCGGCTGGCCAGGGGAGTACCCGTTCACCCGTGGCCTGTACCCGGCCGGGTACCGCGGCCGGCCCTGGACGATCCGGCAGTTCTCCGGGTTCGGTAACGCCCGGCAGACCAACGAGCGGTACAAGATGCTGCTCGGCGCGGGCGGCACCGGGCTGTCGGTCGCCTTCGACATGCCCACGCTGATGGGCCGGGACTCTGACGACCCGCGGTCGCGCGGCGAGGTCGGCCACTGCGGGGTGGCCATCGATTCCGCGGCGGACATGGACGTGCTGTTCGGTGGCATCCCGCTGGCCGACGTCACCACGTCGATGACGATCAGCGGCCCCGCGGTCCCGGTGTTCTGCATGTACCTGGCGGCGGCCGAGCGCCAGGGTGCCGGCCTCGGCCAGCTGGACGGCACGCTGCAAACGGACATCTTCAAGGAGTACATCGCCCAGAAGGAGTGGCTGTTCCCGCCTGAACCGCATCTGCGGCTGATCGGCGACCTGATGGAGTACTGCGCCCGGGAGATCCCGGCCTATAAGCCGCTCTCGGTGTCCGGGTATCACATCCGGGAAGCAGGCGCCACGGCCGCCCAGGAACTGGCGTTCACCCTGGCCGACGGGTTCGGGTACGTGGAGCTCGGGCTGTCCCGGGGGCTGGACATCGACGTGTTCGCGCCCGGGCTGTCGTTCTTCTTCGACGCGCACATCGACTTCTTCGAGGAGATCGCCAAGTTCCGCGCGGCGCGGCGGATCTGGGCCCGGTGGCTGTGCGACCACTACGGGGCAACGTCGCCGCGGGCCCAGTGGCTGCGCTTCCACACCCAGACCGCCGGCGTGTCGCTGACCGCCCAGCAGCCGGACAACAACGTGGTCCGGACGGCCATCGAGGCCCTCGCCGCCGTGCTCGGCGGGACGAACTCGCTGCACACCAACGCGCTGGACGAGGTGCTCGCGCTGCCCAGCGAGCGGGCCGCCGAAATCGCACTGCGCACCCAGCAGGTGATCATGGAGGAAACCGGCGTGGCCAACGTGGCCGACCCGCTGGGCGGCTCCTGGTACCTGGAGGCGCTGACCGACCGGCTGGAGGACGAAGCCGAACAGGTCTTCGCGCGGATCCAGTCGATGAGCCCGGACGGCACGATGACCGGCGGCATTCTGCGCGGCATCGAGAGCGGCTGGTTCTCCGCGGAGATCGCCGAGTCCGCCTTCGTCTACCAGCAGAAGCTGGAGAAGGGCGAGAAGAAGGTCGTCGGGGTCAACTGCCACACCGGGACGGTCGGCAAGCCGGTGGAGATCCTCCGGGTCAGTCACGAGGTGGAGCGGGACCAGGCCACTGAGCTGGCCCGCCGCCGCACGGCCCGCGACCAGGCGGCGGTGGACGCCGCGCTGGCCGCGATGCTGGCGGCCGCCCGGTCCGGCGCGAACATGATCCCGCCGATGCTGGACGCCGCCCGCGCCGAGGCCACCCTGGGCGAGATCTGCGGCGCGCTGCGCCAGGAGTGGGGCGACTACTCCGAGCCCCCGGCCTTCTGACCGCCACCGGCCAGCCCGCGTCCTCTCAGGCCGGGCTGGCCGTCGGCAGCCCGGCCTGACCGGCCGCTTCGAGCAGGCGCTTGTCGTAAGTGACAAATGCGGTCAGCTGCTCGCGGATGGTCAGGGCGGAGGCCATCTGAATAGCGTCGAACGAGCTCAGCCAAGGAGGTCTGACGGCAGCCGCCCGCCGGAGCACTTCATCGGTCAGTTCGATCTCCGCGATGCGCTTAGTAACCAGGTATCCCTCGGGCAGCGCGGTGGGTGCGGCCCGCCAGATGACCCGGACCACCTCCACCCGGGTCAGCTCACTGGACACCCGGACCAGATCCGGATGCTCACCGAGCCAGTCCCGTAGCCCGGCCGATTCGGCCTCGGTGATGGCCAGCTTCACCAGGGCTGAGGAGTCGAGGTATATCAATACCGCTCCTCCTCCCGCATCTGGAGCAGGATCTCGGACGCGGTCGGCTCGCCGTCGGGCACCGGCGGGGCTGGCTCGACGTCCAGCAGGCTTCCGGGGTCTTCGGCCACTTCGATGATCCCGGCGGCAACCAGCCGCTCCAGCGGGCTCTCGGCGTCCCCGGCGGGGACGAGACGGGCAACCAGGCGCCCGCGGTTGGTGATGTCCACGGTCTGTCCCTTCTCCGCCAGGTCCACGTAGACACTGGCGTGCTGGCGAAGCTCACGGATGCCGATGCGCTGTGCCGCCCGCGGCGCGGTTGCCGGACGCGTCGCGGGCTTACCGGACGTATCACTCATGTGAATAACGTAGCACTCCGTGTGCTACCTGGCGAACGGTTATCCGCTGGCTCAGCCGAACAGTTCCGCATAACGCTGCCGGACCGTGGCCGCTGTCTCATCGGCGGGCGCATCCCACACGGCCTGATTGAAGATCTCGATCTCCACGTAGCCGTCGTAGCCCGCCGCGAGCACGCTCTCCGCGATCGGGCCGAAGTCGATCACGCCATCGCCGAGATGACCGCGGCCGAGCAGGACGTCGGCGGGCAGCGGGTCCACCCAGTCGCACAGCTGGAAGCTGGCGATCCGGCCGCGGGCCCGCTCGATCTCGGCCGGCAGCTGGGCCTCCCACCAGACGTGGTAGGTGTCCACCACGACCCCGACCACCTCCGCCGGGAACGGGCGGGCCAGATCCAGCGCGTCGGCCAGCCGGGAGAGCGCGATCCTGGCCACCGGCGGCCCGCGCCCGGACTGCGTGTTCGCGGTGACCGACGTGATGGCGGTAGGCGCGCTGGCCCGGTTGCGGGCCGCCGGGCTGAATGTGCCCGGGGATATCGCGGTGGCCGGGTTCGACGACATCACCGCGCTGCGGGACATTTACCCGTCGCTGACCACGGTCCGGCTGCCGCTGCGGCAGATGGGCGAGATGGCGGCCAGCCTGGTACTGCAGCCGGCCGACCAGCCCCGGGTGATCCCGGTCCCCGGCGAGGTCATCCTGCGGGACAGCACGCTGCCCCAGCCCGGCCGCCGCTGACCACCCACGGCCGCCGCTGACCACCCCCGCTGGATCAGCGGTGTAGTTCACCCCCCGGAATTGGGGGGTGAACTACACCGCTGACGGATCCAGGCGCGCCGCTGACGGATCCAGGCGCGCCGCTGACGGATCCAGGCGCGCCGCTGACGGATCCAGGCGCGCCGCTGACCGCCGCTGACCGCCCCGGGCCGGTGCCTCCGGGTCCTCCACCGCTCCCGGGTGATCCGGGGCGCGGCGGGGTCTTGCGGGCGCGCTGGCCGGGTCGGGTACGTTCACCCCACTGGAAAGCGCTTGCCAACGCCACGGCAGGCGGCCGCTGAGGCGTGAGCTGGGGTGGAGCAGGTGCAGACGGGCCAGCAGGCCTGGTCGGAGTCGGTGTTCCGGGATGGTGCCTTCCAGCGGCCCGCCAGCGGCGCCACCCTCGACGTGCGAGACAAGGCCTCCGGGGAGATCTTCGGCCGGGCTGGGCTTGGCCTGAGGAGACCGGGAACCCCCGGCGCCACGTGCCCCACGCCGTCTTCCTGTCCATCGCGCTCATGGTCGTCAGCTACGTACTGTTCGCCTACGCCACGGTCACCGGGTTCGGCTACAGCGGGGTCAAGCTGGCGGCCGCCCCGATCCCGTTCATCACCGTGTCCGGGAACATCGCGGCGTGGCTGGCCGCGTTCGCGTACATCGCCGGGATGACCTCCACCCTGGGCGTGCTGATCGCGGCCGCCAACTCGCAGTCCCGGCTGATCTTCAACGCGGGGCGGGAGGGCCTGCTGCCGCGCTGGCTCGGCCAGGTGCACCCGGACCGGCGCACCCGATGAACGCCATCTACGCGTTCGTCGCGCTGGCCGGCGGCATCATCCTGATCTGGGTGCTCGGCCACGTCATCGGCGGGCACACCGGCAGCATGGACCCGCTCGCCTTCTTCGCCGAGTCCTCGACGATGGGCACGATCCTGGTCCTCGTGGTCTACTTCCTGGCCAACCTGGCCCTGCCGTTCTACTACCGCAGATACCGGCCGGACGAGTTCAGCGTGGTCAAGCACGCGGTGCTGCCCATCCTCGGCATGCTGGCCATCGCGGTGCCGGTGTACTACCTGGTCAAGCCGGGCCAGCCGGCGCCGTACAGCTGTTCCCGTACCCGGCGCTGGTCATCCTGGTGCTGGCGGTGGCCTACGCGGTGGTGCTCAGCCGCCGCGACCCCGGGCTGGGGGAGCGGGCTGGCTCGATCATCGCCGATGAGTAACCCTGGACGGTGCGGGGGCGGTGGCCCGGCGCGTTTCGTTAGGCATGGGAGGCAGCAGCGATGACGGACACGGCCACCACGGTGGCGCGCAGCAGCGGCCCGGTGCCGGCCCACCCGCTCGAGCCGGCCAGCGCGGCCGAGTACCGGGCCGGGCGGGACATCCTGGCCGCGGCCGGGCTGCTGGCCGGGCCGGTGCGGTTCGCCTATTACGGGCTGGAGGAACCGCCCAAGGACGAGGTGCTCGGCGCCGGCCCCGGCCAGGCGCTGGAGCGCCGGCTCCGGGCCTTCCTGCTCAACGCGGAGACCGGCGAGTCCGCCGACGTCGTGATCTCGCTCACCCGGCGGGAGGTGGCCAGCCGGCGCGTCCTCGACCCGCGCACCGACGGGCAGCTGCCGATCACCGACGCCGACTTCGCCACCGCCGAGGAGGTGGTGCACGCCGACCCGGGCTGGCGGGCGGCGATGGCCCGGCGGGGGCTGCACGACGTGCGCACGATCCGGGCCTGCCCGCTGACCGCCGGGTCGTTCCCGTTCCCGGGCGAGGAGGGCCGCCGGCTGGTCCGGGTGCTCGCGTTCGTCCACGACGACCAGCACAACTACGCCTGGGCGCACCCGGTGGACGGGGTGTGCGCGTATGTGGACCTGATCGAGCGGCGGGTCATCGAGCTGATCGACGAGTTCGAGCTGCCGGTGCCGCCGGAGTCCGGCGACTACGACGACCCGCGGGTGCGCGGGCCGCACCGGGACACGCTGCGGCCCATCGAGATCACCCAGCCGGAGGGGCCCAGCTTCACCCTGGACGGGCACCTGCTGCGCTGGCAGGGGTGGTCGATGCGGGTCGGCTTCGACGCCCGGGAGGGGCTGACCCTGCATCAGGTCAGCATCGCCGACGGCGGCCGGGACCGGCCGGTGCTCTACCGGGCGTCCATCCCGGAGATGGTCGTGCCCTACGGCGACCCGGAATTCCGGTTCTGGCAGGCCTACTTCGACTCCGGCGAGTACCTGGCCGGCAAGTGGGCCAACTCGCTGGAGCTCGGCTGTGACTGCCTCGGCGAGATCACCTACCTGGACGCCACGGTCACCGGGGACAGCGGGGAGCCGCGGGCCATCCGGAACGCGGTCTGCATCCACGAGGAGGACTTCGGCATCCTCTGGAAGCACACCGACATCTTCAACGGCTCAGCCCAGTCCCGCCGGCAGCGCCGCCTGGTGGTGTCCTTCTTCACCACCATCGGCAACTACGACTACGGCTTCTACTGGTACTTCTACCTGGACGGGACGATCGAGTGCGAGATCAAGCTGACCGGGGCGCTGTTCACCGCCGCCCACCCGGGCGGCCCGCACCCGCACTCCACCGAGGTCGCGCCGGGCCTGGGGGCACCCGCGCACCAGCACCTGTTCAGCGCGCGGCTGGATATGGACGTGGACGGGGCGGCCAACGCGGTCGAGGAGGTGGACGTGGCCGGGCTGCCGATCGGGCCCGGCAACCCGTACGGCAACGCGCTAGTGCAGCAGGTGACCCGGCTGCGCACCGAGGCCCAGGCGGCGCGGCGGGCCGACGGTGCCCGCGGCCGGACCTGGCGGGTGATCAGTACCGAGCGGGCCAACCGGTTCGGCCACCCGGTCAGCTACACACTCTGCCCCGAGGCGTCTCCCGTGTTGCTGGGCGACCCGGCGTCGCCGGTCGCCGCGCGGGCCGGGTTCGCCACCCAGCATCTGTGGGTCACCCGGTATGACCCGGCGCAGCGGTACCCGGCGGGGGACTACGTCAACCAGCACCCCGGGGGAGCCGGGCTGCCTGCGTTCATCGCCGGCGACCGGGACATCGACGGGACGGACGTTGTGGTCTGGCACACCTTCGGCCCGACGCACTTCCCCCGGCTGGAGGACTGGCCGGTGATGCCGGTGGCGCGGTGCGGCTTCACGCTGAAGCCGACCGGGTTCTT
Organism: uncultured Actinomycetes bacterium; assembly: GCA_963837515.1. Taxonomy (GTDB): domain Bacteria; phylum Actinomycetota; class Actinomycetes; order Streptosporangiales; family Streptosporangiaceae; genus RYN-230. The sequence goes on from CAWINT010000002.1 coordinate 790,218, forward strand.
CGACCGGAACCCCACGCTGGACGTGCCGCCACCGAAGCACCACTGCTGAGGGGGCGGCGCTCCACGGGCCCGGCGGAGCCCCGCCAGCCGGGCTGTGGCCGGCCGGGCGGCCGATCACTGGCCGGCATGCGGCAGGATAGGGGTTATGCAGCAGCCGCGGGACTTCTCGCTCTACGGCGCCGTTGACCTGGGTGCGCGGCAGGCGGCCGCGAAACGGGCCCAGCAGGCAGCCGCCCGTGCTGAGGGGGCAGCGCCCCCGCAGGACGGGAACGTCATCGATGTGTCCGAAGAGACGTTCAACACCGACGTCATCGACCGGTCGCGGTCGGTACCGGTCATCCTCGACCTGTGGGCCGACTGGTGCGGCCCGTGCAAGCAGCTCAGCCCGATCCTGGAGAAGCTAGCCGCCGAGGCGGACGGCGCCTGGGTGCTGGCCAAGATCGACGTGGACGCGAACCAGCAGCTGGCGGGCGCGATGCAGGTGCAGAGCATCCCCAGCGTCCTCGCCGTGATCGGCGGCCAGCTGGTGCCGCTGTTCCAGGGCGCCCTGCCCGAGCAGCACGTCCGCCAGTACCTGGCCCAGGTCATGCAGCTCGCCGAGCAGCTCGGGCAGTCCGGCCAGGGTGGCCAGCCGGCCGAGGGCCAGCCCGGGAACGGCCAGCCGGGTGAAGCCGGTCCCGGCGGCGCGCCGGGACCGGGGATGCGCGGTGGCCCGCCCGGCCCGATGGGCGACCCGGCGTTCGACGAGGCCCGGCAGGCCATGGAGCGCGGTGATCTGGAAGCCGCCGCGGCGGCCTTCCAGCGGGTGCTCGCGAACTCGCCGGGGGAGCCGGTCGCGCGGATGGGCCTGGCCCAGGTGGAGCTGATCCGGCGGGTGAGCTCCTACGACGAGCAGGAGGCGCGCCGGGCCGCCGCGGAGAATCCCGCGGACGTCGATGCGCAGGCCCGGGTAGCCGACGTCGAGGTGGCGGCGGGCCGTCCGGACGCCGCCTTCGACCGGCTGCTCGGTACCATCCGGCGGACGGCTGGGGCGGACCGGGACCGGGCCCGGGCGCACCTGGTCGGCCTGTTCGAGGTGTTCCCGCCGGGGGACTCACGGGTCGCCAAGGCCCGAGCCACGCTGTCCAGCCTGCTCTTTTAGCCCGGGGGGGCGACCCCCCGGAGCCCCCCGGGATCACCGGCTCAGCGAGACCCTCCTGCGTCGGGCCTCCCCTCGCCGGTCAATAAGCCCGGGGGGGCGACCCCCCGGAGCCCCCCGGGATCACCGGCTCAGCGAGACCCTCCTGCGTCGGGCCTCCCCTCGCCGGTCAATAAGCCCGGGGGGGCGACCCCCCGGAGCCCCCCGGGATCACCGGCGCACCGCCTAGCGGTTCCGGCCGTCGGGCGGGGCGGCGCTGGCCAGCTGCTCCAGGGCCGGAAGGGCCGCCGCCAGCGCGGCGGTCTGCTCCGGGGTCAGGGCGCGCAGGCTGTCCGCCAGCTGCGTGGCGGTATCCTGCCTGATCCGCTCCAGGATCGTGTGCCCGGCCGGGGTCACCGCCAGGGTGCTGGCCCGGGCGTCCCCGGGCACGGAGCCGCGCTGCACGTAACCGTGCTCCTCCAGCACGGTGACCATGCGGGTCAGCGTCGAGGGGGCGATCTTCTCGGCGGCCGCCAGGTCGCCGAGGCGCAACGGGCCGTCCCGGTCCACGGTGGCCAGCGCGGACAGCTGGGTCGGCGTGAGCCCGGCCAGGTCGTGCCGGCGCAGGCTGCGCGACACCCGGGCGATGGCCACCCGGAGCCGGGCGACGTCGATGTCCGGCTGGGCTGGCTGGGCGGCTGGGCCGGCTGGGCCGGGGTGGTCAGCCCGGTCTGGCCGACGGATGCTCCTGCGTTGCGCACACCTGCAGGGTACGCGCCAGGGGCTGGCTGGATCACCTGGGCCGTGGTGGCACGATTGAGTCCTGCACCACGGCGGTGCACGCTGCCCCAGGCCGGGCGGAAGGCAGGGAGAGACGTGTCGGTAGCGCCGAGCGTGTCGTATTCGATCACCGTGCGGCTCGAGGTGCCGTCGCGCGGGCGCGCGGTCAGCGAGCTCACCCACGCGGTGGAACACGCGGGCGGCGCGGTCACCGCAGTGGACGTGGCCCCGATCGGGCACGAACGGCTCCGGGTGGACCTCACCTGCGCCGCCCGGGACACGGATCACGCCGATGGGATCGTGGCCGCGCTGGGTGCCGTGCCCGGGGTCACCGTGGCCAAGGTCAGCGACCGGACCTTCCTGGTGCACCTGGGCGGCAAGATCGAGACCTCGGTCAAGGTGCCGCTGCGCAACCGGGACGACCTGTCGATGGCCTACACCCCGGGCGTGGCCCGGGTGTCCATGGCCATCGCCCGCAACCCCGAGGACGCGCGGCGGCTGACCGTCAAGCGGAACAGCGTCGCGGTGGTCACCGACGGGTCCGCCGTCCTCGGCCTGGGCAACATCGGCCCGTACGCGGCGCTGCCGGTCATGGAGGGCAAGGCCGCGCTGTTCAAGCGGTTCGCCGGGATCGACGCCTGGCCGGTATGCCTGGACACCCAGGACACCGACGAGATCGTGCGCACCGTGCAGGTGATCGCGCCCGGCTTCGGCGGGATCAACCTGGAGGACATCAGCGCGCCGCGGTGCTTCGAGGTGGAGCGGCGGCTGCGCGACCTGCTGGATATCCCGGTGTTCCACGACGACCAGCACGGCACGGCGATCGTGGTGCTGGCCGCGCTGACCAACGCGCTGCGGGTGGTCAGCAAGAAGCTGAGCGGCGTGCGCATCGCGATGTCGGGCGCGGGCGCGGCCGGGACAGCGGTACTGCGGCTGCTGCTCGCCTCGGGCGCGTCCGACGTGGTCGTCTGCGATGATCGCGGTGCCCTGTCCGCCGGCCGGCCCGGCCTGGACGACAACCTGCGCTGGGTCGCCGGGCACACTAACGCGGCCGGCTATGACGGCGATCTGGCGGGCGCGCTGCGCGGCGCCGACGTGTTCATCGGGCTGTCCGCGCCGCGCATCCTGACCGGGGCCGACGTGGCCGCGATGCGGCCCGACGCGATCGTGTTCGCGCTGGCCAATCCGGACCCGGAGGTGGACCCGGACGAGGCGGGGGAGCACGCCGCGGTGGTTGCCACCGGGCGGAGTGACTACCCCAACCAGATCAACAACGTGCTGGCCTTCCCCGGGGTATTCCGCGGCCTGCTGGACGCGCAGAGCCGGACGGTCACTGAGGACATGCTGCTGGCCGCGGCCCGGGCGCTGGCCGGCGTGGTCTCGCCCGCTGAGCTGGGCCCGCAGTACATCATCCCGTCGGTGTTCAACGCGGGCGTGTCCTCGGCGGTGGCGGCCGCGGTCCGGGACGCGGCCGGCGGCCGCCCGGTGACCCGCGGCTAACGTTCCTGCACCCGGGCTCGTCGGCCAGAATGGAGGGATGCAGGAGGATCTCACCGGCCGGCTGCTGGTCGCCACGCCGCTGCTGGGTGACCCGAACTTCCGGCGTACCGTCGTCCTGATCGTCGAAGACGAGCCAGAAGAGGGCACCCTCGGGGTCGTGCTCAACCGGCCGACCGAGGTGCCCGTCGGCCAGGTGCTGGAATCCTGGACCGACCTGGTGACTGGCCCTTCGGTGGTGTTCCGCGGCGGGCCGGTCGCGCCGAACAGCGCGCTGGCTCTGGCCATCGTGCCCGGGGACACCGAACCGGTGGGCTGGCGGGCGCTGGACGGCTCGGCGGTGATGTCCCGGGTCGGCCTGGTCGATCTCGATGCCCCCCCGGAACTGCTGGCGGGCGGGATCGCCTCGCTGCGGGTGTTCGCCGGCTACGCCGGCTGGGCGCCCCGCCAGCTGCAGGCCGAGATGGACGAGGGTGCCTGGTACGTGCTGTCCGGGGAGCCCGCGGACCCCTTCGCGGCCGAGCCCGGGCGGCTGTGGCAGGCGGTACTGCGCCGCCAGGGCGGCAACCTGGCGATGGTGGCCACCTACCCGGACGATCCGACGTCCAACTGATGGTTCCCGGCGCTGTGCCGGGCAGCGGCGGCCGCCGCGTAGACTCCGCTCCCATGAGCACTGAGGTTCTTCCCGATACCGGGACCCGCGAGGACACCGGCACCACGTCCGACGTCTCGTTCGGCGACGGCGACCACGAGCGCTTCGCGCACTACGTCGAGAAGGACAAGATCGTCAACAGCGCGGTGACCGGCACGCCGGTGATCGCGCTATGCGGCAAGGTGTGGGTGCCCAGCCGGGATCCGAAGCGGTTCCCAGTCTGCCCGGACTGCAAGCGGATCTTCGAGTCGCTGCCGTCCGGCGACGGCTGACCCGCCCCGCGCGCCCCGGAACACCCTTACCGCATAACGGCCTCACCGCTGAGGGTGAGGCCGGCCTGGCGCATGTCGTCGAGGGCTTCCCGGGTAGTGGTGGGGTCCACCCCGGCCGTCAGGCCCAGCAGCACCCGCGTCGCGAAGCCGCCCCTGGCGGCGTCGATGGCGGTCGCGCGGACGCAGTAGTCGGTGGCGATGCCGACCACGTCCACCTCGGTCACCCCGTGGTTCCGCAGCCAGTCGGCGAGCGGGGTGCCGGCCGGGTCGCTGCCCTCGAACGCGCTGTAGGCCGCCTCGTGCGCGCCCTTGCTGAACACCGCCTCGACCCGGCTGGTGTCCAGATCGGGATGGAACTGCGCGCCGGGCGTGCCGGCCACGCAGTGCGGCGGCCAGGACCGCGCGAAATCCGGCTCGGCGGAGAAGTGAGCGCCCGGGTCAACGTGGTAGTCGCGGGAGGCGACCACGTGCGGGTACCCCGCCTCCGCCACGTAGCGGCTGATCTTCCGAGCCACCTCGCCGCCGCCGGCCACGGCCAGGGAGCCGCCTTCGCAGAAGTCGTTCTGCACGTCCACGATCACCAGCGCGCGCACGCCCTGAGCGTACTCTGCTAGCCCGGGGGGACGACCCCCCGGAGCCCCCCGGGATCACCGGCTCAGCGAGACCCTCCTGCGGAGGGCCTCCCCTCGCCGGTCAATAAGCCCGGGGGGACGACCCCCCGGAGCCCCCCGGGATCACCGGCTCAGCGAGACCCTCCTGCGGAGGGCCTCCCCTCGCCGGTCAATAAGCCCGGGGGGACGACCCCCCGGAGCCCCCCGGGATCACCGGCTCAGCGAGACCCTCCTGCGCCGGGCCTCCCCTCGCCGGTCAATGGCCCGGGGCGGGCCGGGCGCCCGCCCCGGCCCGCTCATAATCACCCCGGCGGCATCGCCATCGCCCACATGTCACCCCGGTGGGGTGCCGTCGTGGCTCACATGTCTCCCCAGCGGGCCGCTGCCGCCCACCTTTCACCCCAACGGTTCGGTTATTTGCGTACTTTGTCAGCTTCTGGCCGGCCATCTGGGGAAGAGTCGCGAGGGGCGGTTGCGCCGGGTGATTCGGCCGGAGGGTGGGGCTAGTGGGGGCCTGCGCCGATGTCGGCGGGGGTGCCGTTGGTGATCCGCAGCAGTTCGGAGAACGTGGTCCGGAACACCGCGTGGCTGTGGCCCGCCGCCGCCCATACCTCGTCGTAGCGCTGCAGCCAGGTGTCCACCAGGGTGGGCAGCGGCGTCGGGTGACCGACCGGAGCGACTCCGCCGATGACCTGACCGGTGGCGGCACGGACGAATTCCGGGTCGGCCCGCCGGACCCGCGCCGCACCGGCCAGTGCCGCCGCCGCCCCGGTGTCCACCCGGTGCGCCCCGCTGGCCAGCACCAGCAGAGGTGCGCCATCCGCGGCGAACCCGAGGCTGTTGGCGATGGCCCGACCTCGCAGCCGAGCTGGGCCGCGGCGGTGGCGGCGGTCGGGGCCGGCCCGGGCAGCTCGCGTACCGGGCCGGCCACCCCGAGGGCGGTCAGCGTGGCGGTCACGCGCTGCACGGTGGGGTGCATGGCCGCCACGCTAGCGGCGGGCGGCCCGCCCGGCACAGCGCTTTTCTGCGGAGGGCTCATGCTGGAGCCAGCCGGAGGTACGGGACAGGAACTCGGTGTAGGTGTCCGGGGCCTGGCCGCCGCCGATGACGTAGCGGTCCGGGCTGACCCGGAGCTGCAGCATCCGGCGCTGGGCGTAGTTGCACTCACTGATCACGGCCGCCAGGCTGCGGGCCGCGCGGCGGCCGGCCTCGGTAAGCCGGCTGCGGCGGGGCCCGTCCCCCGGGCGGGCCGTCCTGCTGGAACGGTCGTTGGGCCTCATGTGATCTAGCCTGCCTGGCCGGCTAGGCCCCGGCCAGTGGCAGTCAGGACATCTGACCGCGATATCCTGCCATCGTCCGCGCGGCCAGCGAGAGCACCGGCCGCGGTGAGCGCAGTCCCGGGCAAGGCGGGTGAGCTGGATGCTCCGCAACGTGGCCGTCGTGATCGTGAACGACTTCACCCCGTTCGAGCTGGGCGTGGTCTGCGAGGTGTTCGGCATCGACCGGACCGATGACGGGCTGCCCAACTACGATTTCGCGGTCGTCGGCGGGGAGCCGGGGCCGCTGCGCTCCGCGGCCCGGGCGCGGTTCACCGTGCAGTCGCCCCACGGGCTGGACCGGCTGGCCGCGGCGGACCTGGTGGTGGTCTCGGCGGTGTCCGACGACCGGCTCTACACCGGCGCCCCGGTTTTCCCGGAACCACTGACCGAGGCGCTGCGCGGCACGGTCGCCCGCGGGGCCCGGGTGCTCAGTGTGTGCAACGGCGCGTTCGCCCTCGGCGCCGCCGGCCTGCTGGACGGGCGGCCGTGCACCACGCACTGGCGGCACGCGGGGGAGCTGGCCCGGCGCTACCCGGCCGCGCAGGTCGACCCCGCCGTGCTGTACGTGGACGACGACCCGGTCATCACCAGCGCGGGCACCGCGGCCGGCGTGGACGCCTGCCTGCACCTGGTGCGCAAGGAGCAGGGTTCCCGGGTGGCCAACGGCATCGCCCGGCGGATGGTCGTGCCGCCGCACCGGGACGGCGGCCAGGCCCAGTACGTGGACCGGCCGGTCGCCATGCCCGCGTGCGACACGCTGGCCGATGTGCTCGGCTGGATGCAGCGCCACCTGGCCGAGCCGGTCACGATCCGGCAGCTGGCCGCGCGGGCCCGGATGTCCGAGCGGACGTTCGCCCGCCGGTTCGTCGCCGAGACCGGCACCACCCCGCTGCGCTGGCTGACCGGGCAGCGCATCCTCCTCGCCCAGGAACTGCTGGAGGAGACCGACGCCAGCCTGGACCTGATCGCGGAGCGGGCCGGGTTCGGCAATGCGGCGGCGCTCCGGCACCACTTCCGGGCCTGGCGCGGCACCACCCCGCAGGCCTACCGCCGGGCCTTCGCCAGTGGCGGCCTGGCCCGGGCCCCCGGCCACGGCAGCGCTGTCGCGACGGCGCTGGCTGACGGCTACTCCTCGGTGCCGTTCCCGTCGTCGGGCACGAAGACGGTGGGGATCGCCGGGTAGCCGCGGGACAGCTGCCGGGCGTGCCCCGGCAGCTCGGTCAGCGCCTTGCGGTGCCGCTCCCGGGCCGCGGCCAGCGGCTCGTGGCCGACGATCTCCCCGCCTTTGACCAGCGATCGCAGCAGTTCCCGGACGGGACGACCGGAGCCGGGCGGCCCGGCGGGATCAGTTCTGATCACCTCGGCCTGAGCGATGCCGTCGTGGTCGTGCTGACGGTAGGCCCACTTGCGGCCCCCGCGGCCGGGCTTGCCCACCGAGCGCTTGGCGACCGGCTGCAGCGGCCCGTCCCCATTGTCCTCCAGGGAGCGGGCGACCAGCTTGTACACCAGCGCCGCGGTTGGCGCGCCGGACCCGGTGACGAGCGACGTGCCCACCCCGTACCCGTCCACCGGCGCGGCCGCCAGCGCCGCGATCGAATATTCGTTCAGGTCGCCGCTCAGCACGATCCGGGTGTGCCGCGCGCCCAGCGAATCCAGCAGGTCCCGTACCTGCCGGGCGACCATGGGCAGGTCACCGCTGTCGATGCGCACCGCGCCCAGCTCCGGCCCGGCCAGCTCGACCGCGGCCCGGACCGCCCCGGCTACGTCGAACGTGTCCACCAGCAGGGTGGTCCCGGTGCCCATGGCGGCCAGCTGGGCGCGGAACGCCTCGCGCTCGTTGTCGTGCACCAGGCTGAACGCGTGTGCGCTGGTGCCGCTGGTCGGGATGCCGTAGGCGCGCCCGGCCATCAGGTTGGAGGTGGATGCGAAGCCCGCGATGTAAGCGGCCCGGGCGCTGGCCACCGCGGCCATCTCGTGGGTGCGCCGGGAGCCCATCTCGATCAGCGGCCGGCTGTCCGCCGCTCTGACCATCCGGGATGCGGCCGACGCGATGGCGGAGTCGTGGTTGAAGATGGCCAGGGCCAGCGTCTCCAGGATGACCGCCTCGGCGAACGGGGCCTCCACCACCAGGATCGGCGACCCGGGGAAGTAGCAGTCGCCTTCCCCGTAGCCCCAGATGTCCCCGCTGAACCGGTAAGACTCCAGGTAGTCCAGGGCCGCCTGGTCCACGATCCCGGCGTCCCGCAAGAAGGACAGCTCGTCCGGGCCGAAGGTGAACCGCTCCAGCGCGTCCAGGAACCGGCCGGTGCCGCCCACCACGCCGTAGCGCCGCCCGTAGGGCAGGGCGCGGGCGAACACCTCGAACACCGCCCGCCGTCCCGCCGCACCGCTGCGCAGCGCGGCGGTGAGCATGGTCAGCTCGTAGCGGTCAGTGAGCAGCGCGGTGCTGGCCGGGAGGACACCGGCCGGGGCGGCGGTGGCTGCCTGCGGGCCGGGCTCACTCGATTCTGCCGTCACGAGCAGTAAGACTACGGAGCGGCCTCAGCCCGCGGAGGCCTGGGCTGGTGTACTGGGTAGGGCGGCCGCCGGCAGCGGACCGCTGGGTCCGGCCGGCCTGACAGACTAGGGGTGAGCACCGAGGGAGGTGAGCGCCGGTGAGCGTGGCACCAGCAGAGGTCCAGCGGCCGGAGACGGGGCAGGACGCCGTCCCCGACACGCCGTGGGTCACCATCGTGTGGAACGATCCGGTCAACCTCATGTCCTACGTGACCTACGTGTTTCAGCAGGTGTTCGGGTATTCCCGGCGAAAGGCCGAGAAGCTGATGCTCGATGTGCACCACAAGGGCAAGGCCGTGGTGTCCGCGGGGACCCGGGAATCGATGGAACGCGATGTCCAGGTTCTGCACGGCTATGGCCTGTGGGCTACGGTGAGTCACGACAAGTGAGCGGTTCTGCTGCGGGCGACGCCGCGGAGACGGATGACATGGACGGTTTCCGAGGGCTCCGGAAGGGCCGGGTGGCCGCCCGGTTCGCCGCCTCGCAGGCAGGCATCCTCCGCGCCCTGATGAGCCAGGTCGCCGAGCTGGTCGGCGGGGACCTGGAGCACCCGGAGGCCCTTCCGGCGGCGGGCCCGGCGGGGGCGGCTGACCCGCTGGAGGAGCTGTCGGGCCTGCTCGGCGCGGGGCCGGACAGCCCGCCCGAGGACCCCGTCCTGGCCCGGCTGCTGCCCGACGCGTACGCCGACGACGCCACGGCGGCCGGGGAGTTCCGCCGGTTCACCGAGCCGGACCTGCGCTCCGGGAAGCTGGCGGCCGCGCGCACCGTGCTGGACACGCTGCCGGCCGAGGGCGGCCGGGTGGAACTGTCCGCCGAGGAGGCCCAGGTCTGGCTGCGTGCGCTCAACGACGTGCGGCTGGCCCTGGGAGTGCGGCTGTCGATCACCGAGGACTACGACCAGCGGGTCACCGACCTCGATCCGGCCGACCCCCGTGCGGCTTATCTGTGGGTCTATGACTGGCTCACCTTCCTGCAGGAGACCCTGGTGCGGGCCCTGTGGTGAAATGCGCTGCGGTGAGCCGGAGCGCGCGGCACCGCCCGGCTGGCCGCGGGGCCGGCTGGCCGCGGGGCCGGCTGGCCGCGGGGCCGCGGCGGCTACCCTCGGACGCATGCTGACGCTGCATCCAGGCCTGCGGGACAAGATCGTGGCGCACGCCCGGGCCGACCATCCCGACGAGGCCTGCGGGGTGATCGCGGGCCCGGCCGGCAGCGACCGCCCGGAGCGATTCATCCCGATGCTGAACGCCCAGCGTTCACCGACGTTCTACGAGTTCGACTCGATGGAGCTGCTGCGGGTCTGGCGGGAGATGGACGACCGGGACGAGGAGCCGGTGGTCATCTACCATTCGCACACGGCCACCGAGGCCTACCCATCCCGCACCGACATCTCCTACGCGAACGAGCCGAGGGCACACTACGTCCTGGTGTCCACCCGGGACCCCGATGAGGCGGAGTTCCGCTCGTTCCGCATCGTGGACGGGACCGTGACCGAAGAGGAAGTCCGGATCTCCGCCGAGGCGGGTGATCCGGTCCCGGAATGATCCCGCCGGGCGGGCCGTTGGCACCGGGTGACGGCCGGCACCGCCGCCCCGTATCGCTCTGCACTGACCGTTGACCTGGAGTGTCGTTCATGGCCATCGAAGTCCGCATCCCGACGATCCTGCGCACCTACACTGGCGGCGCCAAGTCGGTGGAAGGGGCGGGAAGCACGCTTGCCGAGCTGATCGGCGACCTTGACAGCCGGTACGGCGGGCTGCGCGACCGGTTGCAGGACGAGTCAGGGCTGCGCCGGTTCGTCAACGTCTACCTCAACGACGAGGACGTCCGCTTCCTCGGTGGCCTGGAGACGCCGGTCAAGGACGGCGACACGGTGACCGTGCTGCCGGCCGTGGCAGGCGGGGCCGCCTGAGCTCCGGGCGGGGCGCCCTATGCGTTACGACTCACTGCTCGACTCGGTCGGCCATACACCGCTGGTCGGGCTGCCACGGCTGTCCCCGGCCCCGGACGTGCGGCTGTGGGCCAAGCTGGAGGACCGCAACCCGACCGGGTCGGTGAAGGACCGGGCCGCGTTCTTCATGATCGAGCAGGCGGAGAAGGACGGGCTGCTCACACCGGGGGCGACCATCCTGGAACCCACTTCGGGCAACACCGGTATCTCGCTGGCGATGGTGTCCCGGCTGCGCGGCTACCGGATGATCTGCGTCATGCCGGAGAACACCTCGGCGGAACGCCGCCAGATCCTGGAGATGTTCGGCGCCCAGGTGATCCACTCGCCCGCGGCCGGGGGCTCCAACGAGGCCGTCCGGGTGGCCCGCCGGCTGGCCGGGGAGCACCCCGACTGGGTGATGCTCTACCAGTACGGCAACGAGGCCAACACCCGGGCCCACTACGAGACCACCGGACCGGAACTCCTCGCTGACCTGCCCGGTATCACCCATTTTGTGGCCGGGCTCGGCACCACGGGGACACTCATGGGCGCGGGGCGCTACCTGCGCGAGCGCGTCCCCGGGGTGGCCGTCGTCGCCGCGGAACCGCGGTACGGAGAGCTGGTCTACGGGCTGCGCAACCTGGACGAGGGCTTCGTGCCGGAACTCTACGACGAGGCGGTGCTCACCACCCGGTTCTCGGTGTCCTCTGCGGACGCGCTGCGCCGCACCCGGGAACTGCTGGACGCCGAGGGCATCTTCGCCGGGATCTCCGCGGGCGGGGCGCTGCACGCCGCGCTGGGTATGGCGGCCAAGGCGCAGGCGGCCGGCCAGCGGGCTGACATCGTCTTCATTGTCGCCGACGGCGGCTGGAAGTACCTGTCCACCGGCGCCTACTCCGGCACCCTGGAGGAAGCCGAGGACCGGCTGGAAGGCCAGTTGTGGGCCTGACCGGGCCGTCCGCGGCGGCCACCGCGTTCGACGAGGCGACCGCGGCCGAGCGGGTGGCCGATGGCCGGTACGTGGTCCGCCCCGACCCGCGGTTCGCGATCGCCGGGGCGGTCAATGGCGGCGTTCTGCTGGCCAGCGTGCTGCGCGCCGTGCTGGACTCATCGCCGCACCCGTACCCCGTCGCGACCAGCGCGCATTTCCTGCGCGCACCACGGGCTGAGCCCGCCTACGTCAACGTCACCTGGCTCAAGCACGGGAAGGTGGCCGCGACGGCCCGGGCCACGCTGATCCAGGAGAGCCGGCCTGTGCTGGAGGTCACCGTCACCACCGGGGCGCTCGGCGACCCGGCTGAGGGCGGGCTGTCGTGGACCGGAGAGCCACCCCGGCTGCCGCCGGTGGCGGAGTGCGAAGACATCCAGCGCGCCAGCGGGCCGCGGGCGTTCAGCGGCTACGCCGAGCAGGTGGACCTGCGGCTGGACCCGGCCACCACCGGCTGGGTGCACGGCCAGCCGGGCGGGACGCCGGAGATGCGCGGATACTTCCAGCTGCGTCAGCCCCGTGACCCCGATCCCTACCTGCTCGCGCTGGCCGTGGACTCGATGCCGCCGGTCGTCTTCGGCCTCGCGGTCGTCGGCTGGTCGCCGACGGTCGAGCTGACCTGGCACATGCGGGCGGTCCCCGCGCCCGGCCCGCTGCGCGTCGCCGCGCGCTGCCGGCACGTCAGCGGGGGCTGGTTCGACGAGGAGGCCGAGGTCTGGGACAGCGCCGGCCGCCTGGTCGCGCAGAGCCGCCAGATCGCCCTGGTCGGGAGGGGATGAGAAGGGCTGGCCCGGGGGAGGACCCGGAACCCGCGCCATCCGCCGGCTCGGCGGGAACCCGCCTCGCCAGCGGATCAGCCTGGCCACGCGTACTCTTGACGACCGTGCGCCTCACCGTAATCGGCTGCTCCGGGTCGTTCCCCGGGCCGGACAGCCCGGCTTCCTGTTACCTCATCGAGGAACAGGGCTTCCGGCTGCTGCTCGACCTGGGCAGCGGGGCTCTCGGCCCGCTCCAGCGGCACGCCAGCCTGGACGCCATCGACGCGATCTGCCTCAGCCACCTGCACGCCGACCACTGCCTCGACATGTGCGGCTACTGGGTGGCCCAGACACACCGGCCGGACGGCCCGGCGCCGCCGATCCCGGTGCACGGTCCGGCCGGGACGCCGGGCCGGCTGGCCCGGGCGTACGACCTGGACGAGCACCCCGGGATGCACGCGGCGTTCGGCTTCACCACCCTGGAGCCGGGCACCCGGGACATCGGGCCGCTGCGGGTCACCGTGGCGCACGTGAACCACCCGGTGGAGACGTTCGGTTTCCGGATCGAGGCGGCCGGCCAGGTGCTCGCCTACTCCGCCGACACCGGGCCCACCGGTGCGCTGGCGGACCTGGCCCGCGACGCCGACCTGCTGCTCTGCGAGGCATCCTTCCTGGACGGTCCCGGCCTGCCTGGCGACCTGCACCTGACCGCCCGGCAGGCGGGCGAGAACGCGGCCCGGGCCGGGGCCGGGCACCTGCTGCTCACCCACCTGGTGCCGTGGAACGACCGGGACCGCAGCCGGGAAGAGGCGGCCGGCTCGTTCGCCGGCCAGCTCACCCTGGCCAGCTCTGGGCTGGTAGTGGAGCTGCACTGAGCCGGGCCGGGGCCGGCTACGGCCTAGGATGAAGAAGCATGCGGGTACTCGTGACCGGCGGCGCCGGCTTCATCGGTTCTCACCTGACCGACGGGCTGCTGGCTCGCGGCGATGATGTGATCGTGGCCGATGACCTCTCGGTCGGCCGCCCCGCCCGCCTCGATGACCACGCAGAACTGCACAAGCTGAACATCGCCGACGCGGCCGCGCTGACCCGCCTGGTGCGCCACGCCCGGCCGGAGCTCATCTGCCACCTGGCCGCGCAGATCGACGTCCGGGCGTCGGTGGATGCCCCGGCCAGGGACGCCGAGATCAACGTCGTTGGCACGGTCAACGTGCTGGAGGCGGCGCGGACCACCGGGGCCCGGGTGCTGTTCGCCTCCTCGGGGGGTGCCCTGTACGGCCACAACGCGGCGATCCCGTCCCCGGAGGACGTGCTGCCGCTGCCGGAGTCGCCCTATGGCATCGCCAAGTACTGCGCCGAGTGCTACATCGGCCTGTACAACCGGCTGCACGGTACCCGGCACTCGATCCTCCGGCTGGCCAACGTGTACGGGCCGCGCCAGGACCCCAGCGGGGAGTCCGGGGTGATCCCCATCTTCTGCGGGGCGGCGCTGGCCGGGCAGCGCCCCACCGTGTACGGCGACGGGGCCCAGACCCGGGACTACGTGTACGTGGGGGACGCGGTCAGCGCCTTCCTGGCCGCTGCCGACGCTGGCCGCCCCGGGACCTGGAACATCGGGACGGGGGTCGAGGTCAGCGTGCTGGAGCTGGTGGACATCATCTCCCGGCTGTCCCCGCGGCTGGTGTCGCCGCGGTTCGGGCCGCCCCGGCCCGGCGAGCTGCTGCGCAGCGCGCTCGCGGTCAGCCGCGTGGAACGGGATCTCGGCTGGCGGCCCAGTACCGGCCTGGCCGACGGCATCGCCCGGGTCTACGGCTGGATCTTGGCCGGCGCCCCGGACCGGGCGGGCTCTTAGTTCCGGGACGACCCCCCGGAACCCGCCGGCAAAAGACGGCCCCCGGGATAATGAGCCCCTTGTGACCCCTCGGGATCAATGGCCCGGCAGGCCGGCGCCTCCCGTAGGCTGGCGGGCATGTCCCGACCCGATGGGCGCAGCCACGACCAGCTGCGCGAGATAAAGATGACCCGCGGCTGGCTGGACCACGCGGAAGGCTCGGTCCTGGTGGAGTTCGGGGCGACCCGGGTGCTGTGCGCGGCGAGTGCCACCGAGGAGGTGCCGCGCTGGCGGCGCGGCAGCGGTCTCGGCTGGGTGACCGCCGAGTATGCGATGCTGCCCCGCGCTACCAACACCCGCGGCGACCGGGAGGCGGTCAAGGGCCGCCTTGGCGGCCGCACCCAGGAGATTTCCCGGCTGGTCGGCCGGTCCCTGCGGGCCTGCGTGGACGCCAAGGCGCTCGGGGAGAACACCGTCGTGATCGACTGTGACGTGCTGCAGGCGGACGGGGGCACCCGGACCGCCGCGATCACCGGCGGCTACGTGGCGCTGGCCGACGCGGTCGCCTGGCTGCGCGGACGCAAGCGCTGCAAGGGCGAACCCCTGGTCGGCTCGGTGGCCGCGGTGAGCGTCGGGATCGTCAACGGCCAGCCGCGGCTGGACCTGTGCTACGAAGAGGACGCCGCCGCGCAGACCGACATGAACGTGGTCTGCACCGGTGACGGCCAGTTCGTGGAGATCCAGGGCACCGCCGAGCGCGAGCCGTTCGGCCGGGACCTGCTGACCAGCCTGCTCGACCTGGGGGTGGCCGGCTGCGCCGAGCTGACCCGGATCCAGCGGGCAACGCTCGCCCGGGAAGCGGCCGCCCGGTGAGCACGTCCTGCCCGGTGCGCACGCCCCAGCCGCGCTCCGGGGGGCGGTGACCGGATGAGCGGCAAGGTCATCCTGGCCACCAGGAACCCAGAGAAGCTCGTCGAGCTGCGCCGCATTCTGGACGCGGGCCGGGTCCCGGTGGACGTGGGCGATCTGGAGGAGTACCCCGGGATGCCCGAGGTCGCCGAGACCGGGGCCACCTTCGCGGAAAACGCCCTGCTCAAAGCCAGGGCGGTGGCTGCCTTCACCGGGCTCCCCGCGGTCGCGGACGACTCGGGTCTGTGTGTGGACGCGCTAAACGGCATGCCCGGTGTGCTGTCCGCCCGCTGGTCCGGCCGGCACGGGGACGATGAGGGCAACCTGCGGCTGGTCCTGGCGCAGCTCGCCGATGCGCCGCCCGGCCGCCGCGGGGCGCACTTCTTCTGTGCCGCCGCGCTGGTCCTGCCGGGCGGTGCGGAGCACGTCACCGAGGGGGTGCTGGACGGATCGCTGGCCGCGGCGCCCCGGGGCAGCAACGGCTTCGGCTACGACCCGATCTTCGTTCCCGACGGCGCGGCTGTGACCACCGCGGAGATGAGCCCGGCGGACAAGGACCGGATCAGTCACCGGGGACGGGCGCTGCGGGCCCTGGCGCCGGTCATCGCGGCCCTGCTCGGCAGCTGAGCACAGCGCCAGGCCCGCCGTTCCCTGGTGAGCGGATCCAGGGAACGGCGGGCCTGGCGCATGCGCCCTGGTCAGCTCACCAGTGTGTCGGCATGGTGCTCGGGGTGACCACCGGCGCGGGAGCGGTGCTCATTCCCGGCGTAGGTGTGCTGGTCACCGGCGTGGTGGCCATCGCGGTCGGCGTGGTGGTCATGGTCGGCTGGACCGTCACGGTCGGCATGGCGGTCGGCATGGCCGGGGTGGTCGGGGTCACCGTCGGCGTGGCGGTCGCGCCCGGCAGCAAGACGACGACCGTGGCGGGCGGCGTGGTCATGCCCGTCATCGTGTTGAACGCGTTGATGTTCAGCGTGATGGTGATCGTCGTGTGCTTGGCCACCAGGATCAGCACCAGTTTGCGCATCATGTGGTGCTGGTCCATCCAGACGCGGAACCGGGTCATCTGGATGCCGCTGTTCATCCACCACTGCACCGTCGGCCGCATGCCCGAGCCCACGCGGTTGAAGACCGACGACAGCATGTAGCGGCCGCCGTACTCCCACGTCCGCATCCCGTGGTACTGGGTCATGCCCATCATGCGCAGGTTGCTGCCGTACCCGAACAGCTGGCTCTGCACCATCGGGCTGCTCGCCTGCAGCAGTGCGAGCAGTGAGCGGAGGTTGAGGCCCGAATTGCTGCCGAAGCTGGCGTAGGGACCCGCGAGCCACGGTTTGCCGTAGGCCCGGGTGATCAGCGGGCTGCGCATGTACGCCGTCCCGTTGTCCAGGATGAACTGCACGTGACCGAGCGCGCCGGCGCTGCCGTTGACCGACAGCATCGGGTTGGCGCCGAGTACCTCGTTGAGGTTGCCGACCATGCTGGCGTTGAGGCCGCCGGTCGCCCGCATCTGCAGGTTCGCGCTGACCGAGCTCATCTGCTGGAACTGCTGCGCCGCGAGCGCGATGGCCTGGGCCGTCGAAGACGACGAGACGGTCCCGGGCTGCTGCGGGGCGCCCGAGCCGCTGGCCGCCAGGCTGCCGGGCTTACACCCGGCCACGGTCACTGCCGCCGCCACCGCGACGGCCGCGAAGCCGAACGCGCGGACGGACCGGGCCGGCGTGTGCGGGCGGGTGGACGATGTGGGCCGGACCGGTGCTCTGCCTTCGGCGGAGCCTGGCCGGTGGGACTTCAACTGCGGGAACACGCGTGGTCCTCCTCGGGTTGGCGATTGCCGTACATGACGTGCATTGCGAGCAATCCCCCGCCACCCGTCGGTGACATTACGCGGCGGCCCCGGTAGCCATGGCCGGCTCACAATCCGCGTAAGGGGGTCGTAACATCCGGCCGCGCCACCGCGCCGGGGCCGGTAACGTGGGGTAGTCCTTTCCGGAGGGAGCACGCGTGACCGACCAGAAGCTGTCGCCAGGCGACGTGGCGCCAGAGTTTTCGCTGGCTGATGCGGACGGCAAGACCGTAAGCCTGTCCTCGCTGCGCGGCCAGCGCGTGATCGTGTACTTCTACCCGGCAGCGATGACCCCCGGGTGCACCAAGGAAGCCTGCGATTTCCGGGACAACCTGGCGGAACTCGCGGGTGCGGGGCTGACCGTCCTCGGTATCTCTCCGGATAAGCCGGAAAAGCTGGCCAAATTCCGGGACAAGGAATCGCTCAATTTCACCTTGCTGGCCGATCCTGACCGCGCGGTGCTGGGTGCATACGGCGCTTATGGCGAGAAGATGATGTACGGCAAGAAGACCACCGGGGTCATCCGGTCGTCGTTCGTCATCGCCGCGGACGGGACGATCGAGCGGGCGTACTACAACGTGAAGGCGACCGGTCACGTCAACCGGCTGCGCAAGGACCTAGCCGGCTGAGAGCAGCCCGTTGACCACCCCGCCGCGCGCTGCGCAGGGGAGCGGGGCCGTAGCCCAATGGCAGAGGCACAGGACTTAGGATCCTGGCAGTATGGGTTCAAATCCCATCGGCCCCACCATCGCGGACCGTGACCATCCCTGGATGCTGCCGCCGGATGATCACGTCCACTCTCAGTGGTCGCACGACACCGGGCCGGCCGCGTCCATGGATGTGGCCTGTGCGCAGGCCGCCCAGCTGGGCCTGCCCTCGGTGGCCTTCACCGAGCATCTCGACTTCACTGAGGCCGGTCCGGGGGATGCGCTGCGGGGCAGCGGGCTTGCTCCCAATGCGCGGCCCGGGATCCGCCCGCTCGACGTGCCCGGATACCTGGCCAGCGTGGCCGAGTGCCGGGAACGGTACCCGGGGTTGCGGATCCTGTCCGGCGTCGAGGCGGGGGAGCCGCACCTGTTCGGAGCCAGCGCCGCCGCGGTGCTGCGGTCCGGGCAGTTCGACCGGGTACTTGGCTCGGTGCACACCCTGCCCAGCGCCGGCCGTCTGGTCTACGCCAGCACACTGCTGGACGGCCGCCCGGCCGGCCAGGTGATGCGCCGGTACTTCACGGAGGTACTCGCGCTGATCAAGGGCAGCAGCCTGTTCGAGGTGCTGGCGCACCTCGACTACCCGCGCCGCTACTGGCCGCCGGAGGCCGGCCAGTACGACGAGCAGGACTTCGAGGAGGAATACCGGGTGGTGCTGCGCGCGCTCGCCGGGTCCGGCCGGGTCCTGGAGATCAACACCGCTAGCCCGCTGGCCTCGGCGCGGTTGCTCGGCTGGTGGCGGGAGGCGGGCGGCCGCGCCGTGTCCTTCGGCAGCGACGCCCATCTGCCGGGCCGGGTCGGTGCCCGGTTCCGGGCGGCGGCCGACGTGGCCACCAGCGCCGGATTCCGCCCCGGCCGCGGGCCCCTCGACTTCTGGCGCTGCTAGGGCAGCGCGGTCATCCCGCGAGCAGGGCGGTGACGAGGTCGGCCACCTCGGCTGGTGACAGGCCCAGCGTCGCGTCGCCGACGGCCAGTTCCACCCGCTGGACCCCGGGATCGGCCGTGGGCATGGCCTCGGGCCAGGTCCACACGCCCTGTTCCTTGGCTAGCCGCCGGGCGGCCCGGCGGTACGCCTCCCCGGTCGTGGCCAGCAGCAGGTGCATCATCGGCGTCTGCGGCGGGTCCGGGACAGTCCGCGCGCCCGGGATGTCCCGCAGGGCGGCCCCGATCGCCCGGGCGTGGGTCAGGTACCGCGGCATCAACGGCAGCCGCCGGGCCAGGCAGGTCAGTGCCGAGGCGGCGTTGGGCCACATCCCGAACAGGGTGCCGCCCATCCGGCGCCGCCAGTCGCGCACCTCCGCGACGACGTCCTCTGGGCCCGCCACGCAGCAGCCGGGCAGCGCGCCGAGACCTTTGTAGAACGACACGTAGACGGTGTCGAACAGCTGCGCCACCTCGGCCGGCGGCCGGGCGTACCCGGCGGCGGACTCCCAGATGCGGGCCCCGTCCAGGTGAGCGGCGGCGCCGTGCTCGTGGGCCCAACCGGCCTGCGCGGCCAGGTCCGGCCACTCCGGCTGCTGGCCGCCGAGGTCGCGCTGCGGCAGTTCCAGCACCAGCGCCGCCAGCGGCTCAGCCACCTCGGCCAGGTCGGCGGCGCGCAGCAGCCGGTGCGGCTCGCCGGCCGGCCGCCCGGTCAGCTGGTGCAGCCGTTCGTACCCGCGTCCCTCGTGCACGTCGATGTGGCAGGCGGGGTGGAACACGACCACCCGGCGCCCCCGCCGGTCTGCGTGCACCCGCAGCACCGCCTGCTGCGCCATGGTCCCGCTGGGCAGGAACACCGCAGCCGGCTTGCCGAGCAGCAGGGCGATCTCAGCCTCCAGGTCGGCCACCACCCCGCCTTCGCCGTAACGGTCTGGCTCGGTGTCGGGTGGCACCGTGGCCAGCAGGTCGGCGGCGCGGACCGGGCCGTGCCAGTGCAGGAACCGGGTGCACTGTTCGCGCAGCGCAGTCAGCTCAGGGTCGTCGGCAGCGGGCATGGCGCCATTCTGCTCTGCTGGCCCGGGGGACGACCCCCGGGCCCCCGGGGTCACCCGGACGGCCGGGCATACTTCGATCATGAGCAGCATGGCGCAGGAGGCCCTGGCGGCGGCGGGTGTCGGCTACCGGCTGATCAGTCACGGCCCGGTGCGCAGCCTGGCCGAAGCTGCACAGGCCCGCGGCGTGGCCCCGGCTGACGTGGTGAAGACCCTGGTGGTGCGGCGCGGCGCCGCCGACTTCCTGTTCGTGCTGGTCCCGGGGGACCGGACGATCTCCTGGCCGAAGCTGCGCGGCCTGCTCGGCGTGACCCGGCTGTCCATGCCGGACCCGGCGGTCGCCAAGGAGGTCACCGGGTACGAACGCGGCACCATCACCCCGTTCGGCTCGGTACGCCGCTGGCCGGTCATCGCCGACGAGCGGATCTCTGGCCGGGAGATCACCTTGGGGGCGGGAAGTCCTGGTCAGGCCGTTGCGGTCAGTGCGGATGACGCGCTTCAAGCCCTGAACGCGACCGTCGCCGACATCAGCGATCCCGAACCGCCCAGGTGACTGGATGCCGTCGCAGACGCCGGCCTGACGGATGGCACCCTCGTCATAGGACCGGCCCGACGCCATGCAGAACACCAGGCCCGCCCGCCCGGGTCCTGACTCGGCTCAGGCTAGTGCGCACCTCGTCAGCCGATCCCTGACTCGGCTCACGATTGGGGCCCGTTCCTGGCCATCCAGCGGGTGGGCTGGTCATCCCCAGCAGGAGAACCGTCGGCGTGCCAACCGCGTGGGTGTCCGTCGGCCGTCCGCCGTGTGTCGTCCGCCGTGCGCCTACCGCTCCCGGACGGCGTAGGTCAGGTGCGTCACCCTCGGGGAGGGCTCCGCGCGGACCGGCTCCAGGGCCACGCGGCCCGTGTCCACGCCCTCGAACAGGCGGATTCCGGAGCCGAACAGCACGGGCGACAGCGCGATCGAGAACTCGTCGATCAGGCCGGCGTTCACGTACTCCAGGATCGTCGCGCCGCCGCCCGCGATGCGGACGTCGCGGTCGGCGGCGGCCTCGCGGGCCTGGTCGAGCGCGGGCTCGATGCCGTCGTGGACGAAGTGGAAGGTGGTCCCGCCCGGCCGCTCCCAGGGGTCACGCTTCTCGTGCGTCACGACGAAGACCGGCGTGTGGAACGGCGCCTCCTCCGGCCACGCCTGCTCGCCGGCGTCGAACATGCGCTTGCCCATGACGCTCGCGCCGGTGCGCTCGAACGTCTCCCGCGCGATCTCGTTGTCGCGCCCCTCCTCGCCGCCCTCGCCGAGCTTCAGGTTCTCCCGGAAGAACCGCTGCGGGAAGATCCACTGCTGCAGTTCCATCCACTGCGCCATCCAGCGCTGCACGTCCGGGTCGTCCCTGCGCTCCTCGGGCGCGATGAAGCCCGCTACGGACTCGGGCGCGATGAAGCCGTCCAGCGACATGGACACGCTGAAGAACACCTTCCCGGCCATCAGCCTTCCGCTCCCTTCCGGACGATCTCGGTGACGTAGGCAGCCAGGTTGCTCAGGGTCTGCTGGCCGCCCTCGATCGCGTGGTATTTCTCGACCGCCTCGTCGCGCAGTTTCTTGGTGGGGAACACCGTGCGCATCTCGATCCGGGTCACCGCACCGTCGGGCTCGAACGTCAGGACCGACTCGAAGGCGTTCGGGTCGCCGCGGGACTCACCGTGCAGCAGTGCGATCCGCTCCGGCGGGGCGATCTCGGTCCAGGAGATCCACTCGGTGTAGTCCGTCCCGTCCGGTCCGTGCATCACGAAGTCCCACTCCCCGCCGACGCGGAACTCGAACGACTGCGTGGTCGTGGTGAACCCCGCCGGTCCCCACCACCGCGACAGGTGCCGGACCTCGGTGAACGCCTCGAACACCAGCTCCCGTGGGGCGTCGATGACCCGGGAGATGACGATCTCGCGGTCGGCCGTCGCGGACTGCGCCGGCGCTCCTCGTCCCGTCGCGCTCATCAGCTACTCCTCCTGCCTTGCCTGCTTCAGGTCCTGCACGTATGCGTCCAGCCGGTCGAAGCTCTCGTTCCAGAACCGCTCGAACCCGCCGGTCCACTCGTGAACCGGCCGCAGCCCGCGGGCGTCAAGGCCGTACAGGCGCTGCTTGCCTGCCTTGCGGTCCCGCACCAGCCCGACCTCCCGGAGCACCCGCAGGTGTTTGGACGCGCGCGGCTGGGCCATCCCCAGTTCGCGGGCCAACTCGGTCACCGGCCGCTCACCCGCCCGCAGCAGCACCAGGATCTCCCGGCGCTGCGGCTCGGCGATCGCGTTGAAGACGTCCGACGTCGTCGCTGCGCGTGCCATGGCGCCATCATATGCCCATATCGGCATGCGTCAAGCCGGGATGAATCGGGCGGGTCTTGTCAGATGACGATCGTGACCCTTGTCAAGGAGATCCTCCAGGCTGCGGTGCCACTTCCCGCCCGCCCGGGTCTTCTTGAGGGAGCAGCGGACCCGGATCACGCCCGTGCGGCCGCGGGCCCCGGGAATCTCAGTCTCCCGGTCCACATCCTCGCGATGGTGTGGGCGGCACAGTCTGCGTCGGCCAACTGCCGCGGGAACCTCTCCACCGATCGGTCGCCCCCGCTACCGCGTCCGGGGCGGCGACCCTGGCCATCACGGTCCCGTATCGGCATTGCAGAACTCGAAAAGAGTCCAGCCGTAACACTAAGATACAGTCTGTGGCCTATCGATTATCGTGAGGTTATATGCGGCTCTAACTCCACTGATTGACTCCCAGGCAAGGTCGCTATTAATACTAATCATATTTCGTGCTTGGGCAAGCCTGTCTATCGAATCCGCACCACGAGGGTGATTCCTGGGTGACGTCGGAATCTGGGACCTATCGGCGCCAAATATTTCAGCTATTGTGGCGCTGAAATAGAGTGCGGCGCCAAGGCTCATCGGCAACCTGGCGCTAGCGACGTTGCTCAGTGATTCAATCATCGAGTGGGCCGAGGTGCCTGGCCAATCGTCTCTAAGCAGGCCTTCCAGCAATTGACCTTCCAGCCCGCTACGATCAGCGCTACTCATCTCCACCATGAATGCTCGCTTAAGAGTTTCTACTTGGTCTACAATTATTTGCATGGCGATATCGCTCGTCTTGGTCAGGCCGTGAGCGCATGCATCCACAACCTCTCGGGCGAATCGGATGAGGTCGCGTGGTAGGCCACCGGACATTACCTCGCAGAATGCCACCAGCGAGTCAGGTATCCCCGCAATCCTCCGTCTGAGTAGCTGCCGGCATGATTCAAAGTCCAACTCTCGCGCCCGTATAACTTCGTCGAAAGAACTATCGAACGCGGTACGTCCGAGAAGAACTCTTTTCTCAAAGACTGCTAGAGCTTCATCTGATACGGATACGAGATAAACACAGTTGGGTATCCCGAAGATGGCTTTGATGTCGTTAAGGAATCGCTGTGCGGAGTCCGCATCTATTTTATCAATTTCATCGATCCCTATTAGCATCTTTGGATCATCTTCTGTGCTTTCTCTTGCGGGCAGTCGGGCCACTATGTCACGTTCTAGGCGGGCCCTCGTACCAGCAAATTCCTCAAGCATCCTGGAAACTTGAGCCAGTCGCCTAAGCCCTCTTATGCCGCCTAGACTACCTGAGATCGTGTGCAGAAACTCGGCTCTTCTTTCCATGAGCTTAATTTGTTGGTTGCGCGATAGACGGCTCGCATATAGCAAGTCGGCAGAGCGCGAGTAAGACCGGCGCCACAGAATACAGCGAGTGGCGAAGTCCTTATAGCTTTCGATCAGATCTGGGAGAGTAATCTGAAGTTCGGACAGCTGCCGAGTAGAGGATATGGTCAGCTGCGGACCAGTTGGTATGCTCATTGAGCCGCTATGGCCGGTCGTAAGGGTTTGCAGGTACTTAATGCGAGTCAGCCACGCTCCAGCCTCCTCTGTAATAGGCTGAGGCATTCTTGAGGTACGGCGCATGGAGACGTCTCGATGTACCGTTCTCGTCAGCAGACTGACGGCAAGAACAATGATGATGCTGCTAACCCATACGTACAGATCGGTATGGGTTAGCTTGGGGAGCTCTGGCTTCAGTAGAGCGAAACCAAGGAGCCCTGCTCCGCAGATGAAGATGGCGCAGAGCCCCAGGACCGCCGTAAAGGGCCTGGGGATTCGCCGCGTGCCCACATCGGCGATTGGGATGCGTTTGCCCCGATCCGTTTCCAAAACAGTCTCGCATACCTTACTGAAAAGATGAAGGATGAAATCTCTGGTGTCATACTCAACCGGGGCTGAAACCATTATGCGCAGGTTTGATGACGCCACTTTCTCTCTTGGGCTGTTATTCGTGACTCTACGGGGCTCACAGAAGAACTTCAGTAGCGTTGTTTTGCCTACACCGCGCGGTCCCGAGATGCCGATGCTTCCTGAGGTTACTGATTGACATGTCTGCGTGACTAGTTTCATTGTATCGGTGGGAACCAGGTATTCATGGCCCGAAAGATTTGCCAGCCCAGGCGCCTTTGTTATTCGCATGATGCCCGAGTCACCCTGAGTTGCCAGTATTTGATTTATCTGCTCGCGAAGGAAAGGTCCTAGAACGTCGCGCTGCAACCTTTCCCGGGTTGCGTCGGTCGGCTCCATGGGTTGCCTGACAAGGAGTACCGAATAGTAGAGAACAAGGGGGATAAAGGTAATGCTAGTTAGCACGCTAGCAATAATTAGGCCGAGGATACCTGGATGACTTCGAATTGTGGCTAGCCAGATTAAGCACAAAAATGCCAGCATGATAGTTAGGATGTGCCGTGAGCGACCAGGAAGAAGGAGAGTATCGGAGCCGGCTCTCTCGATAAAGTCCAGCTGTCCAGTCGCGCTAGTTGTCAAAAGTTCGTCTGAATGGGCCGCTATAAGATGTCGAAGGGTGTCCGGGCTAGTCTGTGTTTGAGCCAATGCTTGCCTGATATCAGGCGAGGAAAGGAGGGGTTCTGCAAGTCCGAGGAGTAGTTGCTGATCCCAGCGATAGGATGTTTGGCGCTCGTCGTCTTGTGTGCTCAAGATAAGCATCTTCCAGTGGTAAGGAAGCCCAACCGGACGTTGGTCATCCGAGGGCTCAGCGAGGTTCAGTTGAGATACGTGCTCTTACTGCGGTCACGGCTTGTGGGAGATGATATAGCAAGTATCTAGAAGAGAGTGTCCAGATCTTAGGGCGCTGTGGATGAATTCGTCCCAACCTCAGCAGTGAGGATTGCGGGAAGCTCCCGCATCCCTAGAGCGCGCTTGAAAGCCGGGTCCGAGAGGGGCGGAACGTATCTGGATCTTCTGCGGTGTGCCGCTGACGTGACCTAATACTCCAGCAGTAGATCGTTACCTCCGCAGGAGCCGGCCGGTTGCCCAGCGATAGAAGCCGGTGCAGTTGTCATCAGGCCGCGCGCTAGCGCTTGGGCAAGCGGACGACTGGCTGGCCTGTCTTCCGGTCTGTGACCGTGTACCCGCATTCGCACAGCTCCTTGATGATGCGCTGGGCGCGGACCGGCAAATGGATGTGCGCGTCCGCCAGGCGCTGGCCGGAGTCGTCGAACCTGACGCACCAGACGCCGGGAACGATCCTGGCCACCGAGACAATGGTGATCGCGTCCTTGTCGGCTGACCGGGTGATGAACCAGGGGAAGCCGAGCCGCACCCGCAGTCGGTCTGCGCCGACGTCGAAGCGGCCCAGCGGCCAGCCTGCAATCTTCCTGCCAGCGTGGGCCTCGACAGCGAACGATCGCCATGACGACGTGGCCGGGGGACAACCGGCGCGAGCGTCCGGGAAAGACGGGTCTCGCGGCCCTTGCGGGCTCGCGGCACCGGCATTGTCGGCCATGAGCTAAGGGTAAGCAGGAGCACCGCAGTCGGAGCCGGCCTGACCAGCTTACCCGTCATGGATCTTTGGCTGCGTGCCGCCGGTAGTGGCAGGCGCTGGCGGTGTGCTGGTGGCGCCGGCGCCAGGCTGACCACCTCAGCCGGTACCTGGTGCCTGCCGGGCGCGGCGGCGGCGCGGGCAGCAGGCGGGCGATTTCATTGCGGGTCAGCGGGATCATGCCCGGCGGCGGTGGCTGGGCGTGCTCGGCCACGGCGACGATGGTGAGGAACGCTAAGGCGAGCATCGCGAGGGTCACCCACCGGTACCAGGAGGCCCAGCGCCGTACCTGATGCTCGTCGAGGGCGGCCAGGCCCTTGCTGGCCTGGAAATCCTCCTCCACCGTCCACCTGCGCCCAGCGGCCATCACCGGTCACCCAGCCGGCCGGAACCCGGGCATCCAGCGCCCGGGTAATCATCCGCAGTGCCAGTTCCGGCTTGGTCGCGAACTGGGTGCCCTCCGGGATGCCCGCCCCAGCGCACCGGCCCGGGTCGCCTGCCCAGGACTGCGGCAGCTACAACTCCCGGTCGATCAGCGCATGCCCGGCCGCCGAGGCGTAACTGAGGTAGACCGCGACCTGGCAGTTCTCCACCCGGCCGGGCTCGCCTCCCTGCGTGCTCGGCGATGCTCCAGCAGTTCACTCGCGGCAGGGCCGCCAGCAAACCCAGCACAGCCCGAGCTCGCCGCCGCGGTTCCACCCTGCCGAAACGAGCGCCGACCCGGAGCATCAGATCATCGAGAACGTCCAGCCACCGGCCGGTATCCACGCTGTGGCCAGC
This sequence comes from uncultured Actinomycetes bacterium, assembly GCA_963837515.1. Taxonomy (GTDB): domain Bacteria; phylum Actinomycetota; class Actinomycetes; order Streptosporangiales; family Streptosporangiaceae; genus RYN-230. Next base: position 816,640 of record CAWINT010000002.1, read on the forward strand.
CGCCACCGCCAGATCGTCATGTGTCGTCACAAACCATGATCATCAAGCGATAGCCATCCCTCGGCCCAACCGCTCCGCGCTGGAGGTAACGATCTACTGCTGGAGTACTAAGCCTGGTAGCCCTTGATGACCTCGACGTACCCGGCGCCTTCCAGCATGGCCAAGTGCTTGGACAGCAACGAGTCGCTGGCATCCACCAGCTCACGCCGGAACCGGAAAACAACTCCTTCACCGGCGAGGCGGTGGACGAGTAATGTCGCCTAGCGCAACTGGGATTCTGCCGGGCTCGACTGCAAGAAGGCTGCTACCCCTTGATTGGCTACCGTGTCGCCCCGGGCTTGGGGCCGCACCGCGGGACTTCGCACCGCACCGCGGGGCCGGTGCGGTACCTGATCCGGGGACTCCGGGATCGCTCCGCCCGTGACGCCTGACGACCCGTGTTCCCATCACCGCCCGGCACCGGGCTGCTGCCTGATCCGCCGGCTCCGGCTGACGCCGGCGGGCGGGCAGCGGTTCCTGGGCCAGCTGGCCGGCGGGCGGGCCCAGCCGGGCCGGGCCTTCGGCGGCGGGCTGATCGCCCAGGCGCTGCTCGCGGCGGCGGGTGCAGTCCCGGATGGGCAGCTGCCCGGTTCGCTGCACGCCTACTTCGCATCGCCGGGCGACGTCGCGCAGCCGGTGCGCTACACCGCTGTCCCGCTCGGTGGCGGCCGGTCCTCGACCCTGGTCCAGGTGACGGCGGACCAGGAGGGCACCGCCCGGTTGGTCGTGCTGGCTTCGTTCCGCGTCCCTGGCGGCCCGGGGACCGGGCATCAGCGCGCCGCGCCGCAACCCGGTCCGCCGCCGCCGCCGGAGGCCAGCGCGCCCTGCCGGTGCGATACCGGCGATCTCACCTGCGGCCTGGCGCTGCACGCGGCCGTGCCCGCGGCGGAGCCGGGGGGCGCTCCCGGGACGCACCGGGCGACCTGGGTGCGGTCGCGGCACAGCCTGGGCGCCCGGCCATGGTGGCACGCCGCCGTGCTCGGCTACCTGTCCGACATCGCGACGATCCGCACCGTCAACCAGCCGCACCGGCACGAGAGCGGCCAGCGTGTGGCCGCGTCGGCCGATCATGCCCTGTGGTTCCACCGGCCTTTTCGCGCCGACGACTGGCTGTGGTACGCCCAGCGCAGCCCGGTCTACACCGGGGGCCGGGGCATCTGCCAGGGCGAGTTCTACCGTGCCGACGGGGCGCTCGTCGCGTCGTGTGTCCAGGAGGTGTCGCTGCGGCGGGTGCCCGCGGCGCCGGAAGGCGGCTGACCGGGAGCGTGGCCCGGCGGCCGCGTCATCGGACCGGGGTGGCGGCCCAGGTGTCGAGCAGGGCCGGGAGCTCGGCCAGCCGGGTGATCACCGCGTCCGGGACGGCGTCCGCGAACGACGGTACCTCGCTGTGCGGGACCAGCACGGCCCGCATGCCCACGCGTTTCGCACCGTGGATGTCGTCGTACGGCCGGTCACCGACGAACACGCAGGCCGCCGGGTCAGCCACGCCGACCGCCGCCATCGCGGCCCGGAACGCCTCCGGGTGCGGCTTGGCCCAGGCGATCTCACTGCTGTACACGGCGCCGTCGAACAGGGCGAGCACGTTGTCCCGGCGGAACACCCGCTCGTGCGCGGTGCGCGGCCACAGCGTATTGGACAGCACCCCGGCCCTGATTCCGCGGGCCCGCAGTTCGCCCAGCACCGGGATCACGTCCGGGTCGGTGAGCGTGTGCGGGTCCCACGCCTCGAAGTAGCTGGCCAGCAGGGCCTCGGTCGGCGTCACCCCGGCCCGCCGGAACACCTCCTCCAGCGTGCCGCTGTACTGTGATTCGTTGCTGATCCGCCACAGCGCGTTCTCCGCGGCCAGGATGGCGGCGGCCAGCTTCTCCGCCTGGTCCCCGCCGATGTGCAGCGCGCACACGCTGCGCCAGAGCGCGGCGTGGTCCACGGTGTGCCACGGGGTAAGCGTCCCGCCCCAGTCGAAGATGACGGCCTTGACGTCCCCGCGGGGCCCTTCCGTCTCCATACCAGGCACTTTACGGCAGAAGATTTGGCCGTCGTTTCTTTTTCCCGTCGCCGGGAATTCGGCCCATATCCCTAGGGTCAACCCCCAGGACCGCCCGGCCCAGCACCGGGTGGTGGGGAAGAGGAGGACCGATGCGACACCACCAAGGCAGACGGGGGCTGGCAGTGCGCGCCGCCGCCGTCACCGGATGCGCCTCGCTGCTCGGCGCGCTGGGCGTGGCGGCCGCCACGCCCGGGCTGGCCCTGGCAGCGAAGCCACCAGTGCGGGCTGTGCACCACGATCGGAATGGCTGTCATCTAGGCAACGGCGTCAAGCACGTCGTCCAGCTCACGTTCGACAACGTGCACTTCTTCCGGGACAACCCCAACGTCCCGTCCGACCTCCAGATGATGCCGAACCTGCTGAACTTCTTCGAGAAGAACGGCACGTTCCTGTCGAACAATCACACCCCGCTGATCGCGCACACCGCCGATGACCTGCTGACCACGTTCACCGGGCTCTACGGCGACCGGCACGGGATGCCGGTCAGCAACAGCTACCAGGCCTACAACAGCGACGGCACGACCGACCCGGCCAGCTCATTCGCCTACTGGACCGACCCGGTCTACGACACCGCCTCGAAGCCGAACCCGGGCCATGACACCAGCCCGTCCCTGGTCTACGCGGCCAGCCCGCCGGCCACGGCCTCATCGGCCCCGGCGCCGAACACCACCACCCCGGCGCCGTGGGTCCCGTTCACCCGGGCCGGCTGTGACGTGGGCGATGTGGCGACCGTCAACCAGGAGCTGGAGAACACCGGCGTCGACATCCCCAAGGTGTTCGGGTCCGGCTCACCTGAGGACCAGCAGCTCGTGAACGACTCCGATCCCTACAAGGACGCGGAGACCGCCGACTACGTCGGGCTGGCCGTGCACTGCGCCAGAGGCAGCGCATTCTGCGCCGAAGCCCAGGCGGTCAAGTACGGGCAGTCCAGCCCGAGCCACACCGCGGTCACCGACGCGCTGCCGGATGAGTCGGGCGGCTACACCGGCTACCAGGGCCTGTTCGGGCACAAGTACGTCGCGCCGCAACTCGGGGCCGGCACCGCCAGCCTGACCCACGACGGCTACCAGGTGACCAACGCCGCCGGGAACCTGGTGGACCTGAACGGCAACCAGATCAACGGCGCCTACCTGACCAACCACCCCGGGTTCCCCGGCTTCGGCCCCATCAACGCCTCGCAGACCCTCGCCTACGCGGCGGACATGCTGGAGAAGGGCGTCCCGGTGGTGAACGGTTATATCGCGGACATCCACGGGAACGAGGACATCCCCGGACTGTCCGCGTGCCAGGGCGCGCCCGCCGCGCTGGGCAGCGGCGACCCGTGCTACGTCGCCCAGGCCCAGTACTACAACCAGGCCTTCGGCGCGTTCTTCAAGCGGCTGGCGGCCGACGGTATCACCGCGCGGAACACGCTGTTCGTGCTCAGCTCCGACGAGGGTGACCACGAGGCGGGGGCCAACGTCGGCCGGGCCATCCAGCCGACGCCGGCGAACTGCGATGGCGCCACCGTCAGCGGCAGCACGGTCACCCCGGACGTCGCCTGCACGTACCCGGCCGGCTCGTTCGGGGAGCTGGACGCCAACGTGACCGGGCTGCTGTCCAGCCAGCAGGTGACGGTGCCGTTCAGCCTGGAGAACGACACGGCGCCCGAGTTCTACGTCACCGGTAATCCCGGGCCGAACGCGGCAGCCGTCCGGACGCTGGAGCACGGTGTGGCCGCGCTCACCGCGGCCAACCCGTACACCGGGACGACCCAGAAGATCACCAACTACCTGGCCGATCCGGCGGAGGAGGCCATCCTGCACATGGTGAACGCGGACCCGGCCCGGACCCCGACCTTCGCCATGTTCGCCAAGCCCGACTACTACCTGCAGTCCAGCGCCCTGACCGGGTCCTGCGCCGGGGAGCTGGTCTGCCAGAGCAGCGGGTACGCCTACGACCACGGCGACTACGCGGCGGAGATCAACACCAACTTCGCTGCGTTCGCCGGGCCTGGGGTCCGCGCCCTGGGGCTGGACGGCCCCACCGCGAGCCAGGGCCCGAACTCGGCCGGGCCGCACAGCGGGCAGATCACCGTGCCGCAGCAGCACCTGCCCGGGACGTGGGTGGACGAGACCGACATCCGGCCGACCCTGCTCTACCTGGCCGGGCTGCGGGATGACTACCAGACCGACGGCCGGGTCATCAGCCAGATCCTGAGCGCCCCGGACCGGGCGCTGCGCGATCCCTCAGTGACCGCGCTGGGTGCCTGCTACAAGCAGCTCAACTCCAGCGTGGGGCAGTTCGGCGGGGCCACCCTGACCGCCTCGACCAACGCGGTGGTGAGCGACACCACGGGTGATGCCCGCTACGTCGCGGTCAACAAGGCGCTGACCGCGCTCGGCCACGCCCGGGACGCCCTGGCCGGCCGGATCAAGACCGAGCTGTCCGCGGCCGCTTTCGCGGACCAGCCGGTGCGCGGCGCATCCGGCCAGGCCGTTGCCTGCCGGGCGCTCATCGCGGCGGCTCAGCACCTGGCCGCGGCCAGCTGACGCTGGCCGGCCCGATGGCCCCCGGCGCGGCGAACCCGCGCCGGGGGCCTTCGCCGTCAGTCGCCCTTGACGTTGACGACCTGGCGCAGCGTGTGCCGGATCTCGACCAGGTCGGCGGCGTCCCGCATGATCACGTCCACGTCCTTGTAGGCGGCCGGGATCTCATCCAGGAACGCGCTGGTCCGCCGCCACTCGATGCCCGCCATCGCGCGGTCCAGTTCGGCCCGGCTGAACTTCCTCCGGGCGGCAGAGCGGCTGTAGGCGCGGCCAGCGCCGTGCGGCGAGGAATCCAGTGACAGCCGGTTGCCCTTGCCGGTGACCACGTAGGAGCGGGTCCCCATCGAGCCGGGGATGAGCCCCAGAGTGCCCGCCGACGCGTCGATGGCGCCCTTGCGGGACACCCAGACGTCCTGGCCGAAGTGCTTCTCCTTGGTCGTGTAGTTGTGGTGGGCGTTCACCGTTTCGCTGGCGGCGACCGGCTCGCCGATCCACTTCCCCAGGCAGTCCACGACCCGGTCCATCATCTCCTCGCGGTTCAGCCGGGCGAAGTGCTGGGCCCAGCGCAGGTCCCGCATATAGGCCCAGAACTCGTCCGTCCCCTCGGCCAGATAGGCCAGGTAGGGATCGGGCAGCGGGATCCACCACCGTTTGGCCAGCGCCTGGGCGATCTTGATGTGCCGCTGGGCCAGCCGGTTGCCCACACCCCGGGAACCGGAGTGCAGGAACAGCCAGACCCGGTCCTCCTCATCCAGGCACACCTCGATGAAGTGGTTGCCCGAGCCCAGGCTGCCCAGCTGCAGCCGCCAGTTCGGCGCCGCCGTGGCGGCGCTCTCCGCCCCATCCTGCTGCTTCAGGGCGCCGATCCGTGCCTCGGTGCGCTCGTCGTACACAGCGCTGTTGTACTGCCCGGCGGATAGCGGGATGGCGCTCTCGATGGACTCGCGCAGCACCCCCAGGTCGTCCCGATTGCGCAGGTGGGTCGCGGTGAACTGGCTCCGCACCGCGATCATCCCGCAGCCGATGTCGGACCCGACTGCGGCCGGAATTATGGCACCAAGTGTCGGAATTACCGAGCCGACCGTGGCGCCGCGGCCGAGGTGGGCGTCGGGCATCAGCGCGACCCAGGGGTGGATGAATGGCATGCTCGCTGTCCGGAGCGCCTGCTCCCGGGTCTCGTCTTCCAGGATCGATGCCCAGTTCATCAGCCTCTTGCTGATTTGCTCCACGGCCCGCCTCCTGCCAGCGCCGGATTCGGCCCAACAGTAACTTCCGCGCAATCCAGGGGCGATCGGATAACACTTCGGTGCAGGCGGTCCAGGCCAGCGCGAGGGAGCCGATGCCGTAGATGCCTTCGACGCCGCCGAGGACGGGCTCGCCGGCCAGGTGCAGGCCGGGCATCCGCGGGGCCAGGAAAGCCAGCGCCTCTTCGAGCTCGGCCCGGGCCAGGTTGGAGCCTAGGCAGAAATGCGGGCCGGCGCCGAAGGTCAGCAGCCGCCCGGCATTGTCCCGGCCGATGTCGAACTGCTCGCCGTCCGCCGCGTCGCGGTTGGCCCGCTCCGCGCAGATGGCCACGATCGTGCCGGCCGGGAAGCGCACGCCGCGGTGCTCGATGTCGGCCACCGCGATCCGGGCGGTGAACGGGGTGATCGGCTCGAACCGCAGCACCTCGTCGACCGCCCGGGGCACCCGGGCGGGATCGGCCGCCAGCGCGGCCCACTGGCCCGGATGAGCGGCGAACAGGCGCAGCGCGTGCGACAGCTGGGCCTGGGTGGTGTCCACGCCGCCCGCAACCACATTCAGCACCAGGTTGACGCACTCGGCGTGGGTCAGCTTCGCACCTTCGTCCTCGGCCGCCAGCAACGCACTGATCAGGTCAGCGCCAGGGTCGTGGCGACGCTGCTGGAGCAGGGCCTCGACGTAGTCGTACAGCTCGCTGACGGCCTTCTCGATCCGGGCCGGCTCATTCGCCAGGGCTTTGATGTCGAACTGCCGCTGCACCCAGCCGGACCACTCGTGCAGCCGCGGCGCGTCCTCCGGCGGCGCGCCGAGCACGGCCGCGATGGTCAGCGACGGGTACGGCTTGGCGAACGCGGACACGAACTCGCAGCCCGTGGCCCCGCCGAGGCCGTCCCACAGGCCGGCCAGGAAGCCGCGCATGGCCGGCCGCCAGCGGTCCGCGGCCCGGGGCGTGAACGCCGGGCTGACCAGGGCCCGCAGCCGGCGGTGCTGCTCCCCGGTCTGGTTGAGGATGTTGACGTCGATCTGCTCGCGCAGCCGGCCGCCGGTGACGCCGAACAGATCGGCGATCTCCCGCCCGGGGAAGGCCGCGTCCCGGGTACGCAGGAAGAACTCGCCGGACTCCCGGTCCAGCACCACGAGGGTGAGCGGGGACCGGGCCAGCCAGCCCTGTTCCCGGGCCGCGGCCAGCCGCTGGTGGTACACCTCGCCCACCAGGTCCGGCGCGGTGTAGTCGAACACCGGCAGGTCAAGGTCGTCCACCACTAGCGCTGTCATGCCCGGCTCCCTCTGGCCGGCCGCACCGATGCCGCGCGGCCGATCCTACTCGCCGGTAGCTTACGTCGGGCGGCCGCGTCTGGGGAGGGGGAAGTTCCTGTTCATGGCTGGTAGGAACCGGGAGCCCAGGTCCTGGTGGCGACCCCGATGGCGTTCCAGGCGTTGACGGTGACGATCAGGCTGACCAGCGCGGCGATCTCCGGCTCGGTGAACACCGCGGCGGCCGCCGCGTAGGCCGCGGCCGGGACGTGGGTGTCCGCGACCCGGGTGACCTCCTCGGTGAAAGCCAGCGCGGCGCGCTCGCGGCTGGTAAAGAACGGCGCCTCGCGCCAGGCGGGCAGGGCGTAGAGCCGCTGCTCGGTCTCCCCGGCGGCCCGCGCATCCTTGGTGTGCATGTCGATGCAGTAAGCGCAGCCGTTGAGCTGGGAGGCGCGGATCCGGGCCAGCTCGCGCAGCCGGTGGTCGAGGCCGGCCTGGTCGAGTTGCTTGGTGGCGGCCTGGTCGAGGTGGGCCATGGCGCGGGCGAAGATCGCGGCGTGAGCGTCGAAGTCCAGGCGGACGGGGATCTGGGTGAGGGTCTGCGTGTCGGTCACCGGAAATTCCTCTGCTGCTTGGTCACTTGGGCTGATATCCACGCTAGGCGCGTATTGGCCTGCTAGTAAGCTCCAATCCGATGCCAGATTCATGGGCCAATTCTGGTCTGGACCTGCACCTCGGGGTGACCGGCCGGCGGCTCCGCGCCGGGCTGGAGTCCGCGCTGCGCGAGGCCATCCGCGGCGGACGGCTGGCCCCGGGTACCCGGCTGCCCGCCTCCCGGCAGCTGGCCGCCGACCTCGGGCTGGCCCGCAACACGGTCGCCGACGCGTACGCGCAGCTGGTCGCCGAGGGCTGGCTGGCCGCCCGCCAGGGAGCCGGCACCTGGGTCGCCCGGGGCGGCCTGGCCGCCACCGCCGGACGCCGCCCCCGCCGCCGGTCCGGGGCGCGGGCCCCGGTACGACCTCCGGCCCGGCACCCCGGACCTGTCCGCGTTCCCGCGGCAGGCCTGGCTGGCCGCCGCCCGCCAGGCGCTCGGGGCGGGGCCCGCGGCGGCTCTCGGGTACGGTGACCCGCGCGGCGAGGCGCCGCTGCGCGCCGCGCTGGCCGGCTACCTGGCCCGGGCCCGCGGGGTCGCGGCGGACCCAGAGCGCATCGTGGTGTGCGCGGGGTTCGCCCAGGCGCTGGAGCTGCTGTGTGAGGTGCTGCGCAGCCGCGGTGCCGGGCAGCTGGCGGTGGAGGGCTACGGCCAGCTCCAGCACGGGCAGCTGGCCACGGAGAAAGGGCTCACGGTGACCGCGCTGCCGGTGGACGGCGGCGGCGCCGTGGTCGGCGCGCTGGGCGCGGCGGACGCGGTGCTGCTCACCCCGGCACACCAGTTCCCGCTCGGCGCGGCCCTCGAGCCGGGCCGCCGCCGCCAGGTCACCGCCTGGGCCGCCCGGGGCGGCGCGCTGGTCATCGAGGACGACTACGACGGCGAATTCCGCTACGACCGGCAGGCCGTCGGCGCGCTGCAGGCCCTCGCGCCCGGGTCCGTCGGGTACGCCGGCACCGCCAGCAAGAGCCTGGCCCCCGGGCTGCGCCTGGGCTGGCTCGTGCCGCCGGCCGGCCTGCTCGACGAGGTGGTGGCCGCGAAAAGCCTGGCCCGCCGGTTCAGCAGCAGCCTCGACCAGCTGGCCCTGGCCGAGTTCATCGGCCGCGGCGGGTACGACCGCCACGTCCGGCACGCCCGGCTGGCCTACCGGCGCCGCCGCGACGCGCTGATCGCCGCGCTGCGCCGCGACGCGCCGCAGGTCCGGGTCACCGGCATCGCGGCCGGCCTGCACGCCCTGGTGCACCTGCCCGCCGGGCAGCGGGAGGAGGACGTGGTCGCGGATGCGGCGGCCCGCGGGCTGGCTATCGAGGGACTCACCGCCTACACCACGCCCGCGCTGGCCGGCCAGCACGGCCCGGCGCTCGTGCTCGGCTACGCCACCCCACCCGGTCACGCGTTCAGCACCGCCGTGGCCCGGCTCTGCGCGGCCCTGCGTGCCGCCTAGTGCCCGCCGTCACGTCGTGGGCAGCCGGTCAGCGGGGCACAATTAGGGCACGCTGGCTGGTCGGCCGTGCGCGGCGGCGCCGCGCCTGGGAGACTTGCCGTCAAGTCGCGGGCCGAGGAGGAAACAGGCGATGGCCGAGGGCAACGGGGAGGTCGCGGTTCGCGATCCGGATGCGCTGCTGGCGGAGATCGAGCGCACCCGGCTGAACCTGGCGCGCACGATCGATGCCCTGACCGAGCGCGCCAGCCCGGCCAACATCGCCCGGCGGGCGGGGGAACGGGCCAAGGAGCAGGCGCAGCGGACCGTGGAACGGGTCCGGGAGCAGGCCCAGCGCCCGGAGGTGCAGCGCGCCGCGGCCGGGGTCGCCGCCGGCGCCATCGTGCTCGGCGCGGTGGCCTTCTGGCTCCGCCGCCGGAACCGCTGACCGGGGTTCCGGGGGGTCGCCCCCCGGGTAACTGGGCTGATTCGCTGGCGATCCGGGGTGCGCCGGAGGTGTGTCCCCGCTGAGCCGGGCGAATGCGCGGGGGGTTCCGGGGGGTCGCCCCCCGGGTGACAGAGAGCTAACCGAAGGACTGGCCTTCGCCGCGGTAGGTCGGGACCGTGGCGGCGAGCCTGTCGCCGTCGAGCAGGTGCAGCTGGCTGAACCGCTCGCACAGTTCCCCGGCCTTCGCGTGCCGGAACCAGACCCGGTCGCCCAGCCGCAGCCCCCCGGCGGCCGCGCCGAGCAGCGGGGTCTGCACCTCGCCGGCCCCCTCCTGCCGGTCCAGCCGGAGGCCGGCGGGCAGGTAGGGCTGGGGCAGCCGGCTCGGGTGCGCCGGGCCGGAGGCGACGTAGCCGCCGCCGGTCACGGTCACCACGCGGGGCCCCGGGCGGCGGACCACCGGCAGCGCGAACAACGCCGCCGGCCGGCCGGAGAACGCCCGGTAGCTGTCGAACAGCCACGGCTGGTACAGCCCGGACCCCGCGCCGATCTCGGTCACCGCGGCCTCGGCGGCGGTCCGCTCGATGGACCCGGTGCCGCCACCGTTGACGAACCGGAGCGGGGCCACCGCGCGCACCGCGCCGACGATGGCCGCGCGCCGCGCGGCGAGTTCCGCCGCCGACCGGTCCTGCATCAGCCGAACGGCCCGTGCGTACAGCGGCCGCCCCGGCGGCCGGTCGCCGACCCCGGCGATCTGCGCCTCGTACGCCATCAGCCCGGCCAGCCGCAGACCAGGGCGGGCCAGGATCTCCCGGGCCAGAGCCGCGGCCTGGGCCGGGGTGCGCACCGGCGAGCGGCGCGCCCCCGCGCGGAGCAGGCCACCGAGGGCCACGTAGGACGTGTCGATGTCGATGCACACCTGTACCCGGGCCGGATCCGGGACGGCCGCGGCTGCCTTCCCGATCAGGTCGAGGTGGTCCGGCCCGTCCACCATGACGGTGATCGCCGCGGCGGCCGCCGGGTCGCCGGCCAGCCGGGCCAGCGCGGCCTGATCGGCGGTCGGGTAGGCGACCAGGATGTCCCCGCTGGTGCCCTGCGCGGCCAGCCACAGCGCCTCCGGCAGGGTGAAGGCCAGGATGCCCTGGAAGCCGCCGGTCGCCAGCGCCTGCTCCAGCACCGCCCGGCAGCGGACCGACTTGCTGGCCACCCGGATCGGCTTGCCGGCCGCGCGGCGGGCCATGCTGGCCGCGTTGGCCCGCAGCGCGGCCAGGTCGACCACCGCGAACGGCGGTTCCAGCTGGGCGGTGGCCGCGTTGTAGCGCCGCAGGTCATCCAGGGCCGGCGGCGCTACAGGAGCGGCCAGGTGGCTCACTGCGCCCCGGCCTCGGCCTCTTTGGTCAGCGCGTCGTACTCCTCGGCGGAGAGCAGGCCGCCCGGCTCGGCGTCCGGCGCCACCCGGATCTTCAGCAGCCAGCCCGCACCGTACGGGTCGGTGTTGACCAGGCCGGGATCGTCGTCGATCTCCGGGTTGGCCTCGAGGACCTCCCCGTCCACCGGTGCGTAGAGGTCGGATACCGACTTGGTCGACTCCACCTCGCCGCACGGCTCGCCCGCCGTCACCGTCTCGCCCGGGGCGGGTACCGAGACGTAGACCACGTCACCGAGGGCCTGCTGGGCGTAGTCGGTGATGCCCACGGAAGCCACCGACCCCTCGATGGCCACCCACTCGTGCTCCGGCGTGTACTGCAGATTCTCTGGAACCGTCATCTGGTCGCTCTCCTGTGCGGATCTGCTGGTCCCGGCGGGCCGCCAGCCCAGCCGGAGGTCATCGTGACGGGCGGGTGTCCCGACGGTAGAAGGGCAGCGGGGTCAGCCGGGCGGGCTCGGCGCGCCCCCGGATGTCCACCGCCAGGCGCCCCGGCGCCGCGTCCGCGGCCGCACCGGCCACCGCGGCGTCCAGGTAGGCCATGGCGATGGGCACCCCCAGGGTAGGGGAGGGGGCCCCGCTGGTCACGGTCCCGCACCGCGCGCCGTCCCACAGCACGGCGTACCCATGCCGTGGCACCCGGCGGGTCTCGCCGCGCAGCCCGGCCAGCACCTCCCGCGGTGAGTCCGCGGCCGCCGCGGCCAGCGCGGCCCGCCCGACGAAGTCCCCGGGCTTGTCCAGCTTGACCACGCGGCCCAGGCCCGCCTGGTACGGCGTCACGCCCGGCCCGAGTTCGTTCCCGTACAGCGGCATGCCCGCTTCCAGCCGCAGCGTGTCTCGCGCGGCGAGGCCGGCCGGGATCAGCCCGCCGGGGGCCCCGGCGCTGCTCAGCGCGGCCCACAGCGGTTCGGCGTCGGCCGGGTCGGCGAACAGTTCGAAGCCGTCCTCCCCGGTGTAGCCGGTCCGGGCCAGCAGCACGGGGCGGCCCGCCACGTCGGCGCGCTGGCCGGTGTAGTACCGCAGGCCGTCCAGCGGGACGGACGCCAGCGGGGCCAGGATCCCGGCCGCGGCCGGCCCCTGCAGGGCGATGAGCGCGTAGCGGTCGGTGTCGTCGCTGACCGCGGCGTCGTGGCCGGCCGCCCGGTCGCGCAGCGCGGCGGCCACCACCGGCGTATTCGCCGCGTTCGCCACCACCAGGAACGCCGCCTCGCCGAGCCGGTAGACGACGAGATCGTCGAGGATGCCACCGTCGGGCGCGCAGATCATCGTGTAGCGGGCCCGGCCGGGCGGCATCCCGGAGGGCGCGCCCACCAGCGCGTAGTCCAGGGCGGCGGCCGCCCCGGGGCCGGTGACGGTGATCTCCCCCATGTGGGACAGGTCGAACAGGCCGGCCGCGGTGCGGACGGCCTGGTGCTCCGCGGTCTCGCTGCGGTAGCGCAGTGGCATCAGCCAGCCGGCGAAGTCGGTCATGCTCGCGCCGAGGCGCTCGTGGACGCCCCGCAGCGGGGTCTCCCGCGGCTTGGCGGGCTGCGGCGTGCTCATGCGGCGGTACTCCAGGGCCGGTCCGGCGGTGGGCCGGTGCGGGCCGGGCCGCCGGTGCGGGCCAGGCCGGGGCCGCCCGAGGCGGCACCGCACCAGGTGGTGAGGCGAGAACAGTTTACTGGGTCGCCAGGCCCCGGGCATCCGGCGGCGCGGCCCGGTGGTGGGCGGGGCAAACAGCCCAGTCCGGGCAGCACGCCCAGACAGGGATGTTCATTCTCGTAATCGGTCGGGTACATACCGTCAGGACGATCACGGCTGATATTGACTCACGTCACGGCCTCCAGGCCGGTCATCGAACCCCTCAGGGCCCGGCAGGTACCTCGCCGGGCCGGTTGGCGGGAACTCCATCCCGCGTTCCGTACCGAGGGGGATCGATCATGTCCAGCCGGGCTTTCCGCGCCGCCGCGCGCGGCCTGGGCGTGGCCAGCGTCGCCGTGATCATCGCCTGGGCCGGATTCGCGGCCACCGCGTCCAGCCAGCATCCCGCGGTCCCGCCGGGCCATCATGCCGCCACGGCCCGGGCCGCCGTGCGGCCGGCGCACGGCTCCCGCCCGGCCGGCCAGCGGCCACCAGGGATGCGCCCGGCCTCGGTCAACCCGAAGGGTGCGTTGGGCCGGATCCTCACCCGGGCGCAGGCGTCCGCGGCCGCGCTGACCTGCGTCCGCTTCGCCACCGCGGCGGGCTGGAGCAACAACGCGCAGGCCGGCAGCCTGGTGCTGGCCAGCGCCATCTGCGTGGCTGAATCCGGCGGCCGGCCGGCCGTCTACTACTGCAACCCCTCCGGGCAGGACGGCTACTACCCGCCGGTGAACTGCTCAGGCGCCTACGACCGCGGGCTCTGGCAGATCGACAACCAGGCGTGGCCGAACGTCAGCGACGGCTGTGCCTTCCGTTCCCGGTGCAACGCCGACCACGCCTACGGCATCAGCCGGGACGGCCAGAGCTTCACCCCGTGGGCCACGTACACCAGCGGCATCTACGCGAACTACCTGGCCGACGTGCAGGCGGCCGTGGGTGTCCTGCGGGTCGGCACGGTGCCGAGCGGGGTCCCCGGCGTCTGCCTGTCCCGGGTGAAGTACGCGGCGGGCGCCGCCGCGGTCACCGCCGCCTGCGGCAGCGGTACCCGGCGCCAGCTGTGGGGGATAGCCGGGCCAACCATCCAGGACGGCCAGTACTGCCTGGCCGTCGCCTCGGCCGCGAAAAGCGCGAGGGTCGTGCTGAGCGGCTGCGACGGCAGCAGCGCCCAGCAGTGGTCCGCGCTGGGGAACGGGGAGCTGCGCAACGCCGAGTCCGGCCGCTGTCTGCGCGACCCCGGGGCCTCGACCGCCGTGGGCACGCCGGTGAACGTCGGCCCGTGCACCGTCACCGCCGCCCGGATCTGGTGGCTGCCGTGAGGCGGCCACTAGGCTCGGCCGACATGGAACTGCTCTCGGATGCCGACGTCGAAGCCGGACTGGCCAGCCTGACCGGCTGGACCCGGGACGGGAACGCCATCACCCGCACGGTCACGCTGGCCGACTTCCGGGCGGCGATGCTCTACGCGTGCGCCGTCGGGTACCTGGCGGAGCAGGTCAACCACCACCCGGACCTGCTGATCCAGTGGAACAAGGTCACGCTGACCCTGTCCACCCACTCAGCGGGCGGGCTGACCGCCGCCGATTTCGCACTGGCCAGGAAGATCAGCGGGCTGGCCTGAGGGAGCCGAGCCCCTTCGTCCAGGGCGGCGCCACGCCCCCGGGTAGCGCCGCCGGCTGGACGAAGGTCCCCTCGGCTCTCGCGTCCCGTTCCTGCCCGTCCGCCGCCGGCCGGCCGGGGTGCCCGGGCGGGCAGCCTGGCGGCCTGGCGGCGTGGGCGGCGGCCCCCGTGACGCGCCGTCCCCCGTGAGCCGGGGGGTTCTAGTTATACACTCCGCGTTGGAGCAATCACTCGTCGTTATCAGATTGAGGCCCGGGCAGCGGTGTGCGCGGCCCGGGACCGGGGCAGCGGATGGCCCCGCACGGGCCGTTCAGCTGGAGAAGGTGCAGTCCAGGCGCTTGATGCCGTTGATAAAGCTGGACCGCAGCCGGTCGGGCGGGGCGGCGGCGCTGATATCCGGGAGCCGTCCCAGCAGCTCACGTAGCGTGGCGGTGATCTCCCTGCGGGCCAGGTGCGCGCCCAGGCAGAAGTGCGGCCCCGCGGCACCGAAGCCGACGTGCGGGTTCGGCGAGCGGGTGATGTCGAAGCGATGGGATTCGGGGAACACGTCCTCGTCGTAGTTCGCCGACCAGTAGAACAGCGCCACCTTATCGCCGCACCGGTAGTCGTGCCCGTTCATCGCGACGTCGCAGGTCAGGGTGCGCCGCATGAACATCACCGGGGACGCCATCCGGACCACCTCCTCGACCGCCGGCCCGATCCTGGCCTCGAAGTCGGCCAGCAGCAGCTCCCGCTGGCCGGGATGCTCGGTCAGCAGCACCAGCGCGTGCGACAGCGCCGTCCGGGTCGTCTCGTTCCCGGCCACGACCAGCAGGATGAAGAAGGAGGCCAGCTCGGCGCTGGTGAGCTGCTCCCCGTCGATGTTGGCCTGGGCCAGGGCGGTGATCAGGTCGTCGGCGGGCTCGGCCAGCCGGGCCGCGCGTAGCTCGGTGACCAGCTCGGCCAGCTCCGCGCCGGCACCCAGCAGCTGGGTGACCGCCTCCCCCGCGTCCTCGCTGAGGAAGTCGGGGTCCGACCCGGACAGGATGATGTTGGTGTTCCGCAGCACCATCGGCTGGCTGGCCGCGGGGATCCCCATCAGCTGGCAGATCACGGTGAGCGGGACCCGCGCGGCGACCTGCTCCACGAAGTCCCCGGGGCCCTCGGCCAGCAGCCGGTCCACCGCCGCGCCGGCTACCCGCTGGACGTCCTCCTCGAACTTCCTGATCATGCGCGGGGTGAAGGCGCGGGACACGATCCGGCGCAGCCGGGCGTGCCGGGGGTCATCCATATTGATCATCGAGCCGAAGTACTCGTTGAACTCCACCGGCAGGTCGACGATGTTGGTCGCCCCCTGGGCCGAGGAGAAGACGGCCGGGTTCCGGCTGGCCTCGACCACGTCGGCGTGCCGGGCCAGCGCGTAGTACCCGGGGCCGGGCTCGGCGAACGGCAGCACCGGCTCGGCGAAGAACGCCGGGGCGGGCAGCGTGCGCAACGCGGCGAACGCGGCGTGCCGGTCGGCAAGCGGCTGGGCCCAGAAGGCGTCGTCGGACAGGTTCACCGCCGTGGCGGGGGCGGCGGCCGGCCAGCTCGGCCGGGGCGCGTCGGCTGAGGGCACGGGGCGACCACCTTCCGCAGCGATCCGAACGGCGTTCGGTCCCATCGTGACACGGCCCCACGGGCAGGCGGAAGGTGGCGCTGGGCCTGGGGGCTGAATCGGGCGGGTGGCTCAGCCGGCCGGGCCAGGTGGTTCGGGGGTCCGGCGGCCGGACACCGAGATCGGGCGGATCCGGATCCAGAACGGGTGCGGCACCGCGGACGCCCACGGCTCCAGCCCGAGCCGGCTGAGCCGCGTCGTCTCGGCCTCGTCGTAGACGACGGTGGCCCGCCCGGTGACCAGGACGCTCCACCCGGTGTGGGTCCGCTCGTCGTAGCTGTCCGCCTCGAAGGCGACCAGGTCCTCCTGCTCGGCCGCGGTCAGCTTGGATCCCTGGGTGGCGCGGAAGACGATGTCCTGGCCATCCAGGGCATGGTTCACCGGGAGGACCACCAGCTCGCCGTCGGCGTGGAAGCCGAGCCGTCCCAGCGGGACGGAAGCGAGGAGCTCCAGGCAGGTATCCAGCGGTAGGGCTTCCAGCCCGGCGTGGTCGATCGGATAGACAGCCATGTCACCCTCCGTACGCGTCGGCACGGCATCGTTGCTCTCACCGTGCCCGGTCGCGCCCGGCTCGGCACGGGGCCGAGGTCCCCGGTGCGCGGGCCGTTCGGCTCCTGGCTGGCCCGCCTGGGCGGGCCGCCCGGCTGGCCCGCTGGGTCGCGGCGGCATAGCCTCGGGGCATGACCCAGACGCTGCCGTTGTTCCCGCTCGGCACCGTCTTGTACCCGGGCCTGCTGCTGCCGCTGCACATCTTCGAGGACCGCTACCGGCAGCTCGTCCACGACCTGCTGGCGGGGCCCGAGCCACGCCAGTTCGGGGTCATCGCCATCCGCAAGGGCCGGGAGACCGGGATCGACGGGGTGTCGGCGCTGTACCAGGTGGGCTGCACGGCCACGCTGCGCCGGGTCGCCCGGCACGACGACGGCCGCTTCGACCTCGTGACGGTGGGCACCCAGCGGTTCCGGCTGGCCGCCCTGGACGACTCGCAGCCCTACCTGACCGGGGAGGTCGACCTGCTGGCCGAGGAGACCGGCGAGGAGTCCGCCGCCGCCCTGGCCGCCCAGGCGGTGCAGACCGTCTTTCTGACCTACCTGGAGATGCTGGCCACCCGGGAGGCGGTGCAGGTCAGCCTGCCGGAACTGCCGGATGAGCCGCTCACCCTGTCCTACCTGGTGGCTTCCGCCATGATCCTGGACCTGCCGGCCCGCCAGGCACTGCTGGCCGAGCCGGACGCGGTGGGCCGGCTGACCAGCGAGCGGGCCCTGCTGTCCCGCGAGGTCACGATGCTGCGCTCGCTCACCGCGACCCCCGCCCCCGACCTGCGCAACACGCCCTACAACCCGAACTGACCGGCTCCGTGCGCTGGCCGCGCCGCGACACTGCGGCCGATTTATGGCCGCATGTGGCACAAACCCACCGCGGAGCCCGCACCACCCACCACCCCGGCCACTACGCGGTTACTTGGGGCCCGCATGTGGCACAAACCCACCGCGGAGCCCGTCCCCCGGGCTATCGGCCGGCGAAGGGAGGCCCGGCGGAGGAGGGCCGCGCTGAGCTGGTGGTCCCGGGAGGCGCAGCCGGATCGTCCCCCCGGGCCAGCGCGGTGAGGGTGCGGCCCAGGGGAGCGTCCAGCCGGAGCTGGGCCTCGGCGTCGCCGCGGGTCGGGCCCTGGTTGACGATGGCCACCGGCAGGCCCAGCCCGGCGGCCCGGCGGACGAACCGGTAGCCGGACATCACGGTGAGCGAGGAGCCGAGGACGAGCAGGGCGCGCGCCGAGTCCACCAGCCGGTAGCACGCGGCCACCCGGGGCGGCGGCACGTTCTCGCCGAAGAACACCACGTCCGGCTTCAGCACCCCACCGCAGCCCAGGCAGTCCACCAGCTGGAAGCGCCGCTCGGCGTCGCCGTCCAGCACCGCGTCGCCGTCCGGGTTCACCGCCGCCACCCCGGCCACCCAGTCCGGGTTGGCCGCGCGCAGCCGCTGGTCCAGGACGGCCCGCGCGGTGCGCTCGCCGCAGCCCAGGCACGTCACCCGGCTCAGGCTGCCGTGCAGTTCGATCACATCGGCGGCGCCGGCGGCCTGGTGCAGCCCGTCCACGTTCTGGGTGATGATGCCCGCCAGCAGCCCGCGGCGCTGCAGTCGGGCGACGGCGTCGTGGCCGGCGTTGGGGGCGGCCGCCGCGATGTGCCGCCAGCCCAGGTGGCTGCGCGCCCAGTAACGCTGCCGGGCCGGGACGCTGCCGACGAAGGTCTGGTAGGTCATCGGCTGCGCCCGCCGGGCCAGCCCGGTCGGCCCGCGGTAGTCCGGGATCCCGGACTCGGTGGACAGCCCGGCCCCGCTGAGCACCACCACCCCGCCGCCGGCCGCCAGCGCGGACAACGCCGCGACGCCACCCGCCGGGCCGGCCTCCGCTGACCGGCCCGGCGCATCAGGTACCGCTTGTGTCACCTCTTCATGCTGCCCGACGCCGGCGGGTGCCGGCTCCCGGGCGGCCGGTGCCGGCTCCCGGGCGGCCGGTCAGCCGTGGATCACGGGGCGGCCGAGCGGGGCGGCCTTGCCGCCGGTCGCCTGGACGACCGCGTCGTAGAAGAGGTAGACCCCGACGGCGGCGAACGCCAGCACCACCCAGCCGCCCGTCTTGAGCAGCCCGGTGGACGCCTGGGTCGTGCCGAGCAGCACCAGCAGCAGGGCCACGTCGATGAGGGCGAACAGCACGGTGAAGGCGAGCGGCAGGCGCAGCGTCGCCACGGTGAGCAGCACGACGATGACCAGCCACGCCACCAGGAACAGCTCCTGGACGGACACGGCGGCTGCGACGACGCCGAGGCCGAACCAGTTGTGCAGCAGCCCGAGCACCAGCACTGCGTAGCTCAGCCAGAAGCCGGAGAAGATGCCGAACACGCTGGCCACCGCGCTCTGGCCAACGGCCGCGCTCCAGATCGTCGCCAGCAGCAGCCCGATCGACGTGGCCGCCAGGATGATCGGCAGCGAGGCGCCGACGGCGACGGCCGGTACCACGCCGATCAGGACCATGCCCAGTGCGAGGGATCCGACGATGAAGCTGGGCAGCCCCAGCAGGGCCGGGTTGCCGTTCAGTGGCGCTGGTACAGGCGGTGCGGGGGGAGTCTCCGTTACGTGGGTGGCGGAGTCGCCGGTGGCTGCGGTCATCGCTGCTCCTTCGCTGCTCAAGCGCCCAGCTACGCGGCGCAGGCCATGCGACCATGCGTACGCCTGTCGGGCGGGTGGGCGGTTCTCACTTTGAGCCACGGCACACCGCGGGGACCTGGGGGGCGGACCGGAAGGCCGGGCGGGCGGCGTCGCGGCCGGCGGTCAGCCGCGCGGTGGCACGGCGAAGGCTGGGTATTTTGGCTGGTATGAGCACCCCGCATGTGAGCAGCCACCGGGCTGGGGCGCCGCGGTGACCGCCGATCCGTTCGCGGCCGCGTCCGACCTGGTCGCCCGGTCAGCCGCGGCCTACGCGGCCAGTATCCCGGCCGACCCCGCGGACGAGGGTTTCTTCGGGCCGGGCAGCGTCACCTGGCGGCTGAGCACGGACCTGTCCTCGCCGGTCGCCGGGCTGCGGGCGCTACTGCTGCAGGCGCTGCACCCGCTGGCCATGGCCGGCGTGGATCAGCACAGCGACTGGCGCCGCGACCCCGTCGGGCGGCTGGCGGCCACCTCCGCCTACCTGGCCACGGTCAGCTTCGGCGAGCGCGCGGTGGCGGAACGGGCCGCGGCCCGGGTGCGCCGGGTCCATGAGCGGGTCACCGGGGTGGACCCGGTGACCGGCCAGCGCTACGCCGCCAGCGACCCGGCACTGCTGCTCTGGGTGCACGCCACGTTCGTGGACTCCGGCCTGGCCGCTGCCGCCGAGTTCGGCACGGCCCGGTCAGCCGGGGAGAGCAGCCGTTTTGTCGCGGAAATGGTGACCGCGGCGGATCTCGTCGGCGTGCCGCGCGACCGGGTGCCGGACAGCCTACCGGCGCTGCAGGCCTACCTCGGCTCGGTCCGGCCGGAGCTGCGCTGCACCCCGGCCGCCCGGGAGTCCATGGACTACCTGCTCGATCCGCCGGGGCTGGACGCCGACGTCGCGGAGATCTGGCAGGACGTGCGGCACGGCGCGCTCGCGCTGCTGCCGCTGTGGGCGCGGGAGATGTACGGCTACGAGGTGCCGCCGCTGACCGATGCCCGGCGGACCGAGATCCGCCAGGCGCTGGGTGTGCTCGACACGCTGTTCCTGGCCGAGCCGGGCGTGCTGGAGGCCCGGCAGCGGATCGCGGTGCGGCGGCGGGCGGCCCAGCGCTCGTGAAGAAGCTGCTCACCGGGTTCACCGCCGGGGCGCTGCTGGCTGGCCTGGTGCTGCTCGGCTGGCGGCGGGGCTGGGCCGCCCGCTCCGCCCCGCGCCTGGCCCGGCCACGGCGGCCCGCGGCCCGGGCCACCCACCGGCCGATCCGGCTCCGGCTGGCCCGGGGCGGCGCCGCGGTGCGGCTGGCGGCGCGCGGCGGGGCCCGTTACGCCCGGCACGCCCCCCGGCTGTTCGCCCTGGCCGGCGAGCACCGCCAGCAGCTGCGTGGTGACCTCGCGCTGCAGACCGCCGAGGACGTGGCCACCACCCTGGGCGCCATGAAGGGCGTCCTGATGAAGATCGGCCAGATGGCCAGCTACGTGGATGACGGCCTGTCCCCGGCGGTCCGCCGGACGCTGAGCCGGCTGCAGGACAGCGTGCCACCGATGAGCGCGGAGCTGGCCGCGGGGGTTATCACCGAAGAACTCGGCGCGCCGCCAGACCAGCTGTTCGGGACCTGGGACCCGGAGCCGATCGCGGCCGCGTCGATCGGTCAGGTGCACCGGGCCATCACCCGGGACGGCCGGGCGGTCGCGGTCAAGGTCCAGTACCCGGGCATCGCCGAGACCATCGCGGCGGACCTGCAGAACGTCGCGCTGCTGCGCCGCCTGCTGCGCATCACCGCGCCCAGCCAGGACGTGGACGAGCTGATCGGCGAGCTGCGGGACCGGATCGTCGAGGAGCTCGACTACCGGCGGGAAGCCGCCAACCAGCGGCTGTTCGCCGCGCATTACCGGGGTCACCCGACCGTGCACATCCCGGACATCGTCACCGAGCTGTCCACCCGCCGGGTGGTGACCAGCGACCTGGCCGACGGTGCCCGGTTCGCCGAGCTGGTCCGCTGGCCGCAGCACGAGCGGGACCTGGCCGCGGAGACCATCTACCGGTTCACCTTCCGGAGCCTGTACGAGGCGCACGCGTTCAACGGCGACCCGCACCCCGGCAACTACCTGTTCCACGGTGGCGGCCGGGTCACCTTCCTGGACTTCGGGCTGGTCAAGCACTTCAGCGCGGCCGAGCTGCAACCGCTGATGGACATGGTCCGCTACCTGTGCGTGGAGGACGACCCGGAGGCGTTCCGGGCCAGCATGGTGGCGGCCGGGTTCCTCCGCCCGAACGCGCCGCTGGACACCGGGACGGTCGTGGAGCACATGGCCGTGTTCTACGACACGGTCCGCCGGCCCGGACCGGTGACCATGACCGGGGACTACGCCTCGGCCGTGGTCCGGCGGTTCTTCGACCTGCGCAGCCCGCTGGCGGGGTACGTGAGCGTGCCGCGGTCCTACGTGATCCTGCAGCGGATCAACCTGGGCCTGTTCGCCATCCTCGGGGAACTGGGGGCGACCGCGGACTGGCGCGGCATCGCCGAGGAGATCTGGCCGTTCATGCAGGCCCCGCCGGGCACGGCGCTGGGCCGGATGGAGGCGGCCTGGCGGGCCGCCGGCCCAGTCCGGAGCGGCTGCCCGCCTGAGCCCGCCGGGCACGCCGGCGCAGCGAGTTGCGGCCGTCTCGCCCGTGTCACTGCCGTCTCCGGCCGGGCCGGCGCATAATGGAATAGTGAGATCAGATCACGCCGCGACCCGGCGTCACCTTCCTGGCAGCCCGTTCAACAAGATCCCTCCCGTGGCCCGGCCGGTGAAGCAGTTCGCCGTGCAGGATCAGGTGACTCACGACCGCTACGGTCTCGGCCGGGTCATCGCCGCTGACGAGACCGGGGTGCTGGTCGACTTCGGCACCCAGCAGGAGCGGATCGCTGCTCCCTACAGCAAGCTGTTCAAGCTCTGAGCATGCCGGGCCCCGCTGCCGGGTGCTGACCGCCGGGTGCTGACCGGGCCCGGACGCGGTCGCTCCCGGCCCCGTCACCGTCCGGGAGCGCCCCTGGCCAGCACGCCGGGATCGGCCGGGTGGCCGGCCGCGCTGGGCCAGGTGGCCAGTGCGATCGCGACCGGCTGCGGTACTCCGTCGATCCGGGTGGCGACGGCGGCCACGGTGATGGCCCCGCCCTGCACCCGGATCCACTCGCCGTCGTGCGCGTCGTCCAGCTGCAGCGGAGTGCCGTCCGTCCAGCCGGCCGCGGTCAGGCACGCGGTGATCGCGCGCATCCGGGCGCTGACGGTCGCTGGGTCCCCGCCGGCCCGGTCCTGCAGCCGGGCGGCCAGGTCGGCCGGGCCCGGGGAGGGGCCCGGGCCGGCTGCTTCCCAGTAGCAGGCGACCGGCTGCCCGGCCCGCACGGTCAGCTCGTAGCCCGCCAGCCGCCCGGTGCCCACCGCCTGATCCAGCCACGGCAGGCCGGCCGGGGCCGGGGCCTGATCCGGGTGGTCCAGGCGCGCCGTGGCCGAAACGCCGCAGCGGACCGTCACCCGCAACGACGGGTCCAGCCCGAGTTGCGCGCCGTGCGCCTCCAGCGCCGTGGCGAGCAGGGTGGGGTGCCACGCCGCGGGCTGCTCCAGCGGCCCGATGTCGCGCAGCCTCAGCCCGGTCACCCGCAGCACCGGGTTACCCGTCCCGTCCTGCGCGGCCACGTCCCAGCTGCCGTCGGCCTGCCGCTGCGCCCGGGCGCTGACCGCGCCGCGGGCTTCCGCCCCGGCGGCGGTGAGCGAGCGCAGCCCGGCTGGCAGCACCCGGCGGTGCGGGACGCAGGCCTGCAGCACGTGCATGACGGCGTCGTTCAGCCCGGGGCTGCCCAGGACGAGCGGGGCGGTCCCGTCGCGCCGCCGGCTGAACCAGGGCCGGTCGTCGGCCCCGCGGATCAGCGCCCGGCACGACCGGGCGGTCACCTCGGGCAGGAACGCGACCCGCCGGAACGGCCCGGCCTGGAAGCACAGCAGCCCGTACAGGTCGGTGCCGTCCACGATGCCGCCGGGGGCGGCCACGGTCAGGACGGCCCGCGGCGCGGGCTGGGGCCGCAGGTCCGGGCCGTCCGTGCCGCGCAGCGGGAACACGGCCCGGACGTGGTTGAGATGGAATCCGCTGCCGGAGAACCGCAGCACCGCCTCGACCGCGTCACCGCGGTGCAGGGCGCATACCCGCACGCGCGCGTCCACGCCTCCCGCCGGCAGCAGCACCGGCACGTCCATGGTTACCTCCTCCAGCCTGCGCAACGGCCGCCCCGCCAGCGCGGACGCCGCCTGGGCCAGGGCCTCCAGGCTCATGGCCGGCGGCAGCGCCGCGAGCCCGTCGAGGACGTAGCCACCCAGGTAAGGGTCGGTGGCGGCGCTGATGACCGCCTCGGTGACCAGTTCCACCCCGGGATGGTGCACCAGGACCTGCTCGAGGAACCGGCCCGTGCCCACGGCGGCGGGCGGCGGCGCCGCCGGGCCCAGCCGCCCGTGGATCGCCACCCGGGCGGGAGCTGGGCCAGCCGGCCCAGCGGCCAGCAGCAGCCGCCCCACTTCGGCGGCCTCCGCCGCCGGGTCCCAGTCGGCGTGCACGATGCGGCAGCCGGACAGGCCGGGTGCCAGCTGGCGCGCCTGCTCGGCCAGCGCCCCGGCCAGCAGCGCGGGCCCGCACTGCCCCGCCGCGCCGTAGCGCGCCGCCGCGGAGCCGCAGGTGACCAGCAGCCGCAGGCGGCCCGCATGCACGCTGCCCAGCACGCTGCGCAGCCCATCGGCCTGCCACGCCATCCGGGTGCGCAGGTCGGGGCCGGACAGGCCGGCGCAGGGGATGGCCAGCCCGGGATCGGCGGTGCAGCACACCGCGGTCACCGGGCCGATCCGTTGTTCCACGCTGGCCACGGCGGCGCCGGCCTCATCCGGGTCGGTCAGGTCGGCCTGCAGATAGCTGACCTCGATGCCGCTGCCGCGCAGCCCGGCCAGCGCCAGGTCCAGGCCGGCCGGGTCATCCGGGTCGGGCGGCCCGATCAGTGCCAGCCGCGCTCCCGAGGTGCCCAGCACCGCCGCGGCGGCGAGCAGCCCCGCGGGCTGACCGCCGATGATCAGTACCACGTCGTCGCGGCCCGCGGGGGCGGCGGCCGGGCCGGCCCGGCCGGGCGGCACCGGCCCGGGCCGACCGGCCGGGGCCATGACCGGCTGCCATGGTTCGCCGCCGGCGTCCACGACCACCTGGCGGAACTGACCGGGCTCGGTCGCCGCGAACCGCTGGGCGGCGAGCAGCCCGGTCATGCTGTCCGCGGTCCGGATCAAGGTCAGGCCGAGGGACGGGTGCTCGGCGTGCAGCCCGGCGCAGAAGCCTTCCAGCCCGGCCGCGGGGGTGATCACGACCAGGCTGCCGGCCCCGGCTGCCTCCCGCGCGGCCGCCAGCAGCGTCCCGGCCCCGTCCGGGTCGGACAGGTCGCCGATGACCGCCAGCACCCCGGTGGCCGCCGGATCGTCCTCGAACACCTCGGCCGCCATCCGGCCGAACGGCTGGCGCGTGGTGGCGTGCAGCCGCCACGGCGCCTCGTCCTCGGGGTCGGGCGGATCCGGCAGCGGACGGAGTTCCTCGGCGAAGCAGCGGACCCAGCGGGCGACGCCCGGGACGCTGTCCGCGCCGCCCGCCGCGCCGCCCGCCGCGCCGCCGCCCGCCGCGCCGCCCGCCGCGCCGCCGCCCGCCGCGCCGCCGCCCGCCGGCCCGGCCAGGCCGGCGGGCGGGCAGCATCCGGACCGTCGCCCTCGCCGCCGGGCCCGGCGGCGGCCGTAGGCCGCCCGGCGGACCCGCTGCTGGCCACTGGCTCGGCGGCCAGCGCGGCGGTGGGGTTGCTGAGGAAGCGCAGCCGCCGGCCAAGATCGAGGGGGCGGGACGGCCGGCCCGCGAGCAGTGGGGCAAGCGTCGCGACCGCGCCGGCGGCGAACAGGGCCGCCGCGGCGGCGGGCGCCGCCGCGCTGTCCGGGCCGGCGCCCAGGCTGACGGCGGGGACCCGGCCGCACTCCGCCGCCAGCGTGGCCAGTGCCTGTCCCGGGCCGGTGTCGAGCAGCAGGTCGGCGGTCGCCGCCGCGGCGGTGACCGCCGCCGCCAGCCGCACCGGCGCGGTGAGCTGCTCGGCCAGCAGGGCGGGCAGGTCAGTCCCGGACGCCAGCTCCGCGCCGGTGACGGCGGAGATCACCGGCCGGGCCGGGGCGGTGAAGCGGATCCCGGCCGCGGCCGCGCGCAACGGGCCCACCTGGTCGCGCATGGCCGGCGTGTGCAGGGCGTAGGGCAGATCCAGCAGCCGGGCCGGGAAGCCGGCCTGGGCGGCCTGCTGGGCCAGTTCGGCGGCGGCCGCCGCCGGGCCGCCGAAGATGTGGCAGCGGGGGCCGTAGCACCCGGCGATGGCCAGCAGCGCCGCCGCAGGCAGCGCCGCCACCGCCTGCTCGTCCGCGGTGACGCAGACCAGCGCGGTGCTTTGGCCGGCGGCGCTGAGTACCGCCGCCCGTTCCGCGATCAGCCGGGCCGCGTCCGGCTCGGCCAGGCTGCCGGACCAGATCAGCGCGGTGATCTCGCCGACCCCCACGCCAAGCCCGGCCACCGCGTGCAGGCCCAGCCCGTCCAGCCAGCGCAGCGCGGCCAGCGACGAGGCGGCCAGCGTGGCGGCGGACAACCGGGCCGGCGCGTCGGGCGCCGCCGCGGTGACCGCTGCCTCCCCCGGGAACAGCAGCGCCACCCGCCCGGCCGCGCGGTCCGCGGCGAACAGGCCGGGACGGGCGGCGAGCCGGCCCGGCTCGAGGCCCGGCAGCAGGCCGGCCGCCTCGACGGCGAGCCGGGCCAGTTCCTCCTGGCCTGCCGCCACCAGGGCCACCCGCACCGGGCCGGCCGCCGGGCCACGGCCGAGCTGGCAGGCAAGGTCGGCCAGTTCACTGTCCGACAGCCCCGGCACCGCCCCGGCGACCTGGCGCAGCGCGGCGGCGACGGCCCCGCGCTCCGGCCCGCTGAACGCGAACACGTCGGCTCGGGGCACCCGCGGGACCGACCAGGAGGCGAGTGGGTGACTTTCCGTGGTTCCGGGCTGGCGCGGCGTCAGCGCGGCGCCCGGCCCGCTGCCCTGGTTCCGCTCGCGGCGCAGCACCATGTGCACCGTGGCGCCGGCCGGGTCGGTAGCGGTGACCGCTGCCAGCCGGTGCCCGGCCGGCCACCGCTCGGCGGACCGGGGCACCCGCAGCGCGGTGTCCTCCTCGGCGAGCAGCGGATGCGGGTGCGCACACCCGGTGGTCGGGGGGATGACGCCGGCGTTGACCGCCAGCGCGGCCTTGATCAGCCCGGCCACCCCGGCCGCCGCCTTGGTGTGGCCGATGTTCGCCTTGACGGAGCCGATCGCCGCGGCCGGCGCCCCGGCCCGGATCGCGCTCAGCGCGGTCAGTTCGGCCAGGTCCCCGTCCGGGGTACCGCGCCCGTCACCCTCGATGAGCTGGATGTCCACCGGGTCAACCGGCGCGCGCTGGTAGGCGCGCTGCAGCGCCAGCAGCTGGCTGCCGGAGTCGGCGGGTGCGGTGCGCCCCGCCGACGCGACCCCCCAGCCGACGATGTCCGCGTAGCGCGGCATCCCGGCGGCGACCGCGTCTTCCGCCCGCATCAGGGCGACCATCCCGCAGCCCTCGCCGGGCAGGAAGCCCGTCGGGCTGGCGTCGTAGATCCGCATCGGCCCGCTGGCGAGCACGCCGGCCAGGCGCAGGCCGGACAGCTCGAAGGCGTCCAGGCTGAGGTCGACGCCACCAGCCAGCACGAAGTCGAGTTCCCCCGCGCTGAGCAGAGCGCAGGCGGTGGCCACGGCGAGCAGTGAGGAAGCGTGCGCGGTGTCCACCGCGTACCCGCCGCCGCGGAACCGGAAGTGCCGGCCGATGCGGTCCGCGATCGCGCCCGGCTGGCTGCCGGGCAGGGTGGCAGCTGACACCTCCGGCAGCTCCGCCGTGAAGACGGTGGCCGCGTGCCGCAGTACGCCGGCCCCCGGCCCGGCCGGGACACCCTGGTCGGCCAGCGAGCGGGCCAGCACCGCGGCGACGAACGGCCACTGGCTGCGCAGTGCCGCCACCCGGGCGATCTCGCCGGTCAGCGTGTTGCCGATGATGACGCCGGCCCGCTCGCCGGCCAGCCCCTGCCCACCGGGGAAACCCGCGTCGGCGAGCGCCTCCCCCGCCGTCTCCAGGGCGAGCCAGTGCGCCGGGTCAGCCGCCCGGTAGGCGTGCTCGCTGACGCCGAACGCGGCGCGGTCGAACTCCCACCCCTCCAGCAGGGCAGCGCGGGGCAGGCGCCCGGTGGCCAGCACGGAGGGACCGGGGTGGCGGCCCGGGGCTGCGCCGGCCCGGCCCGGCGGCATCCGGCGGAACGCGCGCCGTCCCGCCAGCGCGCTCTCGAACAGGGCCAGCGGGTCAGCGGCATCGGGGAACCGGCAGGCGAGTCCGACGATGGCGACGGGACTGCGGTGATCGCCGGTCGCGGACTGCTCAGGCGCGGTTGCAATAGGTTCCGCGGTCGTATCCACCAGCCATTGTCTCTGTCCAGGTCGCGGGAACTCCTGCTCGCCCCGCAACGTCAATTGTTTCTCCGGAACTGACCGATTTCGCTGCGTTTGCCTCCACCGTGCCGCGCCGCGCGGCGGGCGGTCCGATGTCGTCGCTGGGAGTATGCCACCTCGCGCCACCTGCGCCGACCTTCGACACCTTCCCACTGCCGGGAACTCCGGGCGGGATCTGTCCCGGGCAGCACCGGCCGCCCGGGGGGCGGCGTCCACGGACGCAGGCGACCTTATTCAGATTCGCTTGCGATGGTCAACACGAATGCAGGAGTTGCGAATATGCGCGGCTGCGCCCTTTTCGCAGGGATATTAGCCGCCTCGTGGCTGCGTATAGGCGCCCTGCTATTGTGGCAGCCGTGCCGTCGGCGGCCCGAAGCCGCCGGCCCGAGGATGGCGGAGGTGGCGCGATGGCCGAAGGGCTGATCACCGTGCCGAGCAGCCATCCGGCGGCGGAGACGCTTGACCGGCTGGTGGAGGCGGTGGCCGCGGCCGGGCTGCAGGTGTTCGCCCGCATCGACCACGCGGCCGGGGCCGCCGAGGTCGGCATGAACCTGCGCCCCACCCAGCTGCTGATCTTCGGCCAGGCCCGCGGCGGGACCCCGCTCATGCAACAGGCCCAGAGCGCGGGCATCGACCTGCCGCTCAAGGCGCTCGCCTGGACCGACGCGGACGGCCAGACCTGGCTCAGCTACAACGACCCGGCCTGGATCGCGCGCCGGCACCAGCTGGGTGCGGCCAGCACCGCGGTGGTCCAGGCGCTGGCAGGTGCGCTGGCCCAGCTGGCCGCCGCCGCGACGGCCAGCTGACCTGGGCCGGGCAGGGCCACGGCCGGTCCGTTAAGGGGCGGTTGCCGCGGCATCGTCGCGGCCGTCCGCTGGGCCGCGCGGCGGCCGGGCCGGCCGTGGGCGGCCCGCGACCGCGTTACCCGGCGGCGTTGCCTGGTGCGGTGCGCTACCCTGGGACCATGCGTTCTGCCCGGCTGCTCCTTACCTAGCCGCGCCGACTCACCCGTCGTGGGCGCGGCAGCCCCTCGTGACCGGGGGGCTTTTTCAATGCCGGAGCAGGACTTATCCACGTGCGAGGGAAGACCATGACAGCCGCCGAAAGTGCCGAGCGGACCGCGCACTACGACCCGCGCGACATCCAGGACAAGTGGCGCACCCGCTGGGAAGGGCTGGACGTGTTCCGGGCCAGCGAGGACCCGGACGACAGCCGCCCGCGGACCTACCTGCTGGACATGTTCCCGTACCCGTCCGGTGACCTGCACATGGGCCACGCGGAGGCGTACGCGATCGGCGACGCGGTGGCCCGGTACTACTTCCAGCGCGGGCACAACGTGCTGCACCCCATCGGCTGGGACGCGTTCGGGCTGCCCGCGGAGAACGCGGCCATCCGGAACAACACGCACCCGGCCGACTGGACCCACGCGAACATCGAGACCCAGGCCGCCTCGTTCCGCCGGTACGCGGTGTCCTTCGACTGGTCGCGGCGGCTGCAGACCTGCGACCCGGCCTACTACCACTGGAACCAGTGGCTGTTTCTGCGCTTCTACGAACGCGGCCTGGCCTACCGCAAGGACGGGTACGTCAACTGGTGCCCGCACGACCAGACGGTGCTGGCCAACGAGCAGGTCATCGCGGGCCGGTGCGAGCGCTGCGGCACCGAGGTGGTCCGCCGGCTGCTGACCCAGTGGTACTTCAAGATCACGGAGTACGCGGAGCGGCTGCTGGCCGACATGAATCAGCTGGATGGCAAGTGGCCGGACCGGGTGCTGCTGATGCAGCGCAACTGGATCGGCCGGTCCGAGGGCGCCGAGGTCCACTTCGCGATCGAGGGCCGCGCTCAGCCGGTCACCGTGTTCACCACCCGCCCGGACACGCTGTACGGGGCGACGTTCTTCGTCGTCGCCGCGGACTCGGCGCTAGCCGCGGAGATCTGCGCCCCCGAGCACCGCGACGCCCTGGACGCCTACCTGGGCCAGGTGGGCAAGCTGACTGACATCGAGCGGCAGTCGGCCGACCGTGAGAAGACCGGGGTGTTCCTGGGGCGCTACGCCATCAACCCGGTGAACGGCGAGCGGCTGCCGGTCTGGGCGGCCGACTACGTGCTGCCCGACTACGGCACCGGCGCGATCATGGCGGTGCCCGCGCACGACCAGCGTGACCTGGACTTCGCCCGGAAGTTCGGCCTGCCGGTCCGGGTCGTGGTGGACACCGGGGAGCCGGATCCGGCCGAGACCGGGGTGGCGACCCACGGAGACGGGCGCCTGGTCAGCTCCGGGCCGCTGGACGGGCTGGACAAGGCCGGGGCCATCGCGCGGATCACCGGGCTCCTGGCCGCCGAAGGCCACGGCCGGGCGGCGGTCAACTACCGGCTGCGTGACTGGCTGCTGTCCCGGCAGCGGTTCTGGGGGACGCCCATCCCGATCCTGTACTGCTCCTCGTGCGGAGAGGTGCCGGTGCCCGACGACCAGCTGCCGGTCGTGCTGCCGGACCTGCGCGGCCAGGACCTGGTGCCCAAGGGCGTGTCGCCACTGGCGGCCGCCACCGACTGGGTGACCACCGAGTGCCCGAAGTGCGGCGGCCCGGCGCGCCGGGACACCGACACCATGGACACGTTCGTGGACTCCTCCTGGTACTTCCTGCGTTACTGCTCGCCCGGCTACGCGCACGGCCCGTTCGACGTGGCCGCGGTGCGCCGGTGGAACCCGGTCGATCTGTACGTCGGCGGCGTCGAGCACGCGATCCTGCACCTGCTGTACAGCCGGTTCTTCGTCAAGGTGCTGCAGGACATGGGCATGGTCGGCTTCGGTGAGCCGTTCACCCGGCTGCTGAACCAGGGCCAGGTGATCAACCACGGCCGGGCCATGTCGAAGTCGCTGGGCAACGGCGTGGACCTGGGCCAGCAGCTGGCCGCGCACGGGGTGGACGCCATCCGGCTGACGATGGTCTTCGCCAGCCCGCCCGAGGACGATATCGACTGGGCCGACATGAAGCCCGAGGCGCAGGTCAAGTTCCTGGGCCGGGCGTGGCGGATCGCTGCCGACGTCGCCGCGGCCAGTGCCGTGGCGGCTGGCGGCACGGCGGCCAGGTCCAGCGTCCCGGGCGGGTCCGCTGACGGTGCGGGCGGCGCCGGGCTGGAGCTGCGCAGGGTGACGCACCGGACCATCGACGAGGTGACCCGGCTGATCGAGGCCTACCGGCTGAACGTGGCGGTGGCCCGGCTGATGGAGCTGACCAGCGCGACCCGCAAGGCGATCGACTCGGGTCCGGGTGCCGGCGATCCCGCCGTGCGGGAGGCCGCGGAGACGCTGGCTGTGCTGCTGTCCCTGTTCGCCCCGTACACCGCCGAGGAGTGCTGGGAACTGCTGGGCCACGAGCCGTCGGTCGCGCTGGCCGGCTGGCCCGCGGCTGACCCGGACCTGCTGACGGAGGACCTGGTCACCTGCGTGGTGCAGGTGGCCGGGAAGGTGCGGGACCGGCTGGAGGTCCCCCCCGGCATCGGCGAGGTCGAGCTGCGGGAGCTGGCGCTGGCCGCCCCCGGGGTCGCCCGCGCCCTGGCCGGGCGGGACGTGCGGCTGGTCGTCGTACGCCCGCCCAAGCTGGTCAACGTCGTGCCGCTGTAACGGTCCTTCCCAGCGCCGCGGGAAAGCAGTTGCGGGCCGGCTCGTCTGCTGGCCCGCCCCGCCCCGCCTCAGACCCGCCTCAGACCCGGCGCAGCACCGCCACCACGCGGCCGAGGATCTCCGACTCATCCCCGGGGATCGGGGCGTAGGCCGGGTTGTGCGGCATCAGCCAGACGTGGCCGCCAGACCGCTTGAAGGTCTTCACCGTCGCCTCGCCGTCGATCATCGCCGCGACGATCTCGCCGTTCTCAGCCACCTGCTGCTGCCGGACCACGACCCAGTCGCCGTCGGCGATGGCAGCGTTGATCATGGAGTCGCCGACCACCTTGAGCAGGAACAGTTTCCCTTCGCCGACGATCTGCTTGGGCAGCGGGAAGATGTCCTCGATGGTCTCCTCCGCAAGGATCGGCCCACCGGCGGCAATCTGCCCGACCAGCGGGACCATCGTCGCCTCCTGGGACACGATGGGGATGTCCGGCAGCGGTGCGTCCTCGTCGATCTCAGCCTCCGGCCGCACCGCCGGCTGTCCCGGGAGCCGGATCTCCACCGTCCGCGGCCGGCCCGCGTCCCGCCGCAGATAGCCCTTGCTCTGCAGGGTGGACAGCTGATACGACACGCTCGACGTGCTGGTCAGCCCGACCGCTTCGCCGATCTCGCGCATCGACGGCGGGTAGCCTCGGCGCTGCACGGAATCCCGGATCACCTGCAGCACCTTGCGCTGCCGCCAGGTCAGCACGTGGTCCGGGTCAGGCCGGTCCGGAATCTCGGTCACCACGCTCGGCACGCTCCCCTTCGGCTTCCGGCCCGGACGGCCCTTCGGCCTGACCTGCGACATCTTGGTGACGTCCCGGTCTGCGGCGACCAGGTTGCCGTCCTCGCCGGTGCTGTTGTCCATCGATCGACCTCCGGATCTGGTGGCTGAGTCAGAGCAGACGGTAGCGCTTCCAGTCCAGTATCTCAAACATCTGTTCGATGGGCGAAAAAAGTGTCGTACCGCCGCGGTACACCGGTACCGTACCGACGAGCGGTCGAAAGCGCAATCGATAGAACTGCTGTACTATAGAACGAGTATTCGAGCACGGAGGCTGGCATGAGCGTGACGAGCGCGGGCAGGCGGCCGGGGGCGGCGGGGGCCGGCCACACCTCATCCTGGTACCCCCGGTCCCGGCCGGAGCGCCGGCTCGGGGGATCGTGCCCCGGCCGCGGGTGCCGCAGGACGGCCCGCCGGCCACCGATCGGCCTGGGGCCCCACGGGCCGCGACTCGTGGCGGGACCGCGGCGCGGCTGGGACTGCCCCGGACCGGCTCGCGGTCCCGGTCAGCGGTCGGCCCGGGGGTCGGCCCGGGGGTCGGCCCGGGGGTCGGCCCGGGGGTCGTCCGGGCGGGACGCCGTGGGGGAGTGCGCCGCGGTGCGGGGCGCCGGCCGGTCCGGCTGACCCGGCGCGGCCGCTGCGTGCTGTATGCCGGGGTGGCCCTGCTGCTCGCCGCTATCCTCGCCCCCGTGCTGCTGATGCTGGCCACGGGGGCCCAGGCGGCCAATCACGGCGCCCCGGCCGGAGCGGCCCACGCAGGCCTGCGAGCGGCGCAGGTGCGGCCGGGGGACTCGCTGTGGACGGTGGCGCTGCGCGCCGAGCCGGCCGCTGATCCCCGGGTCGTCTCCCAGGAGATCATCCAGTTCAACGCGCTGAGCAGTAGTGTTCTGGTCCCGGGGGAGACCTTGTGGGTGCCACGCGGGTGACCGTCCGGTCCCCGGTCTGGCTGCCCGGTTTAGTGCTGGGCCGCTGACGCCCGCCGGGGAAGCGGCGACACGCCGGCCGCCCGCGGTGGCGGGCATTTCCGCGCCAGGAGGCGCCCGGGGGATTCGCGAAACTCGGGCCCGCGGCGCGTCGTCGCTTGCGCGCAGCGGGGGTCTGTTCTAGCGTGGACCACAACATCTAGTAGTTACAGCGCTGTAGTTAGCGCACAAGTTGTGGTGACGGGGTGCCAGTGCGTGGCGGCCTGCCGCCGGAGGTGATCGCGTGTTCTGCCCCTATTGCAAGAACGCCGAAAGCCGGGTCATCGACAGCCGGACCGCGGACGACGGGGCCGCAATCCGCCGCCGCCGGTCCTGCCCGGGGTGCGGGCGCCGGTTCACCACCCAGGAGACCGTGATCCTGATGGTGGCCAAACGCAGCGGCGCGACCGAGCCGTTCACCCGGGAGAAGATCGTGCGCGGCGTGCGCCGCGCCTGCCAAGGGCGCCCGGTGACCGACGACCAGCTGGCCATCCTGGCCCAGCAGGTCGAGGACACCATCCGGGCCCGGGGCTCGGCCGAGGTTCCCTCGCACGAGGTGGGCCTGGCCATCCTGGGCCCGCTCCGTGACCTGGACGAGGTCGCGTACCTGCGGTTCGCCTCGGTGTACCGGAGTTTCGAGTCGCTGGCCGACTTCGAAGACGAGATCGCCACGCTGCGTGCGGCGCGGCCCGACGCGGCGGAGCTGACGCGGTGACCAGCCGGGCCACGACCCGGACAGCAGTACCCGTTTTGACGGCAAGGGCCTGGCCGGCCCGTGTGGGATCCGCCGGATCCCAGAAGGGGGAATGACATGACGGAGACGGTGAGCGGGACCACGCCGCGCGGCGGCAAGGGCTCGCGCAAGGGGCTGACGATCGGGCGGATCCACACCCGGGAGGGCGTGCACCCGTACGACGAGGTCAGCTGGGAACGCCGTGACGTCGTCATGACCAACTGGCGGGACGGGACGGTCAACTTCGAGCAGCGCGGGGTCGAGTTCCCCGACTTCTGGTCGGTCAACGCCGCCAACATCGTCACCACCAAGTACTTCCGGGGCGCGGTCGGCACCCCGGAACGGGAGTGGAGCCTGCGGCAGCTGGTCAACCGGGTGGTGGGCACGTACACGGCGGCCGGCCGGGAGCACGGTTACTTCGCCACGCCCAAGGACGCGGAGATCTTCGAGCACGAGCTGGCCTACGCGCTGATCCACCAGATCTTCAGCTTCAACTCCCCGGTCTGGTTCAACGTCGGCACCGCCTCCCCCCAGCAGGTCTCGGCGTGTCAGCCCTACGGCGCCCTGGTGAGCACGCCGGCCGGGCTCATCCCCATCGGCAAGCTGGTGGCCGACGATGCGGTAGGGACCAAGGTCTATGACGCTCATGGGCTGACCAGGATCGTGGCGACCAAAGCCAACGGCGTGAAGGATGTGCTCCGCCTGCACACCAAGGCCGGCTACACCCTCGACGTCACCGCCGATCACCTTGTCTGGCACTCGACGGGCGATGGCACTGGCCAGTTCGTTCCCGCAGGCACGCTGAATGCGGGAGACCAGCTCGAATGGCACCGTCGTGACGCTTACGGTGAACTGGAGGTCGAGCCCCAGGCGATCGCCGAGGCGGGGCGGTGGGGCCTGCTGACCTGTGGCCCGGACATGGTAATCCCCGAGAAGCTCTGCACCGCGCCCCTGCCCGTAGTGGCCGCCTACCTCAGGAGCATCTTCCAGGCCGAAGGGTTCGTGGCCGCGCGGTCGGCTTCCACGGTGGTGGAAGTTGACATGGTCTCCGAGCAGCTGATCCGCGGGATCCAGCGCCTCCTGCTGCGGTTCGGCATCTTCTCCCGTGTCGGCTTCAAGGCCGACAAGCGCGCGGATCGCCCTGGGTGCTGGACGGTCCGCATCCAGTCAGCAGGGGACCGCAGCCTCTTCGCCGAAGAGATCGGGTTCATCGATCCCGTTAAGGCGGAAAAGCTCGAGCGCAGCTTCAACCTGCCGGGCCAGTCGGCCCATGACACCAAGCGGCTCGAAATCGTGCGGGTAGAGCGGCTAGGCCCCATGGAGGTCTTCGACATCCAGACCGAGAGCGGCGAATACCTCTCGGAGAACCTCCGGGTGCATAACTGTTTCATCCTGGCCGTCGATGACACGATGGACTCGATCCTGGACTGGTACAAGGAAGAGGGCCTCATCTTCAAGGGTGGCTCAGGCGCCGGGGTCAACCTGTCCCGGATCCGCTCCAGCAGGGAGCTGCTCACCTCTGGCGGCACGGCCAGCGGCCCGGTCTCCTTCATGCGCGGCGCGGACGCGTCAGCCGGCACCATCAAGTCCGGCGGAGCCACCCGCCGGGCCGCCAAGATGGTGGTGCTCGACGTGGACCACCCCGATGTCGGGGAGTTCATCGAGACCAAGGCCCGCGAGGAAGAAAAGATCCGGGTCCTGCGGGACGCCGGCTTCGACATGGATCTCGGCGGCAAGGACATCGGCAGCGTCCAGTACCAGAACGCCAACAACTCGGTGCGGGTCTCCGACGAGTTCATGCACGCCGTGGAAGACGGCGGCGAGTTCGACCTGCTGGCCCGGCTGACCGGCGAGACGGTCGAGACCATCGACGCCCGGGCGCTGTTCCGCAAGATGGCCCAGGCGGCCTGGGAATGCGCGGACCCGGGGATCCAGTACGACGGCACGATCAACGACTGGCACACCAACCCGGAAACGGGCCGGATCACCGCCAGCAACCCGTGCAGTGAGTACCTCAGCCTGGACAACTCCTCCTGCAACCTGGCCAGCATCAACCTGCTGAAGTTCCTGCGCGAGGACGACACGTTCGAGGTGCAGAAGTTCCGCCAGATCACCGAGCTGATCATCACGGCGATGGACATCTCGATCTGCTTCGCCGACTTCCCGACCGAGAAGATCGGCGCGACCACGCGGGCCTACCGGCAGCTCGGCATCGGTTACGCCAACCTCGGCGCGCTGCTCATGGCCACCGGCCACGCGTACGACTCCGACGGCGGCCGGGCCATCGCCGCGGCCATCACCTCGCTGATGACCGGTACCGCCTACCGCCGGTCCGCAGAGCTCGCCGCGGTCGTCGGCCCCTACGACGGCTACCAGCGCAACGCGACCGCGCACAAGCGGGTCATGCGCAAGCACGCCGACGCCAGCCGCCAGATCAAGACTCTGGGCGGAACCGACACCGAGATCCTCGCCGAAGCTAGCAAGGCATGGGATAAATGCCTTTCAATTGGCGAGAGGAATGGTTACCGCAATGCCCAGGCTAGTCTACTCGCGCCGACTGGGACCATAGGCTTGATGATGGATTGCGACACCACCGGTGTCGAGCCTGATCTGGCTCTGGTTAAATTCAAGAAATTGGTCGGTGGCGGGTCGATGCAGATCGTCAACCAGACCGTGCCGCGGGCGCTGAAGAACCTCGGCTACCAGCCGGAACAGGTCGAGGCCATCGTCGAGTATATTGCCGAGCACGGGCACGTCGTCAATGCCCCGGGCCTGCGCCTGGAGCATTACGAGGTATTTGACTGCGCTATGGGCGAGCGGGCGATCGGCCCAATGGGCCACGTGCGGATGATGGCCGCTGTTCAGCCAATGCTAAGTGGCGCGATTAGCAAGACCGTCAATCTTCCGGAATCGGCGACGGTCGAAGATATCGAGTCTATTTATATGCAGGGGTGGAAACTCGGGCTCAAGGCGCTCGCCGTCTACCGGGACAACTGCAAGGTGGGCCAGCCGCTGTCCGACGCGAGGAAGAAGCCAGAAGCCGCGGCCGCTGAGCCGGACCACTCGCCGCACGAGATCCGGCCGGTGCGCCGCCGCCTGCCGAAGAACCGCACCGCGACGGTGACCCGGTTCTCCGTGGCCGGCGCCGAGGGGTACATGACCGCGTCGCAGTACCCCGACGACGGCGTGGGCGAGCTGTTCCTCAAGCTCGGCAAGCAGGGCTCCACGCTGGCCGGCGTGATGGACGCCTTCTCGATGGCGATCTCCATCAGCCTGCAGTACGGAGTGCCGCTGGAGAAGTGGGTGGAGAAGTTCACCAACATGCGGTTCGAGCCGGCCGGCATCACCGACGACCCGGACATCCGGATCGCCAGCTCGGTGCTGGACTACGTGTTCCGCCGCCTCGCTCTGGACCACCTGCCCTACGAGACCCGGGCGGAGATGGGCATCCTCTCCGCGGCCGAACGGACCGCCCAGCTGGCCGGAGAGGACCCGGCCGCGCTGGCCGAGGAACAGGACCCGGGGGAGATGGCCCAGTCGGTGCCGGCCGAACGGCCCGCGGCCAAGCAGGAGGGCCAGCCGGAATCGGATCACCTGGATAGCCCAGCCTTCCAGCCGCACAGCTCGGTGGAACTCATCGAGGCCCAGCAGGGCCGGACCGCGGACGCCCCGCTCTGCCTGACCTGCGGGACCAAGATGCGCCCGGCGGGCAGCTGCTACGTCTGCGAAGGCTGCGGCGCCACCAGCGGCTGCAGCTGAAAGTGAGCGTTAGTGCATCAGATGCGACAGCGGGCTGACCGGCCTGGCTGTGCAGACGGTGCTGGGCTGGCCCAGGCGTTCGCGCCTGGGCCAGCCCACAGCAATGCCGTGTTGCCGCCCTGCCCGGGAACAAATCCTGCGCCATGCGCCGGTCACGTTCCGCCTCGCCGACGTCAGGGCGGCAGTGACCGGTGTCAGCGCGGTCAACCGGGGGGCGTCTGCTGGGTCCTTTCATCGGCGGTGGCTAGCCTCACAGCGCCGGGCCAGGTAAAGATCCAGGTGTGGCAGGGAGCGGAAATCACGGCCCGGCGGCGGTCTACGACCACCTGGACCGGGCGTTAACGGAGCTGAACCAGCGTCTCGGCGGGCTGCCCGGCCCCGCCCAGGCCCGGGCGGTGTGGACGGAACTCTGGTACGCCGAGGCGCACCACTCGACGGCGCTGGCCGGCAACGCGCTGATGCCGCGCGAGGTCCAGGCGCTGCTGGACAGCGGGCGTGCGCTCGGCGGCCGGCTGCTGAGCGACTACAACGAGGTCCGCGGGTACGCCAACGCGGCCCGCTGGGTCTACGGGCAACAACGGGCCCCGGGCGCTCCGCCCAACGGTGGCCTGATCACGCTCAGTGAGATCCGGCACCTGCACTACATCGCCCTGACGCCCGCCTGGGACGTCGCGCCCCACCCGGAGGCGACCGACCGCGAGGGGCCGGGGGAGTTCCGGCAGCGCGGTCTGCCCCCGCTGGCTACGGGCGAGCCGCCGCCGGCCTGGCCGCTGGTCCCGGCCGCGCCGCGGCAGTGGGTGCAGGACGCCTGCGCCCTGGGCGGCGGACCGGGCCGCGGCGCCGCCGGGGAGCGGCCGTGGCCGGAGGAACTGGCCCGGCTGCACAGCCAGTTCGAGCGGGTGCACCCGTTCCTGGCCGGGAACGGCCGGGCCGGCCGCCTGGCGCTCAACCTGGTGCTGCTGCGGCTCGGCGGCCCGCCGGTGATCATCCTCAAGCGGCAGCGGGCCGCCTACCTCACCGCCCTGCAGCGCGCGGACGCCGGGGACTACGAGCCGCTGGGCGTGCTCACCGCCCAGGCGCTGGCCGACACCGCCAGCCGTTTCCTCCCGGCCGGAGCATCGGCTGCGTCCTCCCGAGCGCTGACCGCGCCTCGATCGCCGCGTCAGCGGCGGCGTCCCGGGTCGGCCCGGGCTCCTGGCCGATGACCGGCCGGAGGCGGCCCGCCGCCGCCGCGGCCAGGACCTGCGGCATGCCGGGCCCGCCCAGCGGGGCCCTGCCAGGCAGTGACCGACTGGTTCCGGGGAAGGTGCACATTACGGATAAGTGATCTCATGGTCGTTTCGCTGCCGTCGCCGGCACCGGCAGGCAAGGCTGGTGCCTTGCGGAAAGGCGCATGCGCGGCGGAGGACTGAGATGGCCCTGACCCTGATGACCAGCCACGGGCCGGCCCACCGGGCCCCCCGCTACGGTGCGGCCCCCGCGCTGCAGGCCACCGTGCCACCCCCGGCGGCCCCGCCCGACGAGGTGATCTGGGTGTACGCCATCACCGACCGGCGGCTCCGGGGGGACCTGCCCGGGCTGACCGGCGTGGGCGGCGAGCCGGTGCGCACGGTCGCCGCGGCCGGGCTCAGCGCAGTGGTCGGGTCGGTCAACGCCCGGTCGTTCGGCGAGCAGGCGCTGGCCAGCCTGCTCGGCGGGATCGAGGCCATCGCGCGGGTGGGCCGGGCGCACCATCGCGTCATCGAGCGCGCCGCGGCGGCCGGCCCGGTGCTACCGCTCCGGCTGGCCACCCTGCATCCTGACGACAGCACGGTCCGCGCCCTGCTGGCCAGCCGGTGCGGTGAGTTCTGCGAGCTGCTGGAGAAATTCCGTCACCGGGTGGAGTGGGGCGTGCAGCTCTACGGGCGGCGGGGCGGCCCGGACACGGCGGCCGACCCGGAGACGGTGGCCGAGGTCGAATCGGCCGCCGACCTCATCGACGTGGCGCTGCGCGACGTCGCGGTGGCCGCGCGGCGCCAGCCCGGCGAGGACCCGCAGTTCGCGGACCGGGGCGAGTGGCTGGCGCTGAACGCTGCCTACCTGCTGGATGCGGACCGCGCCGCGGCTTTCAGCGCTACCGCGCACGGGCTCACGGCGCGGCACCCCGGGATGCGCGCCGAACTGAACGGCCCGTGGCCGCCGTACTCGTTCGTGGACGGCCTCGAAGCCTGACCGCGGGCCGCTACCCGCCCGCGATGGCCACCGCCGGCGGTCCCCGTCAAAAACCTGGGCCCCGCTGGAAACGTGCGTCACACCCTTCCAGCGCGGCGGGCCGGTGTCCATTACGCTGGCAGCGTCGGTGCGCGGGGGCGGTTCCGATGCCGGAAAGGCTGCCGCCGGGGGCCGGTGCGGCAGAATCTGGCCTGGCCATTCTCTGCCGGTATCTGGTTGTGTGTCGCTGTGAGCGCGTGGTACTGCGCTATACAGGGAACGGCACGAGGGAGCAAGATGCGGCCAGAGGACAGGTCCCCACCTGGCGGGCGAATGGCGCGGGACGGATTTGAGCGTGCCCGCCTAGCCGTCCGCTCGGCGCCGCTGCCAGTGAAGATCCTGCTGGTCGTCGTGCTCATCGCGTTGATCATCGCGTCCTTCAGCGTGGGTCCCCGGGTCTGGGATCTGGTCGTTGTGGCCGCCCTGGCCTACGGCCCGGTGGCCGCCTGGCGAGGCAGCCCCCGCGTCCTCGCGTCGGTCTTCGTCGCGCTCTGGGGGCTGGTGGCGGTGCTGACTGTGGCCGCAGTCACCAACCGGGTCGGCGCCGGCGTGGTCCCGCTGCTGCTGGTGCCGTGCGTCGCGGTCCCGGCCGCGCACGCCCCCGCGATCGCCCGCCGCTACGTGCCGTGCCGCACGGTGGTCTGGGTGCTGGTCTGGTCCCTCCCGCCCGGCCTGCTGGCCTGGTGGCTGGCCACCAAGCGCCCGATGATCGGGGACTCGATCGCCTGGGGGCTCGCGGCCGCCGTGCTGGCATGGCGGCTGGGCAAGTCACAGCAGGAGGCCCGGGCGCTGAGCCGGCAGCAGAGCCGGAGCGGCGCGCTGGCGGCCCCGCACCTGGGCGGCACCCCGCTGGGGCCCGGCCGCCCGGCCGCCCGCACCGCCGGGTACGAGGGGAACGGCCGCGGCCGTCCCGGTGATCCGGCGCGGATCGTGCAGACGGCGGAGGGCGCCACCCGGCCGGCCGAAACGGGCGCGCGGGACCGGGCCGCGGACGGCGCGCAGCCACCGGAGATCACCGTGGCCCAGGCCATGGCCGAGCTGGATGCCATGATCGGCCTGGAACCGGTGAAGGAACAGGTCCGCCAGATCATCGCCTCGGTCGAGGCGGCCCGGCGGCGGGCGATGGCCGGGTATGACGCCGGGAAGCCGATGCAGCACTTCGTCTTCCTGGGACCGCCAGGCACCGGCAAGACCTCGGTCGCCCGGGTCATCGCCAAGATCTTCTACGCCTTCGGGCTGCTGGACAGCCCGGCCGTGGTTGAGGCGCAGCGCGCCGACCTGGTGGGGGAGTACCTCGGCGCGACCGCGATCAAGACCAACGACCTGGTGGACAGCGCGCTGGGCGGGGTGCTGTTCATCGACGAGGCCTACAGCCTGGTGAACGAGAGCGAGGGCCAGGGCGACCGGTTCGGCCACGAGGCGGTGCAGGCGCTGCTCAAGCGGGCCGAGGACAACCGGGCTGAGTTCATCATCATCCTCGCCGGCTACGAGAAGCAGATGGAGAGCTTCCTGGCCAGCAACCCCGGCCTCAACTCGCGGTTCGGCCTGCGGATCAAGTTCCCCAGCTACGCTCCGGCCGAGCTCATGGCGCTGGCCGAGGTGTACCTGGAACAGCGCGGTGAGCTGCTCGACCCGGAGGCCCGCCCGGCGCTGTGGCGGATGATGGAGGACGTCGGCCGCCGCCGGCTCGCCGACGAGCTCGGCAACGGCCGTTTCGTGCGCAACCTGCTGGAGCGGGCGGGCCGGGCCCGCGACGTGCGGATCATGGCGGATGGCGCCGAGCCCACCCCCGCCGAGCTGGTCACGCTGGAGGCGGCGGACCTGCAGCGGGCCGGGGCGGAGCTGACCGCCCGGTTCCGCGGCTATACCGAGGCGCCCACCCTGGAGAGTGCGCTGGCCGAGCTCGACGACCTGGTCGGCCTGGAGCCGGTCAAGCGCCAGGTGCACGAGATCACGGCGCAGCTGCGGGTGGCCCGGCTGCGGGAGCGGCAGGGCCTGTCCAGCCAGCCGCCGGTCCGGCACTTCGTGTTCACCGGGCCACCGGGCACCGGCAAGACCACCGTGGCCCGCATCCTCGGCCGGATCTTCGCCGCGCTGGGCCTGCTGGTCCGGCCGGAAGTGATCGAGGCGCACCGGGCCGACCTGGTCGGCGAGCATCTGGGCTCGACCGCGATCAAGACGGGCAAGCTGATCGACTCGGCGCTCGGCGGGGTGCTGTTCATCGACGAGGCGTACTCGCTCTACAACATCGGCTACTCCGGCGGCGACGCGTACGGCTCGGAGGCGGTGGCCACGCTGCTCAAGCGGGCCGAGGACGACCGGGACCGGCTGGTCATCGTGCTGGCCGGCTACCCGGCCGACATGGAGCGCTTCCTGCGCAGCAACCCCGGCCTCGCCTCGCGGTTCAGCGTGCGGATCGCGTTCCCCAGCTACACCTCGGCCGAGCTGTGCCGGATCGCCGGGGTCATCGCCGAGCAGCACGGGGACTCGTTCGAGCCGGACGCGCTGCCCGTGCTGGAGGAGATATTCACCCGGAGCGCGGGGCGCGGGCACATCGACGAGCTGGGCAACGGCCGGTTCGCCCGGAGCCTGTTCGAGCGCGCCTGCGCGGCCCGCGACCTGCGCGTGGCCGACCTCGGTGAGGGGGCCAGCGCCGCGGATCTCACCACTGTCTCCGCCGCCGACCTGCGCGGCGCCTTCCGCGAACTGGGCGGGGCGCTCGCGACCGAGCCTTAGGCGGCCGGCCGGCTTCCGGCCGGCCCACCGGGCCCTTCAGGTGCCTAACGGCCCGTCGGGGCCGGTGATCCCGGGGGGTTCCGGGG
This sequence comes from uncultured Actinomycetes bacterium, assembly GCA_963837515.1. GTDB lineage: Bacteria > Actinomycetota > Actinomycetes > Streptosporangiales > Streptosporangiaceae > RYN-230. Next base: position 859,293 of record CAWINT010000002.1, read on the forward strand.
GTCCAGGGGTACTCCCCCCGGGTATCCGGCCGTGAGGCGGGGTGCGCCGTAGGCGTGTCCCCGCCGAGTGGGCGGATGGCGGGGGGTTCCGGGGGGTCGTCCCCCCGGGTATCCGGCCGTGAGGCGGGGTGCGCCGTAGGCGTGTCCCCGCCGAGTGGGCGGATGGCGGGGGGTCCAGGGGGGTCGTCCCCCCGGGTATCCGGCCGTGAGGCGGGGTGCGCCGTAGGCGTGTCCCCGCCGAGTGGACGGATGGCGGGGGGTCCAGGGGGGTCGTCCCCCCGGATCTATAGGGTGCTGTCCGGCAGGGCGCGGAGCGCGGCGATCAGGCTCGCGGTGTCCGAACCGGCGTCGCGGAGCACGTACATGAGGGTGTGCAGCACCGCGTGCCGGTCCTCGCCGCGGTCCAGCATCCGCTGGGCGGCCTCCCACAGCTCCGGCGGATCCCCGCGCCACAGCCGGTCGGCCAGGGCCAGGTGCCGGTCCAGGTGCAGCGGCCCGCTGGGCCGCCCGTTACCGTCGTTGTGGTCGGCGGCCAGCAGGGTGCGCCGGTCGGCCAGGGCCGCCGGGTCCAGGCCGGCCAGGTCGACGCCGCCGAACACGCCGCGCAGCACCGGGAAGGCGAAGGCCCGGCGGGGGAGGGCTTCCAGGTCGTCGTCGGGCAGCAGCCGCGCCACCAGCGCGGCGTCCAGGCCGAACGCGGTCGGGTCACGGTAGACCTGGGCGAACGTGCCCATCGAGTCGAACACCGCGTCCAGCGTCTGCGCGATCATCTGGGCGGGTAGCGCCTGCCGGCGGCCCGCCCAGCGGACCCACGCGGCCAGCACGTGCGGCATGGCGTGCTGTTCGGCCGGGGCCAGCAGCACCTTGCGCGGCAGCCAGTCGAGCAGGAAGGCCGGCACTTTGGCCGGGCTCATCCGCAGCGGCCGCCCGAAGTCGTGGTCGCAGCCGTAATCGATGATGTGGTCCGCGCAGCGGCTGGCCGCCCGGGTGTCCGACAGGTCCTCGGCCTCGTCCGAGGCGAGGAACTCGGCGACCAGCATGGCGCGGCGGTCCCGGGTCCAGGCGTGCCGCCGGGCGGTCGTGCCGCCCCAGCCCGACCCGTGCCCCGTCTCCCAGGGACCGGGGCCGGGCAGCCGGGGGGAGGTGCCGTTCGGGCCCTTGGTTCTGGGCCGGGAGGGCGGCAGGGTGCGGATCCTGGCCCGGATGAACGCGTGGTAGGACGCGAACGACTCACTCGGCGATGGCCCGTTGCGCGTCTCGGTCACCGCCAGGGCCGTCTCCAGCAGCCGCCGCGCCTGCGGCGGGTCCACCTGGCTGAACGAGGACCGGGCGCCCGCGCCGCCACTTGCCGCCGCGCACCGCTCCAGCAGCCGGTCAACCTGGGAAGTGACCCATCCGTCCCGGAGCATCCCCCGGGCGTTGTAGTCCACCACCATGACCAGGGCGTGCGGTTCCTCCCCGGCGTAACTGAACACGCAGACGACTTCGTCGCGGTCGCCGTAGGCGTCGGAGTTCACGTACGCCTCACCCGCGGCCACCGCGCCGACGTGCTCGGCCCAGGGCGGCCGGACCACGCCCCGTTCCATCAGGGCCAGCGCGGCGGATTCTGCCTGCATCGCCTGCCGCGGCGTGCCGAGGCAGGCGATCCCGGACAGCAACGCCAGCGAGGCCGGGCTGCGCTGCTGGGCCGCGTAGCTGACCAGCCCCTCGCCGACCAGTTCCTCGACGTCGTCGCCGCTGTGTGACCGCTCGCCCCACCAGGTGCCGAGCAGTTCGCTCACCATGAGCTCCGCGTCCAGCGGGCTGCGCACGGCCAGTAGTTCGCGGGCTGCGCGGAGCATCTCCGCGAACAGCGCATTGGGTGGTGCGGCGCTGGGAATCACCGAACGCGGCCCCTTCCCATGGCCTGGGTGGCCCGGCCCGCCGGGGGGCTCTCGTCGTCGGCTCTGCGGGCTCACACGGACAGCTTTCCAGATTCTCGCGGTGCCGTGCCACGTCCGCGCCGGATGGTGGCCATGTTTCCGCGTGTGGCAGATATTACGGGCATCCGGCCCCCCGGGCCGGGGACATTCCGTGCACCCGAGGTGTTGGCCCGGGGGGGGCGACCCCCCGGGGCCCCCCGGGATCACCGGCTCAGCGAGACCCTCCTCCGTCGGGCCTCCCTTCGCCGGTCAGATAGCCCGGGGGGACGACCCCCCGGAACCCCCCGGGATCACCGGCTCAGCGAGACCCTCCTCCGTCGGGCCTCCCTTCGCCGGTCAATGACGCCCCTGCGCCGCAGATTTCGCTTAGGATGTGGGAAATCCGCCTGCGTGGGCACGGTGAGTGGCCGCGGTGTGCCCCTGGATGCGACGTTGCGCCCTGGCGTGGCGCTGCGGTTGTGCGGTCACGGACCGCGGTGTTGCCGTAGCCTGCTTGTGTCCGCAGTGAGCAGGAAGGAGCCGTTGCATGGCTCTAGCAACGGACTGGAGTGCGGGCGATGAGTACTGAGACCTCCGTGCCCCAGCCCCGGGTGTCCGGGATGGACGTCTCCGACTCGGCACTGCTGGCCACGCTCCTGCGCGAGGCGCCGATCGGCTTCGCGTTCTTCGGGCCCGACCTGCGCTTCCGGCGGATCAACGAGCGGCTCTCCCGGCTGGACGGGCTGGACACCGATGCTCACGTCGGGTTGCTGCCCGCCCAGGTCTGGCCTGCCGCGCTGGCCGCCCGGGCCGAGTCCGCCGTCCGGCACGTGCTGGCCGAGGGCCAGCCGCTGTTCGAATCCAACCTGCCGGTCAGCATGCCGGGGGAGGACGGCCGCGGCGAGACCGCAGCCGCCGACGACCGGCACTGGGCGTTCTCCTGGTTCCCGTCCCACGACCCGGACGGCAACATCGCCGGGGTCGCGCTGATCGCGGTGGACGTCACCGACCGGCACAGCTCCGCGGAAGCGGTCCGCCGCAGCGAGGAGCGGTACCGCTCGCTGGTCCAGGCCGGGGCCCAGGTGGTGTGGGTCACCACGCCCAGCGGCCAGATCGCCGAGGATTCGCCGGAATGGCGCTGGATCACCGGGCAGAGCCTGGAGGAGTACCTCGGCAACGGCTGGCTGGACGCCATCCACCCGGAGGAACGCGAGCGGGTGGAGCGGGAATGGCAGGAATGCGTGCCCGCCGGCAAGGTGTTCGACAGCCGGTACCGGGTGCGGACCAAGACCGGTTCCTACCGGCACTATGACGTCCGCGCGGTGCCGATCGAGCGGGACGGCAAGATCATCGAATGGGTGGGGGCCAGTACCGATGTGACCGGGCAGCGGGAGGCCGAGGAGATGCGCGGCCGGCTGACCGAGCAGCTGTCCGCCGCGGCGCTGCGCACCGCCCGGCTGCAGCAGGCCACCTCGATGCTGGCCGAGGCGCTGACCGTGCTGCAGGTGGTGGAGGTCATCACCGAGGTCGGCCGGTCGGCCATCGGCGCCGAGCGCTCTGCGGTGGCGCTGCTGGACCCGGAACGGCTGCGGCTGCGCACGATCAACCCGATGGGGCTGCCGGACGTGCCCGGCGCGCCGGGCGGGGACATCCCGCTGGACGAGCCGAGCGTGATGACCCTGGCCATCACCTCCCGGCGGCCGGTCCTGGTGGAGAACCCGGAGTCGCTGCGGCGGCAGTTCGATGGGGTGACGAACGTCGACCTGTTCCTGGCGCACAGCGACGAGCGGGCCTGGGTGGGGCTGCCGCTGCTGGCGGCGGGCGCGCCGCTGGGGGCGCTGCGGTTCTCTTTCGCCAAGCCGCGGCAGATCACCGAGGAGGAGCGGGTCTTCCTGGAAGCGCTGGCCGGCCAGTGCGCCCTCGCGCTGGAACGGGCCTCGCTGTTCGAGCGCGAGCACACCACGGCCGAGACGCTGCAGCGCAGCCTGCTGCCGGACCGGCTGCCCAGCGTGCCGGGGATCGTGCTGGAGGCGCGTTACCTTCCCGTCACCCGGAACATGGAGATCGGCGGCGACTGGTACGACGCGTTCCGGCTGCCGGACGGCCGGCTGGCCGTCGCGGCCGGGGACGTGATGGGCAAAGGGCTGACCGCGGCCGCCGGGATGGGCCGGGTGCGCAACGCGCTGCGCGCCCTGGCGCTGACCGACCCGCGCCCGGCCGCGGTGCTGGCCGGGCTGGACCGGCTGTTCACCGCCACCGAGCTCGACGAGCAGGTGACCACCGTGGCCTACCTGGTGGTCGATCCGGTCACCGGCGAGGGCCTGGCCGGCAACGCGGGCCACCTGCCCCCGCTGCTGCTGTCCCGGGACGCCCCGCCGCGGCTGGACACCACCGAGGCCGGGACCCCGCTCGGCTGGGCCTGCCCGCGGCAGCAGTACGTGTTCCGGCTGCCGCCGGGGACCACCGCGGTGCTGTACTCCGACGGGCTGGTGGAGAACCGCCGTCGCGGCCTCGACGCCGGGCTGGACGAACTGGTCGCGGTGGCGGCGCAGGCCCGCGCGGGCATGGTGGAGGACCCGGAGCGGCTGCTGGAGTACCTGGTGGACCGGATGCTGACCGGCTATGAGCAGGACGATGACGTGACCGTGCTCGTGCTGCACGTGCCGCGGCGCGACGGTGCTCCGGCGCCTCGGCCTGCCGGCGGCGTCATACCGGCGGCCAGGAGGGGTAAAGCATGAAATATGGCCCTGTTGACCAGGCGAAGCACCGCAGAGCTGGCCGGAGCGCGGCGAAGCCGCCCGTCGCGGCAGGTCCAGCCACCTGCCGGCTGCACCTAAGGTGGTGAACGGGAGGCCGTCCGGTCCCGGCCATAGAGTGCTGCGGCTCAGGTCTGGCTTCCGGTACGGCCCCAGTAGCGAACTACACAAGGTAGGGTCCATTTCCCCGCTCGAGAACGCAGGAGAGGTGTCTGTGTCGCCTGCCAGCTCGCATCGTCAGGTGTCAGCCGCGGCTCGGCAGGCCGCCGTCCAGCGAAGGAAGGGGTGACCGCGGTGGCAAGCGCGGCAGGCTCCGCAGCGCGGAGGCAGCCGAGGCCGACCGGCCAGGATGGGTCAGTGCAGCAGGGTCCTGGGCGCACCGGGGCCTCTGGACCGGTCACGCTGGTGGAGGCGGACGCGGCGTCCGGCGGGAAGAATGCTCCCGGAGCGCCGGAGCGCGGTGACGGCGCCCCGGGCCGGCGCCGGGGTAAGAAGAGTTCCGGTGGGCGGCCTGGGCCGCGCGACGGCGCCGGCCGGCCCGGCGGCGAGACGGCAGCGGGTGGCCGGGGGGTGTCAGGCATCGTGAGTGAGGATCCGGATTTGGCTGCCTCGGGAAATGACGCGGTAGGCCTGGCCGAGGTGCCAGACCTGGCGGACGCGGTGGACCTGGACGCGGAGGTCGACCCGGGCGACGTCGACCTGTCCGACGACGCCCTGGACTCCGCGGACCTGGAGGACTTCGACGTCGCGGACGTGGATCTCGAGGACGTGGAGGCCGAGGAAGCCGAGGAGGCTGAGGACGGCACCGACGAGGACGCGGCCGACGAGGAGACCGGGGACGCCCCGGTCGCGCGCGCGGCCGAGATCCCCGCTGCGGCCCCCCCGGCACCCAGCGCTGTGGCTCCCGCGGCCACCGACAGCGCCGCGGCGAAGCCGGGCGTGACCGAGGAAGAGTTCGTCTACGGCGACGACGACGACGACCTGCCCGCGGCGCAGGTCGCGTCGGCCGGGGCCACCGCCGACCCGGTCAAGGATTACCTCAAGCAGATCGGCAAGGTCCCCCTGCTGAACGCCGAGCAGGAGGTGGAACTGGCCAAGCGGATCGAGGCGGGCCTGTTCGCCGAGGAGAAACTGGCCGAGGCGGCCGGCGACCTCGACCCGGCCGCGCGGCTGGACATGGAGTGGATCGCCGAGGACGGCCGCCGGGCCAAGAACCACCTGCTGGAGGCGAATCTCCGGCTGGTCGTATCGCTGGCCAAACGGTACACCGGCCGCGGCATGCTGTTCCTGGACCTGATCCAGGAGGGAAACCTGGGCCTGATCCGCGCGGTGGAGAAGTTCGACTACACCAAGGGCTACAAGTTCTCCACGTACGCCACCTGGTGGATCCGGCAGGCGATCACGCGGGCCATGGCCGACCAGGCCCGGACCATCCGGATCCCGGTGCACATGGTGGAGGTCATCAACAAGCTGGCCCGGGTGCAGCGGCAGATGCTGCAGGACCTGGGGCGCGAGCCCACCCCCGAGGAGCTCGCCGCCGAGCTGGACATGACCCCCGAGAAGGTCATCGAGGTGCAGAAGTACGGCCGGGAGCCGATTTCGCTGCACACCCCGCTCGGTGAGGACGGCGACAGTGAGTTCGGCGACCTCATCGAGGACTCCGAGGCCATCCAGCCGGGCGAGGCGGTCAGTTTCACGTTGCTCCAGGAGCAGCTGCACTCGGTACTCGACACGCTGTCCGAGCGCGAGGCCGGGGTGGTCTCCATGCGGTTCGGGCTGACCGACGGGCAGCCCAAGACTCTGGATGAGATCGGCAAGGTGTACGGGGTGACCCGGGAGCGGATCCGGCAGATCGAGTCCAAGACCATGTCCAAGCTGCGGCACCCGTCGCGGTCCCAGGTGCTGCGCGACTATCTGGACTGACGTCGCTGGCCCGCTGAACATACGGCTGAGGCCCCGGTCACGATGGTGACCGGGGCCTCAGCCGGTTCGGGTCTGGGCGGTGTGAAGCTCACGTAGGGGGGGCGACCCTGGGAGGCCCGGACGCGGCGCGGCGACGCTGCCGTGCCGACGCCAGGCAGCTCAGGAGCGGCGGCCCGGGGCGGTTGGGCCCGCGGGTCGCGGCCTGGGCTAGGCGTCGCGCTGTGCTGCGCCTCCCGGTGACAGCCGTCCCGTCTCGTCCTGGATCTCGACGGCGACCTTGGCCAGCGCCTCGGCGTGCTGACGGCCGTGATGGGCGCAGAACAGCAGCTCTCCCCCGTCGGGGAGCACAACGCGTACGTACGCCTGGGCACCACACCGGTCGCACAGGTCCATCGCATTGAGGGGCCTGCTGGGTGCGAGAGCTCCGGTCATGTCGCCTCCCTCGCGTCGTGCCGCCGGCTCTCCGATGTCCGGCAGGCTGTGCCCTACGTGTTATCCAACACTCTGCCAGCTGGCTCACTTCCCCGATAGTCGCCACCTACGCCAAGAGCGAACGCCCGCTGCCTGCACGGGGCGGAATGTCGGTGCCCGGTGGTGTGCTGGAGCGGCGGGGCCGGCTTCCCGCCACGGCGCGGGAAGCCGGTAATACCCGGGACATCCCGGCCGGTGCATTACCCTGCGAGCGAGCCCGTCGTGACCCCAGGAGGGACCTGTGACCGCCGTCCGCGCCGAACCTGCCCGACCCGCCCGGGCCGCCGCCTCCCGGGCGGCAGCCCCGGGGAAGGCGGGCGGGCCCGCCGCCGACGGCTACACGGCCCGGCACTTGTCGGTCCTGGAGGGGCTGGAGGCGGTCCGCAAGCGCCCGGGCATGTACATCGGCTCGACCGACAGCCGCGGCCTGATGCACTGCCTGTGGGAGATCTTCGACAACTCGGTCGATGAGGCGCTGGCCGGGCACTGCACCACGATCGACGTCGTGCTGCACGATGATTTTTCCGCCGAGGTGCGCGACAACGGGCGCGGCATCCCGGTGGATATCGAGCCCAAGTCCGGCCTCACCGGCGTGGAGCTGGTGATGACCCGGCTGCATGCCGGGGGCAAGTTCGGCGGCGGCTCCTACACTGCCTCCGGCGGCCTGCACGGTGTGGGCGCGTCGGTCGTGAACGCGCTGTCCGCCCGGCTGGACGTGCGCGTGGACCGGGACGGGCACGAATGGGCGGCCAGCTTCCGCCGCGGCGTGCCGGGAGAGTTCGCCGCCGATGGCCCGGCCGCGCCCTTCAGCGCCCGTTCCGGGCTGCGCCAGGTCCGCAAGATGGCGCGGAAGGTCACCGGGAGCCGGATCAGGTTCTGGCCGGACCGCCAGGTGTTCACCAGGGACGCCGGCTGGAGTTTCGAGGCCCTGGTGCAGCGGGCCCGGCAGACCGCCTACCTGGTGCCGGGCCTGACCATCCGGGTGCGGGACGAGCGGGCGGCCACCGATCACCATGAGCCGGTCAGCCCGGACGTGGCGGCGGAGCTGCCCGACCCGGAGCCGGCCGCCGGGGCCGGGCCGCGGCAGGCCGAGTTCCGGTTCGACGGCGGTATCAGCGAGTTCTGCGCCTACCTGGCCGCCGGCGAGGCGCTTACCGACGTGGTCCGGCTGACCGGGTCCGGCCAGTTCACCGAGACCGTGCCGGTGCTCGACGAGCAGGGGCACATGACGCCCACCGAGGTGGACCGGGAACTGCTGGTCGACGTGGCGGTCCGGTGGGGGAGCGGGTACGACACGGCCACCCGGTCGTTCGTCAACGTGATCGCCACGCCCAAGGGCGGAACGCACGTGGCCGGCTTCGAGCGGGCCCTGGTGCGCTCGCTGAACGAGCAGCTCCGGGCGGCCCGGCTGCTCAAGAACGGCGACGAGCCGGCCACCAAGGAAGACGTGCTGGAAGGGCTGACCGCCGTGATCGGGGTGCGGCTGCCCGAGCCGCAGTTCGAGGGCCAGACCAAGGAGATCCTGGGCACCCCGGCCGCGTCCCGGATCGTCAGCCAGGTCGTCGCCGCGCAGCTCAAGGCATTCTTCGAGGCGCGCGGCCGCACCAGACAGCAGGCCCGGGCGGTGCTGGAGAAGGTCGCCTCGGCCGCTCGCGCCCGCATCGCGGCCCGGGAGCACCGGGACAACCAGCGCCGCAAGAACGCCCTGGCCGCGTCCACTCTGCCGCCCAAGCTGGTCGACTGCCGCAGCGCCGACGACCGCAGCGAGCTGTTCATCGTGGAGGGGGATTCCGCGCTGGGCACCGCCAAGCTGGCGCGCAACTCGGAGTTCCAGGCGCTGCTGCCGATCCGCGGCAAGATCCTGAACGTGCAGAAGGCTTCACTGGCGGACATGCTCAAGAACGCCGAGTGCGCGGACATCATCCGGGTCATCGGCGCCGGGTCGGGCGCTTCGTTTGACCTCGATTCCGCGCGCTACCAGCGGGTCATCTTCATGTCCGACGCGGACGTGGACGGCGCGCACATCCGGTGCCTGCTGCTCACCTTGTTCCACCGCTACCTGCGGCCGCTGCTGGACGCCGGGCGGGTGTTCACCGCGGTGCCGCCGCTGCACCGGATCGAGCTGTCCAACCCGCGCAAGGGCCAGGCGAAGTACCGCTATACCTACTCCGATGGCGAACTGCACCGCACCCTGCTGGAACTGGAGCGCCGCGGGCAGCGCTGGAAGGAGCCGATCCAGCGGTACAAGGGCCTGGGCGAGATGGACGCGTCGCAGCTGGCCGAGACCACCATGGACCCGCGGCACCGGACGCTACGCCGGATCCGCATCGAGGACGCGGCCGCCGCCGCCGGGATGTTCAGTCTGCTGATGGGCACCGAGGTCGGCCCGCGGCGGGACTTCATCATCGGTGGCGCCGCCGAGCTGGACGTCTCGCGCATCGACACCTGACCCGGGGGCGCCCGCCGGGCGCGGGCGCCGCGGCCCGAGCGGCTGGCCCACGGCGCTGCGGTCATTCAAATACTCTCTGTAAGAGTACGATACGCCGAGTGACGATACCCATCCTGGTGGCGGAGTTCTTCCGCGCTCAGGCCGCCTGGCGGCTCGCCCGGGCCGCCGGCGACCCGGTACGGGCCGCCCGCTGCGCCGCGGCCCTGCTGGATGCCGCCGCGTACGTGGCGACCTTAACGCCGGACGATGCCGACCTGGCCGCGCTGCGGCGGGCCGGGTGCTTCCGCGGCGACACGTTCGACCCGGGGCCGCAAGGCACGCAGATCGCCCGCTGGTGGCAGTACGGGGACCCGCCGCACGCGGGTCCCCGCGACCTGCTCACCGCGCTGGCGGTGGCGGTGGCCCAGCCGGGCGCCTCAGTGCGGCGCTAGCCCGCCGAGCGCGGCCAGCTGCTGCCGAGCCCGCTCCCCGGAGCCGTCCCGCCGGCCTTCCGCCGGGGGCAGATACACCGGCACGCCCGCCTCGGTGGCGCCGCGGGCCGGGCCGGGGCCGGCCCAGGCGAGGATCAGGCTGTCCTCGCCCTTGAGGAACCGGTGGCAGCGGACCCCGCCGGTGGCCCGGCCCTTGGCCGGGTACTCCCGGTACGGCGTGACCTTCACGGTCGCGGCGGCCGTGCCGGGCAGCGCCCCGCTGCTCCCCGCCACGGTGACCACCACGGCCTCGTCATCCGAGCCGGGGGAACCCAGGGCACCGTCGGGCACCGCGCCGAACCAGACCACGCTCGCCCCGGGGGACAGCCTGATCCCGGCCATCCCGCCGGCTGCCCGGCCCTGCGGCCGGACGGCGCCGGCCCGGAACCGGAGCAGCTGTGCGTCGCTGGTGATGAACACCAGACTGGTGTCCTCGCTGGCCAGCTGGACCGCGCGGACCACGCGGTCGCCCTCCTTGAGCGAGATCACCTCGAACTCTTCCGCGTTCGCCGGGTAGTCCGGGGCCACCCGCTTGACCACACCGGCCGCGGTGCCGAGGGCCAGCCCGCCGGGCGCGCCGTCCGGGGCGGCCAGTCCCACCACCGTCTCGCCGGGCTGCAGCGCGGCGAACTCGGCCAGCGGGGCGCCGCCCGCCAGTGCGGGCGAGTGCGCGCTGGGCGGCAGGGCGGGGATCTCCAGCACGCCGATCCGGATCAGCCGGCCCTGGGAGGTGACCAGGCCCACACTGCCCCGGACGGTGGACGGGACCGCGGCGGCGATGACGTCATGCGTGGCCCGGGGGCCCGCCGCGGGTGCCCCGCCGCCGGGGGCGCCGTCCCCGTCGAAGTCCAGCGTGCCCGCCGGGGCCGCCGCAGTGCGGGCCAGCAGCCCGGCCGAGGACAGCAGCACCAGGCACGGGTCGTCGGCCACCTCGAGCGGGACGGCCGCGGCGCGGGCCGGCTTCCCGCTGCCCTCCAGCAGCACGGTGCGCCGCGGTGTGCCGAACCGCCCGGCCACCCCGGCCAGCTCGGCCGCGACCACCTCGCGCAGCCGGTCCTCGGAGTCCAGGATCGCGGTCAGCTCGGCGATCTCCCGCTGCAGCGTCTCCCGTTCCCGTTCCAGCTCCAGCCGGTCGTAGCGGGTGAGCCGGCGCAACGGGGTGTCCAGGATGTACTGGGCCTGGATCTCAGACAGCTCGAACACGGCCATCAGCCGCTCCCGGGCCTGCGCCGAGTCGTCGCTGGACCGGATGACCTGAATCACCTCGTCGATGTTGAGCAGCGCGATGAGCAAGCCGTCCACCAGGTGCAGCCGGTCGGCCCGCTTGCGGCGGCGGAACTCCGACCGGCGGCGGATGACCTCGATCCGGTGGTCGAGGTAGATCTGCAGCAGCTCCCGCAGGCCGAGCACCCGGGGCTGCCCGTCGACGAGCGCGACGTTGTTGATCCCGAACGTCTCTTCCATCGGGGTCAGCCGGTACAGCTCCTCGAGCACGGCCTCGGCATGGAATCCGCCGCGGATCTCGATGACGAGGTGCAGCCCGCGGTGCCGGTCGGTGAGGTCCTTGAGGTCGGCGATCCCGTTCAGCTTCTTGGCCTGCACCAGGTCCTTGATCCGGGCGACCACCTTCTCCGGCCCGATGCCGTAGGGCAGCTCGGTGACCACGATGCCGTCCCGCCGTGGGGTGATCTTCTCGATCCGGGCGGTGGCCCGGGTGCGGAAGATGCCGCGGCCGGTCTCGTACGCTTCCCGGATCCCGTCCAGGCCGATGATCTTGCCGCCGGTCGGCAGGTCCGGCCCGGGCACGAACCGCATCAGCTCGTCCAGGGTGGCGTCCGGGCTGGCGATCAGGTGCCGGGCGGCGGCGATCACCTCGCCGAGGTTGTGCGGGGCCATGTTGGTGGCCATCCCGACCGCAATCCCCGCCGTCCCGTTGACCAGCAGGTTCGGCAGCGCCGCGGGCAGTACCGAGGGCTCGGTTTCCTGGCCGTCGTAGTTTGCCTGGAAGTCAACGGTGTCCTCGTCGATCGAGGCGACCATCTCCATCGCCGCGGCGGCCAGCCGGGCCTCGGTGTACCGCATGGCGGCCGGGGCGTCGTCCCCGCCCAGCGACCCGAAGTTGCCGTGCCCGTCCACCAGCGGCAGCCGCATCGCCCACGGCTGCGCCAGCCGGACCAGCGCGTCGTAGATGGCGCTGTCCCCGTGCGGGTGCAGCCGCCCCATCACGTCGCCGACGACGCGCGCGCACTTGACGTGTCCCCGGTCCGGGCGCAGCCCCATCGCGTTCATCTGGTAGAGGATCCGGCGCTGGACCGGCTTGAGCCCGTCCCGGGCGTCCGGAAGGGCCCGGGAGTAGATGACGGAGTAGGCGTACTCGAGGTAGCTGCCCCGCATCTCCTCAGCGACATCGATATCGACGATGTTCTCTTCGAAGTCCTCGGGCGGCGGTGGTGTCGTGGTGCGTCGTGCCATGCCCGCCATTGTGCCGCCTGAGTCCGACTGACCGGCCCAAAGTGCGTGCGCGGCGCGGCTCAGCCGCGCAGCGGGAGCAGGTTGTGGCGGTAGCTGAGGACCGTGTACGGGCCGATGTGGTAGGTGGCGGCGGGCGTCCCGAAGGTGGCCCGCACGGCGGCGGGCGAGGGCGACCCGCCGCGCAGCACCGCGAAGGTCGCGTCGTGGCGCCCCGGGTCGTACCAGTACTGCTGCGCTTCCCAGTGGCTGGCGCAGATCCGGCCGCCGAGGACCCGCACCGGCCGCAGCGCGACCCGTTCCCCGCTGGACACGGTGACCACACTGCCCAGTGCGGATTCGCCCAGCCCGTAGCGGAAGTGGTGCGCGGCCAGCCAGGTGGTCAGCTGCTGGCCCTGCGGTGCGGCGGGGGAGCGGGCCGCCGTCAGGCCCAGGTTCACCAGGTACCCGATGGCTACCACGCCGAGCGCGGCCAGCCACCCGGTGGGCGGCCGGCCTGCGAGGCGAGGGCCCGCGAGGCGAGGGCCTGCCAGCAGCCGGCCTGCCAGCAGCCGGCCTGCCAGCACGGCGCTGAACGGGAGCACGGTCACGATCTCCCGGGTGGTACTGAGCGCGGTGACGTCCGTCCACAGCAGGAAGGCGGCCACGTTGAGCAGGAGCCCGGCGATCAGCAGCTGATCCACCAGGCTCAGCCGGCTGAGCCCGCGCAGGCCGGCGCCGACGGCCCAGCTGGCCAGGCCCAGGCCGGCCAGGTGCAGCGCCAGCAGCACGGGGTTGGCCGTACCGGTGGGGCCGAAGAGGTCGCCACCGAAGACGAGGGCCAGTCCCCGCAGCGTGGCGAGGATGTGGCCGGGCAGCGCGGCACCGCTGGTGAGCTGGGTGCTGACCGGGTTGAGCCGGAACCCGCCCGCCGCCCGGAGCAGCCGGAGCGCGGCCGGGGCCGCGGCGGCAGCCAGGACCGCCGCCGCCAGCAGCGATGCCTCGTACCACTGGCTGCGCACCGGTCGCCGGGCCACGGCCAGCCGGGCGTACAGCCGGGCGGCACACACGGCGGCCAGTGGCAGCACCGCGGTGACCAGGAGCACCGAGTCGGCCACCAGCGCCCAGGCCAGCACCGCGCCGACGGCGGGCGGGACGTACCAGCGCCGGGGCCCGCGGTCGATGATCAGCCAGGCCAGCAGGACCGGCGCGCAACTGCCCAGATGATCCGGGGCGAGCAGGAACAGGAAGACGCCCAGGCCGGGCTGCGGGGAGCAGATGATCCCGGCGGCGATGGCCATCCGCACCGCGGCCTCGCGGCCGGTGGCCCGTTGCCGCGCCAGCGCCATGGCCAGCACCAGCAGCACGGTGAAAGTGATCGCCGCAGCCACGTGCACCACATCGGGGCTGCGCCCGAGCACCAGCTCGACCAGCAGGTACTCAGGCAGTTCGGTGGTGTAGAAGGAGACGTCGGACAGCCACCAGCCGTGCAGCAGCACGTTGCCGTGCAGCATGTCCCAGGCCTGCAGGGTGAACACCGCCCCGTAGGAGTCCCCCGGGTAGGTCTGCGACACCCGCAGGTAGAGGGCAAAGCAGGCGGCGGCCGCGGCCACCCAGGCGGCGGCCACGAGCCAGCACCGGCCGCGCGGCCCGGCCCGGGCCGGGACAACGGCGTCCCCGCGCGCCCGGGGCGCCGCGCGCCGCCGCTGGGCCAGGACGTCCCGCACGGGACCAGTCTGCGGCCGACGGCCGGGCCTGAGGGGTTTCTTTGCCTGTGCCTGGCGAGATCGAGATATTGCCCGGCCCGGGGCGGATCCTGGCCTGGACGTCAGCTGACGGGGGAGCGGCCGTCGGCTGAGAGCCAGGGCCTGGCGCGGTCGCCTGGATCAGGTGATCGAGAAGCCGCCGTCCACGCAGATAAGCTGGCCGGTTAGGTAGGCGCTGGCCGGGCTGGCCAGGAACACGGCGATGCCGGCGAAGTCGTCCGGCTCGCCGTTGCGGCCGATCATGGTGCGGGCGGCCAGTGCGGCGGAGCGGGCCGGGTCGCTGGCTACCGCGGCGGTGAGCGGGGTGGCCACGAAGCCGGGGCTGACCGCGTTGACGCACACGCCGTGCGGCGCCCACGCCTCGGATTGGGAGCGGGTCAGCCCGGTCAGCCCGGCCTTGGACGCCCCGTAGCCGCCGCTGTGGCCGAACGCCCGCGTCGCCTGCTGCGAGGCCACGTTGATGATCCGGCCCCGGCCACGGGCCGCCATGCCCGGGCCGAAACGCTGGCCGAGCAGGAACGGGGCGGTCAGATTCACCGTCAGCAGCTCGTCCCACTGCCGCTCGGTCAGCTCGCCCAGCGGCGGCCGCAGGTTGACCCCGGCCGCGTTGACCAGGATGTCGGGCTCGCCGAACGGCGCGGTGGCCCGTTCGGCCGATTCCCGGGTGGCGTCCCGGCCCGCCAGGTCGGCGGCGACCCAGGCGGCCCGGCCGCCCGCGGCCCCGATGGCGGCGGCCGTCTCGGCCAGCGGGCCCTCCCGCCGGGCCAGCAGGACCACCGCGGCGCCGGCCAGCGCCAGCGCGCCGGCCATGGCCCGGCCGATCCCGGAACTGCCCCCGGTGACCAGGGCGACGCGGCCGTCCAGGCTAAACAGCCGGTCCAGGTGCGCGGCGCGTAGCCCGTCCGGGACCGGCCCGTCCGGGCCGGCTGAAGGGCCGGCCGGGCACCGACCAGGCCGAGCGCGCTGGCGGCCAGCCGGCAGCCGTGGCCCAGGGCCTCCAGCGGAGGCTTCTTGTCCAGCCAGGCAGGCAGGAAGCCGGCGCAGAACGCGTCCCCGGCCCCGGTGCCGTCCACGAACTTCTCCACCGGGAGGGCCATGGACCGGACGTGCTCCGGCCGGCCGTTGGCGAACAGCGCGCCGTCCGGCCCCAGCTTGACGACCAGCTGCGGGTACCACGCGGTGAGCACCCGGGCCGCGGAGTCCGGGTCGTCCCGGCCGGTCAGCACGGTGGCCTGGTCCGCGTTCACCAGCAGCAGCGTCACCCCGTTGGTCATCTCCAGGAACGGCTCGGCCCCGGCCCGCTCGAGCGGGGCGGACGACGCGCCGTCCACCGAGATCGTCATGCCGGCCCGCCCGGCCAGCTGGAAGGCGGCCAGCGCGGCGGCCCGGGATCCCTCGTTCAGCAGCGTGTACCCGGACATGTGCAGGTGCATGCCCGGGGCGAACAGGTCTGTGGGCAGGTCGTCGGGGTGCAGCGCGGCGTTCGCGCCCGGGTCGGACAGCATCGTGTGGTCGCCCTTGTGGGTCACCATGACTACGCACGTCCCGGTGGGGCGGTCGGGGTCCATGACCAGCCGGGCGTCCACGCCGTAGCCCATCAGTTCCATGTCCCGGTTCCGCCCGGCGATGTCCGCCCCGCGGCGGCCCACGAAGGCCACGTCACCGCCGTCGGCGGCCATCCAGGCGGCGATGTTCGCACCCGAGCCGCCGCCGTGCATGCTGACCGTGGCCGGCGTGTCGCTGCCCCTGGCCAGCGGCAGGGCTGCGTGAGCGACCGTGTCGGTCATGAGATCGCCAACGACGACAACACGCGCCATGTCGTCACCACCTTGCTCCCGGGACTGAACGGAGGCCGCGACCGCGGCACCCCCGGTCAGGGCTAGCGCATAGAACTTAACAGTTTCCCGCGCTGCTGCCGGGGGTGTTCGCCGGTCCGGGAGGTAATTACCCCCTGTCGCCCGGTACCGGACGTTTTCGGTGCCGCCCAGTAACCGGAAGGACGTGAGTTTCGTCACATTCGCCTGGGCGGCCGGGCTGTGCCGCCCCGCGCGGCGGGCCGTGCGGCGCGGCGGGCCGGGCGGCACAGCACCGCGGTCGGCGGCTGCGGGCGGGGCGCCCCCAGGGGCGCCGGCCCGGTGGGCTACTGTCGCTTACCGCGTGGAAGGAGGCCCCCGGCCATGGCGTGGAGCTGGCAGTTCGAGACCGCGGACGGCACCGTGATCGGGTCGCGCGCAGCGGCCCGGGAGACGTTCAGCAGCCAGGGCGACGCGGAGTCGTGGCTCGGCGAGCACTGGCGTGAGCTGCTGGCCGAAGGGGTGGAACAGGTCACCCTGCTCGAGGAAAGCCGCGTCGAGTACGGCCCCATGAGCCTCCGGCCCGAGAGCTGACCCGGTCCGGGGGTGCTCGGCGCGCTCAGGGGCGCAATTCCCTCAGACCGTGCTGCCCGGCTTGACCCGCGGCTTGGGGAAGCGCAGCTGGCGGATCTGGAGCGCCCGCATGGCCGCGTACATCTTCACCCCGCGGGTGCTCTCGCCCGGGTAGCGCTCGGCGGCCAGGCCGGTCACCTTGCGCCCGATGAGGTACCCCTCGACCACCATCACGACCACCATGACCAGCAGGATCAGCGGCAGCACGGTCTGCACCACCGCGCTGCGCAGGAACAGCAGGAACAACAGGACGACCAGCCCGTACATGTAGAACTCGCTGAACCGCCGCTTCGAGTCAACGTAGTCCCGGGCCAGGGTCCGGACCGGGCCCTTGTCCTTGGCGGGCAGCGCCCACTCCTCGCCCCGGCGCATGGCCTCGGTCTTGCGGGTGCGGGCCGCCCGGTCCCGGGTGCGGGACTGGCGCATGGCTTCCTTGCGGTCACCGGGTGCCGCGTAACGGCGCCGCTTCTCGGCCTCGCTCCGCTTGGGGGTGGGCCGGCCCTTGCCCGCGGTGACCGCGCCTGCGGCCCGCGCGGGCTCCGAGGCGGGCGTGACCTGGTCTGCCGGGGCCTCCGAAGGGGCTGGGCTACGTCGTCTGAACACGAGGTCAGCCTACCGGGACGAACCGCGCGGAACACCAGCCCGCGGGCCTTCCCGCCGCGATGGCTAGCGGCCGTCATCACCGCGTAGGCTGGGTGCACCAGCCTGCGCTGCGTGGCTGCCACACGACGGGGGTGTCGGCCGGCCCGCCGCAGGTGGATGGCGGCAGCGCTACACGATGAGGGGATGGTCGCGCCGATGAGCGTGGTGAAGCGGGTTTCGATGATCTTCAAGGCCAAGGCCAACAAGGCCCTGGACCGGATGGAAGATCCGCGCGAGACCCTGGACTACTCCTACCAGCGTCAGCTGGAGATGCTGACCCAGGTGCGCCGTGGCGTTGCGGACGTGGCAACGTCGCGTAAGCGGCTGGAGCTCCAGATGAACACCTTGCAGCAGCAGCAGGCCAAGCTGGACGGCCAGGCCCGCCAGGCGCTGGGCGTGGGCCGGGAGGACCTGGCCCGCGAGGCGCTCACCCGCAAGTCGGCGCTGCAGGGCCAGCAGGCCGATCTGCAGACGCAGTACCAGTCGCTGCAGGCCGACGAGGAGAAGCTGACCGCGGCGTCGCAGCGGCTGCAGGCCAAGGTGGAGGCGTTCCGCACCCAGAAGGAGACCATCAAGGCCACCTACACGGCAGCCGAGGCGCAGACCCGGATCGGCGAGGCGGTCTCCGGCATCTCCGAGGAGATGGGCGACGTGGGCATGGCCGTGCAGCGCGCTCAGGACAAGACGGCGCAGATGCAGGCCCGGGCCGGCGCGATCGACGAGCTGATGGCCTCCGGCGCGCTGGAGGACGTGACCGCCCAGCCGAATGACGACATCCAGCGGGAGCTGGAGCAGATGGGCGCCGGCCACGACGTGGACCGTGAGCTGGAGCGGCTCAAGGGCGAGCTCAGCCAGGGCGAAGCCCCGCGCGAGATCACCGGCGCTGCGCCGGGCGCGGCCGGCGCCACCGGCAACGGGCAGGCCGGCCAGGCGGAACAAGCCGCCGACCAGCCCTCGGCGGGTGACGGGTCGTGATCGTCCGGATCCTCGGCGAGGGCCAGCTGTCGGTGGACGACTCGCTCACCGCCGAGCTCAACGAGCTGGACGCCAAGCTCGAGGCGGCGGTCAACGCGGGCGACGAGGCGGCCTTCCGGCCCGTCCTGGCCGCGCTGGTGGAGCGGGTCCGGGCGGCGGGAACACCGGTTCCGGCGGATTCGTTGGAACCGTCGGACGTGATCCTCCCGTACGCGGACGCCAGCATCGACGACGTGCGCCACCTGCTGACCGGCGAGGGCCTCATCCCCGGCTGAGGCGGCACTCAGCAGGCTTTCAGGAACGCCACGCAGACTGAAGCCAGGAAACGGGCCGGGACATTTCCGGCGTGGCCAGGCTCATCACCCCGGCCCGCCGCGGGGCTGCCCCGAATGCGCAGATTCCGTGCCGCCGCTGCCTGATAATTGAATGGGATGGCTTCCGTCTGGGAGGCCGTTAGCGCTCAGCTGGCCCAGCCAGCTGACAGAACGGAGGAGGCGCGATGGCGAAGACCCGCTATGCGCCTGACAGGGGACTCACGGCGCGGATGACGCTGACGATGTTCCTCCTCGGCCTGGTTTTCGTCGCCTTTATCGCCGTGCTCGTGGTGGTCCTGGGGACCACCCACTACGTGAGCAGCGGGGGCATCGTCTTCCTGGCCGTGCTGCTCGGGTTGATCCTCGGGGTTGGCTCGTTCTTCTACTCCGACAAGATCGCGCTGAGCACCGCCGGCGCGGTGGTGGTCAAGCCGCAGGACGGCCCGGAGGCGGCCCGGCTGCACGAGATCGTGGACCGGCTCTGCGCGCTGGCCAACATGCCCAAGCCGCGGGTGGCCATCGCTCCGTCCCCGGTGCTGAACGCGTTTGCCACCGGCCGCAACACCAAGACGTCGGTCCTGGTGGTGACCACCGGGATGCTGCGCAGCAACCTGACCGACGGCGAGCTGGAGGGCGTGCTGGCCCACGAGCTGTCGCACGTCGCGCACAAGGATGTCGCGGTGATGACGATCGCCTCGTTCCTCGGCATCATCGCCGCGCTGCTGGTCCGCTTCGCCTTCTACTCGGAGCTGTTCGGCGGTGGCGGCCGCGGCCGCGGCGGCAACAACAACAACGGCGGCGCGCTGCCGGTGATCTTCATCGTCATGCTGGTCGGCGCGGTCGTGTACGCGATCAGCTTCCTGCTGACCCGGCTGCTGTCCCGGTACCGTGAGCTGGCCGCGGACCGGGCCGGCGCGCTGCTCACCGGTCGGCCCTCCGACCTGGCCAGCGCGCTGCAGAAGGTCAGCGGGTCGATGTCACAGATACCGACCAAGGACCTGCGGGCGGCCGAGCCGCTGAACGCGTTCTTCTTCGTCCCGGCGTTCAAGGCGTCGAAGAACGGCCAAGTGAGCCTGGCCAACATCTTCTCCACACACCCCTCGCTGGAGCGGCGGCTGCGCCAGCTGTCCGAGATCTCCGGGCAGCTGAGCAGGTAGGCCGGTGGGATTCCTGGACGCCCTGCTGGGCCGGACCAAGCCGGCCCAGCCGAACCTGGACGAGCTGTTCGCACTGCCCACCGCGGCGATCACGCTGCAGGCGGGGATGAACATGACGCCGACCGGGGCCGGTTCGGTGTGTTTCCGGGCTGCTGAGGGCAAGGCGTTCAGCGACATCGAGAAGGACGTCCGCGAGCTGCTGGCAATGGGCTCGGGCACCGCGCCGGTCGCAGTGACCACCGACTCCTACGGCTTCACCTGGCTGACCTGTCAGCACGCCGCGGACGACTTCGAGGCGCTGGTCACCGACCTGCACGCGGTGAACTCCTCGCTGGCCGACGGCGGGTTCGGCCCGCAGCTGCTCTGCACCCTGGTCAGCTTCCGAACCGAGAACGGCGGCCCGCTGGGGATCGTGTACCTGTACAAGCGGGGCACGTTCTACCCATTCGCCCCGCTGCCCGGCAAAGAGCGGAACAACTCGCTGGAGCTGCAGGTCCGCGGCGCCGTGGGCGCCGACCTGAAGATCGAGCCCGACCTGTCCCGGTGGTTCGCGGTCTGGGGCGCGCCGGGGTTGTAAACCCCCCGCTGACCTGTCCGTGACCGGGTCATCACCGGGTCATGACCCGGCCGGTGAGCACAGAGGAAAGACAGAGGAATTAGCGACCACGCCGATAGGTTCCGCTGCCAGGGTGCGACCATGAGTGCCTCGCCGGTGGCCTTCGGTGCGCCGAAGTCGCCCGCCGACCGTAACCGGAAGCGCAAGGCGGCCCGCACCCGGTCCGCCCCCCGGCCGCACCCCGTTCTCGGCAAGGCCGCGCTGCTGCTGGCCGGGCTGGGCCTGGGCATCGTCGCCGCGCTCACCTTCACCGCCGAGACCAGCAGCGAACTGTCCGCCGCGGGCGGCGTGTTCACCTTCGCCGGCAGCCTGACCGGCATGACCGGCACCTACCTGGCGCTGATCATGGTGCTGCTGGTCAGCCGGATCCCGGCGGTGGAACGGGTGGCCGGCCAGGATGGACTGCTCCGGCTGCACCGCTGGCTGGCGCCCTGGCCGATCAGCCTGCTCGCCGCGCACGCGGTCTTCCTCACCGCCGGGTACGCGCAGGCGGCCCGCACCGGGCCCGGGCACGAGGCCGGGACCCTGCTCACCCGCTACCCGGACGTGCTCATCGCCACCGTGGCGCTGGCCATCATGTGCCTGATCGGGATCATCTCGGTGCGCGCCATCCGGCGGCGGCTGCCGCGGGAGACCTGGTGGCTGATCCACCTGTGGATGTACCTGGCCCTGGCCCTCGCCTTCCCGCACGAGATCGTGCTCGGCCCGTCTTTCGTCGGCCACCCGCTCACCCAGGCCGTCTGGTCGGTCATCTGGGCGGCCACCGCGGGCGTGGTGCTGTGTTACCGGCTCGGCCTGCCGGTGCTGCGCACCCTGCGGCACCGGCTGGTGGTCACCGAGGTCCGGACCGAGGGCCCGGACGTGGTCTCGGTGATCCTCACCGGGCGCCACCTGGACCGGCTGCCGGTGTCCGGCGGCCAGTTCCTGCTGTGGCGCTTCCTCACCCCCCGGCTGTGGTGGCAGGCCCACCCGTTCTCCCTCTCCGCCCTGCCCCAGCCGCCCTACCTGCGGCTGACCATCAAGGGGGTGGGCGGTTTCACCCGTTCCGTGGCCACCCTGCGGCCCGGCACCAAGGTGGCGGTCGAAGGACCTTACGGGGCGTTCACCCGGTACGCGCAGCGGCGGCCCAGGGCGCTGCTGATCGCGGCCGGGATCGGGGTCACCGCGCTGCGCGCGCTGCTGGAGGACCTGCCCCGCGGTTCCGCGCCGGTGGTGCTGCTGCGCGCCGGCCGCCCCGGGGACCTGGTGCTGGCGGGGGAGGTGGCGGACCTGGTCCGGCACCGCCGCGGGACGCTCCATGAGCTGGTCGGCCCGCGGGAACAGGCCGCCATCGACGCCGTCACGCTGCCCCGGCTGGTCCCCGACCTGGCGCAGCGGGACGTGTACGTGTGCGGGCCGGAAGGCTTCGTGGCCGCGATCGTCGAGGTCGCGAAGGAACTGGGCGTCCCGGACGACGCCGTCCACCACGAGGCGTTCGCGCTGTGACCGCCACCACCCGGGAGGGCAGCCGATGAAGAGCGGACCATGGCTGGTCCTGGCCGGCGCCGTGGTGGGCTTCGCCGGCGTGCTCGGCCTGCACCGGTCACCATCGGCTGCGGCGCTGGCCCCGGCCCGCAGCCAGCCGTCCGGCCACCCCACCGCCTCCGCCCGGGCCACGGCCGGGGCGTCCGCGCAGCCGACCGGCACGGGCAGCGCGACCGGGACGCTGGAACAGTACGGGTACGGCGAGCTGTCGGCCCGGGTGACGATCAG
Source organism: uncultured Actinomycetes bacterium (assembly GCA_963837515.1). Taxonomy (GTDB): domain Bacteria; phylum Actinomycetota; class Actinomycetes; order Streptosporangiales; family Streptosporangiaceae; genus RYN-230. Next base: position 881,359 of record CAWINT010000002.1, read on the forward strand.
CGGCGGGCACATCACCGCGGTCACCACGCCGCAGCTGCGCACCGCCGAGCAGTACTCCCAGCAGCTGGCGGACCAGGTGATCCCCATGCTGCGCAAGGAGGTGCTGGCGGCGCAGTCGGCCCATATCCAGGCGGTGTCCGGGGCCACCTACACCAGCGAGGCGTACGCGGCGTCGGTGCAGGCCGCGCTGGACCAGGTGCACTTCCGGTGAACGCGGCCGCCGCCGCCGGGCCGCCGCCCGGCCCGCAGCCGGCGGCTCACGCCGAGGCCGTGATGGGCACGGTCGTCTCGTTCGCGCTGCGGCCCGGCCCGCTGGACCGCGGCCAGCTAACGGCCGCGGTCCACGCCGCCTGCGCCGTGCTGCACGAGGCGGACGCCGTGTTCAGCATCTGGAACCCGGACAGCCCGCTCAGCAGGCTGCGCCGTGGCGACCCGCCCGCCACCCCGCCGCCGGCCATGGCCGAGGTCCAGGCCGCCTGCCGGCACGCCCGGGAGGTCTCCGGAGGCTGGTTCGACCCCTGGGCACTGCCCGGTGGCTACGACCCGACGGGGCTGGTCAAGGGCTGGGCGGTGGACGCCGCGCTGGCCACGCTGCGCCGGGCCGGGCTGGCGGCCGCGCTGGTCAACGGCGGGGGAGACCTGGCCGCGTTCGGCGCGCCGGACCCGGGGCAGGCGTGGCGGGCGGGGATCCGCCATCCGTGGCGGCCCCGCGCGCTGGCCGCGGTCGTCGAGGTGCGGGGCGCGGTCGCCACCTCCGGCGGCTACGAGCGGGGCGCCCACCTGATCGACCCGCACACCGGCCGGCCCGGCACCGCGGCCGCCTCGGCCACCGTGACCGGGCCGCGGCTGGCCCTGGCCGACGCCCTGGCCACCGCGCTGGCCGTGGGCGGGGACCCGGTGGTGAAGCTCATCGCCGGGCTGGACGGGTACGAGGCCTACCTGATCCGCCCGGACGGCTCCGAGGCCTGGACCAGCGGGATCACCTTCGGAGAGTTAGCCTGGGGGAGCCGCACACCCGGCCGGCCGGGCCGGCTGGCCCGGAATGGCCGGGGACGGCTTATGGTTGTGGGTAGACATCAGGCGCCGCGGGACGCGGCGGCAGTCCGACGCGGGAGCTAATCACATATGACTGTGCAGCACGACGCGAACACGACGCAGGCCTCAGGCGTCATTCTGACCGATGCCGCGGCAGCCAAGGTGGGCGGCCTCCTGGAGCAGGAAGGCCGCGACGATCTGAAGCTGCGCATCGCGGTCCAGCCGGGTGGCTGCTCCGGGCTGCGCTACCAGCTGTATTTCGACGAGCGTGAGCTGGACGGGGACATCGACGCCGAGTTCTCCGGCGTGCACGTCGTCACCGACCGGATGAGCGCCCCGTACCTGGCCGGCGCGACCATCGACTTCGTGGACACGATCGAGAAGCAGGGGTTCACGATCGACAACCCGAACGCCACGGGTTCCTGCGCCTGCGGCGACTCGTTCCACTGAGCTAGTCCGGGGCGGGCCCCCGGACCCCCGCCATCCGCCGGTTCGGCGGGACCCCGCCTGCGGCGGGTCCCCCTCGCCGGGCGGATCACGGGGCGACCCCGGGCCAGCACAGCGCGGCCGGGAGCAGCCTGCTCCCGGCCGCGCTTGTCTTCCGGCGGTCCCGGGACTCGACTACGGTCCTGGCGTCCCCTAGAGTCGCGGGGTGCGCATCGCCATCACCGGGTCCATCGCGACCGATCATCTGATGACCTTTCCGGGCCGGTTCGTGGAGCAGTTCATCCCGGACAAAATGGACCGGGTGTCGCTGTCCTTCCTCGTCGATCAGCTGGACATCCGGCGCGGGGGGGTCGCCGCGAACATCGCCTTCGGGCTGGGCGTGCTCGGCCTCCAGCCGCTGCTGATCGGGGCGGTTGGCGCCGACTTCGAGCCGTACCGGGTCTGGCTGACCGAGCACGGGGTGGACTGCTCCGGGGTGCGCGAGTCGGTGACCCGGCACACCGCCCGGTTCGTCTGCACCACCGACACCGACGGCAACCAGATCGCGTCGTTCTACCCGGGCGCGATGTCCGAGGACGCCGAGATCGGGCTGGCCCCCATCGTGGCGCAGGCCGGGGGCCTGGATCTGGTGCTGATCGGGGCCAGTGACCCGGAGGCGATGCTGCTGCACACCCAGCAGTGCCGCGACCTGGGCATCCCGTTCGCGGCCGACCTCTCCCAGCAACTGCCCCGGCTCGGTGAAGCCGAGGTGCGCGCCCTGGTGGACGGGGCGGCCTACCTGTTCTGCAACGAGTACGAGGAAGCCCTCATCGAGCGGAAGAGCGGCTGGACCGGCCCGCAGATCCTGGACCGGGTCGGCGTCCGGGTGACCACCCTGGGGCCGAATGGGGCGAAGATCGAGCAGGCCGGCCAGCCGCCGCTGCTCATCGGCCCGGTGCCGGAGGTGCGCAAGGTGGACCCCACCGGCACCGGGGACGCGTTCCGTTCCGGGTTCCTGGCCGCGGTGGCCTGGGAGCTGTCCCTGGAGCGGGCCGCGCAGCTCGGCAACCTGCTGGCCGTGCACGTGCTGGAGACCGTGGGCACCCAGGAGTACGAAATCAAGCCGGCCCTGCTGACCGACCGGCTGGCCGCGGTCTACGGCGCCGCGGCGGCCGGCGAGATCAGCACCCGCTACAGCTGACACCCCCCGGCCGAACGGCCCGTCCGCGCCGCTGCCCGCCCGTGGGCCTGCGGCCGGGCGGGGAAAGCACGGAGGGGCGGCCCGTCCGGGCCGCCCCTCCGCTTTGTGCTGTCCGCCCTTAGTAGGACTGGATGTACCGGTAGGGAGAGCCGACGCCGGTCGCGTCGTCATAACCCTTCACCGCGGGCAGGGCGTCCGCGCCCAGGCCGTTGACTCCGAGGATCCGCAGGTAGGTGAGCAGCGGGCCCTGCTTGGTGTACGGGTTGGTGTAGTTGTTGCGCACCTGGAACAGCTGGCTGGCGCCGCCCGGGTGGTCGGTCACGTCCCGGAACGCGCCGGTGCCGTACCGCGCGTAGATGGCCGGGTCGGCGAACCCGAGCCGGCCGCCCGCGGCCTGCTGTGCGTCGGCCTGGATGCCGGCGAACGTGGGGCAGGCCAGGCTGGTGCCGCCGATCCGGCTCAGCGCGAAGGCGTAGGTCTTCCCGTCGGGCTGCAGGGTTGTCTGGCCGACCATGAAACCGGTGCTCGGGTCGGCCAGGGCAGCGACGTCGGGGATCACCCGCATCGCCTGGCTCTGGGTGCCGCCGCCGGGCTTCGACTCGGCGAGGCTGGCCGGCACCACCGGCTGCTGGTAGTCCGGCTGCGGGTAGACGGTGCTCACGCCGCCACCACCGGACCCGTCGTAGTCACCGGGGTAGTTGGCCTTGAAGCCGGCCGCGGTCGGCGGGAACGTCCAGTGCGCGGGCTTGTGCTTCGCCGCGGGCACCAGCGGGTCGATGAGTGTCCCCCACGACGTCTCGAACCGGTAGGAGTTGCTCCGGCCGATGGCCAGGCTGGTGCCGCCCACCGAGGTCACGTACGGGCTGGAGGTCGGGTAGTCCACCTGGTCGCCGGGGGACGCGCCGTCCTCACCGGTGCCCTCGTAGCCGCTGTCGCCGGAGGAGAAGAAGAACCCGATGCCCTCGAGCGCACCCAGCGCGAAGGTGTCGTCGAAGGCGTAGCCCAGCAGCTCGTAGGAGGCCGGCTCGCCCCAGGAGTTGCTGACGATGCTGGCCAGGTCCTGGTTCACGATGAAGGCCTCGGCGGTGAGCAGGTCACCGTCGTTGCAGCTCTCCGCCCCGACGTAGCGGACGTTCGCGCCCGGGGCCATGCCGTGCGCCGACTCTACGTCGAGCGTCTGCTCGCCGTACCAGCCCGGCGCGTCGCACAGGTTCGCCGCAGTCAGCGTGAACGGGGTGAACGAGAAGGACTTGTACTGGCCCCGGCCGAACGGCTTGTCCCCGGTCACCTTGGCGTACTTGTTGGCGTCCTTCAGCATGGTGGGCGAGTTGTACGCGTCCACGATCGCGATGGTCTGGCCCTTGCCGGTCTTCCCCGAGGCGTTGACCCCGTAGGCGCCGCGCATCTGATTCGGCGTGTACCCGCAGACGTTCCACGGCCAGTGCTTGCCGGCCGCGGGCGGGACGCCGGTGGCGATCTTCTGCGTGTAGTACTTGGAGCAGGGCCCGGCCACCCAGTAGTTCGGGCCGGGCGGTGGCAGCGAGGGCTTGATCTGGCTCTTCGCGGTGTCCAGGCCGTTCACCGCGAGAACGTAGCCCGCCACTGACGCGGGGGCGGTGGCCGCCGACTGCGGCGCGCGCGCCACCTGGCCGCCGGGGGCCCGGTAGTTGGCGAAGCTGACCCCGAACGCCTTGCCGGCCGCCGCGACCGAACCGCTGACTGCGACGTACGCCCCGGCCGGGTTGCTCGCGCTGACCTTGGTGACGGTCAGGCCCGACGAGGTCAGCCAGGACCGCACCGCGCTGACCTCCGCGGCGGACGGGGTGAATGTGGCCCGGACCCGGGCGGCCGACCAGAAGTGCCGGTAGCTCGCGCTCTTGGGGTCGGAGACCGCGGCCACGTCGCTGGCCAGCTGGGCCGCGTTGTTCGGGGCCAGGTACACCTGCGCGTGCACGGCGCCGCTGGTGACGGCCTGGTGGCCGAGGCGTTTGCCGGGTACCGCCCAGGCGGGGTGAGTGTGGGCGATCGCCCTTCTCGGGTTGGCCGCCTGCGCGGCGGTGGTGGCCGCGAGGCTGCCGAGCGTCATAGCTCCGGCAGCAACCGCGGCACCGACCACACGCAGACGTGTGACGTGCGGCATGCACATTCCTTCCATCAGGGGACTGATCATGGCGCCTGATCATTGTGACCTGGGTGACAGGGCACATCCGAAACAGAGTCGTCCTCGCGGCGGCGTGGCGCAAGAGGAAACACGCATCCTGCCCCGTTCTGTTATCTACCTGGTTACCTCGGACCGCGCCAGGTCACGGGCCCCGGCTTATACACCACGTGGCGGCGATTATCTAGTTATGGACAGGTAAGCGCAGCTGGCGTAGATCGTGGGTTGAGATTGCGGAGGGCCGGCGCTGCCGTCGCTGCCTCCGGCCATCGGTTGACAGGATCGATGGGGGGAGAGCGGGGATTGCCGTGGTCGATATCAAGATCTTGGGACCCATGATGTTGTCGTCCGGTGACACTCCGGTCGGCCTGGGACCGCAGCAGCGCGTGCTGGTCCTCGCGCTGCTGCTGGCCGCGGGCCGGGTGCTGCCGGCCGGACGGCTCGCGGACCTGCTGTGGGAGAACGGTGCGGACGAGCGCGCGCCCGCCACCTTGCGCAGTCACGTGGCCCACCTGCGGCGGGCCCTGGGCCCGCATCAGGAGCACCCCAGGCTGATGACCCACCGGTTACCCGGCGGTACCGGCTACTCGCTGCGACTCGGCGCCGAGGAGGTCGAACTCGGGACGGTTCCGGCAGCTGGTCGCCGAGGGCCGGGCCGCGCTGGAAGAAGGCCGGGTTCGGGAGGCGAGCCAGTTGCTCACCGCGGCCCGCGCGCTGTGGCGCGGCCGCCCGTTGCCCGAGGTGGCCGATCGGCCCTTCGCCGTCACCGAGATACGCCGGCTGCAGGAGCTGCGCCGCGCCGCCTGGTCATCCTGGGCCGAGGCCCAGGTGCGGCTCGGCGCGCACCGCGAAGTCACCGGTGAGCTGGAGGCCATGGTGGCGCTCTGGCCGGATGATGAGGGGCTACGCCGGCTGCTCGTCATATCGCTGCACCGGTCGGGCCGCGCCGCGGATGCCGTCCGGGTGTGCCGCGACGGCATCCTCCAGGCGCTGTCGCAGGGGCTGGACCCGGGCGGCTTGAAGGAGCTGCAGCGCCAGCTGCTCAGTGGCGCTGGGCCACGAGCGGCCGCCAAGCCGGCTGTTGATGATCTTCCACGGAGCTTCCACCCGGCTGTGTGAGCGTCTGCCCCAGGTGTGGAAGGGGACTGTGATGCTGCGTGGGCTGATGACGTCTGGGATGCGGGGTTCTGGCCGGGGTGGCCGGAGGTGGGCGACGGCCCGCTGGGCGTGCCGCGCGGCGCGGCGCCGGGCCCGCGGGGTGGCTGCGGCCACGGTGGCGCCGGTGCTGGCGGTGGCGCAGTTCGTGGTTCCGGTGGCGATCGTGGCCGCGGCGGGCACGGTGGCGGTGAGCGTGGCCCACCCGGTCAGGGCCCGGGCGGCGTCCCAGTCGGTGCTGATCTTGTCCACGAGCGTCACCGGCGGCTCGTCCAGTGCCGAGGCGGCGGCCGTCCCCTCGGGTGACACGGTCACCGTGGTCACCCCCTCGGCCTGGGACTCGATGACGACGGCCCAGTTCGCGGCGTATTCGGCGATCGTGATCGGGGACCCGAGCACCAGCGGTTCGTGCGCGCTGACCCCGCCGTCGGACGCGGTGAGCACGGCGTCCACCTGGGGCGCGGCGGTGACCGGGAACGTGGCCGTGGTCGGCACCGCGCCGGTGTTCGCGGGCAGCGCCGGCACGCCGCTGCTCAAGGACGGGATCGGCTATGCGCTGGCCGGCTCGGGAACCGGCCTGTACGTGTCGCTGAACTGTGAGTACCAGAATTCGCCGGCCAGCACGGCCGTGCCGCTGCTGTCCGGGGTGGACGGCGGCGGGTTCACCGTCACCGGCCAGGGCCCGGGCTGCCCGGACACCGGCACGGTCAACACGTGGGAAGCGGAAGCGAATGCCCAGTTCAGCGGTCTGTCGAACAGCGCGCTCGGCGGCTGGGCCTCGCCGGCCTGCTCGGTCGAGGAGACGCTGAATTCCTGGCCCGCCGGGTTCGACGGCGTGGCCTACCAGCAAGGCGACACCCCGGCCGACTTCACCGCCTCCGACGGGGCGACGGGCCAGCCCTACGTGCTCGTCGGCGCACAGATCACCGGGGCCACAGCTTCGCTGGCGCCATCCGCCGGCGGGGAGGTACCAGCCGGCGCGACGACCGGGGGGCCGAACCCGGCGGCGCCCGGCGTGAGCCACGCCACCGCGGGCGATCCGGTGGACACCGAGAACGGTGACTTCACCCAGTCCGCTACCGATGTTTCCGTACCAACCTATGGCCCGGCGCTGGCTTTCACCCGGACCTACGATGCGCAACTGGCGCAGCAGCAGACGCAGACGGGAACGCCCGGCGCGCTGGGGTACGGCTGGACCGGCAACTGGGCCTCGTCGCTGCGTACCGCCAAGCCGGTGCCGGGCGACGTGTACCTGCTCGACGGGCGGCGGGACAACAACGGGAACGGCGGGCCGCCCGGTTCGGCGCCGCTCGACACGCCGCAAACCGTGTACTACCACGCGGGAGACGTCTACATCGTGGACACCGCCGGCAACCGGATCCAGGAGATTCCTGGGACGACGGGAACGCGGTGGGGCCTGGCCATGACGGCGGGCAACGAGTACACGGTCGTGGGTGACACCAGCGGCCAGTCTGGCCTGGGCGGTAACGGCTCGGGGGCCAGGAGCGGGGAGCTGAACTCACCCGGCGGGATGACGATCGACTCGGCCGGCAACATGTATGTCGCCGACACGGACAACTGCCGGGTCGTCGAGATCCCGGCCGCCTCCGGGACCCACTGGGGGATCGCCATGACGGCCGGCGACATGTACACGATCGCCGGGCGCGGTGGCACCAGCAACTGCACGATCGGCAACGACAATAAGGTCGCCACGCAGTCCAACCTGGACTCCCCGTCCCAGGTGGCCACCGACGCGGCGGGGGATGTGTACATCGCGGACATGGCCAACGCCCGCATCCAGGAGGTCGCGGTGGCTGGCGGCACCCAGTGGGGCCAGTCGATGACCGCCAGCTATGTGTATACCGTGGCCGGCAGTTCGTCGGGGGCCATCGGGTTCAGCGGGACCGGCGGCGCGGCCACATCGGCGCTGCTGTACCTTCCCCAGGGCGTCGCGGTCAGCGCGGCCGGGAACCTCTATCTGGCCGACACCGGGAACTGCCGGGTAGCTGAGGTGCCGAAGGCGTCAGGGACGCAGTGGGGGCAGTCGATGACCGCCAACGACATCTACACGGTCGCCGGGCGGGGCGGCAGCAGCAACTGCACGATCGGTGGCGACAACAAGGTTGCCACCCAGTCGAATCTGAAGAACCCGACGCAGGTGGAGACCGGGGCCGGCAGCAGCGAGGATCTCTACATCGCTGACAGCGGCAACAACCGGATCCAGGAGGTCGCGCGGGCCGCCGCGACCGAGTGGGGTCAGCCGATGACCGCTACTTACGTCTACACCGTGGCGGGCAGTTCCACGGGTACGTCCGGGTATTCCGGCGACGGTGGGGCGGCGACGTCCGCCACCATGAACGCCCCGGACAGCGCGTCGGTGTCCGCGACAACTCTGTACACGGCGGACACGGGCAACAACCGGGTGCGTCAGGTGAACTCCGCCGGCACGATCAGCGGGTATGCCGGGAACGGCTACACCCTGGCCCAGACCGGCAACGGCGGCCCGGCGACGGACGCGGGCCTGGGGGGGCCCGAGGGTGTCGCATCCGACGCGCACGGCGACATCTATGTCGTCGATTCGGTCAACGGCCGGGTGCAGGAGATCGCCGCCTCAACCCACACGCAGTGGGGGATCTCCATGACCGCGGGGGACGTCTACACCATCGCCGGGTCGGCCAGTGGGCGGTCGGGGGATGCCGGGGACGGCGGCGCGGCGACCTCGGCGCTGCTGGACAACCCGGACTCGGTCGCGGTCGATGCCGCGGGTGATGTGTACCTCGCCGACTACGACAACTGCCAGATCAGGGAGGTCGCGGCGACCACGCACACGCAGTGGGGCCAGTCGATGACCGCCGGTGACATCTATACGGTGGCGGGCAGCGCGGCCGGTACCTGCGGCAATTCGGGGGATTACGGGCCGGCCACCGCTGCCCTGCTCGGCCTGCCTGGGGGGATCGCCGTAGACACGTCCGGTGATCTGTACATCGCCGACTTCGTGAACGCCCGCATCCAGGAGGTCGCCGGCGTGACCAGGAACCAGTGGGGCCAGTCGATGACCGCTGGGGACATCTACACCGTGGCCGGCAGCCCGAACGGGGCAACCGGGGTATCGGGTAACGGTGGCCCGGTCGGCTCGGCGCTGCTGGACGGGCCGGTCGGTGTGGCTACCGACCCAGCAGGCGACCTCTACATTGCCGACACCGAGAACAACCGGGTCCAGGAGGCGGCCGCCGTCACCAGCATTCAGTGGGGCCGGTCCATGCAGCAGGGCTACGTCTATACCGTCGCGGGCAGCCCGACCGGCGGCCCAGCCGCGCACGGCGTCAGTGGCGACGGCGGGCGCGCCACCTCCGCGCTGCTGTACGACCCCGAAGGAGTCGCTCTCGACGCCGCCGGCAACCTCTACGTGGGTGACACCGGCAACAACCGGATCCAGGAGGTCGCCGCCGCCAACGGGACGCAGTGGGGCACGGCGATGACCGCCGCGCACGTCTACACCGTGGCGGGCAGCGCGGCCGGCACCCTGGGCGACTCCGGGGACGGCGGCCCGGCCACCGCCGCGCGTGCAGACTACCCAGGTCAGGTCGCCGTCGACCCCTCCGGCGACATCTTCTTCACCGACTCCGGCAACAACGCGCTGCGCGAGGTAGCCGCCACCGCGACCGCCACTTTCCCCGAATATCCGCAGGCCGGCGGGATCACGGTGACCCAGGGCAACGGCGCCCAGGTCACCTTCTACCCGCAATCTGGTGGCACCTGCACGTCCCCGTATGTCGCCGCAGGCGGGTACTGCGCGCTGCCGCAGTACACCGGCGCCACCCTCACCTACAACAGCACCACCAGCACGTACACCTTCAGCCCGTCCCCGGGGACGTCTGACACCTTTACCTGGAACGGTGTCTTCACCGCCGAATCGGACGCCGCGGGCGACACCCTGACGATCGGCTACGCCAGCCCTGTCCCCGGGTCAGGCCAGTGCCCATCCTCGGCAACCAGCTGCAATACCATCACCTCCGCCTCCGGCCGGGCCCTGGTGCTGGGCCTGGACTCCGGTGGCCGGGTCACCACGGTGACCAACCCCCTCGGCCGCCGCTGGGGCTACGCCTATAACTCCGCGGGCGACCTGATCTCCGTCACCGACCCCATGAGCCACGTCACCAGCTACACGTACGGCCAGGGCTCCACGGGCAACGCCCTACTCGCCAATGACCTGCTCACCATCACCGGCCCCAACGCCCAGCCCGGTGGCCCCAGCGCCGGGGACGCCACCGTCAACATTTACGACAGCCTGGGGCGTGTCACGTCACAGACAGACCCCGCAGGCTGGAAGACGACATTCGATTACGGCGGATTGAACGCATCTACCGGTGCGGGCACCGTCCGGGTTGCCGGTCCTGACGGGAACACCACGGTTTACACGTATGCGGCTGGCACTTTGATCGCCCAGTCCAGCTGGACCGGCTCTGCTCTGGTCTCGGAACAGGACTACGGCCCTGACCTGACGGCGGGTGGGACGAGTGGCGGTAGCCTCCTGAACGCCTGGACGGCCAGCGGCGACGGCGGCATTACCGCCTATACCTACGACGGTTCCGGAAATACAACGTTGACGACCGACCCCCTTGGCGATCGGGCCACCCAAGAATCGACCGCCCTTGACGATCCCAGTTGCACCGGCACCGCAGAAGCGGCCAGCGACTGTTCTGCCAGCCTGGCCGGGCCTGCCCCAGTCGCGCCCGGCGGTGTCATCACCCCACCATCTGCGGCGCCACCCCCAGGCGTCAGCTACACGCTGTACGACACTCGGGGGAATGAGCTGTACACAACCACAGGCGTCTATCAGCCCGGTGCCAGCAGCGCCTCCTACCAGGAGACGAGCTACACCTTGTATAACGGCAATTCCGTTACTGTGGATGGGAATCATGTCTCGTGCGCGGTCCCCGCACCCGCGCCGTCCCTGCCCTGCGCCACCATTAACCCTGATGGCGTGGCGACACAGTTGAGTTACGACTCGGCCGGCGACCTTCTTTCCTCTGCGACCCCAGACGGCAATGGCTCGCAGGTTGCGGAAACCACATACAGCTACGATGCGGACGGCGAGCAGACGGCTGTCACCTCTCCCGATGGCAACCTGTCCGGAGCTAATGCGGCCAATTACACGGTTACCGACACCTACAACTCCGATGGTCAGCCAACAGCGGTGACCAAAGCTGGGGGCTCGGGGGCCACCGTGTCTGCGAGGACCACCAACTACGGTTATGACGCGGATGGCAACCAGACCACCGTGCAAGGCGCCCGCGGCTATACCACCACGACGAGTTACAACGCTGATGACCAGGCAACGCTGGTCACCGATCCGTCCGGCAATGCCAGTCTGACGTGCCGTGACGGCGAAGGCAACGTGACCCAGACGGTCCCCGCTCTGGGCGTGGCCGCTGGCAATCTGACGCCAGCGTCGTGCCCAGCCGCCTACCCTTCCGGGTACGGGAAGCGCCTGGCCGCCGACTCGACCACCTACACCTTCGACGCCAACGGCGACCAGACCGCCATGTCAGCGCCGGCGCCGGCCGGGCAGGGCGGTCCCGAGACCACGACCTTCACGTTTGACGCCAACGGTAATCTGGTCGCCACCACGGATCCGCCGTCGAGCAATGCGCCAGGCGCGCCCAGCCAAGTCATCCGCAATACCTACAACGCGGATGACGAACTAACTTCGCAGACCACGGGTTATGGGTCCAGCGCCGCCGCGACCATCAGCTACTGCTACGACCCGAACGGCGATCAAACAGCGGCCGTGGCTCCAGACGGGAACACGTCAGGAACCGCCAGCTGCGAAACGTCATCTCCGTGGGTGATTTCAGCCAGCGCTCATCCCACCCAGGCCGCGTACCAGACCGCCAACAGCTTCGACTCTGCCGGGGAACTGGTTTCCAGTACTGCTCCAGCCACCTCGGCTGCACCTGGCGGCGCGACTACCACCCAGACTTACGACCCATCCGGGAACGTGCTCGCTTCCACTGACCCGATCGGTATCAAGACCACATGGACGTACACGCCGACCGATCTTCCGGCCAGCGTGACGTACTCGGGCTCTTCGGCGCACTCGGTCACATACAGTTACGATGCCAACGGCCTGAAGACGGCCATGACGGACGCTACCGGGTCCTCCAGCTACAGCTACGACCCGTTCGGCGAGGTGACATCCGCCAAGAATGGCGCAGGCCAAGAGGTCGGCTACGGCTATGACCCGGACGGGGACACCACTTCGATAACGTATCCACTCCCCAGCTCTGCCAGCTGGGCGGCCAGCAGCAGCGTTGACTATGGGTACAGCCAGGCTGACGTGCTGAACTCGATGACAGACTTCAGCGGGACGAAGATCACCGTAAACCTGAATGCCGACAGCCTGCCCAGCTCGGAAGCGCTGGGCGGGACCGGGGATACTCTGACTACCACGTACGACGCGACCGACACGCCGTCCAGCATTTCCGTAGCCAGCAGTTCCGCGACGCTGCAAAGCTTCAGCTACTCGGATGCGCCGTCCCGCGCGATACTGACCGAGAACGACACGCCTTCCACACCGGCTTCGCCCGCTACCTATTCGTACGACGGTGCGGGGCGCCTGACTTCGATGAAGCCAGGCAGTGGCACGAACCTGAACTATGGTTACGACGCGTCCGGTAACCTCACCGTCCTGCCGTCGGGGGCGGCTGGGACGTATGACCACGCCAGCGAACTGGTATCGAGCACCTTGTCCGGCACGACGACCAGTTACAGCTACAACCCCGATGGCGAGCGCCTCGGCGCGGCGCAGGGTTCCACCGTGACCGCGGCGGCCACCTGGAACGGCGCTGGCCAGGTCGTTGCGTACGCAAACGCGGCGGCCAACATGAGCGCTGCGGCCTACGACGGCAATGGCCTGCGCGCCGCGGCCACCATCACCCCAGCGGGAGGGTCCGCGGCCACGGCGGGTTTCGTCTGGAACACCACGACCCGGGTACCGCGACTGCTGATGGACTCCCGGAACGCATACCTCTACGAAACCAGTGGGACCCCGGCGGAGCAGGTGGATCTATCCACCGGAAAGGTGAGTTACCTGGTCAGCGACCTCCTTGGGTCAGTCCGCGGCATCGTCTCCAGTGCTGGGGCGCTCACCGCCAGCACCTCCTACGATGCCTGGGGGAATCCAGCTGCTCCGGGTGGGCTGAGCAATGCCACGCCCTTCGGCTATGCCGGTGGCTACACCGACGCCACTGGGCTCATCTACCTGGTCAACCGGTATTACGATCCAGGCACAGGGCAATTCCTGTCCGTCAACCCAGAGGTGAGCGTTACGCATGTCCCGTACGGTTACGCCTATGGTGACCCGGTAACGCTGACGGACCCATCGGGTCTGACCGTGGCCGGCTGTACTCGCGGCAGTGGCCCCACCAAGTGCCGGACCGATGAACTGCTGTGGCATTGGAACAGCTCACTGGGGTCATTCCTGTACTGGCGGCAGAAGTCCTGCAGGCCCCAGTCGGCGTGCAACAATCACGGCAATAGTCATGGCCGCTGGCTCGACTGGTCATCTGACGGCTGCTCTTGGTCTTCTCAGAATCCTGACGGATTCCCATTCTGGAAAGCGTGTGAGCGGCACGATTTCGGTCACCGGAACTATAAGGAACAGGGGCGGTGTACCGCGAGATTCTTCAAGAACCTCAACAATAACTTCTACTACGACATGAAGGTCAATATATGTTCCCACGAAAATGTGCTGGTGCGCTGGCTGTGCTATGCGGATGCGCTGACGTACAAGAAGGCCGTCGATCTCCGGGGCAGCTGCTGAACGGGCGGCCCGGCGCTGCGGGCAGCTGTCCGGCCCGCCCCGGCGCCGGTCCACGTGGGACAGTGGGGAGGTGAACCCGGTGCCCCAGCCCAGGAGCCGCGACTGGGCCCCCTGGACGATTAGGCTGCCCACCACACTGGCCGTGGTGGTAGCGGTCCTGCTCGGGACGGTTGGCTGGTTCGGCGTGGCCTTCGCTATCGGGTCCGACTGCACGGACAAGTTCTCCTGCGGCTCAGGCTCCTGCGCGGCCTGTGCCACCGCTCACGCCTGGGTAACGGCTGGGGGAATTGGGCAGTGGGTGCTAGCTGCCGCGGCCATTGCGCTGCTGATGCTCGGTCTCCGGCAACCGCACTGGCGCCGGGTGGCCGGTCCTGCGGCGTGGGCCATCGCTCCGCTGGCGTGCGCGTTCCTCGCCGTCTGCGCGATCCTCGCGGCGCACTCCTACTGAGCGGCGCGGCGCGACCAGTGCTGGCGGGCCGTGCGCCCCTCATGCCCGTATCGGCCGATGACGGCCCGGGACCCGGATCCAGACGGAAGCCGGGGGCAGCCCGACGAGCATCGCCCGGCCGGGGGTGAGGATCTCGCCGTCGGCCTGGCGGGGGAGTTCGGTGCTGGCTGTGATCTCGACGTGGCGGGCGCGATGGCGCTCCAGGACCGGGCTATCGCGCTCGCTGGTGGTGATCACCCGGTGGGCGACCAGGCACCAGCCGAGCGGGGTGGCGGGGGCGAGGATGCCCACGTCGAGCAGACCGTCGTCCATCCGGGCGCCGGGGAACAGGGTGAAGCCGCCGGGGAGCAGGCCAGCGTTGCCGGCCACCACACACCGCGCGCGGCGGATCAGCGGCGGCCCGCCGTCCAGACGCACGGTGAACTCCTGTCGGCGGCCAGGCAGCCGCGCCACGCCCGCGGCCGCGTAGGCCAGCCAGCCGAACCGCTCCTTCAGCGACTGCGGGGTCGATCCGACCACGGCCGCGTCCAGGCCGATCCCGGCCATGGCCAGGAACGGGATCCCGTCGGCGGCCGCCAGGTCGATCCGGCGATTCCGGCCGCCGAACGCCACCGCCAGCGCCCCGTCGGCCCGCCGCGGCAGCCCGAGTGCCCGCGCGGCCAGGTTGCCGGTGCCCACCGGGATGATGGCCAGCGGCACGTCCGTCCCGGCCAGGACCTGGGCGCAGGCCCGGACGGTGCCGTCACCGCCGGCCGCGACGACCTGCCGGGCGCCGGCCGCCAGCGCTTTGCGGGCCAGCCCCGCGCCCGCGTCGTCCGGCCGGGTCTCCAGGAATTCCGGCGCCCAGCCCCGGGTGGCCGCGGCCTGCGCACACTCCCGCCGGAACCGGTCCAGGTCGCGGATCCGTCGCGGGTTGACGATGATCGCTGCCGGGAGGACCACGGACTCAGCGCACACCGGACGGCTCGGCCACGCCGCTACCGTGCCAGCGGCCGCCCGGCCGGTCAAGCATGGGCCAGCCGCGGTGGCCGCCCCGGCCCGGCCGGCCTGCGCGGGGGGATACCGTGACGGGGTGGCGGTGACTGCGCTGGCCGGCGGGTACCACGGGCCGCCGGCGCTGACGGTGTCCCGGGCGTTCACCTCGTGGACCCTCGACCTGCCCGTGCTCCTGGCGGTGCTGCTGGCCGGCGGCCTGTACCTGGCCGGCGTCCGTCGGCTGCGCCGCTCCGGTGCGGGCTGGGGCACCGGCCGCGGGCTTGCGTTCGGTATTGGTGGTCTCGGCGGGCTGGTGGTCGCCACCATGTCCTTCGTCGGGGTGTACCAGGGCGTGCTGTTCTACGTCCGCTCGGTGCAGACCATCCTGCTGCTGCTGGTGGTGCCGTTGTTCCTGGTGCTGGGCGCGCCGCTGACCCTGCTCGGCGCCGCGGCCCCGCGGGCGGGCACGCGGCTGGACACGGTGCTGCGCAGCCGGGCGGCGCGGCTGCTCACCTTCCCGGCGATTACCACCGGGGTCCTGGTGCTCGTCCCGTTCGTGCTGTACTTCTCGCCGTGGTACGCCGCCAGCCTGCGCAATTCCCTGGTCCGGGAGCTGACCTACCTGGCGCTGCTGGCCATCGGGTTCGTGTTCTTCTGGATGTTCCTGCGGATCGACCCGGTGCCGCGGGCCTACCCTTATCTGGTGGCGCTGTGGGTCAGCGCGGCCGAGGTGGTGGGGGACGCCGCCCTGGGCCTGGCCGTGCTGGCCAGCCAGTCGCTGCTGGCCGGGGCCTACTACCGGGCGCTGGCCCGGCCGTGGGGACCGGGTCTGCACGCCGACCAGATCATCGGCGGCGGCGTGCTGTGGATCCTGGGTGACCTGGTCGGGCTGCCGTTCCTGGCCGCGCAGTTCATCCGGATGATGCGCGAAGACGAGTCCCAGGCGAAAGCGGTGGACGCCGAACTGGACGCGGCGGCCGGCCCGGGGGACAGCGCCGCCGGCGACAGCCAGCCGTGGTGGGAGCATGACCCCCGGCTCTCCGACCGGTTCCGGCGGGCTGGCCGGCCGCCTCAGTAGGTGCGCTTGACCAGGAACGCCCAGCCGTGGGGCAGCGCCGTCTCGACCACGAACTCCTGGGACTTCATCATGCACCAGGCCGGGATGTCGGTCTGGGCGGCGGGGTCATCGGCCAGGACGGCGACGGTGGCCCCGATGGGGACCTCCCGGATCCGCTCGGCGAGCATGATGATAGGGATCGGGCACTTCCGGCCGAGCGCGTCGATCGTCAGCATCGGTGCTGGGCGCGTCGGGGGAGTCATCCGCAGGCCTCTCTATGCCGGTCCGTCCCGGTGCCGTCAGGCACCGTTCGTCACCAGATCCTGTCACAGGGTGACAATACTCCGCATCACCGTCATGTGGCGCGAGCTTGCTTGCATGGTGCCACGGTGTAGCGGTACCCGCACCCACCCGCCGGTAAGCCCGGCCAACTCCGGACACGCCGTGGCACAATCGGGGCCCGGCGTGAGGCCGGGGCGGGCGCACGATACTGTTTGCACGACAGCGTGTAGGACCAGAGCCAGCAACCATGAGCTGCCTGTGCAGCCGGGAGTCATTCGGCCGGGAAGGCAACCTGTGAGTCCCACCCCCAGCGCCCCACGCCGAGCGGGCGCGAACGATCCGGGCGAGGCGCCCGGCCAGCAGATGCCAGCCATGGCCCGCGGCCACGCCGCCCTGGCTGGCGGCACGGCGCCGCGGCCGCGCCGCCGCGCGCGCCGCTGGGCACTGCGCTCCGTGCTGCTCGGCGCGGTGGTGCTGGCCACCGCCGGCTGCCAGTCCACCACCTTCACCCGGCTGGGCCTGCCCGAGCCGGTCACCAAGCAGGGCGACGTGGTGGTGACCCTGTGGCGGGGCAGCTGGATCGCCGCCTTCTGCGTCGGCGCCGTCGTCTGGGGCCTGATCCTGTGGGCGGTGATCTTCCACCGCAAGCGGTCCGACCGGCCGCCCCGCCAGGTGCGCTACAACCTGCCGATCGAGATCATGTACACGGTCGTGCCGTTCATCATGGTCGGCGTGTTCTTCTTCTTCACCGCCCGCGACGAGAACTACATCGACCGGCTGACCGTGGCCAAGAGCCAGGCACCGGTCACCGTGACCGTGTACGGGTACCAGTGGAGCTGGCAGTTCCAGTACCCGGACTACAAGGTGCCGGGGAAGAACACGGCGGTCACCGAGTCCGGCCAGCCCTGGCCGGGCCGGCTGCCGGAGCTCGTCATCCCGGACAACGAGAACGTGCGGTTCAACCTGGTGTCCCTGGACGTGGTGCACTCGTTCTGGATACCGCCGTTCGAGTTCAAGCGGGACCTGATCCCGGGGCACCCGAACCACTTCGTGGTCACCCCGACCCGGACCGGGACGTTCCTCGGCCATTGCACCGAGTTCTGCGGGCTGTACCACTCGCGGATGCTGTTCTGGGTGAAGATCGTCACCCCGGCGCAGTTCCGCACCTGGATCGCCGCTCAGCAGCACGCACAGAAGTCAGCAGGGAGTGCCTAGCCGTGACGACCGTCGAGCAACCTGTCGCCACCCCGCCCGCGGTTCCGCGCCGCAGCCGGAAAGGGTCGGTGATGGCCAGCTGGCTGTCCTCGACCGACCACAAGGTGATCGGCCACCTGTACCTGATCACCTCGTTCGGGTTCTTCCTGATCGCCGGCCTGATGGCCATGATCATGCGGGCCCAGCTGTTCGGCCCGGACAACCGCATCGTGTCGGATCAGCAGTACAACGAGCTGTTCACCATGCACGGCACGATCATGCTGCTGCTGTTCGCCACCCCGCTGTTCGTCGGCTTCGCCAACGAGATCATGCCGCTGCAGATCGGCGCGCCGGACGTCGCCTTCCCCCGGCTCAACCTGCTCAGCTACTACTTCTTCCTGTTCGGCGGCCTCATCCTGCTGATCAGCTTCCTCACCCCGGGCGGGGCGGCGGCGTTCGGCTGGTACGCCTACGCGCCGCTGACCAACGCGGTGTACTCGCCCGGCATCGGCGGCGACATGTGGATCATGGGGCTCACGCTGTCCGGCCTGGGCACCATCCTGGGCGGGGTCAACTTCGTCACCACGATCATCTGCATGCGCTGCCCCGGCATGACCATGTTCCGGATGCCGATCTTCACCTGGAACATCCTGCTGACCTCGATCCTGGTGCTGCTGGCCTTCCCGGCCCTGGCCGCCGCGCTGCTCATGCTGGAGATCGACCGCAAGCTCGGCGCCCAGGTGTTCGCCCCGTCTTCCGGCGGGCCGATCCTGTGGCAGAACCTGTTCTGGTTCTTCGGCCATCCCGAGGTCTACATCGTGGCGATCCCATTCTTCGGCATCGCCACCGAGGTGCTGCCGGTGTTCAGCCGCAAGCCCATCTTCGGCTACAAGGGCCTGGTCGGGGCGACCATCGCCATCGCCGGGCTGTCGATGACGGTGTGGGCACACCACATGTTCACCACCGGCGCGGTGCTGCTGCCGTTCTTCTCGTTCATGACGTTCCTGATCGCGGTGCCGACGGGGGTGAAGTTCTTCAACTGGGTGGGCACCATGTGGCGCGGCCAGCTCACTTTCGAGCCGGCCATGCTGTTCTCGATCGGGTTCCTGGTCACGTTCCTGTTCGGCGGGCTGACCGGGGTCATCCTGGCCTCGCCGCCGCTGGACTTCCACGTCAGCGACACCTACTTCGTGGTGGCGCACTTCCACTACGTGCTGTTCGGCACCGTGGTGTTCACCATGTTCAGCGGGTTCTACTTCTGGTGGCCCAAGTGGACCGGCAAGATGCTGGACAACACGCTCGGGAAGTGGCATTTCTGGACGCTGTTCATCGGGTTCAACATGACGTTCCTGGTGCAGCACTGGATCGGCGTGGAGGGCATGCCCCGGCGCATCGCCAACTATCCGCTGCTGCCGCCGGACGTCACCACGCTGAACCAGATCTCCAGCATCGGCTCGTGGATCCTGGGCGCGTCCACGTTCCTCTTCCTCTACAACGTGTACAAGACCTGGAAGTACGGGGAGCAGGTCACGGTGGAGGACCCGTGGGGTTACGGCAACTCGCTGGAGTGGGCGACGTCCTGCCCGCCGCCGCGGCACAACTTCACCCGGATCCCGCGGATCCGCTCCGAACGGCCCGCCTTCGACCTGCACCACCCGCACATCCGCTCCGGGCGCACGCACGCCGAGCGCATCGAGGCGGGAAAATGAGCCCCGCGGCGGCTCACCGGCGAGGAGAGTGCGATGAAGTTTGAAGGGGCACTGTTCATCGGGTGCGCCATCTTCTTCGGCCTGGCGGACATCGTCTACTGGTACTTCTCCAAGGACCCGACGGGCACCACGGCGCTCGCGCTGGCCGTGGGGCTGGCCTTCCTCACCGGGTTCTACCTGCTGTTCACCGGGCGACGGCTGCCGCAGCGCCCGGAGGACAACCCGGAGGGCGAGATCGCCGATGCCGCGGGGGAGCTGGGCTTTTTCAGCCCGCAGAGCTGGTGGCCGCTGTGGGTGGGGCTGGGTGCGGCCACGGCCGCCCTCGGGGTGGCGGTCGGCTGGTGGCTGTTCCTGATCGGCCTGCTGGCCACCTTCCTGACCGTCATCGGTTTCGTCTTCGAGTACTACCGGGGCATCTGGGCGCACTGACCCTTATCTGTCCCGCTTGGTGAGTTTGGCCGGGGTACCGTTCTGGTAACCCTTATCCTTCGACCGTGAAACGGGACATTGCCGCCCCCGGCCCCCCGCCGGGGGCGCGCGGCGCGCGGCGTATTCTTTCTGACAGTTCCGGCATGCCGAGTAACCGAGCCATTTTCGGCGCGCCGGGCGGTTCACACCCAACGGGGGAACGGGTGGCTGCCATGGGGCAGCGGAGGGGTAGGAACGTGTCGGGGGACATATCAGGCGCCGCCCGCGGGGTGGCGCGACGGAGCTGGGGGCAGGGGGCCGCCGCGGCCGCCGGGATAGCCGGGGTGCTGCTGCTGGCCGCCTGCTCGGGCGGCGGCGCGGAACACCCGCACGCGGCCGCCCCGCCGGCCGCGAAGGTCATCATCACCAGCGGTAACGTGACGATCATGTCGGCGGCCCGGGTAGCCGCCCCGGGTGGTCACCGGTCCGGCGCCGCGGCGGTCACCGGGTCGGCCGTGGCCCGCTCCGGGACGGTCGACACCCGTCCCGACCTCGGCGTCGCGGTCGCCGCCCAGCACGGTCGGCTGGCCAGCGTGGTGCTGCGGGACGCCGCGGGCGCGGTCGTGCCCGGCAGCTACGCCACCGGGTCGGCCGGCTGGCGCACCGGCTGGGCGCTGGCGCCGGGCCGCACGTACCAGGTCACGGCGACCGCGGTCAACCGGCTCGGCAAGCGGACCGTGCTCAGCGCCGCGTTCCAGACCTTCCGCCCGCGGCGCGGCTTCACCGCGACCACCAGCCTGACGCCCGGCGAGACCGTCGGCGTCGGCATGCCGATCATGCTGGCGTTCAGCCGGCCCATCCGGGACCGGGCCGCGGTCGAGCGCTCGCTGGCCATCTGGTCCAGCAAGCCGGTCACCGGCGCCTGGTACTGGATGGACAGCAAAGACGTCTGGTTCCGGCCGCAGCACTACTGGCCCGCGCACACCCAGGTCCGGCTCACCGCCCACCTGGCCGGGGTGCAGGGCGCCCCCGGCGTGTACGGCCGGGACGACCTGACCCAGCACTTCCGCATCGGCGGCTCGCTCGTGGCCCGGGCCAACACGGCCACGCACCACATGAAGGTGTGGTGGAACGGGCGGCTGCTCGGCAACTGGCCGATCAGCACCGGGCGGCCGGGGATGGACACCGCCGACGGCAACTACCTGTCGTTCGCCAAGGCCAGCCCGGTGGACATGAACTCCGCCACGATCGGCATCCCGCCCGGCAGCCCCGGCTACTACAACGAGCTGGTCTACGACGCGGTGCAGTTCACCATGAGCGGGACCTACATCCACAGCGCCCCCTGGTCGGTCGGCGAGCAGGGTTACGTGAACGTCAGCCACGGCTGCGTCAACGTGGCGCCGGCCAACGCCATCTGGTACTACAACCACTCCATGCTGGGCGACCCGATCAGCGTGGTCGGCAGCCCGCGCCCGGGGACCTGGGGCAACGGCTGGACGATCTACTTCCTGCCCTGGCGCAAGCTGCTCGCGGGCAGCGCGACCGGCCAGGCGGTCCAGGCCGGCCCGCAGGGCAGCCGGTTCGTGGCGGCCAGCTCGGTGAACCGGGCTCCGGCGGCGGTCGTGCCGCCCCGGGACCGGTCCCTGCTGCCGGGCTGATCCGCCATCCGCCGGATGCCGGGCTGACCCGCCATCCGGCGGCCTGAGCGCCACACTGGGCCAGCAAACGGCTGGGCCCCGGAAAAAGGTGCCTTCCCCGGGGCCCACCCGTGCTACGTGGATCCTGGCGCGGGAGCCGGCTAGTGCTCCGCGCCGTCCTCCGGGCCGGCCTGGCCCTGGCCCACGACGGTCTTGGCCGGCTCCCCGGCGGTGACCCCGGCGGGCGCCGGCTCTTCGTGCCCGTCGCCGTGCCCGTTACCATGACCGTTGCCGTGCCCGTCGCCCAGCTCCACCGGGACGCTCTCGGTGATGACCCGGTTTGCCCCCAGCCGCAGCTTGCCGAGCGCGCCCCGGGCCGCCCGGGCCGGCACCTGCTCCTCGCCGCCGTCCGGGGCCGCGGGCAGCGCCGGCACCTCGTGCTCCCGGGCCCGCAGGACGGACCGCTGGTCGGCCGGGAGCGGCCGGTGCACCTCGACGAACTCGCCCTCCGGGGTCATCGTGATGATCCCGGATTCATAGCCGTGCCCCAGCGACTCGATGTCCTTGCGCTGCAGCCCCAGGCAGATCCGCTTGGTCACCCAGTAGGCGACCACCGGCCCGAGGAAGATCACGTAGCGGGCGATCTCCGTCGTAAGGTACAGCGAGATGTCCAGGAACCGGGCGACGATGTCGTTGGCGCCCTCCAGCCACAGGACGCCGTAGAACGTGACCGCGGCGGCGCCGATCGCCGTCCGGGTGGCCGCGTTCCGCGGCCGGTCGTTCACGTGGTGCTCACGGGTGTCCCCGGTCGCCCACCGTTCCATGAACGGCCACAGCGCGGCCCCGGTGAAGATGATGCCCAGCGGTAGCAGGGCCGGGACGAACACGTTGAAGGCGAACGTGTGCCCCAGCACGTTCCACGACCAGCTCGGCATGATCCGCAGCGAGCCCTCGAGCAGGCCCATGTAAAAGTCGGGCTGCGAGCCGGCCGAGATCGACGCCGGGTTGTACGGCCCGTACAGCCAGATCGGGTTGATCTGGGCGAAGGTGGACAGCAGGGCCAGCCCGCCGAACACGAACATGAAGAACGCGCCGGTCTTGGCCATGAAGTACGGGTACATGGGCTGGCCGACGACGTTGCGGTCGGTGTGCCCCTTCCCGGGCATCTGGGTGTGCTTCTGGTGGAACATCAGGAACAGGTGCGCGGTGATCAGCGCCAGCAGGATGCCCGGGATGAGCAGCACGTGGATGATGTACAGCCGCGGGATGATGTCCTGCCCCGGGAACTGCCCGCCGAACAGGAAAAACGACAGGTAGGTGCCGACCACCGGGATGCTGAGCGCGACGCCCTCGGTGATCCGCAGGCCGGTGCCGGACAGCAGGTCGTCCGGCAGCGAGTAGCCGAACAGGCCTTCCAGCATGCCCAGCGTGAACAGCACGATCCCGATCAGCCAGTTCAGCTCGCGCGGCTTGCGGTACGCACCGGTGAAGAAGATCCGCAGCATGTGGGCCATGATCCCGGCCATGAACAGGTCCGCGGCCCAGTGGTGGATCTGCCGCATCAGCAGCCCGCCGCGCACGTCGAAGCTGATGTTCAGCGTGGACGCGTAGGCCTCGCTCATCCGCACGCCGTGCAGCGGGGTGTAGGTGCCGTGGTAGACGACCGAGGTCATGCTGGGATTGAAGAAGAAGGTCAGGAACGTGCCGGTGAGCAGCAGGATGATGAACGAGTAGAGCACGATCTCGCCGAGCAGGAACGTCCAGTGGTCGGGGAAGATCTTCTTCAGCAGGTTGCGGGTGCTCTTGGCGGCGCGCAGCCGGTCGTCCAGGAACGTGCCGGTGCCGGCCAGGGCTTTCTCGACCGGCCCCCGGACCGGGCTACCGCTGCTGATGCTCACGACGCCCCCTTCGGATACTCACTTACCCCGCCCCGCTCCCAGAAGCTCGGGCCGACCGGTTCGTAGAAGTCGTGCGTTGCGATCAGGTAGCCGTCAGAGTCCACGCCCATCGGCAGTTGCGGCAGTGGCCGGGACGCCGGGCCGAACAGCACCGCGGCCCCTTTCGTCGCGTCGAAGGTGGACTGGTGGCAGGGGCACAGGATGTGGTGCGTGGTCTGCTCGTACAACGCCACCGGACAGCCCACGTGGGTGCAGATCTTCGAGTACGCGACGATGTTGTCCACCGTCCAGTTCATCACCGTGCCGTACTCCTGGCTCGGCCGCTTCGGCACCAGCTGCCCGGGCTCGAACTTGATGATGATCACCGCCGCCTTGGCGATGGCGTTGTCATTGTCCTGGTAGCCCTCGGGGATCACGGTGATCATCGAGCCGGGAGTGTCGAAGTCGGCCGGCTGGATCGGCTGGCCGGTCTGGTCGATGACCAGCCGCGTGCCCTTGCGCCACACCGTGTGCCGTAGCGACGTGCCGGGCAGCGGCCCCATGTCGCGGAGCAGCACGATGGGGGCGAGGCCCAGCGGCACCGTGGCGGCGATGAGCGTCCGCCGCAGGATCGGCCGCTTCACGAACTGGCTGGCCTCCGCGCCCTCCTTGAACGTCTCGGCGAACTCCTCGCGCGCGGCCTCCGGGGAGGCCAGCGGCTTGCGCTCCTCGGTCAGCTGCACGTCGGGCATCAGGGTGCGGACCCAGATGACCGCCCCGGCGCCCAGGGCCAGGAAGGCGACCGCCATCGAGAGGCCCAGGGCCAGGTTCGAGTGCCACACCGAGTCGAGGTTCTTGCCGACTTCCAGCCCGATGTACGCCGCGATGAACCCGATGCCGGCCAGCATGGACAGGATGAAGAGCGTGGCCACGAGGCGCTCATTGCGCTTGGCCGCGGCCTGGTCCTCGGGCCCCGGCGGCAGCGGCGTGCCCTCCGATGGCGGCGGCGGTGCCACCCGGGCCGCGCCCAGCAGGGTCCGTTCCTCGGCCGGGGGCGGGGTGCCGATCACCCGGTAAGGCGCCCGGGTGGCCTCCGCTACGCCGTCCTCCCCGCGGGCCGGGGCCTCTCCGGGGTGGAAGTCCCGGGCACGAGGGGCCCCGCCCGGCCCGCGGTCCCCGGTGTTCCCGTCTGTGCTGCTCATTTAGTGCACCCGCCGCTTCGCAGTGATCCAGATGGCGGCCAGCACCAGGCCGCCGATTCCGGCGAGCCAGGCGACCAGGCCCTCCGTCACCGGCCCGATCCGGCCCAGGCTGAACCCGCCGGGATTGGTCTCGCTCCGGGTCTTGGTGACGTACGCGATGATGTCCCGCTTCTCGCTCGGGGTGATCGTCGTGTCGTTGAACACCGGCATCGCCTCCGGCCCGGTGACCATCGCCTCGTAGATCTGGGTTGGCGTGGACTGGGTGAGCGCGGGGGCGTACTTGCCGTAGGTCAGCGCGCCGCCGGCGCCCACGAAGTTGTGGCACTGCGAGCAGTTGGCGGTGAACAGCTCCTGCCCGACAGCCGGGTCGGCGCCCCGGGTGCTGACCTGCTCAGCCGACGGGATGGCCGGCCCGCCGCCCAGCGACTGGATGTAGGCCGCGATGGCGTGCGTCTGGTCCGGGGTGAGCGTCGGCGGTTTACGCGGCGCTTGGGGGCCGCTCTCCTTGAGCGGCATCCGGCCGGTGCTGACCTGGAAGTCCACCGCGGCCGCCCCCACCCCGATCAGGCTGGGGGCGGCGGAGGTGCCCTGCGCCTCCAGGCCGTGACAGCTGGAGCAGTTCTGCTGAAACAGCGTCCGGCCCCGCACGATCTGGGTCTGGGAGCCCGGCGGGGCGGTGGCGTTGGCCGAATCCTGCGCGGTGAGGGCCGCGTACCCGCCGCCGACCGCGATCAGGCCAAGCAGCACAACGGCGTATCCGGCGACCGGGCGCCGCCGCCGTGCGGTGATCCAGCTCACTGCTGCCTCGTCTTCATGGTTCGGAGCTTGTCATGTCGGGGATGGTGCGCCCTCTCACCGGTATTCGCGGGGAGAGGGGCTACTGGATGAGGTAGATCGTGGTGAACAGCCCGATCCACACGACGTTGACGAAGTGCCAGTAGTACGAGACGACGATGGCGCTGACCTGCTGCTCGTGGGTGAACCGCTTGGCCACGTACGTGCGTCCCAGGACGAACAGGAACGCGACGAGCCCGCCCGTCACGTGCAGGCCGTGGAAGCCGGTGGGGATGTAGAAGACCGACCCGTAGTTACTGGAGGCCACGGTCAGGTGCTGGTCGCGGACCAGGCTGAGGTACTCGTACCCCTGGCCGAGCACGAAGTACAGGCCCATCAGGAAGGACAGCCAGTACCACTCGCGCATCCCCCAGCGGCCGACCTGCCAGATGTGGCCGGCCCGGCCGAGCTGGCCGCGCTCCACGGCGAACACCCCGAGCTGGCAGGTCACACTGGACAGCAGCAGCACGGTGGTGTTGATCGCCCCGAGGGTGAGATCCAGGTGCGCTCCGGGCCAGGGCAGCCCCTCGCCCTTGTTGACCGAGCGGATGGTGAAGTACGCCGCGAACAGGGCGGCGAAGAACATGAGTTCCGAGGAGAGCCAGACGATGGTGCCCACGCTGACCAGGTTGGGCCGGGCGGTCGGCGGGCGGGGGGACGGCGCCCTCTCGGTAACGGATGCGGTGGCCACGCGCTCATTATTACGACAACACGTAGGCGAGCGTGGGCCGACCCCCCGTGTCGGTACCATCCACTTCATGAAGGTCGTCGTTTACAGCCATGATGCGGACACCCGGGCCCGGATGCAGCTGGCCATCGGCCGCCGCCCCGCCCCCGACGTGCCCGAGGCGGAGATCATCCCGGTCGCCACCGCGCCGGCCCTGTTCCGGCTGCTCGACGCGGGGGGTGCCGACGTCATGGTGCTGGACGGCGAGGCGCAGCCGGCCGGTGGCATGGGCGTCTGCCGTCAGGCCAAGGATGAGATCCACAACTGCCCGCCGGTGCTGCTCGTGACCGGGCGGGCCGACGACGGCTGGCTGGCCACCTGGTCCGGGGCGGACGCGGTCACCACCCACCCGATCGACCCGGTCGCGTTCGCCGCGGCGCTGGCCGGCCTGATGCGCCAGCGGGCCGGGCGGCTGCCCGCCCAGGCTTGAGCCGGGCGTCCGCGGAGGCGGCGATGTCACCGACCATGTCCTGGCGCGGTCTCCTCGGCGCGCTGATCCGGGGCGAGTCACTGTCCGCGGAGCAGGCCGCGTGGGCGATGAACGAGATCATGGACGGCGCCGCGACGCCGGTGCAGGTGGCCGGGTTCGCGGTGGCGCTGCGGATGAAGGGCGAGACCGCCGCTGAACTGGCCGGCCTGTCCGACGTGATGCTGAGCCGGGCGACCCCGGTCAGCGTGCCGGGCGCGCTGGTGGATCTGGTCGGGACCGGCGGCGACGGGGCGCACACCGTCAACATCTCCACGATGGGCGCGATCGTCGCGGCCGCCGCCGGGGCCCGGGTGGTCAAGCACGGTAACCGGGCCGCCTCCTCGGCGTGCGGCGCCGCCGACGTCCTGGAGGCGCTCGGCGTGGTCATCACCCTGCCGCCGGAGGCGACCGCCCGGCTGGCCACCGAGGCCGGGATCGCGTTCCTGTTCGCGCCGCTGTACCACCCGTCGTTCCGGCACGCGTCGGTGGCCCGCGGGGAACTGGGCGTGCCGACGGTGTTCAACTTCCTCGGCCCGGTGTCCAACCCGGCGCGGCCGCAGTCCCAGGCGGTGGGGGTGTCCGACCCCCGGATGGGGGCGGTGATCGCCGGGGTGCTGGCCGCGCGGGGCTGCTCGGCGCTGGTGTTCCATGGCGACGACGGGCTGGACGAGCTGACCACCACGACCACGTCCACGGTGTGGGTGGTGCACCGTGGCCGCGTGGACCGGGCCAGTTTCGACCCGGCCGCGCTGGGCCTGCCCCGGGCGGCCGGCGAAGACCTGCGCGGCGGCGACCGGGACCACAACGCGGCGGTGGCCCGCGCCGTGCTGGCCGGGCAGGCCGGGCCGGTCCGGGACACCGTCCTGCTGAACGCCGCGGCCGCGCTGGCCGCCGCCGCCGGGGTCCCGGGCAGCGGGGCGCTGGACAAGGCGCTCGCTGAGGGTTACGCGCGCGCCGCCGCCGCGGTGGACACCGGGGCCGCCCGGGCCCTGCTCGACCGGTGGGTGGTGGCCAGCCAGGAACTGGCGAACTGACTCAGTCGGCGTCGTAGCCGAGGGCGAAGGCGGCCTCCAGGTCGTGCCGCGAGTACGTGCGGAACGCGATGTGCGTCTCCGTGTGGGTCACCCCGGCCACCCGGTTGAGGGTGCCCGGGATGACGTCGGCGAGCTGTTCGTGGGCCCGCACCCGGACCAGGGCGACCAGGTCGAACTCGCCGGTCACCGAGTAGACCTCGGTGACCTCGGGGATCTGGGCGATGATCTCCGCGGTTTCCGGGATCCGCGCCACGTCGGCCTTGACCAGAACGATCGCGGTGATCACCTGCTGCCTCCTGCCGGGCCCTCTGCGCAACCTTGCGGGGTAGCGTATCGCTGCCCGCCGGCCGCCTCCGGGCCTGCCATGCTGTCGGGCCGGGGATGGCTGGCCGCCGCGGCCGCCAGCCGCGCCTGGGCCGCGGCCAGCGGGCCATAGCGCCGCACCCCGCGCCCCGCCAGCTGGCTCAGCAGCCCGGTCAGCACCGCCGCGGTGGCCCGGGCATCGGACAGCGCCCGGTGCCGCGGCTCGTCCGCCACGGCGAAGAAGGCCGCCAGCGTGCTCAGCTTGCAGTTCGGCACCTCGCCGTCGGCCAGCGCGAGGCGGGCCAGCGTGACGGTGTCCAGGACCGGCGGGGACGGCCAGCGGCGCCCGCTGGCGGCGCACGCCGCGGTCAGGAAGCCGACGTCGAACGGGGCATTGTGCGCGGTGAGCACGCAGCCCCGGGTGAAATCGAGGAAGGCCGGCAGCACCACCGCGGCTGGGGGGGCTTGCGCCACCATGGCGTCGCTGATGCCGGTCAGCTCCGCGATGTCGGCCGGGATCGGCTGGCCGGGGTTGACCAGCGTGGCGAACTCCGCCTCGATGCGGCCGCCACGCACCCGGACCGCGCCGATCTCGGTGATCCCGGCCGACCCGGGCGACCAGCCGGTCGTCTCCAGGTCGACCACGGCGAACGCCAGCCTCCGCAGCCGGCGCCACCGCAGGCCGAACAGCCGGGTGCAGATGGTCACGCTCTTCACGGTAGGGGGCGGTACTGACACTCGGGGCCAGCGGCGCGCCGGGCTCAGCTCAGGTCGGCGCGGAAGCATTCGGTCAGGTACGGCATGACCAGACCGGCCGTCCCGGAGCGGGCGAGCTGCGCCCGGCCGAGGTCGCGGACCGCGGCCAGCAGCGCGGCCCGGCGGGCGGCCGGCATCGTGATGACGTAGCTGCGCGAGGCGGCCAGGTCGGTGAGCTGGTCCACGGTGAGCCGGTGCCGCCAGCCGAACTCCTGCCGCTGTGCCGGCCCGAACGGCGCCCCGATGGTGCCCTGCGGGTGGTCCCCGTCCTGCCGGTCCGGGTTCAGGATCCGGCCCAGCTCGGCCACCCAGGGCACCCGCTCGTCGCGCAGGTTCCAGACCAGGCCCAGCCGGCCGTGCGGGATGAGCACCCGGGCCACCTCGGGGACCGCCCGGCCCGGGTCCATCCAGTGCCAGGCCTGGGCGACCAGCACCGCGTCCACGCTGCCGTCCGGCAGCGGGATGTCCTCCGCCGACCCGTCGTGCACGGCCGTGCCGGGCACGCTGCGGCTCAGTTCCTCGCGCATCCCGGCGAGCGGCTCCACCGCGACCACGTCCAGGCCCCGGCCGCGCAGCTGGCGGGTGAGCTTGCCGGTGCCCGCGCCGAGGTCGAGGACCCGCCGCGCGCCGGGGGGCAGCAGCCAGTCGAGGGCCGCTGCCGGGTACGGCGGGCGGCCCCGCTCGTACGCGGTCGCGGCGGCGCCGAACGAGGTGGCCTGCGCCCGGCGGCGTGCCGCTGTGCCGTCGTCCCCGTCCGCTGCCATGCCGGCATCATCCCAGAGCGGGCGGCCTCCCGGGAGCCCGCAACTACCGGGCCAGCACAGGCTGTCAGAGGGGCGGCCTAGCGTGAGGCCGGTAGCAACGCACAGGAGGACAGATGCTGATCGACTGCGACCGGTGCGCGATGCGGGACATCGCCTGCGCGGACTGCATGGTCACCGCGGTGCTCGGCCCGGCCGGGCCGGTGCCGGACCTCGACCCGGCCGAGCGGCGTGCGCTGCACGTCCTCGCCGACGCCCGGCTGATCGCCCCGCTGCGGCTGCGGCCGGCGGCCAGGGCGTCCTGACCAGCCCGCCGTCCACGTGCCGCCAGCCGCGCGGACCGGCGGCCCAGTTCCAGCCGCGCGGCCCGCGCCGCGCTGGCCGACACGCGGAACGGCATGCGGGAATTCGCGAACCGGTTGAAACTCCCGGCCCCGCTTCACTAGTGTCGCCCCAGGTCGGACCGCTCCCCAGCCACCACTAGGTGGCGGCGGCCGGCTATCGCCGAGTCTTCGTGCTGGCCGAGCAGGCCAGCCGGAGAGCCGGGGACCCACCGGAGAACTCTCCGGGCCCAGCCCGGAGCCAGGGTCCTCCAGGGGTGAATCGGCCCGGGCCGGACGTGCGGCAGCGCACCAGGGCCTGGCCGTAGGGCATCTTCCACAGCCCGAACCCGTCAGCTCACCCGGTAGGCGGAGTGGAAGAAGGAGCGTGATCACGTACGTGAGTACGCGTTCTGCTGCCCAGCTTGCCCGCGTGCCCGACGACCCGCCCGAGGAGCGCCGTAGCGAGCCGCCCCAGCGCCGCACGCTGCGGCGGGGCATCGCCCTCGGGGCCGGTGTCACCGCCGCCGCCGGAGTGCTGGCCACGATGGCCAGCGTCGCCGGCGCGGCCCCGCAGCCGACCGTCGGTCAGGTGCAGAAGACGGTGAACCAGCTCACCGCCCAGCAGGACGCGGCGGTCCAGGCCTACGACCAGACCCAGCAGCAGCTGACGGCGGCCCGCCAGCGGCTCACGCTGGTGAACCGGGAGGTCGCCACCGACCAGGCCCGGTTCAAGGCGATGAAGAACGAGATCGCCGCGATCGCCAGCAACGCCTACGAGAGCGGCACGATGACCTCGATGGGCGCGCTGTTCACTTCGAACAACCCGCAGGCGGTGCTGAACCAGGCGTCCGTGCTGCTGCAGCTGTCCAGCGACCGGTCCACCCAGATCAAGCAGTTCATCGCGACCGCCCAGGAGCTGGCCGACGCGCAGCAGAGCGCTCGCCGCACCGAGCAGGCGGTGGCCGGGCTGGACGCACAGCGGCTGGCCCGCAAGAAGTCGATCAGTAAGTCCCTCAACCAGCAGAAGGCCGTCCTGGCCACGCTGACCGCACAACAGCAGGCGCAGGTCGCGGCCACCATGCAGGGCGCGGGTGGGTCCTCGGCTCCGCAGCAGTCGCCGCTGCCGACCAACAGCCAGGCCGGCCAGGCGGTGGCCTACGCCTACGCCAAGCTGGGCGACGCCTACGTGTACGGGGCCACCGGCCCGAGCACGTTCGACTGCTCCGGCCTGGCCCAGGCGGCCTGGGCGGCCGCCGGGGTGTCCATCCCACGGACCACCTACGAGCAGGTGGCCGCGCTGCCGGCCGTCTCCACGAGCAACCTCCAGCCCGGCGACCTGCTGTTCTTCTCCGGGGACAGCCACGTCGGCATCTACGTCGGCAACAACTTCCTGATCGACGCCCCGCACACCGGCGCGGTCGTGGAGAAGGTCGCCCTGTCCGGCTGGTACGCCGCCAACCTGGACAGTGCCGCCCGGCCCTGACCTTCCCCGGGCGTGGGCAGGCGCGGCGCCGGCGGGCTCCCCGGATGATGTCCGGGAGCCCGCCGGCGCCGTCCGGCCCGGCCGCCCCGTTATGATCAGCCGCACATGCCGAAGGTCCTGATCGTCACCAACGACTTCCCACCGCGGGCCGGCGGGATCCAGTCGTTCGTGCACGCCCTGGCGCTGCGCCTGCCGCCCGGCGGGGTGGTGGTCTACGCGCCCGCCTGGGAGGGTGCGGCCGAGTTCGACCGGCGTCAGCCCTTCCCGGTGCTGCGTCACCCCACCTCGCTCATGCTGCCGGTCCCGGCCGTTCGCCGCCGGGCCACGGCCGCGCTGACCGAGCACGGCTGCGACACCGTGCTGTTCGGCGCCGCCGCGCCGCTGGGCCTGCTGGCCCCGGCGCTGCGCGCGGCGGGAGCCCGCCGTATCGTCGCGCTCACCCACGGGCACGAGGCCGGCTGGGCCGTGCTGCCGGTGGCCCGCCAGCTGCTCCGGCGGATCGGCGACTCGGTGGACGTGGTCACGTACCTCGGCGAGTACGTCCGGGTCCGGCTGGCCCGGGCGCTGTCCCCGGCCGCGGCCGCCCGGATGGCCCGGCTCGCCCCCGGGGTGGACACGGCCGCCTTCCACCCCGGCGCGGGCGGGGCCACCGTCCGGGACCGGCTCGGCGTGGGGGACCGGCCGGTGGTGGTGTGCGTATCGCGCCTGGTGGCCCGGAAGGGGCAGGATACGCTGCTGCGCGCCTGGCCGGCGGTGCGGGCCGCGGGCGGCGACCCGCTGCTGCTGCTGGTCGGCGGTGGCCCGGACGCGGGGCGGCTGCGGCAGCTGGCCGCCCGGCTCGGGGTAGCCGGGTCGGTGCGGTTCACCGGCCAGGTGCCGGACGCCGATCTGCCCGCCTACTACGACGCCGGCCAGGTGTTCGCGATGCCGTGCCGGACCCGCCGGCGCGGCCTGGACGTCGAGGGACTCGGCATGGTCTACCTGGAGGCGTCGGCCACCGGCCTGCCGGTGATCGCCGGCGACTCGGGCGGCGCGCCGGACGCGGTGCTGACCGGGGAGACCGGTTACGTGGTTCCCGGCCGTGACGTGGCCCAGCTGGCCAGGCGGCTCACCGAATTCCTCGGCGATCCGGCGGGGGCCCGGGCCATGGGCGAGAAGGGCCTCGCCTGGGTGGACCGGGAGTGGCGCTGGGAGCTGGTGGCCCGCCGCCTGGAGCAGATCCTGGCCGGCTGAGCCGGTTCACTCCGGCGGGTTCACCCGTACAGCGCGTCGATGTCGGCGGAGTAGTCCTTGACCACCACGCCGCGGCGGACCTTGAGCGAGGGCGTCAGGTAGCCCGACCGCTCGGTGAAGTCCTCGGGCAGGATCCGGAACCGGCGGATCGACTCGGCCCGGGACACCGCCTTGTTGGCCTCGTCCACCGCCGCCTGGATCTCCGCGGTCAGCTGCGGGTCCTCGGCCAGCTCGGCCCGGCTGGCGTGAGCCAGCTCCGGGTGGCGGGCCTGCCAGGCCTCGAGGGCCTCCTCATCGAGCGTCACCAGGCAGGCTACGTAGGGACGGCCGTCACCCACCACTAGGGCCTGGCTCACCAGCGGATGACCGCGCAGCCGGTCCTCCAGCACGGCCGGGGCCACGTTCTTGCCCGCGGCGGTGACGATGATGTCCTTCTTCCGGCCGGTCACCCGCAGGTAGCCGTCCTCGTCCAGATCGCCGAGGTCGCCGGTGCGCAGCCAGCCGTCGGCGTCGATCATCTCCGCGGTGGCCGCCTCGTTGCGCCAGTAACCGGGGAAGACGTTCGGCCCGGACACGAGGATCTCGCCGTCGTCGGCCAGCCGGACGCTCACCCCGGGGATGGGCGCCCCGACGGTGCCGATCTTGTTGCGGCTGGGCAGGTTGGCCGAGACGACCGGGCTGGTCTCGGTCAGCCCGTAGCCCTCCAGCACGGTGAGGCCGGCCCCGCGGAAGAAGTGCCCGAGCCGCTCGCCGAGCGGCGCGCCACCGGACACCGCGTACTGCACCCGGCCGCCGGTCGCGGCGCGCAGCTTCCGGTACACGAGCCGGTCGCACAGGGCGTGCGCGGCGCGCAGCCGCAGCGTCTGGGCGCCCGGCAGCGGGCGGCCCGAGCTGCCCAGCGTGCCGCTCCACTCCACCGCGGTCCGCGCCGCCGCGGCGAAGATGCGGCTCTTGGCCCGGCTCCTCGCCGCCTGCAGTTCCGCGCCGCTGTACACCTTCTCGAAGACCCGGGGCACGGCCAGGATGAAGGTCGGCTGGAAACTGCCGAGGTCGTCCAGCAGGTGAGCCACGTCCGCGGTGTGCCCCATGACCGTGCCCGACTCCAGGCAGCCGACCTGGATGATCCGCGCGAACGAATGCGCCAGCGGCAGGAACAGCAGGGCGGACCGGCCGTCCACCGCGAAGACCTCGGGCAGCGCGCCGATCGCGTTCCGCACGTCGGCGAGCATGTTCCCGTGGGTGAGCTGGCATCCCTTGGGCCGGCCGGTGGTGCCGGAGGTGTAGATGATGGTCGCCAGGTCCGCCGCCCCGCGGGCGGCGCGGCGCCCGGCCAGGGCCTCGTCGCTGACCCCGGCGCCGTCGGCGGCCAGGCTGTCCAGGGATCCGGCCGTGCCGCCATCCGGCTGGCCGCCGCTGGCCGCCGTGGGCCCGGGAGCGTCCGTGTCGATCAGCCAGAGCCGCCGCACGCTGGTCAGCCGGCCGAGCACCTCGGCCACGGCCTGGTGGTGCTCCGGCGTCTCAATGATCATCGCGCAGGCCCCGGAGTCGCTGAGGATCCACTCGACCTGCTCGGCCGAGGAGGTCTCGTAGACGGGCACCGTGACCGCCCCCGCCGACCAGATGGCATAGTCCGCGACGGTCCACTCGTACCTGGTCCGGGACAGCAGGGCGACCCGGTCGCCAGTCTCGATGCCGGCCGCGATCAGGCCCTTGGCCAGCGCCCACACCTGGTCGCGGAACTGGGCCGCGGTCACGTCCTGCCAGGCTGGGCCGCCGCCCGCGGCGCGGCGCCGGAACGCCACGCTGTCCGGCTCGCGGTCCGCCCGGGCCGCGACGGTGCCGGCCAGGTTCGCGGCCGGCGAGATCGTCACGGCCGCTGGAGTGCTGTACTCGCGCATGACAGCTCCTGCCGGTCAGGTTCGTCGGTGGACGACATGGACCGTACCCCGATGTGGCCCCCGAAAGCTACCAGCAGGTAGCAGTGTTGGCCCGGGGGGGCGACCCCCCGGAGCCCCCCGGGATCACCGGCTCAGCGAGGCCCTCCTGCGTCGGGCCTCCCTTCGCCGGTCAGATGGCCCGGGGGGGCGACCCCCCGGAGCCCCCCGGGATCACCGGCTCAGCGAGGCCCTCCTGCGTCGGGCCTCCCTTCGCCGGTCAGATGGCCCGGGGGGGCGACCCCCGGAGCCCCCCGGGATCACCGGCTCAGCGAGGCCCTCCTGCGTCGGGCCTCCCTTCGCCGGTCAGATGGCCCGGGGGGGCGACCCCCCGGAGCCCCCGCGCTCGCTTCGGCCTGGTGCCCGCCTTACCGTGGGCGCATGCGGGTGCACGTGGTGAGCGATGTGCATGGCCGCGCCGATGCGCTGGCCGCGGCGGGTGGCGCGGACGCGCTGATCTGCCTGGGGGACCTGCTGCTCTTCGTCGATTACGCCGACCACGGGCAGGGCATCTTCGCCGACCTGTTCGGCGCCGAGCAGGCCCGGACGTTCGTGGCCCTGCGGACGGCCAAGCGGTTCGCCGAGGCGCGGGAGATGTCCCGCCGGCTCTGGGCCTCGCTGGATGGTGACCCGGCCGCCCACGTGGAGCAGGCGGCGTCCCACCAGTACGCCGGCCTGTTCGCGGCGCTGCCGGAACCCGCTTACCTGACCTACGGCAACGTCAACCTCCCCCGGCTCTGGCCGCCGCATCTGCGCGCCGGGCACCAGGTGCTGGACGGGCAGCGGGCCACCCTGGACGGCTGGACGTTCGGCTTCGTCGGCGGCGGGCTGCGGTCCGCCTACCGGACACCCAACGAACTCGGCGAGGACGCCTTCGCGGCCAAGGTCGCCGCGACCGGGCCGGTGGACGTGCTGTCCAGCCACATCCCGCCGGCCGTGCCGCAACTGCTCTACGACACGATGGCCCGCCGGATGGAACGCGGCAGCGAGGCGCTGCTCCGGCACATCACGGCCACTCAGCCGAGGTACGCCCTGTTCGGCCACGTGCACCAGCCACTGGCCCGGCGGGCCCGGATCGGCCGCACCGAGTGCATCAACGTGGGTCATTTCCGCGCCACCGGGGTGCCCTTCCGGCTGGAGTGGTAGCCGCGGCCAGCGGCGGGGCGCGGCGCGGCCGGCTGACCCGCCGCGCGGCCGGGAGGTA
Organism: uncultured Actinomycetes bacterium; assembly: GCA_963837515.1. Taxonomy (GTDB): domain Bacteria; phylum Actinomycetota; class Actinomycetes; order Streptosporangiales; family Streptosporangiaceae; genus RYN-230. The sequence continues at coordinate 917,009 of CAWINT010000002.1, forward strand.
CGCTCCGGTCATGGGCGACCGGACCACGTCGAGCATCTCCATCACCGCCGCCCGGCCAGAGGTGATGGCTGTCATCGCGGATTTCGCCGCATATCCTCAGTGGGCGTCCGCGGTGCGGGCGGCGGAGGTACTCAGCCGTGACGATCAGGGCCGGGCCAGCCGGGTCCGGTTCATCCTGGACGCGGGAATGATCAAGGACAGTTACGTGCTCGGCTATGAGTGGGACGGCGACGCGTCGGTCGGCTGGGAGCTTGCGGAGCAGGGCTCGGTCGTCAGCGGGATGGCGGGCGGGTACACGCTGGCCGAGCGGCCGGGCGGCACCGAGGTGACGTACGACCTCAGTGTGGACGTCCGGATGCCGCTGATCGGCATGCTCAAGCACCGGGCCGAGAAAATGATCATCGATACCGCGCTGAAAGGGCTGAAGTCCCGGGTCGAGGGGCTCCAGGCGGCGGGGGCCAGCCACGCGCCCTAGCCCGCCGGGCGGACGCGTGATCGGGGAAGAACGAGCAGGGAAGAGGCGTGACGTGACCCAGGAGCCCAGGCAGTCGGCTGGCGACCTGATCGGCGAGCTACAGCGGTGGCTGGTCCGCTCGGGCGCCCGCGGGGTGAGCCGGGAGCTGGGCGGCCAGCTCCGGACCGTGCTCGGCGGCGGCCGCAGCCAGGCCGACGTCTGGGAGACGGCGACATCCGACCACGAGGAATCGCCAGAGTGCGCCTGGTGCCCGATCTGCCGGGCCCGGCGGCGGCTCCGTGAGTCCGGCCCGGGGCTGGCCTCCGGGGTGGCGGCTGCGGCCGACGCGGTCAACGTGGTCATGCAGGACGCGATGCAGGCCTTCGAGTCCGCCGTGGCGGTGGCCGGGCGGCAGGCCCGGGCCCGCACCGAGCCGCCGGCCGGCGGGGAGGTCTGGGACGAGGCCACCGGGGAGCCGGCCCCGCGGCCCAGTGCGCCGCGGGACGCGCCCGCTCCTGCCGAGGACGGGGGTGCGGGCACCGCCGGGGAGGCGCCGTGAGCCGTGGCCTTCCCTAGTGCCGTGCTGCCCGCGGCCGCGCTCCCGGCCGCCGCCCTGGGCCGTGGCGGCGGGCTCGCCCATCTCATCCTGCGCCTGTTCATCTGGCGGGCGATCTGGCGTCTCGGCCTGCTGATCTGGCATGTGCCGACCATCGGGCCCGGCCTGTTCCTGCTCATCGTGGCGGTCCTGCTCGGCCTGGCCGGGTACCGGTCCAGGCGCGGCGCGTGGCGCCGCCCCCGGGCGCGCTACCGCGGCGGCACCCGCCCGGACCGCGGTCCCCGGGACTGGTGAGGCCCGGTCACACGACGGCGCCGTCGTCCGGGCCGGAGTCGCGCGGCGGCCGGTCGCCCAGCTGGATGACCAGCACGGCGAAACCGGCGACGAACGCCGCGACCGCCAGGAACGCGGCCCAGCCCGGCACCGCCCAGCCGGCCATGGTCGCGACGAGCAGGTAACCGGGCCCGCCGAACAGGGCCACCCAGGCGCCCTTGACCACCGGGGACAGTGACGGGAGCGGCGGCGGCTCCGGAGGGACGAAGTCCTCGTCATCGGGGGGCGGGGGCGGCACCGGCCGGGCCCGCCGGACGACCCGCGCCTGGTCATCCTCCCGCGGCCCGTCGCGGCCCGGGCCCGGCCGCCGCGCGCCCGGGTGGGCACCGGCTCCGGGAGGCGGCCCCGCGCCGGGGCGCCCGCCCGGGTGGCCGGAGCCGGGCGGGCCAGGCAGCGGCTCGCGGCCCGGCCACGGGCCTGCCAGCGGGCCGGAACCCGGCCACCAGCCGGTACCCGGCAGCGAGCCACAGGGCCCGGGCTCCGGGCCGAAGTCATCACCGCCCAGGTCGAGTGCCGGGTCCGTGTCATCACTCAGGTCGATCATCATCGCCGGATCGGTATCCGGGTCCGGCAGCGAGCCCGCCGGGCGCGGTGCGCTCAGGTTCTCCCGCTCCGGCCAGGGCACATCCCCGCTCTCGGGGCCCGGCTCCCGGGCGTAATTAGCGATCAGGTCGCGCCATGCGGCCTCGTCACCAGCTGCCCCGCCGGCCACGCCGTGCCCCCCTGTTCACTCCGCCTCCGCGTGCGCGTGCGCGCGGACGAATTCCAGGCTGCCGGCGAAGATGGCCGGCGCGTCGTTGTCCAGGGTGGCCACGTGGTAGCTGTCCGGGCATTCCCGCTCGGTCAGCTGGCCGGGCGGCAGCGCCGCCCGCAGCACCCGCATGCTCGCCGGGCCGACGACATGATCCGTGGCGCTCCGGTACACCAGCACCGGCTGGGTGATCCCGCCGAGCCGCGAGGCGGTCAGCCGCCACAGGGCCGGCAGCGTGGCCGCCGCCCGCACCGGCACCCGGTCGTAGCCCAGCTCGTGGACGCCTTCCCGCTTGATGTCGCTGACCAGGCCGGGCAGTGACGGAACCACGTACCTGAGCACCGGCGCCAGCAGGAACAGCTTGGTGTCCGGCGCCAGCGAGGGATTCACCAGCACCAGCCCGCTCACCCCGGGGCCGCGCAGCTCGGCCATCCGCAGCGCCAGGCAGCCGCCCAGGGACAGTCCCATCACGAAGATCTCGCTGGCCTGGCCGCGCAGTTCCTCGTACCCGCGGTCAACCTCCGCGTACCAGTCCTCCCACCGGGTCCGCGCCATCTCCTGCCAGGTGGTGCCGTGCCCGGGCAGCCGCGGCACCAACACGGTCAGCCCGGCCGCGGCGAGGTACTCGGCCCACGGGCGCAGCGAGGCGGGGGTCCCGGTGAAACCATGGCAGAGCAGCACCGCGGTGCTGCCGCCCGGGTGGAAGTAAGGCTCCGCGCCTGGCATGACTGGCATGTGCCTATCGTCCTCCCCACCGCGCCCGGCGCGTGGCCGGCGCGCTGAGCGCCGCGGCCACGTGCTGCGCCTCTCGCATCGTCGCACGCCGCGCCGTCCGCCGCATCCCGCATCGGCTGCCGCGGGCGGCAGCTTTCCGGCGGTTCCCGTGCGACGATGGGGGCGTGTTCTACTGGGTGGTCAAGGCGATCCTGGGGCCGTTCCTGGCGCTGGTCTTCCGGCCGTGGGCGGAGGGCACCGAGAACGTCCCGCGCGAGGGCCCGGCCATCATCGCCAGCAACCACCTCTCCTTCTCCGATCACTTCTTCGGGCCGCTGCCGCTGCCGCGCAAGGTGGCGTTCCTGGCCAAAGCCGAGTATTTCACCAGCCGCGGCCCCAAGGGCCTGCTGAGCCGGGCCTTCTTCAGCGGCGTGGGGCAGATCCCGCTGGACCGGTCCGGCGGGAAGGCCAGCGAGCGCGCGCTCAGCACCGGGCTGCGCGTGCTCGCCGCCGGCAAGCTGCTCGGCATCTACCCCGAAGGCACCCGGTCCCCGGACGGGCGGCTGTACCGGGGCAAGACCGGCGTGGCCCGGCTGGCCTTGGAGTCCGGCGCGCCCGTCGTCCCGTGCGCGATGCTCGGCACGTTCGAGCTGATGCCGTCCGGGAAGCTGCTGCCGCGGCTGCGGTTCCGCCCCGGGGTCCGGTTCGGCCAGCCGCTCGACTTCTCCCGCTACGCCGGGCTGGAAGCGGACCGGCTGGTGCTCCGCGCGGTCACCGACGAGATCATGTACGCGATCATGGCGCTGTCCGGCCAGGAGTACGTGGACCAGGACGCGCAGCAGGCCAAGGCGGAGCTCAAGGCGGGCCGCAGGGCGGGCCGGCTGGCGCACGCGTTAACGGACGGCCGTTCCGGCACGTAGCCGGGCGGGGCCGGGCCGCCGGCGGCCCGGCCGGCCTGCCCGCGCCGCAGCCGCCGCCGGGCCGCGCGCCCCGCCCGCTGCACGGCCAGGGTCAGGGCCAGCAGCACCGCGGCGGCGATCCCGTCCAGCCAGAAGTGGTTGGCGGTGGCCACCACCGCCAGGAGCGTCAGCGCCGGGTAGGCCAGGGCGGCCCATCGCCAGCGGCTGCGCGACACCCCGATGACGACCAGCGCGACCAGCAGTGACCAGCCGACGTGCACCGACGGCATCGCGGACAGCTGGTCCGCGTTGAAGCCGGCCACCGAGCCGTAGACCGACTGGCCGTACCGCACCGCGGTGTCCACCATGCCGTCCCCGGGCAGCATCCGGGGCGGTGCGACCGGGATGAACTGGACCAGCAGCGAGGCCGCGGTGAACAGCACCAGCGCCGTGCGGACCGGCGGGTACTGGCCCCGGTGCCAGATGAACACCCAGGCGAGACAGGCGATAACGACCGCGAAATGCAGTCCGGCGTAATAGAGATTGAACGCCTGAACGACCAGCGGGTGGCCGAGGAACGCCCGCTGCACCAGGGCTTCGCTGGGCAGGTGGACGGCGCGTTCCGCGTGCCAGATCCACCGCGCCCGCCCGATCGCCCCGGCCGGGCCCAGCAGCACGTAACTGCCGGCCAGCTGCCACAGCGCGAACAGGCCGAGCAGCACTGCGGCCTCCCGGGCGAACCCGGCGGCGGCCGCGAGCCCGCGGCTCCGGCCACGCCGCGCGGCCATCGCGGCACCGGCCAGCACCCCTGCGGTGACGGCCGCTTCCGGCCAGGACAGCTCCAGGTTGATCACGTGCTGTCCCTCCGCCCCGGCCCGGCGCCCCCGGTGGCGGGGCCGGCGCAGGCCCCGCCCCTCCGTTCTACCGTGCCGGGCCGGCCGCCGCGCCACCGAGGCCCTAGCCGGCGCGCTGCCTGGCTACCGGCGGCCGGGGCGCCAATGGCGGATATTGGCCGGAAAATGCCCCGCCCAGCTCGGGAACGCCCTGGGCGCGGGCTGACGGCTGGGGGTGAGACGCTCACCCCCAGCCTTTCACCAGCCGGACCGCCTGGCGCCACCGTGCGTACCCTTCGTCGTCGCGCGGTCCGGGGGTGAACCGGCGGTCCAGCCGCCAGGCCGCGGCCAGCTCGCGGGTGGACGACCACGTGCCGGTGGCCAGCCCGGCCAGGAAGGCCGCGCCCAGCGCGGTGGTCTCGCCGACCACCGGGCGCTCCACCGGGATCTGCAGCTGGTCGGCCTGCAGCTGCAGGAGCAGGTCATTGGCGGCCGCCCCGCCGTCGGCGCGCAGCGCCGGGCCGCCCGCGCCGCCCGGCCCGCCGAGCATCAGGTCGGCCACGTCGCGGACCTCGAACGCGATCGCCTCGAGGGTGGCGCGCACCAGGTGAGCCCGGGTGGTACCGCGGGTGATGCCGAACACCGCGCCCCGGGCGTCCGGATCCCAGTCCGGCGCGCCGAGGCCGGTGAGCGCCGGGACGAACACCACTCCGCCGGAGTCCGGGACGGTGCGGGCCAGCGCCTCGCTCTGCGCCGCGTTGTCCAGCAGCCCCAGCCCGTCGCGCAGCCACTGCACGGCCGCGCCGGTCACGAACACCGAGCCCTCCAGCGCGTAGGTGAGCGCGCCGGAGGAGTCCATCCAGGCCACTGTGGACAGCAGCCCGGCGTCCGACCGGACCAGCTCCCGGCCGGTGTTGGCCAGCACGAACGACCCGGTGCCGTAGGTGCACTTGGCGTCGCCGGGCGCGAAGCAGGCCTGGCCGAACAGGGCCGCCTGCTGGTCGCCGGCGATACCGGCCACGGGCAGGGACAGGCCCAGGAAGGCGCCCGGGTCGGTGCGCGCGGTCACCCCGGTCGAGGGGACCACCTCCGGCAGGGCCCGCATCGGCACCCGGAGCAGCTCGCACAGTTCGGCCGACCACTGGCCGGTGCCGATGTCGAACAGCAGCGTGCGGGACGCGTTGGACGCGTCGGTGACGTGCCGGGCCCCGGCGGTCAGCCGCGCGATCAGGTAGGCGTCGACGGTGCCCGCCGCCAGGGTCCCCTCGGCCAGGCCCCGCCAGGCCGCCGGGTCATGCTCGGCCAGCCAGGTCAGCTTGGTCCCGGTGAAGTACGGGTCCAGCCGCAGCCCAGTGAGTTCGGTGATCCGCGGTTCATGGCCGGCCGCGCGGAGCGCGTCGCACAGCCGCGCCGTACGCCGGTCCTGCCAGACGATCGCGCGGCGTGGCGCGGCCAGCGTCCGGCGGTCCCAGATCACCGCGGTCTCCCGCTGGTTGGTGAGGCCCACACAGCTCACCGGGGGAACCCCGGCCAGGGCCTCCCGGCAGGCCGTCAGGGTGGCCTGCCAGATGTCCTCAGGCAGGTGCTCCACCCAGCCGGGCTGCGGGAAATACTGGCGGAACTCCTGATATCCCCGGCCGGCCACCAGGCCCGACTCGGTGACGACCAGCGCGGTGACGCCGGTTGTCCCGGCGTCGATGGCAAGGACACTCATGAGGGCTAGTCTTCTCCCTATGCGAGTCGGAGTGCTGACGGGCGGCGGAGACTGCCCCGGGTTGAACGCGGTCATCAGGGCGCTGGTTCGCCGGGGCGTACCGGAATTCGAGTTCGAATTCGTCGGCTTCCGTGATGGCTGGCGCGGCCCGCTCGAAGGGGACACCGTGCCGCTGGACGTGCAGGCGGTCCGGGGCATCCTGCCGCGGGGCGGGACGATCCTCGGGTCCTCGCGCACCAACCCGCTGGCGGAGAGCGCCACCGCCGGGGGGCGGACCGGAGTCGAGCGGATCAAGGACAACCTGGCGGGCCTGGGAGTGGACGCCCTGGTCGCCATCGGCGGCGAGGACACCCTGGGCGTGGCCACCCGGCTGCACAACGCAGGCGTCAAGGTGGTCGGGGTGCCCAAGACCATCGACAACGACCTGGGGGCCACCGACTTCACGTTCGGCTTCGACACCGCGGTGAACATCGCGATGGAGGCGATCGACCGGCTGCACACCACCGCCGAGAGCCACCACCGCGCGCTCATCGTCGAGGTGATGGGCCGGCACGCCGGCTGGATCGCGCTGCATGCCGGGCTGGCCGGCGGGGCGAACGTGATCCTCATCCCGGAGCGGCCGTTCAGCATCGAGAAGGTGTGCGCCTACGTGGAGCACCGGTTCCAGACCCGCTACGCGCCGATCGTGGTGGTGGCCGAGGGCGCTACCCCGGTCGAAGACGAAATCCAGCTGTCCGACCAGCGGCTGGATGCCTTCGGCCACGTCCGGCTGGGGGGTATCGGGCAGCTGCTGGCCGATGAGATCGAGAAGCGGACCGGCAAGGAAGCCCGCAACACGGTCCTGGGGCACGTGCAGCGCGGCGGCACCCCGACCGCGTTCGACCGGGTGCTGGCCACGCGGTTCGGGATCCACGCGATCGGCGCGGTGGCCGACGGCGCGTTCGGCACGATGGTCGCGCTGCGCGGCACCGACATCGTCCGGGTGCCGCTGTCCGAGGCGACCCGCGAGCTGAAGACCGTGCCACCCGAGCGCTACGCCGAGGCCGAGCTCTTCTTCGGCTGAGCCGGCCCGGGGCCGCGGCGAGCTCGCCGATGCGGGATGGGTAGGCCTGGGCCTACCCCGGGACTAGGCCCTGCCCTCTCGCGGCCCGGCCCGATCCAGGCCAGCATTCCGCTACCGGACGTGCACGGCCACCAGGCAGGCGTCGTCGCTGGTGTCCGGGCGGCCGTCGGCCATCAGCCGGTCGGCGAGATCGGCGATGCCGCCGGCCGGCTGGCTGGCCAGCTCCAGCAGCGAGCCGAGCGAGTCGTCGATGGACTCGTCGTGCCGCTCGATGAGCCCGTCGGTGAACATGACCAGGACGTCGCCCGGCCGCAGCGGGGTGGTCAGCTCCGCGTAGCGGGCGCTGGGGTCGGCGCCGACCAGCACGCCGGCCACCCGGTCCAGGCTGGTGGCGCGGCCGTCGCGGATCAGCACCGGCGGCAGGTGGCCGGCCCGGGCCCAGCGCAGCGTCCGGTCTTCCGGATGGTAGATACCGCAGATCACGGTGCCGATGATGCCGTCGGTCAGATGGCAGGCCGCCTCATTGAGCCAGCCGAGCAGGGCGGCCGGGCCGGCCCCGGTGATGGCCAGGCCGCGCAGGCAGTTCCGCAGCGCCACCATCCCGGTGACCGCGTCGATCCCGTGCCCGGCGATGTCGCCGACCACCAGCAGGATGTCCCCGCCGGGGAGCGAGACCGTGTCATACCAGTCCCCGCTGACCAGATTGCCCGGCCCGGCTGGCCGGTACCGGACGGCGATGTCCAGGCCGGCGATCTGGGCTGGCTCCGCGGACTGGGGCGTGATCGCCTGCTGCAGCCGGATGGCCAGCCGGTGCTCCTCCTCGGCGCGTTCCTCCGTGTCGGCCAGCCGGTCCCGGGTCGCCGCGAAGGCGACCTGCGTGTGATAGTCGGCCGACACGTCCTGGTAGGCGCCACGCACCCCGACCAGCGTCCCGGCCTGGTCGGTGATGGGCTCCGCGAACACCCGCATCTGCCGGATGCTCTCGTCGTCGGCCCGGATGATCCGGAAGGTGGCGGAGGCCACCCGCTGGCCGCCCAGCAGCGCGTCGCGGAGCCCGCGGACGAGGGGCAGGTCGTCGGGCGGGACGCGGCCGTCCAGCGCGGCCATGGGCACGGGCTGGCCCGCTGGCTGGCCGAACAGCGCGAACGTCGGCTCGGTCCACAGCACCTCCCCGGTGAGCAGGTTCTCCTCCCAGCCGCCGACCCGGCCGAGCCGCTGCGCCCGCTCCAGCAGCGCGCCGAGGCGCTGCAGCTGATCGGAGCGCTGCCACGCGATCACCACGCCGTCGTACAGCCGGGCGATCCGCACATCCACCACCGGGGCGGCCAGGCTGCCGTGCACCGGGGTGCTGATGATCTCCCCCGTGACACGCTGCGGCTCGCCGCTGGCCAGCACCTGCACCGCTCGGTCGTACAGCCCGCCTTCCAGCGCGGCCGCCGGGTACGCCTCGAGTAGCGGGCTGCCCAGCAGGCCCGCCGGGTCGCGGCCGGCCGGGTCGGCGAATCCCGCGCTGAGGTAGCTGATCCGGAAATCGGTCACCCGCCCGTCGCCGTCCCGGACCGGCCGGGCGTACAGCGCCGACCCGAGCACGCCGTCGAGCAGGCCGAAGGCCCAGCCGGCCCGGTCGTCGGGGGCCAGCCCTCCGTCCGGCAGCCGCACCGCCAGCGTCTGCCCGCACAGATCGGCGAGGCTGCGCAGATGCCGCCGCAACGGCTCGGGGAAGCCGCCGAGCGGGCCGGGCCAGCAGATTTCCAGCGCGCCGAGCGCCAGCCCCGGGCCAGGCAGCGGCAGTACTGCCCGGGCACCGCCGGGCCAGCCGCCCAGCAACGGCATCGCCGTGCCCTCCGGGCGGCCCGCGGGCCACCAGGATTCCGTGCCCTGGGCCACGGCGCGCTGTGGCAGCGTGTCCATGTCCGGGTGGATGCGCCGCCACCGGCTGGCCTCGCCGGCCGGGAAGCCGGCCAGCCCGGCCAGTTCCAGCCCGCCGTCCGGCTCGGCCCGCCACAGCGCGACGCCCGCCGCGCCCGCCGGGGCCAGCGCTTCCTCCAGCACGGCCGCGGCCACGGCCGCGCCGTCCGGGGCATCTGCCATGGCCGTCCCGGCCAGCACCAGCCGGTACCCGGCCAGGGCCGGGGCGGGGGGAGCGTCCAGCGTGGCGGCGGTCCCGGTCCAGGCGCGGCCCATCCCGGTGATCTGGCTGGCCAGCTCGGGCACGCTGGTGCGGGCCTCCGCGGACAGGTGCTCCAGCTGGGACTGCGCCTCGGTGGAGGAGCAGCCGAGGCGCTCCATCAGCATGCCCCGGGCCAGGTCGACCACGGACTGGGCTGCCGTCCTGGACTCCAGCTGCTGCAGCTGATCGCGCTGCCGTGCGATCAGCGCGCTCAGCCGGGCGAAATCCGCGCCGCTGGGTGCTGTCACGTCGCAGGCTTTCTGAGGGAGTTTCGGCGCCATGCAACTCCAGGCTACCGGCGCTGGCTGTCCTTAACGCATGTTTTCAGCCTGGGCCGCCAGCCGTGGCAGTATCGGTCTGTTGCGAACCGTCGGTGACCGGCGGCCCGGCTGGGCCGCCCGAAAGCAGGAGGTATCCCATGCCCGAGGCAGCGCTCGCGGCCAGTGCTCCTGCGGACCCGCGGCTGCAGCGGCTGCTCGATGGCCTGACCGCGGTCCGTGGCGGCGACTTCAGCATGCGCCTGCCGCCCACCAGCGATCCGCTGATGGACGAGATCGCCTCGGTGTTCAACAGCATGACGGATCAGCTGGCGCTGTTCACCTCCGAGGTGACCCGGGTGGCCCGCGAGGTCGGCACCGACGGGAAGCTGGGCGGCCAGGCGCAGGTGCCCGGGGTGGCCGGCTCCTGGAAGGATTTGACCGAGTCGGTCAACGCGATGGCGGACAACCTGACCGGGCAGGTCCGCGACATCGCCCAGGTGGCGACCGCGGTCGCCCGTGGCGACCTGACCCAGAAGATCACCGTGGACGTCAAGGGCGAGATGCTCGCCCTCAAGGACACCCTCAACACGATGGTGGACCAGCTGTCCGCGTTCGCCGACGAGGTGACCCGGGTGGCCCGGGAGGTCGGCACCGATGGCCGCCTGGGCGGCCAGGCCCAGGTGCCGGGGGTCGGCGGGACGTGGCGCGACCTCACCGACTCGGTGAACTTCATGGCGAACAACCTGACCAGCCAGGTGCGCAACATCGCCCAGGTCACCACGGCGGTGGCCCAGGGTGATCTGTCGAAGAAGATCGACGTGGATGCGCGCGGCGAGATCCTGGAGCTCAAGACCACCATGAACACGATGGTGGACCAGCTGTCCGCGTTCGCCGCGGAAGTGACCCGGGTGGCCCGGGAGGTGGGCAGTGAAGGACGGCTCGGCGGCCAGGCCGAGGTGGAGGGGGTCTCGGGCACCTGGAAGCGGCTGACCGAGAACGTCAACGAGCTGGCGGGCAACCTGACCCGGCAGGTGCGGGCGATCGCCGAGGTGACCAGCGCCGTGGCCACCGGGGACCTGACCCGGTCCATCTCCGTCGAGGCCCGGGGCGAGGTCGCGGAGCTCAAGGACAACATCAACGCGATGGTCAAGTCGCTGCGCGAAACCACCGAGGCCAACCAGGAGCAGTACTGGCTGAAGACCAACCTGGCCCGGATCGCGGGCCTGCTGCAGGGTCACCGTGACCTAGGCACGGTCGCCGAGCTGATCATGGACGAGCTGATCCCGCTGGTCGGCGCGCAGCACGGCACGTTCTTCATCCGGGACGACACCGGCGACAGCGTCGTGCTCCGGCTGATCGCCGGCTACGGGCTGCGGGCCGGCCTGGGTGAGCCCAGCCAGTTCCGGCCCGGCCAGTCGCTCATCGGCCAGGTGGCCAAGACCAGGAAGCCGATCATCGTCACGGACGCGCCCCCGGACTACGTGAAGATCTCCTCGGGACTCGGCGAGGGCGCCCCGGTCAACCTCATCGTGCTGCCCATCCTGTTCGAGGGGCAGGCCCTGGGCGTCATCGAGGCCGGGTCGTTCAGCCCGTTCACCCAGGTGCACCAGGATTTCCTGGAACAGCTGATGGAGACCATCGGCGTCAACGTGAACAGCATCATCGTCAACTCCCGCACCGACCATCTGCTCCAGGAGTCGCAGCGCCTGGCGGTGGAACTGCAGGCCCGCACGGGCGAGCTGCAGTCCAGGCAGGAGGAGCTGCAGCGGTCCAACGCCGAGCTGGAGGACAAGGCCGCGCAGCTGGCCCGGCAGAACCGGGACATCGAGATCAAGAACGCGGAGATCGAGCACGCCCGGCAGGAGATTGAGGAACGGGCCAGGCAGCTCGACCTGGCCTCACGGTACAAGTCGCAGTTCCTGGCCAACGTGTCCCACGAGCTGCGCACCCCGCTGAACAGCCTGCTCATCCTGGCCCGGCTGCTGGCCGAGAACCCGGCCGAGAACCTCACGCCCAAGCAGGTGGAATACGCGCGGGTGATCCACTCCTCCGGGTCCGACCTGCTGCTGCTGATCAATGACATCCTCGACCTGTCCCGGGTCGAGGCGGGCAAGCTGGACCTGCATCCGGAGCGGTTCCCGCTCGGCGCGCTGGCGGAAGACCTGCGCACCGTGTTCGGCCCGCTGGCCGCCGAGAAGAACCTGGACTTCGCCGTGGCCACGTCCGCGGACGTGCCCGCCGAGCTGGTCACCGACCGGCAGCGGCTCCGCCAGGTGCTGCACAACCTGCTGTCCAACGCGGTCAAGTTCACCCCGCAGGGCCGGGTCGAGCTGCGGATCGGCCTGGCCGCCGGGCAGCCCGCCGGGGCGGACCCGGTGCTCACCTTCTCGGTGACCGACACCGGGATCGGCATCTCCGACGACAGCCTCAAGACCATCTTCGAGGCTTTCCAGCAGGGCGATGGCACGACCAGCCGGCGGTACGGCGGCACCGGCCTCGGGCTGGCGATCAGCCGGGAGGTCGCCGCGGCGCTCGGCGGGCGGATCACCGCCGAGAGCACCCCGGGCCGCGGCAGCACGTTCACGCTTTACCTGCCGGCCACCTACCGGGGCAGCGGCGACGGGGCGGCGATCGCGCCGTCCCCGGTGGCCCGGCCGGGCCAGCCGGACCGGGGCGGGGATGCTCGCCTGGACGGCCCCGCGCCGGGCGTCGGCTGGCCGGACGGCAGCCAGCCGGACCACAGCCAGGCGGACGGCGCCGCGCCGGGCGCGGCCGCGGCGGATGACGCGCGTGGCGGCGCCGCCCCGCCGGGAGCCACCACGGCCGGTGCGGCTGGCGGCGCGGCGGCTGCGCAGGAGGGCCTGCGCGGCCGGAAGGTGCTCGTCGTCGACGACGACCTGCGGAACGTCTTCGCGATCACCTGCATGCTGGAGCCGTACGGGCTCACCGTCATCCACGCCGCGAGCGGCCACGAAGGCATCGAGACGCTGCGCCGCTGTCCGGGGATGGACCTGGTGCTGATGGACGTGATGATGCCGGAGATGGACGGCTACGCCACGACGGCCGCGATCCGGGAGATCCCGCAGTTCGCTGAGCTGCCGGTCATCGCCGTGACGGCGCGGGCCATGCAGGAGGACAGGGACAAGAGCCTGGCCGCCGGGGCCAGTGACTACGTCACCAAGCCGGTGGACACCGACGAGCTGCTGGCGTGCATCAGGCGCTGGCTGCCGGCCGCCCGGGCGGCCCGCTGACCGGCGGCAGCAGCAGGCAGCTGTCGCCGAACTCGTGCCACAGGTACCCGTGCTGCTCGGCGGCCTGGTAGGCCGACCGGACCAGGGCCGGGCCGGCCACCGCGTCCAGCAGCGCGAGGTGCGAGGCGCCGGCGTCGTGCCAGCCGGTGATCAGCCCGGTCGTGACCCGAACCGGGCAGCCAGGGCCCAGCACCAGCTCGGTCCACCCGTGCCCGGGGCGCAGCGTGCCGCGGCCGTCCGCGGCGCTCTCCAGCGCCCGGGTGCTCGTCGTGCCGACCGCGACCACCCGGCGCCCCGCCGCCCGGGTCAGGTTGACCAGGCCGGCGGTGGCTGGGGGCACCGCGAACCACTCCGGGAGCGGCGTCTCGCCTGATTCCAGCGACGCGACCCCGGCGTGCAGCGTCACCGTGGCGAACAGCACTCCAGCCGAGATCAGCTCGGTCACCAGCCCGGGCGTGAAGGGCCGCGCCGCGCTGGGCATCTCGGCACTGCCAGGGGAGCGGGCGAACACGGTCTGGTAGGCCGACAGCGGCCATGGGTCCGGCACATAGCCGTAGCGGACCGGCCGTCCGTGCCGGGCCTGCAGCGCCGCCACGTCCCCGGGCGCGGCGGCGGCCCACATCCGCGGGGCCGCCGCGGTCGGCCCGCGGCCCGGGTAGGGGGACAGCAAGGTGACGGTGGTGCCGCCGGGCAGGCGGACGGCTTCGCCGGCGGCCGCGTCGGTCACCCGCGCGTTCCCGGGCGTCCCGGCCCGCAGCTCGACCAGCCACGTCCCGTCCTCCAGCCGGCCGGACCAGTGCACCAGCACGGGGCGGCCGTCACCGCGGTGCCCGGGAACGGCCGCGGCCACGGTGGCCGAGGTGTTCACCACGAGCAGGTCGCCGGGCGCGAAGTAGCGCGGCAGGCCGGAGAACCGGGTATGCGCCAGCCCGTCGGGGGTGGCGACCAGCAGGCGGACCCCGTCCCGGGCCAGGCCGCGGGCCTCCGGCGGGGCACCGGCCGGCTGCCTCACCCGGCCACCCCGGACGTCCCCGCCACCGCCGCACTGAGGTCGCCCACCCGGTAGCGGCCGCTCGGCGGCCGCTCGCTGACCAGCCGGAGCAGGGCCGCGGCGGCGACGTCCGGCTCCGGGCGGTCCGCGAGGTCCTCGCCGGGGAAGGCCTGCTGGTGCAGGTCGGTGCGCATGTCACCGGGGTCGAACGCGTAGCACCGCAGCGCCGGTGCCTCCGCCGCGAGCACCGCGGTGAGCTGGTCCAGGGCCGCCTTGGCCGACCCGTAACCGCCCCACCCGGGATAGGCGTCACAGGCCGCGTCCGAGCTGACGTTCACGACCGTGCCGCCCGCCGCCAGCAGCGGCTCGGCCAGCAGCTGGATCAGGGCCAGCGGGGCGAACACATTTGTCTCGTACACCAGGCGGAGTTCGCCGAGCGGATAGCTGCGTAGCGCCGGCTGAGGACTTGGCCCCAGCCGGCTGGCGTTGTTCACCAGCAGGTCGACACCGCCGGCCCGGCCGGCCACGTCGGCCAGCCGGGCCCGGTGGGCCGGATCCGTCACGTCCCCGGCCAGCGCGGTGACCCGGGCCAGCTCGCTGGCCGCCGCGGCCAGTACCCCGGGCCGCCGGCCGTCCACGATGAGCGTCCAGCCGAGCGCGGCCAGTGCCCGGGCGGTCGTGCGGCCCAGGCCGCGCGACGCCCCGGTGATCACGGCAGTTGGCATGTGGTCCTCCTCGTCCTCGCCGTTCCTGCCATACTGAGAGTTGAAGTCAGCTTGAAGTCAATAGGTGGCCGGCGACCCGCGGGGGAGACCGGCCCGGCGGCCGGGAGGAGACTGGGATGCGTGCCACGGACCCGCTGACCGTCGGCGAGATCGCCCGGCGCAGCGGCTTCGCCGAGTCGGCGATCCGGTACTACGAGGGGCTGGGACTGCTCGCCGCGGCCCGGACAGCCGGCGGACAGCGACGGTTCGAGCGCAGCATGCTCCGGCGGCTGGCATTCATCCGGGCCGCCCGCAACGTCGGGCTGAGCCTGGACGAGATCGCGCAGGCGCTGCAGACTCTCCCGGCCGGCCAGGCGCCCACCCGGGCGGACTGGACCCGGCTGTCCCGCGGCTGGCGGCAGCGGCTCAACGACCAGATCGACGCCTTGGTCGCGTTGCGCGACGGCCTGGACTCGTGCATCGGCTGCGGCTGCCTGTCATTGCAGCGCTGCGCCATCTCCAATCCCGGCGACGCGGCCCGGGCGGGCGGACCGGGGGCCGCCTACCTGCCCCCGGGCCTGCGCAGCGCTGAACCGCGCTGAACTGAGCCAGGCAGCGCCCGGGCGCCGCTGCCCATCCCGCCATCATGCCCTGGCCCGGCCCGCCACGGTCGTCCCCGGTTCCCGGCGGTAGCCCGCCCTCCCGTCGTCCCGCACCTGGTGCAGCGTCCAGCCCGCACCCGCCGGGTCGAGGGAGCGGGTCGCGGCAGCCAGGATCTCGGCCGCCCGCCGGTAGGACAGCCGCCCCCGCCCGGTCAGCGGGCACCGGTCGGCGGGCGCGGTCCCCGGCGGGGCGGGGCGGTCGGTGCGGAACACCGGTCCCTCGGCCCGGCCGGCGGTGAGCCAGCCGAGCAGCTCACTGGCCGCCGGGCTCCAGGTGATCCAGCCGGCCGCCGGGCCGGGGCCGGGCCCCGCCGGGCGGCCGCCGTGCTGGGCCAGGTCCAGCCCGCTGACGTCGAGACGGAGCACGTCGGCGGCGGAGGCGCCGCTGTCGTAGGGGACCCGCCAGAACGCGTGCTCCCGGAGGCTGGGCGCGGACCGGAATACCGCGTCCGCCTGGGCCCGCGTCAGCGGGCGCGGGGCGGGCCGCCCGCAGCGCAGGTGGCGCAGGCCCGCGGCCGGGTCACCGCGGATCCAGTTGCGGTCCTGCCACCAGGCCACGGCCCCGCGGAACGCGGACAGTTCCCGGTTGACCGTGCGCGCCCCGGCCGCCGCGGCCCGGTCGGCCAGCGCGGCCCGGACGCGCCGCGCGGTGGCCGCGTCGTCGAGCAGGCTGAGCGGCACGAGGGGTGGATCCGACCGGCGCCGGTGCGCGCCCACCGGGAAGGGGCGGCCGACCAGCGGCCAGGCCCAGCTGGCCAGGGAGATCCGGTAGACGCGCCGGGAGGCGGATCCGAGGGCGGCCTGGTCCAGGTAGCGGTCCACCGCCACCGAGTACTCCACGGGCGCCGGCCAGCCGCCGCCGGTGCCCGGGCCAGTGGGCGCGACCAGCGGCCGCGCGGTCATCCCGGCCCTTCCCGCATCCCGGCCCTTCCCGCATCCCGGCACCTCCCGCATCCCGGCCCTTCCCGCATCCCGGCACCTCCCGCATCCCGGCACCTCCCGCATCCCGGCCCTTCCCCGTCCCGGGGGTGACGGGCACCGCGCCCGCCCCGGCCCCATCGTAAAGTGTCGCGCCGCGTGCATTTACTGCGGTAAAGGGCGGCGGCCGTCGTTTATTTCGTCGGCCGGGAAGCAAATAGCGAGCGGGCCAGGTTGCCCTGGCAACCATTAATATGCCACTGTTTCCCGTATGTCATCGCAGCTGAAGCAGGTGTGCTGTGTTCAGTAAAGGCACGCTGTGCTCATCTGGGGCCGCAGTAAATACAACTCCTTTCCGCTCGTGGCGGGCACCGTGAAAAAGGGTTTCCTGCGATGGCCTGCTCACCCGGCCGGCCGGGCGGGACTTCCGCTGATTCCTCGCCGGCTACGTCACCTCGGCGCTGGGCACCTCGATGGCCTCGGTCGCGGTCATCTTCGCCGTGCTGGACTCCGGTGGCAGTCCCACCGACCTGGTGCCGTGCTGGCGGCCGGGATCGTGCCGCAGGTGGCGTTCATGCTCGGCGGCGGGTGATCGCCGGCCGGTTCGGCCGCCGCCGGGCCATGATGACCGCGGACGCGGCGCGCCGCGCGCCCAGACCCTGCTGGCGGTGTTCCTGGCGGCCACCCGCCGGTGTGGGCCCTGGTCATCGCGGTGGACGCCGCCTCCTACGCGGTGTGCGGACTGGCCCTGGCCCGGCTGCGGCCACCGCCCCGGCCGCCCTGCCCGGCCCAGTCCGCCCGGCGCGACCTGCGGGACGGCTGGGCCGAGTTCCGCCGCCACCGCTGGCTGGTCGTCACCACCGTCCAGTTCACCCTGCTCACTGGGGGCCCTTCCTGCTGCTCGGCCCGGTGCTGGCCCGCGGCTACCTGGGCGGGGCGCGCGCCTGGGGGCCGGTGCTTCGGCGCCGTCTGGTCCACCGTGAGCTGCGCCGTCGTCCTGGCCCTGCCCGCCGTGCGCGAGGCCGGCCCCGATCATGCGCAACGAAACGCCACCCCCGGCTGCCCCGCCCAGCCGCCCGGCCGCGGCATGGCCGGCCCCGCCGTGGGTACAGCGCAAGCTCGTGAAGAAGATCCTTGAACTCCTCGTGTGCCTGATCCATCCGCTGGCCGTTGTGCTGATGTGGATCAACCTGGCCGGCCGCACCGACGAGACCGCCGGGGCCAAGCTGGCCTGGGCCATCTTCGGGCTGATCCCGCTGGTGCCATTCCTGTACGTGCTCACCGGCGGCGACCTGTGGTGACCGGGCCCCGCTGAACAGGCCGGGCAGCGGCCGGAAAGGGCGAAGTCCCGGCCGGCCGCGGCCGGTGCGCCTCGCCCGCGGCGGCCGCCGCGGGCTACGGTGCTGCTACGGCGGGCCCGCCGTGCCGTGGCGGGGCGCCGGACGGTCCGCTGCGGATGTGGAGGCGCCCCAATGGAAACGCCGCTGTCCCCGCTGGAGTTCGCCCGCCGTACCCGGCGGCTGCACGGCCACCGCGAGGCCGTGCGGGACGGCGACCTGCGGCTGAGCTACGAGCAGTTCTTCGACCACTGTGACCGGTGGTCGGCGGTGCTGCAGGGCCTGGGGGTGGCCCGCGGCGACCGGGTGGCCACGATCGCGCCGAACGTGCACCAGCAGCTCGCCTCGTTCTACGCGGTGCCGCAGATCGGCGGCGTGCTGGTGCCGGTCAACTACCGGCTGACCGCCGAGGACTTCGTCTACATCGTCAACCACTCCGGGTCCAGCGTGCTCTGCGTGGACCAGGACTACCTCGACGACGTGGACGCCATCCGGGACCGGCTGCCGGGCGTCCGGCACTTCGTCGCCTTCGGCGGTGCCCGGGACGGCTGGCTGGACTACCCCGCCGCCGTGGCCGCCGCCAGCCCCGGCTTCGACCGGGCCGAGGTGGACGAGCGGGACCTGCTCACGATCAACTACACGAGCGGCACCACGGCCCGCCCCAAAGGCGTGATGATCACCCACCGGAACGCCGCCATCAACACGATCGGGACGCTGCTGCACCTGCCGATGCCGGTGGGGGAGCGCTACCTGTGGACGCTGCCGATGTTCCACGCCAACGGCTGGACCTTCACCTGGACCGTCACCGCCGCCGCGGCGACGCACGTGTGCCTGCGCAAGGTCGATCCGGCCGAGGTGTTCCGGCTGATCCGGGACGAGGGCGCGCGGTGGCTGTGCGCCGCGCCCACCGTGCTCATCTCGCTGGCCAGCGCGCCGGCCGGGGTGCGCGGCGCGGTGCCGCCGGGCGTGCAGGTCATCACCGCCGGGGCGCCGCCGGCCGCGGCCACCATCGAGCGGCTCGAAGGCGGCTTCGGCTGGCAGGTGACCCAGGTCTACGGGCTCACCGAGACCGCCCCGTTCATCACCGTGTGCGCCCCGCTGCCCGAGCACGAGGAGCTCAGCCCGGCCGACCGGGCTGTGGTCAAGGCCCGCCAGGGGGTGGAGCTGCTCACCTCGGGCGAGCTGCGGGTGGTGGACCCGGCCGGTCACGAGGTCCCCGCCGACGGGGCGACGCTCGGCGAGATCGTGGTCCGCGGCAACGCGGTGATGTCCGGCTACTACCACGATCGGGAGGCGACCGACCGGGCGATGGGCGACGGCTGGTTCCACACCGGCGACGCGGCCGTGCTGCACCCGGACGGCTACGTGGAGATCCGCGACCGGATCAAGGACGTCATCATCAGCGGTGGGGAGAACATCTCCTCGGTCGAGGTGGAGGGCACCCTGCTGCGCCACCCGGCCGTCCAGGAGGTGGCGATCGTCGGGCTGCCGCACGAGAAGTGGGGCGAGACGCCGCAGGCGTTCGTGGTGCTGCGGGACGGGACCACCGCCACCGAGGACGAGATCATCGCCTTCGCCCGGGACCGGCTGGCCCACTTCAAGGCCCCGCGCGGCGTGACGTTCGTCGACGAACTGCCCAAGACCGCCACCGGCAAGATCCAGAAGTTCGTGCTCCGCAAGGGCGCGCCCAACCTCGCCCGCCAGTGACGGGAACCACGCTCCGCCGACCGGGAGACCGGCCAGTACAGTTGTCGCTGCGGCCCGACCCGGCCGCGCAGCACCAGCGGCGGAACTGCCGCGGAGAGGGGTAGCGTGCCACCAGGGCTGCAGCCTCAGCGGCGGCCATTGACCCGCCAGGAAAGCCAGGCAGCGCAGCAGATGGTGGAGCGCGCGGCGGGACTGGCCCGTGATTCACACGCCCGGACCCGGCATGCGGCGCTGCTGATGACGGAGGGCAGCCTGCTGGGCTGGGGCACCAACGGGGTGCCCTTCCCGGGCGAGGACCACTGTTACTGCAAGCTCGCCGGCCACGGCGATCACGACCAGTGCCGCACCCACGCCGAGCAGCGGGCCATCGGCCTCGCCCGCGAGGGCGACGGCTGGCGGAAGCTGGCCGGGGCGAAACTGGTCTACGTCCGGCTCGAGCCGGACGACTCCGTCCGGCTCGAAGACCCGCATTTCTGCGCCCGGTGCAGCCGCCTGGCGCTGTCCCTCGGCATCGCCGAATGGATCTTCGCGCTCTCGGATGGCCTGGTCGGCTATTCCGCCGCCGATTACGACACGATCGCCCAGCTCAGGTGGTAACCGCCGGGGAACACCGCGGTGCCCGGGTGCGTTTTACTAGCGAATGTCTGCTGAGATCACTGGGCAGGAGGGAGCGCGCTGCATCACCTGCGGCGCGGCCCTGCATCCCGAACGAGCACTGAAATACACCTACTGCACGGCCCGGGCATGCCAGGAGAAGAACGCCACGGGCCTGACGATGGTGGCCATCGGCATGAACAAGGCCGCCGATGAGCTCATGATCCTGGATGAGCGCACCGCCGAGGACCTGGCCAGCGGCCGGTACCGCGACCAGCGGCGGGGGTCCTTCGGAGTCTCTGGTGCGCCGCCCGCGCCGGCCTCGACCGTTCCGGGGAGCCCCGCTCCAGCGTCCCCCGGGCGGGCCACCGCGCCCGCCGCCGCGGCGACGCAGCCCGCCGCGGCGACGCAGCCCGCGGCGCCGCCGGCGCCCCGGCGCACCGCGCAGCCCCGCCCGGACCCGGCGGCGCGGTCCCGGCGCCAGTGGACCGACCGGCAGGAGCGGCTCGCCGGGCTGTACAACCAGCAGGGCCTGCGGCCCGGCGAGATCGCCCGCAAGCTGGGCGTGAGCACCTATCTGGCAACCCAGATCATCCTGGCCGCGCGGAGCCGCGCACCGGGCTGACCGGCGACCGGGCATGCTGGCGTCCATGGACTTCGACTTCGCCACCGCGGGCCGGATCATCGTCGGGGCGGGCCGGGCCGCGGAACTCCCGGGGCTGCTGGCCGGGCTCGGCTCCCGGGTGCTGGTGTGCACCGGCCGCGACCCGGCGCGGCAGCCCGGCCTCCTGGCCGGGCTGGGGCTGCCCGCCGCGGTGTTTCCGGTGGCCGGTGAGCCCACCGCGGACGTGGCCCGGGCCGGCCTGGCGGCCGCCCGGGCGCACCGCGCCGACGTGATCGCCGCTATCGGCGGCGGCAGCGTCATCGACACGGCCAAGGCCGTTGCGATGCTGCTGGGCAACGGCGGGGACCCGCTGGACTACCTCGAGGTGGCCGGCGCCGGCCGGGCGATCACCAGGCCGGCCGTGCCCTGCGTCGCGGTGCCCACCACCGCGGGCACCGGCGCGGAGGTCACCGCGAACGCCGTCCTGGCGATCCCCGAGCACGGGATCAAGGCCAGCCTGCGCAGCAGGCTGATGATCCCGCGGATCGCGCTGGTCGATCCCGCGCTCACCGTGTCCTGCCCGCCGCGGGTCACCGCGGCCAGCGGCCTGGACGCGCTGACCCAGTGCCTGGAGCCACTGGTCAGTTCCCGGGCGAACCCGCTCACCGACGGGCTGGCCGCCGAGGGCCTGCGCCGCGCGGCGGCGGGCCTGCGGGCCGCGTACCTGGACGGCCGCGACGCCGCGGCCCGGGCGGACATGGCGGTGTGCAGCCTGCTGGGCGGGCTGGCGCTGGCCAACGCGAAGCTGGGGGCGGTGCACGGGCTGGCCGGCGTCATCGGCGGGACCGCGGCTGTCCCGCACGGCCTGGCGTGCGCCGCGCTGCTCGTGCCGGTGGTGCGCGCCAACGTGCGCGCGCTGCGCGCGGCCGGGCCGCCGGGCCAGCCCGCCCTGGACCGGTACGCCACCGCGGCCCGGCTGCTGACCGGCGAGCCCGCCGCCACCATCGAGGACGGCGTGGGCTGGCTCGCCGAGACGGCCCGGCTGCTGGCCGTGCCCGGGCTGGCCAGCTTCGGCCTCCGCCCGGCCCAGGCCGGCGATCTGGCCGTCAAGGCGGCCGTGTCCAGCAGCATGCAGGGCAACCCGGTCCCGCTGGGCCACCAGGAGCTGTGCGCCGTGATCCGCCAGGCGCTGTGAGGCTCAGGCCGAGGCGGGGGAGGGCACCGCGCGGCGCGGATCGAGCAGGCCCGGCTCGGACGCCATGAACAGGTCCATGTCGAAGCGGCGCCACCCGGCCGCCAGCAGCGGCCGGACCGCGGGATGCGGGGCCGGCAGGCACACCGAGGCCTGGCCGCCGGGCGCCGCCACCCCCGCCAGCACGGCCAGCACCACGTCGCGGGCGGCGGCGCCGGGCAGCCCGGGGGCCACGGCCAGGTGCACCAGGCCGAAGCCGGCGCCCTCGCCCGCCACCACGCCCGCGGCCACCGCCGCGGCGCCGTCGCGCACCACCACCGGCTGGCCGTGCGGCCGGGCCGCCCACGCCCGGTGATCGGCGAGCCGGTCCAGCCCGGTCCACCGCTGCTCGGCCGCGGCCACCTGCTCCGGGCCGGCCGGCGCCACCGTCAGGCCCGGGGCCGCGGGCAGGCGGGCCACCTCCCCGCCGAGGTACAGCAGCGGCCACCACGCGTCCAGCCCGAACCGGGTGTACAGCGGCAGGGCGTGCGCGTGCTGGCTGCTGAACGTCATCCGCCGCGGCTCGTCCCGCCACAGGTCGGCCAGCATTGCCCGGCCCAGCCCCTGCCCGTGCGCCGCCGGGTGGACGAACAGGTCGCACAGCATGCTGACCGCGGCGCCGCCGGACCCGATCCGCCGGGTGGCGCCGTAGCCGGCCACGGCGCCACCGGTCACGGCCACCACCAGCCGCCCGGCGTCCAGCAGGTAGTCCAGGTAGGCCGGGTCGGCCCCGGCCCACTCGCCGTCCTGCCCGGTAGCGGTGGCCACCGTGGCGATGGCCGCGAGGTCGGCACGGGTCGCGTTATGGACGATGGTCTCGGGCATGCTTCCCTATGGTGGCCGGCCCGGCCGCGCTGATGGTGGCGCACCCGTTCGGTGGTTCCGGCCGTGCGGCCCGGGGTGCCCGGGTTGCTGGCAGACTGGGGGAATGACGGCAATCCCCCTGGCGAGCCCCGCCCCCCCGGCGGCCGGCGCCGGCGGCGAGCCCTGCGTGCTGCTCAAGATCGGTGAGATCGTGCTCAAGGGCGGGAACCGGCGGCACTTCGAGCGGCTGCTGCTGGCCAATATCCGCCGGGCGCTGGAGGCCAGCGGCATCCCGGTCCGGCTCTGGCAGCGCACCGGCGTGATCGTGCTGCGGCCCGCGGCCGGGTACGGCCCGGCCGCGGCGGCCGCGATGGACGCGGCGGCCGAGCGGGTCGGCGACGTGATGGGCATCGCCCGGGTCTGCCGCGCGGTCCGGCTGCCCAGGGACGCCGAGGTGGCGGTGGCCACCGCGGTACGGCTGGCGGCCGGCCGGCCGGGCTCGTTCGCGGTCCGGGCCCGGCGCCGCGACAAGCGGTTCGGTGTCAGCTCGGCGGAACTGGCCCGGCGCATCGGCACGGAGGTCCAGCGGGCCTACGGCTACCCGGTCAACCTGAAGCACCCGGACACCACGATCAGGCTTGAGGTGGACCACCACGAGATCTTCGTCTACCTGGACGGTGCGCCCGGGCAGGGCGGCCTGCCGGTCGGGATGAGCGGGCAGGCGCTGGTGCTCATGTCCGGCGGGATCGATTCCCCGGTGGCCGCGTACCGGATGATGCGCCGCGGGCTGCGCTGTGCCTTCCTGCACTTCTCCGGCATGCCGCTGACCGGCCCGGAGTCGGTCTACAAGGCGTACGGGCTGATGCACCAGCTGGACCGGTTCCAGGGCGGTTCCCGGATGTACGTGGTGCCGTTCGGCAAGACGCAGCAGCGGCTGGCCAGTTCGGGTGCGAGCCGGCTGCAGATCGTGGCGCAGCGCCGGCTGATGCTCAAGACCGGCGAGGTGCTGGCCCGCCGCCTGGGAGCGGGCGCGCTGGTCACCGGGGATTCACTGGGGCAGGTGAGCAGCCAGACGCTGGCCAACCTGACCGCGCTCGACGACGCCGTCTCGCTGCCGATCCTGCGCCCGCTGATCGGCTTCGACAAGACGGAGATCATGGCCGAGGCGCGCCGGATCCGCACCCTGGCGCTGTCCGAGCTGCCCGACCAGGACTGCTGCACGCTGCTCACGCCGCGCCAGGTGGAGACCCGGGCCCGCATCGACGACCTGCGCCAGCTGGAGGCCCGGCTGGATGCCGGGGACCTGGCCGAGGAGCTGGCCGCGCTGGCCCAGGAATACCACCCCGACCACCCCTGACGCCCCTCCGCCCTAACGAGACGCCCCGGCGCCGGTGCGCACCGCGCCGCTGGGGGCCGCGCGGTGATGATCATGGGATTACTGTCGCTATAGCGACAGTAATCCCATGATCATCACCGCCCACGCGGTCAGCCCGCGGCGGCGGATGCCACCACGGCCGGCCCGGCGGCCCGGGCGGCGGCCTGCGCCGGGGACAGCGGCGGGGTGAGGGTGCGGCCCATCAGCGGCGGCAGGTGGGCGGCCACGCTGGCCAGTTCCCGGATGTCGGTCTCCAGCAGGGCCTGGTCCCCGTCGCACAACGCGTTCTTGGGCTCCGGGTGCACGTCCACGATGAGGCCGTCGGCGCCGACCGCGATGGCCGCGCGGGTCAGCGGCAGCACCAGGTCGCGCCGGCCGCCGGAGTGGGACGGGTCCACGATGACCGGCAGGTGCGACAGCCGCTGGGCCACCGGCACGGCACTGATGTCGAGGGTGTTGCGGGTCGCCTTCTCGAACGTGCGGATGCCCCGCTCGCAGAGCACGATGTCCAGGTTGCCGCGCTGCGCGATGTACTCGGCGGCCATCAGCCACTCCTCGATCGTGGCCGAGAAGCCGCGCTTGAGCAGCACCGGCTTGCCCGCCGAGCCGACCGCCTGCAGCAGCGCGAAGTTCTGCATGTTGCGCGTGCCGACCTGCAGCATGTCGGCGTACTCGCAGACCAGATCCACGTCCCGCGGGTCGGTCACCTCGGTCACCGCGGGCAGCCCGGTCTCCGCGCTGACCTCGGCCAGGATCGCCAGGCCGGCCTCGCCCAGGCCCTGGTAGGCGTACGGCGACGTGCGCGGCTTGTAGGCGCCCCCGCGCAGCAGCGACGCCCCGGCCGCGCGGGCCATCCGCGCGGCGGCCAGCGCCTGCTCCGGGGATTCGACCGCGCACGGCCCGGCGATCATCGTCATCGTGTCCGGGCCGATCGGCACCCCGCCCACCCGGACCACCGACCGGGCGGCGTGATGCTCCCGGCTGACCAGCTTGTACGGCACCGAGATGCGGACCACGTCGGTCACCCCGGGCATGCTGCGCAGGTTGAGCGCGCCGAACTCGTCCACGTCACCGACCAGGCCGACGATGGTGCGCGAGACCCCGCGGGTGATGAACGCCTCCCCGCCCGCTCCCCGCACCAGATCGACGATGCCGTCCAGATCCGCCTGGGTGGCGTCGGGAGCCATGACCACGACCATCGGTCGTCCTCCTGTCCGTGGCACCGCGCCCGCGCGGTGCCGGCTGATGTATCCGCGCCATGCAAAAAGCCCCGGGCCGTCGGCCCGGGGCTTCGGTACGTCGCTCGCGTCAGCGCATGGTCTGGCGGGCGACCGTCCGGATGCCGGGCCGGTAGCCATACCAGAACCAAAACTGCTGCCGCACGGTCCCGAGCCTAGCGCATCGCCGGGCTGGGGGTGGGGCGGGACCCGGATCTGCCGGCGTGCGAAGGTAGAGAGGCGGGTTACCGGGTCAAGGTCGGCCGGGGCGCGCGTGCGGATGGCGCCGCCCGGCCAGGTCAGCCAGGAGGGCAGGGATGGGTCAGCTGGACAGGGGCCGTGACGCGGCACGCTCGCTGGCTGGTGGCGACAGCCGTGCCGGGCTGCTGCACCAGTTGCTGACGGCCCAGCGGTCCCGGCCGGCCCGCGGGCTCCCGCCCGGCCAGCACATCGAGCCGGACTGGACGGCGCAGCACTACGGCCCGGTGCCCCGGTTCCGCCCGGAGACCTGGGACTTCGCGGTGCACGGCGTCACCCGGTCGGGCGGTGAGCACCGCTGGGACTGGCCCGCCGTCCAGGCGCTGCCCCGCTGCGCCGTCACCGCCGACCTGCACTGCGTGACCAAGGCCACGATCCCGGGCATCCGCTGGGAGGGCATCCCCGTCGCCGAGCTGCTGCGGCTGGCCCCGCCCGCCGACCCGGTCACCCACGTCATGGTGTGGGCCGACTACGGGTACAGCGCCAACCTGAAGATCGTGGACTTCGCCGCGGACACCACGCTGCTGGCGACCGCGGTGGCGGGCCGGGCGCTGACGCCGGAGCACGGCTACCCGCTGCGGCTGGTGGTGCCGCACCTGTACGGCTGGAAGAGCGTGAAGTGGGTCCGCGCGGTGGAGTACCTCACCGCGGACCGCCGCGGGTTCTGGGAGGAACGCGGCTACCACAAGTCCGCGGACCCGTGGCGCGAGGAACGCTTCTCCTACCAGGAGGACTGAAGGGTCAGCGGCTCCGCCCGGGCCCTTCGCGTCGTTGGCGTGCACCAGCCGGAGCCGCCCGGGACCGGCCCCGCCCGGCCGTCGGCACATAGACGGGCTCAGCCGCCCACCCGACCGGCTAAAGGCCGACGTAGAGCGTGATCGTGCTGCCCTGCGGGGCCTGGCCCTGCGGGCTGTAGTTGAACACCTTGTTGAACGGGCCGATCATGACCACCTTGACCTTGAACCCGGCCTGGGTGAGCTGCTGTTCGGCCTGGGTGACGTGTTCGCCGCCCACGTTCGGCACGCCGGCCATCTGCGGCCCGCTGGAGATCGTGATCGTGATGACCTGGTTCGGAGTGAACGAGCTGTTCGGTGGCAGCGACTGCGAGATCACGGTCCCAGCGGGCTGGTCGTTCTGGGTGGTGACCTCGTTCAGCTTGACGTTGTTCTGCTGCGCCCACTGCTCGGCCACCTCCTTCGGCTGGCCGACGAAGTTCGGCAGCGGCGGGCCGCTGCTGACCGCCAGGGTGACCGGCTTGCCCTGCGGCTGGGCCGCGCCGGCGGCCGGGATGGTGCTGATCACGATGCCGGCCGGGATGGTGGCCGAGACCTGGTTCACGACGTGGAACGAGGGCAGGCCCGCCTGCCGGAGAGCGGCCTCGGCCTGCGTCTGCGCCTGCCCGGTGACCTGCGGGACGGCGATCATGCGTGGTCCCTGGGAGACGATGAGCAGCACGGTGCCGCCCTTGCCCACGCGGGAGCCGATGGCCGGGCTGGTGCCGATGACCGCGCCTTTCGCCACCCGGTTGCTGAACCGGGGGGAACCGACCCTCGTGGTCAGCCCCGCGTCACGCAGGTCCTGCCGGGCGGTGGCCAGCGACATCCCGCCGACCCGCGGCACGGTCGTGTACCGGCCGGCCGACTGCCACCAGACGCCCAGGCCGATGAGCGCCACCACGGCCAGGCCGCCCAGCACGTAGCCGAGCCGCCGGCTGAACAGCCAGCGGGCCAGCCCGGAGTCGCGGGGCCCGGCGTAGCCGCCGCCGTCCCGGCCCCGGCCGTGCCCTCCGATCGCGTCGCGGGACACCACCAGGGTGTGGTTGGCCGACCGGTGGAACGCGTCGTCCTGGATCCGGGTGGCGGTGCTGTCGGCGGGCGGGTCAGGCTCCCGGCCGCTGCCCGGCAGGCCGGGGATCAGCCCGGGGGCCTGGGCGGTGGCGGCCGGGTCGGCCGGCCAGCCGCCCGGTGGGTAGTCACGCGGCGCGGGCGGGGCCGGGTAGGCCGGGGCCGGTTCGCTGAGCAGGCTGCCGGGCACGGTCGGGTGGGCCGGGGCCGCCGCGGGCAGCGCCGGGCGGATCCCGGCCAGCGCGCGCAGGAACTGGCTGCCGTCCGCGGGCCGCCGCCCGGGATCCCGGCTGGTGGCCCGGGTGACCAGCGCGTCCAGGGCAGCCGGAATCCCCGGCACGAGCTGGGACGGGGCCGGGACGGCCTCGTTGACATGCTTGTACGCCACCGTCAGCGGGGTGTCCCCGGTGTGCGGCTGCGCCCCGGTCAGCATCTCGAACAGCATGATCCCGGCCGCGTAGACATCGGTCCGCGCGTCCGCCGCGCCCTGGGACACCTGCTCGGGAGCGAGGTAGGCGGCGGTGCCGATGAGCATGCCGGTCCTGGTCTGGCTGCCGCCGGCCAGCAGCCGGGCCAGGCCGAAGTCGGCCACCTTCACGACACCGTTCGCGGCCAGCAGGACGTTCTCCGGCTTGACGTCGCGGTGCACCATCCCGGCGGCGTGGGCCGCACCCAGCCCGGCCAGCAGCCCGTCCATGATGTCCAGGGCCTCGGCGGGGCGCAGCCGCCCGCGCTCGTTCAGCAGGTCGCGGAGGTTGCGGCCGGGGACGTACTCCATGGCCAGGTAGAGCGTGCGGCCGTCGGCTCCCTGGTCGTACACGCCGACCACGTTGGGGTGGGACAGCCGGGCGACGGACCGGGCTTCGCCGACGAACCGGCGGACGAAGTCCTCGTCGTTCGCCAGCTCCGCGTGCATGATCTTGAGCGCCACGGTCCGGTCCAGCCGGGTGTCCGTGCCGAGGTACACGGTGGCCATGCCGCCGGTAGCAATAAGGGACTCAACCCGGTAGCGGCCATCGAGCAGACGGCCGACGGGTGGGCGCGCCAGGGTCGTGTCCATCGGCTCGATTGTATGGCCAGGCCCTGGCGGCCCCTGGAACACCTGTACGGTGTCGCGCGGTGACCGTAGGTAATCGTGATCGGCCCGGCGCCGGGTCCCTGGCCGTCCTCGCCGGGAGCGGCCGTATAGCCGTTAACCTGGGTGCCCGTGCGCATCGAGCGGGTGGTCATCGTCGGCGGCGGGCTGGCCGGGCTGCGGACCGCGGCGGAAGCGCGGGCGGCCGGCTATACCGGCGTCATCACGATGCTGGGGGCCGAACCGCATCCGCCCTACGACCGGCCACCCCTGTCCAAGAAGCTGATGCTGGGCGAGCTGGACAGCACATCGATGGCCGCTGAAGCGGACGAGCTGGGCCTGGACCTGCGGCTCGGCCAGGCCGCCACGGGCCTGGCCGACGGCGTGGTGCGGACCGGGCGCGGCGAGTACCGCTTCGACCGGCTCGTCATCGCGACCGGGGCGGATCCCGTCCGGCTGCCGGGCGGCGGCCAGCACGTGCTGCGCACGGTGGACGACGCGCTGGCCATCCGGGCCGCGCTCCGGCCGGGAACCCGGCTGGCGATCGTGGGGGCGGGCTGGATCGGAGCGGAACTGGCCACCGCCGCCGTGGCCCGCGGCTGTGCGGTCACCGTGGTCGAGGCCGGTGCCGCGCCGGCCGTGGCCGCGCTGGGCCCGGAGGTGGCCGCCCGGATGGTGCCCTGGTACGCCGGCGCCGGGGTCGACCTGCGGCTCGGCCAGCCGGTGGAGTCGGTGGCCGAGGGCGGCCTGGTCCTTCCGGGCGGGGGGTGGCTGGCGGCCGACATGGTGGTCACCGCGGTGGGCGTCCGCCCCGCGGTCGGCTGGCTGGCCGGTTCCGGGGTGCAGCTGGGCGACGGGGTGCTCACCGACAGCCAGCTGCGCACCTCGGTGCCCGGCGTCTACGCCGTCGGGGACTGTGCCGCCTTCTGGTCGCGGCGCTACGGCCAGCGGCTGCGCATCGAGCACTGGGACACCGCGCTGCACGCCCCGCGGGCGGCCGCCGCCAACCTGCTCGGGGACGGCCAGGACTACGACCCGGTGCCCTACTTCTGGTCCGAGCAGTTCGGCCGGATGGTGCAGGTCGCCGGGCGGCCCGCCGGCCCGGCCCGGCTGATCTGGCGCGGTGACCCGGCCGGCCGCCGCTGGACCGCGTGCTGGCTGGGCGCGGCGGGCGGGCCGGGCGATCCCGCCCCGCTCACCGCCGTGCTCGCGGTGGGCCACCCGCGGGACCTGCTGCAGGGCCGGCGGCTCATCGAGGGCGGCCGCCCGGTGGACCCGGCCCGGCTGGCCGACCCCTCCGTGGCACTGCGTGAGACGGTGCTCACCGGCTAGCGTTACGCCAGGTAGTGGTGACAAGACCGGGCTGTCCGGGTTTGATCTCGGCAAGATCGTGGGAAATTTGGGACGTGGCACAGATTGACCCCCCCATCGACGCGCTCGTCGGTGACTGGCTCACGCCGGCGGAAACGGCTGACCGGCTCGGCATCCCGACGGGCCGGCTCAAGCAACTGCTCCGGGACCGCAAGCTCGTGGCGGTCCGGCGGCCGGACGGCACCATGGCCGTGCCGCGGGCCTTCTTCGACGGCACCCAGATCATCAAGGGCTTGCACGGCACCCTGACGCTGCTGTTCGACTGCGGGTTCGACGAAGTCGAGGCGCTGCGCTGGCTGTTCACCGCCGATGACACGCTGCCGGGCACCCCCGTCCAGGCGATGGCGGAGCACCGGGGCACCGAGGTGAACCGGCGGGCGCAGGCCCTGGCGTTCTGATCAGCCGCTCACCGTCCCGCTGATCCCGGCTGAACCGGGCAGGTGGCGGGACGGATCCACTGGGCCGGCCCGGAGACCGCCAGCCGCAGGCCCGGCTTCTTCGACGGCGCGGTGCGCTCCGGCCAGGACGCGGCCGCGGCCATCCTGGCCCCCCGGCGGCCACCGGACGGCGTAGCCTGGTGAGATGCCATCAGGAGTGCTGCGCCGCGCGCCGGCCATCCGTGACCTGCTCGCGGGCGGCGGCCGCTCGTTCTCGTTCGAGTTCATGCCGCCGAAGAGCGAAGCGGACGAGCGCAAGCTGTGGCGCGCGATCCGGCAGCTGGAGCCGCTGCGCCCGGCGTTCGTGTCCGTGACCTACGGCGCGGGCGGCTCCACCCGGGACCGTACCGTCCGGGTGACCGGCCGGATCGCGGCTGAGACCACGCTGACCCCGGTCGGGCACTTCACCGCGGTGAACCACTCGGTCACCGAGCTGCGCTACGTGATCGGCTCGTACGCGGCGGTCGGGGTGCGGAACGTGCTGGCGCTGCGCGGCGATCCGCCCGGTGACCCGCAGGCGGACTGGGTGCCCCACCCGCAGGGCCTGCGGTACGCGGCTGAGCTGGTCGCCCTGATCAAGGCGTCCGGCGATTTCTGCGTCGGCGTGGGGGCCTACCCCGAAGGCCACCCCCGGTCGGTGGACCTGGCCTCGGACACCCGGCACTTCGTGGCCAAGTGCCGGGCCGGGGCGGACTTCGCCATCACCCAGATGTTCTTCTACGTCAACGACTACCTGCGGTTGCGGGACAGGGTGACCGCGGCCGGCAGCGAGGTGCCGATCATCGCCGGGATCATGCCGGTGACCAGCCTGCGCACTCTGGAGCGGATCGTGGTGCTGTCCGGGGCCCGGTTCCCGGCCGCGCTCGGTGAGCGGATCCAGGCGGCGGGCGAGGACACCGCCGCGGTGCGCGAGATCGGGGTCGAGTACGCCGCCGGGATGTGCGAGCGGCTGCTGGCCGAGGACGTGCCCGGGCTGCACTTCTACACGCTGAACGGGTCCCGCGCCACGCGGGAGATATACGAGCGTCTCGGCCTGGCCCAGCGGGGTGCCCCGGTGGCCCCGGTCCCTGGCCGGCCCAGCTGACCGGTCACCCGCCGTCCCAGGCCGGGGCCCGGCCCGGGCGGAGTGGGAGGTCCGCGCCCATCAGCGCGTAGGGCGGGCCGGCGCCCGGAAACGCGTATCCGGTCAGCA
Organism: uncultured Actinomycetes bacterium; assembly: GCA_963837515.1. Taxonomy (GTDB): domain Bacteria; phylum Actinomycetota; class Actinomycetes; order Streptosporangiales; family Streptosporangiaceae; genus RYN-230. The sequence continues at coordinate 948,328 of CAWINT010000002.1, forward strand.
GGTCGGCAAAACCCAGGCTGCGGTAGAGCCGCCGGGCCGGGCTCTCCGCGTCCTGGGTGGACAGCAGGGCGGTGCGTTCCAGCCGGGGGTGGGCCAGGGCCGGCACCATCCGGCGGCCGAGCCCGCGGCCCTGGTAGGCCGGGTGCACGTGCACCTCGGCCACCTCGAACGAATCGGCCAGCCAGTGCTGGGCGAAGTCCGCGCCGCCCGTGCTGGTCAGCGCGGCGCGGACCAGATCGTGCCACCACTGGCCGTGGGTGCCGTGAAAGCCGTACGCGAACCCGAGCAGCCGGCCCGGCCCCGGTCCGGTCACGGTCCGGGGCGCCGGCCCGCCCGCCGCCCGCCGCCCGCCTGCCGCCGGCCGGGTGAAGGCCACGCAGCGGAACGAGGGGAACTGGGTGTGCCGTTCCATGATCGCCCGGCGGCCTGGAAGCTGCTGCCGCGGCGGCTGCATGGCCGCCGCGTACACCGCCAGCAGGCCGTCGAGCTCGGCCAGGAAGCGCGTCCGGCCGAATTCCAGCAGCTCCGGTCCCGCTCGCACCCGGGTAGCGTACGCGAGCCGCGCTGCTCAGCGCGCCTGCCACTCGCCGCCGGCCCACGGGCGGCCGTTTTGTCGGCCCCGCCAGGTATCTTCGAACGCAGATGCAAACAAGTGGACAGTCGAACGAAAGTGTGTTCGAATATTGACTTGAGGCGGCCAGTCACCGCCGTTCGCCGGGGGTGACTGGACCGGGGGTCAGGCGGAGCGTGGGGAAGCGCGCCGCCTGACCCCGGCTCCGTGACGGAAGGAGGGGCATGAGCATGGCTACGCCAGTAAGGCCGGGCTACCCGCGCTGCCGGGTGGCGCCCACCGCGCTCACGCTCGTTGAATCCGCTCGCCGCGGCCTGGCCGATGCGGCCGGCGAGGCTGAGCCAGGTGCCCGGTACGTGGCCGCGCACCTGGCGGCGCTGCGGGCGGCGGCCGCGATCGTGACGGTGAAGGCCGGCGCGGCACCCGCACCGCGGCGGAAGGCGCCGCGGAGTGTATGGGAACTGCTGCCCCGGGTGGAGCCTGCCCTGTCCGAGTGGGCGGCGTTCTTCGCTGCGGGGGCCGGCAAGCGGGCGGCCGCGGAAGCGGGCCTGCCCCGGGCCGTGTCGGCCCAGGAGGCGGATGATCTGCTCCGCGACGCGGAGACGTTCCTGTCGCTCGCGGAAGAGGCACTCGGCCTGCCGTCCCAGGAGGCACTGCCCCTGCGCCCGGCCGGCTGATGCCGTGCTCCCGGGACCCTGGCCGTGAACTCCCGGGACCCTGGCCGTGAACTCCCGAGGCGCGCGGCCCGGAGGCTGCACGCCCCGGGGAGGCCGGGGGACCAGGTCAGAGGTGGACCAGGTCAGAACGCCTCTACGGCGCCCCGGGCGTCGGAGTCCAGGACGCCCCAGCTGATCAGTTCTTCGGTCAGGTCGATAGGCGACTTGTCGTAGATGACCGCCAGTGACCGCAGGTCCTCCTGCCGGATCGAGAGCACCCGGCCGTTGTAGTCGCCTCGCTGGCTCTGGATGGTGGCCACGTACCGGGCCAGCGGCCCGGCCTTGTCCTTCGGCAGCTGGGCCATCCGCTCCAGGTCGATGACGAGCTTGGGGGAGGGGGCCAGCGGAGTCGGCGCCGCGTCACCAGGGAGCAGTTCGGAGACCGGGACCCCGTAGAACTCGGCCAGCTCGGCCAGCTTCTGGACGGTCACGGAGCGGTCGCCGCGCTCGTAGGAGCCGACGACGACCGCCTTCCACCGGCCGCGGGACTTCTCTTCCACGCCGTGCAGGGACAGCCCCTGCTGAGTTCGGATGGCGCGCAGTCTCGCGCCCAGGGTCTTGGCGTATTCAGATGGCATGATCGTGGGCCCCCCGGCCTGTCGTCGCTTTCAGTAGTTGGTTACGGACAGTGACGGTAAGCCGCAAGAGCGACCAGGTCAAGCCGAATGGCAAAAAGCGGGTCATCTTACGCGTCTTGTCCCTCGCGGCTGATGTGGCACTCCTGGCCCGGACGGCCTGCCGGGACCGCCCAGGCTCGGCCGCCACAGATGTTTGTGGCGCACCCGGCGGATAGATCTGGGCCGGATCCGACGCCCCGCCGGGCCGGTCCCTCCAGTGTGACACGAATCACTCATCGTTACCCAATCCTCGCGGCGCCCGGGGATCGGCCGGTTGGCGCTCCCCGGGCCCGGCCTGCTGATACCGTGTGCGGGACAGATCATCCTTTAAGGCCCGTCCCGTGAGGCGGGAAAGGAGGGATCATGCCTGCCCCTGCCCCGGCCACGGGCAAGCCCGCTGGCAAGGCGGTCCTGGAGCCGGACGAGATCCGGCGGGCGCTGACCCGGATCGCGCACGAGATCCTGGAGCGCACCGACGGCGCCGCCGGCGTCGTCCTGCTCGGCATCCCGACCCGCGGCGTACCGCTGGCCGCCCGGCTGGCGGAGCGCATGGAGCGGGTCGAGGGCCATCCCGTCCCGTACGGCTCGCTGGACATCACGATGTACCGGGACGACCTGCGGCTGCGCCCGGCCCGCGCGCTCGGCCGCACCGACGTGCCGCCCGCCGGCATCGACGGGATGGTCGTGGTCCTGGTGGACGACGTCCTCTACTCCGGGCGCAGTGTCCGGGCCGCTCTCGACGCGCTGAACGATCTGGGACGGCCGCGGGCCGTCCAGCTCGCCGTGCTGATCGACCGCGGCCACCGGGAACTGCCGATCCGCCCGGACTACGTCGGGAAGAATCTCCCCACCTCCAAGCAGGAAATCGTCCGGGTGCTGCTGGCCGAGACCGACGGCCAGGACACCGTGCTCCTCGGCCGGTCGCCCGGCAAGCCCGCTGGGAGCGACACGTGAACCGGCACCTGCTCTCCGCTGCCGACCTGACCAGGGACGACGCCCTGCGCATCCTGGACACCGCGGACGAGCTGGCCTGGGTGTCCGACCGTCCGATCAAGAAGCTGCCCACCCTGCGCGGGCGGACAGTGGTCAATCTATTCTTCGAGGACTCGACGCGGACCCGGATCTCGTTCGAGGCCGCCGCCAAGCGGCTGTCCGCGGACGTGATCAACTTCTCGGCCAAGGGCTCCAGCGTGGCCAAGGGGGAGAGCCTCAAGGACACCGCGCTCACGCTGGAGGCCATGGGCGCGGACGCGGTCGTCATCCGGCACAGCGCCTCGGGCGCGCCGCACCGGCTGGCCGGCTGGGTGCGCGGCACCGTGGTCAACGCGGGTGACGGGGCCCACGAGCACCCGACCCAGGCGCTGCTCGACGCGTTCACCATCCGGCGCCGGTTCGGCCGCTCCGCCGGCGGCGGCCACGCCTCCGGCGCCGCGCTGGACGGGCTGCACGTGACGATCGTCGGCGACGTGCTGCACAGCCGGGTGGCCCGGTCCAACGTCTGGCTGCTGCACACGCTGGGGGCGGAGGTCACCCTGGTCGCCCCGCCGACGCTGCTCCCGGTGTCGGTGGGGGCCTGGCCGTGCTCGGTGAGCTACGACCTGGACGCCGCGCTGCCCAAGAGCGACGTGGTGATGATGCTCCGGGTGCAGCAGGAGCGGATGAACGCCGCGTACTTTCCCAGCGTGCGGGAGTACAGCCGGCGGTACGGGCTGGACACCGCGCGGATGGCCCAGCTGGGCGGGGCGGCCATCGTCATGCACCCGGGCCCGATGAACCGGGGCGTGGAGATCGCGGCCGAGGTCGCCGACTCGGCCCGGTCCACGATCACGGAGCAGGTGGCCAACGGCGTCAGCGTCCGGATGGCCGTTCTGTATCTGTTGCTGGGCGGGGCGGAGGCGGGATCATGAGCGGGGCCTGGCTGATCAAGGGCGCACGGCCGCCGGGCGGCCGCCCGGCCGACATCTGCGTCCGGGACGGGATCATCGAGGACGCGGGCGCCGCCACCGGCGGCGCGTCGGTCATCGACGCGGGCGGGCTGATCGCCCTGCCGGGCCTGGTGGACCTGCACACCCATCTGCGCGAGCCGGGCCGCGAGGACGCGGAGACGGTGGCGACCGGCACGGCGGCGGCGGCGCTCGGCGGGTTCACCGCGGTGCACGCCATGGCCAACACCGACCCGGTGGCCGACACCGCCGGGGTGGTCGAGCAGATCTGGCGGCTCGGCCGCCAGGCCGGCCACTGCGACGTGCACCCGGTTGGCGCGGTCACGCTGGGCCTGGCCGGCCAGCACCTGGCCGAGCTCGGCGCGATGGCCGACTCCCCGGCGCGGGTGCGGGTGTTCTCCGACGACGGCCGGTGCGTGTCCGACGCGGTGCTGATGCGCCGCGCCCTGGAGTACGTGAAGGCGTTCGGCGGGGTGATCGCCCAGCACGCCCAGGAGCCCCGGCTCACCGAGGGCGCGCAGCTCAACGAGGGTGAGGTGTCCGGGCGGCTCGGGCTGACCGGCTGGCCGGCGGTGGCCGAGGAGGCCATCATCGCCCGGGACTGCCTGCTCACCGCGCACGTCGGCTCGGCGCTGCACGTCTGCCACGTGTCCACCGCCGGGTCGGTGGAGATCATCCGCTGGGCCAAGAGCAAGGGCTGGCGGGTCACTGCCGAGGTCACCCCGCATCACCTGCTGCTCACCGACACGGCGGCGGCCGGCTACGACCCGGTCTACAAGGTCAACCCGCCGCTGCGCACCGCCGCGGACGTGGCCGCGCTGCGCGCGGGACTGGCCGACGGCACGATCGACTGCGTCGCCACCGACCACGCCCCGCACCCGGTGGAGGACAAGGAGACCGAGTGGGACACGGCCGCGTTCGGCATGACCGGCCTGGAAACCGCGCTCCGGGTGGTCCAGCAGGCCATGGTCAACACGGGCCTGCTGGACTGGGCCGGGGTGGCGGACCGGATGTCGGCGCGGCCGGCCGCCATCGGGCGGCTGCCCGGCCCGCACGGCGCGCTGGAACCCGGGCTGCCGGCCAGCCTGACGCTCTACGACCCGGCCGCCCGCAGCGTGGTGGACCCGGCCGCGCACGCCTCACGGAGCCGCAACAGCCCGTTCGCCGGGATGGAGCTGCCCGGCCGGGTGGTCGCCACCTTCCTGCGGGGGCGGCCCACCGTGCTCGACGGGAAGCTCACGTGAGCCCGGCCCTCCTCGTCCTGGAGGACGGGACCACGTTCCGCGGCACCGGGTTCGGCGCGGCCGGTGAGACGTTCGGCGAGATGGTGTTCAACACCGGGATGACCGGCTACCAGGAGACGCTGACCGACCCGTCGTACTGCCGCCAGATCGTGGCGATGACAGCCCCACACATCGGCAACACCGGGGTCAACGACACCGACCCCGAGTCGCGGCGGATCTGGGTCAGCGGCTACGTGGTCCGCGAGCCGGCCCGGATCGTCTCCAGCTGGCGGGCGCGCCGCAGCCTGGACGACGAGCTGCGGGCCCAGGGCATCACCGGGATCGCGATCACCGGCACCCGCGCGCTCACCCGGCACCTGCGCGAGCGCGGCGCGATGCGGGCCGCCATCAGCAGCGAGGCCGGCGACCCGGTGGCGCTGCGCGAGCGGGTGCTGGCCAGCCCGTCCATGGTCGGCGCGGACCTGGCCCGGGAGGTGACCACCGCGGCGCCCTACGTCATCTCCCCGCCGGCCGGCATCCCGGTGCGGTTCCGGGTGGCCGCCGTCGATCTCGGCATCAAGGCCGCCACCCCGCGGGCGATGGCGCGGCGCGGCTGCGAGGTCACGGTCTGGCCGGCCACCGCCACCGCCGCCGACCTCCTCGGCCCGGGCCCGGACGGGGTGTTCTTCTCCAACGGCCCCGGCGACCCGGCCGCCGCCGGGTACGCCGTTGAGACGGTCCGGGCGGTACTGGACCGGGGCATCCCGGTCTTCGGCATCTGCCTGGGCAGCCAGCTGCTGGGCCGGGCGCTGGGGCTGGGCACCTACAAGCTGCGGTTCGGCCACCGCGGGGTGAACCAGCCGGTACAGGATGTGGCCACCGGGCGGGTGCAGATCACCAGCCACAACCACGGGTTCGCGGTCGCGATGCCGGACGTCGCGGCCGCCGGGGACACCTTCGGCACCGCGTTCGGCGCGGCCCGGATCAGCCACATCAACCTGAACGACGGCGTGGTCGAGGGCATCCGGCTGCTGGAGCGCCCGGCGTTCAGCGTCCAGTACCACCCGGAGGCCGCGCCCGGCCCGCACGACGCGGCCGGCCTGTTCGACGAGTTCGCCGCCCTGATGCAGGGGGCCCGGTGAGAGGGGCAGGCCGTGCCGAAGCGTGAGGACCTCCGGTCGGTCCTGGTCATCGGGTCCGGCCCGATCGTGATCGGGCAGGCCTGCGAGTTCGACTACTCCGGCACCCAGGCCTGCCGGGTGCTGCGCGCCGAGGGCCTCCGGGTCAGCCTGGTGAACTCCAACCCGGCGACGATCATGACCGACCCGGAGTTCGCCGACGCCACGTACGTGGAGCCGATCACCCTGGACGTGCTGGAGAAGGTGATCGCCGCCGAGCGCCCGGACGCGGTGCTGCCCACCCTGGGCGGCCAGACCGCGCTCAACGCCGCCGTTGAGCTGCACGAGGCGGGCGTGCTGGCCCGGTACGGCGTGGAGCTGATCGGCGCCGACATCGAGGTGATCAAGGCTGGCGAGGACCGCAGCCTCTTCAAGGAGATCGTCACCGGCCTCGGCGGCGATGTCCCGCGCAGTCACATCTGCCACAGCCTGGCGGAGTGCCTGCGCGCCGCGGGCGACCTGGGCTACCCGCTGATCGTCCGGCCCTCGTTCACCCTCGGCGGCGCGGGCTCCGGGATCGCCGAGGACGAGGACGGGCTGCGCATCATCGCGGGCACCGGGCTGGACGCCAGCCCGGTCACCGAGGTGCTGCTGGAGGAGTCGATCCTCGGCTGGAAGGAGTTCGAGCTGGAGCTGATGCGCGACCGGCACGACAACGTGGTCGTGGTCTGCTCCATCGAGAACATCGACCCGATGGGGGTGCACACCGGCGACTCGGTGACGGTGGCGCCCGCGATGACGCTGACCGACCGTGAGTACCAGCAGATGCGGGACACCGCCATCGCGGTGGTCCGGGCCGTGGGCGTGGACACCGGCGGCTGCAACATCCAGTTCGCGGTGCACCCGCAGACCGGCCGGATGGTCGTGATCGAGATGAACCCGCGGGTGTCCCGGTCCTCGGCGCTGGCGTCCAAGGCGACCGGCTTCCCGATCGCCAAGATCGCCGCCCGGCTGGCCATCGGCTACACGCTGGACGAGATCCGCAACGACATCACCGAACAGACCCCGGCCAGCTTCGAGCCCGCGCTGGACTACGTGGTGGTCAAGGTGCCGCGGTTCGCGTTCGAGAAGTTCCCCGGCGCGGACCCGGTGCTCACCACGCACATGAAGTCGGTCGGCGAGGCCATGGCGATCGGCCGGTCCTTCCCCGAGGCGCTGCAGAAGGCGCTGCGCTCGCTGGAGAACCCGGCCGCGCCGCTGTCCTGGGCCGCGCCGCCCGGCGACCCGGCGAAGCTGCTGGACCGCTGCGCGGTGCCGCACGACGGGCGGCTGGCCACCGTGCACCAGGCGCTGCGGGCCGGGGTGACGGTGGACGAGGTGGCCACGGCCAGCGGCATCGACCCCTGGTTCATCGACCAGATCCTCGCCATCGAGGAAGTAGCCGGGCGGATCGCCCGGGCGGCTGACCCGCGCCCCGGCACCCGGCCGGGCGCGGAACTGGACGCCGGGACGCTGCGCGCGGCCAAGCAGGCCGGCTTCTCCGACGCCCAGCTCGGCCAGCTGACCGGCCTGCCGGAGGACCAGGTGCGGCTGCTGCGGCACGCGCTGCACATCCGCCCCGTGTACCAGACGGTGGACACCTGCGCCGCCGAGTTCGCGGCCCGGACGCCGTACCTGTACTCCAGCTACGACGAGGAGACCGAGGTGCCGCCGGGCAGCGCGGCCAAGGTGATCATCCTCGGCAGCGGGCCCAACCGGATCGGCCAGGGCATCGAGTTCGACTACGCCTGCGTGCACGCGTCGTTCGCGCTGGCCGCGGCGGGCTACGAGACCGTGATGGTCAACTGCAACCCGGAGACGGTGTCCACCGACTACGACACCTCCGGCCGGCTGTACTTCGAGCCGCTCACCCTGGAGGACGTGCTGGAGGTGGTGCACGCCGAGCAGGCCAGCGGCCCGGTCGCCGGGGTGATCGTCCAGCTGGGCGGGCAGACCCCGCTGGGCCTGGCCCGCGGCCTGGCCGCGGCCGGGGTGCCGGTCGTCGGGACCAGCCCGGACGCCATCCACCTGGCCGAGGACCGGGGCGAGTTCGGCGCGGTGCTGGCCGCGGCCGGGCTGCCCGCCCCCCGTTACGGCACCGCGTTCAGCTACGCGGAGGCGCAGGCGGTGGCCGACGAGATCGGCTACCCGGTGCTGGTCCGGCCGTCCTACGTGCTGGGCGGGCGGGGCATGGAGATCGTCTATGACGACAGCACCCTGGAGGCCTACGTGCACCGGGCCGCGGCGGTCAGCCCGGAGCACCCGGTGCTGATCGACCGGTTCCTCGACGACGCCATCGAGATCGACGTGGACGCGCTCTACGACGGCACGGAGCTGTTCCTCGGCGGCGTGATGGAGCACATCGAGGAGGCCGGGATCCACTCCGGGGACTCGGCCTGCGCGCTGCCGCCGATCACCCTGGGCAAGGCCGACATCGCCCGGATCCGCGAGTCCACCGAGGCGATCGCCCGGGGCGTCGGGGTGCGCGGGCTGCTCAACGTGCAGTACGCGCTGGCCGCGGGGGTGCTGCACGTGCTGGAGGCCAACCCGCGCGCCTCGCGCACGGTGCCGTTCGTGTCCAAGGCCACGGCCACGCCGCTGGCCAAGGCGGCCGCGCGGATCATGCTGGGCGCTTCGATCGCGGAACTGCGGGCCGAGGGGCTGCTGCCGGCGTCCGGTGACGGTGGCACCCTGCCGCTGGACGCGCCAATCGCGGTGAAGGAGGCGGTGCTGCCGTTCGGCCGGTTCCGCGACGCGCGCGGCCAGGGCGTGGACACCGTGCTCGGCCCGGAGATGCGCTCCACCGGGGAGGTGATGGGCATCGACGCGGCGTTCGGCACCGCCTACGCGAAGTCCCAGGCGGCCGTGTACGGGCCGCTGCCGGTCAAGGGCCGGGTGTTCGTGTCCGTGGCCAACCGGGACAAGCGGTCCATGGTGTTCCCGGTGAAGCGGCTGGCCGACCTGGGCTTCGAGATCTGGGCTACCGAGGGCACCGGCGAGGTGCTGCGGCGCAACGGGGTCCGCGCCACCATCGTGCGCAAGCACAGCGACGGGCCCGGGGCCGAGCCGGATATCGTGGCCAGAATCCTGGACGGCGAGGTCGATCTCATCGTGAACACGCCGTTCGGCAGCCCCGGCCAGGCCAGCCCGCGGCTGGACGGCTACGAGATCCGGACGGCGGCCGTGCGCCGCGGTATACCCTGCGTGACCACGGTGTCCGGTCTGGCCGCCGCCGTGCAGGGCATCGAGGCCATCCAGCGCGGCGAGGTGGGGGTGCGCTCCTTGCAGGACTACGGGCGTGATTTGCGGGCCGCCCGCGGCGCGCCATGACCACTCCCGACGCCGAGAATGACGGGCCGGCCGTCGAGGTCCGCGGGACGGTGCTGACCGTCCGGCGGGTGGACGCCTACTACGCGATGACGGTGGTGGCCCCGGGGATCGCGGCGCGCTTCCGGCCCGGCCAGTTCGTCGCGGTCGCGGTGGGCGGCCCGGACACGTCCATGCTGCTGCGCCGCGCGTTCTCCATCCACGACGTCCGCCCGGACCACGGCGGCACGGTGGAGTTCGTGTTCGCCGCGGTCGGCCCGGGCACCCGGTGGCTGGCCGAGCGCCGGACCCGGGACGTGATCGACCTGGCCGGGCCGCTGGGACGCCCGTTCCCGGTGCCCCGGGACCCGGTGAGCTGCCTGCTGGTCGGCGGCGGCTACGGCAGCGCACCGCTGTTCCCGCTGGCGCAGCGGCTGCGCAGCCGGAACTGCGAGGTGGATTTCCTGCTCGGCGCGGCCAGCGCGGACCGGGTGTTCGGCGCGCTCACCGCCCGCCGGACCGGCCGCACCGCGGCGGTGACCACCGAGGACGGCTCGATGGGCGCGCGTGGCCTGGTCACCGACCGGCTCACCCAGGTCATCCACGAGGCCCGCACCGACGTCGTCTACGCGTGCGGCCCGATGGAGATGCTCCGCCAGGTGACCACGCTGGCCGCCCGGTACGACATCCCCGTGCTGACCCTGGTGGAGGAACTCATGGGGTGCGGCACCGGGGTCTGCATGGCCTGTGTGCTGCCGGTGGTGGGCGACGACGGGGTGACCCGCATGGTCCGGTCCTGCGTGGCCGGGCCGGTGTTCCGCGGCGAGACCGTCCGCTGGGACGACATCGGCACGATCCCGTTCGACGCGCTCGGGGCGCCCGGCTGGAACCCGCCGCCAGCGGTGCCCAACGGCGCCGCCCCGGGCGGCGCGCGGAGGGAGCGGCATGGCGGTTGACCTGCGAACCAAGCTGGCCCACGTGGAGCTGCCCAACCCCATCCTGACCGCCTCGGGATGCGCCGGGTCGGGCCGGGAACTGGCGCACTTCTTCGATGTGGCCAAGATCGGCGCGGTGGTCACCAAGTCGGTGCTGCTGGCGCCGCGGGCGGGCCGCCCCACGCCGCGGATGGCCGAGACGCCGAGCGGCATGCTCAGCTCGGCCGGGCTGCAGGGCCCGGGGATCGACGCGTTCCTGCAGCGCGACCTGCCGTGGCTGCTGTCCCGCGGCGCGCGGGCCGTGGTGTCGATCGCCGGCAGCAGCGTCGCGGAGTACGCCGAACTGGGCGCGCGGCTATCGGATGCGGCCGGCGTCACCGCTATCGAGGTGAATATTTCCTGCCCTAACGTGGCGGACCGGGGCCAGGTCTTTGCCGGTGATCCCGGTGCCTCGGCGGCGGTGGTGGAGGCGGTGCGCGCGCGGGTGCGTTACGACATCCCGGTCTTCGCCAAGCTGTCGCCGGACGTGACGGACATCGTGGCCATCGCCCGGGCCTGCGTGAGCGCTGGTGCGGACGGGCTGTCCATGATCAACACACTGCTGGGCATGGCGATCGACACCCGCGCCATGCGGCCGGTGCTGGCCGGGGTAACGGGGGGGCTGTCCGGCCCGGCCATCCGCCCGGTCGCGGTGCGCTGCATCTGGCAGGTGCGGAAGGCGCTCCCGGATGTGCCCATCATCGGCATGGGCGGGGTGCGCACCGGCCGCGACGCGCTGGAGCTGATCCTGGCCGGCGCGGGGATGGTGGCGGTGGGCACGGCCAGCTTCCATGACCCCACCGCATGCGCGCGCATCCTGCGGGAACTTGACGAGGAACTCGCGCAGCGGGGCGTCGAGCGGCTCACCGACGTGATCGGGCGGGCCCACGAACCACGGGGCAGGCCGGCCCGCCGCCTGTCCGGGACCGCTTCGTGACCGACCGCGACTGCGCCAAGGAGGAGAGATGAGCCAGCCCGCGCCGATCGCCGTGGCGCTAGACGCCCCTGACCTGGAGACCGCCGCCCGCTGGGCGGGCCTGGTCACGCCGCACGTGAGCACGGTGAAAATCGGCCTCGAACTGTACCTGAGGTACGGGCCGGGTGTCGTGGCCTCGATCCGCGGGGCGAGCGGGGTGCAGGTCTTCCTCGACCTGAAACTGCATGACATCCCGGCGACCGTGGCGGGGGCGGCCCGGGCGGTCGCCAAGCTCCGGCCGGACCTGGTGACCGTGCACGCCTCGGGGGGTGCCGAAGTGGTGCGGGCGGCCGTCGAGGCCGCCCCGGACACCACCATCGCGGCGGTGACCGTGCTCACGTCGCTGGGCGTGGCGGATCTGGAACAGATCGGCCTGCGCGGGCCGCTGCCGGATGCGGTGCGCCGGCTGGCGGTGCTCGCGGTGGGGGCCGGCGCCAGGGCGCTGGTCTGCTCGCCCCGGGAGGTGGCGGCGGTCCGCGCGGAGGTCGGCCCGGGCATCCGGATCATCACGCCCGGGGTCCGGCCGGCCGGGGCGGACCGGCACGACCAGGCCCGGGTGGCCACCCCCGAAGAGGCGCTGCGGGCCGGCGCCGACCTGCTGGTGATCGGACGGCCCATCACCGGGGCAGCGGACCCGGGCGCGGCCGCCGCAGCCATTGCCGGCCCGCTGCGCCGGCTCGCGGCGGTGCGCGATTAAGCCGGCCCCTGGTTTCCGGCACCGTGCCGCCGGACGGATGATAGTTACGTGGCAGTGCCCGGTTTGGCTACGTTGAGTATTCGGTCTCTCGCGGAGAGTAATATCGGCCAATTTAAGACGTAATAAACGAGTGTTCGCGTTGCCCTGACGGCCTGAACTCGCTACTTTCCCTTTCCGTCCGCAGTTTTCGATTCTGAAACCCGAGGTGACCCGGAGTGGCTCTTCCTCCCCTCACTCCCGATCAGCGAGCCGCCGCCCTGGAGAAGGCGGCCAAGGCACGCAAGGAACGTGCCGAGGTGAAGGCCCGGCTGAAGAAGAACGAGACGAACCTGTCCCAGGTGCTGAAGGACGGGCAGAGCGATGACGTCATCGGTAAGATGAAAGTCTCAGCGCTGCTTGAGTCCGTCCCGGGGATCGGCAAGGTCCGCGCCCGGCAGATCATGGAGCGTCTCGGTATCGCCGAATCGCGCCGCGTGCGCGGGCTCGGTGCCAACCAGCGCGCCGCGCTGGAAAACGAGTTCCGGAGCGCTATCTGACGCAGCATGGCTACCCCAGGGGCGGGCGCGGGGACCTAGGCCGATGGCCATGACGTCCGCCGGTCGCGCATGCGGTACCGCGCTTGTCCGGGGGGGCGGGGTGCCAGCCAGGCTGACCGTCCTTTCCGGCCCTTCTGGGGTCGGCAAGAGCACGGTCCTGGCGGGGCTGCGCAAGGAATGCCCGCAAATCTGGTGTTCCGTATCGGTGACCACACGGGCCCCACGGCCGGGCGAAGTGCACGGCCGTGAGTACTATTTTGTCAGCGACGCGGAGTTCGACCAGCTGCTGGCGCGGGGGGAACTGCTCGAATGGGCAGCTTTCGCGGGCAACAGGTATGGCACCCCCCGGGGCCCGGTAACCGGGAAACTGGCCGCCGGGGTGCCCGTGCTGCTGGAAATTGATCTGGCCGGCGCGCGCCAGGTCCGCCAGGCGGTCCCGGGCGCCCTGCTGGTGTTCCTCGCCCCGCCCAGCTGGGACGAGCTGGTGCGCCGGCTGACCGGCCGCGGCACCGAGCCCGCCGAGGTCGTCCGCAGCCGGCTGGCGGCGGCCCGGGTGGAGCTCAGCGCGGAGGGTGAGTTCGACCTCACGCTGGTCAACACGTCCGTCCAGGACGTGTGCCGTCAACTGGTAGCCTTGACCATGGCGTAAGCCGTTTTCTTTTCCCGTCAACCGGAAGGCACGCAGTGGCCGGGAGTCCCGCCGCAGAGGGCATTACCAACCCGCCCATCGATGATCTCCTCGATGTGGTGGACAGCAAGTACCGCCTGGTGATCATGGCGGCCAAGCGGGCGCGGCAGATCAACGCCTACTACGCCCAGCTCGGTGAGGGGCTGCTGGAGTACGTCGGCCCGCTGGTCGAGACCCGGGTCCAGGAGAAGCCGCTGTCGATCGCGTTGCGCGAGATCCGGCAGAACCTGCTGTCGGCGACCGAGACGGCCGAGCCGACCGGCTGAGCGGGACGGTGGCCGGCAGCGGAGCGCCCCGGGTCATCCTCGGGGTCGGGGCCGGCATCGCCGCCTACAAGGCCTGTGAGCTGCTGCGGCAGTTCACCGAAGCGGGCCACGAGGTCCGCGTCGTGCCCACTCCCGGGGCGCTGCGTTTCGTCGGCGAGCCCACCTGGGCGGCGCTGTCCGGCCAGCCCGTCACGGCCAGCGTGTGGGACGACGTGGCCGAGGTGCCGCACGTCCGGCTCGGCCAGACCGCCGACCTGGTCGTGGTCGCCCCGGCCACCGCGGACGTGCTCGCCCGCGCGGCGGCCGGGAGGGCCGACGACCTGCTCACAGCCGTGCTGCTGACCGCCCGGTGCCCGGTGCTCTTCGCCCCGGCCATGCACACCGAGATGTGGGAGCACCCGGCCACCCAGGCCAACGTGGCCACCCTGCGCCACCGGGGCGCCATCGTCCTGGATCCCGCGGCCGGCCGGCTCACCGGGGCGGACACCGGCCCGGGGCGGCTGCCCGAGCCGGCCGAGATCTACCTGGCCGCGGTCCGGGCGCTGGCCCGCGGGAGCGCCGGGCTCCGGCCCGACCTCACCGGCCGGCGGGTCGTCGTGTCCGCGGGCGGCACCCGCGAGGAGATCGACCCGGTCCGGTTCCTCGGCAACTGGTCCTCCGGCCGCCAGGGCTACGCGCTGGCCCGCACCGCCGCTGCCCGGGGGGCCCAGGTCACGCTGGTGTCCGCCAACGTGGACGCGGAGGACCCGGCGGGCACCAAGGTCATCCGGGTGGTGTCGGCCCGGGAGATGGCCGCGGCGGTCACCGCCGCGGCGGCGGACGCGGACGCGGTGGTCATGGCGGCCGCGGTGGCCGACTACCGGCCGGAGCGCCGCAGCGGCACGAAACTAAAGAAGTCCGGGGCAGCACCCGAGCCCCTGGTGCTGACCGAGAACCCGGACATCCTGCGCGATCTCGCCGCCAGCCGGCCGCGGCCCGGCCAGGTGATCGTGGGCTTCGCCGCCGAGACCGAGGATGCGGCACGGCACGGCCGGGCCAAGCTGGCGGCCAAGGGCTGCGACCTGCTGGTGGTCAATCAGGTCGGCGGCGGCCTGGCGTTCGGCACGCCGGACAACGAAGCGGTGGTGCTGGCCGCCGACGGCGCGGTGACGGAGATCCCGCGCGGGCCCAAGGAGGTCCTGGCCGACGTGGTGTGGGACCTGGTCGCCGCCCGGCTGGCCCGATTAGCCCCGGTAATCAGCGGTCGGGGGCGCGCGCGCCCAGCCAGTCCGGCTAGACTGCGGCAAGATTTCAGCCGCGCCGATTGACGGGGAGTTTCAACGTGGCCCGACGTCTCTTCACCTCCGAGTCCGTGACGGAGGGTCATCCGGACAAGATGGCCGACCAGATCAGCGACGCCATCCTCGATTCAATGATCAAAGACGATCCCGGCAGCCATGTCGCCGTGGAGACGCTGATCACCACCGGCCAGGTGCACGTGGCCGGGGAGGTCACCACCCAGACCTACGTAGACATCCCGGGCATCATCCGGGAGAAGATCCTGGAGATCGGCTACGACTCCTCGACCAAGGGCTACGACGGGGCCTCCTGCGGGGTCTCGGTGTCCATCGGCTCGCAGTCCCCGGACATCGCCCAGGGAGTGCTGCAGGCGTTCGAGCACCGGGAGGGCGAAGGGACCAGCGAGCTTGACCGGCAGGGCGCCGGTGACCAGGGCCTGATGTTCGGGTACGCGTGCCGGGAGACCCCGGAACTGATGCCCCTGCCGATCATGCTGGCGCACCGGCTGGCCCGCCGCCTGTGCGACGTCCGGCGCAGCGGCGATGTGCCGTACCTGCGCCCGGACGGCAAGACCCAGGTCACGATCGAGTACGACGGGGACAAGCCGGTGCGGCTGGACACGGTGGTGGTGTCCGCCCAGCACGCGCCGGACATCGATCTCAAGGAACTGCTCGCCCCGGACCTGCGCGACCTGGTGGTGCTGCCGGTGGTGGACCGCCTGGAACTCGACACCAGCCAGTACCGGCTGCTGGTCAACCCGACCGGCCGCTTCGAGATCGGCGGGCCCATGGGGGACGCCGGGCTGACCGGCCGGAAGATCATCATCGATACGTACGGCGGCATGGCCCGGCATGGCGGCGGCGCCTTCTCCGGCAAAGACCCGTCCAAGGTGGACCGCAGCGCGGCCTACGCCATGCGCTGGGTGGCCAAGAACGTGGTGTCGGCCGGCCTGGCCGACCGCTGCGAGACCCAGGTCGCCTACGCCATCGGCAAGGCGAAGCCGGTGGGCCTGTTCGTGGAGTGCTTCGGCACCGAGCGGCTGCCGATCGAGCGGATCCAGGATGCCGTGCTGGAGGTCTTCGACCTCCGCCCGGCGGCCATCATCCGCGACCTGGACCTGCTCCGGCCGATCTACTCGCAGACCGCCAGTTACGGGCATTTCGGGCGGGAAGAGCCGGACTTCTCCTGGGAGCGCACCGACCGGGCGGACAGCCTGCGCGCGGCCGCCGGGCTCTGATCACCCGGCCGGGGAACGGTGCGCTGCGGGGTGGCCATCGGGCTGTGCCTGGCCAGGGCCGGGACCTGGCCGCCGCCATCGGGCAGGTGGACCGGGCGGCCCGGCGCAGCCACAGCGCGTCTGCCGCCCCGTCGCTGCGCCCGCTGTCCGGCACGCTGCGCACGGTGCTCCGGGACGTGCGGGCCCAGGTGGCCGTGCCGGGGCCGGTACTGCTCCGGCTGAACCGGGCCACCGGCCGGGCGGATGGTGCCTGCGGCACCATGCACCTGTAACCGGGCACCCGCGGGCGGCCCGGGCCGTCGGGGGGGTCTGGTAGGACAGGAGCGTGGCAGCGGCGACGGGACAGCGGACGCCCGCCCGCTCGGCCCGGGCCCGGCGTGACCCGGGCCCGGCCGCGGCGGTGCTCCCGGTCGCGCAGGTGGCGGTGGATCTGCCGCTGGCCCATCTCGACCGGCCCTTCGACTACCTGGTCCCGGAGGCCCTGGCCGGCCAGGCGGTGCCCGGCTGCCGGGTCCGGGTCCGGTTCGCCGGCCAGCTGGTGGACGGGTTCGTGCTGCAGCGCGCCACGGCCAGCGAGCACCCGGGGCGGCTGGCCCGGCTGGAGCGGGTCGTCTCCCCGGAGCCGGTGCTGACCGCGGAGATCGCGGCGCTGGCCCGCGAGGTCGCCGACCGGTACGCCGGGACGATGGTGGATGTGCTGCGGCTGGCCATCCCGCCCCGGCACGCCCGGGCCGAGGCGGAGCCGCCGCGGCCCGGGCCGCCGCCCGCGCCGCCCCCGCCGGACCCGGGCCCGTGGTCCCGCTACCCGGCCGGGCCGGCCTTCCTGGCCGCGCTGGCCCGCGGCCAGGGCCCGCGGGCGGTGTGGTCGGCGCTGCCCGGGCCGTCCTGGCCCGAGGAGATCGCCCGGTCGGCGGGCGCCGCGGCCGCGGCCGGCCGCGGGGCGCTCATCGTCGTCCCGGACGCCACCGACCTGGGCCTGGTCGACGCCGCCCTGGCTGCGGTATTGGGCCCCGGCCAGCACGTGACCCTCGCCGCGGGCCTGGGCCCCGCCGAGCGGTACCGCCGCTGGCTGGCGGTGCGGCGCGGGGCGGTCCGTGTGGTGGCCGGCACCCGGGCCACCATGTTCGCCCCGGTCGCCGCGCTCGGCCTGGTAGTGCTCTGGGACGACGGGGACGATCTGCACGCCGAGCCGCGGGCCCCCTACCCGCACGCCCGCGACGTGCTCGCGCTCCGCGCGCACCGCACCGGTGCCGCCGCGCTGATCGGCGGGTTCGCGCGTACCGCCGAGGCGACGCACCTGGTGGCCAGCGGCTGGGCCCGGCCGCTGGCCGCGCCGCGCCCGGTGCTGCGTGACGTGGCGCCCCTGGTGCGCGCGGCCGGAACCGACAGTGAGCTGGCCCGGGACGCGGCGGCGCGGGGCGCCCGGCTGCCCAGCCTGGCGCTGCGCACCGCCCGGGAGGCCCTGGCCAGCGGGCCGGTCCTGGTGCAGGTGCCCCGCCGCGGCTACCTCACCGCCCTGGGCTGTGCCCGGTGCCGGGAACGGGCCTGGTGCCCGGCCTGCGGCGGCCCGCTGGCCCTGGACGAGGCAGGCGCCGCGCCGCGCTGCCGCTGGTGCGCGGCCGTGGCCGCGGACTGGCGCTGCCCGGCCTGCGCGCACCGGGGGGTGCGGGCCCTGGTCACCGGGGCTGGCCGGACCGCCGAGGAGCTGAGCCGGGCCTTTCCCGGGGTACCGGTGCTGACCTCCAGCGCGGCGGCATCGGTCGCCGCGGTGCCCGGGTCGCCCGCCCTGGTCATCGCGACCCCGGGGGCCGAGCCGCGGGCCGCGGCCGGGTACTCCGCGGCGCTGCTGCTGGACGGCTGGGTCCTGCTCGGCCGGCCCAGCCTGCGGGCCGCCGAGGAAGCACTGCGCCGGTGGCTGAACGCGGCCGCACTGGTCCGTCCCGGGCCCGCGGGCGGCCGGGTGATCGTGGTGGCGGACGCCAGCATCCCCGCGGTCCAGGCGCTGATCCGGTGGGATCCGGTCACCCACGCCGAACGGGAACTCGCGGAGCGCGCCGAGCTCCGCTTCCCGCCCACCGCCCGGATGGCTTCGCTCACCGGGCCCGCCCCGGCGGTCGACGGCCTGCTGGCGGCGGCCGCGCTACCGCCCGCGGCCGAGCTGCTCGGCCCGGTCGAGGCCGGGGTGGACCTGGTCCGGATGCTGGTGCGGGTGCCCCGCGGCCGCGGCCTGGACCTGGCCGCCGCGCTGCATCGGGTCCAGGCCGAGCGGAGCGCGCGCAAAGAGCCGGGAACGGTCCGGGTGCAACTCGACCCGGCGGAGCTGATCTGACTGGCCCCCCGGAGGCCGTAGGGTGCTGGAGTGGCCACCTCACGACGGACTCCGCGGTCTCCGGCGACGCCCGGCCGGGCCGGCCGGGCGCATGGGGAACGACCTGGCCCGCCGGGCCAGGAACCGATCGAGCTGACATCCGTGCACCTGGGGACCGGGCCGGCCCGGCCGCCCGCCGCCGGGAACAGCGCGGGTGAAACCCCGGCCGGGGGGCCGGCGGGCGGCCTGCCCCGGCTGCCCACGGTGCGGCTGGCGCCCCGGGAAGAACTGGCCGCGGCAGCCCGGGTCGCCCCGCTGCTGCGGGCCGCCCGGGACGTGGCCCGCTGGATGGGCCCGGGCCGGCCGATCACCAAGGCCGGGCGGCTGCGCCGCGCGGACGCCGTCGCCGCCGCCACCCACCTGGAGCTGATCCCGGCCGAGTTCGAGGCGGCCTGGCGGGTGGCCATTGCGGCGCGGATGCTGGTGCTGGGCGACGGCCGGGTCGAAGCGGGGGACCGGCGGGACGTGCTGGCCGCGCCCGCCGCCGACGAGGTGCTGGCCGCCTGGGACGCCGCGCTCACCGTCATGCTGGCCGCCGAGGACCTGGACGGCCTGGCCACCGCGCTCTACACCGTCGGCGGCCCGGTGCGGATGGACGCACTGTTCGACGCCTACCTGGCTGCGGCCGGCGCCCGCCGCCGTCCGCAGGCGGCGGGTGACGAGGCGGCGGCTGACGAGGCGGCGGCTGACGAGGCGGCGGCTGACGAGGCGGCGGCTGACGAGGCGGTGGCTGACGAGGGGGCGGCGCTGTCGGTGGCCCTGGAGGCCCTCGCCGACCTCGGCGTGGTCGAACTCGGCGCCGACGACCTGGAATCCGACGATCCCGGCGGCAACCTGACCGTCACGCTCTCCCCGCTGGGCATCTGGGGCGTGCACCGGCGGCTCCGGGCCCAGGGCTGGCATGTCCCGGTCGTCGGCGGCGGGTCCCGGGGTGACGCCGCGGCCCTGCTCGCCACGCTGGCCAACTGCGACGTCGAGGACGGCGAGGCGGAGATCGCCGCCTGGCTGGCGGACCGCACCCCCCGGCAGGCCGCCGACGAGCTGATCGCGGCGGCCAGCCAGGGCTCCCCGGGGCTGCGCGGGGCCGGGTTCGCGGTCCTGGACCGGATCGGCGAGGACGCGGTCGCCGCCGTCCGCGACGCCCTGGCCGACCCGGTGCTGCGCGCGCACGCCGCGGTCTGGCTGCACGAGCACGGCGAGGACGTGGAGCTGGACCGGGACGACCGGGCCTGGCTGCTCGTGGACCTGGGTGCCGGGCTGCTGGAGGAGGCCGATCCCCAGGATGTCGTCGCCGAACTGCTCCCGGACGTGCCCCCGGACGCGCAGGCCGAGCTGGTGGCCGGCCTGTGGCGGGTCCGGCATCCCGGCGTGACCGACCTGCTGACCGCGCTGAGCGACCACCATCCGGATGCCCGGGTGGCCCGGGCCGCCCGGAAGGCGGCGTTCAAGGCCCGCTCCGCGGCGTCTGCCCCGCCCCCCTCGGCGGGTTCGTAGACTGGGGGGACTCCGCCGGCAGGCGGGCTCAGGGAAGGACGGTGTGCCATCAGCGTCAAGCCGATCCGCATCTTCGGCGACCCGGTGTTGCGCACGCCGGCCGAGCCGGTCCGCGACTTCGACGCCGAGCTGCGCAAGCTGGTCAAGGACCTCACCGACACGATGCTGGACGCGCCCGGCCTCGGCCTGGCCGCCCCGCAGATCGGGGTCGGCCTGCGGGTCTTCACCTACTCCGTGGACGACGCGCTCGGGCACCTCATCAACCCGTCGCTGGACCTTTCCGAGGAGATCGAGACCGACGACGAGGGCTGCCTGTCGTTCCCCGGCCTGGCCTTCCCCACGCCGCGCGCCTTTGGCGCGGTGGCCAAGGGCTTCAACATGTACGGGGAGCCGGTCACCGTCGAGGGCACCGGTCAGCTGGCCCGCTGCGTCCAGCACGAGACGGACCACCTGGACGGCGTACTGTTCATCGACCGCCTCGACAAGCAGCAGCACAAGCAGGCGATGAAGGCGATCCGTGAGGCCGAGTGGTGGGGTGCGCCGGTCCCGGAGATCCGCGCGTCGCCGCATCCCACCCGGGGCAGAGCGCTCTAGGCATGCGACTGGTCTTCGCGGGCACCCCGCGGGCGGCCGTGCCCGCGCTGGACGCGCTGCTCGCCTCCCGGCACGAGGTAGCGGCGGTGGTGACCCGGCCTGACGCGCAGGCGGGGCGCGGACTGCACCTCGCGCCGAGCCCGGTCGCGGAGCGGGCGGCGGCCGCCGGGGTCGAGGTGCTCAAGCCGCGCCGCCCTCGCGACCCCGACTTCCTCGACCGGCTGCGGGCGATCGAGCCGGGCTGCTGCCCGGTCACCGCCTACGGCGCGCTGATCCCGCAGACGGCCCTGGACATCCCGCGGCACGGCTGGGTCAACCTGCACTTCTCCCTGCTGCCCGCCTGGCGGGGCGCGGCGCCGGTGCAGCGCGCGATCCTGCACGGCGATGACCTGACCGGCGCCACCACCTTCCGGCTGGTCGCCGAGCTCGACGCCGGGCCCGTCTTCGGCATGGTGACCGAACCGGTCCGGCCCCGGGACACGGCCGGTGACCTGCTGGCCCGGCTCGCCGTCTCCGGGGCCGCCCTGCTGGTGACGACGCTGGACGGGATCGAGTCCGGGCAGCTCGTGGCCCGGCCGCAGCCGGCCGAGGGGGTCAGCCTCGCCCCCAAGCTCACCGCGGAGGACGCCCGAGTGCGCTGGGACCGGCCCGCGCTCGCCGTGGACCGGCAGATCCGGGCGTGCACGCCGGCCCCCGGCGCGTGGACGGTGCTCGGTGACGCCCGGATCAAGCTCTGGCCGCTGGCCGAGCCGCCGCCGGCTTCGCTGCCGCCGGGCGGGCCGCCGGCTGGCCACGGCCTGCCCCCGGCGGCCGGCCCGCTCAGCCCGGGCGAGCTGCGCGTCGAGCGCTCCGCGGTGCTGGTCGGCACGGCCACCACCCCGGTGCGGCTGAGTGACGTCCAGCCACCGGGGAAGCGCCGGATGCCGGCCGTGGACTGGGCCCGGGGCCTGCGCCTGGACGCCCCGGTGCTGGCCTGAGATGGCCGCGCCCAGCAGCCCGCGGCCGTCCGGCCGGCCCACCCGCCGTGCGCCCGGCGTGTCCCGGGGCGGTGCCCCCCGGGGTGGCGCGTCCCGGGGGGGCCACCGGCGGCCCGGCGACCCGGCCCGGCGGACCGCCTATGACGTCCTCATCGCCGTCAACCAGCGGGACGCCTACGCCAACCTGCTGCTCCCGTCGCTGCTCGCGCAGCGCGGCCTGGCCGGCCGCGACGCCGCGCTGACCACCGAGCTGACCTACGGCACGCTGCGCGGCCGCGGCACCTACGACGCCATCCTGGGCCTGTGCAGCGACCGTGCCCTGGACCGGGTCGACCCCCCGCTCCGTGCGGTGCTCCGGCTCGGCACCCACCAGCTGCTCGCCACCCGGGTCCGGCCGCACGCC
Organism: uncultured Actinomycetes bacterium; assembly: GCA_963837515.1. Lineage (GTDB taxonomy): Bacteria > Actinomycetota > Actinomycetes > Streptosporangiales > Streptosporangiaceae > RYN-230. The sequence goes on from CAWINT010000002.1 coordinate 970,349, forward strand.
GCGGTGGCCACCTCGGTGGACCTGGCCCGCGACCTGGCCGGTCAGCGCTCGGCCGGCTTCGTCAACGCCGTGCTGCGCCGGGTCGCCACCCGCGACCTGGAAAGCTGGATCGGGGTAGCGGCCCCGGCCCGGGACGCCGACCCGCTCGGGCACCTGGTGGTCCGCTACAGCCACCCGCGCTGGCTGGTGGCGGCGATCGCCGACGCCCTCGGCGAGGACGTGGCCGGCCCGCTGGCGGAGACCGAGGCGGCGCTGGCCGCGGATGGGATCCGGCCGCAGGTCACGCTGTGCGCGGTACCCGGGCTGGCCAGCCGTGACGACCTGACTGGGGCTGAGCCCGCCCGCTGGTCGGAGTTCGGCGCCTATCTGGGGGCGGGTGACCCGGCGGCGGTTCCCGCGGTGAGCGAGCGGCGCGCGGCCGTGCAGGACGAGGCCAGCCAGCTCGCGGCGATCGCGCTGGCCCGGGCGGGCGTGGACGGGCGGGACAGCCGGTGGCTGGACATGTGCGCGGGCCCGGGTGGCAAGGCGCGGCTGCTGGCCGGCCTGGCCGCGCAGCGCGGGGCGCGCCTGCTGGCCGCCGACGTACGGCCGCACCGTGCCGCGCTGGTGCAGCGCGCGGTCGCGGTGACCGGCGCCGCCGCGGTCGCGGTGGCCGACGCCGGCCGGCCACCCTGGGCGGCGGGGACGTTCGACCGGGTGCTCGCCGACGTCCCATGCTCCGGCACCGGGGCGCTGCGCCGCCGCCCGGAGGCGCGCTGGCGGAAATCGCCGGACAGCGTGCTCGCGCTGGGCCCGCTCCAGCGGCGGCTGCTCGGCCACGCGCTGGACGCGGCCCGCCCCGGCGGGGTCGTCGGGTACGTGACCTGCTCCCCGCACCTGGCCGAGACCCGCGACGTGCTGGCCGACGTGCTCGGCCGCCGGAACGACACCGAGGTGCTGGACGCGCCGGCGGTGCTGCCCGAGGTGCCCGGCCTGCGCGTCCCCGGCAGCCGGTACGCGCAGTTCTGGCCGCACCGGCACGGCTCGGACGCGATCTTCCTCGCCCTGCTGCGCCGGCGCGGCTGACGTCACCGGGCCGGCGTGGCCCGGCCGGTGCTACCGGGCCAGTGCCTGCCCGGCCCCGCGGCGCAGCCGCGTCGTGCCGATGTCAGCCTGCTGCCCCTGCGTGTAGCCCGCTCCGTACCCGCTGCCGGAATAGGTCACCCGGGACTTGCGGGTCACCGGGTAGGCGTGCGCCAGGTGCCGGGTGATCACCTGCCGCCGGTCGGCCAGTACGAGGGCCGTGCGCCGCCCGTCCATGGCGGTGGCCGCGGTGGCCGTAGTGGTGGCCTGCTGCTCGGCGGCACGGACCCGGGCCACCACCGCGGAGGTGAAGCCGAGCAGCCAGCTGCGCCGCCACGCCCGGGTGTTCCGGCCCGGGGCCTGGGCCGCCGCCAGGCCCTGCCACATCTGCACCAGCAGCGAGGTGTACAGCACGTCGGCCCGCTCGATGTCGGACGCGAAACCGAAGATGTGGATCCGGCTGCCCGGCTCCGGCCGGGGCAGGATCACGCACTGGCAGCGCAGCGCCGCGGCCAGCCCGCACAGCAGGTGCGCCTGGACCCGGGCCCACGGGTTGTCGACGTCCAGCTTCCGGTCGGCCGGGCGATCGGTCTCCGGCCGCTGCGCGGCCAGCACCGCCCGGTCGATGCCGTACTTGGCCATCAGCTCGGCAGCCTTGGCGGTCAGCGCCTCCGCCTCGGCCGGTGTCACGCCCTCGGCCTCGGCCTTGGCCAGCAGCTTGCGCACCCGGGCCAGCAGGGCGGCGGCCGCTCCTGTCCCGTCGTCCGCCGGATGACCAGCCGCCTGGTGGTTCACGGAGATCCCTCCCGTCCCGGGTCACGGTCCCAGCCGTGACCGAACGCTACCCGGACCCGGGGACATTCTGCCGGGGCCGCGGAACCGGCGGGGCGCGTGAGTTTCGCTGCGGCCTCCCGGAAGCACCTGCCCCGAGCATCCATCTTGCTATAGTGCTAGCTACCTAGATAAGTGAGGTAGCGGTGATCGAGTTTCATCTGGACGGGCGGTCCGGCGTCGCGCCCTACCTGCAGCTGATCCATCAGGTGCGCCACGCGCTGCGGCTGAGCCTGCTACGCGTGGGTGATCAGCTGCCGAAGGTCAAGGATGTGGCGGCGGGCCTGGCGATCAACCCGAACACCGTGCTCAAGGCCTACCGGGAACTGGAATACGAGGGGCTGGTGGCGGCCCGGCCGGGGATCGGGACGTTCGTGACCGGCACGCTGGGCGGCGGCGAGTCGCTGGCCGCGCACGGGCCGCTCCGCCGCGAGCTGCAGCGCTGGCTGGCCAGGGCCCGCCGCGCCGGGCTGGATGACGAGTCCATCGAGGCCCTGTTCGTGAGCACCTTCCGGGCCGCGGCTGAGGAGGACATAGCGTGACCCTGGTCATCGAAACGCATGGGCTCGGCAAGCGGTACCGGCGGCTGTGGGCGCTGGCCGGCTGCACGCTGAGCGTCCCCCCCGGCCACGTCGTCGGCCTGGTCGGCCCGAACGGGGCGGGCAAGTCGACCCTGCTGAACCTGGCCGCCGGGCTGCTCGCGCCAACGGCGGGCACGATCCAGGTCCTCGGCGGCCCGCCCCCGGCGGGCCCGGCGCCGCTGGCCAGGGTGGGGTTCCTGGCGCAGGACGCGCCGGTCTACGCCGGGCTGTCGGTGGCCGAGCACCTGAGGCTCGGCGCGCGCCTCAACCCGGCCTGGGACGCCGGGTTCGCCCGCCGCCGGATCGACTGGCTGGGCCTGGACCCAGGCCAGAAGGCCGGCCTGTCCGGTGGGCAGCGCGCTCAGCTGGCGCTGACACTGGCCATCGGCAAGCGTCCCGAACTGCTGATCCTGGACGAACCGGTGGCCAGCCTGGACCCGCTGGCCCGGCGGGAGTTCCTGGAGGACCTGATGGGGGCCATCGCCGAGCGGGAACTGTCGGTGGTGCTGTCCTCACACCTGATCGCGGACCTGGAACGGGTGTGCGACTACCTGATCGTGCTGGCCGGCTCACGGGTGCGGGTCGCTGGGCCGGTCAACGAACTGCTGGCCACCCACCACCTGCTGACCGGCCCGCGCCGGGACCCGGCCACCCTGCCCGCCGCCCAGCAGGTCATCTCGGCCAGCCATACCGACCGGCAGACAACGCTGTTCATGCGCACCAGCGAGCCGGTCCTCGATCCGGCCTGGACGGTCTCCGACGTCGGCCTGGAGGACATGGTCCTCGCCTACCTGCGGCACGCGGCCGGGGGCGGCCGGCGCCGTGCTGCCGAGCACCGTCTGGAGGCGCAGAAATGATCTGGCTCACCTGGCGTCAGTTCCGCCCGCAGGCGGTCACCTCGCTCGCGGCGCTGGCGGCGTTCGCGATCCTGCTCGGGGCCACCGGGCCGCATCTGGCGAGCTTGTATGCGGGCAGTGGCATCACGGCCTGCCACGGCCAGGGGTGCGATCAGCCGGCCAGCAACTTCCTGGCCCTGCTGAGCGGCAGCTACACGGTGGTGTTCATGCTCGGCATCGCCGGCGTCATTTTCGCGCCGGTGATCATCGGTGTCTTCTGGGGGGCGCCGCTGATCGCCCGCGAGTTCGAGACCGGAACATTCCGGATGGTCTGGACGCAGAGCATCACCCGCGCCCGGTGGATGGCCAGCAAGCTCATGCTGCCTGGCCTGGCCGCCGTCGCCGTCACCGAAGGGCTCAGCCTCATGTACGGCTGGTGGGCGGCGCCCATCGGCCATGCCGCCCGCGTCGCCGCCGGCAGCAACTTCCCGCTCGGCATGGGCCCGTTCAGCCTGCTGGCCTTCGACGCCCACGGCGTCGTCCCGCTAGGGTACGCAGCGTTCGGCTTCACCTTGGGCGTCACCACCGGGGTCCTGTTCCGGCGGACGCTCCCGGCCATGGCCGTCACGCTCGCTCTGTTCGCCGCCGTCCAGGTCGCCATGCCGTTGCTGATCCGCCCGCACCTGTTCCCGCCCGCGCATCTGACCCAGTCGCTGGCTGAGAACTTCAGCGGGCAGCAAAGCGCGGCACCGGGCGGGAGGTTCACCTTCACCCTCGACTACATCGACAGCGAGCCCGGCGCTTGGATCTTCTCCAGCGGAGCCGTCAACGCTGCCGGACGGCCGGTCAGCATCATGCCGGCCGCCTGCGCAGCGACCGCCGGCCCCAACGGTGACCCCACGCCGTGCCTGGCCAGCCACGGCATCGGGATCGGCGTCAGCTACCAGCCCACCAGCCGCTACTGGCCCATCCAGTGGACCGAGACCGGGATCTACCTCGCCCTCGCGCTGGCACTGACCGGGTTCTGTTACTGGCGGATCGGCCGCCGCCTGCCCTGACGCGCCGTCTGGACCGTGCATCCCCGGGTACCGGCCGCGCGGTGCCGCCCCGGACGGGGCAGCCTCGGTTCACCCCGGAGGTCCCCCCTGCGGGCGGCCCGCCGCCGCCTACACTCGGCGTCATGGCCGTGCAGATGGCACCGAGCATCCTGTCCGCCGATTTCGCCCGGCTCGCGGACGAGGCGGCGGCGGTCACCGGCGTCGCCGACTGGCTGCACGTCAACGTCATGGACAACCACTTCGTGCCCAACCTCACCCTCGGCCTGCCGGTCGTCGAGGCGCTGCTCAAGCACGCCGGGCTGCCGCTCGACTGTCACCTGATGATCGAGGACCCGGACCGCTGGGCCCCGCCCTACGCCGAGGCCGGGGCGGGCAACGTCACCATCCACGCCGAGGCGGCGTCGTCCCCGGTGCGCACGCTGCGGATGATCCGCGCCGCGGGCGCCCGGGCCGGCCTGGCGCTCAACCCGGGCACCCCGGTGGAGCCGTACGGGGACCTGCTGCCCGAGATCGACATGCTGCTGCTCATGACGGTGGAGCCGGGATTCGGCGGCCAGCCGTTCCTGGACCTGGTGCTGCCCAAGCTGCGCCGGGCCCGCGACCTGGTCCGCCGCCGGGGCGCCGCGGTGTGGCTGCAGGTGGATGGCGGCGTGAGCGAGAAGACCATCGAACGCTGCGCCGAGGCGGGCGCGGACGTGTTCGTCGCCGGGTCCGCGGTCTACAGCGCCGATGAGCCCGCCGCCGCGGTCCAGGCGCTCCGCGCCCAGGCGCAGCGGGCCACCGCGCACGCCGCCTGGAGTCGCTGACCCGGCGGGTGCCGTTGGGCGGAAGACTGTCTTTCAGCGTGCTGACCTGCAATATTCGTGCTTAACGAAATTCCGGCGGCCGGCTGTCGATATCGGCCCGGTCGTTCGTCGGGCTGGTGACGGGGTTAACCGACAACGAAGGAGCCGTCATGGCCGAGTACCTGATCCTGATCAACGAGGACGAGAACGGCTACGCCACGGCGTCACCCGACGTCTTCCAGCAGGTGATGGACGCGCACAACCGGTTCACCGAGCAGGTGGAGCAGACCGGCGGGAAGGTCATCACCGGCCGGGCGCTGCAGCCGACGTCCACCGCCACCTCCATCCGCGGGGACGTGGTGACCGACGGCCCGTTCGCCGAGACCAAAGAGGCTCTCGGTGGCTTCTACCTGGTCGAGGCGCGCGACCTGGACCATGCCCTGGAGATCGGCAGGCTCACCCCGGCGCGGTTCGGCGGGGTGGAGGTCCGGCCGGTCATGGTCTTCGACTGACGGTGGGGCTGGCCGGCGCGGCGGCGGTGGCCGTGGCTGACGCGCACCGTCGCGAGTGGGCCTTCGTGCTCGCCGCGACGGCGCGCGTCGCCGGGGACATCGACGTGGCCGAGGAGTGCGTGCAGGACGCCTACGTCGCGGCGCTGGAGGCGTGGGCCCGGCAGGGCGTGCCGCGCAATCCGGCCGCCTGGCTGACCACCGCGGCCCGCAACCGGGCCATCGACCGGCTCCGCCGCGACTCGACGCTGCGCCGGAAGCTGCCGCTGCTGATCGAGCCGGACGGCCCCACAGGGGCGGCCGCCCGCCCGGCCGGCGCGGACGAATCAGCCATCCCGGACGACCGGCTGCGCCTGGTCTTCACCTGCTGTCACCCGGCGCTGGCCCGCGAGGCGCAGGTGGCCCTGACGCTCCGGCTGGTGTGCGGGCTGTCCACCGCGGAGATCGCGCAGGCCTTCCTGGTCCCCGAGCCGACCATGGCGGCGCGGGTCACCCGGGCCAAGAAGAAGATCTCCGCCGCGCGCATCCCGTACCGGGTGCCCGGGACCACGGAGCTGCCGGACCGGCTCGACGCGGTGCTCACCGTGGTCCACCTGCTCTACACCACCGGGCACACCGCCCCCGGCGGCGGCCAGCTGGTCCGCGGTGACCTGGTGGGCCGGGCCCTGCGGCTGGCCCGGATGCTGCACGCGCTGATGCCCGACGAGCCGGAGATCCGCGGGCTGCTCGCGCTGCTGCTGCTCACCGACGCACGCCGGGCCACCCGGTGCGCCCCGGACGGGCGGTTGCTGCTGCTGGAGGAGCAGGACCGCAGCCAGTGGGACCGGCCGGCCATCGACGAGGGCATCGCGCTGGTCCGGGTCGCGCTGTGCGGCGGCCGCCCGGGCCGGTTCGCGCTGCAGGCGGCGATCGCCGCGCTGCACGCGGCGGCGCCCAGCTACGCCGGGACCGACTGGCGGCAGATCGTGAAGCTGTACGACCTGCTGGGGGCGGCCTGGGCGTCGCCGGTTGTGGCGCTCAACCGGGCGGTGGCGGTGGCCATGGCGGACGGCCCGGCGGCCGGGCTGGCCGAGCTCAGCGTCCTGGAGCGGGACGGCCGCCTCGACGGCTACCGGTACCTGCCCGCGGCCAAGGCCGACCTACTGCGCCGCCTGGGCCACCGCACCGAGGCCGCCGCCGCGTACCGCGCCGCCCTGGACCTCACGGCGGGCGAGCCGGAGCGCGAGTTCCTCACCCGCCGCCTGGCCGAGGTCACCGGGGCGGCGTAGCGGGTGCTGCGCCGCGGCTGGCGCATGTGGTGGCCGGCGCCCGCCCTGCGCGTGTCGGTGCGCGTCGCTACCGTAGGCACCATGGCGGATCCGCCGGCCTGGGCAGCCGCCGGCCAGGGGGAACCGCCGGCCTGGGCGGCCGCCAGCCAGGGAGCGACCGCCAGAGGGGAGTGCCGATGACCGACGTCGTGTTGTTCCACCACGCCCAGGGCCTGACCGAGGGGGTCAGCGAGTTCGCTGACCAGCTGCGCGCGGCCGGGCACCGGGTCACCGTTCCGGATCTGTATGAGGGGGCGACTTTCGGCACCCTCGATGAGGGCGTGGCCTACGCGCAGCGGGCCGGGTTCGACACCGTCCTGGAACGGGGCCGCCGCGCCGCCGAAGATCTGCCTGCCGGGCTGGTCTACGCCGGGTTCTCGCTCGGGGTGATGCCGGCCCAGTTGCTGGCCCAGACCCGCCCGGGCGCCCGGGGGGCGCTGTTCATGTCCGGCTGCCTTCCGGCGGCCAAGTTCGGCGCCTGGCCGCCCGGGGTCCCGGTCCAGGTCCACGGGATGGACGCCGACCCGTGGTTCGCCGAGGACCTCGACGCCGCGCGGGAACTGGCCCGCACAGCTGAGGACGCCGAGCTGTTCCGGTACCCGGGGGACAGGCACCTGTTCGCCGACAGCAGCCTCCCCGATTACGACGAACCGGCCGCGTCCCTGCTCCGGCAGCGGGTGCTGGCCTTCCTCGCCCGGATCGGGTAGCGCCTGGGAGGTGGCCTGGTTGCCGTTGCCTGGGTCACCCGCGGCCTCAGTACGTCACCAAGATCCGCTGGTTCTCGCTGTCAACGGTTACCGTGCGCCTGCCAGCGCAGCCACGTCCGCGCCGATCCCTGCCCGTCATGCTCATACCCGCCACCGGCATCGAACGCCGCCAGCAGCCGCGCGTGCGCCGCGGTGTGCGCCGCCTCCACCCGCCCCAGCCCCCGCAGGCACTCCGCCTGCGTGACGGCCGGCAGGGACGCGGCATCCACGGTGGCCAGCCAGGACAGCGCCGCCGACGCCGCCCGCACCGCATCCGCAGCCGACGCGGTCACCCAGGCCGCAGGCGGCCTGCCGGTGGATCGATCTGGTTCATGGCCGTCTCTCCGGGCGCCGGGCGGCGACCTGGCCTCAGCTCCAGGTCACCGCCCGGCCCCAGCTCAGCTAACCGCGGGCCGCCGCGCCAGGGACAGGGACGGGCGGCCGGTTTGGCCGGGACGAGGGACCGCCGGATACCGGGACGAGTGGCCACCTGGGCCGGGACGAACAGCACCTTTGCCGGTCACCCCGTCCCGCACGTCCCGGCGGAATACGTCCCATGGCAGACTGGTTGCAGCAGTTAAGCGTGCTCCGGGGTCGGTGAAATTCCGAGCCGGCGGTGACAGTCCGCGACCCGGCCGCAGGCGTTCCGCGCCAGCGGCCGGTTGACCCGGTGAAATTCCGGGACCGACGGTCAAAGTCCGGATGGGAGGCAGCACGCGCGCGGAGGGCGGCTGCGGCGGCCCACCCGTGCAGGCGCGTCCGCGCACCCCCGGAGCCGGCGGTACGGCTCCGAGGAGAGGACATCGCGGATGTTCACCGGGATAGTAGAAGAACTCGGCGAGGTGGTCGCGATCGAGCGGCTGCCCGGCGCCGCCCGGCTCACCGTGCGCGGCCCCGCGGTCACGGCGCAGGCGCGCCGTGGCGACTCGATCGCGGTCAACGGGGTCTGCCTGACGGTGACCGCCGCGTCCGGCACCACGTTCAGCGCCGACGTGATGGCGGAGACGCTGAGTCACACCAGCCTCGGCGCGCTGCAGCCCGGATCCCCGGTCAACCTGGAGCGCCCGGTCCAGCTGGGCGGCCGCCTCGGCGGCCACCTGGTCCAGGGGCACGCGGACGGTACCGGGGAGATCCTGTCCCGGTCGCCCGCCGAGCACTGGGACGTGGTCCGCATCTCGCTCCCCGCCGGCCTGGCCCGTTACGTGGTGTACAAGGGCTCGGTGACGGTGGACGGGGTCAGCCTGACCGTGTCCGGGCTGGGCGACGCGGGCCGCGCCGCCGGACCGCGCCGCTGGTTCGAGGTGAGCCTCATCCCGACCACTCTGGCGCTGACCACCCTGGGCCGGCTGGCACCTGGCAGCCCGGTGAACCTGGAGGTGGACGTGATCGCCAAGTACGTGGAGAGCCTCCTGGGCGGATCCCGGGAACAGGCGCCGGCCCTGGCCGGCCAGCAAGGAGCCCAGCGATGACGAGCGGCGTGGTGACGAACGAGATGCTGGCCGGGTACGACGGCCGGGAGCCTGGGGCGGGCGTGCCACTCGACGACGTCGAGCGGGCGGTCCGCGACATCGCGGCCGGGCGGCCGGTGGTGGTCGTGGACGACGCCGACCGGGAGAACGAGGGCGACATCATCGTGGCGGCCAGCAAGATGACGCCCGCGCTGATGGCGTTCATGATCCGCTACACCAGCGGGGTGATCTGCGTGCCGCTGCCCGGCGACGTGCTGGACCGGCTGCAGCTGCCGTTGATGACCCCGCACAACTCCGAGCGGATGCGGACCGCGTTCACCGTCAGCGTGGACGCCCGGGACGGGGTGACCACCGGCATCTCCGCCGGGGACCGGGCGCGCACCGTGCGCGCCCTGGTCGAACTCGGCCACCGAGCCGTACGAGATCGTCCGGCCGGGACACATCTTCCCGCTCCGCTACGCCGAGGGCGGCGTGCTGCGCCGCCCCGGGCACACCGAAGCCGCGGTGGACCTGGCCCGGCTGGCCGGGCTGAGCCCGGCCGGCGTGCTGGCCGAGGTGGTCAACGACGACGGCACCATGGCCCGGCTGCCCCAGCTGCGCGCCTTCGCCGACGAGCACGGGCTGGTGCTCACCTCCATCGCGCAGCTCATCGAGTACCGGCGGCGCTCGGAACGGATGATCCAGCGGGTTGTGGAAACCAGGCTGCCGAACGCCTACGGGACCTGGCGGGCGGTGGGCTACCAGAACTCGGTGGACACCACCGAGCACCTGGTCCTGGTGCTGGGTGATCTCGGCGACGGCACCGACGTCCTGGTCCGGGCGCACTCGGAGTGCCTGACCGGCGACGTGTTCGGCTCCCGGCGGTGCGACTGCGGGGCCCAGCTGGACGCGTCGATGGCGGCCATCGCCGCCGAGGGCCGCGGCGTCGTGCTGTACCTGCGCGGCCACGAGGGCCGGGGCATCGGCCTGCTCAGCAAGCTGCGCGCCTACCAGCTGCAGGACGCGGGGGCGGACACGGTGGACGCCAACCTGGAGCTCGGCCTGCCCGCCGACGCCCGGGAGTACTCCGCGGGCGCGCAGATCCTGGCCGACCTGGGGGTGCGCTCGGCGCGGCTGCTCACCAACAACCCGGACAAGGTCAGCGGGCTGTCCGCGTTCGGCGTGGAGGTGAGCGGGCGGGTGCCGCTGCCGGCCGCCGCTACCCCGGAGAACCTGCGTTACCTCACCGTGAAGCGGGACCGGCTCGGCCACCACATCGACGGCCTGCCCGCGGTCATCAACGGGGAGGCGCAGTGAGCGGGAAAGGCCGGCCCACGCCGGAGGCGGTGGACGCCGCCGGGCTGACGCTCGCCATCGTGGCCACCCGGTGGCACGCGGAGATCACCGACGCGCTGACCGAGCGGGCGGTGGCCGCGGCCAAGGAGTGCGGCGCCGACGACCCGACCGTGGTCCGGGTGGCCGGGGCGGTGGAGCTGCCGGTGGTCGCGGCCGAGGCGGCGCGGGGCCACGACGCGGTCGTCTGCCTCGGCGCGGTGATCCGTGGCGGCACGCCGCACTTCGAGTACGTGTGCGACGCGGTCACGTACGGGCTGTCCCGGGTGGCGCTGGACACCGGCAAACCAGTTGGCAACGGGGTGCTCACCTGTGACACTCTGGAGCAGGCCCGCGACCGCTGCGGGCTGGACGGCAGCCATGAGGACAAAGGCTGGGAGGCGGTCGTGGCGGCGCTCGACACCGCGCTCGTGCTGCGCTCGCTGCGGGGCGCCGGGACGGACCAGGCGGACGGGGCCCACCGGTCACGACATTGACCGGGCGAGGCTACCTGACCGCCCCCGACGGTTCCGTTAGGCAAGAAAGGCTTGTGCCGTGCTATCTGTGGTGCTGCCCAAAGGCTCGCTGGAGCGGGCCACTCTCGACCTGTTCGACGCGGCCGACCTGACCGTCCGCCGCTCCTCTGACCGGGACTATCACGCGTCCATCGAGGACCCGCGGATCGAGCGGGTGCGCTTCCTGCGGCCGCAGGAGATCCCGTCCTACATCGAGCGCGGCCTGTTCGACCTGGGCATCACCGGCCGCGACTGGATCACCGAGACCGGCGCGGACGTGACGTCGCTCGGCGAGCTGCACTACTCCAAGGCCACCGCCCAGCCCATCCGGGTGGTGCTCGCCGTGCCGCAGGGCGCGCCCTGGCAATCGGTCACCGACCTGCCCGAGGGCATCAGGATCTCGACCGAGCTGCCCGCGCTGACCGCGCGGTACCTGGAGGCGCACGGGGTGAAGGCGATGGTCGTTCCCTCGCACGGCGCCACCGAGGCCAAGGTGCCCGACATCGTGGACGCCATCGTCAACCTGACCGAGACCGGCTCCTCGCTGCGCCGCAACGGGCTGCGCGTGCTGGACACCCTGCTGACCAGCTACACCGAGCTGATCGCCAACACCGAGGCGCACGCCGACGCCGAGAAGCGCAGCGCGATGGAGGACATCATGCTGCTGCTGCGCGGGGCGATCCGGGCCCGCGGCAACGTGCTGCTCAAGCTCAACGTCCCGGCGGCCCGGCTGGAAGCGGTGATCGACATGCTGCCGGCCATGTCGTCGCCCACCATCACCGCGCTGGCCCGCGGAGACATGAACGCGGTCGAGACGGTGGTGCCCAAGCGCGGGGTGAACACGCTGATCCCGGCGTTGCGCGCGGCCGGGGCCCAGGACATCCTGGAGATCCCGATTTCCAAGATCGTCGAGTAGCACGGCGGCCGGGCGGTAGGCCCGGCTGATCATGGCGGCAGGCCCGGCCGGGAACGTACGCTGAGGGCAAGTTCCGGCGATGAAGGGCTTGATCCGGTTGCGAGACATCCTGGACCCGATCACGAAGTGGTGGGACGCGGGCGAGGTGTTCGGCCTGGCCACGGTGGTCGCCGCGTTCCGCAGCGCGCCGCGGGAGCCCGGCGCGGCCATGGCCGTGTCGGCCACCGGCGAGGTCATCGGCAGCGTGTCGGGCGGCTGCGTCGAGGGGGCCGTCTACGAGGTGGCGCAGCAGGTCCGGGAGACCGGCCAGGCGGTGCTGGAGACCTACGGGGTCAGCGATGACGACGCGCTGGCCGTCGGGCTGACCTGCGGCGGCATCCTGCACGTGTTCGTGGAGCCGGTGAGCCGCGAGGCCTTCCCGGAGCTGGGCGCGGTGGCCGGGGCGATCCGGTCCGGCCAGCCGGTCGCGGTGGCCACCGTCATCGAAGGCCCCGGCCTGGCCGGGAGCCGCCGGGTGATCTGGCCGGGCGAGGCGGCCAGCGGCAGCCTCGGGGCGGGGAAGCGGCTGGACGCGGCGGTGGACGACGACGCGCGGGGCATGCTGGCCCAGGGGCTCACCGGGGTCCGCCGGTACGGCGCGCACGGTGAGCGCCGCGGCGACGACCTGGCCGTGTTCGTGCACTCGTTCGCGCCGCCGCCGCGGATGCTGGTGTTCGGCGCGATCGACTTCGCCGCCGCGGTGGCCCGGGCCGGCAAGTTCCTCGGCTACCACGTCACGGTGTGCGACGCGCGCGCCGTCTTCGCCACCCGGGCCCGGTTCCCGGACGCGGACGAGGTGGTGGTGCAGTGGCCGCACCGGTACCTGGCCGCCACCGGCGTGGACGAGCGGACCGTCATCTGCGTGCTGACCCACGACCCCAAGTTCGACGTTCCGGTGCTCGAGGTGGCGCTGCGCACCCCGGCCGCCTACATCGGCGCGATGGGCAGCCGCCGGACGCACGCCGACCGGCTGGCGCGGCTGCGCGAGGCCGGGCTGACCGAGGCGGAACTGGCCCGGCTGCGCTCGCCGATCGGGCTGGACCTGGGCGCGCGGACGCCGGAGGAGACCGCCGTGTCCGTCGCGGCGGAGCTGATCCAGCTCCGCTGGGGCGGCTCGGGGCAGCCGCTGACGCTCACCTCGGGCCGGATCCATCACGGCTGAGCATCCGCCGGTCGCCGGCGTCCTGCTGGCCGCCGGGGCGGGCCGCCGGCTTGGCCCGCCCAAGGCCCTCGTCGAGTTGCGCGGCGCCCGGCTGGTGGACCGCGGCGCGGCGCTGCTCACCGGCGGCGGAGCCCGCCCGGTCGTGGTGGTCACCGGCGCCGTCCCGGTCAGCGTGCCCGGGACGATCACGGTGGCCAACCCGGACTGGGCCACCGGCATGGGCTCGTCGCTGGCCGTGGGCCTGCGGGCGGTGCCGGACGGCTGCCCGGCCGCGGTGGTGGCGCTGGTGGACCAGCCGCTGGTGGGGCCGGAAGCGGTCCGGCGGCTGATCGCCGCGTACGCGGCCGGGGCCGGGGTGGCCGTCGCCGCCTACCAGGGCCGGCCGCGCAACCCGGTGCTGCTGGCCCGGGCGCACTGGCCGGAAGTGATCCGCCGGGCCGCGGGCGACGTGGGCGCCCGGCCGTTCCTGCGCGCCCATCCGGAGCTGGTCACGCTGGTGGAGTGCGCGGACACCGGCCGGCCGGATGACGTGGACACCCCGGCGGACCTGGCCCGGCTGGAGCAGCCCGGGCCGGATCAGGCCTAGCCGCGGCTGACCGTGATGCCCCAGGTGTGCGTCACGCTGTCGCCCGGTTCGAGCAGGAGCAGGTCCACGCCGGAGGCGAAGGCGTTCGGCGGGCAGGTCATCGGCTCGACGGCCAGCGCCCGGCGGCGCTGCTCCGGATCCAGGGCGTCCCCGGTGAACACCTGCAGCCAGCCGTAGCCCGGCCCGGCCCACAGCGCCACCTCGGTGCCGCCGTGGCGCAGCCGGGCCCAGGCCCGGCCGTCCGCGTCCCGGGCCAGGCCGGTGAGCGCGTGGTCCAGCTGGCGGCCACCGATCGGCCGCGGGGACCGGAAGTCGAAGTCGGTGCCGGTCACGTCCTGCGCTGGCCCGGCCGGGATGCCGCGCTCACCGTTCGGCAGCCACCGCGCGGCGGGCAGCGTCAGCTCCCAGCCGTCCACCGGGCCGGGTCCGGCCGCCAGGTACGGGTGTGATCCCGTGCCGTACGGCGCGGCGGCCGGGCCGATGTTGCGCGCGCCGATGCGCACCTGCAGGCCGGCCTCCGCGGCCACCTCGTAGCTGGCCTCCAGTTCCAGGCCGAACGGGTACCCCTGGTGGCCGAGCAGCCTGAGCTGCAGGCTGACCTGCCGGGCAGTGTGCTGGACGACGGTCCAGGTGGCCCAGCGGGTCAGCCCGTGAATGGCGTTCTGGTTGCCCGGCTCGGAGAGGTCGAGCTGGTAGCTGTGCTCGCCGAGGGTGTAGTGGCCGTGGTCCACCCGGTTCGGCCACGGGCAGAGCAGCTGCCCGGCCCCGGCGGGCGGCATCGTGTCCGCGGGGTAACCGACGATGACCGGCTGGTCCCCGTACTGCAGCTGGCGCAGGCCCGCCCCCAGCTCGGTGACGGTGGCCCGGTACTCCCCGTCGGCAATGTCGTACTGCGTCCCGGTCAGTGGGATCCGGGTGTCCGTCGTCGCGGCCATCTCAGCTTTCCTGGTGCGACCCGGCGCGCGCCGCCCGGCGCGGACGGGTGGTGGTCGAGTGCCGGCGGGGCTGCTTGGGGAGCGGGGGACCGTCAGCCCCGCCGGCATTTGAACGATAGCGGCCCCGGCCGACGATGCGGGCGAAGTTCCTCAAGCCTGGCAGTGGCTCACTCACCCGTAACCTTTCGTTGCTCTCAGCGAGTAAATCAATACTTATGGTGACTGTCCAGGTCTGGCTCACCGCTCGGCGGGGCCATCATCCGGCCGTCCGATGGTAACCCACCGTAGTCGGCGGGGCGGCGGCGCTGCGGGCCGCCGGGGGCCGCCCGCCGCCCGGCGCGGTGCAACCGCCCGGCGCCGCGGGGCCGAATGCAGAGCGCAACGGCAATTCCCGATGAGAGGACCGCCGGACAGTGACTGCACAGCTCGGTGAGGTTCCGGCGGCCTGCCTCGGCGATGACTGGCCCCGGGCGCGCTTCGAGGCCGAGCTCACCGCGATGCTCGGCCGCCGGCTGGACGAGGCCGGCTACCTCGGGGCGGATCTGGCCCCGTTCCGCGACGTGCTCGGCGGCCTGGTGGCCGGGCCCGGCAAACGGCTCCGCCCGGCCTTCGTCTACTGGGGGTTCCGGGCGGCGGGTGGCGCGGCGGGTGGCGCGGACGCCGCGGTGCGGGTCGGCTGCGCCGTGGAGTTCCTGCACGCGTCCGCGCTGATCTGCGACGACCTGATGGACGACGCTGCGGTGCGGCGCTGGGCACCGTCCGCGCACGTGGCGCTGGCCGGGCTGCACGCCGGGTCCGGGTGGGGCGGGGACGCCGCGCAGTTCGGCCGCGCGGCCGCGCTGGTGCTCGGACTGCAGGCGTTCACCTGGGCGGACGCGGCCATCGCCGAGGCCGGGCTGCCGGGCGACCGGCTCGCCGCGGTGCTGCGGCTGTTCACCACGCTGCGCGCCGAGGTGACCGGCGGCCAGTACCTGGACCTGGTGCACGCCGCCCGGGGCGGCGCCGACGCCAGCGCGGCCACCCGGATCGCGTGCTACAAGTCGGCCAAGTACACCGTCGAGCGGCCGCTGCAGCTGGGCGCCGCGGTGGCCGGCCGCGACGACGAGCGGTTCCTGTCCGGCTACAGCCTGCCGCTGGGCGAGGCGTTCCAGCTCCGCGACGACCTGCTGGGCGTGTTCGGGGATCCGGCGGTGACCGGGAAGCCGGCCGGCGCGGACCTCCGCGAGGGCAAGCAGACGCTGCTCCTGGTGCTGGGCCGGCAGCTGGCCGGGCCGGCCGGGCGCCGGGTGCTCGACACCGCGGCCGGCCGCCCCGACGCCACCGAGGCGGACCTCGCCGCGGCCCGCGAGGTGCTCGGTGGCTGTGGCGCGGTGGCGGTCATCGAGCGCCGGATCACCGGCCTGGCCGGCCAGGCCCGGGCGGCGCTGGATCGGCAGCCCGGTCTGCCCCCGCCGGCCCGGGCCGCCCTGCTCGACCTGGCCGGCCAGGCCACCTGGCGGGGGCGCTGAGATGGCCGGGCCCACCGCCGTCATCGGCGCCGGGCTGGCCGGCCTGGCCACGGCCATCCACCTGGCCGCGGCCGGGCGGGACGTGATCGTGCTGGAAGCGGGTAGCGTCCCCGGCGGGTGCTGCGGCACCGCGACCGTCGGTGGCTACCGGTTCGACACCGGCCCTTCCGTGCTGACCATGCCGGAGGTGCTGGCCGAGACGATGGGCGCGGCCGGTGCGGACCTGGACAGCTGGCTGCCGCTGGCCGAGCTGGATCCCTACTACCGGCTGGCCTTCCCGGACGGCTCGCAGCTGGACGTGCGCGGCGGGGCGGAGCGGATGGCGGCCGAGGTGCGCCGCCTGTGCGGGGCCGCCGAGGCCGGCCGCTACCTGCGCTTCCGGCGCCAGCTGGAGCTGCTCCAGGCGGCCGAGTGGGGCCCGTTCGTGACCCGTGACTTCGGCCGGCTGCGCGCCGCGGCCCAGCCCCGGGCGCTGGCCCGGCTGGCCCGGCTGGGCGCGCTGCGCCGGATGGACGCTCTGGCCCGGCGCTACCTCACCGACGAGCGGCTGATCCAGGCGCACACCTTCCAGGCGCTGTACGTGGGGCTGGACCCGGCCCGGGCGCCCGGGGTGTACGCGGTGATCGCGTACATGGACACGATCGGCGGGGTCTACATCCCGCGCCAGGGCGGCATGCACGCGGTGCCGCGGGCGCTCGCCGACATCGCGGTCAAGGCGGGCGCGCAACTGTGCTACGGCGCGCGGGCCGAACGGGTGCTGGCCAGCGGCACCGGAGTCACCGGGGTGGCGCTGGCCGGCGGCGAGCTGGTCCGGGCGGACAGCGTCGTCGTGGCCTGCGACCTGCCGGCCGCCCAGCGGGACCTGCTGCCCCCCGGCGCCGTCGGCTGGCGGCTGCGCCGCCCGCGGTTCGCCCCCTCCGCGCTGGTCATGCACTTCGGCCTGGACCGCCCGCGGCCCGGCCAGGCCCACCACACGCTGCACCTCGGGCGCGACTGGGCGGGCACGTTCGGCGCGCTGACCCGGCGTGGCGACGTCCAGCCGGGGCCCGACCCCAGCCTGCTGGTCACCGCGCCCAGCCACGACCCGGACGCCGCGCCTGCTGGGCACGCCACGCTGAGCGTCCTGGAACCCACCGCGAACCTGCGGGGCGGCCACGACTGGGCCACGATGACGCCGCGGCTGCGGGCCCGGCTGCTGGCCCGGCTGGAGCGGCTGGGCTACGGCGACCTGGCCGCGGCCCCGGCCGAGCTGCTGGTGGACCCGCCCGGCTGGGCCGCCCGCGGGCACACCGCGGGCACCCCGTTCGGCCTCGATCACCGGCTGACCCAGACCGCGTGGCTGCGGCCCGGGCACCGCTCGGCCCGGGTGCCGGGGCTCTACTTCGCCGGGGCCGGCACGACGCCGGGCATCGGCGTGCCGATGGTGCTGGTGTCCGGTCGGCTGGCCGCCGAGGCCGTGCTGGCCGGTGCGCGATGACTGCGGTCCGGGCCGCCGCGCGGCCGCAGCTACCCCCGTCGGCCTCCGGGCCGGCCACCCTGACCGCCGCCTACGAGCGGTGCCGCCAGCTCAACCAGCGGCACGGCACCTCGTACTACCTGGCCACCCAGCTGCTGCCCGGGTGGAAGCGGCCGCACGTGCACGCGCTGTACGGCTTCGCCCGCTACGCCGACGAGATCGTCAACGCCTTCGACCCGGGGCTGACCCCGGCCCGGCGGGCGGCGGCGCTGCACGACTGGGGCGAGGCGTTCTTCGGCTACCTGGCGGGTGGGCGGTGCGCCGACCCGGTGCTCGCCGCGGTGGTGCACACGGTCCGCTCGTTCGGCATCGACCTGACCGAGTTCCGGGCCTTCCTGGCCGCCATGGCCATGGACCTCACCGTGACCAGCTACCACAGCTACGACGACCTGCTGGGCTACATGGAGGGCTCGGCGGCCGTCATCGGCACGATGATGCTGCCGCTGCTGGAGGCCGCCGACCCGGCCGCGGCCCGGGAACCCGCGCGTCAGCTCGGGCTGGCCTTCCAGCTGACCAACTTCATCCGCGACGTGGCCGAGGATCTGCGCCGCGGCCGGGTCTACCTGCCCGCCGCCGACCTGGCCGCCTTCGGGGTCGCCCCCGCCGACCTGGCCGCCGCGCGGCCCAGCGCCGCCGTCCGCGAGCTGCTGGCGTTCGAGTGCGCCCGGGCCCGGGCGCACTACGCCGCCGCCCGCCCCGGGGTGGCCCTGCTGGCGCCGTCCTCGCGGCCGTGCATCCAGGCGGCGCTGGAGCTCTACGGCGGGATCCTCGACGAGATCGAGCGCCGCGGGTACGCGGTGGCCCGCGGCCGGGTCCGGCTGTCCCGCCGCCGCCGGGCACTGATCTTCGCCCGGCAGCTGGCCGCGGCCCGCCGGGCGGCCCGCGCCGAGCGGCAGGTTGACGTCTGGCTGCCCGGGTCGTGAACCAGGCCGCGCCGCCACTACCCGAGCCGGTGTTCACGGTGGGCGGGGCCGCCCGGCGGCTCGGCATCCCGGTCGGCACCCTGCGCACCTGGGAGCGCCGGCACGGGATCGGCCCGTCCGGGCGCAGCCCCGGCGGTCACCGCCGGTACACGGCCGCGGATCTGTCCCGGTTGCGGGCGATGCGGACCCTGGTGGAGAGCGGCATCCCGCCCGCCCAGGCGGCGGCGCTGGCCACCCTGGCGGCGCCCGGTGATCTGGCGGCGGCGCTGGCCGCCAGCGCCCAGGCGGACCTGGGGCCGCCGGGCGGTCCCGCCGTGACTGATGGCACGCCCGCCGGGACCGCGGGCACGACCGTCGCGACCGCGGGCACCCCGCTCCCGCCCGAGGCGGTGATCCGGGCCGCCAACCTGCTCGACGCCCCCCTGCTGCTGGCTGTGTTCCGCGACGTCTTCGCCCGGCGGGGGGTGACCGCCGGCTGGCAGCGGCTGGCCGTTCCCGCCCTCCGCGAGGTCGGCGACCTGACCCCGCGGGCGGCCGGGCACGGGGCCGCCGAGCACATGCTGTCCGGCTGCCTGCTGGCCGCCCTGCTGGGGGTGATCGCCCGGGCCCCCGCGCCGCACGCGCTGCGGCCGGTCGTGCTGGGCTGCGCCGCGGAGGAACAGCACGTGCTGCCGGTGTACGCGCTGCACGCGGAACTGGCCGGGCGGGGCGTCGATGTCCGGCAGCTGGGCAGCCGGGTGCCCCGGCCCGCGCTGGCCCACGCGATCACCGCCGTACGGCCGGCCGCGGTGTTCCTGTGGTCCCAGCTGGCGGCCACCGCGGACCCCGCCCTGCTGGACGGGCTGCCCGCGGGGGTCCGGCGGGTGGTGGGCGGCCCCGGCTGGCCGCGGTCCGCGCTGCCGGGCGGCGTGCACCTGGCCGGCACCCTGCCGGACGCGGCTGACCTGGTCGCTGAGGCCGCCTTCACCCCGGGGGAGGGAGCCTGATGGGCCTGGAGGCACCGGTCGTGCTCGACGCCATGGGCGGCGACCACGCCCCGGCCGAACTCGTGGCCGGAGCCGTCGCGGCGGTCCGCCAGCACGGCGTGCCGGTCGTGCTGGTCGGCCATGCCGAGCCGTTGTTGTCCCTGCTGCGCCGCCGCGGCGCCGACCGGGAGATCGAGGTGGTGCACGCGCCCGACGTCATCCCGATGGGAGACAGCGGGGTGGCGCTGCGCGGGCGGCCGGGCACCAGTGCCGCGGTGGCCTGCGGGCTGGTGGCCAGGGGCCAGGCCGCGGCCATGGTCTCGGCCGGCTCGACCGGCGGCACCGTGGCCACCGCGCTGGCCCGGCTGGGCCGCCTGCCGGCGGTGGCCCGCCCGGCCATCGCCGTGCTGCTGCCGGCTGTCCCCCGCCCGGTGGTACTGCTGGACGCCGGGGCCACCGCCGACCCGGCGCCGGAGATGCTGGCCCAGTTCGCGGTGCTCGGCGCGGGCTACGCCCGGGCGGTCCTCGGACTCGAATCGCCCACCGTCGGCCTGCTCACCATCGGCACGGAGCCGGGCAAGGGGAACCGGCTGGCCCGCCGGGCCGAGCCGCTGCTGGCCGCGGCGCCGGTGCGGTTCGCCGGCAACGTGGAAGGCGGCGACCTGCTGTCCGGGACCGCGGACGTGGTCGTCACCGACGGGTTCACCGGGAACGTCACGCTCAAGGCGATCGAGGCCAGCCTGCGGCTGGGGTCGGCCCAGGCCCGGGCGGCGCTGAGCGCCGGGCCGGCCGGCGCGCTGGCCCAGGCGGCCAACCGGCGGCGGCTGCGGGACCTGGCCGGGCGGTTCGACGCGGACGGCCACGGCGGGGCGGTCCTGCTGGGCCTCGCGGGCACGGTCGTCGTCGCGCACGGGTCGGCCCGGGCCCGGGCCATCACCCGCGCCTGCGTGCTGGCCCGGGACCTGGCCCGGGCGGGGATCACCGAGCGGATCAGCGCGGCCACCGCCCCCGCGGCGACCGCCCCCGCGGCCACCGCCCCCGCGGCCGGGGTGCCGCTGCCGTGACCGCGGGTTCAGCCGCCGCCGAGCGGGTCCGCGCCGTCCCAGGTTCCGGCCGAGCCGTAGGGGATGAACCGGGCGAAGCACTCCTCGGCGTACCAGTCCTCCTCGCGGGTCCGGCTGATCACGCTGCGGTGCGGCCCGACCCGGTAGGCGAAGTCCCGGATCGCGGTGGTGTCCCGCCACAAGCTGAACGTGGCCTGCCGGGCCAGCGGCCATTCGCCCGCGCCCACCACGCGCAGGCAGCCCTCCGCGCTGGCCAGCGAGCGGTCGACCGCGGGCACCGCCCGGTAGAACCGGGCCAGCCGCCAGGGCCGGATGGCGGCCCGGGTGAGCACGGCCACCGGCTCGCGGAGCGGGGCGGCGGCCGGGAGCGCGCCGCCGAAGGGGTCGCGGCCCCCCCAGCGGCCGTGCCCGCCGGCGTAGCGCAGCCGGACCGACCACGTCTCCTGGCCCGCGTCCCGCCAGCGGGCCGGGACCGCGGACCGGTCCAGGAAGCGATCCAGCGCGCCGTCGTCGCGCCAGACGGCGAACATCGCCCAGCGCCGCAGGTCGGCCCCCAGGCTGGTGGCCGCGCCCCGGCCGGTCCCGAGCAGCTTCCAGAACATCAGGCCGTCGGTGCGGGCCAGGGCCGGCCGGTCGAAGGCCATCCGGCTGGCCGTCTGCCCCGCGCGCCCGCGCGGGTAGCGGGTGAGGTGGAATGAGGCGATCATGATTGGCTCCTGGCTGGCCGCGGTGGCCGGCGGTTACGTTCTCGGCTCGGTGCCGGTGGCGGTCCTGGTGGCCCGCGCCCGCGGCTTCGACCCGCGGCGGGTGGGCGACCGCAACCCCGGGTTCTGGAACATGAAGGACCAGCTCGGCTGGCGGGGTGCGGTGCCCGTGCTGGCCGGGGACACGCTGAAGGGGACCGCGGCCGGGCTGCTCGGCCTGGCGCTGGGCGGGGAGGCCGCGGCGTACCTGGCGGTCGGCGCGGCGATGGCCGGGCACGCCTGGCCGGTGTTCGCCCGCTTCCGGGGCGGCCGCAGCGTGCTCACCTTCGCCGGCGGCTTCGCGGTGCTGTGCCCGCCCGCCTTCGCGCTCGGCGTCGCGCTCTGCGCCGTCCTGGCCCTGGCCACCCGGTCGTTCGCGATCGGCGCCCGGGCCGGGGTGTTCGCCGCGCCCGCCGCGCAGTTGCTGTTCGCCGCGCCGCGGTGGGTGGCCGCGACCGGCGCGCTGATGTCGCTCATCGGGCTGCGGTTCGCGACGGCCGCCCTGGGGCGCCGCTGGCGGCCGCCCCGGGCTGCGGCCCCGCCGCCGTAGCGGGCCGGCCCGCCGGGTAGCGACGGCCCCGCCAGGTCCGCACCGGCCGCACGGTCGCCCCGGTCATCCGGGCGAACGCCGCCAGGTCGGCCAGCGGGGACCAGTACAGTCCCGGCCCGGGGGCCGCGTAGCTGCCGCGCAGCGCGCCCAGCAGCGCGCCGCGCAGCGCCAGCAGGGCCAGGTCGAGCGGGGTCGGCCGGCCGGCCAGCAGCCGGCCCAGCGGCAGGGCCATGGTGAGCCCGAGCACGGCCAGGTCGGCGGCCTGCCAGGCCGGGGTGGTGACGTCGGCCATCGGCAGCGAGCGGCCCCATTCGCGCCACACGTCCGCGGCGGAGCTGTGCATGTGCACCTCCAGCAGGTCGCCGCCGTCCAGGAAACCGATCCGCCAGCCGCGCCTGCTCAGCGCCCGGCCGAGCGCGATGTCGTCGGTGAGGTGCCCGCGGACCAGGCCGAACCCGCCTGCCCCGGCCAGCGCGGCGCGGCGGGCCGCCAGGCACTGCCCGTTCAGCACCAGCCGGTGCGGCGGTGGCTGGCGGGCCGGCCCGATCGGCCCGAACCGGTAGACCAGCATCGCCAGCAGGGACGCGTGCAGCGCCTGCTCGGCGGCGCTGCCGCAGCGGAACCGGGGGCCGGCGCTGACCAGGTCGAACGGCCCCGCCACGGCCGCGTTGACCAGGGCCGCGGCCAGCCCGGGGCGGGGCCGGGTGTCGGCGTCCAGGGTCAGCACGAACTCGCCCTGGGCGGCGTCGAGACCCTGCTGCAGCGCCCACTGCTTGCCCACCCAGCCCGGGGGCAGCGGCGCGCCGCGGATGACCCGGGCCCCGGCGGCGGCCGCGACCGCCGCGGTGCCGTCGGCCGACTCGTCGTCGACCACGATCACCTCCCTCACCCCGGGGTCGGCGCGGGCGCCGCGGACGCACCCGGTGATCCGGGCCGCCTCGTCCCGGGCCGGGATGATGACGGAGACGGTGGCCCCGCCGGGCCGCGGCCGCCCGGCCCGCAGCGGCGGCCGCCGGGTGGACCCCCGGGCCAGCCGGGACGCCACCACCGCGGCCGCGGCGGCCTGCGCCAGCGTGAGCGCGCCGCGCCTCACGGCCGGCCCCGGCCCGTGGTGGCCAGCTCCGTGGGGCCCAGATCCGCGGTGACCATGTCGGCGACGATCCGCGCTCCGATCACCACCAGCGGCAGCCCGCCGCCGGGGTGGACGGACCCGCCGACCAGGTAGAGCCCGCGGGCCGGCCCCCGGTTGCCGGGCCGCCGGAACGGGGCCAGGCGGCCGTGCTGCGGGGTGCCGTAGATCGAGCCCTGCCAGCCGTCGTAGCGGCGCTCGAAGTCGGCGGGCGTCAGCATCTCGGTGAACAGCAGCCGGCCGGTCACGTCGAGGCCGGCCGCCGCCAGCTTGCCCAGCAGCAGCTCCTGGTACTGCGCAGGGGTGCGCTCCCAGCGGTCCGGGGGCCCGGCCGGCACGTTCACCAGCAGGGTCAGGTTCTCGTGCCCGGCGGGCGCGGCGGACGGGTCGTCCGTCGCGGAACAGCCCACGTAGATGGTCGGGTCGGCCGGTGGCTGGCGGCGGCCGAAGAGGTCGGCGAACTCGGCCCGGTAGTCGGCCGAGAAGATGACGTTGTGGTGCGCCAGGCCAGGGGTGCGCCCGCGGACCGCGGCCAGCACCAGCAGCCCCGACGACGACGGCCCGAGCCGCCCGATCCGCCGCCGCCGCGCGCGGTCCGGGTACAGGTCGCGGTACAGCCGGGCCGAGTCCGCGTCGCTGACCACCACGTCGGCCGCGACCCGCTCGCCGCCGGCCACGATCCCGGTGACCGCGCCGGCCGCGCTGAGCACCCGCGTCACCTCGGTGCTGGTGTGCACGGCCACGCCGGTTCCGGTGAGCAGCGTGGCCAGGGCGTCGCGCAGCCGGGCCAGCCCGCCTGGCACGTACCAGGCGCCGTGCGCGTGTTCCAGGTAGGGGATGCAGCCGAGCGCGGCCGGGGCCCGGTACGGCGAGGAACCGGAGTAGGTCGCGTACCGGCCGGCGTACTGCCGCATCCGGGGATCATGGAAGAACCGGGCGGCGTGCCCGGCCAGCGTCCGGCCCGGCGCGCTGGCCAGCAGGTCCGCCGGGTGGCCGGGGGAGCGCCGCAGCGTGGCCAGCTCCAGCGGGCCGGCCAGGAACGCCCGCTGGCTGGCCGCCCAGCAGCGCTCGCCCCAGGCCAGGTAGCGCTGCCAGGCGGCCCCTTCGCCGGGGGCCAGCCGGTCCACCGCTGCCGCCATCGCGGCCCGGTCCGCGGGTGCGTCCAGCACGCTGCCATCGGCGAACCGGTAACGGCACACCGGGTCCGTGGGCTGCAGGGTGACCAGCTCGTCCAGCTTGCGCCCGGCCTCCGCGGCGAGGGCGGCGAACTCCCCGGGCAGGGTGAGCAGCGACGGGCCCAGGCCGAAGGTGAAACCGCGGTGCCGCCACTCGGTCAGCTTGCCGCCCAGTTCGGTGCGCCGCTCGTAGAGGCTGACCCGGTGCCCGCGGGCGGCCAGCCGGATCGCGGTGGCCATGCCACCCACGCCGCCGCCGATCACCGCGACCTCGGTCAACCGGTGCCGCCCCTCCGGGCCCAGGCCAGGGCGGCCGGGATGCCCATCGCCAGCCCGCCGGCCAGGGCGATCGTGGCGCCGTGCGGGAAGATGACGGCGAAGCCCACCGTCTCCATGACGGCCATCAGGGTGTAGGCGGCCAGCAGGCCCGGATACGGGCCGGCCTGGCCCGGGCCGCCGCCGGGCCGCGCCAGCAGGACGTCGAACACCACCATCAGCAGGGCCGACACCAGCAGCCAGCCGGCGAAGTTGCTCAGCGGGACGCCGTGGTACGGGCCCGGGTGCGACCACCGCCAGAACCCGTTCCGCAGCATCTGCGGGTCCAGGAACGCGTCCCAGGCGGTGAGGGCCACCGCGCCGGCCACGATCCGGCCGGCCCGGTGCCGGGCGATCGCGTACCCGGTCGCGTAACCCGGCAGGCCCATGGCCGCCCAGGCCAGCGGGACGGCCACCGGCACGGTGGCGATCGCCGGGCGGAGCACGCCCGTGTAGTGGTACGCCCCGAAGGGGACACCGGCCGAGGTGCCGGTCCACTCCGCGGCCAGGCCGAGGCCGAACGCCGCCCCCGCCGCCGCGGCCGCCCGCCACCAGCCCGCCGCCACCGCCGTGAACGCGATCGACGCGGCCGCCAGCAGAGCGACGATGAACGAGGTGGCCAGCACCAGGTGGCCGGCCCGCACCGAGGCCACCTGGGCGACGGCCACGGCGGCCAGGGCGGCCCAGCCGGCCCGGGCCGGGCCAGGGCGCGGGCCGGCCGCCAGCCCCGGCGGAACAAGCCGGGACCAGGCCGACCGCCCCCCGGCCGGCCTGGCCCCTGATGCCCCGGCTTGTCCCGTGCCGCGGGTCACCGGTTGAATGGCCCTGCCAGAGCCAGGCCGGCGGCCCAGATCCGCTGGCTGTGGCCCGCGGTCACGTCGGGAAAGAGTCATGGCGAACGAGGTGGGGTTCAGCGTTGGGACGGTGGCGCGCCGTCTCGGGGTCGCGGCGTCGACGCTCCGTACCTGGAACCGGCGGTACGGGATCGGCGCCCAGGAGCTGAGCCCGGGACGGCACCGGCGCTACACGGCGGAGGACATCACCCGCCTGGAGCAGATGCAGAAGCTGATCCTGCGCGGGGTGGCCCCGGCGGACGCGGCCCGGGCCGCCCTGGCCGGGCCGGTGGCCCCGGCCCCGGCTCCCGGCCCGGCGCGTCCGGGACCCGGGCATGGCGCCGGCGGGCAGCGCCTGGCGCTGCCGGGTGCGTCGGCGGCGGCCCGCGGGCTGGCCCGAGCCGCCCTGGCCCTGGACGACACGCTGATGAGCGAGATCATCGAGGCCGCCCTGGCCCGCGACGGCGTCATCCCGGCCTGGGAGGAACTGCTCGTCCCGGTGCTGACCGGAATCGGGAGCCGCTATCAGCACACCGGCGAGTGCATCGAGGCTGAGCACCTGCTGTCCGCGGTCATCCTGGCCGCGCTGGCCGCCATCCGGACGGCCGGTCCGGTAGATCACCGCGCCGTGCTGCTCGCTGGTGCCCCGGGCGAGGCGCACTCGCTTCCGCTGTACGCGCTGGCCGCCGCGCTGGCCGAGCGGGATGTGGCGGCCCGGCTGCTCGGCGCGGACCTGCCCTACGGAGCGCTGGCCGCGGCCGTACGCCGGACCGGGCCGGCCGCTGTGTTCCTGTGGTCGCAGGTCAGCGCGACCGGGGACGTGGCCGGCCTGCCGGATCTGCGACCGCGCCGGCCGGGCTCGCGGCTGCTGCTCGGCGGTCCCGGCTGGCCGGTGGCGCCCGCCCTGCCCGGTGCCGCCCGGCTGACCCGGACGCTGCCGGAGGCCGTAGCCGAGGTACTGGCGGCGCTCGGCCGCGACTGACCGGCGCGCGGCCACCCCGGCCGCCGGGCCGTGTCGCTGCGTCACCGCGTCATCCCCTTCGTCCCTCCGGTCGTCACCGGCTGCTGCCTGCTGCCTGCTGCCTGCTGCCTGCTGCCTGCTGCCTGGCCGCGGCGGGCCGCGACCGCATTCCGCGCGGCACCGGCCCGGCCGCTTACCGCTACGCCGTGAGTTCGGCGTCACCCCGTGGTCCGGTTGCACCGGAGCTCCGGTTAAGCTATGAATAAGTTTTGAAGCGATTTATCCACGCCACACGTAGCGGCGGGCTCCGGGGACTGGCCCAGCCCGCAGGGAAGGAAGGTGGCGCCGTGGGCACAGACAGGATCAGGGAACTCGGAGTTCGCCTGGCCGGAGCCCACGAGCACGCGTTCGAGGACTGTTACGCGGAACTAGCCCCGGTGCTGCGGCGTTACCTGCGCGGCCGGGTGCCGGCCGCGGACATCGACGATGTCGTGCAGGTGGTATTCACCGAGGTGTGGCGGTTCCGCGGCCGGTACGACCCAGAGCGCAGCCTGGAGGCCTGGGTGCTCACGATCGCGCGGCGCCGGGCCATCGACCATCTGCGCTCCCGGCCGCGGGACGCGGTCTCCTTGGAGGACGCCAGCTCGGTGGCCGGTCCCGACGGGCGGGACATCGCCAGCCAGGTGGAGCGCTTCCAGGACATGCGGGTCGCGCTGGCCCGGCTGCCCAGCCAGCAGCGGGAAGCCATCGAGATGGCGTACTACGCCGACCTGACCCAGCGCGAGATCGCCGAGCGCCTGGACGTGCCGCTGGGCACGGTCAAGGCGCGGACCGCCCGCGGCCTGCGCCGGCTCGGCGCGCTGATCGCCTCGCCCGCGGCGGTGTGACCAGCGGCGCGATAACCAGCGGCGGTGTGACCGGCCCTCGCGGGTGCCGTCACCGGTTGCCCGGGGGCACCAGCGAACCGCTGCGGACGGCCTCGGCGGCCAGCACGCCGAACAGGTAGAAGTACGCGGCTTCCTCGTCGGCGAACGAGCGCACCTCGTGCCGGGCCCCGTCGGCGGCGCTGAAGACCTCATAGCCTTCGTCCGCCCGGAGCAGGCACATGGCGCCGTCCGATTCCTGCTCCAGGGCGTACGCGGACCGGGGGATCGCGGCCAGGTCGGCCAGTTCGGAAAAGATGGACCGGGTCTGGACGCGCTGCTTGCGCGCGGCCCGCCGGCCGGGGCCGCTGCCCGCGCGGCGGCGGCCCGGCTGCGCCGCGGTCCGCTCTGCGGTCCCGTTGGGGGCGCCCGGCGTCCCCGGGGCGGCCCAGCCACCCACCCCGGCCGGGGGCGGGGCCCCGTTCCAGCCGCCTGTCCCCGGGGGCAGGCTGGTGCCGTTGTACCCGGCGGCCCCGTTGTACCCGGCGGCCCCGTTGCCGTTGTACCCGGCCGGGGGTGGTGCTCCAGTGCCGTTGTAGCCGACGGCAGCGAGCGGGCCGGTGCCGTCATGGCCGGCCGGCGTGGCCGCCCCGGTGCCGTTGTACCCGCCGTTCCCGTTCCAGTCGCGGGCGGCCGGGGCGCCGTTCCCGCTCCACGCCGCGGCCGGGACCAGCGTGGGCTCGCCGGGGTAGCCGCCGCCCGGCCCCTGGCCGGCCGGCGCGGCCGCGGGGGCCGGCGGCCGCGGCTGGGCGCTGTAGGGGTAGGACGGCAGCGGGGGCGCGGCCGGGCTCACCGCGCCGGGGCAGGCCCTTCTCCA
The DNA here is from genome assembly GCA_963837515.1 of uncultured Actinomycetes bacterium. Taxonomy (GTDB): domain Bacteria; phylum Actinomycetota; class Actinomycetes; order Streptosporangiales; family Streptosporangiaceae; genus RYN-230. Next base: position 998,419 of record CAWINT010000002.1, read on the forward strand.
CCTTCTCCTCGGACAGGCCGGTCACCTCGTCGCGCGGGGTGAGCAGCTCGAACACGCCCCGGTCCACCTGCCAGAACCCGAGTTCCCGGGCCCGCCTGCTGTCCTTGCCCTGGTAGACGATGTGCAGCCGGTCACCCAGGTCGTCCAGGATCAGGCACGGCTCGCCGTGGAAGGTGCCGACCGGGCGGGATTCCCACAGCACATCCACCTCGGCGCGGATGACCCGCTTGCGCCAGTGCCCCGGGGCCGGGTCGAAGCCGAGTTCCTCCGGCGGCGGCAAGGCGGCGAACAGCACCACGTCCGACTCTGACGGGCCGACACCCGCCTCGTACGGCGCACCCCGGTAGGTGGCCATCTGCCGGAAGCGCATCGGACTCACAGCCCTCTCGACGGCCGCAGCCAGGCCTGACCGTCGTACCGGGCGATCAGTTCCTCGCCGGTGGGCACGATCCGGTGGATCTCCGCCCCGACGGGGACTGGCACAGGCAGCGTGTAGAACTCGGGAACGCGGACGCGGGCCAGGGCATTCGCACTGTCCGCGGGGGGAGCGGCCAGCGCGCACTCCATATCCAGGGCGCGCCAGCGCATGACGTAGATCTCCGCGAGCTCGGCGGTGAAGTCGGATCCGTCGTAGCCGAGGTTCAGCGCATCGTAGAAGTCGCCCGGGCTCCGGAACGCGCAGTCCTGCGCCCGGTACACGTAACCCGCGATCACGGACCGCCGCCCGGTGAGATAGGGCTCCACCAGGCGCGGCGGAATGACCTTCAGCATCGGTGTTCCCGGTTCGATGATCCTGACCACGTGCTGAGCCTGCGTCACACGCTCCCCTCCGGTCGGCCTGCGGTGCGCTCAAAAGACTCTCACACGCAGATTTTGCCCTCAACTGCTTCACCAGCAGTGGCCAATCCGTGAACGTAATGGACCGTAACCCGGGCTCTGGCCAACCACGGCGACCAGCCCAGCGTCTCACGTCCGGCCCCGCTGCGCCGCCGCTCCGGGCTGACCAGCCAGCGCGCCGCATTAGGCTTGAGGCGTGCGTACGCTGAACGCGTCCGAGCCGCAATTCCCCGCCGACCAGGGAGCGGCCGACCCGGCCGTGACCGCCGCGCTGGCCGCCTACGCGGCCGGCCGGGGCAGCGAGCACGCCGCGCTGACCGCCCTGGCCGCTTCCCGGCTGCTGGTCCCGGTGGTCGCCATGCCCGCCGGATCCGGCGGCGATGGGGCACCGGCCGGGCCGGGCCGGGAGAAGCCGACCGAGATGGCGCTGCCCACCCTGATCGGCCAGGACGGCCGGGCGGCCGTGCTGGCCTTCACCTCCCTGGGCTCGCTCAAGCGCTGGCGCCCGGAGGCGCGCCCGGTGCCCGTCCCGGCCGGGCGGGCCTGGCTGGCCGGCACCCAGGAGGCCAGCGCCGTGGTGATCGACGTGGCCGGCCCCGTGCCGCTTGCCGTCGAAGGGGCCCGGCTGGCGGCGCTGGCCGACGGACGGCCGGTGCCGCTGCCGCATCAGGACCCGGACGTGCTCGTGGCGCTGCGGGCCGCGCTGGCCACCGAGCCGCTCATCGGCCAGGCGTCGCTGACCACCCCGGGCCAGCTGGTCACCGAACCGCCGGAGCCGGACCCGGACTGGCCGATGTCCCCCGCGGACACGGCCTGGCTGGGCGCCGTCGCACCGGATGGCCCCCCGGCCGCGGACGGCCGGCCGCCCGCCGCCGGGCCGGGCCCCGGCCCCGGCCCGGCGGAGGCACCGGACGCCGATCTGGCGCTGCGCGTGGTCATGACCGCCGGGTGCGAGCCTGATGCGGCCCTGGCCGCCGTCCGCCGTGTCGCGGACGCGCTGCTCGCCGCGACATCCGGCCGGCTGCGCCGAGGCCTCGCCGTCTCGCTGGTCCCGCCCAGCTAAGGGGCCAGCTAAGGGGCCAGCTAAGGGGAGGGTCTCCGCACTGCAGCGGGCGTGGCAGGATCGGTGACATGTTTCGCTGGCTGACCGCGGGTGAGTCGCACGGGCGGGCGCTGGTCGCCATCTGTGAGGGCGTGCCCGCGGGCGTAGAGATCAGCACCACCGACCTGGTGGCCGCGCTGGCCCGGCGGCGGGCCGGGTACGGCCGGGGCGCGCGGATGAAGTTCGAGCAGGACGAGGTCGAGCTCACCGGGGGCGTCCGGCACGGCCGGACCCTCGGCGGGCCGGTGGCGATCCGGGTGGCCAACACCGAGTGGCCGAAGTGGGAGACGATCATGTCGCCGGATCCGGTTCCCGCCGGGGACCTGGCGGACCAGGCCCGCAACGCGCCGCTCACCCGGCCCCGGCCGGGCCACGCCGACCTCGCCGGGATGCAGAAGTACGGGTACGACGACGCGCGGCCGGTGCTGGAGCGCGCCAGCGCGCGCGAGACTGCCGCCCGGGTCGCCGTCGGCACCGTGGCACGGCAGTACCTGGGACAGGCGTTCGGTATCGAGGTGCTCAGTCATGTGGTGGCGATCGGCCCGGTGTCCGCGCCGGCCGGGCTGGGGCCCGGGCCGGCCGACGCCGGCCGGGTCAACGCGGACCCGGTGCGCTGCCTCGACCCGGCCGCCAGTGCGGCCATGCAGGCCGAGATCGACGCGGCGCGCAAGGACGGGGACACCCTCGGCGGGGTGGTCGAGGTGCTGGGCTACGGGCTGCCCCCGGGGCTGGGCAGCTACGTGCACTGGGACCGGCGGCTCGACGGGCAGCTGGCCGCCGCGCTGATGAGCATCCAGGCGATCAAGGGGGTCGAGGTCGGCGACGGGTTCGCCACCGCGCAGCGGCGCGGTTCGGCGGCCCACGACGAGATGGAGCCGGGAGAGACCGGCATCCGGCGCCGGACCAACCGGGCCGGGGGCATCGAGGGCGGCATGAGCACCGGGGAGGTGCTGCGGGTGCGTGCGGCGATGAAGCCGATCTCCACCGTGCCCCGGGCGCTGGCCACCGTGGACGTGCGCACCGGCGAGCCGGCCAAGGCGATCAACCAGCGCAGCGACGTCACCGCGGTCCCGGCGGCGGGAGTGGTGGCCGAGGCCATGGTCGCGCTGGTGCTGGGCGGGGCGGCGGCGGAAAAGTTCGGCGGCGACTCGGTCGAGGAGGCCCGCCGCAATCTGGAGGGCTACCTCAAGTCGCTGGTGATCGCGTGACCGCGGCGCAGCCGGCGGCGCCGGACGGCCCGGTGGCCATCCTCATCGGGCCGCCGGGGGCCGGGAAGAGCACGGTTGGCGCGCTGGCCGCGGCGTTGCTCGGCACCGGGTTCGCGGACACCGACGCATGGGTGGAGGCGGCGGCGGGCAGGCCGGTCAGCGACATCTTCCTGACCGACGGGGAGCCCGCGTTCCGCGCCCTGGAGCGGGAGGCCGCCGCGCGGCTGATCGCCGGGCACCGCGGGGTGCTGGCCCTGGGCAGCGGGGCCGTGCTCGACGCCGGCGTGCAGCCGCTGCTGGCCGGCCAGCGGGTCATCTACCTGGAAACCGGGTTCCCGGCCGTGGTGCGGCGGTCCGGCCTGGACGGCCCGCGGCCGCCGGTGCCGGGCAACCCCCGCGGGCGGCTGCGGCAGCTGCTGGCGGAGCGGCACCCGGTGTACGCCGGGCTGGCGCAGGCCGTCGTGCGCACCGACGACCGGGACGCGGCCGAGGTCGCCCGGCTGGTGACGGCCGAGATCGCCGCGCGCAGCGGGACCGGCCGGCCATGAGTGCGACGCGGATTCCGGTCGGCGGCGAGCAGCGGTACGAGGTGGTGGTGGGCACCGGCATCCTCGGCGAGCTGCCGTCGCTGATCGGGCCGTCGGCCGCCGCGGTCATGGTCATCGCGCCCAAAGGGCTGGACGACATCACCCAGCCGGTGTGCCGGTCGCTGGCCAGCGCCGGCTACCGGGTGCACCAGGCGGAGGTCCCGGCGGGGGAGGCGGCCAAGGACATCGAGGTGGCGGCCGCACTCTGGTCCCAGCTGGCCGCCGGCCGGATCACCCGCAGCGACGCCATCGTGGGCGTCGGCGGCGGGGCCACGACCGACCTGGCCGGCTTCGTCGCCGCCTGCTGGCTGCGCGGGGTGCGCGTGGTGCTGGTCCCCACCACGCTGCTCGGGATGACCGACGCGGCGGTCGGCGGCAAGACAGCGGTGGACCTGCCGGAGGGCAAGAACCTGGTCGGCGCGTTCCACCCGCCGGCCGGGGTGCTCGCCGACCTGGCCACGCTGGAGACCCTCCCGGCCGGCGAGTACGTCAGCGGGCTGGCCGAGGTGATCAAGGCCGGGTTCATCGCCGACCCGGTGATCCTGGAGCTGATCGAGGCGGACCCGGCCGGGGCCGTGGTGCCGCACGGCCGGCCCACCCGTGAGCTGATCGAGCGGGCGGTGCGGATCAAGGCCGGGGTGGTCTCCGCCGACCTGCGCGAGTCCGGCCGGCGTGAGATCCTCAACTACGGCCACACCCTTGGCCACGCCATCGAGCGGGTCGAGGGGTACCAGATCCGGCACGGCGAGGCGGTGGCCATCGGCCTGGTCTACGCGGCCGAGGTGGCCCGGATGATGGGCCGGCTGGACCTGGTGACCGCCGGGCGGCACCGCCGGGTGCTCCAGGCGGTCGGGCTGCCGACCGGGTACCGGCCGGGGCTGTGGCCGCAGCTGCGCGAGGCCATGGCCGTGGACAAGAAGTCCCGCGGGGCCACGCTGCGGATGGTCCTGCTGGACGGCTTGGCCCAGCCGGTCACCGCCACCCCGCCGGAGGAACTGCTGAGCAGCGCTTACCAGGAGGTTTGCAGGCGATGAAGCAGGTACTCGTGCTCAACGGGCCCAACCTCGCGCGGCTCGGCGCACGCGAGCCGGACATCTACGGCACGCAGACGTTCGACGATCTCGTCGAGGTCTGCCGCCTGACCGGCCGCACGCTGGACCTGAGTGTCGATGTCCGGCAGACCGACGACGAGGCCGAGATGATCGCCTGGATCCACGAGGCGGCCACGGCGCGGACGCCGCTGGTGGTCAATCCGGCCGCGTTCACGCACTACTCCTACGCGCTGCGCGACGCGCTGGCCATGCGCACCGCGCCCGTGGTGGAGGTGCACCTGTCCAACCCGGCGGCCCGGGAGGAGTTCCGGCACACCTCGGTGGTGGCCGGCGTGGCCGACGGCACCGTGGCCGGTTTCGGCCTGATGTCCTACCAGCTGGCCCTGCAGGCCATCGCGGAGTTGCTGGCCGGCGAGCCGGTGAGCGCGGAGCAGGCTCAGGCCCGGGCCGCGCAGCAGGCCGGGCAGGCCGGGCAGGCGCCATGATCGTGCTGATCGGCTTCATGGGCGCGGGCAAGACGACCGTCGGGCGGCTGCTCGCCGCCCGGCTCGGCCTGCCGTTCACCGACGCCGACGTTTCCATCGAGGAACGGGCCGGCCTGCCGATCGGGGAAATCTTCACCACCCAGGGTGAGGCCGCCTTCCGGGTGCTGGAGCACCAGGTGACCGCGGAGCTGCTGGCCGGGCCGGAGATCGTGCTCGCGCTCGGCGGCGGTGCCGTCCAGCACCCGGCCACCCAGCGCGCGCTGGCCGGCCATCACGTCGTCTTCCTGGAAGTCGGCTACGCCGAAGCGAGGCAACGGGTCGCCGGCGACGAACTGCGGCCGATGCTGCGCAACCCGGACCTGGAACAGATCTTCCATCAGCGGCAGGCCGGCTACCAGGCGGTAGCGACGGTGGTGGTGGCTACCGGGGGCCGCCCCGCGGCGGCGGTCTGCCAGGAGATCCTCGCCCAGCTGCCGCAGCCGAGCGACGCCCGGTACTGACACGGCGGCAGCCCCAACCCTGCGAAAGGCCGGAGCGATGCGGATCGGGATGCACCTCAACTACGCCGGCGGGTTCACCGAGACCGTCGCCGAGCTGGCCGACTACGAGAAGGCCGGCCTGGACATCGTGTTCGTCCCCGAGGCGTACAGCTTCGACGCGGTGAGCCAGCTGGGCTTCATCGCCGCCCGGACGCAGCGGCTGCAGATCGCCTCGGGCATCCTCCAGCTGTACTCGCGGACCCCGGCGCTGACGGCGATGACCGCGGCCGGGCTCGACTACGTGTCCGGCGGCCGGTTCACCCTGGGCATCGGGGCCTCCGGGCCGCAGGTGATCGAGGGCTGGCACGGGGTCCGCTACGACGCGCCGGTCGGCCGGACCCGGGAGCTCATCGAGATCTGCCGGATGGTGTGGCGCCGGGAGCGGCTGTCCTACGCCGGGCGGCACTACACGATCCCGCTGCCGCCGGGGGAGGGCACCGGGCTCGGCAAGCCGCTCAAGCTGATCAACCACCCGGTACGGGACCGGATCCCGATCATGGTGGCGGCGCTCGGGCCGAAGAACGTGGCCCTCACCGCCGAACTGGCCGAGGGCTGGCAGCCCATCTTCTACCTGCCGGAGAAGGCGGGGGACGCGTGGGGCGCCGCGCTGGCGGAGGGCCTGGCCCGCCGCGACGCGTCGCTGCCGCCCCTGGACGTGGTGGCGCAGGCCCCGCTGGCCATCGGCGCGGACGCGGCCGGTTACCTGGAGCTGGGCCGGCCGATGCTCGCCCTGTACATCGGGGGGATGGGGCCGCACCGGTCCAAGGGCCGTAACTTCTACTACGACCTGGCGGTGCGGTACGGGTTCGGCGACGTGGCCGCGCGGATCCAGGACGCTTACACCGGCGGCCGCAAGGACGAGGCCGCGGCCCTGGTCCCGGATGAGCTGCTCGCCGGGACCGCGCTGATCGGCCCGGAGGGGCTGGTCGCCGAGCGGGTCGCGGCCATGCGCGAGTCCGGGGTGACCACGCTCAACGTGCTGCCGCTCGCGGATACGCACGCCGCCCGGGTGGCGCTGATCGAGCGGGTCCGCGAGTTGGCCGGCTGAGCCGGGCCCGGTGCGGCCGCATCGGGCCCGGCCGTGGCCGGGCTAGACCGACTTCTGGTAGGCGCGGAAGGTCAGCACCGACAGCGCGGTGACGGCCACCGCCAGGGCCAGCAGGGCGCCGCCCTGCGCGGCCACCCGCGCCCAGTCCGGATCCGCGCTCATCGCCGCGCGGCCCGCCTCCAGCGCCCAGTTCACCGGGTTGGCGGCGGCGACGATCCGCATCCAGTGCGGCATCAGCGCCGGGGCCATGAACGCACTGGACAGAAAGGTCAGCGGCAGCAGCAGGAACACGCTGAGGCCGATGATCGTCTCGCGCTGCCGGGCCAGCATGCCGATCGTGTTGGACAGCGCGCTGAACACCACCGCGACCAGGACCGACGCCACGATCAGCACGAGCATCCCGGCCGCCCCGCCGGCGTAGCGCGCGCCCGCGGCCAGGCCGAGGGCCACGATGATCAGCGACTGCAGCGCGGTGGTCAGCGACTGCATGACCACCGACGCGTTGATGATCGCCGACCGGTGCAGCGGCAGCACCAGGAACCGGTCCATGATGCCGCCCTCGATCTCTTCCAGCACCGTCATCCCGCTCCACATGCTGGTGGACAGCGCGCTCATCACCACGACGCCAGGTACCAGGTAGTCCAGGTAGGACGGGGCGCCGAAGCCGGGCAGCTCGCCGACCTTGCGGAACTCCGAGCCGAACAGGAACAGCCAGATGACCGGCTGGACCAGCGTGATGACCACGTAGGCCGGCTGCCGGGCCAGGGCCTTGAGCTGCCGCTGGGTCATCCAGGCGGTGTGCGCGGCGATGCCGGTGCCCGGGCGCCGGGCGGCGATGGTGGTCATCGGGTGGCTCCTGAGGTGGTGAGGTCGGGGGCGGGCTGGGGGGCGGGGCCGCCGCCGGGCTGCTCGGCGTCGGCGAAGCGGCGGCCGGTGCAGCGCAGGTACACGTCGTCCAGTGACGGCCGGGCGGCCGTCACCCCGTGCACCGTGATCCCGGCGTGATCCAGCGCGGTGAGCAGGGCGGGCACCGCGGTGGCGCCGTTGTCCGCGCGGGCGGACAGCCGGTTCCCGGTCACCGTGATCTCCCGGACTCCCCGGACACCGGCCAGCGCCGCGTCCACCCGCTCCGGCCGGCCCGGCGTGGCCAGCTCGATCTCGACCGTGTCGCCGTGCAGGCGGCCCTTGAGCTCATCAGGGGACCCGGTGGCGGCCACCCGGCCCCGGTCCACCACGGCCAGCTGGCTGGCCAGCCGGTCCGCTTCTTCCAGGTAGTGCGTGGTCAGCAGGATGGCGAGGCCGTCCCCGGCGGACAGCCGGGCGATCTCGGCCCACATCGCCGACCGTGATTCCGGGTCCAGGCCGGCCGTGGGCTCGTCGAGGAACAGCACCTCTGGGCGGTGGATGAGCCCCATGGCGACGTCCAGCCGGCGGCGCATGCCCCCGGAGTAGGTCCGCACCATCCGGGCGGCGGCGCGGCCCAGCCCGAACCGGGCCAGCAGCTCGTCGGCCCGGCGGCCCAGCTCCCGGCCGCGCAGGCCCTGGATCCGGCCGGACAGCAGCAGGTTCTCCCGGGCGGTGGCGGTCGGGTCCGCCCCCGAGCGCTGCGCGACCACGCCGATGACCCGGCGCACCTGCGAGGCCTGGCGGGCCACGTCCAGGCCGGCCACCGTTGCGGTGCCGGACCCGGGCCGGGCCAGGGTGGTGAGGATCTTGATGGTGGTGGACTTGCCCGCCCCGTTCGGCCCGAGCAGGCCGAAGATGGTGCCGGCCGGGACGGTGAAGCTCAGCCCGTCCAGCGCACGGACGTCTTTGGGGTAGGTCTTGACCAGGTCGCGGGCCTCGATCGCCCACTCCTGGCCTGGCCGGGCCAGGCGGCCCGGCGTACTCGGGATGCGGGTACTCATCCGGAACTCTTCCTCCAAGCTGGGTCGGTTCGGCGTAACCGGCCAGCGGGAGCACACCGAGTATCCTGAGAGCTGGGTAAACCCGATCGGATCTCGTTCCCGCGGGACCGGTTGGACCACGGCCCCTGGTCAGGTGTTCCCGCACCTTTCCGGGGGCCGGCCCGGGTTCTGGGTCAGGTGCGCGGCTCCTCTCCCGGCCCGGGTGGGGCAGCCTCGGGGGACAGCAGGGCGAGCACCTCGGGCGGCAGCTCGCCGGTCTTGTGCCACTGCGCCCACTCCTGCTGCAGCGGGAACGCGCCGTCCTCGAACTCGGCCACCAGACGGCGCACCCAGGCCAGCTCGGCCTCCCGCATCGCCAGGTGGTACTCGGCCTCGATCATGAACAGCCGGGGCAGCCAGGGGTAGCCGGCCACTTCGGCGCGCTCGGCCGCGAGCAGCCCTTCCAGTGCGGCCACCCGGTGCCGCAGCAGTTCCAGCACCCGGTCCGGGCCGAGCACGGCCATCTCCGCCAGCGCCGCCTCGAACTGGGGGTACTCCTTGACCGGGGTGCCGAGCAGCTCGGCCATCCAGTCCTCGAACTCGGCCGCGCCCGCGTTGGTGAGCCGGTAGACGGTCCGTTCCGGCCGCCGTCCCTCCCGGCCGGCCTCGACCGCTTCGATGAGGCCGTGCCGGGCCAGGTTGCCGACCACCGTGTACAGCGAGCCGTAGTTGAGCCGGATGCTGCGTTCCTTGCCCTCGGCCCGCATCCGGGTGGCCATCTGGTAGGGGTGCATGGGCTGCTCGTGCAGCACGGCCAGGATGGCGAGGGCGAGGGGGTTCGCGACCTTGCGCCGTTGGCCCGTCACGATGCCCGTCCTATCTATCCGTCTACGTATATCCGGAACCGAGTATACGGAGGCGTGTATTGGAGGGCAAGCGGGTTACGGAGCCGGGTGCAGGCCCAGGAACCGCTCCACGTCGGCCGCGTCGGCCTGCAGCCGGGCCTCGTCCTGACGGCCCAGCGGCTGCAGCGGGGTGACCGTGACCGCGCGCCCGGTGACCGCCCAGGTCCCGGCCGCCTGGCCGCGCACCATGGCGAACGGCCCGAACATCCCGCCCCGGACGATGGACGGCTCGTGCCGGCCGAGCACCCCGGCCCGCGACTGCCAGCCGTGCAGCACCGGGTCGAACGGGCCGAGCAGCCGGGTGGGCAGCCCGGCCGGGACGCCGGGGCCCCCCGGCTGCCCGCGCAGCCGGGCCAGGCCGCCCGCGGAGACCTCCAGCTCGGCGGCGATCCCGGTGCATGCCCGGCGGGCGTCGCGGAGCGGCAGCCCGGCCCATTTGGCCAGGTCGCGATCGGTAGCGGGGGCGTGCCCGGCCAGGTAGCGGCGGGCCAGCCAGGCCAGCGCCGCATCGCGGTCCGCGGCCGGCGGCGGCGCCCCCAGCCAGTCCCGGGCCAGCACGTACGCGTGCTGCTTGCCGAGCATCGGGCCGCGGACCGCGATGCCGCGCAGCGACGCCAGGAACAGCAGGAACACCATCGCCTGGCCCTGCGTGCGCAGCCCGGCCGCGCGGGCCCGCTCGGCCAGCTGGGCCCGGGTCAGCGGGCCGTCCGTGGCCAGGGCGTGCTCGATGACGGCCACGCCGCGGTCGGCGTCGGTGGCGCCGATGCCTTCCTGGCTCAGGCGGCGGAAGCAGCCGGTGGCCAGCGGCGGCGTCGTGAGCCGGTGCAGCGGCCAGTAGTCCACGGCGCGGACCAGGTGCAGGGTGCCGCGGCTCAGCCAGCCGATCACCAGGGACCGGTCCACGGTCAGTGCGCGGTCCACGTCCGCCGCGGCCAGCCCGCGGCTGCGGGCCCGGATGGCCAGCCGGGCGCCGCGCGGATCCTGGCCCTGGATGGCCAGCAGCCGCGCGGCGACCGCCTCGGCGCTCGGCGCGGGCGGCCCGGACAGCAACTGGGCGGCGGCCCGCTCGGCCAGGATGCCCGTCCTGGCCGGGCCGGCCGTCACATCGGTCATCCCCCGATCGTGCCATCAGCAGCCGACAAGTGACCCAGCCCCGGCCGGCCATGGCCGGTGCGGCAGGATGAGGGCATGCCGGCTGCCGCAGGGGAGATCCGGGTCCGCGGGGCCCGCATTGCCGACGAGGCACCGCTGGCCACCCTGGAAGCGGCGGCGTGGACACCGGAGAGCGGTTTCCCGTCCGTCATCCGCCGGGCCGGGGCCGGTTTCTTCGGGGCCGCCGGGCCACCGGAAGCCCATCTCGTAGCGGAGATGGAGCGCACCGTGGCCGGGTACATCCGGCTCGGGCCGTCCACCCCGCTGCCGGAGAACGCTCACGTCTTCATGGTCCAGGGGCTGGCGGTGCATCCCGGCCTGCGGCGGCGCGGGGTGGGCACCGCGCTGCTGACAGCGGCGGAGCGCCGGGCGCGGGACCGGGGGGCCCGCAAGCTGAGTCTGCACGTGCTCGGCACCAACCCCAGGGCCATGCGGCTGTACACCCGGGCCGGCTTCCAGCCGGAGGGCGTGCTGCGCGGGGAGTTCCTGATCGAGGGCCGTTATGTGGACGACGTCCTGCTGGCCAAGGACCTCACCGGGCCGCTGCGCTGAGCGGGTGCAGCGCGTGCAGCGCACGGGCGGGCCCAGGCCACGTCCGGCGGCCATGGCTCCCCAGTCTAGGAGAATTCATCATGGCCACCGGAAAGCGGTATCGAATTGTCATGCGGAATGCCTTTCCTGGAAAACAATTCTGTGGTATTGTAAAGAAAATCACCGGCTATTCTCTGCGGCCATGGAAAACGATGGTTCGCCCAGCCAGACCGCACTCACCGCCGCCGCGGCCCGCGCCGCTCACCTGGTCGTGGACCACGAGCCGCGGATCTTTGCCGACGACCTCGCCGCCGTGCTATTGGGGCCCGGGGCAGACGAGCTGATCGGCTACCATCGCGCGCACGGCGGGCACCCGGTGCTGGCCGGCGCGCGCGCCCAGGTGACCTGCCGGAGCCGTTTCGTGGAGGACCGGCTGGCCACGCTGGCCGCCCGGGGGCTGCGCCAGTACGTGATCCTCGGCGCCGGGCTCGACTCGTTCGCCTACCGCAGCGCGCTGGCCGGGACGCTCACGGTGTTCGAGGTGGACCACCCGGCCACCCAGGACTGGAAGCGCCGCCGTCTGGCGGCGGCCGGGCTCGCGGTGCCGCCGGGGACCCGGCTCGTCCCGGCCGACCTGGAATCCGGCTCCCCGGCCGGCGCCCTGCGCCAGGCCGGTTTCGACCCGTCCCGGCCCGCCCTGGTGGCCTGGCTCGGCGTCACCATGTACCTGACCCGCGAGGCCATCGGGCGGGTCCTCACCGACATCGGCAGGCTCGTACCCGGCACCGAGCTCGTCACCGATTACATGCTCCCGGCCGGGCTGCGCGACGCGGCCGGGGACGCTTACGTGGACCTGGTCGCCGCGGCGGCCGCCGAGCGCGGTGAGCCGTGGCGCACCTTCCTCGCCCCGGACGACCTCACGTCCTGGCTGGGGCGCTGTGGCTTCGGGGCGGTCGAGCACGTCCCGCAGCGGGACGCCGTCCCGGCCGCGCTGTGGGAGCGTACCGACGCGCTGCGCCCCGGCCAGCTGTCCGTCCTGGCCCGGACCACCGTGCGGCCGACCCCCGGTTAGAGTCGGGCCATGCCCGAGACCGAGCAGGGCCGCCGGGAGCGGCTGCGGCCCGCGATCGCCGCGCTGGACGCCGACGCCGCCCTCATCACCAGCCCGTCCAACGTCCGGTACCTGACCGGCCTGGCCAGTTCCAACGCCGCCGTCCTGGTGCCCGCGGCCGGGGCGGCGGCCGTGCTGGCCACCGACTCGCGTTACGCCCTCACCGCCCGGCGGGACTGCCCGGACCTGGAAGTGGCCACCGAACGGTCCATCGAGCCGGCCCTGGCCAGGGTGGCCGCGGCCCGGGGGTGGCACCGGGTCGCGTTCGAGGCGCACGAGATGACCGTGGAGCGGTACGAGGCGTTCGCGGTCGCCGCGGCCGAGGCCGGCCCCGGACTGCTCGACCTGGTCCCGCTGGGGCGGGCCGTGGAACCGCTGCGGATGGTGAAGGACGAGGCGGAGCTCGCCCTGCTCGCCCAGGCCTGCGCGATCACCTCACAGGCCCTCGCGGACCTGCTGGCCGGGCTACGGCCCGGGGTGACCGAGCGCGAGCTGGCCGCGCGGCTGGAACGGCGGATGAGCGAACTCGGCGCCGACCGGCCCGCCTTCGAGACCATCGTGGCCAGCGGGCCAAACGGGGCTATCCCGCACCACGTGCCCGGCGACCGCCCGGTGAGCCGGGGGGACCTGGTCACCATCGACTGCGGCGCCCGCTACGGCGGATACCACGCGGACCTCACCCGGACGGTGGTGATCGGCCCGCCGGCCGGCTGGCAGCGCGAGGTCTACGACCTGGTCGCGGTCGCGCAGCGGGCTGGCATCGCGGCCGCCGTGCCCGGCGCGCACGTCACGGAGGTGGACGGGGCGGCCCGGGACGTGATCGAGGCGGGCGGCCACGCCGCGCATTTCAGCCACGGCCTCGGGCACGGCGTGGGGCTGGAGATCCATGAGGCGCCGATCATGGGGCCCGGCCGGGCGGGTACACTCGTGGACCGGGTCCCCGTGACCGTCGAGCCTGGGGTCTACCTTCCCGGGCAAGGCGGCGTCAGGATCGAGGACACCCTGGTGGTGCGGGCCGGGTCGGGGCCGGCGGCGCTACCGGAGATGCTCACCACTACCACCCGGGAACTGACCGTCCTGTAGCGCGGCTGCGCTGCGGGCGCACCCGTACGCAGGAGATACGCAGACGTGGCCACCACCAACGACCTCAAGAACGGCATGACGCTGAACATCGACGGCCAGCTCTGGGGCGTCGTCGAATTCCAGCACGTCAAGCCAGGCAAGGGCGGCGCCTTCGTGCGCACCAAGCTGAAGAACGTGCTCTCCGGGAAGGTCGTGGACCGGACCTTCAACGCGGGGGTCAAGGTCAACGTGGCCAACGTGGACAAGCGGGAGATGCAGTACCTCTACCGTGAGGGCGACGACTTCGTCTTCATGGATACCCAGGACTACGATCAGCCGCGCATCCCGGGCGAGGTGGTCGGCGACGCGGCCGACTACCTGCTGGAGGAGCAGACCGCGACGGTGGCCTTCAACGACGGTGTCCCGCTGTACGTGGAACTGCCCGCCGCGGTGGAGCTGACAGTCCGCCAGACCGACCCGGGCGTGCAGGGCGACCGGTCCACCGGCGGCACCAAGCCCGCCACGCTGGAGACCGGGGCGCAGGTCCAGGTGCCGCTGTTCATCACCACGGGGGAGAAGGTCAAGGTGGACACCCGTACGGGTGACTACCTCGGCCGCGCATGACCCGGCCTTTCTGGGCGCCCGTGGCGGCGGCCCGCCGGGGTGGCGGCCGTGCCCGCGCGTAGCAAGGCCCGCAAGCGGGCGCTGGACATCCTGTTCGAGGCCGAGGTCCGTGGCGAGCCCGTTCTGGACCTGCTGGAGCAGCGGATCACCGAGGGCAGCCCGCCGGTCAGCGGCTACGCCGCCGAGCTGGTCCGCGGCGTGCAGGCGCACCGCGGCCAGATCGACGAGCTGCTGGCCGGGCACGCCGAGGGCTGGACGCTGGACCGGATGCCGGCCGTGGACCGCAACGTGCTGCGCATCGGCCTCTACGAGCTGCTCTGGGCGGACGATGTGCCGGATGCGGTGGCCATCAGCGAGGCGGTGCTGCTGGCCCGTGACCTGTCCACCGACGCGTCCCCCGCGTTCGTGAACGGGCTGCTCGGGCGGCTGCTGGAGCTGAAGCCGACGCTGAGCTTCTGATCCCGGGGCCGTCCCCGTGCTCGGGTCAAGTCGTGACAGTCGCGGCGATGAAGTTTCCGGGCCGTTAGCGCTGGACACGATCAACGGCCAGCCTGAACTGGGATCCGGCTGACCGGCCCGATGTCGCGCCGCCGCCCGCCGCCGCCCCGTGCGGCCGAGATCCTGACGGCAGTCAAGCCGTAAGACCCATACGAAATGTAGTACGTATGCTATCTTCCGAGGCATGGAGGATGTATCTTCCGAGTCATGGAGGATGTACTGGATGTCCGTGATCTGCGGATGCGGTACGGCAAAACCGACGTGCTCAACGGTGTCAGCTTCGCGGCGCGCCGCGGTGAGGTGCTCGTCCTGCTCGGGCCGAACGGCGCGGGCAAGACCACCACGATCGAGATCCTCGAGGGGTTCCGGATGCGTTCGGCGGGCGAGGTCAGCGTGCTTGGCGCCGACCCCGCGCACGGCGGTGAGGCGTGGCGGGCGAGGACCGGCGTCGTGCTGCAGTCCTGGCGTGACCACGCGAAATGGCAGGTCCGCGAGCTGCTCGCGCACCTGGGGCGCTACTACGCGCCATACTCCACGCCGGGCGTCACGCGCCCCTGGGACGTGGATGACCTGCTCGAGACGGTCGGGCTGACCCCGCACGCGCGCAAGCGGGTGCGTAACCTGTCCGGCGGGCAGCGGCGCCGCCTCGACGTGGCGATCGGCATCGTGGGGCGGCCCGAGCTGCTGTTCCTCGACGAGCCGACGGCCGGTTTCGACCCCGAGGCCAGACGCGACTTCCATGACGTCGTGCACCGGCTCACTGACCGGGAGCAGACCACGGTGCTGCTCACCACGCACGACCTGGATGAGGCGGAACGGCTGGCGGATCGCATCCTGATCCTGGCCGGCGGCACGATCATCGCGGACGGCTCCGCCGATGAACTGTCCCGCGCGATGTCGGGCCAGTCCGAGGTGCGCTGGAGCCGGGACGGGCAGCGGTTCGTGCACGCGGCGGACGACGCGACGGCGTTCGTCAGGGAGCTGTTCCGGCAGTACGGCGAGTCGGTCGAGGATCTGGAGGTGCGCCGGGCCAGCCTGGCGGACACGTACATGGCACTGGTCCGCCAGGCGGAGCACGGTGTGCCGCCCAAGTTGACGGCGGTGGCGGCATGAACCCCACCCTGGTGACGGCGCGAGCGGGACTGTCCCGTGGCTGGATCGAGCTCAAGCACACCCTGACCACGCCGGATGGCCTGAGCACGATCCTGATCGTGACCGGCGGCTTCCTCGCCGCGATGATCTGGGCGCGGCACACGCACGTGCCAGGGACGCACTTCTCGCTGGGCACCACGATGCTGGTCAGCGTGCTCGGCCTGAACGTCGTGGTGTACGGAGTCATCACAATGGGAGACCTGCTCGTGACCGAACGCGAGGACGGCACGCTGCTGCGGGCCAAGGCCATCCCGAACGGCATGCTCGGCTACCTGCTTGGCAAGGTCGTCAACATCTCCGGGCAGATAGCGTTCGCTGTCGCGGCCACGCTGCTCACCGGCGCTTTCCTGTTCACCGGCCTGGCGATCGGCAGCCCTGGCAGCTGGCTGACACTGGCCTGGGTGCTCGTGCTCGGGCTGCTCGCCACGTTGCCGCTGGGCGCCATGCTCGGGTCGCTGTTTTCCAGCCAGCGCAGCGCCGGGGGGCCGATGGTGCTGCTGCTGGCCGGGCTGGCCGCGATCTCCGGCATCTTCTACCCGATCACGCACCTGCCGGTGTTCCTGCAATGGACCGGGCAGGTGTTCCCGACGTACTGGCTGGGGCTGGGGATGCGTTCCGCGCTGTTGCCGAACGCGATGGCGGCGGTGGAGATCGGCCACTCGTGGCGGCACCTGGCCACGTTCGGCGTCCTGTCCGCGTGGGCAATCGCGGGGCTGGTGCTGGCGCCGGTAGTGCTGCGCCGGATGGCGCGCCGCGAGTCCGGCTCGAAGGTCGCGGCCCGCCGCGAGAAAGCGATGCGGGGAATATGAGCAGTGAGCTCATCTATAACCGGATCGCGATGCTGCGGGCCGAGCGCGGGATCTCCCGGCGCGAGCTGGCTGACGCGCTCGGCGTGCACTACCAGACGGTCGGCTACCTGGAGCGCGGCGAGTACAGCCCGAGCCTGTACCTGGCGCTGCGGATCGCCGCGCACTTCGAGGTCCCGGTCGAGGTGATCTTTTCCACCGAGCCGTTCCCCCGGCTAGGCACAGCCGTGACCGCCTAACGACCGTCCAGCGCCGTTTCGGGCTTCGAGTTCGCCGGGGAGGGGAGGCCCCGCCGGAGGCGGGTCCTCAGCCGAGCCGGCGAATGCGCGGGCTAGCCGGGGGCCGCCCCCCGGCTAGCAGAGTCAGGCGGCGGCGAACGTGACCCGCAGGCCCTGCCGGCGGACGACTGACACGAACCACAGCACCGACGCGCCGATGCCCGCGACCGTGCCGGCGACCGTCGCCACCGTGGAGAACATCATGAATGTGCTGGCCGTCTCGGTCACCATCATGATGCCCAGGCCCGCGGTGAGGAGCAGGAAGATGCCGGCCCAGAGCCAGGTGGCGCCCTGGAAGAAACGGTGCAGGGCCGGGAGCTGGGTCGGGTGGCGCAGCGCCACCACCTCGGCGGCGAGCTTGGCCACGATCGGGTTGGGGCCGCGGGCGGTCCGGGCGAACAAGATGAACATGGCCAGGTAGCCCAGCGGGAACTGGAGCAGGAAGATCCACATTTGGCCGGTGGCCAGGACCAGCGCGGTCTGCAGGGTCAGCACGATGGCGGAGATCGTCAGCAGGCTGGGCACCGATCCAGAAACGATCTTGCGGATCAGCGCGGTGAGCCAGATCGCGCCGGCCGCCGCCAGCAGGCCCACCGCCTGGCCGCCCAGCCAGACGCCGAGGAAGTACGCCGCGAGCGGGAGGCCCAGGGATTCGCTCAGGCTCAGCCCAGTACAGCGGATCATGCGCAGCGGGTGGGGGAGCTCCAGGTGCTCGACCATGGGGGGGAGCCTAGGCGATGCGCCGGGCATGTGAGACCAGTTTGGCTATCGATGACCATTCCCGCAGCGAACACTGCGCGAATTCGCAGGTTCCCGAGTTGCTGACCTGCGCGTATACCAGTTCCCGGGGAACTGACGCCGCCCGGACCGTCATGTCGTCACTGACCTCCAGCCCCGCTGATCCGGCCCAGGGACAAAGCCGGTCATCCGGTGCCCGCGCGGTGCAGCCGGTGCGGCCGGCCACCGGGTTTTCCCGCCCGGCGGTGGCCCGCTCGTCCCGGTGGGCGCGGGCTGCACCATCTGGCTTAGATGTCCCCAGCAACCGTGCTGCTAATCGCGGATTCGCCGCCGCGCCATCGCGGATTTACCGCCTTGCCCCGGGCGGCCGGGGCCGGGCGCACCCGGGCGGCCCGGCGCAGCCGCCGCCGGGTAAGGCGCCCAGCCGCCGGGTAAGGCCGGGGTTTGTCGGCCCTCCGCACTACATTGGTGCCGGGGTGAGCGCGAGGAGGGTGGCCGTGACCAGCGATCGTGACAGCGGGCCGGGGCCGGGCGGGCAGGCCGGCCTGGCGGCCCGGGCACCGCTCGCGGCCTCCGGCCCGGTGCCGGATCCGGCCGGCCAGGCGGCCGCGCCGGACCGGGGCGCCGGGCCGTCCCGGCGGCCCGGCAGTTACGCCGACGCCCGGACCGTGGTGGTCCGGGACATCCTGCACGCGGTGATCTCCGGGCTCGTCGCCGAGACCGGGCGGTCCCGGCTGGACATCGTCGATGCCGGCGGCGGGACCGGGGGTTTCGCCGTGCCGCTGGCGGGCCAGGGGCACACCGTCACGGTGCTGGACCCCAGCCCGGACTCGCTGGCCGCCGCGCAGCGCCGGGCGGCCGAGATGGCGGTGCCGCTGCGGGCGGTACAGGGCGAGGTCAGCGACCTGGCCGCGCTGGCCGGCCCGGATGGCGCCGACCTGGTGCTGTGCCACAGCGTGCTGGAGTACGTGGACGCCCCCGCGGCGGCGATGGCCGCGGTGGCCGGCGTGCTCCGCCCCGGCGGCGCGGTGAGCGTCCTGGCCAGCAGTGCGGTGGCGGCGGTGCTGCACCGGGCGCTGGCGGGCCGGTTCGATGAGGCCCGGCGGCTGCTCGCGGCGGTGACCGCCGCGGCGCCGACGGCCGGGGGCGCGGCGGGGGCGCCCGCGCCGCGCCGGTTCACCCTGGCCGAGGTGGTGGGGCTGATCGAGGCGGCCGGGCTGCGGCCCGGCGCGGCGCATGGCATCCGGGTGTTCTCTGATCTGGTGCCCGGCTCGTTCGCCGACGCGGACCCGGGGGCGGCCGATGCCCTGCTGGCCCTGGAGCAGGCCGCGTCCACGCACCCCGCGTTCCACGATGTCGCCGCCCAGTTCCACGTGCTGGGGTACCGGTGAAAGCGGGCCAGTTGCCCGACGCGGGCTGCCCCATCCTGCACGTGGACATGGACGCGTTCTACGCGAGCGTGGAGATCCGGGACCGCCCGGATCTGGCTGGCCGGCCGGTGATCGTGGGAGCCACCGCCAGCCGCGGGGTGGTGCTGTCGGCTTCCTACGAGGCGAGGGCCTTCGGGGTGCGCTCGGCCATGCCGGTGACCCGGGCCCGGCGGCTGTGCCCGCAAGCGGTGTTCATCGCGCCGCGGCACGCCAGCTACGCCGCTGTCTCCCGGGAGGTCATGGAGGTCTTCCGGGCCGTCACCCCGGACGTGGAGCCGCTCGCCCTGGACGAGGCCTTCCTCGACGTGTCCGGGGCGATCCGGCGGCTCGGGCCGCCGGCCGCCATCGGGCAGCTGATCCGGGCCACGATCGCCGATCAGCAGGGCATCACCTGCTCGGTGGGCGTGGCGTCCGGCAAGTTCGTCGCCAAGCTGGCCTCGGCCCGGTGCAAGCCCGACGGGCTCCTGGTCGTCCCGGCCGACGGCGTCCTCGCCTTCCTGCACCCGCTGCCGGTCTCGGCCCTGTGGGGGGTGGGCGAGCAGACCGGGCAGGTGCTGGCCCGGCTGGGGTTGCGCACCGTCCGGGACATCGCGGAGATCCCGGTGGCTACGCTGCAGCGCGAACTCGGCGCCGCGGCCGGTGCCCATCTGGCCGCGCTGGCCTGGGGCCGGGACGACCGCCCGGTCGTGAGCCGGGTGCCGGAGAAGAGCATCGGGGCGGAGGAGACGTTCCCGGCTGACGTGGACGACCCCGAGGTGATCCGCCGCGAGTTGCTCCGGCTGTCCGGGCGGACCGCGCGCGGCCTGCGCAGCGCTGGTGCGGTGGCCCGCACCGTGGTGCTCAAGCTCCGGCTGGCCAACTTCACCACGATCACCCGGTCGCGCACGCTGCCGGAGCCGACCGACGTGGCGCGTACCATCTACGCCACCGCCTGCGCCCTGTACAGCTGCTCGGGCCTGGACTCACGGGCCCGGCTGCGGCTGGTGGGGGTGCGCGCGAGCGGGCTCATCCCGGCCTCCCGCGCGGCCAGCCAACTCGCCTTCGGCGAGCGGGCCGCGGGCTGGCGGGATGCCGAGCGCGCCCTGGACCGGATCATCGGCCGGTTCGGGGCCGGGGCGGTGCACCCGGCCGCGCTGGTGACCGGGTCGCCCGCCGGAACGCCACCAGGCCAGCCGGACGACGGCTGATATGGTGGCGTTTAGCATCACCAATTCGAACGCCCGTTTGGGCCGCTTCCGGCACCCCGGGGGGAGGGGCGTGGCAGCCGCGCCGTCGCACCGGGCCACCCGCAGTGGCCTCGCCGGCCTTTACCGTCCCACTACCCTTTCACCCAACGCGGCTGGGCTCGTATTCTTGAAGTAGCAAGACCCTGGACCGTGAGATGAAGTCATCGCACCCGTCCCCGCGCGCAAGGTTTCATGGGAGGCGCCGTGCCGCTGTCTGAGCACGAGCAGCGTCAGCTCGACGCGATCGAGCGTGCGCTCTATGCCGAGGATCCGAAGTTCGCGCAGGCCGTGCGGGCCAAGGATCCCCGGGTGCACTACAAGCGCCGGGTGATCGAGGCGGCGGTCGGCTTCCTGCTGGGCGTCGGCCTGCTGCTGGCGGGCGTGATCTCCAAGCTCACCGTGGTTGGCGTGGCGGGCTTCGTGGTCATGCTGGCCTGCTCGATGTGGGCGCTGTCCAGCTGGCGGCACATGTCCGGGGGCACGGCCGGCCGTGGCCACCCGGCCCGCGACCGGCGGCTGCGGCCCGCCCGCCCGCGCACCGGGTTCATGGAGCGCATGGAGGAGCGCTGGCGGCGCCGCCAGGAGCGGGACCGGTAGGCCCAGCCCCCTGGCCAGGACCGGTAGGCCCGATCAGGCTTCGGCCCGGGGCCGCCGGGCTCCCGCCCGCGGCCAGCGGGCCAGCCAGTGCCCGGCCACATCGAGCCAGCCGAACACGTCCAGCAGCTGAGTGGCCCCGCTGCGGGCCGGGGCCAGCACCGAGGCGGGCAGCAGCCAGGCCAGCCCGCGTGCGGCCCAGCCCAGCCGGCTCGCCAGCGCCCGCCTGACCAGCCTGGTGTCGGCCTGCAGGCCCGCGGCGGCGGCTGGTTCCCGCGCGTAGCGGGCCCGCTCCACGGCGGCTGCGATCCGCCGCAGCGCCGCGGCGGCGGCCGGTTCCAGGCGCAGCGCGGTGCTGATCCGGCGCGCGAGTGCCCGCGGCGACTCACTGGGCGACCACTCGACCCGGTAGTCGGCCAGGTCATTCAGCGTTTCCAGCCAGGCAGCCTCGGCCGCCGCCGCAGCACCGGCGGCCCGCCGCCAGCGGCGGCGCCGGCTCGCCGTCCGGACCAGGCGGGGGGTGCTCAGCAGCACCAGGGCGATGGCGGCCAGGGTCAGCCCGAGTGGCCAGGACGCGCCGCGCCCGGCCCCCCGGCCCGAGGTGGGGCCGCCGAGGTGCTCCAGCTTGGCCAGCGGGCCGGTTCCGGCCTTGCTGCGGCCGGGGCCCGTGGTGGCCGCCGGGGTCGGTGCCGCCACCCCCCCGGACGGCGCGGCCAGCACCGGGGGGAGCGAGTAGCCGGGCTGCCGCGCCGTTGCCTGGCCATCCGACCCGGACGGGGTCGGCTCGAAGCGCAGCCAGCCTACGCCGGCAAAGTAGAGTTCCGGCCAGGCGTGCGCGTCGCTGGTGCGCACCTCCCAGCGGCCGTGGCCCAGCGGCGTGCCGGCTGTGTAGCCCACGGCCACCCGGGAAGGGATGTCGAGCAGCCGGGCCAGCACGGCCATGGCAAACGCGAACTGCTGGCAGTAGCCGCGCCGGTCGGTGGTCAGGAACCGGATCAGCGCCTGGGCCGTGGCCGGCCCGCCGACCTCCAGCGAGTAATGGAACTTGCCGGACTCGGTGAACCAGCGCTGCAGGGCCACCGCCTCGCCGTAGCTCGTGGTCTGGCCCTGGGCCACCCGCTCCGCCAGCCGGGCCAGCGGCAGGAACACCGCGGGCACGTACAGGTAGTTCTGCGCGATGCTGCCCGGGATGGCCCCGGCCCGCTGCAGCTGCCCGTCGGACGGCGTGACCTCCCGGCTGGTGACCGTGTAGCTCAGGCCGGCCAGGCTCTGCGCCGAGAACATGGTCAGCGTCTTCGGGTCCGCGCGCCAGCTGCCGGGCGCCGTCACGGTACGCGCCGGGTAGGGCAGCGGCAGGAAGCTCGCCGTGTGCCCGCCGCCGGTGAGGCTGCGCGCCAGCGTGACCTGGGCGTGCTCGGTGACGCTCGGCACCGCGCGGCTCAGCCCCGGCGCGGCCGGCAGCCGTCCGCCCGGCATCGGCACGCCCCGCTCCGGGGTCAGCGTCCAGGTCTGCGGGCTGAGCCGGTTCAGCACGTACACCTGGAAGTACTGCGGGTCCGGGTCGGACGTGCGGTAGGTCAGCACCGGCTGCGGGGCGGCGCGGCGCAGCTGGCTGTTCATCTGCACCAGCGGGTCGGGCAGCGCCACCAGGCCGCCAGAGCCGGTGGCCGGCGAACCGGAAAAGAGCTTGTGATTCCGCAGGCCCGGAACCAGCAGCGGGATGAACAGCGCGAGCACCACGGCGGCCAGCCCGACCCGCCGGCCGGTCGCGGCCAGGGCCCGGGTGTTCGGGCCGCCCGGCGGCGTAACCGGGGTGCCGGCGCGCTGCCACACCGTCACCAGCCGGCCCCAGACCCGGAGCCGTTCCCGGCTGTCTGCGGCGAGCAGGGCCAGGTAGCCCGCCATCCCCAGGGCGAAGACGGTCATCGCTCCCAGCGGTCCCTGGTGCGCGCTGGTAGTGAGCGGCTCGCAGAACAGCACCAGCAGGGGGAGGCCGGCCACGGCCAGCCGGCGCAGCCGGACCGCGAGCAGGTCGGTGGCCACCGCCACGATGCCGATCCCGGCCACGGTGAGCAGCAGGATGGGCGGGCTGGCCGGTGCGGGGGGCGCGAACCGCGCGGTCTCGGCCAGCCCCTGGCCGGCCAGCGACCACAGCAGGCCGAGCGAAGCCCGGGTCGGCAGGACAGCGCCGAACGAGAGCCCGCTGGCGAACACCAGGTTCAGGTAGCCCAGGACGGCGGCGAGCCCGATCGCGGCGCACCCGGCCACGGGCAGGGTGCGCAGCCGGGTCAGGGTGCCGACCGCGGCGGCCACCGCCACCGCGCCGATCCCCGCCCACAGCCACTGGCCCCCGCTCACCACGGGGTAGAGCGACAGCGCCGCGGCCACCGTGGCCAGGGCGGCGGTCACCGTCAGCCGGTGGCTCATGGGGTCTCCTCCTGGGCGGGCGCCGCCACCGCGGCCGGGCGGCCCAGGTCACCGTCCGGGCCGGGCCGGAAGCTGGGCAGATCCGCCCCGTAGCGCAGCCCCTGCCACGCCACGGCCAGCGGGGTCCCGGCGGTCACCACGGCCACCCGCCAGCCGGCCGTCCGCAGCACGGCCGCCGCGGGCGGCGTCTCCTCGTCGCTGGCCCCCGGGCCCGCCCAGGTGGACACCGCCAGCAGCAGGGCGACGGCCGGCCCCGGGTCCCGCCGGGCCGCCGCCAGCCGCCGTGCCTCGGCCGCGGACAGCCGCCCGGCCACCAGCACGAACAGGCCGCCGGTGCCGCCCGGGGCGAGATCCAGGCCGCGGCTCAGGCTCCTCTGCCGGGCGTGCTTGACCACCGCGAGCGAATCCAGCAGCGCGTCCTCGAACGGGCCGGGCGCGGTAGCGGGCCCGTCCGGGGTGAGCAGCTGGCCGTCGATCCCGCTCCGGGCCAGATGGATGCCCACCGACGCCGCCGCGCTCACCGCGAACTCGAAGGAGGACCCCGGCCCGGTTCCGCTGTGCGCCCGGGCCCGGGTGTCGAGCAGCAGCACGGACCGGTTCCGCCAGCGCTGCTCCTCCCGGCGCACCATCAGCTCCCCGTGCCGGGCGGTGGACCGCCAGTGCACCCGGCGCAGTTCATCGCCGTCCCGGTAGGTCCGCGGGATCACGTCGTCCTCCCCGGCGGCATCGGCGGTCCTGGCCCGGCCGCCGCCCTCGCCCTGCCAGCTCCCGGCCAGCGGCATGGGCGGCAGCGGGATCACCGGCGGCGTCACTATCAGCGTGCTCACCGCCGCGAACGAGCGGGTGAGTTCGACCAGGCCGAACGCGTCGGCCACCCGGATCTGCAGCGGCCCGATGGTGTACCGGCCGCGGCTCTCGGACTGGACCGGGTAGTTCAGCTCACGCCAGCCGCCGGGCTCGATCCGTTCCAGGACGAAGCGGGGCCGGGAGCCCAGTGGGTAGGGCAGCCCGTCCTCGGCCAGCAGCAGGCCGGTGGGCAGCCGGGACACGTTCTCGAGCCGCAGCCCGGCCAGGGCGTTCTGCCCGGCCGCTACCCGCGGCGGGGTGAGGCGGCGGGTAGCGCGGATCCGGTACCGGGCCCGGCTGGTGGCGAGGGCGGCGAGCATCGGCAGCACCACCAGGACCGTCCCGATGGACAGCAGCGCGCGTTCGCCGAGACCCAGCCCGAACGCAGCCACGGTCAGGCCAGCCGCCAGGAACGACTTGCCACGCGTGGTGAAACCGGCGAACAGCGCCCGCATCCCGGCCCCTTCTCCGCCCTGTCCTTCTACGGTATGTCAGGCCGCGGCATGCCGCCGGGTCACCTCAGCCGTGGCAGCGGGATCCGGTCCACCAGCCCCGCCATGACCTGGTCCGGCAGCTGGCGCTCCATCATCGCCTCCGCCGTCGGCAGCAGCCGGTGCGCAAGCACCGGGCCCGCCAGCGCCTGCACGTCGTCGGGCAGCACGAAGTCCCGCCCGTCCAGCGCCGCCCGGGCCCGGCTGGCCCGCAGCAGGTGCAGGGTGGCCCGCGGCGATGCGCCGAGCCGCAGTTCCGGCGCGGACCTGGTCGCGTTGACCAGGGTGATCACGTACTCCTTGAGCGTGTCCGCCACGTGCACCCGGCGCACCGCGGTGATCAGGTCGCGCACATCGGCGGCGCTGGCCACCGGCTCCAGCGAGTCCAGCGGCGACGCCGAGCCGTGCAGGTCGAGCATGGCCAGCTCGGCCTCGGCGCTCGGGTAGCCCATCAGGATCCGGGCGGTGAACCGGTCCCGCTGCGCCTCCGGCAGCGGGTAGGTGCCTTCCATCTCGACCGGGTTCTGGGTGGCGATCACCATGAACGGCGGCTCCAGCGGGTAGCTGGTGCCATCCACCGTCACCTGCCGCTCTTCCATGCACTCCAGCAGCGCGGACTGGGTCTTGGGTGACGCCCGGTTGATCTCGTCGCCGACGACGATGTTGGCGAAGACCGGCCCGGGCTTGAACTCGAACTCGCGCCGCTCCTGGTTGAAGGCGCTGACCCCGGTGATGTCGCTGGGCAGCAGGTCCGGGGTGAACTGGATGCGCTGCACCGAGCAGTGCGTGGACCGGGCCAGGGCCTTGGCCAGCATCGTCTTGCCGACCCCGGGGACATCCTCGATCAGCACGTGCCCCTCGGCCAGCAGGACGGTGAGCGCCAGCCGGACCGCGCCGGGCTTGCCCTCGATCACGGACTCGATGGCGCTGCCGATCCGGTGCGCGATCCCGACCAGGTCATCCAGCGACCGCCCGGCGCCGGTGCCCATCTCCACGACCACCCTGGTCCTCCTTGTCGGTTGGCCGTCCGCAACCCACGCGGTGTTGATCCCGGGCGATCCGGGGGCCCCGGACCAACACTGCGTACTGACAGTACGTCCTGGCGCAAGCGGTGGGCGAAGGCGGTACCGCAGCTGGCCCGGTGGCTGCCGCACCCACTACCCGCTCCCCTTTGCTCCATCCGGCTGACCTGCAAATTCGGGGCAGAAGTGGGGAAGGGTGGAGGCATGAGACGTTGACGGTGGGGGAATGTGGAGTACAGTGGAGGGCCGTGGGGCACGCTACTCCGAGGGTGGAGGTGAGGGCCTGTGTTCCTGGGCACTCACACGCTGCGCCTCGACGAGAAGGGCCGGTTGTTCCTGCCTGCCAAGTACCGCGAGGAACTCGCTGGAGGGCTCGTGATCACGAAAGGCCAGGAACGCTGCCTGTACGTCTTCCCAGTCGCCGAGTTCGGCCGCATCACGGACGAGCTGCGCACCGCGCCGGTGACCGCGAAGAAGGTGCGGGACTACAGCCGGGTCTTCTTCGCCAGCGCGTCCGACGAGATCCCCGATAAGCAGGGCCGGATCACCATCCCCCCTGGCCTGCGTGAATACGCGACGTTGACCCGTGACTGCGTGGTCATCGGCGCTAACACGCGCCTGGAAATCTGGGACTCCCAGGGCTGGGAGTCCTACCTGGCGGAGCAGGAGGATGCCTTCTCCGCGGCGTCGGAGGAGGTTCTGCCAGGAGTGCTGTGAGCGGTGCCGGGCCCACCGGTACCGCATGCTCGGCGAGGCCTCCCACCCGCGCCTGGGCACCACGTCGGCTGGCGCCACTTCCCCGGCGCCAGGGGACGCGGGCCCGCGCACCGCGCGGATGGGGGCCTGGCCGGGAGCACACGGGCAGACACGCCGCCCGCCGCATCGCAGGGCCGGTCGACGGGGTGAGAGGGGGTCCGATGGGCGGCTCGGCAGCCGGGCATCTGCCGGTCATGGTCGAGGAGGTCCTCGCCCTGTTCGCCCCTGCCCTGCAGGTTCGCGGCGCCCTCCTGGTGGACGCCACCCTGGGGCGCGCCGGGCATGCGCGTGCCCTGCTGGACGCGCACCCGGAGCTGAGCCTCATCGGGGTGGACACCGACGCGCAGGCGATCGAGGAGTCCCGCCGCCTGCTGGCGCCGTACGCCGACCGGGTGACGCTGGTGCACGCGGTGTACGACCAGCTGCCGGAGATCCTGGGCCGCCACGGCGACCTGCGGGCTCAGGGCATCCTCTTCGACCTGGGGGTGTCCTCGCCGCAGCTCGACGAGGCCGGGCGCGGCTTCGCCTACTCCCATGACGCGCCGCTGGACATGCGGATGGACCAGAGCAGGCCGCTGACCGCGGCCGAGGTCGTCAACACCTACCCGGCGGGCCAGCTGGCCCGGGTGCTGCGGGAGTACGGCGAGGAGCGGTTCGCGCGGCGGATCGCTGACGCGGTGGTCCGGGAACGCGCCCGCGCCCCACTTTCCTCCACCGCCCAGCTGGCCGCGATCGTCCGCGACTCCATTCCCGCCCCGGCGCGGCGTACCGGGGGCAACCCGGCCAAGCGAACCTTCCAGGCGCTGCGGATCGAGGTCAACGGGGAACTCGACACGCTGCACCGGGCGCTGCCCGCCGCCCTGGACGGGCTGGCGGTCGGCGGCCGGATCGTCGTGCTCGCCTATCACTCACTCGAGGACCGCGCGGTCAAGACGGCGTTCGCGGGGGCCGCCGCCGACCGCACCCCACCGGGGCTGCCGGTGCCGCTGGAATCGGCCCGCCCGGCTTTCCGGCTGCTCACCCGGGGAGCCCAGCGCCCGTCGGCCGGGGAGGTGGCCCGCAACCCGCGGGCCGCCCCGGCCCGGCTGCGGGCCGCCGAACGGACCAGGGCAGCGGCATGAACGCGGGCTGAGCGGCCGGGCGGGGCCCGGTGAGCAGCAGGGACAGCACACACAGGACATGGCGGCGGTCACGGGGGATCGCCGATCCGGCCGGAGGGCGGCGGAGTGAGCGTCATCAGGTGCCGGCTCGCGAGCCCGGGCCGACCGGCCCGGGCGAGTGGCCGGGCAGCGGGTGATGGCCGGATGGCGCGAATATCGGGGAGGCACGGTGGCGGTGCGGACTGAGACGCAGACGGGTGCGGCGGCGCGGGGCCGGGGCCGGCCCGGGGCACCGGGGCTGGCCGGCCGGGCCCGGCCGGCCCGGGTGCCGCCCAGCGCGCCGGGCCGGCCGGACGTTCCCGGCCGCGCCGCGCCCCCCGATCGCCGGCCCGGCCCGGGCCGCGGCACCGGGGCCACGCCGCGGCGGCCGGCGGTACCGCGCCCGGCCGGCGCGGTGGCGGCGGGCAGCCCGGCCGCGGCTACCGCCCGGACGCCGTTCATCCTGCTCGTGGTCGGCCTGCTCGGTGGCGGGCTGATCTGCCTGCTGGTGATCAACACCGTCCTCGCCTCGGGCTCCTACGAGATCAGCTCGCTGCAGCAGGCGCAAGCCACGCGCCAGCAGCAGGTGCAGGTGCTGCAGCAGCAGATCGCCACCGATTCGGCGCCCTCGGTGATCGCCAGCCGGGCGCGCCAGCTGGGCATGGTCGCTCCGCCGCTGACCTCCTTCCTGAACCTGCGGACCGGCCGGATCGTCAGCCAGCCGGCCACCGAGCCCGGTGTCCCGGCCGTGCCCGGATATGTTCCGTGAGGGGCGGTCAGGGCGACGGGCCGGGCCGCCGAGGCGGTCAGGGCGACGGCCCGGGCCGCCGGGGCGGCCCGCGAGCCGGCGGGCGGCCGCCCGCCGGAGCCGGGCCGCGCCGCCCGCCGTCCGGCCGGGCGCGTGACGGTGCCGCTGGCCCGCGCGGCGACAGCTGGGCGGAGCGCGCCCAGCGGCCGGGCCTGGGCCGCCGGCCGCCCAGCGGCCGGGGCCAGCGCCCGCTGCGCCTCGTCACCGCCGATGACCGGGCTGGCCGCGGCGTGGACCGGGGGAAGCAGGCCGCGGGCCGGGGGGGTGCCCCGGGTGGCCGGCCTGGCCGCCGGCCGCCGCGCCGGGCCGCGGCCCGCCGGGCCACACTGGCCCTGGGCAGCCCGCGGCGCCGGGTGCGCATCGCGATGCTGTGCGCCGCCTTCGCGCTCTCCCTGGTGGCGGGCCGGCTCATCCAGGTGCAGGTGCTCGAGGGGGGGTCCTACCGGGCCATCGGCGACACGTACCGGCTGAAAACCACGCTGGTCCCGGCGCCACGCGGGTCCATCAGCACCGCCGACGGCACCACCCTGGCGATGACCGTCCAGGTCGATCAGGTGACCGCCGACCCGCCGACCATCGTCAAAGCCCATTCGTCGTTCACCTCGGTGGCCAGCGCGCTGGCCGGGCCGCTCGGCATGACGCCCGCGGCGATCCTGGCCAAGCTGCAGCATCCCACCTCGCCGCAGTACGTGGTGCTCAAGCAGAAGGCCCCGGCGGCGGCCGCCACCCGGATCAGCGCGCTGAACGAGCCCGGCATCACCCTCACCCCGTCCTACGCGCGGGTGTACCCCAACGGGCAGCTGGCCGCGAACGTCGTCGGCTTCACCAATACCGCCAGCGACGGTGACCTGACCGGCGAGGCGGGCGTCGAGCAGTCCTACAACCGCGTGCTGGCCGGCCAGGACGGCCAGCAGGCCACCCAGATCGGCACGAACGGCCAGCCGATCCCGGTGGCGGGCCAGAACGGCCGGACGATGGTGCCCGGCGCCAGCCTGAGGCTGACCATCCTGGCCAGCCTGCAGTGGGAAGCCGAGCAGGCCTGCGCCCAGCGGGTCCAGCAGACCCACGCGGACAGCTGCACGGTGGTCGTCATGCAGCCCAGCACCGGCCGCATCCTCGCCATGGCCCAGGCGCCGTCGTTCGACCCGGCGCACCCGGCCAGCGTGGCCAGCACCGTGGACATGCCGGTCACCAACGTGTTCGACCCGGGCAGCACGGCCAAGGTGATCACGGTGGCGGCCGCCCTGGAGCGCGGCGGGCAGACCCCGGACAGCGCCTACACCGTGCCGTACCAGATCAACTGGCATGGCTTCACCTTCCACGACGCCGACTACCACCAGGCCGAGCACCTGACCGTCTCCGGGATCCTGGTGCGGTCCTCCAACGTCGGCATGGTCCAGGTGGCCCAGCGCATCAGCCCGCAGGTGCAGTACGACTACTTCCGGAAGTTCGGCATCGGGTCACCTACCGTGCCGAGCCTGCCCAACGGCAGCAACGGGATCCTGTACCGGCCCGGCACGTGGGGTGACCTGCGCTACACGATGGCGTTCGGCCAGGGGGTCGCGGTCACCGCGGTCCAGATGGCCAGCGTGTACGCGACCATCGCCAACGGCGGGGTGCGGGTGGACCCGACCATCGTGGCCGGCCGTACCTGGGCCAGCGGCCGGTTCGTGGCCGCCCCGAAGCCGGCCAGCCACCGGGTCATCTCGGCTGGCACCGCGCACCAGCTGATGGCGATGCTGCAGCAGGTGCCGTACCTGGACGCGGTCAACGGGGCCGAGCCGTGGGGCCTGATCCCGGGATACTCGGTCGCGTCCAAGACCGGAACCGCGCAGATCTCCAGCTCCCGCTGCTCCCTGTGCCTGTACGGGTCGAGCTACATCGGCGTCGCCCCGGCGAACGACCCACAGCTGGTGGTCGCGGTCAACGTGCAGAACCCGCGGAAGGGGGGCTACTACGGCAGCATGGTGGCCGGCCCGGTGTTCGGGAAGGTGATGAAGTTCGCCTTGACCACCCTGCACATACCGCCCGATGGGGGCAAGCGTCCGGGCGTCCGGCTCACGGCGCCGTGATCAGAGGTAACCTCGGCCCGTGCCTGCGCCTGCGTACCAACGCGACGTCCCGCCGCGTCCGCTGTCCGAGCTGGCCATGCTGCTCGGGGTTAGCACCGGGCGGGCCGGGCCGGATCCGTTCACCGGGCCGGGCGGCCCGGTGCTGGTCTCCGGGGTGACCCATGACTCACGCCAGGTCCGGGCCGGGGACCTGTACGCCGCGCTGCCGGGCAGCCGGCACCACGGCGCGGCCTTCTGCGAGAAGGCCGCGGATGCGGGGGCGGTGGCGGTGCTCACCGACCAGGACGGCAAGAGCCTGGCCGCGCACTGCGGGCTGCCGGTGTTCGTGGTGGCCGACCCGCGCGCGCGGCTGGGCGAGGTGGCGTCCTGGGTGTACCGGGACCCCTCCACCCGGTTGCTGCTCCTCGGCGTGACCGGGACCAGCGGCAAGTCCACCACAACCTACCTGCTGGAGTCCGGGCTGCGGCAGGCCGGCCACCTGACCGGGCTGGCCGGCGGGGTGGAGACCCGGGTCGCCGGCGAGGTCAGCGCCGCCGCGCTGACCACTCCCGAGGCCACCGACCTGCAGGCGCTGCTGGCCCGGATGGTGCGCCGCGGGGTGACCGCAGCGGCCATGGAAGTGTCCAGCCACGCACTCGCCCTGGGCCGGGTCACCGGCACCTCCTACGACGTGGTCATCTTCACCAACCTGTCCCAGGACCACCTGGACTTCCACGCCGGCATGGACGAGTACTTCGCCGCCAAGGCCAGCCTGTTCACCCCGTCTTTCGCCCGGCTCGGCGTGGTCAACATCGACGATCCGTGGGGCCGTAAGCTGGCCGCCCGGGCCCGGATACCGGTCACCACCTGCTCGGCCGCGGGGGACGAGAGCGCCGGCTGGCGCGCCACCGACGTCCGCAGCGGAGCTGACGGCAGCACCTTCCGGGTCATCGGACCCGGAGGCGTGGCTGCGGACGCCTCG
This sequence comes from uncultured Actinomycetes bacterium, assembly GCA_963837515.1. GTDB lineage: Bacteria > Actinomycetota > Actinomycetes > Streptosporangiales > Streptosporangiaceae > RYN-230. Next base: position 1,029,792 of record CAWINT010000002.1, read on the forward strand.
GTGGCGCTGCCCGGCCCGTTCAACGTGGCCAACGCCCTGGGCGCGATCGTGGCCCTGGTCGAGGCGGGGATCGGCCTGGGCACCGCGGTGGCCGGGGTGGCCGCCTGCCCCGGGGTGCCCGGCCGCCTGGAGCGGGTGGACCGGGGCCAGGACTTCACCGTCCTGGTGGACTACGCGCACAAGCCCGGTGCGGTCGAGGCGGTGCTGCGCAGCCTGCGGCCGGTCACCCAGGGCCGGCTGGCCATCGTGCTCGGCTGCGGCGGCGACCGGGACCGGGCCAAGCGGCCGCTGATGGGCGCGGCCGCCGCGGCGCTCGCCGACCTGGCCATCCTCACCAGCGACAACCCGCGGTCGGAGGATCCGCTGGCGATCCTGGCGGAGATGCTGGCCGGGGTGCTCGGCGTGCCGCCGGGGGAACGGGGCCGGGTGATCATCGAGCCGGACCGGGCGGCCGCCATCCAGCTGGCCATCGCCGGGGCCGGCAAGGGTGACATCGTGCTGGTGGCCGGGAAGGGCCACGAGCGCGGGCAGTACGCCGGCGGCGCCGTGATCCCCTTCGACGACCGCGAGGTCGCGGCGGACGCGCTGGCCGACGCGACGGCTCACCGTGGCGGGCGGGACGCCGCCCGGACCAGGCAGGAGGACGAGTGATCCCGCTCACGCTCGGCGCCATCGCCGAGGCCACCGGCGGTGACGCCGGCGCGCTGCCCGACCCGCTCGCCCGGGTCACCGGCCCGGTGGTCATCGACTCGCGGCAGGTCAGCCCGGGGTCCCTGTTCGCCGCGCTGCCCGGCAGCCGGGTGGACGGGCACGACTTCGCCGCGGCGGCGGCGGCGGCCGGCGCCGCCGGGGTGCTGGCCAGCCGCCCGTGCGGCGTCCCTGCGATCTACGTGCCGGACGTCACCGCGGCGCTCGGCCGGCTGGCCCGGACCGTGACGGACGCACTGCCCCAGCTGCAGATCGCCGGGATCACCGGCTCGGCGGGCAAGACCACCACCAAGGACCTGACCGCTCAGCTGACCGAGGCGCTCGGCCCCACGGTGGCGCCACCCGGCTCCTACAACAACGAGATCGGCCACCCGCTGACCGTCCTGCGGGCCACCGGGGACACCCGCTACCTGATCCTGGAGCTGTCGGCCCGGGGCCCCGGGCACATCGCCTACCTGTGCCGGATCGCACCCCCGCGGATCGGGGCGGTGCTGTGCGTGGGGCACGCGCACGAGGGTGAGTTCGGCGGCATCGAGGGCGTGGCGCGGGCCAAGGCGGAACTGCCCGCCGCGCTGCCCGCCGACGGGGTCGCCCTGCTGAACGCCGACGACCCCCGGGTCCTGGCGATGGCCGGGCAGACCCCGGCCCGGGTCGTGACCTTTGGCCGCGCCGCCTCGGCCGACCTGCGCGCCGAGGACGTCCGGCTGGACGACCACGGGCGGCCGCGGTTCACGCTGGCGGGCAGTTCCGGGCGGGGGGCCGTTCAGCTGCGGTTGTACGGGGAGCACAACGTCACCAACGCGCTGGCGGCGGCGGGCATCGCCGCCGAGCTGGGCCTGCCGGTCAGCGCGATCGCGGAGCGGCTGTCCGCGGCACAGCCCCGGAGCCGGTGGCGGATGGAGGTCACCGAGCGGCCCGACGGCGTCACCGTGCTCAACGACGCCTACAACGCCAATCCTGAGGCGGTCGCCGCGGCGCTGGACACGGTGGCGGTCATGGCCCGCGGCCGCCGCGCCTTCGCCGTGCTCGGGCCCATGAACGAGCTGGGCCCGCAGTCCCCGGCCCGGCACGAGGAGGCCGGGCGGCGCGCCGCCGAGGCCGGCCTGACCGGGCTGGTGGTGGTGGGCGAGGAGGCCGCGCCTATGCTGGCCGGGGCCAAGGCGGTGCCCGGCTGGAGTGGCGAGCTGATCAGCGCGGCCGATCCCGGCGCGGCCCTGGACGCGCTGCGGCACCGGCTGGCCCCCGGTGACGTTGTGCTGGTGAAGGCGTCCCGTTCCGCCGGGCTGGAACGGGTCGCCCTGGCCCTGGCGGCAGAACCAGCGGCCGCCGCGCCCGCTGAGGAGGCAGCGCCGTGAGGACCATCCTCTTCTCGGCCGGGGTGTCCCTGCTGCTGTCCCTGTTCGGGACCCCGCTGGCCATCCGGGTCTTCTCCCGGCGCGGCTACGGCCAGCTGATCCGCGAGGAAGGGCCGGCCGGGCACGCCACCAAGCGGGGCACCCCGACCATGGGCGGCACGGTCATCGTGATCGCCGCGGTCATCGGCTACTTCGTCGGCAACCTGTTCACCGGCGCCGCGCCGGCCATCTCCGGCGTGCTGGTGATGATGCTCATGGTCGGCCTGGGCGCGGTCGGCTTCGTCAACGACTTCATCAAGATCTACAAGCAGCGCAGCCTCGGCCTGCGCAGCGGGGCCAAGCTGGCCGGGCAGGCGGTGGTCGGCGCGCTGTTCGCGGTGCTGGTCGTGCAGCAGCGGTTCGCCGACGGCTACGACCTGACCCCGGCCGACGCGCACCTGTCGTTCCTGCGCGACTTCGGCCCCTCCCTCGGGGTCACCGCGTTCATGCTGTGGATCGTGCTGCTCATCGCCGGCACATCCAACGCGGTGAACCTCACCGACGGGCTGGACGGCCTGGCCACCGGGGTTTCCTGCCTGGTGCTGGCCGCCTACGTGCTCATCGGCATCTGGCAGGAGCGCAACGACTGCACCAGCTTCCTCGCTTCGCAGTGCTACCAGGTGCGTGACCCGCTCGACATGGCGGTGGTGGCGGCATCGGTGCTCGGCGCCTGCTTCGGGTTCCTGTGGTGGAACGCGCCGCCGGCCCGGATCTTCATGGGCGACACCGGGTCGCTGGCCCTCGGCGGGGTGCTGGCCGGGCTGGCCGTGTGCACCAAGACGCAGCTGCTGCTGGCCATCCTCGGCGGCATGTTCGTGCTCATCACGCTGTCGGTGGTCATCCAGGTGGGGTCGTTCAAGATGACCGGTAAACGGGTGTTCCGGATGGCGCCGCTGCAGCACCACTTCGAGCTGGCGGGCTGGGCGGAAACCACCATCGTGATCAGGTTCTGGCTCATCTCGGCGATGTTCGTCGCCCTCGGGCTCGGCATCTTCTACGTCGAGTGGATGCCCAAGTAAGGCCGGGGCTCCGGGGGCCGTCCCCCCGGGAAATACCGCGACACGCGGGCGAGGTCCGCAGGGTGCGGGACGTGGCCGCCGAAACTGGGATCATGAGCCGATCCATGCCCGCTGCCCGGGAACCCAGGACGCCGCGGTGAGTGCGTCGTCGGACGGCCTGCCCGCCTCATGGCGGGGCCAGGCGGTCGGGCGGGTGTCCGCCCGGCTCGGCTTCCTGGACCGGCCGCTCACGTCCTTCTACCTGGTGCTCGGGCTGACCACGCTGCTGCTCGCGCTCGGCCTGGTCATGGTGCTGTCCGCCTCCTCGGCGTCGGGCCTGATGCAGGGCATCTCGCCGTGGTCCGGGCTGCAGCACCAGCTGCTCGGCGTGCTGATCGGTCTGCCCGTCATGTGGCTGGCCGCCCGGTCGTCCCCGCGCCGGTACCGGGCGGCGGCCTACCCGCTGATGTTCCTCTCGCTGCTCGGCCTGGTCCTGGTGCTGGCCGTCGGCCAGACCACCGGGGGCGCGGCGCGGTGGATCCTGGTCGGCGGCGTCCAGTTCCAGCCGTCCGAGCTGGCCAAGTTCGCGTTCCTGCTCTGGGGGGCCGACCTGCTGGCCCGTAAGGACAAGCTGGGCCAGCTGGCCGACTGGCGCCAGCTGCTGATCCCGCTGCTGCCCGGGGTCGGCATCCTGGCCATGCTCGTCATGCTCGGCGACGACCTCGGCACCACCTTCATCCTGCTGATCATCTTCCTGACGCTGCTGTGGATCATCGGCACGCCCGGCCGGGTGTTCCTCGGCATCCTGGCGATGATCGGCCTGGCCCTGCTGGCCATGATGGTGGCCGCCCCGTACCGGATGGAGCGGCTGTTCGGCTTCTTCCACTCCGGCGGCAGCCCGGTCGGCACCAACCAGCAATCCATCCAGGGCAAGTGGGCACTCGGCTCGGGTGGCTGGTTCGGCGTCGGGCTCGGCGCCAGCCGGGGGAAGTGGGGCTGGGTGCCCGAGTCCACCACCGATTTCATCTTCGCCATCCTGGGTGAGGAGCTCGGCCTGATCGGCACGCTGTGCGTGACGTTCCTGTACGGCGGCCTGGCCTACGCGGGACTCCGGATCGCCCGGCGGGTGGACGACACCTTCATGCGGCTGGCCGCGGGTGGTGCCACCGCCTGGATCGTGGGCCAGGCGCTGGTCAACATCGGCGCGGTGATCGGCCTGCTGCCGATCACCGGCGTGCCGCTCCCGCTGGTCTCGGAAGGGCTGTCCTCGCTGCTGGTGACCATGGTGGCGCTGGGCATGCTGATGTCGTTCGCGAAACGTGAGCCTGGTGCGGCGCAGGCCCTTGCCGAGGCGGGCCCCGGCGTGGGGCTGCGCGCCCTAAGCTGGCTTGGCCTGGCCTGCCGGCGGGAGAAGCCGGACGGGGCCGGGCGCCGTCGGTGAGAGAGGGAGTGCCAGGCGATGAGCGTCGTACTCGCAGGCGGGGGGACAGCGGGCCACATCGAGCCCGCACTGGCGCTCGCTGATGCTCTGCGCCGGGCCGATCCGCACATCAACGTCGTGTGCCTGGGCACGGAACGCGGCCTGGAGACCCGGCTGGTCCCGCTGCGCGGGTACGAGCTGGCGCTGATCCCGGCGGTCCCGCTGCCCCGCAAGCTCACCCCGCAGCTGATGGGCGTGCCCGGGCGGCTCAACGCCTCGGTGGCCGCCGCCGGGCGGGTGCTGGACGCGGCGGGGGCCGACGTGCTGGTCGGCTTCGGCGGGTACGTGGCCACCCCCGGCTACCTGGCCGCCCGCCGCCGCCACGTGCCCATCGTGGTGCACGAGGCGAACGCCCGCCCGGGACTGGCCAACCGGATCGGCGCGCGGTTCACCCGGCATGTGTTCACCGGCCAGCCGGGCACCAGGCTGCCGCACGCCCGTTACGTCGGCATCCCGTTGCGCCACGAGATCGCCACGCTGGACCGGCTGGCGCTGGCCGACAAGGCCCGGGCCCACTTCGGGCTGCGGCCCGACCTGCCGGTGCTGCTGGTCACCGGCGGCTCCCAGGGGGCCCGGTCGCTCAACTACGCGGTGCTGGACGCGGCCGACGCCATCCGCGCGGCCGGCATCCAGGTGCTGCACCTCGTCGGGCCGCGCAGCGACGTTCAGGTGCCGCCGCCGCGCGGCGGGCCGCCGTACGTCACGCTGCCGTACGTGGACCGGATGGACCTGGCCTACGCGGCCGCCGACTTCGCGATCTGCCGCAGCGGCGCGATGACCTGCGCCGAGCTCACCGCGGTCGGGCTGCCCGCGGTCTACGTGCCGCTGCCGCACGGCAACGGCGAGCAACGGCTCAACGCGCTGCCGATCGAGGCGGCCGGCGGCGGGCTGATCGTGGCCGACGCCGACATGACCGCCGACTGGATCCGCTCCGACCTGCTGCCGGTCCTGGTGGACGCGCAGCTCGTGGCGGCCATGTCGCGGGCGGCCGCGGGCATGGGCCACCGGGACACCGACGAGCGGCTGGCGGCCGAGGTCATCGGGATCATGCAGCTCCGGGCGGCGGGCCGGGACGCGGCCCAGGCGGCCCCGTACCCACCGGATCCCTACCCGGACGACGGTTACCCCCCGGATGGGGGTTACGCCCGGGACGAGGGTTACCCCCCGGACGCTTACGGACCGGGTGCGTACCCCCAGGACGCCTACCCCCAGGACCGGTACCCGGGTGGCCCGGCGGGCCCGGGCCCGTACGGCGGCCCGCCCGGCCCCGGACCCGGACCCGGCCCCGGGCGGGGCGGGTACCCGGCATGACGCGGCGAGCGGAGCGGGCGGCATGGGCCTGGTAACCCCGGCCGAGCCGGTCCCGCTCGAGGACCTGGGCCGGGTGCACTTCACCGGCATCGGCGGCGCGGGCATGTCCGGCATCGCCCGGATCATGCTGAGCCGGGGCGTCCCGGTGTCCGGCACCGACGCGGCGCCGTCCAGCCTGCTCAGCGAGCTGGCCGCGCTCGGCGCGCAGGTGCACGTCGGGCACGACGCCGCGCACTTGGACGGGGCGGACACCCTGGTCGTGTCCACGGCGATCCGGCCGGACAACCCGGAACTGGCCGCCGCCCGGGCGCGCGGGCTGCGGGTGCTGCACCGGGCGGCCGCACTGGCCTCGGTCATGCTCGGCCGCCGCGGCGTGGCGGTGGCGGGCACCCACGGCAAGACCACCACGACCGCCATGCTCACCACCGTGCTGCGCGAGTGCGGCGCGGACCCCTCCTACGTGATCGGCGGCATCCTGGCCGAGACCGGCCGTGGTGCCGACGTGGGCCAGGGTGAGCTGTTCGTGGCCGAGGCGGACGAGAGCGACGGCTCGTTCCTCATGCTGTCCCCGGAGGTGGCCGTCGTCACCGGCGTGGAAGCCGACCACCTGGACAACTACGCCGGGCTGGCCGAGATCGAGGCGGCCTTCGCGGCGTTCGCCGCCCGGATCGCGCCCGGCGGCCTGCTGGTGGCCTGCGCCGACGACCCGGGGGCCCGGGCGCTGGCCGCGGCCGCCCGCGGCGGGCCGGTGCGGGTGCGCAGCTACGGCGCGGCCGCGGGCGCGGACTACCGGCTCACCGGGGTGACGCCGTGTGGCATGACGGTCAGCTTCGAGGTGGCCGGGCCGGCCCGGCCACCCGGGTGCAGCTGGGCGTTCCAGGACGGCATAACGCGCTGAACGCCACGGCGGTGCTGGCCACCTGCGCCGAGCTCGGCTTCCCGGTGGAGCAGGCGGCCCGCGGCCTGGCCGCTTACCGGGGTGCGCGGCGGCGGCTGGAGCCGAAGGGCGAGGCGGACGGTGTCCGGGTGCTGGACAGCTACGCGCATCACCCGACCGAGCTGGCCGCTGACCTGGCCGCGGCGCGGGACATCGCCGACGGCGGCCGGGTCATCGTGGTCTTCCAGCCGCACCTGTTCAGCCGGACGCGGATCTTCGCCGCCCAGTTCGGCGCCGCCCTGGGGCTGGCCGACGAGGTGTTCGTGCTCGACGTGTACCCGGCGCGGGAGGAGCCGGAGCCGGGCGTGACCGGGGAGCTGGTGTCGCGGGCGGTGCCGGACGGGCAGGCCCGGTTCGTGCCGGACGGCGCGGCCGCGCCGGCGGCGGTGGCGGCCACCGCCAAGCCCGGCGATCTGGTCCTGACCATGGGGGCCGGCAGTGTCACGGCGCTGGGGGAGCCGATCCTCGCCGCGCTGCGGGCCCGGGGGAACCAGGCCGGATGAGCCGCAAGCCAGCCGGGGGGCGGCCGGCCAGCGCCCCGCCGGGCACGCTGGACGCGGGAACCGGGCCGCCGCCGGCCGGACTGCGGGGCGCCGGGCCGGCCGGTGCCCCGGCGGGCGAGGCTGGCCAGGGGCGGCGCCAGCCCTGGCGGGCGGTGTTCTTCGCGCTCGCCGCGGTGGCGATCGTGGCCGGGGTGGCCTGGGCCCTGCTGGGCTCGCGCTTCTTCGTGGTCCGCGGCGTCGCGGTGACCGGAACCCACCTGGTCAGCCCGGCGCAGGTGCGCGCCGCCGCGGCCATCCCGTTCGGCCTGCCGCTGGTCCGGGTGAACACGGCGGCCGCCGCCCGCCGCGTCGAGCAGATCCCCCAGGTGCGGTCGGCCCAGGTCTCGATCGCGTGGCCGGACCGGGTGCGGGTCAGCGTGACCGAGCGCACGCCGGTACTGGCGGTGCACACCGGCCAGGGTTACGAACTGGTCGATGCGGACGGCGTCGCGGTGCGGGCCGCCGCGACGGCGCCGGCCGGGATGCCGCTGCTGGTCCAGCCGGCCGGGGAACCCGTCGCGGCGCTGCGCGGCAGCGCCGCGGTCCACGCGGCCGCCGTGATCGTCCGCGAACTGCCCCGCTTCCTGTCCCGGTCGCTGGCGACGGTGCGGGCGCCGAGCGCGACCGACGTGAGCTTCACGCTCCGGTCCGGCGTCAGCATCGTGTGGGGCGGCACCGACCGGCCGGCCGTCAAAGCCAGGGAACTGACCGTGCTCATGCGCACCCACGCCCGCCGCTACGACGTGAGCGCGCCGGGGACGGCGGTGACCGGCGGGTGACCCGTGGCGGCCGGGTCCGGGCGGCCGGGCGGCGACCGCCGGCTGGCTGGCGGCCGGGGGGTCCTGACGACAAGCCGGCCCAGTTCGCGCGTGTCTAGTTGACCGTGGTCCCGTGCAACCCTACTGTCCGTATCAATCGGCAGGATGACATAACTGTAAATCTCAACTTGAGAGTGAGGGTTGACTCCCTGGAAATCGCGGAAGATGCCCAGCCGAAGAAATTGGGGGCGTATTTCGGCGGGCTGCTGAAGTTTCTGTTTCGGCGGCGGTATCCAGGAAAGGGCGCTCTCTCCGGCCGTAATAGCGGCGAGCCGGAACACGACAGAGGCAAACGAGCGGAAAGGGCCCTCCTCGTGGCAGCACCGCAGAACTATTTGGCGGTCATCAAGGTCGTCGGTATCGGTGGGGGCGGCGTCAACGCCGTGAACCGGATGATCGAAGAAGGGCTCAAGGGCGTTGAGTTCATCGCGATCAACACGGACGCCCAGGCTTTGCTTATGAGTGACGCCGACGTCAAGCTCGACGTCGGCCGGGAACTCACCCGCGGTCTCGGCGCCGGCGCGAACCCCGAAGTGGGTGCCCGCGCCGCCGAGGATCACCGCGAGGAGATCGAGGAGGTGCTCAAGGGCGCCGACATGGTCTTCGTCACCGCCGGTGAGGGGGGCGGCACGGGGACCGGTGGCGCGCCGATCGTCGCCGACGTCGCCCGGTCCCTCGGCGCGCTCACCATTGGCGTGGTCACCAGGCCGTTCGGTTTCGAGGGCAAGCGCCGGGCGTCGCAGGCCGAGCTCGGCATCGAGCGGCTGCGCAGCGAAGTGGACACGCTGATCGTCATCCCGAATGACCGGCTGCTGTCCATCTCGGACCGGCACGTCAGCGTCCTGGACGCGTTCAAGGCGGCCGACCAGGTACTGCTCTCCGGTGTCCAGGGAATTACCGACCTGATCACCACCCCCGGGCTGATCAACCTGGACTTCGCCGACGTGAAATCGGTCATGTCCGGGGCCGGCTCGGCGCTGATGGGAATCGGGTCGTCGCGGGGCGACGACCGGAGTGTCGCCGCGGCCGAGATGGCGATCTCCAGCCCGCTGCTGGAGGCCAGTATCGACGGGGCGCATGGCGTGCTGCTGTCCATCCAGGGCGGCTCTGACCTCGGCCTCTTCGAGATCAACGAGGCGGCCCAGCTGGTCTCGAACTCCGCCGCGCCCGAGGCGAACATCATCTTCGGCGCGGTCATCGATGACGCGCTCGGTGACGAGGTCCGGGTCACCGTGATCGCGGCCGGCTTCGACGAGGGCAGCGCGCGGGCCAGCCACCAGGCCCGGTCGGCGGGCTACCCGGCCGGAAGCGCGGCCCCGCCGTCGGCCAGCGGCTACCGGGCTGCCCCCGCAGCGCCCGCTACGGAGAGTTACCGGACGTCGGCCACGGCCGACTTCGGCGCCCCGGCCGCCACGCCGTCCCCGGCCTCCGAGCCCGCCCCGGTGGTGCAGGCCCAACCTGCGCCAGCGCCGGCCGCGGGTGGCTGGAGCCTGGGTAGCCAGCCGGTGGTGGCCGCCGAGGCGGACGGCGCGCCGGCCGCCGGGCCGGAGCCCGCCGCGGCACCCGGGCCGGCCGATGCCGCGGCCGTCCCGGCCGCCGAGCCGGAGCCGGCCGCGGACAGCGTGCCGTCACCCCGGCCGGCGCACGCCGAGACGTTCCCGGCGCGGCCCCGGACGGACGCGGTGACCGCGGCCCGGGTATTCGACGCCGCCACCACCCGGCGCCGCAGCGTCGTGTTCGAGGAGGACGACGAGCTCGACGTGCCCGACTTCCTCAAGTAGTGACCGGCACGGCGGACGGTCCGCCGGGCGGCGGGCGCGCGGCTGAGCTGGCCAGCTCGCTGGCCGCTGTCCGGGCCCGGATCGCGGCCGCCTGCCAGGCGGCGGGGCGTGACCCCGCCGAGGTCACGCTGATCGCCATCACCAAGACGTTCCCGCCCAGTGACGTGGCGTTGCTGGCCGAACTGGGCGTGCGTGACGTGGGGGAGAACCGGGACCAGGAGGCGGCGCCCAAGGCGGCCGAGCTGGCCGCCCTGCATCCCGCCCTGACCTGGCACTTCGTCGGCCAGCTGCAGACCAACAAGGCAGCCAGCGTGGTCCGCTACGCGGACGTGGTGCAGTCGGTGGACCGGCCCCGGCTGGTGGCCGCGCTGGGCGCGGCGGCCCGCCGGGCCGACCGCACGGTGCGCTGCCTGGTGCAGGTCAGCCTGGACGGCGACCCGCAGCGCGGGGGCGTTCCGGCGGGCCAGGTGATGGCCGTGGCGGACGCGGTGGCCGGTGCGCCCGGCCTGGTGCTGAGCGGGGTGATGGCCGTGGCGCCGCAGCAGGAGGAGCCGCGTGGCGCGTTCGGCCGGCTGGCCCGCATCGCGGCGCAGGTCCGGGCGGCGTACCCGGGGGCGGAGATGATCTCGGCGGGGATGAGCGGTGACCTGGAAGACGCCATCGCGGCAGGCGCGACACACGTACGGGTCGGTACGGCGTTGCTCGGCGGCCGGCCGGGCTACGTCAGGTAATGTCCGACGCAGCGGGGCTGCGCGACAGATGTACGGAGGGCTGACCGATGGCCGGCGCGATGCACAAGATGGCGGTCTACCTCGGCCTTGTCGAGGACGATCCGCGTTATGACGACGGCTACGACTCCTATGCGGAGTACGACGAATACGGTGAGCCCCTCGACCAGGATGAGGCGGAGCCGGACCGGCCGGTGCCCAGCGGCCGGGCCGAGTTCGCGGCCGAAGCGCCCGCCCCCCGGTCCGCGGTGCCGGTGCCCATCCCCACCGCCGACCTGGCACGGATCACCACGTTGCACCCACGCACGTACAATGAAGCCCGTACCATCGGAGAGCATTTCCGTGAGGGCACTCCGGTGATCATGAACCTGACTGAGATGGTCGACAGTGACGCGAAGCGGCTCGTCGACTTCGCCGCAGGGCTGATCTTCGGGCTGCATGGGAGCATCGACCGGGTGACCAACAGGGTGTTCCTGCTCTGTCCCGCCAACGTCGAGGTGACGGCGGAGGACAAGGCGCGGATAGCTGAACGAGGGTTCTTCAACCAGAGTTAACGCGCACTAGTGAACACGCTCGGTGACGGGCGCGTGGCAACGGCCCGTCATGGTCATCCCGGGGTCCGTGGAGGCAGGGCAGGGATGTGGCGATTGTAAAGATCGTTCTGTTCTACGTACTGACGATATATCTCGTGTTCCTGCTTGGGAGGCTGGTCCTCAGCTGGATACAGGCGTTCTCCCGGTCCTGGGCCCCGCACGGCCCCGTGCTCGTCGTCGCTGAGATCATTTTCACAGCGACCGACCCCCCGCTGAGATTGCTAAGGCGGTACATACCTACGCTCCGGCTCGGTACTGTGGCCTTGGACCTCAGCTTCATGGTGCTCTTCTTCGCGGTCATTTTCGCGATGCAGGCCGTGCAGCTGCTCTGATACGGGTAGCGTCCGACAGGAACACCGTTCAAGCGTGCCGAGGAGACAACATGCCGCTGACGCCCGCGGATGTGCGGAACAAGCAGTTCAGTACCACCAGGCTCCGGCCCGGCTACGACGAGGAAGAGGTTGACGCCTTCCTCGACGAGGTCGAGGTCGAGCTGGACCGGCTGATCCAGGAGAACGAAGAGCTCCGGGCCAAGCTGGCGGAAAGCCTGCGCGGCGGCAAGGTTCCGATGTCCGCGCTCAGCTCGCCGCTCGGCGACCCGGGCTCTGACATGATGGCGCCGGAGCCGTCACGGCCGCCGGAGCCGGAGCGGATGCCTGAGCCCCCGCGGATGATGCCGGTCGAGGACAACATGGACACGGCCGCCCGCGTGCTCGCGCTGGCGCAGCAGACCGCCGACCAGGCGATCGCCGACGCCCGGCGTGAGGCCGACGAGACGCTGGGCCGGGCCCGGCGCGAGGCCGACGACATCCTGGGCAAGGCGCGCCGCCAGGCTGAGCAGATCACCAGTGACGCGCGGGCCCGGGCCGAGAGCCTCGAGCGGGACGCTCAGGAGCGGCACCGCCAGGCCATGGGCTCCCTGGTGCAGCAGCGTGAGGAGCTTGAGCGCCGGGTGGATGACCTGCGGGCCTTCGAGCGTGAATACCGCAGCCGGCTCAAGGCGTACCTGGAAGGCCAGATGCGCGACCTGGAGGCGGGTGCCACCGACAGCGGTGCCTTCCCGGCCATGGGTGGTGAGTCCTCGGTGCCTGGCATGTCCCGCCTGGAGAGCCGTAACGGCCAGCCGTCCATCGCCAGCGCCTACGCAGGTGCCCCCGAGCCGGTGTCACACGGCGGCTTCCATGCGTCAGACGGACCGCACGACCACCGCTGACGCAGCCGCCCGCCGGTTACCGGTCCGGCCGGTCCACGACCCGACCCTGAACAGCGTTCCCGTTCGGTTGAGAGCAGCATGACCCGCATGGCCTGCGGAGAGCACGCATGATCAAGATCAGCGCTCTCCTGGTTGCCCTGGCCATTGGCCTGCTGGCGGCTGGCGTCGTCGCCACCAGCCTGCTGCTGGTCTACGTCTCCATCGGGGTCTGCCTGGTGTCGGCGGCGCTGCTGGTCGTGGGCGTTGCCGGGCAGTGGATGGCGGGCCGTGAGAGCCGTGCGGCGGCGAGCGGGACGGTGCCGGAACCGGCACTGCCCGCGGCCGGCCTGGCCGCCGCCCCGGCTGCCGCGGAACCCGCGCCGGCGCTGCTGGGCCCCCAGCCCGCGGCCGGAGCGGCGGGGACCGGGCCGGGCAGCGCGCATCCCAGCGACGGGCCGGGGGTGCGGCCGATGGACGGGGCCGCGCCGGATGACCTGTGGGACCGGGTCGCCGAGGAACTCGACTCGGCCGGCCGCCGGGAGACGGCCGGCCTGGCCTGGCCGGCCGCCGAGTTCCCGCTCCCCGAGGAACCGGCCGGGCCGGTGCCACCGGCCGAGCCGGTCCCACCGGCCGAGCCGCGGCATTTCTCCGGCACCGGGTGGCCCGGCGAGCCGCCCCACCTCCTCGCCCCGGCGCAGCCCGAGTTCCCCGCCGTGGCCGGGCCGCAACCGGGAACGGACGCTCCCGGGGAGACCCAGGCCGGGCCCGTCGACCGGGATGAGGCCAGCCCGTCCGGCACCCCGGCGGGGACGCTCGCCACGGCCGACCGGGACACCGCGCCAGACACGCCACCCCCGGCGCGGGCCGGCGAGCCAGCCGGGGCATTCGGATCCACCAGCGCCGGGCTGCCCCGCCGGCGTCCCGCCCGTCCCGCCGACGGCTCCGGGGCGGGACGGCCAAGTTCCGGCAGCGATCTCTGGAAGCCCGCCGCCTACCGGCACGACGCCGGCGCTCCCGGGGAGGGCAGCCGGCCATCCGGGACACCGGGCCCGGCGGCGGAGCCGGCCGCCGCTGCCGCGGCCGGGCTGGCCGGAGCGGGATTCCTGCCCGCCACCCCCGGCGCCGGTTCAGCAGCCACCGCCGTCCCGGCGGCCGCCGATAGCCCGGAAGCGGCCGGCAGCCCGGAAGCGGCCGGCAGCCCGGAAGCGGCCGGCAGCCCGGAAGCGGCCGATAGCCCGGAAGCGGCCGGGCAGCCCGGAAGCGGCCGATAGCCCGGAAGCGGCCCGGCAGCCCGGAAGCGGCCGATGCCAGCCCGGCCGGCACCGCCGCTACGGCTACGCCGGATGACGGTATGGACCGCGAGGTAGCCAGCGAAACGACCCGCATGGCGCCGGATGCTGGCGCCGAGCCGCCCGAGGCTGAGGCGGCCGCGGCGGACGGCGAGCCTGCGTCACTGGAGCCAGCGGAGGCTGAGGCGGCTGATCCGGGCGACGCGCCTGGGCCGGTGGCCGAGGCCGAGTCGGCCGCCGGGGCGGACGGCCGGCCCAGCGGCCCGGTGACGGTCACCGTCGTCCCGGGGGTGGCCCGTTACCACCGGAGCGGGTGCATCCTCATCCGGTTCCTGGGCGACGACGACCTCCAGACCATGAGCCGCCAGGCTGCCGAGGACGCCAGCTTCGTCCCGTGCCGGGCCTGCCAGCCGGACCAGCTCACGGTCGGCTGAGCGGGCCAGCTGAGCCGGGTCACCGGACCGGGCCGGCGGACTCCGTCAGCTGGCACCGGCGCCCCGCCGGAGCGGGGGCGCCGGTGTCAGGCGCGGGCCAGCCAGAAGGTCAGCCCCAGGTCGGCGTCGGTGTGGCGGTGGGCAGCCGCCCCGCGGCCATCCGTTGCGGAGGCTGAGGGGGATCCGGGGCGGAAGGCATCGGCCAGCGTCTCCCCGGCGATCAGCGCCCCGTGCTCGGTCAGCGCCGCTACCAGGTCCGGGTCGTCCGCCTCCCACTGCACCGTGACCCGGTCGCTCACGTGCAGCCCGTCGCTCTTCCGCGCTTCCTGAACCAGCCGGATGACGTCGCGGGCCAGTCCCTCGCGGCGCAGTTCCGGGGTGATGGTGACTTCGAGCGCGACCGTCTCCCCGCCGTCGGCGGCCACCGTCCACCCGGACCGGGGCGTCTGCGTCACGATCACCTCGTCCGCGCCCAGCGCCACCGGCGTGCCGTCCACCAGGACGGAGATCTTCCCGGCCAGGCGGAGCTCGCCGGCCAGGGCGGCCGGATCCGCCGCGGCGATGGCCGCGGCCACCGGCTGGGTGCCCTTGCCGAAGCGGCGGCCCAGGGCCCGGAAGTTCGGCTTCACCACGTAGTCGACCAGATCCGCGCCGACCGCGGCCATCGGCTCCAGGGAGCGCACGTTGAGCTCGGCGATGATCTCGGCCCGCAGTTCGGGTGGCAGCCGGTCGAAACCAGCCGCGCTGACCACGGCGCGCGGCAGTGGCTGGCGGATCGGCACCGACGCGGCCGACCGGGCCGACCGGCCCAGTTCCACCAGCCGCCGGGTCAGCGCCATCTGCCCGGACAGCCCGGCGTCGACCAGCGCCGGGTCGGCCACCGGCCAGGCCGCCAGGTGCACCGACTCAGGATCCGCGGCGCCGCGCAGTGCGGACCAGACGTGCTCGGTCAGGAACGGGGTGAGCGGGGCCATCAACCGGCTCAGCACGTGCAGGCATTCGTAGAGGGTGGCGAACGCCGCGCTGCCCTCCGGGCCGACCGGGCCCTCCCAGAACCGCCGCCGCGAGCGCCGGACGTACCAGTTGGACATGTCGTCGATGAAGGCGGCCAGCCGCCGCCCGGCCGCGGCGGTGTCGAACCCCTCCAGGTCGGCGGTCACCTCGCTGGTCGTCGCGTGCAGCTCGCTGAGCAGCCACCGGTCCAGCAGCGGCCGGTCGGCGGGCCGGGGCGCCCCGGCCCGCTGGTCCGGGCTCCAGGCCCGGCCCTGCTCCGCCGCCGCGTTGGCGTACAGCACCAGGAAGCAGACCGTGTTCCAGTAGGTGAGCAGGACCTTGCGGACGATCTCCTCCAGCGCCGCGGATCCGATCCGCCGGGTGGCCCACGGCGAGCCGGACGCCGCGAAGAACCAGCGGATCGCGTCCGCGCCGTGCGCCTCCATGAGCGGGAGGGGTTCCAGCACGTTGCCGAGGTGCTTGCTCATCTTGCGCCCATCCTTGTCCACGACCAGGCCGAGGCACACCACGTTCTCGTACGAGGACCGGCCGAATACCAGCGTGCCGACCGCCATCAGCGAGTAGAACCAGCCGCGGGTCTGGTCGATCGCCTCGCAGATGAACTGGGCGGGGTAGGACCGCAGGAACTGCTCCTGGCTGCGCCAGGGGGCGCCCAGCCGGGCGAACGGCATCGACCCGGAGTCGTACCAGGCGTCGATCACCTCGGGTACCCGGTGCGCCTCGCCGCCGCACTCGGGACAGGCCAGCGTGACGTCGTCCACGTAGGGCCGGTGCGGGTCCAGCCCGGACAGGTCCGTGCCGGTCAGCTCGCTCAGCTCCGCTAGCGACGCCACGCAGGTCAGGTGGTGCTCGCCGCACTCCCAGATAGGCAACGGCGTGCCCCAGTACCGGGTCCGGGACAGCGCCCAGTCCACGTTGTTGCGCAGCCATTCGCCGTACCGGCCGTGCTTGATCGTGGGTGGCTGCCAGCTGGTCCGCTCGTTCTCGGCCAGCAGCTGATCCTTGATCTGGGTGGTCCGGATGTACCAGGAGGGCAGCGCGTAATACAGCAGCGGCGTGTGGCACCGCCAGCAGTGCGGGTAGCTGTGCTCGTAGCGTTCGGCCCGGAACAGCAGCCCGCGCTCGGACAGGTCGCGGACCAGCGGGCCGTCGGCGTCCTTGAAGAACATCCCGCCGACCAGCGGCACCCAGTCCTCGAAGTGCCCGTCCGGGCGGACCGGGTTGACGACCGGCAGCCCGTGCGCGCGGCCGGTCTCCATGTCATCGGCCCCGAAGGCCGGTGCCAGGTGCACCAGGCCGGTGCCGTCCTCGGTGGTGACGAACGCGCCCGGCACCACCCGGTGCGCGCCGGTGATCTCGACCAGGTGCAGCGGCGGCCGGTAGCTGGCCCCGACCAGTTCCGCGCCCGGCACCGTGGCCAGCACATGCCAGCCCTCGCCGAGGACGCGGGACACCAGCTTCTCGGCCACCACCACGGTGTCCCCGTCACCCGGCTTGCGGGCCACCGCGTAATTCTCGTCCGGGTGCACCGCCACGGCCGTGTTCGACACCAGCGTCCACGGGGTGGTCGTCCACACCAGCAGGTGCGCCCCGTCCAGCAGCGCGCTGGCGCCGTCGGGCCGGGTCAGCAGCGGGAACCGGACGGTCACCGCCGGATCGGTGACGGCCCGGTACACATCCGGCTGGCCCATCTCGTGGTCCGACAGCGGGGTCTCGCAGCGCGGGCAGTACGGGCTGATCCGGAAGTCCTTGACCAGCAGGCCCTTATCGAAGATCTGCTTGAGCGACCACCACACCGACTCGATGTAGCTGGTGTCCATGGTCCGGTAGGCGTGCGGCAGGTCGACCCAGTAGCCGAGCCGGACGGTCAGTTCCTCGAACGCGTCGACGTGCCGCTGGGCCGACTCGCGGCACCGGGCGTTGAACTCGGCGATGCCGTACCCCTCGATCGCCCTCTTGCCGGACAGCCCCAGTTCCCGCTCGACCGCCACCTCGACCGGCAGGCCGTGGCAGTCCCAGCCGGCCTGCCGGGGCACGTGGAAGCCCTGCATGGTCTTGAACCGGGGGAAGACGTCCTTGAACACGCGCGCCTCGATGTGGTGCACACCGGGCATCCCGTTGGTGGTGGGCGGCCCCTCGTAGAACGTCCACAGCGGGCCGTCGGCGGTGGCGTCCAGCGAGCGCTCGAAGAACTTCCCGTCCTGCCACCGGGCCAGTACGTCATGCTCCATGGCCGGCAGATCGATGGCGGTGGGCAGGTCGGGGAAGTGGCGGGCCGGGGTTCCGGGGGGTCGTCCCCCCGAGTCAGCACGGCGCTGCGGTGAGTCTGACACGGTCGGTGGTCCTCCGGCGGGGCGTGTCCCCAGGCATGCGCCCCGGGTACGCGGCTTCGCGTGGAGGGACGAGGTGCGCCGGCGGCGGCCCCGCGGTACCACCCTCCTTGGCCAGGTCAGCCGCCCAGGGCGGGGCCCGGCCCACTCGCTTGTCGCTGCCAGCCGGTTCTACTGAGCACGCGGCCCGGGTGCGCCGCGGTGCCGTTCTTCCGGCGGCTCCGGGGTGATCTGGTCCGCTGGGCCTGCCCCCGGGCTCACACCGTCCCCGGGTCGCTCCTGGCCGCGTTCAACGGCAGCTGTCCCCATCGTCACCGTGCAGACAGCTAACGATAGCGGATGGCGGCAACCGCAGCCGACCCGGTTTCGCCGCCCCGGTGCGAGGCGGGAGGTGCGGCCCCGGCCGGGAGGCCGCCGGCCCGGGTGGCGGGTTTCCACGCCGGCGCTCCCGGGGACATTCCTGGCGCGGCGCTGCCGCCGCGGGAACCGGGCCGCGGCCACCGCCGCCCCGGCGGGCCAGGGCCGGGCCAGCGGATGCCCCGGCCTGCTGGATTATCGCCGCGGCCGGAAGTGTTTGCAGTCGCAGGCAGGCCGATCTATCCTCCGGTGACTGCCCGCAGTCCAAGATCGATTGGTGGCAGTTCACATAGTGGACATATCGCGTGTTAGGGGGCCGAGATGACAGCAGCCGCGCGTTCGGGTGCCGCCGCTCTCGCCGTCCGGCCTGGTGAAGAGCCCTGGACCGAGCAGGAACTGGCGGAAGTCCGCCAGGAACTGGAAGCGGAAGCGGCCGGGCTTCGCGAAGATATCTCCACTGCGGAGTCCGAGATCGCTGACCGGCTCGGTGACGCGGTCGGTGATGCCGGCGACGACTCCGCCGATGCCGGGGCCAAGACGTTCCAGCGGGAACATGAGCTGGCGCTGACCCAGCAGGCCCGCGAACTGCTGGCGCAGACCGAGCGGGCCCTGTCGCGGATCAGCGATGGCAGCTACGGTGTCTGCGAGTCCTGTGGCAAGGCCATCGGCAAGGCCCGGCTGCAGGCGTTTCCCCGCGCTACGCTGTGCGTGGCCTGCAAGCAACGCGAGGAACGGCGCTGAACGACTCCGCTACCCCGGCTACCCCGGCTACCCCGGCCGGCCCGGCGCTCCCGCAGCGGCCGCGCCGGATCAGGCTGCTGCTCGTGATCGCGGCCTGCGTATTCGTGGCCGACCTGGTGTCCAAGACGATCGTCGTGGCGGCGCTGTCGCACCGGGCGCCGATCCGGCTGCTCGGCGGCCTGCTCACGCTCCGGGTGCTGCGCAACAGCGGGGCGGCGTTCAGCATCGGCACGTCCATGACCGTGGTGTTCAGCCTCATCGCGCTGGGCGTCATCATCGCCATCCTGCGCACGGCCAGGCGGCTGCGCAGCGTCCCCTGGGCGGTCACCCTCGGGCTGCTGCTCGGCGGCGCGGCCGGCAACCTCGGTGACCGCATCTTCCGGTCACCGGCGCCGTTCCGCGGGTACGTCGTGGACTGGATCCAGCTGCCGCACTGGCCGGTGTTCAACGTGGCTGACTCGTGCATCGTCTGCGGAGGCGTGCTGGCCGTGCTGCTCGCGGCCCGCGGTGTGCCGCTGGACGGTAACCGCCAGCCGGACGGCGGCGTCCCCGCGGCGGCCACGACCGGACCGGGCGCGGTGGACCCCACGCCGGATGACGCCGAGTCGGGGGTCAGCCGTGGGCCGGCCGGCGACGGCGGCCGGTGACCGGGGTGGCACAGCGGCGGGTACCCGTCCCCGAGGGCCTCGACGGTGAGCGGCTCGACGCCGCGCTGGCCCGGATGTTCGGGCTGTCCCGGGCCAGCGCCGCGGAACTGATCAGCGAGGGCCAGGTTCTGGTCGGCGGCCGGGCCGCGGCCAAGTCCGACCGGGTGCCGGCCGGGGAGTGGCTCGACGTGACGCTGCCCGCTCCGCCAGTCCCGGTGGGGCCGGTGCCCCGGGCCGTGCCCGGGCTGGCGGTGCGGTACGAGGACGCCGACATCGTGGTGGTGGACAAGCCGCGCGGGGTGGCCGCCCACCCGACGCCGGGCTGGACCGGCCCGACCGTGCTCGAGGGCCTGCTCGCTGCCGGGCACACCATCGCGACCAGCGGCGCGGCCGAACGCCAGGGCATCGTGCACCGGCTGGACGCCAACACCACGGGGCTCATGGTGGTGGCCAAGAGCGAGCACGCCTACAGCGTCCTCAAGCAGGCCTTCCGCGACCGCACGGTGGAGAAGTTCTACCACGCCCTGGTCCAGGGCCATCCGGACCCGCTGCGGGGCACCATCGACGCGCCGATCGGGCGGCACCCGTCCGGGGACGGCCGTTTTGCGGTGGTGACCGGTGGCCGCCCGAGCGTCACCCACTACGACACGCTGGAGGCGTTCCGGGCCGCCAGCCTGACCGAGGTGGCGCTGGAGACCGGCCGGACGCACCAGATCCGGGTGCATATGGCCGCGCTGCACCACCCGTGCGTGGGCGACCGGCTGTACGGCGCCGACCCGGTGCTGGCGGCGCACCTTGGGCTGACCCGGCAGTGGCTGCACGCCGTCCGGCTGGGGTTCCAGCATCCCGCCGACGGCCGCCGGGTCGAGTTCACCAGCGGCTACCCGGACGATCTCCGTCACGCGCTCGACGTGCTGCGCGCGGAAAGCTGACGGCGCGCAACGCCGCCCCCGGCGCGGGCGGCACCCGGGCGGTGCGGCGGGCCGGGTATCTCACCGACCTCAACGGCAGCGCGTTCGCGCTCTTCAGCCCCAGGCCGGATTACTGAGGCCCGCCGGGCCGGGGCGGGCCCGCCGGGCCGGGATGGCCGGCGGTCCCGGCCATCCCGGCCGGCCGAGGACGTTACAGATCCGCCTCGGCGGGCAGAAGGGCGCGCATGGGTGTTATCAGAGCTTTGGCCCGTCCGATGCTGGCATCGATCTTCATCGTTCAGGGCTACGAGACGTGGCGGCATCCCGAGCGGGTGGCGCCCCATGCCGAAGATGTCGTCCGGCCGGTCAAGGAGCAGGTACCGGTGCTGCCGGAGCAGACCGAGGACTCTGTGCGGATCAACGGGGCCGTCCAGTGCGTCGCTGGCTCATTCCTGGCGCTCGGCTGGTGGCCACGGCTCTCCGCGCTGACCCTGGCGGGAACCCTGGTCCCGACGACGCTGGCCGGGCACCGGTTCTGGGAGATCGAGGACAAGCAGGAGCAGGCTCAGCAGCGGATCCACTTCCTCAAGAACCTCACCATGCTGGGCGGCCTGCTCATCGCGGCGGCCGATACCGGGGGTGACCCGTCGCTGGCCTGGCGCGGCCGCCACGCCGCGCAGACCGCGCGCCGGGAGGTGGCGCTGGCGGCCCAGAGCACGCTGGCGCCCGGGGCCGCCACGGCCAAGGCCGGCCGGGCCGCGGTCAAGGCCGGGACGGCCCAGGTCTCGCGCAAGGCCGCAGCCCAGGCCGGGACCAAGGCGGCCAAGGCGGGCACCACGGCGGGCAAGGCCGCGACTCAGGCGGCGGCCAAGGCGAGCCGGGCGGCGGCGCGGGCCGGGAAGGTAGCGGCCCACGCGGGCCAGGCTGGCGGCCGGCTGAGCTACCGCACCGGCCGGACCGTTGGCCAGGCCAAGGGCCAGGCCAGGGCCAAGGCCAAGGGCAGGGCGAAGGGCAAGGGCAGCCTGCTGGGCACACTGCTGCCCACGGGCTGACCGCCGGGCCGCAGGCCGGCCCAGGACCAGCCGAACACGCCGTCCGGCCGTCGTTTTCCACGACGGCCAGGCGGCCTGGTTGCTGCCCGCGCGCGGGCTCCCGGCCGTCGCCCAAAACGGGACAACCGCCCATCCGGCGCGCCGCGTCGCGGCGTCCGTCCGCCCTCGGTAGGCTCAGCTATGCCGGGCTGGTGCACCGTCCGGATGGGTCCTCCGGCAGGTGAACGCCGAGGCAGGCGGCACCAGCCACTTCCCCCGGCCTGGTGGAAAGCGCCCGTAAGGGCGCGCTGCGTGCATGCCCGAAAGGAGGCGGTACATCCCATGACGGCAGCCGCAGCGAAAGGCAGCGGGTTCACTCACCTGCACGTCCACACCGAGTACTCGATGCTGGACGGTGCCGCGCGGCTGAAGGACATGTTCGCCGAGTGCGAGCGGGCCGGGATGACGGCGGTGGCCATGACCGACCATGGCAACCTCTACGGCGCCTATGACTTCTGGACCAAGGCGACCAAGGCCGGCATCAAGCCGATCATCGGCATCGAGGCCTACCTGGCTCCCGAGCATCGGCGGCACCGCCAGCCGGTCCGCTGGGGCACGCCGGCGCAGAAGGACGACGACGTGTCCGGGGCCGGCGCCTACACGCACATGACGCTGCTGGCCGAAACCACCGAGGGCCTGCACAACCTGTTCACGCTGTCCTCGCTGGCCTCGCTGGAGGGCTACTTCCGCAAGCCCCGGATGGACCGGGAGCTGCTCGCCGCGCACGCCACGGGCATCATCGCCACGACCGGGTGCCCCAGCGGCGAGGTGCAGACCCGGCTGCGCCTCGGGCAGTACCAGCAGGCACTCGACGCGGCCGCGGCCTACCGGGACATCTTCGGCGCCGGGAACTTCTTCGTCGAGATCATGGACCACGGGCTGTCCATCGAGCAGCGCGTCCGCGACGGGCTGCGCCGGATCGCGCGTGAGCTGGACCTGCCGTTCGTGGTCACCAACGACTCGCATTACACCGTCGAGGCCGACGCCAAGGCGCACGAGGTGCTGCTGTGCGTCCAGACCGGCTCCAACCTGGCCGATCCGGGCCGGTTCAAGTTCGACGGCAGCGGCTACTACCTCAAGAGCCCGCAGGCGATGCGGGGCGCCTTCACCGACGAGGAATGGCAGTCCGGCTGCGATTCGACACTGCTCATCGCCGAGCGGGCCAGCGTGGAGTTCCAGTCCAGGAACCTGATGCCGGTGTTCAATGTGCCGGCCGGGGAGACCGAGGAGAGCTGGTTCCGCCAGGAAGTCTGGCGCGGCATGGACCGCCGCTACCCGGGCGGCTACGACGAGCGGCGCCGCCAGCAGGCCGAGTACGAGATGGGCATCATCACCCAGATGGGGTTCTGCTCCTACTTCCTGGTGGTGGCGGACTTCATCATGTGGTCCAAGCGCAGCGGGATCCGGGTCGGCCCGGGCCGCGGCTCGGCCGCGGGCTGCCTGGTGGCCTACGCCCTTGGCATCACCGACCTGGACCCCCTCCATCACGGGCTGATCTTCGAGCGGTTCCTCAACCCCGAACGCGTCTCCATGCCGGACATCGACATCGACTTCGACGAACGCCGGCGGGGTGATGTGATCCGCTACGTCACCGAGAAGTGGGGCGACGACAAGGTCGCCCAGATCATCACCTACGGCACGATCAAGGCCAAGGCGGCGGTCAAGGACTCCGCGCGCGTGCTGGGCTTCCCCTACGCGCTCGGCGACCGGATCACCAAGGCGTTCCCGCCCCCGGTGATGGGCAAGGACATCCCGCTGTCCGGCATCTTCGACGACGCCCACCCGCGCTACGGTGAAGCCGGCGAGATCCGCGCGCTGTACCAGGCCGAGGCCGAGGTCAAGCAGGTCATCGACACCGCGCGGGGGCTGGAAGGGCTGATCCGCCAGGCCGGGGTGCACGCGGCCGGCGTGATCATGAGCAGCGAGCCGATCATCGACCACGTCCCGGTGTGGAAGCGCGAAGCCGACGGCGCGGTCATCACCCAGTTCGACTACCCGGCGTGCGAGTCGCTGGGCCTGCTCAAGATGGACTTCCTCGGGCTGCGCAACCTCACCGTGCTGGACGACGCGGTGCGCGGCATCCAGGCCAACCGGGGCACCGACGTCGACCTGGAAATCCTGCCACTGGACGACAAGCCCACCTACGAACTGCTGGCCCGCGGGGACACGCTGGGCATCTTCCAGCTGGACGGCGGCCCGATGCGGGCCCTGCTGCGCAGCATGCGGCCGGACAACTTCGAGGACATCTCGGCGGTGCTGGCGCTCTACCGCCCCGGCCCCATGGGCGCGAACGCGCACAACGACTACGCCGACCGCAAGAACGGGCGCAAGCCCGTGGTCCCCATCCACCCGGAACTGGCCGAGCCGCTGGCCGACATCCTGGGCGACACCTACGGGCTGATCGTGTACCAGGAGCAGGTCATGGCCATCGCCCAGCACTTGGCCGGGTACAGCCTGGGCAGCGCGGACCTGCTCCGCCGGGCCATGGGCAAGAAGAAGAAGGAGATCCTGGACAAGGAGTTCGAGCCGTTCGCCGCGGGCATGAAGGCCAACGGCTACTCGGAGTCGGCGATCAAGACGCTGTGGGACATCCTGGTCCCGTTCTCCGACTACGCCTTCAACAAGGCGCACACCGCCGGCTACGGGCTGGTCTCCTACTGGACCGCCTACCTCAAGGCCAACTACCCGGCCGAGTACATGGCCGCGCTGCTCACGTCGGTCTCCGGGGACAAGGACAAGAGCGCTCTCTACCTCAACGAGTGCCGCCGGATGGGCATCACCGTCCTGCCGCCCGACGTCAACGCGTCCGAGGCCACCTTCACCCCGGTCGGGGGGGACATCCGGTTCGGCCTGGCCGCGGTGCGCAATGTGGGGACGAACGTGGTCGAGGCCATCGTCGCGGCCAGGACGGGCCAGGAGGCGTTCGCCAGCTTCGCCGACTTCCTGCGCAAGGTCCCGGTCAACGTGTGCAACAAGCGGGTCATCGAGTCCCTCATCAAGGCTGGGGCCTTCGACTCGCTCGGGCACCCGCGCAAGGGCCTGGCTCTCATTCACGAGCAGGCCATCGACACCGTCATCGACGTGAAGCGCAACGAGGCGATGGGCCAGGACTCGCTGTTCGGCGGCGACGCCGAGGTGGAGGCGACGTTCGAGGTCCCGGTGCCGGACGGGGAGTGGGACAAGACCACGCTGCTCGGCTTCGAGCGCGAGATGCTCGGCCTGTATGTCTCCGACCACCCGCTGCTCGGGGTGGAGCACATCGTCGCCGCGAACACCGACTGCTCGGTGGCCGAGCTGCTCAGCTCGGCCGGGGAGGAGGCCGACCGGTCCCGCGGCGGCCGGCCCGACGGGCAGATCGTCACCGTCGGCGGCATCCTGTCCGGAGTGCAGCGCAAGGTCACCCGGCAGGGCAATCCCTGGGCGCAGGCCACCCTGGAAGACCTGGAAGGCGCCATCGAGGTGCTGTTCTTCCCGGCCGCCTACCAGCAGTGCTCGCTGCTGCTGGCCGAGGACGCGATCGTCGTGGTGAAGGGCCGGCTGGACCGGCGGGACGAGACGCCGAAACTGATCGCCTCGGAGGTGACGGCGCCGGACCTCTCGGTGGGCGAGGGCGGCCCTTTCGTGCTGTCCATCCCGGTGCAGCGCTGCGTGCCGCCGGTGGTGGACCGGCTGCGCGAGGTGCTGTGCACCCATCCGGGACTGGCCGAGGTGCACCTGAAACTCTGCAATGGCCCGCGGACGACGGTGGTCCGGCTCGATGACAAGCTCCGGGTCAAGCCGTCGCCCGCGCTGCTGGCCGACCTCAAGCAACTGCTCGGCCCCGCCTGCGTGGGCTGACCCGGGGCCTCCGGCTGCCCGGGGATGATCCCGCCGGTAAACCGGCGCTGAGCTGGGAAAGCTGGTGAGTAGACCGGCGAAAGGCGCTTGCTGTGAGTCGCCACCTCTTCCCGCACGCCGACTGGACCCGGGAAGTGCTGCGCACCAACCTCTGGATGGTCCCCGCGGTCGAGGTCATCGGCGCGGTAGGCCTGTTCGCGGCCAGTTCCGCCGCTGACCGTGCTGCCTATCACGGTGTCTTCGGCCTGCCCGGCTGGGTGATCAGCGGGTCCGCGGACGCCGCGCGGCAGATCCTCACCGCGATCGCCGCCGCCGTCATCACCGTCGTCGGCGTGGTGTTCTCGATCGTGATCGTGGCCCTGACCCTGGCCTCCACCCAGTTCGGGCCGCGGATGCTGCGTACCTTCATCCGCGACCGGGGCACCCAGCTCACGCTCGGGACGTTCGTGGCGACGTTCGTCTACGCGATCCTGACCCTGGTGTCCATCGGCGGCCCGGGCGACCGCGAGATCTTCGTCCCGCACATTGGCATCACCGTCACCCTGGCCCTGCTGGTCGCCGACCTGGCCGTGCTGATCTACTTCATCAATCACATCACCAGCCAGATCCAGCTGCCGCAGGTGATCGCGGGTATTTCGGGTGACCTGTCGGCGGCCATCGACGCGCTGGTGGTCGAGGGAGCCACCGACCCGGCCGACCCGTCCGTGGCCGAGGTGCTGGCCAGCATGCCCGGACCCGGGGGCATCGTCCAGGTGTCGCGCAGCGGCTACCTGCAGTACATCCACCACCGGACCCTGCTCAGCATCGCCTCCGAGGCGGACGCGGTGGTCTACCTGCACTTCCGGCCCGGTCATTTCCTGGCCCAGGGCAGTCAGCTGGCCACCGTATGGCCGGCCGGGGCTGCGGGCGCGGTGGCCCGGGAGCTGGCCCGCGCTCATGTCACCGGTCCCTACCGGATGCTCACCCAGGACGTCTCATTCGGCATTGACCAGCTGGTCGAGATCGCGATCCGCTCGCTATCGACCGCTGTCAACGACACATTCACCGCCATGACCTGCGTCAACTGGCTGTCCGACAGCCTGTGCAAGGTAGCTGGCCGGTGGCAGCCGGCCTGCGTCCACCGGGACCGGGCCGGCGTCATCCGGGTGATCACCACCGAGCCGACGTACGAACGGATGGTGCAGCGTGGGTTCGACAAGATCCGGCAGAGTGCGGTCGGCCTGCCCGCGATCCTCATCCGTCAGCTCGATGCCCTGTCCCGGATCATGGAGCGCACGATCACCGAGGAACAGCGCCAGGTGCTCATCGACGAGGCGGCCATGGTCGTCCGGATGAGCGAGCAGACCGTGCTCGATGAGTCGGACCGGGCCGAGGTGCTGCGCCGCCATGCCATTTTCCTGGCCACCCGGACGGCCATGGCGCAGCCGGGCACCGGCCCCGGCCGCCGGGAGGGCGAACCGCCCGGGCTCAGGCGTCCCGGCGCATGAGCAGGTAAGCCCCGGCGGCGAGCAGCACCGCGGTCCACAGGCAGAACACCCCGAAGCCCTGCCAGGCCGACAGCAGCGCGGTGGTCTCCCGGTGCGTGCTGTAGATCAGCGATCCGGCCTGCTCGGGCAGGTAGGCGTTGATGTGCGCGCCCCAGCTGCCGGGCAGCAGCCCGGACAGGATCGGCAGCACCAGCACGATCCCGATGACCGTGGTGATGCTCCCGGCGGTGTGCCGGATCAGCAGGCCCACCGCCAGCGCGAACAGGCCCAGCACCGTCAGGTACAGCCCGGCGCCGACGACCGCGCGCAGCACGTTGTCGTCGGACAGGGACACCGGGACCCGGCTGTGCAGAATGGCCGACCCGATGAAGAAGCAGGCGAACGCGACGATCTCGGCCACGACCACCATGAGGACGGCGAAGACGGCGGCCTTGGCGGCCAGCATCGGCAGCCGCCGGGGCACGGCCAGCAGCGAGGACCGGATCACCCCGGTGGAGTACTCGGTCGTGATGACCAGGACGCCGAGCACGCAGATGGTGAGCTGCCCGAGCCCAATCCCCGCGCCCAGGATGAAGCCGACCGGGTTCGCAGCGACCGAGGCGTTCCGCGCGGCGGCGTCCCGGCCGGTCCAGTTGGACGCCGTCAGCCAGGTGAAGAGGGTGGTGAAACCGACCGTGAGCACGACGAAGAGCAGCAGCGTCCACACCGTGGACCGGACCGAGCGGATCTTCGTCCACTCGGCCAGCATGAGGTGGCCGAGCCCGACGCGGTGCGCGGGGGGTGGTACGGCGGCCCGGGCCGCGGCCGGGACCGGCGGGCTGGCGGAGGTCATCGGGGCTCCTGTCCGGTGCTGGCCGGGGCGGGACTGTCCGGCGCCGCGCCGTCCGGCGCGGCCGCGGGCGGTGGCGGCGCGCCCATTCCGGCGCCGAACTCGGAGCTGTCCGCGGTCAGCTCCATGTAGGCCGCCTCGAGCGAGGCCAGCCGGGGTGTCAGTTCGTGCAGCACGATGCGGTTGGCGGCGGCGATCTCACCGATCCGCGGCGCGGCCAGCCCGGTGACCCGCAGGGCGGCGCGGGCCATTCCCGCCCGGCCGTCCGGCTCGGCCGTCCCCGGTGGCTCCTCGCTGGCCGGCTGCTCGGTCAACTTGCCGCCCGCTGCGGTCAGCAGGTCGGCCAGCCGGGCCGCCTCGGGCGAGCGGACCAGCACGTACTTCTCCGAGCTGCGCTCGATGAACTCCTGGGTGCTGCAGTCGGCGATGAGCCGGCCCCGCCCGATCACGATCAGGTGGTCGGCGGTTACGGCCATCTCGTTCATCAGGTGGCTGGACACGAAGACCGTCCGGCCCTCGGCGGCCAGCTGCTTCATCAGATTGCGGATCCACAGGATGCCCTCGGGATCCAGCCCGTTGACCGGTTCGTCCAGCAGCAGCACCTTCGGCTCGCCCAGCAGCGCCACGGCGATACCGACCCGCTGGCTCATGCCGAGGGAGTAGCTGCCGGTCCGCTTGCGGGCCACCGGGCGCAGCCCGACCAGGTCCAGCACCTGGTCGACCCGGGCCCGCGGCAGGCCCTGGGTCTCGGCCAGGAACAGCAGGTGGTTGTAGGCGCTGCGGCCCGGGTGCATCGCCTTGGCCTCGAGCAGCGCGCCGACGGTGCGCAGCGGCTGGCTCAGGTCGGCGTACCGGTGGCCGGCGATCGTGGCGGTCCCCGAGTTCGGCCGGTCCAGGCCCAGGATGAGCCGCATCGTGGTCGATTTGCCTGCCCCGTTCGGGCCGAGGAAGCCGGTCACCCGGCCTGGTGCCACGCTGAAGGACAAATGGTCAACCGCAGTCTTGTCCCCGTAGCGCTTGGTCAGATCCCGCGCCTCGATCATCGGGTTCCCCTTGTGGCTGGCTGGCCGTCTCCCCCTGACCCCCAACCTAGCGTACCTGCGCCCCCCGCCCGGGAGAGTCGCCTGCCGCACCCGGCCGGAGGCCGTCCAGCACGAGGTTGAGCATGCGCGCCGCCTGAGCGCGCTGGCTGCACTCGCCGGCGACGGCCAGGACGCCGGCGAGTGCAGAACCGAGTGCAGAACATTGTCGGCGGCGGCATCGACCTCTGACCACCGCCGGCCGCAGCGGTCACCGGGCCAACTGGCCCGGCGAGCGCGATCCAGCCTGGCTGCGTGGCCGGCCGGTCTCACGTACGCTGCTGCCCATCATGATCCCTGCCGCCGACTTCCCCGCGCGCCCGGCGCGGGGCGCCCGGCCGGCCGAGGCGCTGCGGCGCTGGCTGGCCGTCACGGCCCTCACTCTGGTGCTCGGGGTGGCCGCGGGTTTCCTGTGGTCAGCCGTTGCTCCCCGGCCGTATCTGGTGATGACCGGCCGCGGCGCCGCCGCGGTGGTGAACGCGGAAACCAGCGCCTTCATCGCCGCGGACGGCTGGTACTGCCTGATCTGCCTGGCTGGGGGAGTGATCTCCGGGCTGGCCGGCTACCTGCTGGCGGTGCGCCGCTCGCGGCCCGCCGGGATGGCCGTGGTGCTGCTCAGCGCGCTGGCGGCCGGCCTGGTCGCGCTCTGGATCGGCGAGAACTCCGGGCAGGCCGCCTACCATCACCTGCTGGCCACGCTTCCGGCCGGGGCGCACCTGCACGCCTCCTTGTCGCTGGGGGCGCGGGGCGCGATCGCGTTCTGGCCGCTGGCGGCCGGGATCATGGCCGGCGGCCTGGAACTCAGCGACGCGCTGCGGGACCGGCGGCAAGGCCGCGGCAACGGGCCCGCCGTGGCGCTGCGCTGAGCCGCCCGGTGTCCAGCATGCGGACAGTGACCGTCCAGGACCGGCCGCCTTCGTAGACTTGGCCCGTGCTGCCTCGTATCGATCTTCGCGGCCGGCCAGCGGCCGGCCTGACCCGGGCCGCCCTGGCGGGCGTGCTGCCGCGCGCCGGACTCGACGTGGAAGCCGCGATGGCCGCGGTCCGGCCGGTCTGCGACGACGTCCGGGCCCGCGGCGCCGCCGCGGTCCGCGACTACACCGCGCGGTTCGACGGGGTGGACCTGCCGGCCACCCGCGTCCCGGCGCAGGCGCTGCCGGACGCCCTGGCCGGCCTGGACCCGGCCCTGCGCGCCGCGCTGGAGGAGGCGATCCGGCGGACCCGGCTGGTGCACGAGGCGCAGCGGCCGCCGGAGCACACCACCACGGTCGCCCCGGGGTCCACCGTCACCGAACGCTACGTCCCGGTCGGCCGGGCCGGCGTGTACGTGCCCGGCGGCCTGGTCACCTACCCCTCCTCGGTGGTGATGAACGTGGTCCCGGCGCAGGCGGCCGGGGTGGGCGAGATCGCGGTCGCCTCGCCGCCGCAGGCCGACGGGCGCCCCGCCCCGGCCGTGCTGGCCGCCTGCGCGCTGCTCGGCGTCCAGGAGGTGCACGCGGCCGGGGGAGCGCAGGCGATCGCCATGTTCGCCTGGGGGACGGAGGACTGCGCCCCGGCCGACGTGGTCACCGGCCCCGGCAACGTGTACGTGGCCGCGGCCAAGCGGCTGCTGCTCGGTGTGATCGGCACGGACGCCGAGGCAGGCCCGACCGAGATCGCGATCATCGCCGACCACACCGCCGACCCGGAGTTCGTGGCCGCCGACCTGATCGCCCAGGCTGAGCACGACCCGCTGGCCGCCTGCCTGCTGATCACCACCGACCCGGCCCTGGCCGATCAGGTGGACAAGGCGCTCGGCCCGCAGATCGCCGCCACGAGGCACGGCGAGCGGGTGAACACGGCCCTGGCCGGCCAGTCGGCCACCGTCCTCGTCGGCGACCTGGCCGCGGCGGTCGCGGTCAGCGACGCGTGGGCGCCAGAGCACCTGGAGATCCAGACCGAGAACGCCGCGGCCCTGGCCCGCCAGGTGCGCAACGCCGGCGCGGTCTTCACCGGCCGCTACGCCCCGGTGTCGCTCGGCGACTACCTGGCCGGGTCGAACCACGTGCTGCCCACCGGGGGCACCGCACGGCACACGGCCGGCCTGTCCACCCTGTCGTTCCTGCGCGGTATCCACGTCGTGGAGTGCAGCCGCGAGGCGCTGGCCGGCGCTGCCCCGTACATCGACGCCCTCGGTGGCGCCGAGGACCTCGCGGCGCACGTGGCCGCGGTCCGGATCCGGGTGCCCAGGGACGGGCAGCCGTGATCGAGGACTGGGTGCCGCTGCGCGCGGACCTGGCCGGGCACGAGCCGTACGGGGCCCCGCAGCTGGACGTCGCGGTGCGGCTGAACACCAACGAGAACCCGTACCCACCTTCGCCGGCGCTGGCCGCCGCGATCACCGCCGCCACCGCGAGCGTAGCCGGGACGCTGAACCGCTACCCAGACCGGGACGCCACCGCGCTGCGCACCGACCTGGCCGGCTACCTCGGGCACGGGCTGACCGCCGCGGCGGTGTGGGCCGCCAACGGGTCCAACGAGATCATCCAGCAGCTGCTCCAGGCCTTCGGCGGCCCGGGCCGCACCGCGCTCGGCTTCGAGCCGTCCTACTCGATGCACCCGCTCATCGCGCTGTCCACCGGCACCCGGTGGGTCAGCGGGGCCCGGGACGCGGACTTCGGCCTCGACCCGGACCGCGCGGCGGCGGTCATCGCGGCCGGGCAGCCGGACGTCGTCTTCCTCACCTCGCCCAACAACCCGACCGGCGCCGCGCTGCCGCTGCCGGTCATCCGGGGCATCTGCCAGGCCGCCCCGGGCCTGGTGGTGGTGGACGAGGCGTACGCAGAGTTCGCGCAGGATGGTTCGCCGAGCGCGCTGGGCCTGCTGCCGCAGTTCCGCCGGCTGGTGGTCACCCGCACCATGTCCAAGGCGTTCGCGCTGGCCGGCGCCCGGGTCGGCTACCTGGCCGCGGACCCCGCCCTGATCCGCGCGCTGCTCCTGGTGCGGCTGCCCTACCACCTGTCCAGCGTCACCCAGGCGGTGGCCCGCGCGGCGCTCGCGCACCGCGACGAGCCGCTGGCCACCGTCCAGGCCCTGCGTACCGAACGGGACGCGCTCGTGGACTGGCTCCGCGCCCGCGGCCTCGCCGTCGCCGGCTCGGATGCCAACTTCGTCCTGTTCGGTCACTTCCCCGACCGGCACCAGATCTGGCAGGGACTGCTGGATCAGGGGGTGCTGATCCGGGAGACCGGCCCGGCAGGCTGGCTGCGGGTCACGGTCGGCCTGCCGGAAGAGATGGCGGCGTTCCGCGACGCCCTCGACAAAGTACTGGAGGGGCCATGAGCGAGCGCAGCGGGCGCACGTCCCGGGTGGAGCGGGTCACCAAGGAGACCAGTGTGCTGGTCGAGCTGGACCTCGACGGCACCGGCCGCACCGACATCAGCACCGGCGTGCCGTTCTTCGACCACATGCTGGCCCAGCTGGGCAAGCACGGGCTGCTCGACCTGAGCGTGCAGGCGACCGGGGACATCGAGATCGACGCGCACCACACCGTGGAGGACACCGCGCTCGCGCTCGGCCAGGCGCTCCGCGAGGCGCTCGGCGACAAGGCCGGGATCTGCCGGTTCGGTGACGCCGCGGTGCCGCTGGACGAGACCCTCGCCCGCGCGGCGGTGGATCTGTCCGGGCGGCCCTACCTGGTGCACGCCGAGCCGGCCTGGCCCCGCTGATCGGCAGCTACGACACCACGCTGACCCGGCACTTCTTCGAGTCGGTGACCGCCACCGCGGGCATCTGCCTGCACCTGGAGGTGACCGGCCGCAACCCGCACCACATCGTGGAAGCTCAGTTCAAGGCGGTGGCGCGGGCGCTGCGGGCCGCGGTGGCGCCCGACCCCCGGGCCCCCGGCGTGCCCAGCACCAAAGGCGTCCTGTGAATAGCTCTGCTAGCCCGGGGGGACGACCCCCCGGAGCCCCCCGCCTCTCGCTCCCTGGGCGGGACACGCCTTCGGCGCGCCCCCCCTCGCGACCGAGACCCCGGGTCGCGGTGCTCGACTATGGCAGCGGCAATATCCGTTCGGCGGAACGAGCGTTGCAGCGGGCCGGGGCGGATGCGTTCGTGACCGCGGAGGCCGGTCCGGCGCAGGAGGCGGACGGGCTGGTGGTGCCCGGGGTCGGGGCGTTCGCGGCGTGCATGGCGGGGCTGCGCGCGGTGCGCGGCGACGCGGTGATCGACCGGCGGCTGGCCGGCGGCCGGCCGGTGCTCGGCATCTGCGTGGGCATGCAGGTGCTGTTCACCGAGGGCGTCGAGCACGGCCAGCGGACCCCCGGCTGCGGCCAGTGGCCCGGCACGGTCGAGCAGCTGAAGGCGCCGGTGCTCCCGCACATGGGCTGGAACACCGTGGACGCCGCCCCCGGATCGCGGCTGCTGGCCGGGATCGGCCCCGCTGAACGGTTCTACTTCGTGCACTCCTACGCGGCCCGGGCGCTGCCCATGAAGCCGTCGCCGCGGATGACGCTGCCGCTGGTCAGCTGGACGACACACGGCGAGCCGTTCATCGCGGTGGTGGAGAACGGCCCGCTGTGCGCGACCCAGTTCCACCCCGAGAAGTCCGGTGACGCGGGCGCCGCGCTGCTGGCGAACTGGCTGGAGATGGTGCGATGACCCCCCCCGAACTGGTGCTGCTGCCTGCGGTGGACGTGGCCGGCGGCCAGGCGGTCCGGCTGGTGCAGGGTGCGGCCGGCAGCGAGACCAGCTACGGCGACCCGGTCGCCGCCGCGCTGGCGTGGCAGGCGGCGGGTGCCCAGTGGGTGCACCTGGTCAACCTGGACGCCGCGTTCGGCCGCGGCTCCAACGCGGATCTGCTCGCCGAGGTGGTCGGCAAGCTGGACATCGCGGTGGAGCTGTCCGGCGGCATCCGCGGCGACGAGTCGCTGGCCGCCGCCCTCGGCACCGGCTGCGCCCGGGTCAACATCGGCACGGCGGCGCTGGAGCACCCGGACTGGGTGCGGGCGGCCATCGCCAGGCACGGCGATCAGATCGCGGTCGGGCTGGACGTCCGCGGCACCCGGCTGGCCGCGCGGGGCTGGACCCGCGAAGGCGGCGAGCTGGATGCGGCGCTGGACCGGCTGGAGGCGGACGGCTGCGCTCGGTTCGTGGTCACCGACATCACCAAGGACGGCACCCTCCGCGGGCCCAACCTGGACCTGCTGCGGGACGTCTGCGCCCGCACGTCGCGCCCGGTGGTGGCCAGCGGCGGCGTCTCCAGCCTGGCCGACCTGCGCGCCATCGCGTCGCTGGTCTCGCTGGGGGTGGAGGGCGCGATCGTCGGCAAGGCGCTGTACGCGGGGGCGTTCACGCTGGAGCAGGCGCTCGCGGCGGTGGCCGGATGAGCGGGCGGGAGGCGCGGTGACCCGGAAGATCTCCACCGGTACCGCGTGGGAGCCGGTGGTCGGGTACAGCCGGGCGGTGGCCGCCGGGGACTTCGTGTTCGTCTCCGGCTGCACCCCGGTGGACGGGGCGGAGGTCGTGCACGAGGGCGACGCCCACGCGCAGACCGCCCGCGCGCTGCGCAACGTGGCCGCCGCGCTGGACCGGCTCGGCCTGGGCCTGGCCGACGTGGTGCGGACCCGGCTCTACGTGACCGACATCTCCCGCTGGGCGGAGTACGGGCGGGCGCACGGCGCGGTGTTCGGGGACGTCATGCCCGCGACCTCCATGGTTCAGGTGGCCGCCCTCATCGACCCGCGGATGCTGGTCGAGGTCGAAGCGGTCGCCTACCGGCCCGGAATCGGGTCGTGATGTTGACTTTGGTGCTGTTCCAGCGACACCTAAGTCAACATCACGAAGCTGGGGCCGCCTGGGAGGTGCCGTGAGCGTCGCGGTGCGGGTCATCCCGTGCCTGGACGTGGACGCCGGGCGGGTCGTCAAGGGGGTCAACTTCCGGGACCTGCGGGACGCGGGCGACCCGGTGGAACTGGCCGCGGCCTACGACGCCGAGGGGGCCGACGAGCTGGTCTTCCTGGACATCACCGCGTCCAGCGGCGGCCGGGACACCATGATCGAGGTGGTGCAGCGGACCGCCGACCAGGTCTTCATCCCGCTCACCGTCGGCGGCGGGGTGCGCAGCGTGGCTGACATGGACCGGCTGCTGCGGGCCGGTGCGGACAAGGTGTCACTGAACACCGCGGCCATCGCCCGGCCGGACCTGCTGGCCGAGGCGGCCCGCCGGTTCGGCGCGCAGTGCGTGGTCCTGTCCGTCAACGCGCGGCGGGTGGGCGGGGGGTTCCGGGGGGTCGTCCCCCCGGGCCAGCAGAGCACGTCATTCGAGGTCACCACGCATGGGGGGCGGCGGGGGACCGGGATCGACGCGGTGTGGTGGGCGCAGCACGGGGCGGAGCTGGGCGCCGGTGAGATCCTGCTCAACTCGATGGACGCCGACGGCACCAAGGCCGGCTTCGACCTGGAGCTGATCCGGGCGGTGCGGGCCGTGGTGGACGTGCCGGTGATCGCCAGCGGTGGTGCCGGTGCGCCGGCCCACTTCGCCCCGGCCGTGGCGGCCGGCGCGGACGCCGTGCTGGCGGCCAGCGTGTTCCACTTCGGCCAGCTGCGCATCGCCGAGGTCAAGGCCGCGCTGCGGGCGGCCGGCTGCCCGGTCAGATGACCGCCGGCGCCCCAGCCAGCGTGGCTGACAGGGCGGCGCCGACGATGCCGGCGTCGTTGTGCAGCGCGGCCGGGACGACCCGGGCCCGGATGCCGTCCAGCAGCGGCACGAACCGGTCCGACTTGCGGCTGACCCCGCCGCCGATGATGAACAGGTCCGGCGCGGTCAGCGCCTCCATGTGATGCAGGTACTCGCTCACCCGCCCGGCCCACTTCTCCCAGCTGAGGTCGTGCTCGTCCTTGGCCCGCTCGGAAGCGCGCTGCTCGGCGTCCTTGCCGCGGATCTCGATGTGGCCGAACTCGGTGTTCGGCACCAGCGTGCCGGCCCGGAACAGCGCGCTGCCGATGCCGGTGCCGAAGGTCAGCATCAGCACCGTGCCCTGATGCCCGGCCCCGGCCCCGAAGCTCATCTCGGCCAGGCCCGCCGCGTCGGCGTCGTTGATCAGCGCTACCGGCTGCCCGGACACCTGGCTGAACAGCTCCCGGGTATCCAGGCCGACCCAGGCCGGGTCCAGGTTGGCCGCCGTCAGGGTGACACCGCCGATCACCACGCCGGGGAAGGCGATCCCGGCCGGGCCGGTCCAGCCGAACGTGGCGACCAGGCTGCCGACCGCGTCGGCGATGGCCTCCGGCCAGGCCGGCCGCGGGGTCTCCACCTTGACCCGGTCGGCCAGCAGCGCGCCCGCGACGGTGTCCACCGGTGCCGCCTTGATGCCCGAACCGCCGATGTCGATGCCGAGTACGTGCACTGCACCTCTCCGTTCCGGCCCATCCCATCCGGCGCGGTCCCGCGCCATGAGCCAGTTCCATGGTGCGCCTCCAGCCTGCGGCAGGCGACTGCCCGGTGGTTCATATTTCCCCGTCAGGGGATGTATTCCTGCATTGGCGCGACGGTCCCGGGCCGTTCAGCCGCACGTCACCGGCCAGCGTTTGACTGCCGGGGTGTCGGTGATCGTCGTCGGCGGGGGCGTCCCGGGGCTGATGCACGCGCTGGAGGCGCGGCGCCACGGCCACGATGTCCTGCACCTGGAGCGCGAACTCGCGCCGCGCGGGGCCAGCGTGCGGAACTTCGGCCTGGTCTGGGTCAGCGGCCGGGCCGGCGGGGCCGAGCTGGACCTGGGCCGCCGGGCCCGGGCCCGCTGGGCGCAGCTCGCCGCGGAGGTCCCCGCCATCGGGTTCCGCCCGGCCGGGTCGCTCACACTGGCCGCCGGCGACGCGGAGCTGCGGCTGCTCAAGGAGGCCGCGACCCGTCCCGACGCCGCGCTGCGCGGCTTCGAGCGGCTGGACCCGGCCGGGGTGCGGCTGGTCAATCCGGCGCTGTGCGGTGAATTCACCGGCGGTCTGCTCGGCCGGCTGGACGCCATCGTCGAGCCACGGGCGGTCCCGCCGGCGCTGCGCGAGTACCTGCGGGCGGGCGGCACCGCCGCGGCCGGGTACACGTGGCTGCCCGGCCATGAGGCCGTGGCCGTGGCGCCGCACGCGGTCCGCGACCACACCGGGACGTGGCACCGGGCGGACCTGGTGGTGCTGTGCACCGGGGCCGCCCACACGGGGCTGGCCGGCCCGTACCTGGCCGCCCGGCCGCGGCCCCCGGTCCGCCGGGTCCGGCTGCAGATGATGCAGACCGCGCCCTTGGCGCGCACGCTGACCACCTCGGTGGCCGACGGGGACTCGCTGCGCTACTACCCGGCCTACGACCTGCCGGGCCGGGCCCTGCTGCCGCCCCAGCCGGCCGTGGCCGAGGCGGCGGCTGCCCAGCTCCTGCTGGCCCAGCGGCTGGACGGCAGCCTGACCATCGGGGACACGCACGAGTACGCCGAGCCGTTCCCCTTCGACGTGGAGGAGACGGCCTACGAGCACCTGCTGGCCCGGGCCGCGCGGCTGCTCGGCCCCCCGCTGCCGCCGGTGCGCCGCCGCTGGGCCGGTGTGTACAGCCAGGCCTGCGGGGAGGACCTGTACCACCGCTCGGCGGTGGCCCCCGGGGTGCTCCTGGTCACCGGCCTGGGCGGGTGCGGCATGACCTGCTCCCCGGCGATCGCCGAGGACACCTTCGCCGTCGGCGCCGGTGACGGCGCCGGGACGGCCGCCCCCTGAGGCCGCGGGAAAGAGGCCCGATGACCACCATCACCATCGCCTGCCTGGATATGGCCGGGACCACGGTCGCCGACGACGGCAGCGTGCTGGCCGCGTTCGAGGCCGCGCTGCGCCGGTTCGGCCCCGCCGCGGGCACCCCGGCCTACCGGGCGGCCATGCGGACCGTGCACGAGACGATGGGTCAGTCGAAGATCGACGTGTTCCGGGCGATCCTCGGCGACGAGGCCACCGCCTGGCAGGCCAACGAGGTGTTCGAGGAACGCTACGCCGACGCCGTCGCGGCGGGCCAGGTGACCGCGCTGCCGGGGGCGGCCGAGACCATCACCCGGCTGTCCGCGGCGGGAATCCAGGTCTGCCTGCTCACTGGGTTCTCCCCGGCCACCCGGGACACGATTATCGACATGCTCGGCTGGCCGCCGCTCATCGACCTGGCGCTGTCCCCGGCCGACGCCGGCCGCGGCCGTCCGTGGCCGGATCTCCCGCTCACCGCGCTGCTCCGCCTCGGCGGCGGCTCGGTCAGCGAACTGGCTGTGGTCGGCGACACGCCCAGCGACGTCGAGTCCGGACGCCGGGCCGGAGCCGGGCTGGTCGCCGGGGTCCTCACCGGCCGCGCCACCCGCGACGAGCTGGAAGCAGCCAAAGCCCCGCACCTGCTCGACACCGTGGCCGACCTGCTGCCCCTGGCCGGGGTGACCGGCTAGGCCCGGCGCCCCGTCACCAGCACCGCGGTGTCGGCCACGCTGACCTGGACCGAGGCGCCGGGGGTGGTGGCCGCCGCGACCGCGCTCGGCTGGTCCACCTCGCGGCCCTTTCCCCGGTGAAGGGTGCGGATCTGCGCAGCGAACAGTTGGTGTGACGTCCGGTTCCGGCGGGTCGTCCTCCCCGGATATCAGAGCCGCCAATGGGCGTCGGTGAGCCGGCGGACCGCGGCTTCGCTGCCGTCCAGCCGGACCTGGGCGGCCCCGGTCCGGCCGAGCGCCCACAAGGTCAGTTCCGCCGGGCTGCCGGTCACCGTGACCACCGGGGTGCGCGCCTTGGCGGTGATCCGCAGCCGCCCGCCGCTCGGGTCGGTCAGGTCGTCCCGGGCCAGTTCCACCCCGACGGGGGCCTTGCGCAGCACCCGCCGGGCCATGTACAGCTGCCCCCACAGTGCCTCGGCCAGCGCGGGGGAGATCTTCCGCTCCGCCCACCCCGGCGTCCCCCGGCGCACGTCTTCGTGGTGCACGAAGAACTCGATCAGGTTGGCCCGCTCGTCCACCCCGGGCAGGGCGAAAGGAGACAGCCGCGGCGGGCCGTTGCGTATCGAGGTGACCAGCCCGGTAAAGGAGGTGCGCTGGGTCAGGGTGCGCTGCACCCGCTGGGTGTAGCCGGCCAGCGGGCCGCCCAGGATGCCCAGGGCGGCGTCCGGGCGGCGTTCCCGCAGCACCAGATGAGCAGCAAGGTCACGGGTGGTCCATCCCTCGCATAGCGTGGGCGCATCCGGGCCGGTCTGGTCGAGCAGCGCACACAGTGAAAGGCGCTCATCGCGGGCGAGGGTCATCCCGCGATGGTAGCTACCCGCGCCCGGCAGCGGAATGGGCCGGGGCCGCCCGCCCTGTGCCCACTGGGAGGGCTGGGAGAATCCACGGCATGGACACACGAGTGAGCGGTCCGCGGGCCCCGTCCGCGCTCGACCCGCAGATCGCCGCGCGGCTCAAGCGCGACGCGGCCGGCCTGGTCGCGGCCGTCGCGCAGCAGTACGACACGGGTGAAGTGCTCATGGTCGGCTGGATGGACGACGAGGCGCTGCACCGGACGCTGACCACCGGGCGGTGCACCTACTGGTCGCGCAGCCGCCAGGAGTACTGGGTCAAGGGAGACACCTCCGGGCACGTCCAGCACGTCAAGTCGGTGGCGCTCGACTGCGACGGCGACACCGTGCTGGTGAAAGTCAACCAGACCGGCGGAGCCTGCCACACCGGCGACCGGACCTGCTTCGACGCGGCCCCGCTGCCGGTGGTGCGCGGGTGACGAGGACGCCGCGCCGGGAGTACCTGACCGCGCTGCTGCTCGGCGCCGTCGGTGCGGCGATCGTGCTCCTCGCGGCCCGGCAGGAGTGGGGCCGGGTCGTGACGGTCGAGCCGCGCCCGCTGCCGTCGGTTTCCCTGGCGGTGCGCGGCCAGGACGTGCTGCCCGCCGCGGGCGCGCTCGGCCTGGCCACGCTGGCCGGCCTCGCGGCCGTGCTGGCCACCCGGCGGCTGGCCCGCCGGGCCGTCGGCGGGCTGCTCGTGGTGTTCGGTGCGGCCATCATCGCCGTGGCCGGGCCGCCGCTGACCACGGCGCAGCTCCGTGCGGCGGCCAGCCACCCGGCCGCCGCGGTGCCCGGCAGCACCGCGGGCGGCGGCAGCCAGATGACCGGCCTGCCCAGCCACGTCGTGCTGGCCGCCTTTCCCTGGCGCTGGGCCACCGTGCTGGGCGCCGCCCTGGTCGTCGCGGCGGGGTTGCTGGTGGCCCGGCGCGGCGCCAGCTGGCCGGTGATGTCCAGCCGGTACGAGCAACCGTCCGCCCGGCGGGCCTCCGGGGCCGCCCGGCCCGGCGGGGGAGCGGCCGGCGCCGCCGGGGCCGCGGCCGACCCGGCGGTGTTGTGGGAGTCGCTGAATCAGGGCGTCGACCCCACCGATCCCGGCGGACCAGGACAATCCGCGAGCCGGGGACTGCCGCGCGGTGGTCCGGACGTCTAAGCTGACGCTGACGTCAGGAGGTGTGGATGGCCGGGCCGGAATCGCAGCGCGAAGCACCGTGCGACCGCCCGGACAGCCTGATCCGGCTGGTCACCAGGCTGGTCACGTCGCAGGCCGCGGTGGCCGGGGCCATCGGGCTGTTCTTCACCCGCCGCCAGCTGGCCACCGTCCTGGTCACCCTGGCCATCGTGCTCGTGCTGTGCGGGCTGGCGGTGCTGGCGCGTACCGGGAGCCACGCCGCCTGGGTCGCCGCGCTCAGCGTGGAAGGGACGTTCGTCCTGGTGGGCCTGCTGCGCTTCGTGACCACCAGGTATGTCGGCGGGACCTTGTTCGCCATGATCACGGTCGGCGTGCTGATCCATCCCGCCGTGGCCCGCGCGTTCGCCTCCGGGCCGCAGCCTGGGCCCGAGGCACTGGGCGACAACCCGCTGGGCGAGCCCGGGAGCGGCTGAGCGGCAACCGCTGGGCGCGGCTGAGCGGCAACCGCTGGGCGCGGCTGGGCGGCAACCGCTGGGCGGCCCTGCGCGGGGCGGCGCGGCGCGGCCGCGGCCGCGCTGGCCCGGGCCCTGCCACGGAGGGCGGCGCTTGCCGAGCGGAGCAGCCTCGCTACGATCGGGGCGCAAGGAATCCAACCCGAGGGGACAGCGAACCGCGTGAGCGTGCTGAACGAGATCCTTGCCAGGGTCCGCGCCGACCTGGCTGCACGGCAGCAGGACGTGCCACTGGACCAGCTCAAGGAGATGGCCGGGGGGGCGCCGTCGCCCAAGGACCCGATGCCGGCCCTCAAGGGCGCGGACGTCGCGGTCATCGCTGAGGTGAAGCGGGCCAGCCCGTCCAAGGGGGCGATGGCGGCCATCGCCGACCCGGCCGCCCTGGCCGTGGACTATGAGGCCGGCGGGGCCAGCGTGATCAGCGTGCTGACCGAGCCGCGCCGGTTCGGCGGCAGCCTGGCCGACCTCGTCGCGGTCCGGGCCGCGGTGAACGTCCCGGTGCTGCGCAAGGACTTCGTGGTCAGCTCCTACCAGCTGTGGGAGTCCCGGGCGCACGGGGCTGACCTGGTGCTGCTCATCGTGGCCGCGCTGGAGCAGAACGCGCTGGTCTCGCTGGTGGAACGGGCGTCCTCCATCGGGCTGATCCCGCTGGTCGAGGTGCATACCGAGGACGAGGTGGACCGGGCGGTGGCGGCCGGGGCGACGGTCATCGGGGTCAACGCCCGGGACCTGAGCACGCTGGCGGTGGACCGGGGGACGTTCGCCCGGGTTGCGCCGCACATCCCGGACGGTGTGGTGAAGATCGCCGAATCGGGCGTCCGCGGGCCGCATGACCTGCTCGCCTACGCCGCGGCCGGTGCGGACGCGGTACTCGTCGGCGAGAGCCTGGTCACCGGCAAGAACCCACGGTCGGCCGTGGCTGACCTGGTGACCGCGGGCTCGCACCCGGCGCTGCGCGGGGACCGCGGATGACCGGGCCGCCGGCGGTGGCCCAGGGCGCGCCGGCCGGGGCCACCGGGCAGCCAGGCCACTTCGGCCCGTTCGGCGGCCGGTTCGCGCCCGAGGCGCTCATGTCCGCCCTGGCGGAACTGGCCCGCGAGTACGACGCGGCCAAGGCCGACCGGGCCTTCCGGGCCGAACTGGATGGGCTGCTGCGCGGCTACGCCGGGCGCCCGACGCTGGTCACCGAGGTGCCGCAGTTCGCGGCCCGGGCCGGCGACTGCCGGATCCTGCTCAAACGGGAGGATCTGGCGCACACCGGCTCTCACAAGATCAACAACGTGCTCGGCCAGGCGCTGCTCACCCGGCGGATGGGCAAGAAACGCATGATCGCCGAGACCGGGGCCGGGCAGCACGGCGTCGCCACCGCGACGGCCTGCGCGCTGCTGGGCCTGGAGTGCGTGGTCTACATGGGCGAGGAGGACACCGAGCGGCAGGCGCTGAACGTGGCCCGGATGCGGCTGCTCGGCGCCGAGGTGGTCCCGGTGGCCACCGGCAGCCGGACCCTCAAGGACGCCATCAACGAGGCGTTCCGCGACTGGGTCACGACGGTGCAGACGACCCACTACTGCATCGGCTCGGTGATGGGCCCGGACCCGTTCCCCACCATGGTCCGGGACTTCCAGCGGGTCATCGGGGTGGAGGCCCGCGAGCAGGTGCTGGCGATGACCGGCCGGCTGCCGGACGCGGTCATCGCCTGTGTCGGCGGCGGGTCGAATGCCATCGGTGCGTTCCACGCGTTCATCCCGGACGAGCAGGTGCGGCTGATCGGCTGCGAGGCCGGCGGGGACGGGCCGGAGCCGGGCCACAACGCCGCCACCCTGGTGGCCGGCACCCGGGGGGTCATCCACGGGATGCGCACCTACCTGCTGCAGGACGAGGACGGCCAGACGCTGCCCACCCACTCGGTGTCGGCCGGGCTGGACTACCCGGGCGTCGGCCCGGAGCATTCCTGGCTGCGCGACACCGGCCGGGCCAGCTACCGGGCCATCTCCGACGCCCAGGCGATGGACGCGTTCTCGCTGCTGTGCCGGACCGAGGGCATCATCCCGGCGATCGAGTCGGCGCACGCGCTCGCCGGGGCGCTGCAGGTGGCCGGCGAACTCGGCCCGGGCGCGCTGCTGCTGGTCAACCTGTCCGGCCGGGGCGACAAGGACGTGGGCATCGCCGCCCGCTGGTTCGGGCATCTGGACGAGGCGGCGGCGCGAGCCGTCAAGGAGACACCGTGAGCACGGTGTCAACCGCGTTCGGCCAGGCGTCCGCAGCGGGCCGCGCGGCGCTGGTCGGCTACCTTCCGGCTGGCTTCCCCTCCGTGGCCGGGGCCATCGAGGCGGCGGTGGCGCTGGCCGAGGCGGGCGCCGACGTCATCGAGATCGGGCTGCCGTACTCCGACCCGCTGATGGACGGGCCGGTCATCCAGGCGGCCACGCAGCGGGCCCTGGCCGGCGGCACGCACGTCACGGACGTGCTGCGTACGGTGGAGGCGGTGGCCGGGGCCGGCGTGCCCACCCTGGTGATGACGTACTGGAACCCGGTCAACCACTACGGGGTCACGGCGTTCGCGCGCGACCTGGCCGCGGCCGGCGGGGCCGGGCTGATCACCCCGGACCTGCCCCCGGAGGAGGCGGCCGGCTGGCTGGAGGCGGCGCAGTCCTGCGACCTGGACCGGGTGTTCCTGGTCGCGCCCAGTTCCTCCGACGAGCGCATCGCCCGGATCACCGCCGACTGCCGCGGCTTCGTCTACGCCGCCTCGCTGATGGGCACGACCGGAGCCCGGGAAGCGGTGAGCGGTGCCGCCGCCGGGCTGGTGGCCCGGGTCCGCGCGGTGACCAGCCTCCCGGTCGCCGTCGGCCTGGGCGTCCGCGACGGGCGCCAGGCGGCCGAGGTGGCCAGCTTCGCCGACGGGGTCATCGTCGGGTCCGCGTTCGTGCAGCGCCTGCTGGATGCCCCGGACGCCGCGGCCGGGCTGGCCTCGGTCCGGGCGCTGGCCGCGGAACTCGCGGCCGGGGTGCGCGCCCATGCCCCGGCCGCCCACTGACCCGTATTGTTACCCTCGC
Organism: uncultured Actinomycetes bacterium; assembly: GCA_963837515.1. Taxonomy (GTDB): domain Bacteria; phylum Actinomycetota; class Actinomycetes; order Streptosporangiales; family Streptosporangiaceae; genus RYN-230. The sequence goes on from CAWINT010000002.1 coordinate 1,073,320, forward strand.
GTTACGTCCCCGGGGCGCCGGTTACGCATAGCGAAGACCCTGTTCACCACGAGTCAGGTGTTTCGCGAACCGGGCAAAGCGGGGATGATTGACGCGGTGGCGTAATCTGCGTGTAACCTCTGAGCACTAGCTCAGGGAGCCAGCGACACCGCTATCTGCGGGGTTCATGGCAGGGCCAACGTCGTCCCGACCGCAGGCATGAACGCGAAAGGCCGAGACGACAGGAGTTTGGATGGCACCTGCCGCTGCTTCGAGCACGGGGGGACTGTACGACAGCAGCTTCGAGCACGACGCCTGCGGCGTCGGCTTTGTCGCTGACCTGTCCGGGCTGCCCAGCCACGAGACCGTAGCCAAGGCCCTGACGGTACTGCGCCATCTGGAGCACCGCGGTGCCCAGGGCAGCGACCCGCTGACCGGTGACGGGGCCGGCATCCTGACCCAGGTCCCGGATGCCTTTTTCCGTGCCGTGTGCGGCTTCGAGCTGCCCGCTCCCGGCTGCTACGCGGCGGGCATGGTGTTCCTGCCTGCGGAGGGCCAGGCCAGCGTCGGCGGCGAGGGCAGCAGCAACGGCTTCGACGCCACCCCGGGGACCACAGCCGCGGAAGCGGTCGCGCTGATCGAGCGGCTCGCCGCCGACGAGGGCCTCACCGTGCTGGGCTGGCGCGACGTCCCGGCCAACCTCGCGCACTGCGGCCGGGGCGCCCTCGACGTCCTGCCGGTGCTGCGGCAGCTGTTCGTCACCGCGCCCGGCGAGAGCGGCATCGCGCTGGACCGCCGCGCGTTCTGCCTGCGCAAGCGGGCCGAGCACGAGGCCGGCTGCTACCTGGTCAGCCTGTCCAGCCGGACCATCGGCTACAAGGGCATGCTGACCGCCCCCCAGCTGGAATTGTTCTACCCGGACCTGTCCGACCCGCGGTACACCTCGGCGCTGGCGCTGGTGCACTCGCGGTTCTCCACCAACACCTTCCCGTCCTGGCCGCTGGCCCACCCGTACCGCTACATCGCGCACAACGGTGAGATCAACACCGTCCGCGGCAACCGGAACTGGATGCGGGCCCGCGAGGCGATGCTGGAATCGGGGCTGTTCCCGCGGTCGGCCGACGGCCGGGGCATGGAACGGCTGCTGCCCATCCTGGATGACACCGGCAGCGACTCGGCCAGCTTCGACGAGTGCCTGGAGTTGCTGCACCTGGGCGGCCGGTCGCTGCCGCACGCCATCTTGATGATGATCCCCGAGCCGTGGGAGAACCACGACGAGATGGACCCGGCCCGGCGGGCGTTCTACCGGTTCCACTCGACGCTGATGGAGCCGTGGGACGGCCCGGCCTGCGTGGCGTTCACCGACGGCACGGTGATCGGCGCGGTGCTGGACCGCAACGGGCTGCGCCCGGGCCGGTACTGGGTGACCAGGGACGGGCTGGTCGTGCTGGCCAGCGAGGTCGGCGTGCTCGACATCGATCCGGCCGACGTGGTCCGCAAGGGCCGGTTGCAGCCCGGCCGGGTCTTCCTGGCTGACACCGGCCGCCGCCGCATCCTGGAGGACGCCGACGTCAAGTCCGAGCTGGCGGCCGAGCACCCGTACGCGGACTGGCTGCACGCCGGGCTGCTGCACCTCGACGACCTCCCCGACCGGGTGCGGGCGCTGCCGCCGGCCGCGGAACTCACCACCCGGCAGCAACTGTTCGGGTACACCGAGGAAGAGCTGCGGATGCTGCTGGCCCCGATGGCCAAGGCCGGCGCCGAGCCGGTCGGGTCGATGGGCACCGACACTCCCCTGGCCGTGCTGTCGGCGAAGCCGCGGCTGCTGTTCGACTACTTCTCCCAGCTGTTCGCGCAGGTGACCAACCCGCCGCTGGACGCCATCCGGGAGGAGCTGGTCACCTCGCTGGAGTCCGCCACCGGCCCGGAAGGCAACCTGTTCGCCCCCGGCCCGGCCTCCTGCCGGCAGATCGTGCTGCCTTTCCCGGTCATCAGCGCGGGCGACCTCAACAAGATCATCCACATTAACGACGACGGGGACCTGCCCGGCTTCGACTCCCACGTGGTGGACGGCCGCTACCGCGTGGCGGGCGGCGGCGCCGCGCTGCGCGAGCGGCTGGCCGCGATCTGCGCCGAAGTGTCGGCCGCCATCGGCGGCGGGGCCCGCATCATCGTGCTGTCCGACCGGGGGGTGGGGCCCGCTGACGCCGACCTCGCCCCGATTCCCTCGCTGCTGCTCACCGGGACGGTGCACCACCACCTGATCCGGGAGCGGACCCGGACCCGGGCCGGGCTGATCGTGGAGGCCGGGGATGCCCGCGAGTGCCACCACATCGCGCTGCTGGTGGGGTACGGGGCGGCCGCGGTCAACCCGTACGTGGCCCTGGAGACCGTGCAGGACATGGTGCGCAGCGGCGTGCTGGAGGGGCTCACCGCCAAGAAGGCGGGCGAGAACCTGATCAAGGCGCTGGGCAAGGGCCTGCTCAAGATCATGTCCAAGATGGGGGTCTCCACCGTCGCCTCCTACACCGGGGCGCAGATCTTCGAGGCGATCGGGCTCGGCGACGAGGTGATCGCGGCCAGTTTCACCGGGACCACCTCCCGGCTGGGCGGGATCGGCTTCGAGGAGATCGCCGCCGAGACGGCCGCCCGGCACGCCCGCGCGGTGCCGCCCCGCGGTCATGGACCGGATCACCGGCGGCTGGAGGTCGGCGGCGAGTACCAGTGGCGCCGCGAGGGTGAGCCGCACCTGTTCAATCCGGAGACCGTGTTCAAGCTGCAGCACGCCACCCAGACCCGGCGCTACGAGATCTTCCAGGAGTACACCCGGCTGGTGAACGACCAGTCGGCCCGGCTGATGACGCTGCGCGGCCTGCTCCGCATCCGCGGCGTCGAGGAAGGCGCCGGGGAACCCACGGACCCACGTGGGCTGGGCGCAGCGTCGCACCCGGCCCGCGTGTCACCATCCTCCGGGGGGTCGTCCCCGGCTAACACCTCTATCCCCATCGAGGAAGTCGAGCCGGTGTCGGCCATCGTGCGCCGGTTTTCCACCGGCGCCATGTCCTACGGCTCCATCTCGGCCGAGGCCCACGAGACGCTGGCCATCGCGATGAACCGGCTCGGCGCCCGGTCCAACACCGGCGAGGGCGGGGAGGACGCGGAGCGCTTCGTCCCGGACGCCAACGGGGATCTCCGCCGCTCCGCGGTCAAGCAGGTGGCCAGCGGCCGCTTCGGGGTGACCAGCGAGTACCTGGTCAACGCCGACGACCTGCAGATCAAGATGGCCCAGGGGGCCAAGCCGGGGGAGGGCGGCCAGCTGCCCGGGCACAAGGTGTACCCGTGGATCGCCAGGACCCGGCACTCCACCCCCGGGGTCGGGCTCATCTCACCGCCGCCGCACCACGACATCTACTCGATCGAGGACCTGGCCCAGCTGATCCACGACCTGAAGAACGCCAACCCGCGGGCCCGGGTACACGTCAAGCTGGTCGCCGAGGTCGGGGTCGGCACCGTGGCCGCCGGGGTGTCCAAGGCGCACGCGGACGTGGTGCTCATCTCCGGCCACGACGGTGGCACCGGCGCCGCCCCGCTGACCAGCATCAAGCACGCCGGTGCCCCGTGGGAGCTGGGCCTGGCCGAGACGCAGCAGACCCTGCTCCGGTCCCGGCTGCGGGACCGCATCGTGGTGCAGACCGACGGCCAGCTCAAGACCGGCCGCGATGTCGTCATTGCCGCGCTGCTCGGCGCCGAGGAGTTCGGGTTCGCCAGCGCCCCGCTGGTCGTCTCCGGCTGCATCATGATGCGGGTCTGCCACCTGGACACCTGCCCGGTCGGGGTGGCGACCCAGAATCCCGAGCTGCGCCGCCGGTTCACCGGACGGCCGGAGTTCGTGGTCAACTTCTTCGAGTTCATCGCCGAAGAGGTCCGTGAATACCTGGCCGCGCTCGGGTTCCGCACCCTGGACGAGGTGGTCGGCCGGGCGGACCTGCTGGACACCGAGCGGGCGGTCGGTCACTGGAAGGCGGCCGGCCTGGACATCTCGCCGATCCTGCACCAGCCCGAGCTGCCCGCCGGGGCGGCCCGGCGCAACATCACCACCCAGGACCACGGCATCGGCAAGGCGCTGGATAACACGCTGATCCAGCTGGCCGAGGGGGCCCTGGCCGACGGGACCCCAGTCACCCTGGACCTTCCCGTTCGGAATGTAAACCGGACAGTCGGGACGATGCTCGGGTACGAGGTGACCCGGCGCTGGGGCGGCGCGGGGCTCCCGGAGGACACCATCCACGTCCGGTTCCGCGGCTCGGCTGGCCAGTCCTTCGGGGCCTTCCTGCCCCACGGGATCACGCTGCGGCTGGCCGGGGACGCCAACGACTACCTCGGCAAAGGGCTGTCCGGCGGCCGGATCATCGTGGCCCCGGACCCCGAGGCGCCGTTCCGGGCCGAGGAGCAGATCATCGCGGGCAACGTCATCGGCTACGGGGCCACCGGCGGCGAGGTGTTCCTGCGCGGCGTGGTCGGCGAGCGGTTCTGCGTGCGGAATTCCGGCGCCACCGCGGTCGCCGAGGGCACCGGCGATCACGGCTGCGAGTACATGACCGGCGGCGTCGTGGTGGTGCTCGGCCCGGTGGGCCGCAACTTCGCGGCCGGCATGTCCGGCGGCCTCGCCTACCTGCTCGACCCCAACCCGGTGCGGATCAACACCGACATGGCTGACCTGGAGGAGCTGGACGGCGCCGACGGCGCCCGGCTGCTCGACCTGGTGCAGCGGCACTACGCGGAGACCGGGTCGGCGGTGGCCGCCCGGCTGCTCGCGGACTGGGACGCGGCGCTGCCCCGCTTCGGCAAGGTCATGCCGAAGGACTTCAAGCGGGTACTGCTCGCCGCCCAGGCCGCTGAGAGCGAAGGCCGCGACGTCAACCAGGCCGTGATGGCATCGGCCCACGGCTGAGAAGGGCGAGACGCGATGGCTGACCCCAAGGGGTTCATGAAGACGCCGCGGCAGACGCCGCCGCGGCGGCCCGTGGAGGTCCGGATCCAGGACTGGCGTGAGGTCTACGCCGACTTCGCGCCGGCCGCGCTGGAGGCGCAGGCGGGGCGCTGCATGGACTGCGGCATCCCGTTCTGCCACCAGGGCTGCCCGCTCGGCAACCTGATCCCGGAGTGGAACGATCTGGTCTGGCGGCACGACTGGCGGGACGCCGCCGAGCGGCTGCACGCGACCAACAACTTTCCCGAGTTCACTGGGCGGCTCTGCCCGGCGCCGTGCGAGAGCGCGTGCGTGCTCGGCATCAACTCCGACCCGGTGACGATCAAGCAGGTCGAGGTGGAGATCATCGACCGGGCCTGGGCCGAGGGCTGGGTGCGGCCGCTGCCGCCGCCCGCGACGGCCCGGGCGGCCGGGAAGCGGGTCGCGGTGGTCGGCTCCGGCCCGGCCGGGCTGGCGGCGGCCCAGCAGCTGTCCCGGGCCGGGCACGCGGTCACCGTGTTCGAGCGGGCCGACGCGCCCGGCGGGCTGCTCCGCTACGGCATCCCCGAGTTCAAGATGGAGAAGCGGCACCTGGACCGCCGGCTGTGGCAGATGCAGGCCGAGGGGACCACGTTCCGCTGCGGGGTGACGGCGGGCCGGGACGTCCCCGCCGCGCAGCTGCGCGCGGACTTCGACGCGATCGTGCTGGCCGGGGGGGCGACGGTGGCCCGCGGGCTGCCGGTCCCGGGCGCCTCGCTGGCCGGGGTGCACCAGGCCATGGAGTACCTGCCGCAGGGGAACCGCGCGGTCGCCGCGATCGGCGGCGGCGAGGCTCCCGGCCGGGTCTCCGACCCGCCGATCTGCGCCCGCGGCAAGCATGTCGTGATCATCGGGGGTGGCGACACCGGCGCCGACTGCCTGGGCACCGCGCACCGGCAGGGCGCCGCGTCCGTCACGCAGCTGGAGATCCTGCCCCGGCCGACCGAGACGCGCCCGGACAACCAGCCGTGGCCCACCTACCCGATGATCTACCGGGTGTCCAGCGCCCACGAGGAGGGCGGGGAGCGGGTGTACGCGGTGTCCACCAAGGAGTTCGTGGGCGATGCCGCGGGCCGTGTCCGGGCGCTGCGCCTCGTCGAGGTCGAGCTGGCCGACGGCAAGTTCACCGAGATCCCTGGTTCCGGGCGGCGGTTGCCCTGTGATCTCGCCCTCCTGGCCATGGGCTTTACCGGGGCGCAGCGGGAGGGCCTGCTGACCGACCTCGGGGTCGGGTTCGACGCGCGGGGCAATGTGGCCCGGGACGCGTCCTTCGCCACCTCCGTCCCCGGGGTGTTCGTGGCCGGTGACATGGGCCGGGGCCAGTCGCTGATCGTCTGGGCTATCGCGGAGGGCCGGGCCGCCGCGGCCGCGGTGGACCACTACCTGGAGGGTGACACCGTTCTCCCGGCCCCCATCGCCCCCACCACCCGCTCCCTGGCCTGACCCGGGGCTGCTGGCCGGCGCTGTGCGGCGCCGCGACCGCTGGCTCCTGGTAGACCGGCGGCCATTGCCAGTTTGTGCAGCTGACATGTTGTCATAGCAGCATTCCGGCTGCACAAACCAGCTCCCAGGCCGGGCGGCCCGCCCCGGCAGATGTTCGGGTCGTTACAAGACCGGGTCGCCCGGTGTCTTTTGGGTGAAATCTGCCGTCTGGCCCTCGGCCCCGGCGCCTGGCTTCCCTACAGTGGTATAGACCAATCGTTCCGTGGCCCGGGGAAGGCGAAGAAGATGACCCGCCGCGCGAAGATCGTGTGCACGCTGGGGCCGGCGTCCGCCAGCCCGGAGCGGATCGGCCAGCTCGTCGCGGCCGGCATGGACGTCGCCCGGCTGAACATGAGCCACGGCACCCGCGAGGCGCACCAGGCGGTCTACCAGGCGATCCGGGCCGCGTCGGACGCCGCCGGGCACAGTGTCGGCGTCCTGGTGGATCTGCAGGGCCCGAAGATCCGGCTGGGCACGTTCGCCGCCGGGCCGGTCCGGCTGGTGGCGGGCCAGGACTTCACCATCAGCGTGCACCCGGTGCCCGGCGGCGCGGCCGAGGCGGGGACCACCTATGCCGGGCTGGCGGAGGACGTCCGGCCGGGCGACCGGGTACTCGTTGACGATGGCCGGGTCGTGCTCGACGTGCGGTCGGTCGGCGACGGCCGGGTGCGGACCCGGGTGGTCACCGGCGGCGTGGTGTCAGACCACAAGGGCCTGAACCTGCCCGGCGTCAAAGTCGGTGTCCCGTCGCTGACGGGCAAGGACCAGGCGGACCTGCGCTGGGCCCTTGGCCTGCGTGCTGACCTGATCGCGCTGTCCTTCGTGCAGGGACCCGAGGACGCCGCGCCGGCCCGGCAGATCATGGATGACCTCGGCATCCGCCTGCCGCTGATTGCCAAGATCGAGAAGCCGCAGGCTCTGGACACGCTGCCGGAGATCGTCGAAGCCTTCGACGGGGTCATGGTGGCGCGCGGCGATCTGGGCGTGGAACTGCCGCTGGAACAGGTGCCGATGGCCCAGAAGCGGATCGTGGCGCGGGCCAGGGCCAAGGCGAAACCAGTCATCGTGGCGACCCAGATGCTGGAGTCGATGATCTCGGCTCCCCGCCCGACCCGGGCGGAGGCCTCGGACGTGGCGAACGCGGTGCTGGACGGCGCCGATGCGCTCATGCTGTCCGCGGAGACGAGTGTCGGCCAGTACCCGGTCGAGACGGTGGCCACCATGTCGCGGGTCATCGCCGCGGCTGAGCATGACTCGCTGCACGCCGCGGCGTCGCTCACCCGGGTGCCGACCACGACCGGCGGGGCCATCGCCCGGGCCGCGGCCGAGGTGGGGGCCATCATCGGCGCCCAGGCCCTGGTCGCCTTCACGATGACGGGGGAAACCGCACGGCGGCTGGCCCGCTACCGGTCACCGATCCCGCTGCTGGCCTTCACGCCGCTGCCCAGCACCCGCAGCCAGCTGGCCCTCAGCTGGGGAGTGGAGACGTTCATCGTGCCCCCGGCCCGGCATACCGACGACATGGTCCGCCAGGTGGAGGAGGCCCTGCTGGACATCGGGCGGTGCGAGAAGGGTGACCGGGTGGTGATCGTGGCAGGCAGCCCGCCGGGCACGCCGGGCCGGACCAACGCGCTGCGGGTGCACCGCATCGGCGCCACGGTGGCGCTCGGGCCGGGGCCCGGATGACGCAGGGAGCTGGACGGCGGATGGAGCTGACCGAGATGATGGCAGGTGCCCTGGCAGGTGCCCCGGGTGGGATTCGAACCCACACTGCATGGTTTTTGAGACCATGGACTCTGCCGGTTGGTCTACCGGGGCTCGGTAGCCAGGCTGCTCGGGGCCGCCTCGGCCGAACGTCAATCTACCTGGTAACGGTACGATCGTGAGCGTGAGTCAGACCCCCTTGCGAGTTTTGATCGCCGAAGACGAGGCGCTGATCCGGCTTGACCTCAGGGAAATGCTCGAGGAAGAGGGCTACGCCGTGGTCGGTGAGGCCGCCGACGGGCAGGCGGCCGTCGAGGCGGCCGGCAAGCTCCGGCCCAACCTCGTCATCCTGGATGTGAAGATGCCCGTCCTGGACGGGATCTCGGCCGCCGAGCACATCGCGGCCGAGCACATCGCCCCGGTGGTGATCCTCACCGCGTTCTCCCAGCGGGAACTCGTCGAGCGGGCCCGTGACGCCGGCGCCATGGCCTACCTGGTCAAGCCGTTCACCAAGGCCGATCTCGTGCCGGCCATCGAAATCGCCGTCAGCCGGTTCCAGGAGGTCACGGCGCTCGAAGGGGAAGTCGGGACGCTCAGGGACCGGCTCGAGGTCCGCAAGCTCCTGGACCGCGCCAAGGGCAAGCTCCAGGCCGAGCAGGGCCTGACCGAGCCGGACGCGTTCCGCTGGATCCAGAAGACGTCGATGGACCAGCGGCTGGCGATGCGCACGGTCGCCGAGCGGGTGATCGAGGGCACCATGGGGCCGCACCTGCCGGCGGCAGGCGCGGCGGACGGCGGCCAGGCGCCCGGGGCGGCCGGCGCCGCCGCGGACGGCAGCTGATCCGCCCGTTCTGCGTTGCCGCCGACGGGAGCCCGTGGCCGGTGACGGCGGGCCGTCAGCGCTGCGGGGGCTGCCGCCGGTAACGGGGACTTGCCCACCCGCGCCCGGGACCAGGACCGGGCCCAGGGAGCCTTTGGTGCCGTGCCGGCCTTCCCCGGGCCGACACGTTCTCTACTCAGCTCCCCGGACCCGTGCCCTCCACGGTAGCGAGGTGCCCGGGTGCGGCGCAAAGGGGTGGTCATTCCCTGGCCGCTTTATGAGTTCCGCCAGGTCACATACTGTTTCCGGTAATTGTCCGGGTGCGGGGTGCAACGGTCATGCGGAGGCGGACGGCCGGGACGGTCAGTCGCGGTCGGCCGGGATCCGGTCCCGGATGAGACAGGACAGCCGCGCGGTGCAGACCCGCCGCCCCGGCCCGTCGCTGATCACGATCTCGTAGGTCACCAGGGTCCGCCCGCCGTGCAACCGGGTCGCGACGCCGGTGACCGCCCCGCCCGTCGCCGCCCGGTGGTGTGTCGCGCTGATCTCGACACCGACCACGTACTTGCCCGGGCCGCTGTGCAGCGCCGCGCCCAGGGAGCCGAGCGTCTCGGCCAGCACGCAGGAGGCCCCGCCGTGCAGCAGGCCGTAGGGCTGTGTGTTCCCGTCCACCGGCATGGTCCCGATGACCTGCAGCGCGGTGGCACTGGTGACCCGGATGCCCATCCGGTCGCTCAGGCTGCCCTCGCTTGCCCGGTGGAAAGCGGCGAGGATCTCGCCGGCGCTGTCGTGGTCCACCCTGCCTCCTCCGGCTGCCGCCCGGGGCCTCCTCCGGCTGCCGCCCGGGGCCTCCTCCGCTGGCCGTCAGGGCGGGCGGTCCCGCGCTGGCCGGCGCGGCCGGATCGTACCGGAAGCGGCGGCGGCCGCGGCCGGCCACCTCTGCCCAGAGGTCACGGATCTCCCGGACATAAGTCATGGAACGGGCGGGACGCATGTCACGGATCTGAAAAGATCGAGACTTCTGCGCTGAAAGGGTGGCGCAGTTCACAGGTGAGCGTTAACAATGCCGTGGGGACCGGCTGCGCCGGTCTCAGGGAACCCAACGGAGGGAGTCTCACGTGCGATTTTCATTAAGAGAGAGGTTGGGCTCACCGGCGATCCGCATCGGTGCGGTCACTGCCGTGGCGATGGCTGCGGCTGGATCGCTCGGCGCGACGGCGGCGAGCGCCACCCCGTCTTGGGGCGGCGGGGGCTGTCGCCCCTCGGTCAGCAAGCAGTACTTCGGCTCGACCGTCGAGCCGTACACCGGCAAGAACACCGCGGTGTTCCGGTACACGCTGACGAACTGCCGCGGCATGCAGGTCCGGATCCTGAGCTACGGCGCCATCACCCAGTCGATCGTGGTTCCTGGCCGGAACGGGCGCAGGGCTGATGTGGTGCTGGGCTTCAAGACGCTCAAGGACTACGTGACGTACGCCAGCCCGCCGGTGATCGCGAACGGTGGCCCGTACTTCGGCGAGACCGTCGGCCGGTACGCCAACCGGATCGCCAACGGCAAGTTCCAGCTGAACGGGACGACCTACACGCTGCCGATCAACAACGGCGTGAACGCCCTGCACGGTGGGCTGGTCGGCTTCGGCAACCACATCTGGGCGTCCCACGCGGTCCACGGCCCGGGGACCGCAGGCGTCCAGCTCACACTGGTCAGCCCGAACGGTGACGCCGGTGGGGCAGTGAATTCTCCCGGCTGCCCGAACGGCTGCACTGGCTACCCGGCGCGGCTGACCGTGAAGGTCACCTACACGCTGAACAACAGGGGTCAGCTTGGCATCCACTACTGGGCGCACAACGACTCCAAGACGCTCAACACGGTGCTCAACCTGACGAACCACAGCTATTTCAACCTGGCGGGCGAGGCGTCTCCCGCGGGGTCGGAGTACAGCCAGTTCGTGCAGATGAACTCCAGGAGCTACTCGCCGACCGACAGCACGCAGATCCCGCTGCCGCTGGCCCACGGCGTCCCGGTTGCGGGCACGCCGTTCGACTTCCGCGCGCCGCACACCATCGGCTCGCGGATCGACAACGTGAGCGCGCCGGACAACGTCCCGGCCAAGTTCGCGTCGGCCACGGGGGGCAAGAGCCAGCTGCTCATCGCCCAGGGATATGACCACAACTGGATCCTGAACAAGCAGACCCGCGCCACCACCGGGCCGCTCGGCCTCAACCTGGCCGCGCGTGCCTGGGACCCGTTCAGTGGCCGCTCGCTGGCCGTCTGGACGGACCAGCCGGGCGTTCAGTTCTACAGTGGCAACTTCCTGAACGGAACCCTGGTGGGCATCAGCGGGCACACCTACCGGCAGGGTGCCGGGTACACCTTTGAGACCCAGCACTTCCCGGACTCGCCCAACCAGCCGGAATTCCCGTCGACCACGCTCGTCCACGGGAAGACCTTCACCTCCACCACCGTTTTCGCCTTCGGTTCCTGATAACCGCTCCCACCGTCCGGGTGCTGCGTGCGCAGCACCCGGACCCGGGACGGTGCCTCCCGCGGCCCGGCGGCCCCTTCCTGGGGCCGCCGGGCCGTGGTCTGACCGGCCGCGCCCGGCCCGTCGCGCCCGGCTCGTGCCGGGGCCGCGCCCAGCTCGCCCGCTGGCCCGCGCCCAGCTCGCCCGCTGGCCCGCGCCCAGCTCGCCCGCTGGCCCGCGCCCAGCTCGCCCGCTGGCCCGCGCCCAGCTCGCCCGCTGGCCCGCGCCCAGCTCGCCCGCTGGCCCGCGCCCAGCTCGCCCGCTGGCCCACCCCCAGCTCGCCCGCTGGCCCGCCACTGTCCGCGCCGGCCACTAGACTTCCTGCGTGGTGACGAAGCCGACCAGCGCATCCGTGTCCGGCCCAGGGCCAGCCCGGGACCGGCTCCTGCTGCTGGACGGGCACTCCCTGGCCTACCGGGCCTTCTTCGCGCTGCCCCCGGAGAACTTCTCCACCACCACCGGCCAGCCGACCAACGCGGTCTACGGCTTCACCGCGATGCTCATCAACGTGCTCCGCGACGAGCAGCCCACCCACGTCGCCGTGGCGTTCGACCGCGGCGAGCCGACCTTCCGGCACGAGCAGTACGTCGAGTACAAGGCGAACCGGCGGGAGACCCCGGCCGACTTCCGCAGCCAGCTCAGCCTGATCTTCGAGGTGCTGGACGCGCTGGGCGTCGCCCGGCTGTCCGTGCCCGGCTACGAGGCCGACGACATCATCGCGACGCTGGCCACCCAGGCCGCGGATGCGGACATGGACGTCGTGATCGTCACCGGGGACCGGGACGCCTTCCAGCTGATCAGCGAGAAGATCACGGTGCTCAAGACCGGCCGGGGGGTCAGCGAGACCGTCCGGTTCACCCCCGAGGTGCTGCTGGACACGTACGGGCTCACCCCGGCCCAGTACCCGGACTTCGCCGCGGTGCGCGGTGACCCCAGCGACAACCTGCCCAGCATCCCCGGCGTGGGGGAGAAGACCGCGGCCAAGTGGATCATCGAGTTCGGCTCGCTGACCGCGCTCGCGGACCGGGTGGACGAGGTCAAGGGCAAGGCGGGAGAACGGCTCCGCGAGCATCTCGGTGACGTGCTGCGCAACCGCCAGCTCACCGAGCTGGCCCGGGACGTGCCGCTCGAGGCCGGCCCGCCGGACCTGCGCCCCGTGCCCTGGGACCGGGAACAGATCCACCAGCTCTTTGACACGCTGCAGTTCCGCGTGCTCCGCGACCGGCTCTACACAACGCTGCCCAACGGCATCACCGGCGGAGCTGCCACCGCGGAAGCCGCGGCCGAGGCGGCCGATGGCTTCCAGGTCGACGTCGCCCAGCCCGGCCCGGGCGAACTGGGCGCGTGGCTGGCCGAGCATGCCGGCCCGGACGGCCGGTCCGGGCTGGCGGCCAGCGGCACGTGGGGCCGGGGCACCGGGCAGCTGGACGGCCTCGCGCTGGCCACCCCGGACGGGGCGGGCGCCTTCCTCGACCCCACCCAGCTGGCCGAGGAGGACGAGCAGGCGCTGGCGGCCTGGCTCGCGGACCCGGGCCGGCCCAAGGCGCTGCACGACGCCAAGGGGCCGATGCACGCCCTGGCCGCCCGGGGGCTGCGGCTGGCCGGCCTGACCACCGACACCGCGCTCGCCGCCTACCTGGCGCTGCCCGGCCAGCGCTCGTTCGACCTCGCCGACCTGTCGCTGCGCTACCTGCGCAAGGAACTCGGCGCGGCGGACGGGGAGGCGGCCGCCACCGGCCAGCTGGCGCTGGACCTGACCGGGGCGGACGACGGTGCGGCCGAAGCGGCGATCGCGCTGGTGGTGCGGGCCCGGGCCACCGCCGAGCTGGCCGACGCCCTGGACGCCGACCTGGACCGGCGCGGCGCCAGGGAGCTGCTCCGGGACGTGGAACTGCCGCTGGTCGGCGTGCTGGCCACGATGGAGCGGCACGGGATCGCCGCGGACAGCGACCACTTCGCCGGCATGTCGGCCAGCCTCGGTGGCGAGGTGAAGGCGGCCGAGCAGGCCGCGTTCGCGGCCGTGGGGCACGAGTTCAACCTGGGCTCGCCCAAGCAGCTGCAGGAGGTGCTGTTCACCGAGCTGGGGCTGCCCAAGACCAAGCGGATCAAGACCGGCTACACGACCGACTCAGAAGCGCTGACCAGCCTGCTGGTGCAGACCGGCCACCCGGTGCTGGAGCACCTGCTGCGGTACCGGGACGTCGCCAAGCTGAAGAGCATCGTGGACTCGCTGGTCCCGATGGCCGGCGAGGACGGGCGGATCCACACCACCTACAACCAGATGATCGCGGCGACCGGCCGGCTGTCGTCCACCGACCCCAACCTGCAGAACATCCCGATCCGGACCGAGGAGGGCCGCCGGATCCGGCAGGGCTTCGTGGTGGGTCCCGGGTATGAGACGTTGCTCACCGCGGACTACAGCCAGATCGAGCTGCGCATCATGGCGCACCTGTCCAACGACACCGCGCTGGAGGAGGCGTTCAGCTCCGGCCGCGACTTCCACGCCGAGACGGCGTCGCGGGTCTTCGGGGTGCCGGCCGGCCAGGTCACCGGCGAGATGCGCAGCAAGATCAAGGCGATGAACTACGGGCTGGCCTACGGGCTGTCCGCCTACGGCCTGTCCCAGCAGCTGCGGATCACGACCGAGGAAGCGCGCGGCCTGATGGAGGAGTACTTCCAGCAGTTCGGCGGCGTCCGCGACTACCTGCACTCGGTGGTGGACGTGGCCCGCCGGGAGGGCTACACCCAGACCATCCTGGGCCGCCGCCGTTACCTGCCCGACCTGACCTCTGACAACCGGCAGCGCCGCGAGATGGCCGAGCGGATGGCGCTGAACGCGCCGATCCAGGGCAGCGCGGCGGACATCATCAAGGTCGCCATGCTCGCGGTGGACGCGGCGCTCCGGGACCAGGAGCTGAACTCGCGGATGCTGCTCCAGGTGCACGACGAGCTGCTGTTCGAGGTCGCCCCAGGCGAGCTGGACACGCTGCGCGCCCTCGTCCCGCAGACGATGTGCGGCGCGTTCGAGCTGCAGGTGCCCCTGCAGGTGTCGCTGGGCACCGGGCACTCCTGGGCCCAGGCCGGCCACTGACGGGCCCGGCAGGCGCTCCCAGCGGGATCGCCAGCCGGGCGCGCCAGGCCCGCGATCGGCCCGAATCTCAGCCAAGACCGGGTAACGATCATGTGGCGATCAAGGGCTGCAATTGACCATGTGGCCGAGCTCTCATATCCTGAGCGCTGCGCCGTGTTCTGGTGCAGTCCCGCTATGGCTGGGCATGGCCGCGGCTGGCTGAGAGGCTGGCTGTGGCTCTCGCCGGGTCGGCCAGGCAAATCCAGTACACCTGATACCCGCGCTGACGGGGCATCGGTACGGCGCGTCCAGACACTTCGAATCCTGTCCGCCGGAGCCAACCAACACATGACGAGCAGCACAGAGGCCAGCCCGACCCCCAAGGTGGCGGTCAACGACATCGGGTCGCAAGAGGCCTTCCTCGCCGCGATCGACGAGACCATCAAGTACTTCAACGACGGTGACATTGTCGAAGGCACCGTCGTCAAGGTTGAACCGAGACGAGGTCTTGCTCGACATCGGCTACAAGACGGAAGGGGTCATCCCCTCCCGCGAGCTGTCGATTAAGCATGATGTTGACCCGCACGATGTGGTCAAGGTCAGCGACCATATCGAGGCTCTGGTCCTCCAGAAGGAGGACAAGGAAGGCCGCCTGATCCTGTCCAAGAAGCGCGCTCAGTACGAGCGCGCCTGGGGCACGATCGAGAAGATCAAGGACGACGACGGGGTGGTCACCGGCACCGTCATCGAGGTGGTCAAGGGTGGCCTGATCCTCGACATCGGGCTGCGCGGCTTCCTGCCGGCCTCGCTGGTGGAGATGCGCCGGGTCCGCGACCTGCAGCCGTACGTCGGCCGGGAGATCGAAGCCAAGATCATCGAGCTGGACAAGAACCGCAACAACGTGGTGCTGTCCCGCCGGGCCTGGCTGGAGCAGACCCAGTCCGAGGTGCGCCAGAACTTCCTCAACACGCTGCAGCGCGGCCAGATCCGCAAGGGCGTGGTGTCGTCCATCGTCAACTTCGGCGCGTTCGTCAACCTGGGCGGCGTGGACGGCCTGGTGCACGTGTCCGAGCTGTCCTGGAAGCACATCGACCACCCGGGTGAGGTCGTCGAGGTGGGCCAGGAGGTCACCGTCGAGGTGCTGGACGTCGACATGGACCGCGAGCGGGTGTCCCTCTCGCTGAAGTCGACCCAGGAAGACCCCTGGCAGCAGTTCGCGCGGACCCACCAGATCGGCCAGGTCGTGCCGGGCCGGGTCACCAAGCTGGTGCCGTTCGGCGCGTTCGTGCGGGTCGAGGAGGGCATCGAGGGCCTGGTGCACATCTCCGAGCTGGCCGACCGGCACGTGGAGATTCCCGAGCAGGTGGTGCAGGTCGGCGACGAGATCTTCGTCAAGATCATCGACATCGACCTGGACCGGCGGCGGATCAGCCTGTCGCTCAAGCAGGCCAACGAGGGCACGATCGGCGAGGCGGTCGGCGACGACTTCGACCCGACGCTGTACGGCATGCCCGCCACCTACGACGAGCAGGGCAACTACGTCTATCCCGAAGGTTTCGACGCGGAGACCGGGGAGTGGCTCGAAGGGTATGACACCCAGCGCGAGGAGTGGGAGCGGCAGTACGCGCAGGCCCGGTCGCGGTTCGAGGCGCACCGCCGGCAGGTCGCCGAGGCCCGCAGCAAGGCTGACACCGGCGGCGAGGACGACGGCGTGGCCAGCAGCAGCACCGGCACGCACACCTCCGGCACCCCGGACCGGGGCACCAGCGGCGGCGCGCTCGCCTCGGACGAGGCCCTGGCGGCGCTGCGGGACAAGCTGTCCGGCGGGCAGAGCTGACCGGTTCACATCCCTGACCCATGATCGCCGTGCGGATTTCCGCGCTGCGGCGATCCAGGCACCGGCGATCATGGGTTGGATGACGGCATGCTCAAGGTAGGGCTGACCGGTGGTATCGGCTCGGGCAAGAGTGAGGTCGTGCGACGGCTCGCACGGTACGGCGCGCTGGTCATCGACGCCGATCAGCTGGCCCGTGAGGTGGTCGAGCCGGGAACCGAAGGGCTGGCCCAGGTGGTCGGCACGTTCGGCGTGGGCGTGCTGGCCGCCGACGGCACGCTGAACCGGCAGCGGCTCGGTGAGATCGTGTTCGCCGACGCCGAGTTGCGGGCCAAGCTGAATGCGATCATCCACCCCCTGGTCGGCGCCCGGCTCCGCCAGCTGGAGCAGGGCGCCGATGCCGGGGCCATCCTGGTCGAGGACATCCCGCTGCTGACCGAGGGCGGCCTGGCCGGCTTCTTCGACGTGGTGGTGGTGGTGGACGTCGGGCCGCGCACCCAGCTGGACCGGCTTGTCAAAGAGCGGCAGATGGGCCGGGAGCAGGCCGAGGCCCGGATCGCGGCGCAGGCCACCCGGGAGCAGCGGCTGGCCATCGCCGACATCGTGCTGGACAACTCCGGCTCACTGGCCGAGCTCGACCGCGAGGTCGGGGAGCTGTGGGCCGAGCTGTGCCGCCGCGCGGCCGCCAGCTGAGCCGTCCTGCTTGTCGGACCCCGGAAATACAGTGGTGCCGTGGCGCGTTCAGCTACGAGCGCCGCCCCCGGGCGTGGCCGGTAACCGGCGGGACGGGGGTGGCGGCAGTGACCGGAGGGAGACAGCCGTGCGGCCGGTAACCGACGTGCAGCGGCGGGTGGCGCCATTCGAGGTGATCACCGACATGACCCCGTCCGGGGACCAGCCCCGTGCGATCGCCGAGATGGAGCAGCGGATCCGGACCGGGGAGAAGGACACCGTACTGCTCGGCGCGACCGGCACCGGAAAGACGGCCACCGTCGCCTGGCTGGCCGAACGGCTGCAGCGGCCCACCCTGGTCATGCTGCCCAACAAGACGCTGGCCGCGCAGTTCGCCAACGAACTGCGCGAGATGCTGCCGCACAACGCGGTGGAGTACTTCGTCTCCTACTACGACTACTACCAGCCCGAGGCGTACGTCCCGCAGACCGATACCTACATCGAGAAGGATTCCTCGATCAACGACGAGGTGGAGCGGCTGCGGCACTCGGCCACCAACTCGCTGCTGACCCGGCGCGACACCATCGTGGTCGCCTCGGTCTCGTGCATCTACGGCCTGGGCACCCCGCAGGAGTACGTGGACCGGATGCTGCGGCTGCGGACCGGCGACGAGATCGACCGGGACGCGCTGCTGCGCAAGCTGGTCGGCATGCAGTACGCCCGCAACGACCTGGCCTTCACCCGGGGCACGTTCCGGGTCCGTGGCGACACCATCGAGATCATCCCGGTGTACGAGGAACTGGCCGTGCGGATCGAGATGTTCGGCGACGAGGTCGAGCGGCTGATGACGCTGCACCCGCTCACCGGCGAAGTGATCAGCGAGGACCAGGAGCTGTACATCTTCCCGGCCTCGCACTACGTGGCCGGGCCGGAGCGGATGGAACGGGCCATCGCCGGCATCGAGGCCGAGCTGGCGGAGCGGCTCGGCGAGCTGGAGCGGGCGGGCAAGCTGCTGGAGGCGCAGCGGCTGCGGATGCGCACCACCTACGACGTCGAGATGCTGCGCCAGGTCGGCAGCTGCTCCGGCATCGAGAACTACTCCCGGCACATCGACGGCCGGGCCGCGGGCACCCCGCCGAACACGCTGCTGGACTACTTTCCCGAAGACTTTCTGCTGGTCATCGACGAGTCGCACAACACCGTGCCGCAGATCGGCGCGATGTACGAGGGTGACGTGTCCCGCAAGCGGACCCTGGTGGACCACGGCTTCCGGCTGCCCAGCGCGATCGACAACCGCCCGCTGACCTGGGACGAGTTCTGCGAGCGGATCGGGCAGACGGTCTACCTGTCCGCCACCCCGGGCCCGTACGAGCTGCAGCGGACCGCCGGCGAGGTGGTCGAGCAGGTGATCCGGCCGACCGGTCTGGTGGACCCGCAGATCGTGGTCAAGGCCACCAAGGGCCAGATCGACGACCTGGTGCACGAGATCCGGCTGCGGGCCGAGCGCTCCGAGCGGGTCCTGGTCACCACGCTGACCAAGAAGATGGCCGAGGACCTCACCGACTACCTGCTCGAGCTCGGGATCCGGGCCCGGTACCTGCACAGCGAGGTGGACACGCTGCGCCGGGTGGAACTGCTGCGGGAGCTGCGGATCGGCGAATACGACGTGCTGGTCGGCATCAACCTGCTCCGTGAGGGCCTCGACCTGCCCGAAGTCTCGCTGGTGTCGATTCTGGACGCGGACAAGGAAGGGTTCCTGCGCTCCGGCACGTCGCTGATCCAGACCATCGGCCGGGCCGCCCGGAACGTGTCCGGCCAGGTGCACATGTACGCCGATAAGGTGACCCCGTCGATGCAGCGGGCCATCGACGAGACGGAGCGGCGGCGGGCCAAGCAGGTCGCCTACAACACCGAGCACGGAATCGACCCCACCCCGCTGCGCAAGCGGATCGCCGACATCCTCGACCAGCTGGTCCGCGAGGACGCGGACACCGAGAAGCTGATCGGCGGCGCCGGCCGGCAGCAGAGCCGCGGCAAGACGCCGGTGCCCGGCCTGTCCTCCCGGGTCCGGGCCTCGGCCTCGGGCGCGGGCGAGCCCGAGGAAACCGCCGGGGCGGCGCGTGGTGACCTGATCGCGCTGATCAGCCAGCTCACCGACCAGATGCACGTAGCCGCTACCGAGCTGCAGTTCGAGGTGGCGGCCCGGCTCCGTGACGAGATCAAAGAGCTGAAGGCCGAGCTGCGCGGCATGCAGGCGGCCGGGGTCTGACGGCACCGCTGGCCGGCGAGCTGGCGCTGCGTTGCCCCGCTCACGCGGCGCAACCAATTTTGCCCCGGCGGGAACCGAACGGCGCCGCGGTACGTCGAAGGGGTTGTAGTTCAGGGCACTGAGCGGTCCAGGCCGCCGCTCAGTGCCCTGGACCACACCCCAGCGGTGGAACGGAGCCGATGATGCACGTTCCTGGACAGCCGGCCCGGTGGGCCGCCCGCCTGGTGACCGGCCTCACGGCCGCCGGGGCCGCCCTGGGCCTGGCCGCGTGCGGCACCCAGATCGCGAATACCTCCGGTACCGCGGCGCAGACCAGCGCTGCGCCCATCAGCGCTGCGCCCACCAGCACCGGCCCCACCAGCACCGGCCCCACCAGCACCGGCCCCACCAGCACCGCCGCCACCTCCCGCCCGCCGGGCGGCGTCATCCCCGGCGGCCCGATCAAGCGGGCCCAGGGCCACGCGGCCCTGTGCGCGGCCCGGACGGCGGTGACCCGGCTGGTGGCGGCCCCGGTCAGCGCCGGGCCAGGCGGCCATGTGCACCCGGGCGTGCTGCCTGGCGAGGTCACGATCGCCAGTGCCGCGCAGGCGCGCACGCTGGCCAGGGCGCTGTGCGCCCTGCCCGCCATGCCGCCCGGCACGGTCAACTGCCCGAACGACGCCGGCGGCGGTTACCGGCTCAGCTTCGCGGCCGGGCAGCTCGCCTTTCCCGCGGTCACCGTGGGCACCAGCGGGTGCACGGCGGTGACCGGGATCGGTGCCGTCCGGACGGTCGCCCATTCGCCCGCGTTCTGGGCCGTGCTGCACCGGGCGCTGGATGCCCACGCGTCCACCGGGCCCGTGCTGCCCTGACCGGACCCGGTGCCGCCCTGATCGGCGCGGCCGGCCAGCCCCGGCTGCGCCCGGGCTCACCGGCGCACCGTTCCGCCCGGGTGGCCGCTGGCCCGGTCCGCGCTGGTAGGTTCGCAGCCGGACCGGCTGCGGAGGGACGTGCATGACCTGGGTGCTTTTCGACTACGGCGGCGTGCTGTGCCACCCCCAGCCGGAACGCGACCTGGCCCGGCTGGCCGGGGCGGCCGGCTGCCCGGTCCCGGACCTGGAGCCGGCCTACTGGTCCCACCGGCTGGACTATGACCGGGCGGTGTTCGACGTCACCGGGTACTGGCAGCGCGTCGCGGCGGATCTGGGCCGCCGCTTCACCGACGACCAGATCGCCGAGCTGAGCCGGCTGGACAGCCGGTCCTGGCTGCATCTGCAGGCCGCTTCCGTGGAGCTGGTCCACGAGCTCCGCCGGGCCGGGTACCGGCTGGCGGTGCTGTCCAACGCGCCCGCGGACGTGGCCCAGGCCGTGCAGCGGCTGCCGCTGGCCGGCTCCTTCGAGCACCTGCTGTTCAGCTGCCACCTCAAGTCGGCCAAACCCGACCCGGCCTGCTTCCGGGCCGCGCTGGCCGCCCTGGACGCCGCGCCCGCTGAGGTGGTCTTCCTGGACGACCGGGCCGACAACGTCACGGCCGCCGCCGCGCTGGGCATCCGCGGCGCGCGGTTCACCAGCGCCGGGCAGGCCCGCGCCGACCTGCAGCGGTACGGGGTCAGCCGAGCCTGACCGCCGCCCGGGGGTGGCGCTGGCCGCTCAGCCAACTCTGAGCGTAGGGTCGTAGTTGTGCTGGCCAGCCTGGTGGCTGCGGTGGTGGCCGCCTTCTGCTATGGGATCGCCTCGGTCATGCAGGCCGTGGCGGTGCGGGCGGCAAGCCGGCGGACCGCCGGTGACGGGGAGCCGGACAGCCCGCTGGGCCGGGTCGATCCGGGGCTGATCGTGCGGATGCTCCGGCAGTGGCGGTTCCTCGTCAGCCTCGGCCTGGACATGGTCGGCTTCCTGGCCCAGCTGGTGGCGCTGCGGCGGCTGCCACTGTTCGCCGTGCAGGCCGTCGTCGCGGCGAACCTGGCGGTGACGGCCGTGGGGGCCGCCTGGGTGATCAAGGTGCAGCTGACCAGGCGGGAGTGGCTCGCCATCGGCGGTGTCATCGTCGGGGTCGGGCTGCTGGGCACCACGGTGGGCGCCGAGGGGGCCACCGGGGTGAACGGGGAGTTCAAGCTGGCCCTGCTGATCGCGGTGGCCGGTATCGCGGTGGCCGGGGTCGCCGCCTCCCGGCTCCGCCGCGGCCTCCGCACGCTGGTGCTGGGCGCCGTGGCGGGCCTTGGTTTCGGCGTGGTGGCGGTCGCGGCCCGGGTGCTGCCGGGCTTTTCCGCCAGCGAGCTGGTCCGGGACCCGGCCGCTTACGCGGTGGCCGCCGCCGGGGTGGTGTCGTTCATGCTGTACGCCACCGCGCTGGAGAACGGCAGCGTCACCGTGGCCACCGCGGCCGTGGTGCTGGCCGAGACCGCGCCGCCCGCCCTGGTCGGCGTGCTGTTTCTGGGTGACCACGCGCGGCGCGGCACGGCCGTGCTCGCGGTGCTGGCGTTCGTCCTGGCGGTGGCCTCGGCCGTGCTGCTGGCCCGGTTCGGCGAGGCGGCCGAGGACGCGGCCGGTGCCGGGGCGGCGGGGCAGCCACGGCGGGCCGATGGCGCGCCGAGTGCGTCAACGGCTCGCTGAAGAGCAGGTCTGCCGCAGGTAATGCGCGGCAACTGATATTCTGATGGTCCGTGGACCGGCGGGTTGTTCCGCATCGTTCGACCACGGGAGCCTCCTCTTGGCTGCGGCACCGCATGCATCACGGCAAACACCGACCAGGTATCTGTTCGTCACCGGGGGAGTCGCCTCCAGTCTGGGCAAGGGCCTCACCGCCTCCAGCCTGGGCCGGCTGCTCAAGCTCCGGGGCCTGAACGTCACCATGCAGAAGCTGGATCCGTACCTGAACGTCGATCCAGGCACGATGAACCCGTTCCAGCACGGCGAGGTGTTCGTCACCGACGACGGGACCGAGACCGACCTGGACGTCGGTCACTACGAGCGGTTCCTGGACACCCGGCTGCGCGGCTCGGCCAACGTGACCACCGGGCAGATCTACTCCAGCGTCATCGCCAAGGAACGCCGCGGTGACTACCTGGGCGATACGGTCCAGGTGATCCCGCACATCACCAACGAGATCAAAGCGCGCATCCTGGACATGGGCGGCCCCGGCGTCAACGTGGTCATCACCGAGGTCGGCGGCACGGTCGGCGACATCGAGTCGCAGCCGTTCCTGGAGGCCATCCGGCAGATCAGGCACGAGATCGGCCGGGACCGCTGCTTCTTCCTGCACGTATCGCTGCTGCCGTACATCGGGCCGTCGGGCGAGCTGAAGACCAAGCCGACCCAGCACTCGGTCGCTGCGCTGCGCAGCATCGGCATCCAGCCCGACGCCATCGTGTGCCGCAGTGACCGGCCGATCAGCGACGGGCTGAAGCGGAAGATCAGCCTCATGTGCGACGTGGACGAGGAGGCCGTGGTGTCCGCGGTCAACGCCCCGTCCATCTACGACATCCCCAAGGTGCTGCACACCGAGGGGCTGGATGCGTATGTGGTCCGGCGGCTCGGGCTGCCGTTCCGGGACGTGGACTGGACCGGCTGGGACGACCTGCTCCGGCGGGTGCACCGGCCCGCGCACAGTGTCACCATCGCGCTCGTCGGCAAGTATGTCAACCTGCCCGACGCGTACCTGTCGCCGGCCGAGGCGCTGCGGCACGGTGGTTTCGCCAACGACGCCCGGGTCAACATCCGCTGGGTGACCAGTGACGACTGCCAGACCGAGGAAGGTGCGGCCCGGCAGCTGGCCGATGTGGACGGAGTACTGATCCCCGGCGGGTTCGGGGTCCGCGGCATCGAGGGCAAGGTCGGCGCGATCCGGTACGCCCGGGAGCACGGCATCCCGCTGCTCGGCCTCTGCCTGGGCCTGCAGTGCCTGGCCATCGAGGTGGCCCGGGACCTGGCCGGCCTGACGACGGCCAACAGCGCCGAGTTCGACCCGGAGACGCCGGACCCGGTGATCGCCACCATGGCCGATCAGGAAGACGTGGTGGCGGGCGAGCGGGACATGGGTGGCACCATGCGGCTCGGCCTGTTCCCGGCGGAGCTGGCCGAGGGATCCCTGGTCCGCGAGCTGTACGGCACCGATCTCGTGGAAGAGCGGCACCGGCACCGCTATGAGGTGAACAACGCCTACCGGGGCGTGCTGGAGGGCGCCGGGCTGAAGTGTTCCGGGCTGTCCCCGGACGGCCGGCTGGTGGAGTTCGTCGAACTGCCCCGCGACGGGCACCCGTTCTTCGTGGCCACCCAGGCCCACCCGGAGTTCCTGTCCCGGCCCACCCGGCCGCATCCCCTGTTCACCGGGCTGATCGCCGCGGCCCGCGAGCGGGCCAGGTCGCTCAGCCGGGGCGCCGCCGTGGGCCACGCCGCCGCGGCCAGCGCGTGACCGCGGCCGAGCCGCCGGCGGTGCGCGACGTCGCGCAGCGCTGGCCGGTGGTGTCCTCCGCCGAGCAGGTGCGCGGACCGGTGGTGACGCTGCGCACCGACCGGGTGCGCATGCCGGATGATGGGCTGGCGGACCGGCAGGTGGTGGAGCATCCGGGCGCCGTCGCGGTGGTCGCCCTGGATGAGGCGGACCGGGTGCTGCTGATCCGGCAGTACCGGCATCCGGTCGGCCGGCTGCTCTGGGAGCTGCCCGCCGGGCTGCGCGATGTCACCGGTGAGCCGGCCGAGGTGACCGCGCAGCGGGAGCTGCTGGAGGAGACCGGGTATACCGCCCGCGAGTGGCAGGTCCTGGTCGATTTCTACTCCTCGCCCGGGATCAGCACCGAGCGCATCCGGGTCTTCCTGGCCCGGGGCCTGCACGAGGTGCCGCCCGGCCAGCGTGACTACGTGCCGGCGCACGAGGAGGCCGAACTGCTGGTCGGCTGGCTGCCGCTGGACGGTGCGGTAGACCGGTTTACCTCAGGTGAGCTGCACAATGGTGTGACCGCGGTGGGTATCTTGTCCGCGTACGCCGCTCGCCAGCGCGGGTTCGCCGGCCTCCGGCCGGCGGACGCGCCGGAAGACTGAGGTGGCAGCGGGTCCATCAGGACTCGGGGTGGCCGGCAACGGGGCCGGGCACCGAGCTGAGCGAAAGGGCTTGCAGGCCATGAAGGTAGGCATTCCCAAGGAAGTCAAGAACCACGAGTACCGGGTGGCGATCACCCCGGCGGGCGTGCACGAGCTGGTGCGCAGTGGCCACGAGGTGTTCATCGAGCTGGGCGCCGGGACCGGTTCGTCTATCCCGGACGAGGACTTCGTCACGGCGGGGGCGGTCATCCAGCCCACCGCCGATGACGTCTGGCAGACCGGCGACCTGATCCTCAAGGTCAAGGAGCCGGTGGCCGAGGAGTACCCCCGGATGCGCAAGGGGCAGGTGCTGTTCACCTACCTGCACCTGGCCGCGTCCCGGCCGTGCACCGATGCGCTGCTGGGCTCCGGCGTCACCTCGATCGGCTACGAGACCGTCCAGCTCCCGGACGGGTCGCTGCCGCTGCTCGCGCCGATGTCGGAGGTGGCCGGCCGGATGGCCCCTCAGGTCGGCGCGCACCACCTGCAGCGGGACGGCGGCGGCCGCGGCGTGCTCATGGGCGGGGTGTCCGGGGTCTACGCCGCCAAGGTCGTGGTGCTCGGCGCAGGTGTCTCCGGGATGAACGCGGCGGCCATCGCGCTCGGCATGCAGGCCGAGGTACTGCTGCTGGACAAGAACGTGGCCCGGCTCCGGTCCGCCGACGCCATCTACCAGGGGCACCTCCAGACGGTCGCGTCCAACGCCTACGAGGTCGAGCGCGCCGTCAACGACGCCGACCTGGTCATCGGGGCGGTGCTGGTGCCGGGGGCCAAGGCCCCGATGCTGGTCTCGAACGACCTGGTGTCCCGGATGAAGCCCGGTTCGGTCCTGGTGGACATTTCGATCGACCAGGGTGGCTGCTTCGAGGACTCCCGGGCCACCACGCACGCGGAGCCCACCTACCAGGTGCACGACTCGGTGTTCTACTGCGTGGCCAACATGCCGGGCGCGGTGCCGCACACCTCCACCTACGCGCTGACCAACGTCACGCTGCCGTACGTGCTGGAGCTGGCCAACCGGGGCTGGCGCGACGCGCTGCGCGCCGACCCCTCGCTGGCGCTCGGGCTGCACACCCACGAGGGCACGCTGACCTGCACGCCGGTCGCCGAGGCGCACGGCCTGCCGTCCACCCCGGTCAGCGAGGTACTGACCTGACCGCGCTGGCGGGCGCGGTCGAGGCGTACCTCGATCACCTTACGGTGGAGCGTGGCCTGGCCGCGCGGACGCTGGAGGCCTACCGGCGCGACCTGCGCCGCTACACCGCGGTGCTGGCCGCCCGGGGGTGCAGCGTCATCGGCGAGGTCACCACCGAGGACGTGGCGGCCTACCTGGCTGGGCTGCGGCAGGGCGACGAGCGGCACGCCCCGCTGGCCGCCAGCTCCGCGGGCCGCGCGGTGGTCGCCGTCCGCGGCCTGCACGCGTTCGCGGCGGCTGAAGGGCTGGCCGGGTCGGATCCGGCGAGCGCCGTCCGCCCGCCCACCACGCCGCGCCGGCTGCCCCGGGCCATCGGCGTGCCGGAGGTGGAGCGGCTGATCGCCGCGGCCGCCGTGGGACACGGGGAGGAGCCCGGCCCGGCCCGGCCACTGCGCGACCGGGCCCTGCTGGAACTGCTCTACGGGACCGGGGCACGGATCTCCGAGGCCGTCGGCCTGGACGTCAACGACCTGGCGTTCCTGGCCGTGGCGGCCCCCGGGGCGGACGGCGCCCGGGGGGCCGCCACCGTCCGGCTCTGCGGTAAGGGCGGCCGGGACCGAGTGGTGCCGGTCGGCCGGTACGCCCGCGAGGCCCTGGAGGCCTATCTGGTGCGCGGCCGGCCGGTGCTGGCCGCCGCGGCGGGCCGCCGGTCTCCACCGCCCGCCGTTTTCCTGAACGCCCGCGGCGGGCGGCTGACCCGCCAAGGTGCCTGGGCCGTGCTCAAGGCGGCCGCAGCCCGGGCTGGCCTGGGTGAGGTCTCGCCGCACACGCTGCGGCACTCCTACGCCACGCACCTGCTCGATGGCGGTGCGGACGTCCGGGTGGTCCAGGAACTGCTGGGTCACGCCTCGGTCAGTACCACCCAGGTCTACACCCTGGTCACCGTGGACAAGCTGCGCGAGGTCTACTCCGCCGCGCACCCCCGCGCGCGGTATTAGTCCGGGGGGACGACCCCCCGGAGCCCCCCGGGATCACCGGCGCGGCGAGACCCTCCTGCGTCGGGCCTCCCCTCGCCGTGTTGGCCCGGGGGGACGACCCCCCGGAGCCCCCCGGGATCACCGGCTCAGCGAGACCCTCCTCCGGAGGGCCTCCCCTCGCCGTGTTGGCCCGGGGGGACGACCCCCCGGAGCCCCCCGGGATCACCGGCTCAGCGAGACCCTCCTCCGGAGGGCCTCCCCTCGCCGGTCAATAAGCCCGGGGGGACGACCCCCCGGAGCCCCCCGGGATCACCGGCGCAGCGAGACCCTCCTGCGTCGGGCCTCCCCTCGCCGGTCAATAAGCCCGGGGGGACGACCCCCCGGAGCCCCCCGGGATCACCGGCGCGGCGAGACCCTCCTGCGTCGGGCCTCCCCTCGCCGTGTTAGCCCGGGGGGACGACCCCCCGGAGCCCCCCGGGATCACCGGCGCGGCGAGACCCTCCTGCGTCGGGCCTCCCCTCGCCGTGTTGGCCCGGGGGGACGACCCCCCGGAGCCCCCCGGGATCACCGGTTCGGCGAGACCCTCCTGCGTCGGGCCTCCCCTCGCCGTGTTGGCCCGGGGGGACGACCCCCCGGAGCCCCCCGGGATCACCGGTTCGGCGAGACCCTCCTGCGTCGGGCCTCCCCTCGCCGGTCAAATGAACCGTGGTTTAGCTGGAAGTCAGGCGTCAGCGCCGCCCGATTACCTCCCTCTACGGTGAGTCGGCTTGAAGCGGGTGGGGGCAGGGCCTAGAGTCCGGGAGTCAGCGGGGGCTTTATGCCCGGTCCGCCGGGGAGGTGCAGCGCATGGTTGCAGGGACGCAGATGATGGTGCTCGAGCCTGGTGCGATCGGGCCCACTGGGCGGCCCCTGCCGGCTTTCCCCGATCCTGAACCGCTGCTGCACCACGGGCCTGCCCGGGTGGTGGCGGTCTGCAACCAGAAGGGCGGGGTGGGCAAGACCACCACGACGATCAACCTGGGCGCGGCGCTGGCCGAGAACGGCCGCCGGGTGCTGCTGGTCGATTTCGACCCCCAGGGTGCGCTCTCGGTAGGGCTGGGTATCCAGCCGCACGAGCTGGAGTACACCGTCTACAACCTGCTCATGGAGCGCGGGCTGGCCGCCACGGACGTCATCATCAAGACAGGCATGGACGGCATGGACCTCATGCCGAGCAACATCGACCTGTCCGGCGCCGAGGTTCAGCTGGTGCACGAGGTGGGCCGGGAGTTCGTGCTCGGCGGCGTGCTCGAGCCAGCGCTGCCCGAGTACGACATCGTGCTCATCGACTGCCAGCCGTCGCTGGGCCTGCTCACGGTGAACGCGCTGGCTTGTGCGGCGGGCGTGCTCGTCCCGCTGGAGTGCGAGTACTTCGCCATGCGCGGGGTGGCTCTGCTGCTGGAGACGATCGATAAGGTTTCCAGCCGGCTGAATCCCCGACTCGGCATCGACGGGCTGCTGGCCACCATGTACGACTCGCGGACGCTGCATTCCCGTGAAGTGCTGGCCGAGGTGGTGAAGGGGTTCGGGGACAAGGTCTTCCACACGGTGATCAACCGCACCGTGCGGTTCCCCGACGCCACGGTGGCCGGTGAGCCGATCACCAGCTTCGACCCGTCGTCCACGGGTGCGAGTTCCTACCGGGAGCTGGCCCGGGAGGTGCTGGGCCGGTGGCAGCAGGCCGACCGCGCGGGTCAGGCACCCGCCAGGTGAGCCTGCCGGACCGGGCCGAGTTGCTCGGCCTGGCCGCCCACACCCGGTCCCGGGGCAGCGGCCGCCCGGCGGGCGGTCGCGAGGCCCAGCCCACCAGATCATCGGGTACCTGCCGTCTGCCGGGCTGACGGGCCTGGAGCGGGCCCGTCCGGCTCTGCGCGCTGCGCCCTGCGGTGGATCGTGGCAGGCTGGTCCGGGAGGCCCTTGCCACGCCGCTGGCCGGCCTGCACGCGGCGGGGGAGGGGCAGCCTGCTGGCGGGGCGGTTGCGGGACACGAGATGAGGCATCCAGGTGATGGGAGCGGTGGCGGCTGAGCCCGGCGGCGAAGCCGCGCCGGGCAGCGGCCCGGCCGGGTTCGAGGTGCACCTCGACGTGTTCGAGGGTCCCTTCGACCTGCTGCTCGGCCTGATCTCCAAGCACAAGCTGGATATCACCGAGGTCGCCCTGTCCCAGGTGACCGACGAGTTCATCGCGTACATCCGGGCCCGCGCCGACGGTTGGGACCTGGACCAGGCCAGTTACTTCCTGCTGGTCGCCGCGACCCTGCTCGACCTCAAGGCGGCCCGGCTGCTGCCCAGCGGCGAGGTGGAGGACGAGGAGGACCTCGCCCTGCTGGAGGCGCGGGACCTGCTGTTCGCCCGGCTGCTGCAGTACCGCGCGTACAAGGAGGTCGCGGCGGTCTTCGCCGGCCGGATGTCGGTACAGGGCCGCCGGTTCCCCCGGCGGGTACCGATGGAACCGCAGTTCGCCGAACTGCTCCCGGAGGTGCTGTTCGGGCTCGGCGCCGCCGAGTTCGCCGCGATCGCCGCGCGCGCCCTGGCCCCGCGCCCGGTCCCGGTGGTCAGCACCGACCACCTGCACTCGCCGCAGACCACGGTCCGGGAGCAGGCCGCCATCCTCGCCCGGCGGCTGCGTGAACTCGGCCGGGCCACGTTCCGGCGGCTGTCGGCCGACTGCCTGGGCACCTATGAGATCGTCGCCCGGTTCCTGGCCCTGCTGGAGCTGTACCGGGAAGGCAGCGTCTCCTTCGACCAGGTGGCCCCGCTGGGCGAGCTGTACGTGACCTGGGCCTCGGAAGACCAGGCGGACGAGGCCGAGGGGGACGCCGCCGCCCCGGCGCCGAGCGCCCCGGCCCAGGAGGGAACCAGTGAGCATGAATGAGGCGCCCGGCCCGGCGCCGGAGGATGAGCGGCTGGCCGGCCCGGCCTCCCGGAACGGCGCGGCCGGCCCGCAGGGCGGGCTGCCCCCAGCGGCTGCGCAGCCTGGTGGTGCCAGTGCGCCTGCTGGGGCCGTTGGGCCTGAAGAAGAGGCGATCCCGCCCGGGGTGAGCGGAGCGCCGGCCGGCGGGATCGCGGCGGGCGGAGCCACCCCCGCCGGGGGTCCCGGGCTGGGCGCCAGCCTGGAGGCGATTCTGCTGGTGGTGGACGAACCGGTGCCCGAGGTGGTGCTGGCCCAGGTGCTGGAGCGGCCCCGCGGTGAGATCGCCGCGGCGCTGCGCGACCTCGCCGCCAGCTACGACGCGGAGCAGCGCGGCTTCGACCTGCGCGAGGTGGCGGGCGGCTGGCGGTTCTACACCCGGGCGGAGTGCGCGCCGGTAGTGGAGCGGTTCGTCCGGGACGGCCAGGAGGTGCGGCTCACGCAGGCGGCGCTGGAAACGCTGGCGGTGGTCGCCTACCGGCAGCCGGTGAGCCGGGCCCGCGTCTCCGCGGTCCGCGGCGTGAACTGCGACGGTGTGCTGCGCACACTCACGCTGCGCGGGCTGGTCGAGGAGGCCGGCACCGACACCGAGACCGGGGCTATCCTCTTCCGGACGACTGCGTACTTCCTGGAGCGCCTGGGCCTGGCCAGCCTGGACGAGCTGCCCGAACTCGCGCCGTTCCTGCCCGAGCACATGGAGGACGTGGAGGAAGCTGCCGATGAGCGCCCGGGACCCTGACGCCGATCCTGGTGAGCCCGGCGAGCGGGACAGCCTGACCGACGTCCCGGGCGGCGTGCGGCTGCAGAAGGTGCTGGCGGCGGCCGGGGTGGGCAGTCGGCGGCACTGCGAGGAGGTGATCGGCGAGGGCCGGGTCGAGGTGGATGGCGAGGTCGTCCGCCGGTTCGGGGCGCGGGTCAACCCCGAGCATCAGGTCATCCGGGTGGACGGGATGCGCATCCCGTCCCGCCAGGACCTGGTCTACCTGGCGCTCAACAAGCCGGCCGGGGTGCTCACCACGATGTCCGACGACCGGGCCGGCCGACCATCGCCGACTTCCTCGGCGAGCACGCCGAGCGGCTCTACCACGTGGGCCGGCTGGACTACGACACCGAAGGCCTGATGCTGCTGATGAACGACGGGGAACTGGCGCACCGGCTGACCCATCCCCGGTTCGGCGTGCCGAAGACCTACCTGGCCGACGTGCCCGGCCCGGTGCCGCGGGACGTGGCGCGCCGCCTGCTGTCCGGCGTGGAACTGGCCGACGGGGTCGCCAGCGCGGACAAGTTCCGGGTGGTCGAGTCGGCCGGCTCGCGGGCCCTGGTGGAGATCACCCTGCACGAGGGCCGCAAGCACATCGTCCGCCGGATGCTGGCCGAGGCCGGCCACCCGGTCAGCCGGCTGGTCCGCACGCACGTCGGCCCCGTGGCGCTCGGCGCGCTCCGGCCCGGGACCATCCGGCCGCTCACGACCCGGGAGATCGGCGAGTTGTACGCCGCGGTCGGTCTGTAACCTTGGATCAAGACGGCGGGCTAGCGGAGTCCTCGGACCTGGCGGCCGGGATACGGGTGAAGGAGCAGGCTGGTGGCGGTCAGGGCGATCCGTGGCGCGGTGCAGGTCAACGCGAACGAGCGCGGGGCGATCCTCGAAGGCACGACCGAGCTGGTCACCGAGGTGATGCGGCGGAACAACCTGGTCACCGACGACGTGATCAGCGTGGTGTTCACCGCGACGCCCGACCTGGACGCGGAATTCCCGGCGCTCGCCGCGCGGAAGACCGGCTTCCAGGACGTGCCGCTGCTGTGCGCCACCGAGATCGCGGTCCCGCACGCCATGCCGCGCGTGGTACGGCTGCTGCTGCACCTGGAGACCACCATGACCCGGGCGGAGCTGCAGCACGTGTACCTGCGTGGCGCGGTCGCGCTGCGGCTGGACATCGCGCAATGAAGGCGGGGGAGGCCCCGGCCAGCGTGGTCATCATCGGGACCGGGCTGATCGGCACCTCGATCGCGCTGGCCCTGCGGGCCCGCGGGACGGCCGTGTGGCTGGCCGACGCCGACCCGGCCGCGGCCCGGCTGGCCGCGGACATCGGTGCCGGGCAGGTGCTGCCGCCCGGCGGCCCGCCCGGCGGCCCGGCCGGTGTCGCCGTGCTGGCCGTGCCGCCGGCCGCGGTGGCGGTGACGCTGGCCAGCGCGCAGGGCGACGGGCTGGCCCGCTGGTACACCGACGTGGCCAGCGTGAAGAGCCTGCCGCTGTCCCAGGCCCGGGACCGGGGTTGCGACCTGGGCAGCTTCGTGCCCGGCCACCCGCTGTCCGGCCGGGAAAGATCCGGGCCGGCCGCCGCCCGGGCCGACCTGTTCCTCGGCCGTCCCTGGGTGCTCTGCGATGACCCCGGTGTCCCCGGGGCGGGGCTGGCCGCCGTCGAGGCGCTCGCCCGGGCCTGCGGAGCCGAGCCGGTGCGGGCCCGCGCCGCCGAGCACGACGCCTGGGTCGCGCTGGTGTCGCACGCCCCGCACGTCGTCGCCGCCGCCATGGCGGCCCGGCTGGCGGAGGCGCCCGGTGGGGCTCTGGCCCTGGCGGGGCCGGGGGTGCGCGACGTGACCCGGATCGCGGCCGGGGACAGTGGCCTGTGGACCCAGATCCTCGCGGCCAACGCGGCGCCGGTCGCGGGGGTGCTCCGCGCGGTGGCGGCGGAACTGGCCGCCGCCGCTGACTCCCTCGGCGAAGTGGCCCAGTCCATGACCGGGGCGGGCGGCGGGGCCGCCGACCCCAGCGCGGAACTCAAGGTGCTGTCCGCGCTGCTGGAGCACGGCTCGGCCGGCGTCGCCCGGCTGCCGGGCAAGCGCGGCGGGCCGGCCCGGGCCGAGAGCCTGGTCCAGGTGGTCATCTCCGACCAGCCGGGCGAACTGGCCCGGCTGTTCCAGGCGGCCAGGGTGGCGGGGGTCAACATCGAGGACATCGGCATCGAGCATTCGCCCGGGCTGCCGGTCGGGGTGGCCGAACTGACCGTCCGCCCAGCCGCGGTCGGCCCGCTGACCGAGGCGCTGGCGGCCGGCGGATGGCCCGTCCGCCGGTAGCATCGCTTCGTGACCGCTTGCCTCATCATCGCCGTGGATGGCCCGGCCGGGTCCGGTAAGTCCAGCGCCGCACGCGCCGTGGCCAGCGCCCTTGGCCTGCGTTATCTGGACACCGGCGCCATGTACCGGGCGCTGACCTGGTGGATGCTCCAGCGTGGCGTCCCGGTCAGCAGTCCGGAGCAGGTCGCTGAGCACGCCCGGCAGCCAGTCATCGCGGTGAGCACCGACCCCGGGCAGCCAGCCATCACGGTGGACGGCGCCGATGTGACCGGGCCCATCCGGACCCGTGAGGTGTCCAACGCGGTCAGCGCGGTGGCCGCGGTCCCGGCCGTGCGCTCGCACCTGGTGGCCATGCAGCAGGCGATCATCGCCGAGGCTTGCGCGGCCGGATCCGGCATCGTGGCCGAGGGCCGGGACATCGGCACGGTGGTCGCGCCGCAGGCGCCGGTCAAGGTCTTCCTCACCGCCAACGAGACCATCCGGGCCCGGCGGCGCAGCGCCGACCTGGCCGCCGACCCGGGCGCTACGCCCGAGGTCACGCTGTCCGAGCAGCAGCGCCGCGACCGGGCCGACTCACCGCAGACGGCCATGGCCGCCGATGCCGTGCAGATCGACTCCACCGGGCTGGACCTGGACGAAGTGACCGGCGCCATCCTGGCCCTGGCCCGGGTGCAGGCCCCCGCGGCGTGGTCCCGGTGAGTGAGGCAGAGCGGGTCGCCGAGACCCGCGTCCCGGTCGTCGCCGTGGTCGGCCGGCCCAACGTGGGGAAGTCCACGCTGGTGAACCGGGTACTCGGCAGCAGGCAGGCGGTGGTGCAGGACGTTCCCGGGGTGACCCGGGACCGGGTGACCTACGATGCGTCGTGGCGCGGCCGGGCGTTCACCCTGGTGGACACCGGCGGCTGGGAGCCCTTCCCGGGCGCCGAGGCCGGCCAGTCCAGCCGGGCGCTGGCCGAGCAGGTGACGGCCCAGGCGCAGGTCGCCGTGCAGGCCGCCGACGCGGTGCTGTTCGTGGTGGATGCCGTCGTGGGTATCACCGACGCGGACGCGGCCGTCGCCGCGGTGCTGCGCCGGTCCGGGAGGCCGGTCATCCTGGCGGCGAACAAGGTCGACGACGCTCCCGCCGAGCCGGCCGCGACCGCGCTGTGGTCCCTCGGCCTGGGCGAACCGCTGCCGGTCAGCGCGCTGCACGGGCGGGGCAGCGGTGACTTGCTGGACGCGCTGCTGGACGCGCTGCCCCCGGCGCCGCGCGAGATCCTGGACGCCGCGGGGGGCCCGCGCCGGGTGGCGCTCATCGGCCGCCCCAATGTGGGCAAGTCCAGCCTGCTCAACAAGCTGGCCGGGGAGACCCGGGTGCTGGTGGACGACGTGGCGGGCACCACCCGCGACCCGGTGGACGAGCTTATCGAGCTGGGCGGGCAGACCTGGCGGTTCGTGGACACGGCCGGGATCCGGCGCCGGGCGAAGGAGAGCCAGGGCGCGGATTTCTACGCGGCGCTGCGGACCGCTGGCGCGCTGGAACGTGCGGAGGTGGCGGTCGTCCTGGTGGACGCGAGCGATCCGCTCACCGAACAGGACCTGCGGATCGTCTCGACGGTCATCGAGGCTGGCCGGGCCCTGGTCATCGGGTACAACAAGTGGGACCTGGTGGACACCGAGCGGCGGGAGCAGCTGGACCGGGAGATCGACCGGCAGCTGCACACCGCCCGCTGGGCGCCCCGGGTCAACATCTCCGCGCTGACCGGGCGGCACGTTCAACCGGCTGGTGCCCGCCCTGGAGCTGGCGCTGCGCAGCTGGGAGACCAGGGTCCCGACCGGCCGTCTCAACGCCTGGCTGAACGAGGTGATCGCGGCCACCCCGCCGCCGTCGCGTGGCGGCAGGCAGCCGAAGATCCTGTTCGCCACCCAGGCGGGCATCCGGCCGCCGCATGTGGTGCTGTTCACCACCGGGTTCCTGGAGGCCGGGTACCGCCGGTTCATCGAGCGGAAGCTGCGCGAGGAGTTCGGCTTCGAGGGCAGCCCGCTCCGGGTATCGCTGCGGCTCCGGGAGCGGCGGCAGCGTCCGGACAGCCGGACCGGCCCGGCCCGCTCCCGCACCCGGCGTTAGCCCGGGGGACGACCCACCACCGGGATGACCGGACGAGCCTCAACACCGGCCGCCCTCCCCCGGGGGCCGCGCGACTGCGCATGCGGGGAGGGCGGCCGGCGGTCTGAGGGATCAGCCGGTGAGCCGGAACCAGACGGTGGTGGCCCGCTCGTCGCGCAGGTAGCCCCAGCCGTCCGCCAGCTGCTCGACCAGGAACAGTCCGTGTCCCTCAGGCACGAGCACCTCGTCCTTGACCACCGGGCTGGTGACCGAGCCGTCGTCGGTCACCTCGACCTGGATCGCGTCACCGGCACGGAGCAGGACAAGCGTGACCATGCCGCCGGGCTGTCCTGAATCGGTGTGCAGCACGGCGTTGGTGACTAGTTCGGAGCAGAGTAAAACCGCGACGTCCAGGCGCGGGTGGTCAGGGCCGAGCTGGTCCGCTACGAACGCGCGGGCCGCGGCGACGTTGCGGCACTCACCGGCGATCCGCAGGGTGCCGAGCACCTGCGGGGACGGGGCCTGCGGCCGGTCGCCGGCGGGCGCCCGGCCGTGGGCGGCGTGATGACCACCGGCCGGGCGCGCCGCGGTGACGGCGCGGGTGATGGCTGCCATGTTCGGTGCGCTCCTTCCCCCCGGCCCTGGCTGCGCGGCGCTGCCGCAATCGGGGCCCAGCCCCGCTCTGATGCTCATTAGTAGTCGCTTAGATACGGGGCGTCAGGAACCATCATGGTGTGCGCCTGCACCTCACGCAAGTGCGTAGCACAAATAGGGAAGGCGAGATTTCAGATGCGATCTCATAACCTTCGCAATTCCAGTATCGTTACTTCGTGTACGCGGCCATGCGGCGCTGTCGCGCTTCCAGGTGCGACGGCCGTAGGATCTGGCTGCCGAGGAGGCGAGACGCTCGTGTCGATCGGTCCCA
The DNA here is from genome assembly GCA_963837515.1 of uncultured Actinomycetes bacterium. GTDB lineage: Bacteria > Actinomycetota > Actinomycetes > Streptosporangiales > Streptosporangiaceae > RYN-230. Next base: position 1,108,881 of record CAWINT010000002.1, read on the forward strand.
CGGTCCGGCGGCGCCGGCTCGGCTCCGAGTTAAGGCGACTGCGCGAGGCGCATTCCTTCAAGCTTGACGAGGCCGCGGACAAACTGGGGCTGGCCGCGTCCACTCTGTCGCGCATCGAAACGGGGAAAGCGCCGACCCGGACGGTCTATCTGACCGCTATGTTCGATATGTACGGAGTGGTGGATCCCGGGCAGCGCCAAGTGCTGCTGGAGATGGCCCGGGAGGGGCATCGCAAGGGCTGGTGGGCCGTCTACGACGACGTCCTCCCGACCGGCTTCGATGTCTACGTCGGGCTGGAGGCGGAAGCGGCCGGGCTGCGGGTCTTCGAGGATCAGGTCGTCCACGGCCTGCTCCAGACCGAGGAGTATGCCCGGACGGTGATGACCGCCGTGCGGCGCAGGCAGCAGCCCCGGGCCATCGACCGGGCCGTGGAGCTGCGGATGCAGCGGCAGAAGGTGCTCACCCGCGAAGACCCGTTGCAGCTGTGGTGCATCCTTGACGAACCGGTCATCTCGCGGATGATCGGCGGCCGCGAGGTGATGCACGCCCAGCTGGCGCACCTGCAGGAGGTGAGCCAGTGGCCGAACGTCACGTTGCAGGTTCTCCCCCTGGCCAGCGGGGTGCACCCGGCTCTTAACGGCCCGTTCTGCATTCTGGAGTTCCCGGAGCGCAGCGACCCGGAGGTGGTCTACACCGAGGGTGTTGCGGGGCACGCCTACCTGGAAAGAGACCCTGACGTCCGCCTTTGCGCGGAGGTTTTCGACCTGCTCAGGGCGGCCGCCGCGTCGCCAGCTGATACCGTGGAATTGATCAGCAGAATTGCGGGAAGTTATGCCTGATAAACGTGCTTTGGGGCACAGAAGGGACTTGCGGATGACCCCCGATTTCAGCAACGCCCGCTGGTTCAAGAGCAGTGCTTCCAGCGTCACGGGATGCGTGGAAATCGCGCACCTGCCTAATGGGCTGGTCGCCCTCCGCGACTCGAAGGACATCAGCAGAGCGCCGCACGTGTTCAACCACCACGAATGGACAGCTTTCCTGGCCGGCGTGCGGAACGGCGAGTTCGACCTGCCCACCCGCTAGCCGGACTGGCCCGGGGGGCGACCCCCGGGCCAGTCCGGCCGCGCCCGGTCCAGGCCCGAATGACCCGTGGCCGATCGCGGGGGCTCCGGGGGGTCGCCCCCGGGTCCCCCCCGGGGGTCAGCCCCCGGGGTCAATAGTGCCCGGCTTGCGGGATCGGGCACTTTCGGCCGGGGTCACCGGCCGGGCCGTTGCTCAGCTGCCGGGCTCACCGAAATCACCGTCAGTGGCGCCCCCGACGAAAGCACGCCATTCACCGGCGGTGAAGATGAGCGCCGGGCCGTCCGGGTGCCTCGAGTGGCGCAGCGCCACGTCACCGCCGGCCAGAAAAGCGACCTCCACGCAGTTACCCCCGGTGGGCCCGCTGCGCCTGCTCTTGCGCCAGGCCACCGGCCCAAGTTCAGTAGCTGGCATACCGTTGCGGATGCTGTTCATCAATCCCCTCCAAATCCGCCAGGATGTCGCGCAGGATATCTGGTGAACTGGACGGGGGGGCGCTGACCAGGCTCAGCCGCTCCATGGCGAGCAGGTATGGCTCCACTTCGGCGGGTTTGTCCAGGTACATGGCGCTGGTCAGATGCTCCACGTACACCATGTCCGGCAGCCCCGGGTCGGCGAACCGCAGGATGCTGAACGAGGGGGGCCCGGCATGGCTCACCGCCGGGAACGGGGTGATCTGCAGCGTGAGCCAGGGCCCGCGGCACGCGTGCCGCAGCGCCCGCAGCTGGTCGCGCAGCACGCCGAGGCCGCCGATGGGACGGCGGAGCGCGATCTCGTCGATGATGGCCCACAGCCGGATGCCGCCCGCCGCGAACCGGCGCTGCCGCTCCTTGCGCAGCACGACCAGCCGTTCCGCCTCATCGAGGGAGAAATCGCCGAGTGCGAGCACGGCGGCCGCGTATTCCTCGGTCTGCAGCAGCCCGGGCACGAACTGCATGTCGTAACTGCGGATCGACCGGGCGGACTCCTCCAGGCCGATATACGCCTGGAACCAGGCCGGCAGCACATCGTGATAGCGGTGCCACCAGCCCGGCTGGTTGGCGCGGCTGGCCAGGGACAGTAACTGTTCCCGCTCGGCGGGGTCGGTGATCCCGTAGAGCGTGAGCAGGTCCGCGATGTCGATCTCGCGGACTGCGTTACGGCCCAGTTCTATCCGGGAGATCTTGGACTCGGACCCCCGGATGGCGCGGGCCGCCTGCTGGGCACTGATGCCCCGGGCCTCCCGCAGCCGCCGTAGCTCGGCGCCGAGCAGCAGGCGCAACACGGTGGGGCCGCCGACCGTTTCTGCCATCGGCCCGTATCCTCCCGGGGGTAGCTGTTGGAGTGAGGATGCACCAGCGTGGCCAGCCGTGCCAGCCACATCAGCGCAATGGTGCGGCGGAGGGTGGTTTCGGCTGTTTTCGCAGTCTAACGCCGGCCCTCACCGCCGGGGGGATGGGCGCGCCGGAACGCCCGGGCCCGGCCGGTAACGAACTGGCCGAGCTGGACCGCATCGTCCCCCCGCCGGCCGGGCCGGCCTGATCAGCCGGGGGTTCAGTTGCCCGCCACGGCCTGGTTGTAGAGGGCGCGGACCTGCTGGGCGAACCGGGCGGAATAGGAGACGGACGGCGTGTCCCCGCCCTGCTGGTAACCGCCGATCACGCCGATGACGGTGCCCCGGCCAGTCGCCGGGCGCACCTTGGCCAGGAACGGGCCGCCGCTGGTGCCTTTGGTGTACCCGCCGCAGTCGAACTCCAGCTGATGGGGCCCGAAGGCCCGGGTCCGCCCCGGGCACGTGATGGGCCGTTCCCGGCCATCCGGATAGCCGATCACCTGGACCGGCTGCATCGCCTTCCAGCCGGTCCCCAGCGCCTCCCCGCCGGTGAGCGTCTGCACCTGGTCCGGGTTACCAGCCTGGTGGACGACGAGGATGGCCACGTCGTCGTCGGTGCTACCGCGCGATTTCCAGGCGCTGCCGGCGAAGATCCGGGTGACCCGCCAGGCCCCGTACGGCCGCTGGCCGCGGTGGTAGCCGGGGACGAACGCCACCCGGCCCACCTGGTGCCCGTGCAGGCAGTGCGCGGCCGTGATGACCAGGTCCTTGACCGGGCTGGCCAGCACGCTGGCGGTGCAGAAGTGCTGGCCCAGGCGGCTGCCGGTCACGGTGAACAGCGCGCCGACCGCTGGTGTCCCGCGGTAGAACTGTCCGTGCCGCGGGGCCGGCGGGACGGTGGCGGCCCGGCGCGGCAGCGATTTGGCCGCGGCCGCCAGCCGGTAGGCCAGCCGTTCGGCCTGCCGCGCGTGCGCCGCCGCCCCCAGCCCGACGACCACGACCGCGGCCAGCGTGACACACCACGCGGCGGCCCGGGCCGGCGGGACGGGCCGACCGGTGCTCCTCCTCCTGCCGAAACGCGGCATGCGTCCTCCCACCTCGGCACTCCCGGCGCACACGGGTTGTCGTGATCTTTTCTTTATATCGTGGGGACGGCCACCGCAAGATCTACAGGTACCAGCTGTGCAGACGCTGGCGGGCCGGACGCGTAGGATCGTCCAGCGTGATGTCCGCCTTCCGCCCGTCCCAGGCCAGCACCGTGAACATTCCCTGCGGCACGTCCGGGTGAGTGGGCGCCTCATGAGCTATCTGGTGGAGCACTGGTCGTTCGACCCGTTCCTGATCGTCGTGGCCGTGCTGGTGGCCTGGCACGAGATCGGGCTGGCCCGGCTGGCCCGGCGGTCGCGGCCCGACCGGACCCGGCAGCGGCGGGTCCGCTCGGTGTACTTCTACGCTGGGCTGGGCGTGCTGCTGCTCACCGTGTGCTCGCCGATCGATTACTGGTCAGACAGCTACTTCTTCGTGCACATGGTGCAGCACCTGCTGCTGATGTTCGCCGCGCCCAGCCTCGTGGTGGCCGGGGCGCCCTGGCAGCCACTGCTGGATGGGCTGCCCGGGCGGTCCGGGCGCAGCGCCACCGGCGCGGTGCTCCGTGGCGGCTGGGCCCGCCCGCTGCGGGCGGCGGCTGCTTTGCTGCTCCGCCCCTGGGTCTCGGTCGCGCTGTTCAGCATCGCGATGCTGGCGTGGCACCTGCCGGTGCTGTTCGACTTCGCGCAGGAGGACCAGGTCGCCCATATCTGGCTGATGCACGGGAGTTTCTTCGCCGCGGGCATCCTGTTCTGGCTGCAGTTCATCCCGTCACCGCCGTTCCACCGCCGGATGCCGCCCGTCCAGCAGGCCGCGGCGCTGGTGGTGACCAACCTGGTCATGTGGGTGCTGGCCATGTCGATGAGCATCTTCTCGCAGGGCCCGTGGTACCCGGTCTACGCGCACCTGCCGGGCGTGACGCTGCCGCCGTTCGCCGATCAGGAGATAGGGGCGGCCATCCTCTGGGTGTGCGGCGACTTCTGGGCCATCCCGGCGATGATCTACGTAGTCCGGCAGATCGTCAGCGAGGACGGCGGCGTCGGGGGAGCGGTCGAGCAGATCCTGCGCCGCGGCGGCACCGGCGGCACCGGCGGCACCGGCTGGGCGACCGGGCGGCGGATGACCGGGCCACGGCCCGCGCCCGCGCAGCGGCCGGCCCCCCCATCACTGCCGCCCACCGGGCACTGAGCCGGCCGGGCCGCTCAGTCGTCGTGCTTTTCCAGGTAGTCGAGGTACAGCGGGCGCAGTGAGTCGGCCACGTCGGGGTCCCCGGAGCCGAGCGCATCGGAAATTATCGCCGATAGCTGGGTGACGTCCCGGGCGGCGTGATCGGGGCGCCCGGCGACCGCCTCGGCCTCGGGGATTTCTTTGAGCAGTTGCCACAGGAAGCCGACGTCGGCATGGCGGATGGCCCGGTGCACGGCCCGGTCATGCAATTCGGAGGAGGAGAGGGCTTCGAGGGCATCCCGGTCGGTCATGGCAGGAACCTTACCGGCCACCGCCGGCCCACCGGCGCTCGCCAACCGCCCCGGCCGGGCCAGCAGTGCTGGCCCGGCCGGGGCGTGCGTACCCTCGGTACTGTGTACCTCCCCCCGCACTTCGCTGCGCCGGACGCCGCGGCGGTAGCCGACTTCGTGGCCGCCGCCGGCGCCGCCGATCTCGTCACCTTTGATGGCGTCAAGCCGGTGGCCAGCCTCATCCCGGTGCTGTGGGACCGGGAGCCGGACGGCCCCGGAGCGCGCGGGCACGGCCGGCTCCTCGGCCATCTGGCTCTGGCCAACCCGCAATGGCGCTCGGTCGCGCCCGGCTCGAGTGCGCTGGCCATCGTGCACGGGCCGCAGGCCTATGTGTCACCGGCCTGGTACCCGAGCCGGGCCCGGCACGGCCGGGTGGTGCCGACCTGGAACTATGTCACGGTGCACTTCACCGGGGTGCTCACCGTGCACCGCGACCCCGGGTGGCTGCGCGACGTGGTGACCCGGCTCACCGAGCGGCATGAGGGGTCGCGGCCGCATCCCTGGGCGGTCAGCGACGCCCCGCCCGGCTACATCGAGGGCCAGCTGCGCGGCATCGTGGGTGTGGAGCTGGCGATCGAGACCGTCGAAGCGAAGCACAAGCTGAGCCAGAACCGTGGCGCCGACGACCGGGCCGCGGTGCTGGCCGCGCTGCGCGGCGAGCCAGGCCACGGCGCCGCGGGGATCGCGGCGCTGATGGCGGCCGGTGAGCCCGGCTGACCAGCGGTTACCAGCGGTCGTGGACCTGCGCGCGGATCCGCTGGTCGTACAGCTCGGCGATGGCGGCCAGCTGGGCGTCGCTGAGCGGCGCCAGCCTGGCCGCGCCGGCGTTCTGCGCCACCTGGGCCGGGTTGCGGGCCCCTGGGATCACCGTAGCGACGCCGGGCTGCTGGATGACCCAGCGGAGCGCGGCCTGGGCCGGGGTGGCGCCCTCGGGGACCAGCGCGGCGAACTCCCGGGCCGCCTCCACGCCGGTGTCGAAATCCACCCCGGAGAAGGTCTCCCCGGCGTCGAACGCCTCGCCGTGCCGGTTGAAGCTGCGGTGGTCGTCGGGGCCGAACGTGGTCTCGTGGGTGTACCGCCCGGACAGCAGCCCGGAGGCCAGCGGGACCCGGGCGATGATGCCCACCCCGGCGGCCCGGGCCGCGGGCAGCACCTGGTCCAGCGGCTTGCGGCGGAACGCGTTGAGGATGATCTGCACGCTGGCCACGCCTGGCCGGCTGATCGCGGTCAGCGCCTCGTCGGCAGTCTCGACGCTGACCCCGTACGCGGCGATCCGCTGCTCGGCCACCAGCGTGTCCAGCGCGTCGTAGACCGCGTCGCTGGAGTACACGGCGCTGGGCGGGCAGTGCAGCTGGACCAGGTCGAGCGTGTCTACGCCCAGGTTGGCCCGGGACCGGTCGGTCCAGGCCCGGAAGTTGGCCAGCGTGTACAGTGCCGGGTCCAGCGGCACCCGGCGGCCCATCTTGGTGGCCACGGTGAACTCGGCGGCCAGCGCCGGCCAGGAACCGCCCGATCAGCTGCTCACTGCGCCCGTCACCGTAGACGTCAGCGGTGTCCAGAAAGGTGATGCCGGCCGCGGCGGCGGCGTCCAGCACCGCCAGCGCCTCGCCCTCATTCACGTTGCCCCAGTCGGCGCCGAGCTGCCAGGTGCCCAGCCCGATCACCGAGACGGCGCGGCCGGTCCGGCCGAGGATGCGCTGTTCCATGGTCGCCATCCTAGGGAAGCGGGCGGCCCGGCTCAGCCCGCCGGCTGCCCGGCTCAGCCCGCCGGCTGCCCGGCCGGTGCGGATTCCTCGCCGGAGCACCCTTCCGCCGCGCAGGACCGGCTGACGGCGCCCAGGATGGCGTCGTTGATCTCCGCCAGCTGCCTGACCTGCTCCGGGCTCAGAGCGTCGAACAGGACGCGCCGCACCTGTTCCACGTGGCCGGGGGCGGCGTCGCGGAGCGCGGCCAGGCCGGCCTCGGTCAGCTCGGCGATCTGGCCGCGGCGGTCGGTGGGGCAGTCCTGGCGCTGCACCCAGCCGCGTTCCTCCAGCCGGGCGACGGCGTGCGACAGCCGGCTCTTGCTGGACGAGGAGGCCTCGGCCAGCTGGGTCATCCGCAGCCGGTGGTCCGGGGCCTCGGACAGCCGGACCAGGATCTCGTAATAGGCCAGCGGGATCCCGGCATCGCGCTGCAGCTGGCCGTCAACGGCGGCGAACAGCCACTGCCAGGCGGTCACGGACTTGCGCCAGGCGTACTGCTCGCCCCCATCCAGCCAGCGTGGCCCGGCGGCGCCGGGCGGGCTGGAAGCGTTCATGGCCCCAGCTTACCCGGAATAGTTGAGCGCTTGACAACGTTACAGCGGCCGTGATAGTCGTTGAGAACTCAATTATGAACGACGTCACTATGAACGATAGGAGTAACCCATGACGACCAGCACGGAAGCGGTCAGCATCCCCGGCTACGTGGCCGGCACCTGGGACATCGACCCGGTGCACTCGGAGGTGGCCTTCGCTGTCCGGCACATGATGGTGAGCAAGGTGCGCGGCAAGTTCGACAAGTTCAGCGGTGAGATCGTCACCGGCCAGGACCTGCTGCAGTCCTCGGTGACCGCCGAGATCGACCTGTCCTCCATCAACACGGGCCAGGAGCAGCGGGACGCGCACATCCGCTCGGCCGACTTCTTCGACGTGGAGACCTACCCGACCATGACCTACCGGTCAACCGGCCTGCGCGCCGAGGGTGACCACTACGTCCTGGACGGTGACCTGACCCTCAAGGGCGTCACCCGGCAGGTTCCGCTGACCCTGGAGCTGAACGGTTTCGGCCCGGACGCCTACGGCGGCACCCGCGCCGGGTTCTCCGCGACCGGCGAGATCAACCGCAAGGACTTCGGCGTCAACTTCTCCGCCGTGCAGAACGGTGTCGTCGTAGTGGCGGACAAGATCACCCTGCACCTGGAGATCGAGGCCGTCCTCAAGGCCTGAGTTCGGCCAGTCCGGGGGATGACCCCCCGGAACCCCCCGCCATCCGCCGGCTCGGGGACGACACGGCTGCGGCGCGCCTCCCCTCGCCGGAGCAGCTGGCCGCTAAGGCGGGGGCGCTACCCGCGCCCCCGCCTTTGCCGTGCCCGGGGCCGGGCATACGGTGAAAGGCGGCAACCACCTGACCCCGAGGAGGCGCCGCCGTGCGAGCCGCCGTGTATGACCGGACCGGTCCTGCCGCTGAGGTGCTCCGGGTGACGGACGTGGAGCAGCCGGAGCCGGGTCCCGGGGAGGTCCGGGTCCGGGTGCACGCCTCGGGGGTCAACCCGACCGACGTCAAGACCCGCAGCGGGGTGACCCCGCGGCCCATCGACGGGTTCCAGATCCCGCATCACGACGGGGCCGGCGTCATCGACGCGGCCGGCCCCGGGGTCCCCGCCGACCGCGTCGGCCAGCGGGTCTGGGTCTGGCTGGCCGCCGCCGGCCGGCGCTGGGGCACCGCCGCGCAGTGGACCGTGGTCCCGGCCCGCCAGGCGGTACCGCTGCCGGACGGGATCTCCTTCGAGCTGGGCGCGAGCCTTGGCGTCCCGGCGATCACCGCGCGGCACTGCGTGCTGGCCGACGGCCCGGTGCGCGACGCGGTGGTCCTGGTGGCCGGCGGGGCCGGCGCGGTCGGCCACTTCGCCATCGAGTTCGCCGTCTGGGGCGGCGCGGCGCAGGTCATCGCGACCGCGAGCAGCCCCGCCAAGGCTCAGCTGGCCAAGGAGGCGGGTGCCGGGCAGGTGATCAGCTACACCGACCCGGACGCAGCCGAGCAGATCCGGGCGGTGGCCGGCCCGGTGGACCGCATCGTCGAGGTGGCACTGGGCGCCAACCTCAGCCTCGACCTGGCCGTCTGCCGCCCGGGCACCGTGGTGATGGCCTACGCCGCTCCGCCGCAGGACCCGGTGCTGCCGGTGCGGGCCTGCATGACGGCGAATATCGTGCTGCGGTTCATGCTGCTCTACACCGTCCCGCCGGCCGACCTGGACGCCGCGGTCCGCGACATCACCGCCGCGCTGCAGGCGGGGGCGCTGAGTGAGCTGCCGGCGCACCGGTTCGGCCTGGACGAGATCGCCGCCGCACAGGAGGCGGTTGAGCGTGGCGTCACCGGCAAGGTCCTGGTCATTCCCAGCTGATCAGGGATTCGGTAGGCCGGTGCGGTAGGCCGGTGCCGCGGCTACGAAGGACTGGGCTGGTTTCCTGGCCGGGTGCACAGCGCGTCAAGCCGCTCCAGCGTCTGGGTCATGCTCTGGATCCAGACCTTGCCGTTGTCCATCCCGGCACGCTCTTCTTCCGGCACTCGTGAGCAGTCGTAGATCTCCGTCACGACGGTTGCATCCGGGCCGTCAGGGGTGAGCTGGTAGCTCCACCGCTGTCCCCAGCGGGCCGACTCCGGATTGTCCGGGGCAGCGGCCGGATGCCCGCGCCCGGCTTCGGGCTCCCAGCCGATCCGCCGGTCCGGCTCGTACTCGACCACATGGTTGTCCATCTCGTAGTCGCCGAGATGGGCGAAGTACATCTTCATCACGAAGACGTCTCCCACGCCCGAGATCACCGTGGCGGAAGCCGCTCCCCGCAAACTGTCCGAGCCATCGAACTCCGGATGCCGCACCGGATTGGCCAGGACCTGGAAGATGTCGTGCGCCGGGGCGCAGACCCGCCGCGATACGGCAACAGGCTGGCAGTGATCGTCGGTCATGAGACCCGGTTCCCTTTCCTGGGGCAGCCGCCCGCCTGGCGTCCGCACCGATACTGACGACAAGTAAGACGCACCATCGCCCGGCAATTCATCGCCCGGGAAGGCAGCTGCCATGGCGGCGCTGGCAACGGCCCGGGCCGGTGGGCTGGGCAGGCCCCGGGCGGTGGCCGCCACCGGGCGGAACACCGCCGGCCCGGGGCTCCCGCACCCACCGGTTCGGCCGTGCGGGCCGGGGTACTTTCACTATAAGTAACCACTATGTCACTGATAGGAGCAACGATCGTGCGATCAGCTCCGCACTCGTCGCGCGGAGCGGCCGCGGACGGCCTGCGTCAGCCCCAGGAGGCGTTCGCGGTGCTGGACTACGCGCTTGGCCCCGCGCCGGGCAGCGACCTCGGTCCCGGTCACCTCAGCCAGGTGCTGGGCCGGTTCGCCACAGCCTGCGACGGCCGGGCCGCGCTGCTGCTGCGCTGGCCGCCGCGTGCGGAGCCCGTGGTGCTGGCCGCGTTCCCGGCCAGCGCGGCCGACCCGGCGCTGGTGGCCGCGGTCGGCGGACTGCTGGCCCGGCAGCCACGCGCGGCCTGCCGCGACGGCTGCGCCGAGGGCCAGCTGGCGCTGCCGCGGGAGCTGGCGGACTCCGGCGGGCCGGACTGGGCGGCCACCCGGCCCGTCCGGGTGCTGGCGGCCTGCACCTGGCCGGCCTCCGGCCCGCCGGGCGGGCCCGGCGCGGCCGCGGCGCCGCCGGCCTACGCGCTGGTGCTGGTGGCTGGCCACCCGGTGTCGCGGCGGCTGCGCTCGGTGGCCCGGGCGCTGGTCAGCGTCCTGGCGGCGCAGCATGCCCGGGCGGAGGACAGCGCCGAGGCCGCCGAGCTCCGGGCGGTCAGCCTGGCCCTGGTCGAGGCGTCGCCGGACGCGGTGGTCCTCTGCGACGGGGCGCGCCGGATCGTCCGGTTCAACCCGGCGGCCGAACGGCTGACCGGCTACGTTGCGGCCGACGTGATCGGCCGCGATCCGGCGCTGCTCCTCATCCCCGAGGGCTACCAGGCCGAATACCGGTCCGCGGCCGCCTCGCTGCGGGCCCGCACCGGACATGGGCGGCCCGCGGGCCGGATGCGGATGCCGGTGCTCCGGGCCGACGGCACCGAGCGGATGGCCGAGCTCACCCTGCTGCCCCTGGAGGTCCGCGGCGAGAGCTACTTCTGCACCTTCCTGCGCGAGGAGACGGACCTGGCGCTGGCCACCAGTGCGCTCGCCGCCAGCCAGGAGCGGCTGCGGCTGCTGTCCGCGCTGGCGCCGGTCGGTATCGCGCAGATCGATCCGACCGGGGCGTGCGCGTTCGTCAACGAGCGGTTGTGCGTGCTGGCCGGGGCGTCGGAGGAGGATCTGCTGGGGCGGTCCTGGCTGCAGATCATCCATCCGGGCGACGCGGGCCGGGTGACGGACGCCTGGTCGCGGGCCCGGGCCGGCGGGGTGGAGCTGCGCACCGATTGCCGCCTGGCCCTGCCCAGGACGGCCGGGCCGGGCCGCCCGGCCGACGGGGCCGCGGAGATCTGGGTGAACGCCGCGGTCACGGCGGCCCCGGAACGGCCCGGGCGGCCGGACGGCTACCTGGTCGCACTGACCAACATCACCGCCCGCAAGCGGGCCGAGGCGGAGCGCGACCAGCTGCTCGCCGGGCTCCGGGCGGCGGTCCGCGACCTGAGCAGCCAGACCGAGCGGCTGAACAGCCTGATCGCGGCGGCGATCCCCGGGGTGCTGCTAGCCGACGAGCAGGGCGCGATCGTCCAGCTGAACGAGAGCCTGTGCCAGCTGCTGGGTATCACCGAGCCGCCCGAGGCGCTGGCCGGGGCCAGCGCCGAGCAGCTGGTGCCGGCGGTCACCCGGACGTTCGCCGACCCGGACCGCGTGCTGGAGCTGATGAGCGGGCACGCGGCGCGCCGGGAGCGGGCGCGTGACGTCCAGTTCGAGTGCGCGGACGGCCGGATGCTGGAGATTGACTACTGGCCGGTGCTGGCCGACGGGCGCAACCGCGGCGGCCTGTGGCTGCTGTGGGACATGTCGCACCGGGTCAGCGCCGAGCACGAGCGGGAAGGCCGGCTGGCGGCTGAGGTCGCCGCCCGGCACCACGCCGAGCAGGCGCGCCGTGAGCTTTCCGAGCAGAACGACCAGCTCCGCGAGATGGACGAGGTGCGCACGCGGTTCCTGGCGCAGGTGTCCCATGAGCTGCGTACCCCGCTGTCCGCCATCGTCTCCTACGCCGCCCTGCTGCGCGACGAGGAAACCGGGCTGACCGGCGCGGGTGAGCGCCACCTGGACGTGATCGAGCGGAACGCCGGGCGGATGCTGCGGATGGTGGGGGACCTGCTGCTGCTCAGCCGGATCGAGGCCGGCGTCATCCCGCTGGAGCTGGCGCCGGTCCCGGTGCCGGCCCTGGTGACCGAGGCGGCGAGCGCGGCCGAGCCGGCCGCCGCCGCCCGCGGCGTCGCCTTGCAGGCGGTGCTGCCCGGCGGGTCACCCGCGCTGACCGGCCATGCCATCCAGGGCGACCGGGGCCGGCTGCTGCAGGTGCTCGACAACCTGATCGGCAACGCGGTCAAGTTCACCGACGCCGGCGGCCAGGTGCGGGTCAGCGCCGCCCCGGCGGACGGCGGCTGGCGGGTCGAGATAGCCGACTCCGGGATCGGGATCCCGGAGGCCGAGCTGGGCCGGCTCTTCGACCGCTTCTACCGGGCGTCGAACGCCCGGCGCGGCGGCCGTCCCGGTTCCGGCCTGGGGCTGGCGGTCGCGATGGAGATCGTCGCGCTGCACGGCGGCCGGATCGACGTGACCAGCGCGGAAGGGAGCGGCACCACGGTCTCGGTGTGGCTGCCGACCGGGCCGGAACCGGCCCCCGAGAGCGCGACGGAACCGGCCGTACTGACTTAAAGTGTTTTTATCACTACCTAGAGTGAGACAGGGGGGCGCATGGCTACCGACGATCCCGCAGCCCGGGTGCTGCTGGTCGAGGACGATCCGGAAGCCGCGGACTACGTGCTGCATGTGCTCCGCGTCCGGGGCGGCTTCGACGTGACGCACGCGCCGGCCGCGGCCGACGCGCTGCGGCAGGCGCAGACCGGGCCGTGGGACCTCATCCTCACCGATGTGGAGATGCCCGGGATGACCGGGCTGGAGTTGCTGGGCCAGGTGCGGAAGGTGGCCCCGCTGCTGCCGGTCGCGGTGCTGACCGCGCACGCCAGCGTCAACTATGCGGTCCGGGCGCTGCGCCACGACGCGGACGAGTTCCTGGAGAAACCGATCAGCCCGGACCGGCTGGTCGGGGTGGTGACCAGCCTGGTGGCCAAGGGCCGGGCGGCCCGGGCGGCGGCGCGGCAGAGCGTGCTCGCCATCGGCGCGCACCCGGACGACGTGGAGATCGGCGCGGCCGGCAGCCTGCTGGCGCATCGCCGGATGGGCCACGAAGTGGCCATCCTGACGCTGAGCCGGGGGGCACGGGGTGGCGCCGGGGGCACCCGGGCGTTCGAGTCGCAGCAGGCGGCCAAGGCCATCGGTGCCACGCTCTACCACGAGGACCTGCGCGACACCCAGATCGCGGAGGGCGACCCGACGATCGCGGTGATCAGCCGGGTGGTGGCGGAGGTGCGGCCGACCGCCATCTACACCCACACGCTGCACGACGTGCACCAGGACCACCGCAACTGCCACCGCGCGGCCCTGGTGGCGGTGCGCGGGGTCGGCCGGGTCTACTGCTTCCAGTCGCCGTCGGCGACGGTGGACTTCCGGCCGACCCGGTTCGTCCCGATCGACGATCAGCTGGCCGGCAAGCTGGAGGCCATCGACGCGTTCACTTCCCAGGTGGAGATCCGCGGCTACCTGGAGCGCGACCTCATCGAGGCCACCGCGCGGTACTGGTCGCGGTACTCCGACGCGCGGTACGCCGAGCCGTTCGAGGTGGTCCGGGAGTCGGCCGTGACCGGGGAGTCCCAGTTCGCCCTGGCCCGTGGCGTCGCGCGCGGTGAGGACGCGGCCGGTCCCGCCGCCCCGGAGCGGCGCGAGGACAATCCGCCGCGCACCACCACCCCTCGTGCCCCGGAGGTGCCCGATGCCCTCCGGTGACGGCGGCGCGGTGGTCCGGGTACTGGTCACCGGGGCCGGCAGGCTGGCCGCCGTGTCCATGATCAAGTCGCTGGGCCGGGACCCGTCCGTGCACCTGCTCGCGGCGGACATGGATCACTGGGCGGCCGGCCTGTACCTGCTGCCGCCGGAAGACCGGACGCTGATCCCAGCCGGGCTGGACCCGGATTTCGCCGACGCGGTACTGGCCCGGTGCCGGGCGCTGGAGGTGGACGTGCTGATCCCCACGGTCAACGCGGAGATGCGGCCGCTGGCCCGGTGCCGGGCGCAGTACGCGCGGACCGGGATCTCGCTCATGCTCGCGCCGGACCGGGCGCTGGAGACGACCCTGGACAAGCTCGCGCTGGCCCGGGCCTGCGCGGGCCACGTGCCGGTGCCGCGCACCGAGCCGTTCGACGCCGCGCTCGACCCGGCGTCCTGGAGCTACCCGGTGGTGGTCAAGCCGCGGACCGGGAGCGGTTCCCGGGACATCGCGGTGGTCGGCGCGCCCGCGGAGCTGGCCGGCCGGGAACGGTCCGCGGAGTTCATCGTGCAGCAGTACCTGCCCGGCGAGGAGTACTCGATCGACGTGCTGGCCGACGCCGGCGGGCACGTGATCGCGGCCGTGCCGCGGGTCCGGGCCCGGGTGGATTCGGGTGTCTCGGTGGCCGGGCGCACCGTGCACGACCCGGAGCTGGAACGGCTGGGCGCCGCGGTGGCCCGGGTCACCGGCCTGACCTACATCGCCAACGTGCAGTTCCGCCGGGACGCCGCCGGGCAGCCCGCACTGCTGGAGGTGAACCCGCGGGCCCCCGGGGCACTGCCGCTGACCGTGGCCAGCGGCGTGGACATGCCGATGCTGGCGCTGGACGCGCTGCGCGGCCGGCCGGTGCCGGCGCACGTGGGCTTCCGCGAGGTCGCCATGGTCCGCTTCCTCGACGAGCGGTTCATCGATCTCGCCGATGTGGTGCAGGTGGCGGCGTGACGCCGGCCGCCGGGCCGCCCGCGCTCGATGAGGACCACCACGTCCACTCCACGTTCTCCGACGACGCGGTGAGCACCGTGGCTGAGAACGTGGCCGCCGCCCGGCGGCGCGGCCTGCGCGTGCTCTGCCTGGCCGACCACGTGCGCCAGGACACGCCCTGGGTGGCGGAGTACACCGCCGCAGTGGCCGCGCTGCGGCCGGGCAGCGGGCCGGTGCTGCTGGCCGGCGTGGAAGCCAAGATGCTTGACGTCAGCGGCCGCCTCGACCTGCCCGGCGAGCTGCCCGGGGTGGACCGGGTGCTGATCGCCGACCACCAGTTCCCCGGCGAGCACGGGCCGGTGCACCCGGCCCAGCTGCGCGCCGAGCTGGCCAGCGGCCAGCGGACCGCCGCCGAGGTGATCGACGGCCTGATCGCCGCCACCGTGGCCGCCCTGCGGACCGTGGCCAGGCCGCAGCTCGCGCACCTGTTCAGCCTGCTGCCGAAGCTCGGGCTGGGCGAGGCGGCGGTGCCGGACCCGGCGCTGCACCACCTGGCGGCGGAGTGCCGCCGGGCCGGTGCCCGGGTGGAGCTGAACGAGAAGTGGGACTGCCCGTCGCCACGCGCCCTCCGGGTCCTGGCCGACGCCGGGGTTCCGCTGGTGGCCAGCACGGACAGCCATGACTGCGCGGCGATCGGATGCTACCCGCGGGTGCGCGGCCTGCTGGGCCGGGCCTTCGCCCGCGCGGCGGGGTGATCGCCGTGCTGCTGCTGGCCGCAAAATCCGTGCTGGTGGCGTTCGTCCTGGCCGGGATGATCCCGCTGCTGGTGGCGGACTATCAGTTCCTGCTCGTCGGGCTGCATTTCCGGCGGCTGCATTACGCCCGCAGCGCGCCCTGGTTCCCGCGCACCGCGATCCTGATCCCGGCGTGGAACGAGGAGGCGGTTATCGGGGCGTCTATCGACCGGCTGATGCTGCTCGACTACCCGCGCGACGCGTTGCGCATCTACGTGGTGGACGACGCCAGCACCGACGCGACCCCCGAGGTGGTGGCGGCCAAGGTGGTCCAGTATCCGGGAAACGTCAGGCACCTGCGCCGGGACAAGGGCGGCGAGGGCAAGGCCGTCACCCTCAACCACGGTCTGGCCGTGATTCTCGCCGACGACTGGATGCAGGCTGTGCTGATCATGGACTCGGACGTCATCTACGAGCCCAGCTCGCTGCGCCGGATGGCCCGGCATCTGGCCGATCCCCAGGTTGGTTCCGTTACCGCCTACATCAAGGAAGGCAGCCGGCCAGGCAACTACATGACCCGGTTCATCGGCTACGAGTACATCACCGCCCAGGGCGCGGCCCGGCGCAGCCAGGACGTGCTGGGGGTGATCGCCTGCCTGGCGGGTGGGGCGCAGCTGCACTCCCGGGCCAACATCGAGGCGCTGGGGGGCCAGATCGACTCCAGCACCCTGGCCGAGGACACCGTGACCACGTTCGAGACGCAGCGGGCCGGGCGCCACGTCATCTTCGAGCCGCACGCCACGGTATGGGCCGAGGAGCCGGGCAGCATCGGTGCGCTGTGGAAGCAGCGGCTGCGCTGGGCCCGTGGCAACATCCAGGTGACCGGGCGGTTCAAGCGGATCTGGTTCCGTCCGCAGCGCGGCAACCGGCTGGGCAGCATGACGTTCGGCCTGCTGTGGTTCTGCGTGCTGCTGCTGCCGGTGTTCATGGTTCTGGCTTCGGCCTCACTGGTCACCCTGTTCTTCATCGACTATCAGCTGGCCTGGAACGTGTTCCACGCGCTGTGGCTGACCAACGTGATCACCTATGTGTTCATTACCAGCTACAGCCTGCTCATCGACCCGGGGGTGGGGCGGCGCACCTGGAAGGAAGGGCTGCTGTTCCCCGGGGCGGTGAGCGTGGCCATCCTGCTGGCGGCGGTGATTCCCGCCCCGATGAGCTGGCTGGGTCACGAGCTGGCCGGGGCCGCGGGCTTCGCGGTCACCCCGGTCTGGGTGAAAAGCGTGGAGCTGTTCACCTACGTCTGGCTGGCCGGCTGCATGGGGGTCGCGTTCCTGGGCAAGATCGCCGAATCCCGGCGGTTCGGCCGCTTCCTCAGCCCTTTGTTCGTCTACATCGGTGGTTACGGCCCATTGCTGTGCGCGGTCACCACGGCCGCGTACGTGAAGGAATTCCGCCACACCGAGGTGCGCTGGGAGAAGACGGAAAAGACCGGCAAGGTGGCGGCCCCGACATGACCCGGCTCCCGCCGGAGCCCGGGCCGGCCACCCCGGGCCCGCCGCGGCGGCCAGGGGCCGCCGCGGATCCGCGGCAGCAGCGGCTGTTTGACGATGAAGTCGCGGACGCGACCCGCTACGAGCGCGGCCTGGCGGTCAAGTGTGTGCTCTGCCTCGTCCTGGTCGCCGTGGTAGTGACCTTGCGGATGCTGTTCCTCGGCTGATCGGCCGGCGCGGCGGCCCGGGGCCGCCCAGCCGGCGGCCTGGCCGCCGGGGAAGGTTCACCGCACCGCCCGTTTCAGGCTGTCCGCACCGGGCACGCCGTGCAGCAAGGCCGAGCAGCAAAGGAGGTGGAGATGCCCGATCCCGACGCCTCTCGCCAGGTGGAGATCAAGGACGGCGAGGAGATCGTGGCGACGGCCCACGTCTCCAAGCGCGACGAGGCCACCGCCCGCGCCTCGCTGCTCCCGCCGTCCGGGCATGTGCCCCCGGACAGCCGGGCCAGCCTGGTGGACGCGGTGGTGGAGACGCCGGAAGTGCAGCAGAGCCGCCGCCTGGAGGCCACCGTGCCGCTGGGCGACAGCGTCGCGCTGGACCGGATCCGGGAGCGCACCGAGGAGGCCAGCACCCGCCCGGCCGGGGCCACCGCGCTGGTCAACGCGACCTTGCCCGGCGGGGAGCCGGCCTCGCCGCCCGAGGCATCACCCCCCAGCCCGCCGCCCGCCAGCGGCGCTCCCGGCCCGGAGCCGACATCCTGACCGGCCGGTGACGGCCTGGATCGGCACGTCCGGCTGGGGCTACCCGCACCGGCACCCCAAGCTGTACCCGCCCGGGCTGCCCCCGGGCGGCCGGCTGGCCTGCTACGCGGCTGGACCATTTTCTCCAGCTGACGCCGGAATGGCTGCACACCGCCGTCGAGTTCCGCCATTCCAGCTGGCACTGCGAGGACGTTTTCGCCTATTTCAACAACGACGGCGCGGCGAATGCGGTGCGGGACGCCCGCGCCCTGCGCCTCCTGCTTGGCCAGTAAGCGCCGGGAACATTTCCGGGCTGCGCGCGATTATCTAACCGTGACCCTCGCCGACCTGCTGCCCGCCGACGCCGCCCCGGACGCGGTGTTCGACGCGTTCGTCGGCTGGGCCAAGGAGCAGGGCCTGGCCCTGTACCCGCACCAGGAAGAGGCCCTCATCGAGGTGGTGTCCGGGGCCAACGTGATCCTGTCCACGCCGACCGGGTCCGGCAAGAGCCTGGTCGCCACCGGTGCCCATTTCGCTGCGCTGGCCGCTGGGCAGCGCACCTTCTACACCGCGCCGATCAAGGCCCTGGTGTCGGAGAAGTTCTTCGCGCTGTGCGCCGCGTTCGGGCCCGCGCAGGTCGGGATGATGACCGGGGACGCCAGCGTGAACGCCACCGCGCCGATCATCTGCTGCACGGCTGAGGTGCTGGCCAGCATCGCGCTGCGGGACGGCGCGACCGCCGACGTCGGCCAGGTGGTGATGGACGAGTTTCACTTCTACGCCGACCCGGAGCGCGGCTGGGCCTGGCAGGTGCCCATCCTGGAACTGCCGCGGGCCCAGTTCCTCCTGATGTCGGCCACGCTTGGGGACGTCACCCGGTTCGAGGCCGACCTCACCCGGCGGACCGGCCGCCCCACCGCGGTGGTCCACTCGGCCGAGCGCCCGGTCCCGCTGCTGTACTCCTACGTGACCACGCCGCTGCACGAGACGCTGGAAGAACTGCTGCACACCCACCAGGCCCCGGTCTACGTGGTGCACTTCACCCAGGCCGCCGCGCTGGAGCAGGCCCAGGCGCTGATGAGCGTGAACGTGTGCACCCGGGCGGAGAAGGACGAGATCGCCGCCATGATCGGCGGCTTCCGGTTCACCGCCGGGTTCGGCAAGACGCTGTCCCGGCTGGTCCGGCACGGCATCGGGGTGCACCACGCCGGCCTGCTGCCCAAGTACCGGCGGCTGGTGGAGACCTTGGCCCAGGCCGGCCTGCTCAAGGTCATCTGCGGCACCGACACGCTGGGGGTGGGCATCAACGTGCCGATCCGCACCGTGGTGTTCACCGCGCTGTCCAAGTACGACGGGTCGAAGACCCGGCTGCTGCAGGCCCGGGAGTTCCACCAGATCGCCGGGCGGGCCGGGCGGGCCGGCTTCGACACCACCGGGCGGGTGGTGGTGCAGGCCCCCGAGCACGTCATCGAGAACGAGAAGGCGCTGGCCAAGGCGGGTGACGACCCGAAGAAGCGGCGCAAGGTGGTGCGCAAGAAGCCGCCCGAGGGGTTCGTGTCCTGGGGCCAGCCCACCTTCGACCGGCTGGTCGCGGCCGACCCGGAGCCGCTCAACTCCAGCTTCAAGGTCACCCACGCCATGCTGCTGAACGTGATCAGCCGCCCGGGGGACGCCTTCCCGGCCATGCGGCACCTGCTCACCGACAACCACGAGGACCGCGCCGCGCAGCGGCGGCACATCCACCAGGCCATCGCCATCTACCGGGCCCTGCTGGCCGGGGGCGTGGTCGAGCGGCTGGCCGAGCCGGACGAGCAGGGCCGGCTGGCCCGGCTGACCGTGGACCTGCAGTTCGACTTCGCGCTGAACCAGCCGCTGTCCCCGCTGGCGCTGGCCGCCGTCGACCTGCTGGACCGCGAATCCCCGGCCTACCCGCTGGACGTGGTGTCGGTCATCGAGGCCACCCTGGACAACCCGCGGCCGGTGCTGTCCGCGCAGCAGTTCCGCGCCCGCGGCGAGGCGGTGGCGCAGATGAAGGCCGACGGCATCGACTACGACACCCGCATGGACCTGCTGGAGTCGGTGAGCTATCCGCGGCCGCTGGCCGACGTGCTGGAGGCCGCGTACGGGATGTACCGGCGGGGCCACCCGTGGGTCGCCGACTATGAGCTGGCCCCGAAGTCCGTGGTCCGGGACATGTATGAGCGCGCCATGACGTTCGTTGAGTATGTCGGGTTTTACGGGCTGTCCCGCTCGGAGGGCCTGGTGCTGCGGTACCTGGCCGACGCCTACAAGGCGCTGAAGCAGACCGTGCCGGACGAGGCCAAGACCGAGGAACTGGCCGACCTCATCGAATGGCTCGGTGAGCTGGTCCGCCAGGTGGACTCCAGCCTGCTGGACGAGTGGGAGCGCCTCCGCGACCCGGCCGCCGCTCCCGGGCCCGAGGTGCCCGCCGGGCCGCCGCCGGTGACCGCCAACCCGCGCGCGTTCCGGGTCCTGGTCCGCAACGCGCTGTTCCGCCGGGTGGAACTGGCCGCGCTCGGCCACTACGACGAACTCGGCGCGCTCGACGCCGAGGCGGGCTGGGACGCCGCCGCCTGGGAGGCGGCCATCGAGCCGTACTTCGACGTGCACGACGAGATCGGCACCGGCCCCGACGCGCGCGGCCCGGCGCTGCTGATCATCGAGGAGGGCGGGGACCGCTGGCGGGTCCGGCAGATCTTCGACGACCCGGCCGGCGACCACGACTGGGGTTTCTCCGCCGAGGTCGACCTGCCCGCCTCGGCCGAGGTGGGCGAGGCCGTCCTCCGGGTCACCGCCGTCGGCCAGCTGTAATGCCCGGGGGGGCGACCCCCCTGGACCCCCCGGGATCACCGGCTCAGCGAGACCCGGCTTCGCCGGGCCTCCCTTCGCCGGTCAAATGCCCGGGGGGGCGACCCCCCTGGACCCCCCGGGATCACCGGCTCAGCGAGACCCGGCTTCGCCGGGCCTCCCTTCGCCGGTCAAATGCCCGGGGGGGCGACCCCCCTGGACCCCCCGGGATCACCGGCTCAGCTTGCGGTGCCTACCAGGTGGATCACGGCGGTGTGCCGGCCCAGCGCATCCGTCCAGGCCAGCTGGTAGTTGTCGGTGAACGTGCCGCGCCGCGGCGGGCGGAAGGTCAGCTGCAGGGTCAGGCTGGTGCCAGGCACCATGGGCAGCCCCCGGTACACCGAGAACACGTTCCCGAACGGCACCGCCAGCCGGCTGGTACCCGCCACCGTGGCCGGCAGGTTCCCGGTGTTGCTGACGGTCACGAACGCGGTGGCCAGCTGCCCCGGCCGCACCGGGCCGAACTTGACGATGCTGGTAGACGGGCGGAGCCGGCTGACCGGCGGCCGCCCGGTGCCGCGCAGCGCGATCGTGGCCGCGGGGCCGGCCGAGCCCGCGATGGTGATCTGCCCAGTGGCCGGGCCAGCGCTGTCCGGGGTGTAGGTCACCTGGACCACGATGGCCTGGCCGGGCTGCAGCACAGTGCCCACCGGGGGCAGGGCGGTGGCGCTGAACGGGCCAGCCGGGCCAGTGACGCTGGTCACCGTCTCGGCGGCGGTGCCGCCGTTGGTGACGACGACGTTCATCGGCAGCGCGGTGCCCACCGGCACGCTGGGCACCGCCTGGTCGGTCAGCCCGAAGGCCAGGCTGCCCGGGCTGGCGAACAGGCCGGCCCGGGTCCCCTCGGCGGACAGCGGCACGTCCAGCGTCGGGCCGCCGCCCAGGGCCGCGCCGGTCACGCTGAAGGCCAGCGTTCCGGTCAGCCCGCCGGGGGCGGCCGGGATGAACCGGACCGCGGCGTGCAGCGACTCACCGCGGCGCAGCGTCACCGGGAAGCGGGCGGCCCGCCCGGCGCGGCCGCCCGGCCCGGCGCGGCCGGCGGGCCTGGAAACGGTCACCCCGGACACGCGGAACGTGCCCGGCCCGGCGGCGCTGGCGCTCACCCCGCGCACCGTGACCCGCGCCGCGGCGGTCACCGTGACCTGCCGGACGGCGCTGCTGCCCACCGGGGCCGGCGGGAAGGCGACCTGCGCGGCGGGGCCGAGGGCCGGGCGGCTGCGCAGGCCGAACGCGAGCAGGTGCCCGCTCCGGGTGCCGACGTACACCCGGCCGCCCGCGGTGGCCGGAGTGCTGAACTTGGCGGCCTGGCCGAGCCGGCCGGACCAGAGCGGGTGCATCGTGCACGGCCGGCGGCAGTGCCCGCCCGGGACGGCCCGGAAGGCGTTCAGCGTGCCGTCGGCACCCGTCGAGTTGCCGACCCGGACCACCCAGACCACCGCCGACCCCGGGCTGCTGCCGTGCGAAGTCACCACCGGGGAGCCGGAGGTGTACGGGAAGACGAACGAGCTGTTTCCCACGTCGGTGAGCGTCGGCCGGCCCGCCCGGAGCAGCCGGAACTTGAGGTAGCGCAGGTAGTCGTCCTTGCCGACGTAGTACAGGTAGTCCTGGGACCGGCCGGAGTTGCCCAGCGTCACCACGCGGGTATCGCCGAACGCGGCCGGGTGGCCCCACTGGCCGCCGAACGGGCCGGCCTGGCTGACCGCCGCGTCCTGGCCGCCCGGGCCCTGCTCCCGGCCGCCCAGCTGGCTGGCGTCGAGCAGGAACACCCGGCCGTCCTTGCCCGACTGGACCAGCAGGTGCGGCCGGCCGGGGGTGCCGAACGGCGCTCCGGCCGGGCCGCCGGAGCCGAAGTCGGCGTCGGCCGCGTCCAGCGCGGGGGCGTTGCGCGGGCTGAAGAAGTCCCGGGCCGTCAGGGCGCCGTAGCGGCCGACCGCCAGCCGGACCACCGCGTCGCCGAGCTGCCCCGGCGGCCGCGTGCCGGCCCCGGGGGCGGGGGAGATGCCGTTCCCGGAGGTGAAGTAGGCCCGCCCGGGCCCGTCGGACATCAGCCCGCCGCCGGACTGCCAGATACCGCCTTGCGCGGTGCTGAGCCCGGACTCGTCCGACCACAGCCGCGCCTTCCCGGTGGACGGGTTGATGGCGGCCACGTAACCGACGTAGGGCTCGTGGTCACAATGCGAGCCGAACGCGGCCAGCACCCAGTGGCCGAGCAGCAACAGGGCCGGCCGCTGCAGCTGGCTGGGGGTTGAGAAGGTCAGCCGCGGGTCGTTCACCGGGTGGCCGCCGATGGCCACCCGCCGGGTGACGTGCCCGTTCACCGGGTTGACCGCGAACAGGTGGTAACCGGCGCCCCGGCCGCCGGGCCGCTGGGTCAGCGCTACCACGTCCACCATCCGGGTCCGTGGGTCGTAGACCGGGGTGCCGGTAACCCCCACCCGCGGCTGGAGGTCGCGACAGCCCGGCGCCTGGCCCGGGAGGCCCAGCCGGACGGACCAGTGCACCCGGCCGGTCACCGCGTCGATCCCGTACATCCAGTCCTGCTCGGTCGCCACGATCACCGTGCCGCCGACGACCAGAGGCTGCGCGTAGACCTGGCCCCGCACCGGGGTGCTGAACACCCGGCCGAACCGGCCGCTACCCAGCACCCCGGGCGACAGCCCGGGTTCGTCCCGGTCCCACCCGGTGCGCAGCGCGTCGTGCGCGCCGGTGACCTCGGCACCGGGCGCCGCCGCCGGGACGGCCGTCCCGGCGGCGGCTCGCTGGGCCGTCCCTGCGCCGCTGGCGGCGGCGGTGCTGAACGTGATGGCGGCCGCGGCGGTGAGCCCGAGGGCGAGATACCGGCGCACCGGGCGCACCCGGCGGGCGGGATGGGGCGGGCGCATCGGGCCACCTCCGGACCGGCAGGCACCTGGCCGCCGCGTGACTGTTTTGACTACTCAGAGTGGATACATATTTAACTCAGAGATGACGGGTGGCAGCGCCGGCGCGCCGGCGGGTGTGACCAGGGCGGGGGGTTCCGGGGGGTTCCGGGGGTTCCGGGGGTCCGGGGGGTCGTCCCCCCGGGTATCCGGCCGGGAGGCGGGGTTCCGGGGGGTCGTCCCCCGGGCTGACACCGCGACACGCGGAGCGGGCCGCAATCACCGGTGATGTCGCATCCGTGCGGGACCATGGCCACGTACCGGCGGACCGCCTGCGATCGGAGCGCTCCCCCTTCGATGCGACTGATCCACACCTCGGACTGGCACCTCGGGCGCAGCCTGCACGGAGCCGGGCTGCTGGAGCACCAGGCGGCCTTCCTGGACTGGCTGCACGGCCAGGCGACGGCGCAGCAGGTCGACGTGGTCGTGGTGGCCGGCGACATCTACGACCGGGCCGTGCCGTCGCTGGACGCGGTCAGCCTGCTGGACGCGACGCTGACCCGGTTCGCCCGGGACCGCATCCCAGTCGTGCTGACCAGCGGCAACCATGACTCCGCGGTGCGCCTCGGGTTCGGTTCCGGGCTGAGCGAGACCGCCGGGGTGCACCTGCGCACCTCGCTGGCCGACCTGGACCGGCCGGTGCTGATCCGCGACGCGCACGGCGAGGTGGCCGTGTACGGCATCCCTTACCTGCTGCCCGACGCGGTCATGTCCGACCTGGACTGTGCCCGCTCGCACGAGGCCGTGCTGGCCGCCGCGGCCGGCCGGATCCGGGCCGACGCCGCATCCCGGGGCATGGGGCGGACCGTGGTGGCCGCGCACGCCTTCGTCCGCGGTGGTGCGGCTGCCGAATCGGAGCGGGACATCCGGGTGGGCGGTGTGGCCGACGTGCCGGCCGAGGTGTTCGGCGGCTTCTCCTACGTGGCGCTCGGCCACCTGCACGGCCCGCAGCAGGTGCCCGCGCCCGGCGGGCCGGTCCGGTACTCCGGGTCGCCGCTGGCCTTCTCGTTCGGCGAGAAGAACCACGTCAAGTCGGTGACGCTGGCCGAGATCGACGCCGCCGGGCAGGTGGCCGTCACGCAGCTGCCCGCACCGGTGCCGCGCCCGCTGCGCGAGGTCCGCGGCCGGCTCGCCGACCTGGTGCGGCGGGCCGGCGGAGACCTGGCCGATCTCGCCGGGGCCTGGGTCAAGGCGGTGCTCACCGACCCGGTGCGGCCGTCCGCCCCGATGGAGCAACTGCGTGAGCACTGGCCGCACACGCTCGTGCTGGACTTCGCCCCGGACGGCGGCCTGCCGGGCACCGACGCCGACCTGGCCCGGCTGGCCGCGGCCACCGACCCGGCCGAGATCTGCGGCCTGTTCGTCGAGTTCACCAGCGGCGGCCCGGCCGATGACGCGCAGCAGGCCGTCCTCCGGGCGGCCGTGGAGGCGGCCCAGCAGGCGGAGGCGGCGGCCTGATGCGGCTGCACCGGCTGGAGGTCGCCGCGTTCGGGCCGTACGCCCGCCCGCAGCTCATGGACTTCGGCCGGCTGGGCAGCAGCGGCCTGTTCCTGCTGGAGGGACCGACCGGGGCAGGCAAGACCACCATCCTGGACGCGATCACCTTCGCGCTGTACGGCGGGCTGGCGGGCGAGGACGCCGCGGAGGACCGGCTGCGGTCGCACTTCGCGGACCCGCACACCGAGCCGTCGGTGACGCTGGAGTTCTCGGTCGCCGGGGTGGCGTACCGGATTCAGCGGGTTCCCGAGTACCAGCGGCCGAAGAAGCGCGGCGCGGGCTGCACTACCGAAGCCTCCCGGGTCCACCTGCAGCGCCGCCAGGCGGCCAGCTGGGCCAGCCTGACCAGCAACAAGGCCGAGGCGGGCGAGCTCGTCACCGAGTTCATCGGGCTGAACCGGGCCCAGTTCACCCAGGTCATGCTGCTGCCGCAGGGCGAGTTCGCGAAGTTCCTGCGGGCCGCCGACGACGAGCGGCGGATCCTGCTGTCCAAGCTGTTCGGCACCGGCCTGTACGACCGGATCACCGGCTGGCTGGACCAGCAGCGCGCCGCCGCCGTGACGCGGCGGCGGGACGCCGCGGCCGCGATCGCCGCCGCGGTCTCGGCCGCCGCCGAAGCCGCCGGGCTGGACGGCCCGGCCCGCGCCGAACTGCTCACCCTGCCCGCTGCCGAGCAGGCCACCCAGCTCAAAGAGGTCGGTGCCGAGCTGGCACTGCGGGCCGCGGTCACCGCCGAGGGCCTGGAGGTGGCGGCCAGCGAGACCACCGCCCGGCTGGCCGCCGCCGACCGGGCCCGGCAGCAGGACGCGCTGATGACCCGGCTGATCCAGGCCCGGGACCGGCTGCGCGCGCACGAGGGCACCCGGCCGGAGCATGAGCAGCGGGCCGCCCGGCTGGCCGCCGGCCGCCGGGCCGGCCCGGTCCGGCCGCTGCTGACCGCGCTGGCCGAGGCGGACCAGGCGGTCGCGGCGGCCGTCGCCGCGCTGCACCGGCTGGTCCCGGAGCCGGACGAGGCCATGCTGGTCGGCGCGGGTGGGGCAGCGGCCGCCGCCCGGGCCGAAGCGGCCGACCGGACCGCCGCCGAACTGGAACACCTGGTCGGCCGGGAACGCGCGGTGCCGGGGCTGGCCGCTGAGGCGGCCCGGCTCGGGGAGGCGGCCACCGCCGCGGCGGCGCGCACCGCCGCGCTGCAGCTGGCCCAGGCGGAGCTGCCCGGCCGGATCGCCGGGCTGGCGGAGCGGATGGCCGCCGCCCGGCTGGCGGCGGCCGGGCTGGCTGCCGACCGGGAGCGGCAGGCCAGCCTGGACCGGCGCGCCGCCGCCGCGGCCCGGCTGGTGGAACTCGAACCGGCCCGGCAGCAGGCCGAAACAGCGCTGCGGGCCGCGGTCGACGAGCACCAGCAGCGGGTGGATGCCTACCAGCGGGCCATGGAAGCCCGGCTGGCGGGCATGGCCGCCGAGCTGGCCGGCCAGCTGGCGGCCGGCGCGCCGTGCCCGGTGTGCGGCGCGGCAGAGCATCCGGCCCCGGCCCGGGCCGCCGCGGGCGCGGTCACCGAGCAGGACGTGGCCGCCGCGCGGGAGCAACGCGACCACGCCGAACGGTGCCGGGCCCAGCTCACCGCCGACCGGGACGACCTGGCCGGTGAGGTTGCGGCGTGCGCCGCCGTCGCCGAGGGCGGGACCGTGGGTGGGCTCGGCGCCGAGCTGGCGGCCGTATCCGGGCGCATCTCGGCGGCGCAGCTGGCCGCCGCGGAGCTGGCCGCCGCGGACCAGCAGCTGGCCGGAATGCGCGCCGAGCAGGAGCGGGTGACCGGCGAGCTGCAGGCGGCGGCGGGCGAGACCGCCGCCGCCGGTGCGCAGGCTGATCAGGCCGCGGCGGGGCTGGCCGCCATCCAGCAGGAGACCGCCGCGGCGGCGGCCGGGCACCCGTCCGTCTCCGCCCGGCAGGCGGCGCTGCGCCGGGCCGCGGCCACGGACCGCGAGCTGGCCCGGGTGCTCAGCGAAATCGGCGTGGCCCGCGCCGCCCAGTCCCGCGCCCGGCAGCGGGCCGAGACCGAAGCCGCCGCGGGCGGGTTCGCCACCCCGGACCTGGCCGCCGCCGCGCTGCTCACCCCGCAGCAGCAGGCGGAGCTGGAGGACCAGGCCGCCGCGTGGACGCAGGCCATGGCCGCGCTGCGCGCCGCGGCCACCGCCGATGAGCTGGACGGCCTCGACCCGGGCCAGGCGGCCGAGGTGGCCGGGGCGTTCCGGGCGGCGGGCGCGGCGCTGGCCCGGGCGGAGGAGGCCGAGCGGGAGGCGCGGACCGCGCACCAGGCCTGGACCGGCCGGGTGGCCCGGCTCCAGGAGCGGCTGGCCGAGGTGGCAGCGGCCCAGCAGGCCGCGCAGGCGGCGGACGAAGAGACGGCCGCGGTGATCCGGCTGGCCGGGCTGGCCAAGGGGATGGACGGGCACCGCCGGATGGCCCTCACCACCTACGTCCTGCGGCAGTGGTTCGGGCAGGTCGTGGCGGCCGCCAACGTGCGGCTGTCGGTCATGTCGTCCGGCCGCTACGAGCTGCGGCGGACCGACGAGGGCGGATCACGCCGGGAACGCAGCGGCCTCACGCTGACCGTCATAGACCGGCACACCGGGGAGGAGCGCAGCCCGCGGTCGCTGTCCGGCGGGGAGACGTTCTACACCTCGCTGGCGCTGGCCCTCGGCCTGGCCGACGTGGTCAAGGCGGAGGCCGGCGGGGTGGACCTGGACACGCTGTTCATCGACGAGGGCTTCGGCACGCTGGACGCCGACACGCTGGACCAGGTGATGGCGGTCATCGACGAGCTGCGCGACCGGGGCCGGGTGGTCGGAATCGTCAGCCACGTGGCCGACCTCAAGGACCGGGTGGCCGAACGGCTGGAGGTCCGCCGCCTCCCCGACGGCTCCTCCACCGCCCGCGTCATCGCCTGATCCCTGGCCCATACCGCCGCTCGCACCACCCCAATCCATCAGCGGTGTACATCACCCCCCGGTTCCGGGGGGTGATGTACACCGCTGATGGAGGCGCGCGCGACACACAGGGCCTTGGTTGCAGCGCGTAATTGTTGTGTTGGCTATGCGTAACCATCAGGCACTATGCTGGGCGGATGCTGGCGGCGGGGGTCGTGGTCAGGGGGTTGTGGTGAGGCGCGCACTGCCCGGGGGGCGGCCGGTCAGGCTGGGGGCCGCGGCGCTGGCCGCGATCGTGCTCGCGGTGGGCGCGGCCGGCGCCGCGACCGCGCTCAGCCTGCGGGGTGGGCGGTTGCCACTGGCCGCCCGGGCCCGGCTGCCGGTCGCCTACAACGGGGTGGACGGCTGGTCCGGCGGCCGGGTCCGGCTCAGCGTGATCTACGTCGGCGGCGCAGACACCTTCGTGCGCACCCCGCACTGGGCCCGGTGGACCCGCGCCGGCGCGGTCAGCCAGGGCACGCTGTGGGTGGACGACTGCCGGCCCGACTGCGCCGCGGGACACTACCGCCGCTACCCGGCCACGGTGACGCTGTCCCGGGTGGCCGACCGCGGCGGTGTCCGCTTCTTCTCCCGGATGAGCCTGCGCTATTATCACGGCCGGCCGCGGGATTACCGGTTCCGCTGGGGAACCTACCAGGGAGCCACCGCACCGCTGTGGATCGGCGGGCCGGGCTGACCGGTCCCCGGGACAAGGCGCCGCGCCCTCCCGGGACAATGAGGTATGGAACTCACCACGGCCATGCTGGCCGACGCGGCCCAGGTCTCCGGGGGCAAGCTCCATGTGCTCGGCGGTCAGTGGGACCGGCTGGTGGTCGGCGGCTTCCCGGCTGTGCACCCCACCATGGCCGTGGTGCTGGTCATCCGGGTCGAGTACACCGAGGCGCCGCAGACCTTCCAGCTGGAGGCGGAGCTGACCCTGGACGGCCAGTCCCAGGACGTGCGGGCCGCCGGGCAGCTGGCCACCGGCCACCCGCCCGGGCAGGTGGCCGGGGCGCCCACCTTCGTGCCGCTCGTCATCGCGTTCACCGGCGTGATGTTCCGCGGCCCGGGCCGGTATGAGTGGGTGATCACCGCCGACGACACCGAGCTGGGCCGGGTGCCGCTCGAGGTGCTGGCCAGCCCGGTCCCGGGGGAGTCGCCTGGGCCGCAGGTGGTGTGAGGATGCGGCCACGGCGCCGTGAGGCAGGCCATGCGGGTGCTTGACGCGCTGGGCCACGCGCTCGCCCTGGCTGGCTCGATGACCTGGCAGATCACCTGGTCGCTGATCCTCGGCTTCACGCTGTCCGCGGTGGTGCAGGCGGTGGTCCGGCGCTCCGCGGTGGTCCGGCTGCTGGGCGACGACCGCCCCGCCAGCCTGGCCCGGGCGACCGGGCTCGGCGCCGCCTCCTCCTCCTGCTCCTACGCCGCGGTGGCGCTAGCCCGGTCGCTGTTCCGCAAGGGCGCCAGCTTCACCGCCGCCATGGTCTTCGAGATCGCCAGCACCAACCTGGTCATCGAGCTGGGCATCATCCTCGCGCTGCTGATCGCCTGGCAGTTCACCCTGGCCGAGTTCGTCGGCGGCCCGATCATGATCATCCTGCTGGCCGTCGGGATCCGGCTGTTCGTGTCTCCGGGGCTCATCGCGGCGGCCCGCCGCCAGGCCGACCGGGGCCTGGCCGGGTCCATGGAAGGCCACGCGGCCATGGATATGAGCATTGCCTCCGGCGGGCCGTTGTGGAAGCGCCTGCTCAGCCGGGAGGGCTACACCTCGGTCAGCCAGATCTTCGTCATGGAGTGGGCGGCGGTGATTCGTGATGTGGTGGCTGGCCTGCTCATCGCCGGGGCGGTGGCCGCGTGGGTGCCGGCGTCCTTCTGGCAGCATCTGTTCCTGGCCGGGCACCCGCTGGCCGCGCGGATCTGGGGGCCGGTCATCGGCCCGGTGATCGCGGTGCTCAGCTTCGTCTGCTCGATCGGCAACGTGCCACTGGCCGCCGTGCTGTGGCAGGGCGGGATCAGCTTCGGCGGCGTGGTTTCGTTCATCTTCGCCGATCTGATCATCCTGCCGATCCTGGTCATCTACCGGAAGTACTACGGCAACCGGATGATGCTGACCCTGCTCGGCCTGTTCTACGCCAGCATGGTGCTCGCCGGGTACCTGGTGGAACTGCTGTTCAGCGCGCTGGGCCTGGTGCCAGCCAGCCGCAGCGCCAAGGTGGCCGAGACCGGCGTCAGCTGGAACTACACGACCGTCCTCAACATCATCTTCCTGCTGCTGGCCGCGGCCCTGGTGGTGCGGTTCTTCACCTCCGGGGCCGGCCCCATGCTGCGGATGATGGACGGCTCGCCGGACACCCACGGCGAGCACGACCGGGAGCAGCCGGGAGTTACCGACTTGTGACCGGCCCCCTGCTGGCCGGGACCAGGTCTGGCGCGTCTTGTTCACGAGGCGTCGCAGCCGCGGCGGGCGGGGCCGCCCGCCCTGCGCCGCCGCTCAGCTGGAAGGCGGCTGCGCCGCGGGTGGCGGGAGCCCGCGGCGCAGCACTTCCAGCAGGTCATCGAGCACGTCGTCGGGGACGGGGCCGCCCGCCGTCCAGTCCGCCCAGCGCATCCCGATGAAGTTGCCGACCCCGGTGTACATGAACGCGATGACCTCCGGGTCGTACCGCGCGTCCACCTCGCCGGCCAGCTGAGCGTGCCGCACGCCGCGCGCGTAGCCGCGGGTGAGGTGCTCGTAGTAGGCGCGGAACTCCCCGGGGGCGACGAACTCCGACTCCCGGACGATGCGGTCCATCCACGGCCGCTGCGACAGCATGTCGAAGAAGGCCCGGAACGAGGCCCGCTCGATCTCCCGGTGCCCGGGCCCGGCCCGCTCGATCGCCTCCTTGATGGCCGCGCGCAAATCGGCGTTGAGCTGGCGGACGACGGCGGCGAAGATCTCCGCCTTGGACTCGAAGTGGGCGTAGAAGCTGCCGGTCGCCATGCCGGCCCGGGCGCAGATATCGGCCACCGTGGTCCGCTGGTAGCTGCGCTCGCCGAACAGCCGCTCGGCCGCGGCCAGCAGCCGCTGGGCGGGCGGCTGCCCGCTGCTGCCGGGCAGCCGCCGACTCGACGCGACGGCCACGCCTGCTACCCCCGTCCAGGATCCGGCGCCGGACCGGCCTCGCTGGCGGCCCGAGCGTATGCTAGGGCATCCCGCTGGACGGCGCGGCGGGCGCCGTCCCCGAGTAACTAGTGACCGCGCCGCCGGCCGAGGTGTCCGTGACCAGCACCGGACCCTGCTGGACGATGGCGCCGTTCTTGATCACCCCCACGTAGGCCCCGGTCATCCCGGCGTGCACGCTCGCCGAGTAGGCGTACGGGGCGACCGCCGGGCCCTGCGGCAGGCCACGCTGGATCGCGCTGACCAGGTCCGCCCGGGTGGGGTTGCGCCCGGCCTTGAGCATGGCCTGGACGAAGGTGAAGGCCACCGCCTCGCCGAACAGCACGTTGCCGTCGAACGGCAGCTTCGGCAGGTACTGATCGTGGATCTTCTTGAACAGCCCGATCCAGCTGTTGCCGGTGTCGCCCAGGGTGGGCAGGTAGCCATCGGTGATGATGCCCTGGGTGAGCTGGTTGCCGTTGACGGTCGCACCGCCCTGCTTGGCGTAGGCCTCCAGCAGACCGCCCAGCGTGATCGGGTCGGCACCCACGTCGCTGACCACGAAGGTGGGGCTGTAGGAGAGCTTGAGGCTGTTGAGCTTCAGCAGCGCGGTGAAAGCCGGCACGCTGAACGACACCACCACCTTGGCCCCGGCCGCCTTGAGCGCGGCGACCTGCGGCCCGATGTTGATGTTGGTCGGGTCATAGCTCTGCCGGCTGACCACGTCGGCCTTGGGGATCTCCATGTCCAGGCCCTTGACGCCGTCCTGGCCGAACTCGTCGTTCTGGTAGAAGTAACCGATCTTCTGCCCGGCGAAGTGCTGCTTGAGGTAGTTGCCGAGGATCTTGCCCTCCCGGACGTAGTCCAGCTGCCAGCCGAACGTCTCCGGCCATTTCGACGGCTGGTTCCAGCATTCGCAGCCGGAGGCTACGAACACGTCCGGCACCTTCTCGGCGGTGAGGAACGGCGTCACCGCCAGATGCGTGGGGGTGCCCAGCCCGTCGAAGATGGCGTAGACGCTGTCCTGCAGCACCAGCTGCCTGACCACAGAGGTCGTGGCGGTTGGGTCGTACTTGTCGTCCAGGTACTTGTAGACGATCTTGCGCCCATACACGCCGCCGTGCGCGTTGACGTACTGGAAGTAGGCGTTGGACGCAGGGGCGATCTCGTCGTAGCCGGGCGCGGCCACCCCGGTCAGCGGCTGATGGCTGCCGACGGTGATCGTGGTCGCGGTGATGCCCGGCGCGGACGCGGTGAGCGCGCTGCTCTTGCTGCTGGAGCCGGATCCGCTGCCGCTGGAGCCGCAGGCGGACAGGACGAGGCAGGCTACGGCGGCGGCGGCGATGGCCGGCCGCCGGGCCCGGGGGACTGCGTTCATGTCGAGCCTTCTTCCTGGTGTTCACTGGCTGGCGTGCGGGGTCCGGGGGCAGGGGAGCGGCGGGCGGCGAGCCGGGCCGCGCGCCGGGCGGTCAGCGGCTGGATGAGCCGGCCCGCCAGCGGGCGGCCCAGCCGGTCCAGGCCGCCCTGGATGCCGCGGGGGAACAGCAGCATGACGAGGATGAGCACGGCGCCGTAGGCGGCGATCGGGATGTTGGACCCGGCCGCGCTGGACAGCCCGTGGCTGGTGGCCACGTCGGTCACGTAGGTGGGCACCAGGACGAGGACCAGGCTGCCCCACACAGCGCCGGGCAGGCGGCCCAGCCCGCCGAGCACCGCCGCGGTGAGCAGCGCGATCGACAGGGTGAGGGTGAAGGCGCCGGGCGAGACGATCGAGGTCGTCACCGCGAGCAGCGCCCCGGCCAGGCCCGCGCAGGCCGCGCTGACCAGGAAGGCGAGTACCCGCAGCCGGGCCACGTTCAGCCCGGCCAGCGCCGCGGCGACCTCGTCGTCGGCGGCCGCCCGCCAGGCCCGGCCGACCCGGCTGCGCGCCAGGTTGGCCAGCGCGACCAGCACGATCAGCGCGCAGCCGCAGCTCAGCCAGGCCTGCCAGCGGGTCAGCGGGAACGCGGGCCCAAGGAAGGCCGGCACGTTCAGGCTCACGGTCAGCCCTTGGTCGCCGCCGAACAGCCCGGCGTACCGGATGGCCAGCGCGGGCAGCGCCACGGCCAGCATGAGGGTCGCCCCGGCCAGGTACGGGCCGCGCAGCCGGGCCGCGGCCGCGCCGACCAGCGCGCCGGCCAGCGCGGTCAGCGCCGTGCTGGCCACCAGCGCCAGCGCCAGCGGCCAGTGCAGGTCCAGCTGCAGCAGGGCCGCGGTGTACGCGCCGATGGCCATGAAGGCGCCGTGGCCCAGCGAGATCTGGCCGCTCAGCCCGACCAGCATGGTGAGCCCGGCGACCGCGGCCACGTAGCAGCCGACCTCGGCCAGCTGGTAGTCGCGGAACGGCGTGAGCCAGACGCTGAGCAGGGCCAGCAGCAGCGCGACGACCGCCGCGGCGGCCACATGCCGGAGCAGGGTCATCTCACACCTGCCGGGCCGTGGCCGGGGAGAACAGCCCGGACGGCCGGACCATCAGCACGACCGTCAGCGCGGCCAGCCCGAAGATCGGCACCAGGTCGGCGCCCAGGTAGCCGCTCACGTAGTTGAGGGCCACGCCGAGGATCGCGCCGCCCGCGACCGCGCCGCCCGGGCTGTCCAGGCCGCCGATCACCGCCGCCGTGAAGCCCAGCACGAACACCGAGTCCATGCTGGCCGGGTACAGGAAGGTGGAGGGGGCCACCAGCACCCCGGCCAGCGCGCCGATCACCCCGGCCAGCGCCCAGCCCAGGGTGAGCATCCGGCCGACCCGGACGCCGAGCAGCCGGGCGACCTGCGGGCGCAGCGCGGCGGCGCGCAGCCGCAGCCCGGTGGGCGTGTACCGGAACCCGATGGCCAGCGCCACGGCGGCGGCCAGCACGGCGCCGGCCACGAACACGTCATTGGCCGAGATGCCCAGCGCCGCCCCGCCAACCCGCACCCCGCGGATCGAGAAGGCGGCCGGGAAGGACCGGTACTGGCCGCCGTACAGGATCCCGGCCAGGCCTTCCAGGAACGTCAGCAGGCCGATGGTGACGATGATCGCGTTCAGCGGCGGCCGGGACGCCACCGGCCGGATGAGCGCCCGCTCGACCAGCCCGCCGAGCAGCAGCCCGCCCAGCAGCGCCCCGGCGAAGCCGGCCCAGTACGACCCGGTCCAGGTGATGATCTCCCACGCCAGGAACGTGGTGAACATCGCCATGCCGCCCTGGGCGTAGTTGAGGATCCGGGTCGCCCGCCAGATCAGCACCAGGGACAGCGCGATCGCAGCGTAGATCATCCCGGTGCTCAGCCCGCCCAGCGTCAGCTGGCCCAGTTCGGCCACCGGCCACCTCCGTTCAGAAGCCCAGGTAATGCCGGCGCAGGCCGACGTCGGCGGCGAGATCAGCGGCGGCCGCGCTGGCCACCACCCGGCCCAGGTGCAGCACCACGCCCTGGTCGGCGATGCGCAGCGCGCTGCGGGCGTTCTGCTCCACCAGCAGCACGGCCAGCCCGGCGTCCCGCAGTTCCGCGGTGAGCTGCATGACCTGCGCGACGATCCGCGGCGCCAGCCCCAGCGAGGGCTCGTCGAGCAGCAGCACCCGCGGCTGGGCCATCAGCGCCCGCGCGATGACCAGCATCTGGCGCTCACCGCCGGACAGCGTGCCGGCCGCCCGGCGCCGGGCCGCGGCCAGCACGCCGAACCGCTGGTAGGCCTGGTCCAGCGCGGCGGCGCGGGTGGCCCGGCCGGCCCGCCACAGCGCGCCCAGCCGCAGGTTCTCCTCGACGGTGAGCTCGGCGATGACGCCCTGGCCCTCCGGCACGTGCGCCACGCCACGCCGCGCCATGTCCTCCGGCGGATGGCCGGTCACCTCCCCGCCGAGCAGCCGGACCTGGCCGGCCCGGGGCCGTAGCACGCCGCTGATCGCCCGCAGCAGCGTGGTCTTGCCCGCCCCGTTGGCCCCCAGCACGGCGGTGACCGTGCCCGCCGCGACCGCCGTGCTGACCTCGTGCAGCGCCGGCGGGCCGCCGTAGCCCGCAGTCAGGCCCGTCACCTCCAGGGCGGCCGGCTCACTCACCGTTGCCCGCCCCGAGATAGGCGGTGGTGACCGCGGGGTCGGCCTGGACCTGCGCCGGCGGGCCGCTGGCGATCAGCCGCCCGAAGTCCAGCACCACCACGGTCTGGCAGACCGCCATGACGAGGTCCATCCGGTGCTCGACCAGCAGCACGGTGGTCTCCCCGGCCAGGCCGGCGATCAGCACCCGGATCTCGTCCAGTTCGGCTTCGGACAGCCCGCCGGCGGGTTCGTCCAGCAGCAGCAGCCGGGGCTGTGCGACCAGCGCCCGGGCCAGCGCCACGCGCTTGCGCATGCCGTAGGGCAGCTGGTCCGGCGCGGCGCCGGCCACCCCGGCCGCGCCGACCCGGTCCAGTGCCGCCTGGGCCCGGTCCCGGAGCGCCTGCTCGTCGTGGTCGCTGCGCGGCAGGCCGGCCAGCGCCGTCCAGAAGCCGGCCCGGGCCTGCGGTTCGGCGCCGACCATGACGTTCTCCAGGACCGTCAGGTGCGGGAACAGCCCGACGCCCTGCAGCGTCCGGGCGACGCCCAGCCCGGCCAGCTGATGCGGACGGAGCCGGCGTACCGGCGTTCCGCCCAGCTCCAGCGCTCCGGCCTGCGGGCGGACGAAGCCGCACGCGACGTTGAGCAGCGTGGTCTTGCCGGCCCCGTTCGGCCCGATGACCCCGGTGACCTGGCCGGCCGCCGCGCTGAACGAGACGTCCTCGAGCGCGGTCAGCCCGCCGAACCGGACCGTTACGCCACGGAAGCCGAGCAGCTGGCCGCCCAGCCGTCCCGGCACCGCCCGCGATTCACTCAATGAATCATCATTCAAGACGAAGACCCTGATCAGATAGGCGCTCTTGGTATCTGATGAATCGTGATTCAGCTGATTGAAGATCGGCGTCCCCGGCTCGGCAAGACCCGGCGCGCCAGTTGTCGCTGTTTCGTGACCGAATCGAAATCCGGTACTGGGCCGGGCCGTCCGGACCCGGTGCGAGGTCATGCACGGTGCGCTGCACAGTGCGGTGGCACCGTGCACCTGCACCGTGCTGCGCGATGCCGCCGCAGGTCAGGGCCTTCCCGGGCCGCCGCTGGTGGCCGGCGGCCAGCCGCCGCCAGCCCTTCTCACCGCGCTGAGCTGGGGAAACTGAGAGGAAACCTGCATGTTTCCCACAGCGCCCAGCCCTTGGGCGGGTCCCCCGGCGATCGCATACTGGGTGTATGGGTGCGTTAAGGGGGAGGGACGCCGTCCGGCTTGCGGCCGGGCGGCTCAGGGACACACTGGCGATGCCCGGCCTCGGCCTGGCGCTGGCCGCCTACTTCGATCCAGCCGAGGATTTCCCCGGGATGAGTTTTACCTCCCTGGGCCGGAATCCGCCCGGCCAGGTGACGGCCGACGATCTGCTGGCCGTTTCGCTGCTCGACATCGCGTGGCGGCCGGAGGCCGTCCGGCAGCTCCTCGGCGGCCAGGCCGCGGAGGTGTCCCGGCTGCTGGCCGGCATCCCGCCGGACGCCGACCTCTGGGCCGCCTCGGACGTGGATCTCGCGGCCGCGGACCGGCTGTGGCAGTCGCTCGTGCAGCTGCCCGGGGTGGGACCGGCCACGGCGGCGAAGCTGCTCGCGCGCAAGCGGCCCCGGCTGTGCCCGGCCACCGACAAGGTGCTGATCCGGGCGGTGGGCGTCCCCGGACGGACCTGGGAGACGCTCCGCTGCCTGCTGAGCGACCCGCAGGCGCGGGCCGAGCTCGAGGAGCTGCGGCCGCCCGGCGCCTCCAGGGAAAGCCTGCTGCGCATCCTGGACGTGGCCATCTGGATCGTGCACAGCACGTCGCACGCGGCCGACCGGGCCCGCGCGGCCGGGCGCGCCCGGGCGGCCTGAGTCACCCTGCCTGGAGCACCGGCCGGTAGGCCGCGACCAGCGTGTCCATCACCCCGTCGAGCCGGGCGTCGACCCGCTGGCGAGCCGGGTCGGCGTCGTACCAGGCGACGATCTCGCGGGCCCCGTGCTCGAACGGGATCGCCGGCCGGTAGTCCGGCACCACGCTGCGCAGCTTGCTGTTGTCGAACACCATGCAGTGCGCCTTGTCGCCGAGCAGGCCGGCCCCCAGCCGGGGTCGGCCGCCGCGATGGCATCCGAGGGCACGTGCACGATGTCGGCCACCGTGCCGGCCGCGGCCGCCAGGGCCTCCGCGATCTGGTTCCAGGTCAGCACGTCATCCGAGGTGATGTGGAAGGCCTCGCCCAGGGTCCGGGGGTGGCCGAGCAGCGGCACGAACCCGGCCGCGAAGTCGCGGTGATGGGTGAGGGTCCACAGCGAGGTCCCGTCGCCGTGCACCACGACCGGCTTGCCCGCCCGCATCCGGCCCAGCACGGTCCAGCCGCCGTCCAGCGGCACCAGGGTCTGGTCGTAGGTGTGTGACGGCCGCACGATCGTGGCCGGGAAGCCCTCCTCCCGGTACGCCCGGACCAGCACGTCCTCACCGGCGATCTTGTCCCGCGAGTAGCGCCAGAACGGGTTGCGCAGCGGGGTGGACTCGGTTACCGGCAGCCGGGACGGCGGCGTCTGATAGGCCGACGCCGAGGAGATGAATACGTACTGCCCGGTCCGGCCGCGGAAGATGTCGATGTCGGCCTGGACGTCACCGGGGGTGAACGCCACCCAGTCCACCACCGCGTCGAAGGTGACCCCGCCGAGCGCCTCGCGGACCGCGGCCGGATCGCGGACGTCGGCCTGGCGCACCGTCGTCTCCGGGGGCAGCGGACGGTGCCCGGTCCGGCCCCGGTTCAGCACCCACAGGTCGATGCCCCGGTCGACCGCGAGCCGGGCACAGGCGGAACTGATGATGCCGGTGCCGCCGATGAACAAAACCCGCAATTGCGTCACCCGGTCACCCTAGCCACCCCGCTACGGCGCCCGCCCGGGGCCCTCGCAGCCGGGGGCCAGGGCCGCGCCGGTGACCCGCCAGCGCAGCTCCGGGCGCCGGTCCAGCTGCCGACCGCTGGCCAGCGTCGCCGCGTAGGGAATGACCAGCTGCACTACGACCGAGGTGATCCCGATCACGGCCGCCGACGCGGCCAGCACCGGCAGCCCGGGGGCGGCGGCGCTGGGGTGGACGCCGCCCAGCGGGACGCCAGCCCGGTGAGCTGGGTCGCCGCCGCGGGCGCGTCGGCGCGCCGGGTGACCACCCACTGGTGCCGGGCAGCCCAGCTGGCCCGGGAGTACCCGGGGCTGACCGTGGACAGCGACCCGATCTTCATCCGGGACGGCCGGCTCTGGACCTCGGCCGGTCGACATGCCGGCCGCGGCGCAGGCGCACCGGGTCTACGACCACTACCTGGCCGAGCTGGCCCGCACCGGCCCGCAGCACCTGGCCGTGTGCGCGTTCAGCCTGGTCGGCCCCCGTAACCGGATCGACAAGATCACCAAGAGACTGGCCCTGCTGCGCCGGGCGTGCTGCGCCGAGCGTGCTGCGCCGAGCGTGCTGCGCCGGGCGTGCTGCGCCGAGCGTGCTGCGCTGAGCGTGCTGTCCTGAGCGTGCTGCGCTGAGGCCGCTGCCCGGTAGCGCGGAACCTGATCCCGCCGCCGGGTGCTTTTCCCCAGCTCGCCGCCTATATTCGGGCCATGGCAGAGCCACCGGCACGGCCCGTGGCACGGCTGGCCGAGGTGCTGGCCGTGCTGTCCCTCGCGACCGATCTGGGCATGGGCCAGCCGATGGAGCACGTGCTGCGCCAGTGCCTGATCGCGTTGCGGCTGGCCCAGCGGCTGGGCCTGGACGAGGTCGAGCGTGAGGTCGTCTACTACACGGCCCTGCTGGCCTGGGTGGGCTGCCACGTGGACGACTACGAGCAGGCGAAGTGGTTCGGCGACGACACGGTGCTCAAGGCCGACTTCCGCCGCGTCAACTTCGGCGCGCCCGGGGCCGCGCCGCTGTTCATGCTCCGCCATCTGGGCGCAGGCCGGCCCATGGCCGAACGGGTCCGGCTCGGGGTGGCCTTCCTGGGCGAGGGCCGCCGGGCGGCCGAGGCGATGCTGGAGAACCACTGGCTCGCGGCCGATGGGCTGGCCGAGCGGCTCGGCCTGGCGCAGCGGATCCGCGACAGCGTCGAGCAGACCTTCGAGCGCTGGGACGGCAAGGGCGTGCCGAAAGGCATCAAGGGCGACCAGATCCTGCTTCCCTCCCGGCTCGTCTCGCTCGCCGATGTGGTGGAGGTCTTCCACCGCGCCGGAGGCGTCGAGGCCGCGATCCTGGTGGCCGAACAGCGGCGCGGGACCCAGTTCGACCCCCAGGTGGTCAACCTGTTCGCGGCCGAGGCGGACTCCTGGTTCGCGGGCCTGGACGAGGCCGGCACCTGGGACGCCGTGATCGCGGCCGAGCCGGTCCTGGGTCTTCCGCTGGGAGATGCCGGGCTCGATGCCGCGCTGGCCGCGATCGCCGACTTCTGCGACGTCAAGTCGCCGTACACGATCGGCCATTCGCGGGGTGTGGCTGACCTCGCGGAGGAGGCCGCCCGGCTGGCCGGGCTGGACGCCCGGACGGCCGGCCTGGTCCGCCGGGCCGGCCTGGTGCATGACCTCGGGCGGCTGGGCGTGCCCAACGTGATCTGGGACAAGCGCGGCCCGCTCAGCCATGCCGAGGCGGAACGGGTCCGGCTGCACCCCTACTTCACCGAGCGGATGCTGGCGTGCTCACCGGCGCTGGCCCCGCTCGCCGCCATAGCCGCTCAGCACCACGAGCGGCTGGACGGCTCCGGGTACCCACGCGGGCTGTCCGGCGGTGCGCTGAGCCCGGAGGGACGGGTGCTGGCCGCCGCCGACTTCTACCATGCCCGGATCGAGCCACGGCCGCACCGGCCGGCCGGGCCGGCCGCGGACGCGGCCGCCCAGTTGCGTGCCGAGGTGCGGGCAGGCCGGATGGACGGCGACGCGGTCACCGCGGTGCTGGCCGCGGCCGGGCACCGGGCCCCCGGCCGGCCCACCTGGCCGGCTGGGCTTACCACCCGCGAGGTGGAAGTTCTCCGGCTGCTGGCCCGTGGCCTCTCGAACAAGGAGATCGCCGGATGCCTGGTCATCGCCCGCAAGACGGTCAGCCACCATGTGGAGCACATCTACGCCAAGACCGGGGTCACCAACCGCGCGCTGGCGAGCCTGTTCGCCGCCAGCCACGGGCTGATCGAGGTTACGGGCGGGCCGGCTGATACCCGGAGCACAGGAGCCGCATCCAGGTGATCCGGGGCCCGTCGGTGCGGTAGTAGGCCTGCTGCTCGACCAGGTAATCACGGCCGGAGCGGCGCACCTGCACCCGGTACGCGACATGCTCGCGCTCCGCCACCCGGCCGGTGGCGACCGAGAGCAGGGCCACGATGTCGTCCCCGGCGCCGAACCAGTGCGCCAGGATGATCTCCCCGGCCACCTCCTCGCTGCTGCTGCCCTGCCAGTGCCGCCCGGGCGTCAGGGCCTGGAAGTCGACCGGGTCGGCCAGCACCGCGCGCAGCCCGGCGGCGTCCTTCCCGGCCAGTGCCCGCGCGAAGCGCTCACCCGCGCACATCATCGCCTGCCTCCGACCGGTCGTCAGTAGCTGAACGTGGTGGCCGGCGCGTCGCCGATCCAGTCCCACAGCGGGACGGTGCCGCCGAGCGTGGCGTTCCCGACCAGGACGTCCTCGCTGAGATGCCGGGCGTTGAAGCAGATGGGGCAGGCCAGGTACCGGCCGCCGGCATCCTGGTAACGCTTGGCCAGGTCGGGCAGCGGCGGGCAGCCTTCACACGCCATGCCCTGCGCCACACCCTCCAGCGCGAGCCGCACCGCCTCCTTGGTCAGGAACATCAACGTCGGCCGCTGCTGCTCGGCTGCGGCCACCGCGACCAGAAAGGCCACCGTGACCTTCTCGGGGTCTTCCAGGCCGGTCGTCAGGCTGATAACTGCCTTGCCGTTCATGGCATCTCCTTGGTGGCCGTGGCCAGCGCCCGGCTGGGCTGGCCGTTCCGGCCGGGGACGCTGTCACCCCCGTGCCGCTCCCGAGCATGGCGGTGGCAGCTGATCAGCGCATGGGGCAGGCGCCCCATCTTTCCGGCCGGCCTGGCCAGCCGCTCGCCCCCGGGCCGGGCGCGGCCCGGTCACCCGGGCAGCGGCACCCGGGACGCCCGGTCCGGGCCGGGCGCGGCCCGGTCACCCGGGCAGCGGCGCCCGGGACGCCCGGTCCGGGCCGCCCGCGCCCGGGCTACGGGCCAGTCCGCGCCGCCAGGTCACCTCGAACAAGGCGCCGCCCAGCGGGGAATCGCCGACCCGCCAGTGCCCGCCGGTGGAGCGGACGATCGAGTCAGCGATGGCCAGCCCGAGCCCGGTCCCGGCGCCCTGCTCGGTGGCCCGGTGGAACCGGTCGAAGAGCCGGGCCCGCTGGTCCGGCGGGATGCCCGGGCCGCTGTCCGCCACGGCCAAGCTGACCCGGGCGCCGCGCGAGGCGACGCTCAGCCGGACCTGGCCGCCCGGGCCCGCATACCGGCAGGCGTTGTCCACCAGCACCCCGGTGAGCCGGTCTATCCATTCCGGCGGCGCGCTGATCCAGGCGGATCCGGTGGCCGCGGCGGTCACCGACACGCCGGGCGAGGTGGCCTGTGCGATCGCCTGGAAGCGCCGCGCGCACTCCTCGGCGATGGTGCCCACGTCCACCGGCTCATCACCGGGTGGCGGCGGTGTGGAGTCGAACCGGGCCAGCCAGAGCAGGTCCTCCACGATGCGCCGCAGCCGTTCGCTCTCACCCTGGACGCGCACCAGCGTCGCCCGGTACTCCGCGGCCGGGCGGGAAGCGCTCAGCGCGATGCCGATCTCTGCGCTGATCACGCTGAGCGGGGTGCGCAGCTCGTGCGACGCGTCCGCGGTGAACTCCAGCTGGCGGCGGCGGGAGCGCTCGACGGGGGACAGCGCGCGCAGCCCGATGGTCAGCGACCCGGCGAACATGGCCAGCAGCAGCACCGGGGCGGCCAGCGCCGTGCCGGCCCGCAGCGTGTCCTGGATGTGCTGCTGCTCGGCCAGGCTCTGCCCGGCGACCAGGAGGCGGCGGCCACGCCGGGCCGCGGCGAGGCGGAACACCCCGGTCCGCAGCCGTACGGTGACCGGATGCCCGGCGGCCGGGATGAGGCGGCCCGGCAGCACCGGGGCACCGGGGGACACCGGCACCGGGGCCCGGCCCGGGCGGGCCCGCCACACGAAGACGGGCACCTCGTCCGCTTGCCGGTCACCGTCGGGGCGTGGCCGCGGGGCGGTGGCCGGCTGCCCCGGCGGCGGGCCGGCCTGCTGGTCACCCAGCCGCTCGTGCAGCCGGGTGTCCACGCCGGCCACCAGCCAGGCCACCACCTGGTCCGCCAGGGCGGCACCGCCGGCGTACACCGCGCCGATCAGGGCCGTCGCGGCCAGCGCGACCCGGGCGGCGTGCCCGAACTGCGGGGAGCGGGCCCACCACGGCCGGCCCCGGGCAGCCGGGCCGGGGGCGGCCCCGCGGAGCCGTCCGCCGCGCCATCCGCGCAGGCGGCTCACCGGGCCACGATCCGGTACCCGACGGCCCGCACCGACTCGATGCGCACCCGTCCCGCCGCCAGCTTGGCCCGGAGCCGGGCCATGTGCACGTCGATGGTGTTGGACCCCAGCGCGTCGGCCTCGTTCTCCCAGACGCTGAGCGCGATGGACCGCCGGTCCACCGCGGCCGGCGAACGGCGCATCAGCATCTCCAGGATGCCCCGCTCGGTGGCGGTCAGCGTGGGCTGCTGGCCCCCGGCCCGGACCTCACGGGTGGCCGGGTCGAACACCACGTCCCCGATGGCCAGCCGGGGCGGCTGCGCGGCGCGCGGCCGCCGCTGCAGTGCCCTGAGCCGGGCCAGCAGCTCGGTGAAGTCGAACGGCTTGACCAGGTAGTCGTCGGCGCCCTCGTCCAGGCCGGTTATCCGGTCCGCGGGCGCGTCCCGGGCGGTGAGCATGAGGACCGGGACAGCCACCGCGCCCTGCCGCATCCAGCGCAGCACGTCCAGGCCGGACATCCCGGGCATCCGCCAGTCAAGTATCGCCACCTCGTACTCGTAGCTGCGCAGGTACCCCAC
This sequence comes from uncultured Actinomycetes bacterium, assembly GCA_963837515.1. GTDB lineage: Bacteria > Actinomycetota > Actinomycetes > Streptosporangiales > Streptosporangiaceae > RYN-230. Next base: position 1,152,145 of record CAWINT010000002.1, read on the forward strand.
CGCGGCCCGGCCGTCGGGCACCGTGTCCACGGCATACCCGTGCTCGCGCAGCCCCCGGCCGAGCGCCTCGCGCAGGCCGCGGTCGTCCTCGGCCACCAGCAGCCGCATGACCGGCCGCTGGCTCAGCGGGGCAGCCGGCGCCACACCGGCCGGGGCAGCAGCCGCAGCCCGGTGGCGAGCACGGCCAGCGACGGCGGCACCCACACGGTCGCGGCGCCCGGGCGGTGCAGCGCCGCGGCCACGGCCACGCCGACCCGCTCCGGGGTGGTGGCCAGTGGCGCCGCTTTCATCCCGGCGGTCATCCGGCCGGTGACAAAACCAGGCCGGACCAGCAGTACCCGCACGCCGCTGCCGTGCAGCGCGTCGGCCAGCCCGCGGCCGAAGGAGTCCAGCCCGGCCTTGGCCGCCCCGTACACGAAGTTCGCCTTCCGCGGCCGGACCGCGGCGACCGACGAGAGCACCACGATCGTGCCGTGACCCTGGGCCCGCAGCCGGGCCGCCGCGGCCAGCAGCGTGCTCACGTGCCCGGTGAAGTTGGTCTCCACCAGCAGCCCGGCCTGCCGCGGGTCGCGGTCCAGCACCTCCTGGGCGATCAGCACACCCGCGGCGGAGATCACCAGGTCGACCGGGCCGGCGGCGAAAGCGGTGTCGATGACCTGCTGGTGGGTGTCCAGGGCGGTGGCGTCGTAGGCCAGGGTGCGCACCTGGCAGCCGAGTGCCTTGCCGGCCGCCGTAAGCCGCTGCTCGTCCCGGCCGGCCAGCAGCACCTCCGCGTCGGCCGGCAGCCGGAGCGCGGCGACGATCTCCAGCCCGATCTCGCTGGTGCCGCCGAGGAGCAGCACCCGGGCCGGTCCGGCTGGCCTGTCCTGCGTGCCCCGCATCATTATTCCTCCGAAAGTGTCCGCCTGCTCCTCAGCGTAGGCCGCCGGTCCGCGGCGGCGGGCCATTACCGGTGCGCGGCCTGCGCCCGGCCGCCGGCGGGCAGGTTCAGGCCAGCCCGACCGCGAACAGCACCAGCCAGGCCAGCTCGCAGCACATCATCAGCCGGTCCCGGGCGATCAGGTCCTCCACCGGCTTGGCCGGCCGGTGCACCGTCAGCCAGTCGAAGCGGAGCAGCGCCAGGGCCAGCGGCAGCGCGCTGGCCAGGTGCACGGCCCGGGGCCAGGCGCCGTGCTGCCCGGCCGCCCAGAGCAGGTACGCGGTGATCATCAGGACCGACACGGCCCGCTGGGCGATCCGCAGCCCACCCGGCCGGTACCAGCGCATCACCGGCCGGTGCACCGCCGCCTCCGCCCCGAGCACCTCCAGTTCGGTGAACCGCTTGGCGATGGCCACCATCAGCGCGCCCAGGCTGCACACGGCCAGGAACCAGGCCGACGGCGGCACCCGGGTGGCGCTGGCCCCGCCCAGCGCGCGCAGCACGAACCCGCTGGCCACGAACACCAGCTCGATCACCGGGAGGTGCTTGAGCAGCACCGTGTAGAGCAGGGACAGCACCAGGTAGACGGCGGCCAGCAGGGCCAGCGTCCGCTCGCCGGACCACAGGCTGACCGTCTCGGCGGCGGCGATCGCCAGGACGGCCAGCGCGATGGCGTGCGCCCGCGGCAGCCGTCCGGACGCCACCGCGCGCAGCCGCTTGGTGGGATGCAGCCGGTCCCGCTCTGCGTCGGCCACGTCGTTGACGAAGTACACGGCGGCGGCCGCCGCGGTGAACACGGCCGCCGCGAGCAGCGCGTAACCGAGCCCGTCATCGCGGCCCAGCGACGCACCGGCCAGCGGTGCGGCGAACACCAGCAGGTTCTTCGGCCACTGCCGCGGGCGCGCGGTCTGCACGACCGCGGTGAGCCAGGCCAGTGGGCCGGTGGCCGGGGCTACCGCGGTCGGCCCGGCCGGCGGCACACCGGCCGGGCGGGTACGCATGGTCACTTGGCGTACACGGCGGTGAAGTCGCGGTTGGCCGGTGCGTAGTACCGGTCCGGCGGCTGCATCTGGTTGGGCAGCAGGTTGACCGGATCTGGGTTGGCCGGATGGTGCTTCGGCAGGTAATACATGAACGACATCCAGTCCGGGTTGATGTCCAGCTCCATCCCGGTCACCGCGCCCGCCCGCTGCAGCAGCGTGGCCAGTTCGCGCACGTTCAGCTCCGGTCCGTAGACGAAGATGATCCGGCCGTCGCGGGTTTCCCCGATGCCGGACCGCCAGACGTAGTAGCCGCCGCCCAGCGTCGCGCCCCAGGCCCCTTCGACGTTATGGTCCACCGACGGCGGAATCCGCCCGTTCCGCACGATCAGGTGCAGGTTCTGCCGGACACCGACGACGTCGGGGGTCATGCGCACGTTCTGCCCCCACGCGCCGATCGTGACATGCCCGTCCCGGTAGTAGACGATCGAGGCGACGCCGTGGGCCAGCGCGCCGCTGGTGGCGCCGTTCAGGTAGAAGCCACCACCCGAGCTGGCGATCTTGAATCCGCCGTTGAACGTGGCGAGCAGCCCGGGCCGCTTGGCCGGCAGGATGAGGTCGGCGGCGCCCCACTTGCCCGGCCCCGGGTCCTCCGCCCCGGGGTGCAGGTGGAAGGTGACCAGATGCTGGTTCATCGACACGATCCCGGCCACGTAGGACGTGTAGACGCTGCTGGCCCGCAGGTAGGTGCCGAACACCGCGGGCTGCCCGTGGTCGGTGCCGAGCACCCGCCAGTGGCCTTCGCCGCGCAGCGGGTGGGCCACCAGCGGGGCGAGGTTCGCGGGCGGCGGGTAGACCGGCCGGGCCTTGGCGTGCCGCCGGTGGTGCGTGCCCGCGGCGGGCAGCGCACCAGCGCTGGGCCCGGTCAGCGCGAAGGACGGCTTCCCGCCCGCCTTCGGCGGCTTGTAGGTCATCCACTCGCCCAGGGTCACCACCGGGCCGAGGTAATGATCACGGGCCCATTCGGCCAGCCGCTCCGAGGTGGTGCCGCCGCCCGGCATGGTCAGCGCGTGCCCGACCGACCAGGCGAGCCACACGCAGAACACCACGACCAGGGCCATCAGCACCTGGAACCAGCGGCGGGTGCGCAGCTTGCGCCGGTTCCGGCGGCGCCCCGGGCCGGTCCCACGGCCCGGGGCCTGCGCCGCGTCGGGCGCTGGCCCATCCCAGCCAGGGGCAGCTCGGGGTACGCCGGATTCCGGGTCGCGCCGGAATGACGCCGGTCTAGGCACCCAACATCTCCCTCCGGGATTGTCGTTATGCACGGAGATGCCAGCCCGAGAGGTCACGTCTCCCCGGTGCGGTGGCAAGGCCCCCCGTGCCAGGCCCGAGCTGGGAGCCACGCTCACGGTATCCTGCCCGGTCAGCGTTCCCGGGCGCAGTAGGCCCAAACGACAGGTCTACCCGGGAATCATGAAGACTTCGTTAAGGCCGGGCCGGCCCGGGCGTGACCAAGTTCACACCGCTTAGGCCCTGGTCAGCATCCAGCCATGACCGGGTCAAGCCGGGTCAATGGCGCCCCGTCATGCGATACTTCACGGTTGCCCCGTGATGGGGTTACCGCAGAAAGCAGGTGGTGCTGTGCCGCAGCCGGACAGCGAGCTCGACGTCGTCATCATCGGGGCCGGCCTGGTCGGGCTGGCCACCGCCATGGCGCTGGCCGAGACCCGGCCCGGGCTGGGGATCGCGGTGCTGGAGAAGGAGCAGGCCGTCGGCTGCCACCAGAGCGGCCACAACTCCGGAGTGATCCACGCCGGCCTGTACTACCAGCCCGGCAGCCTCAAGGCGCGGTTCTGCAGCGCCGGGCGGGTAGCGATGATGGAGTTCGCCCGCGAGCACCAGATCCCGTTCCGGCAGACCGGCAAGCTGGTGGTGGCGACGCGGGAGCGCGAGCTGGCGCCGCTGGCGGCGCTGGCCGAGCGCGGCCGGGCCAACGGGCTGGCGGTCCGCGAGATCGGCCCGGCTGAGATCACCGGGATCGAACCGTCGGTCCGCGGGCTCCGGGCACTGCACATCCCGGAGAGCGGGGTCATCGACTTCCGCCAGGTGGCCGCGGCCTTCGCCGAGACGGTGCGCAAAGCCGGCGGGCAGGTGCGGTGCGGCCACGGCCTGCTGGCGCTCGCCCGGACCCCGGACGGGTGGGTCGCGGAAACAACGGCCGGGCCGGTGCGGGCGCGGAATGTGATCGCCTGCGCGGGGCTGCAGGCCGACCGGATCGCAGCGATGACCGGTCACCGCGGGCAGGAATACCGGATCGTGCCGTTCCGCGGCGACTACTACACGTTCCGCCCGGCGGCCGCCGGGCTGGTCCGCGGGCTCGTGTACCCGGTACCCGATCCGGCGTTCCCGTTCCTCGGCGTGCATTTCACCCGGGGGGTGGACGGGACCCTGCACGCCGGGCCCAATGCGGTCCCCGCCCTGGCCCGGGAAGGCTACGGGCGGTTCGCGGTGAACGGCCGGGACCTGGCGGATGAGCTGCGCTTCCCGGGGCTGGGCCGACTGGCCCGGCGGTACGCGCGCACGGGGGCCCTGGAGATCTACCGCGACCTGGTCAAGCCGGCCTACCTGGCGGAACTGCGGCGGTACATCCCGGCGATCACCGCGGCGGACCTGACGTTCGGCCCGTCCGGGATCCGCGCGCAGTGCCTGCGCCGCTCCGGGGATCTGGTGGACGACTTTCTCATCGAGGAGGCCGACGGGATCATCCACGTGCTGAACGCGCCGTCCCCGGCCGCCACTGCCTCCCTCGTGATCGGCCGGCACATCGCCGGCCGCGCCGCCGCGTCGCTGCGCCTGTGATGATCCGGTTCGCTGCCAACCTGTCCCTGCTGTGGGCGGACGAGCCGCTGCCGGAGCGGTTCGCCCGGGCCGCCGCGGCTGGCTTCAGGGCCGTGGAACTGTGGTGGCCCGGGGCGGATGACGCGGCCCGGCTGCCCGCGCTGACCCAGCGCTGGGGGCTGGACCTTGCGCTGCTGAACTTCGACGCGGGGGACATGGCCGCGGGGGACCGCGGGCTGGCCGCCGACCCGGGCCGGGCCAGGCAGTTGCGCGCCAACGTGCCGCTGGCGCTGCGCATCGCCGCGGACTGCGGCTGCGAACGGCTGAACCTGCTGGTCGGGGTGCGCGACGCGCGGTACCCGCGGGTGCAGCAGCTGGGCCTGGCCCGGGACAACGTGGCCTGGGCCGCGGATCTGGCCGCCGGGCAGGGCGCTCAGGTGATGATCGAGGCGCTCAACACGATGGAGAACGGCCCCTGCCTGCTCACCACCACGGCCGCCGCGGCGGCGTTCATCACCGGGACCCACCGGGACAACGTGCGGCTCCAGTACGACGCGTACCACATGCAGCGGATGGAGGGCGATCTCACCGCCACCGTGGACGCCTACTGGGATGTGCTCGGCCACGTCCAGATCGCCGACGTCCCGGGCCGCGGTGAGCCGGGCACCGGGGAGATCAACTACCGGTTCTTCCTCGGTCATCTCGACGCCCGGGGCTACCGTGGCCACGTCGGGCTGGAGTACCGGCCCGCCACGGGCCGTCCGGAGGACTCCTTCGGCTGGCTGGCCGACTTCGGCTGGCCCACGGCCGAGGGCCGGCCGGGGACCCGGTTACTGGTGGCGCTGCCGCAGCCAGTCCAGAGCGGCCTGGGCGACCTCACGCCAGCCGTGGTCCACCGTCAGGGAGTGCCCCCGGTCGGGGAATTCCCGCAGGTCGGTGATCGCGGGCGAGCGGTGGTAGAGCCTGCGGGTCTGCATGCTGATCTGCGCCGGGACCGTGTGGTCCTGGCCGCCTGCCGTGATCAGCAGCGGCCCCCGGGTCTTGTTGCGGGTGTCCACCTTCGCTGGTGACCCGGGGGTGAAGTTGGCGAGCGCCGCTTCGAACAGCGGCTTGCCCGGCGAGGGGATCGCCCACTTGGCGTAGAGGTCGGCGGACTCCTCGGCGGGCAGGGCGTTGCCGAAGCCGTACCGGAACTGCTCCGCGGTCAGCGACACCGCCTCATTCCGGTTGGCGGGCCTGCGCAGCGCGATCGAGGCGACCCGGAGCGCGGATGGCGGTAGGAGGAGCACGCCCTTGATGGGCGCGGGATCGATCGCCACCGCCGCCGCGGCCAGATCCTGCGCGAGCAGCCGCTGGACGATGAGACCGCCGAAGGAGTGGCCGATGACCACCGGCTTGGCCGGCAGCCCGCGGATGATCCCCGCGTAGTGCTCGACCACGTCGTTGATTCCGGTACCCGCCACCAGCTCGGGGTGGTTCCTGGTCTCCGCCACGGTGTCCGCCTCGCCGGGCCAGCCCGGGGCCACCGGCTGGTCAGCCGGCCTGCTTGAAGAAGTCCGCCCACGGGTCCCAGGACGTCGCGTGCAGCCAGAGGCCATGGACAAAGACAACGGGGATGTTCGCTGGTTCCATCTGCTCGCCCTTCAGAGATCAGGCCCTAATGATGACAATTCCTACCAACATCAGGCCTTACCCCTGGCCGGCTCGCGCGTAACCGGGCTGGCAATGTCAGACGGCCGGTCCCCGTCCGCCGCCGGCTGCGCCGCCTACGTGGCTTACGGCCTGGCCCAGCCGGCCCCGGACGGCTTCCTCCGGCACGTGGTCCGCTCGCTCCCGGGTCAGCGCCCCCTGACCCCGTCGATCGCCTCCCGCAGCAGGTCAGCGTGCCCGTTGTGCCGGGCGTACTCGCCGATCAGGTGCACGTACATCATCCGCAGCGACCAGACTTCCCCGCCCGCGTCGAACGTGTCCGAGAATTTCATTTCCCGAACGGCCGCGTCGGCGAGCTGCCACTCCGCCCGCAGGCGGTCGATCTCAGCCGCCGCATCCGCGGCCACGGCGTTGCTGAAGTCGGCATCCTTCCCGTCCGCCGGGTCGAACAGGGGCGGCACCGGCTGCCCGGCGGCCCGCTGGCGGAACCAGATGCGCTCGACCTTGGCCAGGTGCCGGATCAGCCCGAGCAGGGACAGGCCGGAGGAGGGGACCGGCCGCAGCGCGAGCTGCTCGCCGGTCAGCCCGGCGCAGATGCTGAGCAGCGTGGCCCGCTGCCAGTTCAGGTAACCCTCCAGCATCGGCCGGTCATCCCCGGTGACCGGCCCGTCGGCCGGCTCGGGCCTAGGTGCCGTCCATGTCATGCCGTCAGCATGCCAGCCGCCGGGGCCGCCCCCGCCCGCCGGGGCCATCCCGCCCGCCGGGGCCATCCCGCCCGCCGGGGCCATCACCGCCCGCCGGGGCCATCCCGGCGGCACGGCCCCGCGATCACCAGCCAGCGGTTACCCTTCGTGACATGTGCGCGACCCGGTCGTTAACAGATCATTTCCGGTGTAACGGTTCGGTGACTGGCCCTCGCCTACGGCCCCGAAGAGGTGCTTGACTATCGAAATCAGATCTCAGATCCCATTTTGGCCAGCTAGGAGCCTGATGGCCTCAACCGGTGAGCTGCCGACCGGGCCCGGCGCGCCGCCGACGCCGCCCGGGGCCGCCGGTCCCGCGGGCGGCCTGCGGCTGCGCGGCGTGCGACGGGTCTTCGGGGAAACGGTAGCAGTATCCGGGGTGGATCTGGACATCCCACTGCACGGCCGGCTCGCGATCGTCGGGCCGAGCGGCTGCGGCAAGTCGACGCTGCTGGCGATGATGTGCGGGCTGGACGAGCCGGACGAGGGCACCATCACCGTCCTGGACGCGGACACCGCCGAGGGCCGGCTGCGCCGCTGCGCCTGGATGCCCCAGCGGGACCTGCTGCTGCCCTGGCGGGACGTGCTCGGCAACGCGGCGCTGGCGCTGGAGAACCGCGGCGTCCGCCGTCAGGCCGCCCGGGAGCAGGTGGCGCACCTGGTGCAGCGGTTCGGCCTGGCCGGGTTCGAGAAGCGGCTGCCCTACCAGCTGTCCGGTGGGATGCGGCAACGGGTCTCGTTCCTGCGGACGCTGGTGGCCGGCAAGGAGGTGCTGCTGCTGGACGAGCCGTTCGGCGCCCTGGACTCGATCACCCGGGGCGACCTGCAGCAGTGGCTGCGCAGCGCGCTGGACGCCGAGCCCCGGACCACGGTGCTGGTCACCCACGACGTCGAGGAGGCGCTGCTGATCGGCGAGCGGGTCGTGGTCATGTCGGCCCGGCCCGGCCGGATCGTGGCCGAGTTCCAGGTCGATCTGCCGCACGCCGGCAGCCGCCGTGAGCTGCTGCGCCACCCTGAGTTCACCGAGCTGCGCGACGAAATTTTCGCCCTGCTGGAGACCGTGGCATGACGGCCGAGCGAGGTGGCGGCGTGAGCGCCACGGTCACCCGCCCGGAGGAGCCCGCTGTCACCGGGCCGCCCCGCTCGCTGCGCAGCTCGGCGGCGGCCTCGGTGCGCCGGGCGCTGCCCGCCGCCGGCATCCTGGTGATTATCGCCGCGATCTGGGAGGCGGTCAGCCACTGGTTCGGCGTGCCAGACTACGTGCTGCCGTCGTTGGACCGGATCGCCCGAACCGGGGTCTCCGCCTGGTCCGGCACGCTGGCCAGCGCGACCTGGGTCACCACCAAGGAGGTACTGCTGGGGTACCTGCTGTCCGTGGTGCTCGGCGTCGGGCTGGCGTTCGCCCTGCACAGCTCCCGGATGGTGCGCAACGCCGTGTACCCGCTGCTGATCGGCTCTCAGGCGGTCCCGATCGTGGTGATCGCTCCGGTGCTGGCCATCATCTTCGGGTACACCATCACGCCCAAGCTGATCGTGGTCGCGCTGATCTGTTTCTTTCCCATCGTCGTCAGCACCATCGACGGCCTGGCGTCGGTCGACCCGGACCTGCTGCGGGTGATGCGCACCCTGGACGGCAGCCGGTGGGCCACGCTGCGCCGGGTCGAGGCGCCGGCCGCGCTGCCGTCGATGTTCTCCGGGCTGCGCATCGCGGCCACCTACGCCCCGATCGGGGCGGTGTTCGGCGAGTACGCAGGCTCGCAGAACGGCCTGGGTTATGTGATGATCCAGGCCATCCCGCAGCTGGAGACCGACCTGGTCTTCGCCGCGATCTTCATCCTCACCGTCGAGGCCATCCTGCTGTTCATCGCCGTCTCGGTACTCGAGCGGATCGTCTGCCCCTGGGCACGAGAAGGGAAACGGTGACCCCATGACCGCATGGCGAGCATCCCGCAGGCGCGGTGCGCTGGTCCTCGGGGCGGCGGCCCTGATCTCGGCCGTGGCCGCCTGCGGGTCGTCCTCGGGTGGCTCCGCCGCCAGCGGGGGCGGCGGCCCGGCGGTGACCAGCACGACGGTGCTGCTGGACTGGTTCCCCAACCCGGACCACCTCGCGCTCTACCTGGCCCAGAAGGACGGTGACTTCGCCAAGCAGCACCTGAAGGTCACCTTCCAGTCGCCGTCGAACAGCACCGACGCGCTGAAGCTGATCAGCCTCGGCCAGGTCCCGCTGGCCATCTCCTACGAGCCGGAGACGATCACCGCGGCGACCGACAACCTGAACGTCGCGGCCGTCGCGGCGATGATCCCGACTTCGCTGAACTCGCTGATCATCTCGGGCAAGAGCGGGGTGTCCGGCCCCGCCGGGCTGGCTGGCAAGACGGTCGGCACCGACGGCGACCCGGTCTCGGCGCAGATGCTCAAGGCCGTGCTCAAGAAGTACAACATGACGCTGAACCAGGTGAAGCTGGTCACGGTCAACGAGGGCCTGGTCCCGGCCATGGTGTCCGGCAAGGTGGCCGCGATCATCAGCGGCTACCGGAACGTCGAGGGCATCCAACTCGGCTCGCTCGGCCTCAAGCCGAAGGTCTACCCGGTCGGCAGCCAGGGCGTGCCGGGCTACGACGAACTGGTCGTCATCGCCAACAAGAGCAAGCTGGCCAGCGACGCCGCCTACCGGGCCATGGTGCGCAAGTTCCTGGCCGGGCTGGCCCTGGGCGCGGCCGCCGCGCAGGCCCACCCGGCCGCCGCGCTGGCCGCGCTGGCCCCGGTGGCCAAGGGCTACAGCCCGGCGCTGCTCAAGAAGATGGTCTACGCGACCGCGCCGCTGCTGGCCAATCCGGCGGGATTCGGGGCGATGAGCGTGAGCCAGTGGCAGAGTTTCGCCAACTGGATGCACGAGGACGGGCTCATCACCAAGCCGGTCCAGGCGAGTTCCGTGGTGAACACCAGCCTGCTGCCCAAGAGCTGACCTTGACTAGTATCTGAGATCTCAAAAGGGCCGGATGGGCCCCGGCCCAGCGACCTGGCTGGGCCGCGGCCCGCGGCCCGCGGCACGGAGGCGCGGATGACCAGCACGCTGGGCGAGGGTGTGGAGCACCGGCAGCTGAAGGACTGGGTGTATCTCAAACTCCGTGAGGAGATCGTCACCATTCAGCTTCCGCCCGGGTACATGCTGCGCGAGGCCGAGCTGGCGGCCCGGTTCGGGGTCAGCAAGACGCCGCTGCGCGAGGCCTTCGTCCGGCTGGAGAAGGACGGTTTCGTGCAGATCGCCCCCTACCGCAGCGCGGTGGTGACCGGCTACAGCCGGCAGGATCTCCGGGAGATCTACGAAGTGCGCGAGCTGCTCGAGGGCCAGTGCGCCCGGGAGGCCGCGGTGAACATCGCCACCGAGCACCTGGCCGCGCTGAACCGCATCGTCCGGGAGAGCGCGGCGGCTTTCGAGGCGGATGACACCGGGCGGCTGACCGGGCTGCTGGACGAGTTCGACGTGCTGCTCTACGCCCAGTCCAAGAACAGCCGGATCACCGCGATGCTGAACAACATCCGCGACCACGTCACCCGGATCGGCCGCCTGACCGTGGCCATCCCCGGGCGGATGGGCACCTCGGTGCGCGAGCACCAGGCGATCTACGAGGCGATCGTGCAGCGTGACGGGCAGCGGGCCGAGACCCTGATGCGCCAGCACATCCTGTCGGTCATGGCCGACCAGCTGGCCAGCCTGGACGTCGGCCCGCTCCCGGGACGCTGACGTGCCGGCTCACCCGGACGTCCTCATCGTCGGGGCCGGCTGGCCGGCCTGTGCTGCGCCCTGGGGCTGGCCGGCGCCGCGTCGGTGACGGTCGTGGAGACCGGGCCGGATGCGGGCACTCCGCCGCCGCCCTGGCTGCTCTACGACTACCTGCTGCCCGCGGAGTGCTACCACCAGTACGCCGACGCCGACACCGGGCTGGCGCTGCCGCAGGGCCGTGGTACCGGAGGCGGCTCGACCGTCAACTCGGCGGCGGCGCTGCGGGGCCAGCCCTGGTGTTACGACGGCTGGGCGGTGCCCGGCTGGTCCTGGCAGGACTGCCTGCCCGGCTTCTGCGCGATCGAGTCGGATCAGCAGTTCGGGGACGCCGCGTATCACGGCACCGCCGGGCCGATCCCGGTCACCCGGCTGACCCCCGGCCCGCTGGACGAGGCCTTCATCGACCTGTGTGCCAAGCACGGTCACCCGGCCGCGGCGGACCACAACGCACCCGGGGCGCTCGGCATCGGCGTGTGGCCCACCAACCGGCAGCACGAGGGCCGGTGGGGGACGCACGCCGCGGTGCTGCCGCTCATCCGCGGCCTGGTGGACCTGCGGGCCGGCACCCACGTGGAGCGCCTGGTGTTCGAGGGCACCCGCTGTGTGGGCGCCGACGTGACCGGCCCGGGCGGCCGGGAACGGCTGCACGCCGGCCGGGTGGTGCTGTGCGCGGGGGCGTTCGGCACCCCGCTGCTCCTGCTGCGCTCCGGCATCGGCCCCGAAGCGGTGCTGCGCGCGGCCGGGGTGGACGTGCGCACCGCGCTGCCGGGTGTCGGGGAGAACCTGCAGGACCATCCGTGGTGCCTGCTGGACGTGCAGGCCACCGACGTGGCGGACATCGAGGCCCGCCCGGTCAGTGGCGCGCTGCTGCGCTACGAGCTGCCTGGCGAGCACATCGAGGCCGAGATCTTCCCGTGGCAGACCCGGCCCTACGACCCGGCGGTCCCGGCCGCGCAGGTCTCGTTCACCGCGGCGCTGATGAGCCCGCTGTCCCGGGGCCGGCTCAGCCTCACCCCGGACGGGCCGCGGATCCAGGCCCGGCACCTGGCCGACGACCAGGACGCGGCCCAGATGGCCGAGATCGTCACGGCCACCGCGGGCTACCTCGACGAGCTGGCCACGACGGGGATGGTGCGGCTGCCCGCCGATCCCTGGTGGCGGGCCACCGACCTGGCGGCCGCCTGCCGGCGCCACGCGGGTACCTATAACCACCACTGCGGGACCTGCCGGATGGGCGACCCGGACGGACCCGGCACGGTGGTCAACCCGGGCCTGGCCGTTCTCGGCGTGACCGGCCTGTCCATCGCGGACTCGTCCATCCTGCCGGTGATCCCGCGGGCCAACACCAACCTGCCCGCCATGATGATCGGCCACCGCGCCGCGCAGCTGATTGCGGGTTAGCTGGTCTGGGCGGCCGGCATCCCGCCGTGACCCACGCGCGGCTACGCCGCGCCCGGCCCGCAGGGCCGATCGGGGGGCCCGGGGGGCCGTCCTCCCGGGCCAGCCAACGCCATGTCCCAGAAGGCGAGCTCGTAGCGGGTGGATGCGTCGAAGACAGCGGACAGCCGGTCCACGTGCCCGGCGTCGGCCGGATCGGCATAGCGGTCGAGCAGCCCGGTGGTGGCCTGTACCAGGTCGTCGTAGCCCGCCCCGGCGAACATGGCGATCCAGTCGGTGTAGAGCGGGTCGGCGGGCAGCGCCCGGGCCAGCCCGGCCGCGATCTCGCCGTAGCTCCACTGGCAGGGCAGCACCGCGGCCAGGCCGGTGGCCGCGCCGTGCCGCCCCGCCGCGTCCAGCAGGTGCCGGGTGTAGGCGTACGTCACCGGGGCCATCGGCCCGGTACCGGCCGCCCCGCCGGTACCGCCGAGCCGGGCCAGGAACGCGTAGTTGGCGGGCAGTTCGGTCGCTACGATCTGGGCCAGGAACCGGGTCAGCACGTCCAGCGCGGCCCGGTCCGGGGCCCGCCCGATGATCAGCCCGATCGCGCGGGCGTAGTCCTCCAGGTAGCGCACGTTCTGCTCCAGGTACCAGCGGAACGTCCGGTGCGGGAGCGTGCCGGCGCCGATCTCGGCCACCATGGCGTGGCCGACCGCCGCGGACCAGGCGGCGGCCCCGCGCTCGCGGAGCAGCTGCGACATCTGCAGGGCGGGCCGGGGTACGGTCATCGCGGGAGGCTCCCTCCGGTCAGCCAGGCGCATCGAGACATCAGATATCAGACTCCGCAACGGGGTCCTGGTCAACCCCGTATGCTCCCGGCTCAGCGGCGGCCAGCGCACCACGTCGGCGAGACACGATGGTTACGGGGATGGGATTGACGGTCCGCAGATCGTTTCCCTAGTCTCAGATCTGAGATCTTATTCCTCGCTCCTTGGCTTCCCTACGACACCGATCCGCGTACCCGGCGGCGACGGAGGCACCCATGGACGACGGCGCAGTCGGCTACGCCGGCCAGGCGGCCCGGTGACGGGCACCGCCGCGGCCCCGGTGGCGGCGGGCCGTGGCGCCCAGGCGGAGGCACTGCCCGCCGACACCGTGATCGCGGGCGGCTGGCTGCTCACGATGAACCCGGGCCGCCACGTCTACCGGGCCGGCGCGCTGGCCATCGACGGCGGCGTCGTCGTGGCCGTCGGCCAGCGTGACGACATCCTGGCCCGGTACGCCCCGCGGCGGCTGATCGACGCCCCGGACGGGGTGATCATGCCGGGGCTGGTGAACGGCCACCGGCACCTGCTCTGCTGCGCCAAAGGCGCGATGCCGGAAGGCGGCCAGACCCTGGACGCGCTGCGCCGGTTCATCTACCCCTCGTTCGCCGCGCTGACCGACGAGGACATGTACCTGCACGCGCAGCACGCGGCCGCCGAGATGATCCGGTTCGGTACCACGCTGTTCGAGGAACCGGGCTGCAACCACCTCGACGCGGTGCTGGAGGCGCTGGCCGGGTCAGGGATCCGGGCCCGGACCGGCCCGTGGACCTGGGACCAGGCCGGGCCGGCCGGGACCAAGGACCTGCCGGACTGGCTGCGGATGGACGCGAAGGCTGCGCTGCGGCGGCTGGCCGACGGCATCGAGCAGGTGCGCACGTTCGGCCATCCGCGGATCTCCGACGCGGTGACCATCGAGGGCGTCGGCACCTGCTCCGACGAGCTGACCCGCGGCGCCGCCGAACTGGCCGCCGACGCGCAGTCGCTGTTCGTGCTGCACAAGTCAACCAGCGAGCGTGAGGTCGAGCTGGAGCTGGCCACCTTCGGGCACCGCCCGGTGCAGCACATGCACGAGATTGGTGCACTCAACGAGCGCGCCCTGCTGAACCACATGACCAGCCTGGACGACGCGGATGTGGGCTACGTGGCCGACGCGGGCGCGCGCATCTCGCAGAACCCGTCCTCCGCACTCAAGCTGGCCAAGGGCACCACCCAGACCGGCAAGTGGCCGGAACTGCTGGCCGCCGGGGTGCCGATGGCGCTGGGCACCGACGCCGAGAATGTGTCGAACCACACCGACATCTGCCGGTCGATCCAGCTGGCCGCGCTGCTGCCCCGGGACGCGCGGCGCGACCCGGGCGCGGTGACCGCCGAGCAGGCGGTGGAGCTGGCCACGATCAGCGGCGCGACCGCGCTGTGGCTGGGTGACGTGACCGGCTCGCTGGAACCCGGCAAGCAAGCTGATGTGATCGTCTTCGACACGTCCGACTTCGACTGGCGGCCGCTGCACAACCCGGTGGCCAACCTGGCCTACGGGGTGACCGGGCACTCGGTGGACACCGTGCTGGTCGGCGGGGACGTGCTGCTGGAGCACAAGAAGCTGACCCGGGTGGACGAGGGCGACCTGCGCGAGCAGGTCGAGCGGATCAACCGCCGCGTCCTCCGTGAGATCGGCATCGACCCCGCCCCCGCCTGGCCCGTCCGCTGACCCGCTCTCTCCAAGATCATGATCATGACTTCAGTGTCGTTGGGACGGCACCAATCTCATGATCATGATCTTGGGAGGAGGATGGCGGGGCTGGTGTGGCCACTGGGATTTGCCGGACGGGTCAGTCCGGGATCAGGCCGAGCATCCGGGCGTAGTTGTCGCCGAGGATGCCGTCCAGCTTGGCCTGGGGGATGGGGTCGGCGCCGACCCGGCCGGCGTGCTCGTTCACGGCCAGCAGCTTGGCCCGCAGCTTGACCGGGTCGTACAGGAAGCCGGGGTAGTCGGTGCCGAAGAAGATCTTCTCCAGCGGCACGAAGGACGCCTCGGCGTGCACCAGGAAGCGGAACAGTTCCTCGGTGGTCACGCTGGCGATGTGGTAGCTCAGCTCGGCGTAGAAGTTGGGGTGCTTGGTCAGCATGAACATCGCCTCATCGACCCAGGGCAGCCCGCAGTGCGCGATGGTCAGCCGCAGGTCGCGGAAGTGCCGCCCGGCCGCGTCCAGCAGCGCCGGGCGGGCGTGCTCCATCCGGGCGTCGATCCGGGTCGAGCCGGCCTGGTGCACCATGACCGGGATGCCCAGCTCGGCCGCCTTCGCGAAGACCGGGAAGGCGAGCACCGGGTCGGCCGGGGACCAGTCCTGGTACATCGGGTACAGCTTGAGGCCGGCCAGGCCCAGGTCGCGGACGGCCCGCTCCAGCTCGCGGACGGCGGCCGCCGGGCCCCGGTAGGCTGGATTGACCGAGGCGTAGCCGATGAAGGTTCCCGGCCGCTGCGCCACGATGGCCGCGATGTAGTCGTTGCACTTCTTCGGGCTGGGCGGGCCGGGCACCCCGGTGATCCCGTAGCTGTCCACGGTGCCGATCAGCTCGCCGTCGAGGAACTGCGGCGACACCGCCAGGATCACGATCCTGTCGAATCCCGGGTGGTCCCGGATGGACTCCGCCGGCCCGATGACCGGGAAACCCTTACGGCTGTAGCCGCTGGCCTCCCACTCGGCCTCGCCCGGCGCCCGGTGCGAGGGCAGCAGGCCGAGGCTGCGGTAGATGCACAGCGAACCCTCGCGGCCGTAGGCGGTGGTGAACTCCGCGTCCTCAGCCAGGCTGAGGATGTGCGTATGCGCGTCGATCTGCACCGGCGGTCATCCAAGTCTGCATAACGGATGGGAGCGTGGCACTGCCACTACGACCGGATCTTCTCCAGCGTGCGGAGGAAGCCGGCGTTCGCCTCGGCCAGGATCCGCGGCTCGTCCATGGTGCGCAGCTGGCGGCCGGCCATGACGATCTTCCCGTCCACGATCGTCGTGTCCACCGCGCTGCCGTTGGCCGCGAACACCAGGTGGGAGTAGATGTGCGCCTTGTCGCCGGGCAGCAGCGGGGTGAACATCGGGTTGCGCGTGTCCACGCAGATGACATCGGCCTTCTTGCCCGGGGCCAGCTCGCCGGTGTCGTGGCCCAGCGCGGCCGAGCCACCCCGGGTGGCCATCCGGACCACCTGGGGGGCCTGCATCAGGCTGGCGTCCACCCGGTTGGCGCGGTGGATCAGCGAAGCGAACTTCATCGTGGCGAACGCGTCGCGGCTGTTGTTGCACTCGGCCGCGTCGTGGCCGAGGCCGACGTTGATCCCGGCGGCCAGCATCTCCGGCAGCCGGGCGATGCCGTTGCCCAGCTTGGCGTTGGAGCCGGGGTTGTGCGAGATCTGGGTGCCGGTCTCGCGGATCAGCGCGATCTCGGTGTCGGACAGCCAGACGCAGTGCGCGGCCACGCAGTCGCGGCCGAGCAGCCCGGCGTCGTAGGCGACCTCGGTGGGCCGCCGGCCGAACCGCTCCTTCGAGTTCTCCACCTCGGTCAGCGACTCGTTCAGGTGAATATGGATGCCGGTGTGCAGCTCGTCGGCCAGGGCCCGGGCGTCGCGGAGCAGCTCGGGGGAGGCCAGCGGCAGCCACTCGATGCCCACGTACACCTCGACGCGCCCGTCGCCGAGGCCGTGCACCTGGTCGTACGCGTCCTTGTTGTCCTGCAGCGTGTCCAGGTTGTGCTCGGGCAGCGCCACGTCGTTGGACAGCACGGCGCGGATGCCGATGTCGGCGGCGGCGCGGGCCAGGTCCGGCAGCCGCCGGTACATGTCGTTGACGGTCGTCACGCCGCATTTGATCGACTCCAGGTAGCTGGCCGCCGCTGACCAGTAGGCCGCGTCGGAGTCCAGCGTGCGGATGAACGGGTACCAGCACGCGTCCAGGTACTCCCACAGCGGCAGGTGATCGCTGAAGCCCTTGGCGATGGCGGTGTGGTAGTGCAGGTCAACCAGGCCGGGCATGACGATCTTCCCGGCCGCGTCGATGACCTGGTCCCCGTCCGCCACGGGCCGCTCGTAGCCGCCGCCGCCGACGGCGGCGATCCGGTCGCCGTCCAGCACGACGTGCCCGCCGAAGTGCACGTCGTCGGCGTCGTTGAGGGTCAGCACCGTGCCGCCGGTAATGATGATCTTGCTCATGCCCGTGCTCCTGGGTCAGTTCTGGTAGTCGATGGCCGCGACGATGCGCTGCAGGGCCTGGTTGGCCTGGCCGAGGACCTCGGCCTCGTCCACGGTGCGCAGCTGGCGGCCGCGCATCAGGATCCGCCCGTCCACGATCGTGGTGTCCACCGCGCTGCCGTCGGCCGCGAACACCAGGTGCGAGTACAGGTGCGCCGGGTCACCTGGCAGCAGCGGGGTGAACATCGGGTTGCGCGTGTCCACGCAGATGACGTCGGCCTTCTTGCCCGGGGCCAGCTCGCCGGTGTCGTGGCCCAGCGCGGCCGAGCCACCCCGGGTGGCCATCCGCAGCACGTCCGGGGCCTGCATCAGCCCCGCGTCCCCCCGGTAGGCCCGGTGCACCAGCGAGGCGAACTTCATCACGTCGAACAGGTCGCAGCTGTTGCTGGACTCGGCCGCGTCGTGGCCGAGGCCGACGTTGATCCCGGCGGCCAGCATCTCCGGCAGCCGGGCGACCCCGTTGCCCAGCTTGGCGTTGGAGCTGGGATTGTGCGAGATGTGGGTGCCGGTCTCGCGGATCAGCGCGATCTCGTGGTCGGTGAGCCAGACGCAGTGCGCGGCCACGCAGTCGCGGCCGAGCAGCCCGGCCTCGTAGGCGACCTCGGTCGGCCGCCGCCCGAACCGCGCGCGCGAGTTCTCCACCTCGCCGAGCGACTCGTTCAGGTGGACGTGGATGCCGGTGTGCAGTTCGTCGGCCAGGGCCCGGGCGTCGCGGAGCAGTTCGGGGGAGGCCAGCGGCAGCCACTCGATGCCCACGTACACCTCGACGCGCCCGTCGCCCAGGCCGTGGACCGCGTGGTAGGAGTCCTGGTTGTCCGGCAGCGTGTCCAGGTTGTGCTCGGGCAGCGCGACGTCGTTGCACAGCACGGCCCGGATGCCGATCTCGTCGGCGGCCCGGCCCAGCGCGCCGAGCTGGCGGTACATGTCATTGACGGTGGTGACGCCGTTCTTGATGGACTCGGCGTAACTGTTGAGGGCGGCCCAGTACGCGGTCTCCGGGTCCAGCGCCCGGATGGACGGGTACCAGAACTGCTCCAGCGACTCCAGCAGCGGCAGGTGGTCGCAGAAACCCTTGCCGATCGCGGTGTGGTAGTGCAGGTCGACCAGGCCGGGCAGGACGATCATCCCGGCGGCGTCGATGACCTCGGCGCCGCCGGGCCGCTCCCCGCCGTAGCGGCCGGGACCGGCGGCAGTGATCCGGTCGCCGTCGATGACCAGGTGGCCGTCGGTGTGCACGGTGCCCGCGTCGTCCATGGTGAGCACCGCGCCGCCCTCGATGATGATCACCCGGCACCGCCCGGGGGGAGGGCGGTGCCGGTGCTGGTGGTGGCCTCAGGGCCAGTGGTGGAGGCAGGGCCAGTGGTGCAAGTGGTGCCAGTGGTGGAAGCGGGGCCAGTGGTGCCGGTGCTGGCCGCCGTTGCGGTGGCGGTCGCGGAGCTGGTCACCGCGGCGGCGCAGTCGCGGAAGGCGCGCACGGTGGCCATCCGGTCCTGGCCCAGCGGGAACACGGTCACCGAGTCCACGCCCAGGCCGGCCAGGGTGCGCAGGTGCTCCCGGGTCTCGGCGGGACCACCGGCCAGCGCCATCCGCTTCACGAAGTCCACCGGGAGGGCCTCGGCGGCCCGGGCCGCTTCCTGGAACTCCCCGCCTGAGTAACTGCCGCGCACCTGGTCGATGGTCTCCTGGGGCAGCCCGGCCAGCCGGCAGTGCACCGGCGCGGTCTGCGGGAACCAGGCGGCGATGGTCCGGGCGGCGGCGATGGCGGCGTCCTCGTCCTCGTCGATCGCCCCGTAGGCGAACACGGTCACGTGCGGCCGGGTGTCCCGGCCGGCCGCGGCGGCGCCGCGGTCGATGTGCTCCAGCGCGTAACAGATCCCGTCCGGGTGCAACCCGGCCAGCAGGATCACGCCGTCGGCGATCCGCCCGGCGAGTTCGAGGGTGCGCGGGCCGGTGGCGGACAGGTACACCGGGATGTCCAGCTGGGGCGGGAACCGGTAGTGCGCGTCGTGCAGCGCGAACCCGGGCCCGCCGGTCCCGGCCAGCTGGCCGGCCCACAGTGCGCGGATGGCCGATACCGCGGCCTCCAGCGTGGCCAGCCGGGCCGGCGGGTAGCCGAGGGAGAGCAGCGGGCGGTCGCCGGCGCCGATGCCGAGGATGGCCCGGCCGCCGGAGATCTCGGCCAGGGTGGCGGCGGCCGTCGCGGTGAGGGCCGGGTGCCGGGTGAGCGGGTTGGTGACGGCGGTGCCGATGCTGAGCCGTGAGGTGCGCCGGGCGGCCAGCGTCAGGTACGCCCAGCAGTACCGGGCGTGCAGCGAGGAGTCGGTCAGCCAGAAGTGGTCGTAGCCGAGGTCCTCGATCTCGGCCACCATCGACTCGAACTCGGCGGGCGGATCGATGCCCTGCAGCGTCACTCCGGTCTGCACTGCTCACCACTCCTGTTCGCCGAGCCGGCTGATCGTCGCCGCCAGCGTGGCCAGCTGGCCCGAACGCCACCAGCCGGAAACGGTCTCGGCGCGGCGTGCCTCCGCCCCGGGTGGCGCGGGAACGACCGACAGCGCGATGGTCCGGTCCACGACGACCTCGGCCAGCTCGGTCAGCCCGCTGATCATTCCGCCACGATCCCACGTTTGAGCAGGTCCGCTACGGTATCCGGGGAAATGCCGAATTCTCCGAGCACCTCGGTGGTGTGCTGGCCCAGAGCCGGGGCGCCGCGTGAGTAGCCGGCCGGGCCGCCCACCGACAGCGGCGGCCGGACCGTCCGGTACGGGTGGCCGTCCGGCGTGCGGGCGGCGTGCAGCATGCCCAGCGCGGCCGCCTGCGGTGAGGTCAGCGCCGCGCCGGGCGGCCGGACCGGGGACGCCGGGATACCTGCCTCGTCCAGCGCCTGCAGCCAGTGGCCGGTGCCCGCCGTGGCGAGCACCTGCTCGATCCCGGCGGTGAGGTCGCGGCGGTGCCGCAGCCGGGCGGCGTTGCTGGCGAACCGCGGGTCCGCGGCCCACTCCGGGCGGCCGAGCACCTGGCACAGCCGCTGCCACAATGCCTCGCTGCCCGCCCCGGCCAGCGCGATCGCGCCGTCGGCGCAGCGGAAGACGCCGTAGGGCGCGAACTGCGGGGAGTCGTTGCCGAGCAGGCCTGGGGTGGCACCGTTCTCCAGCAGGTCCGCGGCGTAGCTGGTGAAGCAGCTCAGCGCGAACTCCAGCAGCGACGAGCTGACCACGGCGCCCCGGCCGTCACCCACCCGGGCCAGCAGCGCGGCCAGGATGGCGGTCGCGGTGGCGAGCCCGGAGCCGATGTCGAGCACCGGCGCGCCCACCTTGACCGGCCCGCTCGCCTCGCTGCCGGTGACCGCCATCAACCCGCTGGCCGCCTGCAGGATCAGGTCGAAGCCACCCCGCGCGGCGTCCGGCCCGGACTGGCCGAACCCGGAGACCGACGCGTACACCAGCCGGGGGTTGCGGGCCTGCAGCACGCCGGGCCCGAGCCCGGCGCGGTCCAGCGAGCCCGGCCGGGCGTTCTGCACGAAGACGTCGCTGGCGGCGGCCAGCGTGGCCACCAGCTCCCGGCCGCCGGCCGCGGCCAGGTCCACGGCCAGGCTGCGCTTGCCGGTGTTGAGCGAGGCGAACAGGGCGCTCTGCGCGCCGACGGTGACCGCGCCCTGGCTGCGGTACGGGTCCCCGCCCGGCAGCCCCTCGACCTTGACCACATCGGCGCCGAGCGCGTCCAGGACCATCGTGCAGTAGGCCCCGGACACGAACCGGGTCAGGTCCAGCACCCGGACTCCGGCCAGCGGCCGCCCGGTGCCGCGTTCGCCGCCTGGCCCGGCCGCGCCCGGCGCCGGCGCCGCGGCCCCGCCCGCCGCTACCACGGCGGCGGCTCGGTGTACTCGCCGAATTCGGCCCGCAGCACGCCGCAGATCTCGCCGACGGTGCAGCCGGCCCGGGCGGCGGCCAGGAAGGCGGGCATCGTGTTGCCGCCCGCCCGCACCGTGTCCCGGAGCCCGGCCAGGGCGTGCCGCGCCGCGGCGCCGTCCCGGGCGGCCAGCCGCGCGGCCAGCCGGGCCCGCTGCCGGTCCGCCGCCGCCTCGTCCACGGTGAACAGCCGCGGCGTGCGGGTGCCCTCGTCGCTGGTGAACCGGTTGACGCCGACCTTGACCTTCGCGGTGGATTCGACCGCCTGCTCGGCGGCGTAGGCGGCCCCGGCGATCCAGCGCTGCGGGATGCCCTGCTGCAGCAGGTGCACGTAACCGCCTTCGTCATCGACCCGCCGCACCAGCGCCAGCGCCCGGTCGTGGAGTTCGGTGGTGAGCGATTCCACGAAGTAGGAGCCCGCCAGCGGGTCGGCCGTGCGGGTTACGCCGGATTCGTAGGCGATGATCTGCTGGGTGCGCAGCGCCAGCCGCACCGACTCCTCGGTCGGGATCTCCAGCGCCTCGTCGTAACCCATCACGTGGATCGACTGCGCCCCGCCGAGCACGGCGGCGAGGCACTGCAGGGTGGACCGGACGATGTTGTTGAGCGGCTGCTGGGCCGTGAGGGTGGCACCGGAACAGCCGGAGAAGAAGCGCAGCCGGCCGGACTCCGGCTTCGCCGCCCCGAACCGCCCGGTGGCGATCTCGTACCAGAGGCGGCGGGCGGCGCGGACCTTGGCGGCTTCCTCGAACAGGTCCAGCTGGCTGGAGAAGTGGAAGGACAGCCGGGGGGCGAACGAGTCGAAGGCCAGCCCGCGGGCGGTGAAGTGTTCCGCGTAGGTGATCGCCGCGGCCATCGTGAGCCCGAGCTCGGTGACCGCGTCGCAGCCGGCCTCCCGGGCGTGGTAGCCGGTCACCGAGATGGGGTTGAACCGGGGCAGCTCGCGGGCACAGTACTCCACCACGTCCCCGGCCAGCCGCAGGGACGGGCCCGGGGGGAACACGTACAGCTTGCGGGCCAGGAACTCTTTGAGGATGTCGTTCTGCAGCGTGCCGGCCAGCCGGGCCGGGCCGGCGCCCTGGCGCTCCGCGGCCACCAGGTAAAAGGCCAGCATGACCGGCGCGGTGGCGTTGATGGTGAAGTTCACCGAGAGGTCTTCCAGCGGCAGGCCGTCGAACAGGTCGGCCATGTCCGCGGCGGTGTCGATGGCGACGCCGACCCGGCCCACCTCGCGGGCGGCCAGCTCGTGGGTGGAGTCGTAGCCCAGCTGGGTCGGCAAGTCGAAGGCGACGGACAGCGCGGTCTGGCCCTGCTCCAGCAGGTAGCGGTACCGGGCGTTGGAGTCGGCCGCGGCACCGAAGCCGGCGTATTGCCGCATGGTCCACAGCCGCTCCCGGTACATCGACCGGTACGGCCCGCGGGTGAACGGCGGCTCGCCGGGCCGCCCCAGGTCCGGGTCCGGGCCACCGGGGGGCTCGTAGCAGGGCTCGACCGGCAGGCCGGAGTCGGTGGTGATCATTTCCCGCCGCCGCCCGCCGGCGCCGTGGCGGCGCCGGGCGCGAGAGCGCCGAGGGCCAGTACCCGGCGCACCACGTCCCCGACCGGCGTGCCGACCGGGAAGACGCCCTGCACGCCCAGGCGGGCCAGGGCCGGCTCGTCCCGCGGCGGGATGGTCCCGCCGACCACCAGCGGGATGTCCGCCACCCCGGCCGCGCGCTGGGCCGCCCGGATCTCCCGGCTCAGCGGCAGGTGGGCGCCGGACAGCACCGAGATGCCGATCACGTCCGCGTCCTCGGCCCGCGCGGCCGTCACGATCTGCCGGGCCGACTGGCGCAGTCCGAGGTAGATCACCTCTGCCCCCGCGTCGCGCAGCGCCATCGCGACCACCTTGACCCCGCGGTCATGGCCGTCCAGGCCCGGCTTGGCCAGTACGATGCGCATCCGGTCAGTCCCGGCCCGGGCTCAGGGCCAGCGCGGCGAAGCTGGCGTAGACCTGGGTGGCCGTCACGATGTCCGCGACGCTGAGGTGCTCGTCCGGGCAGTACACCGGCTCGCCGCCGGGGCCGAAGATGACCGTCGGGACCTTGGCGCCGAAGCTGGCCGTGTCCCCCAGCCACCCCGCCACCCGCAGCGGCGGCTCGGCCCGGCGCACCGCGCGGACCGCGTCCCGCATGTGCCGGACGACGTCTTCCTCCGGGCCGGCCAGGTAGCCGTCCTTCACGTCGGCCAGCACGACCTCGGCCCGCAGCCGCGGGTCCCGCTGCCGGGCCCGTTCCAGGCAGCGGTCGATCTCCGCCCGCACCCGCTCGACCGTGACCCCGGGCTGGGGGCGGCAGTCGACCCGGATGACGCACTCGTCCGGGATCATCGACGGCCCGCCGGGCGGCAGCCCGCCGTAGACCCGCCCCGGCACGATGAAGGTCTCCGGGCCGAACAGGTCGCGCACCCAGTCCTCCAGGTCTGGGTGGTAGGCCGAGTCCTGCAGTTCCAGGATGGCGTGCGCCGCCAGCGCGTTCGCGTTCACCGCGAGCGGTTTGTGGCAGGTGTGCGCGGACCGGCCCAGGACGGTGACGTCGAAGTAGTAGCGGCCGCGGTGGCCGAGGAAGATCTCGTTGCCGGACAGCTCGCCGAGCACCGCCATGTCGGCCGGGTAGCTGTCGAAGTAGGCGATGGAGCCGAGCTGGTCGCCCATGTGGTCGGCGACCGCGGCCATGGCCACCGTGCCGGCCAGCTCCAGCCCGCTGTCGCGCAGCGCCTCGGCGGCGGCGATCTGGCAGGCCAGGGCGGCTTTCATGTCCATGATCCCGTGGCCGTACACGCTGCCGCCGATCAGCTCCCCGGAGAACGGCGTGGTCACGGTCCAGCCGTGCGATACCGGCTTGGTGTCCAGGTGCCCGGTGAGCACCACCCGCCGGCCGGGGCCGAAGGACAGCTCGCCCAGCGCGTTCGGCCGGTCCGGCAGCACCGGCTGCAGGCTGGTGGCCTCGAAGCCGGACTCGCGCATCACGTCGTGCAGGAACGCGGCCAGCGCTCCTTCCGCGCCGAGCACGCTGGGGATGCGGCAGACCTGCTGCACGAGGCTGAGCAGCCGGTCAGTGTTCACGGCGGCCGTCACGCGGGCGCTGAGCTGTTCCGGAGTCAGCACATGATCCCCTCGTTGGAAAAATGAGATCTCAGATCTCATCGCGGCAAGTCTAGAGTTGGCCCGGTGGGCTGGCAAGGGACGCGAGACGGGGCCGGCTGTGGTGCGGGCCGGGCCGGCTGTGGTGCGGGCCGGCTGTGGTGCGGGCCGGGCCGGCTGTGGTGCGGGCCGGGCCGGCTGTGGTGCGGGCCGGGCCGGCTGTGGTGCGGGCCGGGCCGGCTGTGGTGCGGGCCGGGCCGGCTGTGGTGCCGGCGGGGGCGGTCTGATGCGGCGGGCGCGGCTCTGGTGCGGGCGGGGCGGTCTGGTGCGGGCCGGATCCGGGCGGGCGCCCGGGAGGGCGGCCCGGCACACGCGGCCACGGTCCTGGGACCAGCTGTGACCACGGCCCGGGCCAGATGGCCATCGAACCAGCGAGCAGCGGGACAGCCCCGCGACGATAGTGGAAGACATTAGATCTTAAGAACGCTCACCAGCCGTCGCCAAGCCCTGATACGAGAATGTGACCAGCCGCGGCGCCCGCGCTGGCCGGGGTGCCGCCGGGGACGATGAATCCCTGCTCAGCCGGGTTCACCGGCCGCTTGACGAGGCGGCGGGCGGTGTGCTTCTGTCAGATCTCAAATCTCGCTGGTGCGCCCAGCGTCCCGTCCCGCCCAGGAGCCCGCTCGTGACCCGCCCGGAGTCCCGCGACCTCGTTCCCGCCCGGTCCGCCGCGCCGCCGGACGGGGCGGCGGCGCACCCGGCGGCACCGGACGGGGGCGCGGCGCCGGACGGGGCGGCGGCGCGCCCGGTCACGCCGGACGGGGCGGCGGTCCCGGTCCGGGTCGGCTGGACCGGCCGGGCCTGGGCGGACAACGCCGGCACCTACGCGGCCATCCTCGGCCACCCGTTCATCCACGGCCTGACCACGGGTGACCTGCCCGGGCCGTCGTTCCTCTACTACCTCGGCCAGGACGCGCGCTACATCCACGAGTTCGTCAAGGCCGTGGCGCTGGTGGGCACGAAGGCCCCGGATCCGGCCGCGGCGCTGCTGCTGGCCAGGCACGCCGCCGACGGCCTGGCCGCAGAGTCGGCGCTGCATGAGACGCTGGCCGCGGATCTGGGCGCGGCGCCGGGCGCGCTGGCCGGCGTGCCGGCCGGGCCCACCACTCAGGCCTACACCAGCTATGTCATCGCCGCCGCGGCCCTCGGCGACTTCGCCGAAGGGCTGGCCGCGGTGCTGCCCTGCCTGTGGATCTACGGCGAGGTGGGACGGTGGCTGGCCCAGCAGGGCTCGCCCAACCCGGCTTACCAACGGTGGATCGACAGTTACGCCGGTCCGGAGTACGCCGCCGACGTCGCCGCGGTGCTGGCGCTGGCCGACGCGGTGGGGGAGGAACTGACCGGGGCGCAGGATGCCCGGGCCCGGGCGCGGTTCGCCGCCGCGGCCCGGTACGAGTGGATGTTCTGGGATGCCGCCTGGCGCTTGGAGGCCTGGCCGCTGTGAGTCCCGGCCACCCGCCAGGGCAGCGCAGCAGGGCCGGCCGGGTGGGCCGGTGGTGCCGGTCCGGGCCGCGGCACGGCCGCCTGGCCGGCACGCGTCGCGCGGGTGACGTCTGCTAAAACCTTTTAGGAAGTCCGCCCCCGCCGCGCGTGCCGCCCCCGGGATACGGGTAGCGTCGTGCCATGTTCCCCGCGTCACAGCTCCGGCCGGGGCCGCCCCGTCCCCGGGCCCGCCGGTGATTGGCCTGATCGCCGTCACCGCGGGCGGCCAGGGCAGCGCCCAGCGGCTGGCCAGCGCCTGGCCGGGCCGGACGCGGAGCTACTTCGGCCCGCCCCGGCAGGCACTGCCCCGGGCCTGGGCCGAGTGCGACGGCCTGGTCTGCTTCCTGGCCGTCGGCGCCACCGTGCGGCTCATCGCCCCGTTGCTCAACAGCAAGTGGACCGACCCGGCGGTGGTATGCATGGACGAGTCGGCCCGGCGCGCGGTGGCGGTCGTCGGCGGCCACGCGGCCGGGGCGAACGCGCTGGCAACGCGGGTGGCCGAAGTGTTCGGGGCCGACGCGGTCATCACCACCGCCACCGACGCGGCCAGCCTGCCCGGCCTGGACACGCTCGGCTGGCCGACCGAGGGCGCGATCGGGACGGTCAGCCGGGCGCTGCTGGACGGCCGGCCAGTCCGCCTGGAGTCGGCCGAGACCTGGCCGCTGCCGACGCTGCCGGACACCGTGGGCGACGCGGGGGAGTACCGCATCCTGATCACCGACCAGATCACACCGGCCGGGCCGCGTACCGCTATCCTGCGGCCGCCGTCGCTGGTCATCGGGGTGGATCCGGCCCCGGGCACGGCCGCCGGGGATATCCTGCGGCTGGCCGACAGCGCGCTGGGCGAGGCCGCCCTGTCGCCGGCCAGCGTGCTGGCGCTGGCGGTCCCCGAAGACCGGTGCGCCGAGCCGGGCCTGGCCGAAGCCGGCCTGCAGCGCGGCTGGCCGGTGCGCTGCCACCCGGCCGGGGGACCGGCCCGCAGCGAGGCGGCCGCGCTGGCCGCCGCCGATCAGCTCGTCGTGCCGGAGCGGGCGCTGGAGGGGGTGGCCGTGGCGGTGGCCCGGGCCCGTCCCCGCGGCCGGCTGGCCCTGATCGGCACCGGGCCCGGTGCCCGCGACCTGATCGCCCCGCGGGCCCTGGCGGAGCTGCGCCGGGCCTCGGTGGTGGCCGGCCTCGGCTGCTCCCTGGACCAGCTGGCCGACCTGCTCCGGCCCGGAACCCGCGTGCTCCGCCCCGGGGCGGCGCGCCGCGGCCGGGCGGACGGCCAGGAGGCGGCCGCGCAGCCGGTGCGGCAGGCAGTCGAGGAGGCTCGCCAGGGTCACGCGGTCGCGATCGCGTTCCCCGCCGACCCGGGCGCGCACGCGCTGGCCAGCCTCGCGCTCACCCTGGCCGGCGCGGACATCGACGTGGTCGAGGTGCCCGGCATCACGGCCAGCCAGGCCTGCTCGGCCGCGCTGGGCGCCCCGCTGGGCGGCAGCAACGCGGTGCTCGCCCCGGCGCCGGGGACACCGTGGCCGGTCACCGAGGCCCAGGTCCGCGCGGTCGCCGAGGCCGACTTCGTGCTCACCTTCTGCCTGCCGCCCGGCAAGCCGGAAGACGCCCGGCTGGATGAGGTGCTGGGCATCGCTCGCCGCTGGCGCGGCCCGGGCACCCCGGTGGCGGTGGTGCGGGACACGGCGGGCGGGCCACCGCAGGCCCGGCTGACCACGCTGGGCGACCTGGAGACCTACGAGGTGGCGGAGCAGAGCATCCTCGTCATCGGGTCCAGCCGCACCCGCATCGTCGGCGGCCGGATGGTGACCGAGACGGGATGCTGAGCCGCTTCCCGGCCGGCCTCAGCGGGCGTCGCGGCCGTCGCCGGCCGGCTCGCGCTGCGCCACCGGCTCGCCGGGTACCTGGCCGGCGGCCTGCTGCTCGTCCGGCCGCGGCCGGGCGGCGATCGGCCGGTCATGCGACATCGGCGGGGCGGTGCCCAGGCCGGTGGTGCCTGGCGCGGGCGGGTCGTCGCCGACGATGATGCCGCCGCCGCGCTGCCAGGACAGGTAGCGGTAGGACAGGTTGATCAGCGCGGTGATCCGGTTCCGGTTGCCGAGCAGGGTGATCAGGTGCAGCCCGAGCCAGGCGAACCAGGCCAGCGCGCCGCGGAACCGGATCGCGTGCGGCAGCTGCACCACCGCCGACCGGCTGCCGATGGTGGCCATGATGCCCTTGTCGTGGTACTGGAACGCCGTCGTCGGCTGCCCGGCCTCCAGCCGCCGGATCTGCGCGGCGGCGTGCTTGCCCATCTGGATGGCGGGCTGGGCCAGCTGCGGCAGCGGGGAGCCGTCGATGAGCGCGATGTCACCGATGGCGAAGATCCGGTCCTGGTGCTGGACCCGCAGGTCCGGGCCGGTCAGCAGGCGGCCGCCGCGGCCCTGCGGCAGCCCCCACCGCTGCGCCTCAGCCGGGCCGGAGATGCCGGCCGCCCAGGCGGTCAGGTCACTGCGCAGCCGCTCGCCGGTGTCCAGCACGATCGAGTCGGCGGTGATCTCCTTGATGGTCGAGTTGAGCCGTAGCTCCACCCCGCGGGCGCGCAGCTGCTGCGCGGTGTACTCGCGCAGCTTCGGCTCGAACGGGCCGAGCAGGGTGGGCGCCATCTCCACCAGGCGGATGTGCACGCAGCTGGGGTCCAGGTCGGGGTAGGACACCGGCAGGGCGATGTTCCGCAGGTCGGCCAGCGTCCCGGCCAGTTCCACCCCGGTGGCGCCGCCGCCGACGATCGTGACGAACGTATCCTGGTGCGGCGCGGCGATGCTGAGCCGCTCCAGCCCGGCCAGGATGCGTTCGCGCAGGATGACCGCGTCGTGCAGGGTGTACAGGCCGTAGCTGTGCTCGGCCGCCCCGGTGATGCCGTAGAAGGCGGCGGCCACCCCGGTGGCCAGGATGAGGTAGTCGTAGCCCAGCTGGCCACCGTCGGAGAAGAACGCGATCCGCGCCTGCGGGTCGATCGAGGTCAGCTCGCCGTGCCGGAACCGGGCGCGGTGCCGGTGCGCGAAGCCGCGCAGCGCGTAGGCCACGTCGCTCGGGGCCAGGCCGGCCGTGGCCACCTGGTACAGCAGCGGCTGGAACGAGGCGTAGATGTGCCGGTCGGCGAGCGTCACCCGGTAGCCGCGGCGGGACAGCTTGTCCACCGCGGACAGCCCGCCGAACCCCGCCCCGACGACCAGTACCCGAGGTGCGTCTTCTCGTACTGTCACTATGGCTCGCTACCCATGGCCGGTCCGGTATTCCTTCATCTCAGGTTAAATCTGCGCTCCGGCGGTCACCGCGGCGGCCCGGGCGGAGACGTCGGCCAGGCGGCCGGTGGCCCGCAGCGCCGCCCGCTGGAAGGCCGCGCCGTTGCCCCGGGCCTGCAGCTCGCGGAGCAGCCCGGCCGCCACGGCGTGGTCCCCGGCGTCGCGCAGCGCCGCACCGCCGTGCTGCAGCACGGCGTCCAGCGCGGCGGCGGCCGGCACCGGGCGGAAGGTGACCGGGTGCAGCAGGTCGCCGTCCAGCCCGGAGCGGCTGGCCCGCCAGGCGGCCAGCCGCAGCAGCTCAGGGCGGGTCCGCCGGCCCGGCTCGCCCCGCCGCCAGGCCCGCACCTCCGTCTCCACCAGGGCCCGGATCAGCGCCGCGAGCAGCACCGCGTCCTCAGCGCGCAGGCATACGTCGGCGATGCGGACTTCCAGGGTTGGGTAGCGCTGGGACAGCCGCGCGTCGAAGTACACCATGCCGGTATCGAGCAGCGTTCCGGTCGCCACCATGTCCGCCACGCCCGCGCGGTACGCCCGGGCCGACCCGAACCACTCGGTGGGCCCGGCGCACGGCCACCGGCCCCACGCCTGGTAGCGGAAGCTGGCGTAGGAACTGTCCGCGCCCTGCCAGAACGGTGAGTTGGCGCTCAGCGCCAGCAGCGGCGCCAGCCAGGGCTGGATGCGGTCCAGCGCGGCCACGCCTTCCTCATCGTCGGCCACCGCCACGTGCACGTGGCAGCCGCAGGTGAGCTGCTCCTGCGCGGTGAGCCCGAACGCCTCGGCCATGGCCCGGTACCGGGGCTTGCCGGTCAGCTGGGGCTCGACCGGGACCGGTGCGGTGCCGACCGCGGCCACCGCGACGCCGATCGGCTGCGCCGCCGCGGCGGCCGCGGACCGGCACCGCCGCAGTTCCCGGCCTAGCTCGTCCAGTGTGCCGCACGGCTCGGTGCTGGTCTCCACCTGCTGCAGCTGCAGCTCGAAGTCGAGGTCGCCGTCGGCGGCCGGGGTGGCGGGCCGGGCCGCCCCGGCCGCTTGGAGCACCGCCCCGGCCACCGCCCGCGGCTGGCCGGTAGCCGGCTCGACGAGCAGCAGTTCTTCCTCGACCCCGACGCTGCGCAGCTCCATCCGCCCAGCATGCCCGCTGGCCCGCAGCCCCGGGCGGGCGAAACCCAGACGTAATACAGCAACGGTGCCGGGCAGGCACCGGCCGGCGCTGGATCGTTCCTGAAACAACCTGCCGGATGCGTTCCGGGAAATTTTCAGCTTAACGAAACTCGCCCGGCCCGCTGACCTGCGCCCCCCGGCCCGGCCGGCGGCGGTCGCTGCCAGCCGGCCACGCCGCCGGATTACGGTGTGCCGCACCGGGCCGGCGGACCGTGGTGCGAGGTGGCGCATCCGCCGTGCTGGGCGGGGCGGGCGACGAAGGGGAACGCAGATGCGGTTGACACACCCACTCAGGAAGACGGCGGCCGCCGCGGCGGCCACGCTCGCCGCGGCCACGGTGCTCGCGCTGGGCGCGGCCCACGCCGGCGCCGCGACCAGCACGCTCTGTAATTCGCAGACCGCGACGGTGGCGGGCGGAAGCTACATCGTGCAGAACAACGAATGGGGCTCCGGCGCGTCGGAGTGCATCACCACCGACGGCAACGCCGACTTCACCGTGGCCAACTCGGCCATCAGCAACGCGACGAACGGCGCCCCCGGCGGCTACCCGTCCATCTACGCCGGCTGCCACTGGGGCGCCTGCACCTCGGGCGGCCTGTCGGCCAGCCCCGTCCAGGTGTCCGCGCTGACCTCCGGCAAGGTCACCACCAGCTGGAGCACGACGCAGACCGGGAACGGCGCCTACGACGTGGCCTACGACATCTGGTACAACCAGACACCCACCACGACCGGCCAGCCGAACGGCACCGAGATGATGGTGTGGCTGAACCATAACGGCCCGGTGCAGCCGTTCGGCTCGCAGGTGGCCACGAACGTGAGCATCGGCGGGCGGACGTACAACGTCTGGTACGGCACCCAGTCCACCTGGGACACGGTCAGCTACGTCATGACCAGTGGCACCACCTCGGTCAGTAACCTGGACCTCAGCCCGCTGACCCAGGACATGGTCAGCCGGGGCTACACCCAGCGCAGCTGGTACCTGATCGACGTGGAGGCCGGCTTCGAGCTCTGGCAGGGCGGCGCGGGCCTCGCCACCAACTCCTTCTCGGTGAACGTCAACGGGTCCGGCCCGTCGCCGTCGCCCAGCCCGACCCGGACCACCTCGCCCAGCCCGTCGCCGAGCCCGTCGCCCAGCTCCACCGGGACCGGCGGATCCGGCGCCTGCACGGCCAGCTACTCCGTGGTGAACAGCTGGCCGGGCGGATTCCAGGGCCAGGTGGTGGTGCGCAACACCGGCTCAGCCGCGCTGAACGGCTGGGACCTGGGCTGGACGTTCCCGGGCAGCCAGCGGATCAGCAGCCTGTGGAACGGCAGCTACACCCAGTCCGGGGCGGCGGTCACCGTCAGCAACGCCTCTTACGACGGCAGCATCTCCCCGGGTGGCACCGTCACGGTCGGCTTCACCGCCACCTACAGCGGCAGCAACGCCGCGCCGGCCAGCGTCTCGTGCAGTTAGGCCGTTACCGGCGGCCAGCGAAGAAGTGAGGTAAGCCTCAAGCGGGGGTGCCCAGGGACAGCACTGGGCACCCCCGATTCCGGGTAGTTTCCCGGCCGGGGGCCGGTTTGCGCCGACAGCGGCGCTTGGTACCGGACGCCTGGTTCCGGCCAGCGAGAGGCTTACGGATGGTAACGAGGCGCGCCCGCGTCTGGCGGTGGTACGCGCTGCTGGGCGGCCTGCTGCTGACCGCGCTGGTGGCCGCCTGCACGGCGCCGGCCGCCCGCCCGCCGCCCGGGGCACCGGTCAAGCGGGCCCCGGCCAACCAGGTCGCGGGCGGCCCCACCGGTCACTACCTGGTCCCGTCCGGCATTCACAAGATCAAGCACGTGATCATCGTGATGCAGGAGAACCGGTCGTTCGACAGCTACTTCGGCACCTTCCCCGGCGCCGACGGCATCCCGGTGCGCGGCGGCCAGCCCGCGGTGTGCGTGCCCGGCCCGCACGGCGGGTGCACCCGGCCCTACCACGACCGGGCCGACCGGAACGGCGGTGGCCCGCACGGCGAGGCCAACGCGATCGCCGACGTGAACCGCGGCCGGATGAACGGGTTCATCAAGCAGTGGGCGGCCTTCAAGTCCACCTGCCACGTCTTCGCCGACCCGGCCTGCGCGGTCACCAGGTCGCCGGACGTGATGGGCTACCACACGGCGGCGGAGATCCCCAACTACTGGGCCTACGCCAAGGAGTTCACCCTCGACGACCACATGTTCGAGCCGGTCAGGTCGTGGTCGCTGCCGGACCACCTGTACCTGGTCTCGGAATGGTCGGCCAGGTGCCGCAACCGGTCCGCCATGAGCTGTGCCACCAACATCGTCGGCCCCTACCAGGTAACGCGGTTCGAGCGGGCGGTGGACCGGGAACTGCGCACCGGCAAGACGTCGATCGACTTCGCCTGGACCGACCTGACCTGGCTGCTGTACCTGCACCACGTGAGCTGGGCCTACTACCTGCAGGCGGGCACCCAGCCGGACTGCGCCGACGACTCGGCGGAGACCTGCGCCGCGGTCAGGCAGAACAGCTACACGCCCGGCATCTGGAACCCGCTGCCACTGTTCGGCGACGTGCACGCCGACCACCAGCTCGGCAACATCCGCACGCTGGCCAGCTACCTGCGGGCGGCCCGGGCCGGGACGCTCCCGGCGGTCAGCTGGGTCACCCCGTCCGGGGCGAACAGCGACCACCCGCCGGCCAGCGTGCACCGCGGCCAGGCGTACGTCACCGCCGTCATCAACGCCGCGATGAAGAGCCCGGACTGGAACTCCACCGCCATCTTCCTGGCCTGGGACGACTGGGGCGGCTTCTACGACCACGTCGTGCCGCCCGCCGTGGACCAGGCGGGCTACGGCCTCCGGGTACCCGCCATCACGATCTCGCCGTACGCCCGCAAGGGGTCCATCGACCACCAGGTGCTGTCCAGTGACGCCTACCTCAAGTTCATCGAGGACGACTTCCTGCACGGCGCCCGGCTGAACCCGCAGACGGACGGCCGCCCCGACCCGCGCCCCGACGTCCGGGAGGACGAGCCGATCCTGGGCAACCTGGTGGGTGACTTCGATTTCAGCCAGCCGCCGCGGCCGCCGGTGCTGCTGCCCACCAACCCGCCGAGCGACTCCCCGGACCTGCCGGCCTACTTCCTGCTGCATCCCGCCTGCCGCGGCTGCACCGGGGTGCTGGCCGGGACGCCCGACGCGGCGGGGCCGGACTGGGCGCAGACCGGGCGGCCCCTCGCCGGGCGCTGAGCGCCCGCGCCCGGCGGCCCGGGCCCGCCTTCTCGCCGGACCGCTCACTGGCCGCGCACCGGCACCGGGACGGCGGGCGGGAGGCCGAACCGCGGGTACAGGTGATCGAGGTGGAAGCGGGTGATGGCGCTGATCCGCGGGCCGCTCATGCCGAGCACGAACAGCCCGGCCGGGGCGGCGGTCATCCCGCCCGGTGCGCTGAGGTAGCTGCCCAGCGCCGGCTGGGTGTTGGCGCGAGCGGCCCGCAGGACCACCGCGCGGGAACCGCGGAAGCCGAAGCTGGCCCGCAGGAAGGACCGGATGGCCGCGGGGCCGTTGTACTGGTGCGGCGCGGGCGGCATGGACAGCCACGCGTCGTCGGTGAGCAGCGCGATCAGCGCGTCGACGTCCGCGGCGAGGTAGGCGTCGGCGAACCGGCGGGCGAGATCTCGTTCGGTGTCCGCCGGCGGGCGCGCCGCGGCCCGGCCCGGCCCATCCGGCCCATCCGGGCCGTCGTGGCCCAGCGCCGCGCGGGCGCGCTGCAGCGCCCCCTTGACCGCCGCCGGGCCGGTGCCGAGGATCCCGGCCGCTTCGGTGCCGGTGAAGCCGAGCACGTCGCAGAGCAGCAGGGCGGCGGTCTGCCGGGGCGGCAGCCGCTGCACGCCGGCCACGAACGCCAGCTCGATGGCCTCCCGGGCCAGGTAACGGGCATCCGGGCCGGGCGCCGTCTCCGGTACGCCGTCCAGCAGGTCGTCCGGGTACGGCTGCAGCCAGGTGATCTCGCCGCGCCGGGTCGGCTCGGGCGGCTGGAACGGCGGCACCGGCTCGGCCGGGATCCGGCGGCGCCCGGAGCGCCGCGCGTTCAGGCACTGGTTGGTGGCGATGCGGTACAGCCAGGACCGCACCGAGGACCGGCCTTCGAACCCGGGCAGGCCGCGCCAGGCCGCCAGCAGCGTCTCCTGCAGCGCGTCCTCCGCGTCAGCGAACAGTGAATTAGGCTAATATCTGGGATGTCAGGCTCACCAGCCACCAGGAGCATCCCGTGACCAGCACCGCAGCATCCGAACAGCGTCTTGAGTCCGCCCGCGAGGAAGGCCGCCGCGTCCTGCGGGATAGCCCGAAATCCGCGGGCATGTACCTGCGGATCAGCAGGGACGACCAGGGCAAGGAAGGCGTCGGCCTCGCCCCCCAGCGCCAGGAGAAGGACTGCCGCGAACTCGCCGGCCGGCTCGGCTGGGCCGTGGCCGAGCTGTACATCGATAACGACATCAGCGCGTCCGGGAAGAAGAAGCGGCCGGCCTACCTCCGGCTGCTGGCCGACATCCGCGCCGGCAAGATCGACGGTGTGCTCACCTGGCACACCGACCGGCTGCACCGCTCCCCCGTGGAGCTGGAGGACTACATCGCGGCCTGCGGCGAGGGCAGCGACGGGGTGCCTACCCAGACGGTCAAGGCCGGGCTGGTCGATCTGGCCACGCCCTCGGGCCGGATGATCGCCAGGATGCTCGGTGCCGTCGCACGAGTACGAACTGGAGCACACCGTGGAGCGGATCGACGCGACACTCAAGCAGATCCGCGAGGCGGGCGGTGCCGGGGGCGGCCCGCGGCCGTTCGGCTTCCACCGCGACGGGCCGTCGATCAAGCGGGGCGGTCAGGGGCGGCTGGCCCAGGTGCCCGCGGAGGCCGCCGCGATCACCGAGGCGTGCCGGGACGTGCTGGCCGGGGTGTCCACGTATGCGATCGCCAAGGAGTGGAACGAGGCCGGCCTGCGGACCACGATGAAGGGCAAGCCCTGGGAGCCCGTGCACGTCCGCCGGGTACTGTGCCGGGCGGTCAACGCCGGGCTGATCGAGATCGCCCCACGGGACGCGCACGGTATGGCCCAGGCACCCCAGATAGTGGGCCCGGGGAACTGGGAACCGATCGTCAGCGAGGACACCTGGCGCGCGGTCCGGGGCGATCCTCACCGACCCGGCCCGGCGGACCGGCCCGGGTCCGCGGCCGCGGGCCCTGCTGACCGGCGTGCTGATCTGCGGCCGGTGCGGCGGCCGCACGTTCGTGGTCCAGCGCCCCAACACGAGCAAGGCGCAGGACCTACGTGTGCAAGTCGGCCATGACTACCCCCGGTGCCGTACCCGGGCCGCGCTGCGCCCTGGCCCGCAACGCGAACCTCCTGGACGCCTACGTGGAGGAGCGCATCATCGTGTTGCTCGGCACCCCGGAAGTGGTGGCCGCAGTGAACACGCGGCCGGAGGTGGACATCCCGGCCCTGGACGCCCGGCGGACCGAGATCAACAGCGAACTCGGCGAGATCGCCGCCCTCCGCTTCACCGTCCGGCAGCGGGCCGAGATGTCGGCGCCCCTGCTGGACGAGCTGGCCGAGGTGGAGGACCAGATATCGGCCGGGCTCCGCGGGGACGCGCTGCCAGAGTTCGCCGGCCAGGACCCGGCCGCGGTGTGGGCTGGCCTGAAAGAGGCCGGGAACATCGAGCGGCAGCGGGCCATCGTGGGCATGCTCCTGCGCGTCAAGCTGTACCCCACCCGCGGCAGCAAGAGGCCGCACGTGCTGAACGAGGACGCTATCGAGATCCTCCCGCCGGACGCCTGATCAGCGCTTGCCCGGGGACGGGGAGACGAACCATCCCCGGCCCCTGACCACGGTGCGGACGAGGCCCTCGTCGGCCAGCACCTTGACCGCCTTCGCCGCGGTCAGCCGGTTGACCCCGTACCGCTCCACCAGGGTCCGCAACGACGGGACCGGCCGGCCGGGCTCCAGCTCGCCCGAGCTGATCTGCCCGCGCGAGGATGTTCGCTAGCTGGACATACACGGGCTGCGTGCCACTCCCGGTCAATCGTCATGGCGCGAACCGTAGACGGCCGCTAACCATGCCTCTGTCACGCAGCAGTAGTCTACAGTCCGAGTGTAGACGTCTACGTGACAGTGGGCGTAGCGTGGCAGGTCCAGACGCAAAGCGGCCCCGGACGGTGCGTCACCACCGCTGACCCGGGGCCTGACCGAGAAACGAGGTCTCGGCTGTGAGCAATCCTGCCATCCCTGACGGCCCGGCCCGCGATGCGCTCGCCGCCGTGTTCGAGGCCCTGGACGTGCCCCACGGCGCCACTGTCGCGGACCAGGAGGCCCGTAACTGCATCCTGGTCCAGCGCGCCGGCCACGCCCGCGCCATGCTGGCCGGCATCCTCGGCGGCGACACGTTCGATGCGGTGTGGCAGGTGGCCTACCTGCGCGGCCGGCTGGCCGAGCACCCCGCCGAGGGCTACACAACGTGGCAGCAGCGGATGGCCGAGCTGGACGCCGCGCAGGCCACGGCATGACCGGCCCCGAGCCCACCCTGGCCGACGTGGCCGCCGAGTTCCCCGCCTGGCACGTGTGGCGGGGCATCTCGGGCCTGGTCTACGCGAGCCGGCTCCGGACTAGCCCGCCAGTGGTGGTCCGTGCCGAGGACCCCCGGGACCTGATTGACCAGATCCGCGCCGAGATCGGCCGCCGGTCATGACCGGCGCCGAGCTCGCCGCGGTGCTGGCCCGGCTGGCCGAGGCCGAGGCCCAGCTGGCCGGGCTGGTGTCCCGGGTCGATGACCTGTTCAGCGGTGATGACCGAGGTTTCGGCGGACGCTGGGCCGGCCCCGTACGACGACGCCGCCGCAGCCCAGGGACGCCGCCGGGAGTTCCGCCTCATCGCGGGTGGTGGCCGGTGAGCCCCGGCCCCGGGCCGTCGCCTGCCGGGCTTCCTGCCCAGGGCCGGGTGTCCTTGACGAACGCTACCGCCACGATCGCCGCCGAATCCAGCGCACCCGCACCGCGCAAGCGCCGCAACACCTCGGTCTCGCACACGACCGGCGAGCGGTTCGTGGATCTGGACGAGGAAGACCTGGGACGGCTCTACCACGAATCGTGGGCCGTCATGGACCGGGTAGAGGCCGCGGCCCCCCACCTGGACCTGTGCCCGATGTGGGAGCCGCTCCTGGACTTCCTGGGGGAGCTGCGCGCCGACTTCGAGCGGCCGGGCGGCCACTGAGCGGCACCCCGGACAAGACCCCCCAACGGCCCCGCACCGGTCTCGGGCAGTGCGGGGCCGTCGGCGTACCCGGCGCAGGTACCAGCTCGCCGCCAGAAAGGATGAGGTCATGGCGGGCCCTTGGCGGCAGTGTCGCCCGCGTTGACGCCGGGGAGATCTAGGCGGTCTTGACCAAGCGCCCGGGCCGCGTCGGGGATCAGCACCGCGCGCCCGGTACGCATCCAGAGGTAGGCGCCCCGCTGGCCGGTCGGCCGCCCATTCGCGCCGAACAGGTGCGGCACGAGCTCGATGGAGCTGCCGATCCGGTCAACGATCAGGAACGTGGACCGCCAATCCCCGTAGACCAGGAACCGGGAGTCCGTCGTGCTCATGTCCGAGGTCATGTCGCTCAGCTCGCGGATAGGCTTGTGCAGCAGCGACGGCGGGTTGCCGGTGCGGATCTCGGGGAATAGCAGCGAGCCATTGCTGGTCTCGAATGCGCCAATCTGTATTGATGCACGGCGATATTCGCCAGCCAGCTGGCATTGGCGGTAAACCGCGGTGGCAGAGCGTTCTGCGTGGTGAACACGTCGCCGCTCACGAACGCGCCGGACGCGTTGTCCACCCCGGTCACGTTCGGGACGAATCCCGAGGGCTTGCCTACCCCGTCGCCTGTGGTGAAGGTGCTGCCACTGAGCAGGTCGGCCGCGTTGACCAGCACCCCGGACAGCTGGCTCATAAGGCTGGGAACGTCGCCTTCGAGCTCCAGGCTGAATGGCGTGAACGCGTCCAGTTTGTGTACCGGCACGCCGGGGCTGGCCAGCACGGGACTCGCGTCAGCTGCCTCGGCCGCCTCGGCGGTCCATTCGGCCGTCACACCGGCCGAGGTGATGCCGTGCCATTCGCTGGTCACGATCTGCTCGACCCGGGCGACCTGCCGCAGTGGATTATTTGCGCCCGCATTCGAGAGCAGAATCGCCGGGTCGATCATTGTCGGCACCATGTAGGAACCGGTGCCGCTCTCGCCCAATGCGCTCTGGATCTGCCTGGCGGCCCTCCAGGCTTCCCGCTCGCCCTCGTCCAGGGTTGCGCCGCCCGTCATGGGGTCAGCCAGGATCCGGGCGAACGCTGACTCGTACTGCGGGCTGCCGCAGACGGCCAGCCATCTTGCAGCGAGATCGCGGGCTGCGTCGACCTGGTCAGCGGCGCCCGCGGGGTGACGGATCAGCCCGTCCACCGCCGCGGCGGCATGGTCGGGAAGGCCGCGGCCGTGCAGGGCGTCCAGCACGCGGTGCGCCTGCGTTGTGTACCGGCCTACCGGTCCCGTCTGGCGCAGCTGGCCCGGCACCTGGTTGGCCGTTCGGTGGGCCTGGTCGAACGTGGCGGTATCGCCGTTCTGGCACGCGCTGAGCGCCCGGGCCGCGGTCTGCACCTTGGTGGCCATCAGTGCCTGCTCTACCCGCTGGCGGCCGGATAGTCGGCTGTACTCGGCCAGCTGGTGCAACCGCTCCATCGCCTGGCTCGGGCTGAAATCGCGGGTCTCGGCCACGATCTCATCGAGCACATCGGGGGATTCGTCGCGGGCCCGGTCCAGGATCCGGGCGGCATCGTTAGTCATTCGCGCAGCCTCCAGCCGCTCAGGGGAACGTTCTGCCCTGACCCGGGCCGGGCGGTTGCCTCCAGCGCGGGTGCCAAGCGACCGGACGCGCCGGTTGGCGCGACGGACAGTAGTTAGCCTACAGGTACCCGCCGATCGGCCCGTGGTCATCACCGCTACGTGGCCTGATGCTGTCGGCCGCCAGGACCATGAGCTCATCCAGCTTGATCACGAACGCGACTTCGCCAGCAAGAAACTTCTCCATCGTGTCGGTTGCCCGCGGCCCGGTCCAGATCTTCAGGAACGCGTCGGCTGTGGAACGGGTGAACGCTTCCACGGCCGTGACCAGTACCGGGTTGAGCCCGGCCAACGGGTCGGCCTCGTGTGCGTCGGTCATGTCGTAATCCTTCCGTTGGCTGATCGCTAGCGCGTCGGCCAGCTCGTCCTCAGATGGAAACGTGATCCACTCGGGTGCTGGGATGTCGTCGTTCATTCTGGCTCCCGTCGGCTGGTTGTGCAGACCCCCGGGGGCTGGGGTCGGCACGCTGACCTGCGGCTTCCGGACCCCGCCCAGAGTCGTCGTATTCCCTCCCTGGCGCCGGCCTTGTCACGTGACATGGTCACCCGTCACGCTTCCGGCCTGCGGCAAACGGCCATCTGCCGGGACAGCGCCGATGTACGGTTCGTGAGCCATCGCCGGATCAGGGATCCGTACGACGCTGCGAAACAGGCGGGGCGGGGTCAGTCGCAGTCTCCGTGACGATCCGTCGAAGTGGTGCCCCCCCGGGGTCGAGTCATCACGCGGCAGGGGGCTGTGCATCACCGCCTCTGCCGCGGCTGGAACTCGGCGAGCTGCTCCGGCTGCAGCCGCGTTGACACCGCCCGGCGTTGCGCCTCCGCGCCGGGGCCGAGGGTGCCGCGCTTCCGTCTGGTAGATCAGCGAGATCTGGCCGTGTCCTCCCAGATGATTTCGCCGCTGGCCGGCACACCGTCGTTGAGCAGGCCGCACAGTGCAGCCTCGAAGAACGACATCTTGTCGCCGGGCGTCCAGCCTTCGGCCAGCAGCGCGGTCCGCAGCTCGTCAGCCGTGCGGTACCGGACGATGTTCTGCGGGTCGGCCCGGTGGTAGAACTCCGGTGTCGGCAGCGTGGTTGCTTCGACCGGCTCCCAGGACCAGCCGTCCGGCAGGTCAACTCCAGGACGCGGCGGCGTGCGCAGGTCCAGGTCCCAGGCTCTCGCTGCCGTAACGCATCGCCGACGACGACCACCGAGCCGGCGGGTCAGCGCTGCGCGCGGAACATGGCGGCCGAGGCGAGCCA
Source organism: uncultured Actinomycetes bacterium (assembly GCA_963837515.1). Taxonomy (GTDB): domain Bacteria; phylum Actinomycetota; class Actinomycetes; order Streptosporangiales; family Streptosporangiaceae; genus RYN-230. The sequence goes on from CAWINT010000002.1 coordinate 1,192,651, forward strand.
GGATGCAGCGTGAGACCCGGCGCATCTTGCCGGTGCCGAACACCGGGCGCCGCTCGCGGGCGATCGCCTGCCGGATCTCCGATTCCCGTTGGGCCAGCTGCATGGCGGCCAGGCGCTGGCCGAACGTCATGAGTCCTCCCATGCGTTATAGGCACCGACGTGGTGGTCGGCTAGCTGCCGGGCGAACCGGGCGCGTTCCCTGGCCCGCTGGTAGGCATCGATGGCGTCGGTGGCCCGGTCGTAGAGCGCGTCCGATTCGCTCTCCAGGGTCATCGCGTGGATAGCGTCGGCCCGGAGTGACTCGGCTTCTGTCTCCGCGTTGAGCGCGGCGAGTTCGAGCGGGCTCATGAGTCCTGCCGATCACGGCGCCGGACCACGACCAGCATCAGGGCTTCGAGGTGTGCGCAAGTCCGGCGGCTCGGGCAGCTGCACCACCACCCGCCGGCCGGATCGTGGCCACAGGAGTAGATCTCACCTGAGCCGCGGACGGCGGCCAGCACTTCGTCACCATGCACGCGGGTGATGGTCAACCGGCCTTCGGTGAGGTAGCGCCGGCCCTTGGATTCGGTGCTCTCGCGCGTCACGCCGGCCGCCCGGAGGTGGGCTCGCGGATGCCGGCAGGCAGCGCCCAGGGCGTGCCTTCCTCCGGAAGGGGAACGATACCCGCGCCGGTCAAGCAGCGTACACCCCGTCAAATGACGTGGGGCGTCTGCACCAGCTTTGGGTGCGCGGGTACCCCGCCGGGTATCACCCAGTTTGGGTGCGGGTCACGTCACCTGCGGCCTTTGCATCAGTGTTGGGTGCGCCGCCGGTCCGGCCGCGATGACCCGGGACCGGTGCTCGCGCCGGACACCGAGCTTGTCCGAGCGCGGCCTGCGTGCACATGCCGGCCAGCTCCAGGCACTGCCAGCCGCAGCGACATCGGCGGCATACCGGAGTCAGCATCAGCGCTATCAGGTCGTCGTGGTCGACCGGTGCGTGGTCCGCTCGCACGGCCGGGCAGGCAGTCCCCCAGCAGCTTGCGCAGGACCGGCCGTAGCGCCTCGCGCTCGTGGTCCCCGCAGTACGACCACCAGCGCAGGCCGCGGCCGTACAGGCTGAATCTGAGCGCCCGGTCGGCCTGGCAGAGCGGGCACGGCGCCCGCCAGTCGGACTTCTCGCGCTGTCCGCCGAGCGCGGGGCACCAGTGGAGGATGGCGCAGTCCTCCGCGAGCAGGCCGCATCTCACGGTCAGCCCGCATGACGAGCGCGGCCACTCGGAGCCGCCCCCAGTCCGTAGACGCGGGCAATCATGATCACCACGAGATGCCCGCAGCCTGCCCGGCGCCGGCCCGGCCACCTTCGTCCAGCTCGCGGGCCGCGGCCGAGCGCTGGTATCCGCCGCATTCCGGGCACCGGTGACGTGTACACGCCATCCCTGGTCGCCGGCCGAACGGGAGCGAACAGCGCTCGCCGCGCCGGCGGTGCATACCGGGCACTCGCGGCGCCGGGACCCCTGCCGGCTGTCGGCGGCCTGGCCTACACTGGACGCGGCAGCGGGCCCTCTTGCGGGAGCCTCGCCGGTGCTTCGGGTTGGTGAGCCGCGAAGACCAAGGGAGCCGGGTCCTCGGGCCCGGCTCTCGCCGTCCGGGGCCCTCATGGCCGGTCCGGCTGGAGCAGGACGGCGAGCCGGGCCAGGGTCTCCTGGGTCAGCCAGCCCTGCATGCGGGCGATGTTCGGCTCTAGGCGCCGGCGGTGATCTTCGGCGGGGTCGCGGACCTCAGGCGGCATCGCCGGCCTCCTCCAGCGCGAGGCGGGCGCGCTCGTCGGCGATGCGCTGTTCAGCGCGGTCTAGCTGGTGGGCTCTGAGCTGGCGGCGTACCTGGTTGGCGGCTTCGACGATTGCCGCGCAGGGTGAAACCGCCGATACGTGCGCGAAGTTTGCGCACCGTGGAATCGGTGACATGCACCGCGGGACCTCCGTGCAACACGGAATCCGCAGGTGCTCGCCTGCCGTGAGGGGGATGGCCCGACTGCCGGTGACGTGGTTCTCCGGGTCTGCCTCCGAGCTTTGATCCCGTAGCATAACGGGTCATGGCGAGGCTCACCACCAACGTCCCCGTGTCCGTGTCCCATCTGACGGCCTGGTCCCGGCTGCCCGTCATGCACCTTGCAGCAGGCGATCGCGTGGCGTAACCCGCTGCTGTCCTGGATGGGAGCCAAGGCCGGATATCCGGGCCGGCATCCGCCGCGTCACGCTCATGTGCGGGTCCTGCGGCGCAGGCGTTGGGGTGATCCACGAGGATCGCGGCGGGGCACGGTTCAGCGACTACCCGGGGCTGCGGCTGACCGTGCACACCGGGCACCGGAAACACCGGCACCTGCAGGCGGTCTACTGCCAGCAGGACGGGAGGCTCGAAGTGAGCTGGGTGAAGGTGCTCGCGAAAGCTCAGGCGGCGAAGCGGGACGGCCGCGTCAAGCCGGCTGTGGGTCCGGCCTGCCCAGCCGCGAAACACATGATTGTCTTATTCAGTTTTTCGCGTCGGTGAGCGAGCCCAGCATCCGGTAGCAGTGCACCTGCAGTTCGCGCCGGTGCGGGGCGACCAGCCCGCTGAACGCGATTTCGTCGCCGGCCCGGGCCCGCTGCAGCAACGCGTGTTCCACGGCCCCAGCATGGCAGTTCCGGGCGATCCGGCGGGGCACCGTTCCGATCGGGCCGCGGGCGGTGTCGTAACCGGCAGCGGCGGCCGCACCGGCCGCTCCCGGCCGTTGAAAGGACACCGCCATGACCGAACCAGCCAGCCCGGCCCTGGACACCGCCCTGGCCTATTTCCGCGCCTGGACCGGCGGGGACCTGGACCAGGCGATGAGCTACGTGGCGGACGGCATCGTCTGCGATGCGCCCGCCGGGCGGCTGGAAGGGGCGGTGGCGTACCGGGCCTTCATGGCGCCGTTCACGGCGATCCTGACCGGCTCGGAGCTGATCGCCGCGTTCGGCGACGAGAACCGGGCCGTGCTCGTGTACGACACCGCGACCGTGCCGGTCGCGAGCGCGCCCGCCGCCGAGTGCGTCACCGTCGCCGACGGGAAGATCAGCTACAGCCGGTTCATCTTCGACCGGGCGCCGTTCGACGCGGCGAGACGGGCCGCGAGCGCCGGCTGATAGTCTGGGCCTGGTCAAATTACGGCTAAAAACCCGTTATGGCGAGATTGCCCGGGGACTGCTGGTGCCAGTTCCTGCGGGCCAACTCAGCGCAAATGTTGAGCTAACCCGGCCGAGGGCAGTTGGGTAGCGCCCTAGGCTGAGTTGTGGCACGCCGCCGGGGCCTGCCACCACATCAGGGGGCAGCCCGGCATTGACACGCGGCCCAGGGCCGGCCGGTGTCGGCGTTCGCGACGGGAGGTGTGGCCCAGGTGACCCAGGTGTCCACCCACCCGGCTGACCCGCCAAGATCGGTAGGGACGGCCGGGGGGCCCGGGACGCCTGGCTCGCTGGACCGCCAGGGCCCGTCCGGCCCGGTTGAGCGGCTGATGAGCACGCTCATCCGCAAGCTCGCCTGGAGCCGCCTGTCCCAGCCCGGCGTGGCGGTCGGCCTGTCGGCGGCGGGCCTGCTGCTGGGCATGCTGCTGGGCGCCACGTCGCCGAACGCCGAGACGATCGGCGTCCGGCTGCCGCTGTCGCTGCTCCCGTCGCTCGTCCACCAGACCGTGCTGGCCAGCCTGATGCTCTACAGCAGCCTGATCCTCGCCTGCCTGGGGCTGGCCGGGATGATGTGGGCGCACAGCCAGGGCTGGCGGCCCAACCCGCGTTACCTGCTGCTGGGCAGCCTGATCATCGTCGGGATCATGGTCTGCCTCACCCCGGTCGGCTCCTCCGACGTGGCCAGCTACGCCGCGTACGGCCGGATCGCCGCGCAGGGCGGCAACCCCTACACCACCGGCCCGGCGGCGTGGGGCGACCCGGCCTACACCAGCGCGGTCGGCACCATGTGGAAGAACCAGCCGTCCGTGTACGGCCCGGTGGCCACGCTGTTCCAGGCGTTCGCCGCGGCCATCGGCCGGGGGGACGTCAACACCACCGTGTGGGTCTGGATGATCCTCAACGGCCTGGTGTTCATCGGCGTCGGCGTGCTGCTCCTGCTGACCTCCGACGACCCGGTCCGGGCCACGCTGTTTTGGACCGCCAACCCGGTGCTGATCCTGGCCCTGGTCAGCGGCGGCCACCTGGACACGTTCGTGGCCGCCGCGGCGATCGGTGCCATCCAGGTGGCTCGCAAGGTACCGAACGCGTGGGGCGACGTCCTGGTCGGCGTGCTGATCGGGCTCGGCGCTGGGGTGAAGATCTACGCCGTGCTCATCGGGGTAGGGCTGGCCTGGCCGCTGCTGATGCGCCGGGAATGGCGCCGGGTGGCGCTGATGGCCGGGACGTCGCTGCTGACGCTGGTCATCCAGTACAGCTTCTACGGCCTCGCCGCGCTGAAGCCGTTGTTCGGTGGGCTCGCCCTCATCACGCCGCCGTCCCCGTGGTCGGTGTTCCGGCTGGTGGAGCTGTGGGGGGTCAGATACCCGAACCCCACCATCACCATGATCATTTCCATTCTGTGGCCGATCGCCCTGATCATCGTGGCCTGGCTGGTCTACCAGCGGATCTCCGCCGAGCAGCCGCGCGAGGTGGTCGCGCCGTTCGCGCTGACCTTCGCCTGGATCCTGGTCGCGCCCTGGGTGTTCGCCTGGTACACGGCGGTGGCCTGGGCCGCGCTCACCCAGGTACCCCGGAACCGGATGACCCGCTGGCTCACCCTTGTCACCGTCTTCCTCGCGCTGTGCCTGTCCAGCGGCGGGCACGCCACGCCCGGAACCTGATGACCCCGCTGCCTCGCGTAGGGTCGGGGGCGGTGAAGCCCGCCGCCGCCGTCGACCTCCAGCCCGGCCACGCCCCGCCCCGCCCGGCCGTGCGCTGGCCGGTCAGCCGCGTGCCCGGGTCGCGGCTGCCCCGGCTGGGCGTGCCGCGCGGGATGGCCGCCGCGGCGCGGCAGCACTGGCTGGCGGCCGCGCTGCTCACCGCGGGCCTGGTGCTCCGGGTGCTCACCCAGCTCGCCTACCGGCCGGCGCTGTTCTACATCGACTCCGAGCGGTACCTCTACAACGCCCAGGGCATGGACCCGGTCGGCTACAAGGGGCCGCTGCTGGCCGTCGCGTCCGTGGGTGGCTTCGGCGCCGTGGCCGTGGTGCAGCACCTGCTCGGCCTCGGTATCGCCACGGCGCTGTACCTGCTGCTGCTCCGGCGTGGGGTGTCCCGGTGGCTGGCCGCGCTGGCCATCGCCCCGGTGCTGCTGGACGGCTACCAGGTGCAGAACGAGCAGACCGTCATGCCCGGCACCTGGTTCGAGGCGCTGATCGTGGCCGGCCTGGTCATCCTGCTGTGGCGGCCGGTCCCCGGCTGGCGGCGGGTGCTGGCGGCCGGGGTGGTGCTCGGCGGCTCGGCCACCCTCGCCCAGGTGGGCGAGGCGCTGATCCTGCCCGGGGTGATCTACCTCGTCGCGGTGGGCGGCGGCTGGCGGGCCGCCGCCGGCCGGGCGGCCGCCTTCGCCGGGGCGTTCATCGCGCCCATCCTGGTCTACTGCACCGTCTCCTACCTGGTGGCCGGGCAGTTCTTCTTGTCGCACACCGGCGTCACCTCGTTCTACGGGCGGGCCGCGGCGGCGGTGGACTGCAGCACCCTCACGCTGACCCCCGCCGAGCGGGGCATGTGCCCGGACCCCGCCCAGCAGGCTAAGGGGCCGGACTGGCTGGAGTACCAGGACGGGTCGCCGATCCGGCCCTATTACAACAACCTGCCCCGGGCGGACGTGGACAGCATGCTGTCCGACTTCAACCACCGCGCGCTGACCCAGCAGCCGCTGCGGCTGGCTGGCGCCTACGGCCGTGACCTGCTGAAGCTGTTCGCGCTGACCCGGGCCGGCAGCCCGGGGGACACGCCCATCTCCCGGTGGCAGTTCCAGACCTACTACCCGTACTACCCGCCGCACGCGGCGCCGCAGGTCGTCCACGCCGCGGTGGACCGTTACGGCGGGGGAACCCCGGCGGTGTGGCGTCCGGTGGCCGCCTTCCTGCGCGCCTACCAGCTGGACGGCGGCTACACCCCAGGCCCGCTGTTCGCGCTGTGCGCCGTGGCCGGCGCGGCGGGGTCGGTGGCGGCGTTGCGGCGGCGGCGCCGCGCCGACCCGCGGACCCGCCAGCTGGTGCTGGCCTGCCTGCTGTGCTTCACGTCCGGCGCGGCCGTGCTGCTCGTCTCGGACCTGTTCGAGTTCTCCTGGCGTTACCAGCTGCCGGCGCTGGTCACGCTGGTCCCGGCCGGTGCGCTCGGCCTGGCCGCCGCGCTCCGGCTGATCAAGCGGCCACGCGCCGTGGGCTGAACCGGGACCCGTTCCGCCGGGCCCCCGGTCCGGTAGACCCGGGGGCCCGGGACGTCAGGCGATGGCGTCCAGGGCCTGCGACTGCAGCGGGGAGAAGCCGCCGAGCGGGAAGTAGGGCAGGTAGGCGATGCCCTGGGCGCCAGCGAGCCGATGAGGGCGTCATCGTCCCGGTGGGCGACGTTGTAGTAGTTCTGCAGCTGGGCAGCCGCCGGCGTTAGAACTTTGCCTGCCGGCCGGCGCTGCGATGATGGCCGGATGGCAGAACTGATCGCGGACCTGTTCGTCAGCCTGGACGGATTCGCCGGCGGCGTGGGCACCGGGCCGTTCTTCGGCTACGGCGGCCCGGGCCTGGACGGCTGGGTGCGGGCGCAGCTGGACCAGCCGCACGTCATCGTCATGGGCCGGGTCACCTACCAGGCGCTGGCGCAGATTTCCGCCACGGCCACCGACGACGCCAGCATCGCGATGACGGCGCTGCCCAAGGTGGTGGTGTCCAGCACCCTCGCCGAACCGCTCGCCTGGCCCAATACCCGCCTGCTGCGCGGCGACCTGGCCACGGGGATCGGGGCGCTGAAGGAGCAGTCGGCGGTCCCGCTCCGCGCGATCGGCAGTCTCCGCCTGGTGGCCAGCATGACGGCGGCCGGGCTGGTCGACCGGCTGCGGCTGCTGGTCTTCCCGCTCGTCCTGGGCGAGGCCGGCCGGGAACCGGCCTTCGCCGGGTTCCCCCGCCGTGGCCTGGAGCTGGCCGGTACCGAGGTGCTTGATTCCCGGCTGGTCATGCTCGAGTACCGCCCCGGGGCCGGGCCCGGACCGGGCTAGCCAGCCGGCCCGGGGCCCGCATCGTGACGGCCGCCGGGCCGGCGGCCGGCGGCCACGGCGGTCAAACGGCGGTCAAACGGCGGTGATGGTCCATTCGTTGTTGGTGCTGCTGTTCGGCGCCCACAGCACCGTGGTCGAGCCGATCGCGGTGGCGCCCGCGCCATCCAGGGCGGTGCCGGTGCCCCGGTTGACGATCTGGTAGCGGCCGTTGCCGACGCTGTTCAGGCTCCACTGCTGGTTGTTGCCGCCGTTCCAGTAGGTCTGGCGGGCGGGTGCGCCGTTGGCGGTGTTGCCCCAGCTGTCGGCGACCATGCCGTTGGTGTTGTTGACGATGCGGTAGTAGCCGGAGCCGAGCGGCACCAGCTGCCACTGCAGGTTGGGGCTGCCGTTGTAGGCCCACTGCTTGAGGTTCGACCCCGAGGCGACGTTCCCGCCGCTGTCCAGCACGAGGCCGCTGGTGACGTTGGCGATCTTGGCCCAGCCGGTGGGCAGACTGCCGCCACCGCCCGCCCCCAGGGCCGGGATCTGGCCCGAAAAGGTCAGCTTGACCACGTAGGCCACCGCGCTGAACGGCGCGCTGGACGAGGGCATCGACAGGTGCAGGCCGGAGCCGTCCTGGCTGGGCTTGGGCAGGTTGACGTACGACCCGGCGGCGTTGTTGAGCAGCTGCGCCGAGACCAGGGTGGCGATGTTGAACTGGTTGGAGTTCAGCGTCTGGATGGTCATCACGACACCCTGCCAGCCCAGCGCGGTGCAGTAGAGCACGGTGTTGTCCGCGCTGCGGGTGAACCGGATGTCTTGCGGGGTGCCGGTCTTGTCACCGGTGAAGGCGCCGCCACCCATCTGCGTCGGGCCCTCGCCGTAGACGGTCCAGGCGCGCGTGCCGTAGATGGACTCGCCGAATCGGCCGAGGTAGTCGCCGAAGCCGAGCAGGATCGACTGCTGCGCGGACGGGATGGTGCCGTCGGCCATCGGGGCGATGTTCAGCAGCATGGTGCCGCCCTTGCTGATCCGGTCGATGAACGACTGCAGCAGGGCCTGCAGCGAGTAGTAGCTGATCCCCTGGACGTAGCACCAGGTGGAGCCGGAGACGCTGTCGTCGGTCTCCCAGTAGGGGGTCACGATGCCGCCCGGTCCGCCGCGCTCGTAGTCGTAGACCTCGCCCAGGCTGTCGAACCCGTCCTTATACGTGGTCAGGACGTCTTTGTTCCAGGACACGGCCTTGTTGTAGTAATACGCGAGGAACTGCAGCCGGTAGCTCTCCTGGACCAGGTTCAGGTCGAAGTCGTGGTAGATCATGTCGGGCTGGTAGCCGTCGATGACTTCGGCCAGCTTGTTGTACCAGAGCGCGTTCTCCGCGGCCGTGCCGAGCTGGCCGTACAGCTTCTGCAGCGTGGCACTGGATTGCGGCGGCACGTACTGGAAGTAGCCGTTGAAGTGGTACGCGGTGTGCAGGGACACCATGAACTTCAGCCCCTGGGCCCGGATGGCCTGCGCGTGCAGTCCCACCAGGTCGAGGCCAGGGCCCGTCATGACCGAGTTCCACTCGTTCACCTGGCTGTTCCACATCGAGTAGCCGTCGTGGTGCTCGGCGACCGGCCCGGCGAACCGGGCGCCGGCCTGCTTGAACAGCTGGGCCCAGGCGTTGGGGTCGAAGCTGCCGCCGGCCGAGGTCAGCTTGGGCTGGAACTTGGTGAAGTGGCCGGACTTGTCGTTGGCCCCGAGCATGAAGTAGTGGTACGGCCACACCGACGGGTCCCCGTAGGTGTTGATGTGGTGCTGGTTTTCGGCCGAGCCCGGGTTGTACATGTTGCGGGGGTACCACTCGTTGCTGAACGCAGGCACGCTGAACACCCCGAAGTGGAAGTAGATGCCGAACTTGGCATCCTGGAACCAGGCCGGGGCCGGCGGGTGCTGGTCCACCGATGACCAGCTCGCGGTGTAGCTCTGCGGACCGCTGGTGGCCCGGGCCAGGCCAGGCCGGAGCAGCCCGGCGGCCACGGCCGCTCCGCTGATCCCGGCCGTGGCGAGCAGCTGGCGGCGGCTGATGGGTAATGAGGACGAGGGCATGGCGGGGAGACCTTTCCGGGCGCCGGTACACGGAGCTGTTAGCGCTAACAGCGTGGCCCGGACGTAATCACCGCCGGCCGAGCCGGTCAATGGCCGCGACGGCACCGGCCGCCGCGCCAGCCGCCGCCGAACCGGGTGGGGGCTTTCGCCGGGCGCCCGGAAGCGGGAAGCGGTCGCTGGTGAAGGCCCTGGGCCGGCGGTGAATGCCCGGCGCTGTGCGGTGCGGAACCGATCGGGCCCGGCGCCGGTGCGGTGCGGCGGAGGGCGGAAAGTTTCGGGACCGGAGGTCACCCGGCCGGGGTGATGCTGGCCCGCACCGGCTGCGCTGAGGTTACGCGGTGAGCGTCAAGCCGGCCCGCCCCGGGCTGCCGCCGGGCAAGCGCCGGCGGCTGATCGTGCTGGGGATGCTCCGCGCCCTCGCCTCGACCGTCGTGCTGGTTGCGCTGTACTACGTGCTGCCCCTCGATCACATCGACAACGTGCCGCTGGTCCTGATCCTGATCGGCGGGCTGGTGATCCTGGTGGCCGTGACGGCCCTGCAACTCCGGGCGATCCTCACCGCCCGGTACCCGGGCGTGCGGGCGGTCGAGGCCCTGGCCACGACCATCCCGTTGTTCCTGCTGCTGTTCGCGTCCGCGTACGTCACGATGGCCGGCACCAGCGCGGCCAGCTTCAGCAGCCCCACGCTGTCCCGGACCGATGCCCTCTATTTCACGGTGACCGTGTTCAGCACGGTGGGGTTCGGTGACATCACCCCGGTCACCCAGACCGCGCGGCTCGTGGTGACCGTCCAGATGCTGCTCGACCTGGTGGCCCTGGGGCTGGTGGTGCGGGCCTTCGCCAGCGCGGTGCAAATCGCCCGGCAGCAGGCCGGTCAGGCCGGCCCGCCCGGGCCGCCCGGGCCGCCGCCGGGGGGCGACGCCTCCCGCTGACGGGGCCGTCCACGGCTCCGGATCCGGCCCGCTGTGAGTCGGCTCACCCGGCCCGTCCAATCCCTTCCGGCCGTCCGCCCGTATCTGTTCCGGCAAGCAAATGACGCGGTGCGGCACGCACTCGCGGCCGTGACCCCATGGCCGGGCTGCGGTCCGGAGCCGTCCGGAAGGAGACCTGACCATGAATCTCGGTTACCCCGCTACCAGGCCCGCGCCCGCTGGCCCCACCCGCCGGGAGAGTGCCGCCCGCCGGGCGGCCCGGCGGCTGGCCCGCGGCCCGGCCACCGTGGCGTCACCGGCCGCGTGCTGGGCGGTCAACGTCGCGGCCCTGCTCGGGGCCGCACTGATGGTGTGGTCCGCCGTGATCCACCTGCAGCTGTGGGCCGACGGATACCGGTCCATCGCCGTCACCGGGCCGCTGTTCCTGATCCAGGGCGTCGGGAGCATCGTGCTGGCAGTGGCGGTGGCGCTGGCACTGGCGCTGGCGCTGGCGGTGGCGGTGGCCGTCACCCGCCGCGCGTTCCTGCTGGCCGCCGGGGCGGTCATGATGGCCGCTACGGCCGTTGGGGCGGTCATGATGGCCGCTACGGCCGTTGGGCTGCTGTTGAGCGCCGGCGTGGGTCTGGCGCACCGGGCTGGCTGCGCCGGTCAGGTTTCTGGCCGGGGCCGCGGGGGGCCCGGCCGGGCCGTTTCCCGCGTGGTCTCGGCCGGTGGCCGTGGCATCGGCGGGGGCGGCGGGCCGGTGCGGGCCTCTTCGGACGTGATCTGCTCGATCCGCTCGCGCTCTTCCGGGGTAAGCGGAGGAACCGAGCGCCGTCGGCGGCTAGTCATGGCTGAAGGCTGCCACCGCAGCCCGCTGACCTTTGCGTTTGGCTGGTTCGGGTGAGCCTGGCGCAGATCCGCCGAACTGGGGCGCAGGCGGCGGCAGCCCAGCGCCGGGTACCGCACTGGCGGCCGGTCAGCGGCCGGTCCAGCGGCCGGTCAGCGGCCGGTCAGCGGCCGGTCAGCGGCCGGTCAGCGGCCGGTCAGTGGCCGGTCAGTGGCCGGTGAAGCGGGCCCCGCGCCGCTCCACAAAGCTGCGCAGGCCCTCGTGTGCGTCCGCGCTGCGCAGGATCCCGGGCAGCAGCGACGCGAGATGGTCCCGCGCGGCGTCCGGGCCCTGGCTGCGGCCGATCCGCGCGTTGGCCAGCGTGCCCTGCACCCCGAGCGGCGCCTGCCGCGCGATCAGCTGGGCCAGTTCCGTGGCCCGCCCGACGTGGGCTCCGGCCGGCACGACCTCCTGGACCAGTCCGATGCGCAATGCCTCGGTGGCGCCGAACTCCTCCGCGGTGAGCAGGAAGCGCATCGCGTTGCCCCAGCCGAGCTGGGCCGGCGCGCGGAAGGTGGCGCCGCCGAACGGCAGGATCCCGCGGCCGATCTCCAGTTGCCGGAACCGCACGTCATCGGCCGCCACCACCACGTCAGCGGCCAGGGCCAGCTCGATCGACAGCGTGAACGCGATGCCGTTCACGGCCATGACCACCGGCTTGGGCACCGGCTCCCGCCAGACGCCGAACGGGTCGTACCGGTGCGAGCCGCAGAGGGCTACCGGGCCACGCTCGGCCACCGCCGGGCCGACCTCGGCCAGGTCCAGGCCGGCCGAGAAGTGATCCCCGTGCGCGAACAGCACGCCCGCGTGCAACTCGCCCTCCGTGCCCAGGCGCTCGTAGGCGGCGCCCAGCGCCTCGATGGTCGCCAGGTCGAAGGCGTTGCGCTTCGCCGGGCGGTTGATCCCGATGAGCAGGACGTGCCCATCGCGCTGCGCGGTGACGGGGTCGGTCAACGTTCCTCCCAGACCGGAGGCGGTCAGTAGACCTGACTGTACGGCTCGGCCGCGGCGGCGTACGGCTGGGCCGCGGCGGCGCGTGGCTGGGCACCGGCGGCTTAAGGCCGGGTACGGGCGGCGCGTCGGCGGTCGGCGGCGGGGAAGGACTGGATGCGGACAGGGATTGCCGCCCCGTCCGGGAGGAGCGAAGCCAATGCCCGATGATGAGCAGCGCACGTCCGGGATGATTCCCGCCGTGGCTCAGGAGTTCATTGCTCAGCTCCGCACCATGACCCAGTGGCTGGAGAACCTGTCCACGGCCGGTGGGCGGATGCCGTCAGCAACCGAGATCTTCCCGTTGCCGGGCGCTTTCTCAGCCGCGCAGCTGACGTCGGTCGCCGACAGCATCACCGCACAGCGGCGGAGTATCGAGGCGCTGCAAGCGCAGCTCTCCGCCTTTGACCAGCAACTCGCCATCCTGGAGCAGCTCATCGGCCCACTCGCCGAGTGGAGCAGCACCTGGGCCGAGTTCGAGCAGCGGATGCTGCCCAAGCGCCCCCGTCCGGAGGCCGGGGAGCCGGGGCCAGGCAGTTCCTGAGCGCCCGCCCGGGCGGGGCATGGGGGATGCGTCCGTAGCGCCGGCCGCTCTTCCTGCTCTCGATCGCCGCGCCGGCCGGCGGTACGGTGCTGGGGGGACCGCGATCAGGGGGGAAGCATGCGAGTAGAGCGCCAGACCGTCAACCTCAGTGCCTATCCCGACCTCGTCGTCATCTACCTGGGGATGCGCGTGCGCCGGCCGCGCGGCCTGGCGCGACTGCTCGGGCTCGGCCCACAGATCCAGAAGTCGTGGCGAGCCAGGCCGGACGGCCTGCTGCTGCATGAGGACCTGATCTGGTCGCTGATTCCGCCCCACGTCGGCATGCGGCAGTACTGGCGGGATCTGGACAGCCTCGAACGCTGGACCCGGTCGGCGCCGCACCGGCAGTGGTGGCAGCAGTTCCTCAAGGACTCCGGCGGCACCGGCTTCTGGCACGAGACCTACTTCATGGGCGGCGGCGCCGAGGCGATCTACGCCGACGTAGGGGCTCCGATGGGTTTTGCCCGGTTCGCACCGGTCAAGCCAGCCCGTGGCGCGATGTTCTCGGCCCGGCGTAGAGCGAGCCGGGATGGGGCGCCGGCCGCCGCCCCGGTGATCGCTGAATCGGTGTACTACGGCGCCGAGGAGGCGGCGGACCGCAACGACCCGGACGGCGTCAGCGCAGACTGACACCGCGCGGCCGCGCTTGCCGGGTACGCGGCCGCGCTTGCCCGGTACCCGGCCGCGCTTACCGGGTACCCGGCCGCGGCTAGCCAAATGCACCGCGTACCAGACCCGGCAGGCCCGTTGCGGGGCCTGGTGCCGCGCGAGTGTGCTGTGCGCAGCTGTCGTGATCAACCTGCCCACCGACAAGCCTGCGGTGCTGGCTGAGATGTTCCGCGGCCTGCTGGTCGCGTGCCCGACCTAGCCGGGCTCGGCCCGGCCGCCCTCCGCCCGATCCGCGATGACATCGACCGGCGGGTCCGGCGGCTGCTGGCTGAGGTTCTAGCTATAGCTAGCTACTTCGACCTGAAAAAGCCGGCTGACTGAGTTCGGTGGCTGGTGCGGGGCAGGCCTGGCGCCTGACTGGGCGTGTCAGCTGGCCAGGGTGCTGATCTTGACCAGGTTGTGGGCCAGGACGCCGTAGCCGGTCCAGGTCCGGGCTCCTTCGGTGCCGTCCAGGCGGGTGCGGTCCTGCCCGTATTGCCGCTTGAGGGTGCTGATCCGGCCTTCGCTGCCGGTCCGCCACTTGACGGCCCGCCGGAACGCGCGCCGGCGTTCGGCGGCCTGGCGGGCTTTGCCGGGTTTGCCCTTGCGCGGGATGACGACGTGGCGGATCCCGAGTGCGTGCAGGTCGTCTTCGATGGACTTCTCGCCGTAGCTGCGGTCTGCGGTGACGGTCCTGGGCTTCTTCCCGGTGCGCTTGATGACGCGTGCCACGGCCGGGGCAAGCTGCGGGCCGTCGGCGGGGTTGCCCTGCTCGACGGTGTAGTCGAGGACGATCCCGTCGTCGTTGTCGGTGACCTGGGCCTTGTACCCGAACTCGACGGGCTTGCCGCCGGCCCTTGGCGATCGGCCGGGCATCGGCATCATGCAGGCTGACCTGCCGGGACGCCCCGTCCGGCATATCCCCGGCCAGCCGCTGCCGGGCCTGCGCGGCGATCGTCGTGGTCACCTTCAGCAGCCCGGCCAGGTCATCGACCGCCCTGCGCAGCCGGCCCCGCCGCCGCCCCGCAGCGGCATCCCGGACGCCAGCCGCGGCCAGGGCCGCCGCCTTCGCCACGGCACGGCGCAGCGCCCGGCGCCCGCCATCCAGCATCCGCCGCGCCTCCCTGGCCGCGCGTTCAGCCAGGCCGGCCAGCTCCCCGGTCATCCGCAGCACCACGGCCTGCTTCTCCTCCCGGGCCTGCGCGGCCCGGGACCGCAGCTTCGCCGCGATCGCGTGCGCCCGCCGGCCGGCGGCGCGGCTGCGGTCCCGCATCCGGGTCCGCGTCGCCCCGCCAGCAGCCTGGATCCGCCGGCCGGCCGCGGCGATCCGGCGGATGGCCCTGGCCAGCAGCCCCGAATCCGTCGGATAGGACACGTTCGCCGGGATAACCGTGGTGTCGGCGCGCAGCCGGGCGGTGCGCAGCAGCTTGACCCCGCCCGCCTTGGCCAGCAGCGCCTCGTTCAGCCCGGCCACCGCGGCGCTCCCGCAGCGCCCGGTCAGCTTCATCAGCGTCGTCGGGTGCGGCACCCTCCCGTCCAGCGGGATCCGGCAAAACCGCCGCCACGAGATCGAGTCACTGACTTCCGCGCACAGGCTCTGATAGCCCAGCCGGTAGCGGAACTTGAGGAACATTAACCGCAGGTAGCACTCGATCGGGGTGGACGGCCGGCCGATCAGCGGATGGAAGTGCGGCGCGAACGGGGCGAAGAACACCGGATCATCCAGCAGCGCGTCCACCCGCGCCAGCTCCCCCGGCAGCCGCAGCACCTCCGGCGGAAGTAACAACTCCCACGCCGACGGCCCATCACCTATCGTGCGGAACATGGCCTCGATCCCTTCCAGCCCAAGGGGTCGAGGCCATCCTCCCTCGCCCACCAGCCGCCGTCACCCGACGCTGCCAGGCTTTTTCAGGTCGAAGTAGCTAGCTAACACCGGCTGACGCGGCTCACTTCCGGTTCCCCCGCGGCGGGTGATGCTCGAGTGCGCGATTGCCGGTGAACTTGGCCCGAGCTGCACCGGTGGCGGGCGCAGCGATCCACGTCCTGGTGCGGCGGAGCTAGGAGGCCCGGGGATGGCCGGACAGTCGAGGGAGCTGAGCAGCCCTGAGGAGCTGCGGCGGATCGCTCAGGAGCTGTACGTCTACGCGTACCCGCTGGTGCTGATGGAGGTGACCCGGAGGGTCGGGACCAATACCGAGCGGCCGCAGGGGGTCCGGGCACCGGCGAACCAGTTCGCGCATCTGGAGCGGTTCCCGGACGCGTCATTCGTGGAGGTGGTCCGGCCGAACGCGGACACCCTGTACTCGTCGCTGTGGCTGGACGTGCACGCTGAGCCGCTGATCATCCACGTCCCTGACTCGGGGGGCCGCTACTACCTGCTTCCGGTGCTGGACATGTGGACGGATGTGTTCGCCGCCCCGGGCGCGCGGACCAGCGGCACCGGCGAGCAGACCTATGCGATCACCGGCCCGGGCTGGCACGGGCAGCTGCCAGCTGGCGTGGTGGAGCTCCGCTGCCCGACCGGGATGGCGTGGATGATCGGGCGGACCCAGACCAATGGGCCAGCCGACTACGGCAACGTGCACAAGTTCCAGGCGGGCCTGACCGCGATCCCGCTCAGCCGGTGGGGGACCAGCTTCGAACCGCCTGCCGGGCGCGCTGACCCGGGCCAGGACACGAGCGCCCCGCCGGATCAGGTCAGCGCCATGCGCGCGCCGCAGTTCTTCGCCACCGCCGCGGCGCTGATGGCCACCAACCCGCCCCACCTCACCGACACCTCGATGCTGCAGCGCGCCCGGTGGCTCGGCTTCCAGCCGGGCATGCCCTTCGACCTCGCCGGAGCCCCTTATGGGGTGCAGGAGGCAGTCGAGGCCGCCCCCGCGTCGGCATGGGCGCAGATCAAGGCGTCGATTCCGCGGGCGGGCGCCCTGGTCAACCAGTGGCAGATGATCTCGCCCCCGGTCGGGGTGTACGGCACCGACTACCTCAAGCGCGCGCTCGTCGCCTTCATGGGCCTGGGTGCCAACCCCGTCGAGGACGCCATCTACCCCACCGCGATGACGGACAGCGAGGGGCAGCCGTTCGACAGCTCCCGCCGCTACCTGCTGCACTTCGAGCCGGGCCAGGCCCCGCCCGCCGACGCTTTCTGGTCGCTGACCATGTATGACCAGCGGCAGCTGTTCACGGCCAATCCGATCAACCGGTTCGCGATCGGCGACCGGGACCCGCTCGCTTACCACCCTGACGGCTCGCTCGACATCTACATCGGCCGTGAATCGCCCGGCGCGGACCTGGAGTCCAACTGGCTCCCAGCCCCAGCGTCCGGCCCGTTCACCATGAACCTCCGGCTGTACTGGCCCACGCCAGAAGCGCTCGACGGTACCTGGCAGCCACCTCCGGTGCGCCCGCAGGACTAACTGCCCCGTCCGCTCCAGCTGGACCGCTGGGCGAGACCACCGGCCTGACGCACCTGCCTGGACCGGTGGATCAGGAACTGTCCGCACGCACCGTCCACGGCATTTGGCCCACGACGTTGGCGGCGATGAGCGTGCCATTCTGAGGATCCCACGCCATAACGGTGTCCGCCTGTGCCAGCGCTACCAGTGCGGTCATCGAGGCAGCGCTGGCAGGCATCGTATGCTGCTGGTCGTCCTCGGTGACGATCATGATCTCGAACCGCTCATCCGGGCCCGGTATCCAGTTGGCATTGAGGATCTTTACCCGTCGGGTCTGCTCACTCGCACCTGGCATGCATCCAGTAAGCCAGACCACCGCCCGGCAGGTCAACCCCACTGGGATTCAAAGCAGGAATTGCCCAGCTCGCGCTCGCTGGTGCGAGGGCCCGGTGTATCAGCTGACTGCGTGGTTTCTCTGTCAGGGTAAGAATCCTTTATCCACGTGTAGCCAGGGGGAGCCGATGACTACCGCCACGATCAGCCCATGGCCGCTTGTCCGCGAGGGTGATCAGCAGCATCCCGTCCAGACCTTGCAGTACCTGCTCCGGGCGCGCGGCCACACCCTCACCGTAGACGGCACCTTCGGGCCTGCCACCGAAGCCGCCGTCCGCGCCTTCCAGCAGCAGAGGGGCCTGGCCGTCAACGGCATCGTCGGTCCGCACACCTGGTCGGCGCTGATCATCACGGTCAAGCGCGGCAGCCAGGGTGACGCCGTCCGCGGGGTTCAGGAGGAGTTCCAGTTCCGCAACCTGTCCGGCGACCCGAGCAAGGGTCTGCAGGTCGACGGGATCTTCGGGCCCGATACCGACGCCGCCGTCCGCGCCTTCCAGAAGGCTCTCCACCTGGACATCCAGTCGGTCACTGTCGACGGCATCGTCGGCCCCGTCACCTGGCAAGCCCTGGTCAGCGGAATGCTCTCGTTCTGATCTGGGAGCCCGGGGACAAGGTCCGCCGTAACGTGGCCGCCTGATCCTGGTCCCGGAGGGCCAGAAGGGCCGCCCGTTCTTCGGCCATGACCCTCTCCTCAAACTCCCCAGGAAGGCAGCGGAGGCGCTGCCCCGCCGCCGGGCCGCAGACAGGGCGGCGCTTATCGATGTTTACGAGGCGCGGGCGTCCGCTTCCGGGCGCTACCGCGGTCCGTGAAGGAAGGAGTCATCAGGACCTGCGCTGGAGGCTGAGCGGGATCGTGCAGGCGATCTAGTAGGGCATTGACCGCTGCGCGCCCCATGGCGTCGGCGGGGACGTTTGCGGCGGTGATCGGGGGATGGATGGCCGCAGCGACGCGGTCGGGTGCGATCGCCATGACAGAAAGCCTGGTCCCGACCGGTACCTGCCGCTCAGCCGCCGCGGCGGCCAGCCCGGCCAGTGAGCGTTCGTTGACCGACACGATCGCCGTGAGCCGGCGGTCGCGTTCCAGAAGTTCGCCCAGGCAGCGGGCCGCGTCCTCGTTGGTGTCCTCGCAGCATACGGACACGCCCCAGGCGTGCAGCCCGTCGGCCGCCTGCGCGAAAGCCTGCTGGGCCTGCAACGCTGGACCGTACCCGCGATCAAGAAGGTCCTGTGGGCGATTCATCAGGCCGATATGGCGGTGCCCGAGACGATGCAGTTCGGTGACCGCCTGACGGACCAGGCCGGCGTAGTCCAGGTCAACCCAGCTGTGCTGCCAGTCGTGACCCGCGCGGCCAATGGTCACGAATGGGAACTCGTTCTGGATGAGATTCAGCACCTTCGGGTCCTCGACCTGCGTCTCCATCAAGATCAGGCCGTCAACGCGCCGCTCGCCGACCAGGCGGTCGAACGCCCGCTCCCGTTCGTCTCCGTTGGGTGAGAGAAGCGTGTCGTAGTCCCGCTCGGACGCGGCCTCGGCGACCGCCCCGACGAAGTGGAGCTGATCGATGCTCAGGTGATGGTGCAACGGCGGCACGACCAGCCCGATAGTGCGCGTGGACCCGGCGGCGAGCGCGCGGGCGGTCGCGTTCGGGCGATAGTCGACCTCGTTGATAACCGCCAGGATCCGGCGCCGGGTCGCCTCGCCGATGGGCCGCTTTCCGCTCAGTGCGTAGGAGACGGTGCTGCGCGAAACGCCGGCTCGGCGGGCGATCTCGCCGATGTTCACGTCAGCTCCGTCTGTCCAGCGCCGGGCCCTCCACGCGTCATCGCAGCACGTCGCGGGCGATTCTACCATCATGCATCACGCCGGCCGCCTCCGGAACGCGCAGCCAGCGGCGTGGTCGGCTGGCCATGCCGCCGCCTGCCATCGTTACCCGGCAGAAACAGTGGCGGAAGGAAAATGTTGCGTTGGGGTCTTGTGAGCCCCGTTTGTCTCAGCTAGCGTCATTTCCGTACTCATCGAACCGGTTCGATAACCGACTTGGTCATCACCAACCTCCTTTAACCGGGGTGCTCCTCGCACGGTCGGAGGCTGACCGCGTCCCTCGCGCTGGCGTCCTGGGGCGTGGCCGTGGTCTGGCCAGCTGGTACACGGGCCGGGTGGGCCCGGGCTACTCAGGAAGGCAGGGATCAATGAGGATCAGAAGCAGATTCGGCCGCCTCGCCGGAGCGGCCGGAATGATCCTGGCGCTGGCGGTGGCGGTGGCGGTGGCGCTGGCGGTGGTGGTGCCGCTGCTGGCGCCGGTCGGGAACGCGGCCGCGGCCGAGACACCAGGCGCTGAGTCGCTGAACGTGAACCTCGCCTCGGCGACCGGACCTGCGACCGGCGTCGGCGAAGGCTTCCTCTACGGGATAAGCCAGGATGGCACCCAGCCGTCGGACCAATACATGCAACCACTGCGCATCAACGCCTTCCGCGGCGGCGGCTGGTTCTCCGGCGGCTGGATCAAGGACGGCTATCAGTACGGAGCGGCCACCAAGGCGGACATTGCCTCGATACTCGCGCAGGCGAAGCGCCTGGAGCGGCCGCCCTACCACCATGTGCAGTACCAGGTGCTGGTCAGCGATCTGTACGGGGCGAATGCCGGCCAGCCCGCCGACACGATGTATCCATGCACCAACGGCGACTGCTCCAACTGGGTCACCTTCATCGACTCCACCGTCAGCGCCCTGCAGGCCTCCGGGCTGAAGTTCGCCTACGACATCTGGAACGAGCCGGAGCTGTCGATCTTCTGGAAGCCTGGCGTCAACACCCCCCAGTATTTCCAGATGTGGGACACGGCCTACCGCGAGATCCGGCGCATCGCTCCGGACGCCAAGATCGTTGGGCCGTCCTTCGCCTTCACCCCGCAACGGAACCCGGGCGAGTGGCAGACCTGGCTGGCGCATGTCAAGGCAGCCGGCACGGTGCCGGACATGATCACCAACCATGACGAGGGAGACGTCAACGACCCGGTCACCGTGTCCCAGGCCATCGACAGTGACCTGAAGGCCGCCGGGCTGCCGCGTATCCCGCTGTCGGCTAACGAGTACCAGCCCGCCGACCGGCAGACCGCCGGGGTGACCGCCTGGTACGAGGCCCGCTTCGCCCAGTCCGGCTACACCAACGCGATGCGGGGCAACTGGCAGTGCTGCATGATCCCGAACCTGACCGGGATCCTCGCCCATACCGCCAGCGGCTGGGCGCCGACCGGCAACTGGTGGGCGATGCGCGCCTATGCCGACCTCACCGGCTCCCTGGTATCCACCTCCGGCGAGGTGGGGACCACGGCGATCTCCGCCGCCAAGGATCCTTCCCACCAAAGGGCCGTCGCCATCATTGGGGACTCCAACGGGTACACCGGCGACGCATCGGTGACCTTCACCGGGCTGTCATCGGTGCCCTGGCTCGTGCACCATGGCGACCTGCATGTCACCGTGTACCGGATCCCCGACCAGTCACCGCTGTATTCGCCGCAGGTGGTCTTCGACCAGACCATGAGCACCTCCGGCGGCTCGGTCACCGTGCCGTTCACCTTCCAGGCCGCGCACGACGCGTTCGCCGTCTACCTGTCCTGGACCGACCCGCAGGTCGTCACCGTGCACGCCCCGGCTCAGCTGACGGCACCTGGCACCTACCACATCCCTGTCACCCTCACCAACGGCAGCGCCGTCACCGATCACCACGTCCAGACGTCACTCGCCGTCTCGGCCGATGACCCGTCGGCCGCCTCACAGCTGCGGGTCAGCTGCGACAGGGGGAATGGTGCCGCCTGCCCGCCCGTCCCGTTCCTGGCACCCGGGCACACAGCGACCGCCACGTTCACCGTAACGGTGCCTGCAACCGCACCGGCAGTCAGCTACCGGCTGACCGGCATGGTCACGGCACAGGTGCCCGGAGGGCGGGTCACCGCGCAAAACTCAGCCGACATGACGGTGCCATGTGGCACTGGCCAGATATGCGAGGCGGAAGACGGGACGCTGGCAGGCGGGGCGTGTTTCGCGAACGACCACCCGGGCTATACCGGCACGGGCTTCGTCGCCTGCTTCACCTCCCCCGGTCCCAGCGTCACCCAGCAGGTCGCAGTTGCGGCTGACGGAACCTACACGCTGGACCTGCGCTACAGCGCAGGTCCAGCCGGACCCAACACGACCCGAACCGCATCGGTCTCTGCCAACGGCGGTATCCAGCAACAGATCTCACTGCCGCTGACAGGAAGCTGGGACACCTGGGCGGATGCCACCACCGAGCTGCAGCTCAAGGCAGGGGTAAACGCGATCACCGTCTCCTACCTGCCAACCGACACCGGCTGGTTCAACCTCGACCACCTCGTCGTAACGCCCTAGGCAAGCGGCCACCGACGGTCAGGCGGGCGTGAGCTCACCGCCTGACCGAAGGTGGCCGCTGAGCAGACCAGCCGCAAAGACCAGGTCCACGGCGTGCTGGCCAAGCTCGGCATCCCGGCATGAGATTCCTGATCGGCAACAACCTCTCACCCGTGCTCGCCGACAGGCTGAAGGCGGCCGGGCACGTCGCCCCTCATGCCCGGGACTACGGCCTCCAGGCAGCGACAGACCAGGTCGTGCTCGTCCAGGCGCGCGGCGACGGCTGTGTCCTGATCTCAGCGGACACGTCCTGATCTCAGCCGGCACCGATCTCGGTACCCTGCTGATTCTTGGGTCGGGGTCCTCCTGGTCTGATGCTGGACCGGCAGACGTCGAGGTCGTTGACTATCGCTGGGAGGAACCGATGGCGACCGACACGATCATGCCGCAGGTGTGGCCAGGCGAGATCCTGCTGACCGAGTTCCTGGAACCACTCGGCGTAAGCCAGTACCAGCTGGCGAAGGCGGTTTACGTGCAGGCCAGGCGGATCAACGAGATCGTCCACGGGCAGCGCCGCATCAGCGCCGACACGGCCCTGCGCCTCGCCCGCTATTTCGGCACCTCGGAACGGTTCTGGATGAACCTGCAGGCCCGCTACGACCTGGAGATCGAGAAGGCCCGGCCCGGTAGTGCGCTCGACGAGATAAGGCCCCTCAACGCCGCGAGCTGATCCACCTGGCCGTCCGCCTGCCGAAACTCTCACCTCTTGATCCCCGGAACGGCGCGCTAACGTTTATCGCAGCTCAGAGCGTGTTTTCGGTATCGCCACCAGCCGGCCGGAGAAGGTCCGTGCCGCCGCGCGTGGAAGGCGGACATTCGCCTCTGCTATGCCGACCTTCGCCTCTGGTATGCCGACCACGTGGGGCGCACAAAATGATACCGAAGGCATGGGGCCGCGGTGATCGCGATGATGCGGTGATCGTTCGGGGGGAGTCGGCGCGTTGGCCGTGACCTGGCGCGACTGCTGGCACTAGTGCTATGGGGGCAATGAGATGAACTACGCAGCTTTCCGCCTGGCGGCTGGCGGGGCGATGATAGCGCTGACCGTGGGTGCCTGCGGCAGCGCTGGGACGAACAGTACCGCAACCAAGACAGCCCCCGCGAGCGCCAGTGCGAGCGCAACGGCCACCCGGCCCGCCACAAATGGCCTGGAAAAGATGTCCGCCACTGCGGTTTCACATGCAGCAATCGGCATGTTTTCCCTGGCGCACAGCGTCCGGGTACAAGGAACCATGATCGGTGGCGTTCCGGCAGAGAAGTTTGACTTGCGCTACGAAGGAACGTCGATCAGCGGCAGCTACGTGGAGAAAGGCTCCACGTACGAGTACATGACGGTCGGCGACCGCTCGTATCTCAAGGCCAACGAGGCCGGCTGGGAAGCAATGGGCAACACGCCGGAGGTGGCAAACATGATGGCGGGCCAATGGCAACGGACCGGTTCTGCGCCCTCAGGTGAGGAGTGGCCCTCGCGGTCAATCTTCGTTAGCGAACTTGGCTTGCGCGAATCCGGACAGGACGCCACCGTGGCCCAGGCGACGCTCGACGGCCGTCACGTTGTGGTTGTTACCTACCCGGACGGTTCGAAGCTCTACGTCGCCAACACGGGCCCGGCCTACCCGGTCCGGTTCGATGTCACCGGCAACGGCGGCGGGCGGCGTGATTTCAGCCAGTACGGCATACAATTCCACATCACCGCGCCCAAGAACGCGCAATAGCGACCTGCGCGGACTGTCGCAGGGTTCGTCACGCTTCAGCGAATCCAGCCGCCCTGCACCCCCGGCACGGTGGAACAGCTGACCTCCGAGGTGGTCCGGCTCGGCCGCGCCTATGTCTCGGGTTGCCCGCTTCCGTTGTTCACCGCGATGTACCAGGCTCTCGACCGCGTCCAGGCGGCCCTGGAGCAGAAGGTCTACCCATCGCAGTCCCGGGACCTGATTTTCCTGGCCGGCGCGCTGTGCGGCCTGATGGCCAACGCGAGCCTGGACCTCGGCCGCGAGGATGCCGCCGACGACCTGGCCCGCGTCGCCTGGACGTACGGGTCGGTCATCGACCACGCCCCGCTCATCGGCTGGTCGCGCGGCACCCAGGCGCTGGCCGCGATCTGGGATCACCGCTACGCCGACGCGGTCAGCTACGCCGACGAGGGCCTGACCCGCCTGCAGGCGGGAACGGGCGCCGCCCGGCTGCACGCGATCCGGGCCCGCGCCCTGGCCGGGCACCGTGACTTCACCCAGGCCCGGGCCGCGCCGATCAGGTTGACCAGGCACACCAGCGCTAACCCGTCCACCCGGCGGATCGCCCCGACCAGGGTGGGCAGCATGTACAGCAGCGGCAGCACCGTGAACCCGAGGATCAGCAGCAGGCCGCTATCGGCGAACGCTGGCATGACCTCGCCCTCCTGGCCCGGGATGTGCTCCCAGGGTTGCGCTGGGCTTCCATGACCGCAACCGCCTTTTCTTCCGAACGCCCACCGACTGCATCCCCCGCTACGACCGGCCCCACCGGCTGCGGTCGGCCATCCGGTCGTCCTACATGGACGTCGACGGAGCCCTCACCTTTGCCCGCGTCGAAGGCGGCACGCGGATGCGCTGGTCGTGGGATATGAGACTGCGGGGCGCCAGGCGCGCCTGGACCCCGCTGCTGCGCGCGATCGGTCCCTGGTGGGAGCACCGGAACTGGGCCGGACTGAAACAGTTGCTGGAAAGACAACCCCATGACGGCGCTGGCACGGGCGTTCAGTAACCCGCTGCCAGCCACGCCTGGCCGCGCCCTACCGCGCCGGCCTTCCACGGCGCGTCGGCCAGCCACGGCTGGAACCGGGGATCCGCAGGCTCGCGGGCGAAAGCAAGGAGGAACGGGCATGCGCAACATCTTCGGCGGCCGGGCCAAGTCCTACGAGAACGAGCTCGCCTCGGGCGTCAGCGATGCCCTGGCCGAGATGGAGCAGCAGGCGGCCCTGCTGGGTGCCGGCGCGGTGGTCGGCGGCCTCGCCGTCTTCCTGGTCCTCACCCCGCCCGGCGGCGGGATCAGTACCCCCGGCGTGGCGGCGTGGGCGCCGGTGATCCTGGCCACCACCGCGATCGCCACCAGTTCCATCCTGGTGGCGACGCGCACCAGTGGCCCGGCCCGGCTGATCGCCCTCGCCGCTGCTGCGGGCGTGACCTACGGTGTCCTCGACGCGCGACCAAGAGCTGGGTGGACCTGCTCTCCTCGCAGGGCGCTGCCGCATTGCTGCGCTGGGAGCCCGGCGCGCTGCTGGCCGTGGGCATCCTCGGCGCCCGGCCCGGCCGGCCCAGTCCATCAGCCACGCCACGTGCACGCCGCCGCGCCCACCGCCACCACCGGCACCGCCGGCCACAGCGCGGAGCCATGATGACCCACCGTCCCCCCAGGCACACGAAGATCCAGCGTGTATCTACGGTCTCCGGTCCGCGGACCGGCTCCCAGGGCACATGGTCCCGCCCACACAGGCCGGTGGGGCAGCCGCTGCACCCGGTGAGCCGGGGCCTCAGCAGGCGGGGAGGTCAAGCACGCGCCGGACGGCTCGCTGTGGTGTACGACCAGCAAAAAGGAGGTTGCGCGTCCCCGGGCCGGGCGATGCCGAGATCCTGGTCTTCCCGGCCCGCTAATAGGGATTGATCATCCTGGCCCTGACCGGCACCCCGGACCACGAGGGTCAATCCCTATTAGCGGGAGGCGCGTCGGGCGGGGATCGCGATCAGGAACGCGCCCCCGGTTAGCGCGGCCACTCCGCCGGCCAGCAGGCCTGCGGCGATCCAGGGCAGGGCGGGCAGGGTCGCGGCGGCGTCCATCCGTACGCTCACCGGCCGGGAGCCGTCGGCGTTCATCGCTACCACGGTCCAGGTGCCGCTTTTGGCCGCCCACACCAGGGTCTGGGTGCCTGGGCCTGCCGCCTGGCGGGTCCAGGTGCCGGCCTGGGCTGGCGGCACGGCGGGCGCGGCACCGGCCTGCCCGCTGACCCAGCTCTGCTGGCTGCCGGGGCCGTGCACGATCGCGTGCGCGGTCCCGGCCAGATACCGGTCCGCGTCGGCGGCCGGGGCGATCCCGATGAAGACCGGGCCGGTGCCATCGGCGGGGGTGGCCTGGATGCGCACCGTGCCGAGGAAGGTCCGGGCCAGGTCCCAGCCGGTCCCGGCGGCGTGCAGTTGCACGCTGTCGCTGGCCACCGCGTACCCGGCGGTGCGGTAGGCCGCCGAGCCGAGATCCACGTACCCGCCGTGCCGCCCGGCGGTGTCGGCCCACAAGGCCGCGCCGCCTGCGCCGAGCGCGCCCAGCGATGCCACGGCCAGGACCGCGCCGGCGATCACCGCCACCACCCGGCCCGGTGTCCAGCTCTTGTGCTCCGGTGATGGTGCTGCCCCGCCGGGAGCCATCTGGCCGCCGGCCGCGCGGCCTGCTGCCGGGCCACCGGCCTCTGCACTGGCACGGCCGCCTGGGGGATTCTGGCCGGCCAGGCCCGGCTGCGCCAGCCCTGCGGGGCCATCCGGCGGGGCGGGCAGGATCACGCCGCCGGGATCGGGGCCGCCCATGTCCAGGCGGAAGGGCGGGTAAGAGTCGGTCATCAGCCCGGCATAGGCGGCGACCCGCAGCACCCACCGGTTCATGCCGAGCAGGAAATCGAAGATCTGCCGCGGGTACCGGCCAGTCACCAGCAGGATCACCGCGGCGATGACCGCCAGGACGCCGATCAGCCCCCAGCCACCCGCCAGCCCCCGGTTCTCCGACTGCCAGGCCAGCCAGGCCCCGCCCCCGGTGAACAGGCCCACCACCAGGTAGTGCGGGATGGCCAGCAGCCACCACTTCACCAGCACCAGGCCCCGGGACAGCTGCTGCGGGTAGTCGATCTGCAGCCGCGCCGGGTACGCGGGATCATCGGCCAGCGTGAACGGCGGGTACCGGTCGGTGCCGAACGCGCCGACCGCGTAGTACTGCACCCGCCACGTCCAGCGCAGCACTCCGACGTTGAACTCGAAGATCCCCCGTGGGTACCGGCCAGTGAACAAGATCGCGAAGAACGCCACCACGCTGAGCACCACGAAGGCCAGCCACAGAAACACCAGCACCACGTAGTGCGGGATCAGCAGCAGCCATTTCACCAGCCACAGCCAGCGTGACAGCGGCGCGTCCAGCGACGCTTCGACCCGGACCGGGTACGTCCCGGCAGCCATCGTGACCACCCCCAACCCTGCCCTTCGCTGCTGGCCGGCTGCCCGGCCGGCCCAGCGGGAACGCGGGCAGCTACGCTCCACCCCTCAGCACACCTCCGCCACGTGCAGGCCGGGTGAAGCCGCAGTGGCGGGCGGGTGGAGATGGTCAGTGAGCGGCAGCTGAACAGCTCGGCTTGGCTGCCGGTGGCGGCGACGGCCGGGGAATCCGGCGGGGCACAGGTGGCGCGGGCGGGATGCGCGCCGGGCCCGGCGGCCGCCCGCGCGTGCGATCGGCAGCGAGAAGGACGGCAGCGACGCCGGCGCCGCGCCCGGCCCGGTCAGCTGGCGGGCAGTTCGCCGAGGGTGACGTGCACGGTCGCCGTGCTGCCGTCGGCGCGGGTGATGGTGACGGCGGTCTGCTGGCCTGGGTGCAGCCCGGCGAGGACCTGGGCCAGGGCCTGCGCGTCGGGGGTCGGTGTGCCGTTGACGGCGGTGATGGTGTCCCCGGCGGTGATGCCGGCCTTCGCCGCTGGGCCGCCCTGGGTGACGGCGGCCACGGCGGCGCCTGCGGGCGTCCCGTCGGGGCTGGTGACGGTGCTGACCTCCACGCCCAGTGCGGCCCGGCCCGAGTTGGTCACCTTCCCGCTGCGCACCAGTTGCCGGGCGATGAGCGTGACCGTGTTGGAGGAGATCGCGAACCCGATGCCCGGGGCCGTCCCGCCGGCCTGCTGGTCGGTCGCGGCCAGGGTGGGGATGCCCACTACCTGCGCGGCCAGGTCGACCAGGGCGCCTCCGCTGTTGCCGGGGTTGATCGCGGCCGAGGTCTGGATGGTGTCGGGCAGGGTGGCCCCCGGGGATCCCTGGCCGGACGGCTCGGACACCGTACGCCCGACCGCGGACACGATGCCGTCAGTCGCGCTGCCGGCCAGCCCGAGCGGTGAGCCGATGGCCAGCACGATGTCGCCGACCTCCAGCTTGGCCGAGTCCCCGAACACCGCCGGGCGCAGGCCCTTGGCGTTGCTGACCTTGATCACCGCCAGGTCGTCGGGGGCGTAGGTGCCCACCAGGGCCGCGGAGCGTGGTGACGCCGACCCCGACAGCAGCACCTGGAAGCTGGTGGCGCTGCCGACCACATGCGCGTTGGTCACGATGTCCCCGGCCGAGTCGAACACCACTCCCGACCCCAGGCCGCTGCTCGTGCGGATCTCCACCACCGACGGCAGCATCCGCTTGATGACACTCACGAACGACTGCTGCATGGCCTCCGCCGCCGGCGCCCCGGTGGCGGCCGCGCCCGGCGATGCGGCGGACGGCGCGGGCGAGCCGTCGCCACCGGAACTCGTGCACGACGCCAGCGCCACCATCAGTGCGGCCGCCGCCGCGGCCCGGGTCAGCGGGGCCGCCACCGGTGCGCTTTCCCCGGGATCCCGGCCCGGCGAGTGCAGCATGAGCACCGGCATCGTCCTCCCTCGGCGCCCCGCCTGAGCGGTTCCTGCCACCATTGTCCGGGCGACCGGGCGTAAGCGGAAGGCGCACGGGTGAATGCGACCGGTCCGGCGGTGCCAGCGGTCATATCCAGGATCGGTTCTGTGATCCCGCCGGGAGCGACGGCCAGCGCACACCGGGCTAGCTGCACAGCCGGAGGCTATGCTGCCCGCTCCATTCGAGGTGAGCTGCGGCGTGGAACACGATGGCAAGCCACAGCGCCGAGGCGAGCGTGACCACGATGGGAGTGACGATAGGTGCCAGGCTTGACCCGGTCATGAGGATCCCTCCTCTCCGGAGCACGCACCTCGATCCCACTGCGCCCGGAGGCTGCCGCATCAGCGGCTGCCGGTACGCCGCCGGCGCCGGTCACCGCGGCGCGTCGGGGATGATGGCCACGGGGCAGCGCGCGTGGTGCAGCACGGTGGTGCTGACCGAGCCGAGCAGTAGCCGTTTCATGCCGCTCATCCCGCGGGAGCCCACGACGATCAGGTCGGCGTTGCCGGAGGCCTGAATGAGCTCGTCACTGGGGAGGCCGCTCACCCCCCGCACCATGACCGTGGCGGGGCCGGGCTGTCCCAGTTCTGCGGCGGTCTTTGCGACCGCTTCTTCGGCCGCCTGGCGCGCCTGCTCCACCTCGGCCGTATCCTCCGGAAGGATGATGGGGTTGCCGGTCCAGCCGCTGATGGCAACCGGGTGCACGCTCAGGACGGTCAGCGGGGCATGCCGGAAGGTGGCCTCGCTCATCGCCCATGCCAGCGCCCGCTGGGCGCTGTGCGAACCGTCGAATCCGACGATGATTCCTGCCATGGCCTGCTCCTTCCTCTCCGGGGCCTGCCCCGGCCACGGGCCGGGGCAGGCGCCCCTATTTCATGAGACCGCGGTTACGTGGAGACGGCGTGAAAAGCGGGTGTGTGAGGGGTAGAGCGACCGGGGGCCGGCGGCTGCGTGCGGGCTGGGCGCTGCGCCGCTACGCAAGCGGTCCGTGTAGAGGTCACCTGGGCCGCGCCGCTGCGGCACGGATGTCCGGGTGCTTCCTCCTGGGACCGCCGATGCGGCGGGTGAGCCGCTTGTCGGCGGCGACGATGAGGGAGGCCGCGAGGGCCAGCAGGAGGATGCGCAGCCAGGCATCCCAGGTGATGGGGGCGGTCTGGAACAGCTGGTTCATCAGCGGCAGGTAGGTGATGGCGGCCTGCCCGGCGATCTGGGCGGCGACACCGGCCAGGACCCACCGGTTGGACAGCAGGCCGATCCGCCACATTGAACTGGTCAGTGAGCGGCAGCTGAAAAGGTAGAACAGCTCGACCATGACGAACAGGTTGACCGCGGCGGTGCGCGCTTCGGCCTCGGTCGCGCCGTTGCTCTTCTCCCAGGCGAACAGCCACCAGGACCCGGCCACCAGCAGGGCAGAGACCAGCAGGACCCGCCAGATCAGTGCCCCGGTGAGCAGGGGCTTGCGGGGATCGCGGGGCGGGCGGGCCATGATTCCGGGCTCCTTGGGCTCGAAGGCGAGCATCAGCCCGAGCGCGACCGCGGTGGTCATGTTGATCCACAGGATCTGGGTGGGCAGGATCGGCAGCGCGGCGCCGGCCAGGATCGCGGCCAGGATCACCAGGCCCTCACCCATGTTCGTGGGCAGGGTCCAGACGATGAACTTGGTGAGGTTGTCGAACACGCCGCGGCCTTCCTCCACGGCCGCCTCGATGGTGGCGAAGTCGTCGTCGGTCAGCACCATGTCGGCGGCTTCTTTGGCGACCTCGGTGCCGGCCCGCCCCATCGCCACCCCGATGTCGGCCTTGCGCAGCGCCGGGGCGTCGTTCACCCCGTCGCCGGTCATCGCCACGATCTCACCGCGGGACTGGAACGCCTCCACCAGCCGCAGCTTCTGCTCCGGGGTGACCCGGGCGAACACCGCGGCCCGCTCGACGGCGTCCGGGTACTGCTCATCGGGCAATGCGGCCAGCCCGGCGCCGGTCAGTACGTCACCTTCATGGCGGCTGTCCAGCAGCCCGAGCGGCCCGGCGATGGCGGCGGCGGTCGCCGCATGATCCCCGGTGATCATCCGCACCGAGATCCCGGCGCCGCGGGCGGCCGCCACCGCCGCGGCCGCCGCGGGACGCGGCGGGTCCAGCATCGCCTGCAGGCCGGTGAACACCAGCGGGCCGCCCCCCAGCCCGGCGCCATCGTCATCCCCGAACCCGGCCGGGCTGGCCGCCAGCTGCACCGCCGTGCCCAGCACCCGCAACCCGGCCGCGGCCAGCTCACCAGCCGCCTCCAGCGCAGCATCGGGGCGGAGCGGGCGCAGCGAGCCGTCGGCGGCCATCTCGGTC
This sequence comes from uncultured Actinomycetes bacterium, assembly GCA_963837515.1. GTDB lineage: Bacteria > Actinomycetota > Actinomycetes > Streptosporangiales > Streptosporangiaceae > RYN-230. The sequence goes on from CAWINT010000002.1 coordinate 1,223,149, forward strand.
TCGCACAGATCCAGGACCCGCTCGGCGGCTCCCTTGGCGAACACCACATAACGGCCCGTGCGTGGTGGCTGCCCGCCGTCCCGCTGCTCGTGCAGGGTGGCCATGAACTGGCGCTCGGAACTGAACAGGATGACCCCCGCGCGCGGGAACTCCGTGGCCACGGCGCCCGGGCCCAGGCCGGCCTTCCCCGCCGCCACGAGCAGCGCCGCCTCGGTCGGGTCCCCGGTCACCACCGGCTGGCCGCCGCCGGGGCTCAGGGTGGCGTCGTTGCAGGCGGCCCCGGCCAGCAGGCACCAGCGCAGCGCCTCATCGCCCGCCAGATGCGCGGCGTGGCCGGCGGCGTCGAGGACAGCGCCGTCAGGCCGGTAGCCGGTGCCGGTGACTTCGTAGGCGCGGTCGGGGGTGCGCACGGCGCGTACCGTCATCTGGTTCTGGGTCAGCGTGCCGGTCTTGTCCGAGCAGATCACGGTCGTGCTGCCCAGGGTCTCCACCGTCGGCAGCCGGCGGATCACCGCCCGCCGCCGCGCCATCCGGGCTACCCCGATCGCCAGCGTGATCGTCACCGCGGCCGGCAGCCCCTCCGGGATCGCCCCGACCGCCAGCGCGACCGCGGCGCCGAACATGCCGCCCACGCTTTCCCCCCGGGCCAGGCCGACGACGAAGGTGACCGCGGCCAGGGCCAGGATCACCACCGTCAGCACCTGGCTGAACCAGGCCAGCTTCCGGGTCAGCGGGGTGGCCGGCGCCTCCGCGCCGCCGACGAGCCGGTGGATCTCCCCCAGCTCGGTCGCCGCCCCGGTGGCCACGGTGATACCCGCGCCGGTCCCGCTGGTCACCAGCGTCCCCGAATACAGCATGTTGCGGCGGTCGGCCACCGGCGTGTCAGTCGGCAGCACCACCTCATCCTTTACCACCGGCACCGACTCGCCGGTCAGCGCGGACTCGTCCGCCCGCAACTCCGTCTCCCGCAACAGCCGCAGATCCGCCGGCACCTTGTCCCCGGCCTCCAGCAGCACCAGATCCCCCGGGACCAGGTCCGCCGACGGCAGCTTACGGGGCCGCCCGTCCCGCACCACCCGCACCTCGGTGCGGGTCATCGACCGCAGCGCCTCCAGCGCCGCCCCGGCCCGCGATTCCTGCACATACCCGATGATCGTGTTGAGGACCACAACCCCGAAGATCACCGCGGCGTTAACGTGCTCGCCGAGGGCCAGCGCCACCACACCTGCCACCAGCAGCACATAGACCAGCGGGCCGTTTATCTGATGCGCGATCCGGGCCAGCGGCCCCGTCCGCCGGGCCTGCGGCAGCGTGTTCGGCCCGTACTCCTCGCGGCGGCGGCGCGCCTCCGTCTCTTCCAGGCCCCGGACCGGATCGGTTTCCAGCAGCAGCACCACCTCATGAACGGGCAGCCCATGATGCCCATTCACCGGCCGGCGGGGCGCAACAACCCCCATGCCTGCCAGTCCACCCGCCGCCACCCACCGCTGCCCAGAGCAGTTCGTCCCAATGGGGGGAACCGGTTACCCGGCAGCGGGATGGTGACCAAACCTGCCCAGGCCCCACCAGGGAGGTGAGGCGGCTCTTACTTACCCGCTTACGCCGGAGCTGGACGATTCCCCGAAGGACCGGGAATCTGTGACGTCCGGCCCTGGCAGGCCACCAGCCTGGGCGCAACACTGCAGGTAGCCGGGGCCGGCCGGGCTGTTCGTTGAGTCTGGAAAACGCGCGCGGCCCGGAGGCGCCTTGCTCGTGCCCGGGGAGCGCGGCTAACGCGCTCCTTGAGGAAAGGAGCTGCCATGAGAGTCCTGGTCGCCTACGCCACCCGGCATGGCGCTACGGCAAGGATCGCCGAACGGATCGCGGGCGCTTTGACCGCGGCGGGCCTGCAGGCCGAGGCCCGGCCAGTCTCCGACGTCGGAGACGTCGGAGACTATGACGCGGTCGTCCTGGGCGGCGCGGCCTACATGTTCCATTGGCTCAAGCCCGCGGTGACGTTCGCCCGGCGGCACCGCAAGGAACTCGCGGCGCGGCCGGTGTGGCTGTTCAGCAGCGGCCCGCTCGGCACCGACCTGGTGGACAAGGACGGCAAGAACGTCCTGGAGACCAGCCGGCCGAAGGAGTTCGGCGAGCTGGCCGAGCTGCTGCACCCGCGGGGTGAGCGGGTCTTCTTCGGTGCCTATGACCCGGGCGCGCCGCCGGCCGGGCTGGCTGAGCGGTTCGTGCGGCATATGCCTGCAGCGCGGGCCGCCCTGCCAGCCGGCGACTTCCGCGACTGGCCAGCCATCGATACCTGGGCAGCGGGGATCGCCGCGGAGCTGAGGGCCAGCCAGCCGAGCAGGCAGTGACTAATCCGAAGAACCCGCCGTCGCAGGCGAGGACAATGGCCGATCACCGGGTGCGCCTGGGTGTCGGCGGGTCCGGCTTGCGGGCAGAGCTGCGGGCGGGATCACCGGCAGCATGTAAGCCGGGCGCTGAGGTGCCAGGCGATGGGGGGGAGGACCGGAATGGCTGATCTGCTGCAACTGGAGCAGGTGCGTGAGCTGATCGGGCACGGTGGCGGGTCGTGTGTGTCGGTGTTCCTGCCCACCCACCGGATGACCCCGGACAGCGGCCAGGACCCGATCCGGCTGCGGAACTTGCTGGATGAGGCGGAGGAACGGCTCGTGGCCGCCGGCCTGCGCGCGCCCGTAGCGCGGGAGGTCCTGGAGCCCGGCCGTGACCTGCTCACGAGCGGCTGGTTCTGGAGCTATCAGAGCGATGGGCTGGCGGTGTTCCTGGCGCCGGGCTGGTCGCGGTCCTTCCGGCTGCCGGAGGCGTTCGACGAACTGGTGGTGGTGGCGGACCGGTTTCACGTCAAGCCGCTGTTGGGGCTGCTGGCCGCCGGGCAGCGGTTCTTCGTGCTGGCCCTGAGCCAGAATGATGTGCGGCTGTTCGAAGGGACCCCGCACGGCATACAGGAGGCCGAACTGGCGGACGTGCCAGGCAGCCTGCGCGAGACGCTGCAGTATGACGACCTGGAGAAGGAACTGGGGCTGCACATCGCCGGGCGCGGCGGGCCGGGGGCACGGGCGGTGTTCCACGGGCAGGGCATCGGCGGCGAGGTCGACAAGGTGCTGCTGCAGCGCTTCCTGCGCCAGGTGGACGACGGGCTGCAGCAGGTCCTCAAGACTGAGTCCGCGCCGCTGGTGCTGGCCGGCGTGGATTACGAGCAGGCGATGTTCCGCCAGCTCACCCGCTACCCCCACGTGCTGGGGGAAGGCATCGGCGGCAACCCCGGGCAGCTTCGGCTCGCCGACCTGCACGAGCGCGCATGGGCGATCGTGGCGCCAGTCTTCGCCCAGGCCCGGCAGCAGGCCGCGCAGCGCTACCGGCAGGCTGCCGGGCGGGGGCAGGGCGCCGCGTCCGGTGTCGCGGAGGTGGTGCAGGCCGCGGCGCAGGGCCGGGTAGACACGCTCTTCGTGCCGGTGGGAGAGCAGCGGTGGGGCACAGTCGCCCCGGGCGTCTCCCGCGTGATCATTCATGAGCGGTTCCAGCTGGGCGATGAAGATCTCCTGGACCGCGCCGCCGTGGACACCCTGCTCAGGTCGGGAACCGTCTTCGCGGTGCCGGCCCAGCAGGTACCCGGGCCGGGCCCGGTGGCCGCGCTGCTGCGCTACTGATCAGCACGGGACCGGAACACCACGGCCTGCGCACGTCCCGCGGGCGCGGGGATGCCGGGCGAGGTCAGCGGCGCGCCCGTGGAGATCCCCGGCGATGCCGAGCTGCCGGTTGTCAGACCGGCTGAAGACCACGACTCTGGTGCCCTCGGGGATACGAGCCGGCGGCGAGGGCTTGCTGCCGCGCGCACGGCAGGGAGCGGGGCATGTCGTGCCTGTACCTGACCGTCCGATGCTAGCCCGTGACCGACGGGTTTGTGATGCCCGCCGTCCCTCCCGGGTGCGTTCGGCAGGGCGAAGGGCTTTGCGTGCGGGACGTTCGGCATCTGGAGCGGCCTGGTGCCGTCCTGATGTGCTGGAGACAGGAACTAGCAAGATGTGCCCTGGCTGGCCCGCTCTGCCGGTGCCAGGTTAGGCAGGCTCAGTCCGGGCGGCCGCGCGGGGAGACGAAGATGAGCTGCGGATGGTGTGGTTACGGGCATTGCCACCACTGTGGCGGGTGGCAATGCCACTACGGGGACTACGGATACGGGCCACCGCCGCCCAGGCCGGGGTACGGGCCGGGATACGGTCCGCGGCAGCGCAGGCGCCGCGCCGTGGATGAGGAGGACCTGGCCGAGTACCTGCGTGGCCTTGAGGAAGAGGCCAGGGAAGTCCGCGAGGAACTGGACCGGATCCGCAGGTCCGGCGGCGCCGCAGAGGGCTGAGCGTAGGTGCCCGCGCAAGCGGCCGGCCGGTGATCGTCGCCGGGGTAGACGGGTCCGACGACAGCAAGGAAGCTGCCAGATGCGGTCGAGGTCGACGCGCTGGCAGCACACAGGAACCAGGCTTGGAGCTGACCAGCTGACCGATGGTCTGGCCCTGCGCGAGCGCGATTAACCGCTGTGCGTTGACGGAGAGCTTAGAGTGATGACGCTTCGTCCGGTTTCGAACGACAGCCGCCCGACCGGTACCACCCCATTCTGCCCAGGCCTCAAGCGGCTCTGGCCGCGGCAGGCCAGCGGTGGTCGCATCTGTGGTGAGCTTTTCAAGTGCGCTGATCAGAGTTGTCCAGCGGTGAGCCTCCGCTTCAGTGGCGAGGGCACCGAGAAGCTCGCTGCTCCACTTGTCGGCGGTGCGCTCGGGGCAGACCCGTTTGAGGAACTGTCGCCAGCTGGAGGAGCTGGCCTGGAGCAGGTACGGGAAGAAGATGGGGGACAGGTCGGGAAAGGCGATGAGGATGCCAAGCAGGGCGATCGCCGCCCGGTAAGGGTGGTAAGTGCTGCCGGTGCCTGCGTGGCTGGTCCCCCTCACAACGTGTTCGTGTTGGCTGATTCGCAAGGCGTTGATGCCCCCGGGATCTGCGGCTGGCCTGGTCCATCGACACCGCCGGGCGCGCCGCGCTGGAACAGGAGACCTTCGGCAAGCACGTGCTGATCACCGACCACGACGACTGGCCCGCCGCCGGGGTGATTGCCGCCTGCCGGTCCCAGCAGATCGCGCACCTGATGCGGCTGCAGGCCCAGCGCGCCGGGCTGCGCATGTCAGTCCGCGAACTGCTGGCCCAGCTCGCCGGCATCGGCGAGACCATCTTGATCTATCCCGCCGCCCGGGGCAGGCCCAAGGCCCGCCGGATGCTCACCGAGACCAGCAGCACCCAGGACAAACTCACCCAGATCTTCCACCTGGACCGTTACGCCCCCGCCGTTAGGTCATAGGCGCCAGCGGCCCCGTAAACCCATCCCGACCAGGCAGAACACCCTGGCAAGGAGCATGATCATTGGAAACTCGGGCTAGGTATCTTTTGACTCCAGCGACCTGGCCTGCCGCATCCGCTTGGCGTCTCGGTGAGCCTGGCGCAAGTCGGCCCTGGCCAGCACCTCGTCGGCCAGCTCGGGCGGGGTGAGCCTGTCAGAGCGCAGCAGGAGCGTCCCGCCCGGCTGGCGGGCAGCGGCAGCCACCATCTAATCCACGCCGGTCATGCCGAACTCGCGGGCTGCCTGGTCCCACTCCGGGTTGTCGGGGTGAGTCACGCGGGCGTTGATCCGCTCCCGGAGCACGCCGGTATCCGCCTCAAGGAAGACGTGCAGGACCTCCTCGCCCGCGTCGGCCAGGCCGCCGAGGATCTCGGCCCGGTAGGCATCGCGGATCAGCGACATCGGGACGATAAGCGTCTCGGCGTGGTGCCTGCGCAGCGACAGCGCCGTCGCGACGACCAGTTCCCGCCAGCTCGGCAGATGCTGGAAATCGCCGTTGGGCCGCATCCACTTCCAGGGCATGAGGCCGACGTCCTCCGGGTCATATACGACCGTGTCCGGAAGCCGCCGGTACAGTTCCTCCGCGAGCGTCGTCTTGCCCGCGCCGAACCCGCCATTGATCCAGATGATCATCGGCACAAGCTATTCGGTTGATCCCTGGGCTGTCTTGCGCGGAGTAGGTTAGCCCGGCTGGTAGTGCGGGGCGCGGTGATGGTGATCCCGGGGTCGAAGGTGATCTGCTAGGTGTCGGATCCCACGGTGACCTCGGCGGTCTTGCGGGAGTTTCGCGCATCAAGTGAGACCACGGTGTCGCACATCAAGCGGAGCCTGACAGCGGAGACCTGCGGTGTCAGTGCCAGGTGAGGCTGGACGTCTCGTGCCAGGTGATGGTTGACACTTCCCCTACTAGGGAACTGAGGGACCGTCCCCGGTAGGCGGGCTTCCTGCCGCACTTATTCGGGCGGTTCCGGCGGCCGGAGGCCCGCCCGCCTCTCAGCCAGGGCCCGGCCCCCCGATGTTGGCGGCAGGTTCAGGGTGCCCGGGTCCGGGCCGCCCATGTCCAGCCGGAACGGCGGGTACCGGTCGGTCATCAGCCCCGCATAGGCGGCCACCCGCAGCACCCACCGATTCAGGCCGAGCACGAAGTCGTAGAGTTGCTCGGGATACCGGCCGGTCACCAGCAGCACCACCGCGGCGATCACGGCCAGGAGGCCGATCAGCCCCAGACCGCCCCCGCCCCCGACGCCGACGTAGTAGCCGAGCCGCCACCCCGTCCAAGCCATGCCGCCGGTGAACACGGCGATGATGATGTACTGCGGGATGGCCAGCAGCCACCATTTCACCAGCGCCAGCCCGCGAGACAGCCGCTGTGGGTACTCGACCTCCAGGTGCGCTGGATAAGTGGGGTCGTCGGCCAGCGTGAAGGGCGGGTACCGGTCGGTGCCGAACGCGCCGTTCGCGTAGTACTGCACCCGCCAGGTCCACCGCAGCACGCCGACGTTGAACTCGAAGATCGCCCGTGGGTAGCGGCCGGTGACCACGATCGCCACCATCGCCACCGCGCTGAGCACGACGAACAAGACCCACAGGACGGCCAGCACGATGTAGTGCGGGATCACCAGGATCCATTTCACCAGCCACAACCAGCGGGACAGCGGCGCGTCCAGCGACGCATCCACCCGCACCGGGTACGCCTGCGAAGCAGCCATCGAGATCACCTCCTGCTGCCCGACAATGCCTGCATCTTCATCCTGCTCAGGTGCCCATCCGGCCGCGGAAGACCCAGATGTCCTGCCTGCAGCGACAAAAGTCCTGGCTATCAGACAGGAACCGGCGCACATCGCCGCAGATCGACGGCTCCTGTCAACGGAAGCCATATTCAACTTCCGCCGACAGCTCCAGGGAAGCGGGATGAAATGTGCTTACTCCCTGAGCTGCAATGGCTCCTGGCCCACCGTCCTGGGGGTCAAGCGGTCGCCGGTTCCAGCCGGGGGATAGCCCAGGTGGCGTCAGCTTGCGGCACGGCTGTTACTGTAAGAGAAATATCAACGATCTTGCCATCAGTTATCGTGGACGCTGCGGATATGCTTCTGAACGTCTACCAAGGCCGAGACACGCCATGAGGTGCATAAAGTAACGTGATGGACTGACTTTTGGTCGGCGAGCCAGCACACGAGGCTGGCCAGCTCCCGCAGGCGATGGAGCACGCCGATCGTCTCGGCCTTGGCGATAGGACGTCCTGGACGTACTTCCGGGCCCCGTTCACCGGTTCAGCTCGGGTGAGCACCGGGCAGGCAGGCAAACCTGAAACCAGTGGATCACACGCCGGAATGGACGATCTGCGTCCAGCCTCAATGCAAGTTTCATTCACTTGACGCTGCTCATGCTCGGCCATCTGGCGTGCGCGGAGGTGGAACAAACGGCTCGCCAGACTCCCGCGAGCGAATTACTGAGTGGATGCCCGCCGGTAGCAGCCCGGCGGGCATCCTCGTCTCGTGCGGTTGCTCAGGGAACGGTCAGGCGTGAATTGGTCAGCAGGCTGAGTTTGTCTGGGTGAGCAGCCCGAGCCGCCAGGGAAGCTGGGAGTAGTCCCCGCTGGCTGAGGGGTCCTCGCCCTGGTACAGGAACTGCAGATGGCATGGGTTGATCACCAGGTGCTGGTTGAACCCGGCCCGGATCATCTCGCCGTGGCTGAAGTCCTCGGTCCACGGTGTCACGCCGGGCGCGAACGTCACGTTGTTGGACCGGATGAACGGGTTGGCCTCGGTGTCGGCCAGCGGTGCCCACTGGCCGTCAATCGACGGCGACGTCCAGGACCGGAAGTACCGCCGGCCGTCGGAGCCGATCGCTTCCACGTCCAGCAGATACTGCTGGTTTCCCCTGACCTTGTAGACGTTGCTGGCCTCGAACAGGCTGTACCTGTTCGGGTCCTGCAGGGCGATGACGGTGTTCCCGAAGCCGTTCGGGAAATCAGCGACCGTGGTCTGGGAACGGTACAGGTGCCCGTTGTCGTCGGAGGAGAACAGGTAGCAGTTGACGTGGTCGCAGATCACCCACATGTCGACCCAGTAGCCGTTCCCGATGTTGCTGGCGATGATCGGTGGCATGGAGTCGAGGAAGTTTTTCGGGACCGACCAGGATTGCGGGTCGAGCGGGTTGGTGGAGGTCGAGTAGGACGGCAGCCCGGTCTGGTAGACCAGGTACCACAAGTGCTGCGGCGCGAAGTAGAACAGTTCCGGCGCGGCACGGTATCCCGTGCCGATGTTCGGGTTGGTGTCCAGGAAGTGCTGCGGCGCGGCGGCGGCCTGGGACCAGTTGGCGAAGTCTATTTCCACCAGGCTCCAGTTCCCGGCGGTGTTGGCCGTGGTGGCGTACACGATCCAGCGGTGGTGGTAGCGCACCACGGATGGGTCCTTGATCGACACGATGGGGTGGGTGGCGTCCGGTTTGGGGCTGATCAGGACGCCGCTCGACGACCAGTGGAAACTCGACGGCAACGCCGGGCGCGAATGGGTTCCGGCGGTGTGGCCCGGGCGGGCCGCCGCCTGTGCGGCGCCCGGCGCCACGGCGGCCAGGGCTGAACCAGCAAGCAGCGCACACACCGCGGCGGCGCTTCCCAGAGTGCGCCGCCTGTGCGGCGGCCAGAGGATGGTTCGCATGGTTGCGCCTCCTTGAGAGGTTTCGGGCTGTGCGGTGCGAAGGCGCTACCGCACGTAGACCACGAAGCTCGTGGAGCTGCTGACGCCGTGGTAGGTCACGGTGGCCGCGATGGTGGCGACCCCGCTGCGGACGGTGCGGATGGCGGCGGGCGGACGGACCGCGACCACCGAGGGACGGTTGCTGCGGTAACGGACCGACATGCCGGGCGGCAGCGGCGTGCTGGCGCCCTTGGTGATGTAGCCGTACAGGCTCTCGTCGTCCATCCCGACGGTGAGCTGCGGATCGACCATGGCGCCGGCCGGGAAGAACACGCGGCTCTGGATGCCCTGCGCGGCGTCACCCGCCGCGACCGGCTTCGCGGTGACGACCGACGGCACCAGCTTCAGCGCGCCGGAGACCCTGACCAGCGCGTGCTGGCGGATGTCGGCGCTGGAGGTGCCGAGCTGGATGCCGTACAGGCCGTTGTCCACGGTGAACCGGCCCCGGCTCTGGTCGTAGAAGGCCAGGTCGGGGACCTTGACGGTGAAGTTGACCGGCGCCGTCTGGTGCGGCCGGAGCGAGACTTTCGCGAAACCCTCCAGGCGCTTGGCCGGGCGCTGCAGGGCGGCCGGTGCGCTCGGCGTGGTGGCGTACAGCTGAGCCACCTCGGCCCCCGGGACGTCCCCGGTGTTGGTGACGTCCGCGCTCACGTGCAGGGTGTCGTTGGCGCCGAGGCGCGTCTTACTGACGTGCATGCCGGAGAACCGGAACTTGCCGTAGCTCAGGCCGTAGCCGAACGGGTAGGACGGCTGGCCGGTGAAGTACATATAGGTGCGGCCGGGGCTGGTGGACGACGGCCGGATGCCGTAGTCGCCGATGCTCGGCAGCTGCGAGTCGTCGCGGTACCAGGTGAACGGCAGGTGCCCGCTCGGATTGACGGCACCCAGCACCACGTCGGCCAGGGACTCGCCCTTGCGCTGCCCGTTGTAGGAGCTCCACAGCATCGCGGCGACGTGCGGCTCGAAGCTGGTGACGTTGACCGCGCCGATAGTCTCCATGTAGACGATCGTGTTGGGGTTCTTGGCGGCCACCTGGCTGATCATGTCCGCCTGGGCGCCGGGCAGGTTGAGGGTGCCGCGGTCGCCGCCTTCGTTGGCGGTGCTCGCGTCGGTTCCGGCGTAGGCAATGACCGCGTCGTAGTTCGCGGCCGCATCGACCGACGCCTGGTCAACGGTGCCCAGTCCCGTTCCGGTCACCCCGGGGAAGAAGTCCACGGTGGCCTGCGGGTCGATCGCCTGGATGGCCTTCTTCAGCCCCTGGTAGCCGTTGACCTCCTTGGCCACGCCGTGCGGGCCCTGGTCACTGGAGTAGCCGCCGAGATACATCTGCGGCGGGTTCGCGTAGTAGCCGATGACGGCGACCCGGAACGGCCCGGAATGCGGCACCCGGAGCGGGAGCAGCGTGCCCTTGGAGCTGTCCTTCTTCGTCGTGACGTTGTTCTTCAGCAGCACGATGCTCTGGTCGCCGACCCGCCGGGCCAGCGCCAGCCGCGCGGGCGTCTCGGTGACGGCGTCGTTGGCGTCAGAGTTCACCCAGGTACCCGGGGCGAGCTGCTGACGGGCCTGGCGGACCCACGGGATCCGGTTCTCGTTGTCGAACTCGCCGAGCCGGATCCGCGCGGTGAACAGCCGTACCAACGACGTGTCCACGTCGTTCTCGTTATAGGTGTCCGTCTGGGTGTGGATACCGTCGGCAATCGCGGCCGGGGTCGTGTTCGCGTAGTTGTACGCGTCGTGGTAGCCCTGCTGGCACTCGAGGTCCTCACCGGCCGAGTTGGCGAACGCGCCCCGGCTGACCGGGTCAACGGGGGTGGGATATCCCGGGGGTTGCCAGTGGTGCCCGGCCTGCATGATGTAGATCGCGTCGCAGTCCGAGGTGAAGAAGCCGTTGAATCCGTAGGTCTCGCGCGCCAGGGTGTCGATCAGGTGCACGTTGGCCGGGGACGGCACCCCGTTGACCTCGTTGTAGGCGCTCATGATCGAGCTCGGGTGGGCTTGCTGGATCACGCCCTTGAACTGCGCGGTGTAGTACTCGCGCAGCGTCCGCTCATCCATGTCCGAGGAGCCGGTGAGCCGGTTGAACTCGCTGTTGTTGGCGGCGAAGTGCTTGATCGTCGTCCCCGTCTTCAGGTACCCCTCGGCCTGCGGCAGTAGGTTGCCGTTCTGGTCCTTGCCCTCCATGCCGTCCACGAACTGCGAGGCGATCGCGGCGGTGAGATACGGGTCCTCGCTATAGGTCTCGTCGTTGCGTCCCCAGCGGGGGTCGCGGGACAGGTTGATGGTCGGCGAGTAGTAGTTCAGGTCGAGAGTGTTGTTCGGAGCTACCTCGCGGGCCTCGTCGGAGATCTGGGTCGCCTCCCGGTACATCAGGTCCCGGTTCCAGGTCGTCCCGAGCGAGAGGGGCATCGGGTACGACGTCGTGTTGATCAGCACCGGCGGGTTGGCGTTGTTAAGCGTCCCCTCGCGGGCCACACCGTGCAGGGCCTCGCTCCACCAGCCGTAGGCGGCGACGCCAAGCCGGGGGATCGCGGCCGACTGGCTGCTGATCATCTCCGATGCCTTCTCGGCCAGCGTCATCCGCGACACCAGGTCGGCCGCCCGTTCCTCCGGCGAATAGGCCCTGTTCAGGTAGATCGGCGCACCCTGCGCCTGCGCCTGCGCCTGGGCGTGGGCCACCCTGGGAATGCCGGCCAGCGCAGCCGTGCAGGCGAGTGCGACGGCCGTGGCAGCGAGTAACGTTCGCGATGACGATGACATGGAGCGCCTCCGTCCCACCGGTTGGCCGCACCACCCGGCGCTGCCGGGCGGCTCGCCAGGCGATACAAATTCGATTGGTCACGCTATGGCCAGAGCCCACCGGGGTCAAGGGCCTGAACGGGTAGCACCATTTGAAAGCTTAGCCGATTGCGGCCATCCAATGGCCACCCTTTACTTACCTACAAGTCACCCGGGGCCGCAGCCCTTTTGCCGTTGCCGCGACGCTGCCGCCGTTCAGTCTCGCCATCATCGCCCGAGGCCGCTCCGGGGCGGCGCCAGCCGCGGCCACAACGCGTAACCGCAACCGGGCTCGCCGAGATCGCCATCGCCGGCCCGGCGCTGATCTGGGCGGCCACGACCCCGTGGGCGCTGCCGGGTTGCGTGGCCGCGGCGGGCGCCGGGATCGGCCTGTCCCCCGCCGCCGCGACCGGGCTCGGCGCCCGCGTCGATCCCCGCTGGCGCGGCACCCGGGTTTCCGGCCCGTTGCTGGCTCCCGTACGGCTCGTCTATGGCTCCCCGGGGCGGGAGAGGGTTCCCCATGCCGATCAGGATCGGCGACGGCATTATGCGCCTGGAGCTCGACGGCCGGATTGTCGCGACGGCCACCGAGCGCCCCGGTGGCTGGTGGGAGGTCACCCGCTGGCGCGGTTCTTCGACCGCAACCAGGCGATCACCGCGCTGACGGTCACCGAGCTCCTGGAGAGCGGACGTGATAGCGATGACCCGCTGGTAGCGGCGCTCCGCGGGGTACGCGTTCACTTTGTCAAGTCACCTATCGGGATTGACTTGTCGGGAATCCAAGAGCGGAAAAATGCCGCGCGCCGCGCGTGGATTGCCTCGAATGTCAGTGGCCGGAAATAAGCGAAGACCGGCGGCTAAGCGAAGACACGTGGCCGCCGGCCTTCCCGTTAGTCGTTTCTGGCTACCTCCGGGCCCGTGATGCGGGTCAGGATCGGGAACGTCGCCGCGATGATCGCCAGGGACACGATGATGCCGCCGACGGTCAGCAGGTAGTACGCCAGGCCCGGCGCGACCATCGGGCGGTTCTGCGCCTCCGTCGCGTACATCGCGGCGGCGCCGAAGCCCGTCCCGATCGCCACAACCGCCACCGTCAGCAGCGGGACCGCGCCCTCCAGCGCGACGATGCCGCGTAGCGTGGACAGCCGCGCGCCGGTGAGCCGCAGCAGGCTGAACGGCCGCTTGCGCTCCGCGAGCCCCGCCGCGATGCCCGCCGCCAGCGTGCAGCCGGCGATCGCCAGGCTGACCAGGATCACCACGTTGGCGAGCTGCTGGTAGCCGGAGTTCCGCGAGTTGTCCTGCGCGGCGATGTCGGCGTACGTGGACGGCGGGGAGACCGTCGGGTAAACGCTCACCTCCAGCAGCGTCCGCGCCCGCTCGACCGTCGCTGTGGCGCCGTTCGTCGCCACGTTGATGCCGTCCACGCCGAGGGCGGGCAGGCCGGCGACCGGCACATTCGCGGCCGGCCAGGTGTACGTGTCCACGTTCGAGTTGAAGCCGAGGGGACCGTTGAAGCCGTCCGCCGGGAACTCGGCCGTTGCCGCGCCTGCCGGGCAGCGGCCGAGCGCGGGCACGGTCGCGAGCTGCGCGCACGAGACCACGCCGGCCGGGACCGGGGTGACGCTGCCGTCGGTGTTGAAGCCGAACGCGTTGACGCCGAGGTTCTCGAAACGGCCAGGGATCGTCAGCCCGGGGACCGCGCGCACCACGAGCACCCCCTGGACGCCGGGCACCGCACTCAGCTGGGCGGCGAGCGGCGCGGCGGGCGCGGCCGGCCCCGGGCCCGCGGTGCCAGACCGCACTCCCGGGGCGCTGCCCAGGGCGACCGCATTCGACGCTGATATCTGCGCGGTCAGCACGTGCGACTCGGCGATGTTGCCGAACCTGGTGGGGTCCTTGGCGTCCTGGGTGGTGATCGCGATCGTCGCGACGGTGGTGACCAGCAGCGCGAGCACCAGGCCGCTGACGGAACGGAACGCGGCCCGCGGGTCGTCGCCGATGCGCCGGGCGGCGATCAGCGTGCCGGGGCGGCTGGTCCACCGGGCCATGAGCCGCGCGGCGGCCATGGTGAGCCACGGCCCGGCGATGAACAGCCCGATGATGATCAGCGCGAAGCTGGTCACGAACGCCTGGATCTGCCCCTGGATCGAGGCCGGGTGCCCGTGCGCCGCCCAGAAGCCGAGCTCAGCCAGGCCGAGGAGCAGCGGCACCACCCGCCAGGCACCAGGCGGCTTCGGCGTCACCCGGCGCGTGACGCCGAGCGGGGAGATGTTCACTCGGCGCAGCGCCAGTCGCGCTGCCACGGCGGCGGCCACCGGCACGCCGGCCGCGACGACGATGACGTCGAACAGGCTGAGCGTCAGTTGGCCGGGGAAGAACGGCTGGCCGACGAACGGGATGCCCGCCACCGGGATGCGCAGCCCGAAAAAGATCGCGAACCCGGCGGCCACGCCCAGCAGGGCCGCCGCGGTCGACTCCACCGCCGCGAGCGCGGACACCTGCGTGCGGGTCGCGCCGACCAGGCGCATCGCCGCGAACCGCTCCTCCCGGCGGGCGGCCGACAGCCGGGTCGCGGTGCCGATGAAGATCAGTACCGGCAGCAGGATCGCCAGCGCGACGACGGACAGGATCAGGTCGGTGCCGCTCGCCGGTATGCCGGTGTCGGCCGGCGTGTACTTGAGCCCGTTGGGGTTAAAGTTCGGCGGGAGCTGCGGCCGATGGCCCTTCCTGGCGGGGGAAATCGTGACATTCCCGCCGGGGTGGGCCGGCACGGTCGTCGCGATAGCGGTCACCTTTACGCTGCCCACGGCCGTCGCCAGTTGCGCCGGGGTGCGCCCGACGACAATGACGAGCGAGTTAGGCGAGGGCAGCGCGGCGTCGCCGATGATCCCGGCCAGGTGCCCCGGGTAGCGGTCAGCCAGCTGGTCCGCCGGAACGGACCGCAGCAGCGCCGCGAGCGCGGGCGAGGCGTAGTACGTGCCCGGCGCCGGGTCATGGGACAGCCCCGGCGGCACCGGCGAGGAAGCGCCGGTGGCCGCGACGTCGAAGCGGCCGATCGTCTGGCCGTCATAGATGTCGCTGGTTGGGTGCCACCACAGCGGCGCGACCCCCGTAGCCGGCCCCGGCGCCGCCCACTGGGTGCCGGTCCAGAACCACGCGTGCCGGTTGTTCCACGAAGTGACCGCGTTGGTCGCGGCCACTGCGGTGAGCAGCAGCCCGACGCCGAGCCCGACCGCGACCGCCAGGATGACCAGCCGGGTAACGGCCTCGCGTCCCCCGTTCACGGCCAGCCGCAGCCCAAGCCCGACTGTGCCAGGCCCGTTCATACCGGAACGGCTAGCGTCCCGTTCGATCGTGCCAACCCCGCTCACAGTTTCGCCACCGTAACCGTGCTTATCGTGCTCGTGTCCCGTTCGATCGAGGTTGCCGCGCTCATGGCTTTGCCCCGGTGAGCGTGCCGACCGTGCCGTCCCGCACGACGACCTCGCGGTCGGCGTACGCGGCGACCCGGGCGTCGTGGGTGACCAGGACGACCGTGGTCTCCTGCTCGCGGACCGCGCTCACCAGCAGGTTCATCACCAGCTCGCCGGACACCGAGTCCAGCGACCCGGTCGGCTCGTCGGCGAACAGCACCTCGGGCTCAGCGACCAGGCCGCGGGCGAGCGCGACGCGCTGCGCCTGCCCGCCGGACAGCTCACCGGACCGCCGGGACTCGAGCCCATCCAGCCCGAGCGTGGGGAACCACGTGCGCGCCGCCGCCATCGCTGGCCCGCGCCGCATGCCGGACAGCAGCAACGGCAGCGCGACGTTCTCCTCGGCGGTGAGCTCGGGCACGAGCTGCCCGGACTGGAACACGAACCCGAACCGGTCCCGCCGCAGCGCACTGCGCTTGTCGTCGCTGAGCCGGTCGAGCCGCATCCCGTTGAAATGCACTTCCCCCGAGGAAGGCACCAGGATCCCGGCCAGGCAGTGCAGCAGCGTCGACTTCCCGGACCCGCTGGGCCCCATGACGGCGACGATCTCGCCCTTGGCGACGCCGAGCGACGCCCCGCGCAGCGCCGGCGTGCTGCCGAACGACAGCGACAGATCGACGGCCTCGATGAACTTCCCCGACACGCCGTGCCCGTGTCCCGTGACACTGAGGTTCGCGGCGCTGTTCCCAGCGGCGCCCCGATCGGGAGTCATGACTGGCCCTGCACTGTCCGCGCGATCATATCCAGCCGCGCCGCCGTGTGGTCGATCCATCGCAGGTCCGCCTCCAGGCGGTAGAGGGCGTGGTCGGCGAGCAGCACGTCGAGGGTGCCGCCCTGCCGCTTGAACTCGGTGAGCTCGCGCATCCGCTGCAGGTGCGCCGCCCGCTGGACGTCGAGGTAGTTGTCGGCGTGCTTGCCGAGCATGAGCGCGAGCACGACCTTGGCGAACAGTTCGCTCTGCAGGTCGGGCTCCGGCGGCGCGGGCTCGGCGAGCCACTTCTCCACGTCGGCGACGCCCTCGTCGGTGATGATGTACCGGCGCCGTTCCGGCCCGGCCCCTTGCTCGACGGGCCCGGCCACGGCCTTCCCGTCCCTGGCCAGCCGCGACAGCGTGGCATACACCTGGCTGTAGCGCAGCGGCCGCCCTTGCCCGAAGTAAGCGTCGTAGTCGCGCTTCAGGTCATACCCATGGCTGGGCCCGCGCTCAAGCAGCCCCAACAGCGTCAGCGGAACACTCATACCCGAGAGACTACCTCATGAGTAGTCTCTCGGGTAGTAGTTGTCCTACTCTCCTGGAGAATAGTTGCCAGCGACGGCCCAGAATCCGCCCCGGACGGGCCCCGTAGCCGTGCCCGGGCCCCGCCGGCACGTGGCGGACGCCGTCTCCGGTCTCGACCGCCGGCGTCCGGCGGCGCCAGTGGTACCCGGCCATGATCCGGGTGCCCGGCAACCCGTCGTACCGGCCCGCGCGCTGCTCACGGCGGACGGCCTCGGCGCGCGATCCCTCGACCGGGTCGAGGTAGGGGGCGACTGAGCGCAGGACGCTGCGCGAGATCCGGCACTCCCGGCCCTCCCTGCGTCCCTTTATGCACGCCGCCGACAGGCACGCCTTCGGGAACCGCGTCCCGCCCGCCGAGGCGTGGGCGGGCAGCTCGGCGTCCAGAACGCTGGCCCACTCCGCCAGCCGCAGGCCCGTGCCGTACAGGCCATCGACGAACGCGGCGTCCCGGTCCTCGTTCGCCCCGCGCCAGCCCGGTCGGCGCAGTCCGTCGAACCCGTAGCCGCGGAGGCCAACGTCGCGCCACTGCTCGAACGCCGGCCGCAGCATCCACTTCACCTGCCGCCGCCGGGCCCGGCGGGCCGCAGCGGGTCGCGCCCGCCGCGGCCAAGGGAGAGGAAGTAATCGTCCCGGTGGCCGGGCCGCCGCCCCGCGCTCGTCACGGCGGGCACCGGGTTAGCACGCTGAACCGGGCCGCCGCCCACGTGTAGAACGTCTTCAGCGCGGCCCGGTCGGTATCGAAGCTGGTCGGCGCGATCCGCCCGTCATTAGACGGGTCGGTCAGCCGCCAGTGCTTGAACGCCTCCACGTCCCGCACCGTGGCGTGGTCCCACGTCCGTCCGAGCGCGTGCAGGAAGTTCAGCCACGTAGAGGGCATCACCGTGGCGGGCACGGGACCGTGCTAGCCGTACCTCAGGATTCGGGTGCCCACACGGTGGCTCGCCTGCCCGGTGCGCGGCAAGCATTGAGATACAGGTGACCGGAGTGGCCGGGCACCGCAACTCACAGGAGGCATTCCGATGCACGCACCGGCTAACAGCATCCCTGCCACGCGATCAGCCCCGGTGAGGTTCCTGGTCAGGTCATGGGAGTACCGTCGTCCCCGGCTGTGGGTGGGTGTGCGTATTGCCTGCGGCATCTTCAACGTCGTCCTTGGTGTTGCCCTGATCGCTTTCGCCGGCCAGCTGGGGCCGCTGACGTGGCTGGCGGTGCTGCCGCTGGCGGGGGCGGCGCTGATCTTCTGGACCGCCTACCGTTGCAGGCAGTGCAGAGCTAGCTGGCGCATCTAGGAGCGTGATGAGCCTCGTTGGCTGGGCAGAGGCTTCGCTGGCAGCTGGTCGCGGACGGTGCCAGCAGATGAGGTCCGGTTTTGCGTCGGCCTGGAGTGCTCGCCGCGCGCGAGTTCTTGGCGGATCCTTGGGTCAGAAGCGGAGTGTTTCGTGAACAACGGCGACAGTCCCACTCGGGTGACTGGCCAGCGGTCCGTCTCGCCCGCCCGGGGGCGGGACGGCACAGTTGCACCTCCTGCCGGTCCCTCCGGGCAGGAGGCGGGAGGTAACGCGATGCACGCACCGGCTGACAGCATCCCTGCCTCGCGATCAGTCTTGATGAGGTTCCTGGTCAGGTCATGGGAGTACCGTCGTCCCCGGCTGTGGGTGGGTGTGCGTATTGCCTGCGGCATCTTCAACGTCGTCCTTGGTGTTGCCCTGATCGCTTTCGCCGGCCAGCTGGGGCCGCTGACGTGGCTGGCGGTGCTGCCGCTGGCGGGGGCGGCGCTGATCTTCTGGACCGTCTACCGCCTGCAGCAAGACAGCGTCCACCGGGTGCGGGAGCTGGAGCAGTCCCGGGCCCACTTGGTGGACGACTCGGCCGCGAGACTGCGCCAGATCGAGCGGGACCTGCATGACGGCGCGCAGGCGCAGATGGTCGCCGTCACCATGAAGCTCGGGCTGGCCAGGAAGAAGCTCGGCGGCATGACCGACGGGACCGGCCAGGCCGACCTCGACCGGGTCCTGGAGCTGGTCACCGCCGCGCACCGCAGCGCCAGGGAGGCCATTGCTGAGCTGCGTGATCTTTGCCATGGCATCCACCCCCAGTGCTCGACCAGGGCCTGGGCGTCGCGCTCACCACCCTCGCCGCGCGCACCGATCTGCCCGTCGAGCTGGTCCTCGATATGCCCGGGTGCCCATCGGCAGCGATCGAGACCATTGCTTACTTCTGCGCCGCCGAGCTGCTCACCAACGTCACCAAGCACAGCGGCGCCCGGCGTGCCACGCTGGAGGCAGTCCACGTGCCCGGTCTGCAGCTGCGGGTGCGGGTCAGCGACGACGGCTGCGGCGGCGCCCGGGTCGAGGCCGGCGGCGGGCTGGCCGGGCTCGCCGAGCGGATCAAGGCGGTAGACGGCAGGCTGCAGCTCACCAGCCCGCCCGGCGGCCCCACCGTGGTCACTGTTGAGTTGCCGTCCCACGCGTGACCGAACCGGAGCCCCGATGAGGATTGTGATCGCCGAAGACTCGGCCATAGTGCGGGCCGGCCTGGCCGAAATTCTGGCCGACAGCGGCCACCAGGTCGCCGCCGCCGTAGGCAACGCCGGCGACCTGCTAGCCGCAGTGGCCGAGCACCGCCCGGACGCCGCGGTGGTGGACGTGCGGATGCCGCCTGGCTACACCGACGAAGGCCTCCGCGCCGCGATTGCCATACGCCGCGACTACCCCAAGGTCGGCGTTCTGGTGTTCTCCCAGTACATCGAGACCCGGTACGCCGCCGACCTGCTCGGTGCGGGGTGCGGTGGCGGTGCTGCGGGGGTCGGGTACCTGCTCAAGGACCGGGTCGGCGACGTCGAGGAATTCGTTGAGGCGCTGAGCCGGGTGGCGGCTGGCGGTACCGCCCTCGACCCGGAGGTCATCACGCAACTGCTGCGCGCCAGCCGCCGCAACATCGGGCTCAGTTCCCTCACGGCCAGAGAGCGCGACGTGCTGGCTCTGATGGCCGAAGGCCGGTCCAACAGCGCGATCGCCGGGACCCTCGTGATCTCGGAGCGGGCTGTCGAGAAGCACATCGCGAACATTTTCAGCAAGCTCGGCCTGCCACCATCGGACGCCGACCACCGCCGGGTGCTCGCCGTCCTGCGCTACCTGCAGCCCTAACCGGCGAGCCGCCGCCCACAGCGGGGGCGGCATCCCGTCCGGACCTCCCGTTCGCGCGCAGCTTGAAAGCCACCCCAAGTGATCAGACCCACCCGCAGCGGCGACGCTTGGACTCATCACGTCACGTGACGAGAACGATCATCTCCGGCAATCTGGCCTGGATCGACCGGAGGGCTAGCCGCTGCGTACCGATCGGGAGGTCACCCGGCCGGACTCATGCGCGCTGACAGGCAAACCGGGCTGCCTATTCCGCCTGAGCATGCGCTGATAGCAGCATCTGCGCGCATGGAGGACAGGATCGGTCGCTTGACTCGCGGTCAATGTGCGCCACACCACGTCATGGAGACCAACGTGGTCCCCGAAACCAAGGCAAGATCGTCGATCAAGCCTCTGACCTGCGTCGGGACGGCCGGATTTGAACCGGCGACCCCTTGACCCCCAGGCACGAATCGGGTGTCTGGGCCGGTCTGAGGGAGTCGGGCGGGGAGCCTCCTCCTGCAGATTCGCCCCGAGGGGTCGCGGCGAGTCCGGGGGAGTCAGCGGGCATTGGCTCCCGTGATTGGCTCCCCGGATTCCTTGACGGACCGTCATATGTGCCGGATATGCCGGGTTTCCGGCCCGCCATTGGCTCCCGTACGGCTCGTCTGTGGCTCCCCTGGGGCGGGAGAGGGCTCCTCATGCCGATCAGGATCGGCGAAGGCATCATGCACCTGGAGATCGACGGCCGGATCGTCGCGACCGCCACCGAGCGGGCCGGTGGCTGGTGGGAGGTCAGCTACTGGCCGCGGTTCTTCGACCGCAACCAGGCCATCACCGCGCTAACGGTCACCGAGCTGCTGGAAACCGGGCGCGACAGCAACGACCCGGTCGTAGTCGCCCTCCGTCAGGAGCTGCTCAACCGGCCCGCTGGTCAGGCCCACCATCACGTCTCGCCGTGGCCAGGGGCCCAGGCGGTAGCGGCCCTGATCGGCCGGGCCGCAGTCGCCGGCTGGACGGACTTCGGGCCGGTGAGCTTCCCAGTAACGTCTTGCGTCAGCAGCGTGTCGCGTTTCTGGGAGGGCCTGATGGTGACCGGTCTGATCATGCCACCGGTGCATCCCGGCGAAATCCTGCTGGCTGAGTTCCTGGAACCGCTCGGGGTGAGCCAGCACCAGCTGGCCAGGGCGGTGGACGTGCCTGCCGGGCGAATCAACGAGATCGTCCATGGGCGGCGCCGCGTTACGGCCGACATGGCCTTGCGGCTGGCCCGCTGCTTCGGTACCTCGGAGTGGTTCTGGATGAACCTGCAGGTCCACTATGACCTGCAGGCCGGTAAAGACCGCTTGGGTGCCGCGCTCGACCGGATACAGCCCCTCAACGCCAGCAACTGACGCTGGCCTCTGCTATCCGCTCGCCGACCCGGTATGGCGGCCCCACCGGCTCCCCACGGGCTCGTGTCTATGGCAGCAGGTTCAGCGCGGTGGTGTGTTTGGGACGGACCACGGTGAAGTGCCGCCGGTCCAAGGTGGCCACATCCCTCAGCCCGAGTCGCTCGGCGACGGCGACGACGGATGCGTCAACTGCGCCGAGCGGCAGATCGGCATAAGTGCGTACAAGCTCGGCCATGCGGGCAAGGTCGTCGGCGGTGACAGTGACGTGCTCGAACTCACCCCCGGCAACTGAGGCCAGGAACATCGACTCGATGTCGGGCCGCTCTTCCAGCAGCCAGCACACCTCGACCAGGACCGTGGTGGGCACCAGTAACGGCCGCCCGGCAGACTCCAGCAGGGCAGCGCAGCGGGCATGGTGCTTGTCGGAGCGGTCGATGGCCGCGACGAGTGGCCCGGTATCGAGCAGCAGGCTCATGCGCGGCGCTTCAGCCGCTCGCGAATGATCTCGTCGTGCTGCTCGGACAGGTCGCCACGGCCGGAATCCCAGATCCCGATGATGGACAGGTGCCGCTCCTGCCGCTGGTTGTCGCCAACCTCTGGGTGCGCGGCCGGGGCAAAGTCAGGGTCGGAGGCCACGAGGAGGCGCAACCGCTCCGCCTGGCGCGGGCTGAGCCGGTCCACCAGGTGGTGAAGATCGTCATAGTCATGGGCCGCCGTCACGTACAACAGTCTACGACCGCCCCCACTGGACCTCAGAATGCGACGGGCGCTGAATGTCCGGTTATCACCTGACGGCCAACACGCGTAGACATCGGACGGCAGGTGTGACCACGCCGCCCCTTTAGCGTAACCAGGCTGGCCCGGGTTTCGGCTAGATTCGGCGGGTGAGCCCCGATGAAGAGCAGCAGCTTCGCATCTTGGGCCAGGCGCTGGAGATCGTGCCCGGCTGGGTGACGCTGACAAGTAGCCCACCACCGCAGCTAGTGGCGGGCAGCGATCTCGCCTATGACGATCGCCGCGCGAATCCCTACCAGGTGAGTCATGCTGTCTGGGCTGCGATGTTTGCCGGGGTGAGCCATCTCGCCGTTCTGCGGGACAGCCTCTTCCACGCAACTGCCCCCGATCGTGTCGAGGCGAAGATCCACACGCACGGTCAGTTCTCCCTTGTACGAGGAGCGCTGGAAAACGCAAGTCGCGCGATGTGGATGCTGGAATCTGACGATGCAGACGAGAGGTTGCTACGGCGGCTCCGGCTCGAATGGGCAGAATCGAGCGCGCAGGCGCAGGTCCGTGAACTGATGGGAGTGCCGCCTGGGAAGAGCAAGGATGATCGGCTCAAGAAACTGACCGATCTGCTTCCGCCAGCAACAACTGACCAGGATCAGATCAATGCGAAGCAGAAGGCGATCAGGAAGAGGCCCGACTACGGGACCATCGTCGAGGCGGCCGGTTCGCGCTTCTCTTGGGGCAGCGCTATGCAACTGTTTCTCTGGAAAACCTGTTCTGCTCTGGCGCATGGCGACTTGCGCGGAACTCTCGGTTATACGGAGAGGGTAGTCCTACCGGGGCCAACGCCGGGGATCGCGATGGCCCGGATCACGGGCAGCGTGTCGCTGCTCACTTACGGCTCGCTCGTCGCTATCAAGACGATGAAAGTGGCACTGAAGTCCTACGGAAAACGGGCGGCCTAGCGTTATGAGCGTGGGAGGACCCAGACGCCACGGCCTGGCACCGTGCGTGCGAGGCCTTCTGCGCGGATGACGTCTACGGCGCGGGTGACGGCGCCGACGGAGATGCCGTACTCCTGGGACATCGACTTGGCCGAGGGCAGCGGGGCGCCGGGCGGGTACTCCCCGGACTCGATCTTGGACCGGATGATGGCGGCCAGCTGGCGGTAGACGGGCTCGCCGCTCATCGGGTCTATCCCGCTGCTCATGATCACATTCATACCTGCGCACCTGGTCAGGCATGTTATGAGGGTTAACCTGGTTAACCCGGTGAACCTGATCTAAGCTGGGTCTTGCCCATATGGCAGGCGGGCGCGGCCGGTGATGAGAGCACTGGGCCGCGCCCTGACCACCTAGCTGGAGGTGGCTGGATGGATTCTCGCAGTACGCCTAAGTCAGGCGGTTAACCACCCGGGAGGCTGCGCGCGGCACGATCAGCCAGTGCTTGCTGGATCTGGGGATCATCGCCAAGCGGCTGGATGATCAGGGCAGCGCGCCGCTCCCGCAACTGGCCCGCCAGCTAGATGTGCTGGCTGATGAAGTCAGGCAAGCGGGGGAGTGGCTGGGGCGGGCGGCAGGTGGTGATCAAGCGTGAGCGCCTACGAGGGAGACGCAGCGGCGATCGGGAAACTGATCTGGAACTGGGGCGAGGGGTACATCATCAGCTACGCCAACGGCCTATATCACGCCGAGCGCCGGGACAACGGAGCCCAGGTCCACGCGCCCGACCTGGAGCAACTCGGCCGCGAGATCCAGGCGGACTACGCCGCACGGCCGGTGCCGCGGGAGCTTCGAGTCTGGCCGATGCCCTAGCAGCGGGCATTGGTGCTGTGACCCGCGGCCCCGGCCAGGCCGTCCCCTGGCCGGGGCCGCGCCATGCCCGACCCCGGAAGGACAGGGACCTTGGCCGTCGTCGGCCTGACGGGCCTGATGGTGAGATCGGCAGGCCGTTTCGCTGATGATCAGATTTGACCGAAGCGGTCTTGAAGCCGTTCCTCGGTCCGGGCGCTGCGTCAGAGGTATGGCCCTGGGCGGCACCGAACCAGGCAGGCGGCCAGGCCCGGTTCTTCCCGGCGCGGAGGCGAGGCCACAGAGCGCCGAGGGCAGCTGGGGCCTCTTCCTTGGGCAGTTCCTGGATCAGGGGGCGCAGTTCCTCGCGCTCGGCGCTCATGGGGTCAGCGTACGCGTGCAGCCGTGGCCCAGGGGACAGGTTAGAAAGGCGGTATGGGATGGCAGTCTCCGGCTATTTGCGTCACTGCCGATGAATAAGCGTCAGGCTTAATCGCGATGAACTTGTATGAACTCCTGCGGACTCCTCCTGGTCCCTTCTCGCCGACGCCGGGAAAGCAGGACCGATGGCACGATCCTCGGCGCATGGGGTCTCCCATCTCGGGCATCCTTGCTTGTCAGGGTGCCATCCGACTGCTGGGAGGCAGGCAGGCTTGAGTCTCAGCTGGCGTCAGTGAAGCTGCCGCTGCATTACAGGAAGCAAGATATTCGCTGTCGGCACGTTAATGGTAGACCGGGCGCGGTCTCGGTGCTCATAATGGCTGTCATGCCAGACAGGGGAAAGAGCGCATTAAATGGCATCAGGTGGCAGCGGGGAATCATTGCCCGGCAGCGAATGGCACGGTGTGGGCGCCAGCGACGGAGGATGGCATGACGGGGACGCGGAGCGGGCCGCGGAGGACCGGGACGCGGTCGCGGCGGCGGTCCCGGCAGCCCGTCCGGCGGGTGCGCAGCGTGCGGTTCGGGCTCACCGAGGAGGAGTACGGCGAAGTGGGCGAGGCTGCCGCGCAGGCCGGGATGGCCAAGGGCGCCTACGCGGCCCACGCGACGCTGGCGGCGGCGCGGGGGTTGATGAACCCGGCCGATGCGCCGGCCCGGCAGGCGCTGACCGAGCTGATCCGCGCGGCCGGGCTGGTCCGGCGGATCGGGGTCAACTTGAACCAGGCGGTGGCGAAGCTGAACGCGACCGGGCAGCGGCCGGGGGAGCTGCTGCCCTACGCGGCGGAGTGCGCGCGGCGGGCGCAGCGGCTGGACGCGGCGGCCGAGGCGGTGCGGAGGCGGCTGCGGTGATCGGCAAGGTGCTCCGCGGCCAGCAGCCCGCCGGGCTGATCCGGTACCTGTACGGGCCAGGCCGCCGCGAGGAACACCGCGACCCGCATCTCGTCGCCGGATGGCGGGACCCGGCCGAACTGGAGCCAGCGATCCGCGCGAGCGGGCGCCGTGACTTCCGGCGGCTCACCGGATTGCTCACCCAGCCGCACACCGCCCTCGGCCCGCGGGGACTGGACCGCCCCGTGTGGCACTGCGTGGTCCGGGCCGCGCCGGGGGACCGGATGCTGTCCGATGCCGAGTGGGGGCACCTGGCGCGGGACATCATGGGCCGGACCGGGCTCGCGCCGTACGGCCAGGACGACGAGGCGGTCCGCTGGGTCGCGGTCCGGCACGCCCCGGATCACATCCACATCGTGGGGACGCTGGCCCGCCAGGACGGGACACGGCCCCAGTTCTGGAACGACTACTACCGGGTCCGCGAAGCCTGCCAGGCCGCCGAGGAACGGCACGGCCTGCGGCGCACTGCACCGGGCGACCGCACCGCGGGACGCCGTCCCACTCGCGCGGAGCACGAGAAGGCCCGCCGGCAGGGACGGCCCGAAGCGCCCCGGATCACGCTCCGGCGGGCGGTCAGCCACCGCGGCGGCCGGAGCGGGCAGCGAGGAAGAATTCTTCGCCCGCCTCCGCGAGGCAGGCGTGCAGGTCCGCGCCCGGTACAGCACCCGCAACCCGGGCCAGCTCACCGGCTACGCCGTCGCGCTGGCCGGCGACACCGCCCGGGCCGGGGGACCGGTGTGGTTCAGCGGCGGGAAGCTCGCCGCGGACCTGAGCCTGCCCAAGCTCCGCGCCCGCTGGGACGGCACCAGCACGCCAGGTCAGGCCCGCGCCCAGTTCACCCCGGAGGAGCGGAACGCGATCTGGGAGCACGCGGCCCGCACCGCCCACGAGGCCCGCGACCAGATCCGGCTGTGCGCCGCGACCGATCCGGCGGTCGCCGCAGACGTGGCCTGGGCGGCGTCGGACACGCTGCACGCGGCGGCGGCCGCGCTGGGCAGCCGGGTGATCCGCCAGGCCGCCGACTCCTACGCCCGCGCCGCCCGGGTCCCCTACGCGCGGATACCCCGGCCGACCCCGGCGGGCACCAGCCTGCGCCAGACGGCCCGGCTGATGTCCCACGCCGCGCTCCTCGGCCAGAACCCCGCAGGCGCCCACACTGACCTGGTCACTCAGCTGGTCGCGCTGGTGGAGGCGATCATCGAGCTGCGGGAGGCGCAACGGCACGCCGCGCAGGCCACCGCCGCGCGCCGGGCCGCGGAGCACCTGCACGCCGAACGCAACGGTACGCCCGGCGGACGGAGACCCGGGCCGCCCGGTCGGCGCGGCTGGCCGCCGAGGACTTCCCGGTCTCGCCCTGGGCCGCCGCCGCTCGCCGCACTCCTGGGGCGTACCAGCCCGCCTGGACCGCGACCGGGCCAAGAGCCTCGCGCGGTCCCGCATCATCCCGGCCACGCGGACCCACCCGGTGACCCCGCCACGCCAGCGGCCACCGTGCGAAGCAACACCCGGAGAAGCAGGGAAGAGGCGACATGACGTGCAGGCCTACACGGTCGAGCAGGTAGCGGAGATGCTGCACATCGGGCGGGACAAGGTCTATTGCCTGCTCCGTACCGGCCAGCTGCGCAGCATGAAGATCGGCAAGCTGCGCCGGATCACCGACCGGCACCTGGCCGAGTTCGTCGCCTCCCTCGAAACTCCGCCCAGCCACCGCGACGGCCACCACAACGTCGGCACGGCGCGGTAGGACCAGACCAGGCACACCATTAGGAGGAAAGACCGATGAAAATGATCATTGGGAAGTACGAGGCCACCATCTACCCAGAAGGAGACGGCTACACCGGCGCGATCAGCCTCGGCTTCGACGCCGCGGGCAGACGCCAGCGGGTCAAGCGCAAGGGCCGGACCAAGGCCCAGGTCAAGGACAAGCTCCGCGAGGTCGTGGAGGATTTAGCAGCCGGGGTCACCGCCGCCGAGGGCTACACGGTCGCCGACGCCATCAGCGATTTCCTGGACCAGGGGATGAAGGGCAAGTCCCCGGAAACGGTCAGCAACTACCGCTCGCTGGCGGACCATCACCTGATCCCGCAGCTCGGCGCGGCCAGGCTCAAGAAGCTGACCGCCGACGAGCTGGACGCGTGGATGGACGACCGGGCGGAGGAACTGTCCGGCCGGACGCTGCGGCTGATCCACCAGATCCTGGAACGCGCCATCCGGCACGCCCAGGCCCGCGACAAGGTCCGCCGCAACGTCGCCAGCCTGATCCTCGTCCCCGAGGGCCAGGAAGGCCGCCCGTCCAAGGCCATGACCCTGGACCAGGCCGTCCAGCTACTGGACCAGGCAGGGCCCGGGCAGCCAGCACCGGCTGGCCGCCTACGTGGTCGTGTCCCTGCTGGCCGGGGTCCGCACCGAGGAGGCACGAGCCCTCCGGTGGTCCGAGGTGGACCTGGACCAGGCACGGTGGCCGTATATCGGTCCGTGCGGGCCAAGGGTGACACCAAGACCCGCAAGAGCCGTCGCCTGCTCAAACTCCCCACCAGGGCAACCGAGGCGCTGAAGGAGCACCGCAAGCGGCAAGCCGCCGAACGGCTCCAGGCCGGTCGAAACTGGCAGGACCACGACCTGGTCTTCTGCCGGGAGGACGGCACTCCGCTGGACCGCTGGCAGGTCCGCCGCGAGTTCGCCGTCATCACCACGGCCGCCGGGCTGGGGGAAACCTGGGCACCACGGGAGCTGCGGCACTCGTTCGTGTCCATCCTGTCCGCCAGCGGCGTCCGCATCGAGGACATCAGCGACCTGGTCGGCCACAGCGGCACGACGGTCACCGAGTCCGTCTACCGCCACGAGATACGGCCCGCGCTCACCACCGGCGCCACGGCCATGAACAAGATCCTCAGCAAGAAGCGGGCCAGAACGGCCTAACCCGGCCGCAACGGCCTAACCTGTCACGCAACGACACCAGAAAGCACCAACTAGGGTGGCTCCCCGTCTGGCTCCCGAAGATCAAAAAGGGGCCCGGGCCTGGACCCGAAACCCCTTCTGACCTGGCAACTCCTGGTCGGGACGGCCGGATTTGAACCGGCGACCCCTTGACCCCCAGTCAAGTGCGCTGCCAAACTGCGCTACGTCCCGTTGCCAGGGGTCAGCCTACAGGATTCCCCGGCCCGCCGTTCACCGCCGCGGGCCCCGCCCAGCCACAGGATCCCGCCCAGTCCCGGCCGCCAGAACACGCCAGATAGCGCCAGATAGCGCCTGGGCCGCCGCCAGGCGCCACATCCACCTCAGCAGCCGTCGGCCGGAGCAGTGCCCGGGCCCCATCCTGGGTATGCACTCAAAGAGGGCATGTCCCGATTACCGGCGCCTACCGGCCCAAGAGGGTGAGCACATGCAACCAGAACGAACCCGTGGGTACGAACCGCCGCCCGGCGAAGCCAGCCCCAGCGGCGACGCGTGGCAGCGGACCGAATCCCAAGCCAGCGGCGACGCGTGGCAGCGGACTCTGGGGACCCGGACCTGGCAGGCATCCATGGCCGTCGGGATCCTGACGCTGATCCTCGGGATCATCGTGACCTTCCACCCGAGCGGCTCGCTGACCGTCGTCGCCGTGTTGCTGGGCGTGCTGCTGATCATCTCCGGGATCTTCCACCTGATCCGGGTGTTCGACGCAGCCGAACCGCACCGGGTCTGGCTGGGCATCGCCGGCCTGGTGTTCATCGTGGCCGGGGTGGTGCTGATCCGCCACCTGAACCTCACCCTGGCGCTGATCGGGCTGCTGATCGGGATCGACTGGATCATCCAGGGCGTGGTGTCGCTGGTCGCCGCGATCGCCGGCGGTCCCAGGGAGGGACGCGTCTGGTGGGGCTTCTTCGGCGTGGTCAGCCTCATCGCCGGGATCGTCGTCGTGGCCGCCCCGCTGTCCTCGGTCACCGTGCTCGCCGTGTTGATCGGCATGTGGTTCGTGGTCATGGGGCTGCTGGAGGTGATCGGGTCCTTCATGCTTCGCCGCGCCTCCAGTAGCGCCCGGATGACCAGCGTCAGAGCGTGAGCGGGCGGATCGGCGACGCGAGCAGCGAGGGGTCGCTGCGCCAGTCCACCCCGGGGACGTCCACGTACAGCTCGATCTCGTTGCCGTCCGGGTCGGTGATGTAAAGACTGTGCGTGACGGTGTGGTCGCTGGCCCCCACCACGTTGACCTGGTGGGCCTCCAGGGTGGCCAGGGCGCCGCGCAGCTCGTCGTCGCTGTCGCCGACCTTGAGCCCGAAGTGGTACAGGCCGACCCGCCGCCCCGGCGGGAGCCCGGCCGCGTCCTCGCCCACCTCGATCAACAGCAGTTCGTGGTGGGTCCGTCCGGACGGGGCGGAGAACGCCGCGGCGCGGAATGGCTGGGGCCCGTCCGCGGGGCCACCCATGATCTGCCGCCAGCCCAGCACGTCGCGGTAGAAGGCCGCGGAACGGTCGAGGTTACGCACGTAGAGAACCAGGTGGCCGAGTTCCTTGATTTCCATCGCGGTGCTCCAGGTGACGATCCGGGCTGAGACGGCGGTTGCGCTGCGAGGCGTGAGGATGCCATTCCCTCATCTCTCGCACGTCCAGCTCAACCGGGAGACCAGCTCGTATATGCCCGCCGCCGCGACCCCGCTAACCCTGCCCGCCCAGGCCGGCGGCCTGGGCGGGCAGGGGCCGGGAAGCGGGGATCAGGCGACCTTGACCTTGACCCGGACCCGGTGGAACCGGTTGCCGGTGATGTGGGCGTGGATCCGCCCGTTCAGGTAGATACCGAACCAGTTGTCGTGGATGTAGTTGCCCCGGATGTACACCCGGATGACCGACGAGCTGCCGACCAGGATGCCGGTGGTGTGCCGGTCCGGCACGGCGATGACCGGCGGCGCCAGCCCGATCGGGTCGCCGCGCAGGTTGTTGGTGCCGATCACGTTGCCTGCGATCAGGTTGTCGTTCAGGTTCTGGTTGGCCATGTGGGCGTGGATGGTGACCCCGGAGAGCCCGTTGCCGCGGATGACGTTGTCCAGCACGGCGTTCCCGGATACCCGTTCCTTGGGCACCTCGGAGGCGATGACCACGCCGGCCCCGGGCGACTTCTTGCTCAGCCCGTTGAACTCGATCACGTTGTGCCGCACCAGGTTGCCCCATACCCCGGCGGTGGAGTGCCCGGCGATGATCACCCCGCAGCCGCCCGGGTTGTCTCGCGCGATGTTCCAGGTGACCGCGTTGTGCCAGGTCGGGCCCTCGTCGTCGGCGATGTAGAAGCCGCCGCCCTGGTTGTGCTCGGAGATGTTGCGCGTGGCCAGCGAGTCACTGGTGCCGTTGAAGTCCACCCCGGTGCTCCCGTTGTGCATCAGCACATTGCGGGAGACGAGGATGTGCCGGCTGCGCGCCACCAGGATCGCGTCGAACCCGGCGTTGACGACCCGGAAGCCGGACACCGTGACGTTCCGGGTGCGGTACACGACCACCCCACTGCCGCCCGGCAGCTGCTTGCTCACCGGCTTCTGCCCGCGGGCGTCGATCGTCGCGCCGTGGCCGAGCAGGGACAGCGGCTTGGTGATCACCGCCTGGGTGCGGTAAGTGCCCGGGCAGACCACAACGGTGCCACCGGCCCGCACGGCCGCGATGCCCTGGTTGATGGCCCGGTACCGGGCTGACCCGCAGGACCGGTCGGAACCGTGCGCGGAGCCGTGCGGGGACACGTAAACTCTGGCGGCGGCGCCGTAGGCGGCGGTCGCCGCACTCGCCCCGGCCAGCGGGACCACGGCCGCCCCGGCGGCCGCGAACCCGGCGAGCGCCCTTGTCAGTATGCGCATTCTCTACCCCCTGTTGGACACTCACGGTGAGTAGTCCATTACGGCAGGTAGCGTAGCCCCGGCGGCCCCGGGCGGCCTGGAACCCGGGCTGACGCGCGCGCCGCTGACCAGGGCTTGGCCGGCCGCCCGAACCAGGGGCACCATGCGTCATGATTCTTCGTTATCCAGGCGGGTAAGGCAGCAGTCGCCGGCTGGGCCCAGCCGGAGCGGCCTCGGACAAGACGGAGCAACAGGGATGACGGCACCGGGACCGGGCTGGGACGGCGGTGCGGCCGAGCCCTGGGCCGCCCAGTTCGGCCACGATTCGCCGACCGTGCCGCTGGCCTACGGCTCCGCCCCGGCTGTCCCCGAGGCCGGCCCGGACGGCGGGTACGGCGGCGGGGACTGGTATCCGCCGTCCGCACCGCCCCGGCCGCGCCGCTGGTGGCGGCGGCTGCGGCGGCTGGCCGGGACGCTGATCGTGCTGGTGGTGCTGCTGGCCGTGGCGGTCGGCGTGCTGTTCCTGATCACCCCGTCGGTGGCGGACGCGCCGCAGCGGGCCCAGGCCATCGACCGGGCCCACCACGTCGCCTACCCGGGACCGCCGGTGCCGCCGCTGTTCGCCGAGTCCCTGGTGGCCACCGAGGACCACCGGTTCTACTCCGAGCCGGGCGTGGACCTGCTGGCCATCGCCCGGGTCGGCGCGGCCTACGTCACCCGGCGCGGTGACCAGGGCGGCGCCACCCTGTACCAGCAGCTGGCCAAGATGCTCTACCGGCCCGGCGACGGCGGGCTGCGCACCCAGGGCGAGGAAGCGATCCTCGGCGTCAAGCTCGATCTGAGCTACCCGAAGGCGGAGATCCTGCGGATGTACGCGGACATCGCCTACTTCGGCCACGGGTACTACGGGCTGGCCCAGGCGAGCTGCGGCTACTTCGGCACCGTCCCGGCGGGCCTGACGCTCCCGGAGGCGGCCACCCTGGCGGGCCTGGTGCAGGGGCCCACGCTGGACGACCCGATCGACCATTACGCCCAGGGCCGCGCCCGCGAGGCGCACGTGCTGCTCCGGCTGGTAGCCACCGGCAAGATCACCGCGAGCCAGTGGGCGGCCGCCTACGCGCGCCCGCTGCACCTGGTCGGCGGGCCCGGCACCAACTGCCGGGCCTGAGGCCGTCCGCCGGGCTACCCCCCGGCCCTCAGGCCGGCTCCCTGACCTTGCTCAACGGCCCGTGCGGGGCGCGCCGGGCACGCTGACGTCCCGGGCCGCGCGGCGCGCGCCGGGCTGCGCCACGCCGTTCCGGGCCGTGCCGCCGGGGGCGGCGTGCCGCCCCCGGCCGTGGCCGTTCCCCCCGCCGTGGCCGTTCCCCCCGCCGGTGCTGGGCGGGACGGCCGGGCCGCTCTCCGGGTAGCCGGCCAGGTCCGGGTCCGTGAGGTCCGGGGCGGGGACGACCGGGATCGGGCCGTCCGAGGGCATGTCGGGCTGGCCCGGGTGCGCCCGCCACACCCAGCGGCGGTACGACCAGAATCGGAACAGCGTGCCGAGCACGATGCCGATGAACAGCGCCGCGTTGTAGGACAGCCGGTCGTTCAGCCCCAGGACGTAGTACGTGAACCCGATGCAGGTGAGCTGGATAACTAGGCCGATGCCGTTGAGCAGGAAGAACAGGCCGTACTCGCCGGCCACGTTGCTCATCCCGTCGCGGTGCCGGAAGGTCCAGAACCGGTTGCCCAGGTAGGAGACGAAGGTCGCGACGATGGTGGCGATCACGTTCGCCGTGATCGGGCCGACGTGCAGGTCGAAGTGCAGCACGTTCGTGCCGACCTCGGTGACCAGGAACGCGATACCGCCGACGATGCCGAACTTGGCTACCTCATGGATGAGCGTACGGAATCGCTCGTACAGCCTGCGAGTCAATCCCACCGGGCAGTCTTCCTCTCAGCGGGTCCATGGGGGCTCAGGTAAGGCGCACTGCGGCGTGTGCTCACTGTGACAGTACCGGTCTCCCTACCCTGAGGTGGCCCGAGACTTCGGATCCTTCGGTCAAGAGGTAGGAAAATACTCGTTCGGAATTACCGGCCGACCCCGGGTACTCTCGCATGAGTGCCTGCCTCCGATCCCCTGATCCGCGCCCGCGGGCTCACCAAGCGGTTCGGAAGTTTCACCGCGGTGGACGGGATCGACTTCGAGTTGCGCCCGGGCGAGGCGTTCGGGTTCCTGGGGCCCAACGGGGCGGGCAAGTCCTCGACCATGCGAATGATCGGCTGCGTGTCCCCGCCCACCGCCGGTGAACTGCGCATCTTCGGCCTGGACCCGGTCGCGGCGGGGCCGGTCATCCGGGGCCGGCTCGGCGTCGTCCCGCAGGAGGACACGCTGGACGTGGAGCTCACCGTCCGGGAGAACCTGCTGGTCTACGGACGTTACTTCGGCCTGTCCCGGCCGGTGATCCGCGACCGGTCGGCCCGGCTGCTGGACTTCGTGCAGCTCGCCGACCGCGGCGACGACCTGGTGGAGCCGCTGTCCGGTGGGATGAAGCGCCGGCTCACCATCGCCCGCTCGCTCATCAACGAGCCGGAACTGCTGCTGCTGGACGAGCCGACCACCGGGCTGGACCCGCAGGCCCGGCACGCGGTCTGGGACCGGCTGTTCCGGCTGAAGCGGCAGGGCGTGACGCTGGTGCTGACCACGCACTACATGGACGAGGCCGAACAGCTGTGCGACCGGCTGGTGGTGATGGACGGCGGGAAGATCGCCGCCGAGGGCTCGCCGCTGGAGCTGATCCGCCGGTACTCCACCCCGGAGGTCCTCGAACTGCGGTTCGGCCCCGAGGTGCACGAGGTGGCCGCGGAGAAGCTGGCCGCCGTGCCGGCGCAGCGCCGGGAGGTGCTCGCCGACCGGGTCCTGCTGTACGTCGCGGACGGGGACGCCGCGCTCGGCGCGGTCCGCCGGCTGGGCCTGGAGCCGCTCACCTCGCTGGTCCGGCGCAGCACGCTGGAGGACGTGTTCCTGCGGCTGACCGGGCGCCGGCTGGAGGACTGATGGCCGCTCCGGCCGTGGCCGCCCCCGGGCTGCTGCGCTTCCCGGCCGTCCGGCAGTTGCGGTTCTGGCTGACCAACTACCGGCGGACCTGGCGCGGCTCCATCTACTCCAGCGTGCTCAACCCGCTGCTGTACCTGGGCGCCATGGGCCTCGGCCTGGGCAAGCTCGTTGACCAGCACGGCACCGCCCATCTCGGCGGCGTCAGCTACCTGGTGTTCCTGGCCCCCGGCCTGCTCGCGGCCACCGCGATGCAGACCGCGGTGGGGGAGTGCACCTACCCGGTGTTCGGCTCGGTCAAGTGGAACAAGACGTATCAGGCGGCCAGCGCCTCGCCGCTCCGCCCGGCCGACCTGTTCCACGGCCACCTGCTGTTCGTCACGCTCCGGCTGGCCATGAACTGCGCCACCTTCCTGGCCGTGGCGGCGGCGTTCGGTGCGATCGAGTCGGCCTGGGCGCTGGCGGCGCTCCCGGTGGCGGTGCTGACCGGGATCGCCTTCGCCACCCCGGTGGAGGCGTGGGCGGTCACCCGGACCAAGGACACCTCGCTGTCGGTCATCTACCGGTTCGGGCTGATCCCGCTGTTCCTGTTCTCCGGCACGTTCTTCCCCATCAGCCAGCTGCCCGGCTGGCTGCAGCCGGTCGCCTACCTCACCCCGCTGTGGCACGGCGTGGCGCTGTGCCGGGCCCTGCTGCTGGGCGTGGCCACCCCGGCTCAGGCGGCCGAGCACCTCGGCTACCTGGTCGCGCTGTCCCTGGCCGGGCTGGCCTGGGGCAACCGCTGCTACGCCAGGCGGCTGTATGTCTAGCGTCACAGATCTCCCGCTCCGCGTTCTCCCGGTTGCGCACCTGAGGCGGGCCCGGGGGGCGCTGGGCGGCCGCGGCAGCCTGCACCTGGTGGAGCGGCACGCGCTGGTCTACCGGCGCACCTGGCTGGTGCTGGCCTCCGGCGTGGCCGAGCCGCTGTTCTACCTGCTGTCGATCGGGGTCGGGCTGGGCCACCTGGTCGGGTCGGTGAGCGGGATCAGCTACGCCGCGTTCGTGGCGCCCGCCCTGCTGGCCAGCGCCTCGATGAACGGCGCGCTGTTCGACTCCACCTTCAACGTGTTCTTCCGGCTCAAGTACGAGAAGCTGTACGACGCCGCGCTGGCCACCCCGATGCGGGCGGCGGACGTGGCGCTGGGTGAGATCAGCTGGGCGTTGCTGCGCGGTGGCCTGTACGCGGTGGCCTTCCTGGTGGTCATGGCGGTCATGGGGCTGATCCACTCGGCCTGGGCGCTCGCCGCGCTGCCGGCCGCGATCCTCACCGGGTTCGCCTTCGCCGCCAGCGGCATGGCCGCCACCACGTACATGCGCAGCTGGCAGGACTTCGAGTACATCACCGTGGCCACGCTGCCGATGTTCCTGTTCTCGACCACGTTCTACCCGCTGTCGGTGTACCCGGGGGCGCTCCAGGTCGTGGTGGAGTGCACGCCGCTCTACCAGAGCGTCGTGCTGCTGCGCGGCCTCACCCTCGGCGCCGTCGGGCCGGACCTGCTGGTGCACGCCGCTTACCTGGCGGTACTGGGCCTGGGGGGCCTGGTCATCGCCGGCCGCCGCATCGGCCACCTGCTGCTCCGCTAGACGCCGCGGGCCGCCAGTCATGATCATGACCTCAGTGTCGTGGGGACGGCACCAATCTCATGATCATGACTGGCGGGCCCTGATGGGATCATGACTGGCGGGCCCTGATGGGATCATGACTGGCGGGTCTCTCGTGATCCTCACTGGCGCGGATGGGGATCACGGCTGGGGTCATCCGGGCGATGTAGCTTTCATCCGGGGCGCGGCGGGGGAGTTAAGCTGCGCAGAGGCGACCAGGCGGTGCGGTGGAGGGCGGCGGCGGGACGCATGATCAGGACCGGTGGCAGCCCGGCCGAGCCCGCGCCCGG
Source organism: uncultured Actinomycetes bacterium (assembly GCA_963837515.1). Taxonomy (GTDB): domain Bacteria; phylum Actinomycetota; class Actinomycetes; order Streptosporangiales; family Streptosporangiaceae; genus RYN-230. Next base: position 1,258,890 of record CAWINT010000002.1, read on the forward strand.
TGCCGCGCCGGCCGTCGCCGGGCCCCGGCCCGGGCGGGGGCCCGGCCGCCGGCCGGACTGGGTGCCGTGGCTGGTCGCCCTGGCCGCGCTGGCCGCCTACCTGATCGTCTCGCTGTCCCGCTACCTTCGCCTCGACCCGGGGTCGTGGGACCTGGGCATCTTCACCGAGTACGTGCGCCAGCTGGCTCACCTGCATGCCCCGGTGGTCAACATCCACGGGTCCGGGTTCAACCTGCTCGGCGACCACTTCCAGCCGATCGTGGCGCTGATCGTCCCGTTCTTCCTGCTGTTCCCCAGCCCGGTCACGCTGCTGGTGGCCCAGGCCGGGCTCACCGCGGTCTCGGTCATCCCGGTGAGCCGGGCCGCCGCGGCCACGCTGGGCCGCGGCGCCGGGTGGGCGATCGGCGCCGCCTACGGGTTCTCCTGGGGCCTGGCGCAGATGATCGACTTCGACTTCCACGAAATCGCGTTCGCCGTCCCGCTGCTGGCCTTCTCGCTGTCCGCGCTGATCCGCGGCCGGAACCGGGCCGCGGTCCTGTGGTCCATGCCCCTGGTCTTCGTGAAGGAGGACCAGGGTTTCACCCTGGCCGCCCTCGGCCTGGTGATGATCCTGTGCGGCCCGCGCTGGCGGCGCGCGGCCGGCGCCCCGGCCGGGCCGGGCGGCGGCGGGTCGGCCGGTCAGCGGCCGGCCCCGGCCGGCCGGTGGTGGGGCCGGAGTGGCCGGTGGTGGGGCCGGGGTGGCCGGTGGTGGGGCCGGGGTGGCCGGTGGTGGGGCCGGGCCGGCCGGTGGTGGGGCCGGGCCGGCCGGTGGCTGGCCTGGGCGGACAGCCCGGCCCGCGGCGGGCTGGTCCTGGTGGTCTGGGGGCTGGCCTGGTCGGTGCTGGCCATCGTGGTGATCATTCCGCACTTCAACGCGGGTCATCAGTACCCGTACTGGACCGACGGCGGGTCGCTGCGCCCCGGCGGGGCGCACCCGGGCGCCGGTGCGGTGCTCAGCCAGCTCAGCGCGTCCTGGGTGGCGAAACTGCGCACCACGCTGCTCATCGCCCTCCCGGTGGTGTTCCTCGCCTTCGGCTCCCCGGTGGGGCTGGTGGCCGTGCCCAGCCTCGCGCTTCGTTTCGTATCGACCAACAGTTCCTACTGGGGCTCCGGCTTTCACTACAACGCCGCCGTGATGCCGATCGTCTTCCTGGCCGCGGTGGACACGCTGGCCCGGGCCCGGGCCAGCAGCGGCCGGCGGTGGATGACGCTGGCGGCGACCCGGGCGGCCCCGGCGCTCATGGTGGCCCTGGCCGTGCTCATCGTCCCGAAGTTCCCGCTGCGGGATCTGTCGCAGCCGCGCACCTACCAGATCGGGCTGCACGTCCAGGCGGAGGACGCCGCGCTGGCCCGGGTACCGCCGGGCAGCACGGTGGAGGCCACGCTGACCATGATCGCGCCGCTGGCGGCGCGGGACGACACCTGGTGGATCGGCACCAGCGGCAACCCGGCGCCGCGCTGGATCGTCTTCGACGAGAGCGACAGCGGCTGGAGCCCGCCGCCGGCCAGCCCGCTGGCCTTCGTCGAGCAGCGCCACGGGGGCGTGGCCTACCGGCAGGTCTTCGTGGACAACGAGGTGTATGTCTTCCAGCGGACCGGGGGAACTTCCGGCCGCTAGATCGGCCTACCGGGCAGTAGGTAGAGTCGTCAGCGCAGCCACGGGAGGGCCTATGGACTTCGCGTACGACGAGCGCACGGAGGGCTTCCGCAAGCGCCTCCTCGCGTTCATGGACGAATGCGTGTACCCGGCCGAGCCGCGGCTCGCGGCCCAGGTCGCGGCGAACCGGCAGGCCGGGGACCCGTGGCTGCGCCCCGCGGTGATCGCCGAGCTCAAGTCCGAGGCGCGTTCCCGGGGGCTGTGGAATCTCTTCCTGCCGCACCATCCGGACGGCGCGGGGCTCACCAACCTGCAGTACGCCCCGCTGGCCGAGATCACCGGGCGCAGCCCGGCGCTGGCCCCCGAGGCGCTCAACTGCGCCGCCCCGGACACCGGCAACATGGAGGTGCTGGCCGAGTTCGGCTCCGCTGAGCAGCAGGAACGCTGGCTGCGGCCACTGCTGGCGGGGGAGATCAGGTCGGCGTTCTGCATGACCGAGCCCGACGTCGCCTCGTCCGATGCGACGAACATCACAACCCGGATCGAGCGGTCCGGGGACGAGTACGTGATCAACGGGCGGAAGTGGTGGTCGTCGGGGGCGATGAACCCCGACTGCGAGATCTTCATCGTGATGGGCCGGACCGCCGTTGCCGGGGACCGGCACCGGCAGCAGTCGATGATCCTGGTGCCCCGGGACACCGCGGGGGTCACCGTCCGCCGCGGCATCACCCTGTTCGGCTACGACGACGCGTCGCACGGCGGGCACGCCGAGGTCGAGTTCAGCGACGTCCGGGTGCCCGTGGCCAACCTGATCGGCGAGCAGGGCGGGGGGTTCGGCATCGCCCAGGCCCGGCTCGGCCCGGGCCGGATCCACCACTGCATGCGGCTGATCGGCGCGGCCGAGCGGGCCCTGGAACTGTTGTGCCAGCGGGTGACCACCCGGATCGCGTTCGGCGGCCCGCTGGCCGGCCAGGGCGTGGTGCAGGACTGGATCGCCGAGTCCCGGGTGCGGATCGAGCAGGCCCGGTTGCTGGTCCTCAAGACCGCCTGGCTGATGGACACGGCCGGCAACAAGGGCGCGCACACCGAGATCCAGGCCATCAAGATCGTAACCCCGGCGATGGCCGAATGGGTGATCGACAAGGCCATCCAGGCGCACGGCGCGGCCGGCGTCAGCCAGGACTTCCCGCTCGCCCAGCTGTGGGCCTCGGCGCGGTCGCTCCGCTTCGCGGACGGGCCGGACGAGGTGCACAAGCGCTCGCTGGCCCGGCGGGAACTGCGCCGCCATCAAGTCGCCAGCGAGCCTGCCGGGTGAGGGCCGGGCCCGACTGTGGGCCTTCCGGCCCTGGCGGGCGGCCGGATCCGGTGGCACGGTCGCAGGTGATTGCGTACAGCCCCAATCAGGGAAATGGGTGAATTGACATGCCAGAAAGCCAGCAACGGGTCGCCATCGTCACCGGCGCCGCGCGCGGCATCGGGGCGGGCACCGCCCGCCGGCTCGCCGCGGACGGGTTTGCCGTCGCCGTCCTGGACCTGGACGAGGCCTCCGGCAAGGACACTGTGGAGGCCATCGAGGCGGCCGGCGGCCGGGCCATCGCGGTCGGAGCCGACGTCAGCAAGTCCGACCAGGTCAGCGCGGCGGTGGACCGGGTGGTAGCGGAACTCGGGCCGCCGTCGGTACTGGTCAACAACGCCGGGCTGATCCGGGACAACATGCTCTTCAGGATGACCGAGGACGACTGGGACACGGTCATGAACGTGCACCTGCGCGGGTCCTTCCTGATGGCCAGGGCCTGCCAGAAGCACATGGTGGACCAGAAATACGGCCGGATCATCAACCTGTCCTCCAGCTCCGCCCTTGGCAACCGTGGCCAGGCCAACTACTCCGCGGCCAAGGCGGGGATGCAGGGCTTCACCAAAACGCTGGCCTTCGAGCTGGGCCGGTTCGGGATCACCGCCAACGCGGTGGCGCCCGGCTTCATCACCACCGACATGACCGCGGCCACCGCGGCCCGGATGAAGATCAGCTTCGAGGAATTCCAGAAGATGGCCGCGGGCCAGATTCCGGTGGGACGGGTCGGCCAGCCCGAGGACGTCGCGCACGTCATCTCGTTCCTGGCCAGTGAGGGGGCCGGCTTCGTCTCCGGCCAGGTCATCTACGTGGCGGGCGGGCCGCTCTGTTGAGTGGCACGGACCACGACGCGGCGGGGCCGGATGCCGCCGCTGCACCCGGCCCCGGCACCGCGGACGGGCTGCGCCAGCAGGTCCGGGACTTCCTGGCCGGGCACGACCCGGCGGGCATGTCCCGGACCGAGTTCCTCCGGGCCCGGTTCGACGCCGGGCTGGCCGCGGTGCACTACCCGCCCGGGCTGGGCGGCCAGGGCCTGCCGCGGTCGCTGCAGGCGGCCGTGGACGCCGAGTTCGCCGCGGCCGGGGCGCCGACCAACCAGCCGGAGAAGCTGCCGATCAGCCTGGGTATGGCCGCGCCCACCATCCTGGCGTTCGCCTCGGACGAGCAGAAGCAGCGCTGGATGCGGCCGCTGTGGACCGGCGAGGAGAACTGGTGCCAGCTGTTCAGCGAGCCCGGCGCCGGATCCGACCTGGCCGGGCTGGCCACCCGGGCGGTCCACGAGGACGGCCCGGGTGGCGGCCGGTGGGTGGTCAACGGGCAGAAGGTGTGGACGTCCATCGCCCACGAGGCGCGCTGGGGCCTGCTGCTGGCCCGGACCGACCCCGACGTGCCCAAGCACGCCGGGCTCAGCTACTTCGGGCTGGACATGGCCGCCGACGGGGTCGAGGTCCGGCCGCTGCGCCAGCTCACCGGGGAGGCCGAGTTCAACGAGGTGTTCCTGACCGGCGCGGTGATCCCGGACACCGACCGGATCGGCGGTGCGGGGGAAGGCTGGCGGGTCGCCCAGGGCACGCTGATGAACGAGCGGGTCTCCATCGGCGGCACCGCCGTGCCCCGGGAGGGCGGGATGATCGGCCCGGCCGCCCGGACCTGGCGCGAGCACCCCGAACTGCGCACCCCCGGGCTGCACGAGCGGCTGTTGCGGCTGTGGGCCGAGGCCGAGGTGGCCCGGCTCGCCGCCGAGCGGCTGCGCCAGCAGCTCGCGGCCGGGCACCCCGGTCCGGAGGGGTCCGCTGCCAAGCTGGTCTTCGCCCGGCTCAACCAGGAGATCACCGCGCTGGAGGTGGAGATGGCCGGTGGGGACGGGCTGCGTTACGCGGACTGGACCATGCGCCGCTCGGGCGGGCGGTCCTTCTACCAGCGCGACGCCGAGTACCGCTACCTGCGCTCCCGCGGCAACTCGATCGAGGGCGGCACCTCGGAGATCCTCCGCAACATCATCGCCGAGCGGGTCCTCGGCCTGCCCGCCGAGCCCCGCACCGACACCCGCGTGCCCTGGAAGGACCTGCCCCGGTGAGCGCCGGCCGGCACCGGTCGGCGCGAACCCTGGAGGAGACACCGTGAGTACGTCGATTGAGCGTCCCCCGGCGGCGGTCGCGGGCCGCGGCACGCCCAGCCTGCTGTACGACGAGGCCGAGGAGGACCTGCGCGGCGCGCTCCGCGCGCTGCTGCAGCAGCGCGCCGGCTGGCCCGCGGTGCTGGCCCGCACCGAGACCGCCGATACCTACGACACCGCGCTGTGGCGGGCGCTCGCCGCCGAGGTCGGCTGCGCCGGGCTGCTGATCCCGGAGCGCCACGGGGGCGCCGGGGCCAGCTACCGGGAGATGGCCGTGGTCGCCGAGGAAGCGGGCCGCGCGGTCGCCCCGGTCCCGTACCTGGGCAGCGCGGTGCTGGCCACCGCCGTGGCCCTGCGCAGCAGCGACGCGGCGCTGCTGCGCGGGCTGGCGTCCGGCGAGCTGACCGCCACGCTGGCCGTCCCGTTCGCCACCCGGCCCGCCGGCCACGGCCCGCGGCGCTCCGGTACCGCTGGCGGGGCGGCCCGGCCGGGGAGTGTCCGGGTGGCGAACACCGAGCCGGGCGACCCGGCCGGGCAGGCCCGGCTGACCGGTACCGTGCCCGGGATCGCCGACGCGCTGCCCGCCGGCGTCCTGCTGGTGCCCGCGGACGGGTTGCTGGCCGGGCTGTACGCCGTGGACGCCGCCGCCCCCGGGGTGCGCCTCGAACCAGTGGTGTCGCTGGACCAGACCCGGCAGCTGGCCGACCTGACCCTGGACCGGGCGCCGGCCCGCACCGTCGCGGCCGGGCCGCCCGCCGTGGACGCGGTGGCCAGCGCCCTCGCCGCCGGGGCGGCCATGCTCGCCGCCGAGCAGCTCGGGGTGGCCGAACGCTGCCTCGAGCTGACCGTCAGCTACCTCAAGGAGCGGTACCAGTTCGCCCGCCCGGTCGGCTCGTTCCAGGCGCTCAAGCACCGGCTGGCCGATCTGTGGGTGACGGTCAGCCAGGCCCGGGCAGCCAGCCGTTACGCGGCCGCCTGCCTGGCCGGCGGTGACCCGGACGCCGCGGTCGCGGTGGCCCTGGCCAAGTCGGCCTGCGGCGAGGCGGCCACGCTGGCGGCCCAGGAGTGCGTCCAGCTGCACGGCGGTATCGGCTTCACCTGGGAGCACCCAGCGCACCTGTACCTGAAGCGGGCCAAGGCCACCTCGATCGCGTTCGGCACGCCGGACTGGCACCGGTCGGCGCTGGCGGACCTGGCGGGGCTCCCGCCCGCGCCGGCGCCATGAGGCCGGTCAACGGTGCCGGGGTCGTGGTCACCGGCGCGGGCAGCGGCATCGGCGCCGCGCTGGCCCGCCGGTTGGCCGCCGAAGGGGCCCGGGTGGTCGTGAACGACCTCGACGCGGCGGCGGCGACGGCGGTCGCCGCGTCGTGCGGGGCCGTCGCGCAGCCCGGCGACGCGGCCAGCGAGGCCGGGGTGGCCGCGCTGATCAGCGCGGCCACCGCCGCGCTCGGCCACATCGACCTGTACTGCGCCAACGCCGGGATCGCCCGGGAAGGCGGCGCCGACGCCAGCGAACCGGACTGGGCGGATAGCTGGCAGGTCAACGTGATGGCGCACGTCCGGGCGGCCCGGCTGCTGCTGCCGGCCTGGCTGGAACGCGGCGAGGGGCACCTGATCTGCACCGTCTCAGCGGCCGGGCTGCTAACGATGCTGGGCTCGGCGCCGTACTCGGTGACCAAGCACGCCGCGCTGGCCTTCGCCGAGTGGCTGGCGGCCAGCTACTCCCACCGCGGCGTCACGGTGCAGGCGCTCTGCCCGCAGGGGGTGCGTACTCCGCTGCTGGAGGCGTCCGGGCCGGTCGGCCAGGCGCTGCTGGCCGAGGCGGCGATCAGCCCGGAGGCGGTGGCCGACGCGGTCCTGGCGGCCCTCGCGGATAGGCGGTTCCTCATCCTGCCGCATCCGGAGGTGGCGCAGATGTACTCCCGCCGGGCCACCGACCCGGACCGCTGGCTGGCCGGGATAAACCGGCTACAGCGCCAGGTGGAGCAGCTGCCCTGAGCTGACCGGCCGGTAACCCGCGGCCGGGCCCCCGGGTGGGGCATGCTGTCCGCATGAAGCCCGCCATGGGGATGCTGCACCATCTCGAGCTCTGGGTGCCTGACCTGAGCCGGGCCGAGCACACCTGGGGCTGGCTGCTCGGCGCGCTCGGCTACGAGATCTACCAGCAGTGGCCGGAAGGCACGAGCTGGCGGTCCGGCGACACCTACATCGTGCTCGAGCAGTCCCCCGCCCGCAGCGCATTCCGCCATGACCGGTTCCGCCCGGGGGTGAACCACGTGGCTTTCCACGTCACCGACCGGGCCACGGTGGACCGGCTGGTGGGGGAGGCGCTGCTGCACGGCTGGCGGCTGCTGTTCGCCGACCGGCACCCGTACGCCGGCGGAGCGCAGCACTACGCGGCCTATCTGGAAGACCGGGACGGCTATGAGGTGGAACTGGTCGCCATCCCCGAGGGGCGGCACAGCGCAGGCGGTGCCGCCGATCGCCCGGCCGATCCACCGGCTGGCCGCTCCGGATGAGGGGCAGGCGACCGGCCCGGGCAGGAGGAGGGGACCCGCCCAGGCCGGTCGCGGCTAACCGGCGGTGACCGTGGACGTGAGCCTGAGGTCCCGGGAGGAGCGGCCGACGGCGACGGTGAACTCGCCGGGCGGCCACACCCACCGGGCGGCCTGCTCGTCGTAGCGGGCGAACAGCCGCGCCGGGACGGTCAGGGCCAGGTCCGCGGCCTCGCCGGGACCGGCGGTGGCGGACCCGAACGTGGCCAGCACCCGGACCGGGCGCCCCGGGTCCGGCTGCGGGCCCCCCAGGTAGACCTGGACCACCTCACGGCCGGCCCGGTGACCGGTGTTGCGCACCCGGATCCGCAGCGGCAGGTCGGTCCCGGGCGCCACGGTCGCGGGCGCGGACAGCGCCTCGTACTCCCAGCCGGTGTAGCCGAGGCCGTGGCCGAACGGGAACAGCGGGACGGTCCCCGCCGCGTCGTACCCGCGGTACCCGACGAGCAGGCCCTCGGTGTAGCTCAGCCGCCCGCCATCCGGCACGGCGTGCAGCACCGGCGCGTCCCGCTCCGCCGCGGGCAGGGTCACCGGCAGCCGCCCGCCCGGCTCGGCCCGGCCCAGCAGCACGTCGGCCAGGGCCGCGCCCATGGCCTGGCCGGGCAGCCAGGCGTAGAGCACCGCGGCGACCCGGCCCGCCCACGGCATGAGCACCGGCATGCCCGCGTTGACCACCACCACCGTGCGCGGGTTGGCCGCGCTCACCCGTTCGATGAGTTCGTCCTGCCGCCCGGGCAGGCGCAGCGACGGCCGGTCGAACCCTTCGCTCTCGGTGGTTTCGGCCGATCCGGCCACCACGACCGCCACGTCCGCGGCGGTGGCCGCGGCCACCGCCGCGGCCAGCGCGGCCTCCTCGTCCGGCGCGGCGACGATGCCGAGCCGGACCGCCAGCGGTCCCTCCGCCGTGGCCGCCGGCCGGAAGTCGAGCCGCACGTCGGTGAGCTCGCCCGCGGTGAGCTGCACCTGGCCGGTGATCTGCCCGGGGCGGGTCATCGTCTCCACCGGGTCGTCCGGCACCGGCGTGTCACCCTGGGCCGCCACCGTGCCGTCCACGGTCACCCGCAGCCGGCCCACGCCCGCCGCCCCGACCACGTGCGGCCCGGTGTGCTCCGGGGTGTAGCTGGCCCGTACCGTCACCGTGCCCGGCTCGCCCCAGCCGACTCCCGCCGGCACCCCGTCACCCCACCAGGCGAACAGGGTGCCGCTGCGGTGCTCGCTGCCGATCAGCGTGCCGTCGGCGGTCCGGAATTCCAGCCGGACGCCCGGCTGGCCGGTCACCGGGTCGGTCACCGTGCCCGCCGGCGGTTCCGGCACGATCTCCCAGGTATGGCAGCCGGGACTGACCGTGACCGTGGCCTGCCCGCCCAGCGCCGCGCGCAGCGCGGCGACCGGGGTGGACACGGCGGCCGGATGCACCGCCGCACTGCCGCCGCCCTGGATCACCGGGTGCGCCGCGTTGGGACCGATGAGCGCGACCTGGCGGGTGGCCGCCGGGTCGATGGGCAGCGCGGCCCGCTCGTTGCGCAGCAGGGTGAACGAGGCCGCCGCCACCCGGCGCAACAGGCCGGGATCGGCCAGCGCCGCCCCGCGCGGGGCGGCGCCATCCAGGGCGTTACCGTCCAAGGTGCGGCCGTCCAGGGCGTTACCGTCCCGGGCGGGCGCGCCGTCCGCGGACGGCGCCGGGACCGGGAAGGTGAGCGCTCCTACCTGGCGGGCCACCTCCAGCAGCCGGAGCACCTTGTCGTCGATCACCTCCTCGGGCACGGTCCCGTCCCGGACCGCGGCGACCAGCGCCGCGCCCCACGGGCTGTCCGGCCCGGGCATGGCCAGGTCCAGCCCGGCCACGGCGGTGGCCACGGTGCTCCGGGTGGCATCCCAGTCCGAGACGATCACGCCGGTGAAGCCCCACTCGTCCTTGAGCACCTCCCGCAGCAGCCGGGCGTGCTCGGTCATCAGCGACCCGTTGACCGCGTTGTAGGCGGCCATCACCATCGCGGTGCCCGCCTCGCGGACGCACGCTTCGAACGGCACCAGGTACAGCTCACGCAGCACCGCCTCGGGGATCTGCGCGTCGTAGGTCCACCGCTCGGTCTCGGAGTCGTTGCCCACGTAGTGCTTGACCGCGGCGCCCACCCCGCCGTCGGCCAGGCCGCGGACGTAGCCGACGGCCAGCCGGGCGGTGAGCACCGGGTCCTCCGAGAAGCACTCGAAGCCCCGGCCGCCGAGCGGGGTCCGCATCAGGTTGATGGTCGGGGCCAGCACGACGTGCACGCCCTTGGCCCGCGCCTCGGCGGCCATCGCCTTGGTCAGCTCGCGGACCAGGTCGGCGTCCCAGGTGGCGCCGAGCGCCGACGGGCACGGCAGGCTGGCCGATGGATTCCGGTCATCCTTGGTGATGCCGCGCACCCCGGCCGGCCCGTCCGACATCACGATCGGGCGCAGGCCGAGGGCGTCGGCACCGTAGGTGCGCCAGCTGTCCGCTCCGGTCAGCAGGCGCACCTTCTCCTCGACGGGGAGCGCAGCCACCAGGCTGCGCTCCGCCGTCGCCTCTGTAGACGGTGTCATCAAGATCCTTCGTCGGGTCCTGGAAAGATCAGGACTTCGGCGTGAGCTGCAGGATCGTGTACTCGATGTACGGCGTGTTGGGCACCGGGTTCATGTACGGGTTGCTGGCCGACGGCCACCCGGTGTAGTTCCTGGTCGAGACCTCGGCCCAGGCCCCGCCGTTGAGCAGCGGGATGACTGGCACGTCGGTGGTCATGATCTGCTCCAGCTTGGTGATGGCCGCCTTCTGGGTGGCTGGGTCACCGGAGCCCGCGAACTGCTGCAGCGCCGCCTGGGCCTGCGGGCTGTTGTACCGCCCGAAGTCGCCGCCGGCCGGCTTGCCGATCGGCGCCGCCAGCGTGCTGTCCATCCAGTTGTCGTAGATGAAGAAGGGGTTGGGTCCCTGGTTGCTCCAGTGGATGGTGGCGTCGAAGTTCCCGTTGGCGACGTTCCCCGCCCACACGGTCGGGTTGCCGATGCCGTTCACCGAGGTGTCGAAGCCTTGCGCGTTCAGCTGCTTGGAGAGGATCTGGTCGTCGGTGTAGTAGTCGCTGTAGGGCACCGGGTCCTGGATCGCGAACTTGATCGTCTGCCCGTTCTTCGTCCACTTGCCGCCCGACTTGGCGTAGCCGTCGGACTGCAGGATCGAGGTGACCTTGGCCGCGCTGCCGGTAGCCGGCAGGTTGTTGGCCAGCGACGGGTCCAGGTAGGACTGGTGGTTGGGGAGCAGCAGGCCGCTGGTCGAGTTGACCGGTGGCTCGTAGCCGGTCTCACCCTGGACATTGAGCTGGTTCCGGTTGATCGCGTAGCTGATCGCCTGGCGCACCTTCGCGTCGTTCAGCGGCGCCTTGGTGACGTTGAGGAACAGGCTCACCACGTTGTTCGCGCTGAAGTACGGCTGGCCGGTGGTCCAGGTGTGGTTATCCTGGCTCTTGGCCAGGTAGTTGCCCTGGATGTTGGCGATGTAGTTACCCGCAAAGTCGATCTGCCCGCTGGCCACCGGGGGCACCAGGTTGGCGTTGGTGTTGTACGCCGGGAAGTCGACTTCGGGCACGTGCACCTTGGACTTCTGCCAGTAGTGCGGGTTCTGCTTGAGCGTGAAGCCCTGGGGGCTGAACTTGTCCAGCATGAACGGGCCGGTGCCGACCGGGTTGGCGTCCGCGTAGGTGGACGGGTCGCTCACCGACGACCAGACGTGCTGCGGCACGATGTAGACCTGTCCGATCAGGAACAGGTTGGCGTACTGCGGTTTGGAGAACTTGAGCACCGCTGTGGTCGCGTCCGGCGCCGAGGCGCTGGTCACGATCGGCGCGCCGTTGGTGTTCAGCTTCGGGTTGCTCTTGAGCATATTGAAGGTGAAGGCGACGTCGCTGGCGCTGAAGGCCTTGCCGTCGTTCCACTTGACGCCGGAGCGGATGGTCAGCGTCAGCGTTGTCCCGTCGTCCGACCAGGCAGATTTGGTCGCCAGCATCGGGATCGGGGCCTGGGCCGAGTTCAGCGTGTTGAAGATGAACAGCGGCTCGTTGTAGAGGGAAACCGCGTTGGTCAGGTATCCGGTGGCGGTCAGCGAGAACGGGTTGAACGTGTCCGTCATGGGGGAGAGCGGGGTGCTCTCCACCACCAGCGTCTTCCCTGTCGTGGTGCCGCCGGAGCCTCCGCCGCTGCCGGCGTTGTTGTTGTTGTTGCTGCCGCCGCTGCTGCAGGCGGCGATTCCCATGGCCAGCGCACTGGCCACGGCCATGCTTGCGAGCACTCTGTGCTTCATTGCTTAAACTCCGTTATGCCCGGCCGGCTCCAGCCGGCCTGTTGTGAGCGACCGTGTCGGGGTCTTTATCGGTGGGGCGGTGCGGGTCGGCCGGGTGCCGCAAGCTGGCGGCTGGGCGTCCCCGCTTCCGCAGTTAGCTGAGTCAGGTGTGCACGACGGCAGGTGGCCGTGCACCGGTGCGCGGCGCTACAGCCGCTAGGCGGCGTCCGGAGTCATCACGTCTCCTCTCCCTGGTCAGCGATGGGATGGGCGGGTGGGCCGGCCGGCTGTTCCGCCCGGCCGAGCGGGCGCGCCTGGGCTCTGGTCAGCCCGGCGGCATGCAGCCAGCACGCGCTCTGGTGACCGTCGGCGACCTCGATCGCGGCCGGGGTGGCGGCCGCGCAGATCGCCATGGCGTGCGGGCAGCGTGGGTGGAACCGGCAGCCGGTGGGCGGTGCCATCAGGCTGGGCGGGGCGCCGCGGCCCTGGAGTGACAGCGGCTCCGGGCGGTCCGGGTCCGGGGCCGCGCTCAGCAGCAGCTGGGTGTACGGGTGCGCCGCCGCGTCCGTGAGCTGCGCGGCGGGGCCCGTCTCCACCACCTGGCCCGCGTACATGACCATGATCACGTCAGCCAGGTAGCGGGCCGAGGCGATGTCGTGGGTGATGTACAGGATCCCGAGCCGGTCCCGTTCCCGCAGGTCGCCCAGCAGGTTGAGGACGCCGAGCCGGATGGAGACATCCAGCATGGAAACCGGCTCGTCGGCGAGCAGCACCCGGGGGCGGACCGCCAGGGCGCGGGCGATCGCCACCCGCTGTCGCTGGCCACCCGACAGCTCGTGCGGGTACTTGGTGAGGAACTGCGCGGCCGGGGTGAGCGACACCCGCTCCAGCAGCGCGGTCATCGCCGCCTCCAGGGTGGCGCCCTGGCCGCCGAGCCCGTGGATCTGCAGCGGTCGGCTCAGGTGGTAGCGCACGTCGTGTACCGGGTTCAGCGAGGAGAACGGGTCCTGCAGCACAAGTTGCACGTCGCGGGCGTACTCCCGGCGGCCGTGGCTGCTGGCGGGCACCTCGGCGCCGTCCAGCAGCAACTGCCCGGCGGTGGGCGTGATCAGGCGGGCCAGCATCCGGGCCAGGGTGGACTTGCCGGAGCCGCTCTCACCGACCACCCCGGTGATCCCGGACTCCGGCAGCGCCAGCGAAACGTCCTCGACAGCGTGCACCACGATGGGGCCGTCCGCCTCGCCGCCCTGGCCGCGACGGCGCAACCGGGCCCGGCCGCGCAGCCCGCTGCGGCGGACCGGGAAGTGCTTGGTGAGCCCGACCGCCTCCAGCAGCGGGACGGATGTGCCGGGGGAGATCGTGCCGGCGGCGGGCTCGGTCATGACGGCCTCCCGGGGTCACTGGCGGCGATGGTCGGTGCGAGGGGCGCCCGGCCGCGCTGGCTCACCGCGGCCGGGCCGTCACCGTCCCGGCCCGGCTCCGGCTGGGCCAGTTCGGCGGGCGGTGCCGTGGCGCCGTCCTGCAGCCAGCAGGCGACCAGGCGCCCGCGGCCGCCGGACGGCGGCTCAAGCGGCGGGGACTCCGCGCGGCAGCGGTCCATGGCGAACTGGCAGCGCGGGTGGAACACGCAGCCGACCGGTAGCATCCGCAGGTCCGGCGGCGAGCCGGGGATGCCGGTCATGTACCGGCGCGCCCCGTGCAGCGCCGGGAAGGAGTTCAGCAGGCCCAGCGTGTAGGGGTGCCGGGGGGAGCGGAACAGCTCCTCCGCGCCCGCCCGTTCGACCAGCCGGCCGGCGTACATGACCGCGATCGAGTCCGCGATCTCCACCAGCAGTGACAGGTCGTGGGTAATGAACAGCACCGCGAAGCCGAGCCGTTCGCGCAGCGCGCTCAGTTCCTCCAGGATCTCCCGCTGGGTGACCACGTCCAGCGCGGTGGTCGGCTCGTCCAGGATCACGATCTGCGGCTCCAGGGCCAGCGCCATCGCGATCATGACCCGCTGCCGCATCCCGCCGGACAGTTCGTGCGGGAAGCTGCCCAGCCGGTCCGCGGTGATGCCCACCATGGCGAGCAGTTCCGCCGCCCGGCCGTGCCGGGCGGTCTTGTCCATCTCTGGCCGGTGGGCCTGCAGCACGTCGGTGAGCTGGGTGCCGATGGACAGCACCGGGTTCAGCGCGTTCATGGCCGACTGCAGCACGACCGCGATGTGCGACCAGCGCAGCCCGCGCAGCTCGGCCTCGTCGTGGGCCAGCAGGTCTACCGGTCGGCCGGGCTCGGGGTAGTAGAGCACCTCGCCGCCGGTGATCATCCCGGGGGCGCGGAGCAGCCGGATGGCGGCGTACGCCAGGGTGGACTTGCCGCTGCCGCTTTCCCCGGCCAGCCCCAGCACCTCGCCGCGGTGCAGGGTCAGGTCGGCGTCGAGGACCGCGTGCACGGCGTCCGGGCCCGCCCCGTAGTCGACCCGCAGGCCGCGGATCTCCAGCAGTGGCTCCCGGGTGATCATGACGGCTGCTCCTGGGTGCTGTCGGCGATGGCGGCGTGGGCGGGAGCCGGGGTGGCGGCCGGGCCGCGCACCACCGGGGTGACGCCCAGCTCGAAGCGGCGCGGCAGTCCCTGCCCGCCGGACTTCTTGGCCCGGCGCCGGGTCAGCCCGGCCGCCCGCAGCCGCGGGTTGATGAACTCGTCGATGCCGAAGTTGAGCAACGCCAGCGCGGTCCCGAGGAACGCCACCATGAGGCCGGGCGGGATGTACCACCACCAGTAGCCGCTGAGCTCGGCGCTGTTGCTCTGCGCCTCGAACAGGATCCCGCCCCAGCTCCAGTGCTCCGGGTTGATCAGGCCGAGGAAGGCCAGGGCGGTGTAGGTGCCCACCCCGTAGAGCACGGTGAACAGGAACGACGAGGCGACCACCGGCATCAGGTTGGGCAGGATCTCGAACCCGATCACCCGCCAGCCGCGCTCGCCGATGATCCGGGCCGACTCCACATAGTCCCGGGAGCGCAGCGAGAGCGTCTGGGCCCGGAGCACCCGCGCCCCCCACGCCCAGCCGGTGATCGCGATGATCAGGCCGACCAGCGCATCGTCGGAATTCTGCGAGGGGGGCAGGAAGCCGAAGACCACGATGAGCAGCGGCAGGGCCGGCAGCACCAGGAAGAAGTTGGCTAGCATGGACAGGGCGTCGTCGGACCAGCGGCCGCGCTGGTAGCCGGCGGTGACCCCGGCCACCACCGACAGCACGGTCGCCACCACCCCGGACAGCAGCGCCACCAGGAACGTGCTCCGGCTGCCCACCAGCAGCTGGGAGAAGATGTCCTGCTGCTGGTTGGTGGTCCCGAGCCAGTGCGCGGCCGACGGCGGCATCGGGGTCCCGCTCGTGGTGGACAGGCTGGCCGACGGGTCGTACGGGGCCACGATCGGGCCGATGATGGCCAGGATCAGGAAGATGCCCGTGATCACCAGGCCGCTGATGATCTTGGGGGAGCGGGGCAGCTGCAGCCGCCGGATCCGGCTGGTCGCCGCCTCGGGGGAGGGCAGTGGGCCGCCCACCGCGGTGTCGGCCGAGCCGGTCCCGCCGACGCCGACTCCGCCGAGGCCGGCGCCGCCCAGGTCCGTGCCGGTGCCGATGGACATGGCTCAGGCCTCCTGGCGGGTGCGGGGGTCAAGGAAGACGTACACGGAGTCCGCCAGCAGATTGGCCAGCAGCACCGCGAACGTGATGATGAGGAAGATGCCCTGCAGCAGCGGGTAGTCGCGGCTGCCGACCGCGTTCAGCAGGATGTAGCCCAGTCCCGGGTAGCTGAACACGATCTCGGTCAGCAGCGCCCCGGACACCACGAACCCGATGGCCAGCGCGAAGCCGGACACGCTGGGCAGGATGGCGTTGCGGGCCGCGTACCAGATCACCCGGCGCTTGGACAGTCCCTTGGCCTGGGCGACGAGGACGTAGTCCTCGTCCATCGTGGTCACCATGACGTTGCGCATACCGACGATCCACCCGGCGGCGCTGCACAGCACGATCGTGAACGCGGGCAGGATCGCGTGGTCGAGCACATCGCCCACGTAACCGCCGTTAAGGCCAGGAAAGTCGAGCTGGTCGTAGGCGCGGCCGGTAGGGAACCAGCCGAGCCGGACGGCGAAGATGTCCAGGACCAGGAAGGCGATGAAGAAGTAGGGCGCGGCCTGGAAGAACGTCGTGGCCGGCAGCAGATTGTCCAGCCAGGTGCCGCGGCGCCACCCGGCCAGGATGCCGAGCATGGTGCCGAGCACGAAGCTGATGATCGTGGACAGCCCGACCAGTCCCAGCGTCCACGCCAGCCCGCTGCGGATCACCTGGGTGACCGTGGCCGGGGCGTAGCTGGTGGACACGCCCAGGTTGCCGTGCAGCAGATTGGACCAGAAGGTCAGGTACTGGCCCCACAGCCCTTGCGAGTTGCCCACGCCGTACTGCAGCTGGAGGGCGTGGATGACGGCCGGGGTGACGTTGCCGTGCAGCTGGGCCAGCACCGCCTCGACCGGGTTGCCCGGCATTAACCTCGGGATGAAGAAGTCCACGGTGACCGCGGCGATGGCGGTGATGATGTAGAAGCCCAGCCGCCGGAGAATGATGTGCATGCCGCCTCCTCAGCCCAGCCGCCACGCGGGCGGGGCGGGGTCCGGGCGGCAGCCGCAGCTCTCCCGGCAGATCAGCCGGGTGGGCAGCACGATGTTGCGCAGCCCCGGCTCCGTGTCGTTGATCATCGAATAGAGCACCTCGAATGCGGTGGCGCCGATCTCCTGGATGGGCTGGCGCACGGTGGTCAGTTGCGGGCGCAGGTGGCGCGCCATGGGAATGTCGTCGAATCCGGTGACCGCGACATCGCGGGGGACGTCGAGGCCGTGCTGCCGCAGGGCGTACACCACGCCCAGCGCCGTCTGGTCGTTGGCGCAGGCGAGGGCGCGGGGCAGCTCGCCCCGGGCGGCCAGCATCTGGTCGATGACCCGGGCGCCGCCGGCTGCGCAGTAGTCGCCCTGCCACTCCGGCCCCTCCAGGAAGGTCCCGCCGGCCTCGGCGACCGCGGCGCGGAAGGCCGCCTGCCGGGCCAGGTTGTCCGGGCTGTCCGGGTGACCGCCGAGGTAGGCCAGCGTCTGGTAGCCGTGCTCACGGATCAGGTGGTAGGCGAGGTCCGCCATGCTGGCCGAGTTCTCGCCGCCCACGTTGGACGTGCTCGGCGTGGCCACGCCCGCCAGCGTCACCACCGGGACCTGCCGCGACAGCCGTTCCAGCTGGGCCAGGGCGATGACCTGGTCGTGCAGGATCAGGCCGTCACTCTTGCGGGCCAGCGCGTGGATCCGCCGGGTGTGATCGTGGTCGTCCACGTCCACCGAGCTGACCAGCAGGTTGTAGTCGCGATGCTGGGCGGCGACCTCGATACCCCGGTTGATCAGGTCGGGGAACTGCAGGCTCTCCGCCTCGTCCTGGAAGACGCCGCCATCGTTCCCGGCCGACGTCGGGCGGCGGATGACCACCCCGACGACCTCCTTGAGCCGGGCGCTCAGCGCCCGGGCGGCACCGTCGGGGATGAAGCCCAGTTCGGCCACCGCCTGCAGCACCCGCTCCCGGGTTTCCGGAAGGGGGTTGCCACGCCCGTTCAGGACCCGGGACACTGAGGCGATCGACACCCCCGCCGCGCTGGCCACGTCGTAGATCGTGGGCGGCGGCACCGGACCGGTCCGGCGGCTGGCGAAGGTCGCGTCGGCGAGCCCGGCGACGCCGTCGCGCGGCACCGTGCTGGCGCTGTCACGACTGTCCACCGGAACGCTCCTTCGCGATCCTGGGGCCTGGCCAGCCACGCCGCCGCGGCCGGCCGGCCCGGGCCTCCTGCCCCCAGTAAGCGCTTACTTAAGCTTCCTTAAAAGAGCGGCTGGGAGCACAGCCGCTGAGGAAGCCGGGCAGGTAAGCGCTTACCAAGCCAGCTAAAGTCAGCGTATTTCGCCGCCCGGCCCGACTCAACCCCCCTGTCTTACTGTTACGGGAACGTGACGAAAAGGGTAAGCCTGGGCGGCTGCGGACGTTCCGGGCCCGCTCCCCGCGGCGCCCGCCCAGGGTGGTCGCGCCGCTGGTGAGCCGGTCGGCCAGGCCGGCCCGGCCCCCGCCCCGGGCCGGCCTGGCCCGCTGTCACGGCGGTCCGGGGCCCGGGACACACCGGCTGCTAGCTGGCACATCAGCCCCGGGGGGCACAAGAGATGGCCAACCGGCGCGCGGTCGCCGCGGCGCCGGGGGGCCAGGAAACAGAGCCGAAACACGGTGTCCAGCAGATGCCGGTCCGTTGTCCACGGCGTAACAGTTGGGAAACGTAGCCGAAACCCGCTCATGGGAAACATGAAGCGTTCTAGACGGACACCGAAGTGGCCGGCCGGATCGTGCTAGCCCGGGGGATGCCCCGGATCACGCCGTCGTGATAGCCCGGGAGGGGTTCCCAGCAGTCCACCAGGGCCTGCGTGGAACTACTGACCGGAACCCCCCGGTACGCACTTCCAGGGTAGCCCCATGGAGGCGGAGAGTAGTGGTTCCCTACGCACATTATTTGTCATCTGGGGATAACGCGTGGCAGATGACAGCCGCAACGCTGGTCGGCCTCATGAGCATCCCGGCCCTGGCCGTCTTGTACGGCGGCCTGGTGCAGAAGAAATGGGCCGTGAACACCGTGCTCATGGTGTTCAGCACGTTCTGCCTGGTACTCATCGTGTGGGTCCTGTGGGCCTTCAAGATGGGCTTTGGCCAGCCATGGATCGGCGGCAGCCTGCACCTGCTCGGCAAGCCGGGGCCGTCGCTGGGGCAGGCTGACCTTGAGGGCCAGGCGCACGTTCCCCTGCTGGACGGGCTGATGCCCAAGTTCAGGTTCCCGCAGGGATCGCTGATCTACTTCCAGTTCGTATTCGCGGCCATCACCCCGATCCTGTTCATCGGCAGCGTGCTGGGCCGGATCAGCTTCAAGGTATGGATGCTGTTCGTGCCGCTGTGGATCACGTTCGCGTACGCGGTCAACGCGTTCCTGGTGTGGGGCGGCGGTTTCTGGGCCGGCAAGGGTGCGCTGGACTTCTCCGGCGGCTACGTGATCCACCTGGCCGCGGGGACCTCCGGGTTCGTGGCGGCGGCCGTCATCGGCCCGCGGCTCAAGCGGGACCGCCAGCACGCGGTGCCGAACAACCTGCTGTTCGTCGCGGTCGGCGCGGGCATCCTGTGGCTCGGCTGGAACGGCTTCAACGGCGGTGACCCGTACTTCGCCGGCGCGGATGCCACCGCGGCCCTGGTGAACACCAACCTGGCGACCGCAGTGGCCATGATGACCTGGATCTTCATGGACATGATCGGCGGCCCGGGCCGGAAGGCGACCTTCCTCGGCGGGCTCAACGGCATGATCTGTGGCCTGGTCGGCATCACCCCGTCGGCCGGTTACGTCAACGGCGTGGGCGCGATCGTCGTTGGCTTCGTCTGCACCATTGTCGTCTGGTTCGCCTGGAACTACCTCAGCAAGATCCCGCCGTTCAGCAAGGTGGACGATGCGCTCGGCGTGGTGTACACGCACGGCATCGCCGGCCTGTGCGGCGGGCTGCTGGTCGGCTTCCTGGCCAACCCGAACATGGTCATCTACCTCGGGCTCGGCAAGAACGCCAACGTCTCCCCCGCCGCGGGCCTGTTCTACGGCGGCAGCGGGCACCTGCTGGCGGTGCAGGCCGGGGCCGCGCTGACCATCATCGTCTGGGACGGGCTGGTGACCTTCATCCTGCTCAAGGTGATCGGGCTGTTCATGAAGCTGCGGATCCCCGACGAGGACCTGGAGATCGGCGACGTGGCGGTGCACAGCGAGGAGGCCTACCCCTCCGAGGAACTGGCCCTGTCCGGCGTGGGCGCCGCCCGGGCCGCGGAACTGGCCTCCGAAGGCCAGCCCCGCACCCCGGAGAAGGTGCCGCACGAGGACAGCTGACCTGGCCAGCTACCGGCGTTACCCGGCGGCCTCCCGCGAGCCTGGTGCCCGCGGGGGGCCGCCGGCCGTTTCGCTCTGGTCCCGGTGGTATCCGCCGCGCCCCGTGGGTGGCCCGGGGACCTGGCCGCTGGTGCGGCGTTCAGCCGACGGTCTCGGCGTCGGCGCTCAGGATCGAGTCGATCAGGCCGGGGAAGCGCCGGTCCAGGTCGGTCTTGCGCAGCGACATGTACCCTCTGGCGCCCTGGACCCGCTTGGTAACGACCCCGGCCTCGCGGAGGATGCGCAGGTGATGGGAGAAGGTTGGCTTGGTCAGCGGCAGGCTGGCTTCCTCGATGACCTGGGCGCACCAGGACTCGCCGTGCCGCGCGACGAACCGCACGGCGGCCAGCCGGTGCGGATCAGCGAGCGCTGCGAGAACTCGCGACAGCTCGATGTCCGGCACCGCGGGCTCGATCCCGTCCTCCGCCACGCTGTCAGCATAAACCCGGTTGCGCTCGGTTCGATGACCGTAGTACGTTCGGCAAACATCAAACGTTAGATGGTCATCGAACTCTGAGAGGACCGCGTGACTACTGCGCCGGATGCCTATCCACGCCGCTGGCTGATGCTGCCGGTCGTGCTGATGGCGATGTTCATGGCCGGCTTCGATATCTGGGCGGTAAACGTTGCTGCCCCGTCGCTGCAGCACGATCTGCACGTCAGCGAGGCTGCCCTGCAGCTCATCGTCGGCGGATACGCGTTCATGTACGCCAGCGGTATGGTGACCGGTGGCCGGCTGGGAGACCTGTTCGGCTACCGCCGGATGTTCCTGGCCGGCGTGGCCAGCTTCGCCGCCGCCTCGCTGCTGTGCGGGCTGGCCCAGTCGGCCACCGAACTGGTGGCCGCGCGGCTGCTCCAGGGCCTCACCGGCGCGGCGATGGTGCCACAGGTGCTCGCGCTGATCACCGCGGCGTTCCCGGTCCGGGAGCGGACCCGGGCCCTGGCCTGGTTCGGCGTCACCATGGGCATCGCGTTCGTGTCCGGGCAGATCCTCGGCGGCGGCCTCCTCGAGGCGGACATCGCCGGGCTCGGCTGGCGGGCCATCTTCCTGGTGAACGTGCCGGTCGGGGTGGCGGCCATGGTCGCTGCCAGCCTCGTCGTGCCGCCCGCCCGGGCGCAGCACCGGCCCCGGCTCGATCCGCTGGGCGCCGTCGGCGTGTCCGCCAGCCTGGCCCTGGCGCTGGTCCCGCTGACCCTCGGCCGCGACGAGGGCTGGCCGCTGTGGACGTGGGTCTCGCTGGCCCTGGCCCTGCCGGTGCTCGGCCTCACGGTCGGCTGGGAGCGGCGGCTCGCGCGGCGGGGTGGCCAGCCCCTGCTCGACCTGCCGCTGTTCGCCGAGCGCGCGTTCTCGGCCGGCCTGGTGGTCAACTTCGGGCTGGTGTTCTTCTTCGCCAGCTTCATGTTCGTGCTGACGCTGCTGATGCAGGCCGGGCTGGGCCAGTCGCCGCTGCGCGCCGGGATCGAGGCGCTGCCGATGGCCGCGGGGTTCACCGTCATGTCGATCCTCAGCCCTCGGCTGGCCGCCCGGCTCGGGCCGCGGGCTATCACGCTCGGCGCGGGCGTGGCCGCCCTGGGCTCGCTGGCCCTGGCGCTCACCGCCGCCCACGACGGCGCCCGGCTGACCGGCTGGGATCTCGCCTTTGCCACCACGCTCATCGGGCTGGGCCAGGGGGCCGCGCTGCCTTCGCTGATCGGCGTGGTGCTGGCGCACGTGCAGCCGGAACGGGCCGGGTCGGCGGCCGGGATCCTGACCACCACCCAGCAGTTCGGGGCGGCCAGCGGCATCGCCATCGTCGGGGCGATCTTCTACGGCGCGCTCGGCACGGCACCGGCCCGGGCGACGTTCGTGTCCGGGGCGGAACTGGCCATGGCCGTCAACGCCGCCCTGGTGGCGGCGACGGCCGGGGTGACGCTGCTGCTGCCGCGGCAGGCCCGGCGCCGGGCCGCGGGAGTGGGGGGTGACCAGCCGATCCCGGTTGCCCCGGCGGACGGCCGGACGGTCCCGGCCGAGAGCCGGGCCGTTCCGGCCGAAGCCCTGGATCAATAACGCTGGATCAGGGCGCGGTTCCGGGACAGCTCAGTGCCCGAAGGCTTCCTCCAGCCACCAGGCGCCCCGGGTGGAGGTGACCTTCGCGTCCACCACCAGGGGTCCCTCGCGCGGCCCGGCCAGCCAGTCCCGCACGCCGTCCAGATCGGCCGGGCCGCGCACCGTCACCGCGGCGCAGCCGAAGCCCCGCCCGATCCCGGCCAGGTCGGCCGGGGGGAACCGGACGGTGTCCAGCGGGTGCCCGTCCGGCCCGAAATGGTGCACCTCGGCGCCGTACGCCTCGTCGTCGTAAACCACGACCAGCATTGGCAGCCGCAGCCGGACCGCCGTCTCCAGTTCGGCGATGCTCATCAGCGCCCCGCCGTCGCCCAGCGCGGCCACCGGCAGCCGGTCCGGCCGGGCGATCGCGGCGCCGATCCCCGAGGCCAGCCCCAGCCCGATGGACTGATACCCCTGGGTGAAGCAGAAGCCGTCAGCGTCGGGCACGGACAGGAACATGCTCGGGTAGCCCATGAAGTTCCCCGAGTCGACGCTGACCGTCCGCTCCGCCGGCAGCAGGTCGTCCAGCGCGATGCTCAGCGTCCGCGGGTCGATCCGCCCGCTCCCGCTCTCGTCCCGGTACGGCACGTCCCGCCACCGTCCTTCCCGGGCGATCCGGGACCGGACCTGCTCGGTGCGGTAGCCGTCGCCGGAGCCGAACCGGTCGCCGAGCGCGGCCAGCGCGGCCCGGGCCGTCGTGGCCACGTCGCCCAGCACGCCGAGGTGCACCGGGCGGTGCGCGCCGATCGCCGCCGGATCGTCGTCCACCTGCACCACGGTGGCCTCCGGGCCGATCAGCGCGCCACGGCGCATCGTCCACATGTTCAGCGAGCAGCCCCAGCCGACGATGAGGTCGGCCGCGCCGATCAGCTCGGCGCCCAGCGGGGTGGCGAACCCGCCGCTCACGTCCAGGTCCCAGGGGCTGCCCCGGAACAGGCCCTTGGCCGCGGCCGAGGTGGCCAGCAGCGCGCCGCACGTGGCGGCGAGCCGGTCCAGGTCGTCCGCCGCCTGGGCGGCCCGCGCGCCGCGGCCGGCGACGAACACCGGCCGCCGGGCCCGGGCCAGCGCCGCGGCCAGCGCGTCGGCCGCGTCGGCGGCGGGCGCCACCGGGCCGAGCACCAGGCCGGTGGCCGGTGGCTGCCGGTCGCACTCGCCCGCCTGCACGTCGAGCGGCATGGCCAGCACGACCGCGCGCCGCTGCCGGGTCGCGGTGTGATAGGCGCGGGCCGCGTCGGCGGCGGCCGACGCGGGGGAGTGCAGCCGGTCAGCGGTCGCACCTACCGCCGCGGCCAGGCCGGCCACGTCGATGCGGAAGTTGGAGGTGATCGCCGGGCCGGGGACGTCGGCCGCCAGCACCAGCAGCGGGGTGCGGCTCTTGGCCGCCTCGGTGATCCCGGTCATGGCGTTGGTCAGCCCCGGACCCTGGTGCACGGTGAGCAGCCCGGTCCGGCCCGCGGTGCGGGCCCAGCCGTCGGCCATGCTGGCCGCGCCCCCTTCGTGCCGGGCGGCGACGTACCGCACGCCCTGGCCGACCAGGGCGTTGGTGAGGTGGAAGTTCCCGCTGCCCACCACGCCGAACAGGGTGTCGGCACCCAGCCCGGCGAGCGTCGCGGCGACCGCCTCGGTGACCCGCATCAGGCCCGCTCGGCCAGCGCGATCACCCGGCACGGGCTGCCCGAACCACCGGTGATCGGCAGCGGCCCGGCGATCACCACCGCGCCGTGAGCCGGCAGCCGGGCCAGGTTGCGCAGCTGGGTCAGGCCGTACTTGCCCGCGCCCAGCAGCGCGGCGTGACAGGGGAACGGCGGGTCGAACGAGTGCGCCGCGCCCGCGTCGGTGCCCACGGTCTCCACGCCCAGCCCGATGAGTTCCGGCCGCCCGGCCAGCCACGCGGCGCAGTCGGCCGAGATGCCCGGGGTGTGCGGCCCGGTCTCGTCGGCGTTGAGGAACGTCTGCTGGCTGTCCGACCGGGCGTCCCAGCCGGTCCGGTACAGCAGCCAGCCGCCCGCCGGGAGCGGCCCGTGCTCCGCCTCCCACTGCTGCACGTGCTCGATCTGCAGCAGGAAATCCGGGTTGGCCACGGCCTGGGCGCTGCAGTCGAGCACGGCCGCGGGCGCGATCAGCTGGCCCACCGGGACCTGCGCCACGTCCGCGCGGTCGCGGCCGGTCACCCAGTGCACCGGCGCATCGAAGTGCGTGCCGGTATGTTCCCCGGTGCTGATGTCGTTCCAGTACCAGGCCGGCCCGCGCTCGTCGTACCGGCTGATCTCGTGCAGCGCGAATGAGGCGGTATTTCCGAACGGCTCCGGCAGCCTGATGACCGGCGTCGCGTCCGACAGTGGTGCGGTGAGGTCGATAATCTCAATCCGGCCATCCCGGATGGCCGCGGTCAGCTCACTCAGCAGGGACATGCCCGCTCCCGTCGCGCTCAGGTTGCTTCTGGCCCTGCTGTTCTACCAACTGAGCCCGGCTGGGTCAGCCCATCCGGCCGGTGACGTACGCCTTGGTGACGTCGGTAACGGCCCGGAAGGACCCGCAGAAGATGGAGACGTCCCGGGTACGGAAGCTGGTCACGCGAAGATCACGCCCTTGACGTCGCTGCTGATCCGGGTGCCGGCCGCGCCGGCCAGCATCGCGTCGATGTCGCACAGCGCGCCGATCATGGCGGGCTTCCCCGTGCTGCTGGTGAAGTCGCACGCCGCGATCACCTTCGGGAGCATCGATCCCGCGGCGAAATCGGCCCGGTACTCGCCGAGCAGGGCGACGGGCGGAGCCGCGGCGATGGCCCGCTGCCGTGGGGTGCCGAAGCCTGCGAAGACGGCGGGCGCGTCGGTGGCCATGATGAGCATGTCCGCCCCGACGTCGCGGGCGAGCAGGGCGCTGGCCCGGTCCTTGTCGATGACCGCCTGGGTGCCGGCCAGCTGCCGGCCCGCGCGATAGGCGGTGGGGATACCGCCACCGCCTGCGCAGATCACCACGCAGCCCCGCTCCAGCAGCCACCTGATGGGCCGTTCCTCGAAGATCCGCAATGGCGCCGGTGACGGCACCACCCGGCGCAGCTTGCCCCCGTCGGGCTTGAAGGCCCAGCCGCGATCCGCGGCCAGCTTGTCCGCTTCCGCCTGCTCGTAGAGCGGGCCGATGGGCTTGCTCGGGTTGCCGAAGGCCGGATCGGCCGGGTCAACCTCGATCATGGTCAGCAGCGAGGCAAGCGGCCGCTCGGCCGGCAGGCGGTTGCCCAGTTCCTGCTCGACGAGGTACCCGATCATCCCCTGGGTCTCCGCCCCCAGCACGTCGAGCGGGGACTCTGGCACGTTCTCGTACGCCGCTTCCTCGATGGCCAGCAGCCCGATCTGGGGCCCGTTCCCGTGCGAGATGATCAATTCGTGCCGCAGCGCCACTGGCGCCAGGTGATCACACGCCACCCGGACGTTGGCCCGCTGGTTCGCCGCGGTCATCGGCTGCCCGCGGCGCAGCAGCGCGTTGCCCCCCAGCGCCACCACGACCCTCATCGTGAGCTCCATCCGGCGCACGTGTGAACTCCACCCCGGGGAGCACCGGCGCGCTCATATTTTACATTGCGAGCATAAGCAGGCATGTCGCCGCACCCGGCGGGGACCAAAGTCCCTGATCCGGCACCAGAAGCCTCCCCGGTTTCCCGCCGTGCGCGGCGGCCTGACTCGGATTCAACTCCTATTCAAAAGGGCTCTACCCCCACGAAACCGCAGGTTAGGCGGCTGTCGTCACCTGCTTTCCCGGTGCGTGCTACCGCGTGAATTCCCGGGCCGGTTACCGCGGTTGTGGGCCGTCACGGCCCGGGCTAACGGCCCTGGTGTGCCGGAAAGTTCCCGGCGCGAAATTCAGGGTGGTGCGTTCTTGGCGGCGGCATACCGGACAGCGCGAGGTGAACTGCCCAGGTGGCGGCACGCCGGGGCGGTCACCGTGCTCGTGCGGAAGCCCTGAGCGTCATAGGTCCCGGACGGCCGGGATGACCTCGCTGCCGATGACCTCCAGCGGGGTCACGTCCCATACGTTGGTCACCCCGCCGATCGCGGCCTGGAAACCCAGCCCGGCCAGGCCGCCCAGCTGGTCCACGACCTCCTGGGCCTTTTCGCCGTTGCGGCCGACGTCGTACAGGAAGTAGCAGGTCTTCTCGATCTCGTCGTAGTCGCGGCCCTCCGCCTCGCAGTGCCCGCGCAGCACGTCCAGCTTGCGGGCCAGGTCCGGTCCGGGAAACAGGTTGCACGCCTGCGCGTACCGGGCCACCAGGCGGAGCGTCTTCCGCTCCCCGCCGCCGCCGATGAGGATCGGCGGGTGTGGCTGGGACAGCGGTCGCGGCGAGTTGAGCGGGCGCTCCAGCTGGTAGTGCCGCCCCTGGTACGGGGTCTCGTCACCGCGGAACATCTGCAGGCAGATCTGCAGCGTCTCCTCCAGCCGCTCGAACCGCTCGGCGACCGGCGGGAACGGGATGCCGAGGCCACGGGATTCCTCGTCGTTCCAGGCCGCGCCGATGCCGAGCATGCCCCGGCCGCCGGACAGCACGTCCAGGGTCGTGATGATCTTGGCGAGGATACCGGGGTGCCGGTAGGTGACCCCGGTGACCAGGGTCAGCAGCCGGGCGCGGGAGGTGTGGCCGGCCAGGTAACCGAGCGTCGTGTAGGCCTCCAGCATCTCCTGCTCCGCCGCCCCGATGGCGCCGATCTGGAAGAAGTGATCCATCACCGCCAGGTAGGAGAAGCCGGCGTCGTCCGCGACGGCGGCCACCGTCGCCAGGTCCGCGCCGAGACGGGCGGGGCCGCCCGGCGTGGTGAAGTCAGGGATCTGCAGTCCGATCTTCACAAGTCCACCTCCGGTGATGAGGCTCTCACACACGGGCCGCTGGGAGCGGGCCGGCCGTCGCGCAGAATGGGGGCATGAGC
The DNA here is from genome assembly GCA_963837515.1 of uncultured Actinomycetes bacterium. Lineage (GTDB taxonomy): Bacteria > Actinomycetota > Actinomycetes > Streptosporangiales > Streptosporangiaceae > RYN-230. The sequence goes on from CAWINT010000002.1 coordinate 1,285,841, forward strand.
GTGGTAAGAGCACAGACCCTGGTGACCGAGGATGGAGTCGCGATCGACACCGTGCACCTGCCGGGGGAGCACGACTTGGCTATCGTTCTGGCCCATGGTTTTACGCTGTCCTGGCAGCATGGCGCGGTCTGGAAGGTGGCCAGCAAGCTGCGCCAGGCCGGCGGGGTGATCAGTTTCGACTTCCGCGGGCACGGGCGGTCCGGGGGCCTGTCCACGCTTGGCGACCGGGAGATCAAGGACCTGGACGTCGCGGTGCGCTTCGCCCGGGAACTCGGCTACCAGCGGATCGCCGCGATCGGCTTCTCCATGGGCGCGTCGGTGGTGCTGCGCTACGCCGGGCTGGTCGGCGGCCTGGACGCCGCCGTGTCGGTGAGCGGGCCGGGCCACTGGTACTACCGCGGCACGCTGCCGATGCGCCGGGTGCACTGGGCCGTGGAGCGCCGCCTGGGCCGGGCCATCACCCGGGCCTGGCTCAACACCCGGATCAGCCCGGCCGGGTGGAACCCGGTGCCGATGCCCCCGGACGAGGCGGCCGCGCTCGTCGCGCCGACCCCGCTGCTGATCGTGCACGGCGATCAGGACCCCTACTTCCCGGTCGAGCACGCGCAGCGGCTGTACGACGCGGCCGCCGAGCCCAGGGAGCTGTGGATCGTACCCGGGTTCGGGCACGCGGAGTCGGCCGCCGACGGGCCGCTGCTGGACCGGATCGCCCGCTGGGCCCGCGAGCAGGCGCAGCTGACCCCGCAGGCGACCCCGGGGCCCGGGGTGGGAGAAATGCGCTGACGCTGGCCGGCGCTCCGGACGTTGCGCCGCGGCCCGGGCCCGGAGGTCCCCGGGGCCAGGTCCTGCTGATCCGGGATGGCTGACCGGGGCCGCGCGAGCAGCGCGGCCACGATGAAGGCGGCCAGCGCGGCGGCAGGCCGGCCGGTCCCGTGGACCATCAAAGCCTCCTTCGACCGGCCCGGCCATGCCTGGTGGCCGGTCAGGCGGGCCAGTTCCGCGCACCCCGGTTACCAGCTGGTGGGCAGCGGCATACCCTCGCTGTACCCGGCGGCGCTCTGCACGCCCGCCACCGCCCGCTCATGCAGTTCATCCAGGTCAGCCGCGCCCGCATAGGTGCAGGCGCTGCGCAGCCCGGCGGTGATCGCATCGATGAGGTCCTCGACGCCGGGCCGCTGCGGGTCCAGGTACATCCGCGCGGTGGATATGCCTTCCTCGAACAGCTCCTTGCGGGCCCGCTCGAACGCCGAGTCGGCGGCACTGCGCAGCCGCACCGCCCGGGCCGAGGCCATCCCGAAGCTCTCCTTGTAGAGCCGGCCGTCGGCGTCGCGGAAGGTGTCCCCGGGGGACTCGTAGGTGCCGGCGAACCACGACCCGATCATCACGTTCGACGCCCCGGCCGCCAGGGCCAGCGCCACGTCCCGCGGGTGCCGTACCCCGCCGTCGGCCCACACCCGGGCGCCCAGCCGCCGGGCCTCGGCCGCGCACTCCAGCACCGCGCTGAACTGCGGACGGCCGACCCCGGTCATCATCCGGGTGGTGCACATCGCGCCCGGGCCGACGCCCACCTTGACGACGTCCGCGCCCGCCGCGACCAGGTCGGCCACACCCGCCGCGGTGACCACGTTCCCCGCCACCAGCGGCACCTGCGGGCCGGCCGCGCGGACCGCCTGCAGGGCGCTGATCATCTTCTCCTGGTGGCCGTGCGCGGTGTCCACCACCAGCAGGTCCACCCCCGCGTGCAGCAGCAGCTTGGCCCTGGCCGCCACGTCGCCGTTGATCCCGATCGCGGCGCCGACCCGGAGCCGGCCGGCCGCGTCCGTGGCCGGCCGGTACAAGGTCGCGCGCAGCGCGCCGGTCCGCGTCAGGATGCCCACACAGCGGCCGCTGGCGTCCACCACCGGTGCCAGCCGGTGCCGGCCGTCGTGCAGCAGGGTGAAGGCCCGCTGCGGGTCGGTGCCGGCCGGCAGGGTGAGCGGCTCCGCCGACATCACCTGGCGGAGCTGGGTGAAGCGGTCCACCCCGGTGCAGTCGGATTCGGTCACCACGCCGACCGGGCGGCCGTTCTCGACCACGATGACAGCCCCGTGCGCCCGCTTGGGCAGCAGGCTGAGCGCCTGGCCGGTGGTGTCGGCCGGGGTCAGCGTGATCGGGGTGTCGTGCACCAGGTCGCGGTCCTTCACCCAGGCGACCACCTCGCCGACCACCTCGGCCGGGATGTCCTGCGGCAGGATGGCGAGGCCGCCGCGCCGGGCCACGGTCTCCGCCATCCGCCGCCCGGACACCGCGGTCATGTTGGACACCACGAGCGGGATGGTGGTGCCGCTGCCGTCCCGGGTGTCCAGGCTGACGTCCAGCCGGGACTCCACCGCCGAGCGGCTCGGCACGAGGAAGACGTCGCTGTAGGTCAGGTCATGAGCGGGCGGCTGCCCGGTGATGAATCGCACGCTGCCGATTGTGCCCGCGCCGGGCCAGTGCTCACGACGAGTGGAAGGCGGCGAAGATGATCGCGGTGAGCCGGTCGATCATCTCGTCGCGGGGCAGCCGCACCTCGACCGTCAGCAGGTAGTTGATCCGCTCCAGCATCATGAGCAGCGCGAGGGCGGTGAGCTCGGCGTGGCCCGGGGGGGTCTCCCGGCCGACGGTCCCCGCGGCGGTGGTCATCCCCCCGGCGATCGCCTCGGACAGCCGGAACATGAGCTGCAGGCCGTCTCCCCACACTTCCTCACCGACGATCTCGGCCTGGCTGAGGATCCGGATGACCGAGGCGTGCGCGGCGTAGGTGCCGCAGAACGAGCTGACCCAGCTGCGCAGCGCCTGCTGGCCGGCCTCGTCCCGGGTCACCACCGGGAACGAGTCGGTGAGCGCGCCGATGTCGATCAGGGCGTCCGAGAGCAGCGCCTTGAACAGGTCATCCTTGTTGGAGAAGTACAGGTAGAAGGTGCCGTGCGAGGTCTTGGCCCGGCGTACCACGTCATCGACCCGGACCGCCTGGAAGCCGCGCTCGTCGAACTCGGCCAGCCCGGCTTCGAGCAGCTTTTGCACGGTTTGCCGGCCCTGGGCTCGCAGTTCCCGGTCCTGCGCCGGCGTGCCGCCGCCCAGCGACGGGCGCCCGGCGGGCACGCCCGCGGGCCGCTGCCGCGGCTCGGTGTGGCGGGTGGTCGGTGGCTTGCCGGCGTTACGGTCTGGCACGGGTCCCCTTGGCGAGGTGCCGGGGCAGGCATCCCCGGTCATGTTCGGAGAGTAACCTGCCGTATTATTCCCGCCGGAGCCGCCCCAGGGCTGGCGGGGCGGGCGGAGCCCTGCCCGTCGCGGCGGGTGCCGTGACGGCTCAGGATCCCAGGACCTGCTCCAGGTAGCGGTTGCTGAACCGGCGGGCCGGATCGATTCCGTCCCGGAGCGCGACGAAATCGCGGAACCTAGGGTACACACCGGCCAGGTAGCCCGCCTCCCGGGTGTGCAGTTTGCCCCAGTGCGGCCGCCCACCGAGCGCGGTCAGCACCGATTCCACCGCCCCGAAGTAGTCCTCGTGGCGGGCGGTGTGGAACACGTGGATGGCGATGTACCCGGTCGCGCGGCCGTACGCGGTGGACAGCCAGATGTCGTCCCCGGGCGTCACCCGGACCTCGATCGGGAAGCTGACCCGCCAGTCACGGCGGGCGAACAGGCGGCGGATCTCGCCCAGCGCGGCCGCCAGGTGCTCCCGCGGGATCGCGTACTCCTGCTCCTTGAACCGGACCCGGCGCGGGCTGGTGAAGACGCGGTAGGAGGCGTCCACGTACCGGCGCGCGCCGAGGGCCCGAGCGGCGACCCGGTTGACGGCCGGGATCGCCCCCGGGTAGCGCTGCCCCAGGCGGCAGGCCGCACCGAACACCGAGTTGGACAGGAATTCGTCGTCCAGCTGGTAACGCCACCGGGGCAGCGGCTGCGCCGGGCCCGGGTGCCGGTTGTTCCGCTTGGTCAGGCAGCCGTCGGTGTGCGGGAACCAGTAGAACTCGAAGTGCTCGTTCTGGCTGGTCAGCTCGTCGAGCCGGGCCAGTACCGCGGCCCAGCGCATGGGTTCCTCCTCGGCCTGCAGCCAGAAGGCCGGGACCATCCGCAAGGTCACCGCGGTGAGTACGCCCAAGGCGCCCAGCCCCACCCGGGCGGCCTGGAAGAGCGCGGGCGCCTCGCTGGCCGAGCAGGTCATGATGGCGCCGTCGGCCCCTACCAGCTCCAGCGCGGTCACCTGCGCGGCGATGCCGCCCAGGTCCCGGCCGGTGCCGTGGGTACCGGTCGAGATCGCGCCGGCCACCGTCTGCTGGGCGATGTCGCCCATGTTGGCCAGGGCCAGCCCGCGGTCGTGCAGGTAGTCGTTGAGCGCCCAGAGTGGGCAGCCCGCCTCGACGGTCACCTCGCCCGCGGCCTCGTCCACCGACCGGATCGCCCGCAGCCCCCCGGGCTGCAGCAGCACCCCGCTGGTCGCCGCGGCCGGGGTGAACGAGTGGCCGGAGCCCGCCATCCGCACCGGAAGGCCGTCCAGCGCCGCCAGGGCCACCGCCTCGGCCACCTCGTCCACCGACCGCGGGGTGATCACCCGGCGCGGCTCGGCGGACTGGTTACCCGCCCAGTTCTGCCAGCGGAAGCCGGTACCGACCATGCCCGGACCCTACCTGGGCCGGGACAGGCCGGCGGCCGCGGCTGCGGATCAGCCGCCTCATAAGGCAGCTATTACCGCAAAGCTGCAAACAAGTGGCGTTTCCGGCGGCCGGGACGGTCGGCCCTTCTGCCGCCCGGAGCCGCCTTGTAGGGTTGGTCCGCGATGAGACGCCTGATACGGCGGGGAGCGCCGGCCACTCCGACAGGGCACTCCGCGCCGCGTGCCCTGGCCGCCGCCGGGGCCGCCGTCGTCCTGGCCGCCGCGACCACGGCCATGCGGCCCGCGCCCTACGGCGACGTACGCGCCAGGCCGGCGCCTGGGGGCGCGCCGGCCGTCACCGCGGCCGCTTTCGGCCACCTCATCAGCCCCGACCTGCTGGTGATCATGCCGTCCGGGCTGACCGCGGCGCAGCGGGCCCGGCTGGCCCGGCTGCCCGGCGTCCGTGGCCTGGTGACCGCGGACGGCGCGTCGATCCGGCTGGGCGCCGGGCGGGTGAACGCGCTCGGCGTGGATCCGCGGCAGTTCCGCTCCTGGACCCCGCTGGCCGCCGCGTCGGACCAGAGGCTGTGGACCGCCCTGCAGCAGGGCCGGTTCGTGGCGTCCACCGCGCTGGCCGGGCGGCTGCGGCTGGCCCCCGCCCGGCGCTACCAGCTCGGCGGCTCCGCCCGTCAGCAGCTGGCCTACGGCGGGAGCGCATCGCTGGGCATCTCCGGCATCGACCTGCTGGTCAGCAAGGCCGCCTCGGCCGGGCTGGGCCTCATCCCCGGCGTGCTCGCCATGATCAGTGCGCCGTCCGCCAGCATCGGCGCACTCACCACCGCGGTGCGCCGGGTCACCGGGAAGGCCAGCACCGTCATCAGCCTGCGGCCACAGCAGCAGCAGCTGCCGGTGGACCACGCCGCCGCGGCCGGCCCGCCAACTACCTGCAGCTGTTCCAAGCCTCCACCGCGCGGTACTGCCCCGGCCTGTCCTGGACCGTGCTGGCCGCGATCGGGCAGATCGAGAGCGGCGACGGCGCCAACATGGGCCCGTCCAGCGCCGGTGCGCTGGGGCCGATGCAGTTCCTGCCGTCCACCTGGGCCACCTGGGGGATCACCGCGTTCGGTGAGACCGGGCCGCCGAACATCATGGACCCCTACGACGCCGTGCCGGCCGCCGCCCGGCTGCTGTGCGCCGACGGGGCCGGCTCGCCCGGCGGCGTGCGCGGCGCCATCTTCGCCTACAACCACGCCACCTGGTACGTCAACGAGGTACTGGCGCTGGCCCAGCAGTACGCGCGGGACTACGGCTGACCGGCCGCCGGCCCGTGCCCGCCGCGGCCGGCCGCCTGGTTGGATGGTGGCATGCCGGATTACGACGCGTTCCTGCTGGTGTCTTTCGGCGGCCCGGAGGGCCCGGCCGACGTCATGCCGTTCCTGCGTAACGTCACCCGGGGCCGGGGCATCCCCGACGAGCGGCTGGCCGAGGTGGCCGAGCACTATTACGCGGTCGGCGGGATCAGCCCGATCAACCGGCAGTGCCGTGACCTGATCGCCGCGATCGGCAAGGACTTCGCGGGGGCCGGCCTCGACCTGCCGGTCTACTGGGGCAACCGGAACTGGCAGCCCTACCTGGGCGACACGGTGGCCGACATGGCAGCCGCCGGGATCCGCCGTGCGCTCGCCTTCGTGACCTCGGCCTACGGGTCCTACTCCGGCTGCCGCCAGTACCGGGACGACATCGAGCGGGCCCGGGCGCAGGCCGGCCCGGGGGCCCCGGAGATCGAGAAACTCCGGCACTTCTACGACCATCCGGGGTTCATCGAGCCGTTCGCCGAGGCCACCACCGCGGCGCTGCGGTCGCTGCCGCCCGGGGCGGCCGCGCACGCCCCGCTGGTGTTCACCGCGCACAGCATCCCGGAGGCGATGGCCGTGGCCAGCGGGCCGCCGCCCGGTGGCCGGTACCCGGCGCAACTGGCCGAGGCGGCCCGGCTGGTCGCGGAGCGGGTCAGCGCCGCCGCGGGGCCGCGCCCCTGGCGGCTCGTCTACCAGAGCCGCAGCGGGCCGCCGTCACAGCCCTGGCTCGGGCCCGATATCGGCGACCACCTGGCGGACCTGGCCGCCGCCGGGGCCCCGGGCGCCGTGATCATCCCGGTCGGTTTCATCTCCGACCACATGGAGGTCATCCACGATCTCGACGTCGAGGCGGCCGCGACGGCGCGGCGGCTCGGCCTGCCGCTGGCCCGGGCGGCCACCCCCGCGGCCGACCCGCGCTTCGTCTCGATGGTGACGGCGCTGGTCACCGAGCGCCTCGACGGGTCGGTGCCCCCGGCGGCCCTGGGTTCCCTCGGCCTGTCCGGCCTTAGCTGCCCCAACGATTGCTGCCGCCTGGCTGCCCCCGCCCACGGCCCCGGCCGCCGGGGCGGTCATGACTGAGGAGGCCGCGGTCGGCCCGGACCCGGCGGGGCTGCTCCGGGTGGCCCGGGCCGCCGCCGCGGCCGCCGCGGCGATGCTGGCCGCCGAGCGCCCGGCCGGCCCGGCGGCCGGCCCGCGGTCGCGGCCACCAAATCCAGTCCGACCGATGTGGTCACGGAGATGGACCGGGCGGCCGAGAAGCTGATCAGCGAGCGGATCCGGGCCGAGCGGCCCGGGGACGCCATCCTCGGCGAGGAGGGCGGCCAGTCCGGCCAGGGCCGGGTCCGGTGGATCGTGGACCCGCTCGACGGGACCGTCAACTACCTGTATGGCCTGCCCGACTGGGCGGTCAGCATCGCCGCCGAGGTGGACGGCCAGGTGGTGGCGGGGGTGGTCGCGGTGCCGCGGCACCGCGAGGTGTTCACCGCGGTGGCGGGGCAGGGTGGCTGGCTGCACCCGGCCGGGGCCGGGCCGGTCCGGTTGCGCTGCAACGCCGGGGTGCCGCTGTCCCGGGCCCTGGTCGCGACCGGGTTCGGCTACGCCCGGGAGCGCCGGGTGGTCCAGGGCGAGGTGGTGGCGGCGGTGCTGCCCCGGGTCCGGGACATCCGCCGGGGCGGTTCGTGTGCCGTGGACCTGTGCTCGCTGGCCGCGGGCCGGGTCGACGCCTACTACGAGCGCGGGGTGAACTACTGGGACTACGCGGCCGGCGGTCTCGTCGCGACCGAGGCAGGAGCCCGGCTGGGCGGTCTGTCCGGGCGGCCGCCCAGCACCGACCTGGCCCTCGCCGCCGACCCCGGTCTGTTCGCCGAACTGCACGACCTGCTGCTCACCCTGGACCCCGAGCGCGATCGGTGTTAGCCCGGGGGGGCGACCCCCCGGAACCCCCCGCCATCCGCCGGCTCGGGGAGGACACGCCTGCGGCGCACCTCCCCTCCCCGGCCGATACCCGGGGGGGCGACCCCCCGGAACCCCCCGCCATCCGCCGGCTCGGGGAGGACACGCCTGCGGCGCACCTCCCCTCCCCGGCCGATACCCGGGGGGGCGACCCCCCGGAACCCCCCGCCATCCGCCGGCTCGGGGAGGACACGCCTGCGGCGCACCTCCCCTCCCCGGCCGATACCCGGGGGGGCGACCCCCCGGAACCCCCCGCCATCCGCCGGCTCGGGGAGGACACGCCTGCGGCGCACCTCCCCTCCCCGGCCGATACCCGGGGGGCGACCCCCCGGAACCCCCCGCCATCCGCCGGCGCTGAAGGCACCGATCACGACGCCGACGGGCTCGGGGAGGCTGGTGGGCTGGGGGATGGCGAGCCGGCCGGGCGGGTGAGGGTGCCGGATGGGCTGGCCGCGCCGGTCCGCCGGAAGGTGAACTGCAGGGCCGAGGCGGACTTCTCGGTCAGCGTGACCACCCCGTCGTTGCAGCTGCGCTGGCCGCTGGTGATGCCCTGTTCCAGGGTGAAGACCTGGCCAGTGGCCGATACCAGCAGCAGATGCCCGGAGCAGCCGAGCTGCGGGTAGGAGATCGAGCCCGCCGAGGAGCCCGCGGTCAGCTGGATCTGAACGGTGACCGACAGCGCCGGGTCGGTCTGCTTGACCGTGCCCGCCCACGAGCCGGCCAGCGACGCTGGGACGGTGGGGGTGGGCCGGGGGGACGGCGACGGGCGGTGTGACGCCCGGGCGCTGCGCCCCAGGCTGGCCGGCCGGGCCTGGTCGCGATGACCGTGCTGTGTGGCGATCAGCGTGCCCGCCACCGCGATGGCGGCCACGCAGGCCGTGAACCCGGCCGCCCAGGCCACCCGGCGGGACGTGGAGGCGACCGGGACCTCGTCGGCCGCGGCCGACGCGGAGGCGATCTCCCGGGCTGCGGGCCGGCCCCGGCGGGCGCCCTCGGCCAGCAGGCCGGCCGCCGGGTCGCTCTGCCCGAGCAGCGCGGCGACCACGGCCCGGGCCGCAGGCCGGGTCGGGGCGTCGGTGGCCAGGCAGGCCGACACCACGGGGCGCAGCGGTTCGGGCAGGCCTGCTGGCAGATCAGCCGGGCCATTCACGCGGGCCGCGCCCGCGGCGAACATGACCGTCTGCGCCCACCCGAGCAGGTCCGCCGCGGGGGTGGCGGCACCGTAGGGCGGGGTGATGCTGAAGTTCACCACGCGCGGGCCGTCCGGGCCGAGCACCAGGTCACCGGGGCTGAAATCCCCGTGCACCAGCCCGGCCTGGTGGATCGACGCCAGCCCGGTGGCGGCGCCGATCGCGACGGCGGTCAGCTCCGCTCCCGCGAGCGGGCCCTCGTCCCGGACGGCCTCGGCCAGCGAGGGACCTTCGATGTACTCGCTGACCAGGTAGGGCTGGTCCGCGTCGAAACCGGCGTCCATGATCCGGGCGGTGCAGAACGGGGCGATCCGCCGGGCGGCCCGGGCCTCGGCGCTGAACCGGTCCCGGGATGCGGCATCCGGCGCCCAGGTGCGGCCGGGTAGGCTGACCGCCACCTGGCTGCCGTCGGGGAGCCGGCCCAGGAAGGTATGCCCGGGCGCGGTACTGCCCGGCAGGTCCGCGAGACGTCCGGCCAGCCGATACTGGCCGACGTGCCGTGGGTCCTCAGGCCGCAATGGCGTGACCATGGGCATGCGTCAGCTCCGCGGGGCACTGCGGTTGGGCAGGTTGGTTTCGTACGATACGCACTTTTAGGTGCTTGGCGCGTCTGGATCGGGGGAAGTTACCGGGCGACGCAGGTGTTGGGGGCTTTACGCCGGTGACCCGGTCAGTGCTGACTCGGACACGATGCGCTTTAGCCCGTACCCTCCGTGTGCGCGGCTGGCGGACGTGACAGAATTCCCCGCCGGAATCGGGCACAACTGCGGCCTGCCGAGCGTTACACCCGCGCGACGAGGCGCACAACTAAGGAGGGGGTGGAGTACCCAGATGGCGACTGACTACGACAGCCCGCGGAAGACGGACGACGAGCTCACCGAAGACAGCCTGCAGGAACTGCAGGCTCGCCGCATGGACAAGTCCTCCAGCACGATCGACATCGACCCAGACGATGTCGCGGAGTCGCTGGAGCTGCCTGGTGCGGATCTGTCCAACGAGGAGCTGTCCTTCCGGGTCGTCCCGCGACAGGCTGATGAGTTCACGTGTTCGCGTTGCTTCCTGGTGCATCACCGGAGCCAGCTGGCTGATGACCGCAACGGCCAGCCGATCTGCCGCGAGTGTGCGGCCTGAGGTCTCAGGCCGCACGCTCCGGCGCGCAGTAAGGCAGTAAACGTGCCGGGCGGTCCCGGCACGAAGGAGGATGCAGGTGCGCCGCCCCGGCTCACGGGGCCGGCGCGCGGTACGGGGATATGGCTGCCCCGCCGCCATCGCCGCGGGTGACGCGGCGGGAACCATCACGGGGTGCGTCATCGTCATCCAGAGTGCCGTTCCTGGCCTGACCGGCCGCCACCCGCTGCGGGCTGGCCGGCCGGACTTCCCCGAGGCGCTACGGCTACCGTCCTGACATGAAATTGCGCGTCCTCGCGGCCGCCGCTGTGACCCTCGGCCTGGCCGCCTGCGGCACGGCCGGCGGCGGTGGGCCGTCTTCGCCGGGCCGCCCGCTGACGCCGACCGTCTCGCCGGGCCGCGGCAGCCCGCCCGCGGCGCAGGCACTGCCGGCGCCGCCCGCGCACACCGTCGTCGTCGTCATGGAGAACCACTCTTACGGCGACGTGATCGGCAGCGCGCAGGCCCCTTACCTGAACCGGCTGGCCCGCCAGGGCGCGCTGCTCACCCGCTCGTACGCCATCACCCACCCCAGCGAACCGAACTACCTCGCCCTGTTCTCCGGCAGCACGCAGGGCATCACCGACGACAGCTGCCCGCACCGGTTCGCCGGCGCCAACCTGGCGGCCCAGCTGATCGCGGCGGGCCGGACGTTCACCGGGTACGCCGAGGATCTGCCCGCGCCCGGCTCGGCCGTCTGCTCCAGCGGTGAGTACGCCCGCAAGCACGTGCCCTGGGCCGATTTCAGCAACGTCCCCGCGGCGGACAGCCAGCCGCTGCGCGCCTTCCCGGCCGGTGCGTACGCGCGGCTGCCCACAGTGTCCTTCGTCATCCCGAATCTGTGCCATGACATGCACGACTGCCCGGTCTCCATCGGCGATGCCTGGCTGCGGCGCACGCTCGCCGGGTACGCGCGCTGGGCCGCCAGCCACGCCAGCCTGCTGGTCGTGACCTGGGACGAGGACGACGGCAGCGCCGGCAACCAGATCCCGACGATCTTTGCCGGGCAGCTGGTCCGCGCGGTCCGGTACACCGCGCCCGTCACGCACTATGGGGTGCTGCGGACGATCGAGGCGCTGTACCGCCTGCCGGCCGCCGGTCACGCCGTGACCGCGCACGTGATCACCGGAATCTGGAAATAGGGGCGGTGCCCGATGGCGGCAGACCTGATCTTCACTGGCGGCCCGGTGTACACGGTGCCGCCGGGGGGCCGGGAGATGGTGCGGGCCGCCGCGGGCGGTGGGCCGCCCGCCACCGCGGTGGCGGTCCAGGACGGGCGGGTCACCGCGGTCGGCACGGACGGCGAGATCAGCGGGCTGGCCGGGCCGGGGACGGTGCGGGCCGGGCTGCACGGCCGGCCGCTGCTGCCCGGCTTCCAGGACGCCCACGTGCACCCGGTGTTCGCCGGGCTGACCATGCTGCGCTGCGACCTGGCCGGCGCGGACAGCCAGGACGAGGCGCTGCACCGGATCCAGGTCTACGCGGACGCGCACCCAGGCGATGAGTGGATCTCGGGCAGTGGCTGGCGGATGGAATGGTTCGCTGGCGGAACGCCCGGCCGCGAGCTGCTGGACCGGGTGACCGGCGGGCGCCCCGCCTACCTCACGAACCGGGACGGGCACGGCGCCTGGGTGAACTCGCGGGCCCTGCAACTGGCCGGGCTGGACGCCGGCACGCCCGACCCCGCCGACGGCCGGATCGAGCGCGGGCCCGGTGGCGGGCCACAGGGCACCCTGCACGAGGGGGCCGCCCCGCTGGTCGGCCGGCTCGTCCCGGGCTCCACCGCCGCGGAGCAGCGGCACGCGCTGGCGCTGGCCCAGCGGCACCTGCACGCGCTCGGCGTCACCGCCTGGCAGGACGCCATCGTGGGCGAGTACCTCGGCTACCCGGACCCGCTGCCGTGCTACCTGGCGGCCGCGGCCGACGGCACGCTCACCGCGCGCGTCACCGGGGCGCTGTGGTGGGACCGTGGCCGCGGCGGTGAGCAGCTGGATGACCTGCTCGGCCGCCGGGAGGCCGGGCAGGCGGGGCGGTTCCGGGCCAGCACGGTGAAGATCATGCAGGACGGCGTGGCTGAAAATTTCACGGCTGGCCTGATCGACCCCTACCTGGACGGGTGCGGTTGCCGGACGCAGGCGCGCGGGCTATCCTACGTCGCCCCCGACGAGCTGGCCGTGCAGGTCACCAGGCTCGACGCGGCCGGTTTCGGGGTGCATGTGCACGCCATCGGGGACCGGGCGGTGCGGGAGGCGCTGGACGCTTTCGCGGCGGCCCGCACGGCCAACCCGGCCACTCCCGGGCGGCACCACATCGCGCACCTCCAGGTGGTCCACGACGACGACGTCCTGCGGTTCGCCCAGCTCGGCGTGACCGCCAACATGCAGGCCCTATGGGCCGCGCACGAGCCGCAGATGGACGTGCTCACGATCCCGTTCCTCGGCCCGGAGCGGGCCGCCCGGCAGTACCCCTTCGGCGGGCTGCTGCGGGCCGGCGCCCGGCTGGCGGCGGGCAGTGACTGGGCGGTGAGCAGCGCCAACCCGCTGTGGGGCATGCACGTCGCGGTGAACCGGACGCTCCCGCCCGGGGAAGGGCAGCCAGCCGCGGAACCGCTGCTGCCCGGCCAGGCGCTGACCCTGGCCGAGGCGATGGCCGCCTACACGGCCGGCTCGGCCTACGTGAACTACCTCGATGACACCGGTGCCGTCGCCCCCGGGTACCTGGCCGATCTGGTAGTGCTCGACCGCGACCCGTTCACCGGCCCGCCGGAGGAGATCGCCCTCGCCACCGTCGTCGCCACGTACGTCGCGGGCCAGCCGGTGTACCAGGGCGGAGCCGGGTAGAGAATGGCCGTTGCGCCGCCGGGTTATCACCGGGTCGCGGCGCTGCGCCCGAGCCGGTCCCGGATCGTGGCGCGCCGGAAACGCCGGAAACGGCAAACGGCGCGAGAAGCGGGCGCTGGTTAAAGGGCAGAAATGGCCGGCCGCGGCGGGGCCCGCGGGCATGGATGACGGCGAAGGGGAGATGAGTGCGGTGCGGATGACCACGCTGGGCCGCGGCGGGCCGGAGGTGTCCCGGGCCGGGCTCGGGCTGATGGGCATGTCCGGGATCTACGGCCCCGCGGACGACGCCGAGAGCGTGGCCACCATCCGGGCCGCGCTGGACGCCGGGATCACCCTGCTGGACACCGGCGACTTCTACGGCATGGGCCACAATGAGCTGCTGCTGGCCCGGGTCCTCCGCGAGGTGCCCCGGGACAGCGTGTTCGTCCAGGTCAAGTTCGGCGGGATGCGGGATCCACGGGGCGCGTTCGTCGGCTACGACGCCCGGCCGGAGGCGGTGCGGAACTTCCTGGCCTACTCCCTGACCCGGCTGGGCATCGACTACATCGACCTGTACCAGCCCGCCCGGCTCGACCCGGATGTCCCCATCGAGGACACCGTCGGCGCCATCGGCGACATGATCGACGCCGGTTTTGTGCGTTATGTGGGCTTGTCAGAGGTGGGTGCGGAGACGGTCAGGCGGGCGCATGCGGTGCGCCCGGTAGCCGAGCTGCAGATCGAGTACTCCCTGATGAGCCGCGGTATCGAGGCGGAGATCCTGCCCTGCGTTCGGGAGCTCGGCATCGGGGTGACCGCGTACGGGATCCTGTCCCGCGGGCTGCTGAACCGGGACACGGCCCAGCTGGCCCAGGGCGACCCGCGGGCCCAGTTCCCGCGGTTCCAGGCGGGCAACCTGGCCCGCAACCTCAGCCTGGTGGACGCGCTGGAGACGATCGCGCGGGAGCGCGGGGTGAGCACCGCCCAGCTGGCCATCGCCTGGGTGGCCGCCCAGGGCGAGGACATCATCCCGCTCATCGGCACCAAGCGGCGGTCCCGGCTGGCGGAGGCGCTCGCCGCGCTCGACCTGGAGCTGCGCCCGGACGAGCGGGCCGCCATCGAGGCGGCCGTGCCGGCTGGCCAGGTGGCCGGCGACCGCTACAGCACTCCGCAGATGCGCAACCTGGACAGCGAGCGCCGGTGATCCCGGGGGGTCCAGAGGGGTCGCCCCCCGGGTATCCGGCCGCGAGGCGGGGTGCGCCGCAGGCGTGTCCCCGCCGAGCGGGCGGATGGCGGGGGGTCCAGGGGGGTCGCCCCCCGGACTAATGCTGGGCCAGGCTGCGCAGCCGGGCGTGCGCGCCGCCCATCGGGTCCGCGGCGGGCAGGTAGCTCTTGGGCAGCTTGACCACACTGGTGTAGTTGGGGTCGCACACGTTGGCCAGCGGCGCCTCGATAGCCTGCGTGACCAGCTGATAGGCGTCCATCGGGTGCAGCCCATAGTCGGCGGCCAGCCACTGGACCAGGTCATGGGCGGCAATCCGGAACGCGTCCTCCAGCGGCCGCGCCGACCCGGCCGTCATCAGGTGGGTGTCGGATTCCAGCCGTGGCCAGGGGCACGGCTGGCCCTTGATCAGGTCCACGGCGAGCACCGTGTTCATTGCGCACTCCACGGCCACCCCGCAGGTCTCGCCCTCGCCCTGGCGGGCGTGCCCGTCGCCCAGCGAGAACAGCGCGCCCTCGACGTTGACGCCGAGGTAGCAGGTCACTCCGGCGCGCATTTCCGGGGTATCCATGTTCCCGCCGAACGCGTCCGGCACCAGCGCGCTGCGCACCTCCAGGTTGGCCGGGGCCACCCCCACGGTGCCGTGCATCGGTTCGATCGGCAGGTCGGCGGTGAAGTCACCGTGCCGGGCGGTGAACCGGCACAGCCCCTTGGCGGTGTCGAACTGCCACAGCCAGACGAGTTCGGGCAGCGGATCGTGCAGCAGCGCGGTGGCGTGCGTGGCGCTCAGCGCCCCGAACAGCGGCACCGTCGTGGAAGCGCCCCAGTCCCGGGCCGGCTCGACGGAGATGAAGTGCACGGCCAGCGTGTCGCCCGGTTCCGCGCCTTCGACGTAGAACGGGCCGGTCTGCGGGTTCAGGTAGGGGAACTCGCAGACCTCGGACACCAGGTCGGTCTCGGAGCGGACCCGCCCCGCGAAGCAGTCCTCGGTGAACAGCTCCAGGACGGCAGGCGGCCGGACCCGGGCTACCGGGGCAGCTCCGCCGAACGTCCAGGCGTACTGCTCCGGGGTCGGCCGGAACGTGATGACCTGCGGCTCCATTAGTCGTATTCCTCCAGTGGGTCCAGGTGTACCAGCCCGACCTCGACCACGCGGCGCGGGTCACGGCGGTACAGGTAGGCCAGGTAGATCACACCGACGATCATCCACCCGGCCACGGTGATCTTGGTGCTTGCGGCGATGGTCTCACGGCCCGGGTGGCCCGAAAAGTCTCCTGTTGGCCCGGGGGACGACCCCCGGAACCCCCCGCCATCCGCCCGCTCGGCGGGAACCCGCCTGCGGCGGGCCCCGCCTCGCCGGCGGATACCCGGGGGACGACCCCCCGGAACCCCCCGCCATCCGCCCGCTCGGCGGGAACCCGCCTGCGGCGGGCCCCGCCTCGCCGGCGGATACCCGGGGGACGACCCCCCGGAACCCCCCGCCATCCGCCCGCTCGGCGGGAACCCGCCTGCGGCGGGCCCCGCCTCGCCGGCGGATACCCGGGGGACGACCCCCGGGACTTAATTGAGCCCTGGTTCGCGCTGGCCGTTTCGGCTGAACGCGCCGGGCAGCGGTGGCCCTGGCCGGGGGAGGGACACCTCGGCGGTGACGTCGGCGGCCAGCCGGACACTGTCCCCGTCGACCAGCCGGACCTCGGTGCCCGGCAGCACCCGGTCCCCGTTCACGAAGGTGCCGTTGGTCGAGTGCTCGTCCCGGATGGTGGCCTGGCCGGTGTCGCTGACGGTCACCGTGGCGTGCCGCCGGGACACGTTGTCGTAGTCGGCGAAGGCCGCGGCCACCAGGGATTCCTCCGGATCGCGGCCGAGCACCAGCGACGTGCCCGCGGGCACCTCCACGTTCCCGGTGGGGAACACCAGCCGCAGCACGGCGGGGGAGATGATGCCGGCCCGGGGCGGCAGCGGCTCGCGGCAGGCCGGGCAGAACACCGCGGCGGCCTCGCGGACCGCCGCGCCGCAGTGCGGGCAGGACGCGGGGCCCGCGGGGGGCGCGGCCCCGCTGTCCCGGTTGAGTGACTCCTGCATCACGGTCGGCGGGCTGGCCGGCTCGTCCGGTGGGCGCGTCCGCGGCAGGTTCGCGCCGCAGGTGAAGCAGATCAGGTCCGCTGGCTGCACCTGTGCGGCACACGCTGGACAGGTGAGGCTCGCCATGGCGTCCTCCGGGACGGCAGAGTGGGTGTCCACGAGAGCCTAACGTCCGGAAGGCCGTTCCGGGTGCCCGGCGCGGTCCGCCGGAAGGGCGTTCGGCGGCCCGGCGCACTCCGCCGACGGCCGCTCCCGGGCCGGGCCGCTGCGCCGGGCACCGCCGCCAGCCCGCGGCGCCCACACCCCGGGACGGGGCCCAGGTCGCCAATCTGTGGCCCGCCGATTACATACCGCACGGAAACATGTGCACATCCGGAACAGTTGGCGCTCTGTCCACAAGAACTGCTCAGTTAGGACAGAACCGGCCACGCTCGTGACGCCGGAGAGTACCCTACTCACGTCGAGCTATCCGCAAAACATCGCCTTAGCGCAGTGTTTTCCTGGCATAAGGTATTGATCGCGGCCGATGGTGAGACGTTAAGGTGTGCCCTCGGCTGCGCCCGCGTGCGGGGCTCGCAGGATCGACACCCGGAAAGGGGTGCGTCATGTCAGTTCCGCCGCAAATCCCGCGGGCCTGCTGGCTCGACCCACTCGCCAGGTGAAAGGTGCAGAGGCTGTGCGGTCCCGCAGCAACAAGACCGGTGCCAGTCCGGCTGATGACCCTGGGTCAGCCGAGCTGTTCGACGAGGCTGGACTGGCGTCCCGGCTACCCGCGGATCTCGACGACCGGGTGGATCTCGAGGACCGCCAGGAGAGCGCCGAGCCGCCAGCTGACCACGCTGGCCGTGGGCCTGCGGACCCGGGGTCGCGTCGGGCGCTGAAGAACTGGCGGGTGCGGTCCCGCCTGGTCCTGCTCATCGCCATCCCGACGCTGGCCGCCGTGATCCTGGGCGGGACGAGCATCTTGTCCTACGCCCGGGCCGCCAGCGCGGACGGCCGGGTCCAGCAGCTGGCCACGTTGAGCTCGCACGTGACCGTGCTGGCCCAGCGGCTGGAGGACGAGCGCGACCAGACCGTCTACTTCATCGGACTCGGCACCCAGGGCGGCCGGACCCAGGCCCTCGCGGCGGGCAAGGCGGTGGCCAGCTCCGGCGCGGGAGCCCAGCTGGGTGTGGTGCAGCAGCAGTACACGCTCAGCAACCAGGCCATCCGCGTGGTGAGCCAGGACCTCAGCCAGATCAACGGCTCGTTCTCGGCCCAGGCGCAGCAGGAAGCGGCCAACGCCCGGAGCGCCCTGGCGAACCTGCGCTTCCTGCGCGACGCGTCCATCAGGTCCGCGCTGCCCGCTTTGGTCGTCGTGCAGAAGTACACCGCGCTGATCACCAGTCTGCTCGCGCTCATCGATGTCACCGGCCAGGGCACCAGCGACGCCACGCTGGGCCAGGGGATCCGGGTGCTCAGCCTGGTCGCCCGGATGGACGAGCAAGCCTCACAGCAGCGCGCCCTCCTCGCCGACGCCCTGCTGGGGGGTAAGCAGCTGCCCGCGAACAACCTGAACGCGCTCACCTCGGCCCAGTCGCAGCAGCAGAGCAACCTGCAGTCGTTCGACACCTCGACGAGCATCGCGCAGCGCCAGCTGTGGAACACCAGCGTCTCCAATTCCTTCGTGTTCGAGGCAAACGCCGAGGAAACCCAGGCCATCTCGACCGCCCAGGCCAACAACGGCTCGCTGGCCACCGACCTGACCAGCGTGGACGACTGGTTCGGCGCCATGTCGAACGAGGTCAACTCGCAGATGGGCTCGGTCGAGCAGACGCTGGCCGGCCAGATCACCGCGCGGGCCGGGACGCTGCACCGGGACGCGCTGACCGCGGCGCTCGTGGTGGGGGCCGTGGTGCTGCTGGTGCTGGCTCTGGCCCTGTTGCTCACCGTGGTGGTCGGCCGGTCGATGGTCCGGCCGCTGCGCCGGCTGCGGGCGGGCGCCCTCGAGGTGGCCGGTGTCCGGCTACCGGACATGGTCCGCCGGATGAGCGAGAACGACGGCGCCGGCGTCTCGTTCGACGTCGCGCCGATCGATGTCGATTCTTCCGACGAGATCGGTGAGGTGGCCCGGGCCTTCGACCAGGTCCACCGCGAAGCCCTCCGGCTGGCGGCCAACGAGGCCGCGCTGCGGGGTAACGTCAACGCGATGTTCGTGAACCTGTCCCGCCGCAGCCAGTCCCTGGTCGAACGGCAGATCCGGCTGATCGACGACCTGGAGCAGGGCGAGCAGGACCCGGAGCGGCTGGCCAACCTGTTCCAGATGGACCACCTGGCCACGCGTATGCGGCGCAACTCGGAGAACCTGCTGGTTCTCGCCGGGCACGAGGTTTCCCGGCGGTGGAACCAGCCGGTCGCCCTGGTGGACGTGCTCCGCGCGGCGGTGTCCGAGATCGAGCAGTACGAGCGGGTCTCGATGAACGTCCAGCCGGGTATCTCGGTGCGCGGCCAGGCCGTCAACGACGTCGTGCACCTCGTGGCCGAACTGGTGGAGAATGCCACGTCGTTCTCCTCGGCCGAGACCCCGGTCACCGTGTCTGGGCACCTGCTGAACAGCGGCGGCGTGCTGCTGGACATCAGCGACCAGGGTGTCGGCATGGGCGCCGAGGAGATGGCCCACGCCAACTGGCGGCTGGACAACCCGCCAGTGGTGGACGTGGCCGTGTCCCGGCGCATGGGCCTGTTCGTGGTCGCCCGGCTGGCTGCCCGGCATGGCATCCGGATCCGGCTCCGGCCCGCTCCCACCGGCGGCCTGACCGCGCTGGTGTGGCTGCCCGACGAGACCGTCACCCACGAGGGCGTCGGCCCGGCGGTCCCCGGCGGCCGGCGGCTCGGCTCGAACGGGTCGGCCGCCCGGGACGCGGTAGAGCCGCTCACCCCGGGCGCGGACTGGGGCCAGCGCCGTGGGCGCAGCGCCGCGGAAGAGGCGGTCAACGCGGCCCGTGCGCCCCGGTTCGCGCCGCTGCAGGCCGAGAACGGGGACTCCGCGCCCACCGCCGGGTTCCCCGCGGTCAGCCCGTCCTGGGAGGACACGGCGACCAAGGCCCCCAGTCCCAGCTGGGGTGAGTGGCCGGGCCCGGCGCCCACTCCGGCGTGGGACAGCCCGCCGGCCAAGACCGACGGCGCGTCCTGGCAGGACGGGCCGCCCAAACCGGCCGCGGCCGGCTGGGACAGCCCGCCGGCTCAGCCGGACAGCGCCTCGTGGGACGGCGCCCCGGCCCAGCCCGCCGCCGGCTGGGGTGAGCGTCCGGGTGTGCCGGACTCCGCGCCGCCGCCCGCAGCGAGCACCGGCCCGCTGCCCGCGGTGTCCGACACCGGCTCGCTGCCAGCCTTCGGCGCCCCGCTGACCGGGGGGGACTCCGGTCAGCCGCCGCAGCTGCCCACCCGCCCGGTGCGGACGTCGTTCGGCGACACCGGGCCGATCCGGCGCGAAGTGGTCGTGCCGCCCGCCGCTCCCACGGGAGAGGGCAACCGGCTGCCGATCTTCGAGTCGGTGGAGTCGGACTGGTTCCGCCGTGGCCGGCACAGTGCTGACCGGCCCAACGGCACCAGCAACGCTGTGCCGGAGAGCGCCACGAGCTGGGCATCCGCCTCGGACGAGGGCTGGCGGGCCGCGGAAGCGGTGAGTAAGCCGGCCTCCGGCGGGGTAACCCTGTCCGGCCTCCCGAAGCGGATTCCCAAGGCCAACCTGGTGCCCGGGGCGGCCGGAGGCGACGCCCAGGCGGCGGCTCCTCCCGCGGCCCGCTCGGCCGCGATAACCAGGGATCGCTTCGCGAGCTTCCAGCGAGGTATTCGCGAAGCCCGCTCCACGGTGAACAGCCAGGACGACGATGGCGGTGAGGGAGACGGTGGTACATGAGGGGTGGCGCAGGTATGCCACAAGTGATGCCTACGGTGGGGTCGCCGAGAGAGGAGGGTTCGTGAGCCCGCTCACACGCCCGGTCCAGGACCTGAACTGGCTGATCACGAACTTCGTGGAGAGAGTCCCGTCGGTCGCGCATGCCATCGTGGTCTCCTCGGATGGACTGCCCTTGGCGTTCTCCAACGGCTTCCCCGCCGACCGGGTGGATCAGCTGGCGGCGGTCACGTCCGGGCTGACCAGCCTGACGCAGGGCGCCGCCCGGGTCTTCGAGGGCGGACCGGTAACTCAGACGGTCGTCGAGATGCAGCGAGGCCTGCTGCTCGTGATGGCGATCAGTGACGGGTCGAGCCTGGCCGTGCTCGCCTCGGCTGACTGCGATATGGGCTTGGTGGCCTATGAGATGGCGCTTCTTGTCGAACGTGTTGGCCGCGCCCTGACGCCTGATATGCGTGGGGTGCTCCGGTCGGAGGATGGCAGATAGTGACAGGAGAGACCGTTGTCCGGCCCCGGCCTGGATGACTGGCCGCCCGTAGGGGGTCCGCACACCCCCGGATCCGGCGGCGGAAAACGTGCGCGTGCGGCCGAACCAGCGGGGAGCGGGCTGGTCCGGCCCTATGCGGTGACCGGTGGCAGGACCAAGCCCCGGTACCAGCTGCAGATCGAGGCGATGGTGGCCGCGTCCCATTACGAGGCACGGGACCTGTCCAGCCTCAGCCCGGAATGCCAGGCGATTCTCGGGTTCTGCCGTGACTGGCGTTCGGTCGCCGAGATATCGGCCGTCCTTCGGATGCCGCTGGGTGTCGCCCGAGTCCTCGTGGCTGACATGGCGGTGGAAGGGCTAGTCAGGGTTCACCAGCTGGACCATGCACAGGGCCGCCCAGATCTCAACCTGCTCGAAAGGGTGCTCAGTGGACTTCGCAAGCTCTAGTCCGGTGCGGGGCGCGGCTGGGGATACCGCGGCCATGACGTCGGTCAAGATCGTCGTGGCGGGTGGCTTCGGCGTCGGGAAGACGACGTTCGTCGGATCGGTGTCGGAGATCACCCCGCTGACCACCGAAGCGGTCATGACCTCGGCCAGCGCCGGTGTTGACGACCTGTCGGCGGTACCCGACAAGACCACGACCACGGTGGCCATGGACTTCGGCCGGGTGACGCTGGACGCCGGGCTCATCCTGTACCTGTTCGGCACGCCCGGCCAGCACCGGTTCTGGTTCATGTGGGACGACCTGATCCAGGGCGCCATCGGGGCGGTCGTGCTGGTGGACACCCGCCGCCTGGCCGACTCCTTCCCGGCAGTGGACTACTTCGAGACGGCTGGACTGCCGTTCATCGTGGCCATCAACGGGTTCCATGGCGAGTTCCCGCACGGTGTGCAGGACGTCCAGGAGGCGCTGTCGGTCAGCCCGAACGTCCCGGTCGTGCAGTGCGACGCCCGGGGCCGCAAGTCCACCAAGGCGACGCTGATCGCCCTGGTCGAGCACGCCATGGCGATGCAGCTTAGCGCGCGATAGGCGCCGGGCGTCCGTGGGCCCGGGTCACGGGTTCCCCCACGGGCCGGGCCGGGCCGGCGACGGGCCGGCCGACCGCGGCAGCAGGCGCCGGCACGACGGCGGCGTCTGCTGTAATGTTCAGGCGCCCGGGGCGGTAGCTCAGCCGGTCAGAGCAGCGGACTCATAATCCGTCGGTCGTGGGTTCGAGCCCCACCCGCCCCACTCACTCAAAGCGCTCGTCAAGGCACTGTGACCTGCGAAGATGTTCGGCTTTCCCGATCTCGTTCCGCTGGCGCTTGTGCGGTTGTGCGCGGCTGGAGGCCGGTTTGTGCGGATCGCTGTGCCAAATGCGTGCCAAAATCACAAGATCATCGAAGGACCGTCTGGATGGGGTCGCGCACTGGGCAGGGGCCTACGTCGATGATGGGGGAGAGACCGGGTCAGTTCTGGCGGAGGGCTTCGGCGATCCGGCGCTTGGCCAGTTCGTCTTGGCCGACGACGCACTTGGCGTAGATCCGCAGTAGCACATCAACGCTGTGCCCGGCCCACTCCGCGACCTGGGTGGGGTAGACACCGCCGTTCAGCCAGGTGGACAGGCAAGCGTGCGGCAGGTCGCAGGGTCGCCGAGCGAGCGGTGTGTTGCTCGGCCTCGGTCAGGGCGTCGTGGCGGGCCCTGATCCAGGCGCGGCGGTAGGTCACGGTGGCTAGCTCGCCGCCCCGCACACCGCTGAACAAGCGGCCGTCCTCGGCCGCGCCGAACAGGGCGAGATGCTCCCGCAGCAGTAGGACCACCTCGGGGTGTGCGGGCACGATCCGGCTGTCTCCCTCGGCGCGGTGCTTGAGCTGTCGTCGCTCCCGCGCGCTGCCGTCGTCGGTCCAGTCGCGGCCTGTGTCCGTTCTCGCGTTGCGAAGATGCAGTTCGCCCCAGTCGTCGTCCTGCGCCGCGGACGGCAAGGTCAGGCAGTCTGCGGTAAGGCTGACGGCTTCCTCCGGCCGGAGCCCGGCGTAGTACATCAGCCTGAAGAAGGCGACGAGCCGAGGGCCGCTCGGCTGCTGGTCCATGACTGCTGCCAGCAATGCCCGCGCCTGGCGCGGGTTCACCACGCACCGCCGGTCCACCTGTCCGGAAGTGCGGGGCGCGGTCCACTTCAGGAGCCGGATCGGATTGGAGTCGAGCAAGCCCAGTTCGACCGCGTAATCCATGGCGTTCGCCAGGATCGTGCGATGGCGCCGGGCGGTGCTCGCGGTCGCGGTCTTGCCATCCAGCCTGCCGGTGGCCTGCTCCAGCAGCCTGCGGGCAGTCGCGGCGTCGGTCAGCGCCGACAGGGGAGTGCTGTTGCGCGCCACCCAGCCGAGCACCTCGGCCACATCGGCGGGAGGCTCGGCGCGCTGCTTGGTGTTGAAACCCCACCGGCTCAGCGCGCGGCGGACGCTCAACTCGTCCGGACAGCCGCGTCCCTCGGTCAGCATCGTGGGTGTCGCCGCCGTCAGCGCCCGTGCGATGTCCTTGCGGTACTTGGCCGAGGCCTGCTTCCACTTCATGTCCACGTAGAGACACGCGAACTCGTACCACGTGGTGCCGCGGCGGTCCCGTTCCCAGGCAGTCGGCCTGCGGGTAGCCAGGCTGAACGCCTCACCCTTGCGGGCGGCGGTCAGGATGGCGCTGCGGAAGCTGTCGGCCTGAGCAGCATTGCGGAAGCCCTCCTTGCAGAGCCGGCGGCCGACCTTCCAGCGGACCCGGTAGGTGGTGACCTGGCGGCCCTTGTAGACCTCGGTCTGGTAGACCCTGACGTCGTAGGTCGTGCCCTCGGTCATCAGGCGGCTTCTTCGCAAGAGGCCAGCCAGCGCTGGTACTCCGACCTGCGGATGCGCAGGCAGCCATTCGGCAGCGTGATGCACCGGGGCGCCCGGCCCTTGGCCCGCCACTCGTAGAAGGTCCGGCGGCTGATGCCGAGGTCGGCGCACACCTCCGCGATGGTGAGCTTGTCCCGCTCCCGGGCACCGCGGCTTTGTTCAGCGCCGGGCATGTCGAGGCCTCCGCGCTGCCATGCCGCACCGGCTGCCTGGCGCACACCGCCAGACCGACCGGCACAGCCGCTTGTCCATGGTGGTTCTCCTTCCGGTGATGTCAACCGGGAGCGCATGGCCCCGCTCGGTTACATGCGCTTCCGGATGCAAGCACTGGCCCGCTCGCGGGCTCCTCGAAACGGCCTAACTCGGTCAAAGCTGCATAAGGCTGGGATGCCAGCCGTTCGCCATGGTGATCGGGGGAATCCCCGGAATGGTGCGGACCGCCACCGCACAGAAATGATCTTTAATATCTTGCCGACGCCCTGGGTCTTCAACCCGGCGCCTTAGGCAACCCTTCGCCGCTCCGCTCACCACTGTGCAACAAGCGCCAGAACCGTGCAACTGCCGCCCGCTAGATACGCAGCGACCGTTATCGTCCGCAGGCGTCCGCAGAAGACCATTACTGTCCGATGCTGAGCTTTAGCGGTGGAGAAATGTGGTGCAAGTCACACTCAGAGCGGCGGGCCGGGCCGTTCCAGCCCTGGCCGGTTCCGCGCGGGATCGCGATGCTCTGCGGGAGTTCGTGGGCGCCGCCGCCGGGCCGCTGCCCCGCATCCGCAGGCAGGCGGTACCGGGCCGCAACGATCTCGAAGCGCCGCGCCCGCACGGATAGCCGGGCCGTCCTCCGGTCGCCGGGCAGTCTCTCACCGTGAAAGATCACCATCAAGGGCGCGCCTGGCGGCGCGTCGCTGGCGCGATGGCGCAAGCGCCACCCTTGACACTGATCTTCCTCGGCAAGACCTCGGCACCTATCAGGAGGACGGGGGAAGAGTGCGTTAACGCAGTCACCCACTATAGCTACGGTTTGTGGAGTACCATTGGGCGAATGGTAGAGGTACTTGTTAATATCGCTTATAGCTTCGAGTTGACCGAGAAGCCCAGGGCGGCCCGGAAACTAGCTTCCACATTTACCAGAAGTGGAATACCCGCAGCTTTGGAGTTGGAGTCTCGCGATGAAAACTTCCATGTCGGAGATTTCAACGATGTTCTATCACCGGAGACCATTGTTCTTATAGTCACATCAGCTGCGGCTACAACCGTGGTAAATGCTATGGTCACGGACATTTATAATAGAGCAAAGACGTGGGCGCGTGGACGATACAAAAGCCGACAAAAGAAATCAAAGTCGCGGCGAGACTCCGGGAAGCCTGTTCGCATCATTATCTTTAATCAGGACGGGACGAGGCTGGTAGAGTGGCAGGTCGATGGTGGCGGCGAGAGAGAGTATTACCCGCATTTGCGCCCAACGACGCCGCCCGACAATCAATAGAGCAGCCCACGCCGAAGGCGACGGGTCGTTGCCGTCAACGTCAAATTGACACAGGTCGCTGCGTCGGGATGATCTGACCAGAGGGCTACGCTGGCCGGATTTTGGCCGCACGAGGGCGCGCAGCGTCGGCTAGCGTTGCGCACAGGTGAGCAGCATTTCGGCAGGTCAAATGATGTTTGAGCCGGTGGCAGAGCGACCCGCAGATCTCTACGGATCAGAAGGCTGGGGGTTCGAGTCCCTCCGAGCGCGCCCATGAGTTACCAGGTCAGCGACCTGACGCCTCACCATCTGAACCTTCGTCAGTCTCATCTGGCCTGATTTTGGCCATGCTCGCCTCGTCCGGACCTGGACCCTATGGGTGTGGCAGCCACATCTCTTGTAGCCCTGCGTATCGCGCCCTGAGCGACATGCCCTTGTCGTACACCGCCACCCCGCAGGTTGGACGCTTCCGTCTTCAGAGACTCTAAGTTCTGGACCAGATTGTCCAGATTCACGCCAGGGCGGGGAGTGATGAGCATGGTTGCACTCTGCCACCTCGTAGGGTGAAGTTGTGTGAATAACCACGAGGCGGGGCGGCACGGGCCGCCGTGCCCGATGGGTCGGTCGGACACGGACGCTCACGGTCACTAGCGGAGCAGTCAAGATATTCGCTGACCTGCGGAAAGACTGGTAATGCTGAGCTGTCGCGCTCATTCCCAAGCTGATAGTGCGGCGAGCCGAGCCATGATCGGAAGCAACTCGTATCGTTAGCTCATGGGCCGGACACTGTGGTGTCTGGTTCGTCGCGGTTATCGGCACAGCCCTGGGATGGGCCGTCAGGCCATCTTCCCTTCGGCTCGCCTGATCTGATCGCGCAGATCTACGGCATCCTCTCCTCGGACGACAAGCGGTGGGCTGGTGCGCGACCGACGGGCGTACACCAAGCCGCACACGCCGCGCCAGACATGCCACTGTGGGAACTCGGCCGCGTAGGGCCACCAGGCCGGGACGTCCTCATGTAAGGCGTCCGGCCAGACAGGCGGTTGTCTGTCGTCCATGGCAAACCTCCGGCGATCAAGTCAGAAATCGTCCGGCTCATGGGTGGCAAATATTGCAGGAACCATATGGTTCCTGCAGGACTCCCTGGGATGAGGAAGGATACAAGGGGGACCTAATGTGATCATGTGGAAATCGATCATGAGTCGTTAACGCCGCTGTACGTGCAGCTCGCGGCGCTGCTGCGCTCTCAGATCGAAGACGGAACGATCACTAAGCGGCTACCGAGCGTGAAGACGCTCAGTCAGGAGCATGGCGTCTCCCACATCACGGCAGAACGGGCGCTAACTTCGCTGAAGGATGCAGGGCTGATTACCCCTGTGATCGGCAAGGGCTATTACGTGGCCGGGACGTGAACCCTGACCTGGCACATTAGTCAAGCCCCTACTCGGCGTCAGCCGTCCGAGACAGCTTGAGTCTCCAACCCAGAGGGTTGGTCTGAAAGTGGACTAGTCAGGTCTATACTTCTAACTATGACGATTGCCTCGACGCCCATGCCGCTGTCTGAAGCCAAGGCCCGCCTGTCTGAGCTGGCCAGGCGGGTACGCCAGCAACATGAGCGGATCACCTTGACCCGTAACGGCGAACCTGAGGCTGTCTTGCTGTCGGTGGACGACCTTGAGGGCCTTGAGATGACCCTGGAAATCCTCGGGGACACCGACGCTGTGGCGCGCATCTCGGAGAGCCTGGCCGCTCTGGAGCGGGGTGAGCCTGGCGCGGACATGGCCAGCGTCCGCCAGGACTTGGCCCGGCGCCGCGTTACTGGCGCGTGACGAGCGAACCCGCGCAGCGGTACGAGATCCGGTTCCAGCCTGCCGCCCGGCGGGCGATTGCCCAGCGGCTTCCGGAAGCCGTTGCCGCCGCCGTGCTGGAGTTCTGCGATGCCGCGCTAGCGGTCAACCCGCATCGGGTCGGCAAGCCGCTGTTCGGGCCGCTTGCTGGCTGTCACGGCGCCCGGCGCGGTACCTATCGCATCGTCTACCGGATCGACGACAACAGTCGCGTCGTTCACGTCCTCGATATCGACCACCGCTCGGAGATCTACCACCGGCCGCAGCAGTGATCGGCGAGACGCGTTGCATGCCTGCGATACGGTCAGCGTCAGGCTTGATTATGCCAAATACGTGCCCAAATGGGCGCAACCATGATCGCGTCAGTTCGTGTCTGCCCAGATCAGATGCCCTGACGTCAGTTGCTGGCGGGCTGAACTCATAATCCGCCGGTCGTGGGTTCGAGCCCCATCCGCCCTACCAGCCAAGAATCCCCGCCGGGCGGCCGGTGCCGGCAGGAACCGGGGGCAGCCATGACCGCCCTGCTGGCCATCGTCACGGTGACCGCCTGGGGCAGCTGGATTCCGCTGGCCCAGCTCAGGCCGGGCGTGCCGCAGCGCTCCCGGACCGCCTACGCGACCGTCGGCAACCTCCTGGTCGCGGCGGCCGCGCTGCTGGCCGGCGGTGCCCAGCTGGACTTCGGCTGGCGGCAGTTCTGGCTGCCGCTGGCGGGCGGCCTGGTGTGGACGGCGGGCGGCTACTCCGCCTTCCGGGCCTCGGAGACGATCGGTCTCGCCCGGGCGGCCGGAACCTGGACCCCGCTCAACATCTTCATCGCGTTCGGCTGGGGGGCCCTGTTGTTCGGCGAGCTGGCCCACTGGTCCGCCGCCCGGTTCACGGTCCTGGGCGCTGCGCTTCTGGCGGTGCTGGCCGGGGTGGCGCTGATCGTCACCGCTGAGGACCGGCCGCGCGTGGCGGCGTCCCCGCCGGCCGCCGTGACGGCCGGGCCGGAACCGGCGGCCGGCACCGCGCACGGTGGCCTGCTGTGGGCGGTCGCGGCCGGGATCTTGTGGGGGAGCTACTTCGTGCCGGCGCAATGGGCCGCGGTGCCCGCCCAGGTGAGCGATTTCCCGCTGGCCCTGGGGATCTTCGGCGCCGGGCTGGGCCTGGCCCTGGCGGCCGGCGAGCCCGTCCGGCTCGGGGTACGGGGCACGACCGTACAGGTGGGGGCGGGCATGCTGTTCGGCATCGGCAACCTGGCCCTGCTGGGCCTGGTCGCGCGGGTGGGCACCGGCACCGGCTTTACCATCGGGCAGCTCAGCCTGCTGGTCAACGCCAGCATCGGCGTCTGGGTCTTCCACACGCCGAAGCCCGGCACGCGTCAGGCGCGGAAGGTACTGGCCGGCATCCTGATCGCCGGGGTCGGTGGCTGCGTCATCGGTGCGCTGCGCTAACACCCGCGCCGGGACGGCGCGCGGGCGGACCGCGCCGGGACGGCCGGTGGCGCACACCACTGAAGAATGATCTGCACGCTCCCGGTTAGATGAGTGCGCGACACCGATTGGGATGTGCCGAGGTGGGACTTCCAGAGAGCGGAGCACCGTCACGTGCCACGCAAGGTCCTGATCAGCTGCGCTGCCGCCGTCCTGGTGGCCAGCGCCGGCGCCAGCGCCTGCAGCAGGCCGGCGCCGCAGCCCAGCGCCCAGTCCGCGGTTTCCAGCCCGTCGGCAGCGGCGGCGGCCCAGCCCGCCGCCGCGGGCGGGGCCGCCGCCACCCACCACTCGGCCGGCCGCGCCGCGTCGCTGCGCGAGCTGACTGAGCCGCAGGCCGGGATGGGGCCGGTCTACCGGCTCATCGCCGGGGCGCGTTCCTCGATCGACCTGACCATGTACGAGCTGGCCGACCACACGGCCGAAGCGGACCTGGCCGCGGCCGCGGCCCGCGGGGCCGACGTCCGGGTGATCCTCGACCGGCACCTGGAACACGACCACAACACCGCCGCCTACGAGTACCTGGCCGCGCGCCGCGTCCACGTCCGGTGGGCCCCGGCCAGCACGACCTACCACCAGAAGACCCTCACCGTGGACGGCGCCACCTCGGTCATCATGACCTTCAACCTCGTCGCCAGGGACTACCCCAGCACCCGGGATTTCGGAGTCATCGACACCAACCGCGCCGACGTCGCGGCCATCGCCGCCACCTTCAACGCCGATTTCACCGGCCGGGGCATCCGCCCGCCGGACGGCACCGACCTGGTGTGGTCACCCACCAACGCGCAGACGTCCGTGCTGTCCGTCATCGACGCGGCGGCGCACACTGTCGCCGTGGAAGACGAGGAGATGGGCGACCCGGCCGTCACCAGCGCCCTGGCCGGCGCCGCCCGGCGCGGCGTGCGCGTCACCGTCATCATGACCCGCAACTCCGAGTGGGACCAGGCGTTCGCCACGCTGGCCCGCGCGGGGGCGCGCATCCGGCTGTACGCCGACGACAGCGCCACCCGCTACATCCACGCCAAGGCGATCGTCGCCGATGCGGGCCGGGCCGGCCAGCGGGTCCTGACCGGCTCGCAGAACTTCTCCGCCGCCAGCCTCGGCCACAACCGGGAACTGGGCATCCTCACCCGCGACCCGGCCGTCGTCCGGCCCATCGCCGCGACGCTCGCCGCCGACTCCGCTCAGGGGACGCCCTACTCCGCGGCCGGCGGGCCCGCGCCGTCGAGCGCGCCGTCCGGCGGGCCTGCCGCCCGGGGCCGGTGCACCGCCACGGCTCGCGTCTACGACGCCGGGAAACACGAGAACGACGTCTACGTGCATTCCAACCAGCCTGGCCAGGACGCGACCGCCACCGCCGACGGCTACTCCCACACCCGCCGGACCAACGGGTCCGGCTACGCCGTGATCTACCTCAACGGCCCCGCCGCTGGCGCGAAGATCACCGTCAGGGTCGGCGGGGCGACCTGCACCACCCGGGACTGACGCCCGGCGGCTTCGCCGGCGGCCTGCCCTGCCTGCCTGCCCGGCTGCCCGGCCTAACCGGCCAGTTGGTGCCACTGGGCGGTGACGAAGGCCGGGTCGGCGGCCCAGCTCGCGAGGGCCAGCAGCGTGGCCATCAGCAGCGGGTCCACGATGAGCAGTTCCGGGCTCGTCCCGGTGGTGAACGCCAGCGGCTCGGGCAGCAGATGGTACCGCTGCCGGGAGACCGGGAACGTGAGCATGCAGCCGGAGTCGGTGAGCAGGTCCCCGAGGATGTGCGCGCCGCAGCCGAGGAACACGGCCAGCGGGACGAGCCGCAGCCCGTAGCCGTACCACACCTCCCAGGACGCGACGCCGATCCCGAGCAGGTCGGCGGCGTGCCCGCGCACCAGGCGCAGCGCCTCCAGGCCGGCCGACACGCTCAGCGTCATGAGCAGCGCGAGCCCGGCCTTGCCGCCCCAGCTGCCGAGGAAGTGGCAGGACGCCCAGGCCAGCGCCGTGAAGGCGGCGATGCCGAGGAACGAGTGGGTGGCGTGCCGGTGACCGCCGGTGAGCCGGCCGACGATCCAGGCCACCGCCTCGGACAGGAAGCCCAGGGAGCGCGCCGGCGAGGAGCCGCACTTATCCAGGTCAGGCAGCAGCGCCATGCCCGCGGTGAGGCCGGCCAGCGCCCCCGTCTGCGGCACCGGCAGGTGCAGGAACAGGCCCGCGCCCAGCCCGGTCACCGCCCCGGACAGCGCGTGCGAATGGCCGAGCATCAGCCCCGCCGCCCGGCCCGCCCGCCGGCCCCGCTCATCGCCTCACCCGCCTCCCGCCCGGGCAGATGGTAACCAGGCCGCACGAACCGCTCCAGGAGGCGCGCTGGTCCGTGGCGAAGGCCGCCGGCCTGCGCGGGCCGGCCTGCCCGAGACCCGATCTCCCAACGGCTGCACCGGCCGGCTGCCTTATCCTCGCTGCGCCCGGGCCGGAACGCTGGGCCAGCCGGCTCACCGGTGCGCGCAACGTCCGGGAGGTCACGCTGTTCCCTCGTGACGTGCACCGTCTCGTGCCGTGACCGGGCACGGCCCAGTTCCCCGGCGGCGGATGCGGCGGCGGCCCGCGGGTAGTGCGCCACCATGAGGGAGCGGACGTGACGCGGCAGGACGAGCGCGCGGTGGACCTCGTGGCCGGGCAGATCCTGGCCCGGCTGATCGAGCAGTCGCACCTGCTCCAGCCGGACGCCGTGGGCGAAGCGCTGGCCGCCGTGGCCCGGCCGCACGGAGTCCTCCGGGCCCAGGTGTACCTGGCCGACCTGCAGCAGCGCGTACTGAGCGTGCTGCCGGGGCCGGACGGCCCGGGCGCGGCCGCCTCGCCGCTGTCGATCGACTCCACCCTGGCCGGCTGGGCCTACCGGCGGACGCGGATGGAACGGGGCGCGGCGGGTGACGGCCGGGACGGGCACCAGCTGTGGGTACCGCTGGTGGACGGCACCGAGCGGCTCGGTGTGCTGGAACTGTGGGTCCGCCGCGCCGACGACGCCACGCTGGCGCTTGGCCGGCTGCTGGCCTCACTGGCCGGGCAGGTCCTCGGCGCCAAGCGCAGCTACAGCGACATGTACCCGCGTCTCGAGCGGCAGCGCGCGATGTCCCTGCAAGCGGAGCTCGTCTGGGGATTCCTGCCCCCGCGGACCTTCGCCACGGACCGGGTGCTGGTATCGGCGGCGCTGGAACCGGCCTATGAGGTGGGCGGAGACGCGTTCGACTACGCCCTGGCCGGTGACCGGCTGCACGTGTCCATCTTCGACTCGGTCGGCCATGACCTGGCCGCCGGGCTGCTGGCCAGCGTCGGCATGGCGTCCTGCCGGAGCACCCGGCGGGCAGCGGGCACCCTGCCGGACATCGCGGTCCGCGCCGACCAGGCCATCGCCCGGGAGTTCGGCGCCGAGCGCTACGTGACCGCGCTGCTGTGCGACCTGTCGGTCACGACCGGGGAGCTGCGCTGGATCCCATGCGGACACCCGCCCCCGCTGCTGATCCGTGGCAACAAGGTGGTCAAGGAGCTGGAACACACGCCGTATCCACCGCTCGGCCTGGCTGACCTGCCGCGCCGGCGCCCCGCTCCAGGCCACCCCGTCGAGCCGTGGGGGAGCCGGTCCCCCCCGGTCTACACCGAGCAACTGGAAGCCGGGGACCGGGTGCTGCTCTACACGGACGGGGTGACCGACGGGCGGGACGCGCACGGCACCCGGTTCGGGGTGGACCGGCTGGCCGACTTCATCATCCGGAACAGCAGCGAGGGCATGTCCGCGCCGGAGACGCTGCGCCGGCTGAACCGGGTGATCACCGACTACCAGACCGGGCGGCTGTCCGACGACGCGACCATCGTGCTGGTGGAGTGGATGCCCGCCAGCCCACGGGACAAGCTCGTCCCCTGACCGCCCGCCGGGGGTTGCGCCGCCGATCCCGGGTAGGGGTCCGGGGGTACCGACCGGCCAGACAAATCCGGGGATACCGGGAGGACAGATGAGCAGCGATTTCTACGGGCCAGACGACTTTGGCTCCAGTCCGTTCGACGAATTCCTGGCCCGTCTCTACGGCTCCAGTGGCCTGCCGCAGCGGCAGGTGCGCCGGGTGGACATCACCCGGCTGATGAGCGGGGAGGCGCGGGAACTGCTGGCCGCCGCGGCGGGCCTGGCCGCGCAGGCGGCGGGCGGAGGTGGCGCCGACCTGGACACTGAGCATCTCCTGTGGGCGGCGGCCACCCGGGAGCCGACCCGGCAGTTGCTGACCCGGGCCGGGGCCGATCCGGACGCGCTGGCCCGAGACATCGAGGAGCGGCAGCCGCGGGCCGGGGAGGGCAGCGGCGAGCCGCCGCAGCTGACCCCCGGGGCGAAACGCGCCCTGCTGGACGCGCACCAGATTTCGCGGAGCGTCGGCTCCACTTATATCGGGCCCGAGCACATCCTGTTCGCGCTCGCGATCAACCCGGAGTCGGAGGCGGGCCGGATGCTGTCCGCGGCGCGGGTCACCCCGGAGGCGCTGCAGCGCGCGCTGCTCGGCCAGGGGGCCCCGGGTGGCCCCGGTGGCCCGGGTGGCCCCGGCGGGCGGTCGGCCACGCCGACCCTGGACCAGTTCGGCCGCGACCTGACCGCCCTGGCCCGGGCCGGGCAGGTCGACCCGGTCATCGGCCGGGACGACGAGATCGAGCAGACCGTCGAGGTGCTGTCCCGCCGCGGCAAGAACAACCCCGTGCTGATCGGTGAGGCCGGGGTGGGCAAGACCGCGATCGTGGAGGGCATCGCCCAGCGCATCGTGGACGACGACGTGCCGCAGACGCTGGCCGGGAAGCGGGTCATCCAGCTGGAGCTGTCCGGGGTGGTGGCCGGCACCCGGTTCCGCGGTGACTTCGAGGAGCGGATGAAGAAGATCATCGACGAGATCCGCGAGCGGGGCGACGAGCTGATCGTGTTCATCGACGAGCTGCACACGGTGGTCGGGGCGGGCTCGGCCGGCGAGGGCGGGATGGACGCGGGCAACATCCTCAAGCCGGCCCTGGCGCGGGGCGAGCTGCACATTATCGGGGCCACCACGCTGGATGAGTACCGCAAGAGCATCGAGAAGGACGCGGCGCTGGCCCGGCGGTTCCAGCCGATCCTGGTGCCCGAGCCGACCCCGGACGACGCGATCACCATCCTGCGCGGGCTGCGGGACCGGTACGAGGCGCACCATCAGGTCCGCTATACCGACGAGGCGCTGGTGGCCGCGGTCGAGCTGTCCGACCGCTACCTCACCGACCGGTTCCTGCCGGACAAGGCCATCGACCTGATCGACCAGGCCGGGGCGCGGGTCCGGCTGCGCACCAAGATGCCCGGCCGGGAGGCGAAGGACCTGGAACGGCGGGCCGAGGAGCTGCAGCGGGACAAGGATCAGGCGGTCGCGAGCGAGCAGTACGAGCGGGCGTCCCAGCTCCGCGACGAGCTGAGCCAGGTGCAGCAGCAGATCGCCGAGCGCGGCGGCGGCAGCCAGTCCGTGCCGGAAGTCACCGTGGACGACATCGCCCAGGTGGTGTCGCGGGCCACCGGCATCCCGGTGCGCCAGCTCACCGAGGAGGAGAAGGACCGGCTGCTGCGCCTGGAGTCGCACCTGCACGAGCGGGTTATCGGACAGGACGAGGCGGTCGCGGCGGTGGCCGAGGCGGTGCGCCGGTCCCGGGCCGGGCTGGGCGACCCGGACCGCCCGGTGGGCAGCTTCCTGTTCCTCGGGCCCACCGGGGTCGGCAAGACCGAGCTGGCCCGGGCGCTGACCGAGGCGCTGTTCGGCGCGGAGAGCCGGATGATCCGGCTGGACATGAGCGAGTTCGCCGAGCGGCACACGGTGAGCCGGCTGGTCGGCGCGCCGCCGGGCTACGTCGGGTACGAGGAGGCCGGCCAGCTCACCGAGGCGGTGCGGCGGCGGCCCTACTCGGTGATCCTGCTCGATGAGATCGAGAAGGCGCACCCGGACGTGTTCAACGTCCTGCTCCAGGTGCTGGACGACGGCCGGCTCACCGACGGCCAGGGCCGCACCGTGGACTTCAAGAACACCGTGCTGATCATGACCAGCAACCTGGGCTCGGACCTGATCACGCGGCGCGGCGGCACCCTCGGCTTCGCCGGGAGCGCGGCGGCCCAGGGCGGTCCGGCGGGGGAGCAGAGCGGCATGCAGGAGCAGCTGATGCGGCGGCTCCGCGAGTCGTTCCGCCCCGAGTTCCTGAACCGGATCGACGAGATCATCATCTTCCGCCAGCTCGACCAGGCCGAACTGCGCCGGATCACCGAGCTGCAGCTGGAGGAGACCAGGCGCCGGCTGCGGGCGCAGAACGTGACCGTCGAGTTCACCCCGGCCGCGGTGGACTGGATCGCTGAGCACGGCTACCAGCCGGAGTTCGGGGCCCGGCCGATGCGCCGCACCATCCAGCGGGAGGTAGACAACCAGCTGTCCCGGCGGCTGCTGGGCGGCGAGGTCACGCCCGGCCAGGAGGTGATCGTGGACGTGGCGGACAGCCGGCTCAGCTTCACCGCCCGCACCCCGGTATCGGCGTCCTGACCTGGGGAAATCCCTCTCAACGAAAGGCATGACGTGGTCGATCGAGGAAGCTCCAAGCACGGCCCGCGGGTGGACGATCAGCTGGAACGGGAGGCGGAACCGGTCACACACACCGCTCAGCCCGATCACCTGGAGGAATGGCGCCAGACCGAGCCGTTCGAAGAAGGGCCGATCAGCGTGCCGGAGGAACAGATGCCGGGCGCGCCGGCCGGGATGACCGAGGCGGATGTGGAGCGGCGCGCGGACATCGCCATCTGGCTGGAGCCGGGCAAGCTGCCGGCCGACCGGGATGCGCTCCTGGAACAGCTGCGCGAGACCGGCGCGCCGGACGAGGTGGTGGCGGCGGTGGCCGGCCTGCCGGGCGGGCAGAAGTTCCACACCACCGGCCAGATCGTCCGCGCGATCGGCGTCCCCACCGAGGAACCCCGCGACCGGGAGGGCGGCTGACGGCCGTCCCGGGCTGGCGGCGCGGGACAGGCCGCCGCATGCGCGATGCGCGACCGCGCCGCTGTTCACGCCGGACGGCGCGCTGCGGGCGGCGGGATGCCCGCTGGCTACTTGACGAGGCCCAGGTACAGGACGCTGGCCAGGCCGAAGACGAGGCAGTAGACGCCGAACGGGGTCAGCGTGCGGGTGCGCAGGTAACGCAGCAGGAACCGGACCGACAGCCAGGCGCCGACCCCGGACAGCACACTCCCGAGCAGGATGGGGCCGAGGACGCCCCGGCCCAGCGGGCCGAACAGGTCGGGGAGCTTGAGCACCCCGGCGGCGAAGATGACCGGGGCGGACAGCAGGAAGGAGAACCGGGCCGCGTCCTCGCGGGACAGCCCGCGGAACATGCCGGCCACCATGACCACGCCGTCCCGGCTGATCCCGGCCAGCAGGGCGAGGATCTGGGCCGAGCCGATCAGCACCGCCTGCGGGAGGGAGAGCGCGGACAGCCGCCGGTCGGCCTGGATCATGACGGTGCGCTCGCGCTCCCGGAGCGCGACGCCCCCGGCCGGGCGCGGCCCCGCGGTGAACTGCTCGGCCCGGTCCCGGTCGGCGGCCGCCCGGGCGTCCGCGACGACCGAGGACCGTGGCCGGAACCACTCCCCGGCCAGCAGGATCAGGCCGTTCACGGCGAGGAACACCCCGGCCAGGATCGGCTTGCCGAACAGCACCCGGAAGGTGTGCTCGAAGACCAGGCCGACCAGGCCGACCGGGATGGTCGCCAGGATGATCATCCAGGCCAGCTTCTGGTCCGCGGTGCGCACCTGGCGGTCCCGCAGCGAGGAGAAGAAGCCGCGGATGATCCGCACCCAGTCCCGCCAGAAGTAACCGACCAGGGCGATCGCGGTGGCCACGTGCAGCCCCACGATGAAGGCCAGGTAGGGCGACTCCGGCCGGGCCACGTTCAGGTCCGTGGCCCAGCTGCCGCCGGCCAGCGCCGGGATGAGCACGTTGTGGCCCAGGCTGGAGACCGGGAACATCTCCGAGACGCCCTGGATGAGGCCGACCACGGCGGCCTCGAGGTAGGTCAGGTGGGTCATGCGCGGCCTTTCGGGACGTCGTGTGTGGCCGCCCGGGGCGCGGCGGGAGCCGGCTGGGGTGCGCTTCGGTGGACGGCGATAATTGTTCTACGAAAATTGTAGAAGATTTACACGTCATGTAGATGCTACTCGGCTCAGGCGCACGTGGCTGAGCCGGGGGTCGGCGGCCCCATGAGGCCGGGACCTATGGCCGTGGCGGTGGTGGAGCGGCCGGGTGATACTCCTGGGGGTATAAGGTGAAACCAAGGAGGAGCCGATGAGTTACGGCAAGGCGGTCCGGGACGAGCTGCGTGCCCCCACCCGCGAGCTGCGGCACGCGATCCCGCAGGTGTACGCGGGTTACCGGGAACTGCACGACGCGGCGCTGGCGCCGGGAGTGTTGGACGCCAAGACGAAGGAACTCATCGCGCTGGCCATCGCGGTGAGCAAGGAGTGTGACGGGTGCATCGCGGCGCACGCGCACGGGGCGGTCCGGCACGGTGCGAGTGAGCAGGAGGCGGCCGAGGCGATCGGCGTGACGTTCCTCATGAACGGCGGCCCGGCCACCGTGTACGGGGCGCGGGCGTTCGCCGCCGTCCAGGAGTTCCTCCGCGACCCGTCGGTCGTGCCCGACGGGCACCACCACCCGGGCGGCCTGCAGGCCGCCTCGCACACCTGACCGCGCCGCGGCGGGCGGGTCAGGTGAAGATGATCTGGCCGCCCGCCGCCAGGGCGTAGAACTCGCCGACCGTGATGATGCCCTGCACCTCGTCGATCAGGTCGTCCTTGGTCAGCCCGAACAGGTCGCAGGAGGCCTGGCAGCCGTACAGTCCGGCGCCGGAGTCCGCGATCATCTGGATGAACTCGGGGATCGGCGGGATGTCGAGCTTGCCCATCTTGCGGTCCAGGTAGGCGGTCATCAGCCCGGGCATCCCGGGCAGCGCGCCGGCCAGCGTGGCCAGGTGCAGCCCGGGGTTGCCAACCGTGGCCACCTTGATGTGCTCGTGCCGCTTGCGGCTGATCGCGTCCAGGCCGAAGAAGGTGAAGAACAGGTTGGCCTCGATGCCCTCGGCCCGGGCGCCGTTGCCCATGATCAGGGCCGGGTAGATGCCTTCCAGGGACCCCTTCGACACGATGATGGAAACCTTCTGGATCGGCTCGGTCATCGCCGTTTCCTTTCAGATGCAGCCACGCGGCTTGGGGATACCAGCGATCCTGGCGGCGGTCTTGGCCGGGCCCCCGGGGAACAGCTGGTACAGCTCCTTGACGGGAACGCCGGAGGTCTTGCCGAGCGCCCGGACGGACGGGCCGGTTCCCTTGGCCTCGTACTCGCTGCGCATGAACCGGATGACCTGCCAGTGCCGCGGGGTCAGCTCGACGATCCCCTCGGCCTGCGCGATCTGCGGGGCCATGTCCTCGGTCCACTGGCCGGGATCGGTGAGGAAGCCTTCCTCGTTGACGGTCACGCTGTGGCCGGCGTAGGTCGCGGTGGGCACGTCAGTACCTCCGCGGTGATGGCCACGGGACCGGCCGGGCGGCCTTGGCCGTCTCAGCCGGGTCCGGGTGCTTGCCGCGGGCGGGCATCTCGGGCCGGATGCCGGGCACGTCCCGGCCGGGCAGCAGGAGATGCCAGTAGAACGACTGGAAGGCCAGCTTCCCCAGGTGGCAGCGCCGGGACTGGCGCAGCAGCGGCAGGCCCAGCCGCCCGGGATAATGCCCGGTCAGCGGCTGCGTGTCGTAGTTGAAGTCGATGAGCAGCGCCTGGCCGCCCCCGGTTTCGATGAAGCAGTTGGTGTGCCCGTCGTAGCCGGCCGACAGTGGCTCGCCGGCCAGGAACCGGCGGACGTTGCCGGTCAGCACGTGGCCCTCGAAATGGGCCACCGAGCCGGCCTTGGAGGTAGGCACGTCGGTGGCGTCGCCCAGCGCGAACACGTTCGGCTTCACCTTGGCCTGCAGCGTGTGCCGGTTGACCGGGATGAAGCCCAGCGCGTCACCGAGCCCCGGTGAGCGGTCCACGTAGGCGGCGCCGCCGTGCAGCGGGATGACGACGGCCAGGTCGAACGGGATGGACCGGTCGTCGTAGGAGACCAGGCGGCCGCCCCGCGGGCGCTCCGGGTCCGTGGTCGGGTATTCCACCGTCCCCGTGTTGAACTCGGTCACCAGCTTGATGTCCTTGCCCGTGAGCAGGCCGCTGAGCCGGGTGTTGCACACCGGCTTGGTGAACGCGCCGTCCAGCGGCGTGACGAAGGTCAGCTCGACCCGGTCCCGGATGCCGCGGCGCTGGAAGTAGTCGTCGGCCAGGAAGCAGAACTCCAGCGGCGCCACCGGGCACTTGATGGGCATGTCCATGACCGCCACGGCCAGCCGGCCACCGGGGAAGCGCTGCAGGGCCTCGCGCAGCCCGACCGCGCCCTCCGGCGTGTAGAACGTGAACACGTCCCGCTGCCAGCCCGGCCCGGTCAGCCCCTCGGTCTCCTCGGGCAGCAGCCGGGCCCCGGTCGCGACGATCAGCACGTCGTAGTCGAGGGTTCCGCCGTCGGCCAGGTGCACCCGGTCCGCGCCGGTGTCCACCCAGTCGATGGCGGCCCGGCGCAGCGCCACGCCCGGCCGCAGCTGCTCGCGTCGCGAGCGGACCAGGTCGGCCACGTCGGCGTGGCCGAACGGGACGAACAGCAGCCCCGGCTGGTAGAGGTGGCGGTCGTCGGCGTCCACCACGACGATCTCCGCCTCGTCTGGTTCGTATTCCCGGCGCAGCCGGTTGGCGGTCAGCGTCCCGCCGGTGCCGCCGCCCAGGATGACGATACGTTTCACAAGATCATCGTGCGGGTGACCGGGGCCGGCCAGGCAGAGCCTTTGGTCCCGGCGCCCAGTGACCATCGCTACCCTTCGGGGCAGGGGGCGGCCCGCCCCTCGGGTGCTGACGGCGGGAGGACGCGGATGGGACAGGTGCCGGCCACGGGGGTGCCGGGCACGCCGGTGCTGGGCGGGGCGCCGCTGCCGCTGGTCGGCCGGGCCCGGGTGTACGCCTGCGGGATCACCCCCTACGACGTCACCCACCTGGGGCATGCGTCGACCTTCATCTGGGTGGACACGCTGGCCCGGGTGCTGCACACCGGCGGGGCGGAGGTCATCGTCTGCCGCAACGTGACCGACGTCAACGACGTGCTGCTGGCCGCGGCCAGCCGGGCGGGCGCCCCGTACGGCCGGTTCGCGGCGATCGGCCAGTTCTACTTCGACCAGGACATGGCGGCGCTCGGCGTCCGCCCGCCCGGCCTGCAGCCCCGGGCGCACGCCTACATCAGGCAGGTGATCGCGCTGGCCGCCGGGCTGCTCACCCGCGGCGCCGCCTACCAGCGGGACGGCTACGTCTACTTCCGCGGGGCGGGCATCGCGGCCCGGGCGGGCCTGGATGCCGGCGCGGCCCTCGCCCTGTCGGCCGAGTTCGGCGACTGTCCGGAGGACAACCGCAAGGACGATCCATCCGACGTGGCCGTGTGGCAGGCGTCCGGCGACGGCGAGCCGGCCTGGGACAGCCCGTGGGGCCTAGGCCGCCCCGGCTGGCACGCCGAGTGCGCGGCGATGGCGCTGCACGAGTTCGGCCCCGCCGTGGACGTGCACGCCGGCGGGGCCGACCTGCGGTTCCCGCACCACGCCTACCAGGCCGCCCTGGCTGAGGCGTGCACCGGCGTGACGCCGTTCGCCCGGGTCCGGCTGAACGTCGGCGTGGTCAGCGTGAACGGCGCCAAGATGGCCAAGTCGGCCGGCAACCTGGTGCTCGTCGGGGATCTGCTGCGGGATTACCCCGCGGGGGCCGTTCGGCTGCTGATTCTCGACCGGCGGTGGGACGCCGGCTGGGACTACCAGCAGGCCGGCCTGGACGCGGCGGTCGGCCGGCTGGAGCGGTTGCAGAGCGCGGCCGGGCGCCCGGACCGGGGCGGCCCCGGCGCCGCGGAGGCGGCGGTGCGGGAGGTGCGGGCGGCGCTCGCCGCCGACCTGGACGTGCCCGCGGCGCTGCGGATCGCCGAGGACAGCGGCGGCCAGCCGGCCCGGGTCCTCGGCTCGCTGCTCGGGCTGTGGTGACGGCCGGGCCGGGGCGCCGGTGACCGGCGCCGCCGGCGAGCCGGGCTACCGGCTCTACCAGGACCTGGCGCCCTGGTGGCCGCTGATCTCCCCGGCCGGCGAGTACGCGGCCGAGGCCGCCTACCTGCGGGACGTGCTGCGCACCGCGGGCATTGCGGTGCGCACCGTCCTGGATCTGGGCAGCGGTGGCGGGAACATGGCCGCGCACCTGCGGCGGTCCTACCGGCTGACCCTGGTCGACCGCTCCGCGGAGATGCTGGCGGTGTCGCAGCGGCTCAACCCGGGGTGCGAGCACCGCCAGGGTGACATGCGCACGGCCCGGCTGGGCCGGGAGTTCGACGCGGTGCTGGTGCACGACGCCGTCGACTACGTGACCAGCCAGGATGACCTGCGCGAGGTGATCAGGACGGCGTGGGTGCACTGCCGTCCGGGTGGGCTGGCGCTGTTCGTCCCCGACTACACGGCGGAGACCTTCCGCCCGGGCCGCGGCGGTGGGGGCAGCACCGGGCCGGACGGCCGCCACGGCAGCTTCCGCGAGTGGCGGTCCGACGCCGACCCGGCGGACGAGGTGATCGAGGTGCGGTACGAGTTCGTGCTGCGCGAAACCAGCGGGGCCACCCAGGTCGTGGTGGAGGCGCACCGCCTCGGCGCGTTCCGCCGGGACACCTGGCTCCGGCTGCTGCGGGCCGCCGGGTTCGAGCCGTCGGACGGCGGCGCCGGCCGGCGCCCCGGCGCGGACGCCGGGCAGCCGGCCAGCCTGTTCCTCGGCCGGCGCCCCGGCCCGGGCCCGGCAGGTCCCGGCCCGGCCGCACCGGGCGCCGGGCCGGCCGGTTCAGCCGGGTGAGGCGGGCGCGTCGTAGCCGTGGTCGTAGGCGAAGCGGACGGCCTGGGCCCGGTCCCGTGCGCCCGTCTTGGCGAAGATCCGGTTCACGTGCGTCTTGACCGTGGCCTCGCTGACGAACAGGGCCCGGGCGATCTCGCGGTTCGACCGGCCGGCCGCGATCAACCGCAGCACCTCGGCCTCCCGCGGCGTGAGCACCCCGTCGCCCGGTTCTGCCCCCGGCGCGGGGGGCGCGGGGGCTGGAGTGGCCGCGCGGGCCGCGGCCGACAGCAGCCGCTGCTGGACGCCGGGATCGAGCACTGCCTGGCCGGCCGCGGCGGCCAGCACGGCGCGGCCGATCTCGGCGCGGGTGGCGTCCTTGGTCAGGTAGCCGAGCGCCCCGGCCTGCAGCGCGCCGATGATCGAATCGTCGTCGGCGTAGGTGGTGAGCACGACGACCCGGGTTCCCGGGTGGCTGGCGGTGATGCGGCGCGTCGCGGCGACGCCGTCGCAGCCCGGCATGTTCAGGTCCATGAGGACGACCTGGGGGTGCACGTCGGCGACCAGGGCCACGGCGGCGTCGCCGTCCGCGGCCTGGCCGGCCACCACGATGCCCGGCAGCGTGCCGAGCAGCAGCACGAGCCCCTCGCGCACCGCCGACTGGTCGTCCGCGACGACCACGCTGACCGGCCCGGCCGGGTCCACGGGGCCGCCCGGGCCGCCCGGGCCGCCCGGGCCGCCCGGGCCGCCCGGGCCGCCCGGGCCGGCGGTCAGGCCGGGATCTGCAGGCATACCCGCCACTCCCCGCCGGACGGCCCGGCCGTCAGCGTGCCTGCGCCCAGCGCGGCCCGTTCCCGCAGCCCGGTCAGCCCGTATCCCGCGCCGGTCGCGGCGAGCGGGCCGCCCGCGCTGACCGGCAGCGGGTTGGCTACCCGCAGGGTGATGTCCGCCGCCGCGAACTCCAGGCTGAGCTGGACCGGCTGGCCCGGCGCGTGCTTGCGCGCGTTGGTCAGCGCCTCCTGCGCGGTCCGGTAGGCGGCCAGGCTCACCTCGGCGCTGAGCGGCCGCGGCGGGCCGGTGACGCTGAACTCGACCGGCACGTCCCCGGCGGCGCGGTACTCCGCGGCCAGTTCCGCCAGCTGACCGGGCAGCGGGGCGGTGTCGTCGCGCAGCGCCAGGATGGCCTGACGCGCCTCGGTCAGGCCCTCCCGGGTGAGCACCGCGGCCCGGCTGACGCACTCGATGGCCTGGCCGAGTTCCGGGCTCCCCGCCGGGAGCTCACCCAGCAGCCCCTCGGCCGCCTGCAGGTTCACCGACACCGCGGCGAGCGAGTGAGCCAGCACGTCGTGGATCTCCCGGGCGATCCGGGCCCGCTCGGCCAGCGCCGCCGCCTGGGTCTCCGCCTCGCGGGCCCGGCGAGCCTCGGCCAGCATCCGCTCGGCCTGCTCGGCCCGCAGCAGGAAGGCGTGCCGGGTCAGGCCGAACGCCCACAGGCCGATGAAGGTGAGCGGGTAGCCGAGCAGGGTCTCCGGCACGGCCCCGGTCGCCAGCCCGGCGGCCAGGAAGGCGGCGACGGTCCCCGCGGTGATGGCCAGTGACGTCTCGGTCGGCAGCCGGGTACCCGCGGTGGCCGTGGCCACGCAGCCCACCGCCACGGCCGTGCTCAGCGGGGTGAGCCCGGCGAGCGCGCCGCCGGCCGCGCCCATCGCGGCCAGGGCGGCGATGGCCAGCGGCTCCCGCCGCCGGGCGAGCAGCCAGGTGAGGTAGCTGGCCACCGACAGGCCCAGCGTGATGGCGACCGCGGTGCCCTGGGCGCCGTCGCCCAGGGGCGGGCGCGCCAGCGGCACCGTGACCAGCACCACGGCCATGACGAGGCCCTGGACCGCCAGCGGGAGCGAGGGGACGTCCAGGCGGCTGGGGCGGGCTGGGCCCGGGCCCGGAGTACGCGAGCGGAACACGTCCTCAACGTAGCCGGACGCGCGGCGCCGCGCGCCGGCGGCCGGGTTGGTCCTGGGTGGAGATGGCCGTCTCCACCCACCGTCTCCACCCGGCCGCGGTGGCCTGCACCCGGCCTCGACCCGGGATCAAGCCGCAGGCCGGCGCGCCGGGCCCGGCCCGCTGCCTAGCGTCGCAGACGTAACCGCACCGACCCTTCCCAAGGAGCCACCGTGGACGCCAGCGTCCTGATCCCCAACCTCGTCATCCTCGCCGTGGTGCTGCTGTCCGACCTCGGCCGGCGCAGGATCACCCCGCTGCGGCTGATCCGCCCGTTCATCGCCGCGGCCGTCATTGTCCCGTTCTACTTCAAGGGCGCCGCGACGTC
The DNA here is from genome assembly GCA_963837515.1 of uncultured Actinomycetes bacterium. GTDB lineage: Bacteria > Actinomycetota > Actinomycetes > Streptosporangiales > Streptosporangiaceae > RYN-230. Next base: position 1,329,549 of record CAWINT010000002.1, read on the forward strand.
CGGCCACGGCCTGCTGCTGGAGGCCGCGGCGGTCGCGGCGGGCCTGGCCCTGGGCGTGCTGGCCACGGCGCTCATGCGGGTCGGCCGCGATGGCCCGGCCGGCCGCGTCACCTCGTGGGCCGGGCTGCCGTACGCGCTGCTGTGGATCGCGGTGGTCGGCGGCCGCATCTACTTCAGCTACGGCGCGCAGCACGTGTTCGGCGCGCACCTCGGTCACTGGATGGTGGCCAACCAGGTCAGCGTGGCCGCGCTCACCGATGGCCTGATCTTCCTGTCCGTGGCGATGCTGCTGGGGCGCACCGGCGCGCTGGCCGCCCGGGCCCGCCGTGTGCCCGCCGCCCAGCCCGCGGCGCCCGTCCCGGCGGTGCAGCGCTAAGGCGCTGGATGATCCGCCACGAACCGCGCGATCACCGCGCCCAACCGTTCCCCGGCGTCCTCCTGGAGGAAGTGCCCGGCGCCCGACAGCACCGGGTGCTCGATCCCGGCCGCGCCGGGGACGGCCCGGCGCAGCACCGGGCTCATCGCCCCGGTGATCGGGTCGCGGTCGCTGAACGCCACCAGGAACGGCTTGTCCCAGGCGGTCAGCTCGCGCCAGGCGGCCCGGTTGGCCTCGCTGGCCGGGTCGTCCGGGGTGGTGGGCACCAGGCCGGGCATGGCCCGCGGCCCGGCCTGGTAGGACTCGTCGGGGAACGGGGCGTCGTAGGCCGCCAGCACCGCGGGCGGCAGCGCGGTCTGGCAGCCGGACTGCACCAGCCGGGACACGCTCAGCGTGGGCGCGGTCCGGACCACCTCCCGGAACCGCAGCCAGACGTCCGGCATCGGCTGGTCCCCGGTGGGCAGCCCGGTGTTGGCCGCCACCACCCGGGCGAACCGGCCCGGGTGCTCGGCTACCAGCCGCAGCCCGATCAGCCCGCCCCAGTCCTGGCCGACCAGGGTGACGCCACGCAGGTCCAGCTGGTCGAACGCGAGCGCCCGGATCCACTCCACGTGGCGGGCGTAGCTGTGGTCGCCGATCTCGGCGGGCTTGTCCGACCGGCCGAATCCGGCCAGGTCCGGCGCGATCGCCCGCAGCCCGGCCGCCGCCAGCACCGGGAGCATCTTCCGGTACAGGAATGACCAGCTCGGTTCCCCGTGCAGCAGCAGCACCGGCTCCCCGTCCAGCGGCCCGGCCGCCACGTAGGCCAGCCGCAGGCCGCCGACGTCCGCGTACCGGGCCGGGTAGCCGAAGCCGGGCAGATCGGCGAACCGTTCCTCAGGGGTGCGCAGCGCTCGCATGCGCTCATGCTGTCACGCCCACGACCACGCCCACGACCACGACCGCTGGCGAGGCAGCGCGGCGCCAGTTGGTCAGCCGCCGGGCTTGGCCGCGGTGCCTTCGTAGCTGTAGCCGAGGGCACGCGGCCAGCTCAGGTAGTACGTGTCCACCCGGCCGGGGTGCAGCCCGGCCGCGGTGATCAGCTCCAGGACCGGCCGGTCCAGGCGGCAGCCGCCCGCCAGGGCGCGGTGCAGCGGGGTGAGCCGGTGCTGCGCCCGGGCCACCCGCGGATCCGGGGCCAGGCCGTGCTCGGCGAAGTGCAGCGTGCCACCGGGGCGGAGCACCCGGCGCACCTCGGCCAGCACCTGCCCCGGATCCGGGACCGTGCACAAGGTCCAGGTGCAGAGCACGTGGTCCACGGTGGCGTCCGCGGCGGGCAGCGCGCTGGCGTCCAGGCCGGCGAACTCCACCGGCACCGCGCTGCGCTCGATCCGCCCGGCCGCCAGGCGGCGGCCCACGGCCGCCGGGTCCACCGCCCGCACGCGGCGGACCGCGGCCGGGTAGTACGGCACGTTCAGCCCCGAGCCGAACCCGATCTCCAGCACCTCGCCGTCGAGCCCGGCCGCGACCCGAGCCCGTACCCGGCCCAGGACCGGGCCGCGCATCGTGAGGTCGAGCGCCCGGGGCAGCATCTCATCGCCGTACCAGCCCACTGGACCAGTTTGCCAGGGCGCCCAGTGGTGATGATGAAACACGTGACCACCGGCCGGCTGCTGCACGTGGACGCGTTCGCCACCGCTCCTTTCGCCGGGAACCCAGCCGCCGTGCTGGTGCTCGACCAGGAGCCGGATGAGGAGTTCGGCCCCCGGGCCGGGGCCGAGCTGAACCAGCCGGCCACCGCCATCGTGTGGCCCGCCGGGGCGCCCGGGCGGTTCCGGCTGCGCTGGTTCACCGCGACCGCCGAGCTGGCGCTGTGCGGGCATGGCACGCTCGCGGCGGCCCGGGTGCTGCTGGACGGCGGGGCGGGCGTGGACGGCCGGATCTGCTTCGACACCGCGTCCGGCCCGCTGGAGGCGCGGACGGCGGGGGAGTGGGTGGAACTGCGGTTGCCCCGGCTGCCGCTGGAGCCGCTGCTCGACGCGGCGGCCGCCGACGCGTCCCCGGCCGATGCCGCGGACGGTGAGGCGGTGCTCGGCGAGGCCGTCCGGGGCCTGCTGGACGTGCCGGTGACCGAGATGCTGCGAAACGACCTGGACGTGATGGCGGTACTCCGCTCGGCCGGCGACGTGCGGCGGGCCCGGCCGGACCTGGTCGCGCTGGGCCGGCTGCCGGTGCGCGGGCTTATCATCACCGCGGCCGGCGACGAGGGTCCCCCGCCTGGCCCGGGCCCGGACGGCCAGAGACCCGATGGGCAAGGGCCGGACGCCCACGGGCGCGACCGGGGACCGTCGCGGAGCGACTTCGTGTCCCGCTTCTTCAGCCCGGCCACCGGCGTCGGCGAGGACGCGGTGACCGGTTCCGCGCACTGCGCCCTCGGGCCGTACTGGATCGCCCGGCTGGGCCTCCAGCCGCTGCTGGGCCGGCAGCTGTCCGCCCGCGGCGGACTGCTCCAGGTGGCCGAGGACGGCGACCGCGTGGTGCTGTCCGGGCCGGCCCTGGTGCTGTCCGAGGGCACCTGGCGGCTTCCGGCGGCCAGGAAGGAATCTCGATGACGAGTGTCAGCGTGCGGTACATCGTCAACGACGTCGACGCGGCGATCACCTTCTACCTGGACAACCTGGGCTTCACCGAGGTGATGCACCCCGCCCCGGCCTTCGCCATGCTGGCCCGGGGCGACCTGCGGCTGGTGCTCAGCGCGCCGGGCGGGGGACCGGGCGGCGGCCAGGCCATGCCCGACGGCAGCGTCCCGCAGCCCGGCGGATGGAACCGGTTCGCGATCGAGGTGCCCGACCTGGCCGCGACGGTCAGCGAGCTGCGGGCCCGGGGCGTGCGGTTCCGCAACGAGATCGTCACCGGCGTGGGCGGCAGGCAGATCCTGGCCGAGGATCCCTCGGGCAACCCGGTGGAGCTGTTCGAGCCGGTGCTGCCCGAGGCCCGGCTGTCCGGGCCGTCCTGATCCGCCCGGCCAGGCGGGGAAGTGCGATGCAGGGACACCAGGCATACGAGGCCCGGCCGATCGGGTGGGTGGAATCCCCGCTCACCGACCCAGCGCAGGCCCCACGGCAGGGGGACGAGGGCGCGCCGGCGGCGTGGCTGGTCATCGAGCCAGAGCTGGCCGAGGGCATCCGCGACCTGCGCGTCGGCGCGCACATCATCGTGCTCACCTGGTTTGACCGCGCCCGCCGCGACGAGCTGAGCACCGTCCCCGGAGACGACCCAGGCAGCCGGCCGCTGGGCGTGTTCAGCACCCGGTCCCCGCGCCGGCCCAACCCGATCGGGCTGCACCGGGTCAACATCCTCGCCGTCGATGGCCTGCGGATCCTGGTCAGCAACCTCGAAGCGGTCAACCGCACCCCGATCCTCGACATCAAGCCCGTCCTCGACCCAGCCACGGAGCGGTGACGACTCCCTGGAGAGCAGATCATGAACATCGGCACCGTCCCGCGCGCCGTGGCCAGGCTGGGGTACCTGGCCGTACGGCTGCCCCTCGCCGTCCTGGACGACCACGTCGTGGCCCGTTGCTTTGACGAGCAGGCTCCGTTCCGCGCCGGTTTCCGGCGCCTGGTCGGCTCGCTGGACGGCATCGCCGCGCGGCTCGCCGAGCCTGGCGCCCCCGGCATTCCCGGCCCCCCCGTCGATGTCCTCTTCACGCTGCCCGCGGACGTCCAGGCCAGCAGCGTGGCGTTGTGCGGAGAGTTCAACGGGTGGTCGGCCGACGGCATCCCGCTGGCCCGCGGGGCGGACGGCGGCTGGCGGGCGCTGGTGGCCCTGCAGCCGGGCCGCAGCTACCGCTACCGGTACCTGCTCGACGGCGAACGCTGGGAGAACGCCTGGCAGGCCGACCGCTACGTGCCCAACCCGTACGGCAGCACCGACTCGGTCGTCGTGGTCGAGTAACCCGGCGCCGGGCCGTTCAGCCGAGCCCGGCCGCCGCCAGTTCGGGCTGCTCGGGACCGTGCGGGATGTCGATGCGGCCTTGGTCGCCGAATAGGCACCGACCCCGGGCGTCGCCATCCGGGTGCGGCCCGAGCTGACGTTGACGATCCGGCCCGCTCCCTGCTCCCGCATGGCGGGCAGCACGGCCTGGGTCAGCACCACCACGCTGACCACGTTCAGGTCCAGCACCCGGGTGAACTCGTCCGGGTCGCGGCGGTCCAGCGGGACGTGCAGGCTCACCCCGGCGTTGTTCACCAGCCCATCGATCCGGCCGCGCCGATCCCGGAGGAGGCGTCGGCGACGATCACGATCCGGCCGGTGAGATCCACGAGATCCATCCGCCCATTCTGCCGCCGGCTCCCGGTGGTGGCGGCGGTCCGGACCTCCGTGCCGGTGGCGCCGCGTCCTCCCCGGCCTGGAGCAGGAACTGCGGAGACGAGCGCGGCAGGCTGGTCTCGGCCGACGTGCGCTGGACCGCGGAAGAGGCGCCCGGGCTGGATTACCCGGATGGGTACCGCGCCGCGGTGCGCGATGTGCAGGCGCTGCTGTCGGCCCGCTATGCAGCCGCGGCCATCTGGTTCGGGCCCGTCACGATGCACTGGTGCGCCCTGGCCCACGACCCGCGGGGTGGCCCGCGCCCGCGCCCGGCGGTGGCACGGCCGCTGGCCGCCGCCATGGCGGGCTGACGGAACCCCCGGGCGGCCCGGAGACCAGGGGGTGATCGCCGGTCGGTGGCCGGGGTCAGCCGGGGCCGAGCAGGTCCGACACCGCGGCCCGGAACACCTCGGTGTGCCGGTCCACGTCGCCGGCCGTGGTCGCCGGTGACATCAGCGCCATGTTGTGAAAGGGCGTGATCAGCACGCCGCGGTTCATGGCGTGCAGGTGGAAGTACCGCTCCAGGCTGGAATCGGCCGCTTCGCTGGCCTCCGTGCCGCTGCGCGGCGGCCCGGGCTGGAACCGATACTCGGCCCGGCAGCCCAGCTGGGTGACGTGCCAGCCGAGGTCGGCCTCGGCGATGACGTCCGCCACGCCGCGGCGGAACTGGCTGGCCAGCGGGATCATCTGCTCGTAGGCGCCGCTGGTGAGCACCGTGGCCAGCGTCGCGCGGACGGCCGCCATGGACAGCGCGTTGCCGGCCAGCGTGCCGCCGATCCCGCCGGTGTCCTCGTAGTCCGCATCGGTCTGGGCCAGCATCTGCCCGGCCGCCTCCCCGGCGATGCCGAGCGCGCCGGAGGCCACCCCGCTGCCGATGGCCTTCCCCATCGTGACCATGTCCGGGTCCAGTCCCCAGGCGGCGGTGCAGCCACCCGGGCCGGCCGAGAGCGTGTGCGTCTCATCGATGATCAGCAGCGTGCCCGTCTCCCGGGTTATCTCGCGGAGAGCGTCGTGATAGCCGGGATCGGGGAGGATGATGCCCATGTTGGTCATGGCCGGCTCGGCCAGCACGCAGGCGACGGAGCGATCGCGCAGCGCGGCCTCCAGCTGCCCGGGGTCGTTGAACTCCACCGCGACCGTCGTCTGGGCCGGGTCAACCGGGGGCCCCACGTTGCCGGCCCGCGCAATCGTGCCGCCGCCCGGCCCGCGGACCGCGAACGTCTCGTCCACGCTGCCGTGGTAGCAGTAGCTGAACACGGCCACCTGGCGGCGGCCGGTGATCTGCCGGGCGATGCGCAAGGCCGCCCGGTTGGCGTCGGTGGCGCTCAGCGTGAACAGCCAGTGGGCCATCCCGAAGCGGCGGCCAAGCTCCTCGGCGACCCAGATGGCGTCCTCGGTCGGCAGCATGGTGGTGATCCCGCGCTCCCCCTGGGCGGCGACCGCGGCCAGCACGGACGGCGGGCCGTGACCGGTCATGGCCCCGGTGTCGCCCAGGCACAGATCCACGTACTCGTGCCCGTCAACGTCCGTGACCCGGGCGCCCGCCGCGTGCGCCGCGAACGGCGGGAAGCCACCTGCCCAGCGCATCATCCATGGCATCGGCACGCCGCCGATGAGTGAGCGCTGCCCACGGCGGAACAGGTCCGCCGACACCGGGTGCTGGTCGGCGAAGCGGCTCAGTTCCCGCTCGGTCAATTCCGTCAGCCGGGCGCGGTCGATCGCGCCGGGCGGGGAAAGCCGGTTGCTCATGGCAGCAGCTCCGTTGGTTCGTGTCAACTCATTCGGTGGCCAGAGTGGACTGCGGCGACTGCTTCCGGCACTGCTGGCCCCGTGGTGAGCAGTTTTCCGCACGGGTGCGTGGTGGTCAACGGGCCCGTGGCCGGCCCGGTAAGACGTCTGGCGGAGCCCGTGGAGCTCTGGGCGGTGATGCAGGAGCCGGGAACGGGCCTCGGCGTCAGCTGTCCGCATGTCGATGGTGTGTCTGGAGACCTGGCGGAAGGACCACGATGGGCAGACGGTGGGCGCGACTGTGCGCGGCTGGTGGATCATTAATCGTTATCAGCGGCCTGGTGACCGGCACCAGCCTGGCCGCCAGCGCCTCGGCGGGGAAGGCCGCCGCCAGCAGTAGCAGTGCTGCGGTCGCACCCAAGCCGGTCAACATGCTCGACTGCAACGGCCGCAGCCCGAAGTACAAGAGCGTCATACCGGACCTGCACGGCCTGTGTACCGATCCGCGCGGCACCTGGAACGGCCGGTTCGTGGACAACGGCAGTTATGTCGGGCACGACGAGCCGTCGGTCAAGTTCATTTCCAGCGCCCCGGGCAGCGGGAACGACATGACCTACATCAGCCGGCTCAGCCGGGACCCGGCCGGCCAGCCGACCGTGTCGCCGCACGGCAAGACGGTCAGCGACTACGCCGAACTGAGCCCGGCGCCCTGGTACGGACTGCCGATCTGCGACCCCAAGTCCTACCCGCAGAATCCCTGCCAGCCCGACAGCGATACCAACAGCGGGGCCATCAGCGACCCCAACGCGGCGGGCTCCGCCTTCCTGGAGCTGCAGTTCTATCCGCCCGGGTACGGTCCCTGGCTGGATGCGCCCAGTTGCGACCCGACGCACTGGTGCGCGGCGCTGAACATCGACAGCCTGGAATCGCAGTTCAACTTCGCCAACCTCAACCCGAACTGCGAGGAGCCGGTCAACTTCGCCTTCCTGCAGCGCAACGGCGTCCCGGCCGGGCCGCCCAGCCCGCAGCTGGCCAACGTGAGCACGTTCCGGCCCAACCGCGAGACGCTGATGATGAACCCGGGTGACGTGGTGGCCACCACCCTCCGCGACACCCGGAACGGGCTGCTCGCCTCGGTGACGGACCTGACCACGCACCAGACCGGGTACATCGTGGCCAGCGGCAGGAACGGGTTCAAGAACACCGACTACAAGACCTGCGCGGGCACGCCGTTCAATTTCCACCCTGAGTACAACACCGCCCGGCAGCCGAACCAGGTGCCGTGGGCCGCCCTCGAAGGCGGCGTGCTGATGGAGCAGGAGATCGGCCACTTCGAGCCGTGCTCCTCGATCACCAACCCGCTGCCCTTTGGCAGCAGCTACCCGGGCGGGCAGAGCTTCAGCGACCCGAATACAGCCCAGACGTGCGTGGGCGGGTTCGAAGGGCCGGGCAAAGTGGGTGAGGGCCCGTGCAACCCGAGCACGGGCGTCTGCCAGAATGCCACCACTGAAGGTGGCGGGGCCTGTCCGTCGAACAACTTCGCGTCCGGCGCGCTCTGCGAGTTCTCCGACATGATCTGCGCCCCAGCCGGGTCGCGGACGATCTACGTCAACGGCGTGGCGGAGAAAGCGAGGTGGCCGATAGCCGGCTGTGAGGATAATTACTTCCAGAACGGCGATCTCGATTTCGACGGGAGCTCGTACATCGCGGACTGGCCGGACGGCTCGCGCAGCCACCCGACCTCCTTCGCCTATCTCGGGCCGGTCTCTCATGGCCGGAGCTACCCGCAGATCCAGTTCGAGAGCAACGCGCCCGGCTCCGAGGCCAACTGCAACCCCGCCACTGGCGGCGGGTGCGCCGTGCCACCCGGGGGCGCGAAGTTCTACCCGTTCTGGTCGCTGAGCCGCGGCTGCGTGTGGAACTTCGGCAACGTCATCGCCGGCCAGACGAGGACGGCCTTCGGGGGTGACGCGCAGTACGGGACCCCGGACATCGCCCGGTACGGCGGGACGCTCACCAGCCCAGTGCTGAGCAACCCGCAGACCTCCGGGAGGTGCGCCAGGTCGGCAGCGAAGCGGCCCAGCCGGCTGTAGCCGGAACCTGCGGGCCGGCACCCCGGGCGCTCCGGCGCCCGGGGTGCCGCCATGCCGGGCCGCCGGGCGCCGGCCGCCCAGGCGCAGGCCGGCCGCGGGACAGCCGGAGCTAACCGGTGCTTGCGTGGCCGGGTGGGCTCGCTCAGGTGTTCCGGCCGCAGCCCGAAGAACAGCATCAACATGATCAGCAGGTCCACGATGGCGATCAGGGCGCCGAGGTAGGGCCCGGGCCCGCCCAGCGAGGCCAGGTACCCGCCGAACGCCAGGACCAGGACGAGCGCGCCCAGCGCCCGCGGTCGCCCGCTGTGCGCCAGCCGCTCCGGCACCTCGTAGGGCGCGCGGTCAACATAGTTGTCCGTGGTGGCCCGGTCCTGCGCGATCTTGAGCCACAGGTCGTAGAGCTCTGGTGCTTTCTCGCGCAGCAGGACCGCATCCTCCACCGACGGCATCTGCGGTGCCGGGTCCGGCCGCCCGGCTCCCATCCGCTCGGATACCAGGCCGGCCAGCCGTTCCAGGTCCACGGCCGGGTCCCCGCCGGTCCCCGGGCCGGTGGCCCCGGGGGCCGTCACGGCCCCGGGCTGCGGATGGTGCGCGGCCGCGATGCCCGATGCCGCCGCGGTGGCGGCCGTCCGGCCCGGGCTGACCGGCGCGGTCACCGCCAGCGGGCCGGGCTGGTCATGCAGGGTGGGCAGGCCCGGCCCGGTCTCCTGGCCGGCCAGGCCCCGCTCCGCCGCCCCGCCGGGCAGGTCGAATCCGGGCGCCTGGCCGGGCGGGACGGGCACGCCGGGCCCGGGCGCCTGGCCGGGCGGGGCGCCCCCGGTCATCGTGCCCGGCTCCGCCGGAGTGACCGGCGGGGCGGGCGGGTGGCCCGGCAGCCCGGCAGGCGCCGGCCGCCGCGGTGGCTTCCCCGGCTCGTGCTCGGTCATGCCGGCCCGTCCGCCCCGCCCCGCCGGGCGCGCATCAGCGCCTCGGAATGGGCTTTGGTAATTATCGAGGTGGCGACCTGAAATGGCCCTTCACGAGTTGTGGGTCCCGGCTCCGGAAGCTGCTCGCGGAAAGCCCGGTAGATGATGGCGCCGGTAATATCGAAAAGCGTAGCGGCGCCAAAGGCCAATGCGAGGACCCGGCGCGCTGACCTGTCCGTCGGCATACGCGGTACTTTCCCGCTTGGCTGCGGCACAAAACTGTTGCCGGATTGCCGCCACTACACGCGGATTTAGCCGGATAGAACCTGCCATAAGACGATTTGGGGTAGGGCTGTCATCCGCCCGGAGCGGAGCGCGGGGCCCGGCGGCCCGGTCACCCGCCCGGTGCCCGGCAGCCCGCGGCCGGCCGGACGGCGCCGGGGCCGGCCGCGCCGAGGCCGCCGTTGCGCCGCGGCCTTCTCCCGGCTGGTACATCCACGCCCGGGTGCGCAGCGGCGGGCCGGCGGCCCGCCCCGGATCCAATGGCAGGCCCGTCAGCACGGCCCGGTGCCCCGCGACGTCGGTGACCCGGACGCTGGTCACCCTCGGGACGGCCCCGTCCGCCCGCACGCGCCGCCAGGCCCAGTACCCGTCCGGTTCCGGCACCAGCTTTACCCAACGCCCCTCGCGGCCAGCCTGTAGCGCCACCGAGGCCAGCCGGTTGCCGTGGTTGAGCACCTGGACCGCCAGCGGGATGGATCCGCCCGTGACGGCGACGCGGAGCGCGAGTGGGCCGGCCAGCGGCGGGTCGGATGCGGGCCAGTAACGCACTGGCACGGTGCCCGCGCGCAGGCCGGCGAGCCGGCTGAAGGCGGCCCGGCTGAGGTCTATGGTGCCCGTGGCGCACTCGGTGCACACGTCCACCACCTCGGCCAGCACGGTCCCGGCCGGTCCCTGCACGGTCAGGTAGCTGCCGCAGGCGCGGCCGCCGTCGTAGCTGGCCGCTGGCAAGCTGGCGTACCAGCCCGGGGCCGGGAACGGCCCCAGCGAACAGCTTCCCACCGCCCCGTCCGGGTCGTAGAAGACCGCGTGGCCCGCCGTGATCGCGGCCACCGGCCTGCCCGCCCCCAGGGGCGCACCGGGTGGTCCGGTCCGGGCGGCCCCGGAACTGCCGGCCCCGGCTGGGCCGGCGCTGACCGTGCTGGCTGCGGACGAGCCGGGCCGCCCGCCCGCCGGGGCCGGGACGCACCCGGCCACGGGCCAGCGGAGCGCCACACCGGTCAGCGTGATAACCGTGATCGCGCTGCTGACCAGCCAGATCCAGTTGCCGCGCCGGGGCATGCGCGGCCGGGCGCGGCCGGGGCCAGGCCCGGGGAACCGCATGGCACCAGCTTGCCTGTCGTCACCCGGCAACTACGTCCAGTAATCAAACAGTTATGATCGTGCACCGGCAGTGAGATGGGACCGGTGCCGCCGGTTCAGTCGTCCGGCGCCGCCGAGGTGGCCTCGGGCCCGGTCACGGGCGGGGCCGGAAGGCGCGGTGCGTCCGCGGCGGGCTGCCGCCGGCGGATGCTCCCGCCCGGGCCGGCCCGGCGGGGACCGGATGCCTTAGTGCTCAGGCTGGCCAGGGCCGGGGCCCGGGCCACCATGATCACGCCGATGACCAGCGCGACCACGCCGCCCACCTGGAGCGCGATCAGCGGCGGCGCGGATGGCACCTTGTCCCGGAAGGCCACGACGCCCAGGATGATGCCGGACAGCGGCTCGGCGGCGGTGATGCCGGGCAGCGACGCGTGCAACGGGGCCGAATTGAAGGCGTTCTGCATCAGCCACAGGCCGGTCGCGCCCACCGCGATCAGGCAGTAGGCCGGCCAGCTGGTCAGCAGCGCGGCCGCCGTGTGCCAGCCGCCCAGGTCCCGCACGGTGACCCGGGTCAGCGCGTCCTGGATGCCGAACACCAGCCCGGCCGCCGCCCCGGTCAGCACACCCCGCAGGTCACCGCGGCGTCTTCGGCCGAGAGCGGTGAGGAGGACGGCGACCGCGGCGATGGCCGCCCCGGCGTACGGCCAGTAGGCCGGGGAACCGACCGTCTGCGACACCGAGGAGATCGAGCGGGCCACCGACAGCGCGGTCACCCCGGCCAGCAGCACGACCGCGCCGACGATCTCGCGTGCGTACACCGGCTGACCGCTGATCCGCCCGGCGAGCGCCAGCGCCACCAGCAGGTTGGTGGCCAGCAACGGCTCGGCCAGGGTGAGCACCATGTGCCCGATGACCCAGGCCGACAGCACCTGACCGGAGATCATGACGACGATCCCGGCCAGCCACCGGGGCTGCCGCAGCAGGTCAGTGATCAGCCGGAAGTGGAGGAAATCCGACGCCGGGGCGCGCTGCGCCGCGTCCTGCTGCAGGACGAACCCGGTGCCCAGCAGGACCGCGGCCACCGCGCCAAGGAGGTATTCCACCGGCTTCCGGCTACCCCTGCGATGTCGAGATCATGCAGGCCCGGACGGGCCTGCAGCACCCATGGTGCCCTATCGCCGGCCGGCGCAGCCGCTCAGATCCGCGTCCAGGCCTCGGTCAGCACGCCGCGCAGGATCTGCTCCATCTCGGTGAAGTGTTCCGGCCCGCAGGTCAGCGGGGGGGCCAGCTGGATGACCGGGTCACCCCGGTCGTCCGCCCGGCAGACCAGCCCGGCGTCGAACAGCGCCTGGGACAGGAAGCCGCGGAGCAGCCGCTCGGACTCCTCGTCGCTGAACGTCTCCCGGGTGGCCTTGTCCTTCACCAGCTCGATGCCGTAGAAGTACCCGTCGCCCCGGACGTCGCCGACGATCGGCAGGTCGGCCAGCTTCTCCAGCTCGGCGCGGAACGCGGCCTCGTTGGCCCGCACGTTGCCGAGCAGGTCCTCCTTCTCGAACACGTCCAGGTTGGCCAGCGCCACCGCGCAGGAGACCGGGTGCCCGGCGAACGTCACCCCGTGCAGGAAGGTGGCCGTGCCCGTGGTGAACGGCTCCATGATCTGGTCCCGGACCAGCATGCCACCGAGCGGGGCGTACCCCGACGTCACTCCCTTGGCGAAGGTGATGATGTCCGGCTGATAGCGGTAGCGCTGCGAGCCGAAGTAGTAGCCGAGCCGGCCAAACGCGCAGATGACCTCGTCGGAGACCAGCAGCACACCGTAGGTGTCGCAGATCTCCCGGACCCGGTCGAAATAGCCGGGCGGGGGCGGGAAGCAGCCGCCGGAATTCTGCACCGGCTCCAGGAACACCGCGGCCACCGACTCCGGGCCCTCGCGCAGGATGGCCCGCTCGATCTCGTCGGCCGCCCACCAGCCGAACGCACCGAGGTCGTGCGCGACGAACTCGGGCGCGCGGTAGAAGTTCGTGTTCGGCACCCGGATCCCGCCCGGCGGCAGCGGCTCGAACGGCTCCTTGATCGGCGGCAGCCCGGTGATCGCCAGCGCCCCCATCGACGTGCCGTGATAGGCGATCTCGCGGCTGAGCACCTTGTACCGGGCGGGCTGGCCGATCGTCTTGAAGTACTGCTTGGCCAGCTTCCAGGCGGACTCCACCGCCTCCGAGCCGCTGGTGGTGAAGAACACCCGGTTCAGGTCCCCGGGGGCGAGGCCGGCCAGCCGCTCGGCCAGTTCCACGGCCCGCGGGTGGGCGTAAGACCACAGCGGGAAGTAGGCCAGTTCGGCGGCCTGCCGGGCGCCGGCCTCCGCGACCTCCCGGCGGCCGTGCCCGATCTGGCTCACGAACAGCCCGGACAGGCCGTCCAGGTAGCGCTTGCCCTTCTGGTCGTAGACGTACTGGCCCTCGCCGCGGACGATGACCGGCAGGTCAGCCCCGCGGTACGCCGACATCCGGGTGAAGTGCAGCCACAAGTGGCGCCGCGCGGCCTCCTGCAGGGCCAGGTCGGCGGCCCCGCCCGAGCCTACGGCGCCATCGGTGGCGGCGAGCGGGCCCATCGGGTTGGATCCGCCGTGCTCGTGCTGGGCACCGGGCTGGCTGCGGTACGGGTCGCTTGGCATTGTCATCTGGTCCCCCAGCCGTAGGTCTGCTTGCGGAGCTTGAGGTATACGAAGGTCTCGGTGCTGGTCACGGTGGGCACGGCGCGCACCCGGCTGAGGATCTCCAGCAGGTGGCTGTCGTCCTCACAGACCACCTCGACGAGCAGGTCGAACGATCCAGAGGTGATCACCACGTAGTCGATCTCGTCGATGGCGGCCAGTTCGTCGGCGACCTGCTCCAGATTGCCGCTGCACTTGATGCCAATCATCGTCTGCCGGGAAAAGCCGAGCATCAGCGGGTCGGTGACCGCGACGATCTGCATGATCCCGGCGTCCACCAGGCGCTGCACCCGCTGCCGGACCGCGGCTTCGGACAGGCCCACGGCCTTGCCGATGGCCGCGTAGGACCGGCGCCCGTCTTCCTGCAGCTGCTCGATGATCCGCTTGGACAGCTCATCCAGGGCCGGGCCGGACGGCCCGCGCCCGGGGGCCCGGCCGTTGCCCCGGGCAGTCGCGTGCGCCGCGCCCAGCGCACCGGAGATCGCGGGCACACCGGGGCCGTGAGCCATGAGGTCCTCCTTTGCCTGTCATAGTCCCATAGATGCCCCGCCTGTCAACTGATTTCGTTGCACAGCATGTTATATGCCACGGATTCCCTTGTGTATGATCCATTTCTCTGCGAGGGTCGGAGGCACCGATGCGTTCGGCGGACGATCCAGGTGCCTCGCGGGCGCGGGGCCCTCAGCTTGCGGAGGCGACCTTGACGGCAGCCACGGGGACCCACACCGGCCTGCAGGAACTGCGGAACTTCGTGGCGGGCGAGTTCGTCCCGGCCGCATCCGGCCGCAGCAGCGAGGTGGTCGATCCCAGTACCGGGGAAGCCTATGCCCGCGCGCCGGTCTCCGGCCCGCAGGACGTGGACGCGGCGCTGCGCAGCGCCGAGGCCGCCCGGGAGACCTGGCGGGACGCCACCCCGGCCGAGCGCAGCCTCGCGCTGCTGCGGATCGCCGACGCGGTGGAGGCGCACGCGGAGCGGCTGGTCGAGGCGGAATGCCGGAACACCGGCAAGCCGGTCGCGCTGACCATGGCCGAGGAGCTGCCGCCGTGCTCCGACGAGCTGCGCTTCTTCGCGGGCGCGGCCCGGCTGCTGCAGGGCAGTGCCGCGGCGGAGTACGTGGCCGACCACACCTCGCTGATCCGGCGTGAGCCGGTCGGCGTCTGCGCCCAGGTGACCCCCTGGAACTACCCGCTGATGATGGCGATCTGGAAGATCGCCCCGGCGCTGGCCGCCGGGAACACGGTGGTGCTCAAGCCCTCGGACACCACGCCGGTCTCCACGCTGCTGCTGGCCGAGATCGCCGCCGGGTTCCTGCCCCCGGGCGTGCTCAACGTGATCTGCGGGGACGCCGGCACCGGGCGCGCGCTGGTCAGCCACGACATCCCGCAGATGGTGTCGATCACCGGCTCGGTGCGCGCCGGGATGCAGGTGGCCCAGGCGGCCGCGGCCGGGCTGAAGCGGGTCCACCTGGAACTGGGCGGCAAGGCCCCGGTCGTGGTGTTCGACGACGCGGACGTCGGCCGGGCCGCGGCTGGCATCGCCAGCGCCGGGTACTACAACGCGGGCCAGGACTGCACCGCCGCGACCAGGGTGCTGGCCGCCCCAGCGGTCGCCGGCGACCTGACCGACGCGCTGGCCGAGCAGGCCCGCGGCACCACGGTCGGCGGGCTCGACGTGCCCAGCGCCGACTACGGCCCGCTGAACAACCCCCACCAGCTGGCCCGGGTGGAGGGCTTCCTGAACCGGGCACCGGACCATGCCACGGTCGTCACCGGGGGCCAGCGGGTGGGGGAGCGCGGCTACTGCTTCGCGCCCACGGTCGTGACCGGCCTGCGCCAGGACGACGAGATGATCCAGGACGAGATCTTCGGCCCGGTCATCACCGTGCAGCGGTTCGGCACCGAGGAGGAGGCGGTCCGCTACGCCAACGGGGTGAAGTACGGCCTCGCCGCCAGCGTCTGGACGTCCGATCACGGCCGGGCGATGCGGCTGGCCCGGCTGCTGGACTTCGGCGCGGTCTGGATCAACACGCACATCCCGTTCGCCTCGGAGATGCCGCACGGCGGGTTCAAGCATTCCGGCTACGGCAAGGACCTGTCCATGTACGGGTTCGAGGACTACACCCGGATCAAGCACGTGATGAGCTACTTCGGCGGCTGACCGAGCTACGTTACACGACTGTAACCGAATCCGTCGCCTCGGTGCTATCCGGCGACGGATTCGGTTGATTTCCCTTGTTTCGTCTGCCAGGATCGGAAATCACTTGTTCGGCTACCGGTTCCTTTGGGACTTATGGGCCGGGTTTTGACCTGGTCAGAGACGAGGGGCTTGCGCGTGACATGACGGGCACCGACGCGTCCGCGAGGGGTGTGCCGCCCGCCCTGGCGGGGGAACCAGCGGCTGACCCGGGTGTGCCCGCCATCGGGCTGGACGGGGTGGTCAAGGAGTTCCACGCGCGCGGCGAGGTGGTGACCGCGGTCCGCGGCATCGACCTGGCCATCCGCACCGGCGAGTTCTTCTCCATGCTGGGGCCGTCGGGGTGCGGCAAGACCACCACGATGCGGATGATCGCGGGGTTCGAGGAGCCGACCCGGGGCACGGTCCGGCTGGACGGCCGCGACGTCACCGCGGCGCCGCCGAACAAGCGCGACGTGAACATGGTGTTCCAGTCCTACGCGCTGTTCCCGCACATGAGCGTGTTCGAGAACGTGGCCTTCGGGCTGCGCCGCCGGGGTGTGCCCAAGGACCGGATCACCCGCCAGGTCGGCGAGATGCTGGAGATCGTCAACCTGGCCGGCCGGGGTGGCCGCCGGCCCCGCGAGCTGTCCGGCGGCCAGCAGCAGCGGGTCGCGCTGGCCCGGGCCCTGGTCAACCACCCGAAGGCGCTGCTGCTCGACGAGCCGCTCGGCGCGCTCGACCTGAAGCTCAGGCAGGCCATGCAGGTCGAGCTGAAGCGCATCCAGCGTGAGGTCGGGATCACGTTCGTGTACGTGACCCACGACCAGAACGAGGCGCTGACCATGTCGGACCGGATCGCGGTGATGAACGACGGGGCCATCGAGCAGCTCGGGCCGCCGCGCGAGATCTACGAGCACCCCGCCACCAGGTTCGTGGCCGGCTTCATCGGCACGTCCAACCTGCTCGCCGGGACGCTGGCGCGGGTCGCGGACGGTGTCGGGATCATCGAGGTCAGCCCGGACGAGCGGATCCTGATCCCCGCGGCCCGGGACGGCCTGTCGGCCGGCCAGGCCGTCGAGCTCACCGTGCGTCCGGAGAAGATCGACCTGGCCGCCGGGCCCGGTGACGGCTGCGCGGTGCGCGGGACCGTCACCGAAGTGGTCTACCTGGGCACCTCGACCAGCTTCTCGGTCCGCACCACGACCGGCGCGGACGTCGTGGTCTTCGAGCAGAACTCGGCATCAGCGAGCAGTTCCATCAGCCGGGGCGATGACGTCTGGCTGACCTGGGATCCCCAGCACTCTTACCCGATCGGCTAGCCGCCGCGCCGGCAGGCCGGCGCGCCGTGACTTCGCGCAGTGGAGGATCAGATGGACAACGGGCACGGCTTGGACGGTGCGCCGCAGCAACCCGGCATGGACCCGTCGATCTGGCGGGGGCTGACCCAGCGCCGGATGACCCGGCGGCAGATGCTGCGCTCGGCCGGGGCCGGTGCGGGCGCCGTCGGCGTCGGTGCCTTCCTGGCCGCCTGCGGGGTCAAGGGCGCGTCCACCACCAGCGGCGGGTCCACCCCGGCCGGCGGGGTCGGCACCGCGGCCTGGTGGGCCAAGCAGAAGTTGCACCACACCGTCAACTTCGCCAACTGGCCGTACTACATCGACGTGCTCAGCGGCAAGCACCCGTCGCTGGAGCAGTTCACCAAGAGCACCGGCATCCAGGTCAACTACACCGAGCCGATCAGCGACAACGTGCCGTTCTACGCCAAGATCCGGCCGTCGCTGCAGGCCAAGCAGTACACCGGCTTCGACGTCATCGTGATGACCAACAACAGCCCGCCGCTCGGTTACCTGATCAATTTCGGCTGGCTCACCCCGCTCGACCACTCGATGATGACGAACTTCAACCGGTACGCCGGCCCGCTGGTCAAGAACCCGGCCTGGGACCGGGGCAACAAGTACACGATGGCCTGGCAGTCCGGGTGGACGGCGGTCGGGTACAACTCGTCGGTGATCAAGAACCCGGGCACCAGCGTGGGCATCCTGTTCGACAAGAAGTACGCCGGCAAGGTCGGCATGATGAGCGACCCGCAGGAGCTGGGCAGCGTCGGGCTGCTGGCCATCGGGGTCGACCCGGCCAGCTCCACCGAGTCCGAGTGGGCGAAGGCGGCCAAGAAGCTGCAGCAGCAGAAGAGCGACGGCATCGTCCGCGCCTACTACGACCAGAGCTACATCGACCACCTCAAGAACGGCGACATCCTGCTCACCCAGGCGTGGTCCGGCGACATCTTCCAGGCCGACCTGAACAGCAAGTACCGCGACCTGAAGCTGATGATCCCGGATGAGGGCGGCATGTTCTGGACGGACAACATGTGCATCCCGATGTACGCCCAGAACCCGAAGGACGCCATGACGCTCATGGACTTCTACTTCTCCCCGCAGGCCCAGGCCGTGGTGGAGTATTACGACGACTACGTCTGCCCGGTGCCGGCCGCCAAGGACGTGCTGCTGCACCCGACCGGCTGGGCGGCGACCGCGCTGAAGCAGATGGGCCCCTCGATCGGGCTGCCCACGTCGGTGACGGCGAACGCGCCGACGGTGTTCCCGACTGAGCAGTACGTCAAGAACTCCCGGCCCTACTACCAGTACAAGAGCCAGGAAGAGCTGAACGCGTGGAACAACCTGTTCTTGCCCATCACCCAGGGCGCGTAGCCGCCCGCCGCGGCCGGATCCGGCCTGGCAAGGCACTGGCGCCGTACCTGCTGACGCTGCCTGCCGGGCTGTGGCTGCTCGTGCTGTTCCTGGTGCCGCTGATCGTGATGCTGTCGCTGTCGCTGCAGACCTGCAACTTCGGCACCGGCGCCTGCACCATGACCTGGCACTGGGGCGAGTTCTGGCAGCAACTGCACCTGTACCACGCTCAGTTCCTGACCAGCATCTACTTCGCGGGCGCGGCGACGCTGATCGACCTGGTGGTGTCCTTCCCGATCGCGTACTGGATCGCTTTTTACGGCGGCAACAAGAAGAACTTCTTCCTGCTGATGCTGCTGGTGCCGTTCTTCGTGTCGTTCGTGATCCGCACCGTGGTCTGGCAGTTCATCCTGTCCGACCAGGGCGTCATCCTGGGCGGCCTCAAGCACGCGCACCTGCTGCCGGCCGACTTCCACGTGCTGGCCACGGGGTACGCGGTGGTCGCCGGGCTGGCCTACAACT
This sequence comes from uncultured Actinomycetes bacterium, assembly GCA_963837515.1. Taxonomy (GTDB): domain Bacteria; phylum Actinomycetota; class Actinomycetes; order Streptosporangiales; family Streptosporangiaceae; genus RYN-230. The sequence continues at coordinate 1,348,458 of CAWINT010000002.1, forward strand.
ATCTGCCGTTCACCGCGCTGCCGTTGTACGTGGCCATCGAACGGATCGACCGGCGGGTCCTGGAGGCGGCGTACGACCTGTACGCCTCCCGGCGGGAGGCCTTCCTCCGGGTCATCCTGCCGCTCACCGTGCCGGGGCTGTTCGCCGCCTTCCTGCTGACCTTCATCCCCGCCCTGGGGGACTACGTCAACCAGCAGATCCTCGGCGGCACCGGCAATACCATGATCGGCACGGTTATCCAGAACGCCTTCCTGACCAACCTGGACTACGCCGGCGGCTCCGCGCTGTCGGCGATGCTCATGGCGATCGCCCTGGTGGGCATCTTCGCTTACGCGCGGGTGATCGGCTCCCGGACCATCGAGGAGTACCTGTGACCGCGCTGGCCGGCGCGCCGCCCGTGGCGGAGGAAGGAAGGCAGCGCCGGGCCCACCGGCGCCGCTGGACCAGGTACATCCTGCCGGCCTATTCGTGGCTGATCATCGCATACCTGGTCTTCCCGATCGCCGTGATGATCCTGTACAGCTTCAACCAGGTGAACACCGGCCTGCCACAGGTGAGCTTCGCGTGGAACGGGTTCACCCTCCGGTGGTACCGGGAGTGGAGCAGCATCCCGCAGCTCACCACGTCCTTCTGGTTGTCCGTCCGGCTGGCCCTGGCCAGCACGCTGCTGTCCACGATCGTCGGCACCCTGCTGGCCCTCGCCCTGGTCCGGTACCGGCCACCGCGGTTCCGCGGCAAGGGCGCCGTGGAACAGGTCCTGTTCCTGAACATCGCTGCCCCCGAGATCGTCCTCGGCGCATCGCTGCTCGGCCTGTTCGTCACCATCAGCGTGACCCGCGGGTTCACGACCCTGCTGCTGGCGCACGTGGCGTTCAGCATCGCTTACGTCGCGATCACGGTGCGCGCCCGGATGGCAGGTTTCGACCGGTCGCTGGAGGAGGCGGCGCAGGACCTGGGCGCGAACGCCTGGGTCACCTTCCGCAAGATCACCCTGCCGCTGATCATGCCGGGCGTCCTGGCCGGCGCGCTGATGGCCTTCGCGTTGTCCATCGACGACTTCGTGACCTCGAACTTTGTCAGTGGCTCGGCGGTGCCGTTCCCGGTGTGGGTGTACGGCGCGACCCGCCTCGGCATCCCACCGCAGGTGTTCGTGTTCGGGACTGCGATCTTCGCGGTCGGCATCTTGTGCGCGCTGGCCAGCGTCGTCTTCGCCAGAAGGCAGGCCTGACCGGCGCTCACCTGGAGGACGGGTGAGCGAGCGGGCCGTCGGTACGTGATCCGTCGCGCTTGCCTGATCTGCCGACAGAATCGGTTCTTTTTTTCGCTATCCGCCTGCGAAACCGGGGGTCCTGCCCGTTTACTACTCTTTCGGGAGGTTCGGCGTGCGGCGGCGGCCGGTACCGGTGTGGCGGCCCCACCATTGGCCTGGCGCGACCGGAACCGCGAGGGGGGACGTTTCGGATGAGTGGATCGATGAAGCACGGGCGCGCCCCGGCCCGGGCGGATGACCGGGCGGGTGAACAGCCCGGGATGGACCCGTCCATCTGGCGTGGGCTGACCCGGCCGAGGCTGGCCCGGCCGAACCTGACCCGGCGTCAGCTGCTGCGGTCGGCCGGGGCCGGCGCGGCCGCCGTAGGGGCGGGTGCCCTCCTGGCCGCGTGCGGGAGCGCCAGTGGCGGGCCGACCCCGGGCGGCCGGGCCGGGACGGCGGCCTGGTGGGCCAAGCAGAAACTGAACTTCGAGGTCAACTTCGCCAACTGGCCGCTGTACATCGACACGGTGAACAACAAGCATCCGTCGCTTGTCCACTTCACCGAGGTCACTGGGATCCCGGTCAACTACACCGAGCCGATCACCGACCAGATGGGGTTCTACGGCAAGATCCGGCCGCCGTTGCGGGCCGGGCGGCCGACCGGCTACGACATCATCGTGATGACCAACAACAGCCCGCCGCTCGGTTACCTGATCGACTCGGGCTGGCTCATCCCGCTCGATCAGTCGATGATGATCAACTTCAACCGGTACGCCGGCCCGCTGGTCAAGAACCCGGCCTGGGACCGGGGCAACAAGTACACGATGGCCTGGCAGTCCGGGTGGACGGCGATCGGGTACAACTCCTCGGTGATCAAGAACCCTGGGAGCAGCGTAGCCACCCTGTTCGACAAGAAGTACGCGGGCAAGGTCGGCATGCTGGGCGACCTGCAGGAACTGGGCAGCGTCGGGCTCCTCGCGATCGGGGTCGACCCGGCCACCTCCACCGAGTCGGAGTGGGCGAAGGCCGCGAGGAAACTGCGGCAGCAGAAGAGCGACGGGCTGGTCCACGGCTACTACGACCAGAGCTACATCGACCACCTGAAGAGCGGCGACACCGTCGTCAGCCAGGCCTATTCCGGTGACATCTTCCAGGCCAACCTGGACAGCCGGTACCGGAACCTGAAGCTGATGATCCCGGCCGAGGGCGGCATGTTCTGGACGGACAACATGTGCATCCCGGTGAACGCCCGGAATCCGAAGGACGCCATGGTCCTGATGGACTTCTATTACGATCCGGAAGCGCAGGCGGTGGTCGAGTATTCAGACGACTACGTGTGCCCGGTGCCGAACGCGAAGCAGGTGCTGATGCGGCCGAGCGGCTGGGCCAAGCCGACGTTGCAGCAGATGGGGCCGTCGATCGGGATGCCCACCACGGTCACGGCGCACGCGCCCACCGTCTTCCCCACGGAGCAGTACATCAAGAACACCCGGTACTACTACCGGTACAAGAGCCAGGATGAGCTGGACGCTTGGAACCGCCTGTTCTCGCCCATCGTCCAGGCGGCGTAGCCGCGGGGCCGTTCCCCGGCCCGTGGCCGCGGTACCTCGACGGCAGACAGCAGGCCCGAGGATGAGCCGATCTTCAGCCCGGTCATCGGCTGAGCCGGCCGGGCGGCCCGGCCCGGCGGCGGCCGCGCTGGCCGGGGCCCGCCCGGTGAGTTTCTGGCTGGACCGCGCGGAGGCGCCCCGGCCCGAGCCGCCGCTGGCCGGGGCGGCCCGGGCCGACCTGGCGGTGGTCGGCGCCGGGTTCACCGGGCTGTGGACCGCGCTGCTGGCCAAGGAACGTGATCCGGGCCGGGACGTGGTGCTGCTGGAAGGGCGCACGGCCGGGTGGGCGGCGTCCGGCCGTAACGGCGGGTTCTGCTCCGCCAGCCTCACCCACGGCCAGGGCAACGGGCTGGACCGGTTCGCCCCCGAGATGCCGGCGCTGGAGCGGCTCGGCCGGCAGAACCTGGACGAGATCGCCGGCTCGGTGGACCGCTACCGGATCCGCTGCGACTTCGAGCGCACCGGTGAGCTGGCCGTGGCCACCCGGGCATGGCACCTGCCGCTGCTGCGCGCGGCGGCCGCGGACGCCCGCCGGCTCGGTGACGACCCGGTGCTGCTGGACGCCGCCGGGGTTCGCGCCGAACTGGACTCGCCCAGCTATCTGGGCGGCCTGTGGGACCGCACCGGCTGCGCCCTGGTGGACCCGGCCCGGCTGGCCTGGGGACTGCGCCGGGCCTGCCTGGACGCGGGCGTGCGGCTGTTCGAGCACACCCCGGTGCGCGCGGTGCGCCGCGACGGCCCGGGGCTCCGCCTGGTCACCCGCGAGGGCAGCGTCCGGGTGGCCGCCGCGGCCCTGGGCACCGGCGCCTACCCCCCGTTGCTGCGCCGCCTGCGGCACTACCTCGTGCCGGTCTACGACTACGCGCTGATGACCGAGCCACTGTCGGCGCAGCAGCGGGCGGGCATCGGCTGGCGGCACCGGCAGGGCGTGGCCGACCTGGGCAATCAGTTCCACTACTACCGGCTGACCGCCGACGGCCGGATCCTGTGGGGCGGCTACGACGCCGTCTACTACAACGGCGGGCGGATCACCTCCGGCCAGGACCAGCGGCCCGCCACCTTCACCCGGCTGGCCAGCCACTTCTTCGAGACGTATCCGCAGCTGGCCGGAGTGCGGTTCAGCCACGCCTGGGGCGGGGTGATCGACACCTGCGCCCGGTTCTGCGCGTTCTTCGGCACGGCGCACGGCGGCCGCCTGGCCTACGCGGCCGGTTACACCGGACTGGGCGTCGGCGCCTCCCGGTTCGGCGGCAACGTGCTGCTGGACCTGCTCAGCGGGACCGAGACCGAGCGGACCGCGCTGGCCATGGTGCGCCGCAAGCCCGCCCCGTTCCCGCCCGAGCCCGCCCGGTCGGCGGTCATCCAGCTCACCCGGGCCTCGCTGGCCCGCGCTGACCGGAACGGCGGCCGCCGCGACCCGTGGCTGCGCCTGCTGGACCGGCTGGGGCTGGGCTTCGACTCCTGACCTGGCCGCGCCTGCTGGACCGGCTGGGCTGGGCTTGACCTCCTGAGCTGGCCGCGCCGGGATCGCCGGTTGACGCGGGCGGGCACAGTGGCTAACGTCAGATCATATATGAGATGCTATATGCGATCTTCCCGAGTTAGCCTCGGATAATGAGCACCGCGACCGTCCCGGGGCCTGGCTTCCTGCGCGGCGGCAGCGCGGCCGTGCCCTCCCGCACCGAGGCGGTCCTCGCCGCGATCCGGGACGCCATCCTGTCCGGGGAACTGCGGCCGGGGCAGAGCCTGGTGGAGACGGACCTGGCGCAGCGGCTGGGCGTGTCCAAGACCCCGGTCCGGGAGGCACTCAAGACGCTGGCCGGGGCCGGCCTGGTGACGATGAGCGCGTACCGGGGGGCCGCGGTCCGCACCATCGACGGTGCCGCGGCGGCCGCCGTCTACGACCTGCGCCTGCTGGTCGAGCCGGAGGCGCTGCGCCGGGCCGTGCAGCACGCGCAGGCCACCACCGTGGCCGGCGCCGCGGCGCCCGGCCCCTGGGCCGCGGCCGTGGCCGCGCTGGCCGCCGCCGGCGGCGCTGCCGGCCAGGCCCAGCGCAGCCTGGCCAACCGCGACTTCCACCGCGCGCTCTATCAGGGCTGCGGTAACAGCCTGCTGGTCAAGGTGCTCGACGACCTGCGCGACCAGACCGCGCTGATCTCCGCGCTCTCCTGGGAGCAGCTCCCGTCCTGGCCGCAGGAGGCCGCCGAGCACGAGGCGATCCTGGCGGCGGCCCGGGCCGGCGCGGCCGACGAGGCGGCCGCGCTGCTCCGCCAGCACATCGGCGGCTTCGCCGCCCGGCATTTCCCCCCGCCCGATGCCCCGCTCCGCGCCGTTACCGAATGGAGTACCGATGTCCCTTGACCAGGCGACCGCGGCGGAGTTCCGCGGCCGGCTCGCCACCGTGGCCGCCGTCGTGGTCACGCCGCTGCACCCGGACGGCTCGGCCGACTGGGACCGTCACGCCCAGCTGACCGGCCGTATGGTCGACGCCGGGATCACCCTGGTCACCCCGAACGGCAACACCGGCGAGTTCTACATGCTCTCCCCGCAGGAGACCCGCGCCGCCACCGAGTCGGCGGTGCGCGCCGCGGCCGGGCGGGCCGAGGTGCTGGCCGGGGTCGGTCATGACATCCCGGCGGCGGTCAGCGCCGCCCGGCACGCCCAGGCCGCCGGGGCGCGCATGATCATGATCCACCAGCCGGTCAGCCCGTACGTGTCGGCGGACGGCTGGGTGGACTACCACACGGCGATCGCCGGCGCCGTGCCCGACCTGGGCGTGGTGCTGTACATCCGGGACCCGCGGATCGCCGGCCGCCACATCCGCCGCCTCGGCGACGCCTGCCCGAACGTGGTCGGCGTCAAGTACGGGGTCCGCGATCTGGTCCAGTTCGCCGCGGTGGCCCGGGACGCCGGGCTGGACCGGTTCACCTGGCTGGCCGGGCTGGCCGAGCTCACCGCGCCCGGCTGCTGGGCCTACGGGGCGCGCGGGTTCACCTCCGGGCTGGCCAACGTCGCACCGCGGCTGTCCCTGGAGCTGCTGCGCGGACTGCGGGACGGCGACGGTGCCGCGGCCATGAAGGTGTGGGAAGAGTGCCGCGCCTTCGAGGAACTGCGCGCCGCCGACTCCTCCGCTGACAACGTCAGCGTGGTCAAGGAGGCGCTGGCCCAGCTGGGCCTGGCCGGACGGGAGGTGCGCCCGCCCAGCCGGCTGCTGCCCGGCGAGATCCGGGACCAGATCAGCAAGATCCTGGCCGGCTGGAGTCTGACATGAGCGGCGGTCTCGCCGACCAGGCGGGGCGGGCCGAAGGCGTGTCCCCTCCGAGCCAGCGACGCGCGGGGGGTCCCGCGGGGTCGCCCCCCCGGGACAGCACTGCGCTGCGCAGTTACCGGTGGTTCGGCGGGGACGGGCTGCGTGCCTACAGCCACGGCACCCGGATGCGCCAGCTCGGCGCCGACCCGGCCGACTACCAGGGCAAGCCGATCATCGCGATCGTGAACACCTGGTCGGAGATGAATCCGTGCCACATGCACCTGCGGGAACGGGCCGGGCAGGTGAAGCGGGGGGTGCTGGAAGCGGGCGGCTTCCCGGTCGAGTTCGGCGTGGCCTCGCTGTCCGAGACGTTCCAGAAGCCCACGCCGATGCTGTACCGCAACCTGCTGGCGATGGACACCGAGGAACTGCTGCGGTCCTACCCGGCGGATGGCGCGGTGCTCATGGGCGGGTGCGACAAGACCACCCCGGCGCTGCTGATGGGCGCGGCCAGCGCCGGCGTCCCGGCCATCTTCCTGCCGGCCGGGCCGATGCTGCGCGGCAACTACCGCGGTGGCGCACTGGGCAGCGGCACCGACCTGTGGAAGTACTGGGACGACAAGCGGGCCGGGCTGATCGGCGACTGTGAGCTGGCCGACCTGGCCGCGGGCATCGCCCGCTCGCCCGGGCACTGCATGACGATGGGCACCGCCTCCACCATGACCTCGGCCGCCGAGGCGCTCGGCATGACGCTGCCCGGCGCTGCGTCCATCCCGGCGGTCGACTCGGCGCACTACCGCAACGCGACCGCGACCGGCCGCCGGATCGTGGAAATGGCCTGGGAGAACCTGACCCCGGACCAGATCCTCACCGCGGCGGCGTTCCAGGACGCGGTGGCCACCGTGCTCGCCCTCGGCGGCTCCACCAACGCGGTCATCCACCTCATCGCGATGGCCGGGCGGTGCGGCGTGCCGCTGTCCCTGGACGACTTCGACGAGATCTCGCGGCGGGTCCCGGTGCTGGCCAACGTCCGCCCCGGCGGGCAGTACCTGATGGAGGACTTCTACTACGCGGGCGGGCTGCGCGCGCTGCTGGCCCAGCTGGCCCAGGTGCCGGGCGCGCTGCACACCGACCGGATCACCGTCACCGGCCGGCCGCTGGCCGACCAGCTGGACGGCGCGGAGGTCTACCACGAGGACGTGATCCGTAACGCCGGTAGCGCGCTCACTCCCGAAGCCGGGCTCGCGGTACTGCGGGGCAACCTGGCGCCCGACGGGGCCGTCATCAAGCACATCGCGGCCGATCCCGCGCTGCTCAAGCACACCGGGCCGGCGGTCGTGTTCGACGACTACCACCAGATGCAGCGGCAGATCAACGACCCGGCGCTGGGCATCACCGCCGACTCGGTGCTGGTGCTGCGGAACGCCGGCCCGCTCGGCGGTCCCGGCATGCCCGAGTACGGCATGCTCCCCATCCCGGACTACCTGCTGGCCAAGGGCGTCCGGGACATGGTGCGGATCTCTGACGCGCGGATGAGCGGCACCAGCTACGGGGCCTGCGTACTGCACGTAGCGCCCGAATCGTACGTGGGCGGGCCGCTGGCGCTGGTGCGCAGCGGGGACCTGGTCACCCTCGACGTGCCCGAGCGGGTGCTGCGGCTGGAGGTCAAGGAGGCCGACCTGGTGCAGCGCCGGGCGGAGTGGCGGCCGCCACCGCCGCGGTTCGAGCGTGGCTACGGCGCGCTGTACGCCGAGAACGTCACCCAGGCCAATCAGGGCTGCGATTTCGGCTTCCTGGCCCGGCCCGGCCGCAACCCCGAGCCTGACCCGCGTTAACGCTCCCTCCGGCCGCCCCGGGACCGGGTGCGGCCTGCCTGGTCCACTCCAGGCCTCCTGGTCAACCACCCACCGGAGGTAGTTCAATGCCGAACCGCATCAACCGCCGCGACCTGCTGCGCTACTCCGCGTTCGCCGGCGCGGGCGCGCTGGCCAGCCCGCTGCTGCCGGGACGGGCCGGCGCCGCGGCGCGGGCCCGTGGCGCCGGCCACCGGTCCGCCACCGACCGGGCCGCGGACCGGATCGCCGCCTCGGTGCGCCGGCCCCGCTTCCCGGACCGCGAGTTCCCGGTCACCCGGTTCGGTGCGGCCGGCGATGGGACGGCCGACTGCACCGCCGCCTTCGCCGCGGCCATCGCGGCCGCTCACCGGGCCGGCGGCGGCCACGTGACCGTGCCCCCGGGCCGCTTCCGGACCGGGGCCATCCACCTGCTCAGCCACGTCAACCTGCACCTGGAGGCAGGCGCCACGATCGCATTCAGCCAGGACCCGGGCGCCTACCTGCCGGTGGTGTTCTCCCGCTGGCAGGGCATCGAGCTGATGAACTATTCGCCGTTCGTCTACTGCTACGGCCAACGGAACGTCGCCATCACCGGCACCGGGACGCTGGACGGCCAGGCCGACGCGAACCACTGGTGGAACTGGAAGAACCTGGAGACGCCGGACTTCACCGCGCTGGAGGCGATGGCCGACGCCGGCCTGCCGGTCAGCCAGCGGGTGTTCGGCGCCGGGCACTACCTGCCTCCCCCGATGATCCAGCCGTTCGCCAGCGACACCGTGCTAATCCAGGGCGTCACGATCATCAACTCGCCGTTCTGGCACATGAACCCGAACCTGTGCTCGAACGTCACCGTCGAGGGGGTCACGGTCAGCTCCTCGGGCCCGAACACCGACGGCTGCGATCCGGAGTCCTGCGACCGGGTGCTGATCGACGGGGTCAACTTCAGCTGCGGCGACGACTGCATCGCGATCAAGTCCGGCCGGGACTCGGACGGCCGCCGGGTCGGCGTGCCCAGCACCAACCTCGTCATCCAGAACTGCACGTTCGCCAGCGGCCACGGCGGGGTCACCCTGGGCAGCGAGATGACCGGCGGGGTGCGCAACGTGTACGCGCGGGACCTCACCATGGACAGCCCGGACCTGCAGTCCGGGCACCGGATCAAGACCAACACGCTGCGCGGCGGGTACGTGATCAACAGCAATGTGTACCGCGTCACGGCCGCCACCATCGGCGGCCCGGTGCTCAAGATCGAAGGCCAGTACAGCGGGCAGACCGGGAACTTCCCGCCCGACGTCACCGGTATCACGCTGGCGGACTGGGCGGTGGACAGCTGCCAGGGCGTCTGGTCGCTGGTCGGCGCCTCGGCGACCGACCCGATCGGCACCGTCACGCTGGATGACATCACCGTCACCACGTCCACGGCTGCGAACTCGGCGCAGTACGTCAGCCACCTGGTGGTCAACGACGTGACCGTGGGCGGGACGCCGGTGACGGCATGACCGGCCGGCGGCGGCCGCCGGAGGCGGGCGCGTAATGTCAACTGACGTGCCGACGATCCTCATCACCGGGGCTGCTGGCCGGATCGGGACGCTGCTGCGCCCGCGGCTGGCCTGGCCCGGCCGGATGCTGCGACTGCTCGACGTGACCACGATCGCGCCCGCGGCCGGCCCGGGTGAGGAGGCCATCGTGGCCTCGGTCACCGACCTGGCCGCGATGACCGCCGCCTGCGCCGGCGCGGACGCCGTGATCCACCTCGGCGGGCAGTCCGGCGAGGCGCCGTGGGCCCAGATCGCCGAGGTCAACATCCACGGCACGTACACCGTGTTCGAGGCGGCCCGCCGGGCCGGGGTGCCCCGGGTCATCTTCGCCTCGTCCAACCACGCGGTCGGGTTCACCCCGCGCGAGCGGTTCCCGGTGCCCGACTACGCGTTCCCCGACCCGGACACCTACTACGGGGTCTCCAAGGTGGCCGGTGAGGCGCTGGCCGCGCTGTACCACAACCGCTACGGCATGGACACGATCTGCCTGCGCATCCTGTCCTGCTTCGAGCGGCCGTCCAATCCCCGCATGCTGTCCACCTGGCTGTCCCCGGACGACACGGGCCGGCTGTTCCAAGCCTGCCTGACCGTGGATCACCCCGGGTTCCGGGTGGCGTTCGGCGTGTCGGCCAACACCCGGGGCGGCTGGGTCAGCCTGGACGAGGCGCGGGCGCTCGGCTACGAACCCAAGGACGACGCCGAGGTGTACGCCGCCGAGGTGATCGCCGCGCAGGGCGAGCCGGACCCGGCCGATCCGGTGCTCGCCCGGCTGGGCGGTGAGTTCACCCGCCCCGATTTCGACGCCAGCCGGCCGGCCTGACGGCCCGCTGACCGGCCTGACGCACGAGGATGGTGACGATGATCCAGGGCTACGACCCCCGCACCGGCAAGCCGGCCGGTGAGCCGGTGGCGGAGAGCAGCGACCATGAGGTGGACGCGGCCGCGGCGGCGGCCGGCGCGGCCGCGGCGGCCTGGGCCGGCCTGGGCCGGGCCGGGCGGGCCCACGCGCTGACGGCTGTGGCCGACGCGCTCAACGCCGGCGCCGCGGAACTGGCCGCCCTGGCCGACACCGAGACCGCGCTCGGCGTCCCCCGGCTCACCGGCGAGGTGGCCCGTACCACCGGCCAGCTGCGGATGTTCGCCGACGTCCTGGCCGACGGCAGCTACCTGGACGTGATCAGGAGCCCGGCCGCGAACGGCGTACCCGGGCTGGCGCGCATGGTGCAGCCGACCGGCCCGGTCGCCGTGTTCGCCGCGTCCAATTTCCCGTTCGCCTTCTCCGTGGCCGGCGGCGACACCGCCTCGGCGCTGGCGGCCGGCTGCCCGGTGGTGGTCAAGGCGCACGAGTCGCACCCGCAGACCTCCGTGGTCACAGCCCGGATCGTCACCGGGGCGCTGGCCGCGGCCGGGGCCCCGGACGGTACGTTCGCCCTGGTGCACGGGGTGCAGGCGGGGGCCCGGCTGCTCCGCCACCCGGCCATCGGGGCGGCCGGCTTCACCGGCTCGGCCCGAGGCGGTCTGGCGCTGCGGCGCATCTGCGCCGAGCGGGACGTGCCGATCCCCTTCTACGGCGAGCTCGGCTCGGTCAACCCGATGGTGGTCCTGCCGGGTGCCGCCGCCGCGCGCGCCGCCGAGGTGGCGGCCGGGTACGCCGCGTCGGTCACCCTGGGGGTCGGCCAGTTCTGCACTAATCCCGGCCTGCTGTTCGTCCCGGAGGACGAGGCCCTGCTGGCCGCCATCGCGGCCGCGATCGGGGAAACCCGCGGCGGCCCGATGCTGTCCGAGCGGATCCACGACGGGTTCGAGGCGGCGATCGCCGCGCTGGCCGGCCACCCCGATGTCCGCCCGCTCGCCACGGGCCAGCCGGGCGAGGGCCCCTGGGCGGGCACCCCGCAGGTGTTCCGCATCAGCCTGGATGCCTTCGCCGCGGGCCTGCCGGAACTCGCCGACGAGCGGTTCGGGCCCGGCGGGCTGGTCATTACCTACCCGTCGGTGGACGCCCTGGCGGCGGTGCTGCCGCGGCTGGGCGGCAACCTGGCCGGCGGCATCCACGGCGACCCCGCGTCCGCCGCCGACCTGGCCGCGGCGGCCCGGGTGGCCGCCGTACTGGCCCGGGGCGTGGGCCGGGTGATCTGGAACGGCTGGCCCACCGGGGTCGCGGTCACCTGGGCGCAGCACCACGGCGGCCCGTGGCCGGCCACCACGGACGCGCACTACACCTCGGTGGGCGCGACCGCCATCCGGCGCTGGCTGATCCCCGTCACCTACCAGGACTTCCCCGCGGACCTGCTGCCAGAGCCGCTGCGCGGGACCGCCGCCGGCCCAGCGGCGGGCTAGTGCGGACCGCGGGGTACCTCTACCCGTGGGACGTGGACGGCGACCCGGCCGCCCCGGACCGCATCTCCGGGCTCGGACTGGACGGGGTGGTGCTGGCCGCGGCCTACCACGCGGTCCGGGCCGTCACCCGGTACCACCCGGGGCACCGCATCGTCACCCGGGACGCCGCCGTGTACTACCGGCCCGACGCCGGGCGCTGGTCCGGTTCGGCGTTGCGCCCGGTGGCCGCCCAGCCCGCCGGGTCCTTCGAACGGGCCGCCGCGTCGCTGGCCGCGGCGGGTATGCCGGTGACCGCCTGGGTGGTGCTGGCCCACAACGCCAGGCTCGGCGCCGTGGCCCCCGACCATGTGGTCCGCAACGCGTTCGAGGACGCCTACCCGTGGGCGCTGTGCGCCGGCTCCCCGGCCGTGCGGGATTACGCGGCCCGGCTGGCCGCCGAGGTGGCCACCCTGGACGGCGTGACCGGCATCGAGCTGGAAGCGTGCGGCTGGTACGGGTTCGAGCACGGCAGCGCGCACGACAAGACCGGAGAGGTGACCGGGCCCGGAGGAGGGGCCGGGGAGTGGCTGCTGTCGGCCTGCTTCTGCGCGGGCTGCCGCGCGGCGTACCAGTCCGCGGGTGCCGACCCGGCTGACCTCGCGGCGCTGGTCCGCTCGGCCGCTGACGGGGCCGCCCCGCTCCCGGATCCGTGCGCGGCCGTGCTGGACCAGGTCCGCGCGGCCGCCGCGGCCCGGCTGCTCGGCGATGTGGTAGCGGCGGTCCGGGCCGCGGCCCCCGGGAAGCCCGTGCTCGTCCACAGTCACCCCGATCCCCGGGCCACCGGCGCCAACCCGGGCCACGCGCTGGCCGCGGCGTGCGGGCCCGGCGGCGTGGACGGTGTCGTGCTGCCCTGCGGCGACCCGGCGGCGGCGGCCGACGTGGTCGCCCGCGCCGCCGCCGGGATGCCGGCCGGCCCGGTGATCGCCGCGAACCTGACGGCCGTGGCCGGCCTGGGTGGCGATCCGGCCACGCTGCCCGGCCAGGCCGCCGCGGTCCGGGCGGCCGGCGCCACCGAGTTGCGGCTTTACCACGCCGGCCTGGCCGCCCCGGCCGACCTGGCCGCGATCCGCTCGCTCTGCGCGGCCGCGGATCCGGTGACCGGGCCCTAGACGGGCTGGACCGCGGCGGGCCGTGGGGCGGGCGTCCTTTCATGGCCGGCGGCCAGGCGGCCATGAAATTGACCCGGGCTGGACCGGCCGGTTCGCCCGCCGACCTTGTGATATCCGTTGCGGCGCTGAAATTTCGCGCTTTTCGCCCGAGCATGTGCGGCTGGGCGCGGAAACATTATCCGATATGACGCACCTGGTATACGATATGAGACAGCCCGCGGCCTTTACTGAGGCACCACGCCAATGGCATTCCTAACCGCGGCCCGGCTGGGAGCAAGGCCGCCCCGCCAATTTTCACCCCGTTCCCAGGGAGAAAGATCATGACTTTGCCCCGGCCCCATTCCCGCCTGGCCGCGCGGCCGGCAGTGGTGCTCGTGGTGAGCGCGCTCATCACCGGGACCGGCTTAGCCGCCGGATCGCCGGCCTCGGCGGCCGTGACGCTGGCCACCGGGGATTCCCGGGCCGTGGCCCAGCCGGCGCTGCCCGCGACGTGCGCCACGCTCACCGCGAACCTGGCCACCAGCAACGAGCGGTTCAGCAGCGGCGCGGAGACCTCGCCGCCGGACACCGCACGGATCCAGTCGGCGCTGAACAGCTGCAGCGGCACCGGCCAGGCCGTGGTGCTCGCGCCGGGGGGCGGCGACAACGCCTTCCTCAGCGGCCCGCTGACCCTGCCGGCCAGCGTGACGCTGCTCGTCGCCGCCGGTGCCACCTTGTACGCCTCGCGGAGCCCGGCGAATTACCAGGTGTCCGGCCAGGCGGCCTGTGGCACGACGGCGTCCACCGGTAATGGGTGCAAGCCGTTCATCAACGTGACCGGGCCCAACGCGGCGATCATGGGCACGCGGAGCTCCGGCGGGAACCAGGGCGCCATCAACGGCCGCGGTGACCAGGACATCCTGGGCACGTCCGGGACCTGGTGGGCGCTGTCAACGACCGCGAAGAACAACGGCAACAAGCAGAACAACCCGCGGCTGATAGAGGCCAAAGGGGTGAATAACTTCACCGTCTACGACGTGGACCTGGTCAACGCGCCGCTGTTCCACCTCTACTTCGAGGGCGGTAACGGCCTGACCGTCTGGGGGGTGCGGATCGATACCCCGGCCACCGCGCGGAACACCGACGGCATCGACCCGGACAGCGCCACCAACGTGACCGTCAACAACTCCTACATCCAGGACGGCGACGACGGCATCGCCATCAAGACCAATTCCGGCGCCGCGTCCAATATGACGATCGAGAACAGCCATTTCTACGGCACGCACGGCATCTCGATCGGCAGCGAGACCCAGCACGGTGTGAGCAACATCCTGGTTAAGAGCAACACGGTCAGCGGCACGGACAGCTCCGGGAACGTCAGCGGCGACAACAACGGCCTGCGGATCAAGACCTACTCGAGCGTCGGCGGAACGGTCAGCGACGTGACCTACGCCAGCAACTGCCTGACCGGGGTGAAGCACGCGCTGGAATTCAACCCCTTCTACTCCAGCGGCAATGGCTCCACCATCCCCTACTTCACCGGCATCGTGGTCAACGGCCTCAAGGCGGTCAACTCCGCCTCCAGCGCCCAGTCCGTGCTCGACGGCTACAACTCCAGCCACCTGCTCGGGCTGACCCTGGAGAACGTCAGCCTCGACGCCACCAGCACGTCGGCCGAGTACGCGAGCATCGGCAGCTACAACTCCAACGTCACCGCCTCGGGCACTGACGTCACCGTGACCCCGATCAGCGGCAGCGGCAGTGGGCCGGCGTGCACCTTCCCTGGCTACCCCGGCCTGTAAGCCGCAGCCGGACGCCACGGATCAGCCAACGGCGCCGCGCTGGCGCCGGGCGGCAATCGGCTAAGGCTCCGTGCCGTAGATCAGGGTGCCGTTGTCGTAGACGGTGAGGTGCGGGTTGGCGGTGAAGGTGCCGTCCGCCGCGTTGAACGAGTAGTCGTTCGTCTGCGTCATCGTGGCGTAGCTGGCCTGGTAGATCCGGTTCTGGATACCGCCGGTGCTCGCCCCGGGGGCCAGGGACCCGGCCCCGCTGGTGAAGCCGATCTGCAGGCAGTGATCGGCGCCGGTCACCGCCGGGCTGACCACGGCATACGAGCCGGCCACGTTGGCGCAGCCTACCGGCGCGTAGTCGCAGGCGTACTGGAGCGGCTGGCTGCCATCCTCGGTGAACCAGTAGCGGATGGTCAGGTTCGACAGCGGGATGGCGGTCGTGCCGGTGTTCACCAGCTCGACCTGGTTGCTGATGGTGGACGTGCTGGCGGACGTGGCGGCCGTCTCGTACTCGGCCGTCACCGAGGGTGTGCCGCCGCCGGAGCCCCCGCCCGTGCCGGAGGAACCGCCGGGCGCGCAGCTCTCATCCGCCGTGATGGACGGGGTCTGGCCGTAGACCAGCTTGCTGCCCGCGTACACCGGGATGTACGGGTCCGGAGCGGATGCATAGGTGCCAGCGGCCAGGCCGGTGAAGCTCGGTGACGCCGACGAGGTCCAGTGGAACTTGTAGTCCGACCCGATCGCCGCGTTGATGCCGAACTCGAAGGCGCGGGACGGCGGTATCCCGATCTGGTCGCCGGACCAGTCGATCGTGACGTAGTAGATGCAGCTGTTCGCATCTCCCCACCGCACCGGCGTGCTGACCGGAGTGGGCTGCCCGTCGATCTGGTCGGCCGCGTCGTAGTACACCGGGGTGGAGATGGAGCCGATGCTCTGGCCCTGGGCGTAGATCGAGCCGATGTCGAAGTACACCCGCGCACTCAGGTCGCTCTCCCCCCGCGGCGGCTCGTCCGCCATGTTGTGCACGGTCACGGTGAGCTGGGTGCCCTGGTTGTTGTCCTGGTTCAGCGTGGCCGTGGCGTAGTACGGGGCCGAACAGGCCTGCTGGTACTCGGCGCAGTTGCCCTGGGCGAACGAGGGCGGGGTGAAGCTGGTCATCGTCTGGTTCTGACCGTAGTACTGGTACAGGCCGGCCAGCGCCCCGACGAGCGCCGCGTTGTAGTCCACCGCGACCTCGTTCAGCACGAAGTCCGTGGTGACGTCGTCGGGCTGGTCGGTGGAACTGGGGCCGCCGACCAGTCCCCCCCACAGGATGTGCTTGTCGGTGGGCGGGTCGCTCTGGCTGTTGGTCAGCGAGCCCTGCGCGTCGCCGTGGTGCGGGTGCGTCGCCGCGGTGGCGCTGCCGCCGACCTCGGATCCCACGTACGGCACATTGGAGCCGAAGCCGACAATGTAGGACCACTTCGCCGGGTTATCACCCATCAGGTAGTTCATCTGGCCCATGGCCCAGTCGCTGAACTGGGTGCTCTCCGGGTCACCCGGGAAGTTCTTCCGGTAGGCCAGCGCCTCGAGCTGCGCCGCGGTGTTGTACCGGGCCGCGCCCCAGGTGGTCAGGTACGAGAAGCCGGCTGGGGTGGTGGCGATGAAGTTGGTGTCGCTGGCGTTGTCGTGCGGCACGTGCGACCAGTACTGCACCTGCCACTTGTCGAAATAGTGGATGTCGGCCTGGGCCGAGGCGGGCACGCTCGAATTGCCCTGCACAACCGGGTCCAGCACGGAGAACACACCGCCCCAGCGTGAGTCCCAGCTCATCACCCAGGTGTTCTGCCAGGTCGACCCCGGGCTGGTGATGATGTTGCTGAGGTAGCCGTTGTAGGCGCCGCTGGCATTGGTGGAGACGATGTCGTTGATGTAGCTGAAGTTCCCGGTGGCCAGGTACAGCCAGTCCGCCGCCCAGGCTTCCTCGCTCACGTAGCCGCTGGACGGGTAGAACCCGCCGGAGTAGCCGGTACCCGGGTTGGCCCGCGCGAAGGTATACAGCGCCTCGGCGTACTGCAGGCATTTGGCCGAGTAGCTGGCACTGCTGCTGGCGGTCAGAATCGACTCGACGGCCAGCGCGGCCGCGGCACTGGCGGTCTGGTCGGCGGCCGGTGTCTGCGTGGTCGCGAAGTGGGCCGGGCGCGGGTAGGTGGTGGGGCTCTGCAGCTCGGACGGGCCCCAGTAGTCGTGATCGACCCCGCCCTCGCCCACCTGGTAGGCGAAGGCGACGACCTGGCCGGAGGAGTTCAGGAAGGTGGACCGGAGGAAGTAGTCGCTGAACCACTTCATCTCGTCGTTTGCGTGCGCCCAGGTGCCGGTCGCCTGGTAGGCCTGCGGGAACTCGTACATCCCCCAGCCGAGCACCGAGGCGGCGTAGGACTGCGGCAGCCCGAACTTCACGTGATCGCCGGCGTCGTGGAATCCGCCGGACAGGTTGACGCAGCCCGTGTTGCCCGGGTCCAGCACCGGCTGGTTGGCGGCGATGAAGGCGGCGGACAGGTTGGTGCCCACATGACCCGCCATCGGCTGCAGCGGCACGCAACTGTCCGAGGGCTCAGAGTCGGCCCGCCAGGACAGCGGCTGGTCCCCGGCGGTGCGGGCCGGGCCGGACTTCTGCGCGTCGTAGAAGTACAGCGACTCCTGCAGCGCCAGCGGCACGCTGTAGTGCGGCACGCTGGCCAGCGCGGCGCTGGCCGGCCTGGCCGTCACCCCGCTGAGCAGGCCGGTGACCAGCCCGGCAGCGGCTAACCAGCCGAGGGGACGGAGGGAGGGACGTGAGGTCATGGCTGCGCTCCGGGTCGGCGGCGGGACCGGGCAGCGTCCTGGGCCCGCGATGGTACGGCGGGAAGGGGACCGCGCCCACACCGTAAGCAGGCCCGCGCCGGCTAGCCACGCTGATTACCCCGCACGGGCGAAACGGCCCCGGGCGGCCCTTGTGACCTGGCCGGACGGGCCGGGCGCGGGCCAGGCGCGGCGGAAATTTCAGCTCCGCGGCGGCGCGGCGTCCCCCTCCCGGTACCCGTCCCGGGCCAGCAGCGCCACGTGCAGGGAGGCGCGCGATTCCGGTGACCCCAGGCTGACGCCGAGGATCCGCTCGATCTGCCGCAGCCGCTCGTAGAGGGTCGGGCGGGCCAGGTGCGCCCGGCTCGCCGCCACCGCCTTGTTGCCGCCCGCCGCCAGGTAAGCGGCCAGCACCCCGGTCAGGTCGGTGTGCTGCGCGGCGTCGTGGTGCAGCAGCGGCCCCAGTTCCCGGTCCACGAACGTGGTCAGCCGGCTGTCCTGGCCCAGCAGGTAGAGCAGGCCGCGCAGCCGCAGGTCGGCCAGCCGGTAGTAGAGCCGCCCGTCGCCCGCCGGGGGCCCCTCCGCGGCAGCGTCCGCGACCTGCCGGGCTTCCAGCAGGGCGCGCCGGGCGTCGGCTACCGCCGTCACCGGCGTGCCCACGCCGATCACCGGCTGGTCACCGGGCACGCCGTAGGGCCGGGTGGCCCGGCGGGCCAGGCCCCGCCGGACCGCCTGGCATACCGCGGCCAGCACCGGCTGCGGGTCGGCGGCACCGGGGACCGACAGCAGCGCGGCGGCGCGCACGTCGTCCAGCGAGCCGACCAGCGCCGGGATCCGCTCGGCCCGGCAGGCGTCCGCGGTGGCCTCGGCCGCCTCCAGCACCCGGGCCTGGGCCAGCAGGCCGGCCGCGCCGTCCCGGGACCGCAGCACCACCGCGATCAGCTGGCGCCCGCTGACCGGCACGCCCAGCGCCCGTGCCTGGGCGGCCACCTCCTCCGGCCCGGTACCCGGCTCGGCCAGGATGGTGCTGATCAGCGTGCGGTGCGCCTGCCGTTCCAGGCTCTCCTGCTGGCGGGCCAGCAGGCGGCCCAGCGCCAGCGTGGTGGCGGTCCGCTCCAGCAGCACGCTGTCCACTGGCCCGGGCGGCCCGGCGCACACCAGGATGACCCGGCCCCAGTCCTCGCCCCGCGCCCCGACGGTGGTGACCAGCCAGCCGGGCCCCGGGTAGAAAACGGTCCGGGCCGCCGGGCTGGCCGCCTGGGACGGCTCGGCGCCGGACTGCACAGCCTGCGCCCGGGCCGGGAAGCCGGCCAGCAGGACAGCGTGGTCGGACCCGGCCGGCTCGCACGCCAGCACGTGCTGGGCCAGGTCGGCCAGGATCAGCGGCCGGCCGGCCAGCAGGCTGGCCTCGTGCAGGATCTCCTGCGGCCCGGCCCCGGCCACCGCCAGGTCGGTGAACACCTCATGCAGCCGGGCCGACGCGCGCAGCTGCCTCAGCTGGTCCTCGATGATCTGGCCGTGCACCGCCTCGGTGATACCGATGAACGGGACCTCGCGCTGGAAGACGATGAGCGGCAGGGCGTGCGACCCGGCCGCCTGGATCAGCGCGGCGGGCAGGCGGCCGGTGTACTTGCGGCCCAGCTCGACCGCGAGCGCGCTCACCCCGATCCCGGCCAGCCCGCCGACGTACCCGGCCAGCAGCGCGTCGTCCTCGGGCAGCGCGATGCCGGTGGTCAGCACCAGCTCACCGCCGCGCAGCAGCCGGGCGGCGTCCGGCAGCTCGATCACGTGCACCCAGCGCACCGGTGCGTCCAGCCGGTCCGCCGCGGCTACCACCCGCGGCTCCCCGCGCTGCACCGCGTCCAGCCGCAGCACCTCCGCCACCGTCAGCGCCACAACCGTCCTCCCTCTGGCCCCACCAGCACCACCGCCCCCAGCCCGGCCCGGGGCAGCCTCGTGATCATGAGTTAGGTGTCGTTGGGACGACACTTAGGTCATGATCACGAACGTTGGCGAGCGGCGGCCGCGTGGCCGGGGGCCTGTTACTGACATCATGTTAGTGATAGGGGATTTTTCCGACACTGTGTCGGGGGAGTGCCGGACATCCCAGTGCCAGACTGGGGGGATGTCGGAACTTCACGAGCGGCACCGCCGCGTCCTGCCCGCCTGGCTCTCGCTGTACTACGCCGACCCGCTGGAGCTGGTCAGCGGCGCTGGCAGCCGCGTCACCGACGCGGACGGCCACAGCTACCTCGACTTCTTCTGCGGCATCCTCACCAACATGCTCGGCTACGACGTGCCCGAGGTGCGCGAGGCGCTCGAGCGCCAGGTGAGCACGGGCATCGTGCATACCTCCACGCTGTACCTGATCCGGCAGCAGGTGGAGCTGGCCGAGAAGCTGGCCCGGCTGTCCGGGATCGAGAACGCCAAGGTGTTCTTCACCAACTCCGGGACCGAGGCGAACGAGACCGCGCTGATGATCGCCACCACCGCGCGCCGGTCCAACCAGGTGCTCGCGCTGCGCAACAGCTACCACGGCCACTCGTTCGGGGTCATCGCGATCACCGGGAACGGGGCGTGGAAGAGCACCCCGCTCGCGCCGTTCAGCGTGCACTACCTGCATGGGACGGACCGGCACCTGCCGGCCTTCGCGGGGCTGAGCGATGCGGACTACCAGGCCGCCTGCGTCCAGGACCTGCGGCACGTGCTGAGCACCGCCACCGCGGGCGACGTGGCCTGCCTGATCGCCGAGCCGGTGCAGGGCGTCGGCGGGTTCACCATGCCGCCGGACGGGCTGCTCGGCGAGTACGCCACCGTAGCGCGGGAGAAGGGCGCGCTGTTCATCTCGGACGAGGTGCAGACGGGCTGGGGCCGGACCGGCGAGCACTTCTGGGGCTTCGAGGCCCACGACGTGGCCCCGGACATGCTCACCTTCGCCAAGGGGCTGGGCAACGGGCTGTCCATCGGCGGGGTCGTGGCCCGCGGTGAGCTGATGGACGCGCTGCCCGGGAACGGCATCTCGACCTTCGGCGGCAACCCGCTGTCCACCGCGGCCGGTAACGCCACCCTCGATTACGTGCTCTCCCATGACCTGCAGCGCAACGCGGCCGACCTGGGCCGCCTGATCATCGGCGGGCTGCGCGAGGCGGCCGCGACGCTGGCCGTGGTGGGCGAGGTGCGGGGCAAGGGCCTGATGTTCGCGATCGACATGGTGGACCCGGCCACCGGGGAGCCCAGCCCGGCGCTGGCCACCCGGATGCTGGAGGCGACCCGGGAACGCGGCCTGCTGATCGGCAAGGGCGGGCTCTACGGCCACGCGCTGCGGATGGCCCCGCCGATGACGCTGTCCGAGGCCGAGGCCAAGGAAGGCCTCGGCGCGCTGGTCGACTCGCTGCGCGCGGTCGATGAGGAGGCGGCCCAGTGAGCGGGGCGGCGAAGCACGTCACGCACTGGATCGGCGGCCGCGAGTGGGAAGGCGCCGCTGAGCGCCGGGGGGATATCTACAACCCGGCCACCGGCCAGGTCACCGGCACGGTGGACTTCGCCACGGCGGCTGTGGTGGACGACGCCGTCGCGGCCGCAGCGAAGGCCTTCCCTGGCTGGCGGGCGGCCTCGCTGGCCCGGCGGTCGAGCGTGCTGTTCAGCTTCCGCCAGCTGCTGGCGGCGCGGACGGCCGAGCTGGCCGCGCTGATCAGCGAGGAGCACGGCAAGGTGGCCTCCGACGCGGCCGGTGAGGTGGCCCGCGGGCTGGAAGTGGTGGAGTTCGCCTGCGGCATCCCGCATTTGCTCAAGGGCGGTTTCTCGGAGAACGTATCCACCGGGGTGGACGCCTACTCGATCCGGCAGCCGCTCGGCGTGGTGGCCGGCATTACCCCGTTCAACTTCCCGGCCATGGTGCCGATGTGGATGTTCCCGGTCGCGATCGCCTGCGGGAACGCGTTCGTGCTCAAGCCGTCCGAGAAGGACCCGTCGGCGTCGCTGTTCCTGGCCCGGCTGTGGGCCGAGGCCGGGCTGCCGGACGGCGTGTTCAGCGTGGTGCAGGGGGACAAGCAGGCGGTCGACGGGCTGCTCACCCACCCGGACGTGCGCGCGGTCAGCTTCGTGGGGTCCACCCCGATCGCCCGGTACGTGTACGAGACCGGCACCCGGGCGGGCAAGCGGGTGCAGGCGCTCGGCGGGGCCAAGAACCACATGGTCGTGCTGCCCGACGCCGATCTCGACCTGGCCGCCGACGCGGCCACCTCGGCCGGGTTCGGCTCGGCCGGCGAGCGGTGCATGGCGGTGTCGGTGGTGGTCGCGGTCGGCCCGGTCGGTGACGAGCTGGTTGCCAAGATCGCCGAGCGGGTGGCCCGGCTGCGGGTCGGGCCCGGCACCGACGAGCGATCCGAGATGGGCCCGCTGGTCACCGGGCCGCACCGGGACCGGGTGGCCGCTTACCTGGGCTCCGGGGTGGCCGAGGGGGCGACGCTGGCCGTGGACGGCCGGGTGCACCCGGTGATCGGGGGAGGAGCGGACGGTTTCTGGCTCGGGCCGAGTGTGCTCGACCACGTGACGCCGTCCATGTCCTGCTACACCGACGAGATCTTCGGCCCGGTGCTGTCGGTGGTCCGCGCCGCCAGCTATGACGACGCCGTCCGGCTGGTGAGCGAGAACCCGTACGGGAACGGCACGGCCATCTTCACCAACGACGGCGGCGCGGCCCGCCGGTTCGTGTTCGACGTGGAGGCCGGGATGGTCGGGGTGAACGTGCCGATCCCGGTGCCGATGGCCTACTACTCGTTCGGCGGCTGGAAGGCCTCGCTGTTCGGGGACACCCACGTGCACGGCACCGACGGCGTGCACTTCTACACCCGGGGCAAGGCGGTCACCAGCCGCTGGCTGGACCCCAGCCACGGCGGCGTCACCCTCGGTTTCCCGGTCAACAAGTAGGCATCCGCCGGCGAGGGGAGGTGCGCCGCAGGCGTGTTCTCGCCGAGCCGGCGGATGGCGGGGGGTTCCGGGGGGTCGTCCCCCCGGGTTGGCAGGGCGAGGGGAGGTGCGCCGCAGGCGTGTTCTCGCCGAGCCGGCGGATGGCGGGGGGTTCCGGGGGGTCGTCCCCCCGGGCCAGCAGGACCCAGGGGTGCGCCCTGGGGCCACTTCCCTTTACCAGGTCGGGATCGGGGGGGTCAGCGGGACGCTGCCCGGCTCCGGCGTCCGGGTAGGGTCCAGGCGGGCCTGGCCGGCCGCTACGGCGAACTCGGCTGAGTTCTTCACGGCCGCCCCGCCCGGGTCGTTGTTGAAGTAGACGAACACGTCCGCCTCCCGCGGCCAGGTGTCGCGCAGCCGGGCCACCCAGGACCGCAGGGCCTGCTGCCCGTAGCACGGCCACGGCTGCGCGGCGCCCTCGTGGAACCGCAGGTAGCCCCAGTCCGCCGTGCGCCACAGCGGGGTGACCGGCTGCCCGAGGCGGTCGGCCCAGCACAGGGCGGCCTGGCGTGCGCTGAGCACCTGCTGCACCTCGTCGCACCACCAGGACGGGTGCCGCGGCTCGACCGCCACCCGCAGCGGGCCGGTCCCGGCCCGGGACGCCGCGACCGCGAACTCGGCCAGGCAGGCATCGAGCAGCCCGGGGTCCGCGGCCATCGTGGGCGGCAGCTGCAGCAGCACGGGGCCGAGCCGCGGGCCCAGGCTGGCGGCCGCGTCAACCAGCCGGGTGACCGGCTCGGCGGGGTCGCGCAGCCGCCGCACGTGGGTCAGGTACCGGCTCGCTTTGACCGCCATGACGAAGCCGTCCGGGGTCCGGGCCTGCCAGCCGGCGAACGTCTCCCGGCCCGGCAGCCGGTAGAAGCTGGCGTTGTTCTCCACCGTCAGGTAGTGGCTGGCGTAGTGCTCGAGCCAGCGACGCTGGGGCAGGCCGGCTGGGTAGAAGCCGCCCCGCCAGTCGCGGTACTGCCACCCGGAGGTGCCGACGAGGACGGGCATACCTCCGTCGTACCCCGCTGCGGCCGCTCATGCCGCCGCCCGGCCGCGCCGGACGGTGAGCTGCCGCGGAGCCTGATTTCTGGGCTCTTCCACAGGCTGGGCCGAGGGTGCGGAGAAGGTCGCCGCCTAACGTGAGGCCAGCGCACCGGGCCACCACCCGGTGCCGGGCAGGCGGTGGCCACACCCCCACGGCGCCGGCGGTGCCGGCGCGCACCCGCCGCCTGCACTGGCCGGGCCGCGTGCCCCCAGGCGGCCGGGCCGGGCGGGGGGTGGTGACCGGGACCGCTCCCGGCCACCACCCCCCGGCCCCGGCCGCTGACCGGAATCAGCCGGCCACGCTGGCGAAGGCCGGGTAGTAGGCGCCGGACTGGCCGGCGGCGGTCGGGTGGTAGGACTCGATGATGTCCAGCCAGTTGACCGAGTGCAGCCAGCTGCTGGAGTCGCAGATCTCGTGGCCGGCGAAGTAGGGCCGCACGTCCTTGAACACGTCACCGGCCTTGCCCGCGGCGGTTGCGATCGCGCTGTCCAGCTCGTCGGCGCCCTGGTTGAGGTCGGTACGGTCGGTGGTGCTGAGGCCGATGCAACTGGCGGACCTGGCCAGGTCGTAGAACTCGGGGTAGTCGAGGACCACGATCCGGGCGTTGGGCGCGGCGGCCCGGATCGCGCTCAGCGCCGCATCGAGCTCGCGGGGCAGCTGGTTGGCGACCAGGTTCTCGGCCTGGTCGATGGCGCTGACGCAGCTGCTGGTCGGCAGCAGCACGCAGGTCTCCATGACCGACGCGAAGCCGACGTCGTTGCCGCCGATGGTGATGGAGACCAGCGTGGTGGCGGCGCTGAGCGCGCTCACCTGGGAGTTGATCACGTCGGACGTGGTCGCGCCGGCGCACGCCTCGGACACGTACGAGGCCGGCTGGTTGGCGCCCGCCCAGAGCGCCGGGTAGGCCTTGGTGCTCTGGTCACACGAGCCGCTGGCCGAGAGGTAGCTCCCTGCTCCCAGGCCGGAGGAGTAGGAATCGCCCAGCGCCACGTAGTGCGCGCTGCTCTGGGCGCTGGCCGCGGTGGTGGCCAGCAGCGGGGCGACGGCGGCGGCGAGGGTGGTGGCGATGGCCGTTAAAGTGCGGCGGGGACGATGGGGCATGGGTCCTCCTTGACGGGCACCGAACCGATGTAACTCGTGAGTAACATCGGTCCTGAAGCTCGTCAAGGGAAAGTTTGGGCCGGTAAAGCGGGCCGCCGCCGGGCGGTGGCCCGGGGCGGGCGCCGCCCGCGGGTCACCGCATGGCGAACGCGTCCTCCAGGATGGACAGGCCCTCCTCGAGCAGCGGCTCACCGATCACCAATGGCGGCAGGAAGCGCAGCACGTTGCCGAACGTGCCGCAGGTCAGCACGACCAGGCCGGCCGCGTGGCACGCCTTGGCCACCTGGCTGGCGACGTCCGGGGCGGGTTGCAGCGTGCCGGGCCGGACCAGTTCGATGGCGATCATCGCTCCGCGGCCGCGCACGTCGTCGATGACCGGGTAGGTCTCGGCCAGCTTGTGCAGCCGGGGAAGCATGATCTCGCCGATGCGGCGGGCGCGCCCGGGCAGGTCCTCAGCGGCCATCGTCTCGATGGCCCCCAGCGCGGCCGCGCAGGCCACCGGGTTGCCTCCGTAGGTACCGCCGAGGCCGCCCACGTGCACCGCGTCCATGATCTCGGCGCGCCCGGTCACCCCGGCCAGCGGCAGGCCGCCGGCGATGCCCTTGGCCGTGGTCACCAGGTCGGGCACCACACCTTCGTGGTCGCAGGCGAACCAGTCGCCGGTCCGGCAGAACCCGCTCTGGATCTCATCGGCGATGAGCAGGATGCCGTGCTGGCGGCAGAACTCGGCCAGGCCCGGCAGGAACCCGTCCGGCGGCACGATGAAGCCGCCCTCGCCCTGGATCGGCTCGATCAGCACCGCGGCCACGTTCTCCTCGCCGACCTGGGTGTGGATCAGCCCGGTGATCACGTCGAGGGCGTCCGCCGCGCACGCCTCCGGGCCGCCCGGCCAGCGGAACGGGTAGGCCATCGGGACCCGGTAAACCTCCCCGGCGAACGGCCCGAACCGGTGCTTGTAGGGCATGTTCTTGGCGGTCAGCGCCATGGTCAGGTTGGTCCGGCCGTGGTAGGCGTGGTCGAACACCACGATCGCCGGCCGGCCGGTGGCGTGCCGGGCAATCTTGACCGCGTTCTCTACCGCCTCGGCGCCCGAGTTGAACAGCGCGGAGCGCTTGTCGTGGTCGCCGGGGGTGCGCCGGGCCAGCTCCTCGCAGACCGCGACGTACCCCTCATACGGAGTGACCATGAAGCAGGTGTGGGTGAACCGCTCGGCCTGCTCGCGCACCCCGGCCACGACCCGCGGGGCGCTGTTGCCCGCCGACGTGACGGCGATGCCGGAGCCGAAGTCGATCAGCGAGTTGCCGTCCACGTCGATCAGCACCCCGCCGCCGGCCGCGGTGACGAACACCGGCAGGACGTGGCTGACCCCACGGGCCACGGCGGCCTCGCGGCGGGCCAGCAGCTCGCGGGAGCAGGGTCCGGGGATCTCGGTGACGAGGCGGCGTACCTGGGCCAGGCCTGGGCCGCCCGGGAAAGAGGGTTGCACGATCATACAGCTGACGATAGGCCCCCACCCTGGGTGCCGCGCAATGCCCCGGGCCTGGTCATGACCAGGCCCGGGGCCTCCACACCGGCCCGTGCCGCGCGGCACTGGCCGGGCCCGTCACGGCCGGGCCGTCACGGGCTCGCCGTCACGGCCCGGCCGTCACGGGCTCCGCCGTGCCCAGCGGCCGCCCGGCCGCGTCGTAGGCGGTGACCCGGGCCAGGGACGCCCTGGCCGGCACGGCCAGCGCGGTGTAGCGCCGTCCGCCCACCGTGACCACGCTGGCCCGGAGCGTCGCGCCGCCGGCCAGGGTGGCGGCCACCGAGACCGAGCCGGCCGGGAGCAGCGCCGCGTCAGCCGGCCACCGGGCTACCGCCTGCGAGCGGCACCCGGCGCAGCACCACGGTGCGCGGCGGAGGCGTGATGGGCCCGCAACTGCTGCCGCCGGAGGCAGCCGGCCCGCCGGAGCCCGCGAGCCCGCCGGCGCCCGCGAGCCCGCCGGAGCCACCCGCCTCGCCGTAGACCGTGGCCGTATAGCACTCGCCGTCCACGCCGAGCAGCACGGAGATCCGCCAGGACCTGCTCCCGGCGCGCCCGGCGCCGAGCTGGCCGCTGGGCAGCGGGCCGGTGGACCGCCACAGGTGCTGCCACACCCCCGGGACCAGCGGCTGCAGCCGGCTGGCCGGCCCGGGCCCACCGGACGGCAGCGGGGCGCCCGCCGCCCCGGCCGAGCGGACCAGGCCACCGGCCGGCGTGATGGCGCTGACCTTCTGGCTGCCCGCGTAGGCGGTGATATCGGCCACCCCGGCCGCCGGGTAGCTGAACCCGGCCAGCCGCAGAACGAGCCCGCAGGCGCGCTCCGTCACCGGGCGGACGGTCAGCGCGGCGCCGCCGGCCAGCCGGACGCGGAGGCTGGTCACCGAGGGCGCGACCCGCAGCGCGGCGTACCCGGCGCCGGGCGCGCCGGGGGCATCGGTGAGGTAGGCGAGGCCGTCGATCGCGCCGAGCGTCGGCGGGGTGGTGGGTAGCAGGTCCGCGTCCGTGCCGTTGAGCAGCAGGGCGGGCAGGCAGCGGGCGCCGGGGTCAGCGACGTTGCCAGCCGACAGCTGCCACGCCTGCCCGCTGGCCGTGCCCGCCGCGAAGACGGCCCCGGCCGGGCCCTGCTGGACGGCGGGCGGTCGGCCGGCCAGCCCCGGGCGGCTCACCGCCGTGGCCCGGCCGGCCGGGCCGGGTCTCCCGCTGCCCGGCAGGAGCGTGCCGGCGGCGACCGCCGCTGCCGCCGCGGCCGCCAGCCCGGCCGCGGCCGCGGCCCGGCGGCGGGCCCGCCGGGCCACGCCGCGCTGGATCACCGCGCGGACCGGGGCCGGGGCGGCGGGCAGGGTGTCGAGGTCCCGGTGCAGCCGTTCGCGGAGGGCCTGCTCGTCGAGGATGGTGTTCACGGATGGCCTCCTTGGTCGGCGAGGACGGCGCTGGAGCGCAGCTTGGCCAGCGCCCGGGACGCCTGGCTGCGTACCGTGCCGGGGGAGCAGCCGAGGGCCTCGGCCACTTGCGCGTCGCTCAGGTCGGCCCAGTACCGCAGCAGCACGATGGCCCGCTGCCGGGCCGGCAGCTGGCGGACCGCGTCGAGCAGCGCGGACCGCTCGCCGACCTGGTCACATGGGTCGGCGACGGGCGCGTCGGGGAGATCGCCCGGTTCCCGCGCCTGCTCGCTGACCCGGCGCCGCCGGAACCGGCGGTGGCTCGTGTTGACCAGGATGCGCCGCACGTAGGCGTCCGGGTCGTCGGCCCGGCGGACCCGCCACCACGCCGCGTAGGCCGTGGCCAGCGCGGCCTGGGTGACGTCCTCGGCCAGCCACCGGTCACCGGTCAGCCCGTAGGCCAGCCGCACCAGGCTGGGCCAGCGCGCGGTCATGAACGTGCCGAACTCCGCCTCGCGGCGGGAGCCGGCCGGGTCTGTGTCTGTGCTGTCGAGAATCGCTGCCTCTCCTGTCACATCACTGTGGAGCACCATACGAGTACGCAGCGTTGCACAGGCGTGGAGATTTTTTTACCGAACCGGCGGGCTATCGTGGGCTCGCCCGGCAGGCGGCACTCCGGGCCGCCGCTTGGCTCATGATCCCGGTCGTTACCCCAGGCAGGAGCAGGCGTGCATTCTCCCGATGGATTGTTCGGCGGCGTGTTCGGCGGAGGGGCGGTGGACACCTCGGACCGGGCCTGGCTGCAGGCCATGCTGGATACCGAGGCCGCGCTGGCGCGTGCGGTGGAAGCGGCCGGGCTGGCCGAGCCGGGCGCGGGCGCGGCGGTCACCGCCGCCGCCCGGGCCGGGGACTTCGACGTGGCCCACCTGGGGCGGCAGGCCGCCCGCACCGGCAACCCGGTCCCCGCGCTGGTCCGCGAGCTGCGCGGGCGCCTGGACCCGGGACCGGCGGCGGCCGTGCACCGTGGCGCCACCAGCCAGGACATCATCGACACCGCCGCCATGCTGCTGGCCCGCCGTGGCTGCGCGGCCGTCTCGGCCGACCTGGCGGTCGCCGCGGCGGCCGCGGCCGGGCTGGCGGCGGCGCACCGGGACACGCTGATGATCGGCCGGACCCTGCTGCAGCAGGCGGTACCGGTGACGTTCGGCCTGGTGGCGGCGGGCTGGCTGACCGGGCTGGACGAAGCCCGAGGCGCGCTGGACCGGGTGGCCGCCGGTCGGCTCGCCGTGCAGTTCGGCGGCGCGGCCGGCACGCTGGCCTCGCTGGGCCCGGCCGGCCCGCGGGTCGCGGCCCGGCTCGCGGCCGAGCTGGGGCTGGCCGCGCCGGTGCTGCCCTGGCACACCGAGCGGCTGCGGCTGACCGAGCTCGCCGGCGCCTGCGCCGGCGTCACCGGCGTGCTGGGCAAGATCGCGCGGGATGTGACCCTGCTGGCCCAGTCGGAGGTGGCCGAGGCCCGTGAGGGCGGCGGCCCGGAGCGCGGGGGCTCGTCGGCCATGCCGCACAAGCACAACCCGGTCGCGTCGATCTCGGTGCTTGGCTGCACCAAACAGATTCCCGGGCTGCTCGCCACGCTGGTGGCCGCGGCCGAGCAGGAGCATCAGCGCGCGGCCGGGGCCTGGCACGCCGAGTGGGAGCCGCTGGCCGGGCTGCTCCGGCTGACCGGCTCGGCGGCCGCCTGGGGCGCGGAGCTGCTCACCGGCCTGGAACCCGATCCCGGCCGGATGCGCCGCAACCTGGACGCAGCGGGCGGTTTCCCGCTGGCCGAGAGCGTCGCCGCGCTGCTCGCCCCGGCGCTGGGCCCGGCCGCCGCACACGACCTGCTGGCCGCGGCCAGCGCGCGGGCCGCGGCGGCCGGCCAGACCCTGCGCGAGGCCCTGGCGGCTGCGCCGGAGGCGGACCGGATCGCCGCCGCGGGGATCACGCCGGAGCAGCTGGACGCCGCCCTGGACCCGGCCGGCTACCTGGGCGCGGCCGGTGAGTTCGTGCACGCGGCCCTGGCCGCGCACGCCCGCCTGACGGCTGGGTAGTGTTCGGGCCGGCTGCCCGGCCCTGGCCCGGGGCCGTTCCGGAAAGGTGACGTCATGAATGAGGCAGAACGAAAAGCGCAGGGGATGGCGGTCCGCCGCGAGGTCCTGGGGGATGCGCACGTCGATCGCGCGACCGCCGGGATCACCCCGCTCACCGAGCCGTTCCAGGACTTCATCACCCGCTACGCGTGGGGCGAGGTGTGGTCGCGGCCGGGGCTGTCCCGGGCCGAGCGGAGCATGATCACGCTGACCGCGCTCGTGGCGCTCCGCCAGGAGGAGGAGCTGGCCATGCACCTGCGCGCGGCGCTGCGTAACGGGCTGACCCCGGAGCAGATCCGGGAGGTGCTGCTGCACACCGCGGTCTACGCCGGGGTGCCGGCGGCCAACCGGGCGTTCGCGATCGCACAGCGGGTGCTCGCCGAGACGGGGGCCTGACGCGTCCCCGGGCCGACGCGCTCCGGGCCGACGCGCTCCGGGCTGACGCGCTCCGGGCTGACGCGCCCTCGGGAGCGCCCCGTGACGCCGCCCGCACAACCTTTGGAACCCGCCATATGTCCGTATTACGAACGACTGTACTTATCGCGACCACACGGTCATGATGGTGTCCGGGACAACCGCTCCATGGGCAGGAGGATATGGCGGAGATCGTTTCACTGGCCGACGCTGTGGCCCGTACCGTCCACGACGGGGATGCGGTGGCGATGGAGGGGTTCACGCACCTGATCCCGTTCGCCGCCGGGCGGGAAGTGATCAGGCAGCGCAGGCGTGACCTGACGCTGATCCGGATGACCCCGGACGTGCTCTATGACCAGCTTATCGGGGCGGGCTGCGCCAGCAGGCTGATCTTCTCCTGGGGCGGCAATCCGGGGGTCGGCTCGCTGCACCGGTTCCGCGACGCCGTCGAGAACGCCTGGCCGGGGCCGCTGCAGCTGGAGGAGCACAGCCACGCCGGGATGGCGAACCGCTACGTGGCTGGCGCCTCGGGCGTGCCGTTCGCGATTCTCCGCGGCTACCACGGCACCGGCCTGGAGGGCCTGCCCGGCCTGGACGGGCAGCCCGCGGTGCGCCCGATCACCTGCCCGTTCACCGGGGAGCGGCTCACCGCCGTGGCGGCGCTGAACCCGGACGTCGCGGTGATCCACGCGCAGCGGGCCGACCGGGCCGGGAACGTGCAGTTGTGGGGGATCACCGGGGTGCAGAAGGAGGCCGTGCTGAGCGCGCGGCGCTCGGTGGTGACCGTCGAGGAGATCGTGGACGAGCTGGCCCCGGAGCCGACCGCGGTGGTGCTGCCGTCCTGGGTGGTCAACTACGTGGCCGAGGCGCCCGGCGGCGCGCACCCGTCCTACGCGCTCGGCTACTCCGCCCGGGACAACGACTACTACCAGGCCTGGGACGAGATCAGCCGGGACCGCGACCGGTTCACCCGGTGGCTGGCCGAGGAGGTGTACGGCGCCGGCCTGGGGGAGCCGCCGGCCGGAACCCCCCGCGAACCGGCCGACGCTTCGCGGGGCCCGGCGTGACCGCGGGGCCGGACTTCACCGCCGACGAGATGATGACCGCCTGTGCCGCCCGGGCGCTCACCGACGGCATGACCTGCTTCGTCGGCATCGGGCTGCCGAGCGCCGCGGCCAACATGGCCCGGGCCACGCACGCGCCGAACCTGGTGCTCATCTACGAGTCCGGCACGATCGGCGCGAAGCCGGGCACCCTGCCGCTGTCCATCGGCGACGGCGTCCTGGCCGAGACGGCGGACGCGGTGGTCAGCGTGCCGGAGATCTTCAACTACTGGCTGCAGCCGGGGCGGATCGGCATCGGCTTCCTGGGCGCGGCCCAGATCGACCGGTTCGGCAACATCAACACCACCGTCATCGGGCCGGCCTACGAGGCCCCGAAGGTGCGGCTGCCCGGGGCCGGGGGTGCCCCGGAGATCGCCGCCTCGTGCCGCGAGGTCATCGTGGTGGTCCGGCAGACCCGCCGGTCCTTCGTGGAGCGCGTCGACTTCGTCACCTCGGTCGGGTTCGGCGACGGCCCCGGGTACCGGGCGCGGCTCGGCCTCCCGGGGGCCGGGCCCCGCAAGGTGATCACTGACCTGGGCATCCTGGAGCCGGACCCGCGCACCTGCGAGCTGACCCTGACCGGCCGCTACCCCGGGGTGTCAGTGGCCAACATCCGGGCCCGGACCGGCTGGGAGCTGGCGGTGTCGGACAGTCTGCAGGTCCTGGAGCCACCGACCGCCGCCGAACTGGCCGCGCTGCGCCAGTTGCAGGCGATCAGCCCGAGCCCGTGAAGGAGAACCGCCCGATGACCACTCACCCGCCGGCCGGACTGCGCCTGCCGTCGTACGAGCGCCCGGGGGTACACCCGCCGCTGGACTCGCCGGGGTACCGGTCGACGGCGCTGCGGGCGCCGCACCGGCCGCCGCTGCTGGTGCCGCAACGGCTGACCGAGATCACCGGGCCGCTGCTGGGGGAGGGGCGGGTCACCCCGGCCGACGCCGACCTGACCACCCGGCACGCGGGCGAGCCGCTGGGCGAGCGGATCATCGTCACCGGCCGGGTGCTGGACAGCGACGGGCGGCCGGTCCCGGGCACGCTGGTCGAGATCTGGCAGGCGAACGCCGCGGGCCGGTACCGGCACGCGGTGGACCAGCACCCGGCGCCGCTGGACCCCAACTTCACCGGGGTGGGCCGGTGCCTCACCGACGCCGCGGGCCGGTACCAGTTCGTCACCATCAAGCCCGGCGCGTACCCCTGGAAGAACCACCCCAACGCCTGGCGCCCGGCGCACATCCACTTCTCGCTGTTCGGGCGGGCTTTCACCCAGCGCCTGGTCACCCAGATGTACTTCCCGTCCGACCCGTTGTTCCCCTACGACCCGATCTTCAATTCCATCCCCGACCCGGACGCCCGGCAGCGGCTGATCTCCCGGTTCGACATGGAGCTGACCGAGCCGGACTGGGCTCTCGGCTACACCTGGGACATCGTGCTGCGCGGCCGCGGCGGTACCGTCTTCGAGGAGGGCGGCCAGTGAGCCCGCTGCCGATCACCCCGTCGCAGACGGTCGGGCCGTACCTGGCGATCGGGCTGCCCTGGCCGGACGGCCCGTTCGTGGTGCCGGAGGGGACCCCGGGTGCCGTCACCATCACCGGCCGGCTGCTCGACGGCGCCGGGGACCCGGTGCCGGACGGCCTCATCGAAACCTGGCAGGCCGACGCGGACGGCTACTTCGGCCACCCCGACGACCCGCGCGGCCCGAACCCGTCCGGGGCGGCGTTCCGCGGTTTCGGCCGGTGCCCGACCGGCCCGGACGGCGCCTACCGCATCGTGACGCTGCGGCCCGGTCCATTGCCCAGCCCCGACGGCGCTACCGAGGCGCCGCACCTGGACGTGTCGGTGTTCGCGCGCGGGCTGCTGCACCGGGTGGTGACCCGCATCTACTTCCCGGACGAGGCCGACGCGAACGCCGCCGATCCCGTGCTGGCCGGCCTGGCGGACGACGCCCGCCGCCACACCCTGCTCGCCGTGGCCGACCCGGGCCCGCCCGGCGTGTTCCGGTTCGACATCCGGTTGCAGGGCGACGGCGAGACCGTGTTCCTCGATGTCTGACGCTGCCCCGGTGCGGCTGGCCGTCACCGTGGAGGGTCCCGCGGACGCGCCACCCCTGGTGCTCGGCAACTCGCTGGGCACCACCGCGGAACTGTGGCAGCCGCAGCTGGCCGCGCTGCGCGGCCGCTGCCGGCTGATCCGCTACGAGCACCGGGGGCACGGCGGCTCCCCCGCCCCGCCGGGCCCGTACACCCTGGCCGACCTCGGTGACGACGTGCTCCGGCTGCTGGACGATCTCGGCGTCACCCGGGCCGCCTACGGTGGGGTTTCCCTCGGTGGCATGGTCGGCCTGTGGCTCGCGGCCAACGCACCGGACCGGATCGGCGCCCTCGCCGTCTGCTGTACCTCGGCCCGGTTCCCGGACCGGGCCCCGTGGGAGGAGCGTGCGGCGGCGGTCCGCAGCGGCGGCCTCGCGCCCATCTCGCACCAGGTGGTCGGCCGCTGGTTCACGCCGGCCTTCGCCACCAGGGAACCAGGCGTGCCCGCCAGCTTCGTCGCCACCCTGGAGCGGGATGTGCAGCCGGAGGGCTACGCGGGTTGCTGCGACGCGATCGCGGACATGGACCTGCGCCCGTCCCTGGCCAGGATCACCGCGCCGACCCTGGTAATCGCCGGGTCCGAGGACCCGGCCACGCCGCCGTGGCACGCCGCGGTGATCGCCGGGGGTATTGCCGGATCGCGGTTGCGGGTCGTCCGCGGTGCCTCGCACCTGGCCAACGTGTCCCAGGCCGCTGAGGCGACCGCGCTGCTCACCGGCCACCTGCTCAGTGCGCGGCCCAGCTGAGCCGGTGGCCCGGGGCGTCAGCCGCGGGCCCGCCGGAGCAGCGTGCGCTGCAGCGACCGGCCGTACCAGGCCGCCATGGCCAGGGCCACGATCGCGCCGCTTAGGTAGAAGCCCGGGCCGGAAACCCCGCCGACGGGGGAGGGTCCGCCGCCGTGCATCAGGGCCAGCCAGGCCAGCGCCAGCCCGGTCACGCCGAACAGGCTGACCGCGATGGTCGGTGCGAAGCCGTCCGGCAGCAGGCCCGGTGACCAGCCGTGCCGCCGCGCGACGCGCCGCACGACCAGGTACCCGGCCAGCAGGACCAGGCCGAGCAGCCCCGCCGCCCCGCGGAGCGTGACCGCGTCGGAGCTGCTCTCCAGCAGGTAAGCCTGGGTGCAGGAATGCGCGTGCGGCCAGATGCTGAGCCAGTGCTGGCAGTCCGCCCGGGGCAGCCGGGTGCCTGGCGCGACAGCGGCTACGAACGCCCGGCCGAACAGCTGGTTCATGGCCGCCACGACCAGGCCGCTGGCGCCGACCGCGACCAGCCCGATCGAGCCGAGTTTCCAGGCCGTCAGGGCCAGGTCGGCCAGCAGGGCCAGCCCCGGCATGGGGTACCGCTGGACCTGGTGGGCCCGGACAACGACGCGGACCGAGCCAAAACTGGAGATCGCCGCCTCCTGCGCCTCCCGTTCGCTGAGCCCGGCCGCCATCCCATCGGCCACCCCCTGGCGCAGGTGATCTTCGGCCTCAGCGAGCAGCCGCCGCCCCTGCCGTGGCGAGCTACGCAGTCTCGCGTACAGCTGGTCCAGGTAGTCCTCGATGAGGTCGCCCCCGATGGAGCTCATGTCAGTCCTCCTGCGGTGATTGGGCTCATGCCGGTCCTCCTGCGGTGATCGGACCTGCGGCGGTGGCCAGCTGGCCGGCCGCCGGGAGCGCTCCCCCCGTGACGGCCTGGACGGCGCGGGCGAACCGGCGCCACTCGCCCCGTTCAGCGGCGAGCGCGGCTGCCCCCGCGCTGGTCAGCGCGTATACCCGGCGCCGCCGCCCGTCCGCGTCGGCCCAGCTGCTGGATAGCAGCCCGGCGTCCTCCAGCCGGTGCAGGGCCGGGTAGACGGTTCCCTCGGGCAGGTCGAAGGCGCCCTCGCTGCGCTGGCGCAGCGCAGCGATGACTGCGTACCCGTGCGCGGGCCCGGCGGAGAGCACGGACAGCAGCAGCAGGTCCAGATGCCCCTTGAGCCGCTCCCTGTTCATACCAAGCAATTCTAGGCATAGGACGGCTAGGCGTCCAGTCCCGCCTCGCGCCACCTCTCCCATCACCCCAGGGTGATCCGGTTCCCCTTGTCCCCCCGGAGGGACGGGATCACGAAGGCACGCCTTGGCGCTGATAACAGCAACAGAGAGGGTGCGGGCGGGGCGCCGGGCGGGGCGGGTCAGCGGGTGGGGGTTAGGGCGGGCAGCACTGGGCGGATCACGGCGTCGGCGCCGCGGGCCGGGCGGCTGCCGAGCAGCAGCCCCGGAAGCTGGCTGTTGCTGTCCAGCAGCTCGTCCAGGGCCCGGTTGAAGTGCCGGATGGTGACCCGCAGCGGTGCGGCCGGCCCGGAGCGGGCCGAGACCGCGCCCGGGCGGACGGCGGCGTGCAGCGCCGCCTGGCGGAGGAGTTCCTTGAGGAACGAGGGGGTCACGCCGTCGGTGCGGGCCACCACCGCAGCCGCTGTGGCCCGGCTGAACTGCAAGTTGCCCTGGTACACGCGGAGCAGCCGCCGCCGCGCCGCCACGTCGGGCAGCGGCAGCCGGGCGGTGTGATCGACCCGGCCCGGCCGCGCCGCCAGAGCCTCCTCCAGCAGGTCCGCCCGGCTGGTGGTGAGCAGGAAGGCGACGTTCGCGTCGGCGCCGATCGCGTCCATCTCACTCAGCAGCCGGAACAGCAGCGGGTGCGGCGGGGAGCCGAGCCGGCGCTGCGGCGCGATCAGGTCCACGTCCTCCACCACGACGATGGCCGGCTGCAGGGCCCGGGCCATGGCGCAGGCCTCGCCGATGCGGGACAGCGAGGCGCCGCTGAGCAGGATGGCGGTCACCCCCGGCAGCTGGCCGAGCAGGTAGCAGACCAGGTGCGACTTCCCCGTCCCGGGGGGGCCGTGCAGCAGCACGCCCCGCTTGAGGTGCTGGCCGTTGGCCAGCAGCGCCCGCGAATGCCGGGTGATGCCGAGGATCTGGCGCTCGACCCCGGTGAGCAGGTCACCGGGCAGCACCACCTCGGACCGGTCCACCACGGGCCGGTCCACGAAGTCGGGCAGGCCGCCGGGCGCCCCGCCACCCTCGTCACGGAACGCGACGACCTGGCCGCGGCACACGTTGCGCCCGGCGGCCAGGGCCCGTACCCGGTCCAGCACCCGCTCGCCGCTCGCGGCGTCCGGGGCCAGCACCTGGAGGGTCACCGGCCCGGCGGGCCCGCCGTCGGCCGGCCCGGACAGCAGCAGGGCCAGCCGGCCGCGGCCGTCCTGCACCAGGTAGGTGCCGCTGGTCACGCAGGTCCGGACCAGGCCACCCGGCCCGGCGGGGCGGGTGGCCGTGCGGGCGCCCACCAGCCGGTACCGCCTGCCCGGCCCGGCCAGCCACGCGTCCAGGCCGCCCTGCACGTTCACCTGATCCCACGCCGGCCAGGACGCCACCGTCAGCGGCCAGCCGGCCGCCTCAGGGCCCAGGTGCGCGGCCACCGCCGGGTCCGCGATGCCGGGCGTCCCGGCCGGGGACCGGGCCCGGCCATCCGGATCGCCCCGCGCCAGGGCGGCGCTGAGGGCGTGGCGCACCAGCCACCCGGCCAGCCGGGCCGCATCACCGATTTCCGGGCGTGAGGCGGCGCTGGTCGCCGAAGCCCACGCCCAGCGCCCGAGGCCTCCCCGTGGTATCCCCGGAATGCCCACGCGAGCAGCATAGACACGGTTGGGCGGGTTTTTTAGCACAACAGTTGAGCCGGGGGCCCGGAGTACCAGGTCAGGGGACACAGCCCGGATCGACCAGCCGGTATCCTTGGTCGGCATCCCGGGATTCCGGCCTGATACGGAAATGTCCGCCCCCGTTCGCTCCCCCGTCACCACGGAGGTTTTCCGTGAACGCGAGATGAATGACGGAACCCAGTAACATTACTTACGCTGGGCCAATGGCGCGATGGGAGCCGAACGCGCGGGAGCGGCTGGTGCGCGCCGCGCTCGACCTGTTCACCGAGCACGGCTACAGCAACACCACGGTCGCGGAGATCGCCGATCGGGCCGGACTGACCAAGACCACCTTCTTCCGGCACTTCCCCGACAAGCGGGAGGTACTGTTCGCCGGCCAGGACACCCACGGCCGGCTCCTCGCCGACGCGATCGCCGCGGCGCCCGCCTCGGCCACACCACTCGAGGCGGTCGCCGCGGCCCTCGACGCCACCACGGCCACCTTCACCGAGGGCCAGCGCGAGTTCGGGCCCCGGCTCCAAGCGGTCATCGCCGGCAACAGTGAGCTGCAGGAGCGCGACGCGTTCAAGCGCGCCGGTCTCGCCGCCGCCATGACCGACGCACTCCGCCAGCGTGACGTCCCGGATCCCGCCGCGAGCCTCGCCGCCGACCTGGGCGTCCGTGCCTTCTACCGGGCCTTCGCCTGGGCCGACCCAGCCAGCCAGCAGACATTCCCCGAATTCGCCCGGCAGGCACTTGACGAACTGCGGGCCGCGGCCGCCGCGCTGGCCTGAGGCGCGAAGCCGGCCGGCCGGCGGCGGGCACGCGCAACCGGCCTTCACGCTGTCCTCGGCGCCGGCCTGCACTGGCAGCTCGGCTAGCAGCAGCTCGGCTGGCAGCCAGCTCGGCTAGCCGGAGAGCAGCAGCCGGGCGGCGGATTCGATGGCCGCCTCGGAGAGCAGCACGGCCTCGGCGGCGCCGCCGAGCGGCACGAAGCTGTCGGCGCTGGTCACGCGGGCTGCCTGCCCGGTGAACCCGGCATCGGTGAGGAGCGTGAGCACGCCTTCGGAGACCCCGGCGGTGCGCCGGGTCTCGTCGGCCACCAGCACCCGGCCGGTGACCGCGGCCTCGCGCAGGATGTCGGCGGCGGGCAGCGGCGCGATCCAGCGCAGGTCCAGCACCCGGCAGCCGATGCCGCCGGCGGCCAGGCGGGCAGCCGACCGCAGGCTCATCCGCAGGCCGTTGCCGAAGGTGACGATGGTGAGATCGCGCCCCGTCCCGTAGCTCCGGGCACTGCCGACCGGGGCGTGACCGGCCGGCCACCGGCCGGGCGGGTCGTATGGGGCGAGCCAGCCGCCATCCCCGGGCCGGTGCAGGTCCCGGGTGTGATAAAGCGCGATCGGCTCCAGGAAGACGGACACGCTGCCGTCGGTCTCCGCCGCCGCCAGGCAGGTGCGCAGCATGGCCGCCGCGTCATCGGGCCGGGCCGGGCAGGCGATGTGCAGCCCTGGGATGTCGCGCAGGCTGGCCAGCGCGTTGTCGTTGTGGAAGTGGCCGCCGAAGCCCCGCTGGTAGGCCAGCCCGGCCACCCGCAGCACCATCGGGTTGCGGTAGGCGCCCTGGGAGAAGAACGACAGCGTGGCCGCCTCCCCGCGCAGCTGGTCCACCGCGTTGTGCAGGTAGGCGAGGTACTGGATCTCCGGGACGGGAAGCAGCCCGGCCAGCCCGGCGCCGAGCGCCAGGCCAAGGATGGACTGCTCATCCAGCAGGGTGTCGAACACGCGCGCGGCGCCGAACCGGTCCAGCAGCCCCCGGGTGACCCCGTAGACGCCGCCCTTGCGGCCGACGTCCTCACCGAACACGAGCATCCCCGGCCGGACCGCCAGCGCGTCGGTCAGCGCGGCGTTGATCGACTGGGCCACGGTCAGGCCGCCGGCTTCCTCGGGCAGCCGCCCGGCAAAGACGTTATGCCGGGCGGGGTTGCTGGCGGCCAGGCCGGCGCCCGCCCACACCCGATCGGGATGGTGCGGGGCGAGTGGTGCCATCACCTGGGCGGCGGTAGCCAGCCGGGGCGCGCCGGCCACTTCGGCGGCGCGGCGCAGCACGGTGGCCCGGGATTCCTCGTACCGGGCCAGGACCTGCTCCGGGGTGAGCAGGCCCGCCGCCACCAGCAGCCGGGCGGTGCCCAGCAGCGGGTCAGCCGGCAGGTCCGCGCCGATCTCGGCCGCGGTCCGGTAGGCCGTCTCCACGTCCGAGCCCGCGTGCCCGCCGAACCGGACCGTGCGCAGGTGCAGGAAGGCGGGGGAGCCGCGGTCCCGGACCCAGGCGGCCGCGGCCAGCGCGGTGTCATGGACCGCCGCCAGGTCCGGCCCGCCGGGCGCGAAGTAGCCGGCTCCCGGTACCGACCGCAATGCCGCCGCCACCCAGCCGGCCGGGGTCCGCACGCTGATGCCCAGCCCGTTGTCCTCGACGACCATGAGCAGCGGCAGGGGCAGGTGCTGGAAGGCGCAGTAGGCCGCGGTGTTGATCGCCCCGGCCGCGGTGGAGTGGTTCACCGACGCGTCGCCCAGGCTGGCCACGACGATCGCGTCGCGCGGCCACTGCGCCCGGCGGCCCAGCCGGGCCGCCCGCTCCAGCGCGAAGGCCAGCCCCATGGCCCGGGGGAGATGCGAAGCGATCGTCGAGGTCTGCGGGATGACGTGCAGCTGCCGGTGCCCGAACACCTTGTGCCGCCCCCCGGCGATCGGCTCGCCGGCCGCGGCGACCAGGCCGAGCAGCACGTCCTGGATCCCGTCGTGCGGCGGGGTGGCCTGCTGGCAGCGGGCCAGGTAGAAAGCGCCCGAGCGGTAGTGCAGCAGGGCCGGGTCGGTGATCCGCAGCGCCGCGGCCACGCCGGCGTTCGCCTCGTGGCCCGCCGAGCCGATGGTGTAGAAGCCGGCGCCGCGGGCGCGCAGCCACCGGGCCGCCAGATCGAGGTGGCGGCTGGCCAGCTGCGCGTCGAACAGGTCCAGGCACCGGCGGCCGGTCAGGGCGGACCCGGGCCGGACGGGCCCGTCCGGATCCGCGGCCGGGGCGGGCGCAGCGGCCAGGCCGCGCACCGCCGCGGCGAAGTGCCGTTCGAGCTCGTCGCGGCCCGGCGGCTCCGCGCCGCTGGCAGGCGGGTCAGCGGTCCCCGCGGGGCCTCGTCGAGCCTGCTCGGTACTCATTCGTCTACGGTAGGGGCAGCTGATCTCTACCGTCCGCGCAGGAGGCCTGATGCTGCCCTGGTCCGCCGAGCTGGCGGGGCGAATCGACGAGCAGGTGTTCACCAGCGAACTGCTGCGCGGGAACCCGCTCGGGGACCCGGCCGAGCGGCCGCTGTGGGTGTACCTGCCGCCCGGCTACGACGATGACCCGCAACGCCGGTACCCGTCGGTGTACGTGATCCAGGGGTACACGGGGCACCTGGCCATGTGGCGTAACCGCTCGCCCTACCGGCAGCCGTTCCCCGAGACCGCCGACGCCGCGTTCGCGTCCGGGCAGGCTCCGCCCGT
Source organism: uncultured Actinomycetes bacterium (assembly GCA_963837515.1). GTDB lineage: Bacteria > Actinomycetota > Actinomycetes > Streptosporangiales > Streptosporangiaceae > RYN-230. Next base: position 1,388,938 of record CAWINT010000002.1, read on the forward strand.
GATCGTCGTGTACGTGGACGCCTGGACCCGGTACGGCGGCAGCCAGTTCGTGGACTCGCCCGGCACCGGCCGCTACCACTCCTACCTGTGCGACGAGGTGGTGCCCTGGGTGGACCAGCACTACCGCACCCTGCCCGCCGCGGCGCACCGCGCGATCATGGGCAAGTCCAGCGGCGGGTTCGGCGCGATGATCACCCCGATGCTGCGGCCCGACCTGTTCGGGGCCCTGGCCAGCCACGCCGGCGACTCGCTGTACGAGCTGTGTTACGTCCCCGAGTTCGGGAAATGCGCCCGCCACCTGCGCGACTACGACGGCGATATCTGGCGCTGGTGGGCGGACTTCTCGTCCCGGGTGTCGTTCACCAAGGAAGCCGACCAGGACCTGCTGATGCTGCTCGGCGTGTCAGCGTGCTTTTCCGCCCGCGAGGACGGCCGCGTCGAACTGCCGTTCGTCCCGGAGACCGGGATGCTGCGCCCGGAGGTCTGGCAGCGCTGGCTGGGCTGGGACCCGGTACGGATGGTGCCCCGGTACGCGGCGGCGCTGCGCGGGCTGCGCGGCATCTGGCTGGACGCGGGAACGCGCGACCAGTGGTACCTCGATCTGGGAGCGCAGGCCGTCCGGGCGGCGCTCGGCCAGGCCGGGGTCCCCGATGATGTGGTCCGGCTGGAGTTGTTCGACGCCACGCACATGGGCATCGACTACCGTTACCCGCTTTCCCTGGCGTGGCTGGCCGGGCGCATCAGCGGCTAGCGCCGCGCCGGGCGGGAATCGGCGCCGACGCCGGTAAGAAATGCGTAAGGCTTAAACGCCGCCTGCCGTTGAACGCGGCGGCGGGGCGGGCCGTACACGGGGTAATGACCGCACCTTCCCGTGAGCGGAGAAACTCGATGCGATACCGCCATTGGGCGCCCGCCCTGCTTGCCATTCCCGCCGTCGCGCTCGCCGCCTGCGCGAGCGGTTCCACGCCCGGTACCGCCGCTGCCCAGGCGGTGCCCACGAAATCCGCCATGACGGCGATGCCCGCCGCCAGCCAGGGCTCGGGCATGGCGCCGTCCGGCACCGTCAGCCTGATGAAGGTGAAGACCGCCGTCGGCCCGGTGCTGGCCAACGCCAAGGGCCTGACGCTCTACTGGTACGCCAAGGACACTGCGATGACCTCCAACTGCACCGGGGGCTGCGCGACCGCCTGGCCGCCGGTCATGGGGAAACCGGTGGTGCCGATGGGCATCAAGCTGAAGGGGAAGTTCGGCACCATCGACCGGATGGACGGCGGGGTGCAGGCCACCTACAAGGGGCACCCGCTCTACACCTACGCCGATGACATGGCCCCCGGCCAGACTAAGGGCAACGGCGCCGGCGGGCTGTGGCACGTGGTACACGTCGGCGCCAGAGGCGCGGTGCGGCCCGGATCGATCATGATGTCCAGCCCGCCCAGCCCGGCGGCCAGCAGCTCCAGCAGCTCCAGTGGCGGCTACGGCGGGGGTGGGTACTGATCGTCCCGTCCCGGGGACGGGCGGGCTTACGGCCCGCCCGTCCCCGGGCCCGCTCAGGTCGTGTCGCCGAACAGGTCGCCGGCCACCCGTGACAGATGGGTGCGCATCGCCTCGGTCGCCCGGCCGCTGTCCCGGGCCCGCAGGGCGGCGACCAGTTCGGCGTGATCGTCCTGGTACCGCTCGCGGCGCTCCCGGGATGCGCTGCGCCGCTTCAGGTCCCCCCACGACTGGCCGTGCCGGGCGCGCTCGATGACCGCGTACAGCTGGGCCAGCAGCGGGCTGTGGCTCGCCGCCATGATGCTCCGGTGCAGTGCCAGGTCCCAGGTTTCGAACTCGTCATAGCTGGCCGCCCGGCCGCCTCCGGCTAGGCAACGTTCCATCTCCCGGAAATCGGCGGCGGTGGCCCACGCCACGACCAGCGGCATCGCCGGCGGCTCGAGCAGGCGCCGGATCGTCATGACGTCGGCTGGCGCGAAGCCGGCCGTGCTCTCGGCCGGGCCAGGCCCGGGGACGTCCGCCGCCCGGCCCGGCCCGGGCAGGCCGCCCGGCCGAAGGGCACCAGGCCCGGGCCCCGACCGGGCCACCGCGTCCGGGTGGCCGGGGGACCGGCCGCCGTCTGCGGGACCATCGAAGGCGGGTTCGGCCGGCGCCTGGCGCAGGAATGTGCCCCGGCCGACCTCGCGCGAGATGTGCCCCCCGGCCTCCAGGACCGCCAGGGCGTGCCGCACCGAGGTCCGGGTCGCGCCGAAATCGGCGGCGAGCTGGCGCTCGGTGGGCAGCCGGGCACCCGGGCCGAGCCCGGCACGCGCCGACTCGGCCAGGATCAGCTCGGCCAGTTGGTGCCGGCCATCGGCCAGCCCTCGGGCCGATGGCCTTGCTGGGTAACCCATCAGGGTCTTCACCTTGCTCTCGGTCCCCTCACCGGGAGGTCTCAACCAATCCTACCAATCGATACCAGACCGTGACGCCACTGGGCGGTAAAAATCTGCGGTTAGGTATTGACCCGCTCTGAGCCCCGACCTATTCTCAACCAATCTGGCCTAGACAACCAATCAGACGCAAGTCAACCAATCATCGCCTTGCCCCGGGCGGCCGCCCGGCGCGGCCCGGTATCGGAGACTACTAAGGAGATTGGGCAAGTGAGGCTCGCCACCATCGCCACCCCTGAGGGACTGCGGCTGCACGTCCGGGCTCGTTCTGGCTATGTCGATGTCGCGGCGGCACTCGGCGATCCCCGGTTCGCCTCGCTGCACCACATCCTGGCCACCGGCTTGCCTGCCCTGGACGCGGTGCGCGCCCTCACCGGCGCCGAGGGGCGCGAGGTGCCCGAGGCGGACTTCGGGCCGGCGGTACCTAACCCGCCGCGCATCCTGTGCCTGGGGCTGAACTACAGCGAGCACGCCCTGGAGGGCGGCCGCGAGGTTCCCACCTGGCCGGATGCCTTCGTGCGCGGCGCCGACAGCGTGCTCGGCCCGTACGCCGACCTGGTCCAGCCCGCGCTGACCAAGCGGTTCGACTACGAAGCGGAACTCGGCATCGTCATCGGCAGCGGCGGCCGTTACATCACCGCGGACAAGGCCCTCGACGCCATCGCCGGGTTCGTGGTGCTGAACGACGCGTCGGCCCGCGACTGGCAGCGGGCGGCCAGCCAGTGGACCGCCGGGAAGAACTTCGAGGGCAGCATGCCCATCGGGCCCGAGGTGGTCACCACCGACGAGGTGGACGTCAGCGACCTGGCGATCAGCTCCCGGCTCAACGGCCAGGTCATGCAGTCCGCCCGGACCTCGCTGATGCTCGTGGACGTGCCCAGCGCGGTCGAGTTCTTCTCCTCGTTCACCCGGTTGGTCCCCGGGGACGTGATCGCCACCGGAACGCCCGGTGGCGTCGGCTTCGCCCGCACCCCGCCGGTCTGGATGCAGCCCGGCGACGTCATCGAAATCACCGTGGAAGGCATCGGCACCATCCGCAACCGGGTGGTGGCCGAGGAAGGCGCGCCCGCGGACTGGCGCTGGCGCCCAGGCGGCCCGCTGCCCAGCGGCTTCTGAACCCGCGCTCAGCACGATCCGCTACCACCTGGCCCGACAACACCTCCGGTCACTCCACCAAGAAGATGGAGGGGGACAATGAAGTTCACCACTCTCAGGCAGGCCGTCGCGGTGCTGGTGGCGGGTGCGCTGGCGGCGGGGCTGGCGGCCTGCAGCAGCAAATCGGCGGGCAGTGCCTCCGGCGGGAGCAGCTCCGGCGCGAGCGGCTCCGGCAAGTCGCTGACCGTCGCCGACGTCGCCCCGTTCAGCGGTGCGGACGCCGCCCTCGGCCCCACCTACCTGGCCTCCTGCTACGGGGCCACCGCCGCCATCAACAAGGCGGGCGGCGTGCTCGGCCACACGCTCAGCTGCAAGAGCGTGGACACCCGTGGCGACCCCGCGGACGCCATCCCGGCGGTCAACCAGATGTTCGCCGCCACGCCCAACCTGGCCCTGGTGATCGGCTGCACCTCGGACGAGGCGGCCGCGGTGGCCCCGGTGATCAACGCGCACCGGATGGCGATGTTCTGCATGACCGGCCAGTCCGAGTTCGACCACGTTCACTACCCGTACTTCTACCGGCTGGTCCCACCGGACCTGGAGGAGTCGTACGCGATGGTGGCGATCGCCCAGCAACTGCACTACCACCGGATCGCCTTGGCGTTCGGCAACGACATCGGCTCGCAGACCTTCATCCAGCCGGCTATCAGCGCGCTCAAGAAGGCCGGCCTGACGGTGACGACCAACCAGAGCCTCGACCTCAAGGCCACCACCTTCCGCACCGAGGCCGAGGCGATCGTCGCCTCGCATCCGGACGCCATCATGACCGAGGCCCTGGGCGCCGCCGACCCGACCCTGTTCTCCGAGATCAAGCAGCTCAACGGGGGGAAGGTCATCCCGATCATCGGCACCTCGGCCGCGATCTCGCCCGCCTTCTTCAAGTCGGCGGCGGCCGCCGAGGGGGCGAGCGCCTTCGCCAGCAACTTCCACGCCGACAACCTGGTCGTGGAGACGTCCGGGCCCGCCTTCGGCGCGTTCAAGACGGCGCTGCTGTCCCAGCAGGGTCACGTGCCCGGCGCGACCGGTGACTTCACCACCTACCTGAGCGCCCCCGGTGGCGTGCACCTCTACGACGGGATCAACCTGGCCGCCCTGGCGATGCTCATGGCGAAGAGCACCAGCCCGAGCGTATACGGGCCGGACATCGTCAAGATCGGGAACGGCGTGCCCGGCGCCACGGTCTGCTACTCGTTCGCCTCCTGCGCCACCGCGCTCAAGGCCGGGAAGACCATCCGCTACGAGGGGCCGGGCGGCCCGACGAACTTCGACAGCTACCACGATTCCACCGGGATCTTCCAGGTGGACACCTACAGCCCGGCCGGCCAGGTCAAGGTGGTCGGCAACCTGACCGCCGCGCAACTGCGGGCGCTGTCTTGACGGCAGCGCAGGCCCCGGGTGCACCAGCCGTGGGCGCCCCGTCCCGCGCGGGGCGGCCACGGCCCGGCCGGAGGCTGGCATGAGCCTGTTCGTCGCCTCCCTCGGGTTCGGCCTGGTCACCGCGTCGGTGCTGGCCATTGCGGCGGTGGGGTTCACCCTCCAGTTCGGCGTGACCGACGTGCTGAACCTGGCCTACGGCGCCATCATGATCTTCGGCGCGTTCATCGCGTACGCGGTGAACGCGGCCGGGGTCTCGGTGTGGCCCGGCCTGCTCGTCGCCGTCGTGGCCTGCTCCGCGGTCTCGGTGCTGCTGAACATCGGCGTCTACACGCCGTTCCAGCGGCGGGGTACCGCGCCCATCACGATGGTCATCGTGTCCCTCGGGATGACCCTGATCATCGAGTTCGGGGTGCAGGCGGTGGCGGGCGGCACGGCGGTGTCGTACACCATGGGCAACGGCGCCACACTGCGGGCCGGCGGCCTCGACCTGACCGCGGTCCAGGTGGCCATCATGGTGCTGGCCGTGCTGGTGATGGCCGGGGTGCACGTCCTGCTGCGGTACACCAGGCTGGGCAAGGCCATGCGGGCCACCGCCGCCAACAACTCGCTGGCCCGCAACTGCGGTATCCGTACCAGCCGCGTGATCACCATCACCTGGGCGCTGACCGGGGCGCTGTGCGGGCTGGCCGGCGTGATCTTCGCCATCGACTCGGGCAGCTTCGACGCCACCGCCACTGACCTGTTCCTGGTGCTCATCCTGGCCGCGGTCTTCCTGGGCGGCCCGGGACAGGCCTACGGGGCGATGCTGGGGGCGGTGCTGATAGGGCTGGCCACCGAGGTGAGCGCCGCGTTCCTCCCGGCCGACTACAAGTACGTGGTGGCCTTCGTGGTGCTGCTGGCGGTGCTCGGCCTGCGCCCCGCTGGGCTGCTCGGAGCCCGGGCCTGACCGGCGGAGGTGACCCGCGGTGAACGTGTTCTACGCCCTCAACCTGGTCATCTACGCGGCCGTGGACGCGATGGCCTGCCTCGGCCTCAGCCAGCAGTTCGGGGTGGCCGGGGTGACGAACTTCGGGTTCATCATCTTCCAGGCGGCCGGTGGGTACGCGGCCGCGATCATGGCGCTGCCCAGCCAGTCGGCCAATGGGGGCTTCCAGACCTATATTGGCGGCTGGAGCCTGCCCTTCCCGCTGCCCTGGATCGGGGCGGCAGTGGTCGGCGGGCTGCTCGCCCTCCCGTTCACCTTCCTGGTCGGGCGGCGGCTGCGCGGCGACTTCGCCGCGGTCGGCCTGCTGGTCACCGCGGTGCTGCTGAACCTGCTGGTGACCAACTACCGGCCGCTGCTGAACGGGGACGCCGGGCTGTCGCTGATCCCGCCGCCACTGCGCGCGGCGCCCGCCGTGTTCTCGACCACCTCCACCGGCTACCAGTGGGCGTTCGCGGCCGGGGCGGTGATCCTGCTGGCCGGGGTGTTCTGGCTCGTGTGGCGGATCACCCGGTCGCCCTACGGCCGGTCGCTGCGGGCTATGCGGGACAACGACCTGGTGGCCGACTCGCTGGGCAAGAACCTGCTCTCGATGCGCACGGCCATGCTGGTCACCGGGGGTGCCATCGCCGGGCTGAGTGGCGGGATCCTGGTCTCCTACACCACCACCTGGTCCCCGGCCGCCTGGGGCTACGCGGAGACCGTGGTGCTGTTCGCCGCGGTCATCATCGGCGGGGCGGGCAACCACGTCGGCGCGGTGCTCGGCGCGGTCCTGGTGCCGGTCGGCTTCGAGGAGATCACCCGGTTCATCCCCACGTCCAACAATCTGCCGCCGAACCTGATCCCCTCGCTCGAATGGGTGGCCATCGGCCTGCTCATCGTCGTCTTCCTGTGGGCCCGGCCCCAGGGCATCCTGCCGGAGCGTAAACGGGTCATCCCGCCGGTGGCCGTCCCCGGGCCGGCGGAGCCGAAGCCCCGGCTGACGGTGAGCGGGTCCGCGCCGCCCGCGGCCGCCCCCGGCGGGGCGCCGCCGGTGCTCGAAGCCGTCGCCGTGGTCCGCGAGTTCGGCGGGGTCAAGGCGGTCAACGGCGCCTCGTTCGCGGTCCGGCCGGGGACGCTCACCGGGCTGATCGGGCCGAACGGGGCCGGCAAGTCCACGCTGCTGGCCATGCTGGCGGGCACGCTGCCGGTGACCGCGGGCACTATCCGCTACCACGGCCAGGACATCACCCGGCTGCCGGCCTACCGCCGGGCGCGGCTCGGGCTGGTCCGCACCTTCCAGCTGGCCAGCGAGTTCAAGCGGCTCACCGTGATGGAGAACCTGCTGTCCGCGGTGCCGGCCAACCGCGGCGATTCCTTCCGTGGCGCGCTGGCCGGCCGGCGGTACTGGCGGGCCGATGAGACCGCCGCCATCGCCCGGGCCAGCGCGCTGCTGAACCGGTTCGGGCTGCAGGAGTTCGCCAACGACTACGCCGGCGACCTCAGCGGGGGCCAGCGGCGCCTGGTGGAGATCATGCGCGCGCTGATGGCCGAGCCGAACACACTGCTGCTCGACGAGCCGATGGCCGGCGTGCACCCCCACCTGGCCCGCCGGATCGGGGCCGAGCTGGTGGCCCTCACCGGCGAGGGTATGACCATCCTCATGGTGGAGCACGAGCTGGCCATCATGGACGAGTTCTGCGACCCGGTCGTGGTCATGGCGGACGGGGCCGTGCTGGCCGAGGGCACCATGGCGCAGTTGCGCGGGCGGACCGAGGTGGTGGAGGCCTATCTTGTCGGCTGAGCTGACGCTGCGCGGGCTGCCGCTGCGCGCGGAGGGGATCACCGCCGGGTACGGTGGCGACCCGGTAATCCGGGGCATCACGGTCGCCACCGCGCCGGGGGAGGTCGTGTCCCTGGTCGGACCGAACGGCTCAGGCAAGAGCACGCTGCTCAAGAGCCTCGCCGGGGTGGTGCGGGTGACGTCGGGGACGGTCCGGGTCGGTGACCGCGACCTCACCAACGCCGCGCCGGAGCAGGTCGCCCGGGCCGCGGTCGGCTACGTGCCGCAGGTGGACGACGTGTTCCCGCCGCTGAGCGTCCGGGAGAACCTGGAGATGGGCGGCTACCTGCTGGCCCGCAAGCAGGTGTCGGAGCGCATCGAGCGGGTGCTGGCGATCTTCCCCCGGCTCGGGGACATGCTGCACCGCAGCGCCGGCAAGCTCAGCGGCGGGGAACGGAAGATGCTGGCCATGGGCCGGGTGCTGATGCTCGACCCCGGGGTGTTCCTGCTGGACGAGCCGACCGCGAACCTGGCTCCGATCATCGCCACCGCGCTGCTGGAGGAGCACGTCCGCCAGCTCGCCGCGGGCGGGGCAGCGGTGCTCATCGTGGAGCAGCGGGCCCGCGCGGTGCTGGCCATCTCGGACCGCACCTATGTGCTCGGCGGCGGGGAGGTGCGGATGTCGGGCACGCCGGCGGAGCTGTCCGCCAGTCCGGAGTTCGTGGACTCCTTCCTGGGGGGCGGCCGCGGCCAACCGCCGTCCGCGGCCGGGCTGGCCCGGAGCGGTGATCCGGCCGAACCTCCCGGGCCTCGGTGACCACCCCGGGCGGCTTGCTCTGACGGCCGGCCCGGGACGCGGCGTAGCATCGGCACATGACGGGTCAGGCGGGCATGACCGGGGCGGCGGGCGAGGTGGCGGCCGGGGAGGCCGGGTCTGGCCGCGGCTATCTGCAGGTGCAGACGACGACCGATTCCCGGGCCGAGGCAATGGAACTCGGCCGCAGCGCGGTGCAGGCCCGGCTGGCTGCCTGCGCGCAGGTGGCCGGGCCGGTGATGAGCACCTTCTGGTGGGAGGGTGACCTGGAGCGGTCCGAGGAGTGGCTGCTGCTGCTCAAGCTGCCCGCCGCCGGTTACGCGAAGCTCGCCGACTTCCTCACCGAGCGGCACAGCTACGACGAGCCCGAGATCATCGCCATGCCGATCGTGGCCGGCTCGGAGGGCTACCTGCGCTGGATGGCGGAGGAGACCCGGCCGCGGTGACCGGGCGGCCGGGCGGCGCGCCGCCCCGGCGTCAGGGCGCCGGCGGCGCCGGCACGTTCCAGGACAGGATGACCGGGTAGCCGTGCTCGGTGCCGAGCGTCGACAGCGTCCCGGTGTCCAGCCGGAACAGCCGCCCGCCGTCCGGCTCCAGGCCGAGCCAGCGTGCCGTCAGCACCCGCAGCAGGTGGCCGTGGGACACCAGCACCACGTCCCCCTCCTCCAGCAACGGCCGCACCCGGGCCAGCACCGCGTCGGCCCGGGCCCCAACCTCCCCAACGGCCTCCCCGGGGTGCTCCCCATCCCCGGGCACCACGCCGTCGCGCCACAGGTACCAGCCGGGACGGGCCGCCCGGATCTGCCCCGTCGTGACTCCCTCGTAGCCGCCGTAGTCCCATTCCCGGAGATCGGGTTCCGGCTTGGCGCCGGAGAGCCCGGCCAGCTCGGCCGTGCGGACGGCCCGCTGCGCCGGGCTGGTGAAGACGGCGGCCACCGGCCGGGCGGTGAAGGCGGCCGCGAGCGCCCGGGCGGCGGCTTCCCCGGCCGGGGTGAGCGGGACGTCGGTGCGCCCGGTGTGCCGGCCCTTCCCGGCTCCACTCCGTCTCCCCATGCCGCAGCAGGATCACGTCTCCCATGGCCCCATCATCCCGGGCGGCCGGCCGGGACCGCCGCCGGGGCCGGGCGGAGCCGTCCGGGTCAGCCCCGGCGGGTGCGCCCGGGCTGGCCCAGGAGGCATGCTGGGCACATGGGCATCGTGAAGGTACGCATCGATCCGGGCGCTGCCAGGGGCACGGCCGCTGCTACGACCTGGCGCCCGGCCTGTTCGGGGACGACGACGAGGGCTACGGTGCGGTGCTCGGGGACGGCACCGTGCCACCGGGGGTATCAGGGCCAGACGCCGAAAAACCAACGGATATGGCCCGCTGGTGGACTCCCCGCGCAAGTCAACGCGGTCTGAGTGCTGCTGTTCGGGTGAGGGGGGCGCGGGTTCTTACTAGGTTTGGGCGCGCTGGATGGCGCGGTAGACGGTGGAGCGGGCGATGTTGAACAATTCGGCGAGTTCGGTGGTGGTGTGGCGCCCGGCCTTGTGCAGCTCAACGAGGTGAGCTTCCTGGGAGGGACTGAGCTTGGGTTTCTTGCCGCGCAGGCGCCCTTTGGCCTTGGCGATGGCCATGCCTTCCCTCGTTCTCATCCGGGCGAGGTCGGCCTCAAACTCGGCGATCATGGACAGCACGGTGAACAGCAGCTTGCCGATCGGGTCGGTAGGGTCGTAGACCGAGCCGCCGATGTTGAGCTTGACTTCGCGGTGGGTGAGGTCGTCGGCAATAGCTCGGGCGTCGGGCACTGAGCGAGCGAGCCGGTCGAGTTTGGTGACGACCAGGACGTCGCCGGCGCGCACCGCGGCGAGCGCTTCGCGCAGTCCCGGGCGGTCGCGGTTGGTTCCGGTGAACCCGTGATCAACATAGATCCGTTCGGGCGCGGCACCGAGGCGGAACAGGGCTTCGCGTTGCGCGGTGAGGTCTTGAAGATCGGTGCTGCACCGGCAATAACCGACCTGAAGCTCTCCCATGACCGAAGTGTAGCGGTTGACCTCCCTTCACCGGGCATTTTCGCGGGCGGGTGTTACGGGAATCCGCGGTCAGGGGCGACCTGCGGAAACGTGTCGCTGGAAGTTGATCGACGGCCGGCCCGGTAGGGGTTCCCCCATCGGCGCAGTTGGCGGACCCAAGACACGCATGAAGGCGCGCCGCGTCAACGCGCGGTGCGCTTGAGGACCGCGTCGACCTGCTCGGCGCCGGCGGCGAGCAGGAAACCGGTCACCGTCTTTACGTTGCCATCGACGGCGGCGCGGAGGCGGGCCTTCCCCGTGGGATCGACTCGCAGGCAGATGCGGTCGCGGGCCCTCTGGCTGACGGCGCCCACGAAACGCATGCGCTCAACCCAGGGCTAACGGCGAAGAGCGATCGGGGCCGCAGGCTGTGCGCCCCGAGGACTGGGGCCGGGCCCGGCGCCGACCCTTTGTTTGCGACCGAGCCGCGGCCGGGTGGACCGATGCCGCGGCTCGTCCAGTCGTGACGCTGATCCGCCGTAAGGTAGGAGGCGTGCTTCCCCGCAGCGCGACGCTCGACGTCCGGCGGCTCGCCGCGCTCGACATGCACGGCGCACGGGGGACCCGACGTCGCCGGTGGGTGATCTTGGGCGAGTTCGCACTTGGGACGGCCGGCAGCGCGGCCCTCGGCGTCTGGGCTCTGACCTGGGGCGGCGCCGTCGGCGTGATCTTCGGGATTTGGTTGTTGGGGCTTGCCGCCAACTACCTGCCGCTCACCGTGCACGTCCTTGCCCTCTGGCGCCAGCCGGCGCTGGACGGGGAACTTGCAGGCGTCGACTTGCGTGCGGAGCTCCGCAACTACACCCGCGCACAGGTTTGGGTCCTCGTGCCGTTCTGGGTCGCGGGGCTCGCTCTTGCGCAGGCGCGCCGAACGGCCTGATGTTGCCACGGTTCTCGTACTTCCGTCCCGCGTTCGGGGGCAGACCAAGTAAGCCCAAAAGCGGCAGCGGGCGGTCGCCTGGGCTCTCTGCCGGTTAGCTTCGCTGCCGGAGGCCTTGCTGGTTGCAGTTCGGTGAATTTCGGCGTGAGGGGTGACCGCCCGCCGTTACGGTGCTTGCGTCCTGGTTTGGCCTGGTCGGGGGGACCGTCGGGTGACGTCGATCGAGCGCACTGCCTATCCGCAGTTCAAGCGGCTGACCTCAGCGCGGGTGCTGCACGTGTTCTTCACGCCGTCGGAGGACGAGGCCGCGTGGGCGCGGGAGCGGACCGAGACGCCGGAGTCGCTGCTGGCGCTGCTGGTTGACCTGAAGTGCTTCCAGCGGATGGCGCGGTTCTGCTCGCGCGAGGAGATCCCCCATGCCGTCACCGATCACGTGCGGCACTGCCTGGGCCTGGCCCCGGAGACCGAGGCTGACCACGGGGCGGAGCGGACGATGCGGCTGCACCGCGGCCTGGTCCGCAAGCGGCAGGGCGCGACCCGTGACCCGCGGCGGGCCAGGGCGCTGGCGGCGGCCGCGATCCGCGAGGCGGCACAGGTGCGGAACCACCCGCCGGACCTGATCAACGTGGCGCTGGAGCGCATCATCGAGGCCTCGCTGGAACTCCCGGCGTACTCCACGCTGGACGACATGGCGGCCACCATCCGCGGTGAGGTCAACGAGGCGATCTTCGCGGGCATCACCGGCCGGATGGGCCCGGAGGGGCGGCAGCGGGCGCAGGGCCTGCTGGACACGGCGGGCTCTGACGGCAGGTCGATGTTCAACCGGCTGAAGCCGGCCCAGCGGGCGACCTGGTCGCGGTTCAAGGCCCAGGCCGAGTACCTGGACGAGGTCGACGCGCTCGGTGACACCGCCTGCTGGGTGGAAGGGGTCGCCCCGTCCAAGGTCGCCGACTTCGCCGGGGAGGCAGCAGTCCAGGACATTGACACGCTGTCCCGGTACGGGGACGCCAAGAAGCTGGCCCTGGTGGCGTGCCTGGCCCACACCGCCCGGATGCAGGCCCGCGACGACCTGGCCGAGATGCTGTGCAGACCGCGATCAGCAGACAGTGTCGTCGCGTAAGCCGCCCCTACCGGGGGGCAGACCAAGTAAGCCCAAAAGCGGCAGTGGGCTGGTCAGCGGCTCGTTAGTAGTTAGCAGAACGGCCAGTGGCGTGGATGCTAAGTTCAAAACCCGTACCTCGCTCCTCTTTCGCCCTCCACGCGGGTCCGCGGCTACCGGCCCGGTTGCCCGCGCCGCACCGCGCGCCCCAGGCTCGTCACCGCGGCCGCCACCAGCACCAGCCCGCCGAACGCCCCGGTGACCGCGCTCGGCGCCACCGCGCTGACCGCTCCGGTCACCGCCCCCGCGATGGCGACCGCCGACAGTACGAGCCCCGCCCACAGCAGGTCCACTGAGCCGAACAGCCGCCCGAGCGGCACGAAGTGCACGCCGACGACCAGCAGGATCCACGGTGCCGTATAAGCCGAGCGCCCAGCCAGCGCGAGGCCCGCGGCACCAAGCCCGATCGCCGCGGTCTCGATGCCGACCGTGATCCCGTACGCCCGGCGCACCCGCCGGCTTTCCATCGCGGTCGCACCGTGGCGGAGCCTGCTCATCGTGATCCCGGCGGCGACCGCGACCGCGATCGCGGCCAACGTCCCGATGATCATCGGCAGGCCCCATCCCGCGGGCGGCTGTGCCTGCCCCCACCCGAACCACAACGCCCCAGCGACCCCGAGGATCACCGCTGTCACGGTCAGATCCCTCGGCATGCCGTCCGCCCGCTCCGGCGCTTTCTTGCGTTCCGCGGCCACCGCGCTCATCTCCTGTGACTCTCTCGCCCTGTCTCGTGTGCTTTGTAATTCGAAGTAGCTTGCTTTTGCACTGCAAAGTCAACGGACCTCCCGGCTCCCGGATGCTGACCGTCACCCGGCCGCCACGCACGGGTGATCGAACGCCCGGCCAGCGAAATCCGGGTCGTATCGCCGCCCGTCTCATCGTGATCTTTACGATCGCAGGCAAGCCTGGCGAGCCTGTGCTCGGTCCTGCTGGACGCGGTCGCTCCGGCTCGGCGGTATCCGATCCGCTTGCGACGACGAGTTCGTAGTCGAGACGACGCCCCCAGTGCGATGATGGTCAATGTGAGCACGCGGGCGCCCTGCTGTGGCGGGTGGAGTCGCTCGTGACCTTGCGCCGCGCCTACCTGTCGATGTCGCTACTGCTGTTGGCGCAGTTCCTGCTGGGCATGGCGGTCAACCTATTCGTCAGCATCCCGACACATCATCCCGGCGCGCACCCGTCGAACTACTTCTCTGGGTCCGCGCAGAGCATCGGCTGGGCCATCCCCCACGGCGGAGTGTGGCTGGCCGCGCACGTTAGTCTCGGCCTCGCGTTGATCCTGGGTGGCATTGGCGTGATCGTGCTCGCCGTGCGCGGGGGCAGCCGGGTAGCGGTTGGCGCGGCCGTGCTTGGCGACGCGGCGATCCTCGGTGCCGCGTTCAACGGTGCGAGCTTCCTCGACTTCAACCAGGACTACTCGTCAATGATCATGGCAGGGCTGTTCGCCCTCGCCCTCGGCAGCTACGTCGTGGGGCTGGCCACCGACTCGACGCCCGCGACGAGCCCTACGCCATCCAGTTCGCCATCGCAGCTACGCTGAGCGTGGTCGTTGGCGCCCCGCGGATCGATCCCCGGCCAGACAGCTCGGCGAGCCCACCGCAGGTCGAACTACTCGGCGCCGCTGTCGCTCGGAATCGCCCGTAGGCGGGGATCCACCTGCGGGCCGCCGCCCTACCGCTCGGGGCTCGACGTCTGCCCGACCCGCCAAGTTGGCGTCCGGTACTGGACTTTCTGGTGTCTCGGCCAGCCACGCGGGGTTTCCTGCCAAAGCGGCTGGCCTGTAACCGCAGGCCGATCGGTGAGCGGGCAGCCGGCTGTCATTCGCCGATCACGCTGCTGCTTTCCGTGACCTTCCTCCACTGCTGCTGCAGCGTTGACCATCCGATGACCGAGATTCCTTCCTCCTCGACGATCTCGTGGGCGCGCGCCGAGACGAGGAAGTCGTAGTCGGATCGCCGCACCGCGGAACCGGCGTTGACCGGCTCCGCGAACGCCGGGTGAACGGCCCACTCAGTCAGCCCTTCGGGCAGGCCGCGTAGAAGACGCTCGTATCGATCTGCTTTGCCGTCCAGCGGCAGCGAGAAGCTGTCGAGGAAGTCGTTATCGACGACCGGCAATCCGCGTGCCTGCAGCTTGGCCCGAGCCGGAGGAAGCCACGCGCGCATCGCCACGCCGTACTCGGTGGCCAGATCAAGGGTTAGGTCGAAGATGTCCCCGCGGCCGCCGTCCGCCAGGCAGTGCCAGTCCAGGTGCGTCGGCGTCAGCCCCGCCTCGAATACCAGCTCGATCTGGGCCCGGAACTCCGCCTCGACCTCCTCGATCCGCGCCGCCGCGACGACACCGTCCACGGTGTCAGAGGTGAACAGCCGGCCGTGCGCATCGAGCAGCGACCGCCCGCCCGTGAGAGGTTCCCACCGTAGCGCGGGGAAGTCGGTCACCAACGACAAGTGGACGCCGAACGCCAACTCCGGGCGATCGGTCAGAATTTCCACGGCCTCGCCCGCGCCAGGCGCCGGGACCATCAGGCTGCACGACCCGGCCAGCCCACATTCCAGAGTCTCGACGATCGCGGCGTTGGCCGCGGGATAGATACCGAAATCGTCGGCGTTGATCAGCAGCACCCGGACGGGCATCCACCCACTCTGCACTGAGCACAAGGCGCTAAGCCACCGCACCCCACGCCCGGAGGTCGCCGGCCGGGCATGGACAGTGCGGGTAGCCGATCCCTTCCGCACGCAGCATCCACTTGGCGCGGTGGTCAACCGGCCCTCGGTGTGGTCTGACCGATGAATTTTCCGCGCCGTGTTGGTCTGTACGCCGAATACCGGCTCACGGGAGGCTGACGCTATGCGGAAACTGACCTTTGGCATGAACCTGAGCCTGGACGGCTACATCGCCGCGCCCGGCGACGACCTCGGCTGGAGCGTGCCGAGCGACGAGCTGTTCCAGTGGTGGTCCGACCGGGTGGGGGCGACGGGCCTGGCGCTGTACGGGCGCAAACTGTGGGAGACGATGAGCTCCCACTGGCCGACCGCCGACCAGCAGCCTGGCGCCACACCGGCGCAGATCGAGTTCGCCCGCCGCTGGCGGGACATGCCGAAGGTGGTGTTCTCCTCGACGACCAGCGCGGTCGACTGGAACGCCCGCCTGATCACCGGCGACGCTGTCACCGAGATCACCCGGCTCAAGACTGAGGATGGCGGTCCCATGGACGTCGGCGGCGCCACCCTCGCCGCGGCGGCCATGCGGGCCGGGCTGATCGACGAGTACGCGATCGTCACCCACCCGGTCCTGGTGGGCGGCGGCACGCCGTTCTTCACGGCCCTGGACAACTGGGTGAACCTGAACCTGGTGGAGACCCGGACGTTTCCCGACGGCGTGCTCCTGACCAGGTACGAGACCCGGCGCTGAATACCCGACCTCGGATCGGCGCGGGCTCGGGCCACCCAAGGATCTCGTAGCCGTTAGGGATCCCTTGCGGACAGTTCCCGTCTGCTGCTTGACCGTCATGGTGCCGGTGCTGCCGTGGCGGGTTCGCGGAGTGGCCGGTGGCCGGTGGGGTCGAGTTGGGCGAGTTCGTGGTTGATGTTGACGGTGATGGTGCCGATCAGACCGATGCTCTCGGATTGGGCCGGGGACAGATGTGCCAGCAGCGTGTCGTTGACCAGTCGTCCCTGGGAACGCAGCTGCTCGACGGCCAGGCCGAGGTATTCGGTGGTCCAAGCGGTGATCGCGCTCGCCGCGAGGGTCAAGCACCATGCTTGGTCGTTCTGTTGTTGCAGGTGCCGACGCCGGATGGCGCCTTCGTGGGCGTAGAACACATCGCGGCGCAGGGCGTGCATGCTCTCGCCCTTGTTGAGCTGGCGCCCGATCTTGCGGCGGTAGTCCGGCCTGGACAAGTATCGGGCGGCGTAGATCGTACGGCGCAGCGCCCCGTATTCCTTCAAGGCGGCGGCGAGGGTGTTCTGTCGGTCGGCGCGGGACAGTTTGGCCACGATCAGGGAGGCGGTGACGTGCCCGTACTTCAACGATGCGGCCAGGCGCAGCATCTCATCCCAGTTCTCGGCGATGAGCTGGAAGTTGATGCGCCGGGTGAGCAGTGGCCCCGCCACTGGAAAACGCTCGTAGACCTCGCCGCGGCTACCGGCGCGGTAGAGGGTGATCTTGCCCAGATCGCGGATGCGGGGTGAGAGCTGCAGCCCGCACAGGTCGAACAGGGCGAAGTTGAGCAGGCTCGCTCCGTGGGTATCGGTGGCGTGTTCGGTGATCGGCAGGTCGGTGGCGTTGCCCAGGATTTCGTCGAGCACATACGCGGCTTCCCGCTCGGTGGCCACGATCACCTTCGTGCCGTACACCGCGTGCTGATCGGTGATGTGGGTGTAGGTGCTGGCGCCCTGGTCGGCGAAATACCTGCTCAGCGCGCGGGCTGTCAGCGACTTGCCCTTGGTGGGGAACCGCTGGCCGTCCGAGGAGGACAGGGTGCCCCCGCCGAACAACGGAGTGAGCGGCAGCCGCTGATGGTAGTCGATCAGTGCCAGGTTCGCCGCCCGCAGGGTTTCCTCGCGCACATACCATTCCTGAGTCCAGGCCAGAGTGTCGTAGGCGATGCCGCACGCGTCCGCGGTGCGCGCCAACCCCAGATTCGTGGCCGCCGCGATCAGCACGGCGATCAGGTTGCGCTTGAGCTCGAGTGAGCGGGGTTTCGCCCCGCCGGCATGGGTGAAGCAGTCCAGAAACCCGGTACGCCGGTCCAGCTCGATGAGCACCGACGCGATCGGGGCGAAGGGCAGCAGCGCGGTCAGCTCGTCCTTGAGTTCGGCGGCCTCGGTCGGGACGTCTTCGGCCGACAACGGAGGGATGATCAGGTCGCCGTCTTCGTCGAGCCGGACCGGTCCTTCGCCGGAGGCCAGTACCCCGTCCAGCTCGCCGAGCGCCGTGTCCAGTTCGGTCTCGGCGTGCCTCAATGCCTCAGTGGGTTCGGCAGGGATGCCAATCAGTCGGCAGAACTCGTTCCGCTGCGCTGCCCAGGCATCGCTGGGGATGAGGTAGGCCACCGGGTTGGCGTAGCGGCGCGACCCGGGCACGTACACATCGCCGGAGCGCAGCGCGTCGCGCAGGCACAACAGGACACACAGTTCCCAGTAGTGCCGGTACGCGGTGACATCACCGGCGGCGACCGCGTCGTCGAGGTAGCCGCGCCAGCGGGCCGGCACGAACCCGGCCGGTGCTGTGGCCGGCACGCTGCGGGCTCCGGTGGTGTTCAACGATCGCAACACCGCCACCGCCTCCAGCAGTTCGGCGGCTGCGGGGCCGCCGGCGAAGGTGATGGCTCCCAGTACCTGCGGGGTGAATTGCCGCAGGTAGCTGTAGGAGGAGGCCAGCTGCGCCAGGTGCCCGTGATCCCGCGGCAGCCGTGTGGTGGCCGGTTGCGCCAGCGCCGCCCGCAACTGGCTCATGCCGATCCGCTCGCGCAGCAACCCGCCCACGTCTTCGTCGGCGATGGCCGGGTCGGCCAGCACCGACAGCACCTGCTCGGCGATCAGCACCTGCTCGGCGATGGTGAGCTTACCTTCGTTGCGTTTGGCGCGTTCCGCCAGTGGATCGGCCAGCTTGTGTTTGGCCCGCGACTCCCGCGCCGAGACGGCCTGGTCGAATAGCTGCACTACCTCATCGAGCACATCAACCGCGGACTGCGCCAGCACGGTCAGCAAGATCGGGTAGCGGCGGTGCGGTTCGCGGCGAGTCAGCTTCGCCATCGAGGAGCGGCGGCCCACCGCCGCCAGAAACCGGCGTCGCTCCGCCGGCAACACCGACAAATCCAGGGTATGGGCGTCCAGGCCACGCAGGAACAGCAGCTTGCGGACCTCGGTCTTCACCGCCGATGCGGAGGCCTCGGTCGGTCCGGTGTTCAACCACCGCAACCGCGCCATCCTGATCTCCGCATCGGTGACCAGCAGCCGATCCAACTCCGTACACCGCGTGTCGGTGAGCAGGTGTGCCAGTCGATCGTAGGTTTCTCGCTCCGATCTCGCCCTGGCCGCGGCGACTCGCTCGATCAACGTCACCACACCGGGGCGCACCACCCGCGAGGTGCGCAGATGCTCACAGGCCAGCCGGAACAGCAGCGTCGGCGCGTCGTGTTCCATCGCCCGCGCGAGCAGGAACTCATCCAATTCCTTGGTCTCCAGCCGCCGCGCTGGCCGCCATCCCGCGTACTGCAGCACCAGCCGCAAGTGATCGGTGCGAGTCTGTTCGCGTTCCCCATACCCAGCCAGCGCGCCCGTGTCGAGATGCATGTGGTCGGCCAACCGTGTCACCGCCGCCGGCGGGGCCGCGGTGACGCCGTCGGGGACGAATCCCAGCCATGGCAGCGTGCACAGCTGCACGGCTAGCCCAAGGCGATCTCGCGCCGAACGCCCACGGCCGGGGTCCACAAAGGCTCGATCCGCCGGGGTCAACGTGAAAACCGGATCAACTCATCTCGGGTGATCCCCGGAAAACCGCGTAGCTGTGCCAGCTCCTCGTCGGAGAACATCCCAGTCGCCAACAGACCACCCCAACGCCGCCGATCCCATGCCCTCGGTTCCGGTCACCCTAGACCACCCTTACCAGCCGGGACAGGGTCATATCCGTTGGTTTTTCGGCGCCTGGCCCTGATACCCCCACCGGGCACCGCGCGTGAGGCCCGGCTCGCCGCGCTGAACTGCCCGGAGCATGCCATCGAGGTCACCGGGGAGGCGTGAGGTGGCGGTCAGCACCGGGCCCGGGCCGGCCATCCCCGAGCCGCCCGGCGGCCTGCCGGACGGCGTCCGCAACGAGATCATCACCGGCCCGGTGGCGGACTGGGCCACCGACTTCTCCCACCTCGAGCCGGCTTGGTCCGCGGATCCTTACCGGATCCAGGATGACCTGCGGCAGCGCTGCCCGATCGCGCACACGCGGCGATTCGGTGGCGCCTGGCTGCCCACCCGCTTCGCCGACGTCGAGGCGATCGCCTACGACACCGAGCGCTTCTCCTCCCGGTCGATCATCGTGAGCAATTTCCGGCCGCCCCGGGAGGTGGCGCCGGTGGGCGGCTCGCCGCCGATCTCCTCCGACCCGCCGTTCCACCACGAGGCGCGCAAGCTCCTGCTGCCCGCGTTCACCCGGCGCGCGGTCAGCAGGCAGGAGACGGCCACCCGGGCGTTCTGCCACGACCTGCTCGACCAGGCCGCCGGCCTGCCCATCGTGGACGGCGCCCGCGACTACGCCCAGCACATCCCGGTGCGGGTCATCGCCGGCCTGCTCGGCTTCCCACCGGAGGACGGCCCGCAGTTCCGAGAGTTCGTCGCGGACCTGCTGGAAGGCATCAACCTGCCGCCCGGCGAACGGATCGGCCGGGTGTCCCGGCTGTTCGACTACCTCGACGCTCAGGTGGCCGAGCAGCCCCGCCGCCCCGGGAGGACCTCACCAGTTACCTGCTCGACGCGGAACGCTGCGGCCGGAAGCTTGACCCGGACCACGTCGCCGGCTCGATGGCGCTGTTGCTGATCGCCGGCATCGACACGACCTGGAGTGCGATCGGCGCGTCCCTTTGGCACCTGGCCGCCGTACCCGCGGACCGGCGGCGGCTGGTGGCCGAACCGGAGCTGCTGCCCACCGCGATCGAGGAGCCCCTCCGGGCTTACGCGCCGGTCACCATGGCCCGGCTGGTCAAGCAGGACATGCACTTCCGCGGTGTGGACATGAAGGCAGACGACTGGATCCTGCTGTCGTTCCCGGCGGCTAACCGGGACCCGGCCCAGTTCGACCGGGCGGCAGAGGTCGTCATCGACCGCGAGGTCAACCGGCACACCGCGTTCGGCCTGGGGATCCACCGCTGTCTCGGTTCGCACCTGGCGCGGATGGAACTGCGGGTCGCGCTGGCGGCCTGGCTGGACCGGGTACCGGAGTTCAGCCTCGCCGACCCGGGCGCCGTGACCTGGTCGGCCGGGCAGATCCGCGGCCCGAGGACGCTGCCGCTGCGCGTCGGCTGACCCGCCGTCCCGGCTGGATTCCATCAGCGGTGTGGATCGCCCCCCCGTAACGGGGGGGCGATCCACACCGCTCTCTGGTCGGCCGCCCTCAGGCGGGCCGGCCGGGGGTAGCGTCCGCGCCTCGCCCCCAGGTCCCCCGTCCCCGGTTGCGACACCGCGCTTTCACATGTAATGTTTTTATGACAGGTGAAAGACCAGCCTAGAGGAGCGACGCTGACCAGTGACGAGCTGCTTACCGTGCTCACCGCGGTGGCCAACCCGCAGCGGCTGCGCATCGTGGCCGAGCTGTGGGACGGCCGGGTGCACGTCAGCGAGCTGGCCCGGCGGCTGGGCATGTCCCGGCCGCTGCTCTACATGCACCTGGACAAGCTGGAGAAGGCGGGCCTCGTGACCGGCCAGCTGGAGCTGTCGGAGGACGGCAAGGCCATGAAGTACTTCGCCCTGGCGCCGTTCGACCTGCGCATCAACCCCGAGACGATCACTACAGCGCTGCGCGGCAGCGGCGCGGGAGGGCACCCGGTGCACACCCAAGTAACTGACCCGGAAGGAGAGGGCTGATGATCGCCCCGCACCTGGCCGCACTGACCAGCAGTGCCGAAGCCGGGATCGCTATCGGCCTGGGCATCCCGTTCTGCATCTGCGCGGCGGTGGCCATCATCGTGTGGGCCTATTTCCGGCTGCAGCGCCACCGCGCCGACGCGGTGGCCATGGCCCACTACCGCAAGCTGGCCGAGGAGGCCGTGGCCAACCAGCAGGAACTGCGCACCGAACTGGCCAAGCTGACCGAGCACGTGCAGGCGGTCGAGCAGCTGATGCGGGACGTGGGATGAACACCCGGCTGCGGCTGTACCGCAACCCGCTGCGGCAGCTGGTGGCGGCCAGCACCTGGCGCGCGGCCTGGTTCTTGCTCGCGTACCTGGTGTTCGGCTGGCTGCTGTGGGCCGCGGTCTACGCCGCTACCCTGACCACGGCGATCCTGGCCATCACGCTGGCGGGCATCCCGCTGCTGATCGGCACGGCCGCGGTCATCCGCGGCTGCGCCCACGCGGAGCGCTGGCGGCTGCGCGGGGTGCTGGCCGGGCCGGTGCGCGGCGGGTACCGGTCCGCCCGCCGGCCGGGCATCCTCGGCCAGGTCCGGGCCCGGTGGACCGACCCGGCCACCTGGCGGGACTTCGCCTACCTGTTCGGCCTCTTCCCGCTGCTGTGGGCGGTCAACCTGGCGGTGACGGCGGTCTGGCTGGTGTTCCTGGCCGGGATCACCGTCCCCGCCTGGTACCGGTACGTCCCGGAGACCTTCGACAACGGCCAGGCCGCGCACGGCCTGCAGTTCGGCTACTTCCCGAATGGCCCGCACGGGCCGGGGGCGGCGGGCTTGTTCGTGGACACGATGCCGAAGGCGCTGCTCGTCGCGGCGATCTCGGCCGTGGCGTTCCTGCTGTTCAACTACGTCGTCGTGCTGACCGCCCGGATGCACGCCCGGGTCGCCGCCGCGCTGCTGCGGGCCCCGGCCGACCCGCTCGCCCCGGCCCGGGACGTGCTCACCCATCCGGGGCCGCTGGGCCCACTGCACCCAGCCCGGTAAGGAAAAAGCCCTCGCCCATGAGGGTCCAGCTCATGGGCGAGGGACCAGACCGACTCACGCACTGCCAGAGAGAAGGCCGTCATGCGCCAGTCGTCCAGTTCAGTATTGCCGGAAATCAGTCCTGCCCGCGAGCGACCCGGCCGGGCCCGGCCCCCCCTGGTCGAGCGGATCGCCGGATGGAGCACCCGGCACCGCAAGTCCGCGGTGCTCGGCTGGCTCATCCTGGTCGCGGCCGTGTTCGTGGCCGGGCATATGCTGCCCGCCAAGAACGTCCCGTCCAACGACGCCGGGCAGTCCGGGGTGGCCGAGCAGACCCTGCAGCGGCTGGGCGTGACCACCCCGCCGGCCGAGACCGTGCTCATCCAGTCGCGGGGGAGTGGCCCAGGCCGGACCTTCGGCACCGACCCGGCCATGCGCGCCGCGGCGCGGCAGGTCACCGCCGCGCTGGCGGTGCTGCCGCGGTCGGCCCGGGACGTCGCCTCGCCGCTGGACCCCGGGCACGCCAGCCTGATCTCCGCTGACGGGCGCAGCGCCCTGGTCACCTTCACGGTGCCAGGGGACGTCAGCAACGAGGACCCGGCGGTGGCCCCGGCGCTGCGCGCGGTGGCCACCGTACAGGCCCGTCATCCGGGGCTGCTGATCGCCGAGGCCGGTGACGCTAGTACCGACCGGGCCGCGAACGCGCTGGTCAGCCAGGACTTCCGGCGGGCCGAGGTGACCTCGGTGCCGATCACGCTGGTCCTGCTGATCGCGGTGTTCGGTGCGCTCATCGCGGCGGGCATCCCGCTGCTGCTGGCCGCGACGGCGGTCATCACCGCGGTGTCCCTGCTGGCCATCCCCGGGCAGTGGCTGCCGGTCGGCTCCAGCACCTCGGAGGTGGTGCTGATCATCGGGATGGCGGTCGGGGTCGACTACTCGCTGTTCTACCTGCGCCGGGAGCGGGAGGAGCGAGCCCGCGGGGCGGGCACCGCCGAGGCGCTGCGCCGGGCGGCCGGCACCTCGGGGCGCGCCATCGTGGTCTCCGGGCTGACCGTCATGATCGCCCTGGGGGGCCTGTTCCTCACCGGGTACTCAGTGTTCACCGGGGTCGCCATCGGCACCATCGCCGTGGTCGGCGTGGCCGTGGCGGGCTCGCTCACCATGCTGCCGGCCCTGCTGTCCTGGCTGGGGCCGTGGGCCGACCGGGCCCGGATCCCCGTCCTGGGCCGGCGGCGCACCGCCGCCCGGCCGTCCCGGCTGTGGGCCGCGCTGGCCCGCCGGGTGGTCCAGCGCCCGGTGTCCTGGGGCGCGGTGGCGGGGCTGGTCATGCTGGCGCTGGCCGCGCCCGCGCTGGACCTGCGGCTGGGCAGCCCGCCCGACGGCGGGTTCTCCGGCCGGGTGCCGGTGGTGGCCACCCTGGACCGGATCGACCGGGCGTTTCCCGGCCACCCGGCCCCGGCCGAGGTGGTCGTGACCGGGCACGGCGTGGCCGGGCCGGCCACGGCCCACGCTCTCGCCGCGCTGCGCGCCGCGGCGGCCCGGCCCGGCCCGCTGCGCGAGCCGGTGACGGTGGCGCCCGTCGGCGGCGGCCACGCTCTGCTCGTCACCGTGCCGCTGGCCGGCAACGGGGTGAATGCCGTTTCGGGCCAAGCTCTCGTGGCGCTGCGCGAGCACGTGCTGCCCGCCACCCTGGGCCGCGTGCCGGGCATCAGCTACGCGGTGGCGGGGGAGACGGCCGCGAACTACGACGACATCGCGGCGCTACGGGCCCGCACCCCGCTGGTGCTGGCCGTGGTGGCCGCGCTGGCGTTCGTCCTGCTGCTGGTGGCGTTCCGCTCGGTGGTCATCCCGCTGGTGTCCGTCTCGCTCAACCTGCTGTCGGTGGCGGCGGCGTACGGCCTGGTCACGCTCGTGTTCCAGGAGGCCGGCGTGGCCCGCGCGCTGGGTGTCTCCAGCTACGGCGCGATCGTGCCGTGGGTGCCGCTGTTCATGCTCGTCTTCCTGTTCGGGCTGAGCATGGACTACCACGTGTTCATCCTGAGCCGGATCGCCGAGTGGCGGCGGCGCGGGGCCAGCCCGGCCGACGCGGTGGTCGGCGGGGTGGCCAGCAGCGCCGGGGTGGTGACCAGCGCGGCAGTGATCATGGTGGCGGTGTTCTCGGTCTTCGCCACGCTGTCCCTGGTGCAGCTGCAGATGCTGGGCATCGGCCTCGGCGGCGCGGTGCTGCTGGACGCCACGATCGTCCGCGGCATCCTGCTGCCCGCCAGCCTGGCCCTGCTGGGGGAGCGGGCCTGGGCGCTGCCGCGCTGGCTGCACTGGCTGCCCGGGAAACAAGCTGAGCGTCGCCTGTGAGCTTGCGCATAATCCCTGGAGGCTGACGTCAGTGTCATGAAAATCTGGCATGCTGAGCGGGAAATGTGACATGCGTGTCAGTTGGCCCTGCTGCGCTGGTCATTCCCAACGTGACCTCGCGAGGCATGATGCTCGACAGGCTCGACCCGGCCCAGGCCGGTTCCATCACCCCGCCTCCGGCCCGGCCACCACTGGTGGAACGGATCGCCTGCTGGAGTGGGCGGCACCGGGTGGCCGTCGTGGCCGGCTGGCTGGTACTCGCCGTCGTGGCGCTGCTGGCCGGCCGGCTGCTGGGTACCCAGAGCCAGCCGCAGTACGACCCGGGCCAGGCCGGGCAGGCCGAGCAGATGCTGCACCGGCTCGGCGTGATCACCCCGCCCGCCGAGAGCGTGCTCATCCAGGCGCGCAGCGCCGCGTCCGGGGCCACGTGGTCCCGCGATCCGGCGCTGCGCGACGGTGCCGCCGCCGTGGTCAGCGCGCTCCGGGCGCAGCCGGGGGCGGCGCGCGACGTCCGGTCGCCGCTGGGCCCGGAGGGCCGGCCGCTGGTCTCGGCCGACGGGCGCAGCGCCCTCGTGACGTTCGCGGTGGCCGGCCCGCACGGGCAGGCCGACGCCACGGTAGCCCGGGACCTCGCGGCCGTGGCCCGGGTCCAGGGCGACCACCCGGACCTGTCCATCACCGAGGCCGGCGGGGCCAGCACGGACGTGGCCGCCAGCACGATGATGAGCCAGGACTTCCGCACGGCCGAGTTCACCTCGGTGCCGGTCACGCTGATCCTGCTCATCGCGGTGTTCGGCGCGCTGATTGCGGCGGGTATCCCGGTCCTGCTGGCGGCCAGCTCGGTCATGGTGGCGGTCTCCCTGCTCGCCATTCCCAGCCGCTGGCTGCCGATCGGGTCCAGCACCTCGGAGGTGGTGCTGATCATCGGGATGGCGGTCGGGGTCGACTACTCGCTGTTCTACCTGCGCCGCGAGCGGGAGGAGCGGGCCGCGGGCGCGTCCTTCCCGGCGGCGCTGGCCACCGCGGCGGCGACCTCGGGCCGGGCTATCGTGGTGTCCGGCCTTACCGTGATGATCTCGCTGGCCGGCCTCCTGCTGACCGGGATTGACCTGTTCACCGGCATCGCGTTCGGCACCATCCTGGTCGTCGGCGTGGCCGTGGCCGGCTCGGTGACCTTCCTGCCCGCCCTGCTCAGCCTGCTCGGCCCCTGGGCCGATCGCGGCCGGATCCCCTTCTTCGGGCGGCACCGGACGGAGGCCCGGCCGTCCCGGCTGTGGGCCGCCCTGGTCCGCCAGGTGGTCCGCCGCCCGCTGGCCTGGGGCGGCATTGCCACCGTCGCGCTGCTCGCGCTGGCCGCGCCCGCACTCGGGCTGCGCACCGGGACCCCGGCCATCGACCTGCCGTCCCGGCTCCCGGTAGTGCGCACCCTGCAGGCCATCCAGCAGGCGTTCCCGGGCCGCCCCGCACCCGCGGAGGTGGTGGTGTCCGGGACCGACCTGTCGGCGGCCAGCATGCGCAGTGCCGTGGCCGAGTTGCAGGCCCGGGCGTCGGCGCGGGGCGTGATCCACCGGCCGGTCACCGCGCAGCTGGTCGGCGGTGGCCGCGGGATGATCATCTCCGTGCCGCTGGCCGGCGACGGGTCGGACGCCGCGTCCCGCACCGCGCTGCTGGCGCTGCGCGAGAAGATCCTGCCCGTGACCATCGGCACCGTGCCCGGGACGAGCTACGCCGTCACCGGGGACACCGCTGCCCACTACGACTTCAGTGCGGCGCTACGGTCCAGCACGCCCCTCGTGTTCGCGGTGGTGGCCGGCCTGGCACTGGTGCTGCTCATGATGGCGTTCCGGTCCGTGGCCATCCCGCTGGTGTCCATCGGGCTGAACCTGCTGTCCGTGGGCGCGGCTTACGGCCTGGTCACCCTGATCTTCCAGCAGGGGCGGCTGCAGGGGCTGCTCGGCTTCACCTCGTTCGGCGCGATCATCCCGTGGGTGCCGCTGTTCATGTTCGTGTTCCTGTTCGGGCTGAGCATGGACTACCACGTGTTCATCCTCAGCCGGATCCGCGAGCTGCGCGGCCGTGGGCAGCCGCACCGCGAGGCGGTCGTCGGCGGCATCGCGAGCTGCTCCGGCGTGGTGACCAGCGCTGCGGTGATCATGGTGGCGGTGTTCTCGATCTTCGCGACGTTGTCCCTCGTGGACCTCAAGATGATCGGCGTGGGCCTCGCGTCCGCGGTGCTCATCGACGCCACCGTGGTGCGCGGCATCCTCGTGCCCGCCAGCCTGGCCCTGCTGGGGGAGCGCACCTGGTACCTGCCTCAGTGGCTGGCCTGGCTGCCGGGCCGCCGCCTGGTGTGCCACGAGCCGGAGACCAGCCGCCCGGCGGCGGAAGCGCTGCCGCCGGCCGGACCCCAGCCCGCCGTGCCCCAGCCCGCCGTGCCCCAGCCCGCCGTGCCCCAGCCCGCCGTGCCCCAGCCCGCCGTGCCCCAGCCCGCCGCGAGGCAGCCGGGCGTGCCCCAGCCCGCCGCGAGGCAGCCGGGCGTGCCCGAACCGGCGGGGTGAGGCCGCTTCGCCCGGCCGGTCAGGGCAGGGTCAGGATCTCGTGGCCATCCGCGGTGACCAGGATGGTGTGCTCGAACTGCGCGGTCCGCCGACGGTCCTTGGTGACCGCGGTCCAGCCGTCGTCCCATACGTCGTAGGCGATGGTGCCAAGGGTCAGCATCGGCTCGATCGTGAACGTCATGCCTTCCTGCATGACCACGTCCACGTCGGGGTCGTCGAAGTGCGGCACGATGAGCCCGGAATGGAACGTCGTGCCGATGCCATGCCCGGTGAAGTCGCGGACCACCCCGTAGCCGAACCGCCGGGCGTAGGACTCGATCACCCGGCCGATCGCGTTGAGCGGGCGGCCCGGGGCGACGGCCCGGATGCCGCGCATCATCGCCTCGTGGGTGCGCTCGACCAGCAGCCGGGATGCCTCGTCCACCTGGCCGGCCAGGAATGTCGCATTGGTGTCCCCGTGCACACCGTCCAGGTAGGCGGTGATGTCGACGTTGACGATGTCGCCGTCGCCGATCACGGTGTCGTCCGGGATGCCGTGGCAGATCACCTCGTTCAGCGAGGTGCACAGCGACTTCGGGTAGCCGCGGTAGCCGAGCGTGCTCGGGTACGCGCCGTGGGCGACCAGATACTCGTGGCCGATCCGGTCCAGTTCGTCGGTGGTGACCCCGGGAGCGACGTGCCGGCCGACTTCCTGGAGGGCGCGGGCGGCCAGTTTCCCGGCGGCACGCATCCGCTCGATCGTCCCGGCGTCCTTGACCTCGGGCTCGCCGGTCCGGGGGAACTTGCGGCCCACGTACTCGGGCCGCGGGATGGTGGCCGGAACCTGACGGGGCGGGGAAAGCCGGCCGGGATGGAGCTGGGTCGCCATGATCTGGGAGTCTAGTGGCATGGACGAAGACCAGCGTTGGTGGTACTGCCTCAAGCACGCTGCCGTGGAGCACGGGGGTGGCTGCCCGGACAAGGACCGGCTGGGGCCCTATGCCAGCCAGGAGGAGGCGGCCCGCGCCCTGGAGATCGTCCGGGAGCGCAACCGTGAGTGGGACGCGGCCGACGACCGCTGAGCGCCCGGTGATCAACCGCGCGGCCCGGGGTATCGTGGCATCGATGCGGCCGGAAGGGGCACGTGGTGGCGGATGACCGTGCGGGCAGTGACCTCCCCGCGGCCGCGCGAGCCCGGATGGCGGAGATCCAGCGGAGCGGGACCTGGGGCTCGGCGCTGTCCACCGAGGAGTTCGCGGCGATCCGTGGCGTCGGTTTTGAGCCGGCCGGGCAGGTCCTCGGGGCCGCCGTGTACAACATCGGCTTCACCGGCGGCTACAACTGCCCCGGCGCCTGGTCCGGGTTCGGTGGCTATGCCCAGGCCTACCGCAGCGTGACGCAGGTATCCGGGCAGGGCGGCTACGCCTCGTTCGGGCCGCTGACGCAGGCCATGTACGCCGCCCGGCGCCAGGCGATCGACCGGATGCTGGCCGAGTGCGCCGCGCTCGGCGGGCACGGCATCGTCGGGGTCTCGCTGACCATTGGTTCCTTCCCGGCCGGGGGACTGGAGTTCAAGGCCATCGGCACGGCCGTCCGGGCCCCGGGGGCCGCCCCGCCCGGCCGACCGTTCAGCTCGGATCTGTCCGGGCAGGATTTCGCCAAGATCATCCGGGCGGGCTGGGTCCCGGCCGGGCTGGCGCTGGGTATCTCGGTCGGCGCGCGGCACGACGACTGGCTGACCGTCGGGCAGACCCGCTGGGGCGCGGGCAACGCCGAGGTGACCGGCTACACCGAACTGATCAACGACACCCGGCACGACGCCCGGGTGCAGCTGGAGAGCGACGTGCGCCGGATCGGCGGGGAGGGCGTCGTGGTGTCCCGGCTGGACCGGCGGGTGCACGAGCGGGAGTGCCCGATGCAGGAGCACGGCCGGGACCACGTCGTCGAGGTGACAATCGTGGGGACCGCGATCGCCCGGTTCGCCCGGGCCAGCCGGCCGCCGTCCCCGCTCGCCATCCTGTCGCTCGATCCGCAGCGGCGCCAGGCCGCGCGGGTCCGGCTGGGCCGCTGAACGCAGGACGCAGGAGAGGAAGAGCGATGACCGACCAGCCGAGCCCAGAACTCAGCGCGGCGGCCGGCCCCGGCCTGAGCGACGCGGCCGGGGCCGAACTGAGCGCCGAAGGGGTCCCGCAGGATGCCCTCCGGCGGCTGGCCGAACTGCGGCCCGGCCGCCCGGGCGCGATCTTCACCTCTGACCTGTCGGTCAACGAGTTCCTGCTCGTCCGGGAGGCCGGGTTCCGCCCGCTCGGCCTCGTCCTGGGCAGCTCGATCTACCATGTCGGGCTGCAGGTGGGCCGCTGGGGCCGGA
The DNA here is from genome assembly GCA_963837515.1 of uncultured Actinomycetes bacterium. Classification (GTDB taxonomy): domain Bacteria; phylum Actinomycetota; class Actinomycetes; order Streptosporangiales; family Streptosporangiaceae; genus RYN-230. The sequence continues at coordinate 1,418,375 of CAWINT010000002.1, forward strand.
ACCAGGAACTGGATGTGCTGTCGCAGGCCATGTACCACGCGCGCGAGCTGGCCATGACCCGGATGGAGGCCGAGGCCGACGCGCTCGGCGCCGACGGCATCGTCGGGGTCCGGCTCGACGTGGAGATGAAGGAGTTCGGCAACGACATCGCCGAGTTCATTGCCGTGGGCACAGCGGTGCAGGCCGAGCCGGAGGCCGGCGGCGGCGGGGTCGCGCAATGGCGCAACAACAAGAACCAGCCGTTCACCTCCGACCTGTCCGGGCAGGATTTCTGGACGCTGATCCGGGCCGGGTACGCGCCGCTCGGCATGGTGATGGGCTCCTGCGTCTACCACATCGCGCACCAGCGGCTGGGCAGCAAGGTCAGCAACATCGGCCGGAACGTGGAGCTGGAGCAGTTCACCCAGGCGCTGTACGACGCCCGCGAACTGGCCATGAGCCGGATGCAGGCGGAGGCGGAGGACCTGCACGCCGAGGGGATCGTCGGGGTCCAGCTGCGGCAGCACAGCCACACCTGGGGCTCGCACACCACCGAGTTCTTCGCCATCGGCACGGCCGTGCGGCCGCTGCGCTCCGACCACGTGATCGAGCGCCCCACCATGGTGCTCAGCCTGGACGGCTGACCCCACCATGGTGCTCAGCCTGGACGGCTGACCGGGGAGCTTCCGGCCGCCCGGGTCAATGTCGGCCGGCGGTCACTCGCGGCCGGCCGGGGCGGCCCCACCTGCAGGGGTTCGAGCTGGGCCAGCGTGCCGACGTCGAGCTGCCGGGCCTCGGCCAGCACCGCGTCCTGCTGCTTCGCCGCGCGTTCCGCGGTCTGCTTGGCCAGTTCCGACGCCAGCGCGCCCAGCTGGCGCACCCCCGTGTGATCGACCAGGACGTGACTGGCCGTCAGGATGGCGATGCCCTCCACCCGGCACTCCCGCTGGCCCGGCGCGGACAGCGCCGCTCCCACGGCCGCGGCCGTGAAGGGGTCCGCCGGATGGGTCGTCACCTTGGCGCGCTCGGCCAGAACCCATCTGTGGAACTTCATCACCTCGCCCTGCAGGGGCAGCGTCCGGACGTTCTCGGTTTCGAGGCCGAAACGCTTCCCGGGGGCGAAACAGCGCGCGTAGCCGACGAGGGCCGCCGACCAGAGCGCCTGGGGCACCACGGCGTCCCGGTTCTCTTCGGGCTGCACCAGTTCGGTGAGCAGGCGCTTGCAGCAGTCCATGACGAACTGGAGGTCGTGCACGATGGCCACGAGATCGGCGAGTACCTGGGCGGACGGAAAGCTCAGCGGAACGGTCGGCAGCGCGGCCGGGGGTGATCCGGTGTTCGTGTCATCCATGGAGCCTCGCGGTGTGGCCGGCGTGAGCGATCGCTGTTTACCCGATCATCACCCGGCGGCGGCTCATGGCCGGTCTCACATCGGGACAGCCGGCGGTCAGCCGGTGACGGCGGCCTGGAACGCGGTGCGGCCGGTGGCGGCCAGGCCCAGGAAGCTGTAGCTGCCCTGCTCGCGCAGTTCGCGGGCGGCGGCCACGACCGCGCCCAGCGCGGCGAACGCGAACGACCCGCCTACTGACACCCGGCGTACCCCGGCGGCGGCCAGGTCGGCGACGGGTGGACCGCCCGGGACGGCCAGCACGTTGACCGGCCGGTCCACCGCGCTGACCACCGCCTGGATGTCGGCCAGGCTGGTCAGCCCGGGCGCGTAGAGCACGTCCGCGCCCGCCTCCTGGTAGGCCTGCAGCCGGGCGATCGTGTCGGCCAGGTCCGGGCGGCCACGCAGGTAGTTCTCGGCGCGAGCGGTGAGGACCAGCGGCCCGGGGGCCGACCGGGCGGCCTCGGCCGCCGCGGCGACCCGGTCCCGGGCCAGGCCGGCGTCGTGGATGGCCCGGCCGGAGTAGTCCTCCACCGAGCAGCCGGCCAGCCCGGCCGCAGCGGCCAGCCGCACGGTTTCGGCCACGCCGCCCGGGTCGTCGGCGAAGGCATTCTCCAGGTCCGCGGACACCGGGAGGGTGGTCGCGGCCACGATGCCGGCGGCGTGGGCCAGGGCCTCGTCCCGGGTCACCGACCCGTCGGGCCGTCCCAGGGTGGCGGCGAAGCCGCTGCTGGTGGTGGCCAGCGCCGCGAAGCCCAGCGAGGCGAGCAGCCGCGCCGAGCCGGCATCCCAGGGGTTGGGCAGCAGCAGCGGCTCCGGCCCGTCGTGCAGCGCGCGGAACAGCCGCGCCCGGGCGGCCTGGGACTGGGCGGCCTGGGACTGGGCGGCGCCGTCGCCGGTATCGGTCATGCCGCCACCCTAGGCGGCTGCGGGGTCAGGCTGGGTGCGGCAGCGCATGCCGGAGGTGACCGACGGCGGAGCGCACCCGGACCGCGAGGACGATCTCCATCACGCCGTAGATGATCAGCCAGACGCCGAGCACGATGGCCAGGGTGACCAGCGATGGGCCTGGCCAAGCGATCACGATGATCCCCGCAACCACGCTGAGCCCGCCGATGAAGCCCATCCAGCCGCGATGCGGCAGTTCGCGGTGCGCGATCGCCATGTAGATCTGCGCGATGCCGTAGGCCACCCAGTAGATGCCGATGAGCAAGGCCAGCGCGACCACCGAGACGATGATGTGCCGCACTGCGTACAGCCCGACCAGGATGCCGAGCAGCCCGATGATCACGTTCCATACCCGCGTCCCACCGGACTCGTCGGCCGCGAACGCGTTGATGAACGAGAAGATGCCGGACACGATGAGCTGGATGCCGAACAGAATGGCCAGGACCAGCACGGTCGGGCCGGGCCAGGCCACCGCCAATACCCCGGCGACCACCATGAGGATGCCGAAGAAGAGCAGCCAGCCCCAGTGCCGCCCGATCTGGGCCAGCCGGTCGGCGACATCTACCGAAGGCACGGACATCTCAGCCTCCACTGGGTAAAGAACCCGTATAGCTCATGTCTAACATCACCACGGGGGAGCGGGTTTGTCGATGTTCCCCTGGCAGCGGTTCGCGAACAAGGCGGTGCCAGCGGACCGGCGCCGCCTGTCCGCTACGCCGCGCCGCCTGTCCGCTACGCCGCGCCGCCTGTCCGCTACGCCGCGCCGCCCGTCCGCTACGCGGCGCTGCCCGGGATCAAGGCGCCGCCCCGCCTGGCCGTGCGGCCGGCGCCCCGGGTCAGCCGTCCAGGGCGGTGACGAACATCCGCGACCCGGCCGGGGCGATGCCCTGGTAGTCGGCGGCGGCCGCCTTCCCTTCGTCCGATCCGAATGCCGCCCCCAGCGTTTCCTGGTCGGCGAAGTACAGCTCGGTGACCCGGTAGTAGGTCTGCTCGCCGCCGTCGGCGGCGGCGCTGACCCGCGCGGTCTCGGTGCGCTGCAGGCCCGGGATCTTGGCCACCAGCGCCATGTGGGTGGCGAAGTAGTGCCGGTCGAATGCCTGCGGATCGTCGGGCTGGGTGTACAGGACGACGAGTTTTGCGGTCATGCCAGCGACGCTACCCCGGGGCAGGTGGCGTGTCATCTGCTCAAGGCCCGTGACCACGGGCCGGCCTGTCAGCCGGGCGGAGGGCCGCTCACCTGCTCCAGCACCTGGTTAAGCCACTGCCGGAGGGTGCGCCGCGACTCCGTCTCGGGCCGTCCCGCCGCCGAGCTGACCAGGTGCTGGGCGGCGTCGAAGGACACCGGCGCGGATCCGGGCGGTACCGCCAGCACCTCGTGGGCCAGCGCCTCCAGGTCGGGGTCGCCCCGGTCCAGGGCCAGCACGGTGGCCTTCTTCCGGGCGTCGTCCACCCGGTTCAGCAGCGGCGCGGGGGCCGGCCCGGCGCTCACCACCAGCACCGTCTCGCCGCGCGCGGCCTGTTCCAGCCGGTCCACGCCGACCCGCAGGTGCGCCGGGGCGCCGGGCGGCGGCGCCCAGCGCACCAGGGTGGGGGCCAGCCCGGGCAGCCCGGCCAGGCGGCTCTCCTCGGCCAGGTGCGCGGACAGGTGCCAGGGCTCCTCGGCCGGGGTGCCCACCACGAGCAGCCCGCCCGGAGCCCGGGTCCAGCGCAGCGCGCGGGCGAACGCGGCCATCTGCTCTAACCAGCCGGTCGGCGCCAGCAGCGCACGCAGCGCCGCCACCTGTTCCGCGTCCACCGCCCCATCGTGTCACGCAGCGCCGGCCCTCTGGCAGGATCGGGAGACATGGCCTCCGAAGACCCCGCCGCCCCAGACGTCGCCAAGCTCACCATCGCCGTCCTCGGCGGCACCGGGGACCAGGGCCGCGGGCTGGCCCGCCGGTTCGCGACGGCCGGGAACAGCGTCATCATCGGCTCGCGCCGGGCCGAGCGCGCGGCGGCGGCCGCAGCCGAACTCGGTGGCGCCCCGGGCATCCGGGGGCTGGCCAATGCCGAGGCGGCCCGCGAGGCCGACGTGGTCATCGTGGCCGTGCCCTGGGAGGGCCACCGGGACCTGCTGGCCTCGCTGGCCGGGGCGCTGGCCGGGAAGATCGTGGTGGACTGCGTCAACCCGCTCGGCTTTGACCAGCGCGGTGCGTACCCGCTGCCGGTCGGGGAGGGCAGCGCCGCGCAGCAGGCGGCGGCCGTGCTCCCGGACAGCCGGGTGGTTGGCGCGTTCCACCACGTGTCGGCGGTCGTGCTGCTCGACCCGGAGGTCGAGCGGGTGGACCTGGACGTGATGGTGCTCGGCGACGACCGGGCGGCCACGGACCTGGTGCAGGCACTGGCCGCGCGGATCCCGGGGGTGCGCGGCATCTACGCCGGGCGGCTGCGCAACTGCGGCCAGATCGAGGCGCTCACCGCCAATCTGGTCTCGGTCAACCGCCGCTACAAGGCCCACGCCGGGCTGCGCCTCACTGATGTCTGAGGCAGCCCCGGCGCAGTGCGGTGAGCCGGGGCGCCGCAGCTCACCGCATACCGGGTCGCAGCCGCGCCCGCGGTTACCGGTAGGAGTGGCTCTCGTCGGGGAAACTGCCGCCGGTCACGTCGGCGGCGAAGGACCGGGCCGCGTTCCCCAGGACGGTGGCCAGGTCGGCGTAGCGCTTGACGAACTTCGGCGTCCGCGGGCTCAGCCCGGCCATGTCCTGCCAGACCAGCACCTGCGCGTCGCAGTCCGGCCCGGCGCCGATGCCGATGGTCGGGATGGACACCGCGGCGGTGACCCGGGCGGCCAGCTCCGCGGGCACGCACTCCAGCACGACCGCGAAGGCGCCCGCCGTCTCCATGGCCTTGGCATCGTGCAGCAGCCGCTCGCCGTCCTCGCCGCGGCCCTGCACCCGGTAGCCACCGAAGGCGTTCACCGATTGCGGGGTCAGCCCGAGGTGCGCCATGACCGGGATGCCCGCCGCCACCAGCTCCTCGGCCTGCCGGAGCACCCGGTGACCGCCTTCCAGCTTGACCGCGTGCGCGCCCGCCTCCTTGAGGAACCTGATGCCGGCCGTCAGCGCCGCCTCCGGCGACGCCTGATAGGAGCCGAACGGCAGGTCCGCGACGATGAGCGCGCGCCGGGTTCCGCGGACTACGGCGGCGGTGAGCGGGATCAGCTCGTCCACCGTGACGGGGATCGTCGTGTTGTGACCGAAGACCACCATCGCGGCCGAGTCGCCGACCAGCAGCACCGGGATGCCGGCCTCGTCGAAGACCCGCGCGGTGAGGGCGTCGTAGGCGGTGAGCATCGGCCACTTCTCGCCGCGTGCCTTGGCCGCCGCGAGGTCGGTGACGGTGACCCGGCGGCCCGCCTGGCCGCCGTAGAGCGGCTCGGCCCGCGGGGCCCCGGAGGGGGAACTGGCTGCGGCGACGCCGCCGACTGGGGCCGGGCCCGTGGTCCGCGCGCTGGTCGCGGCCCTGCCCATGCCCCCGGGAAGGGCATTCATGCTGCGATCCTCCAAGTCTCGTGGCGCCGCGCTGGCGTCCCCGGACCCTTCGATGATGGCACGTGCCGGGGACTGGAGGTAACCCCCGGAACGTCCCGGAGGTAACCCCCTTAAGGTCCCGGCGGTTGCCCCGGAAGGTCCCGGCGGTTGCCCCGGAAGGTCCCGGCGGTTGCCCCGGAAGGTCCCGGCGGTTGCCCCGGAAGGTCCCGGCGGTTGCCCCGGAAGGTCCCGGCCGTAACCCCCTGAAATCCAGAACCCGGGCCGGGAATGTTTTCCGATACGGGTTGGTTCCGTATCGATAGCTTCCCGGCGGCCACGCCGCCGGGCGCCTGTCCAGGCAACACCGCGGCGTACCGTGGCCATCCCGGGCAGGCGGACCTCACGTGACCGACCACTGACCCGAAGGACACCATGGTTAACCACGATCCCGGATCCCGTTCCGGGGCCACCGCCGGCCAGCTGGCCGCTCGGTCCGCGGCCGCCGAGCGGATCTACCGCCGCCGCTGGGCGATCCTCGGCGTGCTGGTCATCAGCCTGATCGCCATCGTGCTGGACAACACGGTGCTCAACGTCGCGCTGAAGACCATCGCTGAGCCCAAGCCTGGCCTGGGTGCCAGCCAGAGCCAGCTGGAGTGGGGGATCAACTCCTACACACTGGTGTTCGCCGGCCTGCTGTTCACCTTCGGGGTGGTCGGCGACCGGATTGGCCGCAAGCGCATGCTCATGCTGGGGATGGCCGCCTTCGGCCTGTTCTCGCTGCTGACCGCGTACTCGCGGAACCCCGAGCAGTTGATCTTCGCCCGGGCCGCGATGGGGCTGGGCGCCGCGGCGGTGATGCCGCAGACGCTGTCCATCATCTCCAACGTCTTCGACCCGGCCGAGCGGGCCCGCGCCATCGGCATCTGGGCCACCGCGGTGGGCATCGGCGTAGCCATCGGGCCGATCGTCGGCGGCGTGCTGCTGGCCCACTTCTGGTGGGGCTCGGTCTTCCTGATCAACGTGCCGCTCACCGCGGCGGGCGTGCTGGCCATCGCGCTGCTCGTGCCGGAGTCGCGCAACCCGGAACCGGGCCGCATCGACTACCTGGGCGTGCTGCTGTCCATCGTCGGCCTGGTGCTCGTCGTGTACGGGATCATCCAGGGCGGGGAGAAGGGGTCCTGGGTGCACTGGGACGTGCTCGGCGCCACCGTGGCCGGGCTGGCCGTACTGGCCTTCTTCGCCTGGTGGGAGAGCCGGCTCAGCCACCCGTCGCTGGACGTGAAGCTGTTCCGTGACCCGCGGCTGTCGTCAGCCGTGGGCGCACTCGGGCTGGTCTTCTTCGGCATGATGGGCGCGCTGTTCTTCCTCAGCTTCTACCTGCAGAGCGCTCGCGGGTACAGCCCGCTGGTGGCCGGCGCGCTGACCCTGCCGTTCGCGGCCGGGCAGATGCTCATGGCGCCGCGCAGTGCCCGGCTGGTCCGCCGGTACGGCACGAAGGCGGTCGCCGCCACCGGGCTGATCGTGGTCGCCGTGGCACTGGCCGGGTACCAGCTGCTCGACATCAGCACCCCGATCTGGGTGCTGGGCGTGCTGTTCTTCCTGCAGGGCGCGGGCATGGGCTCGGTGATGCCGCCGGCCACCGAAGCGGTCATGTCCGTGGTCCCGCGGGAACGGGCCGGCTCGGGCTCGGCGCTGACCAATACCACCCGGCAGGTCGCCGGGGCGCTGGGCGTCGCGGTGCTCGGCTCCGTCCTGGCCCAGGTGTACCGGGGCCAGCTCAGCCCGCACCTGACCGCGCTGCCGGCGGCCGCCCGGTCCGCGGCGGCCGGCTCGATCACCGGCACCCAGGCGGTGGCCGCCCGGCTGGGCGGGGCCGGTGCGCGGCTGGACAGCTTCGCCGGCACCGCGTTCGTCCACGCCATGCACATCACCACGATCATCTCCGCGGCGATCACCCTGCTCGGCGCGCTGGTCGTGCTGGTCTGGATGCCGGGCCGGACCGCCCCGGCCGCGTCCCCGGCCGGTGCGGCGGCCGACAGCGCCGCCGTGGAGGCCCCGGCCGCGATGGCCGCCGAGGCCGTCACGGAGGGCTGAGCGCATGTACACGGCGGATGCCGGGACGGCGGCGGAGCACCGCCGTCCCGGCCGCCCGCGCAGCGAGCAGGCCGACCGGGCGATCATCGAGGCCGCGCTCGACCTGTTCGCGGAGCATGGCGTCGAGGGGTTGTGCATCGAGGACGTGGCCGCCCGGGCCGGCGTGGGCAAGGCCACCATCTACCGGCGCTGGCCGGGCAAGGAAGATCTGCTGCTGACCGCGCTGACCGCGCTGAAGACCCCGCTGCCGGAACCGCGCGGCGAGTCGGTCCGGGACGACCTGGTGGCGCTGCTGGCCGCGATGGCCGCCGACTACGCCGACCCGCGCCGGGCCCGGCAGTTCGCCCTGCTGCTGGGGGAGGGGTCGAAGTTCCCCCGGCTGCTGGCCCGCTATACCGAGACGGTGGTGGAGCCGCGCCGCGAGGTGATCCGGTCGGTGCTGCGCCGCGGCGTGGCGGGCGGCGAACTGCGGCCGGACACCGACGTGGACGCGGCCCTGTTCATGCTGACCGGGGCGGTGGTGGCCCGCGGCAAGCACGAGCCGGAGGCGGTGTCCGCGGACTACGCCGAGCGGGTGGTGGACGAACTGCTCCGCGGGCTGGCCACCGGCTGACCCGCCACCGGCTGACCCGCCACCGGCTGACCCGCCACCGGCGTGGCAGACTCGCGGCCATGCGACGTCCGTTCCGCCAGGTTGACGTGTTCACCACCGAGCCGTACCGGGGCAACCCGGTCGCGGTCGTGCTGGACGCCGGCGGCCTGAGCAGCGAGGCCATGCAGCAGTTCGCCAACTGGACGAATCTGTCCGAGACCACGTTCGTGCTGCCGCCCACCAGCCCGGACGCGGACTACCGGGTGCGGATCTTCACCCCGGCCGCGGAACTTCCGTTCGCCGGTCACCCCACGCTCGGCACCTGCCACGCCTGGCTCGAGGCCGGCGGGACGTCAGCCGACCCCGGGCGGGTCGTTCAGGAGTGTGCGGCCGGCCTCATCCCGATCCGCCGGGAGGCCGGGCGGCTGGCCTTCGCCGCGCCACCGCTGCTGCGATCCGGCCCGGTGGACGAGGAACTGGCCGGCCGGATCGCCGCGCAACTCGGCCTGCGCCGGGCCGACCTGGTGGACCTGGCCTGGGCCGACAACGGCCCCGGCTGGGTGGCCGTGCTGCTGCCCAGCGCGGCGGCCGTGCTGGGCCTGCGGCCCGGCCCGGGCGACCTGGACATCGGCGTGGCCGGCCGTTACCCGCCGGGCGCGCCGGAAGCCTTCGAGGTGCGGGCGTTCACCCCGCTGATCAACGGGACCGGCGAAGACCCGGTCACCGGCAGCCTCAACGCCTCGCTGGCGCAGTGGCTGCTCGGCACCGGGCGGGCCACCGCCCCCTACGTCGCGCGGCAGGGCACCGCGCTGGGCCGGGCCGGCCGGGTGCACATCACCCAGGACCCGTCCGGCCAGATCTGGGTGGGCGGGCCGGCGCGCACCTGTGTGTCGGGCCATGCCGACCTGTAACGTGCGGCAGCGTGGAACCGATGCCGGACTGGGACGCGCTGCTCCGGGCCGGGGCAGCTGGCTACGCGGCCGTGGCGCTGGCCAACATCCGCCGGGAATTCCCCTCCGGCGTCTACCACACGATGTCGGCGCCGGGGGACTACCCGTACCGGCCGCGGGCCCGCACTCCGGTGTTCTACGGCAGCTACGACTGGCATTCGAGCGTGGCCATGCACTGGCTGCTGGCCCGGCTGCTCCGGGTGGCCGCCGACGTGGTGCCCGCCGCCGACATCCGCAGCGCCCTGGACAGCCAGTTCAGCCCGGTGGCGCTGGCCGCCGAGGCGGACTTCATCGGCAGCCCCAGCGGCCTCGCCGAGCGCCCGTACGGGTGGGGCTGGGCGCTGGCGCTCGCCGCTGAGTGCGCCGCCGTGGGCGGCCCGGACGGGCCGCGGTGGGCGTCGGCGCTGGCGCCCCTGGCCGACGTGGTCACCGCCGCCTTCCTGGCCTGGCTGCGCAAGGCCACCTACCCGGTGCGGCACGGTGTGCACGGCAACAGCGCGTTCGGCCTGGCCCGGGCGCTGCCCTACGCGCGGCTGCGGGCCGCCGCCGGTGATGGCGCCCTGCTCGGCGCGGTCACCGGGAAGGCGCAGCAGTGGTTCAGCGGCGACATGCTGTACCCGGGGAGCTGGGAGCCTTCGGGCCAGGACTTCCTGTCACCCGCGCTCACCGAGGCCGAACTGATGGCCCAGGTGCTGCCGGAGCCGGAGTTCAGCAGCTGGCTGTCGGTGTTCCTGCCGGGCATCGCCGGCGGCCAGCCCGGGCCGCTGTTCACCCCGGTCGTGGTGTCCGACGCCAGCGACGGGCAGATCGCCCACCTGCACGGCCTGAACGCGAGCCGGGCGTGGTGCTGGCGCCGGATCGCCGAGGCGCTGCCCGCCGGCGACTCGCGGGCCGGCCCGGCGCTCGCCGCCGCCCGGGCGCACGCCGAGGCCGCGCTGCCGCACGTGGCCGGGGACGACTACATGGTCGAGCACTGGCTTGCCTGCTACGCCGTGCTGCTGCTCAGCTGACCGCCGGGTGCGGCTCGCGCCACCGGTTGGTGATCGGCAGCCGCCGGTCGCGGCCGAAGTTCCGGGGGGTGATCTTCGGCCCGGGCGGGTACTGCCGCCGCTTGTACTCCGCCCGGTCCACCAGCTGGATCACCCGGTCCACCAGCCCGGGATCGTGCCCGGCGGCGATGAGCCCGGCCGCGCCCAGGTCCCGTTCCACGTAGTCATCCAGCAGCGCGTCGAGCACCGCGTAGTCGGGCAGCGTGTCCGTGTCCAGTTGGCCGGGAGCGAGCTCGGCGCTGGGCGGCTTGGTGATCGAGTTCTCCGGGATCGGCGGGGTCTCGCCGCGCCGCCGGGCCTGCTCGTTGCGCCACCGGGCCAGGTCCCAGACCAGCGTCTTGAGCACGTCCTTGATCGGGCCGAAGCCCCCCGCCGAATCGCCGTACAGCGTCGAGTACCCGGTGGCGATCTCGCTCTTGTTGCCGGTGGTGAGGACCAGGTGGCCCGCCGCGTTGCTCAGCCCCATCAGGATCACGCCGCGGATCCGGGACTGCAGGTTCTCCGCGGCCAGCCCGGTCAGCTCCAGCTCCGCCTGGAATGCGTCCACCATCGCGGCGATGGGCACCGTCCGGGCCTGCAGTCCCTGGCGCTTGGCCAGGTCGTCGGCGTCGCTGACCGAATGCTCGGAGGAGTAGCGGCTGGGCATCAGCACCACGTGCACCCGCTGCGGCCCGAGCGCGTCCGCGGCGATGGTGGCGGTCAGCGCGGAGTCGATCCCGCCGGACAGGCCGAGGATCACCGAGCGGAAGCCGTTCTTGCGGACGTAGTCGCGCACGCCGGTGACCAGCGCGGCGTACACCTCCGCCAGCGGCGCCAGCCGGGGCCAGACCGGCGGGCGGTCCGGGTCCGGGCCGGCGGCAGGCGCGGGCTGCTGCCAGACCGCGCCGGGCGGCGTGGTGGGCTGCAGCGAAGCCAGCTCCTCGCGGGCCGCTCCTGGCGGCTCCGCCTGGCCCGCCGGCGTTCCCGTCAGATCCGCCGGGGTCCCTTCCTGCGGCACTGGGTAATGCGGGGTCAGGCCGCGGCGGGTCAGCGCCCGGCGGACCAGGTCAGCCGGGGCGGTGCCCGGGCCGGCCGCCACGGCGGCCGGCCCGGGCACCGCGGGCAGGGTGACCCGGTGCACGGTCATCGCCGTGCCGTCACCGGCGTCAGCGGGGGTGTCCTGGCCCGGGACCCCGTCGCCCGCGGCGGGCAGGTCGAGGTCGGCCAGCAGCAGCATTTCCTCGAACTGCGGGCCGCGCGCCACCAGCTCGCCGGCCGCGTCCACGATGATCGAGTCACCGTCGAACACCAGCTCGTCCTGGCCGCCGATCATGTTCACGTAGGCCAGCGCGGCCCCCGACTCACGGGCCCGCCGGGCACACAGCTGCAGCCGGGCCTCGTGCTTGCCGCGCTCGTAGGGGGAGGCGTTCGGTACCACCAGCAGGCCCGCTCCCGCCTGCCGGGTGACGGCCACGGGGCCGCCGTCCTGCCACAGGTCCTCACAGATCGCGATGGCCACGTCCACCGCCGCCCGGCCGCGTCCGGCCGGCATCCGGAACACCGGCAGCCGGTCGCCGGGCACGAAGTACCGGTACTCGTCGAACACGCCGTAGTTCGGCAGGTGGTGCTTGGCCGTGGTGACCGCGACGGCGCCGGCGTAGAGCAGGGCCGCCGCGTTCTGCGGCGCGCCGGCCGGCTCCCCGGCGCGCGGCGTGCCCCCGGCGCGGCGGCCCAGGTAGCCGGTGACGACGGCCAGGCCGCCGAGGCCGTCGGCCGCGAGCTGCCGGGCGGTCTCTTCCAGCGTGCCCAGCGAGGCGGCCACGAACGAGGCGCGCAGCGCGAGGTCTTCCACCGGGTACCCGGTGAGCATCATTTCCGGGAACACCACGAGATCGGCGCCGGCCCCGGCGGCGCGGCGGGCCCAGTCCAGCACCGTCGCGGTGTTGCCGGCCAGATCGCCGACGGTCGAGTTCACCTGGGCCAGAGCGATTCGCAGCGTCGTCACACAGCCACTGTATGGCCCGGGGGACGACCCCCCGGAACCCCCAGGATGACCGGGGGAGGGCCCCCGGAGCCCGCCGGGATCACCGGCTCGGGGAGACCCTCAGTAGCTTGACGGGCCCGTTACCGCCCGACTCGCGCACTGGCTGGCCGGGACGGCAGCGAGTAGACTCACCGGGACCTTGTAACTTCCCGGTAACACGGTCGCGAGACACTGGCGCCCGGGGCAGGCATAGGTCAGCCGATATGCTGTGCTGCCCGCATCCACGCAGGTAAAGCCGCTGACCAGCAAGGACAGGCTGTCATGGACAGGCAGGAAGAGTTCGTCCTCCGCACCTTGGAGGAGCGGGATATCCGCTTCGTCCGGTTGTGGTTCACCGACGTGCTCGGGTACCTCAAGTCGGTCGCGGTCGCTCCTGCCGAGCTGGAGGGCGCATTCGCCGAGGGCATCGGGTTCGACGGGTCGGCGATCGAGGGCTTCGCCCGCGTCTACGAGGCCGACATGCTGGCCAGGCCGGACGCCTCCACCTTCCAGTTGCTGCCCTGGCGCGGCGAGGCGTCGGGGGTCGGCCGGATGTTCTGCGACATCCGGATGCCCGACGGCTCACCGTCCTACGCCGACCCGCGTTACGTGCTCAAGCGGGCCCTGAGCCATGCTGCCGACCTCGGCTTCACCTTCTATACCCACCCCGAGGTGGAGTTCTTCCTGCTGAAGGAGAAGCCTGCCCCCGGCAGCAAGCCGGTGTCGATCGACACCGGCGGTTACTTCGACCACACGCCGCACAGCGTCGCGCACGACTTCCGGCACGTGTCCATCCAGATGCTGGAGAGCATGGGGATCTCGGTGGAGTTCAGCCACCATGAGGGAGCCCCCGGCCAGCAGGAGATCGACCTGCGCTACGCCGACGCCCTCACCACCGCGGACAACATCATGTCGTTCCGGCTGGTCATGAAGGAGGTCGCGCTCCAGCAGGGGGTGTACGCGTCCTTTATGCCCAAGCCGTTCACCGAGTATCCCGGCTCGGGTATGCACACCCATATGTCGCTCTTCGAGGGTGACCGCAATGTCTTTTATGAGCCGGGTGCGGAATTCCAGTTGTCCAAGCTCGGCCGGGCCTTCATCGCCGGGCTGCTCCGGCACGCCGCCGAGATCACCGCGGTGTGTAACCAGTGGGTGAACTCCTATAAGCGCCTGTGGGGCGCGGCGGAGCGGACGGCCGGGGCCGGCGGGGAGGCACCCGCCTACATTTGCTGGGGTCACAACAACCGTTCCGCCCTGGTCCGTGTCCCCATGTACAAGCCGCAGAAGGGAAATGCCACCCGTGTCGAGTTTCGCTCGGTAGACTCAGCTTGCAACCCATACCTTGCGTTCGCGGTGATCCTGGAAGCGGGGCTGAAGGGAATCGAGGCCGGATACGAGTTGCCGCCGGGTGCGGAGGACGACGTGTGGGCGCTCACCTCGGCCGAGCGCCGGGCGCTGGGCATCTCGCCGCTGCCACAGAGCCTGGATGAGGCGGTCAACGCGATGCAGGACAGCGAGTTGGTGGCGCAGGCACTGGGCGAGCAGGTCTTCGACTTCTTCCTGCGCAACAAGCGCGCTGAGTGGCGCGAGTACCGGCACCAGGTCACGCAGTTCGAGCTGGACCGTTACCTGCCGGTGCTGTGACGGTTGGCCGGGAGTGGGGCGGGAACTGGCGGGCGGGCGGCGAGTGGGGACACGGATCGGGGATGCGGCACGGTGTTCTGGGTGGGAGTGCTCGGGCCATTAATAGTCCGAGCTGGCGGGACTGAGGTAACGGTCCCGGCCCCTAAGCAGCGGGTGATCCTTGCCGCGCTGGCCCTCCGTGCTGGGCAGGTAGCCTCCTACGACGAGCTGGGCGAGGTCATCTGGGATGGCGCGCCTCCCTCGGGCGCCCGGGTGGCCATTCGCAACTACGTCAAGCGGCTCCGCCAGGTCCTCGGGCCGGTGGCCGGGGGCCGGATCATCACCCGCGATCCCGGCTACGCGCTGGAAGCCGTGCCCGCCGAGGTCGACGCCCTCTGTTTCACGGCGCTGTGCGCGCAGGGCGGCGAGGCGGCCCGGCAGGGCGACGCCGCGGCCAGCGCCGGCCGGACCTGGGAGGTCCTTGGCGAGGCGCTCAGCCTGTGGCGCGGGAACCCGCTGATCGACGTGCCCTCCAACGCGCTCATCACGGCCGAGGTGCCCCGGCTCGACGCGCTGCGGATGCAGGCCCAGGAATGGCGGATGGACGCCGGGCTGGCCCTCGGCCGTCACGCTGAGCTGGTGGCCGAGCTCACCCAGCTGGCCCACGACCATCCGTGGCGCGAGCGCTTCCACGCCCAGCTCATGCTGGCCCTGTACCGCTGCGGCCGCCAGGCCGAGGCCCTGGCCGCCTACCAGCGCACCCGCCGGATGCTGGTCGATGAACTGGGCGTTGAGCCCGGCCGGGAGCTGCGCGACCTGCACGTGGGCATCCTGGCTGGCGATCCGGCCCTGGCCGCGCCGGGGGTGGCGCCCGGGTCCGCGAGCGAGGGCGACGGTGCGGCCGGGCCGCCGCTGACGGGCCTGCCCCGGCCGGACGCCTGGCCCGGCGGGGTCACCTGGTGCGGAGAGCCAGCCGCCCGCCCGGCGGCACGGGGCCGCCACCGCGGTCCGTGACGCCGCCGCGACCCGGGCCGGCCAGGCGCGGATCCGCGCGGCCGGGCCGGACACGGACGGCTCCACCCAGGTCAGGGCGGCGGCCCGGCTGGTCGGCGGCGAACGCGAGGCCGGCCCGGCCAGCGCGGAAGGAGCGGCGGCAACCGGGCGCCAGCGGGCGGTGGCGGATGCCGCGCCCGGGGCGGGCCGGGCGGCCGGTCCCGCCGCCGGCGCGGGTTCATCCCGGCCCGAGACCGCTGTGGTGCCGCGTCAGCTGCCGGCCGGGGTGGCGCACTTCGCGGGCCGCAGCGCCGAACTGGCCGAGCTGAACACCTGGCGGCGGGACGCCGCCGCCTCCCGCTCGGTCAAGATCCTGGTCATCGGTGGGATGGCTGGGGCGGGCAAGACGGCGCTGGCGGTGCACTGGGCGCACCAGGTGGCGGGGGAGTTCCCGGATGGGCAGCTGTATGTGAACCTGCGTGGTTTCGGGCCGTCCGGCCGGCCGGTGGAGCCGGCTGATGCGCTGCGCTGGTTCCTGGGGGCGTTCGGGATGAGTGAGGAGCAGATCCCGGACAGTGTGGAGGCGCAGGCGGCGCTGTACCGCAGTGTGCTGGCGGGCCGGCGGGTGCTGGTGATCCTGGATAACGCGCGTGATGCGGCGCAGGTGCGGCCGTTGCTGCCGGGCAGCGCGGCGTGCCTGGTCCTGGTGACCAGCCGGGCCCGGCTGCCGGGGCTGGCGGCCACCGAGGGTGCGGCGCTGGTCCAGCTGGACGTGCTGAGCACGGGCGAGGCGCATGAGCTGCTGGCGGGGCGGCTGGGGTCGCGGGCGGCGGGGGAGCCGGAGGCGGCCAGCAAGCTGATCGAGCTGTGTTCGCGGCTGCCGCTCGCGCTGAGCATCGTGGCGGCGCGGGCGGCGGCGCGGCCGTTGCTGCCGTTGGCGGCGCTGGCCCGGGAGCTGGCCGATGCGCAGGGGCGGCTGGATGCGCTGGATGCCGGGGACCCGGTGGCCAGCGTCCGGGCGGTGTTCTCGTGGTCGTGCGCGCAGCTCAGCGACCTGGCCGCGGTGCGGTTGTTCCGGCTGCTGGGGCTGCATCCGGGCCCGGACTTCAGCATCGCGGCAGCGGCCAGCCTGGCCGGGCTGGCGCTGCCGCGGGCCGCGGCGATGATGGCCGAGCTGGCGGATGCGCACCTGATCGCCGAGCACGCCCCGGGGCGGTATGCCTTCCACGACCTGCTCCGCGCCTACGCCGCCGACCTGGCCCAGACCACCGATACCGAAGCCGACCGGCGCGCCGCCGTGCACCGGGTGCTCGGCCACTACCTGCACTCGGCCTACTCCGGCAGCCTGGCCCTCAACCCCAACCGGGCGTACGTGACGCTGGCCCCGGCGGCGCCCGGGGTCAGCCCGGAGCTGCTGCCCTCGGTCAGTGAGGCGCTGACCTGGTTCCGCACTGAGCATCAGGTGCTGCTGGCGGCGATCGCGCTGGCCGATCAGGTGGGTTTCGACACGTACGCGTGGCAGCTGCCGTGGGCGGTGTGGCTGCTGTTCGACCGGGCCGGGTACTGGCATGACCAGGTCACCATCCAGCAGGCCGCGCTGGCGGCTGCGCGGCGGCTGGGGGATCTGGCCGGGCAGGCGCACGCCTGCCGCGACCTCGGTGCGACCTACGGCCGGCTCGGGCTGCTCACCGACGCGCGGGAGTACTGCCGTCAGGCGCTGGATCTGCACCGGCGGGACGGGGACCGGCTCGGCCAGGCCCGGGCGCACAACGAGATCATGCTGCTGGCCGACGCGCAGGGCCGGCTGGCCGAGGCGCTGGGGCACGCGGTGCGGTCCCTGGACCTGTACCGGGAAGAGGGCGACGAGCCGGGCCAGGCGCGGATGCTCAACGCCGTGGGCTGGATGCACGCCAAGCTCGGCGACTACGAACAGGCCCTGGAGTACTGCGAGCAGGCCCTCGGCATGTACCAGGGACACGGGGACCCGCTCAACCAGGCGGCCACCTGGGACAGCGTGGGCTACGTGCTGTTCCACCTGGGACGGCTGGAGGAGGCCATCGGCTGCCTGCAGACGGCGCTGCGCACCATCGGGCCCGGCTACTACCAGACCACGATGCTGGTGCACCTGGGCGACGCGTACCACGCCAGCGGCGAGCCGGAGCTGGCCCGGGACGCCTGGCAGACGGCGCTGAGCATCCTCGAAGAACTCAACCACGCCGACGCGGAGCAGGTCCGCAACCGGCTGCTGGGTGAAGTGCCGCCGCAGCCCGGGAGCATTCCGGCGGCCGGCGCCGCCGGACTGGGCGGCCGCCTGCGGGCCGGCCAGGCAGTCGGGGCTTGACAATCCGCGTCCTAACCGACGCTACCGGGACGTTACCGGACGGGCGGAGACTATCCGTTGTGCACCTACCCCCCCCGGTGCACCCCCTGCCGGGGCCGTCCCTGACGGCCCCGGCGCCGGAGCCTCCCGGCTTCTGTTAGGGAGCCAGAGGGTTCCCCGGACCTAGCACTCCCCCCCGGCTAGGCCGGGGAACCCTCCGGTCTGGTCGGTTCCCGCCCCCGCGATCCCCACTCCGCCTCCCGTCCCGGGCGGCTCCTCCGGCCCCGCTCCGTTACCGTGCAGGGGTGAGCGTACGCCGGAGAACCACGCCGGCCGGGCGGCTGGCCCGGATGGGATTCGCCGATGCCACCCGGGCCGGACGGATCATCCGCGATGACCTGGACCTGGACGCCGAGGGTGCCGACGCCGGGCTGCTCAGCGCGCTCGCCTCGGCCGCGGATCCTGACCTCGCACTGACCGCGCTGGCGCGGCTGCCCCGAGACCCCGGCCTGGTCGAGGCGTTGCGGGCGGATGCCGGACTGTGCGCCCGGCTCACCGCGGTGCTCGGCGCCAGCACCGCCTTCGGCGACCATCTGGCCCGCCACCCCGGCGACTGGCAGGTGCTGGGCGGGCCGGATGCGCTGCGCGGGGCCGCTGCCCCGGAGCTGCGCGCTGAGCTGCTCCGGGCCGTTGGTGCGCGCCCCGGTGACGCCGAGCCGGTGGCCGATCCCGCCGCCGTGCCGGGCGGCGATCCAGGTACCGCGCTGCCCGCGGCCTACCGGCGCCGGCTGCTGCACCTGGCCGCCCGGGACCTGACCGGTGCGGTGACGATGGACGAGACCGCCGCCGAACTCGCTGACCTGGCGGCCGCGGCCCTGGAAGCGGCGCTGGCCATCGCCCGGTCACAGCTCCCGGGCAACGCGCCGCCCGCCCGGCTCGCGGTGATCGCGATGGGCAAGTGCGGCGGCCGGGAGCTCAACTACGCCAGCGACGTGGACGTCATCTTCCTGACCGGCTCCGACGATCCCGGGGCGCTGCGGACCGCTACCCAGCTGGCGGCGGGGGTGATCCGGGTCTGCTCCCAGACCACGGCGGAGGGCGCGTTGTTCCCGGTCGACCCGAACCTGCGGCCGGAGGGCCGGGACGGGCCGCTGGTCCGCACCCTCGCCAGCCACCGGGCCTACTACGAGCGCTGGGCCAAAACCTGGGAGTTCCAGGCCCTGCTCAAGGCCCGGCCGGTGGCCGGTGACCGGGAGCTGGGGGAGGACTACCTGGCGGCCCTCAGCCCACTGGTGTGGCAGGCGTCGCGGCGGCCGAATTTCGTGACCGACGTGCAGGCCATGCGCCGCCGGGTGATCGGCAACCTGGCCCCGGGCGAGGCGCCGCGCCAGCTCAAGCTCGGTCCCGGTGGGTTGCGCGACATCGAGTTCGCCGTGCAGCTGCTCCAGCTGGTGCACGGCCGGACCGATGCCACGCTGCGGGACCGGGGCACCCTCCCAGCGCTGGCCGCCCTGGCCAAGGGCGGCTACGTGGGCCGGGAGGACGCCGCCGCCATGGCCGCCGCCTACCGCTTCCTGCGCACCGTGGAGCACCTGCTGCAGCTCCGCCAGCTGCGCCGCACTCACACCCTCCCTGAGGATCCCGCCGCCCTGCGCAGGCTGGGCCGGGCGCTGCGCCGCGCCCGGACCCGCGGCGGGGCGGCCGCGCCCGCCCCGCCGTCCCGTGCCGACCCGGCCGCCGAGCTCATGGCCCAATGGCGGCAGCACGCCCGGGAGGCCCGCCGGCTGCACGAGAAGCTCTTCTACCGGCCGCTGCTGGAGGCGGTGGCCCGGCTGCCGACGGACGCGGTCCGGCTGACCCGGGACGAGGCCAGGACGCGGCTGGAGGCCCTGGGCTACGCCGACCCGGCGGGCGCGCTGCGGCACCTCGAGGCGCTCACCTCGGGAGTGTCCCGGCGGGCGGCGATCCAGCGGACGCTGCTGCCGGTGATGCTGGAATGGTTCGCGGACGCGGCCCAGCCGGACGCCGGGCTGCTCGCCTTCCGCCAGGTCAGTGACGCGCTCGGCGACTCACCGTGGTACCTCCGGCTGCTCCGGGACGACACCAACGTGGCCCGCCGGATGGCCCGGCTGCTCGCGTCCAGCCGCTACGCCACCGACCTGCTGATGCGGGCGCCGGACACGGTGGCCCTGCTCGCCTCGAGCGAGCAGCTCGCCCCGCGCCCGGCGGCGGCGCTGCACGCCGAGGCGGCCGCCGTGGTCAGCCGGCACGTCAGCGCCGACGAGGCGGCCCGGGCGGTCCGCGCGCTGCGGCGCCGGGAACTGCTCCGCACCGCCGCGGCCGATCTGCTCGGGCTGATCTCGGTGGAGGAGGCCAGCGAGGCCCTGACGGTGATCACGGCGGTCACCATCGGCGGGGCGCTCGACGCGGCCATCCGCCACGCCGAGCGGGAGGACGGGCCGCTGGCCACCCGGGTGTGCGTGGTGGGCATGGGCCGCTTCGGCGGCCGGGAGATGGGCTACGGCAGCGACGCGGACGTGATGTTCGTGCACGATCCGCTGCCCGGCGCGGACGAGCAGGCGGCGGCCCGGGCCGCGCACGCGGTCGTTGAGGAGATGCGCCGGCTGCTCGCCCAGCCCGCGCCGGACCCACCGCTGGAGATCGACCCCGGGCTGCGGCCGGAGGGCCGCCAGGGGCCGCTGGTCCGGACGCTCGCTTCCTACCGGGCCTATTACCGGCGCTGGTCGCTGGCCTGGGAGGCGCAGGCGCTGCTGCGGGCGGACCCGGCGGCGGGGGACCGGGAGCTGGGCGGCCGCTTCCGGGCGATGGCGGACAGCATCCGCTACCCCACGGACGGCATCCCCGCCGACGCGGTGCGGGAGATCCGCCGGCTCAAAGCCCGGATGGAAGCCGAACGGATGCCCCGTGGCACTGACCCTGCCCTGCACCTCAAGCTCGGCCCCGGTGGCCTGTCCGACGTGGAGTGGGTGGTCCAGCTCCTTCAGCTGCGGCATGCCCATGAGCATGCCGGGCTGCGGACCACGCGTACGCTGGCCGCGCTGGCCGCGGCCGAGCAGGCCGGGCTGATCAGCAGCGGCGACGCAGCGGCGCTGGCCGCGTCCTGGCGGCTGGCGACCCGGGTCCGGAACGCGGTCGTCCTGCTCCGCGGGCGCCCCTCGGATGTTCTGCCCGCCAAGCAGTCCGAGCTGGGCGCGGTGGCCAGGATTCTCGGCTACCCGCCCGACGGCGGCCAGGACCTGGCCGAGGACTACCGGCGCACCGCCCGCCGGGCCCGCGCCGTCATGGAACGCCTCTTCTACGGCTGAGGCCTCGCCCGGGAACCGGGCCGGCCCGCGTGCCCGGCTGTTACCGCCGGCATGGCCGCCGCGTGCGCCGCTGGGCGGTGGACCTGGCACTCGTCGCGGCCTGCCGCCCGGGCGGTGCGGTCAGCGCAGCCGCAGGGCTCCGGTCCGGGTAATGGTGACCGAGCCAAGGTCGGCGGTGATGCCGCAGGCGGCATCGATGACATGGTGGCGGACCGGTACCTGGGCTGTCACGCTCAGCAGGATGGTGCCGGCCCGGGTACGCACGGTGAGGTGCAGCCGCAGCGTGCCGGGCCCGGTCACGGGAATCCGCAGGACGCCCGGGCGGGCATCGGGGCCGGCCGGGACGCAGCCGCTGCCAGTCGCGCAGAGCGTGCTGGCCTGCGGATGGGCCGCCACGAACGGCGCCGGGTCAACGGTGGCGCCGCTGGCGACCCGGTACATCGGGCAGGCCCCGTGCGGTGCGCAGGCCGGTAACAGCAGCCCGGCCAGCACCGCGCCGCCGGCCACGCCGGCCCGCCGAGACCAGGCCCCGGCGACGGCCTGCCCTGATGCCGGTGCTGTCTCCGCGGTCTGCCGCGCGGACTTCATAACCCGCATTCTGGCCGCTGCGCGGCAGCCGGGCCACCCCGCCGGGAGCGACTTGCGGACGGCGGCGGCTGTGCCGCTCGGCCCGGAACGGGACGAGATCCGCGGTGTGCCCCTGGAACTGGGCGTTTGTCGGTGCGAAGATGGGGCCGTGGGCGAGGACAGGGATACCGATCTGGCCGAGACCCTGGCGGAGGTCGGCCGCCGGGTCGGGCAGGCCGTGACCGATGCGCTGGAGCGCATCCGGCCGGCCTTCGATACTGCGGTCGCCGAGGTGGCGAACCGCCCCGAGGTCCGGGCGGTGCTGGACCGCGCCGAGAAGGCGATGCGGATACGGCCGTGCCTGTGCTTCTGTTCCCGGGCGCACCCCACCGATCACGGCATCTGCGAGATGTTCGGTGCGGTGATCAACGGGCATCACAGCTCGGACTTCCTGGGCGAGGTGGACGTGCCGTTGTGCGCCCCGTGCGCGGCGGCCCGGGCCGCGCAGGAGTTCGCGCGCTGACCTTCCGCTCCTGACTGGGCCGCAGGCTGCCCGCCGGGATGCCGGTCAGCCGGTGCGAGCCAGCCGGAAGCCCCAGTCCAGCATCCGCCCGGCGTCCTGAGCGCCCGCCGCCGGGCCGGTGGCCGGGCTGTCCAGGACCGCCCCGATCAGCGCCCGGCCGCCGCGGACCGCCTCGAACAGCAGGCAGTGCCCGGCCTGGTCGGTGTACCCGGTCTTGATTCCGGTCGCGCCCGGATAGGAGCCGATCAGCGGGTCAGTGTTGTCCCACCAGTAGGAGTGATGCCCGGGCCCCTTCGGCAGGTGATAGAACGGCCGGTCCACGATCGACCGGAGGGCCGGGACGCGCATGGCCGCGAGGCCCAGCTTGACCAGATCGGACGGCGTGGAATAGGTGGACTTCCCGGTCGGGTAGGGCAGCCCGTCCGGTGAGGTGAAATGGGTGTGCCGCAGGCCCATCCGCGCGGCGGCCGCGTTCATCTGGGCCATGAAGGCGTCCAGGCCGGGGCCGTAGGCGTTCGCGAGGGTGTAGGCCGCATCCGCTCCGGACGGCAGCAGCAGCGCCGCCAGCAGTTCCTGGGTGGTGAGCACGTCCCCGGGGCGCAGCGCCGCGGTTTCGCCACCGTACTTCCAGGCGTAGTCGAAGGCCGCCTTCGGCACCCGGATCTCGCGGCCGAGGCCGCCGCGCTGCAGGACCAGCAGCGCGGTCATCACCTTCGTCACGCTGGCCATCGGCCGTTCGGTGGCCACGTCCCGGCCCCACAGCACCTGGCCGGTAGCCGCGTCGACCATGATCGCGCCCTTGGCCCGCACGCCATGGGGGGCGCCAGCCACCGCGATGACCGGGCTGGCGGCCGGCCGGGCCGGGGCGGGGGAGGGGGACGGCCTGGCGGGTTCCCGGGCCCGGGACACGGCCACCGCCGGTGGGGTGGGCCTGGGACGGCGGCCGTGTCCTGCGGACGCGGCAGCGAACGCCCAGGCGGTGACGCCGCCCAGGGAAATGGCGGCCACCGCCATTAGCAGAATGATCCGTGCCCGCAGCCGCATGACGCCCGCCCTCGCTTCCCAGGGAACAGCATCGGCCAAGAAAGCCCATGAGGGCAACGCGGGACGCTACCGCGGATGGAGGGGCGGACGTGGCTGCGCCGCGGCACGGCCGATTTGTGACGGTTTAGTGACGAAGTGCGCGGCGGGCGCCACGGAGCCCAGCGGGCCAGCGACTCTCGGCAGGGTGAAGAACACAGACCAGGGGATGTCTGGCTTGCTCATGGCTGCCTGCGCGGCCGCCCGCCGGCACTGGCTGTTCACGCTGGTGTTCTCCGCCGGGCTGTCGCTGCGGATCCTGACCCAGGTCGCCTACAGCCCGGCGCTGGTCTACATCGACACGTACCGGTACCTGCACGGCGACTCAAGCCTGGATCCTCTTGGTTACCTGGTCTTGCTGTGGCCGCTGCAGCGCGCTGGCGGACTGGCTGTGGTCGCGGCGGCCCAGCACATCCTGGGCCTGGGCATGGCTTTCTCCCTCTATACGGTGCTGCTTCGCCGCGGCATGTGGCGCTGGGCGGCCGCGCTGGCGGCCGCGCCCGTGCTGCTGGACGGCTATCAGCTGCAGGCCGAGCAGACGATCATGCCGGATGTGCTGTTCGAGGCGCTCATCGTGGCGGGTCTCACGCTGTTGCTGTGGCGCCGCGACCCGGGCGCCTGGCTGGTGGGCCTGGCTGGCCTGGCCCTCGGCGTGGCCGTTGACGTCCGGCAGGTCGGTGCCGTCCTGATCGTCCCGGCGGTGGCCTTCCTGCTGGCGCGCGCGCTGCGGTGGCAGCGGCTGGCCAAAAGCGCGCTGCTCACGGCCGGGTTCATCATCCCGGTGCTGGTCTACCTGCTAGTTCAGTTCGGGGTGTCGGGCCAGTTCTCCTTCACCCAGCGGAATTTGTATGCCTTCTACGGGCGCGCGGCCGCCGCGGCCGATTGCGCGACGCTCAGGCTGCCACCAGATGAGCAGAGCCTGTGCCCAGCACCGCAGGTGGTGGGCACCCTGGGTATCGATGGCCTGGTCGGCGATCCCTCAGGTCCGCTGCTGAGCTACCAGCCGCCGCCGGGCAGGACGATCGGGGGCATGGCCGACCGTTTCGAGCGCGCGGTCGTCATGCAGCAGCCGATGGCGGTGGTGGGCGCCATCCACCGCGATTTCATCAAACTGTTCGCCCTTACCAGGAACACCGCTCCCGGGGATATGCCGGTCAGCCGCTGGCAATTCCAGGCCACCTACCCCACCTATCCGCCCTTGATCACCTTGCGTTATGTCGCCTCGATCAGGCCGGGCGGCGGCCAGCCATCGGTCAACCGGCCGCTGGGCGAAGCGCTCCGCGCCTACCAACTGCACGGCGGGTACACCCCGGGGCCGCTGCTCGCGGTGGCCGCGCTGGCGGGCCTGGCGGGCAGCTGCATGCTCGGCGTCGGCCGGCGGGAGCACCTGGCCACGGCGATTGCCTGCCTGCTCACCACGGCCATGGCCATCGTCCTGCTGCTCGCTTCGGACGCGTACGAATTCTCCTGGCGCTACCAGCTCCCAGCCCTCGTCCTGCTGCCACCGGCGGGCATCTTCGGAGCTGCCGCCATCGGCACCTTCATGCGCGACGCCGGGCGCAGTAGCGTCCAGCCGGAAGTTACCGGCGGTCCGCGTTGTCAGCCGCCGTGCTTGCCCGCAGGTAATCGAACTTCAGCCCGGACGCGCTGAGGCCGCGGCCGGGACCGCTGCGCTGGGCCAGCCACGCGACGGTGCTGCCGTCCGGCAGCCGGGTGCGGCGCAGCCGCCGCTGGGCGCTCACACCGACCGGCGTCACGACGCGGTCGGTGAGGTAGAACGGCTGGCCCGGGTTCAGCAGCTCGGCCACGGCGGCGAGTTGCAGCACGCTGCCGCCAGGTCCGGGAATGTCCATCGTGCCCCGGCGGAACACTGCTGCACGCCCGATCG
Source organism: uncultured Actinomycetes bacterium (assembly GCA_963837515.1). Lineage (GTDB taxonomy): Bacteria > Actinomycetota > Actinomycetes > Streptosporangiales > Streptosporangiaceae > RYN-230. The sequence continues at coordinate 1,443,205 of CAWINT010000002.1, forward strand.
CCGGCAGCACGGGGACCAGCGGGATCCAGTTGTCCGGCGGCGGATGCTCGAGCGTGTAGGCGACCGACGGCATGTCCGGCGCCGGGACGGGCGGTGCCGCCTGGCCTTCCTGGCGCAGCCGGGTGAGGTATCCCTCGTAGCCGTCGACGCCTAGGTCGGCGGCGCCCTGGACCGTCTGTTCCACCGCCCAGGCCAGCGCCGCCGTCGGGTCCCGGGTGATCAGCACCTCCTCGATCGGGTCGGCGTCGTCGGTCTGCCCGAGAGTCGGGGCGAGCAGCAGGTAGCCGCCCACGGCGCCGGAGGCATCGCTGATCTTGAACATCGACCAGGGACGCACACTGCCCGGCACCGGGGACTGCTCGGCGGGCCGGATTACGGTGCGCTCTCCGAACGTGTCGGTGACCACGAGCGTGGTGACGTTCTGCACCGTCCCGATGGAGCTCGGCACCGGGATGTAGAACCAGTCGTTGCCGTAAACCAGGGCGAACTCCATCACCAGCAGCTTGGCCAGATCGACGTGCTCCGCGTCCAGCTGGCCGAAGTCCGTCTTGCCGTCCTCGAACCCCCACCAGCGGTCCGACGGCATGCCGTGGAAGGTCACGTGCCCCGGCAGCATGTTCGTGGTGGTGTAGCCGGGATCCACCGCCTGCGACGAGGCCGGGCCCGTGCCCGTGGTGAACGAGTACCAGTCGAGGTGACCGCCAGGGAACGAGTCCGCCTCCAGCACCAGGGAATCCCCGTCCGTGCTGGCTGCCTCGATGCCGAAGGCATAATCCAGGTCAGCCGGCTGCCAGGCGCTGCTCTCCGGCTCGGTGAAGGCGCTCGAGCGCAGTGCCACGAACGTGTCGAGGACCGACGCGACCGCTGGGTCGGCTGCCTGCGGCGGCAGCGGCGGATCCGGGAGCTGCCCGGCGGAGGCGGCCAGAGCCGACCGGTACAGCGCCTCGCCGTCGATGGCCCGCCCGGCGGCGAGTGCCCGCAGCCGCAGCCCATCCGAGCCAGCCAGGTCGGGAGCGGGATCGTCGGCGGCGACCGGGAAGGCCGCCCGGAAAACGTCCACCGTCGCGGCGGGCAGGCCCGCGTCGGTGGCGAGGTCGGCGAACAGCAGGCCCAGCTGTACGCTGCCGCGGACCTTGAAGTGCACCGGCATGCGCTCCACCTGCGTCTCGAGCGCGGACGCGGCCTCCAGCGGGACCACCGCGCCACCGGGCGGGCCGGCCCGGTAGCCGGTGATCGCCCGGGTTGCGATGCCGAGCGTGGCCTGGACGGGTGAGCCCCCGTCCTCGCCGGCGAACTCGCCGAGCTGCCATTGCCGGGTGAGGAACCACAGCGGATCCCGCACCTGCGCCTGCAGGGAGCGCTCCAGGGTGGCGTCGCGTGGCTGTGGCTCCAGCCTCGTCCACGTCGTGATGGACGGAATCAGGAGCGGCGCCTCAGCGGAGCTGCGCGATGCTGCTGTCATCGACCGGGTACTCCCTTCCGAACGTGGTGGCCGGGGTGGCGGCCTGCAGGTTGAAAGGGAAGTACAGCGCGGGCAGGATCTGGCCCACCTCGGTGACAGCGGCCAGGTCCACCGCCCGTGCCTGCGCGAGTTCGAACGTCTCGTCCAGGATCGCGGCCACGAGTTCGAGATCCCAGTTTTCGCGCCCGTCCGGGCAGACGGCCAGCAGCATCGATTGCGGCGCGCGTGCCTTCGGCTCGTCGTAGTGGAAGGCCACCCCGGCGGTTGTCGTGCTGGACGGAATCCGGTCCAGCCATTCGTCGATCAGCAGCCCCGCGTACTCCGTGGCGGCCGCTGGGTCGCCGGTGGTCAGGGCCTCAATCGCCACCCGCCCGCCGTTGGGCGGACTGCCTGGCGACAGCGGCAGGCCAAGCCAACGGTCGTTGGCGGCGTACGGCAGCTGCGCGATGCCGATCACCGGCCGGTCCGCACCGAGCAGCCGGGTCGTGCTGACCGCCAGGTCCAGCCGCTGCGCCGCGGGCTTGATATGGCTCAGCTGCAGCAGCCAGCGCCGCACCGCCTGCGGGTCGGCGGCCTGCATCGCGGCCGATCCGGCAAAGGCGGCCCGCACCGACGCGGCGTCGGGCGGCGTCAGGTGTGGCAACACGAGCACCGCCGCGCCCAGCACCGCCTGCGCGTCGGCGAGCACGTCCGCTACGGTCGCGGTGCGGCCGGTGACCGCACTGCGCCGGCGCTGCAGCTGATCGGCGACCCGGCCGCCGAGATCGAGCAAGCCAGCGGCCGGGAGTCCCGGCCGGGGCAGCGCGGTGGGCATCGCGTAGCCGCTGACGGTGATCAGCGCGGCCGTGACGGCCGGCGCCGCTGGCTGGCTGTCTGGCGTGGCGGCCAGGGCCGCCAGCGCGCCGCGGAGCGCGTCCAGATCGGCGTCCAGGTCTGCGACCAGCGAGTGCACCCGGGTCCCGATCTCGGCCACATTGACTGACCCGCTGGCCGGAGCCTTGTCCGGTAGGGCGAACGCGGCCAGGTCCAGCGGCCGGGCGGAATTCAGCAGCGCGCGGACCGCGCGCGCTGCGGTGAGCAGGTCGGGGAAGGTGATCGAGCCGGCGGGCAGCTGGCCGGCGGCGAAGGTAAGGGTAACCGTCTCGGCGCTCGCGGGCAGCCCGGCGGCGAGCAGGATGCGGCTCTCCAGCTCGGCGCGCTGCTGCTGGTCCGCGGCGTCCGCCAGGGCCAGGACATCGAGCGGCCCGACGTCGAGGTCGCGCAGGGTCACGATCGTCGTGCCGGGCTGGCCGTCCGCCGTCCAGCTGACGAGCGCCCGGACGGCCGCCGGATCGGGCAGCCGTCCCGCGACCCAGGCCGCCAGCCAGGGTTCTGCCTTCTGCCGGGGGCGAACTGTGCCGCCGGCCCAGGCCGGGGGCAGCGGCGGTGGCCCGGCGAGCAGCAGCATCAGACGGTGCGTCACGTCCAGGCCGGGGCGGGGCGTCGTGACGATGTCGGGGTCGGGCGGGTGGTCGCCGCGGGAGACCGCGTCCATGATGCCGCCCGCCCGGCCATAGTTACCCCGCATGATCTGGAAGACGCTCTCCGCGATCGAGACGTCGCTGAGCGCGCCGATCATGTCGTCGATCTGCTCGAGCATCGTCACGACGGCCCCCTGAGCCGGATCGCCGGCGGCTGGCAGGCCGGCCCCCAGGATGTTCCCGGTGCCAGCGCGCCCGACTGCCACGCCGCCCGCAGTTTCGTCCCGTCGGCCACCTGCGACAGCGGTAGCACCGCGCCGGCCGCCGTGGTGCCGGTCAGTTCGGTGCCGACGAGCGGGTACGCGTCACGGAACGCCTGGACGTAGCGGTCGAGGTCCTGTTCGTGCAACTGCTGCTCGAACTGGAAGCCGGTGAGCGCGCCGAGGCTGAGGCCCTGCCGCACACCTGCGAGCAGCCACAGCGCTGCCGCGACCCGCCCGGACGACAGATCGACAGCGAGCGCGGCCTCGTCCTCGGTGCCGCGGTGGCTGAGGTAGCCGCTGCGCAGCACGGCCCCGGCGGCGGCCTGGGTCATCGACGGCGCATGGACGTATCCGCCGCTGTCCTCGTGCGGAACGCGGACCGGTGCCAGCGCCGGCTGCGCGCGGGTCTGCCGTTCGCGGGCCCGGTCCAGCCGGCCGGCGGCCGCCGCTTCCGGGCCGGTCACCACCGGCCGCACCGCCGCCGGGCGGAGGTTCTCGACCCAGCCATACGCACCGAGGTGCAGCGCAGGCGTCCGGGCGGCCACGGCCGCGGCGCGCTGGTCGGTGAGCAGCGACGTGCTCACGGCCGTGATCCAGACGTCCAGCCGGTGGCTGGCCGCATCGAGGGTTTCGCCCAGCAGCCGGTCAAGCTCGGCGGTCGGCAGCCCCGCGAGCCGGTCCATGCTCGCCCGCAGGTCCGCCAGCCGCGCAAACGGGGATTCTGGCGCGGGCCCGATCGTGTCGAGGTACTCCGCCCAGGTCGTCGCCGAGCCCGCGGCGACCGGCCGCTCGACGATGTCGCGCCCGGTCACGGTGGGCGCCCCGGACTGCAGATGGACCAGTTCCACCTCGCGCAGCGCACGGGCCTGGAGCACGCCCGAGTCCACCTGGGCGCGGCCGGCCAGCGTCACGTAGTCGCGCAGGATCGACTGCCGCAGCACCCGGTACAGGATCGACGTGGGCTTCGGCCCCGGGTAGTTCTCGGCCCAGACGTCCGCCATGGGCGCGTGGGCGAGCCATTGGATGTAATTCACCGGGCTGCCGCCCAGCGTCGCGTCCGCGGCCAGCGGATCGGTTTCCGACAGCGGCCCGGACAGCACGCTCGGGTAGGGCACTGGGTAGCTGTCCCGGCCCATGGCGGTGTGCATCACGCGCGGATCCCAGGACGTCAGCCCGAGCGAGTCCAGCAGGGCGCGGCCCCGCGCCAGGTGCTCCGCCCACCATTCCTGCGTCGGCGCCTGGCCGGCGTTCAGGAAGATCATCATGTTCCACAGCAGGTCGTCGCCTATGACCCGGCGGCCCCGGTAAGCCAGTGAGCTGGCATCCATACCGAGCACCTGGGCGAGATCGGCGTCGGGGTCGCCGGTTGCCCCGATGTGCGGGGCGGCGCCGGCCCCGCCTGCCACGCGGGCAGCAGCCGCTGCCCGAGTTCGGCCAGGATGACGCGGGCGCGCCCGGTGCCGGACAGGGACGCTGCGCGCAGCGACGCCAGGGCAGCGGCCAGCGACGTCGTCGGCAGCACGCCGTACGGGGTCATACCCACCCGCAGCGCCGCGACCGGGCCGCGGGGCCGGGCCGTCGCGAGCGCGAACTGACGGATCGCGTCCTGCTGGCTCGCAGTGAACTGCGGGCTCATCATCTGGTCGAGAAAGTAGCCAAAGGTCGCTGGCCACAGGGCCGTGAGCATATCGGCGCCGTTCCGGGTCCCGTAGCCGTCGGCGTAGCGGACATGGCTGAAGGTAGCGGCGGGAACCCCGAGAGCCTGCGCGAGCACCGGGCCGTCCGCGGCCGGGTCGGCGCTGAGATCAGGGCCGGCCTCGACCGCGAAGCTGATCACCGCGCCGGGGTCGGCGCCGTTGAAGGCGGACGCCGCAGCAGCGGTGTTGTTGGTCGGCGCGCCTTGCGGGACGAGGGCCAGACCGTCGGTGTAGTGGTGCGCGTCGAGCAGCGTGCGCAGTTCCTCGTGGCCCGGGCCGTCCGCCGCCGCATCACGCACGCCGAAGACGAGGACACGGTCGAAGCCGCCCGCCTGCTCATCGGCCGCCAGCGGGATGCGCACGCCCATGCCGGCCTGCTCGGCCGCGGCGAAGTCGACGAGCCAGCGCAGGCCGGCGTCGACCGGCAGGCCGTCCGGCAGGGCGCCGTCGTGCGGGGTGAAGCCGACCGCGAGCGGTGCCGTGATCACGCCACCCAGCACCGCGCGGGTTGTGCCGCCGCGCTGGAGCACGACTATCCACTGATCCGGAAGGGCCTGGGCGGTGGGGGCCTGCTCGTATGAGCTGGCCCGCGTAGCGGGGCTGGGGAAGGCGGGATCGGCGTCGCCGCTGCCCAGGTTGGCCGGCGTCATGGCGGCGGCGATCCAGGCCGCGCGCGGCGCGCCGAAACGCGACGCCAGTGCCTGCCACGCGTCGCGGGCCTGCCCGGCGGGCGGCGCGCCGCCCGGGATCCACCGGGCCTGCCAGTACGCCTGTCCTGCTGCGACCTCGTCGCCGGTCAGCTCCGGCTCGAAGGACGAGGTGCTGATCGTGTCGGGGTAGACGCGCACCAGCAATTCGGCGGGCGCGGGGCGGGCGGCGGCCAGGCCGGGCCCGGGGCCGGGGGCGGGGGCGGATCCGGGGACAGGCTCGGGGGCCGCCGCGGAGCCGGTGACGAACCTGGTTTCCAGCCGGACCGGCAGCAGCAGCAGCGGGACCCCGGCAGGCAGGGACGTCACCTTCGGGTCGTCCTGGCCGAGCAGGCGCCGGCTGGCCGCCGGGCTCGGCTGGCGGGCTCGGTTCATCAGGACTCCGGGATCATCATGTCGGCGTGGATGCCGACGCGGAACGGCAGCCGCGCGGTGATGTACGCGGTCTGCGCCGCGTCGGTGCCCCACTGGTAGGCGGCGTCCGGCCCGGTCACCGCCGTGCCGCTGGGCGGCACGCTCGCCGACAGGAACGGGGGGACAGGGTGCTGGGCCAGCACGGCCGCCATCGTGGACGAGGCCAGCAGCTCTCTGGTGTAGGGCGGCAGCAGGGAAGCCCCGGCGTCCGCCGGCGCTGCCGCCCTGGTGCCTGGCGCTGCTGCATCTGGCGCCGCTGGGCCGGGCGCCCCGCTGCCTGGCGATCCGGACCCGAAGTTCGTCCAGGCGAGATCGGCCCACTGGGTCACGGTGCCGTCGGCGGATGGCTCGAGGCCGAATCGCGGGCCCGCTGGATGCTGCTGGAACACGATGAAGTAGCCCTGCGGCGCGCCGGGCTGGCCGCCCCTGGCCGCAGCGGCCGAGAGGTTGAAGCCGAAGAAGTTCATGTCCGGCGTCAGCAGCCCGCTGAAGATCGGGTGCAGCGTCGGGGCGGAGTCGTCGATCGTGCGCTGGCCGTCGTCGAGCTTCGCCTTCGCCGCGTAGATCACCGCGTCCGGGTACCGGCGCAGCAGTTCACCCCGCACGATGAGCACGATCGGGTCCGGCACGGTCGCCGGGCGGTTCTCGTGCTGGCCCAGCCCGTCGCTGAGCGGCCAGGTGACGATCGGGGGGATGTCCTTCAGCAGTTCGGCGAGCGCCTGCGGATCAGCCGGATCGCCGGCCTGGGGCAGGTAACCGCTGACATCCCAGAACTGCCGGAAATAGGTGCCCATGCAGTCGGTCGGGTAGCCGGCGAACAGCAACTGGCGGGCCAGCTCATGCGACAGCCCGACCAGGTACGCCTCGATGAAGGCGTGATTGGCCTGGATCAGGCCGACCGAGTCGTTCGGGATGAGGTCGGCGCCCGGCATGACGTACTGCACGGACAGGTCCCGCAGCGGCGCGTACATCGGCTGCGGGAACGACGGTGCCGCCATGATCTCGCGGATCGGGTCGGCCGGATGCCAGTTCAGCCGGGCCGGCGCCGTGATCAGCGCGGCCACCCGGGCGGGCACGGTTTCGGCCGGATCCAGGCGCTGCACGAGCGCCGTCCGCAGCGCCGCTACGTCCAGCGCGGCAGCGGGCGGCGGGTCCGCCGCCACGCCCGCCCAGGCCTGCGCGAGCGGCGTGAGCGCCTGCCGCAACCGCGCCGCGTCGGTGGAGTCGCTGGCGCCGGTGCGGCCCGCCGGTGGCCGCGCCGACCCCGGTGCGGTGATCACGAAGTCCGGCTGGGCAGGTACGTCCGCGACGGTCTGCGCGGTCACCGTCACCGGGCTGGCTGGCGGGGGTGGGTCGATGTCGATCCGCACGACGAAGTCGCCCGCGGGTGTGCCGGCTCGCAGGGTCAGCGGGAACCAGTGCTGCCAAGGATCCGGGCCGCCCGGGCCGCCCGCGCCGACGTCTTCGACGGGCACCAGGCCGCCCGGCGGCGCGACCGGCGGGAGCAGCCGGGCCGTCCCGGCGTTCACCGCGGTGACGAGCGATCCCGGGCCCGGCCGCGAGCCGGTCAGCGCCGCCTGCCGCCTGCGGATCACGCTGCCCGGATGGGTGAGCCGCCGCGCCGCGGCCGAGGTCAGCCGCACCGGGACCCGGCTGGCTGCGATGGCCGCCCGCACGGTCATCGGGCTGGCCAGCAGCTTCGCGTGCAGCGGCGCGGTGATGGTGAGCAGCGAGACGTCCGATGCGGCCGTGAGCTGGGCGTGCACCCTGGTCATGGCGGCCCGGGCCAGCTGCGCCTGGCGCAGCGCCCGGTTCGCCGCTTCGATGCCGGCCACCTGCTGCCAGGCCGACGCCAGCAGTGACGTCCGGTTGGCCTGCACGACCTGGGTGCCCAGGCCGGCGATCGTGCGGTTGCGCGGATCGAGGCCGAGCTGGTCGGTCCACGCCGTCCCGCCCGGCGTGACGCTGTCGACCCCGGCCGGCCAGCGCCCGTACATCGGCGGCACGACCTGTGGGTCGGGCGCCGCCGGGTTGTCCACGAGGGGCGCTACCCGGTTGACGAGCCCGGCCACCGCCGTCTGGAAGGCGGTCCTCGCCGGGTCATCCCATCCGGACGTGGGCGCGACGATGCTCTGCAGCGCGCCGGGGAGCAGCAGCGGTGGCCCGGCACCCGGAAGGCCGGGCATGGGATCGTCGACGGCCATGGGCCGGACCCCGATGTCCGCCCCGAACTTGCGGGGCACCAGGCGGCGGACCAGGGACTCGAAATCGCCCTGGTCGCTGGCGTGAAAGCCGAACTGGTAGAGGACCGGCAGCCGCAGCGGCGCGCCGGTGGCCGGCGTCCACGCCGGATCGGCGGTGGGCACGCCCGAGACGTCCAGGCCGAGGCCGGCCATCCTGCCGATCTCAAACGCCGGCACGACGAACGCCGTGTAGCTGGTCTCCGGGTCCAGCCGCCGCGGGCAGAGCAGCCGCGAGATCACCCGGGCCGGGTCGCTGGCGGCCAGCCCCGCGTCGCCGGAGACCTGCGTGTGCGCCCAGTTCCAGGCGTCGTCGAGGGACTGCAGCGCGGCGATCGACAGCACATCGATGGCGGGCAGCGGCGACACCACCCCGGGGACGGGCGCGTATTCCGGCTGGGCCAGCACGATCAGGGTGAGCCACGGCCGCAGCCGGTCACCCGCCGGTGCCGCCGGAGTGAACAGCCAGGGCAGATCGGGGGTGTCGAACTCGATCGCGGCCAGGTAATTCGGCTCGAAGTTGGGTGTCGCGTCCTTCGGCTCGGTGCGCACCACCTGCCGCGGGTCGAGGCCGAGCACATCACCTGGCCCGAACGTGTGCACGGTGACGGCAGGCACGGGGGTGACGCTGTCCGGGCCGTGCGCCGTGACGTTCATGCCGACGGTGATGGTGGGCCGGTCCGGCAGCGGGCCGCCGTAGTCCGGGTTGCTCAGTGCCGTCGCGATGCCCTGCCGCGACCAGGCGAGGAAATGGCGTCGCCCCAGCCCGTCGTCCGGCGGCTGCGTCATGCCAGCACCGCCTCGTGCGTCGCGATCACCTGGATGTTGTCCCGTTCTTGCGGGTGCGCGGCCAGGAACGAGGACAGCGCCACCTGCGCCTGGTAATAGGTGGTGGCGGAGCCGAGGATGTCGGCGCGCACCGACAGGTCGGCGGTGCTGGCGATCAGGTATCCAGGCCGCTGCAGCGAGATCGCGTCGGGTGCCCGCGGGGCGAAGCCGCGCAGGCCGGTAGCGGTGGTCGCGGCCTGGGTGCGGGTATTGACCAGGGCGTCGTGGACATTGGCCGGCATGGCATAGACCGGCCCGAGCCGGGACACCTCCCGGTAGTCATCGATGATCTTGGTGACGTACTGGATCGTGCGCGGTGCGTCCTTGCCGTTGCGCAGCGGCGCGTCGCCGATCCGTATCCCCGCGTCGCAGAGCGTGTAGGACGGCGCGCTCACCTTGTCCGCGTCGCTCATCTCGGTGAACTGCCCGAGCGCGAAATCTTCCTGCTTCGCCGTGACGCTGACGGGCTGCTGGTTCAGCTGGACGCCGGTGATGGCGAACTGCGTCCCGTCGGTAGGAGTGGCGTTGACGAACTTGGTGATCGGGAGGTCCAGCGGGACAACGATCTCGCGGACCTCCAGCACGCCCGACGGCTGCACGACGATGGCCGCCGGGTCGGCGGTGATCGCGCGCAGCGAGACGGCGGGCGCTCCGGCGGGCAGCCCGACCGACCAGTTGCGCGGGTCACCGAGCGCGGCGGTCAGCGCGGGCAGCACGGCGGCCGGCGGCAGCGTGGCCTGGGCGGAGTCACCCCACGTCAGGTCGATCGACGCGCTGACGGAGAAGAACAGGAACGTCAGCGTCGCGTCTCCGTGCAGGTGCCAGGGGGTCACGCCGGACAGCGACGCGTTGAGCGTGATGCCGGCCAGCGTCGTGCCCTCGAAGCTGATGTCGAAGCCGGCGGAGAAGTCGAACTCGAACGAGAACGGGCTGAAGATGAACAACGCGTCGAACCCGATGAAGCCGTGCACGGCGAATCCGCCCGCGGCCGCGTGCACATCGACGTTGGCCCCGAACTGCAGGGAGTTCGACGTCACGGCCAGGTAGGACGTGGCGGCCAGACGGGGATTGTCGCCGCTGCCCAGGCTGACGCAGAGCCGGGCCAGCGCGGGCACGTCCGGGGGCGGGGTGAAGTGCGGGTTGAACCCGCCCAGTGAGAACAGGAAATCGGGGTTTGCCCCCCAGCTGAGCCGCAGCGCCATGTCGCCGCTGAGCTGGAAGGCCAGCAGGTACGAGTCGTACATGGTGCCGTCGATCGCCAGCTTCTGCAGGCCGAAGTCGATGGTGCCGAGAACCTGGATCTGCAGTGATATGAGGGCGAAATCCGGGGCCGGGATGCTGGCCTTTACCTCGCCCAGCAGGGCCAGCCGGACCGGGTCGGGGACCTCGAGGATCGCTCCTACCTGGAGATCGAGCAGCGCCGGTGTGCCCCAGCCGATCGAGAACATGGGGCCGAACAGGTAGCGGCCCTGCTGCGCCGGGAAGAAGGACTCGATCTCGCTGATGATCTTGGGCGCATCGGCTACCGGGTCCGGCGGGAACAGGATGTCGTCGAGTGTGTGCGCGCGCAGGCCCGCCTGCAGTGCGTCGATGACCATGGTCCGGTTGATGCCGCCGAGCCCGCCGACGCCGTTCAGGGTGAAGCCGAGCCCGAGCTGGATCGGGGGGAACTCGAACGTGATGATCATCAGGAACGAGAAGCCGTCGGAACCGTCTGGGAGCCTGGTGTCCAGCACGGCGATGACCTTGACCGCGATGAGGTCGACGATCGTGACGTCCAGGACCCCGGCGTAGCGGCCCTGGTCAGGATCGAAGGAGATGAAGCCGCCGCCCGCGGCGAGCCCGGCGTCGATCTGGATGCCCAGCCCGGTCGGTGGCTTGAGGCCGAGCTGGAGGTCGAGCGGTCCCAGGTTGCCGCGCTCGAACCTCAGCTCCGCGGTGATGCCCAGGCGCTGCACCGCGACCTCCAGCGGGCCGAGCGTGGCCGATCCGTCCAAGCTGAGCTCGAGCGGCAGGTCGGGCTGGCCCAGCGTGAGGGCCAGATGCAGCGTCTGCAGGTGGAACGGCCCGATATCGGCGTGCAGCCCGAGGTCGAAATGCGGGCTCGCGTTCCCCTCAACGAACAGGCCGTGTGCTGACGACCAGCCGAAGGTCAGGTCGAAGTTCACGGTCACGTCGAGCGGGATCAGCGAGGCCAGGAACGAGTCCAGATGGGTGGTGTCGATCTGGAAGACGCCCTTGCTCAGCGCGATCGAGGCCAGCGCGCTGAGCTGGCCGGAACTGACGTCTGCGCCAGCGCTGAGCGTGACGCTGCCCGCCTGCAGGCCGAGCCCGTCGAGCACACTGATGAGCTGGATGGGCGTGGCGTCCGCGTTGGCGTACGTGAACTTGGCCAGGACGTGCCCCGCGGCCGACCCGGTCACGTTCCCCGAGGCCAGGTTGCCGGCCAGCGAGACCCCGGTGCCGGGGCGGACCAGCAGCGCGATCCCGGTGTCAACCTGGAGCGTCGCATCGACCGAGAAGCTGAGCTGATCGCTGATCGGGAAGCTCTGGTCGGCCGAGCCGAACACGTACGGCGCGACGGCGACGCCAGCGTCGGTGCCGCCCGGGCTCGTCGGCCGCAGGCCGATCACGCTGACCCCGACGTCCAGGCCCGAGAAGTCCAGGGCCTTGGCGATGCTGAGCATGAGCTGGGTCATGGGCGCGCTGTCCGCCTCGGGCACGTCGTGCCCGAGGAGCGCGGCTTCGGCGCGGCGCGGGAAGGGCCGCACGCGGACGGAGGCGGTCAGCGAACTGACGGCCGTGCCGAGGGCCAGGACCAGCGGCTCGGGGTCGGCGCTGGCCACCCCCCACTGGAAGACCTCGGACAGCAGCCCGCCGATGTCGCTGAAGACGCGCGGGATGCGTTCCCAGCGCACGATGCGCCGCGTGTGCTGGGCCTGGTAGATGCTGGGATCGGCCGGGAATGGCACCATCTCGGTCAGGCCGAGGAATGAGGTGATGGCGATCGGCAGTGAACTGGTCGTCTTGAGCGCCTCGATGACGATGAAGTCCAGCAGCCGCGGCAGGAACTGATTGCCGATGTCCGTGGTGGTGAGGTAATCCCCCAGCGCGGCGAAGTCGCCGACGACGGCGTCGATGCCCTGCAGGAAGTGCCCGACCTCCACCGCGACCTGGGCGTAGCCCACGTCCAGGTCGAGGCCGGTGGTTCCGGCCGTGATGGCGGCGTCGAGCGACTGGATGGCGGACACGACGCCGGACAGGTCAAGCGCGGCCAGGCCGATGTCGTCCACCCCGGCCGGCAGCGTCCAGCCGAGCAGGCCGAGCAGTTCCGCCGGGCCGTCCGGGCGGCTCAGCGAGTCGGCGACGCCGGTGAGCACGGCACCGATGCGCTGGATGGCAAGATCGACCGAGGACGGCATCAGGGCTTCCAGGTGGCGGTCTTGAAGATGAACGGCGTCGTGTGGTCGAGGAGATCGACCTTGGTGAGATCGACCTTTGCTTTGGTCAGGAAGTCGGCATAGGGCGCCCGCCCGTAGCCTGCCGTCGTGCCGGCCGGGTACTCGAGCAGGCGGCCAAGCTGCGGTTTGATCTGCGCCGGATCCTGCTGCAGCGCGGCCAGCTTCGCGGCGGCCACCTGCTTCCAGAGGGCCAGGAATCCGGTCCCGGGGCCCGCCAGCCGCGGGTCGCTGGGGTCGATGCCGAGATGCTCGCTCCAGAGCTTGGTCCGCAGCGTGTCGATGGCGTCGGTGTGCGCATACCCTTCGACGTCGCTGTAGATCACGTAGTTCAGCTCGTGGTTGCGGTTGTCGCCGCCCTGCAGGCTGTGCAGGATCTGGAAGTAGTCCAGCGACGCGCCGTCGAGGTTCGCCGAACCGACGGTCGCCCAGGTGCCGTCCACGATGGCCGTCTTGGTGTGCAGGTAGTTCGGCATGATCATCGGCTTGTGCTGGTTCCTGGACGGCAGCGGCGGATTGTGCGTCCAGGCCGTGAAGACCCCGAGCCGGGCGGCGCCCGGGCCCGCTCCGGTGCGGATGCGGTCAATCAGGCTGGCCTGCCACTTCGGGTAGAACGGCATGTCCGGAATGACGTTCACCATCAAGATGACCTGCAGGTTCGGCCGGTTGTTCAGCGCCCAGGCCAGCGCGGTTCCGACGGCGTCATTGGTGAAGTACTGATTCTCGATGTAGATGTAGTTCGTGGCGTTCTCGATGGCGCGCAGATACGCCTCGAGTACTCCCTTTTCGCCGTCGTTCATACCCGTGAAAGCGTTGCGGTTGATAGTGCGGACCAGTTGCACGCTGGCGAGCGACTCACCGGTGCCGGGCTGCTGGATCGGGCCGGGAACCGCGATCTGGGGGATCTGGTCCGCCGGTGCGGCGTCCCGGTTCCAGTGCAGCCGGAATGCCTCATGGACGTCGTGGACGACGGGCCCGCGCAGCGCCATGCTGACGTCGTGGACCGGGATCGGTTCGCCCGCCGCTGACCCGCGCCGCGGCTCGAAAATCGCATGGGCGTGCGTGTCCCAGTAGCTCTGGGAGAACGGCGAGCCGAGCAGGGTTGCCGTGTTGTCGTCGGTGATGACGCTCTTGCCGTGCACGACGTTGAACAGGCCGGTGTCGAACGGCGCGACCTTGACGCCGCCTGGCGTCTTGAAGTATTTCGCGACGTCGCTCTCGCCGCCGGCCGGCCCGCCGCCGAAGAAGTGGCCCCAGGCCAGCTGGGCGAGTGACCTGGTGGGCCCGACGTCGAAGGCCAGGAAGATCGCCAGCATCAGGAGTTCCAGCGGGGCCAGCACGATGCCCGCGACGATGACCGGGACCGGGACCACGTTGTGCGAGATCAGCACGCGAACCGTCGTGTTCTTCGCGGCCGCGTCCAGCAGCATCCGCTCCAGCCGGAAGTCGTTCGGGTCCAGGTGGCGCGGGTTCACCGGGTCGATGGGGGAGCCGAAGGACAGCACTATCTCCGGCGCCTCGTTCGCCGCGTTGGCGTCGTACGCCTTGGGCACGTCCAGCTGCAACTGCATGACGTTGATCGAGGTGCTGGCGCCCGCGAGCTGCTGGCGCAGGTACGCCCACGCTTCCTCGTCGTCCACCAGGGGGGTGACGGCGTTGCCGGCGCGTACGTCCAGCGCCGCTGTGCTGCCGAGCAAGGTGACCGTCCACCCGCTCGCGTCGGCCGTGCGGATATTGATGTCGCCCAGGGCCAGGGTGGTGCCGCTGGAATCGTCGTGATGTGCGGTGCTCACCTCCCGGCCGGCCTGCGTGGTGACGTAGACGCCGAGGGAGCGGGCCTGACCGGTGTCAACCTCCTGGGTGTCGTCGGGGATCGTGATCGTGAAATTGCCGCTGCCGTCGGAGGTGTCGTGCCCCAGTTCGATGTCAAAAGCGCTGGAATCGTCGCGAACCGCGACGCGCAGATTGGCGATCCCGGTGCTGGTGCCGTCCACCAGGCGCCCGGTGACCGACGTGCTCACGGCGCCCCGTCAGGCGTGCGGGAACTGCTCACGCCAGCCTCCCCCCACCGAGCGGCACCGCTGGCCGCTATGGTGTGCTCCCGAACAGTATGACGTCGGGAGCCATTCGCGGATAGGGCTACGTCAATTTTGCGGCCCGCCTGGACAGGTGAGACCGAAAGATTCGGTATTGCGCCGCCCGCGGGCCGCGTCCTTACTCGTCAAAGCGTGCCGGGCCAGGCGCTTTTATGTGATTCGGGCGGATCGCCCCGCCGGTCAGCCGGCCGGGCGGTGCTTCTTTGGCAGCTTGCTGACCACGGCGTCGTAGGAGGCGTCAACGGCCTCCAGCAGTTCCTCGTCGGGGATCGCGCCGCCTAGCCGCAGGCTGTTCCAGCCCGAGCGCCCGATATAGGCCAGCGCCGACGCATCCTGTGGGTAGCGCACCAGCCACTCGTCGGCCGCCTCCCGGTTCGGGCCGCACTTGAGTCCGACCGCGGTCCCGCCCCCCACGAACGCGAAGATCTTCGGGCCGACCTTGACCACGGCATCGCCGTCCCAGGGCTCGTCCGGCCACGCTCCCGGCTTGGCCAGGCAGTAGGCCAGCAGGTCCTCCCCGGTCACCGAGGCTCTCCTCAGCGGCCGGTGGTGCGGGTCACCAGTTCGGCGGCGGCCACCGTCACGGCGGTGACCGCGGCGACCGACGGCCACGCCCCGATCCGCTTGGCCAGCGGGTGCGACGCGCCCATGGCGGCGAGGTACAGCGCGCCCAGCCCAGCCGCGGCGGCCGGCCCCGCGGCGCGGTACCACTCGCGTGCGCACCAGGCCCCGGCGGCGGCGAACAGCGCGCCGCCCACCTCGCGGCGGCCGGTCTGGCGGGCGACGAGGAACCCGCCGGTGAGCCCGGCCGCGGCAACCGCGGATGTGATGGCCGTGGGAGTGTCGCTCATGAGCCCTACGGTAGCGGCCACTCGCCGCCCCGGCCGCCCCGGCCGCCCCGCCCGGCCACCCCGGCCCCGGCCGCCCCGCCCGGCCGCCCGGCCGGCCGCCCCGGCCCGGCCGCCCCGCCCGGCCACCCCGGCCCCGGCTGCCGGGCTGTCCATCCGCGCCTGACCTGGGCGGCAAGCCGGACGTCAGGCCGGGTGCAAGCCGGCCGTCCGGGTGCGCGGCGCACGCTGAGCGCAGCGGGCACGGCCACCGACCGCCCGCTGAGGGAGGCGTGTGTCGTGCAGGTATGGCGCAAGTCCAGCCACAGCGCCGGCACCAGTAACTGCGTGGAGATCGCCTGGCGCCAGGGCGCGGACGACATCAACGTCGTGGTGCGGGATTCGAAGTTCCCCGGCCAGCGGCCGCTGGTGTTCACCCCTGGCGAGTGGGCGGTGTTCCTGCGGCGGGTCAAGGCGGGGGAGTACGACATCCTGGCCAGCTCGCGGCTGCCCGGCGAACCCCGGGCCGTGCTGCGGCCCCGGGCTGAGCCCGGCACCAGGCCGCAGCCGGCCAGCGGGTCCCCGTCCGGGCCGGCCCAGGCCTTACCGGTGACCGGCCCCGGGCACTGACCTTTCTTCCCAACGGCCCGGCCGGACCAGTCCCCAGCCGCCCTCTCGGCCGCCCGTGGCCGGCCACGGGCGGCCGAGAAACCGGGGAGCCCGGCGCCGGTACGGCCGGGCCGTCTCGGCCGCTGCGGCGTGCCCGCTGAGTGACCGGGCTCAGCCGGCCGGGGTGACCCGGGACCGGGTGGCGCGCAGCACCCGCGTCACCCGGTCGGCCGCCGCGGCAGCCTGTTCGGCCGGGGCGACGCGGGCGGCCCACGGCCACCAGAACCAGCAGCTGCCGTCCCCGTCCGCGGCGGCCAGCACGTGCTCGCTGAGTGCCGCCGCCCCGGGCTCAGGGTTCTGCACGAACAGGGTGGGCCGCCGGTCCCGGGGCACCAGCAGCCGGGTGGTCCAGCCCCGGCCGGCCAGTTCCCGGTGCAGCGCTTCCAGGTGACCGGCCGGGCCGCCAGAGTGTGGGCAGGACATGACGGGCTCCTCGGGGTGTGGCGGATGAGGGCTCCAGGATGGCTGGATTGGCCTACGCTCTGGAAGCAGCCCGGCACGTACCGCTGTATTGTCAGGATCCGGTGCGAGGCTGTGCGCACGGCAGGCGATCGGTAAGGACGGCAGCATGGCCCGTGACGGTGAGGTCAGCGCGCTCGCTTTGTTCTCCGCCGAGCTGCGCCGGGCCCGGGCCGCGGCCCAGCTGACCCAGGACCAGTTAGCCGACCAGGTGGGGTACAGCCCGTCGCTGGTCGCGCACGTGGAGACCGGCAGCCGGGCGCCCAGCCTGGACTTCGCGCGGCGCTGCGACCAGGCGCTCGGCAGCGGCGGCCTGCTGGCCCGGCTGCAGCCGCTGGCGCGCGGCGCAGCCTATCCGGCCTGGTTCCGCGACTGGGTGGAGATCGAGCGGGAGGCGACCGCGCTGCGCTGGTTCGAGCCGCTGCTGATCCCCGGCCTGCTGCAGACCGAGGAGTACGCCCGGGCGGTGCTGGCCGCCGCGCACCCCGCCTCCCCGGAAGCGGACGTGGAGCGGCTGGTCAGCGCCCGGATGGACCGGCAGGCGATCCTGGACGCGGCCGAGCCACCGCTGCTGTGGGTGATCCTGGATGAGGGGGTGCTGACCCGGCCGGTGGGCGGCCCGGCGGTGATGCGGGCCCAGCTGGACCGGCTGATCGCGGCGGCGCGGCGGCCGCGGATCCTGCTCCAGGTGGTCCCGTTCGGCGTCGGGGCGCACCCCGGGCTGGCGGGTCAGTTGGCCATCGCCAGCTTCGACGGCGCCCCGGACGTGGTGTACCTGGACAACGCGCTGGCCGGGCAGGTGGTGGAGCGCCCCGACGAGCTGGCCCGGGCCGCGTTCCTGTACGACATACTGAAAGCAGAGGCGCTGTCCCCGGCTGCCTCAATCGACCTGGCGAGGAAGGCGATCGAACTATGGACCTGACCGGCGCCGCCTGGCGCAAGTCCTCCTACAGCAGTGGGAACGGCGGGGCGTGCGTGGAGGTCAAGGTGGTGCCCGGTTCCAAGGAGGGCAGCGATTACGTGATCGCCATGCGCGACTCCAAGGACCCGGACGGCCCCACCCTCTACTTCACCCCCGCGGAGTGGCAGGCATTCACCCTCGGCGTCCTGGACGGCGAGTTCGACGTCCCCGAGGACGAGCCCGCGAGCTGACGCCCTTGGCCATCCGCCGCGCGGCCGCCGCCGACGTTGGCCAGCTCGCCCGGGTGCACACCCTGGCGCGTTCGGCCTGCTACCGCGGTTTCGTCTCCGAGGAGACGTTGGCCGGCCCGGCCGCCGATCCGGCCGCCGCGGCGCGCCGCTGAGGCGCGCCGCCGCGAGCGCTCCCGGCAGCGGATGGCCGACCCGCGGCTCACCCTGCTGTGCGCCCGCGGTCAGCCCTCCCTCCCGGCGGCCGCCTGATCAGTCCCGCTGGCCGGCCGTGCCGCCGCGAGAGACTATGGCTTCGTGCCCGAAGACATAGCACCAGGCGGCGGCGAAGCCAGCCCCGGGCAGATGCGAGCCTCCGACGCCGACCGGGACCGCGCCCTGGCCCAGCTCCAGGACGCGCTGGTATCCGGCATGATCGACCCGGAAGAGTTCCATGACCGGTCCGGGCAGGCGCTGCAGGCGCGGACCCGGCGTGAACTGGCAGCCATAACCTCCGACCTGCCCGTCAGCGATGCGCTGGCGACGCCGGCCACGCAAGACAGCGTCGTGGAACTGCGCGGCACCTCCAGCTCCCTCGAACGCACCGGGCGCTGGATCGTGCCCCGCAGGCTCGTCCTGCACCAGCAAAAAGGATCCGCCGAACTCGACTTCACCCAGGCACAGATCAGCCACCCGGTCACCGGCATCGAACTCGACGTCAGGGGGGGCTCGGTGGAGATCAGGCTGCCCGACGGCGCAAGCGCCTCAACTGACGGCATCGAGGCCATCCGCAGCAGCATCGAAGACCACCGCCACAATCCCCTGCCCGCCGGGCACCGCACTTCGTGATCACAGGCACGATCCAACGTGGATCGCTCGAACTGCGCGGGCCACGACCCCGGCCGTTCCGCAAACGGTGATCACTCACTCATTCACCCACCCACGCCCGACGAACTTACGGTGGCACCCACCGCTGGTGCCCGCGGTCACGCTAACCCCGCTGCAGCTGGAAGTCGGCCGCGCCACCAGCGGCTGAGCGGACGTCGGGCGGCCGGAGGGGCGCTCCCGGTCCGGAGCCGGTGATCAGACCCGGTGCCGCGGGACGATCTGGGTTACCTCGCCGGCCAACGGCGGTTCAGCACGCTGGTCACGGCCAGCCCGGTGCTGGCGCCGATCAGCGACCCGATAATCGCGTCACCCGGGTAGTGCACCCCGGTGTGCACCCGCGAGTAGGCGACCGCCGCCGCCAGGAAGCCGGTGCCCATGGCCAGCCACGGCAGATCCGGGCTGAGCGCGGTGGCGAACGCGAACGCGGACGCGGAATGCCCGGACGGGAACGAGGTGGAGCCGGGCATCGCGACCTGGCGGCCACCGGGCACCCCGGCCCCGGCCCGGTCCGGCCGCGCCCGGTACGACACCGGCTTGATGACCAGGTTCACGACCGCGGACGTGACCCCGATGGCGAGGGTGCCGCGGACCGCGGCCCGGCGGCCCCGTGACCCGCCCGCGACGGCCAGCACCCCGGCCATGGCCAGCCACAGGCGGGACTTGTCGGCCGCCCGGGACAGCCGCCGCAACGGCTTGTCCAGCGCAGGTGTGGGCGTGCCGGCGACCGCGTGATACACGGCGCGGTCCACCGTGGCGAGCTGCCGCACCGCCGCGGCGGTCTGCCGCCGCGCCGGGCCCGCCCGCTCCGTGACCCGGGCCGCCAGCCAATCCGCGATGGACTCGGCGGGGGCGCCGGCTGCGGGCCGGCTGGCTCGGTGCTCACCGGCGTATGGTAGCAATAGCCCAGCTAGCACGCGCTTCAGCGGGCTGCTGTCCGTCTCGACGTCAGCAGCCTGAGCCGGGTGGCGCCGGGGTCAGCCCACGCTGAACTGAGCCCGGACGGGCAGGTGATCGGATCCCACCGGGCCGAGCACCTCGCCGTCCTGGGCGCTGATCCGGCCCCGGATCAGCAGGTGATCGAGCTGGATCAGCGGCCGCAGCGCCGGGAAGGTCCGGCCCCGCACCGCGTCCCGGTAGCCGGGCGCGGCCAGCGTGCCGACCCGGGGCATGTTCAGGTCGCCGGCGATGATGGTGGGCTCCGCGGTCGGCGGCTCGGTCCGGGCCGGCCCGGGGCGCCCGGCCAGCCGGTAGGCCAGCAGCGCCAGCTGAACCGGGCTGGTGTACCGGTGGGTCAGGTGGGCGTTCACGATCCGCAGCGGCGCGCCGCCCGGCAGCGTCACCGTGATCACCTGGGCGGCCCGGCTGATCCGGTCCCACGGCGCCCGGCCCACCTCGATCTCGGCGTAGCCGGTGACCGGGAGCGTGCTCAGCACGGCCAGCCCCCAGCTGCCCGGGGCACGGTCGCCCCCGAGGCCGAGCCCGGCCCGGCTGGCCCAGGTGGCCAGCCCGCGGTGCCGCACGGTCGCGCCGAGCGCGTCCGCCACCTCGGTCACCACGTCCGGCTGGCCGTCCGGCCGCCACGCTTCCTGCAGGGCGATGACGTCCGCCTTCAGCCCAAAGCAGGCGGTCGCGACGTCGTAGGGCCGGCCGTGGCTGTCCAGCCCGCCGTGCAGGTTCAGGCTGGCCAGCGTGATCAGGTTGCCGTCGCTCATTCCCGTCCCGGAGCCGTCCGTCTTCTCCCTCCCATCCTGCCCGGCCCGGGCGACCAGACGGGACACGAGGCTGAGCAAGATCGTGATCATGAGTTCAGTGTCGTTGGGACGACACCTATCTCATGATCACGATCTTGGAAAATGGCTCGTGGGGCTGCTGGGGCCTGTGGGGTTGCGATCGCGGTTCGCAGCGGCACCTGTCGCCTCCCCGGGATGGCTCCGCCCGGGCCGCCGTTGTGCTGGCGGCCCGGGCGGAACGGTCCGGGGTCCCGGTGTGCTCAGTGACCGTGCCGCAGATCAGGCACGGTCACCTGGTCACACGTCGAAGTACATCGCGAACTCGTGCGGGGTCGGGCGCAGCCGGACCGGGTCGAGCTCGTTGGACCGCTTGTAGTCGATCCAGGTCTCGATCAGGTCCGCGGTGAACACCCCGCCTTCCAGCAGGTAGTCGTGGTCGGATTCGAGCGCGCTGAGCACCGCCTCCAGCGACCCGGGTACCTGCGGGATGGCCTCCGCCTCGTCCGGCGGCAGCTCGTACAGGTCCTTGTCCACCGGCTCGTGCGGCTCGATCTTGTTCTTGATGCCGTCCAGCCCGGCCATCATCATGGCCGAGAAGGCCAGGTACGGATTGCACGACGGGTCCGGCACCCGGAACTCCAGCCGCTTGGCCTTCGGGTTGGACCCGGTGATCGGGATCCGCACGCAGGCCGACCGGTTCCGCTGCGAGTAGACCAGGTTGACCGGCGCCTCGAAGCCGGGCACCAGGCGGTGGTACGAGTTCACCGTCGGGTTGGTGAAAGCAAGCAGGGTCGGCGCGTGCTTGAGCAGGCCGCCCACGTAGTACCGGCCGGTGTCGGACAGGCCCGCGTAGCCGGTCTCGTCGTAGAAGAGCGGCTCCCCGTCCTTCCACAGGCTCTGGTGGCAGTGCATGCCCGAGCCGTTGTCCCCGAAGATCGGCTTGGGCATGAACGTCACGGTCTTGCCGGCCGCCCGGGCCACGCTCTTGATCACGTACTTGTACAGCATCAGGTTGTCGGCCTGCCTGAGCAGCGGGCCGAACAGGATGTCGATCTCCGCCTGGCCCGCCGTGCCGACCTCGTGGTGCTGCATCTCCACGGTGAGGCCCACGTCGATGAGCGCCCTGACCATGGCCGAGCGCAGGTCGGTGTAGTGGTCCACCGGCGGCACCGGGAAGTAGCCGCCCTTGTAGGGGGGCTTGGAGCCGAGGTTGCCGCCCTCTTCATCGCGGCCGGTGTTCCACGCGCCCTCGACCGAGTCGACGTAGTAGTAGCCGGAGTTCGCGCCGGTGTCGTAGCGCACCGAGTCGAAGATGTAGAACTCCGCCTCCGGGCCGAAGAACGCGGTGTCCCCGATGCCGGTGCCCTTGAGGTAGGTCTCGGCCTTCCGGGCGATGTTCCGCGGGTCGCGCGTGTAGGGCTCGCTGGTCAGCGGGTCGTGCACGAAGAACGTGAGGTTCAGGGTGGGGTGCTGGCGGAACGGGTCGACGTACGCGGTGGTGGGATCCGGCAGCAGCAGCATGTCCGACTCGTGGATCTGCTGGAACCCGCGGATCGAGGAGCCGTCGAACATCCGGCCCTCGGTGAACACCTTCTCGTCGAACGACTCCACCGGCACCGTGAAGTGCTGCATGGTCCCCGGCAGGTCACAGAACCGGACATCAACGAACTCGATCTTGTTATCGCCGATGTACTTGAGGACCTCGTCAGCGCTGTTGAACATCAACCCTCCCTGAACGGAGCTCGCGCTCTGTTAGCTCGCACTCTGTTGCCTCCTCGGCGGCCGCGGCGGAAGACCGCGGGAAGGCGGTCACACAGAGCTGGCCGCATGGGGGATCCGCCTGCGGCAGGAACGATTCGGACGTTAGTTCCGCGCGATTACCGAGCCGTGTCTCTAGTGTTTCACACGTGTTACGCCTTGGCCCTGCGGATGACCTGGGCGGGGCGGTGTCAAGGCAGGCCACGCCGTCCGCCCCGGCCCACCCCCGGAGTACCGTGAAGGGGTGACGGAGCGACGGTGGAGCGGGGCCCTGCTGCCCAATTTCCGGGCATCCGGCAAGGACGAGAGGTACCCGGGGGAACAGTTCGGGCTACCCGAGGAGGGCTCCCGGTCGGTGGCCGGGATGGGCCGCCGTCTCGGGGCACTGCTGATCGACTGGCTGCTCTGCGTGCTGATCGCCCGGGCGTTCTTCCACGGCACCGACGTCAGCGTGTTCGCCCTGCTTATCTTCGGGGCCGAGGTTTGGATACTGACCGCGCTGACCGGGTTTACCGTGGGCAAGCGGGTGGTCGGCATCCGGGTCGCCCGGCTGGACGGCAAGCCGGTCGGGCCGCTCTGGGCGCTGGTCCGCACGGTGCTGCTGCTGGCCGTGATCCCGCCGCTGGTCACCGACCGCGATCTGCGTGGCCTGCACGACCGCGCGTCCAACACCATCGTGCTGCGCATGTGAGCGTCGTCGGCCTCGCCCGCCTGCGCGCCAACCCGCGCACGGGCCTGGTCAGCGACGCCAGATCGTCGCCGTCGCCAGCTTGTAACCAGCGCAGCGTCGTCAGAGCCGCCGCAGGCGGGCGTCGCCGGGGCCAGGGGGCGTCCCCCCGGACTAATCAGCGGGTCCGGGGGCGGGGCGGGCGGGGCATCCGGCCGGTGCGGGGCATCGGGCCCTTCGGGGCCTGCATCGACTGGGGGAGCGCCTTGAGCCGGTAGTTCAGCTCGCTGATCTCGCCGGATTTCAGGTTCCGCGGCAGCCGCATGACCTTGCGCTGCAGCTTGCTGATCGGCACCTGGCCTTCTTCGTTGCCGACCTGGAAGTCGTAGATCGGGGTCTCGTAGGCGACCCGGGAGATCCGCTTCTTCTCGGCCGCGAGCAGCCCGGGCAGCCTGGTCGGCGAGCCCTCGCCGATCAGCACCACCCCGGGGCGCCCGACCGCGCGGTGCACCACGTCCATGTTCCGGTTCGCGGCCACGGCCGGGGTCACCGTCCAGCCGCCACGCATGCTCTGCAGCACGGCGGCGGCCGCGCCTGGCTGGCCCTCCACCGCGGCGTACTGCGCCGACTGGGCGAACCGGCCGAACAGAATCATCGCGGTAGCCAGCCCGGCCAGCACGCCCAGCGGGATGAGCAGCCCGGCCAGCCCGGTGAGCAGGCCCACGATCACGAAGATCGCGATGATGCCGATCCCGCTCAGCGCGATGATCGGCAGGGCCCGGGGGTTCCTCTCGCGGATGATCCCCGCGACCATGCGGATCTGCTTGATGCGGCCCGGAGGGACTCCGTCCGCCCCGTCCTTCCGGTTCGCCGTGCGTGCGGCCTTCTTCGCCATGGAGGGCAGGATACGAGTCAGCGGCCGTCGGCGGAAATCGTGGCCGGCGCGGAGGCCGGCGGCTGGCCGGCGCGATGGCTCATGGCGTCGGCGTAGAGGCGTCCCGCGCGGTACGAGGAGCGGACCAGTGGCCCGGACATCACCCCAGAGAAGCCGAGCGCCAGCGCCTCCTCGCGCAGCGCCACGAACTCGGCCGGCTGGACCCACCGGTCCACCGGGTGGTGCAGCGGCGACGGCCGCAGGTACTGGGTGATGGTGAGCAGCTCACAGCCGGCCGCCCGCAGGTCGGCCAGGGCGCCGGTGACCTCGGCCCGTTCCTCGCCCAGGCCGAGGATGAGGTTGGACTTGGTGACCAGCCCGGCTTCCCGGGCGGCGGCGAGCACGTCCAGCGAGCGCTCGTAGCGGAAGCCGGGCCGGATCCGGCGGAAAATGCGCGGCACGGTCTCGACGTTGTGCGCCAGCACCTCCGGGCGCGCCGCGAACACCGTGGCCAGCCGGTCCGGTGCCGCGTTGAAGTCCGGGATGAGCAGTTCGACGCCGCACCCGGGCACCGCGGCGTGGATCTCGCGGGCGGTCTGCGCGTACAGCCACGCCCCCCCGTCCGGGAGGTCGTCCCGGGCCACTCCCGTTACCGTGGCATAACGCAGACCCATCGCCGCGACCGACTCCGCCACCCGGCGCGGTTCGTCGGGGTCCAGCGGCTCCGGCCGGCCGGTGGCGATCTGGCAGAAGTCGCAGCGGCGGGTGCATTGGTCGCCGCCGATCAGGAACGTCGCCTCGCGGTCTTCCCAGCACTCGAAGATGTTCGGGCAGCCGGCCTCCTCGCACACGGTGTGCAGGCCCTCCCGGCGGACCAGCCCCTTCAGCGCCGTGTACTCCGGCCCGGTGCGCAACCGGGTCTTGATCCACGGCGGCTTCTTCTCGATCGGCGTCTGGCTGTTCCGGGCTTCCAGGCGGAGCAGCTTGCGCCCCTCAGGTGCGAGTACCACGGCCCCAGCGTATGTGCTGGCGCGCCCTGGCCCGTGCCCGGGCACCCGGCCTGACGGCCCGGCCGGCCGGGTTCGCCCGCCGGCCCGTCACGCGGGGTTCACGCGCCGGCCGGCCCGGCGGGCTAGGGGTGGCTGGTCGGCTGCCCGGTCGCGGGGCTCTGCCCCGAGTGCGCCTGGGTGGGATGCGCGGTTGGCTGGCCGGGGCTGTGCGTGGCGTGCGCCTGGGTGGGCAGGGCGGTCGGCTGGCCGGGGCTGTGCGTGGCGTGCGCCTGGGTGGGCAGGGCGGTCGGCTGGCCCGGGCTGTGCGTGGCGTGCGCCGGTGAGGGCAGCGTGGTCGGCTGGCCGGTGGGATGGCCGACCGCCGCGGACCCCGGATGGGGGACGGTGGCGCAGTACGCGGCCACCTTCCCAGCCCCGCCCGCGGCCGCGGCCAGCCGGCGGAACGCCACCGCCCGCTGGGCCGCGCTGCCATGCGCCTGCGTGTTCGCGTAGGCAGTGCACGGGCCGGAGCGGTCGGGCCCGCGGGTGGCCGGCTGGCCGGGGCTCGCCGCCGCGGGCACCGGCCGGGCGGGCGGCCGTGCGGGCGCGCCGATGGTGTCGTGGGCGAGTTTCTGGACCGGGGCGGGCAGCACGCCGGCGTAGGACGCGGCAGCGGCCCCGCCCACGCCGACGGCGGCGAGGCGGCGGCGGCGGCGGCGAGCTTGGCGGTGCGGATTGGGGGTCTCCTGAGACGGGAGCGGCGGGTTACGGCCTTCCGGCCTACCGTCCCGCGGAATGCGGCCATGGCCCGGGCCTCGGCACCGGGCTGCTCCGGCACCGGTGCGGTATACAGCTCGGCGAGGGCGTGCGCCATGGAGTGCAGCCGCTGGGGGGTGCCCTCGGGCAGGGCCGCGCGCGCCAGCAGCGCATCCAGGGCGGGGTCCCCCACCGGTGGCGGGTCTTCGGCCACGGCGGGCGGGAAGATCGGCATGTCGTCCCAAGCTCCGCCGCCGTTCACAGCGTTACACCCTTCGGGGCCAGCTGCTGCACCAGGCGCCGCAGCCCCCGGTGCGCCGCCACCCGGACCGCCCCGGGGCTGCGCCCGAGCATCCGCGCCACCGCCTCGTTGTCCAGCCCGGCCAGCACCCGCAGCAGGATCACATCCGCCTGCATCGGGGGCAGCGCCCGGATCTGGCGGACCAGATCGGCGGTGCCCAGGTTCTCCACCGCCAGCAGCGCGGCGTCGGGGGAGCGGGGCTCCTGCTCCCGCCGCAGGTCGTCGAGCGGGGCAGCGGGGTGGCGGGAGCGGCGCCGGGTCTCGTCGATCGCCCGGCGCCGGGCGATCGTGAACAGCCACGAGCGCCAGTCCCGCTCGTCCCCGCGGAACCGGGGCAGGCCCCGCACGACCTGGACCCACGTTTCGGCGGCCACGTCCTCGGGCGCGCGCGACGCACCGGCCCGCAGGTAGCGCAGCAGCTCCGGATGGGCGTCCCGCCACAGCCAGGAGAACGCCGCCTCGCTGCCCTGCTGGGCGGCGGCCAGCACAGCCGGGAATTCATCTCCGATCACAGAACATGAGTATTGACATCGGCGGCGGCCCGGCACAGGTGGTTTGCGGTATTTCGCGACGCTGGTCCGCCCCGTCCTGGGCGTAACAAGACCGGACGGCGCGGAGCTTGCCCTCATGAGGCAACAGGCGACTCAGGGCGGCGATATGCGGGCAGCGCGAGTGAACGGGGCGGGCAAATCCACGGCACGTCCGCCCGGGCGCCCCCGGGACGCGAGCCTGGAGCCCGCCATCCTCGCCGCCGCCATCCGCCAGCTGGGCGAGCGGGGCTACGCGGCCATGTCGCTGGAGGGCGTGGCGGCAGCGGCCGGGACCACCCCGCCCAGCCTGCGCCGCCGGTACCGGGACAAGCTGGCGCTGGCCCTGGCCAGCATCGAGGCCATGCCCGTCCGGGCGCTGCCGCCCGCCATCGATGATCCACGCGGCGACGCGCTGGCCGCCCTGGAGAACTTCCGGGACACCATGGTCCAGCGCGATGGCCTGGCTGTCTTCACCGCCATCGTGGCCGAACGGCGGCGCCACCCGGAACTCCTCGCCCGGTTCCAGCAGCGGGTCCTCGAGCCGCGGCACGAGCGGCTACACGCCGCGCTCTCCCGGGGAGTGTCGTCCGGCCGGCTGCCGCCGGTTCTCGACATCGGCCTGGCCGTGGGCGTGCTCACCGGGGGGCTGTACGCCGTCTGCCTCAACGGCCAGCGCGTCCCGGGGGACTGGGCGGCCCGCACCCTCAGCGTCCTGTGGCCGGCTCGCGCCGTGCTGGGTTACACCGCTCCGGGGGCCTCGCCGGCCGGTGCGGCCGCTCAGGCTGGCGGGGTCGCTCAGGCTGGCGGGGTCGCTCAGGCTGGCGGGGTCGCTCAGGCTGGCGGGGTCGCTCAGGCTGGCGGGGTCGCTCAGGCTGGCGGGGCCGCCACCACGGCGGGCGCGGAGCCGGGCATAGCACACGGCACCCAGCGTGCCCGCCACGACGCCGCCGCCCCCGGCGATGAGCAGGACCAGCCGCGGGCTGAGCGGGGCGAGCAGGCCGCCGGCCGCCGCCATGCCCAGCGACATCGCGCCGAACAGAATGCCCGAGTAGGCGGCGAAAACCCGGCCGGCGATGGCTCCGGGGACGCGGTGGTTCAGGAAACTGCGTGTGGCCACCACCTCCACGCCGTTGGCCAGGCCCCCGGCGCCGTAGGCGGCCGCTGCCTGCCACAGCGTCAGCGCGCCGCCGGCCAGCGCCACGCCGATCCCGGCCAGCAGCGTGCCCAGTAGCGTGGCCAGGGCCAGGCGGCGGCGCGGCAGCCGCCCGCCGATCAGCGTCCCGGCCAGCATGCCGCCTGTCCACGCCGCGACGAGGACCGAGTACCCGGTCGGGCCGGCCCGCAGCACGGACTCGGCGAAGGCGACCTCGGCCACGCTGGCCATGTTCCCAAAGGCCACCATGACGGCGACCACCGCGACGAGCAGGCCTGCCTCGGCGTCGGCGCGCAGGAACCGCAGCCCCGCGCTGAACTGGCGGCCCCCGCGCCGGGCGCCGTCATCCCCGGCCTGCTGAGACGCGTCCGCGCCCGGCGGACCCGCCGGGGGGGCTAGCCGGAGCAGCCGGAACCCGGCCGCGGCGGTCGCGTAGACGCCAGCCACGGCGCCCAGCGCCAGGCCGGTGCCACCGGCCGCCGTCAGCGCTCCGGCCAGCAGCGGGCCGAGCGTGAAGCCGCCCCAGGTGGCAGCCTGAAGATAGCCGTTGGCCCTGGTGACCCCGCCCGGCCTGGCCAGCCGCGGGACGATCGCGCCAAGCCCGGGCTGCAGCACGGCGGCGCACAGCCCGAACCCGGCCGACAGCCCCAGCACGGCGGCTGTCCCGGTGAGCCGGGTCAGGGCCAGGGCCACGACCGCCTCGACGGCGGACGCCGCGACCAGCACCGGCTGGACCGGGAACCGGTCCAGCAGCCAGCCGGCCACCGGGGCCAGCACGGTGATCGGCACCGACACGGCCAGGAAGACGGCGGCCACCGCCCACGACGCATGCGAGCCCTGGTAGACCCGGCTGGCCAGGGCGACCATGGCGAGCCCGTCGCCGAGCGAGACCAGCACCTGCAGGACGATGGCCAGGGCCAGTGCCGAGCCCGGGGGAGTGGTGGGCGGGGTGTCAGCTGGCGCGCCGCGCGACGGGCGCGCAGGCGCGACGTCCGGGACCGGCGGGGACGACAAGAGGGGAACTCCTAGGCTTCGGGCGGTGACGGCTGACGGCGCACACGACAGGACCGCAGACCTAGGACATATCCCCACGGTAACACGCGCGGCACGGTAACACGCGCGGCGCGCGGGCCGGCCTGGGCGGACGACCCCCCGCAACCCCCAGGGCCAACGATGTGACGAGAACCGGTCCGGTCAGGGACCATGGGCGCATGCCAATGCAGTTCGATCCCCCCTCGGGGACACGTGATTTCCTCGCCGCCGAGCTCGAGGCCCGGGAACGTGCGTTCGCGGTCATCCGCACGGTCTTCGCCCGGTACGGATTCGAGTCGCTGCAGACGCCCGCCTTCGAGCGGCTGGACGTGCTGCTGGGCAAGTACGGCGAGGACGGCGACAAGCTCATCTTCAAGATCTTGCGCCGTGGGGAGCACGAGGCCTCGGGCGACAGTGACCTGGCGCTGCGCTATGACATGACCGTGCCGCTGGCCCGGGTGGCGGCTGCCTACGGCAGCCAGCTGCCCACCCCCTATAAGCGCTACGTGATTGGCCCGGTGTGGCGGGCGGACCGGCCCGGCCGGGGCCGGTTCCGCGAGTTTGTGCAGTGCGACCTGGACACCCTGGGCACGCCGTCGCGGCTGGCCGACGCCGAAGTGATCTGCGCGGTGCACGACACGCTGGCGGACCTCGGCGTGCCGGGCTTCCGGTTCCTGCTCAACTCGCGGCACGCCCTGGCCGGGCTGCTGGACGCGTTCGGCGTGCCGCCGGAACTGGGCCCGGGCGTGCTGATCAGCCTGGACAAGCTGGACAAGCTGTCGGCGGCGGAGGTGACCGCGGAACTGACCGGCCGGGGGCTGGCGGAGGTCACCGCCGCCGAGTTGGTCACCGCGATGACGGCGCCGGACGCGGCGGAGCGGATCCGGGTCGCCCTCAAACGGAGCGAGGAAGGCGCGGCCGGGCTGGAGGAGGTGGATCAGGTGCTCAGCCTGGTCGGCGCCCAGCTGCCGCCGGGCGCGGTCGAGTTCACCCCGCGGCTGGTCCGCGGTCTCAGCTACTACACCGGGCCGATCTGGGAGGTGGTGGCGGCCGGGGTGCCCGGGTCGATCTCGGCGGGCGGGCGCTACGACCACCTGATCGAGCAGCTGGGCGGCCCGGACGTGCCGGGCACCGGCGGCTCGCTCGGCATCGAGCGGATCCTGCTGCTGCTCCCGGACGGCGGCCGGGCGAGCCGCCTCCGGCGGCTGGACGTGGCGGTGACGGTGATGGCGGAGGAGCTCGCCGGGCCAGCGTTCGGGTTCGCCGCCGCCGCCCGCGCGGCCGGGCTGCGGGCCAGCGTGTACCTGGGCGCGTCGCGGAAACTCGGCCGCCAGCTGAAGTGGGCCAGTGACCAGGGGGCCCGCTGGGCGCTGATCTACGGCCGCAGCGAGCAGGAGGCGGGCACGGTCACCGCCCGCGACCTGGACAGCGGTGAGCAGACCGCGGTGCCGGTCGGCGAACTGCGCGGCTTCTTCGCCCGGCTGGGCGGCGCGGGCTAGCGGGGGCGGTCTCCCGGGCGTCTCAGGCCGTCGCCGTGCGGTAGGGGCGAAGAAGGCGCGCAGCTCCTGCGCGTAGCCGAGGCCGGCGCCCAGCGACCAGCCGACGTGCCCGGGCGTGTCCGGCCAGCGCGTCGCGCGGAGCCGGGTGCGGAGGTCAGCAGCTGCCGCGCCCAGGACGCTGCCGCGCTCAGGACGCTGCCGCGCTCAGGACGCTGCCGCGGCCGCCGGGACGTCCGGCGGGGCGGCGCGCCGGAACGTGGGCGCGCCCAGCACCGCGGCGAGGTGCCGCTCCACGACGCCGGTCATGTCCTGGACCGTGACCGGCCGCCCGAGCTCGGCGGCCAGGCTGGTCACCCCGGCATCCCGGATCCCGCAGGGCACGAACCGGCCGAACCAGCCGAGGTCACAGTCGCAGTTCAACGCGAACCCGTGCATGGTGACGCCGCGGGAGACCCGGATGCCGATCGCGGCGACCTTGCGGTCCGGCCGCCCGGCCGGGCCGGGCTCGCCACGGACCCAGACGCCACTGCGCCCCTCGACCCGGACGGTCGGCAGCCCAGCGTCGGCGCAGGCGCGGATCAGCGCCTCCTCCACGGTCCGCACGTAGGCGACCACATCGACCGGCTCACCCAGCCGGATGATCGGGTAGCCGACGAGCTGGCCGGGCCCGTGCCAGGTGGTCTTGCCGCCGCGGTCCACGTCGATGACGGGGGCGCCCGCGTCGCCGGCCGGCCGGTCCAGCGGGTCCGTCCGCTTGCCCGCGGTGAACACCGGCTGGTGCTCCAGCAGCAGGCAGGTGTCCGGGATCTGCCCGCTCACCCGCTGCGCGTGCACCTCCCGCTGCAGCTCCCAGCCGCGCAGGTACGGCACGGCGTCCGCACCGAAACCGGGGTGGACGTAGACCAGTTCGCTCGGCACGCTGCCCACCCTACCTGCCCGCCCGCCCGGGGCCTTCCCAGCAAACGCCCAGCGGCCGGCCGGGGAAGCAGGGGGCAGGCTGGGTAGTTATCTGCCGGTAGGAGGTAGCGGGCGTGATTAGTACGGATGAGTTGCGGCGGATGAGCCCGGGCGAGCGGGCGGAGCTGGCGCGGGCGCTGGCCGCGCTGGACGAGGCCGGGCCGCCTGCCGAGGCCGACCTGCCGGGCAGTCCGCGGATGCGGACTTTCGCCCTGATCACCATCATCGGCTGCTGCGTGGTGCTGGCCGCCTGGACCACGGTGCTGGGGCTGACCCTGCCACCGTCCTACCGGGCCGGTGGCTGGCGCGGTGCCTGGGTCGGCTTCGACATCGCGCTGCTGGTGACGTTCGCGGTGACGGCCTGGGCGGCCTGGCGGCAGCGCCAGCTGGTGATCATCTGCCTGGTGGTGCTGGCCACCCTGCTGTGCTGCGACGCCTGGTTCGACGTCACGCTGGACCTGCGCACCAGCGACTTCCTGCTGAGCCTGCTGATGGCGGTGTTCGTCGAGCTGCCGCTGGCCGTGCTGGCGGTGATCGGCGCGCGGCGGCTGATGCGGCTGAACATCCGGTCGCTGGCCCCGTTCCGCGGTTCCGCCGCCCCGCTGCCGCCGCTGTGGAAGGTCACGCTGTACGGGCTGGACTCCCGCGGCTTCCGCACCCTCATCCCGGCCGCGCCCTGCTATCCACCCGGTTCGCGGCCCCCGGACCCGGCGGCCGCCGTGATGTCGCGGCCACCGCCGGGCTGACGCCGCCCTGATGCCGGGCTGGCTGCGCCCGGTCAGGCTGCTGAGCCGGTTAGGCTGCTGAGCCGGTCAGGCTGCTGAGCCGGTCACGGCCAGCTCAGCGGCGAGGGCCGAGCTGAGATCGGCCTGGCTGAACTCGAACCCCGCCTGCTGCAGCCGCCGGGGCCGCACCCGGGCGCTGGCCAGCAGGTCACTGGTGACCTCACCGAGAGCCAGCGACAGCACCGGGGAGGGGATGGCCAGCAACGCCGGCCGGTGCACGGCGGCGGCCAGGGCCGCGGTGAACGCGGCGTTCGTCACCGGGTTCGGCGCGGTGATGTTGACCGGCCCGGAGATCTCCGCGTGACCGGCCAGGAACCTGGTGGCCCGGACCCAGTCGGTCAGCGTCACCCAGCTCATGTACTGGCCGCCGGACCCGAGCCGGGCGCCCAGGCCGAGCCGGAAGGAGGGCAGCACCCGGGCCAGCACGCCGCCGCTGGGCGATAGGACGATGCCGGTGCGCAGGCTGACCACCCGGAGCCCGGCCTCCCGGGCGGGGTCCGCGGCGGCCTCCCACTCCCGGACCACGCCGGCCAGGAAGCCGGGGCCGGCCGGGGCCGACTCGTCCACCTCACGCCCGCCGATGTCCCCGTACCAGCCGATGGCCGAGCCGGCCAGCAGCGCGGGCGGGTGCTCCATGCTGGCCAGCAGCTCGGCGACCGCGTGGGTGCCCAGCACCCGGCTGGCCCGGATCTGCTCCTTGTAGGACCCGGTCCAGCGCCGGTCGGCGATCCCGGCGCCCGCCAGGTGCACCACGACGTCCACGCCCTCCAGCGCGGCCGGGCCGAGCCCGCCGCGCGGCGCCGCCGGGTCCCAGGCGATCTCGCCCGCCCCGGCCGGGCTGCGCCGCACCAGGGTGACCACCTGGTCACCGTCCTGGCGCAGCTGCCCGGTCAGCGCCCGGCCGATCAGCCCCGACGCACCGGTCACTGCGACTTTCACCGGCTGCCCCCCGTCCCATTGCCAGCCGTCGATCTGTCTTCGGAGCGGGACGGCCCGGCGGTTGCCGCCGGGCCGCCGGCTCACAGCCCCAGTTCGGCCTCGAACGCTCCCTCCTCCAGCCGGGTCTTCACCGTGCCGAGGAAGCGGGCCGCGTCGGCCCCGTCGACCAGCCGGTGGTCGTAGCTGAGGGCAAGGTACGCCATGGACCGCACGGCGATCACCTCGTCGCCCAGCGCCGCGTCGCTCACCACAACCGGACGGCGCACCACCGAGCCGGTGCCCAGGATGCCGACCTGCGGCTGGTTGATGATCGGCGTGTCGAACAGCGCGCCCCGGCTGCCCGTGTTGGTCAGCGTGAACGTGCCCCCGGCCAGGTCGTCCGGACTGACCTGGCCGGCCCGGGTGCGGGCGGCCAGGTCGGCGATCTTCCGGGCCAGGCCGCCGATGTTGAGGTCACCGGCGTTGCGGATGACCGGGACCATGAGGCCACGCTCGGTGTCCACGGCGACGCCGAGATGCTCGGCATCGTGGTAGGTCACCTGGTCCCCGTCCGGCTCGATGCTGGCGTTGAGCCTCGGGTGCACCTTGAGCGCCTCGACCGTGGCCAGCGCGAAGAACGGCAGGAAGGTGAGCTTGACGCCCTCGCGGGCCTCGAAGTCGGCCTTGGCCCGGTCCCGCAGCCGCGCGATCGGGGTCACGTCGACCTCGACCACCGTGGTCAGCTGCGCGGAGGTCTGCAGCGACTCGACCATGCGCCGGGCGATCAGCTGGCGGGCCCGCGACATCCGCTCGGTCTTGCCGCGCAGCGAGGAGGGCTCGATGACCCGGCGCGGGGCCGGGCCGCCGGCCGGCGGGCCGGCCACCTGGTCCGGGGCTGCGGCGCCAGCGGCCACGGCAGCCTGGCCGTTCGGGACCGCGGCCGCGGCCGCCTCACGTCGGGCCCGGGCCGCGTCGACCACGTCCTGCTTGCGGATCCGGCCGCCGACCCCGGTGCCGCTGACCGTAGCCAGGTCCACGCCATGCTCGGCGGCGAGCTTGCGGACCAGCGGTGTGACGTACGGGCCGTCCCCGCTACCGAGCGGCGAACCGGGCCGGGCTGGGCCACCGGCCGGTGGGGGCGGCGGGGCCTGCGTAGCCGGGGCCCGCTGCCAGACGTCGCTAGCCGGGACGGCCTCCGGCGCGGGCGGCGCGGCCGGGGGCGCGGGCGGGGTGCCCAGGTTCTGCGGCGGGACGGCCGGCGGCGGCGTGTACCCGGCCGACTGCCCGTACCCGGCCTCCGGCTGGTAGACAGCCGGCTGCTGGTAGGCAGCGGGCTGCTGCTGATAGGGCGCCGGCTCCTGGTACTGGCCCGGATCCTGGTACTGCCCGGGCGGGGCGTACCCGGCCTGCTCCTGCTCGTACCCGGGCTGGCCGTAGCCGCCCGGGGTGAACGCGGACGGCTGCCCGGCCGGGACTGGCGGGTACGGGTAGCCCGGCTGCTCCGCGGGTTGGCCCGCCGGGCCGGCCGGGCCGCCGTCGCCGGGCTGGGCCTCGGCCGCCGGGGCGGCGGGCTGCTCCGGGGCGGCCTGCTCAGCCGCCGGGGCGGTCTCCCCGGACGGCGCGGCCGGCTCGCCCTCGGCGCTGGTCTCGTCGATGACCGCGAGTTCCGCCCCGACCGCCACCGTCTCGTCCTCGGCGACGGTGATCCCGCGCAGGATCCCGGCCACCGGGGAGGGAATCTCGGTGTTGACCTTGTCCGTGGAGACCTCGAGCAGGGGCTCGTCGGCCTCCACGCGCTCCCCCTCCTTCTTCAGCCAGCGCGTGACGGTGCCCTCGGTAACGCTCTCGCCGAGCTGGGGCATTTGTACGGAGACCGACATGGCTTCCCGTGACTCCTTCGTTGTCCGGCACCGCCGGTGCCGCTTTCGTGGTGGCAGGTGCGCCCCCGCGGGGGCAGGTTACGCATGCACGTGCAGTGGCTTCCCGGCGAGCGCGAGGTGCGCCTCGCCGATCGCCTCCGACTGGGTCGGGTGCGGGTGGATGAGCTGGGCGACGTCGATGGGGAGCGCCTCCCAGTTGTAGATCAGCTGGCCCTCGGCGATGAGCTCGCCGACCCGGGCGCCTACCAGGTGCACGCCGAGCACCGGCCCCGGCTGGCCGTCCGGCCCGCCGTTCGCCGCGGCGATCACCTTGGCCGCCCCCTGGGTCTGCAGGATGACGCTCTTACCGTTGCCGCCGAGGTTGTAGGTGAACTCGGTGGTCTCGATGCCGCGCTGCGCCGCGGTCGCCGAGGTGATGCCCACCGACGCGACCTCCGGGTCGCTGTAGGTGATCCGCGGCACCCCGTCGTAGTCGATCGGGGTCACCGGCAGCCCGGCGGCCCGCTCGGCCACCAGGATCCCCTCGGCGAAGCCGACGTGCGCCAGCTGCGGCCCGGGGATCAGGTCGCCGACCGCCGAGATCGTCGGCACGCTGGTCCGGCAGTACTCGTTAACCGTGACGTAGCCGCGTTCCACCGCGACGCCGTTCTCCTCGTAGCCCAGGCCGGCAGACACCGGCCCGCGGCCGACCGCCACCAGCAGCAGGTCGGCATCGAGCGTCTTGCCGCCCTCCAGGGTGACGGCCACCCCGGTCCCGGACTCCTTGACGGACTCGAACCGCGCGCCGAGCTCGTACTTGATGCCACGGCGCCGGAACGCGCGCTCCAGCAGTTTGGAGCTGGACTCCTCCTCCGGCGGCAGCAGATGGGGGAGCATCTCCACGATCGTCACGTCGGCGCCGAACGAGCGCCACACGCTGGCGAACTCCACGCCGATGACGCCCCCGCCCAGGATCACCGCCGAGCGGGGCACCCGGTCCAGCCGCAGCGCGTGATCGCTGCTGATCACCCGCTCACCGTCGATCTCCAGACCGGGCAGGCTGCGTGGCTCCGACCCGGTGGACAGCACCACGTGGTCGCCGGTGTAGACGGTGCCGCCCACCGCGACGCTGGTCGGCGAGACCAGCCGGCCCTCGCCGTAGACGATCTCCACCTTCCGGCTGGCCAGCGTGCTCTGCAGGCCCTTCCAGAGCCGGTCGACCACCTTGTCCTTGTAGGCGTTCACGCCCGGCATGTCGATGCCCTCGAAGGTGGCGCGGACGCCGAACGCCTCGCCGTCCCGGGCATGGTCGGCGATCTCCGCCGCGTGCAGCAGCGCCTTGGTGGGGATGCAGCCACGGTGCAGGCAGGTGCCGCCCACCTTGTCCTTCTCGATGAGCGCGACCCGCTTGCCGAGTTCGGCGGCGCGCAGCGCGCAGGCGTACCCGCCGCTGCCGCCGCCGAGGATCACGATGTCGTATGACGTGTTGTCCGCCACAGAAGCGCTCCTTGCTCCGATCAGTGTTATCCCCGCCCGGTCAACATCCGCCCTCGTCAGAGCCTTCCCTCGGCGGCGTCCAGCGCGACCTGGATCAGTGTCCTGGTGGCCGCGCCCGTGCCGCCCCTAGGGGTGTACCCGTGCGGGGAGCCGTCATTGAACGCGGGGCCGGCGATGTCCAGGTGGGCCCAGCGCACCCCGGGCGGGACGAACTCGCGCAGGAACAGGCCGGCCACGAGCATCCCGCCGGACCGGTCGGCGGCCACGTTCGACAGGTCCGCGACCGTGGAGTCGAGGCCCTTGCGCAGTTCCGCCGGCAGCGGCATGGGCCAGGCGGCCTCGCCGGCCCGGTCCGCCGCGGCCACCACTGCGTCCCGCAGCGCGTCGTCGTTGGCCATGACGGCGCTGATCCGCGGCCCCAGCGCGACCAGCTGCGCACCGGTCAGAGTGGCGACATCGATCAGCACGTCAGGCCCGTCCGCCGCCGACCGGGCCAGCGCGTCGGCCATCACGAGCCGCCCCTCGGCGTCGGTGTTGAGCACCTCGACGGTCTTCCCGCCGTACATGGTGAGCACGTCCGAGGGCCGCTGGGCCGTGCCGCTGGGCATGTTCTCCGCCAGCGGCAGGTAGCCGATGACGCGGACCGGCGGCTGGAGTGCCGCGATAGCCTGCAGCGCGGCCAGCACCGCCGCCGCGCCGCCCATGTCGCACTTCATCGTCTCCATGGACTTCGACGGCTTGAGCGACAGGCCACCCGAGTCAAACGTGATGCCCTTGCCGACGAACACCAATGTGGCGGCCGCCTGCGGCGGCGCGTACTCCAGCCGGACCAGCCGCGGCGGGTTCACCGAGCCCTGCCCGACCCCCAGGATGCCGCCGTAGCCCTGCTCGGCCAGGGCCTTCTCGTCCAGCACCTCGGCGTCCAGCCCGGCCGCTGACGCGACCCGCTCCGCCTCGGCCGCCAGCGCGGCCGGCGGCAGGTCCGACGGCGCCGTGTTGACCAGGTCGCGGGTGAGCGTCACGGCGTCGGCGAGGGCACGGGCCCGGGCGGGCACGACGGCGTCGTCCGCGGCGGGCGTCAGCACGGTGACGGCGGACGGGGCGGCGCTGTCCGCGCGGTAACGGGTGAACGTGTACCCGCCGAGCAGGGCGCCGAGCGCCACCGCCTCGGCGTCCGCCGCGTCGCGGGCGGGCAGGGCCAACGCGATGCGCGGCCCGGCCCCGGCGCCGCGCGCCGCGGCCGGCGTGGCCAGCGCGCGGACGGCCGCCCCGGCCGCGCGGCGCAGCGTCTCCCGGTCCACCGGGCCGGTGCCCGGCGCCGCCGGGTCCGCGCCGTCCGGGGCCGGCCCGAGCCCGACCGCGGCGAGCAGCGGCGCGGTCAGCGCGCCACCGCCGGGCAGCCGGGTGACTTCTTCCACTGCCCCGGTGGAACCGAGGGTGGCGAGGGTGGCGGCGAGGCCGCCGCCCAGGGCGGCGTCGATGTCCTCGGCGCCAGGTGCGAGGACCGGCCCGTCCGGGCCCTTCATCACGCCGACGACAACGGCGTCCGCGTCGGCGTACCGAGGCGGGGAAGTGCTGATGCTGAGCGTCGTGGTCACGGTCTGATGCTAGCCCCTGCCCGGGTGGGCCGATCCCGCGTCAGGCATGGTGAGCGGGCCGCGGGCGGCGGCCGCCCGGCAGGGCGGCCGCCGCTGGGATCTCAGCGCAGCAGATCGTTCACGGTGGGTGCCCGGCCGTCGGCCGGCTGCGCGTGCTGCGGCAGCCGGATGCTCGCGTCGTCCGGGCGGGCGAAATCAGACATCGTCATGAGGTTGCCGATCGCTGACCGGCTGAATGTAGCCGGAGTCGTAGTAGCCGCCGCTTTCGTTGACGAGTACTGCATCGGGTCGCAGCTCCCGCAGTACGAGGAGTTGACCTTGCCGTTGCTGTCGCCCTCGCCGTAGCAGCCCCAGCTAATGCGGTGCGCGGACAGTTCGTGGTGTAGCCGGTCTTCTGCGGCGGCGGCGTGTAGGGGAGATGTTCACGGTGCCGTCGATGTTGTAGCCCGCGTTGTAGTTGTTCAGCAGGTAGCGGCCCGGCTGGCAGTTCTGAATGACCTTGCCGGGTAGCGTGTTCAGGTACGCGTCGATCGCCCCGACGCCCGGCTGGGAGGGCTGGCGCCGTGGTCATCGCCCGCGGTGTTGGCCACCCAGGTGTTCAGGCGGCTGTGGTAGCGGAGGGTCTGCTGGGCCATCTGGTAGAAGCGGTGGAGCGGGTCGCCCACGCAAGCGTCATAGAACTCGCACTGGCCGTACTTCGAGTACTGGCTGTGGCTGCGGTCGCGGCCAGCGCGGACACGGCCAGGCCGGCCGCACCGAGCACGCTCGCCGCCGCCCTCGGGTAGTGCGTCATGCGGTTCCCTCCTGTACGCGGGCATGGACGCGGGTACCCGTGCTGCCCGCGCCAGCCTGATGAGCCCAGACGGCGGAGGAAGATCGCCGGGGTGAAGGCCAGGCAGACAGCAGGTCAGGGGCTCACAATGCCTCTGGTCCCGTCCCGTCACCTGGGGCCTGCCCGCCCAGGACGCCTGCCCCGGCGCCGCCCGCCCCGGCGCCGCCCGCCCCGGACCCGTTGACCCCGGACCCGTTGGCGGCGGCGCTGAACACGTGGCAGCCCGCCGGGTCCAGCCGCAGTCCGACGTTCTCCCCGCGGTTCGCCCGGGTGTCGGCGAAGACGCTGGTCAGCCGTCCATGACCGGGGATGTCGATGGCGTGCTCATAGCCTCTCCCGCGGAACGCCACGTCGGCCACGATGCCCGCCAGATGATGCTCGCCCGAGGTGTTGCTGACCAGCCGGACCCCGGTCGGCCGGATCATCAGCAGCCCGGCGGCCCCGCTGGCCGGCGCATGGCTGCCGCGGGCGTGGAACGGCCGGGCGGCGCGGCCGCCGGACGGTTCGACCTCGAACAGCCCGTCCCCGATGATCCGCCGGACCTGGACCGGCAGTTCGCCGGACAGGCCGGTGAACCGGGCCACGAACGGGGTGGCTGGGTGAGTGTAGATCTCCTCGGGTGGTCCGAGCTGGACCAGCCGGCCTTTTTCCAGGATGCCGACCTGGTCGGCCAGGGCGAACGCCTCCGCCTGGTCGTGGGTGATGTAGACGGTGGTGGCCCCGGCCTCCCGGACCAGCGCGGAGATCTCCAGCCGCATCCGTTCCCGCAGGTCCGCGTCGAGATTGGAGAGCGGCTCGTCACACAGGATCAGGCCGGTGTCGGCGACCAGCGCCCGGGCCAGCGCGACCCGTTGCTGCTCGCCGCCGGACAGCTCGTTGGGGTAACGCCCGCCGAGCGCGCCCAGGCCCACCCGGTCCAGCATGGCCAGCGCCCGCTCCCGGGTGGCCGCCCGAGGCAGCTTGCGGCGGCGCAGCGCGAAGGCAACGTTGTCCCGGGCGCTCAGGTGCGGCCAGAGCGCGTAGTCCTGGAAGACCATGGACAGGTCGCGCCGGTCGGGCGGGACGTGCCCACGGCCGTCCGCCACCGTGGCGCCGCCGATCGCGATCCGGCCCGAGGTCACCCGCTCGATCCCGGCCAGGCAGCGCAGCAGCGTGGTCTTGCCCGAGCCGGACGGCCCCAGCAGCACCAGGAACGTGCCCGCCGCCACGTTCAGCGAGACGTCGCGCAGCGCCTGGTTACCGCCCGGGTAGACCTTGCTGACGGCGTCGATGGAAATCTGCTCAGCCACGGGAGGTTCCTCCGATCCGGCGCCAGCCGGTCGGCGCGAGCAGCCGGTAGCCGCCGAGCACCAGCAGGACCGCGGCCAGCGCGATGCCGACCGCCAGGACAGCCTGGGCCATGCCGATGCCGAAGTGGTAGTTACTGAGGTTGTCTTCGATGGCGATGGAGGCGGGCGGCGAGCCCGGCGCGTACAGCAGTTGGGAGATGGGCAGCTCGAGGAACACCGCGCAGAACGTGAGCAGCCAGGCCATCACGATCGGCCGGGACACCACCGGCAGCACGCCGCGGGCCCAGGCCACGACCGGGCCGGCGCCGTGGACAGTGGCGGCGTCCTTGAGCGAGGACTGCAGCTGGGACACCGCGCCGACCAGCACCCGGGCGTTGGTCGGCACGCTGGACGCGGTGTAGGCGATGATTAGCAGAGTGGCGGTCTGGTAGAGGTTGATGCCCAGTCGGGACCAGACCGGCAGGTTGTAGGCGAAGATGTAGCCGGCCGCGAACACCACGCTGGGCAGCGCGATCGCGGCCAGCAGCAGGAAGTCGAGGAGCCGGGAGCCCTTGGCGCGGCGCTGGGCGAGCAGCCAGGCGGCGATGAAGCCACCGGTCACCGTGATGCACGCGCTGATCACCGCGTAGATCAGCGACCGTTCCAGCGGGCCGATCTGGCCGGCCTGGTGCAGCAGCGCCCGGTAGTTGACCAAGGTGAGGCTGAAGGAGCCGCCGTAGTCGCCGAGCAGCGAGCCGCTGACCGCCCCGAAACCCGGCACGCCCAGGATGATGAGGAAGAAAGCCGCGATCACGGCGGCCGCGACGGCCGTGGCCGCCCAGCTCAGCCGGCGCCGGACCACCTGCCGGGTCCGGCCGGACAGCATCTGGTATGAACGGCCGCGCAGCGCCCGGGCCTGCAGCGCCAGCGGGATGGCCACCGCCGCGACCAGCAGCGTGCCCGTGGCCGAGGCGGCCGGGAAGCTGGGCGGGAAGTTGCCGATGTCCGCGAACACCTGGTACGTGGCCAGCAGGAAGTTGGAGTTGTAGGCCAGGGTGGCGGCCACCCCGAAGTCGCTGATCGACTCGGCGAAGCCGATGGCCAGCGCCGACCAGATGGCCGGGGCCAGCATCGGCCAGATCAGCCGCAGCGTCATGACCCGGCCGGCCCCGTGCACCCGGGCCGCGTCCTCGAACTCCTGGCCCAGGCCGGCCATGGCCGCGGTGATGGCCAGGTAGGTGAACGGGACGCAGCGCAGGCCGAGCAGCAGCACCACGCCGAACGGCCCCATGACGGCGTGGGTGACCCAGGGCCAGTCCAGCCCCACCCGGTACATCACGCCGTCCTGCTGCACCAGCCGCTGCCAGCCCAGCGCGGGCAGCCAGGAGGGCAGCAGCAGGGCGAGCCACATGGCGCCGGGCACGAACCGCCGGCCGGGCAGCGTGGTCCGTGCGGCCAGCCAGGCGATCGGGAAGCCGATCGCCAGCCCGAGCACCGCCGCCGCGCTGCTCGCCCACAGCGAGTTGGTGATGGCGAGGGCGGTCGTGCCGGTGAAGGCCTGGCCCAGGTAGCTCAGCGTGAACCACTGCGGGCCCTGGTCGAACAGCCGGGGCGAGATGGCCAGCAGCAGGGAACTGGCGCAGGGGACCAGGATGAAGAAGATGAGCGCCGCCCAGAACAGCGGCATGCCGAGCCGGCCGTAGAGGGTGCGCAGCCCGGCGGGTGCGGCCGGGCGGGACCAGCGCCGGGTGCCCGGCCCGGCTGGGGCCGGGCCGGGCACGAGAACAGGGGGGGTGGCGGTCACCGGGCTGGGCCCTGCCCGCCGGGGTGCCCGTCAGGGCAGGTGCGGCGACCGGGCATCAGCGGACGATGTTCGCGTCGAACCAGTTGTTGATCGTGGCCTCCTTCGGCCCCCAGGTGTAGGGGTCGATGGACTGTGTCTTCACCCCGCTCAGCGTGGGCAGCGCGGGCAGCGGGGTGACCCCGGTCACCACCGGGTAGTACAGCGAGTCGCCGGTGGGGTCGCCGCCCTGCATCACCTTCTGGCCCGCGGGGGAGAGCACGAACTGGATGAACTTCTTCGCTTCGGCCTGCTCCGCCGCGGGTGCGTGGGCGTCGATGCCGATGGCGCTGGGCAGCAGGGTGACCGGGTTCAGGTACTTGACGACCAGGTGCTTGTCACCCAGGGCCGCGCCGATGCCGGCCGAGCTCTGCACCAGGGCCAGCTTGATCTGCCCGCTGGTCAGCGCCTGCAGGGTGGGCCCGTTGGTCGGGTGGATCACCAGCCCGTTGGCCTTGAGCTTGCTGAAGTAGCGCTGGCCCGCGCTCTGCCCGCCCAGGTAGTTCATCATCCCGGCGACAAAGGGGTAGGTGGGACCGGACTGGGACGGGTCGTTCATCCCGACCGCGCCCTTCCATTGCGGCTGCAGCAGTTCCTGCCAGGTGGTCGGCGGGTTGCTCACCTTGGTCTTGTCGTAGACCACCGCGGCCATGAGTGTGACGCCGGTCGGGGCGTAACTCTTGTCCGAGGGCACCGACTGCTGGCCCAGGGAGTCCCAGCTCACGTTGGGCTCGAACCCCTTGAGCAGCAGGCCCTGCTGGTCCGGCCCGGCGAACGCGGTGGCGCCGTCCACCCACAGCAGGCCCCAGTTCGGGTTGTTCTTGGACGCCTCGATCTGGGTCAGCAGCGGGCCGGTGGAGTTGTCGTCCAGCTTCACCGGAATCCCAGTGGCCTTCGTGAACGCCGTGGTCATCACCTTGTCGTAACCCTGGGCCGAGTACACCACCAGCGTCGTCTTGGCCGACGTCGTCTTGGCGGAGCTGGTTGAGCTGGCCGAATTTGAGCTGCCTGAGGAGGAGCAGCCGGCGATGGCCACCACGCCGGCGCTGAGGATTCCAGTGATCAGGAGGGACGTACGTCGCCGTGAAATGCGCTTCATGACCGGCAGCGTGCACGGGCCGTTCGTATGCCGGATGTCCGATTAGTGGCCAGCGGGTTAAGCGAACGTCACGATACAGATCTAACGGCTGTTACTTTTAAGAACTCACTAATGTTATCCTGACGACCGCTGGCGGGGGAGTGGTCAGCGAGCGAGGGGGTAGGCGGGATGGGTCGTGCCCAGGCACGGGCCTGAGGAGGTGGATCGTGGCCGGAGACGCAGCGGCCAGGCCGGCCAGCCGGGCCGGCGGCGCTGGCTCAGTGGCCGTCTTCCTCCGCCGCGTACACCCGCGCCGCGTAGTCGTCGAGCGAGGCCTGGCAGGCCTCCAGGGCCTTTTCCGCCGCGGGGCGGCCGCTGGCCCCGAACGCGT
The DNA here is from genome assembly GCA_963837515.1 of uncultured Actinomycetes bacterium. GTDB lineage: Bacteria > Actinomycetota > Actinomycetes > Streptosporangiales > Streptosporangiaceae > RYN-230. Next base: position 1,486,113 of record CAWINT010000002.1, read on the forward strand.
CACGCTGCCGGATCCGGGCGAACCAGTTGCGCAGCTTGACCAGGTCCACTTCGTTCTCCTCCAGCTCGGCGAAGGTGAAATGATCCGCGACGTACTCCTTGCGCACCTGGGCCAGGAAGTCCTCGCAGCGGTTAACGATCTCCTCGTACTCGTCGTCCCGGGCGGCCTCGAACGCGGCCCGCACCTCCGTCTCGCCCGCCAGCACCGCGCAGGACAACAGCACCGCCGTGCCCTGCATGTCCAGGATCTGGCTGCGCAGCTTGCGCAGCGCCCGCTCGGCGCTCGGGCCCGCGGGCAGGGCGGCGGCGGAATTTTGCAGGTAGATGGCGCCGAGGCTCTTGAGCCGGCGCCAGACCGCGGCGCGCAGCCGGCTCGGCTCAGACGGCACCCGGTAGATGAGGACCAGCCAGCCCTGGTCAGCGTCGGCGCCGGCATCAGGCATGGCGCCATTGTCTCAGAGAACCGCTGTCATCCCGCGCCGCCCGCGGCGCGGCGATGCCGGAGTGCGCCGTCCGCGGCGCTCATGGAGGTTATGTGAATGCCGTAGCGCTCGTTCTCACCGTCTTCGTGGCCTGCGCGGTGGAGGCGGTCGAGGCGCTGACCATCATCCTGGCTGCCGGGCTGACCAGGGAGTGGCGGTCCACCTTCCAAGGCATGGGGGCGGCCCTGGTCGCGCTGGCCGTCGTGGTGGCCGTGCTCGGCCCGGCCCTGACCCTGTTCCCGATCGGCGTGCTCCGCCTGGTGGTGGGCGCCCTGCTGGCCGTGTTCGGGCTGATGTGGGTGCGCAAGGCCATCCTGCGCGCCTCCGGGTACAAGGACCTGCACGACGAGGCGGGCATCTACGAGCGGCAGGTCGCCGCCGCCCGCGCGGCCGGGACCGAGCGCCGCTTCGGTGTCCGTGACTGGTACGCGTTCACCCTGTCGTTCAAAGGCGTGCTGCTGGAGGGCCTGGAGGTCGTGTTCATCGTGATCACCTTCGGTGACAACCAGGGAAATGTGGGTCTGGCTGCCCTCGGAGCGGCCGCGGCGGTGCTGGTCATCGCGGCCGTCGGCGTGACCTCCCGCGCACCGCTGGCCCGCGTGCCCGAGAACACGATGAAGTTCGTGGTCGGCATCATGCTGACCTCGTTCGGCACGTTCTGGGGAGCCGAGGGGGCTGGCGTCCACTGGCCGGGCAACGACGCCTTCCTGCTGGTGCTCATCCCGGTCTACGCGCTGGTCTGCGTGGGTTACACCGCCGCGCTGCGCCGGGCCCGCGCCGCCACCACGGCCGCGGAGCCCGCCCTCCAGCCCGTCACGCTGGCCACTGAGGAGATGCCCCGATGATCCGCTGGCTGCGCTCGTTCGGCGCGTTCTGGTACGACTTCGTCATCGGCGACGACTGGCGCGGCGCGGCGGTGGTCGTCGCCGGGCTGGCCGTCACCGCCCTGCTGGCGCACGTGGCTGCGGTGAACGTCTGGTGGCTGCTGCCGCTGGCGGTCATAGCCGGGCTGGGCTGGTCGCTGCGCCGGGCCACCGTCCGCCAGCACAGCTGACAGGACCGGGCCCCGCGCGGCCGCGCGGTTCTTCGAGGCGGTCAGGCGACGCCGCGGGCGCGCACCAGGCCGGTCTCGTAGGCGAACACCACCGCCTGCACCCGGTCGCGCAGCCCCAGCTTGGCCAGCACCCGGCCGACGTGCGTCTTCACCGTGGCCTCGGAGACGAACAGCCGCTGGGCGATCTCGGCATTGGACAGCCCCTGGGCGACGTGCGCCAGGACCTCCCGCTCCCGGCTGGTCAGGCCCTCCAGCTGGGGCGGCGCGGGGGAGTCCCCGGCCGGGAACAGCGGGGCGAACCGGTCGATCAGCCGCCGCGTGGTGGACGGGGCGACCACCGCGTCGCCGGAGTGGACCGCGCGGATCGCGAACAGCAGTTCCTCCGGCGGGGCATCCTTGAGCAGGAAGCCGCTGGCCCCGGCCTTGAGCGCGGCGTACGCGTACTCGTCCAGGTCGAAGGTGGTGAGCATCAGCACCCGGGGCCGGTCGCCCGCCTGGCAGATGCGCCGGGTGGCCTGGATCCCGTCCAGCTTCGGCATCCGCACGTCCATCACCGCGACGTCGGCCGGCCGGGCGCCCAGCAGCCGGATCGCGGCCAGCCCGTCGCCCGCCTCGCCCACCACGGTCATGTCGTCCTGGGCGTCCAGCACCATCCGGAATCCTGCCCGGACGAGCTCCTGGTCATCGACCAGCAGGATGCTGATGCTCACGTGCCTGCCGCCCGGCTCACGCGACTTCGGCCGCGTCCGCGGCGGCGGGCCGGGCAGGCACCCCGGCCAGCGGGAGCCGCGCGGTGACCTGGTAGCCACCACCCGGGCGCGGGCCGGCCAGCAGCGTCCCGCTGTACAGCGCCACGCGTTCCCGCATCCCGGTCAGGCCGTGCCCGGGCCCGTCCTTGGCCGCGGCGGCCCCGAATCCGTCGTCGGTGATCTGCAGCACCAGGGCATCCTCGCAGTAACGCAGCACGACCTGGGCCCGGGCCCCGGGACCGCCGTGCTTGCGGGTGTTGGTCAGCGATTCCTGCACAATCCGGTAGGCGGCCAGGGCCAGCCCGCCGGGCAGCGGCGCGGGCAGCCCGTCGACGGTGAACGACACCGCCAGACCGCTGGCCCGGGTCTGCTCCAGTAGTTCCCCGAGCTGGCCGATGCCGGGCAGCGGCAGCACACTGGTCCCGTCGTCGTCGCTGCGCAGCACGCCCAGCATCCGGCGCATCTCCGACAGCGCCTGCCGCCCGGTGGCGACGATGGCGCCCAGCGCCTGGCGGGCCCGCTCGGGTGAGCTGTCCAGTGCGTACGAGGCGCCGTTGGCCTGCACCACCATCACGCTCACGTGGTGCGCGATGACGTCGTGCAGTTCCCGGGCGATCCGGGCCCGCTCGGCCGCGGCGGCGATCTGCGCCTGGGCGTCCCGCTCCCGCTCCAGCCGGGCGGCCCGGTCCTCCAAGGCGGCGTAGTAGCCGCGCCGGTAGGCCATCGAGTCACCGAGCACCCAGGCGATCAGCGCCGGGCCGGCCAGCACGATCGAGCCGACGATGAGCCAGTTCACCAGGCTCATCCGCGGGGGTGCCCACCGGGCCATCGCGACGGCCGCGCCCAGCAGGCAGACGGCCAGGCCCAGGACCGACCGCCGCCGCGGCTGGTAGGCGGCCAGCGTGTAAAGCAGCACGACGATGGTGACGTCGGGCACGTTGGGCCGCAGCCCCACCGCCACCTGGAGCGCGCCGGCCGCGATGACGGCGGCGAACGCGCCGACCGGGTGCGAGCGGCGGACCGCGACCGGCACGGTCAGCGCCAGCACCCCCGGTACGAGCAGATAGCGGCCCATGGCCACGGCGGCGGCCAGGCCGGAAAAGCCGATGGCAGCCGCCAGCGCGCTGTCCACCAGCCTCGGATGGCAGCGCAGCCAGGCGTACAGAGCGGCCACCGGACCAGGGTACGGGGCGGCGGGGCGCCGCGAATCATTCTCCAGGCTGGCCTGGCGTCATCCAGCTGGCGGAGGGCGCCCGCACCCGGCCGGCCGCCGGTTCCGCGGGGCCGCCCGGACCGGCTGCCCGGCCCCGTTCCCCGGCTGGCCGCGGCGCCGGGCAGTGCCCCGGGGGGGCCGTTGGGCGCGCCGGGCCGCCCGGCGGGCCCACGCGCTGAGCGCGGGCCCGGCCAGGACAGCCTCGCCCTGGCCTCCTTCCCCCGGTGCCAGGACGGTGTTCCCTGCCCAGGGCGGGCACCGGCCAGTGACCCGCACCGGTCCCCCCGGACGCCGGGCCGCTCCAGGAGCGGCCCGGCGTCCCCGGCCCCTGCCGTGAGCTGCCACGGCCCAGGCCTGCTGGCCGGCGAGCCGGCCAGCTTCCGGGCGAGCCATGTCCGCGCTCGCCCCGGGCTTGTCCTCAGCCAACCCGGCCGGGCGCCACGTGGCTATCCCCGGACTCCGGGATCCGGCAGGCCGCTCGCGCCGTCCTAGAATGCGCCCAGACCAGTATCCGGGCCCCGGGGCAGGCGCATGCCCGGCGCAGCAGGCAGGCAGGCATGACGGTGGAACCAGGCGCGGCGGCGCGGGTGGCCACGCCGTCCGGGCTCGTGGTGAGCATCCCGGAGGGCAGCCGCCTGGTGTTCGGCCGTGGCCCCGACGCCGACCTGCCCATCGCCGTGGGCCGCGGGCTGTCCCGGCGGGCCGGGGTGATCACCGCTCTCAGCGACGGCGTGTGGATCGCGAACATCAGCCGCACCCACGCGCTGTACACCGAAGGAGAGGGGTACCGGGTCCGGTTGCCCCGGATTGAGGATCAGGGTGAGCCGTCCGGCGGCTGGTTCCTCCGGGCCGGGACGACGCTGGTCGGCTCCCGGGCCATGCTGGACGAGGGCCAGCCGTTGCGGGTGATGGTCAACGGGCGCGGCGGCGGGACGGGCACCCCGGAGGGCTGGTCCCGGGTCTGGCAGGACGGCGACGCCACACTGCTCCCGCTCTACCTCGACCCGATGACCAAGATCTTCCTGGTCGCGCTGATGTGGTGCCGCCCGTGGCTGCTCGATCCGGCCGGCGCCACCCCGCTGCCGCGCACCCCGGAGATCGCCAAGGCTGCCCTCGAGGTCACCGGGGCGTACCACGAACTGGACCGGTTCGAGACCGACCCGGCGTTCCGCGACCGGCTGTCCGCCCGGGTGGCCGAGCACATCAAGGTCCTCCGCCGCAAGATCACCGACCGCGGGCTGGTCCGCGGCGACGTGCGGCTCTCCGATGAGGTGGTGGTCCGCGTCCTCATCGAGCACGGCATCATCACCGCGGCCGATCTCGGGCGGCTGAACGACCCGGCCTGGTGCTCGCGCCAGGAGGACCTGTGGTGGACCCAGGTCTCGTGACCCAGGCCGCCCGCCCGGAGGCCCGCTCAGCCCGGGGGCGGGTTCTGCGGGGGGAGCGGCGCGTTGACGATGAAGGTGGCGGTGGCCCGGCGGCCACCCGTCCCGGTCACCACGACCGTGTACCCGCCCGGCGGGATCGGCCCGGGGAAGAACAGGTGACCCTGGTCGATGGCGTAGTTGAAGGTGCCCTTGTTGTCGGTGAACGGCCGGTACGCGGACACTCCCAGGCCGGCCAGCGCGACCCGCACCGGCGTGCCCGGGACGAACCCGCTGCCGTGCACGACGAACACGGTGTACCCGTCGCCGGTCGGCTGGCCCATGGCCAGCTCGGGCGCGCGGCTCGTGCCGTCCGGCAGCGTCAACGGCGGGTCGGACCCAGGCGGCAGGTACTGCGGGACGCTGCTCGCCGCCCGGGCCGGCGCAGTCGCCGGGGCCGTGTCGGCCGAGGGACTGGCGGCCAGGGCGGTCGGATGGCTGGCCGGCGGGCGGTGCAGCGAGCCGATCAGCACCCCGGTGGCCAGCGCCGCCACGCCGCCGGCGGCCAGCGCCGTCACGGTGCGGGCCCGGGGTCTTCGCCCCCCGGGGCGGGATGGCAGGCTGCGGTCGCCGGCGGTGCCGCGCCGCCGCCGCAGCGGCCCGCCCCGGCCGCCGCGCCAGCGGCGGGACTCGGCCGGGCGTCCCGGGAGCGCGGTGTAGGAGCCGACGGTGCCGTCCTCGCTCTCTTCCGCGTCCTCGCCGTCCGCCGCCCCGCCGGCCGGGCCGGCCCCGAGCAGCCGCGTCTCCGGGCTGCTGCGGTAACCGTCGATCACCGCCAGCGCCGGGTCGGTCAGATAGGAGCGGGCCGCGCCCGGCCCGGCCATCTCGCCGACGTACGGGGCGACCTGCGCCAGCAGCGCGGCCGAGGTGGGCCGCCGCCGGGGGGAGCGCTCCAGGCAGGCGGTGACCAAGTCAGCCAGCTCGGCCGGGACCCCGTCCAGGTCCGGGTGTTCGGTCGCCAGCCGGACCAGCACGTCCATGACCGTGTCGCCGCGGTAGGGCGGGTGCCCGGACGCCGCGAACACCAAAGTCGCGCCGAGGGAGAACACGTCGGAGGCGACCGACGCCTGGCGGGTGTCCCGGGCCTGCTCCGGCGCCATGTAAGCGGGCGTGCCCACCGCGCCCCGGGTCACCGTGAGCTGGATCCGCTCGGCCGCCCGGGCCACGCCGAAATCGATCACCCGCGGGCCGTCCGGTGACACCAGCACGTTGGACGGCTTGAGGTCGCGGTGCACCAGGCCCGCGTTGTGGATGGATTCCAGTGCCTCGGCGCAGCCGGCGGCGAGCCACCGGACGGCCGGCACCGGCAGCGGGCCCGCGGTGCGGACCAGCCGGCTCAGCGACGGTGCGGGCACGTACGCGGTGGCCAGCCAGGGCATGTCGGCGTCGGCGTCGGCGGCGACCACGCCTGCGGTGAACACGCCGCTGACCCGCCGGGCCGCGGCCACCTCGTGAGCGAAGCGGGTCCGGAAGCCGGCTTCCTCGGCAAACTCGATCTTGATCGTCTTCACCGCGACCAGCCGTCCCGCGATGGACCGGCCCAGGTACACCTGGCCCATCGCCCCCGCCCCCAGCCGCCCGAGGATGGCGAAGGGCCCGATCCGTTCCGGGTCCCACCGGCGCAGCGGCGCGAGTGTCGGCTGCGGCTCCATGGCTGCCTCCCCCGGGCCCGTTCGGCCCGGTTGCCTATAATGCCCACCTCGCGGGCGGCTGGGCCGGGATTCGGGGGCTGTGCCGCAAATCGCACCGCAGGGATAGGCTGACGTGAGCCGTGCTGCTGGGGGTGCCATTTGCGCTTGCCGGGACATATGGTCACGGATATGGCCGCGTGGTCCTGCCGGACCAGCGAGGCCGGACCCCGTTGGGCCGCCACCGGGCCGGCCGGGGCCGCCACCGGGCCGGCCGGGGCCGGCGTCCCCGGCGCGTGAGCAGCGACCGCGAGGGCCGCAAACCCTCGCTCCGGCGATTGATGGCCCGTTCTGTGAGCTCTGGTCCGTCGGCAGGGCAGGATGGGAGCATGAGGGATACCCGAACCACAGCCATCGGGCTGCGGTCAGCGATCGAGCGAAGTGGCTACTACCCCGGCCTGGTGGCGGACGCCGTTTTTTCCGCCCTCGGCGCGGAGCCGGTGGTCTCGTACGTCGTCCAGGCCGATGCGCTCTTCGACCCGGCCATGGAAGTGCGCCGCCACATGACGGTCCTGGTCCTGACGCCGACCCGGTTGGTGTACTCGCACACGGACGAAAACCCGGCCGAAGACGAGCCTGGGGCCCGGCCGCAGGCGGAGACCAGCACCGAGGCGGTGCGGTTCTCCCGTATTTCCTCCATTGCGGTGACCCGGGTGGTTCCGGACCCGGCCTCCTACGTGCCCGGCGTGACCATGCCGACCGAGGTGGTGCTGACCATCGGCTGGAACGTGCTGTCGCATGTCGAGCTGGAGCCGGCGCACTGCGGTGACGAGAACTGCGAGGCGGACCACGGATACACCGGCACGATCACGGCCGACGACCTGACCATGCGGGTGAGCGAGGCTGCCGACGGCGAGGACGCGATCCGCCAGGTGCTCGCGTTCGCCTCGGCCCTGACTGAGGCCACCACCCACCCCAGCCGGTGACGGGAACAGGCGTGGCCCAGGAGCCTGCCACCGCGCCCATCGTCCCCAGCTACGGGGCGGACAGCCTGCCCGACCTGGCCCGCTCGCTGCTGGCGTCGCTGGGCGTGGCCGGTGAGCCCAACCCGCTCGGGCTCCCTCCCACCGGACGGGCCTGCCTGCTGATCGTGGACGGCCTTGGCTGGGAACTGCTCCGCGACCACCAGGCGGCGGCGCCGTTCCTGTCCGAGCTGTCCATGGCGGGCCGGGCGCTGACCGCGGGATTCCCGGCGACGACGGTGACCAGCCTCGGCTCCCTTGGCACTGGCCTGACCCCCGGCCAGCACGGGCTGCTCGGCTACCAGGTGGCGGTGCCCGGCGCCGACCGGCTGCTGAACGGCCTGCGCTGGGACGACCGGGTGGATCCGCTCCGCTGGCAGCCGTCGGCCACCATCTACGAACGGGCCGTGGCCGCGGGCGTGGCCGCCTACCGGGTCGCGGCGTCCCGGCTGGAGAAGACCGGCTTTTCCGCCGCGGCGATGCGCGGCGCCAGCTACCGGGCCGCGAACAGCCTCGGCGCCCTGGTCGCCCAGGCCGCCGGGGCGCTGGCGAGGTCCGACCGGGCGCTGGTCACCGTCTACCACGCCGACCTGGACGGCACCGGCCACGCGTTCGGGTCCCAGTCGGAGGCCTGGGCCTACCAGCTGGCGCACGTGGACAAGCTGGCGGAGCAGCTGGCCGGCGCGCTGCCGGCGGCCACGGCCCTGTACATCACGGCCGATCATGGCATGGTGGACCCGGGCCCCGACGACAGGATCGACGTGGATGCCGAGCCGGGGCTGCGGGAAGGCGTCGCGCTGCTCGGCGGGGAGCCCCGGGCGCGGCACGTCTACGCCCGGCCCGGGGCCGCCGCCGATGTGCTGGCCGCCTGGCAGCAGATTCTGGGCAGCCGGGCCTGGGTGCTGTCCCGCGACCAGGCGGTCGGCAGCGGCTGGTTCGGCCCGGTAGACCCCCGGTTCACGGCCCGGATCGGCGACGTGGTCGCGGCGCCGGCCGGGTCGTGCGCGATCGTGGCCACCCGGGCGGAGCCGGTGGAGTCCTCGCTGGCCGGCGTGCACGGCTCGCTGACCCCGCGGGACCAGCTGGTCCCGCTGCTCACGGTCAGCACCAGGTAACGCCGGGCGCGGCCGTTATCCACAGCGGTGCGGCCCCGCAGCCACAAGCGGGCGGTGGTTTCTCCACAGGAAGCAGGCGGTTATGCACAGGCCGCCCCCTTGACCGGCCCCTTGACCGGCCCGGCGGCGCTGGCCCGGGAACTCGGTGGCAGCGATAGCCCGGCCCTGCTGGACGTGCGCTGGCGGCTCGGCGGCCCGCCCGGGCTGGGCCGCTACCGGGCGGGTCACCTGCCCGGCGCCCGGTTCGTGGACCTGGACCGGGACCTGGCCGGGCCACCCGGCCCCGGCGGCCGGCACCCGCTGCCGGCGGCGGCCAGCTTCGAGGCGGCGATGCGCCGGGCCGGGGTCAGCGACGCGCGGCCGGTCGTGGTGTATGACGAGGACGACTCGCTGGCCGCGGCGCGGGCGTGGTGGCTGCTGCGCTACTTCGGCCACCGCCGGGTCCGGGTGCTCGACGGCGGGTACCAGGCCTGGGTGGCGGCCGGCTTCCCGGTGGCCGAAGGTGACGACGGCGCCGCGGCTCCGGGGACGTTCACGGCCCGGGGCGGTCACCTCCCCGTACTCGACGCACCGGCCGCGGGCCGGCTGGCCCGGCAGGGGGTGCTGCTGGACGCCCGGGCGGCCGGGCGGTACCGCGGTGACCACGAGCCCGTGGACCCGGTCGCCGGGCACATCCCCGGCGCGATCAGCGCGCCCACCACGGCCAACGTCACCGCGGACGGCCGGTTCGCCGGGCCGGCCGACCTCCGGGCCCGGTTCGCCGCTCTCGGCCTGCCGGTGGCCCCCGGCGGGAACCCAGCCCCGGCGGGGGAGCCGGCCGGGATCGGGGTGTACTGCGGGTCCGGGGTGACCGCGGCGCACGAGGTGCTGGCGCTGCACCTGGCCGGGCTGCCGGCCGCGCTGTACCCGGGGTCCTGGTCGGAGTGGATCACCGACCCGGACCGCCCGGTGGCGGCCGGCCCGGCGCCTGGCTGATCAGCCGGGCGCGTCCTGGGCCGGGTCGCCGCCGGCGAAGCCCTCGTGGCTGAGAACCGGTGGCCCGACGTCCGCCCCGGGCACCGGCGGCCTCAGCCGCCCGCCGTGACCTGCAGCACCAGCCCGTTGCCGTCCGGGTCGCCGTCATCCGGGGTGGGCCGGCAGCGGCGGCGTGGCCCCCGGCTTGGTGGAAGCCAGCAGGTGCTGCACATCCAGCTTCGTGCCGACCATCTGCTTGAGCATGAAGTCGTGGTTGAGGTCGAGCACGGCGCGGGTCTCGGCGGCGATCACCGCGTTACGGCCCAGCGTGAGCTCGTTGTCCTGCTGCTGCTCGCCGGACAGCGACCAGTTGGTGGAGCCCTTCACGGTGTACACGCCATCGACGATCACGACTTTGAGGTGCGAGATCGCGTTGTGCACCGAGCTGGTCCCGATCGCGATGCTGTTACCGAAGGCGTCGTTGTTCCACTTCGCCAGGATCTCCTTCTCGTGCACGCCACCGGCCTGGCTGCGGTCCAGGCTCATCTGCACGTAGACGTGCTCGTCGGCGAGTTTGGCCTGAATGATCTGGTTCAGCTCGTCGTCGTCGTACCCGAACATGTTCACCACAATGGAATGCTGCGCGCTGCCGAGCAGCGAAACCAGCAGGCCGTGGACATTGTCCCGCGGCGAAAAGAAGGTCCGCTGGTCATCCGGGTAGCCGTCCAGGAACCGGCCTTCCGCCTTGTACTTCGCCAGATCGTCCCAGACAAACTGCGTATCGGTCATCTGCAGCCCCCTCCCGGCCACCCCTATCGTCCTGGTTCCGGCGCGCGACGTCTACCTGCCTGCGGCATGCTGTCAGCGGCGTGCCGCGGGGCTTCATGCGGTTTACGGCTTGGGCACGGCCGTGGCCGCATAGCCTGGCGCCGATGGACGAGCTCAGCCACGGGTGGTCACCTGGCTGGCTGGGCCCTGGGCAGACACTGCACTACGGAAAGAGGACGGACACGATGAGCGCCGGCAAGCCAGAGGTCGACTTTCCCGGCGGTGAGCCGCCGTCCCAGCTGGAAATCACGGACATCTGGGAAGGCGAGGGCCCGGCGGCCGGGCCGGGCGACAGCGTCCAGGTGCACTACGTCGGGGTCGCGTACTCCACCGGCGAGCAGTTCGACGCGAGCTGGGACCGGGGTGAGCCGCTGGCCTTCCGGCTCGGCGCCGGGCAGGTCATCGCCGGCTGGGACGAGGGCGTGCAGGGCATGAAGGTTGGCGGCCGCCGGCAGCTGATCATTCCTCCCGGTCTCGCCTACGGGGACCGTGGCGCCGGGAACGCGATCGCGCCGGGGGAGACCCTCATCTTCGTCTGCGACCTCGTCGCGGCCTGATCGGGCCCGCCAGGCTATCCCCCGGCCAGCGCCGCGTCAGTCGGGCAGGGCGGGGGCGGCCTGCGCGTACCCGGTGGCGGCCTCGAATGCGGCGGCCACGCCGAGCAGGTGCCAGTCGGCCCGGCGCCGGCCGACCAGTTGCAGCCCCACCGGCAGGCCGTCCGGGGTGAACCCGGCGGGCACCGAGATCGCCGGCAGCCCGGTGACCGAGATCAGGTACGCCGACCGCATCCAGTCCAGGTAAGTCTCCTGCGGGACTCCGTCGATCTCGTGCACCCAGTCCAGGTCCACGCCGAACGGGGGAACCTGGCTCACCGGGCACGCCAGCACGTCGAACTGGGTGAAGAACGCGCTCACCCGCTCGGCCAGGGCGGCCCACCGGACTGTCGCCCGGCTGAGGTCGGCCACGGTCAGCTCCTGCCCGCGGGCGACGTTCCAGGCCACGTTCGGGCCGACGTCGCCGGGATGGTCACGCAGCAGGGCACCGAAGGCGGTGGCGAACCGCAGCGCCCGCCAGACCCGGAACACCTCGTCCCCGCCGGTCAGGTCGGGAGCGGCGTCGCTCACCTGGCAGCCGAGTCCGGCCAGCACCAGACGGGCCGGGGCCAGCGTGGCCCGGACCACAGGCTCAACCGGCAGTCCCAGATCCGCGCTCCACGCCACCCGCAGCCCGCGGAGATCCTGCGCCAGCAACCGCCGCACGTCGGCCGGGTCGTCCAGCGGCGGCGGCGGGGCGTCGAGCGCGAGCGTGGCCCGCGGGTCCGGCCCGGACTGGACCGCCAGCAGCAGCGCCGCGTCCGCGACCGTGCGCGCCATCGGCCCGGCCACGCCCAGGGTGTCGGCCGGGTCGGTGACCGGCCACGTGGGCACCCGGCCCGGCGACGGCCGCATGCCCACCACGTTGCAGAAACTGGCCGGGTTACGCAACGACCCGCCGAGGTCGCTGCCGTCCGCCAGGCAGACCATCCGGGCGGCGAGCGCCGCGGCCGCCCCGCCGCTGCTGCCGCCCGCGCTGCGGTTCAGGTCATAGGGGTTGCGAGTGGCACCGAATACCGGGTTCACGGTGTGCGAGCCCGCGCCGAACTCCGGTGTGTTGGTCTTCCCCAGGCTGATCGCCCCGGCGCCGGCCATCCGGCTCACCACCAGGTCGTCGCGGTCGGGCACATGCTCCGCGAACAGCGGCGACCCGTACGTGGTCCGGACTCCCGCCGTGTCCAGGAGATCCTTGTGCGCGACTGGCAGTCCGTGCAGCAGGCCCGGCGGCGCACCGCGGGCCAGGGCCTGGTCGGCCGCGGCCGCCTGCGCCGTGGCCTGCTCGAAGCACCGCGTGACCACCGCGTTCACGGCCCCGTCGGCTGCTTCGATCCGCCCGGCGTGGGCCGCGATCACCTCCCGCGCCGAGACCACCCGGGTGCGCAGCATCCCGGCCAGCGTGATCGCGTCGTACTCCCACAGGGCCGCCACCACCGAAGCGTATCCAGCTCCCGTCGGCTACCCGAAGGTGAAGCAGTAGGCCTGGGCGCCTGGATCGGGGAAGGCGATCTCGGTGCTGAGGTCCGGCCGGGCGTTCAGTTCCTTCTCGCACTTGTGCCAGTCGTAGTCCTGCCGTGTCGCCGCACCGGTCCGGGCCGCCAGCGCCACCCACCGGCGCGCGGCGCGGTCAGGGGATCAAGACGAGCTTTCCCCGGACGTGGCCGGCTTGGCTGATGCGGTAGGCCTCGGCGGCGCGGCCGAACGGGAACGTCTGGACCTTGATCACCAGCTTGTTCTGGGCCAGCAGGCCAGCGACCTCCGCCAGGGCCTCCATGTGCCTGCTGTCCGCGCCGCCACTGGTCACCCTGGCTCCAGCCTCGCCGGCCGTGAAGTTGGCGATGCTCAGTACCTGGGATGGCCTGGGTACCAGGCTGATCAGGTCATCGACCGGAGTCTTGCCCGCAACGTCGAAGACCGCGTCAACCTGGCCGCCGGCCGCGGCCCGGACACGACCGGCCACGCCCTCGCCGTAGCGCACCGGGATCGCGCCGATCTCCCGCAGGTAATCCTGGTTGGCTTCACTCGCGGAGGCGATCACTCTCGTCCCCCGGGCGAGCGCCATCTGCACGGCGACCGCCCCTACGCCGCCCGCGCCGCCGTCGATGAACAGCGTGTCCCCGGCCGTGACGCCCAGCAGCCGGAGACCGCGTTCCCCGGTCTCACCGGCCACGCCGGCCGCAGCCGCCACCGCCCAGTTGACGGACGGCGGCTTGGGCGCCCAGGCGTCCAGCACGGCGTACTCCGCCTGAGTGCCCGGGCCGCGGCCGAACACGTCATCACCCACGGAGACCCCGGTGGCTCCCTCGCCCACTTCGTCCACCACACCGGCGGCGTCAATACCGAGGTACCGCGTACCAGCCAAGGGCTGGCCACCGGACATGGCCCCGGTGAGCAGCTTCCAGTCGATCGGGTTCACGCTGGCCGCCCGCACGGCGATCCGAACCTGCCCTGGCCCCGCGTGCGGAACCGGAGCCTCTCCCCAGGTGAGGACCTCCGGCCCGCCATACTCCGTGAACTGCAGTGCTCGCATCCGGCGGTCCTTTCCACGTGGACAGGGCCAGCCTGCCCTTCCCGGGCCCGCCAGCGGCCGCGACCCGCCCGGTGCTGCGGGTCGGGGCCGGTGGGTCATCTGGCTGGGAGCAGGCGGTACCTGGCTCATGCTGTCAGTGCCGTCAGCTGGATTTTAGAGAGCTGGCCGGATCGATGCCATCGCCGCGAAGTTCCCGGCGATTTCGAGGCTGACGAAGCCGTGCAGGCGGCTCCAGATAACGGCCGTGCAGGCGGCTCCAGATAACAACAGCGCGGTCGCCGGGTCGGAACCGACGGCCGTGCTGTCGCGCCCAGGCCTCCAGCTGGGCTGCGAGTGGCTGACCCGGCGGGGTGGCGGCCGGGTCCCCGAGCTCGCGGAGCGCTTCGGGCAGCAGGTTCATCACGGCTTGCGGCCGGCCATCCGGCCGCGCAGGTAAGCCAGGGGGCCGCGGGTCTGGTTACCGGTAGCGGAAGCCGTCGAGGAACCGCCGGAAGACGCCGCCTTCGCGGGTCAGCGCGGGCCCGGCCGGGGGCACGGTGCTGCGCTGGCGGGCGATGGGCTGGTCATAGTCGGTACGCGCGATGGCGTCCACGATCTGCGACTCGTCGAAGTCCTCGGAGCCTTCGATCTGGGGCACGTAGCCAACGAGCATCCCGTCGCGCATGACCTGCGCTTCCAGCCCAGCTGTCCCGTCGGTGTCCCATTCGGCTTCCCGGCCACCGGGCAGTGACACGCAGACGCCGAACTGCCCCTGGCCGCCGCGCAGGAAGCGCGCGTTGACGCCACGGTCACGAAGAGCGTCGGCCACCCGGCGGGCCCGGAATTCGTCCATACCGCCAAGATAGCCACCTTTCCTGAAAGGACGCTGACCGTGGGCTGAACGCTTCCGTATCGACCGGTACGTCCCAGGCGTGGCCCCCGGAGCGCGGCGGGTGGCACCCAGGCCCGGATTGGCGGTAGTAAGGGAAGTCGAGGGGTGCGTTGCGGGCTGGGAGGCGGCGATGGTGAGCGAAGACGGGGCCGGGCAGGACAGCGCCGCGGTGCAGGTCGAGACGCGGATGGTCGTCGAGTACGGCATCACGCTGGACGGTGTGTGGCTGCCGCTGGCGCTGCTCCGGCGCCTGACGGCGCACGGGCCGTGGAGCGCGCCGCTCACCGAGGCGACCGCGGACCAGGAACGGGTGCTGGTGAGCCACGCGCTCGCGGAACGGCACAACCGGGACGGGCTGCATCGCGGCAACGAGCTGCCCGGTTTCCTGGCGGCGATCCCATTCGAGCCGACCGCCCCGCTGGAGAAGGTGCCCCATCCCGGCGGCGCAGGCTGACCGCGGGCCCCGGGCGGTTGCCAGCCGCGAGACCCCCGGGCGGTGACCAAAGGCGAGGCGCGCATCCGCGAAGCGCGCCTCGGCGAGAGCGCGGATCAGCGAAGCGTGCATCAGGGGGTGCGCCGTCCAGCGCCGGGCGGGGCCAGGTCGTGGCGGGCGGTGCACAGCAGCCAGGTCACCGCCCCGGTGATGAGCGCCGGGGTGGCGGGCTGCCAGCCGGCCACGGCGGCGGACCCGGCCGCGACCGCCGCCACGATGAGCACCCGGAAAGCCAGCAGCCCCGGCCGTCCCCGGCGGACCCGCCGGGCCAGCGTGGCCAACTTGGCCGTTCCGGGCAGCCGGGCTACGGGCAGCCGGGCTACGGGCAGCCGGGTTCCGGGCAGCCGGGTTCCGGGCAACCCGGCGGCCCCCGCCCGCCGCGACGGGCCAGGGCCGCCTGGCGGCGTGTCCGGGGCCGGGGCCGCCAGTCCGGGCCGGCCTGGGACAGGACGGTGCTCGCGCCCGGTCCGCGGCACCGCCCGCACGGGGTGCGCCCCCCGGGCCTGGTCGGCCTGGTCGGCCAGGGCCTCACCGCGGCCGGAAGGAGTCCGCAGTGCCGTGTAGGCGGCCGCGGCCACCGCGAACCGCTCCGGGTCGCCGCCGTCGGGCCGGTCCGGGTGGGTGGCGGCGGCGATCCGGCGCCATGCGGCCCGAACCTCGTCGTCGGTCAGCCCGGCGCGGGCGGGCAGGCCGAGCGCGGCGAATGGGCCGGCCCCGCGAGGCGGCCGGGTCATGGTTCCGGCCCGAACGCCTCGTCCAGCAGTGAGCTGGCATCCGGTGGCGGCGCCGGCCCGGCCGCGGGCCGGCGAACGGCACCGCCCGGATGCGGCGCACCGCCCGGATGCGGCGCACCGCCCGGATGCGGCGCAGCGCCCGGATGCGGCGCACCGCCCGGATCCGGCACGGCGGCCAGGTTCAGGCGGGCGGCGGTGCCGGGCACGGCTCCCAGCCGGGCTGCGGGCTGACCGGCCGGCGCGGCGACGGGCAATTCGGCCGGCGTGGCGACCAGCCGTTTCACCTGAACGTAGGTGACCCCGCCGCGGTAGATATAGGCGGCCTGGCCCACCGCCAGGGCGCGGATCAGGTCCGGGTCCACCACTTGCGTGCCTTCGGCCCGGGACAGTCCCTCGTGCGCCCACAGCGGGACGCCGAGCAGCCGCCGGGCGGTGTCCACCCCGCGGCGGGATCCGGCCAGCGCGGCCACCGGCTCCGGGTGCGGCGTGCGCAGCAGCCAGATGCCGCCGTCCGCGGTGCTGGCCACCCGGTACCGCTCATCCTCGTCGGCGGCCAGCCCCGCCCAGGACTGCGCGGACACCTGGACGGCCAGGCCCAGCGAGCGGGCCCGCTCGTAGAGCTGCCAGATCGGCAGCCGGCGGGAGACCGCGCTGAACTCGTCCACGGCGAGCAGGATCTCCCGCCGGGCCCCGGTGGCCGGATCGGCGGCGAACCAGGCCAGCAGGTCCACGAGGGCGCGGGCCTGGGCTTCGGCGACGGTGATCTCCGCGGTGCCCTCCAGGATGCAGTACCAGACGTCCGCGTCCCCGAAGCCGCCCGTCCCGTCCAGCCCGCCGCCCAGCCGGCGGGCCAGCGTGCGGAACCGCAGCGCGACCTCGGTGACCTGCCGTCCCGCGGAGCCCACCAGGGCCAGCTCGCCGGGATCATCCCCGGCGGCGTAGGCCATCCGGAGCCAGCCGGCGTCCAGCCGGGCCAGGAAGTCGGCCGTGTCTCGGGGCGGCCCGCACGGCGCTCCGACCGCGAGGGCGACCACGTGCTCCAGCACGTCGGCGTAGTAGGCGGCGCCGCCGGTGCCGTGCTCGATCATGTCCACCAGCGTGCTGGTGAGCCGCTGCGGGGGCAGGTCCCACAGCGACAGGCTCGCTTCGTCCGGCCAGATGGCGGTGGCCGCGGCCCCGGCGGCGCGGAGCACCCGGCGGGCCCGCTCGGCGATCCGGCGGGAGTCCGCGCCGCCCTTGCAGTCGATCACGACCAGCAGCGGCCGGTGCCCGCCGGCCGCGTGCAGTTCCAGGCCGCGGCGCAGGAAGCCGGCCCACAACCTGAGCAGCAGGGTGGTCTTGCCCGTCCCGGTCGTGCCGATCACCACCTGATGCGAGCGCAACCGGGGGTAGGGGAGCACCGCGATTGGCCGCGCCGGGTGCCGCACGGTGCGGATGGTGGCCCCGGCCACGATGCCGCCGTCCCGGGTGAGCAGCGGCACCGAGCCGGGGGCGGCGATCCGGGCCCGCGCGGTGCGTACCTGGTGCCGCCACTGCCGCGCGTCGAACGCGGCCGGGGCGGCGGGGGACAGGCCGCCGCTGCCGGTCTCCAGCGCGTAGATCCGCCACGACCAGGCCAGGCCGCCGGCCAGCAGGCCCAGCGGGATCGCGGCCGGTGCGATGGTGACTGCGGCCAGCGGGTAAGCGCCCGCCGCCAGGTCATGCCACATCGTCACCCAGGCCAGGTACGGCTGGGCGGCCACCCGGGCCCACCCGCCGCCGCCGGCCGCGACCGCGGCCAGCCACGCCGCCAGCATCGGCAGGCAGCACAGCGCCGCGCGGTACAGCCGCCGCGGTGGCCAGCCCAGCGCCCAGGCCAGTGCCGCCGCGTACCCGGCGACCAGGGTCACCGGAGCCGCGAGAACAGCTAACCCAACGAGGACCGTCACCCGGAACAGCCGCCCGGCCAGCCGGATGGCCCCGCGCAGCGCGAGGAATCCGAGGTACCACCGGATCATGATCGTTTCCCGCCCGTCGGGCGCTGATCCGCCGGCGAGGGGAGGTGCGCCGTGGGCGTGTTCTCTGCGAGGCGGTGGATGGCGGGGGGTTGCGGGGGGTCGTCCCCCCGGGTATCCGCCGGCGAGGGGAGGTGCGCCGGAGGCGTGTTCTCTGCGAGGCGGTGGATGGCGGGGGGTTGCGGGGGGTCGTCCCCCCGGGTATCCGCCGGCGAGGGGAGGTGCGCCGGAGGCGTGTTCTCTCCGAGGCGGTGGATGGCGGGGGGTTGCGGGGGGTCGTCCCCCCGGGCTAACACCGCGCCGTCGGGCAGCAGGCGGATCTCCACCCGGCCAGCCAGGGCGCCGCCGAGCGCCGCGCGGGCCCGGTGCACGACCGGGCGGGCGGCGGCCGAGCAGACGTACAGCACCCGGGCGTGCCGCGGCGGCCGGCCGGGCACCGCGACCTCGGCCGCCGGGCAGCCATAGTCGCCGGTCCGGGTGAGGATCTCGGTCATGATGGCCACGGTCCGGCGCACCGTCTTCGGGGTGAGCTCAGCCTCGACGGCCCAGCATTCCCCGGCCCAGCCCGGGCCCGCGGGCGGCCCCGGAGGAGCGCTGCCCGGGGGAGCGCTGCCCGGGGGAGCGGCGCCCGGGGGAGCGGCGCCCGGGGGAGCGGCGCCCGGGGGAGCGGCGCCCGGGGGAGCGGCGCCCGGGGGAGCGGCGCCCGGGGCGGATTCCGGCCAGTGCACTTCGCCGTCCGGCAGGTGCTGCCGCAGCGGCAGCCGGCCGCCGGCCCGGGCCCGCAGCCGGCGCTCGCTGCGCCAGTAGCCGCCCGCGGCCGTGTAGCCGGACGAGGATTCCAGGGCCAGCCGCACGGCGGTGACCGCGCGCAGGTGGGCCAGCCGGGACAGCGCCGGGCCGGCGGCCGCGTAGCGCAGGCCACAGGCGGCCAGCCCGTCCCGGGTCAGCCAGACCCAGGCCGGGCCCGGGCCGAGCCGGGCCGACTCGGCGTGACCGCGCTCCCGCCAGCGGGACGCGGCCGCCCGGGCGCCGGCCGGGCTGATCCCGAGCCAGGCGGCTAACTGGTCGAGCTGCACGCCGTACATGTCGCCGGTGAATAACAGCCCGGCTATATCACGCTCGCTCATCCGCCTACTACATCACGCGCCGCGCTGTGACGTTAGTGCCTATCTGGGCGTTTTCCCGGCCCGGGAAGCTGGGAAAGGACCAGGAAATGCGCCCCCGGTCTGGCGGTTCCGTGCCTGGTGGGGCACAATTCTTTCGCGGAGCCTAGAGCTTCCAGGGGGCATCCAGCCACCGGAAGGCGCCGCCCGGCACGGGGCGGTGTTCTCGTCGCTGGCTGATCGCGGACGCTCACTGCACACGGGCGAGGTCGTTGGGGAAGGCGCACCTCGGTCGCTCGCAGGGAGGTCTGGTGTCAGTTCACGGCGTGCTGCAGGTTCATTCGGCGCCCCCGGCGCTGTGCCCGCACATCGAGTGGGCGGTGGCCGGGGTGCTTGGTGTGCCCGTGGATCTGTCCTGGGTGGGGCAGCCTGCCGCGCCAGGGGCGGTGCGGGCCGAACTGAACTGGCAAGGCCGGGCGGGAACCTCGGCCGCCATCGCCTCGGCGCTGGCGGGCTGGAACCGGCTGCGGTTCGAAGTGACCGAGGACGCCAGTTCCGGCTGCGACGGCGTCCGGTACAGCTACACGCCGTCCCTGGGCATGTTCTCCGCGGTCACCGGGGCGAATGGGGACATCATGATCCCGGAGAACCGGCTGCTGGCGGCCATGACGGTGGCGGCCGGCGCGCGGTCCGGGGTGGTGCTGACGTCCACGGCGACCCTGGAGGAGGAACTCGGCCGGCTCCTCGGCCGCCCGTGGGACGCGGAGCTGGAGCCGTTCCGGTGCGCGGCCGAGGGCGCGCCGGTCCGCTGGCTGCACGCCACCGGGTGAGGCGGGGCGTCCTACACTCGGGGCGTGGCAGAATCCGGCGGCCCAGCCAGGCGGACCATCCTTCTCGACTGCGACCCGGGAATCGACGACGCGCTGGCCATCGTCTTCGGCTGCGGTCACCCCGGCCTCGACCTGGCCGGCCTGACGACAGTCAGCGGCAACGTCGCTCTCGGCCTGGTCACCGCCAACGCGCTCAGCGTGCTGGAACTGGCCGGGCGGCCCGACATCCCGGTGGTCCCGGGCAGCCCGCAGCCGCTGCTGCGCCGGGCGTTCGACGCCCGCGGGGTGCACGGGGAGGAGGGGCTCGGTGCGGCCCGGCTGCCCGCACCCGCCGCCGGTCCGGCCGCCGGGCACGCCGCCGACTTCCTGATCGAGCGGATCGGTGCCGCCCCCGGGGAGATCACCCTGGTGGCGACCGGGCCGCTGACCAACATCGCGCTCGCCGTCCGGCGCGAGCCGCGGCTGCCGGGCTGGGTCCGGGATTTCGTGATCATGGGAGGGTCGGCGGGCCGGGGCAACGCCACCCCGGCCGCCGAGTTCAACATCGCCGCCGATCCCGAGGCGGCCGCGATCGTGTTCAGCGCCGGATGGCGGGTGACCATGGCCGGGCTGGACGTGACGCTGCAGGCCCGGGCCACCCCGGACATCCAGGACCGGATGCGCGGTCTGGGCCGGCTCGGCGCCGATCTGCTGCTGCCCGCGCTGCTCGGGTACGGCGGGGAGACGCTGCCGCCCGGGCCGGCCGCCGGGCCGCCGGTGCACGACGTCTGCGCCCTCGCCCTGGTGGCCGAACCGGGGCTGTTCGGCTGCCAGCCGGCCCGGGTGGAGGTGGAGACGGCCGGCCAGTGGACCGCCGGGATGACGGTGACCGATTTCGGCGCCCCGGCGCAGGCCCAGAACGCTCTCGTGGCCCTGACGGTGGACCGGCCGGCCTTCTGGGAACTGGTCCTGGGTGCCTACGCCCGGATCCCAGCCGCCCGTGTTTCGTGACCGGGCGGCCGGGTACCTGAGGCATTCCGACAGTTGGGTGGCGGTGGAGCCGGCACGTGGCTGCGGCGGCCAGTACGGGCCGGCGGCCAGCACATGGCTCTCCGGAGAGGACGCCTTGAGCAGAACATCTCCCCGCCCGGCGGGACCGTCATGCGTGACGGTCGGCCGATGAGCACGCCTGGGCCGGCCGCGGTCCGGCATCAGGCGCTGCTCTACCACGGGCCGGAGGACTTCACCGGCACGGTCGGGTCGTTCATCCGCACTGGTCTCGCCGCGGGCGAGCGGGTGCTGATCGTGCTGCCGGCCGGGAGGCTCAACTGGGTCCGCCGCGAGCCCGGGCTCAGCGACCGGGGAGTGCGGCTGGCTGACGCCGCGGACTTTTACGCCAGCCTGGGCCGGGCCACCCGGGCGCTGACCGACTGGCTACGCGCGCAGGCCGCCGCCGGCCGGGGGGCCCGCGTCGTCGCCGAGCAGGACCTGACCGGCCGGCCGCCCCCGGAGATCCTCGCGTACCTGCGCGCCGAGGCGGCCGCGAACGTGGTCTACCAGGCGTTCTCCCTCTCGCTGCTGTGCCCCTTCGGGGCCGCCCTGCCCGGGCCGGTGCTGGCGGACGTGCGGCGGACCCATCCGGAACTGCTGGACGCTGGCGCGGTGACGGACAGCTCGTCGTTCGGGGACCCCGGCCAATTCATCCGGGAGCGGTCGCTGGTCACCGACCCGCCGCTGTCGGCCGGCTCGATCGGGTTCGGGTCCCCGGGGGACCTGGCGAGGGTACGCCGCTTCCTGCGAATCAGGCTGGCCACCGCCGGGCTGGACGGCGAGGCGGTCCAGATCATGATCACGGCTGTCGGCGAGGTGGTCACCAACGCGCTGGTCCACGGCCGGGCGCCGCGGCGGCTGTGGGTGTACCCGGACGGTGAGTACCTGGTGTGCCACGTCTACGACAGCGGCCCCGGTCTCGCCGACCCGCTCGCTGCCTACCAGATTCCCGAGCCGCAGGCGCTGCACGGGCACGGGCTGTGGCTGGCCCGCCAGGTCGCCGACTCGGTGGAGGTGGCGAGCGACCACACCGGGACGCACGTGCGGGTGCTGGCCCGCCGCGCGGCCGCGCAGCCGTCGCCGGGGATTCCGCGCCGCGCCACCGTGCACTGACCGGCCGTGGCGCGGGCCGCCGGCCCGGGCCGCCGGGTCAGTTGGTTTCGAGGAGCACCTCGATGTTGCCGCGGGTAGCGGCCGAGTACGGGCAGACCTGGTGCGCCGCCTCGGCCAGCGAGCGGGTCAGGGCCACGTCCACCCCGGGGATGGAGATCTTGAGCGTGACCGCCAGGCCGTACCCGCCGCCTCCCACCGTGCCGATGGTGACGTCGGCCTCGACCAGCGAGTCCTGGGTGCTGACGCCCTGGCGGCGGCCCACCCCGGCCAGCGCGCTCTGAAAGCAGGCGGCGTAGCCGGCCGCGAACAGCTGCTCGGGGTTGGTCTCGCCGCCGGGCCCGCCCATCTCCTTCGGCGGCTGCAGATGCACGTCGAGCAGGCCGTCATCGGTGACCGCGTGGCCGGAGCGGCCGCCGGTGGCGGTAGCCCGCGCCGTATAGAGCGGCTTGACGAGTGGGGTGGTCACGGTTCCTCCCGGTGCCCAGGCGCGCGGTGGCGCGCTCTGCTTGCGGCAACAGCCGGGGCGCGGGCCGTAATTCCGCCCGGCTCCGGCTACGCGCTGCCCAGCACGGGCTTGCGGTAGGCCAACCGGACGAGGAAGGCCAAGGCGTAGAGGATGCCCACCAGGACCAGCAGGAAGCGGTAACCGGTGATGAGGGCGAGGTACTCGAGCACGCCCCCCACCATCGCACCGAGCAGGTTGGCCGCGAACGCGGTCCCCACCGTGTCCACCTCGGAGAACCGCTGGGCGAAGACCAGGTTGGCGATGAACACCGGGGTGAAAGCCAGCGCCCCGCCGGCCAGGAAGCGGGCCGCTACCGGCAGGCTGACCAGGTCCTCCTGCGGGATCAGCCAGGCCAGCAGCAGCGCGGCGATCAGCGCGGCGTAGAGCACGGCTGGGCGGGGCAGCCGCACGTGCCGGGCCGTTTCCACCGCGAGGTACACCGCGACCAGGATGGCCGCCGTGACCAGCGCGTTGACCAGCCAGGTGCTGCCGAACAGCAGCGCGAACTGGACGATGTTCTTGGTCTCCAGCAGCATGAACGCCGCGCCCATGAAGAACAGGTTGACGTAGCCGCTCATCCGGCGCAGCGGGCCGCCCGCCACCCGGACGAACAGCAGTGACACGGCCAGGATCAGCCCCAGCATCCAGAAGTACGGCGCGGGGATGCTGTTGCTCAGCAGGTACGGGAACGGGTGGTCGTCGGTGGCCGGGGCGCCCTGCGGGCCGGTCCAGACCGTGGTGCAGTTCAGCACAGGTCCGGACGGCTTGTCGGTGAGCACGGCCAGCCGCCGGCCGCCCAGCGGCGGCCCGACCTGGGCGCACGGCGCCCGGCTGAAGGCCCGCTGCATCGTGGTGGCGTACCGGTTGA
This sequence comes from uncultured Actinomycetes bacterium, assembly GCA_963837515.1. Lineage (GTDB taxonomy): Bacteria > Actinomycetota > Actinomycetes > Streptosporangiales > Streptosporangiaceae > RYN-230. The sequence goes on from CAWINT010000002.1 coordinate 1,509,241, forward strand.
ACAGGTACGGCGCGTAGTAGTTGTACATCGCCATGGTGCCGCCGGGGGCCAGCCGGGCCCGGGCCGCCTGCAAGGACTGCTGGGTCAGCAGGTAGCTCTCCAGCCGGAGGCTGGACTGCCCGCTCACCGCGGTCAGCGAGTCCGGCAGCGCGAACAGGATGAGGTTGTAGCGCAGCTTCGTGTTCTGCAGGAACGCCCGGCCGTCGCCGGTGTACGTGGTCACCCGGGGGTCGTCGTAGGGATGGTTGGGGTGCTGGCGGCCGCCGATCCGCAGCAGCACCGGGTCGATCTCGACGGCGTCCACATGCTGGGCGCCCTCGGACAGCGCGACGGCGACGTCATTGCCGGTGCCGGCCCCGACGATCAGCACGTGGTGCAGCGAGGACCGGGTGACGTGCTGGTAGGGGTAGAAGTAGAACTTCTTCTGCTGGTGCAGCAGCGTCAGCGAGCGGGCGGCCTGGTAGGGGATGTTGTTGGCCGACACGTACAGCGCCGGGTTCTTGCCGGCCAGCACTGCGGAGATCTTGTAGTAGGGCGACCAGGTCTGGTGCGGGGCGGCCGACTCGATGCCGAGCAGCACGACCACGACCGCCGCGGCCGCGTACTGCCACCAGCGGGCGCGCCGCCCCAGCAGCAGGATCAGGCCGCCCGCCGCGATCACGCCCCACGCCACCGGCGGCAGTTCGGCGAAGGACAGCAGGGTGAACAGCGCGATGCCCGCGATGCTGCCGAGCACGTCCAGCCGGTAGGCGCGCAGCGGCGGGAAGGTGACGAACAGCCGGGCCACGGCCTGGCCGAAGCAGGCCATCACCGCCGTGGCGAGCACGAAGACGGCGCTGAGGCTGACCGGGCGCGGCAGCGCCGCCCAGCCCAGCTGGCCCTGGTACGGCTGCGGCCCGGACAGCGAGGCCAGGATGACCGGAAAGGCCAGCACGAACGCGACCAGGACCGCCAGCAGCAGCGGCCCCCAGCGGACGAAGTCCCGCCCGGACCGGGCGTTCAGGAAGCCGATCCCGATGCCGAGGAAGCTGGCCAGCAGGACGAAGTTGGTGGCGTTGGTGACGTAGACGTTGTTCGCCGCCGTCCACCGGATCAGCGCCAGCTCCGCGAACAGCATGAGGAAGCTGGCGAAGGCGAGCTGGGCGGCCGGGCTGCTGGCCCGCCCCGGCCAGGACCGCCCACCGGGGCCCGGGCCGGGGGCCGCGGCCGGCGCGACGGCGGTCTGCCGGGGGGCCGCGTCCGCGTCCTGCCCGGTGGGAGCCGGGTGCGTGGTGGTGGCCTGCGTCTCGTAACGGCCTGGTCCGTCATCAGCTGGCATAGGTAGCAGATCGTACGGGCCGGAGCGGCTGCAGGTGAGCGGTTTCCGGTCCCTCGCTGGGGAAATTAGTGACCATGCGGTGGCTGGGTCTTTACCGGCGGCCCGGGCCGTACCTGGCGTGGGCAGGCGCCGTCGCGGTGCCGAGGTCACCGTCCAGCCAGGCGGAGAACAGCCGGGCGGCGTCGGCCGCGGTGCGCTCCGCGGCCCCGGCCCCGGCCCAGCCGGCCCGGATCCGCGCGGCCTGCCCGCCGGTGGGCGGCACGTCGGCGGCCTGGCCCCAGCCGTCGGCGATCGCCTCGGTGACCTCCGGGTGGAACTGCACCCCGACGTGCGGGCCGGCCGCGAAGGCCTGCAGCGAAGCCCCGCCGTGCGCGAGCGCCACCGCCCCGCGGGGAAGCTCGAACGCGTCCCGGTGCCAGGCCAGCCACGGCCCCCGCGGCACCTCCGGGTGCCGGCTGGCCAGGGTGACCCAGCCGATCTCGGGATCGGCCAGCCGGTACAGCCGGGCGCCCAGCACCCGCGCCAGCACCTGGCCGCCGAAGCAGATACCCAGTACCGGCACCCCATCCTCGATGGCCGAGGCCACCAGGTCGAGTTCTGCCGCCAGCCAGGGAATGGCGTCGTCGAAGGCTGCCTGCTCGCTGCCGAGCACCACCAAGCCGGCGTACCCCGGCGCGCCGCCCGGCAACGGCTGCTCCGCCGGGCGCACCGTCTGGCAGCCCAGCCCGCGCCCGGCGGCCCAGGTCCCGACCAGCCCGGCGGGTGCGTTCCGCTCGTGCTCCAGCACGAGCAGCGCGGTACGTTCGCCCACCGCGGTCAGAGCGGGATGTTCCCGTGCGCGCCGCGGGTCTGCGGCGCGGCGGCGATGGCCCTGGCGATGGCAGCGCGGGTCGCCGCTGGGTCGATGACCTCGTCGATCACGCCGAGTTCCTGGGCCCGCGCCAGGCCGCCGGTCTGCTGCTCGAGTTCGGCGGCCAGCCGCGCCTCGGTCTCCTGCAGCTGGTCCGCGGGGACCTCGGCCAGGGTGCGCCGGTGCAGGATGCGGACCGCGGCCACCGGGCCCATCACCGCCACCTCGGCGCCCGGCCAGGCGAACACCCGGGTCGCACCGAGGGCCCGGGAGTTCATGGCGATGTAGGCGCCGCCGTACGCCTTGCGGGTAACCAGGGTGACCCGGGGCACGCTGGCCTCGGCGAACGCGTGCAGCAGCTTGGCGCCGCGGCGGATCACGCCGTCCCACTCCTGGCCGACGCCCGGCAGGTAGCCCGGCACGTCCACGACGACTACCAGGGGGACGCCGAACGCGTCGCACATCCGGACGAACCGGGCTGCCTTCTCGGCCGAGGTGGCGTCCAGGCAGCCGCCGAGCCGCAGCGGGTTGTTCGCGACCACGCCGACGGTCCGCCCGGCGAGCCGCCCGAGCATGGTGACCAGGCTCGGCGCCCAGCGGGGATGCAGTTCGATGCCGGGCTCGTCGAGCAACCCGGCGAGCACCGGGTGCACGTCGTAGGCTCGGCGCACCGACTCCGGGAGCAGGGTGTCCAGCGGCGGCCCGTTCTCGCCGGCCACCAGGCCGAGGTCCACCTGCTGCTGGCGGCCGAGCAGCAGCGCGAGGTCGCGCGCCCGGCTGAGCGCGTCGGCGTCGGTGGCGGTCACCAGGTGCACCACGCCAGACCTTCGGCTGTGCGGCTCCGGCCCGCCGAGCCGGGCCATGTCCACGTCCTCACCGGTCACGCTGCGCACCACGTCCGGGCCGGTGACGAAGATCCGGCCGTGATCGGCGGAGAGGATCACCACGTCGGTCAGGGCCGGCCCGTAGGCGGCGCCGCCCGCCGCGGCGCCAAGCACCACGGAGATCTGCGGCACCACCCCCGAGGCCCGGGTCATCGCGGCGAAGACGGTGCCCATGCCGTGCAGGCTCTCCACGCCCTCGCGGATGCGGGCGCCGCCGGAGTGCCACACCCCGATCACCGGGACGCTACGGGCGACCGCCTCGTCGTAGGCCGCGACGATCGCGGCGCAGCCGGCCCCGCCCATCGCCCCGCCCTGCACCCGCGGGTCGCTGGCGAAGGCGACGGCCAGCATCCCGTCGATGGTCCCGGTGGCAGCCACCGCCCCGCTCGTGTCGTGCGGGGTGAGCAGGCTCACCGACCCGGCGTCGAACAGCGCCTCCAGCCTCGCCTCCGGGTCCCGGGACAGGGCCGGCGCCCGGCCGGGCGGCCCGGCGGGAGCGCGGCGGGGGGCGGGTGGCGGCGCGGCGTCCGGATCGTTCCGGGCGGCCGCGGTCGGGCTCTCGACTACGGTCACGGGGGCCTCCTAGCTTGTGGCGGGAGAGCGACGGTGGGGCGGCTCGGCTCGGCGCGGGACGGCGGGACGGCGGCCCGCGCCGGCCCTGGGTCAGGGGACCGTGAACGCGAGGGCCACGTTGGCGCCGCCGAAGCCGAACGAGTTGTTCAGCGCGGCCATCGGCGCGGTGCCGTGTGGGCTCAGCTTGCGCGGCTCGGTGGCGATGTCGACGCCGGCGTCCTCGTCCGGGTCGTCCAGGTTGATCGTGGGCGGGGCGACGTGCTCGCGCAGCGCCAGGACGGTGGCGACCGCCTCGACGGCCCCGGCCCCGCCGAGCAGGTGCCCGGTCATCGACTTGGTGGCCGACACGACCACGCCGGGGGCGGCGTCGCCGAAGGCCCGCGCGATGGCCTGTGCTTCCACCACGTCCCCGGCCGGGGTCGAGGTGGCATGCGCGTTGACGTGCACGAACTGGTCGGGGGACAGTCCCGAGTCGGCCATCGCCCGCTGCATGGCCTGCACCGAGCCGATGCCTTGGGGCTCCGGCTGGGCGATGTGGTGCGCGTCGGAGGAGTAGCCGAACCCCGCGGCGACCGCGTGCACGGTCGCGCCGCGCCGGGCCGCGTGCTCCGCCGATTCCAGCACCATCATGCCGGCCCCCTCGCCGAGCAGGAACCCGTCGCGGCCCTTGTCGAACGGGCGGGAGGCGCGCTCGGGTTCGTCGTTGCGGGTGGACAGGGCCCGCATGGCGGCGAACGCGGCCACGTTCAGCGGGATGATGGCGGCCTCGGTTCCGCCGGCCAGCACGACGTCGGCGCGGCCGGACCGGATCATGTCGATCGCGTAGCCGACCGCCTCGGCACCGGACGCGCAGGCGCTGACGGTCGTGTGCACCTCGGCCCGGGCGTTCAGCTCGATCGAGATCCAGCCCGCCGAGCCGTTCGGCATCAGCATCGGCACGGTGAACGGGGACAGCCGCTGCCAGCCCTTGTCACGCAGCGTGTCATACGCGCTGAGCGTGGAGGCGACGCCGCCGATGCCGCTGGAGACCACGACGCCAAGCCGGTCCGGGTCCACCTCCGGCGATCCGGCGTCGGCCCAGGCCTCCCGCGCCGCCACGAGCGCGAACTGCTCGCAGCGGTCCAGCCGGCGCGCCTGCACGCGGTCGAGCACTGTGGCGGGGTCGACCGCGGCAGGCGCGGCGATCTGGACCGGCAGGTCGGGGGCCCAGTCCGCGGGCAGCCGGGCCGCTCCGCTGCGACCGGCCAGCAGCGATTCCCAGGTCGAGGCCACGTCGCCGCCCAGCGGCGTGGTCACGCCCAGCCCGGTGACGACGACTTGTGGTTGATCTGCCTGCACGGTGAACCGCTCCTCTTCGCTCACTGGACAGCCGGTACCGGCCCGCCGCGACGGCATCGGATGCCGTTGGGTCAGGCTGACACCTCGGCGTTGCGGACGTAATCCACGACGTCCTGCACGGTCTTCAGGTTCTTGAGCTGGTCGTCGGGGATTTCGACGCCGAACTTGTCCTGCGCGGCCACGGCGATCTCCACCATGGACAGCGAGTCGATGTCCAGGTCGTTGACGAAGCTCTTGTCCGGGGTGACCTGGTCCGCGGGCACGCCAGCCACCTCGTCCACGATCTCGCCGAGGCCGCTCAGGATCTCCTGATCAGTCATAGCCATGTGCTCGTCTGCTCCTTACGTTGGGTGGTGGTCGGCCCGGCGGCGCGCGCCGCGGGCCGTGGCGCGGTCAGGGTACCGTGATGACCTGCGCCGCATAGCTGATGCCGGCGCCGAAGCCGAGCAGCAGCACGGGCGAGCCGGTCCCCAGCTCGCCGCGCTCGATCATCGCCGACAGCGCCAGCGGGATCGATGCCGACGAGGTGTTGCCGGAGTCGATGATGTCGGTGGCGACCAGCGCCTGCGGCGCACCGATCTTCCTGGCGATGGCCTCGATGATCCGCAGGTTGGCCTGGTGCGGGATGAACGCGGCCAGCTCGGACGGGTCCACCCCGGCCTGCTGGCACGCCTCCCGGGCCACCGGGTGCAGCGCGGTGGTAGCCCAGCGGAACACCGCCTGGCCGTCCTGGACGATGAACGACCGGCGATCCTTGATGAAGATCTTGTCAGCCATCCCGCCGTCACTACCCCAGACCACCGGTCCAATGCCCGGGCCAGCGTCGGAGTCGGCCGCGGGAACCGGGCCGACCACCGCGGCGCCCGCGCCGTCCGCGAAGATGATGCAGGTCGAGCGGTCGGTCCAGTCCACCCACTGGGAGAGCTTCTCGGCCCCGATGACCAGCACGTGCCGGGACGTGCCCCCGCGCACCGCGTCGCTGGCCACGCCCAGCGCGTAACAGAATCCGGCGCACGCGGCGTTCAGGTCGAACGCACCCGGCGCGACGATACCGAGCCGGGTGGCCACGGTGGCCGCCGTGTTGGGGATGGGCGCCTCGGCCGTGCAGGTGGCGACGATGACCAGGTCGATGTCCGCGGGTGACAGCCCGCTGCCGGCGAGGGCCTTGCCGCCGGCCGCCGCCGCCATGTCCGCGACGGTCTCCTCCGGGGCGGCGATACGGCGGCTGGCGATGCCCACCCGGCTGCGGATCCACTCGTCGCTGGTGTCCACCGACTGGGCCAGCTCGTCGTTGGTGACCACCCGGGCCGGCTGGTACCCGCCAAACGCCAGGATCCGCGCGCCAGGCCTGCCCTCGGGGAGTCGCATCACGTTCGTCTTCCTTCCGTCCTGCTCGGTGCCTGCATCCCTGTCCCGCGCCGCGTGGAGCGGGTCAGCCCGCCCCGTCCGGCTGCAGCCGGATCAGCGGCTGCCCCGCGCCCACCGGGTCGCCGTCCTCGACCAGCCACTCGATGATCGTGGCCGGGAAGGACGGGGTGACCGGGTACCGGTCACCGCGCTGCTCCACGTGCCCGATCGCGGCACCGGCCGGGAACCTGGCCCCGGTCACCGCCGCCACGCCGTCCACAGCGGTGCGGAACGTCCCGGAGTGCGGCGCCACTAGCAGCCGCCACTCCGGCGCCTGCCCCGCGTCTTCCGGCTCCTGGCCGCCGTGCTCGCTGATCACCATCCGCGCCGCGTCCAGCTCGGCCGGAGTCTTGAGGCTGGTCAGCGAGACACCGGGCATCCCGCGGCGGGCCAGCCCGGTGAGGGTACCGGCCGGCGGCAGCTCGAGCAGCGCGCTGGCCTCCAGCGCCGTCATCCCGCGCATGCACAGGTCCCACCGCACCGGCGCGCTGACCTGGGTGACGATGCGTTCCAGCCAGTCCGCGCCGGAGCTGACCACCGCCCCATCCCGGTTGGACAGCACGGGCACCTCGGGGTCGCGGATGGTCACCCCGGCGGCCGCCTCGCGCAGCGCGGCCACGGCGGGCGCCATGTGCTCGGTGTGGAACGCCCCGGCCACCGGCAGCGGGCGCAGCCGGGCCCCGGTGGCCGGGTCGGCCGCGAAGGCAGCCAGCTGGTCGAGCGTCCCCGCGGCCACGATCTGCCCGGCGCCGTTGATGTTCGCCGGGGTGAGGCCGTGCGCCGCGATCGCCGCCAGCACGGCGGCCTCGTCCCCGCCCAGCACCGCGGTCATCCCGGTGGGCTGCTGCGCCGCCGCCTTGGCCATGCCCTCCCCGCGCACCCGGACCAGCCGCATCGCGTCCTCTGGGCTGAGCACGCCGGCGATGGCCCCGGCGGCCAGCTCGCCGACGCTGTGCCCGGCCAGCACGCCAGCCTGGGCCCGGGCCGCGTCCAGGCCGCCGAACAGCGCCTCGGTGGCAGCCATGGCGGCCGCCACCAGCAGCGGCTGGGCGACTGCGGTATCCCGGATCTCCTCCGCGTCCGCCCTCGTCCCGTAGCGGATCAGGTCCACGCCCGCCAGCTCGGACCAGGCTGCGAGCCGGTCAGCGAAACCGGGCAATTCCAGCCAGGCCGACAGGAAGCCGGGGGTCTGCGCGCCTTGCCCGGGGACAGCGATGACTAGCATGCAATCAACCCTGCACTGTAGAAGTCAGCTAGATGGGTACCGAAGAGCACGAAGTTTGACCCGCGTTCTTTGTTGTCAGGCTACAAACTATGTGCGTTTGTGTGTCAAATGTCCCAGCACGATGGCGACCCACAGGGTGAATCCGTCCCGCCCGGCCGACGGGACCAGCCCGGTGAGTTCGGTGATCCGGCGCAGCCGGTAACGCACCGTGTTGGGATGCACGAACAGCAGCCGGGCGGTGGCCTCCAGCGATGAGCCCTGCTCCAGGTAGGTGCTGAGCGTGTCGAGCAGCGCCGTCCCGCCCCGGCGGAGCGGCTCGTACAGTCCGCTGACCAGTTCGGTGCGAGCCGCTTCGTCGCCGTCGAGGGCCCGCTCCGGGAGCAAGTCGGTGGCGAGCACGGGCCGCGGCGACTCGGGCCACCCGGGCGCGGCCCGCAGCCCGGCCAGCGCGGCGGCCGCCGACCGGGCCGCGGCCTGCAGGTCGGGGACCGGCGGCCCGACCACGACCGGGCCCGCGCCGAACCGGCCGGCGATCTGGGCCGCCGCGTCCAGCGGGTCGGCCGCGCCGCCGAGCACCACCACGAGCCGGGTGCCGTGCACGCCGGCCAGCAGGTCCATCCGGGAGCGCCGGACGATCGCCCGCAGTTCCTCGATGAGGTTCTCCGGGTCGCTGCCGTCGGCCTGCCCGACGATCACCGCTACCGGGGTCTGGGACCAGTTCAGCGCCGCGGCCCAGGACTGCAGCCCTTCGCCTATGTCCCCACGGACCAGGGAGTCCACGACCAGCGCCTCAAGCCGCGCGTCCCACGCCCCGCGCGCCTCCGCGGTCCGTGCGTATACCTGCGCGGCGCCGAAAGCGATCTCCCGGGTATAGCGGAGCACCGCCTCGCGCAGCTCGGCCTCGCCGCCCGGGGCGGCCAGCTCGTCCACCCGGGCCTCCACCACGTCGATGATGATCCGGACCATCTCGACCGCCTGCTGCAGCGAGACCGCGCGGGCCAGTTCCCGCGGTGCGGTGCCGAACACCTCGACGGCCACCGGGGGGCGGCCCCGCCGGGGGTGCTTGACCCAGTTGACGAAGGCGGCAATGCCGGCCTGGGCGACCAGGCCGATCCAGGACCGGTTCTCCGCCGACATGGCGCGGAACCAGGGCAGCCGCTGATCCATCGAGGCCATGGCGGCCGTACCCAGCGAGCCCATGGCGCGCTCCAGCCGCTGCACGGTCTCGGCCCGGACCCGCCCGCTAGGCGTCCCGCCGCCGCTCGGGGCTGGTGCCCGGTCCGCTGCCGTCATGCCCCCAGCCTGCCACGATCAGCCGGTGCTGCCGTGCCTTCCCGGTGTGACCAGGCCGCTTTCGTAGGCGAGCACGACCAGCTGGGCCCGGTCCCGGGCGCCCAGCTTGGTCATGATCCGGCTGACGTGTGTCTTGGCCGTGAGCGGGCTCAGGAACAGGCGGGCGGCGATCTCGTCGTTGGGCAGCCCTTCGGCCACCAGCCCCAGCACCTGGCGCTCCCGGTCGGTCAGCCCGGCCAGCAGCCGGTCACTCGGCGGCGGCCGCTCCGGGCGGCGGGCCAGGTCGGTGATGAGCCGCCGGGTCACGCTGGGCGACAGCAGCGCGTCGCCCCGGGCCACCACCCGGATCGCCTGGATCAGCTCGGCCGGCTCGGTGTCCTTGACCAGGAAGCCGCTGGCCCCGGCGCGCAGCGCCCGGTAGACGTACTCGTCCGACTCGAACGTGGTCAGGATGATCACCTTGACCCCGGCCAGGTCCTCGTCGGCCGAGATCCGCTGGGTGGCCTCCAGCCCGTCCACGCCCGGCATCCGGATGTCCATCAGCACCACGTCGGCCCGTTCCTTGCGGGCTAGCGTCACCGCCTGCTCCCCGTCGCTGGCCTCGCCGATCACCTCGAGGTCGTCCGCGGCGTTGATCAGCACCCGGAACCCGGCCCTGATCAGCGCCTGGTCGTCGGCCAGCAGCACCCGGATCACCGCCATCCGTCCTCGCCCTCAGCCCCGGCTGCGGCGGACGCCCCGGCTGCGGCGGACGCCCCGGCTGTGGCGGACGCCCCGGCTGTGGCGGACGCTGAAGGTGAGGCCGCGGGGCGGGCGGGCAGCGGCAGCCGGGCGCTCACCTGGAATCCGCCGCCCGGCGCGGGGCCGGCCTGTACCGACCCGCCGGCCGCCGTGGCCCGCTCGCGCATCCCCGCCAGCCCGTGCCCGGGCGTGGCGTCCGCGGTGTCGCCCCGCTGGCCCAGCCCGGTGTCGGTCACCACGATGCGCAGCTCCTGCTGGCCGTAGCACACCGAGACGGCCGCGGTGGCCGGGCCGGCGTGCCGGATCGTGTTGGTCAGCGATTCCTGGATGATCCGGTAGGCGGCGAGGTCCACCGCGGCCGGCACCGGGACGGCTCCCCGGTGACGGTCACGCTGGTCTCCAGCCCGGCCCGCCGGGCGCCGGCCACCAGCGCCGCCAGCTGGCCCAGCCCCGGCGTGGGCTGCGTGGGGTCGGCGTCGTCCGCCTGGCGCAGCACGTTCAGGATGGCGCGCAGTTCCCGCAGGCCCTCTTTACTGGCCGCCTTGATCGCCTGCAGCGCCTCGGCGGCTACCTCCGGCTGGCTGCCGAGCACGTGCGCCGCCGATCCGGCCTGCACGTTGATGGTGGCCATGGTGTGCGCGACGACGTCGTGCAGTTCCCGGGCGATGCGCAGCCGTTCCTCATCCACCCGGCGGCGTGCCTCCTCCTGCGCCCGTTGCTGGATCGAGGACACGTAGGCCCGCCGGTTGGCCACCGCGATGCCGGCCAGCAGGGCGGCGAGGATGATGAACGGGATCAGGTCGAGCGCGCCGCCCGTCGGCGTGCCGAAGGGATTCGCGACCGCGGTGGCCGCCATCAGGACCGCGAGGGTAGCCAGGGCCATCCCCGCCGCCCGCCAGACCTGCCGGTCGGTGGCCACCGTGTAGACCGCGATCGCGGGAGCGAGCAGGGCCGCCCCGTTGACGTAGCCGAGCAGGGTGTACGCGGTGACGGCGGCGGTGGAAACCGCCAGCACGGCCACCGGCCACCGGTGCCGGCAGATCAGCACCAGGCAGCCGACCGCCACCAGGACCAGCGCGCCCGGCCCCGGATGTGGGATCACCTGCCGCGGGAACTGGATCGTGTCCGAGGGCGACCGGGGATGTCCTTCGCCGTAGGTGCCGCTGAGCAGGATGGCGGTCACCCCCAGCGCGAAGATGACGTCCCTGGCGGGGGAGTCCAGCCAGCGCCGCCACGCCGCCCTGACACGTTCCATGCCAGCAGCGTAGGCATCCGGGCGGCCGCCGTCGCCCTCCCGGGGTTGACCGGCGCCGTACTCCCTGGGGAGTACCCGGGACGGTGCTACCGCGCCCGCGTGGCCGGCTCAGCGCTCACGTCCCAAGATCGTGATCATGGCCTGGGTGTCGTTAGAACGACACCCAGGCCATGATCACGACCGGCTCAAGGGCCGGCGAGGGCCGGGATGCGGGGGCTGAGGGGCGCGGGGATGCGGGGGGCTGGAGGTGGGGATGCGAGGGGCTGGGGGGATTGCGAGGGACTATGCGGTTGGGTCAGCCCTGCCCGGTGGCAGCCGTCGCGGTCGGGGTGCCCGACGCGGACGGCGCCGGGGCGGCCGCGCCGCTCACCGAGGTCACCGACGCCGACGGGGTCGGCGTCGCGGTGGGTGTGGCCGTGGGGGTCGCGGTCGGGGTGGCCGTGCCGGACGCCGTCGGGGCCACCCCGCCGGGCAGTGTCCCGATGGCCAGCGGGCTGAAGCTGGCCGCGGTCGCCACGCCGTTCCCGTCCAGCGTGAGCTGCACCGGGTTGGGCGCGTTCAGCAGCGCGCCGCAGCCCAGGTTCACGAACGACGCGGACAGCCGCGCGGCCAGGAACGTGAACAGGTTGCTGCCGGTGGCCGGCACCGGCGACGCGAACGCGGTGAACTGCTTCCCGTCCTGGGCGGTGCGGGCCATGCCGATCTGCAGCATGTCCTGGCAGTAGTTCGCCGGGGAGTCCGCCGTCTGCGCCCCGCTCACCGGGGGCTGGTCCACGCCCAGCCGGAACAGGTTGGTCTTGGCCACGCTCTGCTGGTCGCCGGCCAGCGTCATCGGGTCGTTCAGCGGGGTCAGCGCGACCGGCGCGGCCTGGTCGGCGGCGGCCAGCAGCTCGTCGGTGATCTGCGAGCCGGACGCCCCCGAAGCGGCCGTAGCGTCCGGGAACTGGTACGGGGTGCAGCCGAGCGCCGGGTCCATGAACTTGTTGACCAGCGCGTTGTCGCTGCCGTTGTTGATCGGCGCGGCGCCGTCCAGCGCGGCGGCGTTGGCCGCCGAGTCCTGCGCGGTCCGCCCGTCCGGGGTGAGCAGGTAGGTGCTCACCACGTTGTCGCTCTGGTCCTGGTCCACCACCGCGAAGCTGCGGGTCGTGGGGCAGGCCTGGCCGTCCGAGCCGGTGCCCAGGGCCGGGATCTTGAGCAGGCCGCGGCGGACGTCCCGGTTGGCCGCGGCGTAGAAGGCCGGGCTGTTGCAGTAGGCGACCTGGGTGAACAGCGACCCGCCGAGCCCGTTGACGCAGTTGCCCTCGCGCAGCGAGTTGCCGGTGCCGGTCAGCATCAGCGAGCCGCCGTTGAAGCCGAACATGATGCCGACCACGTCACCCCGCCGCACCCGCGGTGGCACCGGGTTGGCCGCCGGGGTGGTGCCCTGGGTGATGACCAGCGGGTTGTACACCCTGATGGCGCCGGTCCGCGGGTTGAGGATGTCCGCCTCGACGAACGCCTGCAGGTCCGCGTTGGCCATCGTGCAGCCGTCCCCGAGCACATACGGAGTGGCCAGGCCGCGCGCGGAGAGCGGACGGGCGGGCACCTGCAGGGTGCAGTTCATCGACTCCGCCGCCTGGGCGGGGGTCTGGTTCATGTCCATCCCGCCGCCCTGGCCGCCGCCGTGGCCGCCGCCCTGGCCGCCGCCGTGGCCGCCGCCCTGGCCGCCGCCGTCCCGCCAGTGCCGGTGGTGGTGCCCGATCCCGGAGCCGTTGGCCGACAGGGCCACGCCGGAATTGGCCGAATGGGTGGTCACGATCACGCCCACGATGACCCCGATGGCCAGCGGGATGGCGACGAGCGTGGTGATCAGCACCGGCCGGGTCCTGGATCTGTGCTGCCACGCGTGGCCGTGCCGCAGTCGCATCGTCCGAGCCTCCGTGTCCGCTGCCCCGTGTCCGCTGCCCCGCTCCGGAGCGTCACGCTAGACCGTTCGTGACCGAAATGTAGCCAAACGGCGGACGTCAGTTCTTACCGAATCATTACGTGACGCGAGACCGGCTGCGGGCTCCCGGCATCGCTGATCATGATCAGCATGGCGGTCATTCCGGCGGTAACCGTTGGCCTGGCCAGGGGAAACCTTGATCATGAACGAGGAGGCCCGCGCACCGGGCGCGGGCCTCCTCGTTACGGCTCCAACGGAAGGGCTGGTTACGGACGGCTCAGCTGTCCTTGGCCAGCGCCACCGCGACCGGGACGTCGAGACCGTATTTCTCGATTGCCTGGCCGAGTACCTCCGGCTTCACCTCACCGCGCCGGGCCAGCTGGGTCAGTACCGCCAGGGTGATGGACTCCGCGTCCACGTGGAAGAAACGGCGGGCCGCGGCGCGGGTGTCGGAGAACCCGTAGCCGTCGGTGCCCAGCGAGCTGAACGAGGACGGCACCCAGCGGGCGATCTGGTCCGGCACGGCCCGGATCCAGTCACTGACCCCGATCACCGGCCCGGGCTGGCCCTCCAGCACCTGGGTGACGTAGGGCACTCGCGGCTCCGCGTCGGGGTGCAGCATGTTCCACTCGTCGGCGGCCAGGGCGTCCCGGCGCAGCTCGGTCCACGACGTGGCCGACCACACGTCCGCGGCCACGCCCCAGTCCTCGGCCAGCAGCCGCTGGGCGCCCAGCGCCCAGCGCATCGCCACGCCGGAGGCTAGGATCTGGGCCCGCGGGTGCGCGCCGTCGCCGTCCTCGCGGCCGGCAGCCTCCGGCGAGACCGCGGGGGCGTACCGGTACAGGCCGCGCAGCACGCCCTGCTCCAGTGCCTCCGGGCCGCCCGGGTAGTCGGGCTCGGCCGGCTGCTGGTACGGCTCGTTGTAGACGGTCAGGTAGTAGAAGATGTCCTCGCCGTGCGGGTGCCCCTCGGGGGCCCCGTACATCCGGCGCAGCCCGTCCTTGACGATGTAGGCCAGCTCGTAGGCCCACGCCGCGTCGTAGGCCACGCAGGCCGGGCTGACCGAGGCCAGCAGCAGCGAGTGCCCGTCGTTGTGCTGCAGGCCCTCCCCGGTGAGCGTGGTGCGGCCCGCCGTGGCGCCGAGCAGGAAGCCGCGGCCCAGCTGGTCGCCGAGCGCCCACATCTCGTCGCCGGTGCGCTGCCAGCCGAACATCGAGTAGAACACGTACACCGGGATCATCGGCGCGCCGTGCGTCGCGTAGGAGGTCCCGGCCGCGATCACCGAGCCCATCGCGCCCGCCTCGCTGATGCCCTCGTGCAGGATCTGCCCGCGCTCGGACTCCTTGTAGGACAGCAGCAGCGTGCGGTCCACGGCCTCGTAGGTCTGTCCGGCCGGGGAGTAGATCTTGGCCGTCGGGAACAGCGAGTCCATGCCGAACGTGCGGGCCTCGTCCGGGATGATCGGCACGAACCGGGCGCCGATCTCGCGGTCCTTCATCAGGTCCTTGAGCAGCCGGACGAACGCCATCGTGGTCGCCACCGGCTGCTTGCCCGAGCCGCGCCGCAGTTCGGCGTAGACCGGGTCGCCGGGCAGCTTGACCGGCTTGCCGCGGACCACGCGCTTGGGCAGGTAGCCGCCGAGGGCGGCGCGGCGCTCCTGCATGTACTGGATCTCGTCGGACTCCGGGCCCGGGTGGTAGTACGGCGGCAGCGCCGCCTCCAGCGCCGCGTCCGGGATCGGCAGGTAGAGCCGGTCGCGGAACTCCTTGAGCTCGGCCACGGTCAGCTTCTTCATCTGGTGCGTGGCGTTGCGGGCCTCGAAGTCCGGGCCCAGCGTCCAGCCCTTGATGGTGTGCGCCAGGATCACCGTCGGCTGCCCGACGTGCTCCTGGGCCGCCTTGAAGGCGGCGTAGACCTTGCGGTAGTCGTGCCCGCCGCGGGACAGGTTGCGCACCTCGTCGTCGGACAGGTGCTCCACCATGGCGCGCAGCCGCGGGTCGCTGCCGAAGAAGTGCTCCCGGGTGTAGGACCCCGGCTCCACCGAGTAGGTCTGGAACTGCCCGTCCGGGGTGGTGTTCATCTTGTTGACCAGGGCGCCGTCCACGTCCTTGGCCAGCAGCGGATCCCAGTCCCGGCCCCAGATGACCTTGATCACGTTCCAGCCCGCGCCGCGGAAGAACGCCTCCAGCTCCTGGATGATCTTCCCGTTGCCGCGCACCGGGCCGTCCAGCCGCTGCAGGTTGCAGTTGATCACGAAGGTGAGGTTGTCCAGCTCCTCGCGGGCGGCCAGGCCGATCGCACCGAGCGCCTCCGGCTCGTCCATCTCCCCGTCGCCGAGGAACGCCCACACGTGCGACCGGCTGGTGTCCTTGATCTCCCGGGCCAGCAGGTAGCGGTTGAACCGGGCCTGGTAGATCGCGTTGATCGGGCCCAGGCCCATGGAGACGGTGGGGAACTCCCAGAAGTCGGGCATCAGCCGCGGGTGCGGGTAGGACGGCAGCCCGCCGCCCGGGTGGGACAGCTCCTGGCGGAACCCGTCCAGCTGGTCCTGGGTCAGCCGGCCCTCCAGGAAGGCCCGCGCGTAGATGCCGGGCGCGGCGTGTCCCTGGAAGAAGACCTGGTCGCCGGACTCGCCGTGGTCCTTGCCGCGGAAGAAGTGGTTGAAGCCCACCTCGTACAGGCTGGCCGCCGAGGCGTAGGTGGCGATGTGCCCGCCCACGCCCAGGCCGGGCCGGTTGGCCCGGGACACCATGATCGCGGCGTTCCACCGGATATAGGCCCGGATCCGGCGTTCCACGTACTCGTCACCGGGGAACCACGGCTCCCGCTCCGGCGGGATCGTGTTGATGTAGTCGGTGCTGCGCAGGCCGGGCACCCCGACCTGCTGTTCCCGGGCCCGCTCCAGCAGCCGGAGCATGACGTACCGGGCCCGGGCCCGGCCGCGGGTCCGCACGACGGCATCGAACGAGTTGACCCAGTCCCGGGTCTCGTCCGGGTCGATGTCCGGGAGCTGCGTCGGCAGCCCGTCGCTGATGATCGAGAAACGCTGGCGTCCGGCAGCCACGGGATGTCCTCGCCTTCCGGAAGGTCGGGCGGCTGGTGGCCGCCACTGATCGGCTCGGCCCGGCGGCTGGTGACCGGCCGGGACGGGAAAGTTGTCCAGACCAATTCTGGTCCCTGCACGCCGTGAGCGCACCTGCCTACCTGGGGGTAACCCGCCGGTCAGGACGTCCGTCCCTAGCCTGCGGCGAGGTGCGGTGCCAGCCTGGGTACAGGGTCAGCGTAAGCGTGCCCCGGCGCGGTTCCAGCGTATGCGTCGCCGCCGCCGGGGCGAACAGCACGGGGAGGTGCTGGTCATGCAGGCAGCGGTAGGCGACCGGCTGCACGTCCACGGCAACGCGGTCGGTCAGCCGGACAAGACCGGTGAGATCGTCGAGGTCCACGGCGCGGCCGGTGGGCCGCCGTACCTGGTGCGCTTCGAGGACGGGCACACCGGGCTGTGCTTCCCCGGGCCGGACGCGGTCGTCGAGCCCGCGAAGAAGAAGAAGGGCCGCAGCGCGGCGGGCAAGAAGAGCACCCAGGCCTGACCCGCCACCGCTGGCAGACGCACCCGGGCGAGCCGGGTTGCGCAGTGGCGGCTGCCCCGGGACAGTCGTTCGGTATGGAGACCTCGGTTGTGCGGGTGCGGACGGGCGGACGGGAAGCCGTGCGCGATATCACCGGAGAGTGCGCGGAGTTCGCGGCGGAGACGGCCGGCGGCGGCGACGGGCTGCTGCACGTGTTCGTGCCGCACGCGACGGCCGGGCTGGCGGTGCTGGAACTCGGCTCGGGCAGCGACGAGGACCTGCTGGCCACGCTCCGGGATCTGCTGCCCGCGGACGACCGCTGGGTGCACGCGCACGGGTCGCGCGGTCACGGGCGCTCCCACGTGCTGCCCGCGTTCCTGCCGCCGTACGCCTCCGTGCCGGTGCTGGGCGGACGGCTGGCGCTGGGCACCTGGCAGTCCATCGCGCTTATCGATCTCAATGTGGATAATCCGGACAGGCAGATAAGACTTTCCTTCCTCGGGTAGCGCGATGGGTGGGCGGGGAAGATCAAATCGTGACATGGATTTCGCTTCCACGGGCATTTGGCACTTGCGCGGGGAGCCGACCCAGTGTGGACTGTCCCAGCAAGTGGTGCCGACGCGGTGGTCGCGGCGCACGGCGCGAAGCTGTGGCGGCATGCCGTGGCGGGCCGATGCGGATGCGGGGACCGCGGGAAGGGATAAGAGGAGGACGTCAGTGAGCGCGACCGCGCGCCAGGCGCAGGATCAGCCTGGCCTGGCCGAGAGACTCGGCATCAAGCCGGGTCAGGTGGTGCAGGAACTCGGTTACGACGACGACTGCGATGAGCAGTTGCGCGAGGCGATCGCCGGCCTCAAAGATGTGGAGCTGGTCGACGAGGACTACGACGACGTCGTGGACGTGGTCATGCTCTGGTGGCGGGATGGCGATGGGGATCTCGTGGACGCCCTGGTGGACGCGCTGACGCCGCTGGCCGACGGGGGGTACATCTGGCTGCTCACGCCCAAGGCGGGCCAGGCCCACGTGGAGCCGAGTGACATCGGGGAATCGGCGCCCACCGCGGGCCTGTCGCAGACGTCCAGCGTGAGCGCGGCGCGCGACTGGCTGGGCACCCGGCTGGTCGCGCCGAAGGCCCGCAGGTAGGGCCGGTGCCAGGGGGCCACGGGCGGATCTGCCCGGGCGCTGCGCAGCGGGGCCGGGCGGGGTGGCAGACTGGGTTCATCCCCTCCCGGAAGGAATCAGTCAATGGTGGTTGAGGTCGGCCAGCAGGCCCCGGATTTCGAGCTCAAGGACCAGCACGGGACACCTGTGCGGCTGTCGGACTTCCAGGGGCAGAAAAACGTGGTCCTGGTCTTCTACCCGCTTGCCTTCAGCGGGGTGTGCAGCGGCGAGCTTTGCACCCTGCGTGATGATTTTCCCGAAGTGACCCGGGACGACGTGGAACTCCTCACGGTCTCGGTGGATTCGACCTTCGTGCTGCGGACCTGGGCCGACCGTGACGGCTTCTCGTTCCGTATGCTCTCGGACTTCTGGCCGCACGGCGCGGTCGCGAAGCTCTACGGTGTATTCGACGAAGACAAGGGCGTGGCGACACGCGGCACGTTCATCATCGACAAATCGGGCCAGATCCGGTGGATGGTGATGAACCCCATTCCCCAGGCGCGTGATATCGCCGATTACAAGAAGGCGCTCGCCGACCTGAGCTGACGCGCGCATCCAGGCGCGTCCGGTGGCCGGGCTGAGCGAAGTCCCGGAGAGGATCGCAGCAGTCAACGATGCCCTGCTATCGATGCGGCGTGCGGCAGACCGATCCCGGTCGCGGGCAGAGCCCGTGGAAGCGCGGCGTGCGGCGGGACAGCCAGGTGCTCATCTGCCCTGGCTGCCAGGCTGACGCCGACTGGACGGCCGACCTGGACCGGTGTGCCCGCTGTTCCAGCGTGCACCTGGTCCGGCGGCTCGGCGAGGTGGAGTGCCGGGACTGCGGGGCGATCGTCCCGCCCGGCGACGACGCGGCCGACGGCGGGCTGGGCGGCGGGGACGAGGCGAGTGCTGCGCTGACGGCCGGACCGGGCCCGGCGCCGCACACCGACACCACCCGCAACCCGGACCTGTCCGAGGAGGTGGCCCGGGCGCTGGAACGGGTGCTCCGCGAGGGCCTGGTCGGCCAGAGCGGCCTGGTCACCCGGACCACGTACCGGACGGGGACCGCCGATTCCCGGTGACGCCGTGACCGACACCGCGGTGGTGGGGCGCCTGCTGCGCGCCTACCACCTGCGCGGCGTTCCCCCGGGGGCGATCCGCCGGCTCAGCGGCTCGCCCGCCGGCCTGGCCGTCAGCTATCTGGTCGCCCCCGGGCCCGGGCCGGCCCTGCTCGTCCGCGCCTGCCGCGCCGACGCGCCCGTCCCGGCCCAGTTCCGAGGCCCTTTTTCCGCAACGGCCCTCGACTGGCTGGTGGGCCGTGCCGCCACGCTGGAGTTCCTGGCGGCGGCCGGGTACCCGGCGCCGCGGTTGGTCCCGACGCACACCGGGGATCCGGTGGGGCTGGACGGGGCGTGGCTCACCCTGGCCACCAGTTACGTCACCGGGCGGCCGCTGCGGCCGACGCTGGCGGAGTTGCGGCTGCTGGGGGAGGCGCTGGGGCGGCTGCACGCGCTGCCGGTGCCGGAACCCAGGCCGTCCACATCCTCAACCGTCTCTATAGCCTCAGCAGTCACATCAGGCTCGCAGGCACCGGCGGCGATGCCCGCTCCGGGGCATGCTGCCTGGGACCCGGTGGCGGCCATCCCGGCCACCCTGGACCGGCTGGACCGGGTCGCGGCGCTCGTGCCGCCGGAGTGGCTGGCTCTGCATGGCCTGTTCCGGGAGACGGTGCTGGCGGTGCGGCGGCGGTTGGCGGAGCTGCCCCGCGGCGTCGTCCACGGCGACGCCTGGCCCGGCAACGCCGTCCAGGCCGTCCCGGGCCAGCTGGCGCTGATCGACTGGGAGACCGGGGGAGTGGGCCTGCCCGTGCTGGACCTCGGCTACTGCCTGATCGAGAGCCTGCTGGACGTGCCCGCCGGGGCGGCCCCGGCGGACGGGGCGGAAGACGTCCTGCCCCCGGACATGGACCCGCCCGGCGCGCCTGGCCCGGCCAGGTGGCTGGTCGAGCCGGAGGAGTCCCGGATCACCGCGGTGGCCTCGGGCTATGCGGCCTGGCGGGTTCTTTCGCCCGCCGAACACGACCTGCTGCTGCCCGCCATCCGGTTCGCGGTGGCGTACCTCGGGGCCATCCACTTCGAGCAGGCCCTGCTGGACGGGGTCCGCGGCCCGTCCATGGATGCCCGGCTGGCCCGGCTGCGCAACCGCCTCGACGTCAGCGCGGCCGTCGCCCGGCTGGCCTCGCCCCCTCTCGCTGGCGGCCCGCAGCCGGTACGCTAGGCCAGGCTGCCTGCAGCGCAGGCGGGGGCGCATAGCTCAGTGGTAGAGCACTCGCCTTACAAGCGAGGGGTCACTGGTTCGAACCCAGTTGCGCCCACCAGGCGAAACACCCTCAGAGTGATCTTCAAGACCAGCGCTGACCACCAAGGTTGACCACAGTAGGCCGGTCATCCCGCGCCGCCGAGCAGCTGGTTGAGCTTGGCCACGGCATCACGGCGGGCGGCCTCATCGACGTGGGTGTAGATCTGCTGCGTCGTGGTGACGTGAGCGTGGCCGAGGATGACCTGGGCGTCCCGGGCCGGGACATGCAGGTCTTTGAGCAGGGACGCAGTGGTGTGCCGGACTGCGTGCACCCGGATCCGCCGGATCTTGCCGTCCTGGCAGATACGCATGAACGAGCGCACCAGATTGCGCGGCTCGACCGGCCTACCGGTCCGGGTGGTGAACACCAGGCCGGTATCGGCCCAGCAGCGGCCCAGCTGCGCCCGGTCGGCATCCTGGGCCATGCGGCGGGCGTCGAGGGCCGCGTGGGCCAGCCCGATCAGCGGAAGGTCGCGGCTGCCTGCCCGGGTCTTCACCGGGCCGATGTGCAGCTGGCCCTGGATGCGCTGGATCTGCTGCCGGACCCGGATCAGCCCGGCGTCGGTGTCGATGTCCGCCCAGCGCAGGCCGAGCACTTCACCGCGGCGCATGCCATACAGCAGCAGGAGCACGAACGCCGGGTACAGCGGATCAGGCTTGGCGGCCTGGAGGAAGGCGAGCGCCTCGGCCGGTGACCACGGCACCGTGGGAGCCGGTTCCCAGGCGGGCAGCTCGACCAGCCGGGCGACGTTCCGGGCGACCAGTTCCTCGCGGGCAGCCCGGGACAAGGCAGCGCTGAGAATCTGCCGCAGGATATGCACGTTGCGGACCGACTGGCCAGACCGGAGCTTCCCATTCAGGAATGCCTGCACGGTCGGCACCGACAGCCGTTTCAGCGCGTACTTGCCGAGACCCGGCCTCAGATGCAGCCGGATATTCGTCTCGTACAGGGCATAGGTAGCTGGCCGCCGAGTGGGCTTCACCACGTTCTCCAGCCAGTAATCGAGATAGGGGCCGAGCTTCCAGGACTGCGCCGGGACCGGGATTCCCCGGGCCGCTTTGGCCTGCTCTTCGACCAGGCGCTCGTGCGCTTCTTCCCGGGTACGTCCGTACACGTAGACCCGCTTCCGGGTGCCGGCAGTGGTCAGCGCATAGAACGCACCGACGTAACGGCCATCCTTGCGAGGCCCAGAGATAGTCCCTTCGCCGTTGAGCCGCTGACGGCCCCGGCGGGGTCGCTCCCTGGCAGCCATTACGCAGCCTCGGACGCTTCGGATTCAAGCAGGGCGATGTACTCCGTCAGGGCATCGGCGGTGATGAACCGGGCACCACCGTCCTTGACTGAGCGGAGCCGACCCGAACGCATCAGGTCATACAGCTTGTCGCGCCCGATACCGAGCGCACTGGCAGCCTCTCTTGGCCGGTAAAGCAGCTTTTCCATAGTTGGTGTCTCCGGGTGGTCAGGCGGCATGGATGTGATCGCGGGCGGCCTGGTCGTGGTCGCGGGCGCGGGCAGCGGCGGAGAGGGCGAGCAGGGCATCGCCGGTGGTGCGCCAGCCCATCCCGGCCCATTCCAGGTGGGTGATGGTGATGATGCCGGCCTGGTCGCCGTGCCCGCCGCTCGTGGTGGTGGGCCGCTGGCGGCGGCGGTAGTCGGCGCGGGCCTGCCGCAGCGCGCTCAGAGTGGTGGAGTAGCGGCGGCTTTTGGTGGTGAAGTGGCCGCGGTAGCCGAGCATGTGGGCCCAGCGGCGCAGGGCACGAAAGTCCGGGTGTGTGTGGCTGCCGAGGTGCCAGGCGGCGCGGATCAGCCTGCCCTGGTGAGTGTGCCGGTCACCGTAGTAGGAGACGTTATCAGCGGTGATCCGGGCGTTGAGGGTGCCGACCGCCTCGGTGGACTTGGTGGCGTACTTGGCCAGGTAGGAGGCAACGGCGACGTTGAGGCCCTGGCCACCAGCACCAGCGTCGGCAAGCGGGAGACGGATGATGCGGGTATCGAGCTGGGCGCCCCAGCGGATGTCCCAGCCCTGCCGTCTGGCCGGGTGGGCGACGGTGGCAAACAATGTCCCGGCGGCGGCGTGGATGGCGTCGAGCAGCTGGTCCACCCCGAGGGTGGGCGGGGCCAGCTGGCCGGTGTCGTCGGTGGTGTCGAGGCGGAAGAGGGCGTGGAAGTGGACCAGGCCGCGGGCCTGGAATTCGGCCACCTTCGCATAGGCCAGCTGCACTCTCCCGGCCCCGGCCGCCCGGGCGGTCTTGGCCAGCTGACGGCGCAGGGCGATGGTGGTCCGCCGCCACAGCTCCGGGGCATGCACGTTCCAGACGACCGCGCCCGCGTAGTCGTAGCAGTCCGGGCACAGCGGCCGTCCTAGCACCGGGTCGTCCTGCTTGTGGCGCAGCCCGCACGACAGGCGGCGCCCATGCGGGCACAAGGTGGTCTTGCGACGGGGGCGGCAGCGGGCGGCCCGGCCGCCGGGCAAGACGCGACGGGTGTGGACCGGGCCGAACGAGGGGGCGGTGAAGGTGGCGAACACGGCCGGGTGCGCGGCCACGGACTCGGGGATGCCTTTGCCGCCGGTCAGCCCGGCACGGATCAGCTGGTAGGTGTCGCGGCGGTAGGTCTCCGCACAGGCCGGGCAGACAGAGGCGCGGCGGTCTCCGCACGGGGTGTAGAGCACCTTGTCGGGCAGCTGGTCGGTGTCCACGGCGCGGACGACTTCACCGGTTGAGGGGTCGAGGTCGCGGATGGTGCCGCGCAGGCGGACCGGCCGGGCGCAGCCGTTGGCGGCAGCGGTGGTGATGAGCCAGTCGTGGTAGTCGTCGCGGCCAGCGCGGCTGAGGAGTTCGTCGTTGAGGGTCCGTACGTTCGCTCCGGTCCCCGTGCTGGGGTCGATGAGCACGGGGGCCAGGGCCAGCGCCGGGACACTCATCCGGCGGCCCGCAGCACGCCCCGCAGCGCCCGGTGGTCCGGGACGGGGCTGGTCTGGATGACGGTCCACGTGACCGAGCAGGAAAGGCACTGGTAGCCGTAGGTTTCGGCGGCGCCGATGATGACGGCGAACGGCTGGACTTCGTTGCTGCCGCAGGCCGGGCAGCGATCCTCACGGGCCGGGGCGGTCATGGCATGCCGCCGGTGATGGTGATGTGCAGCCGGGCGGTGATGTGCTGGCAGGGCCGGCACGTCACCACCGGCGGGAACAGCCCATCGGGGATGTCAGCCCACGGGCCGGGGGCCCCGCAGAGGGCCTGGCCAGGCCTGCGGCGGATCACGCCGACCTTGACGGCCTGGTCGGTGATGGCGTGGTAGGCGGCGCGGACGCGGCGGCCGTCGGTGTTCAGCCCGGCGGGCTCGTATTCGATATGGCCGGTGCGGGCCGGGATCCGTTTCCGGGCCCGGGCACGTTGCGGTGGGACGGCGGTCGTGGTCATGCGGCGTCACCCTCCCGCAGCGGGATGACCGTGCCGCCCGCACCGTCGGAGGCCGCAGGTGGATGCCGGAGGGCGGCGGCCTGGGCGGCCAGGGTCCGGATGTCGTCATCGGACAGGTAGGCGGCCTTGACCCGGCGCGGGATGCCGTCCTCGGCGCGCAGCCACGACACGCCCCGGGCTTGGGGGTCGATGTCCTCGGCGGTGTAGCCCTTCGACGCCCAGCCATGGCCCAGGATCGTGTCGGAGGATGCTTCGGTGGAGCAGCGGAACGCCCACCGGTAGCCGAACAGATCCCGCAGCGAGGTGGGGATGATGTCCGCGGACGGGCGCTGGGTCGCTTCGACGGCGATGATGCCCGGGGCGCGGCCGCGGGCCACGATGTCACGGTTCAGCGCGCTGAACAGCTTTTGCTGCGGGCTCGTCCCGGCGGTGGCGGAGTAGTAGGCGATCTCATCGACGGCCACCAGGTACACCGGCCAGCCCATGTCCGGGGTGATCTTCCGCAGGCCATGATCGAGCAGCCAGTCCAGCCGCTCATCGACCTTGCCCTGCAGCCATTGCAGGGTCTCGATGGCCTCATCGATCGAAGGGCCGATGAACCGCTCCGCACACGACCGCCACAGGCCGAGCTCGACCTTCTTGCCGTCCACCAGCACCAGCCGGCAATCGGGGGACAGCGCGCCGTGGGCGACGGCCAGCTGCAGCGCGACCGACTTGCCGGAACCGGGCTCGCCGCCGATCAGCATGTTGCGCTCGGCCAAGGTGACATCCACCTTGGCGCCCATCTCGTCGGTGCCCAAGTGCACCGGCCGCCAGATCGACAACGGCCTGCCCGGCCTAGCGGGCGAGGGCATGGCACTCACTTCCTCTCGTTATGTGCAGGGATGCAGGGGGCGGGAGAGCCCCGGGCCGAGTGACATCAGGCCCAGGGCATCCCGTGATGGCCGCGCTCAGGCGGCGCTTGCGGATGGGTCGTCGCGGGCCTGCTGCCCCTGAGGGGCCAGACCGGAGGCGACAGTGACGTGCTTAGCGAGGGTGTCGCGGCGCACGATGTTCACCACGACGAGCTGCGCCCACCGGGCGGATTTCGCCACCCGGGCTTCCCGCGCATAGCAGGCGGCGGCGATCTCCCCGGTGTGCGCTTCCAGGTCCTCGGCGCAGATGCCGGCGCGGCACCACACCCAGGCCCGCTCACCCACCTGAGTAGGACGGATCCACAAAATCAGGGACAGCCGCCCCGAACGGGTATGCATGCGGGTCTCGAAGAACACCCGCTGCAACCGGTGCCGAGCGATCACACACCAGGCCCGGCGGACAAGAAACCGGCGGGTCCACGGC
This sequence comes from uncultured Actinomycetes bacterium, assembly GCA_963837515.1. Taxonomy (GTDB): domain Bacteria; phylum Actinomycetota; class Actinomycetes; order Streptosporangiales; family Streptosporangiaceae; genus RYN-230. Next base: position 1,533,874 of record CAWINT010000002.1, read on the forward strand.
AGCGCGATGGCTACCAGGACCAGTCCAGCCAGGATGCTTGCCGCCCACAGCCAGGGCAGCATCCGGGACAGACCGAAGAGCGCACCCGTGGCCGCCACCAGCACGGTCAGTTCGGTGCGGAACCGCCACAAGACTCCGGCCGCGCTGTGATGCACGGACACAGCCAGCCGGTCCATCGTGTACGGGTTGTTGCGGTGATTACGCGGATTCGGCTTCGAGGCCATCTCAAGCCCCCCTGCCGGACTGTCCGCGAGCACTCTCGGAGCCGAGAGCGCGGATACGCGAAGCGATCGCCGCCTGCGCCCACGACCGCTGCGAAGCGGCCGGTGTGGTGCGGGCGGCGGCCAGCTGACCGAACCGGGGGTCACGGAACGCCCAGGTTCCGGGGCGCACGCGGGTTGTTTTCCAGCCGTGCCAGGCCGCGTACTCGAACGGGACATGCTGCCGGGCAGTGATCGGCCGTGCTAGGCGGGCCAGGGCAGCGCTGATACCGTGGAACATGCCACGAACTCCTAACTTCCTTTGATCGGGTGGGCAGGGATCGGTGGCTGGCCGGGCCGGGGGATGGGCGTCCTCCAGGCCCGGCACTCACATCACCGCAGCGGGATCGGCTCGTCCGGCAGATCCCCGTCGAGCCAGTGCATGGCCGCCTCGTCGATGACGTTGGTGGCCTTGATCGCGCACTGGTAGGCATCAGCCAGCAGACGGCTGATCTCGCCGGTGTCCAGCGGCTCGCTGGTGCCCTCACGGTCCAGCCACCGGACGCGGGCCTTGTCCTGAACCACCCGGACTGTGTGCTCGGTCTCATCCAGGGCGGACTGGGCCAGGGCCATCAGGTGATAGACCTCGCATTCACGCAGCCGCGCGAACCCATACGGGCGCTCCGGCGGTGCTTCCTGCGCGGTGTGATCGGTGCTGGTCCCGCCGTTCGCGGCGGCCTGAATCTTGCTGCTGCTGGTCATGGCAGCGGTGTCCTTCCTTGCGTAGTCATGCATTGACACGATCAGTGCGCTGGCTCCCCCGGGGTCACCGGGAGGCCGCAGGCGTGCGCCAGGAATCAGGCGGCACGGGCGGGCTGGTCGGGGGAGATCGAGGCGGCGCGGTAGGCCACCCCGGACTTGCCGTTGTTGGTCCAGGGGATCGCCTCCAGCCGCTCGAAGCGGACAGCCTGACCCGGAGCCACCTTGGGCTGATCACCAGTCACCGTGACCCGGATCACCTCCCCGCGCTCAGCGTCCTGGGCGAGCACCTCGACCACCCACATCGGGGCACCGGTCTCCCGGTCCACCTTCTGCACGTCCTTACCGAAGTCCTTACGCGCCTCCGCGGCCCTGGTGACCTGGAAACTCACCGCCGACGTGTCCAGCAGATGACGCATGACAACCACTCCTTCCACAGCCCCTGAAAGGGCTAGCTGCTGGGACGACCTCTCTGGTCGTCAGGTGCCAGCGCTGACCACGATGCAGCAGGCGGTTATCTACCGTCATCGCCACTTGACGCAGTGCATTGCCTTCGCGGCGGGAAGGGTGGCTTGCGTCCGCGCAAGCGACATCCGCCTGCGCAATGCGTCACGGATACGCTGAGGGGGACAGGTTTGGAGGACTCATGATCGACTGGTCGCAGCCCAGGCCATTGTCGAAGGTGACCCAGGACGCAGGCTTCACCATGTCCGACGTCGCGTTCGTGTCCGGCCTGGACGAAAGCACCGTGTCTCGGCTGTGGGATGACCCATCGTGGCTTGATCGGGTCAGCGGCAAGTCGTTACAAGCTCTGGCTGCCGCAGTCCCGGGCGTCGCGGAGTACTTCGCCACGCACTGTGTCCTGGCGCGCCGCAACAGCCTCGTCACGCAGCTGGAGGCGGAGGGCCTGGCCGTGAACCGCCCGGCGCTCCTGCTGTCGTCCGACGCCGACATCCCGCATCAGTACTTGATCAACGCGCTGGAGGCGGCGCTGGGCGTCATGCGCGGCGATGACCGGCGGGTGTGCTCCTACCTGGCCCGTTTCTGGGGCCTTCAGCAGAACCACGCGCTCGAATCCCTGTACGCAACCCACGGCGAGCGAGCGCTGCTGCGGAACCCCGAGCAGCTGTTTGCCGCCTCTATCGAGATGGCCCCACGGCTGACCCGCAAGAGCTATTCCTTCCACTCCATCTTGGCTCAGGCGACGTTCGCCCACCATCTGGGCATTGCCACCGGAGAGCTGGAGGGCAGCTTCCTTCCTGACATCAGCGATCGGCAAACTGCCTTCATGGTCCGTAGCGGAATCATGGGTTTGCTAATTAACTCCAGCGATACGGACCTAGCGCAACGCTACGAACGCATGGTTAAGCAAACGCCTGTGCTCGCAATCATTGAAGAGTGGTCCTTCCCCACTTACACGCGGGATAGCCGGCCTAATTCAGACTTCTCACTTCCGGGCTCGATCCTTCTCCGCAAGACCGCTGACGAAGTTCTCCGGGAAATAGACAACTACACCGAGGCGTACCTGTACTACTTGTGCCGGACGTACCTGCCGCTAGCGCTTGATAGAGACCCGACATTCGGCCTGAAACTAGCCGAAGTGGGTAACGCATTGTCCGACCGTGCCGAAACCTGCGAGGATGCCGTGGCGCGAAGCGCTTGCATCGATCTCGTGGCACAAATCAAGGAGGCTGCATGAACGACGCCACCGCACAAGCCCCGCCACGCTCCAGCCGCTGGGATGCGAACGCCTCCTACTGGGTCCAGATCATCCGAGAGCACCGCGACAAGTACCGCAACGAGCTGACCGACCCCGCCATGCTCCGGGCCATCGGTGACGTCGCGGGCCTGGACGTGCTCGACGCCGGATGCGGCGAGGGCTACCTGTCACGCATCCTCGCGGGGCAAGGTGCGACCGTTACGGGCATCGACTCCAGCGAGAAACTCATAGAAGCGGCAAGACAACAGAATCCGGCTGCTAGCCAGGCTGTATCATTCGATGTTGGAAGTGTAAATAATCTGCCCTACAGAGATCGTGCGTTTGATCTCATAGTATGCAACCACGTGCTGAATGACCTACGCGAGCCGAGCAATGCAATCGCGGAGTTTGGACGGGTGACTCGCCTAGGAGGACGGCTGGTCATCCTTATGCTCCACCCATGTTTCTACAACAAGCACGTCGAACGGCACCATGAAACCAACGGCTTGCTCGCTGCATCGTACTTCGACCTACGCGGCATCGAGCAAAAGTTCGAGGTTGACGGCATAAGCTCTCCGGTCGCAAACGCAGCTTGGTTTCGCCCGCTTGAGTACTACACCGGGAAACTACGCGACTCAGGATTCGTAATCCTCGACCTAACAGAACCACACCCATCCTCAGAACAAATACGAGCGGACGCATGGTGGAATAGAGGTTTTACTCGGCCACTCTTCATGCTGATCACTGCTGGGCGGCTAATCGAGGAGGGTATATATGAGTGATCTTGGCTACAACTTTCCGGAACTGCCCAAAGAAGTCGAAGTAGCCTTTCGAACGGCTTACCATGCTTTGAAGAGTATTCTCCCGGATCCTCCGGAACTGGCTTGTGTAACTGAACCGCCAGACGCTGTTGAAATAGTTTCAGAATTTCCCACTCTAGCGGATGAGGCGGATAAAGTCGTTATCGCTCACCTAGGGCCACGGATAGCCTGGCAGGCACCCCGGGTGAATGAATGGGACCTTACTCTAGCTGGAGTAGATCTTGACAATGGGGACGACAACCTAGAGTTCGGGGTCAAACTAAGTGACTCCGCATTCGAAGGTGAATGCGGCACTTGGTCCGACAGCGCTCTCGATCTTGCGGCGCGCTCATATAAAAGGGAGGCTGGTTGGGACTTTGCACCAGGCGAAGCAGGCTTTTGGCTCCTGATGCTAGCCCCCCTTTCCGGTATAGGCGGCACCGGTGAATGGTCATACTTCGGGCGACTTACAAGTTTCGTGATACTGCATGATCGAGATAAAGATGGCTCTTACGAGTCCGTAGCTCACATGTGGACAGCTCACGCTTGGCGACGCAGGGGCATTGCAAAGCGACTTCTTCAAGAGGCCAAGACCAGGTTCGACTTCAGAACTGTCGAAGGCCCACTGACTGAAGCAAGTGCTGCACTCCTAGACGCCTATCCTCAACTCTCGGGCCATCAACGCGACAAAACTTGATTGGATGCCTCAAGTATCCCTCTTCCGACGTCGGCAGAGCCCAGCAGCCCAGCGCTATCCGAGGTTCGGTGCCTAGACCGGTGCCTAGACCCGGCTGGTGAGTACTTTCCCTACGGTTTCAAGGGCGCGCAAGCGCGCCGGGCCCGGCCGCCAGGTGGGCGTCGAAGCAGATGCGCGCGAAGTGCGCTGCCCCCGGCGCGGCGCAACCAGCCGTCAGCACGGGGTGCGGTAAACCCGTGGGACCGTCACGCGCCAGGCGCCGAGACCGCTCTTAGGCCCTTCGGGCCACGGCGGCCCCGGCGCGGCCTCAGCCCCCGAAACCCGCCCCGCCAGATGGCCGCCGCGAAGGCCAGCGCAACCGCGCGCCGCGCACACGAACCGGCCATCCTCCCGGCGCACCATCGTTGAACCGCGGAAGGTCACCGTCAAGGGCGCGCCTACGGCGCGTCACACGTGATGGCGCAAGCGCCACCCTTGACGGCGACCTCCCACGGCTCGATCAGCGCCTATCGGAAGGATGGCCACGAGCGGTTGCTGCGAGAAGGCGGCGCATTCCTGCACCGCATGGGCTCCTGTAAGTTCACGGCGTGCAGCGATGATCTATGCGGCATAAACGGGTTTGACGATTCGCTCTTTGCTACGCCAACGATATCAGCGATCTCGGATATAGTTAGACCGTTTTTTATCATGGCACTGGCAATGCTCTGGGCAAGCGCGGGCCTCTCAGGTGCCAGTTCTTCACTGACGGGTTCACTCGTACGCCAGCCACGCGCACTGAGTGATTTGTAAAAATTCATTCGCTGGCCCGCGGTAATAACCTTACCGTTCCAAGCCCGCTCGATCAGGGCCTGCATCGAGACCCCCCACTCACGCTTCAAATCGATCAGCTTTGCCACCGTGAGATTCCTAAGCTGGGGGCGAATTATCTCCCATGGCATCAGAAACTCGGCAGCAAACATATTTGCCTGCTCTTCCAAGTCCTCTGCAACCTCGTGCGCATGAAGGCAAAGATGACCAAGCTCATGCGCAAGGGTGAGACGTTTGCGGTCGGAGGGCATATTCACATTCAGCAAAATCAGAGGGCATTCGTCGATCCACTGAGATAGCCCATCTACCCCCCGGGTGCGGAAGTCCTCTTCTATTACTAGACATCCAGCTGCCTCAAGCCATTGAACGAGCGAGCGAACCGGTCCAGTTGGCATCCGCCACTGCATCCGCACCAACCGTGCAGCGCTGCTCGGATCTGTTTCGGACGGATCAAAGTCAGGCAGACGCTGTTCTGTACGGACTGCAATACCTTCGAATACTCGCCGGGCGTGGATTCGATAGACATTAAGTTGGGCCTCCAGGCGCCGCCAGTCGCTGGGCTTGGCCGTTTTGCGCCTACGCATGTGCGCGTCAACGGCGACCGCGCCCCGCACCTTGCTGGCGTGCCTCAGAAAGTCAGGGGTGAGGCCAAGAACAGCAGCAATCCGGGCAAGAGCGTCATCATCAGGATCGCGCGTCTCGTTTTCGTAGCGAGACAAAGCTGCCTGTCGGATGCCAACAGCGTCGGCCAAATCTTGCTGTGTCAGTCCTTTGGCTCGCCGCGCTGTCTCTAGAACAACGCCGAGGCCATTCATGGGGATTCCTTTTTACCCTTGTCTTTCAGAGCGCTCGTGTCGATCGTAGGAGGCTTCGGCGTGGGAAGTGAGGGTACACCGGAAACGCCGCCGCCGCCCTGCTGTTCTTCGGGTAGAGGAAGATCTATATCCCAGATCTGATTGTCGATGCCATCTCGCAGGGAAAGCGCGCCAGCTATTATATCTCTGGTGCTCTTGTCCCAGCGGTAGCCCGCGATCAGGTGAATTTCTTCTAGTCCTTCGAGCGTGTCAACACCAGGAGGCTGAGCCATAAAGTCAAGTGCTGCTTGCGTAGGGTATGTACTTACGCTGCCATTCCAATGGTGACGCTTGACCCGCAGGCGGTAATTGACACCGACATATACATCCCGTTTCGGCTCCTTGTTAACGAAGCTGACCCCTTCGACGTCCGTCAGAAGCGCCATGAGATGATCCCAGTGACGATCGTGGATCCAGTTCGCCAAGCCTCGTTCACTGTGTGCCGCAACCCACGCCGGATGTTGCCTCCGGTAGGCAAGCAGATCTTGCTTGGCCAGCAGCGCAGACCGACTGAGCGCATCGGTGATCTTGTCACCCAGCGCGGCGAGCACCGCATCCGGCGTAGGGAACGATTTCATACCGGATTTTATACCAGCTCCCAACCGGGTGATGCAACTGAAACGGGTGAGACGGCCGAGTCGCAGCCCGACTACAGCACCCGCTACCTTGCGGAGCGGCAAGGGTGGCGGCCGGGATGCCGACTGTTCGAACATAAGTACGAATCTTGTCATCCCTGGGAGCGTGAGTCCACCCCCGCGGAGACT
>CAWINT010000003.1:0-379255 GCA_963837515.1 uncultured Actinomycetes bacterium
TCTCGGTGCATGAATATCCAGGTGTGCTAGTACTCCTCAGTGCGGTCTGCGCTCCGTCTGGCGCTCATGTGCGTCAAAACGATATGAGCTCTCTTCCGGATCTCCCTGATCCTGAGTCCATTACCGACGAGTCATCGGCTGCTGATGCTCTTTCGAGCGCGCTAGTCGCGGCGGCGACGGCAAACCGGACGCTGAACGTCGCGTCAGAGGCCGAGGAGGAGCGGAAGCACGGACCTCGCCATGCCAGGGCAGATGTACCGTCCGACGAGTGGGAAGGGTGGCTCAGAGAGTTCCATAGACTCCTGGTAAGGATCGCCGTTAAACATGCTGAGATCGTCTCGTGGTCCGTTAGCGTCGGCACGGACTTCAGCCTTACGGTGAATTTCGCTAGCCGGAAGGCCAGGGCCGGGCACGATTCCGGTTTCCTGGGCCCGGGGTCCTGAGTACATCCATCGTCCGGCAGTTGCCCGCGGCAACAATAATCCGCCTTGGTCATATAGGGATTCCGAATACCCGGAGGTCCCCCTCGATTGATTCGAGGTCTGTCTCGTAGGCAAGGCGGCTGTCGCGGTCGGGCAGGGCAATGGTCGCAAAGACCGGCCGTGCCGGTTGGGTGAGGTCGAGGAGCGTCGCGCTGCCGCCAGCGAATGCCCGTTCAGAACCCGGCGGACCGGTGAGGTGATCGATCCGGGTGAACACCCCTGGGGTCACCCACGTGGGAACGCCGTTTACCGAGCCTGCGATCTGCTGGTGAAAGTGGCCGCACAGAATGGCGGTCACCAGCGAAGGACGCACCACGGCCGCGAACCGGTCGCGATCGTCGAGCCCGACGCGCTGCTGGATCTCCACTGCGAGGTCGATTGGAGGGTGGTGGAAGGCGAGAATGCTGGGCTGTTCGCTGGTCAGGACCGCCGCGACCCAGCGCAGTTGCTCCGTGCCGAGGTGGCCATACCAGCTACCCGGCACAAGGCTGTCGAGCGTGACGATGCGAACCCCATCGGCCTCGCTCACCGCGCAGACCCGGCCAGCCGGGCCCGCGGTGACGCCGCAGTCGTTCCCCTCGGCGCCGATATGGCCGGAACCGAGTGAACGGGTGAATGCGTCACGGTCGTCGTGGTTGCCCACGCAGAACACCAGGCGCGCGCGGCGCGGGCGGGCAAAATCCAGCAGAACGTCACGTGCCCGGTTGTAAGCGGCCTCGCTTCCGTCGTCAGCGACGTCCCCCGTGACAATGACAGCCGCAAGCTCATCAAGGTTGGCGCATGATTCCAGTACTGCACCCAGCGCCAGGTCGGCATCGACGCCGTACCGGACCTTACCGCGAGCGTTGAGGTGAAGATCGGACAGATGCAGCACACGACGCCGCGCAGCCGGCATGGATGATCCTTTCGCCGCAGAACCCCCACACGGACGATGAGCCTTCAACACGCTCCTCAGTGATACCTCACTGACACCCGTGGCCTTCGTACGAAGCCTAGCGACGGGCCATCGGGTCTAGCAGAACGGTCTCCGGGAGCCGCGCACCGATCCCACCGCAATGCAGGCCGCCCGCCATGGTTGAGTGCGGGGACCTGTCACCGACTGGTTACGCGACTGCTGGCGCCACAACTACGTCCCACCTCCTGAGATTCCAGCTGCGGCCGATGAACCGGGCGTATCGCGGAGTGGTCATCAGGACGGTCGATACGTCGATGCTTTCGGAAAAGCGCGCCATAATGTGGTTGCGCTGGCCGTTTTCGTGTCATCCGAAGACCTGTTCGCAGGATGGCGCTCTGGACAGTCCGGCTGCGCTTCCTGCGGCGTTGATCTGACTGCTCAGGCGCTGAGCGATGGCGGCGGCGCTGGCGAAGCCCGCGACGTCGCGGGCTCGGGCGGCGGCGATCTGATGATGCGCGTTGGCCGCTGTCTGGTCCAGGAGTTGCAGCAGGTCCTGCCACTGGGTCGTGATCGCGGCGGGTGGGGTGAGCGCGTGCAGGGCGGCGATCACCCCGCTGGGGTCGCCGTATCGGGCGAGGTAGTCGCCGACTTCAGGCAGCACTTGGGGTTTGGGGTGCTCGGGGTTGAAGTTCGCGACGGGAAAGGGGTGCCCGGCGTGCCGTCGCACGGCGGTGGCGCAGGCCCGTTCGACGCGGGCGGTGAAGGTGGCCTGCCCGGGCGGGGCCGGGCGGGCCGCTGTTGTGGGTGATCCGCTGCCGCAACTGGCGCACACGATGGCGGCAGCGAGCCAGCCGGACCATCCCATGCGGTTCATCAGTCGCCTCCGTGGCAGGGTGGTGCGAATGTCGCGTGGATCACGACGGCGATCCGGCGGCCGATCAGGAAACGCGGCGCCCGCACGCCGAGGGCAGTGCGGTCGAACGTGGTCATCGCGTGAGCAGTGACCGTTCCGGAGTCGCCGGGCGTGATACTCGTTACATCCAGGCTCACGCGCGTGGCAGCGCGGCCCGTGAGCACGCCATCAACGGTCGTGCCGGCCGCGATGCCGTCGAAGGTGAGGGCTGGATGGTGGGCCGTGTCGAGCACGTGGGGCTTGCGCAGGTCGCGGTCGCGGCGCGGGTTGCCGGTGTCGATGCGGCTGAGGTCGAGCTCGGCGCGCACGGTCGTGGGCTGCCCAGCGGCGTCGACGTCCACCCAGGCCGCGGTGACCGGGATCTGGCCGCAGACAGTCGCCAGGCCGAAATTACGTACCGTGAAGTCGGCCTTGGTCCGCGCTGGCACCAGCTCCCACCGGCCAGTGCGCAGCGCGGTCTCGGTGATCATGCCGGCACCAGGTCGCGGTACTCGGCATCGTAGGCGGCCATCACGTCGTAGCGCTCGACGCGGTCCGGGCCGGTGAGCATTGCCGGGTCCTCGCCGGGCAGCAGCCGGGTGGCAGTGATGACGGTGTTGCCGCGGTCCAGAGTGGCGGCGCTATCAGCCAGGACGAGGACAAGCTGGGTGCCATCCGGCTGACGCAGCACGAACGTGCCGCGATGACCGGCCCTGACCTCGTGATCCGCCGACACGGCCGGCATGATCCGCTCCCGTCCGGCTCGCTCGGACGCGGCGATGACCTCGGGACTGCGGGGGCCGTCGAAGTAAGCGATCTGGGCGATCATGGTGTCCTCCTATGGTGGTTTCGGCTAGGCCCACGTTCCCTGCCAACGGTCCACTTGCCATCGGTACCAGTACTGATCCCAGCTACTGGACCTCGATACTGACCGCGTGATCGTGGAACACTGACCGGGTGATCGTGGGGCGCGCCGGCGAACTCGCCCAGCTCGACGCGGCGCTCGGCGAGACACGCGCTGGCCGGGGCCGGCTCGTGCTGATCGCTGGTCCGCCGGGCATTGGCAAGTCCCGGCTGGCTGACGTGACAGCGGAGCGCGCGCGGCAGGCCGGCATGACAACCGCACGCGGCTATGCGGTGGATGAACCGGGCGCGCCTCCGCTGTGGCCCTGGCTGTGCCTTATGCGTGGCTGGGACGGCGCCGCCCGGCTGCCCGTAGCCGAGACCTGGGAAGGTGACGCGGCGGCCCGCTTCCAGCTGTTTACGGCGCTGACCGCCCTGGTCTGCGGGCACGCCACCGGCGGCGGGCTGGTACTGATCCTGGAGGACATGCACTGGGCCGACCAGACATCGATCCTGCTGCTTCGGCATCTGGTGGCGGCAATCAGCGACGAGCCGATGGCCGTCCTGGTGACCTATCGCAACAGGGTGTCCAGCCCGCTCCTTGACGCCACGCCCGCGCTGCTGTCCAGCGACCTTGCGCTGCCGCTGACGCTGGGCGGGCTGTCCCTGCAGGACGTCGCGGCGTGGCTGCCGAGGCTGACCGGGTCGGCCGACGCGCAGCTCGCTGAGACACTGTGGGAGCGCACCGGCGGTAACCCACTGCTCGTCCGGCTGGCCGCGCAGGGGCTGGCGGCGCACGGAAATACTGAGCGGCTGATGGCGGAGCGGCCTGAGCTGCGCCGTCTCGTGGCCGCGAGGGCCAGCGAGCTTACTGGGGAGACCCGGGCCGTCGTGGACGCAGCTAGTGTGCTGGGCGAACGCATCCACACCGCGCTCCTGGCTGAGATGACCGGGCGTGCGGACCTGGGGCCGGCGCTCGACGAGGCAGTGGCGTCGGGCATCTTGCGCGACAACACCTCGCCAGGGGGACTGCAGTTTGAGCACGCGCTGATCCGCGACGCGATCTACGCCGAGCTGGCGCCGAGCCGCCGGGCCGGCCTGCACCGCCAGGCCGCGCAGTTGCTCGCCCGGGTCGGCGAGCCGAACGTGGCCGGGATGATCGCATCCCACTGGCGCCGCGCTGGTGGCCGGGACGCGGCCGGGCAGTGCCAGATCTGGGCCGGGCGAGCGGGTATCGAAGCAGGGCGGGCGCTAGCCTACGACGACGCAGTTCGCTACGCCGAACTCGCGCTCAGCTGCGCTGAGCAGGCTGGTGTCGGCGACGCCGGGCGGGCGCGATTGCTCATCCGGCTGGCCGACGCACAGTTTCTCGCCAATGCGGTCGAGCGCAGCGTCAGCAGCTGTGCGGCCGCCGCTGACCTCGCCGAGGCTGCAGGCCGGGCGGACCTGCTCGCGCAGGCGGGTCTCGTCGTCCACGGCATCGGCTCGGCCGCCTACCGCACCATCGCCGGAATTTGCGAGCGCGCCCTGGCCCTGCTTCCGCCGGACGAGCACGCGACCCGTGCCCGCCTCCACGCGCAGCTCGCCGTCGGGATCGCCGAGCGCGAAGGGGGCTCGCCCGCCGCCGAGGTGGCCGCACAGGCGCTCACCGAGGCCGAGCGGTCCGGCAACCCACAGGCCATCCTCGAGACCCTGGCCGCACGGCACCTGGCGATCTCCATCCCGCAGGCCGTCGCCGAGCGGCTCGAACTCGGCCGCCAGGCAGTGACGCTCGGACGCGCGGCAAGCCACCCGGTCGCGGCCCTGTGGGGCCACCTGTGGCGAGCCGACGCCGCACTCCAGCTCGGCAACCTCGCCGAGGCTAACCAGGAGCTGGCGGAAATCGACCGGGTCGCCACCGCGCGGCGCTCTGTGCTGGCGCGCTGGCATCACCACCGCTTCCGCGCAGTGCTCGCCGAGCAATCTGGCGACTTCGCAACGGCATGGACAGCCAACGAAGCCGCACGGCAGCTCGCGATCCGGACCGGCGATATCTCGATGGTCGGCCTGTCGTTCGCGTTCCAGCTGAATATGGCCATACTCCTGGCCGACCCTGGGGTCCTCGGGCCCGACTGGGAAGACGTCGTACGAAGTGCGCCGCCGATGCCGCTCGTCCGGATCACCATCCCCATCGCGCACGCGCTGACCGGGCACCTCGACGAGGCCTGGGCCGCGTTCGAGGAGTTCCGGTACGTGCCGCGCAGCTTCCCGCTGGGTGTGCGCTGGTTCGGCACCCTCATGCAGATCGGCACTGCCGCGATCCTGCTCGGCGACGCGGAGGTCGGCGGCGACCTGTACGAGCTGACGGCGCCGATTGCGCACTACTACAGCGGAGATGGGTCGGGCGCAGTGTTCAGCCACGGCGCCAATGCGCGCCAGGTCGGCCAACTGGCACTGACCGCGGGACGGCCCGCCGAGGCGGCCCGGCATCTGCGCGACGCCGTCACGATGAACGCGCGGGTCGGGGCGCGGCCACACACCGCGCTGAGCCGGCTGGGTCTGGCCCGGGCACTGCTCGCATCCGGTGACAGCCTCGCCGAAGCGGCGGATCTGGCGGCCGGAGCAGCCAGCGAGTTCCGCCGGCTGGACATGCCCGCGCGGGCATCGGAAGCGGCCAACGTGGCCGCGGACATCAGCATGCGCCGCCGCAACGCCTCGCCGCTATCGGCACGCGAGGAACAAGTCGCCAGCCTCGTCGCACAGGCCCTGTCCAACCGGCAGATCGCCGACCAGCTCGTGCTCTCCGAGCGAACCGTCGAGACCCACGTGCGCAGCATCCTGGCCAAGCTGAATTTCAGCACCCGCACCGAGATCGCAACCTGGGTACTGCGCACCAGCTCAGCCGCACCCAGGACCCGCACCTGAACGTGGCTGAAGGACGTCCGGGGACGGACCGGCCGCAGCGTGCTCAAGATTCAGGTGCGGCTTGAGCGCGCTGACCACGGTTTCCGGCCAGCGTGCGGTAGGACAGCGCTCTTGCGCAGGCCCGGTGAACGTAAACACTTCATTCAGGTCATTTCCGCGGCATAGTCCGGGCTCAAGAATGCGCGAGCCGGTCACACCCATTGGCGCTGGGCGGTCAGCACTCGGCCAGTCATCGGGCCTCGTCAAGGCATGGAAGGGCGCGGGCTGATCTTGGGTCGCTTGCGCAGGGACCGCGGCACAGATCGACCCATTCGGTGTGACACAGGGGGCCACGTCGGCGACCAGGTTGCCACGCATAACGGCTATGGCGTTGCTGAGCGGCGGACCGCGCAGGTCACTGTAGGTAGCCGCTTGATGGGCAGGCTCAGTTGCGCGCTGAGCATTGGTCAGGCATGACGGATGCGCAGCAGGCCACGCTGGAACACAGCGACCGCCCCGGCGAGGGCATTACACCAGGTCACCATCTGGCATCTCACAGCAAAGAGGCCGACGGTCAACAACCGCTCCCGAGCGCCGACTCGGAGCGCGGACGGCTGCTGCGGTCATCGCCCCTATCGGCGCGCCGATCGTGCAGTTCTGCGTTCTCCGGCGGCGCCCGGCTGTGGCTCGACGGCTGAAGCGCAGTCTGGCATGGGCGAACCCCTTCGAGGTCTCCCTGGATAGCAAGTCTGGACTTGCCAGTTTGATCTAGCAAGGCTAGGCTTTGTATATGCCTCAGGATCCGGATGTCAACGACGTTGCTGCCGCTCTGCAGATGAGCATCGGCTTGTGCATACGACAGCTGCGTCAGATGCCAGCGGAGGGCGGCCTGAGCTTGCCGGAGGCCTCGGTCCTCAAGCGATTGGATCGAAGCGGTCCGAGCTCGGTGACCGAGTTGGCCAAGGCCGAGCAGATCAGCGTGCAGTCGATGGGAACGACGCTGGGGGCGCTAGAGGCACGTGGCCTCGTCCAGCGACATCCCCATCCGACCGACGGGCGGCGTTCGGTTCTTTCGATCACCAAGTCCGGCACACGGGTACTGGCCGACAAGCACAACGGACGCGCCGAGCAGCTGGCCAAGGCCCTATCGACTGGGTTTAGCCCTGCTGAGCTTCGGCAGCTGATGGTGGCCGCGCCCCTGATTGAGCGGCTGGCGCAGAGCCTGTGACCGCCGATCGTGACGCGCGGCGCCGTTCCGTGGTGCTGGCTACGTGCTGCCTGAGCGTATTCATGGCGGGCCTCGACACTACGATCGTCAATGTCGGCTTGCCGTCGATCCAGCACGCACTGCACGCGTCGTTGAGCGGCCTGCAGTGGACGATCGATGCCTACACCCTCGTTATCGCGTGCCTGCTCATGCTGTCGGGCTCGCTCGCGGACCGCTTCGGCCGCCGCCGGGTCTTCCAGATCGGGCTGGCAGCGTTCTCGCTGGGGTCGTTGGCCTGCAGCCTGGCTCCGTCGATCGGGTTCCTGATCGCCTTTCGCGGGCTGCAGGCCATCGGCGGGTCGATGCTCAACCCGGTGGCGATGGCGATCATCGCCAACACGTTCACCGACCGCGCTGGTCGCGCGAAGGCGATCGGCATGTGGGGATCGGTCGCCGGGCTCAGCCTCGCCAGCGGCCCGGTGCTCGGGGGCCTGCTGGTCAGCGGGATCGGGTGGCGTTCGATCTTCTGGATCAACATTCCCGTCGGCCTGATGGCGATCGCGCTGACGCATCGGTTCGTGCCCGAGTCGCGGGCCGAGCATCCCCGGCGGCTTGACCCTCCCGGCCAGCTGCTGGTGATTACGCTGCTGGGCTGCCTGACCGCCGGGATCATCGAGGGCCCGCGCAGCGGGTGGGGCTCGGCGCCGATCATCGCGCTGTTCGCGGCGGCCGTGCTCGCGGCGATCGCGCTGGTCGTGGTCGAGTCCCGGCGGCCTGCGCCACTGGTTGACATGCGGTATTTCCGCAGCGCCCCGTTCTCGGGCGCGGCGTTGATCGGGGTGGTCGCGCTCGCGACCCTGGGCGGCTTTCTGTTCCTCAACACGCTGTATCTGCAGGACGTCCGCGGCTACAGCGCGCTGCACGCCGGATTGCTCACGATCCCGATGGCCGCGATGCTCGGCGTGCTCTCCACCGTCTCAGGCCGGCTGGTAGCCAGCCGCGGGCCCAGGCTCGCCCTGATCATGTCCGGCGCGCTGATCGCCGTGGGCGCGATCCTGCTGATCGGCCTCAGCGCGCACACCCCTGTGTGGAATCTGATCGTCGCCTACCTCCTCTACGGTGCAGGCGCGGGCCTGGTCACCGCCCCGATCACCAACACCGCACTGTCGGGCATGCCCCGAGACCAGGCCGGTGTCGCGGGAGCGATCGCCTCCACCTGCCGCCAGACCGGCGCGGCCGTCGGGGTCGCGATCACCGGCGCGATCATCGCTTCCAGCTCGGCCGGCTTCGTGCACGCTAGCCACGCGGCGTGGGCGGTGGTCGCCGGCTGTGGAGTCATGGTCATCGTGCTCGGCATCGTCTCAACCGGGCGCTGGGCGCTGGCGACCGCCGAGCGAAACGGCGCACGCCTAGCCACTGCATGAGCCCCGCCCCGGAAGGAGCCCGGTGACCCCCGATCGGCCACGCCGCCGGACACCGCATCCCGGGTGTGGACCGCCCTGCACGAGCCCGTCACCAGACAGGACCGCCAGCGTGCCCTCCACGCCGCCCTCGATCTCGGGCCTGCGAGGGTCGAGCCGCTGATCAAGCTCGGCGGCGGTCCGATGCCCCTGCGAGAGACCGCACGAGCCGTCAACGCCGGCCCGCCAGCCGCGACCGTCGGCATCGACAAGCTCGAAGCGCGAGGCCTGGTCCCTCGCACCGCACACCCCGGCGCCAACCGCCGCAAGCTCGTGCACCTCACCGGCTCCGGACGCGACGCGGCACAACGCGGCCAGGCAATCCTCAACGAGCCACCGCCCGCACTGACCAACCTGGACTCCGATGACCTCGCCCGGCTCGACGAGATCCTCACCCGACCCAGACCAACAGGAGACCGCTATGAAATCAACAACCGCGACCTATCCCCAGCTCGCCCAGGAGGCCCGCCAATGATCCACGCTCGGAACGGAATTCGCGCACTCCTTCCTGCTCGAGCAAGGCGGCGAGGTCACCCTCATCGACGCCGGCCTAAGCGGATACCGCGACCCCTGGAACCCGCCCTCTCGGTCTTCGACCGCAGACTCCGCAACCCCGGCCTCCCCGTCCGCCAGGCATAGAGAGAAGGAACCAAGACCATGCCCGCAAACCCCCTCGGCCTCGCCCTGCGTAACCGCCACGCCGGACACCACACGCTCGTCTGGGCACGTCCCGACCTGCAAGCACCCGAGAACTTCACCCTCACCAGCCCCGCCTTCGACCACGGCACCCCCATCCCCGAGCGGCACCGCGGCAGGCTCTTCGGGGCCAACATCTCACCCGCCCTCGCCTGGACAACGCCGCCAGCCGAAACCGCGGAACTCCTGCTCATCGTGCAAGACCCCGACGTCCCCCTCGGGAAACCCGCCACCCATGCGCTCACGCGCGGCATCGACCCATCGCTCAGCGGCATTCCCGAGAACGGCCTCACCGACCCCAGCCCGATCAGCGGGCTCAAACACGGCAAAGGCGCCCTCGGCCACCGCGGCTGGGCCGGCCCCAGGCCCCCGCGCTCGCACGGACCACACTCCTACGCCTTCCAGCTCTTCGCCCTGAACTACCAGCCCGACCTGCCCGGCAAGTTCACCCTCGCCGATGCACTCCACGCCATGGCCGGACATGTCATCGCACGCGCCCGGCTCGACGGCACCTACGAAATCCGGTAACCGCACAGCGGCAGAGCCGGAACCGTTCCCGCTGTCCTCCCCACCACCGCATCCAGAAGGAGAACCCATGCCCATCACCGCCGCAAGCCCATGAGCGAGACATTGGCCGGTTGGCGCGGCGTCGAGGTGCCACACCCGTCCCGGACGAGCGCCGAACATCCAAGACGAGCGCCGAACATCCAATCCGGCGCTGAGTCCCGCAGAACTATGATCGGCCGACTCAGCGCGCATAGCGGCGGTTATCTTAAGTCCGTTTGCGATAAGCCCTGGTGGCGGGGGTTTTTGCGTCGGCCGAATGGGCGCCCCGGCAGGCGCCGCGCTCGCGCCGCGCCTGCCACTGGAGGGCCTCACTCCCCGTCCGGCCCCAGCTGCGTGCTAACTGGGCGACGACGAGCAGGCCGCGCCCGTTCTCCTCGTCATGTGCTGCGGCCGGCGCCCAGGGGCCGCCCTGGTCGCAGACCTCCACCCGGACGCGATCGCCGTGGCGCTCGACACGGACGCGGAACTGGCCGCCTGGTTCACGGGAGTCGCTGTGCGCGACTCCAAAGGATCCACATGGGCCGAACCTGACGTTCAGTCCCGCCGAGTGGCGGACGTTCATCGGATCGGTGAAGAAAGACCTCGACCTCGGTTAACGCCGATGCCGATTACGCGGTTCGGGGCTCACCTCTTCGGTCGGTTGCCATCCCCGACATATCGAGCGCTGTAGCCGACCTCACTGTTGATGGCGAACCCAGGGAGTCTGTTTAGAATATGAAGGGCACGAACATCTTGGTCGAGCGCCTGTACACCGGGTAGGTATCGGGGAACTGCCCGGTAAGGTTGCGTTCCTCGACGGTCGCGCTGTAGACGAAGTAGACCCCGGCCAGGGCCATGGCGATCAGCCACGCCCAGCTGAGCGCCACTGCGGTGCCGACACCAGCGACCAGGACGCCAGAGTAGATGGGGTGCCGGACCAGGCGGTAGGGGCCGCTGGTCACCAGCTCCGGTTCGTTCTTTTGCGACATCGGGGTGCCCCAGTTGCGCCCGATGTGGACGCGGGCCCAGATGGCGAACCCCAGGCCGACCGCGAAGAGGATGAGCCCGAGGCCAGCGCGCCATGGATCCGAGTTGAGGCCCTGACCTCGGAAGGCTCCCAAGCGGATCAAAAGGATTGCTAGGACGACGATCACCGCCCTGATACGCAGCTCGCGGGACCAAGCCAGGCGCCCCCTCTTCATGGAGAAGGCAGCGACGAGCCAGAGGATCCAGAACGCCGCCCATCCGATCGCGAAGATTAGCTCGACCGCGTGCATACGACTCAGCCTTCCATCAATACCTGGTGGCAGGCCATTACCCGGGGCCGACGGCTGGCATCGCTCACTGGGCGAGTTGCTGGTCGATGCGCGCCATCATGCGCGTTACCCGGCCAGGATCACCTTGCTCGGCCTTCGCTTTCCATAGGCCGCCGCGGCGGCGGTCACGGTAGGCCTTCTCAGCCAGGGCCTCGTTGAATACAGCGGAGACAGAGGCAGCATGGCCGGACTCGACGAGATGCTCGGCATAGGCACTGAGCTGGGAATCCACGGTTATAGTCAGACGCGCTTCCCGGTAGCTCATACCCGCACCATACTCATGAGCGCCGACAGCATGCCCGGCGCTCACTAACGGGCAGGACCTCGCGGGCGGGCTGGGCGCTGGCTGGGTGAGGGGCGGCTGCCGGGCTGAGCGGTTCGGTACGTGTCGCGGGGGCAGGCCGTTGGCGGGAGAGGAAAGTCCAGGCTCGCTCGGGATGGACGGGGGATGCGTCCGTAGGGCCGGGCGGCGCGGGCGTAGGCGTCGGCGGCCTGTCGGATCACCCGGTTGCCCAGGAGCTTGGCCGTGACCTGCAGGGTGTCGGCGGCGGCCCAGGCGGCGGCGTCCGGGCCGGTTGCGGCGAAGTTCTTGCTCTGCTCCGCGGCGTGAGCGGCGGTGCGGGCGGCGTGCTCGTAGAGGGCGTTGCGTTCTGCTGAAGTAGTTGCCGTTCTGCTGAAGTAAAGGTTGTACCGGGGGCGGAGGCGCGCGTGGACCCAGCGGTGGCGGAGCTTGGGGAGGCTCAGGTCGGGCGCGAGTTTCCCGCCGCTGTACCAGACCGGGCCGCCGGCCTGGGTGGTGTCGGCGGGAGGGCGACGGCCTCTGGGCTTCTTCTTGCCGCTGGATTCGACAGCAATTGTGCACCTGAGGACCACGCCCGGTCCAGAGCCAGGTGAACGTTACGACCTATCTTGCTCCCGGTCAGAACTCTCCTGCGTATTCGCATCGGATGGGATTATGCCGGGGTCTTAGCCTCGATCCACCGGTCAATATCGGGTAACAGGCGGCGTGCCAACACGAAAGGTGCTCCTTGACCAGGAACGATGGGAGTTGTCGAAGCTTCCAGCGCCTGGTTTGAAGGAGCGCCTGTCAGATGCGATTGTTGCATGTTCTGGCGAGGACGCACGCATCGTTCGATGACCCGAATCTCGTGTCGCGGGCCGGGCTGGTCCCGGTGATGGCCCTGGCGCAGCGCGCCGGGCTTGGCGGCCTGGTTGCTGAGCACGTCCGGCCGGGCGGGGACTGCGGTGTCAACGCGCACCTGAAGATCCCGTGCCTGGTCGCGGGTATGGCTGCCGGGGCGGACAGCATTGATGATATGGGCCTGCTGCGGCACGGCGTGATGCCGGGGCTGTCCGGCGGGATCCGGGCGCCGTCCACGCTCGGGTCGCACCTGCGGTCGTTCACCTGGGGGAACGTCCGCCAGCTGGAGATGGTGAACCGCCTGCTGCTGGGCGAGCTGGCCAGAAGGGCTCCGCTGCTGCCCGGCAAGGACACGCTCGCGTTCATCGGCATCGACGCGATGCAGAAGCGGGTCTACGGGCACCGCAAGCAGGGCGCCGGGTTCGGGCACACCAAGATCCAGGGCAAGAGCCTGCTGGTCCGCGGCCTGAATGCGCTGGCCGCCACCATTTCCACGCCGCTGGGCGCGCCGGTGATCGCCGCGACCCGGCTGCGCGGCGGGACCGCGAACTCTGCCCGCGGCGCGGCCCGGTTCGCCGCCGAGGCGATCAGCACCGCCCGCGCCATCGGGTGCACCGGGACAATCGTGGTGCGGGCGGACTCGGCGTACTACCCGGCCGCGTTCTGCGGCGCGGTCCGCCGCAGCGGCGCCCGGTTCTCCGTCACGGTGAACATGGACCCCAAGATCGCCGCGGCCATCGCCGCTATCCCGGAACAAGCCTGGACGGCGATCGAGTACCCGCGTGCGATCTGGGATGACCAGCTCCGCTGCTGGGTGTCTGACGCCCAGGTCGCCGAGACTGGATACACGGCATTCACCTCGAAGAAAGGCCAGACGATCACCGCCCGGCTGATCGTGCGGCGGGTCCGTGACCTGAACAAGCAGGCCGCCGCCGGGCAAGATGAGCTGTTGGCGGCCTGGCGCTGCCATGCCGTGTTCACTGATTCCCCGTTCGGGCTGGTCCAGGCCGAGGGCCAGCACCGCGGCCACGCCGTGGTGGAGCAGGTCTTCGCCGACTGGACCGACGGGCCGCTCGCCCACCTGCCCTCCGGGTTCTTCCCGGCCAACGCCGCCTGGCTGACCTGCGCCGCGATCGCGCACAACCTGCTGCGCGCCGCCGGATCCCTGGCCAGCCTCTCCTACGGCAAGGCCCGCGGCGCCACCATCCGCCGCGACCTCATCGACGTCGCTGCCCGCACCGCCCGGCACGGCCGCGGCCACATCACCCTGCACCTGCCCGAGGGCTGGCACCGTGAACACGAATGGCTGACCCTGTTCACCGCCGCCTGCGGGCCGCCCGCAGCAGCGGCCTGACCCACCCTGACCAGGTCACCCGGACCCGCACGGCCAGATGGCCACCCAAACCCAGCCCGGTGAACCAAGGACCATAGGACAAGCCGCAGAACCGGTGAGCGGCGAGCCAGCCACGCCCATTTCACGGTCATAAACCCGGAACGGCATCAGTGCTGGCCTGCGCCATAGGGCGGTGGATCCAGGCTTAGCTGCTACACAGCCTTCCCTATCGACGATGGGGAAGCTGACCGCTGCGGGCTCGGTGCTTGAGCGCGTCGCGCATGGGGTGTACCGGATGGCCGGCGCGCCGGAGCCAGACCACCTGGCGCTGCGGGCCGCCTGGCTCCAGCTCGAACCCGGAGTCTGGGCGTGGGAACCGACACCAGCGCAAGGCGTCGTTTCCCACCGGTCCGCGGCCGCGCTCTACGGCCTGGGGCACCTGCCTGCCGACCGGCACGAGTTCACCCTTCCTGGCCGGAAGCAGACCCGGCGGCCCGAGGTCCGCCTCCATCAGCGTTCACTCCCGGCCAACGAGTGGGTGCACCTGAGCGCCTGCCGGTGACGCGGCCGGCGCGGATCGCTTCCGACCTGCTAGACGATCACGAGGATCCCGGAGGAGTCGCCCAGATCGTGGCGGACGCCCTACGGGGAAACTACGACTCCCCCCGCGTGTTCGCGGACAGCCTCGCTGCTGAGGCATCGCGATTCGGCCTGCGCCGGGGTGACGGGCTGGGGGTCATGCGCTGGCTGCCTGACCTCGCAGGTGATCCTGGCACGCCTCGCTGGCTGGATGAAGCCCGGGCGCACCGTGAGCAGGAATCTGCCCGGTCCAGCGGGAAGACGGCGGCCAGGTGAACGGGTCGGCCGGTTATGCCACGCCCGGAGCCACGCCGAATGCGATGCTGGAAATCACGAACTGCGGGGGTTTCGGCGCGTGTCGGCGCCGAAGGACGGCCGGGCCGGCGGCGCGGCGGGTTAGCATCGTGGCATGAGCGCGCGGCCTTCAGAGCACGACAGTCACGACGTGATCCGCCTCGGCGGGGAAGCCGCTGTAGTGGTTCCGGTGCACGAGTACCACACGCTGAAGGCCCTGCGTGACCGCGCATCCGCCGTGCAGGTCGAGGAAGCCGAGATCGACGCTGCCATCGCCGAGCACGAGGCGTGGAAGGCGGCCGGGCGGCCGGGCCGGAAGTCACACGAGGAGTTCATGGCTGAGGTGTTCGACGGCTCCCGGTGAGGATCATCTGGTCAGAGATCGCGCAGGCGACCTTCGCCCGCTTCATGGCTGATCAGGCCGGGATGATGGCTGTCAACCGCGCCGTGGAAGCCTTAGCTGACGATCCGGCGCCTCCGGGCGTGTTCCTCCGCGGCGCCTACCGCAGGCTGCGCGTCGGCCCTTACCGGGTGCTGTACGAGGTCGAAGGGGACCTGATCACCATCGTGCGGACAGATCGGGTATAAAGCCGCCGCCCACCGATCCGGGCAGCTAGCAGACCACCTCGACCCGGCCAGCGTAGCCGCGGAGGACCGGTCCGGCCTGCGGGCGGTCGCCGAGGCAGCAGAGAACAGGTCCGCGGCAATGACGCCCTTGATATTCGCCAACTCGTTTGAGCGGGCAATGTCGTCCGGCTTCATCTGTGCCGGGTAATCACCCGTACGCGATTACCCGGGCCACGGGCATCAAGATCGCGGAGCACAGCCAGCCGTGGTGTGCCGGATGCGGTACGCGCAGACCAGGGGGCAGCCGCCGAGCGCACCGGCTTGAGCGGCGTCGCGCACTCTGACCACTACAGCCTCAATCGTGATCACCTTCCCTGGGGCAAAGAGCATGATCAGCCGTGGCCCGCCGTCATGACCGCCCGGGGGTGTCGCGCGGCACGCGCTCCCGGAGCCGGCAGCCAGGCTCACCGTCACGCTCCAGCGCTGGCCGGTTTATCCGGCAGCCACCAGGTACTCGAAGTTCCCGCGGCCTACGGTGCGTTCCAGTGTGCGGATGACCGGGCGCGGATCGTCATAAGGACCGGAGATGTACAGCGGCTTGCCGTCCTTGCCGAAGGTGATGGCGCCCGGACCGGTCCACGGGCCGAGATGCCCCTCGGCGGCCGCGAAGTCGGGGTGCGGGTCAAAGCCGAGGCTGCGCGCGTACCCGGCCGAACCCAGCACCACCTCGCGGGCCAGCTCGATGGGCACCTCGACCGGATCACCGTCGTATCCGGAGAAGAAGTCGCGGACGAACCCCTGCAGGCCAAGGTCGTCCATGATTTCCGGGCCGAGGGCGTTCTTCACCCCGAGACAGTACAGATCTGCCTGGCTCACCGTTTCACGCGCATGAGCACATCTTTCGCAGCCAGGAGCACGGTCGTTGGCGCGAAGGTCAGCGGGAATCTGGCCAAGGGCGGCAGCGACCGGGGCCGGACCAGGGTCCGCCCTGTTGCAACGCTGGCGATTGTAGCCACAATTTTGTGATACCTTTGTCTCATGGTGGCGGACGCGCACGCCGTCGGTCTTCGGGACCTGCGGCATCACACGAGTGAAGTGCTGGCCAGGGTCCGGCACGGCGAGACGATCGACGTGACCGAACACGGCCGGCTGATCGCGCGGATTGTTCCCGTCGGGGAACGCCAGCCGACCCCGGTGCTGGCGCGCCTGGTTGAGTCCGGGCGGGCCACCCTGGCCCGGCGCCCTGGCTACCGGCCCCGGATGCGTCCCGGTGATGGGACTGACCGGCTTTCCGAGACGCTCGCGGCGCTGCGCGACGAGGAACGCTGGTGAGCCTCTACTACGCCGATACATCCGCAGTGATCAAGCTGCTGGTTGAGGAAAGCCACTCCAAGGCGTTCGCGGCGTTCTATGACGCTCATGCGGATGCCGAATGGGTCAGCTCGGCGCTGTTGCGGATCGAGCTCACCCGGGCCGTGACCCGCGCCCTGCCCGCCCTGCTGCCCGATGCCCGTGATCTGCTGCTCGCGTTCTCCTTCGTCGCGATCGACGAGGACATCGTGGAGGCAGCGATGAATGAGCCAGATCGCGGGCTGCGTTCCCTGGACGCCATCCACCTGGCCACCGCCCGCATCCTCGGCGAGGACCTGGACGCCCTCGTCAGCTACGACGACCGCCTGCTCAAGGCAGCGACCGATGCGGGCCTGGGGACGGCGTGTCCCCGGGACTGACCGCCGCGCAGGATGGGTAACTACGGGACCCCGTTCCAGGAGGCGCGCACCCAGGCTGCGGCTCAGCTCTGGTACAGCGCGGCGGTAGGACTCTCCCCGGGGCGAAGAGTAGTGGTGGTGGGATGCTCGCCGAGGGCGCGGGCGAGGCGGCCGAGAGTGCGGCCACGGCAGGGAGCGGACAGCTGGCGTTCGAGCCGGCCGACAGTAGTCACGCTCAGCCCGGCCTGGCCAGCTAGTTCTTCCTGTGACAGGCCACGCGGCCTGCGCAGGTGGCGGAGCTGCTGGCCGTCGAGGATGAACGTCTGGGGCTGGGCCGAACGAGTGCGTTCACCGTTGGGGCTCGGCCCGGTGGCGTGTTCATCGGGTATCACGAGGCCTCGATCTCGAACCAGGCCGTCCACCCGGCGCGCTCATCCCCGCTGCATCCGGAGTCTCGCGCTAACTGGGCGACGACGAGCAGGCCCCGCCCGTTCTGGCCGTCGTGCAACGGCGTCGCCTCCCAGGGGCCACCTTGGTCGGAGACTTCCACCCGGACGTGGCCGCCATGGCGCTCGACACGCACGCGGAACTGGCCGCCTGGCTCGCGGGAGCGGCTGTGGACGGCGGCGTTCGTCGCCAGTTCGGAGAGGCAGAGGAGGGCATCATCGGTCATCGGGCTGCCGTCCAGAATGGCGGCCAGGAATTGGCGTGCCTCGCGGACCTGCCCGGGAGTGGCGGGGAAAGTGCGGGACCAGCCGATCAGCGGGGCCGTGGTGGTCTGGCGCATGCCTTCTCCCGTTCTCTTTACTGGCGAATGGCGCGGCGATCGATTTCCAGTAGTCATCCTGATCGGGTAGCCCTACGATCGGTAGCCAAGACAGGCTGTCGTCAGGACGTGTCCGAACGTGATGACCGGCGTCTGGACCGTCCGGGAAGCGGGGCTATCGTGCCGCTGGTACGTGAGCTTGACCCCAGCGCGGGACCGTTACAGTTCTTCGGCGCCGAGCTGCGCCGGGCGCGGACGGCGGCCGGGCTCAGCCAGGATCAGTTGGGGCAGCGGCTGGGCTACTCCGGTGCGCAGGTCGGCAAGGTCGAGACCGGCGAGCGGGCGCCTGCGCAGGACTTCGCGGAGGCCTGCGACCGGGCCTTCCCGGACGCGGGCGGGCTGTTCGGACGGATCTATCAGCTGGCCCGCCGCTGGGACGGCGGCTATCCCTCGTGGTTCGCTGAATGGGTCGACTCTGAGCGGCGGGCCGACCTCCTTCCGTTGGTGGGAACCGCTGCTCATCCCTGGCTTGTTGCAGACCGCCGATTACGCGCGGGCCATCCTTGGCCGCGGACCCGGAGACGGCTGAGGGCCAGCTGGACGAGCTGGTCGCCGCCCGGCTGGAACGGCAGGCGATCCTCGATCAGTCCGGTCCCGCCGACACTGTGGGTGCTCCTGGATGAGGCCGTGCTGCACCGGCTCATCGGGTCACGCAAGATCATGTATGACCAGTTGCTGCACCTGGCCGACACGTCGTGCCGGTCAGCAACATCACCGTGCAGATCGTGCCAGCCGAGGTCGGGGCGCATGCTGGGCTGCTGGGCGGCTTCACCATCGCGAGATTCGAGAACTCACCGGGTACCGTGTACATGGAGTCACCCGACCAAGGGCAGACCACCGAACTGCCGTCCGTGGTCAGGAGGCTCTCGCTCACCTTTGACACGTTGAGAGCTGACGCGCTACCCCGTGGAGCCTCACGAGACCTGATCGGGAAGGTTGCTGAGGAGCGATGGGCCACCCCATAGACAACGTCACATGGCGGAAGAGCAGCTACAGCGGCAGCAACGGCGGGGCCTGCGTCGAAGTCGCCGTGCTGCCCGAGGATGACCTCGCCGTGCGCGACTCCAAGAACCCTGGCGGGCCGGAGCTGACATTCACCCCCGCCGAGTGGCGGGCGTTCACCACCTCGATGAAGACGGGCAAGCTCGGCCTCGGGTAAGACCGGGGAGTCGCCGGCCGCTGCCAGAGCCGCGATCAGCGCCAGCGCGTCCACCGCCGCCTGCGGCGGCACGCTGCCGCGTGGCCCTAATCCACGGTGGCTGAGCAGCCGCGGCGGAAGCCGCAGATGCGCGACGAGCGCGGTGGCCGGGTCATCGTCGCCAGACCGGAGCGCCGTGGCGAGCGCGCCGAAATCACTGTGAGTATCTAGCAGCTTCACCAAGACTAATCATTTCATTCCATGCTCCCGGAGGTCAGCCAGAAGCTGACCCGCCACGGTCTCCTCATAAACGGCCCGGCCAGCCGTGTGCATCGCCGCGCGCAGCCAGGATGTCGGGAGGACCAGCGAGGCAACGGCCCAGGCGCTCGTCGGAACCACCGCCGAGGTGGATGGCGGTGTGGTGCCAGGGATCATCCTCCGGGTAGGCCGTCCATTCCGTCCTGATGTCTCCTCCCTGGTGGGCCGGTGTGACGGTGCTGTCACTGCCCACCGGCCGGCCAGGACCCGCTTTTGGACGGTCAGGGCGAGAGGGTGCCGGCGGCGAGCGCGATGGCGACGCCCACACCGGCCGCGGACAGCAGGACCAGAACCACGCTACGGCGGAGCGGGAGCAGCAGCACGAGCGCGCCGGCGAGCACGAGGTACTGCCAGGGATGGGCCAGCGCGCGGGTGAGGGTGACGGCGGAGCCGAGGATCGCGCCGATCGCGGCCGGGCCTGCGCCGTCGAGGAAGGCGCGGGCGCGCTGGTTGGCGCGGATCTGCTCGAACCGTGGCCCGCCGATCATGACCAGCGCGAAGGACGGGGCGAAGGCGACCGCCGAGGCGAGCAGCCCTCCGGTGAGCCCGGCGGCAGCGTAGCCGACGACGGCGACGGTCTGCACGACCGGCCCGGGGGTGATCTGCCCGAGGGCGACGGCGTTGAGGAACTGGGCGCCGGTCATCCAGTGGTAGTGGTTGACCGCGTCGGTCTGCATCAGCGGGATAATCACGAATCCGCCGCCGAAGGACAGGCCGCCGACCTTGAACGCCTCCCACGCCACCGACGCCAGCACCCCGCCGCCCGCGGCGAGCACCAGCGGCGCGGCCAGCACGCCGCGCAGCGGGCGGGCCGCGCCACCGGCGCCCGGCCGGGCCACGGACCGGACCGTGAGCTCGATGAGACCGCAGCCCAGCAGGACGAGCACCAGCCACACGCCAATGGTCGCGGCCGCGGCCAGCCCCGCCGCCAGGTACAGAATCCAGCGGATCGTCGCGCTGCGCCGGTCCCAGCTCGGGCGGAGCAGCGACCACCCGGCGTTGACCGCGACGGCGGGCACCGCGGCCCCGGCGCCGGCCCCCGCCCCCAGCACCCACAGCGGCGGCGACTGGGCCAGGAACAGCACCGACAGCGCCAGGATGACGATCAGCCCGGGAATGATGAACGCGGCGCCGCCGACGAGGGCGCCCAGGCGGCCACGCAGCCGCCAGGCGCAGTAGATGGCCAGCTGGGTCGAGGCCGGCCCGGGCATCAGGTTGCAGACCGCGATGGCGTCCTCGAACTCGCGGGCATCCAGCCAGCCTTTGCGTTCCACGCAGAGCTGGCGGAGCAGCTTGATATGCGTGGGCGGGCCGCCGAAGCCGATGCAGCCGATCCGGCCCCATTCGCGCAGCACCGTCCGCAGCGGCAGGCGCGGCACGGGCGGTGGGCCGGCAGCGGCAACCGTGGCGGCTGAGGCGGCCTTGTCGCCGGGCTCGGTCATCGCGGTCTCCTGGCTGTCGGCGGTGATCGGCCGCCGGTCGGGCGGTCAGGCGGCTTCGTCCAGCACCGGGAGCAGGTACCGGATGCGGGTGTCCAGTTCGGCGGCGGCGCGCTCGAACGCCGGGTAGCTGCCGTCGCTGGCGGGGTCGGCCATGCTCCAGTGGATGCGGGCCGGCCGGGCGGGGAACTCCGGGCAGGCCTCGCGGGCCTTGTCACACAGGCTGATCACGTAGTCGAACAGCCGCCCGGCCACCGATTCCACGCCGGTCGGCTGGTGACCGCTGATGTCCAGGCGGTAGCCGTTTCGCAGCACCGCCGCCGCTCGTGGGTGCAGCGGCTTGGGGCGGATCCCGGCGCTCACCGCCTCCGCCCGCCCTCCGGCCCGGTGCCGCAGCAGCGCCTCGGCCATCGGCGAGCGGCTGCTGTTACCGCTGCAGACGAACAGCACCCGGCGCGGGGCCGCCGGCGCCGCGGTGACGCCCGGCCGGGGTGCGAGGCCCGGCCGGGGTGCGAGGCCCGGCCGGGGTGCGAGGCCCGGGTGCAGCGCGGACGCGGCACCAGCCAGCGCCTGCTGGCAGCGCTCCAGGTCCAGGCGGTAGTAGGTGTCGCGGGCGTCGAAGCTGCTGCGCCGTGCGGTCACCAGCCCGCCCGCGCGGAGCTGGCGCAAGTGGTAGGAGACCAGGTTCTGCGGCTGGCCAATCGCGGCCACCAGTTCGCGTACCCGCCGGTCGCCGCCCGCCAGTTGCTGGGCCAGCTGCCAGCGCACCGGGTCGGCCAGCAGCCGCACCACCGGAGGCACAGGAACACCGGAAACTGGCACGCCAGGATAATACATCAACCAAGATTGATGGACCATCTTCGGGTGGTGGGTGCGGGAAGGCGGGGCGGGAAGGCGAGGGCAAAGGGTGGCGACGCCCAGGAAGGCGAGGGCAAAGGATGGCGACGCCCAGGAAGGCGAGGGCAAAGGATGGCGAGGCCTAGGAAGGTGAGGGCGGAGGAAGGCGAGCCCAAGCAAGGTGGGGGCAAAGGATGGCGACGCCCAGGAAGGTGGGGCGAAGGAAGGCGGAACCAGCGAAGACGGGACCGAGAAGACGAGCTAGGCCTGAGCTAGGCCGGCCTGCGAGGTCTCACCGGGCACACACCGCCCAGACGATCTTCCCGCGCAGCCCGGCCGGCACATAGCAGCCCCACCGGGTGCTGAGGCTGTCCACGAGCAGCAGCCCACGCCCCGCCTCAGCGTCCGGGCCCGCGTCCCGGCGCGCGGGTGTCCCGTGATCGCTGTCCCACACCTGGATCAGCACGTGATCCCGGTCCGAGGTGAGCCAGAAGCGCAGCCAAGGCGCGTGGGGCGGCGGCGCCGGCCGGTCCGCGATACCACCGGCCGCGCGCACCGCGTTGGTAATGATCTCGGAGACGAGCAGTTCCACCGTGTCGGTGAGAACATCCAGGTGCCACTGGTGCAGCGCCGTCCGGGCATGCTGCCGGGCGGAGCGCACCGACGCGGCCATTGCGCGCAGTTCGAGGTAACTGCGCAGCGGCCATTCCTGCATGCCGGCCAGCTCGCGGTCGGCCGGGAGCACCGGTCCAGCGGAAGGCCTGGCCACCCGGCCCGAATAGGCCGCGGACGACCAGCACAGTGTGTCGGTCCCGGGGACGGTCATCGCCGCACGTGCCCCTCCTATCCGCAAAAGGCGCGCAGCCGCGGCAGCGGCAACCTCAGCGGCTGGCGGGAATGGGATTTTTACCGTGCCAGTCACGACTCACGAACTGCCGTCAGGATGGCGGCGCTGGCTCACTGATCGCTCACCGCGACGGGATACGCTGCCATCGGGCCAACGGGCGAGTTCGCTCCGCTGATCCGCCTATGAGAGCGCGCACATTGCCGGGAAGAGGTGCCGGGCGTGGATTTTCGGCTGCTCGGGCCGCTGGCCGTCCAGGACGGCTCGCGGCTGGTGCCCGTATCGGCGCCCCGGCAGCGGGTGTTGCTGGCCGCGTTGCTGCTGGGGGCCGGCCGGGTGGTCAGCGTGGACGCCCTCGCCGAGACGCTGTGGGAAGGTCAGCCGCCGACTGGGGCGCGGGGCGCGCTGCACAGCGCGGTGCAGCGGCTGCGCGCAACGCTGGGGCCGGGCGGCGCCCGACTTATCGAGACGCGGCCGCCTGGATATCTCATCCGGATCGAGGATGGCGAGTTCGACGTCCGTGAGTTCGGCGTGCTCGCGGCTCGCGGCCACGCGGCGGCCGCGGCGGGCCACTGGGCCCAGGCGGCCGACCTGTTCCGCCGCGCTCTCGGGCTGTGGCGCGGCGAGCCGCTCGCCGACGTGCCGTCGCAGCTGCTGCGGGACCGCGAGGTCCCGCCCATCCAGGACCAGCGGCTGCAGGCGCTGGCCGCCCGGATCGGCGCCGACCTGCACCTGGGGCGGCATGGTGAAGTCGTGGCGGAACTGCGCCAGCTGGCGGCGGCGCACCCGCTGCAGGAGCAGTTCCATGCGCAGCTGATGCTCGCCCTGTACCGCAGCGGCCGCCCGGCCGACGCCCTCACCGCCTATCAGGAGGCGCGGCGGCTGCTGGCCGAGGAGGTCGGCATCGACCCCGGCCCCGAGCTCCGGCAGCTCCATCAGCGCATCCTCGCGGCCGACCCGGAGCTGCTGCTCGTCGGGGACGGAGCGGCCAGCCACGTTCCCGCGGCGACGAGCCCGGCCACCCCGGCGGCGACGAGCCCGGCGGTCCCGGGCGGGCCGGGGCGGACCGCCGCCACGGAGCCGGTAGTACCCCGGCTGCTGCCCACGGCGACGCGGCATTTCGCCGGCCGGGGCGAGGCGCTGCGGGCACTGGCCCGGCTGGCCGATGAGGCTGTGACGAGTCACACAACGGTGATCGCGATCCTCGACGGGACGGCCGGGGTCGGCAAGACCACGCTGGCCCTGCACTTCGCGCACCAGGTCGCCGGGCGGTTCCCGGACGGCCAGCTTTTTGTGAACCTGCGCGGATTCGACCCGGCCGGGCCGTCGGTGCCCCCGGCCGAAGCCGTACGGCTGTTCCTGGACGCCCTGGCCGTGCCGGCCGCCCGGATCCCGGACGGCCTGGACGCGCAGGCCGGCCTGTACCGCAGCCTGCTGGCCGGCAAGCGGGTGCTGGTGCTGCTGGACAACGCCCGGGACGTGGACCAGATCCGGCCGCTGCTGCCGGCCAGCGCGGGCTCCCTGGTGATCGTGACCAGCCGCTGCCAGCTCACCAGCCTGGTCGCCGCCGAGGGCGCGTTCCCGCTCACCCTGGACGTGCTCAGCGATGCCGAGGCACAGGAACTGCTGGTCCGCCGGCTGGGCCAGCAGCGGGCCGCGGCCGACCCGGCCGCCGCCGGCGAGCTGATCAGGCTCTGCGCCCGGCTGCCCCTGGCGCTGAGCATCGCCGCCGCCCGGACCGCCAGCCAGCCGGGGCTGGCGCTCGCCGCGCTGACCGCCGACCTGCGTGATGCCCGCGGGCGGCTGGACGCACTGGATGCCGGGCACGCGGCCGCGAACGTCCGGGCCGTGCTGTCCTGGTCCTACGAGCAGCTCGACCCGCCGGCGGCCCGGCTGTTCCGGCTGCTCGGGCTGCACGCCGGCCCGGATGTCAGCGCGGCGGCCGCGGCCAGCCTGGCCGCCCTGCCGGTGGCCGAAGCACGCCGCCGGCTCGGCGAGCTGACCCGGGCGCACCTGCTGGCCGAGCACGTTCCCGGCCGGTTCTCGTGCCACGACCTGCTCCGCGCCTACGCCGCCGAGCTGACCCAGTCGGCCGACAGCGAGGCCGAGCGGAACGCGGCCATGAACCGGATGTTCGATCACTACGTGCACACGGCGGCCGCGGCGGCGCTGCTGCTGCATCCCACCCGCCGCCCGGTGGCGCTGGCGGCCGCCCAGCCGGGCACCACGCTGGAGCCGCTCAACGACGTGTCGCAGGCCCTGACCTGGTTCCAGGCCGAGCGGCGGGTACTGATGGCCGCCGCCAGCAAGGCGTTGGAGACCGGCTGCTACACCCACGCGTGGCAGATCCCATGGGCGCTGTCCAGGTTCCTGGAAACCCGGGGCCGCTCGCACGACTGGGCGCTCACCGAGCAGATCGCCATGGCCGCCGCGGACCGGCTCGGCGACCGGGGCGCCCAGGCCGGCGCGCACCAGCGGTACGGGTATGCGCGGGCCCGGCTCGGCAGCCTCGATGAGGCCCACACCCACCTGGAGCTGGCGCTTCGCATCCACAGCGAACTTGGCGACCAGGCCGGGCAGGCCTACGTGCACAACGCCCTGGCGATCACGCTGTACTTCCAGGCCCGTTACGCCGAGGCACTCGGCCACGCCCGGCAGGCGCTGGATTCCTACACCGCCATCGGGGACCAGTCCGGCCGGGCCCTGGCCCTCAACTCGGTGGGCTGGTTCCACGCTGTCCTCGGAGATCACCAGCAGGCGCTCAGCTACTGTGGACAGGCGCTGGGTCTGTTCCGTGACCTCGGCCACCAGGAAGGCGCGGCGAGCGCGCTGGACAGCCTCGGCTTCGCGCACCAGCAGGCCGGCCAGCACGCCGCGGCGATCGGCTGCTACCAGCAGGCCCTGGACCAGTACCGGGAGATCGGCAGCCGGTGGGGCGTGGCCGAGACCCTCGGCCACCTCGGCGACTCGCACCAGGCCTCCGGTCACTCCGGACAAGCCCGGGCGGCGTGGGAAGCCGCCCTGGAGATCCTGGACGACCTCGGCCATCCGGACGCCGGCCAGGTCCGCGCCAAGCTCGGTGATCTCGTTGTGGCCCAGCAGGCCTGACGGGGCCAGGGAGGTCTGGGATCCCCCAGGGAACCCCGAGGGATCCCCCAGGATGCCTGGTCACGTCTGGCCGCCGGGCACCGGCGGCCCGCCGGATTCGTTACCTCCCTGGGCCCCGGATGGCCCGGGACAAGCCGACGGCCCGGGAGGTAAACGCCGCCGGGCCACGCCGCGGCCCGGGAGGTAAACGCCGCCGGGGCCACGCCGCGGCCCTGGAGGTAAACGCCGCCAGGGCCTTTCGCCCCGGTCGGCCGGGTGCGGCCAATCTGCGGACAACCGGGCGGGGAACGGGCCGGTTCAGCCAAACTCGGTAAACGGGCCGGGGAGCAGGAGCAGGGACATGGGTGAGTGGCAGCCGTTCGTGCCGGGCACCGGGGGCAGCCGCGAGCGCCCGCCCGGGCCCCCGCCACCGGCGGCCGCACCGGCCGACGTCCCGGAACCGGCGGGCACCCCGGAACCAGCAGACACCCCGGAACCAGCCGGCACCCCGGAACCCGCCGGCACCCCGGAACCCGCCGGCACCCCGGAACCCGCCGGCCCCCCGGAACCAGCCGGCATCCCGGAACCAGCCGGCATCCCGGAACCCGCAGACACCCCGGACCCAGCAGACACCCCGGAACCGACTGGCGCCGAGGAACGGGCCCGGACGCTCAGCCTCATCGATTTCCTGGCTGACTACGACGCGATCCGCAACCCACCGGTCTACGACATCAGCCAGTACAACCTGTTCCGGCTGCGCGCCGCCGACCTGCCCGCCGGTCCTGGCGTACGGCTGACGCCGGAGGCCGAAACCTGGCTCACGGTCAACTTCCTCGATCTCCCGGTCCGCCCGGAGGTGCCGGCCGAGCTCATCCCGCTGCTCGGGGACGGCGCCGCTCTCGATCCGCTCGTCCGCCCGGAGCTTCCGCCGGCTGGGCCGCCCGGGGCCCACAGCGAACCCGGGACCGGGGAGGGCACCGGCGCGGACCACGCACGCCCGGATCCCGACGCCGCCTCCGACCCCGACCCCGCCCCCGACGCCGACGCCGACGCAGCCCCCGTCCCCGACGCCGCTCCCGACCCCGACGCAGCCCCCGACCCCGACGCCGCCCCCAACGCCGACGCCGACCCCGAACTGCTGGCCGCTGCCCAGGACTGGCTGGCAGAAGTGTGGGACCCGTTCGCCGCCCGGTGGGCGGCGGTGACGGCCACCAAGAAACTGCACCGCGACCTGTTCCAGCAGCGCGAACTGCTGGCCACCGACCGGGAGTCGGTCGAGCTGATCTGGGGTTTCGGGCGGCTTCGTTGGGAGCGCGACGGCCGGGTCATCGACCATCCGCTGCTCAGCATCCCGGTGGAAGTGGAGCATGATCAGGAAACCCAGCAGGTCCGGGTCGGCCCGGCGGGCGCACCCGAGGTCGAGGCGCGGTGCCTGGCGGCTCTGTCGCTGGCCGACCGGCCCGGCTTCATGACCATCCGCCAGTCGGTCAACGACGAGGGAGCCGACCTCTGGGACGCACCGGCCCTGGGCGGCCTGCTGCGGCGGCTGATCCGCACCATCGACCACCACGGGACGCTGGTGGCGCAGGCGGCCGCGCGCAGCCCGGATGGCGCGCCGGTCGTGGACGGCAGCTGGGTGCTGTACCTGCGCCGCCGGCAGCCGGACTACCAGGGGTTCCTGGACCGGATGCGCGAGCTGTACCGGGACGAGTCGGTGCCCGTACCGCTCACCCTGCAGGCGGTCGTGACCGACGCACCGTCCGGGCTGCCCGGCGAAGGACCATCCAGCGCATGGGGCGATGACGACGACCGCGAGCCGCTGCTGCTCCCGCTGCCGACCAACGAAGAGCAGGAGCGGATCCTGCTCCAGGCCGGCCAGCGCACCGGGGTCACCGTGCAGGGGCCGCCGGGGACCGGGAAGTCGCACACGATCGCCAACATCATCAGCCATTACGTCGCCTACGGGAAACGCGTGCTGGTGGTGGCCGAGAAGGAGCAGGCACTCCGGGCCCTCATCGGCAAGATCCCGGCGGGCATCAAGGACCTGGCGGTGTCCGTCCTCGGCGCCGACGCCGACAGCCGACGCGAACTGGAAGCGGCGATCGGGCAGATCCAGGCCAGGGTCACCGCCATCGACCGGGCGTACGCCGACGAGCGCATCCGGCGGCTCACCGCCGACCTGGACGCCGTCAGCCGGGCCATCGCCGCCACCACCCAGCAGTTGCTGGCCACCCGCGAAGCGGAGGTGCAGCGGCTGCCTGGCCACTGGACGGCCGGTCCGGAGCCGACCCGGGCCGGAGCGGCCCGGTGGGTGGCCGCGCAGGCCAGCCGCCTCGGCTACATCGACGACCCGGTCACACCCGGCATGGCCGCACCGATAAGCGACGGCGACCTGGCGGAATTCACCCGGCTGATCCGCCAGGTGGGGGCCGACCGGGCCGACGCCTGCGCCGCGGACCTGCCCCCGCTGACCGAGCTGCCCACGGCCGCCGCCGTGGCCGCCCGGCTGCGCGAACTGGCCGCCCTACAGGCATCGGCGCGCTCCCTGGACGGCGCGGTGCTGGACTGGGGCCGGGCCGTCGGGTGCGGCCGCGACGGGCTGCACGTCCTGGCCACCCGGTGCCGCAGTGAGCTGGAGTGGCTGGCCAAGACCGCCGGTACCTGGGTGAGCCAGGTGCGCGACCAGGCCAGCGACCCGCTGCTGGCCGAGGACTGGCGGTCGTTGGGCACCCAGCTGGCCGCCGACCGGCAGGAGGCGCTCCGGCTGCGCGGGACGCTCACCGCCCACCGGGTGCTGGTGCCGGAGCTGATCGAGCCGTCCTTCCGCGACGGGCTCCGGCAGGCGAGGGACCGGCTGGGCCAGGGCGGCCGGCTCGGCCTGTTCGCCGGCCCGGCCAAGCGGGCGATGCAGGAGTGCCAGGTCAACGGCAGACAGCCGAGCACGGCCGAGGACATCGAGTTGTGCTTGCAGGCCGTGGCGCTGAATGACCTGCGCCGCCGGATGCTGACCAGCTGGCGGAACCAGCTGGCCCGGATCGGCGGCCCGGACCTGGGGGCCGCCATCCCGGAGGACGTGCTCGGCCGCGCCCTGGACGATCTGAGCCGGGCCCTCAGCTGGCCACCGACCTGGGCGCAGCTACGGGACGACCTGGCCAGCGCCGGCCTCGCCACCCCCACGGCCCCGGACGCGGACGCGCTGGGGCAGCTCGCCGATACCTGCGTAAGGGCGTGCGATGAGATCCAGCTCCAGGATCTCTCGCGTGCCGTGCGCGGCTTCCTGGACTGGCTGCGGGCCGGCGCCCAGTCCCCCGCGGCCGCACCGCTGTGGGGGCAGTTCGCCGACGCGCTCGCCCAGCGGGACCCGGAGCGGTGGCACCATCTGCGGGCCGAACTCGAAGCCCTGCAGCAGATAGCCCCGGCCGCGCGGCGGCTCCGCGAACTGCGCCAGCAGCTGGCCGCCAGCGCGCCCATCTGGACGTCGCGGATCCTCGCCGATCCCGCCGCGGCCGGCGACCCGGCCGGCTTCACCGATGCCTGGCAGTGGCGCCAGCTGGATTCCTGGGTCCGCGCCGCCCTCACCGGGCCCACCCCCGCCCAGCTGCAGGCGCAGCTGGAGGATCTGTCCCGGGAACGCCGCCGCGTCGTCGCCGACCTCGTCGCCGAGCGGGCCTGGCGGCGGCTCGCCGACAACCTCGGCGACCGGCAGCGGCAGGCGCTGAACAGCTACGTCCGCGCCGTGACCAGGTTCGGCCGGACCGGCGGCAAGTTCGCGCAGCGGTGGCTGTCCGAGATCCGCACGGCGCTGGACGAGTCCAAGGACGCCGTCCCGGTGTGGATCATGCCGACGGCGCGGGCCCTCACCAGCTTCCGGCCAGAGGCGGTCCCGCCGTTCGATGTCCTCGTCGTCAACGAGGCGTCCCAGATCGGGCTGGAAGCGGCGCCCCTGCTGGCGCTGGCCGCCCGGACGATCGTGGTCGGCGACGACAAGCAGACCAGCCCGGAGCACGTCGGCCTGGACCGGCAGCGGGTGTTCGACCTGCTGGATGAGTACCTGGCGAACGTGCCCAAGTACCGGACCCTGTTCGACCCGGACAGCAGCCTCTACGACATCGCGTTCCAGAAGTTCCCCGGTGTCGTGATGCTCACCGAGCACTTCCGCTGCCTGCCGCCCATCATCGCGTTCTCCAATGCCCACGCCTACAACGGCCGGATCATCCCGCTCCGCGACCAGCCGCCCCGGCCGGAGTGGTCCGCGCTGGGGGCGATCAGGGTGCTGGACGGCTACCGGAACCGCGAAGTCAACGAGCCCGAGGCGGACGCCGTCGCCGGCCTGATCGCGGAACTGTGCGCCAACCCGGATTACGACGGCATGGACATGGGCGTGATCTCACTGCTCGGCTCAACCCAGTCCAAGCTCATCTGGGACAAGCTCTATGACCGCCTCGGACCGGAAATTATTACCGAACGGCGGTTGCGGAGCGGTGAAGCCGCGAGCTTCCAGGGCGACGAACGGGATGTGATCGTCATTTCGACCGTGGTGGCGGCCGACCCGGCCGACCCGGCCGCCCGGATGGCC
The DNA here is from genome assembly GCA_963837515.1 of uncultured Actinomycetes bacterium. Taxonomy (GTDB): domain Bacteria; phylum Actinomycetota; class Actinomycetes; order Streptosporangiales; family Streptosporangiaceae; genus RYN-230. The sequence goes on from CAWINT010000003.1 coordinate 29,909, forward strand.
GCGATGACCAGCAACGCCGCTATGCGGCGGATCAACGTGGCGGCGTCCCGGGCCCGGCAGCAGATGTGGGTGGTCCACTCGGTGGATCCCGGGCAGTTCCCCGACGGGGATCTGCGCGGGGCGCTCATCCGGCACTGCCGGGACGCCGGGGAGACCACCGCGCCGGCTGCGGGGCTGCTGGACGCCTGTGAATCCCAGTTCGAGCGCGACGTCCTGGGCCGGATCATGGCGCGCGGCTACCGCAAGGTGTCGGTGCAGCACAACGTCGGCCGGTACCGCATCGACATCGTCGTGGAAGGGCCGCATTCCCGGCTCGCGGTGGAGTGCGACGGCGACCGCTGGCACGGTCCGGAGGTCTGGCACAAGGACCGGGCCCGGCAGCAGGTACTGGAACGGGCGAACTGGACGTTCGAACGGATCCGCGGATCGGCGTTCTACCGGGACCCGGAGAGCGCGTTGTTCCCGCTCTGGCAGCGGCTGGCCGACCTCGGCATCCCCACCGGCGAATGGTGGTCCAGCGGAGCCCCGGCCCCGACCGTCCGCGAAGTCTCCGCCCCCGGCCGCACCGCCCCGGCACCCGCCGAGTCGTAGCCGTCCACGAAGTCCTGGGTCACGGTGCGGCCCGGTCAGGGGCGGCCGGGGTCAGGGGCGGCCGGGGTCACGGTGCGGGGATCGGCCGCTGCGCACTGGCCTCCCCGGGGGTTCGTGCATCCGCCAAACGACAGGGCCGGCCTGGACGTGGCCCGGCTGGCACCTGATCCCGGTGGCGGTCGCCTCATCTAGGCTCAGCAGCCATGGCGACGCTGCTGATTGTCCAGCACACCCCATCGCCGGCCCTGCAGGAGATGCTGGAGGCAGCGGTGGCCGGCGCACGAACCGACGAGGTCGAGGGTGTCAACGTGCTGATCCGGCCCGCCCTGACCGCGGCCGCGGCCGAGGTGCTCCAGGCCGACGGCTACCTGCTCGGCACCCCGGCCAACATTGGCTACATGTCCGGGGCGCTCAAGCACTTCTTCGACAGCATCTACTATCCCTGCCTGGAAGCAACCCGGCGGCGGCCCTACGGGCTGTACGTGCACGGTGGCCTGGACACCGGCGGCGCGGTGCGCGCGGTCGAGTCGATCACCACCGGGCTGCAATGGCGCGCGGTGCGGCCGCCGGTCAGCGTGACCGGGGCGCCCAGCCGGGACGACCTCGCCGCCTGCTGGGAACTCGGGGCTCTCCTCGCCGCCGAGATCGCTGGCTGACCGGGCCCGGCCATCACGTGCATGGCCCGCTTCCTGGTGCCGGGCCGCCGAGGAAGACGTGGCGGCGCTGGGCGGGCGGCGGGGTGCGCAGCATGAGCTACGAGATGCAACACGTGTAGCGGGGACCGCCGCTAAGCGGGGTGGCCGGCCGGGCTGAAAGGCCCCGGGCGTTCCGGGTGTGCCAGGCCGAAGGCGGCCAGCAAGGCCATGGCCAGGATCGCTGCCACCGACAGCCAGAACCCGGCGGGGAATCCCGGTGGCACGTAGCGCCAGGTCAGTACGCCCGCTCCCGGGGGCACCGAGACGGCCTGGACCAGCCCGTCGGCGCGGACCGGCAGGGACACGGCGCGCCCGCGCCGGGGCTGCCAGGTGGCGCTCCAGCCCGGTACCGCGGCGACGGCCCGGATGACCTGCACCCCGTGGGCGGACCGTACCGCGGCCGCGGTGGGCTCGGCCACCGGTCCCGCGATCCGGGCCACCGACGCCCCAGCCGCCGAAGCACCCGCCGCCGAGGCCCCAGCCGCCGAAGCACCCGCCGCCGAGGCACCCGCCGCCGGCCTGCCCGGCAACGCCGCTAGACGCAGCGGTGGCCGGGCGAACCGGTCGGCGAAGACGGCGAAGGACCCGTCGTGGCCCGCGTACCGCCACCGCGGCGGGGTGAGCGCGTCCTGCAGCTGGCCGTCGGCGACGACGACGCTGCCCGCCGCGTCCGTGACGGCGGCCGGCCCGAGCGCGACCGGCGCGTGCCCACGCGGCACGGCCGCGATCACGGCCACCCCGGTGACCGGGCGCCTGAGGCGGGCGGACACCAGCCGCTTACTCCCGGCCGCGGGCGTGAGCGACCGGATGGTCCCGGACGGCGTGACCAGGCCGAGCCGGATCGCGCCCGCCGCTCCCGGCCGGCCGGCTCCCTGATCTTCCGGCTTCTCCCGCCCCGGTGGCTCGTCCTCCGTGACCCGCACCGCCGTCACCTTCACCGACGCGCCCAGGTACCAGGTAGCCGGGTGACGCGGGGTGACGTCGCGGCGGCCCGTCCCGGCCGTACTCAGCGCACCGGCGGCCGCGGCCGGCTCCGGCGCACCGGCGGCCGGCTGGCCGACCGTCGTGGTCAGGTAGGCGGCCGGGGTGAGCAGCACCGAGGTATCGAGCTGGTCCAGCACCCCGGTGGCGATCGCGGACGGGCTCAGCACGTCCTGCCCCTGGCCGGTGGCCCGGTGCGACCCGGTGGCGGCCGCGTACGCCCCGTCCACGATCGACGAGTAGCCCTGGACCGACGGCGTGCCGCTGGTCACGTTCAGGTCGGGTGAGCCCAGCACCGGCAGCTCGCCGGGGTACAGCACACCGGGGTCGTAGATGGCGAACCGCCCCCGGTACCCCAGGGCCGCGACCGGGCGGGCCGCCGTCGTGATGCCCGCCGCACCCGCCGCACCCGCCGCACCCGCCGCACCCGCCGCACCCGCCGCACCCGCCGCACCCGCCGCACCCGCCGCACCCGCCGCGGCGCGCGCCCTGCCGTGCGCGGCATGGCCCAGCCCCGGTGCGATCGCGACCACCCCGAGAATCGTGAACACCACCAGGTCGGCGAGGACGAACCCGCCGAGCAGCCGCCCGCGCAGCCGCGGCGGGAGGCGCCGCCCGACGAGGACGAACATGGCCGCCGCCACGGCGATCACCAGGTACGGGATCAGCCAGGGCTGGAGGCGCCCGGCGACCGCCCCGGCTGCCGGGCCCATGCCGAGCCAGCGGAAGAAACCGGCCCCCCAGGTCAGGCCGAGGAGGACCACCGTGACCACCGCGACCGGCGGCACCAGCCCGAACGCGGTCTCGCGGTCCACCCCGGCCCAGCGCGGCACCCGGGCGGCGCGCCGGTCCCGCAGCAGACCGTCCGCCCAGTAGGCCAGCAGGACCGCCAGGGCCAGGTCGGCGATCAGGACGTTGCGGCTCTGCAATCGCTGGTCGCCGAACAGCGGCACGTGCACCAGGACCTGGCCGAGCGGCGTGTTGCCCCCCAGCGCGAGCAACACCCCGGCCAGCGCCATGAGGTGCCAGATGAACCACTCGGGCAGCCGCGCCCACAGCCGGGCCGGCCGCCGCCACCAGTCCCACGCCCGCCGCCCCGGACCAGGCTCCGCACCCGTCTGCCCCTGCGGTCCGGGCTCCGGCCGCAGCCGCGCGAGGAGCGCGACCGCGGCCACCAGCGGCAGCAGCCCCACGTAGCTGGTCACCTCGGCCAGGTTGTAGTTGGCCGCGAACGCCGGCTGGCCGAACGAGCCCGACCCGCCGAGCACGTCCGGGACCAGCGCCAGCAGCAGCCACTTGTGCGGCAGCGAGCCCGAGTCGAACAGCGCCATGGTGACCGTGCCGCGCTGCGACGTGCTGACCGCGGCCAGGCCGGGCAGCCACTGCACCGCACCGAGGACGACGCCGAGCCCCACGCCGCCGGCGACGGAACCAGCCACCCGGGCCCAGCCGCGGCCGCACCGCAGCACTCGCCACAGCGCGTAGCCGGCCACGATGATCAGCCCGTCGTCGATGGCGCGCGGCTCACCGGCCAGGATGATCAGCCCGGTCACGGCGGCCAGCACCGCGACCCAGCGCAGCCGGGAGGCGAGGGTCCGCGGCTGGGACAGGCGGAGCACGCTGAGCAGCCCGGCCGGCACCCAGCTCATCCCGGCCACCAGGCCGAAGTGGGCGACCTGGGCCGACATGGCCCCGGCGAAGGCGAACGAGAGCGCGCCGGCCAGCGCGGCCAGAGTGCGCAGGCGCAGCGCGCGGAGGAAGAAGAACAGGCCCAGGCCGGCCACCGCCCAGGTGATGGCCAGGCCGGCCGCCCACGCGGCGGCGCCGGGCAGGATGGCGAACAGGGCGGTGAGCGGGTAGGCGGCCCCGGCGTTCCAGCCCGCCAGCAGCGGCGCGCCGCCCCAGATGTACGGGTCGTACAGCGGCAGGTGCCCGCCCCGCAGTTGCTGGCCCGCCAGCACCCGCAGCGGGAAGTTCTGGGTCAGATCGTCACCGGGCAGCACCGGATGCCCGAGCAGCGCCGGCCCGCCGAACGCGAGGACCGGCAGCATAACGAGGACCGCCACCGCGATGGCATCAGCCACCGGCCGGCGCCGACGGGCCTGGCTGCCCGGCACGTGGTCCGTTCGCTGCCTTACCGTCGCCGACAGTGCGGCCCCCAAGGGAAGTTAGCGTGGCGAATCAACCTGAGCGGAGAGTACGGGTACGCCCAGGAAGTACTCAGGTCCCGGGGTGCGCACTCTTCCCTCCCCTGGAGCAGGGTGCCACCATTGCGTGGCTCTCGCCCCGTCAGCGGGCTACATCCCGGTTACATCTCGCCGCGCGGCCAGCGGCCAACCCTCCGGATGCTCGCCTTTCCCGGCGGCCACCTGGGCCATCCGGCCGAGCCCGGTGTCGATCGGACGAACGGTCAGCCGGCCAGCAGCCGCCGCAGATGCCGGACGGCCGGGGAGCCGTGGCCGAGCACCGCGTCGTGCACCTGCTGCTCGGTCCAGCCCGGCCGGGCACCCCGCAGCCCGGCCACCAGGTCGCTGACCTCCGTATACCCGACATAGTAGGTGGACAGCTGGGCGGAGGTCAGCAGCGCGCGGCGCCACTTGCCGGCCGCCTCGCCGTCCTCCTGGAACCCGCGCCCGGTCATCAGCGCCATCGCCTCGGCTTCGCCGATCCCGTCGCAGTGCACCCGGACGTCCAGGATCGTGTTGATGATCGTCCGCAGCTGCATCTTGAGCTGCTGCATCCGCAGCGCGTCCGGGTTCGACTCGCCGGGGTAGCGGTGCTCGGCCATCAGCCGTTCCGCGTACACGGCCCACCCCTCGACGAACGAGCCGGACCGGAACGCGGCCCGCACCAGGGTTCCGCCGGTGAACCGGCGGGCGTGACCCAGCTGCAGCACGTGCCCCGGCATCGCCTCATGCACCATGAGGTTGTGCACCATGTGCCGGTTGTACTCCCGGTAGAAGGAGCGCACCCGGCTGGTCTCCCAGTCCTGCGGGGCCGGTGACACGGCCACGAACGTGGGCAGCCCGGCGGCCTCCAGCGGGCCGGGCGGGTCGCAGTAGGCGACCGCGACGCCGCGGTCGATCTCCGGCATCTCGATCACCTGCACCGGGTCGTCGTGCACCGTCACGAGATGGTGCGCGTGGACGAACGCCCGCTGCGCACCGTAGGCCCGCTGCACCAGGCCGCGGATAGTGGCGTCGTCGGGCGCGTCCGCCGCCAGCGCGTCCAGCACCCGGCGCACCCCGGCGGGATCCCCGCCATCCGGTCCGGGCGCAGCGGCCAGCCGGGCCCCGGTCTCGGCGATCTGGCTGGTGGCCACCTCCAGGTCGGCCCGCGCCCGGGCCAGCAGGTCCGCGGGCCGGGTGCTGGTCTCCAGGGCCAGCCGCAGCTTGCGGGCGAACAGCTCCGGCCCGATCCGCGGGTCGCGGAACCCGCCGCCGCGCGCCCCGTCGGCCAGCCGCTGCTCCAGCCAGCGGCGGTGCGCCGCGATGGCGGCCAGCGCGGCGGTACGCGGCGCGGCCAGGGCGTCCCGCGCCCCGGCGACATCGTCCGGCGCGGCGGCCAGCGCCTGGTCCAGCCCGGTCCCGAGCAGCCGTTCGGTCCCGGCGAACTGGCTGAGCGCGGTCTCCAGGTGTACCCGCGGCAGCGGGCCGCCGCCGACCGAGCGGGCCGCCGCGAGCGCGCCGGGGACGGCCGCCAGCCGGGCCGCCACGGCCGCCAGCCGCTCCGGCAGCGGCGCGAAGTCCCGGGCCAGCAGCAGGTAGATCGCCCGGCCGGGGTTGGCCAGCATCGGGTTCCAGTCCTGCTCGCGCAGGTCGGCGGCGCCGAACCGGGCGCTCTCCAGCCGGTCGGCCAGGATCTGTGCGTCGGCCGCGTGCTCCGGCGACAGCCGGCCCGGCTCGACGGCGGCCAGGTCCGCGAGCCGGCCGACGCACCAGCGGGCCAGCTCGTCGTAGTGCCCGGCGGTACCAATCGTGAGCCGTCCGTCGTGGCTGTGCTCACCCAGCTCCGTCGCGCGTTCCGGCCGGCGCTCCAGCAGGCCCGCCACGGTCGACCGGGCGAAGGCGGCGAACGCGGTGTCGGCGTCGGTCATAACGCCCGACTATAGGGACGCCCGCCGTCAGCCCCGCGCCAGCACCCTGACGTTGTACACGTCCACCTCGAAGGTGCCGGCCGGATCCGGCGGCAGGCTGGTGAACCACACCAGTACATAACGGCCCTGGGCGGAACTGGCCAGCGGCAGCCGCACCATCCCGCCGGGACCTGACGAGGTCGCGACCGGCGGCAGCCGGCTGAGTTCCGGCGTGTTGCCGATCCGGACCTGGAAGCTGGCCCCGGCGGCAGGGCCGAGGCGGACCCGGACCGCGCTGACGGTGACCGGGCGGCCCATGTCCAGCAGCAGGCCGGTGCCGCTGTAGAGGTTCCCGAACTGAGCGGTGGTGTACCAGTCGCTCCGCCACGCGGTGCCGGGAGTGGCGTCGATGGCCAGCGCCGCCTCCTGCGGGTCGTCCCCGGTGCCCGGCCCGCCGGGCCCGAACGCGGTCGCGCTCACCGGGGCCACCACCTGGGCCGCGGCGGACGGCGCGGCCGTACTCGGGCCGGGCGAGGCGGGCGCGGTGTGCCCGCCCACCGGGGAGGCGCCGTGCCCGCTCACCGAGCCGCCCGCGTGCGCCCGCCCAGCCTGCCCGTGACCGGCAGGAGCGTCCGCGGCCACCGAGGCGTGCCCGCCGGCCGGCGAGGGACGGGCCAGGAAGTAGTACGCCCCGAAACCGACCGCGGCGACCAGGACGAGCGCCACCAGCAGCGTCCAGTCCGGGGGGCGCCGCCGCTCCGGCTGCGACCGGGCGAGCAGTTCACCCAGGCTGGTCGCGGCGATCGGCCCGGCCGCCCGGTGATCCTGGTCGTATTCGTCGATGAGCGGCCCGGGATCGGCGCCGACGGCCTGGGCAATGCTCCGGATGTCACCCCGGGCGTAGAAGTCACCGCCGCACACCGAATAGTCGTCGGCCTCGATCCCGCGGATGATCGGGGGCCTGATCCGGGTCCGCTGGCTCACCTGGCCGACCGTCAGGCCGGCCTGGTGCCGGGCCTCCGCCAGGGTCTCGCCGATGCTCACCGCGCACCTCCCTGCCTCGCCACGGCGGCCGCGGGAACACATGCGGCAATTCGGCCACCACCTACATCATCACCGCTATCGACGGCCTGAATCGTCCACCGCTGTAGCGTGGCCGCCGCGCCGAGTGACGCAAGGTATCGCGGGAGCCAGGCTCAGGGCGCGGGCCCGGGGGCACCGTCCGGCTGGGCCCGGGGGGTGTCCAGCGACTGCTGGACACCGGGGAACACGCGGATGATCTGGTCCAGCCCGGTGAGCTCCAGGATCCGGGCCACCGGGGAGTCGCCGACGGCCAGCCGCAGCTCGCCGCCGCGCGCCCCGGCCTCCTGGTGGACCCGGGTGATGACATGGATCCCGGCCGAGTCACAGAACATCGTGCCGGTCAGGTCGGCGGTGATCAGCTGGGCGTCCTGTTTGGTCACGTCCAGCAGGCCGGCGTGCACGTCCGACGCGTTGGCCAGGTCGATCTCCTCCGGCAAGGAGACCACGGCATGCCGCCCGGCCCAGCGGACCGCCAGGCCCCCGGTACTCATCGCCCACCCGCCCGGTGGCCGGGTGGGGGCACGGCGTCGGGGCGGCGGCGCAGCATCAGCAGGGCGATGTCGTCGCTCCACGGGCTGTGCTCGGACATGGCGCCCATCACGCGGACGCAGGCCGCCTCCGCGTCGGTGGCGGTGAGCGCGGCGCACAGCCGGGCCAGGCCCTCGTCGATCGACCGGCCGCGGCGTTCCACCAGCCCGTCGGTGTACAGGCAGAGCAGCCCGCCGGCCGGCAGGCCCATCGTGGCGGTACGCCGCGGTTTGCCGCTGGCCGCGCCGATGAGCACGTCGGGAGGGACCTGGGCGATCCAGGCCGGCTGCCCGGGCAGCGCCAGCATCGGCGGCGGGTGCCCGGCCGTGGAGATGCGCACCTCATCCAGCGCCGGGGTGATCATGGCACACAGCACGGTGGCCATGGCGTCCGGCTCGAAGTGCCGCATCTTGGCGTCAAGCCGGGCCAGCACGTCGGCCGGGTCCTCGGTCTCCAGCGCGTAGGCCCGCACCGCGCTGCGCATCCGCCCCATGATCACGGCGGCCCTCAGCCCGGTCCCGGCCACGTCCCCTATCACCACGCATACGGTCCCCGACGGTAGCGGAAATACGTCGTACCAGTCTCCCCCGACGTCCCCGCTGCCGGGCACGAACCGGGCGGCCAGCTGCAGCCCGCGGATGGCCGGCAGCGCCGCCGGGACCAGGCTGCGGTGCAGCGCGGCCGCCGCCGCCCGGTCCTGCTGGGCGGTGAGGGCCTGCACGGCCAGCGCCGCCCGGTCCGCCGCCAGCTGCAGCAGGTCAGCGTCCTCGGCGGTGAAGACCCGGCCGCTCAGCGTGCCGACGTGCAGTACCCCGATCACGCTGCCATCGACCAGCAGCGGCGCGCCCATCAGCGAACGGATCCCCTGATCCAGCAGGATCGGGTTGATCACCTTGGTGGGATCCACCTCGTTCAGGATCACCGGCCGGTGCTCCGCGGCGATCCGGCCAGCGAAGCCACGGCCGAGCGGGATGCGCACTCCCTGGCGCACCTCTTCTTCCAGCCCGCTCGCGGCCGTGGCGACCAGCTGCTGGGACGGCGGGTCCAGCAGCAGCACCGCACAGGTGTCCGCGTCGAGCGCATCTCTCACCCGCTCGACCAGCACGTCGAGCAGCGACTGCGGATCCAGCCTGGACAACGCCGCGTCCGTAATCGACTGAATCTCACGCAGGCGGTCGGGCACCGGCTGGGCGGCCACGCCACCCGCCGTCGCTTGATCCTCACGCATCCGCCCGCTCCGCTTCTCGCCGCACTGGACAGCCAAACCAGGAGTGCGGGCACATGGTCCCCGGGCCCGTCCAGCATCCTCAGATCGTAGCGTGACCGCGGAGCAGCGATCACCGGTCCGGCTGGGCCGTCCTGGTTGCCCGGCCTGATTACCCGGGAGGGTCAGGGACGTTCCCCGCGGACGCGGGCGGCTCATCCGCGGCCGCCGCCCGGGATCAGCCGGGCAGCGGCAGGTGCGCCCAGACGGCTTTGCCGCCCGGCACCGGCCGGACGCCCCATCGGTCGGTGACCCGGCTCATCATGCCGAGGCCGTGATCCCAGCGGACGGGCAGGCTGTCCTCCGCCTCGGGCAGCGGCCGGTGGTCGGCCACGCTGAGGTACACGCCGTCTTTGGACCGGGCGGCGCTGACCGTGAAGGCGGTCCGGGCGTGCAGTACCGCGTTGGCGGCCAGTTCGCTCACCACCAGCGCGACGTCGGTGCCGAGCCGGGACCGGCGCGCCGGGTCGGCCTCGCGATGACCACCGTCGAGCTGCCACTGCCGGAGCAGGTGCGCCGTGAAGTGCCGGGCCTCCCGGGGCGCACCCATGACGCAGTGGAACGTGCGGCTGACCGCCGTCCGCCACGGCTGGTCCCCCTCCGCCCGCAGCCCGGCCGGCGGCCCGATGACGGTGCTGTGCAGCCATCCCACCCGGGCCCGGCCCTGCGGGTCACCCGCGCAGGAGCCATCCGGGTAACCGCAGTACAGCTCGAACGGGACCTGGCCGGGCAGGCCGTTCCACAGCTTCTCCACTTCTTCAGCGGCGTGCACGTCACCCGCGCCCCAGAGCACCGCGACCATCTCGCCGTTTACGGCCAGCGGCGGCCGCACAGCCACCGGGCGGACCGGCGGCCCAACCTCGGCTTCGAAGGCGGCCGGGTCCACCCGGCCGCCGGTAACGAACCGGCTGAGCAACTGCTCGGCATCGAGGCACCGCAGCCGGCCGTCCTGCTCGGCCGCCCCGGCCGGGTGGCCCGCCGCCGTGAGCGCGTCCAGAATCGCCTCGCAGTGGGCCGGGGTGGCCGCCAGTACGGCCGAGCCCCCAGCCGTGAGCGCCCGGGCCAGGTACCCCGCGACGGCCGACGTCAGTTCCTCGTCCCGGCCGTAGAACTGGACGACCTGGCCCTGCTGACCCGCTACCACGGAGCCGGCCTCGACGGCCACTGCGTCAACACCCCCAGGGGTACAGGATGATACCTGGAAACGTCACTATTGCTACCCGCAAAGGTTGCTGATACCCATCGAGGTGGCGCACATCCGCCCCGGCTGCGGCCAACCGGCACAGCCGGGCCAGGCCCGCCGCGGCTGCCCCCGGTCATGCGCCGGCCTGGCCCGCGGCCGCGGGCCAGGCCGGGTGAAACCGGCAACGGCGGGTCAGGCCGTCTGCATCTGCTGCTGGAACTGCTCCACCAGCTTCCGGCAGAAAGCCGGCAGGTCATCGGGCTTGCGGCTGGTGATGAGCACGTTCGGGCCGTTCGTGCAGACGTGCACCTCGGTGTCGACCCAGGTGCCGCCCGCATTGCGGATGTCGGTCTGCAGGCTCGGCCAGGACGTGAGAGTCCGGCCGCGGACCTCGTCCGCCTCCACGACCGTCCACGGGCCGTGGCAGATGACCGCGGCGGGCTTGCCCGCCTGGAACATCGCGCGGACGAACCGCACCGCCTCGGGCACCATCCGCAGCTGGTCGGGGTTGGCCACGCCCCCCGGCAGCACCAGGGCGTCGTAGTCGGCCGGGTCGGCCTCGCCCACCGGCTTGGTGACCGGGAAGGTGTCGCCCTTGTCCAGGTGGTTGAAGGCCTGGGCCGTCCCGGGCTTGGGCGCGAGCAGCTCGGGTGTCCCCCCGGCCTGCTGGACCGCTTCCCAGGGCTTGGTGAGTTCGACCTGCTCGGCGCCCTCGTTGGCGATCACGAAGGCAATCCGGCGGCCGTCAAGCTCGTTTGCCATATCTGCGTCCCTCCAGTCGGGGCGGCCGCACGGCCCGCAGCCGGGCCCGGTCCGCCCACCCGAATACCGCTGCCCAGCTACCCACGGTTGATTCCACTCGATGTGGCCGCGTGCTCCCCACCCGATGTGGCCGCGTGCCCCCCCACCTGATGTGGCCGCATGCCCTCCCACCCGATGTGGCCGCATGCCCTCCCACCCGATGTGGCCGCGTGCTCCGCCTCGGGGCGGCCGAACCCGCTCACCGTCTGTATTCGGGATGACGGCTTTCAGTAGCCGCCCCGCGCGGTCGCGGACGGGAGCCCCCGGCCAGGGGCGGAATATTACGGTCTGCGGACCCCGGGCCCGACTCACTACTGATTGCCCCGGCCCGCCACTAACGTCATGGCGGCAATGAGTTCTAGCGCCGTGATCACAAGCACGGAAAGGGATCTTTCGTGAGGACACGATACGACCAGGACAGTGCGACCGGGCAGCAGCTCAGAATGGTGCGTGCGGCATGAGCCGGCGGGCAGTAGTGGCGGCGCTGGGTATTGCCGCCGTCGCCGCGGGTGGTATCGCGGGTGGTGTGGTCGCGACCAGCAGCCACGGATCGATCAGCCTCTCCGCCAGCTCTGCGCACGCGCGGGGCGGCCACCACGGGCGCAGCTGGAGCTACGGTCACCACTGGGTATTCAACAAGATCGATAACCAGAACGATCCCACGTTCAACCAGCTGCTGGGCATCAACGACCGCGGCCAGATCGCCGGCTACTTCGGCTCCGGTGCCGCGGGCCACCCGAACAAGGGCTACCTGCTGGTCCACCGCGACTCGCTGTTCGTCAACGAGAATGTGCCGACCGCGGTGCAGACCCAGGTCGTCGGGCTCAACAACACCGGCGTAACCGTCGGTTTCTGGTCCAGCCAGAATACGGCCAGCCAGACGAACAATAACTTCGGCTTCTACACCTGGCACGGGCGTTTCTTCAACGTCAACTTCCCGACCGCCAGCAATGCCAACCCGCCGGTGAACCAGCTGCTGGGGGTCAACGATCACGACGTGGCCGTCGGCTTCTACAACGATGCCCAGGGCAACGCGCACGGGTACGCCTACAGCATCCCCCGCCACCGGTTCGCCCGGGTCCGGGTGCCCCACGCCACCAGCGTGACCGCGTCCGGCATCAACAACCGCGGCGACATCGCCGGCTTCTACACCGGGCCGCGCGGCGGCGTGCACGCCTTCCTGCGGGAGCGGAACGGCCGCCTGGTCCGGCTCACCGTCCCGGGCGCGGCCGCCACGATGGCCTTCGGCATCAACAACCACCGCGAGGTCGTCGGCACCTACACGGTCGGGTCCGGCGACGCGGCCAAGACGTTCGGCTTCGTCTGGGCCCCGTGGCACCACGGCTTCGCCACTATCAACCCCCGGCAGGGCTCCGGCACCACCACGCTGAACGGCATCAACAACGCCGGTGACCTGGTCGGCTTCTACACCGACGCGGCGGGCAACACCGACGGCCTGCTGGTGTCGCACTTCCGCCTGCGGCACCCGCCGTTCACGCCTGGCGTGATGGCGGTGCAGCCGACCACCCCGGTGGCGACGCCCACCCCCTCAGCGGCCGCCCCGGCGACCACCCCGGCCACCACGCCCGCCGCGGTGCCCACCGGCACCGGGCCGACCCACTTCTAGTTCCTGGTTCCCGCAAGTTCCGCAGTTACCGCCTCCGGCCGGTCAGTCCCCGCTCTCGGCCGGATGTGGCTGGTGGCCGGGCCGCGCACGCGGCCCGGCCACCAGTGCGTACCGGGGCTGGTGATCAGCCGGCCTTACGCGTGCACCGTGCCCTGGCTGTCGAAGGTCATGGCGCGCTGCAGCGCCGCCGCGCGCATCCCGTCCGGGATCTCGGCGGGGCCGCCGAGCGGGGCCGCGTTGATCCCCGCCTGGGCGGCCTCCTCCACCACCCCGCCGACCAGGATGGCCAGCTCCGGGGTGCGGTGGAACACCAGCACACCGTGGTTGGCCAGCAGCACGGCCGGCACCCCCGGGCGGACCGCGGCGCGGATGCTGGCGATGGCCTCGGCCGACCCGCGCGGCCCGTAACCAGCCACCGGCACGCCGTCGGGCAGCCCGAACATGGCCAGCGCCTCCACCCAGCACCCGATCGGGCGCTGCGCCACGGCGTACGCGGTGGCGTACGGCGAGTGGGTGTGCACCACGCAGCCGACCTCGGGATTATCCGCGTACATGGCCGTGTGCATCGCCACCACCGCCCCCTGGATCGGCGGCAGGTCCCCTTCCAGCAAGGTGCCGTCCAGGCCCACCCGCACCACCGCGGACACCGGGTGACCGCGCAGCGACGGGCCGGCGGTGAAGTACATCTCCGCCGCTCCCGGCACCCGGATACTGACGTTGCCGTGCCCGTTGGCCGAGATCGCCCCGCTGGCGACCACCCGCTGGGCGATGTCGGCCACCTGGCCGGCCAGGTCCTTGTCCATGACGCACCTTCCCCCGGCGGCCTCGGCGGCCGCCCCCACGATGATCGCACCATCCGGCCGCGGCGGGCAGACTCAGGAATCCGGTCCCCGCAGCACCGGGGACAGCGCCGGCACCTGGCCCGCGCTGGCCCGGCGCATGACATGCCGCCGGAACAGGTCCGCGGCGGGCAGCAGCCGCCGCTCGGCCGACCAGGCCAGGGTCAGCTCCCGGACCGCCCCCGGGTCGGTGATCTCGCAGTACGCCAGCGGCCCGGCCGCCGCCTCCAGCGTGCCGGCCCGCGGCGCCGGGACGATGGCGACGCCCAGCCCGGCCGCCACGAAACCGCGCACGGTGGACAGGTCATCACCCTCGAACACCACCTCCGGCTGGAACCCGGCCCGCTCGCACAGCTCGTCGCCCAGCTGGCGCAGCGCGGAGGTGGGCCGCAGGCTGACGAACGGCTCGTCGGCCACCTCGGCCAGCCCGGCCTGCTTCCGGGCCGCCAGCGGATGATCACGCCGGAGCGCCAGCCGCAGCGGCTCGATCGCGATCAGCCGGGTCCGGATGCCCGGGCTGCGCCCCCGCCGGGTGCCGATCTCCAGGTCGGCACGGCCGTCGTCGAGGGCTCCGGCGTGCACCTCGTCCCGCACCTGGGTGAGCTGGAACCGTACGTTCGGGTGGCTCACCCGGAAACTGTGCACCAGGTTGGGCACCAGCCAGGTGCCCAGTGAGTGCTGGAAGGCGAGCGCGACCGTGCCGGTGTCCGGGTCGATCAGCTCGTTCACCGCGGCGATGCCGTCGTCGAGATGGTGCAGCATCGCGTCCACGTGCCGTTTGAACACCGCGCCCGCGTGGGTCAGCCGCAGCACCCGTCCCTGCCGCCGCAGCAACGGCGTCCCGACCTGGGCCTCTAGCCGGGCCAGCGCCCGCGACACCCCGGACTGGGTGACTGGCTCCAGCTCGCTCACCTCGGTCACGGTGGTGCCATCGGCGACCTGCTGGAACCAGCGCAGCGCATCCGTGTCCATACCCATGAGAATAGGTCATGGGTTACTGCCCATTCTTTTTCCCAACGCATGGTTCGCCGTACTGCCTCCCTCCGGTCCAGGGCCTCCCGCAGCCGTCCCCGGGGACCTACCGTGGTGCCATGACCGAACCGGTGAACCTGGCGGCCGCTCTCGCCTCCTTCGCGGATGTGTACAGCCCGCGGATCGTGGCCCGGATGAACGACTACGACGTCCGGATCGCGCACACCCGGGGCGAGCACGTCTGGCACGTGCACGACGACACCGACGAGTTCTTCCTGGTCCTGGACGGGCGCTTCGACGTGTCGCTGCGGGATACGGACGGTGTGGTGCGCACCGTGACGCTCAGCCAGGGCGACACGTTCGTGGTGCCGCGGGGCACCGAGCACAAGCCCTCGTCGCCGGGCGGGTCGATCCTCATGTTCGAGCCGTCGGGGACGTCCACCACCGGCGACCGGCATGACGGCGAAATCCCCGGCCACGTGGACAGCACCACCGGCCACGAGCTGGGCTGAACGCCGGGCTTGACCCGCACGCCGCGTCAGGCGGCAGAGTGGGGCCGTGGACGAGTACACGGCCGGTGCCGTGGCCCGGCTGGCTGGGGTGTCCGTACGGACGGCGCGCTGGCCTCCGGGGTGCGCGCCGCCCGGGAGGTGCTGTCCGACGCCGCCCTCCGCGCCGCGGCCTGAGCACGCTTAACGCTCCACGCCCTTGGCGCCGCCGCCCGCAGGGTCGCCACGCAGCCCGCAGGTGTGACGCAGTACCTGACCCCCGGGCTCACCTGCCCAGGATGGCAGGCACCACGCGGGCGGGGAAGGCCCAGGGGGGTCGCCGCGTTGCTGACAGGGACGTCTGCCGCCCGCAGTGGAGCGGGCCGGCCGCTCAACGAAGGTGAGGCTGACCGTGGCGCTGCCATCTGACCCGACGCCGAAATTCCAGGAGTATGCCCATCCGCAGCTGCTGGTCAGCACGGACTGGCTGGCTGAGCACCTGGACGACCCCGGCCTGGTCGTCGCCGAGTCCGATGAGGACGTGCTGCTGTACGAGACCGGCCACATCCCCGGCGCGGTGAAGCTGGACTGGCACACCGAGCTGAACGACCCGCTCACCCGGGACTATGTGGACGCCGCCGGGTTTGCCCGGCTGATGTCGGAGAAGGGGATTTCCCGGGAGACCACGCTGGTGCTGTACGGCGACCGGAACAACTGGTGGGCGGCTTACGCGCTGTGGGTCTGCTCGCTGTTCGGCCACCCGGACGTCCGGCTGCTCGACGGTGGCCGGGCCAAGTGGATCGCTGAGGGCCGCCCGCTGAGCACCGACGTGCCGAAGCCCGCCCCGGCCGAGTACCCGGAGGTGCAGCGGGATGACTCCCGCCTCCGGGCCTTCCGGTCCCAGGTCCGCGCGCACCTGGGGCAGCCCATGATCGACGTGCGCTCCCCGGGCGAGTACACCGGCGAACTGCTGCACATGCCGGATTACCCGCAGGAAGGCGCGGTGCGCGGCGGGCACATCCCGGGCGCGCGGAACATCCCGTGGGCCCGGGCCGCGGCCGAGGACGCGACGTTCCGCGGCCGCGACGAACTCGATGCCATCTACGGCGGGGAGGCGAGGCTGACCCCCGGCGATAACGTCATCGTGTACTGCCGGATCGGCGAGCGGTCCAGCCACACCTGGTTCGTGCTGCACCACCTGCTCGGCTACCCGAAAGTCCGCAACTACGACGGGTCCTGGACCGAGTGGGGCAACAGCGTCGGCGTGCCGATCAAGAAAGGGGAGAATCCGTGACCACCGGGACGCTCAATCCCCGGCTGCAGGACATCGTGGACGACTTCGAGGCCGTGCCGGGCAAGGAGAAACTGCAGTTGCTGCTGGAGTTCTCCGCGGAACTGCCCCCGCTGCCAGGCCGGTACGCCGAGGACCATGACCAGCTGGAGGCCGTGCCGGAATGCCAGTCCCCGCTGTTCCTCGCGGTGGAGGTGGACGGCGACCAGACGGTGCACCTGTTCTTCGACGCACCGCCGGAGGCGCCCACCACGCGAGGCTTCGCCAGCATCTTGCGGACCGGCCTGGACGGGCTCAGCGCGGCGGAAGTGCTGGCCACGCCGGACGAGTTCACCACCTCGCTGGGGCTGGGCGACCTGGTCAGCCCGCTCCGGCTGCGCGGGATGGCCGCCATGCTGACCCGGATCAAGCGCCAGGTCGCCAGGCAGACCGGGGCGGGAGGCAGCGCCGTCGCCCCCGCCTGACCGTCGCCCCCCGCCTGACCGTCGCCCCCGCCTGACCAGCGTCCCGGGCCCGGCGAAGCCCTGGCCGGGCCGGGCCTCCGCCTGACCAGCGGCGCCCCGGCCGGCCGGTCCCCGGTGAAGCTCCTGCAGCTACCTCATATACGTTGTTGCAAGTAAGTTGCAACAATCTCTAGGCTGCTCACAGCAGGAGTTCCCCGGGAGGTGCCCGACCCATGGCCGATCCGCGCGCCAGGCTGGCGACGATCCGGTCCAGCCTGACCCCGCGGGAGTGGATCCGGGCCAGCGGCATGCTGGTGACGGTGGCCGCCCTGCACGT
Source organism: uncultured Actinomycetes bacterium (assembly GCA_963837515.1). Taxonomy (GTDB): domain Bacteria; phylum Actinomycetota; class Actinomycetes; order Streptosporangiales; family Streptosporangiaceae; genus RYN-230. The sequence continues at coordinate 47,107 of CAWINT010000003.1, forward strand.
GGCTGGCTGGCTGATGCTGGCCGTGGCCGTCAGTGGGCATTACCACATCAGCAAGACGGAGACTTTCGGCTTCACCACCGGGATCCTCGCTTACACGCTCGGCATGCGGCACGCCTTCGACGCCGACCACATCGCGGCCATCGACAACACCACCCGCAAGCTGGTCGGCGAGGGAAAGCGCCCGCTGTCGGTGGGCTTCTTCTTCTCGCTCGGCCATTCCAGCGTGGTCTTCGCCCTCCTGATCCTGCTGAACTTCGGCATCCGCGCGCTGAACGACCAGGTCCGCAACGGGCACTCGGCGCTGCAGCACGCCACCAACGTGATCGGCACGCTCGTCTCCGGCACGTTCCTGTTCCTCATCGCCGCGATCAACGTGGCGATCCTGATCGGCATCGTCCGGGTGTTCCGCGCGATGCGCTCCGGGCGCTACGACGATGCGGCACTGGAGGACCAGCTGAACAAGCGCGGGCTGATGAACCGCTTCCTCGGCCCGCTGGCCCGCCGGATCGATGCGCCGTGGAAGATGTACCCGGTCGGCTTCCTGTTCGGCCTCGGCTTCGACACCGCTACCGAGGTCGCCTTCCTCGTGCTCGCGGGGAGCGCGGTCATCGGCGGCCTCCCGTTCTACGCGGTGCTGTCCCTGCCGATCCTGTTCGCCGCCGGGATGAGCCTGTTCGATACCGCGGACGGCTGCTTCATGAACTTTGCCTACGACTGGGCCTTCGCCCGCCCGGTCCGCAAGGTGTACTACAACCTGACCATCACCGCGCTGTCCGTGTTCGTGGCCGTGTTCATCGGCGCCGTGGAGGTGCTTGGGCTGCTCGGCCAGGAAGACAGCCTGACCGGCCCCGGCTGGGCCTGGCTGGCCAGCTTCAACATCAACAAGGCCGGGTTCGTGATCGCCGGTGTCTTCGTGCTCACGTGGGTGGTGGCCCTGGCGGTCTGGCGGTTCGGCAAGATCGAGCAGAAATGGGCGCTCGCCCCCGAGGGCAGCACACCCGACTGAGCACGGCGGTCCGGGCGGGCTTCGCTGGGTACGGCACCGGGCCGGCCGGGACGGGCCGTAGGGCACCGGGCCAGCCGGGACGGGCCGTAGGGTAGGCAGGACCCAGGAGCCGGCGCGGAAGGAGAGCCAGTGGACAAGGAACAGGTCCGGGCGCGGCTGCGCGCCGAACGGGCTGAGGTGCAGGGCCTGCTGGCCGAGGCTGAGGCGGCGCTGCGGCAGGACTGGGAGAGCGAGCAGGAGGTCGGCGACATCGCCGATCCGGCGCAGTCGCTGGCCGCCGGGGGGGTGGACGACGCTGTCGCGGCGAGCCTGCGCGACCGGCTCGCCGCCCTCGACCGGGCCGAGCAGCGCCTCGCCGAAGGCACCTACGGGCGGTCGGTCCGCAGCGGCCAGCCGATCCCGGAGGAGCGGCTGGAAGCGGACCCGGCGGCCGAACTCACCGTCGAAGAGGCCCGGGCCGAAGCCCACTGAGCCGGCCGGCGGCCGCCGGCGGTTCGCCGGCGGCCAACCGCCGCCGGCCCCGGGCAGCCACCGCCGCCGGCCGCGGCGTCAGTCCAGCACCGACGGCAGGCCGAAGCGGGTGAACAGGCTGCCGTCCCCGCCGGCCAGGCCGTTGTCCAGGAACGCGTGCAGGTGGCTGATCCGGCCGTCGCGCAGCTCGAGCACCTGGATGCCCCACCGCACGTGACCCGGGCCCTCCTCGCTGCGCCGGTACTGGGCGAACCCGGGCATGCCGTTGGCGGTGACCGGGATGAGCCGGGACCCCTGGCAGCCGACGCCGTGCCCCAGATGCCAGGCCCGCACCTCCTCGCGGCCTCGCAGCCACAGCTCGAACGGCGGCATCGACATGCTGGCGTCCTCGTGCAGCAGTGTGACCAGGGTGTCGATGTCGTAGCGCTGGAAGGCGTCGAGGTAGCGGTCGAGCAGGTCGCGATCTTGGTCGGACAGGCCGCCGGAGGCCGGCGGCGGCTCGCTGGCCGGCATTGCCGCCCGGGCCCGCTGCAGCGCGCTGTTCACCGACACGACCGTGGTGCCGAGCAGGTCGGCTACTTCGGCGGCATGCCAGCAGAGCACGTCGCGCAGGATGAGCACGGCCCGCTGACGCGGCGGCAGGTGCTGCAGCGCGGCGACGAAAGCGAGGCGGATGCTCTCCTGGAGCACCGCCCGGCCGGCCGGGTCGGTGTCGCCGGCCGGGATCCCGTCTCCCGGCAGCGGCTCGACCCACGTCGCCTCGGGCCGCGTGGCCACCGGCTCCGTGGTGGCCGGCACCGGGGCGGACAGGTCCATCGGCAGGGCCCGGCGCTGGCGGCTGCGCAGCATGTCCAGGCACACGTTGGTGGCGATGCGGTACAGCCAGGACCGCACGGCCGAGCGGCCCTCGAACCGGTCGAACGCCTGCCAGGCGCGGACCATGGTGTCCTGCACGGCGTCGTCGGCATCGTGGGCCGAACCCAGCATCCGGTAGCAGTAGCCGGTCAGTTCCCCACGGTGCAGTTCCAGGTCGTAGGAGACCGTTCCGGTGTCGGCCATGGCATCCACCCTCCCTCAGCAGGCCCGATGGGACCACGCTACCCGGCCCCTCCGACATCCCGAAGTCGCCGGATCGCCGGCGCGGGTTTCCCGGTCAGGGCGCGGCCGTGCTTGCCTTACCGGCCCCGGCTCAGCCAAGGTAAGTGATCGGCGGCGGAGGTTCCGGAGCCCCGGGCCGTCTAGCCGCGGGCGGAGCAGCCGGTGCTGGCTGCGGGGACGGTCATGGCGAGTCACCAGGACGGGGTGCGGCGGCCGGTTGGCATCCGCGACGTGGCGCGGCTGGCCGGCGTGTCGGTGACGTCGGCCAGCTTCGCGCTCAACGGCCAGCCGGGCGTGGCGGAGGAGACCCGGCGCCGGATCGTGGCCGCGGCCCGGGAACTCGGTTACCGGGCCAACCCGCAGGCGCAGGCGCTGCGCCGCGGCCGCACCAGCACCTACGGGTTCGTGATCCGCAACTTGGCCAACCCCTTCTTCATCGAGGTGCTCACCGGAGCCGAGGAGGTGGCCGGGGAAGCGGGCGCCACGCTGCTGGCCCTGGACTCGCGCTATTCGCTGGACCGGGAACGGGCGCTTGTGCAGGAGATCGCCGGCCAGCGGCTGGCCGGGCTGGCCATCGCCCCGGTGGCCACCGGCGAGTCGATCGGGCTGTGGCAGGAACTGCGGCCGGGCACGCCCGTCGTGGTGGTCAACGCGTCGGCCCCCGGGGCCAGCGGGGTGAGCCGGGTCCGCCCGGACAACAGCGCGGCCGTGGAACTGCCGATGCGCTGGCTGGCCGAACTCGGGCACAGCTCGGTGGCGTTCCTGTCCGCCCCGCGCAGCCTGATGGCCGACCCGGACCGGCTGCGCCACTTCCGCCGCTGCTGCCGGGCCCAGGCGCTGTGCGGCAGCATCATGTACTCCCCGCTGACCATCCCTGACGTGCAGCGGGCCGTGGCGGCCCGGCTGACCGGGCCGGACGCGCCGACCGCGGTCATCACCAACTCCGACTACACCGCGCACGCGGTGTACAAGGCCGCCCGGGATCTCGGGCTGCGGATCGGGCCGGATCTCTCGGTCGTCGGGCATGATGACCTGGCCACATCGGAACTGCTCGACCCGCCGCTGGCCACCATCTCGCTGGACCGGGAGGAAATGGGCCGCGCGCTCATGCGGCGGCTGCTCGGCATGGCCGCCGCGGACGACTATCTGACCCCGGTTCACCTGGTCAAGCGGGCCTCGGTGCAGCAGCCGGTAACCAGCCGAGCGCACGCGCCAGCCGCCCGGTTAACACGAGTTAGCGCCCGCGCGTCAACTCGGTAACGCCCCTTGACACCTGCGCGGCGGCTGGGCCAGCATACCCGCAAAACAAAACGTTTTAGTCCTTTGTCGGGTGGTGTTCGCGGGGGGGTCCGCCAACCTCCTGGGCACTGGGGCAGCCAAGTCATTTCCGGCGCCGGCCCGCGCAAACCGCGAAGGCAATACAGGAGGCATTCGGTGAAAACTCCCTATCGCTTCACCTTGGCCGGGGCCGCGGCACTGGCCCTGCTGGCCGCCGGGTGCTCATCAGGTTCACCCTCATCCTCCAGCGGCAGCACGAACTGGGGCACGGCCACGTCGGCCGCGGCCGGCGGCGGCATGAGCAAGCTCATTGCCGCGGCCAAGAAAGAGGGCCAGCTCAACGTCATTGCGCTCCCACCGACGTGGGCCAATTACGGCACCATCATCAAGACCTTCAGCCAGAAGTACGGCATCAAGGTGAATTCCGCCCTGCCGGACGGGTCGAGCCAGCAGGAAGTGGACACCATCAAGCAGAAGAATGGCACCGCGGCCGCGCCCGATGTGGTGGATGTCGGCGGCTCAGTCGCGCTGGCCAGCACCAGCCTGTTCACGCCGTACAAGGTGAGCACCTGGTCGGCCATCCCGGCCGCGCAGAAGGACGCGAACGGCCTCTGGTACAACGACTACGGCGGGTACATGGCGGTCGGCTACTCCAGCAAGTTCGGCACGATCACCTCGCTGAGCCAGCTGATGGGGCCGAAGTTCAAGAACGCGGTCGCGCTGAACGGCAACCCGACCGCGGCGAACGCCGCCCTGAACGGCGTCATGATGGCCAACCTGGCCGAGGGCGGCTCGGCCGGCGACATCTCCAAGGGCGTCAACTTCTTCCACGAGCTCAAGGCGAAGGGTAACTTCTCCCCTGTGCAGGCGACCGGCGCCACCATCAAGTCCGGGTCCACCCCGGTGGTGTTCAACTGGGACTACCTGAACCTGCCCAGTTATGTCGGGGTGTCCAACTGGAAGGTGTTCATCCCGAGCAACGCGGTGCTCGGCGGTTACTACAACCAGGCCATCAACAAGAGCGCGCCGCACCCGGCGGCGGCCCGGCTGTGGGAGGAGTTCCTCTACTCCCAGGCCAGCGACGGCGGGCAGAACCTCTGGCTGCAGGGCGGGGCCCGGCCGGTCGAGCAGGCCACGATGACCAGTAACGGCTCCATCGACAAGTCGGCGGCCTCGAAGCTGCCCGCGATCAGCGGCACCCCGGTGTTCCTGACCCAGGGCCAGGCGACGAGCGCGGCCAACTACCTGGCCGCCAACTGGTCCAAGGCCGTCAGCTAGCAGGGGAGGGCCGTGACCGTCGCTGCGACGACGACCGAGGCCGGCGCCCGGCCCCTGCGGGCCGGGCGCCGGCTTCGCGCTCCGGCCTGGCTGGGGACGGTGCCCTTCCTGGCCTACGTGGGAGTGTTCCTGCTCTGGCCGACCGGCATCCTGGTCGTCGATGCCTTCAAGAACCCCAGCGGAACCTGGAACTTCGGCAGCGTGTCCACCCTGTGGAGCCCGGTCGCCCGCAGTTGGTTCCTCGGGTCGTTCAAGCTGTGCCTGCTGTCCGCCGTGGCCGGTGCAGTGTTCGGGGCGCTGGTGGCGTACGCCGTCGCCTCAGGCAACCCGAACGGGGCGGTGCGCCGCTTCGCGCTGGCCGGGTCGGGTGTGCTGGCCCAGTTCGGCGGGGTCACGCTGGCCTTCGCGTTCCAGGCGCTGATCGGCCCGGCCGGCCTGCTGTTTCACGCCGGCTGGTACTACAGCTTCCCGTGGGGCATCACCCTGATCTACACCTATTTCCAGGTGCCGCTCATGGTGCTGGTCTTCCTGCCCGCCATCGACGGGCTGAAGCTCCAGTGGCGGGAGGCGTCGGAGAGCCTGGGCTCCTCGACCTGGCAGTACTGGCGCTACGTGGGCGGCCCGCTGCTGGCCCCGGCCTTTTTCGGCGCGTTCCTGCTGCTGTTCGCCAACGCCCTGTCCGCGTTCGCAACCATCCAGGCCTGGGAGAACCAGATCGCCTACACCGTGCCGCAGGCCATCAGCACCGCGCTGTCCAGCGAGGTCGGGCTGGCCAACGTGGACGCGGGCGCCGTGCTCGCGTTCGGCATGATCGTCATGGTGGCGGTCGTCATGACCGGGTACGCGCTGCTGCAGCGGAGGGCGGCCCGATGGCTGCGGTAACGGCCCTGGGCGAGGCGCCGCTGGCCGGGCCGGCCACCCGCGGCCCGCAGGCCATGCAGCGCCGCCGCCGGCGCCGGCTGAACGCCTTCCGCTACGTGGTGTTCACCGTGTTCGGCCTGTTCGTCGTGCTGCCGATGCTGGCGCTGCTCCGCTACTCGCTGGAAGGGAGCAAGCTCGGCACCTGGTCAGTGACCGCCTGGAAGCAGATCGTGTCCTCCCCCGGGCTGCTCAACGGCGTGGAACTCACCCTGGAACTGGCCGTCATCACCAGCATCGTGATGATCCTGCTGCTGCTGCCGACGATGATCTGGATCAAGCTGCGGGTGCAGTGGATCAGCCGGACCTTCGAGTTCCTCTGCCTGCTGCCGCTCGTCATCCCGGCCATCGCCCTGGTGGTCGGCCTGGGCTCGGTCTACAACCGGATCCAGCACTACAGCCTGTCGGCCCTGCAGCTGTTCTGGGTCTACGTCATCCTGGCGCTGCCCTACGCCTACCGGGCGCTGTCGTCGGGGCTGAACGCGATCGACGCCGTGACGCTGGCCGAGGCGGCCCGGAGCCTGGGCGCCAGCTGGTTCACGGTGATGTTCCGGGTGATCGCGCCGAACATGTGGCAGGGCATCCTGAACGCGCTGCTGCTGACCGGTGCGCTGGTGCTCGGCGAGTTCACCATCGCCTACCTGCTGCTGTTCAACACGCTGCAGCCGACCCTGTACTCCATCAGCCGGAACACGCCGAACGCCGGAGTCATCTTCTCGACCTCCTTGGCGTCGCTGCTGTTCGCCTTCGTCCTGTTGACGATCCTGTCCTATGCCGGCCGCCAGCGGCGCCGGGGATGAGGTATCACCCGTGAGCTCACCAGTCACCAGCGCCCATGGCGCCACCACCAGGACCGCCGTCGAGGTCCGGCTGGAGGGACTGACCCGCCGCTACGGTCCGGTCGTGGCCCTGGACGGCCTGGACCTGACCCTGCAGCCCGGTGAGCTGGTCGCGCTGCTGGGGCCCTCCGGCTGCGGCAAGACCACGACGCTGCGGCTGCTGGCCGGGCTGGAGGACGCGGACGCCGGGACGGTCACCGTGGCCGGCCGGGACATCACCCGGCTGTCGGCCAGCAAACGCGACATGGGCATGGTGTTCCAGGCCTACTCGCTGTTCCCGCACATGACCGTGGCGCAGAACGTGGCCTTCGGGCTGCGGCTGCGCCGGATGGCAAAGGCCGAGCGGGAGCGCCGGGCCCTGGAGATGCTCGACCTGGTCGGGCTGTCCGAGCAGGCGGGGCGCTACGCCCACCAGCTGTCCGGCGGCCAGCAGCAGCGCGTGGCGCTGGCCCGGGCGCTGGCCATCCAGCCCCAGGTGCTGCTGCTGGACGAGCCGCTGTCGGCGCTGGATGCCAAGGTCCGGGCGCAGTTGCGGGACCAGATCCGGCGTATCCAGCTGGACGTGGGCATCACCACCTTGTTCGTCACGCACGACCAGGAGGAGGCGCTGGCCATCGCCGACCGGGTCGGCGTCATGCGTGACGGGCGCCTGGAGCAGCTCGCCCCGCCCACCGAGGTCTACACCCGGCCGGCCACCCCGTTCGTGGCCGAGTTCGTCGGGCTGACCAACCGGCTGGCCGGGACGGTCAACGGCTCGGTGGTGACGGTGCGCGGCCGGGACCTGCCGGTGGTGGACCTCGGCACGCCCGCCGGGCCGGTGACGGCGCTGGTCCGGCCGGAGGCCGTCAGCCTGGCCCGGGACGAGTCGGCCGACTCGGGGCCGCTGGCCGGCACGGTGATCGCGATCACCTTCCTGGGCGCGACCAGCCGGGTCAGCGTGGACTTGGGCGATACGACGATCATGGCGCAGTTGCCGACGTCGGAGGCGAGCGAGCTGGTAGCGGGCAGACGGGTGGCGCTGACCATCCGGCCGGACCCGGTGCTGGTCTCCCCCGCCGACGCGTCGGCTGCGAGCGACGCTTGAGCGGCGCACCCCCGCCGCTGACCACCGCACGACGGCTGGAAGCGGGGACCGTGCTGCGCCGGGGGGCCAGTTCCGCGTACCGCGCGGTGGAGTTCATCGACGGCGAAGCCCACGTGGTGCGCGAGGACTTCGAGCCGGCCGCAGCGGGCACGACGGGCACGACGGCCAGCGCGGCACGGCCGCTGGCCTGCCTGGTGCACATCACCGACCTGCAGCTGGCGGACGTGCAGTCACCGACCCGGTTCGAGTTCCTCAACCGCTACTTCGCCGACCACCGGTTCGCCGGGCTGGTGCCGGTGCAGCGCCCGCAGGAGGCGGTCAACATCCACGCCGTCGAGGCGATGGTGCGCACGGTCAACGGGCTGCACGGCCCGGCCGCCGGCCAGCCGCTGGAGCTGGCCGTGACCACCGGGGACGCCGTTGACAACGCGCAATGGAACGAGGTGCAGCTGTTCCTGGCCCTGTTCGACGGCGGCGTGGCGCGGCCGAATTCCGGCGGGTCAGGTTACACCGGGGTCCAGGCGGTGGACTGGCCCGACGACATCTTCTGGAAGCCGGACGGCCCCGGGCCCGGCGGCCCTGACTTCTTCCGCCGCGAGTTCGGCTTCCCGCACATTCCTGGGCTGCTGGAGGCGGCCATGCGGCCGCTGCGCGCTCCCGGGCTGGCCATTCCCTGGCTGTCCTGCTTCGGCAACCACGAAGCGCTCAACCAGGGGGTCGGCACCGCCACACCAGGCCTGGCGGCCGCCCTGGTCGGCGACCGGAAGCCGCTGGCCCTGCCGGACGGCTTCGACGCCGACGGGGCTCTGGAGCTGTTCACGGTCCGCCCCGAGGCGTTCATGGCCGGGCCGTCCCGTACCGTCCCGGCCGACCCGGCCCGGCGGCCGGTCACCCGCCGGGACTTCGTCGCCGCGCACTTCCATCCCAGCGCCCGGCCGGCCGGGCACGGCTTCACCGAGCGGAACCGGCTGGACGGCACCGCCTACTACGTCTATGACACCCCGGCGGCCCGGTTCATCGCGCTGGACACCAACTGCCTGGCCGGCGGGGCCGACGGGTGCCTGGGCCAGACCCAGGCGGCCTGGCTGGAGGCGCGGCTGGCCGAAGTGCATTCGGCCTACCGCAGCCCGGCCGGGCAGCCGGTCCGCTCGGGGGCCGAGGACCGGCTGGTCGTCCTGTTCTCCCACCATGGGGTGGACACGCTGACCAACACCCGCGGCCCGCATCCCGGCCCCGGCGGCGAGCCGCTGCTGCCCGCTGGTGAGCTGGTCGCGCTACTGCACCGCTTCCCCAATGTGGTGCTCTGGCTCAACGGGCACACGCACACCAACACCGTCCGGGCGCGGCGCGACCCGGACGACCCCCGGCGGGGGTTCTGGGAGGTCACTACCTGCGCTGTGATCGACTGGCCATGCCAGACCCGGATCGTGGAGCTCACCGACCGGGGTGGCCAGCTCTCCATCGTCTGCACCATGGTCAACCACGACACACCACTGGCGCCACGGTCGCTACGGACCAGTGCCGACCTGGCCGCGCTGCACCGTGAACTGGCCGCCAACATCCCGTTCGACGGCCCGCACCCGGGCCGGGCCGGGCGGTTCACCGACCGGAACGTGGACCTGCGGCTGACCCCCCCGTTCCCACTCTCCCGGCTGCCCACGGCGTGACCGCCTGCTCCACGGGTCGTTTGGCGATAGTTCGTGCACTCTGGGCGCCGCCGTGCCGCCCTTCTGCGCACGGTTGTTGAGCCAGCCGCGATGCCCGGCTGGTGCCCGACGGCGCCAGCGCCGGGGCAAGCACCGTCCTGGGCAGCGGATCCCCCGGATGAGTGACCGGAAATAACCCCTTCAGGGCACAAAACACGCGGAACTTGGGTGACACTGGTTTCCCCTGGCTGTAGCGGGGCTTAGTGATAGCAGCCCGGCAAAGGAGGCGCCAGTGAGCGTCACGGATCCCGCGGGCCACGGCTCGCCACCAGCCACCCGGCTGCCCCCCGTCCCCGTCACCGCCGCCCCAGCGGCTGCGGCCACTCCAGTCACCGCCCCCACATTCCTGGGCGCGGCCACTCCGGTCCCCACCCCCACATCCCTAGCTGCGGCCACTCCGGTCACCGCGGTCGCCGCAGCCGGGGTCACCGCGGCCGTCCCGGGCCTGTTTTATGACCACCGGCGCCAGGTGCACTACGCCAAGCCGGTGATGCGCGGCTGGCTGCACCTGCTCTGGTTCGCCGCTTCCATCGTCGCCACGGCGGTGCTGCTGGCCAGCGCGCACGGCGGCGCCGCGCTCGCCGCCCTCGGCGGGTACGCGGCCAGCATCAGCGCCCTGTTCGGCGCCAGCGCCGTCTACCACTGCGGGACCTGGGACGAGACCTGGCGCGCCCGGCTCCAGCGACTCGACCACGCGATGATCTTCTTCTGCATCGCCGGGACGGCCACCCCCGTCTTCGTGCTGGCGGTCGGTGGCGTGGCCGGGGTGGCCGGCCTGATCGCGCTCTGGGCGCTCACCCTGACGGCCGCCGGCATCCACATGACCTGGATGAACGCGCCAGAACGGCTGGTCGGCGGCACCTTCCTGGCGCTTGGCTGGGTGGCCGCGATGGCGCTGCCCGCGGTATGGCTGCGGGCCGGCCCGCTACCAGGCGCGCTGATGCTGGGCGGCGGCCTGCTCTACACCGCGGGCGCGCTGTGCTACCACTGGCGCCGGCCCGACCCGGTGCCGTCCGTGTTCGGTTATCACGAGGTCTTCCACGCCTTCGTCTGCGCCGCCGCCACCTGCCAGTACGTGGCGATCGCCCTGCTCGCCCGGTAGCTCCCCCGAGCGGCCCATTGACCCCGGCGAAGGGAGGCCCGACGCAGGAGGGTCTCGCTGAGCCGGTGATCCCGGGGGGTTCGGGGGGTCGTCCCCCCGGGGCTATTGACCGGCGAAGGGAGGCCCGACGCAGGAGGGTCTCGCTGAGCCGGTGATCCCGGGGGGTTCGGGGGGTCGTCCCCCCGGGGCTATTGACCGGCGAAGGGAGGCCCGACGCAGGAGGGTCTCGCTGAGCCGGTGATCCCGGGGGGTTCGGGGGGTCGTCCCCCCGGGGCTATTGACCGGCGAAGGGAGGCCCGACGCAGGAGGGTCTCGCTGAGCCGGTGATCCCGGGGGGTTCGGGGGGTCGTCCCCCCGGGGCTATTGACCGGCGAAGGGAGGCCCGACGCAGGAGGGTCTCGCTGAGCCGGTGATCCCGGGGGGTTCGGGGGGTCGTCCCCCCGGGGCTAACACAGCACCAGGACCAGCAGCACCGCCGTGACGGCGACCTCGTTGACCGCGCCGAACACGTCGCCGGTCATCCCGCCCAGCCGCCGCCGCGCGACGGCCCGCAGCCCGGCCCCGGCCAGCAGCCCGGCCAGCGCCGCCGCCAGGGCGCGCAGCGCGGCCGGCCAGCCGCCGGCCAGCAGGCCGCCGCCCAGCGCCGCCGCGAGCAGCGCGGCCCCGGCGGCCGCCCGCCCGGCGGCCCAGGTCTGCCCGGCCACCAGCGCGCCGAACCCGCCGGGCCGGGCGGCCGGCGCCCCGGTGGCGAGCAGCATGGCCACCCGGCCGGTCACCGCGGCCAGCACCAGCCCGGCCGCCGCCGGGAGCCCGCGCGGCAGCGCCGCCAGCGCGGCGGCCTGCATGAGGACCACCAGGACCAGCGCCGCCACGCCGAGCGGCCCAACGTCGGAGTGGCGCATGATGGCCAGTGCCGCCCCGGCCGGGCGGCGGCTGCCCAGCCCGTCCGCAGTGTCGGCCAGGCCATCGAGGTGGAGCCCCCCGGTCAGCCCGCCCAGCAGCGCGACCGCGACCGCCGCGCCGAGCAACTGCCGCCCAGAATCAACCCCACCGCGCCGAACGAGAACCATCCCGCCCGCTGCCACCACTCCGAGCAGCAGCCCGACGGCGGGCAGCCAGTAGGCCGCCCGGGCGGCCGCCCCTTCGCCGAGGTCCCGGGCCGCCCCGGCGGGCAGCACGGTGAACAGGCTCAGCGCCACCCGCCACCCCGGCTGGTTCCGGCTCACTGCCCGGCTCCGCCCCGCGCCGACCCGGGATAAGCGGCCTGACCGGAAGCGCGGGGCCCCGGAACGGGAGCGGCCCGATCGGGGGTCATTTGAGGCGCTGCGGGATGCCGGCCACGCAGTGCCACACCTGCTGGGACTCGGCGGCGATCCGGGCGTTGAGCGCACCCAGCTCGTCGCGGAACCGGATCCCGCTCACCGTCCCCGGCACCACTCCAGAGCCGATCTCGTTGCTGACCGCGATGACCGGCCGGGTGCTGGCCCGCCACGCGTCGGCCAGCTGGTCCATGAGCTTGGCCACTTCCTCGTCGGCGCCGGGCCGGCCGTCCCACAGCCCGGACCGCTCCATGACCCGGGCCAGCCAGGTGGACAGGCACTCGATCAGCACCGGGACGGCCAGCTCGGCCGGGGATCGGCCCGGCGCGGTCAGCACCGGCTCCAGGTCCAGCGTCTCGATCGTGGTCCAGTGGCGCGGGCGCCGCTTCTGGTGCGCCCGCACCTTGGCCGCCCAGTCCAGGTCCGCGGCCGACGGCTTGGCCCCGGTGGCTACGTACTCGACCCGGGACGCGTCGGCCAGCATCCGCTCGGCGGCCATCGACTTGCCGGACCGGGCCCCGCCGAGCACCAGGACGCGTTCGGCCCGGGGGCGCCGCCGCAGCCGCTCGGGGCCGGGCCGGTTCACGCCTTCTCCCCGGACACGCCCGCGCTGTCGAAGGTGGCGACGTCGCGCAGCACCCGGGCGGCCGCGGTGACCACCGGCAGCGCGAGGGCCGCCCCGGAGCCCTCGCCGAGCCGCAGCTCCAGGTCGAGCAGCGGGCGCAGGCCGAGCGCGGCGAGGGCCCGGCGGGCCCCCGGCTCGGTGGACAGGTGCCCGGCGATCAGCGCGGCCGTCACGTCCGGGGCGAACGCCCGGGCGGCCAGCGCCGCCGCGCAGGCGATGACGCCGTCCAGGATCACCGGGACCCGCAGCGCCGCGCCGCCCAGGATGAACCCGGCCAGCGCGGCGTGCTCCAGCCCGCCGACCGCGGCGAGCACGCCCAGCGGGTCGGCCGGGTCGGGACGGTGCCGCTCCAGCGCCCGGCGCACCACGTCCACCTTGCGGGCCAGCGTCGGGTCATCGATGCCGGTGCCGCGCCCGGTCACCTCGGCCGGGTCGGCCCCGGTGAACACGGCGATCAGCGCGGCCGACGCGGTCGTGTTGGCGATGCCCATGTCCCCGGTGAGCAGGCAGCGGTTGCCCGCGGCGACCAGGTCCCGGGCGGTCTCGATGCCGGTCTCCACGGCCCGCTCGGCCTCGGCCCGGCTCATGGCCGGCCCCGCGGTCATGTCCGCGGTACCCGCGCGGACCTTGCGGGGCAGCAGCCCCGGGGCGGCCGGCAGCTCGGCCGCCACGCCCACGTCGACCACGCACACCTCGGCCCCGGCCTGCGCGGCCACCGCGTTGACCACCGCCCCGGAGGCCAGGAAGTTGGCCACCATCTGCGCGGTGACCTCCTGCGGCCAGGGGGTGACGCCCTGGGCGTGCACCCCGTGGTCGGCGGCGAACACGGCCACCACGGCGGGCTCGGGCAGCGGCGGCGGGCACTCCCCGGCGATCCCGGCCAGCTGCACCGACACCGACTCCAGCACGCCCAGCGAGCCAGGCGGCTTGGTCAGTGTCTCCTGCCGTTCCCGGGCCTGCGCGGCAGCCTCGGCGTCCGGTGGCCGGACGGCGGCGGCCGTGTCGGCCAGCAGCCGGGCGGGCGGCTCGCCGGGCAGGCCGCGGCGGCCCCACGCGCCGTCGTGCACCGCCCAGGCCAGCGGGCGGCGCTGCGCCCAGCCGGACAGCACCAGTTCCGGGGCGGGCGGGAACTCCTCGACGTAGCCCACGCACAGGTAGGCGATGACCTCCAGGTGGGCGGGCAGGTCCAGGGCGGCGGCCAGATCCCGCTCGCCGAAGAAGCTGACCCAGCCCACGCCGAGGCCCTCGGCCCGGGCGGCCAGCCACAGGTTCTGCACCGCGCAGGCCGCGGAGTAGGCGGCGACCTGCGGCTGGGCGTGCCGTCCCAGCACGTCCAGGCCGCCCCGGGTCGGGTCGCAGGTGACCACCACGTTCAGCGGGGTATCCAGGATCGCCTCGACTTTGAGGCCGGCGAACGCCCGGGCCCGGGCCCCGGGCAGCGCCGCGGCGTAGGCCTGCTGCTGCCGCTGGGCCAGCGCGTGCACCCGTTCCCGGACCGCACGGTCGCGCAGCAGCAGGAAATCCCACGGCTGGCTGAGCCCGACGCTGGGCGCCTGGTGCGCGGCGGCCAGCACCCGGGTCAGCACGTCGTCGGGGATGGGGTCGGCGCGGAACCCGTTGCGCACGTCGCGGCGTTCCGCGATGGCCCGGTACAGCCCCCCGGCGTAGCCTTTTTCCCGCTCGTTGTCAGTCACGTCGTCCTCTCCAGTTCACGGCGCACGCGATGACCGCCGCGAGGATTACCGCTACTGAGCTGACCAGCCTAGACAGCCGGACCGCGCGGGCGATGTCGGGCCCGCCCGGCGGCCGGCCATCGCCGAGCGGCCCGCGCTGCTCCGGCCGCCCGGAGTAGACGGTCCGGCCGCCCAGCCGGACGGCCAGCGACCCGGCGAAGGCGGCCTCCACGCGGCCGGCGTTAGGGCTCGGATGGCGGTTGCCGTCGCGGCGCAGGATGTACAGGGCGCAGCGGGAACGCCCGCCGACGGCGGGCGCCAGCAGGGCGGCCGCGACGGCGGTGACCCGCGCCGGGATCACGTTGGCCGCGTCGTCGAGCCGCGCCGCGGCCCAGCCGAACCGCTCGTAGCGCGGGCTGTGGTGCCCGAGCATCGCGTCCAGGGTGTTCACCGCGCGGTAGCCGAGCAGGCCGGGCAGGCCCAGCGCGGCGCCCCACAGCAGCGGCGCGACGACCGCGTCGCAGGTGTTCTCGGCCACTGACTCCACCGTGGCCCGGGCCAGCCCGGCCGCGTCCAGCGCCGCGGGGTCGCGGCCGCACAGTGCCGGGAGCCGGCGCCGGGCCGCGGCCAGGTCACCGGTCTCCAGGGCGCGGCCGAGCGCCCGCGCCTCCCGGGCCAGGCTGGTGCCGCCGAGCACGGCCCAGGCGCCGAGCGCCGTTATGGCCGCCGTGGCGGCCGGGCCGCGGCGGGCGGCCAGCCGCTGGGCCGCCCGCCCGGTGAGCGCGGCGGCCGCCACCGCGCCGCCGGCCAGCGCCGCGCCCGGCGCGCGCCGGTCGGCCCACCACCAGCGTTCGGCCCAGCTGACCAGCGCGCCGAACCCGGCCACCGGGTGCCCGCGGCGCGGATCGCCCAGGGCCGCGTCGAGGACGGCGCCCAGCAGCAGCCCAGCGGCTACGGCGGCCCCTGGGCCATCCGGCGGCGGCATCCTCGGCATGACCCTCCCAGAAACGGGTCACAGCAGACCACAGCGCGTCCCCCCGGTCAACCACACCCGCCCGGCTCCCGGCGGGGCGCCGGCTGCAGCCGGCGAAGGCGGTGAGCATGTCCCGGATCCGGCGGATGATCGAGAAGTGCCCGTCCCCGGGGTAGGTGCGCAGCTGGGCACAGGGGATCGCCGCGGCGTACAGTTCGGCATGCCGCAGCGGGACGGTGGTGTCCGCGTCCCCGTGGTGGATCGTGGCCGGCACCTGGATGGACTCCAGCCCGAACCCCCACGGGCGGGTGAGCAGCCGCAGGTCCTGGGCCACGCCCCCGCTGCCCTGCCGGAACGCTTCGATGTAGGTGGCCAGGAAGTCGGCGCGCATGGCCGGCTCCTCTAGCATCCGGCGGTCGCTGCCCGGCATCTCGCTGGTGGACAGGCGGAAGAACAGCCCGGGCGACCGGCGCGCCAGCGCCGCCAGGCGGCCCATCGCCCAGCCGCTGAAGGCCGGCGCCCGCCGGGCGAGCTCCAGCGAGGCCCGTTCCCCCGCCGCCATGCCCAGGGTCGGCCAGCCCGGGTCGCCCAGCGGCGCGATCAGCACCAGCCGGCGGACCCGGCCGGACAGCGCGGCCGCGCACGCCGCCGCGTACGGCCCGCCCCCGGAGATACCGAGCACCGCGGCGGACCCGGTGCCCGCCGCGTCAAGGACGAGCGTGGCGTCGGCGGTCCAGCCGGCCACCCGGTCCAGCCGGCCCGGCCCGGTCCCGCCGATGCCAGGACGGTCCGGGGCCACGATGCGCAGGCCGAGCTCGCGCGCCTGAGGCGCGAACATCCGTGCCGACAGCCGCGTGTCCGCCAGCCCATGGCAGAACAGCACGGGCGCCCCATCCGGCTCGCCCACCACGTCATACGTGATCACGCTGCCGTCATCCCGGCGCACCTGCATGATCCCATCGTCGCGCGTCCCCGGTCACCACGGGCGGCCGGCGTCCCCGTTTCACCGGGTCGGGCCCGGGTACTCGGCCTCCCATGAGGCACGGGGTTCCGTGGCGGCGGCGATGAGCACCGACGCCGCCCGGGACGCGCAGGAGGAGCGGCCCGCCGACGACGCGCGGCCGGGTGAGACCGAGGCACAGCGGGACGACCGCAACACCATGGAGCTGCTCAACGAGCTGCGCGTGGTGGGCATCGGGGTGCAGGTGCTGTTCGGCTTCCTCCTGTCACTGCCGTTCAGCAACGGGTTCCACAAGCTCGACCACGCGGGGCGCGACCTGTACCTGGCCACCGTGCTGCTGGCCGCGCTGTCCACCGCCCTGCTGGTCGCGCCGGTCGCCTACCACCGGCTGCTGTTCCGGCGGCATGAGAAGGGCAGCCTGGTCCGGCTGACCAACAGGCTCGCCATCCTCGGGCTGATCACCGTCGGGCTGTCGGTGTCCTGCGCCGTCCTGCTGGTCACCCGGTTCGTCGCGCCCGGCCTGCCCGCCGTGGTGATCACCGCCGTCGCGGTGTGCGCCTTCGCCGGGCTCTGGTTCCTGCTGCCGCTGTCCCGCCGCAGCACGGTGGACCGTGAGGACGGGGCCGCCGGCGGGCGGGTGACCCGTTCCCGGTGACCACCGGGGCGGGCGGCCCCGTTTGGCAGCTTCCATACGATGGGGGAATGCAGTGGCCGAGCCGTGACACACTGACCCGCCCGGTATGCCCATGACTACCCCCGGTGCCGCCGCCCCCGGGCGGACCGCCATCCTCTCCGTCGACGACGACCCCGGGGTGTCCCGGGCCGTCGCCCGCGACCTGCGCCAGCGCTACGGCAGCCAGTACCGCATCGTCCGGGCCGAGTCCGGCGCCGCGGCGCTGGACGCCTTGAAAGAACTCAAGCTGCGCGGCGACGAGGTCGCCGTGATCCTGGCCGACTACCGGATGCCGCAGATGAACGGCAACGAATTCCTCGAGGAGGCGATGCGGTTCTACCCGGCGGCGCGCCGGGTGCTGCTCACCGCCTACCAGGACACCGAGGCCGCCATCGAGGCGATCAACGTTATCGACCTGGACTACTACCTGCTCAAGCCCTGGGACCCGCCGGAGGAGAAGCTCTACCCGGTGATCGACGCCCAGCTGGAGGCGTGGCAGGCCGACGACCGCAAGCCGGTCCGGATCACCAAGGTGATCGGGCACCGGTGGTCGGCCCGGTCCAGCGAGGTCCGCGAATTCCTGGCCCGCAATCTGATCGGCTACAAGTGGATCGCCGCCGACGAACCGGACGGGCAGCGGCTGCTGGCCGCCGCGGGCGCGGACGGGCGCACCCTGCCGGTCGTGATCACCCCGGACGGCGAGGCCATGGTCGCGCCGTCCGACACCGAACTGGCCAGCAAGGTCGGCCTGGCCACCACCCCGGCCCAGGACTTCTACGACCTGGTGGTCATCGGCGGCGGCCCGGCCGGGCTGGGCGCCGCGGTGTACGGGGCGTCCGAGGGCCTCAAGACCATTCTGGTGGAGCGGACCGCAACCGGCGGCCAGGCGGGCCAGAGCTCCCGGATCGAGAACTACCTCGGCTTCCCCAGCGGGGTGTCCGGGGCCGACCTCACCACCCGGGCGGGCCTGCAGGCCCGCAAGTTCGGCGCCGAGCTGGTCACCACCCGCGAGGTGTGCGGCCTGGAGGTGTGCGGTGCGGCCCGGCGCGTTTCCTTCACCGACGGCGGCACGCTGGACGCGCACACCGTCATCCTGGCCACCGGGGTGTCCTACCGGAGGCTGGGTGCCCCCGGGCTGGACGAGCGGACCGGCGCCGGGGTGTACTACGGGTCGGCGCTGACCGAGGCGTCCGCCTGCGTCGATCAGGACGTGTACATCGTCGGCGGGGCGAACTCGGCCGGCCAGGCCGCGGTCTACCTGGCCCGGCACGCCAAGTCGGTCACCCTGCTGGTACGCGGGCCGTCGCTGGAACAGTCCATGTCCTACTACCTCATTCAGCAGATCGCCGGGATCGGGAACATCACGGTGCGCACGTGCACCGAGGTCACCGGGTGCGACGGCGACGGCCACCTGGAACGGCTCGTCCTGCGGGACGCCACCACGGGCAGCACCGAGACGGTGGACACGCAGATGCTGTTCGTGTTCATCGGCGCGGCACCGCTCACCGACTGGCTGGACGGCGTGGTGGCCCGGGACAGCCGGGGGTTCGTGCTGGCCGGGCCGGACCTGGCCGCCCCGGGGGAGCGGCCGCCCGGCTGGCCGCTGGAGCGCAACGCCTACCACCTGGAGACCAGCGTGCCCGGCGTGTTCGTGGCCGGGGACGCCCGGGCCGATTCGGCCAAACGGGTCGCCTCCGCCGTCGGCGAAGGCGCGATGGCCGTCATGCTGGTGCACCGGTACCTGGAGAAGCTGTGACCGACACGCAGACCCCCGTCACTCAACCCGGGCCGCGGCAGACGCTGCCGTGCGACACCGCCGAGCTGCGCACCCTGTTCCTGTTCGAGCAGCTCACCGCCGAGCAGCTGGAGTGGCTGTGCCGGGAGGGCCGGGTCGAGCTGTTCGAGCCGGGCCCGGTCTACGCCGAGGGCGAGCCCGCCTCGTGCTTCTACGTGCTGATCGAAGGCACGCTGGTGATGTCCCGCCGGATCGGCGGGGACGACGTGGAGGTGAACCGCAGCTCGCAGCGCGGCGCCTACACCGGCGCGTTCCGCGCCTACCTCGGGGACCGGGTAACCCAGGCCTACGACAATTCGCTGCGCGTCGTCGAGCCGTCCCGGTTCTACGTGCTGGACGCGGACAAGTTCGCCGCGATGATGCGCGACTGGTTCCCGATGGCCGTGCACATGCTGGAAGGGCTGTTCTTCGGGATCAGGAACGTCCAGCAGCAGGTGGGCCAGCGGGAGCGGCTGCTGGCCCTCGGCTCGCTGTCGGCCGGGCTGACCCACGAACTGAACAACCCGGCCGCCGCGGCGGTGCGGGCCACCGCGGCGCTCCGCCAGCGGGTCGCCGGGATGCGGAGCAAGCTGGCCGTCATCGCCTCCGCCGACTTCGACCGGGACTGCCTGCCGACGCTGATCCGGTTGCAGGAGGAGGCGGCGGACCGGGTGGCCAAGGCCCCGGAACTGAGCCCGATGGAGGCGTCGGACCAGGAGGACACGGTCGCCGACTGGCTGGACGACCACGGCATCGCCGACGGCTGGAAGCTGGCGCCTACCTTCGTCTCGGCCGGGCTGGACGCCGGCTGGCTGGACCAGGTGGCGGCGATCCTCGACGACGGCGTGCTGGAAAGCGCCGTCCGCTGGCTGAACTACACCGTCGAGACCGAGTTGCTGATGAACGAGATCGCCGACTCCACCGCGCGGGTCTCCTCGCTGGTCAGCGCGGCCAAGCAGTACTCGCAGCTGGACCGGGCGCCGTACCAGGTGAGCAACGTGCACGAACTGCTCAAGAGCACGCTGATGATGCTCAGCGGCAAGTTCGGCGATGGGATCACCGTGGTCAAGGACTTCGACCGGGGCCTGCCGCCGATCCCGGCCTACCCGGCCGAGCTGAACCAGGTGTGGACCAATCTGATCGACAACGCGGTGGCCGCCATGGGTGGCCAGGGCACGCTGACCATCCGCACCGCCCGGGACGGTGACCGGGTGCTCGTGGAGATCGGCGACACCGGGCCGGGTATCCCGGCGGAGCTGCGGGAGCGTATCTTCGAGCCGTTCTTCACCACCAAGCCGGTCGGCGAGGGCACCGGGCTGGGGCTGGACATCTCCTGGCGGATCGTCGTCAACCGGCACCACGGCGACCTGCGGGTGAAATCGGCACCCGGCGACACCCGGTTCCAGGTCCGGCTGCCCATCACCGCGCCCCCGGACCCGGACGCCGGGGCCGCGCCGCGCCCGGCCAAGGAGGCCTGAATGGCTGGCACACCAGGAATCAACCTCGACGCCCCGCCCAGCGGAACCGGCTGCGCCGAGTGCGAAGCCGCTGGGGGCTGGTGGTTCCACCTGCGCCGGTGCGCCGAATGCGGGCACATCGGGTGCTGCGACAGCTCACCGTCGCAGCACGCCAGCCAGCACGCCGCGGGTTCCGGGCACCCGCTGATCCGCAGCTTCGAGCCGGGCGAGGCGTGGTTCTGGAACTACCAGACCAAGGAGTTCTACGACGGGCCGCCGCTGGCCCCGCCGGAGCACCACCCGCTGGACCAGCCCGTCCCCGGCCCGGCCGGCCGGGTCCCGCCGGACTGGCAGCGGCACCTGCACTGACCCCGCCGCCGCCGTGGCCGACCGGGCAGGCCCCTGCCGCTGAGAGCACCCGGCGTGAAAAGGTAGCGGCATGGGGATCGTGTCACCCGGTTTCTCCGGGCGCCGGCAGGCCGGCGGCGAGCATCTGCCGCCCGGCCAGTACCTGGTCACCGACTTCCCGGTGCTGTCCGCGGGACCGACGCCGCGGGTGGACACCGGCACCTGGGAACTGCGCGTGGTCAGCGAGGCCGGGCAGGCACAATCCTGGGACTGGGCGGCGTTCCGCGCGCTGCCCAGCGAGGAGGTCACCGTCAACCTGCACTGCGTGACCAAGTGGTCCAAGCTGCGCACCAGGTGGCGTGGCGTATCGCTGGACACGCTGCTGGCCGGCGTGGAGACCAGCGCGGAGTACGCACTGGCCCGCAGCTACGGCGGGTACACCACCAATCTGCCGCTGGCCGACCTGCTGGACGGGCAGGCGTGGGTCGCCTACGAATTCGACGGCGAGCCGCTGGACCCCGAGCATGGCGGCCCGGCCCGGCTCCTCGTCCCGCACCTGTACCTGTGGAAATCGGCCAAGTGGGTGCAGCGGATCGACCTCATGGACAACGACGAGCCCGGGTTCTGGGAGAGCCTGGGTTACCACAACTACGGAGACCCATGGCGCGAGCAGCGGTACTGGGGCGACTGAGCTGGCAGGTCGGCGCCGTCGCCACCGTCCGCGACGAGACCGCCGCCGCCCGGACCATCACCATCGATGTGCCTGACTGGCCCGGCCACGCACCCGGCCAGCACGTCAACGTGCGGCTCACCGCCCCGGACGGGTACTCGGCCCAGCGGTCGTACTCGATCGCCTCGGCTCCCGAGGACGGCCGGATCGAGCTGACCGTGCAGCGGATCGACGACGGGGAGGTCTCGCCCTACCTCACCCAGACCCTGCAGCCCGGCTACCCGCTGGAGCTGCGCGGCCCCATCGGCGGCTGGTTCGTCTGGGACCCCGCCGATCCGCGCCCGGTGCTGCTGCTGGCCGGCGGCAGCGGCATCGTCCCGCTCATGTCGATGATCCGGACCCGCACCCGGGCCGGCCAGACCACCCCGTTCCGGCTGCTGTATTCAGTACGCACCCCCGACACCGCCCTCTACGCCGCTGAGCTAGCCGAACGGCACCTGGCCGACAACGGCCTGGCCATCAGCTATGCCTACACGCGCTCCACCCCGCCGGACGCGGTGCGGCCACCCGGCCGGATCGACGCCGGCCTGCTGGCCGAGGCCGGGTTCACCGCCGGGGCCGCCTCTGCGGACGCCGCCGGCGGCTGGCCGGCGGACGCCACCCCGGCCGTGTTCATCTGCGGCCCCACCGCGTTCGTGGAAGCCGCCGCCAGCCTGCTCGAAGCGGCCGGCCACGACCCCCGCGTGATCAAGACCGAGCGATTCGGACCCTCCGGAGGCTGACCATGCCCGAACCCCTGGACGGGAACATGCTCGCCGGCCCGCTCGGCGACCTGTTCTCGGTCGATGTCAGCGCCGCCGTGGGGCAGTGCGCATCCTGTGGCATGTTCGCCCCGCTCGCGGCCGACCGGGTCTACCCCGACGCGCCCGGCCTGGTGGTTCGCTGCGTCACCTGCGACGCGGTGCTGCTGCGCCTCGTCCGGGCCGGCCAGCGTGCCTGGCTTGACCTGCGCGGAATCCGCTCCCTGCAGCTGACGCTGCCGGCCGAATGACCCGGTGACCGTTCATGACCAACCTGCCTGACCAGCCGGAACGCCACCGCCTGCGAGTGTCCGATGCCGACCGGGAAGCCGCGGCCGAGGTGCTCCGCAACGCGGCCGGCGAGGGCCGGATCACCTTCGAGGAGCTGGACGAGCGGCTGGAGGCGGCCTACGCCGCGAAGACCTACGGCGACCTGGCCACGGTCACCGCCGACCTGCCGGCCGCGGGCCCCCTGCCGCCCGCGGTGCCCGCCCCCGGGCCGGTGCCCGCGGGGCGCGGCTCGTTCCCGCCCGGGCGGATCGGCGGCACGCCGGGGGCCGGGGTCTCGGTCGCCGTCATGAGCGGGGTGGACCGGGCCGGGCCCTGGGTGGTGCCACCGCGGCACACAGTGTTCGCCCTGATGGGCGGGGTCCAGCTGGATCTGCGCGAGGCCCGGTTCGCCGAACGCGAGGTCACCATCGACGTGCTCGCCATCATGGGCGGGGTCGATGTCATCGTCGGCGAGGACATCGAGGTCGACGTGTCCGGGTTCGGCTTCATGGGCGGGTTCGATCACCGGGCGGCGGGCCCCGGGCTGCCCGGGGCGCCGCGGGTGCGCGTGGTCGGTTTCGCCCTCATGGGCGGGGTCAACGTGCAGCGCCGCGGCCCGGGCAAGCAGCGGCAGCGGGAGGCCCAGCTGTACGGCCGGGACCGCGGCCAGCTGTACGGCCAGGACCGTGGCCAGCTCTACGGCCAGGATCGCGGCCAGCTGTACGGCCGGGACCCGCGCCGCGAACACCGTGAGCTGCGCCGCCAGGACCGGGACCTGCGCCACCACGAACGTCACCATCGCTACCCCGACCCCCCTGACGCTCCCCTCGACGACGAATAACCCCCAACCCCCTTACCTTCTTGGGTGTGCCGGGGCCCCACGCCCACCGAGCGATTTGCGTGTTATGTCCAGCATGCCCGGGTGATATGTCGGCGTTTGCCGGTGCTAAGGCCCGCGTGGCCGGGCGGCACGAGAGCAAGCACCGCGCTACGGGCCGCCAGAATGCGTGGTGGCCGTTCCGGATATCGGGTTGTTCGGCGCTTTCCGCCGTTTCCGCGTGCGCTCATCCAGTTGACCGCCGAACTCCCCCCGTACCGGCCGGCCCCAGGCCATACTGGCCAGGCGGCCACGCGGGGGAAGGGCACCGGCACGCCGGGCCGTCGCGCGCGCCGGAACAGCGGCGGGATCGGCCAGCCCGCGCATCGGGTGGCCCAGCAGACGGGAGCGTGACTATGTCAGGCGATTCTTTTGTGCCATTGCCCGGGAGCACCCGGGCGCCCTTGCCGGCCGCCGAGGACGCGGGGCCAGTGGACGGCGGCCAGCGGATCGAGATCACGCTCGTGACCCGGCGCCGGGCCCCACTGCCCACCGAACTGGTGGAGGGACCGGCCACGCTGACCCGCGAAGAACTAGCCGCCCAGCACGGCACGGACCCCGCCGACCTGGACACGCTGCGCACCGTGCTCAGCGGGCACGGCCTGGAGATCGCCGAGACCGACCTGGGCGCCCGCCGGGTCAAGGTGGCCGGCCCGGTCGCCGCCCTGGCCGAGACGTTCGGAGCCCGGCTGAGCATGGTGCGCAGCCCGCACCCGGCCAGCGGGCATCCGGTCGAGCACCGCTACCGCCATGGTTCGCTGCGGGTCCCCGCCGAGTTGGCGGGGATCGTGCTGGCCGTGCTGGGCCTGGATGACCGGCCGCAGGCCCGGCCGCACTTCCGCCGCGCGCCCGCCGCCGGCGCCCGGGCCGCCGGGACGGGAACGACCGGGACGGGAACGACCGGGACGGGGACCGCCGCGGCCGCACCGGCCGCCGCCCCCACCTCCTACACCCCGCCGCAGGTGGCCCAGTTCTACCAGTTCCCGGCGAACACCACCGGGGCGGGCCGCACCCTCGCCGTGATCGAGCTCGGCGGGGGTTTCTCCAGCAGCGACCTCGACCCTTACTTCGCGTCGCTGGGGATCGCGGTGCCTTCGGTCACCGCCGCCAGCGTGGACGGCGCCGTCAACACGCCCGGCCAGGATCCGAACGGCGACGACGGTGAGGTGCTGCTGGATATCGAGGTGGCCGGCGCGGTCGCCCCAGGCGCGGCTCAGGTGGTCTATTTCGCCCCCAACACCGACCAGGGCTTCGTGGACGCGGTGACCACGGCGGTGCACGCCAGCCCGACCCCCACCGTGATCAGCATCAGCTGGGGCCAGTCCGAGGACACCTGGACGGCCCAGGGCCGGACCGCGCTGGACCAGGCGATGGCGGACGCGGCCGCTCTCGGCGTCACGGTGTGCGTCGCCGCGGGCGACAACGGCAGCGCCGACGCGCAGAACGACGGCGCGGTGCACGCCGACTTCCCGGCGGCCAGCCCGCACGCCCTGGCCTGCGGGGGCACCAGCCTGCGCGGGGACGCGGCGACGGGGTCGATCAGCTCCGAGACCGTCTGGAACGACGGACCCGGCCGGGGGGCGACCGGCGGCGGGGTCAGCGACGTCTTCCCGCTGCCGTCATGGCAGGCGTCTGCCGGGGTGCCCGCGCGGGCCGGCGCCGCACCGGGGACACCCGCCGGGCGGGGCGTCCCGGATGTGGCCGGCTGCGCCGATCCGGCCACCGGCTACCAGGTGCGGGTGGACGGGCAGTCGATGGTGGTCGGCGGCACGAGCGCCGTCGCCCCGCTGTGGGCGGCTCTGGTCTGCCGGCTGGCCGAGGCCACGGGACGGACGTTCGGGCTGATCCAGCCGCTGCTGTACGCGGGGACGCAGGCCGGCCAGGGCGTGCCCGGCTTCCGCGACATCACCAGCGGCAACAACGGCGCCTACGCCGCCGGACCCGGCTGGGACGCGTGCACCGGGCTCGGTTCCCCCGACGGCACCGCCCTGCTGACCCGGCTGAGCGGATCTCAGGGCTGAGCGGATCGCAGGGCTGAGCAGCCCACGGGCCAGCAGCCGGTGCGGCGTCAGCCCGGGCGGGATCAGCCGGTGCGGGGTCAGCCCGGGCGGGGTCAGCCCTCCGGCTGGTTGCCGATGGCAGCGGGCGCGCCAAAGGCGCGCAGCACCTGGGGGACCGCCACGGTCCCGCGTTCGTCCTGGAAGTTTTCCATGATGGACAGCAGGGACCGGGCGGTCGCGCCGGTCCCGTTCAGGGTGTGCGCGAACTCCAGTTTCCCGTCGCGGCGGAACCTGACGTTCAGCCGCCGGGCCTGGTAGTCCGTGGTGTTGGAGCACGAGGTAATCTCCCGGTACCGCTGCTGGGCCGGGAACCACGCCTCGATGTCGTACTTCTTCGCGGCGGGCGCGCCCAGGTCGCCGACCGCGATGTTCACCACCCGGTAGGGCAGGCCCAGCGCCTGGACGATCTCCTCCTCGTGGGCGAGCAGCTCCTCATGGAACTCCGCCGACTGCTCTGGCACGCAGTAGACGTACATCTCGACCTTGTCGAACTGGTGCACCCGGAACATGCCCTTGGTGTCCTTGCCCGCCGCCCCCGCCTCCCGGCGGAAGTTGGTGCTGTAGGCGGCGTACTTGGCGGGCAGCTCGCTCTCCTCCAGCCGCTCGTCGGCGTGGATGCCGGCCAGCGCCACTTCCGAGGTGCCGGTCAGGTACAGGTCGTCCCGCTCCAGGTGGTAAAGGTTCGATTCCTCGGTCGGCAGGAACCCGGTGCCGTACATGGCCCGCTCGCCGACCAGCACCGGCGGCAGCACCGGGAGGAAACCCTTGCTGCCCAGCCGGTCCAGCACGAAGCGGTACAGCGCCATCTCGGTCAGGGCCACGTCGCCGATGCGGTAGGCGAACCGGGAGCCGGACAGCCGGGCGCCGCGGGCCATGTCCACCCAGCCGCGCGGCGACCCCAGTTCGGTCGCATCCCGCACCGGGAAGCCGAAGCTCCGCGGCGTGCCCCAGGTACGGAGGGTGACCGCGTCCTCCTCGGCCATGCCGTCGGCCGCGGTCGGGTCGGGCAGGTTCGGGATGCGGGCCAGCAGCGCCTGCCGTTCCCGTTCCGCCTCGGCCTGCTCGGACTCGGCGGCGTCCAGTTCCTTGCGGAGGTGCCGCAGTTCCTCGATCTGCTCCGGGCTGGGCGGGGCGCCCCGGGAGGAACGCTTCTGGGTGGCGCGAAGCGCCTCAGCGCGCTCGGTCAGCTCGCGCCACCGCTGGTCGGCGGCGAGCAGGGCATCGAAATCGTCGGCGGCGCCACGCCGGGCCAGTGCGGTGCGGTACCGGTCCGGGTCCTGGCGCGCGGCCCTCAGGTCAATCACCTGCGCGAGTCTAGTGGGCGCCGGATGGCGGCGACGGCACAGCGGGCGGCGGGACAGCGGGCGGCGGCATCGTGAGCGGCGGTACGGCGGGCGGCGGTACAGCGGCTAGCGGGTCGAGGCCAAGAGGCGGACGAGGCGGAACGGGCGGCCGGGCGGGGAGTCAGGCCGGGATACCGCCCGCTCCGCCCGCGCCGGGCGTGCCGCCCGCTCCGCCCGCTCCGCCCGCTCCGCCCGGACCGGGCGCGGGCGGAGCGGGAACGTCGGTGCAGACCAGCGCCCAGGGACGGCCCGCAGACCGGGTCATCACCAGGGTCGCCCGCCCCGGGCCGGACAGCTTGAGCTGGCGGCGCACCTGATCGACGTCGCCGGCCAGCCCGCGGCGGCGGATGTCCACCGCGCCGATGCCCAGCTCGCGCAACCGCGCCGCGACCGCGCGGTGGTTCCAGGGCAGCGACGCCGTCACCTGCAGGGTACGGGCGAACGGGGTGACCACCGGGGTGCCGGTGGCCAGGAACGCGATCTGCTCATCGAGCTGCCAGCCGCCGGTCTCCCGGGCCAGCTCGGCCACCAGGCCGGCCCGGGTCACCGCCGGGTTGGGGTCGAGCAGGTAGCGGCCCGGCGGAGCCACCGGCACCGGGGGGCCGGGCCGCGGGGTGAGCGTGTGCCCGCCGGGCAGCACCGTCGCCCGGGTGGCCGACCGGGCCAGCGCCGGCGACCACGCGGCCGCCTCCTTGAGTTCCCGGCCGACCGCGACGAACTCCAGCTCCCAGCCCCGCGGTACCGCGTCCCGCGGCAGCCCGGGGGCCGCCTTGATGCCCACCTGGGCCGCCCGCCCGGCCAGCGCCAGGCACCAGGCCAGCGGGGGCTCGCTGGCCCCCGGCCGCCGCCGCCCTCGCGCGTCCCGCCGGGCCGGGTCGATGAACACCGCGTCCACTCCGCCCAGGTCCGCCTCGCGGACGTCGGCCGCCCGGACCATCACCCGGCCGGCCACACCGTAGGCGGCCGCGTTGGCCAGGGCCATCCGCAGGTGCACCGGGTCCCGGTCCACGGCCAGCACGTCATGCCCGGCAGCCAGCGCGAGCAGATCGCCGCCGATGCCGCAGCACAGGTCCGCGACGGTCCCGGCCCCGGCGTAGCGGGCGGCCCGGTGCCGCGCGATGAGCTCGGCGGACGCCTGCTCCAAACCGGCCCGGGTGAAGAACATCTGCCCGGCCCGGCTGAACTTGGCCCGGGCCGCGGTGCGCAGCTCGTGCTGGGACAGCGCGGCGGCGACCAGGCCGGCGGGGTACTCGGCGCGGAGCCGGGCGCCGAGCCGCAGCGCGGTGTCCGGTGTGGGCTCCTCCTCGGCCAGGCGGCCGAGCAGAGCACGCCCCGGCGCGGCGAGCAGCGGGGCCAGCGGGTCTTCGGGATACGGCCAGCCGCCCGCGGTCACGGCCGCCCGGCGTTTTCCTGGGCGGTGTTCGGCCGGCTGGTACCGGCCGCTGGGCCGGGCGCCGTCACCGGGCCGGCGGCTGGCTCGTCGGCTCGCGACTGGCCGGACCGGGTAGCCAGCACCGAGCCGGCCAGGATGAGGCCGAACGCGGCGATGATCTCCGGAGTCAGCGGCTCGCCGAGGACCCCGACGCCGAGCGCCACGGCCACGGCCGGGTTGACGTAGGTGATCACCGTGGCCCGCGCCGGGCCCACCTCGGTGATCAGCTGGAAGAACAGCACGAAGGCCAGCGCCGTGCAGATCAGGGCCAGGCCGGCCAGGCTGGCCAGCACCTCAGCCGAAGGCACTGACTTCGGCCAGGTCAGCGCGGCGGCCGGGGCGTACACGAGAGTGGCGAAGCCGAGGCACACCGCCGTCACGCTGAGCCCGGGCAGGTCGGAGAGCCGGCGGCTGGCGATGAGCGGCCCGGTGGCGTAGCCGACCGCGGTCAGCAGCACCAGCAGAATCGAGAAGGCGTCCCCGCCGCGGATGTCCGGGGCGGCCAGCAGCGCCACCCCGGCCAGCCCGCCCAGCAGCCCGGCCCAGCGCAACGGGGTGAGCCGCTCCGCGCCGCCGGTGAGCCGGGCCAGCGCCACCCCGATGATCGGCACCGACGCGATCAGCAGCCCGGTCAGCGAGCTGGACAGCCGGCGTTCGGCGGCGGACAGGAACAGCCAGGGCAGGATGATCTCGACCGCCGCGAACAGGGCCAGCCAGCGCCAGCGGGCCCGGAGCTGGCCGAGCTGGCGCCGGCGTGCCGCGATCGGCAGCAGCACCAGGGCGCCCCCGGCGACCCGCGCGAACACCAGCACCGGGACCGAGACCCCGCCGTCCGCCACCTTGATGAGCAGGTAGGGGATGCCCCAGATCAGGCTCATCGCCGTGAACAACACCCAGCCACGGCGGCTCACCCCAGGTACCTCCCTGTACTCCTGCCTGGCAGGCTACACGGCCACGCAGACACCTAGCGGGCCCACCGCGACGCGGGGGTGCGCGGGCGCCGGAGCCGTGACCTGTGGCCTTGGCCCACAGCCGGCTCCGCACCGCTGGACCGGGCGTACGCCCGGTCCAGCTACGCTCGCCCTATGCAGCGCATCGGGGATGGCCACCCAGCCACGGACGGCCAGCCCGCGACGCCTGGGCCAGGCCACCCACCTGTCACGCCCGCGCCGCGCGGCCCCAGCGCGAGCCGGCACCGGGCGGCCGTGCGGCTGCCGTTGGGCTGGGCGCTGCTGGCCGCGCTCGCGGGCGGCCTGGCCCTGGCCGGTGCGTTCCCGCCGGTGGGGATCTGGCCACTGGCCGCCGCCGGGCCCGCGCTGCTGGCGGTCGCGCTGTCCGGGCAGCGGTTGCGCGCCTCGTTCGGCCTGGGATTGCTGTTCGGCCTCGCGTTCTTCGTGCCGCTGCTGTCCTGGCTGGTCAATCTGGCCTGGTACGCGTGGGCCGCGCTGGCGGTGGCCGAGGCGCTGATCTTCGGGCTGCTCGCCGTCGGCCAGCGGATGCTGCTCCGGCTGCCCGGCTGGCCGCTGGCCGTGGCCACCTGGTGGGTGGCCGCGGAGGCGCTGCGCGGCCGCTGGCCGTACGCGTTCCCGTGGGGCCGACTGGCCATGAGCCAGGCCGGGGCGCCGAGCGCCGGCTGGGCTGCGGTCGGCAGCCCGGCCCTGCTCACGTTCCTGGTCGCGCTGGCCGGCGCGACCATCGCCTGGGCTGTCCTGCGGACCGCGGCCCACTGGGACGCGACGCCCCGCCGGGAGGCGACAGACCACCGGGACGCGGCACCTCCGGGCGCCGCGACACCCCGCCGGCCGGGACGGCAGGCGGCGGCCGGGCTGGCGGCGGCCGGGCTGGCGGCGGCCGGGCTGGCGGCGGCCGCCTGCGGGCTGGCGCTCGGCGGCACGCTGCTTCCGGTCAACCGGTCGGCGCCAGGGGACACCACCGCCGAAGCGGCCGCGATCCAGGGGGACGTGCCGCACGCGCGGAACCTCTCCGGCCTGCTGCGGTTGACCAGGGTGACGCAGAACCACGCCGCCGCCACCCAGGCCCTGGCCACCCAGGTCGCGTCCGGCGCCCGTCCCGCCCCGGACGTGGTGATCTGGCCGGAGAACTCCACCGACCTGGACCCGGGCCTGTACCCGGCGATCCACCAGGCGATCGCCGCGGCTGTGAACGCGGTGCACCGGCCCGTCCTGGTCGGCGCGCTGCTGCAGTACCCGCTGCGGAACACCGGACAGCTGTGGCTGCCCGGCCGCGGCCCGGTGGCCAGCTATGTGAAGCGCCAGCTGGTGCCGTTCGGCGAGTACATCCCGTTCCGCGGCCTGCTCGCGCACATCACCCCGCTGGTCAACCTGCAGCCGGTGAACTTCACCGCTGGCCACCGGGCCGTCGTCTTCCACCTCGGGCGAATCCGGCTCGGCGACGTTATCTGCTATGAGATCGGCTTCGACGGCCTGGTCCGGTCCGAGGTGAGCGCGGGAGCGAACCTGATCGCCCTGCAGTCCAACGACGCCACGTTCGAGGTGGACGGCCAGCCCGGCGAATCCATGCAGCAGGTGGCGATGGCCCGGATCCAGGCCATCACCTCGAACCGCGCCGTGGTGTACGCCTCCACCACCGGGGAGAGCGCGATCATCAGCCCGTCCGGCGCGGTGCTGGCGCACAGCCGCCTGTGGCAGCGGGCCGAACTGGAGGCCCGCGTCCCGCTGCGCACCGGGCTGACGCTGGCCGACCGGCTGGGCGGCTGGCCCGAGGGCGTGCTCACCGGGCTGGCCATCGCGGCCCTGGCCGCGGCGGTCCTCGGGGCGGTGCGCCAGCGCCGCCCCCCGCCGCCCCCGGCCGCCAGGGACACCGGCCCGATTCATTAGCGGTGTACTTTACCCCCCGATTCGGGGGGATAAAGTACACCGCTAAGCAATTCGAGGCGCCGCGAGCGGGCGGGCCGCGAGCGGGCGGCAGGAGGCGAGCGGGGCGGGCCGCGAGCGGGCGGCAGGAGGCGAGCGGGGCGGGCCGCGAGCGCGCGGCAGGAGGCGAGCGGGGCGGCGGGAGGCGGGGACCTGGCACCGGGCTGGGCGGCGGTTGGCCGGTCCGGCCAGAATGGAGGCATGGCCTCCCGGCTGCACGGCTTCGGTAAGACCCTCGGCGTGCCCCTCCGGTACGCCGCCCTGGCCGCCGGGGCGCTCCCGGTGCTGGCGTTCCCGGCGCTGAACCTGGAGTTCCTCGGCTGGTGGGGGCTGGTACCCGGGCTGCTCATCCTGCGGGCCGCGCCCTCGGCCCGGGAGGCGGCGGCGCGCGGCTGGTGGCTCGGGACCGGCTTCCTGCTGGCCGCGATGTACTGGCTGACCCCCAACATCGGCCCCGCCCTGCTCCTGGTCGCCGTGGTGATCGGCGTCAGCTGGGTCCCGTTCGGGGTGGCGGCGTGGGCGCTGCTGCGGCGGCCGGTAACCGGCCGCCGGGCCGCGGCCGCCCTGGCCGTGCTGCCCAGCTGCTGGCTGCTCACCGAGTGGGCGCGGTCCTGGCAGGGCTTCGGTGGCCCGTGGGCGGTGCTGGGCACCAGCCAGTGGCAGCATCCGGAGGTGCTGGCGCTGGCCGCGGCGGGCGGCGTCTGGCTGATCAGCTTCGTCCTCGTACTGGCCAACACGGGGCTTGTCCTGCTGGCCGCCGCCGGGCGGCCCGGCCTGCGGGTGCTGGGCGCGGCGGCGGCGGCCGTGGCGCTGGCCGCCGGGCCGGCCGCGTTCGGGTTGATCCCGGCGGCCCCGGCGGCCCGGTCCGCCGTCGTCGCCCTGGTCCAGCCCGGCATCGAGAACAGCAAGGGGGCGCGGGTCGACGCCAGCCTCCGATTGTCCACCGGGCTCGGCGCCGATCACCCGGACCTCATCGTGTGGGGGGAGAGCAGCGTCGCCTACAACGTGGAGCGCCGCCCGGCGCTGTACGCGGAGATCGAGCGGCTGGCCGCGGTCACCGGCGCGCAGTTGCTGGT
Source organism: uncultured Actinomycetes bacterium (assembly GCA_963837515.1). GTDB lineage: Bacteria > Actinomycetota > Actinomycetes > Streptosporangiales > Streptosporangiaceae > RYN-230. The sequence continues at coordinate 79,112 of CAWINT010000003.1, forward strand.
CAACCAGGACGCGGTCGGGCCCGGGGGCGCCACCTCCAAGGTGGCCCTGCTGATCGGCCCCGGCGGCGTGGCGGGCCGGTATGTCAAGACCCGGCTGGTGCCGTTCGGGGAATATATTCCTTTCCGCGGGGCGCTCGGCTGGCTGACGAAGATCAGCAAGGCAGCGCCACGGAACATGGTGCCGGGCGACGGTGCCCAGCCGATCCAGGCGCGGGACCGGGCGGGCCGCCCCCTCCCCCTCGGCGTGCTGATCTGTTTCGAATCGGCCTTCCCGGACATGTCCCGGGTGGATGCGGACCGGGGCGCCCAGCTGATCGTCTACCAGACGTCGGACACGACCTTCCAGAACACCTGGGCCCCGGCGCAGCACGCCTCGTACGCCGCGGTGCGCGCCGCGGAGACCGGGCGCCCCGTCGTCCAGGCGGCGCTGACCGGGGACAGCGTGGCCTTCGACGCCCGCGGGCGGCTGCTGGCGCGGATGCCCACGAGCCGGAGCGGGGTCACCATGGTGCGGCTCGGGCTGCCGCCGGCCCGCGCCCGCACCCCGTATGACCGGGTGGGCGATGTGGTGCCGTGGGTGGCGACCGGGATCGTGGTGCTGGCCGCCTTGGCCGGAATGATGACGGTTCGTCGGGATAAGGGCGGACAGGTACCGTTGGAGTGCAACCTCCGGCGCTCCCGATCCGTCTCAGTAGTGGGAGTCCCGCCCGGCGGTGAGCCGAGGCCACGGCCGGCGGGTGATCCCGCCGAACCGCCTCTCGTAGACGGGTAGGTCCACGGGCGGATGTACCCGGCCCCGGTGGACTGCCGACCGGGGCGGGGCCGCGGGGACGGCTTCCTGGCACACGACCGGCAACAGGAGGACTGGTGGGACAGAGCGACGCGGCACGGCTACGGCGACGCAGGCTGGCGGGACGGACGCGGGACGGACGCAGGACGGCCCCGGGCCGGCTGGCGGGCCTGGCCGCGGTGTCCGCGGCCGCCTGCGTGATCCTCGCCGCCTGCTCGGGCGGGTCGCCCTCGGCCGGGCCGAAGGGCAGCGGGAACGCCCACCCCGCGGCCGCCCGGTCCAGTTCCCCGGCGTCCAGCGCGCGGCTGTCCATCTCGCCCGGTAACGGCAGCAAGCACGTTGACCCCAGCAAGGGGGTCACGGTCAACGCGACCGGCGGGAAGATCCAGAGCGTCTCGGTCACCGCCGGGCACGCCCGGGTGGCCGGCGCGGTGAACGCCGCGCACACCAGCTGGCAGAGCGCCTGGGCGCTGCAGCCCGCCACCAGCTACACGGTGCACGCCACCGCGGTGGACAGCGTGGGCAGGACGGTCGCCTCGACGGCCAGCTTCAGCACGCTCACCCCGGCGTTGACCGACACCGCGATGATCTTCGAGGGGTACCAGCAGACCTACGGGGTGGGCATCCCCATCCGGCTGACCTTCAGCTCGCCGGTGGCCAACAAGGCCGCGGTGGAGCGGTCCCTCCAGGTGACCAGCTCCAAGCCGGTGACCGGCGCCTGGTACTGGGACGGCGACCAGACGCTGTACTTCCGCCCGATGAACTACTGGCCGCCGCACACCACGGTCTCCTTCGACGGGCACCTGACCGGGGTGAAGGCGGCTCCGGGCGTGTTCTTCACCGCCGACCTGACGCAGACGTTCACGATCGGTGACTCGCTGATCTCGGTGGTCAACACCCGGACGCACTACGCCAACATCTACTACCGGGGCCGGCTGTGGGGCCACTGGCCGGTCAGCACCGGGGCGCCGGGGCGGGACACGGTGGACGGGACCTACATCACGCTGGAAAAGGGCAACCCGGTGCGGATGGTCGGCAACGGCTACAACGAGCTGGTGAACGACGCGGTGCGGTTCACCTACAGCGGCGACTACATGCACTCCGCACCCTGGTCGGTGGGGGAGCAGGGGTACACCAACGTCAGCCACGGCTGCGTGAACCTGTCCCCCGAGCACGCGCAGATGTACTACAACCTGGCCGTGCCCGGCGACCCGGTGACGGTCATCAAGAGCCCGGCGGCCGGTCACTGGGGCGACGGGTTCACCGTGTGGTTCCTCAGCTGGCAGCAGCTGCTCAAGGGCAGCGCGACCGGCCAGGCGGTGCAGGCCGGGCCCTCCGGCAGCACGTTCGTCAGCCCGTCCGCGGTGACCGAGACGCAGCAGACCGGGATCCTGGCCGGGGCGGTGCCGGGCAACTCCGCCGCCCAGTAGGACGTGCGGCGTCCGCCGCCTGGTAGGCCGCCAGCAATTCCTCCTCGGCGGGCTTGCGGGGGAAGCAGCAGACGACGAGGGCCGCGCCGAGCAGCACCCCGAGGATGGCGGCCAGATAGGCCCACCGGTCTCCGGCCAGGAAGGCGCTCCGCGTGGCCGCGATGATCTTGCTCGCGTACTGCGGGTAACGTTGCGCCACCTCCTGGGCCCCGGCGAACGACTTCTCCAGCTGGTTCTGCACGCCGCCGGTGAGCTGGGCGCGGTGCGGCGAGCCCGCGATGGACCGGGCCACCGCGCTGGCATAACCCGCGGTGAGCAGCGCGCCGAGGATCGACTGCATGATCGCCCCGCCGAGGTCGCGCTGCAGGTCGGCGGTGCCCGAGGCCATGCCCGCCCGCTGGGTCGGCACCGATCCGGTGAGGGAATGCGAGGCGGGCGTGCCCGCCAGCCCGACTCCCGTGCCGAGCAGGGCAAAGGCGATCCCCACCTGCCAGTACCCGCTGACCTGCCCCCACATCAGCAGCATGGTCAGGAAGCCCAGCAGGCAGAACGAATACCCCGCCAGCAAGGTGAAGCCCGAACCGCGGGCGTGGACCAGGCGGGCTGACAGGGGCGCGAACGCCACCATGCAGACGGCCGCGGGCAGTACCGCCACCCCGGCCCGCAGGGCCGAGTAGCCCAGCACGTCCTGCAGGTACTGCTGGCCGATGAAGATGGCGCCCATCAGCGAGCCGAACACGATGATTCCCGCCACGGCCGCCACCCAGAACAGCCGCCGCCGCGCGATGTGCAGGTCGTAGAGCGGGAAGGCGGCCCGGTGCTGGCGCAGGAAGAAGCCGGCCCCGGCGGCCACCGTGACCAGCCCGCCGACCAGCGCGAGCGCCGCGCCGCCGGGCACCGGCGCGAAGTTGATGGTGATCACCAGGGCGACCACGAAGATCATCGACAGCAGCCCGCCCAGGTTGTCAACCGGCTCGTCCGTCTCGTTGACGTGCGCCGGCACGTAGCGCAGCGCCAGGACCAGCGCCGCCGCCGCCAGCGGCAGGGTGAGCAGGAAGACCGAGCCCCACCAGAAGTGCTGCAGCGCCAGGCCGGCCAGCATCGGCCCGAGCGCGGTGATCGCCCCGCCGATCCCGGACCACAGCGCGATCGCCCGGGTCCGGGCCGGCCCGGACCACAGCGCCGTGATCAGGGCCAGCGTGGTGGGGTAGGCCATGCCCGCGGACACCCCGCCGAGCAGCCGGGCGGCCACCAGCACCCCCGGGCTCGGCGCGTAGGCGGCCAGCAGGCTGGCGGGCACGGACAGCACTACCCCGGCCACCAGCAGCATCTTGCGGCCGTAGCGGTCCCCGATCGCGCCCAGGTACAGCACCGAGCCAGCCAGGCCGAGCGAGTACCCGATGGCGATCACGTCCAGGGCGGTCTGCCCGGTGTCGAACGTCCGGCCGATGTCGGGCAGCGCCACGTTGGCCACGGTCAGGTTGAGGTTGGCCACCGCGGCCACCAGGATGAGCGCCACCAGGACCCGGGCCGCGCGGCGCGGCGCGGCGGAGACCCCGGCCCCTCCGGCGGTGCCGCCGCGTGCGGTAGCTGTGGCCAACGTCCCTCCCCCGGGGCGTCCCGGCCTGGGCGCGCCCACCCCGGCGCCCCGCGTGGCGGCCCCCTGCCTGGCGGTTCTGCCCGAAGCCAATCAGGTCAGCGCGGCGGCGCGTCACCCCGGGCGGGTGAAGTGGGGGGCTGAGCTGGCGGGGCGGACCCGGGGGCAGCGGCATGGCCCGGTGGCGGGCCGGGCGGAGGTGGCGGCCCGGGCTGAGATGGCGGCCCGGGCTGAGATGGCGGGCCGAGCTGAGATGGCGGCCCGGGCTGAGATGGCGGCCCGGGCTGAGATGGCGGGCCGGGCTGAGGTGGCGGGCCGAGCTGAGGTGGCGGGCCGAGCTGAGGTGGCGGGGCGAGCTCGCGGGCGGCGGCGAGCTGGCGGACCGCGGGATGACGCCGGGCCAGCCGACCGGTGAGCTGCTGCACCGCCGCCCCGGCCCACGCGGACGGCCGGGGCGCCGCCCCATCCACCAGGCCGTTCCAGTACAGCGACCAGGTGCCCGCCAGCGGCCGGCGCAGGGCCGGCGCGGTGAGCAGCCGGACCGCCGCCGACGCCGCCCGGGGCCGGCGCAGCAGCATTGCCTGCAGCGCCGCGGCCCCGGGCAGATAGCCGCCGAATGCGGCGCCGATCGCCGCGGCGTACCGCGGGGCCGCCTGCCCCGGCCCGGCCAGCAGGCATTCCGCGGCCAGCCGGGCGCTGACCATGGCCGGCCCGATGCCCTCCCCCTGCAGCGGGTTGATCAGCCCGGCGGCATCCCCGGCCAGCAGCACGTTGCCCGCCGCCGGGGGTGTCCCGGTGCCGCCCATCCGCAGCCAGCCACCGGTGACGCGGCTCACGTCCGCACCCGGGCCCAGGTCCCCCGAGCGGCGCAGCCGGGCGCAGAACCGGGCCAGGTCGGCGCGCAGGCTCGCCTGCCGCCGCTGGGTACCCAGGCCGACGCCGATGCCGACATTGGCCTGCCCGCCGGCCCCGGGGAACAGCCAGCCGTAGCCGGGGTAGATCCGCCACGGCGCGGCGTCCAGCAGGACGAGCAGCGGCAGCGGCACCTCGGCCGCGAGGTAGCCGCGGATCGCGAAGCCCCACAGCGCCGCGGCCGGATCGAGCATCCCGGCCAGCCGGGCCACCGGGCTGAGCGCGCCGTCCGCGCCGATGAACGCGTCCGCGGCCAGCCGCCGCCCGTCGCTGGCGGTCAGCGCCCGCAGCCGGCCGTCCGGCCCGGGCTCTGCGCCGCTGATCCGGGCCCGGACCGGCTCCGCGCCCGCCTCGATCGCCGCGGCCCGGAGGGTGTCGTCCAGCACCACCCGCGGCACCACCACGCCGTGCCCCGGATAGCTGCGGCCAGCGAAGGCGGGCAGCCGGGAACGATGCCCCGACGGCCCGGCGACGAGCAGGTCGGCGCCCTGCCCGGCGTCCGGCACGGGGATGCCCAGGTCGGCCAGCAGCCCGACGCCGCGCGGGCCGATCAGGTCACCGCAGGCCTTGTCGCGGGGAAAAGCGGCCTTGTCCACCAGCGCCACCCGGGCCCCGCCACGGGCCAGCACCAGGGCGGCCACGCTGCCCGCCGGCCCGGCCCCGGCCACCACGACGTCGTACCGGTCCATGTCCGTCCTTACCGGGCCACCACGAGGGCCACCGCCAGCGTCCCGGTCGCCCAGGTGAAGTAGCGCAGCGCGCGCTCCAGTGGGGCGAGCAGATCGGCCCGCCCCAGATCCTGCTCGGTACCGTCGCGCCAGGTGACCCGGACGGACACCGCCTCGGCCCGGCGGCGCAGCCCCCGGGCCGGGGTGGACAGCGCGCGCTGCCCCATGGACAGGAAGAAGGCGGCCACCGCCCCGATCAGCGCGGCCGGCGACACCGACCAGTGCTGGGCGTACGCGCCGACCAGCACCGGGAACGAGCCCCAGGCCAGGCCGAACCAGACGTCGCTGTGCAGCACCCCGCCGAGCAGTTCCAGGTTGTAGCCGAACACCAGGACGCCGCCGGCCACCACGAACGGGAGCAGGCGAAGCCCACCGTCCAGCAGGCCCAGGGCCATGGCGGCGGCCACGGACACGACCGCGGTCGCAGCGAGCGCCACGCTGCTGATCCCGGTGTGCAGCGGACGGTCGTTCAGCTCGTCGAGCGCGTGGGCGCCGATGCCAACCGCGAGGAAGAATGCCAGCAGGGTGCCGCCCAGCCGCCACAGCACCGGGTCGGGCTCCAGCGCCGCACCGATGGCCACGTAGGACAGGTGCCACAGGGTGTAGGGCGGGTGCAGCAGGGTGAGCCAGTCCCGGAAGCCCCCGGTGCCGCGGCCCACCGAGTAGAAGGCGGTTTTCTCGGCCCGCGCGCTCACGGTATCCCCAGGCAGGTTCGCGCCGTCCGGCAACAAGAACCCCACCGGCCACTCGGCCAGGCCTGAAGGCCCACCCTCGCGAGCCGGCACCAGACGGCACTCACGGTGAACCCGGCGCCGCCGCCTTGCGTCCCCACATGATCAGGCCGCCGCCCAGGCTCATCAGGCTCACCCCCACGTCGGTCAGGCCTGCGGCCCGCCAGGCGGCGATGTGCTCGTCGAGAGGGTAACGGCGGTAGTGCTGCGAGATGCTGGGGCCGAGGAACCGGCCGACCCGGTACCAGGCCGCGCCGCCGGTCAGCCCGCCGAGCAGCGGGAGGGCCACCCGGGTGTACAGCCACCAGGCGAACCGCCAGCCGGGACGCGGCGGCAGGTAGAACTCCAGGCTGGCCAGGGTCCCGCCGGGACGCAGGCAACGGGCCATCTCGGCCACGGTAGCGGCCGGGTCGTCCACGTAGCGGAGCAGGTAGGAGAACGTGACCGCGTCGAAGGTGGCATCCGGGAACGGCAGCTCATCGGCCCGGCCGACGGCGAGCCGGACGCGGCCGCGTCGCCCGGGCTGGCGGGTGCGGGCCAGCCCGGCGCGGAGCATGGGCTCGTTCAGGTCGACCCCGACCACATCGGCGCCGGTGCGGTCCGCGACCGCCAGCGCCACGCCAGCCGGCCCGGTGGCCACGTCCAGCACCCGCCGCGGGGCGACGGCCGCGGTCTGGCGCACGACCGCGGCCCGCCAGCGGCGGTCCTGGCCGAACGAGAGAAGGTAGGCGAGCCGGTCGTAGCGGGCGGGCAGGCCGTCGAACACGCCCCGGGCGACCCGCTCCCCTCGCCAGCGGACGTCCCGGGCCGGTGCGGTGGTCACCGCGCTCCGGACTGGGTCACAAGACGCTCCCTTGCCTGCCAGGTCGTCACGGACATGCCCGGCACCGCGGGCGGTTTGACCCGCGGGCGGCGGCCGGGCCGCTTCCAGCCTCGCACGCGCCTCCCGGCGGGGCAAGGAAGACAGGCTCAGGAGGCCCGGCGCTCAGGACAGGAGGCCCGGCGCTCAGGAGGCCTGGCGCAGCCCGGCGGGCCGGGAGGCGCCCCGGGGACCCGGACGGCCGCGCCGCCGGGACCGGCCCCGGGCCGGTCCCGGCCGCGGTCCGGAGGTGGCGCGTGATGCGGGCGGCCCGGCCGACAGGGCCGGGGGCGGGACCGGGGTACCGGACACGGCGATGTCCCGGACAGCGGGGCTGCCCGGCCGGACCTGGTGGCTGGTGGCGGTGACGCCAGCCGCGTCGTGCAGCCGGGTCACCTCGCGCACCTGGGCCGGGTCGGCGAAGGCGAGTACGGTCCCGGCGGCTCCCGCCCGGGCGGTGCGCCCGGAGCGGTGCAGGTAGTCCTTATGGTCGCCCGGCGGGTCGAAGTGCACGACGAGATCCACGTCATCGATGTGCAGGCCCCGGGCGGCGACGTCGGTGGCGACCAGCACCCGGGGGCGCCCGGCGGCGAACCCGTCCAGCGCCCGCTGCCGCTGGTTCTGGTTGAGATTGCCGTGGATCGCGGCCGCTTCCGCACCTCCCCGGGCGAGCTGCTTGGCCAGCCGCGCGGCACCGTGCTTGGTGCGGACGAAGAACAGGGTCCGGCCGGGCCGGCCGGCGATCTCGGTAGCGACGGCCAGCTTGTCCTGGGCAGGGAGCACGAACACCTGGTGATCCGCCGCCCGGCCGGCCGCGGCGGCCGGGGCCACCGCGTGCACGGCTGGGCCGTGCAGGTAGCGGGTGGCCAGCCGCTCCACGTCCCGGTCCAGCGTGGCGGAGAACAGCATCCGCTGGCCGCCCGGCGGGGTGTCGTCGAGCAGCCGGGTGACCGCGGGCATGAAGCCCAGATCAGCCATGTGGTCCGCCTCGTCGAGCACGGTGATCTCGATCCCGCTCAGCGTGGTGATGCCACGGTCGAGCAGGTCGATGAGCCGGCCCGGTGTGGCCACCACGACGTCGGTGCCGCGCTGCAGCTGGCTGGCCTGCCGGGCGATCGGGGCGCCGCCGTACACGGCGGCGACGCTGAGCCGCAGCGCGCGGGCGAGCGGCGTGAGCACCCCGGCGACCTGGTTGGCCAGCTCCCGGGTGGGCACCAGCACCAGCCCGCGCGGCGCCCGGCGCGGGCCTGCGGGCGCCGGGGCCAGCCGGGCCAGCAGTGGCAGCCCGAACGCCAGCGTCTTGCCGGAACCGGTCTGGGCCCGGCCCAGCAGGTCGCGGCCGGCCAGGGCGTCCGGCAGGGCCCGGGCCTGGATGGCGAACGGGGCGGTCAGGCCCTGCCCGGCGAGCACGTCCACCAGCGGGCCGGGGAGCCCGAGGCGGGCGAAGCTGGCATCGGCGGGGGCCGGGACGTTCAGCGCGGCCTCCAGCGCTTCGTCCAGCGCGGACCGCGATCGGGCGGCCGGGCCGGGCTGGCCGGCCGGGCCGGGCCGGCGGCGCGCGGTGGCCTGGGCGGGCCGGCCGCGCCCAGACGGACGGCGGCGCGGCTGGGCACGACGGCCGCCGGCGGCAGCACCCTCCCCAGGGTCGCCAACCCGCGGCCGGGACGGGCGCGCGCGGTCGCCGTGGCGGGCAGAGTTATGCGGCACAGCAAGCTCCATTCACGATCAATCAGTCAGGCCCGCCGACGGGGGCGGGCAGAAGCGGCAGGGACGGGCAGGAACCGTCATCTGGAGCAGGGAACGACCCAGGCTCGCAGGGAAGCAGGCTGACCGGCCAGGCATCCGCGCGGGCGGCTTGCCCGCGGCGCGACGGCGTCATCAGCCGCTGGATTAGTCAACCGTATCAGCGGCCCCGCTGTTCCCCGGTCCGGCCGGCGTCTCGGTCCGCCGGCGCCTGGATCCGCAGCATCCTGTCCCCCGGCACCCCGGTCCGCTCGCGTCTGGCCCACCGGCACCCGGTCCCGCCGGCGCCCCAGGTTGGCCGGTGCCCCGGCCCTGCGCGCTCACTCCTCCTTGATGCCGCGCCGCTCGAAGTAGCCCACCGCGATGTAGGCGGCGACAAACGCGACCACCATCCCGATGAGCAGCCCCAGTTCCCCCGTGGGGATGGTCTTCTCGCTGCTGAGCAGGAACAGCACCCGCCGGACCACCGCGACCAGCCCGACCACGATGAACGGCTGGGCGGCCAGCCGGTGCGCGCGCAGCGACAGCACCACCGTGTGCACGATTTCCACCAGGATGAGCACCAGCAGCACCCGGTCCAGCAGGTTGGTCGCGGCGGTGGTCATCCGCCAGTGCCGCCCCAGTTCGCTGATGAACATGAGCACGCCGTTGACGGCGAGCGTGGCGGCGAGCACGATCAGCACCACGCCGATAGCGACCGTGACGATGTCCTGGGCGTGCTCGAGGGCCCAGATGGACCCGGCCACCACCGCCCGCGGCGGCGGCTCGGCCGACGGGTCCGCGGCCGCACGACTCACCTCTGACAAGAGAACCCTCCTGCCCCTGGGCCCCCAATTAGATCAGATGGCGCGGCTCAGGAGCGGCCGTCCTCCAACCTGGCCGCGTGGTCTGGCACGAAGGTCTGCATGTCCCAGGGCACCCGGATATACCCCTTGGCGGCCGGCCGGGGCGGCAGGGTCAGCGGCTGCGGCTTGACGTCGTGGTACGGGATGGTGGACAGCAGGTGCGCGATCATGTTGATCCGGGCCCGCCGCTTGTCGTCGCTCTCCACCACATACCAGGGCGCCTCCGGGATGTCGGTGTGCACAAACATCTCGTCCTTGGCCCGGGAGTAGTCCTCCCAGCGAGTGATCGACTCCAGGTCCATGGGGGACAGCTTCCAGCGCCGCATCGGGTCGTCCAGCCGGGAGCGGAACCGCCGCTGCTGTTCGGCGTCGCTGACCGAGAACCAGTACTTGCGCAGCAGGATGCCGTCCTCCACCAGCAGCCGCTCGAAGATCGGGCACTGGTGCAGGAACCGGCCGTACTCCTCCTTGGTGCAGAAGCCCATCACGTGCTCGACGCCCGCGCGGTTGTACCAGCTGCGGTCGAACAGGATGATCTGGCCGCCGGCGGGCAGGTGCTCGATGTACCGCTGGAAGTACCACTGGGACTGCTCCCGCTCGGTCGGCGCGGGCAGCGCGGCGATCCGGGCGATGCGCGGGTTGAGATACTGGTTGACCCGCTTGATCGTGCTTCCCTTGCCGGCCGCGTCGCGGCCCTCGAAGATCACCACGATCCGGGCCTGCTCCGCGCGCACCCACTCCTGCGCCTTGACCAGTTCGGCCTGCAGCCGGTACAGCTCCTTCTCATACCGCCGCTTCGGCAGCCGCGGCTCGCCGGCGTCGCCGCCGAGAGCGTGGCCATCCTCGTCGTGGACGGCCCGGCCGCGGCCCGCCTGGCCGTGGGTCTCTTTGATGCCGCCCTTGGCGGTCTTGCCGTTCTTGTGCGCCATGATGACCGCACCCCCTACGAGGAGTGAACCACTCCGGGAGGCCGGGGACGAGAGCCAGCCGGGCCTTCTTGCCCCCGGCCGGCCGGACCTCATGCCCCCGCGCTGGCCGCCCCGCGCTGGCCGGCCGGTACACGCCGCGTCTGCTACCCCTGCCGGTCCGGAATGGGGTAGGCCGGGCTCACCCGAGCGGCCGATCCCCGGCCACCGCCCGGGGGCTACGGTTCGGGACAGGTCAGCGGCCCGGGGCTGGGCGGCTGAGAACGGGTTTCCCCGAGGGGGACGGTGGGCCAGGAACCTCGGCGACGGTGGCGGCCGCGACGCGGCCGGCTGGCAGACACCGCCGCACGCCGACCGCGAATGATGGCGGCTACGTCGCTGGCGCTGGCCCTGGCGGTCACCCTGCTGGCGTGGCCGGCCAGCGTCCCGTCCCGGGCTCAGCTCAGCGGCCCGGGCCGCGGCCCGGGAGCCGTCCGGGCGCTGACCTCCGGGGCCCTCACCGCGCCCGGCAGCGCCCGGGCGGCGACCACCAGCCCGGCCGTGCTCGCCAGCAGCCCGGTGGGCCGGCCCACCGCCCGTCCGGGCCAGACCGTGGTCAGCTTCACGTTCGACGACGGGGACGCGGATCAGCTCAGCGCGGCCCGCATCCTGCACCGGTACGGCCTGCGCGCGACGTTCTACATCATCACCGGCGCGGTCGGCGCCCCCGGCTACCTGACGCTCCCGCAGCTGCGCGGGCTTGCCGCGCAGGGGAACGAGATCGGCGCGCACACCGTCTCCCACCTGGAACTCACCGGTGTTTCGGCCGCCGAGGCACGGCGGCAGGCCTGCTTGAGCCGGGCCATTCTCACCCGTTGGGGCTTCCGGGTCACCTCGTTCGCTTACCCCGGCGGGGCCGTCAGCCGTCAGGCCGAGGCGATCGTCCGTGGCTGCGGCTTCGGCAGTGCGCGCATCACCACCGGCCTGCGCTCCGGCAGCTGTCCACGCTGCCGGGTCACCGAGACGGTGCCGCCAGCTACGCCGATGGCGGTCCGCACCCCCGGCCAGGTGGATCAGTCCTGGACCCTGGCCGACCTGGAGGGCCTGGTCAGGCGGGCCGAGCGGTCGGGCGGCGGCTGGCTGCCCCTGATCTTCCACCACATCTGCACGACTGACACGTGCGAACCACTGTCCTTCTCCGCCCGGCTGCTGGGCGCCTTCGCCCAGTGGCTGGCCAACCGCGGCGCGCCGGCCACCGTGGTGCGGACCGTCAGCCAGGTGACCGGCGGCCCGGACCGCGCCGTACCGCGGGTCGCGGCGGCGCTCCCGCACCAGATCGTCAATCCCTCGCTGGAGTCGGCCGGCCGGTCCGGCGCGGTGAGCCCGCAGATGGAAGTGGCCGGCCCGGGCCCGCTGGTGCCCCGGTGCTGGATGCTCGGCGGCTACGGGCGCAACACGGCGCGCTGGCAGCGGATCCGTGACGCGCGGACGGGCCGGTGGGCGGAACGGCTGGTCATCGCCGGCTACCACGGCGGGGACGCCAAGCTGCTGCAGCGGTTGGACCTCGGCGAGTGCTCACTGCCGGCGCAACCGGGTCGCTCCTACCTGCTCGGCAGCTGGTACCAGTCATCGGCCAGCATCCAGTACGCGGTCTACTACCGGACCTGGTCGGGACGCTGGGTGTACTGGACGTCGAGCCCGTTCTTTGCGGCCTCCTCCAGCTGGGCGCATGCCGCCTGGACGACGCCGCCGCTGCCGGCCGGAGCCAGCGGCCTCAGCTTCGGGCTGGCCCTGTTTCACCGGGGCTGGCTGGTCACCGATGATTACCGGTTCGGCCCGGCGCCCCCGAACGTCGTCCGCCAGGTGGCCGACTACGTGGTGCTGGCCGGGCTCGCGGCGGCCGTGGGGCTCGGCGTGGCCCGGCTGCTCCGGCGCCGTCGGCGGCGGCTCCGCGCGCCCGGGCCGCCGGCCCCGCCCGGACCGGGTCAGCCGGCCCGGCCCGGCGGGACGTGGCTCTCGTCGAGCAGCCCGTAGCGGACCGCCAGGGAGGCCGCTTCCAGCCGCGAGTGCACGCCGAGCTTGATGAGCACCGACTGGACGTGGGTTCGCACGGTGGCCGACGACACGCCCAGCTTGGTGGCGATCCCCGCGGTGTCCAGGCCCTCGACCAGCAGGGCCAGGCATTCCCGCTCCCGCGTGGTGAGGAACGCCGCGGCGAGCCGGCGTGCGTCCGCCGGGCGGCCCGGTTCCCGCGGCGCAGCCGGCTTGGGCACGTCGACCACCACCTCGCCGCGCTGGATCCGCTCGATGGCCCGGGTGAGCGCGGCGACCCCCCGGGTCTTGTGCAGGTAGCCGGCCGCGCCGGCGTGGAGGGCCTGCTGGACGCCCTGGGTGTCCGGGTCGGCGCTGAGCACCAGCACCCGGGTCCGGGGGCTCGCCGCGAGCATCGGGCCGATCGCGGCGATTCCGTTGTCCCCCGCGAAATGCCGGTCGATCAGGCACACCGCCGGCTGCTCCCGGCGCACCGCCTCGATCGTGTCCGGCACCGTCCGGGCCAGGGTGACCGTATGACCCCGCTGGATGAGCACGGCCGACATGGCGTCCAGGAACAGGTTGTGGTCGTCGCCCAGAACCAGGCCGCTCACTGTGTTTCCCCCGAGTTCGCGCCATCCGGCCAAGCCGCACACCGGCCACTCGCACGGGCCTGCCGGCCCGCACTCGCGAGCCGGTACCGGATGGCGCTCACTCGCTCAGCCGGTCGCCGGCGGCGAGGCTGGCCCGGCCGGGTCCCGGTGGGCCGGGCGGCACGACGATCCGCACCCAGGTGCCACCGCCGTCGGCATCCCGGATATCCATCCGCCCGCCACACGACTCCAGCAGCGCGGTCACCACGCTGAGGCCGAGGGCGGCGGTTCCCGACGGCCCATGGCCGAAGCCGGGGCCGTCGTCGATCACCTCGATGGCCGCCCCGGCCTCATCCGGCAGCGGCTCGACCGCTACCTCGACATGACCGGCCGGCCCGGCCGCCCGGGCCGCGTTGTCCACCATGTTGGTCAGCACCCGCCAGAGCACCGCGGGGCTGGCCTCGACGCTGACCCCGGGCCCCGGCCGCAGCCGCAGCGCGGTCTCATGGGCCATCCGGGCCAGCTGAGTGACCTGGCCGGCCAGCGAGCGCAGGTCCACCGGGCCGATCGCGGCCGCCTCATCCTGCCGGCCGGGGACCTCCTGGGCGATGACCTCCAGCAACCGGGACATCTCCAGGGAGAGCAGGTCCAGCCGCATGCCCGCGTCCCCGGGCAGGTCGACATCCCCGCGGACCGCCTCGACCAGGTAGGACAAGGTGGTCATCTGGTGCCCAAGATCGTGCAGCAAGCCCCGGACGGCGAGCGTGTCCTGCGCATCCGTCTGTCTGCGCCCCCGGCCCCGGCGCCGGTCGAACGGCGGCTCCACAAGTGTTCCCCCCTGACGGCAGCTCCCCCGGCCCCCGGCTCCGTGGCTCAGGGGCCCGTGCCTCCGGCCCTCATCCCGGGCCCCGGCCCGTGCGGACCGAAGGTTGCCGAGTCCCCCTGGGCTGCCCAGTTCCCCCGGGCTGCCCAGTTCCCCCGGGCTGCCCAGCCCCCGAAGGCTGCCCTGGCTCCCCGGCCCGGCAGTCCCGGCTACCCCCGGCAAAGTGCCGGCTCGGCCCTCTCAGCAGCTACTTCTCACTATCTGAAAGGTCTACGATACGCCCCGTACCTGCCAGTTAACCATCCCGGACCCGCCCTCCGGGTATCCCGGGTATCCCCGCCGTCGTACGCCGCGGCGAGCGCCCGGGCCAGGGCCCGGGCGCCGAATCGGTCCCCGAGCCGGGCCCGGGCCGCCGCCGCCATCCGCGCCGCGTCCCGCGGCGAATCGAGCAGGAACCGGACCGCATCGGCCAGCAGGCCGGGACGGCCGGGCGGCACCAGCAGGCCTGTCTCCCCGGGCACGACCACATCGCCGACCGCGTTGACCGCGGTGGCTACCACGGGGATCCCGCAGACCATGGCCTCCACGACCGCGGTGGGCAGCCCTTCGTAACGGCTGGGCAGAGCGAACACGTCAAAGGCGGGCAGCAGGTCCGGAACGTCAGCACGCTCCCCGGCCAGCAGCACCCGTACCCCCGGCAGACGGCGGGCCTGGGCGGCCAGTTGGCCCGAGAGCTCGCCGTCCCCGACCCAGACGCCGGTCACCCCGGGACGCCCGAGCGCCTGCAGCGCGGCCAGGAAGTCATCCGGGGCCTTCTGGTAGGTCAGCCGCCCGACCGCGCCGACGACGGTGGCGTCCGGCGGTAGCCCGAGCTGGGCGCGAGCCCGGCGGCGGGCCAGGCGGTCCGGCAGCGGGCCGGGCACCGGGTCCGCGCCGTCCGCCACCACACCGATGGTGCGGACCCGTTCCGGGGCGATGAGCTCGCGGCGGACCGCCTCCACCGCCACCCCGGTGCCCACGCACAGCGCCACGTCGGTGATCCGGCCCAGCCAGCGCTCGATCTGCACGTAGCCGTGGCGCCGCGGCGCCGCCTGGAACTCGTGGAACGGGAATCCATGGTAGGTGTGCACCAGCCGCGGCACCCCGGCCCGGCGGGCGGCCAGCCGGCCGACGGCACCCGCCTTGGCGCAGTGGGTGTGCACCACGTCGAAGTCCCGGCCGCGCAGCAGGCGGTGCAGCCGCCGCAGCGCCCGCAGGTCGCTGTGCGGCCCGACCGGGGCGCGCAGCGACGGCTCGACGATGACCTCCAGGCCGGCCCGGCGGGCGTCGTCCAGCAGCCCGTTGCCGCTGCCGGTGATGAGGGTCATCTGGAAGGCCGCCGGGTCCAGCGCCAGCGCCCCACGCAGCGCGTGCTGGCCGGCACCTCCCTCCAGCCGGGTGATGATGGTAGCCACCCGGATCGGCCGCGGCGGGCCGGTCATCCCTCGCCTTCCGGGCGCCGCCGCAGGCCGGCCGCGCGGGCCACCCGGACCGCTTCCAGGCGGCTGTGCACGTCCAGCTTGGCGAAGATGTTGCGGGTGTGCGTGCGCACCGTATCGGTCGAAATAAGCAGATCCTGGGCGATCTGCCGGCCGCGTTTCCCGTCCATCATGGACAGCAGCACGTCCCGTTCCCGCGGGCTCAGCACGTCGAGCAGGTTCTCGTGCTCATGGGCGCGGCCGACGTCGCCCCGCAACTCGCGGAGGATCGGGCCGAGCATCTCCGGCGGGAACCACGAATAGCCCTGGTGGACCCCGCGGATCACGGTCTCCAGTTCGGCCGCGCCCTGCTCCTTGGCGACCCAGGCGGCGATCCCGGCCCGCGCCGCGGCCAGGGCGTGATCGATGTCGTGGTCGGCGCTGAGCACCACCACCTTGGCCTCGGGCCGCGCGGCCACCAGGGACTGCAGCACCTCACCCACGGCCGGCCCGAGCGGCTCCACCTCAATTGTGATGACGTCCGGGCGCAGCCCGCGCACGATGTCCAGCAGGTTGGGGTCGGCGGTGGTGCACCGGCCGGCCACCCACAGGTCCATCGCCGCCGACAGCCGTGACGCCAGCGCCTCGGTGACCATGAGGTGGTCATCGACCAGCAGTATCCGGACCGGGTCCATAACCTCACTGTGCACCGTAATCACCGGCGTCTCTTCATCAAGATGCATGACTGGCCTCCGCCACCCGCGCCGGGTGAACCGGCTCACCATGGGTCGCGGCGCTGTCCGGCCCGGCCGGCGTGGCCTCCAGCGCCCGCCGGGCCGGGCTGACCCACCGGCCGCTGGACCGCCTCAGCCAGGCCGCCGGGACCGAGTACAGCGAGATCGCGGCGTCCAGGATGCGCAGCAACGGGAAGAAGATACCCACCAGCAGCAGCCGCGGCTGGCGCTCCAGGGCGGCAACGACGCACGTCAGCAGGTAATCGGGCAGCACCACGCCGAAGAGCACCGCGGCCAGCGTGACGTGCGCGGCCACGAGGGCGTACACCTCGCTGAAACCGGGCCAGGCCGCCGCGCCGGCGATCAGATACCCCACGGCCAGCACCAGCAGCGCCAGCGGCAGCAGGAAGAACAGCACGCTGGAGGTGATCAGCTCGATCAGCAGCAGGGTGAGCATGCCGGTGAACAGGTTCACCCGCGGCGGGTGACGGCGCACCGTCTGCCACAGCCCGACCGCCCAGCGCTTGGTCTGCCGGATGTAGTCGCGCAGGTTGTCCGGATCCTGGGTGATCGCTACTGCCCGGAGCGTGAAGCCGACCTTGCCCAGCCCTTTCTGGTAGACCTCGAAGGTCATGTTGAAGTCCTCGATGACCAGCCCGGGCGGGTTCATCTCCATCCGGGGCAGCACCTCGGTGCGGTACATGCTGGCGAAGCCGGGGACGATCGGGGTGGCGTTGGAGCGCAGCCAGGTCTGCCCGAACTTGAGCGCGCGCTGCCCCACGGCGTAGATCCGGGTCCGGTAGCCGACCAGCACCTGGCCGGCGAAGCCGAGCTGGCGGTCGCGCGCCGTGCGGACGCAGCCGGCCACCGCGACCACCTCCGGGTGGTCGAACAGCGGCAGCCCGGCGGCGAAGTAACCGGGCTGCACCCGGGTGTCCGCGTCCAGCAGCATCACCACCGGGAACCGGCGGATCAGGCCGAACCGGGAAATAGCCTGCTCCAGCGCCCCGGCCTTGCCGACGTTCTCCCGGGTCGCGATGACCCGGGCGCCGGCCCGCCGGGCGATCTCCACCGTGTCGTCGGTCAACCCGTCCGACACCACATGGACGTTCTCCCGGGGCACCAGGGACATGATCGCCTGCAGGCTGTCCGCCAGCACCAGGGACTCGTTGTGCGCCGGGATCAGCACCGCGACGTCGGCGGTGGTGAACGGGCGCTGCTGGCTGGCGGCTCGACTGGCGGCGGGCGCGGCAGGCGCGGCGGGCGCAGCAGGCGCGGCAGGCGCAGCAGGCGCAGCAGGCTCAGCAGGCGCGGCAGGCTCGGCAGGCGCGGCAGGGCCGGGGGTTTTCCGGCTCCGGCCCCGATGGGCATGCCGACCGGTGGCCTGCGACTCGGCCAGCCGGATCAGCCCGAGCAGGCCCCACAGCGCGACGTTGGCCCCGAGCACCAGGACGGCCAGCAGCCACCAGGGCATCACGGCACCGCCTTCGACGTGCTCAGCGCCTGCGGCCCGGAGGTGGGCAGCACCTGCCGCACCGCAGACCAGGTCGCACTGTCCTCGTAGCCGTACATCCACAGGTACACGCCGGCGACGCCGGCCTGCCGCGCGGCCTGGAACTTGGCCCGCGAGCTGGCCGCGTTCTCGAACCACACGGTGTGCGGCCGCCCGGCCGCGTCGGTGTACCGGAACCACGGCGCCTGGCTGGCCGGGTCATAGCGCGGCGTCACGTGGTAGCGCCGGGCCAGCTGCACCGCCTGCCGCCAGCTGACCCCGGTGCCGTGATCGCCGGCCCAGTCGTACCCGTACAGCGGGATGCCGAGCACGATGCGGGCCGCCGGGATCTGGGTCCGGGCGTAACGCAGCACGCGGCGGACCCAGCTCACCGGGGCGACCGGGCCGGGCGGCGAGGTCGGCCAGTGGTAGTCGTAGGCCATCAGCCGCACCTGGTCGGCCGCCCGGCCGATGGCCGCGTAGTCCTGGGCCACGTTGAACGGCGCGGTGCCGGCGTCGGTGGCCTTGGCGAATACCGCCACCGACAGCACCTTGCCCCGGGCGTGCAGCGCGGCGCCCAGCCGGGTGACGAACGCGGCGAAGGCCGCCCGGTCGGCCGCGTGCAGGTTCTCGTAGTCGATGTCGATGCCGGCATAGTCCTGCCGGACCACCAGGGCGGTGATCGCCGCCACCTGGCGGCCCACCAGGCCCGGTGCATGCAGCATCCGGGCCACCGGCGGGTACGACCACTGGCCGCCGGTGATGTTGGCGATGCTCGGCACGATCAGCAGCCCGGCCGCGCGCATCCGCCGGAGCCCCGCGGCGACCGTGGGCGCCTGCCCCGGCGGGTACTGGGTGTCGATCTGGCCGGCCTGG
The DNA here is from genome assembly GCA_963837515.1 of uncultured Actinomycetes bacterium. Lineage (GTDB taxonomy): Bacteria > Actinomycetota > Actinomycetes > Streptosporangiales > Streptosporangiaceae > RYN-230. The sequence goes on from CAWINT010000003.1 coordinate 97,658, forward strand.
TCCAGCCCGTACATCCAGGGGGACACCTCGGTCACCGCGCCGCGGTGGGCCAGCACCGCCGCGGTGCCGTGCCCGATGTTCCAGTACGGCATGGACGCCACCACGAGCGTGCGCCGGGGCGCGCCGCCGCTCCGCAACGTCTTCATCGTCAACCCCACCATCGCCGTCACGGCCAGCACCGCCACCAGCACGGCGGCCAGCCGGCCACCCCCGGTCAACGGGCGCCGCCGGGCCGCGCGGTGCTGCGCCCGGCCCGGCGCGCCCGCCGGCGCCGGGCCGGCCGCTGGCCACCGCGGAATGCCGTCTTCGTTGTCCCCGCCGCCTCTCCGTCCCGTCAGGCCGCGGCCGCCTTCATGGCCACCTGATCGGCGATGACCGCCTGGATGATCTCGTCCAGGTTCCGGGTCGCCGCGAAACCGGCCAGGGCTGCGGCCAGCGAGCAGTCCGGCACCCGGCGCTGCATGTCCTCGTAGCCCGCGCCGTAGGCCTCCAGGTAGGAAGCCCGCTCGATGCCACTGGCCGACCCGGTCGCCGCGATCACCCGGCGGGCCAGGTCCTCGATGGTCACCTGCTCAGCGCTGCCCAGGTTGACCGCACGGCCGCAGGCCCGGTCCGAGGCGATCAGCGCCATCAGCGCTGGGACCACGTCGAGCACGTGGCAGAAGCAGCGGACCTGCTGCCCGGTGCCGTAGACGGTCAGCGGCTGGCCGGCCAGCGCCTGGCGGACGAACCGCGGGATCACCATCCCGTAGCGGCCGGTCTGCCGCGGGCCGACCGTGTTGAAGAACCGGATGATCACCGCCTGCAGGCCCAGCTCCCGCACATAGCACTCGACCAGGCTCTCGTCGATGGCTTTGGCCTCCGCGTAGCTCCACCGCGATTTGAGCGGGGAACCGACCACCCGGTCGTCGTCCTCCTGCAGCCCCACCTTGGTGTTCTTGCCGTAAATCTCGCTGGTCGAGGCGACGAGCAGCCGGGCGCGAGCCGCGTGCGCCGCCTCCACCACGTGCTCCGTGCCCCGGATGTTGGTGCGCAGGCTGGCGAGTGTGCGGTCCCGGATGACAAACGCCCCCACGGCCGCGGCCAGGTGGAATACCCAGTCGGCCCGGGCGGCCAGGTCGTTCACCAGGGCAGCGTCGAGGATGGAGCCCTCGACGAACCGGAACTCCGGCGCGCCCTGCACCGTGCGCAGGTTGTCCCGCCGCCCGGTGCTGAGGTCGTCCAGGCCGGTCACCTGATGCCCGGCGGCCAGCAACTGCTCGGTCAGGTGCGAGCCGATGAACCCGGCCGCCCCGGTTACCAGGCACCTCATCGCGTCCCCCCGTCGCTTCGCCGCAGCACGGTGCGCCACCGGCGCCGCGCGGCCAGCCGCTCGTACAGGTCATCGATCCGGCCAGTGACGGCTTCGATGCTGTATTCCTTCTCCACGGCCGGCTCGGCGGTCCGTGGCCGCCGCCCGGCGGCCAGTTCCGCCGCCAGCGCGGCGCGCAGCCCGGCCGGGCTGGACGGCACCTGGCTGGCCCGCCCGGCGTCCAGGCCGTCCAGCGCCGGGCAGGTCGTGTAGAGCACGGGAAGGCCGTTGGCCAGCGCCTCCAGGACCGACAGGCCGAACGTCTCCTGCCGGGAGGACGCCACGAACAGGTCCATAGCGGACAGCAGGGCCGCCACGTCGTGCCGTTCCCCGGCGAAGATGACCTGCCCGGCCACCGCGTGCTCGCGGGCCGTCCGGGCCAGCCGGTCCCGCTCGGCGCCCTGGCCGACGATCAGCAGCCGGGCGCCCTCCCCGAGCAGCGGCGCGGCCGCCTCGATCACCATGTCGAACTGCTTGTTGGGGTCGAGCCGCCCGAGTACCCCGATGACAAAGGCGCCCTCCGGGAGGACGAACTCGGCCCTGACCCGGGCCCGGGCACTGGCGTCGAACGCGACGCGTTGCAGGTCCACACCGTTCGGGAGCACGGTCACCCGGTGATCCCGCACGCCCCAGTCCAGCAGCCGCTGCCGGACCGTGGCGGACACCGCGATCGTGGCGTCGGAGAACCGCTCGGTGCCCAGATACAGCGCCCGGACGCCGCGGGTCATCCGGCGCCGCTCCAGGTGCGTCTCGCCGATCGAGTGCTCGGTGCTGAGCACCACCGGCGCGCCCGCCAGCCACGCCGCGGGGCGGCCGTAGACCTGGGACCGGTAGAGGTGGGCGTGGACCACGTCGTAACCGCCGTCGCGGATCAGCCGCCACAGCGCCAGCAGCGCCGAGACCTGGGTGTTGCGGGTCATGCCCAGGTTGCGCACCCGGCCCCCGTCGAGGCGGATCATGTCCGCCACCGGCCCGGGGTTGTAGAGCGTGACCACGTCCGCGTCATGCCGGGTGTGCTGCAGGATCGAGCGGAGCTGGAGTTCGGCACCGCCGACCCCCAGCCCGGTGATCACGTGCAGGACCTTCATGAGCGACCTCCTGATTGCGCCCGGTGCCGCGCGGCGGCCCGCCGGGCGGCATCAGCGGTGATGCTGGTGGCCGTGCGGGCCAGCACCAGCAGGTCCAGCCAGAACGACCAGTACTCGATGTAGTAGTTGTCGAACCGGGCCCGGTCGCTGATGGAGGTGTCCCCGTTCAGCCCGTGCACCTGGGCCCATCCGGTCATCCCGGCGGGCATCCGGTACCGGCCGGCGTAGCCGGGGACGGCCGCGGCGAACTGGCGGGCGAAGTGCGGCCGTTCCGGGCGCGGCCCTACCAGCGACATGTCGCCGCGCAGCACGCTGGCCAATTGCGGCAGTTCGTCGAGGTGGGTGGCCCGGAGCAGGCGGCCCAGCCGCCCGCAGTGCCCGGCGGGCACCGTCCAGCAGGTGTCCGGGTCGCCGCGGGCGGGCAGCGTGCGCAGTTTGGTGATCTCCGCGCACCGCCCCTGGCCGACCAGCCGGGCCTGCCGGAACAACGCCGGGCGGCGCAGCCGCAGCCGGACCGCCAGCGCAGCCACGGCGAGCACCGGGGCCGTCACGGCCAGCAGCACCGCCGCCAGCAGGAGGTCGGACGCCCGTTTGGCGGCCCGGGCGGCAGGCCGCGCCCCGGACCGCCGCACCGGGATCAACGGCACGCCCCACACCTCGTCCAGGCAGCCCCGGGGCACCGCGGCGCCGAGGCCGGCCAGCCGGGGCGCCACGCAGATGTCCGCCCCCTGCTCGCGGGCCTGGCGCAGCGCGGCGGTCAGGTCCGGCGCATCGTCCGGCCCGTCGTCGGCGGCGGTAACGATGACCCGGCTGATGCCGTCCCGGGCGACCCGCGCGGCCAGCCCGGCCGGACCGGCCACCAGCCCCTGGACCCGCAGGCCGAGTTCCGGGTGCTCGGCCAGCAGCCGGGCCAGCTGACGGCTGGCCGGGCCGGTGCCCACCAGCAGCGCCCGCTCGGTCAGCCGGCCGCGCCGCCGCGCGGCGCGCAGCCCGGCGGCCCCGGCCGCCCGGACCGTCAGCAACGCCGCGGCCGTGCCCGCCACCAGCCGCAGCACCGGCGTGGCCGCGGCCCACGGCAGCAGCGCGATCCCGGGCAGCAGCGCGGCCGCGGCGACCCGGCCCGCCTGGTCACCGAGGCCGACCGTGATCCGCAGCCGGTGCAGCCCGGCGGTGGACAGGGCGACGAACACGACCGTCAGGTCGCCGGCCAGCAGCCAGCCCCCGCCAGTGAAACCGCCACGGCCGGCTCCGGTGGCCGGCCAGCCAGCCAGGCCGGCCACCGCGGCCACGCCGGCCAGCGCCAGCACGTCGGTCAGCGGCGGCCCCACCGCCGCCACCACCGGTCCGCCCGAGCGGCGCGCCACCCCCGAGCCGCGCGCCACCCCCGAGCCGCGCGCCACCCCCGGCTCCCGGCCAGGCGCCCCCCGGGCCGCCAGCTCGGCTGGCGCCGCCAAGCGCCCCACCACCGGCGGCGCCTCCAGGGAATCGGACAGGCTCACCGGGCCGCCCCCACCGTCACCCGGGCCAGCGCCGGCGCCCGCGGACAGCCGCCGCGCCACCGTGCGGGCCGCGTGATCGGCGCCGTACACGAACCGCATGACCGGGCCGAACGTCGGGGCGACGCCCGGGCCGACCACGTACAGCCCGGGAGACGTGGACTGGTAGTCGCGGTCCACGACGGGCGTGCGGGCCACGGTGCGCAGCCGGGCCCGCAGCGCCGGGGCGAGGAAGTCCAGCCGGGCCAGGTCCGGCCGGTACCCGGTGGCCGCGATGACGTGATCCGCCGTCACCTCGGTGGTGCCGCCGGAGCCGCTGAGCAGACCCAGCCGCACGCCCTCCCGGCCGGCCTCGGCCCACTCCAGCGCGTGCCCGGCCAGGATCGGCAGGTCGCCTGCCACCCGGCCGCGCAGCCAGCTGGCCCCGGCCGGGCCGAGCGCGGTGCGCGCCCGGTACACGCGGGTGCGCTCGGGCAGGTGCCGGAACAGCCCCGGCTGCCGCGAGTAGAACCAGGTGCCCCACCCGGACCCAAGGCCCGCCTCCGGCTCCCGCAGCCGCTGCACCAGCGGGCGGTCCGGGGCCAGCGGCGGGCCGTTCCAGACCACCCGCGGCTCCCGCATGACGACCTGCACGTCGGCGCCGCTCTCGTGGAGCAGGGCCGCGGATTCCAGGGCCGACTGCCCGGCGCCGACCACCACGACCCGCCGGCCCGCGAACCCGCCCAGGTCGGGGTGCGCGCTGCTGTGCGTGCACACCGCCGCGGGCAGCGTGTCCAGCGGCGGTGGCACGTGCGCGAAGTGCTCCACCCCGATGGCCAGCACCACCTGCCGGGCCCGAACCGCGTCCCCGCCCGCCAGCTCCACCTGGTAATCCCCGCCCACCGGGGTGAGCGAGCTGACCAGCGCCTCGGTCACCGCCAGGCCCTGGGCCCGCTGGAACCACTCGCCATAGGCGACAAAGGTGTCCAGCGCGACCGGCAGGCCGTAGTCCGCGTACGGCCTGCCGCCCGCCCGGCAGAACGCGCCGAGGGTGTACGCGGCGGCCGGGTCGGACAGGTTGGACGCGAACCCCTGGGACTTGAGGTACATCCCCCGCGGCATCCGGGCCCGCCACAGGTGCATCGGCAGGCCGAACTGGCGGACCGTCAGCGCCGCGCGGCGCAGGTGCGCGGCCACCGACAGCCCGTACGGGCCCGCCCCCACGATGGCCACATCGGTCGTACCGCTCATGCCCTGACCCCTTCCGAACGCATGGTGATGTCCGCCCGCCCGGGGCGGTAGCGGGGCCCGGCCGCGGCCCGCGGGACCGTGGCGCCCGGGGCCGTGGCCGGGCCCCGGCTCACCCGCCGGCTGATGCCCCGCCAGCCCATCCGCAGGCACATCAGGCCGAACGGCACCAGGTCGTCCCGGGCGAACCAGGCGGTCTCGTCGGCCCCGCGCACCGAGGCCACCCAGGCCGCCAGGCCCAGCTCGCCCGCCCGCCAGTAGCCGAGCGCACTGAGCGGGTCGTAGTTCTCCACCAGGAAGCGCCGCCCCGGGGCAGCCGCCCCCGCGGTGACCGGCTGCCCGGTCAGGTCCAGGTAGGCGGCCCGGACCACGTCGATCCCGGCGGCGTCGGCGAACACCCGGAACTGCGCGCCCAGCCGCGGGTTGAAGTCGAGCAGCTTGTACTCCCCGTCCCGCGGGTCCTGGCGCAGGTCGAGGTCGACCAGGCCGCGGTAGCCGAGCCGCCGCAGCAGCCGGGTAACCTGCCCGGCCAGCAGGGGGTTCGGGGCCGCCCGGCCCAGGCTGGTCAGCCCGGCGTGCGCCGGGTAGGAGCGGTCCTTGATCCCGGTGAAAGCGGCCAGGCAGCGGGACCCGGCGTCGCAGTAGCCATGGAAGAACCAGTCCTGGCCGGGCGCGGCCGGGATGAACTCCTGCAGCATCAGCGCCAGGCCGGCCTGCGCGCAGCGGCGGTAGGTGGCGTCCAGTTCCGCCGGGCTGCGCACGATCGTGGTGCTGCGCGGCGCCGGCGCCCGGGCGGCATCCCGGCAGGCGGACGGGGCGGCGGGCAGATCGGCGGACGGAGCAGCCCACGCCTGCCGCCAGGGGGTGGCCAGCTTGGCGATGACCGGGTAGCCGGCCTGCGCGGCGAACTCCGCGGCCTCGCCCGGCGTCCGGGCCAGCACACCCCGCGGGCTGGGCACGCCCAGGTCCCGGCAGAGCTGGAGCAGCGAGTACTTGCCGGCCACCTGCCGGGGCAGGTCCGGGGGCGGCTGTGGGAACAGGTACCCGCCGCGCAGCGGGCCGCCCTGCTCGGCCAGGAAGATCGCGCCCGCGTCGTCGGTGGGGATGAGCACCGCCGGCCGGCCGATCCGCTCGGCCAGGCCGAGCAGCCCGGCGAGGAGCCGTTGCGATTGATCGGGCTCGGGCCGCCAGAACACCCGTCCGGCCAGGTAGCGGGAGTTCGCCGCGGGAGCCCACGGCCCCTCGTGCACGCCGTACACCGGCACGCCGAGCCGCCCCAGGCTGCGGGTCACCCCGAGGGCCCCGTGGTGCATGGGGTTCGGGTCGCACTTGAGCACCACCGCCGGGACGGTCACGTCAGCGTCGCGCAGGTCGCTGCGCATGTCCCGGCGCCTCATACCACGGCGCGATGCGCCGCGCCGAAGAACTGGTAGGTCGCGTCCAGCACCCGGGGACAGCCCTGGGCCCACGAGTAGTCCACCCCGGGATGCAGGGTGTGCGCGATGATCAGATCCCAGTCCTGGCCGGCCGGGTCCGGCTCGCTGCGCAGCGTCCGGCCGTCCGGCCGGTCCAGCACCGGGATCAACGGGTCGTAGTAGGACACCAGGGCGCCGCCCGCCTCCAGCCCGGACAGCAGCGTCAGCGCCGGTGATTCGCGCAGGTCGCGGACGCCCGCCTTGTAGCTGGCGCCGAGCACCAGGACCCGCGCCCCGGCCAGTGGCCGGCCACTGGCCGCCAGCACCTCGGCGGCCCGCTCGGTCACCCGCTCGGGCCGGGCCGCGATGGACGTCATGGCCTGCTCGATCAGCGGGGACCGGCGGCCGCTGCTGTTCAGCTGCCATAGCAGGTAGTACGGGTCGCAGGGGATGCAGTGGCCGCCCACTCCCGGCCCGGGGAACGCCCCGAGGAAGCCGTAGGGCTTGGTCGCCGCGGCCAGGGTCACCTCTATCGGGTCCAGCCCGAGGGCACCGCAGTCGTCGGCGAACTCGTTGGCCAGGGCCAGGGACACGGCCCGGAAGATGTTCTCGTACAGCTTGACCGCCTCGGCGGCGTCGGTCGAGCTGACCAGGTAGACGGAGTCGGTGAGCCGGCCGATCACCGCGGCGGCCCGGCTGGCGCAGGCCGGGGTCGCCCCGCCGGCCACCCGCGGGGTCTCCCGCTGCACGTGATCGGGGTTGCCCGGGTCGATCCGCTCCGGGCTGAACGCCACGTAGATATCCTGGCCCACCGCCAGCCCGCGCCGCTGCAGTGGCTCGGTGAGCAGGTCCTGGGTGGTCCCCACGTAGCTGGTCGAGGTCAGGATGATCACCTGGCCCGGGCGGGCGTGCGCGACCACGTCGGCGCAGGCCGCGGCGATCGCGGACAGATCCGGGAAGTGCGCCGCGTCCACCGGCGTCGGCACGCAGATGATCACGTTCGCCGCGGCGCTCAGCGCGGCGGGGTCCGTGGTCAGCTCGAGGGTGCCGTCCGCCAGCGCGGCGCTGAGCCGGTCCTGATCCGGTGCGGTCAGGTCGGCCTGGCCGGTGACGATGTCGGCCAGCCGGCCGGCGCTGATGTCGATGCCGATGATGCGCGGGCACCGGCCGTGCAGGGCGACCGCGGTCGGCAGGCCGACGTACCCCAGCCCGACCACGGCGACCGTGCCCACCTCCGCGCCCGGGCCGTGCCCGTTGCCGGTGATAAGCCTGCTGTGCAGCAAGTTTTCCCGCCCGTTGACGGCGAGTGAAAGGCGGTGCTCGGCCACTTCAAAGATCCCCTGAATGCTCGTGCTAGGCGCGGCGCCTGGGCGCCCAGCAGGTTTTCCCACCTGGCTCAGACTGTGTCAGCCACCGCTGCGGAGCGGCTCGGCCAACCGGGGTAGCGCGGCTACGCCGCGTGACGGAGCCGGGCGGGCCGCCCAGCCCAGGTGAGCCAGTGCCGCATCCCCTTGGCGCGCAGCCGCGACGGGCCGTCTGCATCCCCCACGTAGCTGCGGGGCAGCGCGTGCCGCCCGGTGTACGCCGACGGCCAGATCGCGCAGCCGTAGTCGTAGCCCGCCGCGCGCACCGCGCCGACCGCCGCGGCGTCAACCGCGCCGTACGGATAGCAGAACCCGGCCACCGGCTGCCCGGTCAGCCGCCGCAGGATGTCCCGGCTGGCTTCGGCCTCCTCGGCCAGGTCCGTCCCGGCGGCGGGCAGCCGCACGTGCCGCAGCCCGTGCGAGCCGATCTCCATGCCCTCGTCCGCGACCCGGCGCACCCCGTCCGCGCTCAGCAGCGGCTTGCGCGGTCCGTGCGGGTCCCAGCTGTTGTCGCCGCCGAGCCGGCCCGCGATGACGAACACCGTGGCGGTGAAGCCGGACCGGCGCAGCACCGGCAGCGCGTGCTCGGCGAAGTCGGCGTAGCCGTCGTCAAAGGTGAGCCCGACCAGCCAATGGCCGTGCCCGGCCGCCCGGGCCGTCAGCAGGTCGCGCATACTGACCCCGCGGCGCCCGCGGCGCGCCAGCCAGGTCATCTGTTCCTGGAACCGGGCCGGGCTCACGGTCACCCGGTACGGGTCGCGGAGGTACGGCTCGACCGAGTGGTACATCGCCACCAGGGGCATCCCCCGCCCGGGCACGTCCCGCGGCGTCACGTCCCCCGGTTTCAGGCAGCGTTCAGTTACCGGCTGCGCCATGATCAGCTCCCCCACCTGCTGGCCCATCCGCGCACATTCACATCCGCGCACATTGCAGGGAGTTACGGTAACCGGCCGGGGACTAGCGCGGATCCGTCCTTCGTGCGGTTTTCACTACTCCATCAGCCGTTTAACCAGCGTATTTTTGATTAACCCAGTTCATGGCTAACTGTGATCGAATGGGCACACCACGCTATTCACCGGCGACGATGGAGCCGGCCCGGCCCGGCACGCGGTGTCATGGCCTCAGGACAGGATGTCCTTGCGCTGGAACCGGCGGAAGGCCAGGGCGAGCAGCACCAGGGCGTAGCACACCGACACGGCCGCCCCCTCGGCCATCGCGGCCCAGCTGAGCTGCGGCGCCATCGCGTCCAGCCAGGCGAACTGGAAATGGGAGGGCAGCACCCGGCGCCACGGGCCCAGCGCGGTCACCTGGTCCAGGATCGCGGATACGATCATCAGCCCGACCGCGCCGCCGACCGCGCCCAGCGGCGAGTCGGTGCACACCGACAGCAGGAACGCGAGGCCAGCCACGGCCAGCTCGCTGACCAGCACGTAGCCCACCACGATGAGCATCCGGCCCAGGGCCGGCCCGGCCGTCAGCTCGGTGCCGGTCCCGGGCAGCCGCAGCGGATGCCAGCCGAACACCACGGTGCCCGCCAGCAGCGCCATCAGCGGCAGGCCGACCACGCCCAGGCCCGCGTAGGCCAGCGCGACGGCCAGCTTCTGGCGCAGCAGCCGGGCCCGCGGAACCGGGACGGCCAGCAGGTAGCGCAGCGAGGACCAGCTCGCCTCGCTGGCCACGGTATCCCCGCAGAACAGCGCGACCACCAGGACGAGCAGGAAACCGGCCGACACGAACAGGCTGAACGCCGCGAAGTTGAGCCCGCCGCGCGTCGCCTCGGTGACCAGGCCGGGCGTGGTGCCGCCGCTGGCGGAGGGGCTGCTCAGCTCGAACGCGCCAGCCAGCACCCAGGGCAGGCCGAGCAGTACGGCGAACGCCACGATCGTGCGCCAGCGGCGCAACTGCCGGACGAACTCCACGCGGAAGGCCAGGGTGCGGCGGGGCTGGTAACCCGGCGCGCCAGCGCCCTTCGCCCTCAGCGCCACCGGGGGTCCGCCACGCCGGATCACCAGGCGCCCGCCGGGCCGGATCATCGAGAGTCCTCCTGACCGGAGATGAGCGCGAGGAACGCGTCCTCCAGCCGCCCGGCCGGCTGGTCCCGGTCCGCCGGCACCCCGGTGATCTCCGCGACCGGCCCGACCGCCACCCGGCGGCCGACGTGCATCACCACGACGTGGCTGCACGTCTGCTCGACCTCGCCGAGCAGGTGGCTGGACAGCACCACGGTGCGGCCGGCCGCGGCGTAGCGGAGCAGCACGTCGCGCATCTCGCGGATCTGCGGCGGGTCCAGGCCGTTCATCGGCTCGTCCAGCACCAGCAGTTCGGGCAGGCCGAGCATGGCCTGGGCGATGGCCAGCCGCTGGGACATCCCGCGGGAGTAGGACCGGACCCGCCGGTCCAGGGCCGGCCCGAGGCCGGCGATCTCGAGGACCTGGGCCAAGTGCGCGTCGCCGGCGGGCCGTCCGGTGGCCCGCCAGTAGAGGTCCAGGTTCGCCCGGCCGGACAGGTGCGGCAGGAAGCCCGGTCCCTCCACGAACGAGCCGAGCCGGGACAGGGCCGGTGCGCCCGGCGAGACCGGCTGGCCGAAGATCGTGATGGTGCCCGCGTCCGGGTAGATCAGCCCCATGAGGGCGCGCAGCGTGGTGGTCTTGCCCGCCCCGTTCGGCCCGAGCAGCCCGAGGATCTGGCCTCGCTCCACCCGCAGCGACAGACTGTCCACCGCCAGCTGGCCGTCACGGTACCGCTTGGTGAGGCCGGCGATCTCCAGCGGCACGGCGCCGCCGGCCGGGGCAGCCACGGGCCGGGGTTCAGCAGCCACAGGCCGGGGTTCAGCCCTCGCCGGCGGAGGCCCAGCAGCCGCAGGCCGGGGTTCAGCCGCCACGGGCGCGGCCGGGCGGCTGCCCCGGCGCCGGGACGGCACCAGCAGCAGGGCGGCCGCGACGGCCAGCGCGGCCAGCGGGGCAGCCCAGGCCCACCACGGCACCCCCGTCCCAGTGATCCGCAGCGCCGGGTCCTCCGGCACCGTCAGCCCCCGGCCGGCCAGCGCCACCCGGTAGACGGCCGCCGCCGCCGGGCTGGCGTAGCTGAAGTCGGTGCTGGTGAGCACCAGGCGGAGCCGGTGGCCCGCGGCGAACTGGTAGTCGATCGCGGGGAGCCGCACGGTGACGGTGACACCCCGGGCCGCCCCGGTGACCCGCAGCGGTGCGGCCAGCGCGAACGGCAGCGTGGCGCCCCCTGCCTGGTCCACGTCGTAAAGCTTGGCGAACAGGGTGACCGTGGCGGTCCCGCTGACCCGCAGCCTGACCACCGGGGACCCGGTCATCTGCAGCGCCGCGGGCAACGGCGCCGAGGTGAAGGCGGCGCTCTGCCCGGGGACGTCGAAGGACACCCCGCCGCCCAGCCCGGGGAGCACGGACATGGACGGCGGGGCGCCGCCGGGCGGGTTGAGCACGGTCTGCGCCGGGCCGGACAGCCGCACCGTGCCGCGCCGGGTCCCGCCCAGCCCGGGGTAGGCCGGCGCGGTGGCCACGCCGAGCACCGGCTGGCCGCTGTCCGGGTCGAAGCCGAGGTTCCGGCTCACCGCGAAGGCAGGCAGGCCGATGCTCGGGTGAGCGCCCCGGTCCGGGCCGGGGCGCAGCCACCGGGCGAACCACTGCGCGGTCAGCTGGGCGATCCGGCCGGTCTCCTGGTCTCCCCCGTCGTGTCCGCCGGCGTACCAGACCATGGCCACGGGGGTGCCGTTATGCCGGATGGCCTGGAAGTTGCTGTTCGCCTGATCCAGCCCGAACAGTGCGTCGTTCTCGCCCTGGATCAGCAGCGCCGGCGCCCGGATCCGGCCGGCCACGCTGGCCGGGGAGGAGCGCCGCAGCAGCGCCACCGCCTGCGGGGTGGCCCGGCCCAGCGTGGCTACCTGCCGGTACATGGCGCACACGGCCGGGAGGAACCGGCCGCACAGCGCGGCCGACAGCGACCCGTCGTCGCGGACCCGGGTGGCGCCCGACGTGAACAGTAGGCCGGCCCACTGCTTCTGGAACACCCCGGTCAGCGGGCCGCCGCCCGCCGCGTCCGGGAACAGCGCGGTAGCCAGGTCGGACCAGGTGCTCTGGGCGGCGACCGCGTCGATCCGGTGGTCGTAGGCGGCGGCCAGCAGGGCGATCGCGCCGCCGTAGGAGGCCCCCGCGATCCCTACCCGCGGGTCGCCGGGCGCCTGCAGTTGCACCCGGGGCTGCCGGGCCAGCCAGCTGACCAGCTGCTCCACGTCCTTGACCTCGTAGTCGGGGGAGTCGAGCGCGATCTGGCCGGTGGACGCGCCGGACCCGCGAGCGGACCAGGTGAGCACCGCGAAGCCGGCCCGGGCCAGCTGGGCGGCCTCGGGGGCGACCGCCGCCTTGGTCCGGCCGAGGCCGTGCGCCAGCAGGATCGCGGGCACCCGCCCACGGCCCGGCGGGGTGTAGAAGGTCGCGTCGAGCGACACGTGATCGGTGCCGCGCGGGCCGTCGGTGACCGGGATCCGCAGCGACGCCGTGGTAAGCGGCGCCGGCCGGCGGCCCACGGCCAGGGCCGCGACCGCGCCCGCGGCGACGGCCGCCACGGCGAGCACGGCCAGGATGCGGCGGCGGAGACGGTGGGGAACGCGCGGGGGCATGCCAGGACGCTAGCAACGGCCACGGCCGGGGCGATCCGTGGCCCGTTCCATCGGTGCGAGGTTTCGGCGGCGTGCTCTCCGTGTATGGATCATCGAGCCAGGCATTAAGGGGGGAGCCCGCGAATGGACATCGACGCGCTGATCGGGCGGATGGAATCGCTGCTGGGGCCGCTGGAGGCGGCCGGCGACGCCCGGCGGTTCTTCCACGCCACGTACCTGCGCACCACCCGGGCGGTTCGCGCCGCGCTGCACGACGGCCTGTTCACCGACCCTGACTGGGTCGAGCGCTGGGACGTCGCGTTCGCCGATCTGTACCTGCGGGCCCTGGAAGCCGACTCGACCGGTGCGGCCGTGCCCGGGCCCTGGGCCGTGGCGTTCCGCGCGGCGCGGAGCCAGCCCGGCCTGCCGCCGCTGCGGCACGTGCTACTGGGCATGAACGCGCATATCAACTTCGACCTGCCGCAGGCCCTGCTGGAGGTGATCAGTCCCGCGGAGTTCGGCGATCCGGCCCGGATCAGCCAGCGCCGCACCGACCACCAGCGGATCGACGAGGTACTGGCCGCGCGGGTCGGCGCGGAAGACACCGAGCTCGGCCGCCTGGGCACCCGGTCCCGGGTGGATGCCCTGCTCGGCCCGGCCAACGAGACCGCCACCCGACGCTTCCTGCGTGAGGCCCGGGCCAAGGTGTGGGCGAACGCGGTGGAACTGAACGCCGCCCGCGATGCCGGCCCGGCGGTCTACGCCCAGCGGCTGGGTGACCTGGAGGCGCTGAGCGCCGCCAAGGTCGCCGACCTGCTCCGCCCGGGGCAGGTGCTGCTCCGGCTGTCGGTCCAGGGCTTCGGTGTCCGGCTGGCCGCCGGGCGGGCGCGGCGGGCGGCGGACCTGCTGCCCAGCCCCGGGCGCCGGGGCGCCCGTCCCGACCTGCCCGGCGCCCCGGGCCGGCTCCGCTCCTTCGACCCGGCCCGGGTGGCGGACCTGGAGTTCCGCGCCTGGGTGGGCTACTACCGGCGGGACTGGGGCGCCGTGCTGCGCGCGTCGGTGGGGCTGGTCCAGGCCGGGTTCGGGCTCAACCTGCCGCGCACCCTGTACGGGGCCTGGCTGGTGCTGCGGTCCCAGCAGGTGTGGGCGCCGGCGGACAACGACCCGGAAGCGGCCCGGCGCTGCATGCGGCGGTTCTACGCCCTGGTCCGGGCGGCGTACGGGGAGCCGCGCGATGTGGTCGAGGCGGCCCGGCTGGAGGTGGAGTGGTGGCGGGCGCACCGGGAGCACCAGCGCGGCTCCGTCGCCGCCGACGGGTCCGGTGACGCCCTGGTGGACGCGGTGACCCGGCTGTACGCCTTCCTGTACAGCGAGCCGGAGGCGGCGGTCCGCCCGGCGGCCGCCCAGCGCGCCCTGGCCATGGACCTGTCGGACGAGTGGGTCGCGCAGGGCTGCCCGGCGCGCAGCCCGCTGCTCGCCCGCGAGCACGCGGCCCTGGTCCGGTCCTACGCCGCCCTGCTGGCCGCGGTGCATCACTGAGCCCCGGTGCACGAAGGCCGGGCACGGAGGCCGGGCGCTCCCCTCCGGTGAGCCGCCGGCTGGGAGGCCGCCGGCCCGGAAGGGAGCGCCGGGGCAGTTACGCGCAGTCGTCCATGCTGGCGCTTCCGGTGCTGCGGCCCGGGTCCCTCAGCCGCTGCTGGGCCTCGATGAGCAGCGGCATCATTGAGATCACGTCGTCGCGGCCCTGCCGGATCCCCGCGGCCCAGGACTCCTTCTCCCGGGCCAGCCGGTCCGCGACGGCCTTGTATCGCTGGGTCTCTTCCTGCCAGACCCGGATTTCCCGGATCATCTGCTCCCGGGCGCGGGCGGCGGCCATGGTGGCGCGGATCGAGGTGATGCCCCAGCCTGCTATCGCCCCCGCGAGAGACCAGACCAGGGCCAGCAGAACTTCCATCTGCTCACCTGCCGAGCCGGGATCGTCGCTTCGCCGACCGGGCGCGCACGTTTCCCCCGGCCAGGACGCTACGGTCGTACTGGCACAGTGCGAGCACCGTATTACTGCGGGTCATGAATAGCTCCCTGTCATCGTGGGACGGGATGTCATGGCTGCGGCCAGGGCGGTGGCGGCCCGGCCGGATTCACGCGACGTTCCACGATGCCCCCGTGCACCGTCGACCCGCGCGCACTGGATGCGGATCTGCTGTCACCCGGTTCCGGTGGCCCCCGGGCGGCCTGACGGCGGTAGGCAAACGGCTGGAGCACTTCCGGGTAGCTCCGCCTTTGGCTCATGCGGCGTGCCCTTCTGTACTCCGGGAGGTGAGACCCCCGCTACTTTCATTGAAAGACACCACTCAAGAGAAGGCAAGATGCAGTGCAAATTGCACGGCAATTTGTCACATGAGCTTCACTTACAGCCTCACCAGGCACTACGCTATGATCCAGTCACACGCCACCGGCCCAATCGGCGGCAGAGGCGGGCTCATGCCAGAGCATGCCAGTCAGACCATCCGGCGGCGGCGGCTCGCCGCCGAACTACGGCGACTGCGTGAGCAGACAGGCCTGACCGGCGACGAGGCAGCGGACCGGCTCGGCTGGTCAGCAAGCAAGATCAGCCGGATCGAGACGCACCGGATCGGCGTGAAGCCCGGCGATCTACGTCGGCTCCTGGACCTCTACCAGGTCGAAGCGGCGTACCGCGATGATCTCCAGGCGCTGGCCCGCGAGTCCACCCAGCCCAGCCGGGTCGAAACCGCCGCCGCGAGGCTGCCCGACTATACCGACTACGTGTCCGCCGAGCAGGAAGCGCGCACGATCTGGTTCTGGAATCCCGTCGTTGTCCCGGGACTGCTGCAGACCGAAGAGTACGCGGCCGCCGTAATCGCGGGCCATCAGGCGATGTTCCGGCTGCCCCCCGCCGATGCCAATCGGCGCATCGAACTCCGGCGCATGCGCCAGGAGGTGCTCACCCGTGATCCCCCTCTCGAGCTTTCCGTTGTGCTCGACGAGTCGGTCCTGTACCGGAAATACGGTGATCGCGGGGTCATGCACCAGCAATTGCTGCGGCTGGCCGAGATGTCGCAGCTGCCCACTGTGCGAGTGCGCGTGCTGGCGCTCGGCGACTCGCACACACTCGTCACCGGGGCCTTCTCCTACCTGGAGTTCCCCCCCGTGCACGATGTGCCGATGAAGGACATAGTCGCCCTGGAGCACCTGACCGGCACTTACTACCTGGACGACGAAGAGCAGACGTACCAGTACCGGGTGAGCTTCGAGTCACTCATCGAGCGGTCTCTGGACGCAGCTCAATCGCGGGACGCGATCCGCACCGCGGCCGATCGCTGGGTGTGACGGCGTCCCGCCGCCGACCGGATCAAGCTCCTCGGCTGCGTCTCACCCAGGCCAGGAAGCCGGCCCAGTCCGGCTGGGCGAACTGCAGCACCGGGCCACCCGGGGCCGCTTTCGAATCCCGCACCTGGACCAGGCCGGAGCCCGAGTTGGCCACTTCGACACATTCGCCGTTATAGCCACTGTAGCTGCTCTTTTTCCAGATGACTTCCGGTACTGATTCACAAACGGGCTGTGAGCACTCCTCGGCCATTGCTACCTCGCCACTGGCTCCCCGAAAGACCACCAGGGGAGATAACCGCACGGATTTGGGATGTTAACGCAAAGCGCCCGCCTTCCCAGCGGGCAGCAGCATGACGGGGAATACCGTATCGCTGCACCGGGAGCGGCGCGAGCGCTTCCGATCTTTCGGCGCGTCTGCTGCTGGGTGGCGTCACCCAGCACCGCGCCCCGGAAACATGCGGCCGGTGTCAGCCCCAGACGTCGCGGGCGACGCTGACGATGAGCTCCAGCTTGGCGACTTCCTCGTCGTAGGTCACCACGTTGCCCTCGACCGTGGAGGAGAACCCGCACTGGCCGGACAGGCACAGCTGGTCCAGCGGCACGTACCGGGCCGCCTCGTCGATCCGCCGCTTGAGGTCGTCGGCCTTCTCCAGCTCGCCGCGCTTGGTGGTGACCAGCCCCAGGACGACCATCTTGCCCGGCGGGATGAACCGCAGCGGCTCGAAGCTGCCGGACCGCTCGTCGTCGTACTCCAGGAAGAAGCCGTTCACGTTCAGCTCGCTGAACAGCGCCTCGGCCACGAAGTCGTACCCGCCGGAGGCCGCCCAGGAGGACCGGAAGTTCCCCCGGCACAGGTGCGTGGTCACCGCCATATCGGCCGGCTTGCCGGCCAGCGCCGCGTTCACGTTCTTGATATAGCGCAGGTGCAGGTGCTCGGCGTCCTCGCCGCGCGCGGCGATCTCGGCTCGCTGCGCCGGGTCGTTCAGGTAGGCCAGGCTCGTGTCGTCGAACTGCAGATACCGGCAGCCCAGGTCGTACAGCCGGGCCACCTCGTCACCGTAGGCCGTGGCCAGGTCGGTCCAGAACTCCTCGATGTCCGGGTAGACGGCCGGGTCCATCGACGCGGGGCCGCCCCGGTAGTGCACCATGTTCGGCGACGGGATGGTCAGCTTGGGCAGCGCCGTGGTGACCTGCGACTGCAGGTACCGGAAGTCGTCCGCGAAGATCGTGTGATCCATCTGCAGCTTGCCGCCCACGTGCAGCGCGGCCGGGGTCCACTCGATGTCGCCGGACGCGTTATGGAACTTGACCGCCAGGTTGCCGGGCGCCTTGCTCACCCCGCCGATCTGGTAGATGAAGTCCATGTGCCAGGTGGCCCGGCGGAACTCCCCGTCGGTGGCCGACTGGAGCCCGACGGCTTCCTGCATCCGGACCGCGTCGGTGATGGCCTTGTCCTCCACCACCCGCAGCTGCTCGGCGGTGATCCGGCCGGCCGCGAAATCGTCCCGGGCGGCCAGCAGTTCCGGCGGCCGGAGCAGGCTCCCGACGTGGTCGGCGCGGAACGGCGGGGTGGTGCGAGGGCTCATCGTTGTCTCCTGTCAGTTACGCCCGGGTCAGTTGCGCGCCGCGGCCTCGGCCAGCGCCCTCCCCACCAGGACCCGGGCCAGGTGCTCCCGGTAGGCGGGGGTGGCGTTGATGTCCTCGCCCGGGCTGGTCCCCTCGGCGGCCCGGGCGGCCGCCTCGGCGGCCGGCGCCCCCGCGGCCAGCGCCTGCTCCACCGCGGCCGCCCGCAGCGGCGTGGACCCCATGTTGACCAGGGCCACCGCGGTCCCCTGCACGGCCACACCGACGATGGCCCAGTCGATGGCGCGCTTGGTGAACTTCTGGAACGACCAGCCGCGCGCGGCCGGCTTGGGCACCCGGATCTCGGTCAGCAGCTCGTCCGGCTCCAGTGCCGTCTCGAACAGGCCCCTGAAGAACTCCGCGGCCGCGATCTCCCGCTCCCCCGACGGCCCACGGGCCACCAGCGTGGCGTCCAGCGCCAGGATCACCGCGGGCAGGTCGGACGCCGGGTCGCTGTGCGCGATGGACCCGCCGATGGTGCCCCGGTGCCGCACCTGCGGGTCGCCGACCTGCCCGGCCGCGTGCGCCAGTAGCGGGAGTTCGGCGGCCAGCAGGCCGGAGTGGTGCAGGTCGTGATGCCGGGTGAGCGCCCCGATCGCGATGTGCCCGCCGGAGTCCCGGATATAGCTGAACTCGCCCAGGCCGCCCAGATCGATGAGCATCTCCGGCTGGGCCAGCCGCAGCTTCATCAGCGGCAGCAGCGAATGCCCGCCGGCCAGGAACTTGGCCTCGTCCCCGTACTCCCCGGCCAGCGCCAGGGCCTCGTCCGCCGACGAAGGCCGCCGGTAGATGAACGGCGCCGGGATCACTGCGCGCTCCCCTCGGGCACTCCGGCAACGGCCCCCCCGGCAACGGCCCCCCCGGACGCTCCGGCCGCGGCGGCCTCGGGCGCTCCGGCCGCGGCGGCCTCGGGCGCTCCGGCCGCGGCGGCCTCGGGCGCTGTCTCGGCCGCGGCGGCCAGCACGGCGCGGACGATGTTGTGATAGCCGGTGCACCGGCACAGGTTGCCTTCCAGGCCCATCCTGACCTGGGCTTCGGTGGGCCGCGGGTTCTCCCGCAGCAGCGACACCGCGGCCAGCACCATGCCCGGCGTGCAGAACCCGCACTGCAGCCCGTGCTCCAGCTGGAACGCGCGCTGCACCGGGTGCAGCGCGCCGTCCGCGGCCGCCAGCCCTTCGGCCGTCGTGACCTCGCGCCCGTCCGCCTGGGCCGCCAGCATCGTGCACGACTTGATCGACTCGCCGTCCAGCAGCACGGTGCAGGCGCCGCACGAGGTGGTGTCGCAGCCGATGTTGGTCGCGGTCAGCCCGGCCACCTCGCGCAGGAAGTGCACCAGCAGCAGCCGATCCTCCACCTCGGCCGCCACCGGCGAGCCGTTCACCGTCACTGTCACCTTCACCCGCGCGCCCTCCGTGCCTCAGCGTCGTTGATAGCCGCCCACACCCGCACCGGGGTGGCGGGCATGTCGATGTGCCGCACCCCGAGATGCGACAGCGCGTCCACCACGGCGCTCAGCGCGGCCGGGGTGGCGCCGATCGTGCCCGCCTCGCCGATCCCCTTCACGCCGAGCGGGTTGATCGTCGTCGGCGTCTCCATCGCCACCAGCTCGAAGGACGGCAGTTCCGCCGCGGTGATGGCCGCATAGTCGGCCAGCGTGCTCGTCAGCGGGTTGCCGTCGGCGTCGTAACGCACCTCTTCCAGCAGGGCCTGCGCCACGCCCTGGGCGATCCCGCCGTGCCGCTGCCCTTCGGCCAGCACCGGGTTCAGCACGACCCCGGCGTCATCCACCGTGATGTGCCGCCGCAGCGCGGCCTTCCCGGTCTCGGTGTCCACCTCGACCACGGCCACGTGCGCGCCGAACGGGAACGTCGGGCTGCCCGGGCGGAAGTCAACCTCGGCGACCAGCCCGTCCGGGCCGGCCTGCTCGGCCAGCGCGGCCCAGCCCAGCGCGCTGGCCGGGTCGCCGCGCACCTGCCAGGCCCCCCGGTCCGCGTCGAATTCCAGGTCGGCCTCGGCCGCCTCGATCATCCCGGCCGCCAGATTGCGGGCCTGCTCCTTGACCTGCACTGCGGCCTGGTGCACCGCGCTGCCGCCAAGCTGCAGGGACCGGGATCCGTAGGTTCCCACCCCCTTGGGCACCGCGTCGGTGTCCCCATGGACCACGGTGATCTGCTCCATCGGGATGCCCAGCTCCGCGTTGACCAGCATCGCGAACGCGGTGTGATGCCCCTGGCCGTGTGCCGAGCTGCCGGTGTACACGGTGGCCGCGCCGGTGTGCTCGACCACCAGCCGGGACGTCTCACCCAGCGTGGCGTCGCCCGCGGTGATCTCCACGTAGCAGGACACCCCGATGCCGAGCTGCACCGGCTCCCCGGCGCGGCGCCGTCGCTCCTGCTCGGCCCGCAGCTCCGGGTACCCGGCCGCAGCCAGCACCTTGTCCAGCGCGGCAGCGTAGGCCCCGGTGTCGTACACCGCGCCGCTCGGCGTGGTGTACGGGAAGCTCTCCGGCGGCACCAGGTTGCGCCGCCGTACCTCGGCCGGGTCCATCCCGATCTCGGCGGCGAACAGATCCACCGCCCGCTCGATGGCCGCGGTCGCCTCGGGGCGCCCCGCACCGCGGTAGGCCGAGATCGGCGTGGTGTTGGTTACCACCGTCCGGGCCGTGGCGGCCACGGCCGGGATGTCGTACACCCCGCTGGCCATCAGCCGGGTCAGCGAGGACAGGAAGTGCCCCATCCGCGGGTAGGCCCCGCCGTCCTGGACCAGGTCCAGGTGGTAGGCGAGGATCCGGCCGTCCCTCGTCCCGCCGATCTTCACGGTCTGCCGCTGCGCCCGGCCGTGCACCATCCCCGTGAGGTTCTCGCTGCGCGTCTCGACCCAGCGCAGCGCGCGGCCCAGTTTCTTTGCCGCCCAGGCGACCGCCAGCGCGTCCCGTTCGACGGCGATCTTCGCGCCGAAGCCGCCGCCGACGTCGGGGGCGATCACCCGGATCGCATCCTCGGGCAGCCCCAGCGTGCCGGCCAGCGCACTCCGGGCGAGCTGGGCGTTCTGCGTACTGGCCCATACCGTGAGCCGCCCGTCCGCCCACCGCGCCGCTGCCGCGCGGACCTCCAGCGGCACCGGTGCCACGCGCTGGTTGGTGATCGTCCGCTCGACCACGACGTCACAATTACCGAACGCCCCGTCGGCGGGCTGCTCTCCCCCGGTCCCGGCCAGGTTACTGCTGGTTCCGTCGAATAGCAGCACGTCACCGCGGAGCGCATCCTCGATCGTGACCGCCGCGGGCAGCGGCTCGTAATCGACGCTGACCAGCTCGGCCGCGTCCACGCCCCGGTAGCTGTCCTCCGTGATCACCAGGGCGACAGCCTCGCCCACGTACCGGACCCGGTCGCTGGCCAGCAGCGGCTCGGTCATCGGCTCGTCCCCGGGGGCGGGCAGGTCCGCGGTGTCCGCGGCGGTCAGCACCGCGACCACCCCGGGGGCCTCGCGAGCCGCGGCGGCGTCGATGCCGGTGATCCGGGCGTGCGCCAGCGGACTGCGCACGAACGTGGCCCGGGCCGCCCCGGCCAGTTCCGGGATCCGGAGATCATCGGTGTAGCTGCCGCCAGCGGTGAGCAGGCGCGGGTCCTCGGTCCTAACCACCCGGGTGCCCAGGATGCTCATCTAGCCTCCGACTCGTCCGCGCCGACTGGTAGGGCCACGATAGAGCACTGCTCAAGGGCGCGACACGCCGCTCGGGCCAGCATCCCGGATCGGGTCATTTCCGGCCAGGCCGGCGTACCCGCCGAGCAGGCCGTCGGCCGCGCTGAGGTCGGCGTCCAGCGGCCGGTCGGCGGTGCGGCGGTCCAGCACGGCGTCCGCCGCGTCGAAGGCCGTCCGCAGCGGGCCGGGGGCCGGCCGGCGGCGCTGCATCCGCAGCACCCGTACCGCGGCCACCAGTTCGCAGCTCAGCACGGCCCGGTAGGCGGCGGCCGCCTCGGTGGTGGCCCGGGCCGACTGGGTAGCGAACCCGGCGTGCTCCTCCACTCCGCGCGACACCACCGCGCTGCCCAACGCGGCGGGCGCGGCGAACCGGCGGATGTCGGCCACGGCCGACTGGGCGACGTACTCCAGGATCATGATCCCGGAACTGGCCGGGGTGTCGGCCGCGAACGCCTCCAGGCCGGTGAAGGCCGGCTCGACCAGTGTGCCCAGCCGGGCCGCGGACAGCGCGGCGGTCTGGAACAGCGCGGCCCGGGCCGCGTCCAGCGCCAGCCCCGGATAGGCGGCGTAGAAGTTGCCGTTGTGCCACACAGTGCGCGCTTCCCGGTCCACCAGCGGGTTCTCGCTGGCCGCGTTGATCTCGGTGGTGATGACCGCGGCGGTGTGCCGCAGCGCATCCGTTGCCGGACCGTGCACCTGCGGGAACGCCCGGTAGCCATAGGGATCCTGGAGCCGGGCCGGGCCGGGCGGCGCGGGCCCAGCTGCCCCGGGGCGGCCAGCCTCGGGAGCGGCCAGCCGGCGCAGCGCGGCCGCTACCCACTGCTGCCCAGGATGCGGCCGGGCGCGCTGCACGGCCTCGGCAAACGGCTCGGCCGAGCCGCGCACTGCCAGCAGGGACAAGGCGGCCACGACCACCGCGGCCCGGCCCGCATCGGCCAGGTCCGCGCAGGCCAGCGCGGCCTCGCCCAGCGTGGCCGCGTTGCTGCTGAGGAAACCGAGGGCCTCGGCCGGGTGCAGCGGGAACCGCGGCGGCGGGCCCGTGGCCGCACCGCCGCTGGCCGCACCGCCGCTGGCCGCACCGCCGCTGGCCGCACCGCCGCTGGCCGCACCGTCACCGGCCGCGGCCCACCCCGGTCCGGGGAGCAGCCAGTCCCGCTCGCCGAGCAGGCACAGCCCAGTCGCGGCGAGCGCGGTCAGGTCTCCGGTGCCGATCGCCCCGTACCGCGACACCGGTGGGGTGAACCCGCGGTTGATCGCGTCTGCCAGCACGCCGAGCAGTTCCGGGTCCACTCCGGACCCGCCCGCGCCGATCTGGTTCAGCCGGACCACCAGCATGGCCCGGCCCAGTTCCGGGTCGAGCAGCGGGCCGGCCCGGCCGCGTGGCTGCGCAGCACGTGCAGGCCGTGCTGGGCGGCCTCGTCGGCGGTGACCTCGACGTTGCGTTTGGCCCCGACGCCGGTGGTCCGCCCGTACACGGGCCGATGCCCGGCCACCTCCCGGGCTACCTGCCACGCCTCCCGGGCCGCCGACCGCGCCGCCGCCGCCACCCGGACGCCGGCCGCTCCTCGCGCCACGCTCGCGACCTGCGCACAGGTCAGCGACGTCCCGTCGATCACGATGCCCGGCCGTGCCACCCGCTCCCCACCCTCCCCGGCAATCGCGGCATACCACCGCATCCGGATCGCTACGATGTCCGGCTGACGGAGGTGGCGCGATGCCCGCTCAACCGCCCGGCCGGCGCCATGCCACGCCGCGGCGTGGTTCCAGGTCCCGGCGTGACCGGCCGCTCGCGGCCACTGTGCTGGCAGCCGTGATCGTACTGGCCGGAGCCATGGCCGTGGTTTTGCACCTGCCGGGCGGCGCCGCCCGGCCCGCCGCCGACGCGGCCAGTCATGCGGCCGACCGCCGGGCCGGCGCCCCGGCCGGGGCGCCGGCCGACTGCACCCACCCGGCCGGGACGTCCGGCTGCCCGCGGCCGGGGAGCACGCCCGGCCGGCCGACGCCGGCCGCCAGCCGGGGCCACCCCGCCGCGCGCCGGCCGGGCCCGCGCCGGGCCATCCCGCGGCACCAGCCGACCGCCAGCGCCACCCAGCCGGCCCGCCCGCCCGCCGGGGCGGCCGCAGCGGCACCGTCTCCCGCCCCGCCCGCCACCGCGCCGCCGGCGGCCAGAGCGTCCCTCGCGGTGCGGCGGGTGCTGGCGCTGATCAACCAGGCCCGGGCCCAGACCGGCCTGCCCGCTTACACCATCAGCACCGGTCTGGACACCAGCGCCGCCCGGCACAACGCGGTAATGGCGGCCGGCTGCGGGCTGTCCCATCAGTGCCCCGGCGAACCGCCGCTCGGTGACCGGGAGACGACGGCCGGGGTGCACTGGACCGCGGCCGGGGAGAACATCGGCGAGGGCGGCCCGGTGGCGGACGCGGCTGGGGCCATCGCGCAACTGGCGACCGGGCTCACCCAGAGCATGCTGGCCGAGAAACCGCCCGACGACGGCCATCGCCTGAACCTGCTGAGCTCCGCCTTCACTCACGTCGGCATCGCCGTCTACCGCGATGCCTCCGGCACCGTCTGGATGACCCAGGATTTCTCGAACTGACCGGCCCGGCCCGCTCCGCCGGAAGCCGGCGCAGCGGCAGCGGGACTCAGCTCCGTCCCTGCGGAACTGAGTTCCCGCTGCCCGGCAACTCAGTCCGGCCGCGCAACTCAGTTCTCGTCGTAGCGGGTGGGCGGGAAACCATCGGGTTCCAGCCCCAGCTCACCCTTGGACTCTTCGCGCTCGATCTCGGCCCGCGCCGCGCGGAACTCCTCGCTGTCGGTGATGTCCGTGGGCACCGGATCGTCGGTGGCCGGGGGTACCTCGTCCGGGTCGTACGCGGCCACTCCGGCGTCAACCCGCTCCTCCTCGGCCAGCTCGGCGAGCTGGTCGTCGTCGAGGCGGTCGATCTCGCCGCCGTGTTCCCGGCGGCTGTGGCGGAACTCCGACGGTTCCCGGGGTGGCTCCGGTGGCAGCTCAGTCATTCCCACACGCTACTGCGGGGCGGCCTGGGGCTGCCCGCCGGCCCCGAGCAGGTCACCGCCGATCCTGTGGCTGCCGGGCCGCCGGGCAGCAACCCGGGCCGGGTCCCGCCAACGCGTATCACTACGCCAGTAACGCCGCAGCCGCCACCGTCCTGGGGCTGGCCGGCTTCCTGATCTTCGGGCTCGGCCTGGGCCGGATCGCCTAGCGCGTCTACGCGCGGGCCTGGCGGGTTAACGTGGGCTCGCCCGCCGACCGCTGGCGGTTCGCTCTGTGGTTCGTGCCTGCACGCTGCTGCTCGGCCTGCAGGTGGCCGAGCAGGGGCTGATCTCATTTCTAGGCTGGGTACTGGCCAGCCCCATCGGATTCGCGGTCCTGGTCGCGTTCTGGCTCTGGACGCCATGGCTGCTGCTGCACGGCCGGGTAAGCCTGCGGCGACTGCTCCCCGGGGCCCTGCTGGTGGCGGTGGCCTACATGATCGCGGCGACGACGTCGGAGTTCGTGCTCGGCTACTGGATCACCGACAACGGGCGTTTTTTCGGGTCCTTCGGCGTGGTCTTGGCGCTCGTCGCGTGGGCGCAGGTGGTCGCGGTGATCTGGCTGGCCGGCGCCGTGTTCTCCCCCGTCTACGCCGAATGGCGGAACGGCTGGCGACGCGACGGGCGCACGCCCTTCGCCTGCCCGCCGCTCCCCTGGCCACGCCGCTGACGGACCGAGGGCGGGCCGCGGCCGCCGGGCCGGGCCGGGCCGGGCAGCAGACAGGATGCCGAGCGGCGTGCCAGGCCGGAATATCCGGAACATACATCCGGTTAGGTAGACATGACGCCGTGCTGGCCACCGTTGGCCCCAGCCCGCCGCGTGGCCCATGGAGGTTACATAAACAGCGTTTCCCAGCACGGTCAGTATCGACATCCCGTTTTGCTCACAGCGTATCTGAGCTGCGTAAAGGCATTTCCGCTGAGGGCGAACGATACGCCGAAACAAATCCCACCGTGTGCTGTTGATAGGTGCACGACGAGCTCCATTATCGGGAAGTGAGTAATGAGCGAAACACTCGCCCTGCCGGTGCTGCCACTGGACGACACGGTGGTGCTGCCGACCATGGTGGTGCCGCTGGACACCTCGGCCGCGGAGGCGCGGGCCGCGATCCAGGCGGCACAGATGTCTTCCAGCGTGCCCGGCCCGGCCGATGCCCAGCCGCGGGTGCTGCTCGTGCCCCGGCTGGAGGGCAAGTACTCGGCGCTCGGCACGCTCGGCGCGGTCGAGCAGACCGGCCGGCTGCCCAGCGGTGAGCCCGCCGCGGTGATCCGCGGCCTGGCCCGGGTTCGGATCGGTGTCGGCACCACCGGCCCCGGTGCGGCCCTGTGGGTCGAGGGCACCGTCGTGGACGAGCCCGCCGCCAGCGCCCGGGCTCATGAGCTGGCCCGGGAGTACCGCGGGCTGGCCGCCACCATCCTGCAGAAGCGGGGCGCCTGGCAGGTGGTTGACGTGCTGCAGCGGATCACCGACCCGTCCGCGCTGGCCGACAGCGCCGGCTACGCCGGCTACCTCACGCTGCAGCAGCGCCAGCAGCTGCTGGAGACGGTCAACCCGGCGGCCCGGCTGGAACTGCTGGTCGGCTGGGCGCGGGATCAGCTGGCCGAGCTGGACGTGGCGGAGACCATCGCCAGCGACGTCCGCGAGGGCATGGAGAAGCAGCAGCGCGAGTTCCTGCTCCGCCAGCAGCTGGCCGCGATCCGCAAGGAACTGGCTGAGCTGGACGGGGAGCCCGGCACCGAGGAAGAGGACTACAAGGCGCGGATCGAGGCCGCCGCCCTGCCCGAGAAGGTGCACGAGGCCGCGATGAAGGAAGCGGCCAAGCTGGAACGCAGCAGCGACGCGTCGCCCGAGGGCAGCTGGATCCGCACCTGGCTGGACACGGTGCTGGAGATCCCGTGGAACGCCCGGACCGACGACGCCTACGACATCACCGGCGCCCGCGCCATCCTCGACGCGGACCACGCCGGCCTGGATGACGTGAAGGACCGGATCGTCGAATACCTGGCGGTGCGCAAGCGCCGCGCGGACAAGGGCCTGACCCTGGTCGGCGGCCGCCGCAGCGGCGCGGTGCTCGCCCTGGCCGGCCCGCCCGGCGTCGGCAAGACCTCACTGGGTGAGTCGGTGGCCCGGGCCATGGGCCGCAAGTTCGCCCGGGTGGCGCTCGGCGGCGTCCGGGACGAGGCGGAGATCCGCGGTCACCGGCGTACCTACGTCGGCGCGCTCCCGGGCCGGATCGTCCGGGCCATCCGCGAGGCGGGCTCGATGAACCCGGTCATCCTGCTGGACGAGGTGGACAAGCTCGGCGCGGACTACCGCGGCGACCCCACCGCGGCCCTGCTGGAGGTGCTGGACCCGGCGCAGAACCACACGTTCCGCGACCACTACCTCGAGGTCGAGCTGGACCTGTCGGACGTGCTGTTCATCGCGACCGCGAACATGCTGGAGACAATCCCCGGCCCGCTGCTGGACCGGATGGACCTCATCCAGCTGGATGGCTACACCGAGGCGGAGAAGGTCACCATCGCCCAGGGCCACCTGCTGCCGCGGCAGCTGGAGCGGGCCGGCCTGGACGCGGCCGACGTGACTCTCACCGACGACGCGCTGCACATGCTGGCCAGCGAGTACACCCGGGAGGCCGGGGTCCGGTCCCTGGAGCGGACCATCGCCCGGGTGCTGCGCAAGGTGGCGGCACAGGTGGCGACCGGCGAATCGGCCCTGCCGGTCACCGTGGCCGCCGCTGACCTGCACACCTACCTGGGACACCCGCGGCACACCCCGGAGTCGGCGGAGCGCACCGCCGTGCCGGGCGTGGCGACCGGGCTGGCCGTCACCGGAACCGGTGGCGACGTCCTGTTCATTGAGGCGTCGCTGGCCGATCCCGAGACGGGGAGCACCGGGGTGACACTCACCGGCCAGCTGGGGGACGTTATGAAGGAATCGGCTCAGATCGCGCTGTCCTACCTGCGCTCGCACGGGGCGGAGCTGGAGCTGCCGGTCGCGGACCTCAAGGACCGCGGCATGCACGTGCACGTGCCGGCCGGCGCGGTGCCCAAGGACGGGCCGAGCGCCGGGGTCACGATGACCACCGCGCTGGCGTCGCTGCTGTCCGGCCGGCTGGTCCGGTCCGACGTGGCGATGACCGGTGAGGTGTCGCTGACCGGGCGGGTGCTGCCGATCGGCGGCGTGAAGCAGAAGCTCCTCGCCGCCCACCGGGCCGGCATCACGACGGTGCTGATTCCGAAGCGTAACGAGCCCGACCTGGACGATATCCCCGCCGACGTCCGGGCGCAGCTGACGGTGCATGCCGTGAGCGACGTCCGCCAGGTGCTCGACCTCGCCCTGGAACCGGCCACCAACGGCGCCCCGGCCATGGCGGCTTGACGCCAGTCCGGGCCGTGCCCGGCGGGACCAACCACCGCCTGCCCGGCCGGGCGAACACCACCGCCTGCCCGGCCGGACGCTTCCCAGCGTCCGGCCGGGCGGGTGGGCATCAGCGACGGCCGGATCGTTCTGCTGGATGCGGCGCCGGCTGGGGACGGTGAGCTGGACGCGGCCCTGGCGGAGCTGGCCGGCCGACGGCCGGCGCCACCTCCCTGCCCACGCCGGCGGCTGGAACGCCGTGGCGTCAGTCGCAGTCCCGCCCAGCGATCTCGATGAGCACAACGGCAGCCCGGGCCGGCCAAAGGCTGGGCGTCAGACCCGGACCTCGCTGAGCAACCGCCGCGCCGTGCCACCAGTGATGGCGGCCCGTGCCTCTTCCGCGAGGGGCGCCCCGGCCAGCCGGTCAAGCAGCCGCGCCGCCGTCCATCCCGTGTTCGGCGCGTCCGAACCGAACAGCAACTTGCCCGCCAGCGCAGCCAACTGGACGGGGGCGATGGCGACCGGGTCGTGGATCACCGGCGCGAGGTCGGCATAGATCCCAGGGTGGTCGGCCGCCAACCGCAGTGCGGCTGCCGCTGCGTTATGCGCACTGTGCGCGATGATCACTCTGGCCTCCGGATGGCGTCGCGCCACCTCGGCGACCGGCCGCAGCTCCGCTTCCTCGGTGTGGCCGTCCGGGGCGTGCCCCGCGTGCAGGACCACCGGCAGCGCGATCCGGCTGGCGTACTCCCAGACCGGGTCCAGCCGCGGATCGTCCGGCTGGTAGTCACCCACCGAGCAGTGGAGTTTGAGCACCCGCAGGCCCAGGTCCTCCACCGCGGCACGGAGCACGGCCACCGGGTCGTCGTCCCCCGGGTGCACGGTGCAGCCGCCCGTCAGCCGGACCGGCCCACCGCGCTGCCCGGTGACCAGCGCCGCCATCGACACGTTGAGCTCGGCCGCGGTGCCGGGCCGCCGGGCGTACGGAAGCGTCCACGCCCCGGTGATCCCGTCCGCGGCCAGCCGGGCACACACCTCGCCAGGGTCGGCCGGGTAGACGAAATCGCGGGCGGGGAAGCCGCGGGCGGTGAAGAACTCCCGGATCGCCGTCTGTAGCCGGGGCGGCAGCAGGTGGACATGCGCATCAATGACATCACGAGGCACTCGTCCGGTTTACCTCGTAGCGCCGGCATCTCCGAACCCGGGGATCAGATTCTGGCTTGGGAGACGGCTGCCCTGCCACGCGAGAGCGATTCCACCGGCGGCCTGCTGGATGGGCCTGACCCGGGCTGGGATGAGATGGCCGCCGACGATCCCTTCGGCGACTACCTCGACGGCCTGGAACTGCCTGGATCAGAATGCACATTATGCCGGGGCCGCCGGAGGCTCTGCTGGTGTCTCCGGGCGAGACGATGCGGAAGATCTTATGACGGCGGCTGGCATTTTCCGCCGATCAGGGGAAAGCGTCCTCTTCCCGAAGCGACGCAAATCCCCGCGAATCAGATGGTGCCGCTATGCAGGGCATGAGTGAGCTGATCTTGATCAGGCACGGCGAGACCGAGTGGAGCCGGTCGGGCCAGCACGCGGGTCGCACCGACGTTCCGCTGACTGACGCGGGCATGGCCGCGGGCAAGGCACTCGCCCCGGCGGAGACACTCCAGCAGGTGGCTGCACGAGCGGATGCGGTGCTGGACCGGATCCGGCCGCTGCTGAACGAGGGCGACGTCGCCCTCGTCGCTCACGGTCACCTGCGGCGCGTACTCACCGCGCGGTGGCTCGGCCTCGACCCGTCAGCCGGCCGACTGTTCCGCCACCCACACCCGGGCAGCCTCAGCGCCCTGGGCACCGAGCGCGAGCAGACGGTCATCTCCGCCTGGAACGTCCCATAGCGCGCCGCCTCCCGGGATGCTTCCCCAGTTCAGCTGCGGTATCTGCCAGTGCAGCCACGCACCGTCGTGCAAGTCATAACCACGCAGGTCTGGCGGACTCAGCGGAACGGATTGACAACCCGGACTCCGGCGTAGTCCTGGCCGTCGGCCAGGTCCTCGGACAGCACCTCGGTGCAGCCCATCGCCCGGGATGCTTCGATGATCGCGGAGTCCCAGTAGGAGATCTGGAATCGCTGGCGCGTGTCCAGGGCCGCCATCAGGATCGCGCTCGTGACGTCCTGAACGGGGAAGCGGCGGAAGGACTCGATGAGCCGGACGGCCAGCTGGTGGGTGATGGGGTCCGGCAGGCTGACGCGGGTTGCCTGCACGTAGAACTCCTGTAGCACCTGAACCGACAGTGCCAGGTCACGATCGGCCAGGATGTCGTTGGCGCGCTTGGCCTTGTCCTGCTCCGTGAGGTCACGTGAGATTGCGTAGAGCAGGATGTTGGTGTCAATGAACCGCACGGTCGTGGACGTCGTCGCGGCCGAGCCGGTCGGCCGCGCGGAACTGGCCGATCTCGGCCTGCATCTCGTGCTGCAGTGCCTCCAGTCTCGCGAACTCGTCCATTCGCCCAGACAGTTGTTCGAGATAGGCGGCGACCAGTGCGCTCAGTGAGGTATCGCGCTGCGCTGCGGCGACCCGGGCGTTGCGGTACACGTCGTCGGGCACAGAAACGGTAATGTTCTTCACAGAATCACAGTAACACGATTTACGTGACCCAGTCCTGCGCCGCGTGGCCCGGCATCGGTGATGCGGGCGATCCGGCCATGGCAGAGCCGACTGCAGCAAGCGGAAAGCTGGGAATGCGGGCACAGCCCCACCAGCAAGTCATAACCACACACTGGAGCGGAAGGGCTATCCATCCCGATGTGGGCCGCCGGGGATGGCAGCAGTCCGGTCGCCACCGGGTGCCATCCTCCGGGGGCCGCCGCGGGCTGCGGGGGCCAGCGCTGGCACGGAACGTCTAGGTGAGTTTCTCGAATACGGCGACCTGGGCGGGGCTGTCGGAGGTGAAGGGGGCCTGGTCCCATCCGGCCCAGCGGTCAGCGAGCCTGAACCCGGTGACCGTGGCCATGAGATCAAGCTCGGAGGGCCACACGTAGCGGTAGGGAGCAGAGTGGCGGACCAGGCGGCCTCCGGACGCGATCCAGTGATGAGACCACGCGATCTGCCCGGCCACGTCATCGAACGTCTCGATCCCGACGTGGTCAGGCTGGAGAGTGAACACGCGGGCGGACTCCCCGGGCGGCACCCGGCGCAACTGCGGGACGATCACCTCGACCACGAAGTACCCGCCGGGTTCCAGGTGCGCGGCCGCGTTGGCGAAGACTGCCACCTGATCCTCTTGCGTGGTGACGTTCATGATGCTGTTGGCCACCAGGTACACCAGCGTGAATGGCGCCCCCCGGAACCCGGACCGCGGTCATGTCGCCGATGGAAAACCCGCCGCGTAAGTCGCGTCGTACACCTCGGCCAGCTCCGGCCCCCACGTGATCGAGGCCATGAATAGCAGTCTCCGCGAACCCTCACTGGCCGGCCACACATTTTCCGTGGGCAGGCCCGCGGACGGGGTGCGCCATCACCTCAGCGGCCTGGCCCGACCGACGTGGCGCGCGACGGCGAGCGCCAGATAGCTGAGGATGCGAGCACATTCCGTCGTGCAAGCGATAACCACATAGGTCATCCACCAGGCTCCTACTCGAAGCAGCCAAGTACATGCACCAGGTCAACGACGGCAGGTTCCCCGACAACAGCCCGGTAGAAGGTCCGCTTCCCTCGCACCAAGGAGCAGGAGCAAGGCGACCGGTCGGCGTGGCCGTGGTGTGCGCGGTCCTTTCCCGGTACTCCCCGTCATGCTGGGCTGCGCGGCGGTTCGTGGCCGGCCTGTTGGATGGCTCGCACCTGGCAGCTCACCTCGCCCAGCATCTTGGCTGGCACGATGACGCCTCCGGGCGCACCGTCGCGGCGGTCCTCGGCCAGCCCCTGCCCGGTCTCAGCGGGCCGCCGCCCTCCCAGTCCGGTATGGCGGTCAGCCCAGCGGGCGCGGTCCAGGCAGTGGGAGGGTGAGCATGGCCGGGCTGAGTCGTACCGGGCGGTTGGGCGATGACTGGCGTTTCTGGCCGGCACCGCGGCCAGGGATGTGGCCCGCCGGCTGGAGCGCGCCGGTTACCTCACCCGTGTCCGCGGGGGGCTACGAGCACGCCACCCAAGCGCTGCTGCTGACGGCGGCCAAGGAACTCGAACAATGACCACCCTGCCCGCCGTGGCTCCAGGCCGGGAGGGCAGCGCCCGCCGTCAACCAGCGCGGCATTCCGCGAGCGCCGCACCAGGGTGGTCCGGGCGTGAGCGGGATGAGAGATGGCAGCAAGGTTCTGAGCGCTGCGCAGGACCTGGAAATCACGCAGTTCTGCCAGCTCAAGTGCGCTCATTGCTACTCGGAAAGCGGCCCGCACGGTGGCCGTGGGACCATGACGCCCGATGACTGGGAACGCCTTATCGGCCAGGCGGCAGCGCTGGGAGTGGAGACCGTCCAGTTCATCGGCGGGGAACCAACCCTTGACCCTGACCTGCCCCGCCTGGTGCGGTACGCGCTCGGCGCCGGCGTCAAGGTGGACATCTATACCAGCCTGGTCCACGTCACCGCACAGTTGTGGGAGCTGTTCAGCCTCCCCGGCGTGTCGGTCGGCTTCTCGTGGTATTCAGCTGACCCGCGCAAGCACGCCGAGGTAGGCGGTCTAACACGCCCCCGCCACCGCCGGGCCCTCGGCCGGGTGCGCGGTCACGTGATCCTCGCGGTACCCGGACAGGCGCGGGTGCCCAGCCTGCGCTTGCCGTTGACCGCGGCGGCCTCGTTGGCCAGCTTCTGCCGCTCCGACTTGCGCTCCTGCTCGGCCTTGGCCACCGCGACCAGGCTCCGGGCCGCCAGCCGCCCCGAATCGGTGCCCAGGTCGATGGTCCCCTCCGCCTCGGCGAACCGCACCCCCGCCTTGTCGACCCCCGCTGAGTATCACGTATGACCTGGGGCAGCGAGCGGCTGACCTGGGGCAGCGAGCGGCCCGGGACCGGCTCTTGCCGGCCCCGGGCCTGCTGGAACCAAACGGGCGCTGCTTAGTCCTACGGTTCGGGCACGGCGGGGATAATAACGACCGGGCAGGCCGCGTGGTGCGCGACCTGGCTGCTCACCGAGCCCATGAGCAGCCGCGAGAACCCGCCGCTGCCCCGGGAGCCGACGACCAGCATGTCGGCGTCGCTGGACGCCCTGATCAGTTCCTCGGCCGCCACGCCACTGACCGCCCGTACGGTGACCGACGGCGGGCGCTCACCGGACATCTCGCTGGCCGCCTTGTCCGCGCCTTCCTGCGCGGCGGCCCGAGCCCGCTCTTCGTCGGCCTGATCGGCCGGGTAGTGCGTCCCAGCGCTGGTCCATCCGCTGGTCGCTACCGGGTGAACGGCCAGGACGGTAAGCGGCACCTTCCGCAGCGCCGCCTCCTTCATGGCCCATTCAAGTGACGCCTGCGAATGCCGCGAACCGTCTACTCCCACCACAATTCCAGCCATAGCCGCCTCCTTGGCCGCCTCAGTCCGGGCTACGGCAGACACCGCCCGCCCGGTCCTTTCAGGACTGATGCTAGGCCGGAAGATCAACGGCGTTAAGAGGCGCGCGGCGACTGCGCGCGGGACCTCCGGACCAAGCCGGGCCGGCTAAGGTCCCGCCGACGGCCTCTCCCGCCCGGCTGACCAGCCAAGGTCCCGCCGGCCAGTTCTCCGGGCCCGGCAACCGGCCCCCGCCAACCAGCCCCCGCCCAACCAGCCTCCGCCAACCGGCCAAGGTTCCGGCGGCCGGTTCTCCGGCCCGGCTGTTAGCCGCCCACGGTGGCGAGCGGCCGATGCAGCGCCTTGCCGAGCGCCGCGACTTGCCG
This sequence comes from uncultured Actinomycetes bacterium, assembly GCA_963837515.1. Taxonomy (GTDB): domain Bacteria; phylum Actinomycetota; class Actinomycetes; order Streptosporangiales; family Streptosporangiaceae; genus RYN-230. The sequence goes on from CAWINT010000003.1 coordinate 131,162, forward strand.
TTCGCCGACCGTGACCACCGGACAGGGCGCGATCCGCAGGCAGGCGCGCGCCACCGGCCCGACATGATCAGGCCCGGGGTGAGCCGGATCATGACCGCCAGCCGGAGGACCGCCGAGAACAAGCAGGTCGGCCCCGGCCGCGCTGTGCAACAGCGCGGGCACCGGCCGGCCCTCCACGGCCTCCAGTACTATCCCCTTGTCTGAGCGGCCCACCGCACCGAGCGCCTCATGCACCGTGCCGGCGAGCACCTCCTCGGCTGCCCGCTGATCAGCCTCGCGGTTGAGGCAGTGCTGCCCGGGCGCATACGGAGCCCGGCCGCGCTCGGCAGGCTGCCAGGCATGCACCGCGTGCAGCAGCGCGCCTCGCAGCGCCGCCTCTCGCGCCGCCCAGGCCACTGCAGCCACCGAGGCCCCGGTCCCAGCAACGCCGACCACGATCCGCTGCGGCGTATCCGGCATGGCCTCGACTGTCATACGTGCGCCCTCCTCATGCCATCCCTTGAGTGTCACCGCATACAGCCTCGCCCAGCACCCCGCCGAAGACCAGACGGCAAAGGTCCTGTTACCACGGAATTGGGCAATTTCCTAGTAAACACGCCGCTGGAGGTTCACAAAGCGCACGGGTGACCGGGAGGCGGACGCGCCCACAGGGGCGAAGGGCCCCGTCAGGAGGGACCTCGGACTACTGCGGCCACGGCGGCCCGGGTCGAGCATGAAAGACAGCAGGGCCCACCGAGCCAGCACTATGGCAGCACCGGAGGTGAGAAACGTGACTGGCAGCCGAGGGAGCGGACCCGGCGCCAGCGCCGCGCACGGCGGCCAGCCGACGCCGGTGACCAACGACCCGGGTGACCTGAGCGCCCGGGTGAGCCAGCGGCGCCGGGACCTGAAGCTGACGCAGCATGAAGTGGCGGCCCGGGCCGGGATGAGCGTGCCGTACCTGGCGTATCTGGAAAGCCATCCGGTCACTCCGACCGCGGCGGCGCTGCGTCAGCTCGCGGCCGCGCTGCAGACGACGCCCGAGGCCCTACTGGGCGGCGGGACGAGCCGACCGCCGCGGGGCGGTCTGGGGGATGGAGCCCCGGGGGACGGGCGCGGGCCACTGCTGCGGACGCTCTCCCCCCAAGAGTGCTACGAGCTGCTCACTCCCGGCGGCGTCGGGCGGGTGGTCTTCGAGACCTCGGACGGCCCGGCAGTCCTCCCCGTCAATTTCGCGATGACCGGCCGCACGGTGGTGCTGCGTACTGCCGCGGACACCGCGCTGGCCGCCAGACTGGACTGCCAGGTCGGATTCGAGGTCGACCGGCTGGACGAGGCGCTCAGCCAGGGCTGGAGCGTCCTGATCACCGGGCACGCCGCCGAGGTCACGCGCGAAGAGCGGATCCGCCGCCTGGAATCGCAGCTGGCCCTGCGGCCCTGGGCGGGCGGAGCCCGCGACGTCTACGTACAGATCACCTCGCACCGGATCAGCGGGCGGCGGATCTTGAGCTGATCTCGGCCCGGATCAAGGGCTGGGCGACGGCAGCGAATCCGGACGCCGCCGTATCGGCTGCGTCCGGCGGCGGTGCGGCCGCTCGGCCGTGCGGTGCAGCGGTTCGCGCCCCGGCGGTTGGGTGGCCGGCGGCGGCGGGGTGAGGACCGGGATGGCCCGGCTCTCCGGACGGCTGGCGGTCAGCGTGACAGGCTCTCCGTGGTGCCGGATCTCCAGCGGCCCATCACCGTCCAGCTGATAGCTGGCCTCATGAGGCCGGATCTCCACCCGCAGCCGGCCCTCGCGCAGCAGGATGGTGAAGGTCAGCCGGGTGAGAGCCGGGGGCAGCCGCGGCGAGAAACTAGGCAGGCGGCCCGGCTGGGGCCGGAGCCCGCCGAACCCGTACACCAGCACCAGCCAGGCCCCGGCCAGCGCGGCGATGTGCAGGCCATCGCGGGTGTTGTGCTCCAGGTCGGCCATGTCCATGAGGGCCGTCTCGGCCAGGTAGTCGTAGGCCAGTTCCAGGTGGCCGGTCTCCGCGGCGATGACCGCCTGGGCCGAGGCCGACAGCGACGAATCGCGCACCGTGAGCGCCTCGTAGTAGGCGAAGTCCCGCGCTTTCTCGGCGGCGGTGAACGCCTCCGGGCACAATTGCATGCCCAGCACCAGATCGGCCTGCTTGACCACCTGCTTGCGGTAGAGATCGAAGTAGGGGAAGTAGTTCAGCAACGGGTACTGGTCCGGGCTGGTCCCGGCGAAGTCCCAGATCTGATGCTCGGTGAAGCCCTCGGCCTGCGGGTGCACGCCGAGCTTCTCGTCGTACGGCACCAGCATCCCGTCGGCCGCCGCCCGCCAGGCGGCCACCTCATCCGGGGCGACGCCGAGGAGCCGGGCGCGGGCTGGGTGCCGCTCCGCCGCGTCGGCCGCCGCACGCAGGTTCCGCTGTGCCATCAGGTTGGTGTAGACGTTGTTGTCCGCGATGGCGCCGTACTCGTCCGGGCCGGTGACACCGTCGATCCGGAACGTGTCGGCTCCGTCGTGGTGGCCCACCGCGCGCCACAGCCGGGCGGTCCCCACGAGCAGGTCGATCCCGGTGCTCCCATCGAACTGCTGATCACCGGTGGCATCCACATAGCCCGTCACTGCGTGCGCGATGTCCGCGTTGACGTGGAACGCCGCGGTTCCGGCCGGCCAGTACCCGGAGCACTCAGCCCCGCTGATGGTGCGCCACGGGAAGGCGGCGCCGTCCAGGCCGAGCTGGCTGGCCCGCTCCTGCGCGCGGGCCAGCGTGCTGTGCCGCCAGCGGAGAGCGTGGGCGGCCGCATCCGGCATCGTGTAGTTGAGCACCCGTAGCACATAGGTCTCCATGTCCCAGAACGTGTGGCCGTCGTAGCCGGTCCCGGTCAGCCCCTTGGCCGGGATGGGCCGGCCCTCGGCCCGGGCGCCCGCCTGCAGCACGTGGAACAGGCCGAACCGGACGGCCTGCTGGATCTCCTCGTCGCCCTCCAGCTCCACGTCGGCGCGGCTCCAGAAATCGTCCAGGTAGGACCGCTGCTCCGCGCACAGACCGTCCCAGCCGGTCTGCCAGGCCGCGGCCATGGCCCCGACCACCTGGTCCCGCAGCGCGGGGATGGACCGGATCCCCGACCAGCCGTACCCCACGAACTTCACCAGCCGCACCGGCTGGCCCTGGGCCAGCCGCCCGCTGATGGTGAGCCGGGCCAGGTCGGGGAGGCTCTCGGTCCACTGCTGCAGCTGGGCGTCGGAGGCCAGCACATGCTGCATGCCCGCCGCCATGGTGAGGCCGCTCTGCCGCGTCCGGTGCACCAGCAGCGCCCGGCCGTCCATGGCGTCGTGCCCTTGGGACTCCAGTGGCGCCTCGAGGACCGCGGCCACCCGAGGATCGCCGCCCGGGGTCGGCAACTGCTCGTTGGCCACCAGTTCGGACTGCAGCACCACCCGGATCGGGCCATCCAGCGGCTCCACCTGGTAGAAGATGGCGCCGATGGAACGCTGGGTGAGCGAGACCAGCCGCACCGAGGTGATCCGCACCGCCTGGCCGGCCGGGGAGACCCAGTCCGCCCGGCGGCTCAGCGTGCCGGCCCGGAAGTCGAGTACCCGCTCGTGCCGGAGCAGCTCGCCGTAGCGGACGTCGAACGGCTCGTCGCCGACCAGGAGCCGGATCACCTTGCCGTTGGTGACGTTGATCATCGTCTCGCCGGACTCGGGATAGCCGAAACCGGCCTCGGCGTACGGCAGCGGCCGCTGCTCGTACATCCCGTTCAGGTAGGAGCCCGGCATCCCGTGCGGCTCCCCTTCATCGAGGGTGGCACGCCAGCCGATGTGACCGTTGGCCAGGGCGAAAACCGACTCGGTCTGCGGCAGCACGTTAACGTGCAGCAGATGCTCGCGCAGCGACCAGGACTCAACCGGGAACGCGGGGTGCTGGATCATGACGCGTCCAGCAGGTCCGCGAGGTCCTGCACGACGATGTCGGCCCCGCTGGCCCGCAGTTCGTCGGCCTGGCCGACCCGGTCCACCCCGACCACCCAGCCGAAATTGCCCGCCCGGCCGGCCGCCACCCCGGCCTGCGCGTCCTCGTAGACCACGCCGTCGCGCGGCGGCACGCCCAGCCGGTGCGCGGCGTACAGGTAGGTGTCCGGCGCGGGCTTGCCGGCCAGCCCTTCCCGTTTCGCCACCACGCCGTCCACCACCACGTCGAACTGGCCGCTCAGCCCGGCGGACTTCAGCACGCTCTCCGTGTTGGCGCTGGCCGAAACCACCGCGCACGGCAGGCCCGCCTGCCGTACCGCCGCCAGGTACTGGACCGAGCCGGGATAAACGGCCACACCCCCCTCGTTGATGCGGCACAGCACGATATCGTTCTTCCAGGCCGAGAGCCCGGCCACGGTGAACTCGCCGGGGGCGTCGTCGTCACTGCCTTCCGGTAGCTCGATCCCGCGGGCGGCGAGGAACGAGCGGGTCCCGTCGGCGCGCGGCTTGCCGTCAACGTAACGGTCGTAGTCAGCCCCTGAGTCGAACGGGGCGTAGTGCTGGCCCGTCCGTTCCCCCCAGCGGCGCAGGAAGTCGTCGAACATTTCCTTCCAGGCGGCCGCGTGCACCGAGGCCGTCTGGGTCAGTACGCCGTCCAGGTCAAACAGGCAGCAGCGGCTGTTATCCGGGATACCGAGCACACCCCCAAGCGTACGGGGCCACCCGCGGCGGGCCGGACCAAGGACCCTTCCGGGCCGCGCAGGACCAACGGCCCTGCCGTGGCCGCTGCCGTTCCGCCGACCATGGTGCCAGTCGTGAACTCATGGTCAACGATCGGGGGCGGACGCGATGGCCGGACCTCGCCTGACACCGGAGCTGGCCAGGGAGCTCGTCCAGGCCGCGGTACAGGCACCGTCGATCCGGGGCACGCAGCCGTGGCGGTTCACCGCCTGGCCCAGCGAGCAGCTGATCGAGCTGCGCGCCGACCCGGCCCGGATGCTGCGCGGCGCCGACCCACGGGGGCGGGCGGTGCACATCTCCTGCGGCTCGGCTCTGTTCAACCTGCGGCTGGCAGTCAGCTGCTCCGGGGCCGAGCCGGTGACCCGGTTGCTGCCCCAGCCGGGTGATCCCCAGTTGCTGGCCACCGTGCGGCTGAGCCGGCCCTGCCGGCCGTCGAACCGGGACCAGGACCTGTACCGGGCCATCCGGGTCTGCCCGGCCGACCACCCGCGGGCGGCCAGCCGGCCCGTCGCCGCGGTGGTGCTGGCTGGGCTGCGCGAGGCGGCCGCGCTCGAAGGAGCAACGCTGTCCCCGGTGGAACCGCCAGGACAACCTGCCCCGGGGCTGCTGGCCGTCCTGGCCACCGGCGGCGACAGCCGGGCCGACTGGCTCCGGGCCGGCCAGGCGCTGCAGCGGGTCCTGCTGCTCGCCTGCTGCCACGGCGTCGGCGGCGGCCCGCTGGGCCAGGCGGCCCTGTTCCCGTATCGGGCCCAGAATGCGGGGTATGGCCTTGGTGGCGAGCACATCCAGCTGGTGCTGCGGCTGGGGCCCGGCGCGCCGGAGCCGGCCACCCAGCGGCGGCCGGTCGGCGACGTGTTGCGGATCGCGGCCACGGGTCGGCCCGGGGAGGCGGACCAGCTGCTGGCCGGGCTTCGGTAAGCCGCCCAGGTGAGCGGCGCACTGGAGCGGCGCACTGGAGCGGCGCAATGATAACGGCTCATGTCAGCAAGGCAGCTGAGCGGAGCCCGGTGCGGGGCCGAGGGGCGGGAGTGCCGGTGAGCGGGCAGGCAGCGGAGCGGTCGGGCCGGATCGTGGTCATCGGCCTGGGTAACGAGTTCCGCCGGGACGACGGAGCTGGGCTGGCCGTGGTCGAGCTGTTGCGGGCCCGCTCGCTGCTGGGCGTGAACCTGCTGGCCGGTCAGGGTGAACCGAGCGGCCTGTTGGCCGACTGGGCAGGGGCGGCCCTGGCCATCGTGGTGGACGCCGTGGTGGCCGCCCCGCTGGTGCCCGGGCGGCTGCACCGGCTCGAGGCCGCCCGGGACGGGACGGTTCCGGCCAGCTGGCCTGCGGCGGCCAGCTCGCACGGCTTCGGGCTGGCCGAGGCGATCGGCCTCGGTGCGGCGCTGGGCCGGCTGCCGGGACGGCTGATTCTGCACGGTGTGGAGGCGGCCGATCTGGCCCTCGGGGCCGGGCTCAGCCACGCCGTGGCCGCGGCGCTGCCCGCGCTGGAACAGGCCGTGCTGCGCGACATACCGGCCGAATGCGGGGAATGGCCGGGCGACACCCGGCGCCCGTCGTAGCGTTGCCCCGTGAGCGCTCCCGCTGACCAGCCGACGGCCGACAGGACCGGGGAACCAGCACGGGCCGGCGCGGCGCCGGAGCCGGGCACCGGGGAAGTGCTGCCGGCCATTCCGGCCTCGGCCGGGGCGATGATCTTCGACCGCTCCGGGCGGCTGCTCATTCTCAAGCCCACCTACAAGACCGGGTGGACCATCCCCGGCGGGGTCATGGAGGCGGACGGTGAGACGCCCTGGTCGGCGTGCCGCCGCGAAGTGCGGGAGGAATGCGGCCTGGAGGTGCGCCGCGGCCGGCTGGCCTGCGTGGACTTCCGGCCATCCCGGCCCGGCCGTCCGGGCGGCCTGCGGTTCCTGTTCGACTGTGGCCAGCTCGGTGATGACCAGCTCGCCGCCATCGTGCTGCAGCCCGAGGAGATCGCCGCCTACCAACTGGCCCGGGTGCGCACCGCACTGGAACTACTGCGCAAGCCGGTCCGGCGGCGGGTCCGGGCGGCAGTTCGCACCGCCCGGGACGGGACCGCGCTGTGCTACCTGGAAAACGGCCGCCCAGTGCCGGGCGTCGGCGGCTGAGCAACGCAGGCCTCCAGGACTGAGGACCGTCACTCCTCCGGCGGCCGAGCAACCCGGGTCGTTCGGCCCCTGTCGCGATCGGCCTTCCGGTGCGAGTCTGGAGACATGGTCTCCCGGCATGCGCAGCATGGATCACCCGGTGACCCGGCCCACCGGGCCGCCGCGGCGGGGCATCCGGCCGGTAGGGCCCGGCTGCCGGGCGCACCGGCGGAATCGACCGCTGGACGGTCCTGTTGCTGCCCCGCCCAGCCTCAGGTCAAGGTGATGATGCCGCCGACCGCTGAGCGGCCGTACCCGGTGGATCTGTGGCTGTGCGGGCATCACTACCGCCGCTCCCGCGCCACGCTGGAAGCGTCCGGAGCCACCGTGACGGACGCCAGCCAGGAGTCATAGACTCACGCACCGCCGGCCCGCGCAGGGGCCGCACCGCCGGCCCGCGCGGGGGCCGCACCGTCACTCTCCCGGGACCGAGGCCATTGGACCGTGCGCGTGGGCCAGCACCGAGTGGGTGATCGAGCCGACCCCCGGCGCATGCTCACCCGGGCCATGCCGGCCGAGGACTACCAGGTCGGCCCGGGCCGAGGCGCCGGCCAGCACCCGCCCGGGGTGGGCGTGCACCAGTTCGTAGCGGGCCTCCACGTCGGGGTACTTCTCCCGCCACGGCGCCAGCAGCGCCTCCATCCGGGTCTCCTCCTCGGCCTGATTCTCCCCGCTCCTCAGGAAAGCCGGCGACCAGGCGTGCAGGGCCAGCAGCCGGGCCTCGCGCAGCGCCGCCTCCTCGAACGCGAAGCCGAGCGCCGCCACCGGGTGGGCCGGATCATGCACGCCGACCACGACCTCGCGGTGCACAGCCGTCGTCTCCTCGCGGGCGACGATCACCGGGCACACGGCGTGCGTGGCGACGTAGCGGCTCACCGACCCGAGGACCAGCGCGCTGAACCCACCCGCCCCGCGGGAGCCAAGCACCAGCATCGCGGCCTCCGGCCCGCAGTCGGCCAGGGCGCTGGCCGGGGACCCGGCCAGCAGCTGCGTCTCGACGGCCAGCTTCGGCTCGCACTCCGCGGCCCGGCCCGCCGCGACGGCCAGCGCGCGGGTCATCGCGTGCTCGATCATGTTCGCGACCGTTTCCCGGGTTGCCGGGTTCGGGCTCATCCGCGGCGGCAGCGCCGGAACCGCCACGATGCGCAGCGACGTCCTGTGGATCGCGGCCTCCCGCGCCGCCCATTCCACGGCCCGGATGGACTCCGGTGAGCCATCCGTCCCCGCGATCACTGGCTTCGCTGCCATCTCCGCCTCCGGCCTGCGCATTTGTGCTTTACGTACCCGATCTTGACACGGAGGAGACCACCAGGGCCATCGTCGTTCGGTGTCCGCAGCCGGGGCCGATGGTCCCAGCGCGCCGGGCCGAACGGCCCTGCCGCCGCAGGCAGGCGGAGAGCACCGTAAGAGACGTGACACCCGCCGTGCGGGGCCGGAGCGGTGGCAGGCCTGCCGGGGATGGGTCGGGAACAGGCGGTCTCGTGGGGCCGCAAGACCCGCCGTCGCCAGGACGGTGACCCTCTCCGGCGCCACGCTGGCCCCTTCGGCGGGTGCCGCCGGATGAGCCCGCGCCCCTCGGCGCGGGCTTTTTCGCGGTCCGGGTCCGGAGGGCTGAGTACCCGGACCCAGCGCCGCGCAGCCGCCCAGCACCCCACCGCCCCCAGCACCCACGCCCCACCTCCCCAGCACCCGACCGCCCCAGCACCCCCAGCAGCGCCGCCCGCCGGCCGGAAGTCCCTCGCTCCGGGCACTTCGGCCCTGCCCGGCCGGTGCTCATCGGGTGTCTGCTTGGTGTCAGGCAGGCCTGAGGAGTGAGCTATGAACAAAACGATCTTGCTGGCCGTGGACGCCGCCCGGCACGTCCAGGCGGCCGTGGACATGACCAGCGAACTGAGCCAGGACAGCGGCGACAAGGTCGTCGTGCTGCACGTGCATGAGATGGCGATCGGCCGGTTCGGCCGGATCCGGGTGGATTGCGGCGAAGGCGAGGGCGAGGCGCTGGTCGACGGCATCGTGACCGCGCTGCGCGCGGCCGGCATCACGGCCGAGGGCGAGGTCCGGGAGGCCGACTTCGGGCATCTGAGCCGGAAGGTCCTGGCGGTGGCCGACGAGCTGGACGCGCGGATCATCGTGCTCGGCTCGCGCGGCCGCACCGATATGCCGCACCTGCCGCTGGGCAGCGTGTCACACCGGTTGCTGCACGCCGCGCACCGCCCGGTGCTGATCGTGCCGCGGGCTCGGGTCACCGAGACCGCCTCGCAGCCGTCCGTCGCCGCGGCCGAGGCAGCCGGATGAGCGCCAACGGCGACTCCTCGGCGCCCATCAAGGCCGGCGCCCGGGACATCACCCCGCTGCCCGATCTGCTGCACGGCTCGTCACGCGCCGGGCCGGTGCGCACCCGGCGGCCGGTGTACCTCGACCTGCTGCCGCCGTGCAACGCGGGCTGCCCGGCCGGCGAGAACATTCAGGCCTGGCTGGCGATGGTCCAGGCCGGCCAGGCCGAGCAGGCCTGGCGGCAGCTGACCGCCGACAACCCGCTGCCGGCCATCCACGGCCGGGTCTGCTACCACCCCTGCGAGACTGTGTGCAACCGGGCCGAACTAGACAGCCCGGTGTCCATCCACGCGGTCGAGCGGTTCCTCGGCGACCAGGCCCTGGAGCACGGCTGGGCCTTCGAGCCGCCCGCCGGGCCGCCCAGCGGCCAGCGGGTGCTGGTCATCGGGGCCGGGCCGAGCGGGCTGTCGGCCGCCTACCACCTGGCCCGGCGCGGCCACCAGGTGGAGATCCGGGACGCCAGCCCGGAGCCGGGCGGCATGATGCGCTACGGCATCCCCGCCTACCGGCTGCCCCGGGACGTGCTGGCCGCGGAGATCAGCCGGATCGAGGCCCTCGGGGTGACGATCAGCTGTGGGCACCTGGTCACCGACCTCGCGGCGGAGCGCCGCGACGGCGGCTTCGACGCGGTGTTCGTCGCGGTCGGCGCGCACCTGTCCAAGCACGTCGACATCCCGGCCCGGGACTCCAGCCGGATCGTGGACGCGGTGTCCTTCCTGCGCGATGTCGCCTCCGGCGCCCGCCCGGCGCTGGGCCGCCGGGTGGCGGTGTACGGCGGCGGTAACACCGCGATGGACGCGGCCCGGACCGCCCGCCGCCTCGGCGCGGACGACGCGCTGATCGTGTACCGGCGCACCCGGGCCCAGATGCCCGCGCACGAGGACGAGGCCACCGAAGCCGAGCGCGAGGGCGTGCGGATCAACTGGCTGCACACCATCACCGCGTTCGACGGGCCGGAGATGACCGTCGAGGTCATGGAACTCGATGAGACTGGGTTCCCCCAGCCGACCGGGAGATTCGAGACGCTGGCCGCCGACACCCTGATCCTGGCCGTGGGCCAGGACGCGGACACCGGCTTCCTGCGCCCGGTGCCCGGCGTGCAGTTCAAGCGGGACGGCACGGTGATCGTGTCCGCGTCGATGATGACCGGTTCCCCCGGTTTGTTCGCCGGGGGCGACATGGTCCCCGCCGAGCGGACCATCACGGTCGGCACGGGGCACGGCAAGAAGGCGGCCCGCTTCATCGACGCCTACCTGCGGGGCGAGGAATCCATCCCGCCGCCCAAGCATGACGTGGCCGAGTACGACCTGCTGCACCCCTGGTACTTCAATGCCGCGGGGCAGCGCAGCCAGCCGGAACGTGAGCCGGGTGGCCGGGTCGGCGACTTCGCCGAGGTGGTCGGCGGGCTGACCGGCCGGCAGGCCGGCTACGAGGCCAGCCGCTGCCTGTCCTGCGGCAACTGCATCGAGTGCGACGGGTGCCTGGGCGCCTGCCCGGAGGACGCCATCATCAAGCTCGGCCCCAGCCGCCCCGCCGGCCACCCCGACGGGACCCCGTTCGGCTACCGCTTCGACTACGACAAGTGCACCGGCTGCGCGACCTGCCACGACCAGTGCCCGGTGCACGCCATCGAGATGATTCCGGAGAACAGCTGATGCGCGCCACTATCGACGGCAACGAGGCAGCGGTCTCCGTCGCCTACCGGCTCAACGAGGTCTGCTGCATCTACCCGATCACGCCGTCCTCGCCCATGGCCGAGCTGGCCGACGAGTGGTCCAGCAAGGGCCGCCCTAACCTGTGGGGCAGCGTGCCCGCCGTGATGGAGATGCAGAGCGAGGGCGGCGCGGCCGGGGCACTGCACGGCGCGCTGCAGAGCGGGGCGCTGGCCACTACGTTCACCGCCTCGCAGGGCCTGCTGCTGATGATCCCCAACATGTACAAGATTGCCGGCGAGCTGACCCCGGCGGTGCTGCACGTGGCCGCGCGGTCACTGGCCGCGCAGGGGCTGTCCATCTTCGGCGACCACGCCGATGTGATGGCGGTCCGGCAGACCGGCTTCGCGCTGCTCGCCTCCTCGTGCGTGCAGGAGGCGCACGACCTCGCGCTCGTCGCGCAGGCCGCCTCGCTGCGCACCCGGGTGCCGTTCGTGCACTTCTTCGACGGGTTCCGCACGTCCCACGAGCTGAACACCATCGACCTGCTGACCGACGAGGACCTGCGCGCGCTGATCCCGGAGGACCTCATCCGGGCGCACCGGGCCCGGGCGCTGTCCCCGGACCGGCCGTTCATCCGCGGCACGGCGCAGAACCCGGACACGTACTTCCAGTCCCGGGAGACGGTCAACCCGTTCTACGCCGAGGTGCCCGGCGCGGTCACCGACGCGATGGACGCGCTGGCCGCGCGGACCGGCCGCCAGTACCACCTGGCCGACTACGCCGGCCACCCGGACGCCGACCGGGTGATCGTGATCATGGGGTCGGGCGCGCAGACCGCCGCCGAGACCGCCGCCTACCTGGCGGACCGGGACGAGCGGGTGGGCGTGGTCACGGTCCGGCTGTACCGCCCGTTCCCCGCCGATGCGGTGCTGGCCGCGCTGCCGGCCACGGCCCGGCGGGTAGCCGTGCTGGACCGGACCAAGGAACCGGGGTCGCTCGGCGAGCCGCTGTTCCTGGACATGCTCAGCGCACTGGCCGAGGCGCACGCCGCGGGGACGCGGGAGGCCATGCCGGTGGTCACCGGCGGCCGGTACGGGCTGTCCTCCAAGGAGTTCACCCCGGGCATGGTCGCGGGCGTCTTCGCCGACCTGGCCGCGGACCACCCCAAGCCGCGCTTCACCATCGGCATCACCGACGACGTCAGCGGGATCAGCCTGGACTACGGCGAGCTGGACGTCGAGCCGGCCGGCACCGTGCGCGCGGTGTTCTTCGGCCTCGGCTCGGACGGGACGGTCGGCGCGAACAAGAACACGATCAAGATCCTGGGCGGTGACGCGGGCCTGAACGCCCAGGGGTATTTCGTGTATGACTCGAAGAAGTCAGGTTCGCAGACCGTCTCGCACCTGCGCTTCGGGGCCAACCCCATCCGCGCTCCCTATCTCGTTCCTAACGCCCCGTTCGTCGGCTGCCACCAGGCCGAGCTGCTGGAGCGCACGGACGTGCTCGGCCGGGCGGCGCATGGCGCGACCCTGTTGCTGAACACGCCGCACCCGCCCGCGGAGGCGTGGGACGCCCTGCCCCGGCCAGTGCAGGAGCAGATCCTGGCCAAGAAGATCTCCTTCTACGTCATCGACGCCGACGCGGTGGCCCGGGCGGCGGGGCTGCCGGGCCGGACCAACACGGTGCTGCAGACCTGCTTCTTCGCCATCTCCGGGGTGCTGCCCCGGGAGCAGGCCATCGCGGCGATCAAGACGTCGATCACCAAGACTTACAGCCGCCGCGGCGCGGACGTCGTGGCGCGCAACAACGCCGCGGTGGACGCGACGCTGGCCGCGCTGCACCAGGTCACCATCCCGGCCACGGCGACAGCCAGCCGCGGCCTGCCCGACCTGGTCCCGGCGGACGCACCCGAGTTCGTCCGCCGGGTCACCGCCGAGATGATGGCCGGGCGCGGCGACGACCTGCCGGTCAGCGCGCTGCCGGTGGACGGCAGCTACCCGAGCGGCACCACCGCCTACGAGAAGCGGAACGTCTCCGAGCTGGTCGCGGAGTGGGACCCGGATCTGTGCATCCAGTGCGGCAACTGCAGCTTCGTCTGCCCGCACAGCGTGATCCGGTCCAAGTTCTACGACCAGTCCGAACTGGCGGACGCCCCGGACGGGTTCGCGTCCATGCCGCTGGACGCCCGCGGGCTGCCCGACACCCGGTACTCGCTCCAGGTGTACCTGGAGGATTGCACCGGGTGTGCGTTGTGCGTGGAAGCTTGTCCGGTCAGCTCGCCCAGCGAGCCCGGGAAGCGGGCCATCAACCTGGCGGCGCGGGAGCCGCTGGTGGACAGCGGCCGGGAGAACATCGCGTTCTTCGAGTCACTGCCGACCGCCGACCGGAGCCGGGTTGATTTCGGCACGGTGCGCGGCACCCAGTTCCTGCAGCCGCTGTTCGAGTTCTCCGGCGCCTGCGCGGGCTGCGGCGAGACGCCGTACCTCAAGCTGCTGTCCCAGCTGTTCGGGGACCGGCTGATGATCGCCAATGCGACCGGCTGCTCATCGATCTACGGCGGCAACCTGCCCACCACCCCATGGGCGACCGATGCGGCCTGCCGCGGCCCGGCCTGGTCCAACTCGCTGTTCGAGGACAACGCCGAGTTCGGCCTGGGCTACCGGCTCACTGCCGACCTGCACCTGGGGCTGGCCCGCAGCCGGCTGGAGCAGCTGCGCGAGCAGATCGGGCCGGACCTGGTGGCCGGGCTGCTGGCCGCGCCGCAGCGCCGCGAATCGGAGTTCGCCGCGCAGCGGGACCGGATCACCGCACTGCAGGAGCGGCTGGGTGGACTGGAGACCGCGGCGCCGGGCGACCCAGCCATCGCGGACCTGCGCAGCGTGCTGGACCACCTGGTCCGGCGCAGCGTCTGGCTGGTCGGCGGGGACGGCTGGGCCTACGACATCGGCTCCGGCGGCCTGGACCACGTGCTGGCCAGCGGCCGGGACGTGAACGTGCTGGTGCTGGACACCGAGGTGTACTCCAACACCGGCGGCCAGTCGTCCAAGGCGACCCCGCTGGGCGCGGTGGCCAAGTTCGCCGCGGCGGGCAAGACCGTGCCCAAGAAGGACCTGGCCCTGCAGGCCATCGCCTACGGCAACGTGTACGTGGCCCGGGTGGCGATGGGCGCCGACCCGCAGCAGACGCTGCGCGCGATGCGCGAGGCGGAGGCCTACGAAGGGCCGTCACTGATCATCGCCTACAGCCACTGCATCGCGCACGGCATCGAGATGCGGGACGGGATGGGCCAGCAGTACCGCGCGGTGGCCAGCGGCTACTGGCCGCTGATCCGGTACGACCCGGCGGCCCGCGCCGACGGCCGCAACCCGTTCCTGCTGGACTCGCCGCGGCCGCGGATCCCGCTGTCCGAGTACACCAGCCGCGAGCTGCGCTACCGGATTCTGCGCAACACCAACCCGGCCGAGGCGGAGCGGCTGCACCGGCTGGCCGAGCACGAGGTGGCGCAGCGCTGGGCCACCTACGAGGAGATGGCCACCCGCGGGGCGGCCCGCTTCCCGGCGAACGCCAGCCGGGAACAGCAGGCCACCCCGGGGAACGGCCGCGCGACGACCGACGCGCCGGGCCGGCCGGACCGGCTGGCGGGCACCCCCGGAGGCAGTTGATGGACCTGACCACCCAGTACCTGGGACTCTCGCTGCGCAACCCCCTGGTGGCGTCGGCCTCCCCGCTGGCGAAGTCCCCCGACGGGGTGCGCGCGCTGGCCGGCGCCGGGGTGGCCGCCGTGGTGCTGCCTTCGCTGTTCGAGGAGGAACTCCGCCGCTCAGCCGGGCAGGACGCCGCGCTGGCCGACGCGGGGACGGACAGCTTCGCCGAGTCGCTGTCCTACTTCCCGGCTGCGGCCGGGGCCGAGCCGGGCCCGCGGGCCTATCTCAGCCTGGTCGAGCGGTCGGTGGCGGCGGTGGAGGTGCCGGTCATCGCCAGCCTGAACGGAGTCACCACAGGCGGCTGGACCGACTATGCCAGTGCGCTGGAGGACGCCGGCGCGGCCGCGATCGAGCTCAACCTCTACCACCAGCCTGGCGACCCCCTGATCCCCGGCCGGGAGGTGGAGCAGCGCCAGCTCGAGATCCTGACCACGGTCAAGGCCGTGACGGCGATCCCGGTCGCGGTCAAGCTCAGTCCCTACTACAGCTCGGCGGGCGAGATGGCGCTGCGGCTGGACCGGGTCGGCGCGGACGGGCTGGTGCTGTTCAACCGGTTCCTGCAGCCGGACATCGATCCGGACAAGCTCAGCGTGACCCGGGGCTTCGGGCTGTCCGCCCGGGACGAGGGGCGGCTGCCGCGGGCCTGGATCGCCCGGCTGGCCGGCCGGGTGCACGCCTCGCTGGCCGGCAGCACCGGGGTGACCGACGCCGCCGACGTGCTGGCCTATCTGCTGGCCGGCGCGGACGTGGTGATGACCACCTCGGCCCTGCTGCGGCACGGCCCGGGCCACGCCGCGGTGCTGCTGGACGGGCTCACCACGTGGCTGGACCGCAAGGGTTTCGCGGACGTGGCCGCGGTGCGCGGCAAGCTGGCCGTGCCGGCCGGTGCCCCCGGGGCCGGCTATGAGCGGGCCGGCTACGTCAGCGCGCTGCACGCCGCGAACCAGGGCACCGGGCCCTGGTGAGAAGCAAGGAAAGGAGGTGCGCCGATGAGCGCAGTCAGCCGCCGGGAGCGGGGATTCCTCCCTGACCTGTTCGACTGGATGGATCAGCCGTTCAGCCTGCTGCGGCCGTTCTCGGCTCAGCCCATCAGGATGGAGGACTACGTCCGGGACGGCCGTTACGTGGTCCGCGCCGAGCTGCCCGGTATCGACCCGGACAAGCAGGTGGAGGTGACCGTCGCGGGCGGGGTGCTGACGATCCGTGCGGAGCGCCAGGAGGAGCACGAGGGCAAGTACCACTCGGAGTTCCGGTACGGCACGTTCTCCCGCTCGCTGACACTGCCCGCCACGGCCGACGACGGCGACGTCACGGCCACCTACGACAAGGGTGTCCTGGAAGTCACCGTTGGGCTGAAAGAAGAGACCGAGAAGGCGGCCCGGCAGATCCCGGTCGCCCACGGCTGAGGGCTGAACCGCCAGGGGCCCATCAGCGCGCGCCTTGGCCGCGGCCAGCCGCGGCCAAGGCGCGCGTCACCCTGGCCACGCCCATGCCTCACACGTGCGCGGTCACGCCATGGTTGGCGCAGACGATGACCGGGCAGCCGGCCCAGTCCAGGCAGTCCAGAACCACCTCGCCGCCCAGCGGGTTCCCGGCCGGGCCCCCGGACCGGGTGCCGATCACCAGCACGTCGGCGCCGCGGGACAACTGGATGAGGGTCCGGGCCGGGTCGCCGTGCTCGACGATCCGCTGGACCGGCACGCCGAGCCCGCTGGGAAACTCGTGGATCAGCAGCCCGGCGAGCATCTCCAGCCCCGCCGCGTAGGCTTCCGGGTCCGGCTCCCCCGGGATGACGAGCACGACGTCCAGGCTGGCCGCCCGGCGGCGGGCTTCGGTGACCGCCCGGTGCAGCGCGGCGACCGAGTTCCGCGTCCCGTGCACGCCGGCCACGACCCGGGGCGACCCCGCAGCTGCGTCCATTTGGCTCCTCCCGTCCCAGGCCTGCCCTCCGTCCCCTCCTGGCCCCAGCCTGACGGCCCCGCCCGGGCCGGGCACGAGCCACAGGCCCCGGGGAAAGGGGACGTTGGGCCCGACCCGGTCAGCCCAGCAGCGCGTGCCGGTGCCGCCAGGCCAGCCGGAGCAGTGCCGCCCCGGCCGGTTGCACCGGTTCGCTCCCGCCGGTGAGCCGGTCGATGACCTCGGCCCGGAATGGGATCCCCGCCGACCCGTGCTCGGTGACCAGGCGCCCCTCCGCGTTCTGCCCGGCCAGGGCGCGGAACAGCCGGTCGAACACCGGGGCGTCGAACACCGCGACGGTGAGCAGGTCGGTGGCCAGCGTGAGCGGATCCGCCCCCAGGCCCAGGCAGCTGACCCGCAGCCCGCCCGCCGCCCGGGCGGCGGTCAGCGCGCGGTAGAAGGGCCACCGCGCATAGTCGAGCACGCCGCCCTCCGTCGGGTAGTGCTCCGAGCCGCCCAGCAGTTCCTCGCTGAACTCCCGGGCCATGCACCGCCACAGCGACAGGTCGCTGCGCTGCGCCGCCGGGGTACCGGTCACCGGCTGGAAGATGCCGGCGGGCATGACCTGGTACAGGCCGCCGGCGTGGTTGACCCGGGCCGGATCGCGCCAGTGCAGCAGGAAGGATGCGGCGCCGCCGGGCTCGCGGCGCAGCGTCAGCGTGGTGACAGCGGTCAGCGCCATCCGGCGGCGCAGGTCGCAGGGGTCCGCCACCGCCGCCCGCAGCGGCAGGCCGGCCAGGGTGATCTCGCTGGTCGGCTGGGTAGCCCAGGCGGCGGCCAGTTCGTGGGCCACGGCGTGGCCGAGGTTCACCGCCTCGAAGTAGTGGCCCGGCCCGAAGGCGAGCCGCGGCGATCCGGCCAGGTCCGCCTCGAGCAGCCGGTAACAGAACCGGTCCTCGAACAAAGCGGGCCGGTCCAGGGCGGCGATGGCCTCGGCGTAACTGCCGATCCGGCCCGCCTCCGGTGGCGGCAGCACGTGGGCGGCGGCCGGGCCGGCGCCGGTCACGGCGGCCGGGCGCGCCCGGGGCTCCCAGGCCAGCGGGATGCCGTCGATATCCAGCGGCGCCGCGGGCAGCCACTCCGCCCGGCCCAGCAGGCCGGTGCCGGCCACCCGAGGCAGGTCGCGGTGCAGCCGGACGGCCAGCGCGGTCAGCGCCGCCCGGCTGGTGTCGACCGATCGGCGGGTGCGCCGCCAGCCGTCGCCCGGGCCACCGGAGCGGCCCCGCTGGTCCGCCGCCTGCTCGCTCATCGCCCTCCCTGGAATATCCGTGCCGGTGGCAATAGTTACTGTCACTGTAGTTGAATGATCTACTATTCTGGCTTTGTCACTTCCGGATGAAGGAGTCGTGCCATCGTGCCCAAGCCCCGGCTGCAAGTCATCATCGGAAGTACCCGGCCCGGCCGGGTCGGCCCGGCCGTCGCGGACTGGATCGCCGAACGGGCCCGGCAACACGGCTACTTCGACGTCGAGCTGGTTGACCTGGCTGCGGTGGACCTGCCGATGTTCAACGAGCCGCGGCACCCCCGGTTCCGACAGTACGAGCATCAGCACACCCGGGACTGGAGCGCCACCATCGACCGGGCCGACGCGTTCATCTTCGTGATCCCGGAGTACAACTACGGCTTCAACGCCGCCACCAAGAACGCCATCGACTACCTGCACGCCGAGTGGCAGCACAAGGCGATCGGGTTCGCCAGCTACGGCGGCGTCGCGGCGGGCACCCGCGCCGTGCAGATGCTCAAGCAGGTGGTCACCACGCTCAAGATGGTTCCGGTGTTCGACTCGGTGAACATCCCGTTCGTCCAGCAGTTCCTCGGCCCGGGCGGCCACCTCCAGCCGAACGAGATCATGGAGACGGCGGCCACCGCCATGCTCGACGAACTGGCCCGCTGGACCCCCGCCCTCCGCGACATGCGCGCCCCGGCCGCCGCCGCCGTCTAACCGCGGATCAGCGAGCGGCCGGCGGGCCGTAGCCGCCGCCGCCCGGGGTCTCCACCACGAACACGTCGCCCGCGGCCACCTCGACGCTGTCGCAGCCGGCCAGCGCGCTGACCCGGCCATCGGCGTGTTCCACCCACTGGCGGCCCAGGTCACCGGGCTGGCCACCGGCCATCCCGTAGGGCGGCACCCGGCGGTGGCTGCTCAGGATGCTCACCGTCATCGGGGCCAGGAACCGCAGCCGCCGCCGGCCGCCGTCGCCGCCGTGCCACCGGCCCGCCCCGCCGCTGCCCCGGCGGATCTCGAACGACTCCACCTGGACCGGGTAGCGCCACTCCAGCACCTCCGGGTCGGTGAGCCGGGAGTTGGTCATGTGCGTCTGCACCACGTCGGTACCGTCGAAGCCGTCCCCGGCCCCCGAGCCGCTGGCCACCGTCTCGTAGTACTGGTGCGTGGCACTGCCGAACGTGACGTTGTTCATCGTCCCGGAGCCCTCGGCCTGCACACTCAGCGCGGCGTACAGCGCGCCCGTCACCGCCTGGGAGACCTCCACGTTCCCGGCGGCCACCGCGGCCGGGTAGGACGGGGACAGCAGGGTGCCGGGCGGGATGATCACGGTGACCGGCTTGAGGCAGCCGGCGTTCAGCGGGATCTCGTCGGCTACCAGTGTGCGCAGCACGTACAGCACCGCGGCCATGGCCACGGCCGACGGGGCGTTGAAGTTGCCGGCCTGCTGGGCCGAGGTGCCGGTGAAGTCGATCACCGCGGTCCGCGCCGGCCGGTCCACCCGCACCGCCACCTTGATCACCGCGCCGTTGTCCAGCTCGTAGCGGCACTCGCCGTCCGGCAGGCCGGCGATCACCCGGCGCACCGCCTGCTCCGCGTTGTCCTGCACGTGCCCCATGTAGGCGCGGACCACGTCCAGCCCGTACGCGTCCACCAGGGCGCCCAGCTCGGCCACGCCCTTCTCGTTCGCGGCCACCTGGGCCCGCAGGTCGGCCAGGTTGGTGGCCGGATCGCGGGACGGGTACGGCGCCCCGGCCAGCAGCGCCGCGGTCGCCGCCTCGCGGAACACGCCATCCCGGACCAGCAGCCAGTTGTCGATCAGCACACCCTCCTCCTCGACCCGGGTGCTGGCCGCGGGCATGGAGCCGGGGGTGACGCCGCCGATCTCGGCGTGATGGCCACGGGAGGCCACGAAGAAGCGGACCTCTGCCGCCCCGGGCGCACCGCCGAAGACCGGGGTCACGACGGTGATGTCGGGCAGGTGAGTGCCGCCGTGGTACGGGTCGTTGAGGATGAACACGTCACCGGGGCGCATGGTGCCCGCGTTGCGGGCCAGCACCATCCGGATGGACTCCCCCATGGACCCGAGGTGGACCGGGATGTGCGGGGCGTTGGCGATCAGCTGCCCGGCCGCGTCGAAGATGGCGCAGGAGAAGTCCAGCCGCTCCTTGATGTTGACCGAGTGCGCGGTGCTCTGCAGCGCCGCGCCCATCTGCTCGGCGATCGACATGAACAGGTTGCTGAAGATCTCCAGCAGCACCGGGTCGGCCGCGGCGGCGCGCGCGGACGGCCCGGGGCGCGCCTTCACCCGGCGCAGGTGCAGGTCGCCGCGCCCGGTCACGGCCGCCTGCCAGCCCGGCTCGATCACGGTCGTGGCGAAGTCCTCGCTGAGGATGGCCGGGCCGGCCAGCACCTGCCCGGGCCGCAGCGCGGCGCGCGGCAGCAGGTCCACGTCGGCCCACCGGCCGCCGGTGAACATGGGCACCCGGCCGACCGTCCCCGGCCCGGCTGACGCATCCGGTGTGGCGGAACTCTCCGGGGTCAGTCCCGCTCCCCCGGTCAGCTCGGCCGAGACCGACTCGATCACGACCGGCTTATCCGGCATCAGGAACGAGAAGCGCTGCCGGTAGGCGGCCTCGAACGCGGCCATCATGGCCGCCGCGTCGCCCCACGGCACGGGCAGCGCGGTGTCGGTGCCGGCGTAGCGGAGCTGGGCCCGGCGGGTCACCGTGGCCGCGGCGGCCGGGATGCCGTCCGCGGTGAGCGCCTCGCGTGCCTCCGCCTCCAGCCGGGCCAGCTCCGGGCCGAGGTCGGCGGGCAGCCCGGCGGTCAGCTCGGCCTCCACCGCCGCCTCGCGGATCACGGTCACGTCGGCCAGTCCCATGCCGTACGCGGACAGCACCCCGGCCAGCGGGTGGATGATCACGTCCGGGATGCCGAGCGCATCGGCCACCGCGCACGCGTGCTGGCCGCCCGCCCCGCCGAAGGTGGCCAGCGCGTACCGGGTGACGTCGTAGCCGCGCTGCACCGAGATCTTCTTGATCGCGTTGGCCATGTTGGCCACCGCGATCTCCAGGAAGCCGGCCGCCACCTCGGCCCCGGTGCGCCGGTCGCCGGTGGCCGCGGTGATCTCGTCCGCCAGCCGGGCGAACCGGCGCACGGCCAGCCCCGCGTCCAGCGGCTCGTCCCCCCGCGCGCCGAACACCCGGGGGAAGTGCGCGGGCTGGACCCGGCCGAGCGCCACGTTCGCGTCGGTCACGGTGAGCGGGCCGCCGCGCCGGTAGCAGGCCGGGCCGGGGTCGGCCCCGGCCGAGTCCGGCCCGACCCGGTACCGGGCGCCGTCGAAATGCAGCACCGACCCGCCGCCGGCCGCCACGGTGTGGATGCTGAGCATCGGGGCGCGCAGCCGCACCCCGCCGACCTCGGTCTCGTACTGCCGCTCGAACTCCCCGGCGAAGTGGGACACGTCCGTGGACGTGCCGCCCATGTCGAACCCGATCACGCGGCCGAACCCGGCCGCCGCGGCGGTCCGGGCCATGCCCACGATGCCGCCGGCCGGCCCGGACAGGATCGCGTCCTTGCCGCGGAACCGGTGGGCGTCGGCCAGCCCGCCGCTGGACTGCATGAACAGCACCCGCACCCCGCCCAGTTCGCGGGCCACCTGGTCGATGTAGCGGGCCAGGACCGGGGACAGGTAGGCGTCCACCACGGTGGTGTCGCCGCGGGAGACCAGCTTCATCAGCGGGCTGGCGGTGTGCGACAGCGAGACCTGGCGGAAGCCGATGCGGGCCGCGATCTCGCCGATCCGCGCCTCGTGCGCCGGGTAACGGTAGCCGTGCAGGCAGACCACCGCCACGGCGCGCAGCCCGGCGTCGTAGGCGGCCCGCAGCCCGGCCGTGGCCTCCGCCTCGGCCAGGCCGGCCAGCACCTCGCCGTGCGCGCTGACCCGCTCGGTGACCTCGATGACCCGGGTGTACAGCAGCTCGGGCAGCAGGATCCGGCGGTCGAAGATCCGCGGCCGGTTCTGGTAGCCGATCCGCAGCGCGTCCCGGAACCCGCGGGTGATCACCAGCGCGGTGGGCTCGCCGCGCCGCTCCAGCAGCGCGTTCGTGGCGACTGTCGTGCCGAGCCGGACGGCGGCGATCTGCCCGGCCGGGACCGGCTCGCCCGGCGGCACGCCGAGCAGCCCGCGGATCCCGGCCAGCACCGCGTCGGGATACCGGCCCGGGTCCTCGGACAGCAGCTTGCGCGCGGTCAGGGTGCCGTCCGGGCGGCGGGCGATCACGTCGGTGAACGTGCCGCCGCGATCGATACAGAACTCCCAGCGCCCGGTCATCTCCCGCATCCTAGAGGGGAGACGGCCGGGCGCTGGGGCGGGCCGGAGACCGGGCCTACGTGGTCGCGGCGGCCGGTTCGCCGGTCCGGGCCTCGTGCTCGAAGATCTGGGTGATCTCCTCCACCGACCGGCCCTTGGTCTCCGGCACGAACCGGTAGACGAAGGCGATCGCCATCACGCACAACGCCGCGAAGCAGACCAGCACCCAGCCGAGGCCGATCCCGGTCTGCCAGATCGGGAACACCTCGACCAGCGCGAAGTTGGCCACCCAGTCCACGGTGGCGCCGGTGGACGCCGCCCGGCCGCGCACCTCGGTGGGGAAAACCTCGCCCTGCAGCAGCCAGCCGGTGCCGCCGACGCCGATAGCGAACGAGGCGATGAACGCGGCCAGGCCGATCATGACGACGACGATCCGCGCGGTGCCGGTGAAGTAGGTGAGCCCGGCCGCGGCCAGGATGGCGGACAGCGCCATGCCGATGTAGCCGCCGATGGCCAGCGGGCGGCGGCCCTTCCGGTCGATCCAGCGGAACGCGAAGTAGGTGGCGGCCACGTTGACGGCGGTGAGCATCAGGGTGACCTCGACGCCCGAGATGGTCTTGTCGACCATCGAGTTGCTGCCCTGGAACAGCGGGCCGAGCAGGTGCGGGCCGTAGTACAGCGGCACGTTGATCCCGGTGATCTGCTGGAAGATGAAGAACACGCAGACCACCAGCAGGGCGCGGCGCACCCCGGGGGTCCACCGGTTGCGCCGTTCCGCCCGCCGGTCGGCCTCCTCCAGTTGCCGGGCGGTGAACTCCACGTCCTGCAGGGAGACCTCGGTCCCGAAGCTGCCCAGCGCCTGCTGCACGCCCGGGTAGTTGCCGTTGCGCATCAGCCACCGGGGCGACTCCGGCATCTTGGTCCGCAGCCCGAGGCCGATCAGCGCCGGGATGGCGCCGATGCCGAGGATCAGCCGCCAGTCCATGGTGCCCGCGCTGCCCGGCGCGGCCTTGAGGATGATGAGCGCGATGACGTAGGAGATCAGGATGCCGACGGTGATCATCCACTGCTGCAGCATGCTGAGCGCCCCACGGCGGTCCCGCGGGGCGTATTCGGCGATGTAGGCGGTGGCGATGGCCGAGTCGGCGCCGATGGCCAGCCCGATCAGGGTCCGCGCGATGAGCAGCACCGCTGCGTTGGGGGTGACCGCGGACAGGATCGCGCCGACCGCGTAGATGAGCGCGTCGGTGATGAGCAGCGCCTTCCGGCCGAACCGGTCGGCGATCGGGCCGGCGCCGATGGCGCCGACCGCCGCGCCCAGCGAGGCGCCCGCTACCAGGTACCCGGTCCAGAAGCCGTTCAGGTGGTAGGGGACGAAGTTCAGCGCGGCACCGATGTTCGAGGTGTCATACCCGAACAGGAAGCCGCCCAGGCAGGCCAGCAGGGTCAGCTGCCAGTAGAACCTGGTGGGCACCTGCTGGTCGAGTTCGGCGAGAACGTTGCGTCCGCGAGATTCGGTCTGAGTCATCGTTGACCAACCTTCGATCGAGCCAGGACGGTCAACTATCCGCAAAACGTCACATCAAACCGGGCGGCGGCCGGTCCGGTTAAGCGAGACACTAGGGACATGAACCCGCTTACCCTGCACCGCTGGGCGTACCAGTGGACGGGCGGGCGGGCCGGTCACCGGCTGCCGGGCGGCGTCCGGGGCGCCCTGCTGCAGACGACGGGGCGGAAGACGGGGCTGCCCCGGACCGTGCCGCTGGCCTACTTCCGGGACGGGGGCGGCTACGTCTTCGTCGCCTCGAACAACGGATCCGACCGGCCCCCCGCCTGGCTGCTCAACGCGGCGGCCAAGCCGGAGGTCGCGCTCCAGGTCGGCCCGGTGCACCTGCCCGGCACCGCCCGCGTGGTTCCCGCCGGTGACCCGGACCACCCGCGGCTGTGGCGGCTGGCCAACGACGGGAACCACGGCCGGTACGACCGCTACCAGGCCAAGACGAACCGGAAGATCCCGGTCCTGGTCGTCACTCCCAGCTGAGGGTTAACGCACTGGTTCGAGGATGACCACCGGGATCCGGCGGGTCGTCTTCTGCTCGTAGTCGGCGAAGCCGGGGTACTCCTGCTTCTGCTCCGCCCAGATCCGGTCCCGCTCGTCGTCCGCGGCCACCCGCGCGGTGTAGTCCACGGCCCGGGTGCCGATCTCGGCCCGCACCTGCGGGTTGGCGCGCAGGTTGTGGTACCAGTCCGGGTTCGTCGGGGCGCCAGCCTTGGACGCGAACACGGCGACGCGGCCGGTGTCGTCCACCTTCCGGTACATCACCGGGCTGACCCGTTCCGCGCCGCTGCGGGCACCCACGGTGTGCAGCAGGAGCAGCGGCGCCCCTTCGAACTGGCCGCCGACCCGGCCGCCATTGCTGCGGAACTCCTCGATGACCTTGCTGTTCCAGTCGTTCGCCTCGGCCACTTCTGCTCCTGTTCACGCCTTTTCGGACCCATTCATTGTGGCAGGCGGCCCACCAGCGCGGGCATCGCCCTGCGGCATTGTCCTAACTAATTGTTTTCGATCTGTTACTCTGAGTATCTATGGATCAACGCGAGGCCGTGGCGGGGCCCGGCACCGGGCCCGACCTGGCCGATTACCGGGAGGCGGTCGCGAACCTGCTGCTGGAGGTGGCCGGGTATACCGGCCGCGGCGACGTGGCCAAGGCGGAGAAGGTGCTCACCGAACGCCTGGCCGGCCCCGAGCTGGCCGCGGTGCTGTCGGTGACGCCCGGGGGGGCCGTGGCGGCGGCCGACCGGCTGCTCCGTGAGGTGCACCAATACCAGCCGCACGCCCGCAGCGCGGCCACCGACCTGGCCGGGCACATCCGGATTCACCTGTTCGCGCTGATCGACATCATGTGGTGGGGCCGCACCCAGGCGTACGTGACCGATGGCGACCTGGTGAACTCCGCCGACCTGGTGGATCTTGAACCGCTGCGCCGCTCCGGCGGGCTGGGCTTCCGCTACCGGCGCCAGCCGGTCACGCTGGCGGGCCGCGCGGCCCGCGCCGCGCAGCGCCGGCTGCGCCCCGGTGCCGCGCCCTGCACCGCGGGGCTGCGGTTCCCCCGGGCCCGCCCGGAGGTGGTCACCATGCTGAACCAGGTCGGGGCCGAGTTCACCGCCGCGGCCCAGCCGGGGACGCCGCCGCTGTGGGTGACCAGCCTGGCCCGCAGCATCCAGCACCAGCGGCGGCTGCGCGCCCTGGGTTACACGGCGTCGCTGCCCAGCGCGCACTGCGTGGGGTACGCGGTGGACATCGAGATGACCTGGTTCCGCCGGTTCGGCGCACACGGCCTGCTGCAGGCCCTGCTGCTGGACCGGCAGCGGGCCGGGCAGGTCAACGTCATCGACGAGGGCCAGGCCTGGCACGTGTGCCTGAGCCCGGACGCCGCCGCGGCGCGGCGGCCACCGGGACCGGCGGAGCCGGTGGGACCGGCGGAGCCGGTGGGACCGGCGGAGCCGACGGCGCCGGTGGGGTCGGCGGACGGGAGCTGACGGGCATGTGCGGCATCGCGCTCATTCTCGGCCCGCACCCCGACCAGGCCGCCTTCCGCCGGATGATCGGGGCGCTGGCGCCGCGCGGCGAAGTCGAGGAAATCCGGCTCACCGACCGGCTGCTGGCCGGCACCCAGCGGTTGCGGATCGTGGACCGGGAGAACGCCGTCCAGCCCTGGGTGTCGGCGGACGGCCGCTGGGTGCTCTGTTACAACGGCGAGGTCTTCAACTACCGGGCGCTGCAGGCGGAACTCACCGCCCTCGGGCACCAGCTGCGCTCGGACAGCGACACCGAGGTGGTGCTCGAGGCGTTCCGGGCCTGGGGCACCGAGGCGGTGGGCCGGCTGCGCGGCGAGTTCGCCTTCGCCCTGGCCGACACCGCGGGCGGGCGGGTCTACCTGGCCCGGGACCCGCTCGGAGTGAAGCCGCTGTACTGGTCCGTGGCGGGCGGCTGCCTGCACGTGGCTTCGGAGGTCAAGGCGCTCACCACGCTGGGCGCCCGGATCCAGGAGGTCCCGCCGGGCCATCACGGCTGGGCCGGGCCGCCCGGTGGGCCGGAGCCGGACACCGCCCCGGCCCTGCGGCCGTACGTCAACCTGCTCCGGCTGGGCGAGGGCCAGCCGCTGATCACCGATCCGGAACAGGCGGCCAAGCTGGTCCGGGCCGCGCTGGAGGACAGCATCCGGGTCCGCGTGGACACCGACCTCACCGTGGGCGTCATCCTGTCCGGCGGGCTGGACAGCACGCTCACCCTGCTGCACGTCCGCGAGATGCACCCGGACTGCGTCGCGGTCACCATCGGGGCCCCGGGCAGCCAGGACCTGGCCTACGCCCGGCGGCTCACCGCCGACCTCGGCGTGCCGCACGAGATCATCGAGGTCCGCCCGGGGGACGTGCGGCTGGCTGACGTCCGGGAGGCCATCCGGATCGGCGAGCTCACCGAGTACGGCGACATCATCAACGAGGTGGTGTCGGTCCCGCTGTTCCGCCGCATCCACCAGCTCGGCATCAAGGTCGTGCTGTCCGGTGACGGCTCCGACGAGCTGTTCGGCGGTTACCCGATGTACTTCCAGGTCGCCGAGGGCCAGGCTCGCCGGCTGTTCCTGCACAAGATCCGCAATCTGGCCCGGACCGAGCTGCAGCGGCTGGACCGGGCCAGCATGGGGCACGGCACCGAGCTGCGCGTTCCATTCCTCGACCTGGCCCTGGTGGAGCTGGCCATGCAGCTGCCGCGCGAGTTCAAGCTGCGCGACGGGCAGGAGAAGTGGATCCTCCGGCACGCGTTCGCCGACGTGCTGCCGGACTACATCCGGCGGCGGCCGAAGGACATGATGTCCTACTCCTCCGGGTTGCACGAGCGGGCCCGGCTGTTCAAGCCGCTCTATCCGCGGATCCACCGGTCCTTCGACTACGACCTGCTGGAGCCGGTGCGCCGGGATTTCGACACCGTGCTGGAGCGCAGCGGCCACGACCTGGACCGGGCCCTGGCCGACGCGGCCGCCCGGCCGGACTACCGGGCCGCCGAACGGGCCCGGGACCTGGCCGGGGCGGTCCGCTGGAACACGGTGCTGGCGGTCCGGGAGCGCCGCGCGGCCCGGCACTTCACCGGCTGATCAGCCTGGACCAGGACCGATCAGCGCCCAGACGACCTTCACCGCGGCGGGGGGCAGCGTGCCGACGGCCGGGTAGTAGTAGCCCCAGCGGCGGCTCATCGCCTGCACCATTAAAAGGCCGCGCCCGGTCTCGCTTTCCTCGCTAGTCGGGCCCATGGCGGGCGGTGCCGGGCTGCCATCCCACGCCTCCACCAGCACCTGCCGCTGGTCCGAGCCCAGCCGCAGGCCGATGGGCTGGGGCACGCCGATCAGCGGGTAACCCCCGCCGCCGGGCGAGGCCCGCAGCGCGTTGGTGACCAGTTCGGAAACGATGAGTTCGACGGGGTCGGCCAGCCTGGCCAGGCCCCACTCCCGGACCACCAGCCGGGCATGCAGCCGGGCGCTGGGAATGGCCCCGGGCAGCGGGCCGAACTCGAGCTGGGAGCGCAGCGGCCAGCCTGCCCCCGGGGCGGGCGCGTCGCCGGGCGCGCCCGGCCGTGGCGCGGAGCCGGGGGCCGGGTCGCCGGCCCCCGGCGACCGTGCGCCGGAAGAGCCGTAACCGGAAGAGCCGTAACCGGAAGAGCCGTAGCCGGGCCGGCTGGCGAGCCCCGGGGCGGAGCAGGCCCAGCGACCGGTCCGGGAATCCCGGTAGCCGGGCGGCCGAGCGGGAACGGGGCCAGTACCGGTCCGGTGCATCTCGCGGATCACCTCGCCGGTGTCGAGCAGCCGCCGCGCCAGGACCGGCTGTCAATAAGTCACCCGTAGAATACGCCCAAGTATTTTGCCCCAGCATGTCCCATTACCCGCAGATATGCAAGATACTTATCGGTATTATGCAGGCTAGTTTACCGCGGCAGACCGCGCCCGGCAGCCCCACAAGGGCAGGCGGAGGTGAGCAATGGCGGCTACTCCCAGTCCGCTGATACGCCGCAAACGGCTCGGCAGCGAGTTGCGCGGCCTCCGCGAGCAGGCCCGCTTAACCTGCGACGAGGTCGGCCACCGGCTGGACTGCTCCGGCACCCGGATCAGCCGGATCGAAACCGGCCGGATCCGGGTTCGGCCCGGTGACGTGCGGGAACTGCTGGAGGTCTACGGCGTCACCGGCACGGACGCCGAGCGCCTGGTTCAGCTGGCCCGGGACGCCCGGCACCGGGGGTGGTGGCAGGCGTACGGCCCGGTGACGCCGCCCTGGCGGGAGCCGTACCTGAGCCTGGAGACCGATGCCGCCCACGTCCGCGCGTTCTCACCCGCGGTGCTGCCCGGCCTGGTGCAGACCGAGGACTACGCCCGGAGCCTGCCGGGTACCACCGACCGTCAGCTCACCCTGCTGCGGGAACGGCAGGCCCGGCTGCTCCGCCCCGGTCCGCCGCACCTGACGCTGGTGCTGGGCGAAGCCGCGCTGCACAGCGAGGTCGGCGGCGCCGCGGTGCTGCGTGGCCAGCTCCGGCACCTGCTGACCCTGGCCGGGCAGCCCGCGGTCACGCTCCACGTGCTGCCGCTGCGCAGCGCGGCCCCGGTGCTCGCGGCCGGCCCGTTCACCCTCGTCGAGTTCGACGATCCGGCGGTCCCGGCGGCGGTGTACCTGGAGTACCTCACCGGCAGCCTGGTGCTGGACGCGGCCGAGGAGGCCCGCCGCCACCTGGACGTGTTCGACCAGCTCCACGCTGAGGCGCTGGGCCGGCCGAGTCGGCCGGGCTGATCCGGGCGCTGGCGGGCGCCGGGGCCGGCGCCGACGGCCGGTGAGTTCCGCCCCGCGGCAACGTCAACTCCCGTGAGCAACCGCAAAAGGAGCTGACATGAGCCTGCCCGACATCGCCTCCCGGCAAGACTGGCTCGCTGCCCGGAAGCAGCTGCTGGCCAGGGAGAAGGAACTCACCCGGCAACGGGACGCGCTGAACGCGGACCGGCGCCGTCTGCCCATGGTGGCGATCGGCAAGGAGTACGTCTTCGACGGGCCGGACGGGGAGGCCCGGCTGCCCGATCTCTTCGACGGCCGCCGCCAGCTGATCGTGCAGCACTTCATGTTCCATCCCGACTGGGACGCCGGCTGTCCCAGCTGCACCGCCGGGCTGGACGAGATGTCGCCGGGGCTGCTGGCGCACCTGAACGCCCGGGACACGTCGTTCGCCGTGGTCTCCCGGGCGCCGCTGGCCAAGCTGGCGGCCTACCGGGCCGAGCGCGGCTGGACCGTCCCGTGGTACTCCAGCTACCGCAGTGACTTCAACTACGACTTCCACGTCACGCTGGATGAGTCGGTCGCCCTCGTGGAGTACAACTACCGGGACCGGGCCGCGCTCGATGAGGCCGGCCTCGGCTGGCTGACCAACCGGGCCGATCAGCCGATGGAAATGCCGGGCATGAGCTTCTTCCTGCTCGACGGGGGACGGGTGTTCCACACGAACTCGCTGTATGCCCGCGGGATGGAGCTGCTCGGCGGCTCGTACTACTTCCTCGACCAGACCGCGCTCGGCCGCCAGGAGGACTGGGAGGAACCCAAGGGGCGGTCGGACAGCCCGCACGCGGCCGTGCCCAGCTTCACGGACTGACCCGCCGGGCCAGTCCAGCCGGGGCTGACCGGCCACGGCGGGCACCGCCGGTCAGCTGTCCCGGTGCAGCCGGGCCAGCACCCGGCCCTGCTCGGCCAGTTGCCGCCCGTGCTTGAGCTGGGTGTCGTGGATCATGCGCAGCGTGGCGACGATCCCGTCCAGGGCCTGGCTCTGCTCGGTCAGGTGGCGCTGCTGGCCGGCCTGCTCGTCGCGGAGCGCCTGCAGCAACTGGCGCTGCGCGCTGAACGCGGTGTTCAGGTCGGCCACGTCGCGGTCGACCATGGCGAACAGGTCGGCGGCCCGGCGGCCCTGACCGTGCGCCTCGGCGAGCGCCGCGACCCGGTCCTCCAGGACCTGGAGCTGCTTGAGGATCTCGTCGAATTCAGTCACGCTTCGCCTCCGCGCCGAGCTACGCGAGACGAGCTTAAACGCCGCGGGCCGTCCCGTCGGCCGGTTCGCCGTCATGACTCGGCCCGCCCGGCCGCCGTGCCGCCCAGCTGGCCGCGCAGCGCGGGCAGGTCGGCCAGCGGGCCGAGATGGCGCAGCTTGGCCGGGTTGATGACGGAGCGGACCGCCTGGACCTGACCGTCCGCGATGTCCAGCGCGAAGACGTTGATCAGCCGGCCTGCGCCGTCCAGGCAGAGGCCGCCCGGCTGCCCGTTGACCTCGGCGGCCCGGATGGTGGCGCCGAGCGCGCGGAGCTGCGCACCCAGCGCGGTCAGCAGGCGGCCGACCTTGTCCCGGCCGGTGATCGGGCGGGGCCAGGAGGGCTGCATCCCACCGCTGTCCCCGTAGACCACGACGTCCGCGGCGAGCAGCTCCACCAGCTGGTCAACCTGGCCCTGCTGCACGGCCTGGAAGAACCGGCCCGCCAGCTCGTCGCGCTGGCGGCGGGTGGCGGCGAACCGGGGCCGGCCCCCGGCGATGCGCCGCCGGGCCCGGGCGGCCAGCTGGCGGCAGTTGGCCTCGCTCTTGCCCACCACGGTGGCCACCTCGGCATAGCCGAAGCTGAACACGTCGTGCAGCAGGAACACGGCCCGCTCCACCGGGGACAGCTGTTCCAGCAGCAGCAGGAAGGCCATGGACAGCGAGTCCGCCTGCTCCGCCGCCTCGGCCGGGTCCGGCGGGGCCGCCGGGAATCCCGCGGGGGCCGGGCCGGTCAGCACCGGCTCCGGCAGCCACGGGCCCGGGTAGGTCTCCCGGCGGGCCCGGGCGGACTGCAGCTCGTCCAGGCACAGCCGGGTGGTCACCGCGGAGAGGTACGCGCGGGCCGACCGGATCGCCGCCGGGTCGCGGGCGGCCGACCGGTGGTAACGCAGGAACGCCTCCTGAACGGCATCTTCCGCCGCACTGACGCTGCCCAGCATCCGGTAGGCGATGGCGAACACCAGCGGCCGGTACCGGGGGAACGCCTCGGCCGCGGACTCAGCGGACATCGGGCCGAGCCGCCGCGGGACGTTCCAGCCCGCGGGTGAAACCCTCCCGCCAGCTCGGCCAGGCCGGCTGCCAGCCGAGATCCCGTTTCGCCTTCGCGTTCGAGCACCCGCGGATCTGCGTCATCATCGACACTCCCACCTCACCGGCGGCCAGCCGTCCCAGCCAGGCCGGGATCCGGCGCGGCGGCTTCGCGCCCAGGGCGCGGGCCAGGAACGGCAGCCACTCGGCCAGGGTAGCGGGCTCATCGTCCACGATGTTGTAGCGTCCCGGCCGGCCCTGGATGACCGCGGCCGCCGTGGCCCTGGCCGCGTCGCCGACGTGCAGGAATGACCAGATTCCCGCGCCGTCGCCGAGTACCGGCACGGCCCGCTTGCGGACCAGGTCGAAGAACTCGTCGCTGGCGCCCCAGCCGTACAGGGATCCGTACCGCAGCACGACGCCCTCGACCGGGGCGGCCGCCGGGACCACCCGCTCCACGTGCTGGATCGCGGCCAGGCTGGCCCGCTGCGCGGCGGGTGGCCGGGAATCGAGCGGTTCCTCCTCGGACTGGATGCGGGGACCGTCCCGGCGGCCCGGCCAGCCCGCATAACTCTGCGCGATGAACCGGCGTACCCCGACCGCCCGGGCCGCGGCGAGCAGGTGGTCAGTCCCTTCGGTGCGCAGCCGGTTGGTGGCGGCGAATTCCTGGTCGAAGCGCCGGAAGTCGCGCACCCCGGCCAGCGCGGTCATCTGATGGATGATGACCTCCGGCTCGGCCCGGGCCACCGCCTCGCCTACCGCCTGCCCGTCCAGCCCGTCCAGGATCACCGGCTCGGCCCCCAGCTGGCGCAGCTGCCCGGCCCGGGCCGGGTTCCGGGTGGTCGCGGTCACCTGGTGCCCGTCGGCGGCCAGCCGGGGCAGCAGGTGCTGCCCGATGACCCCGGTACCGCCCGCGACGAAGATCCGCATACTGGCTCCTCCCGCCTGTCCGGCTGCCCGGCCCGGATGAGCCCGGCTCCCTCTCAGACGAAACGGCCCGGCCGGCTGTGACACACCGCTGGCTGTGGCACGCGTCCACGGTGACCGCCGTGGGTCACGGCGCCCCGCTGGATTCCCCGTCGAACTCCGCGGCGAGCGGGGCAGGGGCCCGCATCCGCCAGGCGTCCGTGACCAGTTCGCTCAGCCGCGCGGTATCCACCAGGGCCAGCCGCAGCAGCACCAGCGGCCACCCCTCGTACCCGGGCGCGGTGAAGAACAACCCGGGCTCACCGAGGAGCAGCGCCTGCTTCTCCGCTTCGTCCCCCACGTACAGCACGGCGATGTCGGTGCGGATGACCCGCCGCTGGCCCGGCCGGCGTTCCGGGTAGGACCAGACGAATCCCTTCCCGCCGACCCGGAAGTCGAAGCCGTCGCTGTCGATCTCCGCCACGTGCGGCAGCGACAGCGCCAGCCGGCGCACGTCGTCCGCGTCGGCCACCGGGGTCCCTCCCAGCTCACACGGTCAGATCAGGGAGACTTGGCCACTTTATTTCGGGATTGTTTCCGGCTCAGCGTCTGGCCGGCGGTTAGCGCCAAATCTATGTTTGCGGCAAGCCAATGATCCGGCTGCTGACGAGGAGTCCCCATGGCCCTGTCCCCCCGACCGCGAATCCGCACTTTAGCGCTCGGCGCCGCGCTGGCGCTCGGCGCCGCCCCGCTGGCCGTTCCGGCGGCCCCGGCGGCCCCGGCCGCCGCGGCGGCCAGCTGCCCGTGGGTCGGCTCGTCCGCGCCGATTCCGCAGCGGGTCAGCCAGCTGCTGGCCGCGATGAGCACGGCGCAGAAGGTGACCGTGCTCACCGGCGCGGGCGGGTCGAGCTACGTCGGGTTCATCCCGGCCATCGGCTCGCTCTGCATGCCGGCGCTCAACCTGGAGGACGGGCCGGCCGGGGTGGGTGACGGGATGGGCAGCGTCACCCAGCTGCCGGCCCCGGTGGACCTCGCCGCCACCTGGGACACCGCCGCGGAAAAGACCTACGGGCAGGTCATCGGTGCGGAGCAGGCGGCCAAGGGCACCACGGTGGATCTGGGGCCGACCATCAACATCGTCCGCGACCCGCGCTGGGGCCGCGCGTTCGAATCGATCGGAGAAGACCCGTTCCTCAACGGCGCCCTCGGGGCGGCCGACATCCAGGGCGTGCAGTCGAGCGGCACGGCGGCCCAGGTCAAGCACTTCGCGGTGTACAACCAGGAGACGAACCGCAACACGCCGTCGGACAACGCGGTGGTGAGCACCCGGGCCGAGCAGGAGATCTACCTGCCCGCGTTCGCCACCAGCGTGCAGCAGGGCGCGGCGTCCTCGGTGATGTGCTCGTACAGCACGGTCAACGGGATCTACGCGTGCCAGAACCCGTACCTGCTGTCCACCGTGCTGCGCCAGCAACTGCGCTACGGCGGGTTCGTCACCTCCGACTGGGGCGCCACGCACTCCACCGCGGCGTCCGCCAACGCGGGCCTGAACATGGACATGCCCGGCAACGACGGCTACTACGGCAGCGCGCTGGCCAGCGCGGTGTCCTCCGGCGCGGTGCCCGCCGCGACGCGGTGAACTCGTCCGGCACGGTGACCCCGCTGCAGGGCATCACCGCGGCCGCGCCCAGCGGGGTGACGGTCAGCTACAACGACGGCTCCTCGGCCCGCTCCGCCGCCTCGCTGGCCGCCTCGTCCAGCGTCGCGGTGGTCTTCGCCGGCAAGAACGAGTCGGAGGGCAGCGACCTACCGGGGATCGACCTGTCCAGCGCGCAGAACTCGCTGGTCTCCGCGGTGGCGGCGGCCAACGCGCACACGATCGTGGTGCTGAACACCGGGTCCGCGGTCACGATGCCGTGGCTCTCCTCGGTCGCGGGGGTGCTGGAGGCCTGGTACCCGGGGCAGCAGGACGGCACGGCGATCGCCGCGCTGCTGTTCGGCAGCACCGACCCGTCCGGGCACCTGCCGGTGACATTCCCGCGGTCGCTGTCCCAGGTGCCCGCCAGCACGGCCGCGCAGTGGCCGGGCACCGGCGGCAGCGTGCAGTACTCCGAAGGGATCGACGTCGGCTACCGCTGGTATGACGCCAAGGGCCTGGTGCCGCTGTTCCCGTTCGGCTTCGGGCTGTCCTACACCAGCTTCTCGTTCAGCAACCTCAAGATCACCGCGCTGCCGAAGGGTGGCGCGGCCACGGTCACCGCGACGGTGACCAACACCGGCAGCCGGGCCGGCGCGGACGTGGCCCAGCTGTACCTGACCGACCCGGCCGCTGCCGGGGAACCGCCGCGGCAACTGGCGGGCTTCGCCCGGCTGAACCTGGCGCCGGGCGCCAGCCAGCCGGTGTCGTTCCCGCTCACCCAGCGGGCGCTGTCCTACTGGGACGCCAGCAGCAACGCGTGGGCCACCGCGACCGGTAGCTACGGGATCGCGGTCGGCGACTCCGACGGGCACCTGCCGCTGTCCGGGACGCTGACCGTGGCCTCGGCGCAGCTCGGCCAGCCGGTCACGATCACCGGCCCGGGGCCGCAGGAGGGCATCGCGGGCAAGGCGGTGTCGGTGCCCGTCAGCGCCAGCGACAGCAACACCGGGCAGTCGCCGGGCTTCACCGCGACCGGGCTGCCGGCCGGCACGTCCATCTCCGCGTCCGGCACCATCACGGGCGCGCCGTCAACGGCGGGCACGGCCACGGTTACGGTGACCGCCGGCGACGGCACCGGCGCATCGGCCAGCACCTCGTTCACCTGGACGGTGGCCCCCGCCGGGTCGGGCCTGGTGACCGCGCCGCTCGTCGGCTACCAGGGCCTGTGCCTGGACCTGAGCGCGGACAACAACACCGACGGCACCAAGGTCGAGATCTATACCTGCAACGGAACGAACGGGCAGCAGTGGACCGAGGAGGCGAACGGGACCGTGCACGCCGATGGCAAGTGCCTGGACGTAGCCGGCGGCGGCACCGGCAACGGCACCCTGGTCCAGCTGTACACCTGCAACGGCACCGGAGCGCAGGTGTGGCAGCCGCAGTCCGATGGCGCGCTGCTGAACCCGCAGTCCGGCAAGTGCCTGGACGACACTGGCTGGTCCACCACGCCAGGGACGCAGGTGCAGATCTGGAGCTGCACCGGTAACACCAACCAGTCCTGGGCCCGGCCGTGAGCTAGCCCGGCCAGCGCCGGCTGCGGACACCGGAGAAAGGGCCGGTGGTGGCCGGCCGGTGGTGGCCGGTGGGGGCCGCAGGGCTCAGTCAGCCGCCGGGACGATCGGCAGATTCAGCACGGCCGGCGCCGCGCCGCCCAGCCCGATGGTCACCTCCACCGGGACCAGCCGGGTGGCGGTGGCGGGCGGCTCACCGCTGCCGGTGTTCCGCGCGAACCGGGGATGCGCGCCGCCCGCGACCGTGAACCGGATCCGGTGCCCGGCCCGGAACCGGTGGGCGGTAGCGCTCATCGCGACCGTGACCGGGAACTCCCCGCCCGGCTCGGCACCCTCGCCGGGCACCTGCCGCCGCAGTCCATCACAGACGCTGCGCGAGACGCCCCGCGGGTTCACGTCGCACAGCCGGGCGAAGAGGTCCAGGTACGGGTGGCTGGCCCGGACTTGGAACTGCGCGCTGACCGGGCCGATCACCTCGAGGTCGGCCGACAGCGGCGCGCTGGTGAACACCAGCACGTCGGCGCGTGCTTCCAGGCTCCGGTTGTCAGCCGGGCCGGCTTTGGCGCTGAGCAACTGGCCGCCGATGGAGGGGGTTGGGCGGCCCGGGTCGAAGCGGAAGCCCGTGGTGCCCGCCGCCGCGGGCGGATCGGCACTCAGCTCACCGCCGGGACCGGGATACCAGGGCTGGGGGGCTGCGCCGGGCGGCGGCCAGTCCGCCAGCTCCCGCCACTGCCCGCTGCCGCCGACGTGCACCCGCACCGGTGGTGCCGTTGGGGCGGCGGGGTTCTCGTCCAGGTGCGCGTGCAGCCAGCGGAGCGCCTCGCCGGCCACGATCGGCAGGGCCTGGCTGAACGCCGAGGAGTGGGTCCACGGGCCAATGGTGAGCCGGACCGGAGTGCCGGCTGCGCGGAGCCGGCCGTAGCTGGCCAGCGTCTCGTCCAGGCAGACGTCCCACCAGCCGGAGAGCAGGCTGACCGGCACGGGCGAGGCCGGCGTGGTGGCGAGCCCGGTCCCCTGCCAGTACGGGTCGTCCCGGTCCGGGTGGCTCACCCACTCGTCGATGAAGCCGACCTGGCCGCCCAGGGCGTAACCGCAGGCCTCGGCCAGCGGCAGGGTCTCGGCCGCCCGCCGCATCCGCCGCTGCAGGCGCACCAGCGCACGGAGCGCCCCCACCCAGCCGCGCTGGATACCCAGCATGGTGGTCGTGGCGATCAGCATGCTCTCCAGGGCCAGCGCGCCACCCGGATACAGGAAGGGGTACGGGTTGGACATCCCGACCTGGACGTTCATGGCACGCAGCTCGGGCGGCGGGTCGGCCGCCATTGCCCACTGCACGTACCCGAGGTAGCTCGGGCCGATCATGCCCAGCGCGCCAGTGAACCAGTCCTGCCGGCGCAGCCAGGCCACGGTGGCCAGGCCGTCGGCGCGCTCGTGCCGGAACGGCTCGAACCGCCCGGTGGACCCGCCTGTCCCGCGGCAGCTCTGCAGGATCACGTGGAAACCCTGCTCGGCGAACAAGCCGCCGAACAGGAAGTCCCACGGGAATCCCCGGCCGTACGGGCAGCGCACCAGCAGCGTCGGCCGTGGGCCGTCCAGCTGGGGAACGTAGTGGTCGGCCAGCAGGGTCACGCCATCCGCACCGGGCACCTCGATCCCGGTCACCACCCGCACCGCGCAGCGTTGCCGGGGCAGGCCTTTCCGCGCCCGGCGGGTCATCAGCCGGGTCAGCGCGGGCAACCGGCGCCCGGTGGTCAGCCGCGTCGGGGAGGCGGGCACGGTGCTGGTCATCACGGATACCCTTCTACGTACAAGATACGTTGTTATGGACCAGCATAGCCGGTAGGGCGGCGCTGGCTATGCTCGGCTCCGGGACCGGCCGGGCAGGACCGGCCGGGCAGGACCGGCTGGGAGGGGATCGGCCGGGCAGGACCGGCCGGGCAGGACCGGCCGGGCGGGGATCGGCCGGGCAGCGATCGGGAGGTGGGCGGCGGTGGCGGCGCAGCAGGCTCGGCCGGGACCGGAGGCCGGCCCGCCGCTGTCGATCTGGGATATCCCGGAGCGGGGGGCCCGGGGGCCGAAGGGCCGGCACAGCCGGGCCGCCATCGCGGCGGCCGCGGTCGCCCTGGCCGACACGGAGGGCCTGGACGCGGTGACCATGCGCCGGGTCGCCGACCGCCTCGGCCTGGGCACCATGTCGCTGTACAACTACGTGCCGGGCAAGGAACACCTCATCCAGCTGATGATCGACCACGTCGGGGGTGAGTACCGCTACCCGCGCCGCCGCCCAGCCGAGCCCCGGCAGGCCATCATCGACCTGGCCCGGCAGGGCTGGGCCATCACCCAGCGCCATCCGTGGCTGCCCCGGGTCATCCACACACCGCCGGCCTTCGGCCCGAACGCCCTCCGGTACGTGGACTACTTCCTCGGCCTGCTCCGGGACGCTGACGTGGATACCGGGGCCAAGATGGAGCTGCTCGGCCTGGTGAACGGCTTCGCCCTGTCCTACGGCGGGGTGCAGGCCGCGCTGGCCGAGCAGCGGGCCCGCACCGGGGTCAGCGCCGGGCAGCAGGCCGCCGCGCAGGTGGCCGCGCTGCTGCGCGCCGCCGCCAGCGGGCGTTACCCAGAGCTCGCCGCCGCGCTGACCGGGCCGGCGCCACCCCCCTCGGACGCCGACGAGGTGTTCTGCTCGGCGATCGGCCGCCTGGTGGACGGGGTGCTGGGGAGCTGACCAAGCCGTCCGGCCGCCGGCCTGCGGCCGGACGGCTTGCGGCCTGCCGGGACAGCACCCACGGGCCCGGGGCCGCCGTTCCAGTGAATGGCGCGGCAGCTAGTGGATCACCGTCATCCGGGATGGCCCGTCCATGACCCCCGAGATGGGGTCATGACGGGCCCTCCGGTATCGCCTTAGTATCTTCACTCGTAACAGAAAGTCGAGGACGGGTATCTCCTGTTGTCCCTGTCGCCGGGAGGGGGGGTCCACGGGCTAGGGATGAGGGGGGAGATGCCCGTCCTCGACGGCTCGATGATACAACTCCAATTTGGTTGGCGCTGCCCTCCCGGCCCGGGCGTACTTCTCGCGTACCCGCCCAACGTATTGCTTGGCGGTCTCTTCGCCAATACCCATTCGCCGGGCCACCGATTTCATCGGCATTCCGGTGGCATAAAGCTGCAGCGCACGCGTTTCTTGTGGGCTGAGAACGGGCCGGTCAGGGGCATCGTCGGTAGCGAAAATGTAGGCCAGCCGGGGGGAGATCCAATCGTTTCCGGCGGCCACCGTCTTAATGGCGGCACGGACCTGCGCGATGTCCTCGCTCTTCAGCACGTAGCCGAGCGCGCCGGCCCGGATCGCCCCCCGGACCGCGGCCGGCTTGTCCGAGGCCGACAGCACCAGGACGGCCGGCCCCGCGGCCCGGATCGCGGCCACGTTGGCTTCCGCCGGGCTGCCATCGCCCAGGTCGAGGTCCAGCAGCACCACCTGGGCCCGCCGCCCGGGCCCGGCGAGCAGGGCGGCTACCGTCGCTGCCACGCCGACGACCCGGATGCCGCTGCCCGGCTCGCTGACCCAGGCCGCCACCCCGTCCAGGATGATGGGGTGGTCATCGACCGCCGCGACGTCGATGACCCTGGACGGGCCGCTCACCGGGCACCACCCGGTCTGCGCGGCCCGGCGGCGGCCACCCGCCGGTCACGCGGGCACACGCTGCCACCGGATCTCCAGGCACCCCGCGCCGGTCTCGTCCACGTCCACCGCCGCCCGCCAGCGCGCGGCGGCCAGCTCCGCGCGGCGCATCCGGGGCACGTCCAGCCGGCCGACCGGGCGGCGCTCGAAGGTCAGGTACAACTCCACGTCCTGCTCCGACGTCAGCACCGTGAGCAGGACCGGGTGCGGCGGCAGCACCCGGACCACGGCGTCGATGGCCGCCCGGGTGGCCGCCACCACCTCGCGGTCCGGGCGGCCCGGGTCCCCGATGACCTGTACTTCCATCGGCACGCCGCGGGCCCGCGCCGCGGCCAGCACCGGCTCCAGGCCGGCCAGCAGCTCGCCACTCCGGGCCGCCCCGTCCGACAGCGCCCGGCGCAGCGTCGCGGCCAGCCGGGCGCAGCGGTCCCGGACCCCCGGCTCCGCCGGGTCGAGCCGGCCCTCGGCGATGCCCCGCAGCAGCGGCAGGGCCTCCGCGTCCAGCAAGACCAGCCGGCTCCGGCGGTCCTGCTGGATCGCCGCCGCGGCCGCCCGCTGCGCGGCCGCCTGGCTGGCCAGCGCGCTGCGCCAGGCCGAGATCCGGGCATGCACCGCGAACGCGGGCCGCAGGGCCGCGAACACGGCCAGCACCACCACGAGCGTGTAAGCGGTGGCCTCCAGCCGCGCCATGCCCAGCGTGGTCAGCCCGAGCACCCGCACCGAAAAGAAGGCGTGCACGGCGAACACGGCCACCGCCCCGGTCGCCAATTCCCAGGCCGGGCGGAACAGTGCGACGAGGGCCAGCAGCCAGGCGGTGCCGGCCACTGACCAGTCCACCGAACCCACCGCCCCGGACCGCCGCTGCCAGCCGACCAGGGCAACCACCAGGACGGCGGCCGCCACCGCTACCGCCGCGTCGGGCCGCCGCATCCCGGCCCGGCGGGCCCGGGGCACCAGCCAGCCGGCCACCCCCAGCATCCCCGTCCAGGCCAGCAGGCAGATCACCGGGTGGCGGTAGTCGCCCAGATAGGCCAGCACCTGGATGAGGATGGTGACCTGCCAGATGAGCGCGACACCGGCCACGGTCCGGGGCAGTTCGGCCTCGTAGGCGTCGCGGACCAGGCCGTCGCCCGGCAGCATCAGCCGCCTCCGGCGGCGGCCCCGGCTCGGCGGCCCCGGCCCGGCGGCCCCCGGCCCGGCGGCCCCCGGCCAGCGCAGCGACACCACGGTCCCCGCACCCGGGGCCGACCGGACGGACGCCAGCCCGCCCACGTCCGCCAGGCGCTCCCTGATGGACCGGCGCACCCCCAGCCGGGACGGGTCGGTCCGCTCCGGGTCGAACCCGGCGCCCGCGTCGCGGACCAGCACCTCCAGACCGTCGGCCAGGCTGACCTCGACCGCGGCGCGGGTGGTGCCGGCGTGCTGCGCCACGTTGGCCAGCGCCTCGCGCACCGCGTGGGTGACGGCGGCGGCGACCTCCGGCGGCACCGGGCCGGCCCCGGCGGCGGGCGGCCCGGACGTCACCGTCACCTCGAGGCCGCGGCCGGCCATCTCCTGGGCCACCGCCGTCAGCCCGGTCAGCAGGCCGGCCGCGGGCACGCCCGCCACGGGCACGCCCGCCACGGGCACACCCGCCGCGGGCACACCCGCCGTGGGCGTCCCGGCGGCGGGCGGGCGGGCGACGTCGGCGTCGGCGTCGGTCAGCGCCTGCTCCATGAGCGCGACGTCGTGCCGGCACCGGCCGATGGCCCCGGCCCGGCCGGTGTCCTCCCGGGCCAGCGCGGTCAGCGTGTTGAGCACGGTGTCGTGCAGCAACCGCTCGTGCTCCCGGCGTTCGGCGCTGCGGGACCGGAGCACGTACTGGTCCCGGGCTTCCTGGTCCGCCCGGCCGAGGGCCGCGTCCGCCGCCGCGGCCCGGCGGCGCAGCGCGGAATGCCCCCAGCACATCGCGGCCGCCAGGGCCAGCAGGAAGCCCCCGGCGGCGAGCGGGGAACTGCCGCCCGCCGGCCGGCTGAGCAGGTCGCCGCCCCAGAACGCGGCCGCGGCGGCGGCCGCCAGCGCTACCGTGAGCCGCGCCGAGGTGAACAGCGCGGGCAGCACCAGCGTGTCCAGCAGCGCGAGATACAGCCAGTTGGCGGTGTCGCCGCGCATCAGCGGCGGCAGGAACACGGCGGCGCTGAGCGCCAGCGCCAGGTGCACCGGCACGTCGCCGAGAGCCAGCCAGCGGGCGGGCAGCCCGCGGCGCAGCCCGGTCACCACGGCCGCGGCGCAGGCCACCGCCGCCGCCGGGCCGGCCAGCCGCCACGGGACCGCGGTGTAGAACGAGTGCCAGATCGCCACCTGGACGACGACGTAGATGATGACGAGGCACCGGACGACGGTGACCACGGCCGCCGCCACGACCGCGAAGGTGGCCACCGCGGGCCTGTCCCCGGCGCCGGTCCGGGCCCGCATCGCGCTCCCGGCCACGACCAGCGGCGGGATGTAGGCCCGGGGAGCCGGCCCCGCGAAACCGCCGGTCACCCGCGGTCGCGTGCGGAAATGCACTAAGTAACCGGGTGACCACATAGCCACATGGTAGGCCGTCGCCCGACATTAACTGTAAATATTGGCCGCATCCTCAAATATTGGCCGCATCCTCGCCACGGCCGGTCTGCCGGGCGATCGTTTCCGCGGTGCACGGCGCCGGCGCCGTGCGGGCCGGAGAGGTCAGCCATGGGTGACGTGAGCATCCGCCGCGCTTTCGCGCTGCCAGCGACCCGGTGGTGCGCAACTCGCTGGCGGTGACCGGCACCGCGCTGGGCCGGCCGACCCCATCGGGCACCGGCATCCTGCGCTACAACGGCGACGGGTACGGCGACTGCGAGGTCGCGGTGTTCCACGACTGCCAGGCCGACGGGCAGCCGTGGGCCACCAGCGACCAGGGCACCGGGCACCCGTGGCCGGTGCTGTCCGGGGAGAACGCCGAGTACCAGCTGCAGGCCGGCGATGCCGGGGCGGGCGCCGCCGACCTGGGGTTCATGCTGAAGTCCGCGGCCGGCATCGGCCTGGTGCCGGAACAGGTGTGGGACTACCCGGACGTGCCACCGTCGGCCTACGGGGCCGACCCGGCCACCGCGTCGATCGGCTTCACCGACGGCCGGCCGGACGGGTCGGCGGCCCGCTGACCTGGGCCCAGGCCCAGCTGCTCCGGCTGGTCAGCGACCAGGCGGCCGGGCGGCTGCTGGAACAGCCGTCCATCGTCCCGGCCCGCTACCTGCCCGCCCCCGCCGGGGGCCGCCGCGCTGCACGTGACCGCGCCGCTGGCGGTGGACGGCGGGAACGTGCCCGCCAACCTCACCCGGCCGTCGGTGACGGTGGACGCGGCCTCGGTCACGGTCAGCGGGACTGCCGCGCCGGGCGCCACCGTGGACGTGGCCGTCACCGGCACCGCTCCGGGCGCGGCCGCCCCGGCCACCGCGGTCACGACGGTGACCGCGGATTCCTCCGGCGCGTTCGGCGCCTCGGTGACCATGCAGCCTGGCAGCAACGCCGTCGAGGTGGCGGCGAGTTCGTACGTTCGGCTCGCTGCTCGGCGCGCAGCTCGTCAACTTGTACATCCACGCCCCCCACCCCGCCCGGGGGCGAGGCGCAGTCGACCGCGGCGGCTGGCCCGTGGCACTACTCGCTACTCCCGGCGGACGCGTGGAACCAGCTCATCGAGGTGGACGGGTTCGGCACCGACGACTGGGTGACCCCCGCGGGCGCTGCGTCGGGGCTGTCCGGCTCCTCCAGCGTGGGCACGCCGCAGGTGTCGGTGGCCCAGCTGCCCCCGTCCGGCGGGCAGACCCCGGGCCTGGTCACCATCACCGTGCCCAGGTCGCTGCTGGGCCACCCCGGCTCCGGCTGGACCTTCACGTTGACGTTGACCGGGCAGGACGGCTATGGCAACAGCGACGCCCGCACGTTCACCGCGACGCCGGGGGACTACACGTTCGGGGTGTGCCCGGCCGCGGTGGCCGGCAGCTCGTCGCCACCCGCGGTCTGCGCAGCCGACCCGGGCACCGTGCCGCTGATCATGGACACCATCCCGCCGTCCGGGGTGGACGTCCGGTCCGAGCTCGACCCCACCGCTCACCCGCCGGGGGTGGTCCTGCAGGGAGTCGCCGTGCCATAGTTTGACTCACTGTTCAGTCAAGCTTGGGGGGGCGACCGTGACGACTGGACCGCGGGCCGCGGGCGAGCCGAGCGCGGGCACCAGGACGGTGCCGGACCGGGCGCAGGTGGTCATCGTCGGCGGCGGGGTGACCGGCTGCAGCATCGCCTACCACCTGGCCCACCTGGGCTGGACGGACGTGGTGCTGCTGGAACAGCACCGGCTGACCGCCGGGACGACCTGGCACGCCGCCGGGCTGATCACCTCGGCCGGGATGACCGACGAGACAGCGCTGTTCTTCAGCCGCTACTCCCGGGACCTGTACACCCGGCTGGAAGCCGAGACCGGGCACTCCACCGGGTTCCGCGCGGTCGGCCACCTCTCGCTGGCCACCACGCCCGAACGCCGCGAGGCGCTGCGCCGGGAGGCGGCCTGGATGCACGGGTTCGGCGTCGAGGACGTGGAGCTCTCCCCGCGCGAGGTGGCGGACATGTGGCCGCTGGCCCGGACCGACGACGTGCTGGCCGCGTGCTACGTGGCCGACGAGGGCCGGGCCGACCCGGTCGGGGTGGCCACCGCGCTGGCCAAGGGCGCCCGGCAGCGCGGCGTGCGCATCGTCGAGGGCGTGGCCGCGACCGGGGTGGAGACCGAGGGCCGCCGGGTCCGCGCCGTGCTCACCGAGCAGGGCCGGATCGAGACCGAGGTGGTCGTCAACGCG
This sequence comes from uncultured Actinomycetes bacterium, assembly GCA_963837515.1. GTDB lineage: Bacteria > Actinomycetota > Actinomycetes > Streptosporangiales > Streptosporangiaceae > RYN-230. The sequence continues at coordinate 175,002 of CAWINT010000003.1, forward strand.
GCGGGCATGTGGGCCCGGCAGTTCGGCGCGCTGGCCGGGGTCAGCGTTCCGCTCCAGGCCGCCGAGCACTACTACCTGCTGACCGACGCGGTGCCCGGGATGGACCCGGATCTGCCGGTCATCGAGGACCCGGACAACTACGGCTACTACCGGCCCGAGGGCGACGGGATGCTGGTCGGGTTGTTCGAGCCGGTCGGCGCGCCCTGGTCGCTGGAGGGAGTGCCCCGCGGGTTTTCGTTCGGGAGAATAAGTCCTGACTGGGAGCGGATGGAGCCGTTCCTGGGGGCGGCCCTGGCCCGCATCCCGGTGCTGGCCGAGACCGGCGTCCGGACCTTCTTCTGCGGACCGGAGTCGTTCACCTCCGACGTCCGGCCGCTGCTCGGGCCCGCGCCCGAGCTGGACGGGTACTTCGTCGCGGCCGGGCTGAACTCGCTCGGCATCCTGTCCGGCGGGGGCGTCGGCAGCATGCTGGCGCACTGGATCGCCGACGGCGTGCCGCCGGTCAACGCCACCGCCGTGGCCGTCAACCGGACCGCGCTGTACGAGTCCTCCCGCCGGTTCCGCGCCGAGCGGACCGTAGAGCAGCTGGGCGTGCTGTTTGGCGACGCGGTGTGGCCGTCGTGGAAACCGGCCACCGGGCGCAACGTCCGCCGGTCGGTGCTGCACGACCGGCTGGCCGCCGCGGGCGGGCACTTCGCCGCCTCGGCGGGCTGGGAGTTCGCCGAGTGGTTCGACCCCGCGGGCGAGGTGCCGTCACCCCGGCTGGGCTTCGGCCGGCCGGCCGCGCACGACATTGTCGGCCGGGAGCACGCCGCGGTGCGCGAGGCGGTCGGCGTGCTGGACATGAGCCTGATGGCCAAGCTGCTGGTGCAGGGTCCGGACGCGGGCGTGGTGCTCGGCCGCCTGTCCGCTAATGACGTGCTCCAGGGCCCGGGGCGGCTGGTCTACACCCAGTGGCTCAACCAGGCCGGCGGCATCGTCGCCGACGTCACCGTGACCTGCCTGGAGCCGGAGAAGTTCCTGGTCATCGCCAGCGACCTGATCCACCGCCGGATCGAGCCGCTGATCCGGCGGGCGCGGCGCCCCGGCGAGGTGGTCACCGTCGCGGACATCACCTCGGGTACCACCCTGCTGTCCGTGCAGGGCCCGGCGTCCCGGGCGCTGATCAGCCGGCTGACCGACGCCGACCTGTGCAACGCGGCGTTCCCCTACCTGGCCGCGCGGACGGTCTTCGTGGGTTACGCGCCGGTGCTGGCCGTCCGGGTCACCTACGTCGGCGAGCTGGGCTGGGAACTCCACGTGCCGGCCGAGTACGCGGCCGGGGTATACGACGACCTCATGGCGGCCGGCGCGGACCTCGGGCTGCGGCTGGTCGGCCTGTCCGCCATGTCCAGCCTCCGGCTGGAAAAGGGCTACCGGGACATGGGCGTGGACATCGACAACACCGACAACCCGCTGGCGGCGGGCCTCGGTTTCGCGGTGGCCTGGGACAAGCCCGGCGGGTTCACCGGGCGGGACGCGCTGCTGGCCGCGCGGGCCGCGGGCCCACCCCGGCACCGGGTGGTCAGCCTGGTCGTGGAGGACCCGGCGGTCAACCTGTTCGGCAACGAGCCGGTGCTGCTGGACGGGGCGTGGGCCGGCTACGTACGGGCCGCCGCCTACGGGTACACGGTCGGCGGCGCCGTCGCGCTGGCCCAGGTGGCCTGCCCGGACGGGGTCACCGCGGAGTGGCTGAAAGCCGGCGACTTCCGGGTCCGCACCCCGGCCGGTGAGGTCCCGGTCCGGCTGCAGACCGCGCCGTTGTACGACCCGCAGCGGCTCCGCATCCTGGACCGGTAGAGCGGACTCAGGCGCGGATCGATGAGCGATGTCGGCGGACCGGATCGCCGATTCATCAGCGGTGTAGATCGCCCCCCGTTCCGGGGGGGTAATGCACACCGCTCATGGATCCGGCTCGTGGCGCGGGGCCACTGGCCCCGGGCAGGCCGGGTCAGCCGGGTCAGCCGGGCGGGGCGGAGCTGAACGCGGCGTCGAACGAGACTTCCGGCGGGTCGTAGTTGAACCGGCGCAGGAACGCCAGGGCCTCGGGGGCGCCGGTCAGCCGGCTCATCCCCGCATCCTCCCACTCGACCGAGATCGGGCCGACGTAGCCGATCGAGTTCAGCATCCGGAACACGTCCTCCCAGCGGACGTCACCGCGCCCGGTGGACACGAAGTCCCAGCCGCGCCGCGGGTCGCCCCACGGCAGGTGCGAGCCGAGCCGTCCGTTGCGCCCGTCGAGCCGCTGGCGCGCTTCCTTGCAGTCCACGTGGTAGATCCGGTCCGGGTAGGCGCCCAGGAAGGCAACCGGGTCCAGGTCCTGCCAGACGAAGTGGCTGGGGTCGAAGTTCAGCCCGAACGCGGGCCGGCCGCCGACCGCGTCCAGCGCCCGCCGCGTCGTCCAGAAGTCGTAGGCGATCTCGCTGGGGTGCACCTCGTGCGCGAACCGCACCCCCTCGGCGTCGAACACGTCCAGGATGGGATGCCAGCGGCGGGCGAAGTCGGCGTAGCCCTCCTCGATCATCTCGGGCGGCACCGGCGGGAACATGGCCACCGTGTGCCAGATGGACGACCCGGTGAACCCCACCACGGTCTGCACCCCGAACGCCGCGGCGGCCCGGGCGGTGTCGGCCAGTTCCGCGGCGGCGCGGCGCCGGACGCCCTCCGGCTCGCCGTCGCCCCAGATCCGGGCGGGCAGGATGGCCTGGTGCCGCCGGTCGATCGGGTGGTCGCAGACCGCCTGCCCGACCAGATGGTTGGAGATGGCCCAGCAGCGCAGCCCGTACTTGTCCAGCAGGGCATGCCGCCCGGCCAGGTAGCCGTCCTCCCGCAGCGCCCGGTCCACCTCGAAGTGATCGCCCCAGCAGGCCAGTTCCAGCCCGTCGTAGCCCCAGTCGCGGGCCAGCCGGCAGACCTCCTCCAGCGGCAGGTCGGCCCATTGCCCGGTAAAAAGGGTGAACGGTCGAGACATCAGTGGCTCCCGTGGTTATCGCTGCGCTTATGACTGGCCCGGCGGGGGAACCGGCGTCCAGCGGCTGTCGTCCGCCGCGCTGCCGGCCACGGCGGCCAGGACCCGCTGCACCTGCAGCCCGTCGGCGAACGAGGGCGCCGGGTCGGCGCCCGCCGCGATCGCGGCCACCAGGTCGGCCACCTCGTGGGTGAAGGTGTGCTCCCAGCCGAGCACGTGACCCGGCGGCCACCAGCCGGACAGGTACGGGTGGGACGGCTCGGTGACCACGATGCGCCGGAACCCGGCCACCGCGGCGTCCTCGGCCTGGTCGAAGAACTCCAGCTCGTTGAGCCGTTCCAGGTCGAAGGCCAGGCTGCCGGCCGCGCCGTTCAGCTCGATGCGCAGCGCGTTCTTCCGGCCCGAAGCGAACCGGGTGGCCTCGAAGGTAGCCAGCGCGGCGGAGCCGAGCCGGGCGGTGAACACCGCGGCGTCGTCCACCGTCACCCGGCCGCTGGCCGGGCCCGGCCCGCCGGGCTGCGGCCCGCCCTCGGCGGCCAGCGGGCGCTCCGCGACGAACGTCGTGGTCTGCGCCGAGACCCCGGTGATCAGCTCGCCGGTCAGGTACTGGGCCAGGTCCACGAGGTGCGCGCCCAGGTCGCCGAGCGCCCCGGAGCCGGCCTGGCCCGCCTGCAGCCGCCAGGTCAGCGGGAACGCCGGGTCCACCAGCCAGTCCTGCAGGTAACTGGCCCGCACGTGCCGGATCGCGCCGATCCGGCCGGCCGCGACCAGCTGGCGGGCCAGGGCCAGGGCCGGGACGCGGCGGTAGTTGAACCCGGTCATGGCGCGGACCCCGTGGGCCGCGGCCGCCCGCGCCGCCGCCGCCATCGCCTCGGCCTCGGCCACGGTGTTGGCCAGCGGCTTCTCGCACAGCACGTGCCGCCCCGACTCCAGCGCGGCGATGGCGATCTCCGCGTGCGACCCGCCCGGCGTGCACACGTCGACGAGCTGCACGTCGTCCCGCTTGAGCAGGTCACGCCAATCGGTCACCGCGTCCGCCCAGCCCTGCCGGGCCGCGGCCGCGCGCACCCCGGCCGGGTCCCGGCCGCACACTGCGGCCAGCACCGGGCGCAGCGGCAGGTCGAAGACCCGCGGCGCGTCGCGCCAGGCGCGGGAGTGGGCCGCGCCCATGAACGCGTACCCGACCATGCCGACGCCCAGCGCCGGCGTGCCATCCTGATCCACTGCGTCTCCCGTCCCGGCCCAGTGCCGGGCCCGGTCGCGCTCAGCTCACGGTGCGGGCGTACGGATCCCAGTCCGCCGCCAGCGTCTCCGGGACCGTGAAGGTGGTCCCGACCGGCTCGAAGGTACCGCCGTCGATGGAACCGGCGATAGCCTCCATCGTCTCCAGCACGTGCAGCGCCAGTTCCCCGCTCGCCCGGTGCGGGAGGCCGCCGCGCAGCGACCGGGCCAGGTCCAGGACGCCCAGGCCGCGGCCCGCGGTCGCCCCCTCGGCCGGGATGAAGTCCCACTCCTGCGCCCCGGCCGCGCGCCGCCCGATCCGGCCGTCGAATCGGTTCGGGTCGGGCAGCGCGAGCGTGGCCTCGGTGCCGGTGATCTCCACGAACCCGTGCCGCCGCAGCGGCGAGTCGAAGCTCAGCAGCAGCGAGGCAGCCTGCCCGGCCGCGAACGCGACCAGGGCGGCCACGTGGGTGGGCACCTCCACGGTGAACTCCTGCCCGGCCCGCGGGCCGGCGCCGATGACCCGGGCGGCCCGGCCCTGCTGGCCCAGGGCCGCCACCCGGGTGGCCGGTCCGAACAGCAGCGCCAGGGAGGCCAGGTAGTACGGCCCGATGTCGAACAGCGGCCCGGCGCCGCGCTGGAACAGGAATTCTGGGGCCGGGTGCCACCGGTCCGGCCCCGGGTCCTGCATCAGGGCCAGCGCGGTCCGCGGCTCGCCGATGGCCCCGGCGTCGATGAGCCGCCGGGCGGTCTGCAGGCCGGCCCCGAGGACGGTGTCCGGGGCGCAGCCGATCCGCAGGCCGGCCCGGGCCGCCTCGGCCAGCAGCCGCCGGCCGTCCACCGCGTTCAGCGCCAGCGGCTTCTCGATCCACACGTGCTTGCCCGCGGCCAGCGCGGCCAGCGCGACCTCGGTGTGCGCGGCCGGGATGGTCAGGTTGACGACGATCTCCACCTCGGGGTCGGCGACCGCCTGCGCCACGGCGCCCGCGGCCGGCACCCCGTACCGGGTGGCCTGCGCCTTGGCCCGCTCGACGTCCAGGTCGGCGCAGCACAGCACGCGCAGGTCCGGGAACGAGGTCAGGTTCCGCAGGTACTCGTCGCTGATCGTGCCGCAGCCGACGACGGCCACGCCGACCGGGCTCATCCAGCGTCCCGGGTGACCGGCCGGGCCAGCCCGCGGGCGGCCAGCCAGGCCAGGCTGCCGGCGACCGCGGCCATCATGTCGGTGGCGCACCGGTCCAGCTCCACTACGTGCCACTCCGCGGCCGGCGCCGCGGCCAGCACCTCGGCGACCGGCATCGCTCCCCCGCCCACCGCGGTCATCGGGTCGTCCCTGGTCACCGGGCCGTCCTTGACGTGCAGGTAGCGGACCCGCTCGCCCAGGCGGCGCAGCAGCGCGGGCACGTCCTGGCCGCCGACCGCGGCCCAGTAGGTATCCACCTCCAGGACGACCGAGTCGTGCAGCGCCCCGGCCAGCACCTCCAGGGCCGGCCGCCCGCCGATGGCGGCGGCCAGCTCGAAGTCGTGGTTGTGGTAGCCGAGCCGCAGCCCGTCGGTGGCCAGCCGGGCGGCCATCTGGTTGAGCTCGGCGGCCAGATCGCTGACGCTGGCCGCGTCGGCGAACCGGTCCGGCGGCTGGTACGGGACGATGACAGTGTCCGCGCCCAGGGCCTGGGCCGCGACGATCACCGCGTCCGCCTGCTCCGCGGCGGGGGTCGCGTGCACGCTGCACACCGCCAGCCCGGCGGCCGCCAGGTCGGCCCACAGCCCGGCCGGGTCCGCCAGGATGCCGAACGGTTCCACCGCCCCGTAGCCGAACCCGGCCACCCGGGCCAGCGTGCCCCGCCGGTCGGCCGCCAGCTGCTCGCGGACGGTGTAAAGCTGCAGCGCGGGCGGGTTCGCGGGGATCACGCGGCGGCGCTCCTCAGGGGTGGGCGGTACGGTCGGGTGCGCGGATTTTTCGAAAAACCTTCGCTCGGATGCCAGGCTAGATTTCTCGCTGACCCGGGGTCAAGGCCGGGTTCTCCTACCATGGGCCGGGGTAGTGCATTTCGAAAAGAGGGCTGCCGTGGCGCGAGACAGCGGACGGGCCACCCTGGCCGACATCGCCGCCGAGGCCGGCGTCTCTGTCTCCGCGGTATCCAAGGTGCTCAACGGTAGGACCGATGTGGCGGCCGGTACCCGGTCCCGGGTGGCCGCGTTGCTGCGCCGCCGCGGTTACCAGGTCGCCTCCCGGCTCGGCTTCGGCGTGGTGGACCTGCTCATCGGCCACCTGCACAGCCCGTGGGCGGAGGAACTGCTGCAGGGCTGCGTCCAGGCGGCCGTCGAGGCCGGCGCTAGCGTCGTGGTCAGCACCGTGGACTCGCCGGCCTCCTTCACCGGGTGGCTGGACCGGGCCAGCGCCCGGGGCACCGACGGCGCCCTGCTCGTGCTGCACCTGCCCGACAGCCACGAGCTCCAGCGGCTGGCCGCCGCGCGCATCCCGCTGGTCGTCATCGACCCCCCCGACGAGCCCGGCCCGGGCATCCGGTCGGTCGGCACGACCAACTGGCAGGGCGAGCTGACCGCGACGAGGCACCTCATCGAGCTGGGCCACCGCCGGATCGGCATCATCGGCGGCCCGGAGCGGCTGTGGTCCAGCCGGGCCCGGCTGGACGGCTACCGGGCGGCGCTGCAGGCGGCCGGGCTGGCGGCCGACAGCGCCCTGATCCGCCGGGACGACTTCGCCGCGGCCGGCGGACGGCGGCAGGCGGCGGCGCTGCTCGGCCTGTCCCAGCCGCCGACCGCGATCGTGGCCGGCAACGACAGCCAGGCCTTCGGCGTCCTGCAGGCCCTCGGCGAGCGCAGGCTGCGCGCCCCGGACGACCTGAGCGTGATCGGATTCGACGACGTGCCCGTCGCCGCCTGGGCCACGCCGGCGCTGACCACCGTCCGGCAGCCGCTGGCCGCGATGGCGGCCACCGCATTCCGGATGCTGCGGCCGGGGATGGAAGCCGAACCGCACCACGTGGAGCTGGCCACCACGCTGGTGATCCGGGAGTCCACCGGGCCGCCACCGGCCCCCTGAGGCTGGTGCGGTCACCACCGGTAGCCGCACGTCGGCAAAGTAGCCATTTCCTGGATTTTTCCGCGAGGAATCACCTACTGTGCGTGAGTCTCAGTGGGTCCGAGCAAGGGGTCGTGCGTCATGGCCGGTAGGCGTTTCCGGGGGCCCATGATCGGGGCGGCCCTGGCGGGTTGCCTGGTCATGGGCGGCTGCAGCACCGGGGGTGGCAGCGGGCTGTCCGCGCCCGGCAACCTGGAGAAGACCAACCTCACCATCGCCGCGGTGCCCGCGCTGGACTCCGCCGGGGTGTACATCGCCCAGCAGCGCGGCTACTTCGCCGACGTCGGGCTGCACGTCACGGTCGTCCCGGCGATCAGCAGCGAGACCGTCGTCGCGCAGCAGGAAGCCGGGAAGATCGACGTCACGTCGGGCAACTACGTCTCGTACATCCTGGCCGACGCCCAGAAGCGCGCCAACCTGGAGATTCTCGCGGCCGGCTCGGTGATGCAGCCCAGCGGCCAGATGATCATGGTCCCGGCCGACTCGAAGGTCCAGACCGTCAGCCAGCTGCAGAACCAGAAGGTCGCGGTCAACGCGCCCAACAACATCGGCACCCTGCTGGTCGAGTCGGTGCTGTCCGACAGCGCGATCGCCAACCCCACTGCCGCCGTGAAGTTCACGGACATGAAGTTCCAGGACATGGCCGCTGCGCTGGCCCACCATGAGGTGGCGGCCGCCTGGATGCCGGAGCCGTTCATCACCCAGGTCGAGCAGCAGGTGGGCGCGATTCCGCTGGCCGACGCCGACCAGGGCTTCACCCAGAACATCCCGATCGCCGGTTACGCGGTCACCGCGTCGTGGCTGAAGAAGTACCCGCACACCGCGGCCGCGTTCAAGGCCGCGATCGAGAAGGCACAGGCGGTGGCCGCGACCAACCCGGCGGCGGTGCAGCAGGGCATGGCGAAGTTCGCTGGCGCCTCCATTCGCGACGCGGCGATCGCCGCGCAGCCCGAGTTCCCGACCGCGAACAGCCAGGGACTGATCCAGCGCCTGGCCAACCTGATGCTGCAGTTCGGCATGCTCGGCCAGAAGTTCGACACGACCGCGATGTTCAAGAACGTGCCCCAGAGCTGACCCGGGATCCCGGTGACCGGCCGGGCCAGTCGTCGGCTGCCGTTCGCGCAGCGGTCAGGCTGAGTTCCGGCGCCGGGAATCTGGCCCGGTGATGATCGGGTCGTGCCTGTCACCGTGCGGGCTGCGGCCCGGCGCGGCCCCAGCTGGGCCGCGGCATGAGAATCGTGCGGCTGGCCAACTACGTGGCCCCGGCCTCCGGCGGCCTGCGCACCGCGCTGCGCGAGCTGGGCGCCGGGTACCTGGCCGCCGGGCACGAGCCGGTCCTGGTCATTCCCGGGCCGCCGCCCGCTGCGCCGCCTGCTGGACGAGCTGGCGCCCGGGCGGCTCGAGGTGTCCGACCGGACCACACTGCGCTGGACCGGCCGCTGGGCCGCGGCCCGTGAAGTCCGGTCGGTCATGGTCTCGCACGACAGCGTGGCCGCGCTGGCCGCGATGTTCGCGCCGCCCGGGCTGCCCACCGGCTGGCCGGCCCGGGCCAGGTGCTGCTGGTGCACTGCAGCCGCCTGTCCCCGGAGAAGCGCCCGGAACGCGCGATCGGGGCGCTGGCCGAGCTACGCCGCCGGGGCGTGCCCGCGGTGCTGGTGGTGGCCGGGGACGGGCCACGGTTGGGCGCGCTGCGGGCCCGGGCCGCCGCGCTGCCGGTCCGGTTCCTGCGGCACGTCTCGGACCGGGCGCTGCTGGCCCGGCTGCTGGCCACGGCCGACGTGGCGATCGCGCCCGGACCGGCCGAGACCTTCGGGCTGTCCGCGCTGGAGGCGCTGGCCAGCGGGACGCCGGTGGTCGCCAATCAGCGCAGCGCGCTGCCGGAGGTGGTGGGCGAGGCCGGGCTGCGGCAGATCTTCCAGTCCCGGCGGGCCAACGACGCGGCCGGACTCGCCTGCGGCAACCTGGTGGTCGGGCTCAGCTTCGGCTGGTGGGCCAGCAAGCACCAGCGGCATCACTCCCACCCGAACCAGCTCTTCGCCGACCCGGGCGTCGGCCTGCGCGCGCTGGCCTTCACCCCGGAGCAGGCCAGCCGCCGCCGGGGCGTGGCCCGGGTGGCGGCGCGCGCCCAGGCCTACCTGTTCTTCCCCATGCTGGCCCTGCAGGCGCTGAGCATGCACGTGCTCAGCCGTCCAGGCGGTGTCCCGGCCCACCGGGGCGGCCGCGCGGCGGCGGTGGCTGGAGGGGACGCTGCTGCTGGTGCATTTCGCGGGCTACCTGGCCGCCGTGGCCCTGGTGCTGTCCCCGCTGCGCGCGGGCGCCTTCATCGCGATCCAGCAGGGACTGTTCGGCGTGTACCTCGGCTGCGCGTTCGCGCCCAACCACAAGGGCATGCCGGTGCTGGGCGAGCAGGACCGGCTGGATTTCCTCCGCCGCCAGGTGCTCACCGCACGCAATGTCCGCGGCGGCCGGATGGTGGAGTCGCTGCTCGGCGGGCTCAACTACCAGATCGAGCACCACCTGTTCCCGTCCATGCCGCGGCCCAGCCTGCGCCGGTGCCGGCTGCTGGTCCGGGCGTTCTGCACCCAGCGGGGCCTGCCCTACTGCGAGAAGAGCCTGGCAGGCAGCTACGGCGACGTGCTGCGCCACCTGCACGCGGCGGGCCGCGGCGGTCCCGGGCCGAAAGACCCAGATCAGGAGGCACCTGGCCCCTGGTGAGGCCGGGGGGCGCCGCGCTGCCATAGGAGCAGGGACGGCGCCGGAAGGAGCAGCCTCATGATCACTGTGTCGAATACGTTCTACATCGTCCTGCCCATCACGGCCCTGGTGGGTATGTTCGGCTGGCTCGCCTTGGTCTTCTGGGCCTCCGCCCATCCGCAGTGGAAGTCGCAGCGGACCGCGGTCAAGCGGGCCGGCCCTACCCGGCAGCCCACCGCGCAGGCCGGTGCTGGGCCCGCCGCGGTCAGCGGCCGGGAGGGAACCGGCGGGGCGGGCCAGCCCGCGCCCGCCCGCCCGCGGCACGCCGCATAGCCGCCACTGGTCAGGCCCGGACGCGGCACGCCGCGCAGCAACCCGGTCAGGCCCGGACGCGGCGCAGGAGTTCGCGAGCGGCGGCCCGCGCGTCACTGGCCAGGGCGGCCGGGTCGGCGGTGCGCAACTCGCCCCCGGCCACCACGGCCGTTCCGGCCACGGTCAGCAGTTCGACCGGGGCAGGCGGGCCGAGCACGAGCGCGGCCACCGGGTCGGCGATGTCGGCGTGTCCCAGCCCATCCACCCGCCACAACGCCACGTCGGCCTGCTTGCCCACCTCCAGGGAGCCGAGTTCCTCCGGCCGTCCCAGACAGCTCGCGCCGCCCATGGTGGCCATAGCCAGCGCCTGGCGCGCGGTGAGCGCGGCCGGGCCGTGCCGGGCCCGGGCGGCCAGCAGGGCCTGGCGCAGTTCGCCGCCCAGCCCGCCGTGGTCGTTCGCCGCCCCATCCGTGCCCAGCCCGACCCGGGCCCCGCTGGCCAGCAGTTCCGGCACGGGCGCGATGCCCGCCCCGAGCCGCGCGTTGGAACTCGGGCAGTGCGCCACCCCGGTCCCGGCCCGGCCCAGCCGCCCGATGTCGGGCGCCCCCAGGTGGACGCAGTGGGCCAGCCACACGTCCGGGCCCAGCCATCCGGTCCGCGCCAGGTGCTCCGCCGCCCGGCCGCCGAACGCGGCCCGGCAGGCGGCGTCCTCCCCGGCGTCCTCGGCGAGGTGGGTGTGCAGCCGGACGCCGGCCTGCCGGGCCAGCGCCGCCGAGTCGCGCAGCAGGCCCGGGGTGACCGCCAGCGGCGTGGCCGGGGCGACCGCGACCCGCAGCATCGAGCCGGGGGACGGATCGTGGAACCGCCCGATGTCGCGCTCCGTGCCGTCGAGGATCTCCGCCGCCGTGGCCAGCAGGTGACCGGGCACCAGGCCCGCCGCAGGCGCCCCGCGTTCCAGCGCCCCCCGGGCCAGGTGCAGCCGCAGTCCCAGCTCCCGGGCGGCGGCCACCCCGGCCGCGAGCAGGTCGTCGCCCCCGCGCGGGAACAGGTAGTGGTGGTCGGCCACGGTGCTGCATCCGGACAGGGCGAGGGTGGCGAGCGCACTGCGCACCGCCGCCTGGTGCAGCCGGCCGTCCAGCCGGCCCCAGACCGGGTAGAGAGCGGCCAGCCAGCCGGCCAGCGTCCCCTGCTGGGCCAGCCCGCGGGTGAGCCGCTGGAACAGGTGATGGTGCGCCGCGATGAGCCCGGGGGTGGCCAGGCAGCCTGCGCCGTCCACCCGCGCCGCGCCGGCCACGTGGGGAGCCGGCCCCGGGCCTGCGGCGGCGATCCGGCCGCCAGCCAGCACCAGGTGCCCCCGCGGATACTCGGTGCCCGCGCCGTCCACGGTCGCCACCGCGCAGCCCTCGATCACCAGCGGCGGTGGCCGCGGAGGATCAGCGTCCATATCCTGCCGTTCTGGATGGTTTATCAGTTTTTTTACGGCAATCATGGCTATTGCCGGTTCCGGTCGGCCGTGTGTGCTGAGACAATAGCCGGGCCTTCCGCGGTGCGGGGTCCCGGCCGCACCGGGTCCGAGGAGAGCCCGATGACCAGTGAAGCCGCCAGCGATTTAGCCGGCCCGGCCGGCCCACCGGACTGGTGGCCGTACGCGGCCGAGTTCCCCGACTGGCACGTCTGGCGGGGGATCGCCGGGTTGCTCTACGCGCGCCGGCTGATGTCCAGCCCGCCTCGCGTGCTGCGCAGCCAGGACGCACTCGACCTGCGCGATCAGATCAGGCAGGTGCAGCTGGGCCGCTGAGCGCCCGGCCCGGGCGCGGGGACCCCCTGGCGCAACCGCTGACAGTGTTGTATTTGTCGGCTATGTCGATGTGGACCTTCAGGGAGCCCGTCTCCCGTTCTGGCGTGCGGGTGGCGGTCAAGGACCTCATCGATGTAGCCGGGCTGCCCACCACCGCGGGCTCCCGCGCCGTCGCGGAGTGGGCCCAGCCGGCCGCCGCGGACGCCGTGTGCCTGGCCGGCCTGCGCGCCGCCGAGCAGAGCGGTGCGGCGATCCTGGTGGGCAAGACCAACCTGCACGAGCTGGCCTACGGGATCAGCGGGATCAACGGCGCGTTCGGCACGCCGGTCAACCCGGTCAATCCGGCCCGGGTGCCCGGAGGTTCCTCCAGCGGCTCCGCCGTGGCGGTGGCCACCTGGGAGGCCGACATCGCCTACGGCTCGGACACCGGCGGGTCGATCCGGATCCCGGCCGCATGCTGCGGGGTGGCCGGGCTCAAGACGACCTGGGGCCGGATCCCGCTGGCCGGCGTATGGCCGCTGGCCCCCAGCCTGGACACGGTGGGCCCGATGGCCCGTGACGTGGCCGGGCTGGCGGCCGGCATGGCGCTCCTGGAGCCGGGCTTCACGGTCGCCCCGCGGGTGCCGCAGGTGATCGGCCGGATCCGGCTGGACGCCGACCCGGTGATGGACGCCGCGGTGGACGCGGCCCTGGCCGCGGCCGGTTTCCAGGCCCGGCCGGTCACGCTGGACGGCCTGCGCCCGGCCACCGCCGCCGCCATGACGGTGCTGGACGCCGAGGCCTGGGCGTCGGACGGGGCGCTGGCTGAGGGCGCGGCCGAGCGCATCGGCCGTGACGTGCTGGCCCGGCTCCGCCAGGCCGCCTCGATCACCCCCCGGGCGCTTGCCGCGGCGTGGCAGCAGGCAGACCGGTGGCGGACCGCCCTGGCCGGGCTGTGGAACCGGGTGGAACTGCTCGCCCTGCCGACCTTGCTGGGTTTCCCGCCGACCCTGGACAACGCCCGGGAGATGCGGCACATCCGCGGGCTCACCTCGGCGGTCAACCTGGCCGGGCTGCCGGCCGTCGCGCTGCCGGTCCCGTCGCGGGGGCCGCTGCCGGCCAGCGTGCAGCTGATCGGGCCACCCGGCGGCGAGGAGATCCTGCTCGCCGCCGGGGCCGTGCTGCAAGCGGCGGCCTGGCCCTGACCGGGCCGGCGATCATGATAACGATTGCGGGACCGGTCGGGCCGACGGTGCGGGCCGTGGCGCCGTCGTGGCCCAGCGGATGCCGTGCACCACCACGCCGCCCGCCGGCCGCACCAGGGCGGCTTCCATCAGCGGCAGCCGCGGCAGGTAGAGCGGGCGGCGGGCCCACCCGGGCAGCATCGAGGTGGCGGCCGCGGCCAGCACGCCGTAGGGGGCCCGGGCGACAGCGGGCAGCGGCGGGTTCAGCAGCAGGAACCGGGCCGCCGCGCGCGCCTCCGCGGTGCCGCACAGCTCACCGCGGTACTCCTCGATCCGCGCGGCCAGTCCGGCCTCGGTGCGCGGCGGGTCGGGCACCCCGAGTTCAGCCGCGATCCGGGCCATGTCGGCGACGTAGCCGTCCCGGCCGGCCGCATCCAGCGACTGGGCGCCGAACCGGGTGTGCGCCCGCAGGAAACTGTCCACCTCCGCGATATGCACCCAGGTCAGCAGCTGCGGATCGGACGCCGCGTACGGCCGCCCATCCGGCGCGACCCCGGTCACCCGGCGGTGAACAGCCCGGACCCGGGCGACGACGGCGGCGGCGTCGGCCGCTGGACCAAAGGCCGTGACGGCCAGGAAGTAGCTGGTGCGCTGCAGCCGTCCCCACGGATCGCCCCGGTAGCCGGAGTGCGCGGCCACCCCGGCCATCGCTAGCGGGTGCAGCGACTGCAGCAGCAGGGCCCGGATACCGCCGACGAACATCGCGGCATCCCCGTGCACTCGCCGGATCGGCCGGCCGGCGGCGAACCAGCTCTCCGCCGTGCGGTCGTAGATCACGGTCCGGCGGGCCGGGCCCTGGGGACCGGCCACCCGCTCGAAGATCGACGCGCCGACGCGGCGGCGGACCGCGGCGGCGGCCTGCTGCACGCCCACCCATCCAGTATCACCGCTGAGCCGGATGACACCGCTGTGCCGGTCATCACACCGGGCAGCGTCTTCGCCCAGCGGCCGGTGGCCTCTGCTAGGGTGGCTGCACTGCAATCGTGTGCAGGACGGTAGGCAAATTCCGTGATGTTCCGCGTGGCTGACACACCTACCGATATCGTTGCCATAGTGCGACAGAGAGTGACCAATTCAGAACCGGGGGCCGCGCGGTATCGGATGAGGTCAGCCGAAGAGGAGAGACACGCATGCCTCGGTTCTCCGCACGTGAGATCGGCCGCATCGAGACCACGTACGCCAGCACGCTGGGGCAGCTGTCCTGGGCATGGGTGATGCGGGCCGACGGCACAATCGCCTACCGGCTCAGCCAGGTGGACGGGCGCGCAGAGCGCAACGACTGGCAGACGGTACGCCAACTGACCCGGGCGGAGAAGCACGCCCTGGGTCACGACAAGGCCCGAGTCACGGAGTTCCTCCTCCAGGTGGCCCGGGAGCACGGTCACTACCCCGCCGCAACTCCCGGCTGAGGGCCGGCCGCGGGTGCACGCCAGCCACCCGCTACCCCGCCCGCCACCGTTCAGGCCGTTCGGCCCGCTGCCCGGCCCGATCTGGCGCTCCGGCCCGTGCAGACCCCGTCTCCCTGGGGCAGACTTTGGCTGTTGCTGAATCGATCCCCGAGCCCGGAGGTGAGTTCAAGCATGGCAGCGGTCGTTCTGGTCGGGACCCTGGACACTAAGGGCCCGGACCTCGCGTTCCTGGCTGGCCGACTGCGCGCGGCCGGCGCCGAGGTGATCGTGGTCAACGCCGGCACCGGCGACCCGGCTGGGCTTACCCCCGACATTGACGCCGAGACCGTCGCGGCCGCGGCCGGGACCAGCCGAGCCGATCTGCGCGCGGCCGCGGACCGTGGACGCGCAGTGACCGCGATGGGCCGCGGTGCGGCGCGCGTAGTCGCGGACCTCGTCGCGCGGGACCTGGCCGGCGGGGTGCTGTCGGCCGGCGGCTCCGGCGGCTCCTCGATCGCGGCGCAGGTCATGGCGGCGCTGCCGGTCGGGCTGCCCAAGCTGCTGGTATCCACGATGGCCTCGGGTGACGTGTCGCCGTATGTGGGCGCCAAGGACGTCTGCATCATGTACTCGGTGGTGGACGTGGCCGGCCTCAACCGGATCTCACGGCTGGTGCTCGGCAACGCGGCGGCGGCCATGGCGGGAATGGTCGAGGCGAGGGAGCAGGTGGCACCGGACACCAGCGACCAGCCGGTGATCGCGGCCACCATGTTCGGCGTGACCACGCCCGCGGTGGAGACCGCCCGCGCCCGGCTGACCGAACTCGGCTACGAGGTGCTGGTCTTCCACGCCACCGGGCCGGCGGCCGGGCGCTGGAGGCGCTCGCCGAGGGGCGGCTGGTCAGTGGCGTGCTGGACCTGACCACCACCGAATTGGCCGACGACCTGGTCGGCGGTGTGCTTTCCGCGGGCCCTGACCGGCTCACCGCGGCCGGTGCCGCCGGGCTCCCGCAGGTGATCGCGCCGGGCGCACTGGACATGGTGAATTTCGGGCCGCCGGCCACGGTGCCCGGCCAGTTCAGCGGGCGGCAGTTCTTCGAGCACAACCCGACCGTCACGCTGATGCGCACCACGCCGGAGGAGATGGCCGAGCTTGGCGCCAGGATCGGCCGCAAGGCCGCAGCGGCGACCGGGCCGACCGAGGTGTTCTGGCCGGACCGCGGGGTCAGCGCGCTGGACGCGGACGGCCAGCCGTTCCGCGACCCGGCCGCCGACGAGGCCTGCCGCCAGGCGCTCGACCGCGAGCTGGCCGCGGCCGGGCAGACGTTGCACCGGGTCAACGCGCACCTCAACGACCCGGTGTTCGCTACGGCGATGGCCGACCGGCTGCACCAGATGATCGCCGAAGGGAGCTGATCATGAGACGCGAGGACGTGATTTCCCGGCTGCGGGCCAAGGCGGAGGAAGGACGGCCGGTCATCGGGGCGGGGCCGGCACCGGGCTGTCGGCCAAGTGCGCCGAGGCGGGCGGCGCGGACCTGATCATCATCTACAACTCGGGCCGGTACCGGATGGCCGGGCGTGGGTCGCTGGCCGGGCTCATGCCCTATGGGGACGCGAACGCCATCGTGGTGGAGATGGCCGCGGAGGTGCTTCCCGTGGTGCGGGACGTGCCGGTGCTGGCCGGCGTGTGCGGCACCGATCCGTTCCGGTTGCTGCCCCGTTTCCTGGATGAGCTGGCCGCGATCGGGTTCGCGGGCGTGCAGAACTTCCCCACCGTCGGGCTCATCGACGGGGTGTTCCGGCAGAACCTGGAAGAGACCGGGATGAGCTTCGACGCCGAGGTGGAGATGATCCGGCTCGCCGCCGAGCGCGGGCTGATCACCTGCCCTTACGTGTTCGATCCGGAACAGGCGGAGCGGATGGCCCGGGTGGGCGCCGACGTGCTGGTCCCGCACATGGGCCTGACCACCTCGGGGGCGATCGGCGCGCGGACCGCGCTGACCCTGGACGAGGCCACGGCGCGGGTGCAGGCGATGCGCGACGCGGCCGTCGCCGTCAACCCGGACATCCTGGTGCTCTGCCACGGCGGCCCGATCGCCGAGCCGGCGGACGCGGGCTACGTGCTCGCGCGCACCACCGGCGTCTGCGGCTTCTTTGGCGCCTCGTCCATGGAACGGCTGCCCGTCGAGCGAGCGCTCACCGCCCAGGTGCGCGCCTTCACCGAACTGTCTTTGGGCTGACCTGAGCAGGAGGATCCAGGCATGACCGTAGCGCACATCACGGCCGCCGAGGTCGAGACGTTCAGCTTCGACTGGGGGACGATGAAATGGTTCGTCTCTCCCGTGACCATTCCCGGGGCGGCCAACTCGCAGGGCGAGGTGATCATCAATCCGGGGCAGGGGCACGTCCGGCACCAGCATGAGCACGCCGACGAGCTGATCTACGTGATCTCAGGCACCGGCGTGCAGACCGTCGGGGACGAGCGGTTCCCGATCGCCGAGGGCGACATGGTCTACATCCCGATGGCGACCATGCACTCCACCATGAATACCGGCTGGCGGACGCTCCGGCTGATCGTCACCTACACTCCGGGCGGCGAGGAACAGGCGCTCACCGCGCTCCCCGACTTCACCCGGCACTCAGTTGGGGAGGTCGTCAGCTGGGAGCGGACCGCCGGATGACCGTGCTCCGGCTGCGCGGCGGCGAGCCCCGGCCGGCCACGGAACCGCCGTGGCTCTCGCTGCCCGGGGTGGGCTGGTTCAGCCCTGGTGATCTCGTCTGCACGCGGACGTCCGGAGTAAGCGACCCGCCGGCCGCCCTTAGGCCAACCCCTCAGGCCAACCCCTCAGGCCAACCCCTCAGGCCAACCCCTCAGGCCAACACAGCAATCCTTCGTCCAGTCTTCCTGAACGACCCTTCATGAATTAGTAATTCATGAAGGGTCGTTCAGGAAGGAGAACCCATGGCGGAGGTGACGGTGCGCCACCTGAGCAAGCGGTTCGGCCCGGTGACCGCGGTGCGGGACCTGTCGTTCACGGTGCCCGGGGGGGCGGTGACCGCGTTCCTCGGCCCGAACGGGTCCGGCAAGTCGAAACCTGGACTGTGACATTTCTTCCTGACTCGATGATCAGGTAATCAGGAGCGGAGGATCCCGGCGAGTGCGGTGTTGGCCGCGGCCTGGTCGAACGGCTCCGGTTCCTCTGGCTCGTCCTCGGAGGGGTACTCTGCCGGGGAGTTGCCGCCGTACGCGACGCACATCGGATAGTCCTGGCCGGGTTCGAGCGTGATCACCTTCTGCCCGGTGATCTCGTGGACCCAGTCGGCACCGAAGTCGTACACGTAGGTGACCTTCGGGCCGCCCGGGGGAAAGGCGTCGCGGAGCCGGGCGTCCTCTTCTTCCTCGGTCCCTTCCAGCTCGTAGAGCGGGTCGCTGTAGTGAACGCCGCCCGCGTGGAACACGTGCAGGTGGTCCCCGTCCCAGCCGAACAGGACCTGGATCGCCGCGTGCAGGTCGCCGAGCGTTGCCGTGAGCGGAAGCTGCACGCTGCGCCAGACCGGCGGCTTCGCGTACTTGAGCGCGACCTTCAGCTGGACGCCCTGCCGGATCGTGAGCGGTGCGCCCGACGCGGCAAATGCCTCCACCGAACTGGCCACGTGCTCTGCCTCGGGATGGCCGCTCGCGCGCACCTCGGCGAGTCGTTTCGCGATGTCTTCGTCGCCGTCAATCGTGTCCCAGATACAGCACAGGGCCTCGTCGGCCCCGGCCTCGTAGAGCGCCGCCGCGGCGGCCTCGGTGCCCACCCACTGCCAGTCCGCGCGCGCAGGCTCTGGCCCCTGCCCCATCGAGAACAGGAACACGCGGGCGTGCCGCGCCGCGTGCGGCCGGGCCTCGTCGCCCGCGATCTCGCGCCAGGCAGGCCACCCGTCTTCCCCGGTCATTTCCGCGAGTTCGAGCGCCACCACGCGCAGCCGGGACGGCATGTCCTCGGCGGCGGACAGGATTTCCCGGACCGCGTTCGCGGGGTCGCGCGCGTCCAGCCAGCTATCGGCCAGCGTCTCCCGCTCGTCCGCGGAGAAGTTCGCCGCCCCTTCTATGAGCTCTTCGGCCGTCAGCCCCGCGTCGAGTGGAACTGGGAACACCTCCGCCAGGAGGCTTGCCGCCCACTCGCCCAGCGGCGTGACGGCAGGCGCCTTTGACGCAGCGGGTTTCGCCTTGGCGATCATGCCGAAATCGGCGACCAGCGCCGTCAGCCCCTCGATCTTCGGCACCCCGTGCGAGGAAAGTCCGGACAGCGCGTCGTGCACGCCGACATCGACGTCGTGCTCGTCGCAGATCTCGTCGGCTTCCTCGAGGACTTCCCGTAGCAGCCCGCGCCCGGCGGGCGCGTCCTCGTCCTGCAGCACTTTCAGCAACGCCAGAACGAGGACGAGGAAGCCCTTGCCCAGGTCACGGTCCCCGCCAGCCAAACCAGCCGAAACCGCGAAGAAGCCCCTCAGCCATGCTTCCAGCAGCCTCGTGCCGTCGTCCGGAGGCCAGTTCTTGAGCTCCGGCCCGCCGGACGCCTTACCGCCTTCCACGGTGAGCAGGCCCATGCCGATCGCAGCGCACCAGGCGACGTGGAGTTCCGGCAGGTCGGCCGCGCTCCGGACCGCCTGCGGAGCCTTGACCCCGATGGCTGCGGCCGCGGCCGGCACGTCCTGCTTGCGCAGCACGCCTTTGGCGGTCAGGGTCCTCCTCCCTCCCCCGGCCCAGCCAGCCAATGGGGCCGCCCGCCGGAGCACAGCGGATTTCGCGGCCAGCGCGGCGAGGTCGGGAGCGCCGGACGATAGCAGGCCTTCCGGAAGATTCACGCATGCACACTATCCGGGCGCCGAGCGGCCTGCACGGGTAGCGCTGGCTGCGTACGCTTTCCCTCATGCCAGAACTGAGCGACGAAGAACTGGACGCGCTGGTCGAAGAGGCCACGGTCAACGCGTACGGCGATGACGAGCAACTGGGCGGCTTCGCCGTGATGATCGACGACAACCTGGAAGTCCCCTTCGAGACCACGGTCCTGGGCGTAACGGTGACTGTCCAGAAAGTCACCCAGACGGAGTCCGGCATCGTCGCCGACTGCGTCCGCGACGGCCACCACCAGGCGATCTCCGTCCTCGACCTGCCGCTGCCCGAGCCGCCGCCGAAAGGCGCGCAGTGGATCGCCGCCTACCGGCACTGGGCGTGACCTGTGAGGGAGTACCAAGGCGTGAGGATGTCCTGGGTCGCACTGGACCGGATCGTCTCGGAGGAGATTCTCCGCACCGACGACAACCGGCGCCGCGTAGCGGAAAGCGGCAGGCCGCTGCGGTCGCACGCCACGGTCATGAGCGACGACGACCTGCTCGCCAAGCTCCGTGGTCTCGGGGTGGACGCGGACCGCGAGAAGCTGGCGGGGCTATGCGACAGAGCGCTGTCCGCCGAGGAAGTCGTCAGCGAGCGGCTCGGGCTGCACGATTGGGACGCCGACTGGGCCTGGATCTGCCTGACCGAACTCTGGCAGCGCTGGTGGCCGGAGAAGGCATGCCTGGAACTCCTGGACGACAAGATCCAGCAGGGCTACGCCGCCGACCAGCGCAACGACTTCGTCGCCAGCGGCAGGATTTGGCTCGGTGCCTGGTCGGACGTGCTGCGGATGTGCGATGCCATCGGCGCCAGGTCGATCAGGGAGTTCGACGACCGTTTCCCGATGACGCAGTCCCTGTTCAACTGGTGCCAGGACCTCGAAATGGCGCTGCAGAATGGCGGGGAACATGACCCGGACTTGCGGACGGCACGGCTTGAAATGGCCGCGGAGTGGCTCCGGAGGTTTCCCGGTGAAGACGGGCTGACCACCGGGAACTTCCGCAGGGCGCTGGCCGGCTCCTATTTCGAGACCGGACATCAGCAGAAGGCGGACGAGTTGTACCAGTCGTGGCTGGACGACGATCCCGCCTGGGGATGGGGATGGATCGGCTGGGCTGACTGTTACACGCCCTACGGTCCCGGCAAGACACAGGACTACGCGCGGGCGGAAGAGATCCTGCGCCGTGGCTACGCTGTCACCGGCGTACGGGAAGCCGAGCACATCGCGGGACGGCTGGCAGACATCTGCGCCAGGACCAGCCGTCCCGACGAGGCCAGAGAGTTCCGGCAGCAGGCGGAAAAGGATCGGCAGCGCCCCGGGCGGCGGGTGCCACGCGCCACGGCCCGGGTGGCGCCGACCGTTCCGGCAGGCGAGTCGGGTGCCGCGAAGCAGCACCCGGGCGGGAAGACCGGACGGAACCAGCCATGCCCCTGCGGAAGCGGGAAGAAGTTCAAGAAGTGCTGCGCTGCCCCCGCGTCAGCATGAGCGGACAGCTGCAACCTGCGCTTCGCCGGCCCGTCGCTAAACACTCCCCGGCCGCTGCTGATCGCGGGACGCGGCGTTCCCTGGTTCGGCCTCCTGCGGGAGCCGGGCGTCCCTACGATCGAGTGTCATGCCAGCGAACCGGATGAACCGTGACGAATTTTACGTCGCGATGGCGCCTCACGACGACGCGCGCCTCCGCAAGATCTTGTGGACCGTCTACTGGCGCGGGAACGCTCAGCTCCGCGGGCGCATCGAGGACGAGCTGCGCCCGCAGGATCAGCCGAAGGTGAAGCCGAAGAAGGAGCTAGCAGACCCGATGGAGGTCTTGGCCGAGGTGACGACTTTCGTGGGGCTGGCCAAGGACGGCGCTTATATGGCGGGGGACCGCCGAGTGCACCACACCGAGCGGTCGAAGTGGCGGTATACGTTCCGCCGACTGGTAGCCAACGCGCTGGCGGCGCTGGTGGCCAGCGACCCCGCACCAGCACGGCAGGCCGTCGCGAAGATTGTCGATCTGGCCTGCGATATGAAGAGATACGACTATTTCCACTCCGACGATCCGGTAGAGGCCGCCAAGTTCCTGGTATCGGAGGCCGTGGCCGCGTTGTGGGAGTCGGTACTCCGGCAAGACGGTTTCGCGGCGTTCGCCGGCTGCGCGCCGGAGCAGCTCATCCGCTGGGAAGCAGACTACGGCTGGACCCGCCGGGGCTACGGTCAGGTGGCGGAAAAGGAGACGCCCCTGGCCGTTCCGCTCGCCCGGCTGCTCACCACGCCGGACATGTGGCGGACGTTCGCCGAATCTTACCTGGAGGCGCTGGAGGTGGCCGGACGCGTGGACCCCAAACGGCCGCGCACCGTGTACGGAACCTTCGATGAGACCAGTTACCGGCGCAAGGAGCGGGCGGACGACCTCGCCACGTGGCACGAGATGCTCCTCGACCGGTTCGCGGGCACCCCCGAGGACGAACTGCTGGACCGGCTCGTCGCCAGCTTCGCACTCGCCGGGCCGGAACTCAACTTCCTGCGCGCGAGGATCGCCGAGCGCCGCGGTGACGTTTCCCAGGCCGCCACGCTCGTTGCCAAATGCCTGAAGGAGATGCCCGGCCGCCAGGTGTACCTGGACTTCGCTGTTAAGGTCGGCGCCGAACTGCCGTCCCGTACCCGCGAGATAGCGGCCGAGCGTGCCCGGGCAGCCAAATACGCCGGGACGACCTGACCAAGGTCTCTGCCGCCCCCACCGCGCTGCCGGGTCTCCGGCCGCATTCTCTCGCTGTCGTCGCGCTGCGCAGCAGCTCATCCGCGCAGCGGGCCGGGCGCGGTTCAGATCGTCTAGTCCTCCCAGCTCAGGGCCGGTAACCTGGCTGAACTCGGACGTATTTCGCCGAGACGACTGTCAGGCCGCGCCGGAGTGCCTGCCCAGCGCTGCGGGAGTACATGCGGTCAGCACGCTGGGCAAGTAAGAAGGCCTATGGCGCGGGCAAGACCACGACCTTGCGCATGGCGCTGGGCCTGATCCGGCCCTCAGGCGGCGAAGCCCTGATCGGTGGCCGGCCCTACGCCCAGCTGGCCCATCCGCGGCGCCGGGTCGGCGCGCTGCTGGAGGCGACCGGCTTCCATCCCGGCCGCCGGGCCCGGGACCACTTGCGGGTCCTGGCCGCCAGCGAGGGCATCCCCGGCCGCCGGGTGGATCAGGTGCTCGCGCAGGCCGGCCTGGCCGACGCCGCGCACCGCCGGGTCCGTGGTTTCTCGCTGGGCATGCGGCAGCGGCTGGGCGTGGCCGCGGCCCTGCTGGGCGACCCCGAGGTGCTGCTGCTGGACGAGCCTGCGAACGGGCTCGACCCAGCCGGGCACGCCTGGCTGCGCGGGCTGCTCCGCGGGCTGGCGGGGGAAGGCCGCACCGTCGTGGTGGCCAGTCACCTGCTCAGTGAGATGGCCCAGACCGCCGACGACGTGGTCATCGTCAGCGCCGGGGAGCTGCGGTTCGCCGGGCCACTGCGCGAGCTCGGCGCCGCGGACGGCGCCCTGGAGACGGCGTTCCTGCGGCTGACGGAGGGGGCGGGCGATGCGATCGCCGATCCGCGCTGAGCTGCGCAAGCTGACCACCGTCCGGGCGCCGTGGCTGCTGCTGGCGGCCGGCCCGCTGATCGTGGTGGCGGGCGTCAGCGGGCTGGTCAGCTCGGGCGGCAACGTGCACGACCCGGCCGTCCAGGCGAAGGCCATGTCGCACGTGGGGCTGGCCGCGCTGTTCACGCTGGTGTTCGGGATCCTGGCGATGGCCGGGGAATACCGTCACCAGACCATGACCGACAGTTATCTCAGCTTCCCCCGGCGCCAGGCCGTGCTGCTGGCCAAGCTGGTGGTCTACGGCCTGGCCGGGGCGGCGGCTGGCCTCGCCGCGGCCGCCACCGCCGTGGCCGTCACGGCCGCCTGGTGGGCGGCCAAGGGCGGCACCTTCCAGCTGTCTGCGGCGGGCACCTGGCAGGTGCTCGGCGGCGGTGTCGCCGCCAACGCCGCCTTTGCCGTCATTGGCGTCGGCGTGGGTGCCCTGGTGCGCAACGTGATCGCCGCGATCGCCGCCGCACTGGCCTGGATCGCCCTGGTGGAGGGCATCGCCGGCCAGCTGCTGGGCGCCGGCCTGGCCCGCTGGCTGCCGTTCTACGCCAGCGAGGCACTGGACCGGGCGAGCCTCACCCCGGCCGCCGGGCTGCTGCCCCAGTGGGGCGGGGGCCTGGTGCTGCTCGGTTACGCGGCAGTGTTCGCCGGCGCGGCCGTGCTCGTTACACTCAACCGCGATGTCACCTAGAAGGCCCGCTGTGCTGCGCGACCGTGACGACGCGAATCTGCGGGAGCACCTGATCGCGACCGCCGCCCGGCTGATCGGCGAGCGCGGCAGCGCCGGGCTGTCCGTCCGGGAGATCGCCCGGGAGGCGCAGGTCGCCGACGGTGTGCTGTACAACTACTTCGCCGACAAGGACGACCTGCTCGCCCAGGCCCTGCTGGCGCACGTCGCCACGGTGATGAACCAGGCGGCCCAGTTGCTGCCACCGGCCGGGACCGCGACGGTGGCGGACAACCTGGCCGGCTTCATCGAGCGGGGCATCGGCGTGCTGGACCGGATCGTCCCCGCCTTCGCCGGGCTGCTGTCCCAGCCCGGGGTGCTGCGCCGGTTCCACGCCCTGGTGGGTGGGGACCCGGCATTCACCGGCGCGGTGGAGGAAGGCGCGGTGGAGGAAGAGGCTGGCTCGGCGGCCGCGGAGGATGCGGCGGGCGCGGAGGATGCGGCGGGCGCGGAGGATGCGGCGGGCGCGGAGGATGCGGCGGGCGCGGAGGATGCGGCGGGCGCGGAGGATGCGGCGGGCGCGGAGGATGCGGCGGGCGCGGAGGATGCGGCGGGCGCGGAGGATGCGGCGGGCGCGGAGGATGCGGCGGGCGCGGGCCCCGGGCCAGCGCCCGGCCAGCGGGGCCTGCCGGACATGCTCACCCACTACCTGCTCGCCGAGCAGCGGCTCGGCCGCATCGATCCGGCCGCGGACGTGTCCGCGGCGACCGTGCTGATCGTGGGGGCGATTCACGGCCAGGTCCTGCCCCGGGCGTTGTTCGCCGAGACCCCCTTCAGCACGTCACCCGGCCTCGGTGCGGCGCTCGCCGGGGTGGTACTCGACGGGCTCGCACCGAAGGCCGGGTGACCGGGCCACGGCCGGCCGGGGACGCGCCGGCCGGGGCAAGGTTGTTACAGACCGCAGGCTGCGGCGACCGCGGTGGCGGCCGCTTCCCGGTTGGCCGCGGCCGGGATCCCAGCCCGTTCGAAGTCGGTGACGTAAATGTCAGCCGCCTGCGCCGGGCTCGCCGCGGCGTTGAGCGCGGGGATGTACTGCGCCCAGATCTGGTTGAACGTCAGGATCGCGTTCAGCTGGGTCTGCAGGTCAGCGCTGGGGTTGCCGGTGACGTAGCCACCGGGCAGCGGCGTCCAGCCGATGAGGCCACCACCGCCGTCACCGACCGACTCCGGATTGCCGCCGGACTCCTGCCAGATGTTGCCCGCGATGCCGGCCGCGGCGTTGGCGCTGTAGCCGTGCGCAAGCAGGAAGGTGACGCTAGCGCCGTAGTTCTGCGGCAGCATCGACCCGCCCGACCCGGTGCACACGTGCCCGCTGCCCGACGACGTCACCCTCGCCCGGGTGCCCGAACTGTGCGTAGCGGACCGCGCCGCCGAACCCGAGCTGGAATGCTGGCTGGTCGCCGCGGGAGCGTCGTCCGCGTCCACGGTGTTGCTGCCGGCGGGCTGGCTGGCGGCCGACTGCCTGGCGGCGGGCTGGCTGGCGGCCGACTGCCTGGCGGCGGGCGCCGGGCTGCTGGCCGCGGCGGCGGGCTGGGCCCGGTAGGTGCCGTTGAGCACGGAAGCCGGCGGGTTGGCGGGCACCTGGAAGACCTGGCCGGTGTAGATCAGGTTGGGGTCGCTGATCTTCGCGTCGTTGACGTGGAACAGGTAGGGCCAGTCGCTGGCGTGGCCGTAGAAGCGCTGCGCGATCCCGGACAGCGTGTCCCCGGTGCGCACCGTGTAGCCGCGGTCCGCCCGGCGGGCGTGCCGCGCCGCGGCGCGCAGCCGCGGCGCGGCGGCCGCGTCCAGCTGGGCCCGGTGCAGCGGGACGGCGCCCACGCTGCCCGCGTGCGTGGCGGCGGCGGGCGTGGCCGCCGCCGCGGGAGGGGCGGCCGCCAGGGCGGACGCACCGCCCCCGGCGGTCAGCGCGCCCACCACGGCGACCGCCGGGGCCGCCTGGCCGGCCCGCTGGGCGGCGCGCTGCATCTGTGACGGCGCCGCGTGCCGTCCCGTTCGCCGGAACCTGGGTGTCTTCCTGCTGGTGTCCTTCAAGAACCTGCCTAACGACGGAGGGCGCCCAGCTACGCGGCAGCCTGTGCCTCTCGCCGGGCCGGATAATTCCCAGCGGGTAGCATGGCACCACATTCGTCGCAGTACCGCTAAAACCGGACAAATAGTTCAAACAAACTATGTGTCCAGGTCAGACTGGCCCTCAAAGATCGCCTGTGCCCGGGCCAGCGTCTCGCGCAGGTTCGGCTCGGCCGTCGCCGTCATGGCCTCGGCGATGGGCAGCCAGCGCAGCGGCGCGTCCGGCCGTTCCGCAACGATCGACCCAGGCACCGCAGTGGTGAGGAAGAATCGCAGGTCAGCGTGCTCGTGGGCGGGTTCCTGGCCAGCCGCGGGCACACCGACGACGACCAGATGACGCAGCCGCGCGTCAGGCCACGGCATCAGGTCGGGCAGCCCGGTCTCCTCGGCCCCCTCACGCAGCGCGATGCCCAGCGGATCGGTCTCCCCCGGGTCGCCATGCCCGCCCACCTGCAGCCAGGCCTGCTGGCGCGGATGCCAGCGGAGCAGCACCCGGCGGGTCGGCGGGTGCACGACGAGCGCCGACGACGTGACGTGCAGCGGCCGGGAGCGTAGCCAGGGGTCGGCCTCGGTGCGGGCCAGCGCGCGGGCCCGCGCCACGTCGGCCGCTTCGGCCGCCCCGGCCGGGCGGTAGTCCGTCAGCAGGTCGAGCAGGATCTGACCGGGAAGACTGGGCACCGGCGCACCCTACCGCAGCAGTGATCTCATTCCGCGTGCAGCGCCGCGGCGGTCCGGGCCCGGGCGGCCCAGGCCGCCGGGAGCAGCGCCCCGGTCAGGTGACTGAGCGGGTGGACGGGGCGCGGAAGGCGGTCATGATCTCCGGGCGGGTGCCGATCGCGGTCAGTCCCAGGCCGCGGACGCACAGCGCCGCCGCGATCGACGCCAGCCGGATTGCTTCCGGCACGGGGCGGCCCTGGAAGATCTCGACGGCCAGGGCGGCGGCGAAGCAGTCGCCTGCCCCGGTGGCGTCGGCCACCGGGTGCGCGGGCTCGGCCGGGTACTGCGACCAGCCGTCGCCGGTCAGCACCTCGCAGCCCAGCTGGCCGCGGGTCACCACCGACAGGCCGCCACGGCGGGCGACGTCCTGCAGCAGCCCGCTGAGGTACGGCGCCTCGTCCTCGGACACCACGACGATGCCGACCAGGGCCGCCACGGCGGCGGCGAACCGCCGCGGCACCAGGCCGACGTGGCCGTCACCGTCCGACCAGCGGCGGATCAGGCCCTGCGGGGTCAGGCAGACCAGCGCGGCCACGCCGCCGAACCGGTCGACACTGACTTCCTGGGCGACCGGCGCGATATGCAGAATATCGCTACCCGGCAGACTTTCCAGTTCGATTTCCCCGGCCCATTCCTGCAGCCATTGCTCACGAGCTTCCGCAGCCGACAAATTACGGAACGTCGTCGTGGCGCCGGAGGGCTGCAGGCACAGCTCGGCTTCGTTAGCATACGGCCGCCAGTAGGGCCGCAGGACATCCGGGTTCGCCCTTCCGACGGCTACTGCCGACAGTCCCAGCCGGGCTGCCTGCAGCGCAGCGTATACTGCCGTCCCGCCCAGCACCGCTGAGCCGTCCGGCTGGACGTCCAGTGTTGGGTTACCAACCGCAAGGTAGTCTGGCAACGCGATCCGCTCATAGCACATAGCTGGTAGATTGGCCGGTGGTACCCGATGCATGGTACATCAATACATAGCGGGCAACAACGCAAAGGCAGTCTCACCACGCTGCCTGCGGAATTGCTGCCCGCTGCCACCGGCCGGGCCCGTGCCGGAGCGCAGGCTGGAATCCTTATTGGCGTGGACGGCGGGGCCACGAAGACGATGGCCGCCGCCGTTGATCTCGGCACCGGGAACGCCGTGGTAGCGGAAACCGGCCCGAGCAATCCGGAGGCAATCGGGCTGGGTGCCGCGGTGGCGTCCATTTCCGCCGCGATAACAACGGTTCTCGGCGCACACGGTCACCATTTTCATGAAGCCCATCAGGCTATGGCGGAAGGGCCGGTCGCGGCCGCGGTCCTCGCGGTCGCCGGAATCAATACCGCCGACGAGCGGCACCGATTGCTGTCCGGCGTCACCAGCCTGGAATCCCCGGTGGCCCTGGCTGTCAATGACGTGGTCGCCGCCTGGGCCTCGGGCGCGCTGGCCGCGCCCGGAATTGCGGCCATTTCCGGGACCGGCAGCAATACCTTCGGGGTTAATGCGCGCGGCGAGGCCTGGCGCTGCGGCGGCTGGGGCCACGTGCTCGGCGACGAGGCATCCGGGTACGTTATCGCGCTGTCCGCGATCCGGGCCGCGGTCGCCTGGCGTGATGGCCGGGGCGAGTGGTCCACGGTGATACCACGGCTGCTCGAGCATTACCGGCTTGCCGATGTCGAGGACATCATGCCGGTCATTTACCGGCCGTTCGACAAGGCCCGGATCGCCGCCTTTGCCGAGCAGGTCGCGGAGGCGGCCACGGCCGGTGACGAACTCGCCCGCGCCATCTTCCGCCGGGCCGCCGCCGATCTGGCCGAGCAGATCGAGGTGATCTATACGGCCCTGCGTTTCACCGAGCCGGCCGAGGTGACGCTGATCGGCAGCACCTTCCGGGCCGGGGAGGTATTCACCGGCCCGCTCCGTGAGCGGCTGCGCGAGGTCACCGGGGACCGGGACTTCTCCACCCCCCGGCTGCCCCCGGTCGGCGGGTCGCTGTGGCTGGCCGCCCGGGCCGCGGGGGTGGAGTCCGTGCTCGATCCGGCCGACCTCGCGGCCCGGCTGGACGCCGCCCTCGCCGCCCCGCTGCGCGCCGGGGTCCCGGCCTAAAGATCGCCCGTGCGCTGTGCATCAGCGCGGTGAGAATGTGTCACATATGGGCACAAAGTAACCGCAGTGACAAAGCTCACCGCACTGTTAGGCCGCGGCCAGGTCCAGCCCCAGGTCCAGGGCCGCGGCGGAGTGGGTCAGCGCGCCGACGGCCAGGAAGTCCACCCCGGTCTCGGCGACGGCCCGGGCCGACTCCAGCCGGAGCCCCCCGCTGGCCTCCAGCCGGACTCCGGGATGCGGCCGGGCCAGCACCACCGCGGCGCGCAGCTCAGTCACGCTCATGTTGTCGCACAGGATCAGGTCCACCCCGGCCGCCAGCGCCTCGGCGACCTGGCCGAGATCGTCACACTCCACCTCCAGCGGCAGGCCGGGGGCGGCGGCGCGGACCGCGCGGATCGCGGCGCCCAGGCCTCCCGCGGCCACCACGTGGTTGTCCTTGATCAGCGCGGCGTCGCCCAGCCCCATCCGGTGGTTGCTGCCCCCGCCGCAGCGCACCGCGTACTTCTCCAGCCGCCGCAGCCCGGGGATGGTCTTGCGGCTGTCGCGCAGCCGGGCCGGCGTGCCGGCCAGCTGGTCCGCCCAGCGCCGGGTCAGCGTGGCGACGCCGGACAGGTGGGTGACGAAGTTCAGCAGGGTCCGCTCGGCGCCCAGCAGTTCGCGCAGCGGGCCGTCGATGGCCAGCACGGCGGCGCCCGGCGCCACCCGGTCGCCGTCGGCGGCCAGCGGCTCGGCGGCGCCGGGCGGCAGACCGGCCGCGTCCAGCACGGCCAGGGCGACCGGCAGGCCGGCCAGCACCCCGGGCTGCCGGGCCACCACCGCCCCGGTGGACCGGGCCCCCGGGGCGGTGGTGGCCGCCGTGGTGACGTCCGGCCCCCAGGCCAGGTCCTCGGCCAGCGCCTGCCGGACCACCCGCTCGGTGTCCGCCGGGTCCAGGCCCGCGGCCCGCAGGGTCGCCGCCACCGTGGCGTGCAGCGTCATGCGCTCACCTCCAGAGCGGGCCGCCCGGGACCGGCCGCCCGGACCTCGCCCCCGGTAACCAGCAGCGTGCTGTGCCGGGCCGGGCCGGCGGTGACCGCCGGGACGTCGCGCCACCGGTGGCAGCCGCGGCTCTCGGCCCGGGCCAGCGCCGCCACCGCCACCAGCGCCGAGACGGTGTGCAGGCTGGTCGCCTCCACGGTGGCCAGGTCCAGCCGGCCCGCGCCGCCTGGGGCCCGCTCCAGCTGCGCGAGCAGTTGCCGCAGGCCGTCGCGGTCCCGCAGCACCCCGGCGTGCCGCGACATGGCCGCGGCCAGGGGCGCCCGGGCGGCCGGGGTGACGCCCGGGCCTGCCGGCGGCAGCTGGTGCCCCGGCCGGGTCCGGGGCAGCTCCCGGCCGAGCCGGTCCCCGGCCCGCCGCCCGGCGATCAGCGCCTCGGTGAGCGAGTTGGAGGCGAGCCGGTTGGCCCCGTGCACGCCGGTGGACGCGGCCTCGCCCACCGCGTACAGGCCGGGCACCCCGGTCGCCCCGTCCACCAGCCCGGCCTGGATCCCGCCGCAGGCGTAGTGCGCGCCCGGCGCCACTGGGACCGGCTCGGTCACCGGGTCGATGCCGCGCGCCCGGCAGGCCGCGGTCACCGTGGGGAAGTCCCGCTCCAGCACCGCGCGGCCCAGCCCGGTGGCGTCCAGCCACAGGTGATCGGTCCCGTCCCGGTTCATCCGCTGCTGCATCAGGGCCGACACCACGTCCCGTGGAGCGAGGTCGCCCAGCGGGTGCGCCCCCGCCATGACCGGCTGCCCGGCCGCGTCGACCAGCACCGCCCCGGCGCCGCGCAGCGCCTCGGTCAGCAGTGGGCAGGCGCCGCGGCTCCCGGGCTGCCACAAGACGGTCGGGTGGAACTGGACGAACTCCAGGTCCCGCAGCGCGGCGCCGGCCCGGGCGGCCAGCGCCAGCCCGTCGCCGGTCAGCCCGGCCGGGTTCGTCGTGGTGGCGTAGGCCTGGCCGAACCCCCCGGTGGCCAGCACCACCGCCCGCACGGCGATGACCCCGGGCCGCAGGGCCGGGCCGGGCGCAGCGGCGGGGCCCGGCGGGACGGCCCCGGCAGGACCGGATGGGACGGCCCCGGCAGGACCGGATGGGACGGCCCCGGCAGGACCGGATGGGACGGCCCCGGCAGGACCGGATGGGACGGCCCCGGCAGGACCCGGCGGGGCGCCCGCGGCGGGCAGCCCGGCGAGCAGCCCGGTCACCTGGCCGCCGGGGCCAAGGAGCAGATCCAGCGCGACGCACCCCGCCAGCACCTCGACCCGGCTGGCGGCCAGGGCGGCGTGCAGCGCCCGGTGCACTTCGGCGCCGGCCGCGTCCCCGCCGGCGTGCACGATCCGGTTCCGGCTGTGCCCGCCCTCCCGGTGCAGCGGGGCCGCCTCCAGCCGCGCGCCCAGCCCGGCCAGCCGGGCGATCTCCCCCGGGGCCGCGGCGGCCAGCTCGGCCACGGCGGCCGGATCGCAGAGCCCGGCCCCGGCGGCGAGCGTGTCGGCGTGGTGCCGGGCGGCGCTGTCGCCCGGCCCGAGCGCCGCCGCCAGCCCGCCCTGGGCCAGCGGCGTGGCCCCCGCCCCTTCCTTGCTGATCAGCAGCACCCGCCGGCCACGGCGGGCGGCGGCCAGTGCGGCGCTGATCCCCGCCGCCCCGCCGCCGACCACGGCCAAATCGGCGCCCCGGTCCCAAACCGGCGCTGGCTGAGGCAGGTACCGTATGCCGGTCACGCCGCCGCCCCGGTCTCGACCATGGCCCGCACCGCGCGGCGGGCCCGCGCCGCGATCTCCGGCGGAACCCGCACCTCGGTCACCTCGTCCCGCAGGCAGCGCAGCAGCGTGGCCGGGGTGGTCAGCTTCATGTACCGGCAGACCGCGTCCGGGTTGACCGGTTCCCAGCGCACCGCCGGGTTGGCCCGCCGCAACTGGTGCAGCATCCCGGTCTCGGTGGCCACCAGCACGGCCGGCGCGGCCTCCTCCCGGGCCGCGGCCAGCATGCCGCCGGTGGACAGTACCCGGGTCCGTGTGCCCGGCAGGTCCCCGGCCCCGGCCTGCCACAGCGCCGCGGTGGCGCAGCCGCACTCCGGGTGGATGTACAGCTCGGCCTCGGGCTGCGCGGCCGCCTTGCGGCGCAGCGCGTCCGGGCTGATGCCGGCGTGCACGTGGCATTCGCCCAGCCAGACGTGCAGGTTGCGGCGCCCGGTGACGCGCCGGACATGGGCGCCGAGGAACTGGTCGGGGAGGAACAGCACCTCCCGCCCGGCCGGAATGGCCGACACCACCGCCGCCGCATTGGCGGAGGTGCAGCACACGTCGGCTTCGGCCTTGACCTCGGCGCTGGTGTTGACGTACGCGACGACGGCGGCGCCCGGGTGCTCCGCCTTCCAGGCCCGCACCTGGTCAGCGGTGATGCCGTCGGCCAGCGAGCAGCCCGCCGCCGGGTCCGGGATCAGCACGGTCCGCTCCGGCGCCAGGATCTTGGCCGTCTCGGCCATGAAGTAGACCCCGGCGAACACGATCACCCGGGCCCGGCTGGCCGCGGCCAGCCGGGACAGCGCGAGCGAGTCGCCGACGTGGTCGGCTACGTCCTGGATCTCCGGCCGCTGGTAGTTGTGCGCCAGGATCACCGCGTCCCGCTCGGCGGCGAGCCGCCGCACCTCATCCGCCCAGCCGGCCGGCTGGGCGTCTGGCTGGCCGGGCTGGCCGTGATCCGCCTCGCTGGTCATCGGCTGCTCCTGTCCCTCGCGGCCCGAGGGGCCGTTCGGCTTGGCCGTGGTTTTCAACCATGAGTCGAAAACTGATTGCGGGACACAGTATCATGCCGCCGTGCGTGCCGATAAGCCCCGCTCCCCCGCCTCAGCCCTGCCACCGCCGGTGGGCATGGCCTTCCGGCACGAGGTCCTGGCCGTCGTGCTCCAGGTCCGCGAGCAGCGGCTGCACGTGCTGCTCTGGCGCCGCGGCGAGCCGCCGTTCGAGGGGTACTGGGCGCTGCCCGGCGGACCGCTGGGCGCGGCCGAGCGGCTGGGCACCTCTTGCGGGCGGCACCTGGCGGCCAAGGTGGACCTGACCGATATCGCCCACCTGGAGCAGCTGGAAACGCGCAGCGACCCGGACCGGGACCCGCGGGGCCGGGTGCTGGGCACTGCGTACCTGGCGGTGGTCCGGTGCGGGATGGAGCCGCGGGTGCCCGCGGACACGGCCTGGCACGCGGTCGGCGCGCTGCCGCCCGCCGCGTTCGACCACGGCTCGATCGTCGGGTCGGCCCGGGACCGGCTGCGGGCCAAGCTGTCCTACACCAACATCGGTTTCGCCCTGGCCCCCGAGTCGTTCACGATCGCCGGGCTGCGCGACATCTACGCCGCCACGCTGGGGCACCCGGTGTCCGCCACCAACCTGCAGCGGATCCTGACCCGGCGGGGCGTCATCGAGGCCACCGCCGAGGCGGCCCGGCCCACCCCGCTCGGTGGCCGGCCGGCCACCCTCTACCGGTTTGCCACGCAGCACCTGGTGGTGACGAACCCGTTCGCCGCGTTCCGCCCGCCCGCCGCGGCGCCCTGACCCGCATCAGACGCCGCCCCTGACCCGCATCCGGCACCGACCGCCCTGACCCGCATCCGGCACCGCCCCCGACCGGCGTCAGCTGAAGAAGCCGGCCGGGTCCACGGCGGCGGCCACCTCGGGCGGCAGCAGCCCGAGCCAGCGGGCGGCCACCGCGTCCCGGCTCCCCGGGGCCACCTCCCCGGCCACCCGCAGCCGGGCCAGCCCGCCGTCCGGGTAGATGTCCAGCCGGACCTCGTGCACCGGGCCGCCGCCGGGCAGCCGGAACCGGTGCTCGGTGTCCGGCAGCAGCGCGGTGCGCGGCAGCAGCTCCGCCCCGGTCGCGGCGTCGGACAGCCGCGCCTGGGCCGGCGCGTTGCCGAGGAACCAGGACGTGTCCAGCACCATGTGGTGCAGCACCCCCGGCGCGGCCAGCCGGGCCACCAGCCAGTCGTTCCCCGCGTCGCGGCGCCGGGCCGTCTCCCAGCCGTCGGCCATCCGCCGCGCCCGGCCGGGGGCCAGCACGTTCGCCGGGGCGGCGTAGAACATGTTGCTGCACGCGGTCACCCGCCCGCCGCGGCGCAGCGCGGCCAGGTCCACCCGGCCGCCCAGCCACCGGGGATCCGGCACGATCTCCCCGTACACCCGAAACCGCGCAACGCCCCCATCGGGGTAGATCCGCAGCTTCACGTGCGTCACCAGCCGGTCCGGTCCGTGAACCGGCAGCGGGGTGACCCGGTCACCGGCCAGCTCGGCCACGCCGGTCAGCGGGGCCCAGCCGGCCGCCTGCACCTCGCCGGCCGTGGGGTAGCCGAGCAGGGTGACGCCCTCCACCGACGCGGCCGGCGGGTAGTTGCCCCGGAAGTGGGCGGTGTCCACGTCGATGCCGCGGACGATCGCGGGCGCGCCCAGCCGGACGATGACGAAGTCGTCCCCGCCGTCCCCGCGGCCCCCGGTTCCGCGCCGCCGCCGGGTCTCCCAGCCGTCGTACACCTTGCCCCGCGGCCCGAAGGCGGCCGGGTCGTGCGCCGCGGGCTGGGGATCGATCAGCTGCCGGGCATCGGCGAAGAACTCGTCGTTGGCGAACAGCACCGACCCGCCCAGCGCCCGGCTGGCCACGTCCGGCCACGGCCCGCTCACGGCGTGGCCGTCCGGGTGGTGAGCCGGCCCGACCGCTTGGTCGCGATCGGCTGGCCGGCCAGCCAGGCCTGGGTGACCACGCCGCGCAGCCGCCGTCCCGCGTACGGGGTGACCGGGTGCCGGTGCCGCAGCGCGGCCGGGTCGACGGTGAACTCCCGGTCCGGGTCGAACACGCAGAAGTCGGCCCGCCGCCCAGCCGCGATGGCGCCGCGGTCGGCCAGCCCAGCGAGCCGGGCCGGACCGGCGGACATCCACGCGGCCACCCGGTCCAGGCCGATCCCGCGGCGCTGCGCCCCGGTCCAGGTCACCGGCAGGCTGAGCTGCACCGAGGCGATACCGCCCCACGCCTCGGCGAAATCACCGCCCGCCGGGCACTTGAGCGCCGGGGGGGCCGGCGAGTGGTCGGACACCACGCAGTCCAGGGTGCCATCGGCCAGCGCGGCCCACAGCGCCTCCGCGTTGGCGGCGTCGCGGATCGGCGGGCAGCACTTGAACGCGGTCGCGCCGTCCGGCACGTCCTCGGCCCGCAGCGTCAGGTAGTGCGGGCAGGTCTCCGCGGTGACCGGCAGCCCGTCCGCCCGGGCCGCCCGGATCAGCGGCAGCGCCGCCGCCGCCGACAGGTGCACCACGTGCGTCCGGCAGCCGGTCCGCCGGGCCGCGGCCAGCAGCGCCGCCACCGCCGCCGTCTCGGCCTCCGGCGGCCGGGACGCGAGGAAGCCGGCGTAGCGGCGGCCGCGGGCGGGCGGCGCCGCCCCGATCACCGCGGCGTCCTCGGCGTGCGCGATCAGCAGCCCGCCGAACCCGGCGATCTCCGTCATCGCCGCCGCCAGTTGCGCGGCGTCCAGCGGCGGGAACTCCGCCACCCCCGAGGGCAGCAGGAAGCACTTGAACCCGGCCACCCCGGCCTCGTGCAGCGGCCGCAGCTCGGCCAGGTTGCCGGGCACAGCCCCGCCCCAGAACGCGACGTCGGTCGCCAGCTGGCCGGCCGCCCCCCGCTGCTTGGCGCGCAGCGCCGCCACGGTGACGGTGGGCGGGACGGCGTTCAGCGGCATGTCCACGATGGTGGTCACCCCGCCCGCGGCGGCCGCGGCGGTGGCGGTGGCGAATCCCTCCCACTCGGTGCGGCCGGGCTCGTTGACGTGCACGTGGCTGTCCACCAGGCCGGGCAGCACCAGCTGGCCGTCCGGGATGGTGACCGCGCCGGCCGGGGCGGCGTCGTAGCCGGTCACCGCCGTGATCATCCCGTCACGGACGTGCACGGCCGCGGGCCGTTCCCCGTCCGGGGTGATGACCCGGCGCGCCCTGATGGCGCTCACGTCAGCCACCGGCCGATCTTCCCACGGCGGCCGGACCGACCCGGAGGCCCGGCGGCCGGTCATTAGGGTCAGGAGGGTGAGCGACCCGGAGCGGCTGCCGGTGGCGGCCCTGGACGCGGCGCCCGCGGCGGCGGCCGCGGCGCTGCTGCGGCCGTCGTGCGCCAGCACTCGGTGGGCGGCGGAGCTGGTGGCGAGCCGGCCCTACGGCTCGCTGGCCGCGCTGAGCGCCGCCTCGGACGCGGTGATCGCCGGGCTGGGCTGGGCGGACATCGAGCAGGCACTGGCCGCGCACCCGCGGATCGGCGAGCGGGCCGGCGGCGGCGGCCGGGAGGCGGCCTGGTCGGCCCGCGAGCAGTCCGGGGCGGCCGGCGAGGCGGCCGGCGAGGCGGCGGCGCTGCGGGCCGGGAACGCCGCCTACGAGGCGCGGTTCGGGCACGTGTTCCTGATCTGCGCCACCGGGCGGTCCGCCCGCGACATGCTGGATGCGCTGCGGGCCCGGCTCGGCCACGATCCAGCCGCCGAGCGGGCGGTAGTGCGGGAGGAACTGCGGCGGATCGTCGCCCTGCGGCTGGGTAAGACGTTCCGGTAAGGGCCGTCCGGTAAGGGCCATCCGGTAAGGGGAGGCATGGGAATCTCGACGCATGTCCTGGACGCCCGGACCGGACGGCCGGCCGACGGCCTGGAGCTCACCCTCAGCGTGCAGCGCCCCGGCGGCTGGGAACCGCTCGGCCGCCGGGTGACCGACGCCGACGGCCGGGTCAGCGACCTGGCCCGGGCGGCGGCGGCGGGCGTCTACCGGATCGTCTTCGCCGTCGAGGCCTACCTGGCCGCGCCGACGTTCTACCCAGAGGTCGTGGTGGTGTTCCGGGTCACCGACCCGGCCGCCCACCATCACGTGCCGCTGCTGCTCAGCCCGTTCGCCTACTCGACGTACCGCGGCTCATGACGCCGGCCACCCTGGTGCTGGAGAACTGCCACATCGCCACCGTGGACCTGGCGGGCCAGGAGTTTCCGGACGGCCATCTCGTCGCCGAGCAGGGCCGGATCGTGGCGGTCGGCCCGGGCCCGGCGCCGCCGCGCCCGGCGGCGGACCCCACGGCGGACCCCGCGGCGGCGCGCCCGATCCGCGGCCCCGGGCTGCTGGTCACCCCCGGGCTGGTGAACACGCACCACCACCTGTACCAATGGATCACCCGCGGCTACGGCACCGAAGGCACCCTGTTCGACTGGCTCACCGAGCTGTACCCGGTGTGGGCCCGGCTCACCCCGGGCCTGCTGGCCGACGCGGCCGCGGCCAACCTGGCCTGGCTGGCGCTGACTGGCTGCACCACCAGCGCCGACCACCACTACGTGTTCCCGGCCGGCGTCGGTGACCTGCTGGCGGCGGAGATCGACGCGGCCCGGCGGATCGGGGTGCGGCTGCACGCCACCCGCGGCTCGATGAACCTGGGCCGCTCCGCGGGCGGGCTGCCGCCGGACTCGGCGGTCGAGCCGCACGACGCGGTGCTGGCCGCCTGCCAGGAGGCCATCGAGACGTGGCACGACCCGGCCCCGGACGCGATGACCCGGATCGCCCTGGCGCCGTGCTCGCCGTTCAGCGTCACCGCGGAACTGATGCGCGACTGCGCCGCGCTGGCCCGGTCGGCCGGCGTCCGGCTGCACACCCACCTGGCCGAGACCCGGGACGAGGAGGATTTCTGCCAGCAGACGTTCCGCCGGACCCCGGTCCAGTACGCCGAGGATCTCGGCTGGCTGGGACCGGACGTGTGGCTGGCGCACTGCGTGCACCTGTCCGGCGACGCGGTGTCGCGGATCGCCGCCACCGGCACCGCGGTGGCGCACTGCCCCACCTCCAACGGCCGGCTCGGCTCCGGGATCGCCCCGGTCCGGGCGCTGCTCGACGCGGGGGCCGCGGTCGGGCTCGGGGTGGACGGCAGCGCCTCCAACGAGTCCGGCCGGATGATCGATGAGCTGCACCAGGCGCTCCTGGCCGCCCGGTACGCGGCCGGGCCGCTGGCGCTGACCGCGCGGGACTGCCTGCGGATAGCCACCCTCGGCGGGGCCCGGTGCCTGGGCCGGGACGGCGAGCTGGGCTCGCTGGAGGTGGGCAAGCTGGCCGACCTGGCCGTCTGGCGGGTGGACGACCTGGCCGGGGCCGGGATCGCCGACCCGGTGTGCACCCTGGTGTTCGGCGCGCCGGCCCTGGAGCACCTGTTCGTCGGTGGCCGGCCGGTGGTAGCCGGCCGGGAGCTGCGCACCGCCGACCCGGCCACGCTGGCCGCGGCGGCCGCCCGGGCCAGCGCGCGGATCGCCGGGAGCGGCTGATGGACCTGCCCTCGGTCACCGAGCACCGGCCCGCGCCCGGTGCCCGCTGGCAGCCGGGGGACGCCTGGCTGGGCGGCGGCACCTGGCTGTTCTCCGAGCCCCAGCCCGGGCTGCGGCGGCTGCTGGACCTGAACGCCTTCGGCTGGCCCGCGCTCACCGAGACGGCTGCAGGTCTGGAGATCGCCGCCACCTGCACGATCAGCGAACTGGCCGGCTGGCGGCCCGGGCGCCGCTGGGCCGCCACCGCGCTGCCGGGCCAGTGCTGCGATGCGCTGCTGGCCTCCTTCAAGGTGCAGCACGTGGCCACCGTCGGCGGCAACATCTGCCTGGCCCTGCCGGCCGGGGCGATGACCTCGCTGACGGCCGCGCTGGACGGGGTGGCGGTGCTCTGGTCGCCGGACGGCGCGGTCCGCCACGTCCCGGTGGGCGACCTGGTCACCGGCCCGGGCACGACCGCACTGCGGCCCGGCGAACTGCTGCGCTGCGTCACGCTGCCCGCTGCTGCGCTGGGCGCCCGGACCGCGTTCCGCCGCGCGTCGCTGGCCCCGCTGGGCCGGTCGGCCGCGGTGGTGATCGGCCGCCGGGAGGCCGGCGGCCCGGTCGTGATCACCATCACGGCGGCCACCCCGCGGCCGGTGCAGCTGCGGTTCCCGGCCCCGCCGCCGGCCGCCGCGGCGGCCACGGCGCTGGACCGGCTCAGCCTGGATTACCACCGCGATGCCCACGGGGCGACGGCGTGGCGGGCCGCGATGACCCGCCGCTACGTCGCCGAGGTGGCGGCGGAGCTGGCCGGATGAACATGCGCATCAACGGTGTCCCGGCTGCCGCGGCGCCCCGGCCGGGCCAGTGCCTGCGCACCTTCCTGCGCGAGCAGGGCTGGCTCGGGGTCAAGAAGGGGTGCGACACCGGTGACTGCGGCGCCTGCACCGTGCACCTGGACGGGGTGCCGGTGCACAGCTGCCTGTATCCCGCGGTGCGGGCGGCGGGCCGGGCGGTGACCACGATCGAGGGTCTCGGCTGCCCGCACCCGGTGGCCGACGCGTTCCTCGCCGCTCAGGGCTTCCAGTGCGGGTTCTGCACGCCGGGGATGATCATGACCGTGGCGGCGCTGACCGGGGCGCAGCGGCAGGACCTCGGGCGGGCGCTGAAGGGCAACATCTGCCGGTGCACCGGGTACGGGTCCATCGCCGACGCGCTGGCCGGGACGGCCCGGGCCGAGCCGGCCGACCCGGCCGACCCGGCGGACCCGGCGGACCCGGCGGACCCGGTCGGGCGCGGGCTGCCCGCGCCGGCCGGGCCGGACGTCGTCACCGGCCGCGCCGCCTTCACCCTGGACACCACCATCATCGACGGCCTGGCGCACCTGGTGCTGCTGCGTTCACCGCACCCGCACGCCTGGATCCGGTCCCTCGACGCGACCGCGGCGCTCGCGCTGCCCGGCGTCGCGGCGGTGTTCAGCTACCGCGACGCCCCGCCGGCCCGCTTCTCCTCCGCCCGGCACCACCACCCGGACGACGATCCGCGCGACACGCTGGTGTTCGACCGCACGGTCCGGTTCGCCGGCCAGCGGGTGGCGGCTGTCGTCGCGGACAGCGTGGCCACCGCCACCCGGGCCCGGGACCTGATCCGGGTGGACTACGAGGTCCGGCCGGCCGTCGTCACCCCGGAGATGGCGCTGGACCCCGCCGCGCTGGCGCTGCATCCCGGCCTGGCACCGCTCCGGGGAGGGGATCTGGCTCCGGGCGAGGACCCGGCTCCGGGCGGCGGCCCGGCTCCGCGCGGCGGCCCGGCTCCGCGCGGCGGCCCGGCTCCGCGCGGCGGCCCGGCCCGGAACGTCGCCGCCGAAGTGCACGGCCACCTCGGGGACGTGGCCGCCGGCTTCGCCGCGGCGGACGCCGTCTACGAGGGGACGTTCGAGACCCACCGGGTGCAGCACGTTCACCTGGAGACGCACGCCACGATCGGCTGGCTGGAGGACGGCCGGCTGGTGCTGCGCACCAGCTCGCAGACACCGTTCCTGACCCGGGACGAGCTGTGCCGGATCTACGGCCTGGACCGCAGCCAGGTCCGGGTACTGGCCGCGCGGATCGGCGGCGGGTTCGGCGGCAAGCAGGAGATGCTCACCGAGGACGTGGTCGCGCTGGCCGTGCTCCGCCTCGGCCGGCCGGTCCAGCTGGAATTCACCCGCGAGGAGGAGTTCACCGCCAGCACGACCCGGCACCCGATGCGGGTGACGGTGCGGGCCGGCGCCCGGCGGGACGGCACGCTGACCGCCATCCAGCTCCGCACGGTCGCGGACACCGGGGCCTACGGCAATCACAGCGCCGGGGTGCTGTTCCACAGCAGCAACGAGGCGATCAGCCTGTACCGGTGCCCGAACAAGCGGGTGGACGGCTGGTCGGTGTACACCAACACCGTGCCGGCCGGCGCGTTCCGCGGCTACGGGCTGTCCCAGACGGCGTTCGCGGTGGAGTCGGCCATGGACGAGCTGGCCCGGATGCTGCGGCTGGACCCGGCCTGGTTCCGCCGCCGCAACCTGGTGCAGCCGGGCGATGAGCTGCGCTCGTTCAGCGCCGAGCCGGACGACGTGCAGATCGGCAGCTGCGGCGTGCTCGACTGCCTGACGGCGGTGCAGGCGGCGCTGGACAGCGGGCGCGGCGCATCCGTCCCGGCTGGCGACGGCTGGCTGACCGGCCAGGGCATCGCGGTCACCATGCTGGACAGCGTGCCACCCGGCGGCCACCGGGCGCACGCGCGGATCGCGGAACGCGCGGACGGCGGTTACCGGCTGGCGGTCGGGACGGCGGAGTTCGGCAACGGCACCACCACCGTGCACCGCCAGCTCGCGGCCAGCGCGCTGGGCTGCCGGGTGGACGACATCGAGCTGGTGGCGGCCGACACCGACGAGGTGGAGCACGACACCGGCGCGTACGGGTCCACCGGCCTCGTGGTGGCCGGGATGGCCACCCTGCGCGCCGCCCGGGCCCTGGCCGGGCTGCGCGCGCCCGGCCCGGACGGCGGGAAGCGGCGCGAGGCCGAGGGCAGCAGCGATGGCCGGGGCCGGACGGTGGCGTTCTGCGTGCAGGGCTTCCGGGTCGCGGTGGACCCCGGCACCGGCGAGATCCGCGTGCTGCAGAGCGTGCAGGCGGCCGACGCCGGCACTGTGCTGAACCCGGTGCAGTGCCGGGGCCAGGTCGAGGGCGGGGTGGCCCAGGCGCTCGGCGCCGCCCTGTATGAGCACCTGGACATCGACGGCGCCGGCCAGGTCACCACCCGGACGCTGCGCGACTATCACGTTCCGGTACTGGCCGACGTGCCGCGCACCGAGGTGTACTTCGCCCGGACCCACGACCCGTTCGGCCCGCTGGGCGCCAAGCCGATGAGCGAGGCGCCGTTCAACCCGGTGGCACCCGCGCTGGCCAACGCGGTGCGGGACGCGACCGGGGTACGGCTCACCCGCCTGCCGCTGACCCGCGACCGGGTCTACCTGGCCCTGCAGCAGCGGCACCCGTAGAAGGGAGCACCGGCCATGGTCCATCTCGGCGCGAACCGGTACGGCAAGGCGGAGGTCCGGGTGCTGCGGGTGGCCCGCGGCGCCGGCCCCAGCGGCGCCGACGTGATCCGGGACTGGAACGTCTCGACCAGCCTGTCCGGCGACCTGGCCGGCTCCCACCTCACCGGGGACAACGCCGGGGTGCTGACCACCGACACGCAGAAGAACACCGTCTACGCGTTCGCCAGCCGGCTCGGCGCGGCCGAGCCCGAAGCGCTCGGCCTGGAACTGGCCGCGCATTTCGTCCGCAGCCAGCCGCAGATCAGCCGGGCCCGGGTCACCGTGACCGAGTACGGCTGGTCCCGGATCGGCACCACCGGGTACTCCTTCGCGCGCGGCGGCGGGCCGTCCCGGCGCACCCGGGTGGTGGTGGACGAGACGGGCGGCCCCACGGTGGTGTCCGGCCTGGCCGGGCTGACCGTGCTGAACACCACCGGCTCGGAGTTCTCCGGGTTCCCGCGGGACGAGTACACCACCCTGGCCGAGACCACCGACCGGATCCTGGCCACCGACGTCACCGCCTGGTGGCGGTACCGGGGCCAGCCGGACTGGGCGGCGGCGTTCGGCGCCGCCCGCCAAGCGTTGCTGGACGCGTTCGCCGGGACCTACAGCTACTCGCTGCAACAGACCCTGTTCGCCATGGGCAAGCGGGTCATCGCCGAGGTGCCAGACGTCTGCGAGGTCCGGCTGGCGCTGCCCAACAAGCACCACTACCTGGTGGACCTGGCCCCGTTCGGGCTGGCCAACGAGCGTGCGGTGTACTACCCGGGCGACCGCCCCTACGGGCTTATCGAGGGCACGGTGCTGGCCAACGACGCCCCGGAGCCGGGCGCGGCCTGGGATTAGGTGGCCGCCGCACGCCGGCGCAGTTGCGCGACGGCGGTGCCGGCCAGCAGCACGAGCACCCCGTAGCCGCCCAGCGGGGCGGCGGCCGCTGGGCCGGACGCGGCCGCCGCGATGCCCGCCGCCACCGCGAAGTCG
Organism: uncultured Actinomycetes bacterium; assembly: GCA_963837515.1. Lineage (GTDB taxonomy): Bacteria > Actinomycetota > Actinomycetes > Streptosporangiales > Streptosporangiaceae > RYN-230. Next base: position 217,679 of record CAWINT010000003.1, read on the forward strand.
CGCATGGCCACCGGGAGCAGCACGGCCACGCCACGGCGGCGGTCCAGCCGCACCGCCAGCAGGGCACCCAGCCCGGCCGAGGCGGCCAGAAAGCCGAGCATCGCGGCGATGACCCGCAGGTAGGCCACGTCCAGCCGGATCTGGCTGGCCACCTGCCACAGCAGCACCAGCAGCGCGGCCACGGTGGTGAGGCGCACCGCGGCGCCCGCCCGCGGGCCCGGTGACCAGCAGGCGCGCAGCGCCACGCCCGCGGCCAGCGGCAGCGCGACGATGAGCGCCAGCGTCCCCAGCAGCCCACCGGGTGAGACCGCGGCCGACGCCCCCAGCGCGGCCAGGATGGGACCGGCCGCGAGCACGGTGACCAGCGTGGACGCGACCAGCAACAGGGCGCTGATGGCCGCGTCCCCGGCGGCCAGCACGCACAGCGCGACCGTGGCCACCTCGGCCGGGGCCACCCCGACCGCCAGCATGCCCGACCGCAGCACCGGGTCGCTGATGAGCCGGCTGGCCGCCCAGGCGAGCCCGGGCAGCACCGCCGTGCTCACGGCCAGCACCGTGAGCAGCCGCCGCCACGCGGTGCGCACCGCCGCCAGATCGGCCAGCCGCAGCGACAGCCCGGTGGCGAAGACGAGCACGGCCAGCGCTGCGCCGATGCCCTGGTGCGCGGACACCACCCGGCCCGGGGCGGGGCCGGCGATCCCGGCCGCGGCCGCCGCGAGGACCAGCAGCAGCAGATACCGCTCGGCCCAGCCTGCAAGTTTCACCGCCGCCATCGCTACCCTGTTCCCCCCGCGCCGATGGACAGGCTGGTCAGCGCTCCGCGCGCAGTCAGCCAGGCGGACGGTGTGGCCGGCCGCCGTTGACGCCGCCGGCCCCGATCGTAGCGTCGGGGCCGTGCAGCTCCCCAGGTTCCTCAGCCGGGGCCGTGCCGTGCTCACGGCCGTAGCCCTCGCCGCGGCGGGCACCGTCGCGATCCAGCCCGCCGCGCACGCGGCGCCGTCGGCCGGCGGCGAGTTCGACTACGCCGAGGCCCTGCAGGACTCGATGTTCTTCTACGCGGCCCAGCGCAGTGGCCAGCTCCCGGCGGACAACCCGGTGGACTGGCGCGGCGACTCCGACCTGGCCGACGGCGCCGATCACGGCGTGAACCTGACCGGCGGTTACCACGACGCCGGGGACCTGGTGAAGTTCGGCCTGCCTGCGGCCTGGACGATGAACATGCTGGCCTGGAGCCTGCTGGACTACCAGCCGGGGTACTCGTCCGCGGGCCAGTACACCGCCGGGCTGGAGAACCTGCGGTGGGGCGACGACTACATCATCGCCGCGCATCCGTCGGCGAACGTGTTCTATGGGCAGGTCGCCGACCCGGGCACGGACCACCAGTACTGGGGGCCGGCCGAGACCAATCCCACCACGCGGCCGTCCTACGCGGTCACCTCGTCCTGCCCGGGCTCGGACCTGACCGGGCAGGCGTCGGCGGCGCTGGCCGCGTCCTCGATCGTGTTCAAGACCGCCGACCCGAAGTACTCCGCGGAGCTGCTGTCCCAGGCCGAGTCGCTGTACTCGTTCGCCAACAGCAACCGCGGCGTCTATGCGAGCTGCATCACGTCGGCGGCGAACTACTACAACTCGTTCAGCGGGTACTGGAGCCAGCTGGTGGCCGCGGAGATCTGGCTGTACAAGGCGACGGGCACGGCCAGCTGGCTCACCCAGGCCGAGGCCGACTTCGCGAACCTGCCGCTCGCCCAGCAGTCCACGCTGCAGGAGTACAACTGGACGGTGAACTGGGACGACGACAGCTTCGCCGACTACATCTGGATGGCCCAGCTCACCGGGCAGCAGCAGTACGTCACCGACGCCGAGGACAACCTGGACTGGTGGACCACCGGGTTCAACGGCACGGAGGTCAGCTACTCCCCGGGCGGGGAGGCTTTCCTGTCCACCTGGGGGTCGCTGCGCTACTCGGCGAACGCCGCCTACCTGGCCCTGGAGTTCAGCAATTACCTGGCCAGCAAGGGGCTGGATGCCACCCGGGCGGCGGCCTATCACAACTTCGCCGTCCAGCAGGTCAACTACATCCTGGGCGACAACCCGAACAAGATGAGCTACGAGGTCGGCTTCACCAACGGCGGGAAGAATACGTCCTGGTCGCAGCAGCCGCACAACGCCCCGGCGCACGACTCGTGGGCGGACAACCTGACCACCCCGGCCCAGACCCGGCACCTGGACTACGGCCTGCTGGTCGGTGGCCCGGACGCCGCTAACGACGCCTACACCGACCAACGGGCCAACTACCAGGAGACCGAGGGCGCGCTGGATTACAACGCGCTGTTCTCCGGGGACCTGGCCGCGCTGACCCAGCAGTACGGCGGCACGCCCGTGGCCAGCTTCCCCGCGCCGGAGACCCCGGACGGCCCGCAGATCTACGTGCAGGCCGCGGTCAACAACCAGGCCAGCAACTTCATCGAGATCAAGGCGCTGATCGACAACCAGTCGGCCTGGCCGGCCCGGCCGATGCGCAGCGCCAGCCTGCGGTACTACTTCACCCTGGATCCCGGGGAGACGGCCAGCCAGATCAGCCTGAGCTCCTCCTACGACCAGTGCAACCCGCCGTCCGGGCCGACCCAGTACTCCGGCAGCACCTACTACGTCACGGTGAACTGCTCGAACCTGAACATCGAGCCGGTCGGTGAGGCCGACTACCCCAACGCCGGCTACCAGGCTCAGGTCCAGTTCCGCATAACGTTCCCTGCGGCGCACTCCCCCGCCGAGGACTGGTCGTTCCAGGGCATCCCGGCTACCAGCGGAGCCACCCCCGTTACGGTCAGCGACATCACCCTGTCCTCCGGCAACACGCTGGTGTGGGGGACCCCACCGGCACCGTCCGCCCCGCCGTCAGCTCCCGGCGCGCTGACCGTGAGCGGGGTCACCGGCACCGGGGCCACGCTGACCTGGACCGCCTCGGCGGCCGGCGCCATCCCGGTCGCCGGGTACGACGTGTACACCTCGGCCGGCACCCTGGTCGGCACGACCACGTCCACCTCGTACCCGCTCACCGGGCTGAACGCCACCCGCACCAGCCCTTACGGCTACTACGTGCAGGCGGTGGACACCCAGGGAATGGCTTCGGCGGCCTCTAACATCGCGCAGTTCATCACGGCGGCGGGCGACACCTCGCTGGCCGCGTCGGCCACGCGGCCACCCTCGGCGCCCGGCACCCCGACGGTGACCCAGGTCAGCCCGACCGGGGCCACGCTGACCTGGGCCGCGTCCGCGGCCGGCAGCAACGCGCTGGCCGGCTACGCGATCTACGAACTGGCCCCGGCGACCGGGCTGGTGGCCCGGACCAGCGGCACGTCCTACACGCTGGCCGGCCTCAAGCCGGGTACCGCCTACGCCTACGTGATCGAGGCGCTGGACGCGCAGAACCGGACGTCGCAGTTCGCGACGCCCGCGACGTTCTTCACCGGCTCGCCCGGCGGAGGGCCGACCCCGACCCCGACCGGCTCGCCCACGCCCACCGGCTCACCGACCCCGACCGGCTCGCCCACGCCCACCGGCTCACCGACCCCGACCGCAACGCCGACGCCCACCGGCTCACCCACGCCCACCGGCTCAGCCACACCGACCGCAACGCCGACGCCCACGGCGACCGGGTCTGGGACGCTGTCCTGCACGGCCCGCTACACCCTGGTCAACTCCTGGCCGGGCGGGTTCCAGGCGTCGATCACGCTGACCGACACCGGCCCGGCCCCGATCAGCCCCTGGGCGCTGACCTGGACGTTCCCCGGGGATCAGCAAATCGCCACGATCTGGAACGCCACCGCCACCCAGTCCGGCGAGCAGGTCACCGCGCACGGGCAGTCCTACGACGCCACGCTCAGCCCGGGCGGCCCGGTCACGGTCGGCTTCACCGGCAGCTATACCAATAGCGACGCCGCGCCGACCGCGTTCGCCGTCAATGGCACCACCTGCTCGTGAGGCGGCGCCGACCTCAGTCCTGGTCGTGTGCGGCCGCCGCGTCCCGCAGCCGGTCGAACATCATGATCAGGGTATCGCTCAGCCCATCGCCGGCCGGCTGGCCGCGGGTAGTGCTACTGATGGCGCCGTCCCCAGCTGGGTCCCGGCGCTCGGCCTGACTGCCGGTGCCCCATGATGCCTTCGCGATCCGCGTTGTCCTGGTCATGATTCGTCTCCGACCCCCAACCGCCCAGCATATCCCCGATCCCCGGATGCCCTGTTCGTGAATACTTGTCCTTTCTGGCTACCCTCCCGGCGCCAGGCAAACTCCGCCGTCACGGTCGCAGCACCGGCAGGCAGGGTGCCCGGTCAGCCGGAACCGGCCGCCGCGCACCCCGGCTGATGCCCCTCGGCCGTCATGGCCCCGCAGTCCGGGCAGACCAGGTGGGCCCAGCAGGCCGCCTCGCCGCCCCCTTCGTCAGGCGGATCCAGCAGTCCGGCCAGCACCACGGCGTGGCTGTGCGCCAGGTCCCGGGTCGCGGTCAGCAGGGTGACCGGGCGGGTCGCGGCCAGCGCCCGCAGGGCGGCCAGGGCGTCCCGGGCGGGCGGCTGGCCGAGTTCGGCCGCGTACCGGCGGCGGAACCCGGCGAACTTCTGCGGGTCATGCCCGTACCACTGGCGCAGCTCGCGGGACGGTGCGACGTCCCTGGCCCACGCGTGGAGCTGGGCTTCGTCCTTGCGGATGCCGCGCGGCCACACCCGGTCGACCAGGATCCGGGCGCCGTCGTCCGTCGCCGCAGGCTCGTAGATGCGGCGGACCGGGACCGTCGTGGCCATGGTGCCCACCTCCCAGCCGGGCCAGACGGGCCCCGGCATTGTGTCGGTACCCCGGCGCAGAGTGGGCATGCCATCAGCGCTCACGGAGGAAGCCATGTGCTGGTTATGCGATCACCCGGGCCGCACCCCTGACGACTACCTGGACCACGTCCGTGGCCTCATCGCCCGGCACGGCTGGGCCGTGCAGGGCGTGGAGCGCGACCGGGCCCGGCCACCCTGGGCCTACACCACCGGCCTGACCGCGCTGGGCCGACCGGAACTGGTCGTCACCGGGATGCCCCTGCCCCGGGGAGCGTCTCTCCTCAACGATGTAGCGTGCCACGTCGTGCACGCCGCCGCCCCGGAGCCCGGCGAGCAGATCCCGCTGGGCAGCGGGCTGCTGACCGAGATGGTGGAGGTCGCGGAGCCGGCCGCGCACCTGCTGACGGCGGTGAGCCTGTACGGCCCGCGGCTGCGGGCCATCCAGATCGTGCACGCCGACCGCCGCGGCCACTGGCCGTGGGACACCGGCTACCGCGGGGTCCGCGGCGGCCAGCCGGTGCTGGGCGTCCGGACAATCCCGGCGGCACCCCGGATCGCGGGCGGCTGACGGCTCCGCTCCCGGTGGCCACCATGACGTCCGCGGCCTTGATCACCGCCATCACCCGGCTGCCCTCGGCCAGCCCGAGCGGCCGGACCGCATCACCGAAGCCCGGCGGCCCCCACCCGGCGCGCGGCGCGCCGGTCCCGCGGTGGCCGCCCCGCGACCTCGTCCGCGCCCTGGCAGGCCAGCTGATCCGCGCGCTCGTTCCCGGGGTGCCCGGCATGACCCTTGACCCAGAACCACTGCACGCGGTGCCGGGTCGCCGCGGCCTGCAGCCGCCGCCACAGATCGGCGTTCTTGACCGGTTTCCGGCCCTGGGTCAGCCAGCCGTTGCGCTGCCATCCGGCCAGCCACTGCGTGATGCCCTTCCGCAGATACTCGCTGTCGGTGTAGAGGTGCACGTCAGCCGGCCGGGTGAGCGCCTCCAGGGCCTGGATGGCGGCCATCAGCTCCATCCGGTTGTTCGTGGTGGCCAGTTCCCCGCCGTGCAGTTCCCGGCGGTGCGGCCCGAAGCGCAGCACCGCGCCCCACCCGCCGGGCCCGGGGTTCGGGGAGCAGGCACCGTCGGTGAACACCTCGACCACCTCGGCGGGCGGCCCAGCTGGGAACTCCCGGCTGCTGCCCGGCGACGCGGCCACCGGCCGCAGGTCCGGCATGGGACGCCGCCTCTCGCTCCGGCCCGCCAGGCCATCCGGCGGGCTACCGACTGTACCGGCCCGGCGCGGCCCGTCCCCGGCCCGCGCCCGTATGGTTGACCGCGTGGCGGGATTCGAGGACGTAGCCGCGGCCGCCCTGGAACTGCCCGAGGTCTCCGAGGCGGAGCGGCGCGGTAACCGCACATGGTTCGTGGCGGGCAAGGCCTTCGCCTGGGAACGGCCGTTCAGCCAGGCTGACCTCAGGCGGTTCGGCGCCGAGCCGCCTCCCGGCGGGCCAATCCTGGCGGTCCGGGTCGCGGACCTGGGTGAGAAGGAGGCTGTGCTGGCCGAACACCCGGGCAGCTTCTTCACGATCCCGCATTTCGACGGGTACGCGGCCGTCCTGATCCGGCTGGCTGCCGTCACCGGCCCCGCGCTGCGCGAGGCGCTGACCGACGGCTGGCTGGCTTGCGCGCCGGCCGCGCTGGCGGCTGAGCTCCAGCGGCCCTGAACCGCCCTCGTTCCAGCGGCCCTGAACCGCCCTCGTTCCAGCGGCCCTGAACCGGCCGCCGCCCCGGGCTACCGCACGCGGCCCGCCGCGCCGGACGGACGGGCTACCTCACCTCCCCTGGCCCAGAGGTATCGTGTCGTTACGGCAGGTGACCGAACGCGGGACGGGGCGGGGATGGCAGCCGGGGGGCAGCGATTCGCGGGAAGCTGATCCGCGCTGGGATCCTGGCCGCCGTGGCGGCCGGCGCCGTCGGCGTGCTGCTGGACCTGGCCGGGGTCACTGCGGCCGTCGTCAGCGTGCTGGTCGTGCTGTTCATCGTGGTGGCCCCCACCACGGCCATCGCTGGGCTGCTCCGCGGCTTCGACGGCGCCGCCCGGATCATCCTGGCCGGCGTGACCACGCTCGTCATCCTCATCGCGCTGGCCATGATCATGCTGTCGATCGGGGCCTGGTCCCCGCGGGGCGGACTGGCCGCGCTCGCCGTCATCACCGCAGCCCTCTTCGCCGCGCGCCGAATTCCCGCCGGGAGACTCAGCGCTACGTTCCTGGCTCATTTGTTCCACCCGAAGCAGACCTCCCAGGACCGGGCAGGCGGGGCGACGGCCGCAGAGCATGGGTCAGCCGGAGACCCTCCCGGCGCGGACCGCGACGGCATCGAAACAGGCCTTACTGGCCGGGCCGGGCGGGATCCGTAACCAAGGCCGGCCCGCCCGGCCGGAGCGCACGGGATTCACCGGCAAGGCGGACTCTACTTTCGATCTGGCTACTCACAGCCGGTGGGCTACGGCGAACTTTTTTCCGTGTACTACCCCAGAACCCCCCCCATCTGGATGATCAGAGTGCGAATGGGGCGGGCATCCTGGAATCTGTACCTAATACATGACCGACTCGCTGGCTAGGCGCCCGGAAGTAACCAGGCGGCGCTGCTTCGACCACCTGGTTCATGACACGTCTAACATTCGGTTGCCAAAGCCCGAAATTAATGACTATTTGTACGATGTCGCTGATCAGGAACGGGTCGCCACCGAGCGGACGGGGCACGGGGAGGCGCCTGAGTGATGCCGTCGGCCATGAGCTAGGTGGGGAGGGGGACGATTCATCATGGGCATTGCCGCCTTCGCAGGAGGCGACTCACCTGCGCCAGAAAATGCTGCCGCAAATGGCAGCGGGACGCTGGGCACCCAGCATCGAGGGGCCCTAGACCCAAAGAACTCTTACCGGCGGGTTAACACTGTGCTCGCTATAAAACCTGCCGTCAGCGTCGTGATCCCGGTCAAAAACGAGGCGCGCAATCTGCCGATCGTCTTCGGTACCCTGCCGCACTGGGTGAGCGAAGTCGTACTCGTAGATGGCCGCTCGGTGGATGACACGGTGGCGGTCGCCCGCAAGTGCGATCCGGGCGTGAAGGTCGTCCACCAGACCGGGTCCGGCAAGGGCGACGCGCTGCTGGCCGGATTCGCCGCCTGCACCGGCGACATCATCGTGATGATCGATGGTGACGGCTCGACCGACGGCGCCGAGATAATCCGCTTCGTCGCCGTGCTGGTGGCCGGTGCGGATTTCGCCAAAGGGTCCCGTTTCTCGAGCAGCGCCGGCAGCGATGACATCAACCTGCTCCGGAAGCTGGGCAACCGCGTGCTGTGCGCCATGGTGAATCTGGCCTTCGGCACGCGCTACACCGATCTGTGCTACGGCTACAACGCCTTCTGGTCGCGCCACCTCCCGGCGCTGGGCCTGGCGTGCGACGGATTCGAAGTCGAGACCCTGATGAACATCCGGGCCGCGCGGGCCGGGCTGCGCATTCAGGAGGTGCCCAGCCACGAGTTCCGGCGGGTTCACGGCGAGAGCAACCTGCACGTCATCAGGGACGGCTGGCGCATTCTCAAGGTCATCGCAGCAGAGGCGTTCCGCCACCGCTGGCAGCGCCGCCGGGCCCGGTCCGAGCTGGGCGCGGCTGGAGCCGAGCCGCCGGTGACGGCGGTGGCGGTCGCATCCGACGCGAGCAAGGACTGACGTGACCGGCGCCAGCAACATCTCCGTTGTGATCTGTGCGCATACCGAGAAGCGGTGGCACGAGACGTGCGCGGCCGTGGCATCGGTGCGGGCCCAGAGCCTGCCCAGCAAGGAAATCATCGTGGTCGTCGACCACAATCCGAGGCTGCTGCACGCGCTCTCGGCCGCGCTGCCGGACGTCATCGTGGTGGAGAACGCACAGGCGCAGGGACTGTCCGGCGGCAAGAACACCGGGGTCGCGGTCGCGTCCGGGGACATCGTGGCGTTCCTGGACGACGATGCCGTGGCCGACCCGGACTGGCTGCACAACTTCGCCGATTCCTACCGCGATCCCGCCGTCCTCGGGGTGGGGGGACTGACCTTGCCGCACTGGGCGGCCCCGCGGCCGGCCTGGTTCCCGGACGAGTTCGCCTGGGTCGTGGGCTGCACCTACCGTGGCATGCCGGAGACCCGGGCCCCGGTGCGCAACCTGCTCGGCGGTAATGCGTCGTTCCGGCGCGAGGCGTTCGAGGTCGCGGGCGGATTCCGCAGCGGCATCGGCCGCTCGGCGGCCAAGCGGCCGCTCGGCGGCGAAGAGACCGAGTTCTGCATCCGGGTCAGCCAGCACGCCCCCGCCGCCGTCTTCCTGTTCGACGACCGGTCGAGGATCTGGCATCTCGTCCCGCCGGAGCGCGGCCGCTTCGGCTATTTCCGGGCGCGCTGCTACGCGGAAGGGCTCTCCAAGGCGTTGGTGACCGCCAGCGTGGGGGCCGCTGATGGCCTGGCCGCCGAACGCCGCTACGTCACCCGGGTGCTGCCCCGCGGCGTCGTCCGCGGGATGGCCGACGCCGCCCGCGGCGACCTGGCCGGGCTGGGCCGGGCGGGGGCCATCGTCGCCGGGGTCACGGCCACCGCAGCCGGCTATGCGGCCGGCTGGGCGGGGCGGCACTCTCCCGGGCGGGGCGGCCGGGCCAGGCCACGGGCGCACCAGGCGGGCAGGCCAGCATGACCGCGGCTGCGCAGCGGACCGTGCCGGTGTTCATGTACCACGAGATCGCGCCCGCCGGCGAGACCGCGAGCCGGCTGGCCGTGTCACCGGCGGCGTTCGCCGAGCAGCTCGCGTACCTGTCCGGGGCCGGCTTCCGGACGGTCACCGCCGGCTGCCTGGCCGAGGTGCTGGCCGGTGGCCGGGACCGGCTGCCGGACCGGGCCGTGGTGCTCACCTTCGACGACGGCTTCGCCGACTTCCACCGCCGGGCTCTTCCGCTGCTGCAGCACTACGGGTTCACCGCCACGGTGTTCGTCACCACCGGCTGGGTTGCCGACGCCGGGCCGCACGCGGCCGGGCCGCGGCCCGGGCCGATGCTCAGCTGGAGCCAGATCGCGGAGGCCGGCCGTGCGGGCATCGAGATCGGCGCGCACAGCTGGCGGCATCCCCAGCTGGATCAGCTGCCCGGGCCCGCGCTGCACGAGGAACTGTACGCCGGCAAGGCGGAGCTGGAGGACCGGCTGGGGCGCCGCGTGCCCGGGCTGGCGTACCCGTTCGGCTACTCCAGCGCCCGGGTCCGCCGGGTCGCCCGGGACGCGGGCTACGGCTATGCCTGCGCGGTCAGCAACACGCTGCTGGGGCCGTCCCCCGACCTGCTCGCACTGCCCCGGCTGACCGTCCGGCGGGCCATCACGGCGCAGGCGTTCCAGCAGCTTGCGCAGGGCCGCCAGGTCACCCGGCGCTACCTCCGGGACCGGGCGCTGACCAAGGGCTACGCGCTGGCCCGGCGAACCCGGGCGGCCGTCGGCGGGGTGGTGGATGACTGACCAGATAGCCGGCGGCTCCGGCCGTGGCCGTCAGCCGGTCCGCGGCGCCGTCGCCGGGCGGCACCGCGATCAGGCCCGGCCGGGCGGCGCCGCGCGCCCCGCACCCGGTCCCGGTCCCGCCGGGCCGGCCACCGACGGGCGCAGCTCACTCGCCGCCGGCCGGCTGCGCGGGCTGCGCAGCCACCTGGCCGACCCGCTGTCCCGCAACGGCTATGCGCTGGTCGCCAACAGCGGGGCCACCGGGCTGACCGGGCTGGTCTACTGGGTGCTGGTGGCCCGGCTGTACCCGACCGGGGTGGTCGGCCGGGCGTCGGCCGCCTACGCCGCGATGAACCTGCTGGCCGGCTTCACCGCGCTCAACCTCACCGGGGCGCTGACCCGCTTTCTCCCGCAGGCCGGACGGCACACCAGCCAGCTGATCCGGCACTCCTACCTGATCAGCGGGCTGGCCTCGGTGCTGGTGACGATTCCCTTCCTGCTGACCATCCACCGGTGGGGGCCGTCCTACTCGGAGCTGGGCAGCCCGGTCACCGGTGTGCTCTTCGCCGGCTGCGTGGTGGTCTGGGCCGTCTTCACGCTCCAGGACGGCGTGCTGACCGGGTTGCGCGGCGGGACGTGGGTGCTGCTGGAGAACACCCTGTTCGGCCTGGCCAAGATCGTGCTGCTGGTGGCGTTCGCCGCCCGGTTCACCCATCTCGGCATCTACCTGTCCTGGATGGTCCCGTGCCTGCTGATCGTGCCGGTGATCAACTCGCTGATCTTCAGCCGCCTGGCGCCCCGGCACGCCGCGGCCACCGGCGACACGGCCCCGCCCACCAACCGGCAGATCGGGCGGTTCCTGGCCGGCGACTACTCCGGGGCCATGTTCCTGCTGGCCACCACCAACCTGGTGCCGATGGTGGTCGCGGTGCAGGTCAGCAACGTGCGGTCCACGGCCTACTTCTACATGGCCTGGCTAGTTGGCGGCATCCTTGACCTGGTCGCGGTGAACATGGCCATGTCGCTGACCGTGGAGGGCGCGTTCGACGGTGCGACCCTCGCCGCGAACTGCCGCCGGGCGCTGCAGAAGATCGGGGTGCTGCTGCTGCCGGGCGCGGCCGCGGTAGCGCTGCTCGCGCACTGGGGACTGGGGCTGTTCGGGGCCGCCTACGCGGCCCAGGGCGCACCGATCCTGGAACTGCTCGCCGTGGCCGCGCTGCCCAAGGCGCTGACCGAGGTGTACCTGGGTGCGCTCCGGGCGCAGAGCCGTGCCTCGATGGTGGCGATCATCCAGGGCATCCGAAGCGCGGTGATGCTGGCCCTCACGGTCCTCCTGGTCGGCAAGATGGGCCTGATCGGCGCGGGGGTGGCCGCCCTGGTGAGCCAGACCGCAGTGGCCGCCCTGACCGCCCCTGGCCTGTGGCGGGTGCTTTCCCGCAGGCAGGCCGCCTGCCGGCGCCGTCCCTGGACACCGGCGTCACCGCCCCGAAGGTCACCGGCCCATGACCACCCAGGCGGGGGCGACCGGAGTCAGGGCGCGGCTGCGGGCCGGCCGCCGGGGCTGGCCCGGTACCGCCTCGCTCCCGCGGCCGGGCTGGCCCGTGGTGGCCGTCGGCTCGCTGGCGGCGGCGGGGTTCGCGCTCTTCTTCGCCTCGCTGCGGCACGTCGAGCTGAACCGGATGAGTGGCCTGGGGCTGCTGTCGGTGCTGCCACCCGGCGCGGTGGCCGGTGTGACCGTCCTGGCCGGGGCGTTCGTGGCCGGGCTCGGCCTGCCCCGGGCGTACCGGTGGGTGCTCGGCGCCACGCTGGCCGGCCTGGTCATCTGCCTGGACGGGATGACCGCGTTCATCGAGCCAGCCCCGCGGTTCGCAACCTCGTACCAGATCGCCGGATTCATCCAGTACATCAGTGCGACCGGCCACGCCGCGCCCAGCCTCGCCGCCTACTTCAGCTGGCCTGGCTTCTTCGCGCTGATCTCCCTGCTGCGCGGGGCCGCGGGGGTGCACGGCGTGCTGACGCTGATGCGGGTCTGGCCGATGCTGATCGACCTGCTGTGCCTGCCGCCGTTCTTCCTGCTCATGCGGAACCTGCGGATCTCCTGGCGGGCGCAGTGGCTGGCCGGGTTCCTGCTCGTAGTCGGCAACTGGGTGGGCCAGGACTACTTCTCCCCCCAGTCGCTGAACTTCGTGCTGTACCTGGTGTTCCTGGCGATCCTGGTCAACTGGTTCACCGAGCCGGGGCTGAGCCGCCCGCCCCGGCCGCATCCGGCCGGGGCGGCCCGGCTGCACCGGTGGATTTTCGGCCTGCTGTCGCCGGGCGAGCGCGCGCCGCGGCCGGCCAGCCGGGCGCAGCGCGGCTACCTGCTCGCCCTGCTGATCGCGATCGCGGCCGTCTCCACGATGAGCCACCAGCTCACCCCGTTCTACCTGACCGGGGCCTGCCTGGCACTCGTGCTCATCCGGCGCTCCCCGCTGTCCGGGCTGTGGATCCTGCTCGCGGTCATGGTCGTCGCCTGGGTCAACTTCGCGGCGGTGGACTACTGGTCCGGCCACCTCGGCAACATCTTCGGCGGCGTGGGCAACCTGGGCGGGAACCTGACCAGCAGCGTGGGCGGGCGGCTGGCGGGCAGCACCGCGACGCACCTGCTGACCCTGCACGCCCGGGTCGCGATGGCGGGCGCCATCGTGGGGCTGGCCGTGCTCGGCCTGCTGCGCCGCCGCTTCGCCGGGTTCGACGACCGGGTGCTGATCGCCCTCTTCCTGCTGCCCATGCTCACGGTCGGCCTGCAGAGCTACGGCGGCGAGATCGCGCTGCGGATCTACCTGTTCCTGCTGCCCCCGGCCGCCATACTGGCCGCCTGCTTCTTCTTCCCGCGGCCGGCCGCGGGGCGGGTCAGCTGGCGGGCACTGCCCATCCTGGCGCTGTGCGCGGCGCTGTTCCCGGCGTGCTTCATCCTGGTGCGCTACGGCAACGAGGCGTTCGAGCAGGTGCCCCGGAGCGAACTGGCCGCCACCGACTGGATCTACGCCCATGACGCGCACGGCGCCCGGCTGCTGTGGCTGAGCTCCTCGACCACGGTCGACGTGACCCCCCAAATGCCCTGGTCCTACCGGGACGTCAACCGGGTGCTGTACGTCCCGGTGCAGGCACCCCGGGACCCGGCCCAGGTCGCCGGCGTGCTGGCCGCGCTGCGCAGGGCCGGCCCGGATTCGTACCTGGTCCAGACCCGCACCCAGGACACGTACCTGCAGCAGGCCGCCGGGTACCGGGCCGGCTGGGAGACCGCGTTCAAGCAGCAACTGCGCGCGGCCAGCGGGGTGCGGGTCGTGTTCGCCGGCCCGGACGCCGTGATCTACGCGCTGCGCTGGCCGGCCGGCGCCCATGGGCACCCGATCCCGGCCGCCGCCGACCATGCCCGCTACCCGGTCCTGCTGGGCGGGGCCGAGCTGACGGCCGTGCTGGCGCTCATGGCCGTGCTCGCGGCCCGCGAGTTCGCCCGCCTCGGCGGCCCGGCCGCCCAGCGGTTCATCCCCCCACTCACCCTGGCGTCCTATCCGCTGCTCGTGCTGACGGCAGCGGTCGTGGTGCTGCGGTTCGCGCTGCTGCCATCGATCCACGGGGGGGTGCTGTGACGGGAGCACAGCCGGTTCCGGCGCTAGTACTCAAGATCGGCCAGTACCCGGTGAACTCCGGAGGACTCGCCGCCATCCGCACGCTCGGCCGCATCGGCGTCCCGGTCCACGCGACGGCCGAAGACGCGTTCACCCCGGCCGCTGTCTCCCGGTACTGCGCCGGCCACTTCCGCTGGCGGGCCACGGGACACGAGGATCCCGCCGAGCTGGTCGATGGGCTGCGGGCCATCGGGCGGCGGATCGGCCAGCGGGCCGTGGCCATTCCCGTGGACGACGAGGCGGCGGTCCTGCTCGCCGAGCACGCCGGCGAGCTGTCGCCGTTCTTCCGCTTCCCCCGGATGGCCGATCCCGGCCTGGCCCGCCGGCTGGCCAGCAAGCACGAGCTGGCCGCGCTGGCCGCCGAGCACGGGTTCCCGGTCCCGGGGTGGGCCTTCGCGTCCAGCGCCGGGGAGGTGGCCGCGTTCGCCGACCGGGCGCTCTTCCCGGTCGTGGTCAAGAACGCTGAGCCCTGGGTCCGCCGCCGGGTCCCCGCGGTGGCGGGCACGACCGTCATCCGCACCCCGGCGGAGCTGCGCGCGCTCACCGCGGGCGGTGGCGAATCGCCCAGCGTGCTGCTGCAGGAGTACATCCCGCACGAAGTGGCCGAGGACTGGATCGTGCACCTGTACTGCGATGCCGACTCGGCCTGCCTGGCGCTGTTCACCGGGGTGAAGCTGCGCTCCTGGCCGCCGAACACCGGCGCCACCGCGTGTGCGATCGCGGTGCCGAACCCGGCGCTGGCCGGCCTGGCCGCGCGCTTCTGCAAGGCGGTGGGCTTCCACGGGGTCGCGGATCTCGACGTCCGTTATGACCGCCGCGACCGCCAGTACAAGCTGGTCGACTTCAACCCGCGGATGGGCAACCAGTTCCGGCTGTTCCAGACGGACGCCGGCCTGGACGTGCTGCGCGCCCTGTACCTCGACATGACGGGCCAGAGTGTGCCGCCTGGCAACCAGGTCAGCGGGCGCCGGATCGTCCTCGAGCACATCGATCTGCTGTCCCGGATCGGCCAGCGCGGCAGCGGCTATGTGACGCCATCGGCGCCAACCCGCGCGTCCGGCACCGAACTCGCCTGGCTGGCCCGCGACGATCCGCTGCCGTCCGCGGCGATGCTGCCGCGGTTCGCGGCCCTCATTCTGTCCGACTTCACCCGCCGTCAGCGAGAGGCCTGGCGGCGCACCCGCAACCGGAAAGCACTATGGAGGAGATCATGACTGACCGGCCTGCAGTCGTTGTCATCGGCGCGGGGCCCTACGGGCTTTCGGTCGCGGCCCATCTGGCGGGCCGCGGCGTGCCGACCCGGGTGTTCGGGGACGTGATGTCGAGCTGGCGCAGCCACATGCCCGTGGGCATGTGCCTGAAGTCCACGCCCGACGCGTCCAGCCTGAGCGCCCCCCAGCCCGGATACGCCCTCTCGGACTACAGCCGCAGCCTGGCGACGCGGCCGCTGGAAGGCGACGATGTCGTGCCCATCGGGCTGTTCACCCGGTACGGGCAGTGGTTCCAGCAACAGCTGGTGCCCGGCGTCGAAGACACCGTGGTCCGCCAGCTCGACCGCACCGGCGACGGCTTCCGGCTCCAGCTCAGCTCGGGCGAGGAACTGCACCCCCCGCACGTGGTCATGGCCACCGGGATCACCGGCCAGGAGTACGTCCCGGCCGAGCTGGCGCCGCTCGTGCCGGGCGGGCCGTCCGCCGCCGGGCTGGTGTCGCACAGCTCCCAGCACAGCGATCTGTCCGGCTTTGCCGGAGCCAGGGTCGCCGTCGTCGGGGCCGGCCAGTCGGCGCTGGAGAGCGCCGCCCTGCTGCACGAGGCAGGCGCCGAGGCCACGGTCCTGGCCCGGGAAACGGCCCGGTTCGGGTCGCCGCCCGCGGCGCCCTCGAACCGGCTCGCTGCCATGCTGCCGCAGCCCCACTCGCCACTCGGCCCGACCTGGCGGATCTACCCGTTCAGCCATGCCGCCGGGCTGTTCCCCTACCTGCCCAGCCAGACCCGGCTGCGCCTGGTCAGGCGGGTCCTCGGCCCGCTGGGGGCCTGGTGGCTGCGAGACCGCGTGGTCGGCCACGTGCCCATCCTCGACGGGCATGCCGTGCTCGGCGCGGAACCGGACGGGGACGGGGTGATGCTGCGCACCTCGTGCCCGGACAGCCAGCACGCACGGCTGCGCGTGGACCACGTCCTCGCCGCCACCGGTTACCGGGTGGACCTGGCCAACCTCGGCTTTCTCGGGCCACAGCTGCGCCGCGGTATCCAGCTGACCGGCAGCTTCCCGCAGCTGTCCAGCTCGTTCGAATCGTCGGTGCCCGGGCTGTACTTCGTCGGCCTGCCCGCAGCGGCGACATTCGGGCCGCTCATGCGGTTCGTGTGCGGCACCCGATTCGCGTCCGGCCGGGTGAGCCGGGCCATCGGCAGCGCGGTCCAGGCGGCCTGAGGACGACAGAGCCGGCGCCGGGCACCGGGCCCGGGCCGGGAGAACGAGGGGATGGCAAGGCGATGAGGATCTCAGTAGCGCGGCCGGCCGAACTCGGTCCCGCGGAGGTCGCGGCGTGGCAGGAAATGCAGCGCAGTGACCCGGCTCAGCGCAACCCGTTCCTGAGCCCGGAATTCGCCGCCGCGGTGGGCCGCCACCGGCCCGGCGCCCGGGTGGCCGTGCTCAGCGAGGGCGGCGACATCGCGGGTTTCTTCCCGTTCGAGAAGCACCGGCTCGGCGTGGGCCTGCCGATCGGCGCCGGGCTCACCGACTGCCAGGGGGTCGTGCACGCGGCCGGGTTCGGCTGGGACGCACGGGACCTGCTGCGTGGTTGCGGGCTGGCCGTGTTCCACTTCGATCACCTCGCCGCTGATCAGGAGAGCTTCCGCCGCGCGATGATGGCGACCGCGCCGTCCCCGGTGATCGACCTGGCCGATGGGTTCCCGGCGTACCACGCGAAGCTCGCGGTGAAGTCCCCGCAGTTCCTCCGGGACGTCGCGCGGCGCGCCCGGAAGCTGGGCCGGGAGGCCGGGCCGCTGCGCCATGAGGCGGACTGCCGGGACCTGACCGCGCTGCGGACCCTGATGGCCTGGAAGTCCGATCAGTACCGGCGGACCGGCCGCAGCGACCGGTTCGCCCAGCCGTGGATCGTCGGCCTGATCGACGACCTGTTCGGCGCCCAGGGGGACCACTTCAGCGGGCGGCTGTCGGTGCTGTACGCGGGCGAGACCCCGGTCGCCGCGCATTTCGGCCTGCGCTCCGGTCCGGTGCTGGCGCACTGGTTCCCCGCGTATGACACCGGGTTCCACCGGTGCTCACCGGGGCTGATCCAGCACCTGCAGATGATCGAGGAGGGCGCCCAGAGCGGGATCACCCTCATCGACATGGGCAAAGGCGCCAAGCGGTACAAGGAGACGCTCAAGACGAGTGACATCTTCGTGGCTGAGGGCAGCGTGACCGGGCGTTCGCCGCTCGCCCTGGCCCACCAGGCGCACATCCGGCCAGCCCAGTGGGCGGTCCGGACCATCCGGGCGCACCCGTCGCTGTACCAGCCGGCCGACCGGCTGCTGCGGCGGTACGGCCAGCTGCGCACGGCCGGGCTGGCCGCCAGGGTCAGCCGCCGGTCACGAAACGGACGGCCCCGGAGTGCCTGGTAACGGTCCCGGTCCCGGTCACCACGTTGCCCGACGAGGCGACGGTGAGGTGATTCGCGCCCGCGCTGAAGGACAGCGCCACGTCGCTGCGTCCCGCGCCGCCGATGATGTTGCCGGTGACGGCGACCTGGCCGGACCCAGCGTTCACCGTCACGATCGCGATGTAGACGTGGACCGCCCGGCCACGCTCGCCCAGGTCGTTGAACACGCTGTTGCCGAAGATGGTGGATCCGTGGCCGTTCTGGACCGACCCGGCGATGCCGTACCAGGTCCCCGACGGCTGCCTGCTGCCGAAGTCCTCGATGTAGTTACCGGAGATGGTGGTCCCGAACAGGCGCTCGGCCACGATCCCGTTACCTGCGTTGTTGTAGAGGTGATTGCCGGATATGTTCCAGCCGGCCGCGTTCTGCAGCTCGATCGCGGCCTGGCCGGACGAGGCAATCTGGTTGCCCGACAGATACCCGTCCGTCACCGAGTTACCACTGTCGGCGACCTCGAAGCCGTAGACCCCGCTGCCGCTGATGAAATTGTCGGCGAAGCGGCTGTTCACGCTGGTATTGCTGATGCTCCGGCCGTTGGCCACCTGGCCGGTGTCCACGATGCCGGAGCCACCGCAGTTGGCGACGTCCACCTGCTGCACCTCCACCTGCCAGTTCAGCACGACGATCCCGTCCGTCCGGCCCTGGCCGGAGCAGGCGACCGTCAGTTGCTCGATGCTGAGCGGCGCACCGGTCGTGGTGGCGCCACGGACGTAGGCGTCCGACGCCAGCACGTGGGCCATCGGCGCCGCCTGGCGCAGCACCGTGTTGGTCCGCCCATCGCCGGTGTAGGTGCGGCCCGCCAGCAGCGTGATGCCCCGGCGCAGCAGGCAGGTCCCGCTGATCTCGATCACGGCTCGGGGCTGGCTCGCGTTGATGGCCCGCTGAATACGTCCGGCGTCGGCGGGCGTATCCGCGCAATTGATGTGATATCCGTTCGGCCTGGTGGCCACGCTGCCCGGCGGCCCGCTGCAGCCCGCTGCCAGCACCAGAATCACAGACACGGCCGCCACGATCAGGCGTTCCCGCGCCGGGCTCCCCGTCATTATCGCCCATGCTATGAAACGGAGACGCTGGTGGCCAGCACCGGACCGGGCCGCCATCCGTCCCCCGGAAACGGAATTAACGGGTGAATTACATGAAATCTACTGCGCGCCAGAATCGCTCCCGCCTTTCTTACAAGATGGCGTTCGCCGCGCGGCATCCTGGCCAGGTCGCGCCGTACGTGCGCCGCATGTGCGTGGACGCGTATCTGCGGGCCAAGAGCCGCGACCACGTCAGCTACTACCGCCGGATCATGAAGTACAAGGCCGGCGCGCACGGCGTCGAGGCGGCGGTGGGCAGCCGCAGCTACCAGCAGTGGCTGGAGTTCGGCCAGATGCAATTCGACTACCTGGTCAAGCACGATCTCCAGCCGTCGGACCGGATCCTGGAGATCGGCTGCGGCAACCTGCGGGCCGGCCGCCTGCTGATCGACTACCTGGACACGGGCAATTACTACGGGATCGACATTTCCAGCGAGATCCTGCTGTCCGCGCTCAAGGTGCTGACCGAAGCCGGGCTGCCGGGCAAGCTGCCGCGGATCACCCTCACCGAGGACCTGAGCTTCGCTTTCCTGCCGACCGGGTATTTCTCCGTCATCCACGCCAACAGCGTCTTCACGCACTGCCCGCTCGGCATAATCGACGAGTGCTTCGGCAACATCGGCCGGATCATGGCCCCCACCGGGTACTTCGACTTCACCTTTTACGCTAGCGACGAGCACGACTACCAGGTTTACCGGGAGGATTTCTATTACCGCCCGGACACGCTGCTCGCGCTGGCCGGGCGGCACGGCCTGCACGCGCAGCTGATGGATGACTGGCACGATCCGTGGGATCACCAGCTCAAGATGCGGCTGACGCACCGCACCGGGCCAGGCGCCCAGCCGGCCGCGGCTCCAGGGAGGTAACCGCATGCAGGTACTGATCACGGGCGGGGCCGGATTCATCGGCTCGCACCTCACCGACGCCTTCGCGGCCGGGGGTGCCGCGGTGGCGGTGGCCGACGACTTCTCCGCCGGACGGCCGGGCCGGGTGGCCGGACAGGCCGTCACCCACAAGGTGGACATCGCCGATGCGGCCTCGCTGGCCGAGGTGGTGCGGCAGGCCCGGCCCGCACTCATCTGCCACCTGGCCGCCCAGATCGATGTCCGGGTCTCGGTCCGCGCGCCGTCCATGGACGCCGGGACGAACGTGCTCGGCACGGTCAACGTGCTGGAGGCGGCCCGCGCGGTAGGCGCGCGCGTGCTGTTCGCGTCCTCCGGCGGTGCCATCTACGGCCGGGAGGCGCCGCTGCCGACGCCTGAGGAGGAGCCCCCGCTGCCGGAATCGCCGTACGGGGTGGCCAAACAGTGTGCCGAGTGCTACATCGGCCTGTACAACCGGCTGCATCACACCCGGCACTCCATCCTGCGGCTGGCCAACGTGTACGGTCCGCGGCAGGACCCGTCCGGCGAGGCGGGCGTGATCGCGGTGTTCTGCCGGGCGGTGCTCGCCGGGCAGCCACCCACCGTTTACGGGGACGGCACGCAGACCCGCGACTACGTCTACGTCGGGGACGTGGTCCGCGCGTTCGTAGCGGCGGCCGGGCAGCCGGGCAGCGGCACCTGGAACATCGGGACCGGCCGGGAAGTCAGCGTGCTGGACCTGGTCCGGATCATCGCCCGCGCCACCGGGCGCGAGGCGCACCCCACGTTCGCCCCGGCCCGGGCCGGCGAGGTGCAGCGCAGCGTGCTGGCCGCCGGGCGGGCCGCCCGCGATCTCGGCTGGACCGCGCAGACCGCGCTGCCGGACGGGATCGCCGCCGTCTGCCGCTGGATCGAAGCGGGCGCCCCCGACCGCCCCCCCAACCAGGTCCCCGGCTGAGCGGGTGGGCAACCGCCCGGACGGCCGGGCTGTTCGCACCGTCATACGACGCAGGCGATGGTGCGCGCCGGGCCGGCGAGGGCACGGACCGTGCCGCCGGCCGCCCGCCGGGGTACGCTCCTGGCCCGACGGCGGCCGCCGCCGTGCTGCCGCAGGCGGGGATGTGGGCAAGGAATACCTGGGGTGGGCATGCCATGAAACGCAAGCGTGAGCCTGCCGTCTGCCGCTGTGGGCATGACCGTGCAGCGCATCAGCACTACCGGCCGGGCAGTGAATGCGCCCACTGTGCCTGCCCGCGCTGGAATCCGCCGCTGTGGCCGCGGCTGCGGCGCTGGGGCCGCCCCGCCACCGGCCGCCGGTTACCGGTGGCCGGTGGCCGGTGGCCGGCGACGACCTGCTGGCGCTGTCATCCTCCCCCGCGGGCCGCTGCGCCTTCCGGGTCGATGCCATGCCAGGCCGGCACCCTGACCCACCGATGGCCCGGCGAGCCACCAAGGATCACCCGGCGTAGCGAGACGTCGTTGCCGGTGTCCGTCTCGTGCAGCAGATGCTCCGGGTTAGCGGCGATCTCGATGTAGTAGGTGCCGTCCGGCAGGCCGGTGATGTCGAACGACTGGCCCTGCAGGTACTGCACGTAGGTGTCGCCCCAGCCCACCGGCAGCAGCTCGCGGACCCAGAGCGCGGTGGGCACGCCGCACTGGCCGCCCAGCCCGACCGACGGCGGCTGCCACGGCGCCCCGGGCAGCAGCAGGTCCACCGGTTCGGTCGGGGCCAGGCAGAATCCCATCTTGTAGCTCCGCACCGCGGTCCGGCGCGCAGCAGCGAGCAGGCTATACCGCGCGAACTGCTGGAAGTGCCAGTGATCGTGGCCGCGTTGCGCGTCGAAGCCCATCGTCCCCGCCGGGGCGCGCCCGATGACCCGCCCGTCCTGCCAGAAGTACTGGTAGGCAGCCATCCGCGGCGACCCGGGCGAACGGAAGCCCTGCACATCGAGCGGCCCGTGGCCGCCCACCCAGACGGTGGCGCTGAAGTCCAGCTGGTCCGAAGCCGGATGGTGCCGGGTGGCCGGGTGGTGGCTGACCCAGATGCCCCAGGACGGCAGGGGGATGAGGTCCGGGAGCGAACTGGCGGGCGGATCGGCCAGCCGGGGCACCCGCGGCGCGGGCGGCCGCGCACCACCCCGAGCAGCGCCCGGAGCGCCGGGCCGCCGCGGCACCGCCGGGGCGGTACAGCAGGGCGGACCCGGCGTCACGGTGAGCCGGACGCGGGCGACGGCGTCGGCCGCCGTGATGTGCAGCAGCCGCCGGTACCGCGGGGCGATCGTCTCGGTGACCTGGTAGTGGCCCAAGCGCAGCGGAAGCACCGGGGTGGACGCCTCCTGCGGGTCCACCGCCCAGCCCCGGGCCACCCCCCACACCAGCGACTGGAAGAACGGGTCGGCCACGCACTGCTGCGGGTACGGCGACGTGACCGCAGCGGACGGCAAGGCCCGCTCCGGATCGGCCGAGTCCGGGCAGAAGCCCAGGCTCCGCGTGAGCAGCACGCGGCCCGCGGTGGTCGCCACGGTCAGCCGGAAGAACCCGCGGAGCCTGCCCGGCACCGGCGCGACGACACTGCCCGGCCACCGCACCCGTACCGTCCCGCCACCCGGCCGGGACACGACCTGCGTCACCGTGACCGGCGACCGGTAATCCGCCCGCTGCACGTCAAGGCGCAACGCGGCACCCAGCGAGGCCACCCAGATGCCGGGGTCCAGGTAGACCGAGCCGCCGGCCCGCGGCAGCGTGATGCTGGCCGCGGCGGGCAGCAGCTTCACCCGCGGCCAGACAGCCGGCCCCGGCGGCGCCCCAGCGGCCGGCGCCGCGGTCGTGGCCGCCGGGATTCCCGCGATCACGACGGCCGCCAGCAGCGCGGCGGCGCCACGGCGCCACGATCCCCGCCATTCCATGCCGCCCCCGTCCCCGGCCCGCCCCGCGGCCCGGTTTCCCCCTGGCCCACCAATCCCCGGGGGAAAGATAGCCACCGGATCCGGAAATGGCCATCAGGCCGCCACCGGACCGGGCAGTCGCGGCTGACCCGTGACCTGAGGACGGGCCGTTTAGTAAGAAATTCCACTGCTATTGCGGTCAATTCCCGGCACCATCCGGCCGGCGCGGGCCGGCACTATGCCCGGGCGCGGGCCGGCGGTTTGCCCGGGCGGGGGCGGGCACTATGCCCGGGCGCGGCCGGCGGTTTGCCCGGGCGGGGGCGGGCACTATGCCCGGGCGCGAGCCGGCGGTTTGCCCGGGACCGCGCTGGGAAGCGGCACCCGGCAGCCAACCACCCGATCTGGAGGTCAACGCAATGCCCAAGGAAGTACGCATCGGGCTGCTGCTCGGCGCCGCGGCCTGCCTCATGGCCGTCCTGGCCGACTGGGCCGTGGCCGAGCTGACCAGCGAAGAGACGCAGGACGAGGCCGAGGTGATCATAGTGGAGACGGAGCAGGAGGGACCCGCGGTGGCCACGCCGGTCATCCCGTGACGGGAGCCCGCGCGGCCGCACCGCACCCGGCCCGGAGCGGCCGACGGTCCGCGGGCGGTGGCCCCGGACAGCAGCTACCTAGACTGGCCGGGTGCTGACGATCTCTGACCCGGAGGTGCGCGCCTTCCTGCAGGACGGCACCCGGACCGGGAAGCTGGGCTACGTCTCGGCCAGCGGGCAGCCGCTGGTCACCCCGGTCTGGTTCATCCTCGAAGGGGACGACCTGGTGTTCAACACCGGGAAGGGCACCGCCAAGGGCCGGGCGCTGGCCCGCGACCGGCGCACCGTGATCTGCGTGGACAGCGAGCAGCCGCCGTACGCCTTCGTGCAGGTGCAGGGCGAGGCGGAGGTGTCCGAAGACCCGGCGGAGCTGCTGCGCACCGCGACCGCGATCGCCGCCCGGTACGTGGGACCGGACCAGGCCGCGGAGTTCGGCCGGCGCAACGGGGTGCCCGGCGAGCTGGTGGTGCGGGTCCGCCCGGCCAGGATCCTCGGCGGTTTCGACATGCTCGGCTGATGCCTACCGGCCAGCGGCCCCGGTGTGCTGGGGTAGGCATGCAGGACAGGCACGGGCGAGGCGGAAAGACGAGAGCCGATGACGGAAGAGCTGGCCCGGTTCCAGATGCTGATCGGCGGCCAGGCGGCCGGGGCGATCTCGGGGCGGACATTCGAGTCGCAGAACCCCTACACCGGCCGTAGCTGGGCGGTGGTACCGGACGGTGGCCCGGAGGATGTGCACGCGGCCGTGGCCGCGGCGCGTGCGGCGCTGGATGGGGAATGGGGCCAGCTGACCGGGTTCGCCCGGGCCGCGCTGCTGCGCCGGCTGGCCGACCTGATCCCGGCGCACGCCGAGGAACTGGCCCGGCTGGAGGTCAGCGATTCGGGGAAGCTGTACCGGGAGATGATCGGCCAGATGAACGGCCTGTCCGCGTGGTACCACTACTACGCCGGCCTGGCGGACAAGCTGGAAGGCCGGCAGATCCCCGCGCCCAGCCCGGACTACCTGGTCTACACCCGGCGGGAACCGGTCGGCGTGGTGGCGGCGATCACCCCGTGGAACTCGCCGCTGCTGCTGATGACCTGGAAGGTCGCACCGGCGCTCGCCGCCGGGTGCACAGTGGTGGTGAAGCCGTCGGAGCACGCGCCGGTGTCCACCCTGGGCTTCGCCCGGCTGGTGCGCGAGGCCGGCTTCCCGCCCGGCGTGTTCAACGTGGTCACCGGGCAGTCCCGGGAAACCGGCGCGGCGCTGGCCGGGCATCCCGGCGTGGACAAGGTGGCGTTCACCGGGTCCACCGCGACCGGCCGGGCGGTGGCGCACGCCGCCGCGGAGAACCTCAACCGGGTGACCCTGGAGCTGGGCGGGAAGTCCCCGCAGCTGGTTTTCCCCGACGCTGACCTGGCCGCGGCGGCCAACGGCCTGGTGGCTGGAGTGTTCGCGGCCACCGGCCAGACCTGCATGGCCGGGTCACGGCTCGTCGTGCACGCCGACGTGCACGACGAGCTGGTGCGGCTGGTCGCCGAGCGGGCCGCCCGGATCCGGCTGGGGGACCCGAACGACCCGGCCACCGAGATGGGCCCGGTGGCGAACGAGCCGCAGTACCGCAAGGTTCTTGGCTACCTCAAGACCGCCCAGGACGAGGGGGCGGTCGTCGCCTACGGCGGCGCGGCCGACGCCGGGCTCGGCGGGTTCTTCGTCAAGCCCACCGTGCTCACCGGCGTCGGGCCGGAGTCCACCGTGGTGCGCGAGGAGGTGTTCGGGCCGGTGCTGTCCGCCTACACCTTCAGCACTGAGGACGAGGCGGTGAAGCTGGCCAACGACACGCCCTACGGCCTGGCCGGGGCGGTGTGGACCAGGGACGTGCACCGTGCGCACCGGGTGGCCGCCCGGCTGCGGGCCGGCACGGTGTGGATCAACGCCTACCGGGTGGTGGCGCCCAGCGTGCCGTTCGGCGGGTACGGCGCCTCCGGGCTCGGCCGGGAGAACGGGCTGGCCGCCATCGACGAGTACACCGAGAACAAGTCGGTGTGGGTGGAGCTGAGCGGCGGCACCCGCGACCCCTTCACGCTCGGCTGACCCGGGCCGCCGGCCCGGATTTCGTCAGCGGTGTAGATCGCCCCCCGTTTCGGGGGGGCGATCTACACCGCTCCCAGGCCGGCCTCCCTCAGGCAGGCCGCTCTCAGGCCGGCCGCTCCCAGGCCGGCCGCCCTCAGGCAGGCCGGATGTTGGCGTTGTGGCGGAACAGGTTGCCCGGGTCGTACCTGGCCTTGGCCGCAGCCAGCCGGCTGTACTTGGCCGGGCCGTAGCTGGCCCGGACCTGGTCGCCGGAGAAGTCGGTCGCGCCGTTGATGTACCCATCGCCGCTGCCGATCGCGTGCGGGCGCAGCGCCTCCCAGGTGCCGCGGACCCAGCCGCGCTCGGCGGCCAGCAGCTCGGGCCCGGGGGCCTGGCCGATGATGAACGTCCCATAGCGCGGCGTTCGGCCGCCGCTGAACGCGGTGTCGTCGTCCCCGGCCCGGCAGTAGGCACCGTCGAGCCGGTAGAACAGCAGCACCGACATCGGGGAGTTCTTCCGCGGCACCCGCTCGGTGATCACGTCGATGACCGGATCGGACAGCTCCGCGACGTAGGTGCCCTTCTCGTAGGCGTGGCTGCCCCAGGCGTTGCCCTCATCCAGTAGCTGCTGCAGCTGCACGTACGGCATCGGCGTGACCAGGTCGAACAACGGCGGGAGCGCGCCGCGGATCCGGCTGACCAGCTCGGCGTGCCCGCGGGCCGCCCCGAACCCGGCCAGCAACAGCGCGTAGCCCGGGGCCAGCTGATGCTCCGCCGGGACGAACGGCGCGGGCGGCGCGTTCACCGCGCCGAACACCGCGTTGACGTCCGGCGGCATGTCCGCGGTGATCTCGCGGGCCAGGCGCAGCATGTCCCGCCCCTGGTCCAGGCCCCAGAAGAACATCGCGAACTGCACCATCGGGTCGAGCTCGTGCAGGGCGAACTCGAACGAGGTCACCACGCCGAAGTTGCCGCCGCCCCCCCGGATGGCCCAGAACAGGTCCGGGTGCTCCGTGGCCGACACCTGGCGCACCTGCCCGTCCGCGGTCACCACCTCGGCGGCGGCCAGGTTGTCGATGGTCAGCCCGTGCTTGCGGCTCAGCCAGCCCATGCCCCCACCGAGCGTGAGCCCGCCGACGCCGGTGTGGCTGACCAGCCCGGCAGGCACGGCCAGCCCGTGGGCCACGGTGGCGGCGTCCAGGTCGGCCAGCAGCGCGCCCCCGCCGGCCTGGGCCCGCCGGGCCGGCGGGTCCACCACCACAGAGTTCAGCGGGCTCAGGTCGATCATCAGGCCGCCGTCGCAGACGGCGGTGCCGGCCGGGTTGTGCGCACCCCCGCGCACCGTGACCTCCAGCCCGCGCCCGCGGGCGAAGCCCACCGCCGCGGCCACGTCCGCCGCCGAGGTGCACTGAGTGATGACGGCCGGCCGCCGGTCCACCCCCGCGTTCCACACCCGGCGGGCCTCATCGAACGCCGCGTCCCCGGGCGCGATGACCGGCCCGTCGAGCGCCGCGCGAAGTTCCCCGATACCGCCCACGGCAGTAGTACCCATGACTGTTCCCCCCTGTTTGGCTCTCCGCCCTGGCCCCCCCAGAGCATCCCGGCCGCATGCAGCCCCTGCGCCGGCCGTGTGTACGTGAGGTGAAGGCCGCCCGATCCACCGGGCGGCGCCCTCCCGCTGACCGCACCCCCCGGCCGGCCTCCGCCGGCCCCCCGGCCGGCCCCCCCGGCCGCCGGTGTGCGGAGCCAACGATGCGGTCCCTCATTCTCGCCGGCCGGAACCCGGCTGGCCAGACCCCCGCGCGGCACCTCGCGGTGGGCGCCGGACCCGGGATCAGGCCGGGACGAAACGGAGCCGCAGGCCGTGCCGCCGCAGCACCGACCGGAACCAGAGAATCGACGCGCCGGTCCCGGCCACCACGAACGACACCGTGGCCACGCTGGACAGCAGGAGGAAGGTGGCGGTCGGCTCGGTGATCAGCAGCACCGCCAGGCTGGCCGCCAGCAGCAGGAAGATGCCGGCCCACGCCGCGGTGGCCCGCTGGAAGAAGCGGAGCAGGCCCGGCTGGTGGGTGGCGGGCTGCCGGAGCGCGATCATCTCTCCCGCCAGCCGGGCACACAACGGCGCCGGGCCGCGGGCGGTGCGGGCGAACAGCACGCACAGGCAGAGGTTGGCCAGCGGGAAGTGCAGCAGGAAGATCCACAGGCTGCCGGTGGCCAGGATCACCACCGCCTGCACGGTGAGCAACACGGCCGAGATGGCCAGCAGCCCGGGGACGCTCCCCGTGGTGATCTTGCGGATGAGCGCGATGATCCAGGTCACGGCGAGGCCGGCCAGCACGCCGGCGTCCCGGCCACCAAGCCAGGCAGCCAGGGCGACGGCACCGATGGGCAGGCCGGCGGACTCACCGAGGCTCAAGGCCGCGGTGCGGAGAAGCCGCAACGGCCGGGGCAGTTCCAGGTGCTCCGCCATCTGCCCACCCTACGCATCCGTCGCCCGCCCGGCCGGGACGAGGCGGGCATGTGCCCCCGGCCGCTCCAGTGGCGTGGCCGGCAGGCCCGTGGCGGCCGCGGCCCGGTCCGCTTCCGGGGCAGCCGGTGCGGGGGCGCCCGGTGCTGGGGTGACCAGGTCCGGTGCCCGCCCGAAGTGGCGGGTCAGCAACTCATCGAACTCCGCCGCGCACAGCGGCGGGGAGAAGTAATAGCCCTGCCCCACCGCACAGCCGAGGTCCTGGAGCCGGCCCAGCTGATCCGCGGTCTCCACCCCCTCGGCCACCGTCACGAGGCCCATGGCGTTGGCCAGGTCGATGACGGCCCGGACGATGGCGCAGTCCACCGGGCTGTCCGCGACATCCTGGACGAAGGCCCGGTCCACCTTCACCTCGTGCACCGGGAACTGCTTGAGGTAGGCCAGCGAGGAGTGGCCGGTGCCGAAGTCGTCGATGGCCAGGCGCACGCCCAGCCGGTTCAGCTTCTTCATGACCTCGCGGGCGCCGGACAGGTCCGCCATGACCATGGTCTCGGTGATCTCGAAGATGAGCAGCTCCGGGGGCAGGCCCGCCGCGTCCAGGGCGGCGGAGACCTGCGCCAGCAGCCCGTTCTCGGCGAACTGGCGGGGTGAGAGGTTGATGCTGAGGGGCAGGTCGACCCCCAGCCGCTCGCGGATCGAACGCGCCTGCCGGGCCGCCTGGTCCAGCACGTAACGGCCCAGCGGGAGGATGAGCCCCGTCTCCTCGGCCATCGGGATGAAGCTGGTGGGGGGGATCAGGCCGATCGTCGGGTGGCGCCAGCGCACCAGCGCCTCGGCGCCGACGATGCGTTCCCCGCCGAGGGCGAAGAACGGCTGGTAGTACACCTCGAGTTCGTCGCGGTCCAGCCCTTTGCGCAGGTCCGCCTCGATCTGCAGCCGCTGTGAGGAACGCGTTCCCATGGCCGCCTGGTCGAACACCCTGTAGCTGCCGCCCCCGCCCTTGGCCTTGGCCTCGTACATGGCCACGTCCGCGTCGCGGAGCACGTCGTCGGCACTCTTGCCCGGCTCGGTGAGGGCGACGCCGACCGACACGCTGGCCACCAGCTCGTACCCGTCGGGCAGCGTCATGGGCTGCTCGACCGCGGCGCAGATCCGGCGCGCCGCGGCGACCGCGACCTCCACGCCGGCCACGTCCTCCAGCAGCACCACGAATTCGTCACCCCCGAAGCGGGCCAGCAGGTCGTTGCCCGGGACCACCCCCTTCAGCCGGGCTCCGATCGCCACCAGGAACCCGTCGCCGGTGACGTGGCCGAGGCTGTCGTTGATGCTCTTGAACCGGTCCACGTCCACGAAGATCAGCGCGTGCGTCTTGTGGTCCAGCACGGAGCGCCGCAGCGCCAGGTCGAGGCGCTCGACCAGCAGCCGGCGGTTGGCCAGCCCGGTCAGGCTGTCGTGGCAGGCGTGCTGGTGCAGTTCATCCTCGAAGGCCTTCCGCTCGGTGATGTCGCGGAAGGCGAGCACCGCACCCGACGGGCGCCCGTCGCTCAGCACCGCCGACGCGGTGTAGGCAACGGGGATGGTGCCGCCGTCCCGGCCGCGGAATCGGGCGTCATGTTCCCGGATGGTCCGGCCGGTGCGCATGGCTTCGCGGGCCGGCCGGAGCAGGAAGTCGGGGGCGGTGAGCGCGCCGTCAGTGACCGGGCCGTCCATGGTGATGTCCAGCGACGGCAGCTCGATCATGTCGGCCGCCGCCGGGTTGACGAACGTCAGCTTGCCGTCGGCGGCGATCGCGCACACTCCCTCCCCGATGTTCAGCGTGATCGAGGACAGCCGCTCCCGCTCGACGCGGACCTGCTGGTACAGCTCGGCGTTGCTCAGCGCCGCGCTGCCCACCGCGGCCAGCGCCTTGAGCAGGCCCCCGTCGGCGTCGTCGAACGGCTCGTCCCGCCGCCGGCCCGACGCCACCAGCCACTGCCAGCGGCAGGCCACGACCATGGGCGCGGCCAGCTGGCCGGGCCCCGGCGGCCCCGGCGCGAGCGTGGCTTCCGGGCTGCGCAGCAGGCCACGCACCGACTCGAGGACCGTCTCGATCACGGCCCCGCCGCGCAGCCCCCGGTTGGCTCTCAGGGTGACCTCGAACAGCCCCTCCATCCGGGCCCGGTCGTACAGCGCCGTATACCGCGCGCTGATCAGCCGGCGCAGCAGGATCACGACCGGGATGACCAGCGCCACGGCCCACGCGTGGGCCTGGATGGACAGCGCCAGCACCACGCCGGTCAGCGCTCCGGCGCCGGCCAGCATGACCTGGATGGGCAGATCGGCGGCGAACTCCCGCCACGCCGTGCCCAGGGAGATCACGACGCTATCCACCAGGAACGTGCTGACCAGGAAGTACACCGCCACCCCGAGCAGGCCCGCGGCCACCTGGCGCGCGGTGAGGGACGCCGACGGCGCGGCGACCGCGTGGCTGACCGCCAGTCCCAGGCCCGCGGCGACGAGACCCTGCCCGGCGTTGAAGGCCGACTTGATCACCGGGCGGCGCCTGACGGCCTGCGCGGCCACCGCGGCCACGGCCAGCGTCCCGAGGGTGACCAGCGGCGATTCGAGCAGGGCAAGCATCACGAAGAAGCCCTCGTCCATATTGAACGTCTCGGATTCGCCGCCACGGAACACGACCACCGGCCAGATCCAGCTGCTCAGGAAGAGCAGGCCGGTCACCGCGGCCACGGCCCATTGTCCGGGGCTGATGCGCACCGCCGCCGTTTGCCACCACGCAGCGGCGAACAGGGTAAGCACCCCACCCGCGACCGCAGCGGTCACTAGGGCCCGGGTGAGAGGCGGCATCGTCATGGCCCGTCCGCCCGTCAGTCACCGTTCCAGCACTTGCTGACCCAGTCCGACCCCCAGGCGGCGCCGCCCCACAGAGAGCCGCTCCACGGGGTGCCATCCCAGGCTGAGCCCTTCCACAAGGTGCCGCTCCAGAGGGCACCGGCCCAGGCCGACTGGTTCCACGCCCAGCCGTTCGACACCCAGCCATTCCACGCGGCGCCGTCCCAGGCCAGCCCGTTCCAGGACGGGCCGCTGAACGGTGCCGCGCTCGGGGCCAGCCCCGACCACAGCCGGGTGTTCCACGTGTCGAACGGGCGGGTCGGCGAGAGCGAGACCGGGAGACCCAGCAGCGGAGGCAGGACGATCCCCGACTGGCTGAGATCCATCGCGCCCGAGGTGGCCGCGGCATAGGCGTTGAGCGACCCGTGGCCGTCCAGGAACGGGTTGCCGGCCGGGCCGGGACTGGCCGTGCCGAGCAGCCGGGCCTTCACCTGGTCCGGGGTGAGGCCAGGGTTGTCGGCCAGCATCAGCGCGACTGCGCCGCTGGTGATCGCGGCGGAGAACGACGTTCCCGAGCCGGCGAAATTCGCCGCGCCAACCTGTCCCGTGGGGTAGCTGCTGTGGATGGTCGAGCCGGGCGCGGCCAGGCTCACCACCGACCGCCCGGAGGCGACCAGGTCGGGCTTGACCCAGCCGTCCGGCGACGTGGGGCCCGCGCTGCTGAAGTCGTTCATCTCATCGTCGCCGGGGTCGGCGGTGCCCATGTCGTCCAGGGCGCCGGCCGTGATCACCAGCCGGTCGTCGCCGGGAGAAAGGATGGTGCCGTTGAACGGGCCGGCGTTACCGGCCGAGGCGACCACGGTGATGCCGGCCTGCCAGACCGCCTCGACCGCCTGGTCCACCGGGTTGAGGATGGTGGACTGGGTGGGCCTGAAGCCCAGCGAGATGTTCAGGACCTTGATCCCGTACTGGCGCTGATTATGGACGGCCCACTGCAGGCCCGAGATGACGGTGCTGAGGTGAGTGTCACCGTCCGCCCTCGCCACCTTGATCGACAGGAGCTTCGCGCCGGGTGCCTCGCCCTGGTACTGGCCGCCCGACGAGGCTCCGTTGCCCGCGATCAGGCCGGCCACGAACGTGCCGTGGCCGTAGCCATCCTGGTACGGGCTGTTCCCGCCGCTCAGGTCCACCCCGCCGGCCAGCCGCCCGGCGAAGTCGGGCAGGTTGTCGATGCCGGTGTCGAGCACGGCCACGGTGACGCCCTGGCCGGTGTCGCCCTGGCCCGCCAGCCGGGTGGCCCCGGTCCCGGCGAGAAACGCGTCGGAGGGCGTATGCGAGGCGGTCGATTCGGTCGCGGGCGCCCCGGTCGCGGACGCCACCGTCACCTGGCTGTCCGGGGTCACCGTGATGCCCGGCAGCGCCGCCAGCACCGGCTCCAGGAGGGCGGGAACCAGCGCCGCCACGCCATTGATGATGTCGAACCGGGTCACGACCGTGCCGCCCACCTGGAGCACGGCGGCCACCGGGCTTAACAGCCCCGAAGAGGTGACGATCACCGCCTCGTCCTGGCTCGCCGACGCGGCCGGGACGCCGCCGACCACGGTGACCGCCAGCGCGGCGGCCAGCGCGGCGGCGGCCGCGGTGATCCGTCGCCATCCCCGGCCGAGCCCGCCCCCGGCGTGCGCCCACGCCGACACACCGAATGAGATGATAGGCCGCATTTGGCCGCCCCCTCCCCTTGGCTGCCTACTGGCGACCTACGCTACGGCTTTGGGTCGGGCTTAGCAGGAAATTCCCGCATAACAATTTTCATTTATGGAATAAAACACCAGAATTTCCCAACGATTTTCCGGGGTGGCGGACGCCGCGGCCCCGGCGTCCGCCACGGGCAGGACCAATACTATTCTACTAAGATAATTAATTTAAGAATGGCGTCGAACCCGCCCGGGCCGCCGGCCCAACGCCCGCCGCCGGCCCACCGCCCAACGCCCACCGCCGGCCCACCGCCCAACGCCCAACGCCGGCCCACCGCCCAACGCCCGCCGCCGGCCCACCGCCCAACGCCCAACGCCGGCCCACCGCCCAACGCCCAACGCCGGCCCACCGCCCAACGCCCGCCGACGGCCCACCGCCCAACGCCCGCCGACGGCCCACCGCCCACCCGCCGACCCGGCCCACCGCCACGCCCGGATGGCGGGGGACTTGGTCCCGGGAGGGGGAGCCGTCCGGCCCTTCCGCCGCCACGGCCGGGCCGGTGAGGCTGAGGACGATGAACCAGTTCAACGGCAAGTACCTCAGCCTCACCACGTTCCGGCGGGACGGCACCGGCGTGGCCACCGCGGTCTGGTTCGTCCGCGACGCCGGCACGCTCCTGGTGGTCACCGACGCCGGGTCGTACAAGGTCCAGCGGATCAGCCGCGATCCCTCGGTGACCGTGGCCGAGTGCACCGCGAGCGGGCACCTGCGCAGCACCCCGGTGCCGGCCCGGGCCCAGCTGCTGCCGCCCGGCCAGACGGCGCGGGCGCAGCGGCTCATGGCCCGCAAGTACCGGCTCGACCGGATCCTGATCCTGCCCGTCTACCGCGCCGTGCAGGCCCTGCGCCACCGCGGCCGCGCGCCGGGCGAAAGCGTGGCCCTAGCCATCACGCCCGATTCATAACGGCCGCCCGGGGGTGCTGGCCAGCCGGACGGTTCAGCCCGGGAACGGCTGGCCGCCGAGGTCGGCCTGGCCGTGAGCGACCAGCCAGGCCAGCGCTTCGCGCAGCGCATCCAGGGAGCTGTACCGGGGTGCGTAGCCGAGCACCTCCCGGGCCCGGGCGATGCTCGCGGTGATGCTGCGGAAGGTGTGCTCGCGGGTGATCCCGGAGTGCTCAGCCCCGGCCTGCCGCTCGAACTCCGCCCAGTCCACGAAGTGCAGGACGGGTTCGCGGCCGAACCACCGGGCCACGCCATCGGCCAGCCCGCGCAGCGTCATCGCCTGCTCGGCCACCACGTGGAAGCTGGCCCCGATCGCCGCGGGCCGGGACAGCGCGCGCTCGAAGGCCTGCGCCACGTCGTCGGCGTGCACGTGGTGCAGCACGCCCAGCCCGTGATCGGGCAGCGCCAGCGGCTGGCCGGTGGCCAGCCGGGTCCACACAGCGGGATCCAGGTTGCCGGCCGGGGTGATGACCGGCCAGCCGGGGCCGCTGATGTGACCGGGGTGCAGCACGACCGCGGGCACCCCGCCGGCGCGCGTCTCGCGGTGCAGCAGCGCCTCGATCTCCGCTTTCGCCGTGCCGTACTCGCCGTAGCCGGTCCGCGGCTCGTCCTCGGTGACCGGCACCCGCAACGCCGGGCCGTGCACCCAGATCGTCCCGCAGTGCAGCAGCAGCGGCCGGGCCGGGCGCAGCGCGTCAACCAGTTGCTGCGCCGCCGCCGGGGTGAAGCAGACCAGGTCGACCACGACGTCCGGGCCCAGCGCTGCGACCCGGCCGCCGAACGTGCCGGCCGCGTCCTCCGCGTCGCGGTCCACGCTGATCCGCCTCACCGCGTCCCACTGCGGGCTGGGGTGGTACGGGTCACGCCGCCCGCGGCTCATCGCGATCACCTCGTGGCCGCCCAGCACCAGCCGGGGTACCAGGTAACTGCCGATGTGCCCGGTAGCGCCGATGACGGCTACGCGACTCATACCGGGATCCTAATGAGTGGCGCCGGCGGCGGCCCCAGGGCTGCCCTGGGACCGCCGCCGGGCTCGCGGAGTGATCAGCTACACGTGGTGCCGTTGAGCGCGAAACTCGCCGGTGTGGTGTTGCTGGCTCCGTAGGTTCCCTGGAAGCCAATCGTCTGGCTGCCCCCGGGACTGATCGTGGCGTTGTAGCTGACGTTCTTCAGCGACACGCTCTCGCCGGACTGGGTGGCCGTCGTGTTCCAGGCGTTGGTGATCTTCTGGTCACCAGGGAACGTGAAGGTCAGCGTCCAGCCGTTGATGGTCGCGGCGCTGTTGTTGGTAATGATCACGTTGGCGGTGAAACCGCCCGGCCAGCTGTTGGGCGTGTAGCTGACGTGGCAACTGCCGCCCGGTGGTGGGCTGGTCGGTGGTGGGCTGGTCGGCGGCGGGCTGGTCGGCGGCGGGCTGGTCGGCGGCGGGCTGGTCGGCGGCGGGCTGGTCGGCGGCGGGCTGGTCGGCGGCGGTGAACTGCTGCCGCCGAGGGCCTGCTGGACCGCGGTGTAGGCCGGCTTCGGCTGGTAGTTCTGGTCGAACATGGTGGCCGCGCCGTACCCGGAGAACGTGCCGGGGATCCAGGAGTCGGCGTCGCCGACGCCCCACTGCGACACGCCCACGCAGCGGGACACCTGCAGGCAGTCGCGGACGACGGTGGCGTAGTCGCTCGCCTGCTGCTGCAGGTTGGCGCTGCTGGCTGGGAGCTGGATCCGGTCATCCAGCTCGGTCACCGCGACGTCCACGCCCAGGGCGGCGAACCGCTGCATATTGGCCAGCATCGACGAGGGCACCTGGCCCAGGATGAAGTGGCTCTCCAGGCCCACGCCGTCGATCGGAACACCCTGGGCCTTCAGCGACGACACCAGGTTGTACATGGCGTTGCTCTTGGCGTTCTCGCCCTCGATGTTGTAGTCGTTCAGGTACAGCTTGGCGTTCGGGTCGGCGGCGTGCGCGGTGCGCAGCGCATCGGCCAGGTAACCCTGCCCCATGGCCTGGTAGAAGACGTCGTTACGGAGCGTCCCGTCGTCGTTGAAAGGCTCGTTCACCACATCCCAGGCGTAGATCTGGCCCCGGTAGTGACTCACTTCGGTGGTGATGTGCGTCTCCATCGCCGACTGCACCTGGCTCAGCGGCAGGCTGGACACCCACGACGGGAGCTGGCTGTGCCAGACCAGATTGTGCCCGCGGACCCGCATGCCATGGGCGTTCGCGAAGGAGACGATCGCATCGCCTGGGCCGAAGTTGAAGCTGCCGTTGGACGGCTCGGTGGTGTCCCACTTCATCTCGTTGCCCGGGGTCACCATGTCGAACTGCTGCCCGGCCAGATTCGCGATCGTCGCGTTCGACGGCATGCTCCCCGTCACCTCGGTACCGATGTACCGGCCCTGCGCCTCGGCGAGGGTACGCAACGGCGTACCCGCCGCGGCGGCGGACGTTGCTGAACCGAGCGACGCGAGCGACGCCAACGACGCGAACCCGGCAGCCAGCAGGCCGGTCACCGCGCCGGCCGCCAGCCCGCGGTACGCCCGCCGGCGCCGCGGGGCGGCCGTCCCCGCGGCTAACAGACCGGAAGCACGCCAAGCTTTCATGAGCCTCTCCTCCCGAAATCTATCGAAAATTTGCGGCAGCTTACCCAGGAAAGAACGGCTCACCGCAGCTCCGCAAGGATCCGGCGGATTGTCCTGCAGATCTGCGGCCAGGGGCGTGAAAGGTTCAGCGGGACCAGTCCCGCGACGGGCCGGAACGGCCGGCGCCAGGCAGCGCGACGGGCCGGAACGGCCGGCGCCAGGCAGCGCGACGGGCCGGAACGGCCGGCGCCAGGCAGACTGTCCTGAGTGAGGGAGCCGGCTCAGCGGGCCGCCCGGCCGGTGACAACGGCGCCGGGCTCGGCGCCGCACACCAGACCGGCCGGACCGGCCTGGCGGCCCGGCTGATCCAGAGCCCGGGCCAGTTCGACGCCGCCGCCGTGCTGGACGAGCCGCGGTGGCCGACGGCCCGCCCCTACTGCCGCGTGGTCACCGTCCGGGCCGGTGGCGTGCACCACCGGCCCGGACCGCTGCGCACTGACCTGGCTGCAGGGGTCAACCGCGGGCGCCAGTGCGCGGCGCTTGCGGGGCGGTTCCGCCGACCTCGGGGGTGGGGCCGGCCACCCCGTGCCTGCGGCCGCGCATCCAGAAGATGACCGCCAGGGCGAGCAGCACGAACCCGACCACGGCGGCGACGATGGGCAGCGTCGTGCCGAACGTCTGGATGGTGTTGCTGCCGTTGGTCGCGTCGTCAGCCGCCGCTTGCACGCTGGCCGGGCTGGCGTGGTAGCTGTCGGACAGCACCGGAAGCACGGGGACGATCTTCCCGGTGGGCAGCGCAACGCCACCCACCTGCTTCTCGGTGACGCTGAGATCCACGACGATCCCGGTCGCGGGCGCGACCCAGTAGGTGGCCGTGCTCTGGTAGAGGTAGCCGACTGGGATCGTGGTGGCGTGCGGGAAGACCTTCGCCAGGCTGGCGGCCAGGCTCGCCGGGATCAGCCCCACCTTGGCGCCGCCCTGGATCAGGCTCACCGGCAGCGTCTTCGGCAGGCTCTGCAGCACCTGCTGGTTCTTAATCGGCGTGGC
This sequence comes from uncultured Actinomycetes bacterium, assembly GCA_963837515.1. Lineage (GTDB taxonomy): Bacteria > Actinomycetota > Actinomycetes > Streptosporangiales > Streptosporangiaceae > RYN-230. The sequence continues at coordinate 254,417 of CAWINT010000003.1, forward strand.
GGGGACGGACGCCTGGTACACGTAGGTGTTGATGCCGCCGCGCTGCTCCTGCCGGACGTACTTCAGCGGCGTGGTCGTCTCGGTAAAGGGGACCCATCCCGTGTAGTTCTGCTGCTTCGCGCCGATGGGCCAGTTGACCGTGAGTCCCTTGGCGTTGGTGACGCTCCAGCCACTCGGGTGGCTGGCGGTCGCCTCGAACGTGGTCCGGCTGATGGCGTACTGCGACGAAATCCCGCCGATCCGCCGGCCGGACGTCGTCACCGTGGTCGCGTCCCGCACCAGCGCGGTGTTCCCCGACGTCTGCAGGACCTTGACCTGCCAGGCTCAGCGTTTCGGGCAGCCCGGCCCTTATCGCCGCGGAGAAATTGCCCTGGGCCAGCGCCACCGGGTTCAGCATGGTGCGGATCTGCCCGTTGTAGGTTCGTACCGTATTGGAGTTGCCCTGCAGGCGCGCGATGAACGTGGGAGTGATCCAGAAGGCGAGCAGCCCCGCCACGGCAAGAAAGATCACTCCGACGACGCCGCAGGAAATGGCGATCTTACGCATCGGAGGCTCCGCTCCTGGCGCACTGCGCAGGCCTCCTTGCGCTGGCCTGACTGGCGCAGCGCGCGTCATACTGAAGACACTGGCCGGCGGCGCGTGGTGGCGCATCCCCCAGGGCGGGTGATACCGGCCGCCGGATGCCTCCCGGATCCCCTGTGACGTATGCCCGATTAGCGGGGAGACTAGGGGAATGCCGGTCCTGTTCCCGGCGTTAGCGCGGCTGCGGAACATGCAGGCCATGACTCCCCTGGTATCGAGGTGACCCTCCATGCGGATCAAGTCACGGTGGCTGATGGCTGGCGGCCCGGCCCTGGTCGTGGCCACCGCCCTGCCGGCCATGGCGGCGGCAAACGCCGCAACGACGGTTGCCGGTACCCGGGATGCAGGCCAGGTGACAGCCACTGGCGCGGCGGCCAGCCAGCCGGCCGCGCCGAGCCTGTCGACCCAGCAACTGGCCGGCCAGCGGGTGATCTACAGCTATGCGGGGCTGAACCCGCCCGCCAGCCTCATCTCGCTGATCCAGCACGGCCAGGCCGCCGGGGTGATCTTCTTCGGGCAGAACATCTCCAGCCCAGCGCAGATCGCCAGCGTCATCAAGCGCCTCAACCAAGCGAACGCCAGCGCGAGCAATCCGGTCCGGGCACCGTTGCTGCTGATGACCGACCAGGAGGGTGGCCAGGTGCGCCGGCTGCCCGGGCGGCCCTACCTGTCGGAGAAGCAGATCGGCGCCAACCCGCTGTCCCAGGCCAAAACGCTGGCCACGGAGGCGGGCCAGGGCGCCGCGGCCAACCTTCGCGGGGTGGGCATGAATGTCAACCTCGCGCCCGTGCTCGACGTGTACCGGGCGGCCGGCGACTTCGACGACCAGTTCGGGCGCTCCTACAGCATGAGCCCCAGCGTCGTGTCGGCCCTGGGCAGCAACATGATCAAAGCGCAGCAGGCCGGCAAGGTGGCCGCCACGGCCAAGCACTTCCCGGGTCTCGGGGCGGCCACGGCGACCCAGAACACCGACCTCCGGCCGGTCACCATCACGCTGTCGCTGCCGGCCATCCGCAGGACCGACGAACCGCCGTTCCAGGCCGCGATCACGGCGAAAGTCAAGCTCGTGATGGTGTCCTGGGCGGTCTACCCGTCGATCGGGGCGCGGCCCGCCGGGCTCTCACCCAACGTCGTACAGGGTGAGCTGCGGAACCGGCTCCAGTTCAAGGGCGTCACGATCACCGATGCACTGGAGGCCGGGGCGCTCAAGTCCTACGGCTCGATCCAGAACCGCACGCTGTTCGCGGCCAAGGCGGGCATGGACCTGATGCTCGCCTCCGCACAGAACGTCACCGAGGGGCAGCAGGCCACGGGCGAACTGGTGACGGCCTACAACAACGGGACCCTCAGCCACCCGACGTTCCAGGCCAGCGTCAACCGGGTCATCGCGCTGCGCCAGTCGCTCAAGTAGCCGCCCGGGCCAGGAAGAGGCCCCGGCCGGCCGGGGCTGGGTGGCGTCGCCACCGGGTGCGGTAGGCTGCCGGTACACGGCATAACGTGAGGCGCCGCCATCCGGGCGCGCCGGTCGTACCTCGCTGCTGAGCGAGCTGGTTCCCACGGATCGCGTGTGGTGGCCTGCGAAATGCGGCCATCCCAGATCCGAAAGAGATTCCTTTGAGCTTTGCTCTTCCCGAAGTACCGCATGCCCGCCGACGTCGCCGTAGCCGGGCCGAACGCGACCCGTCGGCCCCGGCCGGCCGGGGCCGACCGGGGCAGCCCGCGCCCACGCCGCATGATCAGGCGCACGAGGCCGGGGCCGCCGGGCCGTTGGCCAGCGTGACCACCCTGCAGCCAAGCTTCGCCGACCTGGGCGTGCCCGGGCCCCTGGTCGGCGAGCTGGCGGGAGCCGGCATCACCGCACCGTTCCCGATCCAGGCGGCCACGCTGCCGGATGCGCTGGCCGGGCGGGACATCCTGGGCCGCGGCCGGACCGGCTCCGGCAAGACGCTCGGGTTCTCGATTCCCCTGGTGGCCGCGCTGGCCGATGGGTACACCAGCGCCGGGCGCCCCCGCGGGCTGGTCCTGGTGCCCACCCGGGAGCTGGCCAGCCAGGTCCAGGCGGTGCTGGCGCCACTGGCCGGGGCAGTAGACCTCACAGTGGCCACCATCTTCGGCGGCACCGGGCAGAACGCCCAGGTAGCAGCCCTGCATAACCGGGTGGACATCGTGGTCGCCTGTCCCGGGCGGCTGGCCGACCTCATCGAGCAGGGCCACTGTCACCTGGGCGATGTCGAGATCAGCGTGCTGGATGAGGCCGACCACATGGCTGACCTCGGCTTCCTGCCGGTGGTCCGGCGGCTGCTGGAGGCCACCCCGCGCGACGGCCAGCGGATGCTGTTCTCCGCCACGCTGGACAACGCGGTGGACGTCCTGGTGCGCCGGTTCCTCCGCGACCCGGCAGTCCATTCGGTGGACTCGGCTACCGCCGCGCCCGGCGCCATGGTCCATCACCTGCTCACCATCGCGCCCGGGGACCGGGTGGGCGTGGTCGCCGCGCTGGCGGGCGGGGACAACCGGTCGCTGGTGTTCACCCGGACCAAGCATGGGGCGCAGAAGCTCACCCGCCAGCTGGCCGGGGCCGGCGTCTCCGTGGTCGAGTTGCACGGCGACCTCGGCCAGGGCGCCCGGGAACGGAACCTGGCCTCGTTCGCCGCGGGCGCGGCGCGGGTTCTGGTGGCCACGGACATCGCTGCCCGTGGCATCCACGTGGACGGCATCGACCTGGTCATCCACGCGGACCCGCCCGCCGAGCACAAGGCCTACCTGCACCGGTCCGGCCGGACCGCCCGCGCTGGCGCGGACGGCGTGGTGATCACGGTGCAGAGCCCGGCCCAGGCGGCCGACGTGCGGGTGCTGATGCGCCGCGCGGGGGTCAGCCCGCTGGCCGCCAGCGTGAGTCCCGGCTCGGGGCTGCTGCGTTCCATCGCCGGCCCCCCGGCGGTGCCGCTCGCGCCCATCAGGCCATCGGCCGCCACGGCGGCGCCGACGGCCAGCCCGGCCACCGGCCGGGGCGCGGTGGCCATGTCCGCCGGCTACCGGGGACGCCGCAGGCGGTAGACCTGACCGCCCGCCCCGCTCCCTGGCACCGGCGCCAGGATGCGAGGAGCCGGGGAATAGACCGGCCGCGAGCTGGCGTTGGGAATAAAGGTTGTTGTTGGACGTGGGTTCGTGCAAGCGCCCGCATTTTCGACAATGGGCGCCATGCCGTCTGGCTGTTAATTCGTCTCCGGTGGCGGGCAACCAGCAGCTGATCCGCGCGAGGGCGCGGATCCACGCTCGTCTTGGAAGGAGACAAGCAGATGACACAGGGAACCGTAAAGTGGTTCAACCCCGATAAGGGCTTCGGATTCATCGCTCCCGACGACGGCAGTGCCGACGTATTCGTGCACCACTCAGCGATCGACATGGGCGGCTTCCGCACCCTCGAAGAGAACCAGAAGGTGGAATACACCACCCGCCAGGGCCCGAAGGGCCCGCAGGCGGACCAGGTTCACGCCGTCTGACGGGCTGCAGGCGGCAGGCCCCCGCGGGAACGCGTGGGCCTGCCGCTTATCCGCCCGGCCTCGCCGGCCCCGGCCGGCGGCAGTGACCTCCCCAGCGGCTGACCGCAGGCCGCGCACCGCTCGTCGCAGGAGGACCAGGTTGACCATTGACGCGGCCCGTCCAGTAGCCGAACGCGCCCCCGTGGCTGATCAGAGCGCGCCGCCCCGCGGTCCGGGCAGCGACTATGCCCAGCTTTCCCGGAGCGTGCGCGCGGCCGGGCTGCTCCGCAGGCGTCCCGGATACTACAGCGTCAGAATCGCCGTCAACCTGCTCCTGCTGGCCGCTGGGTGGGCCGTGTTCTTCCTGCTCGGCCGGTCCTGGTGGCAGCTGCTGGTGGCGGTCTTCCTAGCGGTGATGTTCACCCAGACCGGCTTCATCGGGCATGACGCCGGTCACCGCCAGATCTCCGGGTCCAAGCGCACCGATGACCTGATCGGCCGCATCCACGGGAACCTGCTCGTCGGCCTCAGCTACGGATGGTGGACGGCCAAGCACAACCGGCATCACGCCCGCCCCAACCAGGTCGGCCGGGACCCCGACATCGGGGGCCGGGCGATCGCGTTCAGCCGGGACCAGGCCCGGGCGCGGCGCGGGATCGGCAGCTGGCTGGCCGCCCATCAGGCGTGGCTGTTCTTCCCGATGCTGCTGCTGGAAGGTTTCCACCTGCATGTCGCCGGGGTGCGGACCCTGCTGGGCACCCGGGGCGGGACGGCGGTCAAGCTGGTGGACGGTGCGCTGCTCGGCGCGCACCTGGCCGGCTATCTGGCCGCCGTCTTCCTGGTGCTGTCCCCGGTTCAGGCGGTGGTGTTCGTGCTCGTCCAGCAGGGCTTGTTCGGGGTCTACCTGGGCTGCTCGTTCGCGCCCAACCACAAGGGCATGCCGGTGCTGGGCGAGGATGAGAAGCTCGACTTCCTCCGCCGCCAGGTCATCACCTCCCGTGACATCCGCGGGGGGTGGTTCGTCGACACCGCCCTCGGCGGCCTCAACTACCAGATCGAGCATCATCTGTTCCCGTCCATGCCGCGGCCCAGCCTGCGGCAGGCCCAGGCACCGGTGCGGGCGTTCTGCGAGCAGCACGGCATCGCCTACCACGAAGCCAGCTTCTTCGGCTCCTATGCACAGGTCCTGCAGCACCTGCACACCGTCGGCGGGTCACTGCGGCCCGAACTCGAGTACTGAGCGGGTGTGCCAGGCACCGCTGGCACTGGGTCACCGAGCCGCGGGGGTACCGGGGGCGATCGTTGCGGCGGCGCTGACCGTGGCGAAGCTGGCGAGGTGCCGGTGCAGCCCGGTGCTGCGCAGGGCCCGGTCGGCCTCGGGCGAGACCGCGGCCAGGCGCAGGAACCCGCCCAGCAGCTGGGCGCGGCGGCCGGCGCCGACCAGCACGGCCAGCCCGCTGGCGTCACAGCAGCTGACCCTGGACAAGTCGATCACCAGCCGACTGGACCCAGGCCGGAGCAAGGCACGGAGCTGCTCGCGCAGCACCGGAGCGCTGACGATGTCCAGCTCACCGGTCAGTTCGGCGATGGTGATGCCGTCCCCCGACCGGGCGGAAAGGCCCAGGGTGGGAGTGGGAGCGGTGCCGGACTTCACCATGGGGCCCCGATCAGGTGGAGGGGGACCGGGCCGCGGGCGGCGAGGAGCAGCAGCGCCCGCCCATGGTCGCTCGGAAAGCCCCAGCTGCTCACACCAGCACCGTACCATTTTTTCTAGAAATTGATTTCTAGTATCGTGTAGCGAAGGAGAGACCCGCTGGGCACCGGGCGCATCGAGGCCGGCGCGGCGTGGGCCGGCCGCAGGCGCGGCCCACGGCGTGCGGGGAAGGGCCCCTCCCCCCAGCCGTCGGCCGGCCAGGAGGGGAGGTATGTTGGAATCGTTGCTCCGGACCCTGGCAGCCACATCCGCGGAGTTCGCGGTGTATGGCGTGGCCTGGGTTTTTTGTTTCCCCGCGTAACGGCTTCCGGTACCGCCAGCTGGGGCGTGGCCAGGCCCTGATGCGCGTGGGGATGAGATGGCTGTTACCGCAGAGTCCAGTAACCGGTTCCGGCACCTGGCGTGGTTTTACCGCGGTCGCGGCGAGTATCGGACGGCAGTCCGCGACCTCGTTCAGGCCAGCCGGGTCCGCGGTGAGGCGGTACTCGTTGCCGTGCCTGACCGTGAGGACCAGCTGATGACCCGTGAGCTGGGTGACAGCTCAGCGGATGTGACACTGATTGACATGGCGGCGCTGGGCCGTAACCCGGCGCGGATCATCCCGGCGCTGCTGGCGTGGGCCCGTAAGCACCGTGGCCAGCATGCCTGCTGCATTGGTGAGCCGATATGGCCCGGCCGCACGGCTGCCGAGACGCGGGAGGCAATCAGGCACGAGGCGCTCATCAACCTGGCTTTCCACGACCGCCCAGCTACTTTCTTCTGCCTTTACGACCGTGCCGGGCTTCCCGGATCGGTTATTGCCGATGCCGCCAGCACGCACCCGGCCGTCATCAACGGCCAGCATGAGGCACCCAGTGCCAGCTACCTGGGGCCGCCGGAGCTTCCGCCGCGGTGTAACGAGGCGCTGCCCGGCCCGCCCGCGCACGCCGTCGTGCTGCGCTACGTTGACGACCTGCGCGCCGTTCGCAGCTTCGTGGCGAGCCGGGCCAGCGGGGCGGGGCTCACCCCGCCGCGCATCGCCGACTTGGTCCTCGCGGTCAGCGAACTCGCCGCCAACACCCTGCGCCACACCGACGGCGGCGGAACGGTGCAGGTCTGGGCTACCCAGGAAGAGATCATCTGCCAGGTGGCTGACACCGGCCAGATCACCGATCCGCTCGCGGGGCACCGGATCCGGCCTGAGCTGCCGCTGGGCGGTGAGGGCCTGTGGCTGGTGAACGAAGTCTGTGATCTTGTCCAGGCGAGAACCGGTCAGGCGGGCACCACGACCCGGCTGCACATGCGCCTGCACGATGATCTCAAGACAGAGGCGGCGCGGCAACGGCACCGCTCGGTCATGGACGCGACCTGAGCGCACCCGTCCATCCCGCCGGCGGTGGCCATGATCCGCTACCCTTGGCCGCGTGTTTCCCGGCCCGCGTCGCCCTGTCGATGGTCAGCCGCCGTGGTCTGGCGTGGCCTGGCTGTGGCGTAGCGTGGGGTGCGGCACGGGCCCGGCGGCCCGGGCCTTTGGAAACGGCGTTGAGTCCGGTCCCTGCTGACGCCTTCCTTGCTGGGCGGAGGAGGCAGCAGGTGAATCAGCGCCCGATGCCGCGGCCGGTAGGCCGCGGCCCCGGGCCTGGAATCGTGGGTGCCTGATGGCCGGTGACCGGCTGCACCGGATCCTGGCCGAGCTGCCCACCGACGGGGATGCGTGGACTTCCGCCCGGCTGTGCGCGGCCATGCCAAAGATCGTGGACGTGACCGGCGCTGGGGTGATGCTCATGTCGGGTGACGTCCCGCGGGGGTCGCTGGGCGCCAGCGACGAGGTGAGCCACCTGATCGAGGACCTGCAGTACACGCTCGGCGAAGGCCCCTGCGTAGACGCCTACCAGCAGAACCAGGTCGTGACCGAGCCCGACCTGGCCGACCCGGCCACCCGCCGCTGGCTGGCGTTCGCCCCGGCGGCGCTGGAAGCTGGCGTGCGGGCCGTCTTCGGAATCCCGATGCGGGTGGGCTCGGTACGCCTCGGGTCGATCAACCTCTACCGGGACGCGCCCGGCCCGCTGACCGGCGAACGGCATGCCGACGCGCTCCTGGTGGCCGACGTGGCCGCCCGCTGGGTGCTGGATGTCCAGGCCGGGGCGCCCCCCGGTACGGTGGCGCGGGAACTGCAGAGCGGCGCCAACTTCCACTTCGCGGTGCACAACGCGGCCGGCATCGTTTCGGTCCAGCAGCGGATCAGCATCGCCGAGGCGCTGATCCGCCTGCGGGCCTACGCCTTCAGCAATGACCGCCAGCTCACCGATGTGGCCGAGGACGTCATCGCCCGCAGGCTGCGGCTGGAGTGAACGCTTTCACGGGCGGCGCGCCGGCCGCCGCTACGATGAAAGCAGGCCGCCCGGGCGGACCGCCCCGGGTGGCGGACCGACGGATGCTTGAGGAGAGTGGGTGGAAATGACCCGGGAAGCTGACGTGGTCCGGTCGCTGGTTGAGATGGCCGACACCCTGGTCGATGACTACGACATCCTTGATCTGCTGACCGGGCTCACGGACCGGTGCGTGAACCTGCTCGGTATCTCCGCGGCCGGGGTCATGCTGGCTGCTCCCGACGGCAGCCTGGGTCTGGTGGCCTCCTCCAGCGAGGCGATGCGCCTGCTGGAGCTCTTCGAGCTCCAGGCGCAGGAAGGCCCCTGCCTGGACGCCTTCCGCACCGGCCGGCCGGTTGAGCACGAGAGCCTGGACACCGCGACCTCCCGGTGGCCGTCGTTTTCCGCAGCCGCCACCGCCAGCGGGTTCCGGTCGGCGATCGCCCTGCCCCTGCGGGTGCGTGAGGTTACGCTCGGCGCGCTGAACCTGCTCAGCGTCAGCCGCGTGCCGATGGGAGAGTCAGATGTGATCGTGGCCAGGGCCTTCGCCGATCTGGCCACGTTGAGCATCCTCCAGCACCGGGTCGCGGCCGAGGCCCAGCGCCTCAACGAGCAGCTCTCTGCCGCCCTGACCAGCCGCGTGGTGATCGAGCAGGCCAAAGGCGTCATCTCCGAACGCGCCGGTGTCAACCTCTCCGAAGCCTTCACCCGGTTGCGTGGCTACGCCCGCGACCACAACCTCCGTCTCACCGACGTGGCCCGGGCCGCCATCGATGGATCCCTGGACCCGGCGGCCTGGGTTCCGCCAGCCGCTTCGTGAACGCTCCCGGCTGGCTGCCCGTCGGCCACGGCCGCGATGAATTCATCGCGGCGGATGCATGAACAAGACCCATTCACTCACCCGCCGATCCGCTCACCCAACGGCTCCGGTCGATGCGGCTGGCCGTGCCGCCCGGCGGCTCGGCCCTTGGCCAGCTGGCCGTACCGGTCGCGGAATGCCTCAGGCGTGAGCCCGGCGGCCGCTGCGATCGGGCGGAGCCGCTCCGGATCCTCAAGGTCCTCCGGATCCAGCCGGATCATGTACTCGCGGGCCACCCGGTACGAGCTCGACTCGACGTTTACCAGCCGGATCCGTACCCGTCCCGTCTCGGGGTCGCTGAACGACCCGAAGGGCAGCGCTACCATATGCCCCGCCTGGATCGTGATCATGCCGCCGGCCTCACCGCCCGTCAGCGCCCGCCTCAGGTAGTCGATCGCACCGTAGCCGAGGTCGCGGGTGTACTCGATGTCGAACGGGATCGGCGGCGCGCACCGGAGTTCGTAGCCGATGTTCTTGCCCTCGACCGTGACGCTGCGCCCCCGCTCTTTGAAGCGGTCCTTGACCTGCTTCGCCAGCAGGCGGTCCAGCTCCAGCTCGGCCAGCCGGACGTGGCCGTGCTCGTCTCGCTCGACCTCCGGCATGGCCTGCTGGAGTTCCTCCTGGGGGAGGCGCAGGCCGATGCCCTCGGCCAGCACGGCCACGCCAAAGGGACGGCCATGGGCGATCCGCTTGAGCATCGAGGTCTCGATGACATCCACCAGGTGGGAAAGCCGGATGGGCTCGTCGCGGGGGAACTCCTCGGCGATCACCGTGAGGGTCGCCCCGGCCGACTTTCCGATGCCCAGGGCCAGGTGGCCGGCCGAGCGGCCCATGGCCACCACCAGGTACCACCGCTGGGTGGTGATGGCGTCGGTCATCAGGTTGTTGACGAGCTGAACCCCCACGCTCCTGGCGGTCTCGAAACCGAAGGTCGGCGCGCCGCCCGGCAGCGGCAGGTCGTTGTCGATGGTCTTCGGCACGTGCGCCACGCAGAGGCCCCCGCCTGCCGCCCCGGCCAGCCGTGACGCCGAGAACGCGGTGTCATCCCCGCCGATCGTCACGAGCGCGTCGATTCCCAGCTTCCGCAGCGACTCGAGGCAGGCGCGCAGCCTCCAGCCCGGGTCGGCGGCGTCCTCGTCCCGCACCGTCGGGTTGGCCCGTGAGGTCCGCAGGATAGACCCGCCCTGGACGTGGATTCTCGACACGTCCGTGATGGACAGGGGCCGCGCCTCCTCGATCCGGCCCGCGATGAGGTGCTGGAAGCCGTCCATGATCCCGAGGACGTCCCACCCGGAGTTGCGGGCCTCGATCGTGGCGGCAGAGATGACTGAGTTCATCCCCGGGGCGGGGCCGCCCCCGCATAGGATACCCAGCCTCACCCGCCCATCGTTTCAGCAACAGGGTGGTCCTGACAACCGGCCACCACCACCGCGCCGGCCGCCGATCGATTCAGGTGGTTGGCCGCCGGTCACCACCCGGCCGCCTCGGCGATGCCGGCGGGCGCCTCGACGTCGTCGTACACGCGGACCGCGGCCAGCAGCCCGTCCGGACCGCGTTCGTAGACGCCAAGTCCCGCCTGCGGCGGCAGGTCGTGGCTGCCCCAGCGCAGGCAGTTGTATTCCAGCGCGCAGCGCACCCCGTCGTCCGTCACCGCGCAAAGCTGCAGGCCGATGCCGCCCGCGCTGAAGCACCGGGTGAAGAACGAGCGGAGCGCAACGGTGCCACGGTGGACCTGGCGCGGGCCGAAGGGGCCGCGGAAGTACCCGTCCGGCGCGAAGGTGCTTACCGCCGTCTCCGTGTCACCGGCGGCCAGCGCGGCCAGGTAGCGGCGGACGACATCACCCGGGCGGGCGTCCCCGGGCTTGAGGATGGGCGGCCGGACGTGGCGCTGCTCGTCGAGCGGCCACTGGCTGCAGTAGGTACGGAACACCACCGACTCTTCGTCTGAGGACTCGGCGGCGACCACCACCGGCCAGGCCAGCTCCCGCCCCTTGTGGTCCAGATGGGCCAGCAGTTCGACCACGGCCCGGCCGCCGGCGACGGTGGCGGCCACGGTCTCGGTCCGGGCGTGTAGCCCGGACAGCCAGGACAAGTTGCGGCTGATGAACCGCCGCACCTGCCGGTGGCCGCGGACCTCGCCGGCCCGGGGATCGTAAATCACCACCTCGCCCGGCCAGGCCTCCTCCAGGGCGCGGGGGTCGCCCTCATGCAGCGCGGTGAAGTACTGCGTGACCGGATCGGCCAGACCCACGGCGCGGGTCTGCCTGCGCACCAACTCCACGGCACTGACGAATTCCGGAAACCACGGCATTGCAACCCCTTGCTCCCTGCCGGGCGGGCAGGCCTCCGCAGACTGCTGATTCTGGCCCTCCAGCAGCATCCTTATCCATGGCCGCCCGGGGGGAAAGCCCGCGCCTGGCAATAGGTAGTTCAGCGGTACATGACGTGGCTATGACTGCAGCAGCAGCGGTCAGGCCGGCGCTCAGCTCGCGAGACCGGCTTTGGCGCCCGGAACGCGCCGGCAGCCACCGGGTGATCAGCGGGTGAACAATGCTTTGCGCCGGCCGCTGCGGGAGCCGGTCCGCCTGCGGTGACGCACCGGGTAGCAGCCCGGCGAAGTCGGACGGCTTGGGCAGGTAGTCGTCGGCGCCCAGGCCCAGGCCCTCATCACGCGGCCCGCTGGGTGACAGCCCGGTCACAACGCCTGTGACCGTGCTGTCACCTGCCGCCCAGTAAACCTGGCCCTGGTGGGCACCGGCCACCACGTGGCGGCGGCCGGGCATCCCCGGCCCGCGTCACCCGCCCAACCGGAGGACATAGCTGATGAACGGAACCACCGGCGGCCACTGCCCGCCGCGGCACCGCTCGCGGCGGGCGGGCTGGGTTTATGCCCCCGGATCATGACGAAAGGTGCGCGGCAGCACATGAGCACTGCCAGGGCCGGGAGCCAGGCAGCCGGGGCTGCCCGGCAGACACGGGTGAGCGGCGGGGCGGTGAGGCCCGCCCGCTGGGCGCGGGCACGTGGCCGCGGCAAGCGGCAACGGGCGGCCCGGCTGGCCATGGTGCTGGCCGGGACCGTGCTGCTGGCCGGGGCCGGCGGCGGCGGCTCCCCGGGACCCGCGGCCTCGCCGGGCCACGCGCTGTACCAGCAGGCGCTCACCCATTCCCGGTGCATGCGCTCGCACGGCGTGCCGGACTTCCCCATCCTCAAGCTGGGCCCCGGGGGCACGCTGGTCCACCCGCTGAGCCCGCCCGCCGGGATGCTGACCAGCCCCGGCTATGACGCGGCGTTCCGCGCCTGCCTGAAGCTGGCGGTCACCGGCGGGCACCCCGCGGCGCGCTATCGTGCGATGGCACTTAAGGGGCTGAAGCAGGCGGAGTGCATGCGCGCGCATGGGATCACCGGTTATCCGTCCCCGGGCGCCATCGGCGGCGGCCTGCACGTACCCGACTTCACGACCATCGGCCTCGACCCGCACACGCTGGCGTTCCAGGCGGCGGGCAAGGCCTGCGGCCTGGGACTGCTGTGGCAGATGCTGTGGTGGTGGCCGGCCGGGATGAGCCAGCCGTGACCGGCGGCGCGGTGCTCAAGGCGGCGTCGGCCGGCGCGGCCCGGCGGCTGGTGCAGACCGTGGTGATCTTCGTGGTGCTCACCATGGCCACCACGGCCGCGCTGGTCGGGCTGGCCCTGGCCGCCGGGGACGCGGTCGCGGTCATGGGGCCGTCCGGCAGCGGGAAGTTGACGCTGCTGAACCTGGTGGCCGGGCTGGACAAACCGACCAGCGGGACGGTCACCGTGGCTGGGCAACGGGTCGACGCGCTGAGCGAGACCCGGCTGGCCCGGTACCGCCGGACCCGGGTCGGCATGGTATTCCAGTTCTTCAACCTGCTCGATGACCTCACCGTGGCCGACAACGTGCTGCTGCCCGCCCAAAGCGGACGGTGCGGCTGGTCGACGGCCACGTGGACGGTGACACCGGGGGGGGAGGGCGGCCCCGCGGGCCCGGGGGCGCGGCCGGGCGCGGGGGCGCGGCCGTGACCGGTGCGGCGGTGCTGGGGGCGGCCTCCCCCGGGGCGGCCCGGCGGCTGGTGCCGACACGTCGCCGTCCGGCCCGCTGGATGACCTCACGCTGCGGCAGGGCCGGTGGGGCGCCCGCCCCGGCGAGATCGACATCGACCCTCACGTCGTACCGTTCCCGGTGCCGACCGGCGCCCCGGCCACCGCGCCGCGCGCCGAATAGAGCCGGCGCTGTTCCAGATCCAGGGCTGCGGAACGATGCTGTATCAGCCGCGAAGAACGCGGCTCTGAGAGAGTGAGGCAATTACCGCTGCCCAGGGGCCGGCTTAGCGGCGGAACGAATCCGAGTGCTTCCAGAGTGGCGGCTAGCTGGCGTGCTGTGATGGCCTGCCGCGGGGCGTCCTGGAGGAAGTGATGCCGGACCGGCTATTGGGAAGGAGAGTGCCATGACTGGACAGGAAACCTCCGGCAGGAATGAGGTGCGGCTCTGCCCACCTCCGCCAAAGGACTTCGACCCGTTCACTGCCGCCGAGAAGGACCTGAAGAGGCACGGGCTGCCGTTGCGGCCTGACCCGCAGGCCCAGCCGGGCATGGCCGCGCTGTGGGAGCGGAAGGCGCGCCGCTATCGCAACTTCGAGCATCTCGAGCCGCAGTTCGAGCCCGCAACGGCGACCAGGACACCGGTCACCCCCGCAGCTCCGCCTTCGGGGTCTTTTTACCTGTCACCCTACGAGTCGTGCGGCTACGAGCTCGACATCTCGGGGGCGCCGTTCACCGCCCTGTTCCTCACCTGGACGGTTCCCGACCTGCAGTACACCCCTAACCCGCCGGTCGGCCCCGACCCCAACCTGTTCCGCACCTTCGCCACTCTTACCTCGATTCAAGGAGGGCTCGACGTCCACGTCAACATGACCGTCGACTCAGCCAACAAAGTCACCAGCCAGCTCTGGGCAGAATTCGTCGGGAACGTCAACCTGCCGGTCTCCCCCGGCGATGTGATCAGCGGCTCCATGTGCCTCGACACCCAGCCGCCCGGCAGAGCGAACTACTTCTTCGCCAACGAGACCACCGGGCAGACCATGAGCTTCACGGTTGACACCGGACTTCCCCCTGCCACCGCCGCCCTCGCGGGCGTCTCACGCGGCGGGAACTTCCAGCAGCCGCCCCTCCCCGCGCTGGCCCAGTTCGGGATCGTCTACTTCGACGAAATCAGCGCCTACACCACCAGCGGCTGGCGGTCGCTCACTTCAGGCGTCGCCGTCACCATGACCGACCTGAACGGCAACGCCATCGCCACACCCGAAAGGCTCACCGACTGGACCTTCAAGGCGGTGTGGAAATGACGATCACGGGTAGCCGCGGCCCAAGGCGCCCTCCACCACTTCGCGCCAGCTGAGCAGCACCCGGCAATCGTCATCGGTGCGGTCGGGGTGCTCGGCGCCCGGCCGTCCCCGGCGGCCAGCCGCCGGGGACGGCCGTCAGGGAACGCGGAGCTGCGCGACCTGGTTGGCCGCCCACCGGGAGGCGGTCTCGGCCGCGGGAATGTCCGGCGATACCAGCCAGGCAAGTTCCAGGCCGCTGAGGAACGCGAGTATTTCGGTCGCGGTCAGGCGGGGGTCGGCGTCCGGGCGCATCTCGCCCCGCTGCTGGGCGTTGCGCAGCGTGCCAGCGATCCGCTCGATGGTCAGCTGGTAGTTGCGGCGCAGTCGCGGGCGGAGCAGCCCGTCGTCCGCCACGTTCTCGGCCAGCAGGACGGCGAGCAGGCCGACGATGTCCGGGTAGTCGGCCCATCTGCTGACGATGCCGGAGATGATGTCGAAGATGCCGAGGCCGGGGTCGGGGCCGAGCTGCCAGAGCTGGGTGTCCTCGAACTGGTCGCGGTAGTCGAGGACGGCGTGCAAGAGCTCTTCCTTCGTGCCGTAGTGGTAGACCACCCCCGCCTGCGAGACGCCCGCGGCGGCGGCGATGTCGCTGAGGGTGGTGCCGCGCGAGCCGTTGCGGGCGAACATGCCGGTAGCGACCTCGATGATCCGCTTCTTGCGCGCGTCCCCCCGCGGCGATGACCGTTTCGTAACAGCCCGGGCCTTCGTCATCGGCGGGTGATCTCCCTTGCTGCGAGTCCGCTGATTCCCTGCCGTCCCATCCTAGACAACTGACTGGCCAACCAGTAGGGTTTCTAAAACTGACTGACTAACCAGATTGTTTTGTGCTCGCCCTCCCGGGCGACCCCGCACCCCGCACCCCGCACCCCGCACTCCGCACCCGCACCCGGACCCGGAGGCACGATGAACGAGCCGGCCGAGCGTGCGATGCCGGTGCCGCACGACGAGGTGCGCCGCTACTTCGAGAGGTCCGTCCCCTCGCCGGGCTGGACGCGCGATATCGAGATGCTGCGGCGCGAGACGCGGGAAGAGGCGCTGGCCGTGCGCGGTGACCTCGAACGCGTGGCGGCGGTGGACGCGATGAGCGTCGCCGGCGTCCCGGCCCGGCTCTACCGCCCGGCTCCGCCGCCGGCGGACGGCTGCTATCCGGACAACGCCGCCGGGAACGTTCTCGTCTGGGTGCACGGCGGCGGGTGGATGCACGGCGACCTCGACTGCTACGAGGGCGTGGCGCGCGCCCTGGCCAACCGCGCGCGCTGCTCTGTCCTCGCGGTGGACTACCGGCTCGCCCCGGAGCACCCCTTTCCCGCCGGGTTCGACGACGTGTGGGCCGCCGTCGAGTGGTCGGCGGAAAACTTCGGCCAGGTGGCCGTGGCCGGGGACAGCTCCGGCGGGAACCTCGCCGCGGCCGCGGCTCTCAAGGCACGTGACCGGCAGATCGACATAGCCGTTCAGGTGCTCGTCTACCCGATGCTGGAAAGCCACATGAATACGCGCTACAAGCGCGCATTCCGGACCCGGTACGCGGGTTTCCTGAACCAGCCGGACTTCGGGACGGTGACATTCGACCGCATCAGATACATATGGGACGCCTATGTTCCCGAGCCGCACCTGCGGGATTGCCCGTACGTGTCACCGCTTCACGCCTACAGCCTCCGGGGCGTCGCCCCAGCGGTGATCATCACGGCCGAGCACGACATCTTGCGCTCGGAGGCCCAGGAATACGCGCAGCGACTGCGCGACGAGGATGTCGGGGTCGCGCAGCACGATTACGCCGGCCAGGTTCACGGATTCTTTCAGATGCGTGGCGTCATGTCGGACGCTCAGGACGCGATAGGCGTCGCCGCGTCGTACGTGGACCATGAATTCACCCGCCGGGAAGCCGTCCGCGCTCCCGGGGAAATGCAGTAGCGAGGCTGGCCAATTCGCCCTGACAGCCTCGCCGTGACAACGACGAAGGGGTCTTCATGAAGATCGTCCGGATGCGTCCCGGCGCCGGGCGCCGCAACGCTCTCTCAGCCATCACGATCACATCCGCCGCGCTCGCCGTGGCCGCCTGCGCTCCCGGCGCCGCGACGAGTTCGCCCGCGCCCGCGTCCTCGCCCGCAGCGGCCAGCACCAGCGTGGGCACCGCACCGGCCACGCTGAACATCCTGGTCTCGACCCCGGACGTCCCCCTGTTCACCGCGCTGGGCAAGGCCTTCCACGCCAGGCATGGCAACGTCACCGTCAAGGTCACCAGCCAGGACTTCAATTCCCTCGTCACGAATACCCCGCACATCCTGTCCGGCTCGGACGCCCCTGATGTCGTCCGGATCGCATCGTTCGGCAACCTGGTCACAGACCGGCTGCTGACGAACCTCGACCCGTACGCGGCCGCCTATGGCTGGGACAAATGGCCGCAGTCGCAGTTCGCCTCGACCCGGGTCGGCGCCGACGGGAAGCAGCGCGGCACGGGCGGGCTCTACGGTGTCGGCCCCGGCTTCGGCCTGACCGGGATCTACTACAGCAAGGCCCTGGCGAAGCGGATCGGGATGACCGCGCCGCCGGCGACGCTGGCGGACTTCGAGCAGCTGCTCGGCCGGGCCAAGAGCGCGGGGCTGCTGCCGATACTGATCAACGGCGGGGACGGCGGGACCGTCTATCCGCTGCAGAACCTCCAGATGGACTACGCCGGCTCCGCGCAGGCGGTCCAGACCTGGAACTACGACACGCCGGGCGCGAACATCAACACCAGCGCGACCGTCAAGGCCGCGACGACCCTCCAGCAGTGGAGCAAGGACGGCTACTTCTCGCCCGGGGTCAACAGCGTCGACCAGACGCATGCCCCGGCAGACTTCGCTTCGGGGCAGGGGGTCTTCTTCCCCAGCGGGAACTGGCAGGCACCGGGGCTGGACAAGGCCGGGCAAGGCAAATTCGGCTTCTTTCTCTTCCCGCCGCTGCAGCAAGGAGGCAAGTTCACCGCCATGACGGCGGCGGATACCCTGGCGGTTCCGGCCAAGGCCAAGCACGCCGCGGTCGCGGCCGCGTTCCTCAACTTCATCCAGACGGATCCCACGGCGCGTAACGACGCTGTTTCCCTCGGGGGCATCGTGCCGGCCGGCCCGGCCAGCGCGGCGGTGCCGTCGGCGCCCGCGGATTCGGCCGTGGCCGCCACGGTGGCAGCATTCCAGGAGCTGCTCAAGAGCGATGGCCTGGTCGACTTCATGGCCAACGCGACCGCTTCAATAGAGGTGAACACGCTCCTGCCGCAGACCCAGCTGCTGCTCGCGGGCAAGACGTCACCGACCGCGTTCGCCACCAAGATCCAGACGGATTACGAGAGTGATCTCGGGAAGTGACCGCCCCGGCGCGCGGCGAGCGCCGCATCGGAGCGAGGGCCGGATGAAGGTAGACCAGAGCAGATGAGCCACTCACGCACTGCCTCCAGCGGCGGCGCGGCGACCAGGATCTCGCCCGCGCCCTCGGATCCGGCCCCGCGCGTCCCGGCACCGGCACCGGGCCGCCCGGTGCCGGGACCCGGCGGCCCGGCAGTCCGGTTGCGTGCCCGGCGGGCACGCAACCGGCAGTGGGGCGCGCTGCTGTGGGTCGCGCCGGCGTTGCTGTGCTACGCGGCGTTCGTGCTGTACCCGCTGGGTCAGTCGATCCAGTACTCGTTCTACAACTGGGACGGCATCGGCACCGCGACGCCGGCCGGACTGGCCAACTGGCAGGCCATCTTCAACCAGCCGGAGCTGCTCAGCGCCATCACGCACGCCTTCGAGCTCATCGTCTTCTACACCCTGATCCCCGTCGCCGTGGGCCTGGTCGCCGCCAGCCTCATCCGGGAGCTGAAACCCGGCGCGTTCAGCACCACGGCACGGACGATCCTGTTCATCCCGCAGGTGCTCCCGCTCGTGGCCGCGGGCGTCGCGTGGACCTGGCTGTACTCGTCAAACGGGCTGGTGAACCAGATCCTGCGGGCCACCGGCCTGGGCGGCACCACCCGGGCCTGGCTCGGTGACTTCACCTTCGCGCTGCCCGCCGTCGGGGTGATCGGCGTCTGGGTCATGCTCGGCTTCTGCACGGTGCTGCTGCTGTCCGGCATCGGCAAGATCGACCCGGCTCTCTACGAGGCCGCCAGCCTCGACGGCGCGGGGCGGGTGCGGCAGTTCCGCGCGGTGACGCTGCCCGGGCTGCGCCAGGAACTCGTGGTCTGCACCACGTTCACCGTCGTCGCGGCGCTGGCGAGCTTCGACGTCATCCAGGTCTCCACCCAGGGCGGACCCGGCTACCAGACCGTGGTCCCCGGGGTCGAGATCTACCGGCTCACCTTCCTCGATCAGCGGATCGGCCAGGCTTCCGCGCTCGCGGTCTTCCTGACCGTGCTGGTCCTGCTCGTCGTCTGGCCCATCCAGCGGCTCGGGAGGACAGATTGACCCCGCCCACAGCCATCCGCACGGACCCGGTCATCCGCGGCAGCCGGGTCGTCCGCGGCGACCGGATCACCCGGGCCGTCCTGCTGGTCCTGCTCATGCTGTTCGCCATCGTCCCGCTGCTGAGCATGTTCACCGCCGCCCTCGCCCCGCAGGGCAGCAACCCGCCTGGGCTGAGCTGGCCCGCTCATCCCCACTGGGGCAACTTCGCCGACGCCTGGACCGGTGCGAACCTCTTCGCGCTCTTCCGGTCCAGCGTTCTGATCGTGCTCGGCGTCGTCCCGGCGGCCGTCGCCATGGCGACGGCCGCCGGATACGGTCTCGCGCAGCTCCGCGTGCCGGGCAGCAAGGTCATCTACGGACTGCTGCTGGCCGGCCTCACGATCCCCTACGAAGCGCTCATCACCCCGCTCTACTACGACATCCGGAGCCTCGGCCTGCTCGGATCCAGGCTCGCGGTCGTGCTGCCCCTGATCGGGCTGCTCATGCCCTTCGGGGTCTTCTGGATGCGGGCCCACTTCGTCAACACCGAGACTGCCCTCACCGAGGCGGGCCAGCTCGACGGCGGCTCAACCTGGCGGATCTTCCGCCGCATCCACCTCCCGCTGGCAAAGCCAGCGATCTCCGCGCTGACGATCCTGTTCTTCCTGGCCACGTGGAACCAGTACCTGCTGCCGCTCGTCCTGATCGATGACCCGGCCAAGCGCACCGTCGCCGGCGGCCTCGGCGCATTCCAGGGGCAGTACGGGACCAACACCGCGCTGCTGTGCGCCGGGTCACTGCTGATCATCGCGCCGTCGCTGCTGGTGTTCTTCGTCTTCCAGCGCAACTTCGTCAAGGCGCTGCTACAGGGGGCGATCAGGTAAGGGAACTTCCGGCTGTCTGGGCGCCCCCGTGCACGTTGCCGACGGTGGGGCCGTTCTGGGTTCGGTGCGTCGCGGCCGCGCCGCGGATTCAGCAGCACCAGCGGCCGGAAGGCAGCCCGTGGCCGGCTCACCGGCCTGCGCCGCATCGGGATCGATGAGATCTCCTGTAAACCAGCGCCAGCCAGCTGACGTCGGTATCTGCCAGCTCTGGCGCCGCGATTGTCTGGACTGCCGGGTACAGCGGCGTCTCGGGCTCGTTCGACCCGCTCACCCTTCGGGACGGCTGACGGGCGAGGCTTCCTGGTCAGGCCAGCCGGGCGGCGACCCGGGTCAGCGCCGCAGCCAGGCAGCAGCCCGGCGCCTCGTGCCAGACCTGGCGCCCGGCGCCTCGTGCCAGACCTGGCGCCCGGCGCCTCGTGCCAGACCTGGCGCCCGGCGCCCGGCGCCCGGCAAGACCGCCGTCGCCCACCGCGCTGAGAGTGTCGGCCAGCACCAGCGCGTTTATCCGGCCGCGCGGGCGCCCGGCCGGATAAACGCGGCCACGGTGTTCTCACCCACCCGCCAGCCCGCCTCACGCAAGCCGGCGGTGATCCGCGGCGATGTGTCCACGCTACGACGGGGAAGCCCACCACGGCGGTGGTTTTCAGGCAACGGCGGTGGCCGGTTTGTTCCTTCCGTAAGCCGTGGATCCGAAACTTTCCCCGCACTCTGGACGGTGTTCGGTATCTCTGCCGGTGTGTAAGAGCAAGTGGCGGGGCGGGCTTGCGAGAACCGGTTCGATACAGGCTCGGGTGGCCATTGACCCCAGGATGGCTGGCTGCCATCGTCCGATTGCGGCTGGCTAGCCGCAGACATGTGAGTGTCCGTCCGCTGGGTTCACTGGAGGTAACGGATGACCCTAAGGCGAGCGTTGGCCGCTGTGGATCGCGGGCGGGCCGGACGGCAGCGGCTGGCGGCATTACCGGTGCGGCTGACCGCCGCGATGGCGGTGGTGGCTGCCGCTGCCACGCTGGCCGCGCTGGTGGCAGCTGTCCCCGCGTCGGCGGACAGCACTGGCGAGGTCCGAGCCGTGGGGGCGGGCAAGTGCCTGGACGTGCCCAACCTCAGCACCAGCCCAGGCACGCAGGCCGGGATCTGGGACTGCAACGGCGGGTCCAACCAAGCCTGGACTTACACTTCCGCCCATCAGCTAACCGTCTACAGCGGCAGCAGCCTGATGTGCCTGGATGGTTACGGCCGGGGAACCAACGCCGGAACCAAGGTGGATATCTGGCCCTGCAACGGTGGGACCAACCAGCAGTGGAACGTCAATTCCAACGGCACGATCACCGGCGTGCAGTCCGGGTTGTGCCTGGATGTGACCGGCGGCAGTACCGCCAACGGCGCGCTGGTGGAACTGTGGACCTGTAACGGCCAGCCGAACCAGCAATGGAGCCTAGGCTCCTCCAGTCAGGGCAGCGGGCTCCCGAGCAGTTTCCAGTGGTCCTCGAGCGGGGTGCTGATCAGCCCGCACGCGGACTCGCACAACATCATCGCGGTGAAGGACCCGTCGGTGGTGTACTACAGCGGCCAGTGGTATGTGGCCGCGTTGACGGTGAATTCGTCGGGCGCCTATGGCATGGAGTTCATCCACTTCAGCGACTGGTCGCAGGCGAACTCCGCGACGCCGGTGTACGCGGATCAGACCGCGATCGGCGGTGGGTACCAGACCGCGCCGCAGTTGTTCTACTTCACGCCGCAGAAGCTGTGGTACCTGATCTACCAGACCGGCAGCAACGCGGGGTACTCCACCAATCCCGATATCACCAACCCGTACGGGTGGAGCGCGACCAAGTACTTCTATGGCAGTGAGCCCGCCATCGTTCAGCAGGACGGGTCTGGCTGGCTGGACTTCTTCAACATCTGCGACGCCGCCAACTGCTATCTGTTCTCGATGAACGACAACGGGTACGTGTTCCGGTCGCAGACCTCGATCTCGAACTTCCCCAACGGCATGGGCAACACCGTCATCGCCCTGTCCGACCCCAGCCCCTACCATCTGTTCGAAGCCGACAACGTCTACACAGTCTCCGGGCAGAATCAGTATCTGCTGATCGCCGAGGCGATCGGCTCCGACGGCCACCGCTATTTCACCTCCTACACCGCCAGTTCGCTGGCGGGAAGCTGGACTGCGCTGGCGAACACTGAAAGCAACCCGTTCGCCCGCTGGAGCAACACCACCTTTAGCGGGACCCCGTGGACTCAGGACATCAGCAGCGGGGAAATGATCCGCAGCGGCTACGACCAGACGCTGACCATCAGCCCCTGCAAGATGCAGTACCTGTACCAAGGCGACGCTCCGGGCTCATACAGCAACTACAACGCCATTCCCTGGCGCATCGGGATGCTCACCCAAACCAACTCCACCTGCTGACCGCCCGGATGAGTCCGTCCGATGCGAGAGAGAGAGAGAATTCCATGCACCTGCCAGATCCTCGTGGCCGCGGGCGGCGCTGGTTAGCGGCGGGGGCGTCCGTGGCCGTTGCCGGCGCCGTTCTCACGACGGCCAGCGCGTCCGCCCAGACGGCGCCCGCGAGCGTCAGCGTCACGGTCAACGCCGACGAGGGCCTGGGCACGGTGCCCAGCACCGCTTATGGCCTCAATCAGGCGGTCTGGGATTCGAACATGAACACCCAGGCGTCGGTGGATCTGATCAGCCAGGCTAACGTCGGGATGATGCGCTACCCCGGCGGATCGTACGGGGACGGCTACCACTGGCAGACCAATACCGTCACGGGCGGCGGGTACGTAGCTCCCGGCACGGACTTCGACTCGTTCATGAACACGGTCCAGGCCTCCGGCTCGCAGGCGATCCTGATCGCGAACTACGGCACCGGGACGCCGCAGGAGGCGGCCGACTGGGTCCGGTACGCCAACATCACCAAGGGCTACCACGACCAGTACTGGGAGATCGGCAACGAGGTTTACGGCAACGGCTACTACGGGGCCGACTGGGAACTGGACAACCACGCCAGCAAGAGCCCGGCCACGTACGCGAGCAATGTCGTGCAGTACGCGAAGGCGATGAAGGCGGTCGATCCCACGATCAAGATCGGCGCGGTGGTCACGCTGCCGGGTAACGGCTGGCCCGACGGCGTCGTCGCCTCCGGTGACAGCGGGGACTGGAACCAGACAGTGCTGCCGATCGTGGGGTCTTATATCGACTTCGTGATCGTGCACTACTACCCGGCCGGACCCACCTCCGCCGCCGACGCCCTGCAGCAGGTCAAGCGGCTTCCCGCCGACCTCGCGCAGCTACGGCAGGAGATCAGCCAATACGCCGGGCCAAACGCACCGAACATCGGTGTCGCGGTGACCGAGACCGAGGACACCTACCAATCGGACACCCAGCCCGGTGCCCTGTTCAACGCTGACGTCTACTTCACCGCGCTGGAAAACGGCGCCTTCACGGTCGATTACTGGGACACCCGCAACGGCATGGGTACCGTCAGCACCGCCCCCGACGGGGCGACGGACTACGGTGACGGGGGCCTGCTGTCCAGCGGCGGCTGCAATGGCGACGTCTGCGAGCCGCCGCTGAACACGCCGTTCCCGGCATATTACGCGCTCCAGATGCTGAGCAAGGTCGCACAGCCCGGCGACACGCTGGTCAAGGCCGACTCGGACAACCCGCTGGTCTCGGTGCACGCCGCCCGGAATGCGAACGGCGATCTCAGCGTCGAACTGGTCAACGAGGACCCCGACAACGCCCACCCGGTGAATCTCAACTATGACGGCTGGGCGCCGAGCACGGCTACGCCCACCGTTTACGCCTACGGCGACGAAGCTACCTCGATCACCACCTCCCAGCAGGGCACGGCCGGCACGCAGGTGATCCCGCCGTACTCGATCGTCACACTGAAACTCACTCCGTCATCCACCAACCCGGTCGACACCACGCTGACCGCGCCCAGCAGCGCGGCGGTGACCAACATTTCCGCGCACAACGCCACGATCTCCTGGCAGCCATCCACTGGCGGCAGCGTCACCCGCTACGAGGTTTACGAGCAGCACGGCACCAATAGCGTGCTGCTCGGCGAGTCGACCTCCACCTCGTTCACCGCGCAGAACCTCGAGCCCGGGGCTTCATACACCGTGAACGTGCTCGCCACCGACCAGAAGGGGTATCTGTCGATGCCCTCGCAGCCGGTCACCTTCGTCACCGGGACGCCACAAGACAGCACCTGCGCGATCACCTACGACGTCAGCACGGGCTGGGGCACCGGTTTCGTGGCGAGCATCAGCATCACCGACAGCGGCCCGAACCCGATCACCGGCTGGACACTCGCGTTCCGGTTCCCGGCCAGCACCGAGTCCGTCTCGGCCAGCACCTGGAACGCCAACTACTCCGAAGACGGGCAGAACGTGGTCGTCACGCCGGTGAGCTGGGACGCCAACCTCGCCGCCAACAGCGGCAACACAGCCAGCATCGGGTTCGTGGGCAACCAGACCGGCGCCAACCCGCCGCCCGCCTCGTTCACCCTGAACGGCACAGTCTGCACCACGACATACTCGTCCTGAGACACAAGCATCAGCGATGCTCAAGCTTCACGCCCGCGGCGAGCATGCGGCGGGCGGCGGAGCACCGCTGGGCCGGGTAGAGGTTGGCCACGTCGAGCAGGAGCAGGACGCCGGTCCGTTGCGCGGTACCGGCAGCAGGTGCCCGGCATCCATGCCTCCGGATCACGCCAGCCGGGCGATGACCAAGCTCGGCGTGCCGTGGCGGCGGTTTCAGGCTACGCAGATCCTTGTTTTGGCCGGACGTTACGGATGAGCCTTCTCGGTGTGATCCTTCAAGGCAGAGTCTCGACGTACCCGTCGGTACCGTGCACGCGGATCCGCTGCCCATCGGGGATCAGCCGGGTGGCATCTACCACACCGACGACGGCCGGCAATCCGTACTCCCGTGCGATCACCGCGCCATGGGTCATCAGGCCTCCCACCTCCGTGACCAGGCCCGTGATCGCCACGAACAGCGGCGTCCAGCTGGGGTCCGTGTGAGCTGTGACCAGGATGTCGCCGGGTTCGAGATCGGCTCCTGCCATGTCCAGGATGACGCGGGCCCGCCCTTCGACGACCCCGGCGGAGACCGGTAGGCCGACCAGGGCACCGGTCGGCACGTCGTCGCGCCGGTAGGCCCCGGCGATGACCTCGCCGTCCGATGTGAGCACCCGGGGCGGCGTGAGCGCTTGATACGACCTGAATGCGTCCTTGCGCCGGCCGATGAGCTGGCCATCCACGCGATTCGTGCGCACGACGTCGTGGAACTCCTGGAACGTGAGGTAGAAGATGTCTTCCTTCTCACCAAGCGCGTGGGCCTGCACGAGGCGCTCGGCCTCTTTCAGCAGCGCCTGCTTGTACACGAAGTAGCGGCTGACCATGCCGTACTTCGGATACTCCCGGTACCCGATGAAGGTCCGGACTCGGTCGATCATCCGCTTGGCCTCTTCGGCCTTGCGCTCCCCGTCCGGCAGGGCCCGCAAGCGCTCCAGCAGCTCCTGCTCCTTCTTCCAGGCCTCCTGCCGCCCTTGCTCGAAGCGCCGCTCACCGGCTCCCGGCTCGAAGTTCTTGATGTTGCCGAGGATCATGGGCAGGAGCGTGGAGGGGCGTTCACTCCAACGCGGCCGGGTGATGTCGATCTCGCCGACGCAGCGCATACCGTACTTGTCGAGCCATGCCTCGATGGCGTCTCGCGCTTCCCGCCCGCCCGCGAGCTTGGGCAGCTCGTCCAGGAAACCCTCGTCCTCGACATGCTGCAGAAACGCCACCACGTCCGGATGCGGGCGGATCACGTCAGCGACGCCCAGCAGCGCCAGCCCCATCTCCGATGTGACGTTGTGGGGCACGGACTGCGTGAGCGTGTCCGCCGCGTTCTTCTCGCCCAGCCACGCCTCCAGCTGCTCGTTGAGCCACCACGTGGCCTCCATCGCCGACATGAACACCTGATGGCTCTGCGGATCGAACAAGACCCGCTTCAGCTCCTGGATGTCCGCCCGGATGAAGTCGAGCAGCGCCTCCCCGGACTTCGTCCGGATGTCGCGTTCCGACGCGGCGATGGATGCCTCGCTGCGCCCGATCAGGTCGGTGACGATGGCCGGATCGGTCTCGATTGGGGCTGGCGTGCCGCCAAACAGTGGCCTGGGGGGACCCTCGTCAGGCAGCGGCCGGATGAAGCCGTCGCGCTCGAGGATGGTCTGCACCGCGTCCCCGGTCAGCGGATCGGATCTCCCCATGAGCTCCAGGAGGCCGGCGCGGCTGGCCGGCACGGCCAGCCTTTGGGTGACGTTGACGAACAGGCGGCCGCCGGCCTCGGCCATGGGCGCGGGGGTCGTCATCTGCCAGAAGGACAGCCCCAGGGGCTTCATGGGGTCGGTCATCATCTGCTGATGGCCGACGGAGACATAGACGTGGTTCTCCCGGTCGCCGGACTCGGGGATGGGGAACAGCGTGGTGATCGGCCGGCTCTGGACGATCTGGAAGCCGTCGTCGACCAGGCACCACTCGATGTCCTGGGGGCGGCCGAAGTGCGCTTCGATCCGCCGGCCAAGCTGCACGAGCCGCACGACCTGCGCATCCGTCAGCGCAGGCCGGTCCTGCCGCTCCGGGTCGATCACCACGTCCTGCGTCCCGCCCGCCGGCCCGGCGTGGATGGCGAGCTGCTTGGTCCCGACCGCCTTGGCGACGACCTCGCCGTCGCCCACCTTGTAGACGTCCGCGTTCACCCGGCCGGAGACCAGGGCCTCGCCGAGGCCGAAGCTGGCCTCCACGGAGGCGACCTTCCGGTTGCCCGTGACGGGGTCGGCCGTGAACAGGATGCCGGCCGCCTGCGGGAAGACCATCTGCTGCACGACCACGGCCATGTGGACCTTCCGGTGGTCGATGCCGTTGCGCTGGCGGTAGGTCACGGCCCGCTCGGTGAACAGCGAGGCCCAGCACCGGCTGACGTGCTGGAGGATCGCGGCCGGGCCCACGACGTTCAGGTACGTGTCCTGCTGGCCGGCGAAGGACGCTGTGGGCAGGTCCTCTGCCGTCGCGCTGGATCGGACGGCGTAGGCGGCTTGCTCGCCGAGCCGGGCGAGAGCGTGGGTGATCGCCGCCGCGAGATCACCCGGGATGGCGATCCCTTCGAGGGTCCGGCGGATCTCCGCGCTGAGCGTGCGGATCGCTTCCCGGTCGTCCGGGTTCAGGCGCGACAGCTGATCGAGCCGATCGTCGATCGACGGCGCTTCCGCCATGATCCGCCGGAAGGCGTCCGTCGTCACGCAAAAGCCAGCCGGCACGCGGATGCCGTCGATCCGCGACAGCCCGCCCAGGTGCGCGCCCTTGCCGCCAACGACCGCGACCTGCATTTCGTCAACCTCTTGAAGACCCAACACGTACTGCTCGATCATCGCGATACCTCCGAGGCAGCCCTGCTCCGTTGCCCTGCGCTGGCCGGTCGAATCACCGGCGTCTCGAGCTGTGTCGAACTTCGTGCTGGGCACGTCCTTCATCTCTCGTCGCCTTCCCTCTGGCGAGTCGCCGACCGCTTCGCCGAGTCGGGCGGCGCGCACACCCGCACCTCCGCGCCGAGCGCCCGCACCGCACCGCCAGTCCCACCAGCATTCGGCGGCACCGCGTCCCCATAGGCCGACACCAACACAGGCACGTCGTGCCCCCATGTCTCCCGTTCTTGGTCCGGCCGACGATTCTGCAGCACGACCCGGGTCTTGCCGCAAGCCCCCCGGTCTGCTATAGGTTAAAAGTGGCAAGGAGTGAGATCTCCTTGCCGTTGCCTTTGTCGCCCGCTGGGAACTGACAACCTTCTTGCGAAGCGGCGGCGCGTCGCGTTCGGCGGTACACGTCGTTGGCCCAGGAGGATGTCCCATCGGCCCACCGATGCAGCCGCGGAACGAGAAGTTCTTTCCCTTTGCCAGCAAGGCCCGGACGCCGTCGAGCGTGCCGCCATTCTCCCGGAGGTCGTCGCGCAACGCGAGCGCTGGGCGAAGCTCGCCAAATGGACGGCCGCGGAGCTTGACGGTCGCCCTAGCGGAAGGCCGCACTGACCGTGGCTAACGCCCTTACCCAAGCGGATGATCCTGTCAGCAGGTAGCGGAGTCGCAGGTCAGGCGCGGGAAGCGTACTCGATCGAGTGGAACGGCCAGTCGCGTTCCAGCCATGCCAGGACGGCCTCGTAGACGACGCGGTCGAGTTGGGCGCGGTCGGCGCGCACCCAGGACCGGACGACCGCGCCCCGCAGGCCCTCGGTGCCGCCGCCCGGCCCCTGGCCTTGAGGCGGGTAGATGTACACGCAGCCGATAACCTCGTCAGAGCCGGCGCCGAGCACGGTGTAGGTGAACCCGCGGCGCTCGGCGAAATCTTGCGCGTGCCGTTCGAGGTCGCGCAGATTGTCTTCCAGGGGCATCGGGTGCGGCCAGCTGCGCCCGTTGAATCCCGGTGTCGCGCGGATGTGGTCGATGCTGCCCGTCCAGGCTGCGTAGTCGGCCTCGTTGTGCTGCGGCCCGAGCGGAGCCAGCCGGAATCCCTCAGCTACGAGCCCGTCAGGTACCGCGAAGTCCGCTGGAACGAACAGCTCACCGCTCATCCGGTGATGCTAACCGGCTGATCCGACCGGCAGCCATGGCCGCCTGGTCGCCATGCCAGCGCAACCGGACGGCCGGGGAGAACGAGCTTCATCACCGGATGAGCCCATCGGCACCGGCAGGTAGCGGAATCGTTCGGCACGGACGCCGAGCGCTACGACCGGGCCGCCCTGGCTACGCGCCGAAGGAATCGGCCAGCTCGCTGCGCCGCGTGCGGTGAGGAACACTCGGTACGGCCCCCCGGTCCTGATCCGCCGTTACGTTCGCATTTCCGGCGGGCTGCCCGCCCAGTCGGCGTAATGCCGAACAGGTGGTTCTGTACGCGGTGTACGGGCCATCCGGCGCTGGCGGCCGGCTTGCCCTGCTTATCCGGGAACCACCCGGATGCCGTAACGCTCGCCGATCCGGTACCGCTCGTCATCGCTGACGGCGGCGTTGATCTGGCGGAAGTAATCCTCGATGCCGGCCGGGACGGCGATGAGCAGCAGCCGCGCGGGCAGTCCGGGGGCCCAGAACCGGTGCGGGCGGCCGCGGGGCAGGAAGACGAAGCTGCCGGCGCCGGCCTGGGAAACCTCGCTGCCGCACCGGACTGAGAGCTCGCCGTCCAGCACGTAGAAGCATTCGTCGTCGTGGTCGTGGACGTGCAGCGGCGGCCCGGCCCCGATGCTGGTCTCGAACACGCTCAAGGCGCCGCCGGTGGAGGTCTTTGACGCCTTCAGGCCTGGGTCATCGGCCAGGCCGGTGCCGGCCGGGACAACATAACCGGCCAGGAAATCGGTCATAGACCCATGATGACCGCAGCTCGTGACATCGGCAGCGGCTGTCACGCGCCGGGTGCACCACCGGCCAAAGCGGTGGTCAGTAACTGGTGATGATGGTCGTGACTGGCAACCTGAACCGCCGCTCGACCTGATGAGGCAGGTCGGCCCTGAGCCAGCGCGAGACGTGCCGAGGCAGGGTGGCCACGATGATCTCGTCGAACTGATGATCGGCGCACGCCTTCCCGATGGCCTCCAGCGGGCTGGCGCTCCCCAGATCGCCCACAATGGAAGCACCCGTCGAAGCGAGCTCGGCCAGCATCAAGCTCAGGCGCTCCCGGGCCTGCGCGGCCGCCTCCTCGTCGGTGATCGGGCGAGCGTAATAGGTCGCCCACCACCACATGCCCGGCTGGGGAAGAACGCCGCCGGCTGCCACGGGATCATACTGCGCGGCTTTGGTATTCGGGACGATCACGAAGAAGGAACAAGGACCCGAACGGATCCGCTTGCGCAGCTCCTCGCGCAACTCCTCCGCCTGCAGGGTCTGGTTCGCGACAACAAGATATCTGCGCATGAGACCACCCCCTTCAAGTCTCCCGCGGACCCCTTCAAGTCTCCCGCGGAACCACACTCTGGGAACCCGCACGGCAGCCTCCCCGCCATCTCTTGCACCCCGCGCCGGGGTGCTCCGGGACCCCGCGGCGCCCCATGCCCACCCACCGATCGCGCGATCGCCTGCCGTCAGTGTGGTCCGCGGCGCGTCAGTCCCTGTGCCCGGTCCGGGGGAGGCCCTGGACGGACGGTGTGGCAGGGTGGGC
The DNA here is from genome assembly GCA_963837515.1 of uncultured Actinomycetes bacterium. Classification (GTDB taxonomy): domain Bacteria; phylum Actinomycetota; class Actinomycetes; order Streptosporangiales; family Streptosporangiaceae; genus RYN-230. Next base: position 284,281 of record CAWINT010000003.1, read on the forward strand.
GGCCGGGCGTCCCCGTTTGCGGATGATGACCTCGGCGGCGGCTGCGGCGGCGAGCAGGGCGCCGAAGAGGGCGAGCTGGGCCGGGATGTTCGTCGCGGCGTAGACGGTCAGGCCGGCGAGCGAAGCAGCGCAGGCGACGGCGCCGGCCAGCGGGAGGGCTCTGGCCCGGCCGCTGGTGCTGGCGAGCTTGCTGGCTGCGAGGTTGACGGCGGCGAAGATGATCAGGAAGCCCGCCGAGCCCATCAGGCTGATGCCCTCGATGTTGACCGTGTTGACGATCACCAGGGTGCCAGCCGTTGTCGCCAGCAGGCCGCCGATCGGGCGGTTCCAGACCGGCTGGCCGAACCGGGCGGGCAATTCGCCGTCGCGGCCCATCAGATAGGTGAACTTGGCGGCCCCGTAGAGAGTGGCGTTGATCGCGCTTGAGGTGGACACCACCGCGGCCACCGCGATCAGGGTGAAGCCGGTCGAGCCCAGGAACGGGCGCGCGGCGACCGCCAGGGCATAATCGCTTTCGGTGGCGATAGCGTGCGGGGACAGGTTGCCCACTGCCACGAAGGCGACCAGCACGTACAGGGCGATGACGCCACCGATCGCGATCAGGTAGGCACGCGGCAGCGTCCGCTCCGGCCTGCGGGCATCCTCGGACGCGTTGGCGATCAGCTCGAAGCCCTCATAGCCAAGGAAAATCAGCGCACCCGCGTAGACAATCGCCCCGGCGGACGGGAACGCCGCAGGCGAGACCCGGGCTGTGTCAACGAACGCCAGCCCGCCGAAACAGAAGACGAGCAGGACGGCGAGCTTGAAATAGACCAGCACGGACTCGGCCCGGCCGATGACCTGCGCTCCGGCGAGGTTGAGCGCGGCGAAGCACAGCACGACCGCGCTGGCGAACACCCGCCGCCAGTACCCGTTCGCATCCAGCCCCAGCAGCGCCGCCAGGTAGGCGGCAAACGCGACCGCGTAAAGACCGAGCATGACGAAGTAGCTCAGCCACAGCAGCAGGTTCAGCGGGCCGGCGACTTTTGTGCCAAACGCACGGTCCAGGAACACGGCCGTCCCGCCGCGGCTGCGGATCCGCACCGACAGCAGCGAATACGACCAGCCGGTCAGCGCCGCGACGACCCCGCCGACGACAAACGACACGTACGCGCCGCCGCCCGCGATCTGCACCGTCAGCCCGAGCACCGAGAAGATGCCGCCGCCGACCATCCCGCCGATCCCGATTGACACCAGCGCGGCCAGCCCAAGGCTCCCCGGGACTGGCTTCCCGTGATTCACCCCTGCGCTAACCTCCCGCCGCCCCACCATCACCTCAGCACAACCGGGGGCCGGACAGCCGGTGCCGGGGCGCCGGCCCAGAGGTGAGCGTCAGTAGCGGACGATCCAGTCCGGCTCCCGATCAGCATGCCGCACTGGTGTCAGTCCTCGAGCAGGTACCCGGTGCCGCGCCGTGGCCCGTCAGGCCATGACTTGAGGTGACGGCGTCGGGCTTGCGGCCGCGGCCTGCGCCGGGGAGCGGTGCCAGCGGGCAGACGGTGTGTGCCCGGTCAGTGGAGGTCGAGCCGGCGGAAGGCGAGGATGGCCGCGGCGAGGGCGCACAGGCCGGTCACGATCAGGACCGTGTAGTCGCCGGGGGTTACGCCGTGGCTGATCTGGCTGTTACCGACCGACCAGTAGAACAGTGAGGCGTACCGTCCTGGCTGGATCCAGGAGACTACCGGTGCCAGCGAGCTGATGAGGTAGGAGGCGGCTGCGATCGCCGTTCCGGTGCCGATGGCTGCGCCTCTTCTGCCGGTCAGCGCCCCGGCCGCCATCGTGACCAGGCCGAAGTCCAGGCCCATCAGGACGATGGCAGCCGAGATGGACGCGACGTTGGCCACGGTGACGTCCAGCTGGAACGACCGCCCGATGATGACGAGCACGGCGACGGTGACGGCGAGCACGGCGGCCTGCGCGGCCATCGCGGCGGCTTTCTGCATGACGATGGCCGTGCGGCGAACCGGGAGAACGGCGAGCAGGCCGAGGGTGCCGTCTTCATCCTGGCCCGCCAGGCAGGCCGCGCCGTACCCGATCGTCAGCAGCAGCATGATCAGGGGGAAGAAATTCGCGTAGATGTTGCCGTTGAGCCAGCCCCCGGACGACGAGATGCGGCCGGTCACCCCGAACAGCGCGGCGGCCGTCGAATCGCTGGCGATGAGCTTGTCCAGGGACGTGGAGGTCTTGAACGCCGGGTACATGGCCACCACGACCAGCGCGTACCCGGCCATGCCGAGGCAGTAGCCGATGAGGCTGCGGCGCCTGTTGGCTAGGTCGAGCCAGGCGATGTCAGCGTGCATGAGAGGTCTCCGGTGCTCCCGATTCGCGGTAGTAGGCCAGGAAGAGTTCGTCCAGATCGGCGTGCCGGGAGGTGAAGTCCACCGGGTCGTGGTCGGCGATAACCCGGAGCACCGGGCCGATCGCGCCGGCCACCTCAAGCTGGACGGCACTGCCATCGCATGAGGTGACCGACACCCCGTCCATCCCGGCGAACAGCGAGGCGGCGACGGGCCGGGCGAACCGGGCGTGCACGGTCTGCGGCGCGCTCTCGCGCAGGCCCTCGACGGTCTCGGTGGCGATGAGCCGGCCCTGCTTGATGATCGCGACCCGGTCGGCGAGGCGCTGCACCTCATCGAGCTCGTGCGAGGACCAGAACACGGTCCTGCCCTCGGCCACCACCTCGCGGGCCAGCCGCGCGAACTCGCTGCGCATCAGCGGGTCCAGGCCCGAGGTCGGCTCGTCGAGCACGAGCAGTTCCGGCCGGCTCATGAACGCCAGGACCAGGCCGACCTTCTGCCGGTTCCCCTTGGAGAGCTCCCGGGTGGGGCGGTCGAGCACGGCGTCGAAACGCTCGGCGAGCGCCGCGGCGAGCGACAGGTCCCGGAGGCCCCGGGCCCGGGCGTGCCAGCCGATGTGCTGCTGCCCGGTCATCCTTGGGTAGAGCATGAGGTCCCCGGGGAGGTAGCCAATCCTGCGGTGGATCTCAACGCTGTCCCGGCCGGAGTCAAGCCCGAGCACCGCAGCGCGGCCGCTGGCCGGCCGCTGCAGGGCGAGCAGCATCCGGATGGTGGTGGTCTTCCCGGCCCCGTTGGGGCCGAGGAACGCGAAGACCTGGCCTGGCTCGACGACCAGGTCCAGGTCGATGACGGCCCGGGTCGGCCCGTAGTTCTTGCACAGGCCGGAGGTCTTGATGGCTGCGGTCACTGGTCCGAGTCCTCCCTGACCGGCGCGGCCAGCCCCGCTGGCGCCGCGAAGATGCCGTCCGTGTAGACGTCCATGACTGCCGCCGTCCAGGCGGCCAGGCCCGCCCGGGCCAGCGGGTCGGTGCCAGTGACCCGGGTTATCTGGCGGCGCAGCAGCAGCAGCGACAAGTCGTTCGCCAGCAGGAACGCGGTCCGGGTCCGCTCGTCCTGGGCCGGCCGGGCGATCCCCGCGTCCACCAGCGAGCGGATGCCCGCCTCGCTCGCTTCGAATAGCTTCTCGAACAGTGCGTCGGCGGCGTCGCCGCCGTCGAGCAGCAGGCGCCGGACGTAGTCGACCAGCACGGGCTCGTCCTCCAGCCGGGCGGCGAGCAGTTCGGCCAGCGACGCGCTGCCGCCCTCCTCGCCGGTCCGGGTCAGCTCGCGAAGCATCTCCTCGAAGAATGCGGCGGCGCGGCGGTCCGCGGCCTCCCTCAGCCCGTCCTTCGAGCCGTAGTGGTGCATGACCAGGCCCGGGGACACGCCGGCTGCGGCGGCGATCTCGCGGACGGTAACCGCAGCCGCACCCCGCTCCGCGAACAACCGCATCGCCGCCTCGCGGATGACCGCCGCGGCCCGGAGGTCACCCCGCTCTGTACGCACATTCAAAATACTGAACATCTGTTTCGTATCTGTCAAGGCGCCTGCTAACCGCCCACTCGTCGCATCCGAGCCTCACCGGCGCGCCCACGGGCACCTCGCCGCAGCATGGCGGGGGGTGGTGCGGGCTAGCTCGGCGTAGCGGGACCCAGTCTCCGTCGGCTTGGTGCCGCCTGGGCCACCCCGGGCAGGTGCCGGGTCCCGGCCAGCCGCGCGCCGGTGGCCCTGGCCGCATCGAAGGTGACCGCCAGCTGGGCACCGTGCGAGCGGGCGAACGCGGTCCGGAACAGCTCGTTGGAATTGGCGACCAGGGTCAGCCCCAGCAGGGCGGCGGCCGTGCCGGCCGTCAGCACCAGGAAGATCACCGCGGTCGGGACGAGCCGCCGGGCCAGCCCGGCCGAGGCCGCCCGCAGCACCGGGCCGGCGGTCACGGCCGCGCCCCCGCGCCCGGCCGTTCCCCCGCGCCCGCAGTGCTGCCCGCGGTGTCGCTGGCGATATGGCCGTCCACCAGCCGCACCGTCCGCTTGGCGTAGCGGGCGTACCGCGCCGGGGAGCCGCCGCCGCAGGCCACTGCCAGCTGCACGGTCCCGGCCGACACCACGGCGGGCCAGGCCGCCGGCTGCCAGCTGCCCCTGGTAGAGCTCATTGCCGCTGAGCCGTCTTTCATCATGACCCGGGGGCATATGCCCAGCAGGCCCGCTGCGCGGCCTGGAACCGGCCGGAACTGGGGTCGACGCCGGGGCCGGGGCTGTGGAAACCGGCGCCATAGGGGCCGGCGGCCGGGCTGGGGAAATGGGCGAAGACCCTCGTGGGCAGGGCAGCCGGGCCGGGCCTGGCGGGGAGAGAGCATGCGCGTGCTGGTGGTGGAGGATCACAGGCGGCTGGCCGAGGCGGTGGCGGGCGGGCTGCGTGATGAGGGCATGGCCGTCGATGTGGCCTTCGACGGGCAGGACGCGCTGGATCATGCGGCACTGGCCCGCTACGACGTGATCGTGCTGGACCGGGACCTGCCCGGGGTGCACGGCGACCAGGTCTGCGCGGACCTCGCCGGGCGCCGGTGCCCCAGCCGGGTGCTGATGCTGACCGCCGCCACCACCATCGCCGACGGGGTCGAGGGCCTGGGCCTGGGCGCCGACGACTACCTGCCCAAGCCGTTCGACTTCGCCGAACTGGTAGCCCGGATCCGCGCGCTGGCCCGCCGCGCCGCCGTCCCGCTCCCCCCGGTCCTGACCTGCGGCGATCTGTCGGCCGACCCGGCCAGGCGGGTAGCCATCCGGGCCGGGCGGCGGCTGGCCCTCACCCCGAAGGAGTTCGCGGTGCTGGAATGCCTGCTCGCCGCGCAGGGTGCACTGGTGACGGCCGAGGAACTGCTGGAACGGGTATGGGATGAGAACGCCGACCTGTTCACCACCACCGTCAAGACCACCATCGGCCGGCTCCGCGGCAAACTCGGCGACCCGCCGCTCATCCACACCGTCCGCGACGGCGGCTACCGGGTCGGCGGCACGCCATGACCGGCCTGGCCGCCTCGCTGGCCGCCCCCCTGTCCCGGCTCCCGCGGCCCCGGCCGACCGCCCGGCTGCGCCTGACCCTGCTCTACGGGTGCCTGTTCACCGCGGCCGGCGCCGCACTGCTCGGGTTCACCTACTGGCTGTTCGACCGGGGCACCAACGGCGGCCGGCGAATCATGCCCACGCCACCGCCGGGACGCGGCATCGCGTGCCTGCCCACCGACTACCGCTGCAGGCAGGCCGCCAGCGCCTGGGAGCTCCAGCACCGGTTCGACCTGCACACGCTGCTGACCGAGTCCGGCATCGCGCTGGCCGTCATGGCCGCCCTCGCGTTCGCCCTCGGCTGGCTGGTCGCCGGGCGGGTGCTGCGGCCGGTGCGCACCATCACCGCCACCGCCCGGGCGATCTCCGCCACCAGCCTGCACGAACGGCTCACCCTCACCGGGCCCGACGACGAGTTCTCCGAACTCGCCGCCACCCTCAACGACCTGCTGGCCCGCCTGGAAGCCTCCTTCACCGCCCAGCGCAACTTCGTCGCCAGCGCCTCCCACGAACTGCGCACCCCGCTCACCCTCGACCGCACCCTGCTGCAGATCGCGCTGCGCAACCCCGGCACGACCAGCGAGCGGTGGCGCGCCACCGGCCGGGAACTCCTCGAATCCGGCATCCACCAAGAGCGCCTGCTGGAGGCGCTGCTCACCCTGGCCACCGGCGAAGGCGGCATCAGCATCCGCGAGCCCGCGGACCTGTGCGAGGCCGCCGCCGCCAGCCTGCACGCGGCCGGACCGGCAGCCGAGCGGCAGCAGCTGCACATGCAGACCTCGCTGCACCCCGCGCCCGTGCTCGGTGACCCCCACCTGATCGAGCGGCTGGCCACCAACCTGGTCGACAATGCCGTCCGCCACAACATCCCGGGCGGCACCGTCCAGCTCAGCACCGGCCAGCGAGACGGCCGCGCCGTCATCACCGTGGCCAACACCGGCCCGCTGATCCCACCCGCCGAAGTCAGCCGGCTGTTCCGCCCCTTCGAACGCCTGGCCGCGCCCCGCACCGCCAACGCCAACGGGCACGGACTCGGCCTGTCCATCGTCACCGCCATCGCCGCCGCCCACCACGCCACTATCACCGCCCACGCCCGCCCCCGAAGGCGGCCTGAACATCCAGGTCAGCTTCCCCAGCCAGCCGCCCGGACCACCGGGGCCGTACAGCCGTACCAGCTCCAGAAGGCGTAAGGCCGCGTACAGAATGGATGTTATGCGCGGTGAAGGCAGCCTGCTCCGGTGATCTAATGCCTACCGCGACCCATGCCCACGTTAGGCTCGCTGGGTGGCTGATTTGACCCTGGATAAGGCGATTGACCGGCTCGGGCTATCGACGTCGAGTCTTATGACGTATTTCTCCGTCTTACCGCCGAGTCGGTGCTTTCCAGGACCGAGACCCGGTTCCGGTGGCTGCGGCCGGACGCGAGCACGTTCGCTGAACAAATGATCTGCGCGCCCAGATCAGCAGACGCTGACCAGCAGCCAGCCCGGCTCGATGCGCGACCTGACCATCGTGTTCATGGAAACGCACTACGCACCGTTCGGCGCAGAACCGGCCAATCTGAGTACGGCCGCAAACGGAACTGCGACGCCCCGGCACCAGCACAAAATCGGTGTTCCGTGCATGCTGACAGCGAACCGCGATGCTGAGCGGCAGATCGTCAGGCTGCCGACTGACGCCTGGTCTGCGCGCCCCTGCGAAGGGGCGCCGAAGATCCACTGGCCGCCCGTAACGGCGGATAGTTTATGGCTCTTGCTTCAACGTTGACGTTACGTATCCCCAGCCGGCGCAGAGCCATCGCGTACCGCGTCCTGGGCTTTATGGCGGGTGAACACGGCGCGGACGGTGATGGTGTTGTGCAGCGACGCCATGCGCAGCGGGCTGTATGTCAGGCCGAAGTCCGCCCGGTTCACCGGGACCTCGGCGTCTAGCCGCACCTGGCCCGGGGTGGCGGAGACCTTCGCGTCGAAGGAGAGCGGGCGGGTGCGGCCGCGGACGGTCAGGCGGCCGGCCACCCGGGCGCCCCCGCTGGCGGGCTGCATGCCGTTGACGGTGTAGGTAATGTCCGGGTGGTTGGCGATGTCGAAGAGCTTGGCCGACCGCAGATCCCTATCGCGCATCTTGCTCTTGGTGTCGATCGACCCGGCAGCGACGGTGATGGTGCCGGTGACCTGGCCGGCTGCGGTCACCGTGCCGTTGCCGGTGACCTGGCGGAAGACGCCGTGGACCGGGCGCAGCCCCCACGTGTGCCTGCTCTCCAGCAGGACCTCGGACCTGGCCGGGTCCAGGGTCCAGGACCCGGTGAGCGTGCCGTCTTGGACCATCGCCTGCAGCGCTGGAGTGGTCGGCTGTCCCTGCTGTGTCATGCCGCCCTCCGCAAATTTCGTTCTGGATGAGAATAGTTTTGGTAGCAAAACCATACTTGGGATGCAGGGCGGCGTCAGGACCGGACGGCGCATCACGGAGGCAACGCCATAGCGGAGCAGGCGGCGGCTGTGAGCATTCTGCCTGATGCCTGCGCCAGATGCCGCCATTTCCCAGGTGACCAGGGGAATGCGGCGGTGGCAGTGAGAACTGGCCTCCCGGCTGGACCTGATCCCCCCGGTCAGCGGCCTCGCCCACCTTGACCGGGCCGGCCTGGTCGAGCGGCGCCCTCCCGGCCACGCGGCACCGCAGGTCCCTGGCCATCGCGGCCGCGTACGACGGCGGTGGCGGGTTACGCGCCTCCCCCCCCCGTCCCGGGCCCCGTCAGCCAGCCTGCCCCGACCGCGGTAGCTGTGTCTGGTCATCAGCTCGGCGCCTCCAGCAAGAGCGCCCGAACACATCGGATCACGATGTATCCGAACGCCTCTACCGCCCTTCATGCCAGACGTAGCGGGCGGCCCCGGCGGCCGGTGTGAGCCATCAGCCCTGAGCGCCCGGCGGTTCATGAGCTGCCTTCGCCTGCCATACCAGGCTGGCCCGGCGCCGTGACCGTGGCAAGGGAGCCGGTTACATGGCTTCCTTGATGCCGGCGCGGAGGAGCCAGGCGTTGACCGGCCAGGCGGTGAAGAACCCGGTGATCATCCCGAGCTGCATGAGGAACCAGTAGACGGGGCTGTCGGGGGGCAGGTGCGGGGCGGGAAAGAACACGAAGTACATCAGGGCCATCCAGCCGAACAGCCCGACCTCGAAGGCGGTCAGCGACGCCACGTCGGCTTTGGCTGCCTCGGTGAGGCCCTTGCGCAGGGACAGGCCGCGCATCGGGGCGATCGCGAAGTACTGGAAGAAGATGCCGAGGATGAGGGCCGCGAGGTAGTCGCCGGCATATTCGGCGCCGAGCGCCAGGCCAGCCACGGTGGCGCCGAGCGCGAAGACCGCGAACTCGGCGATGATGTCGCCCAGCGTGCAGCCCGCCCCGCAGTGCGATACCCCGACCGCGATGCTGGCGTACCGGGGCTTGCCGGGCGGATCGCCGTGGTCGCGCTGCCAGCGGTGGCTGGCGGGGCGGCCCCAGGCCCGGTAGGCGGCGACGGCGGCCGGGCCGAAGTACAGCGCGGTGACCGGCCAGACCACCTCCATGATCGTCATCTGCTGGCGGTAGCCGCGCCCGTGGATGTCATAGCCGATCCAGACAGCACTGGCGAACGCGACTGCCAGCGCCGTCCAGGCCAGGACAGTCAGCCAGGCAGGAGGCATGAAACGAAACTCCTTCCAGGCAGCGGCTCAGGCACGCGGACAGCAGCCGGGCGATAGCCAGGCGATCGGTGCTCCTTCCCTACGGCCGCACCTTCATGCGGCCTGTGTGTCCGGGCAGCCGGCCAGATTCAGCCTGGGGACCCGCCGATATCGCCGCGGCCCCTACCGGGTTCACTGGCGGGCGCGGGACCGGCCGGCCCGGCTGCCGCGGTGAAGTGGTCGCGGCATACCGGGGCCGCAGAAGACATGTCTGGATACCGTCCTGTTTGGCGGTGAAACTGCCACCCGATCAACCCCGGGCTGCGGCCGGATTCTGCCAAGAGTGGAGCTGGCCTCCGGTGACCGCCCGGATCTGGACCGGGCCCGGCCGTATTGTCGTCCGTGTCCACGACACCGGCCCGGGACCCGAGTGGCCGGCCGGCGGGTGGGATACTGGCAGTGCTGCCTTCGAGGCACCTCGATCCTGCCGGCCATGGCGGATCGTCCCGGAGCGTGGGGAACCACGAGAACCCTGATCGCGGGGTTTTCGGGACGGGCCGTGGACGATGGCCGAGGAATCGGCAGACGTGGCTGCCAGTATCAGTGAGCTGCAGGCTCTGCTGCTGGGCACCGACGGCATCGATGGGTTCCTGCGTGAGCTGGCCATGCTGGCCGCCCGGACGCTGGGCGAGGGCCTGTCGTGCGGGATCACCTTGCAGCCGAACGGCAGGCCGCTGACGGTGGCCAGCTCGGACACGTTCGCTTCCCAGATGGACGAGCTGCAGTACAGGCTGGATGAGGGTCCGTGCCTGACCGCGGCCCGCACCGGCCGGGAAATCCGGATCGATGACCTGGCCGGCGAGACGCGGTGGCGGCGGTACGCGGTGCGGGCGCTGGCGAACGGGGTGCGTTCCTCGCTGTCGTTCCCCCTCGGGCCGCCCGGTAAGTCGGCCGGGGCCCTGAACTTCTACTCGCGAGAGCCTGGCTTCTTCGGTGAGATGCACACCCGGCAGGCCGCGGCCTTCGCCCGGGATGCGTCCACCGCGGTGGGTGTCGCGGCACGGCTGGCCGGACAGGCGGCGCTGACCGATCAGCTGCGCGCATCGCTGGCGTCCAGGTCAGTCATCGACCAGGCGGTCGGGGTGCTTATGGCTGAGCAGCGGTGCGGCGCGGGGGAAGCGTTCGGGATCTTGCGGGTGGCGTCGCAGAACCGCAACATCAAGCTCCGTCAGGTGGCTGAGGAAGTGGTGTCCGCCGTCACCGGGCAGCGCCCCCAGCCGCCGCCCTTCGATCCCCCCGGCTGACCGGGAGCTGAGCCTCGACGGCAGCGTTGCCGCTTCGCAGAAGGCTGAGGCATAATTGGTTCGCCGCCCAGTGCGACTGCTGTGTGGTGTGACTGCTGTACGGGTCCTGAGACGTGGCCGCCCTTCTTCTGCTCCGTGGGGTGAGTCATGGACGTCGATGACCTGCGGTGCCGTCAGGCTGATGGCACCGATCTCACCCTGGTCCCTGACGGCCTCGATAGTGTGGCCGCCGCCGGGCCTTCGGACGCTCCTATCCGCGGTGGTTGTCGACCCAGCCGCCCGACGGCAAAGTCCGATGCTGCGGAGATTCCCAGGGACCGCTGGATTTCGGCCGTGGCGTGCGGCCAGCCGGCGCTCGTTCAGGGCACCGTGACGCTCTGATGGGCCGGGAAACAGCCGGCTGGCCTGCCCCCGGTCCGCTGCTGGATGGTTCGAGTCCCTTGCAGGTCCGGCTCATGGAGCCTCCGCCCACCGTGCAGCTGGCTGGTGACATCGACGAGCAGACCTACCCCGACCTCATCGAGGTGCTGGCCGTGGTGGCCAGGACCGGAGAACGGCGGATACGGGTAGACCTGGCGGACGTCGGATACTGCGATCTGGCTGGCCTGCGCGCCATTATCGCCCTTGCCGACGGCACGGGTGACGGCCGGCCTGGTTTGGAGCAGCTGATCCTGGCTCATGTGCCGGGTTTCGTGCGGACGGTGCTGCGGATCGTCGGCTGGGACACCGCGCCCGGCCTGATCGTGCAGGACGAGGCCTTCTGAGCACAGCAGCCGACCCCCGGCTGTTGTCGGCGTCGTAGCCTCCGCCGGCGGAGTCGAGGCCCTCACCACGTTCGTGGCGGGACTGCCGGCGGACGATGGCGAGGCGCTGAACGCAGGGGTCATCCTGGCCGCGCCGCCCGGCCGCCCCGCGGCGGCGATCAGGCAGGCTGATCCCCAGTACGCAGGACCGTGGCGGCACTGCCTGAGCACCTTATGGCGTGGCCGCGCTCACTGGACCGGGAAGGCTCATGTGGCAGATCAGGCTGGCAGCGGGGTCCGGATCCTGAACTGACCCCGTTCACCTGTTTTGAGTGCGGCGGCACACTATGGCTGCGAGACGATCACGGGGCCCAGCAGCTCCGCTGCCGGGTAGGACACACGTATTCGGTCGAAGGGCTGCTGCGGGATAAGCGGTCCGCCCTGGAACACGCGCTGTGGGCAGCGGTCGTCGCCCTCGGCCAGTTCACCATCGCGTCCGCCAAACGGCAGGGCGCCGGCCGGGTGCTCGTGGTGGACGGAATCGAGACCAGGCTCGCCCTGGCCCTCGGGCAGAACGCCGAAGTCATCGACTTCAACAAGGAGGACCCAGTCGAGGTGATCAAGCACCTTACCGGGGGAGTAGGCGTGGACCGGGCCGTCGACGCAGTCGGCATCGACGCGCAGCATCCCTTGGCCGGCCCGGCCGCGGAGCATCTGTCCGGCCAGGACGGGCAATTCGACACCGAGCAGCACCGGGCTGCTCCCGACGCCACTCCGCGTGGTGACCAGTGGGTTCCCGGGGATGCGCCGAGCCTGGTCGGCCGCTGGGCGGTGGAAGCCGTGGCCAAGGCCGGGTCGATCGGCATCATCGGGGTGTACTCGCCCGACCTCGACAACTACCCCATCGGCCAGGCCATGAATAAGAACCTGACCTTGCGGATGGGCAACTGCAACCACCGCCGGTACATCCCCCGCCTGCTCGACCTGGTGGCGACAGGCGTGGTCGATCCCGCCAAGTTCATCACCCAGCACGAGCCCCCCGCCGAGGCGATCAGCGCATACCAGTCATTCGACCGCCGGGAGGAGGGGTGGGTCAAGACCGTGCTGGACGTCGCCGGAACCTGACCATCACTCACACACCCTGGAGCCGGCTCCGCGGGCGGCCCCGCCCGCGGAGGTGAGGGCGATCCGGCCCCCAGCGGGCCGCGCCGACGCGGCGGCGGCCGCACGGACCGTTACCCACCTGGGCGGGCGCCCTGTCCGACCCAGGACTGCTTGATGCCTGTAACCCCGGGCTGTTGTGAACCGCGGCCGCCGTTTAGCGCGGCCGGACAGCGGAAGCAGCCGGGGAATGCAACTCTTCGGAACGCGGGCCGCCAGCCGCCCGCCGCAAGGCGACCGGGCCAACCGGGCCAGCGGTGAGCGGGCAGGCCGCCGGCGCTGGTGATCGGGGGCCTGCTGGCCACGGATGCCGCGTTCGCGTTCCAGCAGACCGCGATCGTGCCCGCCGTCCACGACGTGCAGAAGTCCCTCGGCGCCTCGCCTGAATGGGCGGCGTGGCTGGTCACCGTCTATCTGATCGTGGCGACCATCGCCACCCCGGCCATGGGGCGGCTGGCTGACCTGCACGGCCGCCGCCGCATGCTGCTGGCCGGGCTGGGCGTTTTCATGATCGGCTCGCTGGGAGCGGCGTTCGCCCCCGACCTGGGTGTGCTGCTGGCCTGCCGGGCCGTCCAGGGGGTCGGCGGCTCGGTGTACCCGCTCACCCTGGCCCTGGCCCGGGGGCTGCTGCCGAGGGAACGCGTGGGCCGGGCGATCGCGCTGTCCGCGGGCGCATTCGGGCTGGGCACCATGGCCGGGTTCGCCCGCGGCGGCCTGCTGGCCCAGTACGCGTCGTGGCGCTGGATCTTCATCGCCGGGGCCGTGCTGGTGGCGGCCGCGTGACCCGGACCAGCCTTCCGCAGACCACCGCCGCGCTGTTCATCCTGGGCGCCGGGGCGGGTGGCTCGCCGCAGAGCAGCAGTTCCGTCGCCACCCAGGGGGTCAGCAGCGACGTGGCCGCGGCCTCCTCCGCGCTGAACAGCACCATCCGCCGGTTCGCCGGGGGGTCGGCGGCCAGGTCGCCACTATCCTGCTTGCCTCCCTGGTGCTGGGCGGGCCGGGGACGCCGCGGTTTGCCGCCTTCACGGTGTCCTTCCTGATCGCGGCGGGCCTGTGCCTGGCTGGCGCGGTGACTCTGTTCGCCGGCCAGAGTGGGACATGACCCGGGACCCGGTGGGCGCTGAGGGGCCGGCGAGGCGGGCTCTATCGGGGTGCGGCCCGCGGTGGCGAATGCCGTGTGTGACGTGCTGGACGTCGATCATCTTGATATGCCGCTGACCCCCGAGGCGGTGTGGCGGGCGTTGCGCGGCCCCGCCGCCGGCCCAGGTGAACCGGCCTTCGGCCACCATGACAGTGCGCGTGATGACAGACTGAATGCCCAACGGAGTCCCCTGCCAGACAGCGATCTTGGTCGACGCAGTTCTAGCAGGGACTCCGTTCTTGATCTCCCCGGCTTGACGGCCGTATCCGAACCTTAGCTACACGGCCTTGTGGCTAGTCCGGGCGGTCAGTCCGCCGCCCGGGCCTTGTCCGCCGCCAGGCTGGCCAGCTGGACCCGGGAGACGACATCGAGCTTGCAGAAGATGCGGCGCAGGTGGAACGCGACCGTGTGGCTGCTGAGGAACATCTTGCTGGCGATCTGGCGGTTGGTCAGCCCCTCGGCGACCAGGTGTGCGATGCGCCGCTCGGTCTCGGTCAGGCTGTCCCAGCCGAAGGCGGGCCGGCCGGACCGGCGGCCGGGCTGCAGCCGGACACCGGTCGCCCGCAACCGGGACCGGACCCGGGCCATGTTGTCGGTGGCACCCAGCTGCCGGTAGCGGTCATAAGCATCGTGCAGCCGGGCCACCGCTCCGGCCAGGTCGCCGCGCTGGGCCAGGGCCACGCCCGCATCTTCTGCCGCCCAGGCCCGGCCCAACGGGGTGGAATACCGTTGGCCGGCCGATTCAAGGGCGGCCAGATCTTGCTCAACCAGCCCCTGAACATGGGCGGCGGCCGCCGCCATGTCCCGGTCGCCCGGCCACTGCGCGGTCAGCCTGGTCGTGGCCGCGGCCAGTTCCACCGCCCTGGCCCGGTCACCCGCGGCCAGCGCGCCCCGGACCAGCAGCACAGCGGCCTCCGGGTCGGCCACACCGAGGCCGAACACGGTCAACTTCAGGTGCTCTTCCAGGTGGTGCACGTATGAGCTGAGTTCCAGTTCGGGGCGGGTCATGACATACCTCTTTTCGCAGGCCTGAGGCCAGCTTCGGGTGAGCGCCGTCCGCCGGGCACCGTCCCGTCTGGACCAACTCGCTGTCCCGGTGGGACAGCCCGCCCGGCCACGCCTTACGACTCGCGCAGTGCCTGTACGGTCCGCCAGGCCCGGGAGGCCAGCTGGAGGTTGAACTGGGTATCCGGGCAGCCCAGGTCGTAGCCGGATACCTCGCGAATGCGGCGCAGCCGGTACTTCAGCGTGTTCCGGTGCACCACGAGCATCTTGGCCGTGACGTCGTAGTTGCCACCGCAGTCCAGATACTCACTCAGGGTCAGCACCAGCTGCGCGCCGTGGGTGGCGTCGTAGTCCATCAGGACGCCCAGCCAGTCATGGACGAAGCGGTCCATCGCGGCCGAGTTCTGTGTGGTGGCCAGCACCTGGTACACGCCGAGATCGTCGAACACCATCACCCGATCAGGCCGGCCCGCAGCCAACTGCATCTTCAAAGCCAGCTGCGCTTCCTGGTAGGACAGCGGGAACTCTTCCAGCTTGCTGCGGCGGCTGCCCACCCCGATGCGGCAGCCGTCGCCGTGCCACTCGGTGAGCACGGCGGCCCGGAACTTCGGCCACGGCACCTCGGTGTCGGCCAGGATGACCACTTCGCCGGGCCGGGGTGCGAGCAGCGACCCGAGCCGGGTGGCCCGGGCGGCCCGGCGCACGGCGTGGAAAAAGCTGTCCGCCTGGTCATCGTCCTGGCCACCGCGGACGACCACCACCCGGTGTGGGCGACCTAGGTCGTAGCCGAGGGCCTGGGCTCGGTTGAGCGCCCCGGGCCGCCCCGCGCCCTCGACCAGCTCGACGACCAGATCGCTGCGCAGCCGCGCCTGCGCCTCGGCCTGGGCGTGCAGCCGGGCCAGTTCCATGGCCAGCACCGTGGTGGCGTGCTCGATGGCCACCCGCTCCACCTTCTCGGCCGTGCCGACCGGATCGTGCACCACCAGCACGCCCACGGCTACCCCATTCAGCCGGGCAACCGAGAACAGCCGCTCCCCGTCCCGGATGGGGCCGGCCGCCGCCATCGCGCGGCGCAGCAGCCGGTCCCGGCGATCCGGGGTGACCTTGGGGTAAGTTTCCGGGTGCCCCGGGCCGGCCCAGGCCCGCAGGTTGCCGAACCGGTCCTCGATGGCCACCGGGTAGCCGGTCAGGTCATGCACGGCCTGGGCGATCCCATCCTGGCCCCGGCCTTCCAGGGCCACCCGGGTCAGCGTGTCGTGGATCTCCATGGTGCGCCGCAGCGCCCGGTTGGCGACCCGCAACTGCTGCGCCCGCTCCCGCTCGCGGGTATGCAGCCGCGCGTTGGCCAGCGCCACCCCGGCCTGCTGGGCCAGCACCCGCAGCAGGAACCGCCGCTCCTCAGCCGGCTCCCGGCTGGCCCCTACCACCAGGTACCCGGACGGGCCCCGCGGGATTGACATCGGGTAGGCCCACGACCAGGGCACGCCGGCCAGCCGCACCGGCCCGTCCTGCTCTGTCCATTTGTCGTCGGGGACGCCCGGGCCGGTCCGCTCGTGCGCCGGTACCCGGACCTCGGCCCAGTGCCCGTCCAGGAAGATGCGCTCTGTCCACCACGGCCCGAGAGACTCGACCGCGCTGGCCACCAGGTGCAGGATCTCCGCCTCGTTGTCCTGCCGGGTCAGCAGCATGGACAGCACGAGCAGGCTGCGCAGGTCGGACAGCTGGCCGCGGCGCGCCCCA
Organism: uncultured Actinomycetes bacterium; assembly: GCA_963837515.1. Classification (GTDB taxonomy): domain Bacteria; phylum Actinomycetota; class Actinomycetes; order Streptosporangiales; family Streptosporangiaceae; genus RYN-230. The sequence goes on from CAWINT010000003.1 coordinate 300,463, forward strand.
GCACCACCAGCGGAGCCGTCCGGCGCCACGAGCGCTACCCCTGGCGGGCGAGGAACTTGCCCGGCTCGACGTAGTACGGGTTCTCGTGCACCATCCCGTCCACCACCACTCTGGGGTGGGTGCGCAGCGTGTCCATCAGCACCTCGGCGCCGAAGCGGTCCAGGTCATACAGGCACAAGATCACCTGCGAGTAGTTCGGCATGACCTCATTGAGCCCGGCTTCGTAGCGGAAGAACTCGGCCCGGCCCGCGGGCTGGTTCAGCACCGAGGGCATCTCCCCGGTCGCCCGGGTCAGGCTGAACCCTTCCTCGGCCTGCATCTCTTCCGCGTGCTGCCAGTAGGAGAGCATAGCCTCGGTCGAGAACGTCCCCGATCGCAGGTAGGCGCTGGCCGGGGTGGCCAGCTCGAGCTGGCCCGTCTCGACCGACGACCCGACGTTCAACGTGCTGGCCCAGCCGGGCCAGCACGTCAGGCGGATCGATCGACTCGAGGATGGAAATGCACTTGTCCTGGGACCGGATGCCCTCGGCCAGGAACGGCAGGACGATCTCGTCCCGGCCCTGGGCGCCACGGTAAAACGAGCAGATGTGCGTGCCACGCGGAACTGCCAGGCCCAGGAGACCCAGTGGCACTTTTTCCGTCATGAGATCCACCTCGGAGGAGCGTGTTCGGGCACGGAACGGTGAGCGGTAGCCCTGCACCTAGAGCCGGAGGAACTCAGTGCGCCGCTGCAGTGGGCGCGGCAGGTGGGTCACGTGTACGTAACCAGCCCAAATCTACGCCCTATCCCGTCAGCCGCACAGGTGCGCGTCGCCGCGACCGCAGCCCGCCCGGAATCAGGCCGGCCCGCCGCCGCCAGTCAGGGGCAGCTCCGCGCCGACGGTGAGGATGTCCCGGGTGGCCGAGATGATGCCGAGGACCAGGAACGGCTGAAGCTGGAAACCGCCGCGTTCGGGTAGCGAGTCCGGACGCTGGCCGGCCTGGTCCGTGCTTAACGCCCGCTGCCGGCCGGTCCGGGTGCGCGCCCGGCTGGCGCATTATCTTGCCTGATCGGCGGCGCCGGCCTCGGCCTGCCGGCCGTGCTGGCCGGCCTCATCTCGCTCCAGGTCGGCGCCGTCGACGCGAGCGCATACATGTCGGGTCTGTCCGCCACGGCCGTGCTGGCCGCCTTCGGCGTGGTCCGGCGCACCTTCGGCGTCCCGGCGGCAGGACGGGGCGGCCCGCCGTGCGACAGCTGGTGCTCGCCGGAGCTGCCGGTCAGTATTTCCGCGCGGAGCTGAACACCAGCTGGTATTCCTCGACCGAGCGGATCACGCCATTGGTGGCCCGGACGGTGTCCACCCGGATCGCAGCGGCGGCGCTCCGGCTGGCCGCGAGCGCTTCCGGGTCTCGCCACACCGTCTCGACGACCGAGCGCCCGGAGCTCCGGTCGATGAACAGCAGCGTGCTGCAGAACCCCTCGGTGTCGGCCAGCCAAGGCACCGTCAGGCCGCCGAACGCGGCCACCGTGTCCTCGACCGCGTCCGGCTGCACGTCCAGCCGGGTCACCCGGACCCCCTCGCCGCTGTGCAGCGGCACCTCGCGTTCGAAAACGGGCACGCTGTACCGCTCGACGGTGACGGTGCCGGTGGCCCGCCGGACCGCGGCCGCCCGGTTGGGTGCGGCTATGCGCTCACTGACCCGCAGCGCGTCACCGGACACCCAGAACGACTCGAGGATGGCCAGCCCGAGATCAGCATTCAGCTTCAGCGCCATACCCAGGTTGCCAGGCTGGCCCTCGACCACGGGACGGACCTCATTTTCCACGAACTTGACCGAATCACCCAGCCGGATCGGGTCCGCGGTGATCAGGTTGAGCCGGACATGCAACATGATTCAACGCTGGCCGACACGACCCGCGGTTAAATCGCCCGATCGGGTAGAACGCCGGCTGGTGGCTGGTGGTCAGCGCACGTCGCGGGACACACGGACGGCCGTCCCGCACGCCGTCGGCTCCATCTCCACGGCTGTGCGCAGGCTGGCCGGCCAGCGGGCCGGGTTAGCCATGCTGGCTCCCTCGCGCGAGCGCGTCCACCAGCCGCGCGTGCAGATCGAGCCCGACCAGGATCATGGCCAGGGCGCTGGCCGCGGGCCCCGCACCGACGACGATCCGGAGCGGGGTGCCTGCCTCCTGGCAGCGCTGGTGGTAATGGGTGAGCAGGGCCACCCCGACCGGGCCGAGGTGCTGCACGCCGGACAGGTCGACGACGAGCGGCGCAGGGGCGGCGCCGGCCGCGACGGCCGCCGCCAGGTAGTGGTCCAGCGCCGGCCCGGTGGACATGTCGATCTCGCCGCGCAGCCGGAGCAGCACCGCACCGGCCACCCATTCCTGTTCCACCGCGAGCAGGTCGTCGGCGTCCGGCCCGTCAGCCCGGGCGGGTGCCGCGGGCTCGGCCGGCAGGTGGTAGACGATCTCATCGAGGCGCCGCCGGATGGCCGACGACGCGCTGGCATTGGCGCCGACCGCGGCCACCAGCCGTTCGGCCAGCTCACGCAGCTTGATGTTGGCGTGCTGCGACTGCCAGCTGAGCAGCGCGAACGCCGCCGCGGCGTCCAGGCCGTAAACCAGCATCAGGGCGCCTTTGGCCTGCTCGATCACCGCCCGGGCGGCGATCGCCTTACGCAGCGTGCTGGCCGCTCCGCGGGACCTGGCCCGGTTCTGCGGCTTGGTCACGTCGATCAGGTAGCCACGCAGGCCGGTGACCTGCCCGTCCCGGCCGAAGATGCCTTCGCCGGCGATGAGCGCCGAGCGGAGCTGGCCCGAGGCATCAATGAGCCGGTACAAGAAGCTGAACAGCTCGCCGTTGCGCAAGCATGACTCGAGCAGGTGGGCGGTGTACCGCCGGTCGGCCGCGTGAGCGTGGGTCAGCAGCAGGGCGGTGCTGGGGACCACCTCGCCACGGCGGAAGCCGTGAATGGCATACACGCCGTCGGACCACTGCCAGCTGCCCTCGGCCGCTGCGTAGCGATAGCTCCCCATGCCTTGCTCTTGGCTGGCTACCTGGCCGGTCACGTCCCGCTCGATCATAATGTGTCGTGTAAGTCTATGGAATCATCACACCAGTAATAAAACAAGGCCTCAGCCACGGTTTGGGTAAAGACTTCGTAACGTAGTCGTGATAAACGGTAGGCATAATGGCGTTGCGATTTCCCGGGAAAGTAGGCAATAGGAAACCACTCGTCCGGGTCGAGCGCGGAATATGCGCAACTGCCAGTGGGCTAGATACCAGGCCACATAGCTGCCCATTGGTCAGGTCGGCCGGCTGGGCCCGCGCACTGCGCGCGGGCGAGATAGTCATGATTGTGCCTCCTCGGTTCATAGTCCGCATTACTGACAGCCTGTCCCTAACGCTGCCCGAGTGCTTCATCAGGATGTGCACTCCTAACGGTCAGCCAGATTGGCCGAGGCAGCGCGGCCAGGACGACTAGCCAGTCTGGGGATGCAAGGTGGGCGCCCGGCGGGCAGCATCCAGCCGTAGGCACGACGCTGGCTCAGTCAATCGCCGAGCCCTGAGGAGGTCCGGCGATGGCACAGCTTCCGGCCCGCCGGAGCAGGCGCAGTACAGCCCTGGTCGATCCGTCCCGCGAGTTCGAGGACCTGTACGACCGGATGGGGCAGCTGCTCAACATGGCGTTCAGCGACATGCCCTTCGGGCGGATACAGGTGATGAACGCACCCTGGGTGCCACTGGCTGACGTATCGGAGACCGATGACGCCTATACCGTCGAGGTCGAGCTGCCGGGGGTGCGTAAGGACCAGATCAACGTCGAGCTCAATGACCGGGAGCTGGTCATCAGCGGCGAGATTCCGGAACCGGAGGAAGAGAGCGGCCAGCGCAGGCGGCGGTCGCGCCGTACCGGGCGCTTCGAATTCCGCACGATGCTTCCCGGCGAGGTGAACCCGGAGGGGGTCAGCGCGAACCTGTCCGACGGCGTCCTCTCGGTGAAGGTCCCGAAGGCGGAAGAAGCCAAACCGCGCCGCATCGAGGTCACTGGCTGACCGGCAGCCCCTCCTGAAGCGGCCCCGGCGAGCTGGGGACATCGCCGGGGCCGCGCCGCCGTCAGATCAGCTGCCGGAAAATCTGGAACGCACGGTCCCACTCCACGGTGTGCACCGCCTTGATGTCCGCGTCGATGAGCCTGAACGTCCGGGCTAGCGCGACGCTGATGCCGCCGAACAGCAGCGGCAGCCGGGCCTCGGTGTCGGGGTCCAGGGCCATGTCGAGGGGCGGGCGGGCGGCCAGCGACTCAAGTACCGGACGCAGCTCGATTTCCTCCTCGAGCCGCCCGAACGCGTGCATGTTCTCCTGCAGGCCCTTGGTGACCGGCAGATCCCAGGGCTGGATGACGTCCCGCAGGTTGGCCTTGGCGGTGGCCTGGCCCATGATCAGCAGGTCGTAGAGCGTGTCGTTGACGAAATCCAGATAGCGCTTGAGGTCGTCCCGGTGCACGCTGACCCTCCCGGCCGCGCGGAAGAAGCGCTCGAACTTGGTCACGCCCATCACTGGCATAGCTCCGCCTCCTGGTCAGTTTTCGGCTACCCGGACCGCAGCCGTTCGTAGGCCAGCCGGATGGCCATCGCGCCTTCCCCGACGGCGGTGGCGACCCGCTTGGCCGAACCGCTGCGCGCATCGCCGACCGCGAACACGCCGGGCTGGCTGGTCTCCAGGTCCAGCCCGGTCCGGACGAAGCCGTGCTCGTCCAGCTCGACCAGTCCGGTCAGCCAGCCGGTGCTGGGGGCCATGCCGATGAACACGAACAGCGCCCGGGCCTCCAGGATGCGCCGCTCGGCGGTCCGGTTGTCCTCGACGGCGACCGCCTCCAGCGCCCGGTCGCCGAGCAGTTCCCGCACCTCGCTGCCGAGCAGGACGCGCACGTTCGGGATCCGCTCGATCTGGTCGATCAGGTACCGCGACATGTACTGGCGCAGATCGGTCTCCCGGACGACCAGCGTGACCTGCGCGGCGTGCCGGGACAGGAAGACCGCCGCCTGCCCGGCCGAGTTGCCGCCGCCGATGAGGACCACCGGGTCGCCGCGGCACATCAGCGCCTCGGCCTGGGAGGCCGCGTAGTAGATGCTCGTCTGCTCGAAGTAGTCGGCCCGGGACACGGCCAGCCGCCGGTACCTCGCCCCGGTAGCGATGACCACCGAGGTGGCCGTGATCGCGCTCCCGTCGGCCAGCTGTACCTGGTACCGGGTGCCGTCCCGGCCGATGGACGTGGCCTCCGCTGGCACGGCGAAGCGGGCGCCGAACTTCCGGGCCTGGATCAGCGCCCGCTCGGCCAGTTCGGCGCCAGAGATGCCGGATGGGAAGCCGAGGTAGTTCTCGATCCGGGACGACGTCCCGGCCTGGCCCCCGGTGGCTGTCCCGTCCAGCACCACGGTGCGCAGGCCTTCCGAGGCCCCATACACTGCGGCGGACAGGCCGGCCCGGAGCCGACGACCAGCAGGTCGCAGCCGCCGTCCGGGGTGACCGGGGCGGGCAGCCCGATGGCCGCGGCCAGCTCCGCGTTGGCCGGGTTGCGCAGCACATGGCTGCCTACGATCACGATGGGGGTCTCGTCCGGCGGCACGCCGAACTGGCTGAGCAGCGCCTCGGCGGACGGATCGGTTTCCAGGTCCAGCCAGCGGTAGGGCAGGCGGTTACGGGCCGCGAAGTCGCGCAGCCGCCTCGTGTCCGGCGAGTACCTGGAGCCAACGATCCGCATCCCGGCGCCCAGGCCGATCAGGATCGAGCGGCGGATGAGGTAGGCGCGCAGCACCAGCTCACCGAACGCCGGATCGCGCACCACCAGCTCCCGGAGCTGATCCACCGGTACCGCGAGCACCTCCCCCGGCTCGGCCGACACCGCCGTGTAACAGCACGCCTCCCCGGTAAGCAGGCTGAGCTCGCCGAGGAAGCGGCCCCGGCCGTGCACGCCGATGACCCGCTCCTCCGGGGTGCCGCGGCCGTCGACCACCGCCACCAGCCCGGCCAGCACGACGTAGAAGTCGCAGTTCCGGCCGCCTTCGGCGAACAGGACCTGGCCCGGTTCGATACCGCGGCGCTGGCCCAGGGCGGCCAGCGCATCGACCTGGGCGCCGGACAGCCGGGGATAGGCACCTTGGAGGTCCGGGGTCTCGGTGACCTCAGACATATGTTTCGTCAACATAGCACCAGCGCCAGGTCTCACCCGGCTCGAACGACGCGACGATCGGGTGCCCGACCGCGAACGCGTGGCCGCGCGCGTGCCGGAGCGGCGAGGAATCGCAGCAGCCCACGTGCCCGCAGGTCAGGCACAGCCGCAAGTGCACCCAGGCCGAGCTCAGCTGCAGGCATTCCTCGCAGCCGTCTGGTGTACGCGGCGACACCGGGCGGATCAGGGTCAGGTGCGGATCCGCTAGCACGGTCATGGGAGTCTCCCGTCTCTGCGTGCTATGCCCCAGGCTGGCTTGGGCTGGCGGCCGGGCACATCAGCAGGTCGGGTAGTCCGGCACCGGCGTTATCAGAGAAAAGCGGCAGGCTAGCTGAACGGGGGATGTTGCGGGGCCGGGCGGCCCGGCACGGTGGCCGTGGAGGGGCAGCGATGAAGCGGACCATGCTGTTCCGCCGGCGCCGGGGCACGCAGCTGACGGTCGCGGCGCGCGCGGTGGCCCAGCGCACGCCGCAGACACTGACCGTGGTGCGGCACAGGGCGCAGCCCACCGCGGTGACCATCATCCGGCTGACCTGCACCGCGGTCTTCGCGTATCTGCTGGCGCTGGCGCTGACCAGCTCCCCGCGCCCGGTACTGGCCCCGCTGACCGCACTGCTCGTCGTCCAGGTCAGCCTGTACCAGACGGTGCGCAGCGCGGTGACCAAGGTGGCCAGCGTGGTGGCCGGGGTGCTGCTGGCGGTCGGCCTGTCGGCCAGGGTCGGGTTCACCTGGTGGAGCCTGGGCATCACGGTCGCGATGGCTCTGGTCATCGGCTACCTGCTGCGGCTGGGTGAGAACATCCTCGAGGTACCGATCAGCGCGATGCTCATCCTGTCCGTGGGCACCAGGGCGGCGGCGGACAGCCGGATCGTGGAGACCTTCATCGGCACCGGGGCGGGCCTCGCCGCCGGGTTCCTGCTCACCTCGCCGCGGGTGCAGCCGGCCGAGGAGGCCATCGCGGAGCTGTGTGCCAAGATGGCCGGCCTGCTGGGCGGGATGGCCACCGGGCTGAGCGCCGGGTCGGTTCCGGATGCGGCGGCCGGCTGGCTGCGCCAGGCCCGGTCGCTCGGCGCCGAGATCCGCCGGGTGGACGAGGCGCTGCGCCAGGCCGAGGACAGTGTCCGGCTCAACCCACGCAGCATGCGGCTGCCGCTGGCCGCGGTGAGCCTGCGGGACAGCCTGGAGACGCTGGAGCACGAAACAACCACGATCCGGGGGCTGGGCCGCACGCTGACCGATCTCAGCCGGCTGGGTGGCGACGACGATCCGCTGCGAGACCCGGAGGTGCGCGGCCAGCTGGCCGGCGTGCTCTGGGAGCTGTCCGCGGCGGTCCGCAGCTACGGCAGCCTGGCCACCGAGCATGACCTGTCCCGGCACCAAGTACTGGAGTCCGAGCTGGAACGGCACCTGGTCGCGGCGCGCGACCAGCAGGACCGGCTCAGCGAGCTGCTCGGCACCGATCCTGTGGCCCGGCCGGTCGGCTGGCCGCTACGCGGTGAGCTGGTCAGCCATCTGGACCGGCTGCGGGGTGAGCTGCAGGTGGGCAAGCCGGAGAGCAGGCCGCGGCGCCGGGCGCGGTCCTGGCGGCGGCCCCGGCCGGCGGGCCAGCGGCAGCGCCGGTCACCCAGCCGGGCCTGGCCGCGGCGCTGAGCGGGCCAGGCGGGCGCACGTCACCCGGGCTGCAGGTGCGGGCTGGCCGAACGGTGCGGCCGCCACGATGAGGCCGGCCAGCCCGGTGATCCAGACGAAGAAGGTGACTGGCTGCGGCGTCTCCAAGGGTAGTCCGGCCGCGGCCGACGGTTACCTTGCGGACCTGGCCCGGCCGCGGTCACGGTTCGACGGCCAGGTGGCTTTCCACGGTGGCCACCCCAGGGGCGGCAGCCGCCGCGGCCCGGGCGGCGCTGGCTTCGTGCAGCGAATGGACATGCCCGTACAGCCTGGCGGTGTGGTCGGTGACCTCAACCCGGATATGCCGCGCGTCCACCTCGGCCTCCCGTTTGAACGCTTCCTCGATCATGGCCTGCACGCTGCCCGGGCTGGCCGGCGAGGTGACGGTGATGTTGTTCAGCACACCGGTAACGCCGCGCACGTGCCGGACCATCCGCTCCACCTCGCGGCGCTGGTACTCGTGCTCAACCTCACCGTCCAGGGATACCCAGCCGTTATCCACCCGGGCGTGCACCTTGCCCTCCGGGATCCGCACATTCCATTCCAGGATGTGCGCGATCGCCCGGGCGATGTCGGAGTCGTCCCGGGGCATCCCGGCTAGGGCGACCTTCAGCTCATTGGCCACGGCCCGGACCCCGTAGACCCGTTCCGCAGCCCGGGCCGCGGCCAGTTTCTCGGCGTAGCTCGGCACTTTCCCGGTCAGAGTGACCGCGCCGTCGGCCACCCCCACCCCGATCGCGTCTGCGTCGGTGAGCTGCGGGTCCCAGCGCAGCTCCTCGATAACGTCATCGCGGATCTCGGCGTCGTTCTTCATCAGCTCACCCGTCCTGAACTTGCGCTTCGCAGCGTTTTCCCCAGGCTCCGGCAGCCGGAGCACGGTTGCATCACCTGTTCGGCTAGCCCAGCGCGGCGGCCCTGGACTAACTGTCTTGACGATGTATCCGGTCCCGCGCGGCGGCCAGGCTGGGCACAAATCCTCATCCGGGAGGTAAACCATGGCCGTTGCAGTCGGCATCGATCTCGGCACGACAAACTCCGTGATCGCGGCGACCGAGGCAGGCAAGCCAACGGTGATACCCAACGCTGAGGGAGCGCGGACGACTCCCTCGGTGGTGGCGTTCACGCCACAGGGTGATCGCCTGGTGGGCCAGCTCGCCCGGCGGCAGGCGATCCTGAACCCGAAGGGCACGATCTACTCGGCCAAGCGGTTCATCGGGCGGCGCTACGACGAGGTCACCAGCGAGCTCAACGCGGTCTCGTTCGATGCGGTGCCCGGCCCGGACGGCGCGGTTCGGTTCAAGATCCAGGGCAGGCTGTACGCGCCTGAGGAGATCTCCGCGCTGGTGCTCCGCAAGCTGGCCGAGGACGCCTCGAAATTCCTCGGCGAGCGGGTCACCGAGGCCGTCATCACGGTGCCCGCGTACTTCAACGACGCGCAGCGCCAGGCGACCAGGGACGCCGGCCGCATCGCCGGGCTGGAAGTGCTCCGCATCATCAACGAGCCGACGGCCGCGGCGCTGGCCTACGGGCTGGACAAGAAGAGCAGCGAGACCGTGCTGGTCTTCGACCTGGGCGGCGGCACGTTCGACGTGAGCGTGCTGGACATCGGCGACGGCGTGGTCGAGGTCCGGGCCACCGCGGGGGACACCCACCTCGGCGGGGACGACTTCGACCGGCGCATCGTCGACCACCTCGCCGACGAGTTCCAGCGGGACAACGGCATCGACCTGCGCACCGACCCGCAGGCCCTGCAACGCCTGTTCGAGGCGGCCGAGAAGGCCAAGGTCGAGCTGTCCTCGGTCAGCCAGACCACGATCAGCTTGCCGTTCATCACGGCCGACGCCTCGGGACCCAAGCATCTCAACACGACACTGATGCGTTCCACGTTCGAGCAGATCACCGGCGACCTCATCGAGCGCACCACCGGGCCGGTCCAGCAGGCGCTGGCCGACGCCAAGCTGACCGCGGCCGACATCGACGAGGTGATCCTGGTCGGCGGGAGCACCCGCATCCCGGCCGTGCAGAACCTGGTCCGGCGGCTGACCGGCGGCAAGGACCCGAACATGACCGTCAACCCAGACGAGGTCGTCGCCCTGGGCGCGGCGGTGCAGGCGGCGGTGATCAAGGGCGAAGTCCAGGACGTGCTGCTGCTCGACGTCACGCCGCTATCCCTAGGCATCGAGACCCTCGGCGGGGTGATGACCAAGGTGATCGAGCGCAACACCACGATCCCGGCCCGCCGGTCCGAGGTGTTCAGCACCGCCGAGGACAACCAGTCCGCGGTCAACGTGGTGGTGCTGCAGGGGGAGCGGGAACGCGCCGCGGACAACCGGGTGCTGGGCAGGTTCCGGCTGGAAAACATCAGGCCCGCGCCGCGCGGCGTGCCGCAGATCGAGGTCACGTTCGACATCGACGCGAACGGGATCCTGAACGTCTCGGCCCGGGACAAGGACACTGGCGTGGAGCAGCGCATCACGATCAGTGAGAGTTCCAACCTGGATCAGTCCGAGGTGGAACGGATGGTCAAGGACGCCGAGCAGCATCGCGACGAGGACCGGCGGCTGCGGGAGGTGACCGAGGCCCGCAACCAGCTGGACACCCTGGCCTACCAGGTCGAGCGGGTGCTGAACGAGCGCGCCGGCTCGCTCCCGGTGCACGAGAAGGCGCGGGCCGAGAACGCCGTGACCGAGGCCCGCCAGGCGCTGAAAGACCAGGCGCCACTGGACCGGCTGCGTACCCTCACCGACGAGTTGCAGCAGATCTTCCAGATCCTGGCCGCCCCGCCGCAGGGACCGGCCCCGGAGCCCGAGCCGGAGCTGCCGCGCGATGACGACGACGTGATCGACGCCGAGTTCACCACCCAGGAATGAGCCGGCCGATGACCGAGAGGGCTGGAAACGGGGAAGCCCGGGTCGAGCCGGGCGCCGCTGCGGCAACCCCGGCGGAGGACGGCCCAGCCACCGACACCGCCATCGCCGACCTGCGCAGCCGCATCGCCGAGCTGGAGGACCTCCGCCTGCGCGCGCTGGCTGACCTGGATAACCTGCGCAAGCGGTGCGCCAGCCAGGTCAGCCGGGCCGAGCAGGAGACCAGGGCCGCAGTGACCCGGGAATGGCTGCCGGTCGTCGACAACCTCGACCGGGCGCTGGCACACTCCGGGGCCGATCCGGATGCCGTCATCGAGGGCGTGCGGCAGGTCTGGGAGCAGGCCATCGGCGTGCTGGCCCGGCTCGGCTATCCGCGCCGTGACGACCTGGGCGCCATTTTCGATCCGGCCCGGCACGAGGCGGTGGCCACCCGGTACGACTCCAGCGCCCGGGACGGCTCGGTGGTGGAGGTCATCCAGCCCGGGTACGGCGAAGAGGACCACCAGCTGCGGCCGGCGCAGGTGGTGGTGGCCAGGTCGGGCTGATGGCCGACGGCCAGGACTTCTACCAGATCCTGGGTGTGCCGAGGAACGCCAGCCAGGACGAGATCCAGCGCGCTTACCGCAAGCTGGCCCGCCAGTATCACCCGGACGTCAACCACGACCCGGGCGCCGAGGACCGGTTCAAAGACGCCTCGGAGGCCTACAACGTATTGTCCGATCCGCAGACCCGGCGCCGCTACGACGCGTTCGGCGCTGACTTCCGCCAGGTTCCCGAGGACGTGGACCCGGAGACCTGGCGGCGCAGCCGGGCCCGGGCCGGCGCGGGGGCCGGTGCCCGCGGAGCCGCTGAGGCCGGGTCGGCCCGGGCCGGCGGGTTCAGCTTCGGTGGCGGCGACATCGACATCGAGGATCTGCTCGGCGGCTTCTTCGGCGGCCGGGCGGGCCGCGGCTGGGGCCCGATCCGCGGTGCCGACCAGGAGGCCGAGCTCGAGGTCACCGTCGAGGAGGCGTACCGCGGCACCCGCCGGTCGATCACCCTGTCCGGGGATGGGGCCCGCGCGGCCCTGGACGTGAATGTGCCACCCGGTGTGACCGACGGGCAGCGGATCCGGCTGGCCGGCCAGGGTGGCCGCGGCACCGAGGGGGCAGCGAACGGCGACCTGTACCTCATCGTGCGCATCGCGCCGCATCCGCGGTACCGGCTCGACGGGCGCGACCTCCACGTCAACTTGCTGCTCGCGCCGTGGGAAGCCGCCCTGGGCACGTCGGTGGCCCTGGACACCCCGGGCGGCGAGGCCAAGGTAAAAGTCCCGTCCGGTACCTCGACCGGGCGGCGGCTCCGGCTTCGCGGCCGCGGCCTGCCCAATCCGCGGGGCAAGCCGGGTGACCTGTTCGCCGAGGCCAAGATCATGGTGCCCGCCCGGCCATCCCGGGCTGAGCGGCGGCTGTTCGAGCAGCTCGCGGCCGAATCCAACTTCGATCCGAGGCGGCACCAGTGAGCCATGCCATGGTCCGGGTCCCGGCGTCGCGGCTCACGCTGGACGAGTTCGCCATGACAGCCGGCCTGCACCCGGATCTGATCCGCCGGCTGGTCGCCCTCGGCATCGTCGAGGCCAGCTACGGCCCCGCGGGCGAGCTGCGGTTCTCCCGCAGCCAGCTGGCCGTGGTGGCCCGGATGCAGCGGCTCCGCGCGGGCTTTGGGCTCAACTACGCGGCCGTCGCGCTGGTGACCGATCTGCTCGACCGGATCGCGGTACTCGAAGCAGCCCTGCGGGGCTCCCGATGGCCAGGACGGTAACCATGGACCCGAGTCACCTGACCCAGAAGTCGCAGGAAGCGCTGCACGACGCGCAGACCAAGGCGCTCCGCTTCGGCCATACCGAGGTCGACGGCGAACACCTGCTGCTCGCGCTGCTCGACCAGGCCGAGGGCATTGCTCCCCGGCTGCTCGGCCAGGCCGGCGCGGATCCGGACCGGCTGCGCCAGGCGCTGGAAGCCGAGCTGTCCCGGCGCCCGCGGGTCAGCGGCCCGGGGGCGAGCCCAGGGCAGATCATGGTCACCCAGCGGCTGTCCCGGCTGCTCGACTCGGCCGAGCAGGAGGCGAACCGGCTCAAGGACGAGTACGTCTCGGTCGAGCACTTGCTGCTGGCGCTGCTGGCCGAAGGCCCAGCCACCCCGGCCGGCCGCCTGCTCCAGCAGGAGGGCGTGACCAGGGACCGGTTCCTGGCCGCGCTCACCAAGATCCGCGGCAACCAGCGGGTCACCTCGGCCATGCCCGAGGTCGCCTACGAGGCGCTGGCCAAATACGGCACCGACCTGGTCGCCGCCGCGGCCAGCGGCCGGCTCGACCCGGTCATCGGCCGGGACGCCGAGATCAGGCGGGTCATCCAGATCCTGTCCAGGAAGACCAAGAACAACCCGGTGCTGATCGGCGATCCCGGCGTCGGCAAGACCGCCATCGTGGAGGGCCTGGCCCAGCGCATCACCCGGGGCGACGTGCCGGAAGGGCTGCGCGACCGGACCATCTTCGCCCTGGACATGAGCGCCCTGGTGGCCGGCGCGAAATACCGCGGCGAGTTCGAGGAGCGGCTGCAGGCCGTGCTGAGCGAGGTGCGCGCCGCGGAGGGCCGCATCCTGCTGTTCGTGGACGAGTTGCACAACGTGGTGGGCGCCGGTGCGGCCGAGGGCGCCATGGACGCGGGCAACATGCTCAAGCCGATGCTGGCCCGTGGCGAGCTGCACATGATCGGCGCCACCACGCTGGACGAGTACCGGAAGCGGATCGAGAAGGACGCCGCCCTGGAACGGCGGTTCCAGCCGGTCATGGTGGACGAGCCGTCCGAGGAGGACGCCATCTCCATCCTGCGCGGCCTGCGCGAGCGGCTCGAGGTGTTCCACGGCGTAAAGATCGCGGACAGCGCGCTGGTCGCAGCGGTCACCCTCAGCCACCGGTACATCTCCGACCGGTTCCTGCCGGACAAGGCCATCGACCTGGTGGACGAGGCCTGCGCGATGATCCGGACCGAGATCGACTCCATGCCGGCCGAGCTGGACGAGCTGACCCGCCGGGTGATGCGGCTGGAGATCGAGGAGGCCGCGCTGGCCAAGGAGAGTGACCCAGCCAGTAAGGCCCGGCTGGACGACCTGCGCCGGGAGCTGGCCGATCTGCGTGCCCAGGCCGACGCGCTGCGCGCGCAGTGGGAGGCCGAGCGGCAGGCGCTGCGCCGGATCCAGGCCTTCCGTGAGGAGATCGAACAGGTCCGCCAGCAGGCTGAGCTGGCCGAGCGCAACTATGACCTGAGCGCCGCCGCCGAGCTGCGCATGGGCAAGCTGCCCGAACTGGAGCGGCGGCTGCACGCCGAGGAGGAGCAGCTGGCCTCCCGGCAGGGTGGCACCCGGCTGCTGCGCGAGGTGGTCACCGAGGACGAGATCGCGGCCATCGTGTCCCGGTGGACCGGCATCCCGGTCAGCCGCCTGCAGGAGGGCGAGCGGGAGAAGCTGCTCCGGCTGGATCAGATCCTGCATGAGCGGGTGGTGGGCCAGGACGAGGCCGTGCAGCTGGTCGCGGACGCGATCATCCGGGCCCGGTCCGGCATCAAGGACCCGCGCCGGCCGATCGGGTCGTTCATCTTCCTCGGCCCCACCGGGGTGGGCAAGACCGAGCTGGCCAAGTCGCTGGCCGCGGCCTTGTTCGACACCGAGGAGAACATGGTCCGCATCGACATGACCGAGTACCAGGAGCGGCACACCGTCAGCCGCCTGGTCGGCGCGCCACCGGGCTACGTCGGCTACGAGGAGGGCGGCCAGCTGACCGAGGCGGTGCGCCGCAAGCCGTACTCCGTGGTGCTGTTCGACGAGGTGGAGAAGGCTCATCCCGACGTGTTCAACACCCTGCTCCAGGTGCTGGACGACGGGCGGCTGACCGACGCGCAGGGCCGCACGGTTGACTTCCGTAACACGGTCATCATCATGACCTCCAACATCGGCTCCCAGTACCTGGTCCAGGACGCGGTAGCCGGCGGCGAGCTCAAGCCCGACGTGCGGGAGCTCGTGCTGGGCGAGATGCGCGGCCACTTCCGGCCCGAGTTCCTCAACCGGCTGGACGACATCGTGCTGTTCAAGCCCCTCACCGAGGCTGAGATCGAGCGGATCGTGGACCTCATGCTCGACGACGTGCGGGCCCGGCTGGCCGGCCGGCAGATGCAGCTGGAGGTGTCCGAGAACGCGCGGCGGTTCATCGCCGAGCAGGGCTTCGATCCGGTGTACGGGGCACGGCCGCTGCGCCGGTTCATCGCCCGTGAGGTGGAGACCCGGATCGGGCGTGCGCTGCTGGCGGGCGACGTCCGGGACGGGGCGGTGATCCGGGTCAGTCACGACGGCGGCGGGCTGTCCGTGGGGTATGAGAACCCGTCATGACCGGGAAAACTCATCAGGTCACCGCCACTCAGCTGGTCACCTGCCCGCACTGCGGGCGGCGGAACCGGGTCCCGGCCGCGGCGGAGGGCATACCGCGCTGCGGCAACTGCCACCGTCCGCTGCCCTGGATCGTGGACGCCGACGACGACTCGTTCGCGGGGGTCGCGGCGGCCGCGTCACTGCCTGTGGTGGTGGACATGTGGGCACCGTGGTGCGGGCCGTGCCGGATGGTGAGCCCGGCTCTCACCCAGGTCGCCACCGAGCTGGCGGGCCAGGTCAAGCTGGTCAAGGTCAACGTGGACGGGTCGCCCCGGCTGCAGCAACGCTTCTCCGTGCAGGCCATCCCGACGCTGCTGGTGCTGAAGCACGGCCAGGTGGTGGCCCAGCAGGCCGGTGCCCTGCCGCCAGCCAGCCTGCGGGCCTGGGTGGAGCAGGAGATCCGGGAATGACCGGCACGAAAGTGCTCCTGTCCCGGTGGCAGTTCGGCATCACTCAGCCATGGTGCTGAGCTGCGTATCCGGCTGATAGGTGTAAGCGGCCTCGCGTACCGCCTCATGGGACTCCAGCGCGGCACCGAGCCCGCCGCCCAGCGTCGCGATCGAGGTGGCTAGCCAGGCGAGCCTGATCTGCTCAGCCACGCCCGCCGGGTGGCCGAGCTGCATGCTGAGCAGGTCCCCTGGGATCAGCAGCAGCGCGGCGACGAGCATGGCGGCGAAGAGGGCGAGGTAGAGCACGGCCACGCCGATGCCGACCGTGGCCGCGGTGACGATGTTGAACAAGATGACCTGCTCGCGCGCGCCCGGGTGCGGGCTGCGCTCCCACAGTCCGGTTGCGATCACGATGGTCACGCAGGTGGCGGCCACCGAGCCAACCGTGATAACGGTGAGCCGCACCGGCCCGAGGTAATAAGCCAGCCGCCAGATGTCGCTGGTCACCAGGGCGAACACGCCGGCCGCGACGGCCGCGGCCAGCGCGCGGATCAGCCGAAGCGCGAGCCGCCACGGGCGGTTGGCCCGGAGCATGCCCAGCAGCAGCCAGACATTGCCGGTGAACACGCGCGCGGCAAAGCCCACGTCGTGCTCTCCGTGCTCGGTCCGCCTGCCCAGTTCGGCCATCCGCCGGGTCACGGCATCGGCGAGCGGCCGGCGGCGCCCCCCGGCGGCGTCTGAGGCCGGCGCGATGTCGCCGAGCATGTGCCCGATCAGGCGGACGATCGCCTCGGCGGCGCGCTTGCGTACCGCGACCGGGCCGAGCGCGGGCATGGACAGCACGGCAACCCCGTGGGTAGGGCTGACATGGGCGATCACCGGCCGCCTGGAGGTCTGCAGCGGGAGGTCGGTAACGCATACTACGAGCTGCCAGCCGCGGGCCAGCAGCATGCGGCGCCCCGCCGAGATCAGCGCGCTGAGGTCGGTAGGCGGTTCAACCAGCCGGTCCGAGACGAATTGATCTTTCCACCGGGCCCCCGGCAGCTGCGCGCCTAGCCGGTCAGCGATGTCCGGCAGCAGGCTCTCCGTCAATTCCGAAGCAGGTCCTGGCGATGCCAGCAAGCCGACCACCAGGTCCGGCTGCTGCGAAGTGGCGGGAAAGCTCGCCTCAGACGTCTCTACCTTGCCCTCCGCTCACCTACGCCTGGCGATCCGGGATCCCAGGAGATAACGAACGATTGCGCGCTACTGCTTGCGCCTGCTGAGCTGCCTGTTCAGCGTCGGCTACGCATCCAGGGTAGCCAGCCACGCCGGCGGCCGCGGGCCTGGCGTCCAAGCGGCAGCTTCCGGGCTATGTGCATAGCGGCTCAGGACGTTTGGGTCCTAGCGCCGCGCTGATCCCGGACGATCGCTACCGCCTCCCACTGGGTGAGTTCCGAACCGGCGGTGAACGCCTGATCGAACCGGCCCGCTCCCAGCCTCTGGCGGATCTGGGCCACCAGTTCGGCCTCCACCCGCCGCAGATGAGGCCAGGCCGGCAGGCCGACCCGCCGGCGCAGGCCCTCGGCTGCGCCTTTCAGCCGCGCCGCCCGCTCCGGGTCACCCTCCGCCAGCGCCAGCCGGGCATACCCGGCCAGGCACAGCGTCACGAACCGGGTGCTGCGGGCGGCCAGGCTCAGGTCCAGCGCCTCATCCAACAGCGCCCGGGCCTCATCCAGCCTGCCCCGCAAGACAGCCAGGATGCCCAGCTGCACCAGGGAGCCCGCGGCGAACCAGTCACCGCCGCACACCTCCGCCCGGTCACGAGCCTCGCGCAGGTAGCGCAGGGCATCGTCGTAACGGCCCAGCGCCATCTCCAGGGAGCCGACGGTGAACGCGGCAATGGCCGTGAGGACAGGCTCATCCTGGCCACGGAACTCCTCCAGCGACACCGCCGCCTCCCGCAGCGCCCCGTCCAGGTCGCCGGCGATCGGCAAGCTCCACGCCATGGCCAGCTGGCACACCGCGCGCAGAAAGGGGTCCTGGATCCCGGCCAGCAGCGGTGCCAGGCGCTGGCCGGCCGCCAGCGCCGCGGTGTCGTCCCCGGTGTCGACGGCCATCACTGCCGCCATCCCGGCCAGCTCAGCACCGGCCTGCAGGTCCAGCGGGCCGGCGGGGCGGAACTGCTCAACCCATGATCGGGCCTGGCCCTCAAGGTCCCGTTGCAGCCAGAACAGCCACAGGACCCGGAACAGGTGCGGCACCGGCCCCGGCTCATGGGCCAGATACCAGCGCACCCCGGCGGCCAGGTTGCCCGCCTCGGCGTCCAGCCGCTCCAGCCACTCACCCTGGCCGCTGTCGCGCAGCGGCCGGTCCGCCTGCTCGGCCAGCGCCCGGTAGTAGCCGGCGTGCCGCCGCCCGGCATCGGCGGCGTCGGGCCGGGCCGCCAGCCGCTCGGCCATGAACCCGCGGACGGTCTCCAGCATCCGCGACCGGGGCCCGGGCTCAGTGCTGTCGACATAGACCAGGCTGTGGCGGGCCAGCGCCTCAGACAGCTCCAGCGCCCGCTCCTCATCCAGGCCCGCCACCTGGGCGGCGGCCTGGATGGTCCAGCCGTCCACGAACACCGCCGCGACCTCCAGCAGCGACCGCTCGGCGTCCTCCAGCAGGCCTACGCTCCACCCGACCGTGGCCCGCAGAGTGCGCTGGCGCTCGGGCAGGTCCACCGCGCCGGTCCCGAGCGCGTCCAGTGAGGCCGCCAGCCGGTCGAGCAGCGCGGCGGGGTCCAGCAGCCGGGTGCGGGCGGCGGCCAGCTCGATCGCCAGCGGCAGACCCTCCAGCCGCCGGCAGATCTCGGCCACCGCCGCCGCATTGCCTTTGGTGAGGGCAAAATCCGGGCGCACCGCGCGGGCCCGGTCCACGAACAGCGCCACCGCCGGTGAGGACTCTAGTTCCTCCAGCGGCACGGTGGCGGGGTCGGCCGGCACCGCCAGCGGCGGCACCGGGTACTCCCGCTCGGCCCGCAGCCCCAGCACCGTCCGGCTGGTGGCCAAGATCACCACCCGCGGGCAGCGGGCCAGCAGCTCACCCAGGCCGGGGGCGGCCTGCGCCACCTGCTCCAGGTTGTCCAGGATCAGCAGCCACACGCCGTCGCCGAACGCCTCGGCCAGGACCTCCACCGGCGAGCCCGTTCCCGCCAGGTCGGCCCCCGCCCTCCGGCCGATGGCGGCCGGGACCAGCCCAGGGTCGGTGACCGCGTCCAGCGGCACGAACACCGTGCCCGCGCCGAAGCGATCACGCAGCCGCTCGCCCACCGCCACCGCCAGCCGGGTCTTGCCGACCCCGCCCGGGCCGGTCAGCGTGACCAGCCGCACCCCAGGACGCTCAACCAGCCCGGCCACCTCATCGATGGCCCGCTCCCGCCCCAGCAGCGACGTCATGCTCACCGGCAGCGGGCGCGGCCCACGGGCACCCGCCGACGACGGCGCAGCTGGCGCGGCCTGGCCGCCAGCGGCGGCGAACCGCTCGCTCAGCAGCACCGCCAGGTCGTCACGCACCAGCCGGCCCAGCTCAGCGGGGGTCCGGAAAGAACGGTAGGACGCCGAGGCCTCGTCTTTGATGCGGGCCAGCAGACCAGCCAGCCGGGGTTCCCGATCGGACGCCGGCGCCTTAACGTACAGCAGCCGCGGCAGCTCACCGGACAGCTCGAACTCCTCCTCCAGGCCCGAGACCCCCGTGCCCGGAACGAGCTGCCCGTACCGCTGCCAGTACAGCCCGATGAACACATCGCTCTGCGCCAGGTACGCCCGGTACAGCTCGGCCGGAGGGTACGGCCGGGCCCCGAGCTCGAACATCACCGGGGTGAGCCTCAGCGCCGAAATGGCACGTGAAACAGCCCGCCGCTCCTCAGCCAGCTCACCCAGCGTGGAACTCACGAACACCCGCAGCCGCCGGTCCGGGGTCCGGATGACCACCTCATCCCGCGGCCCCTCGCTCACCGATCGCCCCCGAGCTGGCCCACGACACAAGTCTGCAACCAGCCACCCCGGCCAGCAAAGCCCCGGCAGGTCCCAATCCGTCAGCCAGCACCGGCAGCCACCAGCCACCAAGCGCTCAACGCGCAGCTACCCGGCCGGTGCCATGCATAACGCTGCGCTCTGGGCGCATTCCTGATCACCTCCGCACGCTCCGGCCTGCGCTCCGGCGCAGGCCGGACCGCCGCCGCCCGTTCGAGGTCCGCTGGCATGCCGGATCGCCACAGCCGTCAGCTACTACGGGGACTACCGGGACGAGATCGATACCGAGATCAGCGACGCTGATGAGGCATCGGCCCGCGCCGAGGAAGCATGGCGGGTACAACGGCAGCTCATCGCATGAACCACCCAGCCAGCGCCCGCCTGGTGCTTGACGAGATGTTCTCCCCCGCCATCGCTGCCGCACTGCGCGACCTGGGCCAGGACGTGATCGCTGCGGCTGAGCGCGGCGGACTGCGGGCGATGAGCGATGACGAAGCCTTCGCCTGGGCAATCTCTCAGCGTCGCTGGCTGCTCACCGAGAACGTCAAAGACTTCCGGCCCATCCTGCTATGGGCACTCCAGGCCGACACCGCCACCACGGGAATCCTCTACACCAGCAGCCGCGCTTTCCCGCGCTCAAGGAAAAACCCTGGGCCCCTGATCCAGGCAATCCATGCCTGGATGCTCAATGGACCGCCTGAGGCACCACTCACCGAGGACTGGCTCCTCAACCCGGCAAGTCGCTAATTCTCTGGCACCGTCGAAGAAACCGGGATAACCGCCCGGAACGGCCGCTGGGCGGCGGGCCAGCCGCACATGCGTTCCGGCTCCCTGAGCAGGGCGATCGCCGCTCGTAATTGAGGTGACAGCTTGTTTCTTCTATGGTGGCCAGGTGGGTCTTGCCGGTGCCGGGCGGCCCGAGGAACACCACGTTGCCCTTTCCGGCGATGAAGTCCAGGGTGCCCAGATGCGCGATGGTCTCGCGCTTGAGGCCGCGGGCGTGGCCGAAGTCGAACTCCTCCAGGCTCTTGCGGGCGGGGAGGCGGGCGGCGCGGATACGGCCTTCCCCGCCGTGGGCGTCGCGGGCGGCGACTTCGCGTTGCAGGCAGGCGGCCAGGTATTCCTCGTGGGTCCAGGACTCCTCCCGGGCCCGGGCGGCGAGCCGCCCGGCGCACTCGCGCAGCGCGGGTGCCTTCAGCGCCCGGGTCAGGAACGCCAGCTCGGCGGTCAGGTCACGGCTCTTGGTTGCGGCGGGCATCAGGCAGCCCCCTCGCCGTCGCCGCCGGCCAGCGCATCATAGACGGCCAGGCTGCGCTGCTCGACCTCCGGCTGCGGCCCGGCGGGCCGCAGCATCCCGACCCGCTGCCGGCGCAGCCCCGCTGCGGCGGCCTTGTGCTCCGGGTCGGTGATCACCTGGTGCCAGGCCCAGGCCCGCTCGTGATCCGCGACGGCCTGGCCGCCGCAGAAGGCCCGGACCCGGCCCAGGCTGGCGGTCACCTCGATGCGCCGGCCGATGGCGGCCGGGTGGACGGAGTAGTCGTTGCCATCCAGGCGGACGTAGTGGTCGCGGGGCAGCCGCAGCGAGGCCCGCCACCCGGTCTGCGGCGCCACCGGCGGCAGGCTGAGCATCGCCTGCCGGTCCGCGGCGATCCGGTCGGCCGGCGCGCAGCCCAGCGCCCGCCGGACCCGGCCGTTGACCAGCGCGCACCACTGCGCCAGCTGCGCGTTGAAGTCCGCCGGGGAAGCGAACCGCCGGCCCGGCAGGAACGAGGTCTCCAGGTAACCGTTGGCCCGCTCCACCAGCCCCTTGGCCTCCGGATCCGCCGGACGGCAGACCACCACCTTCGTGCCCAGGGTGCCGCGGAACGCCTGGCACTCCGCGGTCAGCTCCGGCTTCCCCGCCCGCCAGCGGCCGATCGCGCTTTCGCCGTCCCACACCAGCGCCCGCGGCACCCCGCCCAAGCCGCCGATCAGCCGCCACCAGCCCGCGAACAGGTCCGCCGCGCACCGGGACGGGACAAGGATGGCCGACAGCCAGCGGGAGTAACCCGAGACCATCGTCAGCACCGGCAGCTGCGCGGGCCGGCGTTCCTGCCCGGATCCCACCGGCACCGTGACCGGCGGGAACCAGAAGTCGCACTGCGCCAGCTCCCCCGGGTCATAGGCCGTCCGGCTGGCCGGGTCCGGCGGCAGGTACGCCGGCCGCAGCTCCCGGACCCGGTCCTTCAAAACGGTCAGCCCCCGCTCCCAGCCGATCCGCTCCGCGATCACCGTCGCCGGCATCGTGGGATACGCCTGCAAAAGCTCCCGGATCCGTGGCTCGAACGCATCCACCGCCGATCCCGCACGCTTCCGCTCATACCTCGGCGGCCCGTCACTCGCGATCGCCGCCGGGTGTCCAGGATCTGTGCGGAAGCCCCGCAGCAGCTCCATCCGGGCCCTTGCCGACTGGTCTTCTGCGACCAGCGTGCGCGGCAGCCGGAGCATGATCCGGTGAGTGCCCCAGTTCGCAAAGTACAGATGCGCGTCGTAGTCCACGATGGCCTCTTCGACCAGCTCGTCTAGGTCCGCCCTGCTCAGCTCCACCATAGCCCTAAGCGTAGTGGCCGTGCTTTTCCCACCGGGCATTGTCAGCGAAAGTCACGAGTCAATCCCGCCCGCCCATTACGGCTGTCCACTCGCTTGAGAAAGACGGCCCGCGGGTAGCTATGGCAGCCGGAAGAGGGCTGCTGGCTGCCGAGCACACCCTGCTGGTACCTCATCATGATCGGGGCCGCGTCCGCCGCCGGCTGGCTGCTGCCGCCGGGCTCGCGGAACGCACTGAACCAGCCGGTAAACGAGGCTCACCCAACGGACCGCCCACCTGGACGGCTCACCACAACCCTGCGAGAGGCAGGACACCATCCTGCCGTGCTCTGCGCCCTCGAACCCAACCACTGCTCAACCACGCGCGACAGCAACACGCCGAGTACCGCCGACCACTGCCCGCGCTCACAGCATCCTGACCAGCCCGAACAAGGACCACAACCGAGGCATCCTGCATCGGGAACGGTGATCCCGACCGCTCCCGCCACGCACGAGACCCGGCCCAACGTGGCCTGGCCTGGCCTGGCCTGGCCTGGCCTGGCCTGGCCTGGCCTGGCCTGGCCTGGCCTGGCCTGGCCTGCGAGTTTGATGGCGACAGATGTTGGGTTCGAACCAACGTAGGCTGAGCCGACGGTTTTACCGGGGGCGCCCTCTGATGATCGCAAAGGGGGACTGACCTGCTATTTCCGCTTTCGTAAGTTTACTGCGGCGGACGCTCAACCACCCCTCAGCCATAGTGTCATGATCCCAGTCCAGTCATATCCCGGCTGTCTACGGCTCCCGGCATGACATCAACTGCCCGCCTGCCAAGGGTTGATCACTTCGACTCCCGTCTTGCGGAAGTCCGCCAGATTGCGGGTAGCCAAGGCCGCCCGCTGCGCTCGGCAGATCGCGGCGATCTGCGCGTCGAACCCGTCTATCGGCAGGCCCAGTCCATCGCGCTGGGTCACCACCAGCGCATACTGTTCCGCCGCCGCTGTGTCGAAAGGGAGCACCTGCTCAGCGAAGACTTCGAAGATCTCCGCCGCAGCCGACCGCAAGACTTCCTTGCGGCGCCCCCCAGGGAGCCGCTCAATGCCATAGCGGATCTCGGCCACCGTGATCGCCGTGGTGCACAGTTCCCTGCCCGCGTGGCTGCGCACCCACTCCCGCACTGCCCGCTCGGGGGACGGCCGCATCAGTTCCGAGGCGACATTGGTGTCGACGACGATCATCTAGCCGAGCTCGGCCGCGCGAGGTCGAGCGGTACGGGCCGGGATCTCAAGCTCCACTCCGCCCAGTTCGGCGAAGCGGTCCATAAGCGCCGGTACAAGGCCCTCCTCGTCACCCACCTCGCGGACCGCCTCGGTCAGGATCACACGCATCTCAGCCTCCATGGACCGGCCGTGCCGGGCCGCCCGCAGCCGGAGCCGCTCCTTCACCCGATCATCAAGGTTTCGGATACTCACCGCCGACACCGTCATCACCTCCCGAGGAGTGCTATCAATGCTAGCAAATAACACCGCGGCTGCTGACCCATATTCCATGGACAGACTTCAATACGGCACCTGAGGCGACACCCTCAGGGCGTCGCCACTCAAGATCACAAGTTTGACCCTGAGTTGCGGTACCGGGGAATGGCGCTGTGTGCGGCCAGCCGCTCAACCATTACTCGGCCACGAAACAGGCCGATCCAGCCCGGCGGCATCTGGCCTGACCGGTATCGTGCGGTGCTGTGCTGGATGGCGAGGCGGTATTCATCCCGGAGGTGATCCCCCGGCGGGGCGTGATCGCTTTCTGGGGCACGGGCTCGGGGCCGGCGAAGGTGGAGTTGGTCTTCGCTGGTGGCAGGTACGGGATACGCAAGCGGCTGGTCCGGGCGCACCTTGTCCCGGTGGCTGATGCCCTGCCGATGCTGCTGGCCGTTGATCCCGGGGCCGCCAGCCGGCCTGATACGCCGGTGCGGCGGTCTGTCAGCGTGTGGTCGGCGGCCGCGATCGCCGGGGCCGGCTAGTCGCCCGGGGACGGCTGCTGCCCACTGTCACCGCGGACGGCGCGGACGCGTGGCGGGCCGGGCCGCTGGACCCGGCTGATCTTGCCTGGCTGGCTGAGCTTGGTGCCGCGTTCCCGGCGGCGGCGCACGCTGTCGCGGTCCCGGGCTCGCGCCCGATGCGGCTGCGCTCGCCGGAATCCCTGATTCGCGCTTTCTGGGATGCGATCGCGGACACGCTGGTGCGGACCTCGGCGGCGCCTCGCACGGTCCGGTCACCGGCGTTCGCCGCGGCCGGGCCGACCCCGGTCGCGGATCTGGCGGAGTGGCTGGCCGATACCAGCGATGGCCTGTCCGCAGGCGCACGCCTGGGCCTTCGGGTCGAGGCCGTCCCGGCGCCATCGCAGCTTGCCGGCCAATGGGAAGACGACGATCCCGGAAGCCCGGCCGCCGGTGCCGCAGGGCCCGGTACGGGCGAACCTGATGAGGCGGTACCGGCGTTCCGCATGGTTCTGCAGTTGCGGAGCGCCGCGGACCCGAGCCTGATCGTGGACGCCGGCGCGCTGTGGGACCAGCCGGAGCGGGTGCTGGCGCGGTTCGGCGCGCAAGCGGACACCGACCTGCTGCTGGCGCTGCGGCGCGGCGCCGCGGTGTGGCCGCCGCTTGGCCCACTTCTGGAGCAGGCCAGCCCGGCGGCGCTGGAACTGGACGATGACGCGGTGGCCAGCCTGCTCGGCCCGGCGGCCGAGGAACTGGCCGGGGCCGGCATCGAGGTGCTGTGGCCCGCCAGCCTCGGCGACGGGCTGGAACTGCAGGCCGTCCCCACGCCGTCCCCAGAGCGGCTGACCGAGGCCGGGTTCAGCCTGGATGCGCTGCTGGAGTTCCGCTGGCAGCTCACCCTCGGCGGGGAAGCGCTGGACGGCGACGAGATCGCGGAACTCGCGGAGGCGAAACGGCCGCTGATCCGGCTGCGCGGCCGGTGGGTGACGCTGGACCCGGTGCTGCTGGCGAAGCTGCGGCGGCCGCCGCGCACCCGGATGCGCGCGATGGAGGCGCTGGGTGCCGTGCTGGCGGGCAGCGCGGAGATCGATGGCGAGCCGGTCACCGTCGTCGCTGATGGCCCGCTTGCCGATTTTGCCGGCCGGGTGGCCCGGATGGCGGCGGCACCACCTGAACTGGCGCCACCGCCGGGCCTGGAGGCGGCGCTCCGCCCGTACCAGCAGCGTGGGGTGGCGTGGCTGGCGGCCATGTGTGACGCGGGACTGGGCGGCTGCCTGGCCGACGACATGGGACTCGGCAAGACGATCCAGGTGATCGCCCTGCACCTGCATCGGCGGGCGGCGAAGGCCGGGCCGACGCTGGTGGTCTGCCCGGCCTCACTGCTGGGTACCTGGGAGCGGGAGGTGCGCCGGTTCGCACCGGACGTCCCGGTCCGCCGCTACCACGGCGGCGGGCGGCATCTGCGCGACGTGGCCGCGGACGAGATCGTCCTGGTGACCTACGGCGTGGTGCTGCGGGACTCGGCCGAGCTGGCCGGGATCGGCTGGGGCCTGGTGGCCGCCGACGAAGCCCAGCACGCCAAGAACCCGCTCTCCCGCACGGCCCGGGAACTGCGCGCGCTGCCGGCGCCCGCCCGGATCGCGCTGACCGGCACACCGGTGGAGAACCGGCTGTCGGAGCTGTGGTCGATCCTGGACTGGACCACGCCGGGGCTGCTCGGGCACCTGGAGTCCTTCACCCGCCGGGTGGCGGTCCCGGTGGAGAGGTACCGCGACGCGGAGGCGACCTCCCGGTTCGCCGCGCTGGTGCGGCCGTTCCTGCTGCGGCGCAAGAAGTCCGACCCGGGTATCGCGCCCGAGCTGCCGCCCAAGACAGAGACCGACCGGATCGTGCCGCTGACCGCCGAGCAGGTCACGCTGTACGAGGCGGTGGTCCGCGAGACCATGGAAGCGATCGCCAGCAGCGAGGGGATCGAGCGGGCCGGGCTGGTGTTCAAGCTGCTGACCGCGCTCAAGCAGATCTGCAATCACCCGGCGCAGTACCTGAAACAGCCCGGGCCGCTGGCTGGCCGGTCCGGCAAGCTGGCCGCCTTCGACGAGCTGGCCGACGTGATCCTGGCCGGCGGCGAGTCGATGCTGGTGTTCACCCAGTACACGCAGATGGCGACGCTGCTGCAGCAGCACCTGGACGGCCGCGGTGTCCGCTCGCTGTTCCTGCACGGCGGGGTCCCGGTGCGCCGCCGCGAGGAAATGGTGGAGCAGTTCCAGGCCGGTCACGCGCCGGTGTTCCTGCTGTCGCTGAAGGCGGGCGGCACCGGCCTGACCCTCACCCGCGCCACTCATGTGCTGCACTACGACCGCTGGTGGAACCCCGCGGTGGAGGACCAGGCCACCGACCGCGCCTACCGGATCGGGCAGGACCGCCCGGTCCAGGTGCACCGGCTGATCGCCGAGGGAACGCTTGAGGACCGCATCGCATCCCTTCTCGATACCAAACGCCAGCTGGCGGACGCTGTCGTCGGCTCCGGGGAAGGCTGGATCGCGGAACTGCCCGACGAGGACCTCGCCGAGCTGGTGTCACTGCGAGCCGTGTCATGACCAGCGGGGAGAGCGCACTGCCGGGCCAGGGCCACACCTGGTGGGGCCGGGCGTGGGTGGACGCGCTGGAACAGCGGGCCCGGCTGGACCCCAACCGGCTGCCCCGCGGCCGGGACTACGCCCGGGAAGGGGCGGTCGGTGAGCTGGTCCTCGCCCCCGGGGAGGCGCGGGCCCAGGTCCAAGGGCGCCGGATGAGCCCGTATGACGTCCGGGTCCGGGTCCGCCGGTTCACCGATGACGAGTGGGACCAGGTGCTGGACGCGATCTCCGCTCAGCTTGGCCGCGCTGCCGCGATGCTGGACGGTGAACTGCCGCCTCAGGTCGCCGCGGACGTCGCCGCGGCTGGCCTGGACCTCCTGCCCGGTGCGGGCGAGGTTGGTCCCCGCTGCACCTGCCCCGACGACGCCGACCCGTGCAAGCACTCAGCGGCGGTCTGCTATCTGGTCGCCGATGCGCTGGACGCGGACCCGTTCACGGTCCTGCTGCTGCGCGGCCGGACCCGGGACGAGGTGCTTGCCGGATTGCGGGCCCGCCGTCGCGGCCTGCCTGCCACACAGCCCGCCGCCTCAGGCCGAGGCGGCGCCCGGAGCGTGGCCCGGGCACTAGATGGCGCGGCCGCAGGCGGAGTTCCGGATGGGGCCAGCCAGGCACCCGCTGATCCGGGCGTGGATGCGCGGACCGCGCTGCTCTCCGGGGCCGCACCAGGCCCGGTCCCCGTGCCGCCGCTGCCGGCCACCCGGCCCGGGCATCCGGCGGCGCTCCCGATGGACCCGCCCGCCTGGCGCGCCGGGCTCCGTGATGACCTGCTGTCGCTGGCCGCGGATGCGGCGCGGCGAGCCTGGGAACTGGCCGTCGGCCTCACCCCCGACGCCGGGTTGTCCCTCGACGCCGACAGCGACCTGGCCCGCCGGGCCGAGAGCGCGCTAGGCACCCCGGCCTTCTCAGCGCTGGCCGCGAACAGCGGCATCAGCGGGCAGGAACTAGCCCGCCAGGCGCTAGCCTGGCGGCATGGCGCCGCGGTCGGCCTTGAGGTGCTCCGCAGCGAGTGGGATCCCGGCGCGGATGCAGCCGACGCCGCGGAATTGATGAAGGCAGCTCGTACGGCCCTGCGTGACGCTGCGGGGTCGCCGGCCAGAGTCATCCGCAACCGGGTCACCGCAGGACGTCTGCAGTTGCGGCTCGGACGTGATCTCCTCTGGTACCCCTATGCGCGCTCCGGCGGCGAGTGGGAACCGGCCGGCCCACCGCAGCCCGAGCCCGCCAGGGCGGCCGAGACCCTGTAGCTCAGCACGCAACCAGCGAACTCACGACTTTCCCGGTTGCCGCCGCCGGCCTGCGCTCGCACCTGAACAGGAGTTTCGATTCTTTCGAATTCAGGATGGGCTGGTGGCGAGCAAGGAGGGCAACGTGACAGCCACGGCCGAGTCCGGGGTGGTCTTCCCCCCCGAGAACCTGGACGCGCTACTCGATCTTGCCCGCTTCCTGGAACTGCACACCGAGCCGGCCCTCCTGCTCGGCCCCGACGGGGAGCAAGCTCCGCTTCCAGAGGAGATCTACCGGATCCTGGTCAAGGTCGTCGAGGCCTTGCGCGAGGGAAAAGTGATCACTGTCGTGCCGCAGACCCAGCGGCTCACCACCCAGGAGGCCGCTGACTTCCTCGGGATCAGCCGGCCAACGCTGGTGAAACTCCTCGATCAAGGACAGATCCCCTACGAGCAGCCGGGTCGGCACCGCCGGATCCTGTTTTCCGATCTGCTCCGCTACGCGGAGCGGCGACGTGAAGAACGCACCGCGGCCCTGGATCGCATGACAGAAGACACCAGTTCGGCTGGCATCTACGGCGGCCGTCCCGGCGACTATGCCGCCGCACTGAAGAGGGCCCGCAAGCGCCATACCCGGCAGGACATCCTGACGTGCCTCGGTATGCCGTGGTACTCGACGCGTGTGGGCTCGTACCAATCGTGCTCGCCGACACCATGCTGCGCATCGCGGAGAAGGGCTTGTACCGGCCGCTCTGGTCAGACCGGATCTTAGCAGAAGCCCAAGCTGCCATTGAGGAGATCCACCCCGGCGTAGACGTGCAGAAGCGCTTCACCGACATGCGCGAAACCTTCGACGATGCGCTGGTCACGGGATGGGAGGAACTCGAAGCCGGGATCTTTCTGCCCGACACCGACGACCGGCATGTTGTCGCCGCAGCCATCCGGGCGGGCGCCCAGGCCATCGTGACCGCCAATGTCGGCGACTTTCCCGGCGAGATGCTCAGCCCATTAGCGCTGGAGGCAGTCCACCCCGATGACTTCCTGCTCGATCAACTCGACCTCAGCCGCCCACCATCCTGCAGGGTCATCCGGGAACAGGCAGCTCACACACGCCGCCCCCGCCTAACATCGCAGGATCTCGCTGAACTGCTCAGCAGGGCTGGAGTCCCGAACTTCGCAGATGAGATCCGCCGTCTCATGTCCGCGCCATTGCTGTAGCCCACTTCCGGACGCTTCAGGCTGCCCGCTGCCCGCGTACTCGTCAACCGCAGTCGTCCTCGCAGAGGATCTCCGCCCGCTCGTGCTGGTAGTCGGCATAGCTGGACAGCACCGCGTCGCTGGCCGGGACGGTGCGCGGGAACCGGGACTTGGCCAGCGCCCCGTTTGGGTTGGCCCGGTGCCGGGCCGACCAGCAGCCGGCGGGCCCACCGCGGGCCGCCCGCCAGGCCCGTGCCTGTCCAAGTGCGGCAGACGGTCTCCTGCCGGCACCCGGCGAGTCGCGCCATGCCGCAATCACCCCATCGGGCTGCCGCCTGGACCACAGACACCACCGGGCGGGTCGTCATCTGCGGTTCCGCGGACGCTCAGCACATCCGTTCCCCAGGGTGCCGCATCACCGCGCGCCTCTCCACAGCCCCAGGTCCCCGCACAGCGAGACCAGCGAAACATCCTGGCGCGGGAACACGTGACCAGGTTTGCCTAACATATACCCCTAGGGGTATGCTGACTGATGGCTCGATGACGAGCCTGCGGACTGCTGTTGGGGGCGGGTCATGGCGCGTGTAGTGATCCTCGGGGCCGGGATTTCGGGGCACACTGCTGCCCTGCATCTGCGGCGGTTGCTCGGCACGGGCCATGAGGTGGTGGTCGTGTCGCCGAATGCGGACTGGAACTGGATCCCGTCGAACATCTGGGTCGGGGTCGGGCGGATGCCGCCGGAGGCGGTGACGTTCCCGCTGGCGCCGGTGTACCGGCGGCAGGGCATCGAGTTCCACCAGGCCCGGGCGGTGGCGATCTGGCCGGAAGGCGATAGCCACGATGGGCGGCCAGCCGTGGACATCGTGTCCACCCTCCCGGGCCGGGCGGGCAAGCAGCAGCGGCTGGGTTACGACTACCTGATCAACGCCACCGGGCCGAAGCTGAACTTCGCCGCCACACCGGGGCTGGGACCGGACGGGAACTCGCTGTCGGTGTGCACGCCTGGGCACGCGGTGCAGGCGGCGCGGGCGCTGGACGGCGTGATCGAGAAGCTGCGGGCCGGGCAGCGGCAGACCCTGGTGGTCGGGGTGGGGCACGGCATGTGCACCTGTGAGGGCGCGGCGTTCGAGTACACCTTCAACGTCGAGCACGAGCTGCGCACCCGGGGCCTGCGGGACCTCGCCGACGTGATCTACCTGAGCAACGAGTACGAACTGGGTGACTTCGGCGTCGGCGGGATGGTGTTCCGGCAGCAGGGCTTCCTGTCCTCCAGCCAGATCTGGACCGAGTCGCTATTCCGCGAGCGCGGGGTCAAGGCCATCCTGCGCGCTCACGTCGAGCGTGTCGAGCCGGGCAAGATCTACTACGAGACCCTCGACGGCGCGCGGGAGGCGCTCGCGTTCGACTTCGCCATGCTGCTGCCGCCGTTCCGGGGCGCGGACCTGAAGGCCTATGACCGTGCCGGGACCGAGATCACCGCGGACCTGTTCGCGTCCAGCGGCTTCCTGAAGGTCGACGCCGACTACACCCCGAAACCTCGTGAACAGTGGCGCGCCGGGGACTGGCCGCAGACCTACCAGTCCCCCCGGTACGCCAGCCTGTTCGGGATCGGGATCGCGTTCGCCCCGCCGCACGCCATCTCCACCCCCCGCACCAGCCCCAACGGCACGGTGATCGCACCCGCTCCCCCGCGCACCGGGATGCCGTCAGCGGTCATGGGCCGCCAGGTCGCCCGCAGCATCGCGGACATGATCCAGCGGGGCGCCCCCCAGCCGACGCACACCGCATCCATGGCGGCCATGGGCGCGGCCTGCATCGCCTCCGCCGGCGCGGGGATCCGCACCGGCACCGCCGCGGCGATGACGATGTACCCCGTCGTCCCGGACTATGCCCGGTTCCCAGTCCACGGGCGGAGCGTGAAAGACACCTACGGGGAGATCGGGCTGGCCGCGCACTGGATCAAGCACCTGCTCCACTACGTGTTCATCTACAAGGCCAAGGCCCGCCCAGGCTGGGCATTCCTGCCCGAATGAGGCGGCACCGCGGGCCGGCCACCCGCCCGCAGCCGCTGCACCGACCCGCTGTCCCGCGCGAAGCCAGGAGGACTCCCATGGACATCAGCAACGACCGGATCGCGGCCGCACCGCTGCCCACCGCCCGCACCCTGCGCAGGCGCAGTTCGATCCCGCTGCAGCTATGGCGCTTCGGCCAGATCAACCTGCGGATGCTCCGCATGGTCCGCAAGGCGCACTGACCGCTTCCCGGATCGGCCACCGTGAGTATGCAAGGCCAGGAGGGCGACGGCCATCGGCCGCGGCTGAGGCGGTCTGCCAGGGCGCCCTGAGCAGGGTCTCGCCAGGTCGATGGTGACCCGGGTTCCTGGCGCGGGCCGATGTGGACGGTGCAGTACGAGGCCACGGCCAGCAGGGCAGCCTGAGTTACCGTACCCGGCCGGGCCCAGGCACCGGGTGATCGGCCACTTCTGCCGGGGGGCCTGCTGGCTGGTACCCGAGGCAGCCTGGGGGGAGCGGGAACCAGCGCATGGCCTCGAACTCGGGGCTGAGCCCAGTCGGCCCCTCGTCCAGGCGCGCTGGGCGGTCCGCCAGCAGACTTCGTGCCTGTCGCAGGTAACCAGGGAAAGCATCTTCGCTGGCCTGGGCACGGGTGAGACGGTGCGGTCGGCGCCGCCGAATCGGGGCGGCCGACGCTGATGTTCTAATCCGCGGATTCTGCGTCAGGGGATCAGGCTCAGCTCACGGGCCCGGGCGACGGCCTCGGTGCGGTTGGCCGCGCCGAGCTTGCCCAGGATATGGCCCACGTGCTTTTTGACCGTGTCCAGGGTGACCACGAGCTCGCTGGCGATGGCCTGGTTTGACCTGCCCATCGCCAGCATCCGCAGCACTGCCAGCTCACGGCTGGTCAGCGGGTCAACGATGCCGGACGGGCCGAGCTGAGGCGATGGCTGCCCGGCGCCGAAGGCACGCTGGAGCCGGGCCAGGTAGCCTAGCGGGACACCGGCGGCGGCCTGGCCGGTGCGCTGGGCCGCGACGAGCCGCCCGAGCAGCGCGGCCATCGGCGCGTCCTCATCGGCGAACACCCGCACGTAGCCCTGCGGGCAGGCCAGCATCAGCGTCCCGGCCAGGACGGTGACTGCTTCGGCGTCATCACCGCCAGCCGCCAGCGCCAGCGCTCGCAGCGCGCCGATCTCAATGACGCTGCCGGTCCGGCCTTGGGCGGCGGCCGTAGTGTGCAGCCAGTCCAGCAGCCCGAGCGCCGGGGCCGGGCGGTCTTGCGCGAGCAACACCCGCGTGAGCACCAGATACTCCAGCTCCCGGCTGTACGGCGGCGTGTCCGTTGCGCGCAGGCCGTTCTCTTGCGCCCAGCGGTCTGCTGCGGCAACGTCGCCCTGGGCGAGCAGCAACCGTGCCCGCTGCGGAGGGACAGGGTTGAGCAGGCCGGTCACCGCTGGGCCAGGCGCCGCCTGCAAGGCCCTGCCCATCGCCTCGCGGGCCCCGGCCGGATCCCCTTGAGCCTGCAGGATCCACGCCAGCGTCGCCAGTCCCGTGGCCAGCGGCTGGGTATAGGGGTAATTCTCGGCGAGAGGGATACCCTCGGTGACCTGGCGGAGGGCAGTATCAAGCTCGTCCCGCTGGTATGCCCCCTCGGCCAAGCCCACATACCCGACGCCAGCGCCAGGCGTTAGGCCGATCGCCTGCTGGTACGTCCCGGCAGCCACGTCCAGGCGACCCAGGGCGCGCTGGATCTGGGCAAGATGGTGATAGCCCCAGGCGGCCACGGCGGACTCGCCGACCGCACGCCACTGGGCAACGGTCGACGACAATAGCTGCTCGGCTTGCCATAGTCGGCCGCCCATCCATTCAGCGATGCTGAGGTACCCCCGGGCGTGGGAGGCCAGCATCCACTCGTCCTCGCCGGCCTCCGCCAGGGCCCGTGACGAATCCGTGGCCGCCTGTTCGGCGTCGCCACGGAGCTCGGCGAGGTAAGCACGGTCGAGCGCGATCGTGCCGGGGACGTTGACCAGCAGGCTCGCGCCCCGCCCGGCCGACGGTTCGAAGGGCTCGCCGGCACCGCCGGCGGCGCCCGCTTGGGCGCGCTCGGCGGCATCGAGCAGGTCCGCAGCCGCTGCCGCCCGGCCGCTGAGCAGGGCTAGGCGCTCCTGGGCCAGCAGCAGCCGCGGCCGGGAGCCAGCCAGCCGGGTTGGCAGCGCCGCCAGCCACCGCTGCACGGTCACACGCTCGCTGCGGCACAACAGCTCGTCGGTATACCGCTCGATCAGCCGCGCCGCCCAGACCGCATCTCCGGCGCCCAGTGCGTGCCGGACGGCGTCGTCGGCCAGCCCATGCTCCTCACACCAGCTCGCAGCGTTACGGTGCAGCCCGGGGATCAGGCCGGGCCGTTCCTGCCGCAGGCGGGCGCGGAGCAGGTCGGCGAACAGATGATGATAGCGCCACCAGCCGCGCACCTCATCCAGCGGTACCAGGAACAGTCCTGCCTGCTCGATGGTCTCCAGCATCGCCTGGCTGCCGTCCCGGCCGGTCACCGCATTGCACAGCCCGCCTGACAGCCGCTCCAGCACCGAGGTCTCCAGCAGGAAGTCGCGCACCTGCTCGGGCTGGCGCTCAAGCACCTCCTCAGTCAGGTAGTCCAGGACATAGCGATGGCTGCCGCTGAACGCCGCCACGAAGCCGACAGGATCCGCCTGCCCTCCCAAGGACAGGGCGGCCAGCTGCAGGCCGGCCACCCACCCCTCGGTCCTGGCCGCCAGCGCCGCCACCGCCGGGTCAGGCAGGTCAGCACCAGCCGATTCGCGCAGCAGCGCCGCCGCCTCACCCACGGTGAACCGCAACTCGGCGGTGCGCAGCTCCGCCAGCTGCCCGCCGGCCCGCAGACGCGCCAGCGGCAGCGCCGGATCGGACCGGCTGGCCAGCACCAGGTGCAATCCCGGCGGCAGATGCTCAACCAGGAGCTCAACGGACGAGTGCACGAGTTGGCTGCCGATCAGGTGGTAGTCGTCCAGGACCAGCACCATCTCGTCCTCGCTGGGCTGGGCGGCCAGCTCGTTGATCAGCGCCGTCACCAGCCCCTCAAACGACGGCGGCGGCGGCGGGCCGAGCAGCGGGCCGGCCAACTCCCCGATCCCCGGCCGCGCCCGGTCCAGCGCCGCAACCACATGACGCCAAAACCGTGCCGGGTCGTCGTCGCCCGCATCCAGGGACAGCCAGGCAACCGGCCGCTTGCCAGACCGGGCCCAGTCGGCCACCAGCGCCGTCTTGCCGGACCCAGCTGGCGCGCACACCAGGATCAGCCGCCGCGCCAAGCCCGCATCTAGAGCTCCCGCCAGCCGCGGGCGGGTCACGAATCCCTGCCGCGGCCGGGGCACGTGCAGCTTGGTGGCCAGCAGGACATCCCGCCCGGAGGCGGCAACCCCAGCCGGGGCCGCCGCAGATAGCTCAGCCATCGGCGACCTACATATCCGTGTCCAGCGATAGCCAGCGTCGCCGCTGGGTGCGGCTAGTTTAACCGCCGGCGGGCGGCTGGGCCGTGCCGGAATTCGCGCCAGAGCCGGAAACATGGGCCAGATCCCAGAACACGCACCCGTATAGCCACGCTTCTGATCCGCCCCGTTATGGACCGCCGCCCCCGGTCGGTCTTCTAGCCCCGGCACCGGCCCGCCGGCCGGTCAGCTGCCGGTTTCCGCCCGCCGCCGTCGATGTTGCTGCGGCCCGAGCATGGGCTGGTGCCGATCCTGGGCCGCAAGGCGGTGCTGGAGCAGCAGCTCACTGCCGGTGCCTGGAACCGGGTTGGCAAGAACGGGAAAAAGGTGTGGCAGGCGAGCAGGGTGGCCGGCAGCCTGCTGGTGAACGTCCCTGCGCATATTGCGCTGGACCGCGCCTACCTGGCCCAGTTCCGCGGTGACGCCGAGGCCACGGCCGCGTACTCCACCCGGGCCCTGGCTGAGTGCGGCCAAGGCGAGTGGCTGCTGAGTTCCACCGTCCAGGGATTCCTGGCGGTGGCTGAGTAGCTCCGCGGGCGGCTCGCGGAGGCCGAGCGCGCCTTCGTGTCCGGCATCGCCGGGCGGTTCGGCGGCCAGCTCACCCATACTGGGTAGGCCTGCTATTCACTCAGCCAGGTTCAGCGTGGCCAGGGCCGCCTGGACGCGGTCGTCCGGACCTGCCAGCAGGCGCAGGGCCCGGCCGCCCGCCGCGGTCAGCGGCCAGGCCGGCGTATGCATGCCTGGGTGAGGTGGCCTACCAGCGGGATGAGCTCGACACCGCGCTGCGGCACCTTACCGAGGGCATCGCGTTGTGCCGCCAGTTCGTCTACGCGCCGCCGCTGGCCGCCGGCCTGGCCACGCTGGCGTGGATCCGTCAGGCCACCGGGGATCCGGCCGGGCCCTGGACGCGATCGGCGAGGCCATGCAAGCGGCACCCGGCCGGGCCGGGCTGCTCAACCCCGTCCCCGCGCAGCGGGCCAGGCTGCTGATCGCCCAGGGCGATCTTGACGGAGCCGCCCGCTGGACGGAGGAAACCGGCCTCGGCGCGGACGACGAGCCGGTCTACGCCCGGTGAGCAGCCAGCCGCGGTGCCGGGCCTGGTCGAGCAGCTGACCAGCCGTGAGCTGGAGGTGCTGCGGATGCTCGCCGCGGGCAGGTCGAACCAGGCCATCGCCGCCGAGCTGGTGGTCGCCCTCGACACCGTCAAAAAACATGTCAGCCACCTCCTGGACAAGCTCGGCGCCACCAACCGCACCGAGGCCGTTGCCCGCGCACGGGAGCTAGGCCTAATCCTTTGATCTTGTACCGGCCGATCGGGGTTGCCGGCTTGGGAGGGCACCGCGCGCTAGCGCGGCGGGCCTGCCCAGCCGTGGCTGCCAGCGTGAGCGCGGCCAGCGCGGCGACGCCGAGCAGCAGCGCGGTCGGGGAGGCGTATGCGCGCAAGACCGACAGCAGGTAGGGTGCGGCGAAGCCGGTGTAGCTGGCTACCTGGAACATGGCGGTCATGCTGGCCAGGTCGTCCGCATGCGCGAGCCACGCCACCTCGGTCAGGCCGAAGACCAGGCAGATGCCGTATCCGCAGCCCAGTTCCGCCGCGGCCAGCAGCACCAGCACCGGCTGCCACGGTCCCAGCTGTCCCAGCGCGGCGATGCCAGCCTCTGCCAGCAGCCCGGCGATCACCAGCGTCAGGCCGGCGATCAGCAGCCGCGGCCGCTCGGGGTGATCGTGGCTGGCAAGCCGCCGCGCCAGCGGCTGGACCGCGACGCCGCCCAGCGCCGTGCACAATGCGACCGCGGCCGCGAAGGCGACGGCGATGCCCGGGGCCTGACCGGCCACCAAGCCCGGCACATACACCATCGCGATGGCGACCGGGGCGAACACCCACGGCGCGAGCGGCAGGACGACCCGCAGGAACCGTGGCTCGGCCAGGCCGCGGACGCGCATCTGCCACCACCGTCCGGCAGCGGGGCTGCTGGCCGTGCTCCGGCGCACGGTCTCCGGGGTTCGTGTGGCCAGTGCTAGCGCGCAGGCCGTGAGCACGAGCTGCGGCAGGTAGGGAAGCGTGGCCGGCAGCGGTGCCCACTGCGCCAGCACGCCCGCCACCAGCGGGCCAAGAGCGAAGCCCAGCGTCATCGCGCTGCCGGCCCGCCGCGCGCCCGCCCCCGGCAGCGCGTTCTCATACGGCGGTGCCGACAGTTCCTTGATCCACGCGGCGCCCGCGCTGAACGCGCTGCCGCTGGCCAGCCCTACCACCAGGCGCCCGGCGAACAGCCACCCGGCACCATGCGCGCCGATGATGAGCACGCCGCCGCCGATCATCGACAAGACCAGCGCGGAGGTTACCACCGGGCGCCTGCCGATGCGGTCCGAGGCCGACCCGCCCACGAGTAGGCCCGGGATCAGGCCGATCGCGTACAGGCCGAACATGGCCTCCACGATCGCCGCGCTCAGGCCCAGCTGGGACCGGTACAGCAGCAGCATCGGGGTGAACTGGTTCGCGCCCCACCCGGCCATGCAGGCTGCCAGGCCTGCCCCCAGCCAGCTTCGTCCCAGCCCCGATCGGCCCGCGTGCTGCTCCGCCATCGAGCGCGGCAGCGTGCTCGCTGCTGCATCCCGCGTCGTCATCTTCGTCATCCCTTCAGTGAGAGCTTCATCAAGCGGGTCGCTGACGTCATCTGCGGTGTCCTGGTTGTCCTGCTCAGCATGTTGATTGCCGCTGTACACGCCGAGATGCCGACCGGCGCTGAGCGAGATGACCTACGCTGGCCCGGCGTTTCGCCGCGTCGCCGGGGGTGGGTGTCCGCCAGTTGGCCTGAGCCAGCGTGGCGAATGCGAGTTTGGGTTCCCAGCCGAGGCCGTGGTAGCCGGTGCCGGGCCCGCCCGGGAGCATCTTCACCAGGCCGTAGCTGGCCATGTCCAGGTCGCGGCGGGGATCGGCGTCATGCAGGTGGCTGTAGCCGGCGGAGGTGAAACAGAATGCGAGGTCCACGTCCTCGGTGGCGAAGATCACGTGCAGTTCGTCCAGGTACCTGACCTGTTCGGCCTCGTCGCGCAGGTAGTCACCGTCTAGCCGGCGCGGGTCGGCGCTGGTATCGATAATGGCCCAGCCCATGTCGCCGCGCTCACCAGCGCCTGGATAGCTACAGCAGCCGAATTCGGTGACCGCGAGCGGCTTGCCGTGCCGTCGCTGCTTGCGCAGCTGCGACCGGAAGGTGCCGGGCCTGCGTCCCGGTGGGCATCCACGGCAGCGCTGGCGAACGGGTGCCAGTCGAACCGGCTCCCACATGCCCGAGACGTAGGTGAGAGGGCCGGCGAAGCGGCTGCGGGCGGCATCGGCAGTCGCTGCCGGGAAGCCGCTCAGCCTGCTCGGCAGCGCAGCGAACGCGGCGTGCAGGTCCTGGCCGCCGGAGGCCAGGACATCGATCCGCTCACAGACCGTGCCGCCGGGCAGGAAGCCGACCGCGAACAGCGTCAGCTCACATTCGGCCACGAGCACCACCCTGGCGCCTGCCCGGCGCAGGTGCCCGGCGCGGTCCGCACAGTCGGCCGACAGCGGAGCCAGCTGATCGGTGGTCAGCGCGCACCGGAACCTGGCAAACCACACCTCCGGCCCCGCGGCTGCGGCGGCCTCGCCGCCGATGCTGAGCCGCTCAGGCTGATCGCCGGAGATCCGCACAGCGGTGCAGTGCAGCTCAGCGGCGATGACGTGCATCTCGCGGCGGACAATGCCGGCGTCGAAATGATCACGGCTGTTCGTGCCGCCCAGGGAGAAGCCGGTGTCGTAGTTGATGCCCTTGCCGCGCATCGCGGATGTCCTTTCCCGGTTGACGCAGGCCCTGGTGCCGGACGTGGCCGCGCAGCGGACGCGCTCACCGCAGGACGCTTGTCAGCCATCGCGTTCCGGACCTGCCGTGCCCGGGGGTAGCCATCCTCATCGGGCAGCAGAATCTGTCCGGTGAAACCACGGCGCAGGCTCGTGATGTCCGTGTGCATTGGTTCCTCCTCTGCTGGGACGGCGCTTGGCTGCGCCGATGTCGTGGATGGACTACGCAATGTGGATCATCGGGAACCACCCTGCCGGGCAGCATGCGGAGCAGGACCGCGGCAGCGGCCAGGTGCATGTCCGTCCGCGCCGCCTTCGTGGCCGTGGGGACTCCGCCGCTGAGCGGACCGGCTAGTGACAGCGCCAGCATGACCAGCGCGATGACGGTCCAGGCAGCTCGTGCCCATGGCATAAACCGCTCGCCCCGTGCGGGTGCTGGTAGCGGGATACCTCGACATCGGGCGAGACCTGGATGCGCCGTGCGACTTCAGTCCGACCGGGGGGTTGCGGACCCGGATCTGACGCCTAGCAAGCACCCTTTGACGTTTTCTCAGGCCGCGGCGGGAAGCCGGACGTGGGCCGGGCGGTGCGGAGGAACCGCCCGGCCGCCGGGCAGGATTTCGCCCATGTCGTCGAACACGATCACCCCGTTGCACAGCAAGCTCCACCCTTGCTCGGGGTGAAAGGCCACAGTGCGGGCGCCGTGGCGGTCCGGGCGGTCAGCCGGCGGGCATGGGGGCTGGTGTGGGCACATGGCGCACCTCCGGTGCGGGGTTGCGGATAATTCTGCGAAGACGGCAGGAACCGGCGCTGCGGTCGGCAGCGCCTATTCGGGCCGGGGGTTCCAGCGGAAGCGGCGGATGGCGGTGAGTGCCCGGCGGCGCCCCAGGCGAGCAGGCGCAGGCGAAGCTGCTGGCTGGAGCTCGGCCTGGCTGCGCGGCAGGCCGGGCTGCGTTCTTAGCCTGGACGTTCGGGATCGCCGCGTGCGGCGAGCCTGACGTGCCCGCCGCGAGCGGGCGGCCGCTGCGATCATGTCGTTGACGTGGTCGGCGGCGAGTTGTTCCAGGATCAGCGGATGCATGGTGTCCTCCTGGCCGGGTTCGGCGGCAGCCGCGGGCTGCTGCAGGTCGCGCTACCGGCGGCCTGACGTGGTCCGGGCGCGCGGATGGCCGGCGCGGCGGGTGATCTGATGGGCGCTGACGATGTCAGGGTCGCGCGGGTCGGGTGGCAGCAGCGTTTGCGGCCAGCTGGCGGGTCCGGGGCGGCGCTTGGCGACGCGGGTTTGCCTCATCGGTGGCCTCATTCCGGGGTCGTGGTTCCGGCTTCGCCTGGGTCCAGCCGACGGACCGAGATCAGGCACATGCCCAGGTCGCGGACCTTGACCAGGACCCCGTGCAACGCCGGCTGGTCGGTCACCGGCCCGGAGATGATCGTTTCTCCGGCCTCGCTGCTGACCTGGAGGCCCTCGAACCAGCCGGCCCAGCGCTCGCCGAGGACCCCCTCGACGCGGATCTCGTAATGAGCCGGCGGCCGCGAGCCGCTCATGCCTGCCCGCCCGCTTGCGGGCCTGTCAGCGCCCGGCCGGGCATGTGAGCAGTCATTCCTTGTCCTATCGTGGGTGTGCGTTTCTGTCCTGCACGCTACGAGGTGCGCCCCGGGCCGGGCGTCACCTGAAAGTGCCCTGCGGGTGGAATCTTCGGTGGCCGCACTGGGCACGAAGGTGCCGCTGGCCGGGGTCGATCCCGGGCTGGGCAGCGGCGGCCCGCCCCCGGATGGTGGCGGCGCCTCGGGGACGCCGAAGCCCTCAGGCCGCTCTTGCGGCAGCCCGCGCCTGTTCCAGACCGCGCCCGGGTACCGGCCGGAGGCTACCAAGGGCGTATCGCCGCACGATGGATGGCTGCAGGCGGTGAGCCTGCAGGTCACCAATTGACTGAGCCGCCCGCGGCGGCCCGGTCGGGGACTGCCGCGGCGGAACGGGATGTGCTGCTGGCCACCAAGCTGAACGTGCCCGGCCTGCGGCCTGGTTTCGTGTCCCGGCCGCGCCTGGCGTAGCGGCTCGATGAGGGGCTGGGGCAGGGCCTGATCCTGGTATGTGCCCCGGCCGGGTCCGGCAAGACAGTTCTGCTGGCCGATTGGGCCCGGCTCGGGCGGCCCCCGGCCGCGTGGCTGTCGCTGGATGCCGGTGACAACGACCCGGCCCGGTTCTGGCGCCATGCGCTGGCCGCGCTGGACCATGTGTGCCCGGGGATCAGCGAGCGGGTGAGCCCGCTGCTCGGGCCGCCTGCCCCGGTGTCCTTCGAGAGGATGGTGACGGCGCTGATCAACGAGCTGGCCGCCGGGCCCGGTGCCGGCGAGAGGCCACTGGTGCTGGATGACTATCACCTGATCGGTTCCCAGCCGGTGCACGCGTCGCTGGGGTTCTTGCTGGAGCACCGGCCGCCGGGGCTGGGCGTGGTGCTTGCCAGCAGCAGTGACCCGCCGTTGCCGCTATCTCGCCCGGCCTCCGCGGCTGGCTCGCGGAGGCCGGGCGCGCCCTGATGTCCGGCATTACCGGTGGCGAGCGGCTGGCCAGCCCACGTTGACGGCATGCGGCGGCTATCAGCTCGGCCAGGTTCAGCGTGCCCAAGGCCACCTGGACGCGACTGTCCGGATCTGTCTGCGGGCTCTGGATTTCACCGCGCCCCCTGACCAGCCAACGCCGTCGGCTGCAGGCCCGGCGTATGTGGGCCTGGCCGAAGTGGCTTACCAGCGAGACGAGCTCGACACGGCGCTGCGGCATGTGACGGAGGGCATCGCGCTGTGCCGCCAGTTCGTCTACACCGCGCCGCTGGCAGGCGGCCTCGCGACGCTGGCGTGGATCCGGCAGGCCACCGGCGACCCGGCCGGGGCGCAGGAGGCGATCGGCGAAGCCCGGCAGGCCTCGCCGGGCCCGGCCGGCCCGCTCAACCCCGTCCCGGCGCAGTGGGCGCACCTACTGCTGGCCGACGGCGACCTGGCCGCCGCCGAGCGCTGGACGCAAGAGTGCAGCCTCGCCGTGGACGACAAGCCGGACTACTGCCGGGAGCCCGGGTATCTGATGCTGGCCCGGGTGCTGCTCGCCCAGGGCCGGCCCGGCCAGGCACTGGCGCTGCTGGACCGGCTGCACGCGGCGGCGGTCACCCAGGGCCGGGCTGGCAGCATCATCGAGGCCGGCGCGCTGCGGGCGCTGGCGCTGGCGGCCACCGGCCAGGAAGCGGCCGCGGTGACCGCCCTGGCCGGGGCCCTGACGCTGGCCTGCCCGCAGGGCTATATCCGGGTCTTCGCCGACGGGACCCCCCCGATGGCCGCTCTGCTGACCCGGCTGATCGCGGCCCAGCGGGCCGCCCAGGCCACTGCCGGGGTCCCGCTCGGCTGCCTGGCGCGGCTCCAGCGCGCATTTGACCCCGGGGACGCTGCGCCGGATCCCGGGCGAGACACCGCCGCGGCGGTGCCAGGCATCGTCGAGCCGCTGACCAGCCGCGAGCTAGAGGTGCTGGGGCTGCTGGCCGCGGGCAGATCGAACCAGGCCATCGCCGGACAGCTCGTGGTCACCCTCGGCACCGTCAAGAAGCACGTCAGCCACCTCCTGGACAAGCTCGGCGCCACCAACCGCACCGAGGCCGTCGCCCGGGCCCGCGAACTGGGCCTGATCCCCTAACGCCGTGACCCGGCCGGCTCCGGCCGCACTTTCGTGCCCGGCTGGCCGCCAAATCTTCCCCCTGGCCCGCACTTTCGCGTGACGCCCGCCAGGCCGGTGCCGCATACCGTCCTCGCAGTGACCCGCACACAACCGCGGCACGGCCCGAGGAAGCGCACTGAGGCCCCGCCTGGATCACGTAGAGCCAAAAGGAGATCGAGGTATGAGTAAAGCCAGCGCGATCATTCGCGCCCCGGCCGGACGCCGGACCAAGTGGGCTGTCCTGGTCTTCTGGCTGATCGTCGTGGCCGTGATCGGCCCGCTGGCCGGCAAGCTCACCAGCGCGGAGAAGAACGACGCGTCGGCGTGGCTGCCCGCCAAAGCCGAGTCGACCAAGGTGCTGGACATACAGTCGCGGTTCCAATCGCCCAACATCTACGCCGCGGTCGTGGTGTACGACCGTCCATCAGGCCTGACCGGCGCGGATAAGGCCAAGGCGGCCGCCGACGCCCGCCGGTTCGCCGGCGTGCACGGCGTGGTGCGCAGCCAGCTGGCCGGTCCGGTACCGTCGGCGGATGGCAAGGCGATGGAGACCATCGTCCCGGTCAACCTCGGCTCGAAGGGCTGGAACGGCGCATCGGCCGCCGCGGCCAAGCTACGGGTCATCGCCCGCACCGACGCGAACGGCCTGGCCTTCCACATCGCCGGCCCGCTGGGCAACGCCGCTGACTCGGCCAATGCGTTCAAGGGCATCGATGGCATCCTGCTGTACGCGACCCTGGCGGTCGTCATCGTGCTGCTGCTGATTACCTACCGCAGCCCGGTGCTATGGCTGCTGCCGGTCATGTCGGCCGGGGTCGCGCTGGCCACCGCGCAGGGACTGATCTACCTGCTGGCCAGGCACGGCCTGACCGTCAACGCGCAGAGCGCCGGCATCCTGCTCGTGCTGGTGTTCGGCGCGGGAACCGACTACGCGCTGCTGCTCACCGCCCGCTACCGCGAGGAGCTGCGCAGGCACGAGGACCGGCATGAGGCGATGACCGTCGCGCTGCGCCGCGCCGGGCCGGCCATCATCGCCAGCGCGGGCACCGTTACCCTCAGCCTGCTGACGCTGGCCATCGCGGAGCTTGCCTCCACCAAGAGCCTGGGACCCGTGCTGGCGATCGGCGTCGTGGTGGCGCTGGCCGCCATGATGACGCTGCTGCCGGCCCTGCTAGTGATCTTCGGCCGATGGGTGTTCTGGCCGGTCAAGCCCGCATACGGCACCGACGAGCCGACAACGAGGGGATTCTGGGCGCGGGTCGGCCGCCGCATCGCGATCCGGCCCAGAGTGGTCTGGGTGGTCACCGCCGTGATCCTTGGCGCGATGGCGCTCGGCCTGACCGGGCTGAAGGCCAGCGGCCTGACCACTGCGCAGGGATTCCGGCACACCCCGGACTCGGTGACCGGGCAGACGGTCATCGACCGGCACTTCCCGGCTGGCGCCGGACAGCCGGTGATCGTGATCGGAAACCAGGCCCACGCCGCCGCGCTGCAGGCCGCGGTCAAGGCCACGCCGGGAATCACCGGCGT
The DNA here is from genome assembly GCA_963837515.1 of uncultured Actinomycetes bacterium. Classification (GTDB taxonomy): domain Bacteria; phylum Actinomycetota; class Actinomycetes; order Streptosporangiales; family Streptosporangiaceae; genus RYN-230. The sequence continues at coordinate 344,231 of CAWINT010000003.1, forward strand.
CACCGGGACGAGTAAGGCCGGGCACGCCTACCTGACCGGAACGCTCACCACCGCGCCGGACAGCCAGGCCGCGTATAACACCATCGACCGGGTCAGGACCGCCGTGCACGCGGTTCCCGGCGCGGACGCCCTGGTCGGCGGCAACACGGCGATCAACCTGGACGTCAAGAACGCTTCAGCGCACGACCGCACGGTGATCATCCCGGTCATCCTCGCCGTGGTCTTCCTCATCCTGGCGCTGCTGCTGCGGGCGCTGATCGCGCCGATCATGCTGATCGCCACCGTGGTGCTGTCGTTCGCCGCGGCGCTCGGCGTCAGCGCACTGGTGTTCAACCACGTCTTCGGCTTCGGTGGCACCGATACCTCGTTCCCGCTGTTCGTCTTCGTGTTCCTGGTCGCCCTCGGGCATCGACTACAACATCTTCTTGATGACCCGGGTCCGCGAGGAGGCAGGCAAGCACGGCCCGCGGCACGGCGCGCTCACCGGCCTGTCGGCGACCGGAGGGGTCATCACCTCGGCCGGCGCCGTGCTGGCGGGCACCTTCGCCGCACTCGCGACGCTGCCCGTCACGTTCCTGGCCGAACTCGGCTTCGCCGTGGCGTTCGGCGTGCTGCTGGACACCATCGTGGTCAGATCGGTCCTGGTCACCGCGCTCAACCTGGACCTCGGCCGCTGGGTCTGGTGGCCGAGCAAGCTCGCCCGCGAGCCAGCCACCGAACACAAGCCCTCGCCGCATAACCGATCACCAGCAAGGAGTGACGAACATGACCGCTCACCAGCATGACCCGGCAGAGGTGCAACCAGCAACAACGACACAGAAGTACGCCATGAATGCTCGCTTGGACCTTTTCGGCAACCAGGTCGCAGCGGTTCGTCATGGTCCAGCAGCCCGCCGGCGACTACCAGCCCGGCCCGTTCGGATAACGAGGAGCAACTGGCCGGGGCCGCCGGTGCCATCCGGCACCAGCAGCAGCACACGCCCTGGTCACTGCTCGCCGGGGCCCGGGGCGTTTTCTGGTCCACCCGGCGGATCCAGTCTGGATGACGTTACGCCGACAGCGGCGCCTGCAATACGGCGACTAAATCTATCTGGCCCGGACTGCAACTGCCTTTGCGCGATAACACACTTCACGCAATCCCGCCACATCCACAGAAGAAGAAGAGCAACCCCGGGGCTTCGGCCTGGTCTCCTTCCATGTCAGGGTGATTCTCGCCCTGGGGATGCGCTGGTGACCGGGATATTTGACCCCGTGCCCGGGGCAGCGCCGGGGCAACCGCAGGCCGGCGGCGGGTCCGGGAAAGGTCCATCACAGTCCTGCGCAGACCATGACCGGCGGCTTCCAGGCGGCCATGCGCGACCACCTGGCTCGGTACCCGGGTGAACCCGTGAGGTGCATGGCGGCCGTTCATTCGTTGCGAGCCGATGGGGTCTTCGCCGCGTGTGGGGCTCCGTGGCTCTGGCGGTTTGATGTGGGATCTGGGATCCGGCCCTACCGGGACGGCTTGATTCGGCCCACCCGCGGCCGGGCTTCACCCATCGACAACTGTGCCTCTTTGGAGTGGCCAGCTATGGTCGAGCGGGTGAAACCGGTGATCGTCTTGAACGGGGGCTCGAGCTCGGGCAAGACCTCCATCGCCCGCTGCCTCCAACGGCTGCTCGGCCCGACATGGATGACGCTCGGCGTCGATGACCTCATCCGGGCGCTGCCGGGCGGTGACGAAGTCGATGACCTCATCCGGGCGCATCGCAACGATGACGAGCCAGTGGGCACCGACGGCTCGATCGAGGTCGGGCCGGACGGATCTGTGACCGTCGGAGACGATTTCCGCCGCGCCGAAGCGTCCTGGTATGCAGGCCTCGCAGCGATAGGCCGCTGCGGGACGGGCCTCATCCTCGATGAGGTATTCCTGGGCGGCCGGTCGTCGCAGGAGCGGCTGGCGTCAGCGCTTGCAGGCCTTCCGGTGGTGTGGGCCGGGGTTCGCTGCGACCCCGGGGTCGCAGCCGCCCGTGAGCACGGCCGGCCGGACCGGGTTGGCGGAATGGCCCGCCTGCAGGCCGCGCGGGTTCACGAGGGCGTCGTCTACGACCTGGTCGTGGACACCACTGCCACCAGCGCCGCCGACTGCGCAAGGACCATCGCGTCTCACCAGGCAGCCCTCGGTGACTGACGGGCAACCGGTGGAGCCGACGGCTGCAGCGGCCAGTACTCAGACTCTGTACCAAGTTGCCGTTTGCGCCCACGTCTCGCCATCAACACGCCCCTCATCTACCGCGCGTGTTGCGACAAGCACTAGCTACTTCGACCTGAAAAAGCCTGGCAGCGTCGGGTGACGGCGGCTGGTGGGCGAGGGAGGATGGCCTCGACCCCTTGGGCTGGAAGGGATCGAGGCCATGTTCCGCACGATAGGTGATGGGCCGTCGGCGTGGGAGTTGTTACTTCCGCCGGAGGTGCTGCGGCTGCCGGGGGAGCTGGCGCGGGTGGACGCGCTGCTGGATGATCCGGTGTTCTTCGCCCCGTTCGCGCCGCACTTCCATCCGCTGATCGGCCGGCCGTCCACCCCGATCGAGTGCTACCTGCGGTTAATGTTCCTCAAGTTCCGCTACCGGCTGGGCTATCAGAGCCTGTGCGCGGAAGTCAGTGACTCGATCTCGTGGCGGCGGTTTTGCCGGATCCCGCTGGACGGGAGGGTGCCGCACCCGACGACGCTGATGAAGCTGACCGGGCGCTGCGGGAGCGCCGCGGTGGCCGGGCTGAACGAGGCGCTGCTGGCCAAGGCGGGCGGGGTCAAGCTGCTGCGCACCGCCCGGCTGCGCGCCGACACCACGGTTATCCCGGCGAACGTGTCCTATCCGACGGATTCGGGGCTGCTGGCCAGGGCCATCCGCCGGATCGCCGCGGCCGGCCGGCGGATCCAGGCTGCTGGCGGGGCGACGCGGACCCGGATGCGGGACCGCAGCCGCGCCGCCGGCCGGCGGGCGCACGCGATCGCGGCGAAGCTGCGGTCCCGGGCCGCGCAGGCCCGGGAGGAGAAGCAGGCCGTGGTGCTGCGGATGACCGGGGAGCTGGCCGGCCTGGCTGAACGCGCGGCCAGGGAGGCGCGGCGGATGCTGGATGGCGGGCGCCGGGCGCTGCGCCGTGCCGTGGCGAAGGCGGCGGCCCTGGCCGCGGCTGGCGTCCGGGATGCCGCTGCGGGGCGGCGGCGGGGCCGGCTGCGCAGGGCGGTCGATGACCTGGCCGGGCTGCTGAAGGTGACCACGACGATCGCCGCGCAGGCCCGGCAGCGGCTGGCCGGGGATATGCCGGACGGGGCGTCCCGGCAGGTCAGCCTGCATGATGCCGATGCCCGGCCGATCGCCAAGGGCCGGCTCGGCAAGCCCGTCGAGTTCGGGTACAAGGCCCAGGTCACCGACAACGACGACGGGATCGTCCTCGACTACACCGTCGAGCAGGGCAACCCCGCCGACGGCCCGCAGCTTGCCCCGGCCGTGGCACGCGTCATCAAGCGCACCGGGAAGAAGCCCAGGACCGTCACCGCAGACCGCAGCTACGGCGAGAAGTCCATCGAAGACGACCTGCACGCACTCGGGATCCGCCACGTCGTCATCCCGCGCAAGGGCAAACCCGGCAAAGCCCGCCAGGCCGCCGAACGCCGGCGCGCGTTCCGGCGGGCCGTCAAGTGGCGGACCGGCAGCGAAGGCCGGATCAGCACCCTCAAGCGGCAATACGGGCAGGACCGCACCCGCCTGGACGGCACCGAAGGAGCCCGGACCTGGACCGGCTACGGCGTCCTGGCCCACAACCTGGTCAAGATCAGCACCCTGGCCAGCTGACACGCCCAGTCAGGCGCCAGGCCTGCCCCGCACCAGCCACCGAACTCAGTCAGCCGGCTTTTTCAGGTCGAAGTAGCTAGAACCCAAGCGACGACACGGGGTCATTCTTCAGGCGCCGCCGACACAATATCGGCGCCGTAGCTTATAGAGCAATGTGGGGGCATGGGGTCGGTCCCCCGCCGACATCAACCCCGATCTGGGTCTGGTGTCGCGCGTGTCACCCCGATCCGGCCGGCACTGCAGCCGTCGGCGGCCATCAAGGTGTTCATGGCTATGTACCCTGGCGTCAGCGCCCCACTGAGCCGGCCGGTTCCGCGGGGCGTGGAGCTGGCCTTTGCGGCACTAGTTGTGTCAGCAGGACTGCGCAGGTAATGGGGCTTTTGACCTCTCGCCATCATCGGGACCATTCCGCGAGGTACCTGAAAGGTCCACCATAGGTCAGCAAGAGGCCGCGGATGGGGTGCAGCACCGCCCGGCTGGAAGCACATTTATCCGTGGCGCGTCGTGGCATTCTGCAGCCCATGCTCAGACCAGGCAGGCGCGGCCTGCTGCCCGGTCCGGTCAGTCCAACGCGATACCCCGACATCCGCAGGGCTCTCGCGACTGCCCACGGATCCCGTGGGCAATGCGTGGGCCAGACCTTCGATCATCAGTGATCTTCTGGGAGCCTGGTGGGCTCCTCGCCGCGGCCAGCGGCACATCATGGAACTCAGCGGGACAAGATAGAGAAGACCCGCGAGGCCGGGTATCCCTAGCTCACGGGCCGTTTCCACAGCTGGTGACAGGTGTCGGGTTCGAACCAACGTAGGCTGAGCCGACGGTTTTACAGTGGGCCCATCCCACCAATCGGAATGGCCGCTGGCCTGCGGATACCTAATTGCCAGCCGCGTGAAATCCGCCCGCTGTCCGTGTGGCGTCCGTAGTTTCCGAGAGTGCCTGGTCAGCGTGATGCACGTTTTGGATCACGTCCCACGAAGTCCAGCTGAGTCCCGCCGGGTCCAATTCTCCGCTGCCACCCGCCGTCCTCCGCCCGCTGGGCCTTATTGCTGTGCCGCCGACTGTGGCAACCGACGGTCGGACCGGGGGCGGCGGCCGGACAGGGTGCCTGATATCGCCACCCCAAGACCTACGCCGCCACCGGGCGCAGGCCCCCCGCTGGCCACCGGTTCGACCCGTCCTGGGCGGCCTGATCAACGAATACACCCGGGTCGTCTGGCTCTCCAGAACCCGCAGGTCACCGGCCAAATCGTATTTTCGAGTGGCGCCGGGCGCGGGCGCAGGCAGGTCGTCCGCGGCTTGATCAGCGAGTACTCGAGGGCAGCGTAACGAGCGCAGAAACACCAGCTCAGAGTCAGTACGCGAGTTCTGGCACGGCACAAGCAAGGATCTGAGCGATGACCGTCGAGATGAGCAGATTTCTTTCGAATGCGGCTACGGAGTGCCCTCTCTCGTTGACGTGGGCTCTACCTACAACCCGGAACCTCAGGCACCGACCAGTACGTAGCCGGCCCAGAAGTACGGACTCGCGTACGGCATCTCCTGAGGGGTGTCGGCCAGCAGCCGCCAGCGCCGGGCGAGCCGGGGGTTGGTCTCCCTGCTGGACAGTTCCTCGACGGTAACGTTGCGCAGCCATTTCTGCGCCTCCCGGAGGGCGGCGTCTGGCGGTAGTTGGTCGCGAAGTAGCCGCTCGTAGAAGTGCTGCATGAGGAGGCTGCTGGCCACGTCGTTGACGCTCCAGAGGGTAGCGATCACGGCGGGTGCGCCGGCTCGTAGCAGCGCGGCCGCAAGGCCGGTGTACTCATCGCCGGCGGCCGGGTCGGGATCGGTGACGGCCGACTGGCAGGCGGAGAGCACTACGAGCCGGGCGTGGGCCAGGTCGAGCCCCGCCAGCTCCGCGGCGTACGCGTACCCGTCGGAGAGCTGGATCACCGAGTAGTGCGGCTGGAACCAGTTTACCGCCGCATGGCAGGCGACGTGGACCAGCGCGTGCCCCGCAGTGTGGTCCAGCAGGGAGGCGCGGGACGCATCCGCCCCGACGTGCGCCTCGTCGCCGGTGAGCGCGGCGATGGCACGCACCTCGTCCCGGGCGTTGGGCAGGTCGCCGGCGGAGTCGGCGAGCAGCAGCGCCCGGCTTCCCCCGCGTGCCGGTTGATCGCGACGGCGCTCGGCCTGGCGCAGCAGCTGGGTGCTCGGCGTGTACGAGACAATCCGGTCCTCGACCAGAGCGCGCCGGCGGCCGTCCCGCATGCGGCACGCCGCGTGCAGCGGGAGCAGCCGCGACAGCGGAGAGGAGACGATCCGCAACGCCGTTTCCGCCGGGACGCCGAGCTGCTTCAGCTGTTGCCGGAGCGGGTCGACGATCGCGGTCCACAGCCAGCCGGTGACCTCGTGCATGACGTCGGTCAGCTGGTCCAGGTTCAGTTGGCCCAACTCTTGCTGGACGGCTGCAGTCAACCACCGCACCTCGGCGTCCTGCACCGCCTGTCGATCAATGCCGAGGGTCACGACGTGCTCTTCGGCCGGCTCGTTGATGCCCGGCGGCAGCACGAACAACGCAACGCCGAGGGCGCAGGCCAGGGGCACCACCAGAACCGCGTCGGTGGCGGGGCGCTCCGGCCCGTCGGCGGTGGCCTCGGTACCGCAGAGGGCGTCGGCCAATTCCTGGCGCGACAGGGCCAGCTGACGGCCGAGCTGCGCGTCGCTCAGCCGGTCTGGGCCTGGTGGCGCGTTGAGGGCGTTGCGTAGCTGCTCGATCTGCCCGCGGGCACGTTCAGCGCGCGCACGGGTGGGCGCCGGCAGGCGGTCGAGGCCGGTCCCGGCGTCGAGGACGTCGAGCAACACTCGCGCCCGCCCCTTTTCGACCAGGGTGAGGGCCTCGGCCGGATATCCCAGGTGGAGACGGACAAACGCCAGGCAAGCGTACACGCGAGACAGAGCCGGAAGGATCTTCCGTTGCGAGGCTTCTGTCGTCATGCCGGCCAGGAGCCGTTCGCCCTCGCCGATGACCGCCTCGAACGCAGGCGCCCGCTCGGCCAAGGCTTCGGCGAGAGAGACGCGGGCCTGGAACACGTCGGCCTCGGTCCGCGGGGTCGCCGCGGCAATCGCCTCGTCGAGGAGGTCCGCGGCCGCAGCCACGTGTCGCTCGCGATCGTCGTGCCGAGCCAGGGTCAGGTGCAGGTTGATCCCCGCCAAGCGGGCCTGAACGTACTCGTCCGGGTGATCCTGTCGGGCGTAGGTGTCCAAGGCGTACTGCAGGTGATCAAGCGGGGGGGTGGCCGCAGTGCCGGCCTGGATTCGCTGCTGCCCGACACCGAGCAGGCCGATGTGGGCGACGGCCGCCCAGTCGCGGTCGCCCTGGCGTTCGAATTCCGCGAGCGCGCCCTCGTAGTGCTGTTCGGCGGCGGTCAGCTGATCCGCCGGGCTGAACCGGTTGGCCAGCTGGGTGGCCCCCATTTTCGACTCCGTCTGGGCCCACCGGCGGCGGTCGCCGAGGGCCAGATGGAAGCCGGCCAGTGCCGCGTACAGTTCTAGCGCCTTGCCGGCCGCGGTGACCGGGTTGCCGGTTAGGCTCAGTCGGTGGGCGTCCGCGAGGACGTTGACGGTCGCCGACCACTGGTCCGGGAATGTGTCGGTGGTGTACACCGTCAGGGCTAGCTCGGCGTGCTCGATGGCCTGCGCGTAGTTGTCGGCTGGGTCGCCGCCGTCCCGCCAGCGGTACGCGGTGGCGATCAGTTGATGCACCTGCGCCCACTGCTCAGGGCGGCGGTCATGATCGCTCAGTTCGAGGGCGTCATACAGGACGGAAAGTGCTTCCTCCACCGTCTCGGCCGCGGCCGTCCCCTGGTGCAGCGCCACGCGCGCGAACTCCATCGACGCCCGGGCCCAGCTGTCCGGATCCGTAGCCCGGTCCGCCAACGCAACCGACTTGCGCAGGTGGGTCAGGCCGTGGTCGTGGAAGTCGTCCGGCCCGCCACGGTCGGCGATCCGCGCCAGGGTCTGATAGACACCGATTGTGGTGTTCGGATGCGGCGCCACCTCCAGCAGGTCGAGCGCGGTCTTCGCCCGCCGGTACGCCTCGGCCAGATCCTCGCCCTGCTCCGCCAGGGCGTTGGCGAGCAGCTCGTGTGCCCGGGCGGCGTCCCGCGGATTCGCGTCTGGATCGATGCCGGCCGTGGCCGCCCGGGCGTGGCTGATCGCCTCGTCCAGATTGTCGGCGTGCTTGCCATGGATGCGGGCGATGTAGGCCTCGGCGAGCTGGTTATGCGCGGACGAGGCGGCGGGCACGTTGCCTCGCTGCTCCGCCCACGCCAGCGCGATGCGCTGGTGCTCGAGCGCTTCCTCGACTTGGTCGGCGCGGTTGGTCCCGTAGGTCTCCATCAGGGTGTTGCCGATCGTGATGTGGAAGAGCGCCCACAACGACGACTCGGGCTCGACCAGGCTCAACCCGCGCTGGGCCAGCGCGAGCCGCCGCTCCGTGCTCAGGTGTTTTTCGGCGAAGAGCAATTCGTTCACGATGTCGTCGACCTCCTGGCTGCCGCTCACCGGCGGCTGGTCGCCGACCGGCTCGAGGGCCGCTGCGATCGCCGCCTCGACGCCTTTCTCGCGGGCGACGGCGAGCACGTTCGCCAGCGCGGTGAGGTGCGGGGTTTCGCGGGCTATGCCGCGTACGAAAATCTCCGCTGGCGGGGTGCGGAGCAGATCGGCCTCGCGGCGCAGTACGGATCGCATGCCCGCGGCATTTTCGGTTTCGACGAAGGCGACGACCGCTGCCATCAGCACCTCGCGTACCGCGGGCCGGGAAGCCAGGTATCGCGCCATCGACCGCTCGTCGTGGAGCTCGGCCAGCTCGGCCAGAACCTCGGGTGTGATCGCCTGCTTCCGGTCGCGGTGCTGCCGAGAACCGAACGCCTCCGCGATACCGCGCATCCTGCTGTCCTGCAGCAGCGCGCGGTCGGCCTCGAGCTGGGCCAGCACCTCCGGATCATCGCGGTACTGGTCAATCAGCATGGCGAACAGGGGGTCTGCGTATTCGCCTAAGAGGTCCACAGGGTACGCGTCGACGAGGGCCCGCTTCGCCGACAGCTCGGGCGTGTTCGCGAACGCCTCCACGGCGTGCACCACTGACTGCGGAACCTCGATGTCGTCGGGCTCGGTCATTCGTGCATCTTCTTCCGGATACGGCCACCCTCTGTTCAACAAGAATTGGACGCACGTTCCCTCGGGTGGTAACCAGCTTATGTGACCAACACGGACTGGGGCAGGGTCGGCGACCGGCCGCTGGCGGAGGCCGCCACCGTCCCCTTGACGGGCACGGTGGACGACACGGTGGCGAGCGGCGGCGACGGCTGGATCGTCGTCATCGACGAGGCCGGATCGGCGATCGCCGCGGCCGCGCCCGGCGCCTTCGACGGGCAACCGGGCGACCGGCCGCTAGCGCGAGCGATCCGCGGGCTGCCGCCGGCAGTGATCGTCCCGTTCGCCACCCCGATGCGCGTCCTGCTGCAGTCTTGGGTCGTCAACGAGATCGAGCCGGACTCTGGCTTCGTGGTAGTCGCCGGGCGCGACGTGGTGGGGGTGTGGGCGGGCCGGGACATGCGGCTCACGGTCGCGGTGAGCGGTGAGCGCGGCGCCTACACCGACAGCGAACTGCCCGGCGAGATCAAGATTCCGTTGCTCACCCACGCGTGCCACTACATCGAGGTAACGGCGCCGTGTCCCTCGGTCCAGCTCTTCCCTGAGCCCCCGGCAGCGGCCGTGCCGTGCGCCAACCCGGGCGGGCTGTCGCCGCACGCCTTCGCCTGGTAGGCCCTCATGTTCGGTGCGATGCTCGACAAGACGACCGGCTGGCTCGACCAGCGGCTGATCACGACAATCCTGCTGCCGGCTCTGGTCTTCTGGGCAGGCATCGGCGCGCTTCTGGCCACCCACTTCGGCTGGGCCGCCACGATGAAGCGGTGGGACGACCTGGACAGCGCCCGGCAGCTGATCGTCGCAGGGGGAGCGGTCGTCGCGCTGATCTTTTTCGCCCTGCTCGTGCAGGTGACGCTCCCTGGGCTCATCCGGTTTTACGAGGGATACTGGCTTGTGGGGACGCCGCTGGCAATATGGCTGATCGGCCGTCAGCAGGCCCGTTGGGACAAACTCGACCTCACAGATGCCGAGAACTACACCCGGCGCTACCAGCGCCTTCCAGCGGACAAATCGGACCTGCTTCCCACCCGGCTGGGCACCACGTTGAGAGCGGCCGAGGCATACCCCGGCGACCAAAGCCGTTACGGCATGGACGCGGTGTTTTTCTGGCCGCGCCTCTATCCGCTGCTGCCGGATCCGATCCGGCAGTCCCTGGCCGCCGCGCGGTCCAGTCTCGAACAGTTGCTGGTCACCGCCACTCTCTGCGGGGTTTTCGCCGTCACCACGGTCGTCTTCGCGGCCCCCCTACGAATGCCGCCGTCGATCTGGATCCCGGTGCTGGTCGGGACTGCGGCGCTGGCGGTGTTCTGCCACCGGGCCGCTATGGAGGTAGCGGTCAGCTACGGCGAGATGGTACGGGCCGCGTTCGACACCCATCGCCGGGCGCTGTTGACCGCGATGGGATTGGAGCTGCCGCCGAACCTGGAATCAGAGCGCGCCCTGTGGAAGGCGCTGGCCCAGCAGCTGTACCGCCGTGCCGCCGACAATCCAGAGCTGCTCCTCTTCAAAAAGGGCTGACAACCATGCGGGGCTCGATTATTCGATCGCGCCTGGCCGGGCTTGCGCGCTGAGATCATCGCTGAGTGATGGTGCTCCGGCACGAGAACGCGGTGATCGTGTCCAGTGCCGCCGGATCGGTTTCGCCGCGCCTACGCAGCTCGACCCGGACTGACCGGGCCACCACTTCTGACGTCGGCTTGGCCGTTTTGGTCCTCAGGCCCAGGTACAAGGTCCAGGCCAAGTTGGCGATACTGACGATCAGCTCGCCTACGGCGACCGGGTCAACGTAGTGATCGCGGCGCTGTGACCCGCCCATGCCCAGCGCGGCCTCCACATCGACCGCCAAGCCCGCGCCGTACTGGCTGGCCAGCCGCCCGGGCCCAGGGCCGGGCCGTCGTCACCGGGAACGTTCCGGACTTCGCGGCCGAACGCGACGTGCCTCACTGGCCGCTCATATTAAGGCTGCCCGATCCTTAGAGGCGGGCGGGGAGCCGCTGGCCATCGTGCTGCGAGCCGGGAACGCGGGCTCAAATACGGCCAGCGACCACATTGAGGTGACCCGGCTCGCGCTCGCGCAGCTGCCCCGCACGCTACGGCGCCGGGCGCTGATCCGCACCGACTCCGGCGGCGGCACCCACGCCTTCCTGACCTGGCTCGCCGCCCGGTGGACGCCCTCAGTGGCGGCGGACACGCCTGCGCTACTCGGTGGGAATGACCATCACCGAGGACACGCAGGAGGCGATCCTCCAGATCCCCGGCCGGGTCTGGGAGCCGGCCTGCGACGCGGAGGGCGAGGCGCGGCCGGGCGCCTGGGTGGCCGAGATCACCGGGCTGCTGGACCTGGATGGCTGGCCGGGCGGGATGCGTGTGATCGTCCGCAAGGAGCGCCCCATCCCGGCGCGCAGCTGCGATTCACCGACCTCGGCGGGCACCGGTTCACCGCCTTCGCCACCGACGCGAAGACCGGTCACCTCGCGGACCTCGAACTGCGCCACCGAAGGCGGGCCCGGTGTGAGGACCGGATCCACTGCGCCAAGGACACCGGGCTGCGTAGCCTGCCGCTGCACAGCTTTGACCAGAACCAGCTGTGGTGCGAGCTCGTAGCGATGGCCAGCGAACTGCTGGCCTGGACAGCGCTGCTCGCCCTCGACGGGCCCGCCCCGCGCCTGGGAACCCAAACGGCTGCGGCTGCGCCTGTTCGCCGCCACCGGGCGGCTCGTGCGCGGCGGCCGCCGGCTACGGCTGCGCCCGGCCGCCACCTGGCCCTGGGCTGATCAGCTCACGGCCGCTATCACCCGCCTGCAAGCCTTCGCCCCCGGCTGACCAGCCCGAACTATCCCTACGACCAGGAAAGGACACACCCAGGGCCCGTCCACCCGGCGCGACAGCCGGGCGGCAAGGCACGGCCACCGGCTGACAAACCAGCCACCGCCGCTGCCTCAGCCAGGCTCATCAAGATCGCGAAACATCGAGGCTAAGGCCCTGCCCCGGGCAGCGCGTCCGGCCGAGGGTGATCGTGGGTGTTAGTTTTCCCGTCGGCATAGGTGATAATGACTTTTTTCACCAGGTGCGCAAGGGAGAGAGAAAGAAAAGAGAAAGAAAGGCTCCGCGGGACTTTCGTTCTTGTGCCCTCTAGCCCTAGATCCCTCTTTGATCAGCCCATATGGTGGTGCAATCGGACATCCACAGAGGTTTTTCAGAAGCCACGCGGAGGTGGGGGAGATGTCGGATCACAGTCGTCGGCGGTTCCTGCAGTACGGTCTCGGGGCGGGCGCGGCGATCGGGTTTCCGGTCACCGCGGGACGGGCGATGAAGGCGGGCCGGGAGGCGGACGCCGGCCGCATCGGCGTGGCAGGCCATACGCTGAAGCGTTTCGTTGAGCGGCTGCCGGTGCCGGGAGCCGGCATCGTGGTCGCGTCCCCGCGCGCCCCCGGCAAGTACGCTTTCACGCTCAGGCAGATCCGCCGTCGGCTGCACCCGCAGTTGCCGCCGACCCCGTTCTGGGCCTACGACGACGGTTCGGGGCTGCGCGGTCAGGCGGGTTCGTTCGGAATGGCGATCGTGGCGCGGACCGGCACGCCGCTCCGGGTCAGTTACACGCACCGGCTGCCGGCGGTCTACCCATCCTGGATCCCGGTCGATACGCGGCTGACCCCGGTCGGGAAAAGGGTGCGATTCCTCACCCACCTGCACGGCGGGTTCGTTTCAGGCGCCAGCGACGGCAATCCGGAGCTGCTGCCGAAGGGGTTCGGTCCGGGCCAGACGCAGACCGTCTACTACCCGAACGAGGGTCCGGAGCAGTCGGCTAGGTTGATGTGGTTCCACGATCACGTCAACGGGGTTACCCGGCTGAACGTCTTCGCTGGACTCGCCGCCGCCTACATCGTCCGGGACTCCCATGACACCGGCGCGGAGCCGAACCCGATCGGGCTCCCCGGCGGCAGGTACGAGATCCCGCTGGTGATCCAGGACCGTCAGTTCAGCCGGGACGGTACCTTCCGGTACCCGGTCAGCGACATTCCCGGCGTCACCTGGATCGCCGAGTACTTCGGCGACGTGATGCTGGTCAACGGCAAGGTGTGGCCATACCTGGACGTGGAGCCGCGGCTATACCGGTTCCGCATCCTCAACGGCTCCAACGCGCGCATCATCAGCCTCGACTTCGGCCGGGCGCCCGTGTGGCAGATCGCCGCCGAGGGGCAGCTGTGGGACCGTCCCGTGCGGATGGGTCAGCTGGTGCTCGGACCGGCCGAGCGTGCCGACGCTATCGTGGACTTCAGCCGCCTGGCGGGCAGCGCGCTGACCCTAGTCAGCAACGTCCCGGCCGCGCCGGTCTCGACGCCGGCGCCGCCGCTCCCGACGGTCATGCAGTTCCGGGTCGGCAGGAAGGTTACCCGGCGCGGGCCCGGCGGTATCCCGGCGAGACTGCCGGGACGCGCCGCGCACCTGCCCGCCCCGAGCGTCACCCGCTTCATCACCCTCAACGAGGTCGCACCGGAGACACCCCGCTGGTTCCTGAACCTCAACGCCGTCCACTTCGGCGAGACGTTCCAGAAGCCGAGGGCCGGGGCGGTAGAGGACTGGGTCTACATCAACCTGACCGGGGATACCCACCCGATGCACGTTCACCTGGTCAACTTCCAGGTGATCGGCCGGACGCCGTTCGGCGCCGATGCCTACGCCAAGGCCCACGGCGGCCCCAACGGGGTCCCAGGCGGGATCAACCCCGCCCCATTCGCCACCGGGCCGATGGAGCCCCCGACAGCCGCCGAGCGGGGCTTCAAGGACACGGTCAAGGCCAATCCAGGCTACTTCACCACCATCCGGGCCAAGTTCGACCTGCCCAGCGGGCTGAAAGCCCCGCAGACCTACGTTCACCACTGCCACATCCTCGAGCACGAGGACAACGACATGATGCAGCCCTTCACCGTCGTCCCGTAACCGAGCAGCTTGGCTGCCGGATCGCTGCAGGGAGCGAAGCGGACATCGCTCCCGCGCGGTGGCATCTGAAGCTGCCTGCCGCTTGATGAGCGATATCCGCCGATAGGTGTTAGGCAAGGGCCATTGATGCACGGGTTGAGACAACACCCAGATCCGGTTGATCTACGTGCCCGCTGTCCGGTTGCATGCTGGCATATCCCGGCCATGCCTTGCCGCGGCTGCTCCCGGCGTTTGGCCGCGTGCGGCCGTTCTTGGGTGGATGTCAGCGGCCCGGCAGGACGGGCAGTAGGACGTGGGCGGGGTGCTGGTAGTCATGGTGGATCTCGAATTGGCATCGCAGCGCTCTGGTCGCCGAGGCGAACGGTTCATTGGTGCCGAAGTTGCGCGCGTATCGTGGGAAGGCGCCTCCGCTGACCTGAACGCGGATCTTGTGCCCGGCCTGTATCCGGTAGGCCGTCGGATAGAGTTCCAGGTCCACCGCCAGGATCTTGTCGCCGCCGATCTGGACGTCGGGAGCGGGCACGGTCTGCGGGCACAGCCGCCGGATGCCATCTGTGATGTTGCGGGAGATGCCTTTGGCGTTAACGTCACAGACCCGCACGAAAAGGTCGGCGTGCTGGCGGCTGGTGCCTACAAAGATGCGGGCACGGACCGGCCCGACCAGGTCAAGGCTGTCCGGCAGGGGCTCGGTGGTGTAGGTCAGGACGTCGGGCCGGGCTTCGAGCGCGGTGTTATCGGCCTGCTTGGCCGGCCGCTGCAGCAGGGGCCCTCCTGCTGAGGGGGTCGGGTCTGCCGGGTTGTAGACGAACGTGCCGGGCGGGCAATTTCCGGGCTCGGCCGCGCCGCTCAGGCGGCCTGAGCCGCGCAGGTAGTAGGGCGTGGGCACGGCGGCCGGCGGTGGCCATTGTTCGAAGCCGAGCCAGCTGCCGGCCTGCTGGAGGAAGACCCGCACCGGCGCACCTCGCAGTGCCGGGCCGCCGCGCAGATGGTGATCTAGCCAGGCGATGTCCTGGCGGGTGATTTCCTTCAGCTCGCCCGGATCGCCGTGCAGCCAGGGCCCGACGGTGATCCGGGCGGTGACACCGGCGGCCCGGATCGCCGCATAGTCGCGCAGCTGCTCGCGCACGAACAGGTCCCACCACCCGGTCACCATGCTGACCGGGGGAAGCCTCGTCAGATCGGCGCGGTGGTGATCCGCGCCTGCCCAGAACTCATCGGCTGGGGAGGCGTGCCCGGTGAAGTCCCGCCAGAACGCGACCGGTGCTCCCGCCACGTCCACGTCGGCGGCCTGCAGCGGGACTTTCCGCAACGCCCGCCTCATCCGGGCCAGCTGGCGCGGGGTCGGGATCACGCTGGCCAGGCCGCGTTCTTGCCTGCCGATGAGGGCGGTCCAGTTCAGCGCGTTCCTGATAAGCGGCGCGCCCTGATCGTAGAACGCGGCGGTGACCCTGGCCGCGGTGACGTGGAGCGATACCGACCGCAGCGGCGGATCGGCGTAGGGCGCGACCGCCCACTGCGTGTGGCCCAGGTAGCTCCCGCCGGCCGTCGCCACCTGGCCATCGCACCACGGCTGGGCGCGCAGCCAGGCCACGGTGGCCAGACCGTCCTCCCGTTCGGAGGTAAACGGGCGGAACTGGCCACCGGAGCCGAACGTCCCGCGCGTGCTCTGAATGAACACCTGAAAGCCGTGCCGCGCCAGCGGCGCGGCGAACAGGACGGCTGCCAGGCCCGCCCGGCCATACGGCGAGCGGATCAGCACCACCGGCAGCGGCCGGCCATCCGCCGCCGGCCGGTAAAGATCACCAAGCAGCGCGACACCGTCCGGCATCGCCACCGCGACATCGCGCCGCAGCACATAAGGCACGGCCGCGGAGGGAAGGTCAAGCGCCCGGTCAACTGCTGCGCCGGCGATACGAGACAGCGGATTCATCCGGCCTCCCTCCGCGGTCACGGCCACCAGCACCCCGGCCCGGACAAACTACCCAGCAGACCCGTCCGTAAGAAACACAGACGGCACTGCGGACCGGTGGCCCTCACCAGCAGGCGGATTCATCACCATACCCATCCAGATGATCAGGCCAGGGACCCGCCACCCCGGCCCGCCCCTCACCAGTCACTGAACGTTCAGCACAGCGCCCTCCTGGAAAGCCTGCGAGGGCTCCACCTGGACAGGGCCAGAACCCGATCGTGCTGCCGTCGGTCGGCTGCGGGATGGAGAAGCCACCAGAGGAGTTCGGCTCCGGGATTGATCCGCGGTATGCGTGGCCTGCAGGTCAGCAGTTTCTGGTTATGGCTGGCCTGAGGTGCCTTGCCGATCCAGGCGGACAACGCTCGGGCCACCCCCGCGCGGGTCCGATATCGGCCATGGGCTCATAGTCCTATCACCTTGGCGACGCCAGGCCACGACCCAGGCCACGACCGGCCACGGCGACTGAATTGGCTGTTGACACGGGAGTCCGACGGCGGGACGCTTCGCCAGGCGGTGTCCTTTCATGAACTGGCGGGCCGGACAGACGCTATCCCCGGCTCGCCCGTTTCCCTTGGCCGGAGGTTGCCATGCCCGGATTGGCGCGAGTAGGCAGGCGGCGGCTGCGGACGCTGGCCGTGGGTATAGCGGCGTTGTGCATGCTCTCTTTTTCGGTGGCCGCGGCGGGTACGGCGCAGGCAGGCCAGGTCGCCGGGGCGCGGCCCGACGTGACCGCGCCCGGCGGCCCTGGCGCCCTGTCCTACTTCGACCTCGCCCGCAAGGACTGCGTCGGCACCGCCCGCAATACCGCGTCCAAGGTCTGGTTCACGGTCGCAGGCGGCGTGCTCTCCGACGTGTATGAGCCCACGATCGACAACACGAACGTGGAAACCCTGCAGTACATCGTCACCAACGGAAGCACGTTCACTGACCTGCAGACCCGTGACATGACCTACACGGTCGCGGCCGACCCGTCCGGCATGGCCTGCACGGTGACCGCCACCAGCACGAGCCATGGCTACCGGCTGGTCACCACCTACATCACCGATCCGGCGCGGGATACCGTGCTGATGGACACCCAGCTGGAGGGTACGCCGGGATCGCACACCGCGATCAGCAAGCTGCACCTGTACGCGAGGCTTGACGCGCACGTCAACGGGGACGGCGGGGGCGGCAGCCAGAACGCGGGCGGCAACACCGGGGTCATCGACACCTCCGCCGGAGCGCCGATACCGGTGATCTACAGCACGAACACCGTGACCGAGGCGGCCAACCGCAACTACGCGGTGCCCACCTACATGGCCCTGCGGCCTGGAACCCCGTCCGCCGCGGCCAGCGTCGGCTACGCGGGGACCGGGAGCGACGGCCTGGCCCAGCTCGACGCCACGCACACGCTGACCACGTACGACTCGGCGCCGGACGGCCACGTCACGGCGACCGAGGACGTCACCCCCAAGCATGGCGGCGAGGTGACCCTGGCGCTCGGCTTCGGCCGGACCCAGGCCCAGGCGGTGGCTACCGCGGGCGCATCCCTGGCCAAGCCGTTCGGCCGGGTCGAGCAGGGCTACCTGAGCGGCTGGGCCGGCTACGACGCCCGCCTGCGCCGACCGCCAGCCAGCTACCCGGGCCTTTCCCACGCGCAAGCGGCTGACCTGCGGCGCCGCTACTATTTGTCGGCGAACGTGATCAAGTCGAGCGAGGACAAGACGTATCCCGGCGCGATCGTCGCTTCGCTGGCCAGCCCGTGGGGCCAGGCGGTCGCCGCCGGAACTGCGGTGAACGGCAAGCCGGTCTATTTCGGCTCCTACCGCGAGGTGTTCTCGCGTGACCTCTACGAGGCGTTCACGGGCCTGCTAACCGATGGCGATATCTCGACCGCGCGCGCCGCCACCTTGTTCCTGTTCAACCACCAGCAGCTGCCCAACGGGCAGTTCCCGCGCAACTCGCTGGTCAATGGCGAAGCCGCACCCGATACCGGCGGAACCCAGCTTGATGAGAGCGCTTACCCGATCCTGATGGCGTTGCAGTCCGGACTGGCCGGGGACACCGTGCTGTGGCAGCAGCACATCCGCCCGGCGGCCGACTTCCTGGTCGCGATGGGACCGTCGTTCGGCGCGGAGCGCTGGGAGGAGCAGTCGGGCTACTCCCCCTCGACGATCGCCGCGGAGATCGCCGGGCTGACCGCAGCGTCGGTGATCGCCGCCCGGCACGGTGACCCAGCGCGGGCCCAGCTGTACCAGGCGACCGCGGACGACTTCCAGCGCAACATCAAGAATTGGGACGTGACCACGACCGGCCCGGATGGCGCGCGGTACTTCATCCGGCTGTCCAAGACCGGCGACCCAAACGCCGCCATCAGCTACAGCCTGGGCAACGGCGGTCCCACTGTGGACCAGCGCGCCGTCATCGACGGCGGGTTCCAGGAGCTGGTGCGGCTCGGTGAACTGCCGGCCAGCGACCCCGACATCCAGGCCTCGCTGGGAGTGCTCGACAAGCAGATCTCGGTGACCACGCCGAGCGGGACCGGCTACTACCGCTATGGCACCTCGGCGGCGGCCGGCAGCGCCGACGGGTACGGCGACTGCTACCAGCCGAGCCAGACGTCCTGCACCACCGAGGGCCAGCCGTGGCCGACCACCGACACCGGCACCGGGCACCTGTGGCCGGTGCTGTCCGGGGAGCGCGCCGAGTCCGACATCACCACCGGGAACCTGACGGGCGCCTCCGCGCTGCTGGAGGCCATGGCGCAGTTCTCCTCCGGCGTGGGCCTCGTGCCCGAGCAGGCGTGGGAGGACCCGGCCCTGGCCGCCTCGCCGTACGGGAGCGACCCGACCACCGCGTCGATAGGCTTCACCGATGGCCAGGCCGCGGGCTCGGCGTCGCCGCTGACCTGGGCCCAGGCCCAGGAAGCCCGGCTCATCCTGTCCATGAGGGCCGGCCACACGCTGGAGACCCCGGCCGTGACCACGCGACGATACGTCAGCCACGCGCCGCCAGGCGCGATCGCGGTGACGCTGACCGGGCCCGCCCCCGGCAGCGCGGTGACGACCTCCACGACCGCGGTCACCGGGACCTGCACGCCCGGTGCCAAGGTCGTGGTGGAGTCCCTTGACACCACGACCGGCGCCCCGTCCACGACGGGCACCGCGGTGGCCGCGGCCGACGGGTCGTTCTCGGTCACGGTGCCGGCCGGCTTCGGCGACAGCGTGCTGACCGTGTCGGCCACCGCGCCGGGCAACCGGACCGGATACGCGCAGACGTCCGTGACCAGCGAGGTCACCACCGGGACGACCGTCCTCGACGTGACCGACCCGACCGGCGACGACAACGGCCCGGGCACCTACCAGTACCCGACCGCGGCCGACTTCCACCCCGGCGCGTTCGACCTGACCAGGTTCCGGGTGATCAGCGACGGCACGACCGTGTACCTGCAGGCCACGCTGGCCAACCTGGACCCGACGTTCGGCGCGGCCATGGGCGCGCAACTGCTCGACGTGTACGTGCACGCCCCGGGCGCGACGAGCACCTCGACCGCGGCGGCCTACACGTCCCGCAACTACACCATCGCCCCGGCCGACGCCTGGAGCGAGATGGTCGAAGTGCAGGGATTCGCGTCGCCGGTCTGGCAGGACGCCTCCGGCAAGTCGCTCGGCACAGCCGCCGTGGCCGCCTCGCAGGCGAGCAAAACCATCACGATCGTGCTGCCGGAGGCCACGTTCGGCACCCCGGCGTCGGGCTGGTCGTTCGCGGTCGTGCTGACCGGGCAGGATGGGTTCAGCTCCGACCAGGCCCGGGCCTTCGCCGCGACACCGCAGCCGTATGAGTTCGGCGTTTGCGCGGCAGGCGGCGCCAACCCGATCTGCTCGGTGAACCCATCGACCGTACCCAAGGCGATGGACGTCATCACGCCGCCAGGCGTCTCCCAGGACACCGAACTCAACCCAACCATCGGCCCGGTCGTCATCCAGGGAGTTACCGTGCCGTGAGATGAGCCCGGGCGCCTGAGCGCAGCGCCTGGACGACACAAGCAGCGCGTAACTTCCTGATGGATCTCGGCCAGCGCGCGGCTTCCGTCAAGTTCCTGATCAGGGATCGAGCGGGTCAGTTCACCGATTCCTTCGACGCCGTGTTCCAGGCCGACGGCATCAGGATTCTCGCCAGCCCGCCGCAGGCACCAGGGCGAACGCCACCTGCGAGAGGATCATCGGCACGCTGCGCCGTGAGGTACTCGACCAGCTGCTGATCGTCAGCGAGCACCACTTACGCCAGGTGCTGACTGAATACCTCGCGCATTACAACACCGCCCGGCCGCACCGCGCCCTTGGTCAGCTCGCACCGGACCAAGCTCACACCTGGCCACCGCAGATCAACCTCGCCGAGCACCGGATCCGACGAAAACAAGTTCTCAGCGGACTCACGAGCGAGTACCAGATCGCCGCATGACAGCCCCGCGTCGTTACGACGAGTTGCAGGTCACCGCCGTGATCGAGTATTCGAGCCCAACACGCCTGCGCCCCGGACCTCAACCCCGTCGAGAGCGCCTGGTCGAACATGAAGAACAGCCTGGGCAACCTGGGCTCCTGCGGCACGCCCCGCCAGCTGGCCGCGATCGTCAAGAACCGGCTCAAGCGCATCCAGTACCGGCCCGCCCTGATCGACGGATTCCTCGCGCAGACCGGGCTCAGCCTCGAACCCCAGCCGCCGTAGACCCAGACCCCGGCAATTCAATCTCTATAGCTTTACCTCTCAGCTAGAACCGACTATAATTCTGGTCTATGACAGTGCTGCCCTTGTCTGAGGTGAAGGCCCGGCTCTCGGAGATTGCCGACGAGGTCGGCCGCACCCACGAGCGAGTCCACATCACCAAGAACGGCAAAGACTACGTCGTCCTGCTCGCAGCTGAAGATCTTGAGTCCATCGAGGCGACGCTCGAGTTGCTGTCCGACCCGGCGGCGCAAGAGCGCATCGCCCAATCCCGTGACGAGATCGCTCGTGGAGAAGGCCTGTCCATCGCCGAAGTGGCGAGGTCCCTGGAGGAACGTTTCGGGAAGCGCCGGCCGTGACCTACCAGGTCATCATCGCTCCGACCGCAGCTCGCCAGCTTCACGACCGGCTCCCCGAAGCTGTCGCGTGGGCTTGTTTCGAGTTCATTCGCGGCCCGCTCAGCGAAGAGCCGCGCAGAGTCGGCGCCCCCCTGCGCAAGCCCTTCGAGGGACAGTGGCGAGCCCGGCGCGGCGAGTACCGCATCCGCTATGCGATCGACGATGACGCCAACATCCTCCACATCCTCGACATAGATCACCGACGTAACGCCTACCGCTCCTGACTGATCAGAAACCGTCCAGCTGAATCAGCCCGCAGCATTCAGCCGAACGACTGGTTTCCCATCCTCTCTGCCAGAACCCTGTGGGTGCCGAAAATACTGTCACCTTATGCGACCTGGTCATATTCGTGGATGAGGCCGCCGAGCCGGTCGCGGCGCAGAACGCGGATGCTGGTCACTTCGGCGGGCGGATGCGGCCGTCCGGCGGGCGGGTTCTGCTGCAGTGATGAGCATCCGGTCCAGGCACTCGCGGCGGGCGCTGGCGATCCAGCGCTCGGCGATTGCGTTCGCCCGGGGCGCCCGCACCGGAGTCTTGATGGTCCGCACGCCGGCCGCGGCGAGTAACCGCGTCGAACGCGGCGGTGAACTTGGCGTCCCGGTCCCGGATCAGGAACTTGAAACCCGCGCGGCCCGCTCCTCGAGGTTCATCAAGAGGTTACGGGCCTGCTGGGTCACCCACTCCCCCGTTGGGTGAGCGGTGATCCCGGCCAGGTGAACCCGCCGGGTGCCGTGCTCGATGAAGAACAGCACGTACAGGCGGCGCAGGAACACAGTGTCGACGTGGAAGAAGTCGGCGGCCAGGATGGACTCGGCCTGCACTTCCAGGAACGCCCGCCAGGTCTGCCCGGACCGGGCGGGCACGGGGTCGATGCCGGCGTCCTTGAGGATCTGCCACACGGTCGACGGCGCGAGCTTGCATCTCAGGCCGGCCAGCTCGCCATGGATGCGCCGGTAGCCCCAGCCCCGGTTGTCCCGGGCCATCTCCAGCACCAGCGCCCGCACGGTCGCCGCGGTCCGGGGCCGTCCGGGAGAGCGGCGTGGGTATGCCCAAGTGCCGCCGAACCAGGTCGGCGTGCCAGCGCAGCAGGGTCCGCGGGGAGACGATCAGGTGCAGTTGGCGGAGTCGGCTGCCGGGCCAGCGCGGCCAGCAACGCCCGGTCGGCCCACGACAGCCGCGGAGCCTTGACCTGCCGCTGGAGCACGGCGACCTGATGGCGCAGGATGAGGATCCCCTCTCTGCCAAGCTGTCGTGAGGCACCCGCCCCGCAGTAATCACTGACCTTCCCGAGGGCGGGAATGGAGACATCTTTTTAGATGACGATGACCGTGCTCGACCGTGCCCAGGTGGCCGACGATGCTGGACGGGTGACCGGCGAGCGGCAGGAACGCCCGGATCCGGAGGTGCCCGAGCGGGCCCGCCGGCGGACGTTCACCGCCCAGGGCGGCCCCGGGTACGGGTGGGGCTCCTTGCTTACCCGGGCACGTGGAATGCTGCCGTTGGCAGGCGGGGCCGGGTGTGGCGGCCGTGCCGGAATCGTGCCGCGTGCCCGGCCGGCGGCTCCGGGTCCGGGCTGATGAAGCACCATGATCGCTGGGTGAGAACGATGGACGACAAGACCGGTGCCGTGGTCGGCTGGCTGCTCTCGTCGGCCGAACTCGCTGTCCGGCTGCTGGCGAGGCGGGACCTGCTCGGCGAGGACACTGGGCACGGCGACGAGATCCTCGACGGTGCGATGGTGCGGGCGCTGCTGTCGGGCCGGGGCCGGGCGGAGGGTTCGGCGTCCATCCGTACCGCAAATGGGCCGGGGCGCATTGGCGGCTGGTTTCCGTGGTGTAGATGGGCATCCCGGCCAGCGAACCCCGGGCGGTGCGGGCGGCGGGCACCGTGCTGGGCTGGCTGACCGGGCGGGACACCGCGCCAGCATCGTGACGGCTGGGGGGCTGGTGCGCTGCCATGCCTCCCAGGAGGGGAACGCAGTGGCGGTGTGCGCCCGGCTCGGGCTCGCCCGCGATCTCCGGGCGGAATTGCTGGCCGAGTCGCTGGTGCGCTGGCAATGGCCCGACGGCGGCTGGAACTGCGACCCGGCCGCCACCGGGCGGCACCGGGGAGCCTGAGGCCCGCGCGGCGGCCCTGCGCGCCGCCGGGCTGTTGCTGGCGTCACCGGCCGCTACTTCGCCAACCGCAGGCCGAAGAAATCCAGCAAGCCCTTTTACGACACCGCCGCGCATGGACTTGGACGGCCAAATGGCGCCGGCGGTGATCCTGGTAGGTAAGCGCCGTCGCCGTCGGTGGGCGCTCACCTCGTCCTGCCGGGCATGCGGTCGGCTATTCGCCGCCGAACTTTTTGATCTCCTCGAACTCGGCCTCGGTCAACTCGCGCGGCACGTCGTCGTTGGCGACCTTCGCGCTCTGCACGTGATGGCGGATGTCGTTGACGACCTCGGGGTTGGCCAGGGTGGTGACGTCGCCGACGTCGGCGAAGTTGGAGACCGATGCGATCACCCGGCGCATGATCTTGCCGGATCTGGTCTTGGGCATGTCGGGCACGATCCACACGTTCTTGGGCCGGGCGATCTTGCCGATCTCGGTTTCGATCGCCTTGCTGACTTTGCCCTCCATCTCCTTGCTCGGCTCGAAGCCCGGCTTGAGCGAGACGTACACCTCTACGACGCGGCCGCGGATGTCGTCGATCACCGGGACCGCGGCCGCCTCGGCAACCTCGGGAACGGTCAGCGCGGCGGACTCGATCTCTTTGGTCCCCAGCCGGTGCCCGGCGACATTGATCACGTCGTCAACCCGGCCCAGGATCCGGAAGTAGCCGTCGGCCGCCTGGACAGCGCCGTCGCCGGCGAAGTACGGCCAGTCGCGCCAGTCCTTGCTCTCCGGATCCTGGTTGTATTTCCGGTAGTAGGTGTCAACGAACCGCTCCGGCTGGCCCCAGATGGTCTGGAAGATGCCCGGCCAGGGGTTGCGGATGCAGATGTTGCCGGCCTTGCCGCTCCCTTTAGACACTTCGTTGCCATCCTCGTCGTAGATCACCGGGTAGACACCCAGAACGCCGGGCCCGCAGCTACCCGGCTTCATCGGCTGCAGCGCAGGCAGCGTGCTGCCCAGGAATCCGCCGTTCTCGGTCTGCCACCAGGTATCCACGATGGCCGCCTCGCCCTTGCCGACCTCGGAGTGGTACCACCGCCAGACCTCGGGCTCGATCGGCTCGCCGACGGTGGTCATGTGCTTGAAGTGGTAGGTGTACTTCTTCGGCTCCTCCGGGCCGACCTTGCGCAGCATCCGGATCGACGTGGGCGAGGTGTGGAAGATGTTCACGTCGAGCTGCTCGGCGATCCGCCAGGGGCGCCCGCCGTCGGGATAGTTGGGCACTCCCTCGTAGATCACCGTCGTGGTGCCGAGCGCCAGCGGGCCGTAGACGATGTAGGAATGGCCGGTGATCCAGCCGATGTCGGCCATGCACCAGTACACGTCGTCAGGGTGGATGTCCTGGTAGTACTTCGACGTCCCGGTCACGTAGGCGAGGTAGCCGCCGGTGGAGTGCACGCAGCCCTTGGGGCGGCCGGTGGTGCCGCTGGTGTACATCAGGAACAGCGGCGCCTCGGCGGGCATCGACACCGGCTCGACGGTCTTCCCGCCGTGCTCGGCGAGCAGCTCGTCAACGAAGACGTCGCGGCCCTCGGCCATCGGGGTCGCCGACGCATACTGCCCGGCGTGGCGCCGCCAGACCAGCACCTTGTCAACCTCCTGGCCCTCCTGGCGAGCCGCCGCGAGCGCCTCGTCGGCCTTGACCTTGTGATCGGCCAGCTGGCCGGCCCGGTAGTAACCGTCCATGGTGATCAGGAAGCGGCTGCCGGAGTCGGCGATCCTGTGCCCGCACGCGGTGCCGCTGAAGCCGCCGAACACCTGCGAGTGGATCACCCCGAGCCGGGCACAGGCCAGCATGGTAACCGGCAGCTCGGGCACCATCGGCAGATGCAGGGTCACCCGGTCGCCGGCCTGAAGGCCAAGCGAATCACGCAGCACCGCGGCGAACTCGTTCACCTGGCGGCGCAACTCTGCATAGCTGATGTGCACCGGCTCGTCGGATTCCGGCTCCGGCACGAAGATGATCGCTGTCTTGTCCGGGGCGGCCTGCGCGTGCCGGTCCACGCAGTTGTAGGAGGCATTCAGCTTGCCGCCGACGAACCATTTCCAGAACGGCGGGTTGCTGGTGTCCAGCGTCGTGTGCCAGGGCGCATCCCAGCTGAGCAGGTCCGCGTACTCGGTGAAGCAGTCGGGGAATCTGTCCTCACTGAACCGGTCGAAGATGGCAGGATCGGCCGCGTTGGCCTGGGCAACGAACGCCTCCGGAGGCCGGATGTACTCCTCCTCACGCCAGTGCACCGCAATCTGCGCCTCGGAGACGGAAGCCTCCCGAATCTGGGCCTCGGTGAACTGCGGCGGCCTCTGACTTTCTGCCATTGTCTTGTCCTCTCACCGGAAGATAACTTTCCGAGAACCGGGGGCAGGCCTGTCTAAGCTTCCTTGAGCAGGCCCGCGCACACACCGAACTGGTGCAACTCCGCGCAGACCGCCGCCTGCCGGGTGAACGCCACCGCGTCGCCCCGGGTCAGCGACTCCCAGCACAAGCCGTCCGCCAATGCCAGCGCGTCCACAGTCACCGACCGCAGCGCCTGGATGGGTTCGGTCTCCGCCGCGTGCCGCAGGGACCACGCAGCACACCTGGCTGCCTTCGTGGTAGTGACGGCCTCAACGTTAGAAAGCAGCACCGACAACTCCCCGGCCAGATACTGCT
Source organism: uncultured Actinomycetes bacterium (assembly GCA_963837515.1). Classification (GTDB taxonomy): domain Bacteria; phylum Actinomycetota; class Actinomycetes; order Streptosporangiales; family Streptosporangiaceae; genus RYN-230. The sequence goes on from CAWINT010000003.1 coordinate 370,070, forward strand.
GTGTCATTCCCATCGCCACCCCGCCGACTCGTGCCGTCATAGCCGGTTTTCTGCGGCCGGTTCATGTCACGGGCGGGACCGTGCCGCTGCCCACGCCAAGCCGCACCTGAGCATCTCCGCGAAGGCGTGCTCGCAGCCAACGACCAGCTCAGGCGCCCGTGCCGAAGCAGGATGGCGCAGCATCGTGAAATCTCCTGCGTTCAGCTGGCGTAACGACATGGTCACCCCCAGCCCTCCCTGGCCAGCACAGCGCCGGCATCCCTCACATGGCCACATCGCGTGGCCGTCACCGCAATGCTGCGTCAAGACCGACAAACAGCCCCAGCCTTATACCACTAGCTGAGCAATTGTCAACTTTAGCAACCCATTGCGGAGGAGGCTAGGTGCGGACCCGCGGATCCTGCGGCGCAAACCGGCCAGGGCGTGACAGCGATCGCCCGGTCACGCTATCGTCCGCGTCCGCGGCGGCACGGCGGGCGCACCTCGTCGTTATCCTACGGTCGTGAACGGTGACGGTCATGAAGAATGTATCCGGCACCCTCAGCCCCTACGACCTCGACTTTCTCACTTATGCGGCTGGGCTCTCCCAGGCCAGGCGGATGGCGCTGATTTCTGCGGGGGTCAGCTGGTCAGCGTGAGGTTGCCGATATTTCGCGGCGATCAGGACGCGCCTGAGTTTGGCGGTCATGCCGGCGGTGGAGGGTTCGGTCTTGGTGGCGTACCAGGGGGCTCGCGCCCGGTGCTCATCGACGTCGGAGGGGTCGTGGCCGGCGGTGGCGTACCAGAGGATGGCCAGGGTCTGGCAGGCCAGGGTGAACGGGATGGTGGCGCGGACCGCGCGGGCGGTGCGGTTGCGGGCCTGCCCGGCGCCGAAGACCTGCCGGGCGTCCTCGAACGCGACCTCGATGGACCATCTGGCCGCGTACCGCTCGATGATAGCGGCGGGGCTGGCGTCCAGGTCGGTGGTGACCAGGGCGATGTCGTAGCCGGTGCGCGAGCGGTCGCGGACCAGAACGACCTGGACCGGGCGGGAGCCGAAGACGGAGTGCCACAGGCAGGTGAACGCGGCGGCCTGCACGGCAGCGGTTTTCCGGTAGCGGGTCACGGTGACCGGCGTGAAGCTGGCTGCCGCGGCGAGAGCGGGCAGGGCGGGCAACCGGGCGCCCTTGACGCGGGGCCGTCCGCGGCGGCCGGTGCGCGGCGGCGGCAGCTCGTGCAAGGCGGCGTCCTTGCGCAGCCTGGTCGTCCAGGTCACCGTAGCGGGCAGCTTCCGGAGTTCTTTCCCGGCGTAGGCAGCATCGGCCACCACGCAGATGGTGCGGCCAGGCAGCGCGGCGGCGAGGTCTTCTGCGATGCGGCGGGCCAGCCACAGCCGGGACTTTGAGTTTGTGCCCTTGACCACGAGCCTGGCGAGCACCGGCAGGCACACCGGGCGGGACAGTACCGGCAGCGTAACGATGATCCCGGCGATGACCCAGTTGTTCCCGTACCCGGTCTTGTCCTTCCCCGCCCCGGACCCGTCGTGGAACCACGATGCCGCCCAGACCTTCTTGCCCCGGCGGCGGAACAGCGTGTCATCAACCGCCACCGTCACCGGCTCCCCGGCCGGGACCAGCAGCGCCACCACCAGGCGGGCCAGGGCAAGGCCGAGGTCAGCGGGCTGCCACCGGGCGCGGGCGAAGAAATAGTGCGCCCGGTGGTGCGGCCAGGCGCGGGACAGGCCTGCGCCGGTCAGCATCCCGCACACCGTCCGCCGCCCGGTCTGCGCCCAGAACCCGCAGGCCAGCGCGCAGAACGTGCGGTACGACGGGGCGGTGAAACACGGCTGGAACCAGACCAGCAGCACCTGCAGGGATACAGGTAGGGTCACGTCCGGGAGCATCGGCGGGATTCCGTTCGCAAGGCGGTCTCACAAGCACCGCCGATGCTCCCGCCATCACCAGGCGCACTGACCAATATCCGCGTTGCAGCAGCTCATGCCGTGTGTCGCGACCGCCCTGTCCCGTCAGGCCCTTTGAGGTGCCCCGAAGCCACCGGCAGCCTGTACTACCGGGCTGTCCGCAGATCCACCAACTCGAAAAGTGCGAAAGTCGAGCTACGACCGGATACCCGGCCGTCCCGCAGGCCACTGCCACGGCCGCCAGCACCACGAGAAGCCGCAGCCTGGCGAACACACCCGCCCATTTCAACCAGCAGTGGCTCACCTCAACCAGCAGTGGCTCACCCAGATGGGCGCAGCTGGCACGTCCCCTCACCGCCGAGTCCATCCAGTGGCCCGCCCTCACCGGTGACCATGAAGCCTGCTGCTGCGCGCACCGGGCGGCACCTCAGGCGAGTGGCCCCTGGCAAAGGGGAGCTGCCGGCATTTGGGGTGGCGGACAAGCGCCGGGACGGTGCACTGGCTGCAGTAAGCGCCCATGAAGCCGTATGGCAGTACCCGAACAGATAATCTGCGCGCCTCCACCACTGGGCTCCCTCGCCAAACGTCACGCAAATATTCGGCGATCCGGCGTGCTCCCGGGGGGTAGCGTGCTTGGTCAATTTGAGGAGTTGCTCCTCACGTTGCGTGACTGCGCGTCTGCGCTGACGGTGAGGTGAATCATCGTCGCTGGGGCCTCGGCAGGGCCAGCCTCCTGGGTCTCAGCCCGACCCGGGAGGTGCCCGATGACCACCACGACCTCGCCTGCTGCCCTCGTCCCGGGTGCGCCGGTGTTCACCAACACCGAGCGGCTGGCATTGGCCGGGTTCCTGGCCGGACATAGCGGTCTGACCCGCGAAGCCTACGAACTGGACCTGCGCCAGTACGCTAGTTGGTGCCACCAGCACCACCCGCGCCTGTTCCAGGCCGCCGCGCCGACATCGAATGTTTCGCCCGCGAATTGGAGACCCGCGGCCGGGCCCGGTACTACAGTCCCGGTTGGTTACATGAGAGCCTCCTTTCTGCCGAGCGGGACCAGGTGACGCGGGGGGCTTTGAGCCGCGTGTGGTAGTGGTGCCACCGGGCGCGGGCCTGGTGTTGCCGTCGCCACCGTGACCAGGCGTAGCCGAGGTCGCGGGCGGCGCGGCTCATCGAGGTGGTGGCCAGGCGGGCCAGGCGGCGGGCCTCAGGGACGCTGACCTTGACCAGGCCGGGGTCATCGCCGGGGGCTGGTCGTCCACGGTGGCGGGCAGCTTGCCGGTGTCCCGCCAGGCCGCGGGCTGGGCGGTGCTGGCCGCGGGCGGGTCTTCAGCGGGCGGGGCCGGGCGGGCGGCGGCGATCGCCAGCAGCGCCTGGGCGCACATGGACAGCACAGTGTGCCGGTGGAAGGAGGGCCAGGTCCGGACCTGGTGCTGGTCCAGGCCGGCCTGCCCCTTTCCCTGCTGCAGGCATTCCTCCACCGGCCATCTCTTCCCGGCGACCTTGATCAGGATGGGCAGGGACACCGGCCGGTGCCGCGGCGCATGGCAGTAGAAGAACGCCAGGTCAGAAGGGTCGGACAGGTTGCGGCGGATCAGCACCCAGTGCCGCGGTGAAGCGGTCGCGGCCCAGGCCCACGCGTAGTCGCGGTGGCCCTTGCAGCCGGGCCCGCACGAGCGGGTCTCCCACGCCGTGCCCGGGACCATCGCGGCCACGGCGGCTGCGGTCGTCCTGCGCCCGGAGAGCAGGGTGACGGTGAAGTTCACCGGGACCGCGAGCACGTACCCCTTCCCGGCCTTCTCACATGCCTGGCGCCGCTTGGAGCTGCGGCCGTACACCTCATCGGCGGCCGCCCAGGCGAACGGGACGCCCCCGCCGGCCGCGCCGGTGATCATCGCGGTGCCCAGGGCCGGCTTTGTGGTGAACTCCGCCTCGCCCGGGACATGCGCCCGCTCCCGCCGCGCCCGGTCCGCGCACCACGACTTCGGCAGGTAGAGCCGGAAATCGAACAGCGCGTGCGCGCGGGCGGTGACGTAGGCGGCGAACACCACGGTCTGGCAGTTCTCCACCTGGCCGGTGATCCCGGCATGCTGCCGGGCTACTCCCACCGTGGCGGTGCCCTTTTTCAGCTCGGCGGTCTCATCCAGCACCACGATGACCTCTGGGTCACCCAGCCGCGCCAGGATGAACCGCCGCAGCGCGGGCAGCGCCGCCGTCCAGTCCCAGGCGTGCTCGGCCAGCAGCGCCTGCATCCGCCGCGGCTTGGCGTGCCCGGCCGCCTCCGCCAGCTGCCAGCACGACTTGCGGTCCCCGCACTCTGCCAGCAGCGCCCCGATGTACGCGAACGCCGTCAGCCGCGACCTGGCCTGCGCAAACACCGGCGCGAGCAGGCCGCGCAGGTCACCGTGAAGTTTCTCCAGCCACGCCCGGTCTTCTACGATGGCCCCGGCGGCCACCTCGTTGTCTTGTCTTGTCACGAAGCATGATCATGGGGTGGCCGTTCGTGCATCGCTCGCAACGCAACGCCGGTCACACCAGGATCGGCCTGCCCCTAGATCACAAACCCGGACTGTAGTACCGGGCCACCATCACCCGGCGCCTGTGCACTATCGCCGGGTTCTACCCGTACGCGGGCAGCCGCCGCGGCGGCGCAATTTCGCCTCGGTGATGGCCTGGGCGGTGGAGGCGGTAGCCGACTATGTGAACAACATCCGGCCCCGCTTCGGCATACCGCTGCGACACCTCGACGGCCATCTACACCCACGTCAGTTCCGACTTCATGAACACCGCGCTGTGCAAGGCGATCAGCCCGGCCCTCGGCGCGCCAGGCGGCAACGACAAGGAGTGCTGATGGCGCGCAAGCTGGACTACCGCTGGCACCTGCGGCAGGTGATGGCCGACCGCGGCATGTTCGCCACAACCGACCTGATTGAGCCGCTGACCGCACGCGGGATCCGGTTGTCTTCCAGCCAGGTCTACCGGCTGGTCGTGGAACGGCCGGAGCGGCTCAGCCTGAAGATCCTCATGGCGCTGCTGGACATCCTCGGCTGCTCGATGGCCGACCTGATCGAACCCGTAAGCCGTTGTGCGCGACCTGCACCCGCCCCGACCTATCGTTCTGGCGAGGGATCCTGCACTGCCCCCTCGCCGGCCACTCCCACAAGCGGATCAAGCGCCGGCCCATTCTCGGCGGCCTCATCAACGAATACCAGCGGGCCGCGTAGAAGCCCAGGTCAGCACCCGGCGGCCCAGTCCTGGAACCCCACAGGCCGGTTCACCTCGGCCGCAGTACCTCTGGCGGGGTACTCTCGCGCGATACCCGCTCACCCTGCCCGGGCGGCGGCTGCGGCGGTGAGACGGAAGGTGGTGCCGACGCTGTTCTGGATGAACGCGCCGGGCAGGCGGCGGGCGATCGCGTGCGTAGCCTTCCAGCCAGTGCAATGGGCCGGGACGATCAGGTCGGGCGCGAGCTGCTCAAGCGCGCTGACGGTGTCCCCGATGATGGGCTCAAACAGCGGTCCGGTCAGGTGGAACCCGCCGATGACCGCGTGCAGCTTCTGCACGCCGGTCAGGCGCTGGGCATAGCGGCAGGTATTGATCACGCCGGCGTGCCCGCACCCGGTCAGGACGACCAGCCCGCGCCCGGCGACGTGGGCGATCAGCGCCTGGTCATCCAGGATCAGCGGGTCCGGTTCCCAGCTTCCACCGCGCCAGGCCTGATGGATCGGGAACCCTTTCTCGAAGCCGGTGACCCGGTTGACCTCCCCGGTGATCAGCACCGACCGGTCGTACAGGAAGGACGGCTGCCGCTGCTCGATGATGTCAAAGCCGGCGCCTTCCAGGGCGCTACGGCTGGTGGTGGGAAGCTCGAACGGCTCGCCGGGAACGGCCAGGCGGCGCCGGACCCAGAACTCGGGATGGAGGAGTACCGGCAGGTTCGCCCGGCCCAGCTGGCCGATCAGGCCGGACAGCCCGGTGGTGTGGTCGAAGTGGCCGTGGCTGCAGACGATGGCCTCGATGTCTGCCGGATCCTTGCCCAGGCGGCGCAGGTTGCCGACGCATCCGGAAGGCGTCAGCCCGGTGTCGTACAGCAGCTGCCGCACCCGGCTGCCCTTGCGGATCTCGACGAGTGCGGAGAACCCATGCTGGGCCAGCGGCACGTCGGCCGCCTTGCCGCCGAGTATCGTCGGGGCCTCCAGCATCGGTGCCAGCCGGGCCATCCCGGCCAGCGGGAGCCGCTTCGCCGGCCCCTCGTCCGGCAGCAGGATGTCCATGACGTTGTCGCAGACCGTCAGCACCGACAGCTCATCGACCGGCTCCAGCGGGAGCACGTCGCCCTTCCACTCCACGCTCGCCGGCAACGCTTCCACTGGCGTGACTCCGGCATCGTTACCGGTGTCGCACACCGCCTGCTCCTCCCTGACCGCACTCAGCCCGGCGTCCGCCACCTCGGCCGGACGATACCACCACGTCCCGGGCCAGCCGCCTGTTACCTTCCTTGGGTAGCAGCCCGGGACGGCATTGTTGACCCAGAAGCCGGGGCCTGTACCGCTTCAAACTCGCCGCATGCTGGCTGACCTGGGGATTGATGAGGCTGGCTACGCGGCCGGGTAGTACTCGTTGATCACGCCACCGAGGACTCGTCGGCGCTGCACTTGTGTGCTAAGTGGGGCAGCGACCGGCTCGTCATGGTCGGGTGGTCGTTGCTGGCGGGACTGGTGCGGCCGGTGCCGGTTGTAATGGTCGGCGTACTCGCCGAGGACCGATCGCAGGTGGCGTTCGTCGTAGATGAGCATCCGGTCTGTGCACTCGGCCCGTGCTGTGCGTATCCATCTCTCGGCGTAGCAATTTGCCCGCGGCGTCTGCGGCGGGATCTTCACTGTCTCCATGCCCTCGCTGGCGAAGATCTCGTCGAAGACGGCCGTGAACCTGGCGTCGCGATCCCGGATCAGGAAGCGGAAGGCTCCGGTTCGGTCGCCCATGTCCATGACCAGGTTGCGGGCCTGCTGAGCGGTCCAGGCGCCATCGGGATGGGCGGTGACGCCGAGGACGTGCACGTGCCGGGTGGCCACCTCCATAACGAATAGCACGTACAGGCGGCGGAGAAAGATCCTGTTGACATGGAAGAAGTCGCATGCCAGCAGCCCGTGCGCCTGAGTGCGCAGGAACGCCCGCCAGGAAGTGTCCTGCCTGCGGGGCGCTAGCTGGCGGGTGGAGCGGAGAATCCGCCGGACGGTCGCCGCGCTGATTCGGTGGCCGAGTCGTGACAGCTCGCCGTGCACGCGGCGGTACCCCAGGCGGGGTTCTCCCGTGCCAGTCGCAGGACCAGGTCCCGGATTTCCTTACTGGCCGGCGGGCGGCCGGGCTGGCTCGGGTACGTCCACTTGCGCTGGATCAGGCGGCGGTGCCAGGCCAGCAGCGTGCCCGGCGTGACCAGGCGATGGCGGCGCAGCCCGGCGGGCAGCAGCCGGCCCAGCGCGGCCAGGACCGCCCGGTCGGCCCAGTCGAGCCTGGGCCGGGTGACCTGGCGGCGCAGGACGGCGAGTTCATGGCGGAGGACGAGGATCTCGGCGTCCTTCGACGCCTGGCCGCGGCTGAGCAGCGGCAGCCAGCCAAAGACCTGGGCGATGGTGAGGTACAGGAGTCGGATCGGCACAGGCCGCGATCTTGCCCCATCAGAGTCAGCGGACCAAACCGCAGGTCGAGGCCGCCGCGTCGAGTTCTGGAGCGGTACACGCCCGGAACGCGGCAATAGCGGGCGACCACACCCAGAGCTGGTAATGCATAAACATATGGCCTGGCCGCCTGCTTGCTCGGCGGTGGTCGGGATTGCTGACGGCGCGGAGGCTCTTGATAGCCACACGCCGAGCCGATCTGTATTTCGGCTAGGTTTCGATCGCTGATGAGGGCCGCCGCACGGATTGGGCTGTTCAGATGCGGCGGCGAGCCGGCGCAATCGCCGGTGTCGCGTGCCCGGCTTCCCGTATGTCCAGGGGGTTAGCGTCCGCACTTACCGGCCGGCACAGGTGGGTCAGCCAGTGCCGGTTCCTTTCTGGCTGCCGTCGGCGGGCCGGACAGCCGGTTCCTCGTTCCGGGGGGACAGCCCGGCTGCGGGATCGCCGACGTTGGTGAGGAGGGCCAGGATTTCGCCGATGGTGCGTTCGCGGCTGCCGGGCATTGGCAGCGGCACGCGAAGCGGCAGGTGCGTCTGCACTTGGTAACGGTTACGGCGCCCGGCCCGCTCCTTCACGACGTACCCGGCGTCGGTCAGGTCGGTGACGATGCCGTAGGCGGACCGCTGGTGATGCCCACCCGGGCCGCGATGTCACGCAGTCGCACGCCCGGGTCATGGGCGATGCACAGCAGCACCGCGCATGGCTGGTCAGGAAGCTCCACTCCACCACGCCCGCAAAATATCATAGATCATTTCTAGAAATCTATTGCTAGTATCAGGATGCGAACGTAGCTTGTGGAACACAGGACGGGCGCTTTCACGCATCCGGCCTGCTAGGGGGACCTGATGTCCATCCCACTTCCGTACGCGGCGCGGCTGCCATTTCCGGGCGGTAGCCATATCACCTGGCGGCAGGTGTCCCAGCGTGGGATTGCCTGCCGTCCGGTTTCCCGCCCGCGGCGGCCGGTGACGGTGCCGGGCCGCGCATCAGCCTCGGCATCGCCGGTCCCGGGCACCTGCGTCGCTGGGCGCCGTTATGCAAGTGGTTTCTGGTGCATGCCTGCGCGGTGTTCACCGACACGTCTTCGCGGTTCCGGCCGACGGCCTGAGACCGCGTCCTCCATGCCCCGGTAACAGGCCAGGCCGCGCTGCATGGCTTGCTGCAGAAACCGCGTGGCCTGCCCTGCCCTGATCCCGGTCAATCGCGCCGAAACCCGGCCATGCCCATGCGCCTCCGGCGGGTCCGGTAACCCGCAATCCACCAGAACACCGACATGGTGATCAAGCGGCCACATCGCCAGCAAGAGCAGCGAGAGGAATCCGATGACCTCACTGAGAAAGACCGCGCTCGTCGCGGGCGTCTTTTACCTGATCACCTTCATCTCGATCCCCACCCTCGCCCTCTACAGCCCCGTGAAAAACCACGGGACTGGATCCTCAGCTCCGGCGGCCACACCGCGGTGCTCGTCGGAGGCCTCCTGGAGGTGATCGTCGCCCTGGCCGGCATCGGCACCGCCGTCACCTTGTACCCGGTCCTCAAGCGGCAGAACGAAGGCGCCGCGCTCGGCTTCGTCACCGCCCGGGTCCTGGAAGGCAGCATGATCTTCGCCGGCGT
>CAWINT010000004.1:0-205598 GCA_963837515.1 uncultured Actinomycetes bacterium
TGACGTTCTACCATTGAACTACACCCGCACGCACCACCCGGCCCGTGCCGGGCCGGGCTGGCGTCGTCTCGACATAGTACCGGAAGCCCTGCTCCCCGGGCGCCGGGCCAGGGTCTTCGCGTAGGTTGCCAGGGTGCTGCTCTCCGATCGAGACATCCGGGCCGAGATCGATGCGGGCCGGGTCCGGCTGGCCCCCTACGCGCCCGAACTTATCCAGCCGTCGAGCATCGATGTCCGGCTGGACCGGTACTTCCGGGTGTTCGAGAACCACCGCTACCCGCACATCGACCCATCGATAGAGCAGCCGGACCTGACCCGGCTGGTGGAGACGGCCGGAGCGGAACCGTTCGTGCTGCACCCGGGTGAGTTCGTGCTGGCCTCCACCTTCGAGGTGGTGACGCTGCCGGACGACATCGCCGGGCGGCTGGAGGGCAAGAGCTCGCTGGGCCGGCTGGGGTTGCTCACCCACTCTACGGCGGGATGGATCGACCCGGGCTTCTCCGGGCACGTCACCCTGGAACTGTCCAACGTGGCCACGCTCCCGATCAAGCTGTGGCCCGGGATGAAGATCGGCCAGCTGTGCCTGTTCCGAACCAGTTCTCCCGCGGAGCACCCGTACGGGTCGGCCATCTACGGCTCGCGCTACCAGGACCAGCGCGGCCCCACCCCGTCGCGCTCCTACCTGAATTTTTACCGCGCCGACGTGTGACCGTCGGCGCGGCGACCTGCCTCAGCGGGAACCGCGCCAATCAGCCGATATTGCGAGCCTGGCCCGTCCGCATCCCCTCGAGGAAAGCGCGCCAATCGGCCGCGCTGTAGGTGAGGACCGGGCCATCTGGGCTCTTGGTGTCTCGTACCCCAATAGTGCCGCGGCTGAGCTTAGCAACCTCGACACATTCGCCGACCTGGCTGTAGCTGGACTTGCGCCACTCGCCGGACTCGAGACCATTTGACGGCATGTGAGTGCCTTCCGTTTACTTAGGATTGCGGGGAGTTACCACCCGAAGGCCCTATTGGTCACAAAAACGCTGTCACCAGGGGCTTAGCAGGACCGACGGGAGGATGGGGCCGATCTTCCCAAGATCACTCAGGCCGCACTAGACGTTATGCTCTTCGTTATGAAATCGTTGCTTTCCTGTGCGCCAAGCGCCATTTTCAGGAGCAGACCGAAAACTCTGTTATATTCCCGGACATCCGGCGAGCGTTCCAGGTAGAGATCGCCAACCAGACCCTCGATAAATACTACGTCAGCCAGAGTTTGGGCCGAAAATCCCAAGATGTTGAACTTTGTTTCCACGGCGGGCGGCGCCCCGGCCCCGTAGGGCACCACGTGCGTCGTCACATTGGGCAGGCTGGAGACGTCCAGCACGTGCTCCAGTTGCTCGCGCATCACGACCGGGTTACCGACCAGCCGGTGCAGCACCGATTCGTCCAGCACCACCACCACCTCGGGTGGATCCGGCCTGCGGAGCAACTCCTGCCTGGTCAGCCGGGCCCTGACCTCGTGGGCGATAACCTCCGCGGAGCGATCCGGGTTGACCGCGGCCGTCACCGCCCGGGCGTAGTCGGCGGTCTGCAGCAGGCCGGGCACGACGCCCGCGCTGTACACCTTGATCGAGGAAGCCTCGTCCTCCAGGCCGACATACGTCTGGTAGCGGAGGTCGTAATGGTGCCACCACGCCTGCTGTTTACCCTCCCGGGCCAGCGCCATCAGCCGGTCCCGCTCGGCCGGGTCCGTGACGCCGTAGAGATTGCACAGGTCGCGGACGTCCCGGGCGCTGGCGCCCCGGTGCCCGGTCTCCAGCCGGCTCACCTTGGACGGCGAGCATAGTAATTCGGACGCTACCTGCTCGACCGTGAGCCCGGCTCCGGTCCGGAGGGAGCGGAGCAAGGCACCGAGTTCCCGGCGGCGGACCGTAGGGCTGCTCGTGCCAGCCATCCGGCCACCTCCTAACGGTCGCCGTTCCCCCTCGCGTTCCCGGCTCCGACCTGCAGCGGTATGGCACATGAAAAAGGCACTTGCCACAGTATCAAAGTTAGGTCAACAGGTATCATTCCAGCCGATCGGCCACAAGCCGGGGCATCGGCGACCATGCACTTCGCCTGGCTGCACGCGGCGCCTGGCTGCACGCGGCACCTGGCTGCGCCCGACTTACTCCGGTCCGGCGCGGAGCCAGCTGAGCAGCAGCTCGTTCAGCCGGTCCGGGGCATCCAGCGGTATCCAGTGACTCGCCCCCTGGATCTCCTCGTACCGCCACGGCCCCCGTACCAGCTCGCCGGACGCACGCATCCGCGCGCCGTCCAGGTAGTGGTCGCCGGTGGACCAGATGCCCAGCGTGGGCGCGGTGACCGGCGGCAGGGCGGGCGGCGGTCCTGGCGGGCGCGGCGCCAGGTTGGCCCGGTACCAGTTCAGTGAGGCAGTGAGCGCGCCTGGCCGGGACAGGTCCGCGAGGTAGCGCGCCTGATCCCCGTCGCCGCGGCTGAACTCGCGGAGCAAGGCCCAGTCGTTGGCCTGCAGCGACTGCTCGGCGACCCCCTCGAACTGGAAGAACAGCTGGTACCAGGCCATCTCCCGCTGCCGCAGGGTCATCGGGGCGAACGGGTGCGGAACGGAGAGCACCGCCAGGCGGCGGACCCGCTCCGGGGCCACCATGGCGGTCAGCCAGGCCACGGCCGCGCCCCAATCGTGCCCGACGACGTGTGCCGCCCCGATGCCGAACTCATCCAGCAGCCCGGTCAGGTCCGCCACCGCGTGCCGCAGCGCGTAAGCCGCAACGTCGGCGGGCCGGCCGGACCGGCCGAAGCCGCGCATGTCCGGCACGATCACCCGGAACCCGGCGGCCACCAGCGCCGGAACCTGATGCCGCCACAGCTCCCCGGAATCCGGCCAGCCGTGTACCAGCAGCACCGGCACCCCGGTGCCGTGCTCGGCGACGTGCAGCGAGATCCCGTTGACCTCGACCGACTGCCCCGCAGCGCTCTTCACAGCAGGCTCAGCACGTCGGCACGCGACGGACCGGGCATAACGAACTCCTCCTGTCCGGCCGCAACGGCCAGGATCTTCCCGGTCAGGCCGGGACGTGACATCACCGGCGCGGGCGTCGCCAGCATCCCAGGCATCTCGACGAACGCCCGAAACAGGTCCGCCTCATACAGCATGGCCTGCGGGAAGGCCTGCCGCCATGGCCGCCCCGCGGGCCCGGTCGGCCTGGACCGTGCTGCGGGAGCCCGATCACCCGGACCGGGCTGCCCCGGGATGCGGCGTCCAGGGTCACACCGAGCCGCCCGCCCGGCGCGGTCGGGGGTCGCCCAGCCCACGGCCGTCGGCCCGGGCGCCACGCAGCGCGGCACGGAGCGCGTCGCACTCGGACTCCAGGTCGGCGACCCGCTGCTCCAGCTCCAGGATGCGGCGGATGGCCGGCAGCGTCATGCCCTGGTCGGCCAGCCCCACCACGTACTGCACCACGATGATCTCGTTCCGGCTGTACCGGCGCTGGTTGCCGCGGGACCGGGACGGTTGGACCACTCCGTGCTCGTCGAGCCGCCGCAGGAAGGCCTGCTGGATCTCCAGCATGGCGGATACCTGCCCGACGGTGAACAGGGGCAGGTTCGCGTCATCCAGAGGCAGCGACGGCATGGTTCTCGCCACGATTATCGCCCCCTCAGCGGTCCGGGCCCGAACAGGCTCGCTGTCCGGGCCCGGGAGCAAGGCCTCGCTGGCGGGAACCGGCGTTCCAGGGGCCGGTCCCCGGTGTGGTCAGCGGGTCAGGCGCCGATCCCCTTAGGGGCGTCGGTCCGGATCTCGACCTTCCGCGGCTTGGCGGTCTCGGCGAACGGGACCGTGACGGTCAGCACGCCCGCCTCGTAGCCGGCCTCGATCTGGTCCGCAGCCACGGTGTCGCCGAGCTCGAGCCGCCGGGCGTAGCGGCCGGTGAAGCGCTCGCGGATGAAGGGCTTCTCGCCCTCCGCCAGCTCCTCGGTGCGCTCGGCGGCCACGGTCAGCACGCCGCGGTCCACGGTCACCTCGATGCTGTCCGGGTCGATGCCGGGCAGGTCGAAGCGCAGAGTCAGGCCGTGCTCACCGCGCGCGGCGTCCATCGGCATGGCCGGACGGCCGGACGGCCAGGATGTGACCCAGCGCGGGCCGAACGCGCGCGCGACCATCCGGTCGAACTCTGCATTAAAGGGGTCAAAAGTGGTCAGCAACATGAGGCTCGCCTCCAGATGCCAACTAGGATCCGTCTCTGGACCTAGTTTATCGCTTCTCTCTACCAGAGGAAACCTTTAATTTCAGTTACATATTCCTGAGACGGCCCGGCCGCCCCGTCCCACCGCCGGCGTGTCCCGCCGGGATCCGCGGCCGGCCGGGCGCGCCGGGGCTACGCGCGGCTCCCGCCGGGGAAGTACCCCCGGCGGGAGCGGGAGCGGGAGCCGGGATGGGAGCGGGAGCCGGGCTGGGAGCGGGAGCCGGGCTGGGAGCGGCGGATGGGAGCGGGAGCCGGGCTGGGAGCGGAGGGTCAGGTGAGGCGCTCGATGATGGTGGCGTTGGCCTGGCCGCCGCCCTCGCACATGGTCTGCAGGCCATAGCGGCCGCCGGTGCGCTCCAGTTCGTGCAGCAGCTTGGTGGCCAGGACGGCGCCGGTGGCGCCCAGCGGATGCCCGAGGGCGATCGCCCCGCCGTTCGGGTTGGCCCGCTCCAGCGACGCCCCGGTCTCCAGCGACCAGGCCAGCAGTACCGGGGCGAACGCCTCGTTGACCTCGAAAACGTCGATGTCGCCCACGGCCAGCCCGGCCCGGGCCAGCACCTGCTCGGTGGCGGGCATCACTCCGGTGAGCATGTAGACCGGGTCCGCGCCGGCCACGGCCAGCGCGGTCACCTTGGCCCGCGGGGTGAGGCCGTGCTGCCGGACGGCCGCCTCGGAGGCGATGAGCAGGGCGGCCGCGCCGTCGGAGATCTGCGATGCGGTCGCGGCGGTCAGCTCCCAGTCCTCGCGCAGCGGCTTCAGCGCCGCCATCTTCTCCGGGGTGGTGTCCCGGCGCGGGCCCTCGTCGGCACTCACCCCGGCGATCGGGGCGATCTCCCGCTCGAACCGCCCCTCGTCGATGGCCCGGATGGCCCGCCGGTGGCTCTCCAGCGCGAACTCCTCCAGCTGGCGCCTGGTCAGCCCCCACTTCTCGCAGATCAGCTGGGCCCCGCGGAATTGGGAGATCTCCTGCTTGCCATACCGTTCCTGCCATCCCTGGCCGAACGGCAGCGGCATGCCCGCCTCCATCGCCAGGGTCACTGCGGAGCCCATGGGCACCACGCTCATGCTCTCCACCCCGGCCGCCACCACGAGGTCCTGGGTCCCGGACAGCACCCCCTGGGCGGCGAAGTGCACGGCCTGCTGGGACGAGCCGCACTGCCGGTCGATGGTGACACCCGGCACGCTCTCCGGCAGCCCGGCGGACAGCCACGCCTGGCGGGCAATGTCCATCGTCTGCGGGCCGACCTGGGAGACGCATCCCATGATCACGTCGTCCACCGCAGCGGGATCGACGCCGGTCCGCCGGACCAGTTCGGCCAGCACGTGCGCGGCCAGGTCGACCGGGTGCACAGCGTGCAGGCCGCCCTTGCGCCTGCCGACCGGGGTCCGGACCGCACCGACGATGTACGCCTCAGCCACCTTGCCCTCCAGGCTGTCCGCGCGGCACCGCCCACCTGCCGGGCACCCGGCCGCGTCCTGCCCCGATATTACCCTCCGGTAGCCCACCACCACCGGCCCCGTTGATCGCAAGATCCACACCGTGGCCTGCACACTCGCTACTATCCGTGATTATCGATCACACAGTGCAGTCATGGGGCGCCGTGCGACGGCGCCCGCTGGGCAGAACCGGGGGGCACGCAGCAGCTATGGACTCCACGGACGAACTCACTGGCCTGGTCAGCATCGGCCAGCTGGCCAAGGCGGCCGGGGTGAGCAGCCGCACCATCCGCTACTACGAGGAGCTGGGCATCCTGCCGGAGCCTCGCCGGACCAGCGGCGGGACCCGCAAGTACCCGCGGGAGTACTGCGGCTACATCGAGACGGCGCTGGCCCTCAAGGACCTCGGCTTCCGGCTGGAGGAGGTGAAGCCGCTGGCCCGGCTGGCCCTCGGCGACGCGGTCGCCCCCGGGCAGCGGGCCCGGGCCGCCCAGCTGGTGGAGGACCGGATCCAGGCGCTGGACCGGCAGACGGCGGTGTTGCGCCGGCTCCGTGACTGCGTCCAGGACCCGGACGCCGCCCCGGTCCCGCTCAGCCGGGCGGCCGGCGAGGACCCGGAGCCGCCCGAAGCCGGGCGGCCGCCAGCCGTGCCAGCGCCGGAACCGGTCGTATCCTCGTAGCAGGCGGCCGGCCTGGAACCCGGGACGGCCGCCAGCGACGAGCCCCCGGAGGCCGGATGACGACTGGGCTGATCCTGCTGGTATTCATCGCGGTGCTGGTGACCTACTTCGTGGTCCGCCCGTTCCGCCGCCGGGCCGGGATGGGCGGCACGCCGCTGCGGACCTGGATCGTCTCCATCGCCGCGCTGGCCCTGGGGATCCTGCTGTTCTACGTGTACCAGGCCCACGGCTGACCCCCCGGTGCTGCGGGCACGGGCAGTCAGGCGGACAGGTCGTTATGCAGCGGCGTCTCGAACCAGACCGCCTTGCCATCCCGGGTCGGACGGGAGCCCCACCGGGTGGCGAGCTGATCGACCAGGTAGAGGCCGCGGCCGCCCTCGTCCGTCTCCCCCGCGGTGCGGATGCGTGGCAGCCGCAGGTCACTGTCGAATACTTCCACCCACACGGCCGCCGCGCCGCGGCGCAGCCGCAGCCTGAATGTCTTGGCCACCGGCGTGCCATTGTCCTCGTTGGGCGGTGCGGGCGCCCAGCTGGCCACCAGGCCGGGGGGGCCTGCCGCCGCGGCCCCGGCCGCCTCCAGGGCCAGCACCTGGCGCTGGGGCCGGGGCGCGGCGCTGTGCAGCACCGCGTTGGTGACGACCTCGGAGACCAGCAGGCAGCTCAGCTCTACCTGCTCCCGGTCCATCCCCCAGGCCCGGAACGTCGCCTCGGCCAGCCGGCGGGCCTCGGAGACCATGATGGCCTCGGCCGGGAACGTGCTTTCCCAGGAAGCCAGGTCCACCGGGGAGGTACGGATCGCGACGATGGCCATGTCGTCGTCGATGTCCCCCGGCACCGCCTCCTGCGCGGCCTGCGCGATCAGCTCCACGTCGCCGTGCGCCACCTGGTGCACCGCCTGGTGCAGCATGAGCCGCGCGTCGTCCTCGGAGTAGTGCCCCAGCCCGTCCGGCCGGTGCCGCCGGTCGGTGAGCCCGTCGGTGTAGAGCACCAGGGCTGAGCCCGCGGGCAGGGACCGGGTCTCCTCCCGGTAGGTGGGCACCGCCGGGACGCCCCGGCCGCGCACGCCCAGCAGTACCCCCTTGTGCTCCATCTCCAGCTCGCCTACCTCGCCGTCCACGATGAGCAGCGGCGCGTCATGCCCGGCGTTGGCGAAGGACAGCGTGCGCGACCAGGCGTCATAGACCAGGTAGGTGCAGCTGACGATAGGGGGGTCCAGCGGCTCGGCGCCGTCCCCGGCCGCCTTCGCCGGGCTCAGCGTCCGGCACCAGTCGTCGAGCTTGCGCAGGATCTCCTCGGGCGGCTTGTCGTCCTGGGCGAAGGCGCGCAGCGCGGCCCGCAGCTGGCCCATGACCGCCGCCGCGCGGGCCCCGCGGCCCTCCACGTCGCCGATGACGATGCCCACCCGGCCGGCCGACAGCGGGATGATGTCGTACCAGTCCCCGCCCACCTGGGTCTGGATACCCTGGCCATGCGTCTCCAGGGGCTTGGCCGGAATGTACCGGCAGGCCACCTCCAGGCCATCCAGCCGGGGCAGCTGCTGCGGCAGCAGGCTGGTCTGGAAGGCCAGGGCGGTGCGCCGCTCCTCCTCGAACAGGAGCGCGTTGTCGATCGCCACCGCCACCCGGCTGGCCACCGCACCGAGGAAGTCACGGTCGTCCGCGTCGTAGTACTGCTCGTCGCGCGGGGTCAGCCGGGACAGCGCCAGGGCCATCACGCCGAGCAGCTCGCCCCGGGCGACCAGCGGCGCCGCCACCACGGACGCCAGCCCGACCTCCTCCGCGGCGGCCAGGCTGCCCGCGCTCGGCGCCCGGGGTGGCACCTCGGCCAGGTTCTCCACCAGGACCGCGTCCAGCCGGGACATCGCCTGCTGGCAGAAGTGCCCCTCGGGATAGGAGACCGGGTCGCCGATCCGGGCCCAGCTGCCGGGCGGCGGCGTCCAGCCGGCCGCGTGGAACTGGGCGCGGCGGACCAGCTTGTCACCCTGGATCAGGTCGATGATGCAGTGGTCAGCGAACTGCGGTACCAGCGTCTCGGCGACGTGCCGCAGCGTCATGGACAGCTCCAGCGAGCCGGACAGGTGCTCGCCGACCCGCTCCAGGAGCGCGATCCGGTCCCGTTCGCGGCGGCTGCTGCGGCGGGTCGCCTCCCGGGCCAGGATGACGATCCCGTCGACGGACCCGGACGGGTGGCGCAGCGGCATGGCCTGGGCCCGGACGAACACCCGGGACGCGTCGGGGCGGATCACCGCGAACGTGCCGTCCCCGGACCGGCCGCGCAGCACCTGCTTGGCCAGCTCCGCCACCTTGCCGGCATCACCGCCGGTGAACCCGAGAGAGAGGATCGGGCGGCCGATCAGCTTACCGGGGTCCGCCGGGAAACCGAACATGCCCACCGCGTACGGGTTCGCGTACAGCAGGTTGCCATGCCGGTCGGTCACCACCAGCGCCGCGCCCATCTGCGCCAGGATGGCGGCGGCCGGCAGGTAGGCGTCGTAACCGGTCAGCCCTGGGTCAGTCACCGGCCGCCACTCCCTCTGGGCACCGTCCAGTGTGCTGGGCGCAGGACGGCCGGGCCGCCGCAGCAGCGCGGTCAGCGCCGGGAGACGAAGACATGGTCGGCAACTGGGCGGGGCAGCTCCGCCGTGATACCGCCGAGCCTGTCGTCACTGGTCACCCGTACACCGTCGTTGCTAGCCGCGAGCGTGACCTCGCGTCCGGGTTGTATCCCGATCCGCTTGAGTTTAAGCATGAGCGCAGTGTCACTTTGGACTTGTTCACTGATCCGGCGGACGGTAACCGGCTCCGCGCACCCGGCGGCCACCGCCGTCATGGCCTCGGCCCGATCCTCCTGGGCGGCCAGCGCGCGCCGCTGCGCGTCGTCCGGCACACCCAGCTCGTCCAGCCCCGGGATGAGGTTGCCGTGCGGGCAGGACACCGGGTAACCGAGCATCTCGACCAGGCGGCGCTCGACGTTCTCCGAGATGACGTGCTCCCAGCGGCACGCTTCCACGTGCACGTCTTCCCAGGGCAGCCCGATCACATCGACCAGCAGGCATTCGGCCAGCCGGTGTTTGCGCATCACCCGCATGGCCAGGGTGCGGCCCGCGCCGGTGAGCATGAGCTGCCGGTCGCCCTCCACGGTGAGCAGCCCAGCCCGCTCCATCCGCGCCACGGTTTGGCTGACCGTCGGCCCGCTCTGCGACAGCCGTTCAGCGATCCGGGCGCGGAGCGGGACGATGCCCTCCTCCTCCAGCTCGAAAACCGTGCGGAGGTACATCTCCGTGGTGTCGATCAGCCCGTGCACCGTCTCCAGGCCTCCCTCCAACCCTGATGCTATGCGCCCCGGTCTGGTTGCGGGCCAGCCGCGGCGGCCAGCCGCACGGGACAGGCTCGCGGGGACTCACGGGGACAGCCGCTCGATGACCCAGCCGCCGCGATCACGGCGGTAGCGCAGCCGGTCGTGCAGCCGGTTCGGCCGCCCCTGCCAGAATTCGACGATCTCCGGACGGACCCGGTACCCGCCCCAGAAATCCGGCATCGGCACCACGGTCCCCTCCGGCCAGCGCTCCAGCCGCTCGCGGTAGCGGTCCTCCAGGTCGGCGCGGGACCGCAGGACGCTGGACTGCCGGCTGGCCCAGGCCCCGATCTGCGAGCCGTGCGGCCGCGAGTGGAAGTAGGGCTCGCTCTCGGCGGCCGGCAGGGCCACGGCGGCGCCCTCCACGATGACCTGCCGTTGCATCGCATGCCAGGGGAACAGCAGGCAGGCGCGCGGCTCGGCGGCGAGATGGCGCCCCTTGGCCGAGGTCCGGTTGGTGTAGAAGACGAAGCCGTCCGGCCCGAAGTCCTTGAGCAGCACGGTCCGGGCCCGGGGCTGACCGGCTTCGGACACGGTGGCCAGCACCATCGCGGTCGGCTCGGGCAACCGGGCGGCGTGCACCGCGTCCAGCCAGGCGGCGAACAGGGTCAGCGGGTCGGCCGGGGCGGCGGACTCCTCGAGGGAGGCCTGGTCGGCCGGCGGGTGAGAGATCGGTTCCACGGGAATGATCCTCACATGCCGGCCCCCGCCCGGGGCCGGCTGCCGGGTCCCGGGACGGCCCGGGCGGGCTACGGCGGGTCCCGGGACGGCCCGGGCGGGCTGCGGCGGGCTGCGGCGGCGTAACCTACGTCGCGGCGCGGCTGCGCCCCGGCATGGCCCGCGTCGCGGCGTGGTGCGCGTCAGGACGTGGTGTGCGTCACGATGCCAATTCGTAGCGGAATATGGTTTGGAGAAGGTTGACTTAATCCCAGTTGACAACGGGTTGCCCCAGGGTGGCCGCCCGCTCGCGGCCCGTTCCAGCACCCCGGCACGGGCGCGCTACGTCCCGAGGACATGGAGGTCCGGTAGATGTCCGATTTCGTACCTGGGCTGGAAGGGGTCGTCGCCTTCGAGACCTCCATCGCCGAGCCAGACCGGGAAGGCGGGTCGCTCCGCTACCGGGGCGTCAACATCGAGGAACTCGTGGGGCACGTGTCGTTCGGGCACATCTGGGGCCTGCTGGTGGACGACACGTTCGAGCCCGGCCTGCCGCCGGCCGAGCCGCTTCCCGTTCCGCTGCACACCGGCGACGTCCGGGTGGACGTGCAGAGCGGGCTGGCCATGCTGGCCCCCACCTGGGGCCTGCGCCAGCTCCTCGACGTCGACGACCAGCAGGCCCGCGACGACCTCGCCCGGGCCTCGGTCATGGCGCTGTCCTTCGTAGCGCAGTCGGCCCGCGGGGAGAACCTGCCGCCGGTCCCGCAGCAGAAGGTGGACGAGGCACGCAGCACCGTGGAGCGATTCATGGTCCGCTGGCGCGGCGAACCGGACCCGCGTCACGTCAAGGCGGTGGACGCCTACTGGGCCTCCGCCGCCGAGCACGGCATGAACGCGTCCACGTTCACCGCCCGGGTGATCGCCTCGACCGGGGCGGACGTGGCAGCGGCGCTGTCCGGCGCGGTCGGCGCGATGTCCGGGCCGCTGCACGGCGGCGCGCCGGCCCGGGTGCTGAGCATGATCGAGGGCGTCGAGCGGACCGGGGACGCGGTCAAGTACGTGAAGTCCGTGCTCGACCAGGGTGACCGGCTGATGGGCTTCGGCCACCGCGTGTACCGGGCCGAGGACCCGCGGGCCCGGGTACTCCGCCGGACCGCCCGGGATCTGGGGGCACCACGCTACGAGGTGGCGGTCGCGCTCGAGGAGGCGGCCCTGAACGAGCTGCACGCGCGGCGGCCGGACCGGGTGCTGGCCACCAACGTGGAGTTCTGGGCGGCCATCGTGCTGGACTTCGCCGAGGTCCCGGCGTCCATGTTCACCTCCATGTTCACCTGTGCCCGGACCGCGGGCTGGGCGGCGCACATCCTGGAGCAGAAGCAGACCGGGCGGCTGGTCCGGCCGAGCGCCCGGTACGTGGGCCCGAAGGCGCGCCCGGTCACCGACGTGCCCGGGGCCGGCCAGGTCCTCGGCGAGGTCTAGCTCCCAGGCCCACTGGATCGAGATCTAGCTCCCAGGCCCACTGGATAGGGTGGGCTGCGTGACCCACATCGCCATCCCCGCTGAGCTCAAGCCCGCCGACGGGCGGTTCGGCTGCGGCCCGTCCAAGGTGCGGCCGGAGCAGCTGGCCGCGCTGGCCGAGTCCGGCCCCCGCTACCTCGGCACCTCGCACCGCCAGGGCCCGGTCCGGTCCCTGGTGCAGCGGGCCCGGGAGGGCCTCGCCGCGCTGTTCCAGGCGCCGGAGGGCTACCAGGTCGTGCTGGGCAACGGCGGCACCACGGCGTTCTGGGAGATCGCCGCGTTCGGGCTGATCCGGCAGCGGTCCCAGCACCTGTCCTTCGGGGAGTTCTCCGCGAAGTTCGCGAAGGTGGCCGCGGCCGCGCCGTGGCTAGATGACCCGACGGTGATCGCCTCGCCGCCAGGAGCCCACCCGGCACCGGGCGGGGAGACCGGGGTGGACGCCTACGCGCTGACCCACAACGAGACCTCCACCGGGGTGGCCATGCCGGTCCGGCGGGTGCCCGGCGCCGACCCCGGCGCCCTGGTCCTGGTCGACGCGACCAGCGCCGCGGCAGGGCTGACGGTGGACCTGAACGAGTGCGACGTCTACTATTTCGCGCCGCAGAAAGGGCTCGGCTCCGACGGCGGCCTGTGGCTGGCGCTGATGTCGCCCGCCGCGCTGGACCGGGCCGCTGCCATCGCGGCCAGCGGCCGGTACATCCCCGAGTTCTTCTCGCTGCCGGTGGCGATCGACAATTCGGCCAAGCAGCAGACCTACAACACACCCGCGGTGGCCACCCTTTTCCTGCTGGCCGGGCAGGTCGAGTGGCTGCTCGCCCAGGGCGGCCTGGACTGGGCGACCGGCCGCACCACCGACTCCGCCACCCGGCTGTACACGTGGGCGGAGAAGGTGCCCTACGCCGAGCCGTTCGTCACCGACCCGGCGCAGCGGTCCCAGGTGGTGGGGACGATCGACTTCACCGCCGGGGTGGATGCCGCCGCGGTGGCCGCGGTGCTGCGGGCCAACGGGATCGTGGACACCGAGCCCTACCGCAAGCTGGGCCGCAACCAGCTGCGGATCGGCATGTTCCCGTCGGTGGACCCAGCCGACGTTGAGGCGCTGACCGCCTGCATCGGCTACGTGGCCGAGCGGCTCTGATCGCCGGGGCCGGGCCGCCGCGGCCCGGCCACCCCCGGGCGGACTGCGGGCCGGCTCAGTGCACGGCGGCGCCGATGAGCGCCCCGGCCACCAGGATGGCCAGCACGAGGGGCAGCAGCCACCGGTTGGCTCGGATCACACCAGGCAGCCTATCCCCGGCTTAGGGCTTGGTGGCCCCGCGCGGCGGCCACCTCCCGGTATCCCGGCGCGTGGCTCACGGCTCCCGCACGCCAACCGCGGGCTCCCGCAGCGGCCAGCAGCCGATGGTCTCGTAGCGGGGCCGCTGCTCCGGTGGCCCGCTGGGCAGGTGGCTGCGGATCAGGTAGATCTCCCCGGCGCACCAGGCCGGACCGGCGTAGCCGGCCAGGCCGGCGACCAGGTTCCGGGCGTCCACGGGAGCCCGGCAACGGGCCAGCGTCAGGTGCGCCTGGAACCGGCGGGTCTCCTCGAGGCCGGGGGCACCGGCCCGCCGGGCCCCGGCGGCCACCGAGGCGGCCAGCTTGCCGAGCGCGTTCCGGTCACCCTGGACCCCGGTCCACAGCACCCGGGCCCGCGCCGTACCGGGAAAGGCGCCGGCCCCGACGAGTGACAGCGACATCCTCGGGTGCCGGGCCGCAGCCCGCTCCAGCCGGGGCTCCAGCCGGGCCGTCGCGCCCTCCGGCATCTCGCCGAGGAAGGCCAGGGTCAGGTGCCACGCTTCGCGCCCGGTCCAGCGCAGCGCGGGCCAGGCGGCCCGCAGCGGGCCGACCGCACGGTCCAGATCGGCCGCTATCGCGTCCGGGATCCCAACCGCCACAAAAAGCCGCATAGCTCCATTGGTAGCACCGGCCTGGCGGCGGGTACGGGCCAACTCGGCGGTCCCCCACGTCCGTGGCGCTGAGCCTGGCCGTGCTCAGGCCACCAGGCTCAGGCCACCAGGCTCAGGCCACCAGGCTCAGGCCATCATGCGGGCCAGGGCGCGGGGACGGACCGCTTCCCGGACGGCGACCCCGCGGCGGCGGGCCAGCAGCAGGCCGACCACGGCGGCGGCCACCGCGGAGACCACCCCGCCGGCCACCAGGCTCATCCGCGGGCCGAACAGCTCCGCCACCCAGCCGACGAGCGGCGACCCCAGCGGCGCGCCGCCGAGGAACACCAGCATGTACAGCCCCATGACGCGACCGCGCATGTCCTCCGCGCTGCCCAGCTGGACCGCCGAGTTGGCGGCCGTGTTCAGCGTGAGCAGGAGGAGCCCGGTCGGCACCAGCATGGCCAGGAACAGCCAGAACGACGGCATCAGCGCGGTCACCACCTCGAGCAGCCCGAAGCCGAACGCGGCGGTCACCAGCAGCCGCAGCCCGGGGCGGCTGCGCCGCGCGGCGAGCAGCGCCCCGGCCAGGGCGCCGACGGCGAAGACCGCCGAGGCGATGCCGAACGCGGTGGCGCCGGTGTGGAACACCTGACGGGACATGAGTGCGTTGGTCACCTGGAAGTTCATCCCGAAGGTGGCCACGAAGAAGATGAGCACCATGGGCATCAGCAGGGCCGGGCGGGCCCGTACGTAGCGCAGTCCCTCCCGCAGCTGCCCCTTGGCCCGCGGTACCGGCTGTGCGGGGTACAGCTCGCCGGGCCGCATGAGCTTGAGGGCGATCAGCACGGCACCGTAGGACGCCGCGTTGAGGAGGAACGCAATCGGCGTGCCCACCGCGCCGATCACGAGCCCGGCCGCCGCCGGCCCGGCGATCCGGGCCAGGTTGAAGATGGCACTGTTCAGCGCGATGGCGTTGGGCATGTCGGCCCGGCCGACCATCTCGGTGACGAACGCCTGGCGGGTCGGGTTGTCCACCACCGTGGCCAGGCCCAGCCCGAACGCCAGCGCGTACACCTGCCAGATCCGGACCGCTCCGGTCACCGCCAGGATGCCGAGGATCATGGCCAGCAGGCCCATGACGGTCTGGGTCACCATCAGGATGCGCCGCTTGGGATACCGGTCGGCGATCGCACCGCCCCACAGGCTGAACAGCAGCATGGGCAGGAACTGGAGCCCGGTCGCGATGCCCAGCGCGGTCCCGCTGCCGTGGGTGAGCTGCAGCACCAGCCAGTCCTGGGCCACCCGCTGCATCCAGGTGCCGCTGTTGGAGATGACCTGCCCGACGGCGAACAGCCGATAGTTGCGGCCGCGCAGCGAGCGGAACGTCCGCCAGCCCGGTCCGCGGGTCAGGCCTGGCTGAGCTTCTCCAGGATCGGCGCCGCCGCGCGCAGCGTCGCCCGCTCCTGCGGGGTCAGCTCGGCCAGCCGCTTCGCCAGCCAGGCGTCCCGGCGCCGCCGGGCCCTGGCTACCAGGTCGTGGCCCTGCTCGGTGACCGTGAGGACCACCTGGCGACGGTCGGACGCGTGCGCCTCCCGGGTGACCAGCTGCCACGTTTCGAGCGCCGCGATCACACGGGTCATGGACGGCGGTTGCACCCGCTCGTGCCCAGCCAGCTCGCCGGGGCTCATCGGGCCGTGCTTCTCCAGCGTCGCCAGCGCGGCGAACTGAGTGTCCGACAGAAGGGGCTCCGCCTGGCCGGGCGCGGTCCGCTCCACCCGCAGCCGGCGGGCGAGGCGGCTGACGGAGATCCGTAGCGCTGTGGCCAGACCCGCGTCGGACCTGGTCATCGAGGATGTCATTGTCATTAGCCTGAATCATTACTTTTGCTAACGATATGCGGGATCGCGGCATTCCGTCAAACCGTTAGCGGGCGAACGGGTCAGCGTCCGGTCGGGCGCGGTTCCAGTAGACCATGCAGCGCCCGCCTCCCGCCGGACGCCGGGGCAGCGCGGCGCCCAGGCCGGCCGCCACGGCCCGGGAGCGGTGGCCGGTGGGTTGCATTAGCCTGCTGTCATGAGCAGGCAACTGCGGCCCGCGCCAGCCCCGCTGGAGGCCAACGACCGGCTGGTCACCGTGGTGATAACGGCCGCCTGGGCGGTGGCCCTGGTCGTCGTGGCGGCGCTGTGGGCCAGCCTGCCCGCCGCCGACCGCTGGTGGCTGTGGACCTGCCTGGCCGGGTTCGTCATGGGCCTGTTCGGCCTGTGGTACGTACCGCGGCTGCAGCGGTCCCGGGCCCGCGCCGCGGAGCGCTGCCGCGCGGCGGGCGGTGGCGATGAGCTGGGCGGCCCGCCGGGCTAGTTGTGGTCGAGCGGCTCGAACACCGTTTCGTCCACCGACACGCCCGGCATGTTGACCAGGTCATAGCCGAGTTCGTCGATGACCGGGCGGCCCGGCCCCTCGGCCTGGGCCGGGAACGCCGCCTCGGAGTAGGCACCGCAGCCGTGGTTGACCGACACGATGCGGCCGTCATCGGGCGCATACTCGTTGCCGCAGGCCCCGAACACCCGGCCGAGCGGCCCGGCCAGCCGGATGAAGAAGCCGCACCCGGCGCAGAGCCCGGGGGCGGCATGAGCCAGTGGCGACCTGGGCCCGTGCTCGCTGGTGTACCAGCGCAGGGCCGCGTCGTCCCGCCCGATGGAGGACAGCACCCGGGCCCGCACGGGCACGGTGCCGGCCGTCTCGCCGCCCGGTTCCTCGCCGTCCGGGGTGGCCAGCGGCAGCCCGGCGCCGGCCAGCTCGGCCTCGACCGGGACCAGGTCCTCCGGTTCCGCCCCGGGCAGCGCCCACTCGGCCTCGCCCCAGTCCCGCAGGCCGTCATCGCCTTCCAGCGTGGCGGCCGGGACGAGCCGTGGGTCGTCCGGCGGCGCGGGCAGCAGGTCCCCGATGCCGACGTCGCCCGGCCGGAGCCGTTCCCGCCAGGGCACCCAGTCGGGCGCCAGGACCGCCTCCGCCCCGGGGATCAGCACGCTCTCGCTGACCGTCACGTGCTTGGACCGGGACGCACGGGTCACCGTGACCGCCCAGCACCAGCCCCGGTAGGCCGCATCGAGGCAGCGGAAGGTGTGCGTCACCATCCGGTCGCCTTCGACGGTGGCCGCCAGGTGCTCGCCGACCTTGCCCGGCCCGGCCAGTTCCTCGGCCGCATGCCGGGCCAGCTCGACGGCCTGCGCGCAGGCCTCGTCGGGCTCCCTGTTCCTCCCGCGCAGTGGGCTCACGATGCGCATTGTCCCCCATTCTGACCGCGCCGCGCATCCGGATATCGCGGCGCCGGGCGCCGTGGCGCGGCAGCGTCGCCGGCGCCCCCGAGCGGCAGCGTCGCCGGCGCCCCCGAAAGGCAGAATACTGGGAGCATGGGAGTGTCCGGTGCGGGACCGCGGACGCGGCAGGCGGCTCGCGGGGTCGGTTCCGGACTTGGCCGCGCCGGCCGGGCCGGTGCGGCGGCCGCCCGGGGCACCGGCCGGTTCATCCGCCGGATGACCCAGGCCTCCGGGGCAGGCCGGACCGGGCTCGACCGGCTGCTGGAACTGACCGCGGCGGGCGCCGCCGCCGATGCGTTCGTGGCCGTGGCCCTGGCGGGCACGCTGTTCTTCTCCACCTCGGTCGACCAGGCGCGCGGCCGGATCGCGCTCACCCTGCTGATCACCATGGCGCCGTTCGCCGTCCTGGCCCCCGTCATCGGGCCGATGCTGGACCGGGTGCGCGACGGCCGCCGCTACATCCTCATCGGCACGCTGCTGGCCCGCGGGCTGCTGTGCTGGGGCATGGCGGGCGCCGCCTCGCACAACGACACGCTGACCCTGCTGCCCGCGGCGTTCGGCGTGCTGGTCCTGCAGAAGGCGTACGGCGTCACCCGCAGCGCGGTGACCCCGCGGCTGCTTCCCGCCCGGATCACGCTGGTCTCCGCGAACGCGCGGATCTCGCTGGCGGCGCTGATCGCCTCGACGCTCGGTGCGGCCGCCGCGGCCGGGGTCTCGTTCGTGGCCGGCGGCGGCTCCAGCGGCGCAGGCTGGGTGCTCCGCGCCGGGACCCTGGTCTACCTGGCCGCCATCGCGCTCGGCATCAGGCTCCCCGACCGGGTGGATCATCACGGGCCGGGCGCTGCGGACCCGGGTACGGCCGGGGCGGGTGCCGCCGCGGCGCCCGGGGCGGCCGCGGGCGGGCCGGCCACCGGGCCGGACGGCACCCGGCCGCTGCCCCGCCGGGGTCTGCGCCAGGCGCGCTGGGCGGCCACGCTGCGCAGCGTCGGGCCGGTCGTCGGGGAGGCGATGCGGGGAAATGCCGCGCTGCGTGCGTTCTCCGGTTACATGATCTTCTTCCTGGCCTTCCTGCTCCGCACCGTGCACTTCCCGGGTGTGAACGACAAGCTGGCCCTGGCCGAGATGATCGTGGCCGCCGGGGCGGGCGGATTCATCGGCACCGCGGTGGGTGCGGCCCTGCGGGCCCGGGCGCCGCACTTCATCCTGTTCACGCTGCTGTCTGCGTCCACCGTGATCACGGCGGTCTGCGCGGCGCTGTTCGGGCTGTGGGCGGCGCTCGTGGTGGCGCTGGTCGCGGCGTTCGCGCAGGTGCTGGCCAAGCTGGCGCTGGACTCCATCGTGCAGCGCGAGATCCGTGAGGAGGTCCGCTCGTCGGTGCTGGCCGCGTCCGAGACCATCCACCAGCTGGCCTGGGTGGTCGGGGGGCTGGCCGGGCTGGCCATGTCCCTCACCAACAGCGGGGTGGCCGGGCTGGCGGTGGCGGCCACGGGCCTGGCGGCCACCACGGCGGCCCTGGTGGCCGGCCGGCGCCGGCGGGTGCTGGCCGCGCGGCAGCTGGCCCCGGAACCTGCCCGCTGACTCGTCGCCGGCCGCGGGTCAGGCTTCCAGGTCGTCCGCGACCGCCCGGAGCACCGACGCGATCTTCTTCCCGTCCCGGGCATCAGGGTGACGCCCGCGCCGGTAGCTGGCGGAGACCCCGTCCAGCAGCTT
Source organism: uncultured Actinomycetes bacterium (assembly GCA_963837515.1). Classification (GTDB taxonomy): domain Bacteria; phylum Actinomycetota; class Actinomycetes; order Streptosporangiales; family Streptosporangiaceae; genus RYN-230. The sequence continues at coordinate 18,849 of CAWINT010000004.1, forward strand.
GATCAGGTCCTCGACGATGACCACCATTTCATCCGGGTTCTTCCGGGCCGTCTTGGCCACGGTCGGCGGGGGATCAAGCAGCCGGACCTGGAGGGCCTGAACACCGCGCCGCCCCTCCGCGACACCGAACTCCACGCGCTGCCCGGGCCGCAGGGCGGCGCTGCCCGCCGGCAGGGCGGTGGAGTGCACGAAGACCTCACCCCCGTCATCGCGGGTGAGAAAGCCGAACCCTTTGTCGGCGTCATACCATTTGACCTTGCCAGTGGGCACGGACCAGACCTCACGCAGATAGAACGGGCGGGCGGGCGCAGCAGAAACGCCACCTTAGGCTATCGGTCTCCGGCGGTGGCTGAAGCCCTGGGGAATCCCAGAACCGTGTGGCGTACCGGGGCGTCATACCCCTCCGGATGGCCGCTAATCCTGACATAGCCGGATTGCACGGTGGATGGAACCGGCCGCACGCCCCGGTCCGGTGGAGGTCAGCGCGGCCGCTCCCAGGGCGGTCGCTTGCGCCGCCGCGGGCCGCGGCGCAGCCGCCACACCAGGTACCCGGCGCACAGCAGGCAACCGGCCCGCAACAGCAGCCCGAACTGATGCCGCGCGTCGTGCCAGATGGCCGCGAAGTAGCCGCCAGTGCCGGTGCCGCCCAGGATCAGCAGGCAGACCACGGCGAACAGCAGCGGGCCGAATATCGCCAGCTGTTTGTCCCGGGCATCCCAGCGGCGCGACCGTAGCGCCAGCAAGGCACCGACCAGCCACAACGGGAACGGCAGGATCAGGCCGCCCACCCCGATGAGCAGGACGCAGACGGCCTCCAGGGGATGCTGCCGGGCCATGGTGACGGCCTCGGTGAACGGCACCGGGATCAACGGCGGCTTCCGGGCCGCCCGGTCCTCGCTCTGCTCGGCCGGCCCCATCCCCGGGACGATGGACAGCGGCTCGGTCGGTTCGCGCCCGGCCTGCAGGACCGCGTCATCCTGCCCCGGTTCCGGGGGCCAGGAGGAGCCCCAGGTGCCCAGGACGGACGTTGGGCCGGGCGGCGCGGACCCGGTGGATGACGCGGAATCGGTGGATGACGCGGAATCGGTGGCCGGGGTGACCGGGCCCGGGAAGCCCGCGGTAGGTGGCGGGGATGCGTCCACGGCCGGAGGCGCGTCCACGGCCGGAGGCGCGTCCACGGCCGGAGGCGCGTCCACGGCCGCCGATGGGGGTGCGTCCGGGGGCCGGGGCGCGGCTTCACCCGGGGGCGCGGCCTGGGTTGTGGACGGCGGCGGAGCCGAGGGCGCGGGCGGTTCCGCGGCGGCCGGGGCGGACCGTGCGGGCCACGGCCGGGCCCAGTTCCGGCCGGGCTGGCCGCCGGGCGCGGGCCGACGGCGCGAGCGCGGCTGGGCCCGGGCACTCCGCCGGCCGTCCTTGACCGGTTTCCACAACGCCACCGGCTCGTCCGCACCCGGCCGCCCGGCGCTGTAGAGCCGCTCCCGCTCCCGCCGGGCGAGATCCTCAGGATCCCCCAGGGCGGTCAGCGCCTCCGCGACGGCGTCGGCATCGGCCGCGGCCAGCGGGCCCACCCGGGCCTCGATCGCGGCGCGGGTCCGCCCGACGAAGAGCAGCCGGTCGCCCTTGGGCAGCAGCCGCTGCGCCGCGCTCGACACCTGGCCGAGGTACTCACGGATCATCTGCTGCGCGGACGGCGGAGCGGAGCGGCGCCTCATGGCTCGATAATCTCCCCTAAACCGCCCATTGTGGAGCCTGGCACGTTACCACCACCCGGGCTAGTGCAATTCAGCTGGTTTCGGCGTTCTCCCGGGCACCGCGGGACGCATGCGAAAGGGCGGCCCCGGGCTTCCCGGGACCGCCCTTTCCCGCCGCTACGGCGGAGGACTTCACGACCGGGGGCCTGCGCCCCCGACGCGTCAGAAGTCCATGTCACCGCCGCCTGGCGCGGCCGGCGCCTTCTCCTTCTCCGGCTTCTCGGCCACGACTGCCTCGGTGGTGAGGAACAGCCCAGCGATCGAAGCCGCGTTCTGCAGCGCGGAACGGGTCACCTTCGTGGGGTCGATGATGCCGACCTTGAACATGTCCACGTACTCGCCGGAGGCCGCGTTGAGCCCCTCGCCGCTGCCGAGCGTCTTGACCTTCTCCACCACGACGCCGCCCTCAAGGCCGGCGTTGACGGCGATCTGCTTCAGCGGCTCCTCGACCGCCCGGCGCACGATGGTCGCGCCGGTCGCCTCGTCGCCGGTGAGGTCGAGCTTCTTGAACGCCTCGGTGCCCGCCTGCAGCAGGGCCACGCCACCGCCGGGCACGACGCCCTCCTCGACGGCCGCCTTGGCGTTGCGCACCGCGTCCTCGATGCGGTGCTTGCGCTCCTTCAGCTCGACCTCGGTGGCCGCACCGGCCTTGATGACCGCCACGCCGCCGGCCAGCTTGGCCAGCCGCTCCTGCAGCTTCTCCCGGTCGTAGTCCGAGTCGGTGTTCTCGATCTCGGTGCGGATCTGGTTGACCCGGCCGGAGATCTGCTCCGGGTCACCCGCGCCGTCCACGATCGTGGTCTCGTCCTTGGTCACGACGACCTTGCGGGCCCGCCCGAGCAGGTCCAGGTCGGCGTTCTCCAGCTTGAGGCCCACTTCCTCGCTGATTACCTGCGCGCCAGTGAGGATGGCGATGTCACCGAGCATGGCCTTGCGCCGGTCACCGAAACCGGGCGCCTTCACCGCGACGGACTTGAACAGGCCGCGGATCTTGTTGACCACCAGGGTCGCGAGGGCCTCGCCCTCCACGTCCTCAGCGATCAGGCAGAGCGGCTTGCCGGACTGCACCACCTTGTCGAGCAGCGGCAGCAGGTCCTTGTTCGCCGACACCTTGGAGTTGGTCACCAGGATGTACGGGTCGTCCAGGACCGCTTCCATCCGCTCGGGGTCGGTGACGAAGTACGGCGAGATGTAGCCCTTGTCGAAGCGCATACCCTCGGTGAGCTCAAGCTCCAGGCCGAAGGTGTTGCTCTCCTCGACGGTGATGACGCCTTCCTTGCCGACCTTGTCCATCGCCTCGGCGATCATCTCGCCGATCGCTGGGTCGCCAGCCGAGATGGAGGCGGTCGAAGCGATCTGCTCCTTCGTCTCCACATCCTTGGCGATCTTGGACAGCTCCTCGCTCACCCGCTCGACCGCGGCCTCGATGCCGCGCTTGAGCGACATCGGGTTCGCGCCTGCGGCGACGTTGCGCAGGCCCTCACGGACCAGCGCCTGCGCCAGCACCGTCGCCGTGGTGGTGCCGTCACCGGCCACGTCGTCGGTCTTCTTGGCGACTTCCTTGACCAGCTCAGCGCCGATCTTCTCCCACGGGTCCTCGAGCTCGATCTCCTTGGCGATGGACACGCCATCGTTGGTGATCGTGGGGGCGCCCCACTTCTTCTCGAGCACCACATTCCGGCCCTTCGGGCCGAGGGTTACCTTGACGGCGTCGGCGAGCTGGTTCATCCCGCGCTCGAGGCCGCGCCTCGCGTCCTCATCGAACGCGATCATCTTGGCTGCCATAGGCTCCAGTCCTCCCGGGACTTGATGGCTTCGTTGTGCGAACCGGGCCGACGCCCGCGACGGCCGACCCGTCGGCGGTCAGTCCCTTCCTGCCGCCGGCGAAGTCTCATCGCCCGATTCCCGCCCTGGAGTTGGCACTCTCATGTGCGGAGTGCCAACCCCTTGTTTAGCACTCACAACGTGAGAGTGCAAGCCAGTCATCCCGGCTGGATGCGCCGCCCGCCATCCGTTCGCCACCGGCAGAAGAAACCGCCCGGGAAGTCAGCTGGCCCGGCACCCAGGCCCTGGGTGCCGGGCCAGCCGGCAAACTTGGCGAACAGAGCTCACACGGCCCTGACGGCCTCCGCCTGCGGGCCGCGGTCACTCTGAGTGATCTCGAATTCGACCCGCTGCCCCTCTTCGAGGCTGCGGTAGCCATCCATCTGGATAGCGGAGAAGTGCACGAACACGTCCCTGCCACCGTCAACCGCGATGAAGCCGTAGCCCTTGTCCGCGTTGAACCACTTGACGGTGCCCTGAGCCATTACCCAACAACTCCCTAACTGCGCTCGGGCCTCGGGTACCGCCCTTGCCTCTGCGGAACCCGTCGATCGCGCGCGGGTCAGGCGTTGGGCAAGCCGGACTTGCCGTCGCGCCAACCGACAGCGACCGGAAAAAACCATACCCCGTGCGGTCGGCGTACGTGACGCGTTAATCCCCGAATCCGGGCCAGCGAGTTTCCGTGACTGCGTAGCCGTAGCGGACAGTTACCCTCATCCCCGGCGAAAGGGCGGCTCAGCCGCCCGCCACCGCCGGGATCACCGACACGTGCGCCCCGGCCGGCACTGGTGTGTCGAGACCCTGGGCGAACCGTACGTCCTCGTCACCCACGTAGACGTTGACGAACCGGCGCAACTGGCCCGTGTCGTCCACGATCCGGCCACCGATGCCGGGGTAGCTGGCGTCGAGGCCGGCGATGACCTCGCGCAGGGTGCCCGCGACGGCGGGCACCTCGGCTGACCCGCCGGTGTAGCTGCGCAGGATGGTGGGAATACGGACGGACACGCTCATTGCGGCTGCCTCTCCAGGACTGCGGATGCTCCGGCGGCCCTCCCGCCGGGTGGTTTCATGCGGCTGGTTCAGCCGGTCCGCGGGGTGGCCGTGGCCTCCAAGGCCACGAAGGCGTCCAGCGTGGGCCGGATGGGCGGGCCCGGCGCCACCGCGCCGGCCACCGCGTCCAGCGTCTTGAGGCCGTCCCCGGAGTTGATGATGACCGTCTCGGCGTCCGGGTCCAGCTGCCCCTCGGCGATCAGCCGGCGCAGCACGCCCAGGGTGACGCCGCCGGCCGTCTCACCGAAGATGCCCTCGGTGGTGGCGAGCAGCCGGATGGCGGCAACCACCGCGTCGTCGTCCACGTCCGCCACCACGCCGCCGGTACGCCGCACCACGTCCAGTACGTAGGGCCCATCGGCCGGGTTGCCGATCGCCAGTGACTTGGCGATGGTGTCCGGGCGGACCGGCTGGACCACGTCCTGCCCGTCCCGGAAGGCGGCAGCCACCGGCGAGCACCCGGTGGCCTGCGCGCCGAACACCCGGTACGGCGTGTCCTCGACCAGGCCGAGCGCGATCAGCTCGCGGAACGCCTTGTCGATCTTGACGAGCTGGGCCCCGGACGCGACCGGCACCACGATCTGCGCGGGCAGCCGCCAGCCGAGCTGCTCGGCGATCTCGAACCCGATCGTCTTGGAGCCCTCGGCATAGTAGGGCCGGACGTTGACGTTGACGAACGCCCAGTCCTCGCGGTCGTCGGCCAGCTCGGAAGCCAGCCGGTTGACGTCGTCGTAGCTGCCCTGGACCGGCACCATCGTGCCGCCGTAGACCCCGGTGGCCACGATCTTCTGCGGTTCCAGGTCGAACGGGATGAGCACCACCGAGCGGATCCCGGCCCGGGCCGCGGCCGCGGCCACGGCGTTGGCCAGGTTCCCGGTGGACGGGCAGGCCAGCACCTTGAAGCCGAGCTCGACAGCGGCGGCCAGGGCCACCGCCACCACCCGGTCCTTGAACGAGTGGGTGGGATTGGCCCGTTCGTCCTTCACCCACAGCGAGCGCAGCCCGAGTTCCCGGCCGAGCTGGTCGGCGCGGACCAGCCGGGTCCACCCGGGCTCGGTGTTCGGCGCGGCCGCCACGTCCGGGGGGACCGGCAGCAGGCTCGCGTAACGCCAGATGCTGGCCGGGCCGGCCTCGATCGCCGCCCGGGTCAGCGGCGGGTAGTCGTAGCGGACCTCGAGCGGCCCGAAGCACCCCGCGCACGCGTGCGTGGAGCCGAGCGGATAGGTCTGGCCGCACTCGCGGCAGCCGAGGGCAGTTGCGTAACCGAAACGGGTGGGGGCGGGCTGGGGAGTACTCACGCGGCGAGGCCTTTCTCCTCATCTGTCCCAGCGGCCGGATGGCCGCGGGCCGGACTTGGCACCTGTCACGCAGTGGCCTCGCGGGCACACCTCACCGTGATGGTTGCCGGGGCTTCACCGGGCCGTGTCCCTCCACCCCTCTGGATGAGCGTTATGAAGTTGTACCAAACACTCTAACTGATGGTCCCTGGCATCCCGGCGTCCCCGGCCGCTTCCGGGTAGCCTCACGTGCGTGACGGCTCAATTCGCCGCGAAGGAGGGGGGCGCCGAAGGCGTGTCCCCACCGGGCCGGCGGCGCGCGGGGGGGTCCGGGGGGTCGCCCCCCCAGCCCGACCAGCCCCCGCGAGTGCTCATCGCGTCCAACCGGGGGCCGGTCTCGTTCACCCGGGGCGAGGATGGCTCGCTGGTGGCTCGGCGCGGCGCGGGCGGCTTGGTCTCCGGGCTGTCCTCGGTGGCCGGCGAGGCCGAGGTGCTGTGGGTGTGCGCCGCGCTGACCGACGCCGACCGCGAGGCGGCCCGCAGCGCCCCGGACGGCCGGATCGACGCCGGCCCGGCGGCCGCCCTGCTGGGTGGGGGCGGCCCGGCGGATGGTCACCGCGCGGGGACGGGGATCCGGTCCGCGGTTCAGATGCTGGACATTCCCCCGGTGATCTTCCAGCGCGCGTACAACTCGGTGGCCAACTCGACGCTGTGGTTCGTGCACCACATGCTGTATGACACGCCCAACCAGCCCGCGTTCGGGATCCCGTTCCACCGGGAATGGGATTCGTTCCGCAGCTACAACGCGGCGTTCGCGGTGGCGCTGGCCAAGGGGGCCGGGGCGGGGCCGTCCGGGCCGTCCGGCGCAGTCGGCGCGGCCGCCCGGGCCATGGTGCAGGACTACCACCTCCCGCTGGTCCCCCGCATGCTGGCCGAGTCGGGCACGGGCGCGCGGATCGCGCATTTCTCGCACACCCCGTGGGCGCCACCGGAGTACTACCGGCTGCTGCCCGGCGAGGTGGGCCGTGAGGTGCTCGACGGCATGCTCGGCGCCGACCACGCCGGGTTCCTGTGCCGCCGCTGGGCCGACGCGTTCCTGGCCTGCTGCGCGGAGTTCCTCGGCGCGGAGGTGGACGCGGAGCGCGGGCTCATCCGGCACCGCGGCCGCGTGACCACGGTGGGGGTGCACCCGCTCGGGGTGGACGAAGGGGAGCTGCGGGACCGGGCGGCCGCGGCGGATGTGCAGGCCCATGCGGCCACGCTGCGGGCCGCCGCCCAGGACCGGCAGCTGATCGTGCGGATCGACCGGACCGAGCTGTCCAAGAACATCGTGCGCGGCCTCGCCGCCTACCGTGAGCTGCTGGTGACCCACCCGGAGTGGCGCGGCCGGGTGACGCACCTGGCCTTCGCCTACCCCTCCCGGCACGACCTGCCGGAATACCGGGAGTACACGGGCCAGGTGCAGCGGATGGCGGCCGAGATCGTGGACGAGTTCGGCACCTACGACTGGGACCCGCTGATTCTCCAGGTCAACGACGACTACCCGCGCTCCCTGGCCGCCTACCAGCTGGCCGACGTGCTGCTGGTCAACCCCATCCGGGACGGGATGAACCTGGTGGCCAAGGAGGGGCCCATCCTGGCTCAGCGCGGCTGCGTGCTGGTGCTGTCCAGCGAGGCCGGCGCGGCGGCCGAACTCGGCCGCGACGCGCTGCTCGTCAACCCGTTCGATGTCACGGAGACGGCGGAGGCGCTGCACCAGGCTCTGCTCATGCCCGATACCGAACGGCACCAGCGGCGCGCTGCCCTCGCCCAGTCCGCAGCCGCCCTCCCACCCACCGCCTGGCTGTACGCGCAGCTGGCCGCGCTGGATGGGCCGCCCGCGCCCGCCGGCAGGCGGGCCTCGCTGCGGTCCCGGATCTCGGGCCGGATGACGCGGGACCGCCCGCGGTCCCCGTGAGCCGGCGGCTCACCAGCCGGCGCCCTCCCGCCGGTCCGGGCCGGCCGAGCGCATCCGGTGCCGCCGGGCCCGCTGCCGCCGAAGCCGGGTGACCAGGGCCGGATCGAACACCAGCGCCTCGGGACGGTCGATGAGCTCGTTCAGCAGCTGGTAGTAGCTGGTCGCGGTCATCCCCAGCACCTCGCGGATCTCCTGTTCCTTCGCCCCCGGAGACCGCCACCAGTTCCGCTCGAAGGCAAGGACCGCCGTCTCGCGTTCCGACAGCGCCGTCATCTGCCCTCCCATGCCCGCCAGAAGCCTCATCCTAGGTCGGCTCTATGCGTGGTGCCCATGCCTGCGTAGGCTCTGCCAGCGTGGCTTCCTTCGACTGCATAACGTTCCTTACCGACTACGGCCTGGAGGACGGGTTCGTAGCCGCCTGCCACGGCGTCGCGGCCCGGATCGCGCCCGGGATCAGGCTCATCGACATCACCCACCTGGTGCCGCCCGGTGACGTCCGCCGGGGTGCGGCGGTGCTGGCGCAGACCGTGCCGTACCTGCCGCCCGGCGTGCATGTAGCCGTGGTGGACCCGGGGGTCGGCACGGCCCGCCGGGGCGTCGCGGTGGCGGCCGGTGACTGCGTCCTGGTCGGCCCGGACAACGGGCTGCTGTCCTGGACGGTGGCGGCCATGGGCGGGACCAAGGCCGCCTGCCAGCTGACCAACGGGGAGCTGTGGCTGCATCCGGTGTCGCCGACCTTCCACGGCCGGGACATCTTCACCCCGGTCGCGGCGCACCTGGCGGCCGGCGCGGACCTGGCCGCGGTCGGCACGCCGCTCGACCCGGCCGAGCTGGTGACCCTCCCGGCGCCGACCAGCCGGGTGCACGACGGCGAGGCCGAGGGCGAGGTGATGTCGGTGGACCGGTTCGGCAACGTCCAGCTGTCCATTGCCGCCTCGGACGCCGACCGGCTCGGGCTCGGCTTCGGCTCGCCAGTGGTGGTGCGCTGCGGCCGGCGCCAGCTCACCGTGCCTTTCCTGGAAACGTTCGCGGCGGTAGCGCCGGGCGAGATCGTGGCCTTCACCGACAGCGCCGGGCTCATCTCGCTGGCGGTCAACGGGGGCGACGCCGCCGAGCAGCTCGGGCTGCCGCCGGGCGCGCACGTCCGGCTGTCCGCCGCTGCCGCCCAGGCCTGACCCACGCCTGACCCACGCCGCCGCCCCCGGATAGTCCAGCCGGGTCATCCACCACGCTCACCCCGCGCGATACGGGGTGAACGTGGCACAATGCCCGGGGGCTCGACGGGAAGGTTTGGCACTATGGCGCAGCGGCTCCGAGGCCGGACGACGTCGGCGGTTGCCGCAGCAGCGGCGGCCGCCTGCCTCGCCATGGCGGCCGGCCCGGCGCTGGCGGACACTGTGCGCGGCCAGGAGTGGTGGCTCAATTCCGTGCACGTGAGCCAGGCCTGGCTGTCCACCCGGGGACAGGGCGTGACCGTGGCGCTGCTGGACACCGGGGTGGACCCGGCGCAGCCGGACCTAACCGGGTCGGTGACCACGGGGCCGGACTTCACCGGCTCCGGCCGGACGGCGGGCGGCCAGTTCTGGGGGGCGCACGGCACCGCGATGGCCAGCCTGATCGCCGGGCACGGGCACGGCCCGGCCAATGGTGACGGCATCATGGGCATCGCGCCGCAGGCCAGGATCCTGTCCATCCGGGTCACCCTGGATCCGAACGACCCGCTGCTGAAGAACCCGGACACGGTGGCCGCGCTGCCCCGGGCCATCGCCCGCGGGATCAACACCGCGGTGCGGCAGGGCGCCCAGGTCATCGACCTGCCGCTGGACCCGGCCACGCTGGCCGGGGGCAGCGCCGCGGGCACCACCGGGGGCGGCCCGGCCGAGCGCGCCGCGGTCGCGGCGGCACTGCGCCGGGGGGTGGTCCTGGTCGCACCGGCCGGTGACGACGGCAACGGCCCGGACGGCGTGAATTACCCGGCCGCCTACCCGGGAGTGATCTCGGTCGGCGCGTTCAACGCCGGTTTCACCCGGGCGGCCTACAGCAGCCGGCAGCCCTATGTGACGCTGACCGCGCCTGGCGACGGCGTCATCACGGCCAGCGGGCCCACCGGGTACGCCAAGCTGGCCAGTACCAGCGCCGCCGGCGCCGTGGTGGCGGGCGTCGCCGCGCTGGTCCGGGCCCAGTTCCCCGCGCTCAGCCCGGCGCAGGTGAAGCAGGCCCTGACCAGCGGCACGGCGTTCCACCCACCGGCCGGGCAGCGCGACGGGTCCGGGGCGGGCACGGTGGACGCCGCCGCCGCCCTGATCGCCGCGGCCAAGATCTACACCGCGTCGGCCGGAGGGGCCACGGCCAGCCCGGTCACCCCGACTCCCCCGGCCGCTCCCAAGGTGCGGGCACACACCACCAGCCTGTGGGATGCGGTGCGTTATCCGGTGCTGGGTATCGCCGCGATCCTGGTGATCGCGGTGATCGCGCTGATCGTGGTGCGCACCCGGCAGCGCCGGGAACGGGATGCCCAGCTCGCGCCGCTGCGGGCGGCTGCCCAGGCCGGCCAGGCCGGCCAGCCGGGGGCGGACGGGCCGGACGGCCTGGTCCCCGCGGCGGCCGGCGGGCGCCGGGCCGCGCCCTTTGACGACCCGAAGTTCGTGCCGCCGTCGTTCCAGAACCCAGCACCGCGCAGCCCGGCCATGACCGGGCCGGTGCTGCCCAATCCGGTCTTCGGTGAGCCCGGGCCGGGCAGTGCCGCCTTCAACCGCCCGGCGCCGGGTCGTCCGGCGGCCGGCGATCGGGTCTTCGGGACCGCGGCCGCCGACCTTCCCAGGGCCACGCCGGCCGGGGCGGCCCTGGCCGGCGACCCCTTCGGCCCGCCAGCGGCGGCCCCGGCGCCGTTCGGCACCGCGGCGGCCGATGCGGGCGGAGCCGAGCCGGGGGCAGGGACGGGGTGGCCGCAACGCACCCCGTTCGGTGAGCCGCCGGGCGCGCCGCTGCGCTCACCGGGCCCGGCCCAGCGGCTGAACGCCGTCCGGGCGCCGCGAACCACCGGGCACCCGCCGTGGGGTCCCGCCGAGAAGCCCAAGGGCGAGCTGCCCTGGATGGACGCCCCGGCCCGGAAGCCGGCGCCGGGGCGGATCGCCCCACCGCGCGGCCTGGTCCCGCCCGGCGAGGGGCCCGCCGGCGCGGCCGGCCAGGAAAGCGACGCGGCCGGCCAGGGAACCGGCGCGGCCGGGCCTCCGCTAAGGCCCCCCAGCGCACCGGCCCGGCCGCAGAGCAGCTCCCCGCAGAGCAGCCTGCCGCAGAGCAGCTCCCCGCAGAGCAGCCTGCCGCAGAGCAGCTCCCCGCAGAGCAGCCTGCCGCAGAGCGGCTCCCCGCAGAGCGGGCCGCCGCAGAGCGGCCTGCCGCAGCGCACCGCCGCGGGCCGCAGCCCGTTCCCCAGCCTCGAAACGCCACCCGGCGGGACGGGAGCCCCGTCCAGCGATCTGTTCGGGGCGGCGGCGGCCGAGCCGGGGCCGCGGCGGGACTACACCTGGAACCCGGCGGACACGACGGTCAACATGCCCGCGGTCCGGCTGGACGAGCCGGAGCCCGGCCAGGACTACTAACTGCGGCTAACCGCCCGAGGGCCCGCCCCGGGCCAGCTCTTCCTTGCGGACGGAGGCGTACATCGGGACGTAGTCCTGCCCGGACAGTTCGCCGATCGCCCGGATGACCTCGTCGGCCACCGCGCGGCGGGCCCGTCCCGGCGAGCGCTCACCCTGGTAGGCCTCGAAGGTCAGCGGCTTGCCGATCCGGATCGACACCGGGTGCAGCCGCGGCGCCGCCGACCCGGGCGGCAGCACCCGGTCCGTACCGATCATGGCCACCGGTACCACCGGCAGGCCCGAGTTGAGCGCAAGCCAGCCGACTCCGGTGCGGCCGCGGTACAGCCGGCCGTCCGGGGACCTGGTGCCTTCCGGGTAGATCCCGAACAGCTCACCGCTGCGCAGCAGGTCCAGCGCGGCGTCCAGCATGTCCTGGCCCGCCCGGGAACTGTCCCGGTCCACCGCCAGCTGCTTGGTGGCCCGCATGTACGCGCCGGTCAGCCGTTGCCGCAGGCCGGTGCCGGTGAAGTACTCCGACTTGGCCGCGAAGGTGAGCGGCCGGTCGAGCATGAGCGGCAGGAAGATCGAGTCCACGATCGACAGGTGGTTGGAGGCCAGGATGGCGCCGCCGGCGAGCGGGATGTGCTCCAGGCCAGTGACCTTCGGCCGCCACAACAGGTGCAACAGCGGCCCGGCCACCATCCTGGACAACTGGTATCGCACTCACGTACTCCCCGCTCGATCCGCAATGGCTGCTCAAAGATAACCGGGCAGGCCGGTTCCCGACGACGGGCGGCGTGACCGCGGGCGACGTCGCCCCGGGCCGGGAGGCCGCCGGGGACGGCACGGCCGCCAGGATGGCGACCAGCAGCGGGACGATGAGCGGCAGGCCCGCGGCGGGCACCGTGACCCCCGAGTCGTCGGCCAGCCAGCCCAGGAGGGCAGCCAGCCAGATCGCCGCCAGCACCGGCCGGAGCAGCGGCAGTTGGCGCCCAGCCCGGGCCAGCCGGCCGGCCCGCAGCCGGGATGGCCAGCCGATCACCGCCCCCGACGCCGCGACCACGAGCGGGATGGCCAGGCCGGCCACGCTCGCCGTCAGCGAGCCCACGTTGGCCCGGATCTTCCGGTGCACGGTCGCGGACGCGCCGCCGTGCAGCACCTGGCCGACGAACGCACCGAGGTCCGAGTGCCCGGGCAGCAGGTAGCCGGCCACCGCGAGGACCGCGGCCGCGGCCACTCCGGCGGCCGTCATCGCCAGCCCGCGCGGGACGGTGACCCGGCTTCCCGCGGCCGCCGCGATCAGCAGCAGGAACCCGGGGACCATGGCGACCGTGCCACCCAGTTTGGCGCCAAACCCGGGCCAGCCGGCCGCGGCGACGGTGACGATGGCCACCGCGCTGATCCCGGCCGCCGCCCAGCGCCGCGCGCCGCGGCGCAGCGCGGCGGACCCGAGCCAGCCGGCCGCCAGCAGGCCGGCGGCGGCATAGCACAGCACCGCGTTGTTGCCGAGCCCGTAGAACCGGCCGGCCACCAGGGCCGACAGCCCGAAGGGAGCACCCAGCTGCAAGTGCGAGCCGGTCACCAGGTCGATCCCGATGACGGCCACGGTGACCGCGCCGACGAAGCCGGGCGGACCCAGGGGGTCGTTCCGCCAGGGACCGTGGACGGCGGCCGCACCGAGCACCGCCGCCCACGTCACCGTCATCCCGTACAGCGCTGCCGCCGGGTGCGGCCCCGCCCACCACGGCACCAGGCCGGCCAGGAAGCTGGCCACCGGCACCGACCCCAGGAACACCCCGGCCGTGCGGGCCAGCACGCGGCGCCGCCGGGCGCGCTCCGCGCCGCGGCCCCAGGGCACGACCGCGATCAGGCCGAACAGCACCCCGGCAGCCAGCCCGACGAGGGCGAAGAACCACGGCATGGTGGTCCGGTAGACCTGCACGGCGGTGTCCTGCCCGGCCAGCGCGGTGACGGCGGCACCGAGCCCGGCCCGGCCGGCCGTGTGCAGCCGGGCCCCGACGGCCGTGCCAGGCACGGGGTGCCCCAGCCAGCCGGCGATCGTCGGAGTCAGGTCGGTGAGCACGGCCAGCCCCGGCTGCCGGGTAGACGGCGACGCCAGCAGGCCGGGCCCGAATCCGGGGCCGGTGATCACGATCGGGTGCAGGTGGGGCACCGGGCCGTCGGCCGGGGCGGTCACCACGAGCAACGTGCCCGGCGGCAGCACCGCGCTGATCCGGCCGATCGCCCGGTCGTCAGCGCGGAGTGCGGCCCCGCTCGGCGGGGTGGCGCCCAGGTCGATAACGGTGAGCGGGCACCGGGCCAGCAGGGCGCGGTTCAGCGGGCCCGGCCCGGCCAGGTAGGACGTCACCTGGCCGTCCGGGCGGGCCAGGGCGAGGGCGGCGCCGGGGCCGGCCGCGGTGGCGCATCGCCCCGGTCCGGCCACGGCGCGGAGCAGGCCCCAGGACGGGTTCTCATCCAGTCCGGCGTTGGCGGCGACGATTCCCGGCAGGCCCGCGATGCTGGCCGGGACCGGGCCACCGCGGCCGGGCCGTTCCGGTGGCCAGGCCGCTGGAGGCCCGGTCGGCACGGCCGGCGAGACCGCGGGCAGCGGTGGGCACGGCCCGCCCGGGTGGCGCGGTAGCGCGGCGCGGTTGCCGGCGTTCAGCGTGAGCCACCCGTCGCCCGGGCAGCTGACCGGGAACACCCCGGTGACCGACAGCGATCCGACCACGCCGTGGCGGGCCAGCCGCCACAGCGCCGGCATGCGGCGGGGCGTCAAGTCGGCCCACAGCAGCCCGGGGAGCCCGACCAGCACCACCCGCCGGGCCGGCGCCGGGCCAGCCGTGGCCGGGCCGGACCAGTCCGCCGGGACAGGCCGGGCCGGGCCCGCCAGCGCGGCCCGGGCCGGACCCGGCCCGACCGGGCGCGGCGGGGCGGCCAGGACCAGCGCGGCCAAACCGGCGGCCAGCACCGCGGCCGCCACACCCCAGGACATGGTCCGACGCACGTGGTCAACCGTAGCGACCACCGGCCCGGGCCGGTGTGGTCCCTGGCGGCCGCCCGGTGCCCGCGCTGCGGGGGCCAGGGGACTGCCCCGGGCCTTTCGTTAGTTAGCGCAGATGTTCTGGGTGGCGGTCCGGGCCGAGATGCTGGGGGACGGCGTGGGCGTGGCGTGGGCCGCGGCCTGCACCGTGGTCCCGTAGTTGCTGCCCAGGACCAGCGTGAGCCGGCTGCCGGTGCCGGGCACCTGCTGAATGGCCGCGCCAGGCACCTTGGCCTCCAGCAGCCGGGCCTGGGCCTGGCTGCCCGCGTGGTACCGGATCACTGTCTCGGTCACGTCCTGGGCCCGGCCCTGGGTGGCGCTGGCCACCTTGAAACCCCTCTGCTGCAGCACGCTGGCCACGGTGTTCTGCAGCCCGTACTGCGCGGTGCCGTTCCGCACGGCCACCGAGACGGTGCCCGGCGAGATGGCGGGCGCGGGGGCCGGGTGCAGCGAGCCGGTGCTGACCGGGACGTCGTTGCGGAAGTCCTGGAAGATCCGGCTGTCCTCGGGCTGGGTCCACAGCACGTTGGCGGTGTCGGTCGGCACCACTTCCTGCCGCGGGTAGGTCGGCAGGGTGAAGAACGTGACGTGGCTGGCCGGCAGGCTCCGGACGCTCATGGCCAGGTTGTACAGGCCGTGAATGCCGCCCATCTGGTTGTCGATCGTCACCGACCTGGTGGCCGCGTCGAGGAAGTTGTAGATGGCCACCGGGTCGAGCAGCTTGCTCTTGACCTTCGTCACCAGTGACGACAGGAAGGCTTGCTGGCGGCCGATCCGTTCCAGGTCGCTGCCGTTGCCCAGGGTGTACCGGGCCCGCACGTAGGCCAGCGCGACCCAGCCGTGCAGCAGGTGATGGCCGGGCGGGAGGTACAGCCCGGATTTCGGGTCGTCGATCCGCGTGGTGTTGCACTCCTCCACCCCGCCGACCGCGTTGACCATCTGCTGGAAGCCCTCGAAGTTGATCGACACGAAGTGGTCGATGTGGATGCCGGTGTCCTGCTCCAGGGTCTTTATCGTGCAGGCCACCCCGAGGTCGGTGTGGTTTCCGTGCAGGTTGCCCAGGGCGAACGCTTCGTTGATCTTGTACGTGGTCGCCGAGGACAGCTGGCCGTTACCCATCTTGCAGGCCGGGATGTTGACCCACGAGTCGCGCGGAATGGACATCACGTCCGCCCACTGCCGGTTGGCCGCGATGTGCAGGATCATCAGCGTGTCCGACTGGGCCGTGGTCAGCCCTTGGCCGAACCCCCGGCCCTGGCCGACCCGGGTGTCCGAGCCGATCAGCATGATGTTCTCGGCCTGCGGGTGCAGGTTCACCGGCTGATTGCCGAGTTCCCCGGTGACGTCTACCTGGTGCAGGTTGCCATTCAGATGCCGGTAGACCGCGTAGGCGCCGCCCATGGCGACCAGCAGCACGGCGACGACGCCACCGGTCGTCCAGATGAGGATCTTCTTCTTCCGGCTTGGGCGCGGGGCGGGGCGCTCGGGCTCAGCCGGGCCGCTGGCCGGCCCAGCCGCAGCCGCAGCCGTGGCGCCAGCTTCGTCGGTCTGGGTGTCGCCAGCGGCCAGGACCTCACCGGCCGCGGTTCCGGCCTCGCCAGCCGCGGTTCCGGCCTCGCCAGCCGCGGAATCGGGCGCGGTGGGCACCGGCCCGGGCCCGGTGGGCGCAGACTCCGGCGCGGTGGAAGCCGGCCCGGGCGTCGGGTCAGCGGGACGCGCGGACGCTGGTTCGGCCGGGCCGCCATCTGGCGGCACCGGGCCGTCCACGGGCGGCCCGGTGTATCCCGGCGGCGGCCCGTGCTCTGAGTCAGGCTCGTCCATGTCGGCGGGCCCCATGCGTCTCACCCCATACCTACGTCCGGCGGGGGGCTCGTGCGACGTCGATCCGCCCAGTACGACCATCGCGGAGCGTTACATCCCTGCAAACCATCTCATTCGGCGCAACGCCGCAGCCGACCAGATAGTTTCCCCATGGTGGTACTTACCCACTTCGGGTCAAATAGTCCTCCCGGCTGGGACTACTGTGGGTAATGCCCGGTCTGACCAGGCACCGCGATGGGTAGTCCGGAGTTCAAGCCGCCCTCCGGAGGCAGAAGAACGGCGGGTTGGTGGCCGCCGGGAAGTTGCTGGCCGCCGGGAAGTTGCTGGGCACCGGGAAGTTGCTGGGCACCGGGGAGTTGCTGGGCGCCGGGCGGGCGGCAGCCGGGACCCGGTTAGGTCAGCGGGCCCGGGTCCGGCTGAGGAACCGGTCCCGGTTCACCAGCACCCGTTCCATGCTGCCCGCGCCCACGACCGCGTCCGGGTCATCGGCGGGCAGCGCGGGCTGCTCCTGCCGGGCGATGAACCGGAACACCAGCCGTCGGCCGTCCACCTCGGCCAGCTCCGACTCGACCACGACCTCCGCGCCGACCGGGCTCGGCCGCCTGTGCTCGAGGACCGCCGACGTGCCGACCGACGTCACGCCGGGGGTCAGGCCCGGCGCGATGGCGGCCACCGCCGCCGCTTCGGCGAGCGCCAGCAGCCGGGGAGTGGCCAGCACCGGCACGTCACCGCTGCCGACCGCCACCGCGGTGTCGGCCTCCGCGACGACGATCCGCACGTAGGACACCAGGCCAGGTGCGAGTCTCATGCCCGTACCCTAGTCAGCCGGCCGCCCTGGCTGGGGTGGCCCACGGCATGGGCGGCCAGGAGGGCGATGTACAAGCTGCTGTACGCGCTGGTGCTCCGGCGGCTGCCCGCCGAGACGGCGCACCGGGCCGGGTTCTGGCTCATCCGGGCGGCCGCGGAGATCCCGGGCGCGGGCTGGCTGCTGCGCCGCTGGCTCGTTCCGGCCGACCCGGTCCTCCGAATCCGCGTTTTCGGCCGTGCACTGCCCGGCCCACTAGGGCTGGCCGCCGGGTTCGACAAGGACGCCGAGGCACCGGATGCCCTCGGCCTGCTCGGTTTCGCGTTCGTCGAGGTCGGCACCGTGACCGCTCAGCCGCAGCCGGGCAACCCGCGCCCCCGGCTGTTCCGGCTGACGGCGGACCGGGCGCTGATCAACCGGATGGGCTTCAACAATCACGGCGCCGCGGCCGCGGCCGGCCGGCTGCGCCGCCGCCGGGACCAACGCCTGATGGTCGGGGCGAACATCGGCAAGACTAAGGCGGTGCCGGACGCGGCTGCGGCCGCCGACTACGCCCGCAGCGCCCGGCTGCTCGCCGGGGCCGCGGACTATCTGGTGGTCAACGTCAGCTCGCCGAACACCCCGGGCCTGCGCCGCCTGCAGGCCACCGGCCAGCTGCGGCCGTTGCTGCAGGCGGTGCGCAGCGCGCTGGACGAGGCGGCCCCGCGGCGGGTCCCGTTGCTCGTGAAGATCGCCCCCGACCTGGCCGACGAGGACATCGACGCGATCACCGACCTCGCTCTGGAGCTCGGGCTGGACGGGATCATCGCGGCCAACACCACAACCGCCCGGCACCAGCTGGCCAGCGACCCCGCCGCGGTTCAGGCAGCCGGCCCGGGCGGGCTGTCCGGCGCGCCACTCAAGCGGCGCGCCCTCGAGGTGCTGCGGCGGCTGCACGCCCGGGCCGGGGACCGCCTGGTGCTGGTCGCGGCGGGCGGCATCGAGACTGCCGACGACGCCTGGGAACGGATCAGGGCCGGAGCCACCCTGGTGCAGGGTTACACCGGCTTCGTCTACGGCGGCCCGCTGTGGCCGCACCAGGTGCAGGCCGGCCTGGCCCGCCGGGCCCGCGAGCACGGCTTCGCCTCGGTTCAGGACGCCGTCGGGACCAGTTCCGCGGTTACCCGCGCCGGGCCGTGAAGGCCGCTATCAGCGCCGCGCCCTGACCAGCCGGGCCAGACGGGCGGCCGCCGCCAGCCGGAGCCGGCCGATACCTGCCCGCCGGGCGCGCCGGACCCGGGAGGGACGAGCGGCTCCCGCACCCGGGGACCTTCGCCCCTGTTGTTCTCGCCCAGCCGGGAAGACCCTGTAAATGGCCTGCGGGACGAGCGGAGGAGCTGACGCTCTCCCCGTCAGGACGGTACCTCTGGGGCGGTACCAGGCGGGTGTGAGCCGAGGCTGAGAGGCTCAGAAGGCGACCCCAAGTACCTGATCCGGGCAATGCCGGCGAAGGGAAATCGCCTCGCAGGCCATTGCCATTCTGGTTAGCGACGAGCAGGCGGACACCGCACGAGAGGCCGACGCCGACCCTGCCTCGGAAGATCACGCCGCCATCCGACACCGCGGTGGCGGCCATGCGCAGCTGGGCAACCCGAATCCCAGTGCACGTGCGGCATGGCGGAGCACCCCCTTGTCAGGGCACTCTTCGCATTGCCTATTTCGTCGCCGCATCGGGAATCGCAGGCCGAAGAACCCCGCCTTCCCGAAGGATTCTAAATAGCTTAAGTATCGCAGGAGAAACTACGTCCGCTCCCACATAGGGAGTAACTCCTCTTTGATTGACGTGGCCAGGCGGGCAATGAAGCCCGCTTGTCTCGCCTGGCCAATATGGAGATCCCGGAACCGGCTGGACCTCCGGCTGATGCCGGGTAATGGCGCCAGGGCCGGGAAACCGGGCGGGCACCGGTCGGCCGCGCGCGGGGTGGGCCAGCCCGGCGCCGCTGAGCTGGTTGCCGGACTTGGCTGGTTTCGCTGCGTGACGGTTCAAGCGTGCGGCTCACCTGGGCTCTCGGTGGGCGGCGTCTCGGTTCAGTCGAGGCGGGCCGCCCGGTCCCGGAGCGCCCGGGCGAATTCGGCCGCGAACGGGGCAGCTTCCTCCTCCCGCAAGGTGGCGTAGCTGACCCGGACTCCTGGCGGTGCCACGATGCGGAACCGCCGCCCCGGCGCCACCGCCCAGCGTGCCGTCGCCAGCGCGGACGCGACCCGGTCCTCGTCTGCGACGCGGATCCAGCAAGTGAAACCCGACCGGCCGGTGGCCGTGATCCCGTGGGCGGCCAGCGCTGACTTCAGCGCTGCCCGGCGGGCGGCGTAAACGCGCGCGGCGTGCTGAGCGGGCCGGGGATCTGACCATAGGTCCGCGACCGTCTCCTGCAACTGGTAGCTGACCCAGCCGGTACCGAGCGCCTGGCGGCCGGTTACCCGGGCGATGGTCGTCTCGTCGCCGGCCACCACCGCCAGCCGCAGGTCAGGCCCGAGCGACTTGGACACCGAACGGATGGTCACCCACCGGGCCCGGTCCCGCGATGCGGTGTGCGCGGCCGAACCGGCAACCGGCCCAGCGTGATCGTCCTCGATGAGCCCTGCGGACGGATGGTTCCGCAGTACCTCCCGCAGATCCCGGGCACGGGCACCGTTCCAGGCGGCACCGGTGGCCGCCTGTGCTCGCGGCGTGACGACGACCGCGCCCGCGCCGCGGCCGAGCGCCGTATCGAGGCCGTCCGGGCGGATGCCGGAATCATCGACCGGTACCGGAACCGCCGCGAAACCCATCGCCGCGACCAGGTCGTAGGTCACCGCGTGCCCCGGATCCTCGACCGCGACTCGATCGCCGGGGCTGAGCCAGGTGGCGAGGACCCGTTCGATCGCGTCGAGTGCGCCGCCCGTCACCGCGAGGTTGGAGGCGTCGATGCCGTCCGCGGCGAACTGAGCGGTAGCGAGGCGGCCCAGCCGGGGCTGCACCGGCACGTCTGCGTACAGCCGGGCGGCCCTGGTCGCGGCCGGGGCGGGAAGCACGGGCAGCAGCTCCGGATCGGGACCGCCGGTAATGAGATCCCGGGTGCCTTCCGGCGCGCGCAGATACCCGCGCGTGCTGACCGGGGGCGCGGGCCGGATCCTGGTCCCCGCCCTGCCCGCGCCGGTGACGATTCCGCGCCGCCGCAGTTCGCCGTAGGCGGCCGCGACCGTGGCCGGGCTGACGCCAAGCTCGGCCGCCAGCGACCGGACGGACGGTAGCCGATCGCCAGGGAACAGCTCGCCGGCCCGGAAGGCGGTTTCCACGCTCGCTGAAATGTCCTTGGCGGTCCCGCCGCTAGGGCGATATTGTACCAGTATGTTCACACAATGTACTGTAACATTCTTTGCCACCTGCCGGTGCGAGTGCCCGCCGAGGGCGTGCCGATGAGCCGCGCTCGGCGGCATCGAGCAAGCGGCCGGCTTATCCGGCCGTCCGTCGGCGTCGAGCCCGCCGCCGACCTGATCACCGACATCGACCATGCACTGGAGGTGCTGTAGTGCGCGCGATCTGGGGGAGCTACGAGCTCGATGACGACCCGGGCCGGATCGACCTCGACGCGGCGGTCGCGTTCCTCACCACCAGCGCGTACTGGGCTCGCTGGCGCAGCGCGGAAGACATCAAGGAGCAGATCAGCCAGGCATGGCGGGTGGTCGGCGCCTATGACCGGGCAGGTTCGATGGTCGGTTTCGCACGCGCGTTCGGCGACGGCGGTTCTGCCTACCTGGCCGATGTGTTCGTGGCGCCGGATAACCGCGGCGCCGGCCTCGGGAAGGTGATCGTGCGGATGATGATCGAGGACGGGCCGGGAGCGCGTTTCCGCTGGATGCTGCATACCGCGGACGCGCACGGCCTGTATCGCGGCTTCGGGTTCACCGCTCCTGACAGCAAGTATCTCGAGCGGGCACGCCGGGCGGCGGGCACACCTGCCGATCGCGACCCACGGGAGACCGGCACCCTCAGCGGCACGCACGTCCGACTGGAACCGCTGGGCTACCAGCATGCGCCTGGCCTGCTGGCCGCCTCATCGAGCGGCGGGGAACTGTACCGGTGGATGGGGTTCCTGGTACCGCACGATGCCGATCAAGCGCGCCGCTTCATCGAGGTCGCGCTGCGCGCCCGTGACCGGCGCGCAGCCGTCCCGTATGCCGTCGTGCGCGTCGGCGACGGCGCTGTGATCGGATCGACACGCTTCCATCAGCTCGATTTCTGGCCATGGCAGGAGGCCGGGGTAACCGGTCAGGACCCGCTGGCACCGGACGTGTGCGAGATCGGATGGACGTGGCTGAACAAGGACGCGGTCCGCACCGCGGTGAACACCGAGATGAAGCGGCTCATGCTCACGTACGCCTTCGAGATCTGGCGGGTGCGGTCGGTGTGCCTGCACGCCGATGCCAGGAACGAACGATCCCGCGCCGCCATCGAGCGCATCGGCGCCCGGTTCGAGGGCATCCTCCGCGCCCACCGGCTGGCCGCCGACCTCATCCCTCGTGACTCGGCCCGGTACAGCATCACCGCGGACGAATGGCCGGCGGTGAAGCAGCATCTCATCGGGCTCAGCCGCCGCTGACCGCTCCGGGCGCTGCAACCGAACAACCGTCCAGCAGAGAATCTGCGGCCGCGCCAGACACAGGAACTTCTTCGCACCGCCAGGAAACAGCTCCAGCGGCAGCCGGTGCGGCCGGTTGATGACCTGAGTGCGGGCCCGGTCAGAGGGGTATGAATGGCAAGCGCATGCCGGACTGCTCGGTGCGGATCGTGGCTTCTGGCGGTGCCTCCCGCCTGATCTGCTCGCCGAGTTCCCGGGCGTCGTCCTCGTTGCTGGCCCCGACGACCAGGAACTTCCAGCGCCGCACGACCACCAGGCCTTCACTGCGCAGCTTGGTCGCCAGCGCGACCGCCTCGCGGTGCGACGGCAACTCAACCCGGGCCTGCCACTGGAGGGCCCCGGTGGCGAGGGACTCGGCGGTTTCGCTGTCCTCCAGCCGCTGGTGCTCGGCCTGGCGCTCGGCCTCGGTCCCGGGCATCGCGACGCCCGGGTCCTCCCACTCCTCCTCGATAGGATGCCAGCGGTGCACCGCGACCTCCGCCTGGATGCCGTCCTTGCCCAGCACGTCAAGGGCGACCCGCTCAGCCTCCCTGGCCGCCATCTCAGTGCCGGCGTACAGGAAGATCTGCGAGTCATCCGCGCTGACGGCGATGTTGCGGCCGAGCCGGCGGCGGACGTCTTCTTCCACCTCATGCCCAGACAAGGATCGCTGCGCCCGTCCGGCCTGCGCCTGGTCACCGAGGGAGATCGTCACGCGCCAGTCATTGCTGTCCGTCACGGCGTGACTGTAGCGCACGCGCGATCACCCGGAACACCCGCGCCATCGGCATCCCCGGTTGCGCCGCCGGTCCCATACATGCCAGAACGACGGCCCGGTCCGGAAATGCAAGGATCTGCCGCGGTCAGGGCGCGGTCAGGGCGGCGAGCCCGGTGCACTGCCTAGCGATCTTGGTCGCTAGGCGGCCGGGAAGGACATACGGCCGGTGAGCGGGAGCCCGATCACGTTTGCCCGGGTTCTGTTCCAGCACCTGGGACATCCGGCCGCCAGTACTGCAGCTCTTCCCTGGCCTTCTCCAGGCCCAGCTCCTCCAGGGGACTGCCCTGCCCGGTGCGCAGATGGCGCAGCACCGTTGCCATGAATTCATCCATCGCCGCCGTTACCCTCTGCACGGGCGTCGGCTCCGGCTTGCCGTCTGTCATGCAGACAGCTTGCCACTGTCTCCCGACCCGCACATGCCGCGACCAGGCGCGGCGGTCGCTCCGGCGAAGAAGCCTGGTCGCGGGATTTGCTCGGTCAACGCTGTGCTGAGCTCATTCCGCCGTCCGCGGCGGACCCGCAGCACGCTGATCAAGGCTGGGCAGCCAGGGTGTGCCTGCCGGCATAACTGGGTGATCTGCCGGGTGGTCAGGGTGTGGCCCGCTGATCTGAGCCGGGCGGCAAGCGGGGCGCCCATCGCGGTGGCCGGTGTCAGCACGCCGGCGCGGTCGGGCAGGTGGTCCTTGTCCAGGGCCAGGCACAATGCGGTTTCGCCGAGCATCACCGAGGTGGCGGCGTACCCCGGGTCGCCCTGGGCCTCGACCGTGCCGACGTACCGGCCGCCGGCCGAGGTACGGGTGTGGATCTGGATGCGGAAATAGCCGGTGCGCCGGGTCTTCTCGCCGGGGCCCTGGCCCGGGCCGGCAGCAGCGGGCTGAGCAGCGCCCGGGACGGCCCGAACGCCAGCCCTGCCCCGGCCACCTTGAGCGCGGCGCTGGCCGCGGCGGCCAGTGCGGGCGCGGCCGGGCCGGCTCCGAACCCGGTGACCTCCCGGTAGCGGAACCGGCGGCCGTAGGCCCAGCCCTGCAGGGCATTGCTGCGGCGTACCACGCGGGTGTTGATCCCGGCCATGGCGAACGGCCCGGTCCACATCCGCAGATCGCCGTCATACCGGACCCAGTCCAGGTCCCGCTCGTCGCCCAGGCCGGGTTCGGCGGCGCGGTCGGGGCTGAGCGCATACGGATCCCGCACTACCCGGCGGCGCCCGGCGCTGCCCCGCACCTCGTCCTGCTGCGCCAGCAGCGACGCGAGCGTCCCGCCGCTGATCCCGCCCCGCAATGCCGCCACGACCAGCGTGGTGTCCTGCAGGTCACCGGCGTCATCAGCGCGGGCGGCGTGATGCAGCAGCAGCACGCCCAGGTCGGACGGGACCGAGTCGAACCCGCAGCAGTGCACGATCCGCGCTCCCGCGCTGGCAGCGACGTCGTGGCAGCGGTCGATGCTGTCCCGGATGAACAGCACCTCGCCGGCCAGGTCCGCGTAGTCGGTGCCCGCCCCCGCGCAGGCCGCCACCAGCGCCAGCCCCTGGGTGCGGTAAGGACCCACCGTGCTCACCACCACCCGGGCCGCCCGGGCCAGCGCGCTCACCGACACCGGATCGGCCGAATCAGCGACCAGCAGCGGCCAGCCCGGCGCGCCACCGCCCAGCCCCGCCCGGACATCGGCCAGCCGCCGCTCTGAGCGCCCGGCCAGGCCGATGCTTACGCCGCTGGGCGCATGACCGGCCAGATACCCCGCCACCAACCGCCCAACGAACCCGGTGGCGCCGAAGACCACCACATCCAGCTCACGGTCCCCGCTCACCCGCCCATCGTAAGCAAGCCCGCCCCCACAGACCGCGACTGCCGCACTCCCCCTCAAACGTCCAGCATTCTCAACGTTCCAGCATTGCCGATGACAGCGTGTTTGCGGGCCTCTGCCGATGCCAGTACGGACTGTAACCGTGGCTGCTTGCTCACTGTGCTGGTCATGTTGGCAGGCGGCTGGATCGTCAACTGCGCAAGCATCGTGAGACCCGGCCGCTCCGGCCTGGAGCAGTTCGTTGCGTTCACCGAGGTCGGGGGAATCGTGACGGTCAGGAACCCGGGGCGCCGCCATGTCCGGAGGGCGCCCGCAGCGCATCCGTCAGCAACGCGACCAGCGCATCGAGCTGCACGTCGGCCGGCGAGGAGACCTCCTGGTCCGATCCGTCCAGCGCCCGGGCGGCGAGCTCCGCCTTGCTGTCGATCAGCTCGGCGATCCGGGCGTCGATGGTCTGCGCGGCGATGATGCGCCACGCGGTGACGGGTTCGGCCTGCCCGATGCGGTGGCTGCGGTCGATGGCCTGGGTCTGCTCTGCGTCGGTCCAGGACAGCTCGGCCAGCACGATGTTCGAGGCGACCTGCAGATTGAGGCCCACGCCAGCCGCGGTCAGCGAGCACACCGCGACCGCGACGTCCGGGTCGTTCACGAAGGCGTCAACGTTCGCCTGCCGCGCCGTGGGCGTCTGGTCGCCACGAATCGACGAGAAGCGCACCCCCTTCCGGGCGAAGGTCTCTTCGGCGGCGTCCATCACATCGACGTGCCTGGCGAAGAAGACGACCTTGCCGGCGCTGCGGGCCAGCTGCGCCGCGTAGTCCGCGGCCAGTTCGGCCTTCGCCTGGCCGATGCGCCGCATCATGGTGAATACGTTTTCGCCGGACTGCGCGGTCACGTCCTTCAGCTCCGACCGGGCCACCCGGCGGACGAGGTCGTGGTCGATGCTTCCGGCGCCGGCGTCGCAGGATCGGTTCGCAAGCGCGGTCTCGTACCGCGCCACCATCCTGCTGGCGAGGTCCCGCTCTGCCGCCCGGATCGACCGGCCGGCCCGCCCGTCCAGCTCGACGGGGAGGTCGGCGATGCGACGGGCGGGGATGTCGGCGGCCACGTCGAGCTTGCGGCGGCGCACGATGCCGAGGTCGATCACGCAATTGCGCGCCGCGGCGTAGAAGCCCCGGTCGGCGGGCGTCAGGCCGGTACCCTCGAGCGCGCCCACCAGCTCGTCGAGGGGCTTGCTGTCGTCGATCCAGCCGAGGAACTGCCAGATCGCCCGGAAGTCCTCGATGTCGTTGATCAGCGGGGTGCCGGTCAGCGCCATCAGCAGGGGCCGCGCCGTACGGGACCGGATGCGGTCGGAGAGCGCGAGGACGTGCTGCGAACGCTGCGAGGTCTTGTTCTTGATGAAGTGAGCCTCGTCCACGACCATGCCGCCGAAGCCGAAATCACCGAGCCAGCCCAGGTGGCGGTCGAGCACCTCATAGTTGAGCACGACGATGTCGGCGAAGCCGTCGACAGTCTCGCCGTCGCCCTGCACCACGGTGACCGGGCGGTGGGGCGTCCAGCGGGCCGCCTCACGGGCCCAGTTGGTCTTGACGACGTTCGGCACGACGACGAGCAGCGGGTAGGCGTTCGCAGCTTCCGCGGCGAGCAGCGCCTGGGCTGTCTTTCCCAGACCCGGCTCATCAGCGAGCAGGAACGTCCGGTGACCGGCAGCAGCCGCGGCTGCCAGCTGCCCCTGATGCGGCATCAGCTCCAGGCCCGCCGGCGTGAACCGTGCCGTCGGCGCCGGGAGCGCCATGCACGCCGGGGCTCCCCCACTGGCGCGCTCGAAGGAACTCAGCAGCGGGCCGAGCAGCTCCCAGTCGGCCAGGCGGCGCGGACGGGAGGTGCGCTGCGGAACAGCGGACAAGTCGGGGGCGAGGAAGGGGGGCGCCAGCTGCCGGGAGATCACCGACTGCGGCACGACCCCCCGCTCCGGGCCGGCGGGAGCGGTGGCGGTCTCCGTCGGCGCGATCTCCTCGGGCGCCGGCTCGATGCCGAGGTCCCGCACCATCTCCAGCTTGAGCGACCGGGCCGCGCCGGAGACGCCGGAGTCCGCGGCAAGCAGCGCCAGTAGCCCAGCGTCCCGGACGGCGGTCCTCGCGAGGATGGCCGCGATGCCGTCCAGGCGTTTGAGCTGCTCAGCCCGGCGACTGTCGCTTCCGGCCGCAGCCCGGACGCGGGCGCGCTCGTCCCGCAGCAGCAGGGCGACGGCCTGGAACTTCGTGCGCGTGGCAGGCGTCACGCGACCGCGCCGGGCAGCCGCCTCGACCTCACGGACGGTTCGGGAGAGCACCGAGACAACGTCGCCGCGGTGGGGGACGCTTCGCTGCTTCCGCGGGGCGGTACGGCGAGCGCTCGTCTCGCGCTGGCCTGGTCGAGCCACAGACTCCTCCTCTGGAATGCCGGGGCACGGTGGCCGCCGGCAGCATGCCGCACAGTCCCGCGAACGGGCGAGGAACGTCCCGGGCACAGGGCCTAGCGCTCCGGACGCCGAGCCGGCTGCGGATCTCCAAGGATCTACGCAGCGAGCCCGGCAGGCGCCTCACCCCGGACCCGGAGCCGCCGGTGGGTGGGCTGGTGACCACGGCACGGGGAAGGCCGTCGCCGGACGACCGGTTCGGTTCTCCCGTGCCGTTCATGTTAACGCGTGCGAGGGCGCATAATTCCCGGCCGCACTGCGGGTGAACGTCCTCAATTGCTTGATATGCACGGTGCCAGGAGGCTGGGACCGGGCGGGATGAGCGGTCAGGCGGGCGATGCCCGGGTATCCAGCGCCGCCAGGAACTGGACGATCGCGGCCGCGACCTGGGGTGCCCCGCGGCGGGGAAGGTGGTGACCGAGCTGGCTCACCAGCTGCACGCAGGTGTCGGGCAGGAGCGCGGCCAGCTGAAGGGTCGTGCCGACCGGGATGAGCGTGTCCTGCGGGTCGGCGAGCAGCAGCACTGGCTGGGCCACGCTCGCCAGGGAATCGGTGAGGTCGCCGAGTTCGTGCACCAGCGCACGCTGCTCAGTGAGGAAGCTGCGCCACAGCGGCCCGTGATCGTGATGTGCGTGGCCCCAGATGTGCCAGTTGACGTGCTCGTCCACGGCGAGCGGCCGCCGCCGGGCGATGGCAGCCAGCCGGGCCCGGGCCAGCCATGGCGTCAGCTGCCACGCCGTGAAGGCGCATACCTCTCCGGCCACCGGCGCGGCCAGCAGCCAGTCCCATCCAGTCAGGCACCCCGGGCCGACGCTGGCCAGCAGGACGAGCGCCTCGACCCGCGCCGCCGCCAGCTTGGCCACCGCCAGCGCGACGCCGCCCCCGTAGGAGTGACCCACCAGCACCGCCCGCTCGATACCGCGCCTATCGAGTTCCGCCACCACGGCGCGAGCGTTGACCGCGAAGCCGCCCGCGGGCTGGCAGTTGGCCCCGTACCCTGGCCGGTCCAGCGCCACCACGTGCCACCCCGATGGCAGCCGGTCGGCAACCTGCCGCCAGTCCGCACTCGAACCCGGCTGGCCGTGCAGCAGCACAATCTGGCGCCCTCCCACACAGATGAGCTTAGGCCGCTGCCCGCGCTGGAGCGGCTGGCCGTGGGTGAGATCAGCGGACGGTTCCTGTCGCAGGAGTCCTCGACGACCAGGCACCAGCCGACCTATCCGCCGCGCTGATAGCCTCCCAAGAACCGCCTGTGTCGCGACGTTGACTAGAACCTGCCCCGCCGATACAGGGTCAGGTTTCACCCGTCGCCGACAACCGGTAGGCTTGCGGTCGCCGCCGCGGCGAAGTCGCGTCGTGGCCTTGGATAGGGACTTGGACTGATGGCAACAGGCACTGTGAAGTGGTTCAACGCCGATAAGGGCTTTGGTTTCATCGCTCCCGATGACGGGACGGCGGACGTGTTCGTCCACTTCTCCGCGATCGCGAGCACCGGCTACAGGTCGCTGGATGAGAACCAGAAGGTCGAATTCGACACCACCCAGGGACAAAAAGGACCGCAGGCGGAGAACGTCCGTCCGCTCTGACGTATGACGCCGCGCGTCCTACCATGACGCGCTGGCCAGAACCCGGATGCCGGTAACGCCCGGGCCCGCAACAGCTGGCCGGCTTCGGCCGCCCACACGGTTTCCGGTCACCGTCTGCAGGCGGTCCAGCGCCTCTGCCGCGCTGGACCGCCGGGCAGAATGTCATGTTCTGCGCGGTCGCACAGCGGCCCGGCTGCGGACCCGGGCCGGGCCTAACGTCGGGTCTGCGTGCGCAGCCAGCGGTTCACCGCGCATCCGTTCATCCACGCTCAGCCATCCCCGCGAACCGACGAGCCCGCATAATCATGCGCCCCGGCTCGTGCAGCCAACGTGGCGGGTGGGGTTGCCCCGCACATGGCTTGATAGCGGTCAGAGTGGCTCCACCCCTGGTCCTGGTTTTGGCCCGGAGGGCGCAGCGGTGTACCTGTGCGGGGTGGACAGTTGGAGACGCTGGCGCCCGGCCCCTGCCGCCCGGTGGGCCGGCGCCCACGCTGACCCCGAAGATCGGGAGGAGGCCGGCGAGCGGCTGGAGCAGCCGGGATAGATCGGGCGCATCCAGTCGCCGCACGCTCAGCGCCGTGGTGCAGAACACGTGCCGCAGGCTGTGCCACGTCCACCGCCCTTTGCCGTCAGCGCCCCGCCAGCCGCTCGCCAGGTAGGCAGGCTGGAGTACCCGGCGGCGGAAGTTCGACGACCGCCAGTACGTCCCGCCCGGCGACGGGAGCATCGACCCCTTCGGGTTGTGTCCCGGCCGCCTTCTCTGCGGCGACTTCGCTGAGCTGCGCAGCGACCATCTCCTGCGCGGGAAGCCATGACGAGCCTCTCTTCCGGCGCGGAAACGCAGGTGAGAGGGCTTATGGGCACCCGGGGCCGTGGAGCCGGTGGCCGGGATCGAACCGGCGACCTGCCGCTTACAAGGCGGCTGCTCTGCCATCTGAGCTACACCGGCGGGTAGCTTGCTGCATGGTAGCCGACCAGGTGCCCCGCGCGCGCGCGGGCACCGGGCGGCCAGCCACCTCCCGGGGGTCAGCTGCTCCGGCCGGTGAGCGCCACGGTCACCCCGACGCCGATCATAGCCACCCCGCCAGCCCCGCCGACCAGGGCAAACCGCCGCGGAGACCGGGCGAACCAGGCCCGGAGCCGGCTGGCCGCCACCGCCCAGGTGCTGTCACAGACTAGGCCAATGCCGATGGACACCAGGCTGAGGGCCAGCATCTGCACGGGCACGTTCCCCGCAACCCGGCTCACGAACTGCGGCAGCACCGCCCCGAACAGCACCAGGGCCTTCGGGTTGGTCACTCCCACCACGAACCCCTCGCGGACCGCGCGCTGGTCGGTACGGGCCGGGGTGCCTGCCGCAAACGCACCGGCCAGCGTCCCGCGCCGCCGGACCGCCTGGATACCCAGCCAGACCAGGTACAGCGCGCCCACCAGCTTGACCGCCAGGAACACGCCGGCCGACCGCTGGACCAGCGCGCCGATGCCAACCGCCACGCAGACCGCCACCAGGTAATTCCCGGCGGAGTTCCCGCACACGGTCGCCAGCGCGGTGCGCCGCCCGTAGGCCAGCGCCCGCCCGACGATGAACAGCACGCTGGGCCCCGGGATCACGATCAGGACGAACGACGCCAGCGCGTAGCCGGAGAGATTGGCGGCCGTGATCACATCAGCGACCTTAACCCGCCTTGGCGGTGGCGGCCAGGCCCGGGCCGGGCTGGCCGGCCAGCTCCAGCTGCCAGGCCGGCCAGCGGTCCAGCACGGTGAAGCCGAGCGCGGTGTTGATCGCGATCATGTGCTGGTTGACGTCCGCGTTCCCGGTGATGATCCGGGCCAGCTGCGGTTCGCGCCGCGCCAGCAGTTCCAGCATGGCCACCTTGAGCAGCAGGCCCAGCCGGTGCCCGCGGTGCGCGCGGGCGACCACCGTCAGCTCCTGGAAGCCCCAGTCCGGGATGGGCGGGTCGACCGCGAGCTGGGTGAGCCCCGCCAGCCCGGCGCCGTCTGGCGGGATCGCAACCACGGTGTACTGGCGCAGCCCCATCCGCGACCCCCGCTGCTCATCCAGCCGGACTCGCTCCGCGTCCCAGCGCTGTGGCTCCAGCGCCGCCTCCCGGGGCATGTCCGCGGTGTCCGCGTAGAGCCGGGCCATGCCGGCCAGCTGGTCCGCGGGCGCCGCCCCGGCCCAGTGCCGCAGGGCGTACCCGGCCGCCGCCGGCTCGGCCTGCGCCCGGAGGGAGGGCAGCCGGGCGGGAGGTAGCTCGTTGAGCTGGAGAAGGCGGCGGACTTCGGTGATCTCGTGCCGTGCGCCGGCCGCGCGGGCGAACGCGGAGCCCGCCGAGTCCTCCCGCGCCTCCCCGCTGAGCAGGGTACGGCCGTGCTGGCGGGCCCGGCTGGCCGCGTGCCGGAGCAGCGCGCGGCCCAGGCCGTGGCGGCGGTGTCCGGGGTGGACCACCAGGCCGAGCATGGCCTGGTGCCGGTTCTCCCGCTGCGGCAGCCGGAGCACGTACCAGCCGGCCGGGCCGCCCGCGGTGCGGGCCAGCCACGCCTCGGACGGGTCCTCGGTCCAGCCCAGCGCCAGCCAGCCGGCGAAACACCGGGCCGTCATCGGCGGCCCGTCCGGGTCGTCGTGCGGCGTCCCGGCCAGGTAGATCTGGTGGCAGGCGCGCACCGGCGCGCCGCCCGCCGCCGCATCGAACTGCTCCAGGTCCATGACCCCAGCTAACCGACCGACCCGCGCAGGGCGCCACTGATTATCCGGCCAGGGCCGGCGCCCCAGGTGAAAGATTCACGGGCGGCCGCGCCCCGGCCCCGCCGCTGACCGGGCATCCGCGGCCCCGGCCCGGCCGCGTCCTGGTGCCCCGGGGGCCGGCTTCATACGATCAGGCCGCCCGGGCACCGTGCGCGCGGCCGGCGCCGCCGGGGGAAGGACCCGCCGCACCGGGCCCGCAGCGGGCGCAGACTGGAGAGGGACCGACCGTGGACGTACGCCAGATCGCCGGCGCGGTTCTCATCGGCGCAGCCGTGAGCACCGTCGCCGCCTGCTCGGTCTCCACCGGGGCCGCACCGGACGTGTCGGGCGGCAACGTGGGCAGCGCGGCCGTCCCGGCGGCGTCCGGCTCGGCCTCCGCCGCCGCCGTGCCGGCCCCGTACTGCGCCCACGCGCCCGCGTCCGAGGTCGGCTCCACGCTGGGGCTGTCGCTGGGGAAGCAGGTGACCAACCTGGAAGGGCCCGTCTCGGTGTGCGCCTATCTGGGCCGGTACATGGTGATGGTGCGTTTCCAGTCCGGTGAGACGGCCCAGGAGTTCACCCAGAGCCGCAAGTCGCTGGTGAGCCTGCATCAGGCGGTGCAGGACGTGCCCGGCCTGGGCGACCAGGCGTACTTCGCGTCGGCCGGCGCCGGGCGGGTGGCCAGCAACACGCTGGCCGCGCGGATGGGGGCCGTCGCCGTGTTCGTGACCGCACCGCGGCCGCTCGGCCCGGAGCGCTCCCTGATGAAGCGGCTACTGGGCAGGCTCTGACCCGGTCCGTTGGCGCCGGCCCGGGCCAGAGCCACCGGGCTATGCCTCGCTCACGACCCGGGTCTTCCGGTACAGCCGGGACGCCACCGCCAGCGACGCGGCCAGGATGACGGCGCAGTAACCGGCCGCCAGGGCCGCCTGCTGGCCGACCGGTGCCCCGGTCGAGGTGTGTCCCATCCACAGCCCGCGCATCGTCTCCACCACCGGGGTGAACGGCTGGTGCGCGGCGATGCCCCGGAGCCCGGCCGGCATGCTCGCCGCCGGGACGAAGGCGGTGCTCACGTAGGGGATGAACATGAACACGAACGTCACCGCGTTGGCCGCTTCCGGGCTGCGGGTGAGCAGGCCGACGGCCGCCGCCAGCCAGGACAGGGCCAGGATGAACAGCACGATCATCCCCGCGGCGGCGAGCCAGCCGGCCACCCCAGCGGCCGGGCGCCAGCCGACGCCGAACCCGACCGCGATCACCAGGGACGTGGCCAGCAGGTTGCGGACCAGGCTGGCAACGATGTGCCCGGCCAGCACCGCGGCGCCGCTGACCGGCATGGAGCGGAACCGGTCCACGATGCCGGTGCTCATGTCGGTAGCCACGGCAACCGCGGTGGTGCCCGCGCCGAATCCCGCGCAGAGCACGATCAGCCCGGGCACGACGTAGTCGGCGTAGGAGCTCCCGGTGCGCATCGCGCCGCCGAACACGTAGACGAACAGCAGCATCAAGGTGACCGGCAGCATGAGCGCGGTGAAGAAGGCCTCCGGGTCGCGCCGCGAGCGCCGCACGCAGCGGACGATCATGACGCGCGAGTTGCCGAGCACAGCGGGGATATTCATGAGATGAGCTCCCGGGCGTGCGGGCGGGGCACGTCCCCGCGGGTGAGGGACAAGAAGACGTCGTCCAGGCTGGGCCGCAGGATGGCCACCTTCTCGGCGGGCGCCCCGGCCTGCTCCAGCCGGCTGAGCAGCCGGGCGACGCTGGCCGCCGTGCCGTCGGTGGTCACGTCCGCGGTACGCAGCCGGCCGTCGGCGGTCTCCGGATCCAGCGCGGCGAGGGCGCGCCGGTAACCGCCTGCGTCGGCGAACCGCAGCCGGACCACCTCCCGGCCCAGGGCGGCCTTCAGCTCTTCCGGGCGCCCCTGGGCGATGACCCGGCCGTGATCGAGAAGGCAGACCACGTCCGCGAGCTGGTCCGCCTCCTCCAGGTACTGCGTGGTGAGCAGGACGGTGACCCCCTGGCCGGCCAGGCACCGCACGGTGCCCCAGAGCTGCTCCCGGCTGCGCACGTCCAGCCCGGTGGTCGGCTCGTCCAGGAACAGCAGGGCCGGCCGGGAGATCATGCTGATGGCCAGGTCGAGGCGGCGGCGCATGCCGCCCGAGTAGGCGGACACCCGGCGCCCGGCCGCGTCCGCCAGGCCGAACTCGGCCAGCAGCTCCTCGGCGCGCGCCCGGGCCGCCCGCCTCGCCAGGCGCCACAGCTCGGCCATCATGACCAGGTTCTCCGCACCGGTCAGCTTGTCGTCGACGGCCGCGTACTGGCCGGTCAGGCTGATCGACCGTTTCACCCCAGCCGGATCGGTGCGCAGATCGTGCCCGGCGATCGTGGCCGTGCCCGCGTCCGGGCGCAGCAGCGTGGCCAGGATGCGCACCATCGTCGTCTTGCCTGCCCCGTTCGGCCCCAGCAGGGCCAGGACCGCGCCCGTCTCGATACGCAGGTCCACCTCGCACAGGACCTGGCGGCCGCCGAGGGACTTGGAGATCCCGGCCGCATTAACTGTGTATGACATACACGAAACAGTATGCGGCCCACACAGTTATAGTCAATGGGTGGCCACCGAGCACGAACAGGCGGGCGCGAACCCGGCGCCCCCATCCGCGGGGAACCCGGGGGCGCCCACGCGGCCGGCCCCGGGAGACGCGGCCGCCCGGCCCCTGCCACCGGGGCTGGACCTGCTGTGGGGACGGCGCGAGCGGGGGCGGCGCGGGCCCCGGCCCGGGCTGTCGGCGGACCGCATCGTGGCCGCCGCCGTCGCGGTCGCCGACGCGGAAGGGCTGGACGCGGTCTCGATGGCGCGGGTCGCCCAGGAAGTCGGGTTCACCACCATGTCGCTGTACCGGCACGTGGCCAGCAAGGACGAACTGCTGCAGCTGATGTGGAACGCCAGTGCGCACGGCGCGGAGGATCTGGTCATCGAGGGCGACGGCTGGCGGGAGCGGCTGCGGCGCTGGGCGATGATCCAGCGCGAGATGCTCGACCGGCATCCCTGGATCACCCAGATGCCGATGGCCGCCCCGCCGCTGGCGCCGAACTCGCTGACGTTCGTGGAGCGCGGCCTGGAGACCTTCGACGGGACCGGGCTGCCCGCGGCTGACCAGCTGCGGGTGATCGGGCTGATCAGCTCCTACACGCTGAGCGAGGGCCGGATGGCGCACGATGCCGCACGGGCCGCGCGGGCCCAGGGCGCGGCGGGCGGCGGCGCCGGGGCACCGTGGGCGTTCGAGGACCTGCTCCGCCAGGTGGTGGACGAGCGGCGGTATCCCCGGCTGTACCGGATCGCCTGGTCAGCCGGCCCAGGGCCGGACTGGGACGAGCAGGCCGAGTTCGCGGCCGGCCTGGAGACCATCCTGGACGGCGTACAGGCCATGATCGACCGGGCCAGCCAGCCCGGGGTAACGGAACCCGGGGTAACGGAACCCGGGGTAACGGAACCCGGGGTAACGGAACCCGGGACGGCAGGACCTGGGACGGCACGGTCCCGGCCGGATCAGTTCCGGCCGGATCAGTCCCGGGCCGGGCCCGGGCGCCACGGCTCGTAATCCCGCCCCCGGCCGCTGCGGCCGCCTTGCGCTGAAACTCGGTGATCCCGCCGGGCTGCCAGGGCCCAGCCGACCCGGCCGGCCATCGCCGCCGGGTCCTTCGGCACCGGGCCGGCTTCGGCCCGCAGCGCGCCCTGCATCAGGCCAAGATGCAGCTGGCATGCGACGTCCCGGTGGTTCTCAGCCACCTCACGGAACGGGCACCAGGCATAAGTCGTGGTCGTCCGCCGCATCAAGGGGCCAGGAGTTCGTAGTACGCCATCTGCGGTCGGCACGTCCGATGAAGTTGCCGGATCACGAAACGGTGCTGAACCGGGTACTTGCGAGCCAGCTTCCCAGCGATCCTGCTGGCCTCCTCGGCGGGCAGCGACCGCACGGCCACATCGAGCGGCGGTGGATAGCTGCACAAGCCCAGTACAGAGCACGGCGTCACTTTCACCACGTCGGTGTGCTCGAAACGCTTCACAATGCCCGACCGGCTCCAGACCCGCAGGTAGGCCCGGTCACCGTCGACCACCCCGTGCACAGAAGTGGATATGAAAGTGCCATCTAGCTCGATCGTGGTCAGCAGCATGCGCCTGGCCCGCGCAAGACGAGCGAAGTAGCCCTCAGCGGCTACCTCCCGATACCCGTCATCGGTTGCAGACAGGTGGTCTGGCATGTCCCCTCCTGCATAACCGGATACGACCAGTAGGAACCGCAGGCATGCAGGCTGGACGCCGTGACGATGGAGGAAGGATGGAGAGAACGACCTGGCAGCGCTGTGACATGCACAGCCTGCAGGCCTCGTCACGCGCTGCCACCAAGCCAACGTCCGGAGTAACCTCAGAAGACGAGCGGGACTGCCCCTTTTTGGCTGACTTCCCGCGAGGTGGCGGCGTCGCTGCGGATGCCCGAGTCATGTCTGACCCGTGGCGGCATCGCGACCTGGCCGACCGGGGCGCGCGAGGCTTCAACGGGCACGAACGTGTCCTTGGCGCCGTGGACGACGAGCGTCGGGGCCTGGATGCCGCGTTGAGGATCGTGGCAAGCGTCAGCTCCTCTTGCCGTCTTTCGCGCTCGCGGCCATCACCGTGCCATGCGAACTACGGCACACAGCGGAAAAGTCAGGCGTGGTTCGACAGCAGCCTGGCAGAACCTCGTCCTCTCCTGCTCATCCCAGATGTAGCGCGGATTGTTTTTACAAGTTTAATAGTCTAAAATAAGCAACAGGCGGCGGGACGAGAGGATGCGGGATGACCTACGTGATCGGGGAGCCGTGCGTGGATGTGCTGGACCGGGCGTGCGTGGAGGAGTGCCCGGTGGACTGCATCTACGAGGGCGAGCGGATGCTCTACATTCACCCGGACGAGTGCGTGGACTGCGGGGCATGCGAGCCGGTGTGCCCGGTGGAGGCGATCTACTACGAGGATGACCTGCCGGAGCAGTGGCGGATGTACGCGGCGGAGAACGTGAAGTTTTTCGCTGAGCCGCTGCCTGGTCAGGATGAGCCGCTCGGCTCGCCGGGAGGCGCCGCCAAGCTCAGCGTGGTGGGCGCCGACACTCCGTTCGTCGCCGCCCTTCCGCCACCGGACTAGCGGGGGCAAGACAGTCAGCGATGGTGGGCGCGGCCGGTCCGCTTCGAAGCGGACCGGCCGCCGCGGGTCCAGAGGAGGTCGCGATGACGGTGATCATTTACGGGGATTTCAACTGCCCGTACTCCTACCTCGCCAGCCAGCGGGCTGACCTGCTGAGCCGGGCGGGGGTCACGGTGGACTGGCGGGCCGTTGAGCGGGACCCCGGGCTGCCCGTGACCGGCAGCCGATCGGACAGCGACCGGGCCGCGTGGGATCGGGAGCTTGCCGAGGTGGACTCGCTCGCCCTGCGAGGGGAGCACGTTCCGGCCGGACCGCCGGTCCTGATCAGCAACACGGCGGCGGCGGCGGCCGCCTGCGCCGAGGCGGTCAGCGACGGCGTCGCCGATCCGCTGCGCCGCCGCTTGTTCCGCGCCATCTGGGTGCAGGGCCTGCACCTGAGCAGCGCCTCTGAGGTGCGACGCCTGGTTGCCGGGGTGATGTGGCCGCAGGAAGACATCACGGACCGGCTGGCGAGCCCGGAGATTCCCAGCCTGCTGATCCGGGATCCGGATCTGGCCCGGATCGTGCGCCGGTCGGGCGGGACGATCGCGCCGGACGGCGGGCCGCTGACCACGGCCGGGTGGCGCCGGATCCGGCGGTGGCGCCAGGAGTGGCTGGCGCTGCCCAGCCAGGTGATCCCCGCGGTCATCGGCCCGGATCAGGTCGTGCGGCCTGGCCTCGAAGGGCTTCGCTACCTGGCCGATCTCGCCAGCACCGCCGGCCGGCGGCCGTGTCCGCCCCTGCCCGCTGAAAGCGCGCCGGGCCGGGACGTCCGGCCTGTGGTGATCGCCGGGGCGGCCTGACGAGGGGGGGTGCCAGCACGGACATGGCGGCAGCGGTCCTGCCCGGGCCTGGCACGCTGCCGGGAAGGCCGGGGCTGGACCGGGCGGGCTTCGGTCACGGCCAGGCGCGTGCGCGAAGCTGGCTCGACAGCAGCAGAAACAGGCCGGCCGTCGCGCGCATTGCCCGCTTAATTTCTACTACAATTGATGATACAAAATAATCCTATGGATGCGGAACAGCTTCTCGCACCCGAGGGCAC
The DNA here is from genome assembly GCA_963837515.1 of uncultured Actinomycetes bacterium. Taxonomy (GTDB): domain Bacteria; phylum Actinomycetota; class Actinomycetes; order Streptosporangiales; family Streptosporangiaceae; genus RYN-230. The sequence continues at coordinate 56,196 of CAWINT010000004.1, forward strand.
GGCCCCGCTCGGCCGCAGCCGCGCCGAAGTGCTTGATATGCTGCGCGCCGCGGACGGCCCGCTAGGCGTCCGCGAGATCGCCCAGCGGACGGGGCTGCATCCGAACACGGCACGATTCCACCTCGAAGCGCTGGTAGAGGCGGGCCTGGCCGTCCGGGAGACGGAAGAACGGGAGACGCCCGGCAGACCCAGGATCGGCTACCGGGCGGTCGCCGACGGCCCGGCCGGGCGGCGGCGCTACCGGCTGCTGGCGGAGATGCTGACCAGCCTGATCGCCGGGACCATGCCGGAGCCAGCTAGGGCCGCTGAGGAGGCGGGGCGTGAGTGGGGTGCCTACCTGGCCGAGCAGCCGCCGCCGTACCAGCGGCTGACCGCTGAGCAGGCCGTCGCGAAGCTGACCGCGATCATGGAGGAGCTGGGCTTCTCGCCGCAGCCGGAAGGCGGCGAAGGCGGCGGACGGTACCGGCTGTGCCTGCGCCAGTGCCCGTTCCGCGAGGTGGCCCAGCAGCACCAGGACGTCATCTGCGCGCTGCATCTGGGGCTGACGCGGGGCGCGCTGGCCCGGATGCGGGCGCCGGTCACCGCCGACCGGCTGGATCCGTTCGTGGAGCCCAGCCTGTGCGTCGCCCGCCTGACGGCGCGCGACGATCCCGGCGAGGGTCAGCTGGCCGCGGCCGGGGCGCGGTAGCCCGCCGGTACGTACGGTTACGAGGTCTCCCGCAGCAGTCCGGCGAGGACGGCGGCCTGGCTGAGGTTCAGGTCCTTGGTGGCGGTCAGCAGTGTCACTGGCCGGTCCGCTGCGCGGGCGCGGAGCCGGGCGAAGGCTTCCCGCGCGCCGGGCTCGGCGAGTTCGGCGGTGTAGCGGCGACTGAATTCGTCAAACTTGGCCGGGTCGTGGTGGTACCAGGTCCGCAATTCCGCCGATGGCGCGACGTCTTTCGCCCACTCGTCCAGCCGGGCGGCGTCCTTGCGCATCCCTCGCGGCCATACCCGGTCCACCAGCACACGGGTGCCATCCTCCGGGGAGGGTTCTTCGTAGACGCGGCGAACCCGGATGTCAGTACCCATCATGGGCCTTTCGTTCCTTTCAGTTCAGTCCTTGACCAGTTCGCGGGAGGCTGCTGCGATGCGAGCGGCGGAGATGCCGGCGGCTTCCACCAGCTCGTCCGAGGTCCCGGAGCGGGACAGGCCATTGATCGCGCACTGCCGGACCCCGCAGCGGCAGCGCGGCCCCGGCGAGCGCCCTCAAGCAGGGCGACACCGAGCGGAGCGACCGGGAAACCTGCGAGCATGGCTAGGATCTGCCGCCCGGCCGCGCCGCCGTCTCCGTCCTCGCGGTAGGTGCCCGCCCCGCCCGGGATCAGAAACGCGTTCATCGCCGGGCGGCTGACGAAGTCATAGTTCGGCAGCACGGTGAACCCGGCCTGCGCCTGCACCGGCCGCAGCGTCTCGGCCACCAGGAACACATCCAGCGCCGGGTCATAGCGGCGGGCGACCGAGAAGACCCCATAAGGGGCGGCGAAGTCCATCACCTCGGCGTCCTCGAACACGTAGATCCCGAGCCGGAACCCGTCGATCTTGCTTCCGGTCATGGACTCCATCCCCTCTGATGCAGAACGGCCGGCCCGCACCGTCGAAGACGAGCCTGGCTGCTGCCCCTTGCGGATACCTTGCAGACGCCCGCAACCGGGCCTGGCTGGGGTGAGCGGATCCGGGGATCACCGCCCAGGCTGGCTGTCGCTCCCCCCGGCCGCGGCGAGTGCCTCGGCGCGGCCGTGGGTCCGCCACCAGCGGCGTGCCGCGGCCCGGGCCTGCCGCCCGCCGGCCGGGCGGCCGGCCGCTCATGCTCGAGCACCTTGCGGTCAAACCGGGGCTCGGAAGGCCGCCCCGCAAGCGCGCACCCGGTCAAGGCCGCGCGGCCAGTCCCCAGCCCAGGGCGAACCCCGCCGGATCGCCCGACACCATCGTCACGCCGCACGCCGGGCTGAGGAGGAGACCTGCTAGCCCGGACGGCCGGGGGTGACTCCCCCAGCGCCCGAATCCGGCCCGCGGTGCTCGCGGCGCGGGACCGGGGGCACGGTCTTGCCAGCCAGGGCGCGATTCCGCGGGATCGTGACCACCTCGCCGGAGACCTTGCGAACCCCGAAGGAATCAGCGTCGGCCGCCTCCAGAATTCCCAGGACGTCGGCGGTCTCCTCGCCGTTCTTCCCGGCCGGGCGGCGCCAGCGGATCACGACCCGGCGTCCCACGTCCCCTGCGGCCAGCCGGACCTCCAGGCGGTAGCGCACCAGGCCTCACCCGCCCGCGAACCAGGTGCAGCCCGGTTCACAACTCGTCGTCCTCGTCATCCGCGCGGGCCAGCCAGATGGCCAGCCGGTCGGCCGGGACATCGAACTCGGGATGCAGGTCGACGAAGGCCGCCAGCCGCGCAGCCAGCCAACCAGCCAGCCCAGCGTCACCTGCTCCTCGCCCCGCCGCTCGCCGAGTTCCTCGATACCCCGGTCTGTGAAGTACACCGCCACCTCCGCGCGGTTTTGAACTAATCACATAGTATAAACGTCATGGGCCGGGCGGCTCCAGCCGGAGGCGTGGTAACCGGCCGTTCGCCCCGGGGCGAGAACCCCGATTCTCGCTTCGCGGGATCGAGATGGTTAACCGGGCCGCGGGCCATCGGAGCCGGGCCCTGGCCGGAGAGCGACGGCGACCGTGCGTGAAGGGGGAAGCGCCAGGCGTGACTGCTGTGCAGGAACTCACCGGGGTGTTCCGTGCTGCGTACCGGCAGATCCGCGATCTGCTGCTGGAACTGGCGGAGGCGTTCGGCGGCCGGGATGCGCTGGGCCAGCTTTGTCTCCAGCTGCGTGAGCGGCTGGCCGACCCCGGCCTGGCCCGGCGCAAGGCCCGGCGACCGCCGACAGGGTTCGTGTTCATCTCCCACCTCGGCACTGTCCACCCAAGCGGATTCCTCCCGCTCGCCGCCGACCGCGTGCGCGCCGCCCGACTTGCCGACAATCCCGTTCCCGATGCTGCGGGAAGCCGGGCCGGGGCTTGCGGCTCTGTTGTTCGTCATGCTGCGCGAACACGCGCAGATATGGGGCATGCTCGACTCGCTGGAGCGCGCGACAGACGCCGGCGCTGGCACCGGGCTCGCGCTTCGCAAGCGGCTGACCGTCCAGCTTCTGCACCACAACCTGAAAGAGGAGAAGACCCTCTACCCGCGAGCCGACGACCTGCTGCTCCCGGCCGCAGCCGACCGGCTCAAGTGTTCCTCAGCTCAAGTGTTCCTCAGCTCCGGAGAGCTGCCCGACGGATGGGTGTACATGTTGAAGGCCCGGCCCGCACCAGGCGACTCCGGCCGTGCTGGCCGTTAGCTGGGACACGGCCCGGCTGTTCCTGCATGTTCTCGCCGCGACCGTCTGGGTGGGTGGGCAGCTCACGCTGGCCGCGCTGGTCCCGGTGCTGCGCCGCCTCGGCGCGGAGATCCCCCAGGCGGCCGCCCGGCGGTTCAACCAGGTCGCCTGGCCAGCGTTCGCGGTCCTGGTCATCACCGGCGTCTGGAACATGATCGCCGTGCGCTCGCAGATCTCCGGAAACTACGAGACCACGCTCGAGGTGAAGCTCATCGTCGTGGCCGTCTCCGGGGTCACGGCGGCGTTGCACGCCCGCGCCCGCAGCGCCGCGGGGCTGGCGGTATTCGGCGCGCTGACCGGCATCAGCGCCCTGGCCGCGCTGTTCCTGGGCATCCTGCTGGCCGGGTGACATCCGCGGCCCCTTGACAGGAATTCGCCGGGTCCTTGGCGAGCAGCTCAGCGACCGGGTGAGCGCGGCGGCGGCAGCGGGCCAGCTGCATGAGGCGGCCGTCGCCAGGCTGATCGCCTATCTCGCCGGGGAGATCCTTCCGCACGCGGCGGCCGAGGAAGCCACCATCTACCCGGCGGCCGCCGCGCTCGACGGCCTGGCCGGCATCGTCAGCGAGATGACCGCCGAGCACACGGTCTTGTCGGAAACGGCCGGGCGGCTCGCCGGGCCGGCAGCCGCCGCCAGCGCGGCGAAGCACGCGGAAGAGATAGCCAGGCTCTTCGCCGGGCACGTGGCCAAGGAGAACGTCCTGCAGCCGGCGCTGCTGGCCAGCCAAGGCACGAACCTGCCCGCGCTGCTGGCCGCCATGCACCGTCGCACCGAGCAAGCCGGCCAGTGAAACCGGCGGAAGCGCCATTGCCGCGATCCGGTGGACACCGCAACCAGGCGTCCGACGAGGAGATGCTGCTGTTTCCCGCCATCCCCGCCCGCAATGTGGCTGGTCTGGCCAGAGACCATGCCCGGCTGCGTTCCGCCGCTGACGTGCTGGCCCGGGAAGCCGCCGGAGAACAGCCGATGTCTCCTGGGCGGGTCGCCATCACCCGCCCGAGACTTCGTCGCCCAGTTCGAGCGTCACCTCAGAGCCGAAGAGAACCTGCTGGCGGCGGGGCGCCCAGCGCAGGGCGTGCTGGGCACCGCAGCGCTCGGCAGGCACCGGCACGAGTGGTACCGGCTCACCGGAGGGCCGGTGGTCGATCTCGATGCGCTCCGCCGGGGCCACGCGGTCGCCGCGGCCGTGGACCGGCTGCTGCGGATGCGCCGCAGCGAGCAGGTCGAACTACAGCCCGGCACTGACCTGAACCCGGTATGGCGGGGGATCAGCGAACTCAGCCCCGACGGCTACCGGTTCACCGTCATGCAGGACGGACCTCCCCGGTGGCGGATGCTGGCTGCGGCAGAACGCGCTGCGCCACCCCGGCAGCCCGAAACTGGCGGCGAAGGTAGGGCGGGGCGCGCGGAACGCCACCGGCCTGCGCGCCACGATCGCCGCGCTCAGCCTCGCGCTCCTCGGCCCCGGGACGGTGATCGCTACATGACATCCTCCCTGGCCGGCGCCGCGAGATGGACCTGGTCACTGGCACGGGCGCCCGGCCGGGCCTAACGTCTGAGATGAGAGCCAGCCGCCGTGCCTGTGCGCCGCACCCGCGCCGGCACGCCTCAGGGCAGCATCACTGCGCAGCCGCAAGCTGGCCGGTCCGCAGCCCTGGCAGGACAAAGGACGTGCATTTGCGAGATGAAACGAGAAGAAGGCAGCCTGGCGAGGTTCACGCGCAGCCTGCCTGGTCGATGAACCCGCCATGACGGTCATCACCGGCCAGCACCAGCCGACGGCCAGTTCCCCGCCGGCCAGCCGCCCCGTGCCGCGCGGATCATCTGGCGTGCGCGCTCGCGGAGATCGGCCGCCAGGCGGCGGCGCGGCGATCAGGATCAGGCTGCTCGGCCGGTTCGCGGTGGACCATGACGGCCAGGAGATCGCGCTGCGGGAGTTCGGCGGCAAGCTGGCCCGCCGGCTGCTGCGGCTGCTGGCGCTGCGGCGCGGGACGCTGGTGCCGAAGGACCTGATCGCCGAGGTGCTGTGGCCGGACGATCCCCCGGCGGATGCCCCGGGGAACATCGAGGTCCTGGTCAGCCGGATCCGCCGGGCGCTCGGCGACCGGACGCTGATCCGGACCGGCCCAGGCGGATACATCCTGGCTGACGGCGACCAGTGCTGGATCGACGCCGAGGCGTTCCTTGCCGCGGTGCAGTCCGGGCGGACCAGGCTGGCCGCACGGCCGGCCGAAGCCCTCACATCGTTTCGCGCGGCACTCGGCATCTGGCGCGGCGAGCCGCTCCCCGAAGACACCTACGCCGACTGGGCACAAGCCGACCGGCGGCAGCTCTGGACGGCCTACCTGGAGGCGCTGGACGGAGCCGCGACCGCCGCTCTGGACAGCGCGGGGACGGCCACGGCCTTGGAGGCGGCCAGCTGGGCCAGGCAGGCGGTGGCGGCCGAGCCGCTGCGGGAGACCTCTGTGCTGGTGCTGGTCCGCGCCCTCGCCGCCGGCGGGGACCAGGCCGGGGCGCTGGGCGTCTTCGACGAGTACCGGGATCGTCTCGCCGCCGAGACCTGCCTTCAGCCCACGCCGCAGGCCTGCCAGCTCCGCCAGCGCATACTGGCCAGCCAGCCGGCCGACGGGCAGCTGGGCCCTCACCCTGCGGCGCGGCCCAGACGCCAGGGCTCGCCCCCTGGCCGCAGGGACCCGTTCCTGGGCCGCGAAGAGGAGTGCGCGGTGATCGCGGGTGCGGCAGCCGGACTCGGCCCCCGGGTCGTGCTGGTCACCGGGCCGAGCGGAATCGGCAAGTCCGCGCTGCTGGCGGAGGCGGCGCGGCAGGCCGACGCGCTCGTGCTGGCCGCGCAGGCGTTCGCCCCGGACCAGGATCAGGCATGGTCGCTGGCCGGCCGGATGCTGAGCCAGGCCGGTAAACAGCTGTCGGTACCTGTGGCGGCGATCCTGGCGGAGCCGGAGGCCAGCGCGCTGGCCGAGGTGGTGCCCGGGCTGGCCGGGCCGCCCGGCACCGGCCGCGGCGGCTTGGATGAGCAGAGTCGCCGCGCGTTCGCCTTGCAGGGCGCGGCCCGGCTCGTCGCGGCCATGGCCCGGCCGCGCTGCCTCATCGTGGCCGATGACCTGCAGTGGGCCGACCCGACCAGCCTGACGCTGCTAGGCCTGCTGCTGCGCCGCCTGGACGGTGTCAGCCTGGCGGCCGCCTACCGGCCGGACGGCGCTAACCCCCGCTTCGATCCTGCTGAGGCACTCGGGATCCCGGCCGCCCAGATGACCGGCATCACGCTCGGGCCGCTGCCGGCCGGCGTCATCAGGGGCCTGTTCAGCGACCAGTTGCTGGCCGAGGCGATCCTCAGGCAGGCCGGCCGTACCCAGATCACCGTCACCGAAGTCATCACCGCCCTGGCCCGGCAGGGGGCAATCGCCCGCGATGGCGACCACCGGTGGCACCTGCGGCCGGGCCGCGACGCCGCGGGGGTCGCGGCAATCGTCGCCGTCGCGATCGAGCAGGCCGCGGGGAACCGGCTGGCCGGACTGCCCTCCCGGTGGCGGGGCATGCTGGACCTGCTCGCGCTGCTAGGCCGCCCCGCGCAGCCTGGACTCCTTGCCGCCGCGAGCACCACCGACCTTCGCACCGTCCTGGACACCCTGGAAGGACTTGGCTGCGCCGGCCTGGCCAGCCCCGGCCCGCAGGGCTGGGCGGTCAGCCACGAGCTGGTCCGCCAGGCGGTCAGCGTCGCGCTGCGCCCGGCCGGGACAGCGCGGTCCCATGCGCTTCTCGCCACGGCGTTGCGGCAGAACGGCGCTGATCCGGCCGAGACCGCGAGCCACCTGGCCGCCAGCGGTGACAACGACGAGGCCGCCCTGGCGTATACGGCCGCCGCCCGCCGCCAGCTTGACCGGATCTGCGACCGTGAGGCGATGCGCCTAGCCGGGACCGGGCTATCCCTGGACCCGCCAGCCCACACCCGCGCGGCGCTGCTGGAGGTGCGCGGCGAGGCCCGCCGCCGCGGCGGCCAGCTTGCCGCGGCCCGGGCCGACTTCACCGCCGCGCTGGACAGCCTCGACGATCCCGCCGACCGGTCCCGGGTGCTGGCCCAGCTGGCCATCCTGGACGCCAGGACCGCCGACCCGGCCCGCGGCAGCGAGCTGGCCGAGCTGGCGATCGCCGAGGCCGGCGATCAGCCCGCCGCCCTCGGCCAGGCCCTCGCGGCGGCCGCGATCCTCGACCTGACCGACGGCAACCTGACCCGCGCCAGGTATCGCGTGCGCCGGGCGGCCCGGCTGCTGGACCGGGCCAGCGACAGTCGCGGCAGCGCCCGCCTGCTGTACTGGCGGGCGATGGAATGCTTCATCGGCGGCAGGCTGCGCGACGCCGTCACCGAGCTCGACCGCCTCGCCCACCTGCCAGTCAGCCACGGCGAAGTGCTCCGGCTGTGGAGCCCGCGCGCCACCCGGGGCCACGCCCTGGCCTTCCTCGGCCGCGCCGGGGAGGGCCTTACCGAGATCGACGAGACGCTCGCCTGGGCCCGCGCCGCCCGCCACCCGGCCGTCGAGGCCGAGTGCCTGTGGCGCCGCGCTGAGGTCCTGACCATCCTCGGCCAGGCCGGCGAAGCGATCGAATCAGCGGAGCAATCAGGCCGGATCGCCGCCCGCATCGGGCACGCGGAATGGACCGCCGCCGCGCACCGCGGCCTGGGCATCGCGTGCGAGGCCGCGGGACTGCCCGGCCGCGCCGAATTGGCCTACCGCCGCTCGCTGCAGGCCGTCGAGGGCATCCCGTTCTTCCGCTCGTGGGCAGCAGCCCGGCTTGGTGCCTTCCTGGCTCGCCAGGGACGGCCGGACGAGGCCGCGCCGCACGTCCAGGCCGCCCTTAAGGGTGAAACCCCGCTTACCTGCCACGAGACCCGGTGGGCGCACGCTGAGCTCCTCGCCAGCCAAGGTGATGACGAGGCGAGCCGGGCAGCCGCCGCGGCCGCCCTGGACCAGGCGCAGGACGGCGGCTACCTGATCCTGGTCCCGCGGCTACGCGAACTCGCCGGCCGCTCACCCGGGGCGCGCGCCATCTCGCCGTCAAAACGCAGGGCCACCAGGTAGCACGGGAACCAGAGCGGGCGCTGCGAAAGCGGTCCTGTCCCTGCCTGAGCTACCCGAGGTGGAGACGCTGCGCCAGGGGCTGGCCACGCGCCTCACCGGCATGCGCATCGCAGCCGCCGAGATCCCGCGCCGATCATCCGCACCACGGTCGCGGGCTGCGCGACGAACTTCTGCCCGCACTGCCAGCAACGCTAACCGGAAGCACGAGGCCTGCAGGTTGCAGGGAAGCTGCAAGCCCGGGCCGCTAGCGTGACCGCCCAATGAGTACAGCGGCGGGAGGAGATGCCGTGTACAGCAAGGTCAAGCTCGCGGGTCACCCGGTGCTGTTCTGGCTCAACGTCACGGCCCTCGGTCTGTTCCTGGCCGCGATGGCCTCCTATGTGGCCGACTGGAACGGCCCGGCCGTGAGCGCCACGCTCGGCGTCGTGCTGTCCGCCATCGGCGCCACGGTTACCGTAGCCGCCGGGTTCCTGGGCTGGACGCTGGTGCAGGGCTACCACGTGGACGTGCACCTGGTCCCCGAGCAGAAACCCGCCGAGCCGGCCGTCCAGCACAGCCACCTGAGCCTGCTGCCCCGGCATGCCGCCTGAGCTGGCGGTATACGAGAGGAACAGCCCGGGAAAGAAGGACACCCGGGAGCATGGGCACGCCACGGTCGCGCAACTGACGAGGAGGTCATGTGGCCGAGCCAATAGCACGGCACACCAGCCCGATTGACGGGCCGGGCCGGACCACGCCGGACGGCCAGCGCGGCGATCTGCTGGCACCCCTGCTGCCGGCCGGGGAGCCGGTCGAGCAACTGCTGCGCAAGGCGCAGTTCTTCGTTCCCGGCGGCATGCCGAGCCCCGATTTCCGCGAGGTGCACCGGAAGGGTGGCCGGGGGGCGGAGGACTTCTACCGCGAGCGGTGGCGGCACGACAAGGTGGTCCGGTCCACGCACGGGGTGAACTGCACCGGGTCGTGCTCGTGGAAGGTGTATGTCAAGGATGGCATCATCACCTGGGAGACCCAGCAGACCGACTACCCGTCGGCCGGCCCGGACATGCCGGAGTACGAGCCGCGGGGCTGCCCGCGCGGCGCGTCGTTCTCCTGGTACACCTACTCCCCGTCGCGGGTTCGCTACCCATATGTCCGCGGCCCACTGCTGGAGCTGTGGCGCGAGGCAAAGCAGCGCCTCGGCGACCCGGTCGCCGCTTGGGCGGAGATCACCGGCGACGCCGCCAAGGCAGCTCGGTATAAGCAGGCCCGCGGCCAGGGCGGATTCGTCCGCTCAACCTGGCCCGAGGTCACGGAACTGATTGCCGCCGCGCACGTGCACACGATCAAGGAGTACGGCCCGGACCGGGTGGTGGGGTTCTCCCCGATCCCAGCGATGTCGCAGGTGTCGTACGCGGCGGGCACCCGGTTCCTGTCGCTGATCGGCGGCACGATCTTGTCGTTCTACGACTGGTACGCGGACATGCCGTGCGCGTCCCCGCAGGTGTTCGGCGACCAGACCGACGTGCCGGAGTCCGGGGACTGGTGGAACTCGTCCTACCTGATCATCTGGGGAACCAACCTGCCGATCACCCGCACGCCGGACGCGCACTTCATGACCGAGGCCCGCTACCGGGGCCAGAAAGTGGTGGTGGTCTCCCCCGACTACTCCGACCACACCAAGTTCGCCGACGACTGGCTGGCGGCGGCTCCCGGCACCGACGGGGCGCTGGCAATGGCGATGGGACATGTGGTGCTCACGGAGTTCTTCCGCGAGCGGCAGGTGCCCTACTTCACCGATTACGTCAAGACCTATACCGACGCGCCGTGTCTGGTGACCCTGGAAGAGCGGGGGGGCGCATTTGTGCCCGGCCGGTTCCTGACCGCCGCCGATCTCGGGGATGACGGGGAGGGCACGGCGCACAAGACCATCGTGCTGAACGTTGAAACCGGGGAACCCTTCGCCCCGAACGGATCCCTGGGCTTCCGGTTCAACGAGTCCGGGCTGGGCCGGTGGAATCTCGATCTCGGCGGAACCGACCCGGTACTGACCCTGTACGGGCGGCACACCGAGGCGGTGCCGGTCGACCTGCCCCGGTTCGACATCGGCCGGACTGAGGGCGGGGCGGTCGTGCGCCGCGGGGTGCCGGCGACCAGGGTGGCTGGGCGCCTGGTGACGACGGTGCTCGACCTGCTGATGGCACAGTACGCGGTGCGCAGGGACGGGCTTCCCGGCGAGTGGCCGGCCGGGTATGACGACGCGGGCACGCCCGGCACACCAGCCTGGCAGGAACCCATCACCTCAGTGCCGGCGGCTGCGGCAGCCCGGGTGGCGCGGGAGTTCGCGCGCAACGCTGAGCTGTCCAGGGGCCGGTCGATGATCTGCATGGGAGCGGGCACGAACCACTGGTATCACTCCGACCAGATCTACCGGACCTTCTTCACACTGATCATGCTGTGCGGGTGCCAGGGCGTGAACGGCGGCGGCTGGGCGCACTACGTCGGCCAGGAGAAAGTCCGCCCATTCACCGGCTGGTCCACGCTCGCGTTCGCCCTCGACTGGCAGCGCCCCACCCGGCACATGACCGGGACCTCGTTCTTCTACCTGCACACCGACCAGTGGCGGTATGAGAGCTTCGGCGCGGCTGAACTGGCCAGCCCGCTCGGCCGCGGCCTGTTCGCCGGGCGCACGTTCGCGGACTGCCTGGCCCAGGCGTCCCGGCTGGGGTGGACCCCGTCGCACCCGGCGTTCGACCGTAACCCGCTGGATCTTTGTGATGAAGCCGAACGGGCCGGGGTACCTGTCTCCAGCTTCATAGTCCGGGAACTGGCCGAAGGCCGCCTGCGGTTCGCCGGGGAGGACCCGGACGCACCGCAGAACTGGCCGCGAGTGATGACGATCTGGCGCGCCAACGTCCTCGGGTCGTCGGGCAAGGGCATGGAGTACTTCATGCGGCACCTGCTGGGAACCGACGACGCGGTGCGTGCCCAGGAGTCCCCGCCGCACCTGCGCCCCGCCGAGGTGACCTGGCGGGAGCAGGCGCCGCGCGGCAAGCTGGACCTGCTCACCACCATCGACTTCCGGATGACCAGTTCCTGCACCTACGCCGACATCGTGCTACCCGCCGCCACCTGGTACGAAAAGCACGACATCTCCACCACTGACATGCACCCGTTCGTGCACTCGTTCAACCCCGCCATCGCGCCGCCGTGGCAGGCGCGCACCGATTTCGACGCGTTCACGATGATGGCCGTGGAATTCTCCCGGCTCGCAAGGACCCACCTGGGCACCCGCGCTGACGTGCTCGCCGCCCCGCTCATGCATGACTCCCCCGATGAGCTGGCACAGCCGGGCGGGGCGGTACGCGACTGGAAGGTGGGAGAATGCGAGCCGGTGCCCGGCGTGACCATGCCGCGGCTGGTCACGATCGAGCGGGACTACGCCGCAGTGGCGGAGAAGATGGCCGCGCTCGGCCCGCTAGTCGATACGCTCGGCACCACCACCAAGGGCGTCACCTGGGTGCCGGACGGCGCCGTGGACTACCTGCGCCGGGCGAACGGCGTGGCACGTGGCGGGGCGGCCGGCGGGCGCCCGTCGCTGGAGCGGGACGTGCACCTGGCCGAGGCGATCCTCGCCCTGTCCGGCACCACCAACGGGCAGGTGGCGGTGCAGGCCTGGCGCGAGCTGGAGCGCCGGACCGGGCGGCCGCTTGCCGACCTGGCCGAAGAACGCTCCGGAGAGCAGATCTCCTTCGCCGACACCCAGGTCCAGCCGCGGGCGGTGATCACCAGCCCGGAATGGTCCGGCAGCGAGACCGGGGGGCGTCGTTATTCGCCGTTCACCGTCAACGTGGAGCGGAAGAAGCCGTGGCACACGCTGACCGGGCGGATGCACTTCTTCCTCGACCACGACTGGATCCGCGAGTACGGGGAGACGCTGCCGGCCTACCGCCCGCCGCTGGACTACGTGCGGCACTTCGGCGGGCAGGGTGTCCACGAGGAGGGCCGGCCCGAGATAACGGTGCGGTATCTCACCCCGCACTCAAAATGGTCGATCCATTCGGAGTATCAGGACAACGTGCACATGCTGCGGCTGTTCCGCGGCGGGCCGGTGATCTGGATGAGCCCGGAGGATGCGGCGAAGATCGGCGTGGCCGACAACGACTGGATCGAGGCGTACAACCGCAACGGGGTGGTGGCCTGCCGGGCGGTAGTGAGCCACCGGATGCCGCAGGGCACGGTGTTCATGTACCACGCCAAGGACCGTCACCTGATGACCCCGAAATCGGAGATATCCGGCTGGCATGGCGGCTCGGACAACTCGCTGACCCGGCTGGTCATCAAGCCCACTCACATGATCGGCGGGTACGGGCAGCTGTCCTTCGGCTTCAACTATTACGGGCCGACCGGCAACCAGCGCGACGAGATCACCGTGATCCGCAAGCGCTCCCAGGAGGTGGAGTTCTGATGCGGGTCATGGCACAGGTCGCGATGGTGATGAACCTCGATAAGTGCATCGGCTGCCACACCTGCTCGGTGACCTGCAAGCAGACCTGGACCAACCGGCCCGGTACCGAGTACGTCTACTTCAACAACGTGGAAACCAAGCCCGGACTCGGCTACCCCCGCCGGTATGAGGACCAGGACCGGTGGAAGGGCGGCTGGGCGCTGGACCGCAGGGGCAGGCTGCAGCTGAAGGGCGGCAGCCGACTGCGGCGGCTGCTGTCCATCTTCTATAACCCCGACCTGCCCTCGATCGACGACTACGGTGACCCGTGGACTTACGACTACCAGACGGTGATCAACGCCCCGCTGGGCACCCCGAACCCCAGCGCACACTCGATCTCCGCGCTGACCGGCCAGGACATGGAGATGAAGTGGGGTAGCAACTGGGACGACGACCTGGCCGGCGGCCCCGCGCACGCGGCCGCCGATCCGGACCTGGCCGGGCTGAACGACGAGGTGAAGCTGGCCTTCGAGCAGGTGTTCATGTTCTACCTGCCGCGCATCTGCGAGCACTGCCTCAACCCTTCCTGCGTCGCCTCCTGCCCCTCCGGCGCGATGTACAAGCGGGAAGAAGACGGGATCGTGCTGGTCGACCAGGACCGCTGCCGCGGCTGGCGGTTCTGCGTCTCCGGCTGCCCGTACAAGAAGGTGTACTTCAACCACCGCACCGGCAAGGCGGAAAAGTGCACGCTGTGCTTCCCTCGCATTGAGGCCGGCCAGCCCACGATCTGCTCGGAGACCTGCGTGGGCCGGCTGCGGTACCTCGGCCTGATCCTCTACGACGCCGACGCGGTGCTAGCCGCCGCGGCGACCCCGGACCCGCGGGACCTGTACCACGCCCAGCTGTCGGTCTTCCTCGACCCAGAAGACCCGGGTGTCCAGGCCGAGGCGACCCGGCAGGACCTCCCTGCCGACTGGCTGGAGGCGGCGCGCCGCTCCCCCGTCCACGCACTGATAGCCCGGCACCGGGTCGCACTCCCGCTGCACCCGGAATACCGGACGTTGCCGATGGTCTGGTACATCCCGCCCTTGTCCCCGGTCGCCGACGTTGTCCACGCCGCCGGATACGACGACGACACCCCAGACCAGATCTTCGCCGCCATCGAGGCGCTGCGTATCCCGGCCGAGTACCTGGCCAACCTGTTCACCGCCGGGGACCCCGGCCCGGTCCGGCGGGTGCTCCGCACGCTGGCGGCGGTCCGCGCCCAGATGCGCGCGGAACAGCTCGGGCTGAACGTACCCGAAGGGCTGGCAGCCTCGGTGGGCGCGAGCGAAGCGGACCTGGAGGATCTCTTCCGGTTGCTGGCGATCGCCAAGTACGACGAGCGGTACGTCATCCCGCAGGCCCATGCCGAGGACGCCGGGCGGCTGATGGCCCAGCACGAGCAGCTGTTCTGCGCCCAGCCAGGCGGCCCGGACTCATTCCATCCCCCCAGCGGCCGGGAATTCCGGGACGACGACGGACGGCTGCACCTCAACCTGTCCCCGCGCGGCGAGTCATGACCGCCCGCCCGTACAAGCTGTCTTCGGTGCTGCTGCAATACCCCACCATGGCCCTGTTCGACGGCCTCGCCCCGCTCGAGGCCGAGGCGGCCCGCCTCCCGCGCCCGGCCGCGGCCCCGCTGCACCGGTTCCTTGGCTGGCTACGGGACACGCCCCCGGCCGAAGTCGGCCAGCACTACGTGGCGACGTTCGACCTGCGCCGCCGGTGCGCCCTCTACCTCACCTACTACCGGTACGGCGACACCCGCAGGCGCGGCATGGCCATGCTGGCCTTCAAAGCCGCCTACCGGAACGCCGGGTTCGAGCCGTCGGACAGCGAACTGCCGGACTACCTGCCGCTCGTGCTCGACTTCGCGGACATATCCCCCCGCGGCGAGAGGTTGCTTCGCGCCCACCGGGCTGACCTTGAACTCCTGCGGCGAGCGCTACGGGACGCCCCGTCCCCCTACGCCGACGTCATCGAGGGCGTCTGCGCGCAACTCCCCGGCCTGCGCCGGAGCGACCAGGCGCTGGTGCGGCGATCCTGGGAACAGGGGCCGCCGGCCGAAGACGTGGGCCTGGAGCCGTTCGCGCCGCCCGGGTACCTCACCGGAACGGAGACCGCGCGATGACCGGCAGCAGCGCCTGGCAGATTTTCGTGTGGGTGGCGCTGCCGTACCTGGCGCTCGGCATCTTCGTCGTCGGCCACATCTGGCGGTGGCGGTACGACCAGTTCGGCTGGACCAGCCGGTTGACCCAGCTGCAGGAGCGGCGCCTGCTCAAATGGGGCTCGCCAGTCTTCCACTACGGGGCGTTCGCCGCCATCGGCGGTCACGTCATCGGCATCCTGATCCCGGAACGCTGGACACACGCGATCGGCATCCCCGAGAGCGCCTACCGGTGGTTCTCCGCGGCGGCCGGGACCCTCGCGGCCGTCCTGGTTATCGGCGGGGTCGTGGTGCTGGCGGGGCGCCGTTTGCTCGTCGCCCGGGTGCGGGCCACGACCAGCCCGGTCGACTACGTGGCGCTGATCTTGCTGCTGATCATCATCCTCACCGGGATCGCCCCCACCATCGGCGTCAACCTGCTCGGCCACGGCTACGACTACCGCACCACCGTCGCTCCCTGGTTCCGCGGCCTGTTCAGCGGCTCTCCCGACGTGACCGCCATCGCCGACGCCCCGGTGATCTACCAGTTCCACGCCGCCGCGGCCTGGATCATCTGGACGGTCTGGCCGTTCAGCCGGCTCGTGCACGCCTGGAGCTACCCGCTGTGGTACCTGTGGCGGCCCTACATCGTCTACCGAAGCCGCCGCGCAACCCCACCCGCTGAGCCCGGCACCAGCGGCCGCCGCTGGCGCAAGATCGGCGTCCCCTACTAGACCGCCGACGATCCGGGAGCAACCACGGCTGTGAGCACCGATGCTGGCGGGCAGGCGCGACCGGCGGCCCGGACGGCGACAGCTGTCCGGGACCTTCACCCCGGCTACTTCGCGTACGTGATGGCCACCGGCATCATCTCCACCGGCACGTTCCTGCTCGGGCCGTCCTGGCTGTCGCTGGCGCTGCTGGCGGCCGCCTCGGCCGGGCTGCTGGTGCTCGCCGCGGCGCTGGCCGCCCGGCTGGCATTCTTCCGCTCCAAGGTGGCCGCCGACATCCAGGCGCCGGAACGGGTGTTCGGGTTCTTCACCATCACGGCGGGCCTGGACGTGCTCGGTGTCCGGCTGGTGCTCGCGGGGCATCCGCTGGCGACGGCGATCCTGGCCGCCCTGGCCGCCACCGTGTGGCTGCTGCTGACCTACGGTGTGCCCGCCAGTCTGATGATCGCCCGGGCCGACGACTCGGTTCTCGGCGGCGTCAACGGCTCCTGGCTGCTGTGGATCGTCGCCACCCAGTCACTGTCGATTTCCGCGGCGATCCTTGTTCCGGCATGGCCGTCGCAGTCTCTGCTGCTCGCCCCCGTAACCACCGGGTTGTGGTGCGTCGGCCTGCTGCTTTACCTGATGATCGTCGCGCTGATCCTGCTGCGCTGGTTCACCCTCCCGATGACCCCGGCCACCCTCGGCCCGCCGTACTGGATCCTCATGGGCGCCACCGCGATCTCGGTACTGGCCGGCGCCCAGGATCTCACCCTCCCCGCAAGTATTCCGGTCGTGCGGGCGACCGCCGGGTTCGTCGAGGGGTTCACCTTCGCCCTGTGGGCGTTCGGCACCTGGTGGATCCCGCTGCTGGTCATCCTGGGCCTGTGGCGGCACGTCCGGCGGCACTGGCCGCTAACCTACGAGCCCAACCTGTGGAGCGTCGTCTTCCCCCTCGGCATGTACAGCGTGGCCACGCTGACCTTCGGCAAAGCCGCCCACCTGGCGTTCATGGAACCGCTGGCCCGGTTCATGCTCTGGGTCGCCGTCGCCGCATGGGCACTGGTCGCCGCCGCGTTCCTCGCCCGGCTCGCCCGCCACCCGCACGAACCCGCATCCGGGGCGCCACCGCCGTCCGGCACGGCGCCGGCCTACGGCATGACCACGGAGACGGAGCTGCCCTGACCGTAGCGCTGATCACCGAGCCGGCGCGAACCCCGGCGAGACCGAGCCATACCTGGCTGTCCGGTATTCGCCTGCAGCGTTAGCCGGGCGGGCGCCGCGGGCGTACCGTCCAGGCATGCGGGTTGAGTACCACAAGCTCGTCCGGGACCAGGTCCCCGACCTCATCCGGGAGCGCGGCGGCCGGCCGGTCACCCGGGTGCTGGACGCCCCCAGCTACCACGTGGCGCTGCTCGCCAAGCTGGTGGAGGAGGCCGCTGAGGCGCGCCAGGCGGCCGACGCCGACCTGCCCGGCGAGCTGGCGGACGTGCTGGAGGTGCTCCGGGCGCTGGCTGCCTCGGCCGGCCTGACCTGGGATCAGCTGCAAGCGGCCGCCGATACCAAACGGCACCACCGCGGCGGGTTCACCAGCCGCCTCTTCCTCGAGTACGTGGATCAGGCCGGGAGCGGCGACGCGGCAGTGCGGCCCGGGTAGCCGGGACCGGGATGGCGGCCGTCCCGCCGGGCGCGGACTACCTCCCGCAGGCGGGCGGGCGCGGACTACCTCCCGCAGGCGGGCGGCTACCGGCCGGGAGCTACAGCACCGGCAGTCCGGGGTCCAGCGCGGCCACGTCCGGATGACCGGGTGTGGCCGCTCAGCCGCAGGGATGCGCAGACGCCTGGTAGCCCGGAGGCGGCGGCCCGATCAGATAGGAGTTGCCCACGGGCACCAAGTAGAAGGTGACCCCCCACGCGGTGCAGGCGGTGTGGCTGGCGCTGTTGCCCGGGTCCTGATGGCTGTGGAACGCGACCGACGCGGCCCAGTCGCCGCCGGCGGTCTGCTCCAGGCTCACCAACCGGGCCGTGGAGTCTCGTGACCTCCGGAACCCGGAACGGAATTCCGCAGCCGAGCGAATCGGGCTGGCCCCCGGCTCGAACAGGCGGCTGAACGCGGGGTAGTCGTGGTCATTGATGGCCGCGAAGTACTGGGTGAGGAACGCTGCGACCGGGTGGGCCACGCGCTGCCCGGCGACCGCCGGACCGGGAATCACCCGCCCGCGGCCCGTGGCCCGGTGAGATTGTCCCGGCGACCGGCCCAGCGCGCCGCTCGTCCGGCTGGACGGCGACGGCCTGGCCGATGACGGCCTGGCCGATGACGGCCGGCCCGGGGCCCGCTGGGCCCCCGGCGCCACCGCGCTGCGGCTGGACTGGCCGCCGGCCGGCGCGCCGGCCCGGGACCCGCCCAGGTAGTGCCAGGCGGCCAGGCCACCCGCGAGCGCCGCCAGCACCGCCACCGGCGCCAGCCAGCCCCGCCTCCGGGGGCTCGGCTCAGCGGGTGGCGAGCCGGGCTCCGGCTCAGCGGGTGGCGAGCCGGGCTCCCGCGCAGCCGCGGGGTACCCATCGCCGTCGGCCGGCACCGGCAGCCAGAGCGGCCGCCGCGGCGGTGGCGGCGGTGGCGGCTCGGCCCGCGACGGGCGGGGCGGGCGGCGGAGCGGCAGGCCCAGCGCCGGCTCCTGGGCGGCGAACCCGGGCGGCCACGCCGCCGTATCCTCGCTCGGTGAGTGGTCATAGCCCGCATCCGGCCCTGGGCCCGGGTCCAAGCTGAAGGATGCCGGGTCCGCCGGGGTGAGGTCCGGGCTGAGGAACGCCGGGTCCGCCGGGGTGAGGTCCGGGCTGAGGAACGCCGGGTCCGCCGGGTCCGCTTGGCCCGGCACCGCGCCGGGCGGAGCCTCGCCGCCCGGCTGCGCCAGTGTCCCGTCCGGTGCCCACGGCGGCCGTTCGCCACTTGGCGGCAACGGCACCTCACCGTGCGCCTGCAACGGCACCTCGCCGGTCACGGTGGCCGGCACCTCGTCGATAAGGCGCACGTGGCCGCCGGCCCAGCCCGGGGCTTCCCCGTCGTCGCCGGCCGCCCCCGGGAGGCCCCAACCGGCCGCCCCCGGGAAACCGGAACTCGCCGCCCCTGGGAGGCCGGAGGCGCTGGGCACGTCAGCCGGGCCGGGCGTCTCCGCTGAGTCATCGGCCGGGCCCAGCGGCATCCCGCAGCCGATGCAGAACGCCGCTCCGGCGCCCGCCTGACGGCCGCAGCGTGTGCAGTAGTTCATGCCAAACTCCCCGTGAATCACCCACCGGCCAGGGGCCCGATTGGTAACTCAGAGTACACGTCAGCTAACCGTATGCTCCGGAATTGGGAGCGACACGACCTGTCCGATTAGGCCGCGCCAACGGCGATCACCGGGGATGGACTGGGTAGTCTCGGCTCCAGGCCGTCAGCTACGCCGCGAGCAGGAGGTCACTGTGACGGAACTGGATAAGCAGTTCACCGCCCGGCTGGAGAAGAGCGCGGCCAAGGGGGGCTGGACCTATGTGGTGATGCCCGGCTCGGCCGAGTATTTCCGCACCCGGGGACTGGTCAAGGTCCGCGGTATCGTGGACGGCCATCCATTCCGGGCGTCCTTCATGGCACTCGGAGACGGCACGCACAAGCTGTCCTTCAACGCCGGGACGCGGCGGGCGATCGGCAAGGAAGCCGGCGATGAGGTGACGGTCCGCCTCACCGAGCGGCTCAGCTAGGCCGACGCCCGCGCCCGACGCGCCCGCTGGTTCGCCGAGTGGCGGCCCGCCGCCCCCGCCGCCCCGGCGGTCCGCTCAATCGCTCCGGTGGGAGCCGGCCCGCCAGGCGACCCGCCACCGCCGGGCCGCCCGGTGGGTGCCCGCCGGCTGGTCGCGGAATACCGCGATCGCGGCGTTCAGCCACCGCCCGGGAGACCGCGGCGCCGGGACCTGGCGCCGCCCGTCCGGCCATCCGGTGGGCAGGACCTCGGGCGCGGGCGCCCCGGGGTGGCGCGTGTCTGCCCCAGCGGCTGACTCGTGGAACACGGTCGCGGACATAAGTGCCTCCTTCACGGCCCACTCCGGCACCAGGGGTCCTCGCTACTACCCGCCGGCCAGCAGGACATACGCCGAATCTCCGGCGAACTTGCCGTCAGGTCGCGGCCAGCCTCGCCCGGGACGGCCGGGGGCGCCCCCGGGCGCCTGGCCGGCCACATCGCCGGCTAGCCAGCCGGGCGGCTTGGCCGCTACAGTCCGAAGTGAATCCGCGATCACTTCCTGGGAGCAGGCGTGGACTTCGCTGAGACCGCCGAGCATCGTGACCTGCGGGCCGCCGTCGCCGCGATAGCCAGCAGCTTCGGGCCGGGTTACTACACGAGCCACGCGGCGGCCGGGCACGCCCTGTGACGATCTGTGGGCCAAGCTAGGTGAAGCCGGATTCATTGGCGTGAATGTTCCGGCTGAGTACGGCGGGGGCGGCGGCGGGCTGACCGAGCTATCGCTGGTCTGCGAGGAACTGGGCGCGCAGGGCACTCCGCTCCTGCTGCTCCTCGTGTCGGCGGCCATCTCGGCCGGGATGATCGCCGAGTTCGGCACCGAGGAACAGCGCAAGGCGTGGCTGCCCGGGCTGGCGGCGGGCACGACCAAGGTCGTCTTCGCGATCACCGAGCCGGACGCCGGGTCGAATACGCACCGGCTGTCCACCACCGCGACCCGGGACGGAGCCGGCTGGCGGCTGCGCGGCACCAAGTACTACATCTCCGGAGTGGACGAGGCGCAGGCCCTGCTGGTCGTGGCGCGTACCGGCGCGGCGGCCGGCGGCGCGGCCGAGCTGTCCCTGTTCCTGGTGCCCACCGACGCGCCGGGCCTGGTCGCACGGGTGCTCCCGGTAGACCTCATGCTGCCGGACAAGCAGTTCACGTTGCACTTCGACGACGTGCTGGTCGGGCCGGAGGCCCTGGTCGGCGCCGCGGGCGAGGGCTTCCGGCAGGTGTTCCACGGGCTGAACCCGGAACGCATCACCGGCGCGGCGGCCTGCGTGGGCATCGCCCGTCATGTGCTGGCGGCCGCGGCCCGGTACGCCTGCGAGCGGAAGGTGTGGGACGCCCCGATCGGCACCCACCAGGGCGTGGCGCACCCGCTGGCCCGCGCCAAGATCGAGACGGAACTCGCCGGGCTGATGACCCGGCGGGCCGGCTGGCAGCACGATCACGGCGAGCCGGCCGGCGAGGCCGCGAACATGGCCAAGTACGCGGCCGCCGAGGCGGCCATCGCCGCGGTGGACGCGGCCATGCAGACGCACGGCGGCAATGGGTTCGCCGCCGAGTACGGGCTGATGCCCTACTGGAGCCTGGCCCGGCTGCTCCGGGTAGCCCCGGTGAACCGGGAGATGATCCTGAACTTCGTCGCGCAGCACAGCCTGGGACTGCCCCGGTCGTACTGAGGCGGCCGGACGGCCCCAGCCGGCCGCCCGGGAGAGCACACCAGAGAGGGTGCCATGGACGACCTGGCCCGCAACCTCATCCAGCGGATCAACGTGGGTGACTCGCTGACCCGGTCGGCCGCCGCCCGGCCCGGCCAGCTGGCCGTGGTGGACGGCGAGCGCCGCTGGCGCTACCCGCAGTTCAACGGCTGGGTCAACCAGCTGGCCCACGGCCTCACCGCGCGGGGTTACGGCCGCGGCGACGCGCTCGGCCTCGCCGCCGGGAACTCGGCGGAGTTCCTCGCGGTCTATTACGCGTGCGCGAAGCTGGGCGTGGTGTGCGTGCCCATCAACCTGGGCTGGCGCGCTGATGAGGTGGCCTACGTGCTGGACCACTCCGGGGCCCGCGGGCTGGTCGTGGAGGCCCAGCTGGTGCAGCCGGTGCGCGAGGCGATCGTCAAGGTGGCGGCCGTCGCCGACGTGATCGTCGCGCCCGGCACCGGCGGGGGTTACCAGGCCGAGCCGGCCGACCGGGCCTGGGTGACCCTCGCCGACCTGGCCGCCGCCCCCGGCAGCACGGACGAGCCGGAGTGCTTCGTGGCCGACCGCGACGCGCTCAGCTACCTCTACACCTCCGGCACCACGTCCTTCCCCAAGGGGGTGGCCGCCACACACGTGTCGATCTACCTGGAGTCCATGTCGAACGCCCTGGATTCGCAGTGGAACCACACCGACCGGTTCGCGGCGATGATGCCGATGTTCCACACCGCCCAGCTGAACGCCTTCTGCACGCCGGCCATCCTGGTCGGGGCCACCATCCACGTGCTGCGCGGGTTCGACCCGGCCGCCCTGCTGAACCTCATCGAGGGCGAGCGGATCAGCCAGGTCTTCGGGCTGCCGATGATGTACCGCGCACTGCTGGAACACCCATCCTTCCCGGACCGGGACCTGGCCAGCCTGCGCCGCGCCGTCTACGCCATGGCCCCGATGCCGGACGCGCTGATCCGCCGCTGCATCGAGGGCTTCGGCTGCGACTTCGCGCTGCTGTTCGGGCAGACCGAGATGAGCCCGGTGACCACGCTGTTCCGCCCGGAACACCAGCTGACGCACATCGGGGCGGTCGGCACCCCGATCACCGGCGTCCAGGTCGCGATCATGGGCCCGGACGGGGCCCTGCTGCCGCCCGGCCGCCAAGGCGAGATCGTCTACCGCGGCCCCAGCACCATGGCCGGTTACCTGCATAACGAAACCGCCACCGCGGCTGCCTTCGCGCACGGCTGGTTCCACTCCGGCGATGTGGGCTGGTTCGGCGCGGACGGGATGCTGTGGTTCGCCGACCGGTACAAGGACGTGGTCAAGACCGGCGGCGAGAACGTCGCCTCCATCGAGGTGGAGAAGGCGGTCTATGCCGCCGACTCCCGGGTGGCCGAGGCCGTGGTGGTCGGCCTGCCGCACGAGCGGTGGAGCGAGGCCATCACGGCGGTGGTGGTGCCGAAGCCCGGCGAGAGCATCGACGAGACGGCCCTGCTCCACGCGCTGCGCGGCCAGCTGGACGGCTACAAGGTGCCGAAAGCGGTCATCGTGGTGGACGAGCTGCCCAAGACGTCCACCGGCAAGATCCAGAAGAACGTGGTCCGGGACACCTACGCTACGCACTACCAGGGCTGAGCTCCCCCGCGGCGGCGTCGCGGGGCGGGGTCCCGGCGGGCCCGGGACGGGCCGCCCACAGCGGTTACCCGGAAGGCTTGGGCCGGTAGCGCAGCCGCCGCCGGGCCTGCTCGCTGCGGCCGCTGCGCTCGTTGTCCTCGGCCGCGCGGCGCGCCTCCTCCAGATCGGCCAGCGTGAGCAGGCCATGGCGCAGCAGGAACTCCGCCAGCTCCCGCTGATGCCCGGACTCCTCCCAGATGAAGCCCTGCAGCAGCTTCTTGTAGTCGGACACGGCCCCCTCGCCGGATAGATCCAGCGCGACGACCACGTCCATCATGGGCACCGGCTGGGGGGCTGGCAGCCGGAGAATGTACTCCTGGTAGTGGCAGGCCATGGCCATGCGCGCGGTGCCGTTGCGCTGGAAATAGGCCCGGACCCGCGGCACGGCGTCGCGGCGCGGCGGGCTGCCGCGCTTGGCCGGCGCGCCGTTCGGCTGGACCCGTTTCTCCTGGGTGGCGGCCTGCTGATCGCCGGCCAGGGTTCCCGGCTCGCCCGCCCGCCCGGACGCGCCTTCCAGGCGCAACGGCACCACCCAGGTGGCCACGCTCACCAGCCAGGTGCCGGGCTCCAGGACGACCGGCAGGGTCTCGTAGTGCACCGCAGGCGCCACCGGCAGCACCTGCCGGGCGGCCCGCTGCACGGCCGTCGCGTCCAGCGGTGTCCCGCCCTGGTGCGCCGCCAGGTACACCGGGTAGCTGGTGTCCCGGCTGAACAGCTCCCAGCGGTGCTGCACGTACCGCAGGCCCGCGCAGCGCGGGGCCCGGTGCAGCGTCAGGTCGGTGTTGCCGGACAGCAGGCTCCGGTCCAGCCAGGTGATCTCCGCGGCCGGGCAGCGCAGCCACGCGCTGCGGCCGGGCGGCCGGATGAAAAGCTGGCCCCCGCCCGGCGACGGCGGGGTCAGCCGATCTCTACCCGGGACAGCGGAGCGTCCTGATTCCGGCCCCAGCGGATCGAGTCGCCGTCGTGCAGCGGGTGCTCCCCCGCCAGGGAGCTGCCGTTCAGCATCAGCCCGTTCAGGCCCAGGTTGGCTATCCACCACTGCCCGTCAGAGTACGTGAACCGGGCATGCTCCCTGGACACGGTCGGCACATCCGGGAGGGCGAGTTCCACCGCCCCGCGGCCGGCCCGGGCCCCGGATGTCCGGGTCTGGGACACCTGATCCCCGGTGATCAGCCGCAGCTGGGGAACTGGATTGTGCACCGGCTCGGCGACCGTGGGCAGGCCGGGGCCGGCGCTGGCCGGCGCGGTGGCCGTCGGGGCCGCGGTGGTCGCACCGTCGCGGGCGAACGGCCAGGCGGGGCTGGAGGCCGCGGGCTCCGGCTCCGGTGCGCGGCCCGCCGGGCGCCACGGGCCGGGGCCGGCCTGCGGGCCGGAGCCGGCCTGGGGGCCGGGGCCGGCCTGCGGGGGACGGGCCCGGAACAGCCCGGCCACGTCCGTCCCGGCCGCGCCGTTCCCCAGGCCGGCCGCCGGGCCGGTGTCCGCGTCAGCCGCTCCGGCTGGCGCGGCCGCCCCGGGCGCGGCCGGGTAGCCGTGGCCGCCGGACATGGCCGGCTCGAACGCGGGCCGGGACGGCGCCCCCAGCGGCTGGCCCTGGCGCAGCTGGTAGCGCCCGGCCGGCACCGCCGGGTCGCTGAGCAAGGTGACCTCGGCGGGACCATAGCCCGCGAAGCGGGCCTCGCTGGCCGCCACCTGCTCCGCGTAGACATCCGCGGCACTGGTGGCGGCCAGCCCGATGTCGAAGCGCTCGGCGAGCGAGTCATAGTCCCGCGGGTTGAGCCGCAACTCGACCGCGGTCGGGGCCAGCAGGGCCCCGGCGGGGGTGACCACGAAGACCTCTGGCAGGTGGCGCAGCGCCAGCTGTAGCACGTCCTGCCCGTCGCGCCAGGGCCGGGTGGCCATCGTGCGCAGCCAGGGATGGTCGCGGGTGACCCCGAGCAGCCGCAGTCCCAGCACCAGTCCTCCGCCGATCAGCGCGAGGACTACCAGGGCGGCGGTGCCCGCCACCACGGATCCGGTCGCCATCCACAGCACCAGCCAGCAGGCGGCCACCCCGGCCACCCCGGCCCAGCGCCGCCGGCTGCGCGGACGCATCGGCGGGCGCGACAGCTGCGACCGGGGTACCGGAGCACGGAGCGGGCGGGGCGCTGCTTCCATGCTGTCGTTCATCGGGCACCTTCCTGCGGGCACACCGCCGTGAGGGCGGCATCATCGTGTCGTCTCATCCACGATGCGGATCCGCGGGCCTCCAGGTCAACGGATCGCCCCGACCCTCCAGACATCTGGAATTTCCCCCGTCACTCCAGTCGGCGCCGTCGGCCACACACCGCCACTACCACGGCTCGCCGCAGCCGGGCGGGCGGAGAGCCGGCCCCCGGGCGATGAGCCGGGCGGGCGGAGGACCGGCCCCCGGGCGATGAGCCGGGCGGGCGGAGGACCGGCCCCCCGGCGATGAGCCGGGCGGCGGGACGCCGCAGCGCCCGGCCGCAAGCGGGGCGGCCGGGCGCTGAACTGAACCGGGGGCTGGGTCAGGCAGTCATCCTGGTCAGGCGGCGGGGCCGGTGGTCAGGGTGACCGTCGCGGTGTGCGACTGGCCGGACTGGTCGGTCCAGCCGATGGTGATCTTCTGGCCCGGGTGGTACTGCTGCAGCACCGAGGAGATTCCGGAGGGGGAGCTCACCGTGTGCCCGGCGACCGAGGTGATCACGTCGCCGGCGGTGAGGCCGGCCTGGTCGGCGGCGGAGCCGGACACGACGCCGGCCACCTCTGCCCCGTTGCTGGACGAGCCGCCGCCGAAGTTGTAGCCGAAGCCGCTGTCGCTCCCCGCGCCGGTGGCCGACACCTGCACGCCGAGGAAGGCGGTGCCGCCGATGTGCACGGTGCTGGAGGCCTTACCCGCCTCGATCTGGTCGGCGATGGACGTCGCCTTGGCGACCGGGATGGCGAAGGCCTGGGTCTGGCTCTGCCCGGTCTCCTGGACCCCGGCTGTACCGCTGGACGACGACGCCGCCGTGTTCATCCCGACGACCTCGCCGGCCGTGTTCAGCAGCGGGCCGCCGGAGTCGCCGGCCTGGATCGGCACGTTCGTCTGGGTCATGCCGGTCAGCCGCTCGGCGTTCGTGGACCCTTCGTCGGCCGCGGTGATCGCCTGGCCGAGGCCGGTGACCTTTCCGGTGGCCACGGACGGGGTGCCGCCCTTGCCCCCCGCGTTGCCGAGGGCCACGACCTTGTCGCCGACCTTGGCGGCGCTGGAGCTGAGCGTGATCGTCTTGAGCCCAGACGCGTTCTGCAGCTTGATCACGGCTACGTCGTCGCTCTTGTCGTAGCCGACGACCTTGGCCGTGTAGGTGTGCCCGTTGCCGATGTCAACGGCCTTGATCGCGGTGGCGCCGTTAATCACATGGTTGTTGGTCAGCACTTCGCCGGTGGAGGTGAGCACCATGCCGGTCCCGGCCGCCTCGCCGTTCTGGTAGCCCAGGTTGGTGTAGATGTCAACCAGCCCCGGGTTCACCTTGGCCGCGATCTGCGTGGTGCTGAGCACTGTCGGGCCCATGGCGTTGGCCACGCCGAGCCCGGTGAAGGCGAGCGCCGCGGCGGCCGCCACCGACCCGCCGGCCACCAGGAAACGGCGGCGCCGTGACCTGCGCCGGCCATCCCCGGAGTCGGCACCGAACCCGCCGCCGGGGGCACCCGGGCCGTACCAGCCGCCGCCGGGGCCGTACCCGGGCGCACCGTAGCCCGCCTGGCCGTAACCAGCCTGGCCGTAACCAGCCTGGCCGTAGCCGGGCCCGTACCCGGCGGGCGCGTTCCCAGCGGGCGCGTTCCCAGCGGGCCCGGCAGGCGCGCCGTAAGCCGCGTGGCCATAGCCCGGCCCGTACCCGGCGGGCCCGTACCCAGCGGGCGCGTTCCCGGCGGGCCCGGCAGGCGCGCCGTAAGCCGCGTGGCCATAGCCCGGCCCGTACCCGGCGGGCGCGTTCCCGGGCGCCCCGTGGCCCGGCTGGCCATAGGCCGGCCCGTACCCGCCGGGCCCCGCGCCGGTGGGGCCGTAGCCCGGCGCCTCGCCGCCGGGGCCGTGGCCAGCCCCGGAACTGTCCGTCCGCTCCGCCTGCTCATCAGCCCCGCTGGCGGCACCCGGCCCGCCGGCGGCGCCTGGCACGGCCGTGTTGGCCTGACCGGCCGGGGACGCCGGAGGCGTCCGCCGGGGGTCACCCTCGCCAGGCTCCCGGCTGCTGTTGGCGGGCTCTCCAAAGACCGTGCTCATCTCAGATCGCTTCCTCGGTACTCAATCGCCCTGTTCGCTTACACCCGATAATCGGTGCCGAAACTGGAGGCAGACTGGAAGCAGACTTCGCTCCTCCTGGAGGCTTCCTGAACGTTCGCTGAGGACATTCAGCTGGCGCCGCAGGGCCCCGGTCAAGGGCCCCGCTCCGGGCACGACCGGGCGGCTCCGGCCGGCTACCCCGCCGCCAGTAGCCGTTCCGGGCGCTTGCGGGTGCGCGCCTCCGCCATCCGGACGTGGTACAGCTGGCGCCAGCCCTTCCCGGTGAGCAGGAACTCGCCGGGGGCAGGCAACGCGGTGATGCCGTTGAGGACGGCCTCCGGGTCGCGGCCGTGCCGCTCGCCCGCCGCCCGGGCGTCGATGATGTCCACCACCTCACCGCTGTCCGGGTCGATCCCGGCCAGATAGCTGGTGGGCGCGACGTTCGCCCAGACCCGGCCGCCGGCCCACTCCAGATCGTTGAGGCCGCCGACCCGCCGCCCACCGCAGTGCACTTTGACGAGGCCCAGCGGTAGCAGGGTCCGCAGGTCCCGCCGGACCAGCTCGCTGGTCCCGTCGCTGGTCAGCACGTAGCCGCCGGTGTAGCAGATGCCCCAGCCCTCGCGGTTGTAGGAGATGGTCTCCTGCAGCTGCAGGCGGCGCAGGTCCCAGCGCAGCGCGACCCGCTCCCGCCAGGTGAGCTGCCACAGGTAGCCGCCCACCCGGCAGATCCCCTCGCCGAACAGTTCGGCCGGGAGGGTGGCCACGGCATCCGGCTGGTCCGCGCCGAGCCGGTAACGCCATAGCGCCGACTGGCCGTACCGCCCGGTGCTCTCCCAGACCGTGGCTCCGTCGGTGATCAGGCCCTGGGTGAAGCCCTGGCCGGGATGCGCCAGGCGGCGCAGCACGGTGAGGCGGTGAAACCTCGGCAACGCGGCGCACCTCCGTCGTCGGTCCCGGGGCAGACAGCCTACGCCGTAGCGCCATCGCCGGGTCTGCGTCTCCGCCGGCTCGCGCCCCGGCCGGCCAGCCCGGGCCGCAGCGGCCGCTCCCGGTACCCGCCGTCCATGAGGCCGGCCCGCTGCTCGAAGACGTTCCGGGCACCGCCGGTAACCCGCGCCGACCAGCAGGCAGTCCGGATGACCGCGCGCCGGGCGAGTGCCGTCCGGACGACCGCGCGCCGGGCGAGTGCCGTCCGGACGACCGCGCGCCGGGCGGCCGAGCAGGCCGGGACCGTGCACCGCGGGCGCGGGCGCCCACCCGCAGCAGGGCCCGGGCCCGCCGGGCGGCCCGCCAGGGCCGGGATCCAGGGCCGCCCACCCCCGTGCGGAGGGTGCGGGCGGACACCGAATCCGCCAGGACCCGCGCCGAATCGGGGGGCCCCGGGATGAGGCGGCCCGGGACCCGGATGGCGACGGTCACGGCCTGGGCCCGGCCAGCCGGGAACGGGACCTCGCACACCAGGGCCGGGCCAGCCGGAACGGGGTCCGGGCTGGCCTGGCGGCGCGGGGGCGGCAGCGGAAGGCGCGGCAAACGGGACCGCGGCATGGCGCTCAGGCCGATGCCGCCCAGGATGGCGGCTCCGCCTGCGAACTGCACCGCCCCGGCCGGGTCGCCGAACACCAGCACGCCGGCGACCGCGCCGACCAGTGGCTCCAGGTTCAGGAACGCCCCCGCCACCTCGGGCGGCAGCGCGCGCTGCCCGAAGGCGAACAGGGTGAACGGCAGCACCGTACCGCCGAGCGCGAGCCCGGCCGTGGCCAGCAACGGGCCGGCCCCGGGGCGGCGGGCACCCCATGGCCGGCCAGCGCCACCGGCAGGGAGACCAGCGCGGCGGCCGCGAACTGCACCGCCGTCACGGCGACCGGGTCGCGCCCGGGCAGCAGCCGTCCCTGGCTGACCGTGAACCCCGCCGACAGCAGCACGGACAGCAGCACGAGAGCGTCCCCGCTCGTGGTGGCGCCGCCGCCCCCGCCGCCGGCCACCAGGCCGACGCCCGCCAGCGATACCGCGAACCCGGCCCACGCGGCCGGGCGGGCCACGCGGCGGTGCCAGACCGCGGCGATGATGGCGACCAGGACCGGCGCCGCCCCGATGAGCAGTGCGGCGTGGCTCACGCTGGTCCGGGTGATGGCCGCGTTCTGCACCAGCACCGTCCCGCCGTAACCGATCGCACCGGTGGCCAGGATGGCTGGGCGGCACACGTCGCGCACCCGGAACCGGGCCACGCCGAGCAGCACCGCGGCGGCCACGGTGAAGCGCACCAGGGCCAGCCAGCCCGGAGGCAGCCAGCCGAGGGCTACCTTGGACAGCGGCACGGTGGTACCCCACAGCAGCCCAGCCGCGACGAGCGCGGTCACAGCGGTGCGACGATCGGTCCTCATGTCTCTATGATGCGGTACTGCCGTACAAGATTAGCTTGTTAGCGCTAACCATGAGATATTGTTTTGTTTTATGGCTGTTAAACTTGATGAAGTTGACTTGCAGCTGCTCACCGCGCTGCAGGCCGATGCCGACCGCACCAACGTGGAACTGGCCCGGCTGGTCGGCCTGTCCCCGGCCGCCACCTTGCACCGGGTTCGCTACCTGAAAGAGTCCGGCGTGATCCGGGTCATCACCGCGCGGCTCGATCCGGCCGCCGTCGGCTTCCCGCTGCAGCTGTACGTGAGCGCTTCGCTCGGGCGGCACGACCCCCGGTCCACCAAGGTGTTCGAGGACCAGGTGCGGTCGCTGCCGCAGATCATCGCGGCGGACAACGTCGCGGGTGAGATGGACTACCTGCTGACGGTGGTGGCGCGCGACGTGGCCGAACTGCAGGAGGTGCTGGCCCGGCTGTCCACCCGTGGTGGCCAGCGCCTGGTGACGTACCTGCGGCTGGCCGAGGTGAAGTCGCCCTGCGGGCTGCCGCTCATTCCCGAGGTGGCCGTCGCCGCACCGCCGTCCCGGCCGCGCCGCGGAACGGAGCCCCGGCCCGGGCCGGGGTGACGGCCCGGGCCGGGGTGACGGCCCGGGCCGGGGTGACGGCCCGGGCCGGGGTGACGGCGGGTGTCAGGACCGGAACTGCTGGATCTTGTCCCGGAACAGGGTGGTGGCGATCGTCGCCTTGTACGGCTGGCCGCGCAGGAAGGCCTCGGTGAACTTCTTGGCCTGGTCGTATTCGACCTTGCCCGGCAGCGGCGGCTCGTTCGGGTTGACGTCCACATCCACCAGCGCCGGCCCGTCATGGCTGAGCGCCTGGCTGAGCGCGTTCCGCAGCTCGGCCGGGTTGCTGACCTTGAGCCCCAGGGCGCCGTTCGCGGTGGCCAGCGCGGTGTAGTTCACCGGCGGATCCGGGTAGCGCACGCCGTTCTCCGGGTAGCCGAGCACCATCTGCTCCCAGAGGATCTGGCCGAGTGAGTTGTTGTTGTTGATCACTACCTTGATGGGCAGCTTGTGCTGGATCGCCGTGATGAACTCGGCCATCAGCATGGCGAACCCGCCGTCGCCGACGTAGGCGATCACCTGGCGGCCCGGGAAGGCGTGCTGGATGCCGATGGCGTATGGCAGCCCGGGAGCCATGGTGGCCAGGTTGCCGGACAGGTAGAACTGCCGGCCGGAGCGGATGTGCCAGTGCCGCGCCGCCCACGTCGCGATGGTGCCGCTGTCGCAGGTCAGCACCGCGTCCTCGGTGGCCAGCTCGTCCAGCAGGCTGACCACGTACTCGGGCGCGATGGGATCCCGGTCGGCGTTCTCCAGCGCGGCCATCTTGGCCCGCCACTTCTGCATCTGGTTCTGGTACTTCTGCAGAAACGACGTGTCACTGCGCGGCTTGATCAGCGGCAGCAGCGCGGCCAGCCCTTCCTTGGCGTCACCGACCACGGGGACCTCGGTCGGGACCCGGGATCCCGCGCGCGCCGGGTCGGCCTCGATCTGCACGATCCGGGTCTTGCCGGGGTCGGGCATGAACTTGGTGTACGGGAAGTTCGTGCCCACCATGAACAGCGTGTCGATGTCGTCCATCAGTTCTTCGGACGGGGCGGTGCCGAGCAGGCCGATGCCACCCGTGGTGTAGGACGAATCATCCGGCACCGTCGCCTTCCCGGGCAGCGTCTTGATGATCATCGCGCCGAGCGCCTCGGCCACGGCCAGCAGCTCCGCCCGCGCGTGCAGCGCGCCCGCGCCGGCCAGGATGGCGATCTTCTCGCCGCTGTTCAGCACCTCGGCCAGCCGCTGCAGGTCCTCCTCACGCGGGCGGCCCGGGGCGGCCAGCCGGATCGGCGCGGTGGCGGGCGGCCGGGCCGGCCCCACCTCGGTGAAGGGGTTCTCGCCGGCCTTCGCCACCTGGATGTCGTTGGGCACGGTCAGGTGGGCGACCCCGCGCCGGGCGTAAGCGGTGCGGATGGCGATGTCCACCGCGGCCGGCAGCTGCGCCGGGTTGTAGATCATCTGGTCGTAGACCGCGACGTCCGCATACAGCTTGTCCAGATTCACTTCCTGCTGGTACGCGGTACCCAGCACCGATGTCTCCTGCATCCCGGTGATGGCCAGCACCGGCATATGGTCGAGCTTCGCGTCGTACAGGCCGTTGAGCAGGTGAATACCGCCCGGGCCGGAAGTGGCGATGCACACCCCCAGCTGGCCGGTGGCCTTGGCGTGCGCGGTGGCCATGAACGCGGCCGCTTCCTCGTGGTGGACCAGCACGAACTTCACCCGGTCCTGATGGCGGCGGAGGGCTTCCATGAGGCCGTTGATGCCGTCACCCGGCAGCCCGAACACGGTGTCAACGCCCCAGTCGGCCAGCCGCTCGACCAGGGCCTCGGATGCGATCTGTGCCACCTGCGACCTCCTCAAGATCAACGTCAGCGCACCAGACGGCGCCCACACGTCGGGCCCGGCGGTGCTACCCAGGGCTGTCCGCAGGATCAGGCCTCAAACATGGGCCAGCCAGCGGTGGCCCCCGGGTGGGCTGGCGGCGACGGGTGAGCCGGAGGTTTGGCCGGCCCGGGAGCTGGTACCAGAAGGACGGCCCGGTGGCGGGCCGGGAAGGCGGCGGACCATGGGTGACGCGGTGCAGTCAGGCGGGCGGTCCGGACCGGAGCCGGCTGTGCAGGGACTGGAGACGGCCGTCTACGTGGTGCCGACCGACGCGCCGGAAGCGGACGGGACGCTGTCCTGGGACAAGACCACCGTAGTGCTGGTGACCGCCCGGGCTGGCGGCGAGCAGGGGCTCGGCTGGAGTTACGCCGCCGGGGCGGCCGCGTCCGTGGTCACGGAGCTGCTGGCGCCGGTGGTGACCGGCCGCAGCGCGTTCGACGTGCCCGGTAGCAACGAGGCCATGGTGCGGGCGCTGCGCAACGTCGGCCGGCCCGGCATCGGGGCCACCGCGGTGTCCGCCGCCGACATCGCGCTGTGGGACCTCAAGGGCAAGCTGCTCGGCCGGGCGGTGGCCGACCTGGCGGGCCGGGCCCGGGCGGAAGTCCCGGTGTACGGCAGTGGCGGGTTCACCAGTTACGCCGACAAGCAGACCCGGGAGCAGCTGTCCGGCTGGGTCGAGCAGGACCGGATCCCCCGGGTGAAGATCAAGATTGGCGAATCGTGGGGCAGCAACGAGCGGCGCGATCTGGCCCGGGTGGCCCTGGCCCGCGAGGTCATCGGCCCGGACGTGGACCTGTACGTGGACGCGAACGGCGGTTACTCGGCCGGCCAGGCGGTCCGGATGGCGCGGCGGATGGACGAGTTCGGGGTCACCTGGTTCGAGGAACCGGTGTCCTCCCAGGACCTGACCGGCCTGGCCACGGTGCGCCGCCAGGTGCTGCCGGACGTCGCAGCGGGCGAGTACAGCTGGTCACCGGCCGACTCACAGCGGCTGCTGGACGCGGGCGCGGTGGACTGCCTGCAGCTGGACGTCACCCGCTGCGGCGGCATCACCGGGTTCCTGGCCGGCGCCGCCCAGGCGGCGGCGCACAACGTGCAGGTGTCCGGGCACTGCGCCCCGAACCTGCACGCCCAGGTGGGCGCGGCCGTACCCAACTTGCGGCACGTCGAGTACTTCCACGACCATCAGCGGATCGAGCGGATGTTCTTCGACGGGGCGCTGGACCCGGACGGGGGGCGGCTGGTCCCCGACCCCGGCCGCCCGGGCCTCGGCCTGGCGCTGCGCATCGCGGACGCGGAGCCATTCCGGCAGCGCTGACCGCCGGGCGGTTACCGAGCTGAGCAGCGCCGGGGCGGTTACCGAGCTGAGCGACGCCGATGTTTAGCCCGGTGACCACGGGAAGTGCCGGGAAGGGAACAAACACCGACCTCAGGATGCCGAGGTGATCTCCGTGCAGGGTGCGGCCCTCCCGCCAGCTACCGGCAGCTCCGCCGCCGCTCTCCCGCTACCCTCCCCCGGTCCAGGCCAACGGTCCGGCATCGACGAGCAGTCCGACATGGAACTACTGGGCTTGGTCCACGAGCTGCCCGCCCGCTCCGGCCGCCGGGCGGCCGCGTGCGAGGTGCTGGTGCGCCGGTACGAATCGATGGTCCGGGCCTGCGCCCGCCGCTACGCCAGCAGCCCGGAACCGGAGGAGGACCTGATGCAGTCCGGCTTCGTCGGGCTGCTCAAGGCGATCAACAACTACGACCCGGCCTACGGGAACAACCTGGCGGCCTACGCGCAGCCGTGCATCAGCGGTGAGATCAAGCGGCATTTCCGGGACAAGCGGTGGCAGGCGCGCGTCAAGCGGCCGGTGCAGGAACTGGTCCTGCATGTCCGGTCGGCACGCAGCACGCTGCTGCAGGACCTCGGGCGCTGGCCGAGCGACGAGGAGATCGCCGGGCACCTGTCCGTGAGCGTCGCCGACGTCCGCGAGGCGGACCGCGCCGATCAGCTGCTGCACCCGCAGTCGCTGGACGCCCCGCTGTCCACCGAAGCGGACGGCGCCACCTTCGCCGACATGCTCGGTGATGAGGATCCCCGGGTGGAGCACACACTGGACATGCAGGCGCTGTCCACGCACTGGACGGACCTGCCCGAACGCGAGCGGCGCATCCTGCTGATGCGCTTCTACGGCAACATGACCCAGGCCGAGATCGGCCAGCAGCTCGGTTTCTCCCAGATGCACGTCTCCCGGCTGCTCGCCCGGGCGCTCGGCTACCTGCGGGAACGCCTGCTCGAAGCGGACAGCGGGTCAGCCGCCCGGGAAGCCGGGTGACTCGAGGATCTTCCTGGCCACCTCGGTGACCTTGAGACCGCTGCGCTGCGAGATCTGCCGCATCCGCTCCAGGGCCTCGCCGGCGGTGCAGCCCAGCGAGTTCATCAGCACGCCGGTGGCCTGATCGACCAGCGCCCGGGAGCGCGCAGCCTCGCGCAGTTGCAGCACGGTGCGCTGCGCGTGCTCGTATTCCGCCGCGCTGCCGAGCATGGCCCCGCCGAACGCGGTCAGCAGCCGGGCCACCGGGACATCCCCGTCGGAGAGAGCGCGCGGCCGGGCGCCATACATGGTGAGGGATACCATCGCCGGCCCGGAGCGGTGCACCAGGGTGAGCGTGCAGCGCACCCCACGGGCCAGGGCGGCGCTCGCGTACTCCGGCCAGCGGTCCTCGGCGAGCAGGTCGGGGCAGTGGACCGGGTGGTTTTCGTTGAGCGCGGTCAGGACCGGACCGGGGCCGCCCTCCCGCTCCAGCTCGGCCAGTCCGGAGAGGTCGGGATGGCTGGCCGCGAACACCGCCGGGGCGCCATCGCGCCACAGCGCCGCGCTGACACCGGAACAGCCGGGTACCTGCCCGGCGACCAGCGTGACCAGCTGGCTCAGCGCCCGAGGTGGGGACGCGGCGAGGCTGTACAGCAGCGTGACCGCCTCTTCCGGGAAATCTGGGCCCAGCATTGATCCTCCGCCGCTACGAGCGAGGGCCACGCTTCCCGGGCCGCATCCATCTTCTCCCACCGGGCGGGGTGGTCGCGCCATGGTTCGGCGGGACCACCCCGGGTAGCCACCGGGGGATGCGGGGACTGCGAGGACGGCGGCCGGTGAGCCGGCGCAACCTGGGTTACTTCCTGCTCATGGGCACGAGCGTGACACTGGTCGTGCTGGCCTGGTGGGTGGTGCGCCGGTACTCGCCCACCGCGGCGGTCATCATGTCGGTGGCCGCCATGGCCATCCCGCCCATCGCGGTGATCGTGGCCAACGCCGGCGACGAGGCCAGCCGCCGCCAGTAGCCGGTGCTCCCGGGGGTTGCTGTATTACCCCGGGGATGCCTCCCGGGGTAATGGTGCAACCCGCCTGCGGGCGTCGGCACTGACACCCACAGGCGGGTTGCTGGGCCCGGCCCGGGCGCTCAGCCGCTGACGCCCAGGCCGGACGTCTCGAGTCAGGCGGCGGGGTGCAGGAGCACCTTGGTGTAGCCGTCCACCCGCTGGTCGAACTTCCCGTACGCGTCGGGCGCCTCCGCCAGGTTCACCTCGTGCGACACCAGCAGCGACGGGGTGGCGCGGCCGGCGATGATCATGTCGCGCAGCTGCACGTTGTACCGCTTCACCGGGCACTGCCCGGTACCCATGGCCTGGCCCTTCTGGAAGAAGGTGCCGTACTCGAAGCCGATCCGGCCCTGCTGGGCGGCCTCGTTCGGCCCGCCGGGGTCGCTGGGCAGGTAGACGCCGACCACCCCGATACCGCCGGTCGTCCGCACCGCGTTGACCAGGCCGTCGAGCACCATCTCCGGATGCTCGTCACCCGTCGGGTCGTGGGCCTGGTAGCCGACCGCCTCGATGCCGCGGTCGGCCCCCAGCCCGCTGGTGGCCTCCATGATCTGCTCCACCGGGTCGCCGTCGGCCAGGCTGATCGGCTCGGCGTCGAACCGGCGGGCCAGTTCCAGCCGGTCTTTCTCCATGTCCACCACGAACACCCGGGCCGCCCCGCGCAGGAAGGAACTGTGCGCGGCCAGCAGCCCCACCGGGCCGGCGCCGTAGACCACGACGGTCTCGCCCGGGCTGACGCCGGCCAGCGCGGCCCCGTGATAGCCGGTCGGGAAGATGTCCGACAGCATCGTGAAGTCGCGCTCGTGCTCGCTGCCCGGCGGCAGCGTCAGCAGGTTGAAGTCCGCGAACGGCACCCGCAGGTACTCCGCCTGCCCGCCCGCGTACGGGCCCATCTGCGCGTAGCCGTACGCCGCGCCGTCCACCCCCTCGGTGGGGTTCGTGCGCAGGCAGAACGAGGTCCAGCCGGACACGCAGTTGCGGCAGCTGCCGCAGGCCACGTTGAACGGCACCGAGACCCGGTCACCGGGCTTGATCCAGGTCACCCCGGGCCCGGTCTCCTCGACGATGCCCATGTTCTCGTGGCCGAGGACCTTGCCCTCTTCCACGCTGGTCCGGCCCTCGTACATGTGCAGGTCGCTGCCGCAGATGTTGGTGGTCGTGATCCGTACGATGGCGTCGTTCGGCGCCTCGATCCGTGGGTCGGGGACGTTCTCCACGGCCACCTTGTACGGACCCTTGTAAACGACTGCCTTCACCAGCACTCCCTGGGATGTCTCGGTTGCGGCCGGGCCCCCGGCCCGGCCGGGCGCTTTCTCCCCCGCTACCCAGCGATGGCCGCCGAAACGGCTTCTTCACGCCGCGGCCTCGGTTTCCGGCACGATGAGGAGCGGACAGGGCGCGTTGCGCAGCACGTACTGACTGTCGACCACCCGCGACAGCCCGGTCTCGGGGCGGGACGACAGCACCAGCAGCTCGGCGTCCAGCGCCCGCGCCGCCGCCACCAGGTTGTGGCCCGGCACCCCGCGCGCCACCTGCAGCGCGACCAGGGACGCCTCGGGACCGAGCGCGTCCAGCAACGCGTCGCGCAGCGCCACCTCGGCGCCGGCCCGCTGCTCGGCCGTGGTGAAGTACGTCCCCGGGCGGCTGGCGGGCGCGGCCGCGAACCGGTCACCGCTGTAGGAGGTCACCGCCACTACGTTGGTGCCGCGGAACTTGGCCTCCTGGCTGGCGGCCCGGATGGCCGCGCGGGAGCTGTCCGGCCCCTGTACCCCGACCAGGACAGTCACCCGCGGCCCTTTCCGCGGCTCTGGCGGGTCTCCTTGTCGTTCGCCTTCTGGATGGCGCTGGCCAGCTGCTTCTTGCTCATCTTCGACCGGCCTCCGACGCCGAGCTTCTGGGCCTGCTGGTACAGGTGCTCCTTGCTCGCGTTGGCGTCCACCCCGCCGTAGCTCTCGTCCGACTGGCCGCGCGGCTTGGCCGACTGCTTGTCCGACGGGCCCTTGGCGCCGCCCTTCTTGGGCTCCCAGTGGTCACCCACCTTCTCGTGGGTGTGCTTGAGGGCACCGTAGGCGGTCCGGTGCGCGCGCTCGCCCTCGCCGTACTCCTGCACCGCGTTGTCGTGCGCCTTGCGGAAGGTGTCCTGCGCCTTCTTGTCCGACCGCTGCAGCGTCAACGGCAGGTCATCACGTGCCGGCATGGCTGCCTCCCTGTTGCCTGTGCTTCTGGCCTGCCCTGTTCCGCTTTCCGCGAGGGGCGGTTTGAAACGGCTGGCCCCCCGGTGCTGGAGCGGCTCAGCTGGGACCACTGCGCGCCCCGGCGCGGAGCAGGGCGGCTGTGCGGGCCGTCACAGCCATGATCGTCAGGGCCGGGTTGGCGCTGCCCTGGGTCGGCAGCACGCTGCCGTCGGTGATGTACAGGTTGGGCACCGCGAACGTCTGGCCGGTCCCGTCCACCACGCCGTGCTGCTCGTCGGCGGCCATCCGCGCCCCGCCGACCAGGTGGGCGTACCGCTGGATCGTGATCACCTCGCCGGCCCCCGCGGCCTGCAGGATGTCCTCCATCACCTGCTGGGCAGCGTGCAGCAACTGCTGGTCGTTGTCGCACTGGCTGTACGAGAACCGGGCTACCGGCAGCCCGTACCGGTCGGTCTCGCTGGCCAGCGTCACCCGGTTCTCCGGCTGCGGCAGGAACTCACACAGCGCGCCCAGGCAGCACCAGTGCACGTAGTCGCTCATGTAGTCGCGCAGCGCGCGGCCCCAGTGGCCCTGGGCCGCGACGTGCTCGGCCCAGGTGATCGGCAACGGGGACACGTTCTGGATGGAGAAGCCGCGGCGGTACGGCTTGGCCGGGTCGGTCTCGTAGAAGTCCTCGCTGCTGACCTCGGGCGGGGGCGCCTTGTACATCCGCACCTCGTCGGCGAACCGCCCCGCGGTCTGCGGCGCCCCCTGCACCATCAGGTACCGCCCGACCTGGTCGAAGTCGTTGCACAGCCCGTCCGGGAAGCGCGGGGAGGCCGAGTTGAGCAACAGCCGGGGCGTCTCGATGGAGTAGCCCGCCACCGCCACCATCCGGGCCCGCTGGAACCGTTCCTGGCCACCCCGGACGTAGTGCACACCGGTGGCGCGGCCGGTCCGCTCGTCCACCGCCACCCGGGTGACCATGCAGTCGGCCCGGACCTCGGCGCCGTGGGCGAGCGCGTCCGGGATGTGCGTGATCAGCGGCGACGCCTTGGCGTTCACCTTGCAGCCCTGCAGGCAGAAGCCCCGGTAGATGCAGTGCGGCCGGTTGCCGAACCGGCCGTTCGCAATCGCCACCGGCCCGACCTTCGCGGTGATGCCGAGCTTGCGGGCCCCGCGCAGAAACACCTCACCGTTGCCGCCGACCGGGTGGGCGTGGTGCGGGTAGCGGTGCGGGTGACCCCAGGGCCAGTCCTCCCCGGCGACCGGGAGTTCCTCCTCGATCGCCTCGTAGTACGGCAGCAGGTCGCCGTAGCCGATCGGCCAGTCCGCGCCTACCCCGTCCAGGGAGTAGGTCTGCAGGTCACTCGGGTGGAAGCGGGGGGTGTAACCCGCGTAGTGGATCATCGAGCCACCCACGCCCCGGCCGGAGTTGTTCGACCCGAGCGGCACCGGGTCCGCCCCGGTGATCACCCGGGGCTGCGTCCAGTACAGGTGGTGCGAGCCGGCCTCGTCGCTGACCCAGTCGGTGTCCGGGTCCCAGAACGGCCCGGCGTCCAGCGCGGCCACCCGCCAGCCGGCCCGGGCCAGCCGCTGCGCCAGCACCGAGCCGCCCGCCCCGCAGCCCACGATGACCAGGTCGATCTCGTCGGTGTCGGCGAACCGCCGCATGTCCCGGCGCAGCCCATGGTCGGTGCGGGTACCGTCGTTGGGCAGCAGCCAGGCCGAGGCGTTGCGGTCCCTGACCGTGGTCATGCGTCCTCCCGCAGCGGGTCGTCGGCGGGCTGCGCGTCGGCCACCTCGAAGGGCTCGCGCTTGCCGACCCCCAGGTTCTTGTAGCCACGCGGGTAGGCCGGCCCGGGGAAACCGATCTCGTTCCAGGCCCACGGATGGGCGTAGAAGGCGGTGCAGGCGTACCGGGTCCACAGGCTCCACACCCGGGCGGCCGGCAGGCCGTGCCAGGTGCCGGAGCCGGCGTCCTGCACCGCCTGGATCAGCGTCACCTGGTCGGCCGGGTGGCACCGGGCGAACGACGCGCCGTGCTTGGCCTGGGCGTCGGCGTCCAGGCCGGCCAGCGTTTCGCGCCAGGCCTGGCCGTCCTCCGGCATGTCGGCGTACCGCCAGCCGTCGGTCTGCGCCTCGGCCAGCCGGGCGTCAATCATGGCGGTGAGCGGGACGCGCCCGTCCTCCTCGCTGCCCTCGCCGAGCCGTCCGCCAGGGCCCGGCTCCGGCCGCCGCCGCGGGCCCGGGCCGGCGGCCTGCTCCGGGGCCGGGTAGGGGCCGCCCTGCGAGCTGGGGGCGCCGCCCGGGCCGGCGGCCCGGCCGCCGGCCGGTGCGGACTGCGGGCGGGCGTGCGGCGTCTCCTCGGGGCTGGACTGGCCGACGAGCAGGTCCAGCAGCGCGGTCGCGGTGGCCTCTTCCGCGGGGGTGAAGAAGCGCAGCGCCGGCTGCGGGCCGAGGCGGGCGTTCACCGTCGCCGCGGTGGCGAGGTCCCAGCGCGGCAACTCGGCCAGCACGTCGAAGCCGGGGAAGCGCCGCGGCCCGCCGGGCGGCACGGTGGGCTCGGCCTCGTGGCCGGGCCGCCGGCCCCCCGGGGGGCGGGCCACCGGGGGCTTCACTGTTCCCGCCGCAGCACGGAAGCCAGCAGGCCCATCCCGCCGACCAGCGTCACCAGCAGCGGGGCCAGCAGCGGGGGGCCCATCTCGATGTTGTAGCGGGCGTTGGCCCAGCCGCCCGGCTTCTGCCCGATCCCGCGGGCGTGCAGGTAGGTGCCCTGCAGGCCGTTCGCGACGATCGCGGCGGAGGCCACCGGGAGCGCCGTCTTCGCCAGCCGCCGGCTGAACACGCCGGCGATGCCGGCCGCGGCGCCGACCGGGCCGAGCGCGACCGGGATCCACATCATCTTGTTGCCGAAGCTGGCGCTGTCGTGCTCGAAGAAGATCTCCGCCGCGGTGACCACGGCGCCGGCCGCGGTCAGCGCGGACAGGCTCCGCTCGAAGTGACCGGTGCGGATGTCCTGCACCAGGTGGTCGATGCCGTGCTTCGGCGGCTGCCCCGCTCGCTGGCGCACGCTGCCCGCCAGGTGCCCAGCGCCGTCGAGTAGGCGGTCGAGGCCGGCCGGGCGGCCCCGTCCCGTTCGGGTGCGGCTGATCAGTGATGTCACGAGGACTCCTTCCACCAGCTGGATTGCCGGTTCTGTGCCGTGCCCCGCGTCCGGGGATCCCGGGACCGGTCCGGGCGGCTAGGGGCCGGCCGCGGCGGTGACCTCGGCCGCGGCCCGGCGGCTGTGGGCGACCCGCACCAGCGCCGCGGACAGCTGGGCCAGCCGCGGCGCCGACCCGGCCAGCGCGGCCAGGTCGTCCGGGGACGTGGGCAGGCCGACGGCGGCAGCGCCCTGCTGGACCAGCCGGTCGGCGTAGGGGGCGACCTGCGGCCAGACGGCCTGCACCTCACGCAGGAAGATGCCGGCCCCCGCCGGGCCGATCCCGGGGAAGTCGGTGAGCAGCTCGCCGGTCCGCCGCACGTCCCCGGCGGCCGCATCGCGCAGCCGGCGCAGGTCCCCGTGCCAGCGGTCCAGGAGCAGCGCGGCGCCGTCGCCGAGCATCCGCGCGGTGCTCTCGTCGTAGCGGCGGTAATGCCCGCGGCCGAGCGCGTCCACCCGGTCCTGCCAGCTCGCCGCGTTCATCGCGCGGGGCGTCCGGTAGCCGGCCGCGAACAGTTCCCGGGCCGCCGCCACCGCGATCTCCGCCGAGATCCGCGCGCTGAGCAGGGTTGCCAGGACCAGCAGCTGATACAGCGGCGCCGGGGTGTCCCGCAGCCGGATACCGGCCTCGCTGGCGTAGCTGCGGCCGTACCGGTCCAGCAGGGCCGCCGCGACCGCGCCGGCATGTGTGGTGGCCACCAAGCCCGGTTACCCGCGCAGCCGCCGCCTAATCAGCCGCGCGGGCCTCAGGGCCGCGCGGGTCTCAGGGCCGCGCGGGCCTCAGGAGGTGGCGGGTGACGCCGCGGGTGACGCCGCGGCGGTCAGCGGGCTGGCGATCTGCTCCAGCCCCTTCCGCTCGGCGTTGACCCCCAGGAAGATCTCGACCAGCCCGGCGAGGATCATCAGCACCGCGCCAATGGCGAAGGCGATCACCGTGTTGCTCACCTTCCCGGTACTGACCAGCGAGGAGAACAGCAGCGGGCCGCTGATCCCGCCGGCCGCGGTGCCGATCGCGTAGAAGAACGCGATGGCCAGCGCGCGGGTCTCCATCGGGAAGATCTCGCTCACGGTGAGGTAAGCGGAACTCGCCCCGGCCGAGGCGAAGAACAGCACGACGCTCCAGCAGGCCGTCATCGTGACGGCGTTCAGCGCGCCAGCGTCGAACAGCCAGGCGGTGACGAGCAGCAGGGCGCCGGACAGGATGTAGGTGCCCGCGATCATCGGCCTGCGGCCGACCGAGTCGAACAGCCGCCCCAGCACCAGCGGGCCGAGCAGGTTGCCCACGGCGATCACCGCGAAGTAGTACCCGGGGTCGGTCTTGATGTGGAAGAAGACGGTCAGGATCTGGGCGTAGCCGAAGGTGATCGCGTTGTACAGGAACGCCTGCCCGATGAACAGCGAGAAGCCGAGCACGGTGCGCCGCGGGTAGCGGGCGAACATCGTCTTGGCGATGACGCCGAAGCCGATCGACTTGCGCTGGTGGACGGTGATGGACTGGTGCGGCTCACCCAGCCGCCGCCCGGTCTCCTGTTCCACCTCGTGCTCGATGTTGCCGACCAGGTCCTCAGCCTCCTGGCCGCGGCCGTGGATGAACAGCCAGCGCGGGCTTTCCGGCACGTTGCGCCGCACCAGCAGCACGACCAGGCCGAGGACCACACCGAGCCCGAAGCACAGCCGCCACCCGATATTGACGGGCAGGGCACTGGTGGCGGGCACGGTGAGCAGCGCGCCGGCCGCGGCGCCGGCCCAGTACGTGCCGTTGATGACGATATCGATCCGGCCGCGATGCCGGCTCGGGATCAGCTCGTCGATGGCCGAGTTGATCGCCGCGTACTCCCCGCCGATGCCGAACCCGGTGAAGAAGCGGAACAGGAAGAACCACCACGGGGCGAACGACAGCGCGGTCAGCGCGGTGGCCGCCAGGTAGACCCCCAGAGTGATCATGAACAGCTTCTTGCGGCCGAACCGGTCGGTG
The DNA here is from genome assembly GCA_963837515.1 of uncultured Actinomycetes bacterium. Lineage (GTDB taxonomy): Bacteria > Actinomycetota > Actinomycetes > Streptosporangiales > Streptosporangiaceae > RYN-230. The sequence goes on from CAWINT010000004.1 coordinate 98,965, forward strand.
AGCCAGCCGAAGAACAGCGCGCCGACACACGCCCCGGCCACGTACATGGCCGCGCCCAGCCCGGTGATCTGGCCCTGGCTGATGTGGATGCCGCTGCCCGGCTGGGCCATCTGGGCGGAGATGTTGCCGACGATCGTGACTTCCAGCCCGTCCAGGATCCAGACGGTGCCGAGCCCGACGATGATCATCCAGTGCCAGCGCGACCAGGGCAGCCGGTCCAGCCGCGCCGGGACCTTGGTGCGCACCGTGCCGGTGGCCACATCCTCGCTCAATCGTCGGCCCTCCTCGGTTCAAGCGGCCGGCGGCCTGCCCTCACCGTGCCGCCGGCCGCCCGGCTTCGCTACCCGGCAACCGCGTGCTCACTCCAGGGAAGGAATCGCGTTACTCGCGGCCAGACCGTCGTGCCCGAGGTCAGCGGGACAGTTCCCGCTCCAGCGGGGTGCGGAACCGGGGCACCACCTGGGTGCCGTCCAGCCACGCGGCGAGCCCGGCCGCCGCCCCGGCGACGGCGTCCGCGGTGTCCCGGCCCGCGTCGTCGAGCAGCCGCCAGGCGACCTCACCGCCGGGCCGGCAGGCCCAGCCGCCGATCACCCGGCCGTCGCACCACACCGTCGGGCCGATATTGCCGGACGCGTCCATCAGCGCCGCGGCGTGCGGGCCGAGGTACCAGGACCGCTCGGACCAGCCCATCGCGGTCGGGTCCAGCGCAGGCAGCAGCGCCACCCACGGCTCCGGGTCCGGTACCGGCCCGCCGTCGCCGGCCAGCACCAGGCCGGTGCGCCCGCCCAGGTCCACTTCGGCGGGCTGCACCGCGGCCAGCGCCTGCCGGACCTGGCTGGCCGTCCACCCGGTCCACCAGCGCAGGTCGGCCTCGGTGCCGGGGCCGAACGCGGCCAGCCAGCGGCGGGCCAGCTCGGCCCGGGCCGAGCTGGGTGGCAGGCCGGGCAGGCTGTCCGGCAGCCAGGCGGCGGCCGGCACCCAGCGCCACTGGCTGCTCAGCCACGAACCGGCCTGGCCCCGGACGATGCGCCCGTCCGCGGCGAGCAGCAGCAGCACCCAGCTCGTGATGGACTGCCGCGCCGCGTACGGCTTGCCCGGGGCCATCAGCACCTGGGACCGCAGCCGCGGCTCGTCGGCGGCCAGCTGCGCGCCGGTCGCCTCACCCCGCGCGGCCAGCGCCCGCGCCGTGGCGTCCTCGACGTCGCGCAGCCATTGCCCGTCGCCCAGCCCGGCCTCCGCCAGCAGCCGCTCGTACCGGCGGCGCTGCGCTGCGGCGACGGCACTGGCGCTGCCCGCCTGGATCACCGGCGCCAGCCCGGTGGGCACCACGAACATGGTCCGGCGCATGCCGAGCAGCCGGATCAGCGACCGCTCGGTATAGAGCGCGTGCTCGATGGTGGCGACGCCCGGGGGCGCCTGCGGCGGGCCGCACCGGGCCGCCAGCGCCAGGTACACCGAGGCCGGGTCGGTGGCGTGCAGCGCGACGACTCCGCCGGCCGCCTCAGCCGGGGTCGCGGCCCGGGCGGCACCAGCCAGGTGATGCCGGATCCCGAGCCGGGCCCGCCGCTCCGCGGGATCGATAGCGCGCATGCCCCGTTCTTACCACCGGCTCAGACCTCGACCGCCTGCCCAGGCGCCAGCAGCTGGAAAGCGTCCTCGTCCTCGCCGCACATCGCCAGGAAGTTGCCCAGCACCATCAGGCCGGTCTCGCTGAACAGCTTCTCGTGGATGGCGTAGCCACGTTCGGGGGCCACCTCGCGGGCGTAGTCGATCATCTCGCCGGTCTTCAGCCACGGCCCGCTGGCCGGCAGCAGCAGCGTCCGCACCGGGTCCTCGGGCACGGTGAACGCGTCGCCGGGGTGGAAGACGGAGCCGTCGATCAGGAACCCGGTGTTCTCGATCACCGGGATGTCCCGGTGCAGCACCGCGTGCAGGTGCCCATACGCGTGCACGTCGAAGCCGGCGACCCGGAAGGCGTCGCCGTGGTCGGCGACGTGTACCCGGTCGCCGAAGCCCGGGAACTGGCTGGCGACCCCGGCGTTGGTCCACAGCTCCAGGCCCGGGTCGGCGTCGAGCGCGGCGCGCAGCCCGTCCGCGTCCAGGTGATCGAAGTGCTCGTGCGTGACGAGCACGGCGTTGGCGCCCTGCAGCGCCCCGGGCATGCTCCAGGCCGCGGGGTCGATGACGATGGTGGCGCCGTCCTTCTCCAGCCTGACGCAGGCGTGCTCCAGTTTCGTGAGGCGCATGTGTTCTCCCCAGGTTCGGCGGATACGCGCGACCCTACCCGGGCGCATCGCTGCGCCCCTCGGCCGGTCCGTGCCACGATGGTGGCCGCGCTCCGTGGCCGGGCGGGCTGGGCCCGCCCGGACCGCGGCCCCGCCCGGACCGCGGGCCCCAGGGAATGGCGGCGAGCAGCAGCGGAGGCGTCTTTGCCCGGTGACAACGGCCTGGCCTCGATCCAGCACGTGGTGGTGCTCATGATGGAGAACCGGTCCTTCGATCACGTGCTGGGCTACTTGTACGCCGAGCAGGGCAACGTGTCCCCGGCCGGGCAGCCCTACGAAGGGCTGACCGGCACCGAGTCGAACCCGGACGCGTCGGGCGCCCCGGTGGCCGTGTTCAAGATCGAGCCCAGCACCCCGAATGCCTACTACCTGCCCGGCGCCGACCCGGGTGAGGGCTACCTGGCCACCAACGACCAGCTGTTCGGCAGCGACACTGCGCCGCCCGGTGGGACGGTCCCGGGCATGGCCGGGTTCGTCCGGAACTTCGCCTACACCCTGGGCTGGCAGTCCCGGGAAGGCGGCTGGTCGATCGTGCCCGGCACCACCGCCAGCGACATCATGGGCTGCTTCACCCCCGAGGCCCTCCCGGTGCTGTCCAGCCTGGCCCGCGGCTACGCCGTATGCGATCAGTGGTTCGCCGCCGCGCCGACCGAAACGCTGCCGAACCGGGCGTTCGCCTGCGCCGGGACCAGCCAGGGCCACATGGACGACAAAACGCACACGTTCACCTCGCCGTCGATCTTCGGCCTGCTGGACGCGCACGGCCTGTCCTGGGGCATTTACGGCTATGACGCCCCGCCGCTGACCAGGAACACGTTCACCGACATCAGCGGGGCGGCGGCCAGCCACTTCGGGGTGTTCACCGACTTCACCGCGGCCGCGGCGGCGGGCACCCTGCCCGCGTTCACCTTCCTGGAGCCGAGCTGGGGCTCGACCGGGAACAGCCAGCACCCGAACTACGACGTGGCACTGGGCGAGCAGCTCATCCACGACGTGTACGAGGCGCTGCGCGGCGGACCGGGGTGGCCGCAGACCCTGCTGGTGCTCACCTACGACGAGCACGGCGGCTGTTACGACCACGTGCCGCCGCCGGGCGGCGCCACCCCGCCGGACCAGGACGCGGGCGAGTTCGGCTTCGACTTCACCCGGTTCGGTGTCCGGGTCCCCACCGTGCTGGTGTCGCCGCTGATCGCGGCGGGCACCGTGTTCCGGGTGCCGGCCGGCGGCACCCCGCTGGATCACACGTCGATCCTCAAGACGGTGCAGCAGCGGTGGGAGCTGCCCGCGCTGACCCGGCGGGACGCGGCCGCCCCGGGGTTCGGCGACGTACTCACGCTGAGCACGCCGCGCAGCGACGACGTGCTGGCCGGGGTCAGCGTGCCGGCCGCCGCGGCGCCGGGGCCGGCCGCCGGGCTGCCGTCGCACCTGCAGCAGATCCAGGCCGAGCTGGTGTCCCGCCAGTTCCCGGCGGGCCGGTCGGCCATACCGGGGACGGCGGGCCCGGCACCGGCCACGGAGACCGCCCTGGCCAGCTACATCCAGGCCAACGCCTAGAGTTTCCGCCGGCCGCCGGAGCCCCGGGATCAGGCCTACCGGACCACCCGGCCGCCCACCGCCATCCGGCTGGCGAGCTCGGCGTCGATCTGCCGGGCCGCGTCCCGCAGCCGGGGCAGGAACTCCTCCTCCAGGGTGCGCATCGGCACCCGGGCGGCGTGCGCGCTCGCGTTGATCGCGGCGATGACCCGGCCGGCGCTGTCCCTGATGGGCACCGCGATGGACCGCACCCCGGCCTCCAGCTCCTGGTCCACGGCGGCCCAGCCGTTGGCCCGCACGCCGGCCAGGATGGCCCGCAACTGGCCCGGGTCGGTCACGGTGTGCTCGGTCAGCTGGCGCAGCGGGCCCCGGTCCAGGTGCGCGTCGAGTTCCGTCTCGGGCAGCCAGGCGAGCAGTACCCGGCCCATCGAGGTCGGGTAGGGCGGCAGCCGGGTCCCGACGGTCAGCGCGATGGTCATGATCCGGTTGGCCGAGGCCCGCGCGACGTAGACGATGTCGTCGCCGTCCAGCACGCTCACCGAGCAGGACTCGTGCAGTTCCTCGGCCAGGTCCTCCAGGTGCGGCTGGGCGATCTGCGCCACGCTGAACGAGGAGAGGTAGGCGTAGCCGAGCGCGAGAACCCGGGGCCGGAGCGAGAACTGCCGCCCGGAACTGCCGACATAACCGAGTTCCTGCAGGGTGAGCAGGAAGCGGCGGGCGGCCGCCCGGGTCAGGCCGGTGCGTTCGGCGACCTCGGACAGGGTCAGCGAGGGGTGCTCGGAGGAGAAGCACCGGATGACGGCCAGCCCACGGTCCAGGGACTGGACGAAATCGGTGCGGCGGCCGCTGCTGCTGCCGCGCGCCGCGGGCTCCGCGCCTGCCGCCCCGTCGCTGGCCGCGACCCCGCCGGGGCCAGCCCCGGCCGGCGGCGAACTCCCGGTACTGTTCACATAGCGAACGATAGCGCGCTAACAGTACCCGGGCCAGTGGCGGTCAGCCGGTGCCGCGCGGCAGGAGCCCGGCCGCCCGGTACACGGCGTCGATCACCGTCATGTTCGCCACCGCGTCGTCGGCGGAGCTGGGCACCGGCTCGCCGCGCAGCACGGCGCCCGCGAACGCGCGCAACTGGTAGGTGTAGCTGGACTCGCCGCGCACCCGCTCGTGCCGGGTGTACCCGTCGGCCCGCACCGACAGCCGGTTGTAGGCCTGCGGCGCGACCCAGTTGAACACCCGCATCACGCCCCGGTCACCGACCGCCTTGGCGTCCAGCCGGAGCACCTGGGCCGACCATATCGAGGCGGTCATCCGGCCCAGCACCCCGCCCGGGAACCGGAACGACGCCGACATGGCCCGGTCCACCTGGGCGCCGTGCAGCTTGGCCCCGGCGGTCACGACCTCCGGCTCGCCCGGCCCGAGCAGCCGCAGCCAGTTGATCGCGTAGCAGCCCGCGTCCATGGTGGCGCCCCCCGCGAGTTCCCAGGAGTACCGGATGTCGCTGAACCGGGGCAGCGGGAAGCACAGCGCCGCCTCCAGGTAGCGCAACGGCCCGATCTCCCCGCTCCCGCCCGCGCCCGCCGCCCCGGCCCCGGCGATCTCCTGCATCCGCTGCGCCAGCGGGTGATAGCGGTAGTGGAAGGCTTCCATGACGACCAGCCCGGCCGCCTTCGCGGCCGCCGCCACCTCGGCGGCCTCGGCCGCGTTGGCGGTGAACGGCTTCTCGCACAGCACGTGCTTGCCCGCCGCGATGGCGCGCAGTGTCCACGGCGCGTGCAGCGCGTTGGGCAGCGGGTTGTAGATCGCGTCCACGGCCGGGTCGTCGATCAGCGCCTCGTAGGACGGGTGGACCCGGCGGATGCGGTGCCTGGCGGCGAACCGGCGAGCCCGCTCCGGGTCCCGCGCGGCCACCGCGGTCACGGTCACCTCGGGCACGCCCCGGGCCGCCCGGATCAGCGCCACGGGGGTGATCCGGGCGGCGCCCAGCGTCCCGATCCGCACCCGGTCCATGACCCGCCTCCGTTCGCCGCCGGTACGACCCTATGCCCGGGCGGCTCGGTGGCCCGCGACGGAGTGCAGCGCGATGCCGGCCGCCACGCCGGCGTTCAGCGACTCGGCCTGCGCCGCGATGGGGATGCGGGCCAGCACGTCACACCGCTGCGCCACCAGCCGGGACAGCCCCCGCCCCTCGGAGCCCACCACCAGGACCAGCGGGTCGTCGGCCACGGGCAGTTCGTCGATCACGGTATCCCCCCGCGCGTCCAGCCCGGCCACGAACAGGCCGGCCTCCTGGTAAGCGGCCAGCGCCCGGGCCAGGTTCGGCGCCCGGGCCACCGGCACCCTGGCCAGCGCTCCCGCGGACGCCTTCCACGATCCCGCGCTCACCTGCGCGCTGCGCCGGGCCGGGACGAGCACCCCGTGCCCGCCGAACGCCGCCACCGAGCGGACGATCGCACCCAGGTTACGCGGGTCGGTGACCGCGTCGAGGGCCACGATGAGCGGTGGCTCGCCCCGCCCGGACGCCCGGGCCAGCAGGTCGTCCGGGTGGGCGTAGTCGTACGGGCGGACCTTCAGCGCGATGCCCTGGTGCACCGCGCCGCCGGTGAGCCGGTCCAGTTCCCCGCGGCCCGCCTCGATGAGCGGCACCCCCGCGTCGGCGGCGAGCCGGATCAGCTCGCTGACCCGGGAGTCGCTCTCCAGCCGGGGCGCGGCGTACAGCGCCGTGGCCGGCACCCGCGCCCGCAGCGACTCCAGCACCGCGTTCCGCCCGGCCACCACCTCGGCGGCGTCACCGGCGCCCCGGGCCCGGTCCGCGCGGGGCCCGGCGGAACGGCCGTCCGGCGCGCCCGCGGCCGTGCCCCGGTTCCGCGCCCCCGCTCCGCCTGCCGCTGCCCAACCAGCCGAACGGCCCGCTGGTCCCCGTGCCTCCGCCTCGGCCCGGTCGGCATCGCGGGACTGCCGGGCCGTCTGCGCGGCCCGGCGCTGCGCCGGGTGCCCGGGCCGCAGGTGGGCCGGCGGCGTCGGGCCCTTGCCTTCCAGCCGGCGCCGCCCGTAGCCGCCGGTGCCGGGACGGGGCTTGCCGGACTTGGTCCGCCCGCCGCGCCCGGCCCGGTCCCCGCCGCCCGATCCACTCATCGCTTCAGCTCCCAGCGCGGCCCGGTCGGGGTGTCCTCGATGACCACGCCCGCGGCCTGCAGGCCGTCCCGGATCGCATCCGCCGCGGCGTAGTCCTTGCGCTCCCGCGCCGCCTGGCGCTGCACCAGCGCCACGCTGACCAGCGCGTTGACCACCCCGCGCAGGTCGCCGGCCGGCTCGGCGGCGGCCCAGGGCTCATCCAGCGGGTCGAGCCCGAGCACGCCGAGCATGGCGCGCACCTCGGCCAGCCGCGCCCCCACCGTGGTCACGTCGCCGGCCGCCAGCGCGTTGTTCCCGACCCGGACCGTCTCGTGCAGTACTGCCATGGCCTGCGGCATGCCGAGGTCGTCATCCAGCGCGTCGGCGAAGGCCACCGGCACCAGGGCCCGCGCGGGGGCGGGCGCGCTGCCCGACGTGACCGCCGGATCGGTCTGCCCCGCGGCGGTGGCCGGCCCAGAGCCGACGGCTTCCGCGGTGGCCAGCGCGCCGGCCAGCGCGGCAGGCTCGTCACCCGGTTCGCCGGCGGGCCCGGCGACCTCGGCGGCCCGGATCACGAAGTTCTCGATCCGCCGGTAGGCGGCCACCGCCTCGTCCAGCGCCTCGGCCGAGTACTCCAGGCCGGAGCGGTAATGCGCCGAGCCCAGGTAGTAACGCAGCTCCACCGGGCGCACCTCGGCCACCATGGCTTCCACCAGCAGCGAGTTGCCCAGCGACTTGCTCATCTTCTCGCCGGCCACCCCGACCAGCCCGTTGTGCAGCCAGTACCGGGCGAACCGGTCGCCCGCCGCGCGGGACTGGGCGATCTCGTTCTCGTGGTGCGGGAAGATCAGGTCCCGACCGCCGCCGTGGATGTCGAACTGGGGGCCGAGGTACTTGGTGGCCATGGCCGAGCACTCCAGGTGCCAGCCGGGCCGCCCCGGCCCCCACGGCGTCTCCCAGGACGGCTCCCCCGGCTTCGCGCCTTTCCAGAGGGCGAAGTCGCGGGGGTCCCGTTTGGCACCGGGGATTTCAGTGTCATCGGCGGCCCGCATGTGCTCCAGGCGCTGCCCGGAGAGGGCGCCGTACTCCGGGTAGGAGTGCACGTCGAAGTAGACGTCACCGTCGGCCGGGTAGGCGTGGCCGCCCTCGATGAGCCGCCGCATCAAGACGATCATTTCCGGTATGTGACCGGTGGCCCGGGGCTCCACGTCCGGGGGCACGCAGCCGAGTATCGCGTAGGCGCGGCTGAACGCCCGCTCGTTCCGCTGGGCCACCAGCCACCAGGGCACACCGTCCGCGGCCGCGACCCGGATGATCTTGTCGTCGACGTCGGTGACGTTCCGGCAGAACGTGACCTGGTAACCGCTGGCCCGCAGCCAGCGGGTGAGCAGGTCGAAGACCACCCCGGACCGGATATGGCCGATATGCGGGGGGGCCTGCACGGTCGCGCCGCACAGGTACAGCGACGCATTTCCCGGGATGAGCGGGACGAAGTCGCGGACCGCGCGTGCGGCGGTGTCGTAAAGGCGGAGCGTCACCCTGCAAAGGCTATTGGATAGCCCGCCCTGCCCGGCGCGGATAGACCCGCGCCGCCGCGGCCGGGACGGTAGCCGGGCGCGCCCCGCCGACGGGCTGAGCGCGTCCCGTTGACCCGCTTGGCGGCGGTCCGCAACACGCCACCGACCTGCGGTTGCAGGGAATCTCCCCTAGTCACGCGCCACAGGCAATATCGTCTCCCTTGACGTCAGCAGGTGCTGGCGCATTTTCAGATGCGCGGAGGGCCTCAGGGAAGGACGACGAAGCCCCCATGAACGACCATCCCCCCGCGAACGGGTCCCGGGGCACTGACCCCTACGCCAGGCTCCGGCTGGTGGCCCTGATCGCCGCGATCGCTGGGGTCGTCGTGCTGGCGGCGGGCGCGTTCGTCCTCTCTTATCAAGGTATCCGCGCGATCGCCGGGAGCGCCGGGGTATCACCCGGCCTGGCCCGGTTCTACCCGGTGATCTTCGACGCGATGCTGGTCGTCGCCTGTTCCGCGGTGCTGTTGCTGCGCTGGGCCGGCTGGTGGCGCCGCGGCTACTCGTGGCTGACCACGCTGGTGCTGCTGGCCGTGCTGGCCGTGGCCGACGCGGTCCACGCCACTGGCACCCACCTCCCGCGGCGGCTGTCCGCGGCCATCGTCGCCGTGGTCCCGTGGGTTCTGCTGCTGGTGGCCTTCAGCCTGCTGCTGTCGATGCTGCGGCAGTTCCGGAACGTCCGCACGGTCCTGGCCGACCGGGAAGCGGCCACCGCGGCTGCCCCACCGGGGTCAGCGATGACGGTCATACCGGCCGGCCAGGGCGCCCCGGCCGCAGCGGGACCGGCGCCCGCCGGGCCTCCGGCCGCTCCGGCGGCTGCCCCCACCGCGCCGGCCGCGGCCGTTCCTCCGGCACCAGCCCCCACGCCGGCACCAGCCCCAGAGCCGGCACCAGCCCCAGAGCCGGTCCCCGCCCCAGAGCCGGTCCCCGCCCCAGAGCCGACGCCCGCCCCAGAGCCGACGCCCGCCCCAGAGCCGACGCCCGCCCCAGAGCCGCGACCCGCTACGACACAGATCCCGGCGCAGTTCGCACCTCCGGCACCGCTCCCCGGGCCGGGCGCGGCACCGGCTGTGGATGCACCGGCGGTCCCGTCGGGAGATTCCCCGGCCTCGGCGACGGAACCGCCGCGCTCTGCAGCCTCGGCCGAGCAGCGTCCCGGGGGCCAGCCGGCCGTCGAGGCCACCCAGACGACGGGGAGCGAGGCCACCCCCACCCAGACGACGGGGGCCGCAGCGGCACCCGCAGGCACCGGCGTCGGATGGCCCGGCGGCCAGTCGGCGGGCAGTGGCACGCCGGGGAGGCCAGCCGGAGACGGCCAGGAGCCGGCTGCCGGTCATCCGGCCCGGGCCACCCCGCCCGAGGGCGTCGCCGGGCCGGCGGCCGCGAGCGGATCGACCGCCAACGGCCGCCCCGCCAGCCCACCCGACGCCGAAGCACCAGGTGGCCGGGCTCGGCTGGACGTGCCGCCTGTCGGCCCGCAGCCCGAACCAGCGCCTGGCGGTGGTCAGCCGGCCGGCCCGCCCGCCCCAGGACCAGCACCGGCCGGGCCACCGACCGCGGCACCACCAGGCGGCCGACCGTCAGCCGCCGCGCAGCCCGGCGGCCCATCACCCGGCAGCCCATCACCCGGCAGCCCGCCACCGGCAGTACCGGCGCCCGCGGCGAGCCCGCGCAGCCGACCCCGCAGCCCGCCGAGGAGCCGCCCGCCAGCCCAGAACCCGGCGGCCCCGAGCCGGACAACCAACCACCCGGGAGCCCGGCTCCGGGCGGCCCGCCAGCGGGCAGTTCCCAGCCGAGCGGCCCGCCGCCGGGGGGCGGCGACGCGGGTGGTGAGCCACCGGGCGGTGAGCCACCGGGCGGTGAGCCACCGGGCGGCGGGGCAGCGGGCGGCGGGGCAGCGGGCGGTGAGCCACCGGCCGGCTCCGCCTCGGGTACGATCCACGTCCCGCACCAGCCGATGCGGGCCCCGGTGCCCGCCCCGTCCCCGCACTTCGACCGGCTACGCAGCACCCCGACGCCGCCGGACGAGGACACCGAAAACGATTCCTGAATGTCCGGCCCGGCTGATTAGGGTGGACTGAGCCGCCCAGCCAGCCGGAGGATGCCATGCCCCCTGTGACCGATCTCGCCGAGGTGACCTCCGCCGCGGAACTCACCGCGCTCCTTGGCCAGCCGAACCGGCGGGCGGCCACCAAAGTCCGGACCCGGCTGCATGCGCGGGACCGGGAGTGGCTGGCCACTGCGCCGTTCTGCCTGATGGCGACGGCTGCGGCGGATGGCAGCTGTGACGTGTCCCCCAAAGGCGATCCGCCGGGGTTCACCCGGGTCCTCGACGACACCACGATCGTCATCCCGGACCGGGCCGGCAACAACCGGGCCGACGGTTACCGCAACATCCTCAGCAACCCCCAGGTGGGCCTGCTGTTTCTGGTGCCCGGCCGGGCTGACACGCTGCGCATCAACGGGCAGGCCCGGCTGCTCCGGGACGCGCCGTTCTTTGCCGACCTGGCCGTCCGCGGCAGCCGGCCCCGGCTCGCGCTGCTGGTCAGCGTGACGGAGGTCTTCTATCACTGCCCGAAGGCATTCCTGCGCGCGGCCCTGTGGGACCCGGCGAGCTGGAACCCGGAGGCGCTGCCGTCCACCGCGCGCATCGTGGCCAGCGTCCAGCCGGACGCGGGCGAGACGGTGACGGAACTGGAACAGCATTACGGCCCTAGTTACGGTGACCGGCTCTACCCGCAGGACTGAGGCCGCACGGGCGCCGCGATCCGCACGGCGGCGATCAGGACGGCGCCGCGATCAGGACGGCAACTGCGCGACGATCAGCGCGGTAGCGACCGCGGCCAGCCCTTCCCGGCGGCCGGTGAGGCCGAGGCCATCCGTGGTGGTGCCGGCCAGGCTGACCGGAACTCCGCCCAGGGCCTCGGACAGCACCTTCTGCGCTTCTGCGCGGCGCGGAGCCAGCTTGGGCCGCTCGCCGATGACCTGGATCGCTACGTTGCCGATCAGGAATCCCGCCCCGGCCACCAGGCCGGCCGTCGCCTGGAGCAGTGAAACCCCGGAGGCTCCGGCCCACTGCGCGTCGGCGGTGCCGAAGTTGGCACCCAGATCGCCCAGGCCAGCCGCGGACAACAGCGCGTCACACGCCGCATGCGCCGCGACGTCACCGTCGGAGTGACCGGCCAGGCCATCATGCCCCGGCCAGAACAGGCCCGCCAGATACAGTGGCCGCCCAGCACCGAACGGGTGGACATCGGTACCGATGCCCACCCGTGGCAGCTGACCGGCCACCTCGATGCCGCGAAGGGTCAGGAGGTGAGGATCTCGTCGAGCAGCGCCTCAGCCTTGTCCTCGTTGGTCTTCTCGGCCAGGGCGAGTTCGCTCACCAGGATCTGCCGGGCCTTGGCCAGCATCCGCTTCTCACCCGCGGACAGACCGCGCTCCCGGTCCCGGCGCCAGAGGTCGCGGACCACCTCCGCCACCTTGTTGACGTCGCCGGACGCCAGCTTCTCCAGGTTGGCCTTGTAGCGCCGTGACCAGTTGGTCGGTTCCTCGGTGTGCGGGGCGCGCAGCACCTCGAACACCCTCTCCAGTCCCTCCTGCCCGACCACGTCCCGCACACCGACCAGCTCGGCGTTGTCCGCGGGAACGCGGACCGTCAAGTCACCCTTGTCGACCTTTAGAACCAGGTAGGCCTTGTCCTGCCCCTTGATCGAACGGGTCTCGATCTCTTCGATCCGAGCAGCCCCATGGTGGGGGTAGACGACCGTGTCGCCGACCTTAAAAGTCATGTGGCACATACCCCTTCCGCTAAAGCAATCTTAGCACGACCAACGGGGCACTTCACCTGACGTTAACGGTAAACGTGCAGGTCAACCGGCCTTTTCCAGGCTTGCAAAACGGCCCGCCGTCTCGCCGCGCTCCGGCCCGGCCGCTTGGACGGAGCCGGACCGCCCAGCCGACTCCTGCTAGCTATTGTCGCATTTCCTGCTGATTTCGTCGCGGCCCGCCCCCGCCGGGCCGGAACTCCCCCCGGCGAAGGCACCGGGACGGCGGACGGCGGACGCCCCAGTTAGCAGGCCGGCCAGTGCCAAGAGGCTGCCCGCCGGCACATACTGGAGGCAACGAGGCTGCGTACGCCGGAGAAGATGCTCGTGAACACAGGTGGGGACCCGGAGCGGGACGAATATGGGCTGCCCCGGGTGGACGTCGAGATCCCCGATGACGCCCGCGAACTCGACCGCGATGTCCAGGCCTACCACCGTGAACTCCGGGCCCGGCGGCGGCACCGGCGGTTGCGCCGGCTCGGCGGCCCGCTGCTGCAGGACGGCATGGTGCTGCCGCTGCTCGCCAGCTGCCTGGCGCTGACCCTGCTGACCGGCACGCTGCTGACGATGTTCACCACCCGCCGGTTCGGGCCGGCCCCCACCGTGGCCACCAGCACGCCACGGCCGACTACCCGTGCCCCCAGCCAGGGGAAACAGTTGCCGGACGCTACGGTGCTGGCCGGCAGCAGGCGGGTGCGGCTCCGCGCGCTGCGCCCGTCGGCGCTGGCGCTCGTGCCGTCCCGCTGTGGGTGCGAGGCCGTGGCCCGGGAACTGGCCGCTCAGGCCAGCGCGGCCCAGGTCCGGCTGTACTTCGTGACCGCCGGGAGCACGCTGGCCCAGGTGCGGGCCCTGGCCCAGCAGCGCGGGATGGCTGCCAGCCACCTCATCCAGGACACGAACGCCGCGCTCCGAGGCGTCTACCAGCCTGCCGGGCTCACTCTCGTCCTGGTCTACCGGGACGGCTCGGTGCGGCTGCAACGTAACCTGCGGCCCGGCATCAAGCTGGAGGACAGCCTGCGCGCGCTGGCCAGCAGCAGCCCTCAAGGGCCGGGCCGGCCCGGTGCGCTGCGGGCGAGGCTCTAGTGCACTACGGGCCCCTCGCTGATAACGCGATCGACTTCCCGTCCTGGGCTGTTGGGCAGCTTGGGGCGGGGCGGGGCGCCGGGCACGTCGACGAGGTGCCCCGCTCATCCACCAACCGGAGGCTGATCCCGGCGGCTTCGGCCTAGCGGGGCAGCACCGACCGCGCCCCCAGGCCACCGCGCCGTCCGGCACACCACCGGCCGCCCACCCGGCCCCAGGCTGGCGGGCCGGCGTCGGCTGCCGCGCCCAGGGCCGATACGCTGTGCGGCGTCCCCGGTGTCGCTTACCAACCTATTGAGGAGAGCACCCGATGCTGCTGCGGCCCATGACAGCGCGGCCTGGGCGGCTGCGCCGGATCGCCGCGCTGGCGGTCGCGGCCGTCATCCCGGTACTGGCCGGGTGCGAGGCGGGAAACAACGCCCCGGTGCTGCAGTGGCATCCGACCAACGACGGGGCCAACGTCTCACTGCCGGCCGCCACCGGATCCGGGTTCATCGGGATCCGCGACGTGTTCGTGCTGGGGCCGCCCCCCGGCGCGGCGCTGCCCGCGGGCAGCGCGGCGGGTGCCTTCGCCGTGGTGATCAACACCGGGCCGCGGGACCGGCTGGTCAGCGTCTCAGCGCCGGGTACGGCCAGCTCGGTGAGCCTGCCCAGCGGCGGTGTGACCGTCGGGCGGAACTCGACGGTGCTGCTCAGCGGCCCGGTGCCCCGCATCGTCCTGCAGGGCCTGAAGCACTCCCTGGCCAGCGGGGGCACCATCACGATGGTCTTCTCGTTCCAGAACGCCGGGACCAAACGGATAACCGTCCCCGTGCTCGCGAAGGCGCAGTACCTGGAGACCTATTCGCCGCCCCCGGCGTCGCCGTCCGCGACGCCGTCCGGCAAGCGCCACAGGAAGGGCGCCGTCTCATCCTCGTCCCCATCGCCCAGCGCCACGCCTTGACCTGCCGACGGCCCTGACCCCAGCGGCCAGCGCGGGGCGGCAGGCCGGCCGGGTCAGCTGCCCGGCTCGAACTTGTAGCCGAGCCCGCGGACCGTGATGATGTGCCGCGGGTTGCCGGGGTCGGTCTCCACCTTGGCCCGCAGCCGCTTGATGTGCACGTCCAGCGTCTTGGTGTCGCCGACGTAGTCGGCACCCCACACCCGGTCGATCAGCTGCATCCGGGTCAGCACCCGGCCGGTGTTGCGCAGCAGCACCTCCAGCAGCTCGAACTCCTTGAGCGGCAGCTGGACCTGCTCTCCGCGCACGGTGACCACGTGCCGGTCCACATCCATCCGGACCGGGCCGGATTCCAGGGTGGACACGGCCGCGTCCTCCGGCTCGCCGCGGCGCCGCAGCACCGCCCGCATCCGCGCGACCAGCTCGCGGGAGGAGAACGGCTTGGTGACGTAGTCGTCCGCGCCCAGCTCGAGCCCGACCACCTTGTCGATCTCGCTGTCCTTGGCGGTCAGCATGATCACCGGGACATTGGACCGCTCGCGCAGCGTCCGGCACACCTCGCTGCCGGGCAGCCCGGGCAGCATGAGGTCGAGCAGGACCAGGTCGGCGCCGTCCCGGTCGAACACGTCGAGCGCGTCCGGGCCGGTCGGGCAGACCGCCACCTCGAACCCCTCCTTACGCAGCATGTAGGACAGGGCGTCGCTGAACGATTCCTCGTCTTCCACAACGAGCACGCGGGTCACGGGGCCTCCATGGCGGATGACGCTGTGGGCGGCAGGGGGTTCCCGGCCGCCGCCCACGGACGGGTGGCGATCGGCAGCCGCAAGGTGAAGGTCGAGCCTTCGCCGACCTTGCTCCAGACGGTCACCTTCCCGCCATGGGCCGCCGTGACATGCTTGACGATGGCCAAGCCGAGCCCGGTGCCGCCGGTCGCCCGGGACCGCGCCGGGTCAACCCGGTAGAAGCGCTCGAAGATCCGCTCCAGGTCACGCTGCGGGATGCCGATGCCCTGGTCGGCCACGCTGACCTCGGCTACGTCGTCTTTCACCCGGGTGGTGGTGACCACCACGCGGGTCTGCTCTGGGCTGTAGGCGACCGCGTTCTCCAGCAGGTTGCGCAGCGCGTTGACCAGCAGGTCCTCGTCGCCGTACACGGTCAGCCCGGGGTCCCCGGCCGCCGCCAGCTCGATGCCGTGCGCGCTGGCCTTCATCCGGCACCGGTCCAGCGCCTCGGCCACCACAAGGGTGAGATCGACCGGGATCGGGTCCGGGATGGGCTCGGCGGCCTGGATCCGGGACAGCGTGATCAGGTCCTGGGCCAGCTTGGTCAGCCGGGAGGCTTCCTGGCGCATCCGCCCGGCGAACCGGCGGACCGCCTCCGGGTCGTCCGCGGCGTCCTCGACCGTTTCGGCCAGCAGCGCCAGCGCGCCGACCGGCGTCTTCAGCTCGTGGCTCACGTTGGCCACGAAGTCGCGGCGCACTTCCTCGACCCGCCGGCTCTCGGTCTGATCCTCGGCCAGCAGCAGCACCAGGCCGCCGCCACCGATCCCGGACCCGAGCGGGGCGACGCGGACCGCGAAGCTCGTGGTCTGCCCGCCGAACCGGGTACCCGCGACCTCGATCTCGCCTTCCCTGATCTCGCCGTCACGGCGCACCTGCCGGGCCAGGGCCAGCAACTCGCCCACCATCAGGCGGTCTCCCTTGACCAGGCCGAACTGCCGCGCCGCCGCGCTGGCCCGCAGCACGCGGTCCTCGCTGTCGATGACCACGGCAGAGGAGGACAGCACCGACAGCACAGCCGCAATCCCGGCCGGCAGCCGGGCGGGCGGGCGACGGGAGGGGGAGAGTTCCAGCACCTGCTGGGCCTTGGCCGCCTTCCGGATCTTCATGCTGTGCAGGCCCTCCAGACGTGACCACCAGCGTCCCGGCACCCAGCCATGATCACCGTCACCTGCGCGCACACATGTCGATGGTATGCGGGACCAGCTGCAATCGCCTCAGCCGACGGCTCACAGTGGCCGTGTTCCCCAGCTGTTCATGACGTGGCCCGCGCGCCGACATGCCTGCGCCACGCCGCAGTCAGTTCCGCCGCCGGGCATTCCCGGGCCGGGCGGCCCAAACCGGGCGGCGCGCCGCGGTCAGCGGCCCTGATTGGCGACCGCCTGCGCCGCGGCCACCGCGGCCTCCGGGTCGAGGTAGCGCCCGCCCGGCACCTTGGGCCGGAAATCCGCCCCGATCTCGTAAACGAGCGGGATGCCGGTCGGGATGTTCAGGCCCGCGATCTCATCGTCGGAGATGCCGTCCAGGTGCTTGACGAGGGCGCGCAGCGAGTTGCCGTGCGCGACCACCAGCACGGTCCGGTCCGCCGCCAGGTCGGGCACGATCGCGTCCTGCCAGTAGGGCATGAGGCGGCCGAGCACGTCCTTGAGGCACTCGGTGCGGGGGAACAGGTCCGGCGGGAGCGTCGCGTAGCGGGGGTCGCTCACCGGGGAGTGCGGGTCGTCATCGGCCAGCGGGGGCGGCGGCACGTCGTAGGACCGCCGCCAGAGCATGAACTGCTCGTCGCCGAATTCCTGCCGGGTCTGCGCCTTGTTCTTGCCCTGCAGCGCGCCGTAGTGGCGCTCGTTCAGCCGCCAGGACCGGCGCACCGGCAGCCAGAGCAGCCCGGCCGCCTCCAGCGCGAGGTTGGCCGTCTGGATGGCCCGGGTCAGCACCGAGGTGTGCACCAGGTCCGGCTGCACGCCCGCGTCGCGGAGCAGCTGGCCGCCGGACACCGCCTCGGCCGCCCCCCGCTCCGACAGCCCCACGTCCACCCAGCCGGTGAACAGGCCCTCCGCGTTCCACGTACTTTCCCCATGCCGCAGCAGCACCAGCGTCGCCATGAGCCGAGCCTAGCGGCCCGCGACCGGGGCGCGCGCCGGGCCCTAAGCCCCCTCCACCCGGGCACAATGGCGCGACTCGGGGAACATCGTGGTGGATCACGTAGTTAGCTCATCGGAGGTGCATGCCCGTGCCGCGACGCTTCCCCAGGCGGATCGCGACTATCAGCGTCCATACCTCACCGCTAGAACAGCCAGGCACCGGAGACGCCGGGGGCCTGAACGTCTACGTGGTGGAAGTGGCCAAGCTTCTGGCGGACCGCGGTGTCGAAGTCGAGATCTTCACCCGGGCCGTCTCGCGGGATGCCCCGCAGCTGGCCGAGCTGGTCCCGGGCGTGCTGGTCCGGCACGTGCCCGCGGGCCCTTTCGAGGAGCTCGACAAGACCGATCTGCCGGCCCAGCTGTGCCAGTTCACCTTCGAGGTGCTGCGCGCCGAGGCGGCGCACGACCCCGGCCGCTACGACCTGGTGCACGCGCACTACTGGCTCTCCGGCCAGGTCGGGCTGGTGGCCCGGCAGCGCTGGGGCGTCCCGCTGGTGCAGTCGATGCACACGCTGGGCCGGGTGAAGAACGCGGCGCTGGCCCGGGGTGACGCGGCCGAGCCGGAACTGCGGCTGCGCGGCGAGACCGAGGTGGTGGCGGCCGCCGACCGGCTGGTCGCCAACACCGGCGAGGAGGCCCGCCAGCTGATCGGCATGTACGGGGCGGAACCCGCCCGGGTCTGGACGGTGAACCCGGGCGTGGACCTGTCGGTGTTCCGGCCCGGTTCGTCCGCGGCCGCCCGGCGCCGGCTCGGGCTGCCCGCCGAGGGAACGGTGGTGGTGTTCGCCGGGCGGGTGCAGCCGCTCAAGGCCCCGGACATCGTGCTGCGCGCCGCGGCCCAGCTGGTCGCCGACGAGCCGGAGCTGGCCGCCGGGCTGACCCTGGCGTTCGTCGGCGGCCCGAGCGGGACCGGCCGGGCCGACCCCGACGGCCTCACCGAGCTCGCCCGCGACCTGGGCATCGCCCACCTGGTCCGGCTGGAACCGCCCTGCCCGCAGCCGGAGCTGGCGGACTGGTACCGGGCGGCGACGGTGGTGATGGTGCCCTCGTACTCCGAATCGTTCGGGCTGGTGGCGGTCGAGGCGCAGGCCTGCGGCACGCCAGTGATCGCCGCGGCGGTCGGCGGGCTGCGCACCGCGGTCCGGCACGGCCGGTCCGGGGTGCTGGTCGCCGGGCACGACCCGGCCAGTTACGCGCGGGCGCTGCGCGAGCTGATCACCAGGCCGCGGTGGCGGGAGTCGCTGGCGGCGGGCAGCGTCGCGCATGCCTCCCGCTTCGGCTGGTCGCGGACGGTGGACCGGCTGCTCGCCGTCTACGCCGGCGCGATGAGCGACGTGGCGGCTCCGGCCCCGTTCAGCCGCGCGCTACCGTCCTGACGCCCGGCTCCGGACGGCCGGCGCCGGTTCCAGCCGCCGCCCGCGGATGCGGCAGGATAAGGAATCATGACCGAGCCAGCCCCCGGAACAGCCCGCATACCCAACGAAGATCCGGGCGCGCTGCCTCAGGAAACCGCGGCGGTGGCTATCGAAGTGGCCCTGACCGACCTCGGCCTCGACTGGGAGTCCCCACAGCGCGGCAGTTACCTGGTCCGGCTGGAGGGCCGGCACAAGCTGGCCACCATGACCTGGCTGATCGCCGGGCGGCACAGCCTGCACGTGGAAGCGTTCTTCTGCCGCCAGCCGGACGAGGACCACGGCCGGTTCTACCGGTTCCTGCTGGAGCGCAACGGCCGGATGTACGGGGTCCACTTCGCGCTGGATCCGGCAGGCGACGTCTACCTGGTAGGGCGGCTGCCGCTCGGCGCGGTGGACACCGCCGAGGTCGACCGGATCCTGGGCTGCGTGCTCACCTACTCCGACGAGAACTTCGACCCGGCCCTGGCCATCGGCTTCGCCTCGTCGATCCGCCGGGAGTGGGCATGGCGGGTCAAGCGCGGTGAGAGCCTGGCCAACCTGCGCCCCTTCGCCCGCCTCACCGACCCCGAGCACGAATGGCCCAGCTGACCCCGGCCCGGCCGGCCCCCGGACCCCGGCCCAGCCGACCGCCGGACCCCGGCCCGGCCGGCCCCCGGACCCCGGCCCAGCCGACCGCCGGACCCCGGACTCCGGCCCAGCCGACCGCCGACGCCGGTTGTGGCTGACCCGCCGACGTCGGTAGTGGGCCGCCGGGTCGGCTCGTGGCCGCGCGGACGGCGCACAGCCGTTTCCTGGACCGCTTGCAGCTGGCCTTCAGCTGGCCGGGGTTTCCTAGTACCGGCAGGCGCCTGTGGTGGGTGGCGGCGGCCGGGTGCTGCGGAGCGGCCGTGACGGCCGTCCCGGCGCGGCCGTGACGGAGGTGGGGATGCAGCAGCGTGACGTGCGGTTCGCCCTGGCCGCCCGGGCGGACGGGATGCGCCAGGTGCGGCGGCTCACCGCAGGTATCGGGGTGGCCGCGCTGGCCGGGTCGGCGGTCGTGGCCGTCGTGCTCAGTCACCTGCCCGGAGCGTCCGCCGCGGCCGCCCGGGCCGCCGCGCGATCCGCGGCCGGATCGGCGGCCCAGTCCGGCTCCGGCACGGCCGGGTCCGGTGCCACCGGGTCCGGGCAGACCGCGGGCGGCAGCAGTTCCGGTCAAGGCACGGACGGCGGCTCCGGCCAGACGGCGGGCGGTGGGTCGTCGGGCACCCGGGACGGCGCCTCGCTGCAGGCTCCGGCGCAGAACCTGACCCCGTCCGCCGGACTGCCGCAGAGTGTGTCCGGCGGCTCCTGACCGGCCGGGCCGAACCGGTCACCGGCCGTTGCGGGCCGCCCCCAGCACCTTCCCTCCAGGCACGGGCTCCCGCCCTCCGGACAGCGCGGTGCATTTCATCAGCGCGGTCATTTCTGGGCCTTATAGGCCCACATTCGCACCGCGCTGACCCAACGCACCGCGCAGCAGGCCCACTTCGCACCGCGGTGACACTGTTACCGGCGTCCGTGTTACCGGCGTCCGTGACGCCGGCCAGGCCATTCCTCCCACCTGCCGCCAGGCAGCGCATGGCCGCTGCCCGGCCTTCCAACCGGGCGGCACTAGGCTGCCGGCAGGCAGCGATGGGAGGCGCGATGGGGCCGTTGCAGGGAGTGCGGGTCGTCGAACTGGAGAGCCTGGCCCCGGCGCCGTTCGGCTGCATGGTGCTGTCCGACCTCGGGGCTGAGGTGATCCGGGTGGACCGGCCCGCCACGGCCGGGCATCCGGTCGTGCCGCCTGCTGACCCGCTGGTCCGGGGACGCCGGTCGATCCGGCTGAACCTCAAGGACCCGGCCGGGCTGGCGGTGCTGCACCGGCTGGCCGGCCAGGCCGACGTGCTGGTCGAGGCGTACCGCCCGGGGGTCGCCGAGCGGCTCGGCTTCGGGCCGGACGTCTGCCTGGAGCGCAACCCACGGCTGATCTACGCGCGGATGACCGGCTGGGGCCAGGATGGCCCGCTGGCCACGGCCGCCGGGCACGACATCGACTTCATCGCGGTGGCCGGGACGCTCGACCCCATCGGCCGGGCCGGCCAGCCACCGGTGCCTCCGCTGAACCTGGTGGGCGACTTCGGCGGTGGTGGCATGCTGCTCGCCGTCGGCGTCCTGGCCGCCCTGCTGGAACGCGAGCGGTCCGGCCGCGGCCAGGTGGTGGACGCGGCCATGGTGGACGGCGCGGCCCTGCTGGCCACCTTCATCCATGGCCTCCGGGCGGCCGGCGGCTGGCAGGACGAGCGCGGCAGCAACCTGCTCGACGGGGGCGCCCCGTTCTACGACAGCTACCAGACCGCGGACGGCCGCTACGTCGCCGTCGGCGCCCTGGAGCCGCAGTTCTACGCCGCGTTGCTGGCCGGGCTCGGGCTGGACCCGGCGACGCTGCCCGCCCAGTACGACCGGGCGGGCTGGCCCACCCTGCGGGCCGCCTTCACCGCGCGTTTCGGGCAGCGGACCCAGGCCGAGTGGGCAGCGGTGTTCACCGGTACGGACGCCTGCGTGGCGCCGGTGCTGAGCATGTCCGACGCGCCCGGCCACGCGCACAACGCGGCCCGGGGCACCTTCATCGACGTGGCCGGGGTGGTCCAGCCGGCGCCCGCGCCCCGGTTCAGCCGGACCCCGGCCGCGCACCCCGCACCGCCGCCCGCGCCCGGCCAGGACACGGGGGCGATCCTGGCCGAGCTGGGTTACCCGCCCGCGGAGATCGCCGCGCTCGGCGACCAGCGGGCCGCGGTGTGACGGGAGCCGACGGGGCGTTGGGCATGGTACGCGGCCGGGCCGGGGGCGGGCCGGACGGCCGCCGTGCTCAGCCGGGCCGCACGCCACTGAGCACGGGCGAAACCGCCAGTGTTCCATCCGCCGCCACGCGGCGGCCCGACCGGCGTGATGAACCGAAAGCATCCCGGCGGTGAACCCAGGATGCCCGTATTGCCGCTGGTAATGACGCTTAGCCCGGCTGACCGGGGTAGGGTCAACAGGTCGGGCTAGGCTCCTGCCCGAAGCTGGAGCGAGGAGGTGACGGCCATGCTGGGCGATCCCCCCAGTACCGCCCCGGCGATCGCGGCCGCCACCGCGGGCCGGGTCGCCGGGAAGCACACGCTCACCCGTCCGTCTCCGGCTGGCCGTCCCAGCCCTGGGCGCTCGCCCGGCTAACGGGACAGCCGGCCGAGCACAGGAGGTTGCTGTGTCCGACCGGTTCTTTGGCAGCCGCCGGGACCCCGCGCAGCCGCGCCGCGCCCGGCCCATGATCGCCCAACGCCTCATCCAGCCCTCGCCGCAGGCCCTGGCCTCCCGCCAGCTCCGGCAGGACATCGTGTCGCTGGCCGGGCTCATCGGCCGCCCGGTGCTCAATCAGGCCGGGGATGAGGTAGGTGAGGTCAGCGACCTGGTCGCGCAGGTGCACGGCGGGGAGACGTACCCGGTGGTGACCGGCATCGTGCTGCGGGTCGGCCGGCGGCGGGCGTTCCTGGACGCCGCGGCCATCGACCGGCTGCACCGGCGCTCGGTCACGCTGCGGACCGCCCGGGTGGACCTGCGCGAGTTCGCCCGGCGCGAGGGGGAGGTGCTGCTGGCCCGGGACATCCTCGACCACCAGCTGGTAGACACCGATGAGGTGCAGGTGATCCGGGCTGCTGACCTGTACCTGGCCCAGGTCGGTGACCGGATCCACCTGGTGGGCGTGGACGTCAGCCTGCAGACGTTGCTGCGCCGGCTGGGGCCGAAGCGGTTCCGCTGGCACCCGACGCCGGACCGGGTCATCGACTGGTCCGCGATCGAGTCATTCGGGGCCGGCTCGGCGGAGACGCCCGCAGCGGTGAAGCTGCGTACCCCGCACACCGCCCTGCGCCGGCTGCGCCCGGCCGAACTGGCCGACGTGCTGGAGGGGCTGGGCCGGCCCGGCCGCCAGGAGGTGCTCGACAGCCTGGATGACGACCTGGCCGCGGACGCCCTGGAGGAAATGGAACCGCCCGAGCTCACCGCGCTGCTGCGGGAGCTGCGGCCGGCCCAGGCAGCCGACCTGATCGCGCGGATGGAACCCGACGAGGCGGTGGATGCGCTGCGCGACCTCAACGCGGACGAGCAGGCCACGCTGCTCGCCCGGATGCCCCCGGCGGTGCAGCGGGAGCTGGTCAAGCTGCTCGGCTACCCGGGCGACGAAGCCGGTGGCATCATGACCAGCGTGATCGCCTCCGCCGCCCCCGAGGAGACGGTAGCGCGGGTCAGCCAGCGGCTGGCCGCCCAGACCGGGCACCGGACCGAGATCGACTCGGTCGCGGTGCTGGACGCGGACGGGCGGCTGATCGGCGACCTCGGCACCTTCGAGCTGCTGGTCGCCGAGCCGGGCCAGCCGCTGAGCGAGCTGCTCGACCCGGACAGCCCACCGGTCACCCTGCCGCCCGACGCCGACCTCGACACGGTGGCCACCGAACTGGTGGAATCACGCCGGTCCTCGCTGCTGGTGGTGGACAAGGCCGGCCGCTGGGCCGGATCCTGGCCGACGACGTGCTCGACGCCCTGGTGCCCGGGCACGGGCGGCTGCGCTTCCCGAGGCTGCTGCAATGACGGCGCAGGAGGAGCAGGAGGGCGCCGAGCTGGATCAGGCCCGGCCGGGGACGTGGCGCGGGATGACCTCGTGGACCCGGGTCCGCGGGGGCGGGGTGCGGCTCATCCGGTCCCGCCGCGGCCGGCTGTGGATGATCCTGGCCATCGCCGGGCCGGGGGTGGTCGCGGCCAACGCCGGCAACGACGCGGCCGGCATCGCCACCTACGCCTCGGCCGGATCCCAGTTCGTCTACCGGACGCTGTTCTTCATGGTGCTGGTCACCATCGCGCTGGTGCTGGTTCAGGAGATGGCCGTCCGGCTCGGCACCCACACCGGCAAGGGCCTGGCCGCGCTGATCCGGGAGGAGTTCAGTCTCCGGCTCACCGGGGTCGCGCTGGCCTGCGTGCTGCTGGCCAATACCGGCCTGGTGGTCTCGGAGTTCGCCGGGATCGGCGCCGCCTTCGAGCTGCTCGGCGTCAGCCGGTACGTGATCATCCCCATCGCGGCGGTGGCCATCTGGGCGCTCGTGGTGTTCGGTTCCTACCGCTATGCCGAGCGGGTCTTCCTGATCCTGTCGCTGGCCTTCCTGGCCTACCCGGTCGCCGCCGTGCTCGGCCATCCGGACTGGGCCCAGGTGGGCAGCAACCTGGTCATCCCCCACTTTCTGTACACCAGGAGCTTCCTGCTGCTGGGCGTGGCCCTGATCGGCACCACGGTCAGCCCGTACATGCAGCTGTACGCGGCGGCCGGGGTGGTGGACAAGGGCGCCGACGTGGCCGACTACCCGCGGGCCCGGATAGACGCGATCTCCGGGGCCCTGTTCGCCTGCGTTATCTCGGTCACCATCATCATCGCCACCGCCGCGGCGATCGGCGGCAGCGGCCCGCTCACCTCGGCCAAGGAGGCGGCCTCGGCGCTGCGCCCGGTGGCCGGGCCGGCCGCCGAGCTGCTCTTCGCCTTCGGGCTGATCGGCGCGTCCGCGCTGGCCGGGGCGGTGGTCCCGCTGTCCAGCGCGTACGCGATCAGCGAGGCGGTAGGGGTGGAGCGCTCGGTCTCCCGCCGGTTCACCGAGGCCCGGCTGTTCCTCGGCCTGTTCACCGTGCAGGTCATCATCGGCGCGGCCCTCGCGCTGACCCCGATCAACCTGATCACCCTGCTGATCGGCACGCAGGTGCTGCAGGGCATCGTGACCCCGGTCATCCTCGCCTACATCCTCATCCTGACCAACCGGCGCAGCGTGCTGGGCCGCGCCGCGAACGGGCCGGTGTTCCGGGTCGCCGCCACCCTGTGCACCCTGGCCATCTCGGCGATGAGCCTGTTGCTGCTGGGGTTCACGGTGCTGGGGTGGTTCGGTATCGGCTGAGTGGCCGTACTAAGGCTGCGTTAAAACCCGGCTAGGCCGACTCGCGGGCGGGTATCAGCCGAATGCCCGGTTGGTCAAGGCTGCCGGATTGCGGTGGTATGAAGGCCAGGTCAGGCGAATGAAGGGCGCACCAGAGTGGCGATGCGGAAAGCAGTGGGCCTTCTCGGCAGGCCAGCCGACCTGCCGGAGGGCTTCGGATACTCGCTGAAGCGCAGGCTGCTTGGCCCGCCCATGGTGAACGAGCAACTCAGTACCGAGCGGCTGTCCAACCCGCTCGCCCTGGGCGTGCTGTCCTGTGACGGGATCTCGTCGGCCAACTACGGCTCGGAGCTGATCCTGCACGAGCTGCTGCCGTTCTTCGGCCTGGCCTCGTTCACCATCCTGCTGCCGATGACCGGGGTGATCCTGTTCGGCATCATCGTGGTGGTGCTGTCCTACCGCGAGGTGGTCTCGGTCTACACCCGGGCCGGCGGCTCGTACGTGGTGGCCCGGGAGAACTTCGGGCCCCGGGTGGCGCAGGTGGCCGCCGTGGCGCTGATGATCGACTACATCGTGACCGTGGCCGTGCAGACCGCGGCCGGCAGTGCCGCGGTGCTGTCAACCTTCCCGGCGCTGGGCAAGCCGCTCGGGGACACGACGACGCTGCTGCTCATCGCCGTGGCCGCGACCCTGATCATGGCCTTCGTGAACCTGCGCGGGGTGCGGGAGAACGGCAAGGTCTTCGCCCTCCCCACCTACCTGTTCTCCGGCTCGGTCGGGCTGATGATCCTCGTCGGACTGGTCCGTGAGGCGTTCGGCGGGCTGTCGCATGTCCCCTGGCACGCCGGGACGGTGACCATCGGGCACCACTGGAACGGGCTGTACTCGTTCGCCGCCATCTTGATCCTGGCCCGCGCCTTCGCCAACGGCGGTTCCTCGCTGACCGGGATCGAGGCGGTGTCCAACGCGGTCAGCACGCTGCGTCCCCCGGAGAGCAAGAACGCCCGGCAGATCCTGATCACCCAGGGCAGCATCGTCGCCTTCCTGATCGCTGGTATCTCCTGGTTCGCGCACGTCACCCACGCGGTGCCCTACGCCAGCGGCGTGCCCACCGTGGTCTCCCAGGAGGCCGGGCTGATCTTCGGGTCGGCCCCGGTGGGCAAGTTCCTGTACTACCTGGTCCAGGCGGGCGCCATCACCATCCTGTTCACCGGCGGCAACACCAGCTTCAGCGGCTTCCCGTTCCTGTCCAGCTTCGTGGCCGAGGACTCGTTCCTGCCCCGCTGGCTGAGCAAGCGGGGCCACCGGCTGGTCTTCTCCAACGGCATCATCGTGCTGACGATCCTGGCCGTCGCGCTGCTGCTGGTGGTCGGGGCGAACACCAACAACCTGGTGCCGTTCTACGCCATCGGCGTGTTCACCGGCTTCTCCATGGCCGGCTTCGGCATGGTCCGCTACCACACCAGGACGAAGGAGCCGGGCTGGCGCTGGCGGCGGGTCATCAACTTCGTGGCGGGCGTGTTCACCTCCCTGGTGGTGGTGATCTTCGCGATCGTGAAGTTCAACGAGGGCGCCTGGCTGGTGGTGGTCGTCTTCCCGATCGGGGTGTACGCCTTCATCCGGCTGAACCGGGAGTACCGGATGGAATCGCAGGTCCTGGAGCGGATCGGCGACCGGCCCAAGCCACCGGAGCCGCCCAAGTACACCCGCCGCGTCGTCTACGTGCTGGTGGACAGCTTCGACCTGGCCACGATCGCGGCGCTGCGCTACGCCCGCAGCCTGCGGCCCACCACGCTGCGCGCGGTGCACTTCGTCATCGACAACGCGCAGGCGGAACAGTTGCGCGAGGAATGGTCCCGGACCGACCGGGGCGTCGTGCTCGACTTCATCAACTGCCCGGACCGCCGGGTGGCCCGCTGCGCCGCCGAGCTGGCCAGCGCCGAGGCGGCGCAGCCGGGCACGCACGTCACCGTCGTGCTGCCGCGGCGCAGCTACACGCCGCTGCTCGGGCGGCTGCTGCACGACCGCACCGCCGACCGGATCGCGGGCGTGGTGAGCCGGATCCCGCACGTGGTCGCGACGATCGTGCCCTTCGACGTCCAGACCAGGCTGGAGGTGCTGCACGCCCGGCAGATGGCCAGCGACCGGCGCCAGGCCGAGGCGATGGCCGGCGGGGCCGCAACTCCGCCGGCCTCGGCCACCGCGACGGTCACGCCGGCCTCGGCCACGCCACCGTCGGCCGCGGTCCCGCCGCCACCCGCTACGCCCGCCGCCACGGACGTCGCGGGCCCGGACGGCACCGAGCCACCGTTCGCGGACCGGGCCGCGTCGCAGATCATCGCCCCGCCCCAGGGCGGCGGCCGCCCCGGGCCCGCCCCGGCCGGCGCGGGGCAACACCCGGCGGCCGCGGCGGAACACCCGCAGACCGCGGCCGAACACCCGGAGACCGCCGCGATCATGGCCGCGCCCTCATCCACCCTGCGCGGGCTGCTGCGGCACCGGCGCCGGGGCGGCGCTGTGCCGGGGCGCCCGCCGGGGCCGCCAGCGGGCGGCGAGCATGCCAGCTATGAGCGGCCCGACCCGCCGACCGGGGTGACCCCCATCGGCGCCCTCACCAAGCCGGGGAAGGCCACCGTCGAAGGCCGGGTGCGCGCCGTGGAGATCCGCCCGGTGGAGCGCAACTCGGTGCTCGCCGCCGAGATCGCCGATTCCACCGGCGACTTGACCGCGCTGTTCTACGGCCGCTCGCATATTCCGGGCATCATCTGCGGCGCCCGGGTGCGTTTCCGCGGGCCGGTCGGCCTGCGCGACGAAGGGCCCGTCATGATCAACCCGGCCTACGAGCTGATGTTCCCCGGCGCACCCGAGCCGGGGGATGGCGAGAACTAGGGCGGCAAGCCGCCCCGGCGCGGCCGGGGAGCGCCCAGCCGCCAGTGGGCCGCCGGGGATTGCGCCGCCCTTGGTTACTGAGTAGTAATGGGACGAGGCCGGGACCCCGTCTCCCGGCCGGACCGGAGGCCGCCGTGAGCACGTACGAGCGCTACGCCACCCCCGTCCCGCCCGGCACCTGGGATGTGCCCGTCACCGGCGCCGCGCGGTTCAGCTGGGAGTACGACGAGGGCCGGGGCCGGCTGCTGGACCTGTACCAGCGGGGCAAGGACAAGCAGTGGGACGCGGTCAAGCGGATCGACTGGGAGCTGCCGGTGGACCCGTGCCGCGCCATGGAGACGCCCGACGAGTTCTCCCCAATCTACGGCTCCCGGCAGTGGGAGGCGCTGAACGAGGCGGAGCGCCGCGAACTCGGGCACCACCTGTCCGCCTGGTTGTTCAGCCAGTTCCTGCACGGCGAACAGGGTGCGCTGACGGTCGCCGCCCGGATCGTCGAGACCGTCCCGGACATGGACGCCAAGTTCTACGCGGCCACCCAGACCATGGACGAGGCCCGGCACGTCGAGCTGTACTCGCGGTTCCTGCGGGAGAAGATCGGCCTGTACTACCCGGTCAACCCGGACCTGGCCCAGCTGCTGGCCGACGCGCTGAGCGACTCCCGCTGGGACATGCCCTACCTGGGCATGCAGGTGCTCATCGAGGGGCTGGCACTGGCCGCGTTCGGGGTGCACCGCGACCTCGCGGCCAATCCGCTGGTGAGGCAGCTGCTGGCCTACGTGATGCAGGACGAGGCGCGGCACGTCGCGTTCGGCCGGCTGGCGCTGCGGGACTACTACGCCGGGCTGACCGAGGCCGAGCGGGCCGACCGCGAGGAGTTCGTCGTCGAGGGCTGCTACCTGATGCGCAACCGGTTCCGCGCCCAGGAGGTCTGGGCGCGGATGGGCTACGACGTGGCCGAGTGCCTGGAGTTCACCGAGCACTCGCCGGTGCAGCAGGAGTTCCGGCGGCTGCTGTTCAGCCGGATCGTGCCGTGCGTGAAGGACATCGGGCTGTGGGGCCCGAAGGTCCGGCACGCCTACGCTGACCTCGGCGTCCTCGGCGCGGCCGACAGTGACCTGGCGGCGCTGATGCGGGACGACGAGGACATCGCCGACCGGATCGACCGGGAGAAGGCCGACGCCGCGAATCACGCCGCCGAGATGGCCGCCCGCCAGGCCGAGGTGGACGCCGCCATCGCCGACGCGGCGGAGTGACCAGATTCCTCAGCGGTGTGGATTGCCCCCCGGATCCGGGGGGCAATCCACACCGCTGTCCGGCGCCGGCCAGCGCGCCCGCACGTGCACCGGGTACCCGGCGTCGGCCGCCCAGGCGAGCAGCCGGCCGCCGATCCCGCCGGTGGCCCGAAGATCGCCCGGCCCAACGGCCCGCCGCGGGCCTGATCACCAGGCCGGGCCGCCGCGGTCATGCGCGCACTCCTACGGCCGCCGCGGTCATGCGCGCGCTCCCCCGGCGCGTGGGAGCTGCCGTGGGGGGAGCCATTCGGTACCGGAGAGGCCGAGCGGGCCCGGCTCGCGGCCGCCTTCGGCGCGGCGCTGCGCAAGACGGGGGCGCTGATGCAGCTCATGGGGCAGGCCGCCGCCGACCGTATCGGCATCAACGCCACCGACCTGAACTGCCTGAACATCCTCAGCTTCCGCGGCCAGATGACCGCCGGGGAGCTGGCCCGGGAGACCGGCCTGACCACCGCGTCGATCACCGGGGTGGTAGACCGGCTGGAGGAGGCCGGGTACGTGCGCCGGGAGCGGGACCTGCGGGACCGGCGCCGGGTGGTGATCCAGATCGTGCTGGAAAAGGCTCTCGGCGACGTGGGCACGGTCTTCCGGCCGCTGATGCACGACTGGCAGCGGATGGCCGCCCGGTACAGCGACGACGACCTGCAGCTGATCGTGGGCTTCTACGGCCGGATGGAAGAGGTGCTGCGCAGTCACCTGACCCGGCTCCGCGAGGGCGCCCAGGAAGACGGCTAGCGGCGGGCGCGGCGAAGGTCGGCCAGGACGGCGTGCGCGGCACCCGCCCCGCACATTCCGTGCACCCCACCTCCGGGCGGCGTGGAGCTGGAGCACAGGTAGACGCCGGGCAGCGGGGTCCGGTACGGGTCCCAGCGCGGCGTCGGGCGCAGCACGGTCTGCCGTAGCGTGCCGGCCCCGCCGTTGATGTCGCCGCCGACGTAGTTCGGGTTGTAGCGCTCCATGTCGGCCGCGGTGCGCACACACCGGGCCAAGATCAGGTCGCGGAACCCCGGCGCGAACCGTTCGATTTGCGCCTCGATGAGCCCGGATGCGTCGGCCGGGCTGCCCGGCGGCACATGGCAGTAGGCCCACAGGGTGTGCTGCCCGGCCGGAGCCCGGGCGGGATCCACCACCCCCGGCTGCACCACCAGGCAGTATGGGCGTTCCGGCAGCCGGCCCGCGGTCACCTCCGCCTCGCTGCGGGCCACCTCGGCCAGCGTTCCGCCCACGTGGACCGTGCCGGCCTCGCGGCACGCCGCCGCCTGCCACGGGACCGGGCCAGCCAGCGCCCAGTCCACCTTGCACACTCCCGGGCCGTAGCGGAACCGGCGCAGCGCCGCCCGGCGGCGGCCCGTCAGCCGGTCCCCGGCCAGGGCCAGCAACTGCCGGGGGGTGACGTCGAGCAGCACCGCCCGGGCCGGGGGCAGCTCGCCCAGCGAGGCCACCCACCGCCCGGTCTCCACCGCGCCGCCGAGGTCCGCCAGCTCCGCGGCCAGCGCGTCGGCCAGCCGGCCGCTGCCGCCCGCCACCACCGGCCAGCCCACGGCGTGCGCCGCCATGGTCAGCAGCAGCCCGTAGGCGCCGGTCACCGGGGCACTGAGCGGCAGCATGGAGTGCGCGGCCACGCCCGCCAGCAGCGCGCGCGCCTCCTCGGTCCGGAACCACCGGGCCAGCCAGGTGACCGGCGGCAGGCCGGCCACGCCGAACCGGGCCAGCGCCAGCGGGTGCCGGGGCACCGTGCGGGCTATCGGCGCGAGAATCTCCGGCAGGGTCAGGTCCAGCTCGCGGACCAGCGGGCCGAGCAGCCGCCGGTAGGCGCCGGCGTCCGGGCCGAGGCTGCCCGCGGTCTCCTCGACCGACCCGGACACCGCGGCGGCCCGGCCGCCGTCCAGCGGGTGCGCGAACGCGCGTTTGGGCGCCAGCAGCCGCGCGCCGCGGGCGGCCAGGTCGAGCCCGCGGAAGAACGGCGAGGACGCGGCGAGCGGGTGCGCCGCCGAGCACATGTCGTGCCGGAAGCCCGGCAGTGTGAGTTCCGCGGTCCGGCAGCCACCGCCCAGCGTGGGGTCCCCCTCAATCAGCCGCACCTGAAGGCCGGCCCGGGCGAGCGTGATCGCCGCGGAGAGGCCATTCGGACCGGAGCCTACGATGACCGCATCGACGGCGGCCCGGCCCGGATGAGTCACCGGCCCCCCGCCTCCCGGCCCCGGCGGGCCCGGACGGCCGGGGGGCAGCAACGGGCGGCGGCGTCCATAGCTCGAGTATCCCGCCCTCGGCGGCCACCAGGACGGCGCCCCTGGCCGAGGGGGGAGTCGGAACCAGGGGCGCCGTGGCTCGCCGCCGCCGGAGGCCTGCTTTCTGCCAGTATCCGCCACGGCGGTTTCCGCCGCGCACCGCCCCGGGCAGATCCGGTCAGCCGCCGACGGTGCCGGTGAGCCGCTGCGCCGCCGACGGACGGCCCCGCGACGGCGTCGCCTCCGGCCGCCTGGCACCGGTGATCCCGGGGGGCTCCGGGGGGTCGTCCCCCCGGGCTTATTGACCGGCGAGGGGAGGCCCTCCGCAGGAGGGTCTCGCTGAGCCGGTGATCCCGGGGGGCTCCGGGGGGTCGTCCCCCCGGGCTTATTGACCGGCGAGGGGAGGCCCTCCGGAGGAGGGTCTCGCTGAGCCGGTGATCCCGGGGGGCTCCGGGGGGTCGTCCCCCCGGGCTTATTGACCGGCGAAGGGAGGCCCTCCGCAGGAGGGTCTCGCTGAGCCGGTGATCCCGGGGGGCTCCGGGGGGTCGTCCCCCCGGGCTTATTGACCGGCGAAGGGAGGCCCGACGAAGGAGGGCCTCGCTGAGCCGGTGATCCCGGGGGGCTCCGGGGGGTCGTCCCCCCGGGCTAACAGAGCACTCGCCCTGGGCAGGCCTGAGCCTGCCCAGGGCGAGCCGATGAGCCGGTCCCCCGTATCATCAATTTGGGTCCCCCAGAGACATCATGGCACGTCAACGGCTCGGCATCGCGTTGGGGGGCCCCGGCGAGCCGGCCAGCCGCGCCGGCCGGGCCCGGCGGCGGCCGCCCCCGGGGCCGCCGGCCGCCCCGGGATGCGGTGCAATGGGGGCCATGCAGCCCCTCGACGCGCAACTGGCCTTCCTCCGCGAAGCGGACCGGCTCAAGACGGTCCTGCGGCAGAGCCACCTCATCGACGGCAGCCGCCGGGAGAACTCCGCCGAGCACTCGTGGCATCTGGCGCTGATGGCCCTCGTTCTGCGGGATTATGCGCCGGCCGGAGCTGACCTCGGGCGGGTGACCGCGATGCTGCTGGTGCACGATCTGGTGGAGATCGACGCGGGGGACCTGTTCGCCTACGCCGGCGCGCCGGCCCAGGCCCAGCAGGAGGCGGCGGAGCGGGCCGCCGCGGACCGGATCTTCGCGCTGCTGCCGGGCGGCCAGGGGCGCCAGGCCCGCGCGCTGTGGGACGAGTTCGAGGAGCGGCGCACCCCGGAAGCGAAGTTCGCCCGGGCGCTGGACCGGCTGCAGCCGATGCTGGCCAACTACGCGCAGGGCGGGGGGACCTGGGCGGAACACGGCATCACGGCCGACCAGGTCCTGGCTAAGGTGGCGCTGATCGAGGACGGTTCCGCCACCCTCGGCACGTTCGCCCGCGAGCTGGTCCGGTCCTCGGTGGACCGTGGCTTCCTGGCCCCGGCGCCGGGCGGCCCCGCCGGGGCCAGTGGCTGAGACCGCTCAGGCCGGGCCGGCCAGGGCGGTGCGCTCGATCGCGTCGGCCGCGGCCTGCACCCCGCGCCGGGCCTGGATCGTGGCCGCAGCGCGGCCCAGCCGGGCCCGCAGCGCGGAGTCGCCGAGCAGCCGGCCCAGCGCGGCGTGCAGCTGCGCGTCGGTGCACCGGTACGGGTCGAGCCGCACACCCAGGCCCAGCTCAGCCACGCGCTGGGCGTTGTCATGCTGGTCCCAGAACAGCGGCAGCACGATCATCGGCTTGCCGAAGTGCAGTGCCTCGGTGGTCGTGTTGTTGCCCCCGTGCGTGATCACCAGGTCGGCCTGCGGGATCACCGAGGTCTGCGGCAGGAACTCCGCGCCGCACATGTTCGGCGCCAGCTCCAGTTCGGCGTGCCGCGGGCCGAGCGACACGATGTAGCGGTGCGGGGTGGCGGCCAGGCTGTCGAGGACGCGGCGCATCAGCCCGACGTCCGCGGAGCCGAGCGAGCCCAGCGAGAAGTAGATCAGCGCGCCGGGCCGCGCGGCCAGCTCGGCCGGCAGGGCGAACGGTTCGTCGGTCTGCCGGACCGAGGAGTCCAGTCGCTGCCAGCCCGCCCCGAGCGGGCGGCCCCGCCGGTAGTCGGCCAGTTCCGGGTAGACGTACAGGTTCAGCCGGCCGGGGTGGATGAACTCCAGGTCGGGCAGGGGCGGCGCACCTTGCTCGCGGACCCAGTCGTTGAACTCCGCCCACATCGGCCGGTGTACCCGGTCGTACTCGGCGCGGAACGCGGCCCAGCCGGACCGGTCACCGGCCGGGTAGCCGGAGAACGCGGGCGGCAGCGCCGGGTCAGCGATCTCCAGCGGGTTGCACGACACGATGCGGACGAACGGCGCCCCGCTGGTCAGCAGCGCCGGGAAGCCGACCACGTTGTCTTCGACGATCACGTCCGGGCGGGTCCGGGCCACGATCTCCGCCAGCTGCTGCTGGCAGTACCGGGCGCCGTCGGTCAGCTCCGCCCAGACCGGCCGGATGAAACCGTCGAGCTGCTCGATCGTCGGCTTGCGGAACTCCGGCGCGGTGCTGGCGATGAAGTCCTTCCAGAACTGCCCGGCGTCCTGCTCGCCGGGCCCAGCCGCTGGCGGCGACAGGTCCACCAGGTCCTCGGTGAAGCCGAGCGGCGCCAGCCGGCCCGCCCAGGACGCCTCGGCCGCGAACACCACGCGGTGGCCGCGGCGGCGCAGCACGTCGCCGATCCCGATGCAGTTGTTGGTCGGCCCGTAGGCGCTCTCCGGCATGAACAGCACGGTCAGCGGCCGGTCAGGCATGGCGGCCTCCGGGATGGGCGACGGTCACGAAAGCCCGAATCTAGCCCAACGGCCCGCCGCGTGGTGCCCCCTAGCCCAGCTGCGAAGCCGTCCGTTCCACGGCGTCGTCCAGCATGCTGGCCGGGTGCGCCTCCTCCGGGCCCTCCCCGGCCTCCGGCGTTGCTGGCCGGCGGCCGCCCCCGGTATCCGGGCGCTCGGCCCGGCGCCCGCCGGATCTGCCGGATCCGCTGGATCCACCGCCGGGTCCGCCGTCCGATGCGGCGTCCGGCCCGCTATCGCGCGCCGGGTGCTCCACCACGGCGATCACCCGGCTGGCCATGAACCGGGCGGTGCGCACCACCGTCCCGCCCCGGGTCACCTCCATCACCTGGACGACACCGCGCCCAGTGACCACCTCCACCCGCCGCCCAGCCCGGGTGGCAGTCAGCTCGAACGTCCGGGACGTCCCGCCGGCGTCGATCACGACCTCGACGCGGTCCCCTTTCACGGCTCGGTCCGCTGCAGGCCCATGCGTGGTTCCTACCCGCCGGACCGCAGTGTGATCAACCGAATGTGCGCACTGGGCGGCATGACCTCACTGGGCGGCGCGGGCCGACCACCGGGCGCCGTGCCGTTCGACGATCAGCGGCAGGCCGAAGGCTTTGGACAGGTTCTGCTCGGTGAGCACCTCGGACACCGGGCCGCAGGCCAGCACCGCGCCCCGCCGCAGCAACATGACGTGCGTGAAGTCCTCCGGGACTTCCTCCACGTGGTGGGTGACCATGACCATGGTCGGGGCCAGCGGGTCGCGGGCGAGCATGGCGATGCGGCGCAGCAGGTCCTCCCGGCCGCCCAGGTCCAGCCCGGCGGCGGGCTCGTCGAGCAGCAGCAGCTCCGGGTCCGGCATCAGCGCCCGGGCGATCTGCACCCGCTTGCGCTCCCCCTCGGACAGCGTGGTGAACCGCCGCCGGATCAGGTGCGCGCACCCCAGCGCGTCGAGCAGTTCCACGGCCCGGGTCACGTCCGAGGACTCGTAGTCCTCCTTCCACCGCCCCACGATCGCGTACGAGGCGGTGAGCACGAGGTCGATGACCTTCTCGCCGGGCGGCACCCGGTCGGCGACGGCCGCGCTGGCCAGGCCGATCCGGGGCCGCAGCTCGAACACGTCCGTCTCCCCCAGCCGGCTGCCGAGGATCTCCGCGCTGCCCTCGGAGGGAAACAGCTGGCAGCCGGCGACCTGCAGCAGGGTGGTCTTCCCGGCGCCGTTGGGCCCGATGATGACCCACCGCTCGTCGTCGTGGACGGTCCAGTCCACGTCGCGGAGCAGCATCGACCCGCCGCGCCGGATCCCGGCACCGCGCAGCTGCACCACTTCGTCGGACATCCAGCTCCCTCCGGCAGCACGCGCCGCGGCCGAGCGGCGCACCTGTGTCAGACCGAACTTACGTCATGGCGCGGTGGCCAGCCCAGTCGTGCCCGCCCGCCACTCCGGCCAGGTAGCGTTGGGCATCGATGGACGCCGCGCAGACTACTCTTCTGGTCACCCTGACCGGCCGCGACCGGCCGGGGGTCACCTCCCGGCTGTTCTCCGCCCTGGCTGGCCCGGGACTCACCGTGCTGGACATCGAGCAGGTGGTGATCCGGGGCCGGCTGATCCTCGGGGCGCTGCTCGGCTGCGGCGATGACCCCGACCTGACCGCCATTCACCGGGCGGTCCGGGCGCTCGCCGCCGACCTGGGGCTGGACGCCGAGATCACGATGGGCTCGGCCGAGCCGGGCCGGCGGCGCGGTCAGCTGCACGTCACGGTGCTGGGCAACCCGCTGGCCCCGGCCGCGGTGGCGGCCATGGCCGGGCGCATCGCGGCCAGCGGGGCGAACATCGACCGGATCCAGCGGCTCGCGCACCGCCCGGTGACCTGCCTCGAACTCGAAGTGTCGGGGGCCGATCCGGGGAGCTTGCGGGTCGCGCTGGCCCGTGAGGCGAGCCAGCAGGGCGTGGACGTCGCGGTCCAGCCGGGTGGGCTGCAGCGCCGGGCCATGCGGCTGGTGGTCATGGACGTGGACTCGACGCTGATCGCTGGCGAGGTGATCGACCTGCTGGCGGCCCGGGCCGGTTGCGCCGACCAGATGGCCAAGATCACCGCCGCCGCGATGCGCGGTGAGCTGGACTTCGCCGCCTCGCTGCGGGAACGGGTGGCCATGCTGGCCGGCCTAGACGAAGCCGCGCTGGCCGAGGTCCGGGCCGAGCTGCGGCTGGCCCCGGGGGCGCGCACCCTGATCCGCACGCTGCACCGGCTCGGCTACCGCTGCGCCCTCGTCAGCGGCGGGTTCACCCAGATCACCGGCCCGCTCGCCACCAGCCTGGGCATCGAGTACATGGCCGCGAACACCCTGGAGGTCAGCCACGGCAAGCTGACCGGCCAGCTGACCGGGCCGCTCATCGACCGGGCCGGGAAGGCGGCGGCGCTGCGCCGGTTCGCGGCGCAGACCGGCATCCCGGTGAGCCAGGCGGTCGCCGTGGGCGACGGCGCGAACGACCTGGACATGATCGCGGCGGCCGGCCTGGGCGTGGCGTTCAACGCCCGGCCGGTGGTCCGGGACGCCGCGGACGCCTCGGTCAGCGTGCCCTACCTGGACGCCGTCCTGTACCTGCTCGGGGTCTCCCGGGACGATGTCGAGGCAGCCGAGGAAAGCGACTCGGCGTCACCCGTCCCGGGCGGCTGAACCGCCTTTCGGCGTCCAGTACGCCGCCAGCCGCCCCGCCCCGGGCACCAGCTGAGCCCAGCCGCTGGTGAACTCGATCACGGCGATGGCGGAGGTGGGGAAGGGCAGTTGCGGCTCATCCGCCAGGCTGGCGGCCAGCCCGGCGGCTCCGGGGTTGTGCCCGACCAGGGCCAGGATGGCCACGTCGGCCGGGGTTTCGGTGACCACGGTGGTCAGGCTGTCCACGGTTGCCTCGTACAGCCGGGCGTCGTAGTAGACGTCGCCGCCCGCGTCGGCCCAGTCCAGCTGCTCGCTGGCCAGGTCCCAGGTCTGCCGGGTGCGGCTGGCGATCGAGCAGAGCACCAGGTCCGGGACCAGCCCCTGGTCGAGCAGCCAGCGGCCGACCGCGGCCGCGTCCCGATGGCCACGGCCGGACAGCGGCCGGTCCAGGTCCGCGACGCCCTCCGGCCACGCCGACTTGCTGTGCCGCAGCACCACCAGCCTGCGTACGTTCGCCATGCGCCAAGTATCCCAGGAAACACCGGGAGGCCGGCGCCCCGGGAGCCGGCGCTCAGCCGGCGGTGGTGGGCGCGGTGGCGGGCCCGGGGGCCTCGGTGCCGCCGCTGCCCGTCCCGGCCTCGCCCTCCGTCGGCGGCCCGCCGGCCGACACGCTGGTGGACCGGCGCTTGGAGATGACGACCGCGGCCACCACGATGGCCACCGCGGCGATCGCCACCCCGGCGCGCAGCCCGGGGTTGTGGCTGTACTTGACCACGCTGGTGGCGATCAGCAGCGAGACCAGGTTCATCACCTTGATCAGCGGGTTGATGGCCGGCCCCGCGGTGTCCTTGAACGGGTCACCGACGGTGTCACCGATGACGGTGGCCGCGTGCGCCTCGGATCCCTTGCCCCCGTAGTTGCCGTCCTCGACCAGCTTCTTGGCGTTGTCCCAGGCGCCGCCGGAGTTGGCCAGGAACACCGCCATCAGCGCCCCGGCCGCGATGGCGCCGGCCAGGTAAGAGCCGAGCGGGGCGTACCCGAACGCGAAGCCGACCGCGATCGGGATGAGCACCGCGATCAGGCCCGGGGTGGCCAGCTCCCGCAGCGAGTCCTTGGTGCAGATGTCCACCACCCGGCCGTACTCGGGCCGTTCGGTGTAGTCCATGATCCCCGGGTGGGTGCGGAACTGGTTGCGTACCTCCCAGACGACCTGGCCGGCCGCCCGGCCCACCGCCATGATCAGCAGGCCGGAGAAATAGAACACCACGCACGCGCCGATGAGGACGCCGACGAGCACATTGGGGCGGTCGACGGACAGGCTGAACGTGCCCCCGGCCTTGCCGAGCGCCTGCACCACCGTGGTCCGGAACGAGCCGAACAGCGCGGTCGCCGCGAGCACCGCCGTCGCGATCGCGATGCCCTTGGTGATGGCCTTGGTGGTGTTGCCGACCGCGTCCAGCCGGGTGAGCACGACAGCGCCGTCGCCCGTCACGTCGCCGGACATCTCGGCGATGCCCTGCGCGTTGTCCGAGACCGGGCCGAACGTGTCCATCGACACGATGACGCCGACCGTGGTGAGCAGGCCGGTGCCGGCCAGGGCCACCGCGAACAGCGCGATGGTGGCGTTGCCGGTGCCGAGCAGGAACGCCGCGTAGACGGCACCGGCGATGAGCAGGGCCGAGTAGACCGCGGACTCCAGGCCGATCGAGATGCCGGACAGGATCACCGTGGCCGCGCCGGTCTGCGAGCTTTCCGCGATCTCCTTGACCGGCTTGCGGTTGGTCTCGGTGAAGTACCCGGTCAGCAGCTGGATGGCGCTGGCCAGCACGAGGCCGATCACCACGGCGCCGATGGCCAGCCAGCGCGGGCTGCCACCGTGGGCCAGGATCGAGTGGTCGGTGACGCCCTTGAGCCCGCTGAACTTGGCGGGCAGGTACCAGAACGCAGCCCCGATCACCAGCACCAGGGAAATGATCGCCGAGACGAAGAAGCCCCGGTTGATGGCGGTCATCCCGCTGCGGTCACCCTTGCGCGGCATCACCACGAAGATCCCGCACACCGCGGTGATCACGCCGAGCATCGGGACGATCAGCGGGAAGACGAGACCAGCATTGCCGAACGCCGCCTTGCCCAGGATGAGCGCTGCCACCAGTGTGACCGCGTAGGACTCGAACAGGTCGGCGGCCATCCCGGCGCAGTCACCCACGTTGTCACCGACGTTGTCGGCGATGGTGGCCGCGTTCCGCGGGTCGTCCTCGGGGATGCCCTTCTCGACCTTGCCGACCAGGTCGGCGCCGACGTCGGCGGCCTTGGTGAAGATGCCGCCGCCGACCCGCATGAACATGGCCAGCAGCGCGGCGCCGAAGCCGAAGCCCTCCAGCACGTTCGGCGCGTTCCCCTTGTAGATCAGTACCACCAGGGCGGCGCCGAACAGACCCAGCCCGACCGTGAACATGCCGGCCACCCCGCCGGTGCGGAACGCGATCCGCATGGCGGGCCGCTCACCGTCCAGCCCGGCGCGGGCCGCGGCGGCCACCCGGACGTTGCCGCGCACCGCCAGCCACATGCCGGTGAACCCGGTGGTGGCCGAGAACAGCGCGCCGACCAGGAAGAAGATGCTGCGGCCCCAGCGCACCCCGTTCCCGTCCGCCGGGAGCACCAGCAGCACGAAGAAGATGATCACAACGAACACGCCGAGGGTGCGGAACTGGCGCCGCAGGTAGGCCGCGGCTCCTTCCTGGATCGCCTGGGCGATCTCCTGCATCCGCTCGGTGCCCTGATCGGCGCGCAGGACCTCACGCACCAGGACACCGGCTACGGCGAGCGCCAGGAGCGCGATGACGGCGACGACGACGACCCAGGTCAAGTTGGAGCCGCTGACACCGATCGCCCCGCCCCCAGCGGCGAGGTAATGCCTCAACATCTGTCCTCCTAGACAGTGGCAGCCAGCCCTCCGCACCTGGCTGTGCTCCGCCCGGCCGCCGATGATCCGCACCGGCCCGGCGGCACCAGCCCACCGGCGGTGAGTGCCAGAGCCGGGGACCAGTCTTACCCGCGCAGGAAAGGCGCCTGCCAAAAAAGCAGTGCCGGGAGTCTACGCACGCCGGTCCCCAAACGTGAAGCGGGGGGTAGGAGTCCGGCGGCACCGTGCATCGCTCCCTGCACAGGTAATCACATATATGCCACGGGGAGCAGACAAGCGCGCGGATCCGCGCGGCGGGGCCGCCGCGCCGCCACCCGGGCGGACGTCCGGCCGCTGGCCCGCCGCTCAGGCCGCCGGGCCGGCGTCCGGCGTGGCGGCCGCGTCAGGCCGGGCGGCCGGAGGGCCAGCTCATCCTGATGCTCAGGCCGCCGGGCGTACGGGAGAACTGGACGTCGTCGGCGAGCCCGGCGATGACCGCGAGACCGAGCCCGTAGGGCGGCACCCCGCCCGCCTGGTCGGCCGGCAGCCCAGGCGGCGCACTTGCTGGGCCCGCGGGGGCCGGGGCCGGGGCGGCACCGGACGGGCCGCTGACCTGACCGGGCCCGCGGTGGCCGTTCGCCGCCCCGTTGACCGGCGGCTGCCCGCCGGGCGGCTCACCCGGGACTGCGTCCAGGCCGTCCGGGGCGGCCGCCGCGACCGCGTCGGTGACCACGACCTCGAACCGCCCGTCGGTCCCGGTCAGCTCGATACGGACCGGCTCGGTGGGGCACTGGGCCTGGTGCGCCTCGACCGCGCGGGAGCACGCTTCACCGACCGCGAGCCGGACCTCGTCCAGCAGCGCCTCATCGACGCCGCTGCGCCGGGCGACCGCGGTTGCGACCAGCCGCGCCGTGCGCACGTGCACGGGCAGCGGCGTGAAGCTCATTTCGACAGTGGCCATGACTCGGACCGGGGAGCAGTAAGCGGCCGCTACTTCTCCGACTTCCGCGCCGTGATCGCCGCGTCCACCGTGTCGTGGATACCGAACACCTTGGTCAGCCCGGTGATCCGGAAGATCTTGAGGATGCGCTCCTGGGTGCAGACCAGGTCCAGCGAGCCGTCGTGGGCCCGGACCCGCTTGAGGCCGCCGACCAGGACCCCGAGGCCGGTCGAGTCGAGGAACTCGACCTTTTCCATGTTCACCACCAGCTGGTAGTGCCCGTTGTTGACCAGTTCGATGAGCAGCTCGCGGAGCCGTGGCGCGGTGTAAACGTCGATCTCTCCCTCGACGTCGACGACCTCGATCCCATCTCTGGTGTGGTGGTCAAGCTTCAGGTCCACGAATCCTCCAGCGCCATACAGCCTTCTTCTGAACGGGCCCGCGACCCGCAGTGCCAGCGGCGGCCCGAGCGCGGGGCATGCCCTCCGGGAAGGGCCGATGCTCCCGTCGCGCATCCAACCACGCTCTGAACTCATGTCTACACGAGTTCACGCTTCCAGGCACCTCAGGTCCAGATGTCTCCCGAAACGCCAATCACTTGTCACACTAGGAGCCAATGACTGCGCTCACTCCACTGCTTCCCGGCAGCCCGCCGGCCGGGCCTGGCCGTCAGGGGCCTGGCCAGGCCGCCGCGGCCCTGGCCACAGCGGCCCCGGCCATCGAGTTCGCGCATGCCTCTCCCGCGGACATCGTGCTGCGCCAGGGGGCGCAGACAGGACGGTTGATTCACGTAGAGTACATCCCCGGCCGCGAAGGGCAGCCGGTGCCCTGGCCCGGGTGGGTGCCCAGCCCGGTGCGCGAGGGTTTCTCGCGGGCCGGCGTGCCCGCGCCGTGGGCGCACCAGATCACGATGGCCGGCCTGGCCCGGGCCGGCCGCGACGTGATCATCGCCACCGGCACCGCGTCCGGTAAGTCACTGGGCTTCCTGCTGCCGGCCCTCACCGCGG
This sequence comes from uncultured Actinomycetes bacterium, assembly GCA_963837515.1. Taxonomy (GTDB): domain Bacteria; phylum Actinomycetota; class Actinomycetes; order Streptosporangiales; family Streptosporangiaceae; genus RYN-230. Next base: position 140,328 of record CAWINT010000004.1, read on the forward strand.
CGCTCGATGGCGGCACCACGGTGTACCTGGCGCCGACCCGGGCGCTCGCGGCCGACCAACTGCGCGCCATCGCCGGCCTCGGCCTGGCCGACGTGCGGGCCGCGGTGCTGGACGGCGACACCCCTGCGGCCCAGCGGGACTGGGCCCGCAGCCACGCCAACTACCTGCTCACCACCCCGGACATGCTGCACCAGACGCTGCTGCCGCGGCACGCCCGGTGGAACGGGTTCTTCCGCCGCCTGCGCTACGTCGTGGTGGACGAGTGCCACACCTACCGTGGCGTGTTCGGCACGCAGGTGGCGCAGGTGCTGCGCCGGCTGGACCGGGTCGCTGGGCACCACCGCGGGAGCCCGCCGGTGTTCCTGCTCGCCTCGGCGACGGTAAGCGACCCGTCCGGCTGTGCCCGGCTGCTCACCGGGCGGCCGGCCCACGCGGTGACCGAGAACGCCGCGCCGCGTGGCCCGGTCACCTTCGCGCTGTGGGAACCGCCGCTGACCCCGGGCCGCGGCGAACTCGGCGCGCCGGTCCGGCGCAGCGCCACCACCGAGACGGCGGGCCTGCTGGCCGACCTGGTGGCGGAGGCGGTGCCGGTGCTCGCTTTCACCCGCTCGCGGCGCGGGGCGGAAGCGGTGGCCATGGCCGCCCGGCGCGCACTCCGCGAGGCCGGCGCGGGTGCCTGCGGCGAGCGGGTGGCGGCCTACCGCTCCGGGTATCTCAGCGCGGACCGCCGGGCGCTGGAACAGGGAGTGCGCAGCGGCGACATCACCGGGCTGGCCACCACCACGGCCCTGGAACTGGGCGTGGACATCACCGGGCTGGACGCGGTGCTGATCGCCGGCTGGCCGGGCACCCGGGCCTCGCTGTGGCAGCAGGCCGGGCGGGCCGGGCGGGCCGGCCAGGAAGCCCTGGTCGTGCTCATCGCCCGTGACGACCCGCTGGACACCTACCTGGTGCACCACCCGGCCGCGCTGCTGCACCGGCCGGTGGAGGCCACCGTCCTCGACCCCGGCAACCCCTACGTACTGGCCCCGCACCTGTGCGCCGCCGCGGCCGAACTGCCGCTTACCGCGGCCGACCTGGCCCGGTTCGGCCCCGGCGCGGCCGACATCGCGGACGCACTGGTGCGCCGCGGCCTGCTGCGCCGCCGCGGCGGCGGCGGGCTGTACTGGACCGGCCGGGGCCGCCCGTCCCAGGACGGGCTGCGCGGCACCGGGAGCCGCCCCGTCAAGATCGTGGAGCAGCCGACCGGCCGGCTGGTCGGCACCGTGGACGAACCATCCGCGCACCTGCTGGTGCACGACGGCGCGGTCTACCCGCACCAGGGCGAGATGTACCTGGTGGACGCGCTCGACCTGGCCGGGGGGGTCGCCCTGGTCCGCGCTGCCGATCCCGGGTACACCACTTCGGCTCGCCAGATCACCGCGATCGACGTGGCCCGTGAACTGCGGCACTGCGACTGGGGCGCAGCCACGGTCCACTTCGGCGACGTGCAGGTACGCCGGCAGGTGACCGGTTACCTGCGGCGCAGCACGCAGACCGGCCGGCCGCTCGGCGGCGCGCCGCTCAGCCTGCCCGCGCAGACGCTGCACACCCGGGCCGTGTGGTGGACGGTGCCGGCTGCCCAGCGGGCCGCCCTGCTCGGCCAGGGCGTCGATCTGGCCGGGGCAGCGCACGCGGCGGAGCACGCGTCGATCGGGCTGCTGCCCCTGTTCGCCGCCTGTGACCGCTGGGACGTCGGCGGCGTCTCCGCCGACCTGCACCCGGCCACCGGCCTGCTCACGGTGTTCGTCTACGACGGGCATGACGGCGGGGCCGGCTTCGCCGAACGGGGCTATGCCGCCGCCCGGGAGTGGCTGGCCGCGAGCGCCGACGCGATCCGCGGGTGTGAGTGCGAGTGCGGCTGCCCGTCATGCATCCAGTCCCCGAAGTGCGGAAACGGCAACGAGCCGTTGTCCAAGCCCGGCGCGGTGACGCTGCTGGAACTGGTGTTGGGAAACGCCCCCCCGGGCCATTGACCGGCGAAGGCAGGCCCGCCGGAGGCGGGTCTGGCTGAGCCGGTGATCCCGGGGGGTTCCGGGGGGTCGCCCCCCCGGGCCGGCAGCGCGAAGGCAGGCCCGCCGGAGGCGGGTCTGGCTGAGCCGGTGATCCCGGGGGGTTGCGGGGGGTCGCCCCCCCGGGCCGGCAGCGCGAAGGCAGGCCCGCCGGAGGCGGGTCTGGCTGAGCCGGTGATCCCGGGGGTCGTGCCCCGGGCAAGCGGAAAGGCGGCGGCCCCCGCCGGGGGGGAGGGCGGGGGCCGCCAAACGGTCCGGCCCCGGGGGGGCAGAGCCGGTCCCGCACTCAGCAAAGCCTACGTGTACTTGCGCCAAGTTACCAATCGGTCATCGCGCCTTAGGCTGAAATGCATGTTCTCGCCTTAAGCTCGGCTGCTGTGACTGGATCCGCCGCAGACGGCCGCCGGGCCGCCGCCGCTTTCTTTGATCTCGACAAAACGATCATCGCAAAGTCCGCGACCTTGGCTTATGGGCCGTCGTTTTACCGAAATGGCCTGATCAGCCGGGGTGACGCCGTACGCAGCGCGGTCGCCCAGCTGCTTTACACCTGGCACGGAGCCAGCCACCGGCGGATGGAGCGGATCCGGGATCAGGCCAGCCAGCTGTGCTCCGGCTGGCCGGCGGAACGGGTCCGCGAAATCGTCACCCGGCACCTGGACGAGCTCATCCTGCCCTACGTCTACCCCGAGGCCCGCGCGCTGCTCGACCGGCACCGGGCGGCGGGCGAGGACGTGATCATCGTCAGCACCTCGGGCCAGGAGATGGTCGGGCCGATCGGCGCGCTGCTCGGCGCCGCCCTGGTGATCGCCACCCGGATGGAGATCGCCGAAGGATGCTACACGGGGCAGATGGAGTTCTACGCCTACGGCGAGGCCAAGGCGGAGCGGGTTCGTGAACTCGCCGCCGAGCGCGGCTACGACCTCGCCGACTGCTACGCCTACAGCGACTCGGTAACCGACCTGCCGATGCTGGAGACAGTCGGGCGGCCGCACGCCGTCAACCCGGACCGCGCGCTGCGCCGGCTGGCGCAGCAGCGGGGCTGGCCGGTGCTCAGCTTCGGCTCGCTGCCCGGGGCGGCCACCCGCCGTCCCCGGAGCGGTCACGCGAATGTGACCGCGCTGATCGATCGAGATCAGGAATCCATCGCCAGCTGAGCTTTTCCTTCCGGCGGATCCGCCGTAGAAAGGTGTCAGGAGCAACCTCCTGGCACGACACGCGGGTACCCACGCGACCATAGCCGCGTAAGGCAGCCGCGGAGGGCCACGGGCCTGGAAGCCCCGCCGTACGGCGGGGGGACGGGCCGGTGCCTCCCGGCACGCGAGGTGCACGCTTGGTAGCCCGGTGGCCGTGCCAGGCGGGTGCTCCGCGGGCCCGGCCAGCTGGGACACCCTTCCGCCCCGGCGTGACCGGGTCCCATCCTTCTCCGGGCCCCGGCCCGGCCGGCGTGCCTTCCCCCTTCCCCCTTCCCCGTTCCTCCTTCTTCCCCCGACCGGCCAGCCCGCTTCTGGTCGCCGGCCCGCGCCATGCCACGCCGCGCGCCGGGTGCTGGCGGTGCGGGGAAACGGTCGTTTAGCTGGCTAATGCGCCCGGGATGCGCTAATAGCGGGAAGGTAGCGCTGAGCCACCGGCGGGTAATCCCGTAAGATCACCTCCCGGGACTGCCGTTCCCGCGAAAAGGGACAATTCCCGGCGCCTCGCGCCTGGGACTGACCGGGCCGCGGCGCAGAGCGCAGACTCAGCACGGGCGCGGGCAGGTGAGCGGCGCGACCGCAGGCGAGGGGAGTGGACGTAATGGCCAGGTCTGCAGGATCCACAGCGCTGGGCAACGCCAGCGAGCCGTCTATCGGCGACCTGGTGGCGCAGGCCATCAAGGACGTCACCCAGCTCATCAAGTGCGAGATCGACCTGGCCAAGCTGGAACTGCGGGCCGACGCCCGGCGGATCGGCCTGGCCTCCGCACTGGCCGGCATCGCCGCGTTCGCCGGTGTCTTCATCCTCGTGATGGCCAGCTTCGCCTACGCCTACGGGCTGATCGCGGCGGGGGTCTGGCCGTGGCTGGCGTTCATCTACGTGGCGGTCACCTGGCTGGTGCTGGCCATCATCTCCGGCATCATCGTGTACACGAAGGTGCGCGGGGTGACCGGCCTGCAGCGGACCCGCGCGTCGGTCCAGGAAGACCTGGCCATCCTCAGGCGCGATGAGCCCGCGACCGCGCCGCCCGCCATCGAAGCGGGCTGAACCCGTGACCGTACGGGGGGAATCCGCCCTCTACGCGGACGGCCCGTGGGCGCACCGGATGGTCAGCGCCAACGGGACCCGCTTCCACGTCGCCGAGATCGGGGACGGGCCGCTGGTGCTGCTGCTGCACGGCTTCCCGGAGTTCTGGTGGACCTGGCGGGAGCAGCTCACCGCGCTGGCCGGGGCGGGGTTCCGCGTGGTGGCCCCGGACCTGCGCGGCTACGGGGGCAGCGACAAGCCGCCCCGCGGCTACGACCTGATCACCGCGGCCTCCGACGCGGCCGGGCTGATCCGCGCGCTGGGCGAGGCCAACGCGGTAGTGGCCGGGCACGACTGGGGCGGCCTGGTGGCCTGGACCATGGGTGCCTACTACCCAAAGGTGGTGCGGCGGCTGGCCGTCATCTCGATGGCGCATCCGCTGCGGATGCGCTCCGCCGTGCTGACCAACCCGCTCGGCCAGGGGCGCCGCAGCGGGTACGCGTTCGGCTTCCAGGTCCCGGTGCTGCCCGAGCGGAGCCTGGTCGCCGACCACGCCCAGCGGGTCGGCCAGATGCTGCGCGCCTGGTCCGGGCCGGGCTGGCCGGACCCCGACACCGAGCGGCGGTACCGGACCGCGATGTGTGTCCCCTCGGTGGCCCACTCCGCCCTGGAGTACCACCGGTGGTTCGTCCGCTCCCGGTTCCGGCCGGACGGGCTGCGGTACGCCCGGCGGATGGGCACCCCCATCCAGGCACCCACCCTGCACCTGCAGGGGGCGCTGGACACCTGCGTACTGCCGTCCACCGCGCGTGGCTCCGGCCGCCACGTGGACGGACCGTACCGGTGGCGATTGATCGACGGGGCCGGGCACTTCCCGCATGAGGAGCGGCCGGAGCGGTTCAGCACCGAACTGCTCGGCTGGCTGGCGGACCCTGAACCGGAACGGTGAGCGGGCCGGACCGGGACCGGGACCGGGACGCGGCCGGCCGGCCGCGCAACGCCCGGCCGCGGGACGAGCTGGGCCGCCCGTTGCCCCCCGGCCGTCCCGGCGCGACCCGGATCCCCGATGACCTCGCGCTGCCGCCCGCCGAGGCGCTGCAGACGGCTCAGCGGCTGCTGGACACCGGCCGGCCGTTCCACGCCCACGAGGTGCTGGAAGCGTCGTGGAAGCAAGCTCCCGCGCCGGAGCGTGAGCTGTGGCGCGGGCTGGCCCAGATCGCCGTCGGCCTCACGCACGCCCAGCGGGGCAACGCCCGCGGTGCGGTGGCGCTGCTGCGCCGCGGGGGCGAGCGGATCGGCGGTTACGGCGCCGCCGCCCCGCACGGCATCGACGCGGCCGGGCTGGCCCTGGCCTGCACCCGGCTCGCGGACCGGATCGAGACGGAGGGCCTGGACCCCCGGACCGTGCGGCCGGGCCTCGTCCTGGTACCAGCCCGCCCGCCGTCCTAGCCGCCTGCCTCCGCCGTCCTAGTCGCAGCTCTGGGTGGAGGCCGGCGCCGTGGCGGCGGCGCCGTGGGCCACGTCGGACCGCACCTCGGACGCGGTCAGCGCGTACCCGGTCTCCTTGACCCCCACCGCGGCGGCAAACACGACCCCGTCCACCTTCCCGTCCGGGGCCAGCAGCGGGCCACCGGAGTTGCCCGGCTCGACGTTGGCCCGGATCGAGTAGATCTGCCGGGTCACCTCGTGGGCCTGGTAGATGTCCGGGGCCTGGGCCAGCTGGTCGTCGCCGACCCGCGCGGGCACCGCGGTGAACGCGTGGTCGAGCGGGTAGCCGGCCACGATCGCGCTGGACCCCTGCGGCACCGGCCCGGCGAAGCCGAGCGGCCCGGCCCGCAGCCCCGGCACGTACAGCACGGCCAGGTCCCGCTCAGGGTCGAACAGCACCACGGTGGCCGGCAGATGCCGGCCGGCCCGGGTGGTGACCGTCTGCTGGTTGGCGGCCACCCCGGCGACCACGTGCGCGTTGGTCAGGACGTGCCGCGGGGCGATGACGAACCCGGAGCCCTCGATCCGCCGGGAGCAGCTCGGCGCGATCCCCATCACCTTGACGATGCTGGCCCGCGCGCTGACCAGCCCGGCCGAGTCCAGCACCGCCTTGTCCGGCGGCGCGACGGTGAGCGACGGCTCGGCCCCCAGCGCGCCGAACACCTGCACGTAGGGCCCGCTGGCCAGCAGGCTGCGGAAGTCGGAGAACATGGTCCGGGCGGCCGACGGCATGACCTTGTCCACCGCGCGCAGCACCGCGGACCGGTTGACCTGGCTGGTGACCATGGCGAACGGCGCGTTGACCACCGCCGTGCCGATCAGCCAGGCGATCAGCAGCACGCTCAGCACGCTGACCGCGGCGCCCGCGACCGAGTCCAGCAGGGTGGCGGGACGCCAGTTGACCCGGGACCGCACCGCTGCCCCAATGGCCGAGGCGAGCAACTGGCCGATCATGGCCGCAACGAAGACCGCGATGATGGCCACGAGTGCCTGCTGGGCCGAGCCCTGAACCAGCGAGCGGGCAAGCTTGGGCGCGAACAGGGCCCCGACCGCGGCCCCGCCGAGGAACCCGGCGAAGCTCAGGATCCCGACGATGAACCCCTGCCGGTAACCTGCGACGGCAAAGGCGGCCGCGAGTGCAATCAAGATCAAATCAAGCACGTCACCCGGCACCAGCCCACCGTATAGCCCTTCGGCCGGTGGTTGGCTCGGGGCTTGGTAATAGCGCGTCCGCTATCGCCCCGCGGCCTGTGCGGCAACCCCGGCGGGCTCAGCCGCCGGCGGACAGCGCCTCGGGCGGCAGTTCCTCCACCCGGCCCCGGTCCCAGGGCCGCTCCCAGCCACCGAGGGTGAGCAGCCGGTCCACCAGCGCGCCGGTAAATCCCCAGACCACCATGCCGCGCACCCGGAAAGGCCGGCCCGGTCACCCCGGACGGGTGCCGGATGCTGACCCGGCGGGCCGGGTCAGAAAGCTCGGCCAGCGGCACGCGGGCCACCGCGGTCACCTCAGGCGGGTCGGCCGCGGCCACCGGCACGGGCCGGCGCCACCAGGCCAGCACCGGCGTGACCGCGAACCCACTGTGCTCGATAAAAACCTCCGGCAGAACGGCCAGTACGTCAACTCCGGCCGGGTCGACCCCGGCCTCTTCGGCGGCCTCCCGCAACGCCGCCGGGACCGGGCCGCCGTCGGACGGGTCGATGGCACCGCCGGGGAAGGCTGGCTGGCCGGAGTGCCGCCGCAGCCCCGGGCCGCGCTGCACGAGCAGCAGGTCCGGACCGTCCGGGCCGGTGCCGAACAGCATCAGCACCGCGGACGGCCGGCCGCCGGCGGGTGGCGGGCGCAGCCGGGCCGGGACCGGTGCCGCCCGGGCCGCCTCGGCCAGGCTGCGCAGCCAGCCGGGCGCCCCCGGGCCGACCGGGCCGCCCCGGGCGTGCCCGCCCTGCGGGTGGCCGCCCCGGGCGTGCCCGTCCTGGGCATGGCGGTCCGGGTGGTGCCCGGGAGAGGAAGCGGGAGAACCGGTGGTCATGAGAACGGGCCCGGCTTGACCAGCTTGCGGGCGACCTCGGGGTCGGTGGGCCCCGTTCCGAACGAGGGGCAGAGCCTGGCCAGCGGGCACGCCCCGCAGGCCGGCTTGCGGGAATGGCAGATCCGGCGGCCGTGCCAGATCAGCCGGTGCGACAGGATGGTCCACTCCGACTTCGGGAACAGCGCGCCGACCTCGGCTTCGATCTTGTCCGGGTCGGTCTGCCGGGTCCAGCCGAAGCGCTGCGACAGCCGGGAGAAGTGGGTGTCCACGGTGATGCCCGGCACGCCGAACGCGTTGCCCAGCACCACGTTGGCCGTCTTGCGGCCCACCCCCGGCAGGGTGACCAGGTCGGCCAGGTTCCCCGGCACCTCCCCGCCGAACCGGTCGCACAGCGCCTGCCCCAGGCCTATGAGGCTGTTCGCCTTGGCCCGGAAGAACCCGGTGGACTGGATGATCTTCTCCAGCTCGGCGCGGTCAGCGGCCGCGTAGTCGGCCGCGCTGCGGTAGCGGGCGAACAGCACCGGCGTCACCATGTTGACCCGTTTATCGGTGGTCTGCGCGGACAGGATCGTCGCGATCAGCAGTTCGAGGGGTGAGCTGAAGTTCAGCTCGCAGTGCGCGTCCGGGTAGAGCAGGGCGAGTTCGCGGTTGATGCGCCGGGCCCGGCGGACGAGCGCGGTGTGGGAGGGCGGATCGGGGATCACCCCATCAGCCTATTGAGGCCGGCGCCGCGGCAGGCCGTAGTCCCTATCGAGGCCCGCGCCGCGGCAGCCCGTAGCCGCCTCGGCAGCGGGCCGGTGCACGGCGCACCGGTCGAGCCGCAGCGGCGCGCCCCAGTCCGCGTCGGACGGCCCGAGATGGCGCCCGAGCACCACCACCGCCACGTGCCGTGCACCCGCCGCACGGCAGACGGCCGCCGCGCTCTGCGCGCTCGAGCCCGACGTCCAGGTGTCGTCGAGGAGCAGCACCGAGGCGCCACCCAGCGGCCCGGCCGCCCGGAACCGGGCCGGATCGAGATCGCGGCAGCCGGGAGGCTCGCCGCAGGCCGGGATGAGCCGCGCCTCAGGGCGGGCCAGATACGGCCCGACCAGGCGGCGCAGCGGATGCGGGCCCGCCCGCCCGCGGCTGCTCGGCACCACACCGATGTGCGTGGGCACCGGCATCGCCGCGCGCCGCCACACGCACCGGCCGTGGTCGTGCAGGAAGACCAGGAGCAGCGCCCGGAGGACCCGGCGCGCGTCCTGCGCCGTCCGCTCCCCGGCCCGGCCCGACTTGTACTGCCACAGGGCCTGGGCGAAAGGGCTGCCCTTAGGGGCGAAGGCGACGGGCACCACCACGTCGGCCAGAGCCCCGGGCGCGCTCTCCGCGTGTAGCGCACACTGAAAGCAGCGAGCGAATCCGCCGCCGGCCGGCCCCCGGCACGTGGCACACTCTCCGTGGCCCGACAGCTCCCCGTGGCCTGACGGCGGCGGCCCGGTGAGCGCGGCGGAGCCTAACGCGACCTGGGTGCGCAGCGCTTCCCACCGCAGCGTGGCCGCAGGTAGGGGACGCGTAACTCTTCCCGGCATGGGCACGATGCTAGGGAGCGGGACCGACAGCCGGTCGCGGCGTGACCCCGCCCGGTGCGGACGCGCCGATCGCGACCAGAGACAGGACGCGCATTAGGCTGGTGCCAGTGGCGGCATACAGTCACATTGCGGTTACAAAAAGTTTGTCATTGCTGAGCGTCCCGGGGGGGCCATGCCAGCCGTTCCAGCAACCATGGGATCGCCGTTCTCCGGTGGGGCGGCCGGGCTGCGCCGCGCCGGTGGCGCTGTCCTGCGACGGCACTGGCTGTTCGCCGTCCGTCAACGGCACTGGCTGTTCGCCGTCCTGCGACGGCACTGGCTGTTCGCCGTCCTGCTGCTCCTCGGCCTGGCTCTCCGGGTGGCCACCCAACTGGCGTACCGGCCCGCGCTGCTCTACATCGACTCGGTCAAGTACCTGCTCGGCGCCTATCCGGGTAACGATCCACCCGGCTACCAGCTGCTGCTGCGGGGCTTCCTGGGCGTCGGCTCACTGTCGGCGGTAGCCGCGGTGCAGCACCTCGCGGGCCTGGCCATGGCGGTTGCCCTGTACCTGGTGCTGCTGCGCCGTGGGGTGCCGCGCTCGCTCGCGGCGCTGGCGGCCGCGCCCGTCCTGCTGGACGCCTACCAGCTGCAGGTCGAGCAGTCCATCATGCCGGACACCGCCTTCGAAGTGCTCATCGTGGCCGGGCTGGTGCTCCTGCTGTGGCGGCGCTGCCCGGCGCTGTGGATGGTGCTGGCCGGCGGGGCAGCGTTCGGCGCGTCGGCCACCGTGCGCCAGGTGGGCGAGATCTTCATCGTCCCCGCCGTCGGGTACCTGCTGGTGGTGATGCCGGGCTGGCGGGCCAGGCTCAACGCGGCCGTCGCCCTCTGCGTGCTGTTCGCCCTGCCGATCCTGCTGGTCAGCTACCGGAACTACGTGACGATCAAGCACTTCGCGCTGGCCCCGTACGCGTCCGGCACGATGTACGGCCGGGCGGCCGCGGCGGCCGACTGTGCCACGCTGCAGCTGCCCGGCGACGAGCAGCCGCTGTGCCCGTCGCCGGAGCAGCAGGCGCTGGGCCCGGACTGGCTGGACCACGGCGCGGGCTCACCGGTCAAGACCGTCGTCCTGGCCCCCGGCCGGCGGCATATCCCGGTGGCCACCGACTTCACCCGCCGGGTGCTGCGCCAGCAGCCGGTGCGGGTGGCCGGCGCGATCGCCCGGGACGCCGCCAAGCTGTACGCCGTGGACCGGGTCACTGACGCCGGTGACGTGTCGATCTCCCGCTGGCAGTTCCAGCCGGGCTACCCGCTCTACCCGCCCTACATCATGGTGACGGACGGCCATCTCCAGTTCGGCCGGTTCACGCCGTCCGGCCGGCCCAAGCTGATCGCCGCCGGGGCCCGGTTCGCCGGCATCAGGCCCGCAGGCAGCCCGGGGCTGGCCAGTTTCCTGCGCGGCTATCAACTGCACGGCGGTTACACGCCCGGGCCGGTGCTGCTGCTGGCCACCCTGGCCGGGCTGATCGGCAGCCTCGGCGTGTTCCGCCGCCGGGCCAGCGCCGCGCAGCGGGCGACCGGCGCTGCCTGCCTGCTCACGTTCCTCAGCGCCGCGGCCGTGCTGCTCGCCTCGGACTTCTTCGAGTTCAGCTGGCGCTACCAGCTGCCCGCGCTGGTCACCCTGATGCCCGCCGGGGCGCTCGGCCTGACGGTGATCGGCTCCTACCTCCGGGAGCGGCGCCGCAAGGAACCGGCGGTCCCCGGTTCCAGCCCCGCGGTCCCCGGTTCCAGCCCCGCGGTCCCCGGTTCCAGCCCCGCGGTCCCCGGTTCCAGCCCCGCGGTCCCCGGTTCCAGCCCCGCGGTCCCCGGTTCCAGCCCCGCGGTCCCCGGTTCCAGCCCCGCGGTCCCCGGTTCCAGCCCCGCGGTCCCCGCTGCCGCGACGGCCCGGCCACCAGGAGGGGAAGCCGGGCCGCCTGGTACGTGGTGATGACGGCCGAGGCCTCAGGCGGCGCGCTCGCCGGCCAGCGCGCGGCGCAGTTCGGCGATAGCGTCGGCCACCGGCCGAGCCTCCGGCCCGGCGTCCCCGGGCCGGCGCGGGGCAGCCGGCAGGCCCACACGGCGCCGCCGCGCACCGCGGTGTCCAGGTCGCGCAGCTCGGCGGAAAGCCGGGCCGCGTCCGCCGGGGCGGGCCGCTGGCCGGACATCTCGCCGCGAACCCCCGCCGCGGTCACGGCGTCCATCACGTCCTCGACGGCCAGGACCGCCGGCCACAACCGGGCGGCAGCCCCGCTGACGGATCGTGGTTCGGCCATGGTGCGCTGGAACTCCGTGCGAAGGTCGGACAGGGCCCGGTAGGTCTGGCGGCGGAGCCGGGACCGGCCCGGCTCGCCACCCAGCGCCTGCGCCAGGTAACGGGCCACACTATCGAGGGCCGCCGCGAACTGCTCCGGCAGGTGGGCGTGCCAGCTGGACGGCCACGGGGCGTACCCGACCAGCAGCACGATGGCACAGCCGAGCAGCGTGTCGATGAGCCGGTCGAGCGCCAGCGGCCAGCCGGTGTTCTGCAGCAGGTCGATCAGGATCACCACCAACGGGGTGAGAAACGTGCTGAACAGGCCCCAGTTACGGTCCCGTCCGTAGGGCAGCAGACCGGCCAGCACCGCCAGCGGCAGCAGCAGCCCGGGCCCATAGGGCACGACCAGCACGATGAGGGCGCCGAGCACCGCGCCGACCACGGTGCCAAGACCCCGCTGCAGCGCCCGGGCGAACACCGAGCCGAAGTCCGGCCGCAGCACGATCGCGACCGTCAGCATCACCCAGTACGAGCGCTGCAGGGCGAACTCCTGGCTGACCACGGCAGCGACGCCCATGGAGATCATCAGGCGGAGCGCAAAGATCCGCGGGAACCGGCCGCCCGACGAGCGTGCGGCCGCGTCCCGGATCCGGTCGCGGAGCGGGGGACGGCGCAGCACCGCCTCGCCCTCGCCGCGCCGCTTGCCGGCCAGCAGGTCCACGGCGTCGCCCAGGGCCTTGGCCATCGCCCGGGTCCCCGGGCTGCTCCCGGCCACCGCCGGGGCGGGCGGTACCGGCCCGTCGCCGCGGATGGCCCGGGCGATCGCCTCCATCACCGCGATCACCCCGCCCGGGGGCCGCTCCCCTTCCTGGACCAGGGTGGTCGCCGCCTCGGTGAGCGGGTGAGTCTGATTCAGCAGGGCCGCGATGCGGATCAGGCTGGGATCGCGCCCGCTGCTCCGGGCCCGGCGCGAGGCCAGGTCGTCCCAGGCAGCGTTGAGCGCGGTGACGAGTTGCTGGTGCGCCGCCGGATATTGGTCCGTGCCGGCGGCGCGGAGCAGGCCGGCCAGGGCCGAGTAGGCGGTCGCGACGGCGCGCCGCTCGGGATCAAGCGGTGACGCGATCCACCCCGGAATGAGCAGCACGACGGCCCAGGCGGCGCCGGCCAGCAGCAGCAGCGGCGGCCACCACCAGGGCCGCAGCGCACCCAGCGGCCCGGTGCCCAGGATGGTGTAGACGAGCAGTTGCAGCCCGGTGATGGACGCCGTGGCGCCCGCCCCGGTGAGCACCGCCGACAGCCCGGAGACGGCGACCACCGTGACGACCAGGGCCCAGGGGCGCCCGTGGACCAGCACACCGAGGCACAGCCCGGCCGCGCCGCCGAACGCCGCCGCGCAGCCGATCCGCCGGATCCGCGCCGGGTAGGTGCCGCCCCGGTCCACCACCGAGCCGAGCAGGCCGCCCATCGCACCGAGCAGACCCGGCACCGGCGTCCCCAGGATCACACCCAGCGCCAGCGGCCCGCACACGCCCAGCGCGGCGCGCACCATCATCGCCCATGGTGGCGGCGCCGGGACCGGCCGGACGACCTGGACCAGCCAGTCCGGCGTCGCCGCGGCCGCCCGGCCCCCTGCCCGGCGCAGCTGGGCGGCACCGCGGTTACCTGTGGATCGGCTCACCACCCAATGGTGCCAAAGCGGCCGGCGTGGCCTAGCGTGCTGTCCATGACCGTGACGAGCGGAACTCATCAGCTGGGCAGCGAGACCGGGCAGCTGGTGCTGCGCACCTTCCGTGATGGGCTGGCCGCCACCGCCGGGCATGACCTGGTCATCGACGTGCCGCGCTGGTCCGGCGAGCTTACTGTGGGGCCGGACGGCAACCCGGCCGCCCTGGAGGTGCACGCGGACCTCGCCTCACTGACGGCCCGGGAGGGCACCGGCGGGCTCAAGCCGCTGTCCGACCGGGACCGCCGGGAGATCGCCGGGAACGCCCGCAAGCTGCTGGGCACCGACCGGCAGCCGGACGCGGTGTTCACCGCCACCCGATTCGACCTCACCGGCGACGGCGGCACGGTGGAAGGCACGTTCACCCTCCGCGGCGTGTCCCGGCCACTGCGGCTGCAGGTCGCGCGGATCGCGCCGGGCCGCTACCGGGCCACCGGCACTGTGGTCCAGTCGGACTACGGCATCAAGCCGTACACGGCGTTCTTCGGCGCGCTGAAGGTCCGCGACCCGGTGGACGTCGAGGTGGAGACGGCGGTCCCGGAAACCGGCTCCTGAACGCCGGTCAGCCGGCGGCCCAGTCGAGCCGGAACCAGACGGCGGTCCCCCGGGTGATGCCGTCCCGGTAGGCGTGGTGTCCCCACCACGCGGCCAGGGCCTGCACGGTCAGCAGGCCGTGGCCGGACTCAGCCAGCAGGCCCGGGCGCCCCGGGCGCATCACGGGGCTGCGGTCGGAGCCTTCGTCGAGCACGGCCACGCACGCCGACGTGTGCCCGCGCCACACCACGACCTGAAACTTTCCGCCGCCCTGCCCCGTCCTGGTGTGCCGGATCGCGTTGCTGGCCAGTTCGGTACAGCACAGCAGCGCATCGCTGGCGGCCGGGCAGCCGTCCAGGATCCGGGCCACGAACCGCCGGACGTGGGCCACCTGCTCGGGCCGCCCGGGGAAGAACCGCCGTTTGGGGATGGCCACCGCCCACGCCCCCTGCCCCGCCAGCTGCGCGATCGTGCCAGGTGGCACCGGGTTGAGCGCCGACTGGCGCGGCCGCGGCACCACGACGTGGCAGTCAGGGGCCGGCGCCCGGTGGGCAGCGGGCGGGCTGCTGGCTAGCATGGTCGCTCCGGGGAGGGTTATGGCCGGGCGGAATGGCACGATCCACTCTGCCTGGAAGGGGGACGCGGGGCTAGAGGACGGGTGTCTGCGCTGCTCCCGGCGGGGCGGAATGCGGCATCTGCCATACCTTTCTAACCGTTACGCGCGGCTGCGGGCGGGCGCTGCTGAATGGCTCGTACCCAGCCTCAGGTAAAGGAAAGCCAGTCAGCCGGTCAGGCGTGCCTGGTCCTGGCGGCGACGCGCTGGGCCGGCCGCGTCGCTCGCCACGGAGCCGGCCGTACCCCTCGCCACGGAGCCGGCCGCGTCGCTCGCCACGGAGCCGGCCGTACCCCGGGCGAGCTGGGCCAGCAGCGCGCGGGCCGCCGGGCTCGGGTTCCTTGAGGTAGCGGCGGCCACCCGCCACGGCGGCAGGTCACCACGCAGCGCGACGGTGTGCAGCCGGTGCTGTTTCTTGGCCGCAATGGGCCGGGGCACGATGGCTACCCCGAGATCGTGACCGACCAGGTCGAGCAGCGTGTGCACGTCGTTCACCTCGAGCTCGACGCGGTGCTGCAGGCCGGCGGCGGCGAACGCCCGGTCGGCGAGCACCCGGGCGCCCCAGTCGGGCTGGAAGCCCACGAAGCTGAGCCCGTCCAGCGCCGCCAGCCCGACCTCGCGGTGCCGGGCCAGATCACGGCCCGGGTGGCAGAGCAGCACCAAGGGCTCGGCGGCCAGCGGGATCAGCTCCACCCCGCGGGGTAGCGGCCCGGTCGGGACCACCAGCGCCACGTCCAGGCGGCCGGCCGCCAGCCGGTCGATCAGCGGGCCCGAGCCGCCGAACCGCAGCCGCACTTCCACGCCGGGGTGGGCGGCGCGGAACCGGGCCAGCTGGGCCGGCAGATCAACCACGCCCAGGCACTGCTCCCCGCCCACGCTGAGCGTGCCGCGCAGCACACCGCGGACCGCGGCCACCGCGTCCTGGGCGGCGGCCGCGCTGGCCAGCGTGCGGTGCGACTCGGCCAGCAGCACCCGGCCCGCCTCGGTCAGCTCCACCCGCCTGGTGCTGCGCACGAATAGCGGCGTGCCGAACTCCGTTTCCAGCGCCCTGATCGACGCGGACAGACCGGACTGAGAGATCTGCAGCAGCTCGGCCGCCCGGGTGAAGTGGCTCTCCTCTGCCACCGCGACGAAGTGCTCCAGCTGGCGTAGCTCCATTATGCGACCATACTGCTTAAACTCATTTGTTCTAGCTGTTGGACAGATGAACCCGGTGTCGCCGAGCATAGGGCCATGAACCATACCCTGACCACAGTGCCCTTCGGGCAGACGGACATGACCATCACCCGGGTGGGCTTCGGCGCGTGGGCGATAGGCGGCGGCGGCTGGGCGTTCGCCTGGGGCGACCAGGACGACGCCGACTCGGTGGCCGCCATCCGCCACGCGGTCGAGTCCGGGATCAACTGGGTGGACACCGCGGCGGTGTACGGCCTCGGGCATTCCGAGGAGGTCGTCGGCCGGGCGCTGCGCGACCTGCCGGAAGCCGACCGGCCCTATGTGTTCACCAAGGGCGGCCTGATCTGGGATGAGTCGGACCGGCAGCAGCCCGCCCGGCGGGTCGGCAACCCGGCCAGCCTGCGCCGTGAGGTGGAGGCGTCGCTGCGCCGCCTGCAGGTGGAGCGGATCGACCTGTACCAGCTGCACTGGCCGGCCGAGGACGGGACGCCGCTGGAGGAGTACTGGCAGACGTTCGTGGACCTGCGGGCCGAGGGCAAGATCCGGGCCGCCGGGCTGTCCAACCATGGGCCTGCCCAGCTGGAAGCGGCCGAGCGGATCGGGCACGTGGACTCGTTGCAACCGCGGTTCAGCCTGATCCACCGGGACCACGCGCAGCAGACCATCCCCTGGTGCGCTGCCCACCGCACCGGAGTCATCGTCTACAGCCCGATGGCGTCCGGCCTGCTCACCGGCTCGTTCAGCGCCGAGCGGGCGGCCGGGCTGGGCGAGGGCGACTGGCGCAGCCGCAGCCCCGACTTCACCGGCGACGGACTGCGCCGTAACCTCGCGCTGGCCGCCGCCCTCCGCCCGGTCGCCGAGCGGCTGGGCGGGTCGGTCGGTGCGCTGGCCGTGGCCTGGACGCTGGCCTTCCCAGGGGTCAGCGGGGCGATCGTCGGCGCGCGCCGGCCTGAGCAGGTCGACGGCTGGCTCGCGGCCGGCAGCCTGGTGCTGGACGACAAGGATCTGGCCGAGATTGCCGGGGCCGTGGCGGCCACCGGCGCCGGAGAGGGCACCGGCCCGGTCCGCCCTCCGGCCACCGCCTGACTGGTTCGCGCCAGGTTCCTGGACCGCCCGTGATCATGGGATTGCTGGTGCGTGCTGTGCGCCCAGCGATCCCATGATCACGCGGGATGATCAGCGGAGGCGCCATACGGCGGCGTCTTTGACGTCGGCGTCCTCCAGCACCCGGGACACCGGCACCCGGTAGCGGGCGGCCTGCTCGAACCGTTCCCGGGGCAGGTAGGCGCGGCCCGGGTCACCGACCAGCACCAGCGCGCCACCGGCCCGGGCGCGGTCCAGCAGCGGCAGCAGCCGCCCGGCCAGGGTCCGTTCGTAGAACGCGTCACCGGCCAGCACCACCTCGGCCTTCCGGGGGCCGCCGGCCGGCTCATCCGCGGCGGCGGCGCCGGCCTGCAGCAGCACGTCGCCGACGACGGCGGCCAGCCGGACCCCGTTCGCCGCGCTGTTCAGCTCGATCGCCGCCGCCGCCAGCGGGTCAATGTCGCTGGCGGTCACGGCGGCCGCCCCGGCCAGCGCCGCGGCGATCGCCACCAGCCCGGAACCGGAGGCGATATCGAGCACGGCCCGGCCGCGGACGGTACCGGGCTCGTCGAGCAGGTAGCGGGCGAGCGCCTGGCCGCCAGCCCACGGGAACCCCCAGAACGGCGGGGGCAGCTGCCCGCGGTCCGCCCGCTGCTCGGTCCGCTGCCACAGCTCGAAGGCGTCCGCGGCGATGTGCAGCCTGATCTCCGGCACCAGCGGCACCCGGACGAGCCGGGTGTGGGCCTGGATGAATGCCGCCGCGGCCCGCCCAGCCGTGGCTGGCGCCGCGTCAGCGGAATCCGGGCTGCGGCCGGGACTCAGCGCTGGCCTCCCCCTCGATCAGCCCGTAGCGAGCCGCTTCGGGCACGGTGAAGAACCGGCCCTGCCGGGCATCTGCCCTGATCGTATCCACGTCCTGGCCGCTCGCCTCGGCCAGCCGCTGGAACAGCGCGTCGAGCATGACCCGGACCTGCTCCTCCTGGGCGGACACCTCGGTGGCCGTGCCGTCGAAGCTCAGTTTCGGCTCGGCCAGCGCCAGTACCGCGCTCGGGTAGGCGCGGCGGTGCGGGCAGGCGGCCAGCACGCCGAGCGCGGCGCCGGACAGCCGCCCCGCCACGTACCCGGTCACCGGGGCCCGCAGCACGTCCAGCACCCCCATCACGCTCAGCGCGGCCGGAAGTTCCGCGTCCAGCCCCTGCAGCTCGAGCCGGACCGGCTGGGCGCTGTCCGCGTCCAGGGTGAGCAGCTGGGCGCTCAGCACGCTGGCGGCCTCGGTATCGAGGCGCCCGGCGGCGAGCACGATCCGCCGCTCCAGCAGCCGCTGGTAGACCGAAGCCGGCCAGCCGCCCTGGTCGGTGAGCCAGCCCCGGGCCGGGGTGGCCGGCGGGACGGCCGGGCCGGGTGGCCCGGGAGGCGGTGGTGCCGGGGGCGGTGGCCAGCCGGGCACGCCAGGGACCTCCGGCTGCCCCGGCACCGGCGGGTAACCGGGGCGCGGCGGCCGCTCCCCCGGCCGGTGGCCGGAGCCGGGGGGCACGGGCGGGAACTGACCGCGGGGAGACGGCCCGGGCATCGTGGGGCGGGGTGGCATCGGCATCAGATTCCTCCTCGGGGAGACTCAGCGGACAGCCGCCAGCTCAGCTCGCTGCCGACCGCCGCCGCGTACCGTTCCAGCGTGGTGGCGCGCACGTCGCCGTGGCCGGCCTCGATCCGGGCGACGGCCGACTGCGAGGTGCCCATCCAGGCCGCGACCTGGGTCTGGGACAGCCCGGCAGCCTGCCGACGGGCGGTCAGCTCGGCGAGCAGCCGGCGCCGCTCCCCCGCCATCCGGCGCACCGCCATCTCGCGGAACCCGGGCAGCAACGGCAGGCCGGCGCCGTCCGGAAAACCCACCTCCGCCTCGGCCACGCCCGGCCCACTCACCCGTCGCCCAGGTGCTCCCGGCCGGGCCGCCGGACCCGCCACGAACCCAGTCGGCACCGATGGCCGCCCGTCGCCCACCCGTTCCATACCTGCAACGATATCTCACTAATGAGATTTAGTCCGACCGGTCTCTCGGTAACTACGCTCGGCGGGATAAATCAGGCAATTCGCCGGCCGTCTGGGGTGAAGAGCTGACCGGGCCATGAGGGTGGGCGGGCCGACGGGTAGCAGGCCGCGCCCGGGGGTGGCGGGCTGATCAGGCGACCTGGGGCTGGCCGCCGGCCGCCCAGGCCAGCGTCGCCGCCGCGGTACGCAGCGCGGTCTCCAGGGCTGGCTGGCGGCGCCGCGGGTCCATCAGGTTCACGCCCATAGCGGCCAGGTCCTCGGGGCCGGGGGTGAGTATGGTCACCCCGATACCGTGGGCGCGCAGCACGCCGGTCTCCCGTACCAGGGCCCGGGTCATCAGCCGCCGTACCCGGCGTTCCAGCCGTTCGGGCGTGCGGGACGGCCGGTCGGCGAGCAGGCTGGCCATGGGGGCCAGCACGTACACGTGGTCCAGCCCGGAGCGGGCCAGCGCGCTCAGCGAGGTGGCCGACCGCACCCCACCGTCCACGTAACGGTGCCCTCCGATGACCACGGGCGCGTACCAGCCCGGGATGGAGCAGGACGCGACGACCGCGTCTGGCAGCGCGGCCGGCGGGGCGCCCTCCCGGCCGAACATGGCCCGCCGGCCCGTGTCGTAGTCCACCGCCACGATCCAGGTCCGGCCGTCGACCCAGGCGGTCGGCGAGTCCGCGGCACCCCCGCCGGACCGGTCGGCCAGGGCCTGGACGGTGGCCCGCAGCGCCTCGTGCCGGGCCCGGCCGCGGGGCAGCCAGGCGCTCGCTCCGACGCCGGGATGCACCCGGTGCGGGGTCAGCACCGAGGCGAGCATCAGCCGCGGTGAGCCCGCGCGCCACTGTGGCCGGGGCGGCAGCGGGCCGTCGTCCAGGTCCTGCACCCCCGCCTGGCGTAGTTGCGGTACCGGCTCTCCGCGTTGCAGTGCGATCATGTCGTCGAGGCTGACCCCGGAGCGGAGCGCCGCCGCGAGCACGCTGCCCGCGCTGGTCCCGACGATGAGATCCAGGGCGCCGAGCGGGATGGGCAGCTGATCCTGCACCGCACGCAGCGCTCCGGTCATCCAGGCCGCACCGACCACGCCGCCCGCTCCCAGCACCAGGCCAATCCGCGGCGAGGCGCCCCCCGGCCCCCGGTGAGGACCCATGATCACCTCCGGGGCCCGGAACCTGGCGCTCGCGGCCAGACGGGCCCGCACCCCCGTTAACAACCGAATGAACCAGAGGTATACCCCGTCTGAGCAGCACTCATCCGGCATGCGCCGCGGCGGCGGACGGCTCCGGTCCCGCCGCGACTGGTGACTCTGGTCCCCCGGCCGCCCCGGCCGCCCGGGCGGCCGCCTGCAACTCGGCCAGGCCCCGCCGGATCCCTCTGATCAGCACGTTCAGGTCGGGAACGGCATCCGGGTCGGCCGTCACGCCGTAGTTCAGCTGGCCGCGGTAGGAGATGATGGCCACCGAGATGCGCACGTTGTCGCCGAGCGGCACGTACGGGTGCAGCCGCAGCAGCTTGCGCCCCGCCACGTACAGCGGGATCGGCGGCCCCGGCACGTTGGTGGTCACGGTCTGCACCAGCGGCTGCGGCAGCTGGAAGGCCGTATGCAGGCTGGGGGCCAGCAACGCCGGGGCGGTCAGGCCCAGCATGCCGGTGAGCAGTTCCGGGCCCACCGCCTGGGACGTCCGCTTGATCTCATCCATCTCGGCGCGGAGCAGCGCGAGGCGGCGGACCGGGTCCGGCTCCCCCACCGGCAGGTTGGCCAGCACCGCGGACAGCCGGTTGGTGATCGCCCCGTGCTCATCGGGCGTTCGGACCGATACCGGGACCAGCGAGCGCACCACCACGCCCTCGGCCAGTTCGCCCCGGGCCGCCAGCAGGTCACGGAAGCCCCGGGTGATCGCGGCGAGCACCGCGTCGTTGACCGTCCCGCCCAGCGCGGCGCGCACCGCCTTCACCTCGTCCAGGCGCCCCGAGGCCCACGCCCATTCCCGGTTCGGCCCGATGGGGCCGTTCAGTGACGCGGCCGAGGGCGCGGCCAGCCGCTGCGCGCTCGCGGACAGCCCGCGGCCGTAGTTCAGCAGCGCCTCGGCCGGTGGCAGCGGCAGGCCGAGGCGGCCGGGCAGCCCGGCCCACTGCCGGAAGCTGTCCCGGAACTCCGCGCCCACCAGTTCGAGGACCGAGGGCTCGGGCTCAGGCACCCACTCCACGGGGGCGGGGCGCTCTGCATCCGGCGCCAGGTCGAAGATCGCGGTCATAAGATCATTGCCGCCGATGCCGTCCACCACGCAGTGGTGCACCTTGGACAAGATGGCCCACCGGCCGCCCTTCAGGCCGTCCAGCAACCACGCCTCCCACAGCGGGCGCCCCCGGTCCAGCGGCTCCGCGAAGATCGTCGCGGCCAGCTCCCGGAGCTGGCGCTTGCCACCCGGGGCCGGGACCGTGGCCTGCTTGACGTGCCGGCTGAGCTGGAAATGCTCATCGTCCATCCAGCACGGCCACAGCACCTGGAGCGGGGTGGTGCGCACCACCTGGCGGTACCGCGGGACCAGCTCGAGCTTGGCGGCCAGCAACTCGGTCAGCTCCTGGTAACCGGGCGCCGGACCGGCGAACACCGCCAGCGAGCCGAGATGCATCGGGACATTCTGGTGCTCGACGAAGAAGAACCCGGCATCCAGGGTGCTCATCCGCTCCATGGTCGGCTACCTTCCATCCGGGCCCGGCGGGCCGCCGGGCCGCCATTCACTGCGGGATGAGCTGGTCCTTCAGCACCTTGCCAAGTGAGTTCTTGGGCAGCTCCGCCCGGAACTCGACTACCCGCGGGTACTTGTAGGCGGCCATCCGCTCGCGGCAGTACGCCACCAGGCCGGCGGCCGTCAGCTCGGCCCCGGGGCGGAGCACGACCACGGCCATGACTTCCTCGCCCAGCCGCTCGTGCGGAATGCCCAGCACCGCGGCGTCGGCGACGGCGGGATGGGCGTGCAGCACGTCCTCGATCTCGCGCGGGTAGACGTTGTACCCGCCCCGGAGGATGAGTTCCTTCTGCCGGCCCACGATGAACAGGAAGCCGTCCTCGTCGATGTAGCCGAGGTCGCCGGTGTGCAGCCAGCCACCGGTGAACGCGGCCGCGGTGGCCTCCGGGTCGTTCAGGTACCCCTTCATCACGTGCAGCCCGCGGGTGACGACCTCCCCGACGTTGTCCGTCCCGCGGGGCAGCGGGCGGCCGGAGCCGTCCCAGACCTGGGTCTCGGTGCCCCAGATCGCCTTGCCGACGCTGTACACCCGGCGCTCCTCCGCGCTGATGTTGAAGGTCGTGGTGGAGGCGGTCTCGGTCATCCCGTAGCCCTCCAGGATGAGCACGCCGAAGCGCCGTTCGAAGGCGTCCAGTACCGGGGCCGGGATGGAGGCGCCGCCGGAGATGGCCACCCGGAGCGAGGAGACGTCGTAGCGGTCCAGGTCGGGGTGGCGGAGCAGGGCGACGAACATGGTGGGCACGCCCTCGAAGATGGTCGCCCGGTCCCGCTGGATGGCCGTCAGCACCGCGGCCGGGTCGAACCGGGGCACCAGCGACATGGTGCAGCCGAACCGGACGCAGCAGTTCAGGATGCTGGACAGGCCGAACACGTGGAACAGGGGCAGCACCGTGATCACCACGTCGTCCGGCCGCACGCCGAACAGGCGCCCCGGGATGTCGGCGTTCATGTACAGCTGGATCTGGCTGAGCATGGCGCCCTTGGGCAGGCCGGTGGTGCCCGCCGTGTAGACGATGACGGCGGTGTCGGTGAGGTCCCGGGCGGCCAGCGGGTACGGGCCCGCGCTCCCGGCCAGCAGCCGCTCGAACGGCCGGACGCCGTCCTCCGCACCCTCGGGGTGCCCGACCGCGTAGACCGCCGTGACCCCGGCGGCCTCGGCCCCCTTGGCCGCCTCGCCGAGCACGCCTTCCCAGGTGATCAGCAGCCGGGCCGCGCAGTCACCGAGCTGGAAGGCGAGCTCCGGTGCTTTGAGGAGCACGTTCAGCGGAACCGCGACCGCACCGCGCTTGAGGATCCCGAAGTAGGCGATGAGGAACTGCGGGATGTTGGGCAACTGCAGGCCGACCGTCTCGCCCGGGGACACGCCGATGGCTTCGAGGCTGGCGGCCAGCCGGTCGGATGCCACGTCCAGTTCCCGGTAGCTGAGCCGCCCCCCCGGGTAGCAGGCCACGGTCCGGTCCGGTGCCTCGGACGCCGTTTCCCGGAGGATGACCGCGAGGTTGAAGTTCATGGCCGGCTCCCTCCGCTGCTCGTGTGAGTGCCGGGTCGCGCGGCTGGCTCCCTGGACGGCCACCCTGAGCGGGCGGCCGCAGCGGCAGGACGCGGCCGCGAACCCTGCTGCCTACCAGGCTGCGGCGGGCAGCGGGGTGGCGCCTAGCGGCGTCCTTCCTGGTTAAACGGGACTTTCGCCCCAAGCCACCCGCGGATGATCTCGGCGCAGCGATCCGGCGCTTCCAGCTGCGGCACGTGGCCGATGCCCGGTAGCACCTCCAGCGTCCACGCCGGGCAGGACCGCGCCGCGGCCCGGGCCGCGGCCACGGGAACGAGCCGGTCGGCGGCGCCGTGCAGCAGCAGCACGGGGCAGCCCACCACGCGCACCGCCTGGCGGTAGCGGCGCCCGGTCACGTAGCTGGCGCTGGTGACGACGGAGCGGAACGCCGCGGACAGGTCCCGGTCGGCGTCCGCAAAGCCGGACCGCAGCCGGGCCGTCTCGACGTGCGCCGCCACCACCGGCCCGCTCACCCGGGACGGGTCCGCGCAGCACAGCCACAGCAGCCGGGAGACCAGCACCTCTGGCGCCCACCGGCGCCGGTACCCGGTCACCAGCGACCTCGCGCCGGGCAGGGCGGAGACCCCGAACAGCGCCACCACCAGCGGGTCCGGCCGGGCGGGCACGAACGGCAGCGCCGGGTCGACCAGGACCAGGGCGGTCACCAGATCAGCGGCGGCACTCGCCTCCAGGAGCGAGATCATCCCGCCCATCGAGTTGCCCATCAGGATCACCGGCTCACCGGCGACCTCCTCGATGAAGCCGTGCAGCAGCGCCCGGTTGGCGTGCACGCTGGTGCTCCGCCCGGCCGCCCGGGTCAGGCCGTGGCCGGCCAGGTCCGGGGCGAGCACCCGGTAACGGCCGGTCAGCAGCGGGGCGAGCGCGACCCAGTTGACCGCGGCGCCCTCCAGCCCGTGCACACAGACGATGACCGGCGCCCCGGCCGGGCCGCCGAAATCCAGGTAGTGCACCCGCCCGCCGATATCCGCCCACCGGGACTGCCCGCCGAGCCGGGCGGCTGGCCCGGGAGGCGCGGCGCCCGGCTCAGCGGCGCTGACCGCCGCGCTGCCCTCCTCCTCGTCCTCCCCGGCCGGTCCCGGCCCGGCCGTGGTGGTCTTCCCGTTACTCACCGGCGGCCGCCCCGGTCCGGGCCCGCCGGGCCAGCGCCTCGACGCCGCCGACGAACAGGTCGATGCCGAACCGGTAGTGCTGGCCCGGGTCGTGGCCCGGCTCGCTCATGGCCAGCATGAGCCCGGTCCACAGCCCGTTGCGGGCGATCGCCGCCGCGTCCGCCGGGCCGAAGCCGGCCTGCCGCAGCAGCTCCAGGGCCACCTCGGTGATGTGCAGTGCCGCCGGGCTGCCCTTCTCCCCGGAGATCAGCAGCTGGGAGGCGGAGGGGTGCTCGCGGAGCACCGCCACCAGCGACTCCAGCAGCCCGCGCAGCTGCTCGGGCCACGGGGCGGCGGGGTCCACCTCGGTGCGGATCTCGCTCCACAGCTGGTCGGCCACGCCGTCCAGCAGCTCGTCCTTGTTCCGGAAGTGCCAGTACAGCGCCATGGGGGTGACGCCCAGCTCGTGGGCCAGCCGCCGGATGGTCAGCGCGCCCACGCCCTCGGCATCGGCCAGGGCCAGCGCACGGCCGACTACGGCCGCCTGGCTGAGCCGCGGCCGCTGGGCGTCTGCCTTCGTGGGTGCCATCGCCTGGCAACTATACGCCGTACAAGTCACCAGACCCGGCTGGCGGCGGGCAGCCCGCTGGCCGCGGCGAGCATCCGCTTGAGCGCGGGTATCCCGCCGTCGCGGACCATCAGGTGCTGGGCGGCCAGGCCGCGCTGGGCGGCGGCCTCCCCGGCGAAGGCCCGCACGCAGCCTTCCGGGGCCACGTTGGCCAGGGCCAGCAGGGCCCCGGCCGCGCCCATCGGGCCCGCCAGCGCGAGCACCGCCGACGAGCCGACATAGGTGTCCCCGGAGTAGTGCGCCAGCTCGTCCAGCAGCCGGTCCGGGCTGCCGGAGGAGTCCTTCTGCCCGGTGACCGGGAGGTCGGCGAGCAGTCCCACCGGGATGTCCGCGCAGGTGATAAAGGGGTTGTGGTAAGCCAGCACCGGACGGCCGGCCGCCGCGTCGGCGATGGCCGGGAAGAACGCGTTCAGCGCCGCCCGCTCGGCCGCCGGGCTGGCCCCGGCCGGGCACCAGGTCAGCACCGCGTCCGCCCCGGCGGCGGCCGCCGCGCTGGTCAACGCGGCCGCCTGGGCGGTGGACGGCGCGCCGGTGCCGGCGATGACCGGCACCTCCGCGGGCACCGCCGCCCGCACCGCCTCGATCAGCGCGGTGCGCTCGGCGGCGGACAGGGTGGCGGCCTCGCCGGTGCTGCCGCAGACCAGCACGGCGCGTACCCCGCGGCCGGCCAGGTCGGCGGCCAGCTTCCCGGTCGCCGCCGGGTCCACGTCACCGCCGGGGGTGAACACGGTGACCAGGGCCACGCCTACGCCGGTAAACAGTGCCGCCATCGCCGCCTCACTCCGCCGGTGCTGCTCGCTGCCTCCAGGCTATGAGGCAGCCGGCACCCATGCGAGAGACTGTACGGATGCGGCACGCGCCGCGGCCCATATCAGCAGCGAACTCAAGGACGGCAGGCGGGATATGGCTCGGAATGGCCGGGTGCGCTGGGGGATCCTGGGCACGGCGGGGATCGCGCGCAAGGCGTTCCTGCCCGCGCTGCGCGCGGCGGGGAGCACCGCGGCCGCCGTGGCCGGCCGGGACGCGGACCGGGCCGCCCGGTATGCGGCCGACAACGGCGTCGAGCGCTCGGTGGGCAGTTATGCGGCGCTGCTCGACGACCCGGGGATAGACGCGGTCTACATCCCGCTGCCCAACGGGCTGCACGCAGAGTGGACGATCCGGGCGCTGCTGACCGGTAAGCCGGTGCTGTGCGAGAAACCGCTGTGCGGCACCCTGTCCGAGACCGAGCGGGTGCTGGCCACGGCCCGGGAGTGCGAGCCCCTGCTCTGGGAGGCGTTCGTCTTCCCGTTCCACGAACAGCTGGCGCAGGTCCACCGTCTGCTGGCCGACGGCGCCATCGGCGAACTGCGGGAGATCCAGGCCGACTTCCACTTCCTGCTGGACCGCCCGGGCGACATCCGGCTGCGCCGCGACCTCGAGGGCGGCTCGCTCAACGACGTCGGCTGCTACCCGGTCCGGCTGGCCGTCGAGCTGTTCACCGGGACCCTGCAGTCGGCCTGGGCCACCGCCCGCTGGGGCGGCGACGGCGTTGACGTCAACCTGCAGGGCAGCCTGGGCTACTCCGGCGGCCAGCGGCTGCTGATGTCGTGCGGGTTCCAGCGCAGCGAGGAGCGGTTCGCCCGGCTGCTCGGCACGGGCGGCCAGATCCACCTCACCGACCCGTACCATCCCGGCCCGGGCGACACGCTCGTGCTGTTCCAGCCGGGCAAGGAGCCGGTCAGCCAGCCGGCGGGCGGCCCCGAGCCGTCGTTCACCCCCGCGATCCGGCACATCGAGGCGGTGCTGGCCGGCGAGGCCGGACCGCGGTCGCTGGCGGTGGACACCTCACTGCCGACCGCCCAGGGACTGCAGGCGCTGCGCGACGCGGCCGCCGCGGACGGCGGAGCGGACCGGCCCGGCCCGGACCGGCCCGGATGAGCGGGGCGGCCGGCGGCGGCCCCCCGGCCGCCGGGGGCCTGCCCCCCGCCCAGGCGGCCGGGGCACGGGCCGCGCTGGCGGCCGAGCGCGACGGCACGCTGCAGCGGATCACCGCGCTGCGCCGCGAGTTCCAGGGCATCGTGGCCGCGGCGGCCGACGCGAACGCCGATGACGAGCATGACCCGGAGGGCGCCACCATCGCCTTCGAGCGCGCCCAGGTGGCCGCGCTGCTGGCGGCGGCCCAGGAACGCCTGGCCGGGCTGGACGAGGCCCTGGCCCGGCTGGCCGAGGGCCGGTACGGGATCTGCGAGCGGTGCGGCCAGCCGATCGCCCCGGCCCGGCTGGCCGCCCGCCCCGCCGCCCGCACCTGCATCGCCTGCGCCGCCCGCCGCCGCTGAATGGGACTTCGGGCCGGCCCGGGCCCCCGGCCGCGTTCCGCCGGTGCTGGCCTCAGCGAATCGCGCCGGGTTAGCCTGCTCAGGTGACCTCCCCAGACGCCGCGCAGCGGTACCGGAACGCCCAGTGGTACGCCGGTGATGACCGGGGCGCGTACCTGCACCGGGCCTGGATGCGCCGGGGCCTGCCGGCCAGCGCGTTCACCGGCCGCCCGCACATTGCCATCGCCAACACCGCCTCCGACCTGACCCCGTGCAACAAGCACCTGAACGAGGTGTCAGCCAGTGTCCAGGCCGGCGTCTGGGAGGCCGGTGGTGTCCCGCTGGACATGCCGGTGATGTCGCTGGGCGAGACCCAGGTCCGCCCGACCGCGATGCTGTGGCGCAACCTGGCCGCGATGGCCGCCGAGGAGATGATCCGGGCCAACCCGGTGGATGGCGTGGTGCTGCTCGGCGGCTGCGACAAGACCATCCCCGCGTTGCTGATGGCGGCCGCCTCGGTCGACCTGCCCGCGCTGCTGGTGCCCGGCGGCCCGATGCTCACCGGCCACTTCCGCGGCGTCCCGCTGGGCTGTGGCACCGACGTGTGGCGGCTGTCGGAGGAGGTCCGCGCCGGGACCTTGTCCGAGGCCGACTTCATGGCCTCGGAGTCCGCGATGATCCGCAGCAAGGGCCACTGCAACACGATGGGCACCGCGTCCACCATGGCCTGCATGGCCGAGGCGCTGGGCATGACGCTGCCCGGCCTGGCCGGCACCCCGGCCCCGGACAGCCGGCTGCTGGAGGCGGCGCACGCCAGCGGGCGCCGCGCGGTGGAACTGGTCAACGAAGGCCGGCCCCCGTCCGCGGTGCTGTCCCGGGCTTCGTTCCATAACGCCATCGTCGCCCTCGCGGCCATCGGCGGCTCCACCAACGCCGTGGTGCACCTGCTGGCCATCGCCGGGCGGGCCGGGGTGGACCTGGCCCTGGATGACTTCGACGCGATCGGCTCGAAGGTGCCGCTGCTGGCTGACCTGGCTCCCGCCGGGCGGCACCTGATGGACGACTTCTTCCGGGCCGGCGGCCTGCTCGCCGTGCTCCGTGAGGTGGCCGACCTGCTCGACCCGGCGGCGGTCACGGTGACCGGGCGGTCGCTGGCTGAGCAGCTGGACACCGCCCGGATCTGGGACGAGACCGTGATCCGGCGCCGTTCCGACCCGCTGCTCGATGAGGCCGGGATCGCCGTGCTGCGCGGCAGCCTGGCCCCGGACGGCGCCGTCATCAAGCCCGCGGCCGCGTCACCGGGGCTGCTGCAGCACCGCGGGCGGGCCGTTACGTTCGACAGCATTGAGGATCTGCATCACCGGCTGGATGATCCCGCGCTGGACGTGGATGAGTCGTCCGTGCTGGTGCTCCGCGGCTGCGGGCCGCGCGGCTACCCCGGCATGCCGGAAGTGGGCAACATGCCGCTGCCCGCCCGGCTGCTGGCCCGCGGTGTGCGGGACATGGTGCGGATCAGCGACGCCCGGATGAGCGGGACCGCGTACGGGACAGTGGTGCTGCACGTGGCGCCGGAGGGGGCGGCCGGCGGCCCGCTGGCCTTGGTGCGCGACGGCGACCCGGTCGTGCTGGACGTGCCCGCGCGGCGGCTGGACCTCGACATCCCCGCGGCGGACCTGGCCCGGCGCGAGCCGGCCCCCGCCATGACCGCCGCGCTGCCCGTTCCGGCCCGGGGCTGGCAGCGGCTGTACATCGACCACGTGATGCAGGCCGACCGCGGCGCCGACCTCGACTTCCTGGTCGGCGCCAGCGGCGACGAGGTCCCCCGCGACTCGCACTGACCCACCGCCGGGCCCGTGGCTCAGCGCGGGCGGCGTGCGCTGCCCGCCACGCGGGGTGCCGCGGGACGGGCCCGGCGCACGGCCCGCGCCGGACCGCGCCGGCCGGCTACCCTGGACGCGCTCCAGCAGTTGCCGGACATCGGCGCCGGCGACCCGGTGGGCTACTGGGGGGTGTCGATGGGCGGCGCGACCGGTGTCGCGCTGGCCGCGGCCGAGCCCCGGATGACGGCCGCCGTGCTCGGCCTGGTCCGCCACGATGGCCTGACCGAGGCCGCCGCGCGGATCACCGCTCCCGTCGAGTTCCTGCTGCAGTGGGACGACGAGATGGTGCCGCGCGCCTCCGGCCTCGCCCTGTTCGGCGCCTTCCGGGCGGCGGAGAAGACGCTGCACGCCAACCCGGGCAGACACCGGGAGGTGCCGGCGTTCGAGCTCGACAGCTCGGTCCGCTTCTTCGCCGGTCACCTCGCTCCCACCGCCGGGGCCCGGCCGCGTACGCGGTGAGTTGAGGCCCGTATGTGGCACCAAGTCACCGCGATCGTGAAGCCAGAGCGGGGCGCCGCGCTACAGGGCGGCGGAGCCGGGCGAACTGCACGATCAGCGCGATGTTTGGCCTCGTTCGTGATGCGGGACGTCACGCTGGGGCGTTCACCGACCCGGGCACGGCGGTCGGCCCGCTCAGCACGTACGGCATCCTCGGCCTGGTGCTGATGGACCTGACGGCCGCGCAAGATGTGAGCTGGGGCAGGTTGGATGTGAGCTAGGGCAGGGATGAGCCCGGCCGGGCCGGGAACAGGGATCATCGCGAGGAGGTGGCGCCGATGGCGGGAGCCGACCGGATGCCCGAGTGGGTGACCCCGGAGCTGGCCACGCTGACCCAGGACCGGTTCTCCGACCCGGCCTGGATCTACGAGCGGAAGCTGGACGGCGAGCGCTGCCTGGCGTTCCGGGACGGGCCGGAACTCCGGCTGCTGACCCGCAACCAGAAACCGGTGGCCACCAATTACCCCGAGGTGGCGCAGGCGCTGGCGGCCCAGGACAGCGGCAGCTTCATCGTGGACGGCGAGGTGGTCGCGTTCGAGCACGGCCAGACCCGGTTCGCCGAACTGCAACAGCGGATGCAGGTCGCCCAGCCGCCGCCCGACCTGCTGCGGCGGGTCCCGGTGCAGTACTACGTGTTCGACGTTCTGTATGCGGAGGGAAGCGACCTGCGCGGCCGGCCGTTGCTGGAGCGCAAGCAGCGGCTGGCCGGCCTGTTTTCCTTCGGCGGGCCGCTGTGCTTCACCGAGCACCGGACCGGGGACGGGGTGGCGTTCTACGAGCAGGCCTGCCGGGACGGCTGGGAGGGGCTGATCGCCAAGCGGGCGGACGCGCCCTACGTGGCCGGGCGCACCAAGGACTGGCTCAAGTTCAAGTGCGTGAACGCCCAGGAGTTCGTGATCGGCGGGTTCACCGACCCGCAGGGGGCACGGACCTACCTGGGGGCGCTGCTGCTCGGCTACTACGACCCGGACGGCACCCTGGTCTACGCCGGGAAGGTCGGGACCGGCTTCACCGCAGCCACGCTGCGCCAGCTGCACGGGGCGCTGGCCCCGCTGGAGCGCGGCCGGCCCCCGTTCGGCCGGGGCGAGCTGCCCCGGGGGCGGGGCGTGCACTGGACGGCACCGGAGCTGGTGGCGGAGATCGGGTTCAGCGAGTGGACCACGGCCGGGCAGCTGCGGCATCCACGATTCCAGGGGCTGCGCCGGGACAAGAGCGCCACCGAGGTGGTACGGGAGGTGCCGCAGGGCGATGGCTAAATCGAAAACCAGCGAGGAACTGCGGGTCGGGCGGCAGACGGTGACCCTGTCCAACCCGGGCAAGGTGCTGTTCCCCGACGACGGGATCACCAAGCGGGAGCTGGCCGGCTACTACCAGGCCGTGGCGGGGGTGATGCTGCCCTACCTCGCCGGCCGGCCGCTGTCACTGGCCCGCTACCCGGACGGGATCGGCGGCGAGCGGATCTTCCAGAAGAACGTGGGACGGCACTTCCCGGACTGGCTGCCGCGGGCCGAGGTCGGCAAGGAGGGCGGCGAGTTGTGCCAGGTGCTGGCCAGCAAGCCGGCCGACCTGGTCTACCTGGCGGGCCAGGCGGCCATCGAGCTGCACGCGCTACTGTCCCGGCTCGGCCACCTGCGGGAGCCGGACCAGCTGATCTTCGACCTGGACCCGCCGGGCACCGGTCACTTCGACGGCGTCCGGCGGGCCGCGCTGCGGCTGCGCGAGATCCTCGACGGCGACCTGGGGCTGACCAGCTACGTGAAGACCACCGGCAGCAAGGGACTGCACGTGGTGGTGCCGCTGGCCGCGCGGGAGGACGTGGACGGCGTCCGCGAGTTCGCCCGCAGCGTGGCCCGGGTGCTGGTCACCGCCGAGCCTGAGCTGATCACCCTGGAGCAGCGCAAGGACGCCCGGGACGGGATGATCTACGCCGACGTCATGCGGAACGGCTACGCGCAGACCGCGGTGGCCCCGTACTCGGTCCGGGCCCGGCGCGGCGCCCCGGTCGCCACCCCGCTGTCCTGGGAGGAGGTCGCCGACCCAGCGCTGCGCCCGGACCAGTTCACCATCCGCGACGCACGGGCCCGGCTGGAGCAGCTCGCCCGGGACGGGGACCCGTGGGCCGGGATGGCGCGGCACCGGTACGGTCTGTCCCAGCCGCGGCAGAAACTGTCCCGGCTGGTCATGAGGACAACGGGCGCAACGAGCGCGTCCAGGGCAACGAGCGCGGAGGGACGCGGATGACTGTCGGGGACCTGCTGGAGGACGCGTTCGGCCGGATCCGGGGAGTGGCCCGGAACACGGTGGACGGGCTGACCGAGGAGCAGCTGGTGTTCCGGCCGGGCGGCACCGGCAACTCGATCGCCTGGCTGATCTGGCACCTGACCCGGATCCAGGACGATCACATCTCCGAGGTGGCCGGGACCGAGCAGGCGTGGACGGCGGAGGGCTGGGCGGACCGGTCCGGGCTGCCGTACCCGCCCGGGGACACCGGGTACGGGCACCGGCCCGAGCAGGTGTCGGCCTGCCGGGTGCCCGCCGACCTGCTGGTGGGCTACCACGACGCGGTCTACCGCCGCACCGCCCGCTACGTGGCCGGGCTCACCGGCGCCGATCTGGAGCGAGTGGTCGACGAGGCGTGGGATCCGCCGGTCACCCTGGGGGTCCGGCTGATCAGCGTGGTCTCCGACGACCTGCAGCACGCGGGGCAGGCCGCCTACCTGCGCGGGCTGGTCACCAAGGGCTGGGACGCGGCCGACATCTGAGGGTCAGCCGGCCCCGAACAGCGAGTCGAGCGCCGCGTCAACGGTGGCGGCCAGCGGCCCGATCCGCGGCAGCGCCGGCGGCGGCGGCGTGGCCTCCACCGTCTCGCACGCCTCGAGCGCCGCGGGGGTGAGGAACCGGGTCAGCTGGCCGTAGCCGTGCCGGTCGCTGGCCGAGCGCCGGTGGTGGTGCATCCGCAGCGGCGCGTACAGGAACAGCTGGTCCCGCGCCCGGGTCACCGCGACGTAGAACAGCCGCTGTTCCTCGGCCAGCCCGGCCGGGGTGCTCAGCGCCATGTCACTCGGCACCGCCCCGTCCACCAGGTGCATCAAATGCACCACCGGCCACTCCAGTCCCTTGGCCGAGTGGATGGTGGACAGCACCAGGTAGTCCTCGTCCAGCCGTGGCGGCCCGGCCAGGTCCGAGGCCGCGGCGGGCGGGTCGAGGGCCAGCTCCACCAGCGCATCGTGCAGCGAAGGCCTGGTGGCCGCCGCGTCCGCGAGCCGCTGGAGATCTTTGATCCTTACGCCCGCGTCGGGGTAGGCGCCCCGCAGCGGTGCGTCCAGGGCAGCCAGGATGGCGGTCGCCCGGTCCGCCGTCCGTTCCAGCGACGCCGCCGTGGCCAGCGCGCCGAGCGTGGTGGCCAGGCCGGCCCGGGCCCGCGGCGGCATGACCGCTACCGCGTCCGCCCAACGGCTGAGAGCGGTGTCGGCCCGGGGGGACGGCGCGGCTAGACCCAGGGCCTCCAGCGCCTTCCGGGCATGCGCCGGTCCGATGCCCTCGTGCAGCCGCAGCAGCCGGAACCAGGCGATGTCGTCGGCCGGGTTGGCCACGATCCGCGCCGCCGCCAGGAAGTCCTTGACGTGGGCCGCCTCGGTGAACCGCAGCCCGCCGTACTTGACGAACGGGATGCCGCGGACCGACAGTTCCACCTCCAGCACGTCGCTGTGCCCGGCGGCGCGCATCAGCACCGCCTGGTCGCGCAGGTCGGCCCCGGACTCGTGGGCGGCCAGCACCCGGGCGCAGATCTCCCGGGCCTGGGTCGCCTCGTCATGGCAGCGGACCAGCACCGGGGGGGCGCCCGGGCCCCGGTCGGCGTGCAGGTCGAGTTCCAGTCCCGGGGACTGCGGGCGGACCGTGTTGGCCAGCCGGAGCACCCGGTCCTTCGACCGGTAGTTGCGGGCCAGCCGGACGACCTCAAGGTCCGGGTAGCCGTCGGCCAGCGCGCGCAGGTGCGCCGGGTCGGCCCCGCGGAACGCGTAGATCGCCTGGGCGTCGTCCCCCACGCAGGTCAGGCCCGGCCCGTCCGGGCGCAGCAGCCGGACAATGTCCGCCTGCACCGCGTTCACGTCCTGGTACTCGTCCACCAGTACCGCGTCGAACATGCCGCGGAGTACCGGCCCGGCCCCCGGGTCGGCCAGCGCGGCCCGCCACAGCAGCAGCAGGTCGTCGAAGTCGACCAGGCCGTGCGCCCGCTTGTGCGCCACGTACCCGCGGAACAGGCTGCCCAGCTGCGGCTCGTAGTCGGCGCACCAGGGGAAGCTGGCCTTGATCACCCGGCTCACCTGGGCGTGCGTGTTCACGCAGCGGGTGTAGATGTCCGCGCAGGTGGCGGCCCGCGGGGCGCGCCGCTGGGTGCCGACCAGGCCGTGCTCGGAGCGGGCCGCGTCCATGAGATCCGTCACATCAGCCGGGTCGATCACGCTGAACTGCGGCGGCAGCGAGAACGACTCGGCGTGAGCCCGGATGATCTGGTGCGCGACCGCGTGAAAGGTGCCGCCGCACACCCGGTCCGCCGCGCCGGCGCCGTCCGGGGTGACCCGGGCGAGCATGTCATCGGCGGCCCGCCGGGTGAACGTGAGCAACAGGATCCGGCTGGCCGGCACGCCCTGGGCGCGCAGCCACGCGGCCCTGGCCACCAGGGTCCGGGTCTTCCCGGTGCCCGCCCCGGCCAGCACCAGCAGCGGCCCGGACTGATAGGTGGCCGCTCTACACTGGTCTTTGTTCAGTCCGTCGAGGACGCCGGCCGGTTCGAACATGCTGACGAATGTATCGGGACCGGGGTGGCCGGGGCGAGGCCCCACACCGCTGAGGGATGTCCGGCTCGACGTTTCGCCCCGCGCGAGGCTGGTAGCGGGACCTGCCTGATCGGCCGCGCGGTACCGGCGGCACCTGGCTATGGGGTGCCGCGGCCTGCGCCGACGGAAGAGGACACGATGACGGACTGGACGCAGGGGGATGACCGGGGCCTGCCGGCCCGCCTGGCCCCCGGCGGCATCCCGCTGCCATTCTGCGGGCACGAGTACCCGCCGCTGAAGGGCTCCCCCGGCACGGTGGTGTGCACCAAGCCGGCCCACCCCCGCACCGAACTGCATGGGAACGAGGAGACCGGCTGGTTCTGGCCCGCTGAGTGACGGGCCGCCACTGGTTACTCCGACCGCAGGACGTCGCCGGTGCGCTGCCGGGCGGGGGCCGCATCCGGATCGGCCACCGGGCCCGAATACCAGAGCGGGCGGAAACACGGAGCGGGCGGAACACGGAGAGCCGAGGCGGCGGGGTGGTGCGGTGGCCGGGCAGGAACCAGGCGGCCTGCGGCTTGCCCTGGACCCAGTCGCGCTGACCGGGCGGGTGCGGGACCGGGTCGTGGCCGGCACCAGCGGGCTGTTCTCGCACGGGCCGTACCCACTGGCCGGGACGCTCCGCTACCCGGGTGATCCCGGGCTGTTCGGCCCGGGCTCGATGACCTGGCCGGTGGTGGGCGACACCGCGGTATTCGTCGGCGGCATCCGGGCGCTGCTGGTTCAGGCGGCCCACCCCGAGGTCGCCACCGGGGTCGCGGAACACTCCCGGTACCGGGAGGACCCGCTCGGACGGCTGAGCCGGACGGCCGCCTACGTCACCGCGACCTCGTTCGGCGCGCGGCCCGAGGTGGATGAGGCCGTGGCCGTGGTCCGCCGCCGTCACCGGCCGGTGGTGGGAGTCTCCGGCCGCGGGCAGCCGTACGCGGCCGCTGACCCGGCGCTGAGTGCCTGGGTGCACAATTCGCTGACCGACTCGTTCCTGACCGCCTACCGGGTGTACGGGGCGCGGCCCTGCACCGAAGCCGACGCGGACCGGTTCGTCGCCGAGCAGGCTCAGGTGGGTGCGCTGCTCGGGGCTGATCCGCGGCCGGATACGGCCGCCGGGCTGGCCGCGTGGATCAGCGGGCACCCGGACCTGGCCGCCTCGGCCGGGTCACGGGAGGCGATCCAGTTCCTGCTCCGGCCGCCGCTGCCGGTGGGGGTGCGGGCCGCGTACGGGCTGTTGTTCCGCGCCGCCGTCGCCACCCTGCCGGCCCGGATCCGGCGGATCATCGGTGTGCCGGGGCGCCCCGTGGGCCGGCCGGCGGGCCGCGCCGCGGTGACGGCCCTGCGGTGGGCGCTCGGCTCGTCACCGGACTGGCAGCTGGCGCTGGCCCGGACGGGAGCGGCCCCGCCGCCCGGGGTGAGCTTCCGCCAGCCGCTGCCCGCCGCCGCCCAGCCCGGCTGAACCGCCAGCCCGGCTGAACCGCCAGCCCGGCTGAACCGCCAGCCCGGCTGAACCGCCAGCCGGGTTCGGCGGTCAGGGCAGCTGGCCGGGGGTGCGTGCCGTCAGCCGGCGGCCCGGTCCATCCGCCGCCGCAGCAGCGCCGCGCGAGCCGCGCGCAGCGCGTCGAGCAGGTCCGGGGTCAGCGCCGGGACCACCCGCCAGAGCAGGGCGTCCGTCGCCTCGATCAGGTCGCTGGAGCCCGGCCCGGCCGTCCGGGCCAGCCGGTCCAGGCCGGCCAGGTGCGCACCCAGGCCCGGCACCAGTGGGACGGACAGCCGCGCGATCTCGGTCGGCACCAGCTCCAGGACCCCGCCGCCGAAGCTGCGGCCCTCGATCTCCGCGGTGAGCAGCGTGGCGCTGTTGTGGAACCCGGCGACCAGGTCGGCCTCCCGCCCGGCCGCCGGGCCGAGCATCGTGCCCTGGTAAATGGTGTCGGTGGTCACCGCTTCGGCCGCGTTGACCACCAGCCGGGGGTACCGGTGCGATCGTTTGGACAGCAGCAGCGCGCCGGGCCGCACCACCGGCACCCGGTACCAGGGCGTGCGGACCCGGCATTTGTACCGGTCCGGCAGGCCGAGTTCGCGGCCGCGGCGCAGGTAGGCGCGGGCCCCCGGGCTGTCCTCGGGGGACGGCAGCCCGGCGGCGAAGTTCAGCAGCCAGCGCCGGCAGCCAGCCGAAGCCAGGCCATCGTGATCGTCTTTGCCGAACATCAGCCCGCCCGCGTGCCGGATCCGCGGCAGCAGCGGCAGCGCCCAGGTCATCAGCTCGTGTTCGGCGAGCTGATCGTCGCGCACCGAGAAGAAGGTATTGGCGCCGGTCACCGTGGACACCGACAGCCGCGCCACCGCGGCCAGCGGCTGGAACGCGGCCACGGCGCTGAGCTGCGCCAGGGCGGACAGCTGGGCCGGGGTCAGCAGGTAGCGGGTCCAGGTCGGGGCGCCCGGATCCACCCGGTGCCACCAGGACTGCGGTGGCCCCGGCGTGTGTTCGGTCACCTGGAGGCCGCCGGGCGGGTGGGACGGCCCGGCGGCGGTCAGCCGACCGCTGAGGATCACCACTTCCTGCAACACGCCGGGGAACGATCCGGGCGGGAACAGGTCGGCCTGCAGATCCCTGGTCCGCGCGGCCAGCCAGGCCCGCACGCTGCGCGCCGAGATCCCGGTGAAGCACTCCGCGGGCACGATGAAGGCGAAGGCCCCGCCGGGCCGCAGCGCGCGCAGCGCGGCGAGCAGGACCGGGATCCACAGGTTGGACACTCCGGCCAGCGGCAGCCCGCTGTCCGCGGCGACGGCGAGCGCACCGGCGCGGTCCTCGCGGGAGAGGAACTGGAACCGGACGAACGGCGGGTTGCCGACCGCGATGTCGTAGTGGCCGGGCTGCGGCCGGGCCCGGTCCAGCACGCTCCCGGTGACCGCCGCGCCGGCGAACGGCGCCGCCGCCACGGCCGCCCGGCAGCGGGCCGCCTCACCGGGATTGACCTCCACGGCGGTGAGCCGGGCGATCCGGTCGGCCAGCGGGTGCCCGGCCAGCCCCCGGACGAACGCGCCATCGCCGGCGCTCGGCTCCAAGACCCGCAACTGGCGGCGGTCGCCGGTGAGCGCGGTCACCCGGTCCAGGCACACGCGGACCAGCAGGCCTGGGGAGTGGAATCCGCCGCGCAGCTTGTCCGCGCTGACCCGGTCGGCCGTCTTCACCCGTGGCCTGGCGCGGCCGGCGGCGATCGTCTGGGCACAGCCGGACCTTACGCCCTACTGGCGGCCCAGCGGCCCAGGAGTGCCCCCTGGACTGTCGGCAGCCGCAGCTACGCTCCCGGCCATGCCGACTTTCGCGGTGACCTTGGTGCACGGGCCCGGCTGGGACCCGTCGCGGCCCATCCGCCAGCAGCAGGCCTGGGACCAGCACGCCGCCTTCTTCGACGGACTGGTCGAGGCCGGGTTCATCCTGATCGGCGGCCCGCTCGGCGACGGCGACCGGACCCTGCACGCGGTGCAGGCAGCCGGGGAGCCGGAGATCAGAGCGCGCCTGGCCGGGGATCCGTGGGCCGCCACAGGGCTGCTGGAGATCGGCTCGATCGAGCCCTGGGCCCTCTGGCTGGACGGCCGCCATCGGCGGTCCGGACACGGAAGTCGTACACGCTCATGGGCCCGTCCAACCAGAAGATGAGGGATCCTCGCCCGGGCGGAGGTGCCCGCGCCTGGTGGGGTGGCCTTGACCCTACTGGCCCGCCTGTTGTTCTTCCGGTGGCAGGGGGACGGCAGCCAGCGCCGGGACCCCGGATGGCCGGGCCGGCCGGTGCGCCGGGACGGCGGGCTTGACCGGCCGCGGCTGCATGGTCTCGTCCAGCACGGGGGTGCGGCTGAGCAGGATCACCCCGGCGCCGATCGCGATCAGCGGCAGCGGCGTGAGGGCCAGCAGTAGGCCCCGGTTCACCTGCTCGCCGAAGACGAGCACTCCCCAGATGGTCGAGATGCCCGGGTTGACCAGGGTGATACCGGGCTGGGAGGCGGCCAGCGGCCCGGCCTGATAGGCGTTCTCCAGCAGCCAGGCCGACAGCGCACCGGTCGCCATGGTGGCGTACAACTGCCAGGTCGAGAAAGCCAGGCCGATGCCGCCCGCGTTGAACTGGTCGGCCATGCCCTTGGTGTAGGCCGCGGTCAAGCCGTAGCCCAAGCCGGTCGCAATGCCCAGCAGCGCGGCCCGGGTGGCAGGCTGGGGATGCGCCCGCGCGGCCAGGAACAGGATCAGCACTGCCCCGGCGTTCGCGGCCGACCCCAGGATCCACACCAGGGGCGCGATCGTGGTCGGCGGGCCAGGCCGCGGGTGCAGCAGCAGCAGCAGGCCGACCACCCCGGCGGTCATGGCGCCGATGGCCAAGGCCTCCGGCCGGCTGATCCGGGTGTGGAACACCAGGGACCCGCCGATGATGGTCATCGGCAGCTCCAGCACCACGACCAGCTGCACGGACGCCAGCTGCCCGGTGGCGAGTGCCGCGGACACCACCGCGAACGACAGGATCATCAGGCCCACCGCGGCCAGCCAGATCTTCTTGCGCAGCAGGTCGAGAATGAGCCGCAGCCGGAATTCTGCCTGGACCGGCTCGTCCCGTGCCGCCTTGCGATTCAGCACGTTGCCGGTGGCGTTCACCACTGCGGCGAGCAAGGCGAGGAAATAGCTGATCACACGCGCCCCCTGCTGTCGGCCCTGGCCGGTCTGCGCCGCCGCTGGCCGGCCCGCTGCCCGGCCGCGCCGCGGAGCACCCCGGCTCCCCCGCCTCCATCTTCATCGCAGGCCACGGACCCGGCGCAAGGGGCCCCCCGGGGCGCGGCGGCCTAGGCGACCTCGAGCCCAGCTTCGCGGATCAGCCCGTGGACCCGGTCGTAGATCTCTTTGAGCTGCTCCTCGGACGCCTCGTTCCGGACGAAGGCGATGACCGGCTGGCCGGTCTGTATCGCATGCTGGAGCAGCTGGCGTACCGCCAGCGTCTGGCCGGGCGTCCATTCATCAGGAACGGTGAGCTCAATATTCATGGGCCGATTTCTCCACTGGTCGCTGGACACAGGACTCCTTTTCGGCACGCCTGGCCCGGGTAAGCCAATGATCTTGCCTGGGAAGATCACCGTCAAGGCCGTCCTGACCACGTCCCCGGCGCTCGCGAAGGCGCCCCTGGGACCTGGCCCGGGACTATCGGATCTAGTCCGGCCGCCCTGGACGGCACACGCTGGCTAGGTAAGGGAGCCGCAACGCTCCCGCCCGGGACACCGCGATGCCCGCCCGGGACACCGCGATGCCCGCACGGAAGGCCGCGCGCCCCCGCTCGGTAAGAAGGCAGGTGTGGCGATGGCGGAGATGTCGGCCAGCTGGGCGGCCGATGACCTGGGCCCGGCGAAGGTGGTTTTCCTGCGGCTGCTCCCGGGGGTGGACGCGGTGGTGGTGGTGGATAACGTCGCGCTCGGGACGGCTATCGGCGGAGTCCGGGTGCGCACCGACATCACGGCCGCTGAAGTCGCCCGGCTGGCGCGGGCGATGACGGTGAAGAACGCCGTGGCGGGATTGCCGCACGGTGGCGGCAAAGCCGGTATTGCCGCCCCAGCGGACCAGGCGCCGTCCGAGCACGAGCGGATGATGCGGGCGTTCGCCCGGGCCATCGAACCGATCGCCGAATACATCCCGGGGCCGGACATGGGGACCAGCGAGACATCCATGGGTTATGTGCATGACGAGATCGGCCGGGCCGTCGGGCTGCCCGCCGTGCTCGGCGGCGTACCCCTGGACGAGCTGGGCGCGACCGGTGTCGGCGTGGCCGTGTGCGCCGATGTGCTGAGCGAGGCCAGGGTCCTCGACCTGGACGGGGCTCGTGTCATCGTCCAGGGCTTCGGTGCGGTCGGCGGCCACGCCGCCCGCGCCCTCGCCGAGCGCGGGGCCAGGGTGATCGCCGTCTCCGACATCAGCGGCGCGACGTGGAGCGCGGATGGGCTCGACATCCCGCAACTGCTGGCGCACAAGCGGTCCTGTGGAGCGGTCGCCGGCTTTGCCGGGGGCACGCCGGTGCCCCGGGACAGCATCCTCGGGCTCGACTGCGAGATCCTGGTCCCGGCCGCCCAGCCCGACGTGCTGACGACCGACAACGCGGCCAAGGTCTCGGCCCGGGTGATCATCCAGGGCGCCAACCTCCCGGTCACTCCCGCCGCCGAAGCGGAACTGCACCAACGTGGCGTGCTGTGCATCCCGGACGTCGTGGCCAACGCCGGCGGCGTCATCTGTGCCTCGGCCGAATACCGCGGCGCGGGGCACGTGGCCGCCTTCGCCGGCATCGAGGAGAAGATCCGGGACACCACCACGGAGTTGCTCCACCGCATCCGTGGCGGCGCGCTGCTGCCGCGCGAGGCCGCCGGCCAGATGGCCGCGGAGCGGCTCGGCCAGGCGGCTGCTTTGCGCCGCAGGTTCTGAGCAGCCCCCGGGCGGCCGTTGATCCATCCATCGGCCGGCGGGGAGCGGCTAGCCGGGAGCGTTGGTCGCGGTCCTGATGGTTTCAGTGCACGACAGCGGTGTCGCCGACCTGGGCCGCGCCGCCGCGTTCGACGGTGGCATAGAGGCCCGCGCATGGACTGATCCCGTGCCCGGGGACGTCTACCCGGTTCGAGCGGTGGGCGGCGCGAAGCGCGTTCCGGTCCGCTGGCAGGTCGCCGTGCCGCAGGGTGGGCACGGCGCAGCGTGGCGTCAGCAGCACCACCCGCAGCACCAGGTCCTGGCCGACTGTGATCGATGATCCGACCCATCCGTTCTCCGCGAAGGGCGCGACCCCGCCGGGAGTTTCCAGGACGAGATTGGGCCGGTACCGCACCGCGCTGGCCCCGAGTTCCTGCAGGGTGGCTGTCGTGATCAGGTGCAGTGGTGCATAGTCGCGGAACGTCGGCCCCGGGGATCCGTCGCCCAGGGTGATGGTTGGAGCTTCGACCTCGGCGTCGACGCCGTGCAGCGAGACCAGATCGGGGTCCGCGCGCTGGATCTGCCCACTGCCCGTCGGTACACCCGCCAGCTGTACGGGGCGGCCGAGGAACCGGGACAGCAGGTCACCCAGGGCCGGGTCGCCCGCTTCGCGATCACCGTGGCCGGGCAGGCGGACCAGCACGGAATCGCCGTCGCAGACGGCGGTGGCGGTGAGCAGCCCGCGCCACAGCCGGGGCTGCTTCGCGCTGGCCACCATTCCGGTCTGCTGATCGATGACGGAGTACTGCCGGTCCATGGCCACACCTGTCTCGTCCACTACAGCGCGCCGCAGTTCCTCACCGAGCATGGACTTGACGGGATAACGCCGTACCGCGGCCACGGTCATCATGAGGCCCCGTTGCCCCGGGTCCGCTGGCATGCCTATCCCGGCCTCCCCTTTCAGCGGCGCACCTTCAGGTTTCGACCCTCAGTACACACCACCGCCGCCGGACGACCCGGCCAGCAGGGTCGCGGTAGCCCGCTGTGCCTGGCTGACCGGGGCGCCGCAGCAGGGCTCATGCGGCATGGGGAAGTGCGCGACGCCTGGTTGCCCGGACCCGGTCGAGTGACACGGCCACTAGAGCGGCCAGGACAGCGGCGCCCACCGCAATCAGGGTGATCTGCCAGCCAGGCGTGCCGCCCACGATGACCGTGTGGACCGGCGCCGGCTGGGTTCCCGTGGCTGCGCCTCCGCCTGTGGGGGCGGGCAAGGTGATTGTGCCGGCGAAGGCGGCGGGACTGACGGCACCGAGCGCAAACAGCGCGCAGCCGAGTGCGGCCAGAGGATGGATGAGGCGGCGGACGCGGCGGATGTAGTTCATGACGATCTCCTTGGCGTTAATCGAGAACAGCCACCACTGTGTGCAGGTCACGGCCTCGTGCGCCATCCGAAGTTCTGCGGATGTCCGGGCTGTCCGGCCAGGCGTAGCGTGGGGTCACCAGGCAGGAGGGGTGTCATGGCAGAACCGGTAAGGATCAGCGACGAAGACGTACGCGTTCTGCTGGGCATCGTGACCGGCAACCGGGAGAACGGCCCGGCCAACGGCTTGCCGTGGTCACTGCTGGCCGATCTCAGCGATCAGATCCCCAGCGACGCCGTGTCTTTCTTTGGCCTCGACACCCAGCGGCAGACCGGCTGGTTCGGCCAGGCCCTGCCCGCCGACGACGAAGACGAGGACGCGCAGGCATTCTGGGCCCATTACTGGGACTGCGAACCGTGCTCCTACCCCGACCGCACCGGCGACCTGCGCAGCGTGACGAAGATCTCCGACTTCTACAGCACGCGGCAATGGCACGCCACGGGCATGTACAGCGAATACATGCCCTGGGTGGAGCACGAACTCATGCTGTGCCTGCCAGCCGGCCCCGGCCGCACCGTGCGGTTGATCTTCTTCCGCGGCCGCGGCCCGGACTTCTCCGAACGGGACCGCGCACTGCTTGCGCTGCTGCGCCCCCACCTGCGTGAGGCCTACCTGAACGCCGAATGCCGCCGCCGCGGCAGTCCGGATCTGACTCCCAGGCACTGGGCGTTGCTGCGGCTTGTCGCCACCGGTGCGACGAATGCGCAGATCGCCCGCAGGCTCACTATCTCAGAGGGAACCGTGCGCACGCACATGGCGAACATCTTCAAGCGGTTGCAGGTATCCAGCCGCACCGCAGCGCTCGCACGTGCCTTCCCGGAGTACGCGGCCGAACATTTCGACGCCAGCCACGACCCGGTGCTGGCCCTCCAGAGAACGGCACTCCCGCCGCCCGGCCGGTCGTCCGCGCCCTGCTACCGCCGCACCGCCTGCAGCCAGTAGTTCCTGGCCGTGAAGGTCGCCGCCTGCCCGTGCGTGCTGGCGATCTCCCAGCCGAACTGCACCTGGGTCAGCGTCACGCTGGCGGGAATCCGGCCGTGGCTGATCAGCCAGCCGATGGAGGCCAGGACATGCGTCTGGCCGGATTTCTCGTTGTGGTTCAAGCAGAAGATGAACTCCGAGCTGCCGTACCTCCAGACACTGAAGTGCTGGCTGAAGATGGTGGCGCTCCCGATCCTGGTGGCCCCGACCAGCGACCGGCCGGCGCGGTCGACCCAGATCATCATTTCTATGTTGTAGTTGTTCAGCCACACATCGTCGGCCGCTTCCGCGCTCAGGCCTTTGATGGCTCGCGGCATTGACTCGGTGAAGCCGTTACGAATTGACTTGAAGCTCGACACTCGCG
Source organism: uncultured Actinomycetes bacterium (assembly GCA_963837515.1). Taxonomy (GTDB): domain Bacteria; phylum Actinomycetota; class Actinomycetes; order Streptosporangiales; family Streptosporangiaceae; genus RYN-230. Next base: position 183,844 of record CAWINT010000004.1, read on the forward strand.
GGCTGTTGAAAACCCTGGCGACATCAGGGTAGGTCAGCACCGCGGTATTCCCCGCCGCCATGGTAGAGACAGCACCCCAGTTCTTCGCCGATTTCGCCCATATCGTCTGGCTACCGCAGGCGGCCCGCGGGCAGTTCCACATGTCGTTCTGGAATATGAAGGCGCCGTGATGCCACGTCGCTGAAGGGGCACTGGATCGCCACGCGACGTTCGGCGGCACAGACGCGAACGCGGCGGTGGCGGGGATGCACAGGGCTGTCACCGCACCCAGCAGGGTGAGGGCACGCTTCAGCATCGGGGATCACCTTCCGCTCGGATGCCGGGCACCGGGCGAGGGACTGGATCTACCCGGCCACCGCGCACGGTAGCGCAGTGCCGCACCACCCCGTGGGTTTACGGACAAACACGCATATCTAGACGGCCACCGCGCGCGGAATCACGGGCGCTGGGCTTGATGCGTTGAGAGCTGCGGGGAAGCGACGGCGACTGGGAGGTTAGGGGAGCGTGGCCAGGATTGCATCCAGGCGGGCCCTGAGCGGGGGCCTCCGCACTGGCGTATGGCCCAGCCAATGCACGATAGAGCCGGATTTCTCGGTTAACCGATACATGCGTCGCGCTCAGCCGAACAGGTCTGCGTGTCCGCCTCTCTCCTCATCGGCCACAGTAGGTCTGGAGCTGCTTCCGTTCGCTATTCATATGTCAAGCATCAAGACCGGCCAATCCTGCCGGAAGCCCGAGGCTAATGTGACTCTCGCCGCTTCAGCTGCCGTTCCTGCCGAACTGTCAGCGGTGCAGGATCGCTAGGGACCGGTGAAAGCCGGAGGATCTGGCCACGGTGGTGCGCGCGCAGCCGGTACCAGCCCATCACCACGGACACCGCCAGCAGCGGGTACAGCACATCCTTGACCTGGGTCAGGGCGTCTGACCGGAACCCGTACACCAGCCCGGCCAGCAGGACGGGGTACAGCAGGTCCCGCGCCCCGGCAGCGGTCTCCCGGTGTTTCCGCCACGCCCAGCCCATCAGTGCGCCGAGGAACAGCCCGGCGCCGAGGCAGCCTGCCAGCCCGAAGTTCAGATAAGCCTCGGACGGATACGACTCAGCGAATCCCTGTCCCGGGTTGTAGAAGCCGATGAGGCCGCGGAAAACCGCCGACGCCGTCCGCGACGTCACCCCCGTTGCGCGGGCCAGCGGGCCAGGCAACTGGGATTCCGCCGCAGCCAGGTACGTAGAGCCATGCATGAACGGCGCAGTGGATGGCACGTGCAGAATGGTCTGCTCGGTGATCCACGCCGGGGAGCTCACATCCCCGGCGGCGTTCCGGACGATGACGGCAGGAGACCCCGGCCACAAGCCACCGCCCTGCCGGTAACCGGAGATAGCACTCCCGGCTATCAGCGCCAGCCCCAGCGCCACGGCAACCCACCGGAAGCGGATAGGCCTCACCTGAGTGCTGTAGGCCCACGCGAGGTACACGGCCGGGGAGATCAGGCCGCCCCGCTCCCCGCTTGTCACCGTGGCCCCCACGCAGACGGCGAGCGCCACCCATTCCCGGCCCTGCAGCAGGTCCCGCATGCGGGCGGGCTTGCCCGCATGCGCGCTGGCGAGGGTCACGAGCGCCAGCCCCGCCAGCAGCGTTACCGCCGCGCCGGACCCCAGGACCGATTGAGAACCAGCGCCGCGACAGCCCCGGCCAGGTAGCCAGCCACCAGCAGCACGAGCGCCGCACAGCCTGTCACCGACACGGGGGCCGCCAGGAGCGGCGCGGAGCCGCACCCGGTATCGCAGAGCAGCCCGACGGGCTCGCGGGTGAAATGCACCCACAGCGGGGCGCCGAGGGACATGACGGCGACCACTGCGAACGGTAGCGACAAAGGATGGAACCAGCCCGCGTGGCGCCCCTTGCGGGCCAGCGCGATAAGCGCTGCGGTGGCCAGGACGACAGCAGCGGCCCAGGTGGCGATAGCTACGCCCGGGATGGCATGCTTGCCGTTCAATGCCGCGATGCGGTCGGCTGCGGCAAGCGTGCTCACGAGGCAGGCGCCCGCGCCTACTACGATCCACGCCACCCGCCCATCTCCGCTGCGGCACGTCATGGCCGCCCCGGTGCGCGTGCCGAAACCAGCTGCCGGGCCGTTGGGTACCCGGGTGCACAAGCCATACCGTGGATGCTAGCTGTAGGCATTACCTAACGCACGGTAACTGCTACCGCAGCGTGCCTGTGGTCCCGCGCTGGCGCGCCCCCACTGCCCGGCAGGAGCGCCAGGAAAGGCCAGCTCTCGCAGTACTGATCACCCTGCACGCGTACGCCCGGGGCGGTTTCCCGCAGCACAGACGACGCACCCGTTCTCGGCCACTTCCGCTGATCATCCCGCCATATATCCCCTGACGGGCTTCATGCGTCCCGAGGGGGTATCCGGCTGCTTCTGGCCGAGAACGGACTGGTCACAATGGCCAGTATCCGGAACAGCCACTGCCACCACACCAAGGGGTCACACGCGAGTTGATAATAATCTAGAGCAATGCTCTGCGGTGCGCCGTCTTCCCATGTGGCCTCGGCGCCGACCCCCAAGATGGGCCACCCGGCGGCGGGCAGAACGACAAAACCGGTATCGACCTGCGAGCTGGTGGCGGTGAACTGGCCCTTCCCAACCGTTGTCGTGGGACCCTGGTAGCTGCCGTCCGGGCTGTTGAGATTGGCGCCAATGGTCACCTGGGCTGCCACGCCGGGACGGTGCGAGGTGACGGTCACGGTGACCTCGTCGGGGGAAAGGCTCGACACCGGCAACGCAACCTGGCACTGCTGCGTGACGCTGACCGTGATTCCCGGCCCCGCCGTCGCCTGCAGCACGCCAGGGCGGGGGACATCGGAAGGACCAGCGCGCAGGCGCCGCCACGTATCAGCGATATCCATGTCCGCCACGTTCCCTGCCGGGTTCTCTTCAACCATTTACAAGATCACTAGGCTAAGGGGGTCATGGGCTTTGCCGCAACCACCGAGACCGCGTTGACACACTTCAGATCGGCCTCGCTGGGGTCCGCCGGCGGGATCTCCCAGTTGGGCACGCCCCAGCGCAAGTGGCGCAACGTCCGGATGTGCTGGCTCAGTCGAGAAGGTTGAGGAACTCGGCAGGGGTCAGGCCCGCCTGCCGCAGGATCGACGCGAGCGTGCCGCGCTTAACGACGCCGTGCTGCGGGATGACGGCCACCCGCCCTTCCCGGTTCCGGTATACCGCGTCGCTGCCCTTGGCACGCACATGAGCGGGGCCGACCGACTCCAGCGCCTTCGTGACCTTCCGTACCGGCAGGTCAGAGAGCGCCGGGCTCACGCGGCGGGCAACTGGAAGGAGGTCACAAGCGGCGTCGCGGTCACGTGCCCCGCGGGGTCGTCCACTTCCTCCAGGTACAACTCGGCGGCCTCAGCGAGGTTCGCCAGTGCCTCATCAATCGTGTGACCCTGGCTAGCCACGTCAACCTCCAGGCACTGCGCGATGTACCAGTCTTCTTCCTGGTGCAGCGCGGCAGTCAAGTTACGCGGCATCTCCAGCATGCCCTCAGCATACCCATGGCTGTCCGTGCAGGCGGGGCCCAGGCGCACGACGACGCCTGCCTTCATCCCGCCCAGACGGCCCAGTCGAGGCGAGGTAGTCGTGCTGCCGACTGGGAGGCCGTTTACTCCGCGAATCAGCACAGGCCATGGTCACAACGGAAGGGGCCGCCCATTTTTCTTGAAATTCTCGCAGCCGCCTATCGGAATCGAACCGATGACCTACTCATTACGAGGAAGATTCAACTCGTCCACCACCGTCCACCGGTTCACTCGTGCCCAGTTCGCCAGGCTTCTCGTTCCGGTCACGTCCAAGCTCGTCCAGAGTTGTTGTTAGCAGATGCGTTAGCAAGATCACCAAAGGTCACACGCAGGGTCTGTCAGCAGCCACCCAGACCGCTCGCGGCGCACACAGCCGGTCGGCCGTGAGCTCATGGTTCTAGACTGGGCTTGATCGCAGAACTGAGGGAGCCACACGTGAGCACCGAAGCGTCCGACCTGGTCAACATCCCCCGCGCCGAACTGGATGCGCTGAAGGCTGAGCTGAAGCGACTGCGGCGGGAAGTCGGGCGTGGGGTGGCCAAGGGCTACATTCAGGCGGACCCTGGCCCTGGCGACGACGCACCCGCGTACACCCGCGAGGAACTGGCTGAAGCATGGGGAATACGTGACTGATCGGCTGGTCCGCTTCCCCGGCACTTCGTGGCAGCAGGTCGAGGCCCTGCCGCAGCCGCTGCGGTGGACGGTTCAACGCACGATCTTCCACCTGTTAGACGAGCCGGTCCCAGCGCTGGCGGATCCTTTTCCCCTCGATGACCCATTGCCCGGCGCTTACGAGTTGCATCTGCCCGCCGACGACGTGACGATCTGGTACACCGTCAGCGAACATGAGGGCAACGAAGTCATTAGCGTCCAGCACGTCAGCCTTGACACGTAATGTTCCACTCGCCGAATGTTGGTCAGCGACTAACTTAGTTCGGGTTCCGCCAGCGTCCGCGTTGCCGCTGCAGGACGGCTTTCGCAGTGCAGTTCCCCTTCCTTGATCGGAAGGGGCCGCTGACGTGGGAGCCGCCTATCGGAATCGAACCGATGACCTACGCATTACGAGTGCGTCGCTCTGACCGACTGAGCTAAGGCGGCGCGCCGCCCGTCGGCGGCGCCACGAGTCTACCGGTCCGCAGCCCCGCAGGCGTCGATGCGCCCGGCAACCTCGCCTTGGCCATCATGCTCGCGCACTCCGAGGTCAGAGCCTTTAAGCGCCAGGCGGTCGGGGTCTCAGGCCGTCCATCAGGAGGTCTAGGAGCCGGTTGGCCTGGGTGTGCTGACCGGGTTTGCCGGCGACGGTGAGGATGCCGATGAGGCTGGCGGCGATGTCCTCGGCGCTGATGTCGGCGCGGAGGTCGCCGACGGCGTTGCCGGCGTCGAGGATCGTGGTGATGGCTTTGAGAAGCTCGATGCGGGTCTGCGCGTGGGCGATTTCGCCGGATTCGATCATCGCGAGCAGGGTGTCGAGCATGCCGTGCTTGGTCGCCAGCCAGTCGGCGAACAGATCCATCCAGCGGCGCATCGCCTCGGCGGGCGGGAACTGTTCGAGCAGCTCGCGGGACCCGAGGGTCAGGCGCTTGACCTGGTCTTGGTAGACGGCGCCGACGAGTGACTCGCGGGTCGGGAAGCGGCGGTAGAGCGTGGCGATCCCGACGCCGGCCTCGCGGGCGATGGCGCGCATCGACGGCTCAGCTTCGGAGGAGGCGAAGGCGCGTGTGGCCGCCGCGAGAAGCGTGTCGCGGTTGCGGGCCGCATCCGCACGAAGGGCACGGGCCTCGACATCAGTCAAAACGGATCACGCTCCAGTTGTGCTAGCGTAGCTCACATAAGCGGAACACGATCCGCATAAGCTAGCTTTCTCTCTTCTCACCACTAGCTTTCCCTCTTCTCACGAGGAGACGAGCATGCCCGTCTTTGCCACCGGCGGCTCCGGGCTGACCGGTCCTGCCATCGTCGCTGAGCATATTGCCGCCGGCCACACGGGCGTCCTGGCGCGGTCTGACGGTGCGGCCGGCCCGCGATCCACCGCCTCGGCCCGTCCGCCTCTTCCGCCCGGCGCTGGAGAACGCCCGTCGGCAGCGCGCTGCACCGCGCCGGCGAACGCGCCATCACCCTGATGAGCATCACGGAAGACATGGAGACCGGCGACTGCTTCGCTGCCCAGGCCGCTTGACCGCAGCCGGACCTCACGCACGCCCCCGGAACACTGACCTACGGAGACAAAGATGACTGAACGCGTCGCGACCGGCACCATGCGCACCGTGCGCTTCCACGAGTACGGCGAACCCGGCGACGTCCTGCACCTGGAACCCGCGCCCGTGCCCGATCCAGGCCCCGGCCGCATCCGCATCGTGGTGCACGCGTGCGGACTGGCCCCGGCCGACTGGGCGCTGTGCCGCGGCCTGTTCCCCGGGAAGCTGCCCCGGGGCATCGGGTGCGATGTCTCCGGCACCGTCGACGCCCTCGGCGAGGGTGTCAACGACGTCGCCGCCGGCGATCTCGTGTTCGGAACCGCCGACTGGGCCAACTGCCCGTCCGCGGGCGCATCGGACCACGCGATCATGGATCACTGGTTCGCCGTTCCCGCTGGCCTCGGCCTCACGCAGGCCGCGGCCCTGCCGATGGCCCTCGCTACCGCCTACTGGCACCTCGCGCGGCTCGGCGTCTCCGCGGACCAGACGATCCTCATCCACGGCGCCGGAAGCACCGTCGGATTCGCGGCGGTGCAGATTGCACTCATCCGCGGGGCGCGGGTGATCGCCACCGCCGGAGACACCTACGCCCCACGGCTGCGCGACCTCGGAGCCACCGTGACCGCCTACGGCGACGGCATGGTGCAGCGGGTCAAGGCCATCAGCGACGGCCCGGTCCACCTCGTCCTCGACACCGCCCCCGTCAGCGGCGCCCTGCCCGACCTCGTCGCGATCGCAGACGGCAATCCCAAGCGCGTCCTGACCATCTCCGACTTCCAGGCCGCACAAGAGCTCGGCGTCCGCGACAGCTTCCACGAGGACCCCACGACGCGGAGCGAGCGCTTTGCCGCCTTCCCCGAGTTTGCGCAGCTCGCCGCCGACGGCAAGTTCACCGTGCCGATCGCCCGGGCCTTGCCCCTGGACGACTGGCGCGCCGCTCTGGAGATCAGCCTCAGCGGCCAAGCTCGCGGCAAGCTCCTGCTGCTGCCCTGAAACCCAGCAGCCCGGAGCCCGGCATTCCCGGGTGTTCCTGCCCTCGCTCAGCGATGCCCATCAGGGGCAGACGGTGCCGCTGCGGGGCACGGCCAGCGAGATCAGGTAGCGGTTCACGATCGCGTCCACGCAGGAACTGCCCATCTGGTACGCGGTGTGCCCGTTCCCGTCCCAGCCCAGCAGCACGCCGGACGCCAGGTCACGGCTCAGCGCCTGAGCCCACCGGTAGGGGGTGGCCGGGTCCCGCTCGTTGCCCACGACCAGAATCGGCGGCGCCCCGGCGGCGTGGACCGGGGCCGGAGTGGCGGCGGGGACCGGCCAGTACGCGCACGGCAGGCTGCCCCACATCAGCGGCGCGCCGAACAGCGGCGCGGCGCGGGTGGCGGCGGCAGCCGCGGACTGCCAGGGCGGCAGCGACCGGGGCCACGGGCGGTCCACGCAGTCGATGGCCATGTTCGCGTCGGCGAGGTTGCTGTACCGGCCGCGGGCGTTCCGCTCCCAGAGCGAGTTCGCCAGCGCGACCAGGATCGAGCCATCGCCCCGGAACGCGGACGTCAGCCCGTCCCGCAGCACCGGCCAGTACGCCTGGGTGTACAACGCGGCGGCGATCCCGCTCAGCACCATCTCCCCGTCGGCCGGCTGGCGGCCGAGGCGGTCCGTGAGCGGATCCGTCCCCGCCCGCGCGACCAGCCCCTGGATCCGCGCCAGCCCGGCCGTCACGCTGCCCCGCCCCACCGGGCAGCCCACGCGCGCCACGCAGTCGGTCACGAACGCGCGCAGCGCGACCTGGAACCCCCGCGCCTGGCTGACATTCAGGCCCAACGAGGAGCTCCCGGGGTCGATCGCCCCATCCAGCACCAGGGCCCGCACGTGGCGGGGGAACAGCTGCGCGTACCAGGCGCCCAGGTAGGTGCCGTACGACTTGCCGAGGAAGGTCAGCTTGGCGTCCCCCAGGGCGGCCCGCAGTACGTCCAGGTCCCGGGCCGCATTGCGGGTGCCGACGTAGCGCAGCAGCGCCGCCGAGTCACGCTGGCAGCCCCGGGCGAACCGCTGGGCCTGCACCACCAGCGCGGCCCGCTGGGACGGGGTGGCCGGACTGTCGTTGGTGGCGAAGTACGCGTCCAGCTGCGGCCCGGTCAGGCAGTGCACGGCCGGCACGCTGCCCCCGGCGCCCCGCGGGTCGAACCCGACGATGTCGAACCGGGCCCGTACCGGCGCGGCGATCACGCTCCGGGCCCGGCGTGCGTAGCTCACCCCGGATCCCCCCGGACCGCCGGGGTTCACCAGCAACGAACCTATCCGTTGGGCTGGATGGGACGCCGGCAACCTGATGACCGGCAGGGAGAAGCGGCGCCCGGCGGGCTGGGCGTAGTCGAACGGCACCAGCAGCCGGGTGCATTCGAAGGTCTGGTCACACCGCACCCAGCGCAGTTTCTGGGCGTAGTAGCCCGCCACCGTGGTGGGGGGCGGTGCGGCCGCGCGGCCCGCGGCGGCGGCCCGGTGGCCGGCGGTGCACCCGGCGAGCAGCGCCGCCGCGGCGGCCAGCCCGGCCGCCAGCCGGCGCCCGGGACGCAGGGTCACCCGTGCGCCGCGCCGGTCACTCGCCCGCCGCCTGGGCCGCCTTGTCCCCGTAGGTCTCCTCGTAGGCCTGCCGGGATCCGCACACGCTGGCCTTCGGGCAGGCGCACTTGCGGCCGTCCCGGGTGAGCTTGACCACGATCTTGTCCCCCGGGACGCTCAGCCCGGTGACCACCCCGGAGCCCTCGGGGGTCTCGACCGTCTCCCCGAGGGCGGGGGCGTCCTTGCGGAAGTCCTGGTACAGCGGGTGCTCGTACTTGAGGCAACACATCAGGCGGCCGCAGGCGCCGGCGATCCGCAGCGGGTTGACCGGCAGATCCTGTTCCTTGGCCATCCGGACCGACACCGGCTCGAAGTCCTTGAGGAACGTGGCGCAGCACAGGTCACGGCCGCACGGGCCGATGCCGCCCTGCAGCCGCGCCTCGTCGCGCGGGCCGATCTGGCGCAGCTCCACCCGGGCGTGCAGCCGGGCGGCCAGGTCGCGGACCAGCGCCCGGAAGTCGACCCGGCCGGGCGCGCTGAAGTAAACGGTGTAGACGTCCGGCGAGTTGACCACGTCCACCCCGATGACCTTCATGGGCAGGCTGTGCTCGCGGATCAGCCGCCGCGCCGCCACCCGGGCCTCGGCCCGGCGGCTGCGGTTCGCCTCGTCCCGGGACAGGTGCTCGTCGGTGGCGAAGCCGGCGCACGACGGCAGCTCCTCCACGTCGTCCACCCACTGCGGCGCCCAGATGCACTCCGCGACCTCCGGCCCGGAGTCGGTGGGCACCAGGACCTTATCCCCCACTTTGGGGGTGTACGCCCCGGGATCCAGGTAGTACAGCCGACCGTAGCGCTCGAAACTGACCGCCATCATCATGCCCATCGCCTCAGGTTACGGGCCGATCGGACGATCCGCGCCGCTTGCGGCGGCCAAATCTTCGCATTAGGCAAAGATCCACCGGGCGCAGGAGTCAGCCGGCCGCTGGACCGGCGGTGTCCTCCAGCGCCCCGGCGCAGGAGGCCATCAGGCCCGCGGGCAGCACGCCGGCCAGCACCTCGCGGTGCGTCGGCACCGCCTCGGCGTACCGCTGGCGGCCCGTCTCGGTCAGCGCGATGAAGATGCCGCGCCGGTCCATGTCACACAGGCAGCGCTCGACCAGGCCGTGCTTGGCCAGCCGGTCGATCAGCCGGGACAGCGCGCTCTGGCTCAGGTGCACCGCGTCCGCCAGTTCCTGGGCGCGGAACTTGCGGTCCCCGGCCTCGGCCAGCCGGTCCAGCACTTCGAACTCGCTGACCCCCAGCCCGTGCCGCCGGCCGAGCTCATGCTCCAGCGCCGCGCAGGCGGCCGCGTGGCTGGCGGCGATGACCCGCCACGTGTTCACCGCCGGGCCGGCACTGGACTGCATCGCACTCACCAGCGCAGGATAACTCCGAGCTGAGTTATGTGCAACTGCATTAATTGCGCTTGCATCTACTGCATGTACATGCATATGGTTCATGGCATGGAGTCCCCAGCCAAGGCGCGGGCCCGTTCCCGCGCCGCCACCAATCAGCCTGTCTCCACCTCCCACCCTCCGGCCGGGCCCGGCTTGCGCTGGAGCCCCCGGTTGTGGGCCATCCTCCTGGTGCTCTGCGGCGCCATCTGCCTCGACGCGCTCGACGTGTCCATGGTCGGGGTCGCCTTGCCGGACATCCGCACCGCGCTGGGCCTGAGCACCTCCTCCCTGCAGTGGGTGGTCAGCGGCTACGTGCTCGGCTACGGCGGCCTGCTGCTGCTCGGCGGCCGGGCCGCGGACCTGCTCGGCCGGCGCCGGGTCTTCCTCGCCGCGCTCGCCGTGTTCGCCGTCGCCTCGCTGTTCGGCGGCCTGGTCAGCAGCCCGGGGCTGCTGATCGCCGCCCGGTTCATCAAGGGCATCGCCGCCGCGTTCACCGCGCCGGCCGGGCTGTCCCTCCTCACCACGACGTTCCACGAGGGCCCGATGCGCAACCGGGCCATCAGCGTCTACTCCGCCTTCGGCGCCAGCGGGTTCTCGCTCGGCCTGGTCCTGTCCGGGCTGCTGACCGAGATCAGCTGGCGGTGGACGCTGCTGATCCCGGCCCCGGTCGCGCTGCTGGTGCTGGCCGCGGCGATCCCGGCCATCCCGCGGGACACTCCCGAGCGGGACGGCTCACCCGCCCGCGGCGGCCGGGCGCAGCGCCGCCGGTTCGACGTCCCCGGCGCGGTGACGATCAGCGGCGCGATGCTGCTGCTGGTCTACACGGTGGTCGAGGCGCAGCAGGCCGGGTGGGCGTCCGCCCGCACCATCGGCTCGTTCGCCATCGTGGCCGCGGCACTGGCCGCCTTCGTGCTCATCGAACGGCGCAGCGCCGACCCGCTGGTGCGACTCAGCCTGTTCCGGTCCGGCGGGCTGACCAGGGCGAACATCGGGGCGCTGACACTGTTCGGCTCGTATGTGTCGTTCCAGTTCCTGGTCACCCAGTACCTGCAGAGCCTGGTCGGGTGGTCGGCGCTGCGCACCGCGCTGGCCTTCCTGCCCGCCGGGCTGGTCGTGGCCGGGCTCTCCACCCGGATGGACGGGATCATCGGCCGCTTCGGCCCGGCCCGGGTGAGCGTCGCCGCGTTCGCCAGCCTGGTGGCTGGCTACCTGGTGTTCCTGCGGGTCGGCGTGCAGCCGGACTATCCAACCGTGATCTTCCCAGCGGTCGTGCTGATCGGTGTCGCGTTCGGCCTGGGCTTCTCCGCCCTCAGCCTGGCCGCCACCGCCGGCGTGGCCGACGCGGAACAGGGCCTGGCCGCCAGCCTGTTCCAGACCTCCTTCCAGGTCGGCGGGGCGATCGTGCTGGCCGTGGTCACCGCGGTGGTGGACGCCGGCGGGGCCAGCCGGATCACCTCGGCCCAGGCCACCCTCGGCGCCTACCGCCCGGCCCTGGCGGTGATCACCGGCGTCTCCGTGCTCGGCGCGCTCACCGCCCTGAGCGGCCTGCGCCGGAACCGGCAGCGGGTCCCGGCGGGGACCGAGGTGTTCATCCCGGCCGGCGCCGACCTGAGCGCGGCCCAGCTGCCCGGCGGTGCCGAGCCCGCCCTGGTGGTCGCGGCCGATGCGGGCACCAGCCGGGCGGGCTCGGCTGAGCTGGACGGAAACCCGGCCGACGAGCGGAGCACCATCCCCGGCGCTGGCGAGCTGACCGAGGCGCCCCCCACCTCGCCCGCCGCCCTGGACACCGCTACCCGGGACGGCGCCCCCAGCGACTGCTGGGATGAGGGCGGCGACTGCTGGGAACTCGTGGACGCCTGACCCCACGTCCAGCCGGTACGGGCCGGGCGGGCCGCCCTGGGAGGCGGCCCGCCCGGGGCCGCGCCTCTTGCCGCAACCCGCGCCTCTTCCCGCAACCCGCGCCTCTTCCCGCAACCCGCGGCGCGATGCCCCATCCTGTGGGGCAATGCCCATCCCGCAGCGCAATGTCACGCAACAGCGCGGTGCATTGCATCGCGGCGGTTGGTTTTGGGCCGCCGGAGACACACGACGCACCGCATTGACATAACGCACCGCACTGATGGCGGGGCTGAAGCGGCATGCTGAGATATCCACAGAGAGTTATCCACAGCGGGGCAAGTCGGGCTTCCGCCGATCATGCGGCCAGTCCACCCTCAGTGGCATGACACGCGAACTGCCCCCGAACTGCCGCGACCTCGTGCGCGCCCAACAGGGTGTGGTGTCCCGGAGCCAGGCGCTGGAAGCTGGTGTCGGCGCGGCGACTGTCGCCGCCCGGTTGCGGGCCGGGCACTGGCAGCGGCTGCATCGAGGGGTCTATGCCACTTTCACCGGCGAGCCCAGCCGCGAAGCCGAGCTTTGGGCGGCGATGCGCCGGGCCGGGCCGTTCGCCGTTTTGAGTCACTACACGGCGGCCGAGCTGAGCCAGTTGGTGACCAGGCGCGGCTCAGTGATCCACGTGACCGTGCCGCGTGACCAGCATCTCCGGCCAATACCGGGGATGGTCGTCCACCGGTCCGCGCGGATCGAAGCCGCCCGGCACCCCAGCCTGCTACCGCCGCGCACCCGGCTCGAGGAGACAGCACTGGATCTGGCTGGGGCCGCGGCCAGCCTGGATGACGCTCTCGCTTGGCTGGCTCGGGCCTGCGGCAGCCGCCTCACCACGTCGGGGCGGCTCCGGGCTGCATTGGACGGCCGGACGCGGATCCGGTGGCGACGGGAACTCACGGCTGCGCTCGACGACATAGCCAACGGGGCGAACTCGGTCCTGGAACTGCGCTACCTGCACCGGGTCGAGCGGCGGCACGGACTGCCCCAGGCCCGGCGCCAGGTTCGTATCACCCAGGGACGGCGAACCGGGTACCGGGATGCGCTGTACGAGCAGTATGGCGTGGTGGTGGAGACCGACGGCCAGATCGCGCACCCGTTGGAAGCCCGCTGGCGGGATCAGCACCGGGACAACGCCGCCGCCGCCGGTGGGCTCATCACCCTGCGCTACGGCTGGGCCGACGTCACCCAGCGGCCCTGCTGGGTAGCCGCTGAGGTGGCGGCGGTGCTGCGGCTGCGCGGCTGGCGGGAAACTCCGCGCCCTTGCTCCCCCATCTGTCCCCTGAGTCACACCGCGTGATTCACCAACGCGGTGCATTGTGTCGCCGCGGTGCGCTTTAGGCCGCCGGAGACACATGCCGCACCGCGCTGATGAAATCAACCGCGATGACGGCACGCCTCGTCGGGCGGATGGAGGCAGCCGGGCCGGGGCCTCGGCGGGTCAGCCGGACAGGAGGGCGAGGGTCATTTCCTCGACGGCGAGCAGCGGGGCGACGTTGACCTCGAGACGCTCCCGGCAGCGCATGATCGCCTCCATCCGGCGCACCGTGGACTCGGCCGGGAACGCCGCGGCCACCTGGCGGAGTTCGTCCTCATGCCCCGCGCTGGCCAGGTCTACGTCCGCGCCGAACTGGACGGCCAGCACGTCCCGGTAGAAGGCGGCCAGGTCGAGCAGGGCACGGTCCAGGGCGTCCCGCTTGAGCCGGGTGGCCCGGGACTTCTGCCGGTCTTGGAGATCGCGCAGGGCCCCGGCCGCGCCGCGCATCGCCTTGGCCACGCCCTTTCCGGTGGAGCCCTCGCCGAACGCCCGGCGCATCGCGTCCCGCTCGGGCTCGTTCAGTTCGTCGGTGATCGCGGCCGCTTCCTGCTCGGCCGACTTGACCAGTGCCGCGGCCGCGCTCAGCGCGGTGCCCAGGCTCGCTACCCGGACCGGGACCCGCAGCACGTCGTCGCGGCGCGTGGCCGCCTCCGGGTCGGTGGCCAGCCGCCGGGCCCGGCCGATGTGTCCCTGCGCGGCGCGCGCCGCGGCCAGCGCGCGCGCCGGGTCCACCCCGTCTCGCCGGGTCAGCACCTCGGCGACGGCCGCGGGCGGCGGGGTGCGCAAGGTGACCAGGCGGCACCGGGACCGGATCGTGGTGACGAGTTCCTCCGCGGAGGGGGCGCACAGCAGCCACACCGTGCGGGGCGACGGCTCCTCGATCGCTTTCAGCAGCGCGTTCGCGGCCTGCTCGGTGGCCCGGTCGGCGTCCTCGAACAACACCACCTGCCAGCGGCCCCCGGACGGCGCGCCAGCCGCGCGCAGCACCAGGTCGCGGGTCTGCTTCACCCCGTAGGACAGCCCGTCCGGGCGGACCAGCATCACGTCGGGGTGGGTGCCCGCCTGCACCTGATGACAGCTCGGGCAGTGCCCGCAGCCCTGGTCCGGGCAGAGCAGGGCGGCCGCGAAGGCCCGGGCCGCCACCGACCGGCCGGACCCGGGCGGCCCGGTGAGCAGCCACGCGTGGGTCATCCCCGCCGCGGGCTCGCCGCGCAGCAGGGCGGCCGCCGCGGCCGCCGCCCGCCGCAGTTCGGCGACCACGCGCTCCTGGCCGACCAGGTCGCCGTAGACCGGCGGGGCCGGCGCGTCCAGCTCGGGGTCGCTCATCGTCAGTCCACGATGACCGGGATGCTGCCGGTGTTCGCCTCGGCCATCGGCGGCACCGGGTCGGGCAGGATCTCCCGGACCCGCTCCTGGATCTGCCGGCGCACCTCGTCGGCCGGCCGCGAGGCGTCCACCACCAGGTACCGCTCCGGGTCCGCGCGGGCCAGCCCGAGGAAGCCGGCCCGGACCCGCTCGTGGAAGTCCAGCGGCTCGGCCTCCAGCCGGTCCGCCGAGCGGGCCCGCCGCCCGAGCCCGGCCGCGGGCGGCATGTCGAGCAGCACGGTGAGGTCGGGCACCAGCCCGCCCGTGGCCCACCGGTTCAGCTCCGTCACCTCGGCGGCCGGCAGGTTGCGCCCCGCACCCTGGTAGGCCAGCGACGAATCCACATAACGATCGGTTACCACGACTGCCCCGCGTTCCAGCGCGGGCCGTATCACGCTCGCCACGTGTTCGGCCCGGTCAGCCGCGTACAGCAGCGTCTCGGCCCGGGCGGACAGCCCGGCGTGGGCGGTGTCCAGCAGCACGGCGCGCAGCCGCATGCCCACCTTGGTGGCGCCCGGCTCCCGGGTGGTGACCACGTCGTAGCCCTGGTCGCGGAGCCAGATGGCCAGCAGCCGGGCCTGGGTGGTCTTGCCCGCCCCCTCGCCGCCTTCCAGCGCGATGAACATGCCGTGCCGGGCCGGAGGCATGGCCGGCCCGTGCCCGTTGGTCTGCTCGGGGACCGGGACGGGCTGGAACTCCTCACCCCGGACAGCGGCGGCCAGGTCCTCGCGCAGCGGCACGCCCTTGCGGTCGTCCATGTGCCGGTAGGACAGGGCGCCGAGCCACAGCGCGACGGCCGCGGCCAGCAGCATCACCAGGTTGTAACCGATGCCCTGGTAGCTGACGCGCGCGATGTGCAGGTTGCCGCTCCCGGACGCGCCGCGGACCAGCGCGGTGAGCCCGGCCGCGAGGAACGGGGCCACCGCGATCACCGCGAGCAGGATGACCCGGATGGCCGAGTTCAGGAAGGCGAAGGTGCGGCCGCGAGTGTCGTCGTCCACCTCCAGGCCGACGATCGTGTAGCCGGTCACGTAGGCCACGCCGGCGCACGCCCCGAGCAGCACGACCAGCAGCACCACCACGACCAGGTTTGGGATGAGGGCGATGAGCGCGAGCGGGATGGCCGCACAGGCGATGCTCAGCCCGAACAGCCGCCGTC
The DNA here is from genome assembly GCA_963837515.1 of uncultured Actinomycetes bacterium. Lineage (GTDB taxonomy): Bacteria > Actinomycetota > Actinomycetes > Streptosporangiales > Streptosporangiaceae > RYN-230. The sequence goes on from CAWINT010000004.1 coordinate 199,341, forward strand.
GGCTGAACCCGCGCAGGATTCGCAGGCCGAGGAACATGCCGCCGGCCAGTCCGACGAAGATGGCGGCGAAGACCACGCCCCAGCCGGCGTACCCGCCGTGCAGCGTGTGCTTGATGTAGGGCTGGCCGAGCCCGACCACCACGCCGCCCGCCGCGAACGCGCCTATCATCCCGATGACCAGGCCCCGGACCACCTGGGTCTGCCCAATGAATTTCCAGCCCTCCCAGATGGTCTTGGCCACCGAGGGGGCGGAGATGTGCGCGCTGAACTGGCGCTTGGGGATCTCGTGCAGCCAGTAGATGGTCAGCGCGGAGACCACGAAGGTGACGGCGTTGAAGTACAGCGCCAGGTTCACCGGGTTGGTGGTGAAGTAGTGCGAGACCCCGCCGAGAGCCCGGCTGACCAGCGACAGCAGGCTGAAGATCAGCCCGGCGATCGGCGCGGTGCCGAACGTGGTGAACAGGCTGTACTGGTTGGCCTGCTCGAGCTTGTCCGGCGGCACCAGGTTCGGCACCGAGGCGTCCTTGGCCGGCGTCCAGAACAGCGAGACGCAGGACGCGACGAACTGGACGACGTAGATCCAGGTTAGCGGGTTGACGAAGTGCAGCGACAGGTCGAGTGGGATCGACACGTACAGGGCGGCGCGCAGCACGTCGCCGACGATCATGTTCAGCCGCCGGTCGAACCGGTCCGCGACCGCGCCCGCCAGCGGGCCGAGGATCAGCGCGGGCAGCAACGAGGACAGCCACACCCCGCCGACGGCGCTGTATTGAGCCGCAGCCCCCGCCCCCGCCAGCGCGGACGCCAGCGAGGCGAGAGCGACCAGGCTGAGCCAATCCCCCAGGCTGGACAGCGACGATGCGATCCACAGCCGACGGAACGGCCTGATGGACAGCACGCTGTTCGCGCGGCGCCCATCAGGGGAGGGGGATCGGAAGTTCACGCGGTTTAGGGTATCCACAAGGAGGGTACTCACGCGGCCCGCAAGCTAGCGAAATGTCCGGCCGTGCGGGCGCTTCGGGCCCGCGACGTCTCTCAGCAGGTAAATCTAGCCGGCCGCGGGCCGGCCGCAGACGGCGTGCCGGGGGTGCGGTGGCCGGGGCGGACTCGTGCGGCCGTCGCCGCGACGCGCTGGCGCGGCGGCGCGGCTGGCCGCCCCAGAGGAGCGGCGCGGCGGCGCGGCTGGCCGCCCCAGAGGAGCGGCGCGGCGGCGTCAGGACACCCGGCTGGTGGAGCGGCCGCGCTTGGCCTCGCCGGCCCCGCCGGTCCCGGGCTTGGCCGTCTTCTTCGCCGCGGCGCTCTGGCCGGCCGCGGTCTTACCGGCCGCGGCCTTGCTGGCCGCCGGCTTGCGGGCCGGGGCCCGGCGGCGCGAGCTGCTGGGCGCGGCCGCGCGCCGCTCGGCCAGCAGTTCCGCGGCGCGTTGCGGGGTCAGCGAGTCCACCGCGTCACCCTGCCGCAGCGAGGCGTTGGTCTCCCCGTCCGTCACGTACGGCCCCCAGCGGCCTTCCTTGACCACCATGGGACGGTCGCTGGCCGGGTCCTCGCCCAGCTCACGCAGCGGCGGCGCGGCGGCCGCCCGGCCCCGGCCCCGTGCCTTCGGCTGTGCGAACAACTCCTTCGCCTCGGCCAGGGTGAGGGTGAACAACTGCTCTTCCGATTCCAGCGAACGGCTGTCGGTGCCCTTCTTGACATAGGGGCCGTAGCGGCCGTTCTGCGCGGTTATCGGCTCACCGTCCAGTTCGCCGATGGTGCGGGGCAACGTGAGCAGCCGCAGCGCGTCGTCCAGCGTCACCGTGTCCAGCGACATCGACTTGAGCAGGGAGGCGGTGCGCGGCTTGCCCGTCTCGCCCTCGGGGGGGACCTCGGTCACGTACGGCCCGAACCGGCCCGCCTTGGCCACGATCTCCCGGCCGCTGGCCGGGTCGGTGCCGAGCGGGCGCTCGCCGCTGGGCTGGGCGAACAGTTCCTCGGCCGCCTCCGGGGTGAGCTCATCAGGCGCCAAACCCTCGGGCACGTTGACCCGCTGCTCACCGCGCTCCAGGTAGGGGCCATACCGGCCGACCCGGACCACGATGTCGGTGCCGGCCAGCGGGAACGAGCTGACCTCCCGGGCGTCAATGTCCCCCAGGTCGCTGACCAGCTCCTTGAGGCCTTCCTCGCCGTCGGAGCCGAAGTAGAACCGGCGCAGCCAGGGCACCCGGGCGGCCTCGCCGCGGGCGATGGCGTCCAGGGCGTCTTCCATCCGGGCGGTGAAGTCGTAGTCCACCAGCTGGCCGAAGTGCCGCTCCAGCAGGGTGACCACGGCGAAAGCGAGGAAGGAGGGCACCAGCGCGGTGCCCTTCTTGAACACGTAACCGCGGTCCAGGATCGTGCCGAGGATGTTCGCGTACGTGGACGGCCGGCCGATCTCCCGGTCCTCCAGCTCCTTGACCAGGGTCGCCTCGGTGTAGCGGGCCGGCGGGCGGGTGGCGTGCTCGGCGGCGGCCAGCTCGCGCGCGGCCAGCGGGTCGCCTTCGGCCAGCGGCGGCAGGCGGCGCTCCCGGTCGTCCCGGTCGGCGTCGTCGTCCGCGTCCTCCACGTAGGCCTTGAGGAAGCCGTAGAAGTTGATGATCTTGCCGGAGGCGCCGAACTCGGCTTCGTGGGCGGCCTGGCCGGCGGCCTGCTCCGTGGCGTACCGGCCGGACACCCGGACGGTCACCGATTCACCGGTGGCGTCCTTCATCTGCGAGGCGACGGTGCGCTGCCAGATCAGCTCATACAGCCGCAGCTCATCGCCGGACAGCCCGGAGGCGCGCGGAGTCCGGAACGAGTCACCGGCCGGCCGGATCGCCTCGTGCGCCTCCTGGGCGTTCTTCACCTTGCTGGCGTACACGCGCGGGGCATCCGGGACGTACTCCGCCCCGTACAGCTCGCGGGCCTGGCGGCGGGCGGCGTCGATAGCGGTCTGCGACAGCGTCGTCGAGTCGGTCCGCATGTAGGTGATGTGACCGTTCTCGTACAGCCGCTGGGCTACGCCCATCGTGTACTTGGCCGAGAAGCCGAGCTTGCGGGACGCCTCCTGCTGCAGCGTCGTCGTGCGGAACGGCGCGTACGGGGAGCGCCGGTAGGGCTTGCGCTCCACCGACTTGACCGAGAAGTCGCCCTGCTCCCGCAGCCGGTCGGCGAGCTCGGGGGCCGACATCCGGTGCACCACGCCGGGTGGTTCGGCGGCGCCGGCGGCGGTGTCGTACAGGTACCACACGTCGGGGTTGCGCAGTTCGCCGGACGGGGCGAAGTCCCGGCCCTGGGCGACCCGGCGGCCGTCGACCGCGACCAGGGTGGCCGGGAACGTGGTGGCGTCCCGGTCCGCCTCGTCGGCGCGCGCGAACTCCGCCTGCAGGTCCCAGTACCGGGCGGCGCGGAACGCGATCCGCTCCCGCTCCCGGGCCACCACCAGGCGGGTGGCCACGGACTGGACCCGGCCGGCCGACAGCCGCGGCATGACCTTCTTCCACAGCACCGGGGAGACCTCGTACCCGTACAGCCGGTCCAGCACCCGCCGGGTCTGGTAGGCGTCGACCAGCCCCTGGTCGAGTTCCCGCGGGTTGGCCACCGCGCGGGCGATCGCCTCCGGGGTGATCTCGTGGAACACCATCCGGCTGGTGGGCACCTTGGGCTTCAGCTCCTGCAGGAGGTGCCAGGCGATGGCCTCCCCCTCGCGGTCCTCATCGGTGGCGAGCAGGAGTTCGTCGGCGTCCTTGAGCAGCGACTTCAGCTTGCTCACCTGCGGCCGCTTATCCGCGTTGACCACGTAGAGCGCCTCGAAGCCGTCATCCACGTTCACGCCGAGCCGGGCCCACGGCTCCTTGCGGTACTTCTCCGGGATCTCGGCGGCCTTGTCGGGCATATCGCGGATGTGGCCGATGCTGGACTCCACCACGTACCCCGGGCCGAGGTAGCCCGCGATCGTCCGCGCCTTGGCTGGCGATTCGACGATCACCAGGCGCCTCCGCCCGCCGCTGCCCGCGGTGCCGTTAGCCTTCGCCTTCTTCGCGGCGGTAGCTGTCCTTGCTGCCACGCCTTCACCTTCTGCCCGGTACCTGTGCCCGGCCCGTGTTCTCGTTCTCAACTCGTCTGGCCCGCAGTCCATGCTGCCTCGACTGTGCGGTATCAGCCGTCCCCGTTCAACCCCCGGGCTGCCTGCCCCGCCCGGCCTGGGGCCCGCCGCCATACGGCGTTGCGCCCCCGACACTTCCAACTCCGCGCCGGGGCACGGGTGTTCCCTTACCCACGCCGTCCCGCCCAGGGAACCGGCGGCCCGGCGATTATTTCGGCACCGCCGATTGAACCGCCGGTGAATCGGCGCACAATAAGGGTGATGGCCGAGTACACCTACATCGTGCTCTACCTGCCTCGTGGCACGTCACGCGACGCCGCCCGGCGCATCCTGACCGACCACGCGGAGTACGGCGACTGGGAACTTGCCCGGCTCCGGCTGAATGCAGACGGCAGCAGGCAGGCAACCCTGCGCCGGCCGATCATACGCCCCGTACTGACCCTTTGACCACCAGCCGGGAGATTCCGCGGACGGCAACCCCAGGCGGGCCCGGGTCAGCTCAGGTCAGCAGCGGTCCAGGAAGTCGTCCAGGACCCGGGTGCCGAACTGCAGCGCGGCCACCGGGACCCGCTCGTCGATCCCGTGGAACATGCCGGAGAAGTCGAGGTCGGCAGGAAGCCGCAGCGGCGCGAAACCGAAGCACCGGATGCCCAGCCGGGTGAACGACTTGGCATCCGTCCCGCCGGACAGGCAGTACGGGACGACACTGGCCGCCGGGTCCGCGGCCAGCAGCGCCGCGGTCATGGCGTCGGACAGCTCGCCGTCGAAGGTCGTCTCCACGGCCATGTCATGGTGGATGAACTCCCGGCTGACCTGCGGCCCGAGCAGCGAGTCCAGTTCGGCGAAGAACTCCTCCTCGTATCCCGGCAGGAAACGACCATCCACCTCGGCCGATGCCACCTGGGGAACGACATTGACCTTGTAACCAGCGTTAAGAACGGTGGGGTTCAGGGTGTTGCGCACCGTGGCCCCGGTAAGCCGCGACATGGAACCGATCTTGTCGAGCATCTGCGGCAGCGCCTCCGGGCTGAATTCGATGCCGAAGGCCGCGCAGGCGGCGGTCATGAACTCCTCGACCGCGGGGGTCAGCCGCAGCGGCCACTCGTGGCGGCCGATCCGGGCGATCGCCTCGGCCAGTTCGGTGATCGCGTTGTCCGGCTGCAGCATCGAGCCGTGCCCGGCCGTGCCGTGCGCGGTGAGCCGCATCCAGGCGATGCCCTTCTCGGCGATCTGGATCGCGTAGAGCCGCCGCCCGGCCAGCGTGACGCTGAACCCGCCGACCTCCCCGATCGCCTCGGTGACCCCCTCGAACAGCCGCGGGTGGTTGTCCACCAGCCAGCGCGCGCCGTAGGAACCGCCCGCCTCCTCGTCGGCGACGAAGGCCAGCACCAGGTCCCGCGCCGGGCGGCGGCCCTCCCGCAGCCGCTGGCGGACCACGGCCAGCGTCATCGCGTCCATGTCCTTCATGTCCACGGCACCGCGGCCCCAGACGCAGCCGTCCCTGATCTCACCGGAGAAGGGGTGCACCTGCCAGTCCGGGGCGTGGGCCGGGACGACGTCCAGGTGCCCGTGGATGAGGAGGGCCGGCCGGGTGGGGGCGGCACCCTCCATGCGGGCGACGACGCTGGCCCGGCCGTTGTCCGACTCGAAGATGGTCGGCTCGAGGCCGACCTCGGCCAGCAGGGCGGCGACGTGTTCGGCCGCCTGACGCTCCCCAGGCCCGGAGTTGTCGCCCCGGTTGGAGGTGTCAATCCGGATCAGGTCGCTGCAGAGCTGCGCGACCTCGTCCGGCGCGGTCACTGGCGGCAGGCCAGGGGCGCCGGGGGTGCTCGGGCTGCGTCCTGCGGCTGGATTCTGCGTCATCGACCCATGGTCGCACCCGGAGTCCCGGGGCACGCGGGAAGGGGGCACGGGCGCGGCAGGCCGGGCCGTGTGGTCCCCGGCTGGTGGCCGGATGGCCCCCTCACGGCGGCCGGGCGGTCCCGCCTGCGGCGGGCGGCTGCTCGCTTCGCCGGGGGCGGCCGGATTTGCTATCGTGAGGCGCCAGCCCAGGCGATCCCTGTGGCCTGGCACTCGTCCGGGTGGCGGAATAGGCAGACGCGCTAGCTTGAGGTGCTAGTGCCCCGAAAGGGGCATGGGGGTTCAAGTCCCCCCTCGGACAC
>CAWINT010000005.1:0-593772 GCA_963837515.1 uncultured Actinomycetes bacterium
CCGACGGTGGCCATGAACGCGAGCGCCAAGAACTTGATCACCGTGGTGATCACCTGGACCGAGCCCATGTTCTTCACGCCGGTCAGGTTGATCGCCGCCGGGATCCACAGCCCGGCCAGCACGAGCAGGACCGAGTACAGCTTGTTGTGGCCGGTGTTGATGAAGTGCTCGACGTACAGCACCCAGCCCCGCGATCGCGGCGTTGCCTGCCCAGGCCGTGATCCAGTAGGACCAGGCGTTGGCGAACCCGAGGCGGTTGCCGAAGGCGGCCCGCGCGTAGGCGTACGGCCCGCCGTCGGCGGGCAGCCGCCGGGACAGCGCGGCGAACAGCAGCGCGAGCGCGAGCGCGCCCACCGTTGTGAGCGCCATCGAGACCAGCGTGATCGGGCCGTAAGCCGCCAGGGAGGTCCGCAGGTTGAAGATGCCGACGCCGATGATGCTGCCCACGATCAGCGCCATCGCCGCCGTGAGGCCGAACTGCTGCGGGCTTCCCGTCTCGGCAGGCTGGCCGGCTGGGCCGGATGTTCTTCCTGAGATGTCGACGTTGCCGGTCATGAGTCACCCCTAGCCGAGCGGCGGGACCCGGAACTGGCCAGCCCGGTTCCCGGTCGTGACGGCTCTCACGGTCCGCCGCCCCGGCCACGGCCGTCGACACCCTTCCGCGGGTGATTGCCGCGCGCTCAGAGCAGGCGCAGGTCGATGGCGCGCTCGATGGCCTCCGCCCGGGACGCCGCGCCAAGCTTCTGGTAGATGGACCGGAGCTCGGTTTTGACCGTGTTGCGGGAGATGAACAGGGTTTCCGCGATCTGCAGGTAGGTGCTGGTCGGCAGCAGCTTCAGGATCCGCTGCTCGGCGGCGGTCAGCGGCTCGATGATCCGGCGGCCGGACCGCGAGTAGCCCGGCTGCGTGGCCCGGACGTCGAGCGCGGCGGCGATCACTCGTTCCAGGTAAGGGTCGGGCCGCTGCTGCGAGGCATGCTCGACCAGGTACCTGGTCACCTGGGGCGCGGTGCTGACCAGCGTGTTAACGAAGCCCTCGCGGCGGGCGATGGCCAGGGCCGCGGTCAGGATGCCAGCCGTCGCCGGGTCACCGCGCTCGATGGCCGCCGCCGCCAGGAGTATCTGGCGCAGCAGCGCCAGCCGCGGCTGGAGGTCACCGAGAGCCGGTGACCGGAGGTGTTCCTGGGCGGCCTGGTGGTCACCCGAGGCAAGCGCGATCCTGGCCAGCAGCAGGGCGTGGCGCGCGGTGGGCAGGCGGCTCGCCGACTTCGCCGGGGCCTCCCGGTCGCCGATCGACAGCCGCACCAGCGCCTCGAGTTCGTCGGCCCGGGGCAGCAGCGGCGACCCGGGCACGGTGATGACCCGCCGCGCCGCGTCGATCGTCGACAGGGCGTCCCGGGGCCGGCCACGCGCGGCCCAGATCGCGGCGCGGTCGAGCAGGGCGAGGAACTCGAAGATCGGCCGTCTGAGCTCGGATATCGAGAGCGCCTGCTCGGCGAGGCGTTCCGCAACGTCTAGATCTCGCCGCTCCAGGGCCAGGCCCGCGAGCACCCGCAGATAGTCGACCGCGAAGAAGTGCTGGCCGAAGCCCAGCCGCCGTGCTTCCTTCTCGGCGGTGGCGGCGGACTCGGCCGCATCGGCGAGGCGGCCGGCCTCCAACGAGGCCATCGCGCGCGCGCTGGGCACCAGGATCAGCTTGGCCGGTTCGGGCAGCTCCGGCGTGGCCAGAGCCGTGACCGCCTCCCGCTCCACCGCCGCGGGGTCCTCCAGGCATGGGTAGACACGCAGCAGGATAAGGGGGATAACCCCGATCCAGTCATCACTGAGCTGGGTCCGGTGGTGGCTGGCCCGCGCGGCCAGCCCTTCCGCCACCGCTTCGTGCAGCCGGCCGGTCACTCCGAGGTGGAAGGAGCGGATGACCGCCCTCCGGGTCGCCAGCCGTGAGTCGGGCGGGATTGCTGGCCGGGCCCGCTCCAGAGCGTCAAGGTATTCGCCCCCGCGGGCGGCATCACCTGACAACAGCAGGTCGGCGGCCAGGGCCAGCGCTTGTTCGGGTGCCTCAGCCAGCAGCATGGGGTTGACCATGCTGACCGCCGGTGCGGCCGGGATGACCGGATCGTTCAGGAAGTCGGGGACGACCCGGTCCTGCAACAGCGCCAGGGCCCGGCCGGCCTGCTTGGCGGCGAGGAAGTGACGGGTCGCGCGGCGGATGTCGCCCGCGGATTCGAACCACTCCCCGGCCCGGGCGTGCAGCAGGAGTTCGCGCGCTGGATCCCGGGCACGTAGCTCCCCCCGGAGCACCTGGCGGACCAGGTGGTGGTAGCGGAAGCTGGTCCGGTCATCGTCGAGCGCCACCACGAACAGGTTGGCGGCGTCAAGGCGGTGCAGCAGTGCTGCCGCGTCCGGACGCATCGTCACGGCGGCGCAGGCTTCCGCGGTCAGCACCCCCAGCGCAGCGGTGTCCAGCATGAACTGGGACATCTCGGCGGGCTGCTGGTCGAGGACCTCAGCGACGAAGTACTCGGCGATGAGGTGGCTGCGGACCTCCAGGGCCCGGGCCGCGCTCACCGGGTCGGTGCTGCTGCGCAGCGACAGCGAGGCCATCTGCAGGGCCGCCGCCCACCCTTCGCTCCGGTCATGCAGCCGGGTCAGGTCAGCGGCGGTGACCTCGACGCCGAAGTTGGCCAGCAGGTGGCGGCTCTCGGCCAGGGAAAAACGGAGGTCGTGGTCGCGGAGTTCGCACAGCTCGCCTGACATCCGGAGCCGGTGCAGCCTTAAGGGGGGATCGGTGCGGCTGGCCAGCACCAGTTGCGCGGTCCCGGCCGGCCAGAGTTCGACCAGGTCCGTCATGTCCCTGGCGACGCTCGGCGCCGCCAGGTGGAAGTCGTCCACGATGATGGCGGAGCCTTCCGGCAGCTTCCCGGCGTCATTCGCGAGCGAGGCAGTGACGTCGGCCGACATCGCGTTGTCGATGGCGAGGAGGTCGGCGGCGTCGGCGCCGAAATCGGGGGCCAGGCTCCGCGGGGCTGCGATGAAGCCGGCCCAGAACCGGACCGGGTCGGCGTCCGCCTGACTACACGAAAGCCAGCACGTGCGGCCGGGGGGCCGCGTCGCCACCCAGCTGGACAGCAGTACGCTTTTGCCCGACCCGGCCGATCCCACCACGACGGTCAGCCGCTGGCGTGCGCCCGCCGTGAGCCGGTCGTGCAGCAGCGGCCGCGTCACCAGCGTGCTGGGCAGGGTGGTGGGCCGGAATTTCGTGAGTGCGAAGCCAAGGGCCCGGTGCGGCTCCGCGAGCTGTTGCCGGGACCCTCGCCGCGGCGCTCCCATGCTTCTCGGCTGCCCCAAGTGATGTCCAACGTCTGGTAAACCTCGGTTGAGTGCGACAGTGCCCCGGGCGGTGCGGGCCGGCATCATCCCCCGGGAGTGATACGAAGACCCGGCCCCGCGTGAGGCGCTGGTCACCCTCGGGTGGGTGATGACCCTGACCTGGATACCAGGCAAGCTGGCAGGGCACTCAACCGGCGGACTGGGAGGTGATCCTGGTGCAGTCACAGTCATTGACGTACGAGATCACGTTCACGGGCCAGGCCGGCGCCGCCCTGCGCGCGGAATTCGACGATTGTGAGGTCGTCGTCGGCCCGGGAACGACCACGCTGCGGGCCGAGGTGCCGGACCAGGCCGCTCTGTGGGGGCTGGTGCAGCGGATCACCGGCCTCCGGCTGGAGGTGCTCGACTTGCACCTCGTGGCCCCGCCCCCGCAGCCGTTACCGGCTGCTGGTAGCACCCAGAACGGGTGATCTGCCCGGAGTTGCCCGGAGCAGAGACTGCCAGTATGCAGTCTGGAAGCCGGGGACTGGCCCACAACGCGGTCGGGCCGGCGCGGGTCATCGCGTTCGGGACGAGCAACGTGGCCCCAGCCGGTGCGGTCGTGGCCGGGCTGGTCATCGTCGTGTCCTACGCCGGCTTCGCGTCCCCCCTGGTCGTGCTGCTCGCGTTCGCCGCCTCGCTGTGCTGCGCGATCAGCATCGCCGAGTTCGCGCGCCGGCTTCCCTCGGCCGGCTCGCTGTATACCTACAACAGCCGCGGGCTGGGCCAGCTCGGCGGCTTCCTGACCGGCTGGATGATGGGCTTCGCGTACGCGTTGTATGTCCCCGCTGGCATCGCGCTGACCAGCTCGTATGCTGCGCAGCTGATCGCCGGCACGCTGCATGTCACCGTCAGTGGCTGGATGCTGTTCCTCGCGATCCTGGCGCTGATCGTCCTCATCGCCTACCGCGGCGTCGCCACGTCCTCGTCGGCCGACCTGATCCTGATCACCGGGGAGGTGGCCGTCATCGCGGCCCTGGCCATCACGATCCTGGTCAAGACCAGCCCGGCACACTACTCGGCGGCGGTCCTCTGGCCCCAGTCGTCGCCGAACGGCCAGCTCACCGACATCACGGACGCCCTGATCTACGGCATCACCGCCTTCGCCGGCTTCGAGGCATCGGCGGTGCTGGGCGAGGAAGCCCGGAACACCCGCCGCTCCATCCCACGTTGCACGATCGGCGTCGTGGCGGTCACGGGCCTGTTCTACCTGCTCGTCGTCCTCGCCGAGACGTTCGCTGCCGGGCGCGGCGGCATCTCCAGCCTGGCCCAGCAGGCCAACCCGCTCGGCTACCTCGCCAGCAGGTACTGGTCGCCCTCGGTGCTCTGGGCGGTCGAGCTCGTGGTCGTGCTGACCGGCCTGGGCTTCACGATCGCCGCGTTCAACGTGTCCATCCGGGTGCTGTTCGCCATGGGCCGCGAGCGGGCCCTGCCCGGATCGCTGGCCCGGCTGTCCCGGCGGCGCACGCCCGTCGTCTCGATCGGGGTCGTCGCCATCGTGGCGCTGCTGATCGGGCTGCCGCTGACTGCCCGGTACGGCGGCGGGCCCGGCTTCCGCTACCTGGCTGGGGCGGGCGGGCTGTCCGTGGTGCTGATCTACCTGGCGGTGAACATCGCGGCCATCCGCGCGTTCCGCACCGAGTTCCGCGCCGACTTCCGCTTCGGCCGGCATCTGCTGATCCCGGCGACCGCGGCAGTCCTGTTCCTGTTCCCGCTCTGGGGGATCGCGCACCCGCATGGCCACCGGCTGGTGGACCTGCTGCCGTTCGCCGCGCTGGGCTGGCTCACCCTGGGCGCGGTCACGGCCGGCCTGCTCCGGGCCCGGCGCCCCGCGCGCTTCCAGCGCCTCGGCCGGTGTTCCGGCCCGCTGAATCACCCCCGGGGGGGTGAGGACAAGCCGGCCCGGGCCGAACAAGCTCGGACACGAGTGGCCGGGAATTCATCGCTAAAAGGCCCGGCCGCTAGGCATAGGAGGCCAAGATGACATCAGCGACCATGAAACCGTCCAGTCACGCCGGGCGCCGCGCGGAAGGCTACGGTCTGATCGTGTTCGCGGCGGTGATGCTGCTGACGCTGGGCTTCTTCAACCTGATCGACGGCATCGCGGCGATCGCCAACTCGCATGTATTCACCGCCAACGCCCACTACGTGTTCGGAGACCTGCGCGCCTGGGGCTGGGTCGTGCTCATCCTGGGTGTCCTGCAGCTCCTGGCCGGCGCCGGGGTGCTGGCCGGCAACCAGGTGGCGCGCTGGTCCGGCGTCGTAGTCGTCGGGCTGAACGCCATCGCCCAGATGTTCTTCATCCCGGGGTACCCGTTCTGGTCCCTGATGATCATCGCCGTGGATGTGGTCGCGCTGTATGGGCTGTGCGTCTACGGCAGCCGCGCCAACGTGACGGCCGGCTAGAACGGCTCCCGGATGTAGCGCAACGGCAGGTCCGGCGGCTCGTAGCCGCCGGGCCGCTGCCGTTTCGGCAACTTCACCTCGCGCGGGGTGAGCGGCTTGTATGGGACCTGGCTGAGCAGATGACTGATGATATTGAGCCGGCCGCGCTTCTTGTCGTCAGTGTGAGCGATGTACCAGGGCGCCCACGCGGTGTCCGTCGCGGCGAACATCGCGTCCCGGGCCCGGGAGTAGTCGTACCACCGGCTGTAGGATTTGAGATCCAGGTCGGACAGTTTCCAGATCTTACGCGGGTCGTTGATCCGGCTCTCGAGCCGCCGGGTCTGCTCGTCCGGGCTCACCTCCAGCCAGTACTTCAGCAGCAGGATCCCGGAGTCGGTCATAGCCCTCTCGACCCCCGGTACCAGGTCGAGGAAGCGATCTGTTTCCTCGGCCCGGCAGAAGCCCATCACCCGTTCGACGCCGGCCCGGTTGTACCAGCTCCGGTCGAAGATCACGACCTCGCCGGCCGCCGGGAAATGCGGGACGTACCGCTGGATGTACATCTGTGACTTCTCCCGCTCGGTCGGCGCGGGCAGCGCCACGACCCGGAACACCCGCGGGCTCACCCGCTCGGTGATCCGCTTGATCGTGCCCCCCTTCCCGGCCGTATCCCGGCCCTCGAACACGATGCAGATCTTCGCTCCGGACGACTTGACCCACTCCTGCATGGCCACCAGTTCGCCCTGCAGCACCTTCATCTGGCGCTCGTACGGCTTGCGCTTCATCTTCGTGTGCGGCTCGGCTGCGCCCTCCTGCTGCGCCGCGGCCGCCGCCGCGCGGACCTCTTCGTGGTGCCGCCTATTTTTGCCGTTCTTCCTGGCCATCCTGGTTCCCTCCAGTAAACGTGGCGGCTTGACCGTCCCCGGTTCTCCCGCCGCCGTTGGCGGCCAGCCACTCGGCCCCCGTCTCAGTCCGGAAGGCGGCAACGGCCGCCCCGACCGTGGGGTAGAAGTGGCGCGGGTCGATGGTGCGGGTGAGGCCGTAACGCTCGACTTTCTCCCGCACTGGGTCCTTGAGTTCAGCGAATACCAGGCTGATGCCGCGGGCGTTCAGCGCATCGTCCAGGTCGGTCAGCATGTCGGCCGCGGTGGTGTCCACGTCGGTCACCGGCTCGGCGGTAATCAGGATCCACCGGGGTGGTGGGTCGGCGGCGGCCAGCCGCCGGACCTCGTCCCGGAAGGTCTTGGCGTTGGCGAAGAACAGCGGGGCGTCGAACCGGTAGATGACCAGGCCCGGCAGCCGTTGGGCGGCGGGATAGCTGTGCACGTCGTGGTAGCCGGGCAGACCCTCGACCCGGCCGAGTTCGGCGTCGTAGGGGCGCCACGCGCGGCGGAACACGTTGAGGATGGACAGCGCGACCGCGATCGCGATCCCGGCCAGCACGCCGAGCAGCGCCACGCCGAGGAACGCGGTGACCGACAGCGCGAACTCGGCCTTGCGCTGCCGCCACAGCCGTAGCGTTCCGGGCAGGTCGGCCAGGGACAGCGACGCGGTGATCACCACCGCGGCCAGCGCGGGCTGCGGCAGGTTCCGGAACAGGCCGGGCAGGACCATGATCATGAGGATGATCAGGGCCGCTCCGGTGACCCCGGTCAGCTGGGTTTTCGCGCCGGAGCGCTCCGCCACCGCGGTGCGTGATCCGCTGGTGCTGACCGGGAACCCCTGGAACAGCCCGGCGCCCAGGTTCGCCACGCCGATCCCGATCATTTCCTGGTTGCCGCGGATCTCCTGCCCGGTCCGGGCGGCGAACGCGGAGGCGGTGGAGATCGTGTCGGCCAGCGAAACCAGCGCGATGCCCAGCGCCCCGCCGAACAGCGGCGCCAGGTCGGACAGCCGGACGTGGGGGATGGTCAGCGGCGGGAAGCCCTTGGGCAGCACCCCGACCAGGCTGACTCCCTGGTCAGCGAGGTTGAAGACGGAGCTGGCGGCGATAGCGAGAACCACCATGACCAGGATGGCCGGGACCTTGGGCAGCCAGCGCTGCAGGATGATGATCACCGCGATGCCGGCGATCCCGACCACGGCCGCCGCGGCCACCGTCTTGCCGTCCGCCAGGCCCTTGACGAACCCAGCCGCCTCGCCGATCAGGCCGTCGGCCTCGACCTTGAACCCGAACAGCTTCGGCAGCTGCCCGACCATGATGGTCAGCGCCAGGCCGTTCAGGTAGCCGATCATCGTCGGCTTGGAGATCAGGTCAGCGATGAAGCCGAGCTTGGCCACGGCGGCCAGGATCATGATCGCTGCGACCATAATGGCGAGCATCGAGGCCAGCGCGACCGCCCGCTCCGGATCACCCTTCGCCGCGATGAGCGGCAGGATCGTGGCCGCGATCATCGGCCCGAGCGAGGAATCCGGGCCCAGCACCAGGATCCGCGACGGGCCGAACACCGCGTAGCCCAGCAGGCACATGATGGAGGTGTACAAGCCGGTGATCGGCGGCAGGCCGGCCAGTTCCGCGTAGGCCATCCCCTGCGGCACCAGCAGCGTGGTCAGCACGACGCCCGCGATGACGTCCCGGCCCAGCCAGGCGCGCCGATAGGACGACACCACCTGGATCCCTGGCACCCTCCGGAACACCGTGATCTCACCCCGGCCGTGATCGCACACTGTCAATATCCCGGGCCGGGCTGAGCGGCCACATCACCCACTCCCGGGTGAAGGCCGGGCGGCGGTTTCGCTATCCGGTGTCCCCGTCTCCGTGGCCTCGATCGGAGTGCGGGGGATAAGGACGCCGAGGACCAGACCGATAAGAGTGAACACGAGCATCATCGTGAGAGCGATCGCGAACGGCTTGCCCTCGGGCAGCTTGACGGCCACCAGAGCCGAGCCGACCAGCGCCGTGCCCAGCGACGATCCCAGGTTGGAGACGCTGCGCGACAGCCCGGAGATCTCGCCCTGGTCGGATTCGGGGAAGCTGGACTGGACCACGTTGACCGAAGAGGTCAGCATGACCCCGATGCCGGCCCCGAACAGGAACAGCCCGGGTATCCACCGCCAGATGCCGCCGTGCGCTCTGACCAGGGCCAGCAGCAAGACCATGCCGATCGCGGTGATCAGGAAGCCGGCGATGATCAGCCACCGTTGCGGGTGCCGCCGGGCGAACCGGCCGGCGCCCGCCGACGCGATGAGGATGCCGATCGTGCCCGGGGTGAGAATGAGCCCGGTCTTGATCGCGTTGTAGCCGTTGACCTCCTGCAGGTAGAGCGAGACCACGAAGAACGACCCCTGCAGGATCAGCCACTGGATGACCTGGGTGCCCAGCCCCAGATTGGCGACCTTGTTGCGGAACAGCCGCAGCGGCAGCAGCACATCCCTGCCCTTCTTCTCCCCGGACCGGATGTGCAGGAAGAACCACAGCAGGAACAGCGCGCCGATGGCGACGTAGATCCACACCGGGGACAGGCCGCCCTTCGGGATCACCTCCGTGCCGCCGACCGTCCAAGCCTGCCGCGACTTGCCGAAGCCGAAGGTCCGCGACTGCAGCAGCCCGAGCACCACGAAGAACAGCCCCGCGGCGGACAGTACCGCCCCCATAAGGTCAAAGCGGGGCCTGGGCTCCGCCGGGCCGCGATCGGCGATCTTGCGCGCGAGCCAGATGATCCACGCCACCACCAGGACCTGCAGGCCGAACGAGGCGCGCCAGCTGACCGCGCTGGTCACCACGCCACCGATCAGCGGCCCGGCGGCCGCGCCCAGCCCGCCCGCGCCACTGACTACACCGAAGTATTTTGCCCGCGACTTGACGTCCGGGAACGCCACGGTGACCAGGATGTAGATGGGCGGGATCATGAGCGCCGAGCCGACGCCCTCCAGCAGCGAGTACCCGATGATCAGCTGCGGCAGCCCGAAGGACAGCAGTGCCAGCAGCCCGCCGATCCCATACACGATCAGGCCCAGGATGAAGCACCGTTTGCGGCCCCAGATGTCGGTCAGCTTGCTGCCCGGGATCATCAGCGCCGCCATTGTCAGCGTGAACAGCGTGATCGCCGTCTGCACCCCGGCCGCGTTGGTGCCCAGGTCGCTGGCGATCGCGCTGATCGCCACGTTCATGTTTGTCGCTGCGTAGCTGGCGATGAACTGGGCCAGGGCCAGCGGCAGGATCATCGCCCGGGCTGGGCTGGCCACCTTCGGCGCGGTTGTGCCGGTCATCGCTGCTCCTCATTCCGGCTCGATGAGCTGCCGCAGTGCTCCGGCCCTGCCTCGATACCGCGTGCATATCCTCCGCCAGCCGTCTCCGAGCCGTTATCACCTCACTGGGGTGATTTCCGGCCAGTACTACGACGGCGCGTACGTGGTGGCGGTTGCCTGCGTGGCTGGCCGGTCATCCCTCCGCTGAAACGATCTTCCGGAGACTGGCCAGCTGCTGGCTGGTGATACCAGCTGGCCGCATGACGGCGTTCCACCCGTCAACGTACTCAGCCGTGTACTTGTGGCCGTGGCCGGCCGGTACCCCGGTGGAGAACGGAAGGTCGGCCGTGACCTCCCAGAACGTGACGAAAGGTATCCAGAACATGGTCTTGAGCACGTCTTTGCCGGGCGGCTCGCTGATCCAGGCCGGTTCCCTGAAGATCAGGTGCGGGCTCCACCAGACGATGGGGTCGGACGGATGCATCATGTACAGGATCCGGCTGCCCTCCCAGGGCTGGCCCGCCGGCGGGATCCCGGTGGTGGGGTCATTGCTGAACCGCACGATCCGCCCGTCCTGGTAGCGGGGCTGCACCTCGGGACTGCCCGGGTCACGATGGTCGGTGAACTCCCGGAAGAGCGTGTTGAAGTTGGGCGGCCCGGCGAACAGGGCACCGGAGGTGCGGTTGGCCAGATCGTTTTCGCCGGTGAACGCCGCCTCGCCGCCGAAGGTGCCCAGGCTCTCCCCGGCCACGTAGAGCTTGGGCCGGTCGCCTTGCGGGAGCCTGGCCCAGACGCCGTACACCGCGTCGAAGAGCGCCCGGCCCGCCGCCAGCGCCTTCGACTGATCGACCAGGTAGGAGATCCACGACGGCAGGTAGGAGTACTGAATGGCCACGGTCGCAGTGTCTCCGCCGCTGAGGTACTCGAACGTGTCCACCAGCGCCGGGTCGACCCAGCCGCTGCCCGTCGTGGTCACCACCAGCAGGTTCTTGCGCTGGAAACCACCCGCGCGCTCGAGGTCCCGGACGGCCAGCGCGGCCTGGGCCTCGGGGCCGTCGGCCGAGGCCAGCCCGGCGTAGACCCGGATCGGCTCCACGGCCGGGTGCTGGGTGAACGCCGCGATGTCACGCACCAACGGCCCCTTGCCGATGAAGTTGCGGCCCTGCCAGCCCAGCGAATCCCACCGGATGGGCGATCCCGGTCCGCCGGACCGCAAGCTGGTCGTGGGCTGGTGCACCCCTTCCGCGGTCTTCGTGTCGCGCAGCGAATACGCGTTGTTCATCACGTTGACGAAGCCTTGCAGCAGCAGCCCGCTCACCACCAGATAGGTCAGGCCGACGACGAGGGCCCAGCCGATCCCGCGCGCTGCCCGGCGCCCAATCCAGCGGCCGAGCAGGGCCGCAAGCCACCGGTACAGCCCGCGGAGGCCGCGCCCGATCAGCAGGAACAGGCAGAAGACCGCCGCCGCGACGAACGGCGAGGCCACCACGAGCGGGATGCTGTAGTCCGTGACCCCCATCAGCTTGCGGATCTCGTACTGCCAGTACTGCCCGAGCCCGAAGGAGGCAGCGAACAGGACGGCTGCGCTGATGAAGAACGTGTTCCAGGCCCAGCGCCGGGGCTGCCGGGGGGCCCGGTCGGGGAAGGCACGCCAGATGAACGCGGCGAGCGCGCCGAGCCCGTAACCGATGGCAGCGGTGATGCCGCAGATCACGCCCTGGATGAGCCCCCCGCGTGGCAATAGCGACGGGGTGAACGACAGGCACGCGAAGATGAGCCCGCCCCAGCAGCCAGGAAGCGTGACGTAGAGCAGCTTCCGCGGCTTCCTGGGTGCCGGCGGGGGCTTCGGCCCCTCACCCCCGGAGGCCGGGGCGGCTCCAGCGGCCGCGGGCGGTCCTGGTGTGCCCAGTGCCATGGCTTCCTCCTTCCGCCGGCCCGCCCGCGCGACAGGCGGGGCCGATTGCGCACCGTTCCGGGGTGGGCACGATGACGGTCTCGCCGAGCAGTCAGCGCCGCTCCCGGATCGTCATGTCATCAAGGCTCGCTGGGCCGGGCGACGATGTTGTCACCCGTGCGAGGGTGAATCGTCCGCTGCCTGCTGGCGGCGCCGAGGCCGTGGTGATCTCCTGGATACCGTGTGCTGAGGTGGTGGCCTTGTCCCCGGCACGCCGGGCAGCGTCACGCCCAGGAACGCCCGGGGCGAGAGCCCTGGGGTCAAGCTGGCCGACACGGCAGGGCCTGCTGACCGTAAGGAAGGAGGCGGCCTGAAACGGTGGGCAGTACGGCTGCTGCGCAGGTGAGACGACGCCGGCGCCGATCGGGAAGGCAGCTGGTGCGGCGGCTCATTGCCGCGATCCGCGAGAACGACGAGGCCAAGGTCGAGGCGGCGGTCCTTCAGCTGGCCCGGACGAGGAAGATCTTCGCGCCGCTGGCGCTGGCTGTGGGCGCGTTCGTCATGCTGTTCAACGGGCTTCGCCTGCTGGTCACGAACTGGCGGCTGATGCTGGTCCAGGCCCTGCCGGCCATGTGGATCTGGGCCGCAACCTACGACCTGAAGGCGAAGGTCCTGCGCGACGGGCAATTCCACGACATCCGGGGGCCGATCGTCCTGGTGCTGTTCGCCGCCGTGGTACTGCTCACCGTAGCGGCGTTCTACCTTAACGCGGCGTTCGCCTTCGCCATCTCACAGCCAGGTTCCCCGGATCTGCGAGCAGGCTTCCACCAGGCGCGCAAGCACGTCAGGGCGGTCACCGGCTGGGGCACCGGCGTTGGCTTGGCGCTGGCTGTCGCCACGACGCTGGCCCCGCGGTGGGGGAAAGGCTGGTTCGCGCTGCTGCTCGGCATCGTCCTGGGCGTCATGATGGTGTGCTACGTCGCGGTGCCCGCCCGCATCGTCGGCATGCAGACCACAAGGCCGGCCAGGGCGGCGCAGTCCGGGCGCGGCGCCAAGCTGGCCTCGGCCGCCGTTACCGGCCTGTTCGGAGCCATCGTGTGCACGCCGCCGTACGCCCTCGCCAGGGGCGGCATAGTGCTGCTCGGCAGCAGCGCGCTCTTCCCGCTCGGGGTGGCGCTGCTGATCATCGGCCTGATGCTGGAAGCCGGGGCCACCGGCGCGGTGAAGGCCATCAAGGTCAGCGCCAAGCTGCTGGCCGGCCGGTCCCCGCAGACGCCCGCCGACCAGACAGCATCCGGCGTGGACGGCACCGGGCCCAGCACCCCGCCGGACAGCCTTGCCGACTGAAACGGCGTTTTCCATCCTCGTTCCGCCTTTCTAAATTCGGCTCGCCGTGGGTGCCCGCCGGCGCCAGAAACTTTCGCGGGTCGCCCAGTGCCCGGGGGCTGCCACGTATGGGTGAATCGGCAGGTGGGGTGAGCGGTACCTGCCAACCGGCACGGTGGGAGGAGATGCCGGCCCATTGACTGGCGCGCTGTGAGCGCTCACAGTTGCGGCACTCTTGAAAGGCGATCCCGAGTGGTGCGCGCCGGGGCATTCGGTGGTCCCTGGACACCCGATGGGCGGATCTCGTTAGCCATGAGGTATCGAGCGATGGATCTGAACTTACGGTCGGGCACGCGGTCAGCGGTGGACCGGATCCGCTGGTTGGCCTCCGTAGGGCTGGCGGGAATGCTGGCAGCGGGAATCTGGTGGCTAATCCGTCGAAGTTCCCTGATGGGATCGCGGCGGTGGCGGGTTATGTGCATGGGCTGGGCTTGAAGCTGGGGATCTATGAGGATGCGGGCACGGCGACGTGTGCGGGGTATCCGGGCAGTTATGGGCATGAGCAGCAGGACGCGAGCTTGTTCGCGTCGTGGGGTGTGGATTATCTGAAGGAAGACTGGTGCAACATCCCGTTCGGCAGTTTCGCGGGGCAGTCGCATCAGCAGGTCGCGCAGGCGTTGTACACGCGGATGCGCAATGCCCTGGCGGCGGCGGGGCGGCCGATGGTGTTCTCCATGTGCAATGGGTGGGATTCCAGTGTGGCGCCGTGGGCGTGGGCGGGGCCGGTGGCGAACTTGTGGCGCACCAGTGGTGACATCGCGCCGAATTTCGCCAGCATGCTGAGCAACTTCCACACCACGGTGGGGCTGGCGGGCTACGCCGGGCCGGGGGGGTGGAATGACCCGGACATGCTGGAGATCGGCAACGGGATGAGCGCGGCGGAGAACCAGTCGGAGTTCAGCTTGTGGGCGGAGCTGGCGGCGCCGCTGATCGAGGGCAGCAACCTGGCGGCGGCCAGTTCCGCGACGTTGTCGGTCCTGGGCAACAAGGCGGTGATCGCGGTGGACCAGGACTCCCTCGGTAAGCAGGGCACCGAGGTGTCCTCGGCGGGGGGGCTGGACGTGCTGGCCAAGCCGCTGGCCAACGGGGATGTGGCGGTCGTGTTGTTCAACGAGACCGGCAGCACCGCCACGATCTCGGCCACGGCCGCCGCGATCGGCAAGAGCGGCGCCGCCAGTTACACGCTGACCAACCTGTGGACCGGCGCCACCTCCACCACCACCAGCACCATCAGCGCCTCCGTCCCCGCCCACGGCACCGTCATGTACCGGATCGCCAGTGCCACGCAGGGGAACACGGTGACGGTGACCAATCCCGGTAACCAGGCCTCTACTGCCGGCACGGCCGCGAGTGTGCAGATGGACGCGGTGGATTCGGTGTCGGGGCAGACGCTGGCCTACAGCGCGGCGGGCCTGCCGGCGGGTCTGTCGATCAACTCCTCCACCGGGCTGATCTCCGGCACGCCGACGACGGCGGGGACCAGCACGGTGACGGTGACCGCCAGAGACGGCACTGGTGCCTCGGGGTCGGCGACGTTCACCTGGACGGTCGCGACCAGCACCAGTGGCGGGACCTGTCACGTCAGCTACACCACGACCAGTGAGTGGGCGGGCGGGTTCACCGCCAACGTCACGATCACCAACACCGCCGCCAGCGCGATCAACGGGTGGACGCTCAAGTTCACCTTCCCCGGCGACCAGCACATCACCAATGCCTGGAACGGCAGCGCCAGCCAGTCCGGCGAGGCCGTGACCATCACCAACGCCAGCTACAACGGCTCGATCCCGGCCGGCGGCAACACCTCACTGGGGTTCCAGGGCACCTGGACCTCCAGCGACGCCACCCCGGCCAGTTACACCCTCAACGGCACCCCCTGCACCTGACATCTGCGGGGCTCGACCCTCGTCCCGGGCCGGAGACTGAGTCCGGCCCGGGACGAGGTTATGGAGCATCACCTGATCTCTGACGAGCTGCACCAGCTCACTGAGCCGTCGAAAATTGACAATTTAGCGTTCCCAGGCGCCCAGGCGGACACAGCGCTGAGCACCCAGTATCGATTGACGACGCTGTGAGCCGTCTGTCGCCCGTGGATATGGATGATGCCCCCCGTGGACACGCCCTTGACCTGCGTCGTTCTGGTAGGCGAGGGTGGCAGCACAGGCTTGCGGGAAACGTCGATCATGGTGGTCAAAGGTGAGCGTTATGGCCACAACTAGGGGCCTGACCGGGCGCTCCTGGCCGACTGGCGGGGCAGGCTGGGCTGCGCCCTGGGTACACGAGCTAAAGCCGGACCCTTCCCAGCGCCTCGAGGAGGTCCGATGGGCCGGGTGGCGGCCGTTCATCCTGTCGGCTATGGGCAGCGGGCGTGGGGGCATGCGGTCGCTGCAGTATGTAGCCGTCCTGTTCGTGCTGGCTGAAGAACTCGTACGCTTCCCTGATCCGGACCTCGCCGGGCACCGGATGCGCTTGCTCGTGGCCGCCGGGGGCATCGGGTGAGCCCTCTTCCCGAGGTGCGGAAGGTCCCGGCTGACGATGTCCGGCGCCAGCTGGCAGGTGCGCGGCGGGTAGTAGTCCTGGACGATGACCCGACTGGCACGCAGACCGTCCGGGACCTGCCGGTGCTCACGCGCTGGACCGTGGACGACATCCGCTGGGCACTGGACCAGCCGACCGCGGGTTTCTTCGTGCTGACCAATACCCGCAGTCTGGCGCCTGACCAGGCTGCGGCCCGCAACCGGGAGGTCGTGAGCGCATGCCTTGCCGCAGGCGAACGGGACGGGGCACGGCTGGTGTTTGCGAGCCGTAGTGACTCAACGCTGCGCGGTCACTTTCCGCTGGAAACGGACGTGATAAGCGAAATGACGCCGGTTGACGCGGTGCTGCTCGGGCCGGCCTATGTGGATGCCGGCCGGGTCACCATCGGCGGGGAGCATTGGCTGCGTACGTCCGGGGGACTGCTGCCAGTCGCGGATAGCGAGTTCGCCCGGGATCCGACGTTCGGCTTCCGGTCCTCGCGGTTGGCCGAGTGGGTCGAGGAGAAAAGCGGTGGCCGCATCCGGCGGGAGTCCGTGGCGCTGATGAAGCTGGAGGAGATCCGTTACGGGACAACGGAAACACTGGCCGGCGTGCTAGCGGAAGCGCGTGACGGGCAGGTAATCGCGGTGGATGCAGACACTGACGATGACCTGCGCGGTGTCGTCCTCGCTGTGCTGGCCGCCGAAGCCGCAGGCTCGCGGTTCGTCTACCGCGTCGGGCCGTCGTTCGTCCGGGCGCGCGTTGGCCAGCCGGCCTTTCCGCCTATCGAGGATGCGGGACTCAGGGCGCTGGCCCGGTCAGACACGCATGGATTGGTTGTGGTTGGTTCCCACGTGGCGCTGACGAACAGGCAACTGGCGCGATTGGCGCAGCGACGGGAGTTTGCCCGCGTCGAACTCGACGTGCCTGCCGTGATAAATGAGGCGCGCGCCGCCGCCCACATTCAGGACGTGGTGCGGGCGGCTGCGACGGCACTGGCCGATTCGCTGGTGGTGCTGAGCACTTCCCGCGACCTGGTCACCGGCACGGACGGGGCTGCCAGCCTGGACATTGCGCGCCAGGTCAGCACCGCGCTCAGCCGGACGGTCAGGCAGATCGTCGCAGCACGCCGGCCCGCATTCGTGATCGCCAAGGGCGGCATCACCGCCTCGGACATCGCCACCGGCGCGCTGGGCATCCACCGCGCCTGGGTCCGCGGCTCGCTGCTGCCGGGGATCGTGTCCCTGTGGGAGCCGGTGTCAGCCCAGGCGGCGGGGCTGCCGTACGTGGTGTTCGCCGGCAATGTCGGCAATGAGGACTCGTTGGCTGATGTGATCGGCAGATTGGAGGCATGGTGAGCACACGAGCCGTCATCACCGGCGGCGCCGGATTCATTGGCGGCCTGCTGGCCCGGCGGCTGCTGAGTCAGCCGGTCCGCATTGGCGGTGCGCCCGGGACAGCGATCGATGAACTGACCCTGGCCGATCTCGTGGCGCCGCCGGCGGACATCGCGGCGGACTCCCGGGTGCGCGCCATGACGGGCGACCTGCAGGCTACGCTGCCCGGGCTGGGCGAGGCGGACGTCATCTTCCACCTCGCCGGCGTGGTAAGTGGCGCGGCCGAGGCCGATTTCGACCTCGGCATGCGCGTCAACGTCAACGGCATACGCGCCCTGCTGGAGCATGCCCGGGCGCAGCGGGTACCCCCCGTCCTCGTGTTTACCAGCTCGCTAGCCGTATTCGGCAGCGACCCTGCTATCGGGCCGATCGGCACTGTGAACGACGAGACGCTGCCGCGACCGCAGTCAAGCTACGGGATCCAGAAGTTCATTGGCGAGCAGCTCGTCGCCGATTACACCCGCAAAGGCTTCATCCGGGGCCGTTCCGTGCGGCTCATGACCGTTTCTGTGCGCCCGGGCAAGCCGAACGCGGCCCTGTCGAGCTTCATGTCCAGCATTATCCGTGAGCCGCTCGCTGGGAAGCCAGCGATCTGCCCGGTACCGCCCGGCACTCCGCTCGCGCTGTCTTCGGCAGGCCGCACCCTGCACGGGATCATGCGCGCGGCGGCGGTCAACGATCCAACCTGGGGCAGCCGGACCGCGCTGAATCTGCCCGCGCTGAGCACCACGCCGCGTGACATGGCAGCGGCCCTGGACCGGGTTGCCGGGCCGCGGACCAGCGCCCTCATTGAGTGGGCAGAGGATCCCGCGATCGCTGCGGTCGTCCGGACCTGGCCAGCCCGGCTCGAGACACCACGCGCGCACCGCCTCGGGCTGACGGCCGACCAGTCGTTCGACGACATCATCCGCGAGTACCTGACCGGCAATCTTGCAGCTGAGAACGGACCGTCCGGGGAGGCGTGATGATTGAGCCGTATCAGGCTGTCGGGCTGGTGCCCACCATGCGTGGCATCCGCCACCGCGAGGACATCGCGGTGAACCTGGAACACATCGCGCGCCTGATCACCGCGGCGTCCTGGCTGTCCAGCCTCGATCTGCCGGTCAGGCTGATCGCCATCCCGGAGGGCGCACTACAGGGGTTCAACGACGAAGTCCTCGACCTCGACCACGAGAGCTTCGCCGCTGAGTGCGCCATCGACATTCCCGGACCGGAGACTGAGCGCCTGGCCGGCCTGGCCCGGAAATGGAACGCGTTCATCATGGCGCAGGCCAAGGCGAGGCATCCGGAGTTTCCCGGCCGGTTCTTCAACACGGGGTTCATCCTCGATCCCGGTGGAGAGCTGATCCTGCGCCATCACAAGGTGGTGCCGCTGCTGCCGGTGGAGCACTCGGTCACCCCGCACAACGTCTGGGACCGCTGGATCGAGCTGTACGGGCGCAACCTGGAGGCGTTCTATCCGGTCGCCGACACGCCAATCGGGCGGCTCGGATTCCTGATGGCCAACGAAGGCTCCTACCCGGAGAACGCCCGCGGGCTGGCGATGAATGGCGCGGAGGTGGTCTACCGCGGTCCCTACCCGCATCCCCACGTGGGCAACGGCTTGTTCGAGATCCAGAACCGGGCCCGCGCCCTGGACAATAACTTCTACCTGATCGCCTGCAACGTCGGCACCTACTACCTGCATGCCGAGGACGACACTCCGATCGACACCTTCGGCGGCGGCTCGGCGGTCATCGACTACCGCGGCCAGATCGTCGGGCGCCACGACTACAGCGGCGGCTCCTCGTGGGTGGCCGGCACCATCGACGTCGAGGCGCTGCGCCGGTTCCGGGCCAGCGCGCAGTGGGACAACTGGCTCAAGGACCTCACCACCGAGCAGTACCAGATCATCTACGAGCAGCCCATCTACCCCAAGAACCTGTACGCCGCCCGGCCGCCCTACCGGCACGAGGAGTACCGCCGCGAGGTCATCGACAAGCAGATCGAGCTGATGCACGAGCGCGGCATCTGGCGCCGCCCGGAATAGCCCAGCGATTCCCCCGCGGCCCGCCCGACCAGTCCCGGTGGTCCTGGCCGGGCCGGGGGAGCCATTCCAGCCAGGTTCCGTGGGAGTCGGTCAGGGCGAGGAGGGTGTCGCCGTCGCGGGCGAGGACGAACGGCACGCCCTGGTACGGGGGGATGGGCTGGCCGGGCACGACGCCCGGTCCTTCGTTGGACAGCCAGACCGCGGGCAGGGCGTGGACGGTGGCGGCGAACCTGCGCCGGTCGCCGGGGGTGAGGTAGGCGAGCACGGCGGAGTGGTAGATGACCAAGGTCGCGCCGGCCGGGGCCGAGGCGGCCAGCCCGGGCAGGCCGGTGAGCAGGTCGCCGCGGTGGACGTGCGGGGGGTCGCGGCGGGCGGTGGCTATCGCGCCGGCCAGCTGCTGCTCGCGGTCCCCCTCGCCGGGCCAGATCAGGCAGTTCAGCCAGCGGACGTCGTCATCGCTGGTGAGATCGAGCGGGTTGAGGTCGATCCCGGCCCGCCAGGCGATCTCGGGGATCTGGCCGGGCAGCGGGACGGGTCCGCGTGGCTCGCAGCGCAGGACGGGGGCGAGCGGGTCACCGCCGGTGATCTTGTGCCCGGCAAAGTCGTATGAGTAGCGATCGAATAGCAGCGTGAGCCCGGCGCTGGCACCGGCCTCGATCAGGGCCAGCGGCTGCGGCAGCAGGGCCAGGGCGGGCAGGAGCGTGGCGCACCGGGCCGCCTCGTTGGTCTGCGTCCGCCGGGCCATGATCACGTGGGCCAGCCCGGAGGCGTCCCGGACCGCCAGCTTCCGCAGCCCGTCCAGGTCAGGCGGGCCGCCCAGCAGATACCGGGCGGCGGCGAACAGCAGGTTCGGCTGGCGCTTGGCCGGCGGCAGCGACCCGAGAAAGCCCAGGATGGCGGGGTCATCAGCGACTGCGGTGGCCAGCCGTTCGTAGGCCGGGCTGCGGCCCCGGGCCTCCTCAGCGAAAGCCCGGTAGTTCCCCGCGATCCCCGCCCCGGGATCATGCCCATGCATCCACACCCAACGGACGCTACCGGCACACTCCCCAGCGCACACCCGCCGCAGCCCGCCGGCCACCATGCGGCGGTTACCGGGCTATCGGGTCCCAGCCGCGCAGGTGCTTGACAGATTGCCGGTATTCCCATTCGATCGCGTCTTTGAGCAGGTGGGCGAGGTGCCCGCCGGTGGTCATGCCGGCGATGTCGGCGACCCCGCGGCGGGTGCCGACGGAGACAACGAACCCTTTGTCGTGGAAGGTGAACGCTTCCAGCGGCTGGCCTTTCGATTCCGCGTCCAGGTTGCGGGCCACGGTCTCGCCCTCCTCCAGCGCCACCTGCGCCAGCGGGGGCAGCACGTGCCCGGTGCGCGGATCGGTCACCGAGGCGAGGTCGCCGGCGACGTAGATCTCCGGGTGGTCCAGCGCGCGCAGATACCGGTCGACCTTGACGCGGCCGTTGTGGCCGGTCGGCAACCCCGAATCGGCCACCAGCCCGGGTGCCTTCACCCCGCCGGCCCAGACGAACACGCCGCCCTGCACCAGCTGGCCGTCGGTGAGCCGGAAGCCCGCCTCGGTCGCGGCGGCGATCGTCGCGTTGGTGTGGACCTTGACCCCGAGGTCGGAGAGGATTTTGGTGGCCTTATCGATCAGCTGCGGCGAGGAGCCGGCCAGGACGGTGGGCCCCGCCTCGACCAGCTGCACGGCGGGCCGGTCGGGCGCCAGGCCGTGGCCGCGGGCCACCTTGGGCAGCATCTCGGCCAGCTCGCCGGCCAGCTCGACTCCGGTGGCGCCGCCGCCGCCGACCACCACCGTCGCCAGGCAGCGCTGCCGCTCGGGGCCGGTGGCGTCCGCGGCGGCAGCGAGCGCTTTGCTGACCGCCTCCCACACCCGCTCGGCGTCGCCGGCCGAATACAGCGACAGCGTGCGCTGGGCCAGGCCGGGGATGGCGAAGTCGTTGGGCCGGCTGCCGAGCGCCAGCACCAGCCGCCCCCAGCCGACCGGCCCCGCCCCGGTGAGGAGCCGCCGGCCGGCCAGGTCGAAACCCGTGATCTCGGTCTGGGCGAAGCGGACCCGCGTGGCCAGCATGTCGCCGAGCGGGATGCGCACCGCGTCGGCGGCGCGGGTGCCGCCGGCGACCCGGGGCAGCTCGGTGATCGCCTGGTGGTAGTCGTGCCGGTCCACCAGGGTCAGCATCATCGTGGGGTCGTTGCGCAGCTTGGCCGTCAGACGCAAGGCGACGTGCAGCCCGGCGTAGCCCGCCCCGGCGACCACTACCTGACCACTGCTGCCGGCGGTGGCTGCCTTCACGGCGTTCTCCATGCGTATCGTCCTCTTCCTGAGGGCTCCATCCGGGATGGGTCACCACGCAGCCTCCCTCGCGCTGGGTGACGCTCGCGTCCGTCGAAGTCCCCAGCGCGGATCCCCGGTCAGAACTCGCCCGTCCCCGGCGGTGCCCTCAGGCGGTGCGCCGTTCGGGTTACGCCAGGCGCTGCCGGAGCTGCCGGCGGGAGCTGATGCCGAGCTTGGAGAACACTTTGCGCAGGTGGTACTCCGCGGTCCGGGGGCTGATGAACAGCTGGGTGCCGGCTCTGGCGTGTGCCTGGTCATGGGGGGCTCCGTCCGGGAGGCGTCACCATGCAGCCTCCCTCCCGCTGGGTGGCGCTCGCATCCGTCGAAGTCCCCAGCGCGCCGAGACCCGTGGGAACCCGCCCTGCGAACGCTGGACGGGGCCATGTCCCGGCCGTAGCGGCCGGAGCGCCGACGGCCGCACCGAACTCGTTAGTCCCGAGTCTGGGCTGTGACCAGGGCTGGGGAGTTCGACGGATGCGATCACCGCCTTGTGCGCGCGACCGTGGCCTTGTCAATTCCCCGCCCCGCAAGGAGCAGACCCATGAGCACCATCACAACCCAAGACGGCACCGAGATCTACTACAAGGACTGGGGCGAAGGCCCGGCCGTCACCCTTTCGCACGGATGGCCGCTGAACGCCGACGCGTGGGACGCGCAGATGCTGTTCCTCGCCGACCACGGCTTCCGCGCCATCGCGCACGACCGCCGCGGCCACGGCCGGTCCAGCCAGCCGTCAGCGGGCAACGACATGAACGGCTACGCTGACGATCTCGCCGCCCTCATCGAGGCGCTCGACCTTCACGACGTCACGGTCGTGGGCCACTCCACCGGCGGCGGCGAGGTCGCGCGCTACGTCGGGCGGCACGGAACCGTGCGCGTCGCGAAGGCCATCCTGATCTCTGCGGTACCGCCGAGCCTCGTGAAGTCCGAGGCGAACCCCGACGGCCTGCCGACCGAACTGTTCGACGGTCTGCTGGCCGGAATGTTCAAGGATCGCTCACAGTTCTACCGGGACTTTGCGAGCCAGTTCTACGGCGCGGACCGGCCGGGCGCCAACGTCTCGCCAGGCGTGCTCGACCAATTCTGGACATGGAGCATGCAATCAGGCCTCAAGAACTCCTGTGAGTGTGTCAGGGCCCTGTCCGAGAGCGACTTCACCGAAGACATCGAGCGCTTCGATGTCCCGACGCTGTTGATCCACGGCGAGGACGACCAAGTTGTTCCCGTCGGGAACTCGATGCGGTCAGCGCGCATTATCAAGAACGCCAAGGACATTTACTACCCGGCCGCGCCGCACGGCATCACCGCGACGCATCAGGACCAGGTCAACGCCGACATGCTCGCCTTCTTGCTGAGCTAGTTGCGCCACTGACCCGGAGGACAGCAGGCACCGGGTGGGTGATCATGTCTGGCGGCGGGGCGGCTACGTCTAGCTGCGGGCCAGCAGGGGGATGAGTGTCTGGGGGTCGGGGCTTCCCCAGCCCGTTACCTGGTCCCAGCCGGGACCGGCGTGGTACTCGTCGCTGATGGGGCCAAGCGTCAAGTTTTCGCCGGTAGTAACGTCGTGGAAGGCCTTGTGGTAGCTGGGGCTGGTGGCGATGCGGTAGATGGCCGGGTTGACGAAGCCCAGGTCGTGCTGGGCGTCCTGGTCGGCCAGCGCCACCAGTCCCGCCCACAGCGCCGTGGAGGCGCTGGTGCCGGAGACCGAGTTGATCGCTGACTGGCTGTCACCGGCCAGGACGATCGGGAGGCCGCCCTGCTCATCAGCGTCACCGGCCACGTCAGGCACGCCCCTCCTCGCTGAGATCCCGGGGACGCCATCCTGGTAGGCAGGACGGGCGTACCGGTGGCTGAAGCCGCCCCCCGATGCTCCGGGGGTCACCGAGAAGCTGCCGGTGCCGCCATTCCAGGCCGTCTCGCGGATGTACGCGCCGGTCACGGGGTTCGCGGTGAGCGTCGTGCCGCCAACGGCCAGCGCGAGCGGGTCGGAGGCGGGAAGGCTGACTTCTTTGACCGGCGTGCCTCCATAAGAGTCGCTGACCGCGCCGTTGTCGCCGGCACTGGCGGCCACCGTGACCTGGTGCGCGGCCGCCCCGCGCAGGATGGCGTGCAGCTGGGCCACCTGAGCGTTGGTGAAGAAGTGTTCCCCCAGGCTCCAGCCGATCGAGGCCACGTCCGTGTGGGCGAGGGCGAGCCTCAACCCGGCGATCATGTCTGCGGTCGCGTGCGCGGCGCTGGCCAGGACGTTGGCGGGCAGCAGGACCACCCGGAGGGTGGCGGCGGGGGCGACCGTGTGCACGACCTCGGTGTCCTGGGCCTCCTCGCCAGAGGCCTGCCATGGTGAGGCTGCCCCGGCGAGGGTGGTGACGATCTGGATCCGCGCGGCGGGCAGCCCGAACATGCGGTCGAATGCCTGCGGGGCATAGCAGGAGTAGGCCGGGGGGGCCAGGCAGCCGGAAACCGCGCTGGACGGCGCGGAGCGGCTCGGCAGGCGCTTGGCCGGGCTGCCTGAGCTTCCCGTGCATCCTGCCATCAAGACCCCGCTCAGCAGCAGTGCGACGGCGGCAGGTGCGCTCGCCGTGAGCGGATCAGCCGCGCTGGCTGGCTGGTGCCGTGCAACGGTCTCCTCCAGATGCCCTCCGCATGTCCTCCGCGTTGCGGCAGGATCAAGGCGAGCACGGACGCCGGGGCGGGGAGCCTCGGATCAGGTGCTGCGGCGGGCTCGGCGATGTCGTGGCTCACACCCGTTAACCCGCCGGTGGCCGCAAACGCTTACCCGGGCCCGGCAAGATTTCGGACGCCCGGCGAGGCATCACGCGCGTAGTGATCTACCGGTGAGCGGGACCGCCTTCGAGCCTTATCAGGTCTTCACAATGGGTGCGAATCGGCGCAGGATGGGGTCCCTGGTGAGGGGGGTGGGAGGAGGACCGTAGATGCTGGTGGGCAGGCGAATCAAGTGGGCGGCTGTTGCCTTAGCCGCCGCTGCTGGCCTGGCGGTCGGGGCACCGGGGCAGGCGCATGCATGGTCACGGGGAGCGCCGCCTGGGGAGTCGCACGGCAAGGGTCACGAGGCTTCCCTCGTGGTGCGGACCGGCAAGGGGTTGTTGCGGGGATCGCGGTCGGGTGGGGTCGACAGCTTCCTCGGGGTCCGCTACGCGAAGGCGCCGGTGGGCAATCTGCGGTGGCGCCCGCCGCAACCGCCGCAGCCGTGGCCCGGCGTTCGCCCGGCGCTTACGTACGGGAGCCGCTGCCCGCAACTGGCGAGCACGAACGGGCCGCAGTCGCTGTCGGAGGATTGCCTTTTCCTCAACGTCTGGCGGCCGTCGAGGTTGCCGCGCGGCGGCCGGCTGCCCGTGCTGGTGTTCATCCACGGTGGCGGTCTGCTGAACGGCAGTTCCAACCAGCACGACGGAACGGCGATCGTGCGCCAGGACGGGATCGTCGTCGTCTCGCTGAACTACCGGCTCGGCGTTCTCGGCTTCCTGGCCGACCCGGCGCTGACTGCGGCGCAGGGTGAGTCCGGCAACTATGGTTTCGAGGACCAGCAGGCGGCGCTGCGCTGGGTGCAGCGCAACATTGCGGCGTTCGGTGGCAACCCGCGCCGCGTCACCATCGACGGTGAGTCCGCCGGCGGCTGGTCGGTGTGCGGCCACCTGACCTCGCCTGGATCGCAGGGACTGTTCTCGGCGGCCATCATTCAAAGCGGTAGCTGCCCGAGCGTGCCGCAGGCGCAGGCCGAGCAGTCCGGTACGTCGATCGCCAACGCCGTCGGCTGCACCAACCCGGGGACAGCCGTGGCGTGCCTGCGCCACACTGACCTGCTCTCGTTGCTGAAAGCCACGCCCGGGTCGCTGCTGTTCGCCAGCGGCACTACTACGTTCCCGGTCGCCCCCAGTGCGGCGATGGCGGCCGGGACGTTCGCCCGGGTCCCGGTCATCAACGGCTCGAACCGTGACGAGGGCCGCACGTTCGCCCAGGGTGACATCGGCTGGACGCGGTCGCAGTACGTGGATTGGGTGAAGGCGACCTTCCCGTCCAGCTATGAGCAGGTGCTGGCGCATTACCCGTGGCCGGGCGACGCGACCAAGTTCACCCCGGCCTACCTCGCCGGGGCGATCATGACCGACAGTGGGCTGCTCACCGGGATCGGCGGCTGCGGAACCCTGCATCTCACGCAGGAACTGGCACGATACACGCGGACCTGGCAGTACGAGTTCGATCACCGCAGCGGCCCGGGCCTGGTGCCGATACCCGGCTATGAGTGGGGAGCCGGCCACGCGGCCGAACTCGCCTACCTGTGGCCGAGTTTCGATAACGGCATACCGATCGCGCCCACCTTCAACGCCGCCGAGCGTGAACTCGCTCAGCAGATGAAGGAGTACTGGGGCGCGATGGTCGTCCAGCACGAGCCGAACGTGCGCGCGCTGGCTTCCTGGCCGATGTTCGACTGGAGCAGACGGATCCTGTCGCTGCGGGCCGGTGGCACCAGCACCGCGATCACCCAAGCCGCCTATTCGGCGGAGCACCAGTGCGGCTTCTGGAACTCGCTGAACAACACGCAACCATGACGCATGGCGGGCAGCCGCCTCGCATCGCAGCGCACACTCCCGGCAGGGCCTAGAGCCGCAGGTTCTCACAGCGGAAGCAGCCCGCAGGCGAGCGCTGATCGTGGTGGGGCCGGGGCCAGCGACCCGGCCCCACCTACCCGGTTATCTTCCGAAAGAAAGAGCGGCGATCTCGAGCGGGCCGGTGAAGTCCAGGTAGAGATCGTGGGTGCCACGCGCTCCGGTTACCGGTGCCGTGACTGTGGACCAGGTGTACTGCCCGCCGGTGCTGGTGACCGGTACGGTGGCGACGAGCGGTCCGTTCACCGGGTTGTCGAGGCGCACCTCGATCGCGGCCGGCGCGGTGCCGGCCTTGGCCACCTGGGCGGAGAACCTCGAGACGCCGTTGCCAAAGTCAACGGTGCCGAACTTCACCCACTGGCCGGAGCCGGTGGCTGCGACCGCGGTGCCGGCCGACTCTGTCTGCGGCACCAGGTTGATGCCCTGGTAGTCGTCGAAGTTCTCGGCCTGGGTCCAGTGGCCGGCCAGGTCCTGCGGCGGGATGCGCTCGCCATGCACCTGAAGGGTCGCGGTCTGCTGGATGTCGGCCGAGGAGTGGCCCACCATGAAATCGAACGGGCTCGATTCCACCACCCACCTGCTACGCGTCACGTCCCAGAACGCCAGGTCGCTGGCCTTCACCGGGAACTGCACCCGGACCGTCTGCCCGGGGCTGACCCATACGTTCTGGAACCCGATCAGCTTCTTCAGCGGCTGCTGGACCCGGGACCTGCGCTGATGGACGTACAGCTGCACCACATCCCGGCCCGCCCGGCGGCCGGTGTTGGTGACGTCCACACTGGCCGTCACCGAGCCGTCCGCCCCCATCGCCGGGGCTGACAGGCGCAGGCCGCTGTACCGGAAGGTGGCGTAGGACAGGCCGTAACCGAACGGGTACAGCGTCGGCCTGGTGGAGTACATGTAGGTCTGCCCTGACTTGATGATGCCGTAGTCGAGGATGTTCGCGACCTCGGACTGCGACTGCGGCCAGTCCTGGGTGAGCCTGCCGGACGGGTTGTACCTGCCGAACAGCACGTCGGCGAGGGCGTGTCCCATCTCCTGGCCCGCGTGGCTGGTCCAGATGATCGCCGGATCGTTGGCCTGCTCCCAGTTGATCGTGGTTGGGTAGCTGTCCTCCAGCACCACGATCGTGTGCGGGTTGGCCTTGGTGACCGCCTGAACCAGGGCCTCCTGCCCGGCGGCCAGGTTCATGTCGGTCCGGTCGTCGTTCTCCCGGCCGTTGATGAACGGCATGCTGCCGACCACCACCACCGCGGCGCCGGCCCCCTTGACCGCGCCGACGGCGCTGTCGATGCCGTTGCTGATGACGTCCTCGGAGAAGTGGGCGGCCGCAGCCGGGGTGGACGCGCCGACTTGCAGGGTGCCGTCCGGCGCCATCGTGACGTACACGTTCGGGCCGAACCAGCTCTCCCGGGTGTCATAGCCCGCGTACTGCAGCACGAACGTGCCGTCGGACTGCCGGTCCAGCTTGAACTGCTGGCTCACGTACCAGCCGTTCGGCTGGGTCTGGTCGTTGACCAGGGCGCCGTTCTCATCGTTCACGTACATCCCGTTGGCGGCGCTGCGCAGGGTCACCACACCGCTGCCCCAGTCGGTGACGTCGAACTGGGTGGTGGTATCCGGCGTGGCGGCGGTCTCGGCCAGCTTGGCGCCGCCGGTACCGCTCCCACCGGCGACGAACTTGCCGGTGCTGACGTCCTGCAGCGCGATCCGGTCGATGCCCTCGCTGGTGCTGAGGGTGCCGCCGGTGCCGAGTGCCTGCCTGATCCCGTCCACGGGCGTGATCTTGTAGGGGAGGTTGGCGCCGTACCAGTCGGAGTACAGCGTGTCCGACAGCGGGCCGACCACCGCGACCTTCTTGTTGGTGGCGGCGTTCAGCGGCAGCGCGCCGCCGCTGTTTTTCAGCAGCACCATCGACTCGTCGGCGACCTTGCGCGCCAGCGCCCGGTGCGGGGCGTCGTCGATGACCGCGGGGGTGATCTTCGAGTACGGATCCGCGCCCGGCGGGTCGAAGCCGCCCAGCCGGAACCGGATCGTCAGCACGTGCGACACGGCCTTATCGATGTCGCCGGTGGTGATCAGGCCGTCGTTCAGCGCGGCGGTGATCGCGGTGACGGTGTTGGTCGAGTCAGTGCCGTCCGTGGTGAAACTGTCGATGCCAGCCTTGATCGCGGCGGCGTCCACGTGCTCGCGGTCCGGGTAGTAGCTGGGGAACAGGTTGTAGTCCGCGAACGCGTCGGTGACGTTCATCAGCGGGCTGGGTGACCAGCTGCGCACCAGCGTCCCCAGGTCCGGGTTGACCGTGTTGGGCCGGCCGTTGAGCAGGCTGTAGGAAGCCATGACGCCGGTCGCCGCGCCCGCCTGCAGCGGGGCCTTGAACGCCGCCCGCTCGTACTCGTTCAGCACCCGCGGCGGCTCCATCGAGGAGGTCTGGCCGCGGCCGGCCTCGTTGTTGTAGGCCAGGTAGTGCTTGAGGGTGGGGGCGGCCTGCAGGTACTTCGGGTTGTTGCCCTCGATGCCCAGCCCGTAGGCGGTCGCGATCTGGGTGGTGAGGTACGGGTCTTCGGAGTAGCCCTCCTCGTTGCGGCCCCACAGCGGGTTGCGCAGCAGGTTCACCACCGGCGCCCACAGGTTGAGGCCGAAGACCTGCGGGTTCTTCGCGTTATAACCGCGGGCCTCCTGGCCGACCGCGTTGCCCTCCTGCTTGATCAAAGCCGGGTCCCAGGTGCTGGCCATCCCGATGGCCTGCGGGAACACCGTGCCGGCGGCCATGACGACGTTGCCGTTGTTGTTGACGTCGTTGGACCAGGCGATGCCGTGCAGCGCCTCGGTCCCGTTCTTCATCGCGGGCAGGCACAGCGGTGCTGGGATGGCCGGCTGGTACTGGAACATGAACGAAATCTTCTGCGCGGTGGTTAGCCTGCCCAGCAGGTCGGACACCCGCTGACTCAGCGCCAGGCCGGGATCGCGGAACGGGTACTTGCCGCACTGCGCGGCACCCGCCGTGCCGCTGCCGACCGTGACCAGCCCGGTGGCGAGTAATCCCGCGCTGGCCAGCAGCGCCACCCGTCGTGAGAGCTGGAACCTGAGCTTCATTGACATTGCTGCCTCCGAAGCCAGTCGGCGGCCCTGACCCGGCGCCTATCGCCGGTCGTGTGCGGCTGCAGCAGGGCGACGGATGGTCGCCCCCATGGTCGAAGCGCTTCGACTGTGACCCTCTTCATCGGGACCTCCGGACGGGTTACTTCTTCGGTGGTGTTACGGGGTTCTGAGCTGGCTGCTCGCACGGATAGTGAGCCGCGGCGTGAGCAGGGTTGCCTCCGGCACGTGCTGACCGTTGAGCTTGGCCATCAGCAGGGAGACCGCCTCGCGCCCGACCTCAGCGGCTGGGATGGCAATGGATGTGAGCGGCGGGGCGGACTGCTCGGCGAGTTCGTCCGGGCAGATGGCGATGACCGCCACGTGCCCGGGGACCCGCCGCTTGCTGCTGTGCAGTGCTTCCAGCACCGCCGGCACCGCTGCTTCGTTGTGCACGGCAACGCCGTCGAGCCGGGGCCGTTCATGGAGCACCCGGGCCACCGCCTCACGCACCGCCCCCGGCGCCGGGTCACACGGCCAGATAACGCCGCGCAGCCCCCGCTCGCGCACCGCGGCCTCGAAACCAGCCTGGGTGCGCTGGGCGAATCCGGTACCGCGGGCGTAGACCTCCGGGGGGGCCCCGATCAGCGTGACATCGCGGCAGCCGATATCCGCTAAGTGCTCCGCGGCCTGTTTGCCCGCGGCTTCGAAGTCAAGGTCGATGCAGGTCAGCCCAGCGGGCTCGGCCGGGAAACCGATCAGCACCGCTGGCCTGCCCAGCGAGCGCAGCACCGGCAGGCGGGCGTCGTGTAATTCCACGTCCATCACGATGAGCGCGTCGACCAGCGAAGTTCCGGCCACCCGCTGCAGTCCCGCCACGCCCTCGTCCTGGGTCAGCAGCAAGACATCGTGGTCAAAGCCGCGGGCAGCAGTCACCACTGAGATGGCGAACTGCATGACCACCGGGACGTAGATCCCCGAGCGGATGGGCACGACCAGCGCGAGCACGTTCGAGCGGTTGCTGGCCAGCGCCCGGGCTCCGGCGTGGGGGTGATAGCCGAGGAGGCCGATGCTCTCCAGCACCCGGTGCCGGGTCTTCTCCGAGATCGGGCGCTTACCGCTGAGGACATAAGACACCGTGCTCGGTGAGACGTCCGCATGGCGAGCGACCTGCGAGATCTTGACCAAGGCATGCCTGCTCTCGAACCGCTTCGATCCGGCGATGGTAAGCCCATCGAGGCGCAGGACACAATGGACTTATCGGGCAGCCCGGCGTGACTTTTTCACCGCGATGGGGGAGAGGCCAGGGTTGCCTGTTCTCGGTGCGCTGGGTGGGGCGGCTGGCTGGCGTGCTGCCGGGCTGGTGGTGTGCGGGCGCGGCGGGCCGGTTACTTCCCGGCTCGCCGCGCCCGCCTGGCGCCCGGGTCAGACGGCGATGCGGCCGCCGTCGACGGGCAGGACCGCGCCCTGAACAAAGCTGGCCTGGTCGCTGGCGAGGTAGGTGATGGCCGCCGCGATCTCCCCGGGCAGGCCGGGGCGCCCGCTGGGGGCGCTGGCGGCGAGCTGGTCGAGGGCTTCTCCCATTGCGGCGGTGCCTTCGGTGCGGGTGGGCCCGGGGCTGACGGCGTTGACCCGGACCCCGGCCGGGCCGTATTCGGCAGCCCATGACTTGGTCAGCAGGACCAGGGCGGCCTGGCTGGATCCGTACAGCCCCATCTCGGCCATGCCGAACTCGGCGACCATGGTCGTGACGTTGACGATCACCCCGTGCCCGCGCCGGGCCATGGCTGGCGCGAGCTCGGCAACCAGGAAGAACGGCACCTTCACGTTGACGGCGAACACGCTGTCGAAGCTGGCTTCGGTCATCTCGTGGGTGGGGCCGAACGGGAAGACGCCGGCGTTGTTGACCAGGATGTCCACGTGGCCACCGCCCAGATCGGCGGCCTGCTTGGCCAGGCCCCGGGCGCTGGCCTCGCTGGCGAGGTCGGTAGCTACGAAGTCGGCGCGGCCACCCTGGGCGCGGATCGCGCTGGTCACCTCCGTGCCCCGGGCGGCGTCGCGGCCGCTCAGCACCACGTGGGCGCCGAGCCCGGCCAGCGCCATGGACACGGCCCGCCCGATGCCGCTGTTGCCGCCGGTGACCAGGGCTGTGGAGCCGGTGAGATCGCTGTGCATGTCGGTTTTCCTTCGCCTGTCGTGACGTGTTCGGGTTGATGTGCGGGCGTCCGGAGCGCACGCACCGCTGCAACCACGGGGACCGGGCGTTGATCGCGGCCCGGCCCATCACCTTGCTAATGGCGGCTATAAGCGGCACCGGTAGCCAGCCGGGGCGGCCAGCCCACCCGGCCGTGGTGCGATATAGGGAAGGAGATTCGCGAGCTCCGGGCGTTCACCGCCGTCGCCGAGGAGGGCAGCCTGTCAGCCGCCGCGCGCCGGCTCCACCTGAGCCAGTCCGCGCTGTCGCAAACCATCTCGTCGCTCGAGCGCCAGCTCGGCGTCCAGCTGCTACGGCGCAGCAGCACCGGCGTCACGCCCACCGCCGCGGGGCAGACACTGCTCGGCGAGGCGCGCGCCCTGATCGCCCAGCACGACCGGGCGGTCGCCGCGGTGACCGGCCGAGACGGGGCCTTCCCCGCGGTGCTCCGGCTGGGGGTACCCCTGGAACTCCCGGCGGCGCTGCTGCCGGGAGTGCTCGCGCACCTGAGCGTCACCTGCCCGGACACCCGGGTAGAGGTCCGCCACGCCTCCAGCGCCGCCCAGCTCGCCGCGCTGCGCGACGGCGAGCTGGACGTCGCGCTGGTCCGGGACCGTCCCCCCGATTCTGGCTACGACGCCGTGCTGGCCGTCGAGGAGGCCATGGGCGTCATCCTGGCCGCCTCCCGCGCCGGCGAGCTCGCCGGCCCGGGCGGGGTGCGGCTGCACGAGCTGGCCGGCCTGCGCTGGGTCGGTTTCCCCCGCTCCGACACCCCGACGTGGCACGACCAGGTCACCGCCACCTTGCGCGGTCACGGTATCTCGGTGGACCACCAGCCCAAGCCCGGCGAACCGCCGGTTATCCCTGAGGTCAAGCTGGCCGCCGTGGCCGCCGGCCGCGCCTTCGCGCTCGCCCCGGATGGCTGGTCCCAGCCCCTGCCCGACGGCCTGAGCTGGCATCCCCTGATCGGCGACCCGATCGTCCGCCGGACCTGGGCCGTCTGGCCCGCCAACTCCCGCCGCCGCGACATCGCCGCCCTCATCGCCGCCCTCGACAGCACCGCGCAATGAACCCAGCCTGGCTCACGAGGGGAGGGTTCTGGGAAGCCCGAAGCCGGCCAGGACGCCGGGGGTGAACATGGTCATGGCGCTGACGCGGGGCCGGTGAGGGTGATGACGAGCAGCCCATCGGCGTGCAGGATGCCGGGGTGCGGGTCCTGGCGGTAGACGGCAAGGGCGTCCTGCCGCTGCCGCTGTCCTCGCGGCGCGCCACCCTGCCCGTGTTCAGGAACCCGGCGAACGCGCACCGCTCCTGGAACGACCGCCGCGCAACAGGAGGAAGAACCGCAGGTCCCTCAGTCCGGCCCAGATGTTGAAACATCACCGTTCCCGGTGCCGTGGTCCTGCCGCATACTGGTCCGGTGGAACCGGCAGCTGACTCCGCCGGGGGGCAGATCCAGCCCTCCGCGGGCCGGCGCGGGTGGGCACGCCGCGCTCGGTCAGCAGGGCCATCCGACCAGGCCCTGCACCGGCTGGCCGGCTGGTATGCGATCGCCCTGCGCCTCGGCGGCACGGTCTTGTTCACAGCGGTAGCCGTGCTGGCCGCAACGAAGCAGATCTCCAGCTGGTGGCTGGGCGCGCCGCTGACTGCGCTGTGCTTGTGGTCAGCCTTCTTCACCTGGCGGGTCCGGCGGTCCGGGCTGACGCCGACCGTGGTGCTGGCCGACGCCGCGGTTATCTCGGCGCTGGCGCTGGCGCAGCAGCATCTGGTCCCGGTCGTGCTGATCAAGGACAGCACGACCTGGATGCTCCCACTGGCCTGCACGTCGGTGTACATCTTGCAGATCGCGCTGCGGCCGTGGCTCGGGCTACCCGGGGCGGCGATGGTGGTCATCGCCTACGGGCTCGGCGCTGGCCACCTGGCCGATGCCTGGCTGCTGGTGGTGGAGACGATCGTCGCCGCCGGGCTGGTGGCGGTGATCCGCGGCGGCGCCCGGCAAGCGGACGCGATCGTCGCCGCCGGCCTGGAGACCGAGCGGCAGATCCGGGCCGAGGAGGCGCGGCGCGCTGACGAGCGAGAGCAGCACCGCCAGCTGCACGACACCGTCCTGTCGACCCTGACCATGATCGCGGCCGGCGCCTTTGCCGAACCGTCCCCCGCGCTGACCGCGCAGGCCGACCGGGACCTGCGCGTGCTGCAAGGGCTCGCGGGCGCTCCGGCCGTGCCGGGCGGGTTGGCGCCGCTGACTGACCTGGGGACAAAGCTGGAGCGGGCCGCGGCCAGCACCGATGAGCTGGCTGTGCGGCTGAAGCTCATCCCGGTCGCGCTGCCGTCTCCGGTCGCGGATCAGCTCGTCGCCTGCGTCGGCGAGGCGCTGCGCAACGTCGAGCGGCACGCCGGAACCGGCCAGGCGGAAGTGACTGTCACCGGCGGCGCAGGCTGGGCGGTCGTCAAGGTCACTGACCGCGGCCGCGGGTTCGACCCGGCCGCCACTCCGCCATCCCGCCGGGGCATCCGCGAGTCGATCACCGGGCGGATGCTCGCGGCCGGTGGCCGGGCCGCGATCGCCAGTCGTCCCGGCGCAGGCACGACCGTCACCGTGAGCTGGCCGGCATGACCGCCGTGCAGCCGACGGCGATGATGTCCGGCCGCTATCAGCGGGCCTTCACCATCGCTGTGGTCTTCCTGGTCGCGGGCTGGCATCTCGCCGGAGCGGGCGGGCAGCTGCTGCATAACCGGTCGGCCTACGGCTCGTTCGCCTTCCAGGGCGCCATGTGGCTGGTCATGGCGCTGGCGATCGCCGCTGGGTCGGTCCTGGTGCTGCGCGGAGTGCCCGGCTGGCGCCCGGCCTGGGCGGTGGCCGTTATCGCGCTGGCCGCCAGCACGGCAGCGGCGGCGGCCAGCCCGGCCGGCCAGATGCTGGCGGTCAACTGGGCGTGGGGGAGTGCCGGCTGGGCGGCCGTGCTCGTGCTGCTCCGCCGCCGGTTCGCCGAGCTTGCGTGGTTCCTCGCCGGCGAGGCCCTGGCTATCCTGGCCGTGCAGGTGTGGGACGGGCTGAACCGCACCGACCTGGCCGGGTTCCTCGCCGTGCTGGCCTGGTCAACCGGCGCCCAGCTGGCCGTCGCCGCCGGGGTCAGGGCACTGGATGGCGCCGCTGGCCAGGCCGCCGCGGCGGCGCGGAGTGAGCACGCCGCGCGCGAGCGGGCCGCCACCGCGGAGACCATCCGGGCCGCCCGGCAGGCCCGCTGGCTGGCGCTGCAGGAAAGCGCCGTCCCGCTGGTCACCGAGCTGGCGGCGGGGACGGCTGACCCGGGCGACGCGCAGGTGCGCGTCAGGTGCGCGGTCCAGGCGGCCCGGCTGCGCCGGCTGCTGGCCGAGGGCGATGAGGTACCCGGGTCGCTGATGCACGAACTGCAGGCGAGTGCCGACGTGGCCGAGCGGCGCGGGGTTGCCGTCGAGATCGAGACGGCCGGGCCGCTGCCGCAGGTGCCCGGCCCCGCCCGGCGGGTGATCACCGACGCTGCCATCGCCATCCTGACCGCCGCGTGCAGCCAGGCGCGGATCACCCTGGCGACGGTGGCTGCCGGAATCGCCGTCAGCTTCGTTGCCGATACCGGCGCGGTCGTCCGGCTGCCCGCGGCCGGCGAGGGGGTCGCCATCGAACAGCAGCAAGACGGCGGCATGCTCTGGGCGGAGGCGCGATGGAACAGCCGGTGACGGTGGCGATCATAGAAGACCATCCGGTCGTCACCGAGGGGGTGGCGTCCTGGATCCGGTCCGATCCCGGCCAGCGGGTGCGGCTGGTGCAGACGGCGCGCGACCTGACCGGGCTCCGCGCCGGGCCGCGACCGCCGGCCGACGTGGTCATCCTGGACCTGGAGCTGTCCGGCGAGCTGGTGACCACGCAGATCCCCGGGCTGGTGGCAGCCGGATACCGGGTGGTGGCCTTCTCCGGGCACAGCGATCCGGCGATCGTGATGGAGACGCTGGACAACGGCGCGCACGCCTACGTGTCCAAGGACGAGGGCCGCGACCATCTGGTCGAGGCCGTGCTGGCGGCTGCCGCCGACCGGCCGTACGTGACCCGGTCGCAGGCCAGGGCGATGCTCGCCGACCAGCGCCCGGCCCGGCCGGCGCTGTCGGAGCAGGAGCGGCAGGCGCTGCTGCTGTGGTTCCAGGGCATGTCGAAAGCCTCGGTCGGGCGGCGCATGTCGATCAGCGAGAACACGGTCCGGCAGTACATCAGCCGCGCGCGCGCCAAGTACGCGGCCACCGGGCGGACCGCGCCGAGCAAGGACGCCCTGCTCGCCCGCGCGATCGAGGACGGCGTGATCAAGCCGGGCGAGATCACGCCGTACCAGTCATTCGCCCGCGCCACGGCCGGCCCTCCCAGCCTGGGTGCCCCGGGCCGGTGAATGGCCCGGGACACCCAAGCGCCCCCCCGGGAACTGTCCCCCCCCAGGCGAATCGGCCGCAGGCCGACGCCCGGCCGTGTGGCCGGGCGGCGCAGCGTCATCAGATCGCGGGCTGGCGCACAGTCAGCATTGCCGATCGAGGGCGGCACTGTCATGACGCCCGATCGGGTGACACGAGCGTTCGGCATCCACGGTCGCCACGAAGTCGTACGCCGCCATGGGCGCTGCAGCTGAAGAATCTGCCGGCCCGATCCCGGTAACCCAGTTATCGGCCAGGCAGCCGACCAGGTTATCGGCCAGGCAGCCGACCAGGTTATCGGCCAGGCAGGCGACCAGCCCGATCACCCGTCAAGTGGGATGTGCGCCCATGCTCGGCGGCGCACGCTATCTCCCGGCGCCCAGCCCGGCTTGCCGGGCGGCTTGCCCCCGGTCATGCTCGCGCAGCCATCTGCCGCTGGCGGGCGGCCGAACCGCCGGTGTGACGCCGCCGGCCCGAACTACAACGCGGTCACCGGCCACCCTGTCGCCGGGCGAGAGGCGCAACCGTGCCCGCTGCTGTATCGTGCAGCGATGTGGGTGCCTGTCTGGGCTGGGTGGTCCTAATGGCGCGCGGTCACCCAGTTGGCTGGCCGCGCGACGCCTGCTGAGAATTATCCATAAGTGATGCATTGGTCAGGTTCCCGCCGAAGGCGGCCGCCCGGCGGGCGTTTTTGCGCGCGTATGCATGGGTGGGTGTTTTCCGGAAAGATGGATCGGCGCTTCCGCAGGTCAGCCGGGCCCAGGCCGCCTACCGGTCTTCCGGGCGTGCGCTGGGCGAGGCCCAGTTGGGATCGTGCATGAGCGAAGAAGAAACCTCAGGTGACAGCCAGCCGGGAATGATTGTGGTGGAACTTCCCGACGAGATGGATTACCACAATAGCCAAGAACTGCACGACCAGCTGGCCGCGGCGGTACAGCCCGGTATCACGACCGTGATCGCCGATATGACAGCCACGGTTTTCTGCGACTCTGCCGGGCTGGCCAGTATCATCCGCGCCTCCCGGATCGCAGCCGAGCAGCACGCCGAGCTGCGGGTAGCGGCATCCGCCCGGCTCATCCGGAAGCTGTTTCAGATGACCGGGCTGGATGCCGTTGTGGCGATCTATCCCACCGTTGATGCTGCGTTCGCTGGCGGGGAGCCACCTGACGAGGCTGGGCTCACCTGGGAGCCCCGGCGGTAGATCCCAAGTCCGGAAGGCACCGGCCACGATCGCCGGTCGCCGGGCAGCGGTTCGTCAAACCAGCAGGCCGCCGCCTGACGAGGCCACCCGGCTAACAGGTCTAGACCGATGGCCGGTCCTGTCACCGGGGTCTTTCGCCACTACTTCCGGCCACGGGGCCCGGCGAGCCCGAGGTAGCCTCGGCCCTACGGGGTTTCCCGACCGTGATCAGCGACGAGGCATGGAGGCAGCTTGGCGCCGCCTGACGGCCTTGCGGAGGTCGATCTCGCCTACGGGCGCACCGGCCTGCGGGTCGTGCTGCCCGCCGCCCGGACCACCGTGGTCGCGCCAGCGCACCACCCAGCCGTGCCGGACGTGGCGGACGTGCTGCGCCACGCGCTGCGCCACCCGGTGGCCGGCCCGCCGCTGCGGTCGGTGGCCCGTCCGGGACAACGGGTGGCCGTATCCGTCTGCGACGTGACCCGGCCGCAGCCCCGCGAGGCCATGCTCCGGGCGCTGCTGGACGAACTGGCCGGGATTACCGGCCCGGACGACGTCACCGTGCTGATCGCGACCGGCACGCACCGCGGCAACACGGCGGCCGAGCTGGACCGGATGCTCGGCCCCGACCTGGCCGCCCGGCTGCGGGTGATCAACCACGACGCCCGGGATCCGGGCCAGCTCGCCTGGTGCGGCGAGCACGGAGCCGGGGTCCCGGTCTGGCTCAACCGGCACTGGGTGAACGCGGACGTGAAGATCACCACCGGGTTCGTCGAGCCGCATTTCTTCGCCGGGTTCAGCGGCGGGCCCAAGCTGGTCGCGCCCGGCCTGGCCGGGCTGGAGACCACGCTCATGCTGCACGACGCGCGGCGGATCGGCAGCGACCGGGCCACCTGGGGGGTGTGTGCGGGCAACCCGGTGCACGACGACGTGCGGGCCATCGCCGCCGCCACCGGCGTCGATTTCGCCTTCGACGTCGTGCTGAACCGCCAGCAGCGGGTGGCCGCGGCGTTCGGCGGGGAGGTGCTGGCCATGCACGCCGCGGCCCGCGAGTTCGTCCGGGCCGTCGCCATGCGGCCGGTG
The DNA here is from genome assembly GCA_963837515.1 of uncultured Actinomycetes bacterium. Taxonomy (GTDB): domain Bacteria; phylum Actinomycetota; class Actinomycetes; order Streptosporangiales; family Streptosporangiaceae; genus RYN-230. Next base: position 38,104 of record CAWINT010000005.1, read on the forward strand.
GACGGGCTGTTCGACGTGGTGGTGACCACCAACGCCGGGTACCCGCTGGACCAGAACCTCTACCAGGCGGTCAAGGGCATGTCCGCGGCGGCCACCGTGGTGCGGCCGGGCGGGCTGATCATCTGCGCCGCCGAGTGCGCCGACGGCTTCCCTGACCATGGCTCGTTCCGCGCCGAGCTGGCCGCCGAGCCAACCCCCGAGCGGCTGCTGGCCGCGATCGCCGCCCGGCCGCGGACCGTGCCGGACCAGTGGCAGGTACAGGTGCTGGCGCGGGTGCTGCGCCGGGCCCGGGTCGGCGTGCACACCTCCGGTCTCAGCCCCGCGGACCTGTTCAGCGCCCATCTATTCGCGGTGCCGGACATCGCCGCGGCGGTGCACGCGGAACTGGCTGCGGCCGGGCCGGCCGCCCGGGTGTGCGTGCTGCCGGAGGGCCCGCAGACCATTCCCTACGTCGCCGCGGCTGAGCCGGCTCCGGCCGGGCCGTGACGCTTCCGTCCGCTGCCCCCCGGAGGTGCCGATGACCGCCCTGCCCGCGCCTGGTTACCCCCGGCCGGCCGGTGAGCTGCTGGGCCGGCTGACGGCCCGGCTGCGTGAGGAGGAGCGGCTGGTGGTCGCGTTCTCCGGCGGGGCCGACTCGGCGCTGCTGGCCGTGGCCGCCTATCAGGTGCTGGGCACCCGCGCGCTGGCGGTGACGGCCGTGTCGGCCAGCCTGCCCGCGGCCGAGCGGGCTGCGGCCCGCGACTTCGCCCGCAGCCAGGGCCTGCCGCACGTCGAAGTGTGCACCGACGAGCTGGACCGCCCGGAGTACCGGCGCAACGGCGCGGACCGGTGCTTTCACTGCAAGACCGCGCTGCTGGACGCGCTGGCGCCGCTAACCGCCGCGCTAGGCGCCCGGGTGGCGCTCGGCACGAACACCGACGACCTGGCCGACTACCGGCCGGGACAACGCGCCGCCGAGGCCCGCGGAGCGGTGTTTCCCCTGGTGGACGCGGACCTGGCTAAGGCCGACGTGCGGGCCGCCAGCGCGGCACTCGGCCTGGTCACCGCGGGTAAGCCGGCCGCGGCCTGCCTGTCATCCCGGATCGCCTACGGCGACCCGGTCACGGCGGAGCTGCTCGGCCGGATCGAGCGGGCCGAGGATGCGCTGCACGCGGCCGGGTTCGCCGACTGCCGGGTCCGGGCGCACGCCGGCGGGACGGTGGCCCGGGTGGAAGTGCCGCCCTCGGACCTGGACCGGGCGCTGGCCCGCCGCACGGAGCTGGCCGGGGCGCTGCGGGTCGCAGGGTTCCATTACGCCGCCCTCGACCTGGACGGGTTGCGCCGCGGCAGTCTGAACGCACTACTGTCCGCCGCCGGTGCCGCCGGTGCCGCCGGTGCCGCCGGTGCCGCCGGTGCCGGGCGCGGCCCGGTGGTGCCCGCCCCGGGAACGGCCGGGTAAATGGACGCCGCGCTGCCGCTCGGCTTCGCCACCGTGGACGTGGACCGCGAGCGCCGCCAGGGACTGCCCGAGATCATCTACGCGCCCGGCAAGCAGTCGGCGCAGATCGCGGCGATCGCCGCGGCGCTGCTGGCCCGCTCAGCCGGCCCGGTCCTGGTCACCCGGCTGGAGTCGGCCGCGGCAGCGGAAGTGACGGCCCTGACGGCAGCGGCGCCCGGGGCGGACGGCGGAGTCTACGACGCCTCTGCCCGGCTGCTGTGCTGGCGTAAGGCCCCGCCCGGCAGCACCGTGGTGGCGATTGTGACCGCAGGCACGGCCGATGGCCCGGTGGCGGACGAGGCGGCCGCGGTGGCCCGTGCCGCCGGGCTGCGGGTCAGCGAGTTCCGCGATGTCGGGGTGGCCGGGCTGCACCGGCTGCTCGCCGTGGCCGCGCAGATCCGGGCCGCCGACGTCGTCGTGGTGGTGGCCGGCATGGAGGGCGCGCTGGCCAGTGCGGTTGGCGGGCTGGTCGGCGCCCCGGTCGTGGCGGTGCCCACCTCGGCCGGGTACGGCGCGGCGCTGGACGGGGTCACCGCGTTGCTGGCCATGATGACCTCCTGCGCGGCGGGCGTGTGCGTGGTCAACATCGACTCCGGGTTCAGCGCGGCGATGGCTGCCTACCGGCTGGCCTGGTCGCTGCGCCGCCGGGACGCTGGCCGCCCGGGGGAGGACGGCCGCCCGGGGGAGGACGGCCGCCCGGGCGAGGAGGGACCGCCCCCGCCATGATTCTCTGGCTGAACCCGTTCGCCGGGATCTCCGGTGACATGCTCCTCGGGGCGCTGCTCGATCTGGGCGCGCCGCTGGAGGAGGTGCGGGCGGCCATCGCCAGCACGGGGGTGACCGGCTGGGAACTGACCGCAGAGCCGGTGGCGCGCTGCGGGATGCGCGCCTGCCACGCCCGTGTCCGGGTGACCGGGGCCCCGCCGGAGCGGCGGGCGGCCCGGCTGATCGAGCTGGCCGCGGCCGCGCGGCCGGCGGCGGCCGCGCGGCTGGCGATCACCGCCCTCACCGCGCTGGCGGAAGCCGAGGGCCGGGTGCACGGCCGCCCCGCCGACGAGGTGCACCTGCACGAACTGGGCGGGGTGGACACGCTGGCCGACACCGTGGGCGTCGCCGCGGCGGCCACGGCGCTGGGCGTCAGTGAAGTCTGGTCGGCGCCGCTGGCGCTCGGCTCGGGGTCCATTGCTATGGCCCACGGGCGCTACCCGGCGCCCGCTCCCGGCACGCTGGCCCTGCTGGCCGGGGCTGAGGTGACCGGCCTCGGCCCGGCCGCCGATCCGGCCGCCGGGAGCTGGGCCGCGGGAGAGACGGTGACCCCGACCGGGGCGGCGCTGCTGCGCGCCCTGGGCTGCCGGTACGGCTCGCCGCCCGCGATGCGGCTGGCCGGCACCGGGTACGGCGCGGGCTCGCGGGACGTGCCTGGCCGGGCCAACGTGCTGCCAGCGCTGCTCGGCGCGCCGGCCTCGGCCGCCCCGGGCGCGGCGGACGGGCATGTCGAGACGCTGATCGTAGTGGAGACCACGGTGGACGACGTGACCGGCGAACTGCTCGGTGACCTGCCGGCCGCGCTGCTCGGCGCCGGGGCCGCCGACACCTGGATCACCCCGGTGACCGGGAAGAAGGGCCGCCCCGCGTACGTGGTCACCGCCCTGTGCCCGCCCGGCTGCGCCGCGGCGGTGCAGGCGCGGCTGCTGGCCGAGACCGGCAGTCTGGGCGCCCGGCAGCACCTGGTGCAGCGCCGGGCCCTGCCCCGGTCCGCGGATGAGGTGCTGGTGGCCGGGCAGCGGATCCGGGTGAAGAGCGGGCCGCACCGGGACAAACCGGAACACGCCGACGTGGCCGCCGCCGCACGGGCCACCGGCCAGCCGCAACGCCTCATCGCCGAGCAGGCGATCGCCCAGATCCTCGGCCGGTCGGCCGGCCGGGACGAGGCGACGGGCCGGTAACCCACGCTCAGGACGCGGTCCTCTCCGTTGCGGATGCGGCGGACGTGGCGATCCCCTGGGGGCCGCGCGGCCGCCGCGGTCCGGCACTGGCTCGTATTGATGATCAGGGCCTGCCTACCGATGAATATTACTCATTAGGGCCCCATACCCGGACATACACCCCACTATCCGTTCAGATACGGCCCAGTGTTCAGCGGAATCTGAGCAAATGAGTAGGGCTACGATCTTGACGACAGAGCCACTTCTGTCCTAAATAATGCAGGTAACCGCGACGAAGGCATGGCCGTGCTCGCCGGGGCTGCCAAGGAGTGACATGACCCATGCCGACATCACCGCCTCGGTTCCGCTGCTGGAGCCGCCCGGCTGGGCGCTGGGCCAGCGGCAGCTCTTCGACCTGCTCGACCTGGCCTGGCGCCGGTTCGCCCGGGACTTCACCGGCCCGGACGGACGGCTTAACTACCGGCATGCGCTCACCTCGCGGGACGGCGTCGATGACTTCTACGAGGTGTTCTTCAACTGGCCGCAGCTCTACCTGCTGGGTGGGGCCGACGATCTGCTGGCGGCGGCCGGCCGGCACTGGGAGGGCGTGACCGCGCAGCTGACCGGGCTTGGCATGCTCAAGGATGAATACGAGCGCGGCTATGACTGGTTTCACCAGGGCGAGAGCCTGCTCCTGCTGTACTTCCTGACCATGGCCGACCCGGCCCGGTGGGCCGGGCGGGCGGTGCGGTTCGCCGAACTGTACGTCGACCCGGCCTACGGCAACTACGACGCCGGGCACCGCATCATCCGCCGCCCGCACAACGGCGCGGACCCGGGGCGCACCGGGCTGTTCGACGGGACGCATTACCCCTGGCTGGACCGGGAGGCCCACAGCTACGGCTTCCCGCTCGACTGGCTGCTGCCCGACGGCGCCCCCGAGCCCGAGCGCTCCCGTGACCCACGGCTGAGCAGCGAGATGGCCGCCCGGATGGGCGCGGGGGACACCGCGGTCAACCTGGCCGCCACCGGCCTGGTGCTGAACGCCTGGATCCTGACCGGCAACCCGCGGTACCGGCGCTGGATCGAGCAGTACGTCGGCGCGTGGTGCAGCCGCGCGGCCGCCAACGACGGGATCATCCCGGACAACGTTGGCCCGGACGGGGTGGTAGGGGGCCTGCTCGGCGGGCGCTGGTACGGCGGGCACTACGGCTGGTCCTGGCCGCACGGCTGGTACAGCGTCGGCTGCGCTGCCACCGTGGCCGCGCTGGCCGCGGCCACGGTGACCGCTGACGACAGCTACCTGCACCTGCCGCGCCGGGCGCTGGACATGATTATCGGCCTCGGCAAGGTGATGCCGTTCACCGAATCCGACTCTTCCCTGCCCGCCCGGTGGTGCCCGCAGTTGGCCGAGGACGTCACCGTCCCGATCATGCTGGTCCCGTTCCGGCACAGCGACCGGGGCTGGTTCGACTACAACCCCGTGCTGTCGTCCGTGCCGATGGCGCTGTGGCACCACGCCGGCGACCCGGCCGACCGGCAGCGGCTGGCCGCGCTGCGCGAAGCGGCCGGCTATGACTGGCGGACGGTCCGCTCCTTCCGGAGCAAAGAGGAGGCCGGCCACGAGGAGCCGTGGTTCGCGTTCCTGGCGGGCGACAACCCGGACTACCCGGAAAAAATCCTCGCCGCCGCCCAGGCCCAGGTCCGCCATCGCCTCGCCCGCATGCAGGCCTACCGCGACGCCGACGTTGCGGAACCGGATATTCACCTGTGGCAGCAGTGCAACCCGGTCGTCACCGAGGCCCTGGTCCAGCTGACCTGGGGTGGCCCGCAGGTCATCTACAACGGCGGGCTGCAGCAGGCCCGGGTCCGCTACTACGACGCCGACCGGCGGCGCCCCGGCCTGCCCGCCGCGGTGGCCGCCCTGGTCGGCAGCATCGACCCGGCGGCCACCGTCATCGATCTGGTCAACCTGGATCCCGGGCAGCAGCGCACGGTCATCGTGCAAGGTGGCGCATTCGCCGAGCACGTCATCGAGGCCGCGCGCTACACCGCCTGCCCGGATCCCTCCTGGATCGGCGGCCTGTTCGACTACGGGCACGGCGAGCCGGTGGTCGTCGAGCGCGACGCCTTGGGGCACGGACCCTGGCTGACCGTGCGGCTGCCCCCCTCCACCCGCATCCGGCTCACCCTGAAGCTGGCCCTGCGCAGCCGGGCCCCCTCCTACGCCACACCGTTCGGCGAAGACACCCCGCCAGGCTCGCCACGCCATTGAGGGGTGCGCCTGCCCGGGCGGCCGGGGCGGTCAGGCGAACAGCCGGCGCTGGATCTCCCGGTTGTAATCCTCCAGGCTGTTGTCGACGTGCAGCACGGCCGCAGCGGCCGCCTCGTCCGGACGGCCGTCGCGGATCGCCTGGTAAATGGCGGCATGCTCAGCCGCGGCCTGATGTATCCGGTCATCCACGGTGCCGCTGCGGCCCAGGATCGACGACTGGTTCTGCAGCCGCCGGGCGGTCTCCAGCGCGGCGATCAGGAAGGGATTGTGCGAGGCGGCGGCCACGCTCAGGTGGAAGCCGCCGTCGCCGAGGTGGAATTCGCCCTCATCCTCGGCGCTGGCAGCGCGCTGGCAGCGGGCCGCTGCCTCCTCGATAGCCCGCAGTTCGGCGGGCGTGGCCCGGGCCGCGGCGAGCCGGCTCGTCTCGGCCTCCTGGGTACGGCGGAACTCGAACAGCATGAACAGGTGATCGAGGTCGGCTGGCAGGAACTGGGTTTCCCGGACGGCGCCCAGCAGTCCTGGCTCGTCCGCGACGTAGAGCCCGCGACCACGCTGCGCGCGGACCCGGCCGATCGCGGAGAGGATCTTGATGGCCTCCCGGGCGACCGTCCGGCTCACCGACAGTTCCCGGGCCAGTTCGAACTCGGTGGGCAGCCGGTCGCCTGGCTGCAGCCCGGATTCGGCGATGTACTGAAGGATCCGCTCGGCGGCGACCTCGTACCCCGGCCGGTAGGCCTCGGCCTGAGGCTGGCTGGCGGCCGACGGCCGGGTCCGTGTCCCAGCTTGCGCCGCTGCGCTCCCGGCGCCGCCAGCGCGTCGGGGGTCTGCTGCTTGGATCACACCGCCCGCCATCTCTGTCACGATGAATGAATATTACTTAGCTCCGCGAAACTTACAAAGCCGCCGCCAGCGAGCAGGCCCTGGTCACTTCCAGCAGCCAAACTCTATCGCGCCCGCCCGCGGCCCCCGCTGCCCCCGGCCGGGCCGCCAGGCTGACCGTGGTGTTGTCGGCCGGAGTGGCCGACGTCGCGGCCGAGGCCGCAGCCCGCGCGGGGGACCTCCAGGACACACGCACGCGCGCGGATGGCCCCGCGCCGGCCGCCTCATGAATAACACTCTTGACAGCGGGATGTCGCGCCATAAGAGTACTATTTATATACCTTTCCGGACCCATTGGGGTGGCCCTTAGCCTGCGATCCAGCCGGATGCCCCGTCCGACGACGGCACGCCATTCCGGAATGGCAATCCGGTCTCATCCAGCGTGCGGGCAACTGCCCGTACCGGGGCGGCCATGGACAAGGAGGATCACATGCGGCACCCCCGTAAACGGCGTACCGGCCTGGCTGGGCTCGCGCTGCTCGCCGGCACCCTGGGCCCGGCCGGCGCGGCCATCGCCGCGCCCGTCGCTGCCCAGGCGGCCACGGTCACGAACCTGTACGTGGCACCCGGCGCGGCGGCCGGCGGCACCGGGACGGCGCAGCTGCCCCTGGCCAGCCTTGGCCAGGCCGAGCAGCTCGCGCACCAGGACTCCGCCACGGCGGACGTCGTCGTTAACCTGGCGGCGGGCACCTACCGGCTGACCCAGCCGCTCGACTTCACCAGCGCTGACGCTGGCCAGAACGGCCACACGATCACCTACGCGGGCACCGCCGGGCAGGCCACGGTCATGAGCGGTTCCCAGCAGGTGACCGGCTGGCAGGTGCAGGACCAGGCGAACAACATCTGGGTAGCAGGTGTCGGCACCGGGACGAACACCCGCCAGCTCTACGTCAACGGCGTGGAGGCACCCCGGGCCGCCGTCCAGGTGCCCCGTTCCGACTTCACCTTTACCTCGGCCGGAATGACGTTCACCAGTCCTTCGCTCAGCTACCTCGACAGCACCACGGACCAGAACCAGATCGAAGTCGAGACGCTCGACTCCTTCACCGACCGTTACTCGCCGGTCCAGTCGATCAGCGGCGGCACGATCACCATGCAGCAGCCCGCGTGGAGCAACAACACCTGGGGCTACGACACGATGAACGCCGCGTACACGATGTACCTGGAGAACAACTACGCGTTCCTCCAGCAGGCGGGGCAGTGGTACCTGAACTCGTCCACCGGCCAGCTGTTCTACAAAGCGCAGTCCGGGCAGAATCCCAACAACCTCGACATCGAACTGCCCAAGCAGCAGTCCCTGCTGTCGGTCAGCGGCAGCTACAGCAGCCCGGTCAGCGGCCTGACCTTCAGCAACATCACCTTCACCGGAACCAGCTGGCTCGGTCCGAGCAGCAATCAGGGCTACGCCGACCAGCAGGCCGGCGCGTTCCTCACCGGCAGCTGGCAGCAGCCGTCGTTCGGCAGCTGCTACAGCGGCTGCCAGCTGTTCGAGGCCACCCGCCAGCGCTGGAACCAGACGCCGGCCGCGGTGCAGGTCTCCGCGGCCAGCAACATCACCTTCAGCGGCGACACCTTCACCGACCTCGGCCAGGTCGGCCTGGGCATCGGCAATGACCCGGACGCCACCTCCAGCGGGCCCGGCCTGGGCGCCAGCAACATCACTGTCACCGGCAGCACCTTCTCCGTCGATGCGGGCAGCGGCATCGTGGCCGGCGGGGTGCAGACCAACGCGCACCACCCGAGCAGCGCCGCGATGACCGACCAGAACATCACCCTCAGCAACAACCACGTCACCGGGACCGGGACCGATTACCGGGAGACGCCGGCCATCCTGTCCACCTACGTCACCGGCGCGACGATCACCCACAACCAGGTCGACCACCTGCCCTACGACGGGATCGACGTCGGCTGGGGCTGGGGGGTGAACGACCCGGGCGGCAGCCAGGACTACGCCAACCGGGGCACCTACAACTACCAGCCCGTCTACAGCACGCCCACCACGCTGAAGAACACCACCGTCTCCGACAACCTGATCTTCAACACGAAGAACGCCATGCACGACGGCGGCAGCATCTACAACCTGTCCGCCAATCCCGGCAGCGTGTTCGAGGACAACTACATGTACAACAACAACAGCACCGTGGCGCTGTACCTCGACGAAGGTTCCCGGTACGTCACGCTGACCGGCAACGTAGTGCAGGACGCCGGAGTATGGGCCTTCACCAATGCCAATCCGAACAACAACACCAACAACAACACCTTCTCCGGTAACTGGTACAACGGCGGCGCCACCCAGGTGGCCACCGGGTCCCCGCACAACAACGTGCTGTCCAACAACGTCCAGGTCAGCGGCTACAACTGGCCGTCCGGCGCCCAGCAGGTCATCCAGGCGGCCGGCATTCAGCCGGGGTCGGGGTCGGGGGGCGGGAGTTTCCCGGCGGGTTATCACCGGCTGGTGATCGGTAACGACAGCCTGTGCGTGGATGTGTACGGGAACACCAGCGCGTCGGGGGCGGCGATCGACCAGTGGACCTGCAACGGGCAGGCGAATCAGCAGTTCCAGTTCGTGCCCACCTCCGGCGGTTACGGGGAACTGCAGGCGCAGAACTCCGGGGATGACGTCACCGTGTCCGGGACGGTCACCGCGGCCGGGACACCGGACATCGTGCAGCAGCCGGTGAACGGGTCGGCGGCCAGCCAGTGGCTGCCGGTGGCCCAGTCCGACGGGTCGTGGGCGTTCAGGAACTCCGCCAGCGGCCTGTGCCTGGACGTTTACGGCGCCGGCAGCAACCTCGGCCAGCAACTCGACCAGTGGCCCTGCAAGAACGCCCCCGCCACCAACCAGGACTTCACCGCGCAGTGAGGCATCCCCTGAGGCAATGGTTCCCCATCAGGAAGGAAGGTACCGACATGACCCTGAGGTCACCACTGCGGTCCACCCGGCGGCTTTTACTGCTCTTGTTCGCCGCGCTGGCGCTCGGAACCGCCGGCCTGGCGGCCGGGAGCACCGCGCCCGCGGCCGCGGCGTCGCTGCCCTGTGACAGCTACGCGTCCGGGGGCACGCCCTGCGTCGCCGCGTACAGCACGGTGCGCGCGCTGTACGCGTCCTACAACGGGCCGCTGTACCAGATCCAGCGGTCCTCCGACAGCAGCTACCTGAACATCGGCCTGCTGGCCGCGGGCGGCTACGTCAACGCCGCCCCGCAGGTCTCGTTCTGCTCCGGCACCACCTGCACGATCACCAAGATCTACGACCAGAGCGCGAACCACAGCGACCTGCCGATCTCCTGGGGCGGCTACTGGCACGGCCCCGGCCCGAACGGCTCAGACCTCGGCGCCAACGCGATGGCGCTGCCGGTGACGATCGCCGGGCACCAGGCCTACGGGGTCAAGACCACCCCCGGCATGGGCTACCGGGTCGACAACATCAACGTGCCGACCGGCTCCCAGCCCGAGGGGGTCTACATGGTGACCTCCTCCAACCTCTACAACAACCAGTGCTGTTATGACTTCGGCACCGGCGAGACCTCGCACACCGACACCGGCAACGGGCACATGAACGCGATCGAGTTCGGCAGCGCGTGCTGGTTCGGCGGCTGCACGGGGTCCGGCCCGTGGGTGGAAGCCGACCTGGAGAACGGCATGTACTCCACGAACACCGGGCCCAACACCGCCAGTAACCCCGGCGTGCACTACCCGTTCGTCAGCGCCTGGGAGAAAAACAACGGTACGTCCAACTTCACGCTGAAATACGGTAACGCCACGAGTGGCGGGCTGACCACCACCTACTCGGGGGCGCTGCCGAACGGCTACTCGCCGATGCACGAGGAAGCCGACATCCTGCTCGGCACCGGCGGTGACAACAGCAACGGCGCCCAGGGAGAGTTCTTCGAGGGCGCCATCACCAACGGCTACCCGTCCGACGCCACCGAGAACTCGGTGCAGTCCAACCTCACCACCGCCGGCTACGCGCAGACCAGCGCGCCGACCGGCCCGATCGTGTCCGGTCTCAGCAGCTCGAAGTGCGTGGACGACAGCGCCTTCTCCACCGCGAACGGCAACAAGATCCAGATGTGGGACTGCACCGGCGGTGTCAACCAGCAGTGGGCCGTCGAGCCCGACGGCACCTTGCAGGTCTACGGCAAGTGCCTGGACATCACCGGCGCCAACTACGGTAATGGCACCCTCATCGAACTATGGCAGTGCAACGGCGGCGCCAACCAGCAATGGCAGGCCAGCAACGGCACCCTGGTCAACCCCGCCTCCGGCAAATGCCTCGACGACCCGAACTCCAACACCGCCAACGGCACCCAGCTGATCCTGTGGACCTGCAACGGCGGCACCAACCAGCAATGGAGACTCCCGTAACCGATGAAAGACCCGGGGCAGCCAGCCCGCCATCGCGTCTGGCGCGGCTGGCTGCCCCGGACTATCCGGCCCGGCATCACCCGGCCATCGCCCGCTCGATCAGGAAGGAAGATCACTCATGACCACTCTGGCCCGGCTCCGGCCGGTACGACGAGCATTACTGCTGGCCGGAGCGGCGGTGCTGCTCGCCGCCGGACTACAGGCCGCCGGCGGGATACCGGCGGCCGCCGCGGCCACCGCCATCACGGTGAACGGGACGCAGGGTGGCCGGACGTTCGATGGGATCGGGGCGATCAGCGGCGGCGGCGGCAACACCCGGCTGCTGGCCGACTACCCGGCGGCGCAGCAGTCGCAGATCTACGATTATCTCTTCAAGCCGGGGTACGGTGCGGACCTGCAGATCCTGAAGGTGGAGATCGGCGGGGACACCAACTCCACCGACGGATCCGAGTCGAGCATCGAGCACGCACGGGGCACGGTCAACTGCAACGCCGGCTATGAGTGGCAGCTGATGCAGGCGGCCAAGGCGCGCAACCCGAATATCAAGCTGTACGGGCTGGCCTGGGGTGCGCCGGGGTGGATCGGCAGCGGGAACTTCTGGTCCACCGACATGACCAATTACCTGATCAGCTGGCTGAACTGCGCCAAGTCCAAGGGGCTGGCCATCAACTACCTGGGCGGCTGGAACGAGCGGGGCTACAACATCGGCTGGTATGAGAACCTGCGCTCCGCGCTGAACTCGGCGGGCTACTCCAGCGTGCAGATCGTCGGGGCGGACACGGACTGGAGCGTCGCGAACGACCTGGTGTCCAACAGCGCGTTCTCCCAGGCCGTGCAGATCATCGGCGCGCACTACCCCTGCGGGTGGATGAGCGCCGAAACCTCCTGCCCGAGCAGTTCGAACGCGCTGGCCACCGGGAAGCCGCTGTGGGCCAGCGAGAACGGGTCGCAGGATTACAACAACGGGGCGGCGGCGATGGCGCGCGCCGACAACCGGGACTATCTCGACGGGAAGATGACCGCCACCATCAACTGGCCGATCGTGGCGGCTATCTACCCCGGCCTGCCCTACAGCACCGACGGGCTGATCCTGGCCAACCAGCCGTGGTCCGGCGCGTACTCGGTCGGCAAGCAGGCCTGGGTGACCGCGCAGACCACGCAGTTCACCGCGCCGGGCTGGACCTACATCGACTCCGCGTCCGGGTATCTGGGCGGCAGCGGGAGCAACGGCAGCTACGTCACGCTCAAGTCGCCGGGCGGGACGGACTGGAGCTCGATCATCGAGACCACGCAGGCCTCGGCCGCGCAGACCGTCACGTACAACGTCACCGGCGGGCTGTCCGCCGGCACCGTGCACGTGTGGGCCACCAACGTCAACTCCTCCGACCCGTCAACCTGGTTCGTGCACTCCACCGATATCACCCCCAGCAACGGCAGCTTCTCGCTCACGCTCCAGCCGGGGTACGTGTACTCGCTGACCACGACCACCGGCCAGGGCAAGGGCACGGCCGTCTCGCCCGGCCAGGGCACGCTGTCGCTGCCGTATTCCGACAGCTTCGACGCCGACACGGCCGGCCAGCAGCCGCCGTACCTGTCCCAGATGCAAGGCGCGTTCGAGGTCGAGCCGTGCGCGGGCGGCCGGTCCGGGCAGTGCGTCCAGCAGCAGGCCCCGGTCCAGCCGATCGAATGGGACAGCAACGCCAATCCGTTCACCATTGGCGGGTACCCGGGCTGGTCCAACTACACGGTCTCGGCCGACGCGCTCATCGAGCAGCCGGGCGCGGTGCAGCTCATCGGGCGGGCCGGCGCCCAGGTCGGCTACTACCCACCGGCGGCCAGCGGGTATTACCTCCAGCTGGCCAACACCGGCGCCTGGTCCATCGCCCGCACCAGCAGCAGCGGCGCGCAGGCCACGCTGGCCAGTGGCACCGTGGCCGCCCCCGGGACCGGCACTTGGCAGCACCTGGCCCTGACGTTCAGCGGAGCCACCATATCCGCCGCGATCAACGGCACCACCGTGGCCACGGTGACCGACTCCACCTACGCCACCGGCATGGTGGGCTTCGGCACCTCGGGCTACCAGACCGACCAGTTCGACAACCTGTCAGTCACCTCCGCCGCCGGCGGTGGCGGTGGTAGTGGTGGCGCCACGGGGCCGATCGTGGCCGGGGATGACAGTGCCAAGTGCGTGGACGCCAACGGGCAGTCGAGCGCTGATGGCACGAAGATCCAGATGTGGGACTGCAACGGCGGGCCGAACCAGCAGTGGACCGTCGCGTCCAACGGCACCATCCAGGTTTACGGCAAGTGCCTGGACATCACCGGCGCCAACTACGCTAACGGCACCGGTATCGAGCTGTGGACCTGCAACGGCGGCGCTAACCAGCAATGGCACGCGAGCAGCGGGACACTGGTAAACCCGGCATCTGGTAAATGCCTCGATGACCCGAACTCCAATACCAACAACGGCACCCAGCTGGGCCTGTGGACCTGCAACGGGGGCAGCAACCAGCAATGGGCCATTCCATAATCCCCAGCGCCTGACGCCTGGCGCGGCAGGACCACACGCGACAGGGCGCCCGGACCGTGATGGTCCGGGCGCCCTGCCCTATCCGGTGAACGGCCGGCCGGGCGGCCGGCGTTACCGCAGGAGCCTCACTGTGCGGTGAAGTCCTGGTTGGTGGCGGGGGCGTTCTTGCAGGGCCACTGGTCGAGTTGCTGGCCGAGGTTGCTGCCGGCGCCGTAAACGTCCAGGCACAGGCCGCTGGCGGAGTTCCTGAACGCCCACGACCCGTCGGACTGGGCCACCGGCAGCCACTGGCTGGCCGCCGACCCGTTCACCGGCTGCTGCACGATGTCCGGTGTCCCGGCCGCGGTGACCGTCCCGGACACGGTGACGTCATCCCCGGAGTTCTGCGCCTGCAGTTCCCCGTAACCGCCGGAGGTGGGCACGAACTGGAACTGCTGATTCGCCTGCCCGTTGCAGGTCCACTGGTCGATCGCCGCCCCCGACGCGCTGGTGTTCCCGTACACATCCACGCACAGGCTGTCGTTACCGATCACCAGCCGGTGATAACCCGCCGGGAAACTCCCGCCCCCCGACGAGGCCGGCGTCAGGTAGACGGCGAACGCGTCGTGCGCCGCCTGGAAGGTGAACGGGACCGTGATGGACCCGCCGGAGGTGCTCATGGGCTGGCTGAAGACCACCTGCGGCGAGCTGAGCGGATACTGGTCGGGAATGCGGTCCACCACGACATTGACGTTGCCGTTGCTGGCCAGCCAGGGCACCGAGCCCAGCCCGCTGAACGTCACCGAGGCCGAGCCCGTGTAGCCGTTGGAATCACCGACGATGGCCACCGCCCGCTTAGCGGAGCTGTCCTCGGCCGCGGAAATCGCGGTGGAGCCGACCTGCCCGGAGGTGGCCACCAGCGAACCGGTCAGGTCGGCGTAGTCGCGCATCGCCCACCAGTTACCGTTCGGCTGCCACCCGCTGCTGGTCTGGGTGAGGACGCCGGTGAGGTTGGGGGTCAGGCAGCAGACCCAGTTGCCGCGCATCGCGTTGGTGTAGCCGGACTGGGCGAAACGGGCGAGGTACCAGGCGGTCACGCCGGCGGTCTGCCGGTCGGCGGGCTGATACTCGTTCGCAGACAGCGGGATGCGCCCGATGCCGTCCGCCGTCAGGTCGCTGTTGATCGCCTGGGCCACGGTCACCGGGTCGTCCACGTCGCCCTCGTCGTGATTGGTGATCATGTCGGGTAGCGTCCCGGCCGCCTTGGTGTGCGCCAGCCAGGTCTGCCACTCACCCGCGTTCCGCTGCGGGGTGTAGGCGAAATCGGGGCCGACGATGGTCGCGCCGGGCGCGACGCGGCGGATCTCGCGGTAGGCGGTATCCCACATCTGGAAGTACTGGGTGGTGTCCACGCCGGCCTTCCAGAAGATGGAGATGTCCGGCTCGTTCCAGATGTCGTAGGCGAGCTTGAGCCCCGACGCCTGCAGCGCGCCCACCACCGAGTCGATGAACGTCACCCAGTTGGCGCAGTTCCCGTTGTCACACGGGTACGTGGTGTTCGACGGCTGCCCGCCGTCCGCACCGTAGATGTCACTCAGCAGCACCTGGTACTGGGCGTGATAGGGCGACTGGGTGAGCCGGCGCGCCTGCGCGAGCACCGTGTTGATGTCGGTCTGGGTACCGGAACCGAGCTGGTAGCCGTCGCCGATCCACCCGCCGGTCACATGGCCGCCGCCGCGGAACGCGGTGATGCCCAGCGGCTGCAGGTACTGATCCGGTGGCTGGGTGCCGTCCTGGCTCACCCCGTAGAGGAAACCCTCACCGACACCGGTGGCCGGCCCGGTCACCGAGCCCAGGTTGACGCTTAACGACTCGGCGGCCTGCGCGCTGGGCGCGGCCGGCAGCGCCAGCAGCCCCAGCGCCGCGGCCAGCGCCGTCCCGGCCGCCGCCCGGAAACGGCCGGGTCTTCTGCTGATCCTCATTGATCCTCCTTCGGTCGTGCGCCACCCTGCTGTGGCTAGCAGGGGTACGCGGGTGTTCCTTCGCCGCCGCCCGTCCGCGGTACGGCGGCACAGCCGCTGGCCGGCGGTCTCCGGCAGACGGCAGCTACGGTGATCGACTCCATGAGGTCGCGCGGCCTCGGCAGCCGCCTGGGTGCAGCCCGCCCGCCGTGGGTGATGGCGGCGCTGCTCGCCGTGCGTACGGGCAACGTTGCACCCATCGCTTCTCCTGTCCGGCGTGGCGCGGGGAGCCTCGCACGAAAAGGGTCAGCTGGCTGGGCGGTACCGGACGGCGTGCTCACCGGAGGGTCGCGGGCGCCCAGCCAGATTGTCGAACCGATTCTCCGAATCGATTCGAGGCGATGTTAGGCCGGCCCCCGGCCCACGTCAACGGAGCGGCCCGCAGGTCAGCCTGCGGCGGCGTGCCCGCCCATGACGGCAGCCGTGCGCTCGCCGCGTGGTGGCGCCACGCTGCCCCGGTCCTCGAACGGGGGCGAGAGCAGGACGTGCGCCAGCGGCGCCGACGGGCTGGCGAGCACCTGCAACAGGGCCTCCACGGCCTGGCGGCCCATCTGCTCGGCGGGTACCTCGGCCGAGCTCACCGGCGGGTGTATCGCGGCCGCCACCCGGGAGGAGGCCACGGCCAGGACCGAGACGTCACCGGGAACCTGGCATCCGCGCTCGCCCAGCGTGAAAATTACCCCGCTGAGGGCCTCCTCGTTGATGGTCAGGATGGCGGTGACCCCGGGCGCGGTGGCGAAGATCTGGCCGACGCCCCGCTGCCCGGCGGCCGGGAGGTCGTCGCAGCACAGGCTCGGGCCGGTCAGCCCGAGTTCGGCGCAGGCCGTCCGGAATCCCTGGTGGGCGCGGATGGCGGGCCCGTAGCCCCGGTCGAACAGTTCCTGCGGACGGTTGATCAGCGCCACCTGGCGGTGCCCGAGCGCATGCAGGCGGCGGGTCCCTTCGGCGATGAGGCCGGCATAGTCGAGATCGACCCAGGCGTGGGCGTCGGAGCCGGTCCGGCCGATGGTCACGAACGGGAACTTGCTGGCGGCAAGCTTCTGGGCGCGGTCATCCTGCTCGCCGGTCTCCATGAGCAGGATGCCGTTAACGCGGTGCTCGCCGACCAGCTTGCCGAAGGCGGCTTCCCGGTCCCCGCCGCTGGGGGACAGCAGGATGTCGTAGTCATGGTCCGCGGCCGCGTCGGCCACGGCACCAACGAAGAACAACTGCTCGGCACTGAGCCGGTGCCGCAGCGGCGGGATGACCAGGCCGAGCATGCGCGTCTCGCCATGGCGCAACGACCGGGCCACCGCGCTGGGCCGGTAGCCGACCTCGTCGATCACCCGCAGCACCCGCTGCCGGGTCGCCTCGGTCACCGGGCGCTTCCCGCTGAGGACGTAGGACACCGTGCTGCGTGAGACCCCCGCCAGGCGGGCCACCTCTCCGATATTCACGTGAGCCTCCAGGCCCGGGCGGGGTGCGGCGCGAACCGATTCACGAGCATACGCGGACCGCCGGCCGGGTCGCCCCGGGGCCGGGCCGTCCAGTTCGGCTGCTGTGCTCGGCGATCGCCGGTGTGGCCCGGCTAACGCCATACCGGGGAGGCGACGCGGCTGGCTGGCGTGAGCGTGCTGGCCGCCTGGCGCGCGTGTCTGGGACGGCCGGGGTATTCGTGGTGCCTGGCCGGCTCTGCCTGGTTTCCGCAGCGGCGGCTGCCACGCACGGTGGCCAGCAACGCCATCATGACGGCTGCGTCCCGGTCCCACCGCACAACCGGGCGGGAGGTCCAGAAGCTTGCGGTTTGCTGGCACCGGGGGCAGGCCAGCCGGCCGAGGCCATCGATGCGCCACCCAGCGCGGATGGCCCGGGCCCGGGCGTCAGCCTCGCCGAGCGCGGCCGGATCGGCGTGGTAGGAGATGCAGGAGGCGATCTCGCACCACATCATTGGCCTGCGTAGCTGGTCACCGATGGCGGCCCGCTCGGTGGTCGCCGCCCCGGCGCTGGCCTGCCAAGGGGCCCTGGCCTGGGGTGGGACAATGGCCTGGGGGAGGGCGGCCGCCGGGTCGGCGGGTGCGGCACCAGCTTGCGGCCATCGGCTGCGCTCAACGGCGGGCTCGGCGTAGCCCTCGTCACGCAGTTCCGCGAGCCATTCGTGCATCTGGGGCAAGCCGACGTCGTCGTGCCAGGTCGTCAGGTCCATGCATCCCTCCCCGTGAGCCGCTGGTGAACGGCGTATTTCCACGATCTGGAGCTCGAATCACGGATGGATAACTGTCCGGTAAATATTTGGCGCTTTTCTGGGTTGGTGCAGTGTGGCACATGGACATTCCAATTTACGTTTCCGCACAGCGTGTGGACGGCGTTCTCGCAGGTGGTAAGGCTGTTCTCGGTCGCCCGCGGCGATTTAATCCCCAGCTTTCCCGCGCCAGTGCACAGGTGCGGCGTGGTTTTACACAAGTCATCCACAGGCGTGTCCCAAAGGAATCCGCCTGCCGCCCGGTTCGATACGCACAGCGTCGGGTGCTGGTGGCGGACGGTGTCAGGTGTGCAGGCACACACCGCGGGGCGGGACCATGGGCCCTGGTGGCACGGCCTGGGCCGCCTAACGTCATGGCCTGAAGGCGGCACTCGCCCCGGGGAGGCGGCATGGAGAACGCGCTTCTGGTGCGGCTCGGCCAGGTCGGGCTGCGAGTGCCGGGCGTGCTGTGGCAGCGGATCACGGCGAGGGAGGCACAGCGATCCGGACGCGGGATCGGCTGGATGACGCCCGGGCACCACCGGGTCCGCGATTTCGCTGTCACCGAGATCGTCCGGTCCGGGAAGGCGCTGTCGCCCGCGCAGATCGCCAGCGGAACCGGTCTCAGGATCGACCTGGTGCGGGTGCTTCTCGGTGAGCTGGAGCGAGGGCAGTTGACCGGCCGGGAGCTGGCCGCGGTCATCGACAGCGTATGCGCGCATTGCTCGCGGCCGATGCAGATCGAGGTCGCCAGCTCGCTCCGCTACCAGGTCACAACCCGTGGCGCGGCCCCGTTGATCAGTGTGCCGCTGGTGAATTTCAAGCGCCTGAAAGACCCGAGCATCATCCACGCGTTTTGAGAGCGCAGCCTCTTCTTCTGGTCAGAAGAACACGTCAGGGATTACCGGCCGGGCGGCCGGGCGATCTATCCGGCTCCCGGCCAGGCCTGCACGCTGACTGACGCCACGCAGTCGGCCATTTTCGGCTTCCCCCGGGAGCCCGGCAGCTGAGGGCCCCGCCATTGCGTGCAGATTATCTACTCATGCGTGCTGAGAATTACGATAGGGATCTTCCTGCCCTGGATCCGCCGGGCGTATGCCTCATAACCAGCATAGATGCTCCGGGCTTGCGCCCAGATAGCTTGCCATTCCTGCCCTTGAGCCTCACGGGCGACCGCTGCGACAGTCTTGGACCGGTAGCCGACCTCGACGGCTGGATC
Source organism: uncultured Actinomycetes bacterium (assembly GCA_963837515.1). GTDB lineage: Bacteria > Actinomycetota > Actinomycetes > Streptosporangiales > Streptosporangiaceae > RYN-230. The sequence continues at coordinate 56,995 of CAWINT010000005.1, forward strand.
TGCCCGGATGTTGTAATACCAGCCCGGGGTGCCCTTTTGCCCGAAGCGAGTACCGACGACAGCGAGGTCGTCACCGAAGGGAACGCCCAGCAACGGCGTGGTACGGCTCCGGCCGGTGCGGGCACCAGTCGTGACAACGGTTATGACCGGGATACCCGCGACCAGACTCGCCAGCGCGACCTGCCCGCGGCTCCGCCGGAGCAGAAAGCGGTCGAGGTGATGCGCGGACTTCGCGAACAGCCACGCGCCTGGGCGCGACGAAGAAACGTGCCACACCGTCCGTTGCGCCGTGTTCGGCTGTGGAACCTCATAAGCAAGCGCTTGCACCAGCCCCATCGTCGGAAGTCTAGTGGCCCGGTGTGGGCGGTCCGGCCGGCCGGGCGACCGGCGTGCCGTAGCGGTGGCGGAACAGCAGGTAGGCGGGCAGCCCGGCGAGGAGGGGAAGCCAGTAGGCGGCGATGCGGTAGGCGAGGGTGGCCAGGATGGCTTGCCCGGGATGAACGCCGGCCAGGATCAGCAGGCCGCTCAAGCTTGCTTCGATGATGCCAAGCCCACCGGGGGTCACCGGGAACAGCGCGAGGATGCCGGTGGCGGCGTAGGCGAGCAGCACGAGGGAGGGATGGGGTGGGCGCCGGTGGCGCGCAGCGCGGCCAGGAGGCAGCCGAAGTCGAAGCCGAGGCGGCCACTGGTCAGCAGGACTGCCTGCCACCATTTTTTCCCCAGTACGGCCCTGATCGTGTCGCGTTCGGTGAGCAGCCGCCTGTCCAGGCCGGTCAGCGGTGGACGGCGGCCGCGGGTGATCCAGTTTCGCACCGCCTGGACGCCGCGGCCGAAGGCCGCCAACGGCCGCTCGGTGCCCAGGAGGATCGCGCCGAAGATCGCGTACAGGACAAACCCGGCGAGGCCGAGGAGAGCGGCATGGGCCAGGCCGGGCCTGACCGGCACTCCCGCCAGCATGGCGGGCAGCGCGAAAACCGGCAACGCCAGCAGGCCGCCGATGCCGAGCAGCGAGAAGGCGGTGAGGCCGCCGACTGCCGTGTCGGTGTCGAACCCCGCGGTGGACAGCATGTTGAATTGCACCGCGGCGCCGACCGCGTCGCCGCCGGGCAGGCTGTCCGTGACCGCGTTCCCGGCCAGCCCGGCGGTGATGACCGCGAACCAGCCGCTGGTCCGCAGCGCCAGCCGCTGCAGCGCGAAGTTGCAGGTGAATGAGGCGAGCTCGGCGGCGAGTGCGACGCTGAACCAGATCGGGCTGAGCGAAGACAGGCGCGGCCAGGAACCCAGCACCGCAACGAGGCCCGGCAGCACGAGGTAGATGGCCGCGCCGGTCACGGCGACGGCCAAAATCCTCTTGATAACGGTTTGCCGGGTCGGCGGGTGCGCCTGCCCGGCGTTGATGGCGGCGGCCTTCGCCGCGACGGGAGAGCGCCCTCCGGCGTCGACGGGTCCGCCGCCGGCGCCCTGAGAATGCTGGTGAGCCGTCACATGATCTTCAATGCTAGTCCGGGCAGTACCCGGAAGGACGCGATCGTCCTACCCCCGGCCGGAGGGCCGCTAACTTAACTAGGACGGGCCGTAGCCGGCCTGGCTCAGCATGCGGCGCAGGTCCATGACCGTCTCGGTGTCGATGTCCTTGCCGGCGGGTGGCTCGAGGAATTCCAGCTCAGCCCCGATCTTGACGGCCACCTTCCCGTCGTGCCGCACCGTGACCGGGCCAACGGCCTCCAGTAGCGACAGCACCGCACGCCACTCGATGTTATGGCTCACCGGATGCCCGAAGATCTGCCGCAGCGTGTTCCGGTGCCGGTTGTCCAGGTGCGGTGACCCAGGCGAGGATGTCATGGCGTGCCCTCCAGGTTCCCGCCGCGGCCGGGACACCTGGCGCCATCCGGCCGACGCAACATCGTACCCGGCTGGCGGGGCCCGCCCAGGGGCAAAGGTCCCGCTGATCCTTGCGTCTGACCTCTGGACGGGCGCTTCCCTCGCCGATCCCATGTGGAGGGGGAGACTGCTGGCCCCTGAGGGAGGTTGCTGTGCCGCCAGGCTCATCAGGAGGTAACGCGACGGGGAGAAGAAATGGCTGAGAAAAAGCAGATGGTCGTCTATGCGGCGTCGTATGGAAGTGCCGAAGCGGCGCTGGCGGACCTGGACGCTATCGAGCGGCTGCACAAGGACAAGATGATCGGCCGGTACGACGCGGCCGTCATCGATAAGGAGAACGGCAAGCCTCACGTCATGAAGCGGATGGATCGCCCGCACGTCCGTGTCATCCCCGAGTGGTTTGGCGGCGGCACCCTGCCGCGCAAGGAGCTGCACGAGGCGGCTGAGCAGCTCACCGCGGCCCAGGCCGGGCTGCTCGCGGTTGGTGAGCCGACCATCGAAAAGGCGGTCGATGAGGCGCTTACCAAGGCCGTCAAAGTCGTGAAGCGAACGGTGGCGGCCACCACCGATGAACTGGCCAGCGAGCTGCAGGAAGCGCTCAAGGGCTGACCCAGCCGCAAGCTCGATCTCATTCGCTCCAGGAAAGGGTTCAGGACGATGGGCAGGAACAAGGACGTCCGTGCGGCGGTCGAAGCGGAGCTGGGCTTCGATCCGTTGATCGACTCCGCGGACATCAAGGTCATGAATATCGGTGGGCATATTAATCTCACCGGCACGGTGCCGAGCTACGCACCACTTCCAGGTTGTTGTCCACGGTGAGCACCCCGTCAACCCGTCGGGCGGCGGCCGCCGCCTCCAGGTACTGGGGGGGCTGAGCGGATGCGGGTGGCCGGAAATCCCTGGGTGGGCCGGAAATCCTGGGTGACCTCGGATGAGGTGCGGCCAGAGGTCCCGGCGCCGTGGGGACATCGCCTCTTACCCCGGCCGCGGCCGGGGTACGGGGTAGGCAGGTAGCGGAGCTGGAGGTGAGTTCCGGTGAAGCAGAGCGTGCGGCTGGGCCGCATCCGCGGCATCACGATCGGAGCCCACTGGTCGGTCGGCCTGATCCTGGTGATCATTGCCGAGATGCTGGCCGTCTCGGTGCTGCCCACGGCGTATCCGCACGAGCGGCCGGTGGTGTACTGGTCGGTGGCCATCGGCGCGGCCCTGCTGTTCCTGGCCTCGCTGCTGGCCCACGAGCTCGCGCATGCGCTGGTGGCCAGCCGCAGCGGGGTCAAGGTCCGGTCGATCACGCTGTGGATGCTCGGCGGGATGACCGAGTTTGACGGGGAGCCCCCCACGGCCCGTGCGGACTTCCGGATCGCCGTGGCCGGGCCGCTTACGAGCCTGGCCGTCGGGGCGCTGTGCTACGGCGTGGCGGCGGCCATCCACGCGGCCGGCGGCCGGCCATCGTCGTCGCCGCGGCCATGTGGCTGGCGCTGATGAACGGCGTCCTCGGCGTGTTCAACCTGCTGCCCGGCGCGCCGCTGGACGGCGGCCGGGTGCTGCGGGCGGTGCTGTGGCGGCGCTACGGCGACCGGGAGCGGGCCGAGCGGGGAGCGGCCATGGTCGGCCAGGTTCTCGGCGCGGTCATCGTCGGGCTCGGCCTCGTCGAGACGCTCACCTACAACGTCCTCGACGGGGTGTGGCTCGCGCTGATCGGATGGTTCCTCATCTCCGCCGCGACGGCCGAAAGGCAGACGGCGGCCGCGGAGATCGCCCTGGACGGCGTGCGGGTCGCCGACGTCATGACCCCGCACCCGGACGTGGCCTCCGGCTGGCATAGCGTGGCGGACTTCACCGACGAGGCGGCGCGGTCCCGGCAGGACGCGTTCCCGGTCGTCGACTTCGACGGCAAGCTCACCGGGGTCGTGCTGACCAGCCAGCTGGCCCGCATCCCCGCCCGGGACCGGCCCGGCCTGCGGCTGGACCAGGTGATGCAGCCCGTCCCACCCGCCTGCCGGGCCGCTCCTGGCGACCCGGCCGCCCCCCTGGCCAGCCGCGTCCCGCTCGGCGGCCAGGTCGCCGCGGTGGTCCTGGCTGACAGCCAGGTGGCCGGCGTGGTGACGGTGAGCGACCTGGACCAGGCGATGCGGCGGCGCCAGCTCACCACCACCGGGCGGTGACACGTGGCCGACGACCGGCAACGGCTGCTGCGCCTGGGCTGGCGGCCCGCGGGGCCGCCGCGCCGGCCGGTGCTGTTCGTCAACCCGAAGTCGGGAGATGGCGCCGCCGCCCGGGCGCAGGTTGCTGAGCGGGCCCGCGAACTCGGGATCGACGTGGTCCTCCTGGCGCCGGGCCAGGACCTGGCCGCCCTGGCCCGGGCCGCCGTGGCCAGCGGCGCGGACGCGCTGGGCATGGCGGGCGGTGACGGGTCGCTCGCGGTAGTGGCGGCCGTCGCCGTGGCGCACGGGCTGTCCTTCATCTGCGTTCCGGCGGGCACCCGCAACCACTTCGCGCTCGACGTGGGGGTGGACCGGGGTGACGTGCCCGGCGCGCTGGAGGCGTTCACCGCCAGCGCCGTGGAGCGCCGCGTTGACGTGGCGGACGTGAATGGGCGCCTGTACCTGAACAACGTCTCGCTCGGCATCTACGGCGACGCGGTCGCCCAGCCGTCCTACCGCGACGCCAAGGTGCGCACCCTGCTGGAAACCGCGCAGGAGGTGCTGGGCCCCAGCGAGCAGGCACCCGACCTGCGCCTGACCGACGACGCCGGGCGCGAGCACCGTCGTCCGGCCGTCGTGCTGGTGTCGAACAACCCCTACGCCCTCGATCGCCCCCTGGCCCGCGGCACCCGCCCGGCGCTCGACACCGGCCAGCTCGGCATCCTGGTTCTCGACGCCCCCGGCGACCGCCCGCACCCCCTGGGCCGCGCCTGGACCGCGGCCCGGCTGGAGGTGAGCGGCCCAGCGCCGGTCCACGCCGGGATCGACGGCGAGGCGGCCGGCCTGACCCCGCCGCTACGCTTCACCAGCCGGCCCGCGGCGCTGCGCGTCCGGATCTCCTCCCGGCATCCGGGCGCATCCCCATCGGCGCGGCCCTTCCCGGGATTGCCCCTACCGCGGTAGCTGCGGCATGGATGAGCGCGGGCCGGCCACCCGGGGTGGCTGCGGGCGGCCGCACCCGGCGAGGGTCATCGGAGCACCCAGGCCGAGAAACCCAGTGGCCGCCATCCTGCCGCCGACGACGGGTGCCGCCCACCGCCGCACCGTGGTTCACCCGGCCGGTGCTTTGCTGCCTGGCCGGACCGGCGTGCCCCGGCCGGCGCCGGGCCGGCGGCCGGGGAGCTGGTTGTGGGTGGTGAAGCGGGCGGCGCGGCGGTGCACGCGGAAGCCGGCGGTGCGGTGCCGGGGCGCGGGTGTGGCCGGGGCGCGGTACAGGCGGTAGAACCAGTACTTGCCGATCTCGATCAGCACCAGGTAGCAGACGACGATCCCGCCCAGGGCGAGGAAGAACCGGCCGGGCAGCGGCCGGAAGCCCAGCACGTGGCCCAGCGGGGTGTACGGCAGCGCCGCGCCGGCGATGACCACGGCGAAGGCGGCGAGCAGCAGCGGGACGCTGGGGCGGCTGCGGAAGAACGGGACCCGCCGGGTGCGGATCACGAAGATCACCAGAGTCTGCGTGGCGAGCGACTCGACAAACCAGCCGGTGTGGAACAGCACCGGCCCGGCGTGGAAGCCCCACAGCATGATGCCGAAGGTGAGGAAGTCGAAGATCGAGCTGATCGGCCCGAAGAAGATCATGAACTTGCGGATGAAGCCCAGGTCCCAGCGGGTCGGCTGCGCGACCAGCTCCGGATCGACCTCGTCGGTGGGGATGGCCAGCTGGCTGGAGTCATACATCAGGTTGTTGAGCAGGATCTGGGACGGCAGCATCGGCAGGAAGGCCAGGAATATCGACGCCCCCGCGGCGCTGAACATGTTCCCGAAGTTGCTGGACGTGCCCATCAGCACGTACTTGATGGTGTTGGCGAAAATCCGCCGGCCGCCCACCACCCCGTCGGCCAGCACGTCCAGGTCCTTTTCCAGCAGCAGCACGTCGGCGGCGTCCTTGGCCACGTCGGTCGCGGAGTTGACCGAGATGCCGACGTCGGCGGCGTGCAGCGCGACCGCGTCGTTGACGCCGTCACCGAGGAAGGCCACGTCCACGCCGGTGGCCCGCTGCGCCCGCACCAGCTGGGCCTTGTGCTCGGGGCTGACCCGGGCGAAGACCGTGGTCCGCGCGAGCAGCGCGCCGAGGTCATCGCCGGCCTGGTCGATGTCGGCACCGGTGGCCACCGGCCCGAGAGGCAGGCCCAGGTCGGCGCAGACCTTGGCCGCCACCACCGGGTTGTCCCCGGTGAGGATCTTGACGGTGATGCCGAGGCGGGCCAGCCGCTGCAGCGATTCGCGGGCGTCCGGCTTCGGGGGGTCGAGGAAGACCAGGATGCCGCGGAAGGTCAGCCCGTGCTCGTCGGCCGGGGTGATCGCGGTCTGGCCGGGGGCCTCGCGGCACGCCACGGCGATCACCCGGTTGCCGGCCGCGAACTCCGCGTCCAGGGCCTTCCGGGCGCCGGGCGGAATGGCGGTGCACCGGTCCATCAGCCCTTCCGGGGCGCCCTTGGTGATGATCATGCGGTGACCCTGGCTGTCCTCGGTGAGCACCGAGACCAGGCGCCGTTCATGATCGAAAGGCACCGTGCCCAGCCGGTGGTAGCGGGCCAGCGCCGCCTGCTGCGCGGCGGCCGCCGGGGAGTCCCACAACGCGACGTCGAGCGGGTTGCCGCCCGCGGCCCGGCCGTTCGCGACCACCGCCTCGTTGCACAGCAGCCCGAGCAGCAGCGGCTGGTCATCGGCGGTCCCGTCCGGGCCGGCCGAGCGCATGAAGCGCAGGCTGCCCTCGGTCAGCGTGCCGGTCTTGTCGGTGAACAGCACGTCGACGTCGCCCAGGTCCTCGATGCACACCAGCCGCTTGACCAGCACCTTGGACCGGGCCAGCTGCCGCGACCCGGCGGCCAGGCTGGTGGACACGACCGCCGGGAGCAGCTGCGGGCTGATCCCCACCGCGATCGACAGGGAGAACAGCAGCGCATCGATGACCGGCTTGTGCAGGGCCACGTTGATGATGAAGATCCCGCCGGTCAGTGCTCCCGCCACCCAGACCAGCAGCATCGAGAATTGGCGCAGCCCGGCCTGGAACTCGGTCTCTGGCTGGTGTTCCCCCAGTCCCACCGCGATCCGCCCGAACTCGGCCGCCGGGCCCGTGGCCACCACCACGCCGGTGCCCGAGCCGGCCCGGACCACCGTGCCCATCAGCGCACAGTCCGTGAGTTCGGCCAGCGGCGTCCCGGCCGGCACCGTCCCGGCCGACTTCTCCGCAGGCACCGACTCCCCGGTCAGCACCGACTCGTCGCACTCCAGCCCGGCCACCGCCAGCAGCCGCAGATCGGCGGGCACCACCTGGCCCAGCTGCAGGTCCACCACGTCGCCGGGCACCAGCCCGGTCACGTCCAGGTTGCGCGGGTGCCCATCCCGCAGCACCACGCAGCGATGGTGGACGCTGTCGTGCAGCGCCTCAGCCGTCTTCGCCGCCTTGTACTCGTTGACGAATCCCAGGCCCACCGATGCCGCCAGGATCGCCCCGATGATCACCGCATCGCTGGTCTGGCCCAGGAACGCCGACGCCACCGCGGTCACCGCGAGCAGCGCCAGCAGCGGTGAACGCAGCTGGCTGGCCAGCACCGGCCACGGGCGGACGCGGTGCGACCGCACCGCGTTCGGGCCCGTCACCCTCAGCCGCCGGGCTGCCTCGTCCTCGGTCAGGCCCTCCGCGCCGCTGCCCAGCCGGGCCAGCACGTCCGCGCCGGCCAGCGCGGCGGCCTCGGCCGCGGGCACCGGCGACGGTACGGCGGCGCTCGCCTTGCCGCCGGAGACAGCGACCGCCATACGCACCACCCTTCCGGCGGGGTTGTCAGCGCTGCAGAACGTAGCCGCCCGGGGCCTCGGCGAGGGCCGGGTAACCGGCACCGGGCGCGCCCAGCGCGGGCGGTGCCACCTGGCCGGCTGAACGCTTGGCGAGCCAGGCCTCCCAGGCCGGCCACCACGAGCCGGGCTGGACCGGGGTGCTGGCCGCCCAGGTGTCCGGGTCGGCGTACGGGGCGCCCGCTGGGCGGGTGGCGACCTGGAAGCTGCGGTGCGGATGCCCGGGCTCGCTGACGATGCCAGCGTTGTGGCCGCCGCTGGTGAGCAGGAAAGTCAGCTCGGTCTCGGCGACGAGGTTCAGCTTGTAGACCGAGCGCCAGGGCGCGACGTGGTCGCGCAGGGTGGCGACCAGGAAGAGGGGCGCCCGGATGTCGCTGAGGGCCACTGGCCGCCCGCGAGCCTGGCAGCGGCCCTCGAACAGGTCGTTGCGCAGGAACAGCTGGTGCAGGTACTCGGTGTGCATCCGGTAGGGCAGCCGGGTGCCGTCGGCGTTCCAGGCCATCAGGTCGTTCGGGTACTGCCGCTCGCCGAGCAGGTACTCGCGGACGGCCCGGGACCAGATCAGCTCGTAGGGCCGCAACATCTCGAACGCCCCGGCCATCTGGCCGGCGTCCAGGTAGCCCTGGTCCCACATGAGATCGTCGAGGTAGGCGAGCTGGCTTTCGTCGATGAACAGCCCGAGCTCGCCGGGCTCGGTGAAGTCGGTCTCGGTGGTGAACAGTGTCAGGCTGGCGAGCCGCTCGTCGTGGTCGCGGGCCAGGGCCGCCGCCGTGATCGCGAACAACGTGCCGCCCAGGCAGTAGCCGACCGCGTGCACCCGCCGCTGCGGGACGATCGCGGTGACGGCGTCCAGCGCAGCCAGCAGCCCGTCCCTCCGGTAGTCCTCCATGCCCAGGTCCCGGTCGGCCGGGCCAGGGTTACGCCAGGACACGGCGAACACCGTGTGCCCGTGGTCGACGAGGTACTTGATCAGCGAGTTGTGCGGGGACAGGTCGAGGATGTAGTACTTCATGATCCACGCGGACACGATCAGGACCGGCTCCGCGTGCACCGTATCTGTAGCCGGCGTGTACTGGATGACCTCGATCAGGTGATTGCGGAAGACCACCTTCCCGGGGGTGATCGCCACCGTCCGGCCCGGCGTGAACGCCTCCGTGCCGGCCGCCGCCGCCCCGGTCACCGCGCGCTGCCAGTCCTCGGCCAGCAGCCGGGCGCCGCGGGCCAGGTTGGCCCCGCGCTGCTTGATGGTCGCCTCGATCACCTCGGGGTTGAGCCACGGGATGTTCGACGGCGCGGCCAGGTCGAGCAGTTGCCGAGCGCCGAAGGCGACCAGCCGCTCGTGATGCGGCGAGACGCCCGGCACCCCGGAGGGCGCGTCCTGCCACCACCGCTCGGTCTCCGAGAACATCCGCGCGAGGAGGCTGAACGGCCAGTCCCGCCACCCGGGCGCGGCGAATCGAGGATCATCCGGCTGGGCACTGGCGGGGACGGTGCCCGGGCCGCCCGGCCAGTTCTCGGCGGACAGCCGGGCGGCGCCCCGCCACGCGGCCGCCGCCAGGCCGGCCTGCTGGCCCGGCAGGCCGGCCAGGTGCGTAGCCCAGTCCCACCAGGCCAGCGACAGCGCCACCGGCGACAGACCGCCGGTAAGCCGGGCCTGCCATGCCTGCAGCGCCCGGTCCAGGGTCGTGAAACTGGGCCCCGGGCCGGAGGTGTCTGCGGATGTGCCAGTCATGACTGCCCTCCTCGCGGGCGCGCGCCCCCCTGCGGCGAGACGTGCTACCCACCAGTCAGGCACCGGGTGCCGTCGCGGGCCAGGGCCGTCCGGCCCCCGCCGCCCGTAAAGACCCAGCCAGCCATTCCGCGGGAAATCTTCAGGCCGTTCCGGGCTTGGCGGGGTTCCAGCTCGGGACCCATCCGCCTGGCTGAACGGAGAACTGGAATTGCAGCAACTGCGCGGCACCCCGGCGGTTGACGTAGAAGTAGACCATCTTGCGGTAGAACCGCTGGCCGCCCCGGGTCTCGATATCCTGCAGGCGCACCGTGACCTGGTAGGTGGTGGGCCGCCAGCCGGACACGGGACCTGGCTGGTGCCCGTAGATGTCGAGCTTGCCGCTCGCCCACGCGGTGCGGCCGCCCCAGTGCCGCCAGGCCAGCCGCCGGGCCACGGGCGCTCCGCCCATGCCGACGTAGATGACGTCCGGGCGCTGAACCATCCCGGACCAGCCGGCTGCGCTCGGCTGCACCCGCACCGGGCCGGCGGCGGCGCCGGGCGGGCGGGCCGCGGCCGGGTGAGCGCCCTGGCTCGGCGTACCGCACGCCGCCAGCCCGCCCGCCAGGGCGGTTGCGGCGATGATGCCCAAGGTTCTGGGTGTGCTGCCCACCGTGGATCTGTTCTCCCCCTGTCACCTCAAGGACACCCCTTCGCGCGGCGCAAGGCAAGGGCGGAAGGCCCGCCAGATGACCGTCGCTGGTCACTGGCGACGACGCTGCTACCTCAGCTGCCGGTCGGCACGTCCGCTGGGGTCAGGGTGCCAGTGAGGTATCGCTGCACGGTGGGCCCGACGGCGTGCGCCAGATCGTCGGGGGTGGCCGTGGCGGCGCCCGGCACCCTGAGCAGGTAACGGGCCAGCATCAAGCCTGCCATCTGGGAGCCGACCAGCGCCGCGCGTAGGTCACGCCGGTCTTCGGCCAGGACATCACCCAGCGCTCCGAGCAGCCATGAGCTGAGCATGTCGCGGAGCAGCCGGGCGGCGTGGTCGTGAGACAGCGCGGTCCGGAGGATGGCCAGCATCCGCTCGCGGACGTCCGGGTTGTTCTCCCAGAGGCTGACCGCCCGCCTGACGATCCCTTCGCCGGCCTCACCCGGATCGCCGGCGACCCCGGCAAGGACCGCCGCCAGCTCCACCGGTGGCTCGACAACGGCGGCCAGCAGGCCGTCCTTGTCACCGAAGTAGTGGTAGATGAGCGCGGGGTCCACGCCGGCCCGCGTGCCCACGGCGCGCATGGTGGTCCGCTCGAATCCCAGGTCCGCGAACAGTTCCCGGGCGGCGTCGAGCACGGCCTGGCGCGCGTCCGGACTGCCCTGCGGACGCCGGCCCCGGGTGGGCATCAGGAAGCGCCCGTCGCGCGCGCGAGCACCAGCATCCGTTCCTCGATCGTCGCGGGGACCGGCTGCAGGCTGGCCTCGATCCCGGCGGCTTCAAGCACCTCATGCAGCTCAGCCGGGTCGGCATTGGCCACCCGGATCGCCCGGCCCGCCAGCATGACGGGCGCGCCCGCCGCGTTGAGCGCGGCGAAGGCATGCGCCCAGTCGCCGGTCCGCACGGCCACGGCCGTGGTCGAGCCAATGATGTCAGCCTCGGTGCCCTGGGCTACCAGCTGGCCGTTCGACATGAGCAGCAGCCGGTCGCACTGCTGGGCTTCCTGCATGTAGTGCGTGGTCACCAGGACACCGGCAGCGCGCTCGGCCTGCGCGCGGATCGTGTCCCACAAAGCCGCGCGGGCGAGCGCGTCCACACCGGAGGTCGGTTCGTCGAGGACGAGTACCTCGGGTGAATGCGCCAGGGCGGCGAGGAACGCCACCTGGCGCTGTTCCCCGAGCGGCAGGTCCCGCACCAGGACGCTGGCGTGCCCGGTCAGTCCGGGCGGGAGGGCCGGCTCCGCGCTGCCGTAGGCGCGCGCGCTGAACGACAGGTTCTCCCGCACGGTCAGGTCGCCGTAGAGACCCAGGCCCTGCGGCACGTAACCAAGCCGGCGCCGGTGCTCCCGGTCGGGCGGGCCGCCGAGCAGCTCGACGTCGCCGGCGGTCACCGCGATCAGCCCCAGGAGCATCCGGATGAGCGTGGTCTTGCCCGCCCCGTTGGCCCCGAGCAGGCCGACCACCTCTCCCGCCTGCACCTGCATCGACACGTCGTCCACCGCGATGAACGAACCGAAGCGGCGCGTCACCTGCCGGGCCCGCAGCTGAACGCCCGTCATGACCGCACCGCGTTACGGCGCGTGAGCGACAGCGCGATCACGATGTCCTCCAGGTCGGGCGCAACGACCGTGGCTCCGGGCGGCGGGCCGGCGCTGGGCCAGTACTCGTGCTGCACCCGTCCCCGGCGCCAGGCCCACGCCGCCCGGACGGGCTCGCCGGTTTCGGTGACCACGCCTGCGAACCCGGCGAGCACCTCGTCGTAGGAGCCCTGGACGAGTACCTTGCCGCCGTCCAGCACCACGAGGTGCGCAGCGCGCTCGGCCTCGTCGAGATAGGTGGTCGACATGAGCACGGCGGTGCCCGCCGCCGCCGCCTCCGAGGTCAGCCGCCACAGGTCGATGCGGCTCACCGGGTCGATGCCCGTGCTGGGCTCATCGAGGATGAGCAGCGCCGGCCGGTGCGCGATCGCCATCGTGAACCCGAGTTTGCGGCGCATTCCGCCGGACAGCTGTGCAGCGGGTCGGCCGGCCGCGGCGGTGAGCGACGCCCGGTCCAGCAGTTCGGCGCGGCGTGCTCTCAGTTCTTCGCCGGCCAGGCCGTAGATGCCCGCGACGAAGTCGATGTTCTGCGCGACGGTCAGGGCGCCCCAGCTGCCCGACGACGCAGGGAGGTAGCCGAGGCGCTCCTTGGGCGGCGCTTCGGCCGTCCCGCTGTCCAGCGGCACCTCGCCGGCCAGCGCACGCAGCAGCGTGGACTTGCCGGCCCCGTCTCCGCCCACCACGGCGACGATGGATCCGCCCGGCACTTCCACGGTGACATCCTCAAGCGCCGCGACGTGCCCGAAGCGCACCGTGGCCGAGCGCACGGCGTACGTCACGCCGTGCTCACCGTCTCGGCGGGGGCCGGCTGCTTGTGCGCCGGGCCGGCGGGCCGCCCCGGCGCGAGGTCGCGGCGGAAGCGCAGCGTCGCACCCGTGAACACCACCACGGCCATTACCGTGAGGACGAGGAAGGGCAGCCACAGTGAGCTGATCGGGGCGCCGCGCAGCATGATCCCTTGCGAGATCATGGTGAAGTAGGTGAGCGGGAGCAGGTAACCGATCCAGCGGACCCCAGCGGCCATCGCCTCCAGCGGGAAGATCATTCCGGAGAGCAGGATCTGGGGGAGCAGGAAGAAGAATGCGGTCTGGATCGCCTGGCCGGCGGTCTGTGAGATGGTCGAGATGAAGACGCCCAGGCCCAGCGTGACGAACAGGAAGATCCCGGCCCCCAGCGCGAACGCGAACGGGTTCCCGTTGAACGGGACACCGAACAGCGCTATCCCCAGCACGGTCACGATGATCATGTCGGCCGACGCGACCACGAAGTAGGGGGCGATCTTGCCCAGGATTACCCGGCTCGGCTTGATCGGCATCACCGCGAGCTGCTCGAGCGTGCCCGCCTCCCGCTCCCGCACCATGCCGATGCTGGTGATGATGGTGCCGATGAAGGTCAGGATCAGGCCGATGATGGCCGGCACCATCACCCAGGACGTTTTCAGCGCGGGGTTGTAGAGCACCTGCGTCGTGACCTTGCGGCCGGCCTTGTTCAGCGCCGCCACGGCCGACTGGGCGGCGAACAGGTTGGACCCGTTCACCAGGGCGAGCATCGGGGCCTTGCCGGTCACGTAGGCAACGTCCACCTTGTTGTCCTGCAGCAACGTCTGCGCGTCGGCCTGGGTGCCCGCGGGCTGCGTCACCGTGACGTGGAACAGCGGCGGCAGCGCGGCCGCCGCCTGCGTGGCCTGCGGGCCCACCACGGCCGTCTTGAGGCTGGAGACGTAGAAGTTCGCCGCGTAGCCGAAGATCACCAGCAGCAGCAACGGCATCCCGATCAGCATGCCCAGGGTGCGGCGATCACGGACAAGCTCGCGGAACTCCTTCACGATCATGGCCCTCATGGCCAAAACGATAGGCCCGCCCAGCAGCTAAGTCAACGCTTGGTGAATTGTGTCGGCCAGCTGCCGGCCGGAGGTGATCTCTCGCATCAACGTCACGCGGAAGTCGTGCGCTGGTGGAACGGGCAGGAACTATGCGCTGGTGGAACGGGCAGGAACTATGCGCTGGTGGAACGGGCAGGAACTATGCGCTGGTGGAACGGGCAGGAACTAGTAGCGTGATGCGCGCTGCGGGGCGGCGCGGCCAGGCCACCCGTGGCGGGTGAGGTGATGCTGTCCCGTGACCGGTCAGAGTGAGGCCGTGGCCGTCTGCGACCTCAGACTGTGCGGCCACCCCGAGGCCGATCAAGGAGGAACCGATGTCCACGCCCGCCCCGGCTGATTTCGCCGATCGCGCTGACTTCGCCAATGCTGATCGGGGATTTCTCGGCACGCTGGAGCCGATGGTCATCAAGGCCGCGGACGGCCGCGTGGTCTGGGACATGGACTCCTGGGGATTCCTGGCGGGTGACTGCCCGGAGACGGCAAATCCCAGCTTGTGGCGGCAGGCTCAGCTCACCGCCAAGCACGGCCTGTACGAGGTGACCGGCGGTATCTATCAGGTCCGCGGGTTCGACATGTCCAACATGACGCTGGTCGAAAGCGATCACGGGGTCATCGTCATCGATCCGCTGATCTCCCAGGAAACCGCGGCGGCGGCCATCGCCTTGTACCGGCGGCACCGCGGCGACCGGGCCGTCACGGCGGTGATCTACACGCACTCGCACATCGACCACTTCGGCGGGGTACTGGGCGTGGCCGGCGCCGGGACCGGCGTCCCGATCATCGCGCCGGAGCACTTCCTGGAGCACGTGGTGTCGGAGAACGTGTACGCCGGCGCGGCGATGCTGCGGCGCGCCTACTACTACAGCGCCATGGGCGTGCCCAAGGCCGCGACGGGCACGCTGGGGATCGGCCTGGGTGCGGGCGGTTCGACCGGCACGACCGGCCTGATCCCGCCGACCATCGAGATCACCCGCACCGGCCAGGAGGAACTCCTCGACGGGGTCCGGATCGTCTTCCAGCTGACGCCCGGGACCGAGGCGCCGGCCGAGATGAACTTCTACTTCCCCGGCCACCGGGCGCTGTGCATGGCCGAGAACGCCACCCATAATCTGCACAACCTCCTGACGCTGCGCGGGGCGCAGGTCCGCGACCCGCGGATCTGGTCCCGCTACCTGTCCCAGGCGATCGAGCTGTTCGCCCGCGACGCGGACGTGGAGTTCTCCTCACACCACTGGCCCACCTGGGGTACCGAGGGGATCATCAGCTACCTGACCCAGCAGCGCGACCTGTACGCGTACCTGCACGACCAGACGCTGCGGCTGATCAACCAGGGCTACGTCGGCAGCGAGATCGCCGAGCTGATCCAGCTGCCGCCCGCGCTGGACCGGGCCTGGGCCGCCCGTGGCTACTACGGATCGGTGAACCACAACGTCAAGGCCATCTACCAGCGCTATCTCGGCTGGTACGACGCCAACCCCGCCCACCTGTGGCAGCACCCCCCGGAGGCCGCCGCGGCCCGGTACGTGCAAGCTCTCGGCGGCACCGGCGCGACGGTCGCCCGGGCCCGCGAGTTCTACGACCGGGGCGACCTGCGGTTCGCCGCCGAACTGGCCAGCCACGCCGTGTTCGCCGACCCGCAGAACGGCCCGGCACGCGAGCTGCTCGCTGAGGTCCTGGAGCGCCTCGGCTACGGAGCGGAAAACGCCACCTGGCGCAACAGCTACCTCATGGGCGCCCGCGAGCTGCGCACGGACCGCATCGAGCACACCGAGGTCAGCAGCGCGGGCCTGGCCCCGGCCCTGACCGTCACCCAGCTGTTCGACTCGATCGCCATCCGCGTCAACGGTCCTAAGGCCTGGAACGAACGCCTGACGGTCGGCTGGCACTTTACCGACACCCATGAGAACTACCGGATGGAACTCAGCAATGGGGCCCTCATCCACTACCCCACCACCGGCAACCAGGCCGCCGACCTGACCGTTACCTTGACCAGGCCGCAGCTGCTGCAGCTGCTGGCCACCGCCAGGCCCGAGGGGGCCGGCCTCTCCGGGGACCCCGCCGTCCTGGGACGCCTGATGGCGCTGATCGACGACCCCGACCCTGACTTCCCAGTCGTCGTCCCCTAGATCGGGGGCTGCGCCCGGGAGCCGACGGGGGTTCGCGCCGGGTAGCCGACGTGGTCAAGTTGACCACGTCGGCTACCCGGCGCCGTGGCAGAAACCCGCTGACGGTCGTCTCCGACCAGCGGGCGAGGGCCCCCCGCCCTCGCTGCCCGTCCCTGAGGAGTCCCTGGGCCCCGCGTCGGTCGAGTCCAGTTATATCCGGACGATGAGCCCCAGAGTCCACCCCGGGAACCTATTGGGCAGGTCCTTGCCGGGCCTTGCGTCTCCCATGCAAGAACTTGCATGCGGCCCCGGCGGCCCGGGCTGACCAGCCTCACCTGGCCGCGGGCAGCCGCTCCGGGGCAATGGGGGCATCGGTGGGGCAGGTCGCCTCGTGCCGCGCCATGACGCGGGCCGCGATGTCGTCATGGCCGTTACGGCGGCACCAGCTCAGGATGTAACGCGCATGTTCACCGCACCACCGGTAAACGACTTCCGGCGTCATCTTGAGTTCCGGGTTGTGCTCGCCGCGGCTGCGTATGAGCGGCCCGAGGTAATCGACAATTTTGGCGGCCGTGTCATATCCCACGTGCGCGGAACTGGCCAGCGTCTCATGGTTGACAGCCTGGCCCGAGGCGATCGCCCCGGCCAATCGGGCCGCCGTTGCGCCCTTCCCCCGGCTGAAATAAGCGTGGATCCGCGGGATAGCCGGCGGGCTGTCGCTCCGCGGGTACTCGGGACCCATCAGATTGTCGCCCCGGACGGCAATGTTGACCGCGTCTATGAGCGGCTGGGGACCCGTCGCCTTCCGGTAGATACCGACCACTTCGGGCTGCTCGACGGCCTCGTCGAGGTGATCGCGCTCAATTCCATGACCCTGGGCGGCGAAGATCACCGGCGCCTGCCTCCGCGTGCTCCGCAGGATGTTCAGCACGTCAAGCCCGTCGAATGAGTACTCGATCGCGTAGTCATTCCAGGTGAGGTCGGCGACCACCACGTCGAACCTCAGCCGGTCGCTGACCGCGCGGTCCACCGCCGCCTTGTCCTCAGCGATCCGCACCGTGGCGTCCGCCATGGACTGGCGCAGCAGGGGTTCAATGATCTTTCCCAGCGCGGCAGCGACCAGCAGACGTGGGCCGTCGTCCCGCATCGACCTACCCTCCGCTGGCATGGGCGACTCCCGCCGCGCGCTGGCACGTAATTGGGCAAGCGTAGCCGGTGCGCCTCAGTGAGCTTGCTGATGGCCAGCTGGCCCGCCCTGGACGGCCGCCCGGTGGACAGCCGGGACGTCAGGTCCGGGGATCGCGCCATGCGCCGACTGGTCCGCCGTTGACGTGCGGTAATCCCGGTGAGGCAGAATGGGGAAGATGAACGAGACGCAGCGCAGCAAGGTCAGCACCGGGGCCGGCTTCTTCGCCGCCCTCGACCAGAGTGGCGGCAGCACCCCCAAGGCGCTGGCGCACTACGGCATCGCCGGCGACCGTTACGGCTCCGAGCCGGAGATGTTCGACCTGGTGCACGCGATGCGGACCCGCGTGCTGACCAGCCCGGCGTTCGGCGGCTCCCGGGTGCTCGCCGCGATCCTGTTCGAGCAGACGATGGAGCGGGACGTGGGCGGCGTGCCGACCGCCCGGTACCTGTGGGAGGGCAAGAACGTGGTGCCCTTCCTGAAAGTTGACCAGGGCCTGGCCGCGGAGCAGGACGGCGTGCGGCTCATGAAGCCCATCGGCATCCTCGATGACCTGCTCGGGCGGGCCCGCCAGCACCAGGTCTTCGGCACCAAGATGCGTTCGGTGATCAACGATGCCAACGAAGCCGGCGTCGCGGCCATCGTCGATCAGCAGTTCGGCTACGCCGACCGGATCCTCGCGGCCGGGCTGGTCCCGATCCTCGAGCCCGAGGTCAGCATCGGCAGCCCGGACAAGGAACAGGCGGAGGCGCTGCTGCGCGATGCCCTGCACAGGCACCTCGACGCGCTGCCGGCGCAGGCCACGGTCATGTTCAAGCTCACCATCCCGACGGAGCCGGGCCTGTACGCCGGCCTGGCGTCCGATCCGCGGGTGCTGCGGGTGCTGGCCTTGTCGGGTGGCTACAGCCGCGATGAGGCCTGCGCCCGGCTGGCCCGCGAGCCCGCCATGATCGCCAGCTTCTCCCGGGCGCTGCTGGAAGGGCTCACCGAGAGCCAGACCGACGAGCAGTTCAACGCGCAGCTGGAATCCTCGATCGAGCAGATCTTCCAGGCCTCCGTGGCCAAGCAGCCCCTCACCTCCTGAGCGCGGCGGCGATGGCGTGCACCGCCCCGACCGTCAGCTGCATGAGCGGCTGGCTCAGCGGTTCGGGCCAGCAGGACAGTTTGACCACCACCGTCTGCGACGGCGGGTCGATGAAGACGTGCTGGCCATTGATGCCGGAGGCGTGGAAGAACGGCACCCGTGGATCCCGCACCCACCAGCAGTTCCGGTAGTGCGCCCCGGCCGGGAACCCCGGCGGGTTGTCACCGCCGGTGAACGCACCGGCTCCATCGGGTGCGCCCCGGACGGTGTCCTCGACCCAGGCCACCGGGACGATGCCGCCGCCGCCTCGGGCGAACAGTGACCCGAACCGGCCGAGGTCGCGCAGTGTCGCGCAGATCCCACCGTCGGCCATGGGGTTGCCCACCGGGTCGAGGGTGATCTCCGCGTCGGACTCCGCACCCATCGGCTGCCACAGTTCGCCGGCGATGAGCTCGTGCAGCCGCCGCC
Organism: uncultured Actinomycetes bacterium; assembly: GCA_963837515.1. GTDB lineage: Bacteria > Actinomycetota > Actinomycetes > Streptosporangiales > Streptosporangiaceae > RYN-230. The sequence continues at coordinate 75,617 of CAWINT010000005.1, forward strand.
CGGCGGCCCGCTCGATCACCCAGGCCAGCACGTCGGTGAGGATCGACCGGTAGCGGAACGGGCCGCCGTGCGGCCCGTCGTTCCCGAGCGTGGCGAAGTAGCCGAGCGCGTCCGGCGGTGCGGGCCCGTCGCCGCGCGGCCGCCACAGGTACACGCGTTCATACCACCGCACGTCCGCGTCCGGGTCCTGGTAGTCCTCGCTGAACCGGGTGCCGGTACGCATGTCCAGCAGGTGCTGGACGGTCGCCCCAGCAAACGAGGTAGCGCCCAGTTCCGGCACGATGCGGCTGACTTCGGCCGCCGGGTCGAGCGCACCGCGGCCGGCCATGATCCCCGCTACCGCCGAGACCACCGACTTGGACACCGACATGAGCAGATGCGGCGTGCCCGGCGTCATCCCGTTGCCGTAGTGCTCGGCCACGATCCGGCCGCGGTGCAGCACCAGGAACCCGTCGGTATGGCTGGCGGCGAGGAAATCCCCGATAGTCCAGTCGCGGTCGCCGCACCGGAAGGCCAGCCCGGAGATGTCCCGCTCCGCACGTGGCAGGGCCGGGCCGGCAGCGTGGCCGATCCGGGCGGTAGGGACGAGCTCGCGTACATGCTGGAACGACCACCGGCTGAACGGCGCGTCCTGCCAGTTCGCGAGCGTCACCTGGGCGCCGTCCGGGAACGGCGGCGCGCCCGCCATGAGACCGGCCGCTGCCCGCTGCCCGGTCACGCTGCCCGCTGCCCGGTCACCCTGCCCGGTCACAGGGCCGGCCGGCGGCCGGGGGAGTCGAGCCACGGGAAGCGTTGTTCATGCGCGGCCGCGACCCGGAACACGGTCACGTCGTCGTAGGTCCGTCCCACGACCGACAGCCCGGTCGGCACCCCGTCGCGGGACAGCCCGGACGGCACGCTCAGCACCGGGCAGCGGCTGGCGATGTTGAACGGCAGCGTCATCAGCAGGCTCAGCCAGTCGTCCCAGCGGCGGCCGTTGACCTGCACGATGTCGGCGGTGTCGTACTCGGCGGGCAGGGCCGGGATGGCGAACGTCGGGCACACCAGCGCGTCGAAGCGGTCCAGCAGATCGCCCAGCGGCACGTAGAGCTGTGCTTCCAGCGCCAGCCCGGCCACGAGATCCTCCTTGCGGATCTGGGCGCTCTCCTCGATGAAGCGCCGGGCGTAGGGGGTCAGGTCGGTAGCGTGCTGCTCATACAGTTCCTGTACCGACGGGCCGAAGATCATGCCGAAATGGATGCGGGCCGCCCGGGTGATGTCGTCCAGCCGCCAGGGCAGCGTGACCTCTTCCACCGCCGCGCCGGCCTCGCGCAGCCGCTCCGCGGCGGCGCGGGTGTTCGCGGCCACGTCGTCGTCCACCTGGTAGCAGCCCAGATCAGCCGACAGCGCGATCCGCAGCCCCGCGACCGGCGGCAGCCGCTCCGGGATCTCCACCTTCGGCCGCAGCGAGGCGACGTCGTGCGGGTGCGGCCCGGCGATCACGTTCTCCAGCAGCGCGCAGTCGGCCACGGTCCGGGCCAGCGGGCCCTCGTGGCAGTAATGATCCAGGTTGAAGATCTCCACCTCCGGCACCCGCCCGTACGGCGGCTTGAACCCGGTCACGCCGCAGAACGCGGCCGGAATCCGGATGGAGCCGCCGATGTCGGAGCCGGTCGCCAGGGTGGCCGTGCCGGCCGCGAGGGCGGCCGCCGAGCCGCCGCTCGACCCACCCGGCGAGCAGGCGGCCTGCCACGGGTTACGGGTGACGCCCCACAGCTTCGTCCAGGTGAACGGGGCGCAGGAGAATTCGGGGGTGGTGGTGCGGGCGTGCACGATCCCGCCGGCGTCCAGGATCCGCTGCGCGAAGGCCGCGGTCTGGTCGGCGACCACCTCGCGCAGCGGCAGCGAGCCGAGCGTGCTGGGCTGCCCGGCGATGGGCGCCTCTTCCTTGACCGCCACGGGCAGGCCCTCGAGTGGCCGGGGCAGTGCGCCGTTGCCTGCGTAACGAGCCTCGGCCTCTCCCGCCTGCGCCAGCGCCTCCTCGTAACGGGTGACCGCGAAGGCGTTGATGACCGGTTCCACCGCCTCGGCCCGCTCGATCACGGCGCTGACCAGCTCCACCGGGGACAGCTCCCGGGTGCGGAACAGCCGCAGCGCGTCGGCCGCGGACAGGTAGGCCAGGTCGTTCATGCGCGCTCACCGCCGCCGGTGGCCACGGTGGCCCGGCGGGCCGGCTTCCAGCCGGGCCGTGGCACGCTGGCCCGCAGCCGCTGGGTGTAGGGGTGCTGCGGGTCGTCGAGGATGCGGGCCGTGGGGCCGTGCTCCACCACCCGGCCGCGGTGCAGCACGATCGCCTCGCCGGTGAGCTGGCGCACCACCGCCAGGTCGTGGCTGATCAGCACGTAGGACACCCCCGTGGCGTCGCGGATGTCGGCCAGCAGGTTCAGCACCTGCGCCTGGATGGACACGTCCAGTGCGGCCACCGATTCGTCGAGGATCAGCACCTGGGGCTCGGCCGCGAGGGCCCGGGCGATCGCGACGCGCTGCCGCTGCCCGCCCGAGAGGGCCCGCGGCAGCGCCCGGGCCTGGCGGGCGTCCAGCCCGACCAGCTCGGTCAGCTCGCGGGTCCGCTGCTGGCGCCGGCCGGGCGGCCAGCCGTGATGCAGCCGCAGCACCTCGCCGATGGTGGCCTCGGCGGTCTGCCGGGGATCCAGGCTGGTGTACGGGTCCTGGAAGACGATCTGCACTTCCCGGCCCCGGCGGCGCCGGTCCCGGGCGGAGCGGGCGGCCCGGGACCGGTCGTGCCCGCACGCGGTGATGCTGCCCCGGGTGGGCCGCTCCAGCCCGACGATCATCTTCGCGATCGTGGTCTTGCCCGAGCCGGACTCGCCCACGATGGCCAGCGACCCGGCCGGCGGCACCTGGAACGACACGTCGTCCACGGCGACCAGCGGGCCGAACTCCTTGCGCAGGCCGGCCACGGTCAGCACCGGTACCGGGCCGGCGTCAGGCATCGGTGCCCTCCCGTACCGGGGCCCCGCGTAGCTGCCCGCGCAGCTCGGGTGCCCGCAGGCAGCGGGCCAGGCCACCGTCCAGACCGGCCACCGGCGGGGCGCCGGCCCGGCAGGCGTCCTGCGCGTAGCCGCACCGGGGCGCGAACGCGCACTCCTCGGCCGGTGCCTCGAACGCCGACAGCGGCCGGCCGGGGATGGCGCGCAGCCGGTGCGCGGTCTGGGTGATGTCCGGCCGGGCACCGGCCAGCGCGGCCGTGTAGGGGTGCAGCGGGTCGTCGTGCAGCCGCGCGGAACTGCGCACCTCGACGATCTGCCCGGCGTACATGACCGCGGTCCGGTCGCAGATCGCGGCGGCGAGTTCCAGGTCGTGCGTGATGAACAGCATGGCCAGCCCGAACTCGCGGCGCAGCTCGTCCAGGATCGCCATGACCTCGGCCTGCGTCGTGACGTCCAGCGCGGTCGTCGGCTCGTCCGCGAGCAGCAGCCGGGGCCTGGTCAGCAGCGCCGTGGCGATCATCACCCGCTGCAGCATCCCGCCGGACAGCTCGTGCGGGTACTGGCGGAGCCGCCGCGGGCCGTCCTCGATGCCCACCTGCCCGAGCATGCTGACGGCCCGGGACCGGGCTTCGCCGGCCGCCACGCCCAGGTTGGCGCGCAGCGCCTCGGTCATGAAGTCGCCGATCCGGCGCACCGGGTTGATGTGCGCCCGCGGATCCTGGAAGATCATCGCGACCTCGCTGCGGTACCGGCGCAGCGCGGGCCCGGACAGGGCGCCCACCAGCTGCCCGGCGAACCGTATCTCGCCGCTCGTCTCGGCCCCGCGCGGCAGCAGCCGGTCGATCGTCCGGGCCGTCATCGACTTGCCCGACCCGGATTCGCCGACCAGCCCGAGCGCCTCGCCCGCCCGCACCGTGAAGCTCACGTCCCGCAGGACCGGCCGCCGGGCGCCGTCGACGGTCAGCCGCACGGTCAGGCCGTCAACCGCCAGCAGCGGCCCGTCCCCGGCAGGCCCGGGCGCCGCGGTCATCACGGGGCCGCCTGGGCCTGCTCGAACAGCCGCTCGCCGAGCACGTTGAACGCGATGACCACGGCCACGATGCAGACGCTGGCCGCGAGCGCGGGCAGCGGATACCCCTGCAGGATGCCGGTCTGGTTCTCCGAGATCATCACGCCCCAGTTGGGGTTGGGCGGCTGCACGCCGAGGCCGAGGAAGGAGACGGCGGCCAGGTCGACCATGGCGTACCCGAACAGGATGGTGGCCTGGGCGACGACCAGCGGCGCGATGTTCGGCACCAGGTGCCGCAGGCAGATGGTGGTAGCGGGGGCACCCTGCACCTCCAGCGCCGCCACGTACGGCTGGCTGCGCTCCTTGAGCGCGGCGCCGCGCAGCACCCGGGCCACGTACGGCGTGTAGGCGATGGACAGCGCGATCACCGCGGCGGGCAGGCCGGCCCCGAAGACCGCGGCCGCGAGCACCGCGAGCAGGATGCCCGGGAACGCGAACAGGATGTCCAGCCCGGAGGAGATCACCGCGTCGGCCGGGCCGCGCCGCCAGGCCGCCGTCACCGCCAGCAGGATGCCCGCGGTCATGCTGGCGATCACGACCGCGAGCGGGCCCAGCATCGAGCTCTGCGCCCCGGCCAGCAGCCGGGACGCCACGTCACGCCCCTGGAAGTCGAAGCCGAGCAGGTGGCCGCCGGTGGGGCCGACCCAGGCCAGCGACAGGTTGAGCAGGTTGGGCGGATAGGGGGCGAGCAGCGGGCCGAAGATGGCCGCGAGCACCGCCAGGGCGATCACCACCGCGGAGATGATGCCCGCGGGCCCGGTCGCACGCAGCAGCGCCGTTCCCCGGCGTCGCGCCGTCACCGGCGCGATGAGCATGGCATTAACGCTCACCGGCTGCCACCCAGGGACACGCGGGGGTCCAGCGCCGCGTAGAGCACGTCCACTACCACGTTGACGAGCACGAACGCGGTCACGAGTACCAGCGAGATGCCCTGCACCACCGCCAGGTCCTTGGACTGCGCCGACTGCACCAGGTAGGCGCCCAGCCCGTTCAGGCCGAACGCCACCTCAACCACCGCGGACACCGCGATCAGCGACGCGATCGTGATGCCGGCGACGGTGGTGATCGGGATGGCGGCGTTGCGCAGGATGTGCCGCCGGATCAGCTGGCGGGCCGGGATGCCGCGGCTCACCGCGGTCTGGACGTGCTCGCGTTCCCCCTCCTCCCGCACCGAGGCCCGGGTCACCCGGGCCACGATGGCCAGCGAGGAGATGGCCAGGGCGATCGCGGGCAGGGTGAGATGCCGCACGTTGTCCACGAAGCTGGCGCCGTTCCCGAGCGCCGGGAACCAGCCCAGCTTCACCGCGAACAGCAGGATCAGCACGATCGCGGCCACGAACGCCGGGATCGCGGCGGAGACCGCGGTCACCACCAGCGTGCTGGTGTCCAGCCAGCCTGGGCGCAGCCCGGAGAGCAGGCCCATGCCGATCCCGAACACGCAGATCAGCAGCGACGCGTACAGCACCAGGCCGGCCGTCGTCCAGATCCGGGAGGCGATCAGCGTGGACACGTTCTCCCGCAGGATGATCGACACGCCCAGGTTCCCGTGCAGGGCGTTGCCGAGCCAGTACCAGTACTGGGCCAGGAACGGCTCACCCAGGTGGTAGCGCTGCTCCAGCACGTGCATGCTGCTCGCCGGCAGGGACCGGCCGCCGGACAGGGCGGCGACCGCGTTACCGGGGGCCAGGTACATCGCGGCGAAGATCACGAAGCTCGCGATCAGCAGGCTGGCCGCCAGCATGGCCACCCGGCGCGCGAAGAACCGCCAGCGCATCGGGTCAGCCACGTCCGCCCAGGCTGTCGGCCCAGGGCGCGAACATGTAGGCGAACGAGGACACCGCGCCGCTCAGCTTCTTGTTGAGCAGCAGCAGGCTTGTTGGCTGGACGTCCGGGATCCACGGCAGTTGCTGCGCGGTGAGCTGCTCCGCCTTCACCATCAGCGCCGCCCGCTGGTCGGGGTTGGCCGTGCTGCGGGCCTGCTCCAGCGCGGCGGTGATGGCCGGGTTGCTGTAGCTGTCGTAGTTCTGCGAGCCGCCCGGCAGGTCGAACGTGGCCAGCAGCCCGGCCGGGTCGGCGTAGTCGCCGTAGTTGACGGTGAGGAACCCGTCGATGCCTGCCCGGGCCTTCGGGTCGGTGAAGAAGTTGATGTAGTTCTGCGCCGAGACCGACTTCAGCACCACCTTGAGCCGATCGCCTGCGCGGCGGCCTGGTAGGCGCCGGTCACGGCCGAGATGTTGGCCAGCTGGCTGGAGGTGCCGATGGTGAGCGTCTTGCCCGTCGCGCCGGCCTGCTGGACGAGCTTCTTCGCCTGGGCCAGGTTCTGGTTCAGCACCGGCGCCTTCGCGTAGGCGGCCGCGAACACGCCCTGGCCGTAGCCGAAGGTGCCCGGGTTGGACAGCCAGCGCGGCATCAGGGCGGCGCCCTTGTACACCGAGTCGATGATGCCCTGGCGGTTCAGCGCCAGCGACAGCGCCCGGCGCACCCGCAGGTCACCCAGCACGCCGCTGCGGCTGGAGACGATGAACGCATCGGTGGACCAGCCGGGGCCCTGGTACACCTTCACCTGGCTGCTGTGCTCGAGCTGGTCGAGGGTGGCCAGCCCGAACTGGTAGGAGCCCTGGATCGCCCCGGTCAGCAGGCCGGAGGTGAACGAGGAGATGTCCGGTGCGCCCTTCAGGATGATCTGCTGCACCAGCGGCTGCACGGCATGGTTCCAGTAATGCGGATTCGCCACCGCGGTGACACCGACGCCCGGCGTCCAGGACTTGAACATGTACGCGCCGGTGCACATGATCCGCCCGGCCGGGGTGCCGTAGTTCTTGCCCTGCTGCTGCGCGAAGCTCTTCTCGATGACGATGCCGGGCATCGACGCCAGCTCGCCCTCCAGCCAGTAGTCGGGCTGCTTGAGGGTGATCGTCACCTGGCTGGCGCCGGTGGCCGCGATCGAGGACACCCGGTCGAATACCGCCGCGTAGAAACCGCCCAGCTTCGGGTCGGTGTTGCGGTCCAGGCTGTACACGACGTCGGCGGGCGTGACCGGATGGCCGTCCCAGAACTTGGCCCCGGGCCGGATGGTGAACACGAACTTGGTGGCGGACGGGTTTGCCACCGTGGCCAGGCCCGGCTGCAGCGACCCGTCCGGCGCCTGGCGCAGCAGCGACTCGCACATCAGCGAGTCCGCGGTGTTCTCCGGGTAGTCGAAGGCGAAGATCGGGTCGAGCGAGTTCACGTCCCGGTATACCGCCCAGGTGACGGACGGGACGGTGGCGGTGCCGGCGGGCGTGGTCGCGACCAGGCCCTTGGTCGGGGACACGTTGCCGGCCGCGCTGCCCGCCGGGCTGGCGGAGCGCCCGCAGGCGGCGGCGGTGAGCGCGGATGCCGTGGCGGCGGCCACGGCGAGCCAGCAGGTGAGTCTGCGGGCCATCGGCCCTCCTCGTTCTACTGCGTGTTACGGCTGATAGGCGATCTCGCCCCGGACCCAGGTCGCCGTGACGGTGGCCTGGCCGATTTCGGCCGGGGGGAGATGGGCCAGGTCGGCATCGACCACGGCGAAATCGGCGTCGAGGCCCGGCTTGATGGCGCCGGTCTCCTCCTCCACGCCGTTCACCCGGGCGCTGCCGGAGGTGTAGGCGGCCAGCACGGCGGGCAGGCTGAGCGCCTGCCCGGGAAGGAAGGGGTCGGCGCCGTGGCCGCCCGCGCCGGCGGGCAGGCTACGGTTCACCGCGACGTGCGCCCCCCACAGCGGGTTGGCGCTGCTCACCGGCCAGTCGCTGCCCCCGCACAGCGGCGCGCCCGCGTCGTGCAGCGACCGGAACGGGTACTGCCAGCGCGAGCGGCGCTCGCCGAGGAACGGGATCGTCAGCTCGTCCATCTGCGGCTCGTGCGTCGCCCACAGCGGCTGGATGTTGGCCGTGGCCCCGAGCCGGGCGAACCGCGAGATGTCGTGCGGGTGCACCACCTGCAGGTGCGCCAGATGGTGGCGGAGGGCCCGGGCTCCGCTGGCCGTGCGGGCGGCTTCCACGGCGTTCAGCGCGTGCCGCACCGCCCGGTCACCGAGGGCGTGAAAGTGCACCTGGAAGCCCTCGGCGTCCAGCGCGGTGACGAAGCGGGGCAGCTCATCGGGGTCGATAAAATCCAGCCCGGCATGGCCGCTGTCGCACCCCGCGCTGTCCAGGTAGGGCTCGAGCATGGCGGCCGTGTGGTTCTCCGCGACCCCGTCCAGCATCATCTTCACGCTCGTCGCGCGGAACCGCCCGGCCTGGCCGGCCTGCCGCCGCTCCAGCAGCTCTGGCAACTGGTCGAGGCCGCGGTCCCGGTCCCACCACAGGGCCCCGATCACGGTGGCCTGGAGGCTGCCGGTGCGCGCCGCCCGCAGGTAGCAGCCCAGCGGGTCGGCCTCGCCGAGATAGCTGCCGACGATCGCGTCCTGCCAGCCGGTGATGCCGAGGGACAGCAGGTGCGCCTGGCCGGCCAGCAGCGCCTGGTACCAGTCGTCCTCAGTGACCGGCGGCAGCAGCCGGGACACCAGCCGGGTGGCGCCTTCCTGGAGCATGCCGCTGGGCCGCCCGGCGGCATCCCGCTCGACCCGGCCGTCCGGCGGATCCGGGGTGGCGGCGTCGATTCCCGCCCGGGCCAGCGCCCGGCTGTTCACCCACGCGCCGTGCCCGTCGCGGTTCGGCAGGTAGACCGGGCGGTCGCTGACCACCGCGTCCAGCGCCTGCCGGGTGGGCAGGCCCCCGGGGAAGGCGTCCATCGACCAGCCGCCCCCGGTGATCCACTGCTCACCGGGGTGGGCGCGGGCGTACTCGGCGACCAGCTGCACATAGCCGGACGCGGTGCTGCCCGCCCGCAGGTCGCAGTGCCGCAGCTGGTTACCGGCGAAGACCGGGTGGGCGTGGGCGTCGATGAACCCGGGCAGCAGGGTGCCGCCGCCCAGGTCCACGACCTCGGCGGCGTCGCGGCCAGTGGCCGGGCCGACCTCGGTGATCTTCCCGCCGCGGATCCGTACGCAGCTGCCCCCGGGAAGGAAGTCGCGGCCGTCGAACACGGTGCCGCCCCGGAAAAGGATGTCGCCGGACCGCACTGCTGGCCTCCCTCGCGGAGCGGGATGCCGGAATTAGACCAAGGCGTCAAAGCCATTGTCAATGGCTGTGACAACGGGGTACAAGGTTCTAGACTGCTCCCGCCGGTACCGAGGCCGGCGCGACCGACAAGGCAGGGACGATGACCGGCAGCACCGGCCGCCGCGGGCCATCCCGGCAGCGCGGGCTCCGGCGCGGGAGCCTCACGCCCGAGCTCATCGTCGGGGAAAGCCTGCGGCTGCTTGACACCGGCGGCCCCAGGGGGTTCAGCCTGCCCAAGCTCGGCCGGGCCCTGGGTGCGGATCCGACCGCCGTGTACCGCCACTTCCCCAGTAAGGACGACCTCGTCCTGGCGATCGCGGACGCGCTCATCGAGGAAGCGATGTCCGGGCTGTCGCCGCAGGACTGCTGGCTGGACACGATCGCCGAGGCCACCAGGCGGCTCCGGCGCACCTACCTGGCGCACCCGGCAGCGGCGGCGCTGTCGGCCTGCCGGACCACCCAGCGGCCGGCCGAGATGCGGATCGTCGACACCCTCATCGGCGCGGTGCTGGCGGCGGGGTTCGAGGGCGCGGAGGCCGCGCGGGTCTACCGGGCGCTGGGCGATTTCGCGCTGTCCTGGGCCGGTGGCGAGGCCGACTTCCTGGCGCTGGACGCGACGGCGCAGCAGGCCGACCAGGCGGCCTGGACCCGGGCCTACCTGGCCGTCAGCCCGGGCGAATTCCCGCACATCTGGCAGGTCCGGGATGAGCTGCCGAAGGTCGCCGACGACGACATCTTCGAGACGATCCTGTCGCTGATCATCGCTGGGCTGACGCAGCAGGCCCCGCGCCCCTGCGGGTGCCCGGCGCACCGGCCGGCTGCCGCGGGCACCTGACGGCGCAGCAGCGGCCGGGGCCTGCCACTCCGTCGCTTCGGCACGTACTATGCGAAATGCGGCGGCATGGCCCTGAGGCTTCTTCGAGGGAGTAGTCAATGGCGACGGCAACCAGGCTTCACGTGCTCGACTGCGGGGCGATGAGCTGCGACCTGACCTGGCTGCTGCTCAAGCCGGGACGGAGTATCCGGCCCCGGTCGGACAAGGAGAAGCCGGTCGAGTGGTATCCGTGCACGACCCACGCCGTGCTGGTGGAGACCCCGGAAGGCAGGATGCTGTGGGACACCAGCTGCCCGCGGGACTGGGAGACCCGCTGGGTGCCAACCGGGCTGCAGGAGTTCTTCCCCTATGACCAGGTGACCGAGGAGCAGTACCTGGACTCCCGGCTCGCCCAGCTTGGCATCGCCGCGGGCGACCTGGACTACGTGGCGCTGTCGCACCTGCATTTCGACCACGCGGGCAACGTGCGCACGTTCGCCGGGGCCGGCCCGCGCCTGGTCGTCAACGACAAGGAGAAGGACTGGGCGTTCGGCTACGACGGCGCCTTCAACGGTGCCCATCTCAAGGCTGATTACGAGGGGATCGAGTTCGAGACCGTGTCCGGTGACGCCGAGTTCCTGCCCGGGGTCTCGTTCGTCGAGGCGCCCGGGCACACCCCGGGAACCATGGCGATGCGGGTCGATCTGCCGGAGACCGGCACGATGATTTTCACCTCGGACGCCGTGTACATGGGTGACTCCTACGGGCCGCCCGCCACCCCGGCGGCGATTGTCAACGACCTGTCCGCCTGGTACGCGTCGGTGGAGAAGATCCGCAACCTCGCCGAGCAGACGAACGCCACCGTCGTGTTCGGGCACGACGCGGAGCAGATGCGCTCGCTGCGCCGCGCCCCCGACGGCCACTACGCCTGAGGGGAGAGCAACGGTGAGTGCCAGCCTGCCGGTACCCGCGAACCCTGAGGCGATCTTCACGTACGGGGCGCCGCAGCTGAAGTTCGGCCCGGGCGCGGCCGAGGAGATCGGGTTCGACCTGGCCCAGTACGGGGCGCGCCGGGTGCTGGTCATCACTGACCCGGGGGTTGCGGCGACCGGCGCGCCGCAACGGGTCGCGGACCAGATGGGCGCGTTCGGGATCGAGGCCGGTGTGTTCGGCGGCGTGCACGTCGAGCCCACCGACGCCAGTTTCGAAGCGGCCATCGCCCACGCCCGCGAGTCCGGCCCGTGGGACGCGTTCGTCGCGGTCGGCGGCGGATCCAGCATCGACACCGCGAAGGCCGTGAATCTGATGCTGACCAACCCGGGGCAGCTGATGGACTACATCAACGCTCCTGTCGGCCAGGGCGCCGTTCCGGTCAACCAGCTCAAGCCGCTGGTGGCGGTGCCGACCACGACCGGCACCGGGGCGGAGTCCACCACCGTATGCGTCCTGGACGTGCTCGCCCTCAAGGTGAAGACCGGGATCAGCCACGCGCGGCTGCGCCCCACCCTGGCGGTGATCGACCCGCGGTTGACCGTCAGCCAGCCCCCCGGCGTGACCGCCTCGGCCGGCATGGACATCCTGTGCCACGCGCTGGAGAGTTACACCGCCCGCTGGTACACCAGCTACGAGCACAAGCAGCCGGCTCAGCGGGTGCCGTACTGCGGGTCCAATCCCATCTCTGACATGTGGTCCGAAAGGGCGATGCGGCTGCTTGCCGGCTCGTTCCGGACCGCCGTGCGCCGCGGTGACGACGAGCAGGCGCGGGCCGACATGGCGATGGCGGCGACCTTCGCGGGCATGGGGTTCGGCAACGCCGGCGTGCACCTCCCGCACGCCAACGCCTACCCCATCGCCGGGCGGGTGCGCGACTTCCACCCCAAGGACTACCCGGAGCAGGAGCCGATGGTGCCGCACGGCATGTCGGTCGCGCTCACCGCGCCGGAAGCGTTCCGCTTCACCTTCGACGCTTCGCCGGAGCGGCACCGCTACGCCGCCCAGCTGCTCGCACCCGGCGCCAGCCGGCTGGCCAGCGAGGACGAGTTCCTGCCGTCGGCGCTGACCGCACTGATGAAGGACATCGGCATCCCGAACGGCGTGGCCGCCGTCGGCTATACCGACGCTGACATCCCTGACCTGGTGGACGGGACCATGAAGCAGCAGCGGCTGCTCGCCACCTGCCCCAAGCCGGTCACCGAGGACGACATCGCCGGCATCTTCGCCCGCTCGATGGACCTGTGGTAGCCGTGCCGATCTACCAGCTCCGCTGCGGGTGCGGATACGGCTTCGAAGTGATCCAGTCGTTCCGCGCGCCGCTGCCCGCCTGCCGCGAATGCGGTGGGCAGACGGTGAAGGTGCCCTCGGTGTTCGGGTTCGCGGGCCAGGCGGCCCGTTCCCTGCCGCCGCCATCCGAGGCCATGCCGCAGACCTGGCGCGGCACCTACGAGGGCAACCGCGAATACGTCACGCAACTGCGCCGGACCGCCGAGCGGCGCAAAGTCCTGGAAGAACGTCATCCCGAACTGGCCGGCGACCGGCGGCCCATCCTGGCGCACGAAGGACGGTACGAACGGGCTCCGCTGCGCGCCGGTGACCCGGTGCCAGGAAAACCAGGCGATGCGCCGCCCGCCTGCCCATGACGCTCAGCGCGTGCTGTCCTGGTACAGGGCCGCGATCTCGGCCGCGTACTGCGCCGTGATGACGTGACGGCGGATCTTCAGCGTCGGCGTCAGCTGGCCGTCCGCCTCGGTGAAGTCATCGCCGAGAATCGCGAACTTCTTGATCGCCTCCGCTTGCGACACGGCCCGGTTGGCGTCATCGACAGCGGCCTGGATCTCCGCCCGCAGTTCGGGATCGTCGCGCAGGTCGGCCAGCGTCGCGGTGTCCGGCTTCCCGTGGTCCGCCTTCCACTGGGCCACGGTCTCCTGGTCGGCCGCCACCAGCGCCGCGATGAACGGCTTGGCGTCCCCGACCACCAGGCACTCGCTGACCAGCCAGTGGGCGCGCAGCCGGTCCTCCAGCACGGCGGGCGCGACGTTCTTGCCGCCCGCCGTGATGATCAGGTCCTTTTTGCGCCCGGTGATCGAGAGGAACCCCTCGTCGTCGAGGTGGCCGAGGTCCCCGGTGTGCAGCCAGCCGTTCTCGTCGATCATTTCCTTGGTGGCGGTCTCGTTGTTCCAGTAGCCCTGGAAGACCATGTGCCCCTTGACCAGGACCTCGCCGTCGGCGGCGATCCGGATGGTGGCGCCCGGGATCGGCCGGCCCACCGTGCCGATCTGCTGCGCGTCGAGCGTGTTGGAGTTGGTCGCCGGGCTCGTCTCGGTCAGGCCGTAGCCTTCCAGCACCGTGATGCCGCAGCCCCGGAAGAAGTGACCGAGCCGCGGGCCGAGCGGGGCGGCCGCACTCCAGGAGTACCGGACCTGGCCGCCGAGCGCCGCCCGCAGCTTGCGGTAGACCAGCCGGCCGTACAGGGCGTGCCGCAGCCGCAGCCTGAGGCCCGGGCCACCGGCGTCCAGGGCCTGGCTCCAGGCGATGGCGGTGGCCTCCGCCTGGGCGAAGATCTTGGCGTGGCCCTCGGCGGTGGCCTGGTGCCGCGCGCTGTTGTACACCTTCTCCCACAGCCTGGGCACCGACAGTACGCTCGTCGGCTGGTAAGCCGGCAGTTCGGCGGCCGCGTCGGCCATGTCGGCCAGCCCCAGGACGGTGCGGGAATAGATGGCGCCGTACTGGATGAGCTGCGCGTAGCTGTGCGAGAGCGGCAGGAACAGCAGCGTCGAGTTGTGTTCGTTGAACACCTTGGTGAAGCCGTCGTTGCGCATGCAGTTGCGGGCGTTGGCGACGATGTTGCCGTGGCTCAGCATGCAGCCTTTCGGGCGGCCGGTCGTGCCGGACGTGTAGACGATCTCGGCGAGGTCGGCGGCGCCCCGGGTGTGCCGCCGTTCCTTCACCTGGTCCGGCGTCACCAGCGCGCCGAGGGCCCGGAGATCGGCCAGGGAGGCGCCGCGGCCGTCGATCTGCCACGCGTGGTGCAGCGCCGGCAGGCCCGGCCGGACGGCGGCGATCTTCGCGGCGTGCTCGTCGGTCTCGGCCACGATGGCCACCGCACCCGAGTCGCCGAGGATCCACTCGATCTGCTCGAGCGAGGAGGTCGGGTAGATAGGCACGGTGATGCCGCCGGCCGCCAGGATCGCGAAATCGAGCAGCGTCCATTCGTACCGGGTGCGCGACATCAGCCCCACGCGGTCCCCCGGCGCGACCCCGGCGGCCATGAAGCCGGCCGCCAGGTCGCGCACCTGGCCGGCGAACTCACGCCAGGTCACCGGCGTCCAGGTGCCGCTCACCTTCCGCTTCAGCCCGACCGCGCCGGGCCAGTTCCGCGCATTCGTGAAAACATCGTCGGTCACATTGTCCGCCGGCTGCACGGTGTAGGCCTCGGGCACGGAGATTTCCTGCATCGGTGCCCCCTGATGACAGCCATACCGCAGTTATGTCCCTTACCTTCAGACGGTAGTGACGCGGCGGCTATCGGGTCAGGGCAGAAAGTCACTAAGCCGGGTGGTGACGCCGCCGGTGCCGGGCCGGGGACCTTCGGCCCTGCTGCCCATGCGCGATGACCCGCACGATGGCAGGAATCGCCCGCTCACCTGGTGAGCCCGGGCACGCGAGGGGAGGACGGCCACGATGGACCGGTCGGCGGCGTACGACTACGACGTGATCGTGATCGGCTCGGGCTTCGGCGGCTCGGTGACCGCGCTGCGGCTCACCGAGAAGGGCTACCGGGTAGGAGTCCTGGAGGCGGGCCGCCGGTTCGAGGACGCCGACTTCCCCCGCACGTCCTGGGACGCCCGCAAGTTCCTGTGGGCCCCGAAGCTCGGCTGCCTGGGCATCCAGCGGATCCACCTGCTGCGCGATGTGATCATCCTGGCTGGCGCCGGGGTCGGCGGGGGCTCGCTGGTCTACGCGAACACGCTGTACCGGCCGAAATCGGACGCGTTCTACCGGGACCGGCAGTGGGCGCATATCACCGACTGGCAGGCAGAACTAGCGCCCTATTACGACCAGGCGGAGCGGATGCTCGGCGTCACGGAGAACCCGACCATGACGCCGTCGGACGAGGTCATCCGGCAGGTGGCCGAGGAGATGGGCGTCGGGCACACGTTCAGCCTGGCCCGGGTCGGAGTGTTCTTCGGCCGGGACGGCCGCAAGGAGCCGGGCACCGAGGCCGCCGACCCGTTCTTCGGCGGCGCGGGCCCGCGCCGCCGGGGGTGCCTGGAGACCGGCGAATGCATGACCGGCTGCCGGCACAACGCGAAGAACACGCTGGTCAAAAACTACCTGTATCTAGCGGAGAAAGCCGGCGCCACCGTCCAGCCGCAGACCATGGCGGTCGCCGTCCGGCCCCTGGGGATCGGCGGGTACGCGGTGGACACCGTGCGCACCGGCGCGTGGCGGGCCGGGCGGACCGCGCGCACCCTCACTGCGCCGCAGGTGGTGTTCGCGGCCGGGACCTGGGGCACGCAGCAACTGCTGCACCGGATGAAAGCGGCCGGCGCGCTGCCGGGGATCTCGGCCCGGCTGGGGGATCTCACCCGCACCAACTCCGAGGCGCTCGGCGGCGCGCTGACCGGGCTGCGGCACCGCAAGGAGCACGACTTCACCCGGGGCGTGGCCATCACCTCATCGATCCACCCGGATGCCAGCACCCACATCGAACCGGTCCGGTACGGCCGGGGTTCGAACGCCATGGGGCTGCTCAGCACGCTGATGACCGATGGCGGCGGGCCGGTCCCGCGCTGGGCCAAGTGGCTCGGGCAGGCCGCACGCCACCCGGGGCGGCTCGTCTCCCTCTACGCAGGCATGAATCACTGGTCGGAGCGCGCCGTCATCGGGCTCACCATGCAGACGCTGGACAACTCGATCACGGTGTACCCGAAGCGGACCCGGCTCGGGCGGCTCAAGCTGACGTCGCGGCCCGGGCACGGCCAGCCAAACCCGACCTGGATTCCCGCCGCCAACGAGACGATGCGCCGGATCGCGGCCCGGATCGGCGGCTTCCCGCTGAACAGCGTGGGGGAGATGGCCGATATCCCGATGACGGCTCATTTCCTCGGCGGCTGCGTCATCGGTGACTCACCCGAAAGCGGGGTCGTCAACGGCTACCAGCGGCTGTACGGGTATCCCGGGCTGCACGTGGCCGACGGCTCGGCCATCTCGGCCAACCTGGGCGTCAACCCGGCGCTGACGATCACCGCCCAGGCTGAGCGGGCGATGGCACTATGGCCGAACCAGGGGGAGACCGACTCCCGGCCCCGGCTCGGCGCCGCCTACCGGCCGGTCACGCCTGCGGCGCCGCGGCGCCCGGCCGTGCCGCCCGCGGCGCCCGCGGCGCTGCGGCTGCCCATCGTGGAGGCCCGATAGACAGGCACCCGCCCGGGGCCGGGCCGGAGAAGGAGGCTGGTCATGACGATAGCGGCAGGCGGCCCGCCGACCGTGGCCGAACGGCAGCTCGGCCCGCGGATCACCCGCGGCCTGCTCGACCGGCTGGCGGCCGGTGCGGTCACCGCGGGCCCGCGGGACCTGGTCCCGGTCGAGATGCCAGCGACCGGGGGAGTGCTGGGGCACGTGCCGCGGGGCACGGCCGAGGACGTCGCGGCGGCGGCCGGGGCGGCCCGCCAAGCCCAGCCCGGCTGGGGCCGGCTGCCCGCCGGGCGCCGATCGGAGGTGCTGCTCCGCTTCGCGACGCTGCTGCTCGCGCGGCAGGACGAGGTGCTCGACCTGATCCAGCTGGAGAACGGCAAGGCCCGCCGGCATGCCTTCGAGGAAATCATCGACGTCGCGCAGGTCAGCCGGTACTACGCGCGCACCGCGCCGCGGCTGCTGCAGCCGCGCCGGCGCGCGGGTGCCTTCCCGGTCCTGACCCGGACCTGGGAGCAGCACCACCCGAAGGGCGTCGTCGGGGTGATCTCGCCGTGGAACTACCCGCTGACGCTCGGGATCAGTGACGCCCTGCCGGCGCTCGCCGCGGGCAACGCGGTCATCGCCAAGCCGGACAGCCAGACCCCCTTTACCGCGCTGTGGGCCGCCGCGCTGCTGGACGAGGCGGGGCTGCCGCCCGGCGTGCTCCAGGTGGTGACCGGCTCGGGGCAGGACCTCGGCAGCCCGGTCATCGGCCACAGCGACTTCCTGATGTTCACCGGCAGCACCGCGACCGGCCGGCTGGTCGCGGCCCAGGCCGCCGAGCGGCTCATCGACTACTCGATGGAACTCGGCGGCAAGAACGCCATCCTCATCCTGGCCGATGCTGACCTCGGCCGGGCGGTGCCCGGGGCGGTGCGGGCGGCCTTCTCGAGCACCGGCCAGCTGTGCATCTCGATGGAGCGGATGTACATCGACGCCGCGGTCTGGGACGAGTTCGTCCCGCGCTTCGTCCGGGCCACCCGGTCGCTGCGCCTGGGCCATTCCCTCGACTACCGGCGCGACATCGGCTCGCTGATCTCGGCGAAGCAGCTGGCCGCCGTGGCCCGCCACGTCGAGGACGCGACCAGCAAAGGCGCGACGGTGCTGGCCGGGGGTCGGCCGCGGCCCGACCTCGGCCCCTGCTGCTACGAGCCCACCATCCTGGCCGGCACCTCGCCCGGCATGACGGTCTACGCCGAGGAGACGTTCGGGCCGGTCATCTCCCTGTACCGGGTGAGCGGGCCGGAGGAGGCCATCCAGCAGGCCAACGCCAGCTGCTATGGCCTGAACTTCTCCGTGTGGACCCGTGATGCCCGCCAGGGCCGTGCCATCGCCGGCCGGCTGGAGGCCGGGAGCGTCAACGTCAACGAGGCCTACGCGGCGACCTGGGGATCTGTGGATGCCCCGATGGGCGGCTGGAAGGACTCGGGCGCGGGCAGCAGGCACGGCGAGCACGGACTCCTCAAGTACACCAACGCGCAGACCGTGTCGGTCCAGCGGCTGCTGCCCATCGCGCCGCCGGGTTTCCTGCCGGCCGCCGGCTACGCGAAGGCGATGACCGCGGCCATGCGCGCCCTGCAGCGCCTGCCCGGGCGCGCCTGACCCGTGGCCGAAGCCCCGCCGCGGCCGGGCAGGTTCACGACCTGGCCCGGTGGCAGGCGCGGCGGGACCGGCGGCCGCGCCGCGGTTACGGCGGTGACTGGCGGTACAGGGCGACGCCGACCGTGATGCCGGCCCCGGCCGCGACCAGCACCGTGTTCCGGGCCTCGGCGAGCCGGCCAGACCTGATGGCGGCCTGCAGGGCGGCGATCAAGCCGGTGGTGTAGGCCTCTTCCAGGTCTTCGGACACGTAGGCGACGTGGTCGCCGGGCACGCCGAGCCTGCTCGTCAGCGGGTCGAGGAAGCCGGGGGCGGCCGGAGCGGCGACCAGCAGGTCGATTTCGTCCATGCCCATCCCCAGGCGGCGCAGGAACCGGTGCGCCGTCTCCTCGGCGCAATCGACCAGGCGGGCCTGGTAACCGGGCTGCTCGGCCACGGCCATCCGGCTGCGCCCGGCTGACTTCCGCCGGGCCCCGGGCCCGTGCCGTTCCTGCCACACCAGCCCGCTGGCGAACAGGTCCTGGTACTCGGGAAACGTCTCCATGCTGAAATCGGTGAACCCGGCGACGGTGTCGTCCCAGTTGAGCAGCATCGCGCCGCCGGCCGGCCGGAACGGGGCAGAGCGCGGATCCGCCAGCGCCGGATCGACATCACTGGTCACGATCGCGCCGAGCCGGATGACTCCGGAACGCAGCAGGCTGGCCTCCAGCTGGATGGCATTGAGCACGCCGCAGGTGCCGTTCATCAGGTCGAACGAGAAGGTGCCGTGCCCCCCGACGGGCGGCTGGCCCAGGTTCGCCCCGATGTCTTCCTGCACGATGGCGGCGAGCGCTGGCTCGCCCATGTTGTCTTCCCGGTAGATGCCAGCGTTGATCAGCATGTCAACTTCGCCCGGCCGCCTCCCGGCGTGCCCGAGGCAGGCCTGGGCGGCGGCGTCGGCCAGGCGCCGCGCGGACGGCCTGCGTACCCCGCGGCTAGCCAGCGCGCACGCGGCGCTGATGTGTGCGCCCATAGTGCTCCACCTCGCTGCCGATGGTGAATACGGCGATGACAATTTCGATGCCGGACGCGAGGGCGAGCAGCATCACCCGGTCTCCCTTGTGCATCCGCTGCTCCTCCAGGTACTTGTGCAGCGCCACGAACAACGTCGTCGATGACGTGTTTCCGTACTCCTCCAGATTCACGACGATGTGTTTCGGCCTGGCGCCAAGGCGCCGGGCGAATTCCTGCGCGCCCTGGCGGATGGCCCGGGCCGAGGTCTGATGCGGGATCAGGTAATCAATGTCCGCCAGGCCGATACCGGCTTCGCTGACCACCTCAGCGACGAGCGGCGCCATGTCCTGGATCGCCACTTTCTGCAGTTCCCGGGATCTGGTGTACATCTGGGCGCCCGGGCCCACCAGGGAGGGGAAGGCGAGGCACAGCCGGCTGTGCTCCGCGAGGGTGGTGAAGCCGATCACCTCGATGCCGGGGGCGCCGGCGGGCGCCCGTTCCACGATCACTGCGGCACCTGCGTCCCCGAGCGTGAGCGACGCGAGCTGCTTGCTGAGCAGGGACCGGATCTGCTTCGCCGCATTCCAGCTCAGATGGGAGATGTACTCGCCGGACACGACCATCCCGCAGCTGATCTCGCCCCGGGTGACGAGATCTTGCAGCAGGAAGACGCCCGTCAGCATGCCGGCGCACGCGTTGGACAGATCGAAGTTCACCGCCTGGGTGGCCCCGATCGCCTGCTTGATCTGCAGGCTGAGCGGCGGCTCGAAGGACTGCCAGGACCGGCCCGTGGAGCGGGTGATGCTGGTGCTGATCAGCATTTGGATGTCCTGCGCCTGATGCTGTGAATGAGCCAGGCAGTCGCGTGCCGCCCCGGCGGCCAGGGTGAACGAATTCTCCCCCGGCCCGACGACGTAGCGCTCGTGAATGCCGGTCAGCCGCTCCAGCTGGATCTTGGTGCGGTGCCGGGTCCGGCTCATCAGCTCCCTGGTCGTCAGTTTCCCGGCGGGCAGTTTCACGCCGACGCTCTCGATCCGGCAGCCGTGCGAATCGGCAGAATCGGGTGACTCGAGCGCCAGCCAATGGCTGGCCTGATTGCTGCGGGTCCCGGCCATGGATCCCCCTCGCGCCCATAGCACCGCGCCGGTAGCGCCGCGCTATGCTGATGTATGAAGGATTTCCGGCCGCGGGGGAGCGCCGGTAGGGGCGAACGTCACCGCCAGAGGGCTGTCTGGCCCGTCAGCGATCCGGCGAGTGTGGCGGCCGGCCCCGCACCGCAGCCAGCGCCCAGCGGTGCCCAGTACCTGCTGCCCTTCGGCCCCTACCAGCTGAGCTACGAGAGCTACGGGTCGGGCGACCGGGTGCTCGTGTGGCTGCACGGCCTGCTGATGGACGCCAACCTCAGCCGTGGCCTGGCCCGGGCCCTGGCCGCCCGGGGTAACCGGGTCGTGCTGCTCGACCTGCTGGGCCATGGCCGCAGTGACAAGCCCCGCCATGCGGGCGCGCACCGGATGGACGTGTACGCCGCGCAGGTGCTGTGCCTGCTGGACGAGCTCGGCGTGGATCAGGCGGTGCTCGGCGGCGTATCGCTGGGCACCAACGTGAGCCTGCTCACCGCCGTCCAGGCCCCGGAGCGGGTCCGCGCCCTGGTGCTGGAAATGCCGGTGCTCGAGTGGGCCGTGCCCGCGGCCGCGCTCGTGTTCCTGCCCCTGCTGCTCGGCGTGCATTACGCCCGGGCCCCGCTGCGCCTGGTGTCCCGCGCCGCCCGCCGCGTGCCGCTGGCTCCGTTCGGGCCGCTGGGCACGTTCATCAGCGCGGCCCGGTCGGATCCGGACGAGATCGCCGCCGTGCTGCACGGCGTCCTGGTCGGGCCGATCGCCCCGACCACCGGGCAGCGCCAGTCGATCACCGCCCCGGCGCTGGTGCTGGGGCACGGCATCGACCTCATCCACTCGTTCAGCGACGCGCGGAACCTGGCCCGGCAGCTGCCGCACGCCCGGCTGATCCGGACCCGTACGTTCGCGGAGCTGTGGGTGCGCCCCGCCCGGCTGATCGGCGAGATCAGCGCGTTCCTGGACCGGGTCTGGGCGGACAGCGACGCGCCGGGGCCGGCCGTGCCGGCCGGAGCGCCGGGCGGTTAGCGGACCGCCCTGTCGGCGGCGCCGCCCGCCCCGAGCGGGCGGGTGACCGGGCCGGCCGCCAGCCACCGCGACTCGACGCCCGGCATGGCCCGGGCTGCGAGCCTGGCGGCGATCAGCGGAACGATTCCCCTGGCCAGCTGCACCGGCGGGAGCCAGCGCTGCGCGTACACCCGGGCCGCGCGCCGCGCGATGCCGTCAACGAGGGCCTGCGCCGCCCGCTCAGCGGGGTAGGTGCGGCCGGCCGGGAATGGCAGCCCCGCCCGCAGCTCCCGCAAGGCCGCGTTCTCATCCGCGCCGCGCACCATGTCGGTGTCGGCCCAGCTCAGGTAGGCCACGCCGACCCGTACCCCGTGGTGGGCCACCTCGGTGCGAAGGGCATGGGTGAACGCCTCCACGCCCGACTTGCTCGCGCAGTAGGCCGCCATCATCGGCGCTGGGGCCAGCGCGGCCAGCGACGCCACCTGCAGCAGGTACCCCCGGCTGTCCAGCAGGGCGGGCAGGAAGGCGCGGGCGGTGGCGACGCTGCCGAGCAGGTTGACCTCGATGACCCGGTCAAACGCGCGGGCGTCGGAATGGATGAAGGGGCCGCCGATGGCGATCCCGGCGTTCGCGACCACGACGTCGATCCGGCCGTAGGCGTCGCGGACCGCGGCGGCCACCTCGGCGAGCGCCCGCTGGTCCGTCACGTCCACCTCCCACCAGCGGGAGTGCGGCCCGCACGACGCGGACACGGCCGCGAGCTCATCAGGTTCGAGGCCGAGCAGGGCCACCCGTGCGTGCCGGGCGGCGAGGCGCCGCGCCACGATCGCCCCGAGGCCCCGTGCCGCCCCGGTGATCACCACTACCTGTCCGGTCAAATCGGTGGCCTGCCGCATGGTGGCGCTCGCCCTCATCCCGGTCGACGATCATGCCAGTAAACACTGGCATGATCGGGATGCTAACCCAGGCGCGCCCGGCCGGTAAGGCCCGGCTACTGCGGCCCAGGTGGCCCGGCGCGGCCGTCGCGGGCCGCCAGCTGCCGGATGAAGTCCCGGTACGTGACGCGGGCACGCCGGTCCATGGCCCGGCCGAACTCCGCGTCGATCACGGTCCGCGCGACCGGCCGCAGTCGTTCGATGGTGGCAGCGAGCCGCGCGACATCCGGCGGGCCCGGCGCGCCGCCGGGCCCGCCGGGGGCATGGCTGATGACCAGGTCGGCGAGCAGCGACGCGATCGTGTCCAGGCCAGCCTGCAGCGCACGGCCTGTGGCCAGGATCGCGGGCAGCGGGATGCCCTCGTCCACCAGCGCCATCGTGGCGTCCAGCAGCCGGTGGCTGAGCCGGATGACACCGTCCCCGTCGGCGTCCGCGTAGCCCAGGCGGATCGCTTCCCCGAGCAGCTCGGGCGTCAGCTGGCCCTTGAGCGCCGTCGCGGCTTCCGCCACGGGCACCCGCACCGAGGTCTCCGCTGACCACGGGGCGGTCACCGCCTGTTCGAAGCCGAGCAGGTCGGCGAGGTCGTAACCCTGCTCCCAGGCCGAAAGCAGCTCACCGATCCCGCTCAGCGCGTGGCCGCGGTCCAGCAGTTGCCCAATGAGCCGCAGGCGTTCCAGGTGAGCGCGGGAGTACCAGCCGATGCGCCCGGTGCGCCGCGGCGGCGGGAGGAGCTTCCGCTCCTGGTAGTAACGCAACGTGCGGACCGTGATCCCGGCCTCGCGGGCGAGCTCGCCGATGCGGTATTCACCCGGGACCGGAGCGCCGTCCGCAGCCCCGCCGGCGCGTGCCGCGGGGCCGGTGCCGCCGGGGATCAGGCTATCCGCCGCCTCCACCCGCGCCAGCATAGGCGGTGGCCAGCAGCCCGGACATGTCGTCCTCGATGCCGTGGGCGAGCACGTCCAGGTCCGGGTTGGCGGCGAAGTCGCCGGTGACCCCGAACGTGACGCGGCCGCAGTAGGTGGCGACCGAAACGCCGGTGCGGACCGTGGTGGCGATCGGCACGTAGGGGATGATTTCCAGCAGCCGCCGGCCCATCGCGTAGAGCGGCTGGCGGGGGCCCGGCACATTGGTGGTCACGGTCACGATCTCCCGCTGGGGCAGCCCGAACACCAGCCTGACCCACCACGACAGGAACGGGAACGGGGTGTACCGGCCGAGAGCCACCAGCGCCTCGCCCGCCTTGGCTTCATTGGCCGTCTTCAGCGCGCGCAGCCCGCCCTGGACGGCCGCGAGCCGTTCCACCGGGTCGGCCACGTGGACGGGGAGGTCGGCCAGTACCGCCGACACCCGGTTCTCGTGCAGGTACTCCTCGCCGGAGGCGCGGACCGAGACCGGCACCAGCGAGCGGACCATGTGCCGTCCCGGGGTCTCGCCCCGGGCCAGCAGCAGCGCCCGGAAGCCGCCGGTGATCGCGGTCAGGGCCACATCGTTCACGGTGCCACCAAGCTGCTGCCTGATCGCGTGCACGTCCGCCAGCGACGCCCGGGCCCAGGCGTAACGCCGCTGCTGGCCGATCTGCCCGCTCAGCGACGACCTGGCCGCCGGCCACAGGGAGGGCGCCAGCGTCGCGAACGCCCGCGCGGTGCCGGCCGCCTCGCGGAGGGCCCGGCCCGGGCTGGCCGCGGCATCCCGGAGCGCGCGAGCTTCCTGGACCGGGAGCAGAACCGTGTCCAGCGCGGCCCGGGCGGCCAGCGACAGAGCCGAGGGCTCCGCGCGCACCGCCCAGTCATCGGCGGCCGGCGGCGACGGCTGCGGCGAGGGGTCGAAGATGATGCGGTAGATCTCGGCGGCGGAAACCCCGTCAACCATGCAATGGTGCAGCTTGGAGATCAGCACCCAGCGACCCTGGGCGAGCCCTTCGGCGACCCAGTACTCCCACAGGGGGTGATCCCGGTCCAGCCGCTGGGACATCACCCGGGCCGTCAGCGCGGCCAGTTGCCGGTCCTCCCCGGGGGCCGGCAACGCCGTCCGCCGGACGTGGTAACCAAGGTCGAAGGACGCGTCGTCAACCCAGACGGGCCGCCCCAGGCGGAACGGCACCGGGCGCAGCTTCTGGCGGTAGCGGGGCACGAGCGGCAGGCGCCCGGCCAGGAAACCCAGGATCTCCTCCTGGGCTGGGCACGGGCCCTCGAACACCGCGATCGACGCGATGGCCATCGAGGTGTGCGGGTCCTCATCCTCCGCGTCAACGAACAGGGCGTCCAATGGGTTCAGCCTGTCCATGGCGCCCCCTTTCCCGGCCGCGCCGCGCGCCCGGACGCGGCGGCGGCGCTGAATTCCCCTCCGCGCATCGTAAGCCGCGTGGGCCCGGTCGATCTCCGGTCCGTCGTCCCCCCGGGCGGGACCTTCGGCTCTGCCTGGCCCGGCGAGCGCGGCGGCACACTGGCCTGGACAGTCCGGCCAGGGAGCTGGACGTCCAGTCAGGGAGAAGGCCGTTCCGGTGTCTGCTGGGGATAGGAATCTGACGGTCGCGGTGACCGGCCCGACCGGTACTCTCGGCTTCGCCCTGCTGCCCCTGCTCCAGGCCGATGACCGGGTGACGCGGATCGTGGGCATGGCCCGGCGCCCGTTCGACCCGGCCGCATACGGCTGGACGAAGATGGAATACCACCGCGGGGACGTCCGCGAGCCCGGGGCGCTGCGGGCCGTTTTCGGCCGCGCTGACGTGGTCGTCCATCTGGCCTTCCTGGTTACCGGCGCCGCGTCACGCGCGGCCATCCAGTCGGTCAATGTGGAAGGCACGCTGAACGCCTTCCGTGCGGCCGCCGGTGCCCGCCGCTTCGTCTACTCCTCCTCCGTGGCCGCCTACGGCTTCCACGCCGATAACCCGGTTGGCATGGCCGAAGACTGGCCGGTGCGCCCGGCTGCCCGGCTGTTCTACGCACAGGAGAAGGCTGAGCTCGAGCGCCGGTTGCAGGAGGCCGGGGCCGGGTCCGCCACCCCCGCCCTGTACCTGCTGCGCCCGTCGATCGTGCTCGGCCCGCACGCGGTGGGCGCGAAGGGCCAGCTGCCCGCGCCCCTGGCGGCGCTGGCCCGCCGCCTGGGCCGCCGGGCCGCGCCGGGCCGGGTGCCGGTGCCGCTGTTGGTGCCGGCGCTGCCGCTGCAGGTGGTGCACGAGCAGGACGTGGGGCAGGCGCTGCTGCGCTGTGTCGTCGCCGCCGGTCCGCCTGGCGCCTACAACATCGCGGCTGACGGAATTCTCACCGCCACGGACGTCGCCCGGGAGTTCGGCATCGTCCCGTTGCCCATGCCCGCGGGCCCGGCCCAGTTCGTGGCCCGGGCCGTCGCGGCGCTGCCCTTCCTGCCACCGGTGGCGCAGTGGGTGGAGGCGGCCAGCCACCCGGCGATCATGGATACGTCCCGGGCGAAGCGGGACCTGGGCTGGGCCCCCCGGTTCACGGCGGCCGAGGCGTTGCAGGACACCCT
Source organism: uncultured Actinomycetes bacterium (assembly GCA_963837515.1). GTDB lineage: Bacteria > Actinomycetota > Actinomycetes > Streptosporangiales > Streptosporangiaceae > RYN-230. The sequence continues at coordinate 101,199 of CAWINT010000005.1, forward strand.
CCGGTCGTGGCGGCCGCCCGCGCTCACCGGGTGACCGGGAGCAGATCGATGACCACGGCGTTCCCTGGGCCAGCGACCGTCAGGTTGATGAGCGGCGTGAGCCACCCGCACCCAGCGAACGGCGGTCGCTGGTACCTGGCGGCCAGGCGGCCGCCCTGTTCCAGGCGGAAACCCGGCCTGGAGTGCAGCGGTACGACCGCGTGAGTGACCGTGCGGCATGACGCGCGGCCGCCGGCTGTTCGCCCGGCCACGCGGACAGCCGTTATGACCGCGTCGACCGTGACCGTGGCGAACAGCTGGTCCTGGTCGCCGATCCGGCCGATGACGGGGGAGTCAGGCGCTATCTGGACGGTGGCGCTGAGCAACGTCCGGCCGAGTGCGGTCCGGCTGACGGTGGCCGGTCGCAGGGCGAGGTCGCCGGTGAAGAGGCCGGAGTCCGGGTCGGCGTGGATAGCCAGCGACCCCTGCAACGGCACTCGCAACGAGTCCCTGCGGACGGTGAGGAATCCCCGAACCGCGTACGTGATCTCGCGCATCAGCGTCCTCCCCGCAGCCGTCCGCTTAGTTCGTCCGGCGTCCTGCTCTTGGCCATGCCCCGACAATAAGGCGGCCGCGGGGCCCTCCGCGCTACCGGTGGGAACGCCGCGGGCGGAACTTGATCCAGGCCACGATGCCGATGGCCACCAGCAGCAGCCACGGGGAAAACAGGACGTGGACAGCGAAGCTGAGGATGGTCAGGGCCACGATGGCCACGAGGATGAGGGCGATGATCACGGGCATGGTGATCGGTCTCCATTCGGGTCGCAGAGGTGTTTCCTCATGGTTCAAGGCTGCCGCCACCGGTTACCGCCGTCGATCCGGATCAGCCCTGATTCGCCCCTGAGGCGCACCCGGAAGCATCAGGGGGAAACCCTGGCCCGGCGTCAGGACGCCGGACCGGTCAGTCACAGGCCAGCGCGGATGTGGCGCAAGGCGGACCGCATGTCAGCCGCCGTGGCGAAGCGGTCGGCGCTGGTGGGAGCGCATGCCTGGATGAGAAATCCGGCCAGGTCAGGACTGAGGTCGGCGCGGAACATGCGCGGGTCGGTCACCGGTTCAGCGACCGTGGGCAGGGCATGGGGGAACGGGTGGTGGCCGTTGCAGAGGAGCTGATAGAGCAGCACGCCGACGGCGAACAGATCGGTCGAGACGTCCCAGCGCGTGAGGCCGGCGTCGGGTGGCTGATACGGCGGTGTGCCTGACTGCGTACGCACGGGGTCACCGACCCGGGACGCGATGTTGAAGTCGAGCAGTTTCGCCCCCGTGCGGGTGAGCATCACGTTGAGCGGTTTGATGTCGCGGTGGACCAGCCCTTTGTCCTTCAGCTCCAGCCACTCGTGCGACTCGGCTTCCGGCAGATCACCTCCGTGGCGCATAGCATCCAGTTGCTTGAGCCGCACCGAGTCGGGATGAAAAGCGGCGAGCGCATCCAGCAGATCCAGGGCCACGTCCACTGCCTCCCGGTCGCGAAGGTGCTTCTTCCCGGTGAGGAACTCATCGAGTGTCTCCCCGTCGATGAACTCGGTGATTAGATACCAGTCGCCGGCGTTGGTCCGGCCGGCCCAGAACACCTCCACCACGTTGGGATGACGGATCTTCCGCAGGGCGCCGATCTCGCGTCGCACCGCCGCATAGCCGGCGGCGCTCTCGAAGAGCTTGAGCGCTCGCTCCGCGCCCTCGACGTCATCGCGCACCCGGTAGACCTTTGAGAAGCCGCCCTGCCCGAGTACGTCCAGAATTTCGAAGCGACCCTCGATGACGTCACCGACGGAATAGTCGGCCGCCTTGGCGCCAGCCGAGGACCGCACCTCGGCCGGGTCAGGTTCCGGGAGCGCCCGGCTGCCGCCGGAGGACGGTGCCGGGGCCGATTCTTCCGGGAGATCGTTGCGCTCAGGTGATGTGGGCGGGCTGGTGCGGCGCATATCCCCGGCGGAGTCCGCCGGCACCTGCCGGATTCCCCCCACGGCGTGGACCAGGCACGGATGCAGCACGTACGTGTCCACCTCCGGCGGGAAGTGAAACTCCTCGACATCGCCCATGGAGTAGAACCGGCGCCGCCCGGTCTCGTCGACGTACCCGAGCAGGCCGTTCTGCCAGAGGACGGAGGCGAGGTTCGTCGCGTTCTCGAAGTGCAGATCCGCCATTTCCTGCAGCGCCTCGAGGTCCGCGCGCGGGAACCGGTCGGCGCCGATCATCCGGACGAAGGAGCGAACCTCCTCCTGCACGCCGCTGATGTAGGCCTGGGTGCTGGTGAACAATTCGGAGTAGTTGTGCAGGGCGGCGTTCTTCGGCATGAGGTCCGAGGAGATCTGGTTGGCACACTGGGCGAGCTGCGAGTCGCCGAACCGTTTGGCGCAGCGCTGCACCACCGCCTGGAGGGCGGCGGGCGGCAGGCCCTCCTGGCCTGCCTGTTTCTGCCGCAGCACCTCCTCGCTCAGCTCATTGCCGAGCGAGATGACGTCGCGCGGGATCAGCCTCGTGTGGCTGAGCAGGTAGTCCTCGATCGTTCCGGCGCCATCGGCCCCCGGCCAGTGGCCGTTGACCCCGAGCCAGTCGCGGATCGTGGGCGGCCCGCCCACGGCGCGCCGCATCAGCAGTGACGGCGGCAGCCGCTGCAGTTTCTGCTGCAGCAGGTAGAGCAGCGAGCTGCGGTCCCAGGTGAGCACGCGGATGTGCGGTTCGTTGTAATAGCGCGGCGCGTGTTCCGACCGGTACACCGACGACATGACGATGTCGCGGATGCAGACGACGACGTGCAGGCGGCCGCCCAGCCGGTGGTCGCGGAGCAGCCGCATGACCTGGTAGAACAGGCCCTCCTGGCACTTCAGCCAGTACATCGGGGCGTGCCCGAACTCCTCGTCCACCGCGTCGAGGTAGAAATAGATCGGCTTGCACTGGCCGACCACCTCGCCCAGCAGATCCTCGAGGTCGTCCCAGAGCGGATCGTCGAGATAAGCGGACAGTTGATGGGCGGTCTGCCGCTCATTGATGATGTCGCGCACCTCGCTGTAGATCGACCGGGGCCGGCGGAAGTCGCCGAGCAGCCGGATGTACGACCGCTCGATCTCGCTGGCCTGCTCGTCGCGCAACTGCTGGCGCAACTCGGGGCGGCGCAGCAGGTGCGAGGCCAGCGACCGCATGATCGCGCGTTCCCAGATCTGCATCCACTTCTCGACCAGGACACGGTCCGAGAACCACTGGCACGCCTTCACCACGACTTCGGTCTTCGGCAGGCTCTGCTGCGGCACATCGGCGTAAACGGAGTCCTGATGGGCCTGGAAATCCTGCAGGCGCCGCAGGTAGACCGTCTTGCCCGCGCCGAGCTTCCCGACAATGACCCGCACCATGGAGTCGTTGGCCCGGGTCGCGAGGTGGCCATAGGCCGGATTGCCGCCGAAGTCGACGAACTCGCTGATGACATCTTCGATGTCGGCTCGTGACCCATCCGGATTGCCAAACGGCCCAACCGGATCGAGCCGGCGTCGCCTGCTGCCCATCTTCTCCCCCAAGCCGGATCGTAGCCCCCGGCCGGATAAAGGGCCAGCCAAGCGTCGGAAGCAGCGAAGGCCAGCTAATCACGTAACGGGCCGGGCGGACCCGGCCCGTCGCATCGCGTCGTTCCGGGTCACGCGGCCTGGTTCCGGGCTCAGGCGGCCTGCCACGGCCGGCTTGAGGGTGTCTTCGGGACGGGCGGTACGCGATCCGCCAGCTGGTCTCAGCCGCCCGGCCGGCTACGGCTAGTTGACTTGCTACGGCTGGCCAGCGACCCGGCCACCGCCTAGGGTCGTCTCGCTGCCGGGTGACCCGACCCGGAGACGATCACCGGGAGGTCACGTGTCGCTGACCCTGCTGGACTGGCGTCGCCGGGTGGCCCGGCTGTACGCGGAGGTCCGCGCTGAGCCGGACCCGGCGGCGGCGCACGATCACTGGCGCAGGACCCGTGATCACCTGCTGCGCACGCACCCTGACTCGCCCATCCCCGAGCCGTCGCGGGCCAGCTATCCCGGCGCGCCGGTCGCCCCCTACGATCCACTGCTGCGCTTCGAGCTCGCGGTCAACACCGATGTCCCGGCCAAGCAGCTGAAGGCCGCCACCGGCACCGATGGGATCGTGCGGTTCGACCGCATCGGACGTGTGCAACTGCCCGGCGGCGGCGACCTGGACGTGTGGTGGCTGGACTGCTATGGCGGGGGCGTTTTCCTGCCGGTCAAGGATGCCAGCGCGGGATCGGCGACCTACGGCGGGGGGCGTTACCTCTTCGACACGGCGAAGGGCGCCGATCTCGGCGGCGGCGCGGGCCGGCTGATCCTTGACTTCAACTTCGCCTACAACCCGTCATGCGCCTACGACCCGGCCTGGGCGTGCCCGCTGGCCCCGCCGGGCAGTACGCTCGCCCGGCCGCTGCTGGCCGGCGAGCTGATGAGGTGAACCGGCGGGCTGATGAGGTGAAATAGCCGTGACCGGTCCGCGGTTGCACCCTTCGTGGGAGCGCACCCGCAGCCAGCGGGCGGCCCCTCAGCCAAGGAGCTGACGTGTCTGACAAGTATGGCAAGGACGCCGAGGCCGTCTCGCGGCTGACCCAGGAGCAGTACCGGGTCACCCAGCGGAGTGGCACCGAACGGCCTTTCAGCAACGAGTACTGGGACAACAAGGAGCCCGGTATCTACGTCAACGTGGTGTCCGGCGAACCGCTGTTCGCGTCGGTCAGCAAGTACGACAGCCACTCCGGGTGGCCGAGCTTCACCGTGCCGATCGAGGCTGGCAATGTGGTCGAGCGCCGGGACATCAGCCACGGGATGATCAGGACGGAGGTCCGCTCGGCCCACGGCGACAGCCACCTGGGCCACCTGTTCCCCGACGGGCCGGCCGAAGCTGGCGGCCTGCGCTACTGCATCAACTCCGCCGCACTCCGCTTCGTCCCGCTCGATGACCTGGAGCGCGAGGGATACGGCGCCTACCGCACGCTGTTCGAACCCGCCCACGACACTGGGAGCGCATCATGACGACCGAGAAGGCCATCCTCGCCGGCGGCTGCTTCTGGGGCATGCAGGACCTCATCCGCAGGCTGCCCGGCGTGATCTCGACCCGGGTCGGCTACAGCGGCGGTGACGTGCCGAACGCGACCTACCGGCGCCACGGCAGCCACGCCGAGGCCATCGAGATCATCTTCGACCCGGGCCAGATTTCCTACCGGGACCTACTGGAGTTTTTCTTCCAGATCCACGACCCCACGACCGTGAACCGGCAGGGCAACGACATCGGCACCAGCTACCGCTCGGCCATCTTCTACCTCAGCGAGGCGCAGAAGCAGACCGCCGAGGACACGATCGCCGACGTCGAGGCCTCCGGCCTGTGGCCGGGCAAGGTGGTCACCGAGGTGTCACCGGCCGGGCCGTTCTGGGAGGCCGAGCCCGAGCATCAGGACTACCTGGAGCGTTACCCCGACGGGTACACATGCCACTTCCCCCGCCCGGGCTGGAAGCTGCCGCGCCGCGCGGACAAGGTCACGTCCTGAGCCTGCGGTCCTGAGCGGCCGGCTCAACCGCTGCCTCATGTTGGTGCGCATCGGCGGGCCCACGGCCCGCCGATGGTGTTTAATAGGCGAGGTTGGAGTCGAAGTTCGTGTCCGTGTCACAGCGCCTGCGAAATTTTGACAGCGGGCGCCGTCGGCACCCATGGCCAAGCCTTCGGGCAGACGGTCCGCACCCAACCCCGGGTCGTGCGCACGTGCGTCCCGAGATCGTCTCATCAGGAGAAGGCAGATGGCTCAAGGCACCGTGAAGTGGTTCAACGCTGACAAGGGGTACGGCTTTATCGCCCCGGACGACGGCAGCGCTGACGTCTTCGTTCACTACTCCGCCATCCAGGCTGGCGGTTACCGCAGCCTGCAGGAGAACCAGCGGGTCGAGTTCACGGCCGGCCAGGGGCCCAAGGGCCCGCAGGCCGAGCAGGTGCAGCCGATCTGATTCGTCGCGGGCTGGCCGCCACGGCCGGTCGGCTAGTGGCGGCCAGGCCGTCCTGGTTCCCCGTCAGCCCGCCCTGATGACCACGGAGAACGATCATGGGCGCCGGCGGAACGGGGTGGAACACCGGCGAGCCCCTCTTCGTGGCCGAGGTCGCGGGGTCAACCCGGCCCGCGGCTTATTACCTGGCCGAGTCCCGCGACGGCCTGTACGTGCCTTACGTGCTGCGCACGCCTGCTGACGAGGGCCGGTTCCCGTTCGTCTTTGTGGCCTACGGCAATGGCGGGGGCGGGATCGGCTGGCTGCGCCAGTGGGTGCACGGCCGCCCGTACATCATGGAGCGCTTGCTCGCCGCGGGCTACGCCTGTGGGTGGGGGCGGTACCGCACGGAGGTCGAGCTTGGCTTCAACCGTGGTGGCCCGCTCATGGTCGAGGGGCGCCAGGGCATGGAGGTCATGAACCGGTCGCCGCTGGAGTTCGAGGATGAGCTCGCCATTCTCGAGCACGTCGGACGGCACCCGCGAGTGGACCCGGCCAACCTGGGCCACGTCGGCGTCAGCCACGCTGGCGAGATGCTGTTCAAATTGGCCTCCCGGTACCCCGGGAGGCTGCGGGCCGGCGTCGCCAGTGAGCCGGCCAATCACGAGTTCCTCGGCCTGCGGCTGGACGACGCCGCACCAGCCGACCCGCAGACCGGGCTGCGGGACATCGAGGAACTGCAATTGCAGGATCCGGCGTGGGTGCGGGCCCGCACCGACCTGCCGCTGGCCCGCGAGCGGATTGCACCGATCGACGTGCCCATCCTGGTCATGGGACGGGACGGCGACCATCTCCAGGGGATCTTCCGCGTCAGCTACGAACTCCTCACCGAGAGCGGCAAGGACGCCGAGTGGGTGTCCTGGGATCACCCGCTGCACGGCTACGTCCTCCCGCGGGCCGACGCCGGGGCCGCGGCCCTGACCCGGTTCAGGAACGTGCGGTCGACCGGGTCATCGCCTTCCTCGACCGGTACCTGAAGCCACGCAGGTAGACACGGCGAGGGCTACGGCGGCCACCGTACAGCAGGTGGGTGGCCGCCGTAGCCCGGGTGTCAGGGCGTGGTGAGCCCGGCCGGCATCACCCGCCGATCGCCGCCGCGAAGACGTGCATCGCGGTGGAGCCTGACGTCACCTGCTGGCTGACGTCGGGCAGCGTCACGTACTTCACCGTCTTGCCGGACTGCAGGGGGATCCCTTCGTAGTAGAGGCTGACCTTCTGATTCTGCTGCCCGCCGCCGTTGTTGATGTAGGGGAAGCTGGCCAGGATGTCCCCGCCGGGCGGGGCGGTGTTGGACCACCAGTCCGGCAGCGTGAGCGTGAACTGCTGGGTGGTCCCGTCGGTGTAGATGATCGTGCCGGTGCCGGAAGCGTCACCGTAGGTTCCGCTGCCGAGCAGGCCAAGGGTGCTGCCGGAGCCCGAGATGGCGAAGGTCTGGCCACCGCCGATCGCGTTGTCGGGCTGGCCCGGAGCAGCGTTTGGCCAGGTGAAGCTCACACCGTCGTGAGTGACCGTGGCGCCCGGGGTCAGCCCCGCGGCGGCCAGCGCCTGCGCTGAGTAGCTGGCCCCGCCGCCGTCCAGGTTGCCGGCCGAGGGACTGGCGTCGTCACTGATGCCCGGGTTGCTGAGCATGCTGGTGAACGACGGGTACGGCACCGATACCGGCGCCGAGGTGTCCGCGGTGCCCGGGCCGTTGGCGTCGGTGAACGCGGCCGTCGCGGAGAGCGTGCCCGGCCCGGGCGATGCGTTCGCCGGAACGGTCACCTGCCAGCTGGTCTTGGCCGTGCTGCCCGGCGCTACCTGGCTGAACGTGGTCGGCGAGGTGGCGCTGATGTTCCAGCCGGACGGCCCGGACAGCGTCATGGTGACGTTCCTGAGCGGGCTGCTGCTGGTGTTCGGCAGCGAGGTGGTCACGGTGATGGCGTTACCGGGCGTCACCACCGGCGGGACGTCCATGGTGAAGCTGGGCTGGACGACCACCGGGACGGAGCCCGTGATCCCGTTGACGCTGACGCTGATCGTGGCTACCCCATGCCCCCGCATCGTGACCTGGCCGGCCGGGCTGACCGAGGCGACGTTGCGATTGCTGCTGCGGTAACTGACCCGGGCGTGGCTCAGGTCCACGAAGGACTGGTCGTTGTTGACCGCTTCCACGATGTTGTCCGCGGGGGCGTGCGGCTGCTCCAGCGACGGGTTGGTGTCGGGGGCTATCCACGGGTTCTTGCCGGTCAGGTTCAGCGTGTCGCCCGGCCGGAACACGACCTGGTCGGGCTGGACGGTCACGGACTGCACGTGCGGCCTGAGCGCGCCCCTGACCTGCACCGTGCCGCTCCCGGCGACGTCGCTGGCGTCGCTGGCCACGTCGAACCGGTAGCCGCCGTCGTAGACGACCTGCTTCAGCTTGCTCTCGTCCCACTGGCTGAGGCTGCTGATCTTGATCGGGATCACGAGGTGCTGGGTCTGCCCCGGCCGCAGCACGTCCGTGCGGCGGAAGCCCTCCAGCTGCTTTTGCGCCAGCTCGGTGCCGGGCACCGTGAACTGCGGGCTGACGTATACCTGAGCCACGGTGGCCCCGGCCGCATGGCCGGTGTTGGTCACGTTGACGTTGACCCTCGCCGTGCCGTCAGGGGTCGCGTTCCGCGGGGTGACCTCGATGTTGGAGTACTTGAAGTTGGTGTAGCTGAGGCCGTACCCGAACGGGTACGTCGGCGTCCCGGTGAAGTACATGTAGGTGCGGCCCAGTCCGCCGGTCTGGGACGGGGTCAGCCCGTAATTCTTCATCGGCGGCAGCTGCGAGTCATCCCTGTACCAGGTGAAGTCCAGGTGCCCGCTCGGGTTCTGCTTGCCGAAGAGGACGTCCGCCAGCGCACTGCCCTGGCTCTCGCCGTTGTAGCCGCTGAACACGATGGCGGGGAAGTCGCCCTGCACGTTGTCGATGGTGACCGGCCCACCGGTCTGCAGCACCAGCGCCATCCTCGGGTTACCGAGCGCGGCGACCTGGCTGATGAGCGAGTCGTAGTTGCCGGGCATCGCGATGCTCGTCCGGTCCCGTCCTTCGGTGGCGACGTTGGTGTCGGTCCCGGCAAAGACGAACACCAGATCGGCGGTCTTGATGTCGGCCTGGGTCTGCGCCGAGCAGGCCGCGGGCGTGCTGGTCCTGGTGGACGTGCCGCACGCGTCGAACTCCACCGTGGCGCCGGGGTTGGCGGCGTGTACCGCGCTGGTGATGCCCTGCACCGCGTTGACCTGAAGGGACGGATCGCCCGAGTAGTCGCCGAGGGTGACCTTGTTGGCCAGGTCGCCCACGATGACGATCTTGTTCAGTTTGGCGGGGTCGGCCGGCAGCAGCGGGCTGGTCGTCGCGGCCACGTTGCCGTTCTTGAGCAGGACGAGGTCTTCGTCGGCCACCTTCTGGGCCAGGGCCTGGTGCGCCGGGCTCTGGATGGCCGCCTTGGTGATCTTGGTGTAGGGAACCTCACTGGTGGGGTTGAACTCGCCCGTCGCCATCCGGACGGTGAAGACGCGGGTCAGCGCGTTGTCGATGACGCCCTCGGAGAGAATGCCGGCCTTGATCGCAGCCTGGATGTTGGCCAGCGTGTACTCGCTGCCGGTGCAGTTGAGATCGGTACCGGCCCGCACGGCGTACGCCTGGCCGCCCGCGGCTCCGGGTACCTGCTGCCCGGTCGCGGTGTTGGTCCACGTCGTGGTCCCGCCCGAGGTGCTCGTCGTCCAGCCGGGCGGCGCCCAGTTGTGGCTGCCGGGGGAGTAGATGTCGCCGACCGCGCCGCAGTCCGAGGTGGTGTAGCCGCTGAACCCGTAGGTGCGCTGGGCAAGCTCGTTGGCCGTGTAGGTGTCCGCGGGCGCCGGCGTGCCATTGATGGCGTTGTAGGAGGTCATCACCCCGGCCACGTGAGCGTTCTCGATCAGGCTCCGGAACTGGGCGGTGTAGTAGTCCCGGATGTTCGCGTCAGTCGTGTTGGAGCTGTCCGCGTGCCGGTTGTTCTCGTTGTCGTTGAGCGCGAAGTGCTTCGCGGTGGCGGCGACCTTGAGGTAGCCGTCGATCGACCGCCCGGTCATGGTGTTGCCTTCGTAGCCGTCGACGAAGGCGCCGGACATCTGGCTGGCCAGGTAGGGGTCCTCGCCGAATGCCTCGTCGGTGCGGCCCCAGCGGGGATCGCGGTCCATGTTCACGGTGGGCGCCCAGAAGGTCAGGGCGCCGTAGTCATCGGGAGAGGGCCCCAGGTTGTTCTGCGCTGTGCCCCACAGCGACTTGTCGAGCTCCCCCCGGGCCTCGTCCGAGATAGCGGTGGTCTCGGCGTAGGTGAGCGCCGGATCCCACGACATCGTGGAGGCGAAGTTGGTGGGGAAGCTCGTGGCGTGCACACCACCGGTCGCGCCGCCGTTGTTGGTGTCGTTGAACAGCGTGTTGAGGCCGTGCTGGCCCTCGTTCCAGTACGTGTACTCCTGGACCCCCAGCCGCGGGATCGCCGGTGCGCTGTTGGTGCGCAGTTGCGCGACCTTCTCGGCCAGGGTCATCCGGGACACCAGGTCGGCGGCCCGCTCGGCGTTCGAGTAGTGCGTGTTGAGATAGATCGGCTGCTGTGACTTGGCCGGGGCCGCCTGCTGTGACGTGGCCGGGGCCGCCTGCTGGCTGGCCTGGGCCGCGCCGGGGAACCCCGCGGCCAGGCCGGCCGCACAGCTGACACCCGTGATCGTCATTAATAGCCGGGAGATGCCGGGCCGGCGGAACCGCCGGGCAGGGCGGGACCGTCCAAGGGGGGTGAGCCGGCGCAGCTGCCGCCGGGACGGGTCCGGGCGATTGGCCATGAAATTTTCTCCTGGGTGCGACATGGATACCGGGGGACTGTCGGCGTTCACCTGGGCCGCTGGCCCAGGTGAACCGCCGGGGTGGCCAGCGAGGTGAACTGGCCCGGCCGTAGGCGGTGTGTTGCCGTAGTGTTAATTCGGTGCAGCAAGAAACTAACTCTGGTGTGGGTAGGCTTTCAACGCCCCGGTAGGCGAGTGTGGCCATCAGGTGAGGACACCTGGCCGCCGAGCCCACGGGGTGCCCGGGGGGAGACATGAACGCTCAGCCAGTCCTGCCCGTTCCCGCCCGTGCCGGTCACAGCGATGTCCGGCGGAACAACCTCGAGGTGGTGCTGCGCCAGCTGGCGGTGACGGGCGCCGACTCGCGGGCCAGCATCGCCGCCCGCACCGGGCTGACCCCCTCCACCGTTTCCCGGCTGGTCGGGGAACTGATGGAACTCGGGCTGGTCCGGGAGGTGGGCGAAGAGGCCGGCCTGCCCTCGCACCGCGCCCCCGGGCGCCCCGCCACACTGCTCGAACTCGACGGACGGCACGTGCTGGCGCTGGGGGCGGAGATAAACGTGGACTACATCGCCGTCCTCGGCAACGATCTTGCCGGGCGTGAGCGGTACGAGATCCGGCAGGCGTTCGACGCGGTCAGCGCCGGCCCGGAGCGCAGCGCCGAGGCGCTCGCCGTGCTCTGCGCGGAAGCCATCGCCAACGTCACGGTGGCGGCAGAGGCCAGGCCGGTGACCGTCGCCGGGCTCACGGTGGCGGTGCCAGCCCTCGTCGATGTGTCCCAGGGAGTGGTAACCCAAGCACCCAACCTGCACTGGACCAGCTTCCCGCTGGCGGCGGTCCTGGCTGGCCTCCCTGGCCTGGCCGGCCTGCCGATGAGCATCGGCAACGACGCCAACCTCGGGGCGCTGGCCGAATACCGGGTTGGCTCGCACGCCGGGGTCCGGGACCTGATCTACGTGACCGGCGAGGTCGGCATCGGCGGCGGCGTGATCTCGGGAGGCCAGCCGCTGCTCGGCTCGCACGGCCACGGCGGCGAGATCGGCCACATGAACCTGGACCCGGGCGGCCCCGGGTGCGGCTGCGGGCGGAGGGGATGCTGGGAAGCGTTCATCGGGCTCGGTGCGCTGCTGCGCGCGACCGCCACCGGCGAGGCGGGCCTGCCGGACCGCGCTTTCGCGCCGGAAGCCAAGGTCGCGGATGTGGCCGCGCGGGCGCGCGACGGCGAGCAGCGAGTCCTGGCTGCGCTCAGCGAGGTGGGGCACTGGGTCGGCGCCGGAGCGGCCAACCTGGTGAACCTGTTCGACCCCCAGGCCATCATCCTGGGCGGCTACTTCCGCCAGATCGCCGAGTGGATCCTGCCGCCTGCCATCGCGGGCATGCGGGCCGGCGTGCTGGCCCCGGACACCGGCGGCTGTGCGCTCGTCACCTCGTCGCTCGGCTTCAGCGCCGCCACCCGCGGCGGCGCCCTGCGCGTGATCGACCAGGTTCTCAGCGATCCCGGGCGGCTCGGTAACGACGACCGCGCCCGGTGAGCCGGGACGGTATCCAGCAGCAGGCCAATTTCCGCTATCCGGTGCCGGACTAGGGCGCCTTCGCCGCATCGTGGAAGGCGGTCAGGGATTTCGACCCACTGGCCAGCACGGTCGAGATCAGCGCCCGCACCGCGGGCCGCCCGCTGGTCCGCGGGCTGGTCAGCAGGACCAGGTCGATCGTGCCCAGCTCGGGCAGCCGGTGTCCCGGCGAAGTCGACGTTCCACGGCACCGCCAGCACCTACGGCCTGTTCAACATCGTCCTCGCGATCGGATCGGCCTCCGGTGCGCTGCTGGCCGGGGCGGCGGCCCGTCCCCGGCGCCAGGTTCTCGTCCTCTCGGCGGCCGCGTTCGGGCTGCTGCAGGCGGCCGCGGCGGTCGCACCGGACCTGGCCGTCTTCCTGATCCTGCTGGCCGGCCTGGGCTTCACCAACCTCGCGTTCCAGGCCATGGCCAACGCCTCCGTCCAGCTCGCCGTCGATCCCGCGCTGCGTGGCCGGGTGATGGGCCTGTACCTGCTGGTTTTCATCGGCGGCACCCCCTTCGGCGCGCCCGCCATCGGCCTCCTAACGAACCGCTTCGGGGCCCGGGCCGGCATGGCCTGCTGCGGGATCGTGCCGATCCTGGCGGCCTGCGTCATGGCCGCCGCCATCGCCCGCCGCCGGCGCGCCCGGCGGGACTGCCCGGCGCCGCCGGGGGATCGGCCCCAGCCCAGCCCGGGTGAACCGTCGGCGATCGGGTCTCCCGGGGCACCCGTCCGGCCCGGGCCGCCGCCGGGCCGGGGTCAGGTGCCCCGGAAGATCGGCTGCCGCCGCTCGGCGAAGGCGTCCAGGCCTTCCAGGTAGTCACGGCTGTCGTAGGCTTCCTGGCGCAGCCCCTGGACGCGCTCGTACACCTGCGCCGCGACGGGCTGGTAGTCCGTCAGGACCCGGATCTGTTCCTTGATGACCGCGATCGCCAGCGGCGACTTCGTCGCCATGGTGGCGGCCAGCTCCAGGGTGAACGATTCGAGCCGGTCCCACGGCACCAGGTGGTTGATGAGCAGCCAGTCCTTGGCCTTGCGGGCGTCGATGGGCGCGGCGGTGAAGAACATTTCCTTGATCACGTTTATTGGCAGCCGGCCCTGGAAATGCAGCAGCCCAGTGATGTTGTAGGGCAGTCCCAGGTTCGCGGGCGTGATGGCGAACGACGTCGTCTCGTCGGCGACGGCCAGGTCGCAGCTGAGCACCAGGTCCACGGCGCCGCCCCACACGGTGCCGTGCACCATCGCGACGACGGGCGCTGGGTAGCTGCGGACGGCGCGGATCAGTTCTTCCAGCGGGTCGTTGTAGCCCAGCGGGTCGCGCCTGCCCCGGGGCAGCTCGCCGATGTCGTGACCGGCGGACCAGACCTTCATCCCCGCCGCGGCCCGGAGCACGATCGCCCGCACCGGCCGGGCCCGCAAGGTGGCGAGCGCGGTGATGACCCCGCTGGCCAGCTGGGCGCCGATGGCGTTGTGGTTGTGGCGGTCGGCCAGGGTGATGGTGCCGACCTGCCCGACGACGTCGGTCAGCACGACGTCGTCGGCCGGGTCCGGGGACTCCTCGCCGGGCGGAGCGGGCCGCCCGTCCTGCGCGACACGGTCCTGGGTGGCCAGGGCCAGGTAGGTCCCGGCCATGGCGTCCTTGCCCGCCCGGACGATGGCGTTCAGCAGCCCGAGCGCCGCCACCAGCTGGGCACCGTCCAGGGCCCCGGCCAGCTGGCGCCAGAGCACCTCCGCCAGGGCGTTGAAGGCATCCTGTACTTCGGTGTGGCCGATGCCCGCGGCATAGCAGTGCGCCGCGATCTGCTCGGCCGGCCTGATGACCGGCTCGGCGCGGCCCGCGTGCACGCAGTGCAGCACGAGGCGGAACAGCTGCCGCACGTCGCGGCGCCCGTCGGGGCTGGGTGAGCGGGGGCGGTCTGGTCCGGGGGGCGCAAGGGCGGCCACGGTTTCGTCGATCACCCGGTCCTCCGCGCTGCCGAGAACTGCTGCTGCTGCGTCCACGATCCGGCACCTCCGTCCCAGGGCCCAGCGCCCCCTTCTAACCCTGCGCAGCTCCGGCCGTTAAGGGAAGCTGTCTTTGGGCCCTGGCTCACGCCCAGCCAGGCTCCTCTGGGTATGTCCTCCCACACCCACAGTAACCTCGGGTCCCGCGTCGTAAGCGCCCAGCAGCAGCGCGCCGTAGGTCCCCCGGCGCCGTCCCCGCCCGGCGAACGCGCCGACGGCGACCAGATCCGCGTCGGGTACTGCACACCCGCTCCCTGCGCTCACCCGATCATGACACGCCAGCGGTACCGGCCCGGGGCAGTGATCGTCAGGTGAGGATGCGGAGCGGGTTCTCCAGCAGTTCCCGGAGCGCGGCCAGCCAGCGGGCGGCGACCACCCCATCGACCGGGCGGTGGTCGACCGACAGCGTCACCGTCATGACTTTGCCAGGGACGACGGCGCCGTCCTCGACCACCGGCTCGTCGCGGACGGCGCCGACGGCCAGGATCGCGGCGTGCGGCGGGTTGATGATCGCGGCGAACTCGTCCACGCCGAACATCCCGAGGTTGGTGACGCTGATCGTCCCGCCCTCCAGCTCGTCCTGGCGCAGCCGCCCGTCCCCGGCCCGGGCCGCCAGGTCGCGGGTCCGCGCCGCGACCGCCGTGATCGTCAGGGCCGTCACGTCGCGGAGCACGGGGGTGACCAGGCCGCGGTCGGTGGCGACCGCCACCGCCACGTCCACGGTGCGATGCGTGCGCACGGCCTCCGGGGTCCAGATGACGTTCATCTCGGGGACCCGCTGGTGCGCGGCGGCGGTGGCCTTCACCACCAGGTCGTTCAGTGATACCCGGATACCGGCGCCGGCGCCGTCGTTGATCTCGGCGCGCAGCCTGGCCAGCCGGTCCGCCCGGACCGTCGCCCGCAGGTAGAAGTGCGGGGCGGTCTGCTTGCTTTCCACCAGGCGGGCGGCGATGGCGCGGCGGAACCGGCTGTGCGGGATCTCGCCGCTCCCGCCGGGTTCCCCCGTGCCGTGAGAGGCGATGGCGGCCTCGACGTCGCGGCGCAGGATCCGCCCGCCCGGGCCGGTCCCGGTGATGGTCCCGACCGCGACCCCGGCCTGCCTGGCGATCTTGCGGGCCAGCGGGCTGGCGAACACCCGGCCGTTGCCGGGCACGCTCGCGGGTGCGGCCGGGGGAGCCGGCGGCCCAGCCGCGGCCGCGGCTGAGCCGCCAACCGGCGCGGCTGGGCCGCCCGGCTGTCCCGGGCCCGGCGACCCCCAGCCCGGCCAGCACCGCGCCGATGTCAGCGACGGCCTCACCCGGCTGGCCCAGCACGGCGATGGGCGCGCCCGCCTCGACGTGGGCGCCCGGGGCGACCAGGGTCTTCAGCACGACGCCGGCGTCCTCCGCCTCGACATCCACCATCGCCTTATCCGTCTCGACGGTGGCGAGCGTGTCGGCGGCGGCGAACTCGGTGTGCTCGGCCACCAGCCACTCGGCCAGCACGGCCTCGCTGGAGCCGGTGGCGACCTCGGGCATGCGCAGCAGCCGGGGCATCTCAGTACCTCGCGATCTCGGCCAGCGCCGCGGCGACTTCCTGCTGCTGGGCGATGGCGGCCCGCTCCAGCACCTGGCTGATGCTCGGCGAGGCCTCCCCGCCGGTGACCCGCCAGACCGGCGCGTCCAGCAGGTCGAAGAACCGCCGGTGGATCTCGTCGGCCAGCCACCCGCCGTAGGAGGTCCCCCGGGCGCCCTGCTCGGCGATCAGGATCTGGTTCGTCTTGGCCAGGGACACCCCGATGGCGTCCCAGTCGATGCTGGCCCGGTCCAGCCAGCGCAGGTCGATCACCTCGGCGTCCAGCTGCCCGAACTGATCCACCGCCGCCAGCACGTGCGCCACCATCCCGAGGTAGCTCAGGATCGTGACGTCGTTCCCGGGCCGGCGCACGGCCGCCTGGCCCACCGGCAGGTAGTAGTCGTAATCGTCCACCGGGCCCGGCCCGGTCGAGCCGTACAGGTCGACGTGCTCCAGCACCACGACCGGGTCCTGGCAGCGCAGCGCGCTGTTCATCAGGCCGACGTAGTCGTAGGGGGTGGCCGGGGCGGCGATCCGCCAGCCCGGGTTGGTAGCGAAGATGCCGGCCGGGTCCATCGAGTGCTGCGAGCCGTAGCCGGTGCCCATGGCCACCTTGCTGCGCAGCACCAGCGGCACCCCGGTCTCCCCGCCGTACATGTGCCGCGCCTTGCCGATCTGGTTGAACAGCTGGTCCGCGGCCACCCACATGAAGTCGGCATACATGAACTCGACCACCGGGGTGTACCGGCCGTCCAGGGCGATGCCGCCGGCCAGCCCGGCGAACGCGTTCTCGCTGATCGGCGTGCCGAGGACGCGGCCCGGGAACCGGCCGGCCAGGCCGCGGGTGGCGCCGTTGGTGCCGCCGTTCAGCCGGTGCACGTCCTCGCCCAGCACCACGATGCCGGGGTCGGTCTCCATCCGGCGGGCCATCACCGCCGCCACCGCGTCGATGAACCTGGTCTCCTGGACCGGCACGGCGTAGCCGTCCGGGCCGGCCAGCGCCGCATCGTCGAACTCGCTCAGGTCGCCGCGGACGCCGATGTCGGCCCAGCCGGGGTCGGGCCACTCGGACGGGCGGATCTGCCGCTGCCCGGGCTTGCCGCCGGGCGCCGGCTCCAGGAGGACGTCGCCGATCTCGGCCATGACCGCCTGGGCGCGGGTCACCGCCCCGGCGGTTTCCGCGGCGGTCAGGATGCCGCGCCGCTGCAGTTGCGCGGCCGTGATCCGGAGCGGGTCACGGTCACGCCAGGCGCGCTCCTCGGCCTTGTCCCGGTAGCCGAACGCGCTGCCCGGGAAGCCGCCGTTCTGGTGGAAGTACCGGTAGGTGTCGGCCTCGACGACGGCCGGGCCGCGCCCGGCCCGCAGCTGCGCGACGGCCTCGGACATGGCCAGGTGGACCGCGAGCGGGTCCATCCCGTCCACCTTCCAGCTGGCGATGTTGAAGCCGGGGCCGCGCGCGGACAGCCGCGGTTCGGCGGTGGACTCCCGCACCGAGGTGGACACGGCGTACTGGTTGTTCTCGATGAAGAAGCAGACCGGCAGCGACCAGGCCGCCGCGAGGTTCATCGTCTCCAGCGTCGACCCGATGTTGACCGCGCCGTCTCCGAAGTAGGTCACCGACACCGCGTCGGTCCCCGCGTGCCGGTGTGACCAGGCGAAGCCGGCCGCCTGCGGGACGCCGCCGCCGACGATGGCGTTGGTGCCCATCGCCCCGGCCTCGGCCCAGCGCAGGTGCATCGACCCGCCCCGGCCGTGGCCCCAGCCGCGGTCCAGCCCGCAGATTTCCGCGAGGGTGCGCAGCAGCACCTCGCGGACCGGCTCCGACGGCGCCGCCAGCGGGTCCATCCCCTTCGGCTCCACGTGCCCGAGCGCCTTGGCCAGGAACTGGTGGTGGCCGCGGTGCGACCCGTTCACCGTGTCGGCGCTGGTGAGCGCCAGCACGCTGCCGACCGCCCCGCCCTCCTGGCCGATGCTGGAGTGGGCTGGCCCGTGCACCAGGCCGGCCGCGGCCAGTTCGAGGACGTACTCCTCGAAGGCGCGGATCCACACCAGCTGGGCGTAGATCGTGCGCAGCAGCGCCGGGTCGGCGGCGTCCCAGTCGGCCTCGCCGGCTACCACCTCGACCCAGGGGGCGGCGGGCTGGAGAGGGCGGTGCTCGGGCACGGTCGGCTCCCTTCACCGGAGGCAGATCGGCAGATTGGATCCAAAACTATACCTAACGGCCCGTACGCGCTACTGTAGGCCACTAGGGACCCGCTATATTGCGGCTGATTGGATCCGAAGCGAGGTGCGCATGGGCCTGCCCGGGTTGCGCCGGATGGATCACATCGGGTTCACCGTGCCCGATCTCGACGAGGCCCACCGGTTCCTGGTCGAGGTGCTCGGCTGCGAGTACCTGTACTCGCTCGGCCCGTTCCGCCATGACGACTCGGACTGGATGGCCACCCACCTGAACGTGCACCCGCGCGCGGTGATGGTGGAGAACCGCTGGTTCCGCTGCGGCGAGCAGGCGGTCTTCGAGGTGTTCCGCTACACCGCCCCCGGCCAGCGCGACGCCATCCCGCGCAACAGCGACGTCGGCGGTCACCACATCGCACTGTACGTCGATGACCTGGACGAGGCCATCGGCCACTTGCGGGCGTTCGGTATAGAAGTGCTGGCCGGGCCGACGGCGAGCAGTGGCCCGGCGACGGGCAACCGGTGGGTCTACTTCCTGGCCCCGTGGGGCATGCAGTTCGAGCTGGTGTCCTACCCCGGGGGCAAGGCCTGGGACCGGGAGCACCAACGGGGATGACCACCGACGGCAGCGTGGGCAGCGCCCGGGTGGCGTCGTACCTGCGCGAGGCGATCCTCGGTGGCCGGCTCCGGCCCGGGGACCGCATCCGCCAGGAGGAGGTGGCCGAGCGGCTCGGCGCGAGCCGGCTGCCGGTGCGGGAGGCGCTGCGGATGCTGGCCGCGGAGGGGCTCACCGAGCTCGAACCGCACAAGGGTGCGCGGGTGCCGCGGCTGACCCAGCACGAGGTCAACGTGATCTACCAGATGCGCGAGCGGCTGGAGCCGCTCGCCCTCGCGGAGAGCCTGCCCCGGCTGGACTCCTCGGATCACGAGCGGCTCGCCCGGCTGCAGCAGCGGATCGAGGGTGGCGACGACCTGGAGAAGTTCCTCGACCTCGACCGCGATTTCCACCTGCTGACCTACCGCGGCTGCCCGGTGGAGCCGCTGAACTCGGCGGTCGCCCGGCTGTGGAATTCCACCCAGCCCTACCGGCGCAGCTATGTCACGCTCGGCGGGGCAGACCGCATGTGGCTGGTGCACGCCGAGCACCGGCTGATCCTGGACGCCGTTGTGCGGCGCGACGCCACCGACGGGGAGCGCTACCTGCAGGGGCATATCCGGCGCACGCGCATCGAGCTGAGCCGCCATCCGGAGGTGTTTACGTGACCACGCAGACTGTCAACGGCCGCCCGCCGGCCGCGCCCGGCCACATGGGGGTCGACTACGAGGAGCGGGTGGACTTCGCCCGGCTGCGCGGGTACCGGAACGCCCGCGCCCGGGCCGCGCTGGACCGCAGCGAGTGCGGTGCGCTGCTGCTGTTCGACTTCTACAACATCCGCTACACGACGCACACGTGGATCGGCGGCGCGCTCGGCGACAAGATGATCCGCTACGCGCTGCTCGCCCGCGGGCGGGACCCGGTGCTGTGGGACTTCGGCTCGGCGGTCAAGCACCACAAGCTGTACTCGAAGTGGGTACCGGAGGAGAACTACCGGGCCGGGTTCCTCGGCTTCCGGGGCGCGGTGGCGCCCAGCGCCGGGCTGATGGCCGAGGCCGTCGCCGAGATCAAGTCACTCCTGGCCGAGGCCGGGGTGGCCGACATGCCGGTCGGGGTGGACATCGTCGAGCCGCCGTTCCTGTTCGAGATGCAGCGGCAGGGCCTGCGGGTGATCGACGCGCAGCAGATCATGCTCGACGCCCGGGTCATCAAGTCGCCGGACGAGATCATGCTGCTGACCCAGGCTGCGGCCATGGTCGATGGCGTCTACCAGGACATCACCGAGCGGCTCAAGCCCGGCGTGCGGGAGAACGAGATCGTCGCCCTGGCCAACAAGCGGCTCTACGAGATGGGCTCCGACCAGGTCGAGGCGATCAACGCAATCTCCGGCGAGCGGTGCAACCCGCACCCGCACAACTTCACCGACCGCCTCATCCGCCCCGGCGACCAGGCGTTCTTCGACATCATCCACGCCTTCAACGGTTACCGGACGTGCTACTACCGCACGTTCTCGGTGGGCAGCGCCACGCCGGCCCAGCGGGATGCGTACAAACTGGCGCGCGAGTGGATGGACCGCGGGATCGACGGCATCCGGGCCGGCGTGGGGACCGACGAGATCGCGGCGCTGCTCCCGGCGGCGGACGAGTTCGGCTTCGGCAGCGAGATGGAAGCCTTCGGCCTCCAGTTCGCGCACGGCCTGGGGCTCGGCCTGCACGAGCGGCCGATCATCTCCCGGCTCAACTCCTTCAAAGAGCCGATGGAGCTGCAGGTCGGGATGGTGTTCGCGCTGGAGACCTACTGCCCGGCCAGCGACGGCTTCTCGGCGGCGCGGATCGAGGAGGAGATCGTCATCACCGAAGACGGCCCGAAGGTGCTCACCCTCTTCCCGGCCCAGGACCTGTTCGTCGCCAACCCCTACTGAGCGGGGTCCGGACCCGGCAAGTCACCCCAGATCCCCGGATGCGGTGAGATTATGGCCAGGGTTGCGGCCGACAAGCAGGGGAGAGCGGACAGTGTCAGGTAACCAGCCCGCGAGCCCGGGCCAGCGCCGGGACGGGATCAGCGGCGTTGACACCAGCGTGCCCAACCCGGCACGGGTGTACGACTACCTGCTGGGCGGTAAGGACAACTTCGAGGTCGACCGGAAAACGGCCGACGCGGGGATCGGCGCGTTCCCGCAGATCGTGCAGTCCGCCCGCTCGTCCCGGGCCTACCTGGCCCGGGTCGTCCGCTATCTGGCGGAGTCGGGGATCCGGCAGTTTCTCGACATCGGCACCGGCCTGCCCTCGGGGAACAACGTGCACGAGGTGGCGCAGGACGTCGCGCCCGCGTCCAGGATCGTGTACGTGGACAACGACCCGGTCGTGCTGGTGCACGCCCGGGCCCTGCTCACCAGCACGCCGGAGGGCGCCACCGACTTCATCGACGCGGACATGCGCGACCCGGAGAAGATCCTCCTGGAGGCGTCCAGGACGCTGGACTTCAGCCAGCCGGTCGCCGTGCTGCTGCTCGGGGTTCTGCACTTCCTCAGCGACGACGAGGAAGCGCTCGGTGTTACCCGCCGGCTCATGGATGCCGGGCCGGCCGGCAGCTACCTGGCGGTCTGCCATCTCACCGCCGACATCTACCCCGAGCTGACCGAACTGGCGCGCCGGGTGAACGAACGGCAGCGCCACGCGCCACTCGTGCTCCGTGATCGCACGCGGGTCGCCAGCTTCTTCGATGGGCTTGAGCTGATGCCGCCCGGCCTCGTCCAGGCCTCCAAGTGGCGCCCGGATTCCGCCCTCGAAGCGGTGGCCCCCGCCGCCCTCTGGGGTGGCGTGGCGCGCAAAACCCAGGCCTGAACGTCAGGGCCGGGCCCGCGCGGCTGAAATTTTCGCAGTTCGCTGCCCCGTCCGGCCAGCGGGCGCTGACCAGGCAGCCGGGTGGCATTGCCACCGCACCGGGAATTCGGTCGCGCCCGCCTATTGACCCGGTGATTGTTACCGCTCACACTCAATGCACTTCCTACTGTTCCCGGGTCCGGCCGAGAGGAGGTTGTTAGCGCTAACGTCCCACGGTTCCGGGCCGGCACGGCCTGCTGGTGGAGGACGCCGGCGCAGTAATGGTGCTGCGTGAGTTGCGAGGTGACATGGACCAGAAGTGCCAGGCGGGTTTAGCGAAGGTGACCGGCGCTGCGGCGCGGGCCGGACGGGTGTGGCTGGCGGCCGCGCTGCTGATGGCGGGTGTACCGCTCTTGACGCTGGTATCCGCGCCGGCCGCGCAGGCGTTGGGTAACGGCCTGGCGGTGACTCCGCCGATGGGCTGGAATGACTGGAATGCTTATGGGTGCAATGTCAGTGAGCAGCTGGTGGAGCAGACGGCGCTGGCGATGCACAATGATGGGCTGCAGGCGGCTGGTTATCAGTACGTCAACATCGATGACTGCTGGATGTCGCCGGCGCGGGATGGCAGCGGGAATCTGGTGGCTAATCCGTCGAAGTTCCCTGATGGGATCGCGGCGGTGGCGGGTTATGTGCATGGGCTGGGCTTGAAGCTGGGGATCTATGAGGATGCGGGCACGGCGACGTGTGCGGGGTATCCGGGCAGTTATGGGCATGAGCAGCAGGACGCGAGCTTGTTCGCGTCGTGGGGTGTGGATTATCTGAAGGAAGACTGGTGCAACATCCCGTTCGGCAGTTTCGCGGGGCAGTCGCATCAGCAGGTCGCGCAGGCGTTGTACACGCGGATGCGCAATGCCCTGGCGGCGGCGGGGCGGCCGATGGTGTTCTCCATGTGCAATGGGTGGGATTCCAGTGTGGCGCCGTGGGCGTGGGCGGGGCCGGTGGCGAACTTGTGGCGCACCAGTGGTGACATCGCGCCGAATTTCGCCAGCATGCTGAGCAACTTCCACACCACGGTGGGGCTGGCGGGCTACGCCGGGCCGGGGGCGTGGAATGACCCGGACATGCTGGAGATCGGCAACGGGATGAGCGCGGCGGAGAACCAGTCGGAGTTCAGCTTGTGGGCGGAGCTGGCGGCGCCGCTGATCGAGGGCAGCAACCTGGCGGCGGCCAGTTCCGCGACGTTGTCGGTCCTGGGCAACAAGGCGGTGATCGCGGTGGACCAGGACTCCCTCGGTAAGCAGGGCACCGAGGTGTCCTCGGCGGGGGGGCTGGACGTGCTGGCCAAGCCGCTGGCCAACGGGGATGTGGCGGTCGTGTTGTTCAACGAGACCGGCAGCACCGCCACGATCTCGGCCACGGCCGCCGCGATCGGCAAGAGCGGCGCCGCCAGTTACACGCTGACCAACCTGTGGACCGGCGCCACCTCCACCACCACCAGCACCATCAGCGCCTCCGTCCCCGCCCACGGCACCGTCATGTACCGCGTGGCGGGCGGCTCCGCCGGCGGTGGCGGTGGCGGCACACCGGGAGAGGTTCACGCGGTCGGCGCGGCCAAGTGCCTGGACGTGCCGAATTCGAGCACCACGGCGGGTACCCAGCTGGACATCTGGACGTGCAGCGGCGGATCCAATCAGATCTGGGCCCGGACCTCGTCGGGCCAGCTGACCGTCTACAGCGGCAGCAGCCAGATGTGCCTGGATGCGTACAACAACCAGACCAGCCCGGGCACGAAAGTAGAGATCTGGCCGTGTAACGGCCAATCCAACCAGCAGTGGAATGTCAACGCCAACGGCACGATCACCGGCGTGCAGTCCGGGCTGTGCCTGGATGTCACCGGCGCCAGCACCGCTAACGGCGCACTGGTCGAACTGTGGAACTGTAACGGCCAATCCAACCAGCAATGGAGCCTCGGATAAGGAAAGGCAGGTAGGTACATGACCATCTGGTCTCCGCTTCGGTCTGTCAGGCAGGTTTTACTGCTGCTGGGCGCGGCGCTCGTCCTGGCGGCTGGCGCCATGGTGGCGGCGGGTGCGGCACCAGCGTCGGCGGCGTCACTCCCGTGTGACGTCTACGCTTCGTACGGGACTCCGTGCGTGGCCGCGCACAGCACCACGCGGGCGCTGTACGCGAGCTACAACGGCCCGCTGTATCAGGTGCGCCGCTCCTCGGACAACAGCACGGCCAGCATCTACCCGCTCAGCGCCGGCGGGGTCGCCAACGCCGCCACGCAGGACTCCTTCTGCGCTGGGACGTCGTGTGTGATCACCGAGATCTTTGACCAGTCCGGGCGGGGCAACAACCTCACCGATGCGCCGGGGGGCGGGGCGGCCGGCGGCCCGGACAACCTGGCCAACGCGACCGCCGCACCGGTGACGGTCGGTGGTCACAAGGCGTACGGGGTTTACGTGGCGGCGGGCACCGGCTACCGCGATGACAGCACGTCGGGGATCGCCACCGGCGACTCGGCGGAGGGTGAGTACGCCATCTTCGACGGCACGCATTACAACGGCGGCTGCTGTTTCGACTACGGCAACGCCGAGACCAATAACAACGACAATGGCGCCGGCCACATGGAAGCCATCTACTTCGGCAACATCAAGGTGTGGGGCTACGGCAGCGGCAACGGCCCCTGGATCATGGCCGATATGGAGAACGGCCTGTTCTCCGGGTCCGCCGTGCACCTCAACTCCGGCGACCCGACGATCAGCAACCGGTTCACCACCGCGATGATCGAGGGTGAATCCAACCAGTGGGCCATCCTGGGCGGCAACGCCCAGTCCGGCGGCGTATCGACGTTCTACAACGGGGTGCGCCCCGCCGGGTATAACCCGATGCACAAGGAAGGCGCGATCATCCTGGGCATCGGCGGGGACAACAGCAAGGGCTCGGCCGGCACCTTCTACGAAGGCGTGATGACCTCCGGCTACCCCTCCGCCGCGGCTGAGAGCGCCGTCCAGGCCAGCATCGTCGCGGCCGGCTACTCGACCTCGTCCGGTGGCGGTGGCGGCGGTGGCACCGGCACCGCCGGTCCGATCACCTCCGGCGTCAACAGCGCCAAGTGCATCGACAACAACAACGGCGCGGCCACCAACGGCAACAAGATCCAGATGTGGGACTGTGACGGCTACGCCCCGGCACAGAACTGGACCCTGGCCAGTGACGGCAGCCTGCAGATCGACGGCGGCTGCGCGGACATCACCGGCGCCAACTACAACAACGGCACCCCCATCCAGTGGTACAGCTGCTGGGGCGGCGCCAACCAGAAATGGCAGGCGGTGAACGGGCAGCTGGTCAACCCGGCATCCGGTAAATGCCTCGACGACCCCAACTTCAACACCACCAACGGGACACAACTGATCTTGTGGGCCTGCAACGGCGGCTCCAACCAGCAATGGCATCTCCCGTAGCGGGAGACGGAACGATCGGATGACCAGCCGCCGCCGGGGAACCCGGCGGCGGCTGGCCCGTCCCCGGGCCGGCCGGGAGGCAAGGCCGCCACCGCGCCGCGGCGGCCGTCTGGGAGTGCCACCCAGCGGTGCGTCCTACCCGGGCCTGGTCGCCTGGCCCTGCGGACCGGCCGAACCGTCCGGAGCTGGATGAAACCGCGCGTAAGGGGTAGACCGAGCTGATGTGGGGGCCTTTGCGCGGGCCCTTTTCGGGGCGCCGGGCATGGCGTCGCCAGGACTGCATTCCTCCCGGGGGAAGATCAGCGATGGTGAACATCAGCACATGGAAGGCGGCGGACGCCGCGCTGACGGTAGTCACCTGCCCAGAAGAGGTCGATCCCGCCAGCGCCCGCAGCGTCGGCGAGGCACTGGCCGCCGCGATCCAGCCTGGCTCCCGTGGGCTCATCGCGGACATGACGCATACCACGTTCTGCGATTCGTCGGCCATCCGCATGCTGGCTCAGCTGAACTGGCTGGCCCGGGAGAACGGGACGGAGTTCCGTCTGGTGGCCCCGGTCCCGGCCGTGCGGCGGGTGCTGCAGATGACCGGGCTGATTCCGCTCATCCCGGTCTACGCCACCGTGACCGAGGCTCTCGCGGGCTAGCTTCGCGCCCGGCCCGGGGCCGGCTGAGCTGCGGCTGGACCTCGCGATTCAGCCCCAATGACGTTATGTTGACCGGCAAGATAGGAATCGCGGCCGCCGGCGATCCTGGCCGGCCTGGCGCTCAGGGCCGTAGCACCAACCGGCAACACGGGGATTCGGAGGACGGCATGACGCTGGCTCTTGGGGACGCGGCCCCTGACTTCACCGCGGATACGACCGAGGGACGGATCAACTTCCACGAGTGGATCGGCGACTCGTGGGCGGTCCTGTTCTCGCACCCGAAGGACTTCACCCCCGTCTGCACGACCGAGCTCGGTTACATGGCGAAGATCAAGCCCGAGTTCGACCGGCGGAACGTGAAAATCATCGGCCTGTCCGTCGACCCGGCCGAGAAGCACGAGCAGTGGGCGAGGGACATCGAGGAGACCCAGGGGACGGCGCCGAACTACCCGATCATCGGCGATGGCGACTTCACCGTGTCGAAGCTGTACGGGATGCTCCCGGCCAGCACGTCCGGCGACCCGGCGCAGCGCACGCCGGCCGACAACCAGACGGTCCGCAACGTGTTCGTCATCGGGCCGGATAAGAAGGTGAAGCTGGTCCTGGTCTACCCGATGACGACCGGCCGCAACTTCGACGAGGTGCTGCGGGTCGTCAACTCGTTGCAGCTGGCGGCCAAGCACAAGGTGTCCACGCCGGTCAACTGGGAGCCGGGCGAAGATGTGATCATCTCCGGCTCGGTCTCCGACGACGAGGCCAGGCAGCTCTACCCGGAGGGCTGGAAGGCGCCCCGGCCCTACATCCGCATCGTCCCCCAGCCGCGCTGAGCCAGCCGCGCTGAGCCAGGTGCACCGGGCCGCCGGTGCGCCTGGCGAGCTGGGTGCGAGTGGCGGCCGGCCGGAAGCCGGCGGTGCTGGCCGGCGTTCAGCTGGCGCGTTTGCGGGCGCGGATCAGGACGACGCTGCCGCGGTCGTTGGGTGCCCGCCGGTCGCTGAGGGCGATGAGGGGGAGTGAGACGGCGGCGATGTTGGGGGCGGCTTTGCCCTTGACGGAGGACATGGCCAGGTAGAAGTGCTCGGCGCGGTGGCCGCGGAACAGGTAGGTGTGGGCGGTCACGTCCATGCCGTACTCGCTGAGGAGGCCGGTGAGCCGCTGGTGGGTGTAGGTGTGCTGCACGGCGTAACGCTCGCGGTGCGCCTCGAACAGCCGGGGCCATTCACCGCCCCGGGTGATGGCGTCGGCGGACATGACCAGTTCCCCGCCGGGGGCCAGGACGCGGGCCATCTCCGCGAGCGCGCGTGGGCCGTCGTCGAAGTGCTCGATGGCGCAGATCGACATGACCCGGTCAAAGCTGGCGTCGTGGAACGGCAGCCGCAGTGCGTCGCTTTCCAGCAGCGCCGGGGCGAAGGCCAGCTGCCTGCCGCGCATCATCTTGGTGCGGGCCAGGTTGACCGAGACGGCGTGCGCGCCGCGTCTGCGGGCCTGGGCCGCCCAGTAGCCGTCGCCGCCGGCCACGTCCAGCACCCGCTGGCCGCGCAGGTCATCGCCCAGCCAGCGGAGCAGCGTGCCGGCCTCGCGGTAACGGCAGAAGTGGACCTGATGCCCGGCGAACGCGACCGCGTCATAAACTCGCACCGGAGCAGCTTAAGGCAGCAGCGGGCCAGATGACCCGAATCCCGGTCTTTGGGACGCGCCGCGCACCGTGGTGGCTGCGCGGGCCTCAGGACCGTCCCGCCGAGATGGCTTTTTCCAGCGCGGTCACGTAGTCATCCCACAGTGCCTGCTGGTCCACCGGGGACACCCCCCGGCGCAGCTGCTCCAGTGTGCCTGGTGTGTAGAGCAGGTTGATCGCGCGGGTCAGGTCAGCGGCGTCGCCGGGAGTGCAGAGTATCCCGTCGACACCGTCGTGGACCGCGTCGGCGATCGCACCTGCCCGGGTGGCGATCACCGGCCGCCCGAACTGGAAGGCGATCAGCGCGTTCTGCGAGGCGGTGGCGGCCCGGTAGGGCAGCACCAGGGCGTCGGCCGCCGAGAACAGCGCCGGCACGTCGCTGGTGGGCACGTACCCCTCCGCGAGGGTGACCCGGTCCGCGAGCCCGAGGCTGGAGATCAGGCTGATCAGTTCGTCCCTGCCCTCCCAGATCTCGCCCGCGACGGTGAGGCCCACGGAGGGCTCGGCCTGGGCCAGTGCCCGCAGCAGGATGTCCAGCCCTTTGTAGTGCCGCACGATCCCGAAGAACAGCAGCCGGTGACGGCGGGGCGGCGGCTCTGCGGCCGGGGTGTGCCCGGCGGCCAGGCCGGGCCCAGCGTGGGGCAGGTGCGGCGGCAGCGCGGCGATCTCCACGGGGCGGTCGGTGAGCGTGGCGGCCAGGTCCGCTTGCTCGCTCGAATGCACGACCACGGCGTCCACGCGGCGCAGCAGCGCCGTCATCAGGGGCTGGTCAAACCGCCGGTGCTCGTGCGGCAGCACGTTGTGGCACAGCGCGACCACTGTGCACCCGCCGGTCTTGGCCGCGCGTGCCAGGGTCAGGTACGCGGGCACCTGAACTGGGGTATGGACGGACAGCACCACGGCGTCGAACCGCTGGCGGGCCAGCCGCCGCCCGGCCAGCCACCAGCTGTCGGGCCGGTACCACGCCAGTGACCGCTCGGTACCGGGGAAGAGCTCCACCTCCGGCTCATCGACGGTCAGCTGCCCCGGGTACAGCATCTTCGGGTACTGCGCCCGCCACGACAGCAGCGCCGTGTGGTGCCCGGCGGCGGACAGCCGGTGGGCAAGTGCGGTCGTATGGTGCGCCAGCCCTCCCTTGTAGGGATGAGCGGGACCGACAACGGCGATCTTCACGGCGCTGCGTCAACCTCCAGATGCTCGCCGGGACAGCCCGGCCGGGCTGTCCCGGCGGGACGGAGAATACCCGGGGGCGGTCACCGCGGGAGGGAGGATGGTGGGGAGGATCGCCGGATCCGGCGGGTTATGTGATCTGGCCCGCAGCGCAGCGCCTAAGCTCGGCCCCATGCCAGACGGCCAGGCCGCCTCTCCGGTCGGCGACATCCGCGACGCCGGCGCGTCCCGCGGCGCCGGAGGGCCCTCCGGCGCCGACGGGATCTCCGGTGCCGGGGAGTCCCCCGCGGCCGGCGCCGGGCCGTCTCCTGCGGCCGGGCCGTCTCCTGCGGCCGGGCCGTCCCCTGCGGCCGGGCCGTCCCCTGCGGCCGGGCCGTCCCCTGCGGCCGGGCCGTCCAGCGCGCCAGGCGGGCGGGCCAGCCAGCGGCGGGCCTGGGGCGCCCGGGCCGGGCGGCTCCTGTCCAGCCGGCTGGTCCGCTGGGGCTTCGTCGTGGTCACCGTGGCGTTCGGCGGCTGGGCGGTGGCCCGCGAGTGGGGCGGGGTCCGGTCCGCCCTGGCCAGCCTGGGGCTGCCGGTGGTCGCGGGCGCTATGGTGTGCGTCCTGGCCGCCCTGCTGGCCTCCATGTTCGTCTGGCGGGTGCTGCTGGCGGGCCTCGGCTCACCGCTGCCGGCCCCAGCCGCGGGCCGGGTGCTGTTCATCGGGCAGCTGGGCAAGTACCTGCCCGGCTCGGTGTGGCCGATCCTGGCCCAGATGCAGCTCGGCCAGTCCTACGCGGTGCCGCGGCACCGGTCGGCCACCGCATCGGTGCTCGCCATGCTGGCGTCGCTGTTCACCGGCTTGCTCGTCGCCCTGGTCACGCTGCCGTTCGTGGCCGGGGCCACGCCGTACCGCTGGGCCTTCGCGGCCGTCCCGGCCCTGCTGGTCTGCCTGTATCCCCGGGTGCTCAACGCGTTGCTGGGGCGGCTGCTCCGGCTGGCCCGCCGCCCTCCGCTGGAGCGCCCGCTCAGTGGCCGGGTGATCGCCGCCGCAATGGCCTGGTCGGCCTGCGCCTGGCTGCTGTACGGGCTGCAGGTCTGGCTGCTGGCGCTGCGTCTCGGCGCGCCACCCGGGCGCAGTGCACTGCTGGCCGTCGGCGGGTTCGCGTTCGCCTGGAGCGCCGGGTTCCTGGTCGTGCTGGCCCCGGCGGGGGCCGGCATCCGCGACGTGCTGCTGGTCGCGGTGCTCGGCCCCGTGGTCGGTGTCGGGGGCGCCACCGCGGTAGCCCTGCTGTCCCGGATCCTCACGATCGTGGGGGATCTGGTCGCCGCGGGGGTGGCGGCCCTGTCCGCGCGGCGACGCCGCTCGTAACGCTGGGCAGGGGATCGGCCCCGGACTATTCGTTAGGTAGTGTGTTTCTGGTTGTCCCGGGGTGTTTCTGGGCCAGGACCTTGCGCTGCGCAAATATGGCTACGTTGTCCGCGATGACCATACAGGACGGCTTTCGGCCGATATTCTCACCGTTCGTGGGATTGCGGGTGACCATCGACAGCTCAGCACGGCCGGCCACGGGCGCCGCGACGGCGCGATCCGGGCGCCGGTGGCGGGACCTGGTTGGTCCTGGGCTGCTGGCCATCGTGGCGGCGGCCGGCTACAGCGTCTTCGCGCTCGCCCGTTACGCCACCTTCCGGACCGGGTCCTACGACTTGGTCATCTTCGACCAGGCGGTCCGGTCCTACGCGCACCTGCACCCCGGCATCTCGATCGTCAAGGGAGTGCACAACGGTTTCGGGCCGCACTTCTCCGTCCTGGGGGACCACTGGTCGCCGATCCTGGCCGTGCTCGCCCCGCTGTACTGGGTGCACAACAGCGCGGCCAACCTGCTGGTGGCCCAGGCGGTCCTGTTCGCACTGGCCATCCCCCCGTTGTGGATGTTCACCCGGCGCGCCTTCGGCGGGGGCCGGAACGCCACCGTGGCTGCGTACCTGGTGTCGGTGGCGTACGGGCTGAGCTGGCCGGTCGCCGCCGCCGTGGGGTTTGACTTCCACGAAGTGGCCTTCGCCCCGGTGCTGACCGCGGTCGCGCTGGAGCGGCTGCAGGCCGGGCGGTGGCGCACCGCGCTGGTTGCCCTGGCGGGCCTGCTCCTGGTCAAGGAGGACATGGGCTTCCTCGTCGCCGGGATCGGCGTGTACCTGGCGCTGTCCCGGCCGCGGGCGCTGCCCCGGCCCGCGCTGCTCGGGCTCGGGCTGATCGTGGCCGGGGTGGCCGACACCGCGATCACCACCTACGTGCTGATCCCTGCGTTCGGCGGGCGCTCCGGGTACTACTGGGGCTACCAGGCGCTGGGCAACAACGTGCCGCAGGTGCTGGGGCATCTGGTCACCCACCCGCTCGGCTCGGCGCGGGTGCTGATCACCCCGCGGGTCAAGCTGGAGACCATGTTGTGGCTGCTCGCGGCGTTCTGCTTCCTGCCGCTGTGCTCGCCGCTGACGCTGGCCGCCGTGCCGCTGGTGCTGGAGCGGATGCTCGACTCGAAGTTCCCGAACTGGTGGGTCACGTCCTTCCAGTACAACGCCTACCTGGTCATCATCCTGGCGTTCGCCGCGGTGGACGGGGCGGCCCGGCTGGAACGGTGGGTGACGGCGCTGCGGGGCCACGCCACCGCCCGGCGCGGCGCGGTCCCGGCCCGGGCCGGCCCGGCGGCCACGGATCCGGCAACGCCGGACCCGGCGGCTGCGGACCCGGCGGCTGCGGACCCGGCGGCTGCGGACCCGGCGGCGGTGGGCGCGGCGGCGGTGGGCGCGGCGGCGGTCCCGGACCCGGGTAACCCGGCTCCGGCGATCCCGGGTAACCGGGCTCCGGCGGACCCCGGGGCGGCTGGCGCGGAGCCACCCGGGCCGGCGCCGGGCCGGCCGGTGGCCCGGGGCCGGGTGGCCCTGGGCTGCGCGGTGGCGATGGCGGCGGTGGCCGTGGCCCTGGTGCCGCGGTTCGCGTTCGGCCCGGCGCTGCACCCGTCCTTCTACCACCGCACCCCGCGGATGAGCGCGGCGGCCGCCGCGGTGGCCGCCGTGCCCAGCGGCGTCACCGTCCAGGCGGTGAACAACCTCGGCCCGCAGTTGTCCGGCCGGGACACCGTCCTGCTCTGGGACGGGGACGGCGAGACCCCGCTGTTTTCCCCGTGGGTGGTCGCGGACGTGCGGAGGCGGGTATTCACCTTCCACACGCTGCGCGAGCAGTGGCAGCGGGTGGGCCTGCTGGAGCGCAGTGGCTACCAGGTCGTCTTCCGCCGCGCCGGTTACCTGGTGCTGCACCGAGTGGGAACGGGCCGCACCGCGAGCCGGGCGGGGGGTGCTCAGTGAGGGTGGGCCCGCAGGCCACCGTGGCCGGCGGCGCGCCTCGGCCAGCGGATCCGCTCCCCGGGCAGGCCGCGGTCGTCATCGTCAGCAACCCCACGGCGGACCACCTGACCGAGGTGGTCCGGGGCATGTGCGGCGTATCGGTGGCCCGGCTGCGCAGCTGGACGCCCGCCCAGGTGGCCGCGGTGGGGCACGGCATTCAGCGGGCCGCCCGCCGGCCGGTACTGCTGGCCGGCGCGCCGCGCCTGCTGACCCAGCTGGGCCTCGTGTCCCGGCCGATCATGCGCCTGCACAGCACGCAGGATCCGCACACCCTGACCACTCCGCCCATGCGGAACTGGCCGTTCGTTTTCACCGTCTGGATGTCGGAGTACCCACGATGAACATGCTTCCCGGCAGCGTCACCACGGCCGAAGCGCCGGCCATCAGCAACTCCCCGGTTCAGGCCGGCGAGGACCCCGGACCGGCTCCCTACGTGACCATCGTGCTGCCGTGCCACAACGAGGAAGGGCATGTGGCCGCGGAGGTGGCGCGGATCTGCGCGGTCATGGACGCCAGCGAGTACGCCTACGAGCTGGTCGCCTACGACGACGCGTCCACGGACGGGACACTGGCCCGGCTGCGAGCCGCGGAGGATCAGTACCCGCAGCTGCGGGTGGTGCACTTCCGGCGCAATGGCGGGTCCGGGACGGTGCGCCGGATCGGCACCCAGCAGGCGCGGGGCCAGATCGTGGTGTGGACGGATGCGGACATGACGTATCCGAACGAGCGGATCCCCGAACTGGTCCGGATGCTGGCCGACGACCCGGACCTGGACCAGGTGGTCGGGGCGCGGACCACCGAGGAGGGGACGCACAAGCTGCTGCGGGTGCCGGCCAAGTGGTTCATCCGCAAGCTGGCCGAGCGGCTGACCGGTGAGCAGATCCCGGACCTCAACTCCGGACTGCGGGCGTTCCGCCGCGACGTGGCGCGGCCCTACCTGCGGCTGCTGCCGCCCGGGTTCTCCTGCGTGACCACGATCACGATCGCGTTCCTGTCCAACCAGCACGACGTGCGGTACGTCCCGATCGAGTACGCCAAGCGAGCCGGGCGGTCGAAGTTCCACTTCGTGCGGGACGCCTACCGCTACATCCTGCAGGTACTGCGGATGGTGATGTATTTCAACCCGCTCAAGGTGCTGATGCCCATCGCGCTGGCGCTGCTCACCCTGGGGATCGTCAAGGGCATCTACGACGTGGTGGTGCACCGGCTGCACATCACGACCAACACCGTGCTGATCTTCGTCAGCGGGCTGATCATCGCCACCCTGGCCCTGCTGGCCGACCTCATCGTCCGCTCCCGCAGCGACCTGTGACCCGGCCGGGCCGTGGTCAGGAGGCCGGCACCAGCATCCAGATCTCGAAGTCGAACGGGTTGACCGCCGTGGGCGGCCGCATCTTGGTGCGCGCCTCCTCCGCCGTGTGCAACAGCATGATCTGCCTGATTCCGGTCCCGTAGCCGGTCAGCGCCGTCCGGCTGGCCGCCAGCAGCACCGGCCGGCGGCCAGCCGCCGCGATGCCGTGCACCACCCGCTGCACTTTGGCGGGCGTGGGGGCGCGCAGGATGGCGGTCGGAGCGCCGCACATGCCGCGGACCACCTCGGTGTACCGGGTGCTGACGGTGCGATCCACCATGACCACCGAGGCGTTGCGCGGCAGGGCCGCGCACAGACCGCGGACGGCGGCGATCTCGCCGGTATCCGTGCGCTGCACTGCCCAGCCATTCGCGACCGGCCGGATTCCCAGCGGCCCGCCGTCCCGGAGGCCCAGCCCGAACGTCGTGATCGCGGCCGGCAGCACCAGGGCGGCGGCCAGGACCGGGACGGCGCCGGCCGCCACGGGCCCGTAGTCGTGCCGGCGGGCCCACGCGATCAGCCAGGCCGTCCCCCACACGGCCAGCAGGATCAGCCCGGGCAGCACGCCCGGCACCAGCCGGCGGCTGGCCCAGGGCTGGCGCGGCACGATGGCCGGCCGGTACAGGACGGTGACGATGATCCAGCCGAACGTGACCAGCGGCAGCGTCCAGGCCGGCAGGTCGCCCTGCAGGCAGCGGCGGGCCAGCACGGCCGCGCCGACCGCCGCCAGCAGCAGCGCCGGCCAGCCCAGGTACCACACCACCCAGTGCAGGCTGTACTGCTCATAGTGGTGGTAGGTGACGGCCAGCTGATGGGGCCCGTGGCCGGGCAGCACCGGCACCGGGTGCAGGTACGGCCGGGCCGCCAGCACGATCAGGATCGCGAACGGCAGGGCCGCCGCCACGGCGAGTGCCCAGCGGGCACGGGCCCGGCGCCAGTCGGGGGCGGGCAGGCCGCGCCGCCGCAGCACCGGCACGGCCACCGCCGTCACGGCGGTGATCAGGCCGGCCCCCAGAGCCAGCGGCAGCAGCGAGCCCTTGATAGCCGTCAGGTACGGCCGGGACAGCAGCAGCCCGTCGGCCAGGCCGGCCAGTGCGCCGACGGTCAGGCCGGCCAGCAGCGGCCACGCCTGCGGCCGCCTCCTGACCAGCAGCAGCCCGCCGTACGGGATGACCGGGAGGATGTCACTGATCCCGTCGATGCGCACCAGGATGGTCAGCCCGAGGGCCAGGCCGCCCAGCCCGGCCGTGACCCGGGCGGCGGCGCCATCGGCCGCCAGCGAGTCGATGACCAGGCACAGCCCGCCGAGGAACAGGATCTGCGCCAGCGGCTCGCTGAACGAGGAACGGCTGGTGTACTGCACGGGCAGGGTGAGTGCGAGGGCCAGGGCGGCCAGCGGCGCCCACCGCGGCCCGGCCAGCCGGGCGGCCAGGCCGCCGAACGTGAGCACCGCGGCCGCCCCTAGGACCGGGGCCACCAGCACGGCCGCGCTCACCCTGCCGGCCCAGAAGGCGCCGGCCAGCGCCATCGGCAGCCCGGCCATGAACTGCGGCACCACGCTCTTACCCACCTGGTAGAAGGCGGGGCTGCTGAAGCTGAGCAGGTGGTGCGGGCTGCCGAAGGCGGCGCGTGACTGCGGGATCGGCAGTGCGCCGTGCCGGGAGATCCAGGCCGCGAACTGGATGTAGGAGGCCGGGTCGCGCAGGATGATGATCTGCTCGGAGTGGTAGGCGAGCTGCTCGGCCCCGAACGCGGCGGCCACGGCGACCACCCCGGCCACCGCCCACCACGGTGCGTCCGCCAGGCCCGCGGCCGCCACCAGCCGGCCCCCCGGCGCCCGGCCGGGCGTCCAGCGCAGGCAGATGACCAGCAGCACGGCCGCCAGGGGCACGGACCCGGCCAGCATGAGCGGCAGCGTGAACCGGCCCAGCAACAGCAGCGGCAGCCCGGCCAGCAGCCAGGCCATGGCCAGCAGTGCCGGGAGCACGGACAGCTGCCGCAGCAGCCACCCGGCGCCGGCCGGCCTGCGTCCGGCCGGGCCGTCCCCGGGTGGGGCGGTACCCGCCGGGGACGGCCCGGTGGCCGCGCGCCCGGCGGTCATCGGGCGGCCGCCGGGGACAAGGCGCCGCGGGCCTGGCCCGGCGCCGCGGTGGTGGCGGGCAGATCGGTAGTCATCGCACGGAAGCGTAGTCAGAAAGCGGGCCAATAAACCGGGTATAAGAGGGTTTTCCTGGGTCAACTTCGGCGGCAGCGCGATCGCCTCGGATCCTCCAGGCCCTGGCCAGTGTAGTGGGCCGGCCGCAGCCGCCGGCGCGGGCCGGACGGGGCGGTTGGCTCAGGTGCCAGTGGGGCAGCTGGCGCAGGAACGGGTCGGCCAGGCGGGGGCTGGTGACCCGCCTGGTCCCGGTAGCGGGCATCCCCGCTCCTCCACTGGCCGTTCCGGCCGCTGAGCGCAGTGCGCGGCGCGGGCCCCGTCCCGCCAGCAGGACGCCGTCAGGCCGGCTGATCCGGGCCGGCGGGCTCGTCGCCACGCAGGAAGCGGGTGATCACCGGGCCGACCTCGGCGGCGCTGTCCAGCAGGACCAGGTGGCCGCCACCCCGGACGATGTGCAGCCGGGCCTGGGGCACCAGGCAGGAAATGATCCGGTGGTTCACCAGCGGCGTGAGCGGGTCGTCATCGCCGGCCAGGACCAGCGTCGGCCGCCGGATCGCCCACAGGAAGGGCAGGCTGCTCCAGCCGAACAGCGGAGCCATCCGGTACAGGGCGGCCATGGTGTTCGTGGGGCGCCGGATATGCATGTCCCGGACGAGTTGCGGCTCCTTGCGCAGCCGACCGCCGAACATGGCGCCCGCCGCCCGTTCCAGCCGCTCTGGGTGGTAGCTGCGCGGGTGGATGAAGTGCCACAGCGATTCCAGGCTGCCCGGCATGGCGCCGCCGCCGAACGAGGTGGAGGCCAGCACCAGCCGGCGTACCCGGCGCGGGTGCAGGAAGGCCATCTGCTGGGCGACGGCGCCGCCGAATGACACGCCGAGCACGTGCGCGGAGTCGATGCCGAGATCGTCGAGCACGGCCGTGCCGAAGTGCGCCAGCCCGGGCATGGTGAACGGCAGGCGGGGAAGCTGGGAGCGGCCGATGCCCGGAGGGTCGAACGCGATCGTGCGGAAGCCGGGCAGGTGCGGCAGCAGGTCGTCCCACAGCCGCACCTCTCCCCAGATGCCGGAGTAGAGCAGCAGCGGCTCCCCGTCCCCGCGGACCTGGGCGTGAATCCGCAACCCGTTGATGCGGAGGAATTCGTCGGTGACCGGTGCGGTGGGATCGGTGGCTGTCATCAGGATTCCCTCATCTTTTCCCCGGGACCGCCCCGCGCCGACCGGATGCTGCTGGCCGGGCGGCGACGGTCCAGGCGGGGCCTGGGCCCGGTGGAAAACCGAGACGCCGGTCGACCTTGCTAACCATAGTACGCGAGTGATCGTCTGAGCAGAAGCATTGATACCCGACCGAACGTTCGGTAAGGTTAGGGAGCAGGCTAAATAAGGGTTTTGTATCGCCAGCGAGTTCGCCCGCCCCCGCCCAGCCGCCGCCAGTGAGAGGGGAGAGTGGCCTGGCCCCGCGCTGGGAGGCGATCACGATGTACACATTCGCCCAGCCGCTCGATCGAGCTGTCGCCACGGCTGGACGGTGCTGCGCCGTGGTCTGCGGCCCGCAGCGTCGCAGCTACGCGGAGCTCGGCGCCCGCTGCCGGCGGCTGGCCGGTGCGATGGCCCGGCTCGGGCTGGCGCCCGGCGACCGGGTCGGGGTCGTCGGGCTCAATTCCGACCGTTATCTGGAGCTCTACCTGGGCCTGCCCGCGGCCGGCTACGTGCTGGTGCCGGTCAATTCCCGGCTGGCCCCCGCCGAGATGCGCGCGATCCTCAGCGACGCCGGGGTGCAGGTGCTGTTCACCGACGCCGCCTACCCGGGGGCGGTGGCCAGCCAGGTGCTGACCATGCCCGATGACTACGAGGACCTCATCGCGTCGGCGGATGAGCTGCCGCTGGGCGAGGGGGTGGCCGAGGACGACCTGGCCGTGCTCTTCTACACCTCGGGCACGACCGGCGCGGCTAAGGGGGCGATGCACACGCACCGCAGCCTGGTCAGCAGCGCCCTGCACTTCATGGCCACCTGGCCCTTCGACCGGCAGACCCGGTGGCTGGTGGCGTCGCCCATGTTCCACACCGGCGGGGTGATCGGCACGCTGGCCACGGTGTGGGGCGGCGGCACCCACGTCATCATGCCCAAGTTCGACCCCGACGTCGCGCTCGACCTCATCGAGCGGGAAGCGGTCACGCACACGCTGCTGGTGCCCACCATGCTCGCCGCGACCGTGCGCGCCCAGCTGGCCCGGCCGCGCAACGTCGCCACGCTCCGCTACCTGAGCCACGGTGCCTCGCCCATCGCGGTCGAGACGCTGCACCGGACCCGCCGCGCCTTCCCCGGGGCCGAGCTGCTGCACGTGTACGGCACGACGGAGACGACCCCGATCACCACGCTGCTGCCGCACGAGGAGCGTGTCATCGATACACCGCAGATCCACTCCTGCGGCCAGCCGGCCGTGGGGGTGGACATCCGGGTGGTCGACTCCGCGCTGGCGGACGCGCCGGCGGGGGCGGTGGGCGAAGTCGTCGTCCGCAGCCCGAGCGTCATGGCCGGGTACTGGTGCCAGCCCGAGCCGACCGCCGCCGCCATGCGCGGCGGCTGGTACCTCACCGGCGACCTGGGCTACCGCGACGAGGACTGGAACATCTACCTGGTCGACCGGGCCAAGGACATGATCGTCACCGGCGGGGAGAACGTCTACTCGACCGAGGTGGAGGACGCGCTGGCGTCCCATCCCGCGGTCGAGGAGGTCGCGGTCTTCGGCGTCCCGGACCCGCGGTGGGGCGAGGCGGTCTACGCCGTCGTGGTGCCCCGGGAGCCGGTGTCCGCCGACGAACTGGCGGCGCACTGCCGGGAGCGGATCGCCCGCTTCAAGGTGCCCCGGCAGATCGAGCTGTACGCCGAGCCGCTGCCCAAGTCGGCGGCCGGCAAGATCCTCAAGCGGGCCCTGCGCGAGCCGCACTGGGCCGGTCAGCAGGTCCAGGTATCTGGGGGTTAACGATGCTTAGCACGATGATGGACTTCCCGCTCACGGTCCAGCACATCTTCGAGCATGGCCGGGCCAATTACCCGGACAGCGCGGTTGTCACCAGCGAGGCCGGGGGAATGCGCCGGATCGAGTTCGCCCGGCTGGCGGACCGGGCCGAACAGCTGGCCGCTGCGCTGCACCGTCTGGGTGTGCGGCCGGGCGACCGGGTGGCCACGTTCGCCTGGAACAACCAGGAGCACCTGGAGGCCTACTTCGCCGTGCCGGGCATGGGCGCGGTGCTGCACACGCTGAACATCCGGCTGGCAGCCGAGCAGCTCCGGTACATCATCGGCCACGCCGAGGACGGCGTCATCCTGGCCGACGCCAGCCTGGCGCCCGTGCTCGGGCCGGTCCTGGCCGGTGATCATGACGAGCTCAAGACAGTCCGGCACCTCGTGGTGTTCGGCGACGGCGACCGGTCCGCACTGCCGGAGCACCTCGACTACGAGGAACTGCTCGCCACCGAACGGCCCGGCTACCCGTGGCCCGAGTTGGCGGAGACCTCGGCCGCGGCGATGTGCTACACCAGCGGCACCACCGGCCAGCCCAAAGGCGTGGTGTACAGTCATCGCTCCACGTTCCTGCACTCGCTGGGCGTGTGCTCGGGCGAAGCCCTGGCGCTCTGCCAGGAAGACCGCCTGCTGCCGGTGGTGCCCATGTTCCACGGCAACGCCTGGGGGATGCCCTACGCCGGCTGGCTGGTCGGCGCGGACCTGCTGCTGCCGAACCGGTTCGCCCAGGCCGGACCGCTGGCCGCGTTCATCGCGACGGAGCGCGCGACGCTGGCTGCCGCCGTGCCGACAGTCTGGTTCGACGTGCTCGGGCTGGACCCCCGCAGCGTGGACCTGTCCTCGCTGCGGATGATCTTGGCCGGCGGGGCAGCGGTCCCGCGCAGCCTGATCGAGGCGTACCAGCATCGGTACGGCGTGCGCATGGTGCAAGGCTGGGGCCTGACCGAGACGAGCCCGGTGGCGTCGCTGGCCTTCCCGCCGAAGAACGCCCCGCCGGAGCGGGCGATCGAGTATTGCTCGACGGCGGGCCGGCCACTCGGTGGTGTCGAGGCCCGCGTGGTGGACGACGAGGGCCACGCGCTGCCCCGTGACGGCCACTCCACCGGCGAGATCGAGGTCCGCGGTCCGTGGGTGACAGGGTCCTACTACCGGGAGCCGGCGTCGGAGAAATTCCGGGACGGCTGGCTGCGCACCGGTGACGTCGGCCGGATCGACGACCGCGGGTTCATCACGATCAGCGACCGCGCCAAGGACGTGGTCAAGTCGGGCGGCGAGTGGATCTCCACCCTGGACCTGGAATCGGCCCTGCTCACTCATCCCGGCGTCCGGGAGGCCGCGGTCATCGCCGCGCCGGACCCGCGGTGGGGCGAGCGGCCGCTGGCATGCGTCGCCCGCGCGCCCGGCCAGCCGCCGGTCAGCGCTGAAGAGCTGCGGGCCCATCTGGCCAGCCGGGTCGTGAAGTGGTGGCTGCCCGGCCAGTGGGCCTTCGTGGACGAAGTCCCCCGCACCAGCGTGGGCAAGCACGACAAGAAACTGCTGCGGGCCCGGCATGCCGAGGGCCACCTGCCCGTCGTGGCCAGTGGCGACGACGAGCGGGCCGCCCCCGCACCGGCCGGCTAAGGCCGAGCTATCTGGGGAGTGTGTCATGTCAGAGGCAGTGATTGTGGGTATCGGCCGGACGCCGATTGGGCGGGCGGTTAAGGGTTCGCTGGTTGATCAGCGGCCTGATGACCTGGGGGCCTTCGTGGTGGATGAGGTGCTCAGGGGGGTCCCGGAGCTGGACCGGTGATCGGGCTGGAGACGATGTGCGTGGGCGGCGGCCAGGGCATGGCCATGATCGTGGAGCGGCTGTCATGAGCCCGCCGCGCGGCAAGGCGCCGGCCGCCAAGTCGGCGCCAGATGGGCGGCATCCGGTGGCGCCGGCCGCCGGGAAGAAGCCGGGCGGGCAGCCCGGGGCGCCGGCCGCCGGGAAGAAGCCGGGGGGGCTGCATCCGGTGGCCCGGGCCGGTGAGGACCGGGTGACCGGCGCCGCGGCGGCGCGGCCGCCGGGGGTGGCGGTGGCGCGGCCGCCGGGGGTGGCGGTGGCGGGGCCGGGGTTTGCTGATGGTGCGGCCCGGCTGGCTGGCGGGGCTGATTGGCTGGGTGGGCTGTCCGCCGGGTCGCTGCTGCGTCATGTGGCGGGTGGGCTGCGGGTGGCTGGCGGGCAGGCGGCCCGGCAGCCGCGGGTGTGGCTGCGGGCCGCGCCGGTGCTGGCGCATGAGCTGCTGCTGATCGGTACCGGGAGGTCGCAGGTGGCGCCGGAGAAGGGGGATAAGCGGTTCAGTGACCCGGCGTGGCAGCAGAACCCGTTCTTCCGGGCGCTGATGCAGACCTACCTGTATCTGGGGTCGCGGGCCGACCCGGTGGTGGAGGCCAGCGGGCTGGCGGGGATGAACGCTGAGCGGGCGCGGTTCGCGCTGGTGCTGGTGCGGGAGGCGCTGGCGCCGACCAACTTCCTGGTGACCAACCCGGCGGCGCTCAAACGCTGTTTCGACACCGCCGGTGCCAGCGTGGCCAGGGGGGTGGTCAACTGGGCTGGTGATGTGCGGCACAATCACGCGATGCCGTCCATGGTGGACCTGCGGCCGTTCAGGATCGGGGAGAACATCGCGGCGAGTCCCGGCGCGGTGATCCACCGCACCGCCGTGTTCGAGCTGATCCAGTACACCCCGCAAAGCGCCACGGTGTACCAGCGGCCGGTGCTGATCGTGCCGCCGCAGGTGAACAAGTACTACGCGCTGGACCTGTCGCCGGGCCGCAGCATGTATGAGTACCTGCTGGCCCACGGCATCCAGGTGTTCGGGATCAGCTGGCGCAACCCGGGGCCGGCGCAGCGGGACTGGGACTTCGACACCTACGTGGCGGCCACCCTGGAGGCCATCGACGTGATCCGCGAGGTGAGCGGCTCCCCGGATGTGAACACGATGGGCGGGTGCCTGGGCGGGATGACCGTCGCGCTGGCCGCTGCGCACCTGGCCGCGGCCGGGGACACCCGGATCAGCTCCGCGACGATGACCGTCACGCTGCTGGACACCGCGTCGTCTGAGGGGCGGATGTTCCTGTTCGCGACACCGCGGGCGCTGGCCGCCGCCAAGCAGGTGTCACGGCCGCGGGGGGTGATCGAGGGCTGGCAGATGTCGCAGATGTTCGCCTGGCTGCGCCCCAACGACCTGGTGTGGAACTACTGGGTGAACAACTACCTGCTCGGCCAGGACCCCCCCGCCTTCGACATCCTGGCCTGGAACGCCGACGCGACCCGGCTCAGCTCCCGGTTCCACCGCCAGCTGCTCGACATGGTGGCCGGCAACCAGATGGTCCACCCCGGCGCCATGACCGTGCTCGGCACCCCCATCGACCTGTCCGCCATCACCTGCGACAGCTACGTCGCGGCCGGCCGCACCGACCACATCACCCCGTGGCAGACCTGCTACCGCACCACCCAGCTGGTCTCCGGCCATTCACAGTTCGTGCTGTGCTCCAGCGGCCACATCCAGACCGTGGTCGCCGACCCCGGCCACCCCCGCCTCGGCTACTACCTCAACCCGCAGACACCACCCGGCGCCGGGCAATGGCTGGCCGGCGCGCAACGCCACGAAGGATCCTGGTGGGAACACTGGGTGGCCTGGCTGTCGCAGCGATCCGGCGACCGCATCCCCGCCCCCACCACCCTCGGCAGCACCCACCACCCAGCCACCCAGCCCGCCCCGGGAACCTACATCCACGGCTGACCCGGCAACCACCAGCCCGGGACCCGGCAACGGCC
The DNA here is from genome assembly GCA_963837515.1 of uncultured Actinomycetes bacterium. Taxonomy (GTDB): domain Bacteria; phylum Actinomycetota; class Actinomycetes; order Streptosporangiales; family Streptosporangiaceae; genus RYN-230. The sequence goes on from CAWINT010000005.1 coordinate 143,432, forward strand.
CCCGGGCCGGCCCCGGCTCAGCGACATCTGGCCGACGCGCAGCAGCGGTCAGAGCGGGAAGCTGCGCGCCTGCCCGCAGGCCAGCTCGCAGACCTCCCCGCGACAGGCGATCCGGATCGGCGCGAACGGGCCGGGGCCGCTGCTGACCGTGATCGCCTGATCGGCGATGGCCACGGTGACCGTGTGGTCGTGGTAGTGGATGGCGAACTCGGCGCTGCCCAGCGGGGCGGGCCAGCAGGGATCCAGCTGGAGCACGCCGTCGCGGCCGTCCACCCCCGCGAAACACCGCTGGACCAGGTTGACCGTCCCGGCCATCGCCGCCAGGTGCACGCCCTCGGCGGTGGTGCCCTGCTGGAGGTCGGCCACGTCCCCGCGGAGCGCGTCGGCGAACCGGCCGAGCGCGTTGTCATGGTGGGCCCGGGCCAGCACCCAGGCGTGCACCAGGGCGCTGAGCATCGACCCGTCGGACGTGCGCGCCAGGTAGTAGTCGATCGTGTCCGGGACCCGGTCCGGGGACCAGTCATACCCCAGCAGCTGCAGCAGGTCGCTCAGATCGGCGGCGGACAGCAGGTACAGGAGCATGAGCACGTCGGCCTGCTTGCAGACCTGGTAGCGGTTCGGGCTGTCGCCTTCCGCTTCGAGGATCCGGTCGAGCCGCCGGATGTTGCCGTACCGGGCGTGGTAGTCCTCCCAGTCGAGTTCCTTGAGCTGCTCGTAGCCCTCGAACTGGCTGATGATCCCGCCGTGGAACGGCACGTACATGCGCCGCGAGATGTGCTCCCATCGTTCCAGCTCGGGGGCGGCCAGCCCCAGCGTCCCGGTCAGCTCGCCCCGGCGCTGCTCCGGCAGCGCGTCGAGGATGTCCACGGCCCGCAGCAGCAGCCAGGCCGTCATGATGTTCGTGTAGGCGTTGTTGTCGATCCCGGCGGCGGGGGAGTCCGGGTAGCCGGTGTGGAACTCGTCCGGCCCGACCACGCCGCGGATGGCGTACCGGTTCAGCGTGGGATCGTAGCTGGCGAGGCTGGCGAAGAACCGGGCGATCTCCAGCATCATCTCGGCGCCGTAGCGGGTCAGGAAGTCCAGGTCGTCGGTGCACTGGTAGTACTTCCAGACGCTGTAGGCGACCGCGATGCCGACGTGGCGCTGCAGGTAGGTCGTGTCCGGCAGCCAGCGGCCGGATTGCGGGTTCAGGTGCATCAGCGCGCTCTGCTCGGTCCCGTCGCTGCCGGACTGCCACGGGTACATGGCCCCGGCGTACCCGGCCTGGGCGGCTGCCCGCCGGGCCGCGGGCAGCCGGTGGTAGCGGTACTGCAGCAGCGACCGGCTGAGCTCGGGCACCCGGAGATTCAGCACCGGGAACACGTACAGGTCGTCCCAGAACACGTGCCCGCGGTACGCCTCGCCGTGCAGTCCCCGGGCCGGGATGCCGACGTCGCGGTCGATGCTGTGCGGCCCAGCCGTCTGCAGCAGGTGGAACGTGTGCAGCCGCAGCAGCGGCAGCACCTCGTCGTCCTCGCCGTCCCGCAGCCGCAACGGGAACTGCGCCCACAGCTGGTCCCACGCGAGCACGTGCCCGGTCATCAGTTCGTCGAAGCAGCCCACCCCGGCCAGCCAGCCGGCCGCGGCCCGGCCGGCCTCGGAGGTGGCCCGGTCCCGGGAGGTGGCGACCGACACGATCTTTTCCACCACTACTGCCTCTCCACCGGCCGCCTCCGCGGTCAGCTCCGAGCCGATCCGGCCGGGGCGCTCGGTCACGACCCGCGCCGCGGTGGCCGCGCCCTGGCCCCGCACCCGGGTGCGCGCCGCTTCCGCGATCCGCACGTGCGACTGGCTCGTCTCCACCGTGAGCAGCATGGTGTCGTCGGCCGGGCAGCCCGTCGCGACCGGCAGCAGGTGACGGCTGGCCAGCTCCCGGTACCGCGGGACGCCGTCGTTGGTCACCGTGCCGTCGAGTTCGGACCGGATGCGCAGCTGCCCGGACCAGTTTTCCGGCACGATGGTCAGCTGGATCGCGGCCAGGTGCGCGGCCCCCATGTGCACCAGCCGCCGACTGGTCACCCGCGTCTCGTGCCCGAGGCGGTCCCGGACCCGGCGGCGCCAGACCAGCACCCCACGGCGCAGGTCGAGTTCGGTGCACTCATCGAGCACCTCGACACCGTCGCTGCCCAGCCACGGGCCGTCCCCCGCCGCGAACGTCAGCACGAGCCAGTTGGGCGCGTTGACCATGCTCTCGTTGCGGGTCACCCGGCCCGCGATCACCGTCTCCAGCTCGTTGAAGCACCCGGCGATGTAAGTACCCGGGTAGTGCACGCCGTCGGCGGATGACTCCGCCGCGGCCCCCCGGGTGGCGAAGTAGCCGTTGCCCAGCGTGCACAGCGCCTCGCGGAGGCCTTCCTGGTGCGGCGCCACGCGGCCGTAACGAAGCGTCCAGTTCTCCACCGAGCCGGGTCTTGCGTCTTCAGCGATCATGGCGGCACCTGCCGTAGTCCGGAGCCAGTAATTCGCCTGGCCACGCCGAGGCGCCACCAGCTGCGGACATCCGGCTGATTCACGGGTCCTAGAGCCAGGCTGGCACGGCAGCACCCGGCGCCGGCAGCGACCTCCGCCCCGCGAAGACCGCCGAAAGTCCTGGCCCCGCCAGGTGGGCTGGCCTCGCCGGGTGGGCCCGGGACGAGACCGCGGTCAGGCCCGGCCGTGCGCTACCGCGCCAGCCCGGACGGCAGCAGGCCGGCCTGCTGGGCCAGCCGGACGGCCTCGCCCCGGTGGCTCACGCCCAGCTTGCGGAAGATGCTCTTGAAATGGGACTTGACCGTGTTCACCGAGACGTACATGCTGGCCGCGATCTCGGCGGTGTTCAGCATCCCGGCGGCGTAGCCGAGCACTTCCCGTTCCCTGGCACTGAGCGGTTCCAGGACGCCCGGCCGGGCCGGGCCCGGCGTGGCGGCCCGCGCGGGGCCGGGGGCGCCCGGGCCGAACAACTGGTGGAAGCCGTCGGCCAGCGCCGCGTCCTGCCGCAGTACCGGGTTGATCCAGCCTCCTTGCAGGGTGATGGACAGCCGGAGCTGCTCCCGGCCGGCCAGCCGGAGCGCCTCCTCCAGTGACCGCCGGACGGCCGCAGCCTCGCCGCGGCGGCAGGCCAGTTCGGCGTCGAGCAGCCGCGCCTCCAGCCGGAGGTAGCCGGGGAGGTCCCGTTCCCGGCCCGGCGCCTGTCCGGCCGCCTGGCGGGCGGAGGCCAGGTCGCCCGCCGCGAGCAGCGCCTGCGCCCGCGCGACGGCCGAAAGCTTGGCCCGGAGAACGGGGCCGTCTCCCAGCGGCGTGACATACAGCGGCGCTAGGCCGGCATCCGCAGGAGCTGCCCGCATCGCACATCCCCCCGTCTGCGCGGCCTGGCCATGATTCTCCGGCTGGAACTCTTCTTCACCACAACAGCCCTGAAGAGTGATTTTCAGGGCCATCGGTGCCTAGTGCATCGGTCGTTGGTCCCGGCACCGGCGGTTGCCCCGCTGGTCCCGGCACCGGCTGCGCCGCTGGCCCGCGCCGGGCTGGCGGTGGGCCGAGAGCCTGATTCACCCCCCGCGGGTGGCTGTTCGCGGGCCGGGCGGCCGCATGCTGAATCCGTCAGCGCGCCACCCGACGCGCACGGATGCGGATGGCTCAGATGTCAGGTGACTTCTTCGAGATCCGGGTCGCAGGGATCCTGCCGCCCGAGGCGTTGCTCGACTACGAGTCCCTCACGGTCAGCAAGCAGTCGGCGGTGACGGTGCTGGACGGCCCGTTGCCCGACCAGGCCGCGCTCAGCGGCCTGCTGGCACGGCTGGAGTTGTTCGGCGCGCGGCTACTGCTGGTTCGACGTCACTGAGGCCGGCGTGACCGAGCCCGGCGTCGCCGTCCTCAGCACGGCGGCGCCGGCCCGGCCCGGAGGCGGCAGGGATCAGGCCGCGAGGTTGCCGCGGCTGCCGTAGGCGCAGAGCCCGTAGAGCGCGACCACGTCGATGGTGATGATCACCAGGGCCCAGAGCGGGTACGCCGGGATGAAGAACATCATGGCGATGGCGCTGAGACCGACCACCGCGACCCCGAACCAGCGGGCGAGCTGGTTGCCAGCCATCACGCCGAAGGCGGCCAGGACCTGCAGCGCGCCCAGGATGAGCGTGACCCAGCCCCAGCTGCGCAGGTCGCCCACCACGTAGTGGGCACCGGCCACGAAGACGTGCGAGTTCGCGACGGCGGCGATCCCGTCAATCAGGTTGAAGATTCCGACCATGCCGAGCACGACGGCCGCGAAAATCACCAGGCCGTAGCCCTCTGCGCGGTGGTGCCCACCGGTGCCCTTAGCCGGCTTGAGCGTTGCGGATGTCATCTCCGCCCCCAATCTCAGGCTAACCGAAGCGTCCGCTTCGGGCCTGTTCCTTGCCGGGCCCGGGTGGTCCGGAGCCACGCCACCGGCTGCAGACCTGGACCCGCTACCAACCATGCTCTCCAGCACGGCGCGGGAGCTCCAGGGACGGACGTCCCGGTGCTCCGGGCCAACCGGCCGGGCCGTTCGGCGCGGCGGTGATCCTGGGCCCGCGAACTCCAGCCCTAACCGGAACTGGACCGGGCTCCCCACTGGACCGGGCGTGGCTCAGCTGCCGCCCTCGCCGAAGGCGGTGAGCACGACCAGCGTGATGGTCGCGGCGGCGAACACGCCGTGCCCGATGACGACCGGCAGCGGGAAGTGGCGTTCCGGCGGGACCGCGGCCTGGGCGCCGGATGCGAGCGGGGCGGCTCGCGGCGCCGCCGTCCGGTACACCGTGATCCAGCGGATCCCCATCGTGACCCCCAGGGCGGCCACGACGGCCAGGATCAGCGCGGCGGCCCAGGCCAGCCGGGCCGCGTCCGTGAGCAGGTACGCCGCCCACAAGGCCAGACCCGTCACGGCCAGCAGCGCGTGCGCGCTGATCACCGGCACCGGCAGCCGGGTGGCCACCACCGCCTGGAACTCGCGGTCGTATTCGATGAGCCAGATGGCCAGCAGGTACAGCCCGCCGGTCGCGGTGATCAGCCAGGTGAACAAGGCAGCAACCGACATCGGCAATCCCGTCTCGGCAGTCGTGGTGGGGCCCACTCGTACAACGGGCGAATCAGAAGAGCCGTTCAGCTGAACGCGGGCCCGTCCGGCCGCCAGCCCGCGGGCTCACGGAGTTCCTCCGCAGTGGTCTCCCGCAGCCCGTCGCCGGCGATCAGCCAGCGGGTGATGCCTGCCGCTTCGAGGAAGGGCAGATCGTGACTGGCGATGAGCAGGGCGCCCTGGTACGAGGCGAGTGCGCTGGTCAGCTGGCGCACGCTGGCCAGGTCGAGGCTGTTGGTCGGCTCGTCCAGGATCAGCAGCTGCGGGGCGGGGGTGGCCAGCAGCAGGGCAGCGAGCGTGGCCCGGAACCGCTCCCCGCCGGACAGCGTGCCGGCCAGCTGGTCGGCCCGGCTGCCCCGGAACAGGAACCGGGCCAGCTGGGCCCGGATCTGGTTGCCGGTGACCCCGGGGGCCAGCCGCGCGACGTTGGCCGCGACGCTCGCCGCCCCGTCGAGCACGTCCAGCCGCTGCGGCAGGAACCGGAGCGGGACGAACGCGGTGGCCTCGCCCGAGCGCGGCGGGAGTTCCCCGGTGATGGTGCGCAGCAGTGCCGTCTTCCCGGCCCCGTTGCGCCCGGCCAGGGCGACGCGCTCGGGGCCGCGCAGTTCCAGGCTGACTTCCTGCAGCGGGCCGAACCGGGGACACAGCCGCGCCAGCCGCAGCACCGTGCGGCCGGCGGGCACCGCGGTCTGCGGCAGGTCCACCCGGATCTCGGCGTCGTCGCGGACCGCCTCGGCGGCCTGCTCCCGGCCCTCGCGGGCCGCGGCGAGCCGCCCAGCGTGCACGCCCTCGATCCGCCCGGCCGATTCCTGCGCGGACCGCTGACGGGCGCCGGCCACGGCCCGCGGGATGCCGCCCTGGGCGGCCGTTCTCGCGCCGCTGCGCTGGCGGCGGGCTAGCCGGGTCTGGGTGGTACGCAGTTCGCGCTGCTCCCGGCGCTCCTCGGCGGCCGCGGTCCGGAGCGCCCGGCCGGCCGCCTCCGGCTGGGTGGCGAGCGCGCCGGCGTAGCCTGACCAGCCGCCGCCGTACCAGGTCAGGGTGCCGGAGTGCAGCTCGGCGATGCGGTCCACGTGCTCCAGCAGGTCACGATCGTGGCTGACCACGATCAGCACGCCGGAATGCCACGCCTCGACGGCGGCGGTGAGCCGCTGCCGCCCGAACAGGTCCAGGTTGTTGGTCGGCTCGTCCAGCAGCAGCACGTCGGGGTGCTGCAGCAACAGCGCGGCCAGGGCCAGCAGGTGGGTCTCCCCGCCGGACAGCTGCCCCACGGTGCGGTCCAGCCCGGCCTCGCCCAGGCCGAGGGAACCTAGCGTGGCCAGGGCCCGCTCCTCGACGTCCCAGTCGTCGCCGATCGTCTCGAAGTGCTCGTCCCGGGCGTCCCCGGCCTCGATGGCGTGCAGCGCCGCGCGCCGCGCGGCGATACCCAGGGCCTGGTCGGTGCGCAGCGCTGTGTCCAGCGTGATGTCCTGCGGCAGGTAGCCGAGACGGCCGGTCACGGTCACCGAGCCGCCGCTGGGCTGCAGCTGGCCGGCCAGCAGCTGCAACAGGGTGGACTTCCCGGTGCCGTTCGCGCCGACCAGGCCGGTGCGGCCGGGGCCGGTGCGCAGTGACAGGCCGTCGAATACGCGGGCGCCGCCGGGCCAGGCGAAGCCCAGTGCGGAGCAGGTCACCGAGGGGGCGGGGGTGGCGGGGCTGGGCATGAGCGTCCTCGTAGTCGCAGCCGACGTGGCACGGGCAACGTGTGCGACCACCGCGCGATGATCGCGAGCTCAGCTGCGCACTGTGCACCTCTCCCGCAGGCACCAGGACCCGCCAAGCCTACCGGACGCCGGGACCACGGTCCCGGTCCCGCGGCCCGGATGGCCCTGGTCCCACGGCGGCCGCCCCGGCGACGGTAGAGACGGAGGCCTCCGGCCACCGGGCTGGAGCCCGCGCGGAAGGAGCCGGGATATGGCTGGGATCACGGTCGGCTTCGACGGGTCTCCGGGGGCCAAGCTGGCACTGCGCTGGGCGATGCGCGAGGCGGCCGCCCGCCGGGCCCTGCTCACCGTGCTGGCTGTGCACCCGGCGCCGGCCAGCGCCTGGACCGGTCACCCGATCGTCGTCCCGGCGGATGAGGCCGCCGTGCAGCGGGCCCGGCGGGTAGCCGAGGAAGCAGTCGCGAAGGCCGCGGCCGAGTTCGGCGATTCCGTGGCCGCGCTGGTCACAGTGCGTTCGGTCAACGGGTTTCCGGCCGAGGCGCTGATCCAGGCCTCAGCGGACGCCGACCTGGTGGTGGTGGGCTCGCGGGGCACCAACCCGGTGCAGCGGCTGCTGGTCGGCTCGGTGAGCACCGAGGTGCTGCACCACGCGCACTGCCCGGTGGTGGTCGTGCCGGATGACCGGCGGTGAGGGCGGATCTGGCTGGGGTGATGAGGATGGACAGTCGGGTGCGGGACGTCATGACGCAGGACGTCGTGTCGATCCGGGAAACGGCGGACTACAAGGACATCGTCGGGGTGATGCGACAGTTGCACGTGAGCGCCTTCCCCGTGCTCGACGCGGCCGACCGCCTGGTCGGGGTGGTGTCCGAGGCGGATCTGCTGCTCAAGGAGGTAGGCCAGGAGGCCCTGGCCGGGTTCCTGGTGGCCACCGGGCGGCGCGGCGAGCGGGCGAAGGCGGCCGGGGTGACCGCCGCCGACCTCATGACCACCCCGGCGGTGACGGTCCACCCCGACGACAGCGTGGCGGACGCCGCCCGGCTCATGCACGACCGCCGGGTGAAGCGGCTGCCCGTGGTCAACGCCGCGGGCCGCCTGGTGGGCATCGTGAGCCGGGTGGACCTGCTCGCCGTCTTCGACCAGCCCGACGACGAGCTCCGGGAAAAGGTGATCAAGGATCTGCTCGCCGGGGAGTTCGCCGCGGACCCGGGAGCGTTCGACGTGACCGTCCAGTCCGGCGTCGTCACCGTCACCGGCCAGGTGGAGAGCCGTGATCAGGTGCCGGCCGTGATCGAGGAGATCCGGAACACGGAGGGCGTGGTGGCCGTGCGGAACCGGCTCGGCTTCCGCCGCACCGCTGGCCGGCCCGCGCGATCCGCCCCGCGATGAGTGCCGGGCTCAGCCATGACCGAGGTCCCGGCGGCCGGGGAGGTATGCCGCGCTGATACGGCTGCGCGGTGGGCGCGGCATGACCTGCCCGATCGAGCGCGGCCTGGCGTGATCACTCCGCTCCGGCCGGGACCGGGGCCCCGGCCGGGGCGGGCCCCCGCCAAGGGTCCCCGGCGTGGTCAGGCGCCGCCGACGCGGCGCTCGCGACCGGCCCAGTACGGCTCGCGCAGCACCTTGCGCTGCAGCTTGCCGACCACGCTCTTGGGCAGCGGCTCGGTGGTGAACCCGACCCGGGACGGCTTCTTGTACGAGCCGAGCCGCTCGGTGACCAGCGCGATGATCTCCGGCTCCGTCACCGTGGCGCCGGGCTCGACCGTGCACACCGCCATCGGCGTCTCGCCCCACGCCTCGTGCGGGATGCCGAACACGGCGACCTCCCGCACCTGCGGGTGGTCCGCGATGACGGTCTCCAGCTCGGCCGGCCAGATGTTGAACCCGCCGGAAACGATCATGTCGTCGGCCCGGTCGAGGACGTACAGGTACCCGTAGTGGTCCAGCCGCCCGATGTCCTCGGTGCGGACCCACCCGTCGATGAGCCGCCGCGGGGTCAGCTCGTCGTCTTCCCAGAACCCGCGCATCTGCGCCTCGACCTTGGCGTAGATCTCGCCCTCCGCGCCGATCGGCAGGGCGTTCCCCTCGGGGTCGCGGATCTCGATGAGCGCGAACGGCAGCACCCGCCCGGCCGCCCGCAGCGGGTTGGCGTCAGGCAGTTCGGCGAACCACTCCTCCGGGGTCATTACCGTCAGCGGTACCGCCTCGGTCTGCCCGAACACCTGGTACAGCACGTCGCCGAAGACGTCGCGGGCCCGGAGCGCGGTGGCGTCGGTGATCGGCGCGCCGCCGACCAGGACGGTCTTCAGGGCGGGCCAGTCCTCCTTGGTGGCCAGCGGGTGCCGGCACAGCGGCGGCAGCATCGACGGCGCGGCGAACATGTGGCTGACCCGGTGGTCCCGCATCATCCGCAATACCTTCTCCGGCTCGAACGCGCCGAACAGCAGGTTGGCCGAGCCGTGCAGCCAGGTCGGCAGGAACAGGTAGCCGGAGGCGTGCGAGATCGGGCCCGCGTGACCGACCACGCTGCTCAGCCGCAGCGGGGCCAGCCGGTAGAACCAGTTGCGGCAGTTCACCAGCCAGTCGTGCTGGGTGTAGCCGACCCCTTTGGGCCGCCCGGTGGTCCCGGCCGAGTGCCGGATGATGTACCAGTCGTCCGGCCAGACCTCGACCATCGGGTCCGCGGCGGGCTGGGCGACCAGCCAGTCCTCGTAGCCGTCATCGCGGACGATGACGTGCTCCAGCGCCGGGATCTCCCGCTCCAGGCCGGCCACGGTGTCCGCGTACACCTGGTCGGTGAGCACGACGCGGGCGGCGGTCTGCTCCAGCATCTGCGCGTGCGACCGGCGCGCGTTGCGCGCGTACAGCGGGACCCGGACCGCGCCCGCGATGGCGGCACCGAGGAACAGGTCCGCGGCGCCGAGGTTGTTGTCCTCCAGGCCGGCCACCCGGTCGCCCGGCTGGACGCCGAGCGCCCGGAGCGCGTTGGCCACCCGGACACCGCGGTCCCACGCCTGCACGAAGGTCAGCGTGCGCTGCTCGGTGATGATCGCGGTACGGCCGCCGTAGATCTGGGCGGCCTGGCGCATGAGGCTCGGGACGTCCATCGGTGCATCTCCTCACTCGCCCGCTGACGGCGTTGTCATGGCACGGGAAGTTCAGGGCGGCCGTGGCTCAGACCGGCAGCCCGAGACCGCGGGCGATCAGCATCCGCTGCACCTCGGAGGTGCCCTCGCCGATCGTGAGGATCCGGGCGTCAGCGTAGTGCCGGGTCGCGCTCGTCTCCTGGATGAAGCCGTAGCCGCCCTGGAGCTGGGTGGCCAGGTAGGCGGCCTTGTTGGCCAGTTCGGAGGCCATCAGCTTGGCGATGGCCGCCTCCTGCCGGATGGGCTGGCCGTGGTCGAACTTCCAGGCCGCGTCGTAGGTGAGCACCCGGGCGGTCGCGGCCATCGCGGCGATGTCCGCCACCCCGAAGGCCACCCCCTGGTGGCCGCCCAGCGGCTGGCCGAACGACTCACGGTCGGCGACGAAGCGCAGCGTGTCCTCCAGGCTGCCCCGGGCCGCCCCCACGCTCATCGCCGCGATCGGCAGCCGGGCCCAGGTGAGGAACTGCAGCGCCTCCCGGTACCCGGCCCCCGTCCCGCCGAGCAGCGCCGCCGCGGGCACCCGCACGTTGTCGAAGTACAGCGGGTGGGTGTCGGAGGCGCGCCAGCCCAGCTTGGCGTAGGCCGGGGCCACCGTCACCCCCGGCGCGTCCAGCGGCACCAGCAGCGCAGATACCTCCGGCCGCCCGGGCCGCCCCGCGCCGGTCCGGGCGAACAGCGTCACATAACGCGAAAACGGCGTGCCGCTGTTCGTAATGAACTGCTTGGCGCCGTTGATGACCCAGCCGGAACCGTCCCGGGCCGCGGTGGTGCTGATATTCCCGGCGTCGGAGCCGCCCGAGGGCTCGGTCAGCCCGAACGCCACGAACGTCTCCCCGGCCGCCGCCGCCCGGATCACCCCGGCCAGGTCGTCGCGGTCACCGGCTAGCCGGGCCAGCAGCGCGGCGCTGATCGCCTGGACGTGCACGGTGACCGCGAACGAGGCGTCCACCGCCGCGAGTTCCTCGATGGCCAGGCACAGCGTCCGCACGTCCGCGCCGGACCCGCCGAGCTCGGCGGGCACTAGGAGGCCGAACAGCCCGAGTTTCCCGGCCGCCCGCACCAGGTCCGGGTCGAACCGCGCTTCGATACTGCGGCGCCCGGCCTCCGGCGCGATCACATCCAGCGCGAACTCCCGCATCGCCTTCCGCCAGGCGCGGTGCTCGTCGGTCAGCGCCCACGGCACGTCCACGATGCCGCCCGCTTCGTCCGTGCCTGGCGTGCTGGTCATCCGCGGGCTCCCTGTCTCGGCGTGGGGACCGTCCCGGTGTGGGACCGTCCCGGTGTGGGGCCGTCCCGGTGTGGGGACAGGTCCAGCCTGCCCCCGGGCCGGTTATTTTTTCAAGTCACAACTAGATTTTTCGGCCCGGGCCCGGCGTGCCACCCCGCGGGGCTGGCCCGGCGGCTGGCCGGCGGGCAGCGCCGGGGGTGACTGGCCGGCGGGCAGGAACGGCGCCACCAGCGTGGCGGACAGCGACTCGGCCAGCTGCTCCGGGCTCATCGGGCCGGCCGGGGAGTACCACTCCGGGATGTAGGCCAGCGCCCCGAACGCCGCCATCAGCGCCACCCTGGCCTGCCCGTGGTCCAGCCCGGCCCCGGCCGCGCACTGCGCCGCGACCCGGCGGATGATGTCGCCGTGCGCCCGCTTCAGCTCGGCCAGCCGGGCCTGGATCCGCGGCACCGGGACGTACATCTTGAGGAAGAGGGGGACGAACGCGGGGTAGTCGCGCGTCTCGATCAGCACCTGCTCGGCGAACATCCGCCGCAGCCGCACGGCTGGCGGGTCCCCCGTGGCGGCGATGGCCTGCAGCCGGTGCGCGACCTCCGTCGCGGAGTGCTCCACGCAGGCCAGGAACATCTCCTCCTTGGACGGGAAGTAGTGGTAGAGGCTGGGGCCGCGCAACCCCCGGCCAGGCGATCTCCTCGAAGCCGGCGCCCTCGTAGCCGCGCTCGGCGAACACCCGCGCCGCCTCCTCCTCGGCGCGGCGGATGCGCTCGGCGCGCTTGCGCGCCACGTGCGCGCTCGCGCCAGGCCGGGGATCAGCCATGCTCACCGTCCGTCCGCTGAGTGCCTCCCGGTGAGGGTACGCCGGCCTGGCGGTCAGGTCAGTTCGCAGATCACCTGGTCCTGGGTGACGGCGTCGCCGGGCGCCACGCCCAGCCCGGTCACCGTCCCGGCCCGGTGCGCGGTGACCGGGTTCTCCATCTTCATCGCCTCGACCACGGCGATCACGTCCCCGGGTGCCACCGGCTGGCCCTCCTGCGCCGTCACCTTGGTCACGGTGCCCTGCATGGGCGCGAGGACCGCACCGCCCGGGTTCGCCGCCGCGGGCCGGGCCGGGCCGGCCGCCGCCTGGGCGCGCGCGGCCAGGCCGTGCGCCGCCGGCCCCAGGGCGGCCAGCCCGGGCAGCCGCACCGCCATCCGCCGCCCGCCCACCAGCACGCCCACCAGGTCCGCCGTCCTGGTCTGCGGCCCGTCCGGCCCGTCCGGCCCGCCCGCCCGGCCCGCCGCCCCGCCGGGCAGCCGGAAGCCGGTCTCGATCCAGCGGGTGTGCACGGCGAATCCATCCGGCCCGGCCGCGGTGAACGCGGGGTCCCGGACCACCGCCCGGTGGAAGGGCACCACGGTGGTCAGGCCCGCCACGGCCAGCTCGTCCAGCGCGCGCCGGCTGCGCTGCAGCGCCTGCTCGCGGTCCGCGCCGGTGACGATCAGCTTGGCCAGCATCGAGTCGAACCGCCCGTCCACCTCGTCGCCCGCCTGGACCCCGGAGTCGACCCGCACCCCCGGGCCCTCGGGCAGCACCAGCGCGGTGATCCGGCCCGGGGCGGGCAGGAAGTCCCGGGCCGGGTCCTCGGCGTTGATCCGGAACTCGAACGCGTGCCCGCGGGGGGCCGGGTCCTCGCTCAGCCGCAGCCGCTCGCCCGCGGCGATCCGGAACGTCTCGCGCACCAGGTCGATCCCGGTCGTCTCCTCGGTGACCGGGTGCTCGACCTGCAGCCGGGTGTTGACTTCGAGGAAGGACAGGGTGCCGTCCCGGCCGAGCAGGTACTCGACCGTCCCCGCCCCGGCGTAGCCCGCGGCCCGGCAGATGGCCCGGGCCGAAGAGCGCAGCCGGGCCCGCTGCGGCCCGGTGAGAAACGGCGCGGGCGCCTCCTCCACCAGCTTCTGGTGCCGCCGCTGCAGGGTGCAGTCGCGGGTGCCGGCCACGATGACCGTGCCGTGCTGGTCGGCCAGCACCTGCGCCTCCACGTGGCGGGGCTGGTCCAGGTAGCGCTCGGCGTAGCACTCGCCCCGGCCGAACGCGGCCAGCGCCTCGCGGCGGGCGGACTCGTAGCGCTCCGGGATCTCGGCCATCGTGTCGGCCACCCGGAAACCACGCCCGCCACCGCCGAAGGCCGCCTTGATGGCGACTGGCAGACCATGCTCGGCCGCGAAGGCGGCGATGTCGTCCGGGCCGGCCACGGTGCCCGCCGTGCCGGGGACGAGCGGGGCACCCACGCGCTCGGCGATCCGCCGGGCGGTGACCTTGTCGCCGAGGTCGCGGATCGCCTGCGGCGGGGGGCCGATCCAGGTGAGCCCGGCATCCACCACGGCCTGCGCGAAGTCGGCGCTCTCGGCCAGGAAGCCGTAGCCCGGGTGCACCGCGTCGGCGCCGGTCCGTTGCGCCGCGGCCAGGATCGCGGCCACGGACAGGTACGTCTCGGCCGGCCCGGTCCCGGGCAGCGGCCAGGACTCGTCGGCCATCCGGACGTGCCGGGCGCCGCTGTCCGGGCCGGCGTACACGGCCACGCTGGCCAGTCCGGCGTCCCGGGCGGCCCGGATGATCCGCACCGCGATCTCGCCGCGGTTGGCCACCAGGACCCGGGTCAGCTCAGGCACGGTGGCTGGCTTCGGGTGGCAGGTCGCGCACCTGGGGGAGCACGTCCTCGGCGAAGGTGCGGATGACCTGGCCGGCGTCGTCCGGGCCGCAGGCGGGAGCGAATACGACCGTCCCGGCGCCGGCCGCCGCGTACTCGCCGAGCCGGGCGCGCACCTCGGCCGGGTTCCCGGCCAGCAGGTACTGCCCCGCCCGTGGGCGCAGGTCCTGCTGGTAGATGGCGCTGACCACGTCCGCCGCGGTGCGCCGGGCCCAGTGCCCGTCGGCGGCCACCACCGACCAGCAGAACACGCCGCCGCGGACGCCCGTGGCGGGCCGGCCGTGGCGGGACGCTTCCTCCCGCGCGGTGGCCAGGCCGCTGGCCAGCCGCTCCGGGCTGATCAGGTACGGCAGCCAGCCGTCGGCGTACCGGCCGGCCCGGCGCATCGAGGCCTCCCGCCGGCCACCCACCCAGACCGGCGGGCGCGGCTGCTGCACCGGGGGCGGTTCCAGCCGCTGGCCGGACAGCCGGGTGTAGCGGCCGCTGAACTGCACCGGCTGGCCGGCCAGCAGCCCGCCCAGGACCTCCAGCGCCTCATCGGCCCGGCGGCCGCGCTCGGCCACCGGGACGCCACACGCCTCGAACTCGGGCGGGAACTCCCCGCCCACCCCCACGCCCAGCTCGAACCGCCCGCCGGACACCCCGTCCAGGGTGGCGATCATCTTGGCGGCCAGCGCGGCCGGGTAGAGCGGCAGGATGGTGAGCGCGCTGAGCAGCCGGATCCGCTCGGTCGCGCCCGCCGCCGCGGCTAGGGCGACGAACGCATTCGGCGCCGGCCCGTGGAAGAACACGTGCTCGCCGCAGGCCACGAAGTCGAACCCGGCCTGCTCCGCCTCCCGGGCCAGGGCCGGCACCCCGGCCAGCGGGCTGCCGGGCGGGATCATCAGCCCGGCTCTCATCGGCCCGCCACCCCGGGCACCCGTCGGTTCCCCATCCCGGGCACCGCCATCCTCATCGGCCGTCCTCCGCCTGTTTCCCGGCGCGGGCCAGGATCTGCTGCGCCATCCGGATGTGCACCTCGTCCACCATCTGGCCGTCCACGGTGCCGACCCCCTGCCCGGCCGCCCGCAGCACGGCGCGGGCGTGGCCGACCTCGGCGGCCGAGGGAGCGAACACCTGGTGGGCGAGCCGCACCTGCTGCGGGTGGACGCAGATCTTCCCGGCGTAGCCGAGGGACCGCCCGGATCGCGCGTCCGCGGTGAACCGCGCGTCGTCGCGGATGGCGGTCACGGCCTGGTCGATGGCGCCGAGGCCGGCCAGCCGGCAGGCCAGCACCACCTCGCTGCGGGCGTAGAGCACCTCCAGGCCGGTCTCCGTCCGGCACCCGCCGAGATCGGCGATGTAGTCCTCGGCGCCGAAGTAGGCGGCGTCGACGCCCGTGGCCAGCAGGTCACGGCAGCCGGCCACGCCCCGCGCCGTCTCCACCCCGGCCACGATCAGGGCGCCGGACGGCAGCGCCGCGCGGACGCCGGCCAGCGCGCCGGCCGAGGCGTACTTGGGCAGCACCACGCCGTCCACCCGCGCGCCGGCCACGGCCCGCAGGTCGGCGGCGAACCACGGGGAGCCCACCGGGTTGACCCGCACCAGCACGGCCGTGCCGGGCAGGTCCAGGCCGGCCGCCGCGGCCAGGCCCGCCTCCCGGGCCGCGTCCTTGCCATCCGCGGGCACCGCGTCCTCGAGGTCGATGACCGCCGCGTCGGGCCGCCACCGGGGCACCTTGGCGATCATGTCCGGCCGCGACCCGGGCACAAAGAGCAGGCTGCGCGGCGTGAAGGGCTGCGTGCTCATGGCCGCTACACCGGGCTGACCACGTGGTGGCGCTGGGGGGCGGGCCGTTCCCAGCCGTCCACGGCGCGCAGCCGCCCGGCCAGTTCGGCGCGCAGCGCCGCTGGCTCGACGACGGCGTCCACGATCAGCTCGCTGGCCATCCGCAGCAGGTTGAAGTCGGCTTCCTGCTCGGCGCGGCGTTCGGCGGCGAACGCGGCCCGCTCGGCCGGGTCCCCGATGGCGGCGATCTTGTTCGCGTACACCGCGTTGACCGAGGCCTCGGCCGACATGGTGCCGATGGACGCGGTCGGCAGGGCCAGGGTGGCGCGCGGCTCGAAACCCGGCGCGCACATGGCATAGAAACCGGCCGCGTACGCCTTGCGCAGCACCACGGTGAACTTGGGCACCGCCGCGCTGGACATGGCCGTGATCATCTTGGCGCCGTGCCGGATGATGCCCTGGCGTTCCACCGCCACGCCGACCATGAACCCCGGCACGTCCTGCAGGAAGACCAGCGGGATGTTGAACGCGTCGCACAGTGAGATGAACCGGGCGGCCTTGTCGGCGGAGTCCACGAAGATGGCGCCGCTGCGCACCGAGGGCTGGTTGGCCACGATGCCGACGGTGCGGCCCTCGACCCGGGCCAGGCCGGTGACCATTTCCCGGGCCCACCGGGCCTTGATCTCGAAGAAGCTGCCCTCATCCACCAGCCGCCGGATGACCGACAGGACGTCGTAGGCGGCGTTCGGGTCCGCCGGGATCAGCCCGGCCGGCCAGGACGTGAGTGCCGGGGGCGCCGGGGGCGCCGGGGCGGGCCGGTCCCGCCAGCTGCCGGGCAGGTAGGACAGCAGCAGCCGGGCGGCGGCGATGGCTCCCCAGTCCTCGGTGAACACCTCGTCTCCGCATCCGGAGACGGTGGCATGCATCATGGCGCCACCCATTTCCTCTAGGGTGGTGCGCTCTCCGGTGACCTTCTCGGCCACCCGCGGCGAGGCGAGGTACATCGAGGCGTTGCCCGCCACCATGCCGACCCAGTCGGTGAAGGCCGGCATATAAGCGCCGCCCGCGGCGGACGGCCCGAACAGGCAGCAGATCTGCGGGACCCGGCCGGACAGCTGCACCTGGAGGTGGAAGATCCGTGCTGCCCCGCGCGCGCCGGGGAAGAAGCCGAGCTGGTCCGTCAGCCGCCCGCCCGCCGAGTCCACCAGGTAGAACACCGGCAGCAGGTCCCGGTCGGCCCGCTCCAGGATCCGGATCTGTTTTTCGCAGGTCAGCGCGCCCCAGGAACCCGCCTTGACGGCGAAGTCGTGCGCGATGACCGCCACCGGGCGGCCTTCGACGGTCCCGGCCCCGGTGAGCACCCCGTCGGCCGGCAGCCCGCTGCTGTCCGCGCTGGCCAGCAGGCCGTCCTCGGACCAGCTGCCCGGGTCGAGCAGCAGGCCGACCCGGTCGCGTACCGGCAGCTTGCTGGGCCAGCGGGTGGCGTCCCCGCCGGCCAGGGCCGCGGCGGTGGCCCGGGACACGTCGGTCATGCCGGCCGCCCCGGGTGGCCCGGCGCGCCCCCGGCTGGATCGGTGTGCATGAGGCCGGTCCGGCGCATCCGGCAGACCAGCTCATCCCGCTGGTTGAACGCCCGGTGCTCGAAGACGACCACCCCGGCGCGGGGCCGCGACCGGGACCGGCGGGCCGCGACCACCTCAGTCTCCACCCGGATGGTGTCACCCGCGAAGACCGGCGCGGGGAACTCCACGTCGGACAGGGCGACCTGGGCGATGATGGTGCCCAGGGTCAGCTCCGGCACCGACAGGCCCACCACCAGCGCGGCGGTGAACATGCTGTTCACCAGCAGGCGGCCGAACTCGCTGTGCGCCGCGTACTCGGCGTCCAGATGCATCGGCGCCGGGTTCATGGTCATCGTGGTGAACAGGACGTTGTCGGTCTCGGTCACCGTGCGCCGGGTCACGTGCGCGACCTTCGTGCCGACCGGCAGCTGCTCGAACCAGCGCCCGGACACCGGGCGCGAGCCGGTCACGGCCGGGCTCCCGGTGCCGTGCCGAAGCCGGGCGCCCACCGCTCGGCGAACGCGGTGAGTGCGGCGGCCTGGCCGCCCGGCCCGGGGCCGACGGTGCGCTGGTCCATGTCATCGTGCGGCACGCCTGGCTGACCTCCCTGGCTGCCCGGGTCCTGGCTGAGCTGCCCGGGTCCTGGCTGAGCTGCCCGGCTGCCCCCGGTTACTGTAGCCACGCTGTGCCAGGCCGGTCAACAAACAGTTGTTGCATGGTTGGCGTGACGGCTGGATCTTGGTGTGTAATCAGCGAATGGCAGATCGTGCCGCCCCGCCCACCGATCACCTCGCGGTCATCGTGGAGATCGCGGCCGCCCTGTTCGCGCGGCAGGGCTACCGGGGGACGTCCATGCGGGACATCGGCCGCGCCGTGGGGGTCCATGCGGGAAGCCTCTACGTGCACATCGAGAGCAAGGAAGACCTGCTGCACCGGATCGTCAACAGCATCATGCTCCGGTCCGAGCAGGACATGTCCGAAGTCCTGGCCCAGGGCGGCACGGCCGCCGGGCAACTGTACGAGATCGCCCTGCGGGACCTGCGGCTCATCGCCGAGAACGGCGAGCGGGCCACCGTCTTCTTCCACGAGTGGCGGAACCTGAGCCCGGAGCGGCAGCAGGCCGTGATCGACAGCCGGGACCGCTGGGAGGACGGGCTGCGCAGCGTGATCCGCCGCGGCATCGAATCGGGGGAATTCCGCCCGGTGGACGTGCGCGTCACGGGTATCGCCCTGACCAGCATGCTGAACTGGGCCTACGTCTGGTATTCACCCGATGGCGAGCTGTCGGTCGAGCAACTCGCCGGCCAGTTCGCCGATCTGCTGATCGCGGGGCTGCGCCGGCGATAATCCGGTGACGCCCCGAATTAGGTCCGCGAATAACGAAACTCAGCTTTGCCGCCATGCGGTGCTGCCGCCCTCCTCCGGGTCAATGGTTTCCCCGGCGCAGCGTTTCCCTGGCGCAGCGTTTACCCGGCGGGCTTACGGACCACGTACATGGCCTGCCCGGGAATCCGGAGAATGCGGATCCGGCGCGGCGCACCGAAGCCGGCGTCGCGGAGCCAGCCGCGCAACTCGGCCGGAGTGCGCACCTGGGACCCGGAGCTGAGGTAGACGAACAGCCCGAGGACGTTCGCGGCGGCCGACTGGCGGCGGGCCGGGTCGGCGAAGGCGTCCATGACCGCCAGTGCCCCGCCCGGCGCCAGCGCTTCGCGGATCCGGCCGAAGAGGCGGATGATCTGCTCCGGCGCCAGGTGGTGCACCAGGTTGAAGCAGAGCACGGCGTTGTAGCCGCGGCCCAGGTCATCGGTGGTGGCATCGCCGTCGCGGAACAGCACCCGGCCCGCCATCCCGGCGTTCGCGATGATCTCCCGGCCGATCGCCGCACTGCCGGGCAGGTCCAGCACGGTCGCGGTGAGGTGCGGGTGGCGGCGGCACAGTTGCGCGGCGTACCAGCCGTGGCCGCCGCCGATGTCGAGCAGCGAGCGCGGCTCGCCGGGCAGCCGCAGCTTCCTGGCCACCTCGACCGCGCTGAGCCGGGCCAGATCGAGCTGACCGCCGATGTACCGCCGCCAGTACGGATCGCCGGGCGGGGCGCCGTGGTGCCCGGCAGGCTGGCCGCTGCGGGTCACCACGTCCAGCCGCGACCACCAGGGCCAGTAGTCGGCAGTGCCCGCCACGAACCGCGCGACCGACAGCTCGGAGTCCGGGTCCAGCCAGCGCCGCGACGAGCGGCTGAGCCGGTAACGCCCGCCCCGGCAGGAGACGTGGCCGCCCGAGCGCAGGCAGTCCAGCAGCAGCCGGGTGGGCACCGGATCGAGTCCCAGGTCGGCGGCGAGCTCCGCGGCGGTGGCCGGCCGCTGCGCCAGGCGGGCGGTGAGGCCGGTGGCGACGGCCGCGGTGAGCGTCCCGGACAGGGCCATCCCGCCCCACGCCTCGGCGGCGGCGACCGGGACCAGGCCGGCCCGCAGGGCCAGCCACTCAGCCGGGTTGGCGCCTTTCAGGTAAAGCCGCATTAAGTTAGCATTTCATTTCAGCAGCACCGCTCCGGGCAGGTCCGCCGGGAGGCCGGACGCCCACGATTTACCTACGGACGGTTTTTCCCTGCCCATGAGCCGCGTGCGAGCGCTTGTCACCGCCAGTCACCCGGGGCCTTCGCTGGCGATCACGGCCATGGCCACTCTGCTCGCGGCGCAGGCCGCGCCGCACGGCTTCGGCCCCGTGCTGGTGGCCCCGGCCATGCTGGCCGGCCAGCTTTCGGTCGGCTGGTCCAACGACGCTTTCGACGCCCGGCGGGACGCCGCGGCGGGGCGGACCGACAAGCCGGTGGCCACCGGTGCCATCAGCGCCCGCGCCGTGTGGACCGCGGCCGCCGCCGCGCTGGCGGCCGGCCTGGCCATGGCCCTGGCCATCAGCGTCGCCACCTTCCTCATCCTCGTGGTGATCGTCGGGGCGGCGTGGGCCTACAACGCCGGGCTGAAGGCCACGCTCGCGTCCGGCCTGATGTACGTCGCCGGGTTCGGCCCGATCCCGGCCTACGCGGCCAGCACGCTGCCCGGCCATCCGTGGCCCGCCTGGCCCGTGACGGTGGCCGCGGCCGCGGTCGGCCTGGGCGCCCATTTCGCCAACGTGCTGCCCGACCTCGCCGGGGACCGGGCCACCGGGGTGGACGGCCTGCCCCAGCAGGTGGCCGCCCGCTGGGGGCCCGGCGCCGTCCGGATGATCGCGCTGGCGCTGCTGCTGCTCGCGTCGGTGCTGCTGCTGGCGGCGGCCAGCCCGGCCCGGCGGTGGATCGCCGTGGCGGGGCTGGCGGCGGCCGCCCTGCTCGGGGTGGTCGGTGCCCGCAGTTCCGGCCGGGTGCCGTTCCTGGCCGCCATCGGCATCGCGGCCATCGACGTCGCGCTATTCGCCGCGGGCGGGGAGACGCTGACCTGAACCTCACTTCGCCCGGCGCCGTCCATGGAGGGATACACGTGCGGACTTTGCCGCCATGACCAGGATCGCCGCCGTGCAGTCCGCCTTCCCGCCCCACCGCCACCCGCAGGCCGTGCTCAGCCGTAAGGTCGCCGAGCTGAGCGGCCTGAACAGGGCCCAGCGCGCCCTGCTGGAACGGCTGCACGGCAACGCCGGCGTGCAGACCCGGCACACCATCCTCCCGCTGCCGGAGTACGCCGGCCTGCGCGGTGTCGGCCCGGTCAACGACCGTTATATCGACGAGGCGACGGCCCTGGGGGAGCGGGCGCTGCGCGGCGCGCTGGACGCGGCCGGGCTGGCCGCGGGTGACCTGGACCTGCTGATCGTCACCTCGGTGACCGGCGTCGCGGTGCCGTCGCTGGACGCGCGGCTGATTCCCCGGCTCGGGTTGCGGCCCGACGTCAAGCGGCTGCCGGTGTTCGGGCTGGGCTGCGTGGCGGGCGCGGCCGGGCTGGGACGGCTGCACGACTACCTGCTGGCCTGGCCGCGGCACACCGCCGCGCTGCTGGCCGTCGAGCTCTGCTCGCTCAGCTGGCCGACCGGGTCGGTCAGCACGGCCGACCTGGTGGCCAGCGGCCTGTTCGGCGACGGCGCGGTAGCGCTGGTCGCCACCGGCGACGACCGCGCGCAGATGGTGGGGGGTTCCGGGGGGTGGCCCCCCCGGGCTAGCACGGCTCCCCGCGTGGTGGCCTCGCGCAGCGCGGTGTACCCGGACAGCGGCGACACGCTGGGGTGGCGGCTGGGCTCGGACGGCTTCCGCATCTGCCTCACGGCGGACCTGGCCGACGTGGTCGAGCGCCAGCTCGGCGAGGGCGTCAGCGCCTTCCTGGCCGACCACGGGCTGACCGTCGATGAGATCAGCCGCTGGGTGTGCCATCCCGGCGGCCCCAAGGTCCTCGACGCCATCCAGCACAGCCTCAAGCTGCCCGACAGCGCCGTGGCGCTGAGCCGACGCTCGCTCGCCGAGGCCGGGAACCTGTCCTCGGCCTCCGTCCTGCACATCCTGGAACAGACCATGGACACCTGCCCGCCGCCCGGGGGATCGGCCGGCCTGATGATCGGGCTCGGGCCCGGGGTCAGCGCCGAGCTGGTGCTGCTGCAGTGGTGACCGGGCAGCGGTCAGGAGGTACCCGGTGGCTGTCTACTACACGCTGCTCGTCCTCATCGCCTTCGAGCGGGTGGCGGAACTCGTGGTGTCGCAGCGGCACGCCGCCGCGAGCCTGCGCCAGGGCGGCGTGGAGTACGGCCGGGGGCACTTTCCCGTCATGGTCGCGCTGCACACCGGGCTGCTGATCGGGTGCTGGGCCGAGCCACTGCTCCTGCACCGGCCGTTCATCCCGGCCCTGGCCTGGCCGATGATCGTCCTGGTCGTGGCGGCCAACGCGCTGCGCTGGTGGTGCATCGCCACACTGGGCCCGCGGTGGACCGCGCGGGTCATCGTCATGCCCGCGATGCCCCTGGCCCGGACCGGCCCGTACCGGTGGTTCGCGCACCCGAACTACGTCGCGGTTGTGGTGGAAGGCGCGGCGCTGCCGCTGGCCGGCTCGGCCTGGATCACGGCGTGCACCTTCACCGCGGCCAACGCCGTGCTGCTCACGGTCCGGCTGCGCTGCGAGACGCGGGCGCTGGCCGCGGCGGCGCCATGATCGACGTGCTGGTCGTGGGCGGCGGCCCGGCGGGACTGGCGACCGCGATCCGGTGCGCGCAGGCCGGCCTGTCCGTCACCGTGGCGGAACCGCGCCCCGGGCCGATCGACAAGGCGTGCGGTGAGGGCCTGATGCCGTCGGCGGTCGCGCGGCTGGCGGCCATCGGCGTCCGCCCCACCGGGCATCCGTTCCGCGGGATCCGCTACCTGGACGACCGCCGCCGCGCGGACGCGGTCTTCCGCCGCGGCCCGGGGCTGGGCGTGCGGCGCACGGCGTTGCACGCGGCGCTAGCGGCGCGGGCCGCCGAACTCGCCATCCCGGTCCGGCCGGTCCGGGTGACCGGGTTCACCCCCAGCACCGGCGGCGTGGCCGCGGCCGGCGTGGCGGCCCGCTACCTGGTCGCCGCCGACGGGCTGCACTCGGCCATCCGGCGGGCCTGCGCGCTGGACCCGCCGCCGCCCCGCCACGTGCGGTTCGGCCTGCGCCGACACTACCGCCTGGTGCCGTGGAGCGACCTGGTCGAGGTGTACTGGGCGCCGGGAGCCGAGGCCTACGTCACGCCGGTCGCCGATGACCTGGTCGGGGTGGCGGTGCTCGGCGGCGGCCCCGGCGGCTTCGCAGCCCGGCTGGCCGCCTTCCCGGCCCTGCGGGACCGGCTGGCCGGGGCCGAGCCGGCCAGCAACGTCCGGGGCGCCGGGCCGCTGCGCCAGGATGTCCGGCACCGGGTGGCCGGCCGGGTCCTGCTGGTCGGGGACGCGGCCGGCTACCTCGACGCGCTGACCGGCGAGGGCATCGGGATGGCGCTGGCCCAGGCCGCGGTCCTGGCGGACTGTCTCGCGGCCGGCCGGGCCGGCGACTACGAACGGGCCTGGCGGCGGGTCTCCCGCCAGGCGCGGGTGCTCACCGCGGGGCTGCTATGGTCCCGGCACCAGGCACTGCTGGCCCCGCGCATCGTGCCGGCCGCGCACCGGCTGCCGCGGCTGTTCACCGCCATCGTCAATCAGGTCGCCCAGGCTTGACCAAGGTCCCAGCCGGTCGGGCCATGCAGCCCTGCCGCGGCGTGACCCGCTGCGGCAGACTGATCTTCATCCTGGAGCGGACCGGTCCGCGATCTGGGGGAGGCAGCGCGATGATCAGGCGAGACGAACACTTGAACGGCATGCTGCGCCACCTCGGCGCCGCCTACTACGAATCACTGCACGGCCGGGCCAGCCGCGCCGACGTGGCACGGGCTCTGGATGCCATCGAGGAGCGAGACGGGAAATCCCCGGACGCGCCCACGGCCCGGCGTCCGGTGCCGCCGCGTGCCCACCAGGCCGCGCCCGCCAGCACGACTCATCCGGCCCACAAGGCCCCCGCGCAGCATCACGGGCGCTGGCACCACCGGGTCCGGGACGTCATGACGACGGACGTAGTTACGGTTGACCGGATCACGCCCTACAAGGAGATCGCGGCCCTGCTCGCCCAGCACCGGATCGGCTCGGTGCCCGTGCTGATCCTCGGGCGGCACGTGGCCGGGGTGGTGTCCGAGGCCGACCTGCTGGCGGCGCAGGATGAGCGGGAGCGGGGCGCCCGGACGGGCGGTGGCGGACCGCACCGGCCGCACCTGCCGCACCTCCACGACCGGCACCCCGGCCTCGTCGCCGAGGAGCTGATGACCTCGCCGGCGGTCACCATCCACCCCGACGCGACGCTGCCCGCCGCGGCCCGGCTGCTGAACAGCCACCACCTCAAGCGGCTGCCGGTGGTGAACCCCGACGGCACGCTGTGCGGCATCGTCAGCCGCTGCGACGTGCTGAGCGTGTTCCTGCGCCCGGACGCGGAGATCGCCCGCCAGATCCGGGAGATGCTGGACCAAATCCTGCTGGCCGACTCCGGGGCGGTCACGGTCCGGGTGCATAACGGGGTGGTCACCCTGGGCGGCCAGCCCAGCGCTGACGTGGATCCCGGTCTGGTCCCGGTCGCGGTCCGGCTCACCTGGGACATCGACGGCGTGGTGGACGTGATCAACGAGATCGGCGCTCCCGCACCCGGCTGAGGCCGCCGGGTGTGCTCCGCGGCTGCCGGGACCTTCCCGGAACCCCGGCGCGCGTCCTTTCCGATGGCTACTGATGGAGGTGCCCGATGAGTACGGTTCATGCCTGGCTGGTCGGGTTGTCAGTGCACGAGGATGACGGGCTGACCAGGGCGGACGCGCACCTTGTCCTGGGTGAGGACACGGACCTGCTCGGCCATGGCGCTGCCCGGCGCAATCCCGCCGACCCCGACGTGACCGAGATCGGCGAGCGGATCGCGGTGGCGCGGGCCCTGTCCGACCTGGCCAACCTGCTGCTCGGGACGGCCGCGGCGGAGCTCGAGGACATCACCCACGAGCGGACCCGGCTGCACATGTGACGGGTGGCCGCCTCCTGGCCGGCGGGCAGTCGCTGACGGTGGGCCGTCAGGCCTGAATGGGCGGGAGTAACGCTGTCGGCGGGCCGGTAACCGTCCCCGGCCGCCGGGACCAAAGCCCCTGCCGGTCCCCGGCTGGCCGCGGAATCGTGGAAGTAAGGCAGGGGGGAGCCGTGGATACTGGACGTCACTTCGCGGACGCGCATGAGGCGAAGGTGAACGCGCTGCTGGATCGGGCCGGAGATCCGCGGGACCTGCCCGGCTACTCCGACCCCCGGCAGCAGGAGCTGCTGCGGCAGATCCGCCGGGCCATCACCGACGTCGCCGCCGCGGGCCGCCGGGCCGCCGGGCACGAGACCCAGCTGCGCCGCTCCGCGGGCCGGCTGCAACGCCAGGCGCGGGCGGCCGTGGCCGCGGGCCGGGACGATCTCGCCCGGCCCGCGCTGGCCCTGCGCAGCGCGATCCTGGCCCAGGCCGACGACCTGAGCGCGGCACAGGCCGCGCTGCGCGCCGACGAGGCCAGACTGTCCGCCGCGGTGCGCCGGCTGCAGCCCAAGGTCGAGGCGTTCCGGCTGCACCAGGAGCTGCGGCAGGCCCGCTTCACCACGGCCCAGGCGGTGAATCCGGCCGGCCCGCCGCTCGGCGGGATCTCGGCGGAGCTGGTCGACCTCGACCTGGCCACCCGCCGCGCCGAGGACGCGACCGCCCGGCTGCAGGCCCGGGCCGACGCCCTGGCGGACCGGCTGGCCTCCGGGCCACCGGCCGATCTGACGTGCCTGGCCACCGCCGGGGAGATCGAGGCGCAGCTCGATGCGGTCGCAATCCGGGCCCGGGCGGAGGAAGAGCTGGCCGAGATCAAGAACGAGCTCGCCGCCGCGGCCCGGCGGCCCCCACGGCCGCACGGTGAATGACCACTGGAGAGCAGGGGAGGCACGTCATGGCCACAGCAAGTACCCTGCAGGTGCAGGCCGAGACACGGGGAGCGGTGCCGGAGGGCGCGATCAGCCTGGCCGTGCACCGGATCAGCGCGCTGCTCCGGCTGGCTCCGGAGCCGGTGCTGTTCGCCCGGGTCAAGCTGGTGATGGCCGCCGACCCGGCGGTGGCGCGGCCCGCGGTGGTGCGGATCAACCTCGACCTGAACGGGCGGCTGATCCGCGCCCAGGCCGCGGGGGCGACGATGCGCGAGGCGGTGGAGCACGCGGGGGAGCGGCTGCGGATCCGGCTCGAGCGGGCGGCCCGGAACTGGGCGGCGACCCGGGGTGGCCAGCCGGTCGGCGATCCGGGCGAGTGGCGGCACCAGAGCCGCCCCGCCGACCGGCTGCCCTATTACCCGCGGCCGCCGCAGGACCGCCGGGTGCTGCGGCACAAGTCCTACGCGCTGGCGCACGAGACCCCGGATGAGGCGGCCGCCGAAGCTGAGCTGCTCGACTACGGCTTCCACCTGTTCACCGAGAGGTCAACCGGTGAAGACAGCGTCATCTACCGGGCCGGGGACGGATGGCGGCTGGCGCTGGCTCACCCGCGGGCCGGCCGCTCGGCCGGCTGGGGCCGGGATCACCGTCAGCACGGCCCGGGTCCCGCGGCTGTCACTGGGCGAAGCGATCGCGCGGCTGGAAGCCGTGGGCCAGCCCTTCCTGTTCTTCGTCGACACCGGGAGCGGCCGGGGCAACCTCATCTACCACCGCTACGACGGTCACTACGGGCTCATCGAGCCCGGCGGCTGATCAGGCTCCCGGGCGGACGGCCACCGCGCCGGGGACCGCGCCGGGCGCCCCCGGGACGCGCGCGGGCCGGGCCGCACCGGTGCTCCTGACCGGGGCCTGCAGGAGCGCGGCGATCCCGCCCGGCGGGGCGGGCACCGCCTGCACCGTGCCGCCCTCGTGGCGGACGCCCACCACCAGCTCCTCGATCAGGTCGGGGACCGGCCGCACCGGGCTGGCGCAGCGGCAGCCGGGCCTGGTCACCCCCAGGGCGCCGCACCGCTGGCAGGCCAGCCCCGGCTCCAGGCCCTGGTCGGGCACGGCCAGGATGCGGACCGCGTGGCTGCGGGCGGCGGCCAGGCAGGCCGGGAGCCCGATCGCGGCCCGGCCACCCGGCGGCTGCTGCCGAATGGTGGCGATCAGGCGCTGCTCGGACCCGGCCACCGACTGCTGGATGACCGGCTCGGCGAGTGCCCGCACCCGGGCAGGCGTGATCACGGCGGTGTCGACCACGAACCGGCCGGCCACGCGGTCCCGCACGTCCGCGGGGAGGGCGGCCAGGAACTGCGGAATCGTCTGGGCATGCCCGCCGACCACGAGCCGTTCGTCGCCGGCCCGCAGCGACTGGGCGAGGATGGCTGCGCTCTCGCTGAAGTGATGCCGGGCCAGCTGGGCGATGCGCTCGTTGACGCGGTGTGACTCCAGCCCGTACCAGCCACCGAAATGCGGGCTGCGCACGCCCGCCGCGGCCAGCGTGGTCGCGGTGCCGATCCGCTCGCCGGTCACGGCGAACAGCCAGGCGTGCTGCCGGTCGACGACGGCGACGTGGTAGGCGGGGTGCCGCTGCAGGGTGACCAGCAGCGGCCGCACGTGCGGCCGGTCCGCGAAGACCGCCAGCTCACCGACGTCGCCGGGCAGCGGGAAGGCTTCCGCCAGGCCGGCTGGACGGCAGCTGAACATCGCCACACCGTGGCCCAGCCAGTTCCGGCCGCCGGCCTCCAGGTGGCGCAGCACCTCCTGCCGGGCGCCGCTGAGCACGCGCGCCGCCTCCGGGCCGTCCAGGCCCGCGGCGGCCGAGCTGAGCAGCTCGCCGGCCCGCGCGGGGAGGCCGCGCAGGTCCGGGACGTTGAGCGGTACCTGCAGGTACAGCGACAGCACCGGCGGGTCCGGGCTGTGCACTGTGAGCAGCTTTTCCACGTCCGGGTAGCTCACCATCACGCACCCCCTGCTCGGCAGCGCCGCCAGGGTCGACGGCGGCGGCCCGCTGGGCAGCGGCTCGGCCGCGACGCCGGACGGCACCGCCGATGGGACCACGCTGACATTGGATCCGGGTGATCTGCCAGGGCCGAAGGTCAGGACTTCGCGGTCGGCCGGGCCGCGGTCATCTCCCGCCGCCGCTCTGGCCGCCTCGTCCTGGCCCGGCGGCTGGCCGGGCAGCCGCTGCTCGATGACGGTCAGCGCGAACAGCAGCAGGGCCATGAGCGGGAAACACAGGATCAGCGTCAGCGCCTCGGCCGCGGTCATGGCCTCACACTCCCGGGTGTGCGCCGCCAGGCCGGCCGCACTCTTGGTGACAGCCATGGGCCTGCGAGGCGATTTCCCTCCGCCGGCATTGCCCGGGTCAGGTCCTGGGAGTCGCCTCCTGAGCCTCTCAGCCTTCGGCTCCTGCCCGCCGCCGTGGTACCCCCGGCGGGACTCCGCCTCCAGCTCCTCCGCTCGTCTCGCAGGTCATTTCAAGGATGGCCGGGCCATGGCCGCCGGGCCAGGGGACGAAGGTCCCGGGTTCAGCCGCGGTTGGTCCCGCTGGACGCCCGCCTTACCCGCCGCGGCCGCCGGGCTGCGGGCCGTCCGCCGGTTCCGCCTGGTCGAGGGCGACCGAAAGCTCGGCGATCCCCTGCTTGATGACGGGCCGGCCCAGCTCGGGGACCGCCCGGACCATCGTGGCGATGGGCCGGTTGTCCGCCAGGTAGCTGGCGCTGAAGGTGCGGATGCCGCGCTCGGCGGCGGCCTCGGCCAGCAGCAGGATGAGCACCGTGGCCAGGCCCGCGCAGCGCCAGGCCGGGGTGACCGCCACCGCGATCTCGGCGTTATCCGGGCCGGCCTCGTAGCGGGCGACCGCCACGCCCCGCCCGGTACGCGGGTCGATGGCCACCAGCGCGAACCGCTGCACGTAATCCAGCACCGTCAGGTGCTCCAGCAGCGCCGGGGTGACCCGGGGCGGCCCGCCCAGGAAGCGGCGGCGCAACGTGTCAGGATCGGCGGTGTTGATCGCCTCGGCCAGCTCCGGGGCATCGCTGGGCAGGATGGGCCGGACCAGCACGCTGCGCCCGTCGCTCAGCACCAGCTCGCGCTCGTACCCGGCCGGGTAGCCGGGTGGCAGGTGACCGCCGTCAGCGCCCATAGAGGCGTGGCCCGGTAGCCGGCCGGCCCGGACGGGCCGCCCGCACCGGCGGTCACGTGCCCCAGCGGGCGGCGCCCGCGAGTGCGGTCACCCGCTCCTCCAGCCTCGGCATGCGCTCGTGGAGCCTCGGCATGCGCTCCGCCAGCCCGGCCGCGGCAGCTGCCCGGCCTGCCCTCTCGGTCACGGTGGACCTCCCTGGCCTGGATCGGCTCATCATCTGCTACTTTCCACCCCACCACGCGGGCGCGCGCGGGAGCAGGGCCGAACGGCCTCCCCTGGGCCGCTGGCCAGCCGGGGCTGGCCCGGCCTGGCGGCCGCCGGCGCCGCATCGCGGATCGCACCGATCCGTGGGCCATCCGCATAACGGATGCGGGACCGGCCACTTAGGGCCGTTCGGCCCCCGGGGTCCGGGCGTTACGCCCTGCCGGCCGGCTCGCGGCGGATGCCAGATTCGGGCCATGCCGATGTCATCAGCAGCTGGACCAGCCGCCTCGGTGCGCGCCGCGCCACGCGCGGCCGGCCACGGCCTCAGCTGGTATCTGCCGGGCTGGCGTGCGGTGCTCCGGCGGGCCAGCCACGCGTGCTGCTGCCCGGCCCGTCCTGCCGTTGTCGTCATCATGCCGCCCGCCGCCGGCCGGGCCCGGTGGAGTTGCTCTTCTGCAGCCATCACTACCGGGTGTACAGCGGCGCACTGGCCGCCGCGGGGGCCCTCGCCTTCGACACCCATGGTGCCCCGGCCAGCCCGGAAACCCTGCTCGCGGTGGAGGCCGGCGGCTAGGCCGCCGGCGGCGGCCTCGATCCGGAACATCGGATGCGCGGGTGACTGAGCAGGGGCGGGGTGCTCACTCCGGGTGGCGGCTCCTGCCCGGAACCGCCGCGCTGCGCCACTATCAGCCGGCCTGGCTGAGCGGCGATCTGCTGGCCGGGCTGACCGTCGCCGCCTATCTGGTCCCACAGGTGATGGCGTATGCACAGGTGGCCGGGCTGCCCCCGGTGGCCGGGCTGTGGGCGGCGCTGCCCGCGCTGGTGGTCTACGCGGTGCTGGGCTCGTCGGCCTCGTTGTCGATGGGGCCGGAGTCGACGACCGCGCTGATGACGGCGGTGGCGATCGGCCCGCTGGCCAGCGGGCACCCGGCCCGGTACGCAGCGCTGGCGGCGTTGCTGGCGCTGCTGATGGGCCTGCTGTCGGTGCTGGCCTCGCTACTGCGGCTGGGATTCCTCGCCGACCTGCTGTCCCGGCCCGTGCTGGTGGGCTACCTGGCCGGGGTGGGGCTCATCATGATCGCTGACCAGCTGAGCCGGGTCACCGGGGTGCGGGTCACCGGGCAGCTGTTCGTCACGCAGCTCGTGTCCTTCGCCCGGGGCCTGGGCGCGGCCCAGCCGCTGACGATGGCCCTGGCCGTCGCGATTCTGGTTTTCCTGTTCGTGCTGCACTGGCGCTGGCCGCACGCACCGGGCCCGCTGCTGGCCATCCTGCTGGCCACGGGGGCCACGATCGCCTTCGGGCTGCAGGCGCACGGGATCCGCGTGGTCGGGACCATCCCGGCCGGGCTGCCGGTGCCGGGACCGCCCGATATCCAGCCAGCTGACCTGAGGGAGTTGCTGCTGCCCGCGTTCAGCCTGATGATCGTGGCGTTCACCGACGACGTGCTGACCGCGCGGTCCTTCGCGCGGCGTGGCGAGCGGGTCCGCCCCAACCAGGAGCTGCTCGCGCTGGGGGTGGCGAACACCGGAGCCGGCCTGCTGTCGGGGTTCCCGGTCAGCAGCAGCGCCAGCCGGACGGCCATCGCCGTCGCCACCGGGAGCAGGACCCAGGTGTACTCGGTGGCGGCCGCGGGGTCGGTGCTGATCGTGCTGCTGTTCCTGCGCCCGGTGCTGGCGCTGTTCCCGGTCGCGGCACTCGGTGCCATCGTCATCTACGCGGCGGTCCGGCTGATCGACGTGGCCGCGTTCCGGCGGCTGCTGGCGTTCCGCCGCGGCGAGCTGGTGGTCGCGCTGTCGGCGTGCGCCGGCGTGCTGGTCTTCAACATCCTGTACGGAGTGCTGCTCGCGGTGGGCATCTCGGTAGCTGACCTGCTGCTGCGGGTGGCCCGGCCGCACGATGCGGTGCTGGGCCGGGTGCCGGGGCTGGCGGGCATGCACGATGTGGACGACTACCCGGGCGCGCGGACCATTCCGGGGCTGGTCGTGTACCGCTACGACGCACCGCTGTTCTTCGCCAACGCGGACGACTTCCGGCGCCGTGCGCTGGCCGCCGCGGAGGCCGCCGATGACGTGCCGCCCCGCTGGTTCGTGCTCAACGTCGAGGCCAACGTCGAGGTGGACTTCACCGCGCTGGAGGCGGTTGACGCGGTCCGCGCCGAGCTCAGCCGCCGGGGGATCGTCTTCGCGCTGGCCCGGGTCAAGCAGGACCTGCTGGCCCGGCTGGCCGCGTTCGGCCTGACCGACAACATCGGCGCGCAGTACCTGTTCCCCACGCTGCCGACGGCCGTGGCGGCCTACGAGGAGTGGGCCCGGCGCCAGCCGCCACCCGCCCCGCCATCCTGCCCGCCGGGCCGCTAGCAGCCGGGCCCAATGACAGGCCGATGGCCGGCGGCTGCCTGACCTTCGGCCCTGGTACCCCTGGGCCGGGCCGCCAAGGATGATCATGTAAGCGAGTGAGAGGGGTGCGCGATGCGAGCGGCCGTGGGTGATGGATTGCTGGTCCGGGGACGGCACGTGGATGATGCTGAGCGCATTGGCGTGATCATCGCCATCCACGGCGAGCACGGATCGCCCCCGTACCTGGTGCGGTGGAAGGACGGCCGGGACAGCGTGTTCTTCCCGTCCGCCGACACCGAGGTGGAGCACCTGCCGGCCAGCCGGCAGGGCAGCGGCGGCTGACGGCGGGCCGGGCCCGCTGGGCAGTGGTGACCCGTCCGGCTGCGTTACTGGGGGGGCGCGCAGCCGGACGGCCCCCGCGATGGAGGAGCCGGGGCCATGCCCGGCGGCCTGCTGACGCCTGCACGAGTGCAACACGGCGGCGGTCCGTTGCGCTACTGCGCGCGCCGGAGGGTGAGCTTGTCCACCTTGCCGGTGCTGAGCCGGGGCAGTTCCGCGACGATCCGGTAGTGCCGGGGCACCTTGTAGCCCGCCAGCCGGGCGCGGCAGTGGCTGCGCAGGGCGTCCGCCGTCGGCTGGCGGCCGGGGCGGGGGAGCACCACGGCCAGCCCGGTCTCTCCCCACTGCTCGTCCGGCACCCCGATCACGGCGGCCTCGGCCACGTCGCCGTGCCCGGCCAGCACCGCCTCGACCTCGGCCGGGTAGACGTTCTCGCCGCCGGAGATGTACATCTCCTTCAGCCGGGTGCGGATCCAGTAGAAGCCGTCACCATCCCGCTCGGCCACGTCCCCGGTGCTGAGCCAGCCCGCCCAGCGTGCGCTCGCGGTGGCCTGCGGGTTGCGCCAGTAACCGGGGAACACGGCCGGCCCCCTGACCATCAGCTCACCGGTGCCCGGGCCCGGCACCGGCCCGGCCCCGTCCAGGTCGCGCAGGGCCACCTCGATGTGCAGGTAGGGGCGCCCGGCCGAGCCGGCCTTCTGCCGTGCGTACTCCGGCGGCACGCACAGCACGTTGGGCGCCGCCTCGGTCAGCCCGTATCCCTGCAGCACGGTGACACCGCGGGCCTGCCACTGCTCGATGAGCGGCAGCGGCATGGGAGCCCCGCCGACCATCACCTGCCGCAGGCTGGACAGGTCCGCCGTGGCGAACTCCGGGTGCGCCGCCAGCATCAGGTAGTTCGTCGGCACGCCCATCATGGTGGTGACCCGCCTGGCCGGGATGAGCCGGAGCACCCGGGCCGGGTCGAACACCCGTTCCAGCACCACCCGGGCGCCCTTCCACCAGGCGAGCAGCGGCTGGACGTTCCAGCCGCCCACGTGGCATTGCGGCAGCACCTGCAGGACCACGTCATCGCCGGAGAGCTCCGCGGTCCGGTCGAGGCTGAGGTTGGCCCAGAAGCAGTTGGCGTGGGTGAGCACCACGCCCTTGGGCCGGCCGGTCGTGCCGGACGTGTACAGGATGAGCAGCGGGTCGTCATCGGCGACGGCGGCCGCACCGGGCCCGGCGGCCGCACCGGGCCCGGCGGCCGCAACCGGGCCGCCCGGCGCTGCCCCGGCGGGGCACTCCCCGCCGGGGCTCAGCGGCCCGACCGGGACCGCGAGGCCGGCCTGGCGGGCGGCGTCCTGGGCCAGCGCCAGGAGATCCGGCTCGGCCAGCACCACCGACGGCCCCGCGTCGCGTAGCTGGTAGGCCAGCTCGGCGGCGGTGAGGCGCCAGCTGAGCGGCACGATGATCAGCCCGCCGAGCGCGCAGGCGAAGAACACCTCGACCTGCTCGGGACAGTTACGGGCCAGGGTGGCCACCCGGTCGCCGGCCGCCAGGCCTGCGGCGGCGAACCCCGCCGCGCGGTGGGCGGCGGCCCCGGCCAGCGCCCGGTAGGGCACCTCACGGCCGCCGAAGTCGATCGCCACCCGGTCCGGGGTCAAGGCGGCCCGGGCGGTGAGCCAGCCGCCGATGGTGAGCTGGGACGAGGTCATGGCGGTGCTCCCCATTGCAGCACGGTCGCGGCCCACGTGTACCCGGTCCCCGCGGCCAGCAGCAGCACCACGTCGCCGTCGCCCAGCCGCCCCGACCGGGCCAGCCGGTCCAGCCCGAGCAGGTTGTCGACGCCGCTCATGTGCCCGGTGTCGTCCAGGTAGACGGCCTGCGCCGGGGCCAGCCCCAGCCGGGCCAGCAGCGCCTCCTGCATGGACCGCTTCACGTGGATGGGGCACAGGAAGCTGACGTCACCCAGGCTCAGCCCGGACTGCTTCACGGCGCTGACCGCGACCTGCACGAAGTTGTCCAGGCTGGCCTGGGACAGGCGGTGCCGCATGCCGTCCGGGTCGGCCACGTCGATGAAGTGCCGGCGGCAGGCCACCGTCGCCGCCGACGCGGGCGCCGCCGACCCCCCGGCCGGCACCTTCACGTGCAGGCTGAGCGAGCCGTCGGTCAGCATCGAGGTCTCCAGGATCAGATTCGCGGGATGGTCGCGGGACAGCAGCGCCGCGACGCCGCCGTCCCCGAAATTGAACATGAACCGGGAGCGGTGGTTGGCGTAATCGAGCAGCCGTGACTCGCAACTGGCCCCGACGAGCAGCAGGGTGCGGACCCGCGGGTCCGAGACCGCCAGCGCCTTGGCGACCCGCAGCGCCACGGCCGACCCGCACGAGGTGTAGTCGAGTTCGAGGGCGAAGGCGCGGCGGCAGCCGAGCTCGTGCGTGATCCGCGGCGCGGCCTGCCAGACCGGGAAGTTCTTCCAGGTCGAGCCGAAGTACATGACCGCGTCGATGTCCCCGGGATCGGTGCCCGACTCGTCGAGTACCCGCCGCGCGGCCGCGCACCCGAGATCGGTGACGTGCTGGTGCACCGGGGCAATGTGCTTGCCGCGCAGCCCGAAGCGCTCGACGAACACCGTTTCCGGGATGCCGCTGCGGGCCGCCAGGTCCGCGGCGCTCATCCAGGTCCCGGGCAGGTGCGAGGCCAGGCCGACGATGCCCAGGCCCGGAGCGCCCGGCGGCTCAGCCACGGTCGCCGGGCTCACCGGCCGGCTCCGGCAGGCCCAGCGCCCGGGCGACGAACGCCATCGTCTCGCGGAAGACCTCGGGCGGGACCTGCCTGGTGTCGCCCCACAGGATCCACCGCATGCCCACCATCTCGCCCACCGCCATGAGGGCCCAGGCGGTCACCTCCGGATCGGTCACGTCGATCTCCCCGCGGTCCCGGGCCGCCCGCAGCCCGGCGATGTAGCCCTCGGCCAGCCGCTCATAATGCAGCTTGAGCATCCGGGGCGAGACGAACTCGGCCTGGCGGATGATCCGGTACAGCGCCGGGTGCTCCGCCGTGAACCGGAAGAACGCCTCGAAGCCGAGCCGTTCCACCTCCAGCCGGTCGCGGCCGCCCGCGGAGGCCTCGGCCATGGCGTGGCGGACCCGGCGGTTGAGGTCCTCGATCAGCACGTCGAAGATCTCCTGTTTCCCGGCGAAGTAGCGGTAGAACGTCCCCTGCGCCACCCCGGCGGACTCCGTGATCTTCACGATCGAGGCATCGTGGTACCCCAGCTCGGCGAAGACGCGCTCGGCCGCCTCCAGCAGATGACGTCGGGTCCGCGCGCCTTTGCCTTCTGGCTCCGCGAGCAGGTCCGCGGCGCCGTCCGGCGGCGCGGCCGGTTCAGCACTCACCGTCGCCCCCCATCCCTTCCTCACCGTGTCGGCCGGCCAGGTGACGCCGGGCGCGGGCCGCCACCTCGGCCAGCCCTCCCGGGGCGAAGAGAACGAACAGGATGAAGATCGCCCCGAGCAGGAACTGCGGTTGTGACAGTGGCACCCGCAGCGGCGCGGGCAGCGAGGCGAAGGACGGCTCCGCGGCGATCTTGAGCAGGTACTGCTGCAGGTACACGTAAACGATAGCGCCGAGGACCGCGCCCCACCGGCTGCCGACGCCGCCGAGCACCACCATCACCAGGACGGATACCGTCACCGTCAGCGAGGCCACGGAGTCCGGGGCGGCCGTGCCGACCAGCAGCAGGTACACCATGCCGCCGGCGGTGGCGAGCAGCGAGGACAGCACGAAGGAGGCGAGCTTGAACCGGAACGGCCGCAGGCCCAGCGTCTCGGCCCGCCGCTCACTCTCCCGGATGGCCAGCCACACCCGCCCGGTGACCGACTCGGTGGCCAGCCAGACCAGGGCGTAGGCGGCGACCAGGAACACCAGCGCCAGCCAGTACACGTTGCGGGTGTTGGCCACCCCGACCAGCGCCGCCGGGAGGCGGGTGGTGGCCAGCACCAGCCCGGTGTCACCGCCGGTCAGGCCGTGCGGGTTGTCCTCGGCCAGGTAGTACCCGGCCTGGGCGAAGGCCAGCGTGACCATGGCGAAGGCGATGCCCCGGACCCGCAGGCTGACCGCCCCCAGCACGAGCGCCAGCACGCCGCCCGCCACCGCGGTCACCACGAGGGCCGGCAGCAGCGGCCAGTGCCAGTCGGACAGCGCGATGTCCAGCCCGTAGACACCGGTCGCGAAGTACAGCACCTGGCCGAAGGACAGCAGGCCGGTGAAGCCGAACAGCAGGTCGAAGCCCAGCGCCACCCCGCCGAAGACCAGGCACAGGCCGAGGACCTGCAGCGTGCCAGGCGAGTTGAGCACGTCCACCGGCCCGGGCAGGATCCCGCCGATCTGGACGCCGGCCAGCGGGATCAGGGCCGCCACGGCGACCGCCACGGCCAGCCCGGCGAGGCCCGCCCGGCTGGGCCGGGACCGGGGTGGCCGGGCCGGGACCCGGCCGGGCAGCCGGGCCAGCACCCGGGTCCCGGGCCGGCGGGCGGCCGCCGGGCCCGCTGGCGGCCCGGCCGCGGGGCTCATGCCGCCGCTCCCAGCAGCCCACGCGGCCGGATGAGCAGGACGACCGCCAGGACCAGGACGACCGAGACGTTGCCCAGCTGGGCCAGGCTGCCGCCGCCGCCCGCGTAGAAACCGGTGTACACCTGGACCAGGCCCACCAGCAGGGCCGCCAGCGCCGAGCCGGCCAGCGAGCCCAGCCCGCCGATCACGACGACGATGAACGCAAAGATCAGCAGCTGGTCACCCTGGGTCGGGTCGATCAGGGCGCTGCTGAAGACGACCGAGTTGAGCAGCCCGGCCAGGCCTGCGGCCGCCCCGCCGATGGTGAACACGAGGGTGAAGGCCCGGCCGACGTCGATGCCCAGCGCCCGGACCATGTCCCGGTTCTCCGCCCCGGCCCGGATGATGATCCCGTAGCGGGTATGGCGCAGGAACCAGCTGAGCGCGGCCAGCACCGCCAGGCCGGTGCCCAGGGCGACGAAGTCACCGTTGGGGGCGCGCTCGCTGCCGAGCACGGTGACCCCGGTCAGCCAGGCGGGCACCGGGATGGCCCGCGAGTTGCTGCCGAACGCCCCGAGCAGCAGCCCGGTCAGCGCGAGGTCCAGCCCGATGGTGACCAGGATCTGGGCCACCGGGCGGCCGTAGAGCCGGCGGATCAGCAGCAACTCGGTGACCGCGGCGGCCAGCGCCCCGCCGAGGGCGGCGGCGGCCGCGGTCAGCAGGAAGCCGGCCGTCGTCCGGGGCAGCGCGCCGGGCAGCCGGGTGGCGATCGCCCAGCCCGCGTACCCGCCGAGCGTGAGGAACACCCCATGCGCGAAGTTCAGCACGTCCATGAGGCCGTAGATCAGCGAGAGCCCCGAGGCGACCAGGAAGTACACCGCGCCGAGGGCCAGCCCGCTGAGCGTGATGGCCAGGAAAGTGGTCATGTGGTTCCCGAGACACCGAGCAGGCGCCGCACCAGGCTGTCGTCGTCCAGGCCGCTGACGTCGCCCGCGTACACCGCCTGGCCCCGGTCCAGGACGACGACGCGGCGCGCCAGCCGCCGGACGACGTGTACGTTCTGCTCGACCATCAAGATCGTGGCGGCCGCGGCGGCGCGCTCCAGCGCCTGGACCACTTCGGTCACGTACCGCGGTGACAGTCCCTTGGTCGGCTCGTCGATCAGCAGCAGCCGCTGCTCGCGCAGCAGCACCCGGCCGATGGCGAGCATCTGCTGCTGGCCCCCGGACAGGGTCCCGGCGCGCTGCCCGGCCCGCTCCCGCAGCTCGGGGAACAGCCGGTACACCGGCTCATAGCGGGGGTTGCGGCCGGACTCGGCCAGCCGCAGGTTCTCCCGCACGGTCAGGCCCGCGAAGACCTCACGGTCCTCGGGCACGTACCCCACGCCGCCCTGCCGGATGATCCGGTGCGTGGGCCACCCGGCGATGTCCCGGCCCAGCAGCCGGACCGAGCCGGTGGCGGGCAGCAGGCCGAGGGCGGCCCGCAAGGTGGTGCTCTTCCCGGCCCCGTTGCGGCCGATCAGCGCGGTCACCCCGCCCTCCGGCACGGTCAGCTCGACGCCGTGCAGGATGTGCGAGCCGCCGATGCTGACGTGCAGCCCGGCCAGCTCCAGGGCGGCCCGGGGGCCGCCGGGCCCGGGCGCGGTGCCCGGGGTCCCGGGGACGGGCCGGGTCACAGCGGTTCCCCGAGGTAGGCGGCCTGCACCGTGTCGTCGGCCATGACGGTGCCCGGGTCGGCGCAGGCCAGCAGCTCGCCGTGATGCAGCACCGCCACCCGCTGGGCCAGGCCGAGGACCACGGCCATATGGTGCTCGACCATGAGTACCGTCCGGCCGGCCGCGTGCAGCCCGCCGATCAGGTCCATCAGGCCGGGCACGTCCTCGCTGTTGACCCCGGCGATGGGCTCGTCGAGCAGCAGCACCTCGGCCTCGCTGGCGACCAGGATGGCCAGCTCCAGCTTGCGCTGGTCGCCATGGGACAGGGCGGCCGCCGGCCGCCCGGCCAGGGCGGCCAGGCCGACCGCCTCGAGCGCCTGCCCGGCGGCCCGGCTGGCCGCATCGGCCGCCTTCGGCCGGTGCCACCACCGCATGCTGCCGCCGAGCCGGGCCTGCGCGGACAGCCGCGCGTTCTCGGCCGCCGACAGCGCCCCGAACAGCAGCGAGGTCTGGAACGTGCGGCCCAGCCCCAGCCGGGCGCGGTCACCGGGGCCGAGCCCGGTGACCTCGCGCCCGGCCAGCATCATCCGGCCCTCGGTGGGCTGCACCAGCCCGCTCAGCAGGTTGAGCAGCGTGGTCTTGCCCGCCCCGTTGGGCCCGATGATGCCCAGGAACTCACCCGGGGCGACCGCGAGGTCGATGCCGTCCAGGATGCGTGCCCCGCCGGCCCGGAAGCCCAGCCCGGTCACCTGCAGGGCCGGGGCCGTCGCCTGTGTCATGGCCGCTGGCTCAGTGGCCGCCGCTGGCCGAGGCCGGTGGCGCCGTCTGGCTGCCGGCCAGGGTCTTCATCAGGACCGGGTCCCACGTGGTGCCCTTCTGGGAGAGCTGAGCCTGGTACATCGGCTGGAGCATGGCGTGGTCGGAGGCGCGGATCTGCTGCCTGCCCTTGGGGGCCAGGAAGCTCCAGCCGTCCAGGGCCTTGATCATCGCCGGCACGTTGCTGCCCGCACCCGCGGCGATCGCGTGCACCACCATCTGCGCCGCCACGAACCCGTCCGGCGTGAACAGATCGGGCTCGGCGTGATAGCGCTGTTTCATCTGGGCCGCCAGGAACTGCTCCGGGGCGTTCGAGGAGGCCTGGTAGAAGTACAGCGAGAGGTAGTCGAACTTGGTGCCGGCCGCCCCGTAGAACGGGTAGGTGGCGATGTTGGCCAGCCCGGTCACCACCTTCGCGCCGGCGAAATCGCCCTGCTGGTCCAGCGCCTGGGCCAGTGACGCCCCGGTCGTCCCGGCCCAGGCCAGGAAGATCAGCTTGGGGTGCAGCGCCTTCACCTGCAGCGCCGTAGGGGTGAAGTCCTTGGTGGTGAGCGGCACCAGCACCGGCGTGACCGTGTCCCCGATGGCACCGAAGACCTTCTTGGCGTCGGTCACATAGGACTGCCCGAACGCGTAGTCCTGGGCCAGCACGACGATCTTCTGGCCCCGGCCGGCCGTGTCCACGAACGACTTGGCCGCCATGACGTCCTGGTAGGTCTGCCGGCCGGACCGGAAGGTGTACTGGTTCGCGCCGGTGAGCTGGTCCGCGGCCGCGGGCCCGGAGATGTACAGCACCTGGTTCTGCGCGGCCAGCGGGGCCAGCTGGGTGGCGATGCCCGAGTCGATCGACCCAGCGATGATCTTGTCACCCGCGCCGGCCAGGCTCTTGAAGTCGGTGACCGCGGTGGTCGCGCTGTCCGCGTCGTCGTCCCAGGTGACCTGCACCGGGTGGCCGCCCACCCGGCCGGTGCCGTGGGTGGCGTAGTCGAGGCCGATGCTGAAGCCCTGCTGGTACTCCTGCGCGTAAGCGGAGTAGATTCCGGTCTTCTCGTAGACCATGCCGACCTTGACCGGCCCGGCGCCCGAAGCGCTGGCCCCGCCCGCGGTCCCGGACGATGACCCGCACGCCGCCGCGGTCAGCGCCAGGAGGGCAAGCCCGGCTGACAGCGCTGTCCGGTGATGGACCCTGCCCATAACCCCTCCCGAGGGTTAAAAATGAGAGGTGATTCACCTATCGAGAAGGACTGTAGGACTGCACCCCGCACGCGTCAACCCAGGAACGGAGGCCGCCTGCATGAACCACGACCTGCTGCCCACCGCGACGGCGCGGAGCCGGCAATTCCTGCTGCTGCTGGAGTCGGCTGCGCCGGCCGCGGAGTTCGAGCGCATCGTCGCCGCAGCCCGGCTGGCCGGCTGCCCGGCCGGCGAGCTGGCCGAGCTGGAGGCGGCCAAGCAGGTGGCCCTGCGGATCCGCGATGAGCTGGAGCAGCGCCGCCGCCACGAGGCCGAGCTGGCGGCGCTGCTGGAGACGGCCACCGACCTGGCCGGTCTGCATGACCTGGATTCGGTGCTGCGCGCCCTCGTGCGCCGGGCCCGGCTGCTGCTCGGCACCGACGTCGCCTACCTGACGCTCAACGACCCGGCCGGCGGAGACACGTACATGCGGGTCACGTCGGGATCGGTGTCGCCGCTGTTCCAGCAGCTCCGGCTCGGGCTGGGGGAGGGTCTCGGCGGCTTGGTCGCGCAGCGGGCGGCCCCGTATGCCACCGCCGATTACCTGGCCGACGAGCGGTTCCGGCACACCCACGTCATCGACCGGGGCGTGGTCGAGGAAGGGCTGGTGGCGATCCTCGGCACGCCGCTGCAGCTCGGCTGCTCGGTGATCGGGGTGCTGTTCGCCGCGGACCGGCGCCCGCGCACGTTCAGCGCGGCGGAGGTCTCGGTGCTCTCGTCGATGGCCGCGCACGCCGCGGTGGCCATCGACGCGGCGAACCTGCTGGAGGAGACACGGTCGGCGGTCGCCGAGCTGAACGCCGCGAACCAGCTCATCCAGGAGCACAGCGCCGCGGTGGACCGGGCGGCGCAGGCCCACCGGCGGTTCACCGAGCTGGTGCTGGCCGGCGGGCAGGCCGGCGACGTCGCCCGGGCGGCCGCCCAGGTACTGGGCCGCGAGGTGATCATCGTGGACGCCGATGGCGCCGCGGTGGCGGCCAGCGGCCCGGGCCGGCCGGTGGCCGCGGAGTCGGTGAGCGCCGCGCTGGCCCACGTCCGGTCCGCCGGCCGGGCCGTACCGGCGGGCGACCGCGCCGTACCGGCGGGGGACCTGTGGATCATGCCCGCGGTGGCCGGCACGGAGCACCTGGGCACGGTGGTGCTGCGGGCCGGCCCGGACCTCCCGGAAAGCGACCGGCTCATCCTTGAGTGGGCCACCACGGTCACCGCGTTGCTCCTGCTGTTGCGCCGCAGCGTGGCCGAGGCGGAGCAGCGGGTCCGCGGCGAGCTGCTGAGCGACCTGCTCAGCCAGCGCCACCACGACGCCAGCGCGCTGCGGGACCGGGCCCAGCGGCTCGGCGCCGACCTGGACCGGCAGCATGTCGTTGTCGTGGCCGACGCTGGCCTGGCCCGCTCCCGGGCCCGGCCAGCGGCCGCCCACCTGGCGGCCACCCGGCACGGCCTGGCGGCCGAGCACGAGGGCTGCACCGTGCTGCTGCTGCCCGGTGGTGACCCGGCCGTCATCGCCCGGGAGGTGGCCAGCTCGCTGGCCACCGCGGCCGGGCACCCGGTCACGGTGGGCGGCGCTCCCGCCGCCGGGGGGCCGGCCGGCATCGCCGGCGCCTACCGCCAGGCGCGCCGCTGCCTGGACGCGCTGCTGTCGCTGGGCCGGCGCGGCGACACCGCGACCCTCGGCGACCTCGGCTTCCTGGGCCTGCTGCTGTCCGACCGCAAGGACGTGCCGGGCTTCCTGCAGTCGGTGATCGGCCCGCTGCTCCGCTACGACGCCGGCAAGGGCAGCGAGCTGGTCCGGACGCTGGAGGCCTACTACGCGGCGGGCGGCAACCTGACCCGGGCCAAGGAACTGCTGCACATCCACGTGAACACGGTCACCCAGCGGCTGGACCGGGTCAGCCGCCTGATCGGCGACGGATGGCGAACCGGGGACGGGGCCCTCGAGACCCAGCTCGCCATCCGCCTGTACCGGGCCGGGGCCCAGGGCTGGTCCGGCGCCGGCCTGCCTCAGGAGCAGGAGGGCACGATGACGAAGTAGCCCGGGCTGGTCTCCTTCAGGCTGGTTGTGACGGCGAGGCTCCACAGCCCCATGTTCTGGTTCGACCCGTCCGCGTAGGCGTAGCCCAGGCTCATGTGGGCGTAGCCGAGCACGGTCAGCTCGTAGTTGTTGTTGGTGTAACAGGCCGGGCTGGCCGTGGGGCTGGGCGTCGGGGTGGGGGTCGGTGCCGGGGTGGGGGTCGGTGCCGGGGTGGGCGTGGTCGTCGGGGTGGGCGTGGTCGTCGGGGTGGGCGTGGTCGTCGGGGTGGGCGTGGTCGTCGGGGTGGGCGTGGGCGTCCCGTCCGCGGCGGCGTTGAGTCCCCAGAACAGCGCCGTGTAGTAGCTGGAGCAGATGTAGTTCAGGAAGTACGCCCCGGTCTGCCCGCACTGCCCGGTGCCTGAGCCGGGGTTCACCGCGAGGCCGTGCCCCATGCCCGAGATCAGGTACGTCTCCACGGCCGGGGCACCACCGGGCCCGTCATAGCTGCTCTCGGTGGTCCCGCCGGTCAGGCTCTGGGTACTGGACGCCGTCTGGCTGATGCCCCACAGGTTCGTCCACTGGTCCATGAGGCCGGTGGCGTTGGCGTCGTTGACGGTGTAGTCGGCCGTCCCCTGCCAGATGGCCACCTTCGGGTAGGGCCCGCTGTACCCGGGGTCGGCGTTGCGGGCCAGCGCCCCCCACTGGGCCGCGGTGTTGCTGACCGTGCCCTGCTGGCAGCCGCTCGTGGCGGTGATGCTGGCCGCGCACTGGGCCGGTATCCCGGAGTCGACGGCTCCGCCCGCGAACACGTCCGGGTAGTCGGCCAGCATGTCCGCGGTCATCGCACCGCCCGCCGACAGGCCGGTGATGTAGATACGGTGCGCGTCGATGGCGTACGTGGACTCCATGTACTGGATCATCTGCATGATCGATTCGGCTTCGCCCTGACCACGGCGGTCATCGGACGGCGTGTACCAGTCGAAGCAGTCCTCGATGTTGTTGGACGAGGTCTGCTGCGGGAAGACGATGTCGAAGCCCCACTGGTCGGCGTACTGGGCCCAGCCCGAGTCGTCGTAGTAGGTGGCCGCGTTCTGGGTGCAGCCGTGCAGCGCCACCACCAGCGCCGCCGGTGACTGCGGGCTGGTCGGCACGTAGTCGTACATCTGCAGGCCGCCGGGATTGGAGCCGAAGTTCGGTACCTGGGCCAGCGACGCCGAGGCGGCCGCTGCCGGGGCCGTCGGCCGCGCCGCGAGCACGCCCGCGGCGGCCAGGCTGAGCGCCCCCGCGACCGCGGTTAACCAGGGCCAGCCCCGGGCCAGACGGCCGCGCCGGGGCGGTGCGCCACGTTCCATGATCCCTCCTGCTGCAGGTCCGCGCTGGCCGGACCGGGCCTGCTCCCGGCCGGCCTTTTGTTAAGCGAATGTAAAGACCGTGGTGAGCGGCGACTATGTGAAACGGCCACATCGCGGGCCATTCACCGATGGGGACGGCGGCCATTGTGCGGGGCGGTTCTGGCGGTGCCGCGGATGCGGGCTGCGCCGTCCGCCCGGCCAATGGTGGATCAGCCCACAAAAGCCGCGCCGGTCATGGGGCCGGCCGCTATGTGCTTCCCGCCGCGGGCCGTTTAGCGTTCCTGCCCACGCAGGCTGTTCACCGGCCGGCAACATGCCAGAAACGGACCAGGCCGCCGCGCCGGCGGCCCGGTCGGCGACCAGGGACAAGGGTGGGCCATGAAACCAGGAAGGATCGTGGCGGCCACGGCGGCCACGGCGGCCGCCGGGCTGCTGGCGGCCGGCGCCGC
This sequence comes from uncultured Actinomycetes bacterium, assembly GCA_963837515.1. Taxonomy (GTDB): domain Bacteria; phylum Actinomycetota; class Actinomycetes; order Streptosporangiales; family Streptosporangiaceae; genus RYN-230. Next base: position 187,172 of record CAWINT010000005.1, read on the forward strand.
CGGATGCGCCAGCGCCGGGTCAGCGGGCTCCGCCGGGAGCGCGTCGTCCAGCGGGCCGGTGACCATCGGCGAGTTGACCACGCTGTCCGGCAGCATCGCTGAGCTGGGCCAGAGCGGGCTGCAGGGCGTGCAGCTGGCCGCGGCCAACCTCAACGCGCATGGGGGAGTGCTCGGCCGGAAGGTCAAGGTGGTCAGCGCGGACGACGCGGCCACGCCGGCCACCGGGGCCTCCAACGTGCGCTCGATGATCCTCAACGATCACGCCGTGGCCATCTTCGGCCCGGTGTCCAGCGCGGTCGCCGCGGCCGAGGAGCCGCTGGCCGCGCAGTACCAGATCCCGGTGTTCTTCCACACCTCCAACGACATCAGCCTGATGGGCAAGGGTTTCACCAGGTACGCGTTCCAGGTGGTGCCCAATACGGTGATGGAGTCCCGGGCCGCCGCCGACTACCTGGCCAAGCAGGCGGCCGGGAAACGGCTCACGATCGCCACCTTCGCCCCCGACTACAGCTTCGGGCACGACACGGTGAGCGGATTCCTGCAGGCCCTCAAGGATCTGCACGTGAACTACAAGCTGGTGGCGCAGGAATTCCCGCCGCTCTCGGCGACCAGCATTTCCAGCTACCTGTCCCGGATCGTGACCGCCAAGCCGCAGTACCTGTTCAACGCGCAGTTCGGCGGGGACCTGGTCACCTTCACCCGGCAGGCGGCCGGGTACGGGCTGTTCAGCAAGACCAAGGTCATCGCGATGTATGACTCACCCGTGCTGGCCGCGCTGGGAACCGGTGCCCCGGCCGGGGCTGTCGGCTTCGACCGCCTCCCCTTCTGGGCCGTCCCCGGGCTGGCCTCGTTCAGTACGCAGTTCCACCGCAAGTACGGCGCGTGGCCGTCGGAGTGGGCGATTCTCGGCTACACCGCCGTCCAGACGTGGGCCTACGGGGTGCAGCACGCGCACAGCCTCGGCGGAGCCAAGGTGGCGGCCGCGCTGGCCGGGGCGACGGTGCCGACGGTCCGCGGCAACATCACCATCCGTTCCTGCGATCACCAGGCGGAGGTCCCGGAGTACGTGGGGGCGGTCGCGCCGTCCGCCAGCCCCACCTACCACCAGGTGCTGTGGACCTCCTCGGGCAGCTTCACCGCGCCCTTCACCGCCATCGACCCGTCCTGCGCGCAGCTGCAGGCGATGCGGGGCTGACCGGATGCACCTGTCCGCCGTCGTCATCGACGTCCTCGGGGTGCTGAGCACGGCCGGCTCGCTGTTCCTCGTGTCGGCCGGGCTCACCCTGGTGTTCGGCGCCATGCGGCTGATCAACATCGCCCACGGCAGCTTCTACATGTACGGCGCTTTCCTGCTGACCACGATCGCGGGCACCGCCTCCGGCCTGCGGTTCTGGGTGGCGCTGCTGGCTTCGGCGGTGATCGTGGCCCTCATCGGCATCGGGACCGAACTGGGGATCATGCGCCGGATCTACGACCGGGAGCATCTCACCCAGCTGATCGCCACCTTCGGGCTGTTCCTGATCCTGGCCGACCTGGCCCTGCATTTCTGGGGGACCGGCAACCGGACGGTGAACCCGCCTGCGGCCATCGCCGGTCACCTCACCATGGCGGGCGCCACCTTCCCCTCCTATGACCTGGTCATCATCGGGGTCGCGACGGTGGTCGGGGCCGGCCTGTGGCTGCTGCTGCAGCGCAGCGCGCTCGGCTGGCGGATCCGGGCGGCGGTGGAGGACCCGGAGACGCTGGCGGCCGGGGGCACCAACCTCCGGCGGCTGCGCACGGGGGTGTTCGCGGGGGGCGCGCTGCTGGCCGGGCTGTCCGGCGCGGTCATCGCTCCACAGGTGGCCGTGGCCCCGGGGATGGACAGCGCCATCGTCGTGTCCGCGTTCCTCGTGGCGGTGATCGGCGGCCTGGGCTCGGTGGCCGGCGCGGCCGCCGGGGCCCTGGTGATCGGCGCGGCGGAGACGGTCGGCACCGTGGTCGCCCCCACCTGGGCATCCGCGTTCATCTACCTGGCCATGATCATCGTGCTGGTGATCCGGCCGTCCGGGCTGTTCGGCACCCCGGAGCGCGCGTCATGACGGTGACCCGGCAGCAGGCGTCCGGCCGGTCCGCCGCGGGGTGGGGGCGCACCGCGCGGGGCAGGCTGCGGCCGCCCGTCGGTCCGGGTCCCGGGCCAGTGGCCTGGCGGGCGGCGTCGCTGGCCGGCCTGGTGCTGGTGCTGGCCGGCCTGAGCTTCGTGCTGAACGCCAGCAGCCTGCTCACCCTGGAGCAGGCCATCGGGCTGGCCGTCTTCGCCTGCGCCACCAACCTCCTGGTCGGCTACGGCGGGATGGTGTCCTTCGGCCAGGCCGCGTTCTACGGCACCGGCGCGTACACCGTCGCGCTCGGCTGGCAGCACTACCACTGGCCGTTCTGGCTTGGGTTCGGCCTGACCCCCGTGATCGGGGCCGTGGCCGCCGTGGTGGTGGGAGTGATCGCGCTGCGGGCCAGGTTTCTCTACTTCGCCCTGCTCACCCTGGCTTTCTCGCAGTTGTGCTACGAGATCGCCGAGAACCAGTACCACTTCACCGGCGGCGCGAACGGCGTGTTCGGGGCCATGTTGCCCGCCTCGCTGGCCATCCCGCGCAACGGTTTCACCTTCGTGCTCGTGGTGGCGGTCAGCTGCCTGGTCCTGCTGTGGCTGGTGACGATCTCCCCGTTCGGGCTCACGCTGCGGGCCATCCGGGAGAACCGGCACCGGGCCGAGGCGCTCGGCGTGAACGTCTTCGCCCACGAACTGATCGCGTTCGTCATCTCCGGCGTGTTCTGCTCGGTGGCCGGTGCCCTGTTCGTGGTCTACAGCCAGTCCGCATACCCGGAACTGCTGAACTGGACCCAGTCCGGCTACGCGGTGTTCATGGTGGTGATCGGCGGGATGCTGACCTTCCTTGGCCCCGCGCTGGGCGCGTTCGTGTACACGCTCGGCCAGCAGTACCTGCAGATCCACACTAAAGACTGGCAGCTGATCCTGGGCGTCGTGCTGGTGCTCATCGTGCTGGTACGCCCGGACGGGCTGGCCGGGCTGATCTCCACCGCGGCCCGCCGGGCCGCGGGCCGGCTCCGGCGGGCCCGGGCGGAGGAGGAGCGATGACAGCCGCCGCCCCCTTGCTCCGGGCGCAGGACCTGGTGCGTGTGTTCGGGTCGTTCCGGGCGGTGGACGGGGTCAGCCTGGAGACGGCCGAGGGGACCATCCACGCGGTCATCGGCCCCAACGGCGCCGGGAAGACCACGCTGTTCCGCCTGCTGAGCGGGATCCACCGGCCCACCAGCGGGCGGATCGTGCTGGACGGGCAGGACGTTACCGGGCTGCGGCCGCACGTCATCGCGCGCCGGGGCCTGGCCCAGTCGTTCCAGCTGACCAGTGTGTTCCCCCGGCTGACCGTCCAGGAGTCGGTGCAGACCGCGATCCTGGCCCGCGGGCGGCGCAGCGCCAGCCTGGTTCCCGGCTACCGGCGGCGCACCGCCGCCGAGGCCGAGCGCGTGCTGGACCGGGTCGGCCTCGGCGGGCACTGGGATCGGCCTGCCCGGAGCCTGTCCCACGGCGACCAGCGGGCCCTGGACGTGGCCCTGGCCCTGGCCGGGCGGCCCCGGCTGCTGCTGCTCGACGAGCCCACGGCCGGCATGTCGGCGGCCGAGACGGCCCAGACGATCAGGCTCATCGCGGACCTGGTCCGCAGCGATGGGATCACCGTCCTGTTCTCGGAGCATGACATGGACATCGTGTTTGGCATCTCGGACCGGGTGACGGTGCTGCACCAGGGGCGGGTCATCGCCGACGGCAGCGCGGCGCAGGTCCGCGCCGAGGAACAGGTCGTCGCCGTGTACCTCGGCGCTGACGGCCCAGCGGAGGCGTCATGACGCTGGAGGTGACCGGGTTGCACACCTACTACGGCTCCAGCCACATCGTGCGCGGGGTCAGCCTCACCGTGGGGGAGGGAGAGGTGGTCGCGCTCCTGGGCCGCAACGGGGCCGGCAAGACGACCACACTGCGCAGCATCATGTCCCTCACCCGGCCACGGCGCGGGCAGGTCCGGCTGGACGGCACGGATCTGATCTCCCGGCCGCCGCACGCGATGGCCCGGGCCGGCGTCGGCTACGTGCCCAGCGGCCGCCGGGTCTTCTCGCAGCTGACCGTCGCCCAGAACCTGCAGCTGGCGGCGCGGGGCTGTCCCCGGCGGTCCGGCCCGTGGACCGTCGCGCGGGTCCTGGAGACCTTTCCGCGGCTGGCGGACCTGTCCGGCCGCCGGGCCGGGCTGCTGTCCGGGGGCGAACAGCAGATGCTCAAGCTGGGCCGGGCCCTGCTCATCCAGCCGACGGTGTTGCTGCTCGACGAGCCGACGGAGGGGCTGTCCCCGCTGGTCGTCCGCGAGCTGGGCGGCTGGCTGGACCGGCTGCGCACGGCGGGGCTCAGCGTGCTGCTGACCGAGCAGAGCGCCGTGTTCGCGCTGCAGCACGCCGACCGCGGTTACATCCTGGAGAAGGGGGAGGTGCGCGCCGAGCGCACCGCCGCCCGGCTGCGGGACGGCACCGAACTGCAGGAGTTTCTCGGCGTCGGCTCCGGCGGGCCGCCGGGCGGCGGATCCGCAGCGGCGGGGGGCGCGGCATGACCGCCCCCGGTGCGGCGGCCGCGCCCGGGCTGGCCGGCTGGGGCGACCTGTCGGGGCGCCACGCCCTGGTCACCGGCGGAGCCAGCGGCATCGGCGCCGCCTGCGCGCAGCGCCTGGCCATGGCGGGCGCGAAAGTGCTCATCGCCGACCTGGACACCGCGGCGGCCGCCGAGGTGGCAGACCGGATCGGCGGCAGTGCCTGCGATGTCAACCTGGCGCGCCCGGATTTCGACGCCGGCGGCCTGGCCGGCGCGGCGGACATCGTGATCAACTGCGCCGGCCTGCAGCATGTCGCCCCGGTGACGGAGTTCCCCGCCGAGGCCTTCCGGCGGCTGCTCAGCGTCATGCTGGAGGCCCCGTTCCGGCTGGCGCAGGCCGCCCTGCCGCACATGTACCAGCAGCGCTGGGGGCGCATCGTGAGCATTTCCTCGGTGCACGGGCTGCGGGCATCCCCGTACAAGGCCGCCTACGTCGCCGCTAAGCACGGCCTGGAAGGGCTGTCCAAGGTCATCGCGCTGGAAGGTGGCCCGCACGGCGTCACGTCGAACACCGTCTGCCCGGGCTACGTGCGCACCCCGCTGGTCGAAGGGCAGATCGCCGACCAGGCCCGGGTGCACGCCATCCCGCCCAGCCAGGTGGTCAGCGACATCATGCTCAGCGAGTCCGTGATCAAGCGGCTGATCGAGCCCACCGAGGTCGCGGAGCTGGTCGCTTATCTGTGCTCCACGCAGGCCGGCTTCGCCAACGGCAGCTCCTGGGTGCTGGACGGCGGGTGGACGGCGCGCTGAACCAGCTGGGCACCGGCCCACGGCGGATCAGCGGATCGTGCGCCGTTCCATTACGACCTGGGCGTGGACGAGAACGGCAACCTGCGGCGTAACTGGCGGAGCCGGTGCCCGTCCAGGATGGTCAGCCATCGTTGCGCCCGGTTGGGGGTGGCGGCGCCGGCTCCCTCACCAGCTTGCCGGACGGCGGGGATGTACCCGGTGCAGGCCGGATCAGCGGCCGGTTCTCTCGGCGACGAACGTCCCGTGGCCACTTGACCCGATGACCAGCCCTTCGCGTTTCAGGATGCGAAGCGCTTTGACGACCGTGGCCGTAGCCACGCCGTGCTCCTGGGAGAGCTGCATGATGGTCGGCAGCCGTGACCCTGGCGGGCGCTCCCCGGATTCAATTTGCCCGCGCAGCAGCGCCGCGAGCTGCTGGCTTAGCGGCAAGGGCGCGCCACGCTGCAACGACATGCGTCCAGATCTAGTTGACTCCAGCTAATCCAATCAAGATTCAGCTAGCTATATAGCTAGCTGCAACTCGATGGACTGCTGCCATGCCTCATGACACCTGCGCCCAGCCATCACACCCGCTGCGCTGTCCCAAGCCGAGCTGCCGGGCGGGCCGGAATAAACCTGACCGCCCTGGAACGCCAAGCGCGACCTCCTGCCGTACCCTCGGCCGCCTGGCCGCGGCGCTCGGCGAGGACCCAGCGGACCTGGTTCCGCCGGGGCGCTGAGGATCGCCTCACCGGTCAGCGGCGCTGGCGGCGGGCGGCCTGGAAGCGGTGGTCGCGGATGATCAGTTGCTCCAGCTGTGCCCGGTCGTCCGGGGTGAGCGCCACGGAGGGGCCGTTGAGCAGGGAGAGGATCTGCTCCACCGAGGTGGCGATGTGCAGGGTGGGACCGGTGCACCGGCCCAGGCGTGAGCGGGGGTGGGTCAGCGCGACGATCCGCTCGATGGCCACCGGCCGGCCGCGGGAGCGCAGGAAGTCGGCCAGCTGGTCGGCGGGCTGGTTGAGCTGCTGGCTGGGGGAGCGGCCGCCGCGGTCGGCCAGCTCGCCGTGCTCCACGGCGTTGCCGTACTGGTCGTATTTCGTGTACCGCCAGCGGTCGCCGGCGCACTCCACGGTCGCGTTCCGGTGCTTGACCTCGATCGCGAACAGGCCCCGCGGGCCGAGCACCAGGTGGTCGATCTCGCCGCCCCGGTTGCGGTAGCCGCGCAGCAGCGTCCACTCCTCGTCCAGCGCCCGGCCCAGCCTGGTCTCGACCAGTTGCTCACCCTCGATGCCGGCGGCCAGGATCTCCTCCTCGTCCGACGGGCCGCTGGCCGGCGACGGGGCGGGCGGCACCCCGCGCCGCAGCCGCCAGGCGGTGACGGCGTGGCGCAGCCAGGCCCCCCAGCGGTGCTCCGCCCGGGCCTGGTCACGGACCCGGCGGGCTTCGGCCAGGCGGTCTCCGTACCGGGCCAGGGCCTCCTGGTAGGCCAGCTGCACGTCCTGGTCCGCCGCTGCACGCCGCTGCCGCTGGCGCGCCAGCATCGCGCCAGGGTGATCTGATAACCGCACGATCCGCATGTTCCACCTCTCCGCTCACCCGGATCAACCATGATTGTCCCTGACGGCTGCTCGTCCGGCGGCCCGTGAAGCCCGGGGAGTGCGCGATGCCGATCGCGGCTGGCGGCCGTTATGTGGCGATGGGCAGCTCGTTCGCGGCCGGCCCCGGCCTCCCGGGCCGGGCCCCCGGCAGCCCCCGCCGGGCGGGCCGGTCCACCAGCAACTACGCCCACCTGGTCGCCCGTTCGCTGCGGCTGGACCTGCACGACGTGACGTCGCGGCCGCGGCCGCTTCGGCCGGCCACCACGCCTGGTCGGCCGAGCCCTGGACCCGGCGGTTCCACCTGACCCTGCGGGGCGGCGCGCCCTACCACCCCAACCTGGCCGGGATGGCCGCGGTGGCCGGGCTGGTCCGCGCGGCCCTGGCCGAGGACCCGCCGGCCACCCCGCCGGCCACCCCGCCGGCCGCCCCGCCCGGGGACCCGCCCGGGGACCCGGCGTCCTGACCAGCCGGCCGCGGCCCGGTCAGGGACGGCGCGGGAAGCGCTCGAACTCGGGGCGGCGCTTGGCCTTGAACGCCTCACGCCCCTCTCGGGCCTCGTCACTGGCGTAGAACAGCAGGTTGGCGTCGTGGGCCAGCTGCTGGATACCCGCCATGCCGTCCTCGGCGGCGTTGAAGCTGGCCTTCATCAGCCGCAGCGCGAACGGCGACATCTGCAGCATCCGGCGGGACCACGCCACCGTCTCGGTCTCCAGGTCGGCCAGCGGCACGACGCTGTTGACCAGCCCCAGGTCCAGGGCTTCCTGGGCGCCGTACTGGAAGCAGCAGAACCAGATCTCCTTCGCCTTCTTCACCCCCACCAGCTCGGCCAGCAGGGATGCGCCGTACCCGCCGTCGAACGAGCCGACTTTGGGCCCGACCTGGCCGAACCGGGCGTTGTCCGCGGCGATGGTCAGGTCGCAGATCAGGTGCAGCACGTGCCCCCCGCCGATGGCGTAGCCCGCCACCATGGCCACCACCGGCTTGGGCAGCCGGCGGATCTGGATATGCAGGTCGGTGACGTGGAACCGGCCGACCGCGCCGGAAACGCCCGGATCGGTCAGGTAGCCGGTGTCCCCCCGCACCCGCTGGTCCCCGCCGGAGCAGAACGCGTCCGGGCCCTCGCCGGTCAGCACGATCACCCCGATCTGCGGATCCTCCCGGGCGATCACCAGCGCGTCGGAGATCTCGATCAGGGTCTGCGGCCGGAACGCGTTGCGAACCTCGGGGCGGCAGATCGTCACCTTGGCGATGCCCTCGTCGCTGACCTCGAGCCGGATGTCCTCGTAGTCGCCGACCCGCGACCATTTCACCGGGCCCCGGAGGTCGGCCAGTTCGGGGCGGGCGGGCGTCGGGACGGTGCGTGGTTCAGGCGGAAGCGGCATGCCTACAGCCTAGGACCGCGGGTCCGGCGGTCACCGAGGCGGCTAGGGCTGGGGGCGGTGCCGGGCGCTCTGGTTAGCGGCGACGAGGGGCAGGAAGAGGCCGTCCACTATCTCCAGGATCCGCTCGTCCGGGATGGGCTGGTAGGTCATCAGCATGTCGTGGCGCATCAGGTCGAACGGCATCGTCAGCACGGCTTGGGGGATGCGGTCAAGGTCGATCTCGCCGCGCTCGTGCGCCCGGCGGAAGACGTCCCAGGACCACGGCGGCCGGCCGCTGACGAGCTTCTCGCGCACCTCGGCCGGGGTGAGGCCGCTGCTGGCCAGCAGGCCGGAGAACGCGGCGCTGACGATGGTGGCGAAGCTGACCCGCGTGCTGCTGGCGCTGCGGAGCAGCGCGATCATGTCGCCGCGCAGGCTCCCGGTGTCGGGGATGTCGACGGGGTGCGTCGTGCCGTAGTAGCGGATGGCGGCGAGCACCAGGTCGTCCTTGTTGGGCCAGCGCCGGTACAGCACCGCCACGCCCGTCTTCGCCCGGGCCGCGACCGACTCCATCGTCAGCCTGGCGAAGCCGACCTCGACGAGCACCTGCCACGCAGCCTCCAGCAGCGCGGCCTCCAGCTCCTCCCCGCGCCGGCGCCGCCGGGTCCGTTGTGCCTGCTGGGTCACGGCCACCAGCATAGCGGCCCAGAAGAGTTAAGAGAGGCTTGCATTCCTTAGAATCGGGCCCTACTCTCAATAAGAGAATAACTCATCTCTTATTGAAGGGCGCTCGCGATGGCTGCGACACCAGCGAAGCCCCCGGCCGAGAAGCTGGACCCGAAGGTGGTCAAGACCGCCCTGATCCTCATCGTCGGCGGGATGGCCGCCGTCTTCGACACCACGATCGTCAGCGTCGCCCTGCACACGCTCGCGGCGAAGCTGGACACCCCGGTCGCGACGATCCAGTGGGTGAGCACTGGCTACCTGCTGGCGCTCGGCATCGCCGTGCCGCTCAGCATCTGGGGGCTGGACCGGTTCGGCGGTAAGCGGCTGTGGATGTTCGCCCTCGCTGTGTTCCTCATCGGCTCGATCGGGTCCAGCCTGGCCTGGAACGTGGGCTCGCTCATCGGCTGGCGGGTCGTCCAGGGCATCGGCGGCGGCCTCATGCTGCCGCTGATGGCGACGCTCATCTTCCAGGCCGCGGGCGGCAAGTCACTTGGCCGGCTCGTCACCTACGTTGCGCTGCCCGCCCTGCTCGGCCCGATCCTCGGCCCGCTGGTCGGCGGCGCCATCCTGACCCACCTGAGCTGGCGGTTCATGTTCTGGGTGAACGTGCCGTTCTGCGCCGTGGGGCTCCTGCTCGCCTGGCGGTACCTGGCCAGCGACCCGCCCGCCCAGGCCGGCGCCGCGGCCCGGCGGCCACGGCTCGACCTGCCGGGGCTCTTCCTCCTCGCGCCGGGTACCGTGGCCGTCCTGCTCGGCCTGGCCAATGCGGGCACCGCCGCCGGGTTCGGCCACCCCGACGTCATCATCCCGCTCGCAGCCGGTGCCGCACTGCTCGCGGCCTTCACCGGCTACGCGCTGCGCAAGAGCCGCCCCCTGGTCGAGATCCGGCTGCTCGGCAAGCGGCCGGTCGGGTCATCGAGCGCGGTGCTGTTCTTCTCCGGCTTCTCCCTCTACGGCGCGATGCTCCTGATGCCGCTGTACTACCAGGAAGTGCGCGGCACCACCGCGCTGGCGGCCGGGGTCATGCTCGTCCCGCAGGGCGTCGGCACCCTGTTGTCCCGCACCGTCGTTGGGAGCAACATCGACCGGTTCGGCTCGCGCGTCATCGCCCTGGCGGGCTTCGCCATCGTCGCCGCCGCGACCGTGCCGTTCGCCCTCGCCGGGCCGCACACCAGCGACTGGCTGCTCGCCGTCTGGATGGTCATCCGCGGGTTCGGCCTCGGCGCCGTCACCATGCCCGTCATGGTTGCCGGCTACATCGGCCTGGATAAGCAGCAGATTCCCCACTCCAGCGTGCTCACCCGGACCGCGCAGCAGATCGGCGCCGCGTTCGGCACCGCCATCCTCGCGGTGATCCTTGAGGACGCCATCGTCGCGCACCACGGCGATCTGGCCGCGGGGTTCCAGGTGGCGTTCTGGTGGTCGGCCGGCTTCTCCGCCGTCGCCGTGCTGCTCTGCCTGTGGCTGCCCGGCCCCCAGCGAGCGCCGGAACCCGGCCGCAGTGGCGCCCGGACCAGCACAGGGCTCCCGTCGGGGCCCAGCGGCGGCGGCTGGGTTCAGCCGACGGTTGACCGGTGAAGTCCACTCTGGTCCTTGTAGAGTCGGCCCGACCCGGCCTGGCCGGGCGGCCCGGAGAGGAGGAGGTGACCGATGGCCACGCTGTTCACCCGGATCATCAGCGGCGAGCTGCCGGCCCGGTTCGTGCACACCGACGAGAAGGCCGTCGCTTTCCTGTCGGTCGCGCCGCTGACCGCCGGGCACACGCTGGTCGTGCCGCGCGAGGAAGTGGACCAGTGGACCGACGCCGGTGGCCCGCTGCTGCACCACTGCCTGGACATTGCGCACCGGATCGGGAACGCGGCCAAGGAGGCGTTCGGCGCGCCGCGGGCCGGGCTGGTCATCGCCGGGCTGGAGGTCCCGCACCTGCACGTGCACGTCTTCCCGGCCTGGCACCTGGACAACTTCGACTTCGGCTCGGCCACGCCGGCCTCGGACGAGGAACTGGACCAGGCCGCCGCCAAACTGCGCGCCGCCCTGGGTATCGGCTAAGCGTTCCTGAGGACCGCCTATCCGGCCGTCCAGGGACGGGGTCGGCGCCCAGCCGGTACGCCCTGGCCACCGCATCGCCGCCGGCCGGGGCGCGCTCGGCGCGGCGCCGGTACCACTGTGGGCCAAGTGAGGCGCCAGGATCGGGAATAGCCGGATCGGGGCGGCTGCTGGCGCTGGCATGGCAGAGCAAGCGGATGTGCGGGAGAGTGTGCAGTTCTGGTTCGATCCGTTGTGCCCGTGGGCCTGGATCACGTCGCGCTGGATGCTGGAAGTGGAGCAGGTCCGGCCGGTGCGCCCCGACTGGCGGATCATGTCGCTGGCCTACCTGAACCTCGTCCAGCACGAGGGCCAGGGCCTGTCGGAGGAGTACCTGGAGCGGATGAGCCGGGCCTGGGGGCCCGTGCGGGTTTGCGCCGCCGCGGCCCAGCAGGCCGGGCCGGGCATCCTGGGGCCCCTCTACACCGCCATCGGCACCCGGCTGCACGTCCAGGGCCGCCGGGACGACCCGGCGGTACTGCCCGAGGCGCTGGCCGAGGCCGGGCTGCCGGAGTCGCTGGCTGACGCGGCGGGCAGCACCGAGTTCGACGAGCTGATCAAGAAGTCGCATCACGAGGCGTTCGACGAGGTTGGGCTGGACGTGGGGACCCCGGTCCTGCGCATCCGCGGTCACGCCCTCTTCGGCCCGGTCATCACGCCGGCCCCGCGGGGCGAGGCGGCCGGCCGGCTGTGGGACGGCCTGGTGCTGGTGGCCGGCACGAACGGCTTCTTCGAGCTGAAGCGCAGCCGGGACCGCAGGCCATCGTTCGACTGACCCCGGCCCGGCCGGTCCAGAAGAACTTCCTCATGATTTATATTGACTTAGCACGGATGGATCACCAGCATGGGCGCATGCTCTGTCGCCAGCCGGGTTGCGCCTGCGTTCGCTGCGGCCCGGGCCGGCAGGCCAGCGCACTGCGCCGGCCGCCGGCGTCGCAAAAACGGGCGGCGGTCCTTGGTCGGCCTGGCGGGATGCGGCAGTGTCACCCAGGCTGGCCGGCACAACTGGCGTACCGGAGCCGGAAGCAAGCGATCCCTGATCGCTTCCGGCCACTGACATAGGGAATTACTCAGCTGGCACCAGCCGGCCTGGCCAATGCCGGCTGGGACGGCCGCTGGCCGGCCCTGGTCCGGCCGGCCCGGAGCCGGGTGGGCCACGGCCGTCACGTTCCGCAGAGAGGTGGTGCCCGCATTGCCGGGATCGGGAGCCGCGCCCGAACAGGCCGGCGCGCAGTTGCCCGCGGATCATGTGGGCCTGGCCGGACTCGCCGCCGGCACCGGTGCCGGCACGGATGCCGCCACCGCTGAGGCGGCCTCGGCCGCGGATTCCGGTGGCGCCCTGCCGACGGGTGGCCGGCCGGACCAGCGCCGGTCCCCGATGCCAGCGGGCGCGCTGGCGGCCGGGATTGCCGGGCTGGCCGGGCTGGTGTCCGGGCTCTACCGGCTGAGCGGGCCGGCGCTGTGGCGGGACGAGGCGGCAACCATCGAGGCGGCCCGGCGCTCGGTGCCGCAGATCCTGGCCCTGCTGCATCACGTGGACGCGGTGAACGGGGCCTACTACCTTTTAATGCATCCCATCGTCGCGGTCCTCGGGACGAGCGCGGCCGTGCTGCGGCTGCCCTCGGTGCTCGCGATGGCGGTGGCCGCCGCCGTGACGGCGGCTCTTGGCCGCCGGCTGGCCGTGCTGGCCGGGCTGCCGGCGCCGGCCGTGACCGGCCTGCTGGCCGGGCTGCTGTTCACCGCCGTGCCCCAGGTCACCCGGTACGCCCAGGACGCGCGTCCCTACGCGATCGTCACCATGCTCACCGTCGTGGCCAGCTATCTGCTGGTCCGCGCGCTCGCCGCGGACCGCTGGCCGTGGTGGGCCGGGTACGGCGCGGCGATGGCCGCCGCCGGGCTGCTCAACATCTTCGCCCTGCTCCTGCTGGTGGCGCACGGTCTTTCGCTGGTGCTGGCCCGGGCCGTCGGCCCGCCTGACCTGCCGGTGTCCCGGCGGCAGTTCGGCCGCTGGGGGGCCATGGCCGCGGCCGCCCTCGCCGTGGCGGCGCCGCTGCTGGTGGCCGGGTTCCAGCAGCGGGCGCAGGTCGGCTGGCTGTCGCACCCGAGCCAGGCCACGATCGTCATCCTGGTCACCGCGTTCGCTGGGTCGGCCGCGCTGCTTCTCCCGGTGACCGTCGCGGCCGCCGGTGGCCTGGCGGCCGGGCTGCTGCCAGGGCGGGGGCGGGTGTTCCCGGCCGGGGTTTTCGTGCTGCCCTGGCTGCTGGTGCCGGCCGTTGTGCTGCTGGCGGTCTCGGCCGTCCACCCGCTGTTCAACCCGAGATACGTGCTGGTCAGCCAGCCCGCGCTGGCGCTGCTGTGTGCGCTGGGGCTGTCGTGGCTGGCTGGGCTGGTGATCGGCACGCCGCTGGGCCGGCGGGCCCCGCTGTCGGCGTGGGTGGCGCCGGCGGTGGTCCTCGCGGTGATCGCGGGGCTGCTGCCCGGGCCGCAGCACGCGGTCCGGGGCCCGTGGCTGCTGGGCAACGACAACCTGCGCCGGGCCGCCGTCATCCTGTCCCGCAACGAGCAGCCGGGGGACGCCATCCTCTACCTGCCCGGGCAGCGGCGGATCATGAGCATGGCCTACCCCGGCCCGTTCCGGCGCCTTGACGACGTCGCCCTCGCCGTCACCCCGGTGGCCTCCAGCACGCTGTCCGGCATGGAGGTACCCGCGGCCACCCTGGCCCGCCGGTTCGCCGGGGTACACCGCGTCTGGCTGATCGCCCTCAACGACCGCGGTCACCTGCCACCCGCACGCACCGCCCTGGACCGCGAGAAACTCGCCCTGATCACCCGGATGCACCTGGACCGGCACTGGCGCGCTGGCGCCCTGATCGTGGACCTGTACTCGGCCGGGCAGTAGCTGGTGGGTGGCGGCCTTCCGGCGGGGCCTCTCCCCGCCAAAACCCACTAATACTGTAGATTTTTGGCGGCGCGGGGAACGCTGAGCCCAGTGCCCTGGGGAAGCGCGGGTAACGGGAGAACGAATGCACCGAGAGGACCTGTGGACGACGCAGCGGGGCGGCGAAACTGACCGGCCGCTCCCCGTCACCGTGATCGGTATCGGTTATCTGGGTTTGACGCATGCGGTGTGTATGGCTGATCTGGGGCATGAGGTTGTGGCGCTGGATGTGGATGCGGGGAAGGTGGCGAAGGCGGCGCGGGGTGAGGTGCCGTTTTTCGAGCCGGGCCTGGAGCCGTTGCTGCGTAAGAATCTGGACAGCGGGCGGTTGCGGTTCACGTCGTCGTTCGCGGAGGTGGGCGGGTTCGGGTCGGTGCATTTTGTGTGTGTGGGCACGCCGCAGGGGGCGGGGGGGCGGGCTGATCTGAGGTTCGTGGCGGCGGCGGTGGATGCGCTGGCGCCGCATCTGGGGCGGCCGTGCCTGGTGGTGGGGAAGTCGACGGTGCCGGTCGGCACGGCGCGGGTGCTGGCCGGGCGGCTGTCCGCGGCGGCGCCGGCCGGGCCGGGGGCGCGGCTGGCGTGGAACCCGGAGTTTTTGCGGGAGGGCCACGCGGTGGCGGACACGCTGCGCCCGGACCGGCTGGTGTTCGGGGTGGGTGCGGCGGCGGACGCGGCGCTGTTGCGCCGGGTGTACGCCGGGCCGCTGGCGGCGGGGGTGCCGGGGCTGGAGATGGGGCTGGAGACGGCGGAGCTGGTGAAGGTGGCGGCGAACGCGTTCCTGGCGACCAAGATCTCGTTCATCAACGCGATGGCCGATGTGTGCGCCGCGGCCGGCGCGGACGTGCTCCAGCTCGCCGGGGCGCTGGGTCATGATGAGCGGATCGGGCGGCGGTTCCTGGCGCCGGGGCTGGGGTTCGGCGGTGGCTGCCTGCCCAAGGACATCCGGGCGTTCACCGCCACCGCCCGTGACCTCGGTGTCCCGTCGGTCGCGGCCCTGCTGAGCGAGGTCGATGCGATCAACGAGGGCCGCCGGGCGCTGATCACCGCGATGGCCGCCCGGGCGGCCGGCGGGGCGGTGGGCGGCAAGCGCATCGCCGTGCTGGGCGCCGCGTTCAAGCCCAACAGCGACGACATCCGCGACTCACCCAGCCTGGACGTGTGCGAGCGGCTGCACCGCCAGGGCGCCACCGTCACCGTGCACGACCCCGCCGCGATCCCCAGCGCCGCCCGCGCCAAACCCCACCTGGCCTACGCCGCCACCGTCACCAGCGCCGCAGCCGGCGCCGACCTGGTGCTGCACCTCACCGACTGGGCCGACTACCAGGCCCTCGACCCCCACGCCCTGGCCGCCGTCGTAGCCCGCCCCATCCTCATCGACGGCCGCTGCACCCTCGACGCACCAGCCTGGCGCGCCGCCGGCTGGACCGTCCACATACCCGGCCGCCCCTGACAGAGGCCGCCATGGGCCCTGGACCGGGCGACCGCCGCGCGGCTGAGGCAGGCCGCCGGGACCGATGCCGGGACGCAACAGGCCATTGGCCCTTCCCGATTCCAGGCTGCGCCGTGACGGTGAGGGAATGAGTTAGCTGAGCCTGCACCAGCCCACGGCCGGGAGCCGTGCGGAGAGATCCGGCGCGGGCGAGAGGAGACGGTAATGAAGCGCATCACCTGGACAGCCGTGGCGACGGTGGCCGTCGTGGCCGTGCTGGCCGGCCTGGCGGGCAAGAACGACATCCGGAAGTTCCTCCAGATGCACAACATGTGACATCTCCAGTTGCACGGCACGCGACAGCTTCTGAATGCACACCGTGGGTGACATCGCGAGCGGCGCCCGGGCCACTGGCATCCTCCAGAGGACATCCGATGACAGCAGTGGTCCAGGGCTTGTCGCGGCGTTGGCCCACGCCCTAACCTGACTTCCGGCCCGGCGGCGGCAGACGCTCCCGGGAGCCCGGCGCCGGAGTCAGGAGACGATGTGCTGCGTTCGCCGCTGATCCACCCGCCGCTGCTCGCCGCGCTCGCCGCGGCTGGGCACGGCGGGCGGGTGCTGCTGGCCGACGCGAACTACTCGCACTCCACCAACGTGCACCCGCGGGCCACCCTGGTCCACCTCAACGTGCGGCCCGGGCTGGTCACCGTGGATCAGGTGCTGGAGCCGGTCATCGCCACGGTCCCGGTCGAGTCCGCGACCGTGATGCAACCGGACGACGGGAGCACCCCGGCGGCGTTCGGGGGTTACCGGGAACTGCTCGGCGGCCTGCCGCTGCAGCCGCTGCCCCGGCTGGACTTCTACGCCGCGTGCCGGGAGCCGGACCTGGCCGTCTGCGTGGCGACCGGCGATGACCGCCTGTATGCCAACATCCTGCTGACGATCGGATACCTCGTCCCGGGGTAAGCCCGGTACCTGATGGCGGCGTAACCGCGAGGCGGCGCGCCCGGCGGCCTGGACACGGAGCCCGGCGTTACGTTATACGTCATACCTCCGACGTATCCCGGCCGGGGTGGCAGGAACGCGGAATGGCGTACCGGGCGGAACATTACGGAGGACAGCGCATGACTGAGCCGGGTGCAGGGCCGGTTACCGTGCCGGGTGGCTCCGCCGTCGCGGCGGGCGGTGAATTCGCCGGGCGGGCCGCCCTCGTAACGGGGGGCGCCTCCGGCATCGGGCTGGCCACGGCGCGGATGCTCGCTGCCCGGGGCGCCCGCGTCGCCGTCCTGGACCGCGAGCCCGCCGGGACCGGCTCCGGGCTGACCGGCGTGCTGGCCGACGTGACCGATGACGGGGCGGTGCGCCGCGCGGTCGGTGCAGCCGTCGCCGCCCTGGGCGGCCTGGACATCCTGGTCAACAACGCGGGAGTCGGGGCCGCCGGGACGGTGGCGGACAATCCGGACGACGAATGGCACCGGGTGCTGGACGTCAACGTCGTGGGCATCGCCCGGGTCAGCCGGGCTGCACTGCCGCACCTGCGCCGGGCGGCCGCGGCCCGGGGCCAGGCTGCCATCGTCAACACCTGCTCGGTCGCGGGCCTGGCCGGGCTGCCCCAGCGGGCGCTGTATTCGGCCAGCAAGGGCGCGGTGTACGCGCTCACCCTGGCGATGGCGGCCGACCACGTCCGCGAGGGCATCCGGGTCAACTGCGTGACCCCGGGCACGGCGGACACTCCCTGGGTGGGCCGCCTGCTCGACGCCGCGCCCGACCCGGCCGCGGAACGGGCCGCGCTGGAGGCCCGCCAGCCGATGGGGCGCCTGGTCTCCGCCGACGAGGTGGCGGCCGCCATCGCCTACCTGGCCAGCCCGCTCGCCGGGGCAACCACCGGGACCGCGCTGGCCGTGGACGGCGGCCTGGCCGGGCTGCGGGTGCGTCCCGCCCACTAGCGGCCGCGCGCTGACCTTCCGCCTTCCGGGTCTGCGCAGCGCCGGCCTTTTCCGCCCGCCTCGCAGCCCCGGCCTGCGGCCACCGTGGTCACCTGCACACCGGCCTGCGGCCACCGTGGTCACCTGCACACCGGCCAAAGATCCGATGGGTAGTGTCTCAATTCGGCGTCAATCGCCTGGTCCTGACGATGTGAACGTTGACATTGCTGAGACATCCGATCTATTTTCCTCGCACGGCACCCCAGGCCCCCTTCTCGGTACGCACCGGCGCGTACCTGGCCGGGTGGTGCGGCCGCAGGAGGACCGATGAGAGTTCCCAGACGTATCGGCGTTTCGGTGGCCGCCGTGGGCGCCGCCACCATGCTTCAAGGTGGACCGCATCAAGATCGGCGTCTACGTGGCCGGGAGCGTGCTGGCCGCGCCCGGCGGGCAGATGGAAGCGGGCCGCGTCTCCTCGGTCACCGGCAGCCAGGGCTACGGTGAGGGCATCATCTTCTCGGTCTTCGCGGCCGCCGTGATCGGCGGCGTCAGCCTGCAGGGCGGCCGGGGCAACATGGTCGGCGCGGCCTCCGGGGTGATCCTGCTCGGCCTGGTGCAGAACATCCTTGACCTGATGAACGCGCCGAACTACTGGATCGACGCGATCGCTGGCGGCGTTATTCTCTTCGCGCTGGTCCTGGCCCGGCTCATCGGCGGCGAGGCGACAGCGGAATGACGGCGCACAACGGGAGGACACCGCCCCGGCGATGAGCACCATCCAGGGTTTCGAAACGTATGACGTCCGGTTCCCCACCTCGCTGCGGCTGGATGGCAGCGACGCGATGAACCCCAGCCCGGACTATTCCGCGGCCTACCTGATGATCCGGACCGACGCGGCCGATCCGGCGGAGCCGGGCGCCCCGCTGGCCGGGCACGGGTTCGTGTTCACCATCGGGCGGGGCAACGAGGTGGTCCTGGCGGCGATCCGGGCGCTGGAGCCGCTGGTGGCCGGGCTGGACGTGGGCCAGGTACTGGCGGATCTCGGCGGGCTCGCGCGGCGGCTGACCGCCGACAGCCCGCTGCGCTGGCTGGGCCCCGAGTGCGGGGTGGTGCACATGGCCATCGGCGCGGTGGTGAACGCCTGCTGGGACATGGCCGCCCGGCGGGCGGGCAAGCCACTCTGGCTGCTGCTGGCCGAGATGGAGCCGGAGGAACTCGTCCGCCTGGTGGACTTCCGCTACCTCACCGACGTGCTGACCCCGCACGAGGCGGTCAGGCTGCTGGAGCGGGGGCGCGAGGGCAGGGCGGAGCGGATCGCCGCGCTGCGCCGCGACGGGTACCCGGCGTACTCGACGACGCCGGGATGGCTCGGCTACTCCGACGAGATGCTGGCGGCTCTGTGCGCCCAGGCGGCCGGCGACGGGTTCGGCCTGGTGAAGATCAAGGTCGGGGCCCGGCTGGCAGACGACCGGCGGCGGCTGGCGATCGCCCGCGAGGTGGTCGGCGAGCATATCGGGGTGGCGATGGACGCGAACCAGGTCTGGGACGTGCCCGCTGCCGTCAGCTGGGTCCGGGACCTGGCCTTTGCCCGCCCGGCCTGGATCGAGGAGCCGACCAGCCCGGCCGACGTGCTGGGCATGGCCGCCATCCGGGAGGGGATCGCGCCGGTGCGGGTGGCCAGCGGCGAGCACGCCGCCAGCCGGGTCATCTTCAAGCAGTTGCTGCAGGTGGGCGCGATCGACATCATGCAGATCGACGCCTGCCGGGTCGCGGGGGTCAACGAGAACGTCGCCAACCTGCTGCTGGCGGCCAAGTTCGGCGTGCCGGTCTGCCCGCACGCCGGCGGGGTGGGGCTGTGTGAGATCGTGCAGCACCTGTCGATGTTCGACTACGTGGCGGTGTCCGGCACCATGGAGGGGCGGATGATCGAGTGGATCGATCACCTGCACGGCCACTTCGTCACGCCCGCGGTGGTCAACGGCGGGCGCTACCGCGCCCCGGAGGCCCCCGGGGCCTCCACCCGGATGCGCGAGGACTCGCTGGCCGAGTTCTCCTTCCCGGCCGGTCCCGCCTGGCGGCTGGCCACCGGGCGGCCCGCGTGACCATGCGCCAGATCCCGATGGGGCGGCCCGGGTTGCCGGTCACTGAGATGGTCTTCGGCGGGGCTCCCATCGGCGGCCTGTACGAGCCGGTCAGCGACGACCAGGCGGCCGCGGCCCTGGAGGCGGCGTGGGCGGCCGGCATCCGGGCCTTCGACACCGCGCCGCATTACGGTGCCGGCCTGTCCGAGCAGCGTCTCGGCCGCTTCCTCGCCGGGCGGCCACGCGGGGAGTTCGTCCTGTCCACCAAGGTCGGCCGGCGGCTGGTGCCGGCCACCGGGGACGTCCAGGGCGCGGACGGCTTCTACGGCACACCACAGCTCACCCGGGTGCGCGATTACAGCCGGGACGGTGCGCTGGCCGCGCTGGAGGACAGCCTGCGCCGGCTGGGTACCGACCGCATCGACATCGTGCTCATCCACGACCCGGACGAGCACGCCGAGGCGGCCCTGGACGGCGCCTACGCCGCCCTGGACCAGCTCCGCTCGGAGGGCACGATCCGGGCGGTCGGCGTCGGGATGAACCAGGCGCCGCTGCTGCAATGGTTCGCCGAGCGGGCCGACCTGGACTGCGTGCTGGTGGCCGGCCGGTACTCGATGCTGGACACCGCCGCCGCCGGCGGCCTGTTTCCCGCCTGCCAGCGCCGTGGCGTCGCCGTGCTGGCCGCCGGGCTGTTCAACAGCGGGATCCTGGCCGACCCGCGCCCGGGGGCGACGTATGACTACGCGCCCGCGGGCCGCGGAGTGCTGCAGCGTGCGCAGCGGATCCGGGCCGTCTGCGCCCGCTACGGCGTCCCGATCGGCGCCGCGGCCATCCGCTTCGCGCTCCGCCACCCGGCCGTGACCGCCGTCGTCGTCGGGGCGCGCAGCGCGGCCGAGGTGGCGCAGGACGTGGAGTGGCTGGCGGCCGCGGTGCCGGACGCGCTGTGGGACGAACTGGCCGCGGCGGGCCTGGTCCCGCCGCCAGCGGGCCGGCCGTGATCGTCGACACCCATTTCCATCTGTGGGACCCGGCGGCCCGGACGCATGCCTGGCTGGACGGTCTGCCGTCACTGCGCCGGCCGTTCCGGCTGGCCGGCTATGCGGCGGCCGCGGCGCCCGCGGGCGTCACCGCCGGCGTGCTGGTGCAGGTCCTGGCGTCCGTCGCGGAGACCGAGGAGTTCCTGGCCCTCGCGGCCAGCACCGCGGCCGGTGGCCCGCCCCGGATCGCCGGGGTGGTGGGCTGGGCGGACCTGGGCCGCCCCGACATCGCCGATGAGATCGCCCGGCTGCGCGAGCGGCCCGGTGGCAGCCGGCTGGTGGGGCTGCGCCACCTCGTGCAGGACGAGCCGGACCCGGACTGGCTGACCCGGCCCGAGGTGCGCCGTGGGCTCCGCGCCGCCGGGGCCGCCGGGCTCAGCTACGACCTGCTGGTGCGCCCCGCGCAGCTGCCCGCCGCGGCGCGCACCGCCCGGGAGCTCAGCGACGTCCGGTTCGTGCTGGATCACGGCGGCAAGCCGGAGATCGCGGCCAGCCGCACCGAGCCATGGGGGCGGCTGGTCGGCGAGCTGGCCGCGCTGCCGAACGTCACCGGCAAGCTGTCCGGGCTCGTCACCGAGGCCGCCGCCGGGGCCCGGCCAGGCGATTTCCTGCCCTACACCGACCGGCTGCTGGAGTGCTTCGGGCCGGAACGGCTGATGTTCGGCTCGGACTGGCCGGTCTGCCTGCTCGCCGCCGGGTACGCCGACGTGCTGGCGGTGGCCCGGACCGTGCTCGACGGGCGGCTCAGCCCCGGCGAGCTGGACGCGGTCTTCCGGGCCAACGCGCTCGGCCGTTACGGCCTGCGGGTCAGCTGATACCGGCCGGCCCGGCGATCCGCCGGGTCCACGGCACGACTCAGAGGCGCAGGCCGGGCCACCCGTCAGGGCACGGACGCCAGCCACTGCTCCACACCGGCGATGTGCACGGTGGCCCACGACCGGGCCACCTCAGGCTCGTGCGCCGCCAGCGCCTCGAGGATCGCCCGGTGCTCGGCGAGCGTCCGTTCCTTCGTCCCGGCCTGGGTGAGACCGCGCCAGACCCGGGCCCGGGCCGTCGGCCCGGACAGCGACTCCAGCAGCGAGCACAGCACGGAATTCCCCGAGGACGCGGCGATGCGCCGATGGAACTCCAGGTCATTCGCGACCAGCGCGTCCACGTCCGGGTCCGGGCCGAGGCGGTCCAGCAGGGCGCGCAGGCCCTCGCTCTCCGCCGCGGTGATGCTCTCGGCCGCCATGGCCGTGGCCGCGGGCTCCAGGATCCGCCGGACCTGCAGGAATTCCAGGACCGTGTCGTCGCGGTGGAAGTCGACGATAAAGCTCAGCGCCTCCAGCAGCAGCGGTGGATCGAGGCTGGTCACATAGGTCCCGTCGCCCTGGCGCACGTCCAGGATGTTGACCAGGGCCAGCGCGCGGACCGCCTCGCGCAGCGAACTGCGGGACAGGCCGAGCTGGGCGGCCAGATCGGCTTCGCGCGGCAGCCGGTCCCCGGCCCGGAGCGCGCCGGAGGTGATCATGGCCTTGACCTTCTCGATGGCCTCGTCGGTCACCGCCATGGCACACCTCCACTGCCGCCACGGCTGCGCCGCTCAGGCCGCATTACGCGGGACCGGCTCGGATAGATCCGATGTTTCCCCTGAGTATGGCATAGCGCGGTGACGATTCCGGGATGGAGAGATCCTCGGCCCGGCCACCGCTTCCGCCCGGGCGGCCGGGATCAGTCTTTTAATTAAGGTGGCCAGCCATAAATGAGTACCCGGACGGGACCGTTAAGGATATCGCGTGATACCGGCGGCCCACTACGCTCAGGCCAACTGTTGATAGTTTATTGCTGGAATTATGTGCAGGGCGCCCCTAAGGTCACAGGTAGCCCGGACAGTCCGGGTCAGCTGCGACGAAGGGGTCTGCCATGCGCCACATCCATGTCCTGGGCCGGAGCCGGCGCGCCATTGCCACCGGCCGGCTGCGAAAGCCACTTACCGCGGGCTTAGTGGCCATTGGCCTGGCCACCGCGCTGTCCTCGGCGGCGGTGGCCCCGCGGGCCGGCGCAGTCACTGGCCGCCCCGCCTACCTGGAAGCGGGCCTGCCCGTCCAGGCGCGGGTCGCCGACCTGCTCGGCCGGATGACGCTGCCGGAGAAGATCGGCCAGATGGTGCAGATCGAGCAGAGCCAGGTCACCGACAAGACCAGCGCCTGCACCAGCCAGGGCGGGTTCAACCTGCCTAATCCCACCTGTGAGCAGAAGATCTTCGTGACCGATAACGTCGGCTCCATCCTGGCCGGCGGATCGGACATCCCCATCGACACCACCGGCCAGGGCGGCCCAGGCAACACCGGCCTGGACTGGGCCACCGAGTACAACACGATGCAGAGTTACGCGATCAAGCACTCGCGGCTGCACATTCCGGTCATCTTCGGCGTCGATGCCGTCCACGGCTTCGGCCACCCCTACCAGGCACCGCTGTTCCCGCAGTCCATCGGGATGGGCGCGACCTGGGACCCCTCGGCCGCCCAGGCGGGCGGCGCGGTGACCGCGAACGCGCTCCGCGCCACCGGGTGGAACTGGGACTTCGCCCCGGTGCAGGACCTGGCCCGGGACAACCGGTGGGGACGCTACTACGAGACCTGGGCGGAGGAGCCGGCGCTGGCCGCCGCCCTGGGCGCGGCGAACGTGCGGGGCCTGCAGAGCGGCGGTGACGGCGGACTCAAGGTCACCGCGACCGTCAAGCACTTCGCCGGGTACTCGGAGTCGATCAACGGGCACGACCGGGTCCAGGAAGAGCTGCCGCTCCGGTACCTGCAGGACACCTTCCTGCCCTCGTACGCGGGCGCCATCGACGCGGGCGCGGGCACGGTCATGGTGAACTCTGGCTCGGTCAACGGCATACCCGCGACCGCGTCGCACTACCTGCTGACCACGCTGCTGCGCGGCCGGATGGGCTTCCGGGGCGTGGTGATCAGCGACTACGGCGACGTGCCCGCGCTGGCGACCACGTACCACCTGGCTGCCGGCCTGGCCGGCGCGGCCGCGCTCGCCATCAACGCCGGCGTCAACATGGCCATGCTGCCGTTCGACGCCGACCAGTGGCAGACCGCGGTCCAGCAGGACGTGGCCGATCACAGCGTCTCCGTCAGCCGGATCAACCAGGCGGTGACACGGATCCTCACCCTGAAGTTCCAGCTCGGGCTCTTCGACCACCCGACGGTGGACGCCGCCAAGGCGGACGCCGCCGTCGAGGCTGGCCGGAACGTGACCCTCAAGGCCGCCCAGGAGTCGATGACCCTGCTGCGCAACCAGAACAACGCGCTGCCAATGTCGCCGTCCAGCAAGATCGTCGTCACCGGGCCCAGCGCCGACAACATGAGTAACCAGCTCGGTGGGTGGAGCGTCGCCTGGCAGGGGGTCTACGGCTCCGGGCACGTCTGCTGCGTGGGGCCGCCCGACCAGATACCGCCGGGCACCACGGTGCTCAAGGGCCTGAAGGCGGAGGACCCGAACGTGACCTATGCGGCCGACCAGGCCACCGCGGTGAGCGACGCCAAGTCGGCGGACGCCGTCGTGGTGGCCGTGGGGGAGAAGGCCTACGCCGAGGGGCTCGGGGACAATCCCGCGCCTGCCCTGCCTGCTGACCAGCAGGCGCTGGTCAGCGCGCTGGAAGCCACCGGCAAGCCGGTCATCGTGGTGGTGATCGCTGGCCGGCCGCTCGGCCTCGGCCCGGCGGAGAACGCGAACGCCATCCTGATGGCCTACCAGGGCAGCACCGAGGCCGGCGCCGCCGTGGCCGACACCATCTTCGGCAAGATCGATCCCAGCGGGAAGCTGCCGGTGACGTGGCCGTCGGATGCGCCCTCGACCGGCGCGGACTTCAACACCACGGCGCCGTCACCGCTGGGTGACCAGCCGAAGGTGTTCGACCAGCTGCCCTACACCGGCTCCGGCCCGGGCAGCGGGTACAACCCGCTCTACCCGTTCGGCTTCGGGCTGTCCTACACCACGTTCAAGGTCAGCGGGCTGTCCGCGACCGGCAGCGTGTCCCGGCGCGGCGTGGTGACCGCCAGGTTCACCGTGGCCAACACCGGCAGCCGGGCTGGCACCGACATCGTCCCGGTGTATGTGCACCAGCCGGTCAGCCCGGTGCTGGTGCCGGATCAGCGGCTCGCGGGCTTCACCCGGGTGACGCTGGGCGCCGGGAAGTCCGCGACGGTGCGGGTGTCCTTCCCGGTCTCGGTGCTGGCGGTGACGCCGGGTGACATCGCATCGGACGGGCCGCCGCAGGTGGAACCGGGGTCCTACCAGGTGCAGATCGGAACGCCGGCCTCGCTCAGCGCGGGCTTCACCATCCGCGGCTGACCGGGCTCCGGCCCGGGCCCGGGCCGGCCCCCCTCGCGGCGGGCCGGCCCGGGCGCTCCGGGCCCAGGCAGTTGCCGGGCATCAGCGCTACCTCCCTGCGGGCGGCCCCCCGGGCTCGGTGAGGAACTGGCTGACCGGCGGGGCCAGCAGGTCTGGGCGCAGTACCAGCTCAACGTGGCCGCCGTGGTACACGTGCAGCCGGGCGTGCGGGATCAGCCGGGCCAGGATGCGGGCGTTGACCAGCGGGACGATCGGGTCGTCGTCCCCGGCCATGATCAGGGTGGGCTGGCGGAGCGTCGGCAGCCGCCGCAGCGAGGTCCAGCCCGCCGCGGCGGCCAGCTGGTAGACGTAGCCGCGGGACGGGCCGGTCCGGGTCCACTGGTTCAGTACCCGGGTGACCTGCTCGATCTCGCGCCGCGCGGTGCCGCCGTAGAGACGGCCCGCGATCCGGTGGGCGTAGTCCGGGTCCTGGTAGCGCCGCGGAGTGGCCAGCGTGGCCAGCACCCACGGGTTGCCCGGCACCATCACCGTCCCGGTGCCGGTGGCCACCAGCACGACACGGCGGCAGCGGCTGGGTGCGGACAGCGCGAACTGCTGGGCCAGCGCCCCGCCCCACGAGATACCGAGAATGTCGGCCTGCTCGTGGCCGAGCTGGTCGAGCAGGCCGGCCAGCATCCGGGCCAGCCCGGTGAGCCGGTACGGCCGGGGCGGCAGCGGGGAGCCGCCCACGCCAGGTACGTCGAACCGGATGACCTCGATGGCCGGGTCGAGCAGGGCCAGGAACGGGTCCCACGTCTCCAGGCTGGCGCCGATGCCGTTGGCCAGCAGCAGCGGCGGTATCGTCCCACGGCGCGGGCCGGTGCCTGGCCGGACGGCAATCCGCAACGGGGTGCGGCCGACCACCACGGCGCTTACGCCGGACTTCCGCCGGGTCCGCCCCGGCCACCGGGACCACCGTGGCCTGCCGGGCTGCGCTTCGCCGGGGGAGGGTTCAGCGGTCGGAGACATGGCTGCCAGGCCCGGCGCGAAGCGCCGGGCGGCCCCGAGCGCGGCATCGGCCAGCAGCAGTCCGAGTGCCGCCGCGGCGTCCGGGTCCGGGGTCATGGGGTCTGGCCGGCCGGGGGGTGGACCTCGCGGCGCAGGATCTTCCCAGTCGGCCCCTTGGGCAGCGCCTCGACCAGCCAGACGGCCCGCGGGTACTTGTACGCGGCCATCCGGTCCCGGGCGAACGCGCGCAGCTCGTTGGCGGTCGCGCTGGCCCCGGGCTTGAGCGCCGCGGCCGCACCGATCTCCTCGCCCAGCGTAGGGTGCGGGATGCCGACCACGGCCACCTCGGCCACCGCCGGGTGCTCGTAGAGCACTTCCTCGATCTCCCGCGGGTAGACGTTGAAGCCACCCCGGATAATCAGGTCCTTCTTCCGGTCCACGATGTAGAAGTAGCCGTCGGCGTCCTGCCGGGCCAGATCGCCGGTGCGCAGCCAGCCATCCGGGATGGCCTCCCGGCTGGCTTCCGGGCGGCCCCAGTAGCCCTTCATCACGTTCGGCCCGCTGATCGCGATCTCGCCGACCTCGCCGGGCGGCACTTCGCTGCCGTCCGGGGCCAGCAGCCGCATCCGCACGCCGCGGATCGGGGTGCCGATCGAGCCCGGCTTGCGCTCCCGGTCCGGGTGGTTGAACGAGGCCACCGGTGAGGTCTCGGACAGCCCGTAGCCTTCCAGGACGACCACGCCGAACGCCTGCTCGAAGGCGCGGAGCAGCTCCACCGGGAGGGCGGCCCCGCCGCTGACGCACAGCCGCAGCGAGCTGGCATCGTAACGGTCCCGGTCCGGGTGGTGCAGCAGCGCCGCGTACATGGTGGGCACGCCCTCGAACACGGTGACCCGGCGGTCCTGGATGACCGCCAGCGCCCGGCCCGGGTCGAACCGGGGCAGCAGGGCCAGCGCCGCGCCGGCGTTGACGGCGGCGTTCAGCCCGCAGGTCAGCCCGAAACTGTGGAACAGCGGCAGGCAGCCCATCACCACGTCGGCCGGGGTGAGGCCGAGCAGGGTCTCATCGGTGACCTGCGCGTTGGTCCGCAGGTTGGCGTGGGTGAGCTCGGCCCCCTTGGGCTGGCCGGTGGTCCCCGAGGTGTAGAGGATCACGGCGGTGTCCGCGTCCGCCCGGCCGGTCACCCCCGGGAAGGGCGGGTGGGCCGGCAGCAGCCCGCCGAGGTCGTCCGCCCCGGACGGGATGAACTCGGCGCCCGCGGCCGCCGCCCCCCCGGCCGGCTCACCCGGCGAGTCCTGGGCCGCGAACAGCAAGGTCGCCCCGGAATCGCTGAGGTAGTACTCCACCTCCCGCGCCTTCAGCAGCGGGTTCATCGGCACCACGGTGCCGCCGGCCCGCAGGATCCCGTAAAACAGGATGCATATCTCGGGCACGTTGGCCAGCATCAGCCCGGCCCGGCCGCCGGCCGGGAAGCCCCGGCTGGCCAGGAACGCCGCCACCCGGGCGGACAGCTCATCGAAGTCGGCGTAGCTGAGCACCCGGTCACCGGCCAGGATGGCCGGGGCGCCGGGCCGCCGCGCGGCCTGGCCGGCCAGGAGCTGGGTGAGGTTGGCCATCGTCTGCCTCCGGGACGCCGTCGTCCGGGCCTGAGCCGGTTCCGCCCAGTATCCGCGCCCCGGCGCCGCGGTGTCGATGTGCGCCGGGCCCCACCGAATCCCGCCTGGTAACGGCCCGCTGGTGACGGCCCGCCAGAGATACCTACGGCAGGGTCCCACCCGCGGAGTGCGGCTGCCCGGGCCAGTACGGCCACTCCTCGAACCAGGTGCACCGGCCGTCGCCGCGCAGCCGGATGATCCACAGGTCGCGGTATTCCTGATGCGCCGGGTCGCCGTAGCGGACCTCGGCCCTGACCACCGCCACCGGCCCGTCGACCGCCAGGATCTCGGTCGCCAGGGAGAACACCTCATCCGGGCTGTCCCGCTCGGCGTCCCACATCCGGCCGATCGCGTCCAGGCCGGTGACCGGCGGATCGTACGGCGACTGCAGGTACGTGGCGCCGGCCGTGAACAGGCGGGCCAGGGCGCCGGTGCCCGGCGCCCGCCAGGCGGCCTCATATCCGGCCAGCCACCGGCTGACCGCGGTGCGGTCGGTCATCTGCCCATGGTGCCTGGTCCGCGGCCGGCCCGCCGGGCCGCCGGGCAGAATAGCCGGGTGCCACTTTTCTCGTTCGAGGGCCACGAGCCCCAGATCAGCCCGGCCGCCTGGATCGCCCCCACGGCCACCATCGTCGGCGAGGTGACGGTCGAGGCGGACGCGTCCGTCTGGTACGGCGCCGTGCTGCGCGCCGACTTCGGCCCCATCATCGTCCGGCGCGGCGCCAACGTGCAGGACGGCTCGATCCTGCACGGCGGCGCCGACCCGGTGACCGAGGTCGGCGAGGGGGCCACGATCGGCCACCTGTGCATGGTGCACGGCTGCGTCATCGGCGCCGAGGCGCTGATCGGGAACGGTGCGACGATCCTGGACGGCGCGCGGATCGGCCGCCGGGCGCTGATCGCGGCCGGGTGCAC
This sequence comes from uncultured Actinomycetes bacterium, assembly GCA_963837515.1. GTDB lineage: Bacteria > Actinomycetota > Actinomycetes > Streptosporangiales > Streptosporangiaceae > RYN-230. The sequence goes on from CAWINT010000005.1 coordinate 215,672, forward strand.
CGTGCCGCCCGGGATGGCCGTCCCCGACGACACGCTCGCCCGCGGTGTGCCGGCCGTCCTGGCCGGTGCGGTCCGGGGTGGCGCGAAGCAGTGGGTCGAGTCGAATCCGGAGACCTACCGGGCCCTGGCCCGCCGTCACGCCGCCGGTGCCCGGCCGCTGCCCGGCCACCCCTGACGGGGCGGCCCGGCCGGGCCGGTCAGCTCTCCGAGCGGATGTCGGTGTCGTCGTCCTCCACCACGTGCACCGCGGATTCCTCCGCGCTCGCCGCGCCGCCGTCCACCCCGGCGTCAGCGGCGACGAGGTCGGCTTCGGTGTCCGGGTGGGCGCCTTCGTCCTCGGCGACCAGGCGGCCCGCGCGTGGATCGGGGCCGTCGTCGAGGAGCAGGCCGTTGACGTCCTCGTCACCAGCGTCCTCGTCGTCACCGCTGGCCCGGGCCGGCTCCTCCTCGTCCTCGTCCGCGTAACTGCCGGCGGCGTCCGGCTCCTCCTCCGCCAGCAGCTGGTCCAGCGACTCGCCCTCCTCCTGTTCCGCCGCGGTCGTGCCGTACCTCATCCCGGCCGACCAGCGTTCCGGGGGCGCAACGCCCCGGTCGAGCGGGTCCTGGCCCGGATCCCCGTCCAGCGTGTCCGACGTGTCCTGGACGTCGTAGTCTTCAAGATCAGCGGACTCATGCCGCCGCTGCTCGGGCATATCCCAGCTCCTTCCGTTTCGGCCGTGGCCGCGCGGGCCGCCGCCGGGCGCCGCTGGCACCCTAGAGCACACACGTGCATGCTTCCAGTTCGCCCGGGGCGGGCGTGCACCCGCCCCCCGGCGCGGCCCCCGGATCCCGCCCGGTAGCGGACGCAGCCGGGTGCGGCGCGATTGGCCGGGTGCTTTGATGGAAATGAGAAGGTCTGGCCGAGCCCGGAACGGAGCGGATCATGGAGGATGGCTCAGCGCAGCCGGCGCCCTCGCCGGTGCGCGCTCCCGCCACAGCCGCAGATGTGATGAACCCCGCGCTGAGCACGGTGGAGCCGAACGACCATGTGGCGGCGGCGGCCTACCTGATGAAACGGCGCGCGGCCACCGCCCTGGTGATCGTGGACAACGAGCAGGACCGGCGCCCGGAGGGCCTCATCACCGAGGCCGACATCGCCCACGCGGTGGCGGACGGGAAGGACCTCAACGAGGTCCGGATCCGCGACCTGATGACCCTGTCGCCGACCGTTATCCCGGCGGTCACCAGCATTCCGGAAGCCGCCCGGACCATGATTGCCGGGCGGTTCCGCCACCTGCCCGTGGTCGGTGCGGAATCCGCGCTCATCGGCATGGTGGACATCACCGACGTCTGCAGCGCCCTGCTCGAGTACTCAGCGGGCTGACTGGCCCCGGCCAGGCCAGGGACCAAGGTCCCGGGCGGCGCAGCAGAACGGCGCTGTCGCGGCCGCGGCCGGCCCGCGAGGCTGGTGCCGAAGGGCACGGATGCGATGAGCGTGAGCTACTACGACTCGCTGCCGCCGGTGCGCGCGCCGGGGGCGGCCCTGCTGCGGGCGGCCACCGGGCTGCGGCTGCGCTACCGGGTGGCCGCGTCGATCGGCGGGCCGGCCGGGCGGCTGACCGTCGCCTTCGTGTCGGACAGCGCCGTGCTCAGCCGGATGTTCGCGGCCAACTGGGGGCCGGCCAGCCCGGATCAGGCGCCGGACGCCACGCTGTACGCACTGACCCGGCCCGCCCGCGGCTACGGGCTCGACGGGAGCTGGGACGGGGTGCGCTGGTGGTCGCGGGAGCAGCGGGCCATGGTGGTGTTCGGCTTCGGCTCCTACCGGCTGGCCAAGATCTGCGTCCGGGGCATGTGCTCGGCGGTGACCGGGGACGGCCTGCTGTTCCTGCATGGCTGCGCCTTGTCGGTGGGCGCGGGGACCGCCCGCCGCGGCGTGGTCATCACCGGGAGTTCCGGTGCCGGGAAGACCACACTGGTCGCCGGCGTGCTGCGGCATCCGGAACTGGCCGCGGCGGTGCTGAACGACGACTGGGGTGGCATCTCGCTGGGCACCGGGGAAGTGGCCAGCACCGGCGAGCAACTGCTGCACATGAAGGCCAGCAGCGTGCTGGCGCTGCGCCCGGACTTCTTCACCAGCGCTCCGCCGGGCTCCTACTGGCCGGACCGCTCCGATCGCGGCCAGGTGGCCCGGCTGCTGGTCGCACCGGGCAGCGTGTACGGGTCCGCCTGGCGCACGTCGCCCATGGTGGCCGGGCAGGTCATCGTGGTGGTCCGGGAGCCGCCGGGCTGGCGGCCACCCCGCCCGGACGGCGAGACGGTGCGCGCGCTGGAAAGCGTCGGCGAGGCGGGTTCCGCGCACCATCACGAGGCGTTCTTCAACGGGTCGCTCATCCTGACCGGGGAAGCGGATAAAGGCCGTGAGGAACGGCGCTACCAGCGGCTTCTTAATCGCACCACGGTCACCTGGCTGAACAACTGCGGCTCACCGGAGACGCTGCTGCGTGATTTCATCTCCGCCACCATGGCCGCGGTGCCCTGAGGGCCTGCTGCTCCCCGCTGGCGCATGAGCCCGTCCGGCACGGGCAGCTCTCAGGGATGGTGCACAAGAGAAGCCGCGGGGACCGCGAGGATCTGGCCCGGGAGGATTATCACGACCCGGCGGCCGGGTTCGCCGGGGCGCCGCCGGCCCGCAGCGCCTTGACCCTCCGGCTCATCCTCGCCTGCTTCGGCCTGGTGGTCTGCGCGCTGGGCGCGGCTGCCTTCCTCGTCCTCGTCTCCGTGCCGGTGCTGGCCGGGATCCTCGCCTTCCTGGCCGCCGTCGCGATCGTGGACATCGCGGTGGTCGCGCGGCGCAAGCTCGGTGGCGAGCCGGGATAGGCCGGGCCTAGTACTGTCACCCCGTGGGGCGTGCGGCACCATACCCGGCGCGGCGTGCGGCACCCGCACCCCGCGGGGGCGCGGCACCGCGGGCCGGCTGGAGGCAGGAGGGGAGGCCCGGTGGGGGAGGCCCGGCGGCGCAGGCCGGACCCGGTCGAGCTGCCGCCGGTCCCGCGGCTGGCCACGGCGCGCCTGTCCGACGATCTGGCCGAGCGCGTCCGGCGGTTCATCATCAGCGAGGACATCGCCGCGGGCGCCCGGCTGCCCCCGGAACGTGAGCTGGCCGAGCGGTTCGGGGCCAGCCGCCCGACCGTCAGCCAGGCGCTGCGCAGCCTGTCGCTGATGGGCCTGGTCGAGATCCGCCGGGGCTCGGGGGTCTACGTGGTGCGCCGCCCGGAGACGATGGTCACCGCCTCGGTCACCCTGATGCTCGACCTCGACCAGCGCTCGCTGGCTGACCTGATGCAGCTTCGGCTGTGGCTGGAGACGCTCGGCGCCCAGGAAGCGGCGGCCCGCACCCCGGAGCTGACCTCCGCCGAGGCGGCCGCCGTCACCGAGGCCCTGGCCCACCTGCAGGACGCGGCCGGGGAGCCCGCCGAGTGGATCGCCGCGGACACCGTGTTCCATGCCACGGTCGTCCGCTCCGCCGGGAACCTCTACCTGGGGTCCATCTACGAGAGCGTGCACACCGCCGTGCTGTCCGCCGAGTTCCGCCAGTGGGTGGACCGCGAGCAGCTGCCGGGCTGGCTGCGCCACACCGGCCCGCAGCAGCAGCTGGCGCTGCACCAGCCCATCGCGGCGGCGGTGCTGCGGCGGGACCCGGACGCAGCGGCCCGCGCGGTGGCCGCGCATCACCGGGTGATGCTGGAACACCTGGCCGCGTCGGTGCCGGGCGCGGCGGCCGGCCCAGGTCATTGACAAGCCGGGCCGGCCCTCCGGAAGATGTGGCATAGCCACTTTCCCACTTGCCGTGGAGAAGTCTCGATGAGCGTGCCGCTGCCGGTGTCCAGCCCAGGGACCGGGTGGACCGTGCCGGACCCGGTCGAACTGGCCCTGCGGATCCGGCTCCGCGCGGTGCGGATGGTCGCCTCCCAGGGATTCGGTTACCTCGGCCAGGCGCTGTCGTCCGCCGAGCAGGTGGCCGCGGTGTTCGCCGCCGCCCGGCCCGGGGTGGACCGGCTGGTCTGCTCGCCGGGGCACTACGTCATTGGCCCGTTCGCCGCCGCTGCCGAGCTGGGCCTGCTCGACGAGGCGGCCGTGTCGCGTTACGGCCAGGACGGCTCCCCGGTCGAGGCCATCGGGACGGAACGCTCGCCGGTCGTGGACTACACCTGCGGTTCCCTGGGGCAGGGCCTGTCCGCGGCGGTGGGATTCGCCCTCGCCGACCGGATGCGCGGCTCGGCCGCCCGGATCTTCACCATGGTCAGCGACGGGGAACTGGAGGAGGGGCAGGTCTGGGAGGCCGCGCTGTTCGCCGCCCACCACCGTCTCGACCGGCTGGTCGTGCTGCTGGACGCGAACAACTCCCAGGTGGACGGCCCCGTGGACACCATCACCACGCTGGAGCCGATCGGCCCGAAATGGTCTGCGTTCGGCTGGAAAGTCCACGAGCTCAACGGCCATAACGTCGACGCGGTGCGCGCCGCGCTCGCGGACGCGCCCGCGGCTGCTGGCCGGCCGACCGTGCTGGTCTGCCGCACCTCGACCCGGCACGGCCTGGACTGCCTGCCACCGGACGCGGACGGGCACTTCCTCAAGCTGCCCCCGGACCTGGCCGCCGCCGCGGTGGCGGAGCTGACCGGCAGGCTGGCGGCCCGGCATGCGTGAGCCGCCCTACCCGACCGAGCTGAAGCCGTACGGCCGGGCGCTGGTGGACCTGGCCCGGCGCCGCACCGACGTGCTGTGCCTCAGCGGCGACCTGACCCGCCAGTGCGAGGTCAACCTGTTCCAGGCCGAGTTCCCGGACCGCTTCATCCACGCCGGCATGGCCGAGGCGAACATGATGAGCATGGCGGGCGCACTGGCCCGCTGCGGCTACCGCCCGTTCGTGCACACGTTCGGGGTGTTCGCCACCCGCCGGCCTTACGACCAGATCGCCAACGCCATTGCCTACCCGGGGCTGCCGGTGCGCATCATCGGGTTCATGCCGGGCGTGTCCACCCCGGGGGGCCCCAGCCACCAGGCCACCGACGACGTGGCGCTGATGCGGGCGCTGCCGAACATGACCGTGCTGGACGTGGCGGACGCCGTCGAGACCCGGCAGCTGCCCGCGGCGCTGGCCGACCTGCCCGGGCCGGTCTACGTCCGGCTGAAGCGCGGGGAGATCCCGGTCATCTTCGGCGACGACCACGTGCTGGCGCTGGACCGGGCCGAGGTGCTGCGGCCGGGGGCCGACGTGGCCCTGTTCGCCAGCGGGATGATGCTGGCCGCCGCGCTGGCGGCGGCGCGGGCGCTGGGCCAGCACGGCCTGGGCGCCGCGGTGATCAACGTGCCCGCCATCAAGCCGCTGGACGCCGGCACGGTGCTGGGCGCGGCCGCCGGGGCGCGGATCGTGGTCACCGCCGAGAACCACTCCATCGTCGGCGGCCTCGGCTCGGCCGTCGCCGAAGTGCTGGCCGAGGCCGGGCTCGGCCGGCCGTTGCGCCGGGTCGGGCTGCGGGACACGTTCGCCGAGGGGGCAGCGGCCGCGCCCTACCTGTTCGGGAAGTACGGCCTGTCGGCCCAGGCCATCGCCGAGACTATCTGGTCGGCGCTCGGCCGCCCCGGCCCGGCCCCGGCCGTGCCTGCCGTGGCCGCGGGGACCGGCGAGTACTCACCCGTCTGAATGGGAGGCTGCCTGACCATGGCCCGGGACACCGCGGACCTGCTGCTGACCGGCGGCCGGCCGCGTGGTACCCGCCGCCGGGCCTTCGCCGGCCTGCCGGTGCAGCACCACCCGCCCCGTCCCGCACCCGTTCCACCCGCCGCCCGTGGCGCCGCGCTCCCGGAGGTATGACATGTCGCTGCAGGACTTCGTGCCCACCCCGCGCTTCGCGGACTACCGGGAGGCGTTCCGGGACTTCTACCGGATGGACCGCCGCGAGGACGGGGTGCTGCTGGTCGCCGCGCACACCCTGGGCGGCCCGGTGCAGCTCAGCGTGCAGAACCACCGCGCGCTCGGCCAGATGCTCAAGACGGTGGCCGCCGACCCGGAGAACGAGGTGCTGATCCTCACCGGGTCGGGCGAGGAGTTCATGATGAGCTCCGATCCGCAGGGGTTCGCGCTGGAGGAGGCCGACCTGGAGCACTGGGCGTACGAGTACGCCTACAAGGACGGCCGGATCAACGTCAGCTCGCTGGTCAACGACGTGGAGATCCCCACCGTCGGGCTGCTCAACGGGCCCGGCTTCCACGCCGAGATCGTGCTGATGTGCGACATCACCCTGGCCGCCGAGGACGCCACGATCTTCGACCTGCACTACGACATCGGCTCGGTCCCGGCCGACGGCATCCACAGCGCCTTCCAGGAGCTGCTCGGCGTGAAGCGCGCCGCTTACGCCCTGCTCACCGGGGAGGCGATCAGCGCGCGGCAGGCGCTGGAGTGGGGGATGGTCAACGAGGTCGTGCCCCGCGACCAGCTCATCCCGCGCGCCTACCAGATCGCGGACCACATCATGACCCAGCCGCGGACGACCCGCCGGCTGACCACGCAGATCGTCCGCCGGCCGTGGAAGCAGCGGATCGTCAGCGACCTGGACGGCGGCTTCGGCATCCAGATGTTCGGCCACCTGGCCAAGAAGCGCGCGATGCACGGGGAGCAGCACATCCGCTCCACCGTCAACTACGTCCGCGAGGGCCGCAAGAACAACTTCGACTGACCGCCGCCCGCGGGCGCCCGCGCGGCGGGCTGGATCAGTCGGCCGAACGCCCCTGCTCATCCATCATGTCGCGCAGCTTGATGGTCGCGTCCTCGACGTCGGAGTGATGGTTGCGCCCGGCCCGGGTTTCCGCGGCCAGCAGCCCGCAGCGGTGCACCTTGGCGAAATCGCCGAACGGGTACTTGTACCGGGCCTTGGTCTGCTCGGACGCCTCGTCGTCGATGCCGAGATGCCAGTTGGCGTACTCGTCCCAGCCGTGGGCCTCGATGAAGTCGTTCTCCGCGCGGGTCAACGGCTGGTGCTCACTCCAGTCGTCCCGCCGGTCCAGCACCATCCGGCCGTTCTTGATCTGGTCGTGGGCGAACTCATACGAGCGGTGGTTCAGCTTGGTCGTCATCTCTTCTCCCTGCGCCGGTGATCAGCAGACCCGGTCCAGCTACCCGCGACGGCCCGCCCCGCACCCGGAGCGGCCAGGGGAAGTGGCGCCGGCCCCGCGGGTAAGCTCCGCACCAGGAAGGCGCGGATACCGATGCCTTACGCCCCGCCCGTGGCCGGTGACTCCGCCGGGGCCGGGCCTGAGCGGGCCGAGGGGACGCCATGGTCTCAATCGTGATCGCCATCGTGCTGATCGTCGTGGGAGCGCTGATCGGCGCGGCCTTGGACCGGGACCAGGGCCAGGCCGGGTCACCCGCCGCCGGCGGCGGGACGCGCACCCAGCCGGAGCCTTCCCGGTAGCAGCGTTCACGGGCACCGGCTGCTGATTCCCCGGGCCGATCTTCCTGGCGGCGGTTTGGCGGTGTCCGGTGCCGGGGAGTTGCACGGCTCAGGCGCGTCTGGTTCGGGTGAGACAAGGCGGAGGGAGCATGCGGACGTTCCGCAGGCGCCCGGCCGCCCAGATCACAGCCGCGGCCCGGGCTGTCGCCCAGCACGCGCCGGAGACCCTGACCGTGGTGCGCCACCGGGCCCGGCCCACGGCGGCCACCATCGTCCGCCTGGCCGGCACCGCCGTCTTCGCCTACCTGGTGGCCCTGCCCCTGCCGGGCACCTCGCGCCCGGTGGTAGCCCCGCTGACGGCGCTGCTCGTGGTCCAGGTCACGGCGTACCAGACGCTGCGCAGCGTGCTGCGCCGGGTGGCGGCCGTGGTGACCGGCGTACTGCTGGCCGTCACGCTGTCCGCCGCGGTCGGCTTCACCTGGTGGAGCCTCGGCATCATCGTGGCCGCCGCCCTCACCGTCGGGTACGTGCTGAAGATGGGGGAGGAGCTGCTCGAGGTCCCGATCAGCGCGATGCTCATCCTGAGCAGCGGCACCGAGGCAGCCGCCGAAACCAGGGTGGTGGAGACGCTGGTCGGGGCCGCGGCCGGCCTGATCGCCGGGTTCGTGCTCGCGTCGCCGAAGGTGGAGCCAGCCGAGGACGCCATCGCGGGCCTGTGCCGCCAGCTGGCCGGGCTGCTGGAGCGGATGGCCGCCGGGCTCGGCGACCGCAACGTCCGGCACTTCGCCGAGGGCTGGCTGGCCGAGGCCCGTTCCCTCGGCGGCGAGATCCGCCGGGTGGACGAAGCGCTCCAGGAGGCCGAGGAGAGCACCCGGCTCAACCCACGCAACCTGCGGCTCCCGTACGCCACGGTCAGCCTGTGGCGGAGCCTGGAGACGCTGGAGCACACCATGACGGCGGTCCGGGTGATGGCCCGTTCGCTGGCCGACACCACGCGGCTGGCCGGGGAGGACAACCCGGTGAGCGATCCCGCCGCGCGCGACGCGCTGGCAGGCGTGCTCGCGGAGCTGTCCGGTGCGCTGCGCAGTTACGGCCGCCTGGCCACCGAGCACGACCGGGCCGAGCACGATCGGCTGGAGGCCGGCCTGGAAGAGCACCTGAGGGCGGCGCGCAAGCAGCAGGACCGGCTCAGCGAACTGCTGCGCAGCGACCCCGCGGCCAGACTGGTCGGCTGGCCGCTGCGCGGCGAGCTGATCAGCCATCTGGACCGGCTCAGGAACGAGCTCGGGGCGGCCAAGCCGGACAGTGTGCGCAGTCGGGGCCGGGCGCGCTCCTGGCGCCGGCCGCGGCCGGCCCGGGTGCGCCCGCGGCGGTGATCTCGGGGGGCCGGGGGGTCCCCCCGGGCTAGCACCGTCCTCAGGCGGCCGGGGGCCGGGCACCCCGGCTTTCAATTTGAACTCCGGACCAGCCCGGGCCAGCGTTGATCGATCCGGTCCGGCAGGAGGCCATGCGCGCCGTGCTGGCCCAGTTCGGCTACAACGGCAAGGACCGGCCCGGGGGTGACCAGGCCCGGGAATAACCAGGCCCGAGTGGCCGAAGTCCGGGACTGACCGGGGGATAATGGGTTCATGGCGAGCGGGCTGGTCCGCTGTGAGCACTGCGGCCGGGTCAACCGGGTGCCGGCCGCGGCGTCCGGCATCCCGCGGTGCGGCCATTGTCATGAGCCGCTGCCGTGGATCGCGGACGCCGACGACGCCACCTTCGGCGAGGTCGCGGAGCAGGCCCGGATCCCGGTCATCGTCAACCTGTGGGCGCCGTGGTGCGGCCCCTGCCGGATGGTCAGCCCCGCGCTGGAGCAGCTCGCCCGTGACCTGGCCGGCAAGGTCAAGCTGGTGAAGGTGGACGTGGACACCGCGCCGCAGCTGTCGCGCCGGTTCGACGTCCAGGCGGTGCCGACGCTGCTGGTGCTGCGCGACGGGCAGGTGACGGCCCGGCAGACCGGCGCCGCCCCGCTGCCTGCCCTGCGGGCCTGGGCCGAGAACGCGCTCGCCGGGACCGCGCGCTGAACCGGGTACCGGCCGCGGCGCTGGTGGTCCTGGCACTGGCCGGGCCGGCCGCCGGGCGGCCGGCCCAGGCGGCGGCCGCGCCGCACGGCTCGGTCACCTCGTGCGCCGCTTTCGGCCGCGCCGCGGTCCGCCGTCACGTGACGGTGCGCTCGGTGCCGGCCGCCTGCCAGGGGCTCAACCGGGCTGAGGTGAATGCGGCGGTGGGCCGGGCGCTGCGCGGCGCGGCCGCCGGCGTGCGCGGGAAGACCCGCCAGCGCCAGCGCATCGCGCGGGACAGCCGGTACCTGGCCGGCCTGGTCCGTTCCGTTCCCGCGCCGGGGGCCCTGCCCGCCGCCACCGCGCCGCTGTCCGGCCCGGCCAGCCGGGCCGCACTCAGCCTGGGCGCCCTGGCGGCCTGGCTGGTCACCGTCGGCCTGGGGCTGTCGATGATGGCCCGGTGGGTCACCCGGGCCTGGCGGCGCCGGCCGGGACCGGGCCGGGCCCGGCCGGGCCCGGTGCTGAACCTGGCGCACCTCGGCCTGGCCCTGGTCAGCCTGCTGGCCTGGACCGGCTACCTGGCCACCGGCGTGACCGGCCTGGCCTGGGCCGGCTGCGCGCTGCTGCTCCCGGCGGCCGGCCTGGGCATGACCCTGGTGTTCCTCACCCCGGACCGCACCCCGGCCCCGGACCGCACCCCGGCCGCCGCCCCGGTCAGCGTCGCCGCCGGGCCCGCTCCGCCCAGTGCGGCCGCCGGGCCGCGCCGCCCGGCCCCGGCGGCCGGGGCCACGAGCACGCTCACGGTGGCCGCCCACATCACCGCCGCCTCGCTCACCATCCTGCTTGCCGTCCTGGCCGCGATCGGGTCCGGATAGCGGTCGGCTGTTCCCCGCAGCCCCCGGCCGGCCTGCCCGCCGGCGGGCCGAACATCTGACCCGGCCACCCGGAGTCAGCCGGGCTGCAGCGCCGTCCGCGCGTCGGCCACGCTGTCGTGCAGCGGGATGGCCATCAGCCGGGTGGCGGCGCGGACGGCGCTGCCGGGCGTGACGACGATGGCCAGCCTGGCCCGGCTGAGCAGGTCGTCCAGCATGGCGAAGGCGGCGCTGTCGAAGTAGTCAACGGCGCTGAGGTCGACGACCAGGCCGGGGCCGGCTGGCCCGGCCAGCCCGGCCAGGCCAGATCGGCGCCCAGCCGGTCCGCATTGCTCGCGTCGATATCGCCGTGCACCGCCACGGCCGGGATGTCCCGGCCCGGGCCGGTCCCGGATCCGATCAGGCACAGGGTGAAGTCCACCGGCTCACGGCCCGGGGCGCAGCCGCACCGGCGGCCGCTGGTAGGTCATCGTGACCCGGGTGCCCTCGGCGCCCCGCACCGTCTGCACGTGGTCGCTGAGGCCGTGCATCAGCCGCAGGCCGCGGCCGCCCTGGGCGAAACGGCGGCTGGCCGCCGAGTCCTTGACCCAGCGGCCCGAGTCGCTGACGGTGGCCGAGATGGCCTGGTCGCTGGCGAACACCTCCAGGCCGACGGTGCGCTCGGCATCCAGCTCGTTGCCGTGCTCGATGGCGTTGCACAGCGCCTCGCCCACCGTGAGCAGGATGTTGAACACCTGAGCCGGGGGCAGCCCGAGGTCAGCCAGCCAGGCCCGCAGCCGGTGCCGGGCCGGCTTGAGGTCGTCCGCGGTGGCCCGCAGCACATCGACATGGCTGGACGGGGTACTCCCGGCCGGCCGCAGAACGATCATGGCGACGTCATCGGAGTACCCCGGCTCCGGGCTGAGGCGGCGCAGCAGCGTGTCGCAGACGGCGGCGGCGGGCAGCCCGGCGCAGCCGGCCGCGGCGCTCGCCAGCCGGGCCAGCCCGATGTCGAGCGACTCGGCGCGCCGCTCGATCAGCCCGTCCGTGTACATCAGCAGGAACGAGCCGGGGGGCAGGGCGGCGTGGCCGCTGGCCGCGGGGCGGGCCGGGCCGCGGGCGGCGAGCAGCAGCAGGCGGCCGTCGTGCAGGTAGCGGACCTCGCCTTCGGCGGTCACGATCAGCGGGTACGGGTGACCGGCGCAGCTGTAGTCGACCGTGCCGGCCACGCTGTCCACGATGGCGTAGGCGACCGTGGCGAAGCTGGCCCCGGGCAGCCGGCGTGCGTACCGGTCGAGCAGGCCCAGGACGGCGGCCGGCTCACCGGCCGCCAGGGCGGCCGTGCCGAGCGCGCTGCGCAGCTGGCTCATCACGGCCGCCGCGGCCAGGCCGTGCCCCACCACGTCGCCGACCGAGACGCCGGTCCGCTGCTCATCGATGCCCGTGGCGGTGTACCAGTCGCCGCCCACCCGCATGGCCTCGGCCGCGGACTGGTAGGCGGCCGAGACCACGGCTGCGGGCGAGCCGGAGCCGAGGTCGAGCAGCCGTTCCTGGAGGGACAGCGCGAGCTGGTGTTCCCGTTCGGCCACGCTGATCCGCGCCACCGTACGGGCCAGCAGCCGGGCGGCCTGCTCCACGACCGCGACGTCGGCCGGGCTGAACGTGCGGGGCTGGCCCCAGGTCAGCGAGAGCGCGCCGAGGACCGACCCGTCCTCGGCGTGCAGCGGCTCCACGATCCCGGACCGGAACGCCGGCGCCCCGTCCGCCACGACCTGCGCGTACCGTTCGCCCAGCCGGTAGGAGTCCGGGATGACCATGCGCTGGTCGGCCACGATGACGTCGGCCAGCGGGACCGGTGCGTCCACGTCAACCAGGTGGTACAGGTCGGTGACCTCGGCCCGGACCGCCCCGGCGTATTCGATGCGGACCTGCCCGTGCCGCGGGTCCAGCAGCCCGATGGCGGCCGCCGGCGCGCCCAGCGAGCACAGCGGGGCAGCCAGCAGGATCTCGAGGATCTGTGGCAGCGACCGCGCATCGCCGAGCGCCGTGCCCAGCTCGGCCAGGGCCAGGTCGCGGCGGCGCTGCGCCTCATCGTCCCGGGCCGGGGCCCGGTCCCGGCCGGCCGCCTGGAGCCGGGCCGCGACGTGATTGACCAGGTCGGCCGAGCTGAACGGCTTCACCAGGTAGTGGTCGGCCCCGATGGCCAGGCCTTCCCCGGCGGCGTCCAGGCCGGCCCGGGCCGACAGCATGATGACCGGCAGGTGGGCCAGGTCCGGGTCGGCGCGGATGGTGCTGACCAGCTCAAGGCCGTCCAGGCCAGGCATCATCACGTCGGTGACGAGCAGGTCGGGGCGATAGCGCCGGATGAGGCCGAGGGCGGCGCGGCCGTCCGCCGCGACCAGCACATCCCATTGGTCATCCAGCACCCGCGCCAGGTACTTGCGCATGTCCGCGTTGTCGTCGGCGACCAGGATCAGCGGCCGGGTGCCGCGCTCCGGCGGCTTGCCGCCGGCCTCGCCGCCCGGCCCGCCGTGGCCGTCCCCGGCTGCCGCGCCGCCGAGCCACTGCCAGGCCTCGTCCACGTACGCGCTCACCGCGGAACTGGTCACCGCGGCCTGCCCCGGCTCCCGGGCGTGCCCGGGGTCCGCGGCCGCCTCGCCGGCACCGGCCGGGACGGCCGGCAGCCGGACCCGGACCGTGGTGCCGCGGCCCGGGGCGCTGTCCACCTCGACGGTCCCGCCCTGCAGTTCGGCCAGGCTGCGGACCAGAGCCAGCCCGATCCCGCTGCCCTCGGCGCTGCGCGCCGTCGGCTGCGGCACCCGGTAGAACCGGTCGAACAGGCGGGGCAGATGGTCGGGGGCGATGCCGGCCCCGGTGTCGGTGACCGCCAGTTCGGCCCGGCCTGCACCCGCAGGGCCGGTCCGCACGGTGATCGACCCGTGGGAGGTGTGCTTGAAGGCGTTGGAGACGAGGTTCAGCACGATCGTCTCCCACATGGCCGGATCCACCTGGGCCCAGGCGGCCCGGCAGTCCAGCCGCAGCTCGATCCCGGCCAGCCGGCACACGTCGGCGAAGGCGGCGGCGATCCCGGCGGTGAGCGGCCCGGCATCGGCCGCCACCAGGGCGGGACGGGCCTGCCCGGCCTCTGACCGGCTGAAGTCGAGCAGTGAGTTGACCAGCCGCAGCAGCCGCTGGCCGTTTCGCCGCACCATCTCCAGCCGCTGCCTGACGTCGGCGTCCGGCAGGGTGGCGATGGCATCGTCGAGCGGTCCGAGCATGAGGGTCAGCGGGGTACGGAACTCGTGGCTGACGTTGGCCAGGAACGCGGTCTTGGCCCGGTCCAGCTCGGCCAGCGCCTCGGCCCGCTCCCGCTCCGCGGCGTAGGCGCGCGCGTTGCCCAGGGCCGAGGCCACCTGGTCGGCCACCAGCCGGCAAAACCCCTGGTACTGGTCATCGAGCGGGCGGTACCGGCTGACGCCGAGCACCAGCGCGCCGGCCGGCGCGCCGCCGGCCGCCTCGCCGAGCGGCAGGACCAGCGCGTCCTCGGGACAGCGGTCGCCGAACCGGGCGGCCAGCGTCGGCCGGCGGCCAGGCAGGTCACTCACCCGCCTGATGCCGTCCTGCTCCGCCCCCGGCCCGTCCAGCAGGGCGGTGAGATCTGCAGGCAGCGCGCCGGCCGCGGCCGGCGTGGCCTGGAGCAGCCGCGCACCGGATGGCCCGGCTGCGAGTGGCCCGCCTGCCGGTGGGCCGCCCGGCGGTGGCCCGCCCGGCAGGTATACCGCGGCGAACGGCAGATCGGCCTCGTGGCCCCCGCACACCGAGATCGCGGCGGCCACCACCTCCGGCACCGACGTGGTGCCCATGAGCGCGGCGGCCAGCGCGTTGAGCGTCTGCAGCCGCCGCTCGCCCAGCACCCGCTGGGTCGTCTCGGTGACGGCGCAGAACACACCCTCGACCCGCCCCTGGGCGCCGAACATCGGGCTGTAGGTGAAGGTGAAGTAACGCTCCCGGCGGCGGCCCTCGTTGACCAGCATCAGCAGCAGGTCATCGGACCAGGTGGCCACGCCGGTGGCGACCACGCTGCCCAGCATCGGGCCGATCACGTCCCAGACGTCCCACCACACGTCGGTGGCGGCCTGGCCGAGGGCGGCCGGGTGCTTGTCGCCCAGCATCGGGATGTAGGCGTCGTTGTACACCAGGTTCAGTTGCTCGCCCAGAAAGAGCACGATGGGGAACCGGGAGGCCAGCGCGTTGGCGACGGCTGCCCGCATGGACGGCGACCAGCTGGCTGGCTCGCCGAGCGGATGCCCGGTCCAGTCAAGCTCGAGCAGCCGCCGGCCCATCTCGCCGCCGAGCGCCGCTGCGGCCTGTAGTTCAGCAGGCATAAGGGGTTGTCGTCCCCGACCGGTCCATCGTGGCTGACATTACAGGCTGAACTTCCGTAACGCATCGCTGGGTCTGGGCGCAGGGGACCCCGGGCCGCTCGGTGCCCGGGGATCCCGGTCCGGGCCGGGTCAGGAGCGGCCCGCGTCACATCACGGCGAGCTGGCCTCCGTCGATCACCAGGCTGGCCCCGTGGATGAACGAGGCGTCATCGGAGGCGAGGAAGGCGTACGCGGCGGCTACGTCTTCGGGCAGCCCGACCCGGCGCAGCGGGATTCGCTCCCGCGCGTAGGACTGCTCGAAGCCGTTCTCCAGGCCGGCCGAGATCGCCGCGTTCAGCGGTGTGCGGATGTAGCCGGGGCACAGGGCGTTGACCCGGATTCCTGCGGGCCCGAGTTCCACGGCCATCGACTTGGTCAGCAGCAGCACTCCGCCCTTGGACGCGTTGTAATGCGCGTACTCTTCTTCGCCGGCCAGCCCGTTCGTCGAGGACATGTTGATGATGACCCCGCCGCCGCCGCGTTCGACCATGAGCCGGCTGACGGCCTGGGCGACCAGGAACATGCCCCTCAGGTTGACCGCGATGATCCGGTCCCAGTCTCCGGGCGTGATCGCCAGGAACGGGTCCCGCCGGCCGGTACCGGCGTTGTTGACCAGCACGTCGATCCCGCCCAGCGCGTGGTCGGCGGCCCGGACCATGGCCATGACGTCATCCTCCTGGCTGACGTCGCAGGCGGCGCCGGCGACGTCGCGGGCCGGCCGCAGGTCCGCCAGCGCCTGGCTTACTTCGGCCTGCGCCAGCCCGGCGATGAAGACCCGGCATCCCTCTTCCAGCAATCGCCGGGCCGTGGCGAGCCCGATGCCGCTGCTTCCCCCGCTGATCAGAACCCGCTTGCCCGCTAGTCCGCGCATTCATGCGCCTTTCCTGATCGGCTCCGCCAAGACGGACAGATCCGCGCGGCGCTCACCCGGCCGGCCGCCCGGGCGCCCGGCCGGGCGCAGCCGGTCCGGCAGCCGTCATGCGGAGGCCGGATGGCACGACGCTACCGAGGATCCCGTATTCTGGTCTATGATTCCGCATAGTGGAACGCTCTGCCTTGGCCACCGCCGATCCGCCACCCCGGGCGGCCGGGCGGGCCGGTGCCGAACCGGCTGGGCCTTACCTGCTCGGGACCGAGATGCTCGCCACCTCCTTCCGCTTCTGCGACACCCTGGATCTGCGGACGCTGGTGCGTCCCTACCTCGTCCAGCTGGCCGGGCAGCTGAATGAGACGGTGCACTTTCTGCGCACCGCCTGGGCCGGGATCCTCGTCGAGATCGACGCCGTCGGCGCCCGGCCCAGCTCGTGAAAGCCCTCGTCTATCGCGGTCCCTGGGACATCGGCGTCGAGGAGAGGCCGGCTCCGGCGCCCGCACCGGACCAGGCCGTGCTCGAGGTCGTCGCCACCGGCATCTGCGGCTCAGACATCCATGGCTATACCGGCCGCACCGGCCGGCGCCAGCCAGGGCAGATCATGGGCCACGAAACAGCGGCGCGGATCCGTACCCTGCCGGCCGGTGCCGCCGCGGCGGGTCTGCGCGTCGGGCAGCTCGTCGCGGTGAACCCGGTGATCGGGTGCGGGCAGTGTGAACGCTGCCGCGCCGGTGCGGCACACGCCTGCCCCGACCGCAAGGTGATCGGGGTGAATCCGGAGATCCCGTCGGCGTTCGCCGAGTACCTGGTCGCTCCGGCGGCCAACCTGGTGCCGCTGCCTGACACCGTCACCGAGATAGGCGGCGCGCTCGTTGAACCGCTCGCCGTGGGGTACCACGCCGCGGTGCGCGGCGGCTGCGGTCCGTCCGACCGCGTGGTGGTGATCGGCGGCGGGCCTATCGGCCAGGCCTGCGCGATCGCTGCCCGCCGGATGAACGCAGAGGTCATGGTCAGCGAGCCGAACCCGGCCCGCCGCGGACTGCTCGAACGGCTCGGCTTCAGCCCGGTGGTCCATCCGGGTCCCGATTCCACCGCGCTGATCGATGCGGCCGGGGGCCGGGCCACCCTGGTGCTCGACGCGGTTGGCTCGGCCGACTCGCTGCGCGCCGCGACCCAGGTCAGCGCGACGCAGAGCCGCATCGTGCTGGTCGGCATGCAGGCGCCGAGGCTGGAACTCGACGCCTATGCGATCAGCACCGCCGAACGCCAGCTGATCGGCAGCTTCTCCTACTCGGCCGAGGAGTTCCGGCAGACCGCTGGCTGGCTGGCCGGCCACCCCGAATTCGAACAGCTGGTGGACGCCCAGGTCGGCTGGTCGGGTGCGCCCGAGGCGTTCCGCGCGCTGGCCGCCGGGGAGAGCACGGCCAGCAAGATCGTCTTCATGCCGGGAAAGGACTGACCCGTCGCCCCCGGTACCGCCATGCCCCGCCCCCGGCCTGGCCGCACTGCCGGAGCAAAGGAGGACACCGTGCCAGCCATCGGCCCGGGCCGCCGGTTGCCACCAGGGCGGTACCGGTCCGTTCTCGACGAGGGCGTGACCCTGCGCGGCATCGACCCGTTCGCCGGAGCGGTGGCTTCGCCAGTGGCGCTACTGCGCCGGGACGCGGTGGAAAGCAACATCGCCGCGATGCAGCAGTGGTGCGACCAACGCAACGTGGTGCTGGCCCCACACGGCAAGACGACCATGGCGCCGGGGCTCCACCAGCGCCAGCTCAAGGCGGGCGCCTGGGGCATCACCGTGGCCAGCCCAGCCCAGGCCCGCGTGGCCCTGGGGGCCGGCGCGCCGCGGATCCTGATCGCCAACGAGGTGACCGACACCGCCGGAATCCGGTGGCTCGGCGCGGTCCGCCGCGACCACCCGGAGGTCGGCCTCTGCTGTTACGTGGACAGCCTCGACGGGGCAGCCCTGCTGGAATCGGGGCTGGCGCAGACGCTGCCGGACGGTACCCGGCTCGACGTGCTGCTCGAACTCGGCGTCCCCGGCGGCCGGGCCGGCGTCAGAGACGAGGCCACGGCGGCCGTCGTGGCCCGGGCCGTCGCCGGGTCCGCGCGCCTGCGGCTGGCCGGCGTCTCCGGCTACGAGGGCGTCATCGGCTCGGCCGCGGATACCGTGGAGGTCACCGGGGTGCGGGAGTTCTGCCACCACCTGCGCTGGCTGGCCGGCGAGCTGCACCAGCGTGACCTGATCGAGGCCACGCCCGAACGGCCCATGGTGCTCAGTGCCGGCGGCTCGGTGTTCTTCGATGAGGTGGCGGCGGTGCTGACCGCGCGGCAGGACAGCCTCGCCGGGGTGCCGACCGTGGTGGTGCTCCGCCCCGGCTGCTACATCACCCATGATCACGGCCTCTACAGCCGGGCGACTCCCGCGGCCCGGGGTGGCGACGGCCCGGACCTGACGCCCGCGCTGGAAGTGTGGGGCCGGGTGATCTCCCGCCCGGAACCGGCGCGGGCCATCATCGACGTCGGCCGCCGCGACATTTCCTACGATCACGGGCTGCCGCAGGCGCTGTGGCGGCGGCCCGCGGCGGGCGGCGCCAGGTCGGGCCTGACCGCGACGGTGATCGCCCTCAACGACCAGCACGCCTTCCTTGATCTGCCCGAAGACGAAAGCCTGGCCGTAGGCGAGTGGGTGGGCTTTGGCATCTCCCATCCGTGCACGACCTTCGACAAGTGGAACGTCCTGCTGCTCATCGACGGGTCCGGCCGGGTCGTTGAGGAGCTGGCGACCTTCTTCTAGCGGCCCGCCGGGCACGGGTAGAACAGCCTGCCGTCCAGGTCGACGTCGAACTTGACCGCCGCGAACCCGCCGGGGGGCGCCCATACGGCGCGGCAGTACGCCGCGAAGGCGTGCCGGCCGGAACAGCGCTGGCCCGGGTCGCAGACGTAATGGTCGGCCCCGTACTCGGCCTCACCGACCCACTTACCGGACGGCTGCCGGGCCGTGCGGTAAGTGCTGAAGTCGTCCCAGCCGCACGGAGTGCTGCCGTGCAGCCCGGTGCAGGTGATCCCGTACTGGCGGCTGCCCTTCAGCTGGGCCGCGGTGCAGCCGTGATCGGGGTAGCACTCCTCGACCACCGCGCCGTCGGTGTAGCGCCGGCCCCACCACGACAGCCAGGGGGAGTTCTTCCACAGCGCGGTCATCCCGTACCGGTGCACCTCGTTGAACGCGTAGGCCAGGAAGTTCTGCGCGTCGCCTGGGGTGAGCCGGAACCCGGTGGTGGACGGCGGGTCGAAGCTGTCGATGTCGTCCAGTTCGACCGCGGAGAATCCCTTCCGGGCGCACATCGCGATCCGCTCGCGCAGCATCGGCGCCAGCGCGTGCAGCTGGCGGAAGTCGACCCAGCGCTCCTGCGGGTACCCGTAGTAGACGTTGCCGAGCGTGGCCGCCGGGAAGGCGCCCCGCCCGGGGCTGGCGTCCGGCCGGTAGTCCTCCCAGGCCAGGTCCAGGTAGCAGACGGCCCGGGGATGCGCCAGGGTGGCCGCCTGCCAGCGGGTCTGCACGGCGGTGACTTCGGCCCTGGTGGTCAGGAACCCGTCCACGTCGTAGATGTCCACCGCCCGCCGGCCGGTGCGCTGCTCCGGCGTGACCCGGCCGATCTGCCAGTCCCACCGCATCGGCCGGTGGCCCGCGGCCAGGTGCGGTGGGTACCAGCAGGCGCGCCCCGCCCGATCCGCGCAGCTCAGCGGGGCCGGCATGGGCGTGACCCGCCAGCGGAACCGGAGCACGGTGGCCCCGGACCGGTTGACGGTGCGCACGCCGACCTGGTGCGGGCCGGGCGTCAGCCGGCCGGTATAGAAGACCCGGCTGGCCGGCATGGGCCGCCAGCGCCCCTGGTCGATCCGGTACCACTGGGCCGTCCGCCCGTCCGCCGGATTGGCATGCGGAACGGCCACCTGGAAGTACTCCTCCGCCGAGGCGGTGCGGTGCTCCGGGGTGCCGTTGCGGAACGCCGTCACCGGTGGCCGGTGCGCCGGGTAGCGGCGGACCCGGGCCGCGCTCAGCCGGCTGGCCGAGCGCCGGACGGCGGTGAACGCGAACGTCGCGGCCTGCGTCTCGACCACCTCGGTGGCCGTCTCGGTGACCCGCAGCCGCCGGCCGGTGTCGGCGTGCCCGGCCACATAGCGGCGGGCGGCGAACGGCGTGACGGTACTGTCCGCCGCAGCGCGGCAGCCCCGCCCGCTGGGCGCGCAGCTCTGCCAGGTGTAGGCGACCGCGAAGCTCAGCCGGGTCATCCCGCGCGGTAGCCGGGGCAGGTGCCAGGTAAGCCCGGTCGCCGCCACCGTCGCACCGTCCCGGAGCACCCCGCTGATCCGCAGCCGGCCCGTGGCCACCGGTGCCGGAATGCGCGGGCCCGGAGCAACGCCCCCGGCCGCCGTCGTAGCCGCGGTCCCGGCCGCCGTCGTAGCCGCGGTCCCGGCCGCCGTCGTACCCGTCTTCCCGGTCACCGGGGCGGCCGCCGCTGGGGTGGCGGCCGCCACGACGCCGCCCACCACCACGACCGCGGCCGTGGCACACTTCCATGACCGCCAGCGACGGGGGGTCTTAACTGGCATCAATCCCCCTTGAGCAGGAGTGGGAGGGTTACCCGATGGCGGAGTGGGAGGGTTACCCGAAGGCGGGGGAGAGGAAGGAGCGGTGCGCGGCGAAGAGGTCGTCGCACATCGCCACCGTCTGCTCCGTGGTCAGCGTGGCGGCCGTGTTCGGGTCGAGCAGCGCCGCCTGGTAAACGTGATCGCGCGACTCCTCCAGCGCGGCCCGTACGGTCAGCTCCACCACGTTGAGGAACGTCCGGTTCAGCGCGGCCAGCTGCGGTGGCAGCGCCCCGACCGGGACCGGCTTGACCCCGCCCGCCCCGACGGTGGCGGGCACCTCGACGCAGCAGTCCTCCGGCAGGCTGGTGATCAGGCCCCCGTTGCGGATGTTCACGTGCAGTTCGCGTTCGGTGCCGGTCTCCAGCGAGTGGATGAGCAGCGACGCCAGCTCGTCCGTGGGGGCCAGCTCCAGTGGCGCGTCGCCGGCCAGCGTGCGCTGCAGCGCCTCCAGCTCGCGCAGGTTCTCCTCGGAGCGCTCCAGGTAGTCGCCGACGAAGATGCGGAACCGCTCGACCTGGTCGTCGTGCCGCATGAACCAGGGCACGTACTCGGCCGAGTGCTCGCTGGACTCGGTGGGGAAGTAGCCGAACCGGCGGAAGATCTCCACCCGGACCCGCCGCTGCAGCTCGGGCGAGCCCGCGATGACCTCCGCCAGCCGCGGGTACAGGGACTGGCCGTCCTGCTCGAATCGCAGCACGAAGGCCTGGTGGTTGAACCCGGCGGTCAGGAAGCTGACCCGCGCCGGGTCGGCGCCCACCAGCTCGGTGAGGAAGGCCTGGGTGTCCCGCACCGAGTGGCACAGCCCGAAGACCCGGTCGAACGGGGTGCCCGCGTACACCGCCCAGGGCAGCATGGCCATCGGGTTGCTGTAGCTGAGCAGGTACGCGTCCGGGCAGACGTCGTGCATGTCCCGGGCCAGCGCGGTCACCACCGGGATGGTGCGCAGCCCGCGGAAGATCCCGCCGATGCCGAGCGTGTCACCGATCGTCTGGCGCACCCCGTACCGGGCCGGGATGTCGAAGTCCGCGCGGGTGGCGGCGTACCCGCCGACCTGCACCTCGTTGATCACGTAGCGCGCGCCGGCCAGCGCCTCGCGCCGGTCGAGGGTGGCCGTCACCCGGGCCTCGGCGCCGGTCTGGGCGGAGATGCGGCGGGCCAGCCGCTCGGCGTGCGCCAGCCGTTCCGGGCTGATGTCGTACAGGGCGAGCCGCAGCTGGCCGCGGAACTCGGGATAGCTGCACAGGTCGGTCACCACGTTCCGGGTGAACTCGATGCTCCCGGCGCCGATGAAGGTTACGGAGATCACGCCCGGAAGTGTTGCATTGGCCGTACTTTCGCGCAAGACCTTGCAATCAGGGGGGACAAACTGCACAATGCTGAGCACTTCTGGATGACTTTTTCATCTTTGGCGGTGGGCGATGAGAACGCACCGACTGCGGGCCGGCCTGGCGGGCCCGCTCGCCGCGGTAGCCGCGGTGACCCTCGGCCTGGCGGCCTGCGGGACGGACAGCGGCAGCGGTGGCGGCAACGGTGGCGGCGGCGCCATCAGCATCTGGGAGGGCTACACCGGCGCCGAGGCCAAGGCCTTCGCCCACCTGGTGGCCGAGTACCAGGCGAGCCACCCGGGGCAGAAGGTCGCCCCGCTGTTCGTCAACAATGACAACAGCTTGCAGAAGGTGCTGACCGCGGTGCGCGGCGGGAGCCCACCGGACATCGCCTACCTCTACGGCTCGTGGGCGCCCAACGTGGCGCAGATCCCGCAGGTGGTCAACCTGTCGAAGGTGGTCCAGCGGCCCGGTGTCAACTGGGGCGACTTCTGGACCGGCGAGCGTGCGGTGGCCACCGTCGGCGGCAAGGTGATCGGCGTCCCGGCGCTGGTGGACAACCTGGCCGTGGTCTACAACAAGACGCTGTTCGCCAAGGCCGGGCTGCCGCTGCCCGCGCCCAACTGGACCTGGAATCAGTTCGTGGCCGACGCGAAAAAGCTCACCGACCCGGCCACCAAGCAGTATGGCACCGCCTACGTCACCCCCGGTGACGAGGACACCGTCTGGCACTGGGAGGCGCTGCTCTGGGAGGCCGGCGGCCAGCTGCTGACGGCGGACAACAAGAAGGCCGCCTTCGACTCGCCGGCCGGGCTGGCGTCGCTGAACACGCTGCGGGCCATGGCCGTCACGGACAAGTCCATGTACCTGGACCCGTCCGACCAGAACTACGCCAACCTGTTCAACTCGGGCAGGATCGGCATGCTGGTGACCGGCCCGTGGGATCTGTCGCTGTTCCCCAACGTGCACTACGGGGTCCAGGTCATGCCGACCTACCCCGGCAGCAGCGGCGGCCACCAGACGATCGCCGGGCCGGACAACTGGGTGGTGTTCAACAACGGATCGTCCCGGGTGGCCGCGGCCGAACAGTTCCTGCTGTGGCTGACCGCGCCCGCCCAGGTGCGGTACTTCTCGCTGCACACCGGCGACCTGCCAACCCGGGCGAGCGTCGGCAACGCGTCGGGCTTCAGCCAGCAGATGAACGCCAGCCTGCCCGGGGTGAGCTCGTTTGTCGCCAACCTGGCCAACGTCAAGCAGGCCCGGCCGCAGATCCCGCAGTATCCGAAGATCTCCCAGGTGCTCGCCAACATGGTCATGTCGGTGCTGCTCGGCAAGAGCCAGCCCCAGGCGGCGCTGAGCTCCGCGGCCCAGCAGGTCAACCAGATCCTGGCGGCAGGCTGACGTGACCGCGTTCAACAGCACGGCGGTGGCCCGCCGCGGAAGGTGGTGGCCCGGGCCGGGACGGAGCGCCGGGCCCCGCCGCCGGGCGGCGGGGCGAGAGCAGGTCACCGGATGGGCGTTCGTCACCCCCGGCGTAGCGATCATCCTGCTCTTCGGCGCGGTGCCGATCGTCTGGTCCGCGGTGATGTCCTTCCAGCAGTCCAACCTGCTGACGCCGAGCACGCCGTTCGTCGGGCTCAAGAACTACCGGCAGCTCGCGCACGACCCGATCGTGGGCCAGGCCATCGAGCACACCCTCGTATACACCGCGTTGTTCGTCCCCGGGACCATGATCGTCGGGCTGTTCCTGGCCGTGGCGATGAACCGGAACATCCGGTTCATCTCGCTGTACCGGACCGCCGCCTACGCGACGATGGCCATCTCCACGATCAGTGAGGCGATCGTCTTCATCTGGCTGTTCGACCCGTCCTACGGGGTGGTCAACTACGCCCTCGGCCAGGTCGGCATCCCGCCGCAGCAGTTCCTCAACTCGCCGGCCCAGGCACTGTACGTGATCGTCATCATGACGATCTGGGGCTGGACCGGGTTCTCGGTGGTGATCTACCTGGCCGCCCTGCAGGGCGTGCCGCCCTCGCTGATTGAGGCGGCGGCCATCGACGGGGCCGGCCCGTGGCACACCTTCCGCCGGGTCACCCTGCCGCTGCTGTCCCCGGCCACGCTCTTCCTGGCCGTGTGGCTGACCATCAACGCGCTGCAGCTGTTCGACGAGGTGTACCTGAGCACCCAGGGCGGCCCGCTCAACGCCACCACCGTCCTCGTCTACTACCTCTACCGGCAGGCCTTCCAGGACTTCAACTTCGGGTATGCCTCGGCCATCGCCTACGTCCTGTTCCTTGTCATCGTCGTGGTCACCGCCATCCAGTTCCGGGTCGGCCGGCGATACACGCACTACCGGTCGTGATGACCGCCACCTCGGCGCCCGCGCGTGGCGGGGCGCAGTCCGCCACCCGGGCCGGCGTCCCGGTGTCCCGGCGGCGGCGCTGGCGGCTGCCGTTCAGCCCGTGGCACCTGGTGCTGATCCCGGCCACGCTGGTGCTGATCTTCCCGTTCTACTGGCTGGTCATCACCTCGCTGGAGACCCCCAGCGAAGCGCTGCACTTCCCGCCGGTGCTGATCCCGCATACGCTGCACCTGGCCAACTACCCCGACGCGCTGAACAGCGCCCCGTTCGGCCGGTTCTTCGTCAACAGCGCTGTGGTCGCGGTGAGCACGGTACTGCTCAACCTGGTGCTGTGCTCGCTGGCCGGGTACGCCTTCGCCCGGCTGCGCTTCCTGGGCCGGACCGCGCTGTTCGCCGTGATCATGGCCACGCTCATGGTGCCGTTCCAGGTCACGATGATCCCGCAGTTCATCATCACCAAGTGGCTGGGCGTGCACGTGCTGGCCGCCGTCGGCATCAACCACATCGGCGCGCTCATCCTGCCCAACGCGGCCACCGCGTTCGGCATCTTCTTCCTGCGCCAGTTCTTCCGCACCCTGCCGCTGGAGTACGAGGAGTCCGCCCGGGTGGACGGGGCCAGCCGGCTCACCGTGCTGTGGAAAATCGTGCTGCCGCTGGCCACCCCCGCGCTGGCCACGCTGGCCGCGCTGACCTTCCTCGACTCGTGGAACAACTTCCTGTGGCCGCTCATCGCCATCACCTCGAGCAGCCAGATGACGCTGCCGCTCGGCCTGGCCACCTTCCAGGGGGCGCACCTTACCGAGGTGACCCTGCTGATGGCCGGGAACGTGATGAGCCTGGCCCCGATGCTGGTGATCTTCTTCGTGGCCCAGCGTTACTTCGTCCGGTCGGTCGCCGCCACGGGCCTGGCCGGCACCTGACAGAGCCGATAAGGAGCAATGCATGAGTGAGGAGGCGGCGGTGCCCGGCACCGGCAGCATCGAGTCCGAGGTGGCCTCGCAGCCAGCGTGCTGGCGGCGGGCCGCCGGGATGGCGGCCGGTGCCGCGGGCCGCCTGCCGGCCCGCGGCGAGCGGGTCGCGGTGGCCGGCTGTGGCACGTCGTGGTTCATGGCGGAGTCCTACGCGGCCGCGCGGGAGGCGGCCGGGCACGGCGAGACCGACGCGTTCGCGGCGTCCGAGATGCCGCTGGGGCGGCGCTACGACCGCGCCCTGGTGCTGTCCCGGTCCGGGACCACCACCGAGATCCTCCGGCTGCTGGACCGGCTGCGCGGTACCGTACCCACCGTGGCGATCACGGCCGGCACCGGCACCCCGGTCGCCCAGGCCGCCGACGCCGTCGTGGACCTGGGCTTCGCCGACGAGGAGTCGGTGGTGCAGACCCGGTTCGCCACCACCGAGCTGGCCCTGCTCCGCGCCTGCCTGGGCGCGGACCTCGAGCCCGCCGCGGCCGCCGCCGAGCGGGTGCTGGCCGAAGCGCTGCCGCCCGCGCTGCTGGCCGCCCGGCAGTTCACCTTCCTCGGCACCGGCTGGACCGTCGGCCTGGCCCGGGAAGCCGCGCTGAAGCTGCGCGAGGCGGCTGGGATGTGGACCGAGGCCTACCCGGCCATGGAGTACCGGCACGGCCCCGCCGCGGTGACCGGCGCGGGCAGTGTGGTCTGGCTGCTGTCGCCGCCGCCGGACGGGCTGGCCGACGAGGTCGCCGCGGCCGGCGGGCTGGCCTGGCAGGCCGCCGGGGACCCCATGGCCGAGCTGGTCCGGGTGCAGCTGCTGGCCGCCGCCGTGGCCCGGTCCCGGGGGCTCGATCCCGACCGGCCGCGGAACCTGGCCCGGTCGGTCATCCTGGCCGGCTGAGCCCGGCGGCGCACGATGATCGGGGTGGTCTGCCTCAACCCGGCACTGGACATCACGCACCACGTGCCCGCGGTGGACTGGGCCGGGGTGAACCGGGCCGCCACGGTGGCGGCCCGGCCCGGCGGCAAGGGGCTCAACGTGGCCCGCACGCTGCTCGCCCTCGGCGCGGACGTGCTGGTCATGGGGCTGGCCGGCGGGCTCACCGGCGACGGGGTGACCGCGGCGCTCGGCGAGCTGGGAGTGCCTGCCGCCTTCCACCGGATCAGCGGCGAGACCCGGCGCACCTTCACCGTCGTGGATGGCCAGCGGGGCGGCGCCGCCTTGTTCAACGAGCCCGGGCCGCGGATCGGGGCGGAGGAGTTCGCCGAGTTCGCCGTTATGTATGCGGAGGCACTGGGCGGGTGCTCAGCCGTCGTGCTGTCCGGCAGCCTGCCGCCCGGCCTGCCCGCCAGCGGCTACGCCACGCTGATCGAGCTGGCCACGGCGGCGGGGGTGCCCGCCGTGCTCGACACGCACGGCGCGGCGCTGCGGGCCGGGGCGGCCGCCCGGCCGGCCATCGTCAAGCCCAACCTGGCCGAGCTGGAGACGTTGGCCGGCCGGGCGCTGGCCAACGGCCAGGGCGCGGACCGGCCCGCCGTGGCCGCCGCCGCCCGCCGGCTGCGGGCGGCCGGCGCCCGGGCGGTGGTGGCCTCGCTGGGCGCCGAGGGGCTGCTGGCCGTCACCGAGGAGGGCAGCTGGCAGGCACGGCCACCGGCCGTGGTGGCCGGGAACGCCACCGGGGCGGGCGACGCCGTCGCCGCCGGGCTGGCCCACGGGCTGGCGCTCGGCCAGCCGTGGGAGGAGCGGTTGCGGCACGCGGTGGCGCTCGGCGCCGCGACCGCCGCCGCGCCGGTCGCCGGGGAATTCCACCCGGCGGACTACGCCGGCGCGCTGCCCGGCGTGCTGGTGCAGCCGGACGAGGAGGCCTGCTGATGCCGCTCACCGGGATGCCGGACATCGTCGGGCCGGCCCGGGCCGCCAGGCGCGGCGTGGGCGCGTTCAACGTCATCGGCATCGAGCACGCCGAGGCGATCGTCACCGGGGCCGAGACGGCCGGGGTGCCGGTGGTGCTGCAGATCAGCGAGAACTGCGTCGCCTACCACGGGGCGCTGGAGCCCATCGCGGGCGCCTGCCTGTCGATCGCGCGCTCGGCCGCGGTGCCGGTCGCGGTGCACCTGGACCACGCCACCACGGTGGACCTGGTCCGCGCGGCCGCCCGGCTCGGCCTCGGGTCGGTCATGTACGACGCCTCGGCGCTGCCCTACGCCGCCAACGTCTCGGCCACCGCCGGGGTGGCGGCCTGGTGCCAGCAGCGCGGGCTCTGGGTGGAGGCGGAACTCGGCGAGATCGGCGGCAAGAACGGCGTGCACGATCCGCGGGCGCGGACCGACCCGGACGAGGCGGCCGGCTACGTGGCGGCGACCGGGGTGGACGCGCTCGCGGTCGCGGTCGGCAGCTCGCACGCGATGCTGACCCGGGACGCGGTGCTGGACCTCGGGCTCATCGCCCGGATCCGCCGGGCGGTTCCGGTGCCGCTGGTGCTGCACGGCTCCTCGGGAGTGCCGGACGCCACGCTGGCCGCCGCGATCCGCGCCGGGATGACGAAAATCAACATCGCCACCCAGCTGAACAAGGTGTTCACCGCCGCGGTCCGCCATTCCCTGGGCGGTGACGCGGCGCTGGTTGACCCGAGGCGGTACGGTTCGGCGGGGCGGGCCGCGATCGCCCCGGAAGTGACCCGGCTGCTGGGCGTGATCAGCGCGGGCAGCGCCGTGCGGGCAGGAGGCGCCGGTGAGCCGCTATCGCCGGTGGAATGAGCTGCTGGAACTGCTGGCCACGGCGGGCCAGCTGCAGGTCGAGGACGCCGCCAAGGCGCTGAACGTGTCCGCCGCGACGGTCCGGCGGGACTTCGACGAGCTGGCCCGGCAGCAGATGCTGACCCGGATCCGCGGCGGTGCCGTGGCCAAGGGCGTCAACTACGACCTGCCGCTGCGGTACAAGACCGAGCGGCACCCGAGCGAGAAACAGCGCATCGCCGCGGTCGCCGCCGGGCTGGTCCGGCCCGGCCACATCGCCGGGCTGAACGGCGGGACCACCACCACCGAGGTGGCCCGGGCGCTGGCCACCCGCCCCGATCTGAACGGCGGCGCCCCCTCGCCGGGCGTCACCATCGTGACCAACGCGCTGAACATCGCCACCGAGCTGGCCGTCCGGCAGCACATCAAGATCGTGACGACCGGGGGAGTGGCCCGCCCGCAGTCCTACGAGCTGACCGGGCCGCTGGCCACCGGCGTGCTGGAGCAGGTCACCCTGGACGTGGCCATCCTCGGGGTGGACGGCATCGACGCGCTGGCCGGGGCGACCGCGCACCACGAGGGGGAGGCCAGCATCAACGCCCTGATGGCCCGGCAGGCCGCGGTGGTCGTCATCGCCGCGGACAGCTCCAAGGTCGGCCGGCGCGCCTTCGCCCGGATCTGCACCTCCCGGGAGATCGACGTGCTGGTCACCGACACCGGCATCGCCGCCGAGGACGCGGCCCGGCTGGCGGACGCCGGGGTGGACGTTGTCACCGCCTGACCCGCCGCCGCCCGGGCCGGCGCCGCCGGTGGACCTCGTGGTGATCGGCGACTGCAACCCCGACGTGCTGGTGCTCGGCGAGGACGTCGCGCCCGCGTTCGGCCAGCAGGAGAAGCTGGTCGGCAGCATCTCGCTGGTCATCGGCGGGTCCGCGGCCATCACCGCGGTCGCCGCGGCCCGGCTCGGCCTGTCCGTGGCGCTGGTCGCCGCGGTCGGGGCCGACCCGGCCGGGCAGTTCATGCTGGCCCAGCTGGGCGCCGAAGGCGTCGACGTGAGCGCGGTGATCACCCGGCCCGGCCGCCCCACCGGGATGACGGTGGCGCTGTCCCAGGGCGGGGACCGGGCCATCCTGACCGCCCTCGGCGCGGTCGCCTCGCTGACCGCCGCGGAGGTGCCCGGTGCGCTGCTGGCCCGGGCCCGGCATGTGCACGCCAGCTCCTATTTCCTGCTCGAGGACTCGCTCGGCCCCGGCCTGGCCGGGGTGCTGGCCGCCGCGCGGGCGGCCGGCGCCAGCACGTCGCTGGACACCAACTGGGACCCGGCCGGGCGGTGGGGGGATGAGCGGCTGGCGGCCGCCCTCGGCCAGGCCGGCCTGCTGCTGCCCAACGAGGCGGAGGCGCTCCGGCTGGCCAGCGCCGGCGACCTGGCCGACGCCGTCCGCGTGCTGGCCGGCCGCGGCCCCCGGCTGGTGGTGAAGCTTGGCGACAAGGGCGCGCTGTGCGTGGCCGGGGCGGCGGCCCATCGGGTGAGCCTGCCGCCGGTGGCGCCGGTGGACGCCACCGGCGCCGGGGACTGCTTCGACGCCGCGCTGATCGCCGGGCTGCTCGACGGCCTGCCGCTGGAGCGGGCGGCCGCGCTGGGCTGCGCGGCCGGGGCGCTGTCCACCGCCGCGCCGGGCGGTACGGCCGCCGCCCCGGACCGGGCCGCCGCGGACCGGCTGGCCGCCCAGGCGTCGGTGACGACCGTCAGCCGGTGGATATCGGCCGGTCCGTAGATTCCGGCTGCGCCTGACACCGGCACCGCGTGCTGTTGATCAGCCCGGCCCGTGCGCCGGGGCGTCCGGCCGGTGATCCGCCCGGTCTTCGAGCAGCGCCTGCGAGCGCGCGGCTTCCTCGGCGATCCGGCGCATCAGCCGGTCCGCCTCGGGGGCGCGCAGCGGGCCGCGCTGCCGGTAGTACTCGGCGGCGCCGCTGATGACGCCCAGCGGCCGCTGCAGCCGCCCGCAGGTGTCCGCGACGTCGCCGGCCAGCCGTGCGGTGGCCTGCTGGGCGGCGGCCGCCGCGGCCGCAGCGGCCCGGCCGGCCCGCCCGGTCAGCGCCCGCAGCGCAGCCAGGCCGGCCGCCGCGACGGCCAGCACCAGCCCCGCGCTGACCGCGGTCATGGTGCCGGTGAGCTGGTGCCCGGCCCGGGTGACCGGGTCCAGGCTCACCCCGGCTACCAGCACGCCGGCCACCCCCGCCCGGGCCGGGCCGGTGACCAGCAGCGAGAAACCGCCGCTGCCGTAGGTGAACGGGATGCGCCGGGCCTGGTAGCGCACCGGGGCGGCGACCACCAGCCAGCTCCCGCCGCCCCGGCTGGCGGGGACGGTGGCCAGGTGGCCGGCGCGCCGCGGCAGCCGGCCCGGAGCCGGGCCGGGCGGGCTGCCCGGGCCGGCCCGCAGCACCAGCCGCCCGCCCGGGCTCGTCACCTCGGTGAGGAAGCCGGCGGGGCCCCGGGCCGCCGGGCGTGACGGCCAGCGGGCGGGCGGTGAGCTGCCGGGCGTAGGCCCGGAGCTGGCTCCTGGCCTGCCCCGTCAGGTACGTATGGGCCAGCGCCCCGCCGGCCAGCACGATGAGGACGGCACCCACGGCCAGCAGGCCGCCGGCGGCCGCGATCAGCGGTATCACCAGCGACCGCGGACGGCGCCGCGCCCCGGTCCTGGGCTGCTCCCGCCGCGTCCCCGTCACCGCCTGCTCCCGCTGGCCCTGGTTACAGCTTGCTGCGCAGCGCGAGCTGGTACAGCTCCGGCAGCTGCGGCGCGGCCACCCGGGCGGCGACCCGCACGCCGATCCAGGCCAGCGCGGCGCCGTAGGCGGCCGCGCCGGCCAGCAGCAGCGGGATCCGGGCCAGGGCCGGATCAGACCGGGTGAGCACGCCGACGATGGCCACCGGGGTGACCGCCAGTCCCACGCCGATCACGCAGCCCAGCGCCCCGAGGACGGTCCAGCCCGTGTAGCCGTCGGCCGCCCGGGGCATGGGGCTGCCGGCCCGCCGCTCCGCCGGGTAGGCCAGGGCGGCGGAGAAGATGTTGCCCAGGGTGAGGCCCGCGCCGATCCCGGCCAGGTCCACGGCCGCGCCCAGGAAACCGGCAACCGGGTGCCCGGCCACGGCGGCGATGATGAAGGAGACCGCCACCAGCAACGGCACCGCGATCAGGCCGACTGCGACGTCCTGCCCGGAGAAGTAGGCGCGCAGCCCGCGGCGGCCGCTGAGCGCCAGGGTTTCCAGGCCGAAGGCCGGCCCGGTCATCCCGATCGCGTTGGCGTGGAACACGCCGACGAACGCCGCCCCGAAGCCCGCGCTGCTGAGCACGGCCGCGACGTAGGCCGGGGTCCGGATGGTGCTGACCGACGCGGCCCCCATGATGACCGCAGTGATGCCCCAGTAGATCAGCGCGCCCGGGTCGCGCCGCTGGTAGACCCAGAACCGGGCGGCTATGGTGCCGCGCAGCCCGCCCCAGGCGAAGGGCAGCGCCGTGCCGTGCACCGCGGCGGACCGGGTGGAGGTGTCGGCCGTCACCAGGCTGCGGTCCAGGGACCTGATCCACAGCCAGCCCAGCACCACGATGACGGCGGCCAGCAGCGCCAGGCGGAGCAGCGCGGGCCCGGCCCGCCCGTCCGAGGCGTCCTGGATGGCGTGCGCGGCCAGACCCGGCGGGATCCACCGCAGCCATCCGCCCACACCCGAGAAGCTCGCCGTGGTCAGCTTGCCCTCGGCCGTCAGCCTCGGCACCACCTGCGCGAACGCCTCGTACAAAGCGAAGATCGGCAGGATCAGCAGGGCGGCGAAGTCCTTGCCGCGGCGCGAGCGCAGCACCCCGGCCAGGGCCGTGGTCACGAAGCGGGCCAGCACAATACAGAACAGCAGTTCCAGCACGGTCGCCAGCACCGCGACGGCCAGGCCGGCCGGGCCGTGGGCCAGCCCGACGGTCACGCCGAGCAACCCGATGAGGTTGGCCAGCGGCCACGCGCCGGTGGCCGAGGCGGCCAGCAGCCCCACTGCCAACGGCCGGGTGCGCAGCGGGTACAGGGCCAGCGTGGCCGGGTCCAGGGTGGAGTCCAGCCCGAACACCAGCAGCGGCAGGATCAGCCAGCCGAACGCGAACACGGTGAACACCACCGAGGTCACGTCCACGGCCACGGGCTGGCCACGCAGCGCGGCCAGCCCGGCGAAGGTCGCCACCGCGACCACCCCGGCGAAGATCGTGCTGAGGATGAAGGACAGCCTGGTCCCCCTGGACGCCCGCAGCGCGTTGCGCAGCAGGCGCAGCTTCAGCTGGACGAGGAGCCGAGCCACGACAGCCCCTCCCCGTCGCCGGCCCGGCCGCCCACCAGGGCGATGAACGCCTGCTGCAGGGTCTTGCCGCCGCGTACCTCGGCGATGGTGCCGTGGGCCACGATCCGGCCCTTGTCGATGACCGCGACGTGATCGCAGACCTGCTCGACCAGCTCCATCACGTGGCTGGAGAACAGGACGGTGGAGCCGGAGGCGGTGAAGCGGGTCAGCAGCCTGCGGATCACGTCGGCGGACACCGGGTCCACGCCCTCCAGCGGTTCGTCCAGGAACAGCACCGCGGGATTGTGGATCAGCGCGCAGCCGAGGGAGACCTTCTTGCGCATCCCGGTGGAGTAGTCGGCGACCAGCCGTTTCGCGTCGGCGGTCAGGTCCAGCACCTCGAGCAGCTGGGCGGCCCGGGAGCGCGCCTCGCCGGCCGGCAGGCCGCGCAGCCGCCCGGCGTACTCCAGCAGCTCTTCCCCGCTGAGCCGCTCGAACAGCCGGGGCTGGTCCGGCACCACCCCGATCACCGCCTTGGCGGCCGGCGGGTCGGCCCAGACGTCCCGGCCGCTGATCACGATCTGGCCGGTGTCCGGGCGCAGCAGCCCGGTCATCATCGACAGGGAGGTGGTCTTGCCAGCCCCGTTCGGCCCGACCAGCCCGGCCAGCGAACCGGCCGCGACCTGCAGGTCGATACCGGCTACCGCCTCCTTGTCGCCGAAACTCTTGCGGAGCCCGCGCACTGCGATGGCTGGCCCGCTCATAGGCGCCTCCTCGACTTGGTTCAGCCTACGGCGCGGCGGCGCCGTCCGGGGTTGGGCCCGCCAGGCCGAGCTCGGCCAGGATCGCGGCGGTGTGCTCGCCGAGGGCGGGCACCGCGCCCATCGCCGCCTCCCGGCCGGGCACCGTCACCGGGGGCAGCAGCGCGCGCACCGGCCCGCCCGGCGAGCCCACCTCACGCCACCGGTCCCGGGCCGCCAGCTGGGGGTGCGCGCCGAACTCGGCCGGGGTGCGCAGCCGCGCGGTGGCGATCCCGGCGTGCTCCAGCCGCGCCGCCACCTCGCCGGCGGGCAGGGCCGCCAGCGCGTCCGTGATGATCGCGGTCAGCTCCTCCCGGTGCGCCACCCGGTCCGGGTTGGTGGCGAACCGCTCGTCGGTGACCAGCTCCGGGCGGCCCAGGACCTGGGTGGCGAGAACGGCCCACTCACGGTCGTTCTGCACGCCGAGGAAGACCTGGCTGCCGCCCGCAGCCGGGTACGGGCCGTACGGATCGATGGACGCGTGCCGGGCGCCGGTCCGCGGCGCGGGCCGGCCGCCGTAGACGCTGTAGTAGAACGGCTGCATCATCCACTCGCCCAGCGCGTCGAGCATGGCCACCTCGACGCAGCCGCCGTGGCCGGTCCGTTCCCGCTCGTACAGCGCGGTCAGCACGCCCGAGTAGGCGTACATGCCGGCCGCGATGTCGGCCACCGAGATGCCGGCCTTGGCCGGCTCCTCCGGCGTGCCGGTCACCGAGAGCAGCCCGGCCTCGCACTGGACGAGCAGGTCATAGGCCTTCCGGGTCGCGTAGGGCCCGCGGTCCCCGTACCCGGACACGGAGCAGCAGATCAGCCGCGGGTAGCGCGCGGCCAGGGCGGCCGCGCCGAACCCGGCCCGCTCCGCCGCGCCCGGGGCCAGGTTCGCCACCATGACGTCCGCGCGGGCCAGCAGCGCGTGCAGCACGGCCCGGCCGGCCGGGCTCTTGATGTCGGCCTCCAGTGACTCCTTGCCGCGGTTCAGCCAGACGAAGTAGCTGGACTGGCCGCGGGTCGTCCGGTCGTAGCCGCGGGCGAAGTCACCCGTGCCGGGCCGCTCCACCTTGATCACCCGGGCGCCGAGGTCGGCCAGCTGGCGGGTGGCGAACGGGGCGGCCACCGCCTGCTCGAGCGCGACGACCGTGATCCCGGTGAGCGGGAGCTCCTCTTTCACGGGGCGACCGTGCCGCGTTTGATCAGCTGGCGGGCGATCACGTCGCGCTGGATCTCGTTGGTCCCCTCGCCGACGATCATGAGCGGGGCGTCCCGGAAGTAACGCTCCACGTCGAACTCGGTGGAGTAGCCGTACCCGCCGTGGATGCGCACCGCGTTGAGCGCGATCTCCATCGCGGTCTCCGAGGCGAACAGCTTGGCCATGCCCGCCTCCAGGTCGGCGCGCTGCCCGGAGTCGTAGCGGCGCGCGGCGTACAGCACCAGCTGCCGCGCCGCGGTCAGCTTCGTCGCCATGTCGGCCAGGTAGTTGCCGATGGACTGGTGCTGCCAGATCGGCCGGCCGAACGCCTCGCGCTGCTGCGCGTAGGCCAGCGCGTCCTCCAGCGCGGCGCGGCCCACGCCGACGGCGCGGGAGGCGACCTGGATCCGGCCGATCTCCAGGCCGCGCATCATCTGCGCGAAGCCCTCGCCCTCCCGCCCGCCGAGCAGCGCCGTCGCCGGGACGGCGAAGCCGTCGAAGGACAGCTCGCAGGTCTCCACGCCCTTGTAGCCGAGCTTGGGCAGGTCGCGGGAGACGGTGAAGCCGGGCCCGGGCTCGGCCAGCAGGATGGAGATCCCGCGGTGCGCCGGCCGGGCCGCCGGGTCGGTCTTGCACAGCAGCGCGACCAGCCCGGAGTGGCGGGCGTTGGTGATCCACATCTTGGCGCCGCTGACCAGATAGCGGTCCCCGTCCCGGCGCGCGGTGGTGCGCATCGCCTGCAGGTCCGAGCCGCCGGACGGCTCGGTCAGCGCCATCGTGGCGCGCAGCTCACCGGTGGCCATCCGCGGCAGGTAGGCGTCCCGCTGTTCCGGGGTGCCGAACTGGCCGATCAGCTTGGCCACGACCGTGTGGCCGCCCATCGCGCCGGCCAGGCTCATCCACCCCCGGCTCAGTTCTTCCGTGACCAACGCGTAGCACGGGGTGCTGACCTGCGCGTCGCCCCAGGGCAGCGGAATGGCCAGGCCGAAGATGCCGAGCCGCTTCATCTGCTCGATGAGCTTCTCCGGATAGCGGTTGGCGTGCTCCAGGTCCCGCGCCACCGGCCGGACTTCGCGGTCGGTGAAGTCCCGCACCAGCTCGACGATGTCCTGCTCATCACGGTTCAGCTCGGGCATGGTGGCTCCACGGTAGCGGGCAGCAGGCGGCGCAGCACGGCGGCGGCGCTGTCCCAGGTCCACGGGGGCGCCTCGCTGGTCCCCGGGGCGGCGTCCCGGTGCCACGGGGCGGCGCCGGACTCCACCCCGGCCAGGCAGTCGGCCAGCTTGGCGTGCACCTGGTCCGGCGACGGGGGGCAGGCGGGGGAGCCGGGCGGGTACCGCTGCCGGACCCGGTGGGTGCCGTCCGCGGTGTGCACCTCCGCCTCGAACTCGCCGTCCAGCAGGCCGGCGCCCCCCGGGCCGAGTTCGACCTCGGCCAGGCCGACCAGCCGCTGGGCCGCCGGGCGACGGACCGCCTCGTCGGTGAAGCTGGCGAAGCCGGGATGGCCGTCCAGCAGCGCCGCCGCGACCGCGTACTCCAGGCTGAACTTGCCGGCCAGGCCCGTCTGCGGGCGGTGGTGGATCAGCGGCACCACCGCCGCCTCCGGTGTGCGCAGCACGATCCCGCGGACCTGCGCGGGGTCCAGCTCCGCGGCGAGCGGGGCCAGCGCGCTGATCGGGCGCTGCAGCGCGTAGCAGCACGGGTAGATCTTCATCGCCAGCCCGTCCGGCACCGCCGGGCCACCGGGGTCCACGGCGGCCGGGTCGCCGCCGACCAGGCGGAGCCAGCCGTCCACGGCCGCCGGGTCGGCCTGCGCGCCCGCGGCGGCCAGCCGGGCCGCCCGGAGCCCGGTCTCCACCGCGAAACCCACCTGCAGCGACTTGGCGTCGGTGCCGAACGCCCGCTGGACCCCGCCCGCCCCGGGGACGGCCAGCGCCATGGCGGCCGCGATCCGGCCCGGGTCCAGCCCCAGCGCGACCGCCGCCCCGGCCGCCGCCGCCGGGGCCCCGGCCGTGCAGGTGGCGTGCCAGCCGGCCGAGTAGTGCGGCCACCCCAGCGCCGTGCCGAGCCGGGCCATCACCCCGGCCGCGGCCAGGTAGCCGCGGGCCCCGCCGCCGGTGACCAGGGCGGCCGGCCCGCAGACCGCGCTGATGTGCGTGGTCGAGGGCATGTGCAGGTCGTCGTAGTCCAGCACGTGCGCGGCCACCGCCCAGCGGGCGCCTTCGGTCAGCGAGGTGGCCAGCCGGGTCACCGGATGGCCGCGGGCCGCGATCGCGACGGCCACGGTGTCCAGCAGCGAACGCTGCGCCAGCGCGGTGTCCTCCGCCGTGGGCACCAGGTCATGAGCCCATTGGGCCAGCTGGGCGGCGACGGACGTCATGGGCTCCTCTTCGCGGGTTCACCCCAACCTTAATGAGCGACACTGGTACCGGAAAGTGTGAGGAGGACGCCCGTGCCCGTTGATCGCCTGCTGCCGGACCAGGACGCCGCGGACCTGCTCGCGCTCGCCCGGGAGATCGCCGACAAGGAACTGGCCCCGCGGGTCGACGAGCACGAGCGCGCCGCCGCCTACCCCGACGGGCTGTTCCGCACGCTCGGCCAGGCGGGCCTGCTCGGCCTGCCCTATCCGGGCGAGTTCGGCGGCGGCGAGCAGCGGTACGAGGTCTACCTCCAGGTCCTGGAGGAGCTGGCCGCCCGCTGGGCGGCGGTGGCCGTGGCGGTCTCGGTGCACGTGCTCGCGTGCTACCCGCTCATCGCCTTCGGCCGCCGGGACCAGCAGGAACGCTGGCTCCCGGCGATGCTGGCCGGCGAGCTGATCGGCGGCTACTCGCTGTCCGAGCCGCAGGCGGGGTCGGACGCCGCCGCGCTCGCCTGCCGCGCGGAACGGACCGCGCAGGGCTACCGGATCACCGGCACCAAGGCGTGGATCACCCACGGCGGGGTGGCCGACTGCTACGCGCTGTTCGCCCGCACCGCCGACGGCGCCAAGGGGGTCTCCTGCTTCCTGGCCCCGGGCCAGGCGGCGGGGCTGTCCTTCGGCCGTCCCGAAGAGAAGATGGGCCTGCACGCGATCCCCACGACGATCGCCAACTGGGACGGCGCGGAGATCGGCGCGGACCGGCTGATCGGCACCGAGGGCCAGGGCCTGCAGATCGCGTTCTCCGCGCTGGATTCCGGCCGGCTGGGCATCGCCGCGGTCGCCACCGGGCTGGCCCAGGCCGCCCTCGACGCGGCCGTCGGGTACGCGCGCGAGCGCACCACGTTCGGCCGGCGCATCATCGACCACCAGGGCCTCGGCTTCCTGCTGGCCGACATGGCCGCCGCGGTCGACTCGGCCCGGGCCACCTACCTGGACGCCGCCCGCCGCCGCGACGCCGGCCGCCCGTACCGCCGGCCGGCCAGCGTGGCCAAGCTCATCGCCACCGACGCGGCGATGAAGGTGACCACCGACGCGGTGCAGGTGTTCGGCGGTTATGGCTACACGCGGGACTTCCCGGTCGAGCGGTACATGCGGGAGGCCAAGATCATGCAGATCTTCGAGGGCACCAACCAGATCCAGCGCCTGGTCATCAGCCGCCAGCTCGACCACTGAGGTCAGCCACGCTCTGGTTCATTGCTTGATGCAGTAGGCGTTGTTGCTCCACCAAGAATCGATGCCGTACAGGCCCGAATCCCCCCGTGCCACGACCATTATTGGCAGCGCCCTGAATGACCAATGAATTTCAACGCTGCCGTCACTGAGCAGCAGGCACACTTTGCTGCCTTCATAGACCCCGTCGTGGTTCCATGACCCCACATACGCTCCTGACCCGCAGTCATTATTGTTAGTGACGTCCGTCGCCAAAGACGCCATTGCTTGCTGTAGCGCGCCAAAATCAGCGTACGCATACACCCCAACATTTCCCGTCGGACCGGACTGGAATGGGACGCACGATAGAGCAGCGACGATATCCGAATTTTCGGCAGCGGGATAACGGTTGCACCACGTAAAGACACGCGAAGTAAGCTGACTCAGGATAAATTGCTCGTCGCTGGTAAGGTCCGTTGCACTTGCCGAGTCTGCGGGGCTGGTAATCGGCTGAGGCGACGTACCAGCTTGTGGGGGCGGCGAGACTCCTTGCCCGGCTGCGCCCGCGATCACCTCCTGAGTGCTCCGTGCGTTCGGTGCCTGATTGGCCGAGCTGCTCGCAGTGTTCAATTTCCCCGGTATGCTCCGTGCGTTCGGTGCTTGACTGGCCGAACCGCTCGATCCACAGCCTGCTATTGCGGAGAATACAACCAGCACCAGACCTAGGCAGTATCCACTGCTGGCTTTCAGCCGTCCCGACCTGAAGATAGTCATCATAAGTTCCCCCTAGCAATCGACACAGACAGCACCAGCCGCCTGCGGATCAAATCCCCTCGGCCATTGTGTTGGGTTCTCGGTGAGAGACTCCCGCAGCGCGTTCGTCGTACGTCTGAGCCGTGTGTTGTAAGTGGTGCCCCGCAGATCAGCGCCGCGCAGGTTAGCACCGGTAAGCTGCGCGCCCGCCAGGTCCGCGCCCGCCAGGTTCGCACCGCTCAGCTTCGCGTCGTCCAGGTAGGCGTCGCTCAGATCGACGCTGCTGAGCTGAGTGCAGAGGCCAACTACGCTTGTACTGCCTTTAGGCAGGCAGGCGAGCTGTGCTCCAGTCAGGTCCGCCCCGCTCAGGTTGACGCTGTCGAGGTCCGCCCCGTTCAGGTTGACACAGGCGCCGTTATGACCCCGGATTGGCGGGAGACAGGTGAGTTGCGCCCCGCTCAGGTTGTCACCTATCAGGACTGATCCACGCAGGTCAACTCCGTGCAGTTGTACCCCAGAAAGGCTCGCGTCCTTTATGCTCAGGTTGCTCAGGTTGGCCTCGTTGAGGATTGCCCCGCTGGGGAGGTAGATTCCGTCGAGATCAGCCTTTTGCAGGCTCAATACCGGATCTGATCCGGTGATAAGGCTCGCTTCTCTCAGGTACCGAATCAGGGTTCCTTTTCGCTCTCCATCCAGATCTCGGACCGTTGTATAAGTGCGTGCCTCGGCTATCGCACGCACCGGATCGCCTGGCTTGGATTTCGTCAAGTTGTCCTGGAGCGCTAGAGTGGACATATCGCTGAAGTATTCGTTGAGCGCATCCTGTCGCTGCTGGTTCAGTGTCTGCGCGGCCACGGACCTCTGCTGCTGATTAAACTGCCACACGCTTACAGCCAGCGCGCCCAGTGACACGAAAACAGCGAGCGCGCCTACGCCCTGAACAAATACAGATGCTATATCCCAGCCTGATTTCTTTGTAGCAGATTGGGGTACGGGCACTGTCTTGCGCATGCGATATTTCACGGACGGCCGCTTCGGCCATCCCGGCGGCCGCTTACGACTTTGGGGTGTCATAAGTTTCCTAGCAGCACTGGCGGCAGCGTCTTCTTCGTAGCCTGCTCCGTCTGCGCTCCGCTGATGAATATCCCGAGCCGGGATGTGTCGATATCAGGAGGCAGGCAACGATGAACCGTAATACCTGATGCCTTGAGGGTTATTAGAAACCCCCAACACGAGCTTCTCCAGATCCCCATCTAATTGTTGCCTAGTCGTGGCGCGGTTCGCCTAAAAGGCAACGGCTCCCCAAGGCCGGTAGAAAGGAGGTGCGAACCAA
Source organism: uncultured Actinomycetes bacterium (assembly GCA_963837515.1). Classification (GTDB taxonomy): domain Bacteria; phylum Actinomycetota; class Actinomycetes; order Streptosporangiales; family Streptosporangiaceae; genus RYN-230. Next base: position 255,271 of record CAWINT010000005.1, read on the forward strand.
ACCAATCACCGGTGGAGGAGCCGTGGCGTTGCACGGCCTAACCCTGATATTGAGACTGAAATGCCCAGTCTTCGTTGAAAAACTGTACACTTATTACCCCCCCGGGCCTTGTGGATTTATTTACTATTGCATTACCATGCTATTATTGCCGGTGTCAATGTCTGGCGTGGCTAGTTTCTCAACCTCTTCACGCCGAAATCGTGGCATATCACCAGAAATGTCGCCGACTATCTCGTCGTACAGGTCCAGGCACTCGCTGCAGATCCGCGTGTCACCGGTCGCTGCCATGGCCTCGACCTGGCGGTGGCTCTTACCGCAGAAGCTGCACCACTCGTCACGGCCGTCATCGCGCACCCGCCGGATCGGCCGTACATCGTGCGGGACCTCTGGACGCACCAGACCACGGCCGCGCAAGGCACGCTCGGCGCGGATGTCGCCGCGCATGGCACGGCGCGGCGTGCCGGGCGGTCATGTCGCTGCCCCCGGGCTGCTCGGGAAGCAGCGGGCGGGGCTGCTCACGCCAGTTCCGGCGGCGCCACCAATCGGTGTGCGCGTTGACGATGCAGCGCCGCACGTAAGCCTGCTGGTCCCCGGTGCGGATCCGCGGCCAGGCGGCCAGGATGATGGAGGAACCGGCGAAGGGTGCTTGTCATGTTGCCTCGGTGGGAGAACAGCCAGCTGGTGCTGCCCGCTGCGCCCCGGCCGGGCAACTGGATCGGCGCGGCCAGTGCGCTCGTTCACGATGACTACATCTATCTCGCGTATCGTGACCGGCACCCGATCGAGCAGGGCCGGGGCGGCCGGGCCTACGTCGCGCGCTCGCCGATCGACGATGGCATCCGCTTCGAGCCGTTGTGCGCCATCGACCGCGCGGACATGGACGCGGAGTCGCTGGAACGCCCGGCGCTGGACGTGACCCCGGACGGCGTCTGGCACCTGTACCTGAGCTGCGCGACGTTCAACTCCAAGCACTGGCGTATCGAGCGATTGCAGGCGGGCCGCCCGGCGGATTTCAGCGCCACCACCCGCGAGACCGCCTTCCCGGGCAGCGCGGCCTTCGGGATCAAGGACCCGGTGCTGGCCCGCGAATCGGACCTGCGCATCCTGGCCACGCGCCATCCGCTGACCGACGGCGATGCCAACGCTGACTGCATGACCAGCGTGGATGCGTACAGCGGCCAGCCGGTCATGGTGCCCGAGCCGGGCACCTGGTACAGCCGGGGGGTGCGGATAACGGCCGTGGTGGGCCAGTACGCCTATTTCGACGGCCGGGCCTCGGCGGCGCAGAACTACGAGGAACGCACCGGCCTGGCCAGGTGGAACGGGTTGGCGTACCACGCCGTGGCCGGGCCGGTATCCAGCCCTCTCGGTGGCGGCGCGTTGCGTTATGTATCAGCGATCGTGCTGCCGGACGGGAGGCTGCGCCTGTATTACGAGAGCGCGACCGAGTACAGCAGCCATGAATTGCGCACCGAGGTGCACCCTGCGCCGCCGCGCACCATTCAGCCAGAGAATCCTTAGTGCTCCGGGCGCAGATCATGATCCGGCCGCACCTGGCCCCCAGCGCCTCGCCTGGCCCGCCCCGCCGCCCGCAGGGCGCCCGGTCGGCCCCGCCGCGAGACGGCCGAGTGCCGGAGTTAGTGTCGGGTAGGTAGAGGCGGCCCAGCTCCCTACCTCACCCGGGAGTCTTCACCATGACTACTGCCACCACCCTGACCCCGCCGATCAGCCTGGACACGGTGGCCGAACTGGCCGCGCAGCTCCGGGTCGATTCGATCCGTTCCTCGACCAGCGCCGGCTCGGGACACCCCACGTCCAGCATGTCCGCCGCGGACCTGCTCGCCGTGCTCATCTCCCGGCACCTGCGCTACGACTGGGACGACCCGCGGGCGCCCGGCAACGATCATCTGATCTTCTCCAAAGGGCACGCCTCGCCGCTGCTGTACTCCGTGTTCAAGGCGGTCGGCGTCGTGTCCGAGGACGAGCTGCTGGGCGGGTACCGCCGGTTCGGTCAGCGGCTGGAGGGCCATCCCACCCCGGTGCTGCCGTGGGTGGACGTCGCTACCGGATCGCTCGGCCAGGGCCTGCCCGACGGCGTCGGCGTCGCGCTGGCCGGCCAGTACCTCGACCAGCTGCCCTACCGGGTCTGGGTGCTGTGCGGGGACAGCGAGATGGCCGAAGGCTCGATGTGGGAGGCCTTCGACAAGGCGTCCTACTACCAGCTGTCCCGGCTGATCGCCATCGTCAACGTGAACCGGCTCGGCCAGCGCGGCGAGACCGAGCTGGGCTGGGACATGGACGCGTACGCCCGCCGGCTCGAGGCGTTCGGTGCCCGCACGCTGGTCGTCAACGGTCACGACCTGGCCGCGGTCGACACCGCGCTGAGCACCGCGGCCGAGGAGGGCAGCGGCACCCAGCCCACCGTCATCCTGGCCCGGACCATCAAGGGGCGCGGGTTCTCCGAGGTCGAGAACGCCCCGGACTGGCACGGCAAGCCGCTCCCACCGGACATGGCGGACCGGGCCGTCGCCGAACTCGGCGGCGTCCGCCACCTCGTGGTCCGCGGCCCGCGCCCGGAGCCGGTCCCGCCCGGGCCGCAGCCGGACGGCGCGGCGGCCGCCTCCGTCACGCTGCCCACCTACCAGGTCGGGGAGAAGGTGGCCACCCGCAAGGCGTATGGGGACGCGCTGGTCGCGGTGGGCGCCCGGGACCCGAAGGTCGTCGCGCTGGACGGTGAGGTCAGCAACTCCACCTACGCCAGCGAGTTCGCGCACGCCTACCCGGACCGCTACTTCGAGATGTTCATCGCCGAACAGCAGATGATCGCGGCGGCCACCGGGCTGGCCGTCCGCGGCTACAAGCCGTTCGCCTCCACCTTCGCGGCCTTCCTCACCCGCGCCTACGACTTCATCCGGATGGGCTCCATCTCCGGCGCCGACCTGCGGCTGATGGGCTCGCACGCGGGCGTGGAAATTGGCGCGGACGGACCGTCGCAGATGGCCCTGGAAGACCTGGCCATGATGCGCGCGGTGCACGGCTCGACGGTGCTGTACCCCAGCGACGGCACCAGCACGGCCGCGCTGGTGGAGGCGATGGCCGGCACCGCGGGGGTCAGCTACCTGCGCACCACCCGCGGTTCCTACCCCGGCCTGTACCCGGCGGGGGAGCGCTTCGTGATCGGCGGCTCCAAGGTGCTCCGGTCCAGCGATCATGACCAGGTGACCCTCGTCGGCGCGGGAGTCACGCTGCACGAATGCCTGCACGCCGCGGAGCTGCTGGCCCAGGACGGCATAACGGCCCGTGTCATCGACTGCTACTCCGTCAAGCCGATCGACGCCGACACGCTCGCCGCCGCGGCGGACGCCACCGCCGGGCGCGTCGTGATCGCCGAGGACCATCACGCCGAGGGCGGGCTGGGCTCCGCCGTGACCGAGTCCCTGCTCGCCGGGGGCCGGAGCGACCTGTCCGTCACCCACCTCGCGGTGCGCCAGATGCCCGGTTCGGGGTCCAGTGCGGAACTGCTGGCCTGGGCCGGGATCGACGCCGGGCGCATTGCCGAGGCCGCCCGCGGGCTGGCCGCCCGGGACTGACCCCGGACAGGAATGAGCGGCGCGCCCCGGGGCAGTTGTGGGACGGCAGCAGAACGGCAGCCGCCCCTCCCGGGTGCGGCCAGGCACACGGAGGCTGCGATGGGTTTCGGCAACAAGGTCAGGGGACGCTCCCGGGTGAACCGGGGCCGGGTGAAGCAGCGGCTGGGCCGGGCGACGAACAACCGGCGGCTGCGGTCCCAGGGCGTGGCCGACCGCCTCGGCGGCGGCATGCGCGAACTGGGCGAGGAGTTCCGGGACGTCGGCAAAGTCGTCCGGCGCGCCTTCCGCCGGTAGCTGTTCCCGCGCCGGGCGGCAGAGCTCCCACGGCGGTGCCGCCGTCCGGGACGGCCCGGTGGGGGATCGCCCGACCGCTGAGCCCTGGCCTCGCGCAGGCCGGCGGCCGTGCGGCGGGACGCAGCCCTGGACGTGGTGTCCGGGTCCGCCGACCCGGTGTCGGTGGTGCTGCTGTTCGCCTGACCGCCGGCCATGGTCCAGCCGGTCACTAGCAGGCGGGTGGTGGCGCCCGGCAGGCTGTGCCTATGAGCTTGACGGGGTTGACCGCCCGGGTGAACCGGGTCATCGCCTGGGCGGACGAGCAGCAGCGCAGGCATGGCGTGCTGGGGTTCCCGTACGCGGTGGTGAAAAAGTACGGCGACGATGCGGGCGGGCGGGAAGCCGCGCTCATCACGTACTACGGATTCCTGAGCGTCTTCCCGCTGCTGCTGATCGGGGTGGCGGTGCTGTCCCGGGCGCTGGCCAGTCATCCCGGCCTGCGTGAGCAGCTCGTCAACGCAGTCGTGCCGAAGGCGCTGCGCTCCACCGTCGAGCATTCGCTGGCCACCCTGCCGACTTCGACGATTCCGTTCGTAGCGGGCCTCATCGGCTTGGTGTTCTCCGGAATTGGCGTGGTGTTCTCGGTGTACCAGACGCTGAACCACGTGGCCGCCGTCCCGCACCGGGTGCGCGCCGGTTTCGCCGCGCGTTACGTCCGGGTGCTGGTGATGCTGGTGGCGCTGCTGCTGGGGGGCTTCGCGGTCGGTGCGCTGGCCGTGGTGGCCACCGCCCTGCCCAGCGAGCCCGGGGTGCAGCGGGCGGCTGCGGCGCTCGGTTCGGCCCTCGCCGTTTTCGGGGTGCTGCTGCTGGCCGCGCGGCTGCTGCTGGTGCGGCCCGCGCCGGTCCGGGCGCTGTGGCCCGGAGCCCTGCTGGGCGCGGTGGTCGTGACGGTGGTGCTCAACCTCGGGGCGCCGCTGCTGGCCCGGCTCGTGGCCAAGGCCGGCCCCGTCTATGGCAGCTTCGCCACGGTGGCCGGCATGTTCGCGTTGCTCTACCTGATCGGCCAGGCGCTGGTGTACGCCGCCGAGGTGGCCGCCGTCCGCTATGCCCGGCTGTGGCCGCGCGCGGTCAACCTGAACCGCCCGACGGCGGCCGATGCCCGCGCCCTGGCCCTGCTGGCCCGCGAGCAGGAACGCATCCCCGCCGCGCGGGTCCGCCGCCGGGCCCGCCGCCGGGCCCGCCGCCGGGCCCGCCGCCGGGCCCGCCGCCGGGCCCGCCGCCGAGTGCGCCGCCGGGCCCGCCACCGGTTCCAGGGGGTGCCGCATCCGCCGGCGACGACCCCGCCAGCCGGCCGTGACCCCGGCTGATCCCGCCTGCCGGTCCAGGTGGCTCTCCAGGCCGAGCTGCCGGGAAGCGGGGTCCTCTGCCATCATCGATAGGTGACCAGCATCGAAAGCCTGGCGCGAACCGCGTATGAGGCACACCGCGGTGCCTACCCGGCCGCTCTGCCGCCGTGGGAGGATGCCCCCGAGCCGGACCAGCAAGCCTGGAAGGTGGCCGTGTCCGCCGTGGCCGGGCAGACCGGCGTGACCCTCGCCGACGCCGCCCCCGCCCAGTCCCTGCTCATCGAGGCCGGGAAGCAGCGCCATGTCTTCCACACCAGCTTCACGGCCGGGCGTAAGGGCCCCCTCGTCATCAACGACGAGTTCGCCTCCGGGCACCACGCGCGCTTCCGGGTCGCTCACGGCCTGTGGTACCTCGAGGATCTCGGCTCGACCAACGGCACCTGGCTCAATGGGCGCCGCATTCACGCCGCCCAGCGGCTGAAGAAAGGCGACAAGATAAAGATCGGCCACACCGAAGTGACCGTCGTCGCGACGTGAGCGGACTTCCGCCGGTGGATCCATGACCGTGGTGACTTGGTGGCCGTATCTGGCACCAAGTCACCACGCCGCCCCCACCCCCACGGGGGCGCTGGCAGACTGCGGTGACTTGGTGCCAAATAGCGCCACCAATCAACCACACTTCGCCGGTGACACCCGTGGGTAATAGCCTGGCGGCCATGACCGACACATGGACAGCTCCTCCGGTGGAGCGGACCGACCCGGGGCTCGTCCTGGGTGAGCGCGAAGCGCTGGAGGCCTGGCTGGACTTCCACCGCGACACGCTGCTGCACAAGTGCGCCGGGCTGACCGCTGCCCAGCTCAAGGAGCGGGCGGTGCCGCCGTCCCGGCTGTCCCTGCTCGGCCTGGTGCGGCACATGACCGAGGTGGAGCGCTGGTGGTTCCGGATGCACGCGGCAGAGACCGACCTGCCCTTCCCGTACGACCCGGACCAGACCGGCGAGGACTTCGAGGCGCTCGGCGACGCCGACGCGGCCGCCAACATCGAGGCGTTCAAGCAGGAAATAGCGCAGGCCCGCGCCGCGGTGGCCGCCAGGCAGCTGGATGACGTCGTGCCCAGCCGTGGGGACCACCCCGAGCGCGTCCGCGATATCCGCTGGATCTACCTGCACATGATCGAGGAGTACGCGCGGCACAACGGGCACGCCGACCTGCTCCGGGAACGGATCGACGGCGTCACCGGCGACTGACGCGGCCGCTACCAGTCCAGCACGCCGTAGCCGCCCTGGCCGTCCGTGGTCCAGAGGTGGCCCCACAGGATTCCGCTGGGCCCGTCGGCGGGCAGGGTCGCGAGGTACACGCTGGGCTCGGCGCCCTCCGATGCCGAACGGAAACCGCGGTGGTCATTGAAGTCCGTCGCGGTCCATCCGGGATTGGCGGCATTGACCTTGATCGGCGTATCCCGGAGCTCCTTGGCGTACATCGCGGTGAGCATGTCCAGCGCGGCCTTGGACGACGGGTAGGTCGCCGAGGCCGGCATCTGGCTGAGCGGGCTGGCCGGGTTGCTCTGCGACGAGATGGAGCCGACCTCGCTGGACACGTTGACGATCCGGGCGGCGGCCGCCCGGCGCAGCAACGGCAACATCGCGTTGGTCACAGCGACCACGCCGAACACGTTGATCTCGTACACCGCCCGCATATCGTCGAGCGACGTCTGGCTCGGCGGCCCGCCGCGGCGCGCGACGCTCGCGGTGCCCGCGTTGTTGACCAGGACGTCGAGGCGGCCGTGCTCCGCTTCGATCCACTCGGCCGCGCGCTGGATGGACTTGGCGTCGGTGACGTCGAGCTGGACGTACCGGGCGTCCGCGCCACCGTCCCGCAGCACCCGCCCGGCCGACCGGCCCCGTTCCTCGTCACGCGCCCCGACCAGGACGGTCATGCCCCGGGACCCGAGCTGGCGCGCGGTCTCGAACCCGATTCCCTTGTTGGCCCCGGTGATGAGGGCGATCTCTGCTGTCATGCGTCAACGCTACGGCGGCGCCGCGCCGGACAGGAGAGACGGGCGGAGCCTGGGATCAGCGGTACCACCCAGCCGGGCCCGGCAGCTGGCAAGCTGGAAGCCGTGAACCAGCCTGCCCCCGCGATGGATCCCGGCGACCTCCGCGCCGGGCTGGCCTCCTTTCTGCGGGCCCGGCGGGCGCGGGTGTCCCCGCGCGACGCCGGGCTGCCCACGACCGGGCGCCGCCGGACGCCTGGGTTGCGCCGCCAGGAAGTGGCCCAGCTCGCCGGGATGTCCGTCAACTACTACATCCGCCTGGAGCAGGGCCGCGCGCCGCGCCCGTCGCGGCAGGTGCTGTCCGCGCTGGCCCGGGCCCTGATGCTGACCGTGAGCGAACGGGAGTACCTGTTCCGGATGGCGGGCGAGGCCCCGCCCGCGCCCGCGCAGCCGAGCCGGCAGATCACCCCGGGCATCAGGCACCTGCTGGACAGCATGCCCACCACGCCCGCCTACGTCGTCAACGCCGCCTACAACATCCTGGCCTGGAATCAGCTCGCGACCGCCTTCATCGGCAACCTGGCCGGGCACGCGGACCGGAACATGATCCGCTGGACGTTCCGCCGGTCACCCACTGAGATCATCTGGACCGACGAGCACTTCCTCCGGTTCACCCGGGCCACGGTCGCCGACCTGCGCGCCGGGTACGCCCGCTATCCCGGTGATCCGGAGATCGGGCGCCTGGTCACCGAGATGCTCGCGCTCTCCCCGCAGTTCGCGCGGATGTGGGCGGCTCACGAGGTCGAGGTCCGCGGGCCGATGCTCAAGCGCGTGGACCACCCGGACGCCGGGCCGCTGGAGTTCGAGTGCCAGGTCCTGCATATCGCCGAGACCGGCCAGCGCCTGATCGCCTACTGCGCCGCGGCCGGTTCGGCGACCGAGCAGGCCTTCATCGAGCTGGCGGCGCGGCCCACCCCACTCGGCGCGGGCTGAGCCGTCGGCCGGTTACCCGAGTACCGGGGGGCCCTGCCGGATGCGGGTCATCGCGTCCCGCGGAGTACCGCGCCACCAGCCCAGGGCTTCGATCCACCAGGTCAGCCCGGCGTCCACGTACGCGGCGAGCTGCCCGGCGCCGCGGTCCGCCGTGGCGCCGTCGGTGCGCCCCTCCAGGGCCACGTCGAACGGGCCGTCCGTGCGGCGGTGCTGCTGTGTGTACCGGACGGCCGCGCGCAGCTCGTCCGGGGGCATGGTTTCCCCGAGGCCGTAGCGGACATGGGTCGGCATGACGCCGTCCCAGCGCGCGGCGCGCCGGAACGGCGCCTTGTTCGGCCACCGGCCGCCGCACCAGATGGGGATCCGCGGCCGCTGCGCCGGGCGCGGCCGCATCGTCACGTTGTCCACGGTCAGGTACTCGCCGCGAACCGTCACCGGCTCCCCGGTCCACAGCGCGTCCAGCACGGCCAGTGACTCATCGACCCGGGCGGCCCGTTCCCGGGGGTCACCGGACTCGCCGAAGGCGGTGAACTCAGCGGCGACCGACCCTAGCCCGGCCCCGACGACCAGCCGTCCCCCGGACAGCGCATCCAGGGTCACCGACTCGCGCGCCACCTTGCCCACCCGGCGGCGGGCCAGCACGTTCACCAGGATGCCGATCCTGATCCGGGCCGTCCGCGCCGCCACCGCGGCGATCGCCACCACCGGGTCCGCGACGTCCCAGCGCGGATCGCGCCACAGCTGATGGTCCCAGACGAAGAACCCGTCCCAGCCGTGCTCCTCCGCCGCCACCGCCAGCTCGACCAGCAGCGACGGGTCGCCGAACGTGCCTACGTTGGGCACGCCCACCGCGCAGCGGGGTTCTCCGGTCATGGCGTCACGAGCTGGAGGTCGAGCCATACCCGGTCCCGCAGCGCGATACCGCTGACCTCGCTGCCCGGTGGGTAGCCGGCCGACTCGCTGAAGGCATCACGCTCGATCGAGTGCAGGTTGTCGCGGCTGGGCGCCGGTCCCGGACTGCCGTGATCATGCTGGGTGAACTCCAGGTGGTACCGCGTGCCGGGCAGCCCGAGCAGCACACCCCGGTAGCCGGCGTGACCGGCGAACCGGTCGAGCTCGGGCAGCCCGAGCCCTTCGCGGTGGAAGCGGACGATTTCATCGAGCTGATCGGTCGGGCGCGCGATGCGCACCTGCCGTACCGGCAGCGTCGCCGGCCAGGGCCGGGAGGTCATGCTGGGTAAGCGTAGCTGGCCCTGACCTTCGCGCCGGACAGAGGTAAGACCTCGGGTCCCGGCCGGGACTAATCACGGTGTGAGTGGAACCCGCGTGGGTGTCCGGGCGGACCCGGTGAGTACCGGGCGGATGCCGCTGTTCTGCGATACCGCCACCGCCCTGGCCGCGCGCATCGAGCGGGCCGAGTCGCAGCTGATCGCCCGAAGCGGCGAGGCCGCCCGCCGCCGGTCCGGTGCGGCGGGCTTTGCCATCCCGGTTGCCGGGGGTGTGGCGAGTTTCGCCGGACCGGGCTCCCCGTTCAACAAGGTAGCGGGGCTCGGCTTCGCCGGGCTCCCGGACGCTTCGCCGCTCGATGAAATCGAGCGGGCCTTCGCCGCCTGCGGCGCTCCGGTGCAGGTTGAGCTCGCCACCCTGGCCGACCCCGCGATCGGCGCCCGGCTGAGCAGGCGCGGTTACGGGCTCGAATCGTTTGAGAATGTCCTCGGCCGGCCCTTACGGATCACCCCGGACGGCTCATGCCACCTGGTATCGAGGTCCGGCCGAGCACCAGGGAGGAGTCGGGGACGTGGCTGGACGTTGTGGCTGAGGGGGTCGCGCACCCCGACCGGCAGGGGGTGCCCTGGCACGAGGAGTTTCCGCGCGAGGTCATCATCGGGGCCGAACGCGACATGGCCGAGGCCGGCGTCGTGCGCTACGCCGCGCTGCGCGACGCGACCGTCGCCGGCGGCGCCACCATGCGCATGGCCGGGCGCGTCGCGCAACTCACCGGCGCGGCCACCGCACCTGCGTAGCCGGCTCGTCCGGATGCGCCGGATCGCCGGAGCACAGCCACCTCAGCCCTCCGCGCGGAGCAGGTCCGCGACCGCGGCGATGCCGGACTGGACGGCGCGTTCGGTGACGTTGCCGAAGCCGACCACGAGCTGCGGCGGGGCGCCCGCGGGCGCGGCCCGCTCCGCGGCCATCCCGTACAGGCCGACGGAACGCTGCCGCGCGGCCGCGACCACGGCCTGCTCGTCGGCGGCTGGCGGCAGGTGGGCCACGGCGTGGAACCCCGCAGCCAGTCCGGTCAGCCGGACGCCGGGCGCGTACCGGGCCAGGGACTCGATCAGCACCTGGCGCCGCCGCGCGTAGCGCGCGCGCATGTGGCGCAGCTGCCGGTCATACCGGCCCGACTCGAGCAGCGCGGCCACCGCGAGCTGATCCAGGCCGGACGAGCCCCGGTCAGCGATCCGTTTCTCCGCCGCGACGGCGCCGGCCAGCCCGGGCGGAGCCAGCACCCACCCCAGCCGCACCGCCGGGGCCAGCGACTTGCTGACCGTGCCGATGGTGAAAACGCGGTCCGGCGCGAGTCCTTGCAGCACCCCGACCGGCTCGCGGTCATAGCGGAACTCGGAGTCGTAGTCGTCTTCGATGATGTACCCGCCCCGGCCGGCCGCCCACATCACCAGCGCGTGCCGCCGCGCCGCCGCGAGCACGACGCCCGTCGGCGACTGATGCGCGGGTGTCACCACGACGGCCCGGGCGCCGCTCGCGCTGAGCGCGTTAACGTCCAGCCCCAGGTCGTCAACCGGCACCGGTACCACACCAACGCCGGCCGCCCGGGCGGCCTGCCCACTGCCGCTGGCTGCCGGGTCGCCGTGGCCGGGGTCTTCCAGCGCGGCGCACGCGACGCCCAGCTGGGTGAGGACCCGGAGCACGAGACTCAGCCCCTGCGCGAATCCGGTGCAGATGATGATCTGCCCAGGATCGGCGGCGGCCGCGCGGACGCGCCGCAGGTATCCGGCCACCACCTGGCGCAGCGCGGCGCTGCCGCGCGGGTCACCGTAGTCGAGCTCCGCGGTGGCCACCCGGCGGCACGCTTCCCGGGTCGCCCACACCCAGTCCTCGCGGGGGAAGCTGGCCAGGTCCGGCACGCCGGCGCGGAAGTCGGCGATCAGCCGGGCCGGCCGGGCCGGCTCCGGCGGCCCACTGGCCGCCGGAGCCGGGCGCGCGGTGGCCGCCACCCGGGTCGCCGAACCGGCCCGGCTGGTCAGGTAGCCCTCCGCCAGCAGCTGCTGGTAGCACTCCTGCACCAGGCCACGGGAGATGCCGAGCTGGCGGGCCAGCTCCCGGGATGACGGCAGCCGCTCGCCGCCCTGCAGCCGGCCGGTCCTGACCGCCTCACGGATACCGGTCTCCAGCTGCGACCGGAGCGGCTGCCCGAGCCCGCGGTCGAGCTGGAGCAACAGCTCGGGTCCCAAACCGGCCCACTGAACAGCCATGAAACTGGACCTTATCAATACTCCACTTGCGGCCTAAGGTCACCAGCATGAGCACGGTGACGCACCCCCCGCCGCCCGGTGCCACCGTGGGCCGCGGCCAGCCCGCACCGCGGGCCAGGCTCCTCACTGGCCGCTTCGCGGTGGTGCTGATGGCGTCCCTGGGCGCGCTCACCAGCTTCTATCTCCTCCTGTCGGTGACGCCGCTGGAGGCCGCCGCCGCGGGCACCGGGAGCGCCGGGACCGGCCTGGTCACCGGTTCGCTCATGCTGGCCACGGTGCTGGCCGAGTTCGCCTCACCGCGGCTCATCCGGCGTTACGGCCACGGCCCGATCTTCGCGGCCGGCGCGCTGCTGCTGGGCGGCCCGGCCCTGGCCCTGCTGACCCCGCGCAGCGTGGTCCTGATCGTGGCGGTCAGTATCGCCCGCGGTCTCGGTTTCGGCCTCAGCACCGTCGTGACCGGGGCCCTGGTGGCAGCGGCCCTCCCGCCGGAACGCCGCGGCGAGGGAATCGGCCTGGCCGGGGTGGTGGCCTGCGGCCCGGCGATCGTGGCGCTCCCCTCGGGAGTGTGGCTCGCCGGCCACACCAGTTACGCCACCGTCATCGTGCTCACGGCGGCCAGCGCGCTGGCCCCGCTGGTGGCCGTTCCCTGGCTGGCCGGCCCGGCTGATCACCAGCCGGAGGCCGGGCCGGCCCCGGGGCAGCCGGCCGGCCTGCTGGCCAGCCTCCGGGCCGGTGGCCAGCGGCGGCCGTCACTCGTCTTCGCGGCCACGACCGTGGCGGCGGGCGTGGTCGCCGCCTTCCTGCCGCTCGCGGCCGGGTCCCCCGGCGGCGTCGCCGCGCTCGGCTTGCTGGTCCAGGCGGTGGCCGCGACGGCGGCCCGCTGGTGCGCGGGGCGCTACGGTGACCGGCACGGTCACGCGGGCCTGCTGATTCCCGGGCTGCTGGCCACGGCGGCCGGGATGAGCCTGCTGATCTGGGTGGCCGTCCCAGCGGCCGTGATCGCGGCCATGGCCGTGTTCGGGACCGGCTTCGGGATCAGCCAGAACGTCACCTTCGCCCTCATGATCGACCGCACCCCGGCTGGGGGCTACAGCACGGTCAGCGCCCTGTGGAACCTGGCTTACGACGCCGGGTACGGGGCCGGCCCGGCCGTGTTCGGCGCCTTGGTGGCCGGTACCGGCTACCCGGCCGCCTTCGCCCTCACCGGTCTGCTGATGCTCGCCGCGCTGGTCCCCGCCGGGCAGGACCGCCGCCGGTAGCAGGCGCCTCCGCTAGCCTCGGAGCCGGGTGCGGTACCGGCGACCGGAGGTGACCATGGCGGTGCTACGGGTCGGGGTGCTGGCCGGGCCGCGTTCGGCCGAGGCCGCCCGGCTCTTACGACGGCAGGACCAGGCCGGGCTGCTCGACGTGGTGCTGGCGGAGCGGCCCACCAGCGTGGGCCTGATCATCGACGCCGGCGGGGCGGAGCAGGCCGCGGAGGTGGCCGACGTGCGGCTGGACCGGGCGGCCCCGCTGGCCGGCCAGGTCAGCCAGCTGTGGGCCGGGCGGCTCGCGCCGTTCGCCTCGTGCCTGGCCGGGACGGTCCCCTTCCGTACCGGGGCCGCCGTGCTGCATGAGCACGACCCGCTGTTCCCGGCCGCGGCGCGGCGCCTGCTGGGGCGGCTGCGAACAGACCTCCGCCGGGCCGGCCTGGATGACGGCCGGTGGACGTACGACCACATCGGGTCCACAGCGGTGGCCGGCCTGCGCGCGAAACGGTTCCTCGATCTGCAGATCGGCGCCGAGCCCGTCCCGCCCGAGGGCTCGGCCACCGACGGGGTGCTGGCGGCGGCCGGATTCCGGCCGGGCACCGGATCGCGGCCCGACTCGCCGGGGGTTGACCGTGACCAGATCAAGGACCCGTCCCTGGCGCCGGCGGCGGCGTACCGCAAACGGCTGTACGTCCGGCCCGACCCGGGCCTGACGGCGATCCTGCACGTCCGCCTGCTGGGGAGCCCGTGGTGGGCCGGCACGGTGGCGTTCCGCGACTGGCTGCGGGCCGACCCGTCAGGCCGCAGGATCTACGAGGCGGCGAAGGAACAGGCCGCCCGGGCGCACGCCGCCGACGCCGACTTCGACGACTACACCCGGGCCAAGGCCGCGTTCTTCGACCAGGTCAGCCCATGGACTTGGCGCCGTCCAGCGCCTCGCGGATGATGTCGGCGTGCCCGGCGTGCTGCGCCGTCTCGGCGATGATGTGCAGCAGCACCCGGCGGGCCGACCAGGCCTCGCCGGGCGGGAACCAGGGTGCCACCGGCAGCGGCTGCGCGGCGTCCAGGTCGGGCAGCCGGGTCACCAGATCGTCGGTCCGCCGGCCCACCGCGGCGTAGTCGTCCAGCGCGCCCGCCAGCGTCTGGCCGGGCAGCAGCTGGAACTCGGCCGCCCGCGCGGCCCAGTCGGCCTCCGTCATGTCGGTCACGTCGCCGAGCGCCGCGGGCCCGTCCACGATGAAGTTCACCCACCCCTGCTCAACGGCCGTCACGTGCTTGATCAGGCCGCCCAGGCACAGCTCGCTGACCGTGGTGCGCTGCCGGGCCTGCTCGTCGCCCAGCCCGCGGGTCGTGAAGCGCAGGAAGTGCCGCTGCTTGGCCAGCGCCACCAGCAGGTCGGCCCGCTCGCCGTGGGGGGCGCTCCCGGCACCGCCGCGACGGCCGCCCCGGTCGTGAGTGATCGGGTCGCTCATGGTCATGTCTCCACCTCTCAGGCCTGAGCCGGGATCCCGTTCCGCGGCTGAGTCCCACGCTACGGACCATAGCGGTCAGTTTCTGACCTCAATGCTGCGAGACTTGATGCCATGGCCAACACCAGCTCGCGCACCCTGCGGCTGCTGTCCTTGCTGCAGAACCACCGGTACTGGCCCGGGGCGGAACTGGCCGAGCGGCTGCAGGTGTCACCGCGCACCCTGCGGCGGGACATCGACCGGCTGCGGGAGCTGGGCTACCCGGTGCAGGCCCAGCGGGGCGCCGACGGCGGTTACCAGCTGGCCGCGGGCACCGCGCTGCCCCCGCTGGTGGTCGACGACGAGGAGGCCGTCGCCCTGGCCGTGGGCCTGCAGGCGGCCGCGCAGAGCGCGGTGGCGGGCATCGCGGAAACGTCGGTGCGAGTACTGGCCAAGGTGGTGCAGGTGATGCCGGCCCGGCTGCGCCGCCGGGTCGAGGCGCTGAGCGCCATGACGGTGCCCGCCAGCTGGGGGAGCACGGCGCAGCCGGGGGTGGACCCGGGCGTCCTGGCCGTCGTCGCCCTGGCCTGCCGGGACAGCGAGCGGATCCGCTTCTCCTACACCGCCGCCGACGGCCAGCAGACCAGCCGGCACGTCGAGCCGTACCGGCTGGTGCTGCTCGGCCGCCGGTGGTACCTGGTCGGCTACGACCTCGCCCGGCACGACTGGCGCAGTTTCCGGCTGGACCGCATCACGGCGCCGTCCGGCACCGGGGCGCGGTTCCGCGGCCGGGTGCTGCCCGCCCCCGACGCGGGCTCGTTCGTCCGCGAGAGCATCGGCAACGTGACCGCGGTCTACGACGTCGAGGTGCTGTTCGAGGCCCCGGCCACGGCGGTACGGGAGCGGATCGGCCGCTGGGTCAGCGTCGAGGAGGCCGGCCCGGGCCAGTGCCGGGTGCGGATGACGCCCGACTCACTGGACTGGCCGATCCTGGCCCTGGGCGTGGCCGGGGCCGATTTCCGGGTCGTCTCCCCGCCCGAACTGCTCGACCGCGTGCATGAATGGGGCCGCCGCTTCACCCGGGCGGCGGGGCCCGGCGGCGGCAGCGCTTCGCGGCCAGCGCGCCGCGGGTGATGCGGGGACCCGGAGGGCGGCCAGCGCCTCGGGGGTGAGGTCGCGTTCCGCCGCGTCAACCACCCCGAGGTCGGCCCGCGCGTGCAGCTCGGCCGCCGTGACCAGCAGGGCCACCACCGGTGACCCGGAGGCGGCGGCCGCCCGTGCGTCGGCTAGGCTGCGCAGCTCGGTGAGCAGGTGCACCCGCTGGCGGCGCAGCACGACCGCCAGCGTCGCCGCATCCCCGGACTGCGCGGCGGCCATCACCTTGAGGAAGAAGTCGTCACGGTAGCCGCGATTGCGCACGCTGGGCTCATTCAGCCAGCGATCCAGCTCGGCCCGGCCGGCCGGGGTGATCCGGTGGATCAGCCGGTCCGGCTTGACCGGCTGGGGCTGGCGCTCGGACTCGATCAGGCCGTCGCGGGCCAGCCGGTCCAGGATCTGGTACAGGTGACCGATGTTCAGCCCGCCCCATTGATCGCCCACGGCCTGCTCGAAGCTGCCCTTCAGCTCGTAGCCGTGTGCGGGCTTGGCCGCCAGCAGAGCCAGCACGGCGTGGTTGAGCGGCATGATCGTCGGCCTCCTGCCCAGGCAGCGTGACGATGCGATCTCTGCTTACATTGTTGCTAGGTAAAAGTGCTTGCATTGTTGCTAGGTAAAGGACAGAGTAGTCAGGTACCGGGGCCAGCGCCACGCGCGGCCGCCAGCCGGCTCTCGGAGGGTGCCAGCGATGGGCAGGATCGCCTGGTCGCAGCTCCGGTTCCGGAGTGGCCGCGCGCTGGCCCTGCTGGCCGGGATCCTGGTCGCCGCCACGGCGTTCACCGTGCTGACGGCCGCGGCGCGGACCGCACAGATCCGCACCATCGGCACCGTCTCCGCGCACTTCCGGCCCGCATACGACATCCTGGTCCGCCCTGCGGGGGCGCGGAGCAGGCTGGAGTCGGCCACCGGCACCGTCCAGCCGGATTTCCTGTCCGGCATTTACGGCGGGATCACCCTGGCGCAGTACCACCAGATCCAGAAGATCTCCGGCGTGCAGAGACCATCCGCCGGGTCGGCCAGCTGGGCTGACCTACATTTGGCGCATTTCCCGGTAGCGCTTCAGCTCCGGCAGCATGGTCACGGCCACCGCCACGACGGTGATGAGCAGCGCTGCCGTGATCAACTTGCTGACCATGTGTTCTCCCCCTCGTCACGGGCTGACCGCTCGGTCCCGGACGGCCGCGGCCCGCCGGGCGGTTTCGCGGTTACCGGCTCGATCTCATCGGGTGCGAAGTACAGGAACCGGCCGTGGCTGCGCTGCAGCTCGGCCAGTGGATCCAGGACCGGGCTCACCGCCACGTGCACGTGCCCGTCCACGTCGTGCAGCACCGCCTCCACCAGCGCCTCGCGGCCGTCCAGGAACAGGTCCTGCGCGTCCGCGCGCCTGGTTCCCGGGCGCATCCTGACCCGGCTGCCCCGGGCCACCATGATCCCGGCCACGACCACGTGATCCGTCTCCGGCGAGACGCTGGTGTCTGCCCCCGGGTCCCACCAGGGGACACCCGGCTCGGGAGCCGGGACCGCGGCCGGAGGGCCGGCTCCCGAGCCCGGATCCGGCGGCCCGGTCAGATACCGGATGGCGCCGTGCATCCGCTCGAGCATCTCGGGCGGCAGCCCTTCCACCCGGTCGAGCAGGGCGGCGGCCCGCGGGTCGGTTGCCCGGGCCTGCTGCTTCTCCTCGTCGGTCAGCGCCAGCGTGCGCAGGGTCAGGATCTCGTCGATCTCGGTGGCGTCGAACAGGTCACCGGCGCTCTCCGCCGCCACCTGCGGGTGGTCGGGCAGGATGACCGGGGCGGCCAGCAGCAGGCTGGTGCACTCCGGGGGGCCGGCGAGGACCGGCCACAGACACGAGTTGGCGCAGGCGGCCACCGCCCCGGCCGCCCATTCCGGTGGGTCGGTCATCGACAGGAACGTCCCGCCGGGCAGCGCGACCAGGATGTGCGCGGACAGCAGGGCGTGCGGCAGCGCCGCGCGCCGGTCCAGGGGCCTGGCCGGGGGAGCGGTCCGGTTCTCCACCCGCACCCGCAGCCGCAGCGCCTGGTAGGGCCCGGCCACCCGCTCGGCCTGGGCGTGGATGATGCCGTCGAGCCGCGACCAGCGCCGGGTCAGCCGCCCGGCCAGGCCGCCCCGGGCATCGGTGAGGTCCTCGGCCGCTTCGCCGGCCGGGGCCCGGAACGGCAGCCGGACGCCCGGCCCGAGCAGTGCTGCCACCCGGGCGCGGAGCCAGTGCTCACGCTCGGCGGCCTCCTCCCACGGCAGATACTCGATGCCGTCCACGCTCAGCCGGTCCGCTTCCCGCAGCGTGCCCGCCGGGTCCGCGGCCGACACCACCCGCTGCTGCCACTGCAGGTAGCGCACCACGATCCGGACCTCGGTGTCGTCCGCGCACTCGGCCAGGCACTCCAGCTGGCACTCTGACCGTTCCAGCGGGTCGGTAGCCAGGTAGGCGGGGGGCATCAGCACCCCAAACTGGAACCGGGCCTGGTTCTTCTGCGCGGTCTGGCGGTACGGGTAGAGCAGGTAGCCCTCGTACAGCACCGCATTGGCCACCTGGCGGGCGTACCCGAGATGCCCGGGATCAACGCTCATGGCCGCTCCGTGGCCTCGGGGGCCCGGGCCGTCCCGTTGCGGGCGGGCGGCACCGGGCCGTCCGGGCCGGCGGCCTGGGCCAGCAGCGCGGACAGCGCCGCCTCCCAGGTGGGCAGCGCATGCCGGGTCTTGAACCGCTGCAGCTGATCCAGGGTGGGCCGGCTCATCCTGATCCACGCGCTGTTGGGGAAATGGGCGTCGATGGCCTCCCGCCAGACGCCGACCGGGAGCTGGAAGGACGTCTCCTTGCTCCAGGGCACCTGCTGCACCCGGAGCCGGCCATCTGCGGTCCCGAACACCGTCCCGCTGAACAGCAGCAGCAGCGGCACCGCGCCGTCCTCCAGCCCGGCGAAGTACCGCGTGGCGGCCACCTCCAGGTCGTAGCTGGCCGTAATGGGCAGGTCGATCTCGATGCTGTGGGTGAACCCGGGAACCATCGCCGGGACGGTGGCGAACTGCAGCGGCCGCAGGGTGTCGGCCCAGCGCTCCTGGTCGCCGAAGAGGTCGTGCAGCCGTTCGGCCTCGGCGGCCGAGTAGCGCCGCCGGGCCGGCTCGATCCGCAGCTGGCAGCGCAGCGCGATTGCGGACACGGCCTCGCCACTGGTCTCGCTGATCCGCAGCCGCAGGCTGAACGTCGGCACCACGGCGTACCGGTCGGCCCGGGCGCCGACGCAGTCGAACACCAGCTCGGCCACGTCAGCGTCCCGGGTCCAGGGCCGGGTCCAGAGCGCGCGCCCGGGCCCGGGCCGCGGCCAGGAAGGCGGCGATGGCGTCGCGTGCCTCGCCACCGCCGTCGAAGCCGCGCCACTGCAGCCGCAGCCGCCCGGCTAGCTCGTAGCAGACGTCCACCGGGACCACGAAGTGCTCCACCTGGGACCCGTCCCGGTGGATCAGCACCGCTTCCACGTCCGGCTCGGCCTCCCGCAGCAGCGGGTGGGCCCCGGCTAGCCGCTGCCAGCAGCCGAGATCGAGCCGGCATTCGGTGACCCCGGCCGGGCTGGGATAGAAGCCGGCCACCTGACCGCTCGCCGATTGCCGGAGGAAGAAGGCCAGCCCCACTGGGACCTGCAGATCTTCCCATTCGGCGGCCGTCATCGGCCGGGCCGGGTCGGCCAGGTACCGGTCGGGCACCGCCCGCCACCGCCCGCCCCCGGCCTGGGACTGGGTGAACAGCAGGTAGCACGGCCGGCAGGCGCACAGCAGCGCGGACCGTTCCAGGTCGGCGACGTGCCCATGGCCGTCTCCGACCGGGGTGCCGCACATCTCGCAGGCTTCGGCCGGGACGGCGCTGGCCCCGGCCGGCCCGGGACCAGCGGCCGGGGCAGCCGGCGTGGCGGGGCCGGCCGGGGCTGCGGGGCCGGCCGGGGCTGCGGGGCCGGCCGGGGCTGCGGGGCCGGAGGGGGCGGCCGGGCCGGGGGAGTCGGCCGCCCCCGGTCCCGGGCGGGCCGTGCCCGGCGGGGAGGGAACCCGTGGTGCGACGAACCGGCGCAGGCCCGGGCCGGTCATGACCGGGCCGCCGCCGGTACCGCGACCCGGACGCCCTGGCTGTCGGACAGCAGCGGCAGCGGGTCGAGGTGGTGCTCCGGGCCATCCAGCCACCGGCCGGCCCGGGAGACGTCAAAGCGGGCCCCGCAGCGGCAGGCGAGCACCTCCCGCTCCAGCTGCCCGCCACCGAGGGAGCCGCCGCACGCTGGGCAGGCGTCGCGGTAGGCGTACAGGGTGCCACGCACCGCGCACAGGCACACATCCAGCCCGGCGGCCTGCGCCGTCACCGGCCGCGAACTCGGCGGCCCGAGATCCGGCAGGCTGACCCAATCGCCCTGCTTACCCGGGGGGGCGACCCCCCGGAACCCCCCGGGATCACTGGCTCGGCCAGACCCGCCTCCGGCGGGCCTACCCTCGCCAGTCAATACGCCCGGGGGGGCGAGGACCTCGTCGCCCGGGCGCGGCCCGATCTGCAGCAGGGCCGGCCCGGGCGGCTCGGTCACCCCCTCCACCAGCACCTCACGGACCTCAGGAGCCGCCTCGGCGACCGCGCCCTCGATGGCCAGCCGCACGGTGACCGTGGAGGACGGGCAGCCGTGGCAGCTGCCTTCCAGCCGCAGCCGGGCGACGCCGTCGGTCACGCCCAGGTACTGCACCCCACCGGCGTGCGAGCCGAGGTAGGGCCGCACCCGGTCCAGCGCCTGCTGGATCCGGGCGTCCACGTCCAGCGGGTGCAGGTCATGCAGCAGCAGCAGGCTGCCGACCAGCGGGTCTTCGGCCAGCTGGCCCAGGATGGCGGAACCGGCCGGCCCGGCGGCGGCGAGGGCGGCCACCACCCGGGACAGGCCGTCCCCGTACAGCCCGACCAGCGCTGCGGTGAGTTCCTCGGCCGCCGCGGCGGCTGCCTCGTCACGCGCCCGCAGCCCGGCCAGCAGGCTCTCGATCCGCTCCCCGGCCTCGTCTACGCCCGTCATCAGGTCCCCAGGGTGACTGCCGCCAGGGGCGAATGCGTGAGGTCGAGTTTCCGGCCGCCACCCAGGTACATGTGCACGCCGCAGGGCAGGCACGGGTCGAAGCTGCGGACCGCGCGCATGATGTCGATGCCCTTGAACTTCTCCGGCGGGTTCTCCTCGAAGATTGGGGTGTTCTGCACCGCGTCCTCGTACGGCCCGGGCGTGCCGTAGGAGTCGCGGACGCTGGCGTTCCACGGGGTCGGCGGGTACGGGTGATAGTTGGCGATCCGGCCGCCCCGGATCACCATGTGGTGGGACAGCACGCCGCGCACGGCTTCGGTGAAGCCGCAGCTGTCCGCTTCGTCAGGCACGCTGAACGGCTCCCACGTCTTCGTGTGGCCGGCCCGGATCTCGGCCAGCGCCTGCTCGGTGAAGTAGAGCGCACAGGCGGCCGCGTAGGCCTGGAAATAGGTCCGGGCCCGGTCGCGCTCGATGGCGTTGGACAGCGGCGCCCCGGACTTGTCCCGGGGAATCTTCCACTCGAAGGTGACCTCTGGTCGGCTCACCGTGCGCGGCAGGTTGATCTGCACGCTCTGGCCGGTGGACTTCACGTAGCCGAAGTTGACGAGCCCGCCGAGGGCGGTGGCCCACAGCCGGGCGATCGGCCCGCCGCCGGTGTCCGCGGCCAGGTAGTTGGTGCCGTCGAACCACCGGGGTGACATGACCCAGCTGTACTTGCCGTCGAAGTCCCGCTTGGCCGGCCGGGGGATCGTGTGCTGGTTCCAGGGATGCCGCCGGTCCACCGGGTTGCCCAGCGGGTCCCGGGTCACGAACATCTCCTGGTCTTCCCAATCCTCGTAGAACGAGCTGCCGAGCAGGATGCGGATGCCCAGGTTGATCGTGACCAGATCGTTGGTGATCAGTTCCCCGTCCCGGATGACCCCCGGCGACACGAACATCTTGCGGCCCCAGTCGGTCATGTGGTCGTACCGGAAGTCGCAGTGCCGCGGGTCGTTCAGGCTGCCCCAGCACACCATGTCGGCGCGGCGGCGGCCCACTTCCTCATACCCCGGCAGCGCCTCGTAGAAGAAGTCGAACAGGTCGTCGTGCATGGGCACGACGCGCTTCATGAACTCGACGTACCGCATCAGCCGGGTCAGGTAGTCGGTGAACAACTGCACCGTGGCGGTGGTGCCGACGCCCCCGGGGTAGAGCGTGGAGGGATGCACGTGACGGCCCTCCATGAGGCAGAACATCTCCCGGGTGGACCGGCTGACCTGCAGCGCCTCCCGGTAGAACTCGCCTTCCAGCGGGTTCAGCGAGCGCATGATGTCACCGATGGTCCGGTAGCCGTGCTCGGCGGCGTGCGGCGCCTCGGTGGCGTTGGCCTGCTCCAGGACCCCGGGGTTGGTCTCGCCCACCATCCGCTCGCAGAAGTCCACCCCGACGAGGTTCTCCTGGAAGATGTTGTGGTCGAACATGTACTCCGCGGACTCACCGAGGTTGATGATCCACTCGCCGAGGTGCGGCGGCCGGACCCCGTACGCCATGTTCTGGTTGTAGACGGAGCAGGTCGCGTGGTTGTCCCCGCAGATGCCGCAGATCCGGCTGGTGATGAAGTGGGCGTCCCGCGGGTCCTTGCCCTTCATGAAGATGCTGTAGCCGCGGAAGATCGACGAGGTGCTGTGGCACTCGACCACGCGCCGCTGCTTGAAGTCGATCTTGGTGTAGATTCCGAGGCTGCCCACGATCCTGGTGATCGGATCCCAGGCCATCTCCACAATGCCGGTGTCGTCGGCCGTCGTCATCGCTGATACCTCTCCCCTTGAGTGGGTCGCTGTAGGCCTGCGGCGGCCGGGATCACCAGGGCTGCTGGTAGCCCGTGAGCAGTTCGCTGCCCTTCTTGCGCCACTTCGGCTCGGCGTCGGCGGTCTTCGCGGTGAAGCCGCGCAGCGTGCGGATGACCGTGCCGTACATGCTGCTGGCGGCGGTCGACACCCGTGCCCCGGGCGGTTCGTCCATGAACGGCATGAACTTGTCCGGGAACCCGGGCATGGTGCAGGCGATGCAGATGCCGCCCACGTTGGGGCAGCCACCCACGCCGTTGATCCAGCCCCGCTTGGGCACGTTGCACTTGACTACCGGGCCCCAGCAGCCGAGCTTGACCAGGCACTTGGGCGAGCCGTAGTCGTTCGCGAAGTCGCCCTGCTCGTAATAGCCGGCCCGGTCACACCCTTCGTGCACGGTGGCCCCGAACAGCCAGGTCGGGCGGAGGGCCTCGTCCAGCGGGATCATCGGTGCCTGGCCGGCCACCTGGTAGAGCAGGTAGAGGATGGTCTCGGACAGGTTGTCCGGGTGGATGGGGCAGCCGGGGACGCAGACGATCGGCAGGCCGGCCTTGGACCGCCAGTCCCAGCCGAGGTAGTCGGGGACCCCCATGGCCCCGGTCGGGTTGCCGGCCATGGCGTGGATGCCGCCGTAGGTGGCGCAGGTGCCGACGGCGAGGATCGCGGTGGCCTTGGGCGCCAGCCGGTCCAGCCATTCGCTGGTGGTCATCGGCTGCCCGGTGTCCGGGTTGTTACCGAACCCGCACCAGTAGCCTTCCTGCTTGATCGCCTCGTTGGGAATTGAACCCTCGACCACCAGCACGAACGGCTCGAGTTCGCCGCGGTCGGCCTTGTGCCACCACGCGATGAAGTTGTCCGCCCCGGTCTCCGGGCCGCATTCGAAATCGATCAGCGGCCAGTGCACGGCGACCTTGGGCAGGCCGGGCAGGGCGCCCAGCACGATCTCCTCGATGCTGGGCTGGGTGGCAGCGGTCAGCGCGACCGAGTCGCCGTCGCAGCTGAGGCCGCCGTTCATCCAGAGGATATGGAGCACGGGCTCCGTGGTCTCCGCTTGTGATCCGGCATCGTTCGTGCTGCGTGTGGCCATGCCGCGGCCACCTCCTCGCTACGGGATCCTCGCTACGGGATCGGCTCAGCGCGGGCCGGGATCAGCAGACGGCCCGAGCCCGACGGGGCCCGCCCAGGCGCGGCGGGTGGCGGGGCGAGTGGCGGGGCGAGTGGCAGGGCGGCCGGGCCTGGCCCGCTGGCGCGGGCCGTGCACAGTACCCCGGTACACATGGTCACGGCACAACTCGCCTTCGTGGTGCGCAGACCGGGCCATCGTAAACCCGCAGCTTGCCGCCTACAAGACTGGACAGTCGGCCATGGGACAGTTTTGTCCGCCTCGGGGCCGGCTTTTTGTCCCGGAGAGGAAAGCCTGGGCGGATCGTCACCGCCGGGAATTTCGAATAACCTGACGGCAGATTCTGCCGTCGGCGCCCCCCGTCAGCGCCGGAGCAGCGAGAGGAAGACATTTTTGGTGGCTGAGCCCGGCCCCGGTTCCGGCGCGGACCCGATCGAGGTCACGCCGGTCGTGGTGCTGTTCCAGGTCTTCCCGGCCCGGCCGTCCTCGATCCCGGACATCCGCGACTTCGTCCGGCGCTGCCTGGCCGAGTCCCCGCTCACTGAGGAGGGGAACCGCCAGGTCGGCGAGACGGTGTTCAAGGCCCTGCTGGATGCGGCGGGCCCCACCGGCTCGATCCACGTAGCGTTCCGCATCTTCCCCGAGCACGTCGAGGTGGACGTGCTGCACTCTGACTCCGCCGCCAGCCCGGCCGCGGCGGGCCGCCCGGCCGGCCCCGCGGCCCCGGCTGACCGCCAGGTCGCCCCGGCTCTCCAGGCCGGTTCGGCGGAGAACTTCGCCGACTGGATGTCCACCGCGCTGCGCAAGGAGGGACTGACCCAGGAGGCCGCCGCCCGGCTGCTCGGCGTGTCGGTCAAGACGGTCAGCCGGTGGGTCGGTGGCACCACCGAGCCACGGCTCAAGGACCTGCGCCGGATCCAGGAAGTCTTCGGCGAGGTGCCGCTCGGATAGCCCGCGGCGCCCGCTGGCCCGCTCCCGGGGGCCGTTCCGCCGGCCGGTCCAGCAGAGCTGGTCAGGTCAGAACTGTCCGGGCGGCGACTGGACGTCCCGCCCAGAACGGTCCTACGGTGCTGTCATGGCGGTTCAGCCTGCGGCAGACCGGACCGGCCCCGGCGACGAGGCCGCCCGTGCTGCTGCCCGGCTGATCTCACTCCGCGAGGCACCCGCCGCTGACCTGGCACATCAGGCCGACGCGGTCGCCATGGCCTGCCACGCCATGGCCGTCCGCTTCCACCAGGGCGGGAAGCTGGTGGTGTTCGGCACCGGCGGGTGCAGCAGTGACGCCCAGCACGTGGCGGTGGAGTTCGTCCACCCGGTGATCGTCGGCAAGCGGGCGCTGCCCGCCATCGCGCTGACCACCGACGTGGCCACGGTGACCGGGATCGCCGAGCGGGACGGCATGACGGCGATCTTCGCCCAGCAGATCGCCTGCCTGGCGGCCCCCGGGGACATCGCCCTCGGCATCTCACCCGACGGGAACTGCCCCAGTGTGCTGGGCGGCCTGGCGGCCGCGGCCGAGGCCGGCCTGCTGCGCATCGCGCTGGCCGGCGGGGACGGGGGCGCCATCGCCGCCCGTGGGCTGGCCGATCACCTGCTGCTGGCCCGGTCCGCCGACCCGCGGATCGTCAAGGAACTGCAGGTGACCCTGTACCACGTACTCTGGGAACTGGTGCACGTCTTCTTCGAGCAGCCCGGCGTGCTCGCCCCGGGGGTGGTGGCGTGAACGAGTGTCACGACGACGTCTGTATCACCTGCTCCGATATGGCCGTCGAGGTCACCGTGCTGCGGCTGGCCGGCGACCGGCTCGCGGTGGTGGACACCGGCCGGGGTGAGGAAGAGGTCAGCGTGGCGCTGGTGACCGCCGGGCCCGGCGACCGGATCCTGGTCCATGCCGGGGAGGCCATCGCCGTGCTGGGCGGGGGCTGACCGTGCCGCCGCCCAGCACCGGCGGCCCGGCCGGCATGGAAGCGCTCTACCCGTTCCTGTACTCCGGCAGCAGTGATCTTCCTGCGGTGCTGGCCGAAGTCCGCGGTTCCACGGTGGCCAAGGTGGCCGAGATCATCGAGCTGCGCCGGTCGATCGCCGAGCAGGACTCCGCCGCGCTGGCCGCGGCGGCCAGCGCGGCCGCCGCCCGGTTCGCGGCCGGCGGCCGGCTGCTGGCCTTCGGCAACGGCGGCAGCGCCACCGACGCCCAGCAGCTGGCCACGCTGTTCCTGAACCCGGGCCCGGGCGCCCGCCCGCTGCCCGCCTTCGCGCTCGGCAACGACACCTCGGTGCTCACCGCCCTGGCCAACGACATCGGCGTGGAAGTGGTGTTCGCCCGGCAGATCGCGGCCGTGGGCACCAGCGCCGACATCGCGGTCGGGCTGTCCACCAGCGGGAACTCCGAGAACCTGGTACGCGGCTTTGCCGAGGCGGCCCGGCGGGGCATGCTGACCATCGGGCTGGCGGGCTACCAGGGGGGCCGGATGGCCGAACTGGACACCATCGACCACCTGTTCATCGCGCCGTCCGCCTCGGTGCACCGGATCCAGGAAGCGCAGACCACGGTGTATCACGTGCTGTGGGAGCTGACCCTGGCCGCGCTGGAGCCACGGTGAGCGGGCAGACCCTGGTCGCCGGGGTCGGCAACATCTTCCTCGGCGACGACGGATTCGGGCCCGAGGTCGCCCGGCGGCTGGCGCAGGCCGCCCTGCCGGACGGGGTCCGGGTGGCCGACTACGGCACCAGCGGCATGCACCTGGCCTACGACCTGGCCAGCGGGTACGACACCGCCATCCTGGTCGACGCCGCCCCCCGCGGCGAACCGCCCGGCACCGTGACGCTCCTCGAAGCGGTGCTGGCCCGGGGGGGCGACCCCCCGGAACCCCTCGCGCATTCGCCGGCTCAGCCGGGACACGCGGTGCTGGCCCGGGGGGGCGACCCCCCGGAACCCCCCGCGCATTCGCCGGCTCAGCCGGGACACGCGGTGCTGGCCCGGGGGGGCGACCCCCCGGAACCCCCCGCGCATTCGCCGGCTCAGCCGGGACACGCGGTGCTGGCCCGGGGGGGCGACCCCCCGGAACCCCCCGCGCATTCGCCGGCTCAGCCGGGACACGCCTTCGGCGCGCCCGGCATCGTCGGCGAATATGACCCGGTGGAGATAAGCCGCTTCTTCGATGGGCACGGGATGCCGCCCGACGTGGTGCTCAGCGTGCTCGGCATGCTGGGCGGCCAGGCGGTGCGGATCCTCGTCGTGTGCTGCGAGCCCGCCAGCATCGACTACCGGATGGAGCTGAGCGAGCCGGTGGCCGCGGCCGTGGACGACGCGGTCCGGATCATCAGCGGCCTGGTGGCGGCCCGCCAGCCGCCCGCGGCGGCCGCGCGGCCCGGCCACGAGTAAGGGGAAACCAGCATGTGCCTCGGCATTCCCGGCGAAGTGATCGAGCGCCTCACCGATCAGCCCGACCTGGCCAAGGTGAACGTGAGCGGGGTCAGGCGGGTGATCAACATAGGGCTGCTCGGGGATGACCCGCCCGAGCCCGGCGAGTGGGTGCTGATCCACGTCGGCTTCGCGCTGTCGAAGATCGACGAGAAAGAGGCCGCCGCGGCCCTGGAATTCCTGGAGAGCATCGGCCAGGCTTACGCGGACGAGCTGGCGGCGCTGGCCGAATCACAGATCGAGTGAGGAGCGTGCGGGCAATGCGGTTCGTCGACGAATTCCGTGACGCCGACACGGCGCACGCGCTGGCCGCGAAGATCGCCGCCTTGTGCGAGCCGGGCCGGGAGTACAAGTTCATGGAGGTGTGCGGCGGGCATACGCACACCATCTACAAGCACGGCCTCGAGGACTACCTGCCCGAGTCGGTGACGCTGGTGCACGGCCCCGGCTGCCCGGTCTGCGTGATCCCGATGGGCCGGGTGGACGACGCCATGCACCTGGCCGCCCAGCCTGACGTGATCATGACCTCGTTCGGGGACATGATGCGCGTACCCGGCAGCCAGGGCTCGTTCTTCGACGCCAACGCGTCCGGTGCCGACATCCGGATGGTCTACTCACCGCTCGACTCGCTCAAGATCGCCCGCAGCAACCCCGGCAAACGGGTCGTCTTCATGGCCATCGGATTCGAGACCACCGCCCCCTCGACCGCGATGACCATGCTGCGGGCCAGGGCCGAGGGCATCCCGAACTTCTCGGTGTTCTGTAATCACGTCACGATCATCCCGGCCATCAAGGCCATCCTGGACTCCCCGGACCTGCGGCTCGACGGCTTCATCGGCCCTGGTCACGTGTCCACCGTGATCGGCTGCCGGCCGTATGAGTTCATCGCCCGCGACTACGGCAAGCCGGTGGTGGTGGCGGGCTTCGAGCCGCTGGACATCCTGCAGTCGATCTACCTGCTGATGGTGCAGCTCTCGGAGGGCCGCTCCGAGGTGGAGAACCAGTACTCGCGGGTGGTCCCATGGGACGGCAACCAGGTCGCGCTCAAGGCCATTGCGCAGACCATGGAACTGCGGCCCTACTTCGAATGGCGCGGCCTCGGCTTCATCTCCCACTCGGCGCTGAAGGTGCGCGAGGACTTCGCCGCCTTCGACGCGGAACTGCTGTTCGACGTGCCCGGGGTGCGGGTCGCCGACCCCAAGGCCTGCCAGTGCGGCGAGGTGCTCAAGGGCGTGCTCAAACCGTGGGAGTGCAAGGTGTTCGGCACCGCGTGCACCCCGGAGACGCCCATCGGCACGTGCATGGTCTCCCCGGAGGGTGCCTGTGCGGCCTACTACAACTACGGCCGGATGACCCGGTCGCGGGTGGTCGAGGTGGAGGTGACCCGGCGGTGACGGTCAGCCGCGAGGAGGCCGCGTCCAGCCGCGAGCGGCAGGTGCTCGACCGCATCGACGCTGCCCGGCGGCGCCGCCCCCGGCTCCGCGAAGAGCGGATCACGATGTCCCACGGGGCCGGCGGTAAGGCCACCCAGACCCTGATTGAGGCCCTTTTCCTGGACGCGTTCCGCAACCCGCTGATCGAGCCGCTCGGCGACTCGGCGCTGTTCCACGTGGCCGGGGCGCAACTGGCCCTCACCACCGACTCGTTCGTGGTGTCCCCGCTGTTCTTCCCCGGCGGCAACATCGGCGACCTGGCCGTCAACGGCACCGTCAACGACCTGGCCGTGGCCGGGGCCGACCCGCTGTACCTGTCGGCCGGGTTCATCCTGGAGGAAGGCTTCCCCGTCGCCGACCTGACCCGGATCGCCGGGTCGATGCGGGATGCCGCGGCCGCCGCCGGCGTGCAGATCGTGACCGGCGACACCAAGGTCGTGCAGAAGGGCAAGGCCGACGGCTGCTACATCAACACCGCCGGCGTCGGCCTGGCCCGGCCGGGGCTGACCCTGGGCCTGGCCCAGGCCCGCCCGGGTGACGCGATACTGGTGTCCGGCCCGGTCGGTGACCACGGCGTCACCATCATGCTGGCCCGCGGCGAACTGGACATCGAGGCCGACATCAGCTCCGACACCGCCCCGCTGGCCGGACTGGCCGCCGCCCTGCTGGACGCCGTCCCCGGGGTCCGGGCGATGCGCGACGTGACCCGCGGGGGAGTGGCCACCATCCTCAACGAGATCGCCAAGGCCTCGGGGACTGGCATCACCGTCACCGAGGACGCCATCCCGGTCCGGGAGGAGGTGCGCGGCGCGGCCGAACTGCTCGGCATCGACCCGCTGTACGTCGCCTGCGAGGGGCGGATGGTAGCGGTGGTGGACGGCGATGCCACGGACGCCGCGCTGGCCGCGCTGCGCGGCCACCCGCTCGGGGAGCAGGCGGAGGTGATCGGCCGGGTCACCGACGGCCCGCCGGGCCGGGTCACGCTCAAGACCTCCTTCGGCGGCACCCGGATCGTCAACCTGCTGGTCGGCGACCCGCTGCCGCGGATCTGCTGACCGGCATGCACGAGCTGGCCATCGCTCAGGGGGTGATCGACGTGGTGACCGGGCGGCTGCCAGGTGCCACCGTCACCGAGGTGCGGCTGGAGATCGGCGCGCTGTCCGGGGTCGTCCCGGACTCGCTGCGGTTCTGCTTCGACCTGGCCACCGAGGGGACGGCGCTGGCCGGGGCGCGGCTGGACATCGCCGAGCCGGCGGCCCGCTGTTCCTGCCGGTCCTGTCACCGCGAATTCACTCCCGACAGCCCGCTGCCGCTGTGCCCGTGCGGCAGCGCCGACGTAGCGGTGCTGACCGGCGAGGAACTGCGCATTCTGTCCGTGGAGGTGGCGGCCTGACATGTGTGCGACCTGCGGTTGCACCGACGAGGGGTACCGGATCGACGGGCTGGTCCCGCATCCGCATCCGCACGAGGGGGGTGCCGGACCGGGCGACGGGCACCTGCACGAGGCAGGTGCTGGCCCGGGCGACGGGCACCTGCACGAGGCAGGTGCTGGCCCGGGCGACGGGCACCCGCACGGGGCGCCCGGCACCGGTGGCCGCACCGTGCTGCTCGAGGAGAAGGTGCTGGCCCGCAACGACGCACTGGCGACGGAGAACCGTGCCTGGCTGAGGCAGCGCCGCGTACTGGCCGTTAATCTGATGAGCTCGCCCGGCTCGGGGAAGACGACCCTGCTGGAGCGGACGGTGCGCGAGCTGGCGGGCGAGCCGCTGATCGCCGTGATCGAGGGCGATCAGGAGACCGCCCTGGACGCCAGCCGGATCCGGGCGGCCGGCTGCCCGGTGGTGCAGATCAACACCGGTGCCGGGTGCCACCTGGACGCGGGCATGGTGGCCCGGGCGCTGCGCTCGCTGGACCCGCCGGCCGGCTCGGTGGTGCTGATCGAGAACGTGGGCAACCTGGTCTGCCCGGCCCTGTTCGACCTGGGCGAGGCGGCCCGGGTGGTGCTGGCGTCGGTGACCGAGGGCGCGGACAAGCCGGCCAAGTACCCGCAGATGTTCCGGCGGGCCGACCTCGTCCTGGTGACCAAGACGGATCTGCTGCCCTACCTGGACTTCGACACCGGCGTGTTCCGGGCCGCCCTCAGCCAGGCCGGCCCGCGGGCGCAGCGGCGGGAGGTGTCGGCGCGGACCGGCGAGGGGATGCCGGCCTGGTACGGCTGGCTGCGCGAGCGGGCCGCGACGGCCGTGGGCTAACCGGCGCGGTCCTGGGCGGCCGCCACCACCGCCTGGCCCAGGCTGATCCCGCCGTCGTTACACGGCACCCGCGCGTGGGTGAGCACCCGGAAGCCGCGGGCTCCCAGCCGCGCGGTGACCTGCTCCAGCAGCAGCATGTTCTGGAACACCCCGCCGGACAGCGCCACCGTGCCCAGGCCGTGCCGGTCGCGGAGCGCCACGCAGCCGGCCTCGATCAGCGCGGCGACGCCGCGGTGGAACCGGGCGGCGATGACCGCGCGCGGCACGCCCGCGGCCAGGTCGGCGGCGGCCGCGGCGACCAGGTCGGCGCCGCGCGCGGTGAACGGATCGGCCGGCTCCAGCCCGGCCGGGTAGGCGCCGGTCTCAGCCGGGTCGGCCAGCTGCTCCAGCTCGATCGCGGCCTGGCCCTCGTAGTTGATCACGTCCCGGACCCCGAGCAGGGCCGCCGCCGCGTCGAACAGCCGCCCGGCGCTGGAGGTCAGCGGCGCGTTGACCCGCTTGGCGGCGAGGGCCCGTACCGCCGCCCACTGCCGCTCGTGCCGCTGCGCCACCGCCAGCCCGTCCGGCGGGGCACCGCCGTACGCGGCGTCCAGGTACACGGCCGCCATCCGCCACGGCTGGCGGATGGCGGCCTCCCCGCCCGGCATCGGCACCGGCGCGAGGTGCCCGCCGCGGCGGGCCGACGCCAGGTCGGCGAGCAGGAACTCTCCGCCCCACACGGTGCCGTCGGTCCCGTACCCGGTGCCGTCGAACGCCACCCCGATGACCGGCCCGGGCTCGCCGTTGTCGGCCAGGCAGGCGGCGATGTGCGCGTGGTGGTGCTGCACCCCGCACAGTTCCACCCCGTCCAGGTCCAGCGCGTACTTGGTGGACAGGTACTCCGGGTGCAGGTCGTGCGCCACCACCTCCGGCTCGGCGCCCAGCAGCCGCCGCAGGTGCGCGATGCCGTCGGTGAAGGACTGCAGCGTCTCGGCGTTGGACAGGTCCCCGATGTGCGGGGAGATGACCGCGTAGTCGTCGCGGGCCAGGCAGAAGGTGTTCTTCAGCTCGGCGCCGCAGGCCAGCACCGGGCGGGGGAACCGGATGGCGAGGGGCAGCGGCTCCGGGACGTAACCGCGGGACCGGCGGATCAGCGCCGGGCGGGACCGCACCGGACGCACCACCGAGTCGTCGGTCCGGGTGTGGATCGCCCGGTCGTGCAGCAGGAACGCGTCGGCGATCGGGCTGAGCCGGTCCAGCGCGTCCCCGTCGGTGTAGGCGATCGGCTCATCCGAGACGTTCCCGCTGGTCAGAATGATCGGTGCGGCGACCGCGTGGAGCAGCAGGTGGTGCAGCGGCGTGTAGGGGAGCATCAGCCCCAGGTGCCGATTCCCGGGCGCCACCGCCGCGGCGACGTCCGCGCCGGGCCGGGCGGGCAGCAGCGTGATCGGCCGCGCCGGGCTGGCCAGCACCGCCGCCGCGGCGTCGTCCACGGCGGCAAGCCGCCGGGCCGCGGCCAGGTCGGCCACCATCACCGCGAACGGCTTGTCCTCGCGGTGCTTGCGGGCGCGCAGCGCGGCGGCGGCCGGCGCGCAGGCGGCCAGCGCCGCCAGGTGGTAGCCGCCCAGCCCTTTCACCGCCAGGATCTGGCCCTCCCGCAGCAGCCGGGCCGCCGCGGCCACCGGGTCGCCCGCCACCTCGGCGCGCCGCGGCCCGGCCAGCAGCCGCAGCCGCGGGCCGCAGACCGGGCAGCACACCGGCTGGGCGTGGAACCGGCGGTTGGCCGGATCGTGGTACTCGGCCGCGCAGTCGGCGCACATGGCGAAGCCCGCCATGGTGGTGGCGGCCCGGTCGTAGGGCACGTCCCGCACGATGGTGAACCGGGGCCCGCAGTTCGTGCAGTTGATGAACGGGTAGCTGAACCGGCGGTCGGCCGGGTCGGCCAGTTCGGCCAGGCAGTCGGCGCACGGCGCGGTGTCCGCCGACACCAGCGGCCGCCGCTGCTGG
Organism: uncultured Actinomycetes bacterium; assembly: GCA_963837515.1. Classification (GTDB taxonomy): domain Bacteria; phylum Actinomycetota; class Actinomycetes; order Streptosporangiales; family Streptosporangiaceae; genus RYN-230. Next base: position 287,902 of record CAWINT010000005.1, read on the forward strand.
CCGGGGGGGCTGGCCACGATCGAGAACGACCGGCTGCCCTGCGGGGGCATCGCGGCCGTCGTCACCCGGTCGACCCGGGCCAGCGGGGGCGCGTCGGCCCGCAGCGTGGCCAGGAACTCGGTCACCGCTGGGCCTGGCCCCTCCACCTCGGCGAAGACCCCGTCCACGTCGTTGCCGACCAGGCCGCCGAGGCCGAGCCGGGTAGCCAGCGAGTACACGAAGGGCCGGAAGCCCACCCCCTGGACGAGCCCCTCCACCCGGACCGCCGTCCGGACCCGTTCGCTCACCCTGCCAGTCTGCCCGAAAGCGCCCGTGGCGGGGCTGGCCGCGGCGTTCCCCGGGGCGGTAAACCGGAGCCGGGCGCTCGCCGTCTACTGACGGATGGCGCACCGCGGTGCGTCCGCGATCTTTTGCCCGCGCCGGTGACAAGGACAGAACATAGCCATGGCAGCTACGCTCACGGAGACCCTGCTCGCTCCGGATATCCAGCCGCACGTGATCAACGACGCCTATGGGCTGATCGAGCAGCAGGTGAGGGAGAAGTCCGGGGTCTCCGGGACCGCGGTCAAGCTCGCGTTCAAGACGGTCAACGCCTTCATGCCGGGCCATGTCCGCCACATGGTCGGCAAGATGCTCCCGGACGCGGTGGTGAAACTGGAGCCGTACTGGGCCGACTTCAGCGCCGCCGGTGGCGGCACGTTCGGTGACTACCTGGCCAAGCGGAGCGATGAGGTGGCCGAGGACCTGCTCTCGGTGACCGATGCCCGGGCGGCCACCTCCGGCCGGCCGACGATCATCAAGGCGTACAAGAGTGTCCGCGGCAACGCGGTCAAGCACGTCCAGGCCGCCCTCCCCTCGCTCGGCGACCTGGTCACCAAATACGCGGTGTAGCCCCCGGGCCAGCACAGAGGCCCCGGCCGGGCCGGCCGGGGCCTCCTTGCGACTGACCGGGATCAGCAGCCGTCGTAGGCCGACCAGGCGCTGCCGCCGGACTGGGCGTACTCCTTGGCGAACGCGGCGTTCTGCTCGGAGACCGGCGCGTTCTGGGGCAGCCCGGAGTACCCGAGGGCGTGCCAGGTCGATGGCAGGAACTGGTACAGCCCGCCCGCGCCGCTGGACGCGTTCACCGCCCCGGCGCTCCCGCCGCTCTCCCGCTGGATCACGCAGCTCTGGAAGCTGCCCGGGGCGCCGTTGTAGGACGCCGTCGCGGGCTGCGCCGCAGCGGGAGCAGCCGCGGTGCTGGCCGCCGGGGCGGTGCTGGTCACCGCGTCAGCCACCGGCTGCGGGGCCGCGGGCGCCGGCGCGGGCGGCGGGGCCGGGATCGCGGCCAGCGCCGCCTTGGTGATCGCGGCGCTGACCGTCGGCTGACCCGGCAGGGTCAGCCGCTGCCCGGCCCGGATGAGCGACGGGTTCGGCACCTGGTGCCGGTTGGCCCACCACAGCGCGGGCCAGTCGGCCGACTTGCCGTACTCACGCTGGCTGATCGAGCTGAGCGTGTCGCCCGGCTTGACCACGGTGTGGTGGCTGGCCGCGTGAGCGGCGCCGGGATGCAGCGAAACCGTGACCATCATCAGGGTTTTCGTAGCCCCGCCGGCTGCGATACTTAGAAACGTCATGGCTTGTTACCTCCGAGGTTCGTTGCCATGCAAAAGGCCCCGGCCGCGTGCGGCAACACGCATGGTCGGGGCCGCTCCTTCTAACCACGAATGGACGCGCACTTACCCCCTGTAGTCATGTCGTCGACCCTTCGTGATCGGTTAGCGATGCGTCGGCAACCGTAACCCACAGTCCGCGGATCGGCAAATAACCGGATCGGCGGATTGCCCGCCAGGATCGGCGCTATGATCACTGATTGGCCTGGAAAATGCCGTCTGAACTGCGCTGATCCGCGGCCGCGGGCGGGCCGCGACGGCCCCAGTGTGACTTCCGTCATTACCCACCGGCTAGCGGCCCGCGCCCGCGCTGGGCGCGTAGCGTCACCACGCGGCCGGGGCCAGCTCAGGCCGGCAGCAGCGAGGCCAGTTGCTGGGCGTTGACCTGTGCGTAGTTCCGGTAGCAATTGTTGAATAGCACGTGGGTGTCATCGGCGTCCCGGGCCAGTGTGCCGACCCGGGACGCCCACTCTTTCAGCTCGCGCTCGGTGTAGCGGTAGCCGAACCGTTCGTGGATGTCCTTGCTGTCCCACTTGTCAGAGTGGCCGTGCAGCCGGACCACCGCCAGGCCGGGATCGGTGACCGCCAGCACCGGCGGAATGGAGTCCCGGTGGCCCTGCGGCATGTCCACGCACACGTACGGCAGCCGGTGCGAGGCCAGGAACTCCAGGGTCTCCTCCTGGTTGTCCGGGGTCATCCAGGTCCGGTTGCGGAATTCGATGCACACCCGGTCCGGTGCGGCCCGCTGCGCGCAGGACACGATGTACTCCTTGCGGGCCCGGGAGATCGGGAACCACGGCGGGAACTGCAGCAGGATCGCACCCAGCTTTCCGGCCTGCCGGAGCGGGTCGAGGGCGGCCAGGAACCGGTCCCACGCCTGGTCAGCCACCTCAGCCGGGACGTCCTTGAGGTAGACCCGGTCCTTCCCGGCCGGTTCCACCGCGGGGCGCAGGTCGGTGGGGAACGCCGCCACGCGGGTGGGGTGCTGGGTGAACAGGCTGAACGCCTTGACGTTGAAGGTGAACCCGGCCGGGGTCCGTGCCGCCCAAGCGGCCGCGGTCTGCTCCGCGGGCAGCGCGTAGTAGGTCGCGTCCACCTCCACCAGCGGGAACTGGCGAGCGTAGTAGCGCAGCCGCCGTTCCGGCGTGTCCGCCTCCGGCGGGTACCATCCTGACTCGATCAGCGTCCGGTCCGTCCACGACGCCGTGCCCACCTGGACCTGTCCCATAACCGCAGCCTAAGATCCGGCCGTTCCGGGTGCCCGGCGGCCCCGGCGGCGGATGGCCGGGCGGTGGGTGATGATCCGGGTCGGGTCGATCTCGCCCTTCTCGATCCGCTGCAGCAGCGGCTTCATGTACCGCTGCACGTGGGCCGGGCCGGTCTTGAGGTGGCGGTAGACGTGATCTTGGCGTGCCGGATGCCCCTGGCGCGTCATCGCGGCGCCGGGCAGGATTGGGCCAGGCCCGCCCACGGTCCCCCAGGCCCGCCCTACGGTCTCCCCCAGGGTCGGCCGCGGAATTCCCGGGGCGCAGTGCCGCCCCTGGGCGGCCTCCGCATCCTTGACAGGAGACGAAGCAGATGGAAGAGAAAGAAGAGAAAAGCGAGTTCTGGGCGGACGTCAGCGCGGTGGTCGTCACGCCGGTGGCGATCGCCGCCGGATTGGCCAAGGGTGCCTATGACGCCTCGACCGATAACGGAGCTTTCGCCGACGGGTTCAATTCAGTCGCGAACCCGATCATCTCGGCCGGGAAGAACTTCGGCGCGGAGCATGGCCCAATGATCACCAAAGGGGTGGTCGGTGGTGCCGCCGGCGCGCTCGGCGCCCGTATCGTGCAGGCCGGGCTCCGGCACCTGAAGCTCTGACCAGCCGGGCTCCGCCCGCCCGGGCCGGGCTCAGCCCGCCCGGGCCGGGCTCACGAGCGGGACGCCGCCGCTGCGGACAGCGTGTCCCAGTATTCGCCGGCGGCGTCGTGCCAGGCGTGGTAGCGGTCATGGAACAGCTGGGCGGCCCGGGGACCCGGCCACCCGTCGGGCAGCAGTTCCGGGGGCAGCGCGGGGTCGAGGAACGGGAACCGCCGCCACTCGTGTACCAGCAGCACCCGGGCGCGGAACGCGTCGGCCGGGGTGGCCACCGCGAGCGCCGACACCGAGCCGATGAACCGCTGGTAGCGCCGCTCAATTTCGTCCAGCGTCCAGGCCTGGCGGACCACCCGGAGCTCGTTACCGATCTCGCCGAACGAGCCCGTGAAGGAGAAGGCGTCCACGCCGAGGTCCTCGACCGCCTCGGCGACCTCCTTCTGCTTCCCAGTATCCGGGGTGATCCACAGTCCCGGGGTAGGTGAGCCGAGGCCAGCCCAGGTGAGCCGGGTACGCAGCCGGTGCCGCAGTTGCCGCTGCGACTCCGGCACGGTCACCATGAGCATCAGCCAGCGGCCGTCCCAGGCCGCCAGCCCCTGGCCGAACCCGTAGATCCGGTCCGCTCCCTCGGTGAGCAGCCGGACCGCCCGGGGCGTCAGCCGCCACCGCACCCGGCGGCCGGTCCGCTCGGACACCAGCAGCCCGTCGGCCGCGGTCCGGGCCAGCGCCTGCCGGGCCGCCTTTTCCTCGACACCGACCTCAGCCAGCCCGGCCACCAGGGCGCCGGTCCAGGCCGGACCGCCGCGCGGCCGGACGAACTCGCCGAGCACGGTGAGCAGCAGCGAGCGGGCGCTGGCCGCGCCGGTCTCGAAGCGGCGCACGTCCTGACGGTCCACGGACGTCATGAGACCACACGGCCCGGTCTGCGGCAACGCCGCGGGCCGCATAAGTTCTACGAACCATTGACGTCCAATGCTAATAGCGTAGTGTGATGTCCGGCACATCGAAGGTGGCGTTCACCCTGGCCGCGCGGCCGGACCAGCAGGAACGGAATCGTGATGAGCGAGATCTTCAACGCGGCCACGTACCTCGTCGACCGTCAGGTACAGGCGGGCCGGGGGGACCGGGCCGCCGTCATCAGCGATGCGGGGCGGCTCAGCTACGCGGGGCTGCGCGAGCTGGCGGCGTCGTTCGCGGCCGGGCTGCGGGCGGTGGACGTCCGGCCCGGGGAACGGGTCATGTTCATCTGCTCGGACCGCCCGGAGCTGCTGGCCGGGATCCTGGGCGCCTGGCGCCTCGGCGCGGTCGCGGTGCCGGTGTCCACGATGCTGACCGCGCCGGAGCTGACCCGGATCGTCGCCGACTCGGGGGCGCGGATGCTGGTGGTCTCGCCCGAGTTCGCCGGGCTGGCGTCGCAGGCCGCCCGGTCCGCGCCCGCGCTGGCCCACCTGGTCGCGGTGGGCGGCGCGGAGCTGGAGGCGGCCCCGTCCGCCCCGGTGATGTCGTGGGCGGACCTGCTCGGCGCGGGGCGATCGCAGGCGGGCGCCCCGGCCGCGGCCACCGACGCGGACGCCCCGGCGCTGTGGCTGTACACGTCCGGGACGACCGGCGCGCCGAAGGCGGCGATGCACCGGCACGCCAACGTCCGCGCGGTGTGCGAGACGTACGGCCGCGAGGTGCTCGGCATCCGGCCCGACGACTCGACCTTCTCCATCGCCAAGCTGTTCTTCGCCTACGGCCTGGGCAACTCCGCGCTGTTCCCGCTGTCGGCCGGTGCAGCCACGGTGCTGGAGCCCCGCCGCGCGACACCCGCGGTGGTCGCCGAGCGGCTGGCCAGGGACCGGCCCTCGCTGTTCTTCGCCACCCCCACCTTCTACGGGGCGCTGCTCGCGGCGGGCCTGCCGGCGGACACGTTCGCTGGGGTCCGGCTGGCCGCGTCGGCCGGAGAGGCGCTGCCGGCCGCGCTGTACCAGCGGTTCACCAGCCGGTTCGGCGTGGACATCCTCGACGGCATCGGTTCCACCGAGGCGCTGCACATCTTCCTGTCCAACCGGGAGGGGGCGGTGCGCCCCGGCACGTCCGGGGTGCCGGTGCCCGGATACGGCATCGAGCTGCGGGACGAGGCGGGCGCGCCGGTCCCGGACGGCACGCCCGGCGCGCTGTTCGTCCGGGGCGAGTCGATCGCCACCGGCTACTGGTGCCGCACCGCCGCCTCCCGGGCGGTGTTCCAGGGCGAGTGGCTGCGCACCGGGGACACCTACGTCCGCTCGGCCGACGGTTACTACACCTGCCTGGGCCGGTCGGACGACCTGCTCAAGGCGGGCGGGATCTGGGTGTCCCCGGCTGAGGTGGAGGACCGGCTGCTGCAGCACCCGGCGGTGGCCCAGGCCGCCGTGGTGGCGGTGCCCGACCGTGACGAGCTGGACAAGCCGGTGGCGTGCGTGGTGCTGGCCGCCGGGACGGCCGCCACCCCGCAGGAGCTGATCCAGTGGTGCCGCGACGGGCTGGCCGGCTTCAAGCGGCCGCGCGCGGTGCTCCTCGTCGAGGACCTGCCCAAGACCGCGACCGGCAAGGTGCAGCGTTACCGCCTCCGCGACTACGCTCGCGGCCAGCTGAGCACCGCCCCCGCCCTCACCAGCTGACACAGTGCGGTTGGTCGAGACCCGTATCTGGCCTCAGCTAATACGAGCACTGGGCGGCGGCCGCCGTTGGGCGGGCAGCGGGCAGACTTGCTACATGGTGTGGACGGGTAGCGCTTGGAATGTAGTATGTTTCTGCGGGGGCGGGCCCGTTCCGCCCGGGAGGTAGTTGATGACGACCCTGGCCGATGCCCCGGTCGGCGTGGACACGCCGCTGGTCACGGGCTGGGCCGGCTGATGCTGGACGGCCGCCCGCTGGTCGACGCCCACCTGCACGCCGCCCGGCTGCCGACACTCAAGCCGGCCTGGCACGAGTGGGCGCACGACTTCGGCGACCGCGCGGTCCTGTCGGAGGTGTACGACGGCGAGGGCACCGTCCGGCCCGCCGAGTTCGACGCCTACCTGGCCCGGCAGGGGGTGGACGTGGCGCTGCTGCTGTGCGAGTACAGCCCGAAGGCGACCGGGATTCAGCCGATCGAGGACCTGCTCCCGCTGACCGGCCAGAACCCGGCCCGGCTCCGGGCCATCGCGAACGTCAACCCGCACCTGCATTACCCGGCCGAGGAGGAGCTGGAACGCCAGCTGGGCCTCGGCGCGGTGGCATGCAAGATCCACCCGGTGCACGCGGGCACGCCGGTCAACAACCGGGAGCTGTACCGGTGCTACGAGATCTGCCAGGACGCCGGGATCCCGGTCGTGGTGCACTCCGGCACCAGCTCGTTCCCCGGCTCGGCCAACCAGTTCGCCGACCCCATCCTGCTCGACGACGTGCTGCGCGACTTCCGCCGGCTGCACGTGGTCCTCGCGCACGGCGGCCGCGGCTGGTGGTACGACGCGGCCGCGTTCCTGGCCCTGTCGAGTGAGCGGGTCTGGATCGAGCTGTCCGGGCTGCCGCCGCAGCGGCTGCGGGAGTACTACGCCCGGCACAACTGGGCCCGGCTGGCCCGGCGGATGATCTTCGGCACCGACTGGCCCGGGGTGCCCGGCATCGACCGGAACGCCCGGGCGGTGGCCGCGCTGTGCCCGGACGAGGAGACCGCCGGCCTGGTGCTGGCCGGCAACGCGGCCCAGGTGTACAACCTCAAGCTGCCGGCCTGAGCGGCGCTCCCGCCGGGCGCCGGCCGTCAGCGCCAGTCGTCGAGCACGTAACGGTCGCTGACGTGGTAGCCGTCCTCGTTGGGCCGGTGCATCGCGACCCCCTGCACGGCCGGGCGGAACCCCATCCCGGCCAGTGCAGCCCAGGCCCGCTCGCAGCCGGCGTTGACGCCCGCCAGCACGGCCGAGGCGCCGCGGGCGGCGGCCAGCCGCGCGCAGGCGTCCACCAGCTCCGCGAACCCGCGGGCCGCCCGCGGCCCCGGCCGCACCGCGCCGAACTTGACGTAGCACGATCCCGGGCCGGCCTCGCTGCCCGCGCCCACGTGGCACACGGCCACCGCCTGCAGGCCCGCGCCGTCGTGCACCAGCACGACCTCACCCAGCCGCTGGCTGAGCACCGCGTTGATCTCGCGGCTGACGTCCAGGCCGGGGTAGACCGCGCCGGTGAGGTCCGCGATCGCCGCCAGCGCGCCCGGCCGGGCGGGCGCGGGCAGCGCGGACAGTCCGGTCACCGGGCCCGGCGGGGCGGGCACCGGGACGGGCCGGGTCATGAGGGCGGTGAGGAACCGGGGCCAGAATCCGTACTTCTGGTACAGCCCGACGTGCTTGGCGCTGTGCGGGAAGGTGAACAGCCCGGCGTGCCGGGTGCCCCAGGTGGTGAACAGGTCCATGGTCGCGTCGAGCAGGCGCTGCCCGATGGCCCGGTCCCACAGCTCGGGCCGGACCGTGAGCGGGCCGAAGAACCCCACGCTGCCCCAGTTGGCGGCGAAGTTGGAGCCGGCCAGCCGGCCGTCCACCTCCGCGGCGAGCGCCGCGGCCGGGTCGGCGCGCCACCGGGTCCGGATCATCTCCAGGTCCGCGCCGAACCGGTCCGGCTCGGCGGCGCCCAGGAACGTGCCGAACGCCACCCGGAAGATGCGGTCCGCCTCGTCCAGGTCGGCGGCGGCCAGTGAGCGGATCACCACGCCGCTCCCGGCCGCCGCGCCACGCCTGTCAACCATCCCCGTGATCGTAGCGATCAGCAGGCATAACGGCCGTCCCGGGGCCGGTCCCGCCGCCGTGGGCGCTACGCCTTACGGGCCAGCCCCGCGTAGGCCGGGATCGGCTCGCCCGGCCGGGGCAGGGCCCGCCACTGCGGCAGCGGCACCAGGCCTGGCTCGGCGAACTCGAGGCCGTCGAAGAACGCGGTGATCTCCGCGCCGGTCCGCGGGGTGAACCGGTTCGGGCCGAGCCGCGCGTTGTACCGGGCGGCCCCGGTGGCCATCTCCTCCGGATCGAAGTCCCGGGTGGTGTCCGACACGGCCAGGTAGCTGCCCGGCGCCGTCGCGGCCATCAGCCGGGCCACGATGCCGTGCGGGCCGGCCTCGTCGGGGATGTACTGCAGGATGCACAGCAGCAGGACCGCGACGGGCTGGCCGAAGTCCAGCGTGTCCGCCGCTTCCCGCAGGATCGTGCCGGTGTCCCGCGCGTCGGCGTGGATGTACGCGGTAGCGCCCGGCGGCGCGCTGGTGAGCAGGGCCCGCGCGTGGGCCAGCACGATCGGGTCGTTGTCCACGTAGACGACCCGGGATTCCGGCGCAATCTGCTGGGCGATCTGGTGGGTGTTCTCGGCGGTCGGCAGCCCGGTGCCGATGTCGAGAAACTGCCGGATCCCGGCCTCGCCGGCCAGGTACTGCACGACCCGGCGCAGGAACGCCCGGTTGGCCCGTACGGTAGGCCGGACGCTCGGGCTGATCGCGACGATCTCCTCGGCGGCGACCCGGTCGGCCTCGTAGTTGTCCTTCCCGCCCAGCAGGTAGTCGTAGACCCGGGCGGGGTGCGCGACGGTGGTGTCGAATGGGTGCGACTGCATATCCGGACATCTTGTCAGGCCGGGCGCTATGACGCGATCGGGTGGACGAGGCGAGCATTGACCGGTTCAACCGGGACCAGCCGGTTGTCAGAGCCACGCTCGGCAGGCCGTGCTCGCGGGCGATGGCCAGCTGGGCGTCGTGCCGGGTGCCGAACTTCCCGGCGGCCAGCCGCCGTTCCGCCGCCAGCTTGAGGAACCGCAGGCTGGGCCGGTCGGGGAGCGCGCGTGACTGATCGGACAAGGCAGTCCTGCCCTCGGCGCCCGCGGTCCGCGACGCCAAGGGCGCGTGGCGAAACAGTTCCCCGGGCGCAGCGGCGCCGTCCGCAGCCGATACCGCCGCCTTACCGGCCCGGGGCGACCAGGGCGGCCCCGTCGGGCTGCGGCGGCTGGTCGGTGGCGACGAGCCCGGTGGTCACCTGCCCGAGCAGCCGGCGCAGGTCCGGGTGCCGGTCCGGATCCCAGCCGCTCGCCAGCCGGCTGATGCCCACCTCCCGGGCGGTGGCCAGGCGGCCGACCGCCTGGCGGCCCCGGGCGGTGAGCGCCACCGTGGCCCCCGGGGCGTCGCCGTCACCGGCGACCCCGCGGCCGTCGTCGGCGACGGTGACGTACCCGTCGTCGGTCAGCTCGGTCAGCCGCTCCTGCAGGTCGCCGACGCCGACGCCGAGCAGCCCGGCCAGCGCCGCCTCGGTGACGGGGGCGTGGTCGGCCACCCGGTACAGCAGCCAGGTGCCGCGCGGGCTGACCCGCACCCCGGCCTGGCCGGCCAGGTCCCGGTAGACCTGCGCCCGGTGCTGCCGGCCGAACAGCGCGTAGAGGGCGCGCTCCATCTCCTGGGCGGAGTCGCGGGTGCACGGCACGGAGGTCGGCGCGGTGGTCTGCGCCCGGTCCGGAGGCAGGCTGGTGTCCCGCAGCGGTACCTCCTTGAGCAGGAAGGACAGGCCGAACGCCAGCGCTCCGACCGGGGTGGCGACCAGGAACACGGTGTGCAGGGCCTGGGCGTACCCGTCGACGAACCCGGTGCGGACCGCGGGGGGCAGGTGGGCCAGCACCGCCGGGCTGGCCCCGCTGGAAGCGCTGATCCCGGCGGGCAGGTGGGCGCCGTGCAGCGCCCGGGCCAGGTCACCGGGGAGCGCGTTGGCGAACACCGCGCCGAAGATCGAGGTGCCGAACGATCCGCCGATCGACCGGAAGAAGGTGGCACCGGAGGTGGCCGCGCCCAGGTCGGCGTAGCCGACCGCGTTCTGCACCGCGATGATGAGCACCTGCAGCGACCCGCCGATGCCCACACCGAGGATGAACAGGTAGACCGACACCACCCAGAAGCTGGTGGTAGGGGTGAGCCGGGACAGCAGGTACAGCCCGGCGGTCATCACCGCGGTCCCCACGATCGGGAAGATCTTGTACCGGCCCCACCGGCTGATCAGCTGGCCGGTGCCGGTGGAGGTGAGCAGCAGGCCGAGCATCATCGGCAGCAGCCGCAGCCCGGACAGCGTCGGCGAGACGCCCCGCACCACCTGCATGTACTGCGGCAGGTAGGCGAGCGCGCCGAACATCGCGAAGCCGACGACGAAGCCGACCACGCTGGCCGAGCTGAAGACCCGGTTGCGCAGCAGGTGCAGCGGCAGCACCGGCTCGGCGGCGCGCTGTTCGGCGATGACGAAGCCGGCGGTGAACACGACGGCGAGGGCGCCGAACAGGTAGATCGGGAACGAGTTCCAGGCGTAGGTGGTGCCGCCCAGCGAGGTGAGCAGCACCAGGCAGGTGGCCGCCGCGCCGATGAAGACGGTGCCCAGGTAGTCGATCTGGTGCCGGGTGCTGCCCAGCCGGCTGGGCAGCACGGCCGCCGTCACCAGCAGGGCGACCACCCCGATCGGCAGGTTGATGTAGAACACCCAGCGCCAGGACAGGTTGTCTACGAAGAAGCCGCCGATCAGCGGGCCGAGCACGCTGGCGACCCCGAACGTCGCCCCGAAGATCCCCTGGTACCGGCCGCGTTCCCGCGGCGACACGACATCCCCGACGATGGTCTGCGCCCCGACGATCAGCCCGCCGCCGCCCAGCCCCTGCACGGCCCGGGAGACGATGAGCCAGGCCAGCGAGGTGGCGAAGCCGGACGCGGCGGAGCCGATCAGGAAGATGATGATCGAGGCCTGGAAGAACTGCTTCCGGCCGTACATGTCGCCGAGCTTGCCCCACAGCGGCGTCGACACCGTGGACGCCAGCAGGTAGGCGGTGATGATCCACGACAGGTGGGACAGCCCGTGCAGGTCACCGGCGATCGTGGGCAGCGCGGTGGCGACGATCGTCTGGTCCAGCGCGGCCAGCAGCATGCCCAGCAGCAGCGCCCCGATGATCACGTGGACCCGGCGCCGGTCGATGGCCGGTACCGGCCCGCCCGGTGCCGCCGTGGTCGCCGTGCTGGAGGTCATGGTCCCCCCGCTCTCGCCGGCGCCCTGGGCGCCGCGGCCGCCCGCGGCCGCCGCAGGCCAATAAGGGCCAGCTTAAGCAGTGGCCCGGCGGCCAGCCGGCCGGCCTCACTGGCAAATGCCAGCTGGCCGGCATTGACGGCAAACAACTGGATCAGGCCGTGACGCCGGGTTACGGTGTTGTTGTGCAGAGTGGCCGCGAAGACCGGGAGGCGCTGCCTGCCGACGCCGCGATGGTCCGTTCGCGCAGCGAGATCGCCGAGCTGTGCGCGCCCGCCGCCCGCGCGCAGCGCCGGGCGGCGGAGAAAAGCCTGGACACCGACGCCGGCCTGGGCGAACGGCGGGCGGCGGCCCGCGACGCCGATTTCCTCGAAGGCGTGATGCTGACGCTGGCCTGGGCCCGCGGCGACCGGGCTCAGGCGCCGATCACCCGGGCCCAGCCGGACCAGGTGACCGGCCGGGCGCTGCAGCACGAGCGCATCTACGCGGACGACGCGATCGAGCACGGTCACGACCGGTGGGCGGCCGACTGGCTGCCCTCGCGCTGGTACGGCGAAGGTGTCCGGCAGGCTGTCTCCTGGCTGCTCGGCGACGAGAGCGTGCCGCCGCTGGCCCGGCCGGTGGAGACAGGTGAACCTCAGTAGCTCCCCTCCCGCTGCGCCTGGCGCCGTACCGGGGCGCCAGCCCGGCTCGGTCCGGATCTTGGTGGAGTCGTTCTCGACGGATCGTAGGCGGTGGTCTGGGTGAACCGGTCCGCGGCGTCGAGGGCGGCGAGGCCGCCGAACACCCCGTCGGTCGAGATGTGGGGCAGCCGCCAGGAGCCCGGTGTCCGGCTGCTGGCCAGCGAGCGCTGACCAGCCATGCAGCGGACGTTCAGCTTCTGCCCCTAGCGTGGGGGCGCAACACGAGCACCGTCCGGCAGGGGAGTGACAGGTATGTGGGACAACAGGGCGATCTGGTACCAGGGAGCCAGGTACCAGCTCGGCCGGGCACGCCGTCGCTACGCGATCTGGGTGGCGGGCGCGCCGCCGTCGGACCCGGTGGAGCAGTGGCCGGAAACGCCGGAGGGCTGGGCCGCCGCCTGGGCCCGGTTCACCGCGGTGGAGCAGCCCGGCACCATCACCCAGCTGGCCCCGCCCACCGAGCCGCCCGCCCTGGTCCCCGCCGCGCTCGCCCTGTTCGCGGCCGGGCTGGCCGCCGGGATCGCCGGGCTGTTCCCGGCGTACCTGGGCGGCCAGAGCCTGGCCAGCCAGCCGGACCAGCTGGCCCCGCACCTGGTCTACCTGGCCACCTGGGCGGCCAGCGCGCTGCTCATCCTGGCCGGCGGCGCCCGGCGGCGGGCGGGCCTGCTGCTCGGGCTGGGCGCGAGCGCCGTCACCTTCGGCTTCTTCCTGGCCGACGTCGGCCAGGTCATCGCGGGCGGCACCCACCTGCTGGGGGCCGGCCTGGTGCTCAGCGTGCTCGGCTGGCTGGGCTGCACGGCCGGCGGCCTGCTGATCTTCCGGCTCCGCCGGGCGGAACTGCCGCGCCGCCTGGCGGGGCTGCGCGGCCTGGACAACTGGTTCGCCGGGATCCTGGCCGTCGCCGGGCTGGCCGCGCTGGGCGTGGCCATCACCTTCGCGCCCTCCTGGGACCGTTACACGCTCACGACGGCGGCCGGGCTGACGCGGTCCGTCACCGCCGGGAACGCCTTCGCCAACCCGGCGCCGGTGATCGCCGGCGACGTGGCCGTGATGGTGGCCCTGGTCGTCGTGGTGGTCATCGCCGCGCTGTGGCGGCAGGCCCGGCTGGGCGCCGCGCTGCTCGCCGGGGCGCTGCTCCCGATGGTGGCGACCGCCATCTCGGCGGTGATCCAGATCGGGCAGCCGCTGTCCCCGGCCGATTTCGGCATCCCGCCGGCCCAGGCGGCCCAGGCCGGGCTGACCCTCAGCGCCGGCCTCACCCCGGCCTTCTGGGTGTACTGCGTGTTCCTGGTGGCCCTGGCGCTCGTCACCGCCGGGATGCTGCTGCCGCCCCGCCCCCGCCGCCCGGCCGGCTGGTACCCACCCCGGCCCGGGAACGGTCCCGCGTGGGCCCCGCCCGCGCCCGGTGCCGCGTGGGCTCCGCCCGCGGGCGGGACGCCCGCGCCCGGGACGCCCGCGCCCGGGACGCCCGCGCCCGGGACGCCCGCGCCCGGGACGGCTGGTCCCAGCGAGGGCGCGCCGGTCGGCGAGGCCGCGCGCGGCTGAACGCCCCGCGATGGCCGCGGTCCCGGCGCACCCGGTCAGAGTTTCTGGTCCAGGGTGAAGCCCTCCGGCACGACGACGTCGCCCCGCGTCACGTCGTGCACCGACGCCTTGCCCAGCCCGTAGAGCGTCTCGCCGATGCCCTGCCGCAGGATCTCCAGCACGTTGCTGACGCCCTGCTGGCCGCCCGCGGCCAGGCCCCACAGATAGGCCCGGCCGATCAGCACCGCGCGGGCGCCCAGGGCCAGCGCCTTGACCACGTCGCTGCCGCGGCGGACGCCACCGTCCAGCAGCACCTCGATCTGGCCGCCCACGGCGTCGGCCACGGCGGGCAGGCAGCGGATGGTGGCTGGGGTGGTGTCCAGGTTGTTGCCGCCGTGGTTGGACACCGAGATGGCGGTGGCCCCGGCGTTGACCGCACGGCGGGCGTCGTCCGGCCGGGTGATGCCCTTGATCATGAACGGCCCGCCCCACTGCTCCCGCAGCCAGGCGAGGTCCTCCCAGGTGGGCGGGGCTGAGCCCAGCCACTGACCGTAGGCGCCGAAGAAGGTGGGGACCGGTGTGCCGCGGGTGCCGAGGTTCGGCACACCGAGTTCGGGCAGCGTCCCGCTGCGCAGCCACCGGGCCAGGTAACCGGGCCGCACCAGGACCTGCGGGAGGTGCCGCACCATGGCTTCCAGGTCCAGGTGCTCCGGGATCCACGGACTGCCCCAGTCCCGGCGCGAGTCGAACACCCAGTCCAGCGTGAGGATCAGGCCTTTGGCCCCGGCGGCGCGGGCCCGCTCGGCCCGGGCCAGGATGTCGTCCCGGCTGCCCACCCAGTAACTCTGGAACAGCAGCTTGTCGGTGGCCTGGCCGACCTCCTCGACCGGCTTGGAGGCGAACGAGGAGAGGCCGATGGCGGTGCCGGCGGCGGTGGCCGCCCGGGCCACCGCCACCTCCCCGTCCGGGTGCACCGCCTGCACCCCGGTCGGGGAGATGAGCACCGGCAGGCTCACGTCCAGGCCCATCACGGTAGTGGCCAGTTCCCGGGCCGCCGGCAGGTCCGCGACGTGCGGCCGGAGCCGCAACTCGGAGAACGCGGCGACGTTGTCGTGCAGCGTCACCCCGGCCTCCGCGCCGGCCACCAGCGCCATGTACACCGACCGGGGCAGCCGCCGCTTCGCGCGCCGCTGCGCCTCGGCCACGGACTCGAACCACGTTCTTGTGCTGGCCATCCCTGTCCCTTCCGCCGGCCGGGCCCTGCGGCCCGCTGCCCGCCGTCTGCGCCGGCCTACCGGTTGTGTCGCCGGCTACGTGCCCGGTGCCGGGCCGTCGCCTAAGGGGCCGGGCTGGGTGAAGGCGGCGGCCAGGCCGCGCATGCCCGTGTCCAGCAGCGCGGTGAGGTCCCGGTCCTCGCCCCGCAGCCAGTGCTCGTAGGCGGCGATGGCCACGCCGAGACTGGCGTAGGCGATGGTCTGCGGGATCAGCTGACCGGCGGGCTCCCCGGTCCGCTCGGCCACAAAGTCCGCGATCACCGCCCGCCACCCCGCGTAGCGCAGCGTCGAGTGGGCCTGCAGCACCGGTACGCCCAGGATGAGCCGCATCCGGCGGCGGTGCCAGACCTCGTCCTCCGGCGGCACGGTGTTGAAGTCCACGATGGCCAGCCGGATCGCGTCCATCAGCGGCAGCTCCCGCGGGCAGCCGGCCAGGAAGGCCCGCATCCGGTCCAGCTCGGCCTCGAAGTTGCCCCAGGGCACGTCGTTCTTGGACGCGAAGTAGCGGAAGAAGGTCCGCCGCCCGATACCGGCCGCGCTGGCGATGTCGTCCACGGTGGTGCCCTCGAAGCCCTGGCGGCCGAACAGTTCGAACGCCACGTGTTCCAGCTCCGCCCGGGTGGTGATCCGCCTGCGCCCCAGCTGGGACGGGGCCGCTGCGCCGCTCATGTCCTCACCGCCTCCATGGTCCCTGCACAGGAGGATGCCACAAAATGGCACTCAGTGCGAAAAGCCGGCGGACCTGGGTTGCCCGGTGGCACTCGATGCCGTTAATGTCGGCACTGGGTGCCGTATGTGGTGTACGACACAGCGGCTGCGGGCCGCACCGAGCAACCTGGCGCTGCCCGGCGCGCACGGCCAGCAGCGTGACCGGCCTGCCTGGGGGCCGCGCGCTGCGCCGCCGGCGATACCTGCCGCCGGAACAGCACGCGGACGAGGAAAGGACAGCACGCAGTGGCGGGAAAGCTCGAGGGCAAAGTCGCCTTCATCACCGGGGCCGCCGCGGACGAGCCGCGCTACGTCACCGGCGTCACGTTGCCGATCGACGCCGGCATGATGGTCAAGTGACAGACGTCACCGGCCGCGCCGATCTGGCCGCCGCCTTCGACCGGATCGCCGCGCACCTGGTGGGCCGCGAGCGTGAGCCGACGTGTCCGGGTCGATGCGCGGCGAGCAGGTCCGCACGGTGGCCGCGACGGTCGGTGCGCTGGCCGCCGAGCTGGCCCGCGACGACCTGGCCGTCATCGCCTTCTGGTCCGACGCGGCCGTGCTGGCCCACCTCGACCGCCGGGTGCCGGCCGGGCGGCTGCTGGAGCAGATGGTGCGCATCCCGGCCCGGGGACTGACCAACGTCGCGTTCCCGCTGCAGCTGGCCGCGGCCGAGCTGGCCCGCGTCCCGGCCCGCGACGCCCGGGTGGTGCTGCTGTCGGACTGCGTGCACAACGCCGGCCCGGACCCGCGGCCGCTGGCCGCCCGGCTGCCGCGGCTGGACGTGCTGTTCGACACCTCCGGCGAACAGGACGAGGACCTGGCCCGGGACCTGGCCCGGCTCGGCCGGGGCCGGCTGCGGCGGATCCGGGCCCACACCGACGTCGCGCCCGCACTGAGCGAGGTGTTCTCGAGTTGACCGATCCGAAAGGGACCTGCCAGTGACCGCTGTCGTCGTTGTCGCCACCATCCGCCCGCGTCCCGGGCACCGGGCCCAGGGTGCGCTGTGACGGCCGATTCGTGAGCGGTGTACATTACCCCCCCGTCCGGGGGGGCGATCTACACCGCTGGGCTGGCCGCGCCCCGCGGCTCCGCGGTGAGCGCCTCGTCGGCGAAGCCGGCCGCCAGCGCGCGCAGCGCCGCGTCCAGGTACACGGTGAGGTCCGCGTCGGCGCGGGTGGCCCACCGGTCGTAGGCGGCCCGGCAGGTGGCGAGCGTGGCCCGGCCCACCGCCAGCGGGTACAGCGAGCCGGCCGGCTGCCCCGCGCGGCGGGCCACGAAGTCGCTGATCGCGCGCTCCCACGCGTCGTAGTGCACCGCGGCGCTGGCGATCAGCCCGGGCACCGAGCCGATCAGGGCCATCCGGGCGCGCAGTTCCGGCACGTCGGCCGCCCGGTAGTGGTTGGCGGCCAGCACCGCGCGGCGCACCGCCTCCAGCACCGGCAGCCCGGGCGGGACCTCATTGAGCATGGCGCGGATCCGGGTGACCTCGGTATCGAACTCACCCCACAGCACGTCCGCCTTCGAGCCGAAGTAGCGGAAGAACGCCCGGCGGCTGATCCCCGCGCCCGCGGCGATCTGGTCGATGGTGGTCTCCTCGAAGCCCTGCTCGGTGAACAGCCGCAGCGCGACCAGTTCGAGTTCGCGGCGGCTGGTGCCGCGCGGCCGCCCGCGCCGCGGGCCGGGTGGCCCGCCGCCGGCCCCCGGCTGCCTGCCCCGGACGTCCCGGGACGGTGGCGCGCTGATGCTCACCGTCTTACCTTCCTCCCGAATAGCGCCCCAGCAGGGCGTCTGTTAGCCTGCCCCTATATTCGGCACACAGTGACGAATATAGGGCGTAACCGGACCGCTAAGGAGCAGCCATGGCCGACACCCCCGTCACCGACCGCACGGAAGATGTGACCCAGGCCGAGGACGTCGTGGCCGAGGACGTGCTGGTGGAGGAAGTCTCCATCGACGGCATGTGCGGCGTCTACTGAGCCGATGCCGGAGCCGTTCGACCTGGACGCTCCCTGGCAGCTGGCGGCGCAGGTCCAGGTGCGCCCGGAGCGGTTCGGCGCCTTGCTGTATCACTTCGGTACCCGCCAGTTGTCGTTCCTCAAGAGCCCGGCGCTGCACACGGTGGTGAACTCGCTCGCCGTCCAGCCGAGCGCCCGTGCCGCGTGCGCCGCGGCCGGGGTCCGGCCCGAGGAGCTGGCCGGCTACGCGCGGGCGCTGGGCACCCTGGCCGCCTCGCAGATGATCTGCCCACGGGAGGCGGCATGACCACGACCGCGGTACCGGCGAGCTCCGCCGCGCTCAGCCCGGCCACCGGCCCCGGCCCCCGGGCGCTGCCGCTCCCCGAGCAGTTCGCCGCGGGCCTGCAGGCCCCCATCTGCCTGACCTGGGAGCTGACCTACGCCTGCAACCTGTCCTGCGTGCACTGCCTGTCCAGCTCCGGGCGGCGCGACCCGGGCGAGCTGAGCACCGCCGAGTGCCAGGCGGTCATCGACGAGCTGCAGCGGATGCAGGTGTTCTACGTCAACATCGGCGGCGGCGAGCCCACCGTGCGGCCGGACTTCTGGGACCTGCTGGACTACGCCACCGGCCACGACGTCGGGGTCAAGTTCTCCACCAACGGGGTGAAGATCACCCCGTTGGTGGCCCGGCGGCTGGCCGGGCACGACTACGTGGACGTGCAGATCTCGCTGGACGGCGCGACCGCTGAGGTCAACGACGCGGTCCGCGGGCGCGGCTCGTACGCCACCGCGCTGCGGGCCATGGCCAGCCTGGCCGAGGCCGGCTTCGCCGGGTTCAAGATCTCGGTCGTGCTGACCCGGCACAATGTCGGCCAGCTCGACGCGTTCGCCGCGCTCGCGGAGCGGTTCTCCGCCCAGCTGCGCATCACCCGGCTGCGGCCGTCCGGCCGCGGCGCCGACGTCTGGGACGAGCTGCACCCGACCGCGGCCCAGCAGCGCGAGCTGTACGACTGGCTGCTGGCCCACGGCCAGCAGGTGCTCACCGGCGACTCGTTCTTCCACCTGAGCGGGTACGGCAGCGCGCTGCCCGGGCTGAACCTGTGCGGCGCCGGCCGCGTCGTGTGCCTCATCGACCCGGTCGGTGACGTGTATGCCTGCCCGTTCGCCATCCACCCCAGCTTCCTGGCCGGGAACGTCCGCGGCCCGGGCGGGTTCGCCGCGGTGTGGCAGGGCTCCGGGCTGTTCGCCGACCTGCGCCGGCCGCAGTCCGGCGGGGCATGCACGGCGTGCTCGGCGTACGACGCGTGCCGGGGCGGGTGCATGGCGGCCAAGTTCTTCACCGGCCTGCCGCTGGACGGCCCGGATCCGGAGTGCGTCAAGGGGCATGGGGAGCAGGCGCTGGCCGCTGCGGCGGCGGCCGCGCCGGCCGGGCCGCTGGCCCCCCGGCCATCCCCGGACCATTCGCACCGGGCCGGCCCGCGCCGGCCGGTGCCGCTGACCCTGTCGCCGCGGCCGCCGGTGGCGGACCGGCCCCCGGTGACCGCCTGCAACGCGAACCCGCTGGCCGGGTTCCTCCCGGGCTGACCCGGTGCTGCTGGGCGACCTGCGCTGGCCGGACGCGGCGGCGCGCGCTGCGGCCGCGGGCGTGCTGGCGGTGCCGCTCGGGTCCACCGAGCAGCACGGCCCGCATCTGCCGCTGTCCACCGACACCGACATCGCGGTGGCGCTGTGCGAGCGGCTCGCCGCCGCCCGCGGTGACGTGCTCGTCGCGCCGCCGCTGCCGTACGGCTCCAGTGGCGAGCACGCCGGTTTCCCGGGCACCCTGTCCATCGGGCAGCAGGCCCTGGAACTGCTGCTGGTGGAGCTGGGCCGGTCGGCCAGCCTGACCTTCGCTCACCTGGTCTTCGTCTGCGCCCACGGCGGCAACGCCGGGCCGGCGGCCCGGGCCGTGGCCCGGCTGCGCTCCGAGTCCCGGGACGCGCTGCTGTACCTGCCGTCCTGGGACGGCGACCCGCACGCCGGCCTGCCGGAGACCGCGATGCTGCTGCACCTCAGCCCGGCGCGGGTGCGGATGAGCGCTGCGGCGGCCGGGGACACCCGGCCGCTGGCCCAGACCTGGCCGCTGCTGCGGGCCGGGGGAGTGCGCGCGGTCAGTGCGAACGGAGTGCTCGGCGACCCGTCCGGGGCCACCGCCGCCGCCGGCGCGGCCCTGCTGGACGAGCTGGCCGGGCAGTTGCTCGCCCAGGTGGCGTCCTGGCGCGCGGGAGCCGGTACCGCCTGGCCGGACGCCGCCACCGCGGGCGGCCCAGGATGAGCGGCCGGGTGGCGGTGGTGACCGGGGCGGCCCGCGGGATCGGCGCCGCAACCACCATCGGCCTGGCGGCCGCCGGCTGGTCGGTGCTGGCGGTGGACCGCGCCGCCGACGACCCCGCGCTGCCGTACCCGCTCGGCACGGCGGCGGACCTGGCCGCGGTGGCCGGGCAGGCCGCCGGGCGGCCGGGCGCGCCGGGCCGGGTGGCCGCCTTCCCCGCCGACGTGCGGGACCCGGCGGCCATGTCGGCGGCGGTGGCCGAGGCGGAGGGTCGCTGGGGCGGCCTCGACGCGGCCATCGCGGCCGCGGGCGTGATCGCCGGCGGCGTGCCGCTCTGGGAGATGCCCGCGGAGCAGCAGCAGGCGGTGCTCGACATCGACCTCGGTGGGGTGCTGTCGCTGGCCCGCGCCGCGATCCCGGCGCTGCTGCGCCGCCCCGAGCCGCGGTCCGGCCGGTTCCTGGCCGTGGCGTCCGCGGCGGCCACCCGCGGCCTGCCGATGCTCGCCGCGTACTGCGCGGCCAAGGCGGGCGTGGCCGGCCTCATCCGGGCGCTCGGCGCGGAACTGGGCGGCACCGGGGTCACCGCCAACGCGGTCAGCCCGGGATCCACCGCCACGCCGATCCTGGACGAGAGCGCCCGGCTGTACGGGCTGCCCGGCGCGCAGGCGTTCGCCGCCCAGCAGCCGGCCTGGCTGCTCGACCCGGCCGAGGTCGCCGCCGTGCTCGCCTTCCTGGCCGGCCCGGCCAGCAGCGGCATGACCGGCGCGGTCGTCCCGGTGGACGGGGGCCTCGCGCTGTGACCCGTACTGTCCCATGGGCCCCGCCAGCCACGCTGCCGGGCGGGTTCGCGGTGGTCATGGACCCCGGCGCGAAGCAGCTCGACGAGGAGACGCTGTTCGGCGGGTCACCGGCCCGGGTGCTGCGGCTGTCGGCGGCCGGCCGGGCCGCGTTGGCCGAGCTGCGGGCCGGGCCGGTGCGCAGCGCCCGCGCGGGGGTGCTCGCGCGCAAGCTCACCGACGCTGGCCTGGCTCACCCACGCCCGCCCGTGCTGGCCGCCCGGCCGGACGTCACCGTGCTGATCCCGGTCCGGGACCGCGCGGCGCTGCTGGACCGCTGCCTCACCGCGCTCGGCGGCGGCTACCCGGTGGTCGTGGTGGACGACGGGTCGGCCGACGCGGCCGGCGTCGCGGCCGTCACCGCCGCGCACGGTGCGACGATCATCCGGCGGCCGGCCAGCGGCGGGCCGGGCGTGGCCCGCAACACCGGGCTGGCCGCCGTCCGCAGCGAGCTGGTGGCCTTCCTGGACAGCGACTGCCTGCCCGGGCCCGGCTGGATCGAGCAGCTGGCCCGGCACTTCGCCGATCCGGCCGTGGCCGCCGTGGCCCCGCGGATGACGGCCGCGGCGGACGGCCGCGGCTGGGCCGCCCGGTACACGACCGCGGCCTGCTGCCTCGACCTCGGCCCCGGCGAGGCCCGGGTCGTCCCCGGCAGCCCGGTTTCCTACGTGCCCACCGCCGCCCTGCTCGTCCGCCGGGATGCGGTGCTATTCCGGGGTGGCGGCCCCCCGGGACCCCCCGCCATCGGCCGGCCCGGGGGGGACACTCCGGCGGCGCGCCCCGCCTCGCCTGCGGACGCCCGGGAGGCCGGCGACCAGCAAACCTTCCCGTTCGACCCCGCACTGCGCTGGGGCGAGGACGTCAACCTGGTGTGGCGGCTGCACGCTGCGGGCTGGCGGGTCCGGTACGACCCGTCGGTGCAGGTCTCGCACCACGAGCCGGCCACCTGGCCCGCCCTGCTGGCCCGGCGGTTCCGGTACGGCACGTCCGCCGCCCCGCTGGCTGCGCGGCACCCCGGGCAGGTGCCGCCGCTGGTGCTCTACCCGTGGCCCGCGCTGGCCGTCACCGGGCTGGTCACCGGGCGCCCGGCCGTCGCCGCGGTCGGCTTCACCGGCGCGGTGCTGGCGATGCGGCGGGCGCTGCACCGGGCCGGGCTGCCCGCCCGCGGCACCGTGCCCGCGATGGCCGATGCGGTGCGGCAGACATGGCTGGGGACGGGACGTTATGCCTGCCAGTTCGGGCTGCCGGTGCTGGCCGCCGCGCTGCTGGCGCCCGGCCGGGGCGGCCCGGGGCGGCGCTGGGCCCGGCGCGCCGGGGCCGCGTCGCTGCTGCTCGGGCCGCCGCTGACGGCGTGGGCCGGCCGGCGCCGTCAGCTCGGCCCGGTGCGCTACGTGCTCGGGCAGCTGGCCGATGACGTGGCCTACGGCGCCGGGGTATGGACGGGGGCGCTGCGGGCGCGCCGCCTGGCCGCGGTCCGCCCGGTCATCGCGTGGCGTCCGCTGCGCGGCGACGTGGCGCGCCGGGGATGACGGCGGCCCCGGTTTTCCGGACGGTCGCCGAGGCGCAGCGGCAGGCGGCCGGGCGGCTGCCCGCGCCGGTGTACCGGGCGATTCTGGCCGGTGCGGAACGGGGCCAGACCCGGGCCGATAACGCCGCCGCCTTCGGCGAGTTGCGCTTCCTGCCCCGGGTGGCCGGGCGGCCCGCCCGCGCCGCGCTGGGCACCACCGTGCTGGGCCGGCCGCTGGCCTTCCCGGTGCTCTGCTCGCCGGCCGGGGTGCAGGCGGTCCACCCGGACGGCGAGGTGGCCGTGGCCCGGGCGGCGGCCACCCGGGGCATCGCGGTGGGGCTCAGCTCGTTCGCCAGTAAGCCGCTGGCCGAGGTGGTCGCGGCCAACCGCGCCACGTTCTTCCAGGTTTGCTGGGACGGCGGGCGGGACGCGATGAGCTGGCAGCTGGAGCGGGCCCGGGCGGCCGGGGCCGCCGGGCTGATCCTCACCCTGGACTGGTCGTTCGCGCACCGGCGCGACGCGGGCAGCCCGCGGATCCCGGCACGGATGAGCGTGCGGGAGATGGCCCGGCAGGCGCCCGCGGCGCTGCGGCGCCCCCGGTGGCTGCTCGGCTACGCGCGGACCGGCCGCCCACCCGGGCTGACGGTGCCGAACCTGGCCAGGCCCGGGGAGGTTGCCCCCGGGTTCTTCACCGGCTACGCCCGCTGGGCCGCGTCACCCCCGCCGACCTGGGATGACGTGGCCTGGCTCGGCAGGGAGTGGGGCGGTGAGGTGATGCTCAAGGGAATCGGCCGCCCCGACGACGGCCGCCGGGCGGTGGACGCCGGGATGACCGCGATCTCGGTGTCCAACCACGGCGGCAACAACCTGGACGGCACGCCCGCCTCGATCCGGCTGCTGCCGGCCGTCGCCCAGGCGGTGGGCGGCCAGGCCGAGGTGCTGCTGGACGGCGGCGTCCGGCGGGGCGGCGACGTGGCCAAGGCCCTGGCCCTCGGCGCACAGGCGGTCATGATCGGCCGTCCCTACCTGTGGGGCCTGGCGGCCGGCGGCCAGGCCGGGGTGGAGCGGGTGCTGGACATCCTGCGTGACGGCCTCGACGCCACGTTGGCCGCCCTCGGCCACGCCTCCGTCACCGACCTGTCCCCGGCCGACCTGCTGATCCCGCCCCGCTTCGCCGTCCAGCCGGTCACCGGCCCTGGTCACTGCGCCCGGAACCAGTCCCGGATCAGCTGACCTGCGCC
This sequence comes from uncultured Actinomycetes bacterium, assembly GCA_963837515.1. Classification (GTDB taxonomy): domain Bacteria; phylum Actinomycetota; class Actinomycetes; order Streptosporangiales; family Streptosporangiaceae; genus RYN-230. The sequence goes on from CAWINT010000005.1 coordinate 311,465, forward strand.
CTGGCCGGGCCAGGCGGGCTGCGCTGGGTATTCCTGCTAACAGATAATCACCGTCTCATGGCCCGTCTGAGGGGCAATAGGTACCGCATCGTCCCGCGAAGGTCAGGGATAAACTCGGCATTACGGACAGGCCAGCCCGGGCGGCTCCTGGCCGTGCTGCAGGCGCAGGCCGCGGCGCCCGGGCTGGGCACCCAGCACGGATCGTCACGTTACCCGGCCGTTACACCTTCCCAGCCGCCGGCGACGGGCGCACAATGAGGCGGTGACCGATGGTTGGGGAGGGGCGGTCTGCCCGCGGTGCGATAGCGCGGGGGCCGTGCACTCGATCGCGGAACTGGCGGAGCTGGCCCGGGCACAGCTGGGCGAGGCGCCATCCGGCTACCCGGGGGCCGCGCCGCCCGGGTACGCCGCGCAGCCGCAAGCCGGCCCGCTACCCGGTCCAGGGCCGGTGCCGGGGCCGCCCGGCACCGGGGACGCGACGCCCGGGTGGGCGCAGCAGCCCCGTTCCGGGCCACTGCCCGGCCCGTGGGGGCGCCGCGGGACGCGGGCGTCCCGCCCGGACAACCCGGTGGACTCCGGCGGGGACGCCCTGGCGTCCCTGGAGGGGGACATCGCGGCGGCCCCGACCGGCGCGGCCGTGCGGTTCCTCGGCCGGGCGATCAGCAAGCGGATGCAGCGCACCTTCGAAGAGCGGGTCCGGCCGGCCCTGGCCGCCCGGCAGGAGGCGCTGCTGCACGAGCAGATCGCGATCGCCGAGCGGCATCCCGACCTGCGGGCCTGCCTCACCGACCAGGTGATCTTCCTGGCCGGGGGGACCCGGGCCGTGCCGATGTCGGGCGTCACGGGCATGCTCACCCTGGAGCAGTCCGACGCGCTGGTCGCCCAGTTGCGCGGCTGACCGCTCAGCAGCGGCTATCGAACTGGGCTGGGACTTCTTCGGCCCGCTGCTTGGCGGCATGGTGGCGGCGATGCGGCCGTTCGGGCCGGAGGAACTGGCCACGGCGGAACGGCTGCTGCGGGCGGTGGCCGAGGCCGTGCGGACGTCCCTCGCCGTTGCGCCCCGGGACGCTACCCGCACTCCCGGGCCGCGGCGTACGCCTCGGGCCGGGCCGCCGGGACCTCTTCCTCGCCGTCGATCAGCTGGCTGTGACTGAGCGCGGACACCCCGCCGACGAGCATGGCCAGTGCCAGTACCTGCCCGGCCAGGGCGGCCGGGGTGGTCTGCAGCCGCTCGCCGAACAGGAACAGCCCCAGCAGGCTGGCGGCCAGCGGGTCGACGATCGTGAACCCTGGCTGCGAGGCGGCCAGCGGGCCCGCGGCCAGCGCGTGCGAGGCCAGCAGCAGCGACGCCGCCCCGGCGGCGAGCAGGACGTACGGCGACCAGTTGGTCAGCACGGCGCCGAGGCCCGCGCCGAGGTGGGAGCTGAGCTCCTTGATCACCGCCGCGACGAAGCCCCAGGCGACCCCGGTGGCGATGCCGAGCACGGCCGCCCGGCGGGCGGGCGCGGCACCGGGACGGCGGCCCAGCCCGAACGCCACGGCCAGGCAGGCCAGCACCGCCCCGGCGCTCGCCAGGCCGGCCAGCCCCCACACCGGGGCCGGGGCGTGCAGCCGCCCGGCGGACGGTGACGCGGCGAACAGGAACAGCCCGAGCCCGGCGCACATGGCCACGGCCGCGAGCCAGTCCCGCCGCTTCACCGGCCGGGACCCGATCACGGCCATGTAGCCGAAGACGAAGATCAGCTCCAGGGCCAGGATCGGCTGGACCAGGGCCAGCCCGCCGAACCGCAGCGCGCTGATCTGCAGCACGAAGCCGAGGATCATGCTGGCCACCCCGAGCACCCAGACCGGCCGGCGCATCAGCCGGAACAGCAGGTAAATGTCGAAGCTCGAGGAACCCGTGCTGCGTGCGCCGAGCCGCTGGCATACGGAAGAGGTAGCCGTGCAGAGGCTGGCCGCCAGGGCCAGCACGATCGCCTTCTCCACCGAACGCCCCTCCTCCCGGGAATGCCACCGCCGTCCGGCGCGGTCCCTGGTAGTTACAACCGGTCCAGTGGCCAGATCTTCCCCCGGCACGGACTCCGGGCCCACGTAGCACGTTACGGCGTGGTACTGACATCCACCACTCCGGGCCGCGGCGCGCTACGCGGGAAGTCGTCCCGCACGGCGTCGACGCGGTACTGCGGCCGGGCCAGCGGGCGCAGCGACTGGCGGTCCGCCCGCTCCGCCCCGGTGCCGGGGCCCATCGCGCCACCCTGGCCGCCCGGCTGGCCCGGCGCGCGCCCGGCGCCGGCGGGCGGTACCGGGCGTGGGCGCTGCGCACCTGGGACTGGTCCATGCATCCGGGATGATCGGCCCCGGCGGGCTGGCCCCGGCGCATCGGGGGCCCGGCGCATCGGGGGCGGAAACAAGTGGTGGACGCTGGTGGCGGTGTGCCTGGGCACGTTCATGCTGCTGCTTGACATCACGATCGTGAATGTCGCGCTGCCCGACGTCCACCACCCACTGCACGCCAGCTTCGCCGGCCTGCAGTGGGTGGTGGACGCCTACGCGCTGACCCTGGCCGCGGGCCTGCTGACCGCGGGCAGCCTGGCCGACCTGTACGGCCGCCGCCGGCTGTACGTGGCCGGACTGGTGGCGTTCACCGCCGCCTCCGTGCTGTGCGGGTTCGCGGGCAGCGCGCTCATGCTGGAGCTGTCCCGCGGCCTGCAGGGCATCGGCGGGGCGATCATGTTCGCGGTCTCACTGGCCCTGCTGGCCGACGCCTTCCGCGGCCGGGAGCGGGGCGTGGCGTTCGGCGTCTGGGGCGCGGTCACCGGGCTGGCGGTGGCGATCGGCCCACTGCTCGGCGGCCTGCTCACCTCCGGGCTGTCCTGGCGGTGGATCTTCTTCGTGAACGCGCCGCTCGGGGTGGCCGCCGTGATCATCGCGCTGCTCCGGGTGGCCGAGTCCCGCGCGCCGCAGGCGGCCCGGCCGGACTGGCCCGGGTTCGGCCTGCTGCTGATGCGCGGGCTGGACGCACGCTCGTCCTGGACCCACCTCATCCCCGGGCTGATCGTGTCCGGGGTGGGCGTCGGCCTGGTCAACCCGCCGCTGGCCTCGACGGCCATCGGCGTGGTCCGGCCGTAGCAGGCCGGCATGGCCCCGGGGATCAATTCCACCTTCCGCCAGGTGGGCATCGCGACCGGGATCGCGTTGCTCGGCACGCTGTTCTCCAGCAAGGTCCGCGCCGAGGTGGTGGCGCGCATCCACGCGGTACCGCCGCTGGGCCACCAGGGCCAGCGGCTGGCCACCGCGCCCCAGTCCGGCCAGGTGCACCAGGTGATCTCCAGGCTGCCCCCGCACCTGCGGCCAGCCGCCGGGCAGATCACCCGTGGCGCGTTCACCGCCGGCCTGGACCACATTTCGCTGGTCGCCGCGGCCATCGCGATAGCGTCCGGGCTCATTGCCCTGACTGCGATCCGGCGCCGCGACTTCGCCCCGCAGCACTAGGAGGTCGCCGTTGAGCCACGGGCCGCCCGCGCCCTCCGCGACGGCGCCGCCGCCGGCGGCTGAGTCAGCTCCGCTCCATCCTCACCATCAGGGCGAGGACGGCGGCGACCGGGACCAGGACCGCGGCCGGTACCCAGCCCGGGGACTGCATCGCGGCGAGGGCACCGAATACGGCGCCGGTCACCATGGCGGCCAGTACCCCGATGCTGCGCGGCCAGTGCGGCGGCGGCCACGGGCCCACCGCCAGGCTGGTCAGCACGCCGGTGAACGTGCTGGTCATGTAGGTGGCCGACATCTCACCGAGGCGGCGCACCGCCGCGCTCTGCATGCCCATCGCGGCCCCCGCGAGGACGAGCAGGACCAGCTGGACCGCCCCGGCGGGCCGGCTGCCGGCCGCGAGCCACAGGCCGGCGAAAACGACCATGACCCCGAACTCGGCGGCGAGCGCGGAGGTGACCCGGCGTGGCCACGCGGGCTGGCCCCGGGTCGGTGTCCCGGCGACCGCCGCCCCGGCCAGCACGCCGGCCGCATAGCCGCCGAGGGCGAGGCCGCCGTTGAGCGCCAGCGTGCCGTTGCCCTGCCCGGCGCCCATGCCGAGCAGCACCAGGTTGCCGGTGATCACGCTGCTGAACACCTTGCCGAGCCGGAGGAAGGTGGCCGCGTCCAGCGCGCCGGCGGCCAGGGTCAGCAACACGACGCACAGGTCCCGGCGGCGCTCCGCCGCCCGCTGGGCCGCGGCGTCTCCGGTGGCCAGCCCGCCGGCCGGGATCCCGGCCGGCAGCCGCCGGGCCACCACGTCGGGCCAGGCCGGCCAGCGGCGCACCAGTTCCCGGCTCACGACCGTTTCGTACCCGGAAACAGGCAGGCCGTCCCAGCCACGCACAACCCGGCGGCGATCAGGAAGGACCGGGTGAACGCGGCGAACCGCGGCGGGCCCGGCTGGCCCAGCGTGAATGCGGCCAGCAGGATGGTCGCGACCTGGCCGCCGATGCCGCCGGCGAACCGCCGGATCGGGCTGAGCCAGCCCATCGCCCCGGCCGGCCGGCCGCCGCACTCCGGCTCACTGATCACCCTCAGCGGCGGAGATGTCCGCGAGTGCCGAGCCCGGGTCACGGGCCAGGGCCAGGTCCCCGAGGCTGACGATGCCGACCGGGCGGCCGTCCTCGACCACCGGCAGCCGCCGGACCGACTTGGCGCGCATCAGCTCGACCGCGTAATCGATGATCGTGCCTGGTTCCACGGTCTGCAGCGCGGAGTCGCTCATGATGTCGGCGACGGGCGTGCTCCCCGGCTTGTCCCGGGCCACGACCCGGACGGCGATGTCCCGGTCGGTCACGATGCCCTGGACGGTACCGTCCGCGACCACGATCACGCCGCCGGCGTCGTGCTCCGCCATCAGCCGGGCGGCGTCCGCCACGCTGCCCTGGCGATCGATCGTGGCCGGGTTGCTGGTCATCACCTCAGCGACGGTGGTTGCCACACTGCCTCCTCGACTGTCGCGGACGTACCCGCGCTACCCATCCAACGGCGGCCAAACCAGCCACCATCTCGCAACCCAGCCACCAGCTCGCCGCTGCCGGGAACCTTTACCGCCGGTTACCGCCTGGCTCCGGGGGCGGGGACCCGATCGGCTTCCGGCGCCGGGGCAGCCGGGCCGGTGCGGCGCAGCCGGGACAGCAGCGGTGGCGACTCCCAGGCCGGCTCACCTTCTGTCCAGGTCTCCAGATCAGGGGTGGGGAGCCGGCCGCCGCCCAGCGTGTAGAGGGCGACCGCGGCCACGCCGCCGGCCGCGGAGATGCCGAGACAAATCCAGATCGCGGCGTGCAGTCCCGCGATCATGCTGCTGCCGATCGCGGTGGCCAGGTAGATCAAGATCGGCGCAACCAGGAAGGCGGTCACCCCGCGGAGCAGCTCGATGAGCGCGAACACCCGCTGGATCTGCGACGAGCGCAGCGAGAAGCCGGCCAGGAACAGCGCGGGGGATACCGACGCGCCGACCCCCAGGCCGATCAGCGCGGAACCGACCGCTACCAGCGTTCCTGCCCCGGTGGTCAGCGCGGTGAGCACCGCGGCCGCCGCGGTGAGCATGGCCAGGCCGCTCATGGCCAGCACCGGCGTGAACCGGGTGCGGAACAGCGCGCCGAACAATGCCGCGGTCACCACGGCGGCGCCGAACTCCGGCAGGAACAGCACCGCCACCTGCACCGGGTTGCTCTTCTGGACGGCAGTCAGCACCAGGTCCATCAGGCCAACCGCGGCGGCGCTGGCACTCATCGCGATGACGATCCCGGTGACCGGGAACGTCGTGGCGAGCTGCTTGACCGGCATCAGCGGGTGCCGGGCGCGGTACTGGTGCACGACGAGAGCCACGATCATGGCCACGCCGCCCAGCAACGGCCCCAGCGTGACCGGCCCGGGCGGCGCCCCGGCCTGCAGCCGGGCGGCCCCGTAGAACGCGGCCGTGCAGCCGCACACGGCCAGCGCCACGGCGATGATGTCCCACGGCGCGCTGCGGTCCTGCGGTGGCTGGTCCTCGTACGTCAGCAGGGCGAACACCACGGCCAGCGCGGCGACCCCGGCCACTCCCCAGAACAGCGGCCGCCAGCTGCCCGAGGAGGCCTGCAGCTCGCCGATGGTCGGGCCGATCGCCACCGCGCCGAAGATGCACAAGTTCATGATCATTCCAGTCCAGGGCATCTTCTGGACCGGCCACCCGGTGACGAGCGGGGGGACGGCCGCGATGAGCATGAGGCTGGTGCACAGCCCTTCCGCGATGAACGCCCCGATGAACACCGCCCCGTTCGGCGCCCACGCCGCCAGCACCGCGGCGATCAGGAAGGCCGACACGTAACCGAGCAGCATCCGCCGCCCGGGCAGGTGTACCGCGAACTGCACGGCCAGCACCGTGCCGACCGCATAGCCGGCGTCCGACAGGCCGATGGTGATGTCCAGCGCCGCCGTGCTCAGATGCAGGCTGCTGGCCAGCAGCGGCACCAGCGGGAGCACCGCCGCGGTGAGCAGCAGGAAGGGCACCAGCGCGGATACGACGAGAGCAACGGCGGCGAGGTAACTGTCCGCCAGTGGGCCGCGACGTTCCATCGGCCGTCCTGTCTCCTGAAATGATCGAGGGTTGTCTGCCGGAGCGTCCCACTACCCGCCGGCCGTCCTCGCTCACCCCCTCAGGCGGGTCAGTGTCGGACGGCCCGCGGCCCGGGGCGAGGGATTTCCGCGCGCGGCATCCCGCCCCGCCTCCGCGGATCCGCCGGGGCTCAGCGCCGTTTGGGCGCGGGGCCGCCGGGCAGTCCATGCACGGCAAGGCAGGTGGTGGATGAATCCGGTCGAACGGGTGATCCGGCGGGTGGACGCGGCGCAGCAGCGGTTCACCCCGGCCGCCTTCGTGGTCGGCGTGGCCAAGAAGTATGGCGATGACAACGGCGGGGTGCTCGCGGCGGCGCTGGCTCACTCCGCGTTCGTCTCGCTGTTCCCGCTGCTGCTCATCCTGGCGACCGTGCTGGGGCTGACCGCGTCGCTGGATCCCGGGTTCCGGGACCAGGTGCTCCAGGCGGTGGCGCAGCAGTTCCCGGTGGTCGGGCAGCAACTCACCGGGAACGTGCACGTGCTACGGCGGTCCAGCATCATCGGGCTGATCGCCGGCTTCGCCGGGCTGGCCTGGGGCGCGACCGGGCTGGCCCAGTCGGGGCTGTTCACCATGGCGCAGGTCTGGAACCTGCCCGGCCCGGCGCGCCCGGGGTACGTACCGCGGCTTGGCCGGGCGCTGACCTTCATCGGCCTGCTCGGCTGGGGCGTGCTGCTGACCACCGGGCTGGCGGCGCTGAACACGTACGGGCAGAAGGCGGTGTACTGGACCGCGCTCGCCGAACTGGCCGCCGCGCTCGCCAACTCGGCCCTGTACCTGGCGGCCTTCCGGGTGCTCACCCCCAAGGGCGTGCCGACCGGGCGGCTGGTGCCGGGCGCGGTGGCCGGCGGCGCCGGCTACACCCTGCTGCAGATCCTCGGCACCTACCTGGTGCACCACTTCCTGCACAGTGACTCGGTCTACGCGGCGTTCGCCACCGTGCTCGGCCTGGTCGCCTGGATCTACCTGGTGGTCGAGGTAACCGTCTACGCCGCCGAGATCAACGTGGTGCTCACCCGGCGGCTGTGGCCGCGCAGCATCGTCCAGCCCCCGCTCACCGAGGCTGACCGGGCCAGCCTGGCGCTGCAGGCACTGCAGAACCAGCGGCGCGAGGAGCAGCGGGTGGAGGTCACGTTCAGCGACCGAGCGGCGGAGCCGGCCGGCCCGCACGCCGCCCCGCAGACTCCCGACGAGGTCGCGCCGCCGGCCCCCGAACCGCCCGGCGCGAGCCTGCGGGCGGCTGATCCGGCGGCCGGTGAGGGGACCGCCCGGTTACCAGGCGACCGGGGCCGCACCGGCCATGGCCGCACCCAGGTTCGGGTAACAGGCGAGGACGCCGTCCAGCCCGCAGATGGACAGCACCCGGTGCACCTGCCCGGACGGGGAAACCGTCAGCCGCAGTGCCGCGCCGCGGCCGGCCGCGTGCCCGGAGGCGCGGACCAGGGCCTGGATGCCGGCCGTGCTGCAGAACGTGGTGCCGGTGAGGTCGGCGATGACCACCGGGGAGCCGGAGCTCACCGCGGCCGACAACCGGGCACTCACCTCGGCGGCGTTGCCGTTGTCGATCTCGGCGGGCATGGTGACCACGATCGGACGGGCCGCCGTGCTCAGCGATGACACGTGTTCGTCCATCTGTGCGCGCGCCCCCGGTTCGCCCGCGCCGGGATGGGGCGTGCCCCGGCCCCTCCCAGCTAGCTCAATAGCAAGGCAATCATATCCTGACAGATCGGCCCGACATTTCGATCAGTTAGCCGGCTGGCGTGCGCCAGGTTAGGCGACGTGTTTGAACGCCGGGTAACCCGGTGGTGAACGCCTGCCGGATGGCAACGCGGGTGGCCGTGCTTCCAGGGCGCCGGAACGGGCCCAGCCGGCCCGCTGTGCCGGTCGCCAGGCAGGAACGTCCTCGCCGCTCGCCGAAGCGTCCCGAACGGGGTGGCGGTGCGGTTGAATACTGAGTATTATGCCGAGCATGCTACGGAAAGAAGCGGCGCTATGAGCGTCCGGCATGCGTTGCTCGCCCTGCTCAGCGAGGGACCCAAGTACGGGCTGCAGCTGCGCGAGGAGTTCGAGGCGGGCACCGGCGAAGTCTGGCCGCTCAACGTGGGGCAGGTGTACACCACACTGCAGCGGCTGGAGCGTGACGGGCTGGTGGCGTCCGGCGACGAGGCGGATGAGGGCCCCCAGAAGAGTTACCGGCTCACCGCCGACGGGTCCGACGAGCTGGCTGGCTGGCTGCGCACGCCGCCGGACCTGGCGGCCCCGCCCCGCGATGAACTGGTGATGAAGGTGCTGGTGGCCTTGCGGGTCCCCGGCATCGACGTGCGGGAAGTGATCCAGGTCCACCGGCGCTACCTGGTGCAGCTCATGCAGCAGTGGACCCGGATCAAGGAAGCCGAGGCCGATGACGACCTCGGGCTGGCCCTGGTGGTGGACGCGGAGCTGTACCGGCTCGACGCCGTGGTGCGCTGGCTGGACGCCGCGGACGGCCGGATCAAGCGAGCCGCAGCGACCCCCTCCGCCCCGGTGGCCGCGGCGGGGCTGCCACGCCTGCGGCGCCGGGTGGTGACCCGGCGATGAGCCGCACCCAACACTGCGATCCCGAGGGGATACGACCATGACCATGCTGGACATGCGCGGAGTGTCGAAGTCCTACGGCCAGGGGGCGGCCGAGGTCCATGCGCTGCGCGACATCAACCTGGTGGTGGAGCCAGGCGCCATGGTGGCGGTGATGGGCCCGAGCGGCTCGGGCAAGTCGACCCTGCTCACCATCGCGGGCAGCCTGGAGCAGCCGACCAGCGGCGAGGTGCTGGTCAACGGCACCCCGCTGGCCATCATGTCCCGTGGGGCCAAGGCCCGGCTGCGGCGCCGCACGGTGGGGTACGTGTTCCAGGACTTCAACCTGCTGCCCGGGCTGACCGTGGCCGAGAACGTGGCCCTGCCGCTGGAGCTGGACGGGACGCCGGGCCGCGCCGCGCAGGCGGCGGCCCGGGCCGCGCTGGCCGGGCTGGGCATGGCCGAGCGCGGTACCCGGTTCCCGGACGAGCTGTCCGGCGGCGAGCGGCAGCGGGTGGCCATCGCCCGGGCCGTGGTGGGGGACCGCCGCCTGCTGCTGGCCGATGAGCCCTCCGGCGCCCTGGACTCGGCGAACGCCGAAGCGGTCATGCGGCTGATCCACGAGGCCTGCCAGCGCGGCGTGGCCGCGGTCGTGGTCACTCACGACGCCCAGCTGGCGTCCTGGGCTGACCGCGTGGTGTTCCTGCGGGACGGCCGGGTGGTCGACCAGACCGCGCCGCTGCCCGGCCCCGAATCCCTGCTCACTCCGGGGCAGGGGACGTGAGCACGGCCCTGCGGGAACGCCCGGCGCGCCCGGGAACCGACGCCAGCGGGGGCGTTCCCGCCCGCCGGGCGGTGATCCGCTGGGCGTGGCGGCTGCTGCGCGGGGAGTGGCGCCAGCAGCTCCTCGTCTTCGCCCTGATCACCGTCGCGGTCGGCGCCACCCTGGTCGGGGCGGCGGTGGCCACGACCACGCCGCCGCCGGCCAACGCCGGCTTCGGCACGGCCAGTGACCAGGCCACGTTCCTCGCGCCGGACCCGCACCTGGCCGGCCAGATCGCCGCGCTGCGGCACCGGTTCGGCCGGGTGGACGTGATCGAGAACCAGACCGTGGCCGTGCCCGGCTCGGTCACCACCTTCGACCTGCGGGCCCAGGACCCGCACGGGCCGTACGGCCAGCCGATGCTGTCCCTGGTCAGCGGGCATTACCCGGCCAACGCCGGCCAGGTGGCGGTGACCAGCGGGGTGGCGTCCGCGTTCGGGCTCAAAGTCGGCCGCACGTGGCGCTACGGCGGCCTCAGCAGGCGGGTGACCGGGCTCGTACGCAACCCGCAGGACCTGGTGGACGAGTTCGCTCTCGTGGTCCCGGGCCAGGTCACCCGACCCACCCAGGTCACCGTGCTGTTCGACGCGCCGGGCACGGCGCCGCAGCGGATCGGGCCGACCGTCCGGACCGCGCACTCCGCGGTGGCCGGCAACGCGCTCAACCCGCAGACGATCGTGCTGGCCCTGGTCACCATCGGCATGCTGCTGATCGCCCTGGTCGCCTCGGCCGGCTTCACCGTGCTGGCCCAGCGCCGGCTGCGCTCGCTGGGCATGCTCGCCGCGCAGGGGGCCGCCGACGCCAACCTGCGGCTGGTGGTCCGGGCCAACGCGATGCTGGTGGGCGTCACCGGGGCCGTGGCCGGGTTCGTGCTCGGGCTGGCCGCCTGGCTGGCGTACCGGCCCATCCTGGAGTCCAGCGCGCACCACGTGATCGCCCCGTTCCAGCTGCCGTGGGGGGTCATCGCCGCGGCGATGGTGCTGGCCGTGGCCGCCGCCTACCTGGCCGCCGTGCGGCCGGGCCGCATGGTCACCCGGATCCCCGTGGTCGAGGCCCTCTCCGGGCGGCCCGCGCCGCCCCGGCAGGTGCACCGCTCGGCCGTGCCCGGCGTGATCGCCCTGGCCGCGGCGGCGGTGCTGCTGGGCGTCTCCGGGGCGGCGTCCGGCCACGGCGGCGGGCTGCCCGAGCTGCTGTTCGGCCTGGTCGGCCTGGTGGTCGCCATCGTGCTGCTGGCCCCGTTCTGCCTGTCGGTGCTGGGCCGGGCCGGCCGCCGGGCACCGATCACCGCCCGGCTGGCCCTGCGCGACCTGGCCCGCTACCGCGCCCGGTCGGGATCGGCGCTGGCCGCCATCAGCCTGGGCGTGCTGATCGCGGTGCTGGTGTGCGTGCTGTCCGCCCAGCGGTTCAGCAACATGCTCGACTACGCCGGCCCGAACCTGGCGTCCGATCAGATCCTCGTCTACACGCCCAACGGCCCGTACGGATCTCAGGGGCCCGGCAACGGGTCCGCTCAGCCGGTGACCGCCCGGCAGGCCCGGTCCTGGGCGGCGGCCGCGCAGGCCATCGCCAGCGGGCTCGGCTCGCACGACCTCGTCCGGCTCGAGACGACCAGCGCCACCGTGGTGCGCAACGCGAGCGGCCGCCAGTTCGCCGGGCCGGTGTACGTCGCCACCCCACAGCTGCTCCGGGCCTTCGGCATCAAAGCCAGTGCGGTGAACCCGGCGGCGGACATCCTCACCATGCGGCCCGGGCTGTCCGGCCTGTCGCGGATGGAGCTGATCTACGGCAACTACTTCGCCCGCAGCGGCCCGCCGCCGCGGGCCAGCTCGGCCAGTCCCTACCCGTGCCCGGCGGGCGACTGCCGGGCCAACCCGGTCATCCAGCAGGTGGGCGCGCTGCCGCCGGGCACGTCGGCGCCCAACACGGTGCTCACCGAGCATGCCGTGCACGAGCTCGGGCTGACCCCGAGCACGTCCGGCTGGCTGATCCAGGCGCCCCGCCCGCCGACCGCAGCCCAGATCAGCAACGCCCGGCTGGCCGCGGCCGCCGGGGGGCTGACCATCGAGACGAGGAACAGCATCCCGACCTCGGCGACCATCATCAACTGGGCCACCGTGTTCGGCATCGTGCTGGCCCTGGCCATCCTGGCCATGAGCGTGGGCCTGATCCGCAGTGAGACCGCTGCCGACCTGCGCACGCTGGCCGCCACCGGCGCGGGTGCGACGGCCCGCCGATCGCTCACCGCCGTCACCGCCGGCGCGCTCGGCCTGCTGGGCGCCGTGCTGGGCACGGCTACCGCCTACGTCGGCGTCGTCGGCTACGCCTGGGACAACAAGAACGACGGGGTCAGCGCCCTCAGCGCCGTCCCGGTCACCAACCTGCTGCTCATCCTGGTCGGCATGCCGCTCATCGCCGCGGTCGGCGGCTGGCTGCTGGCCGGCCGCGAGCCAGCCGGCGTGGGCCGCCAGCCGATGGCCTGACGGCCCGGCCCGGCGGCCCGGCCCGGCGGCGCGCCGGGCGGGTCACCGGCGCCGGGCGGGCCGTTGGGCGTTATGACTGGTCGTATCGAGTAATAGCCGCGAGATGACCGGTCTGCCCGGAGCGCCCCGGCCGTCCCTGAAACTGCGCGCGCTCAACGGCGAGCCGTGGTGGGTGCCCGACCCGCAGCCGGAGGTAGCCGCGCACGTGGTGCCGGCCGGCCAGCGCGGTGCTGTGGGATGAGGAGCCGCGCCGGGGCCGGTCCCGGCTCCCGCCAGCTGACCAGCGCCGTAGGCGCCATTCCCGGCGCGCCAGGCAGAACATCCCCGTATTGGACCTCCCGGCCCGTACCATCAGGAATTGCGCTTTACGGCTCAGCGGGCCGCCATTTGTCGTCGCGCCGAGGGGACACCTCATGCCGGGAAAGCCTCGCCTGGCGGCCCAGGCCGTCCGCCAGGCGCAGGATCCGCGCTTCACCGGGCCAGCCCCCGGGCCACGCCGGTGGAGCCAGCAGCGCCGCGCCCGGCTGCTGCGGACCGCGGCGGTGATCGCGGTGCTGCTGTGCATCGCGACCGGCACGCTGGCTTTGAGCCTCGGCAAGGGTGCCCCGCCGCGGCGGCCCACCGCCCTGCTGGCCGCCCGCACCCACCCGCCCGCGGCGGCCGCGGCCGTGCTGGACGGGCCGGCCGACGCAGTGGCCGCCCACGCCGCCGCCGACCTGTTCGCCGCCGCCCCGGTGGTGGTGGTCGCGAACCCGGGCGACCCGGCCGGGCTGCGGGCCGCCGCCCGCCAGGCCCAGCGGCACCACGCGCCCCTGCTGCTGACCGCGGCCGCGCCGGGTGGGGCCCCGGGCGGCCGGCTCAGCGCTGCCACCCGGGCGGAGATCCACGCGCTGCACACCAGGGCCGTGCTGGCGGTCGGCGTGCCGCGGTCCACACTGGCGGCCAGCCTGCGGCGGCTGTCGGTGGTCAGCCGTCCGGCCGGGTTGCCCGCGGTCCGGCCGCCCGCACCCCTGTCCGGCGTGGCGCTGCTGCGCGGCCCGGCCTCGGACGCGGGGACGATGGCCGCGGCCAGCACCGCCCGGGTGGCCGGGGCGCGGCTGATCACGGTGCACGGCGCCGACCCGCGGGCCGATCCGGCGGACGTCGCTACGCTGGCCGCCGCCCGGCCGCAGCGGGTGCTCGCCGTGGGGGCCGGTTTCGGCCCCGCCCGCCAGCTGGCCGCCCGGCTCGCCGTGGCCGAGACCGGGGTTCAGCTGCCCGACGGGGGCCAGGTGCTGTTCCCCGGGCACCGGCTGGTCGCCCTGTACGGCCACCCCGGTGCGCCCAGCCTGGGGGTCCTGGGCCAGCAGGGCCTGGCCGCCACCATCGCCCGGGCCAAGCGGGTGGCCCGGCAGTACCGCGCGCTGAGCTCGGTCCCGGTCGTGCCCACGCTGGAGATCATCGCCACCGTCGCGCAGGGTGCCCCGGGGCCGGACGGCACGTTCTCGTACGAGTCCCCGGTGGCCACGCTGCGGCCCTGGGTGCGGCGGGCCACGGCGGCCGGGCTGTACGTGGTGCTGGACCTGCAGCCCGGCCGGGCCAGCCTGCTCACCCAGGCCCGGCGCTACCAGCCGCTGCTCAAGCTGCCCGATGTCGGCCTGGCGCTGGACCCGGAATGGAAGCTCGGTCCCGGGCAGCGGCCGCTGCAGCAGATCGGCAGCGCCGGGATCGGCGAGGTCAACAGCGTCGTCTCCTGGCTGGCCGGGCTGACCGCGCGGAACCACCTGCCACAGAAGCTGCTCGTGCTGCACCAGTTCCGGCTCTCGATGATCGAGGGTGAGCAGCAGCTCGACACCCGGCACGACGACCTGGCCATCCTCATCCACATGGACGGGCAGGGCACCCCCGGGGTCAAGCAGGAGACCTGGAACGCGGTGACGGGCGCCGCCCCGGCCGGGGTGTTCTTCGGCTGGAAGGACTTCTACGTCAAGGACCACCCGATGCTGGGCCCGGGGCCGACGATGGCGCACCGCCCGCAGCCGGTGATGATCTCCTACCAATGACCTCAGCTCCCGGTTCCCCGGCAACCGCTGCTGCCGCACCGCCCCGGACCTCGGCGGCGCCGCCATCCGGCCAGGCCCGCCCGGGGAGAACCCAGGCCAGCCGGGCGGCGGTGGCGGCGATCGTCGTGTAGGACATGGTGAAGGTGCCGCCTGCCGCGTCAACGGCGGCACCGAGGCCGTCGAGAAGTTCCTGCTGGATGGCCTCAGGGCGCCGGGTGAAGCCACCGATGGTCGGGACCAGGTCCAGCCACTCGTCCCGGGTGTAGGGCCGCTTCCAGTAAGACAGCCATTCCTCCGGCTCGCCGAACGCCCCCGCCTGCCGTATCACGCCGGCCACCTTCGTGCACCCGGCCCGGTAGGCGTCGACGGCGGGCCTCGCCCAGAAGCCGCCGGACGGCGAGCCCGGGAGCACCCGGCGGAAGACCTGGGCGAACGCCTCGCGCAGGTCGCTCGGCGGGTCGAAGGCGTTCCAGAACACCGCCAGCCGACCGCCGGGGGGCAACACCGCGGCGGCCTTCGCCGCGCCCGCGACCGGGTCCACCCAGTGCCAGGCCTGTGCGGCGATGACCGCGTCGAACGTGCGGCCGGCCGGGTCCCAGTCCTCGAACTTCGCGATCTCCGTCTCGGTCCCGCCCTGCCTGGACAGCTCGGCCATCCGCGGGTCGGGATCCACGCCGAGCACCCGGCAGCCGGCCGCCTGGAACAGCCGGGCGGAGATGCCGGTACCGCACCCGACGTCGAGAACGTCGGGTCCCGGGCTGGCGGCGATGATGCGGTCCAGCAGGTCGGCGGGGTAGGTGGGCCTGGCCCGGTCGTAGCGGCAGGCGTCGGCACCGAACCCCTCGGCGACCCGCCGCTGGAGATGCGATGCCTGCGCCTGGTCGTAGCCCCCGGTGCCGGTCTCAGCGGTTCCCTCAGGTCCTGACGGTAGAGTGACCACGCGCCCACTATAAGTGGGCGTGCGCCCATTTATTGGATGCGTTCGCGGACCGCGAAGGGCGTGGCCAAGGGAGTGCTGCACTGGCACTTCGCCGGCTTCGACGCGTTCCTGGCCGCGCTCGCGCTCGACCGCGTCGCACGGATCGGCGTCCAGGCGGCGGCCCTGCGCGCCATGGCGGGGAGCGGCACCGTCGCGGGCAACCTGACCGCTGCGCTCCCGGACCTGTTCAGTCCGGCGATCCTCGCGCTTATCCGCCTGGTCATCGCGCGTAACGAACTGCGCGCCCGGCTGCGGGGCGCCACCGGCTCGCGCATCCCGCTCGTCTCCGAGTCCACTGCCATGGTCGTCGGCTACCTCGCCGCCGAGCGCGACCTGGGCCGCGTCGCGGCCGACGCCGATATCAGCACGCTCGCCCCCACCCTGATCGGCGCCGTGCACCTGCTGTTCACCGACACCGACGGCACTCCGGAGCCCGCCGCCGTCGCGCGGGTCGTCGCCGCGGTCCTGGCCGCTGCCGGGCGACCCCGTGACCCTCTTTGGCGTCCCTGATTGGCTGCGGAAACCTCCCCGCGCCAGGGATGCGCGGCAGATAGCCATGGGCTCGCACGTTTCTGCTGGTCGCAGGCATGGCCTGGCGGTGCGAGCGGCAACCAGACCAGAAACATGGTGGTCAGCGCCGATCTGACCCGCATCCTTCGCCCTCCCGGGAACCGCTTTGTCGGTGGCTGCCCGTAGAGTCGAACGTGTCATCGAGATCGGCCGTTGGGCTGGTCCTACTGTCAGGACCTGGTGCGGGAGGAGTAGGGAGCGTGTGTACTGGAGAGTCCTTCGCGTCGGCTGCGGATGCGGTGCGGGCCGCGTCGGCGGCGCTGTCCTACCTGGCCACCGTGGATGCCGCGTCCCTGCCGGCCGTCACGCAGGCGGAGTGCCTGCGGGGGCTGGGGCGGGTGGAGGCGGCGCACACCGCGGCGCACGCGCGGCTGCTGGCGGCGTTCGATGCCGGTGGCGGGTATGAGCATGACGGGCAGGGATCGGCGCGGACGTGGCTGCGCTGGCAGGCGCGGATCACCCGCGGCGCGGCGGCGGGGGCGATGGGCTGGCGCAGGCGCCTGGTCGCCCACCCGGAGGTTGCGGCGGCGCTCGCCGGCGGTGGCCTGTCGCCGTCGTGGGCGCGGGAGATCTGCCGCTGGAGTGACCTGCTGCCCGAGGGCCACCGCCCGGCTGCCGACGGGATCTTGCTGCAGGCCGCGGCGGCGGGCGCGGACCTGGCGGACCTGGCCGGGTTAGCCGGGGAGATCCGCCGCCGCACCGCGGTCCCCGACCGCGATGGCGGGAACGGGCCCGCGGAGCGGAACGTGCGGCTGGATGTGACCTTCGGCGGCGTGGGCAAGCTCCTCGGCGACCTGACCCCCGCGTGCACGGCGGCGTTCACGGCCGTGCTGGAGGCGCTGGGCGCCAAGGCCGGCCCGGAGGATACGCGGACGGCGGGGCAGCGCCACCACGACGCCCTCGAGGAAGCCTGCCGCCGCCTGGCCGCCTCAGGGTTCGTGCCGGACCGGGCCGGGCAGCCCACCCACATCCAGCTGCACCTGACCCTCGGCCAGTTGCGCAGCCTGGACGGCGCCGCCGGGACGGAAGCCGCCTGGGCCGCCGGGCAGGCGGCCGGGGACGGGCAGCCCGGCTGGCTGACCGGCCGGGCCGCCGCGGCGTATGCCTGCGACGCCGCGATCACCCCGGTCGTCACCGGCCACCTCGACCCCGCCGCGTTAGACACCCTGACCGCCGCGTTTCAGGCCGCCGCCGCCGGGCTGTACCACCGCCGCGTCCCCGGATGCAACGGCGCCCCCGCCCGCAGCGGCCCCAGCGGCCCGGCCGCCAGCCCGCTGCCGCCCGCCACCCGGGCCCGGCTGGCCGGCCCGCTGCTGCGCTACGCCGCCGACGTGCTGTCCGGGCCCACCGGCCTGGCCGCGTTCCTGCGCACCCACCTTTTGGGCGCCGAGTTCCCGGCCGTCAGCCTGCCGCTGGACACCGGCAGCCCGGCCCCCACGATTCCCGGTCACCTGCGCCGCGCGGTGGCCACCCGCGACCGGCACTGCGCCTTCCCCGGCTGCCACCAAAAGCCCGCCGCCTGCCACGTCCACCACCTGCGCCCCCGCGCCGACGGCGGCCCCACCCGCCTGGACAACCTCATCCTGCTCTGTGCCTTTCATCATCTGATCGCCGTGCACGGATGGGGCTGGACACTGACCCTGCACGCCACCGGCACCGTCACCGCCACCAGCCCCGACGGCACCAGAACCCTGCACAGCCACGGGCCACCCAACGCAACCCCCGCCTGACCGCGGGCGGTTTATGTCCCTGGCCCGGGCATCCGGCAGGTCGGTTCAGCCTGGCTCGGCACATCGCGGCGTGACCCGTTTGAGCAGGAAATCCGGGGAGAGTTCCTTCCCCATGGCGACATTAATCGCCTCACGACGTAATAGGCGAGGGGAACCCATGCGCACGCTGCTGGTCCATCCGAGTGCCCTGATGTACTCCGAGATCTTTCTCCGGCTGGAGCCGCTGGGAGTGGAGCGCGTCGCGGCGGCGGCCCGGGCCGGCGGGCACGAGGTGCGCCTCATCGACCTGCAGGTCTTCAGCCAGGACGAGCTGGCGCGTGAGCTCCGGGAGTTCCAGCCCGAGGCGGTCGGGTTCGGGCTGAACTACCTGGCCAACGTGCCGGAGGTGCTGGACCTGGCGCGGCTGGTGAAGTCGCTGCGGCCGGCCACCTTCGTCTTCGCCGGCGGCCACTCTGTCTCGTTCATCGCGCCACATATCCTCGCCCAGTCGCAGGGGGCGATCGACGCCGTCGTCCGCGGCGAGGGCGAGGTCGTCGTACCGTCGTTGCTCGACGCGGCCCGGGACGGCGACCTGCACCGGCTGCCAGGCGTAGTGACCGCCGCGGGAGCCGGGCCGGCGCCGCGCATGCTGGACAGCATCGACGACTGCCCGCCCGCCCGGGACCTGACCCGCCGGCGGGGCAGGTACTTCATCGGCATCCTCGACCCGTGCGCGTCGGTGGAGTTCACCCGGGGCTGCCCGTGGGACTGCTCGTTCTGCTCGGCCTGGACGTTCTACGGCCGGTCCTACCGGAAAGCCTCACCCGAGGCGGCCGCCGCCGGGGTGGCCGCGATCGCCGAGCCGAACGTGTTCATCGTGGACGACGTCGCCTTCATCAAGCCGGAGCACGGTAACGCCATCGCCGCCGAGCTGGAGCGCCGCCACGTCCGCAAGGAGTACTACCTGGAGACCCGCAGCGACGTGCTGCTCCGTAACACCGAGGTGTTCGAGCGCTGGCGGCGGCTGGGCCTCAACTACATGTTCCTCGGCATGGAAGCGCTCGATGAGGCCGGGCTGAACGCCTTCCGCAAGCGGGTCAGCCCGGACGAGAACCTGCGCGCCCTGGAGGTCGCCCGCCGGCTCGGGCTCACCGTGGCGATCAACCTGATCGTGGACCCGGCCTGGGACACCCGGCAGTTCCGGCTGGTCCGGGAGTTCGCCCTGAGCGTCCCCGAGATCGTGCACCTGACCGTGATGACGCCGTATCCGGGCACCGAGATCTGGCACACCGCGGCGAAGGATCTCACCACGCTGGACTACCGGCTGTTCGATATCCAGCACGCGGTGCTGCCGACCACGCTGCCGCTGCCGGTCTTCTACCAGGAACTGGTGAAGACCCAGGCGGTGATCAACCGGAAGCACCTGGGGCTGAGCACCCTGGTGCAGACGGCGGGGATCGCCGGGCGGCTGGCGCTGCGCGGGCAGACCAACTTCCTGCGCATGCTGTGGCGCTTCAACAGCGTCTACAACGGCAACCGGCAGTACGCCGATCATCAGCGGCCGGTCCGTTACCAGTTGCCCGTCCCGGACCTGCACGCCGTCGGGGCCCGGGACCGGCGTGACCTTTACATCCACCTCCCCGCAAGCCGTCGCCCGGCCTCCACTGACCGGGCCGCCCGGCCGACATCTGGCTGAGGGTCCATGCTCACCTATCTCCTCGCCGTCCTCGCGGCGTGTGCGAACGCGACGTCCTCGGTGCTGCAGCGCAAGGCCAACCGCGAGGTGCCGCGGCAGCAGAACCTGAGCCCGCGGCTGATCTGGAGCCTGGTGCACGAGCCGGTGTGGTTCGGCGGGGTGCTGGCGGTCATCGTCGGCTTCCTGCTCCAGGCCACCGCGCTGGGCACCGGGCAGCTGAGCGTGGTCGAGCCGCTCCTCGTGCTCGAACTGCCGGCCACGCTCATCCTGGCCTCCCGGGTCTTCCACTCCCGGCTGGGCTGGCGGGAGTGGGTGCCGGCCGCGGTCATGACGGCCGGCCTGGCCGGGCTGCTCTTCGCGCTGTCCCCATCCGCGGGCCGGTCCAGCAGCGTGCGCTGGTACGACTGGGTCATCGGCGCCGGGATCAACCTGGTGCTGGTCGGGGCGCTGGTGGCCTGGGCCCGGCGCGGCTCGGGCGGCGGCCGCAGCAGTGGCCGCCGGGCCGCGCTGCTCGGTGTGGCCGGCGGGGCGGCCTTCGGGCTGACCGCCGCCCTGATGAAGGGCATGACGACCACGTTCTCCGGCGGCGGCTTCGGCGAGCTGTTCACCAGCTGGCAGGTGTACGCGATGGTGGCCAGCGGGGCGCTGGGCCTGTTCCTGGTCCAGTCGGCGCTGAACGCGGGGCGGCTGCTCGCGGCCCAGCCCGGGCTGACCCTGTCCGACCCGGTCGTCTCCATCCTGTGGGGCGTGCTCGTCTTCGGTGAGCAGGTCCGTGAAGGGCCGTACCTGGTGCTGGCCGTGGTCTCCGGGGTGGCCATGTCGGCCGCCGTGCTGATGCTGGCCCGGTCGCCGTTGCTCTCCGACGAGTCGTCGGCGGATGAAGCGGACGACACGGCCGGGGACGGCCCGGCCGGGGAGGCGGAAGAATCCGGCCGCCGGGCGGAAGGGGCTGCGCCCGGGCCCCGTGACGAACGGGCCGCCCAGGCCCCGTCGGGCCACTGATGGCGGCCGGGCACGGGCTGGGCCGCACCGCCCGGCGCGACCTGCACCGGATCAGGGAGACTGCCGTCAGCGCGGTGGGCGGGCCGGCCCGGGCCCGGGTGGTGCTCCTCCTCGCCGCGGTCCTCGGCCTCAGCGGCGCCGACACCGGCACGATCTCGGCGACGGCCAACAACCTGGAGCAGGCCTTCCACGTCGGGAACACCCAGATCGGCCTGCTGCTGACGATCGTGGGCCTGATCGGCGCGGTGTTCACCATCCCGGTCGGCGTGCTCACCGACCGGACCAACCGGACCCGGCTGCTGGCTGGCAGCATCGCCGCCTGGGCGGCCGCGACGGTGCTGTCCGGGGCGGCGCCCTCCTACCTGTGGCTGCTGCTGGCCCGGGTCCTGCTGGGCATCGTGACGGCCACGGCGGGCCCGGCGGTGGCCTCGCTGACCGGCGACTTCTTCCCGGCCGGCGACCGGGGCCGGATGTACGGGCTGATCCTGGGCGGGGACCTGCTAGGGACCGGTATCGGCTACGTGATCTCCGGCGATCTGGCCAGCCTGGTCTCCTGGCGGGTGGCGTTCTGGTGGCTGGCGATTCCGAGCCTGGCCCTGGCCTGGGTGGTGTGGCGGCTGCCCGAGCCGGCCCGCGGTGGCGCCAGCCGACTCGAGACCGGGGCGGCGGACATCCCGGACGCGCGGGAGGCCCAGGCACGCCACCAGCACGGCCCGGCCAGTGCGGGTTCGGGTGACGCCGCCCCGGACGGCGGCGCGGGCGACGCGGACGATCTGGCCGGACGCGCCGTTAAGGAGGCTCAGGTGCCGCCGCAGCCGGACCTGGTGCTGCACGAGGACCCGACCGGCCGCCCGCTGTGGTGGGCGGTGCGCTACGTGCTGCGGGTCCGGACCAACGTGGTGATCATCCTGGCTTCGGCGCTCGGCTACTTCTACTTCGCCGGCCTCCGCTCGTTCGCCATCCTCTTCGCCATCGGGCATTACGGCGTCAGCAAGCCGGTCGCCACCACCCTGATCGTCGTCCTCGGGGCCGGTGCCCTGGCCGGGGTGTACGCGGGCGGCCGGTTCGCCGACCGGTTGCTGCGCCGTGGGCACATCCGCGCCCGGGTGCTGGTGCCGGCCGTCTGCCTGCTCGCGCTCACTCCCGTGCTGGCCCCGGCCCTGGTCACGACGTCGGTCGCCATTGCCCTCCCGCTGCTCACGGTGGGCGCCTTCCTGCTCGGGGCGCCGAACCCGCCGCTGGACGCGGCGCGGCTGGACATCATCCACCCCCGGCTGTGGGGCCGGGCCGAGGGGGTGCGGACCGCCCTCCGCTCGCTGGGCGAGGCGGCCGCGCCGCTGCTGTTCGGCTACGTGTCGCAGTACGTCTTCGGCGGCCCCAGCTCGGCCGCGGGGACGGAGGCGGGCAGTTCCGGGGTGGCGGCGGGCAACGCCACCGGGCTGGAGTACACGTTCCTGGTCTTCCTGGTCGCCGTGGTGCTGGCCGGCCTGCTGGCCTTGCTCGCCCTGCGCACCTACCCCCGCGATGTGGCCACGGCCAACGCTTCCGTCCGGGCGATCGGCGAGGCCGGTGACCGGGTTACGGCGGATGACCGGAGCGCCGCTGTTTGACGCTGCCCGGCCGGGGAAGCCGGAGGAACCACATTGCCAATCCCATCGGAGGTACCTCATGGGTAAGGAAGCACGGATCGGGCTGCTCCTCGGCGCGGCCGCCTGTCTGCTGGCCGTCATGGTGGACTGGGTCGTGGAGGAGCTGAACGAGTAGTCGAGGTCGTCCGCCGCGCTGGCTGGCCGGGTTGCGCCCGGGCCGGCCGGGCGGCCGGCACCCGGCCGGGCTGCTTCCCGGCCGGGTGCCCTGAGATAGTGGTATCTGGGCGCGCCGGGAAGTCTGGTCGGCACTACTGGCAGCAGTCGACAGGGCGGGGAGCGGCGTGCACGATCTGCAGATTGTCCTCGGGCTCGTAGCGATCGGCACGGTGGTCGCGGCGTTCGCCCAGCGGCTGCGCGTCCCCGCACCCTCCTTGCTGGTGCTGGCCGGAGTGGCCATCGGGCTGATCCCGGGGCTGCCTCCGGTCCGGGTTCCCCCCGAGGTGGTCAGCCTGGTCGTGCTGCCGCCGCTGCTGTGGCAGGCCACCGACGAGCTGCCCTGGCGCGATCTGCGCGTCGTGTGGCGGCAGGTCGCCGTGCTGGCGGTGGGGCTGGTCCTGGCGTCCGCGGTCGCCGTGGCCTTCGTCTCCGCGGGCGTGGCGGCCATCCCGCTCAGCATGGGCTTCGTCCTGGGCGCGGTGCTGGCCAGCACCGACCCGGTCGCGGTCAGTGCGCTGGGCCGCCGGCTGTCACTGCCGTCCCGGATCCAGGCCCTGGTCCAGGGCGAGAGCCTGTTCAACGACGCAACCAGCCTGGTGCTGTTCCAGATCGCGGTCGGGGTCGTGGTCGCTGGCGCGGCCGCCGGGAGCGCCAGCGGGATCCTGCTGCACGGCGTGCTCGCGTTCGTCAAGCTGGGTGGCGGGGGGGCCCTGGCCGGCGCGGCGGTGGCCGCCGTGGTCATCCCGATCCGCAGCCGGATCACCGACCCGGTGCTGGAGTCGGTGGTCGCGCTGATCACCCCCTACGCGGCGTACCTGCTCGGCCAGGGGCTGGGTCTGTCCGGGGTCATGGCGGTCATCGTGGCCGGCCTGGTGATCGGCACGCGCCGGACCCGGATCAGCACCGCGCGCTCCCGGCTGGAGGTGCGTTCGGTCTACCAGACGCTGATCTTCCTGCTGGAGAACGTGGTGTTCAGCCTGATCGGGCTGGAACTGCCGACGCTGATCCGCGGCCTGTCCCACCCGGCCCGCTGGCCGCTGGCCGTCCTGGCGGTCAGCGCGGCCCTGCTCGTCACCCGGATCGCCTGGGTGTTCCCGCTGTGGGCGGCCGTCCACTGGCGGCGTGGCACCGGGCGGCCGACGTGGACCGTGCCCGCCGTCGTGTCCTGGGCCGGCACCCGCGGCGTGGTTCCGCTGGCCGCGACCTTGTCCATCCCACTGACCACGGCCAGCGGTGCCCCGCTGCCGCAGCGGGACGTGGTCATGGTGATCTCGGTGGTGGTCATCGCGGTCTCGCTGATCGTCCAGGGGCTGACCCTGGAGCCGCTGGTCCGCCGCACGTCGGTGGCGCGGTCGTCCGCCACGGCCCGGGACGAGGAGGCCCGCGCCCGGCTCCGGCTGGCCGAAGCCGGGATCGCCCGGCTCGACGAGATCGCGGCCGGGCAGGAGGTCCCGGACGCGGTCATCGACCGGCTGCGGCGCACCCTGGACACGCGGGCCCGGCACGCGCGCGGGCGCCTCGACAGCGACGGGTCCGCCCCGCCGGACGCCGGGTCCGAGCGCGACGTCCGGGACGAGATCATCGCCGCGGAGAACGCCGAACTGGCCCGGCTCTACGCCGACGGCGCCATCAGCGACGAGATCCGGCGGCAGCTGCAGCGGACCCTGGACCTGGAGCAGACCAGGTTCACCGACGAGCGCTGAGGCGGGCCTGGCTGGTGCCGGCGGCGCAGCGTGGCCAGCATGGCCCCCGGGAAAGGCCCGTTTAGGGATCACCGCAGGTGGTAGCAGAAATATCGGCCAACGATGTAGTTGCCTATTGCGCCAGTGCGGCCTGGCACCGGCGCCACGGCGGTGGCGCACCGGCGGCCGTGTCTTTGGCCCGTCCAGTCAGGTGACCCGGGGACTAATCAGGAGGCTGCAAGAGATGGAAGTTTCGGATTTTGTGCTGGCCCGCCTTCGGGAGTGGGGTGTGCACCGGGTCTTCGGCTACCCCGGGGACGGCATCAACGGGATGCTCGGCGCGTTCGGCCGGGCCGGCGGCGACCCGGAGTTCATCCAGCCGCGGCATGAGGAAATGGGCGCGTTCATGGCCTGCGCGCACGCCAAGTTCACCGGGGAGGTCGGCTGCTGCATGGCCACCTCCGGCCCGGGCGCCATCCACCTGCTCAACGGGCTGTACGACGCCAAGATGGACCACCAGCCGGTGGTCGCCGTGGTCGGCCAGCAGAAGCGGATGTCCCTGGGCACTCACTACCAGCAGGAAGTGGACCTGGATCACCTGTTCGCCGATGTGTCGGAGTTCTGCCAGACGGTGATGATGCCGGCCCAGGCGCGGCAGGTGATCGACCGCGCCTTCAAGACGGCGCTGACCCGCCGGGGCGTGTCCACCATCATCATCCCGGAAGACGTCCAGGAGGAGCCGGCCGAGCCGTCGCCGCCCAGGGAGCACGGCGCGGTGTACTCCAGCGTGGGCTGGAGCAGGCCGCGGGTGCTGCCCAACGAGGCCGAACTGCACAAGGCGGCCGAGGTGCTGAACGCCGGGCAGAAGGTCGCCATCCTGATCGGCCAGGGCGCGGCCGGCGCGCAGGCCGAGGTCGTCGAGGTCGCCGAACTGCTCGGGGCCGGGGTGGCCAAGGCCCTGCTCGGCCGGGAGGTGCTGCCCGACGACCTGCCGTTCGTCACCGGTCCGATCGGGCTGCTCGGCACCAAGGCGAGCGACGAGATGGTGATGAACTGCGACACGTTCTTCATGATCGGCAGCAGCTTCCCCTACGCCGAGTGGCTGCCCAACGAAGGGCAGGCCCGGGGGGTCGAGATCGACATCGACGGCAGCCTGATCGGCATGCGCTACCCGATGGACGCGCACCTGGTCGGCGACGCCAAGGAGACGCTCAAGCAGCTGATCCCGCTGCTGCGGCGCAAGGAGAACCGGTCCTGGCGCGAGGAGATCGAGAAGAACGTCCGCACCTGGAACCGGATCATGGCCGACCGGGCCGCGCAGAGCTTCGGCGGGCTCATCAACCCGCAGTCGGTGGCGGCCGAACTTTCGCCCCGGCTGCCCGAGAACGCCATTCTCACCAGTGACTCGGGGTCGGCGACGAACTGGTGGGCGCGGCACATCGCGGTGCGCGACGGCATGCAGGCCTCGCTGTCCGGGACGCTGGCCACGATGGGGCCGGGGGTGCCGTACGCGATCGCGGCCCGGTTCGCCTACCCGGACCGGCCGGTCATCGCGTTCGAGGGCGACGGCGCGTTCCAGATGAACGGGATGAACGAGATGATCACGGTACTGCGGTACCTGGACCGGCTCGGTGGCCCGCCGCCGTTCATCTTCGCCGTGTTCAACAACGGTGACCTCAACCAGGTCACCTGGGAGCAGCGCGCGATGGCCGGGGATCCCCGGTTCGCCGGATCCCAGGGCATCCCGAGCATCCCGTACCACAAGTACGCCGAACTGGTCGGGCTGCGCGGGATCTACTGCGAGAAGCCGGACCAGGTCGGGGCGGCCTGGGACGAGGCGCTGGCCAGCGACGTCCCCGTGCTGCTGGAGTTCAAGACCGACCCGGAGATCCCGCCGCTGCCGCCGCACATCATGAAGTCGCAGGCCAAGAAGTCGGCCAAGGCGGCGCTGCACGATGAGCAGCGGATGGGCCTGGCCAGCCGCGGATTCCGGCAGAAGCTGGCCGAGTACTACGAGCAGCTCCCCGGCCGGGACCAGTGAGCGGGGCAGTTCCCGTCGAGTCGGTGACCGCGCACGCCTTCGAGGTTCCCACCGACGGACCCGGCGGCCAGGAGCAGGACGGCACGCTGACCTGGTCCTCCACCACGCTGGTGCTGGTGGAGGCCCGGGCCGGCGGGCAGACCGGGATCGGCTACACCTACAGCGACGTCTCCGCCGCCCGGCTGGTCAGCTCCAAGCTGGCCGGGGCGGTCACCGGGGCCGACGCCCTGGCGCCCGCCGCGGCGTGGCGGACGATGCAGGTGGAGCTGCGCAACGCCGGGAAGCCGGGCATCGGCTCGATGGCCATCTCGGCGGTCGACATCGCGCTGTGGGACCTCAAGGCCAAGCTGCTGGGCCAGCCGCTGACCCGGGTGCTCCCGGCGTTCCGGGACGAGGTGCCGATCTACGGCAGCGGCGGGTTCACCAACTACCCGCTGCCCCGGCTCACCGAGCAGGTCAGCCAGTGGGCCGCCGCCGGGCTCCCGCGGATGAAGATCAAGACATCCCGGGAGCCGGCGGCCGACCCGGAGCGGCTGGCCGCGGTGCGCAAGGAGGCCGGGGACGGGGTGGAACTGTTCACCGACGCCAACGGCGCGCTGAGCCGCAAGGCCGCCCGGTACTGGGCCGAGCGGTTCGCCGCCGAGTGGGGGGTGTGCTGGTTCGAGGAGCCGGTCAGCTCCCAGGACAAAGAAGGACTGCGGCTGCTGCGGGAGCACGGCCCGGCCGGGCTGGACATCGCCGCGGGGGAGTACGGCTTCCAGCTGCCCGATTTCGCCGCGCTGCTCGGCGCGGTCGACTGCCTGCAGGCGGACGTCACCCGCTGTGGCGGCATCACCGGGGTGCTGCAGGTCGGCGGGCTGTCCGGGGCGCACCAGATCGACCTGTCCGGGCATTGCGCGCCCGCCGTCAGCGCGCACGCCTGCTGCGCCGTGCCGCACGTGCGCCACCTGGAGTACTTCCACACCCACGTGCGGCTGGAGGACATCGCCTTCGACGGCACGCTCAGCCCGCAGGGCGGGGCGCTGCGTCCCGACCCGGGCCGTCCGGGCCTCGGGCTCGACGTGAAATGGCCCGACCTGGAGCGCTACCGCGCCTAGAGGCTGGCCGCCACCGACCGGATGCAAGGAGACCGCCATGACTGAGCTGGCGCCGCGGCACACCCGAGAAGTCCCGGCGAAGACCGACCCGGCGATCCCGGGTGCCCCGCGGGGCAGCATCCGGATCGACGTGGCGCAGCTGGAGCGCGCCCTGCGCGACGTGACGGCGGGCGAGGTCCGGTTCGACAAGGCGTCGCTGGCCATGTACGCCAACGATTCCTCCAACTACCGCCAGGTGCCGATCGGCGTGGTCGTGCCCAGGACCCTGGACGATGTGGTCGCCACGCACCGGGTCTGCCATGAGTTCGGCGCTCCCATCTGCAACCGCGGCGGCGGCACCAGCCTGTCCGGGGAGACGGTGAACTACGCGGTGGTCATCGACCACTCCAAGTACCTCACCGGGATCGGTGAGCTGGACGTGGACCGGCGGCTGGTGAGCTGCGAGACCGGGGTCATCAACGAGCACCTGAACGAGCACACCGGGCAGCAGGGCCTGGTGTTCGGCCCCGACCCGTCGTCGCACTCGCGCTGTGTGATCGGCGGCAACCTCGGCAACAACTCCTGTGGCATCCACTCGGTGCAGTCCCAGCTCTACGGGCCGGGGCCGCGTACGTCCGACAACGTGCACGCCCTGGAGGTGGTGACCTACGACGGCAGCCGGTTCTGGGTCGGTACCGGCGAGGAGGACAAGCTCGACGAGATCATCGCCATGGGCGGCCGGAAGGGGGAGATCTACGCCCAGCTCCGCGACCTGCGGGACAAGTACGCGGACGAGATCCGGGCCCGCTACCCGTCGGTGGCCGAGGTGCCCCGCCGGGTGTCCGGCTACAACCTGGACGAGCTGCTGCCGGAGAAGGGCTTCAACGTGGCCCGGGCGCTGGTCGGCACGGAGAGCACCTGTGCCACCGTGCTGCGCGCGGTGCTCATGCTCACCCCCGCCCTGCTGCAGCGGACCCTGGTGGTGGTCGGCTACCCGGTGCTGGCCGACGCGGCCGAGCACGTCATGGAGATCATCGAGCGGTGGCGCCCGATCGGGCTGGAAGGACTCGACGAGGAGCTGATCGAGGAGCAGCAGGCGCAGCAGTTCAACGTCGAGGACATCAAGGAGCTGCCGCACGGGGACTCCCGCGCCTGGCTGCTGGTCCAGTTCGGCGCGGACACCCAGGAGGAGTCGGAGGCCACCGCCGGTGCCTTCGCGCAGTGGCTGATGAAGGAGAAGGGATACCCGCAAGAGCGGATCCACATCGAGGAGAGCAAGCAGGAGGGCGGGCACAGCCAGGATCTGTGGGAGATCCGCGAGTCTGGGCTGGGCTCCACCGCGTTCGCCCGCGGCGAAGACAACTGGCCCGGCTGGGAGGACTCGGCCGTACCGCCCAGCAAGCTCGGCGGGTACGTGATTGACCTGCGGAACCTGATGAACCGGCACGGCCTCAAGGGCGCCTTCTACGGGCACTTCGGCCAGGGCTGCGTGCACTGCCGGATCAATTTCAAGCTGCGCCATGCGGACGGGATCGCCAACTACCGGGCCTTCCTGGAAGAGGCCGCCGACCTGGTCAGCTCGTACGGCGGCACGCTGTCCGGCGAGCACGGCGACGGCCAGCAGCGCGCCGAACTGCTGGGCAGGCAGTACGGGCCGACGATCGTCGAGGCGATGCGGGAGTTCAAGCGCATCTGGGACCCGGACTGGAAGATGAACCCGGGCAAGGTGGTCGACCCCTACCGGCTGGACGAGAACCTCAAGCTCGGCCCGGACTACAACCCGGCGCGGCCGCCGGTCAAGTTCGCCTACCGGCGGGACAAGGGCGACTTCGCGCACGCCACGCTGCGCTGCGTCGGTGTGGGCAAGTGCCGGGTGCCGGAGGGATCGCCCACCATGTGCCCCAGCTACCAGGTCACCCGGGAAGAGAAGCACAGCACGCGGGGCCGGGCCCGGCTGCTGTTCGAGATGCTCCGCGGCGAGGTGATCACCGACGGCTGGCAGTCGAAGGAGGTCTACGACGCGCTGGACCTGTGTCTGGCCTGCAAGGGCTGCACCAGCGACTGCCCGGTCACCGTCGACATGCCCACCTACAAGTCCGAGTTCCTCTACCACCACTACAAGTCGGCCCGGCGGTGGCGGCCGCGGTACGCGTACGCGTTCGGCTTCATCGACCAGGCGGCCCGGCTGGCCAGCCGCGTCCCGGAGCTGGCCAACGCGGTCACCCAGACGCCGGGGCTGAGCCGGCTGGCCAAGCTGGTGGCCGGGGTCGACCAGCGCCGCCCGCTGCCGGAGTTCGCGCCGATGACGCTGCAGGAGTGGTTCCGCCGCCGCGGCGGCACGGCGAACCCGAACGGGCGGCCGATGGTGCTGTTCCCGGACACGTTCAACAACCACTTCCACACCGAGGTCGGCGTGGCCTGCGTCGAGGCCATCGAGGCGGCGGGCTGGCGGGTGATCATGCCGGAGCAGCACGTCTGTTGCGGCCGGCCGCTGTATGACTACGGTTTCCTGGACGTCGCCGAGCGCTACCTGCACTGCGTGCTGGACGTGCTGCGGGAGCACGTGCGGGCGGGCACCCCGGTGGTCGGCATGGAGCCGAGCTGCCTGGCCGTGTTCAAGGACGAGCTGGGCAAGCTGCTGCCGCACGACGACGACGCGGACCGGCTGGCCCGCAACTCCTACCACTTCGCCGAGTTCTTCACCGCGCACGGCATCGAGCCGCCGCGGCTGGAGGGCGAGGCCGTCCTGTGGGGACACTGCCACCACCGGGCCACCGGCGGCATCCAGCCCGAGCAGCGGCTGCTGGAGCAGATGGGGCTGTCCGTGCGGGAAGTCAGCGGCGGCTGCTGCGGGCTGGCCGGCTCGTGGGGCTTCGAATCCGGCAAGTACGGCATCTCCATGGAGTGCGGCGAGCAGGCGCTGCTGCCCGCGGTCCGGCAGGCCGGCCCGGAGACGCTCATCGTGGCCAACGGGTTCTCCTGCAAGACCCAGATCGCCGACGCCGGAACCGGCCGCCGCGCACTGCACGTCGGCCAGGTGATGGCGCTGGCCCAGCCGCCGGGACCGGGGCGGGCGCGAGCCGTGCCGCCGTCCCGGCCGCAACCCGGGCTGCGCCGGCGGGTCGCCCGGGCGCTGGCGCCCGCGGCTCCGGTCCTCGCGGGGGGTGCGACCGTGGCCGTGCTGGCCCGCCGGGCGGCCGGCCGGGCGCGCTGAACCGGCCCCGGCCGCCCCGGCCATCTGGCGGGAAACGGGCTGACATCGGCCCGCTGGCCGGCACCAGCGTGGTATTCATGGATCAGGCATCACGGCTCATCATTCGCATCCCGGGAGGCTGGCCTGCCTGAACCGACCCGCGAGGACTTTGAGCACCTGCTGGCCTTCCGGGTCAGGCTGCGCCGCTTCCAGCACTGGAGCGAGAACCAGGCCCGGGCCGCGGGGCTGACCCATGTCCAGCATCAGCTCCTGGTGGCGGTGAAGGGCCATCCGGAAGACGTCCCGCCTGCCGTCGGCGACCTCGCGGGCTACCTGCTGCTGCGCCATCACAGTGCCGTCGAGCTGGTCGACCGGGCCGAAGCGGCGGGCCTGGTCCGGCGCACCCCGGACCCGCAGGACGCGCGGGTGGTCCGGGTCCGGCTGACGCCGAAGGGCGACCGCCTGGTGACCGCGCTCACCGAGGCCCACCTGGCGGAGCTGCATCATCTCGCCGCCGTGCTCAACGACCTCGCGCCCGATGGCGAGCGGGCCGGGCACAGCGGCGCGGGGCAGCCCGGAGCCTGACCAGGGCCGTCCGGTCGGGCCGGCCGCGCTCAGCCGAAGCGGACGGCCAGTTGCCGGTACAGGCCGGGCACGGTCACCCGGAGCATGCCCGGCAGCCGCAGCCAGGCCGGCACGTAGACCTCCTGGCGGCCCCGGGACACCGCGTGGCACAGCGCGGCGGCCACCTGCTCCGGGGGCAGCGGCCGGGGCCGCGCCCGGGTGTAGGGCGCGCCGCGCCGGGTGAAGAACGGGGTGTCCGCCACCCCGACCACCACGTGGGTGATCCCGACCCCGCTGCCGTGCAGCTCGTAGCGCAGCGCCTCGGCGAAGGCACCGAGGCCGGCCTTGGCCGCGGAGTAGACCGCCTCGCCGCCGACGCCGACCGCGCCCGCGATCGAACCGACCAGCACGATTTGGCCGTGCCGCTGCTCCAGCATGGTGGGCAGCAACCGGCGGACAAGGTGGATGGCGGCCAGCATGTCCACGGTGACCAGCTCGTCCATGGCCGTCGGGGGCATCGAGGCGAATGAGCCGGCCCAGCCGATGCCCGCGCCGGCCACCAGCAGGTCCACCGACCCGGCGACCCGCAGTGCGGCGCTGGCCAGGTCGTCGGTGCTTCCCGGGACGACCAGGTCGGCGGGCAGCACGGTGCCCCGCGACCGGTCGGCGATCTCGTCGAGGCGCCGCTTGTCCCGTCCGGACAGCAGCACCTGCCAGCCGTCCGCACCGAGCCGCTCGGCCACCGCCGCCCCGATGCCGGAGGACGCGCCGGTGACCAGCGCCACCCCGGTCGGCTTCGCTGCCTGCCCTGAGTTCCTGCCTGCTGCAAGCCGCACGACACACTCCCTGCCTGGTGAACCCGCACGACGTCAGCTGGTCGCGGCCGGGAGGCACCGTCCCTGGCGACTGTGCCGTCTCCCCAGTCAGCGGCCCGCCAAACATGTGTTTACCCCAGATAGCTGGTGGTACGGTACATCGTGTAACGATATTTCTGTCCGGTTCCCCAGCGGTGCGGGAGGGCGAGGGCGAGGGCGCCGAGGAATGCGGGTGTCCCGGCTGCTCAGCCGGGCGCTGGGCTTCCTGCGGACCGCCTGCTGGTGGCTCAGCCCACCGGCTGGCCGACCGCCTCGGCGTAGTGGGCGAAGGCCCGGCTGAACTCGGCGGCGAAGACGTCCGCATCCGGAACCAGCGACGCGTCCGCCAGGATGCCCACGGCCATGGTTCCCGCCCAGGTCATCGCGCCCAGAGCCAGGCCCACCCCGTCGGCCAGCGCCAGCACCGGGTAGACCTCGGTGACCCGGGCGCCCAGCAGCCGGTAGTGCTGGCGCATGCCCGGGAACACCGACACCAGCATGTTGAACCAGCGCCGGTGATACACCAGCGCAGCGCTGCGCTGCTGCAGCCGCGGGGGCAGGAAGTTCATCGCGCGCAAGATGAGCGCGGCGGCGTCCGGTTCGCCCCGGCCGACGTGCACATCGACCTGGCCGCGGACGGCGGCGAGCCGGCTGGCCGGCGACAGGGGGCCGACCGGCAGGTCCAGGGACACGGCGGCGGACCGGTTCCCCGCGGCCTGGCCGTCCGGCCCGCGGGTCCGGGCCCGGGGGAAGGCGATGCGGATGCTGCGCCCGGTGGTCTGTTCTCCCCGCGAGCGCAGCAGCTGGCTCACCGCCTCCGCGGTCATGGCCAGCAGCAGGTCCGCGATCCCCACCTTGAGCTGCCGGGCGGTGCGGGCCACCTCCCGGGCGGGCAGGCCGAGCGGGATGAACCGGCGGCGGGGGCTGGTGAACGGCCCGCACACGGCGATGGCCGGCGCGTTCCCGGCGGCGGCCAGATGCCACAGGCCGCGCAGCGCCCGCCCGGCGGCCACGGCCCGGCTCCGCCAGTGCCCGTGGCGCCGCGGGACCGGGGCGGCCCGGGCCGCGGACGGCCGCCGCTCCGTGGCGGCGTCGAAGAGCTTGGCCAGGGCGCCGATGATGGCGTGGCTGTCACCGATGGTGTGGTGCACCTTCACCACCACCGCGGCTCGCCCCGCAGGCGCCACGGGCACCAGCAGCATCTCCCACGGGCGGTGGCCCGGGTCCGATGGCGTGGAGAAAAAGGCGTCCACGACTTCACCGAGCGAGCCCGGACCGCCCGGCCGGCCCAGGCTGACCTCCCGGATCCGGGCCGGGAAGTCGGCCGGGTCGTCGGTGACCCAGTGCGGCCGGCGCCAGCCGCCGGGCGGCCGCTCCAGCTTCCGGTTCAGCTCGGGTACCGCCTCGATGCGCGGCTGCATCGCGGCCCGGAACTTGCTGATCTCCGGCGCGGCCGCATCGAGCAGCAGCAACGCGCCCACCTGCTGGCACAGAAAAGGTGTCTGAGCATGCAGGAACAGGGCGTCCTCGGCCCGCAGCGGGCGCGGTGCCGCGCTCGCCGGTCCCGTTCGGCGGCTCGTGATGGGACCCCCACCGGTCGCGTGATCTGTCAGGCCGCTCAGCCCTACCCGGCCCGGGCAGCCCCATGCGCCATGGCGCCAGGCAAAGGCACCGGAAAGGGAGGGTTTAGTCAGATTCAGCCTAACCGAGGGCCGCCGGGCCAGCCGGCGGCCCCACCGCTCGCGGCGGCCCCGGTCGTGATGCGATATCTGTGTCCCGTTAAGCCGTGATAATGCCGGTCCTGGGGGAAGGCGAACCGTCATGTCAACGCAACCGCGCCGGGCGCTCATCGTGAGCGCCGACATTGGTGAGGGCCATAACGCGGCCGGCCGGGCACTGGCCGAAGCGGCCCGGCGGGCCTGGCCCGGCTCTGCGGTGCGCTGGCTGGACGCCCTGGACGCGACCGGGCCCGGGTTCGCCCGGCTGTCCCGGAGCTTCTACGTCACCCAGGTGGAACGGCTGCCGCGGATGTACGAGTTCTTCTTCGACGCCATGTGGCGGCACCGCTGGTACCTGGAATCCACCCGGCGCGGCATGGGCGCCTGGTTCGGCCGCCGGATGGCCCCGCACATCCAGGCCGCCGACCCGGACGTGATCATCTCCACCTACCCGCTGGGCAGCGCGGGGCTGAGCTGGCTGCGCCGCCGCGGCCAGCTCCCGATGCCCGCCGGCGCCTGGGTGCCGGCCTTCTGCCCGCATCCATCCTGGCTGTACCCCGACCTGGACATCACCTACGTGATGCACCCGGCCGCGGCGGCGGTCGCCGCCCAGGCCGAGCCCGCCGCGAAGATCGCGGTCGGCGCGCTGCCCGTCCGGGACGCCTTCGGGCCGGCCGACCAGGCGACGGCGCGGAAAGCGCTCGGCGCCGAGCCGGGCCGGTTCACCGCCGCGCTGTGCACCGGGTCGCTGGCGTTCGGCCGGGTGGACCGGGCGGTCACCGCGGTGCTGGCGGCGAGCCCGGACGTGCAGGTCATCGCGGTGTGCGGGCGGAACGAGCAACTGCGCCGCCAGCTGCTCGGCCGCGGTGAGCCGCCGGAGCGGCTGCTCGTGCTCGGCTGGACCGACGACATGCCGGCCGTGCTGAACGCGGCCGACGTCGTGGTGACCAACGGCGGGGGCGCCACCGCGCTGGAGGCGGTCTGCAGTGGCCGGCCGGTCATCATGTTCCAGCCCATCGCCGGGCACGGCCAGGCGAACGCGGAGCTGATGGCCCGGGCCGGGCTGGCCCGGCTGGCACCCGACGCGGCCGGCCTGACCGCTGCCATCCGCCACCTGGCCGGTGATCCCGGCGCGCTGGCCGCCCAGGCCGCCGCCCTGGCCCGGGCGGCCCGGCAGCGCCGCGAGGACGATCTGGCCGGCCTGGCCGCGCTGCGCGGGCGGTAGGCATGGCCGATACCGCCATCGCCGTGGTGGTCACGCTGATCGCCGCCATCGCGTTCGGCCTGTCCTCGGTCATGGAGCAGCGGGCCACCCACGAGGTGCCCGACCGCGGGGTGTCCCCCCGGCTGCTGCAGGACCTTTCCCGGCGGCGGCTGTGGCGCATCGCCCTGGTGGTGCAGATCCTCGGCAACATCCTGCAGATCGTCGCGCTGCACTTCGGCCCGCTCGCCCTGGTCCAGCCGCTGCTCGTCTCCAACCTGCTGTTCGCGGTGCTCATCGCGGTGCTGGCCAGGCACCGCCGACCCGACCGGGTCATCCTGGCCGGGGTGCTGTGCAGCGCCGCCGGCATCGCCGTCTTCATCGTCATCGCCCGGCCCAGCCGCGGCTCCGGGACGGTCAGCTTCGCGTCCGCGGTGCCGCTGCTCGCCGCGCTGGGCGTGGTCATCGCCGGGTGCCTGCTCGCCGCCCGCGCCAGCCCGCGGGCCATCCGCTCGCTCTGGCTGGCCCTGGCCTGCGGCGTCGACTTCGGCGTCAACGCCTTCCTGCTCAAGCTGGTGCCGGACACCCTGCCGCAGGGCTTCGCCGCCCCGCTCGCCCAGTGGCCGCTGTACGCGGCGATCATCATCGGCCCGCTCGGCTTCCTGCTGAACCAGAGCGCCTTCCAGGCGGGCACGCTGATCTCCCCAGTGCTGGCCATCATCACCACCGTCGACCCGCTGGTGTCGATCGGCATCGCGCACGTCTGGCTGGACGAAAAGGTCGCCAGCTCACCCGCGGACCTGGCGGCCGAGGCCCTGGCCCTGGCCGTGATGACCGGCGGGATCTTCCTGCTGGCGCACCGGGCGCCGCGCGCCGCCCCGAAGCAGGCGGAGCTCGCCGCCACGGGCCGCCCCCGGCCGGCCGCCGCCGCGCCCGCGAACGCGCCTGCCGCCGCGCCGGGGGAGGAGCAGCCCAGCGCCTGAGGGCCTGCTCGCCGCCGGGCCGCCCCGCTGTTACTGTGGACCCGCACCGGTAGGTTAACGCTCATTAACAGGTAGGTGAGGGTGGAAGCGCCCCAGCTGGCCAGCCTGGCAGACCCGGGCAGCGCCGAATTCCAGCGCAACGCCGCGGCCAACGCGGCGCTCGCGGCGGACCTGCGCGAGCGGCTGGCCAGCGCCGCCCGCGGCGGGCCGGACCGGGCCCGGGAGCGGCACACGGGCCGGGGCAAGCTGCTGCCCCGGGACCGGGTCGGCGCGCTGCTGGATGCGGCCGCCCCGTTCCTGGAGCTGTCCGCGCTGGCGGCCGGGGGGATGTACGGCGGCGAGGCGCCCGGTGCGGGGATCATTACCGGCATCGGGCGGGTGGCCGGCCGGGAGTGCGTGATCGTGGCGAACGACGCCACCGTGAAGGGCGGCACCTACTACCCGGTCACGGTGAAGAAGCACCTGCGGGCCCAGGAGATCGCGCTGCAGAACCGGCTGCCCTGCCTCTACCTGGTCGATTCCGGCGGCGCCTTCCTGCCGCGCCAGGACGACGTGTTCCCGGACCGGGAGCACTTCGGCCGGATCTTCTACAACCAGGCCACCATGTCCGCCCGCGGCATCCCGCAGATCGCGGCGGTGCTCGGCTCGTGCACCGCGGGCGGCGCGTACGTCCCGGCCATGAGCGACGAGACGGTGATCGTCGGTAACCAGGGCACGATCTTCCTCGGCGGGCCGCCGCTGGTGCAGGCGGCGACCGGGGAGGTGGTCAGCGCGGAGGAGCTGGGCGGCGGCGAGCTGCACGCCCGGACTTCCGGGGTGGCCGATCATCTCGCCACGGACGACGCCGACGCGCTGCGCATCGTCCGGTCCATCGTGGCCACGCTGCCGCCGGCGGCACCGCCACCGTGGCCGGTGGCCCCGCCGGAGCCGCCGGCGGTGGACCCGGCCGGGTTGCCCGGTATCGTCCCGGCCGACCTGCGGACGCCCTACGACGTCCGGGAGGTCATCGCCCGGCTGGTGGACGGCAGCCGGTTCCACGAGTTCAAGCGGGACTACGGGACCACCCTGGTCACCGGGTTCGCGCACATCCACGGCCACCCGGCCGGGATCATCGCCAACAACGGCGTCCTGTTCAGCGAGTCCGCCCTCAAGGGCGCCCATTTCATCGAGCTGTGCGACCAGCGCCGGGTACCGCTGGTATTCCTGCAGAACATCACCGGGTTCATGGTCGGCCGCCAGTACGAGGCGGGCGGCATCGCCAAGCACGGCGCCAAGATGGTCACCGCCGTGGCGTGTGCCCGGGTGCCGAAGCTCACCCTGATCATCGGCGGCTCGTTCGGGGCCGGGAACTACGCCATGTGCGGCCGGGCCTACTCGCCGCGGTTCCTGTGGATGTGGCCGAACGCGCGGATCTCGGTCATGGGCGGCGAGCAGGCCGCCGCCGTACTGGCCACGGTGCGCCGCGACCAGCTCGGCGGCGCCTGGACCGCGGCGGAGGAGGACGCCTTCCGTAAGCCCATCCGGGAGCAGTACGAGGAGCAGGGCAGCCCGTACTACTCGACCGCGCGGATCTGGGACGATGGCGTCATCGACCCGGCCGACACCCGGCGGGTGCTCGGCCTGGGGCTGGCCGCCTGCGCGGGCGCGCCGCTGGAGCCGGCCGGCTACGGCGTTTTCCGGATGTGAGCATGTTCGGCACCGTCCTCATTGCCAACCGGGGTGAGATCGCCGTCCGGATCGCCCGCACCCTGCGCCGGCTCGGCATCCGCTCGGTGCTCACGGTCACGCCCGAAGACCGCGGCAGCCGCGCCGCCCGGGCGGCCGACCTCGCCGCCGGCGTCCGCAGCTACCTGTCCATCGACGACGTCATCGACGCCGCCCGGGCCAGCGGCGCCGAGGCCGTGCACCCCGGGTACGGGTTCCTGGCCGAGAACCCCGCGCTGGCGGACGCCTGCGCCGCCAGCGGCCTGGTGTTCGTCGGGCCGCCCCCCGCGGCGATCGCCGCGATGGGCGACAAGATCGAGGCCAAGCGCCTGGTGGCCGCGGCGGGCGTGCCGGTCGTGCCGGGCAGCGAGGCGGCCGGCCTGAGCGACGCGGAGCTGGCCGCGGCCGCGCTGGCCGCCGGGCTGGGCGCGGGGGACCCGGTGCTGCTCAAGCCGTCGGCGGGCGGCGGCGGGAAGGGCATGCGGCTGGTCCGGTCCGCCGCGGACCTCGGCGAGGCGATCGCCGCCGCGCGGCGCGAGGCGCAGGCCGCCTTCGGCGACGGGACGCTGCTGGTCGAGCGGTGGATCAGCCGGCCCCGGCACATCGAGGTGCAGGTCCTCGCCGACGCGTACGGGCATCTGCTGCACCTGGGGGAGCGCGAGTGCAGCCTGCAGCGCCGGCACCAGAAGATCGTCGAGGAGGCGCCGTCGCCGCTGCTGGCCGGGCACCCGCAGGGCGAGCGGATCCGGGCCGCCATGGGCGAGAGCGCGGTGGCGGCGGCCCGCGCGGCCGGCTACACCGGCGCCGGGACGGTCGAGTACATCGTGCCGGCCGGCCGGCCCGGGGAGTTTTTCTTCCTGGAGATGAACACCCGGCTCCAGGTGGAGCACCCGGTCACCGAGCTGGCCGTCACCGTGGCCGGGCTGGGGCGGCTCGACCTGGTGGAGTGGCAGCTCCGGGTGGCCGCCGGGGAGCCGCTGCCGTTCCGGCAGGAGGACGTGACCTTCGCCGGGCACGCCGTCGAGGCCCGGGTCTACGCCGAGGACCCGGCCCGGGGGTTCCTGCCCACCGGTGGCCGGGTGCTGGCCCTGGACGAGCCCGGGCTGCCCGGGGTCCGGGTCGACTCCGGGCTGAGCCCGGGCAGCGTGGTCGGCGGCGGCTACGACCCCATGCTGGCCAAGGTGATCGCCTGGGACACCGGCCGCGCGGCTGCGCTGGGCCGGCTCAGCCTGGCGCTGGCCCGGTACACGGTACTCGGGGTGGGGACCAACGTGGCGTTCCTGCGGTCGCTGCTGGCCGACCCGGAGGTCCGGGCCGGCCGGCTGGACACCGGCGTGGCCGAACGGCACGCCGCTGACGCCGGCGAAGCCGGGCCGGCCGGGCCGCCGGCCGGGGTGCTGGCCGCGGCGGCCCTCGGCCAGACCCTGGAGCTGGCGGCGGCGGGCGCCGGGCCGTGGGACATCCGGGACGGCTGGCGCCTCGGCGGCCCCGGCTGGACCACCTGGCGGCTGGCCGGCCACGAGGTGGCGGTGCGCGGCCCGGCCGCCCAGGCCGAGGTCGCGGTGGACGGCGCCGCGCCGCTCCCGGCCACCGCGTCGCTGGACGGCGGCACGCTGCTGCTCGGCTACGGCGGCGAGGTGCTGCGCTACGCCTGGGCCCGGGACGGTGCCACCTGCTGGCTCGGCCGGGACGGGGCCGCCTGGGCGGTGGCCCCGACGCCCGCGGACCGCCGGGACGGCAGTGGGCCGGACGGGTCGTTGGGCGTGGTGCGCAGCCCCATGCCCGGCACCGTCCTGGCGGTGCGGGCCACCGTCGGCGAGCAGGTACGGCCCGGCCAGCCGCTGGTCGTGGTGGAGGCGATGAAGATGGAGCACACCGTGGTCGCGCCGCTGGCCGGGCGGCTGGCCGAGCTGAGCGCCCGGGCCGGGGCGCCGGTCGCCCTGGACGAGGTGC
The DNA here is from genome assembly GCA_963837515.1 of uncultured Actinomycetes bacterium. GTDB lineage: Bacteria > Actinomycetota > Actinomycetes > Streptosporangiales > Streptosporangiaceae > RYN-230. The sequence goes on from CAWINT010000005.1 coordinate 350,721, forward strand.
TCGCCGTCATCGACGGGCCGGCCTGAGCGCGTAGGCTCGGCGGCAGGGAGGCGGCCATGGCATTCGAGCACATCCTGGTGGAGCGGTCCGGGCCGTTCGCCACCATCACCATGAACCGGCCGCAGCGGCGCAACGCCTTGTCGCTGGCGCACATGCAGGAGCTGATCACCGCGTTCCGGCAGGTGGGGGAGAGCGACGCGCTGGGCATCGTGCTGGCCGGCCGCGGGCCGGTGTTCAGCGCCGGGCATGACTTCGCCGACGTGGCCGGGGCCGACCTGGCCGGGGTCCGTGCCCTGCTGGGCACCTGCACCGAGCTGATGACGCTGATGCAGCAGGTGCCGCAGCCGGTGGTGGCCCGGGTGCACGGCCTGGCCACGGCGGCCGGCTGCCAGCTGGTGGCCACCGCCGACCTCGCCGTGGCCAGCGAGGACGCGGGATTCGCCGCCCCCGGCGGGAAGGGCGGCTGGTTCTGCCACACGCCGATGGTCGCCGTGGCCCGGAACGTGGGCCGGAAGCGGGCCATGGAGCTGGCGCTGTCCGGCGACGTCATCGACGCCCGCACCGCGCTGGACTGGGGGCTGGTCAACCAGGTGGTGCCCGCGGCCGCCCTGGGCGGCGCGGCGGCGGACCTGCTGGACCGGGTCACCCGCGGGTCGGCCGAGAGCAAGGGCATCGGCAAGCAGGCGCTGTACGCGCAGATCGACCTCGACCAGCCGAAGGCGTACGCGTACGCGGTCGAGGTGATGGCCGCCACCAGCCAGCTGCCTGACGCCCGCGAGGGCATGCGCGCCTTCCTGGAGAAGCGCAAGCCCCGCTGGCAGCGCGGCCGGTAGCCCCGGCGCGTCAACGGCGGTAAAGGAAGATCCCGCTTCCGGGCCCGCGGCCGGGCCAGCCGGTCATGATCGGGGATGGCCCCTTCCCGCCGAATAACTGCGGCGCGCCCGCGGTATGGGCGCCGGCGCGCAGATGTGTCATGCGATAGCTTTCCGTGAGATTCATTAGCGGCATGGCACGGCCGGCCAAAGATTGGCCGGTTCTTTTATTGGCGCCCGCCGGGCCTAGCTGCCACCCCGGGGTGTGTCTGCTAGGCTGCGCTGCCAAATAGGGGAGGGGATCAACGTGGCCCAGAAAGTCAGCGTCCTGCTGCTGTGCGACCTTCATGGCAACGGCGACGTCGAGGCGGTGGAGACCGTGCGGTTCGGCGTCGGTAATACCGCATACGAAATCGATGTATGCGCGACCCACGCCGAGGAACTGCGGAACCGGGTGCAGCCGTTCGTCGAGCACGCGCGGCGGGGCAGCGCGGTGGCCGCGCCGCGGCGGCGGGTGCGCCGGGCCGCGGACCGGCAGCACACCGCCGAGATCCGGGCGTGGGCCAAGGAGCACGGGCACCAGATCAGCGAGCGGGGCCGCATCCCGGCCGCCGTTGTGGCGGAGTACGAGCAGACGCACTGACCACCCGGCTAGCCGGGCTGCGCGGCGAGGAACGCGGCCATCGCGCCCGTCACCCCGGCCGGGTCCTCGATCGGCGAGCTGTGGCCCGCACCGGGCAGTTCGACGAGCTGGGATCCGTGGATCAGCGCGTGCATCTCACGGGACTGGGCCGGCGGCAGGGACGCGTCCGCCCCGCCCGCGATGATCAGCGTCGGCGCGGTGATGTCGCCCAGTTCGCCGCGGATGTCCGGGCGGAACACCACCCCCAGCATGGTTTTGGCCAGCACCGCGCGGTCCGCCTGGGCCCAGCGCTCGCGCCAGGCCGCGCGGTCGGCGGCCCGGGCCGGGTCGGTGCGGAACGCCGGGCCGTACATCTCCTGCTCGACCCGGGCCGGCAGCAGCGGCCCGGACACCCCGGCGACCCGCCCGAGCGCGGTCAGCAGGAGGTGCGCTGGGACCTTGCCGCGGGCGTGCGCGGCCGCGCTGGTGTTCAGCAGGATCAGCGACCGGACCAGACCGCCCTGGCGGGCGGCGATGCGCAGGGCGGCGAAGCCGCCCATGGACAGCCCGGCCAGGTGGACGGGCGCCAGGCCGAGTGCCCGGATGACCGCGGCCACGTCGGCCGCCTGCTGCTCGATCTGGTACCCGCGCGCGGCCGGGGCGGACCGCCCCTGGCCGCGGAAGTCGAGGGTCAGGCAGCGGTACCGGTCCCGCAGCGCGGCCACCTGCGCCGCGTACTGCCGGCCGTCGAACAGGAAACCGTGCAGGAACAGCAGCGGCGCACCGCTCCCGCCGGTGTCCTCGTAGTACAGCTCCGCCCCGTGTACACCGATGACTGGCATCCCCCTATCGTCGCGCACCAGGATGAATCACGGGCCTGGCCCGGCTGGGCGTGTGACCCGGCGGAACGGGGTACCTGGCCGGGTATGTGCTGTCCCTTATCGCAGCGGGCGGGGGCTCATGGGGCGTGACATCAAGCCGATCAGCATCAGCGGCGCCGACCGGCGGAAATACCGGGACAAGGTGCAGCGCTCGCTGGACGTGTTCGCCCGGATGCTCCGTGAGCGCCGGTTCGAGGACGACCCGGCCCAGGTCGGCGTGGAGATCGAGCTCAACCTGGTGGATGCCAACGGTGACCCGTCGATGCGCAACGAACGGGTGCTGGCGGCCATCGCCGACCCAGCCTGGGCCACCGAACTCGGCCAGTTCAACCTGGAGATCAACGTGCCGCCGCGCCGCCTGGCGGGTGCCGCCGTGGCCGACCTGGAGCGGGAGATCCGGGGCAGCCTGAACGGCGCCGACGCCAAGGCCCGGGGGGCGGGCAGCCGCCTGGTCATGATCGGCATCCTGCCGACGCTGCGCGAGGCGCACCTGGACGAGGGCGCCCTGTCGGCGAATGCCCGGTACCGGGTGCTCAACGAGCAGATCTTCGCCGCCCGCGGGGAGGACCTGCGGATCGCCATCGAGGGCCCGGAGAAACTGCTCACGCACGCGGGCAGCATCACGCCCGAAGCGGCCTGCACCAGCGTCCAGCTGCACCTGCAGGTGTCACCGGACGCGTTTCCGGCCTACTGGAACGCCGCCCAGGCGATCGCCGGGGTGCAGGTCGCGCTGGCCGCCAACTCGCCCTTCCTGTTCGGCCGGCGGCTGTGGGCCGAGACCCGGATCACCCTGTTCGAGCAGGCCACCGACACCCGGCCGGACGAGCTCAAGCAGCAGGGCGTCCGGCCCCGGGTGTGGTTCGGCGAGCGCTGGATCACCTCGGTGTTCGACCTGTTCGAGGAGAACCTGCGCTATTTCCCGGCGCTGCTGCCCATCTGCGAGGACGAGGAACCGGCCGCCGTCCTGGACCGGGGGGACATCCCGCAACTGGCCGAGATGAGCCTGCATAACGGCACGATCTACCGCTGGAACCGCCCCGTGTACGCGGCCGTCGGTGGCCATCCCCATCTGCGGGTGGAGAACCGGGTGCTGCCGGCCGGCCCGACGGTTGCGGACGTGCTGGCGAACGCCGCGTTCTACTACGGACTCGTCCGGGCGCTGGCCGAGGCCCAGCGGCCGATCTGGACCCAGATGTCGTTCGCGACCGCGGCCGAGAACCTGCACGAGGCGGCGCGGCTGGGGCTGGACGCCCAGTTGTACTGGCCCGGCCTGGGTGAGGTCCCGGCCGCCGAGCTGGTGCTGCGCCGCCTGCTGCCGCTGGCCCGCCGGGGCCTGGCCGCCTGGGGGGTGGCCGGGGAGCAGGCGGCCCGGCTGCTCGGCATCATCGAGCAGCGCTGCCTGACCGGGCAGACCGGCGCCGCCTGGCAGGTGGCGGCGGTGCGGTCGCTCAGCGGGGCGGCCGGTGACCGGGCCGAGGCGCTGCGGCTGATGACCCAGTCGTACATTGAGCACATGCATAGCAATGAGCCGGTGCACACGTGGCCGGTGCCGGGACCGGGCCTGGAGGCATCCTGATGCCCGACGACGCCGCCCCGCCGGCCGCCGTGGCCGAGGTGCTGGACGAGGCGGAATGCCTGCGGCTGGTGGCCGGCCAGGAGGTCGGGCGGATCGCCTACAACGGCCGGTTCGGCCCGACCATCCTGCCGGTGAACTACCGGTTCTTTGCGGGCAGCGTGGTGTTCCGCACCGGCGAGGGCAGCCCGATGGACGAGGATCTGCGGACCGGCATCGACGACGCCGAGTACCGCATCGCTTTCGAGGTGGACCAGCTCCAGGCCACCGTCCGGGAGGGGTGGAGCGTGCTCATCCAGGGCTCGGCGCACCACGTGACGTCGGCGGCGGAACGCGCCGCGGTGGCCCAGGCGGGCGTCACCCCGTGGGCCCCCGGCCCGAAGGACGCCTACCTGCGGATCCGGCCCGGCCGGATCACCGGCCGCCGGATCCGGCATCCCGGCTGAGCTGCGGCGGGGCCGCCGCGGCGACGACGGCCCGATCGTGAACCCGCCTACCGGGCGGGCCGCCGGCTACACCTACCGGCCCTTCCCGGCCAGCCAGGCCCGGACCGCGGCCACCAGCACCGCCGCGACGCCGACCAGCACCAGCCGGGCGGTCCACGCGTTCTTGCCCGCGGCGTTCTTGTCCCGTTTGGCGCCCTTCAGGCTCCGCTCCGCCCGCAGCCAGCGGGCGTAGTAGAAGGCCCCGAGCAGCGAGACAGCGATGGCGACGACGGCAGCGTAACTGGACACGCACCCAGCGTCGCATGGCCGGAGTGGCGGGGAAAGCGTCAGTGCCGGCCGCGGAGGTAAGCGTCCCGCATCGACTTGGTAACCGTCACCCGCTCGCTGACCTGCGGGCCGGCGGATGACCGGTGCCGGGCGGCCGCCGTGCGCGGCGGCCGCCCGGCACGAGGTTACTGGCCGCCGCCGTAGCCGCTGTTCTGCTGGTCCTCCCCGCCGGTCCCGGCGTCCTGGCCGGACTGGCCCGCTGCGGACTCGCCCTGTCCCGGCTGGTCCTGGCCGGACTGGCCCGACCCGGACTGGCCCTGTTCCGGCAGGCCGAGCTTCCGCTCCGCCGCCTGCTCGCCCTTCTCCACCTGCTCCGGATGCTGCTGGGCGTACTTCTCCGCGTCGCCAGCCAGCTTCTCGAACTCGCTCAAGGTTCCTCCCGTGTGGTTGGCCGTGCCTGGCATGCAGCCGTTACCCGGCGCCGGGCCAGCCACACCTGGACCGGCCGGCCATCATCGGGCTGGCCGGTCCAGCGTGACCACGACGGTGCGCACCGAGGGCGCCAGGGTGACGGTGCCGCTGGCCTCGGCTACCGTCCCCGCGCTGGCGTGGGCGATGTTGCGGACGAAGATGGGCAGCTGGAACAGCACCGGCCGCCGGCCGGCGCCCGGGCCTGGCGTCGCGGCGGCGGGTGGCGCAGGATCGGTGCAGCGGCACACGCCGCGGGCTTCGGCCGGAGCGGGGAGGGAATCGCGATGCCAGTCGTGCAGGCTAACGGGATCGATGTCTACTACGAGGTCCAGGGGGAGGGCGAGCCCCTCGTCCTGATCCCCTACCTGGCGGCCGATCAGGCCTGCTACGCCTTCCAGGTGGCCGACTACGCCAAGCACTTCACCTGCTTCACGGTGGACCTGCGCGGGGCCGGGCGGTCCGGGAAGCCGGCCGGGGCCTACTCCACCGAGCTGTTCGCCGACGACATCGCCGCCTTCATGCAGGCGGCCGGGCTGGCGGCGGCCCACGTGTCCGGCCTGTCGCTCGGCGCCGCCACCGGAATGTGGCTGGCGGCCAAGTACCCCGCCCGGGTCACCTCCCTGTCGCTGCACAGCGCCTGGCCGGCCACCGACCCCTACCTGGCCGCGGTGGTCGAGGGGTGGCGGATCATGGCACAGGGCCTGGGCAGCGTGACCGACATGGTGATCAAGGGCATCTTCCCGTGGTGCTTCACCCCGGAGCTGTACGCGGCCCGGCCGGACTACATCGACTCGCTCGCCGAGTTCGTCCGCGGCCGCCCGATGCCGCCCGTGGACGCGTTTTTGCGCCAGTCGGAGGCGGTGCTGGCGCACGACGCCCGGCCGGTGCTGCCCGCCATCCAGGCTCCCACCCTGATCACCTTCGGGCGGCACGACGTGGTCACGTCCACCCGTTTCGCCGGGCCGCTCACCGAGGCCATCCCGCACGCCGAACTGGCTGAGTTCGACGACTGCGCGCACGCGCCGATCTACGAGGACGTCGCTGAGTTCAACCAGCGCACGCTGGACTTCCTGCACCGGCACGCCGGGCCGCGCTAGGGCCGGGGCGCGGCCCGGGCCGGCGCCAGCGCGCGGTTCCGGGCCGCGGCCCGGGAAACCGGGACATTAATATCGTTAGGCGACATATTCGGCGGTCCGCGGGGTAGCCGCAGCGGCGCCGCCGGTAATAAGGAGTGGAGGACCAGCTAGATGACGCTGAGCCAGTACCGGATGCGGGCCTCGGATGCCGACCGTGAAGCGACCGTGGAACGCCTGCGCCGCGGCTACGTGGCCGGCCGTCTCACCCTCGCCGAGCTGGGTGATCGCTCCAGCACCGCCTATGCCGCACGGACCTGGGGGGAGCTCCATGACCTCACCGCCGACCTGCCGGCCGACGGGACCGAGGTGACCGTGACCGAGACCAGCGTGACGCGGATCGCGGGGATCAGCCCGCCCTTCCCGGTCTGGGCCCGGCAGCGCGGCCCGCACCCGGTGACCTGGTGTATCCCGCCGCTGATGATCGGGCTGGCGCTGCTGTTCCTGGCGGCCGGCGCGCTGGTGGCCGCACTGATCCCGCTGCTGGCCCTCTGCCTGTCGGCGGTCGGCTGCACCCGCGCCGCTAGTCCAGCGTCGCGCCGACCCGCTGGCGGACTTCCTGAACGGCCCAGCTGTTGCCGTCGGGATCGGTGAAGAAGCAGAACTTGCCGCCGTCCCGGGGATCCAGCACCTGGATGTCGGACACCGGGATGCCGTCCCCGGCCAGCTCGCGGTGCGCGACCTCGATGTCGCTGACCACCAGCTGCAGCGAGGCCCGCGGCCCCGCTGGCGCGTCCGCGCTGATCAGCACCGGGCCCACCACCACGCTGCAGGCCGACCCGGGCGGTGTCATGTGCACCACCCGCATCTGCTCGGTCGGCCGGGTGTCGGCGTCCAGCTGGAAGCCCAGCTGCCCAACGTAGAAGTCCTTGGCCCGGTCGATGTCGCTGACCGGGATGACCACCACTTCCAGCTTCCAGTCCACGGACGCTCCTCTCCCGTACCGCCGCCCCCGTCGTCGGGCAACCAGGGTAACCCCGCGCGCCGCCGCGCCGCCGCGTCAGCAGCCGCCCGGCGGCCCCGGGACCCCGGGCCCGGCCGCGGGCTGGTCCACGACACCCGCCGCCGCGCTGCGCAGCACCGCGCCGAAGTGCACCACGTACCACCGGCCCCGCCAGGAGATCAGCGAGGCGATGCCGATGGAGCGGAGCCGGCCGTTCTGCTCGTAGACCAGGCGGGCGCCGCCGACGTGCCAGTACCCGCCGGAATTCGAGCACACGCCGGGCGGGATCCAGGCCGCCTCCGCGGACGGCACGAGCACCCGGACGAGCCGGGCCCGCGCCGGATGCGGCCCCAGGTAGCGGTGCGCGGCGGCCACGTCGAGCCGGAAGTCGGCGAACAGCCGGCCGTGCCAATCGGCGGCCGGGTCGTAGATGGCCTTGATCTGCCGGTAGGCGTCCAGCGGGAAGAACGACGGGGCGGCCAGTCCGGCGTGCCCGCTGGCTACCGCCGCCCACAGGTCGGTCATCTCCGCGGCGAAGCCCGGAGTGTGTGCCCTGGGCAACACGCGGGTCTGTGGCAGGTGGCCCTGCGCGGGCGGGACCGGCAGCACGGTGGGCCCGCCGGACGGGGTGGGGCGGGCGGTGGCCCGGGTGGCGGCCGGGCCGCTGCTGGCCGCGCTGTGGTGCGGGGTCGTGGCCGCCGCCGGGTGCGCGGCGGGCGCGCCCGCGCAGCCCGCCGCGGCCGCGGCGACCGCGGCCGCGGCGACCGCGGCCACCCCGCCCGCGGCCACGGGCCGCCGGCCGCCGGTCTCCCGTTCTGTCGCTGCCTGCGCCATGCTCACATTGTCCAGCCGCCGCGGCGCCGGCCGGGCCGACTTTCGCTCCCGGGAGATTCCGGGCGGCGCGAACCGGCCGCCGCCGCAGCGCAATAGAGATGCGATGGATATGGATGACGACGAGCTGATCGCGGCCGTGGCCCGCGGCGACGACGTCGCGCTCCGGGAGCTGTTCGCCCGGCACGCGCCGTGGCTGGCCGCGCGGCTGCGCGCGATGCTGCCCGCGGCCGAGGTCGAGGACGTGCTGCAGGAAACGTTCCTCGCCGTGTGGCGCGGCGCCCCAGGCTACCGGCCGCCGGCCGGCCTGGCCGGCGCGAGCGGCCCGGGTGGCGGTAGCGGCTCGGGTGGCGGCTGGCTGTGGGGGATCGCCCGGCGGCAGGCCGCGCTGTGGCTGCGCCGCCGCGGCCCGGCCCCGCTGGAGCTGCCTGCGGCGCTGGACGGGCATGGCCAGCCGGATCCGGCGGATGCCGCGCTGGCCCGCGCCGATCTGGCCGCCGCGGTCGCTGCCCTGGGGCCGGCCGGCAGCCCGGACCGGGAGACCTGGCGGCTGATGTACCTGGAGGACCGCCCGGTCACCGAGGTGGCCGAGCTGATGGGCGTGCCGGTGGGGACGGTGAAGAGCCGCGCGCACCGGGCCCGCCGGCAGCTGCGCGCGGCGCTGCGCCGCCAGCCGGCCCGGGAAGGAGGCGGCCGATGAGCCAGGTGGACGACCCGCACCGGCCCCGCGACGTGGACCTGGACCGGGTCTGGGCCGGGGTGGCCGCGCAGGTGTGGCGGCGTCACCCAGGGCGCGCCGAGCGGCTGGCCGCCCGGCTGCTCCGCTCCCCGGGGCTGGCCCGGGCCCTGCTGACCACGCCGTCGCTGCTGCTGGGCTGGATCATCGCTACCGTCGTCGTCCTGGCCGCCGGGGCGGCGGCCACCCGGGCCAGCGGGACGCCCTGGGTGGCGCTGGCGGCGCCCGCCCTGGCCGCGGCGGGCATTGCCTACGCCTACGGGCCGGGGATCGGCCCGGCCTGGGAACTGTGCTGCAGCCTGCCGGTCAGCGACCGGATGGTGCTGCTGGTCCGCGCGCTCGCGGTCTTCGCGCTCAACGGCCTGCTCGGGGTGGCTGCCTCCGCCGTGTCCGGGGCCGCGGCGGCGCTCACCTTCGGCTGGCTGATCCCGATGACCGCGATGTGCGGGCTGGCCCTGGCCACCGCGACGGTCGCCCGCTCGGCCAACGCCGGCGTGGCGGCCGGGCTGGGCGGCTGGGTCATCACCGTGCTGGCCGGGAAGGCCGCCGACGGCCAGGCCCTCACCGCGATCACCGATCCCGTCCTGGTCCTTCCCTACCTGGCCATCGCGGCCTGCGGGATCGCGATCGCCCTGTACGTGACCCGCATCCCGAGAGGAACGGCATGAACATCGAGACCGCCGGGCTGACCCGGCGCTTCGGCCGCACCCAGGCGGTGGCCGGCGTGGACCTGCAGGCCGGGCCGGGGGTGTTCGGCCTGCTCGGGCCGAACGGGGCCGGCAAGACCACGCTGCTGCGGATGATGGCCACGGTGATCCCGCCGTCGGCAGGCACGCTGCGGCTGCTCGACCGCGATCCCGGCAGCTACGGGCCGCGGCGGGAGATCCGGCGCCGGCTCGGCTACCTGCCGCAGAACCTCGGCTACTACCCGTCCTTCACCGTGGTGGAGTTCGTCGAGTACTTCGCGCTGCTCAAGGAGCTGCCGGCCGCCCGGGTCCCGCGCGCGGTGGCGGAGGCCGTCGAGCAGGTGGGCCTCGGGGACAAGGCCCGCGCGAAACTGCGCACCCTGTCCGGCGGGATGCTGCGCCGGGTGGGCATCGCGCAGGCCATCGTCAACGGCCCGGACCTGCTGCTGCTCGACGAGCCGACGGCCGGGCTGGACCCGGAGCAGCGGGTGTCGTTCCGCGCCATGCTGCGCGAGCTGGGACAGCGGGCCACCGTGGTGGTCAGCACCCACCTGGTCGAGGACGTCGGCGCGGCCTGCACCGAGGTGGCGCTGATGCACGATGGGAAGATCGTGTTCCACGGCACCCCGGCCGAGCTGACCGCCCGGGGGCAGGAAGGCGGCACCGGGGACGCACCGCTGGAGCGCGGGTACACCGCGGTGCTGGCGCAGGCCCGGTCATGACCGCGACCCAGCTCCCGGCGCGCAGCCGGCCGGCCGCCCTCCGGCCCCCATCCCCGGTGACGGCGTGGCGGCTGCTCCGCCTCGAACTGCGCCGCAGCCCCATGCCGTGGACGTTCCCGCTGCTGGCCGCGCTGTTCGTGTTCGACCCGTTCCGGACGGCCATGGACTATCCGGCAGTGTGGTACGTGCGGGCTTCGGTGCTGCCGAACAAGATGCTGCCCGACTTCGTGGTGTTCGTGGTCGGCATCGCGGCCTGGGTCGGCTCGCGGGACGGCCGCCGCCGCACCCTCGACCTGGTGGAGGCGACCCCGCGGCCGCGGTGGGCTGGCCAGCTGGCCGGCTGGGCCGCTACGACGGTCTGGGCCATCGTCGGCTTCCTGATCGGCGTGGCCGTGCTGTACGGGGTGACCGCGACCCAGGCCACCTGGGGCGGGCCGCCGTGGTGGCCGGTGACCGTCAGCTGCGCCGAGCTGGCCGCGCTGGCCGCGTTCGGGTTCGCGGCCGGTGCGCTGTTCCCCGGCCGGTTCACCGCGCCGCTGGCCGCGGTGGCCGCGTTCCTGCTCGCCCTGGAGGGCTTCCGCAACGCGGTCGGGCGGTCGTCCGCGCTGGCGGTGCTCTCCCCGACGACCTACGTGCCGTCCAACGACGCGGGCGTGTTCTACGCCTACCCGCCGGACGTGGCCATCGTCCAGTTCCTGTTCCTGCTCGGGCTGATGGTCGCCGCGCTCGGCGTGCTCGGGCTGGCCCGCTGGTCCGGGATCGGCCCGGGGCTGCGCGGCGCTGCCGCCGTGGTCACCGCGGCCGGGGCCGCCGCCGCGGTGACCGCGGCGGTCCTGGCCGGCACCGCCCGGCAGGCCACCCCGGGCACCAGCCAGCCGCCCAGCGCCACCGCGCCGCCCGGCATGCAGGGCGCCTGGATCATCCCGGCGCTGCACGACGCGGCCAGCGACCGGCCGCTGCCCTATACGCCGGCATGCCAGACGGTGGCCGGGGTCCCGGTGTGCATCCACCCGGCGTTCCAGGGTTTCCTGCCCGACGTAACCGTCGCGCTCCGTCCGGTGCTGCGTGAACTGGCCGGGCTGCCCGGTGCCCCGGCCCGGGCGCAGCAGGTGGCCAGCGGCACCCTGGTGCCCGCCGGGCAGGCCCTCCCGGACTGGATGCCGGGTGGGGAGATCAGCGGCACGCCGCGGGTGTTCTCCTACACCGCCGACCAGGTGCCGGCCCGGGCCTTCGGGCAGACCCGGGGCATGTTCATCGCCAGCCTGCAGGGCGCCCTGGTGGCGGCCTTCGTCCCGGCCGGGGCGAGTCAGCCCGCTACCGGCGCACCCGCGCTGCCGGACCGCGGCACGGTCCCGGCCGTGGCGGCCCGGGTGGCCGTGCAGGAGGGGTTGCTGATCGATGCGGGGGTACCGCTGGCCGCGCAGCGGGACCATGGCCTGATCCAGGTCCCGCTGCCTGGCGCGCTCCAGGCGCAGGTGGACGCGGCGGCGCAGCGGTTCGCCGCGCTGCCCGCCGCCAGCCGGCACGCCTGGCTGGCCGTTCACCTGGCCGCGCTGCGGGCCGGCCGGCTCACCCTGGCGCAGCTGCCGTGATCGCGGTGCCGGGGGCTCGCGGGAGCGGTGTACTTTACCCCCCCGCTGCGGGGGGTAAAGTACACCGCTGTCCGAATGGCGGCCCGTGGTGACCACGGCGGGAGTGGCGACACCGGCCGCGGGTGGGGCCGCGGCCCCCACCCCCCGGCCGCTGCGCCGGTCCGGGCTGCGGCTCACCTGGCTGTTCCTGGCCTCCCGGCGGGTCCCGGCCGCGCTGGCCGCGCTGGTCCTGTGCGGGCTGGCCCTGCGGGCCGCCCTGGTGTGGCACTGGAACCTGGGCAGCAAAGGCTCCGCCGCCCAGGCCGTCCCGGTGCTGATCGAGGCGGGCGCGGCCGCGGTGGTGGCGGTCAGCACGCACAGCCCGTTCGGCGAGCCGGAACGCGCCACCGGCCGGTGGCTGCCCTACCTGAGGCTCGGCACCACCGTGGCGCTCACCGCGGCCGCCGTCGGCGCACTGGCCGCCGGGGCCGCCGCCGCCGGGCTGGCCGGCGGCCCCCTGGACCTGCTGCGCAACGTGGCCGGGCTGGCCGGCCTGGGCCTGCTGCTGGCCGTGGCGACCGGGGGACTGCTGGCCTGGCTCGGCCCGCTCGGCTACCTGATGCTGGCCGAGATCGGCCTCACCGCGGGCTGGGCCACGCCGTGGCTGTGGCCCGGCCGCCCGCCGCACGACCTCGGCGGCGCGGTGTGCGCGGGGCTGGTGTTCGCGGCCGGGCTGGTGGTGACCACGGTGCGTGGCGCCCGCGACGTCAGCCGCGAGTGACGGCCGGCTGGGTGACGGGACAGGCCGCCGGGGCGGCTAGGTTCGCAGCTAACAGACCGCCGGTCCGCCGCCCACCCAGCCTCGCCCCGGCCGCCCGCCCGTAACCGGGTCCAGCCAGCCGGCTTTGGACTCTGCCGGCCCGGCGCGGCAGGCGGGATGATGCCGCCGTAGCAGGGCGGCTGTGAGCCGATCCGAGCCGCCCGGAAGGAGCGCGGGGATGAATGCCTTCGGCAAGCTGCTGGCGGCCGGCCCGATGTTCTTCGTGAGCGCGTGGCTGTTGATGATCTTCGCCGGAATCGTCGATACCGACGTGGGCATCCGGCCGTTCGGCTACCTCACCTCGATGGTGGTGACGATCGGGCTGTGGCTGGTCCTGGCCCCCGCCATCGGCGCGGTGGCCCAGGGCCCACGCGGCAAGAAGTAGCGGGCCGGCCGGGCGGCCCGGCCCTGGCCGCTTACCGCCCTGGCCCCCTGGAGCCTTGGCCGCTCACCGCTCCCGCTCCGGCACCACCAGGACCGGCAGCGGCGAGGCGTGCAGCACCTCGTGCGCCACGCTGCCGAGCAGCATGGAGGTCAGTTCCGAGCGCCCCCGGGTGCCGACCACGATCAGCCCGGCCTCACGGGCCAGCGCGACGTCCACCATGGCGCCGCCCACGCCGGTCTCCACCTCACGGTGCACCAGCCCGGTGGCCTTGATGCCCTGGCCGGTCAGCTGCTGGACGTACCGGTCCACCAGCAGCTGGGCCTCGTCCGGGGTCTCCGTGGTGTAGGGCTGGGCGCGGCTGGCGTGCAGCACCACCCCGTGGAACACCAGCACCTCGTCCCGGGTCCCGGCGGCGATCTTCGCCACCGCCCGCACCGCCTTGTCGGCGTGGCCGGATTCGTCCACCCCGACGACGATCGTTCCGAACATGGCGTCCTCCGCGCGCGGATCTCAGAGACCATCGTTGATGAGGCGCCCGGCTTGCTCGTACTTGTCCGGCCGGCGCTTCTTGAAGTAGAACGCGGCGCCCACCCCGATCAGCACGACCGCCAGGTCGATCGGGCCGAGCCATTTGGCGTAGCTGTACCCGCCGCCCAGGAAGCTGATGTTGTCGAACAGCAGGTACACCACGTAGGCCTGGGTGACAAGGGCCAGCACGGGGGCCAGCCGGGTCTTCCACCAGTGCGCCTCGTCCCGGTGGTACCGCTCGTAGTAGACCAGGATGGCCAGCGACACCAGCGCCTGAACCGACAGGATGATGATCACGCCCATCACCGCCATCAGCCCGTACAGCTGCAGGTAGGCCTGAGAAGTCGGGTCGTTGGTCCCGGTGAACACGGCGAACAGGATGATGATCACGGCGGCCACGGCCGACTGCACCACCGAGGCGATGTGCGGGCTCTTGAACTTCGGGTGGGTGCGGCCCAGCGGCGCGGGCAGCAGCCCCTCCCGGCCGAGCGAGTACATGTACCGGGCTGCGGTGTTGTGGAACGCCATGCCGCAGGCGAACGAGCCGGTGATGATCAGGTAGCTCATGATCGAGGACACCCACTGCCCGGCGTAGTGCTTGGCCGGGGTGAGGTAGAAGTTGGCCGCGTTGGACTGGGCCTGGGCGATCGCGGCGTGGGTGCTCGGGTAACCGAACAGCGGGGCCCACGAGGTGAGCGTGTAGAACACGCCCAGGCCGATCACCGAGATGTACATGGCCCGCGGCACGATCCGCTTCGGATCCCGGGACTCCTCGCCGTAGTTCGGCGCCATTTCGAAGCCGACCCAGGACCAGAACGCGAAGAACAGCCCGATGCCGATCGCGCCGGCCGCCAGCTTGCCGGTGGCCGGGAAGCTGGAGAACGCCTTGGCCGGGTTGATCGCGCTCCAGGTGACGTTCCCCTTGCTGAACATGAAGATGTCGAAGATCAGCAGGATCGCGATCTCGCTGATCAGCCCGATGGCCAGCAGCGTGGAGGAGAGCCGGACGTCGAAGAACGTCAGCAGCGAGATCAGCACGACCATGCCCAGGGCCAGCCAGGGCCAGCCGATGTTGACCCCGAACGCGTTGAGCTTGAGGTTCAGGAAGTACGCGAACCCGCCCGCCAGCGACGCTTCGAAGACCGAATACGCAACGACCGCCCCGTAGCCGGTGCCGATGCCGAGTTCCCGCCCCAGCCCGTGGCTGATGTAGGAGTAGAAGCCGCCCGCGCTGGTCTTCTTCCGGGCCATGGCCACATACCCGACGGAGAACACCACCAGCACGACCGTCGCGAACATGAACGCCGCCGGGGCGCCCACGCCCTGGCCGTAACCGACGACGATCGGCGTGTTGAACAGCATCGCCGAGATCGGGGCCGACCCCGTCACCGTGAGGAACAGCACGCCGCCCAGGCCCACCGCGTGCTTGCGGAGCTTGCTGACTTCGTCGCGCTGCGAGACGTCGAAGTCCTCTTCTATCCCCTGAATGCCGCCCACCCGGGGAAGTTCCTCCGACTGTGCCATCTACGTGCCCTCCCCAAGTGTGGCCCGGCTCCGTAAGCGCGCCGTGGCCGACCGTTACTCAGGTCATGCTGAGGTCAAATGGTTGCGGGATGGATTGTGGTACAAGTCACAGCGCGGACAGTAGCAGCAGGTACCAAGCGTGACAAGAGTTTCGGTTCATGAAATATGGACTTAACTTTGGGTTCTTGACGCGAAACGGTTCATGAGATAACTATTCGGTCAGACCGTTAGTGCCCAGACCGGCGCGGCGTGGAGGTGGCATGGCTGACGAGCTGATCGCCTTCCCGTCCAAAGACGAGATGCTGGCCAGGTCCCGGCAGTTCTGGAACCCGGACAAGACCCAGTTCTGGACCGACTCCGGGGTGCCGCTGGTCATCGACCGGCGCGACGGCTACTTCATCTACGACGTGGGCGGCAAGCGGCTCATCGACGTGCACCTCAACGGCGGCACCTACAACCTGGGCCACCGCAACCCGGAGGTCATCGCGGCGGTCACCGCCGCGATGCAGCGCTTCGACATCGGCAACCACCATTTCCCGTCGCTGGCCCGCACGGCGCTGGCCGAGGCGCTGATCGCCACCGCGCCGCCGGGGCTGGCCAAGGTGGTGTTCGGCAGCGGGGGCGGCGAGGCGATCGACATCGCGCTCAAGACCGCCCGGCACGCCACCGGCAAGCGGACGATCGTCTCGATCGCCAAGGCGTACCACGGGCACACCGGGCTGGCCGTCGCCACCGGCGACGAGCGGTTCGCCGCGCTGTTCCTGTCCGACCGGCCGGACGAGTTCGTGCACGTGCCGTTCAACGACCCGGCGGCGATGGAGCGGGCGCTGCGCGGCCGGGACGTGGCCGCGGTGATCATGGAGACGATCCCGGCCACCTACGGCTTCCCGCTGCCCGAGCCGGGGTACCTGGGGCAGGTCAAGCAGCTGTGCGAGAAGCACGGCGCGCTGTACATCGCCGACGAGGTGCAGACCGGGCTGATGCGCACCGGTGAGCTGTGGGCCATCACCAAGCACGGCGTGGCCCCGGACATCCTGGTCACCGGGAAGGGCATCTCCGGCGGCCTGTACCCGGTCAGCGCGGTCCTGGTCAGCGACGCGGCCGCGGGCTGGCTGTCCCAGGACGGCTTCGCGCACATGTCCACCTTCGGCGGCGCCGAACTGGGCTGCGTCGCCGCGCTGCAGACGCTGGAGATCACGAACCGGCCGGAGATCCGGTCGATGGTCGGCTACATCGCCGACCTGCTCGGCCGCGGGCTGCGCCGGATCCAGGCCGACTACCCGGACTGGTTCACCGGCATCCGGCAGGACGGCCTGGTCATGGGGCTGGAGTTCGGCCACCCGCAGGGGGCCAAGTTCGTGATGAAGCGGCTGTATGAGAACGGGGTGTGGGCGATCTTCTCCACGCTGGACCCCCGGGTGCTGCAGTTCAAGCCGGGCCTGCTGATGACCCCCGATCTGTGCGAGGAACTGCTGGACCGGGTCGTCGTCGCCATCGCCGCGTCCCGTGACGATGCCGGCGCCCGCCCGGGGGGGCCGCGGCCATGACCGACATCGCCGGCGATGGCCCCATCGCCGTGGAACTGCTCAGCGACCCGGCCGGGGTGCCGCGGGCCCGGGCCATGCTGCAGCGGGCGCAGTGGGCGGCCCGCGCCTTCGCCCGCTACGACAAGGCGGCGGTGGACCGGGTGGTGCACGCGGCCGCGACCGCCGGCGCGGCGCGGGCCCGCGAGTACGCCGAGTGGGCGGTCCGCGAGACCGGCTTCGGGGTCGCCGAGCACAAGGTGGTCAAGAACGTGGCCAGCAGTACCGGGCTGGTCGAGGCGTACGCGGATCACGACTACGTGACCCCGCGGGTTGACCCGGCGGCCAAGGTCGTCGAGATCCCGCGGCCGGCCGGCGTGGTGCTCGCGCTCACCCCGTCCACCAACCCGGTGGCCACCGTGTTCGTGAAGACGCTGCTGGCCCTGATGACCCGCAGCGCGGTGGTGATCAGCCCGCATCCGCTGGCCCGGGAGTGCTCCGCGGACGCGGCCCGCGCCCTGGCCGCGGCGGCGGTGGCCGCGGGTGCGCCAGACGGGGTCATCCAGGTCGTGGACGAGCCGTCGATCCCGCTGATCAACGCGCTGATGACCGACGAGCGGACTAACGTGATCGTGGCCACCGGCGGCAACGACGTGGTGCGGGCCGCCTACAGCAGCGGCAACCCGGCCATCGGGGTCGGCCCCGGCAACGTGCCGGTGCTGGTCGACGGCACTGGCGACCTGGCCGCCGCGGCCAGGCGGATCGCGGACAGCAAGAGCTTCGACAACTCGATCCTGTGCACCAACGAGTCGGTGCTCATCGTCACCAGAGCGGCCGAGGCGGCGCTGCTTCGCCACCTCCAGCGGGAGGGCTGCTGCCTGCTGGACGCCGATGGCCGGGACAAGGTCCGCGACCTGGTGTTTCCCGGCGGCCAGTTCGACACCCGGTTCGTGGGCAAGGACGCGACGTGGATCGCGGAGCAGGCGGGCGTCCGGGTGCCGGGCACGACCCGGGTGCTGCTGGCGCCGTTCTCACTGGTGGTCCCGGAGGAGCCGCTGGCCCACGAGAAGCTCTGCCCGGTCCTCGGCGTCGTGCCGGTCGGGACCGCGGACCAGGGCATCGACGCCGCGCGGGCCGTGCTGCGGATCGGCGGGCGGGGGCACTCGGCCGCCATCCACTCGGCCGACCCGCGGACGATCATGAGCTACGGGGCGGCCGTGGACGTGCTGCGGGTTTCCGTCAACGCGGGCGCCAGCCTCGGTGGGGCCGGCATCGGGACCGGGCTGGCGCCGACGATGACCCTCGGGACCGGGTTTTTCGGGCGGTCCTCGGTCGGTGAGAACCTGCAGCCGAAGCACCTGGTGCAATGGACCCGGCTGGCGTACAGCAGTGATCCGGCCGAGGTGTTCGGGGACTTCGCCGGGCTGGATCCCTGGAAGCGCCCCGCGGGGCCGGTCCCGCCGTATCCCCTGGCGTCCAACGCGGCAATGACGGAAAGGCGACGGCAGGGGAGCCACCTGGCTCCGGCGGACCAAACGCCGGAGCCAGGAAACCGCCCTGCCCCCGCCCTCGGGTCAGAGTGGGCGGATGGCAACGGCCGCCATGGTCCAGAGCCGGACCTGGAGTCACTTAGAACGGAGATCCGGCGGATCATCATCGAAGAACTCCGGGCACTTCGCGGCGGGGAGGTGCCCCGTGGAGGACGTTGAGCTCAGATCTTTTATCTTTATCAACCGGCTGCAGCCGCAGACGATGTGTTACCTGGGGTCGTGGATCCGGGGGAGTTTGCCGCGGAGCGGGGACGCGGCGCAGGTCATTGAGATCGCGCCGGGGCTCGATATCGAGCCGCTGACGGATGTGGCGGTGAAGCATGCGGAGGTGTCGGCCGGGATTCTCGTGGTCGAACGGCACTTCGGGTACCTGGAGATCCACGGCGGGAATGACGAGGTCCGGGCCGCGGCGACCGCGGTTCTTGAGGAACTCGGGGCCACGGCGGGCGAGGCCACGAAACCCACGGTGCTGGCGTCGAAGATCATTACGATGCTCGATCCGCAGCATGCGTTCCTGATCAACCGGAACAAGATCGGGTCGATGGCGCTGGCCGGGGAGTCGCTGTTCGTGCTGGAGATGCAGCCCGCGTCGTACGCCATCCTGGCCGCCAACGAGGCGGAGAAGGCGGCCCGGATCAAGGTGGTGGACTACCGGATGATCGGGGCGACCGGGCGGGTGTACCTGTCCGGGTCCGAGGCGGACGTCCGCCAGGCGGCCGACGCGGCCGAGGAGGCGCTGCACGCCGCCGGGAGCTTCGGATGAGCGAGTCCGCGCTGGACCTGCGGGCCCTGGTCCGCGAAGTGCTCCGCGAAGCGCTGGCGGACTCCGCTCCCACCCCGGCCTTCGGGAGTGCGGTGAGTTCGGGCCCGTATGTGGCGCCAGCTCACCACGCAGACGGGAATGGCGGCGCGCCGGCGCAGGGGGGCGCCGGGTTCACCGTCAGGGACGGGGTGCGGGAGGTGGAGACGGTCAGTGTGCGGACGGACGCGGAACTGGCGGCCTTCGTGACCCGGCTGCTGCGCCTGTTCGAGAATCCCAGGCACCGCGCCGACCTGCGGGCCGGGCGGCTGCGGTTCCAACTCGCGCCGTCCGGGGTGGCCTGGGCGGCCCGGCCCGCGCACCGGATCGAGAAGGGCGCGGTCACCGAGGCGGCGGTGCGCGCCGCCGCCCGGGCCGGGGCCCGGCTGGTGCTCGGCCCGCGCGCCGTGCTCACCCCGCTGGCCCGGGACCGGGCCCGGGCCGCCGGCGTCGAGATCGAGAAGGAGCACTGACATGCTGACGGCGACCGTCACCGGCAACGTTTGGGCCACCCGGCGGCTGGATGAGATCCCCAAGGGCGCGTTCCTGGAGGTCGAGGTGGACCGGACCGGGCAGCGCCTGGTCGCCTTCGACGTGCTCGGCAGCGGGGTGGGGGAGCGGGTGCTGGTCGCCCAGGGGTCGGTGGCGGCCGCCTGGTTCCCGGGCCAGCCCCCGCCGGTGGACGCGCTCATCATCGGCTCGATCGACGAGCCAGCCAACACGTCGTGATCATGACTTGAGTGCCGTCCCAACGGCACTCAAGTCATGATCACAAATGGAGAACAGGAGAGGGACCGTGGCGGACAACGCGATCGGCATGATCGAGACGAAGGGCTACGTGGCCGCGCTGGCGGCCGCGGACGCCATGGTGAAGGCGGCCAACGTGACCATCGTCGGCCGCGAGGAGGTCGGCGACGGGCTGGTGTCGGTCACCATCTCCGGGGACGTCGGTGCGGTCAAGGCGGCCACCGAGGCGGGCGCCGAGACGGCCAGCAGCGTCGGCGAGCTGATCTCGGTGCACGTGATCCCGCGGCCGCACGCCGAACTGGGCAAGCACTTCACGTTGCGCAGCGAGTGACCCGGTGACGCTGCCCGCGCCGCCCGCGCCGCAGCTCCGGGTCCATTTGCTCGTCTGCGACCTGCAGCGGCAGTTCGCGGCCTACCTGGGCACGCCGACCCGGGCCCGCGGCTACCCGCCGATGGAGGGCGAGCACTCGCTGATCGTCGAGGTTGCCCCGGCGCTGGCCATCGAGCGGGTCACCGACCTGGCGCTGCGCGCCGTGCCCACCGTCGAGCCGGGCATCCTGTACGTCGAGCGGCAGTTCGGCGTGCTCGAGGTGCACGGCCCCGACCTGGATCACGTGCGCCAGGCCGGGGACGCAATCCTGGCCGGCCTCGACGCCAGCCGCGGCGAGACGCTGCGGCCGCACATCCTGTTCTGCGACGTGATCACCGACATCACCGACCGCCAGGCCATCATCTGCAACCGCAACCGCGGCGGCTCCATGATCCTGCCCGGCGACACGCTGCTGGTCTGCGAGGTCACGCCGGCGCTGTACGCCAGCATCGCCGCCAACGAGGCCGAACGAAGCGCCCCCGGGGTGACCCTCGTCAACGTCTCGATGATCGGCGTGGCCGGCCGGATCTACCTGAGCGGGCCGACCGCCGACGTGGTGGCGGCGCGGGACGCGATCGTCGCGGTGCTGAGCGAGGTGGAGGGGCGTGATCATGACCGGGCATGACCTGTCGGCCGGCGGCGACGTGCTGGACCGGGTCACCCGGTTCGCCGGGGAGGCCGCCCGGGCCTGCGGCTGCCACCCGGACGCCACCGTGCGGCTGCTCAACGTGTCGGAGAACGCGACCTTCCTGGTCGAGGACCCGGACGAGGGCCCTTCGGTGCTGCGGGTGCACCGGCTCGGCTACCACACCGCCACCGAGATCGCTTCCGAGCTGGCCTGGATGGACGCGCTGCGGGCCGAGGCCGGGGTACGCACGCCGCGGGTGCTGCCCGCGCCCGGGGGGCGGCGGATTCTGTCGCTGCCGGATGTCCCCACAGGCGGCGCGGGCCAGGAACGGCCCAGGGTGGTGCGGCACTGCGTCCGGTTCGAGTACCTGCCCGGCACCGAGCCCGCGGACGACGACCCGGACCACTTCGCGGAGCTGGGCGAGATCACCGCGCGGATGCACCAGCACGCCCGGCGGTGGCCCCGGCCGTCCTGGTTCACCCGGTTCCGCTGGGACTACGACGCGGCGTTCGGCCGGGTGGCCCGCTGGGGCCGGTGGCAGGACGGCATCGGCGTCGGCCCGGCCGAGCGGGAGATCCTGGGCCGGCTCGACGACGTGCTGGCCGCGCGGCTGGCCGCGTTCGGCACCGGCCCGGAGCGCTACGGGCTGGTGCACGCGGACACCCGGCTGGCCAACCTGCTCGTCAACGGCGGCCGGGTCAGCGTCATCGACTACGACGACTCCGGGTTCAGCTGGTTCCTCTACGACGTCGGCACCTCGGTGAGCTTCTTCGAGCACCAGCCGCAGGTGCCGGGGCTGGTGGACAGCTGGCTCGCCGGATACCGGCGGGCGGCCACGCTGCCCGCCGCCGACGAGGCGGAGATCTGGACCTTCATCCTGTTCCGGCGGCTGCTGCTGGTCGCCTGGATCGGCTCGCACCAGGGCGCCGACATCGCCCGGCAGCTCGGCGCCGGGTACACCCGGGACAGCTGCGACCTGGCCGAGCGCTACCTCAGCGAGGCCGGCCGCCTGGGCCGGGGCTGACGCCGACAAAGGAGAATCCCATGTTCACTCCCATCACCGGGCGCGCGGTCGTGGTCACCGGCGCCACCCGGGGCATCGGCAAGGGCATCGCCGCCGTCTTCGCGGGGCCGGCGCCCGGGTGCTCATCACCGGCCGCGACGAGGACGCCGCCAAGGCCACCGTCGCCGAGCTGAGCGCCGGCGGCCCCGAGGTGTCCTACCTGCTGGCCGACGTGGCCACCCGGGACGGCTGCGCGCGGATGGCCGAGACGGCGGCCGAGCGGCTCGGCGGCGTCAACGTGCTGTGCGCCAACGCCGGGATCTTCCCGGACAAGCCACTAGCCGAGATGACCGACGCGGACATCGACACCGTGCTCGGCACCAACCTGCGCGGCTGCATCCTGTCGGTGCAGGCCTGCCTGCCCGCGCTGAGCGCGTCCGGGCGCGGCCGGGTGATCCTGACCTCCTCGATCACCGGGCCGATCACCGGGTTCCCCGGCTGGGCGCACTACGGGGCGAGCAAGGCCGGGCAGCTCGGCTTCATGCGCACCGCCGCCATCGAACTGGCGCCGCGCGGCATCACCGTGAACGCGGTGCTGCCCGGCAACGTCATGACCGAGGGCCTGGCCGACCTGGGGGAGGAGTACATCGCGTCGATGACCGCGAGCATCCCGCTGCGCCGTCTCGGCACGGTGGCCGAGATCGGTCACGCGGCGCTGTTCCTGGCCACCGAGGAGGCCGCCTTCATCACCGGGCAGACCATCGTGGTGGACGGCGGCCAGGTGCTGCCCGAGTCGATGGACGCGCTGGATGCCGGCTGACGCCGGGCGGAGTCCCGAAGAGGTGCAGCGGGTGCTGGCCGAGCGGATCTCCGCGGGGCAGCTGCGGCCCGGGCAGCGGCTCGGCGCCGAGCGGGCCCTGGCCGCCGACCTCGGGGTGAGCCGGGCCACGCTGCGCCAGGCCCTGGCGGTGCTGGCGGACAGCGGGATCGTCCGCCGGGTGCCCGGGCGCGGCGGCGGCACGTTCATCAGCAAGGGCAAGATCGAACGGGACACCTCCCGGGTGGTGGGGGTGCCCGCGCTGCTGCGCAGCCAGGGCGTGGTGGCCGGCACCCGGGTGATCAGCGCCGGGCTGGCCCCGGCCGAGGACCCGGTGGCCCGGGCGCTCCGGATCAGCCGGGGCGACCTGGTGATCGACCTGCTGCGGATCCGGCTCGCGGACGGCAGCCCGCTGGCCGTGGAGCACGCCCGGTTCCCCGCCGACCGGTTCGGCGGCCTGCTGGAGCTGCCGCTCGGCGGCTCGGTGTACGAGCTGCTCGCCGGGCACTTCGCCACTCAGCCGGCCGAGGCGGTGGAGCGGATCGAGGTGGTCACCGCGTCCGCCGACGAGGCGGCCGTGCTGGACGTGCCTGCGGGCGCGCCGCTGCTGGCCATCACCCGGACCACGCTGGACACCGAGGGGGAGCCGTTCGAGTACTCCTACGACCTGTTCCGCGGCGACCGGACCCGGATCGTGGTCCGTACCCCGGGCGCGGACCGGGCGGTGCCGGGGACGCGTACCGGGGCGGCCGGCGGGCGGGTCATCGAGCTGCGGCCGCCGGGCTGAGGAGGCCGCCGGGCTGAAGCCGGCCCGGCGATAACAGCAAGAGGCAGGGGAGCAGAGGTGGCTGAGGCAGACGGCGGCCGGCCGGTGGGCCGGGTCCGGTTCATGGACGCGCAGCGGGTCAACCTGGACGGCTTCGCCGTCGAGGATCCGGGCCTGGGCCTGGTCGCGCTGCGCTCCCCGGGCGACCCGGAACCGGGGCTGGTGATCAGCGACGGGCGGGTCACCACGCTGGATGGAACCCGGGAGCCGGACTTCGATTCGATCGACGTCTACATCGCCCGGCACGGTATCGACCTGGCCGTGGCGGAGGAGGCCATGAGCCTGCCGGACGCCGAGTTCGCCCGGCGGCTGGTCCGCCCGGATGTGCCGCGCGCGGACGTACTCCGGCTGTCCGCCGGGGCCACCCCGGCCAAGCTGGCCCGGGTGCTGGCCCTGCTGCGGCCCGCCGAGCTGGTGCTGGCCATGACCAAGCTGCGCGGCCGCCGCACCCCCAGCAACCAGGCGCACGTGACCAACCGGCTGGATGACCCGCTGCTGCTGGCCGCGGACGCGGCCACCGCCGCCGCGTTCGGCTTCCGGGAGATCGAGACGACGGTCCCGGTGCTGGCGGACGCGCCCAGCAACGCGGTGGCCTGCCTCATCGGGGCGTCGGTGGCCTCGCCCGGGGTGCTCATCCAGTGCTCGGTGGAGGAGGCGCTGGAGCTCGAGCTGGGCATGCGCGGGCTCACCTCCTACGCGGAGACCGTGTCGCTGTACGGCACCGAGCAGGTGTTCACCGACGGCGACGACACGCCGTGGTCCAAGGCCTTCCTCACCTCCGCGTACGCCTCGCGGGGGATGAAGATGCGGGTGTCGTCCGGGGCCGGGGCCGAGGTGCTGATGGCCGGGGCGGAGCAGAAGTCCATGCTCTACCTGGAAGCCCGGTGCGTGGCGCTGGCCCGGGCCATCGGCGCCCAGGGCGTGCAGAACGGCGGCATCGACGGGGCCAGCGTGGCCGCCTCGGTGCCGGGCGGGCTGCGCGAGCTGATGGCCGAGAACGTCATGGCGATGATGCGCGGCCTGGAGTCCTGCTCCGGGAACGACGCGCTGATGAGCGAGTCGGACATGCGCCGCACGTCCCGGACGCTGCCGATCGCGCTGGCCGGCTCGGACTTCGTGTTCAGCGGGTTCGGCAGTATCCAGCGTTACGACAACATGTTCGGCCCGAGCAACTTCAACGCCGAGGACATCGACGACTTCCTGGCCATGCAGCGGGACTGGGGGATCGACGGCGGGCTGCGCACCGTCGCCCCGCCACGGATCGCCGCCCTGCGCCGCGCGGCCGCGCAGGCCTGCCGGGCCGTCTACCAGTACCTGGGGCTGGCCGACTTCAGTGACGAGCAGGTCGAGCGGGCGGTGGACGCGGCCGGGTCCAAGGATCTGGGCGAGACCGACACGCTGGCCGTGGTCGCCGCCGCGCGGGCCATCCGGGACGGCGGGCTCACCGTGGTGGACATCGTCGCGGCGCTGGACGAGACCGGGTACGAGGAGGCGGCGGAGCAAATCATGGCGATGACCGCGGCCCGGCTGTGCGGCGATTACCTGCAGACCGCGGCCATCTTCGGCGAGGACCTGCGGGTGCTGTCGGCGGTGACCGACCCCAACGACTACGCCGGCCCAGGCACCGGGTACGAGCCCGGCCCCGCCCGGCAGGCCGAGATCGACGCGATCCGGCAGGCCCGCGGGGTGGCGGACCTGCGGGCCGAGCAGGCCCGCGCGGCGACGGCGCTGCTCGCGGCGGTCGGCCCGGCCCGGCCCGGGCACGATGCGCGGGACGTGGTCATCGGGGTGTCGCCCGCGGTGGGCCGGGACGTGTGGCGCACGCTGTCCGGGCTGACCGTGCCCGAGGTGCTCGGCGAGCTGCTGGCCGGGCTGGAGGAAGAGGGCTGCTCCGGCCGGGTGGTCCGGTTCGGCGACACGGTGGACCTGGGCCGGATCGGGCTGGCCGCGGCGCGGCTGGCCGGGTCCGGGATCGGCGTCGGGCTGCAGGGCAAGGGCACCGCGCTGATCCACCGCCGGGACCTGGCCCCGCTGGCCAACCTGGAGCTGTACTCGGTCGCCCCGTCGGTCACCCGGGAGCTGTACCGGCTGCTCGGCGCGAACGCCGCCCGGCACGCCAAGGGGGCCACTCCCGACCCGGCCCGCAACCCGTACAGCGACGAGGCCATCGAGGCGCGCTACCACACCACGGTGATCGCGCTGATGGTCCTGGAGCGAGCCTGGGTGCGGCCGGACGCGGTCCCGGAGGAGCTGTCCCGTGAGGGGCTCCAGTGAGCGGGGGTGAAGGGGTGCGCGGGCTGTCCGGGCGGCCGGTGTCCGAGCTGACCCTGGACGCGGTCCGGCGGGGCGAGATCCGGCTGCCCGACCTGCGGATCCACCCGGCCGCGCTGGAACGCCAGGCCCAGGTGGCCCAGGCGCACGGCAACCCGCAGCTGGCCGAGAACCTGCGCCGGGCGGCGGAGCTGACCGGGCTGGGCGACGACGAGGTGCTGTCCATCTACGACGCGCTGCGGCCCGGCCGGGCCACGGCCGCCGGCCTGGAGGCGCTGGCCGCCTCGCTGGCCGGGCGGGGCCTGCCCCGGTGCGCCGCCCTGGTGGCGGAGGCGGCCGAGGTCTACACCCGCCGCAGTCTCACCGCATGACCCTGGTCGCGGGGGTGGATATCGGGAACGCGACGACCGAGATCGTGGTGCTCGACGGCGGGCGGCTGGTGAGCGCCGACCGGTTGCCGACCCGGGGCCGCAAGGGTCAGCCGGACTCGCTGGCCGGCGCGGCCGCCCTGGTCCGCCGGGTGGAACGGCGGCTCGGCACGCGGATCGCCGAAGTCAGCATCGCGCCGCTCCGGGCGGTCAGCACGGCCACCGTGACCGTCCCGGCCCGGCCGCCGGCCACCGGGCGGCTGCGGGTGCTGGCCGCGGGGGCGGACACCCCGGGTGGGGCCGGCAGTTGCGTGGGCGTGCCGTTCTGGCTGGACCGGGACGCGCCTGGGGGGCAGCGGCCGCCGGGTGACGACGCGCTGGCTTGGATCGCGCTGGTTCCCGGGGCCGTGGGCTACGCGGCGGCGGCGCACCGGCTCCGGGAACTGCGGGCGGGCGGCCTCGGCCTGGGCGCGGTGCTGGCCGCCGGGGACGAGGGAGTGCTCATCAGCAACCGGCTGGCGGATCCGCTGCCCGTGCTGGACCAGGTGGACCTGGCCGCCGCGGCGGCCTGCGCCCGGCTGGCCGTGGAGGTCCGGCCGCCGGGCCAGCCGCTGACCGCGCTCACCGACCCGGTGGCGCTGGCGGCGGCGCTGCGGCTCGGCACGCCGGAAGCCGGTGACGCGGCGGCCGTGGCCCGCTCGCTGCTCGACTATTCCAACGCGGTCATCGGGGTGGCCGGGACCGCCTCGGGGGGAACGGCGGAGCCCGGGCGGCGCTCGCTGGTGGCCGGGCCGGCTGGCTCCGTACCGGACATGGCGGGCGCTGAGCCGTGGGTGCTGGCCGGCGGCCGCCCCGTCCCGCTCCGGGTGGGCTGCGCGCAGGCCGCCGGGTGGCCGGTGGGCCACGTCACGGCGCTCGGCCCCACGACCGCGGACGAGCAGCTGGCCGACCTGTTCGCGGTGGACCTGGCCGCGGTGGCCGAGATCGCCACCGCCCGCCGGGGCAGCACCGGCCGGGCGGTGCTGGTCGCCTCGCTCGGCCCGCTCAGCCCGGGCACCGACCAGGCGGCCGCGCTCGGCGAGCGGCTGGACCGCCCGGTGCGCTGCCGGATCAGCGAGCCGTCCGCCGCCCGGCTCGGGGCGGCCACCACGCCGGGCGCGCGGGACGACGCCGTGGTGGTGGACGTCGGCGCGGGCACCATCGACGTGATCGCCCCGGACGGGGAGGTCGTGGCGGCCGGGGCGGGGGAGCTGCTGACCGCGGCCGTGGCCGAGACGCTGGGCCTGCCGCGGGCCGCCGCGGACTGGGTTAAGCGCGGCCCGTGCGTCCGGGTCGAGGGCACCCAGCACTTCGTGGCCGAGGACGGCCGCCGCGGCTTCCTGGACTGCCCGGCCGACCCGGCGGCGGCGGGCCTGCTGGCCGTGCCCGGGCCGGCTGGGCTGCTGCCGTTCGACCGGGGGCACAGCCCGGCCGAGTGGCGCGCAATCCGGCTCCGGCTGAAGGAGGCGGTGCTCGCGGCCAACCTGCTCCGCGCGGTCCGCACCCTCGGCCGGGAACTGCGGCAGGTCATCATCGTCGGCGGCCCGGCCGGTGACGACGAGCTGATCGGCGTGCTGCTGCGCGCGCTGCCGGACGGCATCGCGGTCGGCCGCGGGAACGTGGGCGGCTCCCTGCCCGGCCCGGCCGCCGGGCACCGGCACGCCGCCGCGCTGGGCCTAGCGCTGGCCGCCCGGGCCGGAGCCTGAGCGGAAAGGAACATGCCCGTGGCTCGCGTTCTCATCACCGGATCGTCGGCCGGGCTCGGCCTGATGGCCGGGCAGCTGCTGGCCGGGGACGGCCACCAGGTGGTGCTGCACGCCCGTAACGCGGAGCGGGCCGCGGACACCCGGGCCGCGTTCCCCGCCGCCGGGCAGGTGCTGGCCGCCGACCTGTCCACCGTCGCGGGTATCCGCAAGCTGGCCGGCCAGGCCAATGAGCTGGGCCGGTTCGACGCGGTCATCCACAACGCCGGGGTCGGCTACCGGGAACCGCGCCGGATCCAGACCGTCAACGGCCTGTGCCTGGTCTTCGCGGTCAACGTGCTGGCGCCCTACCTGCTCACCGCGCTGCTGGAGCGGCCGGCCCGGCTGGTCTACCTCAGTTCCGGGATGCACCGCGGCGGCCACCCGGACCTGGCCGACCCGCAATGGGTGGGCCGGCCCTGGAACGGCTCGCAGGCCTACGCCGATGCCAAGCTCTTCGACGTCGTGCTGGCGTTCGCGGTGGCCCGGCGGCGTCATCAGGGCCGTGCTGCATCCGTAGCGCGCCGTAGGGCATGACCGCACCCAACGCCGGCGCTCCAGGAATGGCGCGGGGTCACGGCTGCCCGCTTCAGCCATGGTCCAGGCCGAGGATGCGGGCGGCGTTGTCGCGGAGCACGGCGGCGGCCACGTCGCCGGGCAGCCCCAGGCTGTCCACTTCGTCCAGGCAGCGTTCCGGGGTGAGGAACGGGAAGTCGCTGCCCCACAGGAACTGGCCGCGCAGCCGCCCGGACAGCTCACGGATCACCTCGGGCGGCACCCGCCGCGGGGACCAGCCGGAGATGTCGGCGTAGACGTTGGTCTTGTGCAGCGCGATGGCCATCAGGTCCTGGTGCCACGGCCAGCCGAAGTGCGCCGCCACCACGGTCAGGCCCGGGTGCGCGGCGGCCACCGGGTCCAGCTTCAGCGGGTGCGCGTAGTCGATCCGGATGCCCTGGCCGCCGGGCTGGCGGGCGCCGATGCCGCTGGTCCCGGTGTGGAACAGGGCGAGTAGGCCGTGCTCGGCGCAGGCGGCGAAGATCGGCCAGTAGGCCGGGTCGTCCGGGGCGAACGCCTGCAGCGAGGGATGGAACTTGACCCCGCGCAGCCCGAGCGCGGCGATATTGGCCACCTCGGCGACGGCCGCCGCCCCCTTGTGCGGGTCGACGGAGCCCAGCCCGGTGAAGGCATCCGGGTACTGACGGCAGGCCTGCGCGACGGTTTCGTTGGGTACTCGCGGGCGGCCGGTCGCGGTCTCGGCGTCCCACGCCAGCAGGACCGCCCGCACCCCGAGCCCCCGGTAGCGGTCCGCCAGCGCGGCCAGCGAGCCGCGCTGCACCGGGGACCTGAAGTAAGCCTCGGCCGCCGCCAGGTAGCCGGCCATGCTGCCGTCCAGCCAGTCCGGCGTGGGCAGGTGCACGTGGAAGTCGATCGCGCGGACCGGCGGCTGCGTCATCAGTCCCTCCCCGGTGAGCCCGGATCCAGCCAGACCCGACCCTACCGGGACCGGGCCGTTTGGATCGGGTTAGGAGGTACTTCGCCCGCTGGCCGGCGGGCGGGCGGCGTGTTTCGACGAGAGTATGGAGCGAGCGCCCAGCTCACCCGGGTGCTGGGGCTGCGGTCCTGCCGCTGGCAGTACGGCGTGGCCGGGCTGGGCCAGCCCGCCCGGCTGCTGCGTGGCGGCGACCTGGTGGCCGATCAGCACCGGGTGGATGTGGCCGCCGAGGGGCTGCCGCCGGGCCGCGACATCGAGTTGCTGGTGGAGAGCGGCGGCGTGTTCCACGGCCGGTTCCTGATGACCCCCGCCCCGGACGCCCGGCCCACCCAGGAGCAGCGGCTGGTCGCCGTGGCCCTGGCCGACCAGGTCGGCTCAGCGCTGGCTGGAACCCACCCAGCGGACCGCAGCTAGCCCGGGGGGTCGTCCCCCCCGGGCCGGCCAGAGCCTCCCAGACGCGCCGGGGGGTGGCGGGCATGCCGATGTGCCGCACGCCGAGGTGGCTGAGCGCCTCCACCACCGCATTCTGCACCGCCGGGGTGGCCCCGATCGTGCCCGCCTCCCCGATGCCCTTCGCGCCGAGCGGGTCGTGGCTGGTCGGCGTGGCCATGTCGGCCAGCGCGGTACTCGGCAGCTCGGCCGTCGAGGGAAACGCGTAATCGGCGGACGTCGCCGTCAGCGGGTTGCCGTCGGCGTCGAAGCGGGTGCCTTGTAAGTTACATCGCCGGGGTGCCGCGGCGGTCCCCGGGCGGCCGCCGCCGGGGCCGCCGCGGCACCCCGGCACGACCTCGCTGAACTGCGGCGACAGCGGCGGCCCGGGGCGGCCAGCGAAGCGCTTCGACTCGGCCCGCCCGGGTAGGTACAAGGTGCCGTTGCGCGCACCCCGCCCCGCTGCGAGATTGGGGCTGCCGCTCGCCGGCCTGCGCGGCGCCGTCCATCGGAAACGTCTCGCCAAGGGAATAACTGTGCGCTACGGATACTTCGATGACAACGCCCGCGAGTATGTCATCACCCGCCCGGACACTCCGCTGCCCTGGATCAACTACCTGGGCACGGATGAGTTTTTTGGCATTATCTCGAATACCGCGGGCGGCTACTCCTGCTATCGCGACGCGCGGTTAAGGCGGCTGACGCGGTATCGCTACAACAGCGTGCCCGCCGATTCCCCCGGCCGTTATCTCTACCTCCGCGACAATGGCTCGGGGGAGTACTGGTCGCCGTCCTGGCAGCCCACCCAGACGGCCCTGGACGGCTACGAGTGCCGGCACGGGCTGTCGTACACGCAGATCTCCGCGTCCTACCGAGGGGTGCTGGCCGAGACCCTGTACTTCGTGCCGCCCGGCGAGACCCTGGAGGTCTGGCGGCTCCGGGTGTGCAACGAGCGGCCCACCCCGGCCCGGCTGTCGGTGTTCTCGGCGGTGGAGTTCTGCCTGTGGGACGCGCAGGACGACGCGACCAACTTCCAGCGCAACCTCTCCACCGGGGAGGTCGAGGTCAACGGCGGGGTCATCTACCACAAGACGGAGTACCGGGAACGGCGCGACCACTTCGCGTACTTCGCCTGCTCCGAGCCGCTGGCCGGGTTCGACACCCAGCGGGAGGCGTTCCTGGGCGGCTACCGCGGCTGGGACCGGCCGCTGGTGGTGGAGCGCGGCGAGTCGTCCGGCTCGGTGGCGCACGGCTGGTCGCCGGCCGGCAGCCACCACGTGCGGGTCGACCTCGAGCCCGGGGAGACCCGGGAGATCATCTTCCTGCTCGGCTACTGGGAGAACCCGCGTGAGGCCAAGTTCAGCCCGCCGGGCACCCAGACGCTGAACAAGGCCCTGGTCCGGCCGGTGATCACCCGCTGGCTGCGGCCCGCCGCGGTGCAGGCCGGCTTCGCGGCGCTGCGCCGGTCCTGGGACGCGCGGCTGGGCACGCTGACCGTGGACACCCCGGACCAGGATGTGAACCGGATGGTGAACATCTGGAACCCCTACCAGTGCCAGGTCACCTTCGAGATGAGCCGCTCGGTGTCCTCGTTCGAGTCCGGCATCGGCCGCGGCGTGGGCTTCCGCGACGGGAACCAGGACCTGCTCGGCTTCGTGCCCCTGGCGCCCGCCCGGGCCCGGGCCCGCCTCCTCGACCTGGCCGCCACCCAGCTGGCCACCGGCGGGGCGTACCACCAGTACCAGCCGCTCACCAAGCGGGGCAACAACGAAATCGGGTCGGGATTCAACGACGACCCGCTGTGGCTGGTCCTGGCCGTCGCCGCGTACCTCAAGGAGACCGGTGACGCCGCGGTGCTCGACGAGCCGGTCCCGTACGACAGCGACGAGACCAGCGCCACCCCGCTGCACGAGCACCTGGATCGTTCGCTGCGGTACACCCTGGACCGGCTCGGCCCGCACGGGCTGCCGCTGATCGGCCGGGCCGACTGGAACGACTGCCTGAACCTGAACTGCTTCTCCGGCACCCCCGGCGAGTCGTTCCAGACCACCGCGAACCGGGACGGCGGGGTGGCCGAGTCGGTGTTCATCGCCGGCCTGTTCGTGCTGGCCGCGCGGGAACTCGCCGACATCGCCGAGCGGCGCGGGCAGGCCGCGGCCGCGGCCACCTACCGGGCGGAAGCGGAGAAGATGGCCGGTGCGGTCGCCGAGCACGGCTGGGACGGCGAGTGGTTCCGCCGCGCCTTCGACTACTTCGGCAACGTGGTCGGCTCGTCGGAGAACGATGAGGGCCGGATCTTCGTCGAGCCGCAGGGGATCTGCGTGCTGGCCGGCATCGGCGTGGACAACGGCATCGCCACCCGGGCGCTGGACAGCGTGCGCGCCCGCCTGGCCAGCCGGCACGGTATTGCGCTGCTGCAGCCGGCCTACACCCGCTACCACGTCGAGCTGGGCGAGATCTCCTCCTATCCGCCCGGCTACAAGGAGAACGGCGGCGTGTTCTGCCACACCAACCCGTGGGTGATGATCGCCGAGACGATCGTCGGCCGCGGCGACGCGGCCTTCGACTACTACCAGCGGATCAACCCCTCCGCCCGCGAGCACCTGGCCGACCTGCACCGCTCCGAGCCCTATGTCTACGCCCAGATGATCGCCGGCCCGGACGCGCCGACCCACGGGGAGGCCAAGAACTCCTGGCTGACCGGGACCGCCGCCTGGAACCTGGTGGCGATCACCCAGTGGATCCTCGGCATCCGGCCCGAGCACGACGGGCTGCGGATCGACCCGGTGCTGCCCGCCGCGTGGGCCGGGTACACCGCCACCCGCCGGTTCCGCGGCGCGACCTACCAGATCAGCGTGCGCAAGCCGCCCGGCCAGGCCGGCCGGGTCAGCCTGGTGTGCGTCGACGGCGAGCCGATCGACGGCACCCTCGTGCCGCCGGCCGTGCCGGGGACCACCGTCGGCGTCGAGGCCATCGTCCAGTAGCCCGCCGGCCGGGCCGGCGGCCGTCCCCCGGGAGCGGCCATGCCCATCCTGTCCAGCCGCCGTGGCGCCGCCGCCCTGGCGGCGGCGCTCACGGCCGGAGCGGCCGTGCTGGCCGTCGCCGGCAACACCACCAGGGCCCCGGCCGACACCGGCGCCGCCTGCGCCGCGGCGTACACGGTCGGCTGGCAGACCCCGTCCGACAGCCCGCCTGACTTCGGCGCCACCGTGACCGTCACCAACAACGCCAGCTACACCATCAGCACCTGGACGGTCACGCTGACGTTCAGCGCCGGCCAGACGCTGATCGCCGGGTCGGCGTACAGCGCGACCGTGTCGGCCAGCGGCGGCACCCTCACCGCCACCCCCGGCGGCAGCTACAACGCCGTGCTCGCCCCCGGGCAGAGCACCACCTGGGGGTTCCACGGCACCTACAACGGCACGGCCAACCCGGCCCCGGCGGTGACCTGCACCGGGCCCACCCAGGGCAGCGGCAGCGCCACCCTGTCCGGCCCACTCGATCCGCTGGGGGCCAACACGGCCTCCTGGGACAGCAACTTCACCGACCCGGCCGTGGCCAGCGAGCTGTCGGCGGCCGGCACCGGGCTGCTGCGCTACCCGGGCGGCTCCTACGCGGACGGCTACCTGTGGCAGTCCAACAGCTATCAGGGCACCGCCGACCCAGTGGACTTCGCGCACTACTCCAGCCAGGCGGACGCGATCAGCGGCGGGCAGAAGTTCGTCACGGTGAACTACGGCTCGGACACCCCGGCCGACGCCGCGGCGTGGGTCACCCGGTCGCACACCGCGGGTGAGGGCGTGGCGCTGTGGGAGCTCGGCAACGAGGAGTACGGCTCGTGGGAGATCGACAACCACGCCAGCCCGCACACCGCCGGCTCCTACGCCACCAACGGCCTGGCCTACCTGCAGGCCATGAAGGCGGCGGACCCGAATGCGCAGCTCTGTTACGACTACGGGATGGACGGCGACCTGGCGCCCGGTTCCGGGGTGAGCGGCTACCAGGCCTGGAACGCCACGATCCTGCAGGCCGACGCGGCCGACATCAACTGCGCCGACGTGCACTGGTACCCGATCAACGGGATCCCCACCGAGAGCGTCCAGTCGATCATGGAGCTGATCGACAACGTCCCGCCCGCCGCCGCCGAGGTAAAGGCGGCGCTGGCGGCCTACGATCCCAGCGCCTACTTCGTGGTGGGCGAGACGAACATGTCGCAGACCGCGAACGCGTGGAACGAGCAGCCGGTCGGCGCGCTGTTCGCCGCGGCCAACGCGCTGGAGTGGCTGTCGTTCGGCGCGCAGAGCGTGGACTGGTGGGACGTGCACAACTACGGCACCGCCACCGCGGACTTCGGCATGCTGTCCTCGGGCACCGGCGGCGAGCCGGCCGCCGACACCCCGGAGCCGCCGTACTACGGCTACCAGCTGGCGTCCAAGCTGGCCGTCAAGGGCGCCACGGTGGGCACCCTGGCCGTCGCCACGCCGAACCTCTACGGGTACTACTCGCGGCAGCCCGGCGGCTCGTACGCGGTGATGCTGGTGAACGCCAACCCGGCCAGCGGTTACTCGGTCCCGGCGGCCAGCCTGGGACTGACCAGCCCGGCGGAGACCGAGTACTCCTACAGCGCCGCCAGCCCCACGGTGACCTCGGCCAGCTTCAGTGGTAGCTCCGTGCCGGTGCCCGCCGAGTCGATCGTGGTGCTGACCGGCGGCAGCGGCAGCAGCCCGAGCCCCAGCCCGAGCCCCAGCCCGAGCCCGAGCGCCAGCCCGAGCCCGAGCGCCAGCGCGACCAGCGCCAGCCCGAGCGCCAGCGCGACCAGCGCCAGCCCGAGCCCGAGCCGCACGGCGACACCCACCGCCACCGCCACCGGTACCGCGGGCTGCCAGGCCACCTGGTCGGTAGTGAACTCGTGGAGCGGCGGTTTCCAGCTGTCGTTCACCGTGACCAACACCGGCCCGGCCCCGGCCACCGGGTGGAACGTCAGCTTCTCCTGGCCCGGGTCGCAGGCCATCACGCAGATCTGGAGCGCTACCGCCACCCAGTCCAGGGCCGCGGTCAGTGTGACGAACGCCAGCTACAACGGCGCGCTGGGGGCCGCCGGGACGGCCACGTTCGGCCTGCTGGGCAGCGGCCCCGCGCCCGCCAGCCTGGGGACGGTGCAGTGCACACCGCACTGAGCGGGCCGCGCTACGCCGTGGGGTAGCGCGGCCGGCGGCGGGGACGGCGCAGCAGCCACTGCCAGAACGTCCGCCGCGGCGGACGCGGCGGCCGCGGCGGCCGCACCGTGATGCTGCCGCTGCCGACCCGCCCGGACACCTGGATGTGCAGGACCGGCGGCGCCGCGCTGCTCCACCGGGTCTTGTCCCGGACGCTGCCGCTGCGCACCGCCACGTCGCCCGCATCCACGGTGATGCCCGGCCTGGTCACCAGCGTCAGCGTGCCGCTGCGCACCTCGGTGTCGATCTCCAGCGACGGGTGGCTGATCACCGCGTCGCTGAAGTCCAGCGTTACCGAGCCGCTGCTCGCCCGGATCTCCATCCGCCGGGGGACCACCCAGCGGCCGTCCCGCCGCGCGCTGCTCGACCGGCACTCGATCACGGCCAGTTCGCGCGGTGCGGCCGCCGCGCCGCGCACCGCGGGCAGGTCCCGGGTCAGCGCGGCCAGCTCGCCGTAGGTGCGCGCGGTCAGCGCCGCCTCCAGCCGCTGGTCCAGTTCCTCGGCGGACAGCCGCCCGTCGCCCGCGGCGATCCGCAGCACCTCGGCCACCCGGTCCCGGTCGTCGTAGGAGGCGCGCAGCTCGCCCGCTGGCACCACGTCCCCGCCGTCCCCGGACGGCTGCAGCTCAGCCATGCGGACACTCTATTCGGGGGTGGGGGGCCGCGCCCGGCCACGCGGCACGGCAGGATGACGGGTATGCGGATCGCCCTGTTCGTCACCTGCCTGGCCGACACGCTGTTCCCGGCGGCGGGGCAGGCGACGGTGGCGCTGCTGGAACGGCTCGGCCACCAGGTGGAGTTCCCGGCCGCGCAGACCTGCTGCGGGCAGATGCACGCCAACACCGGGTACCTGCGCGAGGCACTGCCCCTGGTGCGCCGTTATGTCGAGGTGTTCAGCGACTGTGAGGCGGTGGTGATCCCGTCCGGCTCGTGCACCGGGTCGGTGCGCCACCAGCACGCTATGATCGCCCGGCGCTACGGCGACGAGGCGCTGGCCCGCCGCGCCGAGGCGGTCGCTGGCCGCACCTACGAGCTGTCCGAGCTGCTCACCGACGTGCTCCGGGTGGAGGACGTGGGTGCCTACTACCCGCACCGGGTCACCTACCACCCGACCTGCCACTCGCTGCGGATGCTGCGGGTCGGGGACCGGCCGCTGCGGCTGCTGCGCCAGGTCCGCGGGATCGACCTGGTGGACCTGCCGGGCGCCGATACCTGCTGCGGCTTCGGCGGCACGTTCGCGGTAAAGAACGCCGACACCTCCACCGCCATGCTGGCCGACAAGATGCGGGGCGTCCTCGATACCCGGGCCGAGGTGTGCACGGCGGGGGACAGCTCCTGCCTGATGCACATCGGCGGCGGGCTGTCCCGGCTGCGGGCCGGCACCCGGACCGTGCACCTGGCCGAGATCCTGGCCTCGACCGAGGACGTCCCGGCCGGGGAGCCACGGTGAGCGGGCCG
Source organism: uncultured Actinomycetes bacterium (assembly GCA_963837515.1). GTDB lineage: Bacteria > Actinomycetota > Actinomycetes > Streptosporangiales > Streptosporangiaceae > RYN-230. Next base: position 386,950 of record CAWINT010000005.1, read on the forward strand.
GTGTTCCTGGGGCTGCCGGCCGCGCCACGCGGGGTCGGGCACCTGCGCGGCGCCGACCCCTTCCCGGTGGCGGCGCGGCGGGCGCTGGCCGACAGCCAGCTGCGCCGCAACCTGGGCCAGGCCACGGCGACGATCCGGGCCAAGCGCGCCGCGGTGGTGTCCGAGCTGCCCGACTGGGAGGCGCTGCGCGCCGCCGGGGAGGCGATCAAGGCGCACACCATGGCCCAGCTGGACCGCTACCTGGAGCAGCTGGAGCGCGAGGTGACCGCGCGGGGCGGGTCGGTGCACTGGGCCCGGGACGCGAACGAGGCCAACGAGATCGTGACCAGCCTGGTCCGCGCGGCCGGTGCCACCGAGGCGGTGAAGGTCAAGTCCATCGTCACCGACGAGATAGGGCTCAACGAAGCCCTGGCCACGGCTGGTATCACCGCGCACGAGACTGACCTGGCGGAGCTGATCGTCCAGCTCGGCCGCGACCGCCCGTCACACATCCTGGTGCCCGCCATCCACCGCAACCGGGCCGAGATCCGGGACATCTTCCGGCGCGAGATGGGCGACGCCCCGGCCGGGCTGACGGACGAGCCCGCCGCGCTGGCCGAAGCGGCCCGGCGGCACCTGCGCCGCCGGTTCCTGGCCGCCAAGGTGGGTATCAGCGGCGTGAACTTCGCCATCGCCGAGACCGGGACGCTGTGCGTGGTCGAGTCCGAGGGCAACGGCCGGATGTGCCTGACCCTGCCGGAGACGCTGATCACCGTGATGGGCATCGAGAAGGTCCTGCCCCGCTGGGCCGACCTGGAGGTGTTCCTCCAGCTGCTGCCGCGGTCCTCGACCGGGGAGCGGATGAACCCCTACACCTCGATGTGGACCGGGGTCACCCCGGGCGACGGGCCGCAGCAGTTCCACCTGGTGCTGCTGGACAACGGGCGGACCGCCGCGCTGGCCGACCCGGCCGGGCGGCCGGCGCTGCACTGCATCCGGTGCTCGGCCTGCCTGAACGTGTGCCCGGTGTACGAGCGGGTCGGCGGGCACGCCTACGGGTCGGTGTACCCGGGGCCGATCGGCGCGGTGCTGTCCCCGCTGCTGACCGGGGTGGAAGACAACGCCACGCTGCCCTACGCGTCGTCGCTGTGCGGCGCGTGCTACGACGCCTGCCCGGTCCGGATCGACATCCCGTCGCTGCTGGTCCACCTGCGGGCCCGGCACGTCGAGGAGGCCCGCCGGGAGCGCGCCGGGCGCGGGCTGGCCGGGCGGCTGCCCGGTCCCGAGGCGCTCACCATGGCGGCGGCGTCCTGGGTGATGGCCAGCCCGGCCCGGTACGGCGCGGCGCAGCGGGCCGGGCGGCTGGGCCGGCTGGCCAGCCGGGGCGGGACGATCCGGCGGCTGCCGCCGCCGCTGGCCGGGTGGACCGCGGCCCGGGACCTGCCCGCCCCGCCCCGGGAGACCTTCCGGGAATGGTGGAAACGGACCCGGGGGGCCCCGCGGGGTCGTCCCCCCGGAGGCGCAGCATGACGGCACGGGACGAGGTGCTCGGGCGGATCCGGGCGGCGCTCGCGGACGTCACGCCGGACGGCGAGCGCGGGCCGGGCGGGGCCGCCGCCTTCGGCTACCGGGCCCAGGGCGAGCTGGACGAGGCGGCGCGGCTGGACCGGCTGGCGGAGCGGCTGACCGACTACCGGGCCCTGGTCCGGCGGGCCGCCCCCGGGCAGCTGGCGGAGCTGATCGGCGCCGCCCTGGCCGAGCGCGGCGCCCGGCGGCTGGTCGTGCCGCCCGGGCTGGACCTGCCCGGGCCGGTTCCCGGGGTGGACCTGGTCACCGACGACGGGCTGTCCACCGCGGACCTGGACGGCTTCGACGGGGTGGTCACCCGCGCCGCGGTCGCGATCGCGGAGACCGGGACGATCGTGCTGGACGGCTCGCCCGGGCAGGGCCGCCGCGCGCTCAGCCTCATCCCCGACTACCACCTCTGCCTGATCGACGCGGCGCAGGTCGTCGGCCTGGTCCCGGAAGCCCTCGCCCGGCTGGACCCGGCCCGCCCACTCACCTGGATCAGCGGCCCGTCCGCCACCAGCGACATCGAACTGGACCGGGTGGAGGGCGTGCACGGCCCGCGCACCCTCGACGTCCTGCTGATCAGCCGGTGAAAGCGGTCGTCTACCGCGGCTACGGCGCGGTCATCGGGATGACCGTCATCGAGGTCGCGCCGGGCGCCGGTTGAACCGGCCGGTCCCGGGCAGGGGGACCGGGCAGGGGGATAAGGTTCACGACCAGAAACGAGGGAGTAGCCACGTGACCGACGTGCCCGGGGTCATGCTGAACAACGGCCGGACCATCCCGCAGCTCGGCTTCGGCGTTTTCCTGATCGAGCCGGAGCAGACCGTCGCCGCGGTCAGCGCCGCGCTGCAGACCGGCTACCGGCACATCGACACGGCCGAGGGATACGGCAATGAGCGGGAGGTCGGCGAGGCGGTCCGCAAGTCCGGGCTGGACCGCGCGGACGTGTTCATCACCAGCAAGCTGAGCAACGACGCGCACGCGCCGGACGACGCCCGGCGGGCCTTCGACGCCTCGCTGGCCGCGGTCGGCTCCGACTACCTGGACCTGTTCCTGATCCACTGGCCGATGCCCACCCGCTACGGTGGCGACTTCGTTTCCACCTGGCGGGTGCTGGAGGAGTTCTACCGCGACGGCCGGGCCGCTTCCATCGGCGTGTCCAACTTCCGGCCGCACCACCTGCGGCGGCTGCACGAGGAAGCGGAGATCACCCCGGCCGTCAACCAGATCGAGGTCCATCCGTACCTCACCCAGGACGCGGTGCGGGCCTTCTGCGCCGAACACCAGATCGCGGTGGAGGGCTGGTCCCCGATCGGCCGTGGCCGGGTGCTCGACGACCCCGAAATCGTCACGATCGCCCGCCGGATCGGCCGGACCCCGGCCCAGGTGGTGCTGCGCTGGCATATCGAGCGCGGGGACATCGTCTTCCCCAAGTCGGTCAGCCCGGAGCGGATCCGGGAGAACTTCGCCCTCTTCGACTTCGAGCTGTCCGGGGAAGACGTCGAGACGATCAGCGCGCTGAACCGGGACCAGCGGTTCGGCCCCGATCCGGACCACTTCGCGGGCTGACCTCCCGCCGCGCCGCCGGCGCGTGAACTCCTGGTGACCAGATGGGCCGCCTTCCGCGCCCCCAGCAGGCTGGACTGAGCCCCGGCAGCACCGACGTGAGCGAGCGGAGACGGATGCGGGTCGTACTGGCCACCGAGGCAGGCACCGCGGGCTGGCCCAACGAGGACTTCGCCGCGGCCGCGCCCGGGGCGGCGGTGCTGCTGGACGGCTGCACCACCGTGCCGCGGGAGCGGGACACCGGCTGCCGGCACGGCGTCGCCTGGTATGCCCGGACCCTGGGCGGCCTGCTGCTCGGCGAGATCTCGGCGGAGCCGGAGATCCCGCTGGCCGCCGCCCTGGCCGCGGCCATCGGCATGGTCCGGGTCCGGCACGAGCGCAGTTGCGATCTGGGCAACCCGGCCACACCCGCGGCGACGGTCATCGCGGTCCGGGCCGGGCTGTCCGGGCTCGACCTGCTGGCGCTGTCCGACTCGGTCATCGTGGCCGACTACGGGGCCAGCCGGGACCCGGTGGTGATCACCGACACGCACCCGGCCGCGGGGCCGGTCCCCGAGGTGGCCGCCCAGGCCCGGACCGAGCGGCTGCCCGTCGCCGGGCTGCGCGCGATCGCCCTGCTGAGCGACGGCGCGACCCGGATCGTGGACCAGTACCATCTGCTCAACTGGCGCGGGCTGCTCACCGTGCTGGCTGACGGCGGCCCCGCGGAGCTGATCGGCCGGGCGCGCGCGGCCGAGGCCAGCGATCCGGACGGAATCCGGTGGCCCCGGTCGAAACCGTCCGATGACGCTACGATCGTGTACTGGCATCAGCCCTTGTGAGCCTGGGCGTGATGTTCCTTTCGTCCCGGACCACCAAGAAGGAGCCAGGCATGCCGTCCCGCGAATCCCGGCGACCCGCGGCATGACCGATCGCGACCTGGCGACCCGGGCCGGCGCGGAGCCCGGCCGGCCAGCCACCGCCGGGCCGGCCGGCCAGGGGGCGCCGTCCGGGGCCGCCCGGGCGGCGGCCGTGGCGCGCCGCCACTGGCTGATCGGGCTGCTCCTGCTGGCCGGGCTGGTGCTCCGGGTGCTCGCCCAGGTCGCCTACCAGCCCGCGCTCATCTACGTGGACACGCTCAAGTACCTCTACAGTGCCTCACCCGGCGCCGACCCGATGGGGTACATGATCATCTTGAAGGTGCTGGTCCGGCTCGGCGGCGTCGGCGTCGTCGCGGCCATCCAGCACCTGGCCGGGCTCGGGCTGGGGGTCGCCCTCTACGTCATCGTGCTGCGCCGCGGAGCCGCGCGCTGGCTGGCCGCGCTGGCCGCCGCTCCGGTGCTGCTGGACGCGTACCAGATCCAGATCGAGCAGACGATCATGCCGGACGTCTGGTTCGAGGTGCTGGCCGTGGCCGGGCTGTGCGTGCTGCTGTGGCGCCCCGCGGTCACCCTGCGGCTGGCGGCCGCGGCCGGCCTGGTGCTCGGCTGCTCGGCGCTGGTCCGCCAGATCGGCGAGGTGCTCATCGTGCCGGCGGTCGTGTACCTGCTGGCCTGCGGGGGCGGCGTGCGCCGGCTGGCCAGCCAGGGCGCGGCGCTGATCGTCGCCTTCGCGCTGCCGTTGCTCACCTACTGCACGGTGTCCTACGCCCAGACCGGCCACTTCTGGCTGGCCCGCGGGCAGACCGACATCGGCCGGCTGGCCGCGGCCGCCGACTGCGCCTCCCTGCGGCTGCCCGCCACCCTGCGGCCAGTCTGTCCCACCCCGGCCCAGCAGCGGCTGGGCCCGGACTGGCTGGAGCACTCCGGGCACTCACCGCTGGCCCCGCGGCGGCTGCCGGCCGGGGTGACCGAACCCCGGGTGCGCCGCGAACTGGGCGGGGCCATCCTGCACCAGCAGCCACTGCGGGTGGCCGGCTCGGTCGTGCGCGACTCGCTGCGGCTGTTCACCGTGACCCGGGCATCCAGCCCGTGGATCGCGCCGATCTGGCGCTGGCAGTTCCAGACCTATTACCCCACCTACCCGCCCTGGGTGACGCTCGGCCCCGGTAACACGATCATGGTGGGGGTGCAGCGGGTCGCGTTCGGCCGGTTCCACGTGCACCCGCTCCGGCCGCGCTACGGCGGGCCGGCCCGGGTGAACCGGCCCCTGGCGGCCTTCCTGCGCGGCTACCAGATGCGCGGCGGCTACACCCCCGGGCCGTTCCTCGCGCTGCTCACCCTGGCCGGGCTGGCCGGCTCGCTGCTCGCCCTGATCCGCCGCGGCGCCAGCGCGCGCACCCGGCGGCTGGCCCTGGGCTGCCTGCTGTTCACCGGCACCGCGGTGCTGCTGCTGCTCGCGTCCGACCTGTACGAGTTCTCCTGGCGCTATCAGCTGCCCGCCGTGGTCACCCTGCCCCCGGGTGGCCTGCTCGGCCTGGCCGCGCTGGTGAGCCGGGTCCGGGACCGGAAGCCGGCTCCCGATCCGGAGCCGAGCTGAGCGTCAGCCCGGCCGCGGCGAGCAGGCCCGCGGTGGGCCGCGGCCTGGTCCGCAGCCCGGCGGCGAGCCCCCGCCGCAGGCCCGACCGCAGGGTGGCCCGGTCGGTGGACCGGGCGAAGGTACGGGCCCAGCGGCGCACGGTGGCCCCGCCGTACAGCAGTCGCTCGTGCGGGGCAAGCGGCGCGGCCGACCGCAGCGTCCACACCTTGTTGCGCACCTCGTAGTAGAAGCGCTGGCCGGGGTCGGTGTCGGTGGACCCGAACGTGGCCGTCTTGTGCACCACCCGGCTGGCCGGGCACAGCCAGCCGGCCCGGCCGCGGAGCAGCCGGGTGGTGAACTCGAAGTCGTCGTTCCACAGGAAGTAGTCCGCCTGCGGCAGCCCGCGCTCCCGGCATGCCGCGGCGTCCACCAGGATCGACACGAACGAGGCGGACCGGACGGGCAGGCACCCGGCGGCCGCCGCGGCGTCGCGCTCCGCCCGGGTGGCGAACGGCTTGACCCGTGGGGTGTTCATCGGATGCGGCCGGCCGTCGGTCCACACCACCTGGCTGGCGACCAGGACCGGCGGGTCCGCGGGGCGCGCGGCGCGCGCCGCCAGCAGGGCCTGCAGCGCCCCGCGGCCGGGGACCGTGTCGTCGTCCATCAGCCAGATCAGGTCGGAATCCTGGTCCAGGGCCAGCGCCAGCCCGGCCGCGAACCCGCCCGCCCCGCCGGTGTTGTGCCCGAGCACGGTGAGCCGGGCGGCGGGGAACGACTCGCGCACCGCCGCCGCGGTCCCGTCGGTCGAGGCGTTGTCGATCACCAGCACGGCGTCCGCGGGCCGGGTCTGGCCGAGCACCGCGGCCAGCGACTCCAGCAGCAGCGCCCGCCGGTTGTAGGTGACCACCACGGCGGCCACCCGTGGCCCCGCGGCCGCAGCCGGGCTTGCCGCGGCCACGTTAGGAGTGACTCCGGGTCCGGGAGCGCTCCAGCGCCTGCCAGGCCAGGATCCGCAGCCGCCGCACGGACGGATGCCGGCTGCTGAGCTCGCGGACCGTCCGCTTCAGCCGCGGCGACCCGGCCACCGCCGACTCGACCCGCCCGGCGAGGCCGCGCGGGGCCCGCTGGCCGCCACCGGCTTTCGGCCGGCCGTGCTCCTTGCGGTACTGGTTCACCACCAGCGCGGCGGCGGCCTCCACCGCGGCGTCCAGCATCGGGCCGGCGGGGACCGCCGCCGGGCCGGTGGCCGGCTCACCGGCCGGCCGGGCGGCCGGGCGGCCATGCAGGTCGTCCAAATCGCCGATGACGTCGTAACGGCTGTCGGCCAGCGCGCTGGCCAGCAGCTCACCCTGGTCCCTGGCCCAGGCGGCCCGGGAGGCGGGCAGCACCAGCCGGCCCGACCGGGGCCGGGCGGCCAGGGCCCGGTGCGCCACCCCCTCCTTCACCGTCCACATGTAGAACCAGTCCGGCACCTCGGCCGGGAGAGCCTGGTTCAGCCGCCGCAGGAACTCGATCTCGGGCAGGCCCAGCGAAGCGTTCGGCCGCGCGCAGCTCAGGTCGGCGGCCGCCGGGTCGATGCCGGTCAGCGCGGCGAACCGCCCCCAGAGCACCTCGGGCCCGGTGCCCGGCGGCGGCATGGTGATCACGTGCATCCGGCTGGCGGGCAGGAACCGCTGCCACCGGTCCAGGATGGCCAGCGTGTCGTGCACCCGCCAGAACCAGTACCGCTGCCGGTCCGGCTGCTGCGCTTCGGTGTCGATCACATCGCCGAGCCAGTCCTCCCAGCCGCGGGCGTTGCGGTGCTTCACCGTCTCCTGCCACTCGGCGGGCAGCAGGCTGGCCATGTCCCGCACGGTGAGCACGAGGTGCACCTCGGCCGGCTCCAGCGCGGCCACGGCCCGGCCGGCCTGCTGCTCGTCGGCGGCGGAGAACAGCTCGTGCGAGATGACCGCGGTCCCGGCGGCCTGCCGCGCCTGGGTGGCCAGGATGTCCCACTCGCCGGTCCACGACCCGGCCGGGTCCGAGGCCAGTTTCTCGATGCCGCGCAGATCCTGGCTGGCCCGGAAGTGGTCCTGCGGGTGGTGCCCGGGCAGCACCAGGCCCCGCGCCTTGAGCGCGGCCCGGTTCCCCCACATCACCTGCTGCAGGAAGGTGGTACCGGTTTTCGGCTCGCCGATGTGCAGGAACACCCGCCCGGGACCGGCGGCCCCGGGGGGCACCGTCCCGGCCGGGGTGGGATGCTCGCCGCCGTGCGCTGCCATCGGTCTACCTCGTCGTGGTGGGTGAAGAAGTCCAGGGTCAGGGTAGACCAGAAGCCGGTGCCGGGCAGCCGCATGCCGCGGGCCGCGGCCCGGGCGACGCGCCGGCCGGGCTGGCACCGATCCGCCACCCGGTGCCAGCTGTCGTAAAGTAGCCTTCACCCGGTGGCCCTGGCCCGGTGCTGAACGCTGGCGGCCGCCCTCGTGCCGCCCTGCGCAGTCCCCATCCCTGGAAGGCGAACAACCGGCATATGCCTGAGCCCTTCACCCTCCTGCTCTCGGTATACGACGGCGACCAGCCGGGTTACCTGCGGCAGGCGTTTCGCAGTGCCGTCAACGGGCAGACCCTGCGCCCGGACCAGGTCGTGATCGTCCGGGACGGCCCGGTGCGCGCGGAACTGGCCCAGTGCCTGGAGGAGCTACGGGAAGCCAGCCCGGTCCCGGTCACGCTGGTCCCGCTGGAGCACAATCGCGGTCTCGGGCCCGCGCTGGACGCCGGGCTGGCGGCGAGCCGGTTCGACGTGGTGGCCCGGATGGACGCCGACGACATCGCCATGCCGCACCGGTTCGAGGTGGAGATCCCGCTGATCGCCGGGGCCGATATCGTCGGCGCGGGCCTGCTGGAGTTCGTCGGGGACCCTGGTCACGTCATCGGCCAGCGGGTTCCCCCCACCGATCCGGAGCAGATCCGCCGGTTCGCCCGGATGCACGACCCGTTCAACCACCCCACCGTCGTCTACCGCAAGCGGGCCGTGCTGGCCGCCGGCGGCTACGGCGATCTGCCGCTGATGGAGGACTACGCGCTGTTCGCCCGGATGCTGCAGGGTGGTGCGCGCCCGGTGAATGTGGCCGAGCCGCTGGTCTACTACCGGGTCGGGGCCACCGCGTTCAAGCGGCGCGGCGGCACCGACCTGCTCCGCTCCGAACTGCGGCTGCAGCGCGAGTTCCGCCGGCAGGGGTTCACCAGCTCCTCGGAGTACGTGCGCAACGTGATGGTCCGCGGCGGTTACCGGCTCATCCCGTGGTGGGCGCGCCGCGCCGTGTACCGGCCGATCGTGTCGCACTACGCCGGGCCGGCCGAGACCGACCCCGCGGAGGGCGATCCAGCGGCGGGCGGGCCAGCGGCGGGTAGCCAGGCAACGGGCGGGCCAGCGGCGGGCGGGCCAGCGGCGGGTAGCCAGGCAACCGGCGGGCCAGCGGCGGGCGGGCCGACGGCTGGCCCCCGGACCGAGATGCCGGTCGGCCCATGAACCCCGACCTGGTCATCGTCGGCTCCGGCTTCTTCGGGCTGACCATCGCCGAACGGTGCAGCCGCGACCTGGGCCTGCGGGTGCTGATCCTGGAACGGCGGGCGCACATCGGCGGCAACGCCTACAGCGAGCCCGAGCCGGAGACCGGCATCGAGATCCACCGCTACGGCGCGCACCTGTTCCACACGTCCAACACCCGGGTGTGGGAGTACGTCAACGGCTACACGAGCTTTACCGGGTACCAGCACCGGGTGTTCTCGGTCTATAAGGGCCGGGTCTACCCGCTGCCGATCAACCTCGGCACCATCTGCGAGTACTTCGGCTCGGTGATGTCCCCGGACGAGGCCCGCGCACTGGTCGCCGGGCAGGCCGCCGAGGTGGGCCCGGAGCGGGCGGCCAACCTGGAGCAGAAGGCCATCTCGCTGATCGGGCGGCCGCTGTACGAGGCGTTCATCCGCGGCTACACCGCCAAGCAGTGGCAGACCGACCCGGTCCACCTGTCGCCGGAGATCATCACCCGGCTGCCGGTCCGCTACACGTTCAACAACCGCTACTTCAACGACACGTACGAGGGCCTGCCCACCGACGGGTACACGGCGTGGCTGGAGCGGCTGGCCGATCACCCGCGCATCGAGGTCCGGCTGAGCACGCAGTTCGCGGACCTGCGCGCCGATCTGGTGGGTAACGTGCCGGTGGTGTACACCGGCCCGCTGGATGAGTACTTCGGCTACGCTGCCGGAGACCTCGGCTGGCGTACCCTCGACTTTGACCTGGAAGTGCTGCCCACGGGGGACTTCCAGGGCACCCCGGTCATGAACTACGCGGATGAGGATGTGCCCTACACCCGGATCCACGAATTCCGCCACTTCCACCCGGAGCGCGACTGGTACCCGAAGGACAAGACCGTGATCATGCGTGAGTACTCGCGCTTCGCTGAACGGGGCGACGAGCCGTATTACCCGATCAACACGGCGGCCGATCGCGAGCGGCTGCTGCGTTACCGGGAGCTGGCCGCCGCCGAGCCGGGCGTGCTGTTCGGCGGGCGGCTCGGCAGCTACAAGTACCTCGACATGCATATGGCGATCGGATCGGCGCTGAGCATGTACGACAACCGGCTGCGCCCGCACTTCGCGGCGGGCCAGCCACTCAAGGGGGCAGAGCAGGCTGATGACTGAGCCCATCACTGAGCCGGCGGCGCGCCCGGCTCGCCAGCCGGGCGCCGGTGCGCCGGTGCTCCGGTCGCTGCAGCGGGTGGTGTTCCCGGGCGCCGACCTGGACGTGGTCCCGCTGTACGTGGAGACGCACCTGGACCGGGGCGCCGACCTCATGGCCGCGGAGATCATCACCGACCGGCTGACCGGCACGAGGCGGAGTGCGGGCAGCGTCCCGGTCGGCAACGCGGCCGTCGGGGAGGCTCAGTCGGTGATCCGCTTCGGCGCCGATGTGCCGGCCTACTGGGCGGAGGATGTCGGCCCGCGCCGGTCGGCCATCATCAGCGCAGGCCGCCGGGTGTCCTTCGCCACCTACTTCAACGCCTTCCCGGCCAGCTACTGGCGGCGCTGGACCGCCCTGGAGTCGGTGACCCTGCGGATCCGGCTGGCGGGGGAGTGCACCGTCGTCCTCTACCGGTCCACCGCCCGGGGCTTCAGCCACCCGGTCGAGACGATCTCCGTGCAGTCCGACGAGCCGGAGACCGTCGAGCGCACCCTGTCACTGGCCCCGTTCATCGACGGCGGCTGGTACTGGTTCGACATCGTGGCCGGCCCCGCGGCACCACCCTGATCGAGGCCGAGTGGCTGGGCCTGGCCGACCCCCGGCCGGCCGGCCGGGCCAGCATCGGCATCACCACGTTCAACCGCCCCGACTTCCTGCTCGACCTGGTGCGCACCCTGGGGGACGCGGCCGAGATCAGCGATCTGCTGGACACCGTGTGGGTGATCGACCAGGGCAGCAACAAGGTGACCAGTCACCCGGGCTTCGCCGACGCGGCCAAGAAGCTGGGTGACAAGCTGCGGGTGGTGGAGCAGGGCAATATCGGCGGCTCCGGTGGCTTCTCCCGCGCCATGGACGAGACGGTGCGGGCCGGGCAGAGCGATTACGTGATGCTGCTCGACGACGACATCAAGGTGGACCCGGAAGGCATCCGGCGCGCCGTCACGTTCGCCGACCTGGCCCGGCGGCCCACCATCGTCGGCGGGCACATGTTCAGCCTGTACGACCGGTCCCTGCTGCACGCGTTCGCGGAGGCGATCGGGCCGTACAAGTGGTGGTGGGGCATCGCACCGAATACCCGGGGACGGCATGACTTCGCCCGCCGCAACCTGCGCAACACCCCCTGGATGCACCGCCGGGCCGAGTCGGACTACAACGGCTGGTGGATGTGCCTGATCCCCACACAGGTCATCCGGAAGGTCGGGCTGGCCCTGCCGGTCTTCATCAAGTGGGACGACGCGGAGTACGGGTTGCGGGCCAAGGAGCACGGCTACCCGACCGTGTCCATGCCCGGGGTGGCCGCGTGGCACGTTCCGTGGGACGACAAGAACGACGCCCTGGACTGGCAGGCCTACTACCACCTGCGGAACCGGGTCATCACCGCGCTGCTGCACTCCCAGCAGCCGCGTGGCGGCATCCTCATCAGCGAGAGCCGGGAACGGCAGCTGCAGAACCTGCTGTCCATGCAGTACTCCACCGCCGCGCTGCGCAACCTGGCCCTGGAGGACGTGCTGTCCGGGCCGGCCCACCTGCACCGCGACATCGCCGCGAAGCCCCAGCAGCTGCGTGAGCTGCGGGCCCAGTACCCCGACGCGCAGGAGGCGGCGGACATCGAGAGCTTCCCGCCGCCGCGGCGCCGCGCGCCGGATGCGGTGAAGGACGCGATGACCCCGACCAACAAGTACAACCTGGCGACCAAGGCCGGCAGGGGAATGCTGCGCCAGTTCCGCAAACCGGCGCAGGCGGCCCAGAAGCGGCCGCAGCTGGCCCTGCCCTACCAGGACGCCTCATGGTTCGTCCTGGTCACCCTGGATAGTGCGCTGGTCAGCGCGGCCGACGGGACCAGGGCGGCCTGGTACCAGCGTGATCCCCGGCTGTTCCGGGCCCTGGGATTGCGCAGCGTACGGCTGCACCGCCGGCTGCACCGCCAGTGGCCGAAGCTGGCCGCCGAGTACCGGGCGGCGGCGGCCGAGTTCACCTCGCCGCAGGCGTGGCGCCAGACCTTCGACGCCTCGACGAGCGCTTCGGCCGCCCCGCCGCCATCGCAGTGAGCCGCAGACCGTGAGCCGCAGACCGTGAGCAGCGTACCGACGCGGCGCGGCGGCCGCGCCGCTCCGTCCGCCCCGGCGCCCGGGCCGGCCCGGGCCGGGGCCGCGGCCGGCCGGGCGTGGCGGTACGCGCCCGCCCTGGCGGCCGCGGTGGCGATGGCCGTGCTCGGGGTGTGGGGGCTGGCCCGGGACTCGGCCATGGGCAACGACGAGGTCGCCACCCGGTACGCGGCGCTGCTGCCGCTGCACCTGCTGGCCCGGCTGCTGCGGCACGTGGACGCGGTGCACGGCGTGTACTACCTGGTCATGCACGGCTGGGTGGCCGTGGGTACCAGCCCGGCGGTGCTGCGGATCCCCTCGGTCATCAGCATGGTGGTGGCCGTGGCCCTGGTCGCGCTCATCGGCCAGCGGCTCACCGGCTCCGGCTGGGCCGGGCTGTTCGCCGGCCTGATCGTGGCGTTCACCCCGACGATCAGTTATTACGCGCAGACCGCGCGTTCCTACGCGCTGGTCTACGCGTGTGTGGCCGGCGCCACGCTGGTGCTGCTGCTCGCGCTCAGCGCGGAACAGGCGGCGGGGCCGGACGCCGGCCGGCGTCCGCTGCTGCGGTGCTGGCTCGGTTATGCGGCGCTCATGGCACTGGCCGGCTACCTGAACGAGATGGCCCTGCTCGCCCTGGTGGCGCACGGGGTCACGGTCGCGCTGGCCCGGTACGGGCGGCGGTCGCTGCAGCACTGGGCGGCGGCCGCGGCCGCGACGGTGGTGGTGCTGTTGCCGCTCGCGGCGCTCAGCGTCACCGAGCGCGGCGCGATCGGCTGGATCCCGCGCCCCGGGCTGTTCAGCCTGCGCATCCTGTTCCACGACTACTTCGGCGCAACCACGGCCGTGGCTGTGCTGCTGTTCGCCTGCGCGGTGGTGGCGGTGCTGCCGGACCGGTTCGCGCCGCGCCGCACGCTGGCCAGCGCCCCAGGCCAGCCGGAGCCGGCCGCGGTGGAGCCGGCCGCGGCCCCGTGGTGGCGCCGCGGCGGGGTGTCCCTGCCGTCGGTCGCCGCGCCGCTGCTGGTGCTGCCCGGGGTGGTGCTCATGGCCGAGTCGCTGGTGGCCCACCCGCTGTATGTGGACCGGTACGTGCTCTACGGCCAGGCCGGAGCCGCGCTGCTGGCCGGCGGCGGTGCGTACCGGCTCGGCCAGTGGCTGGCCGCCGCGGCCGGCCGCCGCGGCCTGGTATGGGTGCCGGGCTTGGTGGTATGCGTGCTCGCCCTTGTCCTGCAACTGGCCCCGCAGCACCGGGTACGCACCCCGCAGAGCCGGCTGTATGACTTCGGCGGGCCGTCCCGCTACCTGGCGGCGCGCGCCCGGCCCGGCGACGGGATCCTGTTCTTCAGCGACTTCTACCGCAAGGCCCGGCTCGGTTACCCGGCGGACTACCGTCACGTCAGCGACTTCTCCGTGGCGGTCTCACCGGCCCAGGCCGGCAACTTCCAGGGCCATGACAAGCCGCTGCGCCGCCTGCTCCCGCTGATGCTGGACCAGCAGCGGATCTGGGTGGTGGGCCGGTCCCCGGCCGCGCCGCTGGGCTCGCCCGCGGTGCGCGCGGAGCGCGCACTGCTCCAGGCGCGCTTCACCCTGGTTTCCCAACGGCACTTCAAGGGCATCTGGGTCACCCTCTGGCGCCGCCGCTGAGCTCACCCGGCCTCGGCCGCCCGCTTCAGCGCGCTGAGTGTCACCGGGATGCCGTGGCGGGCCGCCTCGATCCGCCGGGCGATCTCCGCCGGTGCCCGCGGGCCGTGCCGCTCGTAGAACCCGGCGATGCCGTCCGGCCGGAACTCCCAGGACTCGGTGACCCGGGTGCCGCCCGCAACCGGCGTGAACGTGTAGCCCCAGCGGACCCAGCCTCCGCGCACCAGGAAGGCGAACTCCCGGCCCCGATCGGCCGCCGCCACCTGGGACCGGGTCTCCCAGACCCGCCCCGGGACCTCGTTGCGCCCGGTGAACCAGGCCCCGGCCCGGGGGCCGTCGCCGTCGTCCCACCACCCGCCGGTGCACACCGGGCTCCACTCGCCCATCCGGGTCACGTCCGCCACCATGTCGTAAAGGGATTCGGGGTCGCGGGCGATCTCGATGGATTCGGCGTAGCGCAGTTCGTCGTCCACCCGTCCAGTATGGCTGGGCCCGGCCCGGCCGGGATCAGGTCCGGCCCGGAACTCGATCCCGCACGGGTGGCGCTGCACTCGCCGGGCGGCGGGCCGGCTCACCCGGGAGCGCGCCGGCCGATGAGTTCCCTGTCGTAACCGCGTCTTATGGTCGGTAGTGGCGGCGCCGGCCGCGGCCGGCGCCGGATTTTCGTTCGCCGCCGCGCCGGGGTGGCCGATAGGTTCAGTGCGCGCGGAGCGGGAACTCGATGGGAGGCATGGTGACAGACGTCAGCACGGGGCCGGCGATCCTGGTGGAGGGCCTGGTCAAATCGTTCGGTGAGGTCCAGGCGCTGCGCGGGATCGACCTGTCGGTGCCCCGCGGGACCGTGCTGGGAGTGCTCGGGCCGAACGGGGCGGGCAAGACCACCGCGGTCCGGATCCTGACCACGCTGCTGCGGCCGGACGGCGGCCGCGCGCTGGTCGAAGGCCACGACGTGGTGCACCGGGCGGCCGCGGTGCGCCGGTCGATCGGGCTGGCCGGGCAGTCGGCCGCCATCCAGGAGGAGCTGACCGGCCGGGAGAATCTGCAGCTGATCGGTCGGCTGTACCACCTGAGCAAGGGCGAGTCCCGGAGCCGTGCCAGCGAACTGCTCGACCAGTTCGGCCTCAGCGACGCGGCCGGCGCTGGCCAAGACCTACTCCGGGGGGATGCAGCGCCGCCTGGACCTGGCGGCCAGCCTGGTGGGCCGTCCCTCGGTGCTGTTCCTCGATGAGCCCACGACCGGCCTCGACCCGCGGTCCCGGCTGGGCATGTGGGAGATCATCCGGTCCCTGGTCGCCACCGGGACCACCCTGCTGCTCACCACCCAGTACCTGGACGAGGCGGACGAACTGGCCGACGAGATCGTGGTGATCGACCATGGCCTGGTCATCGCGGCGGGCACGGCCGAGGAGCTGAAGAGCCGGGTCGGCGGGGATGTGCTGGAGTTCTCCGTGCCGGACCGGTCCGACGTGCGGGACGCCCTGGCGGCGGTGGCCCGGGTCGGCGAGGGTGAGCCGCACATGAACGAAGAGACAGGAGTGATCAGCGTGGGTGTCGGGGGGCGCGGCTCGGACGCGCTCGTGACGGCGGTGCGGGAACTCGACGGGGCCGGGGTGCGGACCCAGGGCCTCGCGCTGCGCCGGCCATCCCTGGACGACGTGTTCCTGGCCCTCACCGGGCACGCGGCCGAGGACGAGCAGCCGGCCAAGCGGCGGCAAGGCCGCCGCAGCAAGGACAAGGACACCGCGGGGGTGGCGTCGTGACCGCCGTCTCCGCCGCGCCGGGTGTCGCCGTTGCCGAGCCGGGCCTGCTCACCCGGGCCAGCTGGGCGGTGACCGACACCCTCGCCATCACCCGGCGCAACCTGCTGGTCTGGATGCGGGTGCCGGCCTACATCATGTTCACCGTCATCCAGCCGGTGATGTTCGTGCTGCTGTTCCGCTACGTGTTCGGCGGCGCGATCCATGTCGGCGTGCCCGGCGGGTACGTCAACTACCTGATGCCCGGGATCATCGGCCAGACCGCCGCGTTCGCCTCCTTCGGCACCGCCATCGCGCTGGCCCAGGAACTGCAGAAGGGCGTCATCGACCGGTTCCGCTCGATGCCCATGGCCCGGTCCGCGGTGCTGGCCGGCCGCTGGTGGCCGACACCGGCCGGATGCTTCTCACCATCCTCATCATTGTCGGGGTGGGCTACCTGGTCGGCTTCCGCTTCCTGAACGGCTTCTGGCCAGCCGTGTTCATGGTCGTGCTGGCCACCGTGTTCGGCCTGTCGATCTGCCTCATCGCGGCGTTCACCGGGCTGGCCATCGGCGACGAGGAGTCGGTGCAGGCGTTCGGGCTGATCTGGCTGTTCCCGCTCACCTTCGTCAGCTCGGCCTTCGTGCCGATCTCGAGCATGCCCGGCTGGCTGCAGGCTTTCGCCAACCACCAGCCGGTCACCTACGTGGTCAACACGATGCGCGGGCTGGCTCTGGGCGGCCCGATCGCGAGTAACTTCTGGCACACCGCGGCGTGGCTGGCGGGCATCTTCATCGTCTTCGGGCCGCTGGCCGTGCGCGCCTACCGCCGGGCCGGGTGAAAGTTCTGGTTCCGCACCGGGACCGGCCGGTCGCCGGCTACGGCGGGACATCAACGGAGGCGGCACCGCGGACGGGACCACGGTGGACTTGTACGACTGCAACGGCGCAGCCGCACAAGTCTTCATTCCGCAGCCGAAATGGTTCGCCTTTTAATCCGCAGGGCGGCGTGGGCGCTGCCCTGACCGGGGCGCCCTGGCGGGCCAGTGATCAGGCGGCGTAACGGCGCGCGGCGAGGATGCTGCGGATCTCCGCGGTCTCCTCGTCGCTGTGCCGGTCCAGGATCGCGCCGAGGTCGTTGAGGTCGTCGGGGGTCGTGTAACCGGCCAGGTCGTGCTCGAGGGACTTGCGGGCGGCGCGGGCAGCGCGGGCGCTGCGCAGTTCATCCCGGAGCGTCGTCAGCCGGGGGAGCGTGCGGGTCGTGGTTTCCATGGTTCCTTCCTTCGGTCGTTGCTCCGGTTTCAGTCTCGCCCGCGACGACTCATGCGTCCAATGACTATTTTGAAACCCATGCATGCTTAAGAGTCATGCATGGTGGGAGATGTGGCCACCATGCCAGATGTGCCGGTGGTGTTGCCCGGCTGGCTGGCCCCCGGCCTCCGGCGGCTGGTCCTGCGGGCACCCGGTGAGCAGCAGCTCGGCACCGTCCGCGATCCGCGCCAGGACGGCCTTCGGGTCGCCGCGTTCCACCCGGAGCCGCACCGGGGCCCCGACGCCGTACGGGCACTCCCGCCGGGTGAACTCGCCCAGCCGGACGCGGGCCGAGACCATGGCCCGCGGGTCCGCGTCGCCGGGCAGAATGCTGACCACGTCGAGCAGGGCGTTCCGCTGCCGGGCCTGTGACGCGCCGTGCCGCAGCGCGCTGGCCGAGGTGGCGCTGCCGTCTATGACCACAGTCACCCTCCGGCCGCCGGCCAGGGTGATCCCGCTCATCTTGCCTCCTCGCCTAAGCTGGGGCTCCTCACCTCCAGACTCCAGCCCCGGCGGGGCCGGCCACAGGGGCGTAGGGCCTGTGCCGCCGGGACTCCCGGGCCGGGACTCCCGTCCCGGCTCAGCCCGGGTCCAGCCGGAGCGCGAGCTTGGGGCAGAGCCGGACGGCCTCCCGCGCCTCGCCGGCCAGCCCCGCTGGGACGGCACCGGGCCGGATCACCGGGAAGCCCCAGTCGTCCAGCGTGATCAGGCTGGGCAGCGCCGCGGCGCACAGCCCGCGCCCGTCGCACGCGATGGGGTCCACCCGGAGGGCCAGGCCGCTCACCGCCGCCCCCGCGGCGGGACCGGCAGCACCGGCACTGGGCTGGTGCCCGTGCACCAGCCGTCGGAGTGCCGCTCCACCTCGGCCGCGAACACCCGCAGCGCGCTGCCCGCCAGCCGGGCGGCCCCGTCCGGGTGAGCGCACGCGCCCCGCCCGGTAACCTGTGCCAGCCACCGGTGCAGCGTGGCCAGGCTGACGGGGTAGCCGCCGGCCAGCCGTTCCAGTTCCCCGGCCACCGCCGGCAGCCCGAACTGGCACGGCCCGCACTGCCCGGCCGACTCGTCCGCGAGGTAGCGGGCTACCCGGGCGGTCTCGGCCAGGCCGCAGGCACCGGCTGGCAGCGCCGCGATCAGCCCGGCCCCGACACCCGCGCCAGCCGGGGCGAGGCCGGCCGCCGAGCAGGGCAGCGCGGCGGCCTCCGGGCCGGCCCACTGGCCGGAGTAGCCGCCCAGCAGCAGCGCCTGCAGCGGCCCGGTGACGCCGCCGGCCAGCCCGAGCACTTCGTCCAGCGGGGTCCCGATGGCGATCTCGGCCACGCACGGACGGTGCACCGCGCCGATGACGGTGACCAGTATCGTTCCCGGCTCAGCCGCGGTGCCGAGGGCCCGGAACCAGGTGGCTCCGTGCCGGCCGATGAGCGCCAGGTGGGCCAGTGTCTCGACGTTCTGCACCAGGGTCGGCCAGGCCGCCCAGGCCGCGCTGCGCCAGCCGCGGCGGCCGGGCCCGCGGTGCCGGGACGCCCCGCTCGATCCAGTGGACGACGGCGCTGGCCTCGCCGGCCACGAAGCCGTCGGCGGCGGTCACCACGCGGAACCGCGGCCCACCGCGGCCGGCCTGGCGCCGCTCGGCCACGGCCGCGGCCACGATGTCGCGGACCGTAGCCGGCACGACCAGGAACACCCGCCGGGCGCCGGTCAGGCCGGCGGCCAGCGCCGCGCCGTCCAGGACCAGGTGCGGTGAACGGGCCAGCAGGACCTGATCCTTGGCGCTGGCCGGCTCGCCTTCGGTGCCGTTCGCCACCACGACCGGGCCGGGCCCGGCGGCGACCGCGGCGAGCTTGCGGGCGGTGGGAAAGTGGGCGCCGCCGCGGCCGGTGAGCCCGGACCGTTCCACCTCCCGGAGCAGCCGGGCCCGGTCCGCTGGGCCCCAAGATGACGGCGGCGGGCCGTACCGGTCCAGATGGCCGGCCAGGCTGGCCGGGCCGGCCGCGAACCCGGCGGGCAGCAGCCGGGGCAGCGTCCCGGCCTGCTGCCAGCCCGCCGGCTGGGTGATGCTGGCCAGGGTGGGGCTGGTCATGGGACCACCCGGCCGGTGTCAACCCGGGCGGATCGCCCCCCGGAACCCCGGGGGATCGCCAGCAGGCGGGCGGACACGGCGGTGCCGACGGCCAGCGCGCAGCCCCACTCGGTGAGCGCCACCCACCAGATCCCCAGGTCGTTGCCCGCGGTCAGCGAATGCAGGAACGCCGCCGGCCAGGCCAGGTACGCCAGCCAGTGCACCGCCCGCCAGGCCCGGTAGCCCAGCCGGGCCCGGGCCACGCTAGTCACCAGCACCGCAGCAGCCATATCGACGGCCAGCGTGCCCAGGCCGATGGCCAGCGTCCGGTACCCGGACAGGAACGGCAGCACGGTGGCGGCCCAGCCGATCGTGACGTACGGGTCGAGCAGCGCCGTCAGCACATGCAGCGCGAGGAAGGCCACCCCGAACAGGGCCAGCGTCCGGTGCACCTCCGCGACCGCCAGCCGGCCCAGCCAGCGGGGCGCGGAGCCGAGCCGGGCCGCCACCCCGAGCACGATCACCACGCTGAACAGGGCGAGCAGCACCAGCCCGCTGGCCCGGGACACCAGCCACAGGCCCTGTGACCCGGCGATGGTGGCGGCGGTGCTCATCGCGCACCGCCCCGTGGCCCGGCGCCGCAGTACACCCGGGTGACCGCGGGAACCGGCAGCCGGGCGCCGGCCCGCTCCGGCCAGCCGCCCAGGCACCGGACCCGTCCGTCCCGCCCGGTCAGCCGGGCCGGCAGCCCCGCCCGGGCCAGCCAGTCCTCGGCGTGCGGGCCGGCGATGATCGCGGCGGTGGCCGCGGCGTTCGCATCGGCACAGGTCATCGCGACCACGCTGGCGCTCTGCCACGGGCCATCGGCCGGGCGGCCGGTTCGCGGGTCCACGAGGTGGTGCAGCGTCCGCCCGTTCCGCCGCCAGCGCCGGCAGGTGACCGACGAGGTGGCCACCCCGCCCCAGGGCAGCCGGACCGGCTGAGCCGGGCCGCCGCGCGCGTCCGGCCGGTCGGCGGCCACGATCGGCCACCCGCCGTGCGGCGCGATGCCGCCGGTGGCGATGTCCCCGCCCAGGCTGACCAGCACCCCGCCGTCCGGCCCGGAGGCCGCCCGGACGGCCCGGGCCGCCCGGTCCGCGCCCAGGCCCTTGGCGGTGGCACCCAGATCGAGCCGGATGCCCGGCGGCAGCCGCAGCAGCGCGCCGTCCAGCCCGACCCGCTGCCAGCCCGGCGCGGGCACCGGAGCGGGCAAGGGCGCATCGTGGGCCGCCGCCAGCTCGGCGAAGTCACGGTCGTAGCCCAGCGCGATGAGCGCCTCCCCGACGGTGGGATCGACCAGCCCGCCGGTCCACCGGGCCGCTTCCAGGGCGACCCGCACCGCCTCGGCCAGGCCGTCGCTGAGCACGAACAGCCCGCCGCCCCGGCCGTGCAGCCAGGAGATCTCCGAGTCGGCCCGGAACCGGCTGGCCTGCCGGTCCAGTGCCGCCAGCACCCGGTCCACCGCCGCCGCGGCCGGGCCGGCGTGCTCGGGCGGCCACACCGCCAGCCGCGCGGTGGTACCGATCGCGGGCCGCTCCAGCACCGCCACCGTCTGGTCCCCGGTCCCGACCCGCTGCCAGCCGGCGGTAGCGTCCGGGCCGGCCTGGTGGTCGTGGTCATCGTCATCATCACACTCAGTTGTCGTGGTAGGCCGGGTGCACGGTCCGGACGATGACCGTCTTCCCGTGCACGGTCTGGGTGCTCGTGGTCACGCTTGTTCCGGACCCGCTGGTGGTCGCCACCGGGTGGGAGACCTGCGGCCCGCCCTGGCCGGCGGTGGCCGCCTGGCCGCCGGCGGCGGCGGTGCTGCCCGTCGCGGTGGTGCCCGGCCCGGTACTGGCCGGCAGGGCGTGCCGGGCCAGCGCCACGGTGGCCGCGCCGGTCCCGGCCAGCAGCGCGGCCAGCGTCCAGTTCGACATTCGCCGGGCCCTCCGGATGCCGTTTCCGGCCGGCGGCTGGGGCGGGCCGCCGCCCGGCGGCTGCCCGGCCCCGGGCAGTGGCACCTGCCCCGGGCGGTAGTCTCGTTCGTCGTCCATCGCGGTGTCCCTTTCACCTCACGGTCAGGGCCGGGTACGCCCCGGCCTTTCCCACCGTGCGGGACGGCCGATGAGACTTCCGTGAGCAGTTGATGTGAGAGTGCACATCTGGGATCTTCGGTGACTCTCATCGATTTCACATCTGACGCTGCGTAGTCTCCGGGTATGCGGGTGCTGGTCGTTGAGGATGAGCTGCGGATGGCCCGGCTGGTCAAGCGGGCGCTCGAGGAGGAGGGCCACGCGGTGGACGTCGCCGTCACCGGGCCGGACGGCCTGTGGCTGGCCACTGAGAACCCCTACGCCGCCATCGTGCTGGACGTCATGCTGCCCGGGCTGGACGGCTTCGAGGTGTGCCGCCGGCTGCGGGCCGCGGGCGTCTGGGCTCCGGTGCTCATGCTCACCGCCCGGGACGCCATCGGTGACCGGGTCCAGGGCCTCGACGCCGGGGCGGATGACTACCTGGTCAAGCCGTTCAGCCTGCTGGAACTGGCGGCCCGGCTGCGCGCGCTGGCGCGGCGCGGCGAGCGCGAGCGGCCGGCCGTGCTGGCCGAGGGGGACCTGCGCCTGGACCCGGCCAGCAAGCGGGCCTGGCGGGGCGGGACCGAGATCACGCTGTCACCGAAGGAGTTCGCCCTGCTGGAGCTGTTCCTGCGGCACCCGGGCACGGTGCTCAGCCGGTCCCAGATCATCGAGGCGGTCTGGGACTTCGCCTACGACGGCACGTCGAACGTGGTCAACCAGTACGTGAAGTACCTGCGCCGGAAGGTGGACGAGCCGTTCGGCCGGCATGATCTGGAAACGGTCCGGGGCATGGGGTACCGGCTGCGGCACGAGGGCGGGTGAACGGCGTTGTCCATCCGGCTGCGCCTCGCGGCCGTCTTCACCCTGGCCGCCGCGGTGCTGTTCGCCGCCGGCAGCTGGCTGTTCGCCACCGCGCTGTCCGCGTCGCTGCTGGGCGGCATCGACGCGCAGCTCGCCGCGCAGCTGGGGCGGGCGGCCCGGTACCTGCCCGCCGGTGCGGCTACCTCCGGGGCGGCCGCCCGGGCCGGCGCCCCGGCCGCCCCGGGTATGGCCCCGGTCACCCGGCTCACCGTGCTGGATGAGGCGGCCGGGCCGCTGCCCGGCGAAGCCGTGGTCCAGGTGATCGACCCGGCCGGCCGGATCCGCGGGGGCAGTGCGGACGCCGGCGTGGTCCCGCTGCTCAGGCCGGCTCAGCTCGGCCGGGCGCGGCACGGCCAGATCGCGGTGACCGTCAGCGGCGAGGAGGGGCCGGAGCGGGTGGTGGCCGGGCCGCTGCCCGGGCACCCCGGCTGGGTGGCCGCGGCCGGCCTCTCGCTCGAGTCCTACACCGGAACCCGGCGCGACGTCACCCGGGAACTGCTGATCGGCGGGCTGGTCTTCGTGTCGGTGGCCGGGCTGGGTGGCTACGGCCTGGCCCGGGCGGCGCTCTCCCCGGTCGAGCGGATGCGGCGGGAGGTCGCCGCCGTGTCCGCCCAGGACCCGGCCCCGTGGATCCAGGTGCCGGGGACCCGGGATGAGATCGCCGCGCTCGCCGCCACGATGAACGAGCTCCTGGCCCGGCTGCAGGCCGCGCTGGCCCAGCAGCGGGCGCTGGTCGCCGACGCCAGTCACGAGCTGCGGACCCCCTTCGCGGTGCTCCGCGGCGAGCTGGAGCTGGCGGGGCGCCCCGGCCGGAGCGCGGAAGAGCTGGCTACCGCGGTGCGGCTGGCGGCCGAGGAGGCGGGCCGGCTGGGGCGGATCACCGACCAGCTGCTCTTCCTGGCCCGCAGCGACGAGGACCGGGTGCTGGCCCACCGGGAGCCGGCCGACCTGGCCGCCCTGCTCGGCGCGAGCGCGCGGCACGCGGCCGCCCGGGCCCGCGCCGCCGGAGTGACCTGCACGGTCATGGTGCCTGCCGGGCTGGGGGCCGGCCTGGACGCGGACCGCATCCGGGAGGCGGTGGACAACCTGATCGACAATGCGCTCCGCTTCGCACCGCCCGGCACCACCATCGAGATAGCCGCCCGGGAAGCTGGGCCCGATCTGGTGATCGAGGTCCGGGACCGGGGCCCGGGCTTCCCGGCAGCGTTCCTGCCGCATGCGTTCCAGCGCTTCGCCCGGCCGGACTCCGGCCGGGCCCGCAGCGAGGGCGGCGCGGGGCTGGGACTGGCGATCGTGAGCGCGATCGCGCGGGCCCACGGCGGCGCGGCCAGTGCGGCCAACCGGCCGGACGGCGGCGCGGTGGTCACCCTCCGGCTGCCGCAGGGCGGTCCCGGCTGAGCTGGGTGGTCAGCCGGCTGAGACCGGGCCGGCCGCAGGCCGCGGCGGCGTCCGGGCGTCCGGCGGCAGGTAATCATGATCGCCAGCGCGGCCCCGAGGCCGGCGCCGGCCAGGACGACGAGGCCGCGCGTTCACGGTTTCAACGCATCGGGCGCCCGCGAAGCGCCGCCCCGGCGATAATCTTTTGGCTTGCGGAGCGTCGGATCAGGGCCGGATCGCGCCGGTGACCAGCCACCGCCGTCCCCGGGCCCGCACCGTTAGCGTGCCGAACCGGGCCAGCAGCCAGGCGGTGAGAGCCAGCCACAGCGCGACAAGGCCGGCCTGGCTGGTGATCACGACCGCCGCGGCCGCGCTGAATACAGCCGTGGCCGCCAGCCCGGCCAGAGCCAGGTAATCCTGGTCACCGGCCCCGATGAGCACGCCGTCGAGGACGAAGACCACTCCGGCCACCGGCTGCTGCAGTGCCGCGATCAGCAGCACCGGGATTAGCAGGCGGTGCACCGGCGGGGTGGCTGAGAAGAGCAGCGGCACGGCCGGGAGCGCCACCAGCAGCAGCGCCCCGAACACGGTCCCGTAGGCCAGTCCCCAGCCGATCATCCGGTGAGTGGCGGCCCGCGCGCCGGCCGCATCCCCGGCGCCGAGGTACCGGCCGGTAATCGCCTGGCCCGCGATGGCGATGGCGTCCAGCGCGTAGGCGAGCAGAGTCCAGGTCCGGAAGGCGATCTGGTGCGCCGCGATCGCCGCGTTACTCTGCCGTGCGGCCAGGGCGGTGACCATGATCAGCACCACCTGCAGCGCCAGGGTCCGCAGCACCAGCGAGGCTCCGGTGACCGCAGCGGCCCGCAGGCCGGCCCGGTCCGGGGCCAGCGCGACGCCCGCGCGGCGGGCGCCCCGGGCGACCACGGCCAGGTAGGCCACCGCCGCCGCCGTCTGGGCGGCGACGGTACCCCAGGCCGAGCCGGCGATACCCCAGTGCAGGCCCAGCACCAGCAGCGCGTTGAAAGCCACGTTGGCCAGGTTGGCGGCCACCGCGACGGTCAGCGGCGTCCTGGTGTCCTGCAGCCCGCGCAGCACCCCGGTGCCGGCCAGCACGATCAGCATGGACGGCACGCCGAGCAGGCTGATCCGCAGGTAAACAGCGGCCTGGGCGGTCACCGCGGCGGTGCCGCCGAAGGCACCGGTGACCAGGGCGGCGGACGGCCAGCCCGCCGCCAGCACGGCCAGGCCGATCAGGGCGGCCAGCCACAGGCCGTCGATGCCCTGCCGGATCGCGGCCCGGGGCTGGCCGGCCCCCAGCTGCCGGGCCACGGCCGCCGTGGTCCCGTAAGCCAGGAAGATGGCCAGGCCCACGACGGTGCTGAGCGCCTGGCTGGCCACGCCGAGGCCGCCCAGGGGCGTGGTGCCCAGCCGTCCCACGATCGCCGAGTCGGCGAACAGGAACAGCGGTTCGGCGATCAGGGCGCCGAATGCCGGGACCGCCAGGCGCAGGATCTCCGCGTCGTGCGGGCTGCGCGACAGCGGCGGGATCCGGCGCCGCGGCCGGGTACCCGCAGCAGTGGCCGGGGAGGGCATGGCCCGATGCTAGGCCGCGCCGTCCGCTTCCGGGCGGGCGGCGGCACCAGGGCGGCCCGGCGAGCAAATGACGCCGGGCCGGTCTCGGGCCGCTATTCCCGACTTTCGGCCTGGCCGAGGGCCGCCATCGGGGGCCGGTCCAAAGCCCAGCGCATCCCCGGCCGGTAGCGACATCCGGAACCGTGCTCAAGGGAGCGCCGGCGTGGCCCGTACTGTCACCGTGGTTCACACGCGCAGCCTGATCACCCGCGTTGTTCCGGCTCATCTTGACGGGTGGCGGGAACCGGTTAACGCTGACCGGGTGGCCGGAGGGCGACGATAAATCCGTCGGGGTCGGCAAGGCTCAGCGTTAGTGCGTTCACTTTTCCTCTGGTGAACAGCGAGACGGGCTTGCGCCCGGTATAGCAGGGCGGCTCGATGGTGAGCTCTACCAGGCCGTCAGGGGAGCCGTTCACCAGCCACCGCCCCGAGCGGCTGTGCACGCCGTACGTTCCGCGGACATTCTCCTGCGACCGGCTGGCCGAACGGATGGACGCCCTGGGTACGGTCAGCTTGAAGCCGCCCATCTGTACCCGGATCTGGTCAGGGCCGACCTCCACACCCGATCTGCCCCGGCCCCCGGCGAGGAGGGTGTTCGTCAGCCTGCTGACCGGGTCCATCCCGGCCTCGCTGATCGCGAACCACATAGTGTCCGTTCCCTCCTTGCCCCGTTCCTGGTTCAGCGTGATCCCGATACCAGGCCGGCCTCGTACGCGGTGATGACGAGCTGCACCCGGTCCCTGGCGCCCAGCTTGGCCAGCAGCCGGGCCACGTGCGTCTTGGCGGTGCCTACCGTGATGCACAAGGTGGCGGCGATCTCGGCGTTGGACATGCCGAGGCCCACCAGCCTGAGCACCTCGCGTTCGCGGTCGGTGATCCCGGTTATCTCCGCAGGTTTGCGGCCGGGGCGGGGCTGGCCGGCGAACTGCCCGATCAGGCGGCGGGTGACGCCCGGCGCGATCATGGAGTCGCCGGCCGCGACCACGCGGATCGCGGTCAGGATGTCCTCCAGCGCCATGTCCTTGACCAGGAACCCGCTCGCCCCGGCCCGCAGCGCGCCGTAGACGTAGTCATCGTCGTCGAAGGTAGTGAGCACGAGCACGCGAGCGTGCGCATCGCCGGCGGTGATCATCTGGGTTGCCTCGATGCCGTCCATGCCCGGCATGCGGATGTCCATGACTACCACGTCGGGGCCGGTGTCCCTGGTGAGCTGTACCGCCTCGGCTCCGGTTGCGGCCTCGCCGGCCACGTCGATATCGGGGGTCTGTTCGATCAGCATGCGCAGGCCCGCGCGGACCAGCGGCTGGTCGTCGGCCAGGATGACCTGGATGGTCACCGGGCCGGCGCCGGTACAGGCAGCCGGGCGGCGACGCGGAAGCCGCCGCCGGGGCGCGGGCCGGCTGAGAAGTCGCCGCCTAGCAGCGCGGCGCGTTCGCGCATGCCGGTGATCCCGTAGCCGGTCCCGGTCGCGGCGCCGCCGCGCCCGCTGTCGGTGACCTCGATTGACAGCTGCCCGTCCTGCTGGCCGATCAGGACCCGGCACTGGCTGGTGCCCGCGTGGCGGACCACGTTGGTGACCGCTTCCTGGATGATGCGGAACGCCGACAGGTCGATGTCAGCGGGGAGTGGCTCCCGGCTGCCGTGCCAGTCCACGTCGACCTTCACGCCCGCGTCCAGGGTCATGGCGGCTAGCCGCTCGATGTCGGCCAGGCCGGGCGCCGGGCCTAGCGGTGGTGCCTGCCCCGGCCCGGGTCCGGGCTCGGCGTGCCGCAGCCCGGTCACCATCCGGCGCAGTCCGGACAGCGACTCCCGGCTGGTGGCCTCGATGGCGGCCAGGGCGTCACGCGCCTCGGCGGGCCGGGCGTCGAAGACCCTGCGGCCCGCACCTGCCTGGATCGCGATGATGCCGATGCTGTGCGCCACGATGTCGTGCAGTTCGCGGGCGATCCGCAGCCGCTCTGCCATCACGGTCTGGGCGGCCGCCTGGACCCGCCGCAGTTCGGCCTGGGACTGTGCCTGCCGGATTGAATGTCCGATAAGCCAGGCAATGATCGTGACAAGGGCTACGCCGACCCGGAGCTGGGCCAGATCGAGGCCTCCCGGACCCGGAATCAGCAGGCCGGCGCCGACCACGGCTAGGCCGGTGGCCCAGACTCTGCGTGTGCGTGTCGCCGCTATGTAGCAGATCGCGATGCCCACTGCGCCGACGATCAGGATCTGCACGGCGTTCCCCGGCCCGCCGGTCATGCTCATGCGGTGATCGTAACCGCCTTGCAGCGCCGGGTCGTCTGCCTGCGGGCATACGCCCCCGGGCTACTGCGGCACCGTGCAGATGGGGTCTGCGGGCCGATGCGGCGCGCCCCCGGACTGCGGCATCTTGTCGCCATGAGCATGCTGGAACTGCGTCAGGTGTCCAAGATGTACGGCCAGGGCGCCGCCCAGGTGCACGCGCTGCGGGACGTCAACCTGGAGGTCAACCCGGGGATGATGGTGGCGGTGATGGGCCCGAGCGGGTCGGGCAAGTCGACGCTGCTGACCATCGCCGGCAGCCTGGAGGAGCCGACCAGCGGGCAGGCCCTCGTCGCCGGCCAGGACCTGGCCACGATGTCGCGCAACGACAAGGCGCGGCTGCGCCGCCAGTCGATCGGGTACGTGTTCCAGGACTTCAACCTGCTGCCCGGGCTGACCGCCGCGGAGAACGTCGCGCTGCCGCTGGAACTGGACGGCATCAGCGCACGGAAGGCCCGGGTAGCCGGGCTGCGCGCGCTCACCGACCTGGGCCTGGCGGACCGCGCGTCGAACTACCCCGACCAGCTGTCCGGCGGCGAACGCCAGCGCGTCGCGATCGCCCGCGCGGTGGTCGGCGACCGGCACCTGCTGCTCGCCGACGAGCCGTCCGGCGCACTGGACTCAGCCAACAGCGAGGCGGTGATGCGCATGATCCACACCGCCTGCAAGCAAGGCGTCGCCGCCGTCGTCGTTACGCACGACGCGCGGCTCGCCTCGTGGGCGGACCGGGTGGTACACATCAGCGACGGCCGCATCGTTGACCAGACGGTGCCCGCGCCGGGCCCGGACTCCCTGCTGGGGCAGGACCGGTGACGACCCTCACCCGCACGCGCGCGGGGACCGGTAACGGGGGCGTCCCCGCCCGCCGCGCGGTGTTCCGTTGGGGCTGGCGGCTGTTCCGCCGCGAATGGCGCCAGCAGCTGCTCGTGCTCGGCCTGCTCACCGTGGCTGTCGCCGCGACGATCTGGGGCGCCAGCGTCGTCACGAACACGCAGCTCCCGAACCCCAATTACGCCACGTTCGGCACCGCCGCCGCGCAGGTCACGCTGCCCGGCACCGACCCGCACCTGGCCGCCGACATCGCCACCATCCAGGGCCGCTGGGGCCCGGCCGATCTCATCGAGAATCAGGACATCGCGACGGGTACCACCCAGCCTGTGCAACTGCGCGCGGAGCGTCCGCACGGGCACTACAACTCTCCGCTGCTCAGCCTGGTCAGCGGCAGCTACCCGGCCGGCCCGGGCCAGGTCGCGCTGACCGGCCAGGTCGCCAGCCGGTACGGCGCGCACGTGGGCGGCACCTGGCAGGCCGCCGGCACGACCTGGCGGGTGACCGGCATCGTGCAAGACCCGAGCAACCTGGCGGCGGAGTTCGCGCTGGCCGCCCCCGGCCAGGTCCCGCATCCCAGTCAGGTGATCATGCTGCTGGGCTCCTCACCCGCCGTCCAGCAGGCGATCAGCAACGGCAACGGAACGCTGCCCGGCATGCCAGCGGCGGCGACGTTCACGTTCCCCGCGGCTTTCATGAGCGGGCCCCCGTCGGCGACGATCATCCTGGTGGTAGAGGTCCTCGGCCTGGTGTTCATCGGCCTGGTGTCGGTAGCCGGCTTCTCGGTGATGGCCCAGCGCAGGCTCCGCGCCCTCGGCATGCTCAGCGCGATCGGCGCGACCGAACGCAACCTCCGCCTGGTCATGATCGCCAACGGCCTGGCCGTCGGCGTGACCGCCGCGCTGGCCGGGGCGGTGCTCGGCTTCGCCGCCTGGCTCGCTTACCTGCCGACACTGCAGCAGGCCACCGGCCACGTGGTCGACCCGGCGAACCTGCCATGGTGGGCGCTCGCGCTCGGGGTCGTGCTCGCGGTCGCGACGTCGGTACTCGCCTCCCGCCGCCCCGCCAAGACGATCGCCCAAGTGCCGGTGGTGGCCGCGCTATCGGGCCGCCCCCCACCACCCAAGCCGGTGCACCGCTCCGCCGTGCCCGGCGTCATCGTGTTCGCGGGCGGCGTCGCGTGCCTGGCGTTCACCGGCGGCCTGGCCGGGGTGGCGGGCCACGGGCACGCCGGCCAGGGGCGCGCGCTGCTCCTGCTGGCCGGCCTGGTCGCGGTGATCGTCGGCATCGTCCTGCTCGCCCCGCTGGCCATCAGTGTGCTGGCAGCCGGCGCCGGACCGCGGCTGCCGGTTGCGGTCCGGATCGCGCTGCGTGACCTGGTCCGCTACCGTGCCCGGTCCGGTGCCGCGCTGGCGGCGACCACGTCCGCCGTATTCCTGGCCATGGGGATCTGCCTTGTGGCCAGCATCAGCTTCGGCAATCCGCTCGACCCGATCGGCCCCAACCTGTCCGGCAGCCAGCTGATCGTCAGCGCGCAGCAGAGCCAGGGCGGCGGCACGATAGCGCAGCTCAGCAGCGCCCAGACAGCCCGCCTGGGCGGGCAGGTGGACAGCCTCGCCGCCAGCCTGCACACGTGGTCGGTGCCACTGGAATCCACGGGCGCCACGCTGTACCAGGTGGGCACGCAGGAACACAATCCGTTCGATTTCACCGGCACCGTGTACGTGGCCACCCCGCAGTTGCTCGCCACGTACGGGATCAAGGCCAGCCAGATCGCTCCCGGCACCGACATCCTCACCATGCGGCCAGGGCTGGCGGGCCTGCCGCACATGGAGATGATCTGGAGCAGCTACCAAAGTCCGGGCGGAGGCGTTCCCGGTGGTGGCGGCAGTCCGTCCTGCAGGCTGAGCAACGACTGCCTGGCCAATCCGGTGATGCAGACGGTCAGCGGCCTGCCCGGCGGCACCTCCGCGCCGAACACGGTGATCACCGAGTACGCGGTGAGCAAGTACCAGCTGCAGCCCAGCCTGAACGGCTGGCTGATCCAGGCACCAGCCGCGCTGACCGCCACGCAGATCAACGCCGCGCGGCAGCTCGCGCTCGGCTACGGGGTCACGGCCGAGACCAAGTCCGATACGCCGGGTCCCGGCGAGTTCGCCGACGGCGCCACCGCGCTGGGCATCGTGATCGCGCTCGGCGTGCTAACCGCGTCCGTCGGCCTGATCCGCAGCGAGACCGCGCGGGACCTGCGCACGCTCACCGCGGCCGGCGCCAGCCCGGGGACGCGGCGGATGATCACCGCGGCGACAGCCGCCGCGCTCGGCCTGCTCGGCGCGATCCTCGGCATGGCCGGCGCGCTGGTCGCCGGGCTGGCCTGGGCGCACAGCAGCCTGTCCGCCATGTTCGGCGACCTGCCGCTGAGTGACATGCTGATATTGCTGATCGGGCTGCCGCTGGTCGCCGCGGCCAGCGGCTGGCTGCTGGCCGGCCGCGAGCCAGAGGCCATCGCGAGGCAGCCGCTGGACTGACACGGGTCTTGCCGGCCATTCCAGTCCCGGTTTCCTGGGCCTGGCATGAGGTCCAGAAACTGATGGTTCACCCGGACCTGGCCGCCCGCGTCGCAGATCAGGGCTCCGCGCGATGCGCCGGCCGACCTCGCAGCCCTGGCCCGGCTGCTGCCCAGGCCGCTGCGGCAGAGCCGGCTGGTTACGCCGGATACGCGATGAGGGCGCGGCAGCGGGAGCGCAGCGGTGCTATCGAAGCCGCTGATGAAACGGATTCCCGCTGATGCTCCCGGATGCAACGCTCCCTGTTCCTTCCTCGCTGATGAACCTGCTGGCGGTGCTGTTCCCGCTGTTCACGCGCCGTCGTTCCGCACGTTCTGCGGCCTGGCAGCGTCTCAGACGCCGGCCCGGGGCGGAACTCACCGGACGATCTGGGCGGGCTAACCGCGGGCGGCGTCCAGCAGCTGGTCCAGGGCGCGGCCGATGCGCTGCTCGGACACCGGGCCGCGGGTGCCGAGTGACTGCGCGAACAAGCTGACCCGCAGTTCCTCGATCATCCACCGCACCGCCTGGGCCTCAGCGGCCGCGCGCTGGGCGGGCGGCAGCTCGCCCAGCACCTGCCGGTACTCCTCGGTCACCCGGTGCACCACCGCCATCCGCTCCGCGTCGCGGCGCGGCGACTCCGGCATCTTTTCCAGGCGGCGGCTCATCGCCTGCAGGTAGCGGAGCAGGTCCGCCAGCCGTGCGGCGCCGGTCTCGCTGATGAATCCGGGATGGATCAGCCCGGCCAGCTGGCCGCGCAGGTCGGTGACGGCCGGGGCCAGTGCCGGGCCGGGCCGTGGGCCCAGGCTGGCCTCCAGCCCGTGCGCCTCGGCCAGGATCCGGGCCACCCGGGACACCACGTCGGCGGTGACCGCGGCCAGCCGGTCCCGGGCCGCCGCCAGCAGCCGCCCGAATCCGGCCGCGTCCCAAGCCGGGCCGCCCTGCTCGGCCACGATCTGGTCGGCCGCCGCGGCCGCGCAGTCGTCCAGCAGGGCGTCGGTGCTGCGATAGGGGTGCCGGCTCAGCGCCAGCTTGGCCGCGGTGGGCAGCCGGCCGGCCACGGACCGGGCGCCGGACGGCACCTGGAGCAGCAGCAGCCGGCGGGTGCCGCGGCGCATCGCCGCCTGCGCCTCCGCCCCGGTCTCGAACAGCCGGATGTCCACCGCGTCGCCCGCATCGGCCAGCGCCGGGTAACCGCGGACCTGCCCCGCCTCGAACACCCGGGGGAGGGTGTCGAACTCCCAGCTGCGCAGGCCGGACCGGGTCAGCCCGCGGGCCGCCGCATCCAGCGTCTCGCGCAGCCGGGGCCGCAGCTCGCGGCGCAGCGCGGTCAGATCCTTGCCGGTGGCCAGCACCCGGCCGTCCTCGACCACCCGGAAGCTGACCCGCAGATGGGCGGGCAGCCGGGACAGGTCGAAGGCCGAGCGGGGGACCGGCTGCCCCGCCCGCCGGGTCAGCTCCGCGGCCAGCGCCGCCAGCAGGTCCCCGTGCGCTGGCCCGAGCCGGGGCAGCACTGCCCGGGCGGTGTCCGGGGCCGGCACGAACGCGGTGCGCAGCTGCTTGGGCAGCGACCGGATCAGCTCCGTCACCAGTTCCTCGCGCAGCCCGGGGACCTGCCAGCCGAACTCCTCCGCACCGACCTGGTTCAGCGCCTCCAGCGGGATGTCTACCGTCACCCCGTCCTCCGGTGTGCCGGGGGCGAACTCGTAGGACACCGGCAGCTCGCCCCAGCGCGCTGGGTAAGCGGCCGGGCCGACCTCCTCGGCGGCCGCCCCGACCAGGTCGTCCAGGGTCAGGTCGAGCCGCTGCGGGTCGTCCGCCCGGGCCCGCTTCCACCAGCTGTCGAAATGCCGGGCCGAGGTCACCGTGGCCGGGATGCGCTGGTCGTAGAACGCGAACACGGCGCTGTCGTCGGCCACGATGCCGCGCCGCCGGGCCTTGCGCTCCAGGTCGGCCGCTTCGTCGCGGAGCCGCTGGTTGCGCGCGAAGAACCGGTGGTGCGTGGTCCAGTCACCCTCCACCAGCGCATGCTGGATGAACAGCTCCCGGGCCAGGGCGCTCGATCCGGCCGTAGTTGACGGTGCGCGCCGCCACGATCGGCAGCCCGTACAAGGTGACCTTCTCGGTGGCCAGCACCGCGCCCCGGTGGGCATCCCACCGCGGCTCGCTGTAGCTGCGCCGCAGCAGGTGGCCGGCCAGCGGCTCGGCCCATTCCGGCTCGATCCGGGCGGCGACCCGGGCCCACAGCCGGGAGGTTTCGACCAGCTCCGCCGCGACCACCCAGGACGGCGGCTTCCGGGCCAGCACGGAGTCCGGGAAGATCGCGAACCGGGCCCCGCGGGCGCCGGTGAACTCGGCCGGCCCACGGCGCTTGCCCCGTGACTCCCGGGTGTCGGCCATGCCGATCTGCGACAGCAGCCCGGCCAGCAGCGACATGTGCACCCGGTCGGCCAGCTCGGCCGGGAACCGGTCGGCCGGTTCCGCGTCCGGCGCGGGCCGGGGCGTGCGGTGGTCGTGCCCGATCACGATGCCGACCTCGGCGGCGGCCTGCCGCAGCTGCGCGTACACGTCCTGCCACTCGCGCACCCGCAGGTAATGCAGGTACTCGCGGCGGCACATCCGGCGGAACGCGGACGCGGACAGCTCACGCTGTTGGCCGCGGAGATAGTCCCACAGCGCCAGGAAGGCGAGGAAGTCCGACCCGGGGACCGCGAACCGGCGGTGCATCGCGTCGGCGGCGTCCCGGTGCTCGGCGGGCCGCTCGCGCGGGTCCACGATGGACAGCGCGGCGGCGATGATGAGCACCTCGCGGGCGCACCCGTTCTGCCCGGCCGCCAGGATCATCCGGCCCAGCCGCGGGTCGGCCGGGAGCCGGGCCAGCTTGCGCCCGGTCTCGGTCAGCCGTGTCAGCCCGGGGGGGCGACCCCCCGGAACCCCCCGCGCATCCGCCGGCTCGGCGGGAGCCCGCCTGACGGCGGGTCCCGCCGCACCGCCGGATCGTCCTGGCGTGAACGCGCCAAGCTCCTCCAGCAGGCGGACGCCGTCGGTGACGGTCCGCGAGTCGGGCGCGTCCACGAACGGGAAGTCCGCCATGTCGCCGAGGTCCAGCGCGGCCATCTGCAGGATGACCGAGGCCAGGTTGGTGCGCAGGATCTCCGGGTCGGTGAACTCGGGCCGGGCGGCGAAGTCCTCCTCGCCGTACAGCCGGATGCACACGCCGTCCGCGGTGCGGCCGCACCGGCCCGCCCGCTGGCGGGCCGAGGCCTGGGAGATGGGTTCGATCGGCAGCCGCTGCACCTTGGTGCGCTGGCTGTACCGGGAGATCCGCGCCCTGCCCGGGTCGATCACGTAGCGGATCCCCGGGACGGTCAGTGAGGTCTCGGCGATGTTGGTGGCCAGCACGACCCGGCGCCGGAAGCGCCCGGTCTCCCGGGAGGGCTCGAACACCCGGTGCTGTTCGGCCGCGGACAGCCGGGCGTAGAGCGGCAGCACGTCGAGGCCGTCCTGGCCGGCCAGCGCGTCCGCGGTGTCCCGGATCTCCCGCTCACCGCTGAGGAACACCAGGATGTCGCCCGGGCCGGTGGCCTTCAGCTCGGTGATCGCGTCGAGGATGCCCTGCACCTGATCGCGGGGCTCGTCGTCACCGTCCTCCGGGCCGCCCAGCGGCCGGTAGCGCAGCTCGACCGGGTAGGTGCGGCCGGATACCTCGATGACCGGCGCCCCGAAATCGGCGAAGTGCTTAGCGAAGCGGTCCGGGTCGATGGTGGCCGAGGTGATGATGACCTTGAGGTCGGGGCGGCGCGGCAGCAGCCGCTTGAGGTAGCCCAGGATGAAGTCGACGTTGAGGCTGCGCTCGTGCGCCTCGTCGATGATCAGGGTGTCGTAGCGGAGCAGCTGCCGGTCGCGCTGCATCTCGGTGAGCAGGATGCCATCGGTCATCACCTTGACCAGGGTGGCGTCGCTGGAGGTGTCGGCGAACCGCACCTTGTAGCCGATCGCGTGGCCCAGCCCGGTGCCGAGTTCGTGGCCGATCCGCTCAGCCACGGTCCGGGCCGCGATCCGCCGCGGCTGGGTGTGCCCGATCTGGCCTGCCACCCCGCGGCCCAGCTCCAGGCAGATCTTCGGCAGCTGGGTGGTCTTCCCGGACCCGGTCTCACCGGCGACGATCACCACCTGGTGCTCGGCGATGGCCGCGGCGATCCGGTCCTTGACCTGGCTGACCGGGAGCTCGGGCGGGTAGGAAATGGCCGGTACCGCGGCCCGCCGCGCCTGGGCCGCCTGCGCGGCGGCGGCCAGCTCGGCCTGCAGCCGGTCAAGGGCACGCTGCCGCGCCGCGCTGTCGCGCAGCGCGGCCGCCTGTTCCGCCCGGCGGCTGAGCCGCCGCTGGTCGCGCAGCATCAGCCCGGGCAGCTGGCTACGCAGCTCGGTCAGTGTGGACGTCAAGACAGGATCTCCGTGAGCGGGCCCGGATAAAGGATGGACGACCTGGCCCCGCGTACTCAACGCTTTAACCCCCGGTAACCTTCCGCGGGCGGAGGGGAGGACACGGTGGGGGAGCGCAGCACCCGCGGGCTCTGGGCGCCGGAGCACCGGGCGCTGTCCGCCGGGCTGGTGCTCACCATCACGATGGTCGCCTCGGAAGCCCTGGCCGTGGTCACGGTGATGCCGGTGGTCGCCCGCGACCTGGGCGGGCTGCGGCTGTACGGCTGGGTGTTCAGCGCGTTCATGCTCGGCAGCATGGTGGGCATCGTGGCGGCGGGCCGGGAGGCCGACCGGCGCGGGCCAGCCCTGCCGTTCGCCGCCGGGGTGGTGGTGTTCGGCTGCGGCCTGGCCACCGCCGGGCTGGCGCCCTCGATGCCGGTCCTGGTCGCCGGGCGGGCGTTGCAGGGGATCGGGGCCGGGGCGGTGCCCGCGGTGGCCTACGTGGCGATCGGGCGCAGCCTGCCGGGGCCGCTGCGCGGCCGGATGATGGCCTGGCTGTCAACTGCGTGGGTGGTGCCCGCGCTGGCCGGGCCGGCGCTCAGCGCCGAGGTCGCGCGGGTGTTCGGCTGGCGCTGGGTGTTCCTCGGCCTGCTGCCGGTGGTCGCGGTGACCGCGTCGATCGCCGGGCCGGCCCTGCTCCGGCTCGGGCCGCCCAGCCCAGGGCCGGGCGCTGAGCACCGGGTCCGCGACGGGATCCGCACCGCCACCGGCACCGCCCTGGCCCTGGCCGGGCTGACCCTGGTGGTCCGCGCGGTCACGGGGCCGGCCGGGCTGCGCCTGGCGGCCGGGGGCGCCGTAGCGGTGGCGGCCGGTGGGATCATCGCCGTGCCCGCGCTGCGCCGCCTGCTGCCGCCCGGCACGGCCACGGCGCGCCGTGGGCTGCCCGCCACGATCGCGCTGCGCGGGCTGCTCACCTTCGCGTTCTTCGGCGCGGACGCCTACGTCACGCTGACCCTCACCGTGCTGCGGCACCGGAGCACGATCCTGGCCGGGGTGGCGGTGACCGGGGCCAGCCTGGCCTGGGCGGCGGGCGCCTGGCTGCAGGCCCGGCTGGGCGCCTCCTGGGAGGGCCGCCGCCTGGTCCGGGCCGGGCTGATTGTCATCCTGGCCGGCATCGGCGGGATGATCCTGGTCACCGTGCCCGCCGTGCCGGTGGCCGCCGGGCTGGCCGCCTGGACCGTGGCCGGGCTGGGCATGGGCCTGGGCTACGCCCCGGTCTCGCTGCTCATGCTGCGCGAGGCGCCCGCCGGGCGGGAGGGCTGGGCCTCGTCGTCGCTGAACCTGGCCGACGTGCTCGGCACGGCCACCGGCATCGGCGTAGGGGGAGCGGCGGTGGCCGCCACGGCCGGCGGGGCCGGCCTGCGCTGGGGCGTCACCGCCGCGTTCGGCATCAGCGCTGCCGTGGCGCTGGCCGCGCTGGCCGTCACCCGCCGCCTGCCGGCCGGGCTGACCGGCCAGCCGGCCAAGGCCGGGCCGGCTCAGCCGACCTGATGCACCAGGAAGTGCACGATCACGCCATCCCGCACGGTATAAGTGCCCGCGAAGTACTTGGCGGTCCTGTCGGTCTGCACGGCGGTGAACGCGGCCTTGACCACGGGGCCGAGCGCGCGGATCGACGTGATCACGTCCCGCTGCGTGCCCCGGTAGCCGACGGCGAACTGCGCCTCGGTGCCGCCCGCGTTCCGGCCGCCGAGCTGCCAGGCCCGCTGGTAGTTGTGGCTGGTAATGGCCGCGTAGTAGGCCCGCACCGTGGCCGCGGGGCCGAGCGGTGCCGCGGCGGAGGACGCTGCGGCCCCGGAGGTGGGCGCTCCGCCCCACCGGCCGAACAGCGACCCTCGCCGATGCAGCGCGGTGGCGGCGGCCGCCACCGCGAGGATGAGCACGCAGGCGCTCAGGATGGCCAGTCCGCGGCGCCGCGGGCGCGGCGGCACGGGGGATGGCGGCACGGGGGATGGCGGCACGGGGGATGGCGGCACGGGGGACGGCAGCCGCGGCGCCGCGGCCGCGGGCGCCTGGCTGGCGTCCCGGGCCGGAAGGTTCCCGCCCGGGACTGCGTCCCGGGCGGCGGCCGGGATTAGCCTTGGCACCGGCCGCTCGCGGTCGGCCGGGGGCACATCGCCCACCGTAGGCGGCGCGCCGCGGCGGACGGGAGCGGCCACGACCGTGCCGCCCCGGCTGGACGCCACCGCGGTGCGGCAGGCTTCCTGCAGCGCGGTGGCGAAGGCCGGGCAGCTCTGGTAGCGATCGGCCGGCGCCTTGGCCAGCGCCCTGGCCATCACCCGGTCAACCGCGGGCGGCAGGTCCGGGCGGTGCGCGGTCAGCGGCGGCGGGGGCGCGGACACCTGGGCCCACATGACCGCCAGGTTCTCGTCCCGGTGGAACGGCGGGGTGCCGGCCAGCATCTCGAAGGCCGCGCAGGCCAGCGCGTAGCCGTCCGCCCGGCCGTCCACCGTGCGCCCCTCCACCTGCTCGGGTGCGAGGTAGTTGAGCGTGCCCAGCACCTGCCCGGTCAGCGTGAGGTTGGTAGTGGCGTTCTCGGCCTTGCTGATGCCAAAGTCGGACAGGTACACATGATCGCCGCCGCTGCCGGTCTCGGCCTGGCCGCCGAGCAGCATGTTGGCCGGCTTGACGTCGCGGTGCACCAGCCCGCAGGCGTGCGCGGCGTCGAGCGCGGCGGCCACCTGGGTGACGATCCCGACGGCCCGGGCCGCGGGCAGCGGGCCGGTGCGGTGCAGCAGGCGGTGCACGTCCTGGCCACCGACGTAGCGCATGGCGATGAACAGCACGCCGCCGGCCTCGCCCGCATCGAAGATCGGGATGATGTTCGGGTGGTCCACCGCCGCGGCCGTGCGGGACTCGCGGATGAACCGCTGCCGGAACGCATCATCCCGGGCGAACTCCGCGGACAGCACCTTGAGCGCCACCCAGCGGTCCAGCCGCACGTCGCGGGCCCGGTAGACCACGGCCATGCCGCCGCGGCCGATCTCCTCCACCAGCCGGTAGCTGGCGATCTGGCCGCCCGCCGGAAGATTGCTTAATCCCGAAGGAAAGTCCTCAGCCACCGTTCCTCCAGCGTGCTGCCCCGTGCGCTCGCCGGCCGCTTCGGGCGGGGCCAGGCGAACACCGTAGCAGCAGCCTAAGCCAGCCGCCGCTCGGTCGCCCAGCGCGTCAGCTGATGCCGGGTGGACAGCTGCAGCTTGTGCAGCACCGAGGACACGTGGCTCTCCACCGTCTTAGCGGAGATATACAGCTCGCGGGCGATCTCCTTGTAGGTGTAGCCGCGGGCGATCAGCCGCAGCACCTCCCGCTCCCGGGGGGTGAGCTGGTCCAGTTCCGGGTCGAAGGACGGCGCGCTGGCCGGGGCGGGGCCGCCGGCGGCGAAGGCGTCCAGCACGAACCCGGCCAGCCGGGGCGAGAACACGCTGTCCCCGGCCGCCACCCGGCGGATCGCATCCACCAGGTCCGGCCCGCTGATCGTCTTGGTCACGTACCCGCGCGCCCCGGCGCGGATCACCGCGATGACGTCCTCCGGCGCGTCGGACGCCGACAGCGCCAGGAACCGGACCTGCGGGTGGGCCGGGCGGACGGCGCTGACCACGGCCTGCCCGCCGCCGCCCGGCAGGTGCACGTCCAGCAGCACCACGTCCGGCAGGCACGCGCTGATCAGGGTGATCGCCGGGGCCACGTCGTCGGCTTCGCCGATCACGTCGACGTGGCCGCCGAGTTCGGCACGGACCCCGGAGCGGAACAGGCCGTGGTCGTCGACGATGACCACCCGCGGGCGGCCCGTGCCCGCGCCCGGGTCCGGTGTCCCGGTCACGACGGCACCCCGCCCGGCTGGCGCTCCCCGGCCAGCCGGGGCATCCGCAGCGAGACCTCGGTGCCTGCCCCCGGTTCGCTGCGCACGGTCACGCTGCCGCCGCGCCGGGCCATCCGGGCGTGAATGGACTCCTTGAGCCCGCGCCGGTCGCCGGGGACCGCCGCGGGATCGAAGCCGCGGCCGCGATCCCGCACGAACACCGTCACCTCGGCCGGTTCGACCTCGGCGAACAGCGACACCACCGGGGCGCCGGACCATTTGACCGCGTTGACGGTGGCCTCCCGGGCCGCCCCCAGCAGGGCGCTGACCGCGTCGTCCAGCGGGCAGTCGCCCACCGTGACCGCCTCGACGGGAATCCCGTGCCGGGCCTCCACCTCCTGCTGGATCAGCCGGACCCCGTCGGCCAGCGTCGCGGCCCGGTGCTCCAGCTCGCCCGGCGGCCGCCCGTCGAACAGCCAGCCGCGCAGCTCCCGCTCCTGGGCCCGGGCCAGCTGGACCACCTGCTGCGGGTCCTCCGCCCGGCGCTGGATCAGGGCCAGGGTCTGCAGCACGGAGTCGTGCACCTGGGCGGCCATGTCGGCGCGTTCCTCCGCCCGGATCCGGGCCTGCCGCTCGGTGACCAGGTCCCGGGCGATGCGCAGCCACCAGGGGCCGAGCAGCAGCAGGATGGCCGCGACCACCAGGGCCACCCCGCCCAGCGGCGCGAGGAGGGCGCGTTTCGGGTGCCCGGGCAGCAGGATGGCCAGCCCGGCGAGCAGCGCGACCGCGGCCAGCGCCACCCGGGCGGCCAGCCGGGACCGCCGGTGGCCCGCCGCCACATCCAGCACGGGCTCGGCCAGCCGGCGCAGCACCACCTGCTCGTCCGGATCGGCGTTCCGCCAGATCAGCACCAGGCCCACCAGGGTGATGACGACCGGCCAGGCGGCCGAGCCGAGCCAGGCCGCGCCCAGCGCGGCGCCGATCAGCATGACGACCACGATCAGCGAGGACAGGCCGGCCGCGAGGGCGATGCCGCGCCGGTCGGCCAGCGCCCGCCCGGCTATAGTGTCCCCGCTCCCGGCCCCGGGCAGCAGTAGCCAGGCCACCACGTAGGCGCAGGCGCCGAAGCCGCTGAGCAGGGAGGCCAGGACGAACGCGGTCCGTATCAGGCGCACGTCCAGGCCGGTCTTGGCGGCCAGCCCGGTCGCGACCCCGCCGACCAGGCGGCCCTCGGGACGGCGGCGCAGCGGGCCGGGGATCCGCGGCCCGCGCCGCCACGCCGCGTGGCCGCCCGGTGGCAGCGCGCCCGGCTCCGGCACGCCCGGCCCCGGGCCGGGTGGCCGGGGGATGAGACCGCCGCGTTCCCGCATGCTCCCATCATCGCGCCTGCGCGGGGGTGCCCGCTATCGGGGAAATCCCTGATCCTGGCCGGCCACGGCTCAGGGCCGGCGCACCCGGATTCTCCGGGTCGGGTCCGGGCTGTTCCCGATGGTCCCGGCGGCGGCCGCGGCGGCACGCTGGAGCCATGAACACCACGATGAACAACCCAGGAACCGACGACCAGACCCAGTACCACCCGGGGGCGTCCGGCCCGCAGGCCGCGCCGCCCGCGGCGCATCCGCTGCAGCGGCCGCGGGACGGCCGGATGCTGGCCGGCGTCGCCGCCGGCCTCGCCGACTACCTCGGCGTGGACGTGACGGTGGTGCGCATCGTGTTCGTCGTGCTCGCCTTCTTCGGCGGCGCCGCCCTGCCGCTCTACCTGGCGGGCTGGCTGCTGATCCCGGAGGAAGGCAGCGAGCAGTCCATCGCCGCCGAAGCGCTCCAGCCCCGGCAGCGCTGAGCCGGAAGGCGGGAAACCGATGACGATGCCGTGGCTCCGCGGACCCGACGCACACCGCCGGGCCCGCGATACCCAGGCCGCCGCGCAGCTGCGGGTGTCCGACGCGGAACGCGCCGCGGTCGCCGACCGGCTGGCCCACCACTACGGGGATGGCCGGCTCGACCAGGCCGAGCTCGACGACCGGCTGGGCCGGGCGATGAGCGCGAAAACCAGGGCCGACCTGGACGGGCTGCTGGCCGACCTGCCGGAGGCCGGGCCGGCCCTGGGCTCCGGGGGGACACGGGGCGCTCCTGAGCCGCCCCGGGCGGGCGCCGCCCGGCCGCGGCGGCGGCTGCTCCCGCTCGTGCTCCTCATCCTGCTCGTCCTGCTGGGATGGCGGGTGCTGGTGCACCTGGCCGGCCCGTGGGGGCTGCTGTGGCCGGGGGCCTGGTTCGGGCTGTCCTGGCTGTGGATCGCGCTGCTGGTCTTCGTCTGGCTGCGCTGGGGCCGCCACCGCCGCTAGCCAGCACCAGGCCGCGGGTTACGGCCGGAACGTGCGCACCGGGGCGGCACGTTCCGGCCGCTGACCGTTCCGGCCGTCAGCCGTCCTGGCGGCGGGCGCGGGCCCGGCGCTTGCCCTCGTGCATCGCCTGCACCCGGGCGACCGGGATGGTGCGGCCCTCGGCGATCAGCCCCGCGTCCAGCCGCCGCGGCCCGACCTGGCCGGTCCACGGGCCGGCCTGCGGCAGCAGCCCGGCCGCGGCCGTCAGCCGGAAGTCGCCCGGCTGGACCGCGGCCAGGTCGTCCCAGCGCACCGGGAACGATACGGGGGCACCGGGCCGCACCCGCGGGCTGAACGCGGCCACCACGGTGGCCCCGAACGCCCGGGTCGAGTCCAGGAAGACCTTGCCCGCGCGGTCGTCGCGGATGAACGCGGTGGTCGCCAGCGCCGGGTCGAGCCGCTCGGCGCGCGCCGCCACCGCGCGGCTGGCCGCCGCCACCTCCTCCGCGGTGGCCTGCTGCACGGGCGCGAACACGTGCACGCCCTTGGCGCCGCTGGTCTTCACCACTGCCGCCAGGCCCGCGTCGGCCAGCACCTGACGGACCAGCTGGGCGGCGCGCACCGCCAGGCCGAAGCCGTCGCCGGACGGCGGATCGATGTCCAGGACCAGGGAGTCGGGCCGGTCCGGCTCGGCCGCCCGGGCCAGCGCGGGGTGGTACTCCACCGCCCGCTGGTTGCCGAACCACAGCAGGGTGCGCCGGTCGTCGCAGAGCGCGTAGGACACCGGGCGCTGGGAGCTCTCCGCCCACAGCGTGACCGTGCGCACCCACGGCGGGGTGTACCGGGGCACGTTCTTCTGCATGAACGGCGGCTGCCCGCGCAGCACCCGGATCACCGACAGGGGCCGGCCGTGCAGTTCGCCGAGCAACTGGCCGCAGGCGGCGTCCAGGTAGTCCAGCAGGTCGCGCTTGGTCGCGCCGGCCCCATCGAACAGCGGCTGGTCCAGGTTGGTCAGCGGGACCCCGTCCCGCACCTCGTCTGCGCCCATGGGAACAGCATTCCCTGCCGGTTACGGTTGCCGCGTGGTCGGTACGGTGACCTCGTGACCGAGTCGCACTGGGACGGGCCGGCCGTGCTGCTGGTGGCGGTGGACGGATCCGACACGTCGCTGCGGGCCGGGGCGTACGCCGCCGGGATGGCGCGCCGTGAGCGGGCCCGGCTCATCTGCCTGTACGTCCGCCCCTACACCGCCGTGAGCGGGATTGGCGCCGGGGCGGTCGCGTCCATGCAGGAGGCCCAGGATGAGATC
Source organism: uncultured Actinomycetes bacterium (assembly GCA_963837515.1). GTDB lineage: Bacteria > Actinomycetota > Actinomycetes > Streptosporangiales > Streptosporangiaceae > RYN-230. The sequence goes on from CAWINT010000005.1 coordinate 429,593, forward strand.
GCCGCCGACCTGCGGCAGCAGGCCGAGACCCAGGCGGCCCGGCTCGGCCTGCACGCGGAGTTCGTCGAGCGGTCGGGCAACCCCTACGCGGAAATCGTGCGGCTGGCCGATGAGGTCCGCGCCGACGCGGTGATCGTCGGCGCGTCCACCAAGGCCGGGCACCGTTTCATCGGGTCACTCGCGGTCCACCTGGTCAAGGCCAACCGCTGGCCGGTCACCGTGGTGCCCTGACACCCGCCCGGCGCGGGCCGGGCCTTAGTGACCGAGGTCCCGGCCGGCGGGGCCGTCCAGCCGTGATCAGCGGCACGGCCGCGGAGGCAGACTGAGAGTGCCGGGAGTGGTGCCGCAGTCCGGCGGCCGAGACTAGGAGAGTGAGGGCAGCAGACATGACCAGGCGCGATGTCTACCTTGACGCCATGCTCCGCCACCTGGGGGCCGCCTATTACGAGTCGCTGCACGGCCGGGCCTCGGCCGCCGACGTGGAGCGGGCGCTGGACAGCGTCGAGGATCACACGAACGAGCACAGCCGGGCGGGAGCCGCGGGCAGCCCGGACGCGGGCAGCCCGGCCGCGGGCAGCCCGGCCGCGGGCAGCCCGGCCGCGGGCAGCCCGGACGCGGGCAGCCCGGCCGCGGGCAGCCCGGCCGCCAGCGGGGCCGCGGGGGGCGAAACCAGGCCCGCGCCGCCGCGCCGCGGCGGCCAGCAGCATCACGGCCGCTGGCACCACCGGGTGTGGGACGTGATGACCACGGACGTGGTGACGGTCAACCGGATCACGCCGTTCAAGGAGATCGCCACCCTGATGGCCGAGCACCGGGTGAGCGCGCTGCCGGTGCTGACCATGGGCCGCCACGTAACCGGGATCGTCTCCGAGGGCGATCTGATCGCCGTGCAGGACAAGCGCGAGCGCGAGGCGCAGCAGCGCCTAGGCGGGCGGCTGCACTTCCATAGTGTGGACCGCAGGCACTGGGGACGCACCGCGGGCGAGCTGATGACCTCCCCGGCCATCACCATCCACCCGGATGCCACCTTGCCGGCCGCCGCCCGGCTGATGAACAGCCACCACCTCAAGCGGCTCCCGGTGGTGGACCCAGACGGCATCCTGCTCGGCGTCGTGAGCCGGTCCGACCTGCTGAGTGTCTTCCTGCGCCCGGACGAGGCCATCGCCCGGGAGGTCCGGGAGATGCTGAGCCAGGTGCTGCTGGCCGACCCGGACCTCGTGACGGCAAAGGTGCATAACGGGGTGGTGACCCTGACCGGGCACGCCGGGCCCGGCGAACAGGCCGACCTGATCGCGGTGGCGGTGCGGCTCACCTGGGACATCGACGGGGTGGTGGACGTCCAGGACCGGGTCGAGGTCGCGGCGGGCAGCTGAGCGGGAGCGCGCTGTGGCGGCGCCGGTCACCGGACGGCGGCGACCGCCGCGATGACCTCGTAGGGCAGGTACCGCGGGTGCACCAGCAGCGCCCGGGCCACCTCGCGGATGTGCAGCCGCAGCGGCGTCAGCACCTGCTCGCAGTGCCGCCACGCCGCGACCTCGGTCCCGCCGAGCCGGTCCGCCGCGGCCCGGAACCGGCGGGCGTCGCCGCCGTCGCTGCGCCAGGTCGGCAGCCAGGCGCGCAGCTCCTCGTCATGTTCCAGCATGTTCCAGGTGCGCAGCCGCTGCGCCACCTGCCCGGCCGCGTCCACCACGAACGACAGATCCTCCGCGCCGCAGATGCCGTGCACCCGGCCCTCGGACGAGGGCCCGTGATGGATGCTGGCCGAGCTGAACCGGGCCCCGACCGCCAGCGCGGCGACCGCGTGCCCGGCCTCGTGCCACGCGGTCTCCACCGTGGCCCGGCGGGCGGGCTGCAGGCTCGGGAAGCAGCCGCAGTCGTAGCGCTGCCTGATCCACTTCTCGTGCACGATCGACTCGTCGTCGTAGCGCACGACGCGGCCCAGTTCCGTCTGGACCTCGGCGAGCAGGCGACGCCCCGCTGGTTTCATCAAGCGTGTACTGACCTTCCGGCGGCGCCCAGGGAATCGCCGTCCGGCCGGGGGGCGTCCTCGGTGCGGCCGGCGGACGGTGTTGACTAACGCTATGCCTATCGAGGGAGAGTATGTCCCGAGCCCGCAGCAATGGGTCCGGGACCAGGTGGAACAGTACGAAACTTCCGGCGGGACGCGCGGCACCACGCTGGCCGAAACCGGCCTCCCGGTGGTCATCATCACCAACCGCGGTGCGACCACCGGCAAGATCCGCAAGACCCCGGTCATGCGGGTGGAGCACGAGGGCCGGTACGCGGCGGTGGCCTCGCAGGGCGGCGCGCCCGCCCACCCGCGCTGGTACTACAACTTCCGCGCCCACCCGCGGGTGGAACTGCAGGACGGCGCGAGCACGAGGCCGATGATCGCCCGCGAGGTAACTGGCGAAGAGCGCGCGCAGTGGTGGGAGCGCGCGGTCGCCGCCTACCCGCCCTACGCCGAGTATCAGCAGAAGACCTCGCGCGAGATACCCGTGTTCGTGCTGGAGCCGGCCGACGGCAGCTGACCGGGCCGGGGCCCTCAGCCCTGGCCGGAGCCCGGCGCGGGCTGCCCGGTGTAGGCGGCGGTGACCCGCTGCGCCGCCGCCCGGGCGGCCGCGGCCGGCGTCCCGCTGGCGACGGCCGCCCCGCTCCACCGGTCGCTGCTGTCCGTGATGAACTGCCTGCCCTCCGCCGAGGCGGCCCACGCCGCGGCTTCCTGCTGGTCGATCGCCGCGGCGGAGGCCAGGTGGTTGGCCAGCCCGAGCAGCGCCATGTCCCAGCCGATCCCGACCGCGCCCGGCCCGAACTCGGCCCACTGGGCCCCGCCCGCCGGAAACAGGTGCTCGATCTCCAGCCGGGCCCGGCCGCCGGGCTCGGCGGTCACCCGGACCTCGATCCAGCTGACCTGCCCGCCGAACTCCCAGCTGGCGGCGAAGCGGTGCGGCGGATCGCAGTCCTCGACGGTGCCGCCGGCGTTCCCCTCCAGCTGGTAGCGGCCGCCCGGCCGCAAGTCCCCGGAGACCGGCAGGAACCAGCGGGGGATGCGTTCCGGGTTGGTGCAGGCGTCCCACACGTCCCCGGCGGGGACGTCGTAGACCTGGCTGATCAGCACGGTGTCCACCTCGCCGGCCTCCAGCACGCGGCGGCCCACCTGTCGCCGCACCGCGCTGACCTGGCCGCTGACCTCGATCATGGTTCGCTCCTCCCGGTGCCGGGGCCGTCGGGCCGCCGCTCCCGCCGGCCCCGGGCCAGCTCGGTCTCCAGCGCCCGCAGCGGCGGAGTCCAGAACCGGCGGAACCGGCCGAGCCACTCGTCCACCTCGTGCAGCGCGTCCGGCTTCACCGCGTACAGCCGCCGGGCGCCGGCGGGCTGGACCGTGGCAAACCCGCTGTCCCGCAGCACGCGCAGGTGCTGCGAGACGGCTGGCTGCGAGATCCCGAACTCACGGTGGATCACCGCACAGACCTCGCCGGCCGGCCGCTCCCCGGCTGCGATCAGCTCCAGGATCCGCCGCCGCACCGGGTCGGCGAGCACCTCGAACGCGTGCACAAACCTCAAGTTAAAACCTCTCGCTTATATAAGTCAACCTCGATACTTAACGCCCCGTTCCCCGTGCTGCTCCCGCCCGGCCCGGCCTCGGTCGTACCCTGCCACGGCAGCACCTGGTGAGTCGTCTTACGTCAGTGGCGTGCTGCTCAATCAGCACCGACGTCCAGCGCGGCGTCCTGGTCGATGTCCGCCCGGATGACCGGGTCTTGCGGCGGACACAGGCGGTGTTCGACGTGACAGCCGCCATTGCCGCTGAGGTCGGCTGGGCGTATGACCGGGTGGGGGAACTGCCCGCGATCCGTGCGGCTAACCTGCGGTGGCTGGCGGGCTACCGCCATCCCCGGTTCGCGCGTGCTGCGGTGATGGCTGCGCTGGCGGAGGTGTTCGCCGAGCCGGGGCCGTTGCGGGCCGGGGCGGCCAGGGTAGATGACCCCGTGGCGGTGCTGCCGGTGCTGTTTGCCATGTTGTGGCGCGGCACGCTGGCCGCCGACCTGGATAGCCGGGCGCTGGACTCCGCCACGGTGGTGCAGGCCACCGGGGGGTGTGGGGTCTGATGGCCCGGTACCCGGTGCTGCGCCGGGGCGACACGCTGCGCCTGGGCGGTGAGACCCATACGGTGGCCGCCGTGGACAGCGCCGTGGTGAGTGCTGGCCGATGTCACCGGGGCGGTGCGGGAGGTACCGACCGCCGGATTACTGGCCGATCCGGCTTGGAGCTGGTCAGCGCGTCGCGGGTGCCGATGGCGCCGCAGCCGGCGCTGGAGCGCTTGCCGGCGGAGACGGTGGAGGCCGCGCGCTGGTGGGAGCGGCACCTGGTCGAGGTGATCACCGGGGTCGCGCCGGAGAGCCCGCCGGGCACCCGCCCGCGCCCGGCCTACAACCCGGCGCGGTGGTCGCTGCGGCAGCGGGAGCTGGCCAAGCACGAGGAATTGGCCGCCGCGGGGCACCGGGTTGGGCTGAGCACGCTGAAGCGGCTGCGTGGCCGCTACGAACGCGAGGGCCTGTGGGGCGTGATCGACCACCGGGCCTCCCGCCAGCACAGCCCGGTGGGCTGGGCCGACCGCGGGTGGTGGAGGCCACCCGGCGTGCCATCGCCGAGGAGACCGACCGCTCGACCGGCACGGTGGGGCGGCTGCGCCGCCGGGTGGCCCAACTGCTGGCCGAGGCTGCCGCCGAGACCGGCGAGGCCGCGCCGCCGTTGCCGCCGGAGCGCAGCTTCTACCGGCTGGTGGCCCGGCTGGCCGCTGGCAGGCACACCTTCGGCTCGGCCCGCACCCGCCGGTCGCTGGCCGGCCAGCCGGAGGGGCCGTTCGGCACGGTGACTGCAGCCCGGCCGGGTGAATGGACGCAGATCGATTCCACCCCGCTGGATGTGCGGGTGGTGCTCGACGACGGGACCGTGGACCGGGTGGAGCTGACCGGGCTGGTCGATCAGGCCACCCGCACCCTGGCCGCGGCGGTGCTGCGCCCGACGACCAAGGCCGTACGCGGCGCTGCTGCTGGCCCGGGCGCTGACGCCTGAGCCGATGCGCCCGGGCTGGGCTGATGCGCTGCGGCTGACTCGCTCGGTGTTGCCGCACCAGAGCCTGACCGCGATCGATGAGCGGCTGGCACACGCCGCGGCCCGGCCGGTGATCGTGCCGGAGACGATCGTGTGTGACCACGGCAAGGCCTACCTGTCGGCGACGTTCCGCGCCGCCTGCCGGTCGCTGGGGATCAGCCTGGCCCCGGCGCACCCGCACACCCCAACGGACAAGCCGGTCATCGAACGCACCCTGGGGTCAGTGTCAACGCTGTTCGCCCAGTACGTGGCCGGTTATGTCGGCTGCAGCGTGGAGCGCCGCGGGAAGGACGCCGAGGCAGGCGCGATCTGGTCGATGGCCGAGTTGCAGGCGCTGCTGGATGAGTGGGTCGTCGCGGTTTGGCAGAACCGCCCGCACGACGGGCTGCGTGACCCGCTGGCCCCGGGTAAGGCGCTGACCCCCAACGAGCGGTATGCGGCCCTGATCGACGCCGCCGGGTATGTCCCGGTCCCGCTCAGCCCCGGAGGACTACATCGAGCTACTCCCGGCCACCTGGCGGGTGATGAACTCCTACGGGGTCAAGGTCGGCCTACGGACTTACGACGGCGGCGAGCTCAACCCCTACCGGCGCCAGCATTCGGGGATCGAGGCCAAAAGCGGCCGGTGGGAGGTCCGTTACGACCCCTACGACATCTCCCGGGTCTGGATCCGCAACCACCATCACGGCGGCTGGCTGACCGCGACCTGGAAGCACCTGCGCACGGCCCGGTGCCGTTCGGTGAGCAGGCCTGGAACCACGCCCGGCAGTTGCTGGCCGCCCGCGGCAGCGACCCGGCCACCGAGGCCGAGATCGCCGCCGCGGCCGCGGACTTGCTCGATCGCGCCGGCAAGGGTCCCGAGCCCGGGCCAGGCGGACGGGGGCCGGAGCACGGCAAGGCGGCGGGCGGCACGCGGTCACCGCGTTCACGGCGGGTCGCAGGCCGCGCCGCGGCCACTGCTGCCCCGCAGTGGCCCCGCCCGGAGCCCAGCCCGGCCGACGACGGCGAGGGCGAAGGCCGCGGTCGGATTGAGCAGCCCGCCGAAGAAGCGACTGAGACCGGCACCACGCCGGCGCAGGTGATCCCGTTGCCGTTGTTCGACGCCCGCAAGGAGGCCGAGAAATGGTGGTAGTAACTGATACCGGCCAGCTGGAGAACCGCCGCGCCCCGACGACCACGCTGGAGGGGTGGCGCAGCTTCGTCAACGCCGACCCCTCCGACCTGGCCCTGCTGCCGCGCGAGCGGTGGGAGGCGCTGGATGAGCGGGACCGCCGGGACTACGACGACGCGCGGATCGCTCATCACGCTGAGCTGGTGGTGGTGTCCACCTCGGCGATCACCGAGATCACCACCGAGGGGCAGATGCTCGTGCTGATGAACCAGCGGGAGATCGGCGCCCGCCGCGGGCTGATCGTGTCCGGGGACGCGGCCACCGGCAAGACCACCAGCATCAAGCAGCTCGGCCGCCTCCACGAGCTGCGGGTCCGGGCTCGGTTCCCGGCCGGGCGGGACCGCATCCCGGTGGTCTACGTGACCTGCCCGCCCAAAGGCTCGCCGCGCAAGCTGGCCATGGAGTTCGCCCGGTTCCTCGGCCTGCCGCTGCGCACCAGGGCCAACGTCACCGACATCGCTGATGCGGTCTGCCAGGTCCTCGTGGACGCGCGCACCGACCTGGTGCTGGTGGACGAGATCCACAACCTCAACCACGGCACCCCGGCCGGGGAGGACCTGTCCGATCATTTGAAGTACTTCACCGAGCACCTGCCCGCCACCTTCATTTACGCCGGCATCGACGTGGAACGCTGCGGGGTGTTCACCGGCACCCGCGGCCGGCAGCTCGCCGGGCGGTGCGGGCTGATCTGCACCGGCGCATTCCCCTACCGCGACGAATGGGCCCAGCTGATCGCCGCCCTGGAGGCCACCCTGCGCCTGCACCGTCACGAGCCCGGCGCCTTGGCGGCTCAGGCCAAGTACCTGCACCAGCGCACCGGTGGCATGATCGGCAGCCTGACCCACCTGATCCGCGGCGCGGCGATCCGCGCCATTCTGGGCGGCCAGGAGGCGCTCACCCGCCAGCTGCTGGACACCGTCCGCATCGACCACGCCGCCGAATCGGCCACCCGCCGCGCCAGCAGCACCCGATGACCCTCAACCTCAACCCGGCCCGGCTGGCCCACTTCACTGACTGGGCCACCACCCTGCCGCCCCGCCCGCTGCCGCGCACCGTCACCCCCGTCCCCGGCGAATACCACCTCGACTACATCGCCCGGCTCGCCCGCGCCAACCACCTGGAGTTTCTGGAACTTACCCACGCTTTGGACGACACCGCTGCGATCACCCTCTACGGCCCCCGCGACTGGAAACAGCATGAGCAGGAGCGTCTGGCGGCCGCCGCCAGCCAGCCGCTGGCGCGGATCGCCCGGCTCTGGTGGCCCGACCCCCGCGTTTATCTACGCGACCCGGAGGGCTTCCGGCGGATGCTGCGCCCGGCCTGCCAGCGGTGCACCGCCCGCTATGGCATCACCGAGCCGGTCGCCTGCCACCTGCCACCGCACCTGACCGTCTGCCGCCGCCACCGGCTGTGGACCGGCCCCTCCGCCCGCACCCACGCCGCCCAGCTCGACGTCAGCCCGCTCCCCGAGATCCTCTGCGCCCAGCGCCGCCATGCCGCCCTGTCGCACAACCCGGACTGGCGGCGCGCCGGCGCCGCCATCAGCGACGCCACCCACGCCATCCACCAAGCCCTCCGCGACCGCGGCTGGGCCCCGCCACAGCGGCAGCGCCTTCACCAGCTCGGCCCCGGCACCTGGGCTCAGGACCTCGGCCGCGCCAACCCCCGAACGGCCAGGCAACGGCCCCGGTTCTGTTGCCATCGAGATCGCGATCTACCCCGATATCATCCGGCTCGCCACACACAGCCTCCGGGCGCAAAGAGACCGGGCCCGGCCGATGAGCCCGGCTCTGCCAAGCCGTCATAGCCAGCGAGCGGACTGGGCCACAGCCCCGCGGCAGCCCGAAACTAGGAGCACCAGATGACCAGCAACGCACGTGCGGGCACCCGCATTCTGGGGAGTCTGCGGTCAGAAGATGGCACGGGCGTCGTGCGCATGGAGGACCGCTTCGACACCAATACCGGCGACCTGTGGTCGGCGCTCACCGACCCCCGCCGCCTGGCCCGCTGGTACGGCGACGTCGAGGGCGACCTTCGCCCCGGTGGTGAGTTCCACGCGCGCGTTTCCGGCGCCGGGGAAGCCACAGGGCGTGTGGACGCGTGCGAGCCCCCGCAGCGGCTACTGCTGACGATGCGCGACGCCGACCCTCAGCCGGGTCAGCCGGACCAGACGGTCATCGAGGCCCAGCTCACCGCCGACGGCAGCCAGACCATCCTGGTCATCGAGGAACGGGGCCTGCCCCTGGACCTGCTCGCCGCCTACGGGGCCGGGGTGCAGATCCACGTGGAAAACCTCGCCGCCCACCTCGCCGGCCGCGAGCGCGCCGACACCGACACGCGGTGGAACGAGCTCCTGCCCGCCTATCAGGATCTGGCGGGCAACCCGGTCTGGCAGGCCGAGCGAGCCACCCTCACGGCGTTCCTCCAGGCCCAGCGCCGCAGCGTCCTGGCGATCATCGAGGGCCTCAGCGACGACCAGGCCCGGCAGGCCGTCCTGCCGAGCGGATGGACGCCGCTGGGCCTCATCGAGCATCTCGGGGGCGCCGAGTATTTCTGGTTCCAGATAGTCCTCGCCGGCCGGGCGGCCCCGCTGGGGCCGCCAAGCGAGGACGACAGCGAGGGCGGCCCCTTCGTCACCGAAGACCCGATGCCGGAGGTTCTCGCGTTCTACCAGCAGCAATGCGCGGCCTCCGACGAGGTGCTGGCCCGGACCGCGCTCACCGCCAGCCCCTCCGGCGAAGTCCCTTCCCACCTGGCAGTAGCAGACGACATCCACACAGCCCGGGACATCATCCTGCACATGATCGAGGAAACCGCACGCCACGCCGGACACCTCGACCTCGCCCGAGAACTCATCGACGGACACACCGGTCTCGGCCCGCGGTGATCACGAATGGTGCCATCACCCGAGCGGGACATCCACTGACGCCGTCCCGAGGCCTGGACAACTTCGGTGGGGGGCAGCAACGCGGCCGGGCATCCCTAATCGCAGATCTCAGGCCGCCAAGATGTCAGCGGCCCAGGCGAAATGGCTCAAATTCGCTGGCAGACGGGCACCTTCAACTGCACAAGGCCTTGCCACTCAAACGAGCCACCCCAGGTCAGCAGCTGCGGTGGTTAGATCGTGGAAGGACACGTAGCTGGGTCACACCAGGCCGGGCTCAGGCTGAGGTTCAGGGGCGGCGCCGTCCTGGGGTGCGGCCGGATGAGTGGGAGCGGCGGGCAGCGTGAGGGTGACGCGCAGGCCGTGGGGCTGGTTGGCGGTGGCGCTGACCTGGCCGTCGTGCGCGGCGGCGACCGCGGCCACGATGGCCAGGCCCAGGCCGGAGCCGCGCCGCCGGGACGGCACCCCGGCGCGGTAGAACCGGTCGAAGATGCGCGGCAACTGGTCCGCCGGCACGCCGGGGCCGTCGTCGCTGACCTCAAGGACCACCTGGCCGTCCCGCGCGCTGGCGAAGAGCGTGGCCGTGCCGCCCTCAGGGGTGTGCGCGGTCACGTTGCCGAGGATGTTGTCGATGGCCCGGCGGAGCAGCTCCTCGTCCCCGGTGACCTCCAGCGCGCCGGTGATGTCGCACTGCCAGAGCCGGTCCGGGCTGGCGGTCCGGGCGCGCTGCACGCACTCGGTGGCCAGCGCGCCGACGTCGATCGGCTCGCACCGCTGGCCGGGGTGCTGATCGAGCCGGGCCAGCCGGAGCATACCGTCGACCAGGCCGCCCATCCGCTGGGCTTCCAGGGTGATCCGGCGCATCGCCTCGTCAACCTGGTCGCGGCGGGGCAGCGCGCCCTGCTGGTAAAGCTCCGCGTTGGCGCGCAGCGAGGCGAGTGGGGTGCGCAGCTCGTGGCTGGCGTCGGCGAAGAACCGGCGGGTGGCCTCCTGCCCGGCCTCCCGCTCGGCCACGAAGTCCTCGATGCGGGCCAGCATCCCATTCAGGGCCCCCGCGAGCCGGCCGATCTCGGTCCGCGGATCGTGCGGGCTGACCCGCTCGGTCAGGTCACCAGCGCTGATCTTGTCGGCCTGGTCGGCCATCACCTCCACCGGCCGCAGCCCGCGGCGCATCACCCAGGCGGCGCCCCCGGCGGCGATCGCCCCAGCGGCCGCCGAGCCGATGATCAGGATGAGCTCAAGCTGCCCGACCGTCTTATTGACGTGGGCCACGCTGGTGGTGGCGTAGACGATGCCAAGGCCGGGAAACGCTTCCGCCATCAGCCGGACGTGGCTGTTTCCGTTTCGGCTGGGCACGGTCACGCCGCGCTGACTCCGTGCCAGGGCCGGAAGACCCGCCGGGAGGCGGGGGACGAGGTCCCGGCCGGCCCTGATCGTCATCGTCGGCCTGCTGCCGGACAGGGTCACGACCTCGAACTGGCCGAGCTCTCCCGGCAGGAACCCCCTCGGCCCGGTGATGATCTTTGTGGTCTTGCCGGGCGTCGATTTCCACGGGATCGGCCGGGAACGCGGCTGGACGTGGGCAGCGGGCACCCTGGCCGGCACGGGCAGGACCCGGTACAGGCTCAGCACCTCCTGGAGCTGCTGGTCGGTCTGGCCGATCAGGTAGCCGCGCAGTGCGGTGACGGCGGCGATGTCGAACGCGGCCAGCGCGACCAGGGTGACGGCGAGGACCCCGAGCAGCACCCGGGTGCGCAGCTTGGCCCGGCGGGGCAGGTGGAGTCTCATGGCTGCTCGCGGGGCAGCCGGAGGCTGTAGCCGACGCCACGCTGGGTGTGGATCACGTCGGGGCCGTAGGCGGCCAGCTTGCGCCGCAGGTAGGCGATGTAGGTGGCGACCACCGTGCTGGACCCGCCGAAGTCGTAGTCCCACACGTGGTCCAGCAGCTGGGCCCGGGTCAGTACCCGGCCCGGGTTGAGCAGCAGGTAGCGGAGCAGCCGGAACTCGGTCGGCGACAGCTCGACCGGGTGGCCCGCCCGGTGGACCTCGTAGGAGTCCTGGTCCAGCTCGATGTCCGCGAACCTGAGCACCGGGCCGCCGGCCTCGTCGCGGCGGGTGCGGCGGAGCACCGTGCGGATCCGGGCGGCCAGTTCTTCCAGGCCGAACGGCTTGGTCATGTAGTCGTCGCCGCCCAGGGTGAGCCCGGTGACCTTGTCGTCCTGGGCGTCCTTGGCGGTCAGGAAGATGACCGGAAGCCGGCTGCCGTCCCGGCGCAGCCGCCGGACCACCTCGAACCCGTCGGTGTCGGGCAGCATCACGTCGAGCACGGCCAGGTCGAATGGCCGCTCGCGGGCCAGCCGCAGCGCGTCGGTGCCGTTGTCCGCGGTGGTGACGTGGAAGCCCAGGAAGGTCAGTGACGCGGCGACCGCGTCGCGCAGGAATGGCTCGTCGTCGACGACCAGCAGCTGGCCCTGATCGGCGGCCGGTGCCGCTGCCGGTTCAGCCATGACGCCCTCCTTGCCCGTACCCCATATCACCACCGGAACGCCAGGCCCGGCTGTGACCTGCGTGTGAATTTCATGTGAGACCCGTGACTTCGGCCACTCACACGGAACTCACACGCCATCCGTGCGATAGTCCGATTCCTGTCGTCCAGGCTGGATCCCAGGAAGGATCGTTCACTCCACGGTAAGGGCGGATTCCCCCATGAACGAGCACGCCGGCGGCACGCGGCGGCAAGGTGGACGTCGGCGGCCCGGCCGCCCGGCCGCGGCACTGGCCCGGGCCGCGCTGGCCGGGCTCACCGTGCTGGCCGCGGGCTGCGGCGGCTCGCCGTCGGCCACCCCGAGCGCCAGCCACGGCCTGCCGACCGTGCAGATGCTGGACTCCGGCGTGCCAGCACCGGCTGCCGAGGCCGCAGCTGAGCGCGGCCCAGCAGCAGTCGATGGAGCGCCGCCTGCTCAGCCAGGCGGCGTGCATGCGGGCGCATGGCTACCCGGGCTACCCGGACCCCAGCGTGCAGGCCGGAGGCATCATGCGGCCACCGCTGCCGGCCAGCATCGACACCAGCTCGCCGCGGTTCCAGGCCGCGGAGAAAGGCTGCCAGGGAGGCTGATCAGATGAGACCGCTCCGCGCGGCCGCAGCGGCCGCGTTGGCCCTGACCACGCTGCTGGCCGCGGCGTGCGGCGGCGGCTCCCCGTCCGCCGCACCGGGCGCCAGCCCGGGTCCGGGGAATGTGCAGCAGTTGGACGCCTTCGCCAAGTGCATGCGCGACCACGGCGTGACGGACTTCTATTTCGCTAATTCGCCGGGCACATCGAATACGGCCACCGAGCTGAGCATCATGGGGCACTACGTACCCGGCGTGAATCCGCAGACCGCCCAGTTCCGCGCGGCCATGAAGACGTGCAAGCACCTGCTCCCGGGCGGCGGCCCGCACAAGATGACCCGCCAGCAGATAGAGAGCCAGGTGAAGTTCGCGGCCTGCATGCGCTCGCACGGCTTCCCGGACTACCCGGATCCCGATGTGCAAAATGGCATGGTTGTGACACAGCCGCTGCCGTCCGACATCGACACCAGCTCGGCCCAGTTCCAGGCGGCGCAGCAGACATGCAGCACAAACTCGTAGCCGGGACCCGGTACCTGGCCGCGCTGGCCGGGATCGCGCTGCTGGCCACGGCGTGCGGCAGCGGCGGACCGGCGGCCGGTTCCGGGGCCAGCTCACCGGCGAATCTCGCCGTGGCCCTCGGCCAGTTCGTGCAGTGCATGCACACCCGCGGCCAGCGGGGCATCTACCTCAGCCGCGCGCCGGCCAGCCCCCCGCCGCCCGGCACCACCCTGATCGTCTACCACGGGTTCGCCATCCAGGGCGCCGACCAGAACTCCGCGCGGTTCCCGGCGGCCATGACGGCCTGCCGGCGCCTGCTGCCGCATGGCACCCCGCCGAGCGCAGCCGAACTGCACCAGGCATTCATCAACGGAGTCAAGGCCGCGCAGTGCATGCGGTCGCACGGCTACCCGACCTGGCCGGATCCTCCCACCGGCCCGAACGCCTACGACGAGGAGGCGGTCCCGCCGCGCGGGATCGATACCAGCTCGCGGCCGTTCCAGGCGGCGGCGAAAGCGTGCGGAGTCCTCCTGCCGTCGGCCGGCGGGTGACGGTGAAGGACGAGGATATGAACCAAGACACCGGTGCCCGGCAGCAAGCGGAGACCGGGCCAGCCCAGGCCGAGGCGGAGGCCGCGGCCCCGACGGCCGCAACGGCCGCCCCCGGGCGGCGCTCCCCCCACCGGGACCGGCACGGCCGGCGCGGCTGGGTGGCGGCCGGGGTGGTGATCGTGGTCGCGGCGGCCGCTGTCGGGGCGGCCCTGGCCACCGGGGTGTTCCGCGGCTCCGGCAATCACGCGGCCGGGTCCAGCGGCGGGTACAAGACCGGGACGGCCACGGTGACCCGGCAGTCGCTGACCAGCCAGACCCAGGAGAACGCCACGCTGGGCGACGCGGGCACCTGGTCGGTGGCCGTACCAGCCACTTCGTCGTCCTCCGCAGCGTCATCATCCTCGTCATCGGGCTCCGGGTCGGGCACGTTCACCTGGCTGCCGCAGGTTGGCCAGGTCATCCACCAGGGCCAGCAGATCTACGGGGTGTCCGGCAGCCCGGTGGTGCTGCTGTACGGCTCGGTGCCGGCCTACCGCGACCTCTCCGAGGGGATGACCGGGGCGGATGTCACCGAGCTGAACCGGGCGCTAGTGCGCCTCGGATACGCGACCAGGGCCGCGCTCGGCCCAAAGCCGGGCTGGGACTACTACAGCGCCGAGACCGCCTACGCGGTCGGGCAGCTGCAGACCAGGCTCGGGCTGACCGTGACCGGCACGTTGCCGCTGGGCCAGGCGGCGTTCCTGCCCGGCCCGGCGCTGGTCACTGGGCTGGGCACCAGCACGTCGCTGGGCGGCCCGGCCGCCGCCGGGACCGTGGTACTGACCGCGACCTCGGTTACCCCGGTAGTGACCATCCAGCTGGACCCGTCGCTGCAATCCGAGGTGAAGGCCGGCGACCAGGTCGCCGTCACGCTGCCGGACGGCAGCATCACCCCTGGCCTGGTCAGCCAGGTCGGCCGGGTCGCCACCACCCCGAACTCGTCGTCCGGCAGCTCGAACGGCGGTTCTGCGGGCCAGTCCGGCAATTCATCGAACAGCTCGGCCAGCGGCTCGGGGGCGACGATCACCGTGCTGGTCTCGCTGACCCACCCTAAGGCGGCCGGGAAGCTGAACCAGGCCCCGGTGACGGTGACCATCACCACCGGGAGCGTGTCCAACGCGCTGACCGTGCCGGTGGACGCGCTGCTGGCCGAGCCGGGCGGTAAATACGCGGTCGAGGTGACCGGGCCGGGCGGGCACCACCTGGTCCCGGTGACCCCCGGCATGTTCGACGACGCCGCAGGCAAGGTGCAGGTCAGCGGGAACCTGACACCCGGCCAGCACGTCGTGGTGCCCGGGATATGAGCACTCCGGTGCGAGCCGCCGCCGCCACGGCCCAGGCCGGCCGGGGGCCGGGGGATGGCCTGGTTCTGGACCTGGCCGAGGTAACCAAGGTCTATCCCGGCTCCCCGCCGGTGCCCGCGCTGCGCGGGGTGAACCTGGCCGTCGCGGCGGGCGAACTGGTCGCCGTGCTCGGCCCGTCCGGGTCCGGGAAGAGCACCCTGCTGCACCTGGCGGGCACGCTGGACCGGCCGACCAGCGGCACGGTGCGGATTACCGGCCTGGACGTAGCCACCCTCGGCGACCGGGCGCTGGCCGGGCTCCGCGCGTCGCAGATCGGCTTCGTGTTCCAGCAGTTCTTCCTGGCCGAGCACACCAGTGTGCTGGACAACGTGGCCGACGGCCTGCTGTACGCGGGGGTGGCCCTGGCCGCCCGGCGGGACGCGGCCGTGGTGGCGCTGGGCCAGGTCGGGCTCGGCCACAAGCTGCGCGCCCGGCCCACCCAGCTGTCCGGCGGGGAACGGCAGCGGGTGGCGATCGCCCGAGCGCTGGCTGGGACGCCCGCGATCGTGCTGGCCGACGAGCCCACCGGCAACCTGGACCAGGCGACCGGCGCGGCCATCCTGGACCTGCTGGCCGAACTGCACACGGCCGGGACCACGATCATCGTGGTCACCCACGACGAGGCGGTCGCGGCCCGGATGCACCGGCAGGTGCGGATGCTGGACGGCCGGATCGTCTCCGACACCGGGGGAGGTGCCTCATGACGGTCACCGCCCATCGCCCGGCCGCGGCCCGGCTCCGGGCCGCCGACCTGGCCCGGCTGGCCCTGGTTGGCCTGCGCACCCGGAAACTGCGCGCCGCACTGTCCGCGCTGGGCATCGCGATCGGGGTGGCCGCGATCGTCGCGGTGCTCGGCCTGTCCTCCTCGTCGGCGGCCGGGCTGGACGCCGAGATCGCCGCGCTGGGCACCAACCTGCTCACCGTGCAGCCGGGGAACAGCTTCGCCGGCGGCACCGAGGAGCTGCCGCTGCAGGCACCCGCGATGATCGGCCGCCTGCCCGGGGTGTACGCGGTGCAGACCACCGCCACCATCGACGGCGTCAGCGTCTACCGCAGCCCGCTGATCCCCACCGTCAACACCAACGCGCTGTCCGTGGCCGCCACCAGCCTCGGCCTGCCCGCCGTGGCCGGCACGTCGCTGGCTCAGGGGACGTTCCTCAACGCGGCCACCGCGCGCGAGCCGGTGTGCGTGCTCGGCGCGGCCGCCGCGCAACTGCTCGGCATCGACCACGTCTTCCCCGGCGAGCGGGTCTGGGCCGGGAACATGTGGCTGTACGTGGCCGGGATCCTCAAGCCGGACGTGCTGTCCCCCGACGTGGACTCGAGCGTGCTGGTCGGCTACCCGTTCGCCGAGCGCAGCTACGGCTTCGACGGGCACCCGACCACGATCTACGTCAAGGCGACCGACTCGCGGGTGAGGGCGGTGGACAACCTGCTCGGCGCGCAGACCAACCCGGCGGACCCGGCCAGCCCGGACGTGTCGGTACCGTCCTCCGCGCTGGTCGCCCAGGCGGACGCCAAGGGCGCGTTCAGCACCCTGTTCCTCGGGCTGGGCGCGGTCGCGCTGCTGGTCGGCGCGATCGGCGTGGCCAACATCATGGTCATCGCGGTGCTGGAACGGCGCAGCGAGATCGGGCTGCGCCGCGCGCTCGGCGCCACCCGGGCGCACATCCGGATCCAGTTCCTGTCCGAGGCGGTGGCGCTGGCCCTGGTCGGCGGCGCGGCCGGGGTGGCGGCCGGGGTGGCGGCCACCGCCCTCTACGCGCACACCAAGGGCTGGGCGGTGGTCATCCCCGCCCAGGCCTGGGCGGGCGGGCTGGCCGCCGCGCTGGTCATCGGCGCGCTGGCCGGGCTGCTGCCCGCGCTCAAAGCTGCCCGGCTGGCCCCCACTGAAGCGCTGTGGACCCTTTGATGAGCCCTAGTGCCTGGCCGAAACACCGCGTACCCGCTCTCCGGGAGTGCGGACGGGTGGGAGGGTGGGGGCGGCGTGAGTGGCAGACCAGGCCGACGGCCTGGTCTGCGGGTCCCTTGGGTAGCGGATGGGTGGTGGGTGATGTGACCGGTGATAACGGTGCGGGTAGCGTTAGCGATGGTAGCGGTGGGGCTACGGCCCCGGGCGCGGCGCAGCGGGCGGTGACGATCGAGCGGGCCGCGCCCGGCCGGTTCGCCGCGGTCAACGACCGCGGCGGGCGGATCACCCTGGGCCGCGGCGCCGACGCCGACTTCACCCCGACCGAACTGCTGCTGGCCGCGATCGGCGGCTGCACCGCGATCGACGTGGACATCCTCACCTCGCGCCGGGCCGAGCCGGAGTCCTTCGCCGTGACCGTGACCGCGGGCAAGGCGCGCGACGCGGCCGGCAACCACCTGACCGGCATCGAGGTCACCTTCCGGCTGGCGTTCCCGGCCGGGGCGGCCGGGGACGCCGCCCGGGCCGTGCTGCCGGACGCGGTGCGCAAGTCCCACGACCGGCTGTGCACGGTCGGCCGCACCGTCGAACTCGGCACGCCGATCGGCACCCGGGTCGAGTCGGCTTGACGGTTCAGCCGGTCAGCTGGCGGTCGCGCTGCGCTACCCCCAGCTCGCCGTAGGGGTAGTCCGGCGGCTGGGGGTCACTGGCCGCGTCCAGCGACGCGGTCTCGGCCGCGGACAGCCGCAGGCTCGCGGCCCGCAGGTTGGCCGCCAGCTGCTCGTCCGTACGGGCCCCGAGGATGGTGGCGCTGACCGCCGGGCGGCTGGTCACCCAGGCCAGCGCGACCTCGGCCATGCTCACCCCGCGGTTCTCCGCCACCTGCTGCACGGCGCCGATGACCCGCCAGGTGCGCTCGGTGCCGCGGCGGTCGTAGGCCTCCATGCCGCGGCCTGGGTCCTCGCCGAGCCGGGTCGCGCCGGACGGCCGCTGGTCCCGGCGGTACTTGCCGGACAGCCAGCCGCCGCCGAGCGGGCTCCACGGCAGCAGCCCGAGGCCCGCGTCGAGCGCGGCGGGCACGATCTCCCACTCGGTCTCCCGGGCCAGCAGGCTGTACTGCGGCTGGATGGTGACCGGGCCGGCCAGGCCGAGTTCCCGGGCCAGGTGCACCGCCTTGGTGAGCTGCCACCCGGTGAAGTTGGACAGCCCCCAGTAGCGGATCCGGCCCGCCCGGACGAAGCCGTCCAGGGTGCGCAGTGTCTCCTCCAGCGGGGTGCACGGGTCGAAGGCGTGCACCTGGTAGAGGTCCACGGCGTCCACCCGCAGGCGGCGCAGCGACGCCGCCAGGGCGCGGGTCAGGTGGCGCGCGGACAGGCCGGCCGCGTTGGGATCGCCGCCCGGCCCGCCACCGCGCGGGAACCGGCCCTTGGTGGCCAGCACCACCGGCCCGGTGACCTCCGCCGGGCGGGACGCGAGCCAGCGGCCGATGATCTCCTCCGACGCGCCGTGGCCGTACACGTCGGCGGTGTCGATGAGCGTCCCGCCGGCCGCCACGAACTGGTCCAGCTGGCGGTGCGCCCCGGCTTCGCCGGTTTCCACCCCGAACGTCATCGTCCCCAATGCGAGGCTGGACACCGCGCAGCCGCTGCGCCCCAGTGCTCGATAGTCCATGCCCCGACCCTATGGGGCCCCCGGGCGGCGGTGGGTACGCCAGACTGGGTGCCGGGCACCGGACCACCCGCCTGGGGAGAGGAAGGTCAGCCGATGACGCAGGGGATCGAGATCGGGTCGGCCGTCATGTTCGTGCCGCAGCTCGCCCGCTCGGTCGGCTTCTACCGGGACGTGCTCGGACTGCAGGTCAGCGACGAGAGCCCGACCGCGGCGCTGCTGACCAGCCCGGGCGGGGCGCAGCTGATCCTGCGCGCGATGGGCGCGGGCGCCGCGCACCCGCTCGGCGGGGTCGGCCTGCAGTACGTGTGCTGGACGGTCCCGGACGAGGCGGCGCTCGGCCGCTGCGAGCAGGCGCTCCGGGACCGGTCCAGTTACCGGGAGACCCGCCGCCACGGCGGGGTGGTGGCCGTGGAGGGTTTCGACCCGGACGGCATGGTGGTGATGGTCATGCTCCGGGGCCCGGGGCAGGAGCCGCTGCACGAGATTCCGGTCCGCATTTACGGCTGGTAGCCGCCCGGTTTCGGGATGCCGCCGCGGCGCGGCATGAGTCGCCTGCCGTGCGTGGGGTACGTCGGGAGGGACCAGCGGATGGAGGACCCCCATGGCGCGCCTCGACCAGGACCGGACCGATCAGGACCGGATCGATCAGAACCGGACCACGGAGGGCAGCACCGTGCGCCTGCGGCGCGGCCCGGGCGTGCTCGGCTGGCTGGCCGGGCTGGCGGCGGTCATCGTCGCCGTGGCTGTGCTGGTCGTGGCGCTGGCCGCGGTGCACCTGCTGCCCCGGCTGCGGAACCCGTTCGGCGAATCGACCTCGGTCAGCAGCCAGCCGGCGCTGCTCAAGTCGATCACCGCGCTCAGCCGGTACGAGGCGGCCAGCGGGTCGTTCCAGGTCATCGTGGACCTGACCCGGAAGGCCAACTACCT
This sequence comes from uncultured Actinomycetes bacterium, assembly GCA_963837515.1. Taxonomy (GTDB): domain Bacteria; phylum Actinomycetota; class Actinomycetes; order Streptosporangiales; family Streptosporangiaceae; genus RYN-230. Next base: position 448,811 of record CAWINT010000005.1, read on the forward strand.
GCCCTCGTTCCTGGAGGGCACCCAGACGCTGTTCGTCGGCCAGGGCAGCGACATCGCCTACGTGAACTTCAGCCAGCTCAAGGGCCCGGCCATCCACGTGTCGGCGAACCGCACGACGGTGCGCGTCACGCTGCCGCCGCCCCAGCTCGAGCCGGCCACGCTCAACGTCCGGCAGTCTTATGTCTTCGCCCAGCAGCGCGGACTGCTGGACCGGGTCGGCAGCTTCTTCTCCAGCAACCCGAACAACGAGCAGCAGGTCTACGTCGCCGCCCAGCAGAAGATCCAGGCCGCGGCGCGGCAGAGCCCGCTGCTGGCGCAGGCCCAGCGCAACACGGCCAGCATGCTCACCTCGATGCTGCACTCCCTGGGCTACAAGGAGGTCACCGTGACGTTCGCCGCGGCTCCCGCGCACCGGGCCGGGTGAGCTCGGCAGACGGGCCGTTGGGAAATGCCGGTCAGAGCTTGCGCAGGAACGCGTTGACCACCGGGCAGGCGCTGTCCGCCCCGGTGCCGCCGCCCTCCACCAGCACCGCGAAGGCCAGGTCGCCGCGGTAGCCGATGAACCAGCCGTGGGACTGCTTCCCGTCGCCGAACTGCGCGGTCCCGGTCTTCCCGTACACGCCGGGCGGGAAGCCGACCCCGGCCGCGGTGCCGCGGGTGACGACCGCACGCATCATCGGCCGCAGCGTGCCCAGCACGACCGGGCTGATCGCGCGCGGCCGGGCGGACTGGCGCGGGGCCGGGCTGGTGACCAGGACCGGCGGTCGCCATGTGCCGTCCGCGACGGCGGCCGCCACGGCCGCCTGGCTGAGCGGGTTCACCAGGTCGGTGCCCTGGCCGAACGCGTCGGCGGCCAGATCGACCGGCTGGCGCGGCGCGGCGAAGTGGCCGAGGGTGGCCGGGATGCCCAGGTTGGGGCGGGCGTTGAACCCGAAGGCCGCGGCCATGTCGGCCAGCGCGGGCCCGTTCAGCCGCTGGGTGGCCAGCATGGCGAACGTCGAGTTGCACGACACCGCGAAGGCGGTCTGCAGCGTGGTCGCCCCCAGCTGCTCGTTGTTGTCGTTGTGGAACACCCGGCCACCGACGCTGACCTGGCTCGGGCACTGCACCGCGCTGCCGGGCCGCAGCCCGGCCCGGGCCAGCGCTGAGGCGGTGACGACCTTGAACGTGGAGCCGGGCGGGAAGATGCCGGACAGCGCCCGGTCGAAGCCGCCGGGGCGCTCCACCACGGCCAGCACCCGCCCGGTGGACGGCTGGATGGCGACCAGGTCAACCGGCTTGCTGGTGGCCGCGGCCGAGACGGCGTCCGACGCGGCCCGCTGTACTCGCATGTCGAGGCTGGTCCGCACCGGCGCGCCGGGCACCGCGGGGAACCGGGCCGCGGTCGCCGCCAGGCGGCCGCCCGGCCCGGTCAGCTGGATGGCCAGCGCCGGCTGCCCGGCCAGCTGGGCCTGGTAGGCCTGCTCGATGCCGCCCTGGCCGACCGGGTCGCCGGGCTGGAAGGCCGGGCCGAGCGCCTTGGCCTGCGCCTTGGTGGCGGCGACCACGTTCCCGGTGAGCAGGGCGATCGAGCCGGAGGAGGCGATCACCGCGGGCGAGCTGAGCTGGGTGCCGTCCGCGGCCAGCACCGGGGCCCGGGCCGGCCAGGTGGCGCGGAGCGCGAACCGCTCCCCGGCCCGCAGGCCCGGGTAGATGTTGGCCGGGCTCCAGCTCACCCACCAGTGCCGACGGCGCTGCACCAGCGCCAGCCGGCCCTGGTACCGCCAGGTGTGCCCGCTGGCCAGCTGGATGGTGGCGGTGAAGCTGGCGTGGGTGGCGCCCCCGCTGCTGCTCACCCCGCGCAGCCGGGCCTGCAGCCGGCGCTGGCCGAGGTCCGCCGCGGCCTGGTGCAGCGGGCCGGCCAGCCCGCCGGGCGGCAGGCCCGTGGTGACCTTGTCCATGGCCGCGTAGTCGGCGTGCTCCCAGCCGGCCAGGTAGCTGGCCGCGGTCTGCTCCGGGCTGCCCGCGGTGCGCAGCAGCAGGAAACCGGCGGTGCCGCCGATGGCCACCACCACGAGGACCGCCACGATGATGAATGCGAAGGTCCGGGTCCGCCGCTGCGGGCGGGGCGCGCTGCCGTGGGTCACGGGGCACCACGATAGCCGCGGCCGGGACCGGCCGGCCGCGGAGCCGGTGAAGCGCAGCCCGGGCGGCGCACTGTCGGACCGGTCGGGCAGGCTTGACCCATGGCGGAGAATCTGACCCTGATGGCCGTGCACGCGCACCCCGACGACGAGGCCTCGAGTACCGGGGGCGTGCTCGCCCGGTACGCCGCGGAGGGTGTGCGTACCGTGGTGGTCACGTGCACGAACGGCGAATTCGGCGACAGCCCGGGCGGTGTCAAGCCCGGCAGCGACGGTCACGACACGCAGGAGGTGGCCCAGATCCGGCTGGCTGAGCTGCGCGAGGCGAGCAAGCATCTGGGCGTCACCGACCTGGAACTGCTCGGCTACCACGACTCGGGCATGCCGGAGTGGGAGTACCGGAACCACCCGGACGCGTTCTGCAACGTGCCGCTGCCTGAGGTGTCGGGGCGGATCGCCGCGCTGATCGAGCGGTACCGCCCCCAGATCGTCATCGGCTATGACGTGGACAGCCGCTACCAGCACCCGGACCACGTGCACGCCGCCCGGGCCACCGCCGAGGCGGTCGCGGCCACCGCCATCCCGGCCAAGTACTACCTGACCGCGATGCGGTTCAGCCAATGGCAGCAGCTCTGGGAGGCGCTGCGGGAGGCGGGCGTGGACGTGCCGGACTGGGGCGAGGTCACCCCGGAGGAACGCCGGCAGATGGAGGAGGCCGAGCGGCGGATCACCACCACCGTGGACATCGGCCCGGTGCTGGAGCGCAAGCGCGCCGCGCTGCAGGCGCACGCCAGCCAGATCAGCGAGTCATGGTTCAGCAAGATCCCGGCCGGGGTGGCCGGGCGGGTGTTCGGCGCGGAGCACTTCATCCGGGCGGCCGACGCCACCGGGGCGCCGGTGCCGGAGGACGACCTGTTCGCCGGCTTGCGCTGAAAGGGATCACGGGAAGGTGATCACGGCCGGCCGGGATAGCCGTGGCCATCGGCTGGTTGCTGCCCAGCGGCCGGTTCACCGTCCACAACGGCGGCCCCCCGGCGCTGGCCGGGCTGCCGCTGCGGGCCGGATCCACCCGGACGGGCAGCCGCTGACCCGCGGGCCCGGCCGCAGTTCGGCGGGCCGGCCCCAGCCGTGGCGCAGGCCAGGGCGGGGCCGCCGCGTCACCCGGCGCGGGTGAGGCGGCGGTCCCCCCAGGCTGGGCATCGTTGCTGACTATGGGCACGGCGGGACCATCCACGGGCACGGCGGGGCCATCGAACGGCAGCCCTGCGGCGCCCCCCACCAACCCGCTCGCGCCGTTGCGCAGCCGCGGCTACCTGGTGCTGCTGGTGATGGCGGCGCTGATCGGCGCCCCGATCTCGGCCGCGGCCTGGGGCTTCCTCGCCCTGACCAGCCACCTCCAGGGCTGGGTGTTCACCGCGCTGCCCAAGGCCCTGGGCTTCTCGGGCGAGCCGTCGTGGTGGCCACTGCTGCCGCTGGTGGTGGCCGGGCTGCTGGTCGCGGCGACCATCGCCTACCTGCCGGGCCGGGGCGGCCGGTCACCGGCCGATGGCTTCGCCGCCGGCGAGGGACCGCCCATCCCCCGGGAACTGCCCGGGATCCTGCTGGCCGCGCTGGCCACGCTGAGCCTGGGCCCAGTGCTCGGCCCGGAGGCCCCGCTGATCGCGCTGGGCGCCGGGCTGGGCGCGTGGTCGGTCCGGCTGGCCCGGCGGGACGTGCCGCCCCGGGTGCCGGCCATGCTGGCCGCCGCGGGCAGCTTCGCCGCGATCAGTGCGCTGCTCGGCTCGCCGCTGCTCGGCGCCTTCCTCCTGATGGAGGCGTCCGGCCTGGGCGGGGCCATGCTGGAACTGGTGCTGCTGCCCGGGCTGCTGGCCGCGGGCATCGGCTCGCTCGTCTTCATCGGCCTGGACAACCTGACCGGGCTGGGCACGTTCTCGCTGGCCATTCCGCACCTGCCGCACCTGGGGCCGCCGACCGGGGCCGAGTTCGGCTACGCGCTCGTCATCGGCCTGGCCGCCGCGGTGCTGGGCGCCGCGATCCGCTGGCTGGGCCTGGCCCTGCGGCCGCACGTGGAGCGCCGGCTGCTGCTGCTCACCCCGGTGGCGGGCGTGGTGGTCGCGGTGCTGGCGATCATCTTCGCCGAGGTGACCGGCAAGGGCTCCGACCAGGTGCTGTTCTCCGGGGAGAACGCGCTCGGCCCGCTGATCACGCACGGCGCGGCCTGGTCGGTAGGGGCGCTGCTGATGCTGCTGGTGTGCAAGGGACTGGCGTACGGCGTCTCGCTGAGCAGCTTCCGGGGCGGTCCGACCTTCCCGGCCATGTTCCTCGGCGCGGCGGGCGGGATGGCCCTGTCGCACCTGCCCGGCCTGCCCCTGGTGGCCGCGGCGGCCATGGGCATCGGCGCGATGAGCGCGGTCATGCTCCGGCTGCCGCTGACCTCCGTGCTGCTGGCCACGCTGCTGCTGGCCTCGGACGGGCTGCAGGTGATGCCGCTGGCCATCGTGTCCGTCGTGGTGGCGTACGTGGCCGCGGCCCGGCTCGGTCCGCCGCCGGCGCCCGCGGGGCCGCCCGCGCCGGCTGCTCCGGGCGGCGCGGCCACGTCCAGTGCTCCGGGCGGCCCGCCGGCCGGGGCGGTCAAGTGATCGGTGGCAGCACCTGCGTAGCGTCGAGCACCGGGCGGAACGGGTCGCCGCGGGCGGCCAGCCGGGCCGGCAGGTCGCGGATGGTGAACCCGTCCGGCCGCAACGCCGGGTCGTCCAGCTCCGCCCAGTCGATCGGCGCGGACACCGGCGCGCCGGCCGCGGCCCGCGGGCTGTAGGGCGCGACCAGCGTCTTGTTGCTGGTGTTCTGGGTGTAGTCCAGCCGGGCCAGGCCACCCCGCTCGCGCACGTCCCAGCGCCAGCTGACCAGCTGGGGGACGACCGCGCCGATGGCCCGGGACAGCTGCTCGACCCAGGCCCGGGTCTCCGCGAAGCTGGGCCCCGGGGTGATCGGGATCCACACCTGGATGCCGTGCCGGCCGGTGACCTTGGGCTGCCCGCGCACGCCGAGGTGCTGCAGCGCGGTCCGGTGCAGCCGGGCCAGCACCAGCACGTCCGCCCACGAGGTGGCCGTCCCGGGATCGATGTCGATCAGGGCGTACGTCGGCCGGTCCGGGTGGCTGAGCCGGGCCGTCCAGGCGTGCCATTCCAGTGCGCCGAAGTTGGCCGCCCAGACCAGCGCGGCCGGCTCGTCAACGACCAGGTAGGTGCGGGTCTTGCCGGGCCCCGCGGCCGGGTCCTCCCAGCGGGGCAGCCAGCCCGGGGCGTGGTCGGGCAGCTGCTTGTGCCAGAACCCCCCGGCGCCCGCCCCGCCCGGGAAACGGTGCATGTGCAGCGGCCGGCCAGCCAGGTAGGGCAGCACCACCGGGGCGAGCTGCGCGGTGTAGCGGATGAACTCCCGCTTGGTCACCGCCGCCGCGCCGCGGCGGCCCGGGAAGAGTTCCTTGTCCAGGTTCGTCAGCCGCAGGGCCCGGCCGAATACCGGCCAGGTCCCACCCGCCCCGAGCGCGTCCAGGGCGGCCAGGTCCACCGGGCTGGGACCGCCGGCCAGGTCCGCCGGCTGGCCCGGGGCCGGCTCGCGCAGCGGGACGGACGCCTCCGCGGGTGGCAGGTCGGCGCGCCACATGCGGTCCGGGTCGGCCTTGACCTCGTCGTTGGTCCGGCCGCTGAGCACCGAGGCCGGGTGCTGCTCCGGGTCCCAGCCCGGCACGGCGAACTCATCGTGCTTGTGCAGCAGCAGCCACTGATCGCCGTCGCGCCGGATGAGCACCAGCCGGCCGCGCAGCTTCTCCCCGTAGACGTCGGCGTGCAGCTCACCGGCCGCCACCGCGGCCGCCGGGTCGGCGGTGGCGTGCGGTTCCCAGGTCCCGCGGTCCCACACGATCACGTCGCCGCCGCCGTACTCGCCGCGCGGGATCACCCCCTCGAAGTTGAGGTATTCGATCGGATGATCCTCCACGTGCACGGCGGTGCGGCGCACTCCGGGGTCGAGAGTGGGACCTCTCGGCACGGCCCAGCTGACCAGCACGCCGTTGATCTCGAACCGCAGGTCGTAGTGCAGCCGCCGGGCGCGGTGCCGCTGCACCACGAAGCGCCGCGCGCCCCCGGCCGCGCCGGGGGCCGCCGCCGCGGTCTGCCCGGCCGGCTCCGGGGTGCGCGCGAAGTCGCGCTTGCGCCGGTACGGGGCCAGCTTTTCCGGCATCGGTCACCTCCGCCCGCCCTTCCTGGCCGTTCCCGCCCAGCGCGGCTGCACACCCGCGGGCCGGGCGGCCGTTCATCCGGCCGCCGCTTCATGCATGGAGCGCCCAGCCCGGGTAGCTGGAGCGACGGAGGTGAGCGAATTGGGCGGAACGTCCGCGGGCGGAATCATCGTCATGTGCGTGGTGATCGTGATCGCCCTCCTGGCCCTGATCGGCGCGGTCCTGTACGCGGTCCGGCACCCGCACTGGCGGCGACCGAAGGTCAACATCTACGACAAGCCCGGGAACGTGCGCGGCGGGGTGCATGTAGGAGATCCAGCGAGCCGGTCGCCGAACCCGGAGGCAGCAGTGAACCCGCCGGAACGCGATGTCCCCCCTGGGGGCTGACGGTCCAGGCCCGGGCCACGGGCGCGGGCGGGGCGGTCCCGGGCCGCTCCTACGATGAAGGCCGGGCGGCGGATGCCTGCCCGGGGGAGGGCTGGGGTGGCGGATGACACAACCTGACCCGGCCGCCAGCGGGCCCGGCCGCGAGACGCTCCCCGCGGACATCGCGGAGCTGGTCGGCGAGCTGAGCGAGGAAACCAGCCCGGAGCAGCAACGCCGCCTGGCGCACCGGCTGACCGCCGCGGTGGCCCGCGGCGGCCGGACCGGCTGGGCGGGAGTCCAGGCCGGGGGCCGGGCCGGGTGGGTCCGGGTGCGCTCCGGGGGGCAGGCCGGGTGGGCCGGGCTGCGCTCGGGCTGGGCCGGGGTCCACCTCAGCGGCCGCTGGCTGACCGACCAGGCGGTCGCGATGGCCCCGCGGCTGCCGGTGCGCAGCCAGCAGCGGCTCCGCGAGCAGTTCCCCGGCCTCGGCCCCGACGAGCTGGCCGACGCGCTGATCGTGGGGGCCTCCCGGGCGTCCGCGTCGGTGGGCGCGGCGGTGGGCGCGGCGCTGCTGCTGCCGCTGCCGTCGGCGCCGGTGGAGGTGCTGGCTGAGGTGCTGGCACTGGTCGGGATCGAGATCAAGCTGGTCGCCGAGCTGCACGAAGTGTACGGGGCGCGGGCGCCCGGACCGGTGGCCGAGCGGATGCTGGCCTACCTGGGCGCCTGGGCCCAGCGCCGCGGGGTGTCCCTGGTCCCCGGTGGGGTGGCGCTGGCCGTGGGGTCGCCGCTGCGCGGGCGGCTGCAGCGCCGCCTGCTGGCCCGCGCGGGGCGCGGGGCGGTGTCCCTGGGCCCGCTGTTCACCGGCGCGACCGCCGGGGCCCTGCTCAACCGGCGGGAGACCCGCCGTCTCGGCACGGAGATACGCGACGACCTGCGCCGCCGTTCCGCCAACGGCTCCTCCTGGCCGCGCTGAGCGCGGCAGCCGGTCAGCCCGCCACGACGAGGCCGGGCACGGAGTCCCAGCCGATGATTTCCAGCACGGCCCGCAGCTGCTCGGGCACCTGGTGCAGCACGACCCGGCGGCCCGGGCTCCCGCCCGGCCCGGAACCGGCCAGCCGCACCATGGCGCGCAGCCCGGCGAGGTCGCAGTAGACGACGCCGGCCAGGTCCAGATGGACCTCCGGCACCCCCTGGGTCAGCTCGTCCAGGCTCTGCACCAGCGATGGGTACGTGGACTCGTCGATCTCGCCGGTGATCGCGAGCCTGGACGGGGTCCCGGTGCGGGTGATCCGCAGCACCCCCTCATCGTGGCCGGCGCTGGTTTCCATGCGGAATCACCTCCTTACCCATCGCCGCACCGCCGCCGGACGGTGCCCGCGACCCTCCCGTCCCGGCCCGGGCCCGCTCGCCCGAACGTCCGGGCAGCATACTGACACGGCGCGGCGGCGGTTGCCGCACGCCCAGGTGAATACGGGCCGGCCGCGGTGACCGGTTGCCGCACCGCTGCTACCGGCCGTCCCAGGGCCGGGCCAGCCGGGCCGCGCTTTCGAACATGAGCGCGTGCACGAACGCTTGCGGCAGGTTGCCGCGCAGCTGATGCTGGTGCGTGTCGAACTCCTCGGTGAACAGCATCGGCGGCCCGCAGGCGGCCCGGTTGCGCTCGAACCAGCCCACCGCCTCATCGGTCCGGCCCAGCTGGTGCAGGGCGAGCGCCATCAGGAAACCGCACAGCACGAAGGCGCCTTCGGCCTCCTCCAGCGGGCGCTGATCGTGGCGGAACCGGTACAGGTAGCCGTCCCGGGCCAGCTCCGCGATGAGGGCGTCCAGTGTCGCCAGGCTGCGCGGGTCGGCGGCGGGGACGGCCCCGCGCAGCGGGGCCAGCAGCAGCGCGGCGTCGACCCGGTCGTCATCCGGGGCGCGCTGCCAGCGGCCGCTGGGGTGCAGGCTGTCCGCGGCGACGTCCGCCAGGATGCTGTCGGCCAGCGTCTCCCAGGCGGCGGCCTGCGCCGGGGCCGCGCCGGCGGCCGCGATGGCCCGCAGCCCGGCGACGCACTCCAGCCGGGAGTGCGACCAGTGCCGGTTGTCCAGTTCCCAGACTCCCGCGTCCGGATCCTGCCAGCGTTTCCCGATCGCCGCCGCGGCGACCTCGGCCGCCCGCCAGTGCTCGGTGTCCAGGTGATCGTGCGCGGCGGCGGCCGCGAACAGTTGCAGCGCCTCGCCCAGCGCGTCCAGCTGGAACTGCTGGTTGACCCAGTTGCCGACCTTGTCGGACCCGCCAGGGTACCCGGCCAGGAAGGACAGCGCCCGCTCGTCCGGGACGGGGCCGCGGCCAGCGGTGTAGGCCGGCTTGAGGTCGGGCCCGTCGGCCAGGATCCGGTCGGCCACGAACGATACCGCGTCGTCCAGCAGCCGGTGCGGCCCGTCCGCCGCCACTGCCTGGCCGGTGTAGCACTGGTCCCGGATCCACACGTAGCGGTAGTCGTAATTGCGCCCGGCTTCCGAGCGTTCCGGCAGGCACATGGTGGCGGCGGCCACCATGCCGCCGCTATGGCTCGTCAGCCCGGTGAGCACCGCGTAACTGTGCTGGCTGGCCCGCGGCGCCAGGCTGGGCCCGAGACTGGGAATGGCCGCCGCCCAGCGGGCCGCGGTCGCCTGCCAGGCCGCGGCGGCCTGCACCGGGCGCCGGGGCAGCGGCCCCGCGGACAGCTCCAGCACCAGGTCGTGACCGCGCCCCGGCGGCACCGTGATCAGCAGTTCGAGCGCGCCGTCGGCCCGCACCCGCGCGTCCGCCGCCCCCGACCAGCGCCACCGGACCGGGCCGCTGCGCCCGGTCCACCGGCCGTCCACGGCCTTGATCCCGGTCATCCGGCGCCGCCCGAATCCGGCCCGCACGTCCAGCACCACCCGGATCTGGGCCGGGCCGTCCAGCGGCTCGATCCGGCGCAGCACCACCGCCCGGTCCGGCTCGCCCGGGTAACTGAGCGCCTCCCGGCACTCCACGACCCCGGCGCTGGTCACCCAGCGGCTGCGCCATATCAGCGAGCCGTCCTCGTAGTACCCGCCCCAGACGAAACGGTCGGTGACGGGGGCCACGGCGTAGATCCCGGCCCCGCCGATCAGGCTGGTGAACACGGCGTCGCTGTCCCAGCGGGGGGCGCACATCCAGGCCAGGTCCCCGTGCGGCCCGATCAGCGCACCGCGCTCGCCGTCGGCCACGAGGGAATACTCGCGCAATACGTGCGGCGGGAAGCCGGCCGCGGCGCCGAGGGCGCGGCGGCTGGTCATCTCGCTCGCTCCTGGACGGTACTCACATCGGCAGGGCCCGTCCGGCGGCCAGGCCGTACCCTTCGCCGGCCGCCCGGACCAGATCCCGCAGGGCCCCGGTGATCGAGCGGCGGCTGGCCGGCGACAGCAGGTCCAGCAGCCGCCGCAGTTCCCGCTCCCGCCCGGCGGCGACCCGGCCGACCAGTTCCTGGCCGCTGGAGGTGAGTTCCAGAGTGACCACGCTGCGGTGCCGCGCGTCCCTGCCCCGGGTGACGTGGCCGGCCGCCACCATGCGATCCGCCAGCCGGGTGACGGTGGACGCATCCAGCCCGAGCACCCCTGCTACCTGCGCCGAGCGGGACCGGCCCAGCTCCGCCAGCACGGCCAGCAGCCGGAACTGGGGCAGCGTGACGGCGCCGTCCAGAGCGTCGAGGCTGCGCAGCGCCACCCCGGTCAGTACCCGGGTGGCGGCCTGCAGCACGGCCACCTGCTCGGCCTGGCTGTCGATCACGGGGTCGTCCACGACAGAGCATTCTAGAGGGAAACAGTTGGCATCTGCCAGAGTCAGCGCCGCGGCCGCGAATGGGGGACCGCCGCGACCGCGAATGGGGGACCGCGGCGGGCCGTGGCTGGGGGACCGCGGGCGCGGACCGGGCCCGGTCAGCCGGCCGGGCGGGGGCACGGCGCGGCCCGCTCGTAGACCGCCAGCGTCTCCTGGCCGATCCGGGCCCAGGAGTACCGGTCCGCCGCCCGGCTGGCCGCCGCGATGGCCATTCCCTCGAGCATCGGGCTGGCCAGCAGCTGCCGCACCCGGCGGGCGAGCAGCGCGGGCTCAGCGGGGGGCACCAGCAGACCGGTCGTGCCGTTGATGACCGCGTCGGCGTGCGGGCCGGTCCTGGCCGCGACGACCGGGACCCCGCACGCCATGGCGTCCACGGTCACCATGGCCTGCGGCCCTTCCGCGCCGAGGTTGAGCAGCAGGTCGGCCGACCGCATCAGCGCGGGCATGCCGGCCTGGCCGACCCGGCCGGCGAAGCTGACCCGGTCCGCTACCCCCAGCTGCCCGGCCAGCCGCGTCAGCGACTGGTAGCCGGGGTCCTCAGCCAGCTGACTGGCGGGCGGCCCGCCCGCGATGACGAGTTCCGCGCCGGGCACGTCGGCCAGGGCGCGCAGCCCCGTCGCGGGGCCTGGCTCGTCGGCCAGCCCGGCCACCATGAGCAGCCGGGGCCGGCGGCCTCGTTCCGCCGCGGGGCCAACCGGGGTGAAACGGGTCGTGTCCACGCCGCAGGGCACCACCCGGATGGCGGTTCGCGGCACCCCCAGGCGGCACAGCGCTGACCCGTCGTCCGAGGTGCTGACGAGCACGGCCCGCACCGCGCGGGCCAGCGCCAGCTCCACCCGGATCGGGTCGGCTCCCGGCCCGCGCCGTCGCCGGGTCAAAGCGGGCACCGAATGAAATGTCTGCACGGTCGGCAGGTTCAGGCCGCGGCCGCCGGCCAGCGCGGCCACCCCCGCCGCCCAGGACTGGGCGTGCACGACGTCCGGGGCCTCGCGCCGCCACCGCCGGGCCAGTTGCTCAGCGAACGTGCGGAGGACGGGCGCGGGCCCGGCGGATCCCGGCCCGGGAGATCCCGGCCCCGGGCCGGCGGCCGGCGCGTACACGGTCACCTCGGTATCCGGCCGCGCGAGTGCGGCGGCCAGCGCGCTGACCTGCCTGGCCGGGCCAGCCGGGTAGTCGTCATCCTCCGGGGCCGCCCGTGGCCCGGGTATCTCGGAGATCAGGGCTATCCGCATCGTGACGTCCTCGAGGTCGAGCCCGGTCGTGACCTGTGCCCGTGCCCATGAGCAGGCGGGGTAAACGCGCCGCCGTGACCGCCGGGCCCCGGGTGTACCCGGCGGCACGTGGGGTAGTCCGGCAGCACCGGCCTGCCCCGCGATCCCGGCCGCGGACATGGAAAGGACCGAGGATGACCCGCTACGCCAGTGCACCCGCTACCGCCCGGCGGGATCCGGGCGGGTCGGCTTCGCACGGTCGTGGTTCGGGCAGCTGCGGGCCGGCGCTGATAGGCTCCATCCCGGTTTCACCGCGGGTCCGGCCGGGCCGGCCAGGCGCGGAGAATACCGGCCGGCCCGCGGGAAGTACCGGCCGGCCCGCGGGAAGTACCCCCGGTCCGCGGGGAGTACCGCACACGCCGTGGCACAGCGGACATCCGCTGGCCCGGGGCCGTCGGCTGGCCGGGCCCGGCGGGGGCGGCCAGCCAGGACAAGCCATCCGGCCCTGGCCGCGGGCGGGGCCGGACGGCAGTGTGGGGGAGGCCGGGATGGCGAGCCGGCGGACGCGGCAAAGGGAGGCCAGAGGTGGCACACGCTGGCTCGGCCTGCGGCATGGTCCGGCGGCTGGTGCCCCGAGGGTGGTCATGCTGGTCGGCGGTGATGCGTGATGGGTGCTGACATGTTTTCCGACGCCAGCAACCGCCAGCTGGACGCCCCGGCCGAACAGGGCCTGACCGAGCAGGGCCTGACCGCCCTGGTCGAAGCGGCCGAGCGGGCGGTGGAGAAGATCAGTTCCTCGGTCCCGCCGGCCCAGCTCCGGGCCCTGCTGATCGTGGAGCGGGCCGGCGGGCTCAACCTGAACACGCTCGCGGCCCGGGTGGGGGCGTCGGCCTCCGCGACCAGCCGGCTGTGTGACCGGATGGAAGTGGCCGGGCTGCTGACGCGCGACCGCGCGGCGGGCAGTCGGCGGGAAATCGTGCTGTCACTCACGGAATCCGGGCGCCGCCTGGCCCAATGGGTGCGCGAACAGCGCCGCACGGCGCTGGCCGACATGCTGGAGGCGATGACCCCGGAGGGCCGGGCCGCACTTATCCGCGGGCTGGGCGAACTGGCGCTTCAGGCCGGCTGAGTTCGCAGCTCGGAGGGGGCGGCCGCCGCGCTGTCGCCGATCCCGCCTGAGGGCACAGAAAATTTTTCCTTGTGGAAACACTTGTGCCATGACCCGGTCCGTGCCACGCTTTCCTCATGGAAACATTCGGTTCGGTGGATGTGCTGGAACAGTGCGGTGACGACGAGCTGCTCGCCATGATCCGGTCCGAGGACCCCGGCAGCCCACGCCGCGCCGCCGCCTGTGAAGTGCTGGTCGCCCGGTACCGGACGTTGGTCCGTTCCTGCGCGAACCGTTACCGCCGCAGCCCCGAGTCGGCCGAGGATCTGATCCAGGTCGGCTACGTAGGGCTGCTGAAGGCCATCAACAACTTCGATCCCGGGGTCGGCCGGAGCCTGGCCGCCTACGCCCAGCCCTGCATCACCGGTGAGATCAAGCGTTACTTCCGGGACAAGCGCTGGCAGGTCCACGTGGAGCGGCCCGTGCAGGAGCGGCTGCTCGAGCTGCGCGAGGGAATGCGGCAGCTGACCCAGCAGCTAGGCCGGGGCCCGAGCGACGCCGAGCTGGCCGAGCACTGCGGGTTCACCGAGGCCGAGGTGCGCGAGGCGCTCCTGGCCGACCTGCTGCTGCAGCCGGCCTCGCTGGACGCCCCGCTGGCCGGCCAGCCGGAGACGGCCAGCCTGGCCGACCTGCTCGGCGAGGAAGACCCCCGGATGGAGCACACCCTGTCGATGGAGGCGCTGGCCGTGCACTGGGGCGAACTGCCCCGGCGGGAGCAGCGCATCCTGCTGATGCGGTTCTACGGCGACATGACGCAGGCCGAGATCGGCCGGGCGCTGGGCATCTCCCAGATGCACGTCTCGCGGTTGCTCGCCCACGCGCTCAGCTTCCTCCGGGATCGCATCCTGGCGGTGGACGAGGACGGGAACGAGAAGAGCGGCGCCGCCGCCTGAGCGAGGGTGAAGTACGAGGCAACGTCATGACGATGAGTACGACCGCGGCCGCTTCGGCGTGGATGGAGCTGGGTGCCTGCCGCGAAGCGGAGCCCGAGCTGTTCTTCCCGATCTCCTCGGCCGGCCCGGCCCGCTCGCAGGTGATGGCCGCGAAGGCGGTCTGCGCGCGCTGCCTGGTGCGCGAAGACTGCCTGCGTTATGCGCTGGAAACCGCGCAGCAGCACGGGGTCTGGGGGGGCCTGAGCGAAGACGAACGCCGGGCGGCCCGCCGCCGCAGCGGGGGGAGTGCCCGGCTGGTGTCCTGACTGGCCAGGGCCGTGTGCCGGAGCCACGCATGTTTCGGCGGCCCGGAATCTGGAACATGGGGTGCGGCGCCCAGTCGCGCCCGGGTCGCCCGTGGCCACCGCGATTCGGCATGTGGGGGTACGGTGACCCGGAGGATCCCCGACATGAGCCGATCGCGGCGGAGACGGCGCGGCTACCAGCCCGCCGCCTCGGCGCGACGGTCACCCGCCGCCTCGGCGCGACGGTCAGAGGAGCATTCGTTGGGTGCACGTCCCGTGGTCGGCCCCGCGATGGGGCGGGGTCCGGCCAGCGTGCCGGTTGCGCGCGGCGCGGCCGGCCCGCGCGAGTCCGGTCAGGGCCACGACGAGAACCAGCCGGCCTGGCTGGACGGTCCGCAATCGGTCCTGCTGGTCGAGGATGATCCCGGTGACGCCCTCCTGGTGGAGGAGTTGCTCGCGGACAGCGGCATGCGCGCCTCGCTGGCCTGGGCCCGCTCGCTGGCCGACGCCAAGGCCATGCTGAGCCGCGGCGATCTGCCCGGCTGTATCCTGCTCGACCTGCACCTGCCTGATGTGCAGGGCGTGGCGGCGGTCACCGAGATGCTGGCCGCCGCGCCCGGGGCCGCCGTGGTGGTGCTGACCGGGCTGGCCGAGGAGAGCGCCGGCCTGGCGGCCGTCGCGGCCGGCGCCCAGGACTACCTGATCAAGGGCCAGGCGCCGCCGGAGACGTTCGGGCGGGCCATCCGCTACGCCGCGCAGCGCAAGCAGGTCGAGCAGGCGTCGGTCGCGCTGCAGCGCAGTGCGCTGCGGGCCGAGGAGAACGCCCGCCTGGAGCGGGCCCTGCTGCCCACCCCGCTGATCCGCACCGGCCGCCTGGAGGTCGTCGCCCGGTACCGCCCGGGCCGGGCCTACGCGCTGCTGGGCGGGGACTTCTACGACGTGGTGGAGACCGGGGACGGCACCGTGCACGCGGTCATCGGTGACGTCTGCGGGCACGGCGCGGAGGAAGCCGCCCTCGGCGTCTGCCTGCGGGTGGCGTGGCGGTCCCTGGTGCTGGCCGGGGCCGCCCCGCCCATGCTGATCCGCCTGCTGGAGCAGCTGCTCATGGCGGAGCGGGCCGACGATCATGTTTTCGCCACGCTGGCCCACCTGGTGTTCGCCCCCGACCGTCGGCAGGTCCGGATGGTCCAGGCCGGGCACCCGGGCCTGCTGCTGCGCGACCGCGACGGGGTCCGGCTGGTGGAAGGCAACGCCGGGCCGGCCGTCGGGCTGGTGCCCGCGCCGCAGTGGCAGGAGACCGCGGTGCCACTGCCCGCCGGGAGCGGCGTGGTGCTGTACACCGACGGGCTGTTCGAAGGCCGGACCGGGCCGCACGGGCAGCGGCTCGGCGAGGACGGCCTGCTGCGACTGGCCCGGGAACTGGCCGCCCTGCCCGCCGCCGGCTTCGCGGACGCGCTGCTGGAACGCACCGAGCTGGCCGCCAGCCCCTACGGCGGGCTGGCCGACGACGTGGCCCTGGTCCACCTGGCCTGGACGGAGACGGCGTGACCGGGCCGGTTCCGGGCGCGGGTGCCGCGGGCGCCGGGCCGGTGGATGGCCGGGCCGGGCTGCGCAGGCTGACCGTCGAAGGCTGGTTCCGGGTGGCAGGCGCGGTGATCGCTGCCCTGGTGCTGGCGGCCAGCCTCCTGGTCGTGGAGCTGCAGGCGCAGACCCGGCAGGCCTCCGACGAACTGTCCCGGGCCGTCCTGCCTGCGCAGGCCCAGGCCTACCGGCTGCAAGGCGCCCTGGTCGACCAGGAGACCGGGGTGCGCGGCTACGGGATCACCGGGGACGCGCGGTTCCTGCAGCCCTACACCAGCGGCCGCGCGGTCGAGGCGGCCGCGGCCGCCCGGCTGCGTGCGCTGATCGGCCCGCGGCAGCCGCTGGCCGGAGACCTGCGAGCCCTGGAGGCCGCGGCCACCAGCTGGCGGGCGCGCTACGCGATACCGCTGATCCAGCGGGCCCGGGGCGGGCCGCTGAACGGCGCGGACCTGGCCCAGCTGACCGCCGGCAAGCGGGCTTTCGATGGGCTGCGCCGGATTTCCGCGCGGCAGAACGCCCACCTGGCCGCCGCGGCCGGCGCCGACCGCGCGCGGCTGAGCCGGGCCCGGTCGGTGCAGGACGTCACCTACGCGGTCATCCTCGCCGCCTTTGTGATCGTCGCCATCGGGCTGGCGCTGCTGCTGCACAACGCGGTGGGCCGCCCGCTGCGGCGGCTGGAAGCGGCCTCGCACCTGGTGGCCGACGGTGACTACAGCCACCACATCGAGCCGAGCGGGTCGGCTGACCTGTGGGCGGTGGCCGCCGCGGTCGAGGCGATGCGCAGCGGGCTGGTCGCCGCGCTGGAGTCCAGCCGGGAAGCCCAGGACGTGGCCGCCCGCCAGGCCGCCGACCTGGACACGCAGGCGGCCGAGCTGCGCCGGTCCAACGCCGAGCTGGAGCAGTTCGCCTACGTCGCCTCGCACGACCTGCAGGAGCCGCTGCGCAAGGTCGCTTCGTTCTGCCAGCTGCTGGAAAAGCGCTACAATTCCCAGCTGGACGAGCGGGGCCTGCAGTACATCGCCTTCGCAGTCGACGGCGCGAAGCGGATGCAGGTCCTGATCAACGACCTGCTGACGTTCTCCCGGGTAGGGCGGGCCGGGGACGTGCGCATCCCGGTGCGGCTGGATGAGCCGCTGGACCTGGCCCTGGCCTCGCTGTCCACCGCGATCGAGGAGTCCTCGGCGGTCATCGGGCGCCCCGGCCCGCTCCCCGAGGTGGCCGGGGACCCCACCCTGCTCGCCATGCTGTGGCAGAACCTGGTCGGCAACGCGATCAAGTTCCGGGCTGCCGACCGGCCGCCGGTGATCCGGATCACCGCGGCCCTGCAACCGGACGGCAGGTGGCAAACCTGCGTGACCGACAACGGCATCGGCATCCCGCCGGAGTTCGCGGAAAAGGTATTCGTGATCTTCCAGCGGCTGCACGGCCGCGGCACCTATCCTGGCACCGGCATCGGTCTCGCCCTGTGCAAGCGGATCGTGGAGCAGCACGGCGGGGAAATGTACCTGGACACGAGCTATACCGGCGGCACGCGCATCTGCTTCACCCTGCCGCCCGCTCCCGCGCCGGAACCGGTCCCGGAACCCGCCGCGCAGCCCGCCGTCTCCGGCGGCCCAGAACCCGCGGCCGGCCCCGCCGACGCCGCCAGCAGCACCGAAGGGATTCCCGCATGACCGACCTGCAGCCGATCGAGGTCCTGCTGGTGGAGGACGACCCCGGCGATGAGCTGATGACCCGGGAGGCCTTCGAGGACAACAAGATCGGTAACCGGCTGCACGTCGCGCGGGACGGTGCGGAGGCGCTGGACTTCCTGTACCGCCGGGGCGCGCACACCGGCGCGCCGCGGGCCGACCTGATCCTGCTCGACCTCAACCTGCCGAAGTACGACGGGCGGCAGATCCTGGAAAAGGTCAAGTCCGATCCCGATCTGGCGCACATCCCCGTGGTCGTCCTCACCACCTCGTCCTCCGAAGAGGACATCCTGCGCAGCTACAAGCTGCACGCCAACGCGTACGTGACCAAGCCGGTGGACGTGGCCCAGTTCATTGCCGCGGTCCGGCAGATCGACGACTTCTTCGTCTCGGTGGTCCGGCTGCCGCGCTCCTAGCGCGCCCGTCGGCGGTGCTGCTGCTGGCCTCAGCGGTCGCCGCCCGGGCCGTCGCGGTCGGCTGGCTGGCCGGCGGTGGCGTGCTGGGCACCCTCAGCGAGGGGAGCGGTGCGGCCCGTCCCGGTCCCGGTGGCGGGCGCGCTCCCGCTCCCGGCCTGAGAGCCCGGCTCGGGCGCCGCGCGGCCGCTGCGGCCCGGGCGGACCAGGTCGGCCAGGGCCTGGCGCATCTCCGCCAGCCCCGCGCCGCGCGGCACCTTGAGCGACAGGTAGGCGGCCGCCCCGGTCGGGATCGGCAGCCAGAAGTTCACCAGCCGCCAGGCGAGCACGCCCAGCGTCGCCACGCTCCGGGTCAGCCCGAAGCTGACCAGCAGCACGGGGGTCACCGAGTCGATCACGCCGAGCCCGGCCGGGCTGACCGGCAGCGCGCCGAGCACGTTGGCGATCCCGTAGGCGGCGAACAGGCCGACCGGGTTGGCGAACCGGCCGAACGCGGCGATGAAGCACCACAGCGAGGCCGCGTCGAGCACCCAGTTCAGCGTGGCCCAGGTGAAGGCGTTGACCAGCACGTGGCGGTCGGTGGCCAGGATGCGCACCGACTCGCTGGCGTGCAGCACGATCCGGCTCAGCCGGTCCCCGCCGAGGCCCGGGATCTTGTCCCCGATCGCGTGCACCCGGCGGGCGGCCCGTGGCCCGCCGCGGATCAGCCCGATGACCATGGCGGCGAAGGCGGCCAGCAGCACCGCGCCGACGAGGGCGACCGTCGCGTACACCGGCCGGAACCCGGACAGCGGGATGGAGATCACCAGGGACAGCCAGAGCAGCACGTTGAGCACGACCGTGGAGCCCATGCCCTTGGTCGCCATCATCACCCCGACGTCGGTGCCGTTCAGGCCCTCGGAGGTGAACAGCTGGTAGCCGACGCCCGCGCTGCCGATGGTGCCGGCCGGCAGCACGTGCGCCACGGCCGCCGCGGCCAGGTCGATACGGAACAGCCGGGACAGGCCGGGGCGGCCCTCGGGGGGCAGCAGTGCCCGGGTCAGCAGCGCGTAGCAGAACAGGGAGAGCCCTTCGAGCACCACCCCGGCGACCGCCCACACCACGCCGACCCGGCCGAGCAGGTACAGGTCCTTGCTGGCCCCGACCAGCTCCGGGATGACCAGGTACTCGACGATCAGCGCCAGGATGAGCAGCAGGGCCACCCGGCGCGCCGGCCGCTTGGCCGCGCGCAGCCAGCGCGGCACCCAGGCGGGCAGCTGATAGCCGCGGGCGGCCGGCGGTGGCTCGCTCCCAGAAGTGGGCGGTGGCCCGCCCGGTGGCCGGCTCAGCTTGCGTCCAGGCGACGGAACGTGGCCCCGCGCAGCAGCAGCCGCAGCGTGGCCGTGGCCAGGATGGCCGCGAAAGCGCCGATCACGCCCATGAGCGCCCCGCCGGGCGGCACCGCCACGACTGCGACCACCGCGGGCACCTCCACCGTCCGGCCATGATCCTGGGCACGATGAGGTAATCCTCCGCCGACCGGTAGGCAATGTAAAAGCCTAGCGTGGCCGCGCCGACCGGCCGGGAAACGGCCAGCGCCACGAGCGGGACGGCCGCATCCACCGCCGCCCGCAGGTGACCGGTGCCCGGCCCGACGGGCACCGCCCCGGCAGGCACAGCGCCACCGGGCGCGCCGTCCGGCACCCCCGGCGGCTGCAGCTCGCCCGGCTTCATCCGCCCGCCTTCCCCCGGAGCGTGGCCGTGCCGGCGGGGCCCGGCGGAGGCAACGGCCCGGGCGCTGCAACTGCCCAGCCGCCCGGTCTTCACACATGGCCAGAGGTGAGGACGGCCGCTGGGTGGGTACCGCAGTGCGGTCGGCCGGCGCAGGCCCGGCCGGCTGGGAGGTGAGGACATGGCGCAGCGCGCCGATGAGCGCGGTGACGAGCCGGCCGCGGAGCGGGCAGAACAGGACGACTTCGCGGCCCGCACCGGGTACCGGCCCAGTACCAACCAGGCCCGGGAGGAACCGGTCCCGGCCAGCCATCACGAAGACCGCGACCAGGACGCGGTGCTCCGCAACGAGGAGCTGGGGGAGGGCCGGGACGGGGACGGCCACGGCCGGGACGGGAGCTCCCGCGGGGAGGGCGGGACGGACCGGCCGGATCCGGCGGGCTGAGCGGCATCCGGCCCGCGGACAGCGGGGTGGTCCGGCAGCCGGGTGATCAGCCGCCAGCCCGGTGGGCCGGCGCCGGCTGTTTCTGGCCGGCGCCGGCGCAGCCCGGTGCCGGGTTCGGCCGGACCGGCGCCATGAACGCGGTGACCTGGCCGCAGCGGCGGGGCGCCACCGGCGGGGTGGCCACGATGGCCAGCACGAGCAGGCCCAGCGTCGCCGCCACCAGCAGCGGCAGGATGAACAGGCGGCGCAGCCGGGCCCCCTGTCCCGGCAGCCGGGTCGGCGGCAGCCAGCGCGGGGCCCCGCGGCGGCCGGGCCGGCGCCACAGCCGGCTGGGCGGCAAGGTCTCGGCGGGCGGCATGCCCTCCTGGCGGGTCAGTTCGGTGAAGACCCCGAACATCCTGGCCAACCGGGGATCGCCGCGCCGCAGGAGCTCATCGATCGCATTGAGGGCACGTTGCTGGCTGGCAGGCAGGGTCATCAACATCTCCGGCTACGTCCGCGGTGCTACGCCTTTCGGGCTACCCTTCCGCAGCGGGATAAACGGTCCTGGAGCACTATCAGCCCTAACCGGCGCCCGGCAGGCAGGCTTGCAGGACGCGGTCGCGCACCCGGGTGGCGAACACCGGCTGCGGCGCGGTCGCCGGGCCCCGCAGCACCGCGCCGTCGCTGACCCGGAACGTGCTGCCGTGCCAAGGGCAGGTCAGGCAGCCGCCGGACAGCTCGCCGCCGGACAGCGGCCCGGACTGGTGGCTGCACCGGTCGGCCAGCACGTGGAACTCGCCGTCCTGCTGGATGACCACCACCGGGACCTCCCCGATCATGGCCCGGACCGGCTGTCCGGCCGGCAGCCCGTCCGCTGGCCGCACGTCGTGCCAGCCCGGCTCGAGCAGATGCGGGACCGGCTCGGCGTGGTTGGCCCCCGCGGCCAGCCGGTAGGACAGGTGCCCGCCGATCAGCCCGCCCAGGCCCGCGGCGGCCAGGCCGGCCAGCCGGAGCACCCGCCCGGCGGCCGGCCGGCGGGCCAGCAGCGAGACCCCGTACAGGCCCAAGGCGGTCAGGTTGGCGCTGGCGTGGACCACGCCGACGCGCATCTGCTGCTCGTGCTGCTCCGACCAGTCGGCCGCGCCGGCCAGCGCCGCGGGCAGCGCGGTGGCGAGCCCGAGGATGGTCAGTCGCCGGGCCGCCCGGGCCCCGTCCGGCCACGCGTCCAGCACGCTCGCGGCCAGCCACGCACCGATCGGGGCCTGCACCAGTGCCGGGTGCAGCGGATGCCCCAGCCATACTCCGTGCAGCGCGTCACGGACCGGGCCGCGCGGAACGCGCCGGGCGGCCCACTGGCCGGCGCTGACCACCGGGTCCAGCGACGTGGCCTGCTCGACCTGGGAGAGGAAGCTCATGCCCGGGTCACCTGTCCGCGGCCGAAGCCGCCAAACCACGGTGCAGGGCTCCGGCGCGGCGCGGTGTGAACCGGGCCGTCCCGGGTAGTTGGCGGGTTTTTGCGCAGGCGGAGTGGATTCCGCCGGTGCGAAGCTGACCGGCGGGAGAGGCGGATCGTGGTGTGACCGGCGTCTGTGACCATGCTCCCCGGCCCGGCGGCCCGCTGGCCGGGCGGGGCGAGGGCGGTTCCAGCCTCCCACCCGCGTGGCAGCGGACCGCGGCCGCGTTCGCGGCCGCGGTGGAACAGGGCCGGGTGGATCTGCCGCTGCCGGGCGGCGGCGAGACTCGGCAGCGCTGGGCAGCGCTCGCCGATCTGGCCGCCACGGACCTGTCGCTGGCCCGGCTGGCCGAGGGCCACGCCGACGCGGTAGCCATCCTGGCTGAGCTGGACGGCCCGCCGCCGCCGGCAGGCAGCCGGTGGGGGGTGTGGGCGGCGCAGCCGCCCGGGCCCGGCCTGGCCGCCGCGCACGCCGCCCGCGGGTGGCGGCTGTCCGGCACCAAGCGGTACTGCTCCGGCGCCCGGGCCTGCACCCATGCGCTGGTCACCGCAGCCGCCCCGGACGGGCCCCGGCTGTTCGCGCTGCCCACCGACGGTCTCGCGCCGGTACCCGGCAGCTGGCCGGCCACCGGCATGGCCGGCAGCGACACGCTGGAAGTCGGCTTCGACGACGTGCCGGCCGAGCCGGTGGGACCGCCCGGCGGTTACACCGGGCGCCCCGGGTTCAGCCACGGTGGGGCCGGGGTCGCGGCGTGCTGGCATGGCGGCGCACGCGCGGTCGGGGTCACCCTGGTGGACGCGGCGCGCGACCGGGACGTCGGCCCGCACGCGCTCGCTCACCTGGGCGCGGTGGACGTCGCGCTGCACAGCGCGCGGGCCGCGCTGGAGGCGGCGGCCGGCCATATCGACGACGATCCCTACGACCTGAGCGGGGCCGGGCCGGCCCGCGCCCTGCGGGTCCGGGCCCTGGTCGAGCAGGCCGCCACCGAGGTGCTGGCCCGGACCGGGCGGGCGCTGGGCGCCGGCCCGCTGAGCCATGACGAGGAGCACTCGCGCCGGGTCGCCGACCTCACCGTGTATCTGCGGCAGCAGCACGCCGAACGCGACCTGGCCCAGCTCGGTGCGCTGGCCGCGGAGCGGGGCGTGGCCTGGTGAGCGCCGGCCGGCGGGATCTTGGTCTCCGGGCGGCGCGAACCGCTGCGGGGGAACGGTGAGCGCCACCGCCGCGGGCCAGCCCGGCCCGGCCCGGCGGCACCCGATCGATCAGCCGGGGACGGCCGAGGCGACGTGGCGCGCCTGGCCCGGGCTGGCTGCGCTGCCGACCGCGGACCCGGCTGGGTGGGGGCATGTGCTGGTGGTCGCCGCTCACCCGGACGACGAGGTGCTCGGGGCGGGCGGCATCCTGGGCCTGCTGGGCGCGGCCGGGGCCCGAATCCGGCTGGTCGCGGTGACCGACGGGGAAGCCTCCCACCCCGGCTGCGCCGACCCGGGCCAGCTGGCCGGCCGCCGCGCGGCCGAGACCGCCGCCGCGCTGGCCCGGCTCGGCGTGCCGCAGGCCGAGGTGGTCCGGCTCCAGCTGCCCGACACCCGGGTCGCCGCGCACGAGGACGAGCTGGCCGACGCGCTGCGGGAACTGGCGGCCGGCTTCGGCACCTGCCTGGCACCGTGGCACGGGGACCTGCACGCCGATCACGAGGCGGCCGGGCGCGCGGCCCGCCGGGCCGTCCCGCGCACCCTGGGTTACCCGGTGTGGGCCTGGCACTGGGCCCGCCCCGGCGACCCCCGGCTGCCCTGGCACCGGGCCGCCGCCGTCCGGCTGCCCGGCCCGATGGCCGCCCGCAAGCGCGCCGCCATCGGCTGCTTCACCAGCCAGCTGGAGCAGCGGGGCGGCCGGGCGCCCGTACTGCCCCCGGGCACGGTGGCGCATTTCACCCGGGCCGTCGAGGTGCTGTTCACGTGACCGGGCCGGCCACGGTGGAACCCGGCTATTTCGACCGGATGTACGCGGCCACGGCCGACCCGTGGGGCCTGGCCACCCGGTGGTATGAGGCCCGCAAGTACGCGCTCAGCCTCGCGCTGCTGCCCGAGCGGCACTACCCCGCCGCCTTCGAGCCGGGCTGCTCGGTAGGCGTGCTGACCCGGATGCTCGCCGCCCGGTGCGGCCGCGTGCTGGCATGGGACAGTTCCGCCGTGGCGGTTCGCAGCGCGGGAGAGCGGACGGCCGGGCTGGGCAACGTCCAGGTGGAGTGCCGGGTGATCCCGGGGGAGTGGCCGCGCCGGCAGTTCGACCTGGTGGTGTTCTCCGAGCTGCTGTACTACTTCGGCGGCGCCGATCTGGACCGGGTGCTGGATCTCGGCGAGGCGGCGCTGCGGCCCGGCGGGCGGCTGCTCGCGGTGCACTGGCGGCACCCGGTCCCGGAGTATCCACGTGGCGGTGACGAGGTGCACGCGGTACTGCGCGACCGCGGTGGGCTGCAGTGCCTGGTGGCGCACTGCGAACCGGATTTCCGCGCCGAGGTCTACCAGCGCGGCAGCGGGCCGCCGTGCTCGGTGGCCCAGGCCGAGGGACTGGTGTGATCGCCGCTGCCGGGGTGGTGGTGCCGGCGCACAACGAAGCCGACCTGCTGCCCGCCTGCCTGGCCGCGGCCCGGTTGGCGGCCGGTGCGCTCGCCCCCGTCCCGGTGCACCTGGTCGTGGTCGCCGACGCCTGCCACGACCAGACCGCCGCGCTGGCCCGGGCGGCGGGCGCCACCGTGCTGGAGATCGGCGCCCGCAGCGTGGGTGCCGCCCGGGCCGAGGGCATGCGGGAAGTGCTCCGCCGCACCGCGCACCTGGACCCGGCCGAGGTCTGGCTGGCCAGCACCGACGCGGACACCGTGGTGCCGCCGTGCTGGCTGGCCCGGCAGGTGCGTTACGCCGCGGCGGGCTGGGACGCCGTGGTGGGCACCGTGACGGTGGCGGACTGGACCGAGCATCCCCCCGACGTACCACCGCGCTTCCTGGCCAGCTACCTGGCCGACGGCACCGGTCACCCGCACGTGCACGGGGCCAACCTGGGCTGCACCGCACGGGCCTACCTGGCCGCGGGCGGGTTCACGGCGCTGCGCACCGCCGAGGACCACCGGCTGGTCACCGCGCTGACCGCGGCGGACAGCAGGATCCTGCGCACCACCGCGGTCAGCGTGGTGACCTCGGCCCGGCGGCGGGCCCGCGCCCCGCACGGGTTCAGCCACCTGCTGTCCACGCTGGCCTCCGCGGCGCCCTGACCGGGGGCGGGGCTCCCGGGATGGGTCAGGAGGCCGGCCGGGCGCGCGCGTCCGGCCGGGTGAGCCGCTCGGCGCCCCGCCTGGTCGGGGTCGGGTCGATGAACACGTACGGGGTGACCGGCAACCGCTCGGCCAGCCGCCGGTCGATGTCGTCGGCCAGGTTCTCCACCTGGTCAGCGGAGGCGCCATCGGCCAGATCGACCCGGGCGGCGACGATGATGTTGTCCGGGCCGATGTGCATGGTCTGCAACTGCAGCAGGGCGTCCACGCCCGGGGTGCGCTCGATCTCCTTCCGGATCGCCTGCACGACCTCTGGCTCAGCCGCCTCACCGAGGAGCAGGTTCCGGCTGTCCAGGCCGAGCCGGACCGCGACCACGATGAGCAGCACGCCGATGGCGATGGAGGCGGCCCCGTCGAACACCGGGGACCCGGTGAGCTGCTCCAGGCCCAGCCCGGCCGCGGCCAGGGCGAGCCCGATCACCGCCGCGGTGTCCTCGAACAGCGCCGCCTTGACTGTGGTGTCCCGGCTGGTCCGCACATGCTCCAGCAGGTCGGTCCGGCTCTCGCGGGCCTCACCGCGCAGCTGGCTGTAGGCCCGGATGAACGAGGTGCCCTCCGCCACGGCGCTGACGCCGAGCACCACGTACGCGATCAGGAAGTTGCTGGTGGCGCTGTGCATCGACAGCACGCCCTCGAAGATCGAGAACCCGGCGCCGGCGATGAAGATGCCGAACGCGGCCAGCAGGGAATAGAAGTACCGGGCCTGCCCGTACCCGAACGGGTGCTGCCGGTCGGCGGGGCGGGCGCCCTGGCGCAGCGAGGTGAACAGGAAGACCTGGTTGAGCGTGTCGGCGAAGGAGTGCGCCGCCTCGGCCAGCATGGCGCTGGACCCGGTCAGGACCCCGGCGACCAGTTTGGCCACCATGACCACCACGTTGGCGGCGCCGGCCACGATCACGGTGCGCGTCGTGGCCTCGCCGCCGGGTTTGCGCTGGCGCGGCTGGTCCGGCGGGCGGCCCGCCCGTTCGCCATCCGGCGGAGGCGGGCTGCTGGCTGAGGCGGCGGGCTGGCTTCCCGGCGAGGTCATGGCATCCTCAAGAGCGCGGCAAAAATCATCTCCTCCCGCTTGCCCGCCCCGCCGGCGGCTAAACGGTCAGCCGATCCGCTGCAGGGTATAGCGGACAGTCTGCACTCGGATCTGCCCGTCGCGGAACACGAATGTGTCGATGCCGTCATCCACCCGGGTCGAGCCGGCGTCCGCCGCCCACTCCAGGAACAGTACGTCCCCTTCGTAGATCTGGGTCTTCAGGTCCCACTGCGCGTCCGGTACGTCCGCCAGCAGCTTGGTGAACGCGGCCCGGATGCCGTCCAGGCCGCGGAGCACTCCGGACGGTGAGATGAACACGGCATCATCGGTGTAGTCGGCGACGATCTCATCCAGGTCCCCGGCGCCGAGCGCCTGGGCGTGATGGGCGAAGACTTCCTGCGGCGTGCGCGCCATGTCAGCTCCCTCGGTAACGGAAACCCGCTTGCCCTCATCATGCGCCGCGGCGGGGTAGGCGGCACAATGCCCTGGTGACCGTAATCCCTGCCGCCCCGCCCCCCGTCATACCCGCCACCCGCCGGATCGCCACCGAACTCGGTGTCCGGGAGGGCCAGGTATCCGCCGCCGTGGACCTGCTCGACCGGGGTGCCACCGTGCCGTTCGTCGCCCGTTACCGGAAGGAGGCGACCGGCGGGCTGGACGACACGCAGCTGCGCACCTTGCAGGAGCGCCTGGGCTACCTGCGTGAACTGGACGAGCGGCGGGCGGCCATCCTGGAGTCGGTCGCCGCCCAGGGCAAGCTGGACGACGAGCTGCGGGCCCGGATCATGGCCGCCGACGCCAAGGCGCGGCTGGAGGACATCTATCTGCCGTACAAGCCCAGACGGCGGACCAGGGCGCAGATCGCCCGGGAAGCCGGGCTGGAGCCGCTGGCCAGCGGGCTGCTCGCGGACCCGGGCAGCGACCCGCAGCAGGCCGCGGCGGGCTACGTGGACCCGGAGCGGGGCGTCCCGGACGCGGCGGCCGCGCTGGACGGGGCGCGGGCCATCCTGGTCGAGCGCTTCGCCGAGGACGCCGACCTCATCGGCGAGCTCCGCGAGCAGATGTGGGCCCGGGGTCACCTGGCCTCCCGGGTCCGCGACGGGCAGCAGGAGGCGGGAGCCAAGTTCGCGGACTATTTCGAGTTCGCGGAGCCGTTCACCGCGCTGCCCTCGCACCGGACCCTGGCCCTGATGCGCGGCGAGAAGGAAGGCGTCCTCGAACTCACCATGGACCCGGGGGAGGACGACCCCGCCGGTGGCTACGAGGCGGCCATCGCCCGCCGGTTCGGCCTGGCCGACCAGGGCCGCCTGGCCGACCGCTGGCTGGCGGACGCCGTCCGGTGGGCGTGGCGTACCCGCATCTCGGTGCACCTGAGCGTGGACCTGCGGACCCGGCTGTGGCAGCGGGCCGAGGACGACGCCGTCGCCGTGTTCGCGGCCAACCTGCGTGACCTGCTGCTGGCCGCGCCGGCCGGGGCCCGGCCGACCCTGGCCCTGGATCCCGGGTTCCGCACCGGGGTGAAGGTAGCGGTGCTGGACGCGACGGGCAAGCCGGTGGCCACTGAGACGATCTACCCGCACGAGCCGAAGCGACAGTGGGCTCAGTCCCTCGCGGTCCTGGCCGCCCTGGCGGCGGAGCACACGGTCCAGCTGATCGCGATCGGGAACGGCACCGCGTCCCGGGAGACCGACCGGCTGGCCGCCGACCTGATCAAGGCGCACCCGGAGCTGGGGCTGACCAAGGTGGTCGTGTCCGAGGCGGGCGCCTCTGTGTACTCGGCCTCGGCCTATGCGTCGCGGGAGCTGCCGGGGATGGACGTGTCGCTCCGTGGGGCGGTGTCGATCGGCCGGCGGCTGCAGGACCCGCTGGCCGAGCTGGTCAAGATCGACCCGAAATCGATCGGGGTCGGCCAGTACCAGCACGACGTGGCCGGGCTGAAGCTGTCCCGCTCGCTGGACGCGGTCGTCGAGGACTGCGTGAACGCGGTCGGCGTGGACGTCAACACCGCGTCGGTGCCGCTGCTGGCCCGGGTGTCCGGGATCAGCGAAGCCCTGGCTGCGGCCGTGCTGGCCCGGCGGGACGAGGACGGCCCGTTCCGCACCCGCCAGCAGCTGCGCGAGGTGCCCCGGCTGGGGCCGAAGGCGTTCGAGCAGTGCGCGGGCTTCCTGCGCATCCGCGACGGGGACGACCCGCTGGACGCCTCTAGCGTGCACCCCGAGGCTTATCCGGTGGTCCGCCGCATCCTGCAGCGGGCCGGCACCGGTATGCCGGGGCTGATTGGCAACACGGCGTTGCTGCGCACGCTGGCGCCCCAGGAGTTCACCGACGACCGGTTCGGCCTGCCGACGGTGAGCGACATCCTGCGCGAGCTGGAGAAGCCGGGCCGCGACCCCCGGCCGGCCTTCACCACGGCTGCCTTCGCCGACGGGGTGGAGACGCTGGAGGACCTGGCCCCCGGCATGGTGCTGGAGGGAGTGGTCACGAACGTGGCCGCCTTCGGCGCGTTCGTCGATGTGGGGGTGCACACCGACGGGCTGGTGCACGTGTCCGCTATGTCGCGCCAGTTCGTCAGCGACCCACGGCAGGTGGCCAAGCCAGGCGACGTGGTGCGGGTCCGGGTGCTCGGCGTGGACCTGGCCCGGAAGCGGATCTCACTGAGCATGCGGCTGGACGAGGACGCCCCCGCGCCGCCGCGCCCGGGCGGCCACGACCGCGGTGGTGCCGGTGACCGTGGTGCGGGTGGCCGTGGTGCCGGTGGCCGTGGTGCCGGTGGCCGTGGTGCCGGTGACCGTGGTGCGGGTGACCGTGGTGCGGGTGACCGTGGTGCCGGTGACCGCGATGCGGGCCGCCGCGGGACGGGCCGCCGGGACACCGGGTCCCGGTCCGGCCGCGGCCAGGCCGCAGCGGACGGGGCGATGGCTGAGGCGCTGCGTCGCGCCGGCCTGGTCCGCTAAGCCGCTCAGCCGGCCGGGCGGCGACGGCCGGGCAGCGGGGCGCGGCGGGCAGCGGGGCGCGGCGCGCGGCGGCCGCGGCGGGCGCGGCGGGCGCGGCGGGCGCGGTCCGTCGAGCTTTTGTTTAAAGTGGTGTCAGGCGCTGGTCCTGGGCCCCCTGTGACGGATGCGTACATATGGGGGTTTCCCGGGCTCGCCCGGGGTGGAGGCAGCTCCACGCGACCCCGGGCCGGGTCTGGCCGGGACCGCGGGGACTGGCCGGGGGGCCGGGCCGGACACCGGGGGGGTGCGGCCAGTGGCGAGGCGACGTGGCTTGATGGCGGCCTACGCCGCCTGGATGACGCTGCTCGCCGCCGGGTACCTGCTGGTTCCTCCGGTCCGGGCAGCCGCCTGGGCGCTGCTCGCGCTGACCAGCGTCGCGGCCATGGTGGCGGGCGTGCGCCTGCACCGCCCAGCCCGCACACTGCCCTGGCTGCTGCTGGCCACGGCCAGCCTCAGCTTCGCGGTCGGCCAGTTCGGCTACCTGGTGCAGACCCGGCCCGGGCACGAGACCGCGGCGTTCCCGTCGGTCCTCGACATCTGTTCCCTGGCCGCCTATCCGCTCTTCGCGGCCGGGCTGCTGATGTTCATCCGGTACCGGGCCGCCGGGGCGCCCCGGCGCAGCCTGCTGGAAGCGCTGACCCTGGTCACCGGGCTCGCGTTGCTGGCCTGGATGTACCTTGTCCTGCCGCATGTGCACAACCCGGAGCTGACGTGGCTGCCCGAGACGGTGGCCATCGCCTACCCGCTCGGCGACGCGGCCCTGCTGGCCCTGCTGGCCCGGCTGCTCACCCCGGGAACGTGGCGCATCCGGTCGGCCCAGCTGCTCGCGGTCGGCACCCTGGGCCTGCTCGCCTCCGGCATCGCTCTCGGCCTCAACATGCTGCAGGACGCTTTCGAGGCCGGCAGCGCGGACGGCTTCGGCCTGGTGGTGTTCTACCTGGCCTTCGGGGCGGCGGCGCTGGATCCCAGCATGTCCACGCTGACCAAGCTGGCCGGCCGGCGGGCGGTGCCGGACTCGCCGTTCCGGTTCGTCCTGCTGCTGCTCGCCTCCCTGGTGGCCCCCGGGGTGCTGCTGGCCCAGGCGCTGGGCCACAGTGTCCGGGACCTCGGGGTCCTCGCGGTCTGCTCGGCGCTGCTTTACATGCTTGTCCTGGCCCAGCTGGCCGAGGTGGCCGCGGCGCTGCGCCGCGCGCTGACCCGGGCCGAGGTGCTCCGGCTGGCCGGCGCCTCGCTGGCCGCGGCCAGCACCGTGGAACAGGCGGCCAGCGCGATCCGGTCGGCCGTGACCGCGCTGACCGGGGCGGGCCCGTGGCGGCCCGCGCTGCTGGCCGTGCGCGACGACGGCGGGCTGCGGGCGGTCGGTGCCCCGCCAGGTGACCCGCCGGTGCGGATGGACCTGCCCCCCGCCCTGGCGGCCAGCTGGGCCTCGCTGGGCGGCGGCACTGCGCAACGGCTGCTGCCCCGCGGGCCGGGCGGCCGTCGCGGCGAGGCCGTCCTCGCCTGCCCGCTGGCCCTGCCGGACCGGCCCTCGGGCGACCCGCTGATCGGCCTGCTGGCCGTGTTCGGGCCGGAGGCCGTGCTGGCCGCCGTCTCGGGCACCCTGGAGGTGCTGGCCCGGCAGGCCGCCCTGGTGGTAGAGCGGGTGCTGCTCAGCCAGGAGGTGATCCGGCGTAACAGCGAGGCCTACTTCCGCACCCTCGTGCACGACACCTCGGATGTGATCCTCATCGTGGACGACGGCGGGTGCGTCCGGTACGCGACGCCGTCGGCGGCCACCCTGTTCGGGGCGGCCCCCATCGAGGGTGCCCAGCTGTGGGACCTGGTGGCACCCGAGGAGCGTGGGGAGATCGCCCGGGCGCTGGCCGACCTGCGTGACGGCGGCGGCCCCGGCCTGACCCAGGACTGGCGGATCACCTCGCGCGACGGCGGCTACGCGGAGGTCGAGGTCCGGTGCAGCGACCTGCGCCGGGAGCCCACCGTCGGCGGGCTGGTGCTCACCCTGCGCGACGTCACCCAGCAGCGTCAGCTGGAGCGCGAGCTGAGCTACCGGGCCTTCCACGACGCGCTGACGGGGCTGCCCAACCGGGTGCTGTTCTCCGACCGCGTGGTCCGGGCGCTGGCCCGGGCCGAGCGGCGCGGCGCCGTCGTCGGCGTGCTCTTCGTCGACCTGGACGACTTCAAGGTCGTGAACGACTCCCTCGGCCACACCGTGGGCGATGAGCTGCTGGTGGCCGCCGGGCACCGGCTGACCCGGCTGGCCGGCCCGGCCGGCGTGGTCGCCCGGCTCGGCGGCGACGAGTTCGCGCTGCTGGTGGACGAGGCGGCCAGCCCGGCGGCGGTGGGCGCCACGGCGGAGGTGATCGTCCGTGCCTTCGCCGAGCCGTTCGCGCTGGCGGTGGGGTCCGTCATCGCCACCGCCACGGTGGGCGTGGCCACGTCCCGGGACAGCGCCGGCCCCGGTGACCTGGTGCGGCACGCCGACCTGGCGCTCTACGCGGCCAAGGCGGCGGGCAAGCGGCAGTGGCGCCAGTACCAGCCGGTGCTCAGCGCGGGCATGACGCGCCGCCGCGAACTGCAGGCGGCGCTGGACGCGGCCGTGGCCAGCTCGGCGTTTACCCTCGTCTACCAGCCCATTGCCGACCTGGCCGACGGGGAGCTGGTCGGCTTCGAGGCGCTGGTCCGCTGGCCGCACCCGGACTGGGGGATGATCAATCCCGGGGAGTTCATCTCGCTGGCCGAGGAGACCGGGCACATCGTCCCGCTGGGTGCCTGGGTGCTGGGCCAGGCCACGACGGACGCGGTCCGCTGGCAGCAGGACCTGCCCAGCCTGTACATCAGCGTCAACGTGTCCGCCCGCCAACTGCACAACCCCGGGTTCGTGCGTACCGTACGGCGCTGCCTGGCCGTCTCCGGCCTGGTGCCGTCGGCGCTGCTGCTGGAGCTGACCGAGACCGTGCTGCTCCGGCCGGACCAGCGGATCAGCGCGGATCTGGCTGAGCTGCGCCGGATGGGCGTGCGGCTGGCCATCGACGATTTCGGCACCGGCTACTCCTCGCTCAGCTACCTGCGTGAGCTGCCCATCGGGGTGCTCAAGATCGACAAGTCATTCGTGGACGGGATCGCGGTCTCGCCGCAGCGGCTGGCCCTGGCCGAGGTCATCATCCGCATCGCCAAGACCCTCGGCCTCACCGTGGTGGCCGAGGGCATCGAGAGCGAGGACCAGCGCGACCTGCTGCTCTCCATGGGGTGCCGGTACGGCCAGGGATACCTGCTGTCCGGCCCGGTGGACGCGGCCCACGCGGCGAAGCTGGTCCGTGCGGACCGCAGCCTGCTGCCCCGCCCGCTACCCGCCCGGTCGCAGGCGCCCGGCTGAGCCTGGGACGGGAACGACCGGGACCGGCGCGCCGCGGCTGAGCCCGGGACCCGGGTGGCGGGCAGCCTGGCGTTACGGCCGTTGGGCTGGTTGACCTGTCGGGGGACAGAATGCTCTGATTGAGCGGAGGAATCACATCAAACGGGAGGGGTCATGGCCGACCGCACCGCGGGCGAGGAGCGTTACCAGCCGGGGTTCGGCAACGAGTTCGTCAGCGAGGCGGTCCCCGGGACGCTGCCGGATGGGCGGAACTCACCCCAGCGGGCCCCGCTCGGCCTGTACTCCGAGCAGCTCAGCGGGACCGCGTTCACTCAGCCGCGGGGGGTGAACCGGCGCACCTGGGTGTACCGGATACTGCCGTCCGCAGCGCATCCGCCGTTCGCCCGGATCGGTTCCGGGGGGCTGCGCTCCGCACCGTTCGACGAGGTCGAGCCGGACCCCAACCGGCTGCGCTGGGACCCGCTGCCGCTGCCCAGCGGGGCGGTGGACTTCATCGACGGGCTGTACACCATGGGCGGCAACGGTGACGTGCGCACCCGCAGCGGGATGGCCGTGCACCTGTACGCGGCCACCGCATCGATGACTGACCGGTACTTCGTGGACGCCGACGGTGAACTGCTGATCGTGCCGGAACTCGGCCCGCTGCTGCTGCACACCGAGCTGGGCCGGCTCCGGGTCGCCCCCGGGGAGATCGCGGTGCTGCCCAGGGGCCTTCGGTTCCGGGCCGAGCTGCCCGGCGGCCCGGCCCGCGGCTACCTGTGTGAGAACTACGGCGCGCCGTTCACGCTGCCCGAGCGCGGCCCGGTCGGAGCGAACGGGCTGGCCGGCGAGCGTGACTTCCTGGCCCCCGTGGCCGCCTGGGAAGAGCGGGCCAGCGCCCAGGTGGTGCAGAAGTTCGGCGGCGGCCTGTGGGCCGCCGACTACGACCACTCCCCGCTCGACGTAGTCGCCTGGCACGGCAACTACGTGCCGGTGAAGTACGACACCGCCCGTTTCATGGTCCTCGGCACGGTCAGCTTCGACCACCCGGACCCCTCGATCTACACCGTGCTCACCTCCCCGAGCGACACCCCGGGGCTGGCCAACGTGGACTTCGTCATCTTCCCGCCGCGCTGGCTGGTCGGTGAGGACACCTTCCGGCCGCCCTGGTTCCACCGCAACGTCATGTCCGAGTTCATGGGCCTGGTCCGCGGCAGCTACGACGCGAAAGCCGAGGGCTTCGCCCCCGGCGGCGCCAGCCTGCACAACACCTTCGCCTCGCACGGCCCGGACGCCGCGACGTACGACCGCGCCTCCAGCGCGCCGCTGGCGCCGGAGAAGCTGGCCGGCACGCTGGCCGTCATGTTCGAGAGCCGCTGGATGATCATCCCGACCCGGCAGGCGCGGCACGCCCCGCACCGCCAGGCCGACTACGACGCGGTGTGGTCCGGGCTGGAACCGGCCTTCCGCGCGCCCAGCCCGGCCCCGTGACCGCCGGGCCAGCTGCCGGGCCCGCCGCCGGGGCGGAGGTCCCGGTCCCGGCCACGCCCGCTGCGTTCAGCGGCGCGCTGCCGCTGTGGTACCAGCTGGCGCAGACCCTGCGGGCCGCAATCCTCAGTCCCGACCTGGGCGGAGCCACCCGGCTGCCCACCGAGGCCGAGCTGGCCCGGCGCTTCGGGGTGAGCCTGGCCACCGTGCGCCAGGCGCTGGCCTCGCTGGCCGCTGACGGGCTGATCACCCGGCACCGGCGCCGTGGCACCTTCGTCCACCCGGAGGCGCGGCGCAGCCGCGCCCTGCGGGTCATCGGCTCCGCTGAGACGGTGGCTGCCCAGCAGGCCAGTGCCGAGGTCCGGGTGCTCAGCCGCACCCGGGTGGCCGCGGACGGGCCACCCGCGGACCGGCTGGCGGAGGCGGGGCCGGGGGCGGAGGCGGTGCTCGTCCGCCGGCTCCGGCTGGACGCGGGGGTGCCGGTCAGCTACGCGGAGAACTACCTGCGCCCGGAGCACGCCGACCGGCTCAGCGACGCCGCGCTGGCCCGGGCCCCGGTCACCGCGCTGCTGCGTGACGAGCTCGCGCTGCCGCTGACCCGGATCGACAACGAGCTGTCGGCGCGGAGCGTGCCCGCGGACCTGGCCGGGCTGCTGGAGGTGGAGGCGTTCAGCCCGGTACTGCTATCGGAAAATGTCACCTATGCCGGAGCATCGGGCCCGGTGGACATAGCGCGGATCTACTACCGTGGCGATCGCTTCACATTCGCGATCTCCCTGGACCTGCCTTGACCGCGCTCACCTTCACCGAACACGCCCTGCCGTACTGCGTGTTCTCCTGCGGCGACGGCCGCCCCCGGGTCGGGGCAGGCCTGGGCACCCACATCGTCAACCTGACGGCGGCCTTCGGTGACCCGGCGTTCGACGTCCCCTCGCTCAACCCGTTCATGGCCCGCGGGCCGCGGGCCTGGCAGCGCACCAGGGAGCGGCTGCTCGGCTTCGTCCGCGGCGGGCAGATCACCGAGACCGTGCCGATCGCCGAGGCCACCCTGCACCTGCCGTTCGAGGTGGCCGACTACACCGACTTCTACTCCTCGCTGGAGCACGCGACCAACGCGGCGCGGATCCTCCGCCCGGCCGACCCCGCGCTCGCCCCCAACTGGCGCGAGATCCCGGTCGGCTACCACGGCCGGGCCGGCACGGTCGTGGTCAGCGGCACGCCGGTGCGCCGCCCGGCGGGCCCCATCGCCCCGGGCCACAGCCGGCCCGGGCTGGCCCCCACCCGGCGGCTCGACTTCGAGGCCGAGCTGGGCTTCGTGGTCGGGGCCAGCTCACGCCCCGGGCAGCCGGTGCCGGTGGACGACTTCGCCGCGCACGTATTCGGCGTGGTGCTGCTCATCGACTGGAGCGCCCGGGACATCCAGGCGTTCGAATCGCGGCCGCTGGGACCGTTCCTGTCCAAGTCGTTCGCCACCACGATCTCCCCGTGGGTCGTCCCGCTGGCGGCGCTGGAACCGGCCCGGGTGCCGCCCCCCGCGCAGGATCCGGTGCCGCTGGGCTACCTGCGGGCGGCCCAGCCGTGGGGCCTGGACATAGAGCTGGCCGTGACGGTCAACGGCCAGCCCGTCTCCCGGCCACGGTTCGCCACGATGTACTGGACCGCCGCGCAGCAGCTCGCGCACCTCACCGTGAACGGCGCCGCGGTACGGACCGGGGACCTGTACGGGTCCGGGACGGTGTCCAGTTTCCGCCGCGACGAGATGGGGTCGCTGCTGGAGCTGACCGCGGGCGGCCGGGACCCGCTGCTGCTCCCGGGTGGGCGGGCGCTGGGCTACCTGGCCGACGGCGACACCGTCACCCTGTCCGGCTCGGCCCCCGGCCCGGCCGGCTCGCGGATCGAGTTCGGCGGCGCGTCCGCGGTGATCACGGAGGCGGATTCGCCGGCCCGGCCTGAAAGGCCGCCAGCGCCGCGCCGGGGGTGGCGAAGAAGGCGTCCGGGCCGTCGGCGCCGGTGAGCCCGTAGCGGGCCAGCTGGGCCCGCACCGGGTCGTCCATGCTGGTCATCATCACCTGGACGTGGGCGGCGTGCAGCCGCCGGAAAGCCCGGGCCAGCACCGCCGACGCGGTGTAGTCCACGTCGCCGATCGCCGCGCCGTCCAGTACCACCCAGCGCAGCGGGTCCCCGGAGCCGGCCAGGCTGATCAGGTCGTCGGCGAACCGGCTCGCGTTCGCGAAGTACAGGCTGGTGCCGAACCGGTAGACCACCAGGCCCGGCTCGGTCCGCGCCCCGGGCTCGACCGGCGCGGGCTGCCAGTGCCCGGCCGGCGACTTGACCAGCAGGTGACTGAGCGGCCGGTAGCTGTGCCGCAGGTGATCGATGACCGAGGCGGCCACGGCCACCCCGATGCCCCACTGGACGCCCAGGACCACCACGGCCGCCGCGGTGATCAGCGCCACGGTGAACTCGGCCGGGCGGACCGCCCGGATGCGCCGCAGGCCGCGCAGGTCGACCAGTTCCGCGCCGATCAGGAAGACCACCGCGGCCAGCGCGGCGATCGGCAGGTAGCGCAGCGGGCCGGTGGCGGCCACCAGCACGACGACGGCCAGCGCCCCGGTGACCAGCGAGACCAGCTGGCTCCGGCCGCCGGCGTCGTCGGCGATCTGCGTCTTGGTCGGGCTGCCGTTGACCACGAACGTGCCGGTGAAGGCGGCGGCCACGTTGGCGGCGCCGAGCCCGACCAGGTCCGTGTCGGTGCTGGACGGCTCGTTGTGCCTGATCGCGTAGGCGCGGGCGGTGGCGGCGCTCTGCGCCAGGATCACGATGGCGATCGACGCGGCCGTGCCCAGCAGCGCGGTGGCCTGGTGCAGCCCGAGGGCGGGCAGCGCCAGCCCGGGCAGCCCGCGCGGCACCGGGCCGAGCACCCGCACGCCCCGGGCGGCCAGCCCGGCCGCCCAGCTGACGCCGATCGCCGCGGTCACCGCGATCAGCGCGCCGGGGATCCGCCGGCTGACCAGCCGGGCCGCGAGCATCAGGGCGACCACCCCGGCCGAGATGGCCACGGTGAGCGGCTGCGCGGTGCCCAGCGCGGTCACCGTCTGCCCGAGCCTGACCAGCGTGTGCGGGCTGGGCGCGGTGACGCCCAGCATGTCCGGCAGCTGGCCGATCGCGACCTGGATGCCCACACCGGTGAGGAAGCCGAGCAGCACGGTGCGGGACAGGAAGGTGGCCAGGAAGCCGAGCCGGGCCAGCCGGGCGAGCAGCAGCAGCGCGCCGGTGAGCAGCGCGGCCAGCCCGGCCAGCCGGACGTAGCCGGGTGAGCCCGGAACGGCCAGCCGGGTCAGCGTTCCGGCCAGCAGCGCCGCGGTGGCCGAGTCAGCCGCGACCACCAGGTGCCGGGAGGCGCCCAGCACCGCGTACAGGGCCATCGGCAGCAGCAGCGTGTACAGCCCGGTCACCACCGGCATCCCGGCGATCCGGGCGTAACCCAGCACCTCCGGGACGGCCAGCGCGGCGAGGGTGACCCCGGCCAGCAGGTCCCCGGTGAGCTGGTCCCGGCGGACCGGCCGCAGCCCGCGCAGCACCGACCAGCCGCTGCGCCCGCCCGACCCCGGTACCGCCGCCACCCGTGTCCTCCCGCCGCCCGCCCCTGATCCGGCCTGGCCCGATCCGCGGCCTGGCCCGATCCGCGGCCTGGCCCGATCCGCGGCCTGGCCCGATCCGGTAATCATGGACCAGGACCACACCATCCTGGCTGGTTTCTCGGAGCAGCTGCGGCGGCGCGGGGTGGTGGCCGGGGCCCGGCTGCTGTCGGTGGCGGAGCGGCCAGGCCGGCCGCGGCCGGCGCGCTGGAGCTGGCCGACGGCGACCGGGTGTGGGACATCCGGCGGGCCCGGCTCGACCGGACCCGGATCGCCGTGTGGACCTCCGGGCTGGCCGGGGTCGGCTGACCGGGCCCGCATGGGATCATGGCGGCATGCCCGCCCCCGGCCGGCTGGTCGCGATCAGCGACCTGCACGTCGGCTACCCGCGCAACCGTGAGATCGTCGCTTCGCTCCAGCCGGAGGCGCCCGGCGACTGGCTGTTGCTGGCCGGCGACGTGGGTGAGTTCCTGCCCGACATCGAGTGGTCGCTGCGCCTGCTGTCCGGGCGGTTCGCCCGGGTCATCTGGGTGCCCGGCAACCACGACCTGTGGACCCACCCGCGGGACCCGGTACAGCTCGGCGGAGAGCAGCGCTACCGGCACCTGGTGGAGTTCTGCCGCGGTCTCGGCGTGCTCACGCCCGAGGACCCGTTCCCGCGATGGGACGGCCCGGGCGGCCCGGTCACGATCGTCCCGCTGTTCCTGCTCTACGACTACTCGTTCCGGCCGGACGGCGCGCGGACCAAGGCCGAAGGGCTGGCCCGCAGCTACGCGACCGGGGTGGTCTGCAACGACGAGCGGTGGCTGCACCCGGATCCGTACCCGAGCCGGGAGGCCTGGTGCTGGGCCCGGATCGCCGAGGCAGAGCGGCGGCTGGTGGACCTGGATCAGTCGGTCCCGACCGTCCTGGTCAACCATTTCCCGCTGATCCGGGAGCCCACCGCGATCCTGCGCTTCCCGGAGTTCGCCCAGTGGTGCGGCACCACCCGGACGGCCCGCTGGCACCAGCGCTACCGCGCCGCCGCCGTTGTCTACGGGCACCTGCACATCCCCCGGACGACCTGGCACGATGGGGTGCCGTTCGTCGAGGTCTCGCTGGGCTACCCGCGGGAGTGGCAGCGCCGCGGCGCCCCGCCCGGACCGCGGCCGGTGCTGCCCGGCGCGCCGTGACAGCCCACCCGGCGGCCCGCGGGTGAGCGCTCACATCAGGTCAGCGTGGTGCGTTGCCGACCACCGCGAGCCGGGGGAACCCGGGGCGGGGCGGGGCGGAGCCGACCGCGAACAAAGCCCAGACCGTCTTCCCCGCCTCGGTGGGCGTGGTGCAGCCCCAGGCGTCGCTGAGCGCCCCGATGACGTGCAGCCCGCGGCCGCTCTCCGCAAAGCAGTCCGGCTCCTTCGGCTGCGGCACGGTGGTACCCGGGTCGGCCACGGCACAGACCACGTACCGCCCCGACCAGACCAGGCCCAGGTGCACCGCCCAGCCGGGCCGGCTCGCCCGGGCCGATGGCAGCCCGTGCCGGAGCGCGTTGGTGAACAGCTCGGAGAGTACGACCGCGACGTCGTCGGCCCGCTCGGCCAGCCTCCAGCGATACAGGGTGGCCAGGCTGAACTCCCGGGCCGGGCCGACGGACCGGGTGTCCGGGACGGGCGTCCGGGTGGCCACCCGCGAGCAGCAGACCCAGCCGTAGCCGGGCTCGCCGGGGACGGCCCGGTGCATGCCCGCGGCGGCCCCGGCCGCCTGGACTGCCCCGGCCAGCCAGCGCCAGCGCATGTCACCGGCCACGGCGACCGCCAGCGGTAATGGGTGCGCTGTCATTCCTACCGGGTGATCCCGTCGTCAGGAGCGGAAGGGGAAGGCGTCCTGCGCCGTATCTTGCCTGACGCACGAATCGTTTGCAACGTCTTCTGCAAACCCAAATGCACGTGCATTTGATCTGTTACGCTGCTCCGTGCAATCAGGGAACCTGGTGCGTCCCCGCTCGCACGAGGAGGAAAGTTGCAGGTCATCAACGGAATGCCCGCAGGCGAGCTGCCGGTGAGCTGGCGCAAGAGCAGTGCCAGCAATCCCAGCGGCAGCTGTGTCGAGGTGGCTAAGGTACCCGACGGCTCCATCGCCGTCCGCAATTCCCGGTTCCCCGCGGGACCGGCTCTGATCTACACGCCGGCGGAGATAGCCGCTTTCCTCGTGGGCGTGAAGCAGGGCGAATTCGACGAGTTGTGAGCGCGGCACCGCGGCCCGCCGCCTCCCGCCGGATCCGGCCGGGGACAGCGGCGGGCCGCGGTGATATCGTGTACTCTGTGTGCCGCCACGCTGGCGGGGTGCTGCTGGCAGATACCGGTGCCCGTTAGTCCGGGCATGGCGTCTGACGTCGGCCGGGGGGGTTAAGTGAGGGCCGTTCGTTGCGTGGGTCGGGAGCCGGGTTGAGCCAGGAGCCGCGATGACCGCCGCCCAGCCGGCGGATGGGGTCCCGGCCGGCGCGATCGCCGGCCCGCGGGCCGGTGCCACCGTCGTCCGGATGATGCTCGGCGCCCAGCTGCGCCGGCTGCGGGAAGCGGCCGGGATCACACCGGACCAGGCCGGCTACGAGATCCGGTCGTCCCGGTCCAAGATCAGCCGGATGGAGCACGGCCGGGTCGGCTTCAAGCTCCGCGACGTCCAAGACCTGCTCACCTTGTACGGGGTGACCGACGAGCAGCTGCGGTCCGGGCTGCTGTCCCTGGCCCGGCAGGCCAACACCCAGGGCTGGTGGACGCAGTTCGGTGACATTCTGCCGGACTGGTTCGAGACCTATCTGGGCCTGGAGGCGGCCGCCTCGCTGATCAGGACGTTCGAGCTGCAGTTCGTGCACGGCCTGTTCCAGACCGAGGAGTACGCGCGCGCGGTCACGGTGCTCGGCCATCGCACCGCCCCGGCCACCGAGGTGGACCGGCGGGTGCGCCTGCGGATGGCCCGGCAGCAGCTGCTCACCGCCGCCGAGCCGCCGCGGGTCTGGTCGGTGATGGACGAGGCCGTGCTGCGGCGGCCGTTCGGCGGCCGCAGCGTCATGCGCGCCCAGCTGGCCCGGCTGACCGAGGTGGCCAGCATGCCGCAGGTCACCATCCAGGTGGTGCCGTTCCAGCGCGGCGGGCACGCCGCGGCCGGCGGCTCCTTCAGCGTGCTGCGGTTCGGCGAGCCGGACCTCCCGGACGTGGTCTACATCGAGCAGCTCACCAGCGCGCTCTACCTGGAGCGCCGGCCCGACATGGACCACTACATGGAGATCATGAACCGGCTGAGCGCCGAGGCGCTCACCCCGGCCGACACCATCGATCTGTTCCAGAGCATCAGCCGGGACCTCTAGCGGGGCTGGCGCCGCCGCCCGCCTGGCCAGGTCCGGCCCGCTTTGGCGGATCAGGCCGAGGGCAGTTGATCGGCCGCCGAGATGACGGGTTATCGTCGGCTCCAGGCCGGACTCCGGCCGGGGCAGCCTGCGGGCGGGGCCCGGACGGCACGAGTTGTCAGCACATGACCAGGGACGGGACAGTTGGCGCAGCAGGCTTCCATCTGGCCGGGCACGAGTTACCCGCTCGGCGCCACCTACGACGGCGTCGGCACGAACTTCGCGCTTTTCTCCGAAGTCGCGGAGCGGGTCGAACTGTGCCTCTTCGACGAGGAGGGCGCCGAGACCCGGGTGGTCCTGCCCGAGGTGGACGGGTTCGTCTGGCACGGCTACCTGCCGGGGATCAGCCCCGGGCAGCGGTACGGGTACCGGGTGCACGGCCCCTACGAGCCGGCCGCCGGGCAACGCTGCAATCCGGGCAAACTGCTGCTCGACCCGTACGCCAAGGCGATCGAGGGCAGTGTCGATTGGGACCCGGCGGTCTTCGCCTATCCGTTCGGCCAGCCGGACGAGCGTAACGAAACCGACTCCGCGCCGTACGTGCCCCGCTCCGTGGTGATCAACCCCTTCTTCAGCTGGGACAACGACCGGCACCCCCGCACGCCCTACCACGAGACGGTGATCTACGAGGCGCACGTGCGCGGGCTGACCAAGCTGCACCCGGAGGTCCCCGAGGCGCAGCGCGGCACCTACCTGGGGCTGGCCCATCCAGCGGTCATCGGTCACCTGCACCGGCTCGGCGTGACCGCCGTCGAGCTGATGCCGGTGCACCAGTTCGGCAGCGACGCCATCCTGGAAGAGCGCGGCCTGGCGAACTACTGGGGCTACAACACCATCGGGTTCTTCGCCCCGCACAACGGGTACGTGGCCGGCAGCGCGCGTGGCGAGCAGGTTCAGGAGTTCAAGTCGATGGTGCACACCCTGCACCAGGCGGGCATCGAGGTCATCCTGGACGTCGTCTACAACCACACTGCGGAGGGCAACCACCTGGGCCCGACGCTGTCGTTCCGTGGCATTGACAACGCCTCCTACTACCGGCTGGTCGGCGACGACCCGCGGTTCTACATGGACACCACCGGCACCGGCAACAGCCTGCTGATGCGGCATCCGCACGTGCTGCAGATGATCATGGATTCGCTGCGGTACTGGGTCACCGAGATGCACGTGGACGGGTTCCGCTTCGACCTCGCCGCCGCGCTGGCCCGGCAGTTCCACGAGGTGGACCGGCTGTCCGCGTTCTTCGACATGGTCCAGCAGGACCCGGTGGTGTCCCAGGTGAAGCTGATCGCCGAGCCGTGGGACGTGGGGGAGGGCGGCTACCAGGTCGGCAACTTCCCGCCGCTGTGGACCGAGTGGAACGGCAAGTACCGGGACACGGTGCGCGACTTCTGGCGCGGTGAGCACGCTACCTTGCCGGAGTTCGCCTCCCGGCTGACCGGCTCCGCCGACCTGTACATGTCCGACGGGCGGCGGCCGGTCGCCTCGGTCAACTTCGTCACCGCGCACGACGGCTTTACCCTGGCCGACCTCGTCTCCTACAACCACAAGCACAACGAGGCGAACGGGGAAGACGGCCGGGACGGCACCGACGACAACCGGTCCTGGAACTGCGGCGCCGAGGGCCCGACCGACGATGCCGGGATCGTCGCGCTGCGCCGCCGACAGCAGCGCAACTTCCTGGCCGCGCTGCTGCTGTCCCAGGGGGTGCCGATGCTGCTGGCCGGCGA
This sequence comes from uncultured Actinomycetes bacterium, assembly GCA_963837515.1. Taxonomy (GTDB): domain Bacteria; phylum Actinomycetota; class Actinomycetes; order Streptosporangiales; family Streptosporangiaceae; genus RYN-230. The sequence continues at coordinate 491,124 of CAWINT010000005.1, forward strand.
CGAGATGAGCCGGACGCAGATCGGCAACAACAACGCCTATTGCCAGGACACCGAGATCTCCTGGGTGCACTGGCCGCCGGGCCCCGACGCCGTCGCCCCCGACGGGTACCTGGGCGACCAGGACCTGCTCGACTTCACCGCGGCGCTGATCCGGCTGCGCACCGAGCACCCGGTGTTCCAGCGCCGCCGGTTCTTCCGCGGTGAGGCCATCCGGGGCCGCCGCAGCGGGGCCGGGCAGCTGGCCGACATCGCCTGGTTCACCCCGGCGGGCGAGATGATGACCGATGACGACTGGTCGGCCGGGTTCGCCAAGTCGCTCACCGTGTTCCTGAACGGCAACGCGATCAGTGAGCCGGACCGGCGCGGCGAGCGGATCCGGGACGACTCCTTCCTGCTCCTGTTCAACGCCAGCGAGCTGGACCTCGACTTCACCATCCCGCCCGAGCGCTACGGGGAGCAGTGGGCCAAGGTGCTGGACACCTCGATACCGGTGGCGGAGGTGGTGGCGGCCGCGGCGAAGCCCGGGGACAAGGTCACTGTGCCCAGCCGGTGTATCCAGGTGCTCAGCCGTGCCTGAGGCCGGCCGCGCGCCGGTCTCCACCTACCGTCTGCAGCTGCACGCCGGATTCGGCTTCCGCCAGGCCGCCGCGCTGGCCGGGTACCTGGCCGAGCTCGGCGTCAGCCACGTCTACCTGTCGCCGATCCTGCAGGCGGCCCCCGGGTCCATGCACGGCTACGACGTGGTCGACCACTCGCAGGTATCGGCCGACCTGGGCGGCGACGCGGAGCTGCGCGCCGCCGCCGAGGTGTTCCGGGCCCACGGCCTGGGCGTGATCGTGGACATCGTGCCCAACCATATGGCCATACCCGTGCCCGAGTCGCTGAACCGGCCGCTGTGGTCGGTGCTCCGCGACGGTCCCGGGTCGCCGTTCGCGTCCTGGTTCGACGTGGACTGGGCCGCCCAGCATGGCCGGCTGCTGCTCCCCGTGCTGGCCGGCCCGCTCCCGGGCTGCCTCGGTGACCTGTGGCTGGACACCACCGGAGCGGAGCCGGTGGTGCGCTACTTCGAGCACGTCCTCCCGGTCCGGCCGGGGACGGTGACGCTGCCGCTGCCGGAACTGCTGGGCGCCCAGCACTACCGGCTCACCGGCTGGCGCGACGCCGCCACCGGGCTGAACTGGCGCCGGTTCTTCGACGTCACCTCGCTGATCGCGGTCCGGGTGGAGGACCCGGACGTGTTCGCCGCCACGCACGAGGTGCTGCTGCGCCTGGTGGCCGAGGGGGTGATCGACGGCCTCCGGGTCGACCACCCGGATGGCCTCGCCGATCCGCGCGGCTACCTCGACCGGCTGGCCGGGGCCACCGGCGGCGTGTGGGTGGCCACCGAGAAGATCCTCACCGGCAGCGAGCAGCTGCCAGACGACTGGCGCTGTGCCGGCACCACCGGCTACGACGCGCTCCGCGCGGTCGGCGGGCTGTTTCTGGACCCGGCCGGGGTGGCCCCGCTGACCGCGGTCTACCAGCGGTTCACCGGAGGCCCGGCCGCTTTCGCCGGGGTGGCCGAGCGGGCCAAGCGGGAGGAGGCCGGCCAGGCGCTGGCCGCGGAGGTGACCCGGCTGGGCCGGCTGGCGGTGGCGGCCGGGCACCCGGCCCTGGCCGGCGCGGCGCCCGCGGACCTCACCGCGGCGTTCGTGGAGCTGCTCACCGCCATGCCGGTGTACCGCGCCTACGTGGTGCCGGGCGAGCCGCCCCCGGCCGCCTCGGCCGCCATCGTCGACGGGGCGGCCGCGGCCGCGCGGGAACGGCTGCCGCAGCGGCTGCACCCCCTGCTGGACGTGCTCACCGAGCTGATCCTGGGCCGGGACGGTCAGGATCCCAGCCCCGGCCTCATCACCACCTTCCAGCAGACCTGCGGGCCGGTGATGGCCAAGGGGGTGGAGGACACCGCCTTCTACCGCTGGTCGCGGCTGGTCGCGCTGAACGAGGTCGGCGGTGACCCGGACGCGGCCGGGCTCGCCCCCGACGCCTTCCACGCCTGGGCCGGGCAGCTGGCCAGCCGCTGGCCGGCCAGCATGACCACGCTGTCCACGCATGACACCAAGCGGCAGGAGGACGTCCGGGCCCGGCTGGCGGTGCTGGCCGAGGTGCCGGAGCAGTGGGCCGACGCCGTGGCGGGCTGGCACGACCGGGCAGTGGCGCTGGGCGAGGGCTGCTGGGCCGAGCCGGACACCGAGTACCTGATGTGGCAGACGCTGGTCGGCGCCTGGCCGATCGACGGCGACCGGCTCACCGGGTACCTGCGCAAGGCGATGCGTGAGGCGAAGACCGCCACGTCCTGGACCGATCCGGATGAGGAGTACGAGAACGCGGTGCTCGGCCTGGCCGGGGCCGTGCTGCAAGACGCCGGGCTGCGCCGCGGCCTCGCCGACTTCGTCGCCGGGCTGGGCGCCGACGCGCGGGCCAACTCGCTCGGCATGAAGCTGGTCCAGCTGACCATGCCCGGGGTCGCGGACGTGTACCAGGGCTGTGAGCTTACGGGCCGGTCGCTGGTGGACCCGGACAACCGCCGGCCGGTGGACTTCGGCCGCCGCCGTGACCTGCTCGCCGCGGTGGCCGCCGGTGCGCCACCCGGTGACCTGGACTCGGAGAAGCTGCTGGTCACGGCGGCGGCGCTGCGGTTGCGCCGGGACCACCCGGACTGGTTCGCGGCTGGCTACACGCCGCTGATGGCCGAGGGCCCGGCCGCGGAGCACGCGGTGGCGTTCCGGCGCGGCCACGCGGTCACCGTCGCCACCCGGTGCCCCGCCGGGCTGCGCCGCCGGGGCGGCTGGGCCGGCACCGCGCTCGCCGTTGGTGCCGGCTCCTGGCAGGACCTGCTCACCGGGGTACGGCACGACGGGCCCGCGGTGCCACTGGCGGAGCTGACCCCGCGGCTCCCGGTGGCGCTGCTGGTGCCGGCCGGGCCGGATGATGAGCCTCGACGCCCCCGCGGCCACCGGTGATGATGGGCCTGTGATGCTGAGGTGAGTGTGTTCCGCGTGTGGGCCTCTGCTGCGCAGCGGGCCGAGCTGCAGGTCGGGACCGGGGCGGGGACGCAGCTGGTGCCCATGCGCGAGGCCCGGCCGGACGGGTGGTGGGAAGCCGATGTGCCGCACGCCCCCGACGGGGTGGACTACGCCTACCGGCTGGACGGGGGTGAGCCGCTGGCTGACCCCCGTTCCCTCCGGCAGCCCTACGGCGTGCAGGGGGTCAGCCGCAGCTACGACCACAGCGCGTTCGGCTGGACCGACCGGGGGTGGCGAGGCGGGCCGCTGCGCGGCGCGGTGATCTATGAGCTGCACGTCGGCACGTTCACCGCGGCGGGCACCTTCGACGCGGCCATCGAGCGCCTCGATCACTTGCGCGACCTCGGGGTGGACACGATCGAGCTGATGCCGGTGGCGGCGTTCCCGGGACGGCACGGCTGGGGCTACGACGGCGTCCACCTGTGGGCGGTGCACGAGCCATACGGCGGCCCGGACGGCCTGAAGCGGTTCGTCGATGCCTGCCACGCGCGCCGTCTGGCGGTGCTGCTCGACGTGGTCTACAACCACGTCGGGATCGGCAACCGGCTCGGTGAGTTCGGCCCCTACTTCACCGAGGCGCACGTCACCCCGTGGGGACCCGCGGTCAACCTGGACCAGCCCGGGTCCGATGAGGTGCGCCGCTTCCTGATCGGCAACGCGCTGATGTGGCTGCGCGACTACCACCTGGACGGGCTGCGGCTGGACGCGGTGCACGCGTTCGAGGACCACCGGGCGCTGCATTTCCTGGAGGAGCTGGCGGCCGAGGTGCAGGCGCTGGGCGCCCGGCTCAACCGGGAACTCGTGCTGATCGCCGAGTCGGACCTGAACGACCCGCGGCTGGTCTCCTCCCGCGAGGCCGGCGGGTACGGGCTGACCGGGCAGTGGAGCGACGACTTCCACCATGCGGTGCACGCCGCGATCACCGGCGAGCGGCAGGGCTACTACTGCGACTTCGGCTCGCTGCGGGCCCTGGTCAAGACGCTCACCCGGGTGTTCTTCCACGATGGCACGTGGTCCGCGTTCCGCGGGCGGAGCCACGGGCGGCCGGTGGATCTGCTGCGCATCCCGTCCTTCCGGTTCCTCGGCTACCTCCAGGACCACGACCAGGTCGGCAACCGGGCGGCCGGCGACCGGTTCTCCGCCGGGCTGCCCGCCGACCTGGTCAAGATCGGCACGGGGCTGGTGCTGACCGCCCCGTTCACCCCCATGCTGTTCATGGGGGAAGAGTGGGCCGCGAGCACCCCGTGGCAGTACTTCACCGACCACGTCGATCCGGAGCTGGCCAAGGCCGTCGCGCAGGGGCGGCGGGCGGAGTTCGCGGCGCACGGCTGGGGCCCCGCCGACGTCCCCGACCCCCAGGACGAGGCCACCTTCCTGCGGTCCAAGCTCGACTGGTCGGAGCTGGGCGAGCCGGAGCACGCCGGCATCCTCGCCTGGTACACGGAGCTGATCGCGCTGCGCCGCCGCCGCCCGGAGCTGACCGACCCCCGGCTGGACCGGATGCAGGCCGACTACAGCGAGCACGAGCGCTGGCTGGTGGTCACCCGGGGGCGGCTGCGGATCGCGGCTAACCTCGGCGACGAGGCGGCCGCGCTGCCGCTGGGCGCGCCCGGGGACAGCGTGCTGGCCGCCTCCCGGCCCGGCGTCACGCTCGACGGGCCGGAGGCAGTGCTCCCGCCGTGGTCCTTCGCGGTGATCACTACCTAGCGGCGCCCATGTCCCCGGGGCTGATGAGCGCCGGGGTCATGCGGCGTAGCCGGTGGCCTTCGTGACCTCCATCCGCACCGCCACCCGGACCGCACCCGGCCGGTCCGGGCCGGGGTCTTTGCCGTCGTACTTCCACGACAGCTGAGTGTCGAGCCGCCGGCCGACGTCCGGGGTCATCGAGACCCGGCCGCGCAGCTCGACGTAATTCTCCGGGTCGGCCGAGTCGATGATGGAGACGCTGACCCGCGGGTCGCGCCGCATGTTGCCGTGCTTCACCCGCCCCTCCACCGTAGAGAACAGCAGATCAGCGCCGTCGCGGCCGACCCACACCACTGAGGTCTGCGGGCTGCCGTCAGGGTTCACGGTGGCCAGGACGGCGTAGTTCGGCCCGTCCACCAGCCGGAGCGTTGCCTCACTGAGCGCGATACCCATGGCAGCACTCTATAGTGACGTCTGTGACTATTACGGGCGAAAAGTAGCGGTTATGTCACGCGTAGTGAGGACTCACTGGTTGGCGGCGCTGGCTGGGATGGCACTGCTCGGTGGGTGCAGCACCGCCACGGCCACCGGGCACGCGACCGCGCCCACCGCGGGCGCGGCCGGGCCGCTGGACCGCACCGCGGTGGGCGCGGTAACCGCGGCGCCCACGATCACCCGGCTGCGGCACTGGGGCTCGTTCTTCGGCGGCACACCGGGCAATGTGGACACGCTGCGGGCCCCGGTGCCGGTGACCCTGCCGGGCATCGTGGCCGAGGTCGGCAGCTCCAACTCGACGGAGTACGCGCTGCTGGCCGACGGCCGCCTCTACGCCTGGGGGCTGGGCACCCAGGGCCAGCTCGGCGACGGCCGCCGGGCGAACTCGCTGAGCCGGCCGGTTCAGGTGCGGTTCCCGGCCGGCGTCCGGATCGCCTCGATCCCCACCGACGCCATGCCGTTCGACACCGGGCTCGCGGTGGACACCGGCGGGCACGTCTGGGGCTGGGGCAACAACGGCGGCGGGGAGCTCTGCCTGGGAAGCACCCGGAGTTACGCCAGGCCGGTGCGGCTGCCATTGTCCGACGTGACCGCGGTGGCCGGGGCGAGCACGCACGCGGTCTATGACGCGCATGGCACCGTCTACGCCTGCGGCCAGAACCTCGGCGGCGACCTGGGCACGGGGAACACGCGCAACACCACCACCCCGGAAAAGGTGGCCGGGCTGCCCGGCGGTGTGGTCACCCGGCTGGTGGCCTCATTCGCCAACTCCGGGGCGCTGCTGGCCGACGGCCGCTACTACGACTGGGGTTACGACCGGGCGGGCCAGCTCGGTGACGCGAAGCTGAGCCGTTCCTCAAACGTCCCGGTCCTGGTGCTGCTACCGCACCCGGTGGTCCGGCTGGCCGAGGGCGGCTCGCTCTGGAACAACGGCCAGACGCTGGCCCTGCTGTCCAACGGCTCGGTGTGGGCCTGGGGTAACGACCACGCCGGCCAGCTGGGCAACGGCACGCTGCGCGCCGCACCGGCTCCGGTCCGCAGTCACCTGCCGGCCGGGGCCCGGATCGTGGCCCTGGCCACCGGCTCTGCCACGTCGTACGCGCTCACCACGGCCGGGCAGGTCTACGCGTGGGGGGTCAGCCACGAGGGGCAGCTGGGCGACGGCTACACCACCGCCGCGCGGGTCCCGGTGCTGGTCGCCGCGCACGCCACCGCCATCTCCGCCACGGCCAACAACGTGGTCATCGGCGCGGCCGCCACCCGGCGGTGACCACCGGCCCGCCCCCGCGGTGACCACCGGTCAGCCGGCGGGCAGCAGCGGGCCGAGCGGCCCGAGGTCGATGTTCAGGTCCGCCGGGGTCAGCCCGAAATGGTCCCGCCGCTCGGCCATCCGCTGGTCGAGAGCGAGCAGGGTGGCGCCGACCTGCTCGACCTGGTGGTCGGTCAGGTCCCCGTCGGCCACCCGGCGCAGCGCCTGCCGCTCCATCAGCTGGCGGAGCAGCTCCACCAGGGTGAGCACCAGCGTCACCAGCCCCCGCTCCACCGTCTCCGGGTCGGCATCGATCCGGCGGGGCGCACGCTGCTCAGCCATCGCGCATCACCTCCCGCGGGGCGTGGCGCTCCGGGGCTGACCCAGCGAACCCGCCGCTCATCGAGGTGAGCAGGGCCTGCAGCGACACCTGTACCAGGTCCACGTCGGCGATGGCCAGCCGGATCTCGCCGCTGATCACCACGCCGCCGGCCAGCACCCGGTCGAGCAGGTCGACCAGCGCGATCCGCTGGTCCGGCCGCCCCGGCTCGCTCCGCCCCGGTTCGCTCCCCCCCGGCTCGCTCATCACGGCTCCCCGGCCCCGGCGTGCCGCTCGGGCGCGGCGCCGTCCTCGGCCACGGTGGCGAACGAATAGGCGGGCCACGGGCCGGTGAGCACGGGCCGGACACCGGGAAACCGGCCGGCCGCCTCCCGGGCGCACCCGGCGAACGCGTCGCTGCGGTCGTCATCGACCAGGTAGGTGCCGTTGAGCAGCATGGTGTCGGTCTCGCCGGTCAGCTCCGGGGCCTGCGGCGGGCGCAGCTGCGCCGCCGCCGCGTGCTGGCTCAGCGCCGCGTGCACCGCCTCCGCCGCGGCCGCCGCGGCGCGCCGGGCCTGCTCCGCCGCGGTCAGCTCCTGTTGCCGGCGGCGCAGGTAGGCGGCGCCGGGGCCGCCTCCGGCGGCCGGATCCGGCTGGCCGGGCGGGCTGGCCGCCGCCGCGTCGGCCGGCGAGCCGAACAGCTTCACCCCCCACTCCGCCCGCCCGGTCACGCGGTCCAGTGCGGTTGTCAGGTCCGCGTGCCGGCGGGTGAGCATCGCGGCCACTCCGGCGTCGTCACGGTACAAGGTGGCCAGCCGCATCGGGATGACCGGCTGGCCGGCCGCGACCGCCTCGATGACCTGGTGGTGCGCCCGGGCGGTGGCCTCCAGCCAGCCGAGGTCCTCCAGGTGACGGCGCAGCGCCACCGCACCGAAATCAGCCAGCGGGACGGTGGACACCGCGGCGGCCAGCCCGCCGTGGCCGGGGCCGGCCGTGGGCACCAGCCGGACCGGCTGCCCGGCGACCCCGCTGAGACCCGCCGGGGCCGGCTGCAGCTGCCTGCCGACCGCGTACACCCAGCAGGCCTGCGGATCACTCATCGCCCCGCTCCACGGCGGCGAGCCGGCGCCGCAGCCGCCGATTCTCCTCATCGAGCTCGCGGGCTTCGTCTTCCAGCTCGCGCCGGTCCCGCCCGTCCGCGGTCAGCCACGGATCGCTCTCCCACCAGTTGATGCCGATCTCCCGCGCGGTGTCCACCGACGCGATGATCAGCCGCAGCTTGATGGTGAGCAGCTCGATGTCGAGCAGGTTGACGCGGATGTCCCCCGCGATGACCAGGCCCTTGTCCAGCACCCGCTCCAGGATGTCGGCCAGGTTGGTGGACTGTGAGCCAGCGGCCGACCCACCGTAGGGCGCGGCTGCCCGGCCACCGCCACCCCTGGCCACGCCGTAGCCGGGGCCGCCGCCCGGCTCGGCGGTCATCGGCCAGGCTCCCAGTCAGCGTCGGCCCGGCCCCGGCTGTAGCGCCTGACCCGGCGGTAGCCAAGCAGCGCGCCGCCCAGGTCGAGCTGCACGTCGTACCTGGCCAGCACGTCGGACGCGGCCGGGATCCGGCGGTCCTCCAGCACCTCCACCGCCACCTGCCAGCCGTTGTCGGCCGGCTCCACCGCGGTGACGCCCTCGACGGGCTTGCCGGTCAGCTGGGCGATGTGCTGCAGGCCCGCCTGGCCGGCCCGGGCGGCGCCGATCCGCGGCGCCGCCCGCCGCCGGCTGGCGGCCCCCTCGCCGCTGACCGGCCGGCTAGCCGCCGCCCGGTCCCGTGCCTGGCCGCCGTGCTGCGGGCGGACTCTTTCCTGGTCCGGCACCACGGTCACCTCCCCCCTCGTCGGCCTGGCGCGCGGCGGGTGCCGGGTCACCAGTCATCCGTTCCAGCACCCGCGTCTGCACCTCGGCCAGTTCATCGGCGGACAGCTCGCCCGCCTGGGCGGCCGCCTCCGCCTGCTCCAGTTCCCGGCGGACCGCCTGCGGGTCGTGCCACTGCCGCTCGGCCTCGTCGCGGAGCACCTCGCCGAGCCAGATCACCCCACGCACGGGGGAGAGCAGCGCCTGCAGCGGTAGCGTGAGCAGGCCCACCGGCTCAGCCCGCCGCCGTCGAGGTGGTCACGAAGTCGTAGGCCGCGGTGGGGGGCCAGGGCCAGAGTGGCCATCTCGCCGTCGGTGATGGACTGGCCGGTGGGGTAGCTGCCGGGATCTAGTTCGGCGTGCACGGTCAGGCCGGTGCGGGTGGTGGTCGCGGCGATGGTCTGGACGACGACCTCGTGGCTGGTCAGCGGCCTGCCGCGCCAGTTCATCGTGATGTGGGCGAAGAGCCGGTGCCCGATTTTGTTCCACTCCGGGGTGCCGGGCGGGAAATGGCATACCACGATGTCCAGTCCGGTCTCGCGGGCCAGTTCCCCGAGGCGGGCCTTCCAGGCCCGGGTCCGGTAGCTGTTGGACCCGCCCGCGTCGGCGGTGATCAGCAGGGCGCGGGCGCCGGGATAATCGTGCCGGCCGCGGCCGTTCCACCAGCGGCGCAAGGTCTCCACCGCGAACCCGGCGGTGTCGTGGTCGATCCCGGCGCTAACCCAGCCGGCGTTGCGGGCCAGGTCATAGATCCCGTACGGGACGACCTTGCCGGCCACGGGGTCGGGGAAGTCATGAGAGCGGACGCTGACCGGGTCACCAGCCGGGCACCACTCCCGGCCGTTCTGGTGAAAGTCCCCGGCCTGCTCTTTCTTCTTCGCGTCCACGCTGACCACCGGCAGCCCGGCCTGCTGGAACGCGCCCGCCAGCTCGCTGATGTAGCGGAACTGCCCGTCCCGGTCCGGATGCCGCGCCCCCTCCAGAGTGCGGGAGGTCCCCTGAAGACTGAACCCCCTGCCGCGCAGCAGGCCCGCGACGGTATCCCGCCCGGCCCGGTGCCCCGCCCGGGTCAGCTCCCCGGCCAGGTGCCGCAGCGACTTCGTCGTCCACCGCAAAGGCGACATCGGGTCGCCCCTCTCGCCCGGCTCCACCAGCGCCATCAGCGCCGGCTCCAGCCCCGCGTCCGTTTCGGCGGCCCGCTTGCGGCCAGCCCCGGCCCGGCGCACCCGGCCAGCCGGCACCGCCCCGGCCGCGACCTCCCGCGCGCCGCGGGATACCCGGCCCCGGCTGGCGCCCGCCGCCTCCGCGACCACCCCGATCCCGCCATGCCCCAGCGCCCGGGCCTCCGCCCCCAGCACCAGCCGCTGCGCCCGCTCATCCAGATGCGGCAGCAGCTCCCCGAACTTCGCCGTCAGCACGCTTCTACTCTGCACCACACCAGTGCTACAGCCACACCAAGATCAAATGACTCATTTACTAATCGACACGTCCTAGTCCATGGCGGCGGCGATGCAGTAATCAACTCGCTGCCGCGCAGCACCGGCCGGCCGGGATGAGTGGCAGCTGAGCCGGAAGGGCGCGGCGGGGCGGCTATCCGTGGGGCTAGGCTCAAGCGCGCCCCGGCCGAACTGGGCCGAGGCCTTTTCCGCCTGAGACAGGCCTGTGACCCGGCCGCCATGCCGAAGGGAATCCCATGCAGCAACGTGTCGAGCAGGTGCCGGCCGCCGGCGGGTCGTTCGATCTGACGGTCTGGGTCCCGGACGCGGGCCACGGCCCCGGGCTGCTGCTGATCCAGGAGATCTACGGGGTCAGCGACTACATCAGGGCCGTGGCCGTGGACCTGGCCGGGCTCGGCTACGTGGCCGCCGCGCCCGACCTGTTCTGGCGGATCAAGCCTGGCTACCAGGCGGCCCACGACGAGGCGGGCCTCCGGGAATCGCTGGGCATCGGGGCCGCCTTCGACGCCGCCCAGGGGGTCGCCGACTCCATCACCGCTCTCGGCCGGCTCCGGGCGCTGCCCGAGGTGGCCGGGGGCACCGGCGTGATCGGCTTCTGCCTCGGTGGGTCGCTGGCCTACCTGATCGCCGCGCAGACCCCGGTGGACGCGGTGGTGTCCTTCTACGGTTCAGCGGTGCCCGACCACCTGGACCTGCTCAGCCAGATCAGCGCGCCGCTGCTGCTGCACTTCGGCGGCAGCGACCCCTACATCCCCCGGGACCGGGTCCGGGCCGTGGAGCAGGCCGTCGCCCGCTACCCCGGCGTGACCCTGTATATCGAGGAGGAGGCGGGGCACGCCTTCCACAACCGGATGGCGCCGATGTTCCATCAGCCCGAGCCGGCCGCCCGGGCCTGGCAGCGCACCGAGGACTTCCTCCGCCAACGCCTGCCGGTCAGCTGAGCACGCGCACGCCCGCCACCAGCCCGGGCGCCCCGCACGCCCGCCAGCCTGAGCGCCGTCACCCGCCGGACAGGTGGCCAATGATGCGCCGCAGCTGCTCCGCGTAGCGTTCCAGGAACTCCTCGCTGAACGGGTCCGCGTGCAGCAGTTCCCGGGCCACCCTGGGCAGCGCGACCGGGGCGAGGATCATGCCCATGCCGGCCAGCAGGACCGCGGCCGGGTCCAGGTCCGCGGCCAGTTCGCCGGCCTCCTGCCGCGCTTTTACCTGGTCCACGTCGGGCTGCCTGCTGTGGTCCAGGTCGGGCGCGGCGTCACCGGCCAGGCCGTGCCACAGCAGCAGCCGGGCGCGCCGCGGGTCGCGCAGCGCGTCGGCCAGGTAGCGGAGCATCAGCTCGGGCAGCGGGACGTCAGGCCCGGAGAAGCTTTCCTCCCGTTCCAGCCAGGCCTGCTGCAACGCCAGGTACAGGCCCTCCTTTGAGCCGAAGTAGTAGTTGATCAGCTGCTTGTTCACCCCGGCCCGCCCGGCGATGCCGGCCACCCGGGTCCCGGCGTAACCGTGTTCAGCAAACTCGTCCAGCGCCGCGGCGAGCAGCGCCTGCCGGGAGCGCTCGGCATCGCGCTGCCGCTGGCCCGGAGCGGGGGCGCGGCGTGGCGCGGCCGCGGCGCCCGGCTCGCTGTTGCTGACCATGCCGTTAACGGTATCAGCTGATTGCCTGACACAGTTAATCAGTCATTTGGTTGACACTGCTGGCTGGAAGGTTGATAGTGATGACGCGGACCGGCGCCCGCCGGCCGGAAGGGAGCATCGTGGACGCACCACCATCGGACGCGCACGCGGTCGTGATCAGCGGGCTGCGCAAGTCATTCCGCGTCACGGGCAGGACCGTTGAAGCGGTCCGCGGGATTGACCTGACCGTCGCGGCGGGCGAGATCTTCGGGCTGCTCGGGCCGAACGGGGCGGGGAAGCCGGGAATCGGGATTTGGCATTTCTTTGCCGCCTTGTGCGTTGCAAGTCTGTCGGGTGATGCGTGGCCGGCTTTGTCGTTCAAGCGTCGGCTGTTCTTGCGTCGCCATCGTCGTCTGCCGGCTCTGTCCCCAGGTCCGGCGATGTGAGCGCGTCGCGGATGGCGGCGGCACGCGCCGCGTCCCAGGTGACCTCCGGGTCGGGTTCGAGGAACGCGGTTGCGATGGCGCCCAGGCCCAGCGCTGGGAGCGACCACTCGGCGGCTTCTGGCGCGTCGAACGGCTGGGCGGCGGCGCTGTGCGCGGCGATGTCGGGCAAGGTCAGGGCCGCCATGACCAGGCCCTGCATGGCAGCGTTGACCAGCGCGGCGAGCGTCTCGAACGTGACGCTGGACTCCGCTCGCAGCCGGAACCCGAGCAGGCCCGCCATGAGCTCCCAGGCCCGCGCGACCCGGGCGAGGTGGTCCTGCTCGGCTCGGGCAAGCGCCGTCTGCACCTGGTCGCGGAGTCCGCTGTCTGTCAGGCTCAGGAGCGTGGCGTGCAGGGCCAGGTAGGTCCGCCAGCCGGGTGAGGAGTACAGGGTCTGGAAGTCCAGCACCGCGAGCTGCCGGAAGAGCTCGATGACAAGGGCGCGGCGCGCCTGCGGATCCGCCAGCCGGTCCAGCCGCCCGGTGACGATGCGCCGGATCAGGTCCAGCTCATAGGTGACGATCCCGGGGACCGGGTCCCTGGCGAGTTCCAGGACCAGGTCGCTGAAGAACAGGTCCTTGTGCGGCCAGCGGTGGTAAGCGCTGCTGCGGGACACGTCGGCCTCGCGGATGACGTCCTCGAAGCTGATGTGCTCCAGGCTCACGGTCAGGCCGGTCCGGTTCACCATGGCGAGTGCCGCCCGCAGCATCCGCCGCTCGGTCTCGTCCTCTGACAGCCGGCGCCCGCGCCGGGCCAGGCCCGTCGGTTCCCGCGACTCAGCCATCGCCCCTCCCGCCTTGCCGGTGTAGCCGTCTCCTGCCTTCTCGCTGTAGGTTAAGGCCACTTAGGACTTTGGACTCTGTATCCAGAGTTCTGTTCTTAGCCAGTTTACTGAGCAGGAACCGCGGAATGAGCAGGAGGAACCACGATGCGGCACGTGTCACTGCGCTCCGGTCAGGAGCTCCGGGCGAAGCCTCCGAGGCGACGGCACTGGTGGCGGTGGGCCCTCGGGAGCGTGCTCGCGCTGGTCGTCCTCGCCGTCGCGGCGACCGGCCTCGTCGTCACGCTCACACCAGGGCCGGCGCCACTCGCGCTGCCTAAGGACGCCGCCGCGCCGTCCGGCCCGCTCGACGGCACCTGGCGGGTCACTACGGGCTCGGTGGCTGGCTTCCGGGTCCGGGAGACCGTCATCGGCTTCAGCAACGACGTCACCGGGCGCACCGGCGACGTCACCGGAATGGCCGCGCTGACCGGCCGCCAGGTCACGCACGCGACGCTCCGGGTTAGTCTCGGCGCGATCTCGGTCAACGGGAAGGCACGCCAGCCGCAGCTCGTCCAGAGCCTCGGCGTGACCGCCCACCCGGTTGCGACCGTCACCCTGATCCGCCCGGTCGCGCTGCCCGCGGCGTTCTCCTCGGGAGCCACGGTCACCCGGACGGCGGCGGCCTCGCTCACGCTGAACGGGATCACGCGGCCGGTGACGGTGACGCTGTCCGCGCGGCGCGACGGCACGGCGATCGAGGCCGCCGGGGCGCTGCCGGTCGCGTTCGCGGACTTCGGCATCAAGGGGCCGCGCGGGTACGGCTCCTTCGGATCGCTGGCCGGCAACGGGACGGCTGAGTTCCTCCTCATCCTCGCGCCAGCGGCAGCGGGGTGAATGATGGCCATCCGATCCGGCAGGGGACCGGCTAGCTCGCCAGGGCCGCGACCGCGGATGATCGCCTCGCGCGGCTGCTGCGGAGGCTTCGCTGGCCGGTGGCAGTGCTGTGGATTGCGGGCATCGTGGTGCTGGTGCCGCTGGCCAGCGGCCTGGCAGCGGTGACCGATGACACCGCCTCGGCAGGCCTGCCTTCCGGTGCGCAGTCGGCCCGGGTCGCCGAAATGCAGCAGGAAGCGCAGCATGCGTCCGGCCGCCCGGTCAGCCAGCAGGCCATTGTCGTATTCGCCCGGCCAGGCGGCCTGACACCGGGTGACCTGACAGCGGTGACGGCGGCACGCGGCGCGGCCGGCGCCCTCGGCGGCCGGGCCGGCGGGCTCGGGTCACCCGGCGCGGTGCAGCGGTCGGGCGACGGCGACGCCGCGCTGTTCACGGTCGCGGTGTCCGCGCCCCAGGACAGCGTAACCAGCGTGGACACCCGCGCGGTCACGGCGGTCCGCCAGGCCGTCGCGCCGGCGGCGAGCCGGGCGCGCGACGGGCTGCGCGTGGCTGTCACCGGGGACGCCGCGGTGACCGCCGACAGCGGCAGCACGACCCTGAGCGCCCTGCTGCTGTCCACGCTGGTGATCGTGGCCGTCATCCTGCTGCTCGTCTACCGCAGCCCGGTCCTGTGGCTGCTGCCGCTCATCACCGCGGTCGGCGCCGTGGAACTCGCCAGGGCAGCCGCGCACGGGCTGGCGTCGGCCGGGCTCACGGTCAGCTACCTGTCCTCGGCCATCGTGATCGTGCTCGTCTTCGGGGTAGCCAGCGACTACGCGCTCCTCCTCGTGCACCGCTACCGGGAAGAGCTATGGCACCACGCCGCCTGCGAGGAAGCGATGGCCGCTACGCTGCACGCGGTGCTGCCGACCCTGGCCGCCTCCGCCGCGACGGTCACCGGCGCCATGCTGTGCCTGCTCGCCGCCGAGTCCGGGTCGCTGCACGGGCTCGGGCCGATCGGCGCCGTCGCCGTCGCCGCATCGTTCCTGGCCGAGATGACCTTCCTCCCCGCGCTGCTCCTCATCCTCGGGCGAGCCGCGTTCTGGCCGCGCATCCCGGCCCCGGACGCGCCGGGCGCGGAAACCTCATGCGCGTGGGCGGCCATCGGGGCATGGGCCGCCCGCCGCCCGGCCGCGGTTGCCCTCAGCACCGTCCTCGTGCTCGGCCTGGCCTGCGCGGGGCTGATGTCGCTGCGGCTCAGCAGCAACCCCCTGAACGACCTCAAGGGACATCCCGGCAGCATCGCCGGGGAGCAGCTCCTGGCGGCGCACTTCCCGGCCGGGGCGATCGCCCCTCTTGTCCTGCTCGCCCCGCGATCCGAGGCGGAAACCGCCGCGCGCCTCGCGCGGGACGCCTCCGGCGTCGCGGCCGTCACCCCTGACCCCCCGGTCAGCGGCTACGCCGCTGATTCCGTCGCGCTGTCCGTCTCTCCCTATAGCGCCAGGGGCTTCAGCGCCGTCGCCGCCCTGCGCCAGGAACTCGCCCGCAGCGCGCCGGGCGCGCTGGTAGGCGGGAACCCGGCCGCCGAGTACGACATCGCCCAGGCGGCGGGCCGGGACACCGCCGTGATCATTCCCCTTGTCCTTCTCGTCATCCTGCTCGTGATCACGGTCCTGCTCAGAGCGGTCGTGGCGCCCCTCGTGCTGGTGCTCACCACCGCGCTCAGCTTCGGCGCGTCCTTCGGGCTCGCGAGCCTCCTGTGGCGGTACGGATTCGGCTATCCCGGCGTCAACCCGCAGCTCCCCCTTCTACATCTTCATGTTCCTCACCGCCCTGGGAGTCAACTACAGCATCTTCCTCAGCGCCCGGGCCAGGGAAGAAAGCCGCCAGGCCGGCACCCGCCAGGGCACGAGCCAGTGCGGGGCGACGGGGCATCTAGGCAAGAAATGTCAAATTCCGATATTGGGCTCGCCGTGCACGTTAGGTGACCTTCGCTATGCTGGCTGTCATTCAGTTGACGGCGTTCGCGGGGGTTGGATATGACCTCGGTCGATCGGACCGCGTATCCGCGGTTTGGCCGGGTGGTGTCAGGGCGGGGACTGGCTGACTCGTTCACCCCGACCGGCGCCGAGGCAGAGTGGGCACGGGGCCGGACCCAGGACCAGCAGCATCAGCTGGTCTTGATGGTGCTGCTGAAGTCGTACCAGCGGCTGGGCTACTTCCCGAAGGCTGGAGACGTACCGTCGGCGGTGGTCCGGCCTGTGCAGGACTGCTTGGGGGTCACCGGGGCTGTGGAGTTCGAGCATCTGGCGGAGCGCACCGCGAAGCGTCACCGGGAGTTCGTGCGCGCCAGGATGAAGGTCACCTATGACTCGGCCCGGGTGCGGGCGGTTGCCGAGCAGGCGATTCGCAAGGCGGTCCAGGCCAAGGACAACCCGGCTGACCTGATCAACGTCGCCCTGGAGGAGCTGGTGCGGGCGCGGTGCGAACTGCCCGGGTACACCACGCTGGACGCGATGGCCGCCAAGATCCGCGCCGAGGTGAACAACGCCTTCTACCAGACGGTCGCCGGGCGGATCTGTCCGGTTGCGCGTGCCCGGCTGGGTAGGCTGCAGGTAGTGGATCCTGTCACCCGGCGCAGCGAGTTCGACCGGATGAAGGACGTGGCCAAGTCGGCGTCGCTCGGCAAGTTCAGGCTCAGGCTGGAACTCCTGGCCGACATTGACGCGATCGGGCCGACCGGGGAATGGCTGGAGGGCATCCCTCCCGGGAAGATCGCCCACTTCGCGGGCGAGGCCCGCGTCACCGATGTCGCCGACCTGCGAAAAATGCAGAACGGGGACAAGCGGCTGACGCTGATCGCCAGTCTGGTCCACGTGGTCCGGGCCGGGGTCCGCGACGACGTGGTGACGATGTTCTGCAAGCGGATGGCCTCCATCCACAAGAAAGGCCGAGACCATCTCGAAGAGCTGAGGGAAGCGCACCGTGCCGAGTCCGAGCGCTTGCTGGGCGTCCTCGGTGACGTGCGGTCGTCCGCAAGGCCACCACTCCCGGTAGCGTCGGCCAGGCTCCGGCGGCCCTGGGAGATGCCGAGGAAGCTGCGGGACGGCTTGTGCTCAAGACCCTGGAACGCGCCGGTGGCGTGGAAGAGCTGTCGGCAGCACACGAGGCGGTGGCCGCCCATCACGGCAACAACTACCTCCCGCTGCTTGACCGCCATTACCGCTCGCACCGGTCGGCGCTGTTCACGCTGGTGGACGCGATCGAGCTGGAATCGACCAGCGCGGAGCGCAGCGTCGCTGACGCGGTCGTGTACCTGCGGGAACTACGGAACGCTAAGGCCGTCTACGTGCCCGAGCGGGTGGAAACCGAGCGCCTGAACGATGACGGGACGACGTCAACGGTGACGGTGTCGATCGACGTGGACGCGTTCGCGCCGTCGGCCTGGCGAAAGATCTTGCGGGACAAGGACCGGCCCGGGATGCTGGTGCGCCGTCACCTGGAGGTGCGTGTTCTCCTGCGTGGCCGCCGAACTGAGGTCGGGTGACATCGCGGTCGCTGGATCGGACTCCTACGCCAACTTGCACGACCAGCTCATGTCGTGGGACGAGTGCCGGCCGCTTGCGGACGCGTTCTGCGCCCAGGCCGGTATCCCGTCCGATCCCGCCGCGCTGACCGCCCACTACCGGTCCCTGCTCGCTGCGGCTGCCGCTCGCGTCGATGCGGTACCCGTCCAACACCGCTCTCGTGCTGGAAGGCGACCGGCCGGTGCTCCGGCGCCGCAAGGGCCTCGACCGGCGGCCGGAAGCGCTCCGGCTGGAGACCGCTATGCATGACCGGCTGCCGCAGCGGGCGCTGCTGGACATCCTCACCCGAACGGGCTACCTGCTGGGCTGGCGCCACCACTTCGGCCCGGCGTCCGGGTCGGACCCTAAGTGGGTGAGCCCGTAAGTTCGTCGGGGGTGGTCAGGCGGCCTGGGGCAGGCCGGCGGGCTGGTGGGCATTGATCTGCTGGAGGAGCCTGGCCAGGTCGGCAGCGGTGAATTTCCAGTTGAACGGCTGGGCGGTCTGGTTGTAGCGGCCGATGAAGGCCAGCAGGGTCGCGGCGAGCTGGTCTGTGCTGGCGAAGTCGTTGGGCGTGAGCACTTTCTTCTGCACGATGGAGAAGATGATCCACTTGGTTCAGCCAGGAGGCGTGCACCGGCGTGTGGATCATGATCGCGTTCGGGTGGGCGTCGCGGAGCCGCTGGGCGGCTTTCTTGCCGCGGTGATCGGAGCCGTTGTCCACGATCACGAACACCCGGGGCGCGTTCTTGTATGGCTCGCAGCTCATCACCTGGCCGATCAGGCCCATGAACGGGGTGATTCCGGTCGTGGCCGGGGTGGAGGCGAACACCGTCCCGGTGCGCACGTCCAGGGCGGCCAGCAGCGCGAGGGCGCCCTGACGCTGGTATTCGTGCTCGATGCGCATCGGCCGGCCGCGTGCTGGCGGGCTGGTCTGGCAGCACCGGCGGCGGGCCTGGATGGAGGGCTTGGCGTCCACCGAGATGATCCGGTCGCCCGGTGCTAGCCGCTTGCCCTGGTAATACCCCTGGCAGAGATCGAGGATGACGGTGGCCTTGGCGGCGAAGCCCGGGTCGCGCGGGCAGATCCACGAGTGGTATTGCCAGGGTTTGATGGGCTGTTCAGCCAGGATCCGCAGGATTGAGGACGGCGAGATCGCCCTGGCCAGTCCCGCCTTGGTGATCTCGGCGGCCAGTTCCGGGCCGCTCCAGCGGGCCAGCGGCACCCCGGTGGCGGCGGGCAGCTGGCAGGCCAGCGCGACCACCGCGGCCCGTTCGGCCGCGCTGATCCGCCGCGGCCGGCCCGGCCGGGGCAGGTCCGCCAGGCCCTCCAGGCCGACGGCGGCGAACCGGCCCCGCCATTTGCGGACCGTGTCCACGCTGACCTGCAGGTCCGCCGCGATCCGGGCGCTGGCCCGGCCACGGGCCGCCGCCAGCACGATCTGCGCCCGCAGCCAGTCCCGGTGGGCGGTCTTCGCCCCGCGGGCACGTTTCTTTAACCTCGTGCGCTCACCAGCACTGAGCATGACCGCCACCGCACGGCGCTGCGGCATGACACCTCCGGGATCATCACCTGGATGTGACCCGCTCCCGGGCCCGTGATCATAACGGGCCACAGCGTGCCGCGCGGCACAATAAGAGCCCATGGCCGCGATCCCGGAATCGACCCGCAGCTCGATCACCCTGCGGCTGCTCGACCACGCCGAAGCCCACTGGCCCCAGCTCGCCCGGGTCCAGGTCACCTACCGTGGCGCCTTCGGCTACGTCACCGGCGTGCTCCGCGACGGCCAGCACATCCAGCTCTGCCGCCTGCGCTACGGCGGCTCCGCGCATTCCTTCGGCTTCGCGATCTACTCCGCCGCCCACGACCGCTACCAGGACGCCGTCCTGCGCACCGGCCTCCCGGCCGGCACCCCGCAAGAAGCCCTCGACACCGCCTGCACGATCCACCTCACCGGGCTCGGTCACGACCCACCCCAGTGACCCCGGCTCACCCCCGAGGAACTTACGGGCTCACCCACTAAGATCCGGGATGCCCTGGCACGGTATGTGCTGACCGCGTTCGCGTACGGCACGCTGCTCGGCCCGGCGCAGGTCGCGGCACACATGCGCGGCCAGGTCAGCGTCCACGAGCTGACCCTGGCCGGAAACAAGCACGCGACCGCCGCGAAGATCGAGAAGGCATCCGCGACGGTCATCAACGCGTTCGCCAAGCTTGACGTGACGGCCATGTGGGGCGACGGGAAGGCGGCCGCGGCGGACGGCTCCCAGATCGATACGTGGGAGGACAACCTCCTCGCCGAGACCTCGGTCAGGTACGGAGGATACGGCGGAATAGCGTACGGGCATATTTCGAATACCTATATTGCGCTCTTCAGTCATTTCATCCCCTGCGGGGTATGGGAAGCGGTCTACATCATCGAGGGCCTGCTCAAGAACGACAGCGACATCCAGCCCGACACGATCCACGCGGATACGCAAGGCCAGTCGCTGCCGGTCTTCGGACTCGCCGCCCTGCTGGGCTTTGACCTGCTTCCCCGTATCCGGAACTGGCACGACCTGGTCTTCTACCGGCCCGACGAGAACACCCGGTACAAGCACATCGATTCGCTGTTCGGCGATGAGACGGTCAACTGGGACCTCATCGAGAACCACTGGACAGATTTGCTCCGCACCGCGATCTCGATCCGGGAGAACCGGATGTCATCGGTCACGCTGCTGCGCCGGCTGGGCAACCACTCCCGCAAGAACCGCCCCTACCGGGCATTCCGGGAGCTCGGCCGCGCGATCCGCACCATCCCGCTGCTCCGCTACCTGTCAGAATCGGCACTCCGGGACCAGATCGCCCAGGTCACCAACCGCAACGAGCAATTTCACGGCTTCGCGGACTGGCTGATGTTCGGCGGCAAGCTGATCGGCCACAACGACCCCGACTACCAGGAAAAGGTCGTCAAGTTCAACGAGCTGATCGCCAACTGCGTCATGTACTCGACCGCGTGCGACATCACCGACGCGGCCAACGCTGTCGCCGCCGAGGGCGAGCCCGTGGACCCGGCCGACCTCGCGACCATCTCCCCGTATATCACCAGTACCGTCCGCCGGTTCGGGAGCTGGACCCTCAACCTCACCCCGCCCGACCGGGCACCGGTCACCCGGCTGGACCTGGAACCCAGGGTGCTATTCGCGCCGCCGAGCGGGAAGTAGAGATTTCAGGGCCGCCGGAGGCCCCCATTACGCTTGTCCGTGGACCGGGCAGCCGCCCGTTATGCAGCCACGGGACCCCGCGTTCAGCGGGGACAGGCCGTTCCTTGTCGCTGAGGTGGATCACTGCGGCACGGCCCCGGGCAATCCTCTCAGGGGATAGGCAGGACTACTGGCGGCCGTTATGAGGGCGGAGCCCGAGCCTGACTCGCAGGCGATCACTCAGGATGACGCGGTACGGTACTGTTCGGAGCTCGTCCGCAGTCACTTCCACTCCGGCTTCACGCAATCGTTGCACCCAAAGCCGGAACTCATGACCTTCACCCGTCTCCTCAGCATTGTCGGGCAAGACACAGGTGTAGAGGCTGCGCACGACGTGGGCGATCATCGAGGGCTCCTCCCCTACCGGAACAGTCTCTCCCAGCGGCGCCGTGGTCCCCCACCCCCGGTCGTCCAAGAGCGTAACTTCGCGTCCGTCGGACAGCAGCGCACATTCAACCACGTTGAAGTGTGTCGTACCGGCGCTGACTGAACCCTCGGACGGGGAGGCAAAGTCACACCTGGCTACCAGGCCCACGACAACCACTGGGGTAGCATCCATAAGGCGGTATGCTACCCTCAGCACCAGGCATCTGCCCACGCGGCTCGGTCGAGGCGCCTGTTGCCGCGCGGGCGGGGCAGCTCCACGAGTTCCGCAGCACCAGCCGGGCGGGTCGTGAGATCAAACGCTCTGCTCACGTCCTGCAGGGCAGATTCGCGAAACCATTGTAGGCCGAGGCGCCGTTACCAACGTGCACGATTACGAGACCGCGCCAACCCGCCGGTTTCGTTCCTCCTGAGCATGCCCTGCGGGCGTTAGCCCAATTGGCGCTCCCGCCGCCGGGCCAGACGTATTTCTGTCCGGTGGCCTGATCACGCCACGTGCCATCCGAGAAGTACTCCTGAAGGATGATCGTCACCGTGGTCTTCTGATTGGCGCAGCTCCCCAGGTACCACCAGCCGTGAATCGAAGCGTCCCCTGACGTCACGTGCGCGGTGTCGGTATCGACGTATGGGGTGCAGGTGGCCGGCGAGAGTGGCCCGCCTGTGACGGGGGGAGCTGACCATCCCGAGCCGCTGCCCGGGTATGGCGCTGGATGCGGGCTGGTGGTACTGGCGGATGCAGTCCCGCTGAGGCAGGCGGTCAAGACGGCGGCGGCAGCCGCGGTGACTGCTGCACGGCGCGGAATCTTGGCTACTATGAGTGACCTCTTCATTGCGGCTACGGAACTTAGCAGACGGAGTCGTTTCACAGAAATCTGCCTCCTTGAGTTTGCGGTGGCCTCGGATTCCCAGCGATCCGTGGCTGCATACGACGCGAACAGCACAAAGGCAAATAAAAAGAAAACAATCCGAGATCGAGAGGGACTTGCCTTTCTTGCGGTCACGTTTGATGCCTGGTTTAGCTTGGCATTCTTCAATCTTGGCCGTCAAGGGGTGATTCTGTCCCGTTCTGTCGGAGGAGCGGGAGTGTAGCTGTTCAGCGAGTTCGGCCGCCTCGGCCTGCCGTTCAGCGGGCTGTGGGGACGGCCGCTTCACGCGATCGACTGCCAGGGCCTGCTGCGAGACCGACAAGTACTGCCGCGAGGCCGCCCCCGAGCTGGCCAGCGCCCGCAAGCGGATCAAGGCCAGGTTCACCCCCACCCCCGAGCCGATCCGGCTGTTCTTCCCGCCGAAATGGGGCATCAACGACAGCCTGCCCGGCGAGCCGGTTGTCAGCGCCAGCAAGCCGGCCGGGCACGCGCAGGCGACCTTGTTCTGACCCGTCCCGCCACTTCTACGCGCGCTGGCTTGCGGCCGGACCCCTTCCGAGACCGGGTCCGGCCTGTCGCTTCTGCGGGGTTTGCGCAGGTAGACGACAGATTAGACACGAGAGAACGGCGCATTGTGCCGTGTGGCTCCCGGCCTGTCCACTTACCTTATGGCTACGGTCGCCTAACCAGGGGGTTCCGGTGCCTTGACAGGGCGCGGCCTGCCGAGCGTTCATGGAAAATACGCGCGACGGCACGCGGCACGGCACCGATTCTTGCCGGCCCGGCGGCGCGCGGCTGCGGCTGGCAGCGCCAAGCGTGCAACAGGGCGGGCCCCGGGCCAGGTGGCGCCGGGGAGCTGACGCCGGTTCACCAGCCAGCCCGGCTACCCTTTCACCTGGTCATGTGCCCGGCGTGGCGGCAGGACGAGCGCCCGCTTGGGCGGACACGCGCCCGGACGGGCGGCTGACAGCCAGCAGACACACGGCTGACAGCGCGGCCGGCGCGATGTCACTCCGGTACGGCGGCATTGACCCCGCCCCTTCCCAGATTTCCGCCTGCCCCGCGTTCGGTTCGCGGGGGCCAGGCGACATTGGCCTGCACGAAAGTGTCACGGTTCACCGGCCGTCGGCGCCTGGTTGCGCCGCCGGGCTGGTGAGCCGGACAGGAAGGTGATCTCGATGACGTGGTGCAGAGCGGTGCCGCGGCTTGCGGCGTCGGTGTCAGCCGGCGTTTGCCCCGGCAGGTGGCCCGGACCCTTGGCTCATTGGTGGGCCGGCCGTCTTGACCTGCCGGGGCACCGGCCGGCCCTGATGGCCCCGCAGCCGCAGGTCAGCGGCGAAATGTACCCGGCGGCGCGAACCGGGACTGATGACTGATGGCATCACATTCTTACGCGCGCGGGGCGGGGACGGGGAGGAAAGACACCGAGGACCGTGCGATGCTGGCTGCTGCTGCCCACCTGACCGAACGGGACCGCTCCCTGGTCCGCCTGGTCGGTGAGCACCGGGTCCTCACCACAGACCAGCTCTGCGCGCTCGGGTTCGGCAGCATCATCACCGCGCGGCACCGGCTCGGCGTGCTGGCGGCCATCGGCGTGCTGCGCCGGTTCCGGCCGCACCCGGAGACCGGGTCCGCGCCGTGGCACTACCTGCTCGGCCCGGTCGGCGCCGCGCTGCTCGGCGCCGAGGACCGGGACGAGAAGAAGTGGGCGCCGCAGGTCCGCGCGGACCGGCAGCTCGCGCTGGAACGCTCCCAGCGGCTTTCCCACATGACCGGCCGCAACTGGTTCTTCGCCGCCCTGGCCGCGCACGCCCGCGCCGGCGGCGGGGAACTGCGCGAGTGGCTCAACGAGACCCAGGCGGCCAGCCGCTACCAGGACCGGGTCTTCGTCGCACCCGGTGACTGGGACCGGCTGCCCAACCCGGACGGCCTGGGCACCTGGGCCGAGGACGGGCGCCAGGTCACGTTCTGGCTGGAATACGACACCGGCACCGAGAAGCTGTCCCGGCTGGCCGGCAAGCTAGACGGGTACGCCATCCTCGCCAGCGCGCTGGCCAGCGCGGACACCGCGTGCCCGCCGCTGCTGTTCTGCCTGCCCGGCCCGCGCCGCGAGCAGTCCGCCCGCCGCGAACTGGCCGGACACCCGGATGTCGGCAAGCTGCGGATCGCCACGGCCGCGCTCGACCCGCGCGCCACCTGCCCCGCCGGGCCGGCGTGGCTGCCGCTGGGCGAAGCGTCCGGGGGGCCGGTACGGCTGATCGACCTGGACTCGGTGCTGCCCGACCCGTGGCAGGACTACCGCGACGACCGGGCACGACAGCGCCGCCAGGCCATCGAAGACGAACGCGCCCGCCTGCTGGAGGCCGGCTGGGACGAGCGCAACGCCGCCCAGCTTGCCGAACGAGCCGTCGACGAAGGCTCCAGATGGTGACAACGGCGTTCCGCGTTTCCCCTGGCGTCTCTGCCGGGTGTCTGGTCTGGCGTTTGCGCCGGCGTCCTAAGAAACGCCAGCGGAAACGCCACCCAGGTCCGGGGAAAGCGCAGGCCAGCGCCAGATCAAGCACGCCGCCAGTGGACCCGGCTCATGGCTGCACCATGACTGCCCACCCAGTCCGCGTCCCGGAGAGGAGGTGAACGCCCCACGGCCCGTCCCGCCCGCCGCACCGCACAGCCGGCTGCTACCCACGGCAAGGCACGCCAGCATGACCGCTGCGCACAGGACGCCGCTGCCCGCGACGACGACCTGGACGCCTACGTCAAGGAAGTAGTTGACACCCTGCCCCGCTGACGGACGAACAGCGCGACCTGCTCGCGCTGATCTTCCGCAGCAGGCACCGCACCAAGTAACCCGCCGCGCACAACCCAAGCGCCCCGCCCGCCCGATCGAACGGGCCGGCGGGGCGCTGCCACAGATAGGCCTGTCAGGCCGCGACGGCGGACTGTGCGGCCGGTCCGAAGGTGACCCGGTCCCGCACGGCCGGGCGGCGTCCGCGCCCGGCAGGCTGCACCGTGATCGAGACAAGCGCCTGGAGCACCGCGCGCTGCTGGCCCATGCTCAGCGCGTCCCAGGCGGCGGCCACGTCGTCCGCGCCGATCAGCGGCGCCAGCGGGGACACCTCGGTGGCCTCGGCAAGCTGCGCCTCGATCTTGGCCATCTTCCCGCGCCGCTTGTCGGTGCGGGTCAGGAATTGGGTCCGGGTGATCTTGTCATCTTCGTAGTCAGCCGCGATCTCATCCAGCCGCGCCCGGCACGTCACCAGCTCCGCCCGCAGCGCCGCCACGTCCACGCCTCTGACCGGCGCGGCGACCAGGTCCGCCGCGTCGGGGCGGGACAGCTTCTCGATCACCACCCGCGCCACCAGGTCATCCATCGGCGCGACCGGCACCGAGACGTGCCCCTTGCCGGTTTCCTGGCAGCGGTAGACGGGCCGGCGCGTGATCCCCGGCCTTGTGCACGCGCATGACTGACCCGCACGGGCAGCGGTAGATCCCCGACCCGAGCCAGCGCGGCGCGGGTCCGGTCGCGAAGTTGGTGCGCCGGTCAGGGTCGGTCAGCTTGGCCACGACTGAGCGCCACACCTCCTCATCCAGGACCGGCGCCCACGGCGCCTTGCCGACGATGTCGTCGTCGGTGTAGACCTTGCGCTTGCGGGTCGTCTCCCGGTGCACCATGAAGCCGGCGTTACGCGGGCGCAGCAGCACGTCCCGCACCCCCTCGGGCGTCCACTGGGTACCTGATGCGGTCGGGATGCCCAGCTTGCGCAGGTCCCGCGCGACCGACCGCAGCGGCACGCCCGCCATCACCGCATCCGCCATCTTCTCGATCACGGTTGCCTCATTCGGGATGACGGTCACGCCGTCGGCCTCGAAGCCGTAGGGTCGGCGTCCGCCACCGAACTTGCCCTGCCGGGCCTGCCGTTCGCGCGCCAGCCCGACCCGCTCGGCGCGATGCTCGGACTCATAGCGGGCGATCGTGCAAAGCTGCCGCGCCACCATCCGGCCGACCGGGGTGTTCAGGTCAATCATGTCGGCCTTGACAGTCTCGGTGGTGATCTCGCGCGGCTCCACGATGTTGATGTAATCCTCAAGCTCGGCGTTGGAGCGGTGCAGCCGGTCGGTGTGCCAGACCAGCACCACGTCCGCCCCGCCGGCCCGCAGCAGCTCCAGCATCTTGCCGTACTCCGGGCGCGGCTTGCCCGAGTAGGCCGACACGTCGTTGTCGCAGAACACCTTGATCACCAGGTAGCCGAGCCGGGCGGCCAGCTCCCGGCACTGCTCCTCCTGCGCCTGCACGCCGAGACCTTCGTCCAGGCTGCCCCGGCGCTTGTCCCGGCTGATCCGCACGTAGATCACGGTCCGCTTGGCCAGCTCGGTCATGACATCCTCCGGTTCGCGTTTTCCCTGGTCACATGTCCAGAATGGCTCAAAGAAATGTCAAAGTCCAGGGTTCGGTAAGACCACCACCCTGCGTATCCTCACCACGCTGCTGGACGCCGACGCGTCGGCGACTGGGCGGGAGAACCTGCTACTCGCCGGGCGGCTGTACGGGCTGCGCCCCGCCGCGGCGCGCTCGCGGTGCGCTGAGCTCGGCGAGGTGCTCGGGCTGGCGGAAATCGCTGATCGGGCCGTGCGCACCTACTCTGGTGGGCAGCGCCGTCGGCTCGAAGTCGCGCTCGGCATCATGCACCAGCCGCGGGTCCTGTTCCTCGACGAGCCGACCACCGGACTCGACCCGCGCAGCCGCGCCAACCTGTGGTCTTTGCTCCGGTCGCTGCGGGACGGTGGCACGACCGTGTTCCTCACCACGCACTACCTCGGCGAAGCTGACCAGCTCAGCGACCGGGTAGCGATCGTCAACCACGGGCAGGTCATCGCGCTGGCCAGTCCGGACCAGCTGAAACGGCGGTATTCGGGTGACACGATCTCCCTCACTCCGGACGTTGCACCAGCCGCCTTGGCCGCGGTCGCGCGGGAACTCGCGGATGCGGTGGCCGCCCGGTCCTCGATGATCGAGCGCGGAACGATCAGGCTGGCCGTGACGGACCCGGCGGCGGCGATGGCCACGGCGTTCGGCCTGCTCGCCGGAGGTGGGGTCGGCGTGCTTGATGCTTCGGTTAACAGACCGTCGCTGGACGACGTGTTCCTGCGCGAGACGGGACGGTCGCTGCGCGATGCTGGCGTGCCTGGAACCGGTGCCCACGCGGCGGACGCGGCCACCCCCACGGAGGTGACGGCATGACATTCGCGTTGCACACGGGGCTGTTCCTCCGCCGCAAGCTCCTTGAGACGCTGCGGCAGCCGGTCTGGATCGTCACCGGTCTCACGACTCCCGTGCTGTACCTGGCGTTGTTCGAGCCGCTGCTGCGGTCGCTGGCCGGCGGGCTGGCGTTCCCGCCGGGGCAGGTGCTCGACGTATTCGTGCCCGGGGTCATGGTGCTGATCGCGTTCGGCGCCGGTATGGGGGCCGGCTGGCCGGTTATCTGGGAGCTGGACTCAGGCGTGATCGAGCGGTTCCGGGTGACGCCGGCCAGCGGGCTCGCGCTGCTCCTCGGCACGGTGCTCCGCGACATCGTGATGTTCGCGGTCCCCGGCGTCGTGGTCATCGCCATCGCGTCCGGACTCGGGTTCCACGACCACTGGGCCGGGCTCGTGCTCTTGCTGGTGCTGCTCTCGCTGCTGACGGCCGCGTGCTCGGCGGCATCGTCCGCGCTTGGCCTCACCCTGAAGCAGGTCGGGTCCCTGGCCGCGGTGGTCACCGGGATGCAGTTGCCGCTCACGCTGCTCGCAGGCATCCTGCTGCCGCTGTCGCTCGGACCTACCTGGCTGCGCGTACTCGGCCACTGCAACCCGCTGTACTACGCGGTCCAGGCGGCCCGCTCGCTGGCCGCCGGATCGGTGGCCAGCGGTTCCGTCGGTGTCGGGTTCCTGGTGACCGGGGCACTCGCGGCGCTCGCGCTCTGGTGGGGGACGCGGTCTTACCGGCAGGTGATGGCGTAACGACGCCTCCGCCCGGCCCGGGCCGCCGCCCTGGTCCGCCCGGGGCTGGCCTGATCAGCGCGGAGGTCAGGTGGCTGGCAGCACGATGCCGTACTCGTGGATCTTCCGGTAGATGGTGGCCCGGGACATGCCCAGTGCCTTGGCGGCCTTCACCTTGTTGCCCCGGTGGTCCAGCAGGCCCTGGACGATCGCGTCGCGCTCCATCGATTCCAGCGGGGACAGCAGCCGCCGGCTCACGGTCCAGCACTCGGACGGCAGATCGGCCGGCTGGATGACGCCGGTGCGCCGGTTGCGCACCACGCGCCGCAGTACCTGCCACAGCTGCTCAGTGTTGCCTGGCCACTTGGACCGCAGTAGCAGCTGCATCGCCTCCGGTGAGCAGGTCAGCCGGCCGTGCTGCCCCAGCTTGGCCAGGAAGAACGGCACCAGCACGTGCAGGTCCTCGATGTGATGCCGCAGCGGCGGCAGCTCCACCGTGGACGGGAAGTAACGCAGCAGCTTGGTCAGGTCGCCGTGCGCGCGAGACCGGTTCAGCGTGACGGCCACCCACAGATCCTGCTGCCGGTCGGCGGTGCGGGCCTCCTGCAGCGCGGCGGTGACCGTGTGCTGCTGCCGGGCGTTGAGCTGGTCCACGTGCCTGATCACCAGGGCGCCCTCGCCGTTCAGCAGCTCGCGGCGGGCGTGCAGCAGCCACTCCGGGTCGGCTGCCTCGGCCGCGTCGAGCACATAGCACCGCTCGGCGGCGTTGCGGCGCTGGTGCACGGCGCGCAGCACGGTGAGCTTCCCGACCCCCGGCTCACCCTCCAGCGCGAGCCACTCACCCGAGTCGTACACCGTCTCCACCTGGCGGCAGCCCCGCAGCCACAGCGAGCCGTTACCGACCAGGCCGGGCAGCGGCATGCCGGGCTTGGTCGCCGACTCGATCGCGGGCCGGCTGTCCGGCTGGATGAGTTTGACGTGCACCACGCCGCCGGCCACCCGGTCCCCGCCCCGCACGGCCCGGCAGTACATCCGCGCCCTCGTCCCGCTGGGCAGCTCCACCGACACCGCCCCGGGCTGCCGGGTGGCCAGCGCTTCGGCCGCCTGGCCGAGCAGCATCCCCTGATCGCCCGGGTCCAGGACCTGCCGGGCGTAGTCGTTCATCATGACCACGTCGTTGTTCAGCGCCAGCACGATCCCGCTGGTCCGCCGGCAGGCCCGCAGGTACTCCTGCATCAGGGCCAGCTCGCGGGCGCTGCTGTCGGCCAGCATGGCCTGGGTGATCTGGTCGGCGGTGGTCTTGGCCAGCGCGATGAGCAGCGGGTCGGCGTCCTTACGCCAGCAGGTGAGGTCGACCGCGCCGACCGCCTTGCCGGAGATCGGGTCGTGGATCGGCACCCCGGCGCAGGCCAGGTCCTCCAGGTCCTCGGCGTAGTGCTCGTGCCCGAACACGTGCGCGGGCTGCCCGCCTTCCAGGGCGGTGCCGATGCCGTTGGTCCCGACGAACTCCTCCGCGTAGGAGAAGCCCGGCGCGAGCTGCACCCCGTCCAGGTGCCGTTCGAGGTCGTGATCGGCGGTCATCCGGCTCAGCACGACCCCGGCCACATCGGTCAGGATAACGCTGATCGGCTGCCCCTCCAGGTGCTCGCGCAGGTTGCGCAGCACCGGCATGGCGTTGCGGACCAGCGGCGTGTCCAGGTTGGGATCGCGCACGTAGGGCAGCGTGACCCGGTCCGCGGCCACCTTGAACTGCCGGGACCGCCACCACGAGGCGAGAATCGTGTCGCGCACTTCGTTCGGCTTGACCGGCTCGGCCGTGAGGAACCGCTCTCGCGTCCTGGCCAGCCGCTCGCCGTCGGTCAAGGCCGGCAGGTGCACTGCAGTGGGCACCATCGCGCCTCCGTACTCCCGGTACCAGGCCCGCGGGCTGGCCGCTCAGCCCCCCGCCTGGTTTCCGGGGCCGCGTGCGTATCTACCCAACATAAGCGCGCCGTCAACGGCCCCTGTCTCACATTGAGACCAGCGCCGCGCGGGCAGCAGCGTTGTCTGGCAGGAACCGGCTCGCTCCCGCTCCCGCTCACGAAACCGAAGGGTGTGCCCGTGCCATGGATCAACCGAGCGGCGTCACTGGCGAGACCTACAACCCCTGGACGGTCGTGAACGTCGTGTTCCACCATCTGGCCGAGCAGGGGCTGCATCCCATCCTGGGCGAGGCCGGCGATCCGGGGAAGCCCGCGGCCGACCTGCTGCGGGCACTGGGGATCGAGCCGACTGCGGAAGGCAACCGCCGCGTCGCCGATGATGCCCGGGACCGGCTGGCTGAGCTTCGCGACGTCTTCTTCGGTGACCGCTGAGGTGCCGCTGGCTGGCCGGGCACGGCCGCGCCGCGCCGGGCGGCCCTGTCTCATGATGAGAGCCCGGCCGGCTCATTTACAGGTTGTTATTCCGCCCAAGGGACTTGCACGGCAGGGATCCCACGAAGGGGAAAGGGGTGACCATGAGTCGCCAGAGTGTGGCCAAGGCCCACGCGAAAATCCAGGAACTCTCCTGGGAACCGATGTACCACGAGCCGGTATCGCAGTATGGAACTGACTACACGTTCCGCAAGGCGCAGAAGAAGGACCCGCTCAAGCAGGTCCTACGCTCCTACTTCCCCATGCAGGAGGAAAAGGACCACCGGGTCTACGGCGCGCAGGACGGCGCGATCCGCGGCAACATGTTCCGCCAGGTGCAGGAGCGCTGGCTGGAGTGGCAGAAGCTGTTCCTGTCCATCATCCCGCTGCCCGAGATTTCCGCGGCGCGGGCCATGCCGCTGCTGTTCCGCAACGTCCCGAACCCGGAACTGCACAACGGCCAGGCCATCCAGATGATCGACGAGGTCCGGCACTCGACGATCCAGCAGAACCTCAAGCGCCTGTACATGAACAACTACATCGACCCGGCCGGCTTCAACAACAGCCTCCGCAACTTCCAGAACGACTACTGCGGCACGATCGGCCGGCAGTTCGCTGAGGGCTTCATCACCGGTGACGCGATCACCGCGGCGAGCATCTACCTGACGATCGTGGCCGAGACCGCGTTCACCAACACGCTGTTCGTGGCCATGCCGGCCGAGGCCGCCGCCAACGGCGACTACCTGCTGCCGACCGTGTTCCACTCGGTGCAGTCGGACGAGTCGCGGCACATCAGCAACGGTTACGCCACCCTCCTCATGGCCCTGGCCGACGAGGAGAACCACCAGCTGCTCGAGCGTGACCTGCGCTACGCGTGGTGGAACAACCACCGCGTGGTGGACGCGGCCATCGGCACGTTCATCGAGTACGGCACCAAGGACCGGCGCAAGGACCGCGAGTCCTACGCCGAGATGTGGCGCCGGTGGATCTACGACGACTACTACCGCAGCTATCTGGTGCCGCTGGAGAAGTACGGCCTGGTCATCCCGCACGACCTCATCGAAGAGGCGTGGAACCAGATCTGGAACAAGGGCTACGTACACGAGGTCGCCCAGTTCTTCGCCACCGGCTGGCTCGCGAACTACTGGCGGATCGACCCGATGACCGACGCCGACTTCGAGTGGTTCGAGTACAAGTACCCGGGCTGGTACGACCGCTACGGCAAGTGGTGGGAGAACTACAACCGGCTGTCGCGGCCGAACGGGCACCACCCGATCGTGGCCGAGGACGTCAACTACGTGTACCCGCACCGCTGCTGGACCTGCATGGTCCCGTGCCTGGTCCGCGAGGACATGGTCATGGACGAGGTCAACGGCCAGGTCCGGACCTACTGCCACGAGGCCTGCCGGTGGACCGACGTGGAAGCGTTCCGGCCCACCTACCAGGGCCGGTCCACCCCCAACATGGGCCAGCTCATCGGCAAGCGCGAATGGGAGACCCTGTACCACGGCTGGAACTGGGCCGACGTGGTCTCCGACATGGGCTATGTGCGCGACGACGGGAAGACGCTGGTCGCCCAGCCGCACCTGGACCTGGACCCGAAGAAGATGTGGACGCTGGACCACCTGCGCCGGATGCCCGAGGTGCAGAGCCCGAACGTCCTGCTCAACGAGATGACACCGGAGCAGCGTGCCGCGTTCCAGGCGGACTACAACCGTGGGGGCCCGGCAGGCCGCCCAGCGCCTGCGGACGCCTGACCGGTCACCGGTCCCACCAGCCGGGAGGTGGGCCGCAGGTGCAGCCCTGCGGCCCCCTCCCTACCACGGGGGCCTCGCGCGCCCGCGTGCCGCGTCCATCCCGGTCCATCCACCACCGTGCACCACGAGGGAGCCATGGCCGACAAGCATGTCGTCCGGTTCGAGCCGGTCGGCATCGAGATCGAAGTCAGCGAGGAGCAGACGATCCTCCGGGCCGCTGCCGAGCAGGGCATCATGCTCATGCACGGGTGCAAGGAGGGGCAGTGCGCCTCCTGCAAGTCGTTCATCCTCGAGGGTGAGGATATCGAGCACGATCGCTACTCGACCTTCGCGCTCCCCGACTACGAGCTCGAAGAGGGCTACACGCTGCTCTGCCGTGCGCATGCCTACGAGGACGTCACGATCGAGCTGCTCAATTACGACGAGGAGATGATCCGTTCCGGGCTGCCCATCCAGCAGGCCGTCGCGGAAGTGGTGTCCAAGGATCCGGTCACCCACGACATGCGGCACCTGGTGCTGCGGCTGATCGAGCCGGCGGAGGTCAAGTTCTTCCCCGGCCAGTACATGGACCTGGCCATCCCGGGCACTGACGAGGTCCGGTCGTTCTCGATGGCGAACACCTCCAGCCGCGAAAGCGGCCTGCTGGAGTTCGTCATCAAGGTCTACCCGGACGGCAGGTTCTCCCGGTTCCTGGCCGACAAGCTGGCCGAGGGGGACCGGCTCGACCTGACCGGGCCGTTCGGCGTCTTCACGCTCCGCGAAGGCGACAGCGACCTGGTCTTCGTGGGCGGCGGCGCCGGGCTGGCGCCCATCCTGTCGCTGCTCCGGTCGATGGCCGAGCGCGGCGTGCAGCGCAAGGCCACCTTCTTCTACGGCGCCCGGACCCGGCAGGATCTCTGCTTCGAGCCGGAACTGCGCCGGCTCGAAGAGACCCTGGCGGGCTTCCGCTTCATCCCGGCGCTGTCCGACGCGGACGGCGACGCGGAGTGGGACGGCGAGCGCGGCCTGGTCACCGACGTGGTCAAGCGGCTGGCCAGCGAGCTGCCCGGGGCGCACGCCTACGTCTGCGGGCCGCCACCCATGGTGGAGGCGGCGGTGCCGCTGCTGCAGCAGCTGGGCGTCGAGGAAAAGCGTATCTATTTCGACAAGTTCACCACCACCGGGGATCCCGAAGGAGAGACCTCATGACAACCGCGCCTACCGAACGAAGCGTTCCCAAGCCGGTCTTCACCGACGCGGAAGCCGGGGCCAAGGAATTTCCGGACTCGGGCGCCCGGCGGTTCAACTACTACACGCCGGCCAAGCGCAAGCAGACCCACTACGAGGACGTGACCGTCGAGGTGCAGCCGGACCCGCGGCACTACCTCGCCCAGGGCTGGCTCTACGGTTTCTCCGACGGCCGGGGCGGGTACCCGCTGGACTGGACAGTGCTCAAGGCATGGGGCTCGGACCGGCCGGAGCCGGAACGCTACCCCGGGTCGGGAGGCAAGGGCTATGACTGGCCGGCGCACGGCTGGCATGAGTTCCGCGACCCCAACGAGGAATGGGAACTCACTCTCTACCGGTACAACGCCAACGTGGTGCGCCAGCTCAACCAGAACGTTGAGGCGGCACGGCAGGCAAAGGCGTTTGACCAGTGGAACCAGAGCTGGGTGACGTTCGTCGAGCGGAATGTCGGGGCGTGGATGCACGTGGACCACGGCCTCGGCCTGTACCTGTTCGCCAACGCCAACCGGCGTGGGCCGACCAACATGCACAACACCGCGATGGCGGTGAACAGCATGCACAAGATCCGGGCTGCCCAGGATCTGGCGCTGTACAACCTGACCCTCGGCGAGGAGATGGAACGCTTCGACGGCACCGCCCACCTGGACGTCTGGAACAACGACCCGGCCTGGCAGGGCGTGCGCGAGGTCGCCGAGGGGCTGACCGGCATCAACGACTGGGCCGAGGCCATCTTCGCGGCCAACGTGGTGTTCGAGCCGCTGGTCGGCGAGCCGTTCCGGAGCAGCCTGGTGCAGCACGCCGCCCCCCGCAACGGCGACTTCGTGACGCCGACCCTGGTCGGAGCGGAGGAGTACGACTTCGCCGAGCGGGACCTGCGCTACACCCGGGCGATGTTCGAGCTGCTCACCAATGACCGCGAATTCGCCGGGCACAACAAGGGCATCCTCCAGGAGTGGCTGTCCACCTGGACCCCGCGGGCGATCACCGCCATGCGGACGCTGCAGCCGATCTGGTCGCAGCCGGAAGCGAAGCCACCGCGGTTCGAAGACGCGCTGGACGCGGCGAAGGCCCGGTTCAGCGGCATCCTCTCCGATCTCGGCCTGGACACACCGAAGGAGCTGGCCCAGTGAGCACGTTCAAGACCGCGGAAAGCCCGTTCAAATCCGACAACACCGCATCCAACCAGTGCGGCGTCACGCTGATGAACAACCAGATCGGCGTGGTCGTGGCCGAGGTCATGAAGGAAAAGCCGAACGTGACGGTGCGTTACCTGCCGTCGATGATCCGGGTGGACGCGGTCGGCCGCATGGACTTCGACTACGACGAGATCTCCGAGGCGCTCGGCGAGGAACCGGGCTTCTTCGACGCCGCGGAGTTCGAGGAGAACATGTCCACGCACTACGGCCGGATGATCCACGAGGACGACCGGACGATCATGTTCGCCAACCCGGAAGACGCCGCCGAATACCTCGGCTTCGACCTGGTCGCGTCGAAGAACTAGCAGAGCGCACGAGGCACTCGGTCCAGCCCAAAGACGAGAGCGCGATCGGGAGAGACAGTGTACGAAAAGAATGGCGAGAAGTTTTTCGTGGTGGACAGCCACATGCATTTCTGGAACGCCGCGCCGGACAACTGGGTGCCGGGGGCGGAACAATACGCCAAGGGCTGGATCGAGTGCTTCCACGCCTATCAGGGGCTCGGGCCGCCCGAGACGCACTGGTCGATCGAGCACTTCATGAAGTACTCCGAGGACGACCTGATGAAGGACGTCTTCGAGGACGGTCACGTGGACGTGGCGATCTTCCAGCCGACCGACCTGAAAGAGTGGTACACGGAGGGCTTCAACACCACCAGGCGCAACAATGAGATGGGCCGCAAGCACCCCGGTAAGTTCATCTACAACACGAACTTCGATCCCCGGGACAGCGACGCGGGCCTGGAAGAGCTCAAGCGCAACGTCGAGGAATACGGGTCCAAGGGCGTGAAGCTGTACACCGCCGAGTGGAACAACGGCTCGCGCGGTTACAAGCTGAGCGACCCGGGCGCGTACCGCTACCTCGAAGCGGCGCAGAACCTTGGCATCAAGAACGTCCACGTGCACAAGGGCCCGACGATCTGGCCGCTGGACAAGGACTCCTTTGACGTGTCCGACGTAGACCACGCGGCGACGGACTTCCCGGACCTGAACTTCATCGTGGAGCACGTCGGCCTGCCGCGCATCGAGGACTTCTGCTTCATGGCCACCCAGGAGCCCAACGTGTACGCGGGCCTGTCCGTGGTCATCGGCGGCCTCATGCACGCCCGGCCGAACTTCTTCGCCAAGGTCATGGGTGAGCTGCTGTTCTGGGTCGGCGAGGACAAGATGACCTTCGGCAGCGACTACGGCATCTGGGAGCCCAAGTGGCAGATCGAGGGCTTCGTGGACTGGGAGATGCCCGACCGTGAGGAATTCTCCGACTACCCGCGGCTGACCACGGCGGGCAAGAAGAAAATCCTCGGCCTGAACGCGGCCCGGCTGTACGGCATCGAGGTGCCGGCCGAGTTCCGGCTGCCGGAGAGCGCCGGCACGCCGGCGGCGCAGGAGGACGCCCAGCTGGTCGACGACGCGCACGCGGTCACGGGGGCATGACGGCCCAGACCACCGCCACGTCGCAGGGTGCCGGCCCGGGGAGGGACACGACCTCCCCGGCCAGCGCCGGCCGTGTTCTCGCGGCGCTGGCGGGCGTCCGTGACCCGGAGCTGGACGAGCCGATCACCACGCTCGGGTTCGTCGCGGCGGCCCGGCTGTCCGCCGACGGCCAGGCTGAGGTGCGGCTACGGCTGCCCACCTACTTCTGCGCGCCCAACTTCGCCTTCCTCATGGTGGCCGACGCCTACGACGCGGTGTCGGCCCTGGCGGGCGTGCGGGAGACGCGGATCGTGCTGGAGGAGCACTTCGCGTCCGACGCCATCAACGGCGGAGTGGCCGCGCACGCCGGGTTCGCCCGCACGTTCGACGGCGAGGCCGTGGGCGAGCTGGACGGGCTGCGCGCCGACTTCCTGCGCAAGGCGGTCATGGCCGGCACCGACCAGGTGTGCCGCCCGCTGGTGGCGGACGGCACAGCCCCGGCGCAGCTGGCCGCGCTGACGCTCGGCCAGGCGCCCCCGACCGGCGCGCTGGGCCGGCTGCGGCAGCGCCGGGCGGAGCTGGGACTGCCGGCCGGCGACGACGCGCCGCTGCTCATCGACCCGGTGACGGGGGAGCGGCTGGCGTCCGAGGCGGTCCCGCTGCACCTGCGCCGGGCCCACACCACCCGGGTCAGCCTGGAGGCGAACTCGGGGATCTGCCGCGGCATGCTGCGGCACCGTTACCAGGGCACCCGAGGGGTCGGGGAACAGCCATCCGGCGAGGAGGAGGACCAGTGAAGGCCGTCCGCTTGCATGCGTTCCACCAGATGCCAGTGATCGACGAGGTCCCGGAGCCCACGATCACGGGCCCGCTGGACGTCATCGTGAAGATCGGCGGGGCCGGCGTGTGCCGGACCGACCTGCACATCATGGAAAGCCAATGGGACGAGCGGATGCACACGCCGCTGCCCTACACCCTGGGGCATGAGAACGCCGGCTGGGTCCACGAAGTGGGCTCGGCGGTGACCAACGTGGCCGTCGGCGACACCGTGATCCTGCACCCGACGCCCACCTGCGGGCTGTGCCACGCCTGCCGGGCCGGCGACGACATGCACTGCGTGAACAGCACGTTCCCCGGGCTGTCCACCGATGGCGGGATGGCGGAGTACCTGCTGACCTCGGCCCGGGCCTGCGTCAAGCTGGATCCGCAGACCCGGCCCGAGGACGTCGCGGCCCTGGCCGACGCAGGCATCACCGCCTACCACGCGGTCCGCAAGGCCATCCCGCTGCTGTATCCCGGCACCACCTGCGTGGTGATCGGCGCCGGCGGCCTGGGCCACATCGGCATCCAGTGCCTGGCCACGCTGACCGCCACGCGGATCATCGTGGTGGACCGCAACCCGGAGGCGCTCAAGCTGGCCGAGCAGCTGGGCGCGCAGCACACGGTGGTCGGCGACGGCGGGCACGTCGCCGCGACGGCGGAGCTGACCGGCGGGAACGGCGCCGAGGTCGTCCTCGACTTCGTAGCCGAGCAGGGCGCCGAGATGGACGGCTGGAACATGACCGCGCCGGGCGGGTCGTACTTCGTCATCGGCTACGGCGGCACCCTGCAGATCCCGACCCTGGACATCATCTCCACCGAGCGCAACGTCATCGGCAACATCGTCGGCACCTACAACGAACTGGCGGAACTGATGGCCCTGGCCCAGGCGGGCAAGGTCACCCTGCACACCCGGACCTACCCGCTGGACGCGGCGGCGGAAGCGCTCGCCGACCTGGACGCCGGGCGGGTCCGCGGCCGCGCGATCCTCGTCCCCTGAGCGCCCGAGCCCACTGTCAAGGAGGACTGAATGGCTAAGGAACTGCGGTTCGGCGCGGACGCTCGCAGCCTGCTGCTGGCCGGGGTGGACAAGCTGGCCGAGGCCGTAAAGTCAACGCTGGGGCCCAAGGGGCGCAACGTCATCCTGGAGAAGATCACCGGCTCGCCGGTGGTCACCAACGACGGCGTGACGATCGCCCGCGAGATCCACCTGGCCGACCAGTTCGAGAACATGGGCGCGCAGCTGGTCAAGGAAGCGGCGATCAAGACCAACGACATCGTCGGTGACGGCACCACCACGGCCACCGTGCTGGCCCAGGCGATCGTCCGCGAGGGCATGCAGGCGATCGGTGCGGGCGCTAACCCGGTCCTGGTCAAGCGGGGCATCGACATAGCGGTGGACCGGCTGGTCAGCCATCTGCAGCAGGTCGCGCACCCGGTGGCCACCGAGGAGGACTACCAGCGGGTCGCCTCCATCTCGGCCAACGATGACGAGACGGTGGGCGCGGTGATCGCGCGGGCGCTGCACACCGTGGGCGACGAGGGCGTCGTCACCGTGCAGGAGTCCGACCGCAACGGCATGTCGGTGGACTTCATCGAGGGCTTCGAGTTCGACAACGGGTACGTGTCGCCGTACATGGTGACCAACCCGGCCAGCCTGGAAGCCGTCATCGACGAGCCCTACCTCCTGCTGTGCAGCGAGAAGATCAGCAAGGTCCAGCAGCTCATGCCGCTGCTGGACAAGATCATGCGCGCGCCGCGGCCGCTGGTCATCCTGGCCGAGAACGTGGAGGGCACCGCGCTGTCCATGCTGGTGCACAACCACGTCAACGGGGTGTTCCAGTGCGTGGCGGTGCGCGCCCCCGGCTTCGGCGACCGCCGACTGCACAAGCTGGAGGACATCGCCACTATCACCGGTGGCATGGTCTGCAGCAAGCACTCCGGGTTCAGCCTGGAGACGATGACGCTGGACCAGCTGGGCCGGGCCGGGCAGGTCCGGGTGACGGCGGACCAGACCGCGATCATCGGCGGCTACGGCTCACCGGAAGCCCTGGAGTTCCGGCTCGGGCAGCTGCGCGCCGAGCTGGAACGGGCCACGATCGGGATGGACGAGGACGTGCTCACCGAGCGGATCGGCGCGCTGTCCGGCAAGGTCGCCATGATCAACGTTGGTGCGCCGACCCCGGCCGAGCTCAAGGAACTGCAGCACCGGGTGGAGGACGCGCTGGCCGCGACCCGGGCGGCGATGGCCGAGGGCATCGTGGCCGGCGGCGGCGCGGCACTGTTGCACGCCAAGGGCGCGCTCGACGACCTGCAGGTCAAGGACGACTACGCGGCCGGGGTGGAGATCGTCCGCCGGGTGCTCACCGCGCCCGCCTACCTGATCGCCGCCAACGCCGGCTATTCCGGTGAGGAGGTCGTGGAACGGGTTTCCCAGCTCGGCCCGGACGAGGGTTTCGACGCGCTGCAGGGCCGTTATGGCAACATGGTTGAGATGGGCATCATCGACCCGCTCCGGGTGGCCCGGTCCGCGCTGCAGAACGGCGCCTCCGTGGCCGGCCTGCTGCTCACTACGAACACGCTGGTGGCCGAGGAGCAGACGCCGTGGGGCGGCAGCCGCGCGCTGATGACCGAGTACGGCCCGCTGGATGAGGGTCTGAACCAGCCGTCCCCGGATTCCAGCACGCCGCAGTCACTGGGCCTCGGCCCGTCGGTCGGCTAGCGCGGCCGGCCCATGGCGGCAGACCCCGCGCTGCGCCTGCCGGCCGGGAACGGATCGCCAGCCCCGCAGAGCGGGCTGCGGCTGCTCCGTTCGCGGGGCCGCTTCCGTGGCATCGTCGCGTTGCTCGGCCCCGCGTTCGTGGCCGCGGTCGCCTACATCGATCCCGGGAACTTCGCGACCAACGTCTCAGCCGGGGCGGAATTCGGCTACTCCCTGGCGTGGGTCATCGTGGTGGCGAACCTGATGGCCATGCTGGTTCAGTACCTGTCCGCGAAGGTGGGCGTGGCCACCGGCCGGGACCTGCCCGAGCTGTGCCGGGAGCGGCTGCCCCGGGCGGTGTCCCGTGGCCTGTGGGTGCAGGCCGAGATCATCGCCATGGCCACCGACCTGGCTGAGTTCGTCGGGGCCGCGCTGGGCCTGAACCTGCTGTTCCACGTGCCGCTGCGGGCGGCCGGGCCGCTGACGGCGCTCGTGGCCTTCGGCATCCTGGCCCTGGACCAGCGCGGTTACCGCCGCTTCGAGCTGGCCATCTGCGCCCTGCTCGGAATCGTGTCCCTGGGCTTCGCCTACGACCTGGCCGCGGTGCGGATCGACCCGGGGGCGCTGGCCCGCGGGATGGTGCCCGGTTTCGGCGGCCAGGGTGGCCCGCTGCTGGTCGCCGGGATCATCGGGGCCACCGTGATGCCGCACGTCATCTACCTGCACTCCGCCCTGACGAAGTCCCGGGTGACCTGTCACGACGACGCCGAGCGGCGCGAGCTGCTCCGCTTCCAGCGGCTCGACGTGCTCGTGGCGCTGGGTGCCGCCGGGCTGGTCAACCTGGCCATGCTGATAGTGGCGGCGGCGATGGCCAGCCAGGTGGGCGGGAAGGCGCTGGACTCCATCAGCGCGGCGCACGCCGAGCTGGGCCAGCTGGTCGGCGGGGGTGCCGCGCTGGCCTTCGCGGCCGCGCTGCTCGCCTCCGGGCTGTCCTCCTCCAGCGTGGGCACGTACGCGGGCCAGGTGGTCATGCAGGGCTTCATCGGCCGGCGTATCCCGGTGTTCCTGCGCCGCGCCCTCACCATGCTGCCCGCGCTGGCGGTGCTGGAGCTGGGCCTGCCCACCACCGGCAGCCTGGTCATCTCGCAGGTGGTGCTGTCGTTCGGCATCCCGTTCGCGCTGGTCCCGCTGGTCCTGCTGACCCGCCGGGCCGACGTGATGGGCGCGCTGGTGAACCGCCGGCTCACCACCGTGGCGGCCGGGCTGGTCACCGCGGTGATCGTCGTGCTGAACGGCTACCTGCTCGCGGTGACGCTGCGTGCGGTGTGACGCCCGGCGCCCCCGGCCCCGCTACGCTCGTCCTATGACCACGGCACCGGCCGGGCAGGCCGAAGTCGATGCGCGGATGATGGCGGCGGCGCTGCAGCAGGCCCGGGCCAGCCTGGCGGAGGGCGGCGTGCCGGTCGGCGCGGCGCTGGCCACCGGAGGCGAGCTCCTCGCCGCCGGGCACAACGAGCGCGTGCAGCGCGGTGACCCCATCGCCCACGGCGAAATCGCCTGCCTGCGCAATGCGGGGCGGCGGCCCTCCTACCGCGGGATGACGCTGTACACCACCCTCTCGCCGTGCCCGATGTGCAGCGGGGCCATCCTGCTGTTCCAGATCCCCCGGGTGGTCGTCGGTGAGGCGCACAGCTTCCCGGGCGATCCCGCCTTCCTGACCAGCCGCGGCGTCGAGGTGACGGTGCTGGATGACAGCGACTGTGTGGCCGTTATGCGGGAATTCCAGCGTCGGTACCCCGAAGTGTGGAGCGAAGATATCGGCGGCCGGTAGCCGGCTTCGCAAATCCGGCATGAATCGTCGATCCCCTGCGCACCGGGTGCAGCCACGCGGATACTCGGCTTCGTGATCGGCGAGACATTCCCGGCGCTGCTCGCCGCCGCCCAGCGCGGGGAGGAGTGGTCGTTCTCCGTGCTGTGGCGGGATGCCAACCCGGCGCTGCTGCGCTACCTGCGGGTGATCGCGCCGGAGGTAGCCGAGGACGTCGCCGCCGACACGTGGGTGCAGGTGGCCCGGGGATTGGGCGGCTTCCGCGGCGACGAGGCCGCGTGGCGGGCGTGGCTGTTCACCACCGCCCGGCGGCGGGCTATCGACCACGGGCGGTACCGGTCCCGGCGGCCGGCCGTCCCGGTCGCCGAGATACCCTCGGCGGCGGAGCCGGCCACCGCGGACACCGCCGACGTGGTCCTGGAACGGCTGAGTACCGCCGCGGCGATCGCGCTGGTCGGCACGCTGCCCCGGCTGCAGGCCGAGGTGATCCTGCTGCGGGTCCTGGCCGGGCTGGACAACGACGCGGTGGCCCGGCTCGTCGGCCGCAGCCCCGGGGCGGTCCGCGTGGCGGCGCACCGTGGCCTGCGGCGGCTGGCCGAGACGTTGTCCACCGCGGGTGTAACGCCGTGACCCGGCGCAGCGTTTCCGCCAGTGACATGGGACCTCGTCAACGTCGCTTCGGCCGGCGCACCCCCGGCCCGGGGGCTGG
This sequence comes from uncultured Actinomycetes bacterium, assembly GCA_963837515.1. GTDB lineage: Bacteria > Actinomycetota > Actinomycetes > Streptosporangiales > Streptosporangiaceae > RYN-230. The sequence continues at coordinate 533,100 of CAWINT010000005.1, forward strand.
GCCCGCTGGGGCGGCCCCCGGCCGCGCGGAAAGCGACCAAGCCCTCGATGCGCTGCTGGCCAGCCGCGGGCGGCTGGTCCCGGATGACCCGGCCTGGCGGCCGGTGGCCGACGTGCTGTCCGCGCTGACCGCGCCGCCGGACCGCGGCGAGCTGGGGGCCGAGGCCCGTGCGTTGGCCGAGTTGCGCGCGAGGCCGCTGCGCCGCTACCGCCTGGCCGCGCCACGGCCGGGCGGGCGCACCATGGCGCTGCTCCGCGCGGTCGGCCCGGCCACCGCGGTCGCGGCCGGTGCGGCCGTGCTCGGCGCGCTGACCCTCGGCGCCTACACCGGTGTCCTGCCCGCCCCCGTCCAGCGGCTGGCGCACGACACGATCGGGGCACCCGCGGCGACGGCGGTGCCCAGCCCGCCGGGCCACGCCGGGAAGAGCAGCTGGGCGTCCCCGGCCGGGCCGGCTACCGCATCCCGGCCGCCCAGGCACCGGCACGCGGTGGTCACCGCCTCCCCGCGGGTGGCGTCACCGTCCGAGGACTGGGCCCCGGCCAGCGCGTACCCGGCCCGGCGCCGGCACCACCGCTTGGGCCTGCGGCCGGGCGGTCCGCAGCCAGGCAGCCCGCAGTCAGGCAGCCCGCAGCCAGGCAGCCCGCAGAGCGGCGGTCCGCAGCAGGGCGGGTTCCAGCCGGGGCCGGGCGGTTCTGGATCGCCCAGCCCGACGTCGTCGGGCGCGCCGTCGTCGGCCGCGCCGTCACCCAGCCCGGCATCGCCGGGGCCGCCGTCGTCCAGCCCGCCCTGAGATCACCGGCTGAAATCCACCGCGGTCGTGTTGGCGCCGCTGATCACCACGGCGATCACCTCGCCCGGCTGCGGCTGATACCGGCCGGAAGTCAGCGCGGCCAGCGCGGCGCAGCCACCGGGCTCGGCGACCAGCCGCAGCTGGTCCCACAGCACCCGCTGGGCGGCGCGGATGTCCGCGTCGTCGACCAGGACGGTGCCGCAGGCGTGCTCGGCGATCACCGCGAAGGTGTGCTCGCCGACCCGCCGCGGGGCCAGTGAGTCGAGAGCCACGCTGCCGATCTCGGTAGCCACCGGATGGCCGGCAGCCAGCGCCCGGGTGAGGGTGGGGGCCCCCGCCGGCTCGACCCCGACCACCCGGGCCCAGCCCACACACGCGGCGCAGATCCCGGCCAGCAGCCCGCCGCCGCCGACGCTGGCCAGCACGACGGCGGTGTCCGGGGCCTGCTGGCGGAGTTCCGCGCCGAGCGACCCGGCGCCCAGGATGGTCTCCGGCTGGTCGAACGCCGGCACCGGGAGCGCCCCGCGGCCGGCCGCCCATCCGGCGCTGGCCGCCAGCGCCTCGGCGTAGCTGGCGCCGCCCACGACCAGGTCGGCTCCGTAGCCGCGGATCCGCTCGATCTTGGCGGCCGAGGACACGTCCGGGACGAAGATGTGGGCCGCGACGCCGAGCTCACGCGCCGCATAGGCCACCGCCGCCCCGTGATTGCCGCCCGAGGCGGCCACCACGCCGGCCTCCGGGACCGCCCGGAGCAGCAGGTTGGCGAACGCACCCCGGGCCTTGAACGATCCGGAGTGCTGCAGTTGCTCCAGCTTGAGCACGAGCGGGCCGCTTCGCAGGCCAAATTCGGCCCGGTCCAGGCGCAGCACCGGTGTGCGGCGGACGTAGGGCCGGATCAGCGTGGTCACCGAGTCGATCGACGAGGAGGTGATGTCACCGATCATGGCCAAGGGCCTGCTGGTCTCGCCCACGGTGCTCCTTCCTGGGTCCCCTCATGGTAGTGCGGTCGTTTGGCCCGGTCCGGTAGCGTTTGGGCATGCCCGACCCGGCTGCCGCGGCGCCTAGATCACCTTCTCCCCGGCTGTGGCAGATGCGCTGCCTGCAACTGGCCGGCGCGGCGGCGGTGGCGGCCCTGGCCGCGGGGACCGGAGTCGGCTTAGCGGCCGGCCCGGCGGCCGGCGCGGCCGCCGCGGTGGCGCTGGCCGCCGGCGCGGTGCTGGCCGCGTGGTTCCTCTGGCGCCGGGTCCGCGCGTGGAGCTACACCGAGCGGGACGACGATCTCATTGTCTCCCGGGGCGTGCTGGTCCGGCGGCAGTCCGTGGTGCCCTACGGCCGGATGCAGTTCGTCAACGTGACGGCCGGCCCGGTGGAGCGCCTGTTCCGGCTGGCCACGGTCAAACTGCACACCGCGGCGGCCGCCAGCGACGCGCGGATCCCCGGCCTCGAGCGCGACGAAGCGGCGCGGCTCCGGGACCGGCTGGCCGCGCTCGGGGAGGCCAAGGCGGCCGGCTTGTGAGCGGAGCGCCGGGCAGCCGTGGGCCGGTGCAGGGCGGCCCGGTGCAGGGCGGCCCGATGCGGGGCGGCCCGATGCGGGGCGTCCAGGCAGGGGGCGGTCCACCCGGTCGCGGCCCGGGAACCGACGGCTGGCACCGGCTGCACCCGCTGTCCCCGCTGATCCGGTCCGGCCGGACCGCCGTCGGCGTGCTCGCCCTGGTCGGCCTGTCCCAGTACGGCCGGCTCGGCCAGGACGGCGGCGCCCATCTGTACGACGGCGTGGTGGCGGTCGCCGTCGCGGCCGGTGCGGTGGTCAACTGGCTGGTCACCCGCTGGAAGCTGGAGCCGGGCACGCTCCGCATCGAGACCGGTCTGCTGCGCCGGGACTCGCGGCAGCTGCCGGTGGCCCGGATCCAGGCGGTCAACGTAGTGCGGCCCTTCCTGGCCCGCGCGCTGGGACTGGCTGAGCTGCGGGTCCGGCTGGCCGGGTCCGCCCACGCCGACGGCCGTCTCGCCTACCTGCCCGAGCAGGCCGCGCTCGACTTGCGGGCCCGGCTGCTCGCCGCGCACCATGGGCTCGACCCGGCCACCCCGGAACCGGCTGAGGCGGTGCTCGCCGTCGTGCCGGCCGGCCGCCTGGTCGGCTCGGTGGCCGCGTCCAGCGCCAGCCTGATCGCTGCGCTGTGCGTGGCGGCGATCGTCGTGACCGTCGAGTTCCCGGTCGCGGACGCGGCCGCCGGCGGCACCGCCGTGCTCTGGCTGATCACGCTGGCACCGGTGGTGTGGCGGCGGATCGCGACCGAGTACGGCTTCACCGTGGCGCACGCCCCGGACGGGATCCGGATCCGCCGTGGGCTGCTCGGCACCGTGGCCGAGACGATCCCGAGGTCGCGGGTACAGGCCGTCCGCATGATCGAGCCGCTGCTGTGGCGCCCGCTGGGGTGGTGCCGGCTGGAGATCGACGTGGCCGGGTCACCGGGGCGCGACCGGGCCGACGGGTCGGGCCGGATGCGCAAGACCTTGCTGCCGGTCGGCCCGCGGGCCACGGCGGCCGAGCTGATGCGGCTGGTGATCGGGGCGGAGCCACCGCCGGTGCGCCGCCCGCCGCGGCGGGCCGCCGCCAAGGCGCCGCTCAGCTTCCACTTCCTGGCCGCCGGGCACGATCACGGGACCGTACTGGGCGTGAACGGCCGGGTCCGCCGGGTCACCACCTGGCTGCCGCTGGCCAAGGTGCAGAGCATCCGCCTGGTCAGTGGGCCGGTACAGCGCCGCCTGGCGCTGGCCACGGTGGCCCTGGACGCCGCCGGGCGGCACGTGTGCGCGGAGTTCCGGGACTGGGACGGCCCGGCGGCGGCCCGGCTCGCCGAAGAACTCGCCGGACTGTGCCGCGCCGCCCGGCAGCAGGTGGGCACCGCGCCGGGCCCGGCGGTCACGCCACCAGCGCCGCCCCGGTGAACGCCGCCCACAGCTGGGCGTAGTGCCCACCGGCTTCCAGCAGTTCCAGGTGCGTGCCCTGCTCCACGACGCGGCCCGCGTCCACCACGGCGATCCGGTCGGCCCGGGCCGCGGTGCTGAGCCGGTGCGCCACCACCAGCGTGGTGCGCCGCGCGGTCAGCCGTTCGGTGGCCGTCACCACCGCTGCCTCGGTCGCCAGATCCAGCGCGGCGGTGGCCTCGTCGAGCAGCAGGATGTCCGGGTCAACCAGGTAGGCCCGGGCCAGCGCGATCAGCTGCCGCTGCCCGGCGGACAGGTTGCGCCCGCGCTCGGCCACCTGATGGCAGAAGCCGCCGGGCAGCCCGGCGATCATGTCGATGGCGCCGACCGCGCGGGCCGCCGCCGTCACCTCGGCGTCGGTGGCCTGCGGCCGCCCGTAGGCGATCGCGTCCCGGACCGGCCCGGCGAACAGGTACGGCTCCTGCGGCACCACTCCCAGCCGCCGCCGGTAGCTGGCCAGGTCGTATTCCCGCACGTCCACGCCGTCTACGGTCAGCGCGCCCCCGGTCACGTCGTAGAACCGGGCCACCAGCTTGACCAGGGTGGACTTCCCGGCCCCGGTCTGCCCGACCAGCGCCACCGTCTCGCCCGGCGCGACCGCCAGGTTCACGCCGTCCAGGGCCGGCCGCTGGGCGCCGGCGTAACTGAACCGGACGTCGCGGAACTCGATCCGGGCGGCCAGCGGCGGCGCCGGCCGCGGGTCGGCCGCCTGCGGGGTGCTGGTCGGCGTGCGCAGCAGCGCCCCGATCCGGCGCAGCCCGACCGCGGCCTGCTGGTAACCGTCGAACACCTGGGACAGCTGCTGCACCGGGGAGAACAGCATGTCGATGTAGAGCAGGTAGGCGACCAGCGCCCCGGCGCTCAGCAGCCCCGCCCGCATCTGCCCGGCCGCAACCAGCAGGACCAGCGCGCTGGCCGCGGTGGACAGCGACTGGACGAACGGGAAGTACACCGCGATGTATCGTTGCGCGCGCAGCCGCGACCGGCGGTACGCCCAGCTCAGGCCGGTGAACCGGGCCAGGTTGACCGCCTCGCGGCGGTAGGCCTGGGCGACCCGCAGGCCGGCCACATTCTCCTGCAGGTCGGCGTTGACCGCCGCCACCTTCTCCCGCGCGTCCGTGTAGGCCCGCGAGGAGACGATGCGGAACGCCACGGTGGCCGCGGCGACCAGCGGGATCCAGACCAGCACGGTCAGCCCGAGCCGGAGGTTGATCACCAGCAGCGCCGCCAGCACGCCGAGGAACGACAGCCCGGAGTTGACCATCGTGATCAGGCCGGTCTGCAGGAAGGAGGACAGCGCGTCCACGTCGGTCGTCATCCGGGTCATGATCCGCCCGGACATCTCCCGCTCGTAGAAGTCCAGCCCCAGCCGCTGCAGCTGGGCGAAGATCTTCACCCGGAGGGTGTACAGCGCCCGTTCGCCGTTCCGCCCGACGACCAGGGTCTGCACCGCGTTGATGACCCAGTCGCCCAGCACGATGGCCAGGGCGACCGCCGCGATGACGGCCACCGTGCGGAACACGCCCGCCTCGACGCCCTGGTCGATGCCCCCGCGGACCAGCGCGGGCATGGCCAGGCTGGCCAGCGCGTCGAGCGCGTCGAGGACCAGGCCGACGATGAGGCCGAGCGCGAACGGGCGGAGTACCTGGCGCAGCGTGAAGCGCGGTGCCGCGGCGCGGGCCCACTCCTGGTCCACCCCGGGCTGATCGGTGGCGGGCGGCAGCGCGGCCACCTTGGCCTGCAGTTCCGGGGACGCGGGGATGCCCGCCATCATGCTGCCCAGCCCGCCGCCGCCACCGCGGCCGGCGCCGCGGCCGCGGGCCCCGACCTGGCCACCGGGCCGGGCCGTGCCGGGCAGCGCGCCCCCCGCGAGAGACGCGCCCCCACCGAGGGGCGCCGGGAGAGCGGGACCGTCCCCGTCGGATCCGTCCCGGGCCGGGGGCACCGCCGGCCACAGCCGGGCGCTCAGGGCCCCGTCCGTGTCCTCGGTGCGGCGGCCGGCTCGTCGCCGGGCTCGGGACCGGTGATCAGCTCCCGGTACAGCGGGCAGCGCGCTTCGAGCTCGGCATGACTGCCACTGTCGACCAGCCGGCCCGCGTCCAGGACCGCGATCCGGTCGGCGAGCTCCAGGGTGGACCGGCGGTGCGCGATCAGCAGGGTGGTCCGCCCGGCCATCACCTGGCGCAGCCGGGTGTGGATCTCCGCTTCGATCCGCGGGTCCACCGCCGAGGTGGCGTCGTCGAGTACCAGGATGCGCGGGTCGGTGAGCAGCGCCCGGGCCAGGGCCACCCGCTGCCGCTGGCCGCCGGACAGGGTCAGCCCCTGCTCGCCGACGACCGTGTCGTAACCGCCGGGCAGGTCGTCGATGAACTCGTCGGCCTCCGCGATCCGCGCGGCTGCGCGGATCGCGGTGTGGCTGGCGTCCGGCTTCCCGTAGCCGATGTTCGCGCCGACCGTGTCGGAGAACAGGAAGCTGTCCTCACTGACCAGGCCGATCGCGGCCCGCAGCGAGACCGCGGTGAGGTCCCGGAGGTCGTGCCCGCCGATCCGCAGCGCGCCGCCGGTGACGTCGTAGAACCGCGGCAGCAGCTGGGTGATGGTGGACTTGCCGGAGCCGGCCGTGCCGACCAGGGCCACGGTTTCGCCCGCGGCGACCCGCAGCGACAGCCCGCGCAGCACCGGCTGCCCCGGCAGGTACCCGAAGCTGACGTCGTCGAGTTCGATGCCGACCGGGCCGGGGGGCAGGGCGGTGGCGTCCGGTGCGTCGGCCAGCGGCGGCTGGGAGTCGATCACCTCGTACACCCGGATGACGCTGGCCCGGGCCTCCTGGCCGGTGGTGACCAGCGCGGCCAGCGCCCGCACCGGGCCCACCAGCTGGATCAGGTAGGACGAGAAGGCGACGAAGGTGCCCAGTGTGATCGATCCCTCGATGGCCAGCCAGCCGCCCAGGGCGAGCACCCCGACCTGGCCGAGCGCGGGGACCGACTGCAGGGCCGGGTTGTACCGGGCCATGAGCCGGACGGCGCGGACCCGGGAGGCGTAGAGCAGCCGGCTCGCCCGCTCGAGCCGGCTGATCTCCTGCTCCTCCTGGCCGAACCCCTTGACCACCCGGACCCCGGTCACCGCTCCGTCGACCACCCCGGCTACCGCCGCGGCCTCCTGCTGGGCGTCCCAGCTGGCCGGGAACAGCCGGCGCCGGGAGGCCACCGAGATGAACCACAGTGCGGGCCCGACGGCCAGCGCGATGACGGTCAGCAGCGGCGACAGCACCGCCATGATGACCAGGGAGGCAACGAACAGCACCGCACTGCCCAGCAGCATCGGGATCATGCTCAGCAGGGCCTGGACCATGGTGAGGTCGGAGATCGACCGGCTGACCACCTGCCCGGTGTGCAGTTGGTCCTGCTGCCGTCCGTCCAGCCGGGACAGCGCCGCGAACATCTCGGTCCGCAGGTCGTGCTGCACGTCCAGGGACAGCTGGCCGGCCCGGTACCGGCGCAGGTACAGGCCGGCGAAGTTGGCCAGGGCGGCCCCGATCAGCGCCACCGCGAGCGGCCAGACCGCCGGGTGGCCCTGCCCGGTCAGGTCATCGACGATCTGCCGCTGGATCAGCGGGATGATGGCCGCGACCGCGGTCACCACCAGGGTGCCGCCCAGGGCCAGCACGGTGGTGCCCGGGTAGCGCCAGCAGTACCGGCCGAGCCGCCGCACCCAGCCGGGCCCAGTTCCGGGAGCTGCCCCAGTTGCCTCAGCTGCCTCCTTCCGGCTGGAGAGCCAGCGGGCCGTGATGCGCCGTCGCGTGTTCGTGTCCTCGTCCCTTCCCATCCCCGTCATGCCGTGACCGGCGGGTCTCGGTGAGCGCCGCGCCGACCCGCCCCAGGGCGTCCAGCACCTCATCCGGCTGGCCGGTCGCGGCCAGCACCGGCCCGAGCCAGTCTGCGTAGGCGGCGTCGGCCGCCGCCAGCGCCGTGCGGCCCGCGGGCGTCAGCGACAGCCGGACCACCCGCCGGTCGCCCGGTTCCGCCGTGCGCGCGGCGTAGCCCGCCGCGACCAGGCCGTCCGCGATCGCGGTCAGCGTGGGCTTGGCCACCGCCAGCCGCTGGGCCAGCCGGGTTGACCGCTCGCCACCGGCCGCCGCCAGCTTCATGATCCGGTACTGGGCCGGGGTGAGGCCGGTGTCGACGCATTCCAGGCTGCGGTGCAGCCGGAGGATGGCCAGCACGGCCTCGGCCAGCTGGTCCGGGCCGGTGATTTGGTGCGTCCCGCTCACAGTTAGGCACTCTAACAAGTCTCCGGGTGGGCTCATTCCGCAGCTCCGGGCCCCAGGACCGTGTGATACTCAACGTGCTCATCGAGTTGCGGAGAGTAATAGCCGGGGAGTCAGATGAAGCACCGGACGCCACGGCCGCGCCGGCGGCGGCCAGGGATGATGCTCTGCAGTGTGGCGGCGGCGGCCGCTGGCCTGGCCGTGATCACCGCGGGCGCCGCGGCGGTGCGCCCGCCCAGCCCGCCGCGGGCCGCCGCGATCCACGCGGTCCCGGCCGCGGACCGGATCGCGGCCGGGCTGACCCCGGCCCAGCTGGCCGGGCAGCGGATCATCTACAGCTATCGCGGGCTCACCCCGCCCACCGCGCTGCTCTCACTGATCAGCCACGGGAAAGCGGCCGGGGTGATCTTCTTCGCCCAGAACATCGGCAGCCCCGCCCACCTGGCCGCGGTGGCCAGCGAACTGCAGCGGGCGGGTGCGGCCGCCACCAGCCCGGTGCATGCGCCGCTGCTGCTCATGGCCGACCAGGAAGGCGGCTGGGTCCGGCGGCTGCCCGGTGCGCCAGCCGCGTCCGAGCAGCAGATCGGGGAGTCCCGCGACCCGGTACAGCAGGCCCGCCAGGCGGGTGCGGGCGCGGCCCGGACCCTGCGCGCGGCGGGCCTCAACGTCAATCTGGCCCCGGTGCTCGACGTGTACCGGTCACCGGCCGGGTTCATCGCCGCCTACGGCCGCTCCTACAGCCGGAACCCGCCGCGGGCCGGGCGGCTGGGCGCGGCGTTCGTCGCGGCCCAGCAGGCGGCGGGGGTGCTCGCGGTCGGGAAGCACTTCCCCGGCCTCGGCGCGGCCCGCCGCAGCCAGGACACCGACAATGAGCCGGTGACCCTGACCACGCCGGCCACGATGCTGCGGGGCACGGACGAACTGCCCTACCGGCCGGCCATCGCCGCCGGGCTGCGCATGGTCATGCTGTCCTGGGCGGTATACCCGGCGCTGGACCCGGGCCGCCCGGCCGGGCTGTCCCCGCTGGTGGTCCAGGGCGAGCTGCGGCAGCGGCTCGGGTTTGCCGGGGTGACGATGACCGACGCGCTGGAGGCGGCCGCGCTCGGGCCGTTCGGCGGCATCGGCCGGCGGGCCCGGCTGGCCGCGCTGGCCGGGGACGACCTGCTGCTGTGCGCCGGCCGCCGGGTCGGCGAGGGCCAGCGGGCCGCCGCCGCGCTGGCCGGCGGCTACGCCGGCGGGCAGCTCGGCCCGGTGGCCGCCACCGCCGCCGTGGCCCGCGTCCTGGCGCTCCGTGCGTCCCTGCCCAGCTGATCCGCCGGGCTCAGCGGGATGGCTCCGGGTCGCGGAACCCGTAGCCCATGGCCGCGCTCAGCACGACGAGCACGAACAGCAGGAACGTGATCCCGTGCACGATGGTGCACCACAGGCAGATGGCCCCGATCGTGAACAGCTCGGCGTAGAGGAGGTACAGCACGAATACGATGCCGACCACCACGGACACCAGCCGGATCCAGGCGACCGCCGGGAACTTCGCCCGCCAGGCCCACGGTGACATAGCGGCCACCAGGAACACGTAGAAGGCCAGCCCGAGCACGGCCACGGGGAAGACACCGAACACTACGGACTCGGGGCTGGTGGTCACCTCACCGCAGTTCACGAGGCCCTTGTCCGAGCAGGCCAGGATCGAGGAGCTGGTGTAGTGCGCGATCGTCAGGTAGCTGGACACCCCGAGGCCGCCGAAGGCCAGCGCCCAGGTGGTGAGCTGCAGCCACAGCGGCGGCACCCGGATCGGGGACGGGCCTGGCGCGGCCTCGGCCACGGGGCGCCGGGCCGGGCGGCCGGGCCGGGCCGGCGGCTTCTTCCCGGGACGCTGCTGGGCCACGGCCGGGGCGTCCGGCCGGCCGCCCCGGGTGCCCCGGTCCCGCTTGGCGCCCACGCCCCGTCCCGGGGCGGCCGCGCCGCCCCGGGACGGCTTGGCCGCCGCCCCGGGACGGGCCTGCTTGGGGGCGGCCATCAGAGCTGGCCTTCCAGCTTCTGGATCGTCGCGGACGAGCAGACGGAGGACGGCTGGTTATTCGTGATCTTGCAGATCGCCGCGGTCACCATGTTGGCCGCGCCGTCCGCGCCCTTGGCGATGGGGCTGGACGGGTTGTGCAGCGCCGCCGCCACCTGGGACCAGCTCTGGCCGGCCAGCAGCTGCGGGTCGTACTGCGACCCGTGCACCAGGTACTTGCCGCCGAAGTCGATGAACGGGATGGCCCCCGCGTTGGCCTGCGCGACATACGGCGGGGCGTCGTACTTGGTGATCAGCGCCTGCTGCGCGCTGCTCGGGGCCTGCAGCGTGGCCTTGCTCACGGTCTGCTCCTCCACGGTGCTGAACGTGAGGTACTTGCTGGTGTAGCTGGACTTGTAAAACGTCAGCGTGGGCGTGTTGGCGTAGATGTCGGTGCTGCTGGAGTGGATACCGTGCAGCCCGGTGAAGGTGCCGAACCGGCTCAGCGCCACCGCCATCGCCCACCGCTCGGCGGCGCAGTACGGGCAGTACTCCGCCCCGATGTACAGCACCTCCGGCTTGCCGCCCGAGGTCAGTGCGGGGGCGGACACCGCCGACACGCTCTTCTGGTAGGCCGTGCCCGCGCCGACCGAGGCCAGCGTCGCCACCGGCACCGTGGCGACGTCCCTGGTCACGCTGGCCGGCAGGGCGCTGCCGCTGGCCCCGCCGGTGCTGGCCGAGGCGGGCGACCCGTGGTTCAGGTTCTTGATGAGCAAGAACGCGGCCACGACCACGATCACGAGCGCGATGGCGCCCCCGGACCAGTACATCCGGATCCGCTGCTCCCGGTGACGTTCCGCGGCCCGCTGCGCCGCGATCCGCTCCCGGGCGCTCTGCTGCTTGACCCTGCTCGCCTTGCCCATTTCCCGTCCTCGTGAATGGCGCTCTAGTGGCCGGCCCGGTCCATGGTAAGGGCGCTTGGCAGGCGGCTGCCCCGATCATGGGCCACTGGCGGCGGAATTGTCCCATTCCCCGCAGCCCAGGCAGCGATCTGGGCCCGCGAGGTGAAGCCCAGCTTGGCCAGGATATTCGCAACGTGGCGGGCAGCGGTAGCCGGGCTGATAACCAGTTCGTCGGCGATGGCCCGGTTGCTGTAGCCACGGGTGACGAGTTCGGCGATCTGCCGCTCCCGCCGGGTCAGCGTGGCGTCGGCGGCCAGCCGGCGCAGTGGCGCGGCGGCCCGGTCCGCCGCGCCGGCGCCAGCGCCGCCGCGGGCCCTGGGAGTGGCCCGGAGCGCCAGCGCCACGGCGGCTTCCGCGGTGAGGGCCGCACCCTCCCGCCACAGCTCGGCGATCGCGTCGGCGCCCAGCGAGCGGGCCGCCTCCAGCCGCCGCTGGACCCGCGGCGGCGCCAGCGGCGGCCGTCCCGCGGCCGCCCGCAGGGCCGACGCGGCCGCGGTGAGCTGCACGGCGAGCGCGGCGTCCCCGTCCTGGCCGGCCAGCGTGGCGAACGCCTCCAGGCCGCGGGCCACGCCAATCCGGGACCCGGTGACCCGGCTCAGCCGCAGGCTCTCCGCCAGATGCTCCCGGGCCACGCCGGCCTCGCCCGCCTCCAGCGCGATCCGGCCGATCCCGGCCAGGCAGCGGGCGACGTCCGGGCGTGAGTCGATCTCGCGCAGGATCGGCAGTGCTTCCCGGTAGCGATCCAGGGCACCCGCGCGGTCGCCGCGCAGCCGGGCCAGCGCGCCCAGCCCGACCAGGGTCCGGGCCACGCCCCACTGCTGGTCGATGCCGCGCATCACGGCCAGGGCCGCCTCACCCAGCCGCGCGGCCTCGCGCAGCTGGCCGCTGGCCGCGGCCAAGGCTCCCTGCGTGCCCAGCGCGTACCCTTCGTTCCAGGCGTGCCCGGCCGCCCGGGCGGTCGCCAGCGCCTCGGCGGCATGCTGCCCGGCCTCGGTCAGCCGCCCGGCGTGCAGGTCCACCTCGGCCAGCAGGTTCAGCGCGGTCGCGGCGCAGGCCCGCTGGCCGGCCCGGCGGCACAGCTCCAGGCCTTCCCGGGCCCACGCCTGCGCGCTGGCCGGATCGTTCGGCAGGGCCAGCTGGGCCCGCCCGATGAGCGCGGCGCCGAGTACCGCCGGGGACAGCCCGGTGCGGTCGAGGGCCAGGCACCGGGCGAACCACTCTTCGCCCTCGGCGCTCAGGCCGCGGACGATCCAGACCGGGCACATCGCCGTGCACTGCCGCAGCCCGCGGGCCACGTCCCCGGTGTTCAGGCACCAGCTGAGCACCTGGCGCAGGTTGGCCGCGTCCACGTCGTACCGGCGGAACACGTCAACGGTGGTGGTCCAGTCGGCCGGTGTCTCGCCCATCGCCTCGGCCGTGGCCTGCTCGGTGAAGCCGAGCGCGTAGTCGCGCAGCCGGGCCGCCGTGGCGCCCGCCTCACCCGCGGCGGCCAGCCGCTGGGCGGCGTAGGCGCGGACACTGTCCAGCAGCCGGTACCGGGCCTGCCCGAGCACCTCCGGCTCGACCACCACCAGCGACTTGTCCACCAGGCCGGCCGAGGCGTCGATGATCTCCTCGGCGGGCAGCTGGCCGTCCGCGCAGACCTGCTCGGCCATGTCCAGCGACCAGCCGGCGAACACCGACAGCCGGCGCAGCAGTACCTGCTCGCTGGGGGAGAGCAGGTCGTGGCTCCAGTCGATGGTGGCGCGCAGGGTGCGCTGCCGCGGCGGCGATGTGCGGTCGGCCCGGCCGAGCAGGGTGAACCGGTCGTCCAGCCGGGCCGCGATCTGCTCGGCCGACAGCACGTTCACCCGGGCGGCGGCCAGTTCGATGGCGAGCGGCACGCCGTCCAGGGCACGGCAGATGGCGGCGACCGCCATGGCGTTGCGCTCGGTGACCGCGAAGCCGGGCCGGGCCGCGGTGGCCCGGTCGGCGAACAACTGCACCGCCTCGGTGCCGGTCAGCTCGGCCAGGCCCGCCGCCCCGGCCGGCGGCACGGTCAGCGGGGTGACCTGCCACACCGCTTCCTGGGGGATGCGCAGCGGTTCCTGGCTGGTGGCGACGATGCGCAGGTCGGGGCAGACGTCGAGCAGCCGCTGGCACAGCCCGGCGCACGCGTCCACCAGGTGCTCGCAGCTGTCCAGCAGGATGAGGGCCTGCTTGGGCTCCAGGGCCGCGGCCAGCGTCTCCAGCAGCGGCTGGCCGCGCTCGCCGTCGATGCCGATGAGCGCGGCCATCCGGGACACGATGAGGGCCGGCTCCCACAGGTCGCCCAGTTCCACGACCCAGACCCCGTCAGGGTAATCCGGGCCGACGTTGCCCAGCAGTCGCAGGGCGAGCCGGGTTTTGCCGATCCCGCCCGCCCCGCACAGCGTGAGAGCCCGGGTCCGGCCGAGATCGCTGCGCAGCCTGACGAGGTCACCGGCACGCCCGATGAACCGGTTTGGCTCATCGGGAAGGTGGATCGGGAGTGCCTGGTGCTCCATTTTCCTTAATGCAACTATTTTCGCCCGCTCGTCCTAAGTCTGGCAGTAATACGTCGCCGGTGTCCCCAGTATCACCACCCCGGTCCTATTTACGAAATTACTTAGTTGTATTCCGCCGGCTCGCGGAGTGCCCCGGCGACCGCCCGCGGCGGCCTGCGGCTGCCGGGGGGCGCCCGCGGCTGCCCGGCGGCCGCCCGCGGCTGCCCGGCGGCGCCCGCGCCGCATCACCGGCGGTCCGACACCGGATCGTGCTGTTAGCTTTGCTTGCGCGGCGCAAATGGTGGTAGCTACGGTGAGGGCATGCTGATGGTCCCGGGACGCGCCCGCGCCGACAGCCGGCCGCGAGCGGTGCTGCTGCTGGCCTGCGCTGGCCTGGTGGCGGCTGGCTGCAGTTCTGCTTCCTCCGCGAGCGCATCGGGCGCAGCGGCGGCGAGCAGTTCCGGTCAGCCCGCCGGCACCGCCGACGTCGCTTACGCCGGCTCGCTCGAGAACCTGAACGAGAAGGTGGTGGGGCCTGCCTTCACCAAGATGACGGGCTACGCGTTCACCGGCCGGGGGGCAGGCGCGCTGGCGCTGTCCCAGGAGATCAAGTCGGGCGAGATCTCGCCCAACGTTTTCGAGAGCATCGGCGGTAAGCCCATCGAGGCCCTGGAACCTAAGTTCAGCACCTGGTACGTGCAGTTCGCTTCGAGCCCGATCGTGCTCGCCTACAACCCGGCCAGCAAGTACGCCAGCCAGCTCAATGCCATCGCGAGCGGCAAGAAGCCGATGTCGGACCTCTTCGCCCTGCTGCAGCTGCCCGGGTTCCGGCTCGGCCGGACCGATCCCAACGTTGACCCGCAAGGCCAGGCGTTCATCGAGATGCTGATGCTGGCCCAGGGCCAGTACCACCTTCCGGCCGGGACCGTCAACAAGATCATCGGCGGTTCGCCCTCATCGGCAAGCTCGTCGACCATCTTCGAGGAGACGGCCCTGGAACCGCGGCTGGAGGCTGGGCAGCTGGATGCGGCCAGTGCCTACCTCTCCCAGGCCGTTCAGCTGCACCTGCACTACATCGCGCTGCCGTCCAGCATTGACCTCGGCGACCCTGCGCTCAAGGCGCACTACGCGACGGCCTCGTTCAAGCTGGCGGACGGCACCACGGCGCTGGGCAAGCCGCTGGTGGTCACCATTACCACCATCGGCAGGACCGGTCGGGCCGCCGCGGACGCATTCGTGGCCTACGTGCTGTCCCGGGCGGGGCTGGCCCGGCACAAGGCGGGCGGGTACGTGCTGCTCACCCCCAAGGTGGTCGGGGACAGTTCCGCGATTCCCGCGCAGGTCCGCGGTGAGCTGGGCGGGTAGCCCGGCCCCGGCTGGCTCCGGGCTCCGGGCTGCCCCGGGGGGCGCCGCCCACCCGGGGCTGCGCCCGCTGTCCGCCGCCGTGTCGGTGGCCGTGGCCGGGGTGATCTGGCTGCTCCTGCTCGGGCCCGTCATCGCCCTGCTGGTCCACCTGTCGCCGGGGGCGGCCGTCACTGCCCTGCGCGCGCCGGGCGCGCTGACCCCGCTGGCCACGTCGCTGGCATCAGGGGCAGTGACCCTGGCCGTGCTCGTTCTGCTGGGCACCCCGCTGGCCTGGCTGCTGGCCCGCGGCCAGCTCCCGCTGCCGCGGGTCTGGGAGGCCGGGCTGCTTGTCAGCCTGCTGCTACCGCCGCTGGTGATCGGGCTGCTGCTGGTCTTCATGATCGGCCCGTACACGCCGGCCGGGGAGCTGCTCGGGGCCGTGCACCTGTCGGCCACCAACACGTTTCTCGCCCTCGTCGTCGCTGAGGTCTACGAGTCGGCCCCCTATTACGTGCTGGGCGCGCAGGCCGCGTTCAGCGGGGTGGATCCGAAGATGGAGGAGCAGGCCGCCCTGCTCGGCGACCGGCCGTGGCGGGTGACCCGCCGGGTGACGCTGCCGCTCGCCGCGCCCGGCCTGGCCATGGCGCTCGCGGTGGCCTGGGCCCGGGCCATGGGGGCGTTCGGCGCGGTGGTCATCATCGCCTACCATCCGTTCGGGATACCGTTGCAGGTCTGGACCACCCTGCAGGAGACCGGGCTGGCCTCGGCGCTGCCCTTCGCCCTCGTCCTGCTCGTGGTGGCGCTGCCATTGCCGCTGGCCGCCTACATCTGGAGCGCGCGTGCTCGAGGCCGACGTCGAGGTTGACCGGCGGGACTACCGGGTGCGGGCCACGCTGCGCGTCGCGCCGGCCGAACGGCTGGCCCTGTTCGGCCCGTCGGGCGCGGGGAAGACCACGATCCTGGAGATGATCGCCGGGCTGGTCCCGCCGCGGCGCGGCACGGTGGTGCTGGGCGGCCGGGTGCTCACCCGGACCGGCCCGCCGCGCTGCGCGGTGCCGCCGTGGCGGCGCCGGGTCGGCCTGCTCCGCCAGGATCCGGCGCTGTTCCCGCACCTCACCGTCCGGCAGAACCTGGGCTACGCCCCGGGAGCCGCCGCCCGCCCCGGCGAACTCACCCGCCTCGCGGCCCGGCTCGGCCTGTCCGGCCTGCTGGACGACCGGCCGGCCCGGCTGTCCGGGGGCCAGGCGCACCGGGTGGCGCTGGCCCGGCTGCTGCTGGCCCACTGCGACGCGCTGCTGCTGGACGAGCCGTACACCGGGCTCGACGCCGCGCTCCGCCGTGATCTGACCGGCCTCGTCCGTGACCTGGTCGCGGCCCGCGGTGTGCCCGCGGTGCTGGTGGCGCACGAACTGGCCGAGGCGCAGGCCTTCGCTGACCGGCTGGCCGTGCTGGATCACGGGCAGATCCTGCAGACCGGGTCGCCGTCCGAGGTGGTGGCCCGCCCGGCCCGGCGCCGGGTGGCCGAGCTGGTCGGCTACCACGGCTTCGTGCCGGTGGAAGGCGGGGTCGCCGCGGTGCACCCGGACCGGGTGATCGCCGGTGCGCACCCCGGCCGCGGTCTCGTGCTGGCCGGCCAGCTCCGGTCCTGCCGCCCGGCGGCCGCTGGCTGGGAGGCCGACCTGGCGGCGCACGGCACCGTGCTGCCGGTGCGGCTGCCGGAGCGCCCGGCCGAGGGCCAGCCTGAGCTGGTGCTCACCGTGCTCGACCCGCCTCGCTTCGGCCCGGACGGGATGCTGCTGGGTGGCACCGGGCCGGCCGCGGTGGCCGGCCGAGCGACCGCCGAGCGGGAGACGACATGATCTGCGCCCCGGCGGACGCCGAGCGGGACGCGGCATGACCGGCACCCCCCCGGGCACGGACAGCGGGGCCCGGCTGCGCGCGGCCCGGCAGGCCCGCGGTTACTCCCAGCAGCAGCTGGCGGGCATGGCCGGGGTCTCCCGGCAGGCCGTGTCCGCGGTGGAGGCCGGGCACTCCGACCCGTCGCTGCGGGTTGCCCTCGCGCTGGCCAGCGCGCTGGGAGTGACGGTCGAGGAGCTGTTCGGCCCGGGCGTGCCGGCGCCAGTGGTCGGGGCACGGCCGGTCGCGCCGCTCGGCCCGGAAGGGACGCGGGTCAGCCTGGCCCCGATGGGCGAGTCCTTCGTCGCGCTGCCGATGCGTGCGGACTCCGCCATCCGGGCCGGCTTCCTGCCGGCCGGCGGCCTGGTGGCCATGTCCTCGGGCACCGCCCCGGCCACGCCGGTCCGGCCGCTCGGGCCGCCCCGCCCCACCCTGGTGGTGGCCGGCTGCGATCCGGCGCTGCCGCTGCTGGAGACACCGCTGGCCCGGCTCGACCCCCCGGTCGGCTTCACCTGGTGGCCGTGCGGCAGCGAAGCGGCGCTCCGGCTGGCCGCGGCCGGGCTGGTGCACGCCGCGGGGGCGCACCTGCTCGGCGGCTCCGGGGAGTACAACACCGACCCGGCCCGCCAGCAGCTGGCCCGGGCCGGGACGGAGGTGATCGGGTTCGCCTCGTGGCGGGAGGGCCTGGTGCTGCGGGCCGGGCTGGACGGGAAGGTCGCCGGGGTGCGTGACCTGGCCGAGCAGGGGCTACGGGTGGTGAACCGGGAGCCGGGCGCGGAGGCCCGCCGGGTGCTGGACCGGGAACTGGCCGCCTGCGCCCTGGAGCCGGCCGCGCTGCCCGGCTACCACACCCGGGCCACCGGGCATCTGCAGGTGGCCGCCGCGGCCGCGGCCGGCCTGGCCGACGCCGGGGTGGCCAGCGAACCCGCCGCGCTGGCCTACGGCCTGGGTTTCGTCCCGCTCACCGCGGAGCGCTTCGACCTGGTGATCCCGGCGCGCCAGGCCGCCTCGCGGGAGGTCGACGCGCTGCGCCGGGTGCTGGCGTCCCGCTGGCTGCTGGCGCAGCTGGGCTGCCTGCCCGGCTACGACCCGGGCCGGTGCGGCGAGCCCGTCGCCTCGTGGTGAGCCCGCCGCGTCCCGGTCAGCCAGCCCTGGTGGGGCGGCCCGCTACCGTCAGTGTCCGTAGACCGGGGTCAGCAGGCCGCGGGCGATGGTGTGGAATCGCAGGTTGAATCCGGCCACGGCGGGCGACACATCCGAGTCCACGCCCAGGCTGCCGGTGTCCAGCGCGTGCACCGCGATGACGTACCGGTGCGGCGGGTCACCGGCGGGCGGCGCGGCGCCGCCGAAGTCCTTGGTGCCGTAGTCGTTGCGCACGGAGAACGCGCCTTCGGGCAGCCCTGCGCCATCGGCCGTGCCCGCCCCGGCGGGCAGTTCGGTGACCGATGCCGGGATGTCGAGCACGATCCAGTGCCAGAACCCGGAGCCGGTCGGTGCGTCCGGGTCGTACACGGTGACCGCGAAGCTCTTCGTCTCGGCCGGGAAACCGGACCAGCGCAGGTGCGGCGAGACGTTGTCGCCCGACATGCCGAAGTTGTTGTACACGTGCCTGTTGCTGAGGTGCTCGCCCTCCGCCACATCGTCACTCTCGACGGTGAAGGACGGCACGGCAGGCATAAAGTCGTACGGCAGTGGTGCGCGATCGGCCATCATGTCCCTACCTTCGGTCCGAAAACTCGGCTGTGAGCTGGTTCCCCCGGAAACCTTACTGGCCCCTCGGAGGCCCTGGAGCGTCGCCCGGTTCGCTGCGGACCGTGCGCCGCGGGGCTTTCGCGGCCCTTCTCGTCGCCGTGGCACTGATCACCGGGCCGGTGTCCGGGGCGCAGCCGTGCACCGACCGGGCCTGCCCGCCGGCGGGCCAGGTGCGGTGGAGCCGGCCGCTGCCCGGCGCCTGGGTCGCCGGCCCCGGGCTGGTGGGGACGGTGCCCGCCCAGGGCGACGCCTACGTGGCGATGAACGACGACGTCGCCGCGGTCGGGATAGGCGGCATGGTGTACGCGTACCGGTCCCGCACCGGTGTGCCGCGGTGGACCACTGACCTGGGCCGGTTCGGGGCCGGGGCCCGGGTGGTCGCGATCCGGGTGTGGGCCGCGGTGGTCACCGCGGGGGTGGAGGTGCCCGCCGGTGCCGGCGGAGCCGTGGCCCGCCGTGAGGTGGTGCTGTCCGAGGCCACCGGGCGGCTGATCCGCTCCTTCCCGGCGGCCCCCTTCGGCGGGGCGGTCAGTGCGGGCCGCCAGCGCACCGTCATCGTCGGGAATACGGCCGTGACCAGTTACGACAACGCGACCGGCGCGGTGGCCTGGAAGCGGCCGACCGGGCCGGCCGCGCAAGCCTGGCAGCGTGACCAGACCGTGCTGTACGTGACGGTGGCGACCGGCGGGTACCTGAGCGGAGCCCCCGTCCGCGAGCTGCGCCGGATCAACCTGCGCACCGGCGCGCAGCAGCTCGTGCGGCCGCCCGGGCTGTCGTTCCCGGGCCAGCTGAACCGCGCGCTGGACGGCGTGGTGGTGTTCGCCGACCCCCGCGGCACCGTCGGCTACAGCGGGCAGACCGGCGCCCGGTTGTGGCGCCGCAACGGCGCGGTCCCGGTGCTGTCCGATCCGGCCGACCACCTGCTGTACCTGTCCTACGGTGCCGCGCTGGCCGGAATCGACCCGTGGACCGGGCGCACCGAGGTTCATGTGCCGGGCGGCTCCGCCGCGGGCACGTCCGCGTTCTACGCGGCCCGGGACGGAGAGGTGCTCGGCCTGGACCCGGGGCCGCAGGGGGACGCCTACGGCTACGACACAGCGGCCAGCCGGGTGCTCTGGACCAACTCGTCGCTGCCCTGGCCGCACTACTTCGTGGACCTGTCCGGTATCGGTGGCAGCGCCGACCCGGCCTCCGGCGGCGTGCTGCTGGCCACCTGCGGCGGGGTCGGTCCCGGGCAGCGCTGCCTCCGCCCCGAGCTCAGGGTCCTCGACTGGTGAAGGCGGGTCAGGCCGGCGGGGCCTCCGCCGCGGCGGGCTCGGGCTCGGGCTCGGGTTCCGGTTCCTCGGCGCGCGGCCGCCGCGAGGTCTCGTACACGGCCATGGTCTCCTGGCTGACCCGCTCCCAGGAGTAACGCGACTGCGCCCGGTCCAGTGCCGCGATGCCGAACCCTTCCAGCTGCATGGGGCTGGCCAGCAGGGTGCGGACCCGCTTGGCCAGCGCTCCGGGCGAACCGGGCGGGACCAGCAGGCCGGTGGTGCCGTGCACCACCATGTCCCGGTGGCTGCCGATCGCGGAGGCGACCACCGGCACCCCGCAGGCCATCGCCTCCAGCGCGACCGAGGCGAAGGGTTCCTCGGTTGCCATCTCCAGCACCACGTCGGCGGAGCGGAGCAGGGCCGGGAGGTCGGCCGGGCGCACCCGGCCGCGCAGGATCAGCCGGTGGGCCACACCCACCTCGCTGGCCAGCCCGGTCAGTGCCTGGGCCGCGGGATCGTCGCCGAGCTTGCCGCGCTCGGGGCCACCCGCCACGACCAGTTCCGCTTCCGGGATCTCGGCGAGCGCGCGCACCGCGACGTCCAGCGCGTCCCGGCCGTCCAGCGGGGCGACGCAGAGCAGCCTGGGCCGGCGCCCCCGGTGCGCCACCGGGCCTTCCGGGGTGAACCGCGCCGTGTCCACGCCCCGCGGGATCAGCGCCACCGCGCCCCGCGGCACGCCCATCCGGGCCAGCGCGGTCATCTCGCTCGACGAGCTCGCCAGCACCGCGCGGACGCTGCGCGCGATGACCGGCTCCAGGCGGAACCGCTGGCTGGCCGATATCCCGGCCGGTGCGGCCGGATGGGCCGGAGCCAGCGATATGAACGTCTGCACCACCGGCACGTCGAGACCCTGGGCGCCGGCCAGGGCCGCCAGGCCGCCGGTCCAGTAGTACGCGTGCACCACGTCCGGAGCCTGCTGCCGCCAGTGCCCGGCCAGGTGGCGGCCGAACTCGGCGGTATGCTGCGCGGCCTCGTCGGCGGGCAGCCGGTGTGGTGGCCCGGCCGGGACCGGCTCGATGGCCACCCCGCGGGGGAGCGGCGGCCGCCGGGATGTCAACGGCGCGTCCCGCCGTGCGTACACAGTCAGCTGGTGACCCTGCCCGGCGAGCGCGGTGATCAGTGACGTGAGGCGCCCGTCTTGGGTGTCCGGGCCTGCCTCGCCACTGCCAGCCAACGGATTCCCCTGCAATGTGACCAGGGCAACCTTCATGAACCTGCCTCCTCGGGGGTACCCACGCGGCACAGTGCCAGCCGCGGAGAGGTGGTCATGAGAACGGGAGAGAGCCCTAACGCGCCAGCCTCCGCAGCCACGCCCGATGGCGTGGGGGGGCGTACCTGCGTCATAGGCACGACAACACTTTACCTCTGGAAAGGGATTACGGCCAGCCGAATCGGGAAGATCGCGGGCCGCGCCGACGTCCCCGCTGCGGGGCCGCCGCCCGTGCCGCCCGCAGCATGGCCGGCGGTCCCGCGGAGTGCCCACCGGCCCGGCCCCGCCCCGGCCACCAGCAGCAAAATCGCAACGATCAGACCGCCCCGTTCACTGCGCTGGCCAGGCCGGTTTAGCCTGAGGCGTCCAGCCGGCCCGACGATAGGGACCCGTTCATGCCGTACCCCGCCGAGCTGCCGGATCTCAGCCGGGAAGTGACCGGGCTCAGAGCGCGTTCCGCCGCGCTGCGGCAAGCCGCCAGCCTGCCCGGCGCGGAGCCCGGCGCGCTGCTGGACGCGGCTTTCAGCGAGCTGGATGCCGCGCTGGAGATGCTGGGCGGCACCGGTGGCCGGCCGCTCCCCCTGGACGGCTCCGCAGCCGCGCCCGACGCGCAGGCCGCCGAGCGCCGCCTGCTCCGCGCGGTGTTCGCCGATGCTCCGGTCCCGCTGTTCCTGCTCGGCCTGGACGGCACCGTGCACCGGGCGAACGGCCGCGCCAGCGAGCTGCTCGGCTCCCGGCCGGGCTACTCCACCGGCAAGCTGTTCACCGCCTTCGTGGACCTGCCGTCGCGGGCCGCGGTGCACAGCCAGCTCGCCGCGGTGACCCGGACGGGGCGGCCCCGCGAGGTCAGCTGCCGGCTGCTCGGCCCCGACGGGCCGGTGGACTCCGGCCTTACCGTGGCGCTCGCCCGGCTGCGCGGGGATGCCAGCCAGCTGATCGTGGCGGTCAGCCGTCCAGGGGAGAGTGTGACGGTTCCCTCCGGCCACAGTGGGCTGCCAGGCGCTGCTGGCCGGGAAGCCGAAGCCCGCGTGAACCGTGCCGCCGTGGGCGGTGTGGGCGGTGCGCCCCGGCTGGGCGGCGACGACCGGCTGGTCGAGGCCATGATCCACCGGTACGACCTGGTTACCGCGGCTACCCGGCTGTTCCTGGAGAACGCTACCTACAGCGAGTCGGTCACGTTGCAGCGGTGCGCCCGGCTGCTGGCCGGGGAACTGGCCGCCTGGGTCATCGTGGACGTGCAGCGGCGGCAGCGGCTACGGCGGCAGTTCGTCATCGGGCCCGGCGACGCGCCACCGGAGCTGACCCACGCCCTGTCTCTCATAGCCCCAGTCGCCGGCACGGTGCCATGGCAGGTGCACGAGTCGGGCAGCTCGCGGCTGATCGCGCACGCCGAGGACACCGGGCTGCTCGGGACCGGCCCGGACGGCGTCCCGGTGACGATGATGCTGGACGCCACGTCGGTGCTGTGCGTGCCGCTCTCCGACGGGGACCACAGCTACGGCACGCTGACCCTGGCGCGGCGCTCCGCCGAGGGGCATTTCGATGTGGCCGACCTCGGCGTGGTCGAGGAGCTGGGGGAGCAGCTCGCGCTGGCCATCAGGGTGGACCGGATGTTCCGGCGGCACAGCGAGATCGCCGACGCGCTGCAGTCCAGCCTGCTGCCCCGCTCGCTGCCGCCGGTTCCCGGTGTGGAGGTGGCGGCCGCCTACGTGGCCGCCACCGATGGACTCGAAGCGGGCGGGGACTTCTACGACGTGTACCGGACACCCGGCGGCTGGGGCGTGGCCATCGGGGACGTCTGCGGCAAGGGCGAGGAAGCGGCGGCCGTCACCGCCGCCGCGCGGCATTCCATCCGGGTGCTGGCCCACTGGGCCGACGACCCGGCCGAGGTGCTGGCGCAGGCCAACGAGCTGATGCTGGCCGAGGAGTTCGACGACCGGTTCGTAACCGCGAAGAACGCCCACCTGCGCTGGGAGGGCCAGCGGCTGCGCGTGGTCCTGGGCAGTGCCGGCCATCCGGGGCCGGTGCTGGTCCGCCCCGACGGCCGGACCCGGATCCTGTCCCCGGGAGGCCTGCCGCTCGGCCTGTTCCCGGAGGCGGCTCCGGGCCGGGAGGAACTCGACCTCGAGCCGGGGGACGTGCTGTTCTTCTTCACCGACGGGGTGACCGGGGCGCGCAGCCGCGAACTGGCCTACTTCGAGGACCGGCTGACCGACGAGCTGGCCGCCCTGGCCGGCCGGGCACCGGCGGACATCGTGGCGGGTCTGCGCTCCCTGGTGGTGGAGTTCTGCCGCAACGAGCTGCGGGACGACATGACGATGCTGGTGCTGCGGGTCACTGAGCCGCCGGGCCGGTAGAGCGGGTACCGGCCCGGCAGGTCGGTGGCTGGACGGACGGCCGTTCCGGCGACGGGCCGTCAGGAACCATGCGTGACGGGCCTGGGGGATCCGACACGCGGTTCGCCCGGTTCATTCGGGGCGGAATTCCTCGATGACCTCTGACCTGGCCATGGGGTCAACCAGGCCGAGTTCATCAGCTTCGGCCTTGCTGATGGTCCGGCCGGGAAGCAGCGCCGCGCTGGTGAGCGCCTCGTCCTCGGCCTCGTCCGTCAGCACCACGGTGCCAGGGGCGGTGGCCACGGCCCGGCGACTGCCGACGGCCGCTGACTGCCGTGGGCGGACGACGATGCGCTTGCGCAGCCAGCCATAGCCACGCCGCGGGACGAACATGCCCGCCAGCCCGATGATGATGAGCACCCACCCGACGACTTGCACGTTCAGCCATGCGGGGTGCCCGTTGACCGCGAAAGCGAGGATGGCGCCGATGGCGACGAGCGCCAGACCAGTGGCGGTCTTCATGCCTGATCTCCTTGTCTGCTGGAGAAACTTCCCCTTAGTGCCCGCCGTGGGGGAGATAAACATCGGCCCCCGCCGATGCCCCCAGCAGGCCCGGAAAGGGCCCGGTTACCGCTGCTTAGGATGAAGCCATGAGGCGAGTTCCGGACCGTCCGGCAACGGGTGCGCTTGCATCGGGCGGTGCGGCGCCGGCCAGCAGCGAGCCCGCCGGTAACGTGCCGGCCGAGGAGATACGGTCGGCGCGGCTCGTGCTGCGGCGGGTGCACGCGGATCACGCCGAGGCGATCGCCGCTGCGGTGGGGGTGAGTCTGGCCGAGCTACGCCCGTGGATGGCCTGGGCCACCCTCGACGCCGCTGACCCGCGGACCCAGCTGATCCGGGTCATCGAGGCGGACGAACTGTGGGAGGCGGGCACCGACTACATCTACTCTGTCCTGCTGCAGCCTGGGCTCGCCGTGGTTGGCGAGATCGGGCTGCACCGCCGGATGGGTGACGGCGGAATGGAGATCGGGTACTGGATCGACACCCGCCATGTGGGACGCGGCATCGGCACCGAGGCGGCCGGGCTGCTGACCGAGGCCGCGCTGGGCCTGGACGGGGTGACCCGCGCCGAGATCCACTGTGACGAGGCGAACCGGGCCAGCGCTGCCATCCCGCGCAAGCTCGGCTACCGGCTGGACCGGATCGATCGCATCGCGCCCGAAGCGCCCGGCGAACGGGGCCGCCGGATGATCTGGGTGCGGCGCCCAGTCGGATCAGGGCAGCAACTTTAGGGTGCGAAGGCTGGGGCCTGGACGCGGATTTAGGGTGCGAAGGCTGGGGCCTGGACGCGGATTTAGTGTGCGAAGGCTGGGGCCTGGACGCGGATCATGGTGAGCCTGCACTGCCGCGCCTTGACCATGAGTTCAGCCGCCGGAGTCCGGATCGACGTGGCGCAGCGCTGCATCGCTGGAGTGCTGGCCCCGAGGGTCAGCGAGCAGGCCCCGAGGGCGAGGACCGCGGGGAAGAGCAACGCCGCCTTCACCCGGTCGGACGGCCGCGGGATGCGACGGCGCACCGGGCCGGTGACGCGCGCGAGCCAGCCGCCGATCCGGGCCAGCCGGGCCTTCACCTCTTCCAGCTGAGGCATGTCCTCATCAAGGGTCAGCCGGGTGAAGATCGCGAACAGGGCCAGCAGGCGGGGATCGGAGGCCGCCAGCTTCCGCTCGATGCGATCCAAGGTGCGCTGCTGTCGGGCGGGCAGGCTCACGGGTGCTCTCCTCCGGCTGATATTGGCTAAGGCTACCGGGCGGCGCGGGCGCATCGCCGGAGAGCGTTCCGGTCTCGGCTGTAGCGGCCCTGTACAAGCAGGCCATCGGCCGGTAAACATACCGGCTATGGGCGCGCGCACGTGGATCGAATCGTGGCCGGTCTACCGGCAGCTGACCGGCGCGGACCGGCGGGGCCTCGGGGCGGCGGCCACCAGCCGGGTGACCACGCGGCTCCGGCCGCGGACCGCCACCGCGGACCAGGTGGTCAAGTCGGTCTGCCCGTACTGCGCCGTCGGCTGCGCCCAGAACGTCTTCGTCAAAGGCGGGCAGGTCGTCCAGATCGAGGGCGACCCGGATTCCCCGGTGAGCCGGGGGCACCTGTGCCCGAAGGGCTCGGCCAGCCTGCAGCTGACCACCGGGGAGAGCCGGCAGTACCAGGTCCGTTACCGGCGGCCGGGCGGCACCGGCTGGGAGGATCTGGACCTGGACACGGCGATGGACATGATCGCCGACCGGGTCATCGCGGCCCGCCGTCACGGGTGGCAGGAGGAGTACGACGGGCGGCGCACCCGGCGCACCCTCGGCTTCGCCAGCCTCGGCGGGGCGACCCTGGACAACGAGGAGAATTACCTGATCAAGAAGCTGTTCACCGCGCTCGGCGCGATCCAGATCGAGAACCAGGCCCGGATTTGACACTCCTCCACCGTCCCCGGTCTGGGGACTAGCTTCGGGCGGGGCGGCGCCACGACCTTCCAGCAGGACCTGGCCAACGCCGACTGCATCCTCATCGAGGGCTCGAACATGGCCGAGGCCCACCCGGTCGGCTTCCAGTGGGTGATGGAAGCCAAGGCCCGCGGGGCCACGCTGATCCACGTCGACCCGCGGTACAGCCGGACGAGCGCGCTGGCGGACCTGCACGTGCCGATCCGGGCCGGGGCGGACATCGCCTTCGTCGGCGGCCTGATCAACTACGTGCTGACCGAGGAGAAGTTCTTCCGGGAGTACGTGGTCGCCTACACCAACGCAGCGGCGATCCTCACCGAGGACTACGCCGATACCGAGGACCTGGACGGGCTGTTCTCCGGCTTCGACCGGCAGCACCGCACCTACGACTGGGAGACCTGGCGCTACTCCGGTGACAGCGACGTGGCCCCGGCCAGCGGGGCGCGTGGCATGCAGTCGGGGCGGCACCGGGAACTGCGGGAGGCGGCCCGCGGCGAGGCGCACGGGTCCGGCGGCGCGGCCAGCCACCCGTTCCCGGACACCGACGAGACGCTGCAGCATCCGCGCTGCGTGTTCCAGGTGCTCAAGCGGCACTTCGCCCGGTACACCCCGGAGGTGGTGGCCGAGGTCGCCGGTGTCCCGCCGGAGCAGTTCGGCGAGGTCGCCCGGCTGATCACGGAGAACTCGGGGCGGGAGCGGACCACCGCGTTCGTGTACAGCCTGGGCTGGACGCAGCACACGGTGGGGGTGCAGTACATCCGTACCGCGGCCATCCTGCAGGCGCTGCTCGGCAACATGGGCCGTCCCGGCGGCGGGATCCTGGCGCTGCGCGGGCACGCCTCCATCCAGGGCTCGACCGACATCCCCACGCTGTTCGACCTGCTCCCCGGGTACCTGCCGATGCCGTTCGCGCACCAGGACCGGCCCGGTGACCTGGCCGCGTACGTCGAGGCCGAGAAGGTGGAGAAGGGTTTCTGGGCCAACACCAGCGACTACCTGGTCAGCCTGCTCAAGGCGTGGTGGGGCGACGCGGCCACCGCGGACAACGACTTCTGTTTCGACTACCTGCCCCGGCTGACCGGCGACCACAGCACGTACACCACGGTCAAGGCGCAGATCGAAGGGGTGTGCAAGGGTTACTTCCTGTTCGGCCAGAACCCGGCCGTCGGCTCGGCCAACGCCCGGATGCAACGGCAGGGCCTGGCCAACCTGGACTGGCTGGTGGTCCGGGACCTGGTGATGATCGAGAGCGCCACGTTCTGGCAGAACGCGCCGGAGATCGAGACCGGGGAGATGCGCACCGAGGACATCGGCACCGAGGTGTTCTTCCTGCCCGCCGCGGCGCACACCGAGAAGAGCGGCAGCTTCACCAACACCCAGCGGATGCTGCAGTGGCACCACACCGCGGTGGAGCCGGCCGGTGACGCGCGCAGCGACCTGTGGTTCGTCTACCACCTGGGCCGGCGCATCCGGGCGAAGCTGGCCGCCGCCGGCGAGCAGGCCGCGGCCCAGGCGGAGACGGGGCCCGGTGCGGCCGCGGCCCGCGACATCGACCGCCCGGTGCTCGACCTCACGTGGGACTACCCGACCGAGGGACCGCAGGCGGAGCCGGACGCTGACGCCATCCTGGCCGAGATCAACGGGTACGCCGACGGCAAGGCGGTCTCCTCCTATACTCAGCTCAAGTCTGACGGCTCCACCTCCGCGGGCTGCTGGATCTACTGCGGGGTCCGCGCCGGCGGGGTCAACCAGGCCGCCCGCCGCAAGCCCGGCGGGGAGCAGAACTGGGTCGCGAACGAGTGGGGCTGGGCCTGGCCGGCCAACCGGCGGGTGCTGTACAACCGGGCGTCGGCCGACCCGGACGGCCAGCCGTGGAGCGAGCGCAAGGCCCTCGTGTGGTGGGACGCTGCGAACGGCCGGTGGACCGGGCACGACATCCCGGACTTCGTCGCCGACCGGCCGCCGTCCTACCGGCCCGCCGACGACGCACGCGGTGTTGACGCCATCTCGGGCATCGACCCGTTCATCATGCAGGCCGACGGCAAGGCGTGGCTGTTCGCCCCGGCGGGCCTGGTGGACGGCCCGCTCCCGGCGCACTACGAGCCGCAGGAGTCGCCGCTGCCCAACCTGCTCTACGGTCAGCAGCACAACCCGGTCCGCCAGATCATCCGGGACGCCGAAGACCGGTTCCAGCCCAGCGGGTCCGAGCCCGGCTCCGGGGTGTTCCCCTACGTGGTGACCACCTACCGGCTCACCGAGCACCACACGGCGGGCGGCATGTCCCGGTTCCTGCCTTACCTGTCCGAACTGCAGCCGGAGATGTTCTGCGAGGTGTCCCCGGAACTGGCCGCCGAGCGCGGCCTGGCGCACCTGGGCTGGGCCACGGTAATCAGCGGGCGCAGCGCGATCGAGGCCCGGGTGCTGGTCACCCGGCGGATGAAGCCGCTGCGGGCGGGCGGGCGCGCGGTGCACCAGATCGGCCTGCCCTGGCACTGGGGCCCGAACGGGCTGACCACCGGGGACGCCGCCAACGAGCTGTCCCACCTGGCGCTGGACCCGAACGTGCACATCCAGGAGGTGAAGGCGCTGGCGGTGGACATCCAGCCGGGCCGCCGTCCGCGGGGCCGGCCCTGCGCGACCTGATCCGGTCCTATCAGCAGCGAGCCGGCATCACCGACGAGACCGGGACCGGGATATGAGCGCACCACTCGATCCGGCGGCCCACGCCGGGTACGCCGACCACCCGCCCCGGATGGGGTTCTTCACCGATACCTCGGTGTGCATCGGCTGCAAGGCCTGCGAGGTGGCCTGCAAGGAGTGGAACCACGTCCCCGAGGACGGCCTGAACCTGCTCGGGATGTCCTACGACAACACCGGCGCGCTGGGCGCTTCCACGTGGCGGCACGTCGCGTTCATCGAGCAGATCGAGCGTCCCGGGGACGTCGTGGCCGACGGCGCGGCGGCGGGTTCCCGCTGGCTGATGTCCAGCAACGTGTGCAAGCACTGCACCGAGGCGGCCTGCCTGGACGTATGCCCGACGGGCGCGCTGATCCGCACCGAGTTCGGCACGGTGGTGGTGCAGGAAGACGTCTGCAACGGCTGCGGCTATTGCGTGCCGGCCTGCCCGTTCGGCGTCATCGACCGCCGGGAGGGCGACGGGCGGGCGTGGAAGTGCACGCTGTGCTACGACCGGATCGGCGACGGCCTGGAGCCCGCGTGTGCCAAGGCGTGCCCGACCCAGTCGATCCAGTTCGGCCCGGTGGACGAACTGCGCGAGCGGGCCCGGGCCCGGGTCGATCAGCTCCAGGCGGCGGGCGAGTCCGGCGCCCACCTCTACCTCGATGACCCGGCGGACGGCATCGGCGGGGGCGGGGCGTTCTTCCTGCTGCTGGACGAGCCGGAGGTATACGGCCTGCCGCCGGACCCGCAGGTCACTACCCGCGACCTACCGCGGATGTGGCGGCATGTGGCCACCGCGGCGGGCGGGCTGCTGCTGGGCGGCCTGGTCGCGGCCCTGACCCGGAAGAGCGGATCATGAGCGCCAAGCCGGCCCAGCGGGCGGACGGGCACCGCGGGCGGCAGCGTGGCGAGCAGCTGATGGTCCCGCAGGCGCGGCCCGACTCCTACTACGGCAAGCCGATACTGAAGGAGCCGGTCTGGCGCGCCCCCGAGGTGGCCGGCTACCTGTTCTTCGGCGGGCTGGCCGGCGGGTCCTCGGTGCTGGCCGGGTTCGCCCAGCTGACCGGGGACGAGCGGCTGGCCCGGGCGGCGAAGGTGGCCGCGGCCGGGGCGATTGGGCTGTCCGGGCTGGCGCTGGTGGCCGACCTGGGCCGCCCGGCCCGGCTGCTGAACATGCTGCGGGTCATCAAGCCGTCCTCGCCGATGAGCGTCGGCTCCTGGCTGCTTTCCGGGTACGGCGCGTGCTCGGCGGCCGCAGCGGCCAGCGCGGTGACCGGGCGGCTGCCCGCCGCGGGCGCGGCCGCCACGGCCGGCGCCACCGTGCTGGGCCCGGCCGTCTGCACCTACACGGCCGCGCTGATCTGCAACACGGCGGTGCCCGCCTGGCACGAGGCGCACCGCGAGATGCCGTACCTGTTCGCCGGGTCGGCCGCGACCGCGGCCGGCGGCCTCGGCATGCTGGCGGCGCCGGCCGACCCGATCGGCCTGGCGACCCGGTTCGCGGTGCTCGGCGCGGCCACCGAACTCACCGCCAAGGGCCTGCTGCTGCGGCGGCTGGGCGAGACCGCCGAGCCGTACCAGCGGGGCCGGACCGGCCGGCTGATGGAGGCGGGCGAGGTGCTCACCGCGGCCGGGCTGGCCGGGGCGGTGCTGGCCGGGCGGAGCCGGCTGGGCACCGCGGTCTCCGGGGCGGCCCTGGTGGCCGCGTCCGCGCTGACCCGGTTCGGCGTGTTCGAGGCCGGCCGGGTCTCGGCCCGCGACCCGAAGTACACGGTCCGGCCGCAGCGGGAGCGGCTCCGCCGCCGGGCCGCGGCCGCAGCCGCGGCGGGCGAAAGCACCGCCGCTACGTTCAGGCGGTGACCTGCCCGCCAGCCGCTCAGGAAACTTTGGTCACGCCAGTCAGGTACGGGCGCCTGGCCGGGGGACACTGAGACGGTGGACCAGGCCGACGCCGTCGTCGCGCCCGCCCGGCCGCCGGCGGGCGGTCGGCCCTGGTGGCCGGGTGGGGCCTGGTGGCCGGCCTGGGCCGGGTGGCCGGCCCGGCACGGCGGCGCGCCGTGGCGCGCCGGCTGCGGCCCTACCTGGTGCTGGCCGCCGTCTCGCTGGTCATCTCGGTCTACCTGACCTGGCATCTGCTGGGCGGCCCGGGCCAGCGGATGATCGCCGGGAACCCGGACGATGTCCGGCTGTTCGAGTGGTATCTGCGGCACGCGCCGTGGGCGGTGGCGCACGGGCACGACCCGCTGTACTTCACCACGATGAACGCGCCGGCCGGGGTCAACGGCATGTGG
Organism: uncultured Actinomycetes bacterium; assembly: GCA_963837515.1. Classification (GTDB taxonomy): domain Bacteria; phylum Actinomycetota; class Actinomycetes; order Streptosporangiales; family Streptosporangiaceae; genus RYN-230. The sequence continues at coordinate 563,920 of CAWINT010000005.1, forward strand.
AACACGTCGCTGCTGTTCCCGGCGCTGTTGCTGGCCCCCGTTACCGCGCTGGCCGGCCCGCTGGCGGCGTACAACGTGGCGTTCATCGCCGGGCTGGCGGCCGGGCCGGTGTGCGCGTTCCCGCTGCTGCGCCGGTTCGCCGTCCGGGACTGGGCCGCCGCCGCGGGCGCGCTGGTGTTCGGGTTCTCCCCGGCGGTGGTGACCGCGGGGCTGGGGCACCTCGACCTGGTGCTGACCGGTCTGCTGCCCCTCATGCTGCTGCTGGTGCACGACCTGGCGGCCGGCCGCCGGGCGGTGCTGCCCGGGGGCATCGTGCTGGGCCTGCTGGCGGCCGCCCAGCTGTTCACCTCGGAGGAGGTGCTGTTCCAGGCCGCGCTGGCCGCCGGCGTGGCGCTGGCCCTGCTGGCGCTGACCGCGCCGGGGCGGGTCAGCGCCGCCGGGGTGGCCCGGGTGGGCCGCGGCCTGGGGGCCGCTCTCGCCGTGTTCCTGCTGGCCGGGGGGGCGGCCCTGGGCCTGCAACTGTGGGGGCCGCTGCACCAGCACGGCAGCCCGTTCACGCTGTCCTACTTCGAAGCCGACCTGCGCGGGTTCTACCTGCCGTCGCACCTGTACCTGCTGTCCACGCCGGGCAGCACCGCGTTCGCGGCCCGGTACGGCGGCGGCCCGGCCGAGTACCTGGCCTACCTGGGGGTCCCGCTGCTGGCGGTGGCGGTGGCCACCGGGGTGGCGCGGTCCGCCGACTGGCGGGCCCGGGTGCTGTTCGGCACCGGGCTGCTGTTCGCCCTGTTCTCGCTGGGCGGCACCCTGCTGGTCGGCGGGCGGCAGACCGGGGTGCGGCTGCCGTGGGGGATCGCCGAGCACTGGCCGCTGTTCTCGTCCGCGCTGCCGGACCGGTTCTCGCTCGTCGTCGCGCTGGCCGCGGCCGGGCTGCTGGTGCTGGCGGTGGACGGGATGGCGGGAGCCGGCGGGCGGGCGGCCCGGGTGCTGGCCGTGGTGCTCGCCGTGGCCTGCGCCGCCCCGCTGGTGCCGCGGCCCTACCCGGTCACCGCCGCCGCCCCGGTGCCGCGGTTCTTCACCTCGGCCGGCCGCTGGCTGGCGCCCGGCGCGACCGTGCTCGTGCTGCCCTACCCGACCGCCACCGAGACGGTGCCGCTGACCTGGCAGGCCGCGGCGGGCATGGCGTTCCGGATGCCCGGCGGCTACTTCATCGGCCCGGCGCCCGGCGGGCAGGCCTACATGGAGGGTCCCGGCCCGCTGCCGGTCGCCAGCACGCTGATCCAGGTGGGGCGGGGCGCCGCGGCGCCCGCGGTCACGGCGCCGCTGCGCGCCCGCTTCTGGCAGGCGATGCGGTACTGGCAGGCCAGCGCCATCGTGCTCGGCCCGGGGGCCAGCCCGCGGCTCGCCGGGTTCGTGCGGCAACTGGTGGGCCGGCCGCCTCGCCGGACGGCGGGTGTGCTGCTCTGGCGCGGGCTGAACCCGCCGCGCTGACCTTGCTAAGATTTGCACTATACAACCTTTGTAAGTTACAAGTCATTTGGTAACCCCACGGCCGGTCTGCTGCGAGCTGACATCCGGGCCAGCTGGGAAGCTTTGCATGGACCAATAGCTTCTATGTATAATTATTGCAGTATGCAAGTTTGGCGGTGGATGTGACGGACTACACGGTGGACGACGCGGCCCTGGACGCGGTCCTGGCGGCCAGCCGCGCGCTGGTGGGGGTGACCACCAGGTCGCTCGGCGCGGTGGCCGAAGAAACCTCGATCGCGCAGTACCGGGCCCTGGTCGTGCTCGCCTCGCGGGGCCCGCAGCGGGTGGTGGACCTGGCCGGGGCCTTGGAGGTCACGCCGTCCACGGCGACCCGGATGTGCGACCGGCTGATCCGTAAGCAGCTGATCCGGCGGCACCGCAGTCGTTCCGACCGGCGGGCGGTGCAGGTATCGATCGCCCCGGCGGGGCGCGCGGTGGTGGACCACGCCACGGCCCGGCGGCGGGCGCTGCTGGCCGGGGTCCTGGGCCGGCTCCCAGTTGCCCAGCAGGCCGTGGTGGCGGAGGCGCTGGAGGCATTCGCGGCCGCCGCCGGGGAGGTCCCGGACCGGGACTGGCCGGCCAGCGGGCCGGCGCAGGCCGCCGCGGCCGCCGCCGGAGGGATGTCGTGACAACGGAGCCAACGGCCACCGGGGCGGCCGTCTCCGCCACCGTGGCGCGGATCACCGGCTGGCTGCGCGAGTCCCGGGCCGGGCTGTTCGTCATCGCGGTCCTGGTCGGCGTCGGATCCGGGCTGGGCGCGGTGGTCTTCCGGTACCTGATCTACTTCTTCACCTGGCTGTTCACCGGGCACAGCGAGTTCGGCCAGGCCGGTTATGCGGGCAGCGCCCACCTGCCGTGGCTGGGCCTGGCGTTCTTCGTGATCGTCCCGGCGGTCGGCGGGGTGATCTATGGCCCGCTGATCTACCGCTACGCCCGGGAGGCGCGCGGCCACGGGGTGCCCGAGGTCATGATGGCGGTCGCGGAGAACGGCGGCCGGATCCGGCCGCAGGTGAGCGTGGTCAAGGCGGTCGCGTCCGCGCTGTGCATCGGGACCGGCGGGTCGGTCGGCCGGGAGGGGCCGATCGTGCAGATCGGGTCGGCGCTGGCGTCCAGCTGCGGGCAGTGGGTGCGGATGCCGGAGAACCGGATGCGGATCCTGGTCGCCTGCGGCGCGGCGGGCGGCATCTCGGCCACGTTCAACGCGCCGATCACCGGGGTGTTCTTCGGGGTGGAGATCATCTTGCGGGAGTTCTCCATCGACGCGATGTTCACCGTGATGCTGTCGGCCATGCTGGCCGACGCGGTGGCCATCCCGTTCCTGGGGGACAGGGCGTTCCTGCACGGCCTGCCGCGGGGCATTGCGCTGCACCACCCGCAGGACTACCTGCTGGTGGCGGTGCTGGCGGTGGTGGCCGGGCTGGTCGGGCTGCTGTTCAAGAACGTGCTGTACAAGATCGAGGACCTGTGGGACCTGGCCTGGGAGAACCGGCCGGAGTGGGCCCGGCCCGCGATCGGCGGGATCGTGCTCGGGCTGGTGCTGCTGGCCCTGCCGCAGCTGTACGGCGTGGGCTACCCGGTGATGTACAAGGCGGTGGCCGGTAACTACGCGCTATGGTTCCTGCTGGTGCTGGCGGCGGGGAAGATCATCGCCTGCAGCGTGACCCTGGGCATGGGCGGATCCGGCGGGGTGTTCGCGCCGTCGCTGTTCATCGGGCTCACCTCCGGGATGGCGTTCGGCGAGACCGCCGATCACATCTTCGGCCCGGCGGCGGGCCAGCCCGCGCTGTACGCGGTGGTGGCCATGGGCGCGGTGTTCACCTCGGCGGCCCGCGCCCCGCTGACCTCGGTGGCCAGCGTGGTCGAGATGACCGGCGACTACGCGCTGACTCTGCCGGTGATGCTCGCGGTCGCGATCGCCACCGCCACCTCCCGGATGCTCAGCTACAGCACCATCTACACGGCCAAGCTGCTGCGCCGCGGCTACGACCTGGACCGGGCCGCCCCCTGGCGGGCGTTCGGCGATCTCAAGGCGGCCGACGCGATGCGCCTCTTCGCCACGCCGCTCGCCGTCACCGCTCCGGCGGACGGCGCCGGGCCGGCCAGCCAGGCGCCCGGCCGGGACGTGGCCGTGGGTGGCAACGGGGCGGCCGCGGCGGTGGTACCCGCCCCGGACGGGGCCGATGCCCTGCCGGGCCCGGTCACCTACCGGAGCATCCCGCAGGCGGTCTACGACCGGGAGTCGCTGGCCCAGACGCTGCGCCAGCTGGAGGTGTACGGCCGCGACGGGCTGCCGGTGATCTCCGGCGACGGCCGGCGGGCGCTGGGCTGGATCACCAACCGCAGCGTGCTGCAGGCCGTGGCCCGGGAGATCGGCTCGGCCCCGCAGTCCGGGCAGGCTGAGCCGTCCACCCCGCTGCAGGGCTACCAGGTCGTAGAGGTCACCATCGAGCCCGGCTCATCAGCCGCCGGCGGGGCGTTGCGATCGGTCGGCTGGCCGGCCGGCATGCTGCCGGTCTCGGTGCTCCGGCGGCGCAGCCTGCAGCCGCCCGACCCGGACCTTGTGCTGGCCGCGGGCGACCGGATCAGCCTGCTCGCCCCCCTGGGGGACGAGCCGGGGCCAGGTCACAACGGGACCAGGCCCCGGGAGATCGTCCCGTAGCCCTCGCCGGCCGCGCTCACCAGCAGCGCCAGCGCCGCGGTGACCTGGTCGCGCTCGGCGGGTGCCAGCCGGCCCAGGATCCGGGCCAGCTCCTGGGCGCGCCACGCCGCGGCCTGGCCGACCAGCTGGCGGCCGGTACCGGTGAGCTCCAGGGTGACCACCCCGCGGTGACCTGGCTCGCTGCCCCGGGTGACATGACCGGCGGCGATCAGCCGGTCGGCCAGCCTGGTCACCGTGGAGGCATCCAGCCCCAGGGCCCGGGCGACCAGGCCGGAGCGGGCCTCGCCCAGCTCGGCCAGCACGGCCAGCATCCGGAACTGGGGCAGGGTGACCGCGTCCTCGAGAGTGTCCAGGCTGCGCAGCGCCACCCCGGCCAGCACCCGGGTGGCATTCTGCATGACCTCCAGCGTGCTGGCCGTCAGGGCTGCGGAGTCCCCCGTCGCAGGCGATGATCTTGCCACGCAAAGCACTGTAGGAGCCGCGCGGCCTGCTGGCAACGGGCGTTCGTCCCTCGGGCGGGCCGGTTCAGCCCTGGCCCGGCCGCCCCTCGGGCAGCCCGCTCTCGGCCGGCTCCGGCGGGTGATCGGGAATATGGCTTTCGACCTGCTGCTCCGGCCGGCGTTCCTGCACGCGCGCGTACATGTCGTAGGCCTGCTTGTCGGGCTCGGTGAGCGGCGGCGGGGCCAGGCTGCGCGGCGACAGCCGCCGCACCGCGACCACGTTCGCCTCCACCGCGTACAGGATGAACTGGGCAGCCAGGTACAGCCAGGCCAGCAGCCCCAGCACGACGGCGAACACACCGTAGACCGCCGAGCTGTGCACGGTGCGGTTGATCAGCCAGGTGCCGAGCAGCTGGAAGATCTGCCAGATGACAGCGGCCGCCACCGCGCTGGGCAGCAGCTGGCGCATGCCGATCTCCCTGGCCGTGGCCAGCCGGAAGCCCAGCCAGAACACCCCGGCGTTGAGGATCAGCGACACGGCCACGGTGGCGACCTGGACCCCGGTGCCGTGCAGCGGGCTGATGTGCCCGGCCAGCCCGGACAGCAGCGTGGTAGCGATCACCCCGATCCCCACGACCAGGATCAGGGCGATCTGCTGCACGGTGGACCACGGGAAGCCGGGACGGCGGGACAGCGGGACACCCCACACGGTGTTCAGCGCGTTCTGTGCCGCGCCGGCCACCCCGCGGGCGCCGAGGAAGGTCAGGATGAGGCCGATGACCAGCGCCGGACCGGTCTCGTTCAGCTTCTTGAGACCGCCGTGCTTGAGCTGGTCGCCGATCACCGGGAACTGGCCGAAGGCGGAATTGACCACCTGCTGGTGCAGGGTCGGGTTGTGGGCCAGCACGATGTCCAGCACGGTGACCAGCACCAGCAGCAGCGGGAAGATCGAGGCGAACGCGTAGTACGCGATGAGCGCGGCGAGGTTACCGGCCTGATCGTCGCCGAACTTCTTGAACACCGCCACCGGGAAGGCCAGCCAGGCGTGCTGCTGTTGCACCTGGTCCACCCGGGCGATCAGCTTCTGCACCGCGTTCATGGCCGATGAGTACCCGGCTGCGGCCTGGTTAACAAGGGCAGCGCGCTATCCCGGCAGGCTGAGCACGGTCCAGGCCAGCAGGCCACCGCTGGCCGCCGCGCCGCGGCCGGCTTCCCGGGGGACCGCGCTGCCCGGGGTCACCCGCGGCGTGCTCGAGGCGATCACCCGGCCCTGCCCAGTGGCCAGCACCGCCGCCCGCCCGATCCCGGCCAGTTCCGGCCGGACCAGCCGTTCCACCCGGGCGGCCAGGATGTCCGCGCCGGCCACCCCGACGAACCGCCCAGCGCAGTGGACCGGGACGGCCAGGGTAAAGGTGTATTCGCGGGTGCAGATGAAGTCCACGTACGGGCCGGCCAGGATGGGCCGGCCGGTGCGTTCCGGCTCGCGGTACCACTCGGTCGAGGTGTAGTCATAGAACTCCGCCGACGCGGGATCGGTGTCCACGTGCAGCGGCACGATCCGGTCCTGATCATCCCGCCACCACCAGGCGATGCACCGCGGCGCGTCGGCCACCAGCCCGGGGGCCAGCACCAGGCCGGCCCGGCGGCCAGGCCGGCCCGCTCGCGGAGCACGGCCGCGGCCAGCGGCCGGATCGCGGCGAAATCCGCGCGCCGGGCCGGGCGCCCGGCCGCGGCGGCCGCGGCGGCGATAGACGCGGCAGCCGCCCCGATCGCCTCGACGCCGCGGCGGACCTGCTCGATCCGCCCGGTCATCCGGCGGAGCAGGGCCGCGCTCTGCTCCGCCACGGCGGTCACGACCCGCTCCAGGCCAGCCGGAACTCCGGCAGCCGGTCCAGTTCCGTCTGGATGTGCTGCGCCGGATGTCCGGGTCGATGTACGAGGCGTCCGCCGACCTCGGCGCGCACGGCTTCTTCGCGTTCCGCACCACGACGCTGCCGATGCTGTCCACCGCGCTGGTCGCCGGGGCGCTGCTGGCCTTCGCGCTCTCCTTCGACGAGGTGATCGTGACCACGTTCACCGCCGGCGCGCAGAACACCCTGCCGCTGTGGATCTTCGGCGCGATCCGGCTCGGCCAGCAGCTGCCCGAGGTCAACGTGGTGGTGGTGGCCGTGCTGCTGCTGACCGTCATCCCGGTGATCATCGCCGCCCGGCTCACCGGCGGCGGCGGGGTGACCCGTGGCTCCGCGGCGAGCGTGCTGCCGGGGGAGTGACCGCCGCCGTGGCCGCGGGCCCGCGGCCACCGGTCAGGGCAGTGACGGCACCAGGCTGGCCACGAGATATTTCACCCCGAACGGATCCCCGGCGTACTGCACGTTGACGCTGAGCGCCGTCCCGGCGGCGGCCGGCAGCGCCCCGGCCAGCACCTGCCAGGCGGGCCGGCCGGTGGCCATCAGGTCGCGGGCCAGCACCGGGTCGAGCGCCAGCAGCCCGGCCAGGTGACCGGCCCGGACCGCCCGCTCGACGGCGGCGTCGAAGGCCGCGGCCCGCTCGTCGAAGTGGCCTGGCGCCTTCGGGCTGCGCCGGGCACTGCCGTCGCCCATCACCAGCAGCGCGGTGCGCTGCGGGGCGGCGGCCAGATCCTGCCCCAGCCGCGCGCACCGCGCCGGGGGCTCGGCCTCGCCCACCGACCAGATCACCCGCGGGCCGGTGTACCCGGCCCGGTCCAGCAGGTAGGCCCCGAGCCCGGGCGCCGCCGGCAGGTGCGGCCGGGGGGAAGCTGGGGCCGGCTCCCGGGGGGCGGGCGTGGCCGGAGTCCCCGGTTCTTGGTGGGCGGGCGTGGCCGGAGTCCCCGGTTCTTGGTGGGCGGGCGTGGCCGGAATTCCCGGCGCCGGGTGCGGGGCCGGGCGGGCTGGCAGGCCGCCGAAGGCGGCGATGTCCAGGCACCCGCCGGCCGGGCACGGCTCCGTGCGCGGGCCCGGCCCCACGATCGCGACCCGCTCGGGACCGGCCGCCAGCAGCGCGGCGACCGCCGTGCCGCACGCCGCGCGCAGTTCCGGCAGCACCGGGTCGTCCCCGGTCAGCTCCCGGACCAGCAGCGGCGGCCACGGGCACAGCGCGGCGGCGACGATCATCAGGCCAGCCCGCGGACCGCGCGGGCGGGCGGCTGCTCGCCCGCGATCGCCGACACCATCCGGAGCACCTCGCGGGTCTCCCGCACCTGATGGGCCCGGAATACCCGGGCGCCGTGCCAGGCGCAGATGGCGGTGGCCGCCAGCGTCCCGGCCAGCCGCCCGGCGGGCGGCGCGTCCAGGGTCTCGCCGACGAAGTCCTTGTTGGAGAGGGACACCAGCACCGGCCAGCCGGTGGCGGTCATCTCGCCGAGCCGCCGGGTGATCTCCAGCGACTGCCAGGTGTTCTTGCCGAAGTCGTGCGCCGCGTCGATCAGGATCCGGGCCGGGTCCACCCCGGCCGCCACCGCCCGGTCGGCCAGCGCCAGGACGCGGCCCAGCACGTCCGCGAGCACGTCCGGGTAGCCGACCCGGAACGGGCGGGTGCGCGGCGCCAGCCGCCCGGCGTGCGCGCAGACCAGGCCGGCGCCGAACTCGGCGGCCACCTCCGGCAGCGCCGGGTCCGGGCCGCCCCACGTGTCGTTGAGCAGGTCGGCGCCGGCCTGGCAGGCGGCCCGGCCGACCTCGTGCCGCCAGGTGTCCACGCTGATCACCAGGCCCGGGTAGGCGGCCCGGACGGCGGCGATGAACGGGACCGTGCGGCGGACCTCCTCGGCCACGTCGACCACCGCGCCCGGCGCGGCCGCGACGCCGCCGATGTCCACGATGTCCGCCCCCGCGGCCACCACCTCGTGCACCCGGTCCATGGCCGCCGCCTCATCCCAGGTGGCCCCCCGGTCATAGAAGGAGTCCGGGGTGCGGTTCACGATCGCCATGACCAGCCGCTGCCGCGGCGCGAAGGAGTGCGGGCCCAGACGGAGCAGCCCCGGGGGAGTTTCGTTCGGCATGCTAGGGCGCCGGCGGGGCGGGCCGCTGCGCTCGCGGCAGCGAAGCGACGGGCGGCCGCTCGGCGGCGGGGACGGGCCGGACCCGGGGGGTGGCCACCCCGTCGCGCCGGACGAACTGGTGCAGCGCCGCCCCGGCGGGGGAAACGCCGCCGGGCCGCCGGGCCTCGGCCACCAGCATCAGCTCCGCGGCCATCAGGGCCAGGTCGTGATCGGCCTGGTGCTTGTGCGCCCGCGAGCCGAGGTCCACCTGGGCCAGCGCGTCCAGGCCGTGCCGGGTGGCGGTGTCCAGCAGGGTGGACAGTTCCACCCCGTAGCCCACCGGGATGGGCAGCGATTCCATCAGGTCCCGGCGGGCCGCCCACTCGCCGGCCAGCGGCTGCACCACCCCGGTCAGTTCCGGCCACCACAGGGACAGCAGCGGGCGGGCCACCAGCTCGGTGACCCGGCCGCCCTCGGTCGAGGTGGAGCCGTCGCCGTGCGTGCGCACCCGCTCGTAGAACCCCTTGACCAGCAGCACCTGCGGCTCGGTAAGCAGCGGGCCGAGCAGCCCGGTCACGAAGTGCGGGCCCCACCGGGTCAGGTCGGCGTCCACGAACACCAGCAGGTCACCCTCGGTGACCAGCAGCGACTTCCATAGCGCCTCGCCCTTGCCGGGAAACGAGCCGAGCGCCGGGGCGACGTCGCGGGCCCGGTGCACGGTGGCCCCGGCCCGCGCCGCGACCTGGGCGGTCGCGTCGGTGGAGTCGGAGTCCAGCACCACGATCTCGTCCACCAGCGCCGTGTCCGCCACCAGCGCCTGGCGCAGCACGGACACCACCCGGCCGACGGTCCGCTGCTCGTCCCGGGCCGGGATGACCACGCTGATCCGGGTGCCGGACCGCTGCTTCGCCGCCAGCAGCGCCGCGGCGGGCCAGTCCCGCCAGTGTGAGGTCCGCCGGCTCCGCCACGCCACGGCGGCGTGCGTCCCCGGCGTCGCGGCCGGCGGGCTCCCTGGCGGCACGAGGCGCACTCTACCTGGTGCCCCCCGCTGCCCGGCCCCGGCAACCAGGGTGGGGGATTAGACGTCATGAGAAATGTCAACACATGAGGTAAGGCAGCACGAAGGCGAGGAGCCGCGATGAGGGGATCGGTTCGGGCCTGGCTGGGCGTCCTGGCGGCGGCCACCGTCCTGGGCACGGGAATGCTCGGGCTGGCCAGCCTGGCCGGGGCGGCCGCCAGCCGGGCCGCCGGGCGCGCGGCCGCGGCGGCGCCCGCCGGCGACGTGCCGCCCCAGGGGGTGCTGTCCCCGGGCATGCGCGGCCCGGCGGTGCGCCGCCTGCAGCAGCGGCTCGCGCAGCTGCACTACTACCCGGGGAAGGTGGACGGCCAGTTCGGCGGTGACACGCTGGAAGCGGTCTGGGCGTTCAAGGAAGTCCAGGGCCTGCCGACCGCCCGCAACCCGGACAGCGTCGGCGGGATCATGGAGCACGCGCTGGTGCACCCGAAGCAGCCGGTGCCGATCCTGCGCCATGGGCCGAAGTGGCGGATCGAGATCCGGCTGGCCCGCGGCTACCTGGTGCTGTACCGGCGCGGGCAGGTCGAGCTGATCAGCCACATCTCGCCCGGCGGCGGGTACTACTACCCGTGCCCGGGCGGGGGCACGTGCGGCCCGGCCATCACGCCCGACGGGAACTACCGGGCGCACTGGTTCGCCCGGGGCTGGATGCAGGTGCCGCTGGGTGAGATGTACAACCCGGTGTTCTTCATCGGCGGGGCCTACGCCATCCACGGCGACGTCCCGGTGCCGCTGGCCGCCGTTTCGCACGGCTGCATCCGGATCCCGATGGACATCGCCAACTTCTTCCACACGCTGGTGCACGTCAGCCAGAGCAACGGCACGCCGATCTACATCCGGGGGCGGGTGCCGGGCCGCTGACCGCGGGACGTTACAGGGCCGTCACCCTGGGTCCAGCAGATCGTCCAGGTTTGACCGGCAGCGCGGCATGCGCTGGCAAAGGCCGGCGTGGCGCCCGGACCGCCGTGGCAGGATCGCCGGGTGGCAACGCGTGAGCTCCGGCCGGCCCGGGCGTCCGCCGGGGGGCGCTATGTGGCCAGCAAGGTGCCGCGGATCACCGCGCTGTTCTGGCTAATCAAGATCCTGACCACCGCCATGGGCGAGGCCGCCGCGGACTTCCTGGCGTTCCGGTACGGCCCCATTCCCACCGGGATCATCGGCACCGTGGTGTTCGCCGGCGCGCTGGCGCTGCAGTTCCGGGCCCGCCGCTACCGGGCCTGGATCTACTGGTTCGCGGTCAGCATGGTCGCCGTCTACGGCACGATGCTCGCCGACGGGCTGCACATCGTGCTCGGCGTCCCTTACCTGCTGTCCAGCGCGTTCTTCGCGGTCGCGCTCACCGTGGTCTTCGTGGCCTGGTACGCGGTGGAGGGGACGCTGTCGATTCACAGCATCACCACGCCCCGCCGGGAACTGTTCTACTGGGCCGCGGTGTGCGCCACGTTCGCGCTGGGCACCGCCGTGGGTGACCTCACCGCGATCCCGCTGGGCCTCGGTTTCCTCGCCTCCGGCGTGCTGTTCACCGTCGCCTTCGCCGTCCCCGGCCTGGCGTACTGGAAGTTCCGGCGCGGCGCGGTCGTGGCCTTCTGGACCGCCTACGTGCTGACCCGGCCGCTGGGGGCCTCCTACGCGGACTGGTTGGGTGTCTCGCCCGCCCAGGGCGGCCTCGGCCTGGGCCGCGGGACGGTCGCGATGGCGCTGGCCGCGGTGATCGTCGTCCTGGTCGGGTACCTGGCCCACACGCGCATGGACGTGGACCGCGGCACCGCCGCCCTGGCCGGGCGCCCGGCCCGGGCGCGGCACCGCCGCTGACCCGTCAGCGGGTAGCGTGCTCACCGTGGCAACGTCGTCGTGGCTGAGCACCCAGGAGTGGTTCGCGAGCCTGCCCACCGTGTACCTGTCGGCCGGGCTGATCATCACCGACCAGGCCGACCGGCTGCTGATCGTCAAGCCCAACTACCGCGACGGCTGGAGCCTCCCCGGCGGCATCGTGGAGGAAGGGGAGGCGCCGCACCTGTGCGCCACCCGGGAGGTGGCCGAGGAGGTCGGCCTGTCCATCCCCGCGGGCGACCTGCTGGTGGTGGACTGGGCCGGGCCCGGCGGCGACCGGCCGCGGGGGATCATGGCCTATTTGTTCGACGGCGGCATGTGGGCCGACCCGGCGGCGATCCAGGTGCAGGAGGAGGAACTCGACGCGGCCGAGTTCGTGCCGTGGCCCGAGGCGGAGGCGCGGATGCCCGCCACCGTCGCGGCGCGGGTGCCCGCCGCGCGCGAGGCGCGGGCCAGCGGGCGCGCCATCTACCTGCCGGCCCGGCGGTAGCCCGGCCGCGGCGGCCGCCCGGCGCGGCCGGGCTACCGCCGCGACCCCCAGCGGCCGCCGGTGGTGCGGCTACCGCCAGGCGGCGGCGATCAGCCCGGCGCTGAACTGGCGGGGCCGTGCCTGCCGGTAGGACACGTACAGGACGGTGCCGGCCAGGTAGAGCAGCCACCGGCCGGACCGGCTCGCCGCCAGGCTCGTGTGATCCAGGCCGGGAAACCCGATCGCCACCTCGTGCCGCAGCACCCCGGAGGGGCGCACCAGCCACATCAGCTTGGAGACGTTGCGCACCGGGACCCCGGCGCAGCAGGCCCGGCTGACGAACAGGTCCCCGTCCGGCAGGAACACCCCCTCGCGCCAGTAACTGCGCCGGGGCTGCGGGCCGGTGACCGGCACGGTGGTGTCGCCGCTGCCGGCCAGGTAACCCTGGGCCGCGGCCGGGTCCACCAGCACGATCTGCCAGCCCTCGTTGTCCTGGATGGCGGCGATGGACACGGCCAGCCGGGTCCCGTCCGCGGACCAGGACAGGTGCGAGATGGGGGCGGGGAGCCCGGTGGACTGGCCGGGCGCCAGCATCGGGTAGACCCGCTCGACCCCGCTGCTCAGCGTCCTGACCACCAGGCTGTACTGGGCCGACAGGTCACCGGAAGGCGCCGGGCAGTGCGCGCCCAGCGCCGGCTCGCGGGCGACGGCCAGGCTCTGGCCGTCCGGGCTGACCGCGGGCAGGCTGCCGCTGGTGATCAGCACCGGTTGGCCGCCGTCGGCCGGCACCGAGTACACGTCGTCAACGCACCGGTGCCGCTTGCTGTAGTAGATCAGCCTGCCGTCCGGCGAGGCGGAGATCTCCTCGCCGACGACTCCGCCGGGGACCAGCGTCCGGACCGGGGCCCCGGTAACCGAGCTGAGCAGGACCAGGGCGCCGCGCCGGGTCACCGCCACGATGGCCGGCGGCCGGGCGGTGGTCTGGCTGACCGGCCGGGCCGGCGCGGTGGCGCGCGACGGTGCCGGGGTGCCGCCCGCGGCGCCGCCGGACGCGCCGCCGCCCCCGCAGGCCGGGACCACGGTCAGCAGCGCGGCCGCCGCGGCCAGCAGCCGGGCCAGGCGGCGGGGGGAAGAAAGCGCGGGTGGCATCGTGGCCTCCATCGGGGCGGGACCGGTGGCGGCATGAACCTACCGGGAGGGCACGGGCCAGGAGGGAATTTTCCGCTGACGTGTACTGTGGGTGACTGTCATCCGTTGCCGCATAGGTTGTGCGTAGTCGCTTCATGGCCTGCCCGGGGGGGCTTGGTGGGTTCAGTGCCCGTATCGCAGGGCCAGAGCAGTGCCGGGCCGTCCGGCCTGCGTGAGCTGCTCGGCAGCCTGCTGGCCGCGGTGGCGTACCTGGCCGGCCCAGACCTCGTCGTGGAGTTCGCCAACGATGAGTTCCGCCGGGTGCTCGGCGGTCCCGACATCGTCGGGTGGCCGCTGCGCGAGGCGGTCCCGGACCTGGCCGGGCAGGGCCTGCTGGAGTCGCTGGCCGCAGGGCTCCGGTCCGGCGAGCCGTCCCGGGCCCACGAGGCCGAGCTGCGGCTGCGACGGGACGGGCGCGACCAGCGGATCTTCCTCGACTACGTCTGCCAGCCCGTACCCGGGAGCGGCCCGGAGGCCGCCGGGGTGCTGTTGTTCGCCGCGGACGTGACGAGCGCCGTGCAGGCCCGGGAGGGTTCCAGTGAGCTGGCCGCCCAGCTCACGGCCACCGAGGACCGCTACCGCACGCTGTTCGAGACCCTGCCGGACGGGGTCATCTACTACTCCGCGGACGGGCTCATCCTGGCCGCCAACCCGGCCGCCCGGCAGATCCTGGGCCTGCCCGCCGAATCGATGCGGACCTGGCCGCTGCCGTTCGCCTGGCAGGCCATCCGGCCGGACGGCAGCCGGTTCCGGCGCGAGGAGATCCCGGTCGCGGTGGCGCTGCGCACGGGTGAAGCGGTCAGCGACGTGGTGATGGGCATCCCGGACGCGAAGACCGGCGAGCGGCGCTGGCTGGGCGTGACCGGGGTGCCCGACTCCTTCGATGAGCAGGGCCGGCCGCAGCGCGCCTACGCGATCTTCCGGGACCTGACCGGCCAGCGCCGCCTGGAAGCGGCCTTCCGCGAGGGGCACGCCCTCATGGAACGGCTGCGCGACGCGAACCTGCTCGGCGTGGTACTGGTCGGCGACGACCGGGTGTACGAGGCCAACGACGCCTTCCTGAACATGGTCGGCTACCTGAGGGAGGATCTGGAGGCGGGGCGGATCTCCCGGCAGGGGCTGACCGCGCCGGAGTGGCTGCCCCGCGACGGGGAGGCTCATCAGCAGCTGGAGCACGTCGGCGCCTTCCAGCCGTACGAGAAGGAGTACATGCACCGGGACGGCCACCGGGTGCCGGTTCTGGTCGGGGGGGCGGTGGTCAGCCGGCGCCCGCTGCGCTGGGTCACCTACGTGGTCGACCTGAGCGCCCAGCAGCGGGCCGAGCAGGAGCGCGCCACCCTGCTGGCCCGGCAACGGGCCGCCCAGGCCGAAGCTGAGCGCAGCCAGGAACGGCTCGGCTTCCTGCTCCGGGCCGGAGAACTGCTCGCCGCGGGCCGTGACCACCATGGGTTGCTCCAGCAAGCCTCCCAGCTGGTGGTGCCAGGCCTGGCCGACTTCTGCGTCAGCTTCCTGTCCGAGCCGGACGGCCGGCTGCGCGGAACCTGCCTGGTCCATCGCGACCCGGCCCATTCGGTGCACACGGCTGACCTGCGCGGCTACCGGCAGCCCATGTTCGGCGCCGCTACCACGCAGGCGGCCTGCGCCACCGGCGTGAGCCAGCTGGTCCCGGACGCCACGGCCCGGCTGGCCGCCCGGGACGACCTGGCGCCGCCCATCCGGGCCGCCGTCGGCCAGCTCCAGCCCGGCGCGCTGCTGGTGACCCCGCTGATGGCCGGGACGCGGGCCCTGGGCGCGCTGGCCCTGGGCCGGGCGGCCAGCCGGGGGCCGTTCACCGCGGCGGATACCGACGTGATCGAAGGGCTGGGGCGCCAGCTGGCGGTGGGGCTGGCCAAGGCGGACGAGTCCGCCCGGGACCACAGCGTGGCGGAGACGCTGCAGCGGGCGGTGCTGCCCGGCGAACTGCCCGAAGTGGACGGGCTGGACCTGGCCGTCCGGTACCTGCCGGGCACCTACGGCGTCGAGGTGGGCGGTGACTGGTACGACGCGTTCCCGCTGGAAGACGGCCGGATCGGCCTGGCCATCGGCGACGTCGTCGGGCACAGCATCGCCTCCGCGTCGATCATGGGCCAGGTGCGCAACCTGCTCCGGGCCTATGCCGTGCAGACCGCGGACCCGGCCGAGGTGCTGGACCGGACCCGGGCCGCGCTGGCCCAGCTGCTGCCCGACGCGATGGTTACCGTCGCCTACGCGGTGCTCGACCCGGTCACCGGCGAGCTGAGCTACGCCAACG
Source organism: uncultured Actinomycetes bacterium (assembly GCA_963837515.1). Classification (GTDB taxonomy): domain Bacteria; phylum Actinomycetota; class Actinomycetes; order Streptosporangiales; family Streptosporangiaceae; genus RYN-230. Next base: position 579,392 of record CAWINT010000005.1, read on the forward strand.
CGGGGCACCCGCCGCCGGTGTGCATCGCCGCGGGCCAGGTGGATTACCTGGAGGACGCGGCCGGGGTCATGCTCGGCGTCCCGGGCGGCAGCGCGTTCACCACCGGGCGGTGGCAGCTGGGAGCCGGGTCCTGCCTGCTGCTCTACACCGACGGACTGGTCGAGGCGCGGCACCGGGACATCGGCGCCGGGTTCGCCACGCTGGCGGCGGCCATGCGCGGCAGCGGCACCCGGACCGCCCGGGAGACCTGCGCTGTGGTCGAGGAGAAGCTGCTCGGAACGGGCCCGCGTGCGGATGACGTGTGCCTGCTGGCGGTCCGCGCGGCCTGCCCGGCCACCGCCGGCCCGGTTGGCTAGGCTGGCCCTGGTGGGGCTCCTTCCCAGCGCGGCCTGACGGTCGGTGGCCGAGGGGGTACCGGCCAGCGTCCGGTTCTGGGCCGGCCCGGGGTCGGCCTGCGGGTCACCAGCGTGGCCGGGTACCCGCACCGGCCGGGCCGGCACCTGCTCGGGGTGGTGCTGGTCCGGGTCAGCCCGCAGTGCACCGGCAACGGCCCCGGTTCCGGCAGCTGACCGGGCTACTGGCCGACCCGGCCGTCGATGCGCTGGCGCAGCAGGTCGGCGTGGCCGTTGTGCCGCGCGTACTCCTCCACCATGTGCACCAGCACCCAGCGCAGCGAGACCGCGCCGCGCCAGGGCTCGGTGCCGCTGACGTCGAGGCTCGCCGCCCGGGCCACGAAGTCCTCGGCGAACGCCACTTCCTCGCGCCACGCCTGCCAGGCCGCGGCGACCACCGCCGGGTCGGCCACCGCGCCGTTGAACGCCGCGTCGGGGTCCTCGCGGGTCCGGAACCGCCGCGGCACCTGCTGCCCCGCCAGCACCTGCCGGAACCAGGACAGTTCTACGTCGGCCAGGTGCCGCACCAGCCCCAGCAGGGACAGCGTGGCGTCCGGCACGGAACGGCGGGCCAGGTCAGCGGCGTCCAGGCCGGCGCACTTGAGTTCCAGGGTCTGCCGCTGCCAGCTCAGGAACCCGGTGAGCACCTCCCGCTCACCGCCCTGCAGAGGTGGGTCGGCCCGGGGATCCTCCGCCGGGTCGAGGTACATGTCGGCGAACATGGTCATGCGGCCATCCTGGCCGGCCTCGCCCCGGCCGCCATCTGGTTTCCGGCAGTGTGGGCGCCGCCGGCGTTCTGGCGGCGCCGTCCACCTTCTTGGCCGCCCCGGTCCGTCAGCCGTCCGGACATGGTCAGTCAGGCCACCCGGCACCAGCCCCCGCGGACTGCAGGCAGCCCACCAGGGCCGAGGTCCGCACGGTCCGCATGGACCGCGTATAGACCATCACGACGATGAGCTCACCCGGCCGGGCCTGCACCTGGCCGACCCTGATCACCACCGGGTCGTGGGCGGCGCAGCGGGCGAGCACGGAGCGGACGGTGGCGGGCGGCGTACCCGCTTTGAAACTGACCTGCAGCTCGTACGGCGGCGCGCACTGGCCAGCGCAGACCACCGGCGGGCTGGCGCACCCGGGCAGGACGGCCAGCGCCAGGGCGGCCGACGTGGTCGCGAGCCCGGGCCGCCGCAGGGCGGTCATCGATCCTTCCGGCCGGTCGTGGCGAGGGAGAGGCCGTCGGACCAGGTAGCCGGCCCCGGCCAGCTTCAGCACGGTGAACACTTCCGCCGAACGCTGCACTACGGCGCCGATGCCGAACGCGACCGCGGCCACCTGCACGCACCCGCCGAGCTCGTTCCCGACCACGGTGAACAGGGCCGCTTTCCGCCCAACGGCCAGTGCCCGGCTGATGGTGAACACGACGCTCGGGCCGGGGATGGCGATCAGGACGGCCGCCACCGCGGCGAAGGCCAGCAGGTGGGTTCCCGGGACCATGAGCTCAACCTACGGCCAGCGCGCCGGGTAGCCCAATCGGATTCCTGCTAGTCAGCCCCGGCGGGAGGCGCCTTGTCCCGGCGGTGGGCCGGGTGTTTCCATGGGGGAAACCGGGGTGGCGCCCAGCGGGTGGCGCCCAGCGGGCCGGCCGGAAGGCTTCTGGCCTGCGGGAAGGGGCAAACGATGCGGCTTGTCATGCGGGTCCTGCTGATCGAGTCCCTGCTGTCGTGGGTGCTGCTGATGGCCGGCTGGACGCGCGTCGCCGTGCAACTCCGGCCGCTCGCCCTCGGTCGGCTGCGGGCCGCCGTCCCCTGGCGCCCGTCCTGGCGGGTGGCCCTGGGCCTGCTGATCGCCCTCCCGCTGGTGGCGGGCTGGCCGGTGCTGCTCCAGCCGGTCCTGGTCAGCTCCACCCATGGGGACTGGCTGAACCTGGCCATCCCGTGGTGGCTGCTGACCGGCACCATGGCCTTGTTCCTGCTGGTGGCGGAGGTCCGCGCCACCCGCCCGGCAGCCGCCCAGGTCACCTGCCACTGCGGTGGCTGCGTGGCCAGCGGCCGCTGACCGTTGCCGGGCCGCGCGCCGGAATGCAGCCGTCCGCGGCAGCCGGGACGTGGCAGCCGGCGGGGCGCCGATGAATCCGCGGTGCTGGGTGCCGGACAGCGCTGCCCTGCCGGACCACGGCCCGGGTCCGCTGGCCGGCCTCCGGGTGGCCGTCAAGGACCTGTTTGCGATCACCGGCCGGGTTGCGTCCTTCGGCAACGCCCGCTGGCGGGACACGCACGACCCGGCGGCCAGCACCGCCGATGTGGTGCAAGCGCTGCTCCGGGCCGGGGCCCGGATAGCCGGTCAGGCCAAGATGGACGAGCTGGCCTACTCCCTGATCGGGAACGTGTCAGAAGGTGACCCCCCGGTCAACACGGCCGATCCGGACTGTTTCTGCGGTGGCTCGTCGTCGGGGTCGGCGTCGGCGGTCGCGGCCGGGCTGGCCGATCTCGGGCTGGGCACGGACACCGCGGGATCGATCCGCGTGCCCGCCGCGGCGACCGGCCGCTACGGCCTGCGCCCGACCTACGGGGTGATCAGCACCACCGGGGTGCTGCCACTGGCACCGTCGTTCGACGTGGTCGGACTGCTCGCGACGACGGCCGCCCGGCTCGCGGCTGGGTACGGCGTCCTGGCCGGCCCGGCGCCCTCGCCGCCGGTCCTGCGCCGCGCGCTGCTCCCCGCCGAGCTCCCGGGCCTGGCCGATGACACGGTGACGCAGCACATCAGGCGCTCCGCAGCCGCCCTGTCGGATGTGCTGGACATCGTGGAAATCCCGGCCACGAGCCTGCGGCAGGTGGTGGGCAGCGCGCCCGGCGAGCTGTTCGCCCGGCTCCAGGGCCGGGAGATCTGGGCGGCGCACGGCGCGTGGATCCAGGAGAACGCCGAGTACCTGACCAAGGACGTGCGGACCAGGCTGCGCCGGTGTGCCGCCCTCTCCCAGGACGCCGCGGCCGTGCAGCAGGCCGATCGGGAGCTGCTGGCCAGGTACCAGCGCGGGGTGTCGGACCTGCTCGGGGAGGATACGGTCCTGATCCTCCCGGTCCTGCCGCGGCACGGCCCCCGGATCGGCTGGACGGACGAGGAACTCCGCTCCTTCAGGGCCGGCTGCTTCCAGCTCACCGCGCTGAGCTCGCTGACCGGCCGGCCTCAGCTGGTTTTCGGCAGGCGCGGCCCGGAACCGGCGCTCAGCGTGGTGGGCCCGCGCGGCAGCGACGCCGCGCTGCTGGCGCTGGCCCAGCAGTCCGGTGCGGCGCCGACGGCGAAGCAGCAGGGTGATCAATGACCGCCATCCCATAGGACTTTTGCCTCTAGCCCGGTACCGAAGCCAGGCATTCGCTGAGTATGAAGGTGAGTCGGTTCGTAACTGGCCGGGCGATGACTATGGGAAGCTCCGTCAAAGCGCACCCAACCGACGACCACCGGGCAAGGCCACTGCTTGGCCTCCGGCGGCAACCAGGTCGCCTTGCTCTGGCCGTCTTCCGGCTGCCGCTGCCGCTGTATCGCCGGGGCTGGGGCTGGCTTCTCGGCGACACGTTCCTGCTGCTGGTCCACGTCGGTCGCAAGACCGGCAAGCGTTACTCCACGGTCGCCATGGTCCTGAGTTACGACCCGCACACCCACGAGGCAGTCATCTGCTCGGCCTGGGGCAAGGACACCGACTGGATCCGCAACATCCAGGCTCACCCGGCGCTGCAGGTCCAGATCGGGCGGGAATCGTTCACACCAGATCAGCGCTTCCTGACCCAGGACGAAAGCGTGGCCGTCGTGGCCGGGTTCCAGCGTCGGCACCCGTACCGGTCGAGGCTGCTCGCCTCGGTTCTCGGCTGGGGAGATCTCCGCTCCGAGGCTGACGCGCGTGAATTCGCCAGCACCCGGCCGTTCGTCTCTTTCTGGCCGCTCAGCTCCGGCCATCCGCAGCCGGGCGGTGACGGACATGGCTGATCCAGCCCACGATGACCCGGGCGCTGACAGCGACGGTCTGCTGGCGGTGGTGCAGAACCTGTCGCACTACCATCGCGAGCACGAGAAGTACTACTCCGAGGCGCCCCTCACCGACGCCCTTTCACTGCAGCGCACAGCTCGCACGCTCATCGCCCTGGCGGAACGATGGACCTCGGCCGAGCCCGCCGCGGAACCCGCGGCCAGCCCATACGCCGGGACCCCTGATCTCAACGACGACCGCGCGATCGAGACCAGCGGCGTCCTGTTCATGGAAGGCGAGGGCGAGCCCGCGGAGATCCGCCGGATCAAGGCCGAGCTCGGGACCATCGCCGCCAGCAGCGAGCAGACCGGGTCCTGGCTGGCCGCCGCGATGGAGGCCTCCTGGGCCGTGGCAGAAGCACTGCTGGCCTATCCGCAGCTCGCCGATCTCCTGGGAGAACGGCACCAGATCATCGGCAACAACTGGCAGAACGCCTGCACCGCCCAGCTCATCGCACGGTACCTGCGCCGGGCCGTCACGGTACTGGAACGGGTCGACTTCTCCCCAGCGGCACTGCGCAAGGACCTGGCCGGCCCGCGGTCGGCGGCGGGCTATCTGTACGCGGCGGCCGAGCTGATCAACCACGCCGCTGATCTGTCGGCGGCGAGTTCAGTGCTCACCCATGAGGACGAGCGCCGATGGCGGGTCTTCCACGAACGAGTCGAGCAGATTACCGCGCACCCCGGTTCCGCTGATCCTGGTGGTGCGGCATATGCAGGAGTCAGGGGTCAGGAGCATGCGTACCGGATTGGCGCAGCAAGACGCCCGCGATGATTTTGATCGGGCCCGGCGGCGGGCGAGCTGGGCCAGGCTGGCCGGCTGGCTGCGGGGCCGTCCAGCCAGTCGTGACCGGTTGCCGGTGCTGGGTGAGGTGGAAATGAGCCCGGGCACGGCCGCGGCAGGCGCAGGCATTCGGCGGCTGGAGTGGGAGTACGCAGGCCGCGTCGGGGCGGCCACCGAGGTTATGGTGCCGATCGACCAGATCGTGGGAACGGTCGAGCCGACGAAGTGTTTTGACCGTCGTTTCCGGCCTACTTCCGATCACCCGCGCCCCCGGTTTGAGCGGGTAGCCGCCGAGGTCCGGTCCGGCTGCGGGATGGAGCCTGTCGAGCTTTACCAGTGCGGCGACTCCTACTACGTGCTCGACGGTCATCACCGCATCGCCGTGGCACACGCACTCGGCCAGCGCTCGGTCTGGGCAAGAATCACCAAGGTCCGGGTGAACCCGCCGGCACGACCCGTCGGGCACCAGGCTTAGCCCGGACCTCCCGGTGAAGATCAACCCGCAAGATCATGCATGTATACGCTGACCTGGGCCGGAATCTCGATTTTTGCTGAGCGAGCGCGCCTGGCAGGACTCGAACCCGCGACCCGCTGCTTAGAAGGTACAACCGAAGTGTTCAGCATGGTTCTTGACGTGGGTTTCCCGGTGGCCTGTGACCGACCTACGATCAGCATAGTTCAGGATCGTTGCTACAGGATGTGGCTACAATGGGGCTTGGACAGAACGCATGGGTGTCATGTCTGGCAAGGTTGCCGAAGCTATTCTTGAGGTGTTGGCACTTCGGCTTTCTCGAACAGCCGCAGTCGTCCGATTTGCCGTGTGCTTACCGCTTGAAGAGAGCTAGCACTGCGGCGATAGCTACGATAATGCCTGTAACGGCTCCGATTATGCCGACACGACTGGGCGAAAAGAATGGCTTACGCGAAGCGATAATTACTTTAGATCGACTTGCTCTAAAAACTAGAATTATTAGACATATCGTACCTACAACAACGATAGCGCTCCACAACATCGCAAGCGCGGCACCGACCACACTAAACTTTTGATGATTTTCAATATGATGTATAAGAAGATAAGGTGGAACAATAATTGAAGAAACATATACCTCAACTATGGCTATCAATACAAGTGTTCCTAGGATCGCAGCAGCAATCGCTCCGAGGCCCTTAAACAGGGACGCTGGTCCCCATTTTGTATTTTTCTTTTGACTAGGCCAACTAAACAACTTCGGTGGCTTGCCAAGTGAATACCACTTACGTGTGGAATCTAGTCTTTCCATGATTTCGGTGTGACGACCAATAGCCCATGTATTGTCTTCGGCCTCGACTGTCACAACCGTAGTATTTCCTGGGCCAAGCTGAATAAGGACTTCTCGATGAGGTGACAGTTGCCGTGCACTCATGGTCAGGTTGGCCAACGTCGCAGGGCTGCCTGCCTCCTCGACGAGGCGCTCCAGAGTCTCAGAAGTAATGCGTTCTCTATCCTCTACGAGGTGGACCAACGATACCTGCCGGTTAGGGCCGTCGATCCCGCATAGCGCCAAGTCCCAAGTCGCAGTCAGTTGCGAAAGAGTTGGTTGACAACCTGAGAGCGAGCTACTGCAGATCCGTGACCTCACAGTCCGTCAGTATAAGTGCGACTGGTCCGAGAAGCATCCGATACCATGCACTACTGGCCGTGCCCTGCAATCCGGGCATCGGTTGCGAAGCTCACGGGGTAACGATGCCAGCGCTCGCAGCATGCCATCCCTTCGATAGGCGCCGCTGAATCCCTGTCGAGGGCGCGGTCCAGGGTCCCGAAGGGATCGCTCGCGACGCGCCGCCAGGCGCGCCCTTGACTGCGACCTCGCAGGGCTTCAGGATCGGGCGCCGGAGGGATGGCCACCTTATGCAGCTGGCGCGCCCCGCTGACTTCTGCGGCGTGATGTCCGTGCGGTCGGCCGCGGGGGCTGAGTGCGCGCCGACGCCGACGTGGCCCGGAGGGCCTAAGATCGGCAGGCGGCGCCCGGTGCGTGACGGTCCCCCGTTACGGCGACCACGTGCCGGGCGGTTCGACGCCGTGTTGCGGTCGGTGCGTTAGGCGCGTGGCGCTTCGATGATCGGCGACCAGACCCGTCCCGGCGCGCTCCGCGCGCCCTTGAATACGTAGAGCAGGTTCTCACAGCATGCGAGGTGGCGCTGATTGGTGGCGTATGCGATGATTCATAACGTATAGGGCAAGTGCCCAGAAAATTCCTCTTTGGGGGTATGGACCTTCCTCCATTTCCTTGTCATGCTGACGTAGTGGCTGGTACCACTGATCCATCTGGTTTAGAGTCACCGTTCGTGGATTCTGCTGCGGCTGCTGAGGAGTCGGACCCGATCCTCGGACGGAGGCCAGTCGAGGACGTTGGTGCTGCAACTGCGCGGTGGTACGGGTTCCAGTACGCCACGGCAGTGCGGTACTGCTTGGATATGGCCCGTCCTGCAAGTCAGGCTCAATTTGTTCTTTGTGAATGGCATACGGATTATGTTATCGGTTGGAACAATAACTCTTGCGCATTGGTAAGTGTTAAACATCGGGAACCAGATTCGGGGGTATGGACCATCCCGCGCCTTTTTTCCGAGGGAGGTTTTGTCACGTTCATGAACCGATGGGACGAATGCGGGCGACCAAGCCAATGTCGGTGGATTACCAATGGTGGGCTGGATGTAGAATGTCGGGCTCTACGTGATAAGTGCGCCAGCGGACGATGGATAGAGACTGAGCCACTGGCTAACGATCTCGCGAGTCGTTTTGGACAACCTGTAAAAGAAGTCGCTACTTTTCTCTCAGTCCTAAGGATTGATAATGAAGCACCATCGGTGGAACACATACGTGTGCTAGATATTGATCGTTATGCGCGTGCAGCTCTTAGGGAGCTAGGGTTTGCAGTAGAGAGCGCCGCGAAAGCCTATGATGCGATCTACGATCTAGTGCGTTCCGCGGCACAAGGGTTCGGTGATTCTCCTGACGCATGGTTGTTGATGGAACCAGGTGCGTTGGATGAATACTGGCTCATCAAGGATTCCGTTGTTCGGCGTCTTATCACTCGCGAGCAGGTAATTGATGTCCTCCGATCCACAGCTATTCCACAGGCCGCAGTACTTCCGACGCTAACTCAACCTGTAACGCGTCTCATCGCGAAGCTCAGGGCCGGAGAACTGGTTCCCTCAGTCATGGCTGCGGCTCGTAGAGCCCGGCTAGCTTGGACGGAGTACGAACGTGGTCTTTCGTGTCCGCTTCCTGGCGTGACGATTGGGCCTGACTTCGTTGGTCTGCGTACACGGCTGACTGCAGAAGCTGCTGAGGCTCAGCTAAGGGCGAGGAGTGAAGCAGAGGGGGCATATGGTAATGCCATGATGGCAGATATGTACAACCGGGTATCTACTGTCGCAGGCGAACAGGCGCAAGCATATGACTTGAATGCTCGTTTGCTCATGGGTCTTGTTTACGATCTTACGGCGCACTGTGAGATTTGGTGGTCCGAGGAGTTTGTCATGGAGGATATAGCGTCATGACAAGCCCCGGAAATGATGAGCGGAGTCAGGACTACCACATAGCCAGATTGCTTATTCTTCTTAATCATTTCGCGCCCGACGGAAAGAAACCTCTCGTTGGTTTGACAAAGCTGGCGAAATTGGATTTCCTGCTGCGCTATCCTGCCTTTACGGATACCTTGTTGACTTCGCGAGGGGTGGCTTGGCCCCTTGGGGCGCAGCCAACCGACAGTGAACGTAACGCAGTAGAAAGTAGAATGATACGCTACAAATATGGTCCCTGGGATGATCGTTACTATCTGCTGCTTGGTTCTCTAGTTGGTTTGGGGCTAGCTCGTATTTCCACCAAAGGTAAAGCTCTCACCATTAGTCTAACGGAAGAGGGCACTAACCGCGCTCTTAGGCTGGCTTCGACGGAGGAATGGAATGTTCTTGATTGGCGCGCAGCGGTCCTTAGACGTGTTTTTGATACCACTGGAACTAAGCTCAAGAACATGATCTATAAGGAACTTCCAGAAGTTGTCGATCGAGCGCATTGGTTGGAGATCTGAGAGCGATGAGCCAGCCACTTATAATCGAGCGCTTGATAGTATACACAGATAGCCATTCTGCGACATATGACTTCGCAGCGGGAGTTACAGTAATTGCTGGTCCGATTGGCAGTGGCAAGAGCAGCATGTTGGAGCTAATTAAATATGGTTTGGGCGGTCGTGCTCTGATCATGCCCAAGGTGCGGGATAATGTTCGACGAATAACCCTGCGAGTTCAAATAGGTCAATCACGATTCGAGCTAACGCGAGAATTGAAAGCAAATACTATAGATGTTGTTGACGTCGTCACTGACGAGCGAGTGGGAACTTGGGCTACAACTAACCGTAAAAACATGCCCAAGGTAAGTGAAGAGCTTTTGGCAGCTATAAATTTGCCTCGCGATCTCCGTATTCCGCGTCGAATGTCGCGACCTACCGCCGAGACCGTCAGGGTTAGTTTCTTTGATGTTTACCGAATCTGTATCTCGACCAGAATAGCATTGATAATAATGTTATTGGTCATAATGATCCTAACCTGAACATTAAAAGAATAGCTGTATTCCAGCTTGTTTACCAGCTTACTAGTGAGCGCATTGTTGAGTTGACTACCCAGCGCGGCCGACTTTACCATCAAGCCCAACAAGCACGTGATGCTGCGCGGAACGTGCATGATTTCCTGGTGGCTAATGACGAGCCAGATCCAACACGTCTTGAAATTGAGCGACACCAGGCTGAAGAGCAACTCGCCAGTGCTGAACAGCGTCTTATTGCTCTTCGATCTGGCCAAATTGGGCCCACTCCTGAGGGATCACTCACCCGAGAGATCGTTGATGCTCGTGCTCGTCTAGCTGAGCTCGAAGACCAGGCGTCTTCTCTTAGACGGGATATAGAGAAGGACAACAGCGTGTTGGCGCAACTTGATCTAGATGAAGGTGCAATAAAGCGCGATCAAGTAGCGGGTCAGTCTTTGAGTGGGCTTGAATTTTCCTGTTGTCCGCGATGCCTCCAATCGCTCGAAGGAAGAGATCACCAACCCGGCGTCTGCTTGTTGTGTTGTCAGGATCTACCAAGTTATGGTGAGCGGATAAATGTTGATCTACAGCGGATCCTAGATCAGCGTAAGGAAACCTCTGGCTTGCTCCAGGAGGATTTGGCTAACTTGGAGAGAGTTATCAGCGAGATCGTGGAATTGCGTAGTGGTCTTGCTGAATCTTTGATGCTAGCGGAAGGTCGTGAATCTCAGCCTTCTAGCCCTGTACTTGATGAAGTGTCTGATGCTTCACGGGCTGCTGCCACAGTTGCCGCGCGTGTTCAGCAGATTATTGCGGCACAGGGACGCTGGGCTTCCTATCAGCGACTGGTGCGAGAGGCGGAGGAGTCTGAGGGGCTGGCAGAGCAACTGAAGGCGGAGGAAGAGCTTCTCAGATTGCGTCTTGAAGAAAACCTTTCAAAAGTGTCTGAGCTATCGGCCACTTTCAATGATATTTTGTCCGGTCTCCGAGATCCTTGGTATCAAGAAGCTCACGTTGACCCAGAAACTTATCTACCGATGGTTGATAATGAGCCGTTCGATATGCTCAGTGTTGGTGGGGCGCGCAAGACTCTGGTTAATTTGGCTTATCATATTGCCAACTTTATGATGTCTCTTTCAGAGGGCTATTCCGTCCGTCTACCAACACTTCTTATCATCGACAGCCCTCGGAAGAATGTAGGCCAGGGTGCTATGGATCGAGGCGTTGTTGAAGCTGTTTACCGACGTTTGAGGGCACTGCAAGACGCGATGACGCACCATCCTCGTGGTTTCCAGGTAATCATTGCGGATAACGATCCCCCTGCGAGTGCGCGTGAGTGGCTACCGAAGGTGATCGACTTGGATTATGAGCATCCCTTGGTTCCAGGTATCGGCCACCCAGGGGAAGAGGTTGAAACACTGTCAACGGATTCCGCTGACGAGCTTTAATCTTGCGAGTGTCTGTCCTCTGAATGCTCTCCGATTAGTTCGAGATACTCTTGGGTTGCAGACTCAGTCGCATATCTCGATTTAAGCACTCGTGTGAGATCTCGGGTTACCATAAGAAGTGATGGAAGTGATTTACGTTGGGTTTGTAGTGCTTCTTTGCCTCTATAAATTGCTTGTTCGAGTTCGCCTTGGCGTGCCGCGACGACACCTAGGGTGATGCGTGCTTCTGACAGGCGCATGGGGGCTCGTTCAGTGCCGTCAAAGTCCGTGCTGGCTTGGATTACTTCGTCGGCAAGGTTCTCGGCCATCTTGTCTTCGGCTAAGCATGCCGGTAGCAGTCCATGGCGTAGAAGTCGAACTTGGTTGGGTCAACCACGAAGTGGTGATCCAGGTTCTCGGGGTACGGCATGGTGTCGAGCAGACGGCGTCCTCGGTCGAGCGCGACCTCGGTCTGGCGTCGGTCACCTATGCGTGCCCACGCTTTGGCCTCCTGCGCGGCCAGCTGCACCGCGACGCTGTGTGCGGGGCAACATCGGTGCCTGCCGGGCCGCTGCCACGACTCCGTGGTAGTCGCCGGTGGTCAGGTTCATCCAGGCGCGCATCTCGTGTGCCCACGCCTGGATCTCGGCGTGGTCGGCCTCCGCGCCCAGGGACAGCGCAGCTTGCCGAGTGGTCTCGGCGGCCTGTCGGTCGCCCGTGTCGTACTCGACGCATCCGATCAGGAGCGTGATCCAGCCAGCCTGCACCAGGATGTCGCGGTGCTGCTTCAAGGTGAGCCGCTGGCCCCGGAATTGGGTGATCGCGGCGCAGCCAGCCACGACCCTCGATGCAGAGCTGGTCGGCAGGCATGTATGGGTACTCGCGGCACAGGCTGTCGGCCGTGACCCGGACAGCGCTGCAAGCGTGGCCTCATCCAGGTCTGACCGCTGCAGACGGCCGACCAGTTCCAGGGTGTCCATCCCGCTCACGGCCAGCACGTCGGTGTCGGCATCATGGCATGCGGTGACTGGGAACATCGCGTGCGTCACGGTGCCGAACGTTGCGGCGATGATCGGCTGGTAGAACTCGTTTGGCATGACCTCGCCGGCCTCCCAGCGTTTCCACTGTCGGAGCAGGCTGGCGTCACCGGGTAGCTGCTCGTGCCTCGGCGTGCAGGCGCATCGCCCTCACGGCGTCGGCCTGGCTCCAGCCGCGGGCCTCGCGTTCCTTGGTCATCCGGCGTGCCCACGGCGGCCGGTCCTCGGTCATGGCCACTCAACTCCCTGCCAATCGGCTCTCTTCCGAGTCTCGCAGATGAGCCGGGGTGACACGCATGGTGACACGCAGGTGTCACGCCACTGTCACCACCCTGACCCCTCTGCTGTCACTAGCCGCTGCTCACGTAGCGCGATCCTTTCCGCATGGCCAATCCCGGCCATTCTCCGAATAGCCCTAGTAAGTGGGGCAGGAAAGGAAGTGTTGATCATGCGTCTGATGCTCGACATGACGGCGGTGTCCTTCACCGTGACCAAGGCACCTGAGCCGCGTCGTGACTTCGGCAAGACGGAGCAGAAGGTGGACCGCGACACCGGCCGCCCGCAGTGGGTGGTCGAGGTGCTCGCCCTGGACCCCGAGCGCGGGGAGGTGATCCGGGTCACGGTGGCTGGTGATCAGCCGAGGGTGAACCAGGGTCAGCCTGTCCGCTTCGAGGGGCTGGAGGCGATCCCCTGGAGCAACAACGGCAAGTCGGGTGTGGCTTACCGTGCCGTCTCCGTCCAGCCCGCCTCCGCTCCGAAGGCCGCGTGAGTTCACGCGACTCCGCTCAGGGCCGCCTGCACCGTCACTGGCGCAAGGTCTGCCTGCCGTACCAGTCCGCATCGCATCACGCACCGGAAGGATCACGCACTGCCATGACCGACAGCACCGCAACCACGGCCGCCAGCAACGGCGAGCCCACCGAGAAGCACGTCCCCGCGCAGCGCGAGCACGGCATGAACCGGCTCCGTGAAGAGGAGTGCTACCACATCACCAGCCTGATCACCGACTGCCTCAATGAGGCGGAGCACCTGGTCAGGAAGGTCCACGGCAAGGCCCAGGGCCGGATCCTCGATTACGACGGCAGCAAGGGCACCAAGCAACTGGACCGCGACGAGGCCCGCAAGACCCTCGGCGAAGCGTACGACTGCGCATCGCTGGCGCTGGCCTACCTCTTCGAGGTCAGCCAGCACCTGCAGCCGCCGCCGGACGACGACCCGTGGTCGCAGGGGTCCCCGTTCTGATCTGTTCATGAGCGCCGGGCCTGGAGGAGTCGCATTCCTCCGGCCCGGCCACCACAGAAAACCCAGTCCGCATCGCTTAATCCGGAAAAGGGGTACGTGGCATGTTCCACGTTAACAGCACCATGCAGCCTGTCCAGGCCCGCACCTGCCAGCCCTCCCATCTGGGAGGTGGCCGCTGATGTGCAAGCCCGCCTGCTGCCCTGGCAACAACAACGGCTCCGGCCTCGGCGTCCCTCTCGCCGCCCTGATCGGCTTCGCCGTCATCGCCGCCATCGCGCGGCCCGTCATCCGCGCCGTCGAAGACATCCTGCATATCGTCCTCATGGCCGTCAGCGCCCTCGCTGGCCTGGCCATTCTCACCGTGACGGCCATCGTGATCATGCGGCTTCGCCGCGCATGGCGCACCGCAGCGCGTCCAGCTGCCGGACCCCCGGCACACGGCTGGCACGCCCAGGTGATCAAGCCTGGCACCTGGTCCTACCGGGATCCACGATTCACCTACCGCAAATTCGAACTTACCCAGCCCAGCACCGGCTGCGAATTCTGCTGACGGCAAGATCGCCGAGTGGCTGTACGACGGCCACCTGGAACTTGATGCCAGCGACCGCACGGCAATGGACCGCAGGTGGTCCTGATGCCATCGAAATCAAACCCGCGCAATCATCGCGACCCGCGAAACCCTCGCAATAACCCATACGTTCTCGATGGCCTGGCCATGCAACTGCACCACAGTGCAGCGGGAACGATCTGGCGGTTCCGTACCGAGATCACCATTCTCGGCATCCTGGCCGGGAGTACCTACTGGCTGGCCCTGGTGGTCACGCTCATCTGGGCACTGGTCCTCATCACGGTGATCATCGCCGTTCTGCTGGCCCTGCCCTGGTCCCGCGAGTTCCTCATGCGCCATGCCTGGTGCGTGAT
>CAWINT010000006.1:0-747934 GCA_963837515.1 uncultured Actinomycetes bacterium
GGCTGGTCGTTAAATCATTGCGTGGCTGACCGGAACACGCAGGTAGTGTCGGCCCCGGCCAGCCCGCTTCTGCGGGTCCAGCCCGCGCGCCGCCGGCCAGCCAGCGGGCCGGGCTCACCGGCCCGGGTTTCGCCCGCCGTGAACGCTCCTGCCCGGCCGTGATGCCGCCGGGTACCGTGGTGGCACCGCAGCCGCGGCGCACGGGCACAGCGACGGAGGCGACGCCGATGGGTGATCTGCCGGTGGCTGGCCGCCTGGATCTCCCACGGCGGCCCAGGCCGTTGCTGCGGACGAAGATCGGCGAAGCGCTGCGCCGGATCCGGCGGGCCCAGGGCCGGACTCTGGCCGAGGTGTCCCGTACCGCCCGGGTCTCGATGCCCTACCTGTCGGAAGTGGAGCGCGGTCGTAAGGAAGCCTCCTCCGAGATCCTCGCCGCCATCTGCGACGCGCTCCGCATCGACCTCGCCGACCTGCTGGCCGGGGTGGCCGGCGACCTCGCCGGGGCCGCGGGCGGGCGGGTGAGCGGCGCCGGTCGGCGCCAGGCCCAGATCGTCCAGCTGGGCACCCTCCGCGACCGCGAGGCCCTGGCCGGCCGCCCGGCCCTGACCGACCGCACCGGGCCGGCCGGCCCGGTCTGCCTGCTGGCCGCCTGACCGCCGCGCCACCCGGGACCGATCCGCATCATCTTCACCGGCCGTCCCGGGAGGCGGCCGGGTCAGCGCGCCGCGCCGGCCAGCTGGTCGCCCGCGCGGCTGATGATCACCTCGTCGGCGAGCCCGTAGGCCACCGCCTCCTCGGCGGTGAACATCTTGTCCCGGTCGGTGTCGCTGCGGATCTTGGTCACCGGGTGGCCGGTGTGCCGGCTGAGGATCTGCTCCACCTCGGCCCGCGTCCGGGCGACCTCTTTCGCCTGCACGGCCAGGTCGGGCAGCGTGCCCTGCGCCTGGCTGGACGGCTGGTGCAGTAGCACCTTGGCGTGCCGGAGCACGGCCCGGCGCCCGGGCGCGCCCGCGGCCAGCAGCACCGCCGCCGCCGACGCCGCCTGCCCCATGCAGATCGTGGCGACCTCGGGCCGGATGTAGCACATCGTGTCGTAGATCGCGGTCAGCGCGCTGAACGAGCCGCCCGGAGAGTTGATGTACAGGCTGATCTCCAGGTCCGGGCTGGCCGCCTCCAGGTGCAGCAACTGCGCCATCACCACGTTGGCGACGCCGTCGTCGATCTCGGTGCCGAGGAAGACGATCCGCTCGGAGAGCAGCCGGGAGTAGATGTCGAAGGCCCGCTCGCCCGCCGGGGTCCGTTCCACCACGGTGGGGATCGTGTACTGGCCCATGGTCACAGCCCTGCCTTCCGCCGGCCGACGACCGCCGGGCGCACGTCATCGAGCCGGGTCACGATGTGGTCGACCATCCCGTAGTCCCGGGCCTCCGCTGCGGTGAACCAGCGGTCCCGCAGGCTGTCCTGCTCCACCCGCTCGACCGGCTGCCCGGTGTGCTCGGCGATGAGCCGGATCATCGTGGACCCGGTGCGCTGCAGTTGCTCGGCGTAGATCTCGATGTCAGCGGCCGTCCCGCCGAAGCCGGCCGAGCCCTGGTGCATCAGCACCTGCGCGTGCGGCAGGCAGAACCGCTTGCCCGCCGTCCCGGCGCACAGCAGGAACTGCGCCATGCTGCCCGCCAGGCCCAGGGCCAGCGTGCTGACGTCGTTGGGGATGACCCGCATCGTGTCGTAGATCGCCAGGCCGGCGCTGACCGAGCCGCCGGGCGAGTTGATGTAGAGGCTGATGTCGCTGCGCGGGTCCTCCGCCGACAGCAGCAGCAGCTGGGCGCACAGCCGGTTCGCCACCCGGTCGTCGACCTCGGTGCCGAGGACGATGATGCGCTGGTACAGCAGCCGGGTGATCAGCTGCTCATCCAGCGTCCCGGCCGGCGCGGCAGCTTCGGTAAGAGCAGCCTGCATGCCTTCCTCCCTGTCCCGAACCTGTCCCGGAATCCCGGGCTCACCGTCCACGATGGGCCGCCAGGCCGCCGTGCACCAAGGCAATCTGCCGTTAGCAGAGACGGGCCGCTGGCGCCGGCGCGCCGCTGACCGGGAGCCCGCCCGGGGCCGACGATGCCTAACGAACCACCCCGGCCGGGCTGCCCTCGCGCCGCCCGGGGCCGTCCGGGACGGGGCCCGGGCCGGGCCCGGCGGCCGGGACCGCACGCAGCTCGTCCACCCGGACCGCGGTGACGCCGGCCAGGATCAGCGCGCCACCCAGGAACTGCACCGGTGAGGGCAGCTGGCCGAGCAGCAGCCAGGCGAACAGGACGGCGAACAGCACCTCGGCCAGGCCGATGAACGAGGCCAGCTTGGCCCCCAGGCGGCGGGCCGCGCCGATGCCGGCCACGTACGGGACCACCGCGGCGACCAGCGCCAGCCCGGTGACCGGGAGCACCCAGCTCACCTGGTAGTGCAGGAACGTCACCGGGCCGGTGGCGGCGGTCATCGGCACCAGCCCGGTCCAGCCGGCCACGCCGAGCGCCCCGGCGCCCACGCACATCCCGGCCCAGGCCATGACGATCGGCGGCAGCGGCCCGGAGGCGTTCGGGCCGGCCGGGGCGTGCGCGGAGAGCAGGAAGTAGATCGCCAGCCCGACCGCGGCGAGCAGCCCCCACACCACCCCCACCAGGCTGATCCGGCCGGGCCCGGACAGGTCGAGCACGCAGGCCAGCCCGGCGATGGCGGTGGCGCCGCCGAGCACGGTGAGCCGTCGCGGCCGCTGGCCGTGCCGCAGCCAGAGCCAGCCGACCACGAGCACGACACCGAGGTACTCGAGCAGCAGGGCCACGCCGACCGGCATCCGCTGGATGGCGTTGAAGTAGCACAGCTGGCAGCCGGCCACCGCGATGAGGCCGAACGCGACGGCCGCCCCCGCGTGCCCCGGCAGCAGCGACCACCGGCCGCGCAGGGCTATGAGGGCGGGGACGGTGAGCAGCACGGCGGACAGCGTGATCCGGGCGAGCACCGCGGCGGCTGGGCTCCATCCGGCGTCAATCAGCGCCGAGCCGAACGTGCCCGAGGTGCCGAAGGTGGCCGCGGACACGACGGCCAGCGCGAGGCCGGCGCCCTGGCCGGGCCGCTGCCGCGGGCGGGCGATCATTAGAAGTGCTCCAGCCGGTGCTCGGGCCACCCGCCGGTGACCGGGGCAGCTAGGGTCTGTAAGTGGTAAAACTTGATTACGCTAGTGACGGTAGCCGGTGCGGCCGAAAGGAGTCAAGGTGCTTTTTGCCCATGACACCGAGGTGGCCCTGACGGCCGCGGCGGCGCTGGTGAACACCGGCCGCGGCGGCACCGAGGGGCTGCCCGGCCCGGCCGCGCTGGACGAGTTCGTCACCGCCTGGCGCTGGACCGGTTCGCGGACCCACGACCAGGCGGAACTCGACACCGTGCGGCGGCTGCGGCCGCGGCTGGCCCGGCTGTGGTCGATGACCGAGGACGAGGCCGCCGACCTGGTGAACACGCTGCTCCGGGAGGGCCGCGCCCTGCCCCAGCTGGTCAAGCACGACGGCTGGGACTACCACCTGCACGCCACCTCCCCGGAAGCGCCACTGGCCGACCGGATGGCGGTGGAGGCGGCCATGGCGTTCAGCGATGTCATCCGGGCCGGGCAGCTGGACCGGCTGCGCCGGTGCGCCGCGCCAGACTGTGACCACGTGCACGTCGACCTGTCCAAGAACCGGTCCCGCCGGTTCTGCGGCACCGCGTGCGCGAACCGGACCAACGTGGCCGCGTACCGGGTCCGCCAGGCATCCCGCCCGTCCCCCGGCTGATGCCCGCCACCCGGTCCCGCCGTCTTCAACCCGGCACCGGCCCACGTTTGCGTTCCACTTGCCTGGGCCGGGACGAGCTGACAGGCTTCCGGATGGTTACCCAGCAATCGTGACAGGAGAGTCATGCGCCTGCCTGCGCGCCTCAGCGTGATCGTCCTGGCCGGCGGGCTAACCCTCACCCCGGCCGCGGTCCAGGCGGCCTCGGCCGCCCCGGCGGCGAGCGCCCCCGCGACGGCCGCCACTGCTCCCAGCGGGGTGCAGGCCAAGGGCGCCGCCCTGGAGAACGCGGCCACCGGCCGGCTGCTCTGGAGCCGCGAGCCGAACGCCGAGCGCCCCATGGCCAGCATCACCAAGGTGATGACCGCGCTCGTGGTGATCCAGGCCGGGAGGCTGAACCGCCGGGTCACCGTGCCGGCCGCGGTCACCGCCTATGTGCGCCACTGGGGGGCCAGCAGCGCCGGCCTGTACCCGGGCGACAAGCTCACCGGGCACGACCTGCTGGAGGCGCTGCTGCTGCCCTCCGGCTGCGACGCCGCGTACGCGCTGGCGCAGGCGTACGGGGGGCGGGCCGCGTTCATCGCCAAGATGAACAAGGAGGCAGCCAAGCTCGGCCTGCGGCGGACGCACTTCGCCAACTTCGACGGGCTGCCCTGGCCGACCGCGCGGGACACCTACTCCACCCCGGCCAACCTGCTGGCCCTGGGCCGGGTGGCGATGCAGTCCGCGGTGTTCCGGTCGATCGTGGACCAGCGCACCGACCACATCCCGGCCGGCCCGCTGCACCACGCCTACACCTGGCACAACACCAACCTGCTGCTGGGCCGCTCCGGCGTGATCGGGATCAAGACCGGCAACACCCCGGTGGCCGGCTACTGCCTGCTGTTCGAGGCGCGGCGGGGCACGGTCACCCTGATCGGCGTGGTGCTGAACAGCTCGCGGACCAGCATGACGGCCGCTTTCAGCGACGCCAGCAAGGTCCTTGCGTGGGGCTTCGCCCACGATTAGCGCCCTCAATCGATAACCCAGATCTCCCCCGGTCAGGCGGAGCGCCACAATACTGGAGGAATCCTGGCGATCATATCGGGCAAGGGGCGCGGTCATGCGGATGCGGTCAGGGGTGGCGGTTGATCTCGGCACGGTCAATACACTCGTCAGCATCTCCGGCCGCGGGCTGGTCATAGACGAGCCTTCGGCGATAGCGCTGGACCGCGCCACCGGCCGGGTGGCCGCCGTGGGCGGGGCGGCCGATGCCCTGGCGGGCAAGGAGCCGCAGGGGGTGGAGGTGCTGCACCCGCTGCGGGACGGGGTCATCGCCGACCTGGAGGCCGCGACCGCGATGCTGCAGGGCTTCCTGCGCCGCGCCCGGTTGCGCCGCGGGCTGCTGCGTACCGCCGCGGTGGTCTGCGTGCCGGGCGGCGCCACCTGGGTGGAGCGCCGCTCGCTGGCCGCCTCGCTGGCCGCCGTGCGGCCGCGGTGCGCGGTGCGGATGGTGGACGAGCCGGTCGCCGCCGCCGCCGGCGCGGGCTTCGACCTGGCCACCGGGTCCGGGGTCTTCATCGTGGACGTGGGCGGCGGCACCACCGAGGCGGCGGTGGTGGCGGGCGGGCAGATCGTCCGCGCGCAGTCGCTCCGGCTGGGCGGCAACGCGATGGACGAGGCGATCACGGCGACCGTGAAGGCCGAACTCGGCCTGATGCTCGGGCGCAACGCGGCCCGCGCTCTCAAGACCACGCTCGGGCTGGCCGCCGACGGGCCGGCCGTCATGGAGACCGTCGGGGTGGACGCGGCCCGGCGCACGCCCCGGGTGGAGCACGTGCCCGCCGGGATGGTCGCCCGCGCCCTGCAGCACAGCGCCACCGCCATCGTGGACTGCGTCGAGGAGATGCTCTCCGACATCCCGCCGAACCTGGCCGAGGACGTGGTCCGGGGCAAGATCCGGCTGGCCGGCGGCGGCGCGCTGCTGCCCGGCCTGGCCAGCCGGATCGAGGCGGCCACCGGCATCCCGGTGGTGGTCGTGGACGACCCGCTGCGCTGCGTGGTCCGCGGCGCGGCGGAGATCCTGGAACACGGTGACGGGCTGAGCTGAGCCCGCCGGCGGGTAGCATCGGCGGAGAAACACGGGAGCTCGGGCCGACCGGGCTGAGAGGGTGGCTGGCCAGCAGGTCACGCGCCACCGACCGTCTGAACCTGACCGGGTAATGCCGGCGTAGGGAGGATGCCGCGGTGACGGCCGTCGAGCGGGCCCCGGATGATCTCGCCCCCGGGCTGGTGCACGGCATGGGGCAGCAGCTGGTGGAACCGGACTGGCCGCCGCTGACCGGCGACGAGCTGGCCGCCGTGCTGGCCGCCTACCCACAGGCCGGGGGCGCCGGCGGCGGCCTCACGGGCCCGCCGCGGCCGGTCTGGGCCAGCCCGCGGCCGATGTCGGCGGCGGCGCTGGCCGAGTGGCCCGGCGGCGCCGTATTTGTCAAGCGGCACCACGTGGCCGTCCGTACCGCCGGGCAGCTGGCCGTCGAGCACCGGTTCCTGGCCCACCTGGCCCGCCGTGGCGTGCCGGTGCCGCCGGTGTGGCGCACCGCCGGCGGCGGCACCACCACGCGCCGCGGTAACTACGTCTACGAGGTGCACGGCGTCGCACCCGGCCACGACCTGTACCGGGACGCGCTGTCCTGGTCGCCGTACCAGAGCCGGGAGCACGCCCGGGCGGCCGGGGCCGCACTGGCCCGGCTGCACCGGGCGGCGGCCGCGTTCCCGCTGCCGTCCCGGGCCCCCGGGGTGCTGGTGGGCGGGGACTGGCTGCTGCGCGCGGCCGACCCGCTGGCCGCGGTAGGCCGGCTGGCCCGCGCCCGGCCCGGCCTGGCCGCCTACCTGTCGGCCCGGGACTGGCGCACGGACCTGGCCCGCGATCTGCTCCCGCAGCTGCGCCGGGCGGCACCGCTGGCCGGCGCACTGAGCCCGCAGTGGGGCCACGGCGACTGGCATCCGTCCAACCTGACCTGGACCGCGCGCGGCCCGCGGGCCGACGTGGCCGGGGTCTTCGACGTGGGCCTGGCCAACCGCACATCCGCGGTGCACGACCTGGCCACCGCCCTGGAACGGGCCACCGTCAACTGGCTGGACCTGGCCGGGACGGGCCGGATGCAGGCCGACCCGGCGGCGGCGGCCGCGCTGCTGGCGGGCTACCAGGCGGTCCGGCCGCTGCCCGCGGCGGAAGCGGCCGCGCTGCCCGCGGTGTTCCCGGTGGTGCACGCGGAGTACGCGCTGGCCGAGGTCGAGTACTTCGCCTCGGTGGTGGACTCCCCCGAGGTCGCCGACCTGGCCTACGACGGCTACCTGCTGGGCCACGCCCGCTGGGCCACCAGCCCGGACGGCACCGCGTTCCTCGCCGCGCTCCGCCGCCAGCTCGGGCTGCCCCGCTCGTGACGTTGACGTTGACGTCGCTCCAGTGAGCCAGGCAAAGTCCCAACAGCGCACTGGCCCGCCCGGCCTGGCGGAACGTGATCAACAGGTTGGTGTCGCCACAGGGACACTGCCAGAGTCCGAACAAGGCACCGCCGGCACCCCGGCTCCGCGCAGGGTCAGCCAGTGATCGCGCGCGGGGCCGGGGCGGTCGCGGCTAGGACTTCCCGGCACTCCTGGACTGCGGGCAAGTCTCTTTGCGTCATCGGCACGGCAGAGAGCACCCTGTTCGCCATCTCGGTGATCATCTGACTGCGGTACCGGTGCGGCATCGAATCGAGGATCTCCGCGGCGCGCAGCGCGCCCTGGGCCGCGCCGCCGTTGACCACGGTGGCCAGCGCGCCATGCAGGTTGACGTTAACGATGTACTGGTAATCGCCTGCGAAGGCCAGCACCCGTTCGCGGGCCTCCCCTGCGCGCGGCTCATCGCCCGACGCGGCCAGCACCCAGCTTTCCGCGAAATCGATCTGGTCCGGCAGCCACATTGCCGGGATTGGGCAGTCTGGAGTGTCGCCCGGGGCCGCTGAGTGCAGGGCCCGGACGGTTGCCTTGGCCTCGTTGTGGCGGCCGAGCAACGACAGGGCCTTCGCCCGGGTTCCCTTGAGATCGGTCGCCCACACCGACCCCGTATGGCCGCCGATGCGCTGGATCTCATCCATCAGCCGCAGCACGGTCGAGGGGTGCCGCTGTCCGTACAGACCGGCCCCGGCAGCCTCGGCGCGAACCAGGAGCCGCAAGTCCAGGTCCCCGGAGTCGTCGGCGGCGTGAGCGGCAGTCCGCCACCAGCGCAGTGCCGGGCCGTGCTCGCCCAGCCGGGTCAGCATCCCGCCGTACAAGACGGCAAGCGCGGCGAGGATTCGCATTAGCTCGATGAGGTCGGCGTCGGGCTCGGTCATCTGGTGTCGTAGCCGCAGCAGATCGAGGGTCAGATCATCGCGGGCCTGGGCGGCCGGCCGGGTGCGCAGGGCATGCAGGTGGTCCGCGACGGTGATGTGCCAGTCGGCCAGGTCCCGGGGCTCGCTGGCCGCGGCCAGGTCAGCCAGCGCGGCTAACGGAGCAGTGGCCGCAAACGCGCTCAGCCCGAGGGTGGCCGTCAATAGCCGCTGACGCTCCATGTCGCCCCAATCACTCAGCCCCACGTCGCCGCCGATGTCCGGCGCTGGCGTCGGGGCTGCTTCCGGCCCTGGCCCGAATAGCTGGTCCGTATCCATGCCAAGAGCGGCGGCGCAAGCACGCTGGTACCGCTCGCTGATTCCAGACTTTCCCGATTCCCACCGCTTTACGTAAGAAACTAGTGTCTCGACGGTCGGCATTGGTCATCCACATACCGCGCGATACGACGTGCCAGCTCCCATTTGCTTAACCGCTGCGCCGCCCGCTCGGCTGCGAGCCTGCCAGCCAGCGTGCCGATGTGGTCCTCGGCCGTCATTGCCCGCCCTCCACGCCCTGAATTGCACCCTCGCTGCCCCCATGATGCACCCTTCCGCGCCCCCGCTCACAGGGCGGCAGGATTCACCCACAAGCCGTAACAAGCGATCTCTGATCCTGCCGGAGTGGTCATGAACCAGAGACACAGTGCCGCCGGCGACGCAGCCACCGCTGCGCTGAGAGTGCTAGCCAGCGAGCTGGCCAACCGCGGGTGCGAGAGCGAAGTCCTCGCCGGCGGCACAGCACCGTGGTTGTTGGTCAGCAGCCCGAAAACCAGGCATCGCGGCGCGGCCGTGATCGCCTGGCAGGACTCGTTCTGGTGGACGTGGGGTGACTGCCTCGGGGCCACCAGTGACGTCAGCCGGGCAGCCGACCGCGTCGCAACCTCACTGACCACATCACCGAACCCCCGGAGGCGGGTGACCTAGCATGACCGACACCCTGGACAGGCTCCGCGCCGACTTCCCCACCTACGCGATCAACACCGAGTCGCGCCCCGCCGACACCCACCCAGACGGGCGCCAGGCGCAGCCGCCCGGCATACGGTTCGTCGCCGTACGCCGCGAACACGGCCCCGGCCCACATACCGTCATCACCCCAGATCCGGACGAGCTGCGCGCCGCACTCGGCCAGCCAGCCCGGCCCGCGACCCCACCGGGGGTCCCTGGCTGCTCATAGACCAGCTCACCACGCTCCTGCCCCCGCCCCCGGCCACTCAAGGAAATGAGCCATCCATGAACGCCCGCCCGCGTGATCGCTGGTTCACTGTCGTGGACGGGGCACGGTTGCAGCAGTTACGCCGCCAGCGCGGCCTGTCCCCGGCCGAACTCGCGGACCAGGCCGGAATCGGCTTGTCAACTGTGCTCCAGATCGAACGCCAGCCTGGGCGCTTCTGCCGCACCCGCACGCTGGCCCGCCTCGCCACCGCCCTCGGGCAGCCCCCCGCCACCCTCATCCCCGCCCAGCCGGGCGGTCCTGGGGTCAGCTCGCAGGGTCAACCGCGTCGGCCAGGGTGGTGAGCCAGGCGGCGAACTCCCCGGTGCCCCGGAAGCTCTGGTCGGCCAGGTCCCGCAACCGCGGGTCGGTCTCCGCGCCGTGGTCAACCACCAGGGCGTAGCCGCCCGCGGCGCCGACCGCCCGCAGCGCGGGGATGTCACCCAGGTCATCGCCGGCGTAGGCGGCGATCCGCAGCGCGGCGTCCGCCAGCAGCCCGGCGACCGCCGCGCCTTTGTCCATCTCGACCGGGGGGCGCAGTTCCTCGACCAGCTTGCCCGGTTCCAGCCGGAGCCCGGTGCCGGCCGCGACCCGGGCCGCGGCCTCGCGGACCCGCTCCGCGGCGGCGGCCCGGTCGGGGGCCTGCCGCCAGTGCACCGCCACCGACACCGACTTGCGCTCCACCCGGATGCCCGGCGCTCCGGCGAGCCCATCCTCCAGCTCGCGGGTGGCCGCCTGGACCGCGCCGAGATAGCGCTGCACGGCCGGGTCGAGGTGCCGGCCGCCGTCCCGGATCTGCTCCATACCGTACGAGCCGAGCAGTGTGGCGCCCGGCACCCGGACCCGCTCGGCCAGGAAGGCGGCCGGCCGGCCGGACAGGACGGCCAGCAGGCCCAGCCGCCCGGCCAGCCGGGTCAGGGCGGCCGCCGCGTCGTCGGGCAGCGCGCTGGTCTCCGGGTCGGCGACGATCGGCGCCAGCACGCCGTCGAAGTCCAGGATCAGGCCGGCCGCCGCGGGGTCGGCGGCCAGGGCGGTGAGCGCATCCGGCCGGGTATTCATCAACTGCACCTCCGTCGGGAGTGGTGGTGTGAGCCGGGCTGTGGTGGGGAGTGACCCCTGTGTCCACCCGTGAGCCTGCCGGAGAGGCCATGACTGAGCCGACCGCGCCGGGCCAGCTGCCCGCTGGCGCCACCCCGGAAGGCGACGCGATCGTCGTCGGTGCCGGGATGGTCCGGATCGACGCGTACATCGACTTCCTGTGCCCATTCTGCCGCCGGTTCGAGCTGGCGGCGGGGCCGGCCCTGGGCGGCCTGGTGGCCGAGCAGCTCGCGAGCGTTGCCTGGCACCCGATGAACTTCCTGGACCAGGCGTCCACGACCCGGTACTCGACCCGGGCCACCGCGGCCTCCGGCTGCGCCGCTGACCAGGGCCGGTTCGCCGAGTACGCGCACGCGCTGTTCGAGAACCAGCCGCCCGAGGGCGGGCCGGGGCTGACCGACGAGGAACTGGTCCGGCTGGGCGACCGCGCGGGCCTGCCCGGCGACGCCTTCGCCGGATGCGTCTCCGCCGGGCGCTACCTCGGCTGGGCGCCCTATGTGACCGCGCAGGCGACCGCGGCCGGGGTGGAGTCCACGCCGACCGTCCTGATCGGCGGCGTCCCCACCTGGCCCGAGCCCGGGGCGATCACCGCCGCCGTCACCGAGGCCGCGCGGCTGGCCTAGCCGGCCACGCACCATCGCCTGCACCGCGCCCTCCCTCAGCGCCCGGGGCCCGCCTTCGCCCGCGCACTGAGAGAATAGCCCGGTGAACGTCACCCGCCTGGTCACCCTGGATGACGTGCCCGCGCTGACCGGCCTGGTCCGTGACAACCGGGACTTCCTCGCCCCGTGGGAGCCGGCCCGCACCGAGGCGTACTTCTCGGCCGAGGGCCAGCGCTGCCTGGTCAAGGCCGCCCTGGCCAGCCACGCCGCCGGCACGAGGCTGCCCTGTGTCATCCTGGACGAATCCGGCCAGGTGGCGGGGCGGATCAATCTCAGCGACATCGTGCGTGGCGCGTTCCAGTCCGCTCATCTCGGCTACTGGCTCGGCGCCCGGGCCGGTGGCCGCGGCCTGGCGACCGCGGCCGTCCGGGAGATGACCGGGATCGCGTTCGCCGGGCTGGCGCTGCACCGGATCGAGGCGGGCACCCTGGTGCACAACGTCCGGTCGCAGCGGGTGCTGGAACGCAACGGCTTCACCCGGTTCGGGGTGGCACCCGCGTACCTGAGCATCGACGGCCGCTGGCAGGATCACATCCTCTACCAGCTGGTCAGCCCGGGGCGCGAGCCGTGAACCTGGGCTACTGGCTCGAGGCGGCGCGGGCCGCGGTCGGGGAATGGGCCGCGGCCTCCGGTTCCGTCGAGCCGCACCCGTCCCTGGCGGTGAGCGACGAGCAGTTCGCCGCGGCCTTCTCCGGGTTCACCGCCCGGCTGGCGGAGAACTACCCGTTCTTCCACCCCCGCTACGCCGGGCAGATGCTCAAGCCGCCGCACCCGGCGGCGGTGGCCGGGTACCTGACCGCGATGCTGATCAACCCCAACAACCACGCGCTGGACGGCGGGCCGGCCACCGCACGGATGGAACGGGAGGTCACCGCGCAGCTGGCCAGCATGTTCGGGCTGCCGGCCCACCTGGGCCACCTGACCAGCAGTGGCACCATCGCGAACCTGGAAGCCCTGTTCGTGGCGCGGGAACTGCACCCCCGGCTCGGCGTCGCCTACAGCACCGAGGCGCACTACACCCACGGCCGGATGTGCCACCTGCTCGGGGTGCCGGGGCACCCGGTGCCCGCCGACCACCGCGGGCGCATCGACCTGGCCGCCCTGGAGGACCTGCTGCGCACCGGGCAGGTGGGCACCGTGGTGCTGACCACCGGCAGCACCGGGCTCGGCGCCGTCGACCCGGTGCACGAGGTGCTCCCGCTGCGCGAACGCTACGGGGTGCGGATCCACGTAGACGCCGCCTACGGCGGGTTCTTCACCCTGCTGGCGGGGGCCGCTGGCCGGGCCGGGCTGCCCGCGGCGCCGTGGCGGGCCATCGCCGGCTGTGACTCGGTGGTCGTCGACCCGCACAAGCACGGGCTCCAGCCCTACGGGTGCGGGGCCGTGCTGTTCCGCGATCCCGAGGTAGCCCGGTTCTACCTGCACGACTCGCCCTACACCTACTTCACCTCGGCCGAGCTGCACCTGGGCGAGATCAGTCTGGAGTGCTCCCGGGCGGGCGCGGCGGCGGCCGCGCTGTGGCTCACCTTCCAGGTGCTGCCGCCGACCCTGGACGGCCTGGGCCAGGTGCTGGCGGCCGGCCGGCGCGCCGCGCTGGACTGGGCCGGCCTGCTGCGCGGCTCCGGCGCGCTGCGCCTGTACCAGCCACCGGAGCTGGACATCGTGAGCTACTTCCCGCTCCCCGAACCCGCCACCCTGACCCGGATCGACGCGGCCGCGCAGCGGGTGCTGCAGGCGGGCATGGCCGGTCCGGACCCGGTCTTCGTCAGCACCCTGCGGGCCGGCGCGGCCGCCTTCGCCGCCCGCCACCCGGACATCGGCCTGGACGCCCCGGCCGCGCGGATCCTGCGCAGCGTGCTGATGAAGCCGGAACACGAGGCGTACGTGCCGCGGCTGCACGCCCGGGTGACGCGGCTGGCCCGCCGCTGAGCACGGTCTCCTACGTGCTCAGCGGCGGGCCAGCACGGCGCGGACCCGGGCCAGCAGCTCGTCCGGGTGGAATGGCTTGGTGAGGTAGTCGTCGGCGCCGGCCTCGAAGCCGCGGGTGATGTCCGAGTCCTGCACGCTGGCGCTCATCAGCAGCACCGGCAGCCGCCGGGTGGCCGGCGTGGTGCGCAGCCGTTCGGTGACCTGGTACCCATTGAGCCCGGGCATCATCACGTCGAGCACCGCCGCCTCCAGCGGCTGCCCGGCGGCCAGCCGGTACGCTTCCTCGCCGTCGCGGGCCTGGATCACCCCGAAACCGGACCGGCTCAGCCGGTACGCGACCAGCTCCCGGATGTCCTGCTCGTCGTCGGCCACCAGGATCACCGGCCGCTCTCCGCCCTGCTCACTCATACGTTCACCGCCGCCCGGATGAGGAGCGGGAGTTCCACGATGAACCGGGTCCCCCCGCCGCCGGCGTCGGCCACCCCGATCGTCCCGCCATGGCCTTCCGCGATGGCCTTGCTGATCGCGAGGCCGAGCCCGGTGCCGGACACGCCGGCCGCGGTGGACGCTCGGTAGAACCTTTCGAACAGGTGCGCCCGCTCGGCGGGTGGGATGCCGACGCCACTGTCGGTCACCTCGATCCGGCACCGCCCGGCGTCCTCGCCGGCCCGCACCCGGACCGTGCCGCCTTCCGGGGTGAACTTGATCGCGTTGGATATCAGGTTGCTGAGCAGCTGGCCCAGCCGCAGCCGGTCGCCGCGCACGGCGAGGCCCGGCGCGGCCGTGGCGGCCAGCTCGATCCGCTTCTCCGCGGCCGGGCCGGTGAACAGCGCCACGGTGTCCGTGACCAGCTCGGCGATGTTCACCTCACCGAGGTCCAGGCTGAAGCGCCCCGCGTCCATCTGGCCGATCAGCAGCAGGTCGCCGACCAGCCGCATCAGCCGGTCGCTGTTGCGCTTCACCGTGCCCAGGAAGCGGCGCTGCTCGTCGGTGAGCGGCCCCGGCTCCCCGTCCAGCAGGATGTGCAGCCAGCCGTCCATCGCGGCCAGCGGCGTGCGCAGCTCGTGCGAGACGGTGGACACGAACTGGTCTTTCATCCGCGACGCTGCCACCTCGGTCTCTTTGCGCTCGGCGAACTGGGCCACCTGGGCGCTGATCGTCTCGACCGTGGTGATCATGCCGTCGGTCACCGGGCAGGCCGGCCCGAGCAGCTGGGTCACCGCCACCAGCTCGCCGTTCCGGCGGTACGGCACGGCCAGCTCGCCGTGCGCGGCCTGCCCCGCAGATCCGTCCGGCGACCGCCCGTCCGGGTCCGCCTCATAGACCGGTTCCCCAAGCTCCCAGGCCCGGCCCACCGCGCCGTGCCCGGCGGCGAGCGTGGCCTGCTGGAGCAGGGCGACGTCGTCCTCGGCCCCGGGCTGGCCTGCCGCGGCGCGGCAGCGCAGCAGCTCATGGTCGTGCTCATCGGGGACCCACACCGCCCAGACGCGCCAGCCCAGCTGCTCGCAGTAGATGCTGCGCAGGTGGGGCAGTACCTCGTCCACCGACCCGGCCGCGGCCAGCGCCCGGGCCGTCCGGTACTGGGCCGTGAGCTGGTCCTCGGCCAGCTTCTGCTCGGTGACGTCGCGGAAGGTGACCGCGACCCCGGAGACCTCGTCCCCGTCGAAGATCGGGTAGGCGGAGCAGCCGATGGGAAACGGGGTGCCGTCCTTGCGGCAGAACACCTCGCCGCCGAACCGGGCTCCGGCCCGGTCATCGATGACCCGCCGCATCGGGCACTCCGCGGCCGGGTTCGGGCTGCCATCCGCGCGGGTGTGGTGCAGCGTGGCATGGGCGTCCTGGCCGAGCAGCTCGCCGGCGGTGTAGCCGGTCTGCTCCTGGGCGGCCCGGTTGACGTAGGTGATCAGCCCGGCCCGGTCCTGCCGGTAGATGCCCTCGTCGGTGGCGTCCGTCACGGCCCCCAGCTCGGCGACCATCACCTCGACCCGGCGCAGCACCATGGCTTCGGCGCAGACCAGGCTGGCGGTCTGGGCGAACTCGGCCAGGGTGGCGGTGTCCGCGGCGGTGAACTCCGCCCCGGCCGCCCGGCCCAGGCTGACCACGCCGATGGCCCGGCCCCGCTGCACCAGTGGCAGGTGCAGCTCAAGCCGGATCTGCCGGTCGCCGACGAGGCCGGGCAGCTGCAGCGAGGTCTCCGGGTAGCTGACCGTCACCGGGCGCTGCTCGGCCACCGCCCGGCTGCCCGGGCCGCGCCCACCCGGCCGGAGGCCGGCCGCGAAGTCCCCGGCCCGGGCGCCCCGGGACGCCCGCAAGGTGATCACGCCGGACTGCTCGTCCAGCAGGTAGAGGGCGCCGGCCTCGGCGTGCGCCTGGTCGGCGATCTCGCGCAGCGCCAGCGCGGCGACGTTCTCCATCCCGGTCTGCGCCACGAGCGCCGCGGAGAAGCGGTGCGCCGCCTCGGCCTGCTCCCGCTGCTGCTCCACCTGGGTGAGCGCGCTCTCCAGCTCCACCTGCTGGCCATGCAGTTCGGCGGTGCGCTGCTCCACCTCGTTCCGGGCCGCCTCCAGCTGCTCGGCCATCGCGTTGAACGCGGCACCCAGGTCCGCGATCTCGACCTCGCCGGTGGCCGGCACCCGCACGGTGAGATCACCTTCGCGGATCTGCCGCGCGGCCGCCTGCAGGCGGCGCACCGGCCGGGCGATCCGGACCTGGGCCGAGACCACGAACGCCACCAGGAGCAGCACGCAGGCCGCCAGCCCGGCGCTGCCGAGCACCAGGGTGACGGTGGCCTCACGCCGCGCGGCGGCGTGGGCGGCGCTGGCCTGCGCCACCTCGGCCGCGTTCAGCCGGGCGAACCGCTGCCGGATCGCGTTGACCAGCCGGCGGCCGGTGCCCGCCGCCAGGGCCCGGCGGGCCACGGCTGGATCGGCGGCGGCCTGCCGCAGCAACGGGACCGCCCAGTCGCGGACGTAGGCGCCGATGGCCACGGCGATGGCCACGGCCTGGGCGTGCCGGGCCGGCTCGCCGCTGGTGAGCCGGTTCAGCGCGCGGGCCTGCGGCGGGTAATCCGACCTCGCCTCCGCGAAGAGCGCCAGCTGGCTGCGGTCGCCGGTGCCCACCCGCCCGCGCACGGCGGACTGCAGGTCCAGCACCGTGTTCTCCAGCGTGTTCCCGGCCGACACCACCGCCAGCCCCCGGTCACTGGCGCGCTGCTCGGTGCCCAGCCGCTGGACGCCTCTCAGCAGCAGCAGGAACCCGCCGATGGTCAGCACCGCCAGCAGGGCGACGGCGGCCGCGGCCCGGGCCGTCAGGCTACGCCGCATGCGGCCTCCCGTGGCCTCATCCCCGGTGCCAGTCAGCACTGATTACTCATAATCACTACATCTTTACCCTAAGTGATGATCAGCCACACGGCGGGTGCGGCGACGGCGGCCGGGAACGGTCACCCCGCTGCGGGCAGGCCGGGGACGGCTGGGAAGCTGGGAGGAACGGCGAGGAGGGAACCCCATGACCAGGCAAGCCACGGCCGCGGCGGCCGGCACCATCGACATCGGCGGCGATCTGACCGTGAACCGGATGGGCTATGGCGCCATGCGGATCACCGGGAACGGCATCTGGCGCGAGCCACCGGACCGGGAGCAGGCCATGGCCGCGCTCCGGCGGGCCGTCGAGCTGGAGGTGAACTTCATCGACACCGCCGACTCCTACGGCCCGGAGGTCAGCGAGACCCTGATCGCTGAGGTCCTGCACCCCTACCCCGACGACCTGGTCATCGCGACCAAGGGCGGCCTGGTGCGCCCGGGCCCGGACCGCTGGGACCGGGACGGCCGCCCGGCCCACCTGCGTGCGGCGTGCGAGGGCAGCCTGCGGCGGCTCCGGCTGGACCAGATCCCGCTGTACCAGCTCCACGCGCCCGACCCCCAGGTGCCGCTGGCCGACTCGATCGCCGCCCTGGCCGAGCTGAAGGCCGAGGGCAAGATCCGGCACATTGGGGTGTCCAACTTCTCCGCCGACCAGGTACTCGAGGCGCAGCAGATCGTCCCCGTGGTGTCGGTGCAGAACCGGTACAACGTGACCGACCGGTCTTCGGAGCCGGTCGTGGACCTGTGCGACCAGGAGGCCCTGGCGTTCCTGCCGTGGGCGCCGATCCAGGAGACCGAGCAGCTCGTGCCGGTGCTCACCGCCGCGAAGCGGCACGGGGTGACCCAGCGGCAGATCGCACTGGCCTGGCTGCTGGCCCGGTCGCCGCGGATCCTGCCGATCCCGGGCTCCGGCTCGCCCGAGCACGTCGCGGACAACATCGCGGCCGCCGGGATCGAGCTGGGCGCCGAGGAGTACAACGCCATCACCGACGCCGTAGGCGCCACCCAGGCATGAGGCCGCTGACGGTGCCCGTTCCCCCGGCGGCGGCCGGGGGAACGGGGCCGCGGCCGGTCAGGGCACGGGCCACTTGGCACCCGGACGTGCCGGAGCTGTGCTGGGGCCGGCCCGCACCGGCCCGGCCGGCCGCCCGCGCGCGCCCGGCATCGTATTATCCTGAGTTACTTATAGACTACAAAGCGTGATAGACGGCCTTCCGTCACCCGGTCCGCCGATGCGCCGGGCACGAGATGTCACGACTGATATCCTTTGGGTCGCTATCGCCGCATCCGCCCGGGGGGCGGGTGTCGCGGCGTTCGGGGGAACAGCGATTTTTCGGAGTTACACGGGGTTGTTCGGAGTACGCAGGCCCGGTCCGGCCGTGCGGGACCAGGCCGTCCCAGGTCCCGGCCCGGAGGCTGCCGCAGCCTACCGGTCCGCCACGCAGCGCGGCCTGGACATGCTGCCGTTCATGATCATCGTCGTGGTCGCCCTGGCGGCGGCCGTGGCCGGGCCGGAAGCCGGGCTGCTGCCGCTGCTGTCGCTCGGCCCGGCCTTCGCGGCGGTGTCCGGCGGGCTGCGCAAGACGCTGATCGCCGGGCTGGTCGCGCTGGTGCTCTGCGCGGCGCTGGCCGCCGACCAGGTCGTCGGTTCCTGGCGGATGTACGCCCTCGACTCCGCCGTCGTAGCCGGGGTGACCGTGGCCGCGGTGATCGCCGCCCGGGTGCGCCAGCGCCGGGAACAGGAACTGGCCCAGGTCAGCGCCGTGGCCGAGGTCGCCCAGCAGGTCCTGCTCGGCCCGGTCCCCGACCAGATCGGGCCGGTCAGGCTGGCGGTGCGGTACATGTCCGCGACCTCCCACGCCCAGATCGGCGGCGACCTGTACGGGGTGGTGAACACGGTCGAGGGCGGCCGGATCATCGTGGGCGACGTCCAGGGAAAGGGCCTGCGGGCGGTCAAGACGGCGGCGGCCGTACTGAGCGCCTTCCGCGAGGTGGCGCACGACGCCGTGGACCTGCCGCGGATCGCGGCGTGGATCGAGCAGCGCCTGGCCAGCCAGCTGACCGCCGAGCAGTTCGTCACCGCCCTGGTGGTCCAGGTGTCCCTGGACGGGTCCAAGATCGAGCTGCTGAGCTGCGGGCATCCCCCGCCGCTGCTGGTCGAGGAGGGCACCGGCCGGTTCATCGAGCCTCCCGGGCCGGGGCTGCCGCTCGGGCTGGCCCAGCTGGCCCGCGTGCCGCGGGAGGTCGCCACGTTCCCGTTCAGCCCCGGTGACCAGTTGCTGCTGTACACCGACGGGGTGAGCGAGGCCCGGAACCGGGCCGGCGCGTTCTTCCCGCTGGCCCAGTGCCGGGCGCTGCGCGGCGGCGGTGCCCCGGAGGAGGTGCTCGGCGGGCTGCAGCGGGAGGTGCTGGGGCACGTCGGGCACGCCCTGGACGACGATGCGGCCATGCTGCTGCTGCGCCGCGACCCTGGCTGAGCCAGCCCGCCGGGACCGCCGCGCCGCCGCCGGTCAGATCCGCCCGTCCTCGATGGCGTGCCGGATCCACGGGATGACCTCGTCCAGCATGGCCGGCAGCGAGGTGGTCGCCTCGAACCCGAGGAGCCGCTTGGCCTTCTCGGTGGCCGGGACCCGGCGCTGCACATCGTGGGTGAAGGGGGCGTCGTGCACCACGCGCAGCGGCACCTCCGGGCCCTTGATCTTCGACCAGATCAGCCCGGCCAGCTCCAGCACCGTGGTGGACTCGGCGGTGGACAGGTTGAAATCCTCGCATCGCGCCGCCGGGTGCTCCAGCGTGTCAACGATGCCGCGGGCCAGGTCGCCGCCGTAGGTGTAGTGCCGCACCTGCTGGCCGTCGCCGAGC
Organism: uncultured Actinomycetes bacterium; assembly: GCA_963837515.1. Taxonomy (GTDB): domain Bacteria; phylum Actinomycetota; class Actinomycetes; order Streptosporangiales; family Streptosporangiaceae; genus RYN-230. The sequence continues at coordinate 19,327 of CAWINT010000006.1, forward strand.
ACGTGCAGCGGGTCCTGCCCCTTGAGCACCTTCTGTACCAGGTCGGGCACGACGTGGCTCATGGCCAGCCGGATGTTGCCGGACAGGATCTCCTCGTCACCGCGGGCCCGGCTCTCGCCGATGCCGACGCAGTTGAACGGGCGCACGATCGTGTAGGGCAGCCCGTGCTGGTCGTGCGCGGCCCGGGCGAAGTACTCCACGGCGAGCTTCTGGAACCCGTACGACGACAGCGGCGGCGGCACCTCGCGCTCCTGCCCCTCATACGAGGGCCAGGAGCCGGTGGACTCGAACACCATCGAGGACGACAGGTAAGTCACCTTCCGCAGCCGCCCGGCCCGGTGCGCCGCGATGGCCGCGTCGCAGGAAGCGGCGATGATCCGCTCGTTCGTGGCGAGCAGGTCGTAGGCGTAGGTGTGGAAGTAGGAGATCCCGCCGATCATCGCCGCCCCGGCCACGAAGTGGTCGCAGTCCGACAGCAGCGCTTTCATCAGCTCGGTGTCCTGGGCGTCCCCCGCCACCAGCGAGTAGCCGGGGTGATCGTCGTAGGACCTGGTCACCTTGCCGTACTTGGAGAAGTTGTCCACGCCCACCACCTGGTGGCCGCGGCGCAGCAGTTCCGCCACGAGGTACCCGCCGATGAAGCCAGCGGAACCGCTGACCAGCACTTTCTGCGTCGTCACGTTGCTTGCTCCGGGTTGTCGGTCGGCCGGGTGAACGCTTTCAGCTGAGCCACGCTGAGCCGGGGCCCAAACGCGAAGCGGTACCACCGCAGGTATTTCGGCAGCCACGCGGCCACCTGGAAGTTGGACATGCCGTCCTGGCGGTCCAGCCAGATCGTGGGGATCTCGGCGATCGGCAGCCGCAGCCGCCGGGCCTTGGCGGTGAGCTCGATGCCGATCTCGAAACCGTCCCGGCTGTCGATGCCGGCCGCCCGGACGAAGGGGACCGAGTAAGCCTTGAACGAGTTGGTGGCGTCCCGGGTGCCGACCCGGGCCAGCAGCCGCAGGCTCCGGCCGGCGGTGCCCGACATGAGCCCCTTGAGCAACGGGCCGCCGACCTGCTGCCCGCCCGCCATGTACCGGGAGGCGGCGGCCACCGCCACGCCCCGCTCGACCAGCCGGACCAGGTCATCGATCTGCCGGACGTCGTCGCAGCCGTCCGCCATGGTGACCACCGCCACCGGCGCGGTGGCGTGGTCGATGCCGAACCTGATCGCGTTGGCCGGTCCCCGCCCGTACGTGTTGACCAGGCAGTGCAGCCGGGGTTCCGGCTCGGCCAGCCGCTGCAGCACCGGACGGGTGCTGTCCGCCGGATCGTCCACGACGACCAGCACCTCGCACGGCAGCGACACGCCCTCGAAGATCCGCTCCAGCACGGCTGCGATCCGCTCGCCCTCCCGGTAGGCGGGCACGATGATGGAGACGCGCATCGCGTCGGGGTCGCTGATCCTGGTCCGGCGCACTAAATCCGCCGCCGCCGGCCACGGGCCCGCGGCACGGCTGCGCACCATCAGACGAGGACCCCGTCGCCCCGCAGGTTCCAGATATCCACGATGGGCTTGTCGGTACGCAGCGCGGCGTACTCGGGGTGCGGGGCGGCGATGATCAGCAGATCCGACTTGGCGACCACGTCGTCCAGCGGCAGCAGCGTCCCGTCCACGGTGACGTAGGGGTCGGTGCAGTACACCGTGTCGGTCTCGAAGGCGAGGATCCGCTTGAGCTTGTAGGCCAGGCTGGACCGGATGTCGTCCGAACCGCCTTTGAACGCCATGCCCAGGATGCCGACGGCCATCGAGTCCAGGTCGTACCGGTGCTTGAGCCGGTCCACCAGGTAGAGCGGCAGGCCCTCGTTGATGGCCATGGCGGTGTGGCCGAGCGCGAAGTTGTTGTTGTTGAACGCGGCCAGCTGCATGGTGTCCTTGAGCAGGCAGGGACCGGCGGCGAAACCGGCGGCCGGCAGGTCGGCCGCCCGCGGGTAGTCCAGCATCAGGCCCTGGCGGATCCGCTCGAAGTCGAGCCCGCGGTCGTTGGCCATCATGTAGAGCTGGTTGGCGGTGGCGAACTTGATGTACCGCCAGACGTTGGTGAACAGCTTGGCCAGCTCGGCCTCTTCCGGCGTCATCCGCACCTGCCGTTCGGTCAGCAGGCCGAACAGGGCGGCCGCCCGGCCGAACGCGCCTTCGGTGCGGGCCGAGATGATCTGCGGCAGCTCGAACAGCTCGGTCATCGCCTTGCCCTCGGCGATCCGCTCCGGGCAGAACGCGACGTCGATCGCGTACCCCAGCCGGGAGATCATCTTCTCGACGAGCGCGGTCACCCCGGGGTAGACCGTGCTGCGCAGGATGAGCAGCTGCCCGTCCCGCAGGTAGTGGGCGCAGCCCTGCAGGGCGTGCGGGATCGCCTGCTGGTCCGGGTTGAGGTGCTCGTCAACCGGGGTGCCGATGACCACGACGACGTGCTCGGCGGTGCCCACGATCGCCGGGTCGGCGGAGGCGGTGAGCCGCCCCTCGGCCACCACCCGGGACAGCACGGGGCCGGCCCCCGGTTCCCCGAACGGCATCTGGCCGGCGTTGACCTGCTGCACGGACGCCGGCGAGATGTCATACACCGCGACGCTGGCGCCGCGATCGGCGAAGGCGATCGCGAGCGGCAGTCCCACATGACCACAACCACCGATGACGACCACATCACGCTGGAAAGATTCGTTAGGCAAGAGAGTCACCGTACACCCGGTTGGAGTTCGTCCCGCTAGCAGTGAGGCTGGCCCGCCCACCCTAGCCGCCCCCAGAAAACCTCCAGGGTATGGCGGTAAATATATGGGCATTGCATGGTCTGCGGTTAACCTGCGCAACGCACCGGCCGGCCGGTGCACCCCCGCGGCTGTCGTGACCGCCAGCTCACTGCTGCTATCAGTAAACACCAGACCAGCCCGGATGCGCCGGCTACTCGCCGGTCTGACGGCGCCTGCGGCGCGGTGCCGCGCCGCGCCCGGGAGCCATGATCTGATGGGCCGGGTGAGTTCCGGCGACACCGCACTTCCAGGTACCGACCAGGCAGAACGCGGCCAGGCCGGGGAGCCCGGCCCGGCCGCCGCGCCGGTGGCCGCGACCGCACCGGCCGCGGCCACCGGCGCCCCGGCCGGCTGGCCGGGCCGCCTGCGGCCCGCCGCCGGCCCGGCGGCGTGGCTGGCCACCGCGCTGGCCGCGTTCGCCTGCTACCTGCGGCTGGCCAGCACCCGGGCGGTCAATTCGGACGGCGCCAGCCAGGCGCTGCAGGCGTGGGACATGCTGCACGGCAACCCGCTGCTGCGTGGCTGGCGGCTGTCCGACGTGTCGTTCTACACCACCGAACTGCCGCAGTACGCGCTGATCGAGCTGTTCCGCGGGCTGCACGCGGATGTGGTCCACGTCGCCGCGGCGATAACCTACACGCTGGCGGTGCTGCTGGCCGCGCTGCTGGCCACGGGGCGGGCCACCGGCCGGGAGGCGGTGGCCCGGGCGGTGGTCGCGGCCGGCATCATGCTCGCCCCCCAGCTCGGCTCCGGGGTGAACATCCTGGTCTCCTCGCCCGATCACCTCGGCACGTCGGTCCCGGTCCTGCTGATCTGGCTGATCCTGGACCGGGCCCGGCCGCACTGGCCCGTCCCGGTGCTCGCCGGGGCGCTGATCGCGTGGGCGGCGGTGGCGGACTCGCTGGTGCTGTTCATCGGGGCACTGCCGCTGGCCCTGGTGTCGGCGGTCCGCGTCTACCGGGCGACGGTGCGGCGACGTCAGCCGTGGCGGGCGCAGCGCTACGACCTGGCCCTGGGCGCGGCCGCCGTGGCCGGGGCGGCGGTGGCCACGGCGGTCCTGCGCCTGATCCAGACCGCGGGCGGCTTCTACGTGTCGTCACCGGCCACCCAGTTCGCCGCGGACGGCTCGACCGTGCTGCGCCACCTGGTCACCGCCGGGGAGGGCCTGCTGCTGCTCGGCGGCGGGGACTTCCTCGGGATGCGGCCGTCGGGCCGCAGCGCCATCCTCGTGCTGCACCTGGCCGGGGTGGTGCTGGCCGGCTGCGGGGTGTGGCTGGCCGCCCGGCGCTTCCTGCGCGATAACGACCGGATCGGCCAGCTCCTGGTCGCCGGGATCGTGATCAACCTGGCCGCCTACGTGCTCAGCACCGAGGCCGGCCGGGTCACCCAGACCCGGGAGATCGCGGCCGTGCTGCCGCTGTCGGCCGCCCTGGCCGGGCGGGTGCTGGCCGGCCGCCTGCGCGCGGCCGGGCTGGTTCCGCTGCTGGCCGTGGTGGCGGCCGGCTACCTGGCCGGCCTGGCACAGGAAGTCAGCCAGCCGGGCGTGCCCGCGCAGAACCAGCCGCTCACCTCCTGGCTGGCCGCCCACCACCTGCATAACGGCCTGTCCGGCTACTGGCAGGCCAACGTCGTCACGCTGGCCAGCGGCGGCCAGGTGCGGGTCCGCCCGGTGGCGGTGAACCGGGCGGGCCGGGTCGTGCCGGGCCGCTGGGAGGCGGGCACGTCCTGGTATGACCCGCGCCGCAGCTGGGCCAGCTTCGTGGTGCTGTACCCGGGTGCCGCCGGGTACTCCGGTTTCGCGAGCGAGCGCGCGGTGCGGGCCACCTTCGGCCGCCCGGCGCGGAGCTACCGGGCGGGCGCTTACCAGATCCTGGTCTGGACCAGGAACCTGCTCACCGACCTCGGCTGAGCAGGGCGCTCCCCGGCCCGAGATGTGGCTGCTCGTCGAGTGGTCGCGGGGACCGGACGGGCCCCCGATCCGGGCCGGGGAGCGCGCCGGGCTCAGCGCCGGTGGTGCGAGCTGACCACCTCACCGGTCGCCGGGTTGAGGATCATCGGGCGGACGTTCGGCCGGATGCGGAAGTCCAGCAGGCCGCCGTGGCCGTCCAGGCTCCCGGCCAGCGCGTCGAACGAGCCGCCGCCGAGCCGCTGCCCGTGCAGCCAGTTGTCCTCGATGAAGCTGACCACCGAGGACTGGTCGGTCACCTGGTGGCTGACGTAGTTCTGCCGGGTCCAGGGGGAGATGACCAGCAGCGGCAGCCGCGGGCCGTAGCCGCAGCGGGCCGGGTAGCCGTTCCGGCCCGCCGGGGTGCCGGCGCACACCGCCGCGTCGAGGCTGGTGTCCGATCCGTTGACCCGCGGCGAGTTCTGGTGGTCATACCAGCCGTCGGAGTCGTCGTAGGTGACCACGATCGCCGTGGACTTCCAGAACCTGGACTTCTCGATCTGGTTGATCGTGTTGGCCAGGAAGGCCTGCTCGTCGAGCGGGTCGGAGTAGCCGGCGTGGGCGTCCTGGTACTCGGCCGCCTTCAGGTAGCTCACGGCCGGCATGTTGCCGTCCTTGAGCGTGGTGTAGAAGTCCGACAGGTCGTACTGGTGGTTGGCCTGGTCGGTGCGGCCGATCATCGCCTCCGAGGACGGCGGCAGGTGCTTGGGGTTGGCGGTCGGCTTGTAGTACTGGAACGGGTCGTGGTGCGGCGAGTAGTCGGCCACGGTGTTGCCGCCGACGTTGGTGTGCGAGGCGCCGCAGACGGCGTAGCCGGCGCTGTCCGTGCCAGTGGGCGCGAACCCGCCCTGGAACCAGCCCCAGGTGACCTGCCGGGCGTCCAGCAGGGTGCCGATGTTCTGGCCGGTCATCACGCCGACCGGGCTGGTCGAGGTGTGGCTGGAGTCGGAGCAGTCGTCGTAGGCCGGGTCCAGGTCGCCGTAGATGGTGCCCAGGCCCTGGCTGTTCAGTGAAGTGACCGCGCTGCTGCTGACCTTCGTGCCGGTGGCCGGGCTGACCGCGTAGCCGGGGCTGTCGTTGCCGGCGACGACGTTCAGCGCGCCGGGGGTGGACGGCCCGAAGTTGGTGTTGTAGTTGTTGTCGCTCATCGCGTAGTGCTGCGCGTAGTTCCACAGCCCGGTGACGGTGTTGCCGTCGTAGTAGTCCATGACCAGGCCGGGCGTGCCGTAGGCGCCCGGGGTGCCGGCGCACGACGGGACGTTGGTGTACTGGACGAACTTGTCCATCTTGCCGCCGTCGAAGGCCTGCTGCTCAGCCGGGTAGCCGTGGTCCTGGTCGCAGGTGAGCGCCTGGGAGTGGCTGAGCCGGGCCGGGTTGTACGTGTTGGGGTTGTGGGTGAGCAGGCTCGGGGCGAGGCCATTCACCGCGGGCGTGCCCCGCTGGGCGTGAAACGGCGAGCCGTCCGTGTTGGCCGCGTGCGGGTAGGTGCCGAAGTAGTGGTCGAACGAGACGTTCTCCTGGAAGATCACGACCAGGTGCTTGATCGGTGTCGAGGTCGCGGGGTACCACTCGCGGTAGCCGGCCGCCGTGCTGACGGCCGGCCCGGCGGCGCTGCCCGCCCGGGCCGTACTGGAAGTGCTCGCGCTGGCCGCGGAGGCACCCGCGGCGGCGGCGCCGGCCAGCACGCCCGCCGCGAGCAGCGCGGTGTACGGCCTGCGGATCCGCCACCTCCCCCGGCCGTTCTGATTGCCATTCCCTGGGCGTACGCCCATGTCACCCTCCCGAGTCTGGGGTTGCCTGTCATGGCGCTGGACGCCCATCCCGGGTGCAGCGCCATCGCGCACAACACGGCAAAGGTTCCGGAACGGTATGTCCGGGGCGCTTCACCCAGATTTACGGCAAGCGAACGGCCGGACAAGAATGGCCGGGATGCCGCCCGCCGCCCGCGCCGGGGCCGCCCCTTCCCGCGCGCCGGGCACGACCACTAGTCACTAAGCGTATCTAGCTGTAACTTGGAGTAGCTACCTGAGCGATGAGGGCGTGATGAGTGAGCTGGCTGATCGCAGGTTCGTCGGGCTGCTGGAAGCGGCGCCGGATGCGATGGTGTGCGTGGCCGGCGACGGGCAGATCGCGCTGGTCAACGCCCAGACCGAGCGGCTGTTCGGGTACCGGCGGCACGAACTGGTCGGCCAGCCGGTGGAACTGCTGGTCCCCGAAACGGTCCGCGCGGTGCACCCCGCCCACCGGGCCGGCTACACCGCGGACCCCAAGCCCCGCCCGATGGGCGCCGGGATGGAGCTGTCCGGGCGGCGCAAGGACGGCAGCACCTTCCCGGCCGAGATCTCCCTGTCCGCCATCGACACCGACGAGGGCATCCTCGTCACCGCCGCCGTCCGCGACGTCACCGAGCGGCTGGAAGTCCAGGCCGAACGGGAGCGGCTGAGCACCCAGGCCGAGCGCGACCGGCTGGAGCGGCAGCTGCAGCAGTCACAGCGGCTGGAGAGCCTGGGTCAGCTCGCAGGCGGGGTGGCGCACGACTTCAACAACCTGCTCGGAGTCATCTCCAACTACGCCAGCTTCGTCGCCGAGGAGATGAAGAACCCGTCCGGCGACGGGCTCAGCGAGTCGGCCCTGTCGGATGTCGAGCAGATCCAGCAGGCCGCGGAACGGGCTTCCCGGCTGACCCATCAGCTGCTGGCTTTCGCCCGCCGTGAAGTGGTGCAGCCCCGGGTGCTCAACCTCAACGTCGTGGTCGCCGGGGTGCTGCAGCTGCTGCAGCGGACGCTGGGCGAGCACATCGAGCTGATCACCAACCTTGATCCCGGGCTCGACTACGTGCTCGCCGACCCCGGCCACATCGAGCAGATCCTGGTCAACCTGGCCGTCAATGCCCGCGACGCGATGACCGGCGGAGGGCGGCTGACGATCGAGACCAGTAACGTCGAAGTGGACGAGGTGTATGCGGGCAGCCACGCCAACCTGCCCCTGGGCCGCTACACCGCCCTGAAAGTGAGCGACAACGGGCCGGGCATGCCGCCGGACATCATCGACCGGGCGTTCGAGCCCTTCTTCAGCACCAAGCCCAAGGGCGAGGGGTCCGGGCTGGGCCTGGCCACCATCTACGGGATCGTCACCCAGGCCGGGGGCAACGTCCGGATCTACTCCGAGCCCCGGCTGGGCACCACCGTCACGGTGCTGCTGCCGGTCACCGACCAGCGCCCGCCCGCTGTCCACCACCCGTCGGCCGGGCCTGCGCGCGGCCAGGACGAGCTGGTGCTCCTGGTGGAAGACGAGCCCGCCATGCGTGAGGTGACCCGGCGGATCCTGGCCCGGAACGGTTACCGGGTGATGGTGGCGGCCAATGGCCAGGAGGCGATCAGCGCGGCGGCGGCCTGCCCGGACCAGATCACCGCGCTGGTCACCGACGTGATCATGCCCGGCCTGCAGGGCAAGGAAGTCGCCCACCGGGTCTGTGAACTGCAGCCCGGCGTCGCCGTCCTGTTCATGTCCGGCTACACCGAGGGCCTGCTGAGCGCCCAGGGGATACTCGAATCGGGTATCCACCTCATCGAGAAGCCGTTCTCGGAGAATTCCCTGCTGTCCAAGCTGCAGGTCGCGCTGCGGGGCAGCGGCGAGCGCGGCTGACCGGCCGGGCCAGGCCGGAGCGGGCCGGGCTCAGCTCAGCAGGGCGCGGCCGAGGTAGTCGCCGTGGCCGGTCACCCCGGGCAGGACGAAGAAGTATCCGCCGCCGAACGGGCTGATGAACTGGGCCAGCGGCTCGTCGATGAGCCGGGCCTGCACCGTCTCGAACTGGCGCCGGACGTCCCGCTGGTAGCAGGCGAAGATCAGCCCCATGTCGAAGTTCCCGGCTGGGTCGATGCCCCGGTCGTAGTTCCAGGCCCGGCGCAGGATGCGCTCGGCCGCCGTCTGCGCGGTCCGCGGGTTGGCCAGCCGGATGTGCGCGGTCAGCGGGATGACCGCCCCGGACGGGTCACGCGCGTAGTCGGGGCGGGAGAACTCGCCGTCGGCGTCCAGCGGGGCACCGGAGCCCTTGCGGCGGCCGATGATGCCTTCCTGCTTCGCGACGGTGGTCCGGTCCCAGGCCTCCAGGTACATCCGGATCGCCCGGACCACCAGGTAGCTGCCGCCCGCGGTCCACGCGGTCGCCGGGGCCGCCGGGGCCGCCGGCGGCGGGACCCAGACCAGGGCGCCCATATCGGCGGCCCGCCGGGGGTCCGGGTTGGCGATCCCGTCCTTGAAGCCCATCAGGTTGCGCGGGGTGCCCGACGGCCGGGGCGGGCTGGCGAAGCCGTCGATACGCCACCGCGGCTGCATGGCCCCCCGGGTGTGCCGGGCGATGTCGCGCAGCGCGTGCCGCACCGTGTCCGGGCTGCCCGCGCTGAGCTGCACGCTGACATCCCCGCCGCACTGCGCCGGGTCGAGGTTGTCGTTGGGGAAGGTGCGCATCGCGGTGAGCGCGGCGGGCTTGCGGTGGGCCAGGCCGTAGCGGCCGTCGAACAGCGAGGCTCCCACGCCGACGGTGACCGTGAGCCCGTCCGGGACCACGGTGGGCCCGAGGATCCCGGAATCGGCCGGCGGCGCGCCGATCTCCTCCGCGGGCGGGGCGCCGCCGCCGGTCAGGAAACGGGCCCGGGAGGTCAGCGTGACGAACAGGCCGGCCAGTTCGGCCCGGCTGGACGCGGTGACGTTGAACGCGGCGACGATGGTCTGCCGGCCGGGTTTATCCAGGATGCCGGCCTGGTGCCGCCCGTGGAAGGGCACGGCCGGCAGGCGGCCCAGCCAGCCTTCCCCGGTGAGCCCCGGGCCGGCCGCGGCCGCCGCGGAGCCGGCCGGCGCGGCCGCAGAGCCGGCCGCGTAGCCCCCGGCCAGGCCGACCGCCACACCACCGACCGCCCCGGCGGCGCCGGCCCCCAGCGCGCCGCGGAGGAAGGAGCGCCGCGCAGGCGCGGACCCGCCCGCCGCGCCGCCGGCTCCACCAGCAGCCGGTGGCCCCGGCAGCTGGCCGGTCTGCTCCGGTTCAGGCATTCATGTCCTCCGCGGCTGCGCGATGGCGGCCACCGGCGCCAGGTCCTCCAGCGCCTGCCCGGCGGCCGCGTCGATCTGCTCCCGCTGGCCGGTGCGAAGCTGGCTCACCAGGGTCCAGTGGCCGCCCTCGCCGGTCGCGGCGACCAGGCTCTGCAGCCGGGCCAGCGCGGCGCTGGCGGCCGCCAGCCCCGGGTACCGGGGCACCAGCAGCGGGTGCAGCACGGTCAGCACCTGCTGGACCGCCCCGATGCTGGCGGCGGCCGTGGCCAGCGTAGTCCCGCTGCCGAAGTCAAGAGCGCCGGTGAGCTGGAACTGCACCGTGTCTTCCAGGGCCGTGCCGGCGGACTGGGCGAAATCCGGCATCTGGATCTGCATCGCTGGCCAGAAGGTCTGCAGCGCCCGCACGCCGCGGTCCAGCCCCGCCGCCGGGCCCGCCAGCTGGCCGGCGCCCTGGCCGTGCCACAGCCCGTACTCCAGGCGGTAGAAGCCGGTGAAGGCGGGATCGTTGACGCCATCGGGCAGGCCGCCGGGCGGCCCGTCGATCTCCCGGTCGTAGTTGCCGAACGCGGCGTAAGCGCCCGCCAGCCGCGCGTAGCTCAGGTGCGCGGTCAGCCAGGCGGCCCGGGCCGCGGCCAGCCGGCCCGCGCGGACGTCCGCGGTGAGCGCGCCGACCTGCCGGGCCAGCGTGTCCAGGCCGGCGGCGACGTCGCCGTGGTAGGCCCGGGCCGGGCCGGCCAGTTCGGCCGCGGTGACGGGCTGGAGCGCGGGGACGCCGGCCCGGTGCCCGCCAATCCGCACCACCGGGCCGGTGCGCGAGCCGCCCGACGGCAGCAGGCAGCGGAACGCGTACTCCCCCGAGCCCAGGTCGGCCCGCAGCGGCGCAGTGGTCCCCGGGCCCACCACCGCCAGTTCGGCGTAGATCCCCCCGGTGGCCGGGTCGATCAGGTCCGCCCCGGCGGCGCCGGAACCCGGGTTGTGCAGCTGGAAGGTCTGCGGCCCGGCCGCGACCTGCCGCCAGCCGGTGCCGCAGCCGGCCGCCGCCACCGTGATCACGTTCCCCGCGGGCCCGGCTGAGCCGCACCCGGCCAGCGCCGCCAGCGCGGCGGCCGCCGCCCCGGCCATCAGCCGGCCCGCCCAGCCGGGCCGCCGCCACCGCGGCGGGCCGCACCGGATTAACGGCTGCGGGCGCACCGGCCGCACGCCAGCGGGCACCTGACCACCTCAGCTCCGTCCACGGTCAGCTCGAGCCTGCCGGGGTAACCGGGCCAGCGCCCACCGGGGACGCCAGCGCCCCGGCGCGGACAACATACACCGCACCGTCACGTTCTCGCCATGATGGGCGAAACCGGACCAACGGCCAGGCGGCGGCCCACCGCCGCCGCAGCGGCCGGCCCGGCGACTGGTTGTGCAGGGCCCACCCAGCAACCGGTTGAGCAGGGGCCGGGCCAGCAACCGGTTGAGCCGACCGACTATACGAATGTATAGTCGGCTGAACGCGAGTGACAATTTCTTATCTAGAGGTATAGCGACCATGACGACGAGTGCAACGGGTGAGCGGGCGGCCGGGGACCTCACCGCCCGGGCCCGGATCCGTGACGCGGCCCTGCGCTTGTTCGCTGAGCGCGGCGTGGCCGGTGCGACGATCCGTGACATCGCCAGGGCGGCAGGCGTCTCCGGTGGGCTGGTCCGGCATCACTTCGGGTCCAAGGACGGCCTGCGCGCCGCTTGCGACTCCTACGCCCTGGACCAGATCGTGCGGATCAAGGAGCAGGCGACGGCGGGCGGGCAGCTGGGCAGCAGCGCCGGGTTCCTGTCCGCCGCCCACCCGACCATCCTGCTCATCTACCGGTACTTCGCCCGCTCGCTGGTGGACGGCTCACCGTCGGCCGACCAGATGTTCGCTGAGATGGTCGGGCTGAGCGAGACCTGGCTGGCCCAGAACCACCCGGGCCGCCTGCCCGACCTCCGCGGCTATGCAGCGATCTTCGTAGCGATGGAAACCGGCCTGCTGGCCATGCACGAGCCGCTGTCCCGGTCGCTCGGGGCGGACATCTTCAGCCCGGCCGGGCACCTGCGGATGACCCGCGCGAAGCTCGATTTGTACTCGCGTCCGATGCTGAGCCAGGACCTCGCCGCCCAGGCCCGTGCGGCCATCGACCAGCTGGAAGCCGGCCAGCAGGCCGGGCCGCCCGCCGCCTCGGCGGGCTCGCCGACCGGGCCAGGAAGAGCAGCCTCGTGACCGCCATCCAGGCCGAGGGCCTCACCAAGCGCTACGGTGACACGCTGGCGCTGGACGGCCTCGACCTGTCGGTGCAGCCGGGTGAGGTGTACGGCTATCTCGGCCCCAACGGGGCCGGGAAGACCACGACGATCCGGCTGCTGCTCGGCATCCACCACCCCACCGGCGGCCGGGCGGAGCTGTTCGGCGTGGACGCCTGGGCCCATCCGGTGCAGGCCCACCGGCGGGTGGCGTACGTCGCGGGCGAGCCGTTCCTGTGGCCGTCCATGACCGGCGCCGAGACGCTGGAGTTCCTCGCCCGGCTGCGCGGCGGCACCGACGTGGCCTACCGCGACCAGCTGGTGACCCGGTTCCAGCTCGACACCGGGAAAAAGATCCGGGCTCTGTCGAAGGGCAACCGGCAGAAGGTGCAGCTGATCGCCGCCCTGGCCAGCCGGGCGGACCTGCTGCTCCTGGACGAGCCCACCAGCGGGCTGGATCCGCTGATGGAGATGGTGTTCCGGGACTGCGTGACCGAGGCCCGGCAGCGCGGCCAGACGGTCTTCCTCTCCTCCCACCTGCTCAGCGAGGTGGAAGCGGTCTGCGACCGGGTCGGCATCCTCAAGCAGGGCCGGCTGGTCGATCAGGGGACGCTGGCCCAGCTGCGCCACCTGAGCACGCACACCGTCGAGGTCACCTTCGACGGCCCGGCGCCGGGCTTCCCGCCGCTGCCCGGGGTCCAGGTCGAGCCGGGCGGCCCGAACGCGCTGCGCTTCGAGGTCCAGGGCAGCGTCGGGCCGGTGATCACGGCGCTGGCCGGGCACCCGGTCAGCAACCTGGTGAGCCGCGAGCCCTCGCTAGAGGAGATCTTCATGCACCACTACGACGGCCATGCCGGCCGTTAGCGCACGCCCGCTGCGCCCGCGGGCCCTGGCGGGCCAGGCCGCAGGCCGGCCCGCGGCCGCGCTGGCCGCGCGCACCTTCCGGGGTTCCCGGCTGCTGACGGTCGTCTTCGGCTACCTGTTCGCGGTGTACTCCTTCATCGAGCCGGTCGCCTACCGCCGCGCCTACCCCAGGCAGGCGGACCGGCTGGCATTCGCCCGCAGCTTCGGGCCCAACACCGGTATCCGGCTGTTCTATGGGCAGCCGCACGACCTGCTGACGGTCACCGGCTACGCCGCCTGGCGGGTGGGCGGGACGCTGGCCATCGCGGCGGCAGCGTTCGGCATGCTGATCGCCACCGCCGCCCTGCGTGGGGAGGAGGACAATGGCCGCACCGAACTGGTGCTGGCCGGGGTTATCAGCCGCCGCGCGGCCTACTGGTCCGCGATGGCCGCGATCGGGGTGGCCACCGCGATCCTGTGGCTGGCCGAGTTCGCCGGGTTCGCGGCCGGCCGCCTGCCCGTGGCCGGGTCGGCCTACCTGGCTCTGGCCACCGCATCGGTGGTGCCCGTGTTCGCCGGGCTGGGGGCGGTGGCCAGCCAGGTCGCCCCGGCCCGGCGCATCGCCCTGGAGCTCAGCGGCGGTGCCGTCGCCTTGTTCCTGCTGCTGCGGGCGGTGGCGGACACCGTCAGCGGGGCCGGCTGGCTGCGCTGGGCCACCCCGCTGGGCTGGGCCGAGGAGCTGCGCCCGTTCACCGGGGCGCGGCCGGCCGTGCTGCTGCTCCCGGTCCTGGCGAGCGCGGCGCTGCTGGTGCTGGCCGCCCGGCTGGGCGCCACCCGCGACGTCGGCACCGGGCTCCTCCCGGCGCGGGACCGCGCCGCCCCACGGCTGCGCCTGCTGTCCTCCCCCGCCGCCCAGGCGTTGCGCAGCCAGCGGGACGGCCTGATCGCCTGGGCCGCGGGCTTCGCGGTGTTCGCCTTCGTGTTCGGCGTGGTGGCCGGCAGCGTGTCGCCCGCCGACGTGCCCCAGGGCATCGGGCGCCAGCTCGCCCACCTCGGCGTCGGCTCGATCCTGACCCCGGCCGGGTACCTGGCCTTCATCTTCTTCTTCGTGATGCTGGCGGTCAGCCTGTTCAGCTGCGCCCAGATCGGCGCGGCCCGGCGGGAGGAAGCGGGCCAGCAACTGGAGACACTGCTGGCGCTGCCCGTCGGCCGCGTCGCCTGGCTGGGCGGGCGGCTGCTGCTCGCAGCCGCGGCCACCGCGCTCATCTGCCTGATCTCCGGCCTGCTGACCTGGGCCGGGGCCGCTGCGGGCGGGACGCACGTATCGCTGCCCACGATGCTCGAAGCCGCCTTCAACGGCCTGCCGGTGGCCGCGCTGTTCCTCGGCCTCACCGCGCTGGCCTACGCGCTGGTGCCCCGGGCCAGCGCCGCCATCGGCTACGGGCTGGTCACCGTGACCTTCCTGTGGCAGGCGGTTGGCGCGCTGCTCGGCGCGCCCGGGTGGCTGCTCGGCCTGACCCCGTTCGCCCACGTCGGGCTGGTGCCCACCCAGCCGTTCCGGGCCGCGGCGGCCGCCATCATGACCGGCCTCGGGGTGGCCGCCGGAGCCGCCGCGCTGGCCGCCTTCCGCCGCCGAGATTTGCTGGGCAGCTGACCGGGGCGCGGCCGCGGCCACGGGCGGCCCAGCGGACTATGCTCGGCAGGCAGAACAGGCCGATGACAGCCGAGGCGCAGTGAGGAGTCCGGGCCAGTGCGCGATTCGCCCCGCTCGATGGGAACAGGAAGGCTGATCCTGCTGGTCACCGCGCTTACCCTGGTGGTGGGCGCGGCGGTGGCCATCCCGGCGGTACTGGTCTCCCGGCGCAGCCAGGACGCGGCCGCCGCCCAGCTGCCCCGGACCAGCGGCATCCCCGCCGCGGTATCGACCCGGCTGGCGAACCTCATGTCGCTGTCCGCGCTGGACACGCCCGCCCCCGGCTTCACCCTGACCGACCAGCAGGGACGGCAGCTGTCCCTGGCCTCGCTGCGCGGCAAGGTGGTCGTGCTGCAGTTCATGGACCCGCACTGCACCGACATCTGCCCGATCGTGTCGGCCGAGTACCTGAAGGCCCACCACGACCTGGGCGCCACGGCCAGCAAGGTGGTCTTCGCCGCCATCAACGTGAACCAGTACCACAACACCGTGGCCGACATGGCGACCTACAGCCGGGAGCAGTCCCTGGGCACCATCCCGGACTGGCACTTCTTCACCGGGCCAGTGCCCGCCCTGAAAGCGGTCTGGCAGGGCTACGACATCGAAGTGCAGGCCCCCAACCCCAACGCCGACGTGGTGCACACCTCGGTGATCTACTTCATCGACACCCACGGCCGGGAGCGGTACCTGGCCATGCCGGAGGTCGATCACACCAAGTCGGGCACCGCGTACCTGCCCGCCGCCCAGCAGGCGTCCTGGGGGCACGGCATCGCGCTGGTGGCCGCCAGCCTGGCCGGCTGATCCGGCTCGGCGTCCCGGTTCCCGGCCAGCACGGCCTGGTAGTGCCCGATCAGGGTGTCGCCGACCGCGCTCCAGCTGCGGGCGGCGACGAGCTGGCGGGCTACCCGCCCCTGGGCCGCGCGCAGCGCCGGGTCGGCGACCAGCCGGGCCGCCGCCTGGGCCAGCGCCGCGGCGTCGCCCGGTGGCACCAGGTAGCCGGTGACGCCGTCGACGACCAGGTCGAGCGGGCCACCGGCCGCCGGGGCCACCACCGGCAGGCCACTGGCCGCGGCCTCCTGGATCGTCTGCCCGAACGTCTCGTGGCAGCCGCTGTGCACGAATACGTCGAGGCTCGCGTAGATCCGGGCCAGGTCCTCCCCACAGCGCTGGCCGAGGAACACCGCGCCGGGCAGCATCCGGCGCAGCCGCGCCTCGGCCGGCCCGCCGCCCACGATGATCAGTCGCGCCCCCGGTAGCGTCGCCACCGGGGCGAGCAGCTCCACCTGCTTCTCGGGGGCCAGCCGGCCGACGTAACCGACCAGGACCTCCCCGCACGGCGCCAGTTCGCGGCGCAGGGCCGCGCAGTGCGCGGCCGGGCGGAACCGCTGCCCGTCCACGCCCCGCCCCCACCGCCACACGCGGTCCACCCCGTGCGCCCGCAGCCGCTGCACGCTGACCGTGGAAGGAGCCAGGGTGCGGGCGGCTGCGTTGTGGATCCGGCGGACCCAGCGCCAGGCCAGCGCCTCGGCACCGCGGCCGTAGTGATAGGCCCGGGCGTAGCCGGGCACGTCGGCCTGGTAGACGGCCACGGCCGGCAGCCCCAGCTGGCGGGCGGCCTGCAGGCCACGGACCCCGAGCACGAACGGGCTGGCCAGGTGGACCAGGTCGGCCCGGTGTCCGGCCAGTGCCTGGCGGACCGGCGCGGCCCCGGCCCCGCCGCCCAGGCCCAGCCGGAACGTGCGGTACCCGGGCAGCGGCAGGGACGGCACCCGGAGCACCGGGTAGCCGGGCGAGCCGGCCGCCCGCCCGTCCCCGGCCGGCTCCGGGGCGATGACCAGCGGCTGGTGCCCCCGGGCCAGCAGGTGCTCGGCCGACCGGAGCACGCTGTTGGCCACGCCGTTCACGTCGGGCGGGAAGGACTCGGTGATGATGCCGATCCGCACCCGCCCACCGTGCGACGGCGGCATGTCGGCCATGCCAGCAGCGCCGTGCGGGCCGGCGAACGTCTGGTGACAATTGGCCCGCGGGCCGGCCCGGGCCGGCCCGCGGGCCGGCCGGGCGGCCGGGCAGCGCCGGGCGCGGCCTGCCACACTACCGGTCATGCAGACTCTGGTTGCCGATCACCCACTGGTCGCCCACAAGCTCACCACGCTGCGCGACGAGGCCACGGAGGCGCCCACCTTCCGGCGGCTCACCGACGAACTGGTCACCCTGCTGGCCTACGAGGCGACCCGGCAGATCACCGTGCAGCCGGTCGTGGTGCGCACCCCGCTGGACGAGGCACCGGGGGTCAAGCTGGCCAGCCCGCCGCCGCTGGTGGTCCCGGTGCTGCGGGCCGGGATCGGGATGCTCGACGGGATGACCCGGCTGCTGCCCATGGCCGATGTGGGGTTCGTCGGGCTGGCCCGGGACGAGGAGTCCCTGGTGGCCGCCACCTACGCGAACCGGCTGCCGGCCGACCTGGCCGGCCGTGAGGTGTTCGTGCTCGATCCCATGCTGGCCACCGGCGGCACGCTGCAGACCGTCATCACCATGCTGGCCGAGCGGGGCGCGGCGTCGGTCACCGCGGTCTGCCTGCTGGCCGCTCCCGAGGGCATCGAACGGGTCGCGGCCGCGTTCGGCGACGACGGGCCGCTGCCGGTCCGGGTGGTCACCGCCGCCCTGGATGAGCGGCTGAACGAGCGGGGTTACATCCTGCCCGGCCTCGGCGACGCCGGCGACCGGCTCTTCGGGCAGATCTGACGCTGGCCCGGCCGGCGGCCACGGGACGGCGACGCCCGCGCTCATCTCCTCCTACCCGCTCAACGCCAACGGCGGGAAACCGCGGACACCGCGTCCGCGTCGCGAGCGTCAGGTGCCGACCGGGTGCCAGACCGTCTTCGTCTCGGTGAAGGCCAGCAGCCGCCGCACCCCCGGGTCGGCCGTCCAGTCCTCGGCCGGCGCGTCCTCGGTAACCGCGTCCCCGGCGGCACTGGCCCCGGCGGCACTGGCCCCGGCGGCACTGGCCCCGGCGGCACTGGCCCCGGCGGCACTGGCCCCGGCGGCACTGGCCCCGGCGGCACTGGCCCCGGCGGCACGGGCCGGGGCGGGCGCGAACACCCGCTTGACGTTCCCGGCCGCGAGCCGTTCCAGTCCGGCCCGGTCGGCCGGGACCGCGCCGGTCAGGTCGATGGCGTTCACGTCCAGGTGCCCGGCCAGCACCGGGGCGAGTTCCGCCAGCCGCCCGGTCAGCACGTTCACCACGCCGCCCGGCACGTCCGAGGTGGCCAGCACCTCGGCCAGGGTCACCGCGGGCAGCGCGGCCGGCCCGCTGGCCACCAGCACCGCGGTGTTCCCGGTGGCGATCACCGGGGCCAGCACGCTGACCAGCCCGAGCAGCCCCGCATCGGGCGGGGCCAGCACCGCCACCACCCCGGTCGGCTCGGGGACGCTGAGGTTGAAGTAGGGGCCGGCCACCGGGTTGGCGCCCCCCGCCACCTGCGCGACCTTGTCCGGCCAGCCCGCGTACCAGACCCACCGGTCGATGGCCGCCGCCACCTGAGCGGCGGCCGGCCCCGTGGCTGCCCCTTCATTCCCAACGGCCTCACCGGCGAACTGCCCCGACCGGCCCTCCAGCATTTCGGCCACCCGGTACAGGACCTGGCCGCGATTGTAGGCGGTCGCCCCCGACCAGCCGGGGAACGCCTGGCGGGCGGCGACAACCGCGTCCCGGGCGTCCTTGCGCGACGCCAGCGCGGCGTGCGCCAGCAGCGTCCCGTCCGGCGCGGTCACCGGGTAGGAACGCCCGGACTCCGAGCGCGGGAACGCCCCGCCGATGAACAGCTTGTACGTCTTGCGCACCCCGACCCGGTCAGCCATCGAGGTAACCAGCCAGACCGTGCCGCCCGCCCTCGCGGCCGAAGCCCGACTCCTGGTAGCCCCCGAACGGGCTGGCCGGATCGAACCGGTTGTAGGTGTTCGCCCAGATCACCCCGGCCCGCAGCCGCTGCGCCAGCCAGAAGATCCGGCTGCCCTTCTCGGTCCAGATGCCCGCCGACAGCCCGTACCGGGTGTTATTCGCCTTCGCCACGGCCTCCTCCGGGGTGCGGAAGGTGAGCACGGACAGCACCGGGCCGAAGATCTCCTCCTGGGCGATCCGGTGCGACTGGCTGACCCCGGTGAACACGGTGGGCGGGAACCAGTACCCCTGCTCTGGCAGCGGGCAGGCCGGTGACCAGCGCTCGGCGCCCTCCCGCTGCCCCGCGTCGGCCAGTTCGGTGATCTTGTCGAGCTGCGGCCGGGAGTTGATCGCGCCGATGTCGGTGTTCTTGTCCAGCGGGTCGCCCAGCCGCAGCGTGCCGAGCCGGCGTTTGAGCCGGTCCAGCACCGGGCCCGCCACCGACTCCTGGACCAGCAGCCGGGAGCCCGCGCAGCAGACGTGCCCCTGGTTGAAGAAGATGCCGTTGACGATGCCCTCGACCGCCTGGTCCAGCGGGGCGTCGTCGAACACGATGTTGGCCGCCTTGCCGCCGAGTTCGAGGGTGACCCGCTTGCCCGTGCCGGCCACCGCCCGCTGGATCTGGATGCCCACCTCGGTGGAGCCGGTGAACGCGACCTTGTCCACCCCGGGGTGCGCGACCAGGGCCGACCCGGTGCGGCCGTCCCCGGTGAGGACGTTGACCGTCCCGGGCGGCAGCCCCGCCTGCTGGATGACCTCGGCCAGCAGCAGCGCGGTCAGCGGGGTGGTCTCGGCCGGCTTGAGCACGCAGGTGTTCCCGGCCGCCAGCGCGGGCGCCAGCTTCCAGGCCGCCATCAGCAGCGGGAAATTCCAGGGGATGACCTGCCCGGCCACGCCCAGCGGGCGGGGGTCCGGGCCGAACCCGGCGTGCGCCAGCTTGTCCGCCCAGCCGGCGTGGTAGAAGAAGTGCGCGGCCGCCAGGGGGACGTCCACGTCCCGCGATTCCTTGATCGGCTTGCCGTTGTCCAGGCTCTCCAGCACGGCGAACTCGCGGGCCCGCTCCTGGATGACCCGGGCGATCCGGTACAGGTACTTGGCCCGGTCCCGGCCCGGCATCGCCCCCCACGCGCCCTCGTACGCGGCCCGGGCGGCGGCGACGGCGGCCGCCACATCGGCCGGCCCGGCCTGTGCCACCTCGGCCAGGGGCTGCTCGGTGGCCGGGTTGAGGGTGGCGAAGTGAGCGCCGTCCGCGGGCGCGGTGAATTCACCGCTGATGAACAGCCCGTAGCGGGGGGCGATCGAGACGATCTCGGTGGACTCGGGCGCGGGCGCGTAGTCCCAGGGCTGGGCGGCCCGGGACGCGGTGCCTGGGGTGGCGGCCATCTCCCGCTGGACCTCCTTGTCCGGTCTGCCCGGTCAGGATACGGCCACTGCGGCCACCGGCTAGACCTGACCATCACCGGCCGCCGGTCCGCCCGGGTCCGCTGACGCGGCACCGGCCGCCGTCACCGTGTGCCGCATCAGCATGGCGGTGGTGACCGGGCCGACGCCGCCGGGGACCGGGGTGAGCACGGCCGCGCGCCCGGTGACCGCGGCGGCGTCCACGTCCCCGGTGACCCGGCCGTCCGCGGCCGGGTTGATCCCGACGTCGATGACCACGGCCCCGGGAGCGACGTGATCGGCCCCGATCAGCCCCGGCCGCCCGGCCGCCACCACCAGCACCTCGGCTTCGCGGCACACCGCCGCCAGGTCGCGGGTGTGCGAGTGGCAGATGGTCACCGTGGCCTGCTCGGCCAGCAGCAGCAGCGCGGCGGGCTTGCCGACGACCAGGGACCGGCCGACGACCACCGCCCGGCGGCCGTCCAGGGCGATGCCCTCGTGCCGCAGGATCGCCAGGACCGCGGCGGCGGTCGCCGGGGGGAAGACGCCGGGCAGCCCGGCGGCCAGGCGGCCCAGCGAGGCCGGGTTGGCGCCGTCCACGTCCTTGGCCACGTCGATGGCGGCCGCGACCGCCGCCATGGCGGCCCCGGGCGGCAGCGGCGCCTGGCACAGGACGCCGTGGACCGCCGGGTCGGCCGACAGGTCCGCCAGCCGGGCGGCGATCTCCCCGCCGCCCGGGGTCCCGGGCAGCCGGTGCACCTGGCAGCGCAGCCCGGACCGGGCCGCCGCCCGCTCCAGGGACCGCACGTACCAGGCCGCCCCCGGGTCATCGGTGGGCATCAGCACGGCCAGGGTGGGGATGATCCCGCGGCCCTGCAGGACCGCGGCGGCCGCCGTGGTCTGCGCGGCCAGTTCGGCCGCCACCGCCCGCCCGTCCGCCAGGTGGGTCATCAGCCGCTCCGCCGGGTGCCGGGTAAGGGGACGATGCCATCCTCCCGCGCGGGGTGTGGTGCGGGCCAGCCAGGGTAGCGGCGCCGGGGACCAGGAAACCGGTCCCCGCGAACCGCACGGCCCGGACGGGCCCGCCACCAGGGAGCCACCGACCATGAACCAGCCCGAACAGCAGCAGGACCTGCCCGGCCGGACCGGCGAGATGCGGCCCCAGCCGGACCACGGTGAGGAGAGTTACCGGGGGTGCGGGAAGCTCGAGGGCAAGATCGCCATCATCACCGGCGCCGACAGCGGCATCGGCCGCGCCGTGGCGATCGCGTTCGCCCGGGAGGGCGCCGACGTGCTGATCTCCTACCTGAACGAGGACGAGGACGCCCAGGAGACGGCCAAGTGGGTGGAACAGGCCGGCCGCAAGGCGGTGCTCGTGCCCGGCGACGTCTCCAAGGTGGCGCACTGCCGCCGGATCGTGGACACGGCGATGCAGGAGTTCGGCCGGATCGACGTGCTGGTCAGCAACGCGGCCGTGCAGTACTCCCACGAGTCGATCGAGGAGATCCCGGAGGAGGAGTGGGACCGCACGCTGGCCACCAACCTCAGCGCGTTCTTCTACCTGACCAAGGCGGCGATGCCGCACCTGAAGTCCGGCGCCTCGATCATCGCCACCAGCTCGATCAACTCCGATCAGCCCACCCCGCAACTGCTGCCCTACGACGTCACCAAGTCGGGCCTCGCGGACATGGTCGCCGCGCTCGCCCAGCTGCTCGGCCCCCGCGGGATCCGGGCCAACAGCGTGGCCCCCGGCCCGATCTGGACCCCGCTGATCCCGTCCACCATGCCACCCGGGCAGGTCAAGAGCTTCGGGCAGCAAGTGCCGCTGCAGCGCCCCGGCCAGCCCGCCGAGGTAGCCCCGGTGTACGTGCTGCTCGCCTCGGACGAGGGGAGTTACATCTCCGGCGCGCGGATCGCGGTGACCGGCGGCAAGCCGATCCTCTGATCGCGTGCGGCGGGGGACCGGGCGGATAGCCTGCTTCCCGCCCGGTCCCCCGGCCGCGGCCGGGCTCAGCCGGGGGCGCCGGCCACGATGATCCGGTCGAAGTCGGGCGCGTAGTCCGCCGGGTTGCTGAACTCGATGGTGTTGGCCCCAGCGGTGAGCGGCAACGAGACGGTCATCGTGCCGACCGCGCTGAAGCTCCCGGTCGGCGTGAACGACAGCAGCTGGGGTGGCCCGCCGTTCACGCTGACGTCGGCCTGCCGCCCGGAGGCTGAGCCGTCCAGGTAGGCGATGGTCACCTGGTAGCTCCCCGCGCTGGGTGCGGTCACGCCGGTGAAGGTGAGCGTGCCGCCCTCCCCGACGAACCCGACCTTCTGCCCACCGGAGCAGGTGGTGCAGGCCGTGGCGCCCGCCCCGCCCGCGATGGTGTTGGCCGCCGCCTCGGCCTCATACGAGGTGGCCAGCGGCGGCGCCGCCGCCCCCGCGGTGACGCTGAACCCCTTGAACGTCGCCTGGCCGGGCTGGCCCGCCGCGTGCGAGGTGAGGAACATCCCGGCGTCCTGGGTGGCCGCCTGCCCGGTCAGCGTGGCGCTGCCCACCTTGAGCCAGGACGCGCCGTCGTAGGAGTAGTAGCCGGTGTAACTGTCCCCGTCCCGGACGAGTTCCAGGTAGACCGGCAGGCTCTCCGGGATGGTGCCGTTGGCCGGGGTGACCGAGTTGATGTAATCCCCGCCACCCGACGCCCATTCCAGCTGGATCCCGCCGGACGGCGACTCGAACAGGATGACCCCTTCCGGGGTGCTGCCGGACCCGGTGATGTCGTTGCGCACCATGATCCCGGCCTTGGCGTACCCGGTCATGCCCTGCTGCGCGGTCACCTCCGTCTGCACCGTCGCCTGGCTGCCGACGGCACCCGGCTGGTAGATGCTGCTGTAGGCGTCGGTGCCGGAGTACAGGTCCGCGCCCGCCCCGGAGATGGCGAACTGCGACCCGGACTGGCCGAACGCGGCCGGCGCGTCGGTGGCCGAGGAGTAGGTGTGATACGGCGACTGCACCGGCGATGTGGTGGTCACGGTCGTGGCCTGGGACCGCGTCTGGACCGTGCCCAGCCACCGGTACCGGGCCGTGGCGGTCAGTACGCCGGAGCCGAACAGCTGCCCGGGGGGCGGTGGCGGGGCCGTCACCGTGAAGCTGGCCTGCACCGTCGCGCCGGGCGCCACCGGCCCCAGCGATGTCCCCGCCGCCGGGGTGACCGTCCAGCCCGCCGGGGCGGCCAGCGCCACCTGCACCGACGCCACCGGCCGGGCCCCGTCGTTGGTGAACGACTCGGTGATGCTGGCCGGCGTGCCCCCGCTCAGCGCCGACGGGGCGGACCCGGCCAGGGTGGTGTCCGGCGGGACGACCGCCGCCAGCCCGGCCGGCACCGGCCGGATGCGCAGCAGCGCGACCCCGTGCGGCGGCACATCCGCCGAGATCGTGCCGCCGGATTCGGTGAGGCGGTGCTGCCAGAGATCGTTGAGCAGGTAGGCGGGGCTGGCCGGGAGGCCGAGGGCCGCGGCGGTGGTGGTGATCGCCTGAGCCTGGCTGCCGGTGTTGAACAGCCCGGCCACGACGGCCCCGGACTTCTCGGTCTTGGCGAAGACCTGGGTGGTGGCCGTGGCCGTGATCCGGCGGGCGTCGATGCTGTCCTGGTCGACCGAGAGCACCGCACGGTTCGTTAGGTAGCGGAGGTCGACCGGGTCGAGGTGGGTCAGGTCGGTGCCGAGAATGAGCGGCGACGCGGCCAGCGCCCACAGGCTCATCTGGGTCTGCCGCTCGTCCGGGGTCAGCCCGTCGTTGCTGCCGTTGCCGACCTCCAGCGAGTCGTAGTCGTTGAACGCGCCCGGGCCGCCGTACGGCTGCCACTGCGCGACCTGGTTGAACCGGGACTCGACGTTGGCCCAGTCGGTCAGCGGGTAGCTGCTGCCGCCGCTCTCGCACCCGTAGCACTCGATGTCCCCGCCGGTGCGCCAGCCGTTGGAATACTGCTGCCACGTGCTGGCATCGGCGATGTTCAGGTTGTTGGACAGTTCCAGGTGAATGCGGCGGCCGGTCTGCCGCAGCGCCTGCGACCAGGCCTGCACGTCGGGGATGTCGAACGAGCCGACGCCGTCGATCTTGACGTAGTCCACCCCCCAGGAGGCGAACTGGTCGGCCCACGAGTTGATGAACGCCTGCGCGCCCGGCTTGCTGTAGTCGATGCCGACCATGCCGCCGCAGTTGTAGTTCCGCTCGCTGACCGACGGCTCGGCGATCTGGTCGGCGGTGTAACTGGTGCCCTGGATCGGCGTGTTCTGCGCGACCGCCTGCTTGGAGATGCCGGGCGTGACGTACAGGCCGAACTTGAGGCCCAGGTGGTGCACGTAGTCCGCGACGGCCTGGATGCCGTTCTCCGGGCCGGCGGGCGGGAACTTCGCCGGGTCGGTCACCCAGCGGCCGTACTGGTCGACGTTGGGGCCCTGGCTCCCCGGGCACTCGTACCAGAAGTCGTCCACGTTGGCGTACTGGAACCCGGCCGCGGCCAGCCCGCTGCTCTTCATCGCGCGGGCCTGCGCCTCGATGTTCGCCGCGGTGGGGTCGTGCCGGATGAAGCTCCAGCTGCTCCAGCCCAGCGCCGGGGTCAGCCCCACCCCGTTGGCCTCGGCCTGCGCGGCCGGGGCCCCGGCCACCGCGGCCACGACGGCCACTGGCAGAGCTGTTAAAAGGGCGGTGATGACGCTGACAAGTCTCCGCATGGGTGCTGCCTCCCATCGCTACTGACGGTCACGCCATTCCTACCTCTTCCGGCAGATATGTTCAAGATTGATCGCTATCCACCAGAAGTGCACATTCAGCCCGCGGCGGTGGCGGCCGCCGGCTCCGCTGGCGGCTTCCCGGCGCACACCTCGCAGGGATCACCTTTTCCACTAGCATCCTGCGGAAGAAACCGAGCAGTAGCTACCGGGCGCGCGGCGCCCGGGGCCGGCGGGCGCGGCAAGGGGCACAGCGATGAGGTTCTACGGCGAGATGCGGGTCCAGGGCAGCGGTCCCCTGGACGGCGCCCGCTTCGACGCGCTGGCCTACGCCCTCGCCGAAATCGAGGACACCGACCCGGCCGTGACCGAGGTGGACCTGACCGCTTCGCTGGCCCAGGGCTGGGTGACCGCATCGATGATCATCGATCACGATGACCTGGAACAGGCGGTGACCAAGCTCATCACCACGGTGCGGACCGCGATCTACCCCAACGGCGACATCGCTGGCAGCTGGAAGTTCCTGGCCGAGACCGCCGACCTGTCCATCCGCCCGGCCGGCCGCGCGCCCACCGCCGGCCAGGCACCCGCCGGCCGCGGCGCGGGCCAGGCACGCGCCCTGGCCGCCAGCCGCCGTCCCGCCGACGATTACCTGCCCGCGGCCGGCCGCCTCCCGGCCAGCGACCCGGTGACCGCGGTCGGCGGCTCCTGACCGCCCGCACCACCTCCAGCCAGCCCTGATACGCAATCGTGACCGGGTGGAGCCAGCCGGGTGCCGGGGTGCGGCGTCTTTACCGGGTGACTGACTGGATGGGGGAGGGGGCACCCGATGAGGTTCATGCGTACGCGGGCCGTCCTGGGGGCGGTGGCGCTGGCCACGGCCGGCACGGTGACCGGGACGGCCCTGGCGGCCGGGGCGGCGTCCGCCGGTTCCAGCGCCGTGGTGCTGGTGAACTGCGCCGGGCAGGGGCAGGTCCGGCCGGGCGGGTACGACATCGGCTGCATGGCGGGTGAACTGCTGGCCGGGCTGCACTGGACAAGCTGGCGGTCGGCCGCCTTCGGCCGCGGCGTGCTGAAGGTCGACGACTGCACGCCCACCTGCGCGCAGGGGAAGTACGTTCGCTACCGCGTGCTGACCGTGCTCTGGCGGGCCAGGCCGTGGCTGCGGCACTCCGGGCGGGCGTACTTCAGCCGGCTGACGATGATCTTCACCGGGGCCCGCCCGGCCCACGCCGGGGCGACGGTCACGCTGATTCTGCCGCCCACCTGATCACGGGGCAGACCGGTCCCGCGGCGCCGGCCCGGTGGCGGCCAGGTCGGCCGCCACCTTGTGCCAGGCGTCCAGCACGGGGCCGATCGCGGCGGCCGGCACGTCGGCGTGGGTGAGCATCCGCACCCGCCCGCCGATCATGGTGACCAGCACCCCGTGCCTGGCCAGCTGCTGCGCCCAGGCCGCGGCCGGGTGGCCGGTGCCGGAGACGTCCACGAAGATGATGTTGGTCTGCACCGCCGCCGGGTCCACCGCGCCCGGCAGGATCTCAGCGATCCCCGCCGCCAGCCGGCCCGCGGTCGCGTGGTCCTCGGCCAGCCGTCCCGGGCCGTCCCGCAGCGCCACCAGCCCGGCGGCGGCCATGATCCCGGCCTGCCGCCACGCCGCGCCGATGAGCACTTTCCGCCGCCGCGCCTCCCGGATGAAGCTGGCCTCCCCGGCGAGCACCGACCCGATGGGCGCCCCTAGCCCCTTGGACAGGCAGAACATCAGCGCGTCCGCATGCTCCGCGTACTGCGCCACCGTCGCCCCGGTCACCGCGGCGGCGTTGAAGATCCGCGCCCCGTCCAGGTAGAGCGGTGTGCGCCGGGCGGCGCAGGCCGCGGCGATGCCGGCCAGCCCGGCCACCGGGAGCACCGACCCGCCGCCGAGCTGGTGGGTGTTCTCAACGGCCACCAGGTCCACCTGGTCCACGTCGTAAGGGTCCGGCTCGAGGGCCTGCGCGACCTGCCCGGCGGTCAGCAGGCCGCAGTCGGGAGCGGCCAGGCGCCGGAACGCGATCCCGCCCAGCGCCGCGGCGGACGCCGCCTCGGTGCCGCCGACGTGCGCGGTGGCCTCGCAGGCCACGAACCGGCCCGGCCGGACGAGGACCTGCAGCGCGATCTGGTTGCAGGCGGTACCGGTCGGCAGGTAGAGCGCGGCCTGCTTGCCGGTCAGCCCGGCCGCGGCGTCCTGCAGCCGGTTGACGGTCGGATCGTCGCCGTACCAGTCGTCGCCGACCTCGGCCTCGGCCATGGCCCGGCGCATCGCCGCCGACGGCCGGGTCACCGTGTCCGACCGCAGGTCGATCTGCCCGTCCATCCCGGCCCTTCCGCGCCGCCCCCCGGGCGCTGTGCAGGTGGTGCGGCTGGGGGTCGTATGCGACCCTAATCCACGGCCCGCCGGGGAACGTCCGCGGCCGGTTCTAGGGTGAGCACCGTGGCTGATGCTCCAGGCACGCTGGCGGGCGTGGGCCGGACCGGGCTGGCGGTGGCGGTGATCCGGGCGCGGGAGAGCGCCCGGCCGGACCGGTTGTTCGACGATCCGCTGGCGGCGGCGTTCGCCAAGCTGCGCCCGCCCGGGTCAGGTGAGCCGGGCGGCCCGCACGCCGCGGCGCTGAGCGCCTGGGTGGTGGCCCGCACCGTGTTCCTGGACGACCTGCTGATCAGCGCCTGCGCGGACGGCGCCCGGCAGGTGGTGCTGCTCGGCGCCGGATTCGACGCCCGGGCGTTCCGGCTGCGCTGGCCGGACGGGGTGCGCTGCTTCGAGCTGGACACCCCGGACGTGCTGGCCGTCAAGGAACAGGTGGTGGCCGCCCACCGGGCCCGGCCCGGGTGTGAACGCCTGCCGGTGCCCGCTGACCTGCGCGCGGACTGGCCCGCCCGGCTGACGGCCGCGGGCTTCGACCCGGCCCGGCCGGCGGTGTGGATCGCCGAAGGACTGCTCGTCTACCTGGACCCGGACCAGGTGGACCGGCTGGCCGGGAGCGTGACCCGGCTGTCCGCGCCGGGCAGCTGGCTGGGGCTGACGTTCCGCAACCGGGCGGGCGGCCCGAATGGCTCGCTGGGCCCGGCGCTGCGCCGGTCGGCCGCCCCGGAGGACCCGGTGGGCTGGCTGGCCGGGCACGGCTGGGCCGCGACGCTGTCCAGCCCCCGCGAGGTGCTGGCGGCGCATGGCCGCGCGCCGCGGCCGGCCCGGCCGGGCGTGCCGCGGGCATTGCTGGCCAGCGCCCGCCTGGCGCGGGCCGGCCCGGCGGCCGCGGCCCGTGGCTGGTCTCCGAGGTGATGTGGGCCAACTTCCTGCAGTTCGTCCCGGACGGCGGCATCCCGTTCCGTGAGGTCGCGGCGCTGGCCAAGGTGGTCAACCTGAACGGCCTGCAGCGCTGGGGCTACCTCCAGCTCGCCCCGGACCCGGCGGACTCCCGGCCCAGTCCGCCCCGACGGGACTGGGTGGTCCAGCTGACCCGGCACGGAACCGCCGCCGCGCAGGTGCTCCGGCCGCTGGCCGCGGAGATCGGGGAACGGTGGCGGGACCGGCTGGGGGCGGCCAGGTTCGGCACGTTGCGCAATGCCCTGGCCAGCCTCGCCGACCTGGGTGGCGTGGGCGGCCCGGGGCGGTTGCCGTACCTGCCGGTGTCCGGGGTGTACCGGGCCGACCCGGGCACCCTGGCCGCGGCGGCGGCGCAGGCCGCCGCCCGCTGGCCGGGGGGCGCGCCCGGGCCCGGGCCGGGCCTGGATCTCCCGGGACTGCTGTCGGCCGTGCTGCTGGGCTGGCGGCTGGAGTACGAGCGCGAGGCCGGACTGTCCCTGCCGGTGAGCGCGAACGCGGAGCTTTTCGTTCCGCACGATGGGCAGGCGGTAATCGCGGCGGGGCTCGTTCCCCACCCGGACGGCTGGCGGGCGCATCCGCCGTACCGGGCCCGTACCGAGGCGATGATCAGCGATCCGGCGGCCGCGCTGCCGCACTACCCGATGGTGTCGCACCGGGGCGGCTACCCGGACGGCAGCTAATGGCTGTGCTGGCCCGGGGGGACGACCCCCCGGAACCCCCGGCGCATTCACCGGCACGGAGAAGACCCCGCCTCCGGCGAGCCTCCCCTCACCAGCGAATCAACCATGCTGGCCCGGGGGACGAACCCCAACCCACTAGTCCACGGTGAAGTAGTTCGCCGCCTGGTAGTTGCCGGTGAGCTGTTTGGCCCGCTGCATGAGCAGGTCGTTCAGCAGGCTGGAGGCGCCGATCCGGAAGTACTGCGGGGTCAGCCAGTCCGGCCCGGCGGTCTCCTTGACCAGCACCAGGTAGCGGATGGCGTCCTTGGCGGTGCGCACCCCGCCGGCCACCTTGACGCCAACCATCCGGCCGGTGGCGGCGGCGAAGTCCGCGGCCGCCGTCAGCATGACCAGCGTCACCGGCGGGGTGGCGGCCGGGCTGACCTTCCCGGTCGATGTCTTGATGAAGTCCGCGCCGGACAGCATGGCCAGCCAGGAGGCACGGGCCACGTTGTCCAGGGTGGCCAGCTCCCCGGTCTCCAGGATGACCTTGAGGTGGGCCTGGCCGCAGGCCTCGCGCACCGCCCGGATCTCCTCGCTGACCTGGCCGTAGCGGCCGGCCAGGAAGGCGCCGCGGTCGATCACCATGTCCACCTCGTCGGCCCCGGCCGCCACCGCCTCGGCCACGTCGGCCAGTTTGACCGCGAGCGAGGCCCGGCCGGACGGGAACGCGGTGGCCACCGACGCGACCGCCACACCGCTGCCGGCCAGTTCGGCCCGGGCCAGGCCGACCAGGTCGGGGTAGACACAGACGGCGGCGACCGGGGGCACGGCGGCGTCGCTCGGGTCGGGCCGCCGGGCCTTGGCGCACAGCCCGCGGATCTTACCCGGCGTGTCCGCGCCCTCCAGGGTGGTCAGGTCCATCGTCCGGATGGCGGCGTCCAGCGCCCACAACTTGGCGTCCCGCTTGATGGACCGGGTGGCCAGGCTGGCGGCCCGGGCCGTGGCGCCGACCTGGTCGACCCCGGGCAGGCCGTGCAGCACCTGGCGGAGCGCCTGGTCGGACGCGGCGATCTCGGCGGGCCAGTAAGCCATCCCCGGCTGGCCGGGGATGGCTGGGCTGACCGTCCGTACTGGCATGGACGTGCTCACGCTGGCTGCCTCCTCCCGCTCACCACCGTCCCGGTACCCGCACCACAGCATCGCTCGCCGCGCGGGCGGTGGCAAACCCGGGCTTGATCACCGTGTCGATGATCCGCAGCCGCTCGTCGAAGGGCGCGAACGCGCTCTTCATCGCGTTGACGCTGAGCCACTCGATGTCCCGCCAGCCGTAGCTGAACGTCTCCGTCAGCCGGGCGAACTCCGACGACAGGGTGACCCCGCTCATCAGCCGGTTGTCGGTGTTGACCGTCACCCGGAAGGACAGCTGGCGGAGCAGGCCGATCGGGTGCTCCTCGAGCGAGGGCGCCGCACCGGTCTGCACGTTCGAGGACGGGCACATCTCCAGCGGGATCCGCCGGTCCCGCACGTAGCTGGCCAGCCGCCCCAGTTTGGCGTGGCCATCGGGGGAGATCACGATGTCGTCCACGATCCGCACGCCGTGCCCGAGCCGTTCGGCGCCGCACCACTGCAGCGCCTCCCAGATCGAGGGCAGCCCGAACCCTTCCCCGGCGTGGATGGTGATGTGGAAGTTCTCCCGCGCCACGTACTGGAACGCGTCGAGGTGACGGCTCGGCGGGCTGCCCGCCTCGGCCCCGGCGATGTCGAATCCGACCACCCCGTGGTCCCGGTGCCGCACGGCCAGCTCGGCGATCTCCAGCGAGCGGGCCGCCGTGCGCATCGCGGTGAGCAGCGCGTAGACGGTGATGCCCCGCCCGGCGCTGCCGGTCCGGAAGCCTTCCAGTACCGCCTCGACCACCTCGTCCAGGGTGAGGCCGCCGGCCACGTGCAGCTCCGGCGCGAAGCGCACCTCCGCGTACACCACCCCGTCGGCGGCGAGGTCCTCGGCGCACTCGGCGGCTACCCGGATGAGCGCCTCGCGGGTCTGCATCACGGCGACGGTGTGCTGGAAGGATTCGAGATAGAGGTTCAGGTGCCCCCGGTGCGCACCGCGGCGCAGCCACTGCGCGATCTCGTCCACGTCGGAGGACGGCAGCCGGTCATACCCGATGTCCCGGGCCAGGTCCACCACCGTGCCCGGGCGCAGCCCACCGTCCAGGTGGTCGTGCAGCAGTACCTTCGGCACGGCCCTGATCTGCTCGATCGTGGGAGTCATCAGGCCATTGTCACAGACACGGCCGGGCGGGCCGGCCCATGCCGGGCTGCATCCGGACAGGCCTCCATAGCCGATCGATGAGCGGTGTACTTTACCCCCCCGGACGGGGGGGTAAAGTACACCGCTCATACCTCGCCGGGCCATTTGGCCCCAGCGCGCAGCGTGGCCCCAGCGCGCAGCGTGGCCCCACCGCGCAGCGTGGCCCCACCGCACAGCGTGGCCCACCGCGTAGCGTGGCCCCACCGCGCAGCCTGGCCCACCGCGTAGCGTGGCCCCACCGCGCAGCCTGGCCCCACCGCACAGCCTGGCCCGCGGCGCCGCCCCCGGGCTCACCCACGCTGGGTGAGGCGCGGCGCTCCGACCGGTACCCATGCTGGAACTGCACGCGCACGGCGCACTTGGGTCACCCACCCCTGCGCGGACGGTGCTGGAAGGCGAGCGGGACGGTGCTGGAAGGCGAACTGTGAGCGATGACTTTGCTGTGATCATGGCGGCCTACCCGTCCGGCGCGGCCGCGGAGCAGGAGTTCGACGCCCTGGTCGGCCTGGTGAAAGACAAGACGGTACGGTCCGAGGGCCTGATCCTGGCCGCGCGGGATCGCGACGGCGCGGTCCGGATCAGCCAGACCGGCGACCACCTGGGCCGCAAGGGTCTCGGCTGGGGCGGCGGCGTAGGCGTCCTGGTTGGCTTGTTCTCCCCACCGATGCTCGCCGCGGTCGTGGCGGGCGGGGCCATCGGCGGCCTGGCCGGCACGTTCGCGCGGCACCGGGTGAACAGCGGCCTGGAACAGGGCCTCGGCGACAAGCTGCGGCCCGGCACCGCGGTGGTGATCGCGGTGGTCGACGCCGGGGATCAGCTGGCCGCGGAGCGGGCGCTGCCCGGTTCGCCCGCGAAGTCGGTGGCCATGATGGGCTCCTCGTCGCTGCGGGAGCTGAAGTCGGCGCTGGCCGAGGCGGCGGGCAAGTTCAGCCCGGACCGCACCGTACTGCCGATCCCGGACCGCGCCTTCGGCGGCACGATCGGCCGCACAGTCGGCGACTCGGCCGCGGACTGGTCGATGATCCCGGGGCCGCAGCCGCCCGAGGACGCCCCGAACGTGCTCGTCGTGCTCATTGACGACGCCGGGTACGGCCAGCCGGACACGTTCGGCGGGCCGGTGGCCACCCCGAACCTGACCCGGGTGCAGCAGCTGGGCGTCACTTACAACCGCTTCCACGTGACAGCGGTGTGCTCACCGACCCGCGCCGCCATGCTGACGGGGCGTAACCATCACCGGGTGGGGTTCGGCTCGATCGCGGAGTACCCGGGTCCGTTCCCGGGCTATACCGCGGCGCGGCCGCGCAGCTGCACGGCACTACCGCGGATCCTGAAGGAGAACGGGTACGTCACCGGCGGGTTCGGCAAGTGGCACCTGACCCCGGACAACGTCCAGGGCCCGGCCGGGCCGTTCGACCGCTGGCCGCAGGCGTGGGGCTTCGACCACTGGTGGGGGTTCCTGTCCGGGGCGGCCGGCCAGTATGACCCGATCATCACCCAGGACAACTCCACCCTGGGGGTGCAGCCCGGCCGGGACGGCGCCCAGTACTACTTCCCCGACGACCTGACCGACAAGGCGGTCGAATGGCTGCACGGCGTCCGGGCCCAGGATGCCAGCAAGCCCTGGTTCATGTACTACTCCACCGGCTGCGCGCACGCGCCGCATCACGTGGAAAAGGCCTGGGCCGACCGGTACAAGGGCAAGTTCGACGGCGGCTGGGACAAGCTCCGCGAGGAGACCTTCGAGCGGCAGAAGCGGCTCGGGATCATCCCGGCGGACACCGAGCTGACCAGGCGGCCGGACCTGTTCCCGGCCTGGGACTCGCTCAACGACGCGGAAAAGAAGCTGTACGCCCGGCAGATGGAGGTCTACGCCGGGTACTGCGAGAACGCTGACTGGAACGTGGGCCGCCTGCTGGATGCCGTCGGGGAAATGGGCGACCTGGACAACACGCTCATCTTCTACATCTGGGGCGACAACGGGGCCAGCATGGAGGGCACCGTCACCGGCTCGTTCAACGAGATGACGTTCCTCAACGGCGTCGTCCTCAACCCGGAGCAGCAGCTCCAGCTGATCGGGAAGTACGGCGGCATCGGGGCCCTGGGCGGCCCGCACACCGCACCGCACTACGCCGCCGCCTGGGCGCACGCCGGCAACACCCCGTTCCAGTGGGGCAAGCAGATGGCCAGCCATCTCGGGGGGGACCGGGATCCGATGGTGGTGGCCTGGCCGCGGCGGATCCCGCCCAGCCGTGCGGTGCGCAGCCAGTTCACCCACTGCATCGACATCGCCCCCACCGTCCTGGAGGCGGTCGGCCTGCCCGAGCCGGAGACGGTGGACGGCATCACCCAGGAACCGATGGACGGCACCAGCTTCCTGGCCACGTTCGGCGACGCGAACGCCCCGGACCGGCACACCGTGCAGTACTTCGAGATGTTCGGCAGCCGGGCCATGTACCAGGACGGCTGGTGGGCCTGCGCCAAGCTGGACAAGGCCCCCTGGGACATGTCGCCGGAGACGATGCAGCGGTTCGCGCCCGGGGCCTACGACCCGGAACAGGACGTCTGGGAACTGTACTACCTGCCCGACGACTTCTCCCAGGCCCACGACCTGGCCGCCCAGCACCCGGACAAGCTGCACGAACTGCAGGAGCTGTGGTGGGCCGAGGCGGAACGCAACCGGGCGCTGCCGCTGCTCGGCGGCTTCTCGGTCTTCTTCGGCCTCCTGCCGCCGCTGCCGACGGTCACCCGGTTCACCTTCGCCGGGGACGTGCAGAACGTGCAGCGGGGCATGGTGCCGCGCATCGCGGGCCGGTCCTACGCCATCGAGGCCGACCTGAACCTTCCCGAGGCTGGGGCGGAGGGCGTTATCGTCGCCAACGCCGACTTCATCGGCGGCTTCGGGCTGTGGGTGGACGAGCAGCGCAAGCTGCACCACACGTACTCCTTCCTGGGCGTGGAGACCTACCAGCAGGTCTCGGCCGAGCCTCTGCCGGCCGGGGACGTGGCGGTGAAGATGCTGTTCACCGCGGATCAGGACAAGCCCGGGACCGGTGGCAGCGTGACCCTGTGGGCCAACGGCAAGGTCATCGGCGAGGGCAAGATGCGGCATACCGTGCCGGTCGCCTTCTCCAGCTACGCCGGAATGGACATCGGCCGGGACAACGGGCTGGTCGTCGATCTCGGCTACGAGGACAAGGCGCCCTACGCGTTCACCGGGACGGTCCGGAAGGTGGTGTTCGACCTCAGGCCGGCCACCCACGAGGACGAGCGGGCGCTGCACGCGCACGCACAGGTGCAGGCTATCGGGGAGGGGGCGGCCGGATGATGGCCGTGAAGACGCAGGGTGCCAGGCGGGCCGGCAACGGAGCCGCGGAGCGTGCCCGGCCGGCGGAGCGGCCGAGCCGGGCGGACCGGGTGGCCCGGGGCAAGGACGCCAGGAGGCTGGCACCGCTGGAGTCGCAGGCGGAGTTCACCCCGGACCGGTCACGGGATCCGATCGGGCTGCTGCTGGAGCAGGCCGACAGCCGGGTGCCGGAGCTGGTGCCGGTACGGCACGGCCGGATGCTGGTGTCGGCGTTCACGTTCTACCGGGGGGCGGCGCTGCCGATGGCGGCGGACCTGGCCACGACGCCAGCGTCCGGGCTGCGGGTGCAGTTGTGCGGGGACGCGCACCTGTCCAACTTCGGCGCGTTCGCCTCGCCCGAGCGGCGGCTGGTCTTCGACGTCAACGACTTCGACGAGACGCTGCCCGGCCCGTTCGAGTGGGATGTCAAGCGGCTGGCGGCGAGCCTGGCCGTGGCCGGCCGGGACAACGGGTTCAGCGCGAAAGACCGCCGCCAGGTGGTGGTCGCGGCGGCCGAGGCCTACCGGACAGCCATGCGTGAGTTCGCCGGCCAGCACTTCCTGGACGTCTGGTACGCGCATCTGCCCATCGAGGAGACCATCGGCCAGTTCCGGGCGCAGATGAAGGCCAAGCGGTTCAAGGCCACCGAGAAGCTGCTGGCCAAGGCGCACGCCCGGGACAGCATGCAGGCGCTGCGCAAGCTCACCACCGTCACCGACGGGCAGCGGCGGTTCATCAGTGACCCGCCCCTGATCGTGCCGATCGAGGAGGTCTTCGCCGAGGCGCGGGCGGACGAGATCTACGCCCTGCTGCGCGAGGTGCTGGGCAAGTACCGGCGCTCCCTGCAGTCGGACCGCAAGCACCTGCTCGAATACTTCTCGGTGGTCCAGGTGGCCCGCAAGGTGGTGGGGGTCGGCAGCGTCGGCACCCGGGCCTGGATCATCCTGCTCGACGGCGGGGACGGGACCGAGCCGTTGATCCTGCAGGCCAAGGAGGCCCAGCCGTCCGTGCTGGCCGCCTACTGCGGGCGCAGCCAGTACCGCAACCAGGGCGAGCGGGTCGTCGCCGGGCAGCACCTCATGCAGGCCCAGAGCGACATCTTCCTCGGCTGGACCCACGTGGTCGCGCCGGACGGGGTGGACCGCGACTTCTACGTACGGCAGCTGCGGGACTGGAAGTTCTCGGCGCCGGTCGAGCAGGCGATCCCCTCCGGCATGACCGTCTACGCCCGGCTGTGCGGGTGGACGCTGGCCCGCGCCCACGCCCGCTCCGGTGACCGCGCCGCCATCGCCGCGTACCTGGGCGGCTCCCGTAAGTTCGCCGAGGCGATCGCCGACTTCGCGGAAACCTACGCCGACCAGAACGAACGCGACTACGCGGCGCTCCAGGCCGCCGTCAAGGACGGCCGGGCCGTGGCCACGACCAACATCTGAGGGACGATGATCGCTAGCTGGGATCGTGGGGGCGGCCCGCTGCTCCCGCAGGCCGCTCCGCAGGTGTTTCACCTGCTGGCCAAGCCGACGGGGGCGGTCTGCAACCTGGACTGCACCTACTGCTTCTTCCTGTCCAAGGAGATGCTCTACCCGGGCAGCCGGTTCCGGATGGCCGATGACCTGCTGGAGAGCTACCTGCGGCAGCTGATCGAGGCGCACGCGGGCGCCCCCGAGGTTGTCGTGGCGTGGCAGGGCGGTGAACCGA
Source organism: uncultured Actinomycetes bacterium (assembly GCA_963837515.1). Lineage (GTDB taxonomy): Bacteria > Actinomycetota > Actinomycetes > Streptosporangiales > Streptosporangiaceae > RYN-230. The sequence continues at coordinate 55,305 of CAWINT010000006.1, forward strand.
CCCTGATGGGCCTGCCGTTCTTCCGCCGGTCGGTGGAGCTGGCCGAGCGCTACCGGCGGCCCGGGCAGCGGATCAGCTACACCATCCAGACCAACGGCACCCTGATCGACGACGAGTGGGCCGCGTTCTTCGCCGAGCACGGGTTCCTGGTGGGCCTGTCCATCGACGGGCCGCGGGACCTGCACGACACCTACCGGGTGAACAAGGCCGGGCACGGCAGCTTCGAGCTGGTGATGAAGGGCCTGGCCGCGCTACAGCGCCACGGCGTGGAGTGGAACGCGCTGACCACGGTGCACGCCGCCAGCCAGCACCGGGGCCGGGAAGTCTACGCGTTCCTGCGTGACGCGTGCGGCGCCCGGTTCATGCAGTTCATCCCCATCGTCGAGCGGGCCACCCCGCAGACCCTGCCCGCGGCCAACACCGGGTGGGGATCCGGCGTGAGCGGGCGGCCGCTCTACACCCAGGACGGGAACCTGGTCACCGGGCGCTCGGTGTCCCCGGAGGGGTACGGCACCTTCCTCATCGACATCTTCGAAGACTGGGTCCGCCGCGACATCGGCGAGGTCTACGTGCAGATGTTCGACGTCGCGCTGGCCAGCTGGTACGGGGAGCCGGGCGGGCTGTGCGTGCACGCCGAGACCTGCGGGCGGGCGCTGGCCCTGGAGCACAACGGCGACGTGTACTCCTGCGACCACTTCGTGGAGCCCGCCTACCGGCTCGGCAACATCCGCGAGACCCGCCTGCTCGACCTGGTGGAATCACCCCGCCAGCGGCAGTTTGGGCAGGCCAAGCGGGACACGCTGCCGCGCTACTGCCGCGAGTGCGACGTGCGGTTCGCCTGCCACGGCGGCTGCCCCAAGGACCGCTTCGCCACCACCCCCGACGGCGAGCCCGGGCTGCACTACCTGTGCCCGAGCTACCAGGCGTTCTTCCGCCACATCAGGCCTGCCATGGACGCCATGTGCCAGCTGCTGCGGGCCGGCCGCGCCCCGGACGAACTCGTCGGCCGGTACGCCGCCGAGGACTCCCGGCGCGGCCGCAACGACCCCTGCCCCTGCGGATCTGGCCGCAAGTGGAAACGCTGCCACCAGCTCCCGGCGCCGGCTACCGAGGAGCCCGCAGCGCGTCGATGACGGGCGGCGGCAGGTCCGGTGGGTCCGCGCCGACGACGGCGGCACCGTCCAGCGCGGCGCTGGCGCGGCCGAACCGGGACTCGTCGTCGGTCCGCAGTTCCAGCACCGGCTGGCCGCGCTGGACCCGCTCACCCGGTTTGACCAGGCACAGCACCCCGGCAGCCGGGCTGACCGCGTCTTCTTTACGGGCCCGGCCGGCCCCCAGCCGCCAGGCCGCCACCCCGACCGCCCGGGCGTCGAGCCGGTGCAGCCAGCCGTCCACGGCGGCCGGCAGCACCGTCCGGGCGTGCCGCGCCCGCGGCAGCGGCGCGTCCGGGTCCCCGCCCTGCGCGCTGATCATCGCCCGGTAGCTGGCCAGCGCCCGGCCGTCCGCCAGCGCGGCCGCCGGGTCCGCCTCCAGGCCGGCCAGCCGGAGCATCTCCCGGGCCAGCGCCAGGGTCACCTCGACCAGGTCCGGCGGCCCCTCCCCGCGCAGCGTGGCCACCGACTCCTCGACCTCGACCGCGTTGCCGACCGCCCGGCCGAGCGGCGTGTCCATCCGGGTCAGCAGCGCGGACGTGGCCACCCCGTGCTCGGCCCCCAGCGTGACCATGGTCCCGGCCAGCTGCCGGGCGTCGGCTTCGGCCTGCATGAACGCGCCGCTGCCCACCTTGACGTCGAGCACCAGCGCCGCCGTGCCCTCAGCGATCTTCTTGGACATGATCGAACTGGCGATCAGCGGAATCGACTCGACGGTGCCGGTCACGTCCCGCAGCGCGTAGAGACGGCGGTCGGCCGGGGCCAGCCCGGGACCGGCGGCGCAGATCACGCACCCGGTGGCCCGCAGCACCCCGAGCATCTCGGCCGGGCTGAGGCTGGCCCGCCAGCCCGGCACCGACTCCAGCTTGTCCAGGGTGCCCCCCGTGTGGCCGAGCCCACGGCCGGACAGCTGCGGGACCGCCGCCCCGCAGCTGGCCACGAGCGGCGCCAGGATCAGCGACACCTTGTCCCCCACGCCGCCGGTGGAGTGCTTGTCCACGGTGGGCCGCCCGGCCGCGGCCAGGTCCAGCCGCTCCCCCGAGTCGATCATCGCGGCGGTCCAGGCGCGCAGTTCCGCCTGGTCCAGCCCGCGGAAGTAGATCGCCATGAGCAGCGCAGCCATCTGCTCCTCGGCTACCAGGCCGCGCAGGTAGGCGTCGATCACCCAGCGGATCTGTCCGTCGTCCAGCCGCGCACCGTCGCGCTTGGCCCGGATGAGGTCCACGGCGTCTGCCCCGGCGGCCGGTGCCCCGGCGGGCGCGCCCCCGGCCGGCTGCGGCTCAGCCATGGCGGACGTCCCCCTGCCGCAGGTCGCGGTCCCGCAGATCCTGGCCCGGGATGCCGGGCTCCCCGGCGAGCGGCCCCGCAGCCCCGGAGGTGGCTGGGCCGGGAGCACCAGGGCCGGGAGCACCAGGGCCGGCGTCCCGGCGGGTGCCGAGATCGGTGTCACTGAACGCGGCGGGCAGCAGCGCGGCCAGCCGCTGCGGGCCTTCCGCGGTGTCCACCAGCAGCTCCGGGCCGCCGGCTTCCAGCAGCAGCTGGCGGCACCGCCCGCAGGGCAGCAGCGGCGCGCCGTCCCCGGCGACCACGGCGACCGCCGCCAGCGGACCGCCCCCCGTCGCGTGCAGCGCGCTGACCAGCCCGCACTCCGCGCACAGGGTGAGCCCGTAGGACGCGTTCTCCACGTTGCAGCCGGTGACCACCCGGCCGTCAGCGGCCTGTCCCGCAGCCCCCACCCGCAGCCGCGAGTAGGGCGCGTAGGCCCGGTCCGCGGCCACCCGCGCCGCCGCCCGCAGCCCGTCCCAGTCGATCGCCACGCTCCTGCCTCCCGTCCGGGGACCACGCCGCTACGCCGCGGCCACTCCCATCGTTCCCGGATTCTCCCGCGCCGCCCCGGGCGCCGCGATCCGGGCCGCTGGGCCACCCGCCGCAGGCCACCCGCCGCAGGCCACCCGCCGCAGGCCACCCGCCGCAGGCCACCCGCCGCAGGCCCCCGCAGCAGCGCGGGGCAGTGGTCGGGACGGTTCTCGTTCGGCCCGGAGAACAGGCAGGTATACCTGGGTCAGGCCGGTCCCGGCGCCGGGCCAGGGAGCGGGCGCGCGGCAGGAAGGCAGGAGCTCTCAGATGACGGAGACGACCGGGGCGGCCGCCGCCCCCGCCGGGCCGCCGCGGCTGGTGCTCGCCTCGGGCTCGCCGGCCCGGTGGCGGGTGCTCCGGGACGCCGGGATGGATCCCGAGGTGGTGGTCAGCGGCGTGGACGAGACCACGGCGCCCGGGACGGACACGGCGGCCGCTGTGGCGGTGCTGGCCGAGCGCAAGGCGGCGGCCGTGGCCGCCCAGCGCCCGGACGCGCTGGTGCTCGGCTGCGATTCACTGCTCGACCTGGATCGCCAGGCCCTCGGCAAGCCGGTCACCGCGCAGCGTGCCGCCGCGCTGTGGCGCCGGCTGGCCGGACGGGAAGCCACCCTGCTCACTGGGCACTGCCTCGTCGAGCCGGGCACCGGGCGCCGGGTCCGGGAGGTGGGCCGCACCGTGGTCCGCTTCGGCCGGCCGGCCGAGGCCGAGATCGCCGCCTACGTGGCCAGCGGCGAGCCGCTGGAACTGGCCGGCGCCTTCAGCCTCGAGGGGCGGGGCGGCCCGTTCGTCGACAGCATCGAGGGCGATCCCAGCAACGTCCTGGGCCTGTCCCTGCCGCTGCTGCGGCGGATGCTCGGCGCGCTGGGGGTGGCCATCACCGACCTCTGGCGAGCCCCGTAGTTCATCAGGTTTCCTGTCCGATAATGAGCAGGAAACCTGTACATCGGCGGGTGCCTGTGACAGGCTTCTGCCCACCGTGCCACGGTGGCCCCCGGATGCGAGGAGGCATCCCATGACACCTGCTGCCAGCTCGCCGCACGCCACCCGCCCGCCCCGCCGCCCCGGACGGCCCGCGGGCTCCCGGCTCACCCGGCTGCGGCGCGGGCTGGCCGCCGGGGCCGCGGTCCTCGCCGCCGGCACCGTGCTGGCGGCCACCGGCGGCCCGGCCACCGGCGCGTCCGCCCGCCCGGCCGCGCTCGCGGCCGGCCATTTCACCGGCACGCTGCCCGACGGCGCCACCTGGATCGCTGACGTGCCGGCCGGATGGAACGGGACGTTGCTGCTCTACAGCCACGGATTCGGCCCGCTGACCGCCGCCGATGCCCCGGACCCGGGGACGGCCGCGGCGCTGCTGGCCCGTGGCTACGCGCTGGCTGGCTCCTCGTACGACCCGGCCGGCTCGATGTGGGCGCTGGACAGCGCGGTCAGGGACCAGTTCCAGACGTTGCAGGCGGTCCGGGGCACGGTGCTGCCGGGCCGTCCGCGCCGGGTGCTGGCCTTCGGCACCTCGATGGGCGGCCTGGTCAGCGCGCTCGAGGCGGAGGACGGTGCCGGCCGGATCAACGGCGCGCTGACCACCTGCGGCATCGTCGCCGGGGCGGTCAACCTGAACAACTACCAGCTCGACGGCGAGTACGCGCTGGCGCAGTTGCTGCTGCCCGGGCAGCCGGTCCAGCTGGTGCGCTTCGCCACCGCGGGGGACGCGCTCGCCACCGCGAACACGCTGGCGGGCGCCGCGGCCGTGGCGCAGCAGACCCCGGCCGGGCGGGCCCGGCTGGCCCTGGCCATGGCGTTCATCAACGTGCCCCCCTGGGCGGCCGGCCAGGCCGCGCCCGCCCCCGCCAGCGACCCGGCCGCGCAGGAAGCCGCGCAGTACGACGTGGAGTTCACCGGGTCGTTCACCACCCTTGACTTCCTCGAGTCGGCCCGGCCCTCGGTGGACCAGGCGGCCGGCGGCAGCGCCACCTGGACCCGTGGCGTGGACTTCACTGCCGTGCTGGCCCGGTCTCCGTACGCGCGCGAGGTGGCCGCGCTGTACCGGGCGGCCGGGCTCAGCCTGCGCGGCGACCTGGCCACGCTGACCCGGCGGGCCGGCATCTCGGCCGACCCGGCCGCGGTCGCGTCGCTCGAGGCGACGTCGGTCCCGTCCGGCCGGCTCGCCGTCCCCGAACTCGACCTGCACACCATCTCCGACCAGCTCGTGCCCGTGCAGCAGGAAAACTACTACGCCGCCCGGGTGTACCGGTCCGGCCGGGGTGACCTGCTGCGGCAGGCTTACGTCGCCAGCGTGGGGCACTGCAACTTCAGCCCGGCGGAACTCGTCGCCGGGGTCCTGGCGGTCAGTCACCGGGTGGCCACGGGGCACTGGGACCAGGTGGCCGAGCCGGGCCACCTGGAGCAGGTGGCCAGCGGGCTGAACCTGGGGCCGGCCCGGTTCAGCGCGTACCGGCCCGGCCCGCTCACCGGTGCGACCCCCCGCTACGACCCGCGGCGTAACTGACCGCCGCCGCCCGGGCGGGCAACCGCCCGGGCGGGCAACCGCCCGGGCGGTCGGGGCTGGCACGATAGCCTGGGCCTATGCGCACCGGCAGGCCGCTATGGCGGTGACCTCCCGGGCCACGGCGCCGGATGGTGCCGAGCCGATGCTGCTGTACCTCGTCAAGCAGGTGGAGCTCGCCGTGCGGGCGCGGCTGGACGAGATCGTCCGGCCTGCCCGGCTGACCGCGCTGCAGTACACGGCGCTGACCGTGCTGGAGCGCCATCCGGACCTGTCCGCGGCTCAGCTGGCGCGCGACTCGTTCGTGTCCGCGCAGTCCATGGCTGACATGATCAACGCACTGGAGAGCCGCGGCCTGATCGGGCGGCACCGCGACCGGGCCGACCGGCGCCGGCTGGTCGTGGCCCTGACCGCGGACGGCCGGGAACTGCTGGACCGGTACCGCGGCCCGGTGGCCGAGCTGGAGGCGGAGATGCTCGGTGGCCTCACCGCCGCGCAGGCCACCAGCCTCCGCCGCGGCCTGCAGCTGTGCCACGCTAACCTGGCCGGGCAGCCGCCCCGCTGACCGGGAAGGTCCGGCCCCAGCCTGGAATCGGGGCCGGTCCTTCCGGGTTAGCGGGGGTTGGGCGCGCCGCACCTGGCCGGCCGGCACCGCGAGGAACCGGCGGACGGCCGGCGGTCGGCGGCCGCGCCGGATGCTGGTCGTGAGAACGGAGTAGCGATGCCCAAGGCAGTGCGGTTCGACCAATACGGCGGCACCGATGTGCTCTACGTGACCGACGTGCCCCGGCCGGAACCAGGCCCCGGCGAGGTCCTGGTCCAGGTCAAGGCGGCCGCGATCAACCCGGGCGAGGCCAAGGTCCGGGAGGGGATGATGCACTCGCGCTGGCCGGCCACCTTCCCGTCCGGGCAGGGCAGCGACCTGGCCGGGATCGTCACCGAGGTGGGCCCGGACGTCACCGGCGTCGGCGCGGGCGACGAGGTGATCGGGTGGGTGGACACCCGGTCCAGCCAGGCGGAGTACGCCGTCGTCGCGGCGGGCCACCTTACGGCCAAGCCCGCCGGGGTGCCGTGGCAGGTGGCCGGGGCGCTGTTCGTGGTCGGCACCACGGCCTACGCATCGGTCCGCGCGGTGGGCCTGGGGCGCGGGGACACGGTGGTCGTGTCCGGCGCCGCCGGCGGCGTCGGCTCGGTCGCGGTCCAGCTGGCCCGGCGGGCCGGGGCCACGGTCGTCGGCCTGGCCAGCCCGGTCAACCACGAGTGGCTGGCCGGCCACGGGGTCATCCCGGTGGCCTACGGCGACGGGGTCGCGGAGCGGATCGAGCGGGCCGCCGGCCAGGCGGACGCCTTCATCGACGCGTTCGGCCCGGACTACGTCCAGCTGGCGGTGGAGCAACTCGGCGTGGCGCCGTCGCGGGTCAACACCATCGCCGACTTCGCGGCGATCGAGAAGTACGGCGTCAAGTCCGACGGCAGCGCGACCGCGGCCAGCCCGGACGTCCTGGCCGAGCTGGCCGGGCTGATCGCCGCCGGGGAGCTGGAGATCCCGGTGGCCGCCACGTACCCGCTCGGCGACGTGCCGGACGCCTTCCGGCGGCTGGAGAGCGGCCACATCCTGGGGAAGATCGTCCTCATCCCGTGACCCGGGCCGTCTCCTGGCCCTGCGGCCGCGGGACCAGGGGACCCGGCCCGCGGCCGGCCGTAGGCGGGACCCGGGGGCCGCCCGGCGCCGCGGCCGGCCCTCCCCTAGCCTGGGATCGGCAGAGTGGCCGGCCTCGGCAGGAGGGCATGTGGACATCACCCAGCTGATCCTCGACGACCACCATGAGCAGCGCCGCCAGTTCGCGATGCTGGAGCAGGTGGACCCGCGGGACACCGATACGCTGCGCGCGCTGTGGGGCCGGCTGGCCGCCTTCCTGGAGGTGCACGCCGCGGCGGAGGAGGCGATCTTCTACCCGGAACTGCTGCGGATCGGCACCAGCGCCCGGCGCACCGGCCAGGTCGAAGACGAGACGGTCGATGCCATTCAGGACCACAACGAGATCCGGGACGCGGTCGCGGCCGCGGCCTCCCACCCGGTGGGCAGCGACGAGTGGTTCGCCGCGGTCGCGGCGGCGAACGAGGCCAACGGCGACCACATGGCCGAGGAGGAGCGGGAAGGGCTCACCGACTTCCGCCACCTGGCCAGCCTGCAGCGACGGCACGATCTGGCCGTCGCCTTCGCCGCCTTCGAAGCGGGGCACGTCACCGGGGTGACCCCGGTGGACAAGGATCCGGAGGGCTACGTCCAGGCGATCGAGAAAACCGTGACAGCGGCGGAGCCGCCGGCCGGCCCGGACGGCTCCCTGAGCATCGGCAGCCTCAAAAGGGCCTGACCGGTCCAGGTCACCGCGGTTCCGCCGGGCCGCGGGCGGCGGATTCCAATTTGGCAACGGGACGGCTGCGGCCCGCGCTCCCCGCTTCCCTGGCTGCCTGCCCCGGTCTAACCTGCGGACATCCCAGAGCGGGGCGTTTGGGATGTTCCGCGTCCCCGTGTACCGGGCGGAGTGAGGGGGGCCACCGGCGGCCCTGCGGGCGGCGCCAGCCGCCCCCGGCTACGCCGTCAGGCCGCACCGGATGAACAGGCGGTGACAGCCGCCCTGTAACAGGAGGTAATCCGTGAGACACACGGTCCCGGCCATCGCGGCTCTCGGCGCCGTAGCGCTGCTCGCCGCGGCCTGCGGCAGCAGCACCAACAACCCGTCCTCGTCGGGCTCGTCCGGCAGTTCGTCATCCGGCGGCGGGTCGAGCGCCTCGGCAACGGCGTTCAAGGGGTGCATGGTCACCGACACCGGCGGCATCGACGACCGGTCGTTCAACGCCTCGTCCTGGCAGGGCATGCAGGAAGCGCAGACGGCCGACCCGGGCACGGTCGGTGTGAAGTACCTGCAGTCTTCCTCGCAGAGCGACTACGTGCCGAACATCAACGCGTTCATCGGCCAGAAGTGCGGCATCATCGTCACCGTCGGCTTCCTGATGGGCCCCGCGACGCAGACCGCGGCCAAGGCGCACGCCAGCCAGAAGTTCGCGATCGTGGACTACAACTACACGCCGCCGCTCACGAACGTGGACGCGCTGCTGTTCAATACCGTGCAGGACGGCTTCCTGGGCGGCTACCTGGCGGCCGGGATGAGCAAGACCAAGAAGGTGGCGACGTTCGGCGGCCAGAAGCTGCCCACCGTCACCATCTACATGGACGGTTTCTGGGACGGCGTGCAGTACTACAACCAGCAGCACCACACCAACGTGCAGGTGCTCGGCTGGAGCGAGAAGAGCCAGAACGGCAACTTCACCGGTGACTTCACCAACCAGACCAAGGGCCTCACGCTGACCAACACCTTCATCCAGGAAGGGGCCGACATCATCTTCCCGGTCGCGGGCAACGTCGGCCTCGGCGCGGCCAAGGCGGTGCAGACCGCCGACCAGTCGGGCCGCAACGTCAACATGATGTGGGTGGATACCGACGGCTGCGTCAGCGCGGCGCAGTACTGCAAGTACTTCATCACCAGCGTGATGAAGGGCATCCAGACGGCGGTGAAGACCGCGGTGCTGAGCGCGGCCAAGGGCTCGTTCAAGGGCGGCAACTACATCGGCACGCTGGCCAATGGCGGGGTCGCGCTCGCTCCCTACCACCAGTTCGCGGGCAAGGTGCCGGCCTCGCTCCAGTCGGAACTGGCCAAGGTCAAGGCGGGCATCGAGAACGGTTCCATCAAGACGCCCACCAAGGCCCCCGTGTAACGCCGGCCGGTAGGTTGGGCGGCGCGTGACCCGGGCGGCGATCCCGCCCGGGTCACGCCGGGCATCGCGGGAGGCGGCCGGTGGAGCTTGAGCTGAGCGGGATCACGAAGCGCTTCGGCGGCCTTGTGGCCACCGACCACATCGACCTGACCGTGCCGGAAGGCCAGATCCACGGGCTGCTCGGGGAGAACGGCGCTGGCAAGACGACGCTGATGAACGTCCTGTTCGGCCTGATCCAGCCGGACGAGGGCCAGATCCTGCTGGACGGCCGGCCGCAGACGTTCGGCTCGCCGCGGGACGCCATCGCGGCCGGCATCGGCATGGTGCACCAGCACTTCATGCTGGTCCCGGTGTTCACCGTGGCGGAGAACGTCACCCTGGGCATGGAGCGCACCCTGCCCCTGGGCCTGCTGGACCGCCGGCGCACCCGCCGGGACGTGCGCGAACTGTCGGCGAAGTACGGGCTGCAGGTTGACCCGGACGCGCTCGTCGGGGACCTCCCGGTGGGCGTGCAGCAGCGGGTGGAGATCCTCAAGGCGCTGCTGCGCCAGGCCCGCGTGCTGATCCTGGACGAGCCGACGGCGGTGCTCACCCCCAGCGAGACCGAGGAACTGTTCCGCATCATGCGGGGTCTGCGGGCCGGCGGGCGGTCCATCGTCTTCATCTCGCACAAGCTCAAGGAAGTGCAGGCGATCGCCGACACGATCACGGTGATCCGGCGTGGCGCCGTGGTCGGCGAGCGCCCGCCGACCGCCAGCGACGGCGAACTCGCCTCGCTCATGGTCGGCCGCTCGGTGCAGCTACGGGTGGACAAGCCGCCCGCGAAACCGGGCGCGGTGCTGCTCGACGTGCAGGACCTGACCGTGGTGGGCGAGCACGGCCAGCCCGCCGTGCACGGCATCTCGTTCCAGGTCCGGGCCGGGGAGATCCTCGGCGTCGCGGGCGTGCAGGGCAACGGGCAGACCGAGCTGTGCGAGGCGCTGCTCGGGACCCTCCCGCCCGCCAGCGGATCGATCCAGCTGGACGGGCGGGACGTCACCCACACCGCCCCACGGCAGCGGCTGCAGGCCGGGCTCGGCTACATTCCCGAAGACCGCCAGGAGGACGGGCTGGTCTCGGGGTTCTCGGTGGCGGAGAACCTGATCCTGGACATCTACCGGCAGCCGCCCTACGCCTCGGGCCTCGCGCTCGACCCGGGCCAGGTCAGCCGGACCGCGGCCAAGCGGGTGGCGGACTTCGACATCCGCACCACCTCGGCCGCCACCCCGGCCGGCACGCTGTCCGGCGGCAACCAGCAGAAGGTGATCCTGGCCCGGGAGATCGGCCGCGACTGCCGGGTCCTGGTCGCCAGCCAGCCGACCCGCGGCCTGGACGTCGGCTCGATCGAGTTCGTGCACCGCCGCATCGTCGAGCAGCGCGACCAGGGCGTCGCGGTGCTGATCGTCTCCTCCGAGCTGGATGAGATCTACGCCCTGTCCGACCGGATCGCGGTCATGTACGAGGGGCGGATCACCGGCTTCCGGCCACCGGACGTGCCGGCCGAGGAACTCGGGCTGCTGATGGCGGGGGCGGGCGACACGGAGGCCGCCGCCGGGCCGGCCACGCCCGCCGTCGGCCCGGCGCCGGACGGAAGCGGCGCCGAGGCCGGCCTCATGGGCGCCGGGCTGCTCGGTACCGGCGTCCCGGACAGCCAGCCCGAAGACCCATCCAGCTCAACGAAGACCACCCCGGCCACCGACACCGCGCCGGGCGACAGTGAAAGTGAAGCGGAGCCGCAATGAGCGAGGCCGCGCCGCCGCCGCCGCCCGCCCCCGCCGAGCCGCCACCCGGGACCGACCGCCCGGCGGACCAGGCCGCGGCCACCCGGCCGCCGTTCGGGCAGGTCATTCTCGACGCCATCGTCGAGGGCAACTCGGTCGTGGTCACCATCCTGGCCATCGTGGTGGCGATGGTGGTCGGCGGCCTGCTGATCGCGTTCACCACCCCGGCGGTGCTGCACGCCTGGGGCTCGTTCTTCGCCAACCCCGGCAACGCCATCGCCCAGGCCTGGGACGCCGCGGCCAGCGCGTATGTGGCCATGTTCGAGGGCGCGATCTTCAACCCGCACACGGTGGCGGCCGTGTTCCAGCAGGCCTCGCTCGGCCAGGCGCTGCACGACGGCTACATCTCGGCGGTGTTCAACCCGCTGTCCGAGACGGCGGTCAACGCCACGCCGCTCATCCTGACCGGCCTGTCGGTGGGCCTGGCCTTCCGGGCCGGGCTGTTCAACATCGGCGCCGCCAGCCAGTGGATCGGCGGCGCCATCGTGGCCACCTGGCTCGGCTTCGGGGTCAGCCTGCCCCCGGTGCTGCACGTGCTCGTCTGCCTGCTCGGCGGGTTCGCGGGCGGCGCGGTGATGGGCTGGATCGTGGGTGAGCTCAAGGCCCGGACCGGGGCGCACGAAGTCGTCGTGACGATCATGCTCAACTACGTCATGTACTACTTCCTGGCCTACATCCTCGGCACCAAGGCGATGCAGCAGCCGCACCGGACCGACCTGATCAGCCCGGTCATCGCGGTGAACGCCCGGCTGTGGCACATCGCCGGGCCCAGCCTGCGGATCAACGCGGGCTTCCTGCTCGCCGTGGCGGCCGCGGCCGGGGTGTGGTGGCTGCTGAACCGGAGCACCACCGGGTTCGAGTTCCGCACGGTGGGCGCCAACCCGAGCGCGGCCCGGACCGCGGGGATGAGCGTGGAGCGGACCTGGGTGCTGGCCATGCTGCTGGCCGGCGGGCTGGCCGGGCTGGCCGCCTGCGCCGTCGTCCAGGGCACCGACTACCAGCTGAACTTCCAGAGCTACGGCACCTACGGGATCGACGGGATCACGGTGGCGCTGCTCGGCCGGGCCCGGCCGCTGGGCATTGTGCTCTCGGCGCTGCTGTTCGGCGCGCTGCACGCCGGGGGCGTGCAGATGCAGGCGCAGACGCAGATCCCGCTGGACATCGTGACCGTCCTCCAGTCGCTGATCGTGCTGTTCGTGGCGGCGCCGCCGCTGATCCGGGCCATGTTCCGGCTGCGCACCACGCGCGCGGCGGGCATGGGCGAGACCGTGGCGAAGGGGTGGAACGGATGACGACGCTGACCACGGCCGTCGACGCGTCGGCAACGGTGAACCGGCGGCTGGTCGCCGCGGGCACCTTTGTCCTGTTCGGCCTGGCCGACATCCTGCTGTTCGGGCTGCACAGTCACGGCGACGCCACGTTCGCCTTCTCGCTCTACGGCGCCAAGGTCGGGGTGCCCAACCTGACGTTCCCGGCCGCGCCGGTGTGTTACGCGCTCGGGGCCGTCTCCATCGCGATCGGCGTGCTCCGGGCGGCGGTGCCACTGGACCGGGCCGCCCGGCGGGCGTGCATCGCGATTTCCGTGTTCTGCCTGGTGATCGGCCTGCTGACGTGGGCCGACGCGGGCAACGCCACGGCCCTCAACGTGATCAACCTGCTCCAGGGCACGGTCGTCTACTCGATCCCGCTGATCCTCGGCGCGCTGGCGGGCTGCATGTGCGAGCGGTCCGGCGTCATCAACATCGCGATCGAGGGGCAGTTGCTGCTGGGCGCGTTCGCCGCGGCCGTGATCGCCAGCGCGTTCGGTTCGCTGTGGCTGGGGCTGATCGCCGGGTCGCTGGCCGGCGGCCTGCTCGGCGCGGTGCTGGCGGTGTTCGCGATCAAGTTCCTGGTGGACCAGATCGTGCTGGGCGTGGTGCTCAACGTGCTCGCGTCCGGGCTGACCGGCTACCTCTACGACCGGCTGCTGGTGCCCTACCAGAACCGGCTGAACTCGCCCGCCACCTTCTCCTCCATCAAGATCCCGCTGCTCGGCGACATCCCGATCCTCGGCCCGGTGTTCTTCGACTCGACCATCTTCCTGTACATCACGTACGCGATGATCGCCCTGGTGCAGGTGGGGCTGTTCCGCACCCGGTGGGGGCTGCGGGTGCGGGCCGTCGGCGAGCACCCCACCGCCGCCGACACGGTCGGCATCCGGGTGCTGGCGACGCGCTACCGTAACGTGATCATGGGTGGGCTGATCGCCGGGATCGGTGGCGCGTTCCTCACCATCGGCCAGGTGGGCGCGTTCGGCAAGGACATGTCCTCGGGCGAGGGGTACATCGCCCTGGCCGCGATGATCTTCGGCCGGTGGACCCCGCTGGGCGCGACCGCGGCCGCGCTGCTGTTCGGCTTCGCCACCTCGCTGCAGTCCATCCTGTCCACGCTGAACGTGCCCATCCCGTCGAACATCCTGCTGATGGCGCCGTACATCGTGACGATCGTGGCGGTGGCCGGGCTGGTCGGCAAGGTGCGCGCGCCCAAGGCCGACGGCCAGCCCTACGTGAAGGCATGACCGGCGACGTGGACGGCGGTCAGGTGGACGGCGGTCAGGTGGACGAGCGGTCAGGTGGACAGTGGTCAGGTGGACAGTGGTCAGGTGGACAGTGGTCAGGTGGACAGTGGTCAGGTGGACAGTGGTCAGGTGGACAGTGGTCAGGTGGACAGTGGTCAGGTGGACAGTGGTCAGGTGGACAGTGGTCAGGTGAATCGTGCCGGGCAGCCGGCTGACCCATTCGCGGCGGCCCGGGCCAGCGCCGCCCGGCTGGCCGAACTGACCGGGACGGACCGGCACGACGTGGCGGTGGTGCTCGGGTCCGGCTGGGCGCCGGCCGCCGACGCCCTCGCCGACGCGGCCGCGGAGATGACCGAGATCCCGGTCACCGACCTGGGTGGGTTCCCGGCGCCGACCGTCGGTGGCCACCGCGGCACCGTCCGGTCGGTGTCGCTGCCGTCCGTGCCGCGGCCGGGAGGGCTCCGGCTGCTCGTCTTCCTCGGCCGGACGCACCTGTACGAGGGGCACTCCCCCGCGACCGTGGTGCACGGGGTGCGCACCGCGGTGGCGGCCGGCTGCCAGGTGGTCGTGCTGACCAACGCGGCGGGGGGCATCGACCCCGGCTACCAGGTCGGTCAGGCGGTGCTGATCAGCGATCACCTGAACCTCACCGGCCGTTCGCCGCTCGGCGGCCCGCCCCCGCCGGCGGGCTACCCGCCCCGGTTCACCGACCTCACCGGGCTGTACTCGCCGCGGCTGCGCGACCTGGCCCGCGCCGCCGACCCCAGCCTGGCTGAGGGCGTCTACGCCGCGCTGCCCGGGCCGCACTACGAGACGCCGGCCGAGATCCGGATGCTGGCCACCCTCGGCGCCGACCTGGTCGGGATGTCCACCGTGCTGGAGGCCATCGCGGCGCGGCATCTCGGGGCCGAGGTGCTGGCCATCTCGCTGGTGACCAACCCGGCGGCCGGCCTCGCCGCGCACGGCCTGAACCACGCCGAAGTGGTGGCGGCCGGCCGCGCCGCCGCAGGCCGGATGGGCACCCTGCTGGGCCGCCTCCTGCCGCAGATCCCCCGCGAGGGGCCGCGGGAGCGGGCCGGGCACCAGCCATAGCGGTGGTGGTGCGGGTGTGGCCGGAAGGCCTGGGCCTCGGTGCAGCCTGATTGGGCCTTGGTGCAGCCTGATTGGGCCTTGGTGCAGCCTGATTGGGCCATGATGACGCCTTTGGCCTGGCCGATGACGGGCAGGGTATCGAGCCGGGCGAGCGGCCGGGCGGACGGGACAGGGGTCAGCGGCCGCGTGGTGGCGAATCGGGTGCGGTGAGGGCGCCGGCGGGACCGCGGATAGATGGGCAGAACCTCGGTATAGCCCATGACGCCCGGGACGCGCAGGACGCCGGGGTGGCTGATGGCGAACCGCAGCTGGATAGCGGGCTCGGTGGCCATGTCGAGTTCGGCGGCTGGCTCGACAACCCGGGACCCGGGCCCCCATTATCACCCGGATGAGATGGCCGAGGGTGGGATGGCCCCGGCCAGGCCGGGCGACGGAGCTGGGGAGAGGGTGCGATGAGCGAGCACGAGCCAGGTGGGTCCGGCCCTGATGAGCCCGGCCGGGCGGGCCCCGGGCCGCTCGACCCGGAACTGGAGGACCGGGTCCGGGGCTGGATCGCCGATGATCCCGATCCGGACGACCGGGCCGAACTGGCGGCGCTGCGGACCGCGGCGGGCCTGCCCGGCCCGGCCGGGCAGGCGGCCCGGGCCGACCTGGCGGACCGGTTCGCCGGCCGGCTGGAGTTCGGCACGGCCGGGCTGCGCGGCGCGATGGGCGCGGGCCCGAACCGGATGAACCGGGCGGTGGTGCTGGGGGCCGCCGCTGCGCTGGCCCGCTGGCTGCACGAACACCAGCCTGGGACAGTTCCGGCCGGGGTCGTGCTGGGCTGGGATGCACGGCACCGGTCGGCGGGCTTCGCGCAGCAGGCGGCCGCCGTGCTGACCGGGGCGGGCATCCCGGTGTATCTGCTGCCGGACCGCAGTCCCACCCCGCTGCTCGCGTTCGCCGTCCGGCACCTCGGCGCCGCCGCCGGCGTGATGATCACCGCCAGCCACAACCCGCCCGCGGACAACGGCTACAAGCTCTACCTGGGCGACGGGGCGCAGATCGTGCCGCCGGTTAACGCGCAGATCGAGGCGCTGATCCGCGGCCTGGGGCCGCTGGCCGACGTGCCGCTCGGCGCGGTCACCGGCCCGCTGATCACCCGGCACGGCGACGAGATCGCCCAGGCTTACCTGGCCGCGGTCGTGTCCGCCTCCCCCGCCACCCACCCGGCCCCCGGCGCGGCCGGGCCGGGACAGCGCACCGGGCCGGGGGCCGGGGGCGCCGGGCACACCGGGCCGGGACAGCGCACCGGGCCGGGGGCCGGGGGCGCCGGGCACACCGGGCCGGGACAGCGCACCGGGCACACCGGCCCGGGGGGGCGCACCACTCACGTCCGCGGCCCAGACCCCGGGGCAGGCCCTGCGGGTGGTTTACACCCCGCTGCACGGGGTGGCCGGGCCGCTGATGCTGCGGGCGCTCGCCGCCGCCGGGTTCCCGGCTCCGCGCGTGGTAGCGGCCCAGGCCGGGCCGGACCCTGACTTCCCGACCGTCGCCTTCCCCAACCCGGAGGAGCCGGGGGCCCTGGATCTCGCGCTGGCCGAGGCGCGGCGGGAGCACGCCGACCTGGTGCTGGCCAGTGACCCGGACGGGGACCGCCTCGCCGTCGCCGTCCCCGACCCGGCCGCCGGCGGCGGCTGGCGCCGGCTCACCGGCGACCAGGTCGGGTCGCTGCTCGGCGCTTTCATCCTCGACGTCACCGCCGGGGACACCGACCCCGCGGCCCGGCTGGTGGTGACCACCGTCGTGTCGTCGGCCATGCTGTCCCGCATCGCCGCCGCGGCAGGCGTCCGCTACGCGGCGACCCTGACCGGCTTCAAGTGGATCGTCCGGGCTGGTGAGCACTGGTCGGGGTGCCGTTTTGCCTATGGGTACGAAGAAGCGATCGGGTACGCGGTCGGGGACGTGGTGCGGGACAAGGACGGGATCGGGGCCGCACTCGCCGTGCTCGGCCTGGCCCGCGCGGCGCGCGCGGCCGGCCAGTCGCTGCTGGACCGCTGGGATGCGCTGGAGGCCGCGCACGGCGTACACCTGCGGGCGGCGCTCACCGTGCCCACCCACTCGCCGCAGCAGCTCATGGCGGCGCTGCGGGCCCGGCCGCCCGCGGATCTCGGCGGCCAGCCGGTGGCAGGCCTGGACGACCTGGCCGGCGGCGGCGACCTGCCGCCGTCGGACGTGCTGATCTTCCGGCTGGCGGGCGCGCAGGCGGTGGTCCGGCCCAGCGGCACCGAGCCGAAGCTGAAGGCTTACCTGGAAGTCGTCGAGCCGGTCGGCCACCGCGGCCTGACCGCCGCGCGGCAGGCCGCCGCCGCGCGGCTGCCGCCGCTCCGCGACGCGGTCGCCGACCTGCTGCTCAGCCCGCCGGAGGGCGCCTGGCCCGGCGGACCGCCAGTTTTGATACCCATCCCCCGGGTAATCGGCGGCAGGTGGGAGCCCTAGGACCGGCCGAACGGATCGTCGCCGGGCGATACCGGCTGATCCGGGCGCTCGGCAGTGGCGGCATGGGCACGGTGTGGCTGGCCGAAGATCAGCTGCTCGCCCGTCAGGTCGCGGTCAAAGAGGTGTCGCCACCGCCCGACGTCACCGAGCAGGAGCGGACGGTACTGCGGGAACGGACGCTGCGGGAGGCCCGCACCGCCGCGCGGCTGAGCCACCCCAACGTGGTCACGATCTACGACGTGGTCGAGGATGGCGGCCGGCCGTGGATCGTGATGGAACTCGTGGCCGCCCGGTCGCTGCGGGACATCGTGGCCGAGGACGGGCCGATGACCCCGCGCCGGGCGGCCGGCCTCGGCCGCCAGGTGCTGACCGCGCTGGACGCGGCGCACGCGCTGGGCATCATGCACCGGGACGTCAAGCCGGGCAACGTGCTCATCGACGCCGACGACCGGGCGGTGCTGGCCGATTTCGGCATCGCCCGGACCCAGGACAGCCCCACGGTCACGACGTCCGGCGTGCTGGTCGGCTCGCCGTCCTACATCGCCCCCGAGCGGGCCCGCGGCGAACGCGGCGGCCCGGAGGCGGATCTGTGGTCGCTGGGCGCCACGCTGTACGCCGCGGTGGAAGGACGGCCGCCCTACGACCGGCCCGGAGCGCTGGCCACGCTGACCGCGGTGGTCACCGGGGAACCGGACCCGCCCAGCCGGTGCGGTGCGTTGTGGCCGGTGATCCGCGGGCTGCTGACGCAGGATCCGGCGCAGCGGCTGAAGTCGGTCGCGGCCGCCCAGATGCTGCGCGAGGTGGCGGAGGGGGACGTGGCGCCGGACCGCACCGCGCCGCAGCGCGAGCCGGGCACGGCCCCGCTGCCCGGGCCGGCCGGCCCCCGGCCACCGGGCCGGCCCTGGGCGACGGTGCCGGACGGCGGCCCGGCTGGCGAGCACTCCGCGTCGGAGGCCGCACTGCAGCACGCGGAACGCACCCTGGCCTTCCACCCGAGGGCGGCGGTCGCGCCGGGAGCGGCACCGCCCCCAGCCGCAGTCCCGGGACCAGCCCCGGCCCCGGTGGCCCTGGAACCAGGACCTGTCCAGGAACCCGAGCCCGCTCCGGAACTAGAACCCGGCCCGGAGCCCGGACCCGTCCTGGAGCCGGAACCCGCCCCTGCACCCGGGCCCAGCCCCGAACCAGAACCCGCCCCGCGCCCGGACCCGATACCAGCACCAGCACCAGTACCGGTTCCGGACCCGGTACCCGGTCCGGAACCGGCGCCCATCCCGAGGCCGGCCGTCGGGCCGGGGGCGGCCGGCCGGACGCGGCCATGGCCACGGCGCCTGCCGCGGCACTGGCGCGGCCGGGCCGGGCTGGCCGCGGCGCTCGTGGTGGCCGTGGCCGCCGCCGCGGGCCTGTTCACCGCGGTCACCAGCCTGTCGGGACATGGGGCGCAGGCCCTGGGCCCGTCGCACGCCAGCAGCCGGCCAGGAGCGCCGTCACCCGCGGTCAGTGGCGGCGCAGCGGGTTCGGCCGGGTCGCCGTCCCCGACCGCGCCCGCGACGGCCGCGCCGTCGCCCAGCGCCGCCGGGTCCACCGCGGCCGCCCCCGGCGGTGCGGTCGGGACCGCTGCCCCCACCCCGGCCGGCTGGCACCGCTACCAGGATCCGACCGGCTTCTCCATCGCCATCCCGAATGGCTGGCGGGTGTCGCACCAGGGGCACTACGTCTACGTGACGCCGCCGTCCGGGGCCGAGTTCCTGCTCATCGACCAGTCCGGTCATCCGCAGCCGAACCCGCTGGCGGACTGGCAGCAGCAGGAAGCCAACCGGGAGAGCAGTTACGCGGGTTATCACCGCATCCGCCTGGTGGCCGTCCACTACCCTCAGGCGGAAAAAGCGGCTGACTGGGAGTTCACCTACCACCGGCAAAGCGTGCTGACACATGTCCTGAACCGCAACGTGCTGGCTAATGCCACCCATGCATATGCTTTGTACTGGTCTACACCGCAGGTGGACTGGAGCCACAGCTGGCACCTTTTCCGGAGCTTTTCCCGGACATTCCAGCCCGCTTCCTGACAGTTTATCCGCCCAGGTCGGAGCGCCCCGGCAGGCTGGACAATTGCTCAGCTCACCCCCAGGGGAAAGTTTTAGTTGCGCACTGCCGTTTAGGCCATGTGAAGGTGGACATTGTCCTCCGGCAAACCTATTCTCGTATCCCCGGATCGCAATCCGGGGCAACAGCAAAAGCAGCTAAATGCAAAATAAAAGCCCAGGCAAAACGACAGAGGGCGGGCGGGTGCCAGACGACGAGCAGGCCAGTGACGCAGTAGCCGGAACGGGCAGGGAGCACGGCGGCAGTGGCGCGGAGGCTACCGGGAATGGCGGGCCGGGCGCCGGCGGCCGGCTGGCCGGCGTCCGCCCGCGGCTAGCCGGCGTCCGCCCGCGGCTGGCCGCTGGCTGGCCTTCTTCGGCGGGGCCCTGGGTTTCCTGCTGATCCGCTTCCTGGTGCCCGCTCCGGTGGGGCAGGCGGACAACCGGGACGGGCCGCGGCTGCTGTGCGGGATCGGCCTGAACCCGGTGACCGGCCGCCATCCGCGGTTCTTCCGGTTCTCCTACTTCGAGTACCTGCCGTCCCCCGCCTGCGCCGGGCACCATCTCTACCCCTCCTCCGCGCTGCTTGCGCTGGAGTTCGGCCGCGTCCTCACCCCGCTGTTCCGGCTGCCCGGCGACCTCAACCTGATCGCGGTCGCGGTGCTCTACTGCGTGCTGGCCGCGGTGGCGATCGCCAGCCTGGTCGTCGGGCTGCGGATTCGCTGGTGGGCCCGGCTGCTCGTGGCCGCGGCGGCCACCGTGCTCATCGCGGACTCGGCGTTCTTCGACGTGTTCGGCGGCCCCTTCAGCGAGCCCGCCGCGCTGACCGGCCTGCTGCTGGTGGCCGCGGGCGTGGTCTACCTCGGCCGGGGCTGGCACGCCACCGTGTTCGGCCTGGTGCTGGCCGGCGGTGGGGGCTTCCTCGCCATCCTGTCCAAGGAGCAGTACCTGGTACTGGCCGCACCGATCTGCGTCGCCCTGGTACTGGCGACGATGGGCCGCGGGCCGGGCCGCGGGTGGCGCCGGTTCCGCACCCGGGAGGCAGCGGCCGGCCTGCTGGTCGCCGCGGCCCTGGCCGTTGTGGCGGGCGGCTACTGGGCCTGGGATAACACCAGTTCCTACGGGCGGCGACTGCATCACATCCAGGCCGTGGACATGATCTTCACCGACATCGTGACCAGCCAGGCCGCGCCCGCCCAGTTGCGCGCGCTCGGGCTGCCGCAGAGCTGGGCCAGGTACGCCGGCGATTACTACTGGGACACCAGGTCGGTGCGGTTCAGCCGGCTGTACGCCCGGTATGAGAACAAGCTGACCGACGGCAATATCACGCATTACCTGCTCACCCATCCTGGCACCATGGCCGGGGTCGGCCAGCAGTCGGCTGAATTCGCGCAGCAGTTCCGGATCACGACGCTGGGCGATTACCCGGTCTCAGCCGGGCACCGGAAAGGTGCGTACGATTCCCGGGTCGTCGTCTTCAGCTGGCTGTTCCGCCACCTGCCGCCCAGACTCGGGCTGTGGCTATACGTGCCGCTGTGGCTTGTCATGACGGCGCTCGCCGTCGTGGCCCTGTCGGCCTGGCGCCGGCCCTGGCACCGGGACGGCGCGGTGCTGATCCTGTGCATGATCGGCTGCGCCCTGGTGGCGTTCGTGCCGCCGGCCTACTTCGCCGGGATCTCCACCACCCGGCACATGGTGGGCATGAACCTCGCCACCACGGCGGCCCTCATCGTGTCCGTCCCGCTGGCTGTCTCGCTGATCCAGCAGGCGTGGTCCGGCCGCCGGGGACGGCGGCCGGGCCACGTCCCGGCCCGCGAGGCTATTCAGCAGCCGGTGGGCCCCGGCCCGCGGCGCTGACGCCGGGCGCCGGGCGCCGGGCGCACCACGGGAGTTCCGCCTCTGAGGCCATAGACGGCCCGGGACGCCGACGTTAGGAAGCGGTGGCCGCGGGCACCTGACGCGCATGACGGACAAAGCCACCAGCGACCTGTGGTGGAAGGACGGCGTGATCTACTGCGCCGACGTGGCCACCTGGCTCGACTCCGACGGCGACGGCGACGGCGACCTCGCGGGCCTGACCGAGCGGCTCGACTACCTGGCCGGGCTGGGAGTCAGCACCCTGTGGCTGATGCCCTTCTACCCGTCCCCCGGCGGGGATGACGGCTACGACATCACCGATTACTACTCCGTGGACCCGCGCTTCGGCACGCTCGGGGACTTCGTCGAGCTGATCCGCACCGCGAACAACCTGGGCATCCGGGTGCTCGTGGACCTGGTGATGAACCACACCAGCAACCAGCACCCGTGGTTCCAGCAGTCCCGCCGGGACCGCGGCTCCCGGTACCGCCACTACTACCGGTGGAGCGACGAGAAGCAGGCGGAGCCCAGCGAGGTGGCCTTCCCCGGCGAGCAGACGAGCACGTGGACCTACGACGACGTGGCCGGCCAGTGGTACATGCACCGCTACTACGACTTCATGCCGGACCTGAACATCACCGACCCGGACGTGCGGGACGAGATGAACAAGGTGCTCGGGTTCTGGCTGGAACTCGGGGTGTCCGGTTTCCGGGTCGACTCGCTGCAGTTCATGATCGAGACGATCGGCACCCCGGCGCGCGCCAAGCCGGTCTCCTACCTGCAGTCACTGGTGGAGTTCGTGGAGCGCCGCCGCGGCGACGCGATCTTCCTCGGGGAGGCGAACGTCAGCCCTGAGGAGCAGGAGCGCTACTTCGCCATCGACGATGGGGATGGCGTGCAGATGCTGTTCGACTTCCGCACCTGCGCGGCCCAGTGGCTGGCGCACGCCCGGGGCCGGGCCGAGCCGCTGGTGACCGCGCTGAGCCAGCGGCCCCGCACCCCGCAGCAGGCCCAGTTCGCCAACTTCTGCCGGCACCACGACGAGCTCAACCTGGGCCTGCTCAGCCCAGCCGAGCGCGACGAGGTGTTCGCCGCGTTCGCGCCGGAGGAAACGCACCGGGTCTACGGGCGTGGCATCCGGCGGCGGCTGGCCCCGATGCTGGGCGGCGACGAGCGGCGGATCCGGCTCGCCCTGGCGCTGACCATGGCCCTGCCGGGCACGCCCGTCCTGCTGTACGGCGACGAGATCGGCATGGGGGAAGACCTGTCGCTGCCCGGGCGGCTGGCCGTCCGCACCCCCATGCAGTGGTCGGCGGGCCCAGGTGGCGGGTTCTCCGCGGCGCCGCAGTTGTACCGGCCGGCCCGGCCGGCGGCCGGTACGGGTACCAGGCGGTCAACGTGTTCCGCCAGCGGCATCAGCCGGGGTCGCTGCACACCTGGGTGGCCCAGGCGGCCCGGATCCGCCGGGAGTGCCCGGAACTGGGCTGGGGTGACTGGCGCACCTTCGCTCCCGGCGACGACCGGGTGCTGGCCCTGGAGTACCGGTGGCGCGGCGGGCACCTGGTCACCTTGCACAACCTGTCGGCGGACCGGGTCATCGCCCGGCTGCCTGCCGAAGTGGCCGGGCCCGGCGCGGAGGGTGCCGTGCAGGTACTCGGCGACGCCGCCGGGCCAGCCGGGCCGGGCCCGGATCTGCCGCTGGACGGCTACGGCTTCCGCTGGCTCCGCCTGGCTCAGGGCGGCACGCTGGGCTGACGGCACGCTGGGCTGACGGCGGCGGACCGGGCTGACGGCCAGCAGCCGACCGGTGGCCGCCGCCCGCGCCCCGACCGCGCGCCCGCGTGGCCAACCGGCCGCGGCCATGGCAAGCTCGGGCTATGACCGAACCGCAGGAAGACGCGGCCTGCGAGGTCGCGCATGGGAACGAGCCGTCCCCGGGCACCGGGCGGTCGCTGGTCGCGGTGTTCGCCTCCCCGGTCGCCGAGTACCTGCTGCGGTTCGCGGCGGCGGCCGGGTTCCGGGTAGCGCTGGTGGAACCGGACCTGGCCCGGGCCGATGCCGGGTGGGCCCGGCGGTACCCGGTGACCGGGGAGATCGGCCCCCACCTGGACCAGGACACCGACGTGGTGGTCACCGACCATCACCGGCCCGAACTGGGCACGGTGCTGCGGGACGCGCTGGCCAGCAAGGCCCGCTGGGTCGGCATCATGGGCAACCCGCGCCACCCGGCGCCGCACATCCCAGCGCTCCGCCAACTCGGCGTGGCCGAGGCGGACATAACCCGGGTGCACCGGCCGATCGGACTGAACATCGGCTCGCGCACGCCCCCGGAGATCGCCGTCGCCACCCTGGCCGGGCTGATCGCCGACCGCAACGGCCGCCCCGGCGGCTTCGAGTTCTGACCTGCGGAGCGGCGCGCCGGGCCGGCCACACGGCCCGCGGGCCACACGGCCCGCGGGCCTGGCGGCTGGCCGCCAGGCCCGCGGGAGGAGCTTGCGCGCGCCGGTCTCAGCCTCCGCTGCTGACCTGCGGAACCGAGGAAACGGTGGACTGCGCTGTGGTCAGCGCGGAACCCGGCGATGCCGTCCCCGTGATGGCGGCCTGGATGGCCGTCCAGATGGCCTGCGAGACCTTCGGGTAGTTGGCCCCGTACTGCGTGGTTCGGGACCGGGCGGTCTGGGTCTCCTTGGCGAACACCGTGTACTCCGGGCCGCCCTTGAGGTAGGAGGAGATCACCGCGGGCTTGGTCGGCAGGTAGTACATCAGCGACGTGACGTGGCTCATCACCGACGGCGACTGCATGCCCTTGATCCATTCCCAGGCCAGGTTCTGCTGCTGGGAGCTACCGGAGTTGCCGATGTTCCACGTCTCCCCGCCCAGTGGGGTGACCACCGTCTGGCCGGCCACCTTGGTCGGGATCGGCACGATCCCGTACTGCTGGTTGTACTTCCAGCCGGCCTGGTTCAGCTCGGGGAAGATCCACGGGCCGTCCTCGATCATGGCCGCGGTCTTGTGCAGGAACTGCTGGGTGAGGTCGGGGTCCTGGCCCCACTGCAGCACCGACTTGGACGCTGACCCGTCCTTGACCATGTTCACCCACAACTGGAGAGCCTGGGTGAACTCAGGGCTGTCCACCTTGCTGAGGTTGGCGCCGTTGCTCCAGAAGTACGGCTCCAGCTGCCAGGTGGACTGCTCGTCGGCGGTCGCGTCGAAGGCGAAGCCGTGCACTTTCCCCTTGGTCAGGGTCTTGGCATCCGACTGAAGCTGGGCCCAGGTGGTCGGCGGGGACAGGTGGGCGGCGGCGAACATCGCCTTGTTGTAGAAGATGCCGATCGTGTTGGTGCCGATGGGGTAGCAGTACTGCTTGCCCTTGAAGGTGCACTCGCTGGTCGCCCCGGGGATGTAGCCGCTGGTGGTGAAGCCGGGCAGGCCGTTGAGCGGCTTGAGCTGGCCCGTCGCCGCCACCTCCGGCACGTTCGGGTTGTCCAGCATCACGATGTTCGGCAGGTCACCGGCGCTGGCCTCCTGGAGCACCTTGGTGATGAGGTTGGCGTAGGGCACCACCTCGCGCTTGATCGTCACGCCCGGGTGAGCCGCTTCGAACTTCTTGTTGTACCAGGGCACAGCGGTGTTCCCGCCGTTGGAGGTGAAGTAGTCAAGCTCGGTGAGGGTGACCTTGCCACCGCTGCTGCCCGAACCGCCCGAGGACGCGCCACAGCCCGCGGCGGCCAGCGCCAGCAGGACGGCGCCACCGGCGACCAGGTGCCAGCGGCGGAGCGGTCTCCCGCGCCCTCCGCCCGGCCGGACAGGCGACTGTGCCTTGTGCATGATGTGAACTCCTCCTCATGCCGGACCGGGCGCAGCGTGGTCCGGCGGTCTGGTGCCTGCGGATCCTGACTCAGCCCTTGACTGAGCCGACGGTGAGCCCGGCCGCGATGTAGCGCTGGGCCGCGATGAGCAGCATGGCTGCGGGTAGCAGCCCGAAAACGCACAGCGCCATGGCCTCGCCCAGGTTCGACTGGAACTCGCCAATGTAGGAATAGACGCTGAGCGTGATCGGCTCGAAGGTGTTCCCGGACAGCAGGGTGAGCGCGAAGATGAAATCCCCCCACCCTTGGAGAAAAGCGAAGACGGCGATCGTGATGACGGCCGACCGGCTCATCGGCAGCACGACCCGGATGAACGTGCGCCATTCAGAGGCGCCATCGACCCGGGCCGCCTGGAGCACGTCGTTCGGCAGCCCCAGCATGAACGCGCGCAGCACCAGGATCCCGAACGGCACCGTGTAGCTGGCGTCGGCCAGGATCAGGCCGGGGTACGTGTTCAGCAGATGGAGCTTGTGGTAAACGATGAAGAGTGAGTTAGCGATAACAATGGAGGGCAGGATCTGCGCGATCAGCAGTCCGGCGACGAGGGCCACGGTGACCCGGAACCGGTACCGGGCGAGGGCGTGCGCCGCGGGCACGGCGATGGCCAGCGTCAGCAGGGCGGTCCCCACCCCGATGATCAGCGTGCTCGCGATGTGGCCGCCCTGGGCCGAGAACACGGCGCTGTAATTGGCGAAGCTCGGGGTGGGCGGCAGGAAGTTGTAATGCGAGCCCAGTAGCTGGGCATTGTTCTCGAACGAGGCGACCACCACGGCGTACAGCGGGAACAGCATGATCGCCAGGGCGATCAGGGCGGCCAGGGCGGCGAGTGGGCTGGTGAACTTACGCTGCCGGATCATGGTCAGGTCCTCCGCAGGGATTCCCGGTTGAGCCAGATGTAGACCGGCGCGGCCAGCAAGGCGATGATCAGCAGGATGGTGTTGAGCGCGGCGCCCGCCCCGTAATCGAACTGCTGGAAGGACAGGTTGTAGGCCCAGGGCGCGAGGAGCTGCGTCGAATTCGCCGGGCCGCCCTGGGTAAGCCCGATGACCACGTCGAACACCTTGACGGTGAAGACGAAGCCGAGGACGAACGTCACCTCGATCACCGGCCGGATGACCGGCAGCGTGACCCGGAACAGGCGCTGCCACGCGCCGGCCCCGTCGATCATGGCCGCTTCCGTCAGCTCGGCCGGCACGTCCTGCAGCGCGCTGTAGAGCAGCACGGTGAAGAACGGCACGCCGATCCAGATGTTGGCGATCAGGATGGCGGCGAAGGCCGGCCCCGGGGAGGTCAGGAAACCGATGGGCGTGCTGATCAGGTGAAGGTCCATCAGGACCTGATTGACCGCCCCGGCCTCCAGCTGGAACAGGAAGCGGAAGATGAAACCGGTGATCAGCAGCGGCAGCAGCCAGGGGATGATGATCAGCGACCGGGCCACCCGCCGGAGCGGGAACCGCAGGTTGAACAGCAGAGCCAGCCCGAAGCCGATCATGAACTGGAAGACCAGGGAGAGGGCCGTGAAGATGAAGGTGCGCGCGATCGCGCTCTGCGTGGTCTGCTGCAGCAGCGCGGCCTTGTAATTGGCCAGCCCGGCGAACGGGGCGAACAGGCTGGCGATCGTGGCCGGTGAGGTCTGCTCGAAGCTCAGGATCAGGTTGTAGACAATCGGCAGCACGAAGGCGAACAGCACGTACGCGACCGCCGGCACCAGGAAGGCGGCGCGGGCGTAGCGCGTCCACAGCGCGGGCCGGCTGACCTCGACGGTCCCGCGGTCCAGCCGTGGACCACGGTGCACCGCGGCCCGGCGGGTGGAGAGGACGGTCCTGGCCAACCGGGGTCACTCCCCGCGGTTCCCGGCCGGGCCCAGCGCGTCCAGCGGCCCGAACGGCGGCACGTCACCGCCCGAGCGCAGGAACACCGGGATGGTGTCCAGCGGGGCCGGCGCGGTGATCCACTGGCCACCCGGCTGTTCCCCGCCGGTCCAGGCGTCCAGCCAGGTGGTCCCGTCCGGGCCGGCCGGCAGGTAGACCCGCCGTTCCCGGGCGCCCTCCGCCACCACCGGCGCGACCAGGATGTCCGGGCCGAACAGGAACTGGTCCTCGGCCTCCCAGCTCACCGGGTCGGCCGGGAAGTCCAGGAACAGCGGGCGCATCGGCGGCAGGCCGGTCTCATGCGCGATCCGCATCTGCTCCATGACGTAGGGACGCAGCCGTTCCCGCAGGTGCATCAGCCGGCTGATGATGGCGTACGCCTCGTCACCGAACGACCAGACCTCGTTGGCCGCCCCGGTCTGCTCGGCGCCGGTCATGGTCCCGGGCTCCCGCACCCCGTGCAGCCGGAAGACCGGGCAGAACACGCCGTACTGGAACCAGCGCACGACGAGCTCGCGGAACGAGGCCGAGCCGATATCACCGTTCTTGAATCCGCCGATATCCGTGGTCCACCACGGAATGCCGGACAGCCCGATGTTCAGCCCGGCCGGGACCTGGCGGCGGAGGTCCTCGAAGGTGGAGTCGATGTCGCCGGACCACACCAGGGCGCCGTAACGCTGGCTGCCCGCCCACGCCGACCGGCACAGCGAGAGGATCTCCGTTTCCCCCTCGGCCCGCATCCCGTCGTAGAACCCCTTGGCGTGCAGCATGGGGTAGATGTTGGTGACCTCGGCACCGGGGCCGAGGTGGTAGCGGAGATTCTCCGGCTGCTCGGGGACCAGCTCGGGCTCGCACGCGTCGAGCCACCAGGTCCGGATGCCGTGCTTGTAGTAGCCCTCCTTGACCTTGCTCCATACGTAGGCCCGGGCCTCCGGGTTGGTGGCGTCGTAGAAGGTCATGGGGACGCGTGCCGAAGAGCCGCGATCCCAGATCGCCAGCTGTGCCCCGAGCCCGCGCTCGTTGCCGACCAGCAGGCCGGCTTCGGCCATCTCGGCGTAGTTCTCACTGCCCGGGTTCACCGTGGGCCAGATGGACACCATCAGCTGCACCCCGAGCTGCTCCAGCTCGGCGACCATGGCCGCCGGGTCGGGCCACTCCTGCGGGTCGAACCGCCACTCGCCCTGGCGGGTCCAGTGGAAGTAGTCGATGACGATGACGGACAGCGGCAGCCCGCGCCGCTTGTACTCGCGGGCCACGCCGAGCAGCTCATCCTGCGTCTTGTAGCGGAGCTTGCACTGCCAGAAGCCAGCCGCCCAGTCCGGCAGCATCGGCGCCCGCCCGGTGACCTCGCTGTAGGCGCGCAGCAGCCCGGCGGGTTCGGCGGCGGCCGTGATCCAGTAATCCCATTGGTGGGTCGCCTCCGCTACCCACCGGGTGACCGTGGTGCCCAGCTCCACCCGGCCGATGCCGGGGTGATTCCACAGCAGGCCGTAACCCTCGCTGGAGACGAGGAACGGGATGTTGACCTCGGTGTTGCGCTGGACCAGCTCGATGACGGCCCCCTTCTGGTCGAGCCGGCCGTGCTGATGCTGGCCCAGCCCGTAGAAGCGTTCCGCGTCGCGGGCTTTGAACAGCACCTCGAAGCGGTACGAGCCACCGCCGACGGTGGCATATCGCCGGGTGGGCGGGCCGGTGAAGTGCGGCGTGGTCTCGGCCAGCAGTTCCCGGCCGTCCGCCCGCAAGAAGCGCAGCTGGCCTGCGGCGCTGATCTCGGCGGTCAGCTCCCCGCTGGTGACCCGGGCCAGCTGCCCGGTGATCTCGACGTCGGCCGTGGCGGCGGGCGGATCCAGCAGCGCCCCCGGCAGGTCATCGCGGATGGCCGGCCCCAGCGTCCCGCGCACCCGCAGGCTGTGGCTGCCCCAGGGCTCGATCCGGACGGTTTCCTGACCTCCTTTCCACAGCAGCGCGGCGCCGTCCTGCGTGAACAAGCCCATGGGCGGGACCCTCCCCAACGAGTTGTGCCCGGCACACGATCATCAGCGTTTACGCAAAGGTTTTCGTACGGGCGATGCTAGGACGGTGGATGGGAACGGGTCAAGACCATATACAGCTAAGCAGTCAAAAAGTAATGTTAGCGATAACTGGCGCGATGCCTACCACCCATCTCCGGCTGAAACGGGGCAGACTGGACCAGGCGGCCACGGCCCCGCACCCGGCTCCGGAATCCACGCCGGTGGGCCTGGTCCCATGGAAACCGAGACCGCAAAGCTTTTCGTAGCCCGTCGTCTGGGGTAGGCTCGGCGGATCAGAACGGGTCAACCTGGGGAGGCGGCCGCGAGTTCCAACAGCCGAGGGCCGGTGACGATCACGGACGTGGCCCGCCTCGCGGGGGTGTCCCCGGGCACGGCATCGAAAGCGCTCAACGGCCGCGGCGGCATCAGTGCCAGCACGGCCGAACGCGTCCGCCAGGCCGCCGAGCGGCTTGCTTACCAGCCCAATGCCCTGGCGCGAGGCTTGCTGACCGGGCGCAGTTTCACCGTCGGGCTGATCACGACCGACAGCTTCGGCCGGTTCAGCATCCCGGTCATGCAGGGCGCCGAGGACGCTCTCAGCCCGGGCCGCATCTCGGTTTTCCTGTGCGACAGCCGCGATGACGGCATCCGGGAGCAGCACTATCTGCGGACGCTGCTCGAGCGCCGGGTGGACGGGATCATCGTGACCGGGCGGCGCCAGGACCCGCGCGAGCCCATCGGCCGCAGGCTGCCCGTGCCGGTCGTCTACGCCATGACCCACTCGATCGACCCGGCCGACCTCTCGCTCATCCCGGACGACGAGGAAGGCGGGGCCCTGGCCGTCCACCATCTGCTGAGCACGGGCCGCACCCGGATCGGCCACGTGACCGGGCCGCGGCGGTTCACGGCGGCGGAGCTGCGGGCCAAAGGCGCGCAGGACGCCCTGGCCGCCGCGGGCCTGGAACTGGCGGGCGGGGAACCGCTGTATGGGGAGTGGACCGAAGAATGGGGGCGGCAGGCCACGAACGTGCTGCTCCGGTCGGTTCCCGGGCTGGACGGCATCTTCTGCGGTAACGACCAGATCGCCCGGGGAGCCGCCGACGCGGCCCGCGACGCCGGCCGGGCCATCCCGGAGGAGGTGGCCCTGGTCGGCTTCGACAACTGGGAGGTGATGGCGACCGCCTGCCGGCCGCCGCTGACGACCGTGGACATGAACCTGCGGCAGCTGGGCCGGATCGCGGGTGAGCGGCTGCTGGCCGCCATCGACGGCCATCCGGAGGCCGGCCTGGAGCGGCTGCCGTGCAGCCTGGTCGTCCGGGAATCCAGCCGCCCCCGCCCGGCCGGCGTCGCCCATACCGCCGGGCGGGCGGAGGCGCTCGGCGCCGCCGGATAGGCGGAGACGCTCGGCGCCGCCGGGTAGCAGCAGACCGCCCCGCCGGGACGGCCGGGGCCGACTCGGCCGATCCCAGGAGCGGTGTACATCACACCCCCGGAACGGGGGGTAAAGTACACCGCTAACGAAATCCGGCCGGGCCGCCACAGCGATCCGGCGCACAGCGATCCGGCCCACAGCAGCCCGGCCCACAGCAGCCCGGCCCACAGCAGCCCGGCCCACAACAGCCCGGCCCACAGCAGCCCGGCCCACAGCAGCCCGGCCCACCGCGGTCAGGCCCGCGGCAGCCAGACCCGCGGCAGCCAGACCCGCATGGCCCGGCCGTCCCGGTTGTCCCACTGGAAGTAGGGGATGGCGGTCGCGGTGGCCGGCTCCCCGGCCGCACCGTCTGGCGGCTCCGCCGTGTAGGGCAGGCCCGCACCGCTGGCCGGCGGCTGGTGCCGCGCGGCCGCCTCGATGAGAACCGTCGGCCCGACCCCGGGCACGGTGGCCGGCCGCTCCCGCAGCTCGCCGTCGGCGAGCGCGAGGTCCTCGAGATCGATGCCACCGGGCTGATCGGCCTGCTCGAAGCAGTACACCAGCGGTCCCCGCTCGATCGCCGCACCGCCGCGCACCGCGTCCACCCGCCGGCCCGGGAAGGTGCGGCGGGGAGCGACCGGGAGTTGGTAGCTGAGCTCGTCGCCCGGCCGCCACGGCCGGTGCAGCACGTAATACCCCGCAGTGGCCGGGCCACCGGGGACGGGCTGGCCGTTGAGCATGAGGGAGGCAGTGGGGGCCCAGGCGGGGTGGCGCAGCGCCAGCCCGCAGGGAGCGGGCGGGGCGCCTGTCACCCGCACCCGGACGGCGCCGGACCATGGGTAGTCGGTGACCAGCTGCACGGTGAGCTCGCCGCCGCCGAGCGGGGCGGAAAACGTGCCCGTGGTGAACTGGTGCAGGTACAGGGTGTCGCCGCGCACCGTGGTCAGGTAGTGCTGCAGCGACGCGAGCAGCCGCATGATGTTCGGCGGGCAGCAGGCGCAGGAGAACCACTCGCGGCGGCGGCCCGGGTCATCCTTCTCGAAGTGGCCGGCCCGGCGCTGCAGCGGGTTCACGTAGAAGAACCGGGTCCCGTCGGTGGCGGTGGACGCCGCGAAGCCGTTGTAGAGCACCCGCTCCATCAGGTCGGCGTACCTGCTGTCACCGGTGGCCAGCAGCAGCCGCCAGGACCACTGGAAGCTGGCGATGGCGGCGCAGGTCTCGTTGTAGGCGCGGTCCGGCGGCAGTTCGTAGCCGTCCCCGAAGCTCTCCCCTTCGTGCCGCGAACCGTTTCCGCCGGTGAGGTAGGTCTTGGTGGCGACCATGTCGGCCCAGCGGCGCAGCGAGCTGGCGAGCAGGTCCGCGTCGCCGGTCTCCGCCGCCACGTCCACGATCCCGGCCTCCAGGTACAGCGCCCGGACAACGTGGCCCACCTCGGCGGGCGACTCCCGGACCGGCTGGTCATCCTGCAGGTAGCGCAGGCCGAACCCGGAGTCGCCGACCAGGCCGTGGCCGCGCTGCTCGATGAACTGCTGGGCCAGTTCCAGGTACGGGGCGTGCCCGGTCTCCCGGTACAGCTCGGCCAGCGCGCTCTCCACCACCGGGTGGCCGTCGATCCCGGCCTGGCGGCCCAGGAAGTGGTCCACCAGGTGATCGGCGAACCGGCGGGCCACCGCGAGCAGGCCGTCATCCCCGGCGCCGCGCTGGCAGGCGATGGCCGCCTGGATCAGGTGGCCGGCGCAGTACAGCTCGTGGCTGGAGGGCAGCGCCGCATACCGGGGGCGCCCGGTGACCTGGATGGCCGAGTTCAGGTAACCGTCCGGCTGTTGCGCCTTGGCCAGCAGCCCGGTCGCCTCGGCCAGGAAGCCGACCAGCTCGCCGTCGCCACCGCGGGACAGCTCCCAGCCGGCCGCCTCCAGCGCCTTGTACACGTCCGAGTCCATGAACACCGGGCCCCGGTACCCCTCGTGCGCGCCGGCGATGGCCAGCCGCAGGTTGGCCAGGTTCCCGGCCACCTCCAGCTGGCGCAGTGCCAGCGGCAGGCTGGCCGCGTGGTTGCGCTGCTGCCAGTAGTGCAGCAGGCCGCCATCCAGCCGGGCGCCGCCGCTGAGGGGCCGGTGCGCGACGGCCGCGCCGGGGGTGGGACGGACCGGGCCGCGGGCCACCGGGGTGTCCTCCGCACGGGTCGCTGTGATGACGCCACCTCCACCGAGAGGAATAGGTTTTCCTCCGCACCGTAAGGGGCCGTTATGCCAGCGTCAACCCTGTATAGTCCGGGTGTATCGCCCACCGGGGCGGACCTGGCCAGGCTTATCTTCGGAGCAACCGTTTGCCCGCTGATCTCCCGTCCGACGACGGAACCCCGCCCCCGGCGGCCGCCTCCAGCGCCGGGCCGGCGCCGCGCGCCGCCCCCCCGGGCGCAGTTCGGGCCGGGGTTCCCGGCACCGATCCGGCCGGGGTTCCCGGCACCGATCCGGCTGGCCCGGCAGGGGGGTTCCCGGCACCGATCCGGGCTGGGTTCCGGCGGCCGGACCCGGCGGAGCTCCGGACCGGCGGGTCACGATCCGCGACGTGGCGGCGCATGCCGGGGTCTCGATCGGGACCGCTTCCAAGGCGCTCAACGGGCAGGGCAAGCTCCGGGCGGAGACCCGGGACCGGGTGGCCGCGGCCGCCCGGGCGCTGGGTTTCGCGCCGAACGTGCTGGCCCGCGGGCTGCAGTCGGGCCGTACCTACACGGTCGGCATGATCACCACGGACAGTTTCGGCCGGTTCAGCATCCCGGTCATGCTCGGCGCGGAGGACGCCCTGGGGGCGGGGCAGATCTCGGTGTTCATGTGCGACACCCGGGACGAGCCGGAGCGGGAACGGCGCTACGTGGACACGCTGCTGTCCCGCCGGGTGGACGGCCTCATCGTGGCCGGCCGCCGGATCGAGCCGCGGCGGAGCGTCGGGACCGCCCTGGGCGTGCCGGTGGTGTACGCGATGACCCAGTCGATGGACGGTGACGAACCGGCCATCCTCCCCGATGACACCGGCGGCGGGCGGGTCGCGGCCGAGCACCTGCTGGGCCTGGGCCGGCACCGGCTCGCCCACATCACCGGGCCGGAGCGGTTCCTGGCCGCCCGCAAGCGGGCCGGCGGCTTCTGCGCGGCGGCGGCCGCGGCCGGGACGGCCATCCGGCCGGCCGATGTGCTCTACGGCGGGTGGACCGAGGCCTGGGGCCGGGCGGCGGTACGGCTGGTGCTGGCCGGTGACCCCGGCGTGGACGGCATCTTCTGCGGCAGCGACCAGATCGCCCGGGGCGTCTCCGACACGCTGCGGCTGCTCGGCCACCGGGTGCCCGACGACATCGCCATCGTCGGGTGCGACAACTGGGCGCCGCTGGCACTCGGCGCGGATCCGCCGCTGACCAGTGTGGACCCCTGCCTGGAGGAGGTGGGGCGGGTGGCCGCGGAACACCTGTTGCGCGCGATCGACGGCGAGCCCTCGCACGGCGCGCACACCGTGCCCTGCCGCCTGGTGGTGCGCGGCTCCAGCGTCGCCGCGGCCGGGCCTGGAACAGCCGGGCCTGGAACAGCCGGGCCTGGAACAGCCGGGCCTGGAACAGCCCGGGCCTGGAACAGCCGGGCCTGGAGCGGCCAGGCATGAGAAGGCCGCCCGGCGGGCATACCGCCAATAACCGCCGAATAAGGCACCTGGACCACATGGCCCGGCCACCCAGGCGGGCTGATTTCCGCAATGGCGCGGGCACGGTCCGGCGTCGGGCTTGACCGGTCTCTGTGTTAGCGATAACAATCCTGGCAGCGATGGACCGGGGAACGGGAATTTGCCTCTAAATTGGGTGCACGACGTGCCGAATCGGCCAGCCGCCACCCCAGCCCGCCTCGGGCAGCGGGCCACGGCTCACCCCCGGACGGCTGTCAGGACGGTCATGATCAGGTGACGGGAGGAACGAGCGGTGCCCGCAACAGAACGCGGCCGCAACCGGCCACCGGTGATGACCGACGTGGCCCAGCTGGCCGGGGTTTCCCATCAAACGGTTTCCCGCGTGCTCAACGACCACCCCAACGTGCGGCCGCAGACCCGGGAACTGGTGCTCGCGGCCATCATCGAGCTCGGTTACCGGCCGAACGCGGCCGCCCGGACCCTGGTCACCCGGCGCACCCACACGCTCGGGGTGATCAGCTTCGACACCACGCTGTTCGGGCCCGCGTCCATGCTGTACGGGATCGAGCGCGCCGCCCGGGACAGCTACTTCGTGGCCATCGCCAGCATGCCCACGCTGGACCAGCGGTCCGTGCTCGACGCCGTGGAGCGCTTCGCCGGGCAGGGCGTGGAAGGCGTCATCGTGATCGCCCCGGTGGAGGAGGCGGTGGCGGCGCTGACCAACTGCCCGGACGATATCCCGCTGGTCGCGATGGGCTGCCGGACCGACCCACCGGTATGCTCCGTCGCTGTGGACAACGCCGAGGGAGCCGCCCTGGCCACCCGGCACCTGCTGGCGGCGGGCCACCGCACGGTGCACCACCTGCGCGGCCCGGCCACCTGGCTCGACGCGGAGGCCCGGGAAGACGGCTGGCGGCAGGCGCTGCGCGACGCCGGGGCGCCGGAGCCCGCGGACGTGCCGGCCGGGGACTGGTCGGCCGCCAGCGGCTACGAGCTGGGGCATCAGCTGGCCGCCGACCCGGATGTCACGGCCGTGTTGTGCGCCAACGACCCGATGGCCCTCGGCCTGCTGCGGGCGCTGTCCGAGGCCGGGCGGCGGGTGCCGGGCGACGTGAGCGTGGTGGGCTTCGACGACGTCCCCGAATCCCCGTACTTCCTGCCCCCGCTGACCACGGTGCGGCAGGACTTCGGCGAGCTCGGCCAGCGGGCCCTGGACACGCTGGTCGCACTGATCTACGGCCGGGACCCGGGCGCGTCCACCGACCCGGTGGAGCCACAGCTCGTGGTCCGGTCCAGCACCGCCCCACCGGGCGGCTGACACCGGGCAGACACGGCAGAAGGCGGACAGGACGACGATGACTGTGAGCGCTCACCGCGGCGACGGCCCCCCGCAGAACCTGGCGGACAGCTACGTGCTGGGGATCGACTTCGGCACGCTGTCCGGGCGCGCCCTGGTGGTCCGGGTCAGCGACGGCGCGGAACTCGGCTCCGCGGTGCACGCCTACCGGCACGGCGTGATCGACGCCAAGCTGCCCGCCACCGGGGAGCCACTGCCCCCGGACTGGGCGCTGCAGGATCCGGAGGACTACCGGGACGTACTGCGCGAGGCGGTGCCGGAGGCCATCCGGGAAGCCGGCGTGGACCCGGCCGCGGTCATCGGGATCAGCACCGACTTCACCGCGTGCACGGTGCTGCCGGTGCTGCGCGACGGCACCCCGCTGTGCCAGCTGGAGGGCCTGGAGGGCCGCCCGCACGCCTACGTCAAGCTGTGGAAACACCACGCGGCCCAGCGCCAGGCGGACCGGATCACCGCGCTGGCCCACGAGCGCGGCGAGCCGTGGATCGGCCGGTACGGCGGCAAGATCTCCTCGGAGTGGCAGTTCGCCAAGGCACTGCAGGTGCTGGAGGAGGACCCGCAGGTCTACGACCGGGCCGAGCGCTGGATCGAGGCGGCGGACTGGATCGTCTGGCAGCTGTGCGGCACCGAGACCCGCAATGCCTGCACCGCCGGGTACAAGGGCATCTACCAGGACGGCCACTACCCGTCCGAGGAGTACCTGGCCGCCCTCAACCCACGGTTCGCCCGCTTCGCCGCGGACAAGCTGGCGCACGAGGTATCCCCCCTCGGGGAGCGGGCGGGCTCGCTGACCGCGGAGGCGGCCGGGTGGACCGGCCTGCCCGAAGGCGTCGCGGTCGCCGTGGGCAATGTGGACGCCCACGTCACACCGCCCGCGGCGGACGCGTCCGGGCCCGGCCAGATGGTCGCCATCATGGGCACTTCCACCTGCCACGTGATGAACGCGACGTCGCTGCACGAGGTCCCCGGCATGTGCGGGGTGGTGGACGGGGGCATCGTCGCCGGGGAGTACGGCTACGAGGCCGGCCAGAGCGGGGTAGGCGACATCTTCGCCTGGCTCAGCGACCACGCGACGCCGGCTGACTACCGCGAGGAGGCGCAGCGCCGCGGCATCTCACTGTTCGACCTGCTCTCCGAGGATGCCGCCGGGCAGCAGGCCGGCGCACACGGCCTGATTGCCCTTGACTGGCTCAACGGAAACCGCAGCGTGCTGGTGGATCACGCGCTGTCCGGGGCCATCGTGGGGCTCACCCTGGCGACCCGGCCACCGGACATCTTCCGGGCCCTGGTCGAGGCGACCGCGTTCGGCACCCGGGTGATCATCGACGCCTACGCGGACGCCGGCCTGAAGGTCACCGAGTTCGTGGCGGCCGGCGGCCTGCTCAAGAACCCGTTCGTCATGCAGGTCTACGCGGACGTGCTGCGCCGCCCGCTGTCCGCGATCGTCTCGGACCAGGGGCCCGCGCTGGGCTCGGCGATCCACGCCGCGGTCGCCGCGGGCGCCTACCCCGACGTGCCCGCCGCCGCGGCCGCCATGGGCGCCAAGCGGGAGGCGGTCTACACTCCGGACCGGGCCAGCGCAGATGTCTACGACGAGCTGTATACGGAGTACAAGACGTTGCACGACTACTTCGGCCGCGGGGCCAACGAGGTGATGCACCGGCTGCGCGAGATCCGCGACCGAAGCCTGGCCACCCAGGAGGGCAACCGCTGATGAGCACCGAGCACGCCGGCACCGGGCACGCCGGCACCGGGCACGCCGGCACCGGGCACGCCGGCACCGAGCGCGCGGTCAGCACCGCGATCTCGCACGCCCGCGAAGACGTCACCCGGCTGCACGCCGCCCTGGTGGAGAACGGCCTGGTCGCCTGGACCTCTGGGAACGTCTCGGCCCGCGTGCCGGGCACCGACCTGATGGTGATCAAGCCGAGCGGGGTCAGCTACGCCGATCTGACCCCTGGCTCGATGGTTCTCTGCGACCTGGACGGCAACGCCGTCGAGGACGGCTACAGCCCGTCCAGCGACACCGCCACGCACGCCTACGTGTACCGGCACATGCCCGAGGTCGGCGGCGTGGTGCACACGCACTCCAGCTACGCGACCGCCTGGGCGGCCCGGGGCGAGGCGATCCCGTGCGTGATCACCGCGATGGCCGACGAGTTCGGCGGGGAGATCCCGCTGGGGCCCTTCGCGCCCATCGGCACCGACGAGATCGGCCGCGGCATCGTGACCACGCTGACCGGGCACCGCTCCCCCGCGGTGCTGATGAAAAGCCACGGGGTGTTCACCATCGGCGGCACCGCCAAGGACGCCGTCAAAGCCGCCGTCATGTGCGAGGACGTAGCCCGTACGGTGCACCTGGCCCGGGCCTTCGGGGAGTTGCCCCCATTGCCGCAGGACCAGGTGGACGCCTTGCACCGGCGGTACAAGGAGCAGTACGGCCAGCGCTGAGTGCGCTGGCGGCGGCAGTTCCACGTGCGGATCGTTAAGAAAGGCTGGCTATGACCGGACGCAAGCCCCGCATCGGGATCCTGGGCATCATGCAGGACCTGTACGACGACATGATCCCCGGCATCGCGCAGCGGCAGGAGGGCTACGCGGCGGAACTGGCCGCCCACCTGGCCGACGTGGCCGAGTTCATCCCGAGCAAGGCCATCAAGTACCGCGAGGACGCGGTTCGCGCCATGCGCGAGTTCGAGGACTCCGACCTGGACGGGGTCATGGTGGTCATGCTGACCTACGGCCCGGCCATGCGGGTCGCCCGGCTGCTGTCGGAGTCCCGGCTGCCGGTGCTGCTGGCCAACATCCAGCCCGAGCCGAACGTCACCCCGGCCTGGGACATGGCCGACATGACCTACAACCAGGGCGTGCATGGCGCGCAGGACACGGCCAACGCGATGGTCCGGGCGGGCAAGCGGTTCGCGGTGCTCACCGACGACTGGAAGAGCGAGCAGTTCAAGACGGACGTGGGCCGGTTCTCCCGGGCCGCCATGGCGATCACCGCGTGGAAGTCGCTGAAGACGGCGATCTTTGGCTACGCCATGAACGACATGGGTGACATCCGGGTGGACGAGTCGGCGCTGATCCGCACGCTCGGCCCGGAGATCCTCGCGGTCGCCCAGGGTGACATGTACCGGGGCATGCAGGCGGTGAGCGACAAGCAGATCGCCGACGTGATCGCGTTCGAGGACGAGCGCTTCGAGATCGACCCGCGGCTGAGCGCCGAGGAGCGGGCCGACCACGCCCGGATGCAGGTGGCCATCGAGCAGATCCTGACCGAGCGCGGGTTCGGTGCGTACACCGCGCACTTCGACGCGATCGGCGAGGACGGCCGGTTCAGCCGGCTGCCGCTGGCCGCCGCCTCCTCGCTGATGGCCAAGGGCTTCGGCTACGCGGCCGAGGGCGACGTGCTCACCGCGTGCATGGTCTACGCCGGGCACCAGCTGATCGGGGATGCGCACTTCACCGAGATGTACGCGATGGACTTCCCGTCCGACTCGATCCTGCAGAGCCACATGGGTGAGGGCAACTGGAAGGTCGCCCGCCAGGACAAGCCCGTCAGGCTGATCAAGCGGCCGCTGGGAATCGGGCGGCTGGCCGACCCGCCCACGTTCCTGTTCCAGCTGCAGCCCGGGCCGGCCACACTGGCCACCCTGGTCTCGCTGGAAGGCGAGCGGTTCCGCGTGGTCGTCGCCGAGGGCGAGAACCTGGACAGCCAGGAACTGCCCGCGCTGGAGATGCCCTACGGGCAGTTCCGCCCGGTGTCCGGGGTGCGGGCCTGTCTCAACGGCTGGCTGGCCGCGGGCGGCCCGCACCACGAGGTGATGAATCTGGGCCACCACGCCGCGGACTGGAAGGTGTTCTGCCAGCTGGCAGGCATGGAGTTCGTCCAGGTCTGACCCGGCCACCAGCCCCGGCACCCGGCCCCGCGCCGCCGTCCAGCCCCGGCACCCGGCCCCGCCCCGCAAGCCCCGGCCCCGCCGACTTCCCAGCCGTCGGTGGGGCCGGTCCCATACAGTGCCAATCCCGGCAATTCCCCTTCCCGCCCTAGCCGTCCTCATCACTCCGCTCACGAAAGCAAGATCATCATGACTTATCACCCTAGAAGGTCGGCAGGCTGCCCGGTTTGTCCGCTCATGCGATCCCGACGGGGTGATAAGCCGGCCCGGCCGTACCACCGGGGTGAGCCGTACCACCGGGGTGAGCCGTACCACCGGGGTGATAAGTGACCGCGCGGCGCTTCCTGCGCGGCTCAAGCGGCGGCACAGCCCGCCGACCGAGGAAACCAGGAGGACTCGTGACCCGGATTGTGGTGGACCCGGCGCGGCAGATCGGCCCGGTGGACCGCAATGTCTTCGGCGGCTTCGTCGAGCACCTCGGCCGGTGCATCTACGGCGGCCTCTATGACGAGGGATCCCCGCTGGCCGACGCCCGCGGGTTCCGCACGGACGTGCTCGGCCTGCTGCGTGACTTCCGGCTGGGGGTCCTGCGCTGGCCCGGCGGCAACTTCGTGAGCAACTACCACTGGGCCGACGGGATCGGGCCGAAGGATGCGCGGCCCCGCCGCCCGGACCTGGCCTGGGGCGCGGAGGAATCGAATCGGTTCGGCACCGACGAGTTCCTGGCCTACTGCGCGGAGCTGCGCACCGAGCCCTATATCTGCCTGAACATGGGCACCGGCACCCTCGATGAGGCGCTGGCCTGGGTGGAGTACTGCAACGGCAGCGGCGAGACGGCCTGGGCGCAGCGCAGGCGCGCCAACGGGCACGCCGACTCCTACCGGGTGCGCTACTGGGGCCTGGGCAACGAGATGTACGGCAACTGGCAGGTCGGCGCGCTGTCCGCTGAGGAGTACGTTCGCGAGGCGACCCGCTGGGCCCGGGCCATCAAGCGGCTCGATCCCCAGGCCGAGGTGGTCAGCTGCGGCAACAATGGGTGGAGCGACTGGGACCGCGTGGTCATCGACGGCCTGGCCCCCCTGGTCAACTACCACTCGGTGCACATCTACACGGGCGCGGACGACTACTGGACCAACGTGCTCCAGCCGCACCAGGCAGAACGGGCCATCCGGTGCACCCGGGCACTGATCGAGCGGGTCGCCTACGTCAAGCGGATCGCCCGGCCGCCGCGGATCGCCTACGACGAGTGGGGCGTCTGGTTCCGGACCGATGACGGCAAGCTGGAGGAGCGGTATAACTTCCCGGACGCGCTGGCCGTCGCGACCTACCTGAACATCTTCATCCGGAACTGCGACTGGGTCCGGATGGCGAATCTGGCCCAGCTGGTGAACGCGATCGCGCCCATCGTCACCACCCCGGAGGCGGCCGCCCGGCAGCCGATCTACTACCCGGTCCTGCTGCACGCCCGGGCCGCCCTCGATGTCGCCGTCAACGTTCTGGTGGACGGCCCCAGGGTCAGCCCGCTGGGCCCCAGGCGGCACGGCCGCTGGCCGCACCGGGTGGCCGACCTGGGCCCGTTCAGCCTGGTCAACGCCGCGGCGACCGTGTCCAAGGGCCGCGACGCGCTGGCCCTCACGCTGGTCAACCGCAGCCCGGACGAGACCCAGACGGCCCAGATCGTGCTGCGCGAGGCGATCTTCAACGGAGACGCGCGGCTGGCGACCGTCACCGCGGAGCGCCGGCCCGACCGCCGCGTGCTACCCGATGTCGAGGGTGCCTGCCTGGAGGAAGGCTCACTGGCCGCCCGGGGCGCCACGCTCACGCTCAGCCTCCCGCCGCAGTCGTTCACCGTCCTCCAGGCGGCGACGGCCGGCAGCTGACGGGCGGCAGCCGACGGGCGGCAGCCGACGGGCGGCAGCCGACGGGCGGCAGCCGACGGGCGGCAGCCGACCGCAGCGCGGCGCCGGGCCTGCTGAGCGGACCCTCGCGTTTCGGCCGCATCCGCCCGGGCAGTGGCGTTTGATTACCGGGGCCCGGCCCCGGGAGGCTCCGGTAGGCCGCTCAGTGAGGAGCTTGCCATGCCTGCGGACGCCCCCAGCAGTGTGACCGCGCAGCGGATCCACGCCGTCGTCGCCAGCACGGTCGGGACGACGATCGAGTGGTACGACTTCTTCCTGTACGGAACCGCCGCCGCCCTGGTATTCCCCAAGGTCTTCTTCCCTACTGAATCACCCGCCGCCGGCGTGCTCCTGTCGTTCGGCACCCAGTTCGTCGGCTTCGCCGCCCGGCCGATCGGGGCGATCATCTTCGGCCACTACGGGGACCGCATCGGCCGTAAGGCCACGCTGATCAGCACGCTGCTGCTGATGGGTGTCGCGACATTCCTCATGGGGCTGATGCCGACGTATGCGGCGATCGGCCTGGCGGCACCGATCCTGCTCGTCGTGCTCCGCGTCCTGCAGGGCATCGGGGTCGGTGGCGAGTGGGGCGGCTCGGTGCTGGTCTCCATGGAGTGGGGTGCCCAGCGCTGGCGCGGCTTCTTCGCCAGCTGGCCGCAGCTCGGCGTCCCCCTCGGGCTGCTGCTGTCCACCGGCATGGTCAAGCTGATGGGCAGCGTGGCGGGCCCCAGCTAGCCGCCCGGCCGCCGCGGATGGCCCGCACCGCGAGCATCCAGCGCCCACGTTCGGTTACCGTGAGCACGAGGTGACCGCGCGCCGCCCCCCGGGGGGCAGCGGCCAGAAGGCGGCCGCGCCGGTGCCGGTGCCGGTGCAGTGCCGTCGATGATGACGAGGGGTTCGGCGGCGGGAGGGGGGCACGTGCGCCAGGACCGCCGCGGGCGCTGCCGAGCGGAGGCCCGGGCTTGATCGGCCCCGGCCGTCCGCCGGGCCGGCCGCTGGCGGCGAAGCTGGGCATCCGCCCCGGCTACGAGGTCACCGTGCTGGGCGCCCCGGCCGGGTTCACCGCCCAGCTCGGCCTGGTGGACCCGGCCGGGATCCGCACCAGCCTGCCCGGCAGCGGGCCGCTGGACGTGATCGTATTCTTCACGGCCTGGCAGGCGGCGCTGGCGGAGCAGCTGGGCCGGCTGCGCGCGCAACTCGCCCCCGCGGGCGGGCTGTGGGTGGCCTGGCCGAAACGCGCCGCCAAGCTGCCCACCGACATGAGCGACCACGCGGTCCGCGCGATCGCGCTGCCCACCGGCCTGGTGGACAACAAGGTGTGCGCGATCGACCCGGTGTGGACGGCGCTGCGGCTGGTGATCCGCCGCGAACTCCGCTGACCGCGCCGGGCCCAGCGGCAGCAGACCCAGCGGGAGCAGACCCGGCGCGCCGCGCGGAGCCAGCCGGCCGCCGGCGTCAGCCCAGCAGGCGCCGGCCGACGAAGACGCCGAGGTCCTCCCGGTACAGCTCCAGGCCTACGCCGTTCGGGTCGCGGAAGTACATGCTCTCCTCCACGCCCCGGTCCGGGCCAAGGTACTCGACGCCCGCGTCGTCGAGCTTCTTCCGGGCCGCGTCGTACTGCTCCTGGGAGATGGAGATCGCGATGTGCTGGATGGCCCCGATGGTCTCCTGGAACGGCGGGTGATCATGCCCGGGGAAGTCGAAGAAGCCGAGCAGGTTGCCGTTCCCGACGTCGAAGAAGAAGTGGCTGGAGCCCGCATAGTCCCGGTTCTCCACCAGCTCGACCAGCGGGAATCCGAGGAACTCCTGGTAAAACTGGATGGTCTCCTCGACATCCCGGCAGATCAGGGCGACATGGTGGAAACCGGCCACCGTCGTGGGCGGCCGCTCCGTCACCGGGCGCAGGTAGCGCTGCCGCAGCTCCTCCCGGCGTGCGCGGACCTTCTCCAGCTCGGCTCCCGTGGGCTGTGGCATGACCGGCCTCCCTGTTGCTCGCCCGGCCGGGTGCCGCCCGCGGCCCCGGCCCAGCCTCAGGCTAACGCAGTGCACCGTCCCGGCCCGGGGCCGCCAGCCCTGGCCGCCGTGCCCGCCAGCCCTGGCCGCCCGCGGCCCTGGCCGCGGCCACGCGGTCAGCTCAGCCCTCGTCCGCCGGGCCGGGGATCACGGCCACCGGGCACCGCGCGTGGTGGGTGACTTGCGTACTCACCGAGCCCATGATCAGCCGCTTGAACCCGCCGACCCCTCGGGCCCCGACGACCAGCAGGTCGGCGTTCTCTGCCGCGTTGATCAGCTCGTCGGCGGCCAGCCCGCTGACCGCGCGCACGATAACCGCGGGGGCGGCCCCGCCGCGGCGGTCAAGAGCCTCGCCGACGAGCTGCTCGGCCGCCTTCTCCGTCTGCAGCCGGGCTTCTTCCTCGGCCGGGAAGAAGTCGGCAGGCGCGTAACCAGGACCGTAGATCCCGGTTACCAGCGGGCTCACCGTGAGCACAGTCAGTGGCTCGTTCCGGAACGCCGCCTCGTCCAGCGCCCAGTCCAGGGCGATGCGGGAGTGCGCTGAGCCGTCCACACCGACGATGATGCCTGGCATGTCAGTACCCCCTTGCCCACCTGGTGCCCAGCGAGCTGCGCGGCACTACCATGATCACGTTACGGTGCCGGGGCGGCGGGCGGCAGGGTCGCCTTTCCCCGATGCTGGGGACTTTCGCTCCAGCCCCCGGGATGCCCTGCTGCCAGGCACGCCGCTTGGCCGTTAGGCTGGATGCA
The DNA here is from genome assembly GCA_963837515.1 of uncultured Actinomycetes bacterium. Taxonomy (GTDB): domain Bacteria; phylum Actinomycetota; class Actinomycetes; order Streptosporangiales; family Streptosporangiaceae; genus RYN-230. The sequence goes on from CAWINT010000006.1 coordinate 99,212, forward strand.
CCGGCGGGCCTGGGCCAGACCGGCGGGCCCGGGCCAGCCAGCCGAGAAAATCGGAATGCCGGCTGCCGGGCACAGCGGCCGGGTGGTGGAGCTGAGGAGCGGAACGCCGATGAACGATCCAGCGGGAAACGGGACAAAGATTGCGGTCTTCCTGCTAGACGATCACGAGATCGTCCGGCGCGGCGTGCGTGACCTTCTCGAGGCCGAGGCCGATATCAGCGTGGTCGGTGAGGCGGGCACGGCGGCGTCCGCGCTGGCCCGGATCCCGGCCCTGAAGCCGGACGTGGCGATTCTGGACGTGCGCCTGCCCGACGGCGACGGGGTCAGCGTCTGCCGGGAGATCCGCTCCAAGATGCCCCAGGTGGGGTGCTTGATGCTGACCTCGTTCAGCGATGACGAGGCGCTGTTCGACGCGATCATGGCGGGCGCGGCGGGCTACGTCCTCAAGCAGATCCACGGCACCGACCTGGTGGGCGCCGTGCGGACCATCGCGTCCGGCCAGTCCCTGCTCGACCCGGAAGCGGCTAGCCGGGTGATGCGCCGGATGCGCGACCAGGCGGCCCGCACAGATCCACTGGCCGGCCTGACCGACCAGGAGCGCCGCATCCTGGAGCTCATCGGTGAGGGGCTGACCAACCGGCAGATCGGCGACCGCCTTTTCCTGGCCGAGAAGACCGTCAAGAACTATGTGTCGGCGCTCTTCGCCAAGCTCGGCATGCAGCGCCGCGCGCAGGCCGCCGCTTACGCCGCGCGCGTCTTCGAAGAGCACGAGCCCGATCAGACAGGGCGGCTGCACCGGGGCAACTGACCCCGGCCCACGGTCCCGGGCCGCCCATGGCCGGGACCGTCAGTCCAGCGGAACCCGCCAGACCAGGGTGGTGCCGTGGCCCTGGGTGCTGTCCACCTCCAGCGTGCCGTCCAAGCCCGCTGCCCGCTTGGCCAGGTTGGCCAGGCCGCTGCGCCGGGTGGCAGGTCCCATCCCCCGGCCGTTGTCGGCCACCCGCAGCAGCAGTTCCGAACCCGCCTGCACGGTCACGTCCACCTGGGAGGCGGCGGCGTGCCGCGCGACGTTGGACAGGGCCTCCCGCAGCGCGCCGAGCATCTGCTCGGCGGCCTCGGCCGGGACGGCGTCGTCGAGCGGGCCGACCATGCGCAGCCCCGGCGCGAACCCGAGTGCGGGGGTCAGTTCGTCGGCAATCTGCAGGATCTGCGGGCGCAGGCCCTGCGGCTTGGCCTCACCCCGGGCCTGCAGCGAGAAGATCGCCGAGCGGATCTCCCGGATCGTCTCGTCCAGGGCATCGACGGCGCTGGCGACCCGGTCCGCCGCCTCGGGGCGGCCGAGCAGCGGCATCGCGCCCTGCAGCGACATGCCCGTCGCGTACAGCCGCTGGATGACCAGATCATGCAGGTCGCGGGCGATCCGGTCGCGGTCCTGCAAGATGGCCAGCCGCTCCGCGTCGCTGCGGTGCTCGGCCAGTTCCAGGGCCAGGGCGGCCTGCGCGGCGAAGGTGCGGACCATGTCCACCGCCTGGTGCGCCAGCGGCATGGCGCCGGGGTCCCGGCCCACGGTGAAGACGCCGCGGACGTCACCGGGCGCGCCGAGTGGCAGGATGATCGCCGGCCCCAGCGGCATGTGCTGCCGGGCCGCGCCGGCCACCCGCTCGTCGTGGCCGAAGTCGGCCACGACGACGGCCTCGCCGCTGGACATCACCTGCCCGGAAAGCGAGGCGGTGACCGAGAGCACCAAGCCGAGGGCCTCTTCGGCCCCGGTCCCGGCGGCGTGCTGGATGACCAGTTGCTGGCGGTCCGGGGTGGGCACCGCCAGCGCCACCAGGTCCGCGCCGGACATCTCCAGCGCCTGCCGGGTCACGATCTGGAGCACTTCGCCGGGGGCCACCCCGGACAGCAGCCGCTGGCTGACCTCGCTGACCGCCCGCAGCCAGCGCTGCTGGCGCCGGGCCTCCTCGTAGAGCCGGGCATTGTCGATCGCGACCCCGGCGGCCGCGGCCAGCGCGACGAGCAGGGCCTCGTCCTCCTCATCGAAGTCGGTGCCGTCTTCCTTCTCGGTCAGGTAGAGGTTCCCGTAGACCTCGTGCCGGACCCGGACCGGCACACCGAGGAAGGACCGCATCGGCGGGTGCCCCTCGGGGAAGCCGCTCGACTCAGGGCTGGACCCGAGGTCGGCCAGCCGCAGCGGCCGCGGCTCGTGGATCAGCGCGCCGAGCAGGCCGCGGCCTTCCGGCCAGTGATGGATGCCGGCGATCTGGTCCTCGGTCAGCCCGACCGGGACGAACTCCACCAGGCGGCCGTCCTCGCCGACCACGCCGAGCGCCCCGTACCGGGCCCGGACCAGGGCGATGGCGGCCTCCACGATCTGCTTGAGCACCATCTCCAGGTCTAGGTGGGCCCCGACCGCCACGACGGCCTCAAGCAGCGCGTACACCCGGTCCCGGGTGGCCAGAACCGTCGCCAGCCTGCTCTGCAACTCGTTGAGCAGGTCGTCGAGCCGCAGCTGAGGCAGCATCGGATGCGGTTCCGACGACTCCACGAGATTCCTTTCACGAGCCCATAGACTTGGCCTAACGGTATCGCCCGGTCCGCCCCCTGTCTCTAGGGCCCTTACGGGGCGCCTCATTCATGGCCCAGGTCAGCGGGGGCCCTGCGGTCCGGCGCGGTTCGGCCAGAGGTGATGATGGTGAGCGTGACGCGGACACCGGCGCGCTGGGCGGCAGCGCTCCGCCGCCGGCTGAGCCTGGATGCCAACCCGCTGCGCCGCCGAAGTGACCGGGCGGAGTCCTGGATCCGGCTGCTCCTGGTCGTCACCTTCCTGGTGGCCAGCCCGCTGGCCGCGCTCGGCCTGGGCCGGCTCACCGGCGATGTCTCGGCCCGCGCCGCCCGCGCCCAGGCGGCCAGCGAGCACCGGGTGACCGCCGTGGTGCTGACCGGGGTGTCCCGGGCCGCCGGAGACTCGCTGTACGGGCCGGCCGAGCTGGTCCGGGTGCGCGCCCGGTGGACCGCCCCGGACGGCCGGCCGCGCACCGGCCACGTCCTGGCCCCGGCCGGCAGCCAGGCCGGGCGGCGATTGCCGGTCTGGGTGAACGACACCGGCCGGCCGGTGTACCCGCCTATCGGGGCCGGGGAGATCACCAGCCGGGTGGTGGCGGTGGTCGCGCTCACCCCGGCGCTGCTCGGCATCCTGCTGCTCCTGGTCTTGGCGGTGACCCGGCAGGTGCTGGACCGGCGCCGGCTGGCGGGCTGGGCCGCGGAATGGTCCACGGTCGAGCCCCAGTGGACGAAGCGCGCCCCCTGAGGCGATTGTCTCCCGCCGGCCAAGGCCCATCCCATGGGTGACGGAAGTCCTTCTGCAGCCAGGCCCCGCGGCCCTGCCCGGCACCCGCCCCGCCGGGCGATTCTGCAGGGGAAGGATTTCACCGCTGGGCCACCGGGCCCGGTGCCCCAGAAGGAGGCAAAGAACAATGCGCCGCAAGACTTTTGACGTGCTGGTCAGCATCGGCGGGTTTGTCCTCGCCGGCGTGCTGCTGGTTGCGGGTGGCCTGCTCGTGTGGGGGTACTCGTTCGCCAACAACCAGGTGCACGAGCAGCTGGTCGCGCAGAAGATCGTCTTCCCGACCAAGAGCAACGCCGAGTTCAAGGCGCTGCCAGCCGCTGACCAGACGGCCATGGGCGCCTACGCCGGGCAGCCGCTGACCACCGGCGCGCAGGCCAAGACCTACGCCGACCACTTCATCGCCGTCCACCTGCGTGAGATGGGGGCCGGCAAGACCTACTCGCAGCTGTCCGCGGAGTCCCTGGCCCAGCCGAACAACACCAAGCTGACCGCGCTGGTGGCCACCGTGTTCAAGGGCACCACCCTGCGGTCGATGCTGCTGGAGGCCTACGGGTTCTGGATGTTCGGCCAGATCGCCCTGATCGCCGCGATCGTCTCCTTCGCCGGGGCCGCCATCCTGCTGGTCCTGTCCGCCCTCGGCCTGGTGCACGAGCACCGGGTGCCGACCGAGAAGGAAGTGTTCACCAAGGCAGTGCACGCGCAGAGCGCGACCGCCTGAGCGCCATCCGCACCGGCCCGGCCGGCCGCGACCAACATCGCGGCCGGCCGGGCCTTTTGCATCCCCGGCCAGTGGGGATACTCGAAGGCAACGGGCCCACCCGGGCCACCTAGCTACCGCGCCACCGCGCCACCGCGCCACCGCGCCACCGGGGCGCCGGGGTCACCGCGGCTGACGGGACGAAGGTCCCACGACGCCGTGACCGACATCCCTGCCAACCGCCCCCATCCTGGTTCATTCTGAGGCGGTTCCCTTAGTTCCCAGGCCTGCGCTAGGAGACGTCCATGAAAGCGTCCGTCGACATAGCATCGGCACCCATTAATCTTGACCAGCCTGGTTCGTACCTGCACGGGTGGATCATCACCGTGTCAGTGGCCAATCTGGCTCTCATCCTGGTAATGGTGGTCATCTTCGGGCTGGCGCTCCTGCTGCCTTTCCCCCGGGCCCGGACCTATCCGCCAGCCCCTGCGGAGGCCGGGCCAGCGGGCCCGGATGTGTCCGCCTACGCCGGGGCGGACGAGGACCACGACATGTGGACCAACAAGGTCCGCCGGTTCGCCACCCGCATCCTGCCGCCCGGCAAGCTGCTCCCGGACCGCCAGCCCGCCTACGTAGCCTCCTGGATCTACGTGTTCGGCGTCGCCAGCCTGGTCGCCTTCGTTATCGCCTGCGCGTCAGGCTTCGCCCTCGCCCTCGGCGGCCCGGACTGGTGGCGCTACAACTCGGTTGGCCACTTCTTCAACAGCTTGCACCTGTGGAGCATCGAGCTTTTCATGGCGCTGCTCGTCATCCACCTGTGGGGCAAGTTCTGGATGGCCGCGTGGCGCGGGAAGCGGGCCTGGACCTGGATCACCGGGGTGGTCGCATTCATGGCCTCGGTCGTGGAGTGCTTCACCGGTTACCTCTCCCAGCAGAACTTCGACTCGCAGTGGATTTCCACCAGCGCCAAGGATGCCTTCAACTCCGCGGGCATCGGTGCCATCTGGAACGCGATGAACTTCGGCCAGATGCTGATGTGGCACATCGTGCTGGTGCCGATCGCGCTGACCGCGATCATCGGCGCGCACGTGCTGCTGGTCCGGGTGCGCGGCGTCGCCCACCCGCTGCCAGGCACCGTCAAGCTGCCCAGCCGGGGCAGCGCCCGGCAGCGCCGCCGTGCGCTGGCCGATGCGGACGCGGCCCCCTGGCGCGGCGCGACCCGCCGCTACGACATCCTCAAGGAGGGCACGATCGCCGGGGTGATCATCCTGGTGGTCACTTTTGCCCTGGCCGCGCTGCTGTCCTCGCCCAACGTGCCCGAACTGTCGGTGCAGAACTGGGCGAAGGTCGCCCCGGCCGACTTCCTGGCCACGGCGTCCACGGAGCTGAACGGAACCAGCGAGACGGCCACCTACGGCCCGCCGTACAACACCAACGGGGACCCGCAGAAGATCCTGTTCGCCCCGGCCAACATCTTCGGCGTGACCCAGCCGATCAACTCCGCGCGGGACTTCGTGCTCAGGCCGCTGTCCTCGGCTGCGGTGGGCAACGCACGGCTGGCCGCCGCGCTCGCCACCTACCGGGCCGCCTCCCCGGCCCAGCAGCTCAAGTGGGCCAACGCCTACGCCGACGCGGTCACCAAGGTGAAGTTCGTGAACGGGCAGCCGGTAGTGCCGGCCGCCGCGGACGGACCGGTGCCGGTCATGCTGGCCAACGAGCTGACGATGGCGCGCAGCGGCGCGCTGGACTCGGACCTGCTGGCCAACAACGCCTTCTACGGCACCGACTTCACCCGGCCACTGCTTTTCATCGAGGACGGCGCCTACTTCGCCAACCAGGCCACGGCCATGCACCTCACCGGCGAGCAGTGGGGCGTGATGAACGAGACCGGCAGCTACCCCGGCCAGCCGTGGCTGTGGCTGTACACGCTCTGGTACCAGACCAGCTGGGGCAACTCCCCCAACGCCGACCTGATCGCGATCTACATGACCGGCCTGGCCACCATCCTGCTGCTGCTCGTGCCGTTCATCCCGGGCCTGCGGGACATCCCGCGGCTGATCCCGGTCCACCGGCTGATCTGGCGCGGCTGGAAGGAAACGTCGGCGGACGGCACGCCACCGCCACCGCCCGCAACCGGTGAGACCGGCCCGGTCGGCACCGCCACCGCCCGCAAGCCATGACCAGGAGGGCCGCCGCCGACCCGCGGCGGCCCTCCCTCAATCCCTGGCCCGGGCACTGCGACCCGGGCCGTCCGATGCCGCGGCCCGCAGGTACTTCACCGCAACGGCCAGCCACCCCGGCCTGCTGCGGGGGATGACACCCGTTGACCGGCCCGCAGCGCTGCGCCACGCTGTGAGCCTGGTTTTGACGGGCGGGGTGCCCCTGCCATAATTCCAGGGCGCCCATGATGTGGCCCAGCAGCGTGGCTACCTCTGTCATCCGTGGCAGCGGAGTCAAGCATGCTCGAAGATACCGCGGGCCGGATCGCGGCCATCGGCGCCGGATCCGCCGGTCACCGGCCCGATCACGCCCGGCACCTGGCCGAGGTCGGCCCGGTGCTCGCGCCGGACCGCGAAGTGGTGGAAAGCGCCCGGTTCCGGCTTTTGCCGTCGCCGTCGGCCATCCCCGGCCCGCGGGACCAGCGCTGCCTGGCCGACATCCTGGCGGTCAACGCGGTCATGCAGGGCACCCGGGCCGGCGCCCCGGCCGCTCCTGGCCTGCTCGACGTGGGGGCGGCCCTGGCCCTGCTGACCAACGTGCGCCGCCAACTCGACCGGCTGGAAGCCGACCTGCTGGGCGCCGCCCGGCAGCTGGACCTGAGCTGGGACCTCATCGGCGCGATCATGGGCCTGCCAGCCGCGGCGGCCGAGGAACGGGTGCGGGTGCTCCGCGCCCGGCCGGATCCGCGGTGAGCCAGCCCTGGCCATGACGCCGTGATCGGGGGCGGCGTCATGGCCAGGGTGGGGAACAGGTGTTTGAGCTCCGCTTTCAGCGGCAGGTAGAAGGCTCACCCGCCTGCGCACACCAGGCCAGGCGGATGGAGGTGGAACTGTGGTCACCCACGAGGACGCGACCGCCCTGCCCGGTGAGCGGTATGAGGACCTGATCGAGTCGCTTACCGAACTGAGCCAGGCCCTGGCCCAGGACGAATCCGTACCCGAGACGTTGCAGAGCATCCTGGCCCTGGCGCTGCGCCTGGTACCCGGCTGCCACGCGGCGAGCATCACGGTGCTGGACGAGGATAGCAATCCGGCCACCCTCGTGGCCACCGATCCGGAGACCGAGGAACTGGACCAGCGGCAGTACCTGCTGCACGACGGGCCCTGCCTGGAGGCGGCCCGGGACCGGAAGGCCAGCAGCTGGAGCCTCAGCGAAGCCGAGCAGCGCTGGCCCGACTTCACCGACCTGGCCAAGGAGATGGGGCTGCACAGTTACCTGTCCGCCGGCCTCGACCTGGGCGGCCGGCGGCTGGGTGCGCTGAACCTCAGCAGCCGGGGAACCGACGGCTTCGGCCGGTTCGACGAGGGCCTCATCAGGCTGTTCGTGCCGCCGGCCGCGGCCGCTATTGTCACCGCCGACCGGTACGCGCGGGCCCGCGAGCTGGCCGGGCAACTGGAGCAGGCGCTGCTCTCCCGGGCGGTGATCGACCAGGCCATCGGCATCATCATGGCCGAGTCACACTGCTGCGCCGACCAGGCGTTCAGCGTGCTCAGGCGGGCCTCCAACAACCGCCGGACCAAGCTGCGGGACCTCGCCACCGAGATCGTCGAGCGAGTCGGGGGGCGACGGCCGGACGCTGGCCCCAGCGACGTAGCGTGACCGCCACGGTGACGGGCGAAACGGCCCGGCTGGCCCTCGCGGCCGCCGGTCCCGGACGAGGTGAGCCGGGCGCAGACCGGGCTCAGCGTTTTCAGGTCCGGGCCAGCTGGGTGGACAGATCGATGACCTTGGCCCGGGTCGCGTGCAGCCGCAGGCTGCCGCCCCGACCAGCCGCCGGCTCAGCTGGTAGCCGAAGCCGGCATCCTCCTCGCAACTCCGGCGCACCGTGGCGGCGTCGAATTCGAACGCCTCGGTGGGCTGCATGGCCACGGCCCCGAACTGCCATTCGAACGGCGGCAGGAACCATGACAAGCCGACCACGTCGCCACGGCCCAGCACCTCCACGATGATCCGCCGACGTCCCGGCACGTTCATGTCCAGCGCGACCTGGCCTGTCCTGATCAGCCAGAACTGCCGGGCGACACCGCCCGCCGAGAAGAAGCGGTGCCCGGCGGGCACGCTGGTCAGCGACGCCGCCGCGGCCAGCCGGGCCAGCTGCCCGGCTGGCATCCCGCGCAGGAACGCCTGCCCTTCCAGCGCGGACGCCAGCACCGGAGCTGTCGTCATGGCCATCCCTCCCCCGCGTCCGGGTGAGGCCGGTGCCCGCTGGCTGCCGCTCCCGCGGCAGCCTGCGCCACAACCGGTTTACAGCTGACTGCCCACCAGGACCGCGAGGTCCTGCAGCCGGCAAGTGTAGCCCCACTCGTTGTCGTACCAGCCAAACACTTTCGCCAGTGTGCCCGACGCCTGGGTCAGCCCGGAGTCGAACACGCAGGACGCGGTGTCCCCGATGATGTCCCGGGAGACCAGCGGGTCGGTGCTGTAGCGGAGGATGCCCCGCAGCGGGCCCTCCTCCGCCGCGGCCCGGAAGGCCGCGTTGATCTCCTCCACGCTGGCCTCGCGCTCCAGCACGACCGCCAGGTCGGTCAGCGACCCGTCCTCCACCGGAACGCGGACCGCCACCCCGTCCAGCCGCCCGGCCAGTTCCGGGATAACCGCGCCGGTGGTGCGCGCCGCGCCCGTGGTGGTTGGCACGATGCTCACCGCCGCGCTGCGCGCCCGGCGCAGGTCCTTGTGCGGCCCATCCAGCAGCATCTGATCGCTGGTGTAGGCGTGGACGGTCGTCATAAAGCCGCGGACCAGGCCGAACGACTCGTGCAGCACCTTGGCCATCGGCGCCACGCAGTTCGTGGTGCACGAGGCGTTGGAGACGATGTCATGCCGCTGCGGGTCGTATTCGCCCTCGTTGATGCCCATGACGACGGTCAGGTCGATGCCCTTGCCCGGCACCGAGAGCAGCACCTTGCGGGCCCCGCCCTTGAAATGCAGGGCCGCGTCGTCCCGGGTCCGGAACTTGCCGGTGGACTCGATGACCACGTCCGCCCCGGCTGCCGCCCAGTCGATGGCGCCCGGGTCGCGGTGCGCGGTCACCGCCATCCGGTGCCCGCCGACGGTGATCGAGTCAGCATCGTGGCTGACCGGTGCCGCGAGCCGCCCATAGGTCGAATCGAAGGCCAGCAGATGGGCCAGCGTGGCCGCGTCGGTGATGTCGTTGACCGCTACGACCTCCAGGCCGTCACGTTCCAGGGCCCCGCGGACGAAGGCACGCCCGATCCGTCCGAGACCGTTGATTCCTACCTTGATCGTCATCGAGAAACCTCCCGTGGCCGTCGCGGCCAGCACCGCACGCAACCCTTGCGCTTGTCTCTACCAGCCTCGCCGGACGGCTCACGGCCAGCCACAGGCGTACGGCATGGCCGCCGGGGACCATGGTCCTGACCGCCGGGCGGCTTCCCGTCGCGCCCGGCGCCACTGGCGGCCGCCCGGCCCCGGGCCGACCGGCCCGCAACCCGGGACTTTCGGCCCCTACCCGGGCGGGATCCGGCCGGGAATAGTGACGCCGGGCGGCGCGTCAGCTCTGACCGTGCCCGATGGAGGTGCCATGGTGATGATGTCGCAGCCGCGGCAGCTGCGACCGCTGTCGCGGGCGGAGTCACTCCGCCTGCTGGGCGGTGTCTCGATGGGCCGGCTGGTCTTCACCCATCTGGCCCTGCCGGCCATCAGGCCGATCAACCATATGGTGGATGGTGACCGGGTGATCATCCGGACCTACCACGGCACCGCCGTTGCCCACGCCGTGGGTGGCAATCCCGGCACCGTCGTCGCCTATGAGGCCGACCTGATCGACCCGGACGCGCACCTGGGCTGGAGCGTCATCGTCGTGGGCCGGGCCAACCGGGTAACCGACGCCGCGCAGGCCGACCAGTACCGCGCCCGGCTGCAGCCGTGGGTCGCGGGGGGCCTGGATGACGTCATCGCCATCCAGGCCGACATGATCGACGGCTTCCGCCTGGTTCAGTCGGCAGCTGATCAGCCGCCGCCGGGTGCCACTCACCCGGCTGGCCAGCGTCCTGGGCAACCTGAGCGCTGACCCTCGGCGGCCGCGCGGTACTCCCGGTTTCCGCGGTCCGGAGGTACGCTCATGATGCCATTTCGCCGACCGTACGTAGTTAGGGCCGACATGCGTAGCCGTGGCACCCGCTTTGAATGCCTCCGGATGCGGCCTGGCGACCATATCGGCTGGGCGTTCACCGGTCCGGCCGAGTTCGCCGCGCTGGCCCGGCCCTTTCTGGCCGAGGGCGCGGCCCGGGGTGAACGGCTCATGTACGTGGCCGCCGACCCCGATCCCGCCGATGTGGCCGGCCTGGCCAGTCCTGACGCGCTCCAGGTCGCCAGCATCGCGGAAGTCTACGGCGCGTCGGGGATCGTGGATGTGGCCCGCCAGCGGGCCACCTTCGGGGCCGCGCTGACCGACGCCCTGGCGGCGGGCTACCGCGGAATCCGGGTGGCGGCCGACAACTCCCCGCTGGTCAGCGACGAGGCCCGGCTGGCGGCGTGGATCCAGTGGGAAGTCGTCGCCGACCGGTTCATGTCGGAAAACCAGGTCACCGGGTTGTGCGCATTCGACCGGGAGCAGATCGACATCGGCCGGCTGCGCCATCTGACCACGCTGCACCCGCTGTCGTCGGCCGCCCAGCCGGTCCCCCAGTTCCGGCTGTACGCCGAGGCCGGGGACCTGCGGGTCGAAGGCGAGATCGACTCGCTGGTCGTCGGCCAGCTGCGGCTGGCCCTGGGCTCACTCCCCCCGCGCACCGGTGTGCTGGTCAACCTGTCGGCGGCCACGCTGCGCGGCCGCCGCACCCTGGCCGGACTGGCGTACCTGTCCGCGGATGGGATCTCCGTCACCATCCGCGGCGAGCGCAGCGCCCTCAGCCGGCTACGGGCCCCCGGCCTGCCGCCCGGTAACGCCTTCATCCTGCAGGAGGCCAGCTCCTACTAGGAGGACTCAGCGCGCCGGTGGTCCACCGGTTCCCGGCGCGGCGGGTGCGGCTGCACCGGCTGCGCGGCTGTCGGTCAGCGGCGTCGCCCGGCAGCCGATCAATCAGCGGTGTGCTTTACCCCCCCGAACCGGGGGGGTAAAGCGCACCGCTGATGAGTTCAGCCGGGTTCTCCCTGCGCGGGGGGTTCCGGGGGGTCGTCCCCCCGGGCTGGCACCGCTTCCCACATGCGCTGGTAGAGGCCACCGGACCGGACCAGGTCCTGGTGCCGGCCCCGTTGCGCCACCCGGCCGTGCTCCAGCACGACGATCTCGTCCACCTGGTCCAGGCCGTCCAGGTCGTGGGTGATCAGCAGGGTGGCCCGCCCCGCCGTCGCGGCCAGCAGGTCCGCGGTCAGCGCCTGGCGGTTCTCGGGGTCCAGGTGCGCGGTCGGCTCATCCAGGATGAGCAGCGCCGGGTCGGCCAGCAGCGCACGCGCGAGGGCGATCCGCTGGCGCTCGCCACCGGACACGGCCACCCCGCGCGGCCCGACCATGGTGTCCCAGCCCTGGGGCAGCCCCTGGATCCAGGGCAGCAGCCGGGCCCGCGCCGCGACCTGGTCCAGGTCCGGCTGGGCGGCGGACGGCCGGGCCAGCCGCACGTTGGCCGCGATCGTCGTGTCGAACAGGTGCGGGTCCTGGGCGCAGCCGGTGATCACCGTGCGCACGTCATCCGCGGAGTAGCTGGCCAGATCCGCGCCGCCGAGCGTGGCCCGGCCGCCGGCCAGCTCGCAGAACCGCAGCAGCAGCGCGGCCACGGTGGACTTCCCGGCCCCGCTCGGGCCGACCAGGGCCACCCGGCGGCCCGCCACCAGGTCGAGGTCCACCCCGTCGATGGCCAGCGGGCCGTCCGGCTCGTAGCGCACCTGGGCACCGCGCAGCTGGACGTGCAGCGGCCCGGCGGGCAGCGGCCGGGGCGTGGGCGGGTCGCGGACCGGATCCGGCGCGTCCAGCACGGCACCCACCCGGGCCGCGCTGGCCCGGGCCTGCCCCAGCTGGATAGCGGCGGCCGGCAGCGCGGTCACCGCCTCGAAGGCGGCCAGCGCGGTCAGCGTGATCACCGCGAGCGGGACCCGGGTAAGCGTCCCGCCACCGACCGCGGCCACCCCGGCCACCAGCACCAGCCACAGGGTCAGCCCGGCCACGGCCTGGGACAGCCCGCTGCCCAGCGCGGCTCCCGCGGCCGCGCCGCGGGCCAGCCGGGTCAGCTCGGCATCGGCCCGCCCAGTGTCGGCCAGCGCGGCGTCCGCCGCCCCGAACGCGTGCAGGTCGGCCGCCCCGGCCACCAGGCCGGTGACCTGAATGCTCAGCTCCCCCCGGGCGGCGGCGGTGCGACGGCTGGCCTGTGCGGCCCGCCGGGCGGCCAGCCAGGACACGCCCGCCCCGGCCAGCAGCAGCCCGGCCGCCAGCGCCAGCCCGGCCGGGGCCAGGATGACCAGGCAGGTGAGGGCGGCACCGGCGCCGACCAGGAAGGCGGTCAGCGGCGGGGCCACCCCGCGGATGAACAGGTCCTGGGTGGCGTCCACGTCGGAGACCAGCCGGGCCAGCAGATCGCCGGAGCGGAACTCGCGCAGTCCGGCCGGGGCCAGCCGCTCCAGCCGCTGATAGACCTTGACCCGCACGTCGGCGAGCACCCGGAAGGCCGCGTCATGCGAGGTCAGCCGCTCCGCGTAGCGGAACACGCCGCGGCCGACGGACAGTCCGCGGACGGCCACGACGGCCACCGAGATGGCCACGATGTTCGGGTGCAGCGAGGCCCGGGCGAGCAGGAACCCGGAGGTGGCCAGGAGGGCCACCGCGCAGCCGGTGGACGCCGCACCGGCCAGTACGGCCAGGATGAGCTGCCCGCGCAGCGGCCGGGCCATCCGCAGCAGCCGCAGCAGCGGGCGCGGCCCGGTGCCCGGCGGAACGGCCGGGGTGGTGTGGGTGGCCGGGGTGGTGTGGGTGGCCGGGGTGGTGTGGGTGGCCGGGGTGGCCGGGGTGGCCGGGGTGACGGTCACGGGGTGCCTGCCCGGGCCTGGATGACGTCGCCGGCCGGGGCGGGTGCACCGGCGGGGCCGGCCGCAGCGGACGGGCGCTGCGGGCCGGGTACCAGCTGGCCCTCATCCAGGCGGATGACCCGGACGGCGCCGCCGGTCCAGCCCTGGCCGTGCGTGACCAGCAGCACGGTCCGGCCGGCCATCAGCCGCTCGATCGCGTCCAGCAGTTGTCGGGCGGTGATCGGGTCCAGGTGCGCGGCGGGCTCGTCGAGCAGCAGCAGCGGGGCGTCCCGGAGGAAGGCCCGGGCCACCGCGATCCGCTGCCGCTGCCCCGCGGACAGCCGCGCGCCGCGTTCCCCGAGCGGGGTGTCGTACCCCTGCGGCAGGGCGGCGATGAACCCGGCCGCACCGGCCGCGGCCGCCGCCGCCTCGATAGCCGCTGGCGTGGCGTCCGGCTGACCGAGCGCGATGTTCGCGGCCACGCTGCCCGGCAGCAGGTAGGGCTGCTGCGGCACCCAGGCGATCTGCCGGCGCCAGGCGGCCAGGTCCAGGGTGGCGATGTCCACCGCCCCGTCCGGGCCGGCCGGGGCGCCGACCGTGATCCGCCCCGCGGTCGGCTCGGTGAACCGGAGCAGCAGGGCCAGCAGGGAGCTCTTGCCCGCCCCGCTCGGCCCGGTCACCGCGATCCGCTCACCCGGCCGGATGTCGAACGTCACCCCGGCCAGGGCCGGGACCTGGCGGGTGGGATAAGCCAGGGTCACGTCGTTGAGGGTGATGGTCTCGGTGCGGAGGTCCAGCGGAAGGGGCGCGGCCGGGCCCAGCCCGCGCGGCGCGGAGCCGGCCGTGACCGGCACCGGCTCCTCCAGGATCTCGCACACCCGGGCCGCCGCGGTCACCCCTTCCATGCTGGCGTGGAACTGCGCGCCGACCGCGCGCAGCGGCAGGTACGCCTCCGGGGTCAGCAGCAGGACCAGCAGCGCCGTCTCGTACGCCATGTGCCCGGCCAGCAGCCGGAGCCCGACCTCCACCGCCACCAGCGCGGTGGCGAGCGCCGCGGACAGCTCCAGGACCAGCGCGGACAGGAAGGCGACCCGGAGCGTGGCCATGGTCGCGCCCCGGTGTGCGTCCGTGACCTCCCGGATCACCCCGGCCTGGGCCCTGGCCCGGCCGAACATCTTCAGCGTGGGCAGCCCCTCCACCACGTCCAGGAAGTGGCCGCCCAGCCGGGCCAGCAGCTGCCACTGGTGCTGCGTCTTGGCCCGCGTCTGCAGCCCGATCAGCACCGCGAACAGCGGGATGAGGGGCAGCGTGACCCCGATCACCACGCCGGAAATCCAGTCGGCCGCGCTGACCCGGGCCAGCACCGCCACCGGGATCAGGAAGGCCAGCACGAGCTGGGGCAGGAACCGCGCGAAGTAGGGATCGAGGGCGTCCAGGCCCTTGGTGCCCAGGGTGGTGATCTCACCGGCCTGCTGCCCGCCCAGCCAGGCCGGGCCGAGCCGGGTCAGCTGGGCGGCCAGCTGGCGGCGCAGCTGGGACTTGACCGTGGCCGCCGCCCGGAGCGCGGCGAACTCGCCACCGTAGGCGGTGGCCGCCCGGCCGGCCAGCACGGCCAGCAGCAGGCCCAGGGTGAGCGCCAGCGCGGCCACCCCGGTCCCGGTGGCCGCGCCGGCCAGGGCGTGCGCGAGCAGCCCGGCCTGCGCCAGGACCAGGCCGGTGGTGACCAGCCCGAGGGCGACCGCGAGCACCAGGTACCCCCGGGCGGCCGCGGCGTAGCGGAGCAGCCGTGGGTCAACCGGCCTCATGGGCCGCTCGGCACCGGCGTGGCGGGACCACCCGTCCCGGGCGCCGGCCCGGCGCTGCCGCCTCCGGACTGCCCGCTCCCGGACGGGCTCCCCGGCCCGCTCAGCCCGTTGACCAGCGATGGGAGCGGCGTGCCGCTGACGCGGTGCCGGAACACCCAGTACGTCCAGGCCTGGTAGGCCAGGACCACCGGGGTGAAGATAACCGCCACCCACGTCATCACGGTAAGAGTGTAATGAGACGACGACGCGTTGCTCACGGTGAGGCTGTAGGCAGCGTTCGTGCTGGACGGCAGCACGTTCGGCCACAGGTCACCGAACAGCGTGGCGACGGCGAAGACCAGGGTGACGGCGGTGCCCAGGAAGGCCCAGCCCTCCCGGCCGCGCAGCCGTGGCATACACCGCGGCCAGCAGCGCCACGGCGGCCAGCGCCGCGGTGACGTCGGTGGCCAGGCCGCGCAGCACCTGGCTGGCGATCAGGAACGCGGCCGCCAGCGGCACCGCGGCCGCCGCGGTCCGCAGCGCGGCGGTGCGGGCCCGCTGCCGCAGGTCCCCGGTGGTCTTGAGGCTCAGGAAGATGGCCCCGTGCAGGGTGAACAGGGTGAGGGTGGCCAGCCCGGCGAGCAGCCCGTACGGGTTGAGCAGGGTGAACAGGTTCCCGGTGTAGACGTGCGCGGCGTTCAGCGGCACCCCCCGGACGATGTTGCCGAACGCCACCCCCCACAGCAGCGCGGGCAGCGCGGAGCCCCAGAAGATGGCCTGGTCCCAGACCCGGCGCCAGCGGTCGGAGTTGACCTTGCCGCGGAACTCGAACGACACCCCGCGGACGATCAGCGCCACCAGGATCAGCAGCAGCGCCAGGTAGAAACCGCTGAACAGCGAGGCGTACCAGAGCGGGAAGGCGGCGAAGGTGGCGCCCCCGGCGGTGATCAGCCAGACCTCGTTGCCGTCCCAGACCGGGCCGATGGCGTTTACCATCGTGCGCCGGTCGGTGTCGCTGCGGCCGAGGAAGGGCAGCAGGATGCCCACCCCGAAGTCGAATCCCTCCAGGACGAAGTAGCCCGTCCAGAGGACCGCGATGAGGATGAACCACACGGTGGTGAGGTGCATTTGGGTGACCTCCGGTCAGCAGCGCACGGCGCGAGCCGGCGCGGACGTCAGTAGGTGAAGGCGGGCACCGGCTCGCCGGCCCCTGGCGACGCCGATTCGCTGGGCGGCAGCCCGTGCTTGATGTGCCGGATCATCAGCCACCCGGCGGTGACCCCGAGCACCCCGTACAGCAGGGTGAAGACGATCAGCGAGGTCAGCACCGTCCCCGCGGCGACGCCCGGGGACTCGCTCTGCGCGGTCCGCAGCACCCCGAACACGGTCCACGGCTGGCGGCCCATTTCGGTGAAGATCCAGCCCATCGTGTTGGCCAGGTACGGTGTCGCCACGGCGGCGATCGCGGCCCGGTAGAACCACCGGCTGCGCGGGATCCGGCCACGGCGGGTCAGCCACAGGCCGAGCAGCGCGAACAGGGCGGCCAGCGTCCCGAACCCGATCATCAGGCGGAACGACCAGTACGTCACCGGGACATACGGCTTGAAGTCCCCGGGTCCGTACTTCTTGACGTAGGCCCGCTCCACGTTGTTGATGCCCTGGACGGTCCCGTGCGGGTCCATGGTGGCGATCAGCGACAGCAGGTACGGCACCCGGACGCCCCACACCTCCTGATCGCCGTTCAGCGAGCCGACGGTGAACAGGGAGAACGAAGCCGGCGCTTCGGTGTTGTACAGCGCCTCGGCGGCGGCCATCTTCATCGGCTGCTGCGAGTCCATCAGCCGGGCCTGCACGTCGCCGGTGACCGCGGTGGCGATCCCGGCCACCAGGGTGATCAGCAGGCCGAGCCGCATGGCCCGGCGGAACACCGCGGTGTCGTTGCGCCGGGCGACGTGCCAGGCACTCGCCGCCACGATAAAGATGCCGGCGGTCACGAACCCGGCGAAGAACACGTGCGGCAGCGCGGCGAGCACGGTGGAGTTCGTGAGCACCTTCCAGATGCTGGTCAGCTCGGCCCGGTGGGTCACCGGGTTGATCCGGTAGCCGACCGGGTGCTGCATCCAGGAGTTCGCCGCCAGGATGAAGTACGCCGAGAGGTTGCTGCCGATGGCGGCCACCCAGATGGTGGCCAGGTGCACCTTCGGCGACAGCCGGCCCCAGCCGAAGATCCACAGCCCGAGGAACGTGGATTCCAGGAAGAAGGCGAGCAGGCCCTCCATGGCCAGTGGGGCCCCGAAGATGTCGCCGACGAACTTCGAGTACGCCGACCAGTTCATGCCGAACTGGAACTCCTGCACGATGCCGGTGACCACGCCCACCGCGAAGTTGATCAGGAAGAGGGTGCCGAAGAATTTGGTCAGCCGCAGATAGTCGGGTTCCTTCTTGATCAGCCACGCGGTCTGCAGGCCGGCCACGATCAGCGACAGCCCGAGGGTCAGCGGCACGAAAATGAAGTGATACACCGTGGTGATCCCGAACTGCCACCGGGCCAGATCGAGCTCGCTCACGAGATCCCCTTTCTGCCTTCCCGCTGCCGCGGCGGCCGCCCCCGGGCACGGTCCTGGGCCGGGGGCGACCGGCCCCGGCAGCGGGGCCTGGTCGGCCCGCAGCGCTGCGCACGGGCCTGCCCTGGATCGTCACCGTTTCGCGGTAACCGCAGGAAGGGACGTTCGCGGTGGGGTCCCGGGACGTTGGTCACGACGTCGCCAGGGGACCTGTCCAGGCCGGGCCCAACGGCCCGCCGGGCGGGGACGTCGGCCCGCTGCTACCAGGGGGCGGGGTGGCAGACGATGAAGCATGAAGTCAGGCACGGGGAACGGCCCCGGATCCCAGAACGTGATGCTGGTGCCAGCGCTGGGAGGACGACCCATGAAGGCCAATATTGGTGACCGTCTGGTTACCGATGGTCCGGACGGGCCGCGGGAATG
The DNA here is from genome assembly GCA_963837515.1 of uncultured Actinomycetes bacterium. Taxonomy (GTDB): domain Bacteria; phylum Actinomycetota; class Actinomycetes; order Streptosporangiales; family Streptosporangiaceae; genus RYN-230. The sequence goes on from CAWINT010000006.1 coordinate 117,203, forward strand.
CCTGATCATCGGCCTGCAGCACGCTGACGGGTCCCCGCCGTACGTGGTCCGCTGGCTGGCCGACGGGCACCTCGCGCTGGTCTTCCCGGGGCCTTTCACCCGGCTGGTACACCGCGACAATGCCGCCGGAGCCAGCGGGTCGCTACCGTGACCGCGTAGCCCGCCATGCCGGGCCGCCCGGCGGCCGGCGGAGGTGGCCCGCCCGGCCCCCTGCAGGCGGTGGCTTCCCGCTGACCGCCCGGCCACGCCCCTGCCCGGCGGCCGGGGACCGGGGGCGCAGGCCGGGGACCAGCGGGCGGACGAGCGGGCGCGGGCCGGGATGGATGAGGTGGCGGCTGCCGGGTAGTTCTGGCGACCATGCAGGCCATCACGGAGCTGGCCGGCCGTTACCGTATGGACGATCTCATCGCGGCCGGCGGTATGGGCGAGGTCTGGCGGGGCTGGGACGGGGTACTGGCCCGCCCGGTCGCGATTAAGCTGCTCCACCCGGCCTACGAGGCTGATGAGGTGACGCTGGCCCGGTTCCGCGCCGAGGCCCGGCACGCCGGGCGGCTGCGCCACCCGGGCATCGCCCAGATCTACGACTACGCCGAGGCGACCGCGGAGTCGCCTGCCTTCCTGGTCATGGAGCTGGTGGAGGGCCGCTCGCTGGCCGCGATCCTGGCCGCCGGGCCGCTGGATCCGGCGCGGACGGCCGACGTGCTCGCCCAGGCGGCCGCCGCGCTGCACGCCGCGCACACGGCCGGCGTGCTGCACCGGGACATCAAGCCGGGCAACCTGCTGATCGCCGAGGACGGCCAGGTGAAGGTCACCGACTTCGGGATCGCCCAGTCACCGTGGTCGGACGAGCTGACCAGCACCGGTGCGCTCATCGGGACAATGGGCTACCTGGCCCCCGAGCGGGTGTCCGGCCGCTCCGCCACCCCCGCCTCCGACCTGTACGCCCTGGGCATCGTCGGGTACGAGTGCCTGGCCGGGCACCGCCCCTTCCTGGGCGAGCCGTTGCAGGTAGCGCTGGCGCACCGCGACCGGCCGCTGCCGCCGCTGCCCGCCGGGCGGCTAGGTGGCCGCCCGGGCCGCGGCCTGGCCGCGCTGATCGGTGAGCTCACCGCGAAGGACCCGGCCGACCGGCCGCGCAGCGCCGCGGACGTGGCCGGGCGGGCGTCCCGGCTTCGCGGCCAGGGCAGCGCCACCGCGCCCGACCCGTCGCGGCCGCCCGACCCGTCGCGGCCGCCCGACCCGTCGCGGCCGCCCGACCCGTCGCGGCCGCCCGGCCCCGCGACCGGGGAGCTGCCCACGCGCCCGCGGCGTGGCGCTCCGCTCGCCATCACCTGCCTCGGGCTGCTGCTGGCGCTGACCGGGCTGGCCAGCGTGCTCGTCCTGGACCACGGCGGCTGGCCCGGCGCCACGGCCGGCGCCACGGCCGGCCGCCACCGCACTCAGCAGGTGTCCACCCAGACGGTGAACGTCAGCCCGGGGCTGGCTGGCAGGCCGGTCGCCGCCGTCCGCCGCGAGCTGCTCGGGGAGGGGCTCCGGGTCCGGGTGCGCAGCCGGCTGGACTCGCGGGTGACACCGGGGACCGTGCTGATGGTCAGCCCGACCGGCCAGGTGCTGCCCGGCACCCTGGTGGTGCTGACCGCCGCGATCCGGACGTCGCCGGCCCGGGCCACCCGGGAGGCCGCGGTCAGCCCCAGGCGGGCCCAGGCCACGGCGCCCACGGCCGCCTCCCCCCCGGCCGCCAAGCCGCCCGGCCCGGCCAAGCCGCCCGGCCCGGCCAAGCCGCCCGGCCGGGCCAAGCCGCCCGGCCGGGCCAAGCCGCCCGGGCCCGGCCGGTCACACGACGCCTGGCCCCGTCAAGCCCGGCAAGGCCCCCCCGCCCGGCCACTCCGGCCGCAAGGGCTGAGGAAGCGGCAGCCGGCGGAACCATGGCTCCGGTCGCAACCCGGCGCGACGGGCACGTGGCCACAGGATGGCAGCCGCGTGACCAAAACCGGAAGTTCGTCACACCAGACGCAAATCCCCCGGCCGGATTAGGCTCCGGCCGGGCAGGCGCGTCATGATGTGGAGGAAGGCCTGGGCACGCCGCCCCGGCCGGCCAGCCAGCCAGCCAGGCGGCCGGCCCGGCCCGGCGCCGGGCCATTCCCGGGCCGCCACCCGACGAGGGCACGCACGCCGTGGTGCGCAGCCGGAAGATCCGCGACTCGGGACTTTTGCCCCTGATCGCGGACGAAACCGGCACGACAGGCTGACCCAAGAACCCCCGGGAAGAACAGGAGACACGGAGTGACTGCGCTGACCGCGGCAGGCTCCTCGTACGCCCTGCTGGCCGACGGCACCACCATCACCATCCGGCCGGCCACCCCCGGGGACTATGAGGCCGTCAAGCAGTTGCACGACAGCATGTCGCCGGACAACCTCTACCTGCGGTTCTTCTCCATGAGCCGGCTGGCCGGCGAGCAGGAGGCGCGCCGGGTGTGCCGGGCCGACGGGGAAAGCCACGGCGCGCTGCTCGGCTTCCTGGGGGACCAGCTGGTCGGCGTCGCGAGCTACGAGCCGGACAGTGACCCGGAAACGGCCGAGGTCGCCTTCGCGGTGGCCGACCAGATGCACGGCCGCGGCGTGGCCACTCTGCTGCTGGAACACCTGGTGTCACTGGCCCGCGTGCGCGGCGTGCAGTCGTTCACCGCGTCCACCCTGCCCGAGAACACGGCCATGCTCCGGGTGTTCGCGGACGCCGGGCTGGGCGTGCGGCGCCGCCTGGAGGACGGCGTGATCGAGCTGACCATGCCGATCCCGCACAGCGTGCCCCTCAGCGAGGCCAGCCCGTACCTCGACGCGGTCGCCGAGCGGGAGCAGCTGGCCGACGTGGCCAGCCTGGAGCCGCTGCTCGCGCCGCGCTCGGTGGCCGTGATCGGGGTAGGGCACCACCCGAAATCGATCGGCCGGTCGATCGTGCTGAACATCCGGGACGCCGGGTTCACCGGCGCGGTGTACGCGGTCAACCCGCACGAGGTGCACCTGCCCGGGGTCACCTGGGCCGCTACCCCGGCCGGGCTGCCGGAGGCACCGGACCTGGCGGTGGTCACGGTGCCCGCGCCCGGCGTGCTGGACGTCACCCAGGAACTGGGCGAGCGCGGCACCCGGTCCGTCGTGGTGATCAGTTCCGGGCTGAACGCGGCCCGGTCGGCCAGCCTGCTGGCCACCTGCCGTCGCTGGGGCATGCGGCTGGTCGGGCCCAACTGCTTCGGGGTGGCGGTGCCGGGCCTCGGCCTGGACGCCACCTTCGCCGTGCACCACCCGGCCGCGGGCCGGGCCGGGCTCGTCGTGCAGTCCGGCGGCGTCGGTGTGGCCCTGCTGGAGCACTTCTCCCGGCTCGGCATCGGCATCTCCTCGTTCGCCTCGGTCGGCGACAAGGTCAACGTGTCCGGCAACGACATGCTGCAGTGGTGGGAACAGGACGGGACCACCCAGCTGGCCGTGCTGTACCTGGAGTCGTTCGGCAACCCGCGTAAGTTTGCCCGCACCGCCGCCCGGGTCAGCCAGCACATGCCGGTGCTAACCGTGCACGCCGGCCGCTCCGCGCCCGGCCAGCGGGCCGCCGCCTCGCACACCGCGGCCGTGGCCGCCCCGCTGATCACCCGGCAGGCGCTGTTCGAGCAGGCCGGCGTCATCGCCACGACCAGCTTCGGCGAACTGCTCGACGCGGCCGTGCTGCTGGCCGCGCAGCCGGTGCCGGCCGGCAGCCGGGTGGCGGTGGTCTCCAACGCGGGCGGGGCCGGCGTGCTGGCCGCCGACGCGTGCGTGGAGGCCGGCCTGGCCGTCGCCACGCCCAGCCACGCCGCACAGGCCCGGCTGGCCAGGGTGCTGCCGCCCGGCGCGGCGCTCGGTGGCCCGGTCGACACCACGGCGGCGGTCAGCGCCGCGGCGTTCACCGAAGCGCTGACGATCGTCGCCGCCGACCACGGGGTGGACGCGGTGCTGGCCCTCATCGTGCCGACCGCGGCCGCGGACCTGGTGCCCGCGCTCGGCGCGGCCCAGCTGCCGGTGCCGCTGGCCACCGTCGTGCTCGACCAGCCCGACGCGGTACGGCTGCTGCCGGGAACGGGCGAGGAGGGACGGGCGGTGCCCGCCTACGCCTACCCGGAGAGCGCGGCGCGGGCGCTGGGCCGGGCCGTCCGGTACGGCTCGTGGCGGTCCCGCCCCAAGGACAAGGCGCCGGACCTGGAGGGCCTGGAGGTGGCCGAGGCCCGGGATCTGATCGAGGAGTTCCTGGAGCAGGTGCCCGGGGGCGGCTGGCTGCCGGCCGAGGACGCGGAGCGGCTGCTGCGCTGCTACCAGCTGCCGCTCGCGCCCTCCCGGGTGGTCACCGAGGCCGACGAGGCGGCCGAGGTGGCCGTCGCGCTCGGCGGGCACGTGGCGCTCAAGGCGGAAGTGCCCGGGCTGCTGCACAAGACCGACGCGGGGGCGGTGCTGCTCGGGGTGAACGGGCCGGACGAGGCCCGGGCCGGCTACACCAAGCTGGCTGAGCGGTTCGGCGCCCGCCTCAGCGGCGTCCTGATGCAGCCGATGATCACCGGCGGCACCGAGGTCATCATCGGCGTGGTCCAGGAGCCGGTGTTCGGGCCGCTGGTGGTGTTCGGCCTGGGCGGCGTGGCCACCGAGGTGCTCGGCGACCACGCGGCCCGGCTCGCCCCGCTGACCACCGCTGACGCGGACGACCTGATCCACTCGATCCGGGCGGCCCCGCTGCTGCTCGGGCACCGCGGCCAGCCGCCGGCCGACATCGCCGGGCTGCGCGACGCGCTGCTCAAGATATCCCGGCTGGCCGATGACCTGCCGGAGGTGAGCGAGCTGGACCTGAACCCGGTCATCGCCCGCCCGGACGGGGTCAACGCGGTGGACGCCCGGGTGCGGGTGAGCCCGCACAGCGGCGGCGACCCGTTCCTGCGCCAGCTCCCCGTGCAACGCCGTCCCGACGGCTGACCGTTCCCGGGCCGCGGGGCGGCAGGTGCCTGCGGGTGCACGCCGCGCGCGGGTGCGGGAAGCAACCCCACCCCCTGCTGGAAGGAACCGCACCGAGATGACCGTCACCGCGAGGCCGGACCTGACCAGCGAGCAGCTCGCCGCGCTGGACGGGTACTGGCGGGCCGCGAACTACCTGTCGGTCGGCCAGATCTACCTGATGAGCAACCCGTTGCTGACCGAGCCGCTGCGGCCGGAGCAGATCAAGCCGCGGCTGCTCGGCCACTGGGGCACCACGCCGGGGCTGAACTTCCTCTGGGCCCACCTGAACCGGGCCATCGTCACCCATGACCAGGCCATGATGTACATCATCGGCCCGGGGCACGGCGGCCCGGCGGCGCTGGCCAGCACCTGGCTGGACGGCAGCTACAGCGACATCTACCCGAGCATCCCGCGGGACGCCACCGGCATGGCGCGGCTGTTCCGGCAGTTCTCCTTCCCGGGCGGGGTGCCCAGCCACGTGGCGCCGGAGACCCCTGGCAGCATCCACGAAGGCGGCGAGCTGGGGTACTCGCTCTCACATGCCCACGGCGCCGCGTTCGATAATCCTGATCTCATCGTGGCCTGCATCGTCGGGGACGGTGAGGCGGAGACCGGCCCGCTGGCCACCTCCTGGCATTCCGGGAAGTTCCTCAACCCGGTGACGGACGGGGCGGTGCTGCCGATCCTGCACCTGAACGGGTGGAAGATCGCCAACCCGGCGGTGCTGGCCCGGATCCCGGAGCGGGAGCTGGACGCGCTGCTGCGCGGGTACGGGTACGAACCGGTGTTCCTGGAGGGATCCGACCCGGTGACGATGCACCGGGAAACGGCCGCCGTGCTGGACCAGGCGCTGGCCCGGATCCGGGAGATCCAGGCGGAGGCGCGCTCCGGCGGCGGCCCCCGCCCGGACGGGCCCGGCCCGCGGTGGCCGATGATCGTGTTCCGCACCCCCAAGGGCTGGACCGGCCCGGCCGAGGTGGACGGGCACCCGGTGGAAGGCACCTGGCGGGCGCACCAGGTCCCGCTGGCCGAGGTCCGCACCAACCCGGAGCACCTGCGCCAGCTGGAAGGGTGGATGCGGTCCTACCGCCCGGAGGAACTGTTCGACGCCGACGGGCGGCCGCGGCCGGAGATCCTCGGTTTCGTCCCGTCCGGGGAGCGGCGGATGGGCTCCAGCCCGCACGCCAACGGCGGGCTGCTGCTCCGCGACCTGGTGCTGCCCGACTTCCGGGATTACGCGGTGCCGGTGGACACGCCGGGAGCGGCCACGTCCGAGCCGACCCGCGCGCTCGGCCGCCTGCTGCGCGACGTGACCGAGCTGAACGCGGCGCCGCGCAACTTCCGGGTGGTCGGGCCCGACGAGACGCAGTCCAACCGGCTCGACGCGCTGCTGGAGGTGACCGGCAAGACCTGGGAGGAAGCCACGCTGCCGGTGGACGAGCACCTGGCCCGGGACGGGCGGGTGATGGAGATTCTCTCCGAGCACAACTGCCAGGGCTGGCTGGAGGGCTACCTGCTGACCGGCCGGCACGGCCTGTTCAACTGCTACGAGGCGTTCATCCACATCGTGGACTCGATGTTCAACCAGCACGCCAAGTGGCTGAAAGTCAGCCGCTCGCTGCCCTGGCGGCGGCCGGTCGCGTCGCTGAACTACCTGCTCACCTCGCACGTGTGGCGCCAGGACCACAACGGCTTCTCGCATCAGGACCCCGGCTTCATCGACCACGTGATGAACAAGAAGGCCGAGGTGGTGCGGGTCTACCTGCCGCCGGACACGAACACGCTGCTGTCGGTCGGGGACCACTGCCTGCGCAGCCGGGACTACGTGAACGTGATCGTGGCGGGCAAGCAGCCCACCCCGGACTGGCTGGGCATGGAGGACGCCATCCTGCACTGCACCCGGGGCGCGGGCATCTGGGAGTGGGCCAGCGGCGATACCGACGGTACCCAGCCGGACGTGGTGCTGGGCTGCGCCGGTGACGTCCCCACGTTGGAGATCCTGGCCGCCACCAGCATCCTCCGCGAGCACCTCCCGGACGTGCGGGTCCGGGTGGTCAACGTGGTGGACCTGATGCGGCTGCAGCCGGAGACCGAGCACCCGCACGGGATGAGCGACGCCGAGTTCGACGCGCTGTTCACCACCGACCGCCCGGTGATCTTCGCCTACCACGGCTACCCGTGGCTGATCCACCGGCTCACCTACCGCCGCCACAACCACCACGAGATCCACGTCCGGGGCTACAAGGAGGAGGGCACCACGACCACCCCGTTCGACATGGTCGTGATGAACGAGATGGACCGCTTCCACCTGGTCATGGACGTGATCGACCGGGTGCCCGGGCTCAGCGACCGGGCCGCCTGGCTGCGCCAGAAGATGGCCGACTCCCTCGTCCGGCACCGCGCCTGGACCCGGGAGCACGGCGAGGACATGCCCGAGGTCCGCGACTGGATCTGGCCGGGCCGCTCCGCCCCGCAGGGATGAACGTCCTCGTCGTCAACGCCGGGTCGAGCAGCCTCAAGCTGAGCCTGCTCGGCCCGGCCAACCAGGTCATCGCGGCCACCGAGGTCGAGCGCTGGGACAGCGACGAGCTGCCCCCCGCGCTCACCGATTTTCTTAACGGCCTGCCCGCCGTCGATGCCGTCGGGTACCGGGTCGTGCACGGCGGGCCGACGCTGACCGGGCCCGCGGTGCTCGACGCCGCGGTGCGCCGGGCCATCGAGGCGGCCGCCGAGCTGGCGCCACTGCACCAGCCCCGGGCCCTGGGCGGCATCGACACCGTGTCGGCGCTGCTGCCGGGGGTGCCCGCGGTGGCCTGTTTCGACACCGCGTTCCACGCCACGATGCCCGCCGCCGCGGCCACCTACGCGCTGCCCGCGGCCTGGCGGGAGGAGTACGGCCTGCGCCGCTACGGGTTCCACGGGCTGTCCCACGCCTACGCGGCGCGCCGCGCGGCGCAACTGCTCGACGCGGCCCCCAACGAGCTGCGGATCGTGTCCTGCCACCTCGGCGCGGGCGCATCGCTCACCGCCGTGCGGGGCGGCCGCAGCGTGGACACCACGATGGGGTTCACCCCGCTGGAAGGCCTGGTGATGGCGACCCGGGCCGGGAACGTGGACCCTGGCCTGGTGCTCTGGCTGCTGGGCGACGGGCGGCTGTCGCTGGATGAGCTGTCCGCCGGGCTGGAGCACCGGTCCGGGCTGGCCGGGCTGGCCGGCCACTCCGACATGCGCACGGTGCTCGGCGCCGCCGACGCGGGCGACCCCGCGGCCGTGCTGGCGCTCGAGGTGTACCTGCACCGGCTGCGGCAGCTGATCGCCGGGATGGCCGCGGCCCTGGACGGCCTGGACGCGCTCGTGTTCACCGGGGGCATCGGCGAGCAATCCGCGCTGATCCGGGGCCGGGCGGCGCCCGGCTTCCTCGGCGCGGTGGTCGATCCCGGGCGCAACCGCACCGCCCGCGGGGATGCCGACATCAGCGCGCCGGGCGCGACCGTGGCCACGCTCGTGGTGACCGCCCGCGAGGACATCGAGATCGCCCGCCAGGTCCGCGCCGTCCTACGGTAGCGGCTGCCCCGGCACAGCCCCGGCCCGGCCAGCCTCCCCCCGCACCGGTTCCTTGCCGGGCCGCAACGGCCGTCCGGTCAACTCACACGCACCGGGGACCCGGCTAGTTGACAGCTTCTCGAATTTGAGCGTAGCTTTCTTTTAAGAGTGCGAGTCAAACTACCGAGTTCAGAGGTGGTGAGCACGATGAGCGGCTCCCCGGCCCGCCGGTGGTGGGCGCTGACCGCGATCGCGGCCAGCGTCCTGGTCGTAGCCCTGGACCTGACCGTGCTGAGCCTGGCGCTGCCGGTGCTGTCCGCCCAGTTGCACGCCTCCACCACCGACCTGCAGTGGTTCTCGGCCGCCTACAGCCTGGTGCTGGCGGCGGCGCTGCTGCCCGCCGGGATGCTCGGTGACCGGCTGGGCCGCAAGAAGATGCTGCTGATCGCGCTGGCCGTGTTCGGGGCCAGCTCCCTGGCCTGTGCCTTCGCCCGGACCCCGGGTGAGCTGATCGCGGCGCGGGCGCTGCTCGGCCTGGGCGCCGCCGTCATCCTGCCGATGTCGATCGCCGTCCTGCCGGTGCTGTTCACCGAGGAGGAGCGGCCCCGGGCCATCGCGGTCGTGATGGGTGCCACGTTCCTCGGCTACCCGGTCGGGCCGCTGCTCGGCGGCTGGCTGCTGGACAACTTCTGGTGGGGAGCGGTCTTCCTGATCAACCTCCCGGTCGCGGTGGCCGCGCTGGTCGCGGTGGCGGCGCTGATGCCGGAGTCGCACGGCGCCCGGATGGCCCGGATCGACGTGCCGGGCATCGCGCTGTCCAGCCTGGGGCTGGCCGGGCTCACCTACGGCTTCATCAAGGCGGGCCAGGACGGCTGGAGCGACCCGGCCGCGGCGGCCGCGATCGCGGCCGGTGCCGTCCTGCTCATGACCTTCGTCAGCTGGGAGCGGCGCATCACCGGGACCGGGAATCCGCTCATCGAGCTGGACCTGTTCCGGTCGGCGGGCTTCACCTGGGGCACGATCCTGACCACGTTCGTGTCCTTCGCGATGTTCGGCATCCTGTTCGCCATGCCCCAGTACTTCCAGGACGTGACGGGCGTGAATTCCTTCGGCAGCGGCGTGCGGCTGCTGCCGCTGCTCGGCGGGATGGTGGCCGGCCTGCTGGGCGGCGCCCGGCTGCAGACGCCGCGGCGGTCCCCGGACCGGGGCGCCGGGGCTCCCCCGATCGGCGCCCGGCCGCTGGTCGCCGCGGGCTTCGCGATCATGGCCGCCGCCCTCGGCGTCGGCGCCACCACCCACCTGGGCAGCGGCGCCGGCTTCGCCGCCGGCTGGTTCGCGGTAGCCGGGCTGGGCCTGGGCCTGGCCATGCCCGCCGCGATGAACGCCGCGCTGGGCGCGCTGTCCGCCGAGCGCAGCGGTTCCGGATCGGCGCTGATCACGGCCATGCGCCAGGTCGGCGCCACCATCGGCGTCGCCGTGCTGGGCACGGTGCTGCTGTCCGGCTACCGCGGCGGGCTGACCCTGACCGGGGTGCCACCCACCGCCGCGGCGGCCGCCCGCAGCAGCGTGGCCGGCGGGGTCGCGGTGGCGCACGCCGCCCACTCGGCCGCGCTGCTGGCCATGACGCGCTCCGCCTACGTGCACGGGATGGACGTCATGCTGGCCGTGTGCGCGGTCATCGCGGCCGCCAGCGCCATTCTCGCCCTGGTGTTCCTCCCGGGGCGGCCCCGGGCCCGGCTGGCCGAAGGCCAGGACGCGCCCGGGTCGCGCCGGCTGAGCGGAGCGTGAAGAATCGAGGTCATGAGCGATACCGGTCCGTCCGCCGGGCTACGGGAACGTAAGAAGGCCAAGACGCGTGCGGCCATCCGGGAGCACGCGTTGCGGCTGTTCCGCGAGCGCGGGTACGCCGCCACGACGGTGGAACAGATCGCCGAGGCGGCCGAGGTCTCCCCCGCGACCTTCTACCGCTACTTCCCCACCAAGGAAGACGTCGTGCTGCAGGACGACCTCGACGTGATCACGCTGGAGGTGCTGGGCGAGGTGCCGCCCGACCTGGCACCGGTCGCCGCCCTACGGGCCGCGGTGGCCCTGTCCCTGGACCGGTTCACCGCGGCGGACCAGCAGCGCTTCGCCGAGACGACGGCGCTGACCCTGACTGTCCCCGAGATCAGGGCCCGGGCTCTGGATGAGTTCACCCGGACGCTGGACATCTTCGCCGGGGCCCTGGCCAAGCGCAGCGGGCGGGACCCCGGGGACGTGGCCGTGCGCGCCCTGGCCGGGGCGATCTTCGGCGTGATCACGGCCATGACGCTGCCCACCCTGGTGGACGGGCCCCCTAACCTGACCGACCTGTACGCCGCGATCGACGCCGGCCTGGCTCAGCTGGAGGCGGGCTTCCCGCTCTGACCCGGGCCCGCGCCAGGACCCGGGCCCGCGCCAGGACCCGGGCCCGCGCCAGGACCCGGGCCCGGGCCAGGACACCAGCGGCACGCGGCCAGCCCCCGGCCGGGCGGCCAGCCCCCGGCCGGGCGGCCAGCCCCCGGCCGGGCGCGGCCCGCCCTTTCCGGCTGTTTGCCGGACGGGAACCGGGGTAGCCGCTGCCAACCGGAGATCGTCTACAGGCGACAGCCGGGAATGCAGGTGAACCATGGCCAGCCAGGCCAATCAGATGCTTGATTTCGCGGTGCAGCTCGGCAAGCCCAAGAACCGTTTCGTCGCCTGGATCGCCGTGCTGGCCGGGCTGGGCGGCTTCCTCTTCGGGTTTGACACCGGGGTCGTCGGCAGCGCCGAGCCGTATTTCGCCCCGGCCCTGCACATCGGCTCGTTCGGCCAGTCGTGGGTGGTGGGATCGCTGCTGCTCGGGGCGGTGGGCGGCGCCGTTCTGGCCGGCTACCTGGCCGATCAGATCAGCCGCAAATGGACCAAGTTCACCGGCGGGGTCATCTTCACCGTGGCCGCCCTGGGGTCGGCTTTCGCACCCAATGTCGAGCTGCTCTGCCTGGCCCGTTTCGTGCTGGGCCTCGCGGTGGGGACAGCGTCCTTCGTGGCGCCCATGTACATCTCCGAGCAGTCACCCAAACGGCTGCGCGGCGGGATGACCGCCCTCAACCAGGTGATGATCACCTTCGGCATTCTGGTCGCCTACCTGTCCGATTACGCCCTCAGCGGGATCGGCCCGGACAACTGGCGGTGGATGTTCGGCATCGAGGCCGTGCCGGGAGCCGCGCTGGCCGTCGCCATGATGCTGGTCCCGCACACCCCGCGCTGGCTGCTGCAGCAGGACCGCACCGGCGAGGCCAAAGACGTGCTGGACCGCACCCGCCCCGAGGCCGACGTGGACGCCGAGGCGCAGGACATCCGGAAGGTGGCCGAAGCCCAGCGGCACACCGGGATCCGGGAACTGTTCGGGCCGGGCCTGCGGCCGTTCATCGTGGTCGGCCTGGTCCTGGCCGTGCTGCAGCAGGCGGTGGGCATCAACGCGGTCATCTACTTCGGCGCCACGGTGCTGAAGTTCATGGGGCACAGCACCGACGTGGCCGTCTACGAAGCGATCAGCCTGGGCATCGTCAACTTCGTGTTCGCGGCGCTGGCCGCCCTGCTGCTGGACTGGGCGGGACGGAAGAAGCTGCTGGTCGTCGGCACCGCCGGGATGGTGGCCTCGCTGGGCGCCATCGGCTGGTACTTCTCCACCTCGAGCACCTTCCAGCACCAGAACGCGATCGTCGGGCTCGGCTGCATCCTGGCCTTCCTGGCCTTCTTCGAGCTGAGCCTGGGGCCGGTGTTCTGGCTGCTCATCTCCGAGATCTACCCGCTGCGCATCCGGTCCAAGGCCATGGCGCTGGCGACGATGGTGAACTGGACGTTCAACTTCCTGGTCTCCTACTTCTTCCTGACCATGACCACGACGTTCGGGCGCAACGGGACGTTCTGGCTGTTCGGCTTCTTCGCGCTGTGCGCGCTGGTGTTCAGCCTCACCAAGGTGCCCGAGACCCGCGGCCGTTCCCTCGAGGAGATCGAGGAGGAACTCGGCGGCGACCGGGAGGAGGCCACCCAGCAGGCAGCGTGACCGAATCCGGCATAACGGAACCGCCCTCGTGCCCGGCCTGGCCCTGATCGCGGTCCGGCCGGGCGATCCCGGGAGTGAGGCTGCGATGAAAGTGTCCGAGATCCGCGAACTGATCCACGTCGGCACGCCGGACCCGCCGTACGGAGTGCGGGCCCTGGCCCGCTGCTACGACATCCCCGACCTGGCCCGGCTGGCCCGGCGCCGGCTCCCGGCCGGCGCGATGGGCTACCTCGACGGCGGCGGCGAGGACGAGTGGACGCTGCGCCGCAACCGCCAGGCGTTCGGTGCGGTCGAGCTGGTGCCCGACGTGCTGCGCGATGTCAGCGGCGTGGACACCAGCACCACCGTGCTGGGCGAGCGCATCCCGCTGCCGGTCATCCTCTCCCCGGTGGGCGGACCGCGGATGTTCCACCACGAGGGCGAGCTGGCGGTCGCGCGCGCGGCCCGGGCCGCGGGCCTGCCCTACGGGGTCTCCACGCTGAGCACCCAGCCGCTGGAAGCGATCGCCGCAGCGGCGCAGGGCAGCCCGCTGTGGTTCCAGCTCTACGTGTGGGGGGACCGGTCCGCGTCCCGGGAACTGGTGCAGCGCGCCCGGGCGGCCGGCTACCGGGCGCTGCTGCTCAGCGTGGACACGTCGGTGCGGTCGCAGCGGGACCGGGAACTGCACCGCGGGATCGAGCTTCCCTCGCCGGAACTGACCCTCGGCACGCTGCTGGACGGCGCCCGGCATCCCGGGTGGGCCTGGCACTTCCTGACCTCGCCGGCCCTCGGGTTCCCCAACCTGTCGATGAGCGGGCCCACCTCGCGGGAGCGGCTGCAGCAGATGTTCGACGGCACGGTGTCCTGGGACGACGTGGAGTGGATCCGGCAGGAGTGGGACGGCCCCATCGCGATCAAGGGCGTGCTCCGGGCCGAGGAGGCCCGCCAGGCGGCGGACCGGGGGGTGGACGCGGTGATCGTGTCCAACCACGGTGGACGGCAGCTGGACCACGTGCCGGCGACGCTGGAGGTGCTGCCGGACATCGTGGACGCGGCCGGGGACCGGGTCGAGATCCTCTTCGACTCCGGGATCCGCCGCGGCTCCGACATCGTCACGGCCCTGGCGCTCGGCGCGCGGGCGGTGCTGATCGGGCGCGCCCACCTGTACGGCCTGGCCGCGGCCGGCGAGGCGGGGGTGCGGCACGCCATCGACATCCTCGCCGAGGAACTCCGCATGTCGATGGCGCTGTGCGGGGCGACCCGGCTGGACGGCCTGGACCGGCGCCTGCTGCGGGTCAGCGGCCCGCCCCGGGTGGAGGACGGCGGGGCGCCGCGCAAGCAGGCCGGGGCCGCCCGGACGCCCGGCCGGACACCCGGCTGGCCGTCCCGCGCGGCCCAGCCGCCTAGCGGACTCCGCGCGGCCGGAACTGAACGCTGATCCGCGGCCCGGCCGCCCGCGCCGTCTTCGGCACCGTGTGCTCCCAGGTGCGCTGGCAGCTGCCGCCCATCACCAGCAGGTCACCGTGGCCCACGTCGTAACGGCGCGCCGGGCCGCCGCCCCGCGGCCGCAGCAGCAGGGCCCGGGGCGCGCCCAGCGACAGGATCGCGACGATGGTGTCCTCCTTGGCGCCGCGGCCGATCCGGTCGCCGTGCCAGGCGACGCTGTCCCGTCCGTCGCGGTACAGGCACAGGCCCGCGGTGGCCAGCGGCTCCCCCAGTTCGGGGCCGTAGTGCGCGTCCAGCGTGTCGCGGGCGGCGGCCAGCGCCGGGTCGGGCAGCGGCTGGTCCTCGGCGTAGAAGCAGAGCAGCCGGGGCACGTCCACGACCCGCTCGTACATCCGGCGCCGTTCCTCGTGCCAGGGCACGACCTGCCGCAGCCGGTGGAACAGCACCGCGGCCCCGGCCATCCAGCCGGGCCGCAGGTCCACCCAGGCCCCGCGGGCCAGCGGGACGCGCCGCACCGCGGCGCCCAGCGGCCCGGGGCCGGCTCGTCGGCCAGGTCGAACAGGGATTCCTGCCAGACAGCGTCCACCCTGCGAGGATACGGCATTATCAAAATTACGTTCGAATCGCTGCCCGGCCGCCCGCTCCCCGGTGGCGGGGCCCCGTGCGCGCCGGTCAGCACCCGGGCGAGGCGGATGTCAGTGCAGCCCAGCGGCCCAGGCGAGGGCGAGTGCGGCGGCGCCGACGATGAGCCAGGTGGCGTAGTCCCCGACCGTGCCGCTGTGGGCCGACTTCACCGCGGTGACCGCGGGCCGCAGGCCGGCCCGCACCGGCCCGCGCAACCAGGCCGGCCATCGCGGCCACCACAAGCCGACGGCCGCGACGAGCAGCGCGCCCCCGATCGAGGCAGCGCCGCAGGCCCAGGCCGATCCGCTGCAGCAGCCGCCGGGCCGCGCGCCCGGTGGCGTGCGTGACGACTGGGTTGAGCACGAGCAGGACCGCGGTCGCGGTGACCGCCTCCACCGTGCCGGACAGCGACCCGGCGCCGGTGACCGCCACCGAGATGCCAATGAGCACCGGGCCGGCGCTGGTCGCCGCGGCGGCGTAGTGCAGCCGGTCGAAGACGTCGCGCATCCACCAGACGCCGCGCAGCTCACGAGCTCGGCAGCGACCCCAGCCCACAGCAGCACCTGGGCGGCCAGACCCGCGGCGGTCACGGCTGCCGGTCCAGGAACCGGGCGAACGCCAGCCCGCTCACGACCGCGCACACCGCGGCGATGAGGGCGACCGGGGCGAACGACGACTGGTGCAGCCCGGCGGCCAGGCAGACCAGCACCAGCGTGGTCAGCGCCCCGGCCGCCTCGACGGCGACCACCCCGTCGATGGCCCGGGCCCGGATGCCGACGGCGACCAGCGGCAGCCAGCCGGCCAGCGGCACGACCGCCGCGACCAGGTACAGCGGGCGGGTCACGACGGCTGCTCGGAGGGCCGGTGCGGCCGCAGGTCGTGGATCAGCCGGCGGCCCGACTGCGGGGAGATGTCGATCACGTAGCAGTTGGGCGACCAGGTGGCCACCAGCTCCACCCAGGCCCGCCGCCCCGCGGCCAGCCGCCCCGGGCCGGCCGCGCTGTGATCTTCCCGGAAGGTCCCGGCGTGCCGCCGCCGCCGGGCGAGCGCGCCGGCCAGCACGGCGGTGACGATGCCGAAGTCGGCCACCACGGCCGCGGCGGCCGAGGCCAGCTCCCGGCACCAGCGCCACCGGACCCGGGTACCGGGCAGGCCGCGGGCCGCCACGGCGCCGCCGCTGATGGCGGCGACCAGGGACAGGCCGGCTCCGCAGAGCGCGACCTGCCAGGTCCATTCGCCGGCGAATAGCAGCCACAGGGCGAACAGCGGGGGCCACCACGGCAGCGCGCGGCGCAGCCGGGCGGGGAAGGCACTTCGCTGACCAGCCATGATGTACCTCCTACACCGGCCGGCCCTGCCCCGCCCAATTGCCCGTGGCCGCCCGGTTCATGCACCGGGCGGCCCGGCGGCGGCCTACAGTGAACCCGTGGCAGGCCGTGAGCTGAGTGAGATCGTCGAGGCCGGGTGGGCGCAGGCGCTGGCGCCGGTCGCGGGCCGGATCGCCGCGATGGGCGACTTCCTGCGGGCGGAACTGGCCGCGGGCCGCCGTTACCTGCCCGCCGGCGACCGGGTACTGCGGGCGTTCCAGCAGCCGTTCAGCGACGTGCGGGTGCTGATCGTCGGCCAGGACCCCTACCCCACCCCCGGGCACCCGGTCGGGCTGAGCTTCTCGGTCGCGCCGGAGGTGCGCCGGCTGCCGGGCAGCCTGATCAACATCTTCCGGGAGTACACCGCCGACCTCGGTTACCCGGCCCCCGCCACCGGGGACCTGACCCCGTGGACCGAGCGCGGGGTGCTGCTGCTGAACCGGGTACTCACGGTCGAGCCGCGCGCACCGGGCTCGCACCGGGGCAAGGGCTGGGAGGAGGTCACCGAGCAGGCGATCCGGGCCCTGGCCGCCCGGGGCACCCCCATGGTCGCCATCTTGTGGGGGCGGGACGCCCGGAACCTCGCGCCCCTGCTGGACGGCGTGCCGCTGGTCGAGTCCGCGCATCCCAGCCCGAACTCGGCCGACCGCGGCTTCTTCGGGTCCCGGCCGTTCAGCCGGTCCTCCGCCCTGCTGGAGCAGCAGGGAGCCGCCCCCATCGACTGGAAACTCCCCTAACGCCCGCGCCGCACGCCCCGCGGTGAGTTGATGCCACCTGCGGGTCTCAAGTCACCACGCAGGGACTGGCGCCGGCGCCGCCGCACGCCCCGCGGTGAGTTGATGCCACCTGCGGGTCCCAAGTCACCACAGTCACCGCGTGGGGCTGGCGCCGGCGCCGCCGCACGCCCCGCGGTGAGTTGATGCCACCTGCGGGTCCCAAGTCACCACAGTCACCGCGCAGGGGCTGGCGCGGGCGCCGCCGCACGCCCCGCGGTGAGTTGATGCCACCTGCGGGTCCCAAGTCACCACAGTCACCGCGCAGGGGCTGGCGCGGGCGCCGCCGCACGCCCCGCGGTGAGTTGATGCCACCTGCGGGTCCCAAGTCACCACAGTCACCGCGTGGGGCTGGCGCGGGCGCCACGGGCCTGGGGCGCGGCGCGGCTGGGCGGGCGCCGCGGGCCGCTGGGGCGCGGCGCGGGTGGGTGGGCGGAACGGGCCGCTGGCACCGGCCGGGCTCCCGCCCGGGCGCCGGGGAATGTTGAGCGGTCAACTATCGTTGGGGAAGGTAGCTGGTGAGCTGGACCGATGCGTTCCAACAGAGGAGATGCCATGCCCGCGGTGACCGTTCCTGACCTCCTGGTGCTGCCGCGCATCCCGGCGCCCGACCCCGCCGTGGGGGCCGAGCGGCCGGTGGTGTCGGTGACCACTGCCCCGTCCGGGTTCGAGGGCGAGGGGTTCCCGGTCCGCCGGGCCTTCGCCGGCGTGGACCTGCGCCAGCTGGACCCGTTCATCCACATGGACCAGATGGGCGAGGTGGACTACGCGCCGGGCGAGCCGAAGGGCACCGCGTGGCACCCGCACCGCGGCTTCGAGACCGTGACCTACATCATCGACGGCACGTTCCGCCACCAGGACTCGAACGGCGGCGGCGGCCTGATCACCAACGGTGACACCCAGTGGATGACCGCGGGCGGCGGCATCCTGCACATCGAGGAGCCCCCCGAGGAACTGGTCGTGAGCGGCGGCCTGTTCCACGGCTTCCAGCTGTGGGTGAACCTGCCCCGGCGGCTCAAGCTGACCAACCCGCGCTACCAGGACATCCGGGCCGGCCAGGTGTCGCTGCTGTCCTCGCCGGACGGCGGGGTGCTGGTCCGGGTCATCGCCGGCGACCTGGCCGGGCACCCCGGCCCCGGGATCACCCACACGCCGATCACCCTGGTGCACGCGACGCTGCAGCCTGGCGCGCGGCTCCGGCTGCCCTGGCGGCCGGACTTCAACGCCCTGGTCTACGTGCTGGGCGGGTCCGGCGCGGTGGGCGCGGAGCAGCGCCCGGTGCGCACCGGGCAGCTGGCCGTCTTCGGCCCGGGCGCGGCGCTGACCGTGGCCGCCGACCGGGCCCAGGACGGCCCGGCCCGCGAGCTGGACGTCCTGGTCCTTGGCGGCGAGCCGATCCGCGAGCCGGTCGCCGCGTACGGCCCGTTCGTGATGAACACCCGCGACGAGCTGGTCCAGGCGTTCGAGGACTTCCAGGCCGGCCGTCTCGGCACGGTCCCGGCCCAGCGGTCCACGCCGGTCCCGGCCGAGCCGCACCCGGGTCACGACGTTCTGTAACCCGCACGCCGTCGCGCGGCGCGCTGCTTTGTTACTGAAAATTTCCGCGGCCGCGCTTTGGATTCCCGGCCCGCGCTGCGCTACCGGCGGCCGGCCACCGGCCCGCCGCGCAACTCCTTCTCATGCCTAACGGCCCAGGTCGGGCCCATGATCTCCGCCACACCGGGGGCATCGCGGGCGGCTCCGGCGGGCGCCAGGCCCGAGTGCGGGGCCGCCGCCCGGCCGCGCCGTCGCCCGGCCGCTGTACCGGGCCCGCGCCGGATGTCTATGTTCGCCGCAAAGCGGCCGTTCCGCCTGGCCGCCCCCGCTTACGGCAGACGGCCTGGACTGCCCATGAGGAGGATCCCTGCATGAGACCAACGTTGCGCATCAAGGGCGTGCGTATCCGGTTGCGCCGGGCGTTCGCCACCTTAGCGGTGCTGGGGGTGACCAGCGCCGGCCTCGCGGCCGTGGCCGCCGCGCCGGCCAGCGCGGCGACGTCCTGCCAGGTGAGCTACGCGGTGCAGAGTGACTGGGGCAACGGCTTCGTCATCTCCGTGACCATCACCAACACCGGCTCGGCGCTGAGCTCCTGGACGCTGGGCTACTCCTACAGCGGCAACCAGAAGCTGGCCAACGGCTGGTCCGGCAACTGGACCCAGTCCGGTTCGGCCATCACCGTGACCAACGCCAGCTGGAACGGCTCCCTGGCCAGCGGCGCATCCACCCAGATCGGCGCCCAGTTCACCTACAGCGGCAGCAACACCGCGCCCACCGCGTTCACCATCAACGGCGCCGCCTGCAACGGCAGCGGCGGCCCATCCCCCAGCCCCAGCCCGTCGGGCAGCCCGACCAGTTCCCCGACGTCCTCACCGACCTCCTCCCCGACGTCCTCACCGACCGCGACCCCGACGACCACCCCGACCAGTGGCGGCGGGTCGTGCACCTCGGGCGTGAGCCTGCAGGCGAACCCGGGATCGTTCTCCTTGGCCCAGGGCACCAGCGGGGTGATCGGCGTCTCGCTGAGCGCCTCGCCGTCCACGCCGGTCACGGTCAGCGTGGCCAACACCTCCGGTAACAGCGGCCTGTCGGTGTCGGCCGGCAGCTCCGTCACGCTGTCGTCCAGCAACTGGAACCTGCCGCAGCCGGTGACGGTGGCGGCGAACTCGTCCGGGACCGGGGCGGCGACGTTCACGGTCAGCGCGCCGGGCTGCACCTCGGTGACGGTGACCGGCACCGAGACGACCGCGGGTTCGTCCGTCAACCCGACGCACGCGGTCAACCCCTTCACCGGGGCCAGCTGGTACGTCAACCCGAACTACACCTCCGAGGTGGCTACCTCCGCGGCCGGTGCCAGCGGCACGCTGGCGGCCCAGATGACCCTGGTCGGCAAGCAGCCGACCGGGATCTGGCTGGACCGGATCGCGGCGATCTACGGCGGCGCCGGCAACAGCAACCGGATGAGCCTGGCGGCCCAGCTGGCCAGCGCGGCCGCCAGCAGCTCACCGGTCATCGTCCCGATCGTCGTCTACGACCTGCCCAACCGGGACTGCGCGGCGCTCGCCTCCAACGGGGAGCTGACCATCAGCAACAACGGCCTGCAGTACTACGAGCAGGACTACATCAACCCGATCGCCACGGTGCTGTCCGCCTACGCGCACACCAACATCCGGGTGGTCGCGATCATCGAGCCGGACTCGCTGCCCAACCTGGTGACGAACCTGAACGACGCGAACTGCGCCCAGGCCAACTCCAGCGGGGCCTACGTGAGCGGCGTGCAGTACGCGCTCAACAAGCTGCACGCGATCACGAACGTGTACAACTACATCGACATCGCTCACTCGGCCTGGCTGGGCTGGCCGAGCAACATGGGTCCCGCGGCGTCCCTGCTGCACAGCGTGGCCGCGGGCACCACCGCGGGCGTGGCCAGCGTGGACGGTTTCATCAGCGACACCGCCAACTACACGCCGATTTCGGAGCCGTACATGACCGCCACCGAGAACGTGGACGGCAACCCCGTCAACTCGGTGCCGTACTACTCCTACGACCCCTACATCGACGAGCTGACCTACGACGAGGCCATGTACTCCAACCTGGTCTCGGCCGGGTTCAGCAGCAACATCGGGATGCTCATCGACACCTCGCGCAACGGCTGGGGCGGCCCGAATCGGCCCACCGGCGCGTGCCCGACGAGCACGTGCACGACGACCGCGTCGTTCGTGAACGCGTCCAAGATCGATGAGCGGGTGTTCCGCGGGAACTGGTGCAACCAGAACAACGCGGGCCTGGGCCCGTTCCCCCAGGCCAACCCGAACTCGTCGTTCAGCCATCTGTACGCCTACGTGTGGATCAAGCCGCCGGGTGAGTCCGACGGCGACTACCCCAGCGGCAGCCACACCCACGGCGACCCGCATTGCGACCCGGCCGGCACGAACACCGACGGCAGCGGGAACACCTACAACACCGGCGCGATCCCGGGTTACGACATCCCGGCGGGCCAGTGGTTCTCCGCGGAGTTCCAGATGCTCGTGCAGAACGCCTACCCGGCCGTCCCCTGACCAGGTGACGACCCGGCTCAGCTGAAGGACTGAGCTACCGGAGCCCGGGCGCGGCCGCTGGCCCGCGCCCGGGCTCCCGGCTGCCGGGGCGGCTGCCCGGTCGGGACGTTTGGCACCTTGGCGGCGGCGGGCGGCTGGGGGATCCTCCGATAAACGGCGCGGCACCGGGCACGCTTGAGCGTGGGATGCCGCGAACACGGAACGGAGAGTCGTCATGGGCCGCTACGCCGATGCGTTCCACCGCAGCCTGGCCGACCCCGAAGGCTTCTGGGGTGAGGCGGCCAAGGCCATCGACTGGTACCGCGAGCCCGCCGCGGTGCTGGACGCCGCCAATCCGCCGTTCTACCGCTGGTTCCCCGGCGGGCTGCTGAATACCTGCTTCAACGCGCTCGACCGGCACGTGCAGGGCGGCCGGGGCGGCCAGCCCGCGCTGATCTACGACAGCCCGGTCACCGGCACCGGGCGGACCTTCTCCTACGCCGAGCTGCTCGATGAGGTCGCCCGGTTCGGCGGCGTGCTGCGCGGTCTGGGCGTGGCCCCCGGCGACCGGGTCATCATCTACCTGCCGATGATCCCCGAGGCGCTGGTGGCCATGCTGGCGTGCGCGCGGCTCGGCGCGGTGCACTCGGTGGTGTTCGGCGGCTTCGCCGCCCCCGAACTGGCGGTGCGCATCGACGACGCCACGCCCAAGGTGGTGGTGTCCGCCTCGTGCGGCATCGAGGTCTCCCGGGTGATCGAGTACAAGCCGATCCTGGACCAGGCCATCGAGATGGCCAGCCACAAGCCGGGGCACTGCGTGATCGTGCAGCGGCCCGAGGCCCACGCCGGCCTGGTGGCCGGGCGGGACCTGGACTGGGCCGAGGCGATGGCCGGGGCCAAGCCGGTGGACTGCGTCCCGGTCGCGGCGACCGACCCGCTATACATCCTGTACACCTCCGGCACGACCGCCCGGCCCAAGGGCGTGGTCCGCGACAACGGCGGGCACGCGGTGGCGCTGCGCTGGAGCATGGACCACATCTACGACACCAGGCCGGGCGAGGTGTTCTGGGCCGCGTCCGACGTGGGCTGGGTGGTCGGGCACTCCTACATCGTCTACGCGCCGTTGCTGGCCGGGTGCACGACCGTGCTGTACGAGGGGAAGCCGGTGGGCACGCCCGACGCGGGGGCGTTCTGGCGGGTGGTCAACCAGCACCGGGTCAAGGCGCTGTTCACCGCGCCGACCGCGTTCCGGGCGATCAAGAAGGAGGACCCGGACGGGGTGCAGGCCAGCGAGTACGACCTGTCCGGCCTGCGCTACCTGTTCCTGGCCGGTGAACGGCTCGACCCGGAGACCTACCGGTGGGCCGGCGAACTGCTCGGCGTCCCGGTCATCGACCACTGGTGGCAGACCGAGACCGGCTGGCCGATCGCCGCGGACCTGATGGGCCTGGAACCGATGCCGACCAAGCCCGGCTCACCCACAATGCCGGTGCCGGGGTACGACGTGCACATCCTCGACGCCGACGGCACCGCGGTGGCACCCGGGGTGACCGGGGAGATCGTGATGCGGCTGCCGCTGCCCCCGGGGTGCCTGCCCAGTCTCTGGCACGACGACGAGCGGTACGTCGAGTCCTACCTGTCCCGCCACCCCGGTTTCTACATGACCGGGGACGGTGGCTACCGGGACCGCGACGGCTACCTCTACGTCATGGGCCGCATCGACGACGTGATCAACGTGGCCGGGCACCGGCTGTCCACCGGTGAGATGGAAGAGGTGCTGGCCAGCCACCCGGCCGTGGCCGAGTGCGCCGTGATCGGGGTGAGCGATCAGCTCAAGGGCCAGGTGCCGCGCGGCTTCGTGGTGCTCAAGGCCGGCGTCCGGGCCGACCCGGCCACGGTGTCGGACGAGCTCGTCCAGCTGGTCCGCGACCAGATCGGCGCGGTCGCGGCGCTGCGCCGGGTGGACGTCGTCACGGCGCTGCCCAAGACGCGCTCCGGCAAGATCCTCCGCAAGACGATGCGGGGCATCGCCGGCGGCCAGGACGAGCCCGTCCCGTCCACCATCGAGGACCCGGCCGTCCTCGATGGGCTGCGCCAGATCCTCACCGCCAGCGACTGACCCCGGGGGCGTAGCCGCCATGGTGCTGGCCGCGCTGCGGGCCCGCCCCGACATCGGGCACGCCGGCGTAGCAGAGGACATGAGCGGGTAGCCCGCGGCGCCGCCGCTGGGCCCGCGGATGCGGCCCGCCCTCATGACGCACGGGCCGCCGCCAACTCGTCGGTGACTCGCCGCAGGGGCCTCGTAGCCGGGGGGTACCGGCGGCCGGGACAGGCCGCACCGGGTCCCTGGGTAAGCGCAGGCCGGGAGCGCGGAGTTAACTGAGTGTGAGCCGCGAGCAGCGAGAGTTCAGCGAGTTCTTCCAGGCCAGCTGGGAGCCGTGCCTGCAGGCCACGGCGGCCGGCACCGGGGACCCCGAGCAGGCCGAGGAACTGGTGGCGGAGGCCTTTGCCCGGGCCTGGGCGGCCTGGCGCAATCTCAGCCGCCACCCGGCCCCGCAGGCCTGGATCGTCCGCACCGCGATCAACACCGGGCGGTCCAGGTGGCGGCGGCGCCGCCACGAGCTGCCGCTGGACGATCAGGACCAGGTCACGCCCCCCAGCGAGGGCGGGGGCGTAGACGCCATGGTGCTGGCCGCGCTGCGGCGGCTACCGCCGCGGCAGCGCGAGGTCGTCGCCTTGCGGGTCCGGCGAGATGAACGACGATGAGGTACTGGAGGCCGTGCGCGGCTCGGTGGATCGCACCATGCGGCGCCCCCGGCCGCCGGTACTGGCCATCATGGCCCGGGGCCGCAGCCGGCACCGCCGGCGGCTGGCCGGGCTCTCCCTGGCCGGGGCGGCGGCGGCCGCGGCGGCCGCGGCGGCGGTGGCCGTTGGCGTGACCGGCGCGGTGAGCCCGTCCGGCTCCGCGCCCGCTGGCCACACCGCGGCGCACCTGGCCGCGTTCACCCTGACCAGCAACGCGGACGGCACCACCACCCTGTCCATCTCCGCCGACCAGCTGCTCGACCCCGGGACGCTCCGGCAGGCCCTGGCCTCCCGTGGCATCCCGGCCCTGGTCACCGACGGCAGCTTCTGCTCCTCCAAACCCGAGCCGGCCGGCTACTCGCAGGTGGTGGTCGGCCCGCAGCTGCGGGCCCACGGACCGGTGCCGCCGCCGCGCCCGGACCGCAACCCGGTGGCGCTGGTGATCGACGGCCCGGCGATGCCGGCCGGGACCGAGCTGAGCATCGGGTACTTCGACGGTCGCCTGCAGTGGGCCGCCGTGACGCTCATCGGCAAGAACGCCTACACCTGCACGCCTACCCCGCCTACCGCGCCGACCCCCGGCGGCGGCGCGCTGCTCGGACGGCATTGGTCCGGGACTCCCGGCCCGGGCGCCGTTACCCAGTGGAGCGGCCGCTCCGGCGGCTGAGCCGGTCCCGGTGGCTGGCCCACGGCGGGCGGCCGCCGTGGGCTGCTCAGGGCCGGGTCCAGCCGGGTGCCGGTGGCGTACATCGGCCCGGCCGCCGTGACCTTCTGCCCCGGCGGCCGGGCCTTCCGGCTCTGCCCGGGCGGGCCCATCGGCGCGAGCCTGAGAGATGGCCCGGGCCACCCCCTACCCTGCCGGCCTGGGACGGAGATCAGGAGATGGTAATGCGAGCGCTTGTCTACCACGGCCCAGGTCAGAAGGCATGGGAAGAGGTACCCGCACCGGGCATCGTCGCGGACAGCGACGCGATCGTCCGGGTGGACGCCGTGACGATCTGCGGCACCGATCTGCACATCCTCAAGGGTGACGTGCCCGCGGTGACGGACGGCCGGATCCTCGGCCACGAAGCCGTCGGCACGGTCGAGGCGGTCGGCAGCGGGGTCAAGAACGTGCAGGCGGGCGACCGGGTGCTGGTCTCGTGCATCTCCGCGTGCGGCGCCTGCCGCTATTGCCGGGACGGCCACGCCGGCCAGTGCCTCGGCGGGGGCGGCTGGATCCTCGGCCACAAGATCGACGGCACCCAGGCCGAGTACGTGCGGGTGCCGTTCGCGGACACGTCCACCTACCGGGTGCCGGACGGGGTCAGCGACGAGCAGATCCTCATGCTGGCCGACATCCTTCCCACCGGGTACGAGGTCGGGGTGCTCAACGGCGGCGTCCGGCCGGGTGACGTGGTCGCCGTGGTCGGCACCGGCCCGATCGGCCTGTCCGCGATCATGGGCGCGCGGCTGTACAGCCCGAGCCATATCGTGGCCATCGACCTGGCCGACGCGCGGCTGGAGGCGGCCAAGCGGTTCGGCGCCGACATCACGGTGAACAACAGCGGGCAGGACCCGCTGGACGTGGTGCACCTGCTCACCGACGGGCTGGGTGCGGACGTGACGATCGAGGCGGTCGGCGTGCCTGCGGCCTTCGAGCTGGCGGTCAAGCTGTCCCGCCCCGGTGGCCGGATCGCCAACATCGGCGTGCACGGCGAGCCCGCCACGCTGCACCTCGAGGAGCAGTGGATCAGGAACATCACGATCACCACCGGCCTGGTGGACGCGTACTCCACGCCCACGCTGCTCCGCCTGGTGACCAGCGGCCAGCTCGACGCGGCCAAGTTCGTGACCCACCACTTCGGCCTGAACGAGTTCGATCGCGCCTACGACGTGTTCGCCCGGGCGGCGGACACCAGCGCGCTCAAGGTGGTGCTGACCCGCTAGAGATCGCCCGGGCCCGGGGCCCCGGGCCGGGGCCCCGGGCCGGGATCAGCCCCGGGCGGCCTGCGCCGGCTGCGCCGGCGCAGGCCGGCCGGGCCGCCCGGCGGCGCGGGAAAACCGCAGCACGCCGTCATTGATCCGCCCGTAGCGCAGCGTGAACAGGTCATGGGCGTAGCTCATGCCGAGCCGCCACGGTGGACGCGATCCGGCCCGGGGGAACTCGTCGATGGACCGGAGCACGTACCCGGCCGAGAAGTCGAGCAGGGGCTGCCGGTCCACCCGGGGATCGTCATCGACCGGGACGCAGCTGTCATACCCGTGCGCGTCCAGGTAGCCCAGCAGCCGGCAGGTGTACTCACTCACCAGGTCGGCCTTGAGCGTCCACGAGGCGTTCGTATAGCCGATGGTGAACGCGAAATTCGGCACGCCGCTGAGCATCATCCCCTTGTAGGCCATCGTTCCCGGCAGCTGGACGGCCTGGCCGTCCACCTCCAGCTGGGCTCCGCCCAACGCGAGCAGCTGCAGGCCGGTCGCGGTCACCACGATGTCCGCGGGCAGCTCGGTCCCCGACTCCAGGAGCAGCCCGTGCCCGGTGAAGGCCGCGATCCGGTCGGTGACCACCGAGGCCCGCCCATCCCGGATCGCGGTGAACAGGTCGCCGTCCGGGACCAGGCACAGGCGCTGGTCCCAGGGGTTGTACACCGGGTTGAAGTGGGTGTCCACGTCGTAGCCGGGCGGCAGCCGGCGGATCGCGAGCTTGCGGATCCAGCCGCGCACCAGGTCGGGACGGCGCCGGCTGAGCCGGTAGATCAGCGCGGCGATCAGCACGTTCTTCCACCGGATCACCGGGTAGGCCCGCCGGTCGCCGAGCAGCTGGCGCAGCCGGTCCGCGATCGGGTCCTCGGCCGGCAGGGACAGGATGTAGGTGGGCGAGCGCTGCAGCATCGTGACGTGCCCGGCGGTCTGCGCCAGGGCGGGGACGAGGGTCACCGCGGTGGCGCCGCTGCCGATCACGACGACCCGCCGGCGGCCCAGTCCAGGTCCGCGGGCCAGTGCTGGGGATGCACGACCTGGCCCCGGAAATTCCCGAGGCCCGGGAAGGCCGGCTGGTGACCCTGGTCATAGCGGTAGTAGCCGCTGCACATCAGCAGGAACCGGCAGGTGAACCGCACGGTGCTGGCGCCGTGCTCGGCCTGCACCGTCCACCGTGCGGTGTCGCTGGACCATGAGGCCCGGGTGACCCGGTGGCCGAACCGGATGTGCCGGTCGATCCCCGCTTCGGCCGCGGTGTCCCGCACGTAGCGGAGGATGGCGGCGCCGCCGGCGATCGCCCTGGCCTGGGTCCACGGGCGGAACCGGTAGCCGAGGGTGTGCATGTCCGAGTCGGAGCGCACCCCCGGGTAGCGGAACAGGTCCCAGGTCCCGCCGATGCTGTCCCGGGCTTCCAGGATCGTGTAGCTCATGCCGGGGCACCTGGACTGGAGATGGTGCGCGGCGCCGATCCCGGACAGCCCGGCCCCCACGATCAGGACCTCGACGTGCTCGGTCAGCGGGCTCCCCACCGTTCCCGGGGCGGGTGCGCTACGCGTCCGCGGCATCGGCGCTCCCCGCGGTGAGCGCGGCCCGGACGTGCTCGTCGATCAGGCCGGCCAGGGCCGGCCACGCGCCGCGCGGCAGGTCGTGGCCCATCCCGGGGATGGTTTCCAGCCGGGCGCCGGGGATCGCCCGGGCGACGGCCGCCCCGCCGGTGGGGTGGACCATCCGGTCCCGGTCGCCGTGGATGACCAGGGTCGGCGCGGTCACCGCGGCCAGCTCCGCGGTCCGGTCGCCGGAGGCGATGATGGCGGCCAGCTGCCGCCGCGGGCCGGCGTTGTACGGATCGCGGCTCCAGGCCAGCTCGGCCAGCTCGCGCACGCGGGCCTCGTCGAACGGGTAACCCGCCGACCCGATGTGGCGGAAGATGCGGACCGCGTAGTCGGCGTACTCCGCCTGGCTGTGCGCGGGCTTGCCCAGCATCAGGCGCCAGGTGGACGGCGCTGGGCGGCCGACGCGGCGGGCCCCCGTGGTGGACATGACGGAGGTGAGCGACCGCACCCGGCCGGGGTAGCGGGC
This sequence comes from uncultured Actinomycetes bacterium, assembly GCA_963837515.1. GTDB lineage: Bacteria > Actinomycetota > Actinomycetes > Streptosporangiales > Streptosporangiaceae > RYN-230. Next base: position 144,921 of record CAWINT010000006.1, read on the forward strand.
CGCCACCGTCTGGGCGATCATGCCGCCCATCGACACGCCCACCAGGTTGACCGAGGACAGGCCGAGCGCGTCGAGCAGGCCCACCGTGTCCGCGGCCATGTCGGCCAGCACGTACTGCCGCGGATCCCAGCGCTTGCGCAGCAGGGCCAGCGGGCGCGGCGCCGGGAAGTCCAGGTGGGTCGACCGGCCGACGTCCCGGTTGTCGAACCGGATGACCAGGTAGCCGCGCGCGGTAAGCAGCTGGCAGAACTCGTCGGGCCAGCTGTACAGCTGCATGCCCAGCCCGGTGATCAGGACCAGGGGGACCCCGGCCGGGTCGCCGAGCTGCTGGTACGCCAGCGAGATCCCCCGCCCGGCATCGGCGATGTGCTCGGTGCCGCTCATGCCGGCATCACTGCGTCCTCCTTGTCCGCCTGCTCACCCACGGAGCAGGTGCCCACCGACCAGACGGTACGCGAATGTACCAGCCGGGACAAGGCGGGCCGGCTCAGGAAGATAGCCTGGCCATCATGACGACCGCCCCGGCTGGCCCCACCGCGCGGGACTCGCCGGGGGTGGTGGCCGAGTTCCGCCAGCGACTGCTGGCGGGCCTGGCCGCGGCCATCCGCGAGCGCGGCTTCCATGACTGCACCGTCGCTGACGTGGTGCGGCACGCGCATACCTCGCGGCGGACGTTCTACGAGCACTTCGCCAGCAAGCAGGCGTGCTTCATGGCCCTGCTACGGGAAGCCAATGCGGAGATGGTGCGGCAGATCGCGGCCCGGGTGGACCCGCTCGCGCCGTGGGAGGCGCAGGTCCGGCAGGCGGTGGAGGCCTGGGCCGGCTGCGCGCAGTCCGACCCGGCCCTCACGCTGAGCTGGATCCGCGACATCCCCGCGCTCGGCGAGGACGCCCGGCACCTGCAGCGCGAACTGCTGGAAGCCTTCATCGTGCTGGTGCAGCGGCTGACCGACACCGCGGAACTGCGCGCCGCCGGCATCCAGCCGGCGTCCCGCGAGTACGCGGTCCTGCTGCTCGGCGGCCTGCGGGAACTCATCGCCACGACCGTCGAGGACGGCGGCGACGTCGGCGACGTCACCGAGGTCGCGGTCCGCGCCACCCAGGCCCTGCTCGGCCCGCGCCGGTGAACCCGGGGCCCGCTGCCCCGACCCGGCGGTCGGGGCAGCGGGCCCCGGGTCACGCGGGGCAGGGGGTGCCGTTCAGGGCGAAGCCGGCCGGGGCGGCGTTGCTGCTGCTGTAGGTGCCGGTGAAGCCGATGGTCACTGACGCGGACGGCGCGATGGTGGCGTTATAAGCGGCGTTCTTCACGGTGACCTGGGCCCCGGACTGGGTGACCGTGCCGTTCCACAGGCTGGAGATCTTCTGGTCACCGCCGAAGGTGAAGGTGAGCGACCACGGGCTGACCGGGCTGGCGCCGGTGTTGGTCAGCACGATCTGCCCCTGGAAGCCGCCCGGCCAGGCGTTGGTCAGCGAGTAGGCGGCGGTGCAGGACACTCCCCCGCCCGTGGCGGACGGGGTCGGCGACGGCGACCCGCTGCCGGTGGGTGAACTGGACGGGGACGATGACGGGGACCTGGACGGGGACGATGACGGGGACGGGGACCCGGTGCTGGTCCCCGACAGCGGGAACTGGACCGAGGCCAGCAACGACTGCTTCAGCGAACTGACCGGCGCCGGGTCGTAGCTGCCGTCCAGCAGGTCATAGGAGTCCTCCCCGTTCAGCGCCCAGTAGGTCCAGCCCATCCACTTGTTCGCGGACAGGTAGCCGACCAGGCTCTGGAACCACTGGCCCTGCGATCCGGCCGCGCTGCTCTCGACGTCGCTGGCGGCGTTATCGGTGCCGAACTCGCCGACCCACACCGGGGCGGTGCCCTGGGTGTACAGGTACCCCCAGTTGGCGTTCCAGACCGCGTCCAGGCTGGCCGGCGTGGTCGAGGAGTTGAACCAGGTCTGCTGGAACAGGCTGGGGCCGTAGTCGTGCGCCGAGTAGACCACGTGCCCCGGGGAGTTCAGCGTCACCGGATACTGCCCGGCCATCGCCAGGTCCCCGCCCCACCAGGTCGAGTTGTAACCCCCCGAGGCGGTCGGGTTCTGGCTGTCGCCCTCGCAGAAGATCAGCGCGTTCGGGTCCACCGCCAGGATGGCGTTGCCGGCCTGCTCGTAGGCGAGCCGGACGTCGGTGCTCGGGTCGCCGGTCCCCCAGGTGGCGCCCTGCCCGTAGGTGGGGCCTGGCGAGTGGGGCTCGTTGCGCAGGTCGAAGCCGATCACGGTCGGGTTGCCGGCGTACCGCCTGGCCAGCGTCGCCCAGTCGCTCACCCAAGCCGACGTGGGGTAGGCGCTGGTGTACCAGAGCCCGTTACCCTCGGCCGACTCGCCCGCCTCTGACCGGTGGTCATCCAGGATCACCTTCAGGCCGACCTGCCCGGCGTAGGCGATGATCTTGTCGAGAACCTGCAGCGAGTTGAGCCCCTGCAGGTCCGTGTTGATCGGCCCGGTGTTGTAGAAGCTGAGGTTCTGCGGCACGATCGGCGTCTCCACCATCTGGTTGGAGAACGGAATCCGGATGGTGTTGTAGCCCAGGGCCGCGATGTCGTTGATGATCGTGTGATAGTCCTGCACCCACAGCCCGTGCGCGATCTCGTCCGGGGTCTCGAACCCGTACCAGTTGATCCCGGCGATGCGCACCGGGTTGCCGGCCGAGTCGAGGATCTGGTTCCCGCTGGTATGCCAGTAACCGGCGCCAACGCTGCTGGCCAGCGCGGCCCGGGCCGCGGTCAGGGTGGCCGGGGCGCCGCCCGCGGCGGCACCGGTCAGCACGCTCGCCCCGGCCAGGCCGCCGGCCAGCAGGGCCAGCGTGCCAGCCAGCGCCGTGACCGGCCTGGGCAACCGCATGAGGACCGCCTCCTCCGCCTGCCGGGCCTGGCCCGGCCGCTGGCTCGTCGTCGTCGAGGGGCCCACGGGGCCAGGCGGGTGGGAACGCCTGGCCCCGTGGGTTTGTGTCGGGCGAGGGGCGCCCGGCCCACATGCGAACCGTGTCGGGGTATCGCGGGGCAGTTGAGGGGACCGTACCGGCGGTGCCCCCGGCCGCCCAGCCGCACGGCCCGCACTCGCCTGACCGCAGCAGTTTCCGCAGCTCAGGACCGGTGATAACGCCGCTTCCCGGTGAAACTAGCTGAAATCCCACCTGCCGCCCGGGACAGGACGGGCCCATGGTGAGATATCTGCAATGACCATCGGAGTCCCGCTGGAAGCACTCGGCGCCCTGCATGATGCGTTGCACCGGGAACTGCCCGCTGCCCGGCGGCTGCGCCAGGAGCTGCACACCCAGCCCAGCCTGTCCGGGCAGGAAGAGCCCACGCTGGGCCTGCTGCTGGACGCCCTGCCGGGGGCGGACGGGGCGGAACCGGTGGCCGGCACCGGAGCCGTGCTGCGCATCGGCGGCGCCGGCCCGTCCGTGGGCATCCGCGCCGAGCTGGACGCGCTGCCCATCGCCGAGGCCACCGGGGTGCCATGGTCGGCCGATAGCGGCGCCATGCACGCCTGCGGGCACGACGTCCATATGGCGGCGCTGGTCGCCCTGGCTCGCGCGCTGCACCGGGTCGGGCCGCCGGTTCCCATGCTGGCCGTGCTGCAGCCCCGGGAAGAGGGCCACCCGTCCGGGGCCTACGACATCGTCTCCTCCCCCGTGCTGCGGCGCCATCAGCTGGGCGCCATGGCCGCCGCGCACGTGCAGCCGCTGCTCCCGGCTGGGGACGTGGCCTGCGCCCCGGGAGTGGTCAACGCCTCGGCCGACGAGTTCGCCGTGACCATGACCGGCAGCCCGGGGCACGCCGCCTACCCGCACCTCACCCGTGATCCGGTGCTGGCCATGGCCCAGTTCGTGGTCAGCGTGCAGCAACTGGTCAGCCGGGGCACCGACCCCATGGAGCCCGCGGTGGTGACGGTCGGGATGCTGGCCGCGGGCGGGGCCGCCAACGCCATCCCTGGCACCGCCACCGCGCGGGGCACCATCCGGGCCATGTCGGAAGCCCACCAGGCCCAGTTGCATCAGCGGCTCGGCGGGGTAGCCGAGGGCGTCGCGCTGGCCCACGGCTGCACCGCGGATGTGGTGATCCACCCCGGCGAGCCGGTGCTCGACAACGACCCGGCCCTGAGCGAGTCCACGGCTGCCCTGCTGGCCCGGCTCGGCATCCGGGTCACCGAGCCGCTGCGTACCTGCGGGGCGGACGACTTCTCCTTCTACAGCCGCATCGCCCCGGCGGTGATGATGTTCGTCGGCACCGGCGGGCAGCCCGGCGCGGGCCTGCACAGCGCGACCTTCCTGCCCGGCGAGCACGCCGTCGGTGACGTGGCCCACGCCCTGCTGGCGGCGTACCTGGCCGGGTGTGCCACGGTCGCGGGCTTAGCCCATCCCCGCGGCCCCCTGTGCCCCGCCCGGCCCGCCCGCCCAGCGTGCGGGCCAGCCGGCCGGGCGCCCACCCGGCCCGCAGGCCAGTGGCGGGCCCCCGCAGCACCAGGAGAGCCCGCCACCGTCTGGAACCGGGCCAGCCGTGGCCGCCGCTGCCGCGGCCACAGCCAGCCCGGGGCCGTTACCCGAGACCGGCGAGGGACTTCAGGTGCGACTCCACCCCCACGCCGTAGTTGGTCGGCGTGCCGCTGTAGTCGCTGACCAGGCCGGGGCCGGAGGAGCAGTTGAAGTCGGCGTTCCAGGCCCACGCCAGGTAGTTGATGCCCTGAGTGTCCATCCAGTTCATCAGCGGGGTGACGTAGCCGTCGGCGCAGTCATTCTCGCCGAACTCCCCGGCGATGACCGGGACCTTCGCCGCCACCGGCGCGATCTGGCTGGTCCAGCAGGACTGGTTGGAGCAGGCGTTGAAGTTGTAGGAGTGCCAGGAGGCCACGATGTTGTTGTCCGGGTCGGTGGGCTTGTAGCTCAGCCACTGGGTCAGGTCGTTGGTCCAGGCGAGGCCGCTGGCCATGAGCACGTTGGCCGCCCCGGTGGAGCGGACCGCGTTGACCATGGACTGCATCCCGGCCACCTGGTAGGAGATCCCCGCGCACGTGCCGCCGTTGAGGTCACACTGCCAGCCGGCCGTCTCCGACCCGGTCGCCTGGTCCGGGTAGGGCTCGTTGAACAGGTCAAAGACGACCGCGTTGTTGCCCTTGAAGGTGTTGGCCACCGACGTCCAGAACGGGATCGCCTGGGCCGCGTCGGGCATCGGCTTCTGGCAGGTGGCCTGGGCCGAGGAGCAGCCCGCGCCGGGGCCGCTGTAGGCGCCGTCCGTCCAGTGCAGGTCGAGGATGGCCACGATGCCGTTGGAGTTCAGCAGGCTGACGTAGGCCTTGATGGCGTTGATGTAGTTGCTGCCCGCGTAGGCGGAGTTCACGTAGGACTCCGCGTTCCAGCAGGCCTCGTTGAGCGGCACGCGCACCGCGTTGGCACCCCAGTTCTTCATCGCGGTGATGGACGCCTGGTCGTTGGGGCCGTCGAAGATGCCGTTGCCCTGCACGCAGGCGTACTCGGTGCCGGAGCGGTCCACGCCGTGCAGTGTCACCGTCTGCCCGCTGGCGTTGACCAGCTTGTTGCCGGACACATGCAGCTGCGGGGCGGGCCCGGACGGGCCGGTGGAGGTCGGCGTGGGCGTAGGCGTAGGCGTGGGCGTGGGCGTGGGCGAGGTGGTCGGGGTCGGCGAGCCGGAACCCGTCGGGGTGGGGGATGGTGAGGGCGACGGGCTGCCGCTGCCGTTGCAGGTGGTGCCGTTGATGGTGAAGGCGGTGGGCGCGGTGTTGCTGCCGCTGTAGGTGAACTGGGCGCCGATCTGGGTGGCCGCGCCGGTGGCCAGGGAGCCGTTCCAGCTGGCGTTGGTCACCGTGACGTTGCGGCCGGACTGGGTCCAGTTGCCCGACCAGCCGTTGGCCAGCTGCTGGTTACCGCTGTAGGAGTAGCCCAGGGTCCAGGATGTGATCGCCGGGCCGGTGTTGGTGATCGTGACCCCGATCACGAAGCCGGCGCCCCAGTCACTCTGCACCACGTAGCTGACCTGGCACGACGTCGCGGCGCTGGCCGGGGTCGGCCCGGCCGCCACGACCAGGCCGGCCGCCAGGCCGGCCGCGGCCAGCACGCCCACGGACAATCGCGCGCGGGTGGCCAGTCGGGTCACGCTGAGTCTCACGACAGACACCTCCATCAGGAACGGGGGCGAGGCCCGGCGGCGGTGCCGCATCCTCGGCCCGGCCGGATCCACCGCAGCCCGTCCGAATCAAGCCGGCCGCCTACCTTTCCGGCACGCGGTCTGCCATATATAGCTCAGCCGCCAGGCCGGCCCACAACGCGGTCACCATAACGGCCATTACTAAACCGGTCAAGTATCGTCGGCTGGTGAAAATAGAGCCGACTGCTTTCACGAGCATGCTGAATGTAAGGCGCAGCCTAGCCGCTGGTCACCACGCCAGCTGGCGATATCTGGACCCATCACCGCGCCCTCCCGGAGCCCGCCTGCCCGCAATTCCTGAAACTTTCACCCGGTCCTGCCTGGCTGGTATTTCCCGGCCTTGACTGGCCACCGGAGCGGGGCAACTCTCTTCTTCTGACCGAGGAGGAGCACATGTGCGTGAGCGGCCAATACATGACCATAATGCGGCGGCTGGCCGCCGGCCTGGCCACGGCCGCACTGGTCGCCGGGTGCACGGTCGTCAGTGACCAGCCCGTGTTCCGGCGGTCCGGCCCGCTGATCACGCTGCGGGTCGGCCTGTTCGGCAACCCCGGGTACCGGCAGGCCGGCCTGTACGCCGAGTTCGAGCGGCTGCACCCGAACATCAAGATCGTCGCCACCGGCTCCGCGCCGCAGGCACGCTACTGGACCGCGCTCCGCTCCCACCTGGCCAGCGGCCACGGCCTGGCCGACATCCAGGCCATCCCGGTCGCCGATATGTCGGCCGTGACCGGCCCGCTCGCGGCCGATTTCGTCCCGCTGGACACCCTGGCCGGGCCGGCCGGGAGCACCACGCTGAGCGAGCAGTACCTGCCCTGGGTGACCCAGGAGGCGGCCGGCCGGGGCGGCGCCCTCTACGCGCTGGGCGCGGAGATCGGCCCGATCGGCATGTGCTACCGGACCAGCTTGCTGGCCGAGGCGGGCCTGCCCACCAGCCCGGCCGCGCTGGCCCGGGCGTGGTCCACCTGGCCGGGCTACCTGGCCTCCGGGCGCCTGTTCGCGGCGCGCATCCACCACGGGCCCGCGTTCACCGACTCCGCGGCCAGCTTGTTCAACACGATGACCGCCCAGGCCCGGGAGCAGTACTACCGAACCGACGGCACGCTCGCGCTGGCCGGCAACCCGGCCCTGCGCGCGGCCTGGGACACCGCCGCCCAAGCGGCCCGCGACGGGCTCACCGCCGGCCTCGCGCCGGGCTCCACGGCCTGGGACCACGGCCTGACCCGCGCCTCGTTCGCCACCGTGGCCTGCCCGGCGTGGATGCTGCCGCAGATCAGCCAGCTGTCCGGGCCGCGCGGGTCCGGGCAGTGGGGGGTGACCGCCGCCCCGGGCCGGGCCGGCAACGCGGGCGGGTTCTACCTGGCGCTGCCCCGAGCCGGGACGCACCAGGCAGCGGCCTTCCAGCTGGCGTCGTTCCTCACCGGGGAGCAGGCCGGCGTGCGGCTGTTCCGCTCCCAGGGTGACTTCCCGGCCAACTTCGCGGCGGCCGAGGCGGTCGCCTCGGCCGGCGGGGCAACCAGCGGCTACTTCCGGGGGGCCACGGCCGGCAAGATCTTCGGCCAGGCCGCCGACCGGACCCCGGCGGCCCCGCTCGGCCCGGCCAGCGACGCCATCGGTTCCGCGCTCGACGGCGTCCTCACCAGTGTCGCCCGGGGGCGGCTGACCGCCGCGCGGGGCTGGCAGCTGGCCGTGCACCGGGCCACCGCCGCCGCCACCCGCCCGTGACGCGGCGGCCCCCCGGCTCCGCGGTTACTTGAGACCGCATACCGCCACAAACTCACCGCGCAGCGCCACCGCCCCGCACTATCCCCGGCTCCGCGGTTACTTGGAACCACATACGGGTCTCAAGTAACCGCGTAGTGGCCGGGGTGGTCGGTGGTGCGGGCTCCGCGGTGGGTTTGTGCCACATAGCGCCACAAACTCACCGCGCAGCGCCGCAGCTGCCGCCCGCGTTGGCGTGGCTGAAAGGTTCAGTTACCTGTGGTCACCACGGGGCCGGGAACCACACCCAGACTTCCGCGGCCGGTGCCAGCCGGCCACGGCCCCGGCCGCTGCCAGGAGGATTCCGCCGCTGGCCACAAGCTCGACCACCGCCCGGTGAAGGCGGCCCGGAAAGGACCAACGGCCCCGCGCCGATCTCACTCACCGTCACCGGACGCGGGGGCCGACGATGGTCCCTTCCCCGCTCCACCGGCCGAATTTAGACTCCGGCGCACTACAGAAAGCGCTTTCTGCACTGCCGCTGCCCAGTGCCTGCCCGAGAGCGCCCCACCGCGGCTGCCCGGTTCGTCCGGCTGGCTCGTCCGGGCTCATCCGGCCCGCACTGGCAGCCCCGTCCGCGAGGAGGACGCGGATGCGACAGTTAGCGCGAAGATCACGTGTGCGAGCGGCAGCCGCCGGTCTGGCCGGCGGGGCCTTGCTGGCCGGGATGCTGGCCACGGCCACCAGCGCGGCCGCGGCCAGCGCCGGCCCGGCCGCAGCCGCCAGGACCGGCGCCGTGGCCCACCCGGCCGCCGCCGCCCACGCACAGGCAGCCGCCCACGCACAGGCAGCCGCCCACGCACAGGCAGCCGCCGGCCTGGCGGCCGCCGCCCGGGACGGCGCACTCGCCGCCACGACGGTGACGTCGTGCCAGGTCAGCTACGTGGTGCAGAGTGACTGGGGCGCCGGCTTCGTGATCGGGGTCACGATCACCAACACCGGCCCGGCGATCACATCCTGGACCCTGGGCTACTCCTACAGCGGCAACCAGCAGCTGGCCAACGGCTGGTCGGGCAACTGGACCCAGTCCGGCCGCAACGTCACGGTGACCAACGCCAGCTGGAACGGCAGCCTGGGCACCGGCGCGGCCACCCAGATCGGCGCCCAGTTCACCTACAGCGGCAGCAACACCGCGCCGACCACGTTCACCCTGAATGGGACCACCTGCAACGGCTCCTCGCCGTCGCCCAGCCCGTCCCCCTCCACCTCACCCACCTCGTCGCCATCGCCGTCCACCTCACCGACGAGCTCGCCCTCGCCCTCGCCCTCCCCCAGCCCCACCTCGACCGGCGGGAACGGCAGCGGCAGCGGCGCCCCGATGGTGTCCATCACCAGCCCCACCGCCGGGGAGATCTTCACCCCGGGCTCGGCCATCACGCTGCAGGCCAGCCCGGTCAGCGGCTCGGGGACGGTCACCTCGGTCACCTTCTACCGGAGCACCTCGGCGGCCAACAACACCGAGATCGGGGTGGCCACCGCCAGCCCGTGGGCGGTGCAGTGGGCCAGCGTGCCCGCGGGGAGCTACTCCATCACCGCGGTGGCCAGTAACGGCACCGAAAGCCTGACCTCGTACCCGGTCGCGATCACGGTCGAGTCCCCCACCGTGGTGGTGAACCCGAACCAGGTCGCGATCTCGCAGGGCAACAGCACCACGGTGGGCGTGGCCCTGTCGTCGCAGCCGTCGTCCACCGTCACGGTCGCGGTGGCGAGCAGTGGTGACCCGGATCTGTCCGTCTCCTCCGGCGCCTCGCTGACCTTCACCACCTCGAACTGGAGCGTGCCGCAGAACGTCACGGTCGCGGCGGGCACCAACTCGGCCGACGCCGGCACCCAGGGCACGGTCACCGCCTCGGCGACCGGGTACGGCGCCGGCACCGTCACCGTCACCGAAGCACTCGCCGCTGGCTCTCAGTCCAAGTACGACCAGTGGTTCCTCAACCTGTACGACACGATCATGAACCCGGCCAGCGGGTACTTCAGCCCGAAGGGCATCCCCTACCACTCGGTGGAGACGCTCATCGTCGAGGCGCCCGACTACGGCCACGAGACGACCTCGGAGACCTACAGCTACTACCTGTGGCTGACCGCCGACTACGGCCGGGTCACCGGGAACTGGACGCCGTTCAACAACGCCTGGTCGAACATGCAGACCTACATGATCCCGAACGACGCCAACCAGCCCGGGCAGTGCGGCTACAACGCCTCCTCGCCCGCCACCTACGGGCCCGAGGAGCCCTACCCCAGCAACTACCCGGTCGCGCTGAACTCCTCGGTGCCGGTCGGGTCCGACCCGCTGTACGCGGAGCTCAAGTCCACCTACGGCAACTGTGACATCTACCAGCCGATGTGGATCATGGACAGCGACAACCGGTACGGCTTCGGCCAGCAGGAGGACGGCACGTCCACGCCGAGCTGGATCAACAGCTACCAGCGCGGCCCGATGGAGTCGGTCTGGGACACGATCCCGCAGCCCGACTGGGACACGTTCAAGTACGGCGGGCCGAACGGCTTCCTGGACCTGTTCAACAACGGTGGCGGCAGCTTCGCGCAGCAGTACAAGTACACCGACGCGCCGGACGCCGATGCCCGCATGGTCCAGGCGGCCTACTGGGCGGACCAGTGGGCCAAGGCCCAGGGCAAGTCGTCGGCCGTCTCCGCCACCCTCGGGAACGCCGCGAAGCTGGGCGACTTCCTGCGCTACTCCATGTTCGACAAGTACTTCAAGCAGATCAGCGCGAACTGCAGCCAGTCCGGCTCGGTCGCCTGCCCGGCCGGCACCAGCAAGTCGAACGAGGGCACCTACCTGCTGTCCTGGTACGACGCCTGGGGCGGCTCCACGACCGGCGCCTGGTCCTGGCGGATCAGCGGCAGCTCGATCCACGAGGGCTACCAGAACCCGCTGGCCGCCTACGCCCTGTCCACCGACACCAACCTCATCCCGCTGTCCCCGACCGCCAAGGCCGACTGGGCGACCAGCCTGACCACGCAGCTCAACCTCTACCAGTGGCTGCAGTCCGCGGACGGCGGGATCGCCGGCGGGGTCACCAACAACTGGGGCGGCAACTACGGTGACGTCAGCAAGCCGCCGTCCGGCGACCCGACGTTCGACGGGATGTACTACACCCCGGCTCCGGAGTACAGCAACCCGCCGAGCAACCAGTGGTTCGGGTACCAGACCTGGCCGATGGAGCGGGTGGCGGAGTACTACTACGCCACCGGCAACACCCAGGCGCAGGCCATCCTGGCCAAGTGGGTGAGCTGGGCGGAGTCCGTCGCCACGTTCAACACCTCCACCGGCTCGTTCTGCCTCCCGGGCACCCTGACCTGGACCGGGCAGCCGGGCGAGAACTGGACCACCGGCACATCGGGTTCGTCGCAGCCACCGGCCAACACCGGGCTGCACGTCTCGGTGACCGGCTGTGCCGAGGACGTCGGCATCGCCGGGTCGCTGGCCAAGGTGTACGAGTACTACGCGGCCAAGTCCGGCAACACCGCCGCCCAGACCGCCGCGCAGAACATCGTTGACACGATCCACAAGTACTACGCCGACTCGCTGGGTTACTCCGCGCCGGAGACGCGGACCGACTACAGCAACTTCAACAGCCCGTACAACACCACGAACTACGAGGGCGTCTACGTTCCCTCCGGGTGGACCGGGAAATACCCCGGTGGAATCCCGATCAGTTCGTCCACCAACACCTTCCTGTCCATCCGCCCGTGGTACATCGGTGACCCTCAGTGGTCCAAGGTGCAGGCTTACCTGAACGGCGGGTCAGCACCATCGTTCAACTACCACCGGTTCTGGTCAGAGGTGGAAATCGCCACGGCCTTTGATTCGTTCGCGCAGCTGTTCCCGACAGTCCAGCCGCCGTCCGGCTTCTAGGCCGCTGCAGAGGCAGAAATGAGGTAACGACCAGCCGGGGTGCGCATCGGGAAAGGCCTGGTGCGTACCCCGGCCGCGGTCACCCGCCGCCCGCGGCCGTCCGGTGGGCGGCGGCCGTTACGCCGGATTGGGGTTGACCCTTTATGATGCGCCGCTGCTTCCTGCTCCTCGTGGCCCTGCTCCCGCTGGCGGCCACGGCCAGTTGCGGGGCGGCTCCCGCCCCGGTGCCGGTGCCCGGGGTTTCCGGCCGGTTCGGCACCGATCCCATCGTCACCATCCCCGGCGGCACCCCGTCCCGGCAGCTGATCGTGCACACCCTCATCCCGGGCCGCGGGCCGGTGGTGCGGCCCGGCGACTACGTGCTGTTCAACGTCCAGGGCAAGGTCTGGGCCGGCGACCGCGAAGTCATGGACAGCTACACCAACCGGCAGCCGCAGGGCCTGCCGCTGACTTCCGCGCTGCCCGCGTGGCGGCACCTGGCCGGGCAGCGGATCGGCAGCCGGGTGCTGATGGTGGTGCCGCCGCGGGAGGGCTTCGGCCGCCTCGGCGACCCGCAGGCCAACATCATGCCCAGCGACACCCTCGTCTTCGTCTTCGACCTGCTGGGCGCCGTCCCGGAGCGCGACCGCGCGGCCGGCACCACGGCGCCGTATCGCCCGGGCGCTAACGAGCCCGCGGTGCGCTGGGCCGGCCAGGGGCCGGTGATCACCCCGCCCCGCTCCGCCCGCCCGCCCGCCGGGCTGGTCCGCACGGTGCTCGTCCGCGGGCACGGCCACCCCATTCTCAACGGCCAGACCGTGGTGGTGCACTACGCCGGGGTGGTGTGGCGGACCGGGAAAGTGTTCGCTTCCAGCTGGGCGCACGGCTACCCGCAGGCGTTCCAGCTGGGCGGCGGCCAGGTGATCGCGGGGTGGGACCAGGGCCTCGGCGGGCTGCCGGTCGGCAGCCGGGTGCTCCTGGTGGTGCCGCCCGCCCTCGGCTACGGCCAGGCCGGCGACCCGCCCCTTGTCGGCGCGCACGACACCCTGGTATTCGTGATCGACATTCTCGCGGCGGTCTGAACGGCCGGCGGCCCATGTCGTAAAGATCCCAGGTGGGCGCGGCCTGAAACTTTCACGCCCGCAGCGGGCGCCGCTGGCATGCGGCCTCTTCGGCGGGACGGGGGGCGCTGGGCCCTTGACAGCGGCGTGAATTTGGCACGAATATTCAGCAGAGAGTTTTCATATCCGTAACTCTCAGGATACAAAACCGGGTGCGCGACATAGGCACCATGCCACTCGCGCTAGGCTTCGGCCGCCTATTTTCGCCGCCCTCGGTGAATGGCTGGCGAGGAGGCTGGCGTGCCGGGTGCGGACACGAAATTACGGCCCAAACTAGCTGACGTAGCGCAGCAGGCCGGGGTATCACCGGCGACCGCATCGCGGGTGCTCACCGGGTCGGCCCGGGTACGGCCGGAGACACGGCAGCTGGTCGAGGCCGCGATCACCCAGCTCGGTTACGTGCGCAACCGGGCCCCCCGGGCCTCCGCCGCGCGCGGGACCGGGTCGATCGCGTTCATGGTGTGCGAGGACAACGCACGGGTGTTCTCCGAGCCCTACTTCCCGCTGATGCTGCGCAGCGTCAGCCGGGAGCTGTCGGCCCGCGGCATCCAGCTGGTCCTGCTGACCGCGCACTCCCCGCGGGACTACCAGATCGCGTCCCGCTACCTGCGCAGCGGGCACGTGGACGGGACGCTGCTGGTCAGCATGCACGGCAAGCGGCCGCTGGACCTGCGCAGCCTGGGCGTGCCGGTGGTACTGGGCGGCCGCCCGTTCAACACCGACGAGAGCGTCTCCTACGTCAACGCGGACAACGCCGGCGGGGCCCGGATGGCGGTCGAGTACCTGATCAAGACCGGCCGGACGATGGTCGCGACGATCGCCGGGCCGCCGGACATGGCCCCCGGCGCGGACCGGCTGGCCGGCTACCGGGCCGCCATGGGCGAGGCCGGCCTGGCCGACCCGAACCTGATCGTGTTCGGGGATTTCGGCCGGGTCTCGGCCGAGCACGGGCTGTACCGGCTGCTGGACCGCAGGCCCGGCCTCGACGCGGTGTTCGCCGCCTCGGACCTGATGGCGGCCGGCGTGCTGGGCGCGCTGCGCCGGGCCGGCCGCCGGGTACCGGACGACGTGGCCGTCATCGGCTTCGAGGACTCGCCGCTGGCCCAGCACACCGACCCGAAACTGACCACGATCCGGCAGCCGGTCGAGGCGATGGGTGCCCGGATGGCCAGCGAGCTGCTGGCCCTCATCGCCCGCGGCGGCCAGGAGCCGACCCGGGTGGTACTCGACACCGAGCTCGTGATCCGCGACTCCGCCTGACCGGCCCCGCCCGGCGGCCAGAGCGGGTGGCCGCCGGGCTGTCGCCTGGGCCGGCCGCCTGCTTGGTTACATTTCACATCCCTGGCCGGCCACCGGCGACCGGCGCGCTGACCTGCACGGGCGCCCGGCTGGGCGGGGCCGGTTGAAGCGCTTCGACGTGGTCGCTGGACGCCGCGCGGGCTGCCTCTTACGAAAGGTCTTGATTGCCACCGCGGTCAGCGTGGCGGCCACGACATCGCAAGGGAGAAACCGCGATGCAGGGTAGAGGGAGCCAGGCGCACCTGGCCAGAAGGGGCCTGGCGGCGCTGGCCGGTGCGGCGCTGGCCGCCGCCGCATTAGCCGGGGTGGCCGCCCCGCGGGCGGCCGCCGCCACCCTGACGGACAGCGTCACGGTGAACGCGACCTCCGGGCTGGGAACCATCCCGTCTGACGCGATCGGCCTGGGCGCGGCCGTCTACGACAGCTACATGAACGACGCGCCGATCCCGAGCCTGCTCAAAGCGGCCGGGATCGACGCGTTGCGGTACCCGGGCGGCTCCTACTCCGACATCTACAACTGGCAGACCGGCACCGCCGTGGCCGGCGGCTACGTTGCCCCGAACACCGGCTGGTCCAGTTTCCAGACAACCGCGAAGGCGGCCGGGGCCGAGCCGGTCATCACGGTGAACTACGGCACCGGCACCACCTCGCTCGCCTCGGCCTGGACGGCGAGCGCGGTGGCCAACGGCGACCACGTCAAGTACTGGGAGATCGGCAACGAGGTGTACGGCAACGGCACCTACGGTGCCAACTGGGAGGTCGACTCCCACTGCAAGACCTCGCTGAACGGCAGCCCGGTCACGGTCGGCAGCGAGCCGTCGCAGACCTACAACTGCGGGCCCAAGGAGTACGCGGCCAACGTGCTGCAGTACATCTCGGCCATCCACGCGGCGGACCCGTCGGCCAAGGTGTGCGCGGTGGTGACCACCCCCGGCTTCTGGCCGGACGGGGTGACGAACTCCGAGTACCCGCAGTCATGGAACCAGACGGTGCTGAGCGCCCTCGGGTCACAGACCCAGTGCGTGATCGTGCATTACTACCCGGGCGGATCGTCGGCGGCCAGCATGCTCACCGATCCTCAGGACATCGCCGGGATCATGAGCACGCTGCACAGCCAGATCGCCCAGTACGCCGGGATCTCCAACGCGGCCAGCGTGCCGGTCATCGTGACCGAGACGAACTCCACCATCGACATGGACACCCAGCCGGGCGCCCTGTTCACCCCGGACATGTACATGAGCTGGCTGGAGAACGGCGCGACCAACGTCAACTACTGGGACGAGCACAACGGCGTCGGGACGGTGACCACCGTCAACGGCGCCACCGACTACGGCGACTCCGGGATGTTCTCCAACGGCAGCAACGGCAGCGGGTACACCGAGCCCGCCCCGGAGACCCCGTTCGCCTCGTACTACGGCGTCCAGATGCTCAGCAAGCTGGGCGCGCCGGGCGACACCATGGTCACCTCCACCTCCGGCAACGCGCTGGTGCGGGTGCACGCGGTGCGCCGGGCGGGCGGATCACTCGACGTGCTCGTCGACAACGAGGATCCCAGCAACTCCTACACGGTGAACCTGTCCTACAGCGGTTTCACCCCGGCCGGCTCCCCCACCGTCTACACCTACGGGCTCAACGCCAAGTCGATCACCTCGGCCACGCAGAGTTCCGCCTCCGCGGTGACGGTGCAGCCGTACTCGCTGACGGTGGTGCAGATCCCCGGCAGCGGGGGCAGCGGCGTGACCGCCCCGGGCGCCCCGGGCCAGCCCACCGTGTCCGGGCTGTCCTCCAGCACATCAAGCAACACCTCGGGCGCCGCCACGCTGAACTGGCCGGCCGCCGCCGCCGGGACCTACCCGGTCGCCAGCTACAAGGTGTACCAGCAGGGCAGCGGCGGCAGCACGACGCTGGCCGGCACGACCAGCTCCACCTCGCTGTCGCTGTCCGGGCTGACCGTCGGGGCCAGCTACACCTACGACGTGGTCGCGGTGGATAGCCACGGCAACACCTCGCTGCCATCCGCGCCGGTGACGTTCACCGTGCCCCCGCCGGCGGGTAGCGGCTGCGCGGTGCACTACGCGGTGACGAGCAGCTGGCCGGGCGGCTTCGGGGCGTCCATCACGATCACCAACCGGGGGGCCGCGGCGATCAGCCCGTGGACGCTCACCTTCACCTTCCCGGCGGCCGGGGAGGCGGTGCAGGGCGGCTGGAACGGCACCTGGTCGCAAAGCGGCCAGAACGTGACCGTGCAGGCCGCCAGCTGGAACTCCACCATCGCCGCGAACGGCGGCTCGGTCAGCATCGGGTTCAACGGGACGGACACCGGCCAGGACCCGGCGCCCACGGTGCTGTCCGTCAACGGGACCGCCTGCGCCAACAACTGACCGCAGCGGCGGGCGGCCCGGCCCTGCGCCCGGGCCGCCCGCCCTGCCCCTGGCGCTGCTGACCTGGCCCGCAGCGGGATGTGGTCAGGTCAGCATCACGAACTCGCGGCGCTCCTGGACAGCGCGCTGATCTCGCTGTCCAGCACGTCGGCGGCGGCCAGCGTGATGGCGCCCTCGCTGACCCGGGTCCAGAGTTTGCCCCGCAGGGTGACGGCCAGCTGGGCGACCGGGGTCGGCTGGCCCTGCGCGAGTTCGGTGCGCACCGGCTGGAGCAGGTTGTCGAAGTCCAGTCCGACGTCCGGCCGCATCTGGCCCGCGGCCACGTCGGCGCTGATGGTCCGGGTGAGCTGGCTGACCGCGGCCAGCGGCGTCAGCGGGGGCGCCGGGGAACCGGACGAGCCCGGCGGCGCGGTCGACGCCAGTACCGGCCGGGTCACTTCCGGAGTCGGCCCGTGCCCGGTCGGCACCAGGCTCGGCTGGGCGCCCGCTGAGATCTGGGCCCGGGACGTGTGGGCGGCGGCGGCACCGGGGCTGGCTGGCCGGCCGCTCAGCGAGAACACCAGCACGGCCACCACGGCGGCGGCCGCCGTCGCGCCGGTGGCCGCCCCGCCGACGGTGACCAGCCGCCGGTGCCGCGGGCGGCCCCGGCGACGGCGGGCCAGCTCGTCCGGGGGCGAGCCGCCGGCCGGGGCGCGCGCGCCCGCCGGGGCCGGCGCACGAGCCCGGCCCGGCTGCTCCGCCGGGCCGGGATGAGCCGTGGGCGCAGGTGACCCGGCCGGAGCCGGGCTGGCGGCCTGCGCGGAGGCGGCGGCCGTGGCCGGGTCATCAGCTGCGGCGGGCGCACCGTCGGCCTCGGGAGCGGCCCCAGCGGAAGGCGCCGGGGCGAGCCGGGACGAACCGGCGCCGCCCGCCTGATCCCGCGGCGGCCCCGGCCAGGCCGGCCGATCCAGCGCGACCACCGGGTCGGCGGCGCGGGCCCAGGTGTCGCCGGGCCGGTCACCGGACAACAGCTGCCGGGACATCACGGCCGCGTGGGCCGCACTGGGCCGTTCCATGGGGCTGGGGCTGAGGCAGGCGGCCCACATGGCGGCCAGGCCGGGCGGCACGGAGTCCAGCGCGGTCGTGTCGAACGGCGCACCCCGCCCGCCGGTACCCGCGGAGCCGCCGGAGACTCCGCGTTCCGCACCGGTTCCGGGGCCGGTCCCGGGCGGGGCGTCATCCGCCCCAGCCGGCCGGTGGCCGATGCCGGCCAGGCAGGCAATGAACACGACGCCGAGCGCGTACATGTCGGCGGCCGGCGTGGCCGCCCCGCCGCCGGCCAGTTCCGGGGCCTGGAACGACAACCCGCTGGGTTCCATCCCGTCACCGCGGTGCCGTCGCAGCGCCCACAGGCCGAAGTCGGTGACCCGCACCCCGTCCGGCCCCAGCACGATGTTCGCCGGGGTGAGGTGGCCATGCGGGACGCCGGCCCGGTGCGCGGCGGCCAACGCGCCGGCGACCGCCGCGACCACCCGCAGCGCCTCGCCGGCGGGCAGTGACCCCTCGGCCAGCCGTTCGGCCAGGGTCGGCCCTTCCACCAGGTCCCGGACCACGTAGGGCAGCACCGTTCCCTCAGGCAGCGGGACCTCACCGTACTCGTGCACCGGGGCTACGCCCGGCCCGGACAACTGGACCACCGTGCGGGCCACGAGGCGGAACCGGGCCTGGGCCACCGCGTCACCAGCCGGGGATGCATCCAGCACCTTGACCGCGACGTCATGACGGGACATCCAGTCGGCAGCCCGCCACACCCGGCCCGGGCCCCCGGCCCCGACCGGCGCTATGAGCCGGAATCGGCCCCCCACGACCGATGCCTCCCGTAACTGATCCACAGACGCAAGTTTGCCCGAAACCGTCCGCCGGGACGTGGCTGGCGGCAATACCCGCCGGACACTCCTGGTCAGGAAGCGCGTGCCGCCAGCCGGCGCAGCGCGCCCCGGGCGACCTCCGGGTCGGTCGTGGCCCAGTAGGGCGGCAACGTGGCGCGCAGGAAACCGCTGTACCGGGCCGTGGCCAGCCGCGGGTCCAGCACGGCGACCATGCCCCGGTCCTCCATGGTGCGCAGCAGGCGGCCCGCCCCCTGGGCGAGCAGCAGCGCCGCGTGGGACACCGCGACGGACATGAAACCGTTTCCGCCGCGGGCCCCCACCACCCGCTGCCGCGCGGACGCCAGCGGGTCGTCGGGCCGCGGGAAGGGAATCCGGTCGATGACGACCAGCTGCAGCGACGGGCCGGGCACGTCCACGCCCTGCCACAGCGACAGCGTGCCGAACAGGCAGGTCGGCTCGTCCTCGGTGAACAGGCGGATCAGCTGGGCGGTGGCGTCTTCACCCTGGCAGAGCAGCGGCACGTCGAGTTCGGCCCGGAGTTCCGCCGCTGCCTGCCGGGCCGCCCGCATCGAGGAGAACAGCCCGAGGGTCCGGCCCCCAGCGGCGGTGATCAGCTCGCGCAGCTCGGTCAGGTAGGCGGCGGGCAGGCCGTCCCGGCCGGGCGGGGGCAGGTGCCGGGCCACGTACAGGATCCCGTGCCGCGGATGGTCGAACGGCGATCCGACGTCCAGCCCGGTCCAGGCCAGGTCACCGTCGCCGGTCCCGGCGGCTTCCCCGGCTCCCGCGGTCTCCCCGGCTTCCCCCGCTGCCGCCGGCGCGTCCGGGGCCGACGGCAGGGCGGGCAGCCCCCACTGCCGGGCCAGCGGCTGGAACGAGCCGCCCAGCACCAGCGTCGCCGACGTGAGCACCACCCGGCGGCGGCGGAACAGCCGCTCGCTGAGCAGCCCGCCGACCTCCAGCGGCGCGACGTGCAGGGTCGCCGGGCGGCGCTGCTCCGGCCCGGCCGGGTCCAGCCAGACCACTTCGCGGCGCTCCGGGATCGGCGGCCCGAACGCGGCCAGAATCCGTTCTGCCGTCCGCGTCAGGTCATCCAGCATGGCCAGCGCGGCCCGGACCGCGGCCAGCTGGTCCGCGCCCTCGCCGTCCTGGGCCCCGCTGGCGCCACCGCTCTCCCTGGCGCTGGCCCGGACCTCGGTGGCACACTCGGCGGCCGCGTCGCGCAGCGCGGCCAGCGCCGTGCCCACCGCGTCGTCCAGCACGTCGAGCCGGCCCTCACGGACCCCAGGCAGCAGCACCGCGAGAGCCTCCCCGGCCGTCCGCAGCCGCCCGGCGGCTTCCGCGGACGCCAGCCCGGCCCGCCGCGCGGCGATGTCCGCGGCGGGCGCGGACAGTTCGCCCGCCGCCTGCGTGGTGACCCGGTTCACCAGGTCGTGGGCCTCGTCGATGATGACCACGTCGTGCTCGGGCAGGACCGGGTAGTCCTCCAGCGCGTCGATGGCGAGCAGCGCGTGGTTGGTCACGACGACGTCCGCTTGGCCGGCCGCCTCGCGGGCCTTCTCGGCGAAGCACCGGGAGCCGAACGGGCACCGCTGGGCGCCGATGCACTCCGGCGCGGGCACCGAGACCTGGCGCCAGGCCCGTTCGTCCACCCCGGGCACCACCTCGTCCCGGTCCCCGGTGCGGGTGGTCTCGGCCCACTCGGCCAGCCGCTGCACCTGCCGGCCGACCGCGGACACCGCGCCCGGGTCGAATAGCATGTCGGCGGGTTCCTCCGGGGCGCCGGACTTGAGCCGGTGCAGGCACAGGTAGTTACGGCGGCCCTTGAGGATCGCGGACACCGGCTCCCGGCCGAGCAGCGGGGCCAGCGCCTCGCTGAGCCGGGGCAGGTCCCGGTCGATCAGCTGGCGCTGCAGCGCGATGGTGGCCGTGGCCACCACCACCGCGGTCCCGGTGGACATGGCGTGCGCGATCGCGGGCACCAGGTAGGCGAGCGACTTCCCGGTCCCGGTACCAGCCTGGACGGCGAGATGCCCGCCGTCCCGCAGGCTCTTCTCCACCGCCTCGGCCATCGCCACTTGCCCGGGCCGCTCCGCGCCACCGATCCCGGCCACGCCGGCGGCCAGCAGCTCCGGAACGTCGGGCACGCCGTTCTGCACGGGGGGCATGACCCGACGCTACCGTGCGCGGCCGACATGCGCCCTCAGCCTGCCGCGCGCGCCGGACCCGCCGCGCTACCGCACCGGCTGACCACTCCCGTACGGCGCGCGGACCTGCCACCATGACCACATGACCGATGCGCAATCACCGACGCTTGCCTTCCGCTCCGCCCGTGACCTGCTGCTGGCCCACCGGGTGGACTACGGCGCGGCGCTGGCCGGGTTCTCCTGGCCGCGGCTG
Source organism: uncultured Actinomycetes bacterium (assembly GCA_963837515.1). Taxonomy (GTDB): domain Bacteria; phylum Actinomycetota; class Actinomycetes; order Streptosporangiales; family Streptosporangiaceae; genus RYN-230. Next base: position 165,822 of record CAWINT010000006.1, read on the forward strand.
GACGAGTTCAACTGGGCCCTCGACTGGTTCGATGTGATCGCGGCGGAGCACCCGGACCGTGATGCGCTGCGCATCGTGGCGGATACCGAGGCCGCGGCCCGGATGAGCTACGGCGCGTTCTCCACCCGGTCCAGCCAGGTGGCCAACTGGCTGCGCGGGCTCGGTGCCCGGCGCGGCGACCGGCTGCTGCTGATGCTGGGCAACATCGCCCCGCTGTGGGAGGTCATCCTGGCCGCCATGAAGCTCGGCGTGGTGATCATCCCGGCCAGCACGCTGCTCGGGCCGGAGGACCTGGCCGACCGGGTGGTCCGCGGCGACGTCCGGCACGTGGTCACCGAGACGGCGCTGGCGGAACGGTTCGCGGACGTGCCGGGCGACTGGACGAAGATCGCGGTGAGCCTCGGCTTCGGGTCCGCCCCGGCGGGATGGCACGGGTTCGCCGAGTCGGCCGCCGCCGATGAGCGGTTCGTCCCGGACGGCGTGACCCGGGCCAGCGACCCGCTGCTGCTCTACTTCACCTCGGGCACCACCGCGCAGCCCAAGCTGGTGGAACACACCCACGCCTCGTACCCGGTGGGGCACCTGTCCACGATGTACTGGATCGGCCTGCAGCCCGGCGACGTGCACCTGAACATCTCGTCCCCGGGCTGGGCCAAGCACGCGTGGAGCAACGTGTACGCGCCGTGGAACGCGGGCGCGACCGCGCTGGTGCTCGGGCACGAACGGTTCTCGGCCCAGGTCCTGCTGGACGCGATCGGCGAGTGCGGGGTCACCTCGCTGTGCGCGCCGCCCACCGTGTGGCGGCTGCTCATCCAGGCCGACCTGGCCAGCTGCGACGTGACATCGCTGCGCGAGTGCGTGGCCGCCGGGGAGCCGCTCAACCCCGAGGTGATCGAGCAGGTCCGCCGGGCCTGGAGCCGCACCGTCCGGGACGGCTACGGGCAGACCGAGACCACCGCCCAGGTGGGCAACACCCCGGGCCAGCCGGTCCGGCTGGGCTCGATGGGCCGCCCGCTGCCCGGGTACACCGTGGTGCTGGTGGACCCGATGACCGGCCAGCCCGCCGGGGAGGGTGAGATCTGCCTGGACCTGTCCCGCCGCCCGCTCGGCCTGATGACCGGCTACCGGGGTGACGCGCAGCGCGCCGCGGAGGCGATGCGCGACGGCTACTACCACACCGGCGACGTAGCCAGCCGCGACGAGGACGGCTACCTCACCTACATCGGCCGGACCGACGACGTGTTCAAGGCCAGTGATTACCGGATCTCCCCGTTCGAGCTGGAGAGCGTGCTGATCGAGCACGAGGCGGTGGCCGAGGCCGCGGTGGTGCCGTCGCCCGACCCGATGCGGTTCGCGGTGCCCAAGGCGTACGTGACGCTGACCGCCGGCTGGGACCCGTCGCCGGAGACGGCGCTGGCCATCCTGGCCCACGCCCGGCAGCGGCTGGCCCCCTACAAGCGGGTGCGCCGGCTGGAGTTCAGTGACCTGCCGAAGACGATCTCCGGCAAGATCCGCCGGGTGGAACTGCGCACCCAGGAAACGGAACGGCTCGGAGCGCCCGGCCCCGGGGACGGCGGCTCCGCCGTGCCCCCCGGTGCCAGCGCCGGGCCACGCGGCACCCTGGAGTTCTGGGAAGAGGACTTCCCGGGCCTCAAGGCCTGACCGGGTGCCGGACCTGGCCCGGCGCCGCGGCCCGTACCGGCTGGTGGTCCTGCGGCACGGGGAGAGCGAGTGGAACGCCGCCAACCTGTTCACCGGCTGGGTCAACGTGCCGCTGAGCCCGGCCGGGGAGCAGCAGGCCCGCCGGGCCGGCCTGCTGCTGGCGGAGCGCGGCCTGCTGCCCGGCCTGGCGCACACCTCGCTGCAGCGCCGGGCCATCCGCACCGCGGAGCTGGTCCTGGCCGAGTGCGACCGCGACTGGATCCCGGTCCGCCGGTCCTGGCGGCTCAACTCCAACCACTACGGGGCGCTGCAGGGCCGGAACAAGGAGGAGGTTCGCGCGGAGGTCGGCGAGGACCAGTTCATGCGGTGGCGGCGGTCCTATGCCGAGCCGCCCCCGCCGCTGCCGGACGACGCCGAGTTCTCGCAATTCGCCGACCCTCGCTATGCGGCCATCCCGCCCGCGCAGCGGCCCCGCACCGAGTCGCTGCGGGACGTGACCACGCGGCTGCTGCCGTACTGGTCCGACGCCATCGTCCCGGACCTGCGCACCGGCCCGTGCGTGCTGGTCGCGTCGCACGGCAACACGGTGCGGGCACTGGTCAAGCACCTCGAGCGGATCCCCGACGGGGAGATCGCCCGGCTGGACATTCCCACCGGCGTGCCGCTGGCCTACGAACTCGGCCCCGACATGCGCCCGCTCGGCCCCCGGCTCAGCTGGTGACGTCGGCGCTGGTGAAGCGGGCCCAGGCGAGCGAGCCGAAGATCACGATGTAGGCGGCGAAGGACAGCAGCCCGTGCAGCAGGTCCCCGGTGGCGACCGGCGAGCGGAGCAGCGAGTCGAACGACAGCCAGAAGTGCGTCGGCAGGTAGGGGTGGATCACCGCGAACTGCGCTACCTGGTCGGTCACCTCGCTGGCCACCGCGATGACCAGGGTGGCGGCGATCGCCCCGATGGGATGCTCGGTCAGCGTGGAGATGGCCAGCCCGATGGCGCCCAGCGCGGCCATGCCGGCCGTCACGTACAGCGTCACGAACAGCAGCCGGAGCAGCCCTTCGGCCAGCGGCACCGTGGTCCCGGACAGCAGCGTCACCGGCCCGACCGGGAACAGGATGACGCCCATGATCAGCGACACCGCGGCGACCAGCAGGCAGGCGGCCAGCCCGAAGATCACCACCGCGGCGTACTTGACCGTCAGCAGCCGGACCCGCCCCGCGGGCACGGTGAGCAGGTAACGCAGCGTCCCGGCGCCGGCCTCCCCGGCGATGGAGTCCCCGGCCACCACGGCCATCGCCAGCGGCAGCACCAGGGTGAGCAGGATGGTCAGCGCGAGGAAGGACAGGAACACCCCGTTCCCGGCCAGCTGGGCGAAGAACGCCGCACCAGGGCCGCCCCCTCCCCCACCGTGCGGCGTGGACACCCGCAGCCCGATGCCCAGCACGATCGGCAGCACGGCCAGTACGCCGAGCAGCGCCAGGTTGCGCCAGCGCCGGAAGATAAGGCGCAGTTCTGACCGCAACAGCCGGTTCCATTGCCTAACGGCCCCCGGAGCGCGATCACCGGCGCCCAGCGCGCGGCCGCCCGGGGCGGTGGCCAGGTCAGCCGTCGACATCGAAGCCCTCCCCGGTCAGCCCGACGAACAGGTCCTCCAGGCTGGGCCGGGGCGTGTCCAGCCCGGCCACCGGCACACCGGCGTAGACCAGCTCGCGGCAGACGTGCTCGGGGGCGGTGTCGCCCAGCATCGCGGTCGCCTCCCCGGCGCCCGCCATGGCGTCGGCCAGGCCCAGCCGGCCGAGCACCTCTGCGGCCCGCATCGGTTCCGGTGTCCGGACGCAGATCCGGGCGGCGCCGCGGGCGCGCAGTTCCTCCAGCGGGCCCTGGAACACCAGTTGCCCGGTGCGCATCACGCCGACCTGGGTGCAGATCTGCTCCACCTCGGCCAGCAGGTGTGAGGAGACCAGCACGGTGATCCCGTCGGTGGCGATCTCCCGGATCAGGCTGCGCACCTCCCGGGTGCCCTGCGGGTCGAGCCCGTTGGTCGGCTCGTCCAGGATGATCAGCTCCCGCGGCTGGAGCAGGCTGGCCGCGACGGCCAGCCGCTGCTTCATGCCGAGGGAGTAGGCCCGGAAATGCTTCCGCCGCGCGGCCAGCAGGCCGACCCGCTCCAGCGCGGCACCGATCCGGGCCGGGGCGGTCCGCGGGTCGGCGGCGCGGTCGGCGGCGTCCATCCGGGCCAGGTTGTCCCAGCCGGACAGCTGCGGGTAGAACGCCGGGCCCTCGACGAGGGAGCCCACCCGGTGCAGCACCGCCGTCGCGCCGCGGGGCATGGGCACGCCGAGCAGCGAGACGCTGCCCCGGGTCGGGTAGACCAGGCCGAGCAGCATCCGGATCGTCGTCGTCTTGCCGGACCCGTTCGGCCCGAGGAACCCGTAGACGCTGCCGCGCGGGACCACCATCGCCAGGTCCGCCACGGCCAGCTGGCCGCTGCGGAACCGCTTGGTCAGCCCGGTGGTGACGATGGCCGCCCCGGCCGGCCCATCCGGGGTGGCCGCCGGGTTCAGGCCCGGGTCCGGCTGGGCGGCCGGTGCCCCGGTGAGCGCTTCCGGGCCTGCGGGGGCGGCGCCGGCCGGCGCGCTGGCCTGCGCCGCCTCCGTCCCTGCCTGGTGGCTGCTCACCTCAGCGGGTGCTCACTTGACGCCCGCCGCGGCCTGGTACAGCACCGCGGGGGTCACCGCGCCCACGAGCACGTGCCCGTTGTCGGTGATCAGCAGCGAGACCAGGCTGGTGCGCAGCAGCCTGCCGCTGCCCCAGGCGCCGTGCACGGCCTTGGCCGAGCCGAGCAGGGCCCCCGCTATCGCGGCCCCGTCACGGCTGCCGCCGGCGCCCGGCGCCACGGACTGGGCCGCCTGGCCGCCGGCCGTGCCCGCCATGCTGGTGAGCCCGCTCAGCGCCGAAGCCGGCAGCACCGCCACCGACAGCCAGTCCTGGCCGACGACCTGCCCCTGCCCGGCCGCCTGGCCGGCCGCCGCGCGGTGGTCGGCCCCGCCGGCCGGCACGGTGACCGTCTTCACCGTGGCGCCCCGCGGCGGGGTGAAGCTGAAGTTGCCCGCGGCCGGGGTGACGTACGAGATGCGGGTGAAGCCGACCTGGAAGGCCGGGTTGTGCGCGCCGCGCGCGAACACCTGCACCCGCAGCGGCACGTTCTTCGCCGCGTCGATGGCGATCGTCACCCGGCCGACGAGGGAGCCGCTGGACTTCGGGCTGAGCGACAGCTGGTAGGCGGGCTGCCCGGCCACCGTCACGGTGCGCTGCACGCTGACGGTGGTGCTCGGCCCGACCGCCTTGAGCGCCTGGCTGGCGGCCTGCTGCGGGGTCAGCGGGATGGTGGCGGGCGCCGGGGTGGCCTCGCCAGCGGCCGACCTGGCGGGCAGCTGCATCCGGGTCACGCTGTTCGTGCTGCTCTGCCACTCCCACGCCTGGCGGCCGTTGCGGATCAGGTCGGTCTCGCTCATGGTCACCGGCACCGACAGCCGGAACCGCTGCGGGCTGGCGTACCAGACGTTCACGGTGTGGTTCCCGGACAGCAGGGAGACCGGGGAATTCTGGTTGCTGGCCCCGGGCAGCTGCGGAATGCCCAGGTTGGCCGTTTCCACCACGGTGCCGGTGAACGCCGGCGGCGGGGCGGTCTGCCCGGCCACCGCGGCCAGCAGCTGGGCCGGGGTGCGCGCGGGGAGCTCGGGAGAGGCCTGGGCGACGCTGATCATGGATCCGGCCGTCACGGCGCCGGCGATGGCCACCGCCCCGACCGGGGCCAGCCACCTCGCGCGCCGGGAAAACATCGGCAGCGCTGTCATCGCGAACCTCACTTCTGTGCTCGTCGTCAGCCGGGGCCGGACGGCCCGGACCCCGCTGATCATCCGCGCGAGGCCCGAACGTGGGTCCCGCGCCCGCTGTTTCCCATCATGCAGCACGCTCCCTGAGCGTTACCTGTGAGCGCCGCCCGGCCGGGTACGCTCGGGGCCGTGCGAGTGCTCGTCGTGGAGGACGAACAGCGGCTGGCCGCGGCCGTGCGGCGGGGACTGGCGGCCGAGGGATTCGCCGTGGACCTGGCCCACAACGGTGAGGACGGCCTGCACGCCGCCCGCGAGGGTGACTATGACGCGGTGGTGCTGGACCTGATGCTGCCCAAAATGTCCGGGTACGCGGTATGCCAGCAGCTGCGCGCCGAGGAAAACTGGGTGCCGATCCTGATCCTGTCGGCCAAGGACGGCGAGTATGACCTGGCGGACGGCCTGGACCTGGGCGCCGACGACTACCTGACCAAGCCGTTCTCCTACGTGGTGCTGGCCGCCCGGCTGCGCGCCCTGCTGCGCCGCGGCGCGGTGCCCCGGCCGGCGCTGCTCCGGGCCGGGGACCTGTCCCTCGACCCGGCCACCCGGCGGGTGCGTCGCGGCGAGGAGGAGATCAGCCTGACCGCCCGGGAGTTCGCCGTGCTGGAGTACCTGATGCGGCGCCCCGGCCAGGTGGTGTCGAAGTCGGAACTGCTGGAGCACGTGTGGGACAGCTACGATTCGCTGGACCTGAACGTGGTCGAGGTGTACGCCGGCTACCTGCGGCGCAAGATCGACACGCCGTACCGCCGGGCCGCACTGCAGACCGTTCGCGGGGCTGGATACCGGCTGGCCGCCGACGGCGGCTGACCTGGCTGGCCGGCCCGGGAGGAGACACGTGCGCTGGCTGGCGGACTGGTGGCGGCGGCGCAGCCTCCGGGCCCGGATCACGCTGGCCTCCACCGCGGGGCTGGCGCTGGCCCTGGCCGCGGCGGCGCTGCTGCTGAGCATCGCGCTCGCGGTGTCGCTGACCCACGGGCTGGACAACTCCGCTCGCCAGGGCGCCGCCGAGGTCGCCGCGCTGGCCGACACGGGCCGCCTGCCCGACCCGGTGCCGGTGGCGCCGGGCACGCTCAGCGTGCAGGTGCTCGACGCCCAGGGCCGGATCGTGGACGTGTCACCGGACGCCGACCGGCTGCTGCCGCTGCTGCCCCCCGCGCAGGCGGCCGCCAACGCCCGGGACGGCCGCACCGTGTTCCTGAACGGCCGCCCTTACGGCCTGGCCGGTCCGGTCCGGGTGGCCACCGCCCGGACCCGGGACGGCGGCACCGTGATCGCCGCTGTCGCCTACGCGCAGGTCGGCGACAGCCTGGCCATCCTGGGCCGGGCGCTGGCTACCGGCATGCCGCTGCTGCTCCTGCTGCTGGCCGGGGCGAGCTGGGTGATCGTGGGCTCCACCCTGCGGCCCGTCGCGGAACTGCGCCGCGGCGCGGAGGAGGTGACCCGGACCGGCCGGCCACACGCCCTCGCCGTGCCCGTGGCCCAGGACGAGGTCCGCAGCCTGGCCATCACGCTCAACGACATGCTCGCGCGGCTGGGCGCGGCCCAGGAACGCCAGCGGGGCCTGATCTCCGACACCGCTCACGAACTGCGCAGCCCGATCGCCAGCATCCGCACCCAGCTGGAGGTGGCGCTGGACCACCCGGACAGCCAGGACTGGCCGCAGACCGCGGCGGACGTGCTGGCCGACACGCTCCGGCTGGCCCAGCTGGCCGAGGACCTGCTGGTGCTGGCCCGGCTGGACGAACGGAGCCGCCCCCGGCAGTCACGGCCGGTCGACCTGGCCGGCCTGGCCCGCGAGGAAGTCGCCCGGTACGCCGGCGCCCGGATCCCGGTGCTGCTGACCGAGGGACAGCCCTGCCTGGTCAGCGGGGACCCGGACGGGCTGCGCCGGATGCTCGGCAACCTCATCGACAACGCGGCCCGTTATGCAGGGTCCCGGGTGGGCGTATCGGTGGTGCCGGACGGGGCGAGCGCCCGGCTGACGGTGGCCGACGACGGCCCGGGGATCCCGCCCGCCGACCGGGAGCGGGCGTTCGGCCGGTTCACCCGGCTGGACACCGACCGGAGCCGGGAGGCCGGCGGCGCGGGCGGGGCCGGGCTGGGCCTGGCCATCGTCCGGGCCACCGCGCAGGCCCACGGTGGCTCGGCGTGGCTGGAGGACGCCGCGCCCGGGCTGCGCGCGGTGGTGCGACTGCCGCAGCTGTCTACCAGCGGCCCCAGGGCAGCACCGCGGTGACCGCGATGACCGCGAACAGCAGGGTCAGGTAGGCGATGGACAGGTGGAACAGGCGCATCGGGGCCGGGTTCACGCTGGGCCGGGCCAGGCCGGCGCAAGCGCCTTCGGTCACCCCGGAGTCGGCCGGCGCGGCCGCGGCCACCGCCACCTCGGCCGGGGCGGCCACCTCCACCGCGATCCCGCCGCCGGCCCCGGTGGCCGCGGTGGCGCCGGTGGCCGCGGCAGGCGGCGCTGGTGCGGCGGCCGGCGGCGGCGGCCAGGCGTCCGGCATCGCGGTCACCCGCGTGTGCAGCCGGTGTGCCTCGACCAGGAACCAGCCGCCGAGCAGCACCGCGGCGCCGGTGTACAGCCAGCCGGCGTAGGGCGCGAGGCCCAGGGTGACGAGCACCATCAGGTAGGAGTAGAAGAGGATCTTGCGGGCCACTTCGGCCGGGGACGCGACGACCGGCAGCATCGGTACCCGGGCCGCCGCGTAGTCGTCACGGAACTTCATGGCCAGGGCCCAGAAGTGCGGCGGTGTCCAGAAGAAGATCACCGCGAACAGCACCACCGCGGGCAGGCTCACCGTGCCGGTCACCGCGGACCAGCCGATCAGCACCGGGAAGCAGCCGGCCGCGCCGCCGATCACGATGTTGGACGGGGTCCGCCGCTTGAGCCCGAGGGTGTACACGAAGACGTAGAACAAGATGGCGCAGTCCGCCAGCACGGCGGACAGCCAGTTCACCAGGGTGCCCAGCAGCACCGTGGCCAGCGCGCCCAGCACCACTCCGAACACCAGCGCCTCGGCCGGCTTGATCACCGCTGCGGCGCGGCCGGTGCCGTTGAGCGGCCGCCGTGCGGTGCGCCGCATCACCGCGTCGATGTCCCGGTCGATGTAGCAGTTGATGGTGTTCGCGCTCCCCGCCGCGAAGGCGCCGGCCACCAGCGTCACCAGCAGGACCCGCACCGGCGGCAGCCCGCGCTGCGCCAGCAGCATGGTGGGCACCGTGGTGACCAGGAGCAGTTCGATGATCCTGGGCTTGGTCAGGGCGAAGAGCGACCGGGCGACCACCCGGGCGGAGCGGCGCCCCGCGGTCACGGGTAGCGCGTCGGTCGCTGGTGTCACGCTGGATCCTCCGTGCTGTCACTCGATCCGGGGGTGCCGGATTCCCCGCCGCCGGAGGCCGCCTCCCCGGAGGCGTTCTCGGGCGGCACCGCCGGCGGAACGTCGCTGGTCGGCGCCTCGGCCGCCGCCGCGTCCGCGGACCCCGCACCGACCACCGGCGGGGTGCCGCGGTCGGCCAGCGGCTCGGTGCCGCCCGTGCTCGTCGCCAGCGGGAACCCGGTGGCCGCGGCGATACCGGGGGCCGCCGCGGCGTGCGGGGCGACCGGCCTGGCCCCGCTGACCGGCCGGTGGCCCGGCACGGTATGCGGCCGGGTGAAGACGAAGTACAGCGCGATCATCACCACGATGAAGAAGCCCAAGGGCAGGACCAGCGTCATCACGGCCGAGGCGTTGTTGTACCCGACCAGCGCGGCTGGGGGAATCACTGCGTGCACTCTATCCTCCTGCGGAGAGCGGATGACAGCATCATCGCCACCCGGTGCGGGCCGGCCAGGTGGGCTTGGGCGGCCGGAGCATCCGCTCCAGACCGCGTGACACGGCGCCCGCTTCGTCCTCATGTACCCAGCGGATCAGGAGGGCGACACCAGCTATCACGTACGGCAACAGCATGAGCACCCACAACTCGGCCCCGCCGAGCTGCTGGTCGTCAGGCACGGTGAGCACGCTGTGCCCGCCCATCTGGCGGTAGGCGGGGTACAGCACGTGCGGATCGAAGACGAGCACCATGCCCAGGACGGTGCCCGCGATGACGCTGGCCGTGATGAGCATCACCCGGTGCAGCGGCCCGAACTGCGGGCGCAGCGGGCGGGAGCCGATGAGCTGGAGCCAGAAGAGCACACCCGCGCCAAGGTAGCTGACCGCCTGCACGGCCAGCACCACGGGGTGGTGCAGGCCCGCGTCGTACAGCACCGGGACGTACCAGCCGCACCAGATCAGGTTGAACGCCGCGGTCACCGCCACCGGCCAGCTCAGCCAGCGCGGCGGCGGCTCGCCCGCGGCGGGCTCATCCGGGCCCGGCTCCGGGCGCGCCCGCCGCCCGAGCCCCCGCCACAGCACCAGCCACGGGGCCCCCAGCACGATGAGCGGCGCCGCCACCAGCGCGAGCAGCAGGGCCTGCAGGGTGCGGACCCAGATGAAGGTCAGCGCGTAGTACCCCAGCGGGGACACCAGCGCCACCACGACCGCGACCAGCCCGAAGTAGAACGCGGTGACCTGCCCGCCCAGCCCCGGCGGCAGCGGCGCGCCAGCGCGCCGCGCGTCCGCGCGCAGCCCGCGCAGCCCGGCCAGGTGCACCGCTGTGACCAGCAGGCACCCGGCCAGCACCACCGCGTTGGCCGACCAGTGCGAGACAAGCAGATTCATGACGCCCGGCCGCCGGTAGCTGACGCGGCCGTGCGCCCGCCCGGACCGGCCACTCCTTTCCGCTCAGAACACGTAGAACAGCAGGAAGAAAAAGATCGACACGATGACCAGGAAGTTCCAGATGAGCGTGAACGCGCTCAGCGACGACTGGAACCGCTGGACCGCGAAGGCCTCCGCGTACGTGGGCGGCTGCTCCACGAAGAAGATCTGCGGGATCGGCCGGGCGCGCATGTAGAGGATCTCCAGCCAGATCATCCCGGCCAGCCAGCTGACCAGCATCACCGGGTAGAACCCGGTGAACACCGACGAGAAGCCGGAACTGCCGGGCTGGAACGGCAGGTTGAGCAGCTCGACGATCTGCAGCGCCACCGCGACCAGGCCGAGGATCAGGGCCGCGAGCGCACCTGCCTGCCACACGTTCTTCGCCCCGGCCTTGATCCGCATCAGGCCGATGTACTGGATCACCGCGCTGGCCACGATGAGGATGACGATGGTCACGCCGTAGCCCATCGGCGGCGCGTGGTACCCGGATCCGTGCCACCGCCCGGCCGAGTTGACCGAGCGGAGGTAGAAGTAGGCGAACGCGAAGGCCCCGTACAGGAAGCCCAGCGCGCCGATCGCGAACCGGGCACCGGTCCACGCCGCGTTGAGCGCCGCCTCGTGGTAGAAGCCGGCTTCTTCGGCGGCCCGGTCCAGCTCCGACGAGGGCTGCGTGGTCTGCTCCGCCATGGCGTTATGCCTCCGCTCCGGTGCCGGCGGTCGCGTACGACGCGCTGACCACGCCCACCGGCGGCTGCAGGTCGGCGATCGCGGGCGCGTCCTTCACGCCGTAGTCGTACGGGCCGGACAGCACCACCGGGATGTGCTCGAAGTTACCGGGTGGTGGCGGCGAGGAAGTCTGCCATTCCAGGCCGCGCGAGTTCCACGGGTTCGCGACCTCGGGCACCCGGGCGATCATCGTCGAGTAGACGAAGTTGACCAGGAAGATCAGCATCGACACCCCGAGCAGGAACGAGGAGATCGACACCCAGTCGTTCAGCCCTTCCAGGTTCCGCGCGTACTCGTACACCCGGCGCGGCTGGCCCAGCATGCCCACCGCGAACAGCGGCAGGAACGTGGAGTTGAAGAAGATGAACATCGTCCAGAAGTGGATGTAGCCCAGCCTCTGGTTCAGCCGGATGCCCATCATCTTCGGCAGCCAGTAGTAGATCGCGCCGAAGAAGGCGAAGATCAGCCCGCCCATGATCGTGTAGTGGAAGTGCGCCATCACGAAGAACGAGCCGTGCTCGGTGGTGTCCGCGGGCACGTCGGACAGGAACACCCCGGAGATCCCGCCGATCAGGAAGTTGAAGTACAGCCCGAGCGCGAACAGCATCGGCACGGTGAACCGGATCTTCGCTTTCCAGAACGTGCCCATCGCCACCAGGTAGATGAACCCGGTCGGGATGGAGATGAGTTCCGTGGTCAGCATGAACAGCGGCCGCATCTCCGGGTTGATCCCGCTCATGAACAGGTGGTGCTGCCAGACGAAGAAGGACAGCAGCGCCACCCCGATCATGCCGGCCCCGGCCACCCGGTAGCCGAACAGCGGCTTACGGCAGAACACCGGGATCAGCTCGGACACGATGCCGAACCCGGGCACCGCCAGGATGTAGACCTCCGGATGGCCGAAGAACCAGAACAGGTTCTCCCACAGGTAGCTGCTGCCACCCAGCTGGTTCACGTAGAACCCGGTCTGCACGGTGCGGTCGGTGATCAGCAGGTACAGGCCGGCCACCAGCACCGGCACGGACAGCACCATGAGGAACGAGACCGTGAGCATCGACCAGACGAACATCGGCAGCCGGCCCCAGCGCAGGCCGGGTGCGCGGTAGTTGATCGCCGTGACGAAGATGTTGAAGCCGGACAGGATCAGCGAAACGCCCATGATGCCGAAGGCGACCGCGTAGGAGTCCATCCCCTCGGTGGCCTGCACGCTCAGCGGCGTGTACCCGGTCCAGCCGGTCGGGAAGCCACCCAGCAGCACGCCGGACAGCAGGACCACGTAGGCGGCCGGGGTGAGCCAGAAGGCGAGCGCCTCCAGCCGGGGGAACGCCATCCGCTTGGAGCCGATCATCAGCGGCAGCAGGTACTGGCCGAACGGCCCGAGCACGACCGACGACATCATCATCATCATCATCGTGCCGTGCTCGCCCACCACCATGAGGTACGAGCTGGAGCTCATGATGTGGTAGGTCGGCGACAGCAGTTCCGTCCGGATGGCCATGGCGAACAGGCCGCCGGTGAGGAAGTAGACGATCATGCCGAACAGGTACTGGATGCCGACGACCTTGTGGTCGAGGGTGTAGCGGAAGTAGCGGGCCACCCCGGTGGCCGCCGTCATGTCCTCCTCCGCCACCGGCACCGGCTTGCCGGCCATCTGCCGGAACAGGTCGTTGAACACGCCCAGCCCGCCCAGCCACCCGATCGTGCCGAGCACGTAGCCCAGCACGAGCGGGAAGTCGTTCATGTCGGACAGCGAGTTCCGGGCGTACTCGTAGGACAGCATGTTGCCGAGCCAGTGCCCGATGAAGTAGCCGATGACCGCGCCGATGATCCCGGTATGGAAGGCCGGCCGCATCCACCAGGGCCGGGCGCGGGCCGGGCCGGACGGGCCTGGTCCCGCTGGCTCTTGTGCCTTCTCCGGCTGCGTCTCGATGGACATCCGGTCACCTCTCCATCGCAGTGTCGGCCTGGGCTGCCAGCCCGGTCATCGGCAGGGCGCCACGCCGCGGCAGCGCTACGGGACCCGCGCTCATGGCGTCACCGGGTCGGACGGCGGGTAGTAGTAGCCAGCGCCCCCGGTGATGCCCTCCTTGATGAGCGCCTTGCCGATCCCGGCGACCACGGTGGGGTCGTAGGTCAGCGCGTACTTCGGCAGGACGGCCAGCGTCCCGTTGCGGCGCTCGGCGTTCTCGGTAGCCCGGGCCCAGGTGGCGAAAGCGGTCGGGGTGACGATGTGCCCGTAGCCGAACATCGCGCCGTGCCACAGACCGCACAGCTCGTTGCACCGGACGGTGAAGCTGCCCAGCTCACTCTTGGTGTTGGTGTAGGCCACGTTGTTCACCATCGGGTTGGCATCCGCCTTCACCCCGAGCTGGTAGGCCCAGAAGCTGTGGATCACGTCCAGCGACGTCACGTTGAACTCGACGGTCCGGTTGGCCGGCAGCAGGAGTTGCGTGGTCTCCATCCCGCCGAACTGCGGGTACCGGTAGGTGAACTGCCACTGCTGGCCGATCACCTGGACCTGCAGCCAGTTGGAGGTGGTCGGCTTCCACACCGGCAGCGGGCCCTGCCCGGCGCCGGCGCCGGCCGGCACGATCAGCTGCACGGTGCCGAACACGAACGCCGCGAGCACGACCACCGCGGTCGCGGCGATCCAGGTCGCCTGGATCCGGGTGTGGCCGAACAGCGGCGGCCCGTCGTCCTCGTCCCCGCCCCGGTGCCGCCAGTTGATGAACGTGTAGCCGAAATAGATGTAGACGAGGAGCATCACCGGGGCCGCCGCCAGGGCCAGTACCGCGATGTCGAACTGCTGGCCAGCGGCAGAGTCCGTCATCCGGCCGGGCGGCATGTGCGGGTACCAGACGAACCAGATCAGCAGGTCGGCGACCAACGCCAGCACGATCCAGACCAGGAAGATCCGGAGGCCGTGGTTCGGCTCGGCCCGCTCGTTGCCGGGGGCGGCCGGGGCCTGGGACTCGGCCATCAGGCTGACACCTCCATGTTGCCCATCATGTAGCCGATCGTCTGCATCGGGCCGCCGTTGCCGTCCAGGAAACCGCCACCGCACGGGACGAAGCACTGCCAGCGGAACACCCCGGTGTGCTTGGGCGTCATGAAGCTGAACTTCATCTGCGAATAGGGGCCCTCGGTGCACGGCGAGTCGGTGCACCCCTTGCTGTCGAACAGGGCGGTGTTGGGCGAGGCCACCGGCACGAACACGTGCAGGCTCGGGATGGCGAAGGTGTGCCCGACCGAACAGTCCGACCAGGAGTTGATCGACGAGACCGTCTTGGCCGGGCCCAGCGGCTTCCCCAGGTCCTTGAACTGCTGCACGGTGGCGGTGCCACCGGTGGTGCCCTGGACCTTGCTCCAGAAGTTGTTGCGCAGCGGGGTACAGCCGTCATAGCCGAGGATCGTCATGTTCACCCGCGTGTTGGCGGGTACCTGGAACAGGGTGGTGTGCACCCAGGCATGGGTCTTCGGGTCCTGGACGTAGTAACTCACCCAGTCGGGCTCGCTGGACGAGTTGTTCTGCGGGTCCTCCTGCAGCACCACGTTGACCGTTCCCCCCGAGGCGACCGAGGTGTAGTCGACCGTCGGAGGGTTACCGCCGATGTAGTAGACCGCGATGAAGACCCCACCCGCGACCACAGCGGCGAACACCACCGCCAGGACCGCGATACGGGCCGCCAGAGACACCCGTCACCACCTCGCTTCTTCGCAGCGCCGCGCGCACACGACTGGAGCCGGCCGCAATGTCCCTTGACTCCGGGCCGGACGTCTCGTTCTGAGCCTGATCTTGCGATCGTTCGCGGTGCCCCGGCAACCGGCCAGGCGTTGAATGACGAAATTGTCATGATCAAATGTCTCGTCCTGATAACGCCTGGCTGGACCGGGACCACAAGGTCACCACGCGATCGCTGCCCAATCACAACACTCATTGTTACCAGTTGATAGCGCTGTGACACCTGAGCAGCTCTTTGTGTTGTGCAATGGTTTGCCCGAGTTCACACCTAGGTAACGAGGGTTGACCAGGCCCGCTTGCCCGGTACATCCTCGGTGCCAGGGGATCGTCCAGGCGGTGGCGCCCCGCGCTGCCGCACCGTGCTGACGCTCCGCCCAGATGTCCCATGACACGTAATTCACCTGCGAAGACGTCCCACCGGCCGGGGGGGTACCCGACGGCAGCACGGCTGCTCGTCGTGGACGACGAGCCACAGATCCGCGAGTTCATCACGCGTGCCCTGACGGCCGCGGGATATGCAATCGATTTCGCCGCGAACGGCAAGGACGGCCTGCGTCAGGCCAGCACCGGCGACTACGACCTCGTCATCCTCGACCTGGTCATGCCGGACCTGGACGGCCGCGAGATCCTCACCCGGCTGCGCCGCGAGCGGCCCGAGCAGGCGGTCCTGGTGCTGTCCTGCCTGGCCGACGTGACGACCAAGGTGGACTGCCTGGAACTGGGCGCCCAGGACTACCTGACCAAGCCGTTCTCGCTGGCCGAACTGCTGGCCCGGGTCCGGGTCCGGCTGCGCCACGATGGCCACCCGGTCAGTGAGGTGCTCCGGGCCGGCGAGCTGGAGCTGGACTTCGGGCGGCTGGAAGCCAACATCGGGCACGGCCCCGTGCCGCTGACCCGGCTGGAGTTCCTGCTGCTGCGGGAGCTGATGGAACACGTCGGCCAGTCGGTGCCGAAGGGCCAGTTGCTCGCGTCGGTGTGGGGATACGACTTCGACCCCGGGTCCAACGTGGTGGACGTGTGCGTCCGGCGGCTCCGGTCCAAACTCGGCTTCGACCTGATAAAGACGGTGCGCGGTGAGGGATACCAGCTCACCGCGTGAGTCCGCGGCCGCGGGCCCGGAGCAGGCCAGGCGTTCTCGGCTGCGCGCCGCGGGGCGGCCGGGCCACTGGCCCTGGCTCCCCGTCACGCTCCCGGTCGTCCGGGGCTTCACCTGGCCCTGGCCGGCCGCCTGGGTGGACGTGGCGTGGGCGGTCTTCTCCGCCGTGAACCTGGCCTGCATCCTGCTGTTCTCGCGCTGGGAAACGATCCCGTTCCACTTCATCTGGATCAGCCTCACCCTGCTCTACGGGTTCCGGGTCTGGCCCACCCGGCCCACCCTGTGGGTGCTCGGCGTCGTCATGGTCACCACGTTCGCGGCCATCAGCGTGGACGTCTGGCGCGGTGCGCAGTCGGTTGACGAGCTCAACGAAGTCCCGCTGATGGCGATAATGTTCTGGCTGATGGTCTGGCACGCGCAGCGCAGGCTGGACGCCGACCGGGAGCGGGACCTGGTCAGCCGGGAGAACGCCCGGCTGCTGGCCACCCAGCGGCGCTTCCTGCAGGACGCCTCGCATCAGCTGCGCACGCCGATTACCATCGCCCTCGGGCACGCCGAGCTGCTGGCCCAGGAACTCACCGACCGGGCCGAGCGCCGCGATATCCAGGTGGTCGTGGGCGAGCTGGCGCGGCTGCGGCGGCTCGGCGAGCGGCTGCTGGTCATCGCCGCCTCCGAGGACCCGGACTTCCTCCGCCCGGAACTGGTCGCCCTGGACCGGTTCACCATGGAGGTCATCCGCCGCTGGCGGCCCACCGCCGACCGGCAGTGGCGGATCGGGCAGCTGGACCGGGTCACCGTCAGCGCGGACCGGGAGCGCCTCGCGCTCGCGGTCGACGCCCTGCTGGAGAACGCGGTCCGGCACACCAGCAGCGGCGACACGATACAGCTGGCGGTGCTGGCCGACGCCCCCGGGGACGGCGTGCGTATGATCGTCGCGGATACCGGAGCGGGAATCCTGCCCGGCGAGCTGGCGCACATCTTCGGCCGGTTCCGGACCGGTTCCCCGCCCGGGGGGACCGTCGGTGGGACGGCGACCAAGGGCACCGGGCTGGGACTGCCTCTGGTCCGGGCCGTGGCCCACGCCCACGGCGGGGAGGTGCGGGTGCACAGCACTCCCGGCCAGGGCAGCGAGTTCGAGCTGGTCCTCCCGGCTCCGGCGGTGAGCACCGCGGCCTTCCGTCCGGCCCTCCCGCTGAGCCGGGCGGTCGGCTCGGCGGCCCCCGCACGGATGGACGCTGAAGGGTGATCGATGGGCAGGCAGGAACAGGTGACCTCTAACCCGCCGGGCAGTGAGCCGGGCGCCCCGGCCGACCCGGGCGCCGGGCGCCCGGGGCGCGGTCTGGGCACCTGGTTCCGTACCCGGAGCCGGGCGGCCCGGCTCGTGCTGACCGGCACCGCCGCGGTGACCGTTGCCCTCATCGCGGCGATCGCGCTGAGCGCCACGTCCGGCGGGGCACCCCGGCCGGCCACCCCGCAACGGCCGGCTCCGGCGTTCACCCTGGCCCAGCTGGGCCATCCAGGCCAGCAGATCTCGCTGGCCAGCTACGCCGGCCACCCACTGATCATCAACTTCTTCGCCTCCTGGTGCACTCCCTGCCGGGAGGAGACCCCGCTCATCGCCCGCTACTACCGGTCGGCGCACGGGCGGGTGACCATCATCGGCCTCGACACCAGCGATTCGACGGCGAAGGGCGAGGCGTTCGTGCGGCAGGCGGGCGTGCGGTACCCGGTGGCGTCCGCGCCCATCAACACCGCCCTGGCGTACCAGGCTCCGGTGCTGCCGGTCACGTTCTTCCTGAACGCCCGGCACCGGATCGTCAAGGCCATCTACGGGAAGGTGACCGTGGCCGAACTTAACAGCGGGGTGGCGGCGATGTCGGCCGGCCCGGGACAAGGCTGAGCCCGATGGGAGCCCCGCCGAGGACCGACCCGCCGTACGTCCCGATCCGCAGTGCCGGATGGCCGGTGCACCGGCGGACGCCGCGCTGGCTGCTGCTGATCGGGGTCGCGCTGCTGGCCGGGGCGATCCTGGTCGGCCTGGTACACAAGCCCAGCCAGACGGAACTGGCCGCCGATCTCAAGAGCTTCATGGGCACCGTGCGGACCGGGACCGAGTCGTGCGCTGGCGGGGTCAGCGAGTCGCTGACCGCGCTGCGCGGGATCGGGTCGGGCCCCGGGGCAGCGTCCCGGGCCAGCGACACGGTGAAGATCGCGCGCACCGGGGCGGACAACTGCCAGCCCGCCAACAGTGAGCCGATCGACAACCTGGCCCAGTACCAGGTGACCGAGTCGCTGGCCCGCTTCCACCTCGAGACCGTGGTCAACGACCTGGTTACCTGGTGTTTCCCGTACGCCACCCGGGTCCAGGAGGACGTGGCCAGTGAAGCGGGGGCGCAGCAGGCCGCGGCGCGGCAGCGGGCCGCGGCGGCGCTGCGGCGCGACGAGGCGGCTCTGAACGCTCAACGGGCCAAGATCGATAAGGCCCTGCAGCGCGCGATCAAGGCCACCGGGAGCACCGAGCACGTCCTGCCACTGCCCGGCTGACCCGCCCGCGCGCCAGTTCCCTGCTCCTCCCCGGCGGCCGGGCCGGGCCGCCACTCCCCGCGGCCGGGCCGGGCCGCCACTCCCCGGCCGTAGCCTGTCCATCTCCTAATTCCGCCGGCGGCGGCCCGGGCGTCCCTCATGTCCCGCCGCGCGGATGCCCGCCGTCGCGGTGGCGGGCTTGAACCGGGCCAACCCGGGCACTGAGGAAGGAGACGGGCAAGCCAGCGGACCCGGGTAGGGTCCCTGGGGAGCCGACGGGAGGAACCGACCATGCGTAACGCCGTGCTGGGCGGGGCGGCGGTCGCCCTGGCCGGGCTGGCGGTCGGTCAGGGCGCGCCGGGTATCACCGCGATCGGGCCGGTCCGGCGTCGGTTCTTCCCGGGCCTGGCCGGGCAGGGCTGGGCCGGGCACGTGGCGCTCACCTTCGATGACGGACCAGACCCGGGCAGCACACCCAGCTTCCTGGCCACGCTGGACGCGCACCAGGTCCGGGCTACGTTCTTCCTGCTCGGCCCGATGGTGCAGGCGGACCGGCCACTGGCTGCCGAGATCGCTGCCGCGGGTCATGACATCGGGGTCCACGGCTGGGCCCACCGCTACGCCATCCTCCAGGCACCCTGGGCGCTGTACGACGAGATGGCCCGGGCGTACGACACGATCGCCGAGGTCACTGGAACCGCGCCCCGGTTGTACCGGCCGCCCTACGGGGTGCTCACTGCGGGATCGCTGCTCGCCTGCCACCGGCTGGGACTTCGACCGGTGCTGTGGACCTGCTGGGGCCGGGAGTGGGAGCCGGGCGCGACGCCGGACTCGGTAAAGGCCACGCTGGGCCGCACGCTGGCCGGCGGCGCGACCGTGCTGTTGCATGACTCGGAGTGCACGTCCCGGCCAGGCGCCGCGGCGGCCGCGCTGGGCGCGCTGCCGTGGCTGCTCGGGGAGTGCGCGCTCCGCGGCCTGGCCGTGGGCCCACTGGCCGAGCACGGACTGGCCGGGCAGGACCATGCCAGGAACACCCCCACCACTCCGCCCGGCGGGTCCGGCCCAGCGGCCGCCGCCCTGGGGACCGACTCAGCGGCCGCTCTCGCGACCGGCTCAGCCAATGCCGCCAGCCCAACCCGTACGACCCGCGATAATGAACCAAATGCGATTAACGCAACACCTAGCGTCACCGGAGTTCCACCGCTGGATGGAGGTGGGCCGCCATCAGGCCCGGCGCAGGCATGAGCAGCCGGCCCGGTGCCCGGATGAGCAGCCGGCCCGGTGCCCGGATGAACAGCCGGCCCGGTGCCCGGATGAGCAATCCTCAGGACGCATTCAGCTGGCATCCAGATTCGTGGTGCTTACTTAGAGATGCCTGGAAGGCGCGGGCCGCCCGCCGGCCCCTTGCAGCGCGCGCAACCATAGGCTGAATCCGGGGCAAGGTGATACGGATGCATGAAGGTCAGGACCGGAGTGGTGGCCAGCCGCCGGAGTACCTGGGCGCCTGGTCGCCCAGTCCGGAGGAGCACCAGCCGGACCAGGCCAGCGGTGGCGGCCCGGCCGACCACGCCGAGGAGGGCGGCCAGCACCCGGGTGAGCACGACTCCTGGGTGGTCGCCAACCAGGCCGGTTCAGGGCCCGGCTCGCCCGTCGAGGGATCCCCCACGATGGCCGGGCCAGGCCTGGGTGGCGTGGACGCGGCGGCCGCGGAGCCACCCGGCCAGGAGCCGGCCGATGCTCCGGCGGACACTGGCCCGGGGGCACCGGCTACGGCACCGCCCGGCACAGCCTGGACGCCTGGGGCCGTGGGCAGCGATCCCTGGCAGCCGGCCGAGCCGCGGGGCAACCCGGAGCAGGCAGCCGCCTTCAGCGAGCCCGGCGCCGGTGAGAGCGGGCAGGCCAGCGTCTCCGGCCAGCCCGGCCCAGGCGGGTCCGGCCAGCCCGGCCCAGGCGGGTCCGGACAGCCCGGCCCAGGCGGGTCCGGCCAGCCGGGGTATGGCCAGGGCAGCCCCGGGGGGCAGGCAGCCCCGGGCGGCGGCTACGGACCGAGTTATGAGCCGGCGAGCTATGGGCAGCCCGGCTACGGCCAGCCCGGCTACGGCCAGCAGGGACCTGAGCAGCCGGGCTACGGGCAGGGCGGTTACCAGCCCGGCTATGGCCAGGCCGGCTATGGGCAGGGCGGTTACCAGGCCGGCTATGGCCAGGCCGGCTATGGACAGCAGCCAGGCTACGGCCAGCCAGGCTACGGCCAGCCGGGCTACGGCCAGCCCGGTTATGGCCAGCCCGGTTATGGCCAGCCCGGTTATGGCCAGCCCGGTTATGGCCAGCAGGGCTACGGCCAGCCCGGCTACGGCCAGCCCGGCTACGGCCAGCCCGGCTACGGCCAGGCCAGTCACGCCCAGCAGGGACCCGGGCAGCCCGGGTCCGGCGAAGACCGCCCGGAGCAGGGCGAGCGCGGCCAGGACAGCCCTGGCCAGCCCGGCTATGGCCAGCCAGGTCAGGACCAGCCCGGGTACGGTCAGGGCGGCTATGGCCAGGCGGGCTACGGCCAGCAGGGCTACTACGGCCAGCCCGGTTATGGCCAGCAGGGCTACGGCCAGCAGCCGGGCGGCCCATGGGGCAGCCCACCGGGCGGCGCAGGCGGCTGGAATTCGACCGACGTTATCGGCTACGGCCCGGAGCGCCCGCCGCGGCGGCACCGGCCGCTGGTCTACGTGATCACCGCGGCGGTCGCCGCCGCCGTGGGCGCGGGCGCCGTCGTGGCCATCACCCACAATGATTCCACGTCGTCCGGCAACAACTCCTCGGCGCAGCAGATCCCGACCCCCGGGCAGAACAACCCGAGCGGCGGCGCCAACGCCGCCGCCATCAACGAGCAGGCGGTAGCCAGCAAGGTCGAGCCGGGCATCGTGGACATCAACTCCACGCTCAAGTACCAGAACGGCGCCGCCGCCGGGACCGGCATGGTGCTGACCTCCAACGGCCTGGTGCTCACCAACAACCATGTGGTCGAGGGCTCCACCGCGCTCAGGTCCACGCTGGTGGTCAGCGGCAAGCGCTACACCGCCACGGTGGTCGGCGTGGATCCGGCCGACGACGTCGCCCTGGTCAGGCTGCAGAACGCCACCGGGCTGCGGACCATCCAGGTCGGCAACTCAGCCAAGGTCACCCTGGGCACCCCGGTGGTGGCCATCGGCAACGCGGGCGGTACGGGCGGCCCCCCCACCGTGAACTCCGGCACCATCACCGCGCTGAACCGGACCATCACCGCCAGCGACTCCGGCAGCGGGGCGAACCAGGAGACGCTGCACGGCATGCTGCAGACCAACGCGCCGATCGCGCCCGGTGACTCCGGCGGCGCGCTGGCCAACGCGGCCGGCCAGGTCATCGGGATGAACACCGCCGCGAACACGCAGAACCTGGGCGGCGCCGGCACCAGCCAGGGCTTCGCCATCCCGATCAACAAGGCGCTGTCCATCGTCCGCCAGATCGCGGCCGGCCACGGTGGTGGCAAGATCATCATCGGCCCGAGCGGCTTCATGGGGGTTGGGGTCGACAACGTCAGCAACGCCGGCCAGTGCCTGGCCAGCGGCGGGGTGAACTACACGCCGCCGACCAGTTCGGGTGCGCTGATCTGCAACGTGTACGAGGGCACGCCCGCGGCCAAGGCCGGCATCAGCGTCGGCGACGTGATCACGGGCGTCAACGGCAAGTCGGTGGCCAGCGCCAACGCGCTCACCACCATCATGCGGAAATACCACCCAGGCAGCACCATCTCGCTCAGTTGGGTGGACACCAGCCAGCAGCACCACACCGCCCCGGTCACCCTGATCGCCGGCCCGGCCAAGTAAGCGGACGGGACGGCCCTCTCCGCCCCGGTGATCCCGGGGGGTCCGGGGGGTCCGGGGGGTCCGGGGGTCCGGGGGGGTCCGGGGGGTCGTTAACACAACCAGGCGCGCAGCCGCGTTTCGACCTCGGCGATCTGGGCGACCGGGACGTGCTCGCCCCGGGAGTGCGCCAGTTCCGGGTCGCCGGGGCCGTAGTTGACCGCGGGCATGCCCAGTTCGGCGAACCGGGCCACGTCGGTCCAGCCCAGCTTGGCCCGCGCCTGGCCACCCGCCGCCGCCAGCAGGGACGCCGCCACCGGGTCGCCCAGCCCCGGCCGGGCCCCGGCGGCCCAGTCCGCGAACGTCACCTCGAAGCCACCGAACACCTCACGGAGGTGCTGCTGCGCCTCGGCCACACCGCGGTCCGGCGCGAACCGGTAGTTCACCATCACCACGCACTCGTCCGGGATGACGTTGCCGGCCACTCCCCCGCGGATGAAGACGGCGTTCAGCCCTTCGTGGTACCGCAGCCCGTCCACCTCGGGTTCCCGCGGCACGTACGACCGGAGCAGGTCGAGAATGGCACCGGCCGCGTGAATTGCGTTGTGGCCCTTCCAGGACCTTGCGCTGTGCGCGCGCTCGCCGGTCGCGCGGACCTCAGCCCGCAGCGTGCCCTGGCAGCCACCCTCGATCTGCCCGCCGGTCGGCTCCAGCAGCACGGCGAAGTCCCCGGTGAGCAGGTCCGGGGCGACGCGGGACAGCCGGAGCAGGCCGTTGCGCTCCGCCTCGACCTCCTCCCCGTCGTAGAACACGTAGGTCACGTCGCGGCGCGGGTCGGCCAGCGAGACGGCCAGCCGCAACTGAACCGCCACCCCGGACTTCATGTCGCAACTACCGCAGCCGTAGAGCTGGCCGCCTTCAGTATGCGAAGGGAGGTTGCCCGCGACCGGCACCGTGTCGATGTGCCCGGCCAGCACCACCCGCTGCGGCCGGCCCAGGGTGGTGCGGGCGACCAGCGCGTTGCCGTCCCGGGTCAGCTCCAGGTGCGGCAGCGGGCGGAGCGCCGCCTCGATCACGTCGGCGAGCCGTTCCTCGTCGCCGCTGACCGAGGGCACATCGACCAGCGCCGCGGTCAGCGCCGCCACATTCTGGGAGAGATCGAGGTCAAGGTCCACCCCGCGAGCGTAGCCGGGGATCATAGATGATCGAGAGACGACGCCCTGGTGAGGGGAGAGCCCATGTTCCACGTTGATTCCGAGGTCGGCCGGCTGCGCCAGGTGGTGCTGCACCGGCCCGCTCTGGAACTGCGCCGGCTCACCCCGGACAACGCCGGCGACCTGCTGTTCGACGGCGTGTTGTGGGGCGAGCGGGCCGAGGCGGAACACGACGAGTTCGCCGCCGCGCTGGCCGCCCGCGGCGTCAGCGTGCACTACTACGGCACCCTGCTGGCCGAGACCCTGGAGATCTCCCAGGCGCGGGAGTACATCCTGCGGCGGGTGTTCGACCCCCGGGTGCACGGACCGCTGGCCTGTGACGCGCTGCGCGCCGGGGTGGAAGGCCTCGACCCGGCATCGCTGGCCCAGGTGCTGACCGGCGGGATCACCAAGCGGGAGTTCCTCGAGCTGGCCCCGGAGCCCAAGTCCATCGCGTTCCACTCGCTGGGCATCGAGGAGTTCGTGCTGGCACCGCTGCCGAACCTGCTCTACCAGCGGGACACCTCCTGCTGGATCTACGGCGGCGTGTCGATCAACGCGATGGCCCGGCCGCCGCGGACCCGGGAGATCGTCAACGACGAGGCCATCTACCGCTGGCACCCGATGTTCGCCAGTGGCAGCTTCGAGGTCTGGTACCACGGCGAGGACGGCGCCCCCGCCACCATCGAGGGCGGCGACATCCTGGTCATCGGCAACGGCGCGGTGCTGGCCGGGATGAGCGAGCGGACCACCCCGATGGCGCTGGAGATGCTGGCCCACCGGCTGTTCTCGGCCGGGGCGGCGCGGTGCCTGGTCGCCATCGACATGCCGAAGGCGCGAGCGTTCATGCACCTGGACACGGTGATGACGATGTGCGACTACGGGGTGTTCACCAAGTACCTCGGGCTGGGCATGCTGCCGAGCTACACGGTCGAGCCGGGGGCCTCAGCCCGGGAGCTCAAGGTCACCGACCACCCGCCGGAGGACATGCACACCGCGATCGCGGCCGCCCTCGGCCTGCCCAGCATCACCGTGCTCACCGCCCGGCAGGACCCGGCCGCGGCGCAGCGGGAGCAGTGGGACGACGGGTGCAACGTGCTGGCCATCGAGCCCGGCGTGGTCGTCGCCTACGACCGCAACGTGACGACCAACACCTACCTGCGGGAGCACGGCGTCGAGGTGGTCGAGGTGCCGGGCAGTGAACTGGGCCGCGGGCGGGGCGGGCCGCGCTGCATGAGCTGCCCCATCGAGCGCGACGCCTGACCCCCAGCCCTACGCACCCCGGGCGGCCGCCCCGGCCGCAGTGCAGCCGGGGCCGCACGAGCGCACCCGCCCGGACCAGCCACGGCGGCGCAGCGCGGCGGCGACCTCGGCTGCCACTGCGCATGGCCGTTCGGTGATGGCGGCCCACCCGTAGCGCAGCGGGATGACGCCCTCGATCGCGGCGGCGTTGTCCCGATCCTGGTCGCGCCATCGGGTCTCGGTTGGGTGGGCGACCACCCCGTCCGTCTCGACCACGACCCCGAACTGCTCATACAGCACATCCCGGTAGGCGCTGCGTGCTCCCTGGCGCACCCGTGCCTGGCGCCTCCCGGCCGGCAGGCCATGGGGCCGCTCCACCCGCCGCAGGTACCTGAGTTCCAAGGCGGAATGGGCGCCTGTCCCTACGTCGGTGAGGGCGGCCGTGAGTTCGCGGCGCCACCGGGCCCGCGGCCGGGCGGTCAGGGCGGCTTCCAGCCGGGCCGCCGTGGTCAGCCGGCTGCCGCAGGCCCGGGCCAGCCAGGCCATGGCGTCCTCCAGGGTCCGGGAGCTGAAGGCCAGGTCCAGGGTGGTGTCCTCGACCCGGGTGCGCGGCGGCTTGGCCACCGGGTGCCGGTACTGGTCGAGGCCGGTGCGCCGGTGCAGCATCACTCCCCCGATCGGGCTGACGTGCTGGTCACGCGGGATCGATACGTGAATGACCGGGCCGGCCGGGCTGCCCGGCGGCAGCAGGTGATCCAGCTCCGCGGCCGTCCGGTGACTCAGCACGGCGGCCGGGCCGGCCCGGAGCACTGCCGCCCACAGCAGCGACGAACGGCCCGGCTGGCCCGAGTGGGCCAGGTAGACGCCGCGGTGCACCGGCTGCCAGCGGCCAGCCCGGAGCATCGACCTAACTGCCGTGCTCCCGAGCCCCGCTTCCAGGGCCTGCGCCCGGGAAATGACGCCGTCCTGGAGGTCCAGTAAGTCGCGGCAGGTGGCCGGTAATAGTCGTCCCATAAGTACAGCCTGGCCCGGCCGTCGCCGGGACCGCCAGCCGGCTTTCCTTCCTGTGGATAACTTCCCTCACCGTGGTCGTCATGGAGTGGCGATCATGGAGTTGGCGCAGGTTGAGGGGGCGCCGACGGGGCGGGGCGGGCGGCCATGCCGTCCTCCATGCGGCTGAGTTCAGCCTGCTGCCACGCCGCCAGCCGCTGCCGGGGCAGGCCATGCGGCACCTGGTGGCGGGCCGAGCGGCGGCCCCGCCTGCTGAGCAGGGAGCCGGCCGCGTCCTGGCTGATCGCGTCGGCGCCGACCTTCGTGGCGAGCACGCCGCGGGCGCTGGCCACGTAGCGTCGCCGCAGGATCAGGTACAGGGTGACGAAGACGGCCAGGTTGACTGCGGGCCTGATCAGGTCGTCGGCCACGCCGGGCACGGGCAGTGACGGCGCGTCGAACCAGAAGTGCATGGTCATGGCGAGCAGCAGCAGCGCGGCCGCGAGCCACCCGCCGCGCCGCCCGCGAGCCACCAGGACGCCGATGCCGGCGCCGGCTACGGCGGTCAATGCCCAGTGCGACCCGAACCCGGTCGCCAGCCGTGCGGCGGCCGTGGAGATCACGGCGGCCCACGGGTTGGTCGCGCCTTCCAGCGTGATCGCGTTCAGGCAGTAGGTGAAGTTCTCCATGGCCTGGAAGCCCAGGCCCACCAGACCGCCGAAGATCAGGCCGTCGATGGGCCCGCGGATCGCCAGCGGGACCGCCAGGGCGATCAGCGCGACGCCGCAGAGCTTCAGGATCTCCTCGTCCAGCGGCCCGGTGAGCGCGTCACCCCAGTTCGTGGCGAAGCCAGCTCCGGCGGTCTTAGCCAGGACGCTGCCGAAGGCGTCGTTGGCGAACAGCGCGCATCCGATGGCCGCGGCCATGCCCCAGGCCACCGCGGCCGCTGACCACCGGAGCTGGGGCGCGCGCACGGGACGCAGCAGCCGCAGCACCCAGAATCCGATCAGCAGCGGCGGCACTTCCACGATCGCGGCGAGGACCGCGGGACCGGGGAAGACCCGTACTGCGCCGGCGAACTCCGAGGCGATCAGTCCGAGGCCGGCCAGGCAGGCGATCGCCGCGGTCAGCCGGACCACGGTCACGCTCGCGCTGTCGCTCATCGCGCTACCCCCGGGAAGCGGACCGACCTGATCATTTGCCGAGCCTGCCGCAGGCCAGCGGGGGACGATCCCGGCTTCCCCGTCGCGATCATCTCGATCGCGAACCCCCCGCCGGGAACCAGGAACAGCGCGGCGATCGCGGGGCGCCCCGGCAACGCCAGCCCACCGATGAGGCCCTCAGCGTGCTGCCCGCCGCGCACCCGGTGTGCCGCGCCCAGCTGAGCGTTCGGATCCTCGACCAGCGCGATGCGGCCCAGACCGGACCAGGCCTGGGCCGCTGAAGGGTGGCCCACGAGCGAGACTGAAAAAATCGTGAGCGATGTCCCGGCGCGGCTCAGGACGCAGCCGTTCGTCGTCGACTGCTGCCACCAGCCCGGGCCCACCGTGATCAGGGCCGTCTGCGCGCCGCCCGGGGAGACTGACAGAATTTCCCCGGCGGACAGCGGCACGTTGCCGGAGATGCTGTCGTTGACCAGCGTCCAGCCGCCGACCAGCACCGCCATGACCGCCACTACGGCCAGCAGGCCCCACAAGCGCCGCGACCGCACCCAGGGCATCTGATCGTCAGGCTGCATCTGGCCCCCCAATGGCCAAGCCTGCCCGCGAGGATCCCGCCCGTCCGCCTCCTGCCCTAGCTCAAGCTGGATCTCGTTACTTTGAGTGTTCAACTTAGCACTCAGAGTCATATCGGATGCCTGACGGGCATCGCGGACAAACGGGTCCGAGCTGGCTGGGCAGAAGCGGGCGGGGAGATGGACGATGGCCCACTCCGCCGCCGAGTTGACGGCGCGGCCCAGGTGCACCGCTGGCGATCACGGCCCCGCCACCGTCCCCGTAGGGTCACAACTCACCGCACGGGAGCCCGGGGCAGGCGCGGCCGGCGGTGTGCGGTGGGTTGGTGCCACATACGGGTCACAACTCACCGCACGGGGCCCCGGGGCAGGCGCGGCTGGCGGTGTGCGGTGGGTTGGTGCCACATACGGGTCACAACTCACCGCACGGGAGCCCGGGGCAGGCGCGGCCGGCGGTGTGCGGTGGGTTGGTGCCACATACGGGTCACAACTCACCACACTCCGCGCTAGGTCGGGGTCGGGGACGGGGGCGGCCGGGGACGGGCGGGGCCCCCGGGGGCGGTGCGGGCGGGTGGCCAGGTGCCGGGCGCCGTCGTGCAGGGCGGCCAGCACCACCGCCACCGAGGGGCGGCGCACGCTGGCCGTCCGGGCCACCGCGTACACGTCGCGGGCCAGGTCCGAGCTGGGCAGTTCGCGGACCACGACCCGGCCTTCCCCGGCGGCCAGCGCCAGCCGCGGCACCGCCGCCACCCCGATGCCCCGGGACACCAGCGCCAGGATCGTGCCCAGCCCCTCGAACTCCCACGGCATGGCCGGTGCCCCGCCGACCGAGGCGAGCAGCCGGTCGGTGGCCTGCCGGGACGCCTCCCCGGCGGGCGCGGCCATCCAGCGGCTGGTCTCACTCAGCCAGCGCAGGTCCACCGGCTCGGCCGGGTCGGCGAGCGGGTGGTCGCGCGGCACCACCAGCACCAGCGGATCGCGGATCAGCGGGTAGAACTGCAGCACGCCCGGCCCGTGGTCGCCCAGCGTGCCAGTCCAGTCATCCACCAGCGCGACGTCGGCCTCGCCCCAGCGGACGGCGTTCAGGCCCTCGTCCCGCTGGGTTTGGCGAAGCCGCAGGGTGAGCGCGGGGTGAGCGCGCAGGCTGCGCGCCAGGGCGGGGGCGAAGGCTGCGGCGGCGGTGGGGAACGCGGCCACCGACACCCGCCCGGACGGCTCGCGCTCCTGGGCGGACAGGTCGGCCTCGGCCTCCTCGACCTGGGCCAGGATGCGTTCGGCGTGGACGGCGAGCCGGCGCCCGGCGTCGGTCAGCTCGGCCGACCGGGCGGTCCGGTCCAGCAGGATCACCCCGGCTTCCCGCTCCAGGGCGGCAAGCTGCTGGGAGACCGCGGAGGGCGTGTACCCGAGGGCGGCCGCGGTGGCGGCGATGGTCCCCCGGCCGGCGAACTCCTTGAGCAGCCGGAGCCGGCGCAGGTCCAGCATAAGCTCAGCTTACCCTTCACCCTAGATATAGCTTCTTGCCCTGATGCATAACTACGGGCATGCTGGTCAGCGTGGTCAGGGTGTTAGACACCACCCGCCCGCGAGTGGCCACATCCCGGCGCAGCGCGGCGCGCAATCTTGCCGGCTTCGAGGAGCCAACTGTCATGTCCATGGCTAGTACAGCCATGCCTTACACGCTGCCCGACGACCGCCCCGCCGCCGCGCCGGGCGCCCCGCCACCCGCCCCGCCGGACACCCCGCCACCCGCCGCACCGCCGCCGGGACAAGCCGCCCCGCTGGCACCCGCCGCACCGCCGCCGGGACAAGCCGCCCCGCCGGGACAAGCCGCCCCGCCGGGACACGCCGCCGAACCGCCGGCACCCGCCGCCCCGCCGGCACCCCCCGAACGCCCGGCATCCGGCCGCGCCGCCGTCCCGGTCTCCCCCACCCTGGCCGCGAACGAGGCCATGGCCCGCAAGCGCCGGGCCGGTGAGCCGGTGCTGCCGCTCGGCTTCGGTGAGGCGGGGCTGCCCACCCACCCGCTCCTCCGCGACGCGCTGGCCGCGGCCAGCGGCGGCAACGCCTACGGGCCGGTGGCGGGCCTGCCCGCGCTGCGCGCGGCCGCCGCCGGGTACTGGGCCCGCCGCGGCACCCCCACGACACCGGCCCAGGTGGTGTGCGGCCCGGGCAGCAAGCCGCTGCTGTTCGGCCTGCTGCTGGCGATCGGCGCGGACGTCGCCGTGCCCCAGCCGAGCTGGGTCAGCTACGCCGCCCAGGCGGCCATGATCGGCGTGGCACCGCACTTCGTGCCCGCCCCGCCGGGCGAGGGCGGCATCCCGGACCCGGCCGGGCTGGCCCGGGCGGCGACCGCCGCCCGGCAGGCGGGCCGGCCGATCGGCGCGGTGGTGGCAACCCTGCCGGACAACCCCACCGGGCGGCTGGCCAGCCCGGCCAGCATCCGCGCGCTGGGCCAGGTGGCCCGCGAGCACGACCTGGTCATCATCGCCGACGAGATCTACCGCGACCTGGTGCACGATCCCGCGGCCGAGTTCGCGAGCCCGGTGCGCTACGCCCCGGAGCGGACGGTGGTCACCACCGCGCTGAGCAAGAGCCTGGCCCTGGGCGGCTGGCGGATCGGCGCAGCCCGGCTGCCGGACAGCGCCCCCGGGCGGGCGCTGCGGGAGGCCCTGCTCGGCATCGGCAGCGAGATCTGGTCCGCCCCGTCGCTGCCCATCCAGCAGGCCGCGGCCCTCGCCTTCACTGAACCGCCCGAACTTACCCAACGGATAGCCCGTAGCCGGTCCCTCCACGCCACCGTGGCCCGGGCAGTGGCGGACCGGTTCGCCGCCGCGGGCGCGGCGGTGCCCGCCCCGCAGGCGGCGTTCTACCTCTACCCGGACTTCGATCCGTGGCGGGCGCAGCTGCGCGACCAGCGCGGCCTGGTCACCGGCGCAGACCTGGCCGATCACCTGCTGCACCGCTACGGCCTGGGGGTGCTGCCGGGCAGCGCGTTCGGCGAGGAGCCGGGGGCGCTGCGGCTGCGGGTGGCCACCGCGCTGCTCTACGGGGACACCGACGAGCAGCGCGAGGCCGCGCTGGCCGCGGCCGACCCGCTGGCGCTGCCGTGGATCGCCGGGGCGCTGGACCGGCTGGCGGAGATCCTGGCCGACCTGGTCTCCTGACCGGGCCGCCCGGGCCGGCACTGGCCCGGGCGCACGGCCGGGCCGGCACTGGCCCGGGCGCACGGCGGGGCCGGCAGTGGCCCGGGCGCACGGCCGTCGTGGCCAGCGGGGGCAGGCCCGGGTCAGGAGGGCTGGCCGGTGTGGTCCCCGTGGCCGGGCGGCGGGCCGATCGTGGCGGCGGCCGGGCCCAGCCGCTCGACGTAACGCGGATGCACCTGCCGCCACGTCTCACCCCAGCCGGGCGGCGGCGTCCCGGCCAGGCCGGCGCCGAGCCGGGCCAGGCACTCGTGCCAGCCGGCCGCGTCCCGCGCCGCCTGGCCCAGGTCGGCGAACGTGTCGGTCAGGGTGAGCACGGTCCCGGCCCCGTCCGGGCGCAACTCGATCCGCAGCCGGTCCGGGCCCCAGGTGAACTCCAGCCGCCGGGGCGGGTCGAAGACCAGCATCTCCCCGCCGAAGCCGTCCCCCGGGGAACTCTCGAACCGCAGCGCGGCGCCGGGCCGCCGTTCGCCGACGATCTGTTGCGGGAACCAGGCGGCCAGGTGGTCGGGCTCGGTGACCGCACGCCAGACCTGTTCGGGCGGATGGGCCAGCCGCCGGGTGAACGTGAGCGTCCACTGATCCCCGTGCTGCGCCAGCACCCCCAGGTCCGCGTCGTCCATGTCAGCTCTCCTCGTCGTCGCGGCCGTCCGGCCGGGCGGGCCGCGCGGTGCCGCTGCCCGGCCCGGGCGGGACGGTGCTGCTGCCCGGCCCGGGCGGGACGGTGCCGCTGCCCGGCCCGGGCGGGACGGTGCCGCTGCCCGGCCCGGGCGGGACGGTGCCTGGCGTGGGCCGGACGGTGCCCGGCGTGGGCGGCGCGGGCGGGACGGTGCCCGGCGCGGGCGGGACGGTGCCGCTGTCTGGCGCGGGCGGCATGGCGTCGAGGCGGCGTTCCAGCGCGTCCAGCCGGTCCCGCCAGGCCGCGCGGTAGGGCGCGAGCCATTCCTCGATCTCGGCCAGCGGCTCGGGCCGCAGCCGGTACAGCCGGCGCTGGCCGTCGCTGCGCACCTCGACCAGCCCGGCCGCACGGAGCACCCGCAGGTGCTTGGAGACCCCCGGCTGGCTCAGCCCGGTCGCCGCGACCAGGTCACCGACCGCGCGCTCGGACTCCCGGAGCAGGTCCAGGATCCGGCGGCGGCTGCGGTCGGCCAGCACCTCGAACACCCGCCGAGCATAACCACTCAGACATATAACTGTCAAGCGATTGAGGGCTGCCGGGTGGCCTCCCTCGCCCGAGGGAGCGGAGTCCCTCCGGCCAGTGATGAACCGGCGGCCGCCAGTCGGGAGGGTGGGAACAGGCGGCCGCACCCGCGGCCCGGACCCGGAGGAGCGGCATTATGACGACACTGACCAGGGCATCATCGGCCGGGCGGGTCCGCGCGGCTTGCATGGCCGGGCGGATCCACGCTTGGCCTGGATGGCCGGGCGGGCTGGCGTGGCCTGGATGGCCGGGCGGGCTGGCGTGACCTGGACGGCCGGGCGGGTCCACGCGGCCTGGATGGCCGCGCACGTCCCTGCCGCCGGGGTCCCGCGGTGGGCGCGGCTCGCCGCCTGCGCGATCCCGCTGACCGTGCTGCCCTCCAGCGTGTGGCGGATCGCCGTGTCCACCTTCCACGCGCCGATCGCACGCGGCGACCTGTCCGACGTGACGTCGTCGAACCTGCCCGGGGTGCCGCTCGCGCTGTACGTGGTGCTGCTGTCGATCGCCTCCGAACTGCTGGCGTTCACCGCGGTCGGGCTGGTGTCCACGTGGGGCGAGGTGGTCCCGGCCTGGATTCCGGGGCTGCGCGGGCGGCGGGTGCCGGCCCTCGTGGCGGCCGTCCCCGCCGGGCTGGGCGCCACCGTGCTGACGCTGCTGTGGACGTGGACGGCGGTGAGCTTGTCGCTGGGGCTGCGCATCGACGGCCGCCCCCAGGCCGCGGACGCGCCGCTGGCCTTCTCCGACTGGCAGGGCCTGCTCGCGGTGGCTGCGTACGCCCCGCTGCTGTTGTGGGGGCCACTGCTGGGTGCGGCGACAGTGAGCTACTGGAAGCGCCGCCGCCGCCCCGGAGCACCAGACCCGGTGGCAAAGTGAGATTTGTGACGGTGGTGCGTTCGGTAACAGCGTTGCTGCTGGCCTCGCAAAGCTATTTGCGGGCGGTGTTCGTGCTGGCCGGCTCCGCGCTGGCGCTGGCCCTCGCCATCGCTGACTTCACGATCCTCTCCCTGGTGGCGGAGGGCGGCGCGCCGGTGTGGGCGACGGTCCTGCTCGGGGCCGCGCTCGTCGGCGGGCCGCTGCTGGTGGGCCTGGTGCCGGCGGTGCGGCAGGTCGAGGGCGTGGCGGCGCAGAGCTTGCTGGCGGTGGAGTTCGGGGACGGGCCGCCCGGCCCCGCGACCGCCTGGCCGCAGCGCCGGCGGACGCTCGGCTGGTTCCTGCTGCACGTGTTCACCGGCGCGCTGGCCGTCGCCGCGGTGCTGGGGCTGATCGCGCTGGCGGGCAGCTGGTGGACGGTCCCGGCCGCGGCCGCGACCTTGCTCGGCGTGCTGCTGGCCGGCCGGTTCCTGGCCCGGCTGGGCCCGGTACTCCTCGGGCCGTCCTCCGCCGAGCGGCTGGCGCGCCTGCAGGCCGACGCCGCGCGGGCCGCCGAACGCAACCGGATCGCCCGGGAGATCCACGACAGCGTCGGGCACGCCCTGTCCGTGGTGACCGTGCAGGCGTCGGCGGCCCGCAAGCTCATCGGGCGCGACCCCGAGTTCGCCGCGGCGGCGCTCGGGGCGATCGAGGCGGCTTCGCGCCGCGCGGCGGGTGAGCTCGACGACATGCTCAGCCTGCTGCGTGACGAGACCCAGCCTCCCGCGCCAGTGCCGCCGCCCGACCTGAGTTCGCTGGCCGGGCTCCTTCGCACGGCCCGGTCGGCCGGGCTGACGATCGACTCGTCGGTGTCCGGTGACCTGTCCCGGCTGCCCCCGCTGGTCAGCCAGGAGGCCTACCGCATCGTGCAGGAGGGCCTGACCAACGCGCTGAAGTACTCGGCTGACGGGACGGCCAGGCTGGGACTGTCGTTCGGCGGCGACCACCTCAGCATCGCCCTCAGCAACCCGGCGGCCAGTCCCCGGCCGGCCGGGCCGGCCGGGGACTGCGCGGCATCGACGAACGCGCGGCCACCCTCGGCGGCACCGCGTCCGCTGGCGCGGACGGTGGCCGGTGGGCGCTGGCCGTCGTGCTGCCCGCCCGGCAGGCTGCGCCGTGACCCCGATCCGGGTGCTGCTGGCCGACGACGAGCCGCTCGTCCGCAGCGGCCTGCGGGCGATCCTGGAGTCCGAACCCGACCTGACCGTGGTCGGCGAGGCGGACGACGGCGCCGCCGCGGTCGCCGAGGCCCGGCGCACCCGTCCCGACATCGTGCTGATGGACGTCCGGATGCCGCGCGTCAACGGGATCGCGGCCACCCGGCAGCTCGGCCGGCTCGACGGCGGCGGGCCGGCGGTCATCGTGGTGACGACGTTCGAGAACGACGACTACGTCTACGGCGCGCTGCAGGCCGGGGCGCGGGGCTTCCTCCTCAAACGCTCCGCCGCGGAGGACTACGTCAACGCGATCCGCACGGTGCACAACGGTGAGTCGCTGCTCTTCCCGGCCGCCGTCCGCCGGCTCGCCCTCCGTCATGGCGGCCCCGGCCGCCGGGGCCTCGCCGAGGCGAACCTCACCGAGCGCGAGACCGAGGTCCTGCGGCTGGTCGCCCAGGGCCGGTCCAACGCGGAGATCGCCGCCGAGCTGTTCCTCGGGGTCGAGACCGTGAAGACCCACGTACGCAACGTCCTGGCGAAGCTCGGCGCCCGGGACCGGGTCCAGGCCGTCATCGCCGCCTACGAAAGCGGGTTCATCCGCTGATGCCGGAGCCGAGCCCGGCCGGGCGGGACGGCGCCTCGGCCAGCGGGAGCAGATCTGGGCGCTTCGGCTCGATGCCGTCCCCGGAGGACCGGCCCCGCAGCCGGCGGGTGAGCCAGGGCGCCGCGTGCACCCGGGCCCAGCGGGCGTCCAGCCGCCGGGCGGCCAGCCAGTCGAGCGTGCTGGAGCGGGGCAGCCGGTCCAGCGGCGGCCACGGCTCCCGCCAGTCCTCGCCGGCCGGGACGCCCATGACCTCGCAGACGCGCAGCGCGATCCGGTGGTGCCCGTCGGGGGTGAGGTGCAGCCGGTCGGCGCTCCACGCCCGGGGATCGTGCAGCACCGGCATGGACCACAGGTCCACCAGGTGGCAGCCGTGCCGGCCGGCGATGGCGCGCAGGTGCATGTTGAACGCGGCCACCTTGCCGCGGATGAGCCGCAGCACCGGGAACCGGGGATCGAACCCGGTGAACATCAGCACCGGGCAGCCGGCCTCCAGCAGCGCGCGGATCGTCGCGTCGAACTCCTCGGCCAGCTGGTCCGGATCGGCGTGCGGCCGGAGCATGTCATTTCCGCCGGCCGCGACGCTGACCAGATCGGGGCGCATGGCGACGGCCTGGGGCACCTGTTCCTCGGCGACCTGGCGCAGGATCTTGCCGCGCACCGCCAAGTTCGCGTAGCGCAGGCCGGGCTCCAGGCCGGCCAGGCGTTCCGCGAACCGGTCGGCCCAGCCCCGGTAACCGCCGTCGGCCGCGGTCAGATCGTCGAGCCCTTCGGTGAAGCTGTCCCCGAGCGCGACATAGGAGCGAATCCCTATGGTCACGTGTGTCCTCCTTGTCCCCCGCCTATTGTGCGCGGGCCCGCGGAGGGTGCCTCCGCCGGACTGTGCGGAGGATGCCCCGGCACGGGGCGTTTCATGCCGCCGACCGGCCCGCGCCGCTACCCAGAGTGCTGTTGCCCAGCGTGGAACTCACCGGGCGTGGTGGCCGGGTGGCGCATACTGACCCGATGGACGACGGCGGCTGGACGGCGCCCCGGTTCGGGCCGGTGTGCGAGGCTTTTGCCCAGATGCTGGCCGCTCAGACGGGGACCGGGGCGGCGGTAGCGGCGTGGTGGGACGGCGCGTGGGTGGTGGACCTGTGGGGCGGCCGGGCCGATGCGGCCGGTTCCCGGCGGTGGCAGGCGGACAGCCTGGTGCAGCCCTATTCGGTGACCAAGCCGTTCGCCGCCGTCTGCGCGTTGCTGCTGGCCGACCGGGGCCAGCTCGACCTGGATGCGCCCGTGCAGCGGTACTGGCCGCAGTTCCGGGCCCGGGCCGATGTCCGGCAGCTGCTGTCCCATCAGGCCGGGGTGGTGGCCCTGGACAAGCCGGTTCCCACCGAGGCGTTCTACGACTGGGACTGGCTGTGCGCGCTGCTGGCGGAGCAGGAGCCGGCCTGGGAGCCCGGGACGTCACACGGTGAGTCGGCGCTGTTCTACGGCCACCTCGCCGGCGAACTGGTCCGGCGGGTCGATGGCCGGGGGCTGGGGCGGTTCCTCCGGGACGAGGTGTGCGGCCCGCTGGGCCTGGACTTCTTCGTCGGGCTCAGCGCCGCCGAGCAAGCCCGCTGCGTCGACCTGACCGGCGTCGATGAGTTCGCCGGGGAACGGCGGGCGGGCGGCGTTCCGGAGCTGTACCGGCGGGCTATGGCCAACCCACCGGGCGCCTTCGACGCCGCGGTGGTGAACGGCCGCGCGTGGCGGGCCGCCGAGGTGCCTGCCGTCAACGGGCACGGCACGGCCCGCGGCGCCGCCGGGCTGTACGCGGCCCTGCTGCGTGGTGAGTTGCTGTCGCCCGCGCTGCTCGCCGAGGCCACCACGGCGCAGTGCTCGGGCATGGACGCGGTGTTCGGCCAGGACAGCGCCTGGGGCCTGGGGTTCGGTGTGGACGCTGGGGGTTACGGCATGGGCGGGTCGGGCGGCAGCTACGCCGGCGTCAGCACCGCCGGACGGTACGCGTTCAGCTTCGTGACCGGGACGATGGGCAGCCATGACCGGTGCGAGGCGGTGGAGAACGCGTTCCGCGCCTGCCTGGATCTGCCGCCACTCGACGAGTAGCCGCAGCCAGGCTGCGGTGGCAATCAGCTCAGGTCGGCGCGGTCAGCTTAGGTCGCCGCGGTCAGCTCGGGGTCGCCGCGGTCAGCTCAGGTCCCGCAGTCGGCGCGGTCAGCTCAGGTCGCCGCGCTCGCGCAGGGCCCGGATGTCCTCGGCCATCCGGAAGGTGACCATGAAAAACTCCAGCACGACCCGGTACAGCGCGGTCACCACCAGGAAGTACAGCGGCGCGCCGATGATGAGGACGAGCAGGCCGAGCAGCAGGTTCGTGGCCAGCACGGCGATCGCGAAGCCCAGTGCGCTCAGCCCGGCGACGATGACGATCAGCAGGTACAGCCCCTTGATGACCTTCGGGGTCACCAGGGAGCCGAAGCCGAAGTCGAACAGGGCGGTCACGAAGCCCTTCGATTCCGCGATGGGCAGTTGCGGCCGCGGCCCGGCCATCCGTCCCGGCCCTTTGCGCTTGGCCCGGGTGGCGCTCGCGCCCGCGGCGCCCGCGCCCGCGCCGCCGCCTGGGATGTTCCAGGCGGCAGTGCCCGACGGCCCGGTCCCGGGTGGTGGCGTCCCGGACGGTCCGGTCCCGGGCGGTCCACTCCCGGACGGTCCGGTCCCGGGCGGCGGGGTCCCGGAGGGCCCGGTCCCGGGCGCGCCTTGACCCGCCCGGGCCGAGCCCCAGAGTGGCTGCTCGGCTGGGGGCGCACCCCAGGACGGCTGCTCGGAGGGGGCCGCACCCCAGGACGGCTGCTCGGCTGGGGGCGCTTCCCAGGGTGGCTGGGCCGCGCGGCTGGCCTGGTAGGCCGACTGCCCGGCCTGGTCCGCGCCGTACCCGGACTGCGCTGGCGGCTGATACTGCTCACGGCCCAGATCTCCGGGCCAGCCGTAGTTCGGTGGTTGCTCGGACATACGTCGCCTCCAGCGGGGCAGAGGGGAATCCAGCCAGGCGCTCACCCGGCCGAACGCGTCAGGCTAGCGCCGCGCCCGACGGCGTGGCCGGGAAACGGCCGCGAAGGCAGCCGTAACCAACCACCGGATCGTGCCACAAATCGACTGGGACGACCTCTGTACCGGGTGGCGAGGTACCGCCCATAAGGTAAAGAATGCTTAAAACGGGTCTCTCCTACCGATCATGGCAGCAGTGGGCCCCCGTCCAGGCCCTGTCCCGGATCGGATGGATCCACCAGGCCACGGAACTCCTGCGCCGCTCGGTGCAGGAGTTCCGGAACGACCACTGCCCGCAGCTGGCGGCGGCCATCTCCTACCACGTGCTGTTTTCCGTGTTCCCGCTGGCGATCGCCCTCCTCGGGATCGTCGGCCTGGTGACCGCCGACTCGAATGCTCGTCACGAGGTGCTCGACGCGGTGCTCCGGGTGGTGCCGCTGGGCCATCAGAGCCAGCAGAATCTGGGCAACCTGCTCGGCTCGGCGAACGGCGGCCTTGGTGCGCTCGGGCTGCTGGGCTTCGTCGGCGTGATCTGGTCGGCGAGCGGGGTGATGGCAGCGGTCCGCGTCGCGCTCAACGTGGCCTGGGACACCAGCAAGAAGCGGCCGTTCCTGCTGGGCAAGGCGGTCAACCTGGCGCTGGTCGCGGGCATCTTCCTGGTCATCGGGGCCACCCTGGGCCTGGCCATCATGGCCAGCCTGGTCCGCCACGAGGCGGGTCAGCTACCGCCATCGCTGCACCTGCTGACCCCGCTGACCGGGGCCGCCGCCTCGGCGGCGGTGCTCATCGCGTCTGCCGCGCTGCTCTTTCTGACCTTCGGGCTGCTGTACCGGTTCGTGCCCGCGGTGCCCACGCACGTGCGGGGCGTCTGGCCGGGCGCACTCACCGCCGCGGCCGGCTTCGAGGCGCTGCAGTACGGGTTCTCGGTCTACATAGCCCACTTCGCGCACTTCACCAAGGAGTACGGGTCCTACGGGCCGCTCGGCGCCGTCATCGCGTTCCTGTTCTTCGTGTACCTGGCCAGCGTCGTGTTCCTCTTCGGCGCCGAGGTGGCCTCGGAGTACCCGCGGCTGCGCACGGGCACCGGGCCGCAGGCCAGCAGCGCGCCGTGAGCAACTGCCTGCGGCTGGCCGTCACAGCCTGGGCCAGAAATACGGCCGCCGGCACCGCTGGTGCGGTGCCGGCGGCCGGTCCAGCCGCTTGGACTCAGCGGGGCGCGACTGGAGTCACGGTAAACGGATACTTCCTGGCGAACGCGGCGATCGAGTCCTGCCGGATCGCCGCCCAGAGCTGCCGGGTGATGAACCGGTCCAGGTAGACCCGCCCAGCCACCATGTGTACCGGGGCAGTGATGTAGGTCGAGGTCCCAGTCAGGCCCCGGATCTGCCGGGCCAAGCGCTCCAGCTGGCCGTTGGTGAAGTCGCTGTCCACCGTCAGCATGCTGGTGAGCGCGTGCAGCACCCGGTAGTCGGTCATCGGGTTGGAGAGCAGGTGCTTGGTGTACAGCTTCAGGATCACCGCACGGATCAGGCTCTGCTGCCGCAGCACCCGCTGCTCCTCGGTCAGGTCCTGCTCGCGCGCGTACTCCAGTGCGGTCAGCCCGTTCAGGTGATCCACGCCGACGTGGAAGACGTGCCCGAAGCCGACCGTATGGTCGGGCAGCCGCACGTTCACGCCGCCCATGACGTTCACGACCCGGTCCACGTGGGCGAAATCGATCCGAGCATAGTGATTGATCTGCACATGCGTCAGGTTCTGGACCGTCTGGACCAGAAGCGACGGGCCGCCGAGCTTCAGCGCGTTCTCGATCTGCATCCGGCCGTGACCGGGAACGTTGACGATCGACTGCGGCGTGTATCGAGACGACGCCACCGGAGTACCCCGAGGCGTTGACGTGTACCAGCATGATCAGGCCGCTGGGGTGGGGATCGCCGACGTGGCCATGGCCGGTAGGCCCGTAGTCCTCACCCGTGATCAGCACCGTCATGGCGCCGCCGTAGGACGAGTACCCCCGGTGGCCGCTTCCAGCTTGGTGAACTTCACCGGCATCCGCGGGATGCTGCTGACCATGTGG
Source organism: uncultured Actinomycetes bacterium (assembly GCA_963837515.1). Lineage (GTDB taxonomy): Bacteria > Actinomycetota > Actinomycetes > Streptosporangiales > Streptosporangiaceae > RYN-230. The sequence goes on from CAWINT010000006.1 coordinate 205,366, forward strand.
TTCAGGTAGGCGTAGCCACCTGCAGCGACCGCGCCGACAAGCACCACGAACGAGGCGGCGGCGATGAGCGCGATGCGCAGGCCACGCCTGACGGCGTGGGCGCGGCCGCGCCTCGGCCGCCTCTTCCGGGCCCGCAGGCCCGGCCGGGCTGATCCGGCTGGGCGTCTCGGACATTGTTGTTGCCCCCCTTTGTGTAGGCATCCACCGGTAGCTCTATTGGGTGATAAACGTCCGGGCTTAGCGCATAAGCGCAGCGGCCAGGTGCCCTGATAAGGCCGCCACGTCCCCGCACGTCCGTTATCTGCACCCGAAGCCTCCGGCGCCAAGTGATCTAACAGGCTTCCACTACTGGTCGTGAATTTTCAAATACCCAGGGTAATGTATCCCACGCAGCGCAGCAGCATAACTTTGGCACGGCAAACAGTCTGAGTCCGACGGGAGAGAATGGTGCACAACGAGGCGGCTGGTGCCAATCCGACGCTCTTCCGGCAAAACCGGGCCTTCCCTCTCCGTCGTCGGATAAAGGCAGGGATCGAAGCCGGTTATGACACGGCGGCCTGGCTGTCGGGGATGCTCGCCGCCGCCTGGGTGACCGGCACCGGCTATACCGTTTCATCGCTGGCCGCACTGGCCTGCCTCGTCGGTCTAACGGCGACCGGCGCCGGGTTGTTCGCAGGTCTATACAGGCACCGATATCAGCGCGGCAGTCTAGACGAATTGACAGGCATCGCGCTGGCCGCGTGCGCTGCCGGACTGGTCCTCCTGCTGCTGAGCCTGGTTCGTCTTGCCCCGGCGCCGGCGTTACCGCGAACGGTCGCGGGAGCTGGAATGTTCGCCGTCGCGGCCATGCTCGGTGGCCGGCATGTGCTGGTGGGCCTGCGGCTGCGCACCCGCGCGTCCACCAAGGAGGCCACCGACATCATCGTGTTCGGAGCAGGCTCGGCTGGGACCGCCCTGGTGCTCCGGCTGTTGCGCGACCCGGCCGCCAAGTACCGGCCGGTGGCACTGCTCGACGACGACCCGGACAAACGGCGGCTGCGTATCGGCGGCGTCCCGGTTCTGGGCGACCGCTCGGCGATGGCCGAGGCCGCGACCAGGACCGGGGCCGGGGTGCTGGTTATCGCGCTAGCCGGAGAGAGCGGCAGCGCCATCCGTGATCTGAGCGCGGAAGCCGAGCGGTGCGGCCTGGTTCCCAAGGTGATCCCATCGCTGAATGAACTGCTCAGCGGCAGCGCCCGGATCGAGGGGGTACGCGATCCGCGGATCAGCGACTTCCTGGGCCGCAGGCCGGTGCAGACCGACATCGCCGCCATCGCCGGGCACTTCGCGGGAAAGCGGATCCTGGTCACTGGTGCGGGCGGGTCCATCGGCGCCGAGCTGTGCCGTCAGATCGACCGGTTCAGTCCAGCAGAGCTTATCATGCTCGACCGGGACGAATCCGCACTGCACGCGGTGCAGCTGGCCTTGCGCGGCCGGGCCCTGCTGGACTCGGACGAAACCGTGCTGGCCGATATCCGCGATCCTTGCCGCGTCCGCGAGGTCTTCGAGCGGTTCCGGCCGCAGATTGTCTTCCACGCGGCCGCGCTCAAGCACCTGCCGCTGCTGGAGCGCTACCCGGCCGAGGCGGTCAAGAGCAACGTGCTGGGCACCCAGACGGTTCTGGAAGCGGCTGCCGCGTACGGAGTGACCTCGTTCGTGAACATCTCGACGGACAAGGCGGCCGACCCAGTCAGCGTGCTGGGCTATTCCAAGCGCATCGCCGAACGGCTCACCGCGCACATGGCCAGCGAGTCGGACGGCATATACCTGAGCGTCCGGTTCGGTAACGTGCTGGGCAGCCGCGGCTCCGTACTCACCGCCCTGTCGGCTCAAGTGGAGGAGGGCGGGCCGGTCACTGTCACGCATCCCGACGTGACCCGGTACTTCATGACCGTGGACGAGGCCGTGCAGCTCGTGCTGCAGGCAGCGGTCATCGGCAACTCCGGCGAGGTCCTGGTGCTGGACATGGGTGAGCCGGTGCGGATCGCCGACATCGCTCGGCGGCTGGCGGCCGGGGCCAGCCGTCCTGTGGATATCGTGTTCACCGGACTGCGGCCGGGCGAGAAGTTGGCTGAGGACCTGCTCGGCCGAGGAAGAGCCAGACAACCGGCGGCCACACCACCCGCTGGTCCAGCACGTAGCCGTGCCGCCGTTGGACCCGGCTCGGCTGGAAGGTCTGGATCCTGCGGCGGATCCAGATGTCCTGCGGAAGGCGATGGCTGACTGCGCGGCGGGCTGGAGGTCCACTGCGTCAGCCGCTCAGCCTCTGAGGACCGACGGACCGATGGTGGAGACGCTGCGGAACCCGGGCCAGCCAAGGCTAGCCACCTGGCTCACGAGCTGATCGATCTCAGCAGCCGCCCGCAGGTAATCCGGTAGCAATCCACCGATGGGATCGGCGACGTCATCAGCCGGGGAATCCCCCAGCAGGGCCTTGCGGTCCCGTCCGTCATGCACTCGCGCCAGCCAGGCGGCAAAGGGCTCTCGGCGCAGGCGCGGCCCAACGTCACCGGCTCGGCGCACGAACTCCTTCAGCGTGAAGGCCCTAGCCCACGCGGAAGGACTCATGACCACGCCATGCCGGACGTGTTCACGCGTCATGCCGAGAACAAGATGCGCCCGGTCAAGGTCCGCAACGGTTATCGGGCGGGCGCGGTGCTCGCTCACGTCGAGGCCGTAGCTGGCCATGACCGACACCACTTCGGACAGCGGGGGCTGCTTGCCGGGTACGACACCCGCAGACCGAACCCAGCCCGGCTGGCCCGCCCCGGCAAGCCGACGGGCGAGGAAGGCTCCAGCCATTACGGACCGGCACCGGTTCGCGGTACAGATAACTAGGACACCGACCGTCTGGCCGCTGTGTCCCTGCATGTCACCGTCCTTGACCTGAGCGATACGGGCAAGCTTACTCACTAATAGTTATCCCGTGTACACTCTCTGTCTGCACCATCCACCACACGCCGACGGGCGTTCGCAAAGCGAGGGAATTTATCAAATGCCCGAATTTGGCACTACTCCCACTCTGCGCAACTATCTTGCCGTACTCCAGCGCCGGAAGTGGTGGATTATTACGCTGGCGCTGCTCGGCCTGGCTACCAGCCTGGCGGTTTCGCTCACCCAGCCGAAGCAGTATTCGGCCACCGCGCAGTTGCTCGTTCAAGCCGCCGGGCAAGGCGTCAGCTTGGGCAGTACCTCGCAGCAGGTGACCACGACGGATGTGCAGACCGACCTGCAACTGGCTACCAGTGCACCTGTGGCGCAGATAGTTCGCAAGAAGCTGCATAACGCGCCCGCAATATCCACCTCCGAGGTTGGCCAGACCAACATTATTGCGTTGACCGCGACTAGTTCGACGCCAGCTCGAGCCGCGCTGATCGCCAACACTTACGCGCAGGCCTTCGTCACCCAAAACCGGATCGTGGCGTCCGCCAACGTCCTGGCGGCCATGCAGCAACTATCGAAGCAGGTCAAAGACTTGAGCCAGCAGATCAAGTCGCTGCAGGGCCGACCGAGTGCCGCCGCGCAGGTGGCTGCGCTCCTCAACCAGCAGGCCGTGCTCAAAGAAGAAGTGGCGCAACTCCAGATCAACGGGGCCGCGGCGACCAACGGGCTGCAGTTCGTCACGCCGGCCCAGCCACCATCCTCCTCGAGTTCCCCGCGGCCGATCCAGGACGCGCTGCTCGGACTCGCCGTCGGGCTGATCCTTGGCCTGGGGGCGGCCTTTCTCCGGGACAACTTGGACGACGCCCTGTCATCCAAGGAGTCGGTCGAGCGGCTGAGTGGCGCTCCGGTACTGGCCATGGTGCCTACAGTGAACTCGTGGAAGAAGCGTGGCCGGGCCGACGTCGCGGCGACGGCCGAACCAACCTCTCCGGCGGCTGAGGCGTATCGCTCGCTACGTACCTCCCTGCAATTTGCTCGGCAGGCTCATGAGCTGCGGACCATCCTGATTACCAGTCCGACGGCAGCGGAGGGCAAGACGTCCACAGTGGCCAACCTCGGATCGGCGTTCGCCCAGACCGGCGAACGGGTTGTCCTGGTCTCGTGCGACCTCCGGCGTCCGCGGCTCGGTCAGATCTTCGGGGTGGAGGAGCAGTCCGGGCTGACTTCCGTGCTCCTGGGCCATCAGACACTGGAACAGGCGCTACAGCCCGTCCGTGGGTACGCGTGCTTGTGGGTGCTGGGCGCCGGACCAGTCCCGCCCAACCCGGCGGAATTGCTCAACGGCGAGCACACCCGGGAGGTCTTCGAGACCCTCCAGGAGAACTTCGACCTGGTCCTCGTGGACAGTCCTCCCGTGCTGCCGGTTACCGATGCGATGGTCCTGTCTAAATACGTTGATGGAACCTTGCTCGTCGTGGCGGCAGGCCAGACGAGGCACGCCCAGTTGCAGCGTGCGGCGGAGCGGTTCATCCAAGCCAAGACCACGCTGACAGGCATCGTGCTTAACGAGGTGAGCAAGCAGACGAGTTACGGCGGCGAGTACGGCTACGGCTACGGCTCGTACGAGCCCGATCCGGCGCTGGAAGCGGCACCAGCACGATCGAGCGATATCGATCTGGACGGCCCTTCAGCCGCCGCCAAGCACACCCGTCGGCCTAGCTACTTCGACCTGAAAAAGCCTGGCAGCGTCGGGTGACGGCGGCTGGTGGGCGAGGGAGGATGGCCTCGACCCCTTGGGCTGGAAGGGATCGAGGCCATGTTCCGCACGATAGGTGATGGGCCGTCGGCGTGGGAGTTGTTACTTCCGCCGGAGGTGCTGCGGCTGCCGGGGGAGCTGGCGCGGGTGGACGCGCTGCTGGATGATCCGGTGTTCTTCGCCCCGTTCGCGCCGCACTTCCATCCGCTGATCGGCCGGCCGTCCACCCCGATCGAGTGCTACCTGCGGTTAATGTTCCTCAAGTTCCGCTACCGGCTGGGCTATCAGAGCCTGTGCGCGGAAGTCAGTGACTCGATCTCGTGGCGGCGGTTTTGCCGGATCCCGCTGGACGGGAGGGTGCCGCACCCGACGACGCTGATGAAGCTGACCGGGCGCTGCGGGAGCGCCGCGGTGGCCGGGCTGAACGAGGCGCTGCTGGCCAAGGCGGGCGGGGTCAAGCTGCTGCGCACCGCCCGGCTGCGCGCCGACACCACGGTTATCCCGGCGAACGTGTCCTATCCGACGGATTCGGGGCTGCTGGCCAGGGCCATCCGCCGGATCGCCGCGGCCGGCCGGCGGATCCAGGCTGCTGGCGGGGCGACGCGGACCCGGATGCGGGACCGCAGCCGCGCCGCCGGCCGGCGGGCGCACGCGATCGCGGCGAAGCTGCGGTCCCGGGCCGCGCAGGCCCGGGAGGAGAAGCAGGCCGTGGTGCTGCGGATGACCGGGGAGCTGGCCGGCCTGGCTGAACGCGCGGCCAGGGAGGCGCGGCGGATGCTGGATGGCGGGCGCCGGGCGCTGCGCCGTGCCGTGGCGAAGGCGGCGGCCCTGGCCGCGGCTGGCGTCCGGGATGCCGCTGCGGGGCGGCGGCGGGGCCGGCTGCGCAGGGCGGTCGATGACCTGGCCGGGCTGCTGAAGGTGACCACGACGATCGCCGCGCAGGCCCGGCAGCGGCTGGCCGGGGATATGCCGGACGGGGCGTCCCGGCAGGTCAGCCTGCATGATGCCGATGCCCGGCCGATCGCCAAGGGCCGGCTCGGCAAGCCCGTCGAGTTCGGGTACAAGGCCCAGGTCACCGACAACGACGACGGGATCGTCCTCGACTACACCGTCGAGCAGGGCAACCCCGCCGACGGCCCGCAGCTTGCCCCGGCCGTGGCACGCGTCATCAAGCGCACCGGGAAGAAGCCCAGGACCGTCACCGCAGACCGCAGCTACGGCGAGAAGTCCATCGAAGACGACCTGCACGCACTCGGGATCCGCCACGTCGTCATCCCGCGCAAGGGCAAACCCGGCAAAGCCCGCCAGGCCGCCGAACGCCGGCGCGCGTTCCGGCGGGCCGTCAAGTGGCGGACCGGCAGCGAAGGCCGGATCAGCACCCTCAAGCGGCAATACGGGCAGGACCGCACCCGCCTGGACGGCACCGAAGGAGCCCGGACCTGGACCGGCTACGGCGTCCTGGCCCACAACCTGGTCAAGATCAGCACCCTGGCCAGCTGACACGCCCAGTCAGGCGCCAGGCCTGCCCCGCACCAGCCACCGAACTCAGTCCGCCGGCTTTTTCAGGTCGAAGTAGCTAACTACTTCGACCTGAAAAAGGCGTCGTCGTGAGGACCGGGGAGCGGGCGTTCGGTTGCATGAGGTGCCGGGTGGCCTTGGATGGTGGTGGTTAGCTGGCCAGGGCGCCGATTTTGGTCAGGTTGTGGGCGAAGGCCCCGTGCCCGCACCAGATCGTGGCTCCGTCCCGGCCGTCCAGGCGGGTGCGGTCCCAGCCGTAACCTCGCTTGAGGTAGCTGATCCGTCCTTCACAGCCGGTGCGCCATTTGACCAGCCGGTGGAAACTGCGGCTGTGCTCGATCGTCTTGCGGGCCGCGGAGGCCTTGCCCTGGCGGGGGATCGCCACGGTGCGTACGCCGAGTTCTTGCAAGTCACGCTCGTAGGTGGCCTGGCCGTAGCCGCGGTCGGCGGTGACCGCGGCTGGCACGCGGCCGGTGCGGCGGCTGACGCGCTCGATGGCGGGCGCCAGTTGCGGCCCGTCGGGGGCGGCGCCGTATTCGGCGTTGTAGTCCAGGATGATGCCGTCGTCGTTGCCGGTGACCTGGGCCTTGTACCCGAACTCGACCGGGCGGTCGATGCGGCCCTTGCGGATCGGCCGGGCCTCGGGGTCATGCAGGCTGACCAGCCGGGTCGCACCATCCGGCGTCTGCCCGGCCAGCCGCGTCCTGGTTTGCGCGATGATCGCGGCGGTGCGCTCAATGGTGACCGCAAGCTCCTGCAGCGCACGGCGCAGCCTGCCGCGCATCCGGCCGCTGAGCGCCCGGGGAACGGCGCGGCGGCCGTTGCGCAGCACCGCGGCAGCCTGCGCCGCGGTCTTCCCGGCCAGATCAGCCAACTCGCCGGTCACCCGGCGGATCGCCTGGGTGGTCTCCTCCCGGCCCAGCTTGCTGCGGCTGCGCAGCTTCGCCGCGATCTCCCGCACCCGCCGGGCGGCGGCCCGCCGCCGGTCCGTCATCGTGGTGGCCGGGGCCCCGCCCGCCGCCTGCACCCGCCGCGCCGCGCGCACCAGCTTCCCGACCGCCTTAGCCAGCAACCCCGAATCGGTCGGGTAGGCCACGTTCGCGCTGATCACCGTGGTATCGGCGCGGACCCGGGCGGTGCGCAGCAGTTTCGCCGCGCTGGCTTTCGCCCACAGCGCCGCATTCAGCCCGGCCACCGCGTCTTCGCCGCAGCGGCTGGTCAGCTTCATCAGCGTCGCCGGATGCGGCACCGTGCCATCCAGCGGGATCCTGCAGAACCGCCGCCAGGAGATCGAGTCGCTGACCTCGGCGCACAGGCTCTCATAACCCAGCCGGTAGCGGAACTTGAGGAACATTAACCGCAGATAGCACTCCACCGGCGTGGACGGCCGGCCGATCACCGGGTGGAAATGCGGCGCGAACGGGGCGAAGAACACCGGGTCATCCAGCACCGCGTCCACCCGCGCCAGCTCCTCCGGCAGCCGGAGCACCTCCGCCGGAAGTAAGGACTCCCACTGTGACGGCCGGTCGCCTATGGTGCGGTACATGGGTGGCCTCGATCCCTTCTAGCCCAAGGGGCCGGGGCCATCTTCCCTCGGCTGCCAGCCACGGTCACCCATCGCCGCCAGGCTTTTTCAGGTCGAAGTAACTAACCAGGATCCGGGCGGCCAGTGGTTATCAGGCCTGTGCGCGCGAGCCGTAGACGTAATACCACAGTTCGGGTCGCTGATCGCTTGTTCGCGGTTCGGCGAGGATAAAGCCCGTCTCACGCAGGAATTCAGTTACCCGGTCATAGGTCGCGAACCAGGCCGGATCGCCGCCGCCGTACCTTGGCTGCAGTACGAAAGCATGACAAGAGATCACGACGTGCTGGACTTTGCGAATCGACTGCGTCATGCCCTTAATGGCAAGCTGCTCGGCCCCCTCGATGTTCATTTTGAGCAGGCCGACTCGGTCCAGTTGCAACGACGAGACGAGCTGATCAATGGTAACGCTGGGCACTTGGTGGGTTACGGTGGAGCCAGTACCTCCTATGCTCGCTGTCAGCGAGCTGCGTGACGGTGCGCCATCGTCGATCCCGACGGTCTCTTCGGTGTCGGTGACCGCCAGCTGGAGCAGCTGTAGTTCCGCAGGTCGTTGTAATTGCAGGTTAGCTGGAGTTGCCGGAACGTCGCCGGATGAGCCTCGATGCGGATCAAGGACTCGCCCGCAGGGCCCGACTAGCCGACTGAATGTGAGCGTTTCCTCGCCACAGCCGGCCCCTATGTCGAGGACCGTGTCGCCCGGCTGGGGCGTATAGCCGAAGCAAAATATGTCATGTGTGGAGGTCCTCAGATTGCCCGGCGTCCGTCTGCTCACCACATCCGGTAGAACGATTGCCCCTTCGTGGTCCCGGTGGAGGAATACACCGTCCCCCAGCGAGCGCACCAACGTGGGACGGCGTCCGGAGCAGGTTTCCGCGATGGTAGCACCAATGGCAGCCAGCCATCGGCTTCCGGGCCGGTTCAGCACCTTAATCGTCGCCGACTTTTGCATGTTTGCTAATGTTAGCTGTCAGCCAGTAATCCGTCCAGCCGACTAGCCGGCAAGAGAATCAGGCCTTTGCCGCGTATAAGTGCGATCAGGAGGTTCGTAGCCGAAGGTGCGGCACTGAAGCAGCTCGCCGTTCTGCGCTGAATATGAGCCCGAGCCAGGCCGCCATTACGCCATAGGCAACCGTCGAGGCCAATGCCGCCCCATCGGCGTGGAAACTGGGAATGAGCGCCAGGTCCCCGGCGACCGTGATCAGCAGACTGGCGACGGCCGCTCGGGCAAACACCTGCGGCCGTCCGACAGCGATGAAGTACCCGTTCATGACCCGGGTGGTGGCTAGGAAGACCAGGCCAGGAAGCAGGATCCGCAGGGCAGTCAGCCCAGGAAGGTAAGCCTTCCCCAGCACTAGGGAGATGACCGGGCCGCCGAGAAAGAACAGGCTGGTCACGATCCCTGCCGTGGCCGTGGCGGTCACCACCGCCGCCACGGCGGCCAGGTGCCACTGCTGCTCCCTCGGGCGGTTACTGAATTGTCCCATCATGGCGGAGGCAATGTTATTGGCGAGGTATAGGACAACCTGCCCGACCGAGACAGCCGCATAATACAACCCCAGCGCCGCATTACCGGCCAGCGCCACCAGCAGGCCTTGATCGAGCTGCAGGGTCCCATACTGTGCCACCGTGCCTACATAGGAACGCAGCCCGTAGCCGATGGCTCGGCGCGCGACGCGCCCGTCCCATCGAGGCCACCCAGTATGCATCCAGGCGACCATCACCACATCAGCAACCACGGTCAGGATGACCGAACCGAACCAGGCGCACACCGCCTGGCCGAGGCCTAGGGAGCGCAGTTCCCAGAATCCGGCGATGGCAACGGTATATCCTACTGGTCCCACCAAGCGTGAGACGTTGTAGGCGAGCATTCTCCGGTTTGCCATCAGCGCCATGGTGAGAACGGCGTTAGCGATACTCAGCGGTACGCTGGCCGCCACAAGGAGCGCCGGGAGCAGGCCGACTCCGGGCTCGAACTGGATCACGACGCCGAAGCCTATAACCGCCCCGGCCGCTCCCGCCAAGAGCGTCACAAGCAGCCCGGTTGCCAAGATTTGGCCCCTGAGTCAACCACGATCCTGATGCCAGAGGTAGTAGGTCCCGTACTCCACGCCCAGACTGCCCAGGACGGTGAGGGTGCCGGGGACGAGTACCAGGAAGGACAGCTCTCCGCGCTGGAGGGGGCCCAGGACTCGCGCCGTTACTGTTCCGGTGCCCAGGCCGCAGACGAGGAGCAGGCCCTGAACGGCCAAGTTGGCGACGGAGCCGGGCAACAGGATGCGGAGGCTGGTGAGCAGGGATCGCCGAGGCCAGCGCCGACCGGTGGTTATGCCAGTCCGGGCCGGTGCGACGCGATCATGCGCTGTGCTGGCCGCTGACCCATCCAGACTGCGCTGATCATCCGGCCCCCGCTGTAGCAGCCGCCGTCGGCGGTGGCGATGCCGGGCCCGGGTGTCTCCCGGCTGCCAGCCCTTCCAGCAGCGCAGCAGGACGGGCAGCCGAAGGCCGCCGTCCTGCTGCGCTGAGCGCAACGAAATTGGCTCGCACGGCGTGCTCGCCGTTAGGCGTGTTCCGCGGAAATCCTGGGGTCGGCGTAACTGGGCGCTTCAGGACGACGTCTCGGATGAAGTGGACTGTCCCCCGCGCCGATACCCTGAGCAGGAGGTCTCGGTGACCGGGATCGGTGTCGGCCCAGCCGCCCAGGGCCCGGACCACGTCAGCCCGGTACATGGTGGCGCCGACCGGAGGAGACCAGCCAACCAGCACGTCCCGCCATACCAAGCGGCTCTGGCCGCGATCGGGATGCCGCAGGGCACGCCAGTGTCCGTGGTCGTCAAGCAGCTGGCAGCCGCCGATAACGGCCACCGCGTGCGGATCTCGCTCCGCCCAGAGGAGCAGGTGCATGAGGGCCGTGGGCGCCAGCCGATCATCCTCGTCCAGGAAGAGGATGTATGGCGCCCGCGCGGCCCCAAGGGCACGATTCCGGGCCGCAGACCTGCTACCCCCTGGATCAGCGCGGAGCATGCGCACGCGGGGACCGGGGATAGACCCAGGCATTCCCGTCACGTCTGGACCCGACTGGCCGTCGGCGACGATCAGCAACTCCCAGCACGCGGCAGTCTGAGCGCACAAGCTCAGCGCGGATTCTCGAAACCGCCGTGGCTCGCCGACAGCCAGCAGTGCGACGGTGACCTCAGGCCGATCTGCTGGTACCAGCCGACTATCCTCAGGCATGCTGCGAACCTCGGCGGAGCACTGCCCTGAAGCGGGAGCGAGGCGGTTGCGCGGCCGTGTCCAGCAGGCTGGCCAGCTTACGGGACACCGGCTCGGCCAGTAAGGGTCGGTGGCCGATTCCCGGGCGGCGCAGCTCATGGCCAAGGCCAGTGCCGGTGCGTCGTAGAGGGTCACGAGCGCTTTGCCAAAAGCGCCCGCATCGGCGGGCGGCACGAGGATTCCGACCTCCGGCGGCACGAGGCGCGGGAGGCCACCCACCGCCGTGCCGACCACAGGTAGCCCGTGGCCATCGCCTCAATGGCCACCTTGGGGGTGCCCTCAGAAAGTGACGACATAGTGAATAGATGTGCCTTCTGATAAAAGGCGTACAACTGCGGGCCGTGCGGCACAGAGCCAGAGAACCTGACCCGTGCGCACAGGCCCAGATCAGAAACCTGGGCCTTCAATTGGGCAGTGTAGCCTGGATCACCTGAACCGACGATCTCGAGAGTCATCTCGCGCCCGGTAGCAACGGCTGCCTGGAGCGCCTCGAGCAAAATTTCGAGGCCCTTGACGCATTCTAGGCGGCCCACGAAGAGTAGTCTGAGGGGACCATGCCCGGCTCCCGGCCACGGAGTTCCAGGCGACAAGACGTCGGCCGCCGTGATCGACGCCGCGACTAGGTGGTGCGCGACGGCTCCCCGGCGGCACAGCCTGGCACCGACGACATCGCTGTCCGTCACGACTACTACGCTGGCGCCCAGGATCCATTGGACCAGGACGCTGAAACGGCGCAGCGCCGCCCCGAGTAGGCGTCCGGCTCCCCGGCGATACCGGGGGCCATTGCCCCCACTGCGGGATCGCCCCGGATCAGGGCGAGGACCGGCCGACGGGCGAGATAGCAAGCCACCAAGGCGAACAGTGAGATAAGTCCCGGCTCGGCGAGGACCGCATGGGACCACGCGTTGTGGCGTACCGACCGGTGCACCCTCCGCCACAGGCGCAGCGGATGGCAGTACAGGTCCTTTCCGCTGCTCACCAGACCTAGATCAGCCAGGCGGATGTTCGGCGGCAGGAGCAGCCGGTCCCTCGCCGAGGCACCCTGGATGACGAAACAGTGCAAGGTGAGCTGGTCAACGTGCCTAGCCAGCTCGACGAGCTCATAGACCAAAGAGGAATCCGTCGAGAAGTGGCCGTCCGGGCCAACGAACACCCGGGCGCCAATAAAGGCCGCGGCCCGCAGTCGGCTATTCATGATGGGAGTCCGCCCTCGCGCTGGCCTTATAAGCCCCGTGCACCAGACCGGCCAGCGCGAGGAAATAGCGGTCCTGCTGCAGGTCGTCGCTGAGCGCCGTCGTCAGAAAGACGAGATAGCCGATCACGATACCCGCCGCCACAGATTGCGACCCAGATACAGTCCGCACCCCTGGAAGGCTGATTATCTCGCTACAGCTGTCCTGGTGGGCCCGTACCATCCGGTATCCCTCGAATACGATCGTCCCTACCATGGCCAGGAGCAGAATCGTGCCGACGATGCCGGTCTCGGCTAGCGCACCGACAATTATGTTGTGGGCGGCCTGGCCCTTCTGATAGTCAGTTCCTTGCGGGAAATAGAAGGGCGCGAACTGGTCATAATTTCCTACGCCCACACCGAACAAGGGATGAGCGAGAAACATCTTGAAGCCCGCTTCCCATATGGCCAGCCGTGAGTACGCGTCACTGTTTGACTGCCCGAAGGCTGAGAACCGCTGGTGCACAGCCCCTGGAAGCAAGACCAGCCAGCGCAGAGGATCGCAAGCGCGCACAGCGCCCGCCGCAGCCGGACCATCCGCGGCGCCAGCAGGACCCAGCCCAGCAAGCCAACCGTGACGGCGATCAGCCCGGCCTTCGAAACGGTGGCCACCAAGGCCACGAAGATGACGACCGACAATCCTCGGGCGACCAGCGTACTGGCTTTAAAGGAGCGACGCAGCGCTACCCACGGCAGCACTGCACCAACGGCCAGCCAGCCAGCGAAACGATTGATGCCCGCGTTACCGGTCGCCCCGAGCGGGCTGAGGCGCTGGATGTTGTCCGGGGTGGCGGACCCTGATGCGGCGGAGACGGAATCAGCGATGTGCGGGAAGGCCAGAGTCAGCACGGCCACTGCCCCCAAGCCCACGCACAGGGCCAGCACGGCGCCACGAGCCTGGCGTTCATCGCGCACCATGCGAGAAGAGACGTAGTAGACGAGGCCCAGACTGAGGAATGTCTGGGCCAGGCTGGGAGCGGCCTGCCGATCAAGAAACGCGGCGGAGGCGACTGAGCCAAGGATCCACAGCAGAATTTTGAGATCGGTGCCGTCCGGCCGCAAGCGCGCGAACGGCTCGAACACGCTCGCCCCTACAAGCCACGCGATGAGCACCGCTAGCAGGACGTATCGGACCAGGCTCACTCCATGCCCGAGCGAAACCTCGGCGAACGGCAGCGACGCTAGCATGAGGTAGGCGGCTGCCTGACGGTTTGCTAGGACGAACCCCGTCGTGACTACCACGACAGCAGGCAGCAATGCGAAGAGCGGATTGCCTCGCCAGAGCACGACCCAGGTGGCTACCGCAAGGGTGATGCCCGCTCCGGAAACGCTGAGCACCAGGGCTGGCCGCCACGCGCTCGAGCCAAGACAACCAGTCTTCCTAGCCGCGGGGATGGTGACAGTCCTGCAAACTATGGCCGAGTACTGCACGAGCCGTCGATCAGCCACTCGTGCCATCAGCTGCCCCGCGTCATGATCTCCGCGACCGTCTCCGCGATGGCCTTGGCCTGCTCGACGGTCACACCCGGGTGGACCGGCAGCGCGAGGATGCATTCCGAGAGGCGTTCTGAGACCTCAAGGCCGGTGGAGCCCTGCTCGAACATCGGCTGCTGGTGTAGCGGCCGGGGATAGTGGACGGCAGTCTGTACTCCGTGGGCGGAGAGTTCCCCGGCCAGCTCATCCCTAGAGATCCCGTCATCCCACCCGATGAGGACCGAGAACTGGTTATAGGTATGCAGCACGCTCTCCGTGCTCGCCGGGCACAGCACGCCCGGCACCGACTGGATACCGGCGCTAAGGATCGCGGCGTTTTCTCGGCGCCGGGCCAGGTACTCATCTAGGCGCGCGAGTTGGCGCAGCCCTAGGGCCGCCTCCATATCGGTCATCCGGTAGTTGAACCCCAGTTGGGTGTGAACGTACTTGCCGGCTGCCCCCTGGCTGCGGGAGAGGCGGAGCCGGGCCGCCAAGTTGGCATCGTCCGTCACCACCATTCCGCCCTCACCCGTGGTGATGTTCTTCGTGGGGTAAAAGGAGTAGCACGTCGCGACGGGGTAACTGCCGACCTCTTGGTCGCGGAATTCGGTACCGAGCGCCTGCGCCGCGTCCCAAACCAGGGCCAAGCCGTGCCGGGCGGCAATTGTGGCGAGGCCATCGATGTCGCATGCGTTACCGAACAGGTGAACCCCCACGATGCCAGCTGTGCGCGGCGTGATGCGGCGCTCCACGTCTTCCAGCTCGAGTGTGAACGTACGCGGGTCCACATCGGCGAACACGGGGGTGGCGCCTACCGCTAGCAGCATGCTGGCCGTAGCCACGAAGGTGAATGCAGGAACGATCACCTCATCGCCCGGACCGAACGTCGCCAGGTAAGCTAGGTGAAGGGCGGCCGTTCCGGACGACACTGCCACCGCGTGGCGCGCCCCCACTCGAGCCGCGAAGGTCTTCTCAAACTCTGCGGTAATAGCTCCTTGGCGCAGCTTTCCGGACCGCATGACCTCGACCACCGCAGTTACGTCTTCCGGGCGAATGTCCACTCCGGCGACAGGGATGGCTTGGTCTGATAGCGACGTCATCTTAGGCTCCTAGCAGCGAATCGACGAAGCGGGCCATATCTGCGGAAGCATTGAGCGCGGCCAGGTCCAAGCGCCCGCCCGTCACCGTCTGGACAAATTCTCCTAGTTCTGCTTCGAAGAGATTAGTCGGCCGCGCAGGCATGACGTTGTGTCCTCGGTCGTAGATCCCGCGCGGCTCGTTGCAGTAGACCCCGGTGGGCAGTGAGTCGAGGATGCTCCCCGCGACGGACCCATTATCGCCATGAACTTCGACATAGTTCATGAACGACGGTGTTACCAAGTCACTTTGGCACATGGCAGGGATACCGCCCGCCTCAAGGCTAACCACGGCGCAATCGGGCGCCTCAACTCGGCATGCGTCCCCGTTTATCTGCCGGACTGGAAGCAAGAGTTCATGCTGCAAAAGGCGTCCCTGGTCCAGCGGACCTAGCAGCCAGGCCAACAGGTCGAGCATATGAACCATCATTTCGAAAATCACACCGCCACCTTCGATATCGTGCTTCCAGGCGCGATGGGACCCTCGGCCACCGAGCCGGGTCACGGCGAAATGAGGCTGACCGATCACCCCGGTTTCGATGGTCTCCTTCATAAATTTGAACGCCGGATGATGGCGGTAGAGGTAACCCACCATCACGTTGCGGTTGGCGCGTACGGCCGCCTCGCGGATCCGCAGCGCATCGCGGTGGCTCAAGCACAGCGGCTTCTCGCAGAAGACATGCAGCCCACGCTCGAGACCGCCGACGATCCAGGGAAGGTGAGCCTGTGAAGGGACACAGACATCCAAGGCGTCGAGGTCGGCGTCGAGCAGGCCGTCTGGTGGCACCGCCGTGACCCCAGGCGTATCCGCCAGTGCCTTGGCCGCCGCCTCGTTCTCGTCGGCCACCAAGACCTGCACATCTCCTAGCTTGAGATAGGCGTCGAGGTGGCGGCCGCCGATCCGGCCGCATCCTACGAGTCCGACTTTCATGCCCGCCTCCGCACCTGGTTGGGCTCACGCAAATGAGCGGGGAGATCACATACGTTCGCCGGCACTCCTACCGCGAGGCTCCACTCCGGGACGTCCCGCACCACCACGGCGCCCGCCGCCACCACGGCGCCCGTCCCTATCCGCACACCCGGCAGCAGCGTTGCGTTGGCGCCGATGGTGACGTCGTCCGCCAGGTGCGGGCCGGCCGGAGCATACTGTCCCCGCATCCGCAATGGGTACCGGTCATTGGTCATGACCGCCTTCGGCCCGACAAAGACTCGGCTGCCGATTCTCGTCTGTGTGGGTATAAAGACACCGCTTTGGATAACAATGTCGTCGGCGAGATCGGCGTGCCCCTCGATAATGCTGGCGGTCCCAATGAGGCAGTTCCGGCCGATGCGTGTATGCTCGCGTATGTAAACGCCCATGCCGGTCTGGCTGCCTTCGCCCATCGTCACGTCGGCGAAGATCACGCTTCCCCGACGGAGTTTGCAGCCGGAGCCCACTATCGCGGGACTGCTCCAGCCCTCGTAGCGAAGGCCGACAATCACGTCGTCGTCTATCACGACGCTGTCATGCACCAAATGTGACAATGCATCGGCGTCAGTCGCAGAGGACATGCGCTATCTCCTCCCGGATACGCATGGAGTCGAAGGACTCCGCTTTCTTGCGGGCGGCCCGGCCCATTTCGCCGGAAAGCCCTGGAGTTTCCAGGATCACCGCGATCGCCTCGGCCATCGCCACGGCATCGCCCGGGGGGACCAGGATTCCGTTGACGTTCTGGTCAATAAGGGCCCGGGCGCCGGGAAGATCGGTCGCCACCATCGGCTTCCCGAGGGCCAGGTACTCGACCCCGGTGACGGCCTGAACCGGGGCGGTCTCGCGCAGCCGGGGGAAGGGCAGGATGCCGATAGTAGTGACGCTCATCCGGCGCAGCGCCTCCGGAGACGGCAGGACACCGTAGTAACGGACGCCCGCATGCCGGGCCTGGGCCGCCTTCAGCCAGGGCCGGTCGGTTTCCTTTAGGTGCCCGACCAGAGCCACCTCGACGGCAAGGCCTTCTTCTTGCAGGATCGAGGCCGCGCGCAGGAGCACATCGACTCCCCGGAGCCTGCTGACGTAGCCGACGAAGGTTACAACCGGCATGTGGGGCGCTGGCACCGGTCCTGGCTGGCCCACGATGTCCTGTATCCGGCGGACATCCACGCTTTGCCGCATGGGAACGATGCGACCGGGGCGAACCGCGTACCCCCGTGCCAGCAACCGGGGCAGGGGATCGGCCTGGTCAAGCCCGATCGTGACGACCGTGGAAGCGCGCCGGAGCAGGAATGCGACGGCGGATTCATACCCGGTGAGCAGCCAGGACTTGGCTCGCTGCCGACGTTGGCGCGCGTTCCCGCGACTTTGTCCGGGGTCGTCCAGCACGTCCATTACCCAGCGCCCGGCCTGGCGCCCGAGCAGCCAGCCGGCCACCGCCGAGACATCCTGGAACGTGTAGACGATGTCGTAGCGTCGCCTGCGGAGCACCCGCTGCGACAGCGCCCACAGGGCCACCTGCGCCGCGAACAGCGGCGTCTTGATCATGGCCGGCGATACCCGGGCGGCGGCAGCGAAACTGGTTATCCGAGCGGCCGACGAGATATCCCGGGGAAATGAATCCGGGTAGCTGGCGATGATGTTGACGGTGGCCACGTCAGACAGTGCCCGTAGCCGCTGATTCACCGCCATCTGCTCGAAACGGCAGTTGACCGGCACTACCGCCAAGGCGCGGCGCCCGGGGCGCCCGGGTCCAGTGGAGGTGGCCCCGAGTGGATGCTGGGTCATGCTGGCCCCGTCAGCCACCTGAGCCCGGCCTGATCTCAGCCAGGTAGTGGCTGCGCAGGAAACGGAACCCGTAGAGAGCCGGATAGGCGACCTTGGCCAGCGGGCCCAGATGACGCACGAGCGGGGGCAGCAAGGTAACGGGGCTCAGCCGGATGTGGGCACCGGGGAACAGGCGGTGCCAATCCCCGGCCCGGACGGCCCGGGTATGCGGGTTGCCGGGGTTCGGATAGCGCACGTCGTAACAGAGAACGATTCCGCGTGGCGCCAGCACCCGCTCGATCTCCCTCGCCAGGGACCGCGCGATCGCCTGGTCAGGGATCGAGCTGAACACCGTGGCGGCGAGCACCACGTCGAACTGGCCATCATCGTAGGGCAGCCCGTCGGCCCCGCCTACGGAGAGCGCGGCCGCGGGAAGGACTGCGCGGGCTCGTTCGATCCGGTCGGCCAGCAGATCGATGCCGCCGAGCCGGGGTGCCACCGAGGGGAATTCAGCGGCGATGCGCGCCAGGTCCCCACCGGTGCCGCAGCCCACGTCGAGGACCCGGGCCCCGGCCGGCATGTCAACGCGGCGCAGGGCGGCCCGCAGGGCCGACCACCGAGTGGCGGCGTTGAGCCTGTTCCCGGGATTCGAGAAGTCGCGCTTGCGCTGCTCACGATCGCTGGAGTCGTAGACGGCGCGGATCCGCTCCTGCTCGGCCACCACGTGCGCCGCCGAGGGGTCAGCCGACCCGGCCGCGGCGTCCAGCAGGGCCGACCGGAACTTCCGCACCGACGCCGCACGCGACCAGGCACTCAGCACTGTGGCCCGGCCAGCGGCTCCCATGCGCTCGGCCGCCTCAGGGTCCGCGATCAGCGTCTGCAAGGCCTTGGCGAGAGCGGCCGGGTCTTCGGGCGGGAAGACCAGGCCGGCCCGGCTTCTGCCACCAGGGTGGCCATGTCCCCGGGGCCGGTGACGAGGACCGGGCGGCCTGCCCCCAGGTAGTCGAACAGCTTGTTGGAGAGCACCAGCTGGGACCGGGTGATGTTCCGGAGCGGGACGATGCCAACATCAGCGGCGCGGCACACCCGTTCCAGCTCCTTTTTGGGCACAGCCGCGTCAAACCGGACAGGCAGTCCCTCGCGCCGGGACCGCTCGGCATAATGCGCTTTGTATTCACCCTCGCCCATGATCACAAACAGGAACTGGTCATGATCGAAATGACCGAGCGCGTCGAGCACCACATCGAGGTCGTACATCGGCCCAAGGCCGCCCGCGTAGAGCAGTACGGTTTGGCTTCCCCAGCCGAGACGGTCCCGCAGCGCCGCACGCTCCGTGGCGGGCAGGTCTCCGCCCACCCCTTCGTAGCCGTTCGGTGCCAGCACGAGTTTCTGCGGCGGTACTCCTCGCTCAATGAGCAGGCGGTGCAGCCCGGGCGTGACCGTGACAATCTTGGCTGCCCGCGCGTACAGCATGCGCTCCACGCCCCGGGCCAGGCGGATGGCCGGCCGGGGCAGCAGCCCGGCCTGCTCCGCCGCGTCCAGCGCCAGGTCGCGCTCATCCAGAACGAAGGGGATCCCACGCACCCAGGCCCCGAGGAAGGCGCCGATGCCCAGCATGCTAGGAGTAAGCCCGGCCACGACTACGTCGCAGCGGCCGGCCCGCCAGGTGTGCACCGCCGAGAGGACGAGGTGCTCAGCGTACTGCCTGACGCGGATGAGATGACGGTCGCGCCGCAGTCTTGACGTGCGCATCCGGATCACCCGTACGCCGTCGGTGGTGCGCGGGTGAGCCGGGGAAACCGTGGCGTCGTTGAACAGGTAATGCTGCGCCGGAGCGATCACGACGACTTCGTCACCCTGCTCCCCCAGGTGCTTCGCCACCTGCCAGGTGCGCAGGATTCCGGGTTCTTCGGGAGTGGAGTAATGATCGGAAACGAAGGTGACCTTCATAGGTTGAGACTTCCGCTAAGCACTTTGCTCCCTTGCCCCCCAGGACTACGCCCATCGTTCGGGCCAGTATGGCCAGATCCCGCCGCGTGCTCCGGGTGCGCACGTACTCGAGATCGAGTTCGAGCTTTTCCGCAATGGTGAGGTCGTCCCGCCCGTTGACCTGGGCCCAGCCGGTCAGCCCCGGGCGCACGCTGAGCACCCACCGCTGGCGTGGTGTGTAGATCTTGGCGATGCTGACCAGCTCGGGCCGCGGGCCCACCAGACTCATCTGGCCGACCATGACGTTCACCAGCTGCGGCAGTTCGTCCAGGCTCCACCGGCGGAGGGCCGAGCCGATTCGGGTGATACGGGGATCAGCGTGTTGGGTGAGCGCCGGCCCGATTTGATCGGCATCGCTCACCATGGTGCGGAGCTTGTAGATGCGAAACGGCCGACCACCCTGGCCCGAGCGCCACTGGCGGTACAGCACCGGGCCAGGTGTGTCCAGCTTGATGGCTACGGCCGCGAAGGCAAGTATGAACAGCGCCAAGGCCAACAAGGGCACGCTCAGCAGCACGTCCAAGCCCCGCTTGAGGATCAGCGACGCCCTGGCCCGGGTGCGTCTGCTCCCCCGGTCACTGGGTGCGGCCAGCCCTCCGAGACTGCCGACGCGGGCCTGGGATGCGATCTGTTCAGTGCCCATAGCTAGGAATTAGCTCCCGCAGCGCGGCGATGACGCACTCCACATTCGCGTCCGACATCGCGGAGTACAGCGGGAGCGAGAGGACCCGCGAGTACGCGTCCTCGCTCACCGGGAATTCCCCGCCGCGGAAGCCGAACCGCCCGCGCGCATGCGGCGTCAGATGCAGCGGGATGAAATGGACGCTGGTCCCGATCCCGCGCTCACGCAGTTGCTCGACCAGCCGGTCACGTTGTTCCCGGGCCGGGCCCGCCAGCCGCAATGGGTACAGGTGCCAGGCAGAACGGACGCCCTCTTCCACGGTCGGCA
The DNA here is from genome assembly GCA_963837515.1 of uncultured Actinomycetes bacterium. Lineage (GTDB taxonomy): Bacteria > Actinomycetota > Actinomycetes > Streptosporangiales > Streptosporangiaceae > RYN-230. Next base: position 225,929 of record CAWINT010000006.1, read on the forward strand.
GTTCCACTAGATCGCCGAGAGTGGCCAGGGCCTCGGAGTAGCGGGTGGCGATCGCCGCGCGCCTGGCTCTCATGGCCGGTTCCCGGCGCAACTGGCTCGTCCCCAGCGCGGCCTGGAAGTCGGTCATGTTCGCCTTGAACCCGGCATCGGTCACCTCATAGTGCCAGGCTCCATCCTTCCGATACCGGCCCCACGCATCCCGCTCGATGCCGTGCAGCCGGAGCCTTTCAACCCGGTCTGCGATGCGTGAATCATCGGTGACGAGCATGCCGCCATCGCCCGTGGTGATGTTCTTAGTCGCGTAGAACGAGAACGTGGTGACGTCGGCAATCGAGCCGACGGGCCGGTCACCCACCGAGGCGCCCAGAGAGTGCGCGGCGTCCTCGATGACGGCGATGCCCCGATCCCGGGCCATCTTGACGATGTCCTCGATGTGACAGGGGTGGCCCCCGTAGTCCACGGCGATGATCGCCTTGGTTCGGGGTGTGATGACGCGCTCGATCTCGGCTGGATCGATCTGCATGGTGACTGAGTCGATGTCAGCGAAAACGGGCGTAGCGCCCGCGTGCTCGATCACGTGAGCACAGGAGCAAAACGTGAGCGGTGTGGTGATCACTTCGTCGCCCGGGCTAACCCCGTGTGCGACTAGGGCCAGGTGCAGCGCCGCCGTGCCGGAGGATACCGTCACCGCTCGGACAGCCCCTACATGAGCGGCGAACTCCGCCTCGAACTGGCGGCAGAGCGGACCATGAGTGATCCAGCCCGACTCGAGCGCTGCACGGACGGCGGTGAAGTCCTCCTCGGTGATCGAGGGTCGGTGGAACGGCAGAAACTCAGCGCTGGCCACGGCCGACACGGTGACCTCGGCTGCGGCCGACCGAGCAGGGGCCTGCTCCGATCGGGCCAGGAAGCCGACCTGGTGCCGGGAGCCGTCCCAGTGCACGTTGGGCAGAAGGGCCTGCTGGTGCCGGGCGACCCGTTCGCGGTGCGGGAGCAGATCCTCGAGCGTAGCCATGACCTCACTCGCCACGTCGTGCGTCGGCTGGTACCCGAGTTCGAGCAGGCGAGCGTGGTCCGGGGCGAAGTGATGCTCCTGCCGCTCGATGGCGGCCCGGGGGTTCTCGACCGGCGCGACCTCCACCTTGAGGCCTATCTTTTCCGCAGCCTGCTGCACGACCTCGGCCAAGCCGTGGATGCTGTAGGTCTCCTCGAACTGGTTGAAGACCCGGTACTCACCCGGCTTGGGCGCATTCTCCAGGCCCAGCGTTAGGCACTGCATCGAGTCGCGCAGGGGCAGGAATCCGCGCACCTGGCCACCGCCCCCATAAGGGGTCAGCGGATGCTCAATCACCGCCTGGCAGGAAAACCGATTGATTGCGGTGCCAAAGGCCTGATCGAAGTCTAGACGGGTACGCAGCCGCGGGTCCTCGCTCATGTCCTCGATGCGGGTTCCGAAGACCACCCCCTGCATAACATCCGTCGCGCGTAGCCCCCAGATCTTCGACGCGAACATGATGTTGTTCGATCCGTGGACCTTGGACCAGTGGTACCAGCTGGGCGCCTGGCGCGGGAAGGGCATGAAGTCTTTGCGGCCGCGGAACTCGACCTCAAAGAATCCTTCCGGAATGTCCACATCTGGCGTCCCGTATTCTCCCATAGTGCCAAGTTTGAGCAGGTGCGCTTCCGGCGCTAGATCGCGGATGGCGAACATCAGGTTGAAGGTCGTCGTCAAGTTGTTGAACTGGACGAACGTGGTGTGCTCCCGATCGATCATCGAATACGGAGCGGACGGGCATTCACCCAGGTGAACGACGGCCTCCGGCTGGAACTCACGGAAGATCTGGTCGACTAGATCGTATTTCCGCAGATCTCCCTGCCAGAACGGGATGTCCTGCCCAGTCCGCTCACGGAGGGCCCGAAGTCGGTCTTTCACCGGAGCAATTGGAACAGCACTTACCGAATCCATCTCCTGCACCCACGCGCGTCGCATGAGCGCATCGGCGCCTGCGACCTCATGTCCGCGCCCGGTGAGGTGCTGGGCAAGGGCCCATCCCAGATAACCGTCCATGCCCGCAATGAAGATCCGCATCTTATGGTCCGCTCCCTATGTGGTCGATTCACTGCGCATTGATGGGCGATAACACCAGCATGCGCCGGGATGGAATGGGCGTTACGCTTGTGCCGTTTTGGCACAGGATTCGCCCAGGCCAGCTAGCGGATCAGGATAACTTTCCCGGCGGCGTTCATCGCCTCGGCCACGTTACAACAAGGTTGGATGAGCGGGCAAGAGATTGGCCTTTTGCGTCCCACGGCCTTGTAGCGCTTGTGGAATTGTGAGGACTTTATCTTGTCTGGCTGGAATAAGCCTTGAAGATTGTTGGATGTGCGCTATACCTCATTTAAATGCTATGTCTTGATAGCCGAGTTCGTTAGCCCCTGATGCGGGCCAGGACCAGGGTGACGTCGTCCTCGGCCTGCTGGCGCAGGGCGTCGGTGACGATCCCGCAGCAGTCGGCCAGGGTCAGGTCCGGCCGGGCCAGCGTCGCGCTGAGTTCCTGCCGGAGCACCTCGATGCCCTCTTCCAGCGACCGGGCCCGGCTTTCCACCAGCCCGTCGGTGTACAGCGCCAGCACCGCCCCCGGGGGCAGGCTGACCTTGGTGGCATCCAGCAGCCCATCGCCCAGGCCGAGGGGCAGGCCGGCCGGCAGGTCGATCACCTGGGTGCTGCCGTCCGGCAGGGCCAGCACCGGCTGCGGGTGCCCGGCGGCGACGATGGTGACCGCGCTCCCCCCGGTGTCGATGACGGCGGCGACACAGGTCGCGAACGGGGCGTCGGGCAGGCTGGCGGCCATCCGGTCCAGCCGGCGGAGCATCTCCGCGGGCGGCAGGTCCAGCTCGGCCATGGTGTGCGCGGCCGTGCGCAGCTGCACCATCAGCGCCGCCGACTCCGGGCCGTGCCCCATCGCGTCGCCGATAATCAGCGCCGCCCGCCCGCCGGGCAGCCCGACCAGGTCGTGCCAGTCCCCGCCGACCACGCTGGCGCCCACCGGCAGGTAGCGGTGGGCCGCTTCCAGGCCGGCCGGGACCTGCGTCTCGCCGGGCAGCAGGCCCTGCTTGAGCGCGACCGCGGTGCGCCGTTCCCGGTCGTAGAGCCGGGCGTTGTCCAGGCTCATCGCGGCCCGGGATACCAGCTCGTCGGCGGCGGAGATGTCCCCGGGCCCAAACCCCGGGCTGCTCGCCGACCGGCCGAACGTCATGCAGCCCAGCACGGTCCCCCGGGCGGTCAGCGGGACGGACAGGAACGACGCCAGGCCGGCGGTGAGTTCCGGGCCACCGGGCCGCTGCGCCAGCCGCCGCTCGGTCTCGTCGTCGAGCCGGTCGAACACGACCGGTGTGTTGGTCTCCATGGCCCGGAAACTGGGCGAGTCCCCGCTGAACACGACCACCTCGCCGGGGCGGAGCATCCCGTCGGTGACCGTCGCCGGGTGGCCGACCAGCCGGGCCGCCAGCCGCCGCATCACCGCGGTCGGCCCGATCTGGCGGCCCGTCGTCTCGTCCGCGGCCAGCAGCCGCTCGGCCATGAAGATGGCGGCCGCGTCGGCGAAGGCGGGCACCGCGACGTTGACCACCTCCCGCGCGGTCTGCGGCAGGTCGAGGGTGGTGCCGATCCGGTCCGCCGCGTGGCGCACCCAACCGGCGCCGATCACCAGCGAGGCGTGCTGGGCGAGCACCAGCGCCCCGGACGCCGGGCCGGCCAGCGGCTCACATCGAATGGCCACCGGCCCGCTGCCACCGGAGAAGGCCATGGCCAGGGTGGCGTTCCACACCCGCCCGGCGCGTACCTCGGTCAGCGCCGCCGCGGCCATCTCCCGCTGGCCCGGGCCGACCATGAGCACGTCGCGGATGTCCTGGCCGATCACCACCTCGGGTGCATGGCCGAACAACCGCTCCGCGGTCACCGGCCACGAATCCACCCGGCCCTCGGCGTCCAGGGTGAACGCGGCCAGGCTGCCCAGGTCAGGCGCGCGCCGCCGCGGCAGCACGGGCCGACTGTCACCGGCCATCCAAGACTCCCACCGGTACCTGCACCAATCCTGCCGGCCGGCCCGCCAGCCACGCGGGTCGGCCTATCCGGGTATTAACCGCGGGCCATCCGGTCCCGCGGCGGTGCGGACCCGCGCGCTCTTTGCCCGCACTGTGCGATATCGTGCAACCCGAAATGTAGCGCACCAGCCGGTCGAAAAGGCGCGGCGCAACGCAAGACCGTGACCGGGAACCGTTCACCGGGGACCGCCGGGCAGGCACCAGGAGAGCGACAGATCATGGCGGGCGAGCCGGACTGGGTGCCCCCGGGCGTGGACACCAGGCGCGCGAACATCGCCCGCGTCTACGACTACTGGCTCGGCGGCACGCACAACTTCCTGGCCGACCAGGACCTGGCCCGCGCGATCACCGCCGTCGAGCCGAACATGCGGGCGATCGCCCGGGCCAACCGCGCGTTCATCGGCCGGGCGGTGCGGCACATGGCGGCCGCGGGCGTCCGCCAGTTCCTCGACATCGGCTCCGGCATTCCCACCGAGGGAAACGTACACGAGGTGGCCCAGCAGGCCGCGCCCGAGGCCCGCGTCGTCTACGTGGATGCCGACCCGGTCGCGGTCGCGCACAGCAAGGCGATCCTCAGGGGCAACCCGGACGTCTCAGTCGTGGCCGCCGACGTGCGCGAGCCGGAGAAGATCCTGGCCCATCCGGTCACCCGTGAGCTGATCGACTTCAGCCAGCCGACCGGGCTGCTGCTCGTCCAGGTGCTGCACTTCCTCAGCGACGCCGAGGACCCCTGGGCCATCCTGGCCACGCTGCGCGACGGGCTTGCGCCGGGCAGCCAGCTGGTGCTGAGCCACGCCACCGACGAGAGCCGCCCGGCGACCGCGCACGCCGCGGAGAAGGTCTACAACCGCAGCGTCACCACCGGCGTGCACGTCCGCTCCCGGGCGGACATCGGGCGCTTCTTCGGCGGGTTCGCCCTGCTGGACCCGGGCCTGGTTTACGTCCCGCAGTGGCGGCCGGACTCCCCCGGGGACGTGCCGGACGATCCCAGCAGGCTCTGGGCGCTGGTCGGCGTGGGCCGGAAGGCCTGAACGCGACGTGAGGAGGCATGGTGGGCGAGCTTGACTGGGTGCCACCGGGGGTGGACACGAAGCGCGCGAACATCGCCCGCGTCTACGACTACTTGCTCGGCGGCACGCACAACTTCCTGGCCGACCAGGACCTGGCCCGCGCGATGGCCGCCGTCGAGCCCAGCATCCGGGCCGGGGCCCGGGCCAACCGCGCGTTCATCGGCCGGGCGGTGCGGCACATGGCGGCGGCGGGCGTCCGCCAGTTCCTCGACATCGGGTCCGGTATCCCCACCGAGGGGAACGTGCACGAGGTGGCCCAGCAGGCCGCTCCCGGCGCCCGGGTCGTGTACGTGGACGTCAACCCGGTCGCGATCGCGCACAGCAAGGCCTTGCTGACGGGCAACCCGGACGCCGGCATCATCGAGGCCGACCTGCGCGAGCCGGAGAAGATCCTCACCCACCCGCGCACCCGTGAGCTGATCGACTTCAGCCAGCCGACCGGGCTGCTGCTGGCCATGGTGCTGCACTTCGTCCCCGACGCCGGGGACCCGTGGGCGACCGTGGCCACCCTGCGCGACGCGCTGGCCCCCGGCAGCTTCCTGGCGCTCAGCCACCTGAACAACGAGGGCCGGCCCGACCTGGCCCGGGCTACCACGACCGTGTACAACCGCAGCGTGGCCACCGGCGTGCACATGCGCTCGCACGCCGAGATCGGGCGCTTCTTCGACGGCTTCGACCTGGTCGACCCGGGCCTGGTCTACATCCCGCAGTGGCGGCCCGACTCCCCCGGCGACGTGCCGGACGACCCCAGCAAGTTCTGGGTCCTGGTCGGGGTGGGCCAGAAGGCCTGACCGGCCCGCCAGCGAGCTGCCGTTCCCGCAGGTGCGGTCCTCACGTTTAACTACTGCTAGTAATGAAAAGAATGCCTACTGTTACTAGCCACGACATCTGCCGTGAGACCCACAGCCAGGTCCCCCCGGCCGGCCGACGCAGCCATTTCCGGAAAGGGACCAGATGTCTGTTTTCACCCGGCGGCGAGCCGCCACGGCCGTGACCGCGGCCGGAACCGTGGGCGCAGCCGCCCTGACCGCGGCCGCCCTGGCCGCCGCGAGCCTGGCCGCCGCACCGGCCGCCCTAGCCGCGCGGGCCGCCACCCTGGCCGCCGCACCGGCCGCTCTGGCCGCCGCGCCCGCCGCTCTGGCCGCCGCACCGGCCGCCCTAGCCGCGCGGGCCGCCACGCCCCGCGCCGCTATCGACGGCACCCGCCCCGGCTGGGCGGTGACCGGCAACCGGGTCACCGCCCAGCCGATGGCGGCCGGGTCCCTGGCCGCCCGGGTCTACCTGGCCGGCCGGGACCCGGCCGGGCTGGCCAGCTACGCCGCGGCGGTGTCCGCCCCGGGCAGCCCCAGCTACCGGCAGTTCCTGTCCCCGGCCCAGGCCAGCGCGCGGTTCGGCGTCACCGGCGCGGAGATCACCGCCGTCCGGTCCTGGCTGACCGGCGCGGGGCTGCGGGTCACCCAGGTCAGCGACACCGGCCCGGCCGGCGCCTACGTGGCCGTGCGCGGCTCGCTGGCCGCCGCCGGGCGCGCGTTCGCGGTCCGCTTCGGCCGCTTCCGGGGACCGGGCGGCCAGGTCTACCGCGCACCGGACCAGCAGGCCAGCGCGCCCGCGGCGGTGGCCGGCTCGGTACTGGCCATCACCGGCCTGGACACCGCCCCGCACGTCGCCACCCCGGACCTGACGGCCACCCCGGACCTGGCGGCCACCTCAGCGGGGCAGACGCCCGCGGCCCCCGGCGCGGGCCGGGCCACCGCGGCTGGCAGCGCCGGCACCAAGTGCTCGCGGTACTTCGGGCAGAACATCCCGCGCTGGGTACCCCGCGCGTACGGGCGGCACTGGCCCACGGCGCTCTGCGGGTACATCCCGCGGCAGCTGCGCACCGCCTACGGCGTCACCAGTTCCGGGATGACCGGCCGGGGCCAGTCGGTCGCCATCGTCGACGCCTACGACTCGCCCACGATCGTGCGCGACGCCGCCCGGTACGCGCGGCTGACCGGCGACCCGGTGTTCCGGCCCGGCCAGTTCCGCCGGTACCAGGCTGGCCCGTTCCTGCACCGGACGCTCAAGTGCGGGCCGCCGCCGATATGGAACCTGGAGCAGACCCTGGACGTGGAGTCGTCGCACGGCGTGGCCACCGACGCCGCGATCCGGTACGTCGCGGCGCGCAGCTGCCGCCAGCAGGACATGCTCGACGCCCTGGCCGTCGTGGTGAACCACCACCTGGCCAGCATCGTCAGCGATTCGTGGGGCTGGGGTGAGTCGGACTGGATGCTGCACGCCGCGGCCAACGCCGTCTTCCAGCTGGGCGCGGTCGAAGGTATCGGCTTCTTCTTCTCCACCGGGGACCACGGCTACGTGGAGGGCGGCAAGGTCCAGGTCGAGTACCCCGCGTCCAGCCCGTACGTCACCGCGGTGGGCGCGACCAGCCTGGCGGCCGGCCCCAGCGGGCAGTACCGGTGGGAGACCTCGTGGGGCACCGTGCCGGACCCGCTGGTCCGGACGAAGCGAGGCGTGGCGTGGAAGTACCCGCCGCCCGGCCCGTCCCTGCTCGGGGCCGCCCGCTACGGCGGGGGCGGCGGCGGGGTCAGCACCCGTTACCCGCAGCCGTTCTATCAGCGGGGCATTGTCCCGCTGCGGCTGGCCACCACGCTGCCCGGTGGGCACCGGAGCAAGCAGCCGATGCGAGTGCTGCCGGACGTGGCCGCCGACGGCAACTCGGACACCGGGTTCCGGCTTGGCATCGGCACCCTGAAGGGTGGCCGGTACACGTTCCACACCTTCCCGGTCGGCGGGACCAGCCAGGCCTGCCCGACCGTGGCCGCGATCGAGGCCAGTGCGCAGCAGGCTGCGGGCGGCCCGCTCGGGTTCGCCGACCCGGCCATCTACGCCCGGTACCGCACCGCCGCGTTCCATGACGTCACCGACCACCCGCTCGGGCTGGCGCATCCCTCGGTCATCCAGCAGCTTTCCCTGGGCACCGCGCTGGACGCGCTCAACATCGACGGCTCGGGCCCGCTGGCGCTGCCGGCCGTCCGCGGCTACGACGACGCGACCGGCGTCGGGACACCGGCCCGGTACATCCAGTCGTTCCGGCCGTGAGCCGCCCGACGGCCCGCCCGGCGGCCCGCCACCCGGCGGCCGGGCCGCCAGGTGCCCCGCCGCCCGGCCCGGCGCCGGGCGGCGGGGCGGCCGGGGTGGGTGATTGCCACGGAATGGCCGTTATGCCACGCCGCGCCCATTGCCGCCGCTACCCGGGACGGCCGGTGCGAAGTGGTTGACTTGCCTCGGCCATCTCCGTCGCTCTCCCCCGGAAGGCGTGGCATGGATGCAGCGGCATTGGCCGGGCTGAACCCGTTCGGCATCCTCGAGGTGGAAGCGGCCCGGCTGGACCATTTCTTCGCTGGGCTCGACGAGGCGGGCTGGGCCCGGCCGTCGCGGTGCGCCGGCTGGACTACGGCGGACGTGCTCGCCCACCTGGCCGGCGAAGAGCTGTACAACCACGCCTGCCTCAACGACGACCTGGACGGGTTCCGGGCGATGCTGCGGGCGGCCGGGATCACCGGCGGCTTCCACGACTTCAACCAGTGGTGCGTCCGGCAGCGGCGCGGCCTGCCCGCCGCCGAGGTGCTGGCCGAATGGCGCGAGGCCAGCGCGGAGACCCGGCACCGGATGGCCGTGCTGGGCCGGGACGCGCCGGTGATGACGGCGGCCGGCCCGTACCCGGTGGGGCTGCAGGCGCTGCACTACAGCTCCGAGTACGCCACCCACGCCGACGACGTCGGCGCGCCGGTGGCCCCGGAGGAGGAGCCGGGCCGGGCCGCGTGGCGGGTCAGCTTCGGCCGGTACGCGCTCGACGAGCAGAACTCCCCGGCCAAGACGCTGCTGGCCGCGCACACCATCACGGTGCAGCTCGGTGACCTGGCCGTGGAACTGCCCCCGGCGGACTTCGTCGCGGCGACGGTCGGGCGGCTGCCGGACGGCTACCCGCTCGACCCGACCGTCCGCGACGCGCTCCGCTGCCTGGCCTGAGGGGCCGGCGGCCCTGAGGGGCCGGCTGGCCTGAGGGGCCGGCTGGCGAAGACGGCTCAGGCCGGCACGGCGCAGTGACCGGCGGGCTGCCCGGTCGGCCGGAGCCGGTCGGCCGGCCCGCCGCCGGCCAGCAGCACGGCGGCGATGCGCTCCCCGGCGTGGCCGTCCCACAACGCCGGGCGGCGCGGCGGCGGGGGCGCGTCGAGCAGGCTGAGCGCGGTCCGCACGATCCGCTCCGGGTCCCGGCCGACCAGCTGGTTGGTGCCCTCGGTGACGGTGATGGGCCGTTCGGTGTTGTCCCGCAGCGTCAGGCACGGGACGCCCAGCACGGTGGTCTCCTCCTGGACCCCGCCGGAGTCGGTCAGCACCACCGCCGCGCTGGCCTGCAGGGCGACGAAGTCGAGGTAGCCCGCGGGCGGGATGATGCGCAGCCGGCCAGCCCCGCCCGCGTCGCCGAGCCCGCCCAGGCCGCCGGAACCGCCCAGGCCGCCGGAACCGTCCAGGTCGCGGAACCGGGCCGCGGTCCGGGGGTGGGCGGGCAGCACCACCGGGCAGGCCCGGGACAGCTCAGCCAGCGCGGCCAGCAGGGCGCGCAGCGTCGCGGGGTCATCCACGTTGGCCGGGCGGTGCAGGGTCACCAGCGCGTACCCCCCGCGCTGCAGGCCGAGACCGGCCAGGACGTCCGAGGCCAGGGCCCGGTCCAGGCTGGCCAGCAGCGAGTCCACCATGACGTTGCCGGCCAGGTGGATCTGGTCCTCCCGGTAACCCTCGGCGCGCAGGTTGGCCGCGGCGTCCTCGGACGGGGCGAACAGGTAGTCACTGACCCGGTCGGTGACCACCCGGTTGACCTCTTCCGGCATCGCCCAGTCCCGACTGCGCAGCCCCGCTTCCACGTGCGCGAGCAGCGCGCCGGACTTGGCGGTCACCAGGGCGCAGCCGAGCGTGGAGTTGACGTCGCCGACCACCACAACGGCGTCGGGCCGCAGCTCGGCCAGGAGCGGCTCGAAGGCCGCCATCACCCGGCCGGTCTGCGCGGCGTGGCCCCCCGCACCAATGCCCAGGAACCGGTCGGGCGGCCGGATACCCAGGTCGGCGAAGAACACGTCGCTCATCGCGGCGTCGTAATGCTGCCCGGTGTGGATCAGCACCACGTCCGCGCCGGCCGCCTCCAGGGCGTCCATGACCGGCTTGACCTTCATGTAGTTCGGCCGGGCCCCGGCCACGCAGGCGACGCGCATCGAGCCCGCTCAGAGCGTCTCGACGTTCGGGCCGGACATCCGGTGGCGGCAGTCGAACACCAGCGGCGCGTGCCAGGCCGACCAGTTCGTAGTCGAACGAGTCGTGGTCGGTGAGCAGCACGACCGCGTCCGCCTCGCTCAGCGCCCGGGGAGTGACCTCGGCGCGGGGCACCACCATGTCCACCGCGGTGGGCTCCACCACATGCGGGTCGGCGGCACACACGTCCGCGCCCATCTTCAGCAGCAGCTGGGCCACCCGGACCGCGGGCGACTCCCGCGCATCGCCGGTGTTCCTCTTGTACGCCAGCCCGAGCAGCATGATGCGAGCGCCGCGGACCGCCCGGCCCCGGGCGTTGAACGCCAGCACCAGCCGGTGCACCACGTAGTCGGGCATGTGGTTGTTGATGTCGTCGGCGAGCTCCACGAACCGGAAGTTCTTGCCGAGAGCCCGCTGTACCCGCCACGACAGGTACGACGGGTCGATCGGCAGGCAGTGCCCGCCCACGCCGGGCCCGGGGCTGAAGGGCATGAAACCGAACGGCTTGGTCGAGGCGGCCGAGATCGCCTCCCAGACGTCGATCCCCATGTCGTGCGCGTACATCGCCAGCTCGTTCACCAGCGCGATGTTGATGTGCCGGAAGGTGTTCTCGATCAGCTTGGCCAGCTCCGCGGCCCGCGGCGTGGACACCGCCACCGTCCGGTCCACGACCGTGTCGTAGAAGGCCTGCACCGCCCGGAGCGACCCGGGCTCGATTCCGGACACGATCTTGGGTGTGGTCCGCAGCGTCCAGGTGGCATTGCCCGGATCGATCCGTTCCGGGCTGAACCCGAGCCGGAAGTCGCGGCCGGCCGCCAGGCCGGATCCCTCCTCCAGCAGCGGCAGCACCCGTTCCTCGGTGGTGCCCGGGTAGGAAGTTGAACTCGACGACCACCGTGGCGCCCGGGCTCAGGTGCCGGGCCAGGGTCCGGGCGGCGTCCTCGAGGTAACTGAGGTCCGGCAGGCCGTCCCGCAACGGGGTCGGGGCCGCGAGCACCGCGACGTCGAAACCGGCGCACGCCCGCTCGTCGGTGGTCGGCGTGAACGCGCCGCTGTCCAGGGCTGCCCGCAGCTGCCCGCTGGGGACGTCCTCGATGTAGGACTCGCCTGCTTCCAGCAGCTTCACCCGCCCGGCGTCCACGTCATAGCCGACCACGCGGTAGCCCGCGGCAACCGCGCGGATGGCCAGCGGCAGCCCGACGTAGCCCAGGCCGACAACCACGACTGACCTCATCAGCACCCCCCGGCCGGCCGCGCGGCAGCCCGTTGCTGACGTCGGCGACCGGGGGTCATGCTACTGACTTGTGACTCTATGTAGCTGAGCAATTACTGAATTGGCTAGCTGATGGTGGTGATGACCCAGGGCCCGGGCACCGTGACCGGCCGGGTCCCGGTCACCGTGTACACCCGGCCGGTGCCGGGCGCGGTGACCTGGAACGTGCTGGGGCCGGTCTGGTGGATGGCGGGGGTCGTGTTCCACCGGCTCCGCGCCCAGGCCTGCACGACCATGAGCGGGCTGTCCAGCCACGGCTGGTGGCCGTTCGCCCACGCGTACTGGGCGGTCCAGTACTGCGGCCAGCTGGTGATGTCCCAGATGCCGGGGAACGTGCCCAGCTGGACGTGGCTGATGTCGATCACCACGCGATCCGGGCTGGTCAGCCGCGAGACGTGGTACGCGGCGTGGCCCGCGACGCCGAGGCCGAAGCTCAGGTAGCCCTCGAAGTCACCGGCGGCGCTGACCACCAGCAGGGCCGGGTAGTACGGCGTGAGCGTAGCCGGTCCGGGGTAGGTGGCGTGCCACGGCTGCGGGCACCACCCGGTGGCGCCGTGGAAGACCACGTGCAGGTAGGCCTGGCCGGCCAGCGGGACCGGCGTGCCCTTCGGGTCATTCTGCACGGCCGCGACGTAGCCCACGTCAGCGGCCGGGATGCCGCCGGAGAACTGGAACACGACGCGGTCGTAACCGCTGTGCTGGCCGGCCCGGACGCCGGTGAGGTACACACCCGGCTGATGGCAGGCCGCAGACGAGGAGGCCGCGGACGACGGGGCCGCGGACGAGGAGGCCGGGCCCGCGGGGGCCGGTGACGCGGATGCCCGGGACGAGCCCGGCGGGCTGGCAGCGGTCGCCGATGGATGCGGGGTGACCTGGCTGGCCGGCCGGACGGCCGGGCTCGCACAGCCCACCAGGGCCAGGCCGGCCAGGCTGACCGCGGTGATGAGGACAGCGAGCCGGTTGCATGCTGCCATCGCAATCATCTTCTCTTGTCGGGGGCGCCGATCCGCCACCTTTCCGGGGGCGCTGCTTCGCCACCTTCCTTATAGCCCGGCGGCGCCCCGCCGGCCTACGGCCGCAGGTCCCGGACCGGCCGGCTTTGGTCACCAGCCCCGCGCGCCGGGCCCGGCGCCGAGGGGGCGGCGAGCTTGCGGCGGCGGGTGAGGACGTAGGCGGCGCCGCCGAGGGCCAGCAGCACGAGCGCGCCGATGATCAGCCGGACCACGGGCCCGCCGATGGCCGGGGCGGGGGCCAGGTTGGCGGCCGCGCACACCGAGGTGGCGAGCAGCAGCACCTGTGACCGGTGCCGCATCGTGATCCGCAGCGCGGCCACGGTCAGCGTCCCGCCCGACCTGGTGTACTGCCGGTTCACCACGAGGACGGCCGCGCCGGGCAGCACGATCCGGGTGTTGGGCGCGGCCACGGCGGGCAGCCGGATGACCCGCCGCCCGGCGCGGATCACCCCGCCGGTGATCCGCGCCGCCCCGGACACGGCCGAGGTCCGGGCGGTGTACCGGCACGAGGAGGACACCTCGCGGGCGCGCAGCGTGGCGTGCCCGGGCAGCCTCAGCACCACGCCGGGCACCCGGGAGGCGGCGCTGGTCGCGCCGACCTGGTCGGTGACCGCGCCGGTGCGCAGCAGGCCCGCCGCGTCCACGTTCGGCAGCACCACCGGGGAGCCCTGCGTGTAGACCGCGTCCCCGGCCTGCTGCACGGTGAACGGCCCGGTCGCGTCCAGCGCGTAGGACTCGTTGACCGGCGCCGCGGACGCCGCCGCCGGGGCCGCGCCCGGCACCGCGGCCACGGCCACGACGGCCAGGGCGGCGGCCGCCCTGGCGGCCCGGCCGAACATCGCGTTCATTGGCTGGTCCCTCGCCCCCGCCCCGGGGTGAATTCGCACGATTCGTCGCGGAAACAATAGCCCCAACGGCACGCAGCGTGGCCGGTGCCTGCCCGGCTCAGACTCGGAGCTTACAGTTACGGCTGGTGACCATCAAGCGCCTCGCTGGTCACCAACCGTAACGATTCGCGCGACGGAGACGGGGCCGGGCACGGCGGCGGTTCGCTGCGGCCGGCGCGCCGGGAGCGCCCGGCGCCCCGGCCGGGACACTGGTGCCATGACCGTGCCCGCGGGCTACCGCGAACCACCTGAACCCGTGTTCCTGTTCGACCTCGACGGGACGCTCATCGACAGCGTCTACCAGCATGTGATCGCCTGGCATGCCGCCCTGTCCCAGCTGGACATCGACCTGTCGGTGTGGCGGATCCACCGCCGGATCGGGATGAGCGGCGGGCTGTTCGTGTCCGCGCTGATCCGGGAGACGGGAGTGGAGCTGTCCGAGGCGGACATCGGCCTGCTCCAGCAGGCGCACCGGGAGGGGTACCTGGCCCAGGTGGGCACGGTCCGGGCGCTGCCCGGCGCGGCGGAACTGCTCCACGCGCTCACCGCGCACGGGGTGCGGTGGGCCATCGCCACCAGCAGTTACCGGGCCACCGCCGGGCACGCGCTGGGCCTGCTGGGGCTGCCGGAGGATACGCCGATGATCACCCGGGACATGGTGCGCCGGGCCAAGCCCGACCCCGACCTGTTCCTGGCCGCCGCGGCCCTGCTGGAGATCGACCCACGGCACGCGTACGTGGTCGGGGACTCCGTGTGGGACCTGCTGGCGGCGCGCCGGGCCGGGGCGATCGGCATCGGCCTGATGTCCGGCGGGTACGGCCGGGAGGAACTGGAACGGGCCGGGGCGTACCGGGTGTACGCCGACCCGGCCGACATGCTGGCCCGCGCCGACGAACTGGGCGTCCGCGACCTCCTGGCCTGATCCGGGACCGCCGTTCCGCCCCGCGGCCGGACGGCCCCGCCCTCCGGCCATGCCCCGCGGCCGGACGGCCCCGCCCTCCGGCTATGCGCCGCGGCCGGACGGCCCCGCCCTCCCGGCCATGGCCCGCGGCGATGCGCATGGGTTCTGTTAGGAACCGGCCGGGGACCGCATGGGGGTCGTTTGGACCCACTTGATGGCCAATTGCTGCGGATTCACTGAGAGACGTCAGTGGTCGCTCACGACCCTGACCGCCACCTGAGCGCCCGCCGTCGAGCGGGCCGCCTGCCACCCGCTCGCCCCCGAGGCGGGTGGCGGGCCAGGCGGCGCTCAGGTTATCGCTAGGAGGACGCCGTGCTCGACCTGCTCTACATCGGGATCACGATCGTCGTGTTCGCCGCGCTGTGGCTCCTGGTCAAGGGGGTCGAGCGGCTTGAGCGCTGAGAACATCATCGGCCTGATCGCCGCCGTGCTGCTGACCGCCTATCTGGTGGCCGCCTTGATCCACCCGGAGAGGTTCTGAATGTCTCCTGCCCTGGCCGGCTTCCTGCAGGTCGGCTTTCTCGTGCTGGCCCTGGCCCTGTGCTGGCGGCCGCTGGGTGACTACATCGCCCGGGTGATGACCAGCGACAAGCACTGGCGGCCCGAGCGCCGGCTGTACCGGCTGATGGGCATCGACGCCGCCGCCGACCAGAGCTGGGGTGCCTACCTGCGCAGCGTGCTGGCCTTCTCCGCGGTCAGCGTGCTGTTCCTGTACGGCCTGGAGCGGCTGCAGTCGTACCTGCTGTCGTTCGTGGGCCCGCATATGACCAACGTGCCGCCGGCCCTGGCCTGGAACACCGCCGCGTCGTTCGTGACCAACACCAACTGGCAGAACTACTCCGGCGAGTCCACCATGACCTACCTGGTCCAGATGGGCGGGCTCGCGGTGCAGAACTTCCTGTCCGCGGCGGTCGGCATCGTGGTGGCCATCGCCCTGGTCCGCGGGTTCATCCGGTCCCGGACGGGCAACCTGGGCAACTTCTGGGTCAACCTGTCCCGGATCACGATCCGCGTGCTGCTCCCGCTGTCGATCCTGGGTGCGCTGGTGCTGGCGGCCGGCGGGGCGATCGACAACTTCGCCTCCTACCACACGCTGACCACGCTGGCCGGCGGTCACCAGACCATGGTCGGCGGCCCGGTGGCCTCGCAGGAGGTCATCAAGGAGATGGGCAACAACGGCGGCGGGTTCTTCAACGCCAATTCCTCGCACCCGTTCGAGAACCCCAACCCGTTCACCAACATCTTCGAGATCTTCCTGCTCCTGGTCATCCCGTTCGCGCTGACCCGGACGTTCGGCACGATGGTGAAGGACAAGCGGCAGGGCTACGCACTGCTCGCGGTGATGGTGATCCTCTGGCTGGCCTCCGTGTCGCTGGTCACCTTCTTCGAGGCGCAGCACGCCGGGGTGGCCCCCCAGCTCGCGCACGCCGCGATGGAGGGCAAGGAGGTCCGGTACGGCATTCCCGGCTCCGGGCTGTTCTCCTCGTCCACCACGGTCACCTCGACCGGGGCGGTGAACTCCTTCCACGACTCGTTCACCGCGTTCGGCGGCGGCGTGCTGATCTTCAACATGATGATGGGCGAGGTGGTCCCCGGCGGGGTGGAGCCGGCCTGTACGGCCTGCTGATCCTGGCGGTCGTCACGGTGTTCATCGGCGGCCTCATGGTCGGCCGCACCCCCGAGTACATCGGGAAGAAGATCCGGCCCACCGAGATGAAGTACGCCGCCCTCTACATCCTCACCACACCATCGCTGGTGCTGATCTTCGCGGCGCTCTCCGTCGCCCTCAAGGTGCCCCGGGCGTCGATCCTCAACCCGGGCCCGCACGGCCTGACCGAGATCATGTACGCGTTCACCTCCATGGCCAACAACAACGGGTCCGCGTTCGCCGGGCTGACCACCAACACGCCCTGGTACAACACGGCCGGCGGCATCGTCATGTTGCTCGCCCGGTTCGCGCCGATGGTCTTCGCGCTGGCCCTGGCCGGATCACTGGCCCGGCAGCAGACCGTCCCGGCCAGCGTGGGCACCATGTCCACCCGGGGGCCGCTGTTCGTCGGCATGGTGATCGGCGTGATCCTGCTCATCGTCGGCCTGACCTACTTCCCGGCGCTCGCGCTCGGCCCGTTCGCTGAAGGACTGCACTGATATGTCGCTGACAACCGCACCCACGACAGCCTCTTCGGCGGACGGGCAGGCCGTGGCACCACGCCGGATCGGCGGCGGCCTGCTCGACCCCGGGATGCTGTGGAAGTCGCTGCCGGACGCGTTCCGGAAGCTCGACCCCCGGGTCCAGCTGCACAACCCGGTCATGTTCGTGGTCGAGACCGGCTCGGTGCTGACCACCTATTCGGCCATCGCCCACCCGTCCGCGTTCGCCTGGACGATCACCGTCTGGCTGTGGCTGACCGTGCTGTTCGCCAACCTGGCCGAGGCGGTCGCCGAGGGCCGGGGCAAGGCCCAGGCCGCGACGCTGCGCCGGACCAAGCGGGAGACCGTGGCCCGGCGGCTCATCGGCTGGCAGCCCGGCCAGCCCGGCCCCCGGGAGGAGGAGGTGCCCGGCACGCAGCTTGCCCTGGGGGACGTCGTCGTGGTGGAGGCCGGCCAGGTCATCCCCGGCGACGGGGACGTGGTCGAGGGGGTGGCCTCGGTGGACGAGTCGGCCATCACCGGCGAGTCGGCCCCGGTCATCCGGGAGTCCGGCGGTGACCGGTCCGCGGTGACCGGCGGCACCAGGGTGCTGTCCGACCGGATCGTGGTCAAGATCACCTCAAAGCCGGGCGAGACGTTCATCGACCGGATGATCGCCCTGGTCGAGGGGGCGGAGCGGCAGAAGACCCCCAACGAGGTCGCGCTGAACATCCTGCTCGCCTCGCTGACCGTCATCTTCCTGCTCGCGGTGGTCACGCTGCAGCCGATGGCGTTCTACTCACGAGCCCCGCAGTCGCTGGTCATCCTGGTGGCGCTGGTGGTGGCGCTGATCCCGACGACGATCGGCGCGCTGCTGTCGGCCATCGGCATCGCCGGCATGGACCGGCTGGTCCAGCGCAACGTGCTGGCCATGTCCGGCCGGGCCGTCGAGGCGGCCGGCGACGTGAACACGCTGCTGCTGGACAAGACGGGCACGATCACCATCGGCAACCGGCAGGCCAGTGAGTTCCTCCCGGTCAACGGGGTCAGCGAGACCACCTGGCGGACGCCGCCCAGCTGTCCAGCATGGCCGACTACACGCCCGAGGGGCGGTCCATCGCCGTCCTGGCCAAGGACGTCTACGGGCTCCGCGAGCGGCACGAGGGCGAACTGCGGGGCGCGGAGTTCGTCGAGTTCACCGCGCAGACCCGGATGAGCGGCGTGGATCTGGCCGGCGGCCGCCAGGTGCGCAAGGGCGCCTCCAGCGCGGTCCGCGAATGGATCCGCACCTCCGGTGGCACCCCGCCCCGCGAGCTGGGCCAGATGGTCGACGCCATCTCGGCCGCGGGCGGGACGCCGCTGGTGGTGGCCGAGCGGCGGGACGGCACGGCCCGGGCGCTCGGCGTGATCCACCTCAAGGACATCGTCAAGGAGGGCATCGCCGAGCGGTTCGACGAGATGCGCCGGATGGGCATCCGCACCGTCATGATCACCGGGGACAACCCGCTGACCGCCAAGGCCATTGCGGACGAGTCCGGCGTGGACGACTTCCTCGCCGAGGCCACGCCCGAAGACAAGATGGCGCTGATCAGGAAGGAGCAGGAGGGCGGCCGGCTGGTCGCGATGACCGGGGACGGCACCAACGACGCCCCGGCCCTCGCCCAGGCCGACGTCGGCGTGGCCATGAACACCGGGACCTCGGCCGCCAAGGAGGCCGGGAACATGGTGGACCTGGACTCCAACCCGACGAAGCTCATCGAGATCGTCGAGATCGGCAAGCAGTTGCTGATCACCCGTGGTTCGCTGACCACGTTCTCCATCGCCAACGACGTCGCGAAGTACTTCGCGATGCTGCCCGCCATGTTCGCCAGCGTGTTCCCGGGCCTGGGCAAGCTGAACATCATGCACCTGCACAGCCCGGAGTCCGCGATCACCTCGGCGATCATCTTCAACGCGCTGATCATCATCGCGCTGATCCCGCTGGCGCTGCGCGGCGTCCGCTACACGCCGTCCTCGGCCTCCGCGCTGCTGCGCCGGAACCTGTGGATCTACGGCCTCGGCGGCCTGATCATCCCGTTCATCGGGATAAAGCTGATCGACCTCATCGTCATGAACATCCCAGGATTCGGCGGCTGACCGATATGTCTCATCTTCCAGCTTTCATCCGTCAGCACGTCGCGGCGCTGCGCGCGCTGCTCGTGTTCACGGTCATCACCGGGATCGCCTACCCGCTGGTGGTGTTCGGGATCGCCCAGGTGGCCTTCCACCAGCAGGCCAACGGCTCGCTGGTCAGCTACCACGGCCGGACCGTCGGGTCCAGCCTGCTCTGCCAGGAATTCACCGGCGCCAAGGGCAGCCCGCTGCCGCGGTACTTCCAGCCACGCCCATCGAACGCGGTCAACTCCGCGGTCAAGACCGACTACGGGTGTGATCCCGGCTACTCGTCCGCGTCCAATCTCGGGCCGGACAACCCGGTCCTGGTCCAGCTGATCAGGCAGCGCCAGCAGCAGATCGCCGCGTTCGACCACGTGAAGGTGTCGCAGATCCCGCCCGACGCGGTGACCGCCTCCGGCTCCGGCCTCGACCCGGACATCTCCCCGCAGTACGCCTACCTGCAGGTGAACCGGGTGGCGGCGGCCCGGCACGCCCGCCCGGCGGCGATCCGGGCGCTGGTCAGCCAGCACGTCCAGGGCCGCACGCTCGGCTTCCTCGGCGAGCCGAGGGTGAATGTGCTCACCCTCAACATCGCCCTCGACCAGAAGTTCCCACTGCGCTGAAACGGGATGAGGTAGTGGCTGCCACCGCGGGCGCACCGGACGAGCGGTCCGGTGCGCCCGCGCGCATTCCGGCCGCCCGGGCCCGCGTCCTCGTGGTGGAGGACGAGCCCGCGCTGCTCCGGGCGCTGCGGATCAACCTGCGGGCCCGCAACTACGAGGTCTGCACCGCCCCCGCGGGCCGGGCCGCGCTGACCGAGGCCGCCCGGTGCCCCCCGGACGCCGTGATCCTCGACCTCGGCCTGCCCGACCTGGACGGCGTAACGGTCATCCAGGAACTGCGCACCTGGTCCCGGGCACCGGTCATCGTGCTGTCCGGGCGCACCGGCTCCGGGGACAAGATCGGGGCCCTCGACGCCGGGGCCGACGACTACGTGACCAAGCCGTTCTCCATGGAGGAACTGCTGGCCCGGCTGCGCGCCGCGCTGCGCCGCGATGAGACGGGCCCGGCCGGCCCCCGGGTGCGGATCGGCTCCTGCCTGGTCAACCTGGCGGCGCGCAGCGTGTTCCGGGACGGCCAGCCGGTCCGGCTCACGCCCACCGAGTGGCGGCTGCTCGACATCCTGGTCCGCCACCCCGGCCAGCTGGTCGGCGGGCACCGGCTGCTGACCGAGGTCTGGGGGCCCGGATATGAGCAGAGCGGCCACTACCTGCGGTTCCACATGGCCGGGCTGCGCCGCAAACTGGAGGACGACCCGGCCCGGCCACAGCACCTGCTGACCGAGCCCGGCATGGGCTATCGCTTCCAGCCGCTATCGGTGGGGTAGGTCAGGACAGGGGATGCCAGTGAGCGAGCAGGATCCGGGGCAGCTGCGGATCTACCTCGGGGCCGCGGCGGGCGTGGGCAAGACCTACGACATGCTCTGCGAGGGGCACCGGCGGGCCGAGCGCGGCGCCGACGTGGTGGTGGCGTTCGTGGAAACGCACGGCCGGAAGCACACCGCGTCGCTGCTGGACGGCCTGGAGATCGTCCCCCGGGCGCGGATCAGGTACCGGGGCACCGGGTTCGAGGAGATGGACCTCGACGCGGTGCTGGCCCGCAGGCCCGAGATCGCCCTGGTCAACGAGCTGGCGCACACCAACGTGCCGGGGTCGCGCAACGCCAAGCGCTGGCAGGACGTGCAGGAACTGCTGGCGGCCGGCATCGAGGTCATCACCACCGTCAACATCCAGCACCTGGAGTCGCTGAACGACGTGGTGCAGAAGATCACCGGGGTGCCGCAGCGGGAAACCGTACCGGACGCCGTGGTCCGCGCCGCGGACCAGGTCGAGCTGGTGGACATGACCCCGGAGGCGCTGCGCCGCCGGATGGCGCACGGGAACGTCTACCCGCCGGAGAAGATCGACGCCGCGCTGACCAACTACTTCCGGACCGGGAACCTGACCGCGCTGCGCGAGCTGGCCCTGCTGTGGCTGGCCGACAAGGTGGACGAGGGGCTGCAGCGCTACCGCGAGGCGCACGGCATCCACGGCACCTGGGAGGCCCGGGAGCGGGTGGTGGTCGCGCTGACCGGCGGCCCCGAGGGCGAGCAGCTGATCCGGCGCGGCGCCCGGATCGCCGCCCGGTCCACCGGCGGCGACCTGCTGGCCGTGCACGTCACCCGCTCGGACGGGCTGACCGGCGCCGACCCGGCGGCGCTGGCCGCGCAGCGGCGGCTGGTCGAGTCGCTCGGCGGCACCTACCACCAGGTCATCGGGGACGACGTACCCGAGGCGCTGCTCAACTTCGCCCGCGCCGAGAACGCCACCCAGCTGGTCCTCGGCGCCAGCCGCCGCAGCTGGCTGACCGCGCTGCTCACCGGGGCCGGGATCGGGCAGCGGACCATCCGCGGCTCCGGCGACATCGACGTGCACATCGTCACGCACGCGCACATGGGCCGCGGCCGGGGGCTGCCCCGCTCCCGGGGCGGGCTGACGCTGCGCCGCCAGCTGGCCGGGTACGCGCTGGCGGTGGTGCTCTGCCCGCTGCTGACGATCGTGCTGGCCGCGCTGCGCGGGCAGCTCAACCTGATCAGCGACGTGCTCGTCTTCCTGGTCGCGGTGATCCTGGTCGCCCTGGTCGGCGGGTTCGTCCCGGCCATCCTGGTGGCGATCGCGGCGTCGCTGCTGCTGAACTACTACTTCACCCCGCCCATCCACACGTGGACCATCGCCGAGACCAACAACGCCCTGGCCCTGGGGGTGTTCGTGGCCGTCGCCCTGGTGGTCAGCTCGGTGGTGGACCGGGCCGCCCGGCGGACCCGGCAGGCCGCCCGGGCCAGCGCCGAATCCGAGCTGCTGGTCACTACCGCGGGCAGCGTGCTGCGCGGGCAGCGTGCCGTGGAGGCGGTGCTGGACCGGGTCCGCGAGGCCTTCGGGATGCAGTCGGTGACGCTGCTGG
This sequence comes from uncultured Actinomycetes bacterium, assembly GCA_963837515.1. Classification (GTDB taxonomy): domain Bacteria; phylum Actinomycetota; class Actinomycetes; order Streptosporangiales; family Streptosporangiaceae; genus RYN-230. The sequence goes on from CAWINT010000006.1 coordinate 247,825, forward strand.
AGTGCGTCACCGGCGAGGCGGGGGCCGCCGCGGGCGGGTCCCGTCGAGCCGGTGACTGGCGGGGGGTTCCGGGGGACCGTCCCCCCGGGCCGGCACTGTCGGTCCGCAGCCCGGCGGCCGGCTGGCGGGCGGTGGCGCACTCCGGTGAGCCGCCGGTGGCCCGCCCGGCCGACGCCGACGTGGAGGTGCCGGTGGCCGAGACGATGTCGCTGGCGCTGCGCGGCCCGGCACTGGCCGCCTCGGACCGCCGGGTGCTGGGCGCGTTCGCCGCCTACGCCGCGGTCGCGCTGGAGCAGCAGCGGCTCGCCGCCGCGGCCGAGGCGGCCCGGCCGATCGCGGAGGCTGACCGGATGCGGACGGCGCTGCTCGCGGCGGTCAGCCACGACCTGCGCACCCCACTGGCCTCGGCCAAGGCCGCGGTGACCAGCCTGCGATCGGCCGACGTGCAGTGGGACGAGGAAGACCGGGACGAGCTGCTGGCCACCGCCGACGAGTCCCTGGACCGGCTCACCCACCTGGTGGACAACCTGCTGGATATGAGCCGGCTGCAGGCCGGCGCACTGTCGGTGTTCCCCCGCCCGGCCGGGCTCGACGAGATCGTGGCCCGGGCCCTGGACGACCTCGGCCCGGCCGGCCGGACGGTCAAGGTGGACTTCCCGCAGTCGCTGCCCGCGGTCCGGGTGGACCCGGGCATCCTGGAGCGGGTCATCGTCAACCTGGCCCAGAACGCGCTGCGTTACTCCCCCGAGGGCAAGCCGCCGCTGCTGATCGCCAGCACCCTGGGCGGCCGGGTGGAGCTGCGGGTCATCGACCGCGGCCCGGGCGTGCCGAAATCGCAGCGGGACCGGATCTTCGTGCCGTTCCAGCGGCTCGGCGACACCGACAACACCACCGGGGTGGGCCTGGGACTGGCGCTGTCCCGCGGGCTGGCCGAGGCGATGAGCGGGACGCTGCAACCGGAGGAGACGCCGGGCGGCGGGATGACCATGGTGCTGTCGCTGCCGGCCGTGGCCGCCCCGGAGCAGCCGGAGGGCGGTACGCCGGGCACCCGGGAGCGTGGCGAGCCTGGCACGCTGGTGACGTGACCCGCGTCCTGGTGGTCGATGACGAGCCGCAGATACTCCGCGCGCTGCGGATCAACCTGCGGGTCCGCCACTACGACGTGGACACCGCGGCCACCGGGTCGCAGGCCCTGGCGGCCGCCGCGAAGCACCCGCCCGACCTGGTGATCCTCGACCTCGGCCTGCCCGACCTGGACGGCGTGCAGGTCATCGAGGGGCTGCGCGGCTGGACCCAGGCGCCGATCATCGTGCTGTCCGGCCGGACCGACAGCACCGACAAGGTGGACGCGCTGGACGCGGGGGCCGACGACTACGTGACCAAGCCGTTCGGCATGGAGGAACTGCTGGCCCGGATGCGCGCCGCGGTGCGCCGCGCCACGCCGGAGGCCAGCGAGCCCCAGGTCCGGCTCGGCCACCTCGTGGTGGACCTGGCCGCCAAGCGGGTGACCCGGGAAGACCCGGCCGGCGGCCCCACGGCCGACATCCGGCTCACCCCGACCGAATGGCACCTGCTCGGGGTGCTGCTGCGCAACCCCGGGAAGCTGCTCAGCCAGCGCCAGCTGCTGACCGAGGTCTGGGGCCCCGGGTACGCGGACGCCGCCGGGAACCTCCGGCTGTACATGGCCCAGCTGCGGCGCAAGCTGGAACCCGACCCGGCCCGGCCGAGCTGGCTGATGACCGAGCCCGGCATGGGCTACCGGTACCAGCCGGACTCCTGAGCGCTCAGGCGGCCACGCGGCGGGGGGCCGCGGGCAGCGTGATGACCACGGTCCGGCCGCCACCCACGGTCTCCTCGCAGCGCAGCGCGCCGCCGATGGCTTCGGTGAGATCCAGTCCCAGCCGGACCGCGAGCTGTCTCCCCCGGCGTCCGGATCGCTGGCCGGCCCGTGGTCGGCGATCCGGATCTCCACCTGCCCCGGCCGGGCGGCGGTGCTCAGCACCGGCGGCCGGTCCGGCGGGCTGCGGTGCAGCGCGTCCGCCATCAGGCTGGTGAGCAGCCGGCTCAGCAGGTCGGCGTCGGCGATCGCGTCCGGCACGTCCGCACCGGTGCGCAGCACCAGGTGATGGCCGCCCGAACCGAGTTCGCCGACGCTGACCGACAGCACGTCGTCGAGTTCCACCGGGCGCAGGTAGGTCTCCAGCGCACCGGCGTGCAGCCGGCTGAGATCGGCGAGATCGGAGAGCAGCTGGTCGAGCCGGCGCACCGCCCGGCGCGCCACGGCGAGCAGGGCGGTGCGCTCGCCGGGACCGGGCTGGGGGTCCGCCGCCAGCCCGGCCAGCGCGTCGGTGGCCACCTCGACCTGCTCGTGCGCGTCCCCGCTGGCCGCCGCCACCCAGGCCACCCGGTCCCGGTCGCGCAGGTCCGCCGGGCGTTCCGCGGAGCCGTCCCCGGCCGGGCGGCGCGGGATGGCCGCCGCCAGCTGGGCGGTGCAGGCCCGCAGGATCCGCTGATCAGCGGGGCTGAGCGGACGCCCCCGCCCGGCCAGGGTCAGCGCGTGGCCGAACGGCACCGCAACGTCCGCCACCGGCGTCTCCGGCGGGCGCTCGCCCGCGCTGGCCAGCACGTACCAGCGCGGGCCGGGCCGCCCCGCGGGCAGCTTCCGCTCCAGCAGGCTGACCGCGCCCAGCCCGAACACCTGGCGGATCTCCTCCAGCAGCGAGGGCAGGTCGCCGTGGGCGCGCAGCACGCTGACCGCGAGCCGGGTGAACACGGTCGCCTCCGCGCTCGCCTGGGCCGCCCGCGCCATCTGCCGGGCGGCGTGCTCCACCACCAGCCCGGCGGCGGCCCCGGCCGCTACCGCCACGGCCACGCCGGCCGCACCGAGCGTCCTGGCCAGGCCGGCGGGCCACGCCGGTGCCAGCACGCAGTAGCTGGCCAGCAGGGCCGCGCCGAGCAGCGCCAGGGCCGGCAGCAGGTAGCGGACGCCCCGCGCTGGCGCCGATGACCATCTGGTTGACGTTCTCGGCCCGGGCGAACCGCAGCAGGGCCCGGGCCACGTCGCCATCGGCGATCTCCTGGTAGCTGGCGCCGAGGGAGATGGCCAGCTCGCGGTGGTCCGTGAGCAGCCGGCGGTCCCCCGCCGCGACCGCGTCGCCGGAGATCACGTGCACCGCCAGCAGCTCGCTGCCGGGGGTGCGGGCAGCGATCCGGGCGGCCCGCCGGATGACCGCCTCCTCGCCGCGGACGCCGGTGATGCCGACCAGGATCCGCTCCCGGGTCTCCCAGGGGGCGGTGATGCCGTGGTCCGCCCGGTACCGCTGCAGCCCCTCCTCGGTCCGGTCCGCCACCCACAGCAGCGCCAGCTCGCGCAGCGCGGTGAGGTTCCCCGGCCGGAAGTAATGGGTGAGCGCCGCTTCGATCCGGTCCGGCGGGTAGACGTTGCCGTGCACCATCCGGCGCCGCAGCGCCTCGGCGGTCATGTCCACCAGCTCGATCTGGTCGGCGCGGCGCGCCACCTCGTCGGGCAGCGTCTCCCGCTGCTGCGTTCCGGTGATCTGCGCCACGACGTCGTTGAGCGACTCGAGATGCTGGATGTTCAGCGTGGTGACCACGTCGATGCCGGCGGCGAGCAGTTCGTCCACGTCCTGCCAGCGCTTCTCGTTCCGGCAGCCGGGCACGTTGGTGTGGGCCAGCTCGTCGATCAGGGCGACCTGCGGCCGCCGGGCGAGCACGGCGTCCAGGTCCATCTCGGTGAAGACGCCGCCGCGGTACCGCATCACCCGGCGCGGCACCCGCTCTCAGCCCACCAGACGGCGTCCCGCCACGTCAGAGGCGGAGGTTCGGCGGTGCCAGGACCTTCGGCCGGGGAGCAGCCAGGCGCCCGGGGCGGGCCGCGTTTAGCGATCACCAAAGCCGCGCAGAATCCGGTGAGAAGGGCTCTCATACTTGATGCGCGTACACCGCTGCCGGCCCGGGCCCGGTTCGTCACCGCAGCCCAGGCCGGGCCAGGAGTGGCCATCCGGGCTTGACGTTCCCGGCCTGCTGGCCGATGGCTGGAAGCCAACGCCGTTCCGCGAATTCGTGCTGAAGGTCCACAGCCGCTGTGACCTGGCTTGTGACTACTGCTACATGTACGAGATGGCGGATCAGAGCTGGCGCGGCCAGCCGGCCCGCATGTCGCGGGAGGTCCTCGACGCGGCGGCCGCCCGGATCGGGGAGCACGCCGCCAGCCACCGGCTGGCCTCCGTCCAGGTGATCCTGCACGGAGGTGAGCCACTGCTGGCGGGCCCGGGCACGATCAGCCACGCGGTGGCGGCGGTGCGCGGCGCGGTCCCGGCCGGCACGCAGGCCCGGTTCAGCGTGCAGACCAACGCGGTCCGGCTGGACGATTCGTGGCTGCGGCTCTTCGACCAGCTGGGTGTCCAGGTCGGGGTCAGCCTGGACGGTGCCGAATCCGCCCACGACCGGCACCGGCGCCGGCCGAACGGGCAGGGCAGCCACGCGCTGGTCAGCGCGGCGCTCCGCCGGCTGGCCGCGCCGCGCTTCCGGCACCTGTTCCGCGGGCTGTTGTGCACGATCGACCTGCGCAACGATCCGCTGGCCACCTTCCAGGCCCTACTTCGCCACCAGCCACCCGCGGTGGACTTCCTGCTGCCCCACGGCAACTGGGCCACGCCGCCGCCGGGGCGCCCGGCCGGCCCCAGCGCCCCGTACGCGGCGTGGCTCACCCCGATCTTCGACCGCTGGTATCACGCGCCGCAGCTGCCCACGCGGGTGCGGCTGTTCACCGAGATCATGCACCTGCTGCTCGGCGGGGCCTCGGCCACGGAAGCGGTCGGCCTGTCCCCGGTCGCCATGCTCGTCATCGAGACCGACGGCAGCATCGAGGGAGGAGACGCGCTGAAATCCGCCTATCCGGGTGCTCCGGCCACCGGGCTGCACGTCGCCCGGGACCGCTTCGACCAGGCCCTGCTGCTGCCCTCGGTGGCCGCCCGGCAGATCGGCGCCCGGGCGCTGGGCCGAACCTGCCAGGCCTGCCCGGTGCATCAGGTCTGCGGCGGCGGCCACTACGCCCACCGCTACGCGGCGGGGACAGGCTTCGCCAATCCCTCCGTCTACTGTCCCGACCTGCTCGCCCTCATCACCCACATCCGCCAGGCGATGGAGTCGGATCTCGCGGACCGGGCGGCGCGGCGGAGCGGGCAGGCATGAGCCTGCCGCAGCATCAGCTCAGCGCCGAGAGCCTCGCCGCGCTGGCCCGCGGGGGTGGCGGGGCGACGGCCGTCGGCCAGCTCGCCGCCGCCCAGCACAGCAAGCACGTGCTGCTGGTCTGGGGCGTCATGCACACCGCCCGGGCCGCTGGCCACCCGCAGGCCGAGGCCGCCCGGAGCGGTTACCAACTGCTGGGCGAGATCCAGCGGCGCGCCCCGGCCGCGGTCGAGGCCGTGCTGCGGTACCCGGCGGTGGGCGGGTGGGCCAGGCGCACGCTCCGCGGGCTGCGGTCCGCACCCGGGACGGCGCCGGGTGACCGCGGGCCGGCCCTGAGCGGGCCACCGTCCCGGGGAGGGGGTGATCCCGGCACCGCCACGCTGGCGCCGGGCAATGCGCCGGCCCGGCTGACCGCTGGCGACGGTGTGGCCGCCGGGGAACCCGCCCAGCTGGCGGCGCTGGCTGCCGCGGCCGCGGTCCTGGCCCGGCATTCGTGCGCCATCGACGTGCCGGTGCGCAGCGGCCGGGTCACGCTCCCGGCTGTGGGCCAGGCCGCGCTGCGGCCGGCAGCGGCCCGCGGCAGCCGGGCCACGGTGCGGGTCACGGCGGCGGGAACGAGGCTGACCCGCGGCCGGCAGCTGGTCCACATTCCCGCCGGCGCCGATCAGGACGCCCCGGGGTGGCGTAGCCTGCGCCCGCTGCGGGCGATCGCGGCCGGCCTGCCGATCCGGCTGGTCATCGACGACCTGGACCCGTACCGGATGCCGTCAGCGGCCGGCCTCGGCGGCCGGCTCAGCGCCAGCGAGGCGGCCCGCTGGCAGGTCCTGCTCGCCCAGGCCTGGGATCTGCTGGCCGGCCAGCACGCCGGCCTCGCGGCCGAGATCCAGACGGCGCTCCAGGTGCTGACACCGCTGCTCCCGCCGTCCCACGGCCAGCTGAGCGCCAGCTCGCGGGAGGTGTTCGGCTGCGTGGCCCTGTCCCCGCCGGCCGATGGCCTCTCGCTGGCGGTCACCCTGGCGCACGAGGTACAGCACGCCAAGCTGGCGGCCATCCTGGACCTGGTCCCGCTCACCCGGCCCGACGACGGCCGGCGGTACTACGCACCGTGGCGCGATGATCCCCGCCCCGCTGCCGGGCTGCTCCACGGCGCCTACGCCTACCTGGGCGTCAGCGGCTTCTGGCAACGGCACCGCCAGCACCCGACCGGCACGGCCGGGCTGCGGGCGCACGCCGAGTTCGCCCGGTGGCGCGAGGCCACCACCGGGGTCACCGAGATGTTGCTGGCCAGCGGCAGCCTGACGGTGGCCGGGGAAACCTTCGCCGCCAGCATGCTGAGTACGCTGCGAGGCTGGGCGGACGACGACGTCCCACCGGCCGCGCTGCGCCTGGCCCGGGTCGGCAACGCCCGCCACCGGGAACGGTGGCTGGTCCGCAACCAGGGCGCCGCCGGGACGGCGGCCGGCTGAGACCGGGCCGCCGGGCAGGCTCAGATCGGCGGTGGGTCGAAGTCGAAGTCGAGGCGGCGGCCCAGCTTCGCGACCTTCACGTCCGGGTGCTCCGGCCCCAGGGTCGCGTTGTACCGCTCGAATGTCTCCGCGGCCAGCGCCTCGGCCTCGGCCTCGGCGCCGTCCTGGCGCCGGTCGATGGCCAGGTTGGCCGCACAGCCCAGCGTCATCGGGTGACCCGCGCCAAGCAGGGCACGCAGCCGCGGCAGGGTGTCCTCGCCGAGTTCCCGGGCGGCGTGGATGTCCCCCAGTACGGCCAGGTCGCTGGCCAGGTTGGTGGCGACGGTCAGCGGATAGTGGTGGTCCTGGCCGAGCCGGGCCTCCAGGCCCGCCCGGCACGCCTCGTCCAGTTCCCGCGCGCCGGCCGCATCGCCCCGCTCCCGGCGCAGCAGGGCCAGGTTCCCGGCGCAGCCGTGGTAATACGGGTGCTGGTCGCCGTAAACGGCCGGGTACCGGGTGGTGGCGTCCTCAGCGATGGCGACGCCCTCGTCCGTCATTCCCAGCGCGCGCAGGATGTTGGACAGGCTGGTGGCCGCGGCCAGGGTATCCGGGTGGCCCCGGCCGAACAGCCGTTCGGACCGCTCATAGACGCCGCGGGCCAGATCCAGGGCGTCCTCATAGGCTCCCGCCCGGCGGAGCGCGATGGAAAGATCCTTGGCCGTCCGGAGCGTCCACGGGTGCTCTGCGCCCAGTTCCTGGCGGCCGTACTCGTACGCGTCCTCCCCAAGGTCACGGGCTTCGGCGTACTCCCCGCACAGCCGCACCGCCCGGGCCAGCCCATTCCAGGAGTTCAACAGGTCAGCGCGGCTGACCTCGGCCGACGCCAACTGCTGCTGCAGCACGTAGGTGCGCCGGTGCAGGTCCCGGGCGTCCTGGTAGCGGCTGATCAGCCCGTAGTCGAGCGCCAGGCTGTTCATCACGCGCAGCGTCTGCCGGTTCCCCTTGCCGAAGACCTCGGCCTGCAACCGCAGCGACTCCTCGTCGAGGTCCCGGGCGGCCGCGAACTCGCCGCGGGCCCGGAGATCGGCCCCGAAGCTGTGGGTGACCCACAGCGTGATCTCATCTTCCGGCCCCAGCGCCCGGCGCGCCTGCTCCATCGTCGCCTGGGTCACCGCGTAGCTGTCCTGGAACCGGCCCAGTTCCCGCAGCACGTTCCCCTGATGGCGGCGGCCGTCGATAACGTGACGGTCATCCGGGGCGGAGTCGGCCGCCCACCGCTCCAGGAACCGCTCCACGAACGAGAGCGCCAGTTCCCGGTCACCGGACCGGTACAGGTAGCGGACCGTGCTGACCGCGAAATCCCGCACCCGCGGATCAGCGCACTCCTCCACCCGGCAGGGGACCACGTGCGGGATCAGCTCCGCATACCGTGGCCAGTTCGCCTCGTCGTCGGGGTTCATGTTCGCCGCCCCGGCCAGCAGCAGGTGGACCTCGTGCCGGAAGGCCGCCTGGTCCTGCGGGCCGAGCTCCTGGCGGAGCAGGGTCTGGATCAGCCGGTGCACCTGGACCGTCCGGCTCACCGGGTCGATCTTGGCCAGGGCGAACCGGGCCATCTCCTTGATGGACCTGGTGACGAGGATCGGGTCGGCGAGGATGCCGCCCAGCTGAGAACGTTCTGACCTGGCCCCCCGGGAGAACACGTCGCGCGGGACCGGGTCCGGGCCGAAGAACGCACAGCAGCGGAGCAGCTGCAGCGCTTTCGGCTGCTTCTGCTGCAGCTTGTCCACCGACAGCTTCCAGGCGGCCGTCATCGACAGCGGGTACTCGAACGACTTGCTCTCCGCCAGCAGCTCCGCGCTCTGCTCCTTGAGCAGCCGGAGGTACTCGTCGACGGACATGCCCGTCTCCGCCTGCAGCGCCCCCGCCTGCTCCAGGGCCAGCGGCAGGTCGCCCAGTTCGCGGGCCAGCCGGTCGGCGTCGGTGAGGCCCATCGACTTCGGCACCCGCTTGCTCAGGAAGTCGACGCTCTCGGTCCGGCTGAACACGTCGACCTCGACCGTCTCGACCACGCCCTGCCAGCGCTGGTTGCGCGAGGTGATGAGGACGTGCCCGGTGCCACGCGGGATATGATCGGCCAGCTCCTCGGGCTGGTCGGCATTGTCGAAGATCAGCAGCCACCGCCCGTAAGGCTCGCCCCGGCGCAGCGCGTCGAGCACCGCGGTGGCCGCGTCCTGGATTCCGGTGGCGGTCACCTCGGGCAGGCCGAGCCGCGGCGCCAGGGCCGCCAGCCGCGCTGGGACCAGGTCGGTCTGGTCAGCCGAGACCCACCACACCACGTCGTAGTCGGCGCGGAACCGGTAGGCGTACTCGATGGCGAGCTGGGTCTTGCCCACTCCGCCCATGCCGTGCAGCGCATGCGGCAGCACCACCGTGACCTCGGAGCCGAGCCCCGCGCGCAACTGCCCGAGCAGTTCACCCCGGCCGGTGAAGTTCTTGTTCTGCTGCGGCACCCCGCCCCATACCTCGGGAATGCGCCCCGCCGCCCGGGTCGCCGCCGCCTGCCGGCCCGTCACAAGCCGCCTCCCCGGTGGTTGACCAATATGTCCATATTTGGTGTTGTGGTGGGCAAGGAGCCGCCACGATACCAGGAAAGACTATCCTCGTCGCTAGCCCGAGAAACAGCGTGACCGGCAAAGAATAGGACACAGAATAGTGTCCCCGCGGACTGCCGGGCGGGGGACGGCCACCGGGCAAAGCCGGGTCCCCTAAGATCGCTACCGTGGCCGGTAATGGGCCGCCCATTTCATCCCCGGTTCGACGGCTCACTGAGGGGGAAAGGTCCCCCAGGACCGCCGGATGCACGATCCACCGAGGAGCGCAGATGCGGGAAGAGGCCGGCGCCACAGGGCCCTCACTGATCGACCTGAGCAGCGTGCCCCTCAGTGAGGTCAGTTCCTACGGCGGCTCCCGCCTCGACGAGGCGCTCGGCTGGGTGCTGAGTGAGCCAGGCGAGCCGGTTGCCGGCTTCAATTCATACCTGGATGATGTCCAGGCACACCTGGACTGACCGCCGCAAGCCCGGCCACAGATGGGATCGCCTTGATGAGCGTTGGCGGCACAGACGGCGGCGCAGACCGGACGCCGTACGTGGGACTGCGGCCGTTCCGCCGGGAAGATGACTGGCGGTTCGGTGGGCGGGACGACGAGGCCGCCGAACTCACCGCACGCTGGCGGGCCAACCGGGTGACGGTGCTGACCGGCCCGTCCGGGGTCGGCAAGACATCGCTCCTGCAAGCTGGGGTATTGCCACGGCTGAGCCTGCGGCCGGCCGCCGTGCTGCCGGTCGGTCGCCCGGCCCGGGTCTCGGCCTTCCCCCTGGCGGCCCTGCCCGAGCACAATCCGCTGACCCTGGCCATCCTGTCCGGCTGGGCCCCCACCGAGCCGGCCACCCAGCTGTCCAGCCTGACGCTGCGGGACTTCCTGCGCCGCGTGCCGCTGCAAGCCGATGACAGCGGCGCCCCGCAGCCGGTCTTCGCCGCGATCGACCAAGCCGAGAAGCTCGTCCAGGGGGCCGGCCAGACCGACCCGTATCTGCGGGCCTTCCTGGAAGAACTGGCCGAGGCCCGGGATGACCAGCCGCGGCTGCGGCTGCTGCTGTCCATTCGGGAGAATGCCCTCCCCGATCTCCGCCGGTATCAGCGGGATCTGGGCCGCCTGGAAGAATACCGCGTTGGCCCGCTCACGAGGGCGGCGGCGGTGTCGGCGGTCCGCAAGCCGGCCGAACGGGCCGGGTACACATTTTCCCCAGGCATAGCCGGCGAACTGGTCAGTAACATTTTCGGCGGCCGCCAGGAAAGCCCGGATGACACCGGGGCCGGTCAGCCAGGCACCGTTGAGCCGGCGTTGCTGCAGGCGGTGTGCGCCGGATTGTGGTCAGCACTTCCGGCACCGGAACGCCATATTGACTCGGCCCTGCTGCGCCAGTACGGGAATGGGCCGCGGCGGCTGGCCGATTTCTGCACCCGGGCCGTGCTCAGCGTGGCGGACGATCACGGGATGGCTCCCGCGGATCTGCTCTCCTGGCTGCGCCGGACGTTCACGACGGAGAGCGCTGCCCGCGGCACCGCCCGGGAGGGGGCGGCCAAGACGGCCGGGATCCCGAACGCGATCCCCCGGGCGCTGGAGGACTGGCACCTGCTGCGCGCCGTCCGCCGGTCCGGCCAGCGCTGGTACGAGCTGCAGCACGAGTGCCTGGTGGCGCCGGTGCGGCAGGCCAGCCTGGCGGCGGGCGCCGTCCCCGGGCCGCCGCCCACCCCGGCCGATCAGTTGCGCGCCGCCGAGGCGGCGCTGGCCGACGGGGACCTGGCGCTGGCCGAGCGGCTGGGCGAAGAGGCCGCGCACAGCACGGGCGAAACCGACCTCCGGCTGCGCGCGGAGGCGGAATCCCTGCTCGGCAACGTGGAGTACGCCCGCACGCAGCCCGCCAAGGCCGAGGCCCGGTACCGCCACGCGGCGGCGTTGTTCGAGGCGCTGCAGGACACCTCGGCCGTGGCCGGGCTGCTCGCGGCGATCGGGCAGACCCTGCTGGCCCAGGGCCGGGCGGCCGAGGCGGTGGAGAAGCTCCACGCGGCCATCCGCCGGATACCCCACGACCTGACCGTGCAGACGGAACTGGGCCGGGCGCTCTGGCTGCAGGGCCAGCACACGGCCGCCGTGGCGGTGCTCACCGGCGTGCTGACCATCGACGGCCATGCCCTGAATGCGCTGCGCGCCCGGGGTGAGATCCTCGCCGATCTGGGCGAGGCCGAGAAGGCCCTGCGCGACCTGGACCGGGTGCAACGGCCGCGCTGGCCCACCGTGCAGGCGGCCCGGGCACTAGCACTGGCCACCCTGCGCAACCGTAGCGCCGCTGACCAGGAGATCGGCGCGGCCCTGTCCGACGCGCCGGACAACGGCCAGGTGCTGCTGTACGCGGCCCGGGTCGGCGAACTGGGCGGCAACCGGATGATGGCGGCCGACCTGGCCCGCCGCGCGGCCGCCGCCGCGCACCCGGCGCTGCCACCACACCAGCTGGAACAGGCCCGCCGGCTCCAGCAACTGGGCGACGCCACGGTCGGCAACGCGCACTGAGCCGTCCGGGGCCGGGCCGGTCAGCCGACGGCAGCCGGCTCGCTGGCTGACCCGGGCTGGGCTGACCCGGGCTGGGCTGACCCAGGCTGAGCTGACCCGGGCTGGGCCGGGCCAGGGCCCGGCTGGGCGGCCACGACCGGCGGCCCTTCAGCCGCTGGGACCCCGGCCGGGGTGATCGCCACTCCCACTGCGTCCCGGAAGGCGTCCACCCGCGCGTCGAGGTCGCTCAGGTCGAGCGGGGCTGGCAGTTCGCCGCCCAGATACTGCTCATCCGGCCGGGCGCGCACCCCGACGGTGGCCTGCCTGACCGCCTGGGCAGCGAGATCGCCGGCCGACCGGGCCAGCAGCAGCGCCGAGTCCCCCGGGACGCCGGGCACGAGCACGGTGACCAGGGCGGCGCACCGGCCCACCGCGGTCGCCTGGTCCTGAGCTGCCTGCAGCTTGAGATTCATGTCCGCCCAGTACCGCTGACCCAGAATCTGCAGCTGCATCCGCAGGTCGGCGGCCCCGCTCAGCAGGTCGGTACAGGCGGCCAGGCACCTGGCGGCATGTTCCTCGGTGCGCTGGGCCGCCGCCCGCTGCTCGTCCTGCCGGGCCCGCTGCTCGTCCTGCCGGGAGCGCCGGTCGTCCTGGCGGCCCTGGGCCCAGCTGTTCAGCCCGGCTCCGCCAAGAACGCCCAGTAATGCGCCCGCGGTCGAGATCCCCGTCGTCAGCACGTAAGGATCGGTCATGGCAGCCAGTGTCGCACGGTGACCGGCCCGGCCGGTCAGCCGCGGATCTGCTCCCGGACCGAGGCGGTGACCTGCTGCGCCCGGGCGATGATGTCGTCCGCCTTGCTGGTCTCCGCGATCATCTCCAGGCTGGCCTGCTCGTCGGTGATCCCGGCCAGGTTGACCTCCACGTTCACCCGGGCGGTCGCCGCGGCGGCGCGGGCCGACTCCACCGCGGCCGCCACGTCGCTGAGCAGGTTGCGGTTCCCGATCACGACCAGCGCCTCGGCCAGGTCGACCACCATCCCGGCCACACTGATCACCTGCGCCGGCGGCCACGCGGCGTTGGCCAGCGCCTGGCCGATCGCCGCGGCGCGGTCGGCGCGCTGCTCCTCGGTGTCCTGCGGCAGCCGGTAGGCGTCGGTCACCGCCACGAACGCCTCGGCGTCCGCCTCGGCCAGCCGCAGCGCGATGGACCGCAGCTCGTCCACCTCCGCGATGATCCGGCTGACCGTCACCTGGTGCTCGGCGTACTTCTCCCCGGTGGTGTACCGGGCCACCATGCCGAGCAGCGCCGCGCCCTGCGCGGCCTGCAGCGCGGAGGCGGCCCCTCCGCCTGGGGCGGGCACCCGGTCGGCCAGCCGGCCCAGGAAGTCACCGATGGTGTCGTCACGGATGGGCACGCGTCCTCCGCCGCAAAGCGAGCCTGATCAGTGCCACGATCCTCCCATGGCCGCCCGCCGCCCCGCGCGGCGGCGCTACCGGGCGGCCAGGAACACCGGCTGGCCCCGGGAGTCCCGGATTTGTGCAGCCGTACTGCTGCCATGACAGCAGTACGGCTGCACAAACTCCAGGACAGCGCTCCAGCGCGTCACCGGGCCGGCGCATTCTCACCCTTTTGCCAATGCGCACGTATGCCCCGGTTGAATGCCGGTTGGCCAGCGATCCGCGGAACCGTTGGGAGAAATGCTTCACCGGACGCGCCGGGGCAGAACTTAGCGGGGGCCGCCGAGGCGGTCAACAATCGCCCAGGCGGGTCGGGCCGGGGGTACAGCCAAGCCCGCGCCCGGCGATTTCAGCCGGAAACTCCGGCGGCGGGGATCAGCCGATGACGACGAGGGCGACGATGAAAAGGACCACGGCCACCGCGATGACGGTTCCGGCCAGGATGGCCACCCGGTTCCGCGAGGCGCGCATCGCCCAGGGCGCGGTGTCGTTGCCGGAACGCCCGGCCGCGAACGCGCGGAACTGGGCGGTGTTGCCGGACGGATCCTGCTCAGGGTGAGGCATGCGCCCGACTGTACCGAGCCTGACCAGGCCGTGGCCGCGCTTATAACGTATTCGTGGCGAATTTCGCGGTGGTCCCGTCCCGGCCCGCGCTCCCCGGCGGCAGGATGTCCGCCCGGCTGACCAGTCGGGAGAGCACGATGACGCTGCGGGTACGGACCACGAATGGCTCCGCGCCGATCCGCTCGACCACCTGCTCGAAGTGCCGCACGTCAGCCGCGCGGATGTGCAGCAGCGCGTCGGCCTCCCCGGTGATCGTGCACGCCCCCGTCACCTCCGGGTACCGGCTGAGGGCGGCGCCGATGCTCGACGGCGAGGTCCGGCCGCGGCAGAACAGCTCCACGTACGCCTCGGTGGTCCAGCCCAGGGCGGTCGGATCCACCGTGACGGTGAACCCGGTGATCGCGCCGGTCGCCCGCAGCCGGTCCACCCGCCGCTTGACCGCTGAGGCGGACAGCCCGACACGGGCGCCGATATCGGCGTAACTCGCCCGGGCGTCTTCCACCAGGGCGGCCACGATACGCTCGTCAAGGTCATCGAAAACGGCCGGTCTGCCAGGCACGCCCCCGATCTTGCCAGCCCCGGGCCCCGCCAGCCACCGCGGCCGGCCCGCGACACGCCGGGCCTGGCCGGCCATAACGGACGCACGGAGGGCACCCTCTGATTACGATCACGACTGGGACCAAGGGGATCGTGAATGAGAGTCTGCACCAGGTGCGGGCACGTGGCGACCAGGCAGGAGCAGCGCTACTGCGCCCGTTGCGTCGCACCGCTGGACCTGCCGGTGGAGCCACTGGACCGGCCGGTGGAACCGTTCAGCCCGCCCGCCGCCCAGCTTGACGCGCCGGGACCGGGCCGCGCGGTGGTGCTGCCCCGCTCCCGGTACGTGGCCGGGCGCACCGTGCGGAACATCTACGTGCCCGAGGTGCGCCGGCGGCCGTGGGACCCGCGCATGCTGCAGGCCGACGACTACGGCGACCTGTTCGGGGGCGGCGAGGCGGAGACCAGCGTGCTGACTCCGCTGGTCATCGACGACCCAGTGCCCGACGACGATCCCTACCCGGGCGACCACACCCGGGGCCACGGCGGGCGCCGCAGGCGGGGCAGCTCCCCGGCCCGCGGCGGGCGGCGGGCACGGATCGCCAGCGCCGCGCTGGGCGTCGTGCTGCTGCTGTCCGGGGGCCTCACCGCGTGGGCGGCGATCGGCCGCTCCGGTGGGCTGCCCGGCTCCGGCGCCCGGCTGTCCAGCAGCCAGACGCCCTCGGCGGCCACGCCGGGCGCGGGCCGCCGGGTCACCGTCACGATGGCCCCCGGGGTGAGCCAGAACCCGGCGGCGGGCGCCGTGCGCAGCCTGCTGGCCAGCTACTTCGCGGCGATCAACGCCCACCGGTTCGCGCCGTACGCGGCGGCGTTCCTGCCCCCGGCCCGCCGCCAGCTCAACGCGGCCAGCTTCATGGCCAGCTACGGGTCCACCACCGACAGCCGCATCACCCTGGTCTCGATCGCGCCCGCGCAGCGGGGCCCGGCGGCCACTGTGACCTTCACCGCCACCCAGCGCTCCCCCGGCAGGCCGGGCACCTCCTGCACCAACTGGGACATCACCCTGTTCCTTGGCCATCACGGACCGGGCTACCTGCTCGGGACACCGCCGCGCAACTACCATGCCTACCACCGGGCTTGCGGCTGAGGAGCCGGGCACACCAGACGGGGAGTCGGACACGTGGCACGGCTGGGCGGGATGTACGGACCGGACGTCACCTTCCTGGGCGTGCCGCGGGCGGATCTGGCCGATCCCGCCTCGTGGGCCGGCACCGACGTGCTGATCATCGGCGCCCCGTTCGACGGGGGAACCTCGCACCGGCCCGGCGCCCGGTTCGGCCCGCAGGCCATCCGGGCCACCGACTACCTGCCCCATGACGGCTCTCGGCCGCACCTGGCCCTGGGCGTGGACCCGCTGGCCGAGCTGCGGGTCGCCGATGCGGGCGACGTGGTGATGCCGTCCGGGGACACCGAGCTGTCGCTGCGCCGCCTGGAGCAGGCGGTGCAGCAGGCCAGCGAGGCGGGCGCCATCCCGGTGATCCTGGGCGGCGACCACACCATCGCCTTCCCCGACGCGACGGGGGTGGCCCGGCACGTCGGCTGGGGACGGGTGTCGGTGATCCACTTCGACGCGCACGCGGACACCGGTGACACCCAGTTCGGCTCGCTGTACGGGCACGGCACGCCGATGCGGCGGCTCATCGAGTCCGGCGCGGTCCGCGGCGACCGGTTCCTGCAGATCGGCCTGCGCGGGTACTGGCCCGAACCGGAGACGCTGGACTGGATGGCCGGCCAGGGCATGCGGAGTTACGAGATGGCCGAGGTGGTCAGCCGCGGGCTGGATGCCTGCCTGACCGAGGCGTTCCGCATCGCCACCGACGAGTGCGACGCGGTGTTCCTGTCGGTCAACGTGGACGTGGTCGACCCGGGTATGGCCCCGGGCACCGGCACCCCGGAGCCGGGCGGGCTGACCGGGCGCCAACTGCTCGATGCGGTCCGCCGGATCGCCATGGAACTCCCGCTGGCCGGGGTGGACGTGGTGGAGGTGTCCCCGCCGTACGACCACGCGGAGATCACCGCGTTCCTGGCCGGGCGGGTGGTACTCGAAGCGCTGTCCGGAATCGCCTGGCGGCGGCGCCGGGAGGGCGGGCAGCCGGCCCGGGACCCGGCTGCGCCGCTGCTGGACGGGCGCGGCTGACCAGCGCGCCGGCGGCTGGCTGGCGCCCGGTCCCTGGCACCCGGCCGCGGCACCCGGTCCCTGGCGCGCGGTCCCCGGCGCGCGGTTGCCGGCGCGTGGTCCCCAGCGCGGTCCCCGGCACGTGGTCCCCAGCGCGGTCCCCGGCACGTGGTCCCCAGTTGAGTACTACTTGCGAGTAGGTAATTACGGAACCCTGACAGCGCGGGGCAGGCCGTTCCACGGGCCCGCTGTGACCGATCACAATTGCCGCATCAGCCGCGCACGGTAACCCAGTCAGGGAGGGCGGATGCGGTTCTGCACGAACTGCGGCACCCCCGTCGGCGGGTCGCCCCGGTACTGCGCGGGCTGCGGTGCCGAGGTCGATCCCGGCCCGGCGCGCGGTCTGGCCCGGCTCACCACGCGGCGGACCTCGCCGATGACCTCCCCGCCGGCCGAGCCCGCAGCCGAGCCCGGGGCCGTGGCCTGGCCCGTCCCGCCGCAACCGGCCGCCGGGCCAGACCCGTGGACGCCACTCGCGACCGCCGCGGACCCCTGGGCCGCCGACGGCATGCCCGGCGGACCGGACCCCTGGGCCGCCGACGGCCTGCCCGGCGGACCGGACCCCTGGGCCGCCGACAGCCTGCGCACGGCCCCGGCCTACCCCCGGCGCCCCGCGTCCGGACGCCCCACCTTCCTCCGAAGCCCTGGGTCCGGACGCCGGATGACGGTCGTCGCCATGGTGACCACGCTGGGCCTGCTGGTCACCATGGGTGTGGCCACCTACCAGGTCAGCGAGTTGCGGAGCCGCCCAGCCCCGGCCAGCGCGGGACACTCCGCGGCCGCTGGGAGCATGCCGCGGGGTACCGGCGCGGGGGCCGGAACCGGCTCCGTCGCCGGATCCGGCCAGCCGTCCAGGAGCCATCCGGCCCGCACCCCCTCGGCCCGCACCCCCTCGTCCCGCAGACCCTCGGCCCGCGCCCCCTCGTCCCGCAGACCCTCGGCCCGCGCCCCCTCGTCCCGCAGACCCTCGGCGGGCCCACCTCCAGGCGGCACACCTCCGGCCCGGCCGTCCCGGGGCCGCCCGGGCGCCCCGCCCACGGCCGCACCGCCCCAGCCGGCCGGCCACGGCATCGTGGCGGTCAGCCTGGCGGTGGCGGGAACGGCGCTGGCCGCGCCGGTGGTGGCCTTCCTGGCCACCTACTTCGCGGCGATCAACACGCACAACTTCCTGCAGTACGCCAGCTTGTTCGTCCCGTCGATCCGGGCCACCATGCAGCACTTCGGTACCGGCTACGCCACGACGTCCGACTCCATGGCCACCTTGGCCGGGCTGGCGTTCGCCGACACGGACCACGACGACCTGGCCGCGACGGTCACGTTTACCAGCCATCAGAGCCCGGCCGCCAGCCCGGATCACGCCGCCTGCGACCGGTGGGACATCACCCTGTTCCTCAAGCCCCATCGCGGGACGTTCCTCATCCGGCCCGCCAGGCCGGGGTTTCCGCAGGCGGTGTACGCCTGCCACTGAACGACCCGGATACCGCCGCCGCAGCGGCCGCCGCCCCGTCCCGTCCCGTCCCGTCCCCTCGCCGGTCCCGGTCTCAGCGCCCGGCGCTGGCCAGCGCGACCGGCAGCAGCTGCCGGAGCAGAGCCGTGGTGTCCGTCGCCTCGTCGTTGCTGAGGACGACGACGCACGCCTCCGGGCCGGGCAGCCAGACCATCAGCGACTGGTAGCCGGGATTGTCACCCGGGTGCAGGTAGGCCACGTGTCCGCCGAGGCGGCCGAGGAACACGCCGTATCCGTAACCCTCGTACGTCTCCCAGCCGTCGCTGGAGTCCTGGTTCTCCGGCAGCGGGGCGTGCGGCGTGAGCATCGCCTGCCGTGACCGCGGGCCGAGGAGCTCGCCCGAGTACAGGGCGACGGCGAAGCGGGCCAGATCACCGACGGTGGAGGTGAGATCGCCGGTCCCGGGCATCGCGCTGAGCGGCCAGGACGGCACCGGCTGCCCGTCCCGGTAACCCCGCGCAGCCGCTCCGCCGACCGGATCGCCCCCGGTGCTGGTTTCAGTCAGCCCCAGCGGGTCCAGCACGGCCCCGGCGAGAAAGCGCTCGTACGGCTGGCCGGCGGCCTGGGCCACGATGTGCCCGGCCAGCAGGTACCCGGGGCTGCTGTAGCGCCAGCTGGCGCCCGGCTCGCCCAGCAGCGGTGCCTGCTGGATCAGCGCGAGGCGCTCCGCCAGGTCCATCGGCCGCGACGGGTCGAAGCCGGAGGCGTCGCCCCAGTGCCGGACCCCGGCGGTGTGGGTCAGCAGGTGATGCAGCGTGACCTGCCGCCACTGCGCGGGGCCGCCTGGCAGCCAGCGCGCCACCGGCCCGGCCAGGTCGAGCCGCCCTGACTCGGCCAGCAGCAGCGCGGCGGCCGCGGTGAACTGCTTACTGACTGAGGCGACCTGGAACCGGGTGCGCGGGGTACAGGCGACGCCGGTCCCGGCGTCGGCCGGGCCGGCCGCCACCTCCAGCCGGACGTGGCCGCCGCGGGTGACGATCGCCGCGCCGCGCAGGCCTTCGACCGAATCCACCCGGCGAGCCTAGCCTGGCCCGGGTGACCGCCGGATGACCTGCACCGGGTGGCCGCCGGACGATCTGCACCGGGTGACCGCCGGATGACCTGCACCGGGCGGCGCCCGGGACTTGCGGCCAGTCTCCCCCGATGACCTGCACCGAGTCTCCGCCGGGAGGAGAGCCGGTACTACCGGGGAAGTACCCGGGGCCGGGCCACGGGCACCGAACTTGCTCCCAGCGCAGGACGCGCCGCGGGCCGCCGGTCGCGAGGATCGGGACTGCTGACGATAACGCTGCGGCTCGTAGGAGACCATCATGACCGGCTCATCCGCCCTCCCCACCCGGGGTCAGCCAAGCCCCAGCCTGCTCGGCCGGGTGGGGCACACCTGCTTCACCCACCGCTGGCTCACGCTGCTCGGCTGGCTGGCCGGTGTCGCCTGCCTGATCACCTTGTGGACGGCGTACGGGGCCGCGGCCCAGGACACCTTCACCGGGAGCGACCCGGGCCAGGCCATGCTCAGCCAGCACTTCCACCGGCAGTCAGGGGACACGCTCACCCTGGCCATCCGGTCTGCCGCCCCGGTCGGCTCCTCCGCGGCCCGGGCCCGGATCACCGCGGCACTGCGCCCGTTCGCCGGCGCGCCCCATGTCACCGCCGTCACCAGCCCGTTCCAGGGCCGCGGGCAGGTATCGGCGGACGGGCACACCGCCTTCGCCACGATCCAGTTCGGCGTGCCGTCGGCGAAGATCAGCAACGCTGAGGCGGTGGCCCTCATGCACGACGCCACGGCGGCGTCCGGCCACGGGGTCAGCTTCTACCTGGGCGGCGATGTCGTGGACCTGGCCGAGACGCCCTACGGCGGGGCGACCGAGGGGGTCGGTGTGGCCGCGGCGGCGATCGTGCTGCTGATCGCGTTCGGCTCGCTGCTGGCCATGGGGCTGCCGGTGCTGACCGCCGTGCTCGGCATCGGTGCGGGGCTGTCGGTGATCGCGCTGCTCGGGCACGTCTTCCCGGCCCCGTCGTTCTCGCCCATCGTCGCCTCCATGATCGGCTTGGGGGTCGGCGTGGACTACGCGCTGTTCATCGTCACCCGGTACCGCGAGGTGCTGCGGGCGGGCACCACCCCGGAGCTGGCGGTGGTCACCGCGATGCGGACGGCGGGGCGAACGGTGCTCATCGCTGGCGCGACTGTGATCATCGGGATGCTGGGCCTGCTCGTGCTGCGCCAGTCGCTACTGAACGGGGTGGCCATCGCCGCGGCGGCCACCGTCGCGATGGTGCTGCTCGGCTCGCTGACCCTGCTGCCCGCGCTGCTCGGCTTCACCGGTACCCGGCTCGCGAAGCCATCGAGGATCCGGCCGCCGCGCTGGCTGAGCCGCCGGATGCCCGGAGGCCGCCCGCCCGGGCCGGCCCGGCCGCCCGCCGCGGAGCGGTGGGCCGCCATCATCCAGCGCCGTCCCGCCGTGGCCGCCATCCTGTCCACCGTTCTGGTCCTGGCCCTGGCCGCCCCGGCGCTCGGCATGAAACTGAGCATGCCCGACGAGTCCAGCCAGGCCCGCGGCACCATGGGCTACGCCAGTTACGCCACCATGGCCCACGGCTTCGGGCCCGGCTTCGACGCGCCACTGATCGTGGTGGCCGCCCTGCCGTCGCCCACCGCCAGCACGGCCCGGCTCACCGCCGCCATAGCCGCCACGCCGGGCATCGCCCGGGTGACGCCAGCCGAGGTCAGCCAGGACGGCCAGGCCGCGCTCATGATCGCCTACCCGGCCACCGGGGAGCAGAACGCGGCCACCAACGCCCTAGTGAACCGGCTGCGGGCGGACGTGCTGCCGCGCGCTACCGAGGGCACCGGTATCCACGCCTACCTGACCGGTCCGAACGCCGCCAACGTGTCGTTCGCCGACCTGGTCGCGAACCGACTCCCGTGGCTGATCGGCGTGGTCGTCGCGCTTGCCATGGTGCTGCTCATCGCCATGTTCCGGTCGGTCGTCGTGGCGGTGAAGGCGGCGGTCATGAACCTGCTGTCGATCTCGGCCGCCTACGGAGTGCTGGTCCTGATCGCCCAGGACGGCTGGCTGGGGCGGCTGTTCGGCTTCCCGGAGAAGATGCCGGTGACCACCTGGGTCCCGATGTTCCTGTTCGTGATCCTGTTCGGGCTGTCCATGGACTACGAGGTCTTCCTGCTCTCCCGGATCCGGGAGGCCTACGACGCCACCGGCGACAACGCGGTCGCGGTGGCCCAGGGCCTGGCGCGGACCGCGCGAGTGATCACCGCGGCGGCGGCGATCATGGTGGTGGTGTTCCTGTCCTTCGTGCTGGGCGCGAACGTCTCGGTGAAGCAGGTCGGCCTGGGCCTGGCGGCGGCGGTGCTGATCGACGCGACCGTGGTCCGGATGGTCCTCGTCCCAGCGGTGATGGAGCTGCTCGGGGCGTCCAACTGGTGGCTGCCGCGGCCGCTGGCCCGGATCCTGCCTGCGCCGCGGCGTGCGGACGAGCCCGCAGCTCCGGAACGGGTCATGGTCGACGCCGGCTGAGCCTCGACGCCGGCTGAGCCTCCCGCCGCTGAGCCTCCCGCCGGCTGAGCCTCCCGCCGGCTGAGCCTCCCGCCGGCTGAGCCGCCCGGGGCCGACCCAGCCGACGGGACCCGGCCTAGCGCGGCCCGGCCCCGGACGGCCCGGCCCGGATGGCCCGGCCCCACTACCCAGTGGGGCCGGGCCGCGGCGCGTCCGGGCCGCTGCGCTGCTCCAGAGCGGCCAGCCGCAACTCCAGCTGGTCCACCCGGTGCCGGAGAATTTCCAGCTCTGCCTGGTCAGTGAGACGGCGCTCTGCACTGCGGCGCAGCCGCGGCGACGCCTCCGCGCGGGCCGCGACGAGCGCGAGCGGCACCAGCCGCTGCGGGCCGTGCGGGCCGTCGGCCAGCCGGGACGGGATCTGGCCGGTCCGGTACCAGGTGCGCAGGGCCGCCCGGGACGCCCCGGTCTCCGCCGCGGCCCGGTCCAGGGTCACCCAGTCAGAACCCTCCAGCTGCGCGGCCAGCTCCAGCTCCAGCTCCCACGCGTCCAGCCGGTCTTCCCACTCCGTCACCCCCGGCCACCTCCCCACTCCGTCACCCCAGGCCACCCTCCCCGCTGAATCACCCCAGGCCACCTCCCCGCGAAACCGCCCAGGCCACCTCCGCTCCGCGCCATGCGACGACGTCACAACCCGCCACCGCCCCAGCGCTCAGCTCCGTTAGTATCCCTACCCTGCTAATAGCATGGTATTGACAGGGTTAACATACAGCGGCACTGTGAAGGACATGTTCGAGCGCTTCACTGACCGAGCCCGCCGCGTGGTCGTCCTGGCCCAGGAACAGGCCCGCGAGCTGGACCACCATTACATCGGCACCGAGCACCTGCTGCTCGCCCTGCTGGCGGAGGGCGACGGTATCGCCGCCCAGGCCCTGGGCCGCTTCGGCATGTCACCCAGTGACACCCGTAACGAGGTCATCGCCCGGGTCGGGACCGGCAACCAGCCGCCCAAGAGCCGCATCCCCTTCACGCCCCGGGCGAAAAAGGTCCTGGAATTCGGGCTCCGTGAGGCACTGCGGCTGGGGCACCACTACATCGGCACCGAGCACCTGCTGCTAGGCCTGCTGCGCGACCCGGACGGCGTCGGCGCCCAGATCATCGCGGCGCACGGCGACCTCAACGCGGTCCGCATGGCGGTCCTCGACCTGCTCGGGGAAAAGACGGCCCGCGGGAAAGCCAGGAGCCGTCCCTGGATCCGCGCCGGGGAGCAGGGCGAGAGCGGGGAGCAGGACCAACTGCCGACCACCCCGGCCGCGGATCACAGCCTGGCCGAGGCGGCCCGGCTGGCCGGAGAGAGCCCGGTCGGCTCGCACCACCTGCTGCTGGCCGCGCTCGGCGACCCGGAGTCGGCGGCCGCCCGGACGCTCACCTCCCTCGGCCTGGACCTGGACCAGGCCCGGACGGCGCTGCGCCAGGCTGACGTCCGGGGCACCAGCGACGAACCACCCGAGGAACGCGGGCGGCGGCAGATGCTGCTCCGGGTGAGCGAGAGCCGCCTGACCCTGGAATCGACCGACCCGGCCCTGGTTGGCCTGGCCCGCGGCGCGGCGGACGCGCTGGCCGGCCGGGGGCCGGCCCCGGCACCATCCCCGGCGACCTGCCGGCCAGCGCCAGCCTGGCCGCTGTGTGGCAGTCGCTGCGCGACAGCCTGGTGGAGATCCGCCGCCATGCCACGGGAGGAGGGGAACGGCCACAGCCCGCTGAGGCCGGGCCGCCGGCGGCCGAGGGCGGCCGGGCACCGCGCCGGGCGCGGCGGGCCGGGAAGGACCGCCCGCCCGCGGGACCGGGTGAGGGGCCTGAGCGGCCGGGCCGTCAAGCCTCCTGAACTGCAATGCCCATCAGGGCCGCGCTGACGGTGGGATGCACGGCCCAGATCTGATCGACGCCGTAGACGGTGAACAGCCGGGCGAGCGGGCCCGGCGGCACGATGGCATGCAACAGGGTGTGGTGTGAACTGGCCAGCCGGCGGGCGGCGCACAGGGCGGCGATGCCGGAGATACCGCAGAACTCGGTGTCGGTCAGATCCACGATGATGTCGCCGGCGCTGCCGCTAATGGCCTCGGCGAGCGTGCGGCCGACCTCGGCGGCGTTCCAGAAGGTGATCTCGGCGGGCAGGGCCACAATGGCGGCCTGCTGGGGGGTGGCGGCGGGCGCGTCATCGTTCATGGCTGCTGATCCCCGAGCGCAGTCGGGCTGGGGTCTCGGCCGGCGGTTGCGGGGACGCGCCAGCCGAACCCGGCTGGGTTGTCAATCGTCACGCTCATTGTGCCAGCGCCAGGGGGTAATAGAGCGGGTGTTCCACGGCGCCACACCGAGCCGAGTACCCCGGCAGCCCCAACGGCGGCCTGGGCCAGTCCCGGACCAATGGCCCTGGTTAGGGCCTGACCGCCGCCTGAGGCTGGGTGGTGACGGAAGCACACGGCACGGAGAGGAACCGCGGTGGAGAGGTTGCAGGGGCGGGTCGCGCTGGTGACTGGTGCGGCCAGTGGCATCGGGGAAGCGATCGCCAGGCGGCTGTCCAGCGAAGGGGCGGCGGTGCTGGTGACCGACGTTCAGGACGGGCCCGGCACTCAGGTGGCCAAGGACCTCGCGGCCGACGGCGGCCGGGCGTCCTACTGCCACCTCGATGTGACCTCTGAGCCCGAGTGGGAAGCCGCGGTCGCCGCGGCCTTGGAAGAGTTCGGCCGCCTCGACATTCTGGTGAACAACGCTGGCATGGGCGATCTGGCGGCGATCGAGGACACCTCCCTCGCGGACTGGGAGCGCACCATCGGCGTCGACCAGACCGGTGTGTTCCTGGGCATGAGGACCGCCGCGGCGGCGCTGGCCGCCTCCAGGCACGGGTCGGTGATCAACATCAGTTCGATATTCGGCAGCAGCGGGGGGTTCGGCACCTCCCCGGCCTACCATGCGGCCAAGGGCGCGGTCCGCACCCTGACCAAGAACATTGCGCTGCACTGGGCCGACCGCGGCGTCCGGGTCAACTCGGTGCATCCCGGGTTCATCGACACGCCCATCCTTGACCAGGCCAAGGGCACACGGATCGAGCAGGCGATGCTGGAGGTGACCCCCATGAGGCGCCTGGGTAGGCCTGCGGAGGTCGCGGCCGGGGTCGCCTATCTGGCCAGCGACGACGCGTCCTTCGTCACCGGCCTCGAACTCTACATCGATGGCGGCTATATGGCCCGCTGACCGACCCGGGCATCGGACGGGCCGGGATGTCTGCTGCGCCCCGGCCGGGTTGAGCGAAGCGCGGTGGGGCTGGTGTCCCCCACCGGGGCGTTATCGCTGGTGCAGAGACTGCGGGTCAGCATCGTCTTTCGTTGTCGGCGTGTAGCGCCGGCTCGGGCTCAGCGGCCGACTGCCGAGTTTCCGGCCAGGTGGGCACCCGGAATTACCGGCTCAGCGGGGTGTGCGGGCTGGAGTCCAGGGGGTCGCCTGGTGTGCGACGCCGCTGGGGCGTGGGCTCTGGCGTGCAGGCAAGGCTCAGGTGAATTGCAGGGAACACCGGCCTAGCGGTATAAGGATGGTCAAAAGTAGGCAAGCGACCGATGTGCCTGGGCCGCCTGGTGAGGTAAGAATGCCTGTTAACTGGACCCGGCGGCAGGTGCTCCGGGGGGGTGGGGCTGCCGCGGCTGGGGTGGCCGGTCTAGGGTTGGCTGGTTTTGCGGGCTACGCGTGGCCGCATCCAGGATCTGCCGATGATCCGCATCCGCATCCGCTCGCCGCTCACCCGGCGGCCGACGGCGACGGTGACGTTGATTACTTCGTCAGCAGACCGGATCTTCGTCCCCCCGCGGTCAGCGTGACGCATGGAGCCACGGCCGGGGAGGCCAGCCGATACCCGTACGTTTTCATCGCCCCGCGGGGCTATGCGGCCGGATCACCATCGCCTGGGCAGCCCGGGCTGATGATCGTCGATCGGCAGGGCCAGTTGGTCTGGCTCGGGAAACCACTGGGCGGGACGCCGCTGAACTTCACCGTCCAGGAATACCGCGGCCAGCCGGTCCTCACCTGGTCAGCAGGCACCGTGAACGCGGTCGGCGTCACCTCCGGAACCTCTTACATCGCCGACACTTCTTACCGCGTCATCTCTACCGTAAGAGCCGGTGATGGGGCGCAGACGGATCTGCACGAGTTCAACCTCACTCCCCAGGGCACCGCCCTGATCACCGCGCACCGCAAGGTGCCTGCTGACCTGTCGCCGCTGGGCGGGCCAGCCAAGGGCGCGGTGTTGTGCAGCATCGCGCAGGAAGTCGACGTGACTACCGGCAAGGTGCTGTTCGAGTGGAACAGCCTGGACCACGTGGCGCTCACGGAGTCGCACCAGGCTCTGGCCGGGGGATCCGCCCACGCGCCGTACGACTACTTTCACATCAACTCCATCGCCCTCGCCCCCGACGGTGATCTGCTCATTTCGTCCCGCAACACGTGGACCATCTACAAGGTCGCCCGCCCAGGCGGCGCGATCCGGTGGCGGCTCGGCGGCAAGAAGTCCGACTTCGAGATAGGGCCAGGGGCCGGCTTCTCCTGGCAGCACGACGCGCGAATGCCCCAGCCGGGCCTGCTCACCGTGTTCGATAACGCCTCTTCGCCTCCGCAAGAACCCCAGTCACGGGCCCTCCTACTGGATCTGGACACCCGGGCGATGCGGGTCAGGCTCAACCGGGCGTACACCCATCCGGGGAGCCTGCAAGCCGACAACCAGGGCAGCGTGCAACTGCTCCCCGATGAGACCGTCTTCGTCGGCTGGGGCGCCCAGCCATACTTCTCTGAGTTCACCCGCGACGGCGAACTCATCATCGACGGGCGGTTCCCCGTCAACGACCAGTCCTACCGCGCATTCACCTTCGGCTGGTCCGGTCATCCCACCGGCAGGCCGGCGGTCGCAGTCCGGCCCAACCCAGCCCGCGGCTCAGTGGTCTACGCGAGCTGGAATGGGGCAACTGAAGTGACGAGCTGGACCGTCCTGGCTGGCCGGAACTCCGCGTCCCTGGCGGCGGCCGGGACACAACCACGGGCCGGTTTCGAAACCGCGATCCCAGTGAACAGCGACGGGCCATATTTCGCAGTAACCGCACACGACCCCACCGGCCGGCAGCTCGGCCGGTCCGCTACCGTCCGGCCGACCAGCTCCTGAGCACACGCACCCACGGAACCCTTCCGACCGCATCGCGGGTGTTCGGGCTGGCTGGGATTCGCGTGCCTATGCTGGGACCAGTAGAGGGCGGAACGGCCCGGCGGCGTGCCCGCCGCGCGCGAAGCGGAGCTCCTGGCGTTGCTGATGTGCCGCACTCGGCGGCCCATGAGGCGCCGTTCGGGCGACAGGATGGCTATAGGCGTTAACTTGATTGCCGGTTGCGGGGCTGTCTGGGGCGCCCGGAAGCCGGGATGCGCGGCGGCCGGCTCGCAGACGCAGGTAAACGTTGAGGGGAGTGCGTGTGGGTCAGCTCAGCCTCGGGGTGATCGCACGGTCCGGCAAGGAGAACGAGCAGCGGCTGGCGATCCACCCACGGCACCTCGAGCGGATCGAGGCCAGCCTGCGGCGGCGCATCTACCTCGAGCGCGGCTACGGTGAGCGTTTCGGCGTGCCGGACCGGGAACTGGCGGGCTATGTCGCTGGCTTGCGCACCCGCGAGCAGCTCCTGGCGGACTGCGATGTCATCCTGCTTCCCAAACCACTTCCCCACGACCTTGGGGAGATGCGTGGGGGCCAGGTTCTGTGGGGCTGGCCGCACTGCGTTCAGAACGAGGAAATCACCCAGCTGGCCATCGACCTCCGGCTGACCCTGATCGCGTTCGAGGCGATGAACCACTGGCACAACGACGGCTCATTCAGCCTGCACGTCTTCCATAAGAACAACGAGCTCGCCGGCTACTGCTCGGTACTGCATGCCCTGCAGCTCATCGGGACCACCGGTGAATACGGCCGCCCGCTTCGGGCGGCTGTCATCAGTTTCGGCGCGACCGGCCGGGGCGCGGTCACCGCCTTGAACGCCTCCGGCGTGAACGATGTCCATGTCTTCACCCACCGCGATGTGACCGCCGTTGCCTCACCCATCCATTCAGCCCGCATGGTGCAATTCGAACGGGACGCCGACAACCCCGGCCGGTGCCGTGCGCTGCACGAAGACGGCCAGGTACCGCTGGCCGCCTACCTGGCCAGATTCGACATCGTGGTCAACTGCGTGCTCCAGGACACCGCCGCCCCGCTGATGTTCCTCACCGACAGCGATCTGGCCACGTTCTCGCCCGGCAGTCTCATCATCGACGTGTCATGTGACACGGGCATGGGCTTCAGCTGGGCACGACCCACATCATTCGCGGACCCGATGATCACCGTAGGCGGCAACATCCACTACTACGCCGTGGACCACAGCCCCTCGCTGCTGTGGAATTCCGCCACCTGGGAGATCAGCGAAGCCCTGCTGCCACACCTGAGGACCGTACTCGACGGCCCCGGCGCATGGGACCTCGACCAGATCATCAAGCGGGCCATCGAAATCCGCGGGGGTCTCATCCAGAACCCCGACATCCTGTCTTTCCAGCACCGAGCGGCGCAATACCCGCACCCGCGGGTCCGGTAGTACAAGCATGCGCACGGCCCGGGCACCCCGGACTGCTGAGAGCTGCAGGTTGTTTGTCGGTGTCACCCGAGCATGTTCTAACCTTTCTCAGACCTTGCGCATTACAGCGACCACCTTGCCGCGAATCTCTGCCTTATCACCCAGGATAGGTGTGTAACGAGAATTTTGCGGCATCAGCCAGTAGTGACCGTCTATTAGTTTTAGGGTCTTGACCGTTCCTTCAACCTCGTTACCGTCAATCAGTGCGGCCACGATCTCGCCGCTCTCAGCCTGGGCCTGCTGACGTACAATCACCCAGTCACCGTCGAGGATCCCAGCGCCGATCATCGAGTCGCCTATTACTTTGAGGATGAACAGCGTACCTTCGCCGACCACTTCCCTGGGCAGGGGGAACTGTTCCTCCGCTGGCCCCAGCGGAGGGATCGGCTCGCCTGCCGCAACCTGCCCCTCAATGGCTACCCAGGCTACTCTATCCAAAGCAATATCCGATGAGGCGCCACTGGTCTCCCCGACGACCGCTGACGGCATCTCACCAGCCTTACCTGACTCTGCAGAAAAGGCTGGTTCGCCAGGCAGCCGCACCTCCACCGTCCGCGGGCGCCTCGGATGCTGACGCAGGTATCCCTTGTCTATCAATATCGCGTACTGATAAGAAAGTCCGCCAACGCTCTTACGCGCCATCGCCTTTGCGACCTCCCTCATAGTGGGAGGACGTTCATGTTTCCGCGCGAGGTTACGAATAGTCTGCAGAATCTGGACCTGGACGTGCGTTAGACCGGGTTCACGCTGATCAGACGGTACCGAGTCATCCATCATCGATTCTCCGTTTGCGAGATGCCGCTATCCTGCCTGGTAACTCTCCTAGCTGCCGCATGGCCACGATGCCAGCACAGAGGATCATCTCAGGCATCACGGCAATCAGCCAGCATGCCCGCTACTTCGCCACATATCAGTGCACCGGGGCGCGACTATTGGCTGCGGCGCATCGGACAACGCGGTGGTCGCGTCCCTTGCCTATGGCGGGACGATGACCAGCCCATGGAACGCTGCCGGCGCTGGGGTGCTGCAGCTGCCGTCTGGCCGGCTACTTGTCCGGCGCCGCACCTCTTCGGTGATCGTCTCGACGACTTCGCCGGGGAGGTGCGGGCGCTGCTCGCGAACCGCTGCGCCGGGGGCATTTTCTGGGACTGG
The DNA here is from genome assembly GCA_963837515.1 of uncultured Actinomycetes bacterium. Lineage (GTDB taxonomy): Bacteria > Actinomycetota > Actinomycetes > Streptosporangiales > Streptosporangiaceae > RYN-230. Next base: position 277,238 of record CAWINT010000006.1, read on the forward strand.
CCGGGCGACACCGAGGTGGTAATGGCCCGCAAGCCCGGCTGAACAGGAAGCGGTGCTGTACTTCTGCTGCTGCTGACTAATGGACCACCGGCTCCACCCAGATGAGGACGATCTGGACCGTGGTGGGGCGGTGGCCCGAAGCCCGCCCGGGCGGGCTTGGCCGGTGCGCAGCTGCCGGGCACGCGGGCGGCTGTATGGTAACGCTGTGACGGGCATGAGCGGCGGCCGCGCAGCGGTGGTGGTGCCGGGGGAGTGGTACAGCGCGGACGGGCCGCTGCTGATGTATGCCGCCCTGGCCGCGGAACGCCGTGGCGGCCTGGTCCGCCGGATCACCTGGACGGTGCCGGGCTTCGGGACCGCTGATCAGGAACGTGCGTGGGTAATGGGCCAGGTGAGCGAGGCCGCCGACGCGGTTTCGGCTGCTACGGGGGTGGCGGCGCCGGTAGTGATCGGCAAGTCGCTCGGTTCGCTCGCGGCGCCCCTGGCCGCCAGCCGGGGGCTGCCGGCGGTGTGGCTGACGCCCGTGCTCACCGATGAGCCGACCCTCGCGGCGCTGCGGCAGGCCACCGCCCCGTGCCTGCTGATTGGCGGGACGGCGGACAATGTGTGGGATGGCCGGCTCGCACGCTCGGTCACCCCGTACGTCCTGGAGATCGACGGGGCCGATCACGGCATGCTCGTCGCGGGGCGCCTGGCCGCATCCACCGCGGTTCTCGGCCAGGTGGTAACCGCCGTGGAGGACTTCCTCGACCACCAGGTATGGCCCCCGGGCAACCAGGAAAGCAGCAGCCGAGCCGCCCACGCCTGATCGCCTGCCCTCAGCCGACCCCGCAACCGCGCACCCACCCGCCGCTGCACGGTCAAGCCGAGCTGCGCCGGCATTGCCGGCCGTGGTTTATACCTGGCTGTTCGGTCCGCTGCGGGATCGCCGGGATCTGGCCGAACGGGCCTTTCTGCTGGTGCCGGTGTGTGGTGTGTAATGGCTGGCATGGCGGATCCGGTGCAGGCGCAGCTCGGTGCGGTCCAGGAGACGCTGTTGATCCCGCTGGCCGGCCGGGCGCGTGAGACCCGCCAGAAGCGCCCCGTGCTCCGGGATCCGAAAGCAGCCGAGATCCTCGCGTCGATCGACTTCGATGCGGATAAATACGGCCACGGCTGGGGCGGTGGTGTCACCGTCCTGCGCACCGCGATCTTCGACTCCTGGGTGGGCAGCTTCCTCGCCGATCATCCGGGTGGGACGGTCGTCGAGCTCGGCACCGGCCTGAACACCAGGTTCGAGCGGGTCGATAACGGCCGCGTGCACTGGATCGACCTGGACCTGCCGGATGTGATCGAGTTGCGGCGCCGGTTCTTCGCCGATTCCGGCCGCCGCCGGATGGTGGCCGCCTCCGTGCTGGATCAGGACTGGCTGCCGGTTGTCCAGGCCAGCCCGGGGCCGTACCTGTTCGTGGCCGACGGCGTGCTCGCCTACCTGGCCCGGGCACCGCAGGTTATCGCCCAGATCGCGGAGCGGTTTCCCGGTGCGCTCATCGCTTTCGACAGCTACAGCCAGCGCACGCTCGATCAGCAGCACCGGCTGGCGGCGAAAAAGAACATGGCGGCCCGATGGGCATGGTCGTGCGACGATCCCCGCACCCTGCAGTCCCTTGGCCTCGAGATCGTCCAGGCGGCTTCGGTGACCCGGCCGCCATCCGCGGTACGCGCGCGGCTGCCGCGCCGCTACCGGTACCTGCTGCCACTGGCCAGCAGGATCGCGGGTGACCTGGCCACGGTCACCCTGTTCCGATCCACCCCGCGCTAGCCGCCAGGCCAGATCAGTCGCCCAGGCCCTTGGCCATCAGGATCTGGCGGGACCGAGGTAAGCGTTCCCGGTCACTGCCGGGTTAACGGGTGTGAGGTAAGCGTTTCCAGTCACTGCCGGGTTAACGGGTGTGAGCCAAGACAACGCCGGCCTCGCCGCTGCGCACGGCGCGGCGCGGCTGACCCGCTCACGGCGAGCCCGGCTGCTCGCCGTCGCACTGATCCTCAGCGCGGTCCTGGCGACAGGATGCACGGGAAGCTCAGGCCGCCCGAGTCCGGCGAGCGCGGGCCCCGCGACCAGGTCCGGACCCGCCACCGCGGCCGGCCCGGCCACGGTCGTGGCCGTGGTGGCCGGCTCCGCACCCACGAGCGCGGTTTCCGGCTGCCCGGTGCAAACCATCGCCCAATCCCCCTGCTATTCCCCGCACCAGCTCCGGGCCGCGTATGGCATCCAGCCCTTGCTGGACAGGGGGATCGACGGCCGCGGCGAAACGGTGACGGTCCTTGCCCCCGCCGGATCTTCCACCGCCTCGGCCGGCCCGGACAGCAGCGATATCCGTCAGGACCTGGGGGCCTTCAACCGCATGTTCGGGCTGCCCGCCGCGCGGATCCAGGTCGTGACCACCCTGGCCGGCTCAGCCGCGCCCTGGCAGGTGTCCGGCGAGGGGGTCGGGGACACCGAGATCGTGCACACGGCCGCGCCCGGCGCCACCCTCCGCCTGGTCCTGCTGCCCCCTGGCCCTGACCTCTTCAAGAACGCCGCGACCGCGACCGCGGACATGATCGCCGGGCTGCGGCTCGCCGTCTCGCACACCGACGTAGCCTCGATCAGCTGGAGCCTGGGGGAACACTACTTCACCACGGCTCAGGTGACCCAGATGCATTCCATACTGCAGGGAGCGGCCGCTCACCACGTCACGGTGATCGGCAGCTCCGGCGACAGCGGCGCGTACAGCAACGCCGACTTTGGCAAGCCGGTCAAGGAAGTCAGCCTTCCAGCCTCCGACCCGCTCGTGCTGGGCGTTGGCGGCACCGCGCTCACCGCGAAGCCCTCGGGCGCCTATATGAGCGAGACCGCCTTCAATACTGGTGGCGGCTACAGCCACCGGTACGCCCGTCCCGCCTATCAGGATGGCGTCCCCGGGAACACAAAGACCAGGGGCGTGCCCGACGTGTCCGCTGACGCTGATCAGCCGGGTCCCCCGACCGTCTTCGCCGGCGGCAACATCGAGACGGACCTCGGCACCAGCAACTCGGCGCCCCTGTGGGGCGGGGTCATCGCGCTGGCCGATCAGGACGCCCAGCACGCCCTCGGCTTCGTGAACCCGGCCCTTTACCGCATCGCCCGCAGCGCCAGCTACCACAAAGCGTTTCATGACATTACTACCGGTAGCAACTACATGACCGTAGGCTCCGTTCTGGTCACCGGTTACCGGGCCGGTCCCGGATGGGACCCGGTAACGGGCTTGGGAAGTCCGGACGCACAGACGCTCATCCCCCGGCTGGCCCACGGCTGACTGGCCGCGGGGAGGAGCCCGCCCGCGCATGGCACGAATGCCTGCTTAGGGTGCGCCTCAGGTCGAGCCCGGCAGAAATGCATCCGCGGCGGACGGCGCCCGGCAGATCACGCCGGTTCACCCCGCGAACAAATAACATTCTGGCGCGCTGTGAAAGCGAAGGATTGACGGCGTACCCGCATCGTGGTCAGCTTTGGTGCAGGGTCGGCCGGGTTTTCTTATCGCGGGGATAGCCAACCAGGCCGAGGGGAATGGGGGCCTGAATTGTCATCCTTCGACGCGAATCACCTTAATCAGCTGACTAACCTTGGCAGCGACCTGACCGACCTGCGGCCGATCACGCCCAGCGACGCTGGCGCCCTGGAGGAAGCCCGCCGGATCATCGCGGAGGCGGCCAGCACCGGAGCGCCCGGCGGCCAGCCACGCCGCGAGGTCCTGGTCAGCCGCCGGACCCTGCCGGTCCGTACCTCGCGACGCGCCGCCTCGCTTCCAGCCTGGGCGGTGGGACGCCAACCGGGCGCAACGCTGGGACCCTTCCTGGACCGGGGCGGCCGCCGCGTCTGGATCGACATCTTCCCGGTCATCCGCCAGATCCGGCTGGTCCGCGCGCCCGGGATGGCGCCGTTACTGACGTTGCCGATCGAGCTCTGGGTACCGCTTGCCGCCGCACCGGAGCAGACACCACCGGATGATCCCGGCAACGCACCCGGCCAGGCCCCCGGCCAGGCCCCCGGCCAGGCCCCCGGCCAGGCCCCCGGCCAGGCTCCGGGGAACCCGCCGGCCACGCTGCCGGCCACCATGAACGTGCCCGCCGGCAGCCTGTGGATCTCCAGCCCGCTGCTCGCCCCGGCCGCACCGGCCAGCTCCTACACCGGCCTCCTGATCACTGGCGGGACGCTCCAGTTCAGCCAGCCGGTGACGGTCACCGGTGGGGAGATCGTGGTACCGCCGTCGGTCACTGCCGAGCTCACCGTCAGCCTCCAGTCCCCGACTCCGCCGGCCGGCGCCGGACCGGGCGCCGACGCCCGGGCGGCCAGCGTCGCGCTTCCTCAGCAGGTCACCATCCAGGTGGGGGCCACCAGTGCTGCCCTCACCACCGCCTCAACCGCCCGGTTGCTCGCCTACGGATACACCACCGAACTGCACCCCGCCGCCGGCCCGGTCACCTACCACCCCGAGCTGAACGCCCTGGCCGTCCCGTTCACCGCCGCAGCTGACGGGCCGTTCACGGTGACCCAGAGCGAGTCCACTCTCTGCATCCCGGCGGGATCCGCGCCAGTCACCGCCGCCGCGTGGGGCCTGCCGGTCGCGGTCACCGACCCAAGCCAGCTCGGCGCGGCCAGCGGGGCGGGCGAGCTGATCCTCTGGCTCGGCGATGGTCTGCAAGTGAGCTGGCTTGGCCAGCCGGACCCCGTCCTGGTCGGCCCGGCCGCGCTCGCGGTGGACGCCGCCAGCCTCACCCTGAGCGCGGCGCACGCCTCCGGGCAGCAGGTCCGGCAGCAGCCGGCGCTGCCAGCCGGCCGGTTCATGCTGCGCTGGGACTTCACGTTCCCCGTTACCTTCGTCTCCGCAGCGGCGGGTGCGGAGATCGTGCTCACCGAGAGCGCTCTGACCGCGGTGCTCAGCCAGCCGGTCGACCTGTCCGGCGGCCGCCTGCCGCTCACGGCAGCTGCGGTGACAGTGGCGCTGATCGCGGAGCCCAGCGGGACCTACCTCCTGGCTGAGGGCCAGCTCGACCAGCCAGCAGGGCCTGACGTCGTCTCGTTCGCGCTCATCAATGCCGTGCTCCGGGCGGCCAACCCGACGGCCATTGCCGTGTTCGGGCCGTACGACGGCAGCACGCTCACCCAGGGAACGGCGGTGCTGGCCTACCCGCTGCGCGCGATCATCCCGGCCCTGCCCGATCCCTACGCCGCGAGCTACGACTCGCTGCGTGCCCTGCTCGACCAGCCGGGCGGCGGGCTGCTGAGCTTCTCCGCCTGGCAGGGCGACACGGTGACCCTCGACTTCGCCCTGCCCGGTGGGGTGAACCTGGCTGCGGCCGGCGGCCGCTCCGCCCGGCCCGATCCGGTCACCGCCGCGACCGGGCCGCAGGCCCTGGTGGCCAGGGAATCAGCCGACGAGTGGCCGGAGGCGGTGCGGGCGCTCGGCCCGGCGCTGGCCTTCGAGCGCCAGAACGGGCTGATCCTGCTGGACGTGTCCACCAACGTGGATCAGTTCGGCATCGCCTTCGAGCCAGAGCCGGCCAGCACCCAGCCCGCAGGCGCCTGGCGGGCACAAACGCGGCCCGCAGCCACCGGACCCGAAGCCTCCCGGGAAGCCATCAGTATCGAGCAGCTCTGCCTGAAGGTCGACGGCCGTCAGCTGATCCTGCTGACCCTCCCCGCCGTCCAGTGGGAGGTGCTGGAAACCCTGTCCGACCCGGACCCCACCTTCCCGCCACGGCTGAGCTTCGCGGACAGCGGCGTGCCGACGCTCATCGGCGTGCCCACGGTCACGCTCGTCCCGGCCCACCCGGCTGCCGCGCTGGACAGTATCGTGAGCAATTTCGCCGGCCCGGATCCGTTGCCCGCTCCGGCCCGGTTCACCCTGCCGTCCGGGGTGATCGCGCAGGCGGTGCTCCGCCAGCCGGACCTCAAGGACACCCGGGGCGCCGAGGTCTCCCTCAACCGCCCCGCCCAAGCCGGCCTGGAAGGTGCGCACCAGCTTCGCATCGATGCCGTGGACACCAGCCTGAGCCCAGGCGACTCGGCCAGCCTGCCCGGTTACACCGTCTCGCTTCCGGTCGGCCAGCCAGGATCGCGCAGCGCGCTCGGCACCAGCGTGACCGGCATCTTCAACAGCTACCTGGGAGCGGCTGGAGCCAGGCCGCTCGTCCCCGTCACCCGGCTCGATCTGACCGGCTACGGGGAGAGCCTGTTCAGCGACTGGCGCAATCCGTACCACGGGCCGCAGGACGCCGTCGCGGTAGTTCAGGCCCGGTTCAATGTGCTGATCGGCCGGACCGCCTACGAGGTGGTGCAGGTCCGCAGCTACCTGTTTCCCTACGCGGTGCAGGTGGTCCGCACGGTGACGATCGAGCGGCGGAACAACGCGGTGCTCACCCGCCGCGACAGCGGCTGGCAGGCGGTCAGCGACGGCGAGTATGACTTCGGGTCATCCACCACGATCACCACGCATCCGGGAGTCGTGCCGCGGATTACCTCCGTGGCCAACATCCGGGAAACCGGCCAGGTCATCACCGTCGGCGGGATCGACCTCGCCGCGGTGTACTTCGACGGCGACGTGCAGCTCGACGGCGCCGCCGATCTCGTGCCCGCCACGGGCCAGTTCGGCTTCGTTCAGGTCACCGCCGGCCCGCTGATCGACCCCGGCAGCTACGCCCAGGCGATCAGCCAGGCTGGAACGCTCGGCGGCCCCGTCGACGCCCGCCTGGCCGTCGGCGGCGGCCCGCAGAAGATGCACGTGCAGCGGGTCGGCATCGGGGTCACCGCCGGGCTGAGTGGGCCGGAGTTCGCCATGGCCGCCTGGGGCGCGCCGGTTTTCCCGGGTGGCGGGCAGTGGTCAGTGCTCCAGGTCGCCGATCCGGCGGGCGCGCCGCAGCCGGTGCCCGCCGACCTGGGGGTGCCGCTCATCCGTGCGGGCGCAGCCCCCACCCCACCGCCGCTGTCTTCCCCGTACCGGTTCGCCGACCCGGCCGACCTGGCCCAGCCCGCCAACCCGGCCAGCGACTACGGGATCGTGCACGCCACCGGCACCCAGCGGGTGTTCTTCCCACGGCCGAAGATCGAGGCCACCGATACCAGCCGGATCACCAGCACGCAGATCCCGGCGCTGGCCGACCCGTACAGCCTGGCCACCTCCCTGGGGCTGTTCCCGGTGCTGCCCGTTACCGTCCCGTTCCCGTCCGCGGACTGGGCCCTGCACGTCAACGCCCAGGGCAACTACCGGCTTGAGCTGCCCAGCAGCACGTTCCCGGCCGGGGTGGGCCGGCGCACGGTGGCGAGCGCGGGCTCGGTGCGCAGTGACCTTGACTACACCGCCGCCACGGTGACCTACCAGCTGGACACCTCCCAGCCGGTGCCGTGGACGTTCCGGCTGGACCAGGCCGCCAAGGTGATGAGCACCACCTCGCTGGGCGACGTGATCCGGCTGACCGCGGACATCGCCGCCACCGCCGGCGCGCCCACCGTGTTCGGCCAGCCCAAACTGGCGATGGGCGGCGCGCTCGGCATCGTCCAGGACGTGCTCACGATCCTCGCCGACCTCGGCATCACCGGTGTGATGACCGCCGACATGACCAATGACTTCTCGCTCAAGGTCGCGCTCAGCGTTCCGTTCGCCGATGCCACCGGCGAGGCGTACCAGATCCCCCCCGAGGTGCCCTGCCCGGACATCAAGTTCGACGACACCGCGGTCAAGGTCGAGATCCAGGTCTACCCGCACCTGGACCAGGCCACGTTCGAGCTGGCCGGCCAGCCGATGTTCAACATCAAGACGGTGCCGTGCCTGTACGTGGTGGCCATCATCAAGTTCAGCATCCAGCTGTCCACCGCCGACGGCACCACTTACTCACTGCTGATCGGCGTCGGGCTGGCCATGACGGGCAAGGCGGGGCCGCTGGAGCTCAAGGGACTGCTCGCCATCACGTTCTTCGGTTTCACCGGCGACACCAGCTGGGGCTACGGAGTGGGCTTCCTGCTTCAGCTGTCCGCCGAGATCGGGCCGCTGATCGGCGTCCAGCTGTCCGTGGAGGGCCAGCTCGCGCACCTTACCGGCTGCGGCGGGACCAGCAACGAGACTGAGTGGTGCGCGGCCAAGCTCACCATTGCCATCGAGATCTCGCTCTGCCTGGTGTTCAGCATCGACATCGAGTACGAGACCACGTCGGCGAACGCGATCCGGGGGCCCGGGGAGCCCGCCTGCACGCTGCCCGACGTCCTGCCCTCCGCGAGCTAGGGGACTGTGATGGCTGCTCAGCTCACCTTTTACAGCTTCCTGCAGAACTGGGACGGCACCGCGCTGACGCTGCACGCGCTGGTGGTGCCCGGCAGTAGCCCGCTGGACCCGCTGTCCGCCACCGATCCCAGCTTCGCCACGGCCGCGTTCAGCTTCGAAGTGCGGCTGATCCAGGGGCTGGCCGCGATGCCCACGCTGGGCACCGCGTTCCAGGCCTTCCCGGTGCCCACCCCGGCACCACCGCACGCCGCCGACATCCTCGCCGTGCTGCAGACCACGCTGGTGGACCCAACGGTCACCCCCACCGACCCGCGCCAGGCCGGCCGCCAGCTGCTGAAGTACGCGCCGCCCGGGTACCGCGACGCCACCGGCTACGCCCAGGGCGCCAACCCGTACGTGCGGACCGACGACAGCTACCACTGCGCGCTCAAGAGCGGCGGCATCCCGGCCGGCACCCCGCTCACCGCCGACCCTCCCAAGCTGGGCTGGGGCCGCGTCCTCGCGGCCGCGCTGCGCCAGCCGCTGCTCGCCGAAGCGGTCGGGCTCGTCCGGCGGCTTTCCGTCCAGCCCCCGGCCCATTTCTTCCAGAACGGAGGCTGGATCTACCTGTCGCTCGCACCATCCGGTGACGGTGGGTCGCTGCTGGGAGCGCCCGGGGCGCTGAAGTCATACGCCGCCCGGGTGCCGCCGCTGCCCGCGGCCAGGAGCCTGTTCACGTCGGTGGTCTTCCCGGTGGCCAGCTCCGTCCCGGCTGCCTCCTACGACGACCTGTTCCGTGAAGTCGTGGACTACGACGACGGTTTCGCCAAGGCGGTTTACGCCCGGCAGCCGATCACGCTGGACCCGCTCGGCGAGCAGGACGACGGCACCCGGCCGGGCAGCGACCACGGTATTCAGCTCGGGTGGGACGACGAGCAGGTGGCCACCTGGCTGAACCGGCAGATCGACCCGGCGGCTGCCGTCCAGGACGCGCCGATGGGCGTGCTCGGCTACCGGGTGGACGCCCGGCTGGCCGGATCGGCCAACTGGGAATCACTGGTGCTGGGCAAGACCGAACTCACCATCGGCAGCGTGGATCTCGGCTCGCACACCGGCGAGTTCCAGGTCGAGATCGCGCCAAACAAGCTGATGGCCGACAGCACCGACACCTTCTGGATTCCCAGCTACTACACGGCGTGGACCGGCCCGTCGCTGGCCGGCCCCGACCACGATGCGCACACCCTGAAGGGCATCGACGGGCCCGCCATCGTGGCGGGGATCGCGCCGGGCGTCACGCTGCGCTACGGGAAGCACTACGAGTTCCGGGTGCGGCTGGCCGATCATACCGGCGGCGGCCCGGGACCCGCGCAGCAGCCTGCGAACCCCGCACCGCAGCCACTGGCCCCGCTGCATTTCCTGCGCTGGGTGCAGCCCGGCACGGTCCGGGTCGGCACCAGCCTGCCGATTGTCCCGGACCCGACCGCGCCGCCCAGTTCCGTGCCGCTGCGGCGGCCGCTCCTCGGCTACCCCGGTTACGTCTACGCCGGCGGCGCGGCCGCGGACCTGATCGCCGACATCGGCCCGGCCACCGCCGACGGCCGGGCGGTTGGGCAGCCCGACCCCGACGTTGACGCGGTCGAGATCACCGTGCAGGTGCAGTTCCCGGGCGCGAGCGGCGATGGCTACCTGACTCTCTACCAGACCACCCGGCCGCTTCCGGCCAGCCCGGACGACCCCCTCCAGCTGGAGCTGGATTGGCGGGACGTGAGGGACGCGAGCACGCTCACCGCGCCTGCCAGCGGGCCGATCCCGTTGCCGACCGCCCGGCTGGTGCGGATCGGGGTGAACGCACTGGCTGCGGCGAAGACCGACTACTACGGCGCGGAGGATGTCCGGCACGGGCCGGTCACCGAACTGGCGCTGCGCAGCCAGAGCAGGGACGAGCGGTCACTGCTGGGCCTCGCGTCCGCCGAGGCCATCGAGGGCATCTTCCTCCAGCCGGACATCCTGGTGAACAGCGCGGTCACGCTGGCCCAGCAGGCCGCCGGGCTGGCGCTGGCGGCGCCGCAGAACCCGCTGGGCAGGCTGGCCGCCGCGCTCGACCTCGCCGCGGTCGGCACGGGGCTGCGCGCGCAGCCTGGCCACCGGATCCTGTTCGGCGTGGCCGCAGCGCTGCGCCATGTGCTGGGACCGGACGGCGGCAGCGTGGCCTTTGGCTCACTCGGCGACCTGACCCGGCTGTGGCTGGTACCGCTCCGGCTGGAGCTGAACCGGGACTGGAGCTGGGACGGGCTCGATCACCTCAGCATCCAGCGCGACGGCACCGAGGTCGGCCAGATCGCGCCGAGCCGGACGGTCGCCGCCGAGGCGCTGGCGGGCGCCCCGGCGGACCGCAGCGAGTTCCTGTTCATCGACGCGTTCGACCCCAAGCCCGCGCCCGGCCAGTTCCCGGCCGAGCTGGAGCTGCACTACACGGTGCACCCGGTGTTCCGCACGCCGCCCGGCCAATCCAGCGCAGACCCCGAGTTCGACTTGCACCTGCCGATCACTACCCCGCCGGACCAGACGCCGAAGCTCGTGTCGGCCGGGCTGGCGCTGTCCCCTTACCAGCGGGACGCCGGGTACAGCAGCACGCAGGTCCGGCAGAAGGTGGTCTGGCTGGAATTCGACGTGCCGCCGGCCAACCCGGCGGACGCTTACTACGCCCGGGTGCTCGCCGGGGCACCTGACCCGGTGCTCACCCGGCTCAGCCCGGACCGGCCAGAGTCTGCCGAGCCGCCACTGCCGGTAGACCCGGAGCCAATCCGCACTATCGTCCCGGGCCAGTCCGACGACCAGGCGGGTGCGGGCGCGATGCAGCCGCTGCGGCCCACCGGATCACCGCGGCATTTCCTGCTGCCGCTGCCGCCGGGGCTTACCGCGGACTCCCCCCGCTTGTTCGGCTTCTTCACCTACGAGCTACGGGCGGGCCACCGCGACGGCTGGACCACGGCCCAGGGCCGGTTCGGCCGGCCCCTGCGGGTGACCGGGGTGCAGCATCCTGCGCCGCCGCTGACCTGCGCGGTAGGGCGCGACTCCCTCGGCATCGAAGTGAGCGCCCCGTTCGCCGACCCGGTGCTGGACGGCCAGTCGCTGCTGCCGTTCCCGCCGGTCACCCAGCTATGGGTGCTGTTGTACGCGCAGGTCCACCAGGCCGATGGCGCTGACCTGCGTAACGTGCTGCTCGGCAACCGCCAGGCGCTGCCCCGTCCCCGTCGCTGGGTGCGGGGGTACGAGCGGCCGCAGGTCGGCACGGGCACCGCGACCTGGTCCAATGCGGAGGTGACCCAGCTGCTTGAGCTGCTCGGCCTGGACCGGGATACCCCGCTGAGCTGCCTGGCGGTGGAGACGCTGCCAGGCGACCAGCCGATCCCCGAGCCGGTGAGCACCGGCCTCGGCTACGAGCGTTTCCTGCGCACCTCCCCGCTCACGCCCATTGCCCGGCTGTGCTGAGGCCGCCGCTCACCCTGTACTCCCTCGCCGCACCGGTGGCATCAGCCCGCGCTTCGCCCGACACCAGGTGGGTACAGTCCCCGCTCCGGCGCATTCCGGGCCGCACCGGGCCGCGGTCGGTCTCGCGCGGCGAGTCTTGAACTGCGAAATATCAGGGTGCCGCACTTTTCTGGTGCATTCGACACTATTAGGCCAGCTTTGCCTGATCCGCACGCCCTTTCGCGTCAGCGCGCCCGTCTTTCTGGAACTTGGTCTCAGCAAGATCGCTTAACGCCAATCCGGAGTTGGTAAGTTACAACTGCTGGCCGGGCGGCTGCGGGATGCGGTTATCCCGGAATGGGAAGGGGTCGGGTCAATGTGGGAGAATTGCGTCGGCTGCGGCGAAGGGCTATTTGCCGGGGATGCGTTCTGCGGCAATTGCGGCCGGCCCACGGCGGCCGCAGCCGGGCCGGGTGCCGCGCCGCCCCAGGAGCGGCGGGCCACCGTGGCGGCCGGACGGGCGGCGCAGGGCGGACCGGCGCACCAGGCCGTGGGAGCGCCACCGGCCGTGGGAGCGCCACCGGCCGTGGGGGCGCCACCGGCCATGGGGGCGCCACCGGCCGGGCCTACGCCACCGGCCCCCCCGGGACCGGTGCCGGCCGCCCGGAAGGGCGAGCCTGGCTCCGGGCTGATCCGGATCTACGCCAGGCCGACGCCGCCCACAGCCGCCGACGATGATCCCGGTTCCGAACCGGATGACGAGCTGTTCGGCACGGCCATCCAGTCGTTCCCGGAAGACGAAGCGGCGTCCCCGGAGGACGCCGCGCCCGTCCCGGAGGACGGCGCGCCGGTGCCGGAGGACGGCGCGCCGCTGCCAACGCTCAGCGAGCTCGCAACGCCGGCCGCCGCGCCGGGCGGCCCAGCCGGAGCCGAACTCATCTTGCCGGGCGCCATGGACGAGCAGGCCATCCTTCGGCCGGCCGGGCCGGCCGACGCTGCGGACGGGCCGGCAGCCGCCCCGGAGGCCGTTACCGGAGTGGCCGGGAGCGCGGGCGGCAGCGCCCGGCCAGCGCCGGCGGCCGGGCTGCCCCGGACCCGGCTGACCGGGCACGGCGCCTTCGACCCGGCCGGGAATAACCGGGTCCTGCTGCAACTGCTCCGCCAGGCCGCCATCTTCGCGGCAATCTACGCGCTTATCCAGACCGGGACGCTCCTGACCTTTCTGGCGCTGGGAATTTTCGGCCTGGGACTTAGTGCTGCGCTGGGCCTGGAGATGATCAGCCTCAAGGTGGTCGCGCTCATTCTGGTCATACCGTTCTGGCTTATTCCGGTGCCGGCTTTGCTCGGCCAGTGGGCCATGGTCGCCGAGGGCGCCGCCGACAGTGCCAAGGAGGCGTTTCAGCGCATGAGCGCCGCGTTCAGTGCGCACGGAACCCCGGTCGATTCGCTGGAAGAGCACACGGTGACGCCACGCGGCGAGGAGCCCCGCGAGTACCTGGAGGTGCGCCGGGGGCGGTTCCGCGGGTTCCTGGCCTGCTTCCCGCACGGCCGCGATCTGTACCTGGGCTGGACCTTCTGGCTACGGATGTCACCGGCCCGGCTGCTGTTGCTGGTCATCGGCCAGCGGCTACGCGACCCGGGTGGCGGGGGCGACATCGAGCGGGCGCTGCAGGCCGAGCCGGCCCGGGTGCTGGTTGCCGCCATGCACAGCGCGGTGCTGGCCGGGGAAGAGGACCCGGCACTGCCGCCGGGTGATCCGCTACTCCTCCCGGGCGGCCCCGGCCGTGACACCTGGGTGCGGGTGGGCTGAGCGCGATGCGGTTCTGCACTTCATGCGGCACTCCGGTCAGCGGGCTGCTGCGCTTCTGCACCCGGTGTGGCACTCCGCTGGCCCGGCCCGCAGCCGATCAGCCGCACGGTGAGCCGCAGGCGGACCCGGCGACGGCGGCCCCGGCTCAGGCCGCGGAGCAGGCCGGCCCGGAACCGGCGGGTGACCGGGCCGCCGTGGCCGCGGCCGCCGAGGGCTCCCCGGGGCCGAGCGTGGCCCGGCCCGGCCCCGCGTCCTCGGAGCCGCCCGGGCCAGGCCCCGTGGTGCTTCCTGGCTCGGCCGAGCCAGGAGCCAGGACACCGGTGCCGGCCCAGGCCGGGCCACCGGCTGATGAGCAGGATCCGGCCGCCGGAGCGAACGCAGACACGCAGGACCTGGCCTGCGCGCCGGGGACGAGCGAGCCGGACCAACTAGCGCGCCCAGGCCGCAGACAGGCGACCCGGACCTGGATGCCAGGCCGCAGACAGGCGACCCGGGCCTGGCCGCCGGGCCAGAGATCGAGGGCGATCTTCCGCCGGGCACCGAGGCCGGCCCACCGGCACCGCGGAGCATCCCGGCCGGGAATTCCTGGCTGCCGGGCTTCGGCGCCGCGGAGCCGGCCGCGCCGCCAACCGCGGATCAGGCGGACCCGTGGCCGCCAAGCCTGCCGCAGCCCTGGTCCGGCCGCCGGCTCCGCGCGGCGGCGATGCTCTTCGTGGCCGCGGCGGTCGCCGCCGTGCTGGCGGTCTGGCTGACCGGGCCGGGCCAGCGGGCGACCGTCACCGGGCAGCCACAGACGACCGCCCCGGCCGGCTCCGTGGCGGGCCGCGCGCCGCAGCCGGCTGGCAGCGGCACCGCTGGGTCCGCGCCGGGGGCCACCGGCGGCGCCGGGCCGCAGCCATCGCACCGGGGCGCCACTGGTCCGGCCCCGGGCGCCACGGGTACCCCGAGCCCTCGCGGCACGAACGGCTCCGCGAGAAGCCACCGGACGGCCAGCCCGCCCCCGGCCTCGCGCGGTCAGGCCAACCCGGGACACCGGCGCGGTGCCGCACCCAAGGGCCAGGGAACCACCGGTGCCTCGGGGACCGGCGGCGGCGCGACGGGCAGCGGCAGCACCTCGGGCCGCCGCGGGACGGCCGGCCACCGGCGCGGCAGCCGGGGCCGGACCCGCACCGGCCAGCACACGCCGCGCCCGGCCCCGGGCGCTTCCCGGCCCGCGGGTGGCATCGTGACCGTGACTCCGCGGCTGGCCCGCAACCCGCTGGCCCGGCCGGTGGCCGCGCTGCTGAACCGCTACTTCGCGGCCATCAACCACCGCAACTACCGGGAGTACCTGCACCTGTTCGGACGCTGGCACCAGCTGGCGCTGCGGCGGTTCCGGTCCGGCTACCGGTCCACCCGCGATTCGCACGCCGTGCTGCTCGGCGTGGCGCCGACCCGGAGCGGGCTGGTCGCCACCGTGACCTTCCAGAGCCGCCAGGGGCCGGCCGCCAGCCCGGACCACGCCCACTGTGACCAGTGGATGATCAAGGTGTACCTGCGCCGGGCGGGCCGCGGCTACCTGATCAGCCCGCCCGCGGCGGGCTACCAGGCGCGGTATCACGCCTGCCCGGCGGGCCGCTGAACCCCGCGCGACATGGTCCGATAGGTCGGCTCCGGTACACCGGGCAAACAAATCGAAACGATCTATACTTACTGCATGCTGGATGTGACCAGGCTGCGGGTCCTGGTCGCGGTGGCCCGGCACGGGTCGGTAACGGCGGCCGCGCGGGCGTTGAACTATGCGCAGCCGTCGGTCAGCCACCACCTGGCCCGGCTCGAAGCCGAGACCGGCGCGGTGCTGACCCAGCGGGCCGGGCGGGGCCTGCGGCTCACCGAGGCCGGCCGTCTGCTGGCCGAGCGGGCCGAGGAGATACTCGGCCGCCTCGACGCAGCCGAGAACGAACTCGCGGCCTGCGTGGGGCTGCGGGCTGGGCGGATCCGGCTGGCCGCCTTCCCTTCCGCGCTGGGCACGATCGTGCCGGCCGCGGCGGCCCGGCTGACCGCCGAGTACCCAGGTATGGACCTCATGCTGACCGAGGCCGAGCCGCCGGAAGCGCTGCGCATGCTGCGGGCCGGCTACGTGGACGTGGCCCTGGTCTTCCGGCACTGCCAGGATGGCGTCGCCGCCAGCCCTCCGGCCACTGGCGACGACGAGGGCAGCACGTCCCGGCTGCTCCTCGACGACCCGATCTACCTGGTCGCCCGCGGTGCACCGGAGCCGCCGCTGCCGACGCGGCCGAGCCTGGCCGACTATGCGCAGCACCGCTGGATCAGCGGCTGCGAACGGTGCCGCAGCTACCTGATCTGGCAGTGCGAACTGGCCGGCTTCACGCCGAAGATCGCCTTCACCACCGACGACTTCGTGGCGGTGCAGGCCCTGGTGGCGGCCGGGCTCGGCATCACCACGCTGCCCGGGCTGGCGCTGCACGCGGCCCGGCACCCGGCCATCCAGGCCACGGCGCTGCCCGGCTCGCACCGGCAGGTCCTCGCGGTCACCTACGGAGCCGGGCCGCCACCCCCGGCCGTGGCCCGGCTGCTCGACGTGCTCAGCCAGTGCACCGGCGGTGAGCCAGTCAGATCGACCGGCTCACCGCCTCCCAGTACGGCTGGCGCAGGCGGCGCTTGAGCAGCTTGCCGCTGGGATCCCGGGGCATCTCGGTGATGAACTCCAGCCGGGTCGGCCGTTTCATCCGGGCCAGCCGGCCTTCCAGCGAGGCGACGATGCTGGCGGCCAGTTCCGGGCCCGGTGGGTGCCCCTCGGCCGGCTGCACCACGGCCATCACCTGCTCGCCCCAGTCGTCATCCGGGATGCCGAACACGGCGACGTCGGCGACGCCGGGATGCATGATGATCTCCGCTTCGATCTCGGCCGGGTAGATGTTCGCCCCGCCGGAGATGATCATGTCCGACTTGCGGTCGCACAGGAAGAGGAAGCCGTCCGGGTCGAGGTAGCCGATGTCACCGGCGGTGAAGAAGCCGCGCAGCCGGGCCGCGTCGGTCTTGGCCCGGTCCCCCTTGTACTCGAACTCGGTCAGGCCCATCTTCAGGTAGACGCTCCCGGGCTGGCCGGGCGGGCACTCGCGGCCGTCCTCGTCGGCGATCATGACCTCGCTGACCGGCCACGGCCGCCCCACGGTCCCCGGCCGGGCCAGCCAGTCCTCGGGGGTGGCGATGGTCCCGCCCCCCTCCGTGGCCGCGTAGTACTCGTAGACCCGCGGTCCCCACCAGTCCAGCATGGCCTGCTTGATCCCCACCGGGCACGGCGCCGCGGCGTGCAGCAGCCAGCGCATCGAAGACACGTCGTACCGGCGCCGGGTCGCTTCGGGCAGGTCCAGCATCCGCTTGAAGTGGGTGGGCACCATGTGGCTGCTGGTCACCTGGTGCTGCTCGACGAGCCGCAGCGCGGTCTCCGCGTCCCAGCTGTCCATGTAGGCGAGGGTGTGCCCGAGGTGGATCGCCGCGCCGCCGAACACGGTGACCGCGGTGTGGTAGTTCGGCGAGGTGACCAGGTGCACGTTGGGCTGCCCGGGCTCGGCCCCGAAGAACTGGAACAGCGCCGCGCTCAGCTCGGCCGCGTCGTCCGGGTCCAGCCCGGACAGCGGACGGCGTACCCCCTTGGGCCGCCCGGTGGTGCCCGAGGTGTAGTGCATGCTGGAGCCGGCGGTCCGGCCGTCCGGCAGCGTGGTGGGCTGGCCCGCCAGCAGGCTGGGCACCGGGGTGAAGCCCGGCACGGCGCCGTAGCCGAGCCGCCCGCTGGCCGGGACGCCGGCCTGCTCCGCCGCCGCGGCCCCCGCAGCGGCGTACCGCTCGTCCACGAAGAACGCCCTGGCCTCGCAGTCCGCGACGATGTAGGCGATCTCCGGCCCGGTGAAATGCCAGTTGACCGGCGTGTAGTACCAGCCGCCCTGGAGCGCGGCCAGATAGACCTCCAGGGCCGCGCCGCCGTTCGGCAGCAGCCCGGCGATGCCGTCGCCGGGCCGCAGGCCCAGGGCACGGAGCCCATGGGTCAGCTGGTTGACCCGGGCCAGCAGGTAACCCGCGCTGCGCCCGATGCCGTCCGGCTCGATGACCGCGGTCCAGCCCGGATCGGCCAGCGCGCGGCGCCAGAACGCGAGCCCCATCGCCACTCTCCTCACCGTGTACGGCCGGCAGGCCAGGCTGGCTACCGTCGAGTAGACCACGGCCCGGCCTGGGCTGCCCAGGGCCCGGGGGTGGCCCCGCCGGATAACCACTCCCCGGCCGGGGCCGTACGGTACAAGGGAGCGGGACGGATGACGCGGGACGGGAGGGCGGGCATGGTGCGGGTGCGGGTGCAGGTGCGGGCCGGGCGGGCGGCCGCTGTGCTGGCCGCAGCGGCGGTGCTGGCCGGCTGCCAGTTCGCGGTCGTGCCGCCCAAGAAGCACGCCGCCAGCGCGGCGGCCACGCCGAGCACGGCCGTGCGTGACCCCTACGGGGCCCGACTGGCCGACGCGCCCGCCCTGCTCATCCAGTGCCTGGTGACCGAATCCGGGCTGCGCCCGGGTACCGGGCTGGACTGGCTGCACGGCGGCCAGGTCAGCATCGACTCGACCAACGCCACGGACTTCAGCACCTGGTGGCGCGCGCACGACAAGCCCGGACCGTACCCGCAGACCGTCGTCATCGCCGGGCACCGCACGCACTACCTGGAGTTCGGCACGCCGTGGGTGCGCCGGGGCACGCTGTGGGTCCCGGCCAACACCGGCAACAGCAATCCCAAGGCGCTGCAGTACTCGCTGATCGCCTGGGCCAACTGGACCGCCGTGAACGGCAAGCTGCCGCCCGAAGTGTGCGGCCGGTCGCTGACCGCCACCCAACTCCAGCACGAGGTGTTCGGCAACAGCACCCCCAATCCCTGGTGAGACCGCCCGCCAGCACTTTCTCCTGCTAACCAGCCGCGGATAGGCTGGGCAGCGCCACGCCGCCGCAGCCAGTTCAGGCTTCCGCCAGCACCGAGACCTCGGAGGACAACAGGTCGTAGGCGTCCAGGTCAACCTCGCCGGCTGGATCGGCCGCGGCCCCGAGGGCGACCGCGTGGCGCAGCGTGTCCGCCCAGGGCCAGTCCTGGGCCACGGCGGGCAGCAGGCCGGCCACCACCGCTTCCCCGGCCAGCGCCAGGCCCGGGTGACCGTCAAGTTCCGCGTGCCAGCGCTGGCCCCCGCCGGTCACGGCGACCAGCGCCGCCCCGGACACCATCGCCGCGGCGGCCGCGCCCCGGGCCACCAGGCCGTCCGGCCGGGCCGAGGCACCGGCGCCGGGTGGCCCGGCGGTGGACGCGGCCAGCACCAGCGCCGGGTGGCGGCCCAGGCTGTGCCACAGCGCCGGGCCGCTCGCGTGCACGATGGCCGGCACCCCCGCCTCCCGCGCGTAGCTGGTCAGCGACGCGTATACATCGCCGGGGAGCCCGGCGGGGAGGCCGCCGCTGAACACGACGGCATCCATCCCGGGCAGCAGCTTGCGGTACTCGGCGGCGAACCGGCCGAGTTCCTCGGTGGTGATAAACGGCGCGGGCTCGGCCAGCCGGGTGGTCTGCTGGCGCGCCTCGTCGATCACGTCGACCACCCGGCGCGACTCCCGGCCGATCGGGGTGAACGCGGCCGTCACCCCGGCGCGGGCCAGGTCCGCCTCGATCACCCGGGCCGCCCCACCGCCGGCGAAGCCTGCCGCGAGCACGTCGGCGCCCAGGCCGGCCAGCACCCGGGCGACCGCCAGCCCGCCGCCACCAGCCCGGCAGCTGAGCTGGCGGACGTGGTTCGGCGCGCCCCACCAGATCTCCGTCGCCTCGTAGCTGACCTGGAGCGTGGCGTTGAGCGTGACGGTGAGAATCACGGCACCACGGACCCCCGGGCCACGGTTCCGGCGACCGGGCGGGCAGGCAGGTCAGCTGGCACGCCGAGAGTTTATGCCGGACCGCGGCCCGGGTGGCCGGAAGGGCAGCGGCGGCGATCCCGCCACCGCGGCAGCACTACCCTGGCCTGCATGCGTACTGCCGGACATGCGGTTGGGACCGCAGGGCGGAGACACGCGGCTGGGAGCGCGGCCGCGGATCTGGCCTGCGTTGCGTTGTTCGTGGTGATCGGCCGGGCCAACCATCACGACGGCGGCGGGCTGGATGGGCTCGGCAGCACGCTGTGGCCGTTCGCCGTGGGCACGCTCACCGGGCTGCTGGCCGCGCGGTTCTGGCGGCGGCCCACGGCGGTGCTGACCACCGGGGTGATCGTGTGGCTGAGCACCGTGGCGATCGGGATGGTCCTGCGGGTGCTGGCTGGCCAGGGCACCGCGGTCGCGTTCATCATCGTCGCCCTGGCCTTCCTCGGCCTGTTCCAGCTGGGCTGGCGGATCGCCTGGCGGCTGCTCGGCCAGATGCGGCACCGGACCTCTATGCCAGTTGACACTAACGTTCGCAGTAACTAACGTTAGCGACAATTGACCAATGAGAGGGGCACGGTCATGGGGCAGCCGGTAGCGTTCTTCGAGGTCATCAGCCCGGACGCGGAGCGGGCCCAGAAGTGCTACGCGGATCTGTTCGGCTGGCAGGTCAGCCCGGACCCCGGGGCCGGCGGCTACGCGCCGGTGGACACCGGCGCCGGCGAGGCAGCCATCGGCGGTGGCATCGGCACCGGCGACCCGGCGAGCGGAACGTCAAGATCTACATGAAGGTCGACGACCTGGACGCCTACCTGGCCCGGGCCGAGGAACTGGGTGGCCGCCGGCTGGTCCCGCCGACCCAGCTACCGGGAGACTTCGGCTGGTTCGCGGTCTTCGCCGACCCGGACGGCAACCCGGTCGGACTGTGGCGCTGAGCCGGTCATGAGCAGCGGGCCCGAGGGTGGCGCGGCCGCCGAGCAGGCGACCGATGAGGCGCTGAAGGCGATCGCCGAGCCGCGCCGCCGCGCCATCCTGCGGCTGGTCGCGCACGAGGAACTGGCCGCGGGTGAGATCGCCGCCGCCTTCGACGTCACCCGGACCGCGGTCAGCCAGCATCTGACCGTGCTCAAGCAGGCCGGGCTGCTGACCGAGCGCCGGGACGGCACCCGGCGGCTGTACCGGGCCCGCCCGGAGGGACTGGACGGGCTCCGGGAGTTCCTGGACGATATGTGGGCCGCCTCGCTGGACACCGCCCGGCGGCTGGTCGAAGCCGACCGCGGGATCAGCGATGACCACCCGGCCGCCAGCGCCGGGTGACCCGGCGGACGGCGGCTACCCGGCCGACGGCGGCCGGGTGCCTGAGCGCCCGCGGGCCGGCCCGGCCGCCGTGTGGGCCCTGGCCCGGCACCGTTTCCGTGATTACCTGCACTGGACCAGCCATCAGCCGACCCCGCCCACCGCGAATCAGGGAGGCCCTGATGACCCCACCGCCTGATCGGCCGGCCGTCCCGGTCACCGCGCTGCGCCGGCCCCCGGTGCGGCAGTCCACGATGGTGCGCAGCGACCTCCGGCACACCTTCGAGGTGTTCGTCGCCACGATCGGCGTCTGGTGGCCGGTCTCCCCCTTCTCGGCCGGGAAGGACCGGGTCCGCGACGTCACCATCGACCAGCGCCCGGGCGGCCGCGTCTACGAGACGTGGGACGACGGCACCGAAGTGGACTGGGGTGAGTTGCTCGCCTGGGAGCCGCCGTCCCGGTTCGTGATGACCTGGGCCATGACCCCGGTGCCCACCGAGGTGGAACTGTCCTTCGCCGCGCTCGGCCCCGCGCTGACCCGCGTCACGGTGGAGCACCGGGGCTGGGAAGCCCTGTCCGACCAGCAACTGGCGGAGGACTGCGCCCTGCCCGGCGGCTACGCCAGCGGCGGCTACTCGGCCGGCTGGGCCCGCATCCTGGACCGGTTCACCGCCCGTTTCACCACCCCGGGCGGCCCGGCCGCCCCCGCATCCGCCGAGGACCGCCCGTGACCGCCGTTGACCCGGACGCGATCCAGCTGGAGACCTACCAGATGGCGCTGCTGCGGCATACCGCGGCCGGCCGGGCGCTGCGCCCGGAGCGCGCTGAGCAGATCTTCCGTGAGCACCTGGCGTACACCCTGCACCTGGTGTCCAGCGGCCAGCAGTTGTGCGCCGGCCCGGTCCGGGACAGCCCGGCCGAGGAGCAGGACATCTGCGGCTTCGGCCTGTTCCAGCTGGATTCGCTCGACACGGCGCGGCGGCTGCTGGCCGACGATCCGGGGGTGCGCCAGGGGCTCTACACGGTCAACGTGATGACCTGGCAGACCCCGGCCGGCTCCGTCACCTTTCCGGGCCAGCAGCCCGACCAAGGGCCCGCTGATTAGCGCCGCGTCAGGCCAGGTCCGCCCGGCTCCGCCGGTATCCGCCGGTGGCACCGTCGATGCGCTCCCGGGGCAGGTCCGCGTGGCTGCTGTGGCGGGCGTACTCCTCGATCATGTGGACGCAGATCCAGCGGAGGCTGACGTCCCGGGCGGCGGCCATTCGATCCGGCGCCTCGCCCGGGCCAGCGCCCGGCCGGTGACCCGGTACCACTGGGCCATCAGGATGACGGCGAGGGCGACGTCGATGACCGTGCCGCCGTAGTACATCAGCTCCGCGCCGAGATGCCGGGCGGCGATGGTGGGACCGGCGCCGGAGGGGTCGTTCCAGGCGTACATCAGCTTGGCCAGCACGTCATGCCCGGCTGCGGCGATGACCAGCACAGCGAGCCGCATCCCGGCGCCCGGCCGGCGGCGGACCGGGTCGATGCCGATGAGCGCCCAGCTCAGCAGGCAGCCGGCGGCAAACATATGGGCATGAATCGCCTCATGCAGCAACGGGTGCTGCTCGGCCGCGTCGTACAGACCGGTCAGGTACAGCGCGTAAAGGCCGCCGAGGTCCAGGATCAGCGCCACCGCCGGCGCGGAGAGTACCGCCACCGGGAAGCTGTGCAGCAGCCGCAGCAGCAGGCGCCGCGACCGGCGGGGCAGCGTTCGCAGCGCCAGGGTGACCGGCGCGGACAGGGCCAGCAGCGCCGGCCCGGCCATGCCGAGCAGCAGATGCTGCCCGACGTGGCCGGGGAAGATGTCGTCGTAGCTGGCCAGCGGCGGCGACAGGGCCACGACGGCGCACGCCGACCCGGCCAGGAAACAGGCCGGACGGCCCGGTGGCCACCGGTCACCGCGGCGGCGCAGCCGCTGCCAGGCAGCGCCGTACCCGGCGGCGGCGAGCAGCGCCACGGCGGCAGGAATCAGGTCGAGCACGGGCTCAGGACGACGCGCCCGAACGGAAGAGGCCGGACCTCGCGACGTCCGCCCGCCCCTGCATCAGCACTATCCCGGCGGCGATGAGGACGACGGCGATCAGGTTCCAGGTCAGGTCGTAGGGCCAGAGCGTGACGTGATACCGGATCTGATGCAGGCCCAGCAGCTTGTGCTGCACGGTCCCGTCGTAAAGCTGGAACCCCCCGGTCCCCAGCAGCAGCGCACCCCACCACCGCTTCGGCACGAATCCGTCCCGGCGCACCGCATCCGCCAGCAGAAACAGCCCTACCACCAGCGCGATGAACCCGCCCGCATGGAACAGGCCGTCCGACACGAGGCCGATGGCCATGGTGGACCGGTCATAGAAGTGGTGCCAGTGCAGCAACTGATGAAAGAAGGTTTCATCGAGGAACGCCGCCAGGCCGATCCCGGTGAGCACCCCCGACCAGATGGTCCGTTTCATCTCCCGGCCCGCGACCTGGCCGGCCGCGGCGCCCACCGCTGAAGTCGCCATTGCCTGAACTCCCGTCTGCGTCCGGTTCGTCATCCCGGGCGCGGAACGGCCGCGCCGAGCGCGTGCTCCCCGCGCCAGGATGCGTACCGGCCGAGCTACCCCCGGCCGCGGCGCTCATGCGCCATGGCGCCCGGATCAGCCGGCCGTGGCCCCGATCGCGGTGGGCCGGGCGGCCGGGCCGCGGTGGGCATGCCGCCGGGCGAGCCGCTGCCGCGCGGCGTCGGCGTTGCGCTGCAGTCGCTGGACCTCCTGCTCCAGCACAGCGGCCCCGGCGTCGGTGAGCTGGAAATACCGGCGGAGCCGGCCCTCCACGACCTCCTCCCGGTCCGTGGCCAGCAGGCCCTCCGCCAACAGCCGGTCCAGCGCGCCGTACAGCGTGCCCGGGCGCAGCGACAGCCGGCCGCCGGACAGCGCGGCCACCTCCCCGATGATCGCGTAGCCATGCAATGGCTGGGGGGCCAGGGCGGCCAAGATCAGGAAGGTGGGCTCGCGCAGGGGGTCGGCCATGCCCGCAACATATCGGTGATCAAATTATCCGGACAAGCACCTCCGCCGGGCGTGGCCGAGCAAGCACCGTCACCAGGCCTGGCCGAGTGAGACACGGCACCGGACGGCCGGGTCTCTCCGCTACCCGGGGCCGCCACGATTTCGAAACTTTCGGACGTGGCCGGCCGCCGCTGGGCCGCTGGTGCGGACTGAAATTTCCCGGCCCGCAGCACCGGCGCGCGCGCTGGCCAGGGACCAGCCTGGTTGATCACAGCCCCGCCCGGGGCACCGACCCTGGACCAATTGACCAGGTCCGGGAGTCGGCACGGAGCCAGCTCCCGCGGTCCCCCGGCGGGCCGGCTGACATCCGCTGCCGCCCGGCGCGACCGCGCCCGTTGACACGCGGTGGCTCCAGCCCCAGCATTCGAAATATTTCGATTCGCGGAGGTGGAGGGATGACCACTCAGGTTTCCGTTAGGTATAAGCGGGGCCGCGCTGGGCGGCGGCGCCTGCTGGCCGGATTAGCACTGGCCCTCGTGGCAGCGGCCGCCACCAGCCTGCACTGGGTGGCGCCGGCCGCCGCGGCCTCGCTGGTCCAGGTGCCCAGCTTCGGCAACAACCCCGGCAACGACCAGATGTACGTCTACGTGCCCAACAGCGTGACCGCCCACCCGCCGATCCTCGTCGCGCTGCACTACTGCACCGGCACGGGACCGGCGTTCTACTCGGGGACGGAGTTCGCCTCGCTGGCCGACAGGTACGGGTTCATCGTCATCTACCCATCGGTGACCAGGAGCGGAGGCTGCTGGGACGTGTCGTCCTCCCAGGCGCTGACGCGCGGTGGCGGCAGCGACCCGGTGTCGGTCATGTCGATGATCAGCTACGCGGAGCAGCACTACAACGGCGACCCGTCCCGGGTCTACGTCACCGGCGCCTCGTCCGGGGCGATGATGACCGACGTCATACTGGGCGACTACCCCGACGTCTTCCAGGCCGGGGCCGCGTTCATGGGCGTGCCGTTCGGGTGCTTCTACACCGGCACCGTCAACGGGTGGAACTCCGCCTGCGCCCAGGGCCAGACCACCATGACCCCGCAAGCCTGGGGCAACCTGGTGCGGAACGCCTACCCCGGTTACACCGGGCCGCGGCCCCGGGTCCAGCTCTGGCACGGCACCGCCGACACGACGCTCAGCTACGTCAACTTCGGCGAGGAGATCAAGCAGTGGACGAACGTCCTCGGGGTGAGCCAGACGCCGTCCAGCACCGACACACCGGTCCCCGGCTGGACCCGGACCCGGTACGCGAACGGCTCCGGGACCGTGGAGGTAGAGGCGTACAGCATCGCCGGCGCCGGGCACGTGCTGCCCGAGGCCGGCATGGCCGCCTACGCCATCCACTTCTTCGGGCTGGACTCGGCCACCCCGCCGACCAGCCCGCCGCCCACCACCGCGCCGCCCACCACCGCGCCCCCGACCACGGCGCCGCCCACCAGCCCGCCGCCGACCAGCCCGCCGCCGACCAGCCCGGCCCCCGGCGCCGCCTGCCACGTGAGCTACACGACCGCCAGCCAGTGGGCGGGCGGGTTCGTCGCGAACGTGACGATCGGCAACACCGGGACCAGCCCGGTGAACGGGTGGACCCTGCGCTTCGCCTTCCCCGGTGACCAGAAGATCACCAACGCCTGGAACGGCTCGGCCACCCAGTCCGGCCAGAACGTGACGATCAGCAACGCCAGCTACAACGGCTCGATCCCCGCGGGCGGCAGCACCTCGCTGGGCTTCCAGGGAACCTGGGCCGCCAGCGACGCCGCTCCCACCGCGTTCACCCTCAACGGCACCACCTGCACCTGACCGCTTGGGCCACCCGGCTGGTCCCCGCCGGGTGGCCCGCCGGGTGGCCCGCCGGGCTGGCCCGCCGGGGTGGCCCGCCGGGCTGGCCCCGCCGCGGGAGGGCCGGGGGGAGTGCGCGGGAGTTTGTGCAGCCTAAGTGTTGCCATAGCGACCGAAAGGCTGCACAAACTCCCGGACGGCGCTGACGCGGGTCCCCCGGACGGCGCTGACACGGGCTCCCGGACGGCGCTGACACGGGCTCCCGGCCACCGCTGACACGGGCTCCCCGGACGGCGCTGGAGGGCGGGGGCTTGTCCCCATCTGTCTACGCTCCTAGACTGAACGTTCAGTCAGCACAAAGGAGCGCAGCCGTGACCACGCTTGCCGACGGGCCGGATCAAGCCGCCCGTCACCTGCAGGACATCACCGACGAGCAAGAGAAGATCTTCGTAACGCGGCAGCCCGAGTCCGCCCGGATGGCCGGCCGGGCCCAGCAGTTCCTGGCCGGTGGAGTCACCTCGAGCTGGCAGATCACCGCCCCCCAGCCGGTCTGGCTGAGCCACGGCAAGGGGTCCAAGATCTACGACGTGGACGGTCACGAGTACGTGGACCTGCACGGCGGGTACGGCGCGGCCCTGGCCGGGCACGCCCACCCGGCCATCGTCGAGGCGGTCCGCGGCCAGGTCGGCCTGGGCACGCACTTCGCCCAGCCCACCCGCAACGCGGTCGCGGTCGGCGAGGAACTGGCCCGCCGGTTCGGGCTACCGCTGTGGCGGTTCGGCAACTCCGGCACCGAGGCCACCATGGACGCGGTCCACCTGATGCGCGCCATCACCGGCCGCGACCTGATCATCAAGGTGGAGGGCTGCTACCACGGCCACCACGACTCGGTCCAGGTGTCGGTCACCCCGGAGGCGGAGGACGTGGGCCCGGCTGACCGGCCGGCCCAGACGGCGGCGAGCACCGGCATCCCCGATGCCATCGTGCGGCTCACCCTGGTGGCCCGGTTCAACGACCTCGGCAGCGTGCGGCGGCTGCTCGACGAGCACCCCGGCCAGGTGGCCGGCATGATCATCGAGCCGGTGATGATGAACGCCGGGATCATCGAGCCCCAGCCCGGCTACCTGGCCGGCCTCAGGGACCTGCTGCACGCCCACGGCGCGCTGCTCACCTTCGACGAGGTCAAGACCGGGCTGACCGCGGGCCCAGGCGGGGTGACCCGGCGCAGCGGGGTGACCCCGGACCTCATCTGCCTGGCCAAGGCCATCGGCGGCGGCGTGGCCATCGCGGCGGTCGGCGGGTCGGACGCCGTGATGGCGCACGTGGCCAATAACGACTACGAGATGGTCGGCACGTTCAATGGCAACCCGCTGGCGGTGGCCGCGTGCCGGGCCATGCTCACCGAGGTGGCCACGGCGGAGGCCTACCAGCGGATCGACGCGCTGCGCGAACGGGCGGTGACCGGCATCGAGCGGGAGATCGCCCGCACCGGGCTGCCGGCCCACGTGGTCGCGGTCGGCGCCAAGGGCTGTGTGGTGTTCTCCCCCGACCCGGTCCACGACTACCGCGGCTTCCTGGACGTGGACGACCGGTACAGCCACGCGCACTGGCTGTTCCAGCACAACGGCGGGGTGTTCCTGCCGCCCTGGGGCAAGATCGAGCAGTGGCTCATCTCGGTGCAGCACGATGAGGCCGACATCGACCGGCTGGTGGCCAACTTCGCCACTTTTGCCAGCGCCGTGTCGCGCTGACCCATGCCATGCTGGTCCGATCTGTTACCCAAGAAGGCTTGCGCCCGGATGACGGAGCGCGGTACCTGTTATTGACGGACTGTTCAGTCAGAAGTTATCTGGAGACCTGACGATCCAGGTCAGCGGACCGAACGGCTGCTTCGAAACGAGGTGACCACGATGCATCCGAGAGAAGGCTGGTCAGAGGACGGCGGGCCCCGCCGGCTGACCAGGCGCGGCTTCCTGCACGGCGCGGGCGCGGGTCTCCTGGCGGGCGGCATGGGGGCCCTGCTGGAGGCGTGCGGGACCAGCACCACGACCACGGGCACGGGCAGCACCGGCTCAGCTGGCAAGGCGGTCCCGCTGCCCCGGCCCAACAACCCGGTCACGTGGCCGATCTTCAATGGCAACCACGCCATCAAGAGCGGCCTCAAGCCGGAGCAGGGCGCCACGCTGCAGATCTTCAACTGGGTCGCCTACGTCAACCCGCAGACGCTGAAGGACTTCGGCAAGAAGTTCGGCTGCAAGGTCCAGGTGACCACGTTCAACACCATGAGCGAGGCACTGTCCAAGCTCCGCTCCGGCCAGGTCAACTTCGACGTCTTCATGGGTGTCACCGTGGACGTGCTCGGCCCGCTGATCGAGGGCAAGCTGATCCAGCCGCTCAACCACAGCTACCTGCCCAACATCAGCCAGGCCTGGCCGGATTTCACCAACCCGTTCTACGACGGGAAGTGGCAGTACACGGTGCCGTACACGATCTACACCACGGGCATCGCGTGGCGTAAGGACAAGGTGCCGGAGAACCCGTACGCGATGGCCAACCCGTGGGCCATGCCGTGGCAGGCGAAGTACAAGGGGAAGGTGGCGATCCTGGATGACTACCGGGAGGCCATCAGTCTCGGGCTGATGAAGAACGGCATCTTCAACCTGAACACGACCAGTACTGCCCAGATCACCAAGTCACAGCAGGCGCTGCAGGACCTGATCCAGCTGACCAACGCGCACATCGACAACAACGACTACTCGAACGTGCCGAGCGGCCAGATCTGGATCCACCACGCCTGGTCCGGGGACATCGCGGGCGCACCGGCCTACCTGCCGAAGGGCGTGTCGCCCAAGGTCCTCGGCTACTGGTTCCCCACCAACGGCAAGGGGCCGGTCGCCAACGACACCCTCACCGTGCTGAACGGGGCGAAGAACCCGGTGCTGGCCCACCAATTCCTTAACTACCTGCTGGACGAGCAGAACGCGCTGACCAACATCAGCTACAACGGCTATATGCAGCCGCTCGCCGGGATCACGCCGCAGAAGCTGGTCAAGGAAGGCCTGCTGCCGCCCAACCTGACCTCGACCGCTGTGCTGCCCTCCTACTTCCGGCGCGGCGTCATGGAACTGCAGTTGCCCGCGGCGGCAGACGCGGAGTGGCAGCAGGCCTGGCTCACGGTGAGCAAGGGAGTCTAGGCCCCGTGGTAGCCACCGGGCAGGCGAGCCGGCCGGGCGGGCCGCCCGCGCCGGGCGGCCCGCACAGAGCACGCCGCCGGCCGCGCCAGCCGAGCCGGGTGTTCTGGGCCGCGCTGGCCGCCCCCGGGATGATCTGGCTGATCCTGCTGTTCGTGGTGCCGTTCTACGCGATGCTCGCGATCGCGGGCGGCCAGCTGAACGTCATCCTGCGCTCCCCGGTCCCGGCCTGGAACCCGCTGGCCTGGAGCCGGGGCAATCTGATGCTCGTGCTGCACGACATCGTCGGCAGCGGCGCGTTCGTCGGCCCGATCATCGTCCGCACCGTCATCTACGTCGCGATCGCCTCGTTCCTCTCGCTGCTGATCGGCTACCCGGCGGCCTACTTCGTGGCCCGCTTCGCCGGGCGCCGGAAGGCCCTGTTCCTGGTGCTGCTGATCGCGCCGTTCTGGATCAGCTACATGATGCGGATGCTGGCCTGGGTGGACCTGCTGCAGAACGACGGTTACGCCAACCGGGTGCTCGGCTGGGTGCACCTTTCCCCGGTCAACTGGCTCGGCGGCAATCCGGCCACCGTCATCCTCGGCCTCGTCTACGGCTACATCCCCTACCTGATCCTGGTGCTCTACGCGGGGCTGGACCGGATCGACCCGGCGCTGATCGAGGCCGGGCGTGACCTGGGGCTGAGCCGGGCGCGCACCTTCCTGCACGTCACGCTGCCGCTGTCGCGCCAGCCGATCCTCACCGGCCTGCTGATCACCGTGCTGCCGATGCTCGGCGACTACTTCACCAACCAGATGCTCTCCGGCGCGTCGGGCACCTCCATGCTCGGCAACGTGATCGACGGGCAGCTGCAGACGCCAGGCCTGCAGGGCCAGGGCGCGGTTCTCTCGGTACTGCTGCTGCTCGTGCTGCTGATCCCCATGATCTACTACGTGGTAGCCACCAACCGGTCAGCCCGGGAGGCCGGATGACCACCACCCGCGCACCCGCGCTGCGCCCGGACCAGCCGATGGTCAGCCACGGGACGGGCCTGCGCCGGATGCTGCCCCGGCGCAGCCCGTGGGGTCATCCGTGGTTCCTCGAGGGGTTCACCTGGCTGTACCTGATCTGGTCGCTGGTCCCGATCGCCCTGGCCGTGCTGTTCTCCTTCAACAACGGCAAGTCGCAGAGCGTCTGGCAGGGCTTCTCCTGGCGCTGGTACGTCAGCGACCCGGTCAACTCGGTGCTGCACAATCCCCAGCTGCACGCGGCGGTCCTCCAGACCGTGCGGCTGTCCGTCTACACCACGGCGATCGCGGTCCCGCTCGGCGTCGCCTTCGCGCTGGGCATCAACCGCTGGCGGGGCGTGCTGCCCGGCGGGTTCAACTTCATCATGCTGCTGTCCTTCGTCGTCCCGGAGCTCATCTTCGGGGTAGCCATGTTCTTCGTGTTCACGGTGCTGTTCACGCAGGTCAAGCTGGGCACCCTGGCCGAGACGCTGGCCCTGGTCAGCTGGAACGTGAGCTGGCCGGCCATCATCGTCCAGGCCCGGCTGGCCACCCTCGGGCGGCAGTACGAGGAGGCCGCCGCTGACCTCGGCGCCAGCCAGCTGGAAACCATGCGCCGGGTGACCCTGCCGCTGCTCGGCCCGGCCATCTTCGCCAGCGCGGTCCTCGTGTTCTCCGGGGTCATCGACGATTTCGTGCTCGTCAACCTGCTGTCCTCGAATGCCGGCAACACCCCGATGTCCGTGCTCATCTACTCGAACCAGCGCGGCGGCAACGGCGGCCCGGCGCTGAACGCGCTGGGCACCATCATGCTGGTGATGTCGCTGGTGATCGCGGTCATCGGGTACGTGGGCTACCGCTGGATGACGCGCGGCGAGCGGGGCAGCCGGGTGGCCGCGCTGACCACCATCGCCGGCACTGACTAAGGAGGGATCCAGGTGGCAGGCGGGCAGATACAGCTGGTCGGGCTGACCAAGCGGTTCACCGAGGTCGCCGTGGACGGCATCGATCTCACCGTGAGCAGTGGCGAGTTCTTCTCCCTGCTCGGGCCGTCCGGCTGCGGCAAGACGACCACGCTGCGGCTGATCGCCGGCTTCGAGCAGCCCACCGCGGGCGAGATCCTGCTGGACGGCGCGGACATGTCCGGGGTGCCACCGCACCGGCGCAACGTCAACACCGTGTTCCAGAGCTATGCGCTGTTCCCGTTCCTGTCGGTCTTCGACAACATCGCGTTCGGGCTGCGCTACCAGAAGCTAGCCAAACGTGAGGTCGCCGCCAAGGTGAACGAGGCGCTGGACCTGGTCCAGATGCGCGACTACGCCAAGCGCCGCCCGGCCGCGCTGTCCGGCGGCCAGCAGCAGCGGGTGGCACTGGCCCGGGCGCTGGTGCTCGGGCCAACCGTGCTGCTGCTGGACGAGCCGCTCGGCGCGCTCGACGCAAAGCTCCGCCGGTCGCTCAAGGTGGAACTCAAGGCGCTGCAAGAGCGGGTCGGCATCACCTTCCTCTACGTCACCCACGACCAGGAAGAAGCACTCACCATGTCCGACCGGCTGGCGGTGATGAACGCCGGCCGGATCGCCCAGATCGGCACCCCGGAGCAGGTCTACGAGGAACCGGCCGACACCTACGTGGCCGACTTCCTGGGCGCGTCGAACCTCATGGAGGTGGACGTGGTGGAGCGGGGCCCGGGCCCGCGATGCTGCGTCAAGGTCGGCGAGTCCGTGCTCGAGGTGGAACGCGCGGACGTGGCCGCCCCGGGCACGGCCCATGCGGTCATCCGGCCGGAGCGGGTGCGCATCGAGGAGCACGGCACGGCGGGGCCGAACCGGGTCCCGGCGATGGTGGAACGGCTCGTCTTCCTCGGCGCGAGCACTCAGGTGATGCTGCGGCTGGCCCCCGGCACCCCGCTGCAGGCCCTGGTGCAGAACGACGGCGGCCACCCGCCGCATCTGGCCCAGGGCACCCCGGTGCACGTGTACCTGGCCCCAGACGCGTTGCGGGTGCTGCGCGGCAGCGCGGCCGACCTGGCCGAGGAAGAGCACCTGGCGGTCGGCTGACCCACCGCCGCCCGCCGGGCCAGCCGCCGGGCCAGCCGCCGGCCAGCCGCCGGCCAGCCGCCGGCCAGCCGTTGGGCTAGCCCGCCCGGCGAGACCGGCCCGGCCAGTCGAAACCCAGCTGGCCGGCCACGAACCGCATGCTCAGCTCGAACGCGCGCGCCGGGGTCACCGACGGGTCGCCCAGCGCGATCTGGATGGCCAGCCCGTCCAGCAGCGCGGACAGGGACACCGCGAAGTCGTCGGGATCCACCGGGCCGAACTCCCCCGCCTCCTGCCCGGCCAGCACCAGCGCGGTGATCGTCTCCCGCCAGCGCTCGTCGAACTTCTGCCGGACGCTGGCCACCTCGGGCAGCCGCACCGACTGAGCCCACAGATCGAGCCACAGCAGCCAGGAAGAGGCTGGCTGGATGTCCGACTCGGGCAGGCAGGTCATCGCGACCAGTTCCTCCAGGCGGCCCGCTGCGCTGCCGAGGGCGGCCATCCGCGCGGTGCCTTCCTCGTACCAGGTGTCCTCGGCGAACCGCAGCGCCTCGGTGAGCAGCTGGTCCTTCGTCTTGAAGTAGTAGATGACCAGAGCTGGGCTGGTCCCGGCCCGCTTGGCCACGTCAGCGATCCGGGTGTCGGGGAAGCCGCGCTCCTCGATGATCTCGATCGCGGCGCGCAGCATCTGCTCGCGGCGCAGATCGGCGGTGTCGGCGGTGTCGCCGCCGCGTTCACTCATGGGGACATCCTCGCCCAGGGCCGTCCACGATCTGGCTGACTCTTGTGGACCACGGTATCAGGTTTCTAGACTGAACATTCAGTCAAACATCGGTGCGACTCCACCGTGACCCACCGGAGAACCGCACGCACGGACGTCTCGGGAGGACGGAACCATGGCCGCAGCAGGCGAGCGATCCGGAAGCACAGCCGCCGCGAGCGGGCGGGACTACGACGCGATCGTGGTCGGCGGCGGGCACAACGGGCTGGTCGCGGCCGCCTACCTGGCCCGGTCCGGGGCCCGGACGGTGGTGCTGGAAGGGCGGCACAAGACCGGCGGGGCCGCGACCACCGAGGCCCCCTGGCCGGACGCGCCCGAGTTCCGGGTGACCCGGCTGTCCTACGTGATGAGCCTGCTCCCGCCGACCATCATCAACGACCTGGACCTGGCCCGGCACGGCTACCAGATCTACCCGATGGGCCCGTACTACCAGGCGTTTCCCGAGGGCGGCTCGATCAAGCTGTACGCCGACGACGCCAAGCGCAACCACGAGGAAGTCGCCAGGTGGTCCAAGCAGGACGCGGACGCGATGCCCCGCTGGGACGCCTGGCTGGCCGGGCTGGCCGACGTGCTCGGCCCGCTGCTGCTCACCGTCCCGCCGAACCTCGGCTCGCGCAAGCCGCGTGACCTGCGCGAGACCCTCCGGCTGGCGTGGCGCAACCGCGGCCTGGACGTGCGGACGATTGCCGACGTGACCCGGCTGATGACGATGAGCATCGCCGACCTGCTGGACGACTGGTTCGAGTCGGACCAGGTCAAGGGGGCGCTGGCGGTAAACGGCGTGATCGGCACCTGGGCGGGCCCGTACGAGCCGGGCACCGCCTATGTGATGGCGCACCACTCCATCGGCGACGTGGGCGACGGTCACCTGGGCAACTGGGGCTTCCAGGAAGGCGGCATGGGCGCGGTCGCCGGGGCGATGGAGTCGGCCGCCCGCCAGCATGGGGCCGAGGTCCGGCGCAGCGCCCGGGTCGCCCGGGTGCTGGTCCGCGACGGCCGGGCCACCGGCGTGGTACTGGAGAACGGCGATGAGATCCGCGCCCAGGTCGTGCTGTCCACCGTGCATCCCCGCATCGCGTTCCTGGACCACGTCGGCCGCGAGCACCTGCCGCCCGACTTCGCCGCCGACATCGAGCGCTGGAAGACCCGCAGCGGCGTGGTGAAGATCAATCTGGCCCTGGCCGAGCTTCCCGACTTCACCGCCGACCCCGGCGCCAACCAGCAGGAACATCACACCGGGTCGGTGGAGATGGCGCCCACCATGGAGTACATCGAGCGGGCCTTCCAGGACGCCCGCGACGGCCGGCCCGCGGCGCGGCCGTTCAGCGACGGGGTGATCCCGTCCACGTTCGACAAGACCCTCGCCCCGGCGGGCATGCACACGATGTCCCTGTTCACCCAGTGGGTGCCGCAGGACTGGAACACCGAACCGCACACCGCGGAGCTGGAGGCCTACGCGGACCGGATGATCGACTGCTACAACGAGCTGGCGCCCAACTTCAAGGCGTCGATCCTGCACCGGGACATCGTCGGCCCGTACCAGATGGAGCACGAGTACGGCCTGATCGGCGGGAACATCTTCCACGGCGAACTGTCCCTGGAGCAGCTGTTCCACATGCGCCCGGCCCCCGGTTACGCCGACTACCGCA
This sequence comes from uncultured Actinomycetes bacterium, assembly GCA_963837515.1. Taxonomy (GTDB): domain Bacteria; phylum Actinomycetota; class Actinomycetes; order Streptosporangiales; family Streptosporangiaceae; genus RYN-230. Next base: position 311,493 of record CAWINT010000006.1, read on the forward strand.
CCCCGCTCCCGGGGCTGTACTACGGCAGCTCGGCGACGCACGCCGGCGGCGGGGTGTGCGGCATCCCCGGCTGGCAGGCGGCCCGCGCCGCGATCGCGGACCAGAAGGCGGCCAAGCGGTCGGCGAACGTGCGCCCGCGTATCCGGCGGTCATGACCAGTCACACCCACCCTTCCCAACGGCCCGTCCCCCCCACTCCCGCACCGCCGGCCCGCGGCGCTGCGGGGCCGCCGGGCGGCCGGGCGGGGAGCGCCGTCCCGGAGCCCGCCAACGACGCCGGGCTCCGGGACGGCGCGGGATCAGCGGACGCCGTCTTCCCGGACGGCGCGAACTTCCCGGACGGCGCGGGGTCGGTGGTTGGCGCAGCCTTCCCGGACGGCGCGGGCTTCCCGGACGGCACCGACTCCCCGGACGGGATCAGCCCCGCGCTGCGGGCCATGCTGGAGGCGCGCAGCGTGGCGCTGGTCGGTGCCAGCCCCCGGGACGGCAGCCTCGGCCAGCGGATGATCAGCGAAGTCGCCCGGAGCCGCCCGGAGCCGCAGACGTACCTGGTCAACCCCCGCTACACCGAGATCGGCAGGATGCCCTGCCACCCGTCGCTGGCCGCGCTGCCAGGGCCCGTCAACCTGGTGCTGCTGGCCGTGCCCGACACCGCCCTGGAGGAGCAGCTCACGCTGGCCGCGCACCGGGGCGACCGGTCCGCGGTGATCTTCGGGAGCGCCTTCGACCCGCCCGGCCCGCGGCGCCACGGCCAGCCCACCCTGCGCGCCCGGCTGGCCGCCACCGCGGCCGCCGCCGGGATGGCGGTGTGCGGTGCGGGCTGCATGGGGTTCGTCAACGTCGTCAACGGGCTGCGCGCGGTCGGCTACGTCGAGCCCGACCCGCTCCCGGCCGGGCCCATCGCGCTGGTGACCCACTCCGGCTCGGTGTTCTCGGCCCTGCTGCGCACCCGCCGCGCGCTGGGCTACACCCTGGCCGTGTCCTCCGGCCAGGAACTCGTGACCGGGGCGGGTCAGTACGCCGAGTATGCGTTGGGTATGGAAGAGACCCGGGTGCTTGCGCTGGTCCTGGAGGCGCTGCGCGAGCCGGGCCGGCTGCGCGCGGTGCTCGCGTCGGCGGCCGCCCGGGACATCCCGGTTGTGCTGCTGAGCACCGGGCACTCGGCCCGCGGCCGGGCCATGGTGGCCGCGCACTCGGGCGCCCTCGCCGCCGCGGACGGCGGCTGGGAGGCGCTGGCCCGCGGGTACGGCGTGCACCGGGTGCGCGACCTGGCCGAGCTGGCCGACACGCTGGAACTATTCGCGGCCGGCCGCCGGGCGCCCCGCAGCCTGCCCGCCGGCGCCGGGATCGCCACCGTGCACGACTCCGGGCTGGAACGGGCGCACGTCGCCGACGTCGCCGACGACCTCGGCGTGCCGTTCGCGGCGGTCGGCGAGGGCACGCTGGCCCGGCTGGCCGGGCTGCTCGACCCCGGCCTGGAACCGGCCAACCCGCTGGACGTGTGGGGCACCGGCGCGCAGGCCGGGGAGCAGCTGGCCGGGTCGCTGGCCGCGCTGGCCGATGACCCCGCGGTGGGGGCGGTGGCGCTGGCCGTGGACCTGGTGACCGAGTTCGACGGCGACGAGTCCTACCCCCGGGCGGTGCTGGACGCGGCCGGCCGGACCGGCAAGCCGGTGGCCGTGCTGGCGGGTGTGCCGGCCGGCATCGACCCGCCGGCCGCGGCCCGGCTGCGCGCGGCCGGGATCCCGGTGCTGGAGGGCACCCGCAGCGGCCTGCTCGCCCTGCGCCACCTGCTCGACCACGCGGCCCCGCGGCCGGCCCCGCCCGCGACGGCCCCACCCGCGGCCGCCCCACCCGCGACGGCCCCGCCCGCAGCCGCTCCGCCCGCGACGGCCCCGCCCGCGGCCGCCCCACCCGCAGCCGCCCCGGCCGACCCGGCCCGCCGGGACCGGTGGTCCCGGGTGCTCGCGGCCGGCCAGGCGCGCGGCGGCACGCTGCTCCGGCTGCTGGCCGACTACGGCATCCCCACCGCGCGTGCCGAGGCGGCGCGGACCGCCGATGACGCGCTCGCCGCGGCGGAGCGGCTCGGCTACCCCGTGGTACTCAAGACCGACGAGCCGGGGATCGCGCACAAGTCGGACGCGCACGGCGTGCTGCTGGGCATCGGCGACGCGGCCGGGCTGCGGGCCGGGTATGCGGATCTGGCCGCCCGGCTGGGCCCGCGGGTGCTGGTCTGCGAGACGGTGCCGCCCGGCACCGAACTGTCGGTGGGGCTGGCCCGTGACCCGGCCCTGGGCCTGCTGCTCGTGGTGGCAGCGGGCGGCGTCCTGGTGGAACTGCTGGCCGACCGGGCCGTCGCGCTCCCGCCGGTCAGCCCGGCGCAGGCCGCCGGGCTGCTGGCCGGGCTGCGGACCGCCCGGCTGCTGGCCGGGACACGCGGCCAGCCCCCGGCCGACCTGGCCGCGGTGGCCGCCGCCATCGCGGCGGTGTCGCAGATCGCCGCAGAACTCGGCGAATGGCTGGACGCACTCGACGTGAACCCGCTCATCTGCGGCCCGGCCGGGGCCGTCGCCGTGGACGCGCTGGCCATCCCGCACAATCGTGATCATGACTTAGGTGTCGTCCGGACGACACCTAAGTCATGATCACAACGGGCCGGCCGGGCCTGACACCGCCCGCGAAGATCATCGCCTCGGAGCCGCCGCCGCGGGCCGCCCGGTGGCCCGGCGGAGCACCTGGCCGGCGCGGCTGCGCAGCCGGCCGGCCCGGCGGTCGGCGAGGACCTGGCGGACGACGTTGCGCCCCGGGATGCCGGTGACCCCGCCGCCGCCGTGCGTGCTGGAACCGGCCTGGTACAGGCCGGCCACCGGGGTGCGCAGGTCGGCGTACCCGGCCGCGGGCCGGGCGTGGAACATCTGGCCCAGGCTCAGCTCGCCGTGGAAGATGTTGCCGCCGACCAGGCCGTACTCGTCCTGCATCTGCCGCGGCCCGATCACCTGCCGGTGCCGGATCGAGCCGGTGAAGCCGGGGGCGACCCGCTCCACCCGGGCGATCACCCGGTCCGCGTAGGCGGCCAGCGCGGCCTCGTCGGGCTCGGCGGGTTCGGCGGCGTAACCGTGCGGCACCCACTGGGTGAACATGGACATGACCTGGTGACCGGGCGGGGCCAGCGAGTCGTCGAACACGCTCGGGATGCAGATGTCCGCGAACGGAAGCTCGGACGGCTGGCCGCTGACCGCCTGCTGAAACGCGGTCTCGATGTCGTCCAGGCTCTCGGCCAGCACGATCGTGCCGCCATGGACCTGCGGGTCGAACTCCGGATGGCTGGTGAACGCCGGCAGCCGGTCCAGCGCCAGGTTGATCTTGACGGTGCCGCTGCGGGTCTGCCAGCGGCGGATGTCGGCCACGAAGTCCGGGGGCAGGACCGCCGGGTTGACCAGCCGCAGGAACGAGATCTGCGGATGCGCGGTGGTGATGACCGTGCCCGCGTCGATCTCCTCGCCGCTGGCCAGGGTGACCCCGCAGGCCCGCGCGGCGGGACCGGCGCCGCCCTGGGTCCGGATCTGCGCCACCTCCGCCCCGGTCCGGATCGACGCGCCGAACGAGCGGGCCGCCCCGGCCAGCGCCCCGGTCACCCCGCCCATCCCGCCACGCGGGAAGCCCCAGGCTCCCGCCTGGCCGTCCACGTCGCCGATGTGGTGGTGCAGCATGACGTACGCGGTCCCGGCCGAACGCGGCCCGGCCCACGTGCCGATCACCCCGGACACCGACAGCAGGCCCAGCATGGCGTCACTGCGGAAGTACTCCTCGAGCAGGTCGGCGATGCTGCCGGTGAGCAGCCGGGTGACGTCCACCGCGCCGCGCTCGTCCAGCCCGCGCAGGTGCCGCAGCAGCAGGCCCTGGCGGAGCAGGTCGGCCGGGCGGTGCGAGCCGACCCGCGGCGGGATCTGGTCCAGCAGCGGGCCGAGCACCCGGCCGAGCGCGGCCAGGTGCGCCTCGTAGCGCGGGTAGGCGTCCGCGTCCGGCGCGGAGAACCTGGCGATCTCCGCGTGCCGCTGCGCCGGGTCGTCCGGCAGCCGCAGGTAACGCCCGTCGGCCCGGGGCGCGAAGTACGGCCCCTGCGGGTACACGTGGTAGCCGTGCCGGGCCAGCCCGAGGTCGGCGACCAGGTCCGGCGGCAGCAGCGAGACCACGTAGGACAGTGAGGTGACCGTGTAGTCCGGGCCGAACGGGTGCTCGCTGACCGCTGCCCCGCCCACCACCGGCCGGCGCTCGCACACCAGCACGTCCAGCCCGGCCCGGGCCAGGTAAGCCGCGGCGACCAGCCCGTTATGGCCGCCCCCGATGATCACTACGTCGTGCGTCGCCGTCACCGCCGCGTTCCTCCTCGCCCGTCGCGGGCGCCCGCTGGCCCCGGCGCCCAGGGCAGCAGGCTAACCACCGGCGCCCAGGGGAGCAGGCTAACCACCGGCGCCCAGGGCAGCAGGCTAACCACTGGCGCCCAGGGCAGCAGGCTAACCACCGGCGCCCAGGGGAGCAGGCTAACTACCGGCGCCGGCCCTGATGAAATGGGCTCATGATTCCGCCCAACCCGCCCACCGGCACGCTGAGTGCCGCCGATTTCGCCGTGCCCCTCGATAACCGATACTTCGAGGACTACCGGCCCGGCGCGGTCTACGAATACGGCTACCTCACGGTCAGCGAGCAGGAGATCATGGACTTCGCCGAGCAGTTCGACCCGCAGCCGATCCACACCGATCCGGTGTTCGCCGCGACCGGACCGTTCGGCGGGCTCATCGCCAGCGGGTGGCACTCGGCGGGGCTGATGATGCGCCTGCTGGTCAGCCACTACCTGTCCCGGGTGGCCAGCCTGGCCTCGCCGGGCGTGGACGAGCTGCGCTGGGCGGTGCCGCTGCGGCCCGGGGACACCGTCCGGCTGCGCACCACGATCACCGACACCCGGCGGTCGCGGTCCAGGCCGGACCGCGGCCTGGTGCACACCCGGGCGGAACTGCTCAATCAGGACGACGGGTGCCCGGCCAGTTGCCAGGCGACGAACTTCCTGCGCTGCCGGCCCGGCGCGGCACCGCCTGCCGGGTGACGGTGCCTACCGGGTGACGGTCCCGGGCGGTCAGAACAGGACGTACAGCTTGCGGATCGTCTCGTGGATCTGCCAGGTGCCGGCCCACCCCCGGGGGAACACGGCCGAGTCCCCCGGGCCGATGTCCTGCGGCTCGCCGCCGTCCGGGGTGACCGTCATCCGGCCGCGCACGATGTGGACGGCCTCGTTGGTCTCCAGCTTCCAGTAGGACGGGCCGGGGGTGCACTCCCAGACGCCGACCTCCAGGTCACCGTCGGCCCAGGTGGTGACGCCCGACGTGGTCATGGGGTCGGCGGTGGCCTCGGCCAGCGGGCCCCAGTCCTCCAGTTCGCTGTGCAGCGCGGCGGCGGACAGGAACGGGGTCACCGGTATGGTCTCGCTCATCAGCTCGTCCAGGTCCTCTCGGTAGGCAGATCGTCAGCTGGCCGGGGCCTCGCCCCCGGCCATGGCGGGGTATGCGTCCTCGGGGAAGGGCAGCGCGATCGGGTCGGCGGCCAGCTTGCTGTGCCCGCGGGCGTCGAACCGGCCCAGGCCCAGCCGGCCGCAGTCCACGACGCTGGACTGGCCGGCCAGCACCAGGTCGGCGGCGGCCCGGGCGACTCCCGGGCCCCACATCATCCCCGCGCCGCCCGCGGCGGCCACGATCAGCCCGGGCACGGCGCCGTCCGGGCCCAGGGCCGGGCCGATGATCGGCAGGTGGTCCGGGGTGTAGTCGATGGTGGCGGCCCACAGGCGGCGCAGCCCGAGACTGGCCGTCACCGGCACCAGCGCCTGCAGCCGGGCCCGCATCCGGGCCAGGTACGGCTCGTCCACCCCGGCGGCCTCTCCCGGCGGCTCCGCCGGGTTGCTCATCCCGAACAGCAGGCCACCCTCCTCCGGGCGCCAGTACAGCCCGGCGGACACGTCGAAGACCATCGGCACCCGGGACGGGTCCAGACCCGGGTGCGGCCCCGTCACCGCCACCTGGTGCCGCGCGCCGCCCACCGGGACGGTCACCCCGGCCAGCCGCCCGACCTCGGCCAGGTGCGGGCCACCGGTCAGTACCACGGCACCCGCGGTGATCCGGCCGCGGCTGGTCTGCACCCCGGTGATCCGCCCGGCTTCCCGCACCAGCCCGGTGAAGGCGGTCCGTTCCCGGAGGTCAACCCCGGTCGTGGCCAGGGCCACGGCGTAGGCCAGGACGTTCCGCGGTGGCGTGAGGTACCCGTCTTCGGTGCAGAACGTGCCGCCCAGCGTCTGCCCCGGGGCCAGTGTGGGGTTGCGCTCGTCCACCTCATCCGGGCTGAGCCACTCCACCGGCACGCCCAGCTCCCGCTGCATGACCAGCCGCTCGCGGGCCGCGGCCACCTCCGCCTCGGTGAAACAGGGCAGCAGGTAGCCCTGCGGCACGAACCCGGAGTCGGCCCCGATCTCCTCGTGCTGGCGCAGGTAGAACGCGCGGGACCACTGCGCCAGCCGGACCGCCTCGGGGGTGCCGCCCTGAACGCGCACCACCCCGGCCGCCCGGCTGCTGGCGCCCTGGCCGAGGGTGCCCCGCTCCACCAGGGTGACCCGGAGCCCGTCGCTGCGCAGGAAGTAGGCACACCAGGCACCGACCGTCCCACCGCCGACGACCACGACGTCGGCGGTGTCCGGCGGCCCATCCAACGGCATTGGCACAGCCCCGATGCTGGCATAAACTGAACATTCAGTCAAGATTCGGGCGGCGCACCGGATCGGGCCGATCCGGGGATGAGGAGAACGGCGTGTACGGGTTGCCAGCCGAAGACCAGCTCATCCAGGCGCGGGCCCGCGCCTTCGCCGACGAGCTCATCCCGTTCGAGGTCACCGCCGAACTGGCGGGCGGGGAACTGCCCCCGGACGTGACCGCCGGGCACGCCAAGCGGGCCCGCGAGCTGGGCCTCACCGCCACGAACATGCCGGCCGAACTGGGCGGCGGCGGCTACAGCACGTTGCAGCAGGTCCTCGTCCAGGAGCAGATGGGCCGGGTGACGAACGCCCTCGGCTGGGTGGCCGCCACGCCCCCGTCCTGGCTGCCCGCGGTGGCCACGCCGGATCAGATCGAGCGGTACGTCCGCCCGGCGATCGCCGGCGAGCGCGAGGAGTGCTACGCGATCACGGAGGAAGGCGCGGGTTCCGACGTCGCCGCGATCACCGCCACCGCCCGCCGCGACGGCGACGATTACCTGCTCAACGGCACCAAGTGGCACGTCACTTCCTTCAACACCGCGGATTTCGCGTTTTTCCAGGCCCGGCTGGCCGACGGGCCGCACGCCGGTGAGCACGCGATGTTTCTCGTGGACCTGCCGAGCGCGGGTGTCCGGGTGCTCCGTACGCCCGCCTACTCGCACACGATCAGCCAACATCACCCGATCGTGGAGTTCACCGACGTCCGGGTGCCGGCCATGCAGCTGATCGGCGCCGAGGGTGACGGCATGTCGTTCGCCTATGAGTGGTTCCGGTTCGAGCGGCTGATGGTGGCCGCCCGGTGCCTCGGCGCGGCCGAGCGGCTCACCGCCGAGATGACCGCCTTCGCCACCGAGCGCCAGGTCGGCGGCCGGCCGATCAGCGAGTACGGCACCGTGGCCGCGATGCTCGCGGACAGCCTCACCGAGCTGTTCGGGGCCCGTTCGATGGTGTACGAGACGGCCCGCGGCATCGACCGGGGCGCCGACGTGAAGATCGCGCACGGGCAGTGCTCGATGGCCAAGCTGTACGCCTCCGAGATGGCCGGCCGGGTCGCTGACCGCGCGGTGCAGGTCTTCGGCGGCCGCGGCTACATGCGGGAGAACGTGGCCGAGCGGTTCTTCCGCGAACTGCGCGTGGAGCGGATCTGGGAAGGCACCAGCGAGGTGCAGCGGGCGATCATCGCCGCCCAGATGGTCAAGCGGGGCCCGGCCGCCCTGGCCTGACCCCGCCCGCGCCGCGACCCGGTCAGCTGGCCGATGCGTGGTAGGCCAGCAGCGGCACCCAGCGGACCCGCGGCGGGGTGGTGATCCCGCCCGCGGCCAGCGCCGCGCCCAGCCGGTTCTGCATGAAGGCCGCCTGGTCGGCCCGGGACGACCACACCTCGGTCACGACGAAGGCACCGTCTTCGGCCGTCCCGGCGGCGTGCATGAGCAGCCCGGCCGGCCAGTCCCCCGTCCCCGTCCGCATGTCGACCCCCAGCTTGCTGTTGACCGCGTCGTACTCGGCCTCGCCCACGCCGGTGAACTCCAGGATCAATCCCACAGCCATGACAACCCCCCTGTCCGGAGCGCGCTGCGCGCTCCTGTCCTGAACCCCTCGGGCGCCCCCGCCCGGAGCGCCCGCGCCGGGCGCCCGTTCCGAGTATGCCCCCGGGCGGCCGGGAAGATCACTCCCCCAAACGGCCGGCGCGCCGGCGTACTTGCCATCGCGCGATTACTTGTGCGAGAGTAATCGCATGTCATCGATCCGGCTCTTCATCCTGGGCACCCTGGCCCGTACCGGCCCGCTGCACGGGCATCAGATCCGGTGGCAAGCGCAGGTTGACCGCACCGAACTGTGGGCCGACGTGCACGTCGGCTCGCTCTACGGGGCCCTCAAACGGCTGGCCAACGAAGGCCTGGTCCGCGAGGTCCGCACCGAACGGGTCGGCAACCGGCCCGAGCGGACCGTGTACGAGATCACCCCCGAGGGGCGGCGGGCGCTGAGCGCCGTCCGCGACCAGGCGCTGCGCACCTTGAGCCAGCCCAACGACCCGTTCGACCTGGCCCTGACCCAGTCCCCGGACCTGGACGAGGACACGCTGACGCAGGTGGTGACGCACCGGCTGAACGGGCTGCGGGTCCGGCTCGCGAGCTTCGAGCACCTGGTCGAGAGCGCCGACCCCCACCTGAACGAGGCCGAGCGCATGGGCGTGGCCCACGTGGTGGAGCGGACCGCCGCGGAAGTGCGCTGGCACGAGGAACTGCTGGCCCGGGTACCCAAGATCATCGCCGATTACCGGGCCGGGGTGGGCGGCCCCGTCCCGCAATCCTCCCGGCCCGAGGACGCCGCCGAATCCTCCCCCCAGCCGCAGGAGGCCCCCGAATGACGGCCAGCACCGGCCCCGCGCGGCAGGCAGCAGGTACCACCCCGGCGGGACATGGCTGGCGAGCCGTCTCCATCGTGCTGGTCGGGGCGTTCATGGCGCTGCTCGACACCACGATCGTCAATGTCGCACTGCCCAGCATCCGCGCTGGGCTGCACACCTCCTCGGCCAGCCTGGAGTGGATCGTGGCCGGGTATGCGCTGGCCTACGGCCTGGCCCTGGTGCCCGCCGGCCGGGCGGGGGACCGATTCGGGCACAAGCCGATGTTCCTGGCCGGCCTGACCGTGTTCACCCTGGCCAGCGTGGCCTGCGGGATCGCCCAGCACCCGGCCGAGATCGTGGCGGCCCGGATCGTGCAGGGCTTCGGGGCCGGCGTGTTCTACCCGGCCATCGCCGCGACCATCCAGCTGGCCTTCACCGGGCCGCAGCGCTCCAAGGCGTTCGGCGTGCTGGGCGCGACCATCGGGGTGTCCACCGCGCTCGGCCCGCTGCTCGGCGGCCTGATCATCGCGGCCGCCGGGGCGAGCGACGGCTGGCGCTGGGTGTTCCTGGTCAACCTGTTCATCGGCCTGATCATCATCCCGCTGGCCGCCTGGCAGCTGCCCCGCGCGCGGGGGCACCGGCGGCGCAGCTTCGACCCGGGCGGGCTCACCCTGCTCACCGCCGGGCTGCTGCTGTTGCTGATCCCGCTGGTGGAGGGCGAGAGCGCAGGCTGGCCCGCCTGGTGCTGGGCCTGCTTCGGCGGCTGCGCCGTCGTGTTCGGGCTGCTCGCCGCCTGGGAGTTGCGGGCCGAGCGGCGGGGCGGCGACCCGCTGCTGAAGCCGTCCCTGATCCGGCAGATGTCCTTCGCCGCCGGAGCCGTCTTCGCCATCGTCTACTTCGCCGGATTCGCCAGCGTCTTCTTCACCCTGTCGATCCTGTGGCAGGAAGGCCTGGGGCACAGCGCGCTGATCACCGGGCTGGTCATCGCCCCATTCTCGGTGGGCAGCCTGATCGCCGCGGCCCAGAGCGACAAGCTGTCCGCGCGGCTCGGCCGGATGGTGCTGGTCACCGGGTGCGTCCTGGTGATTATCGGGCTCGCGCTGGCCACCCTGGTCGTGCACCGCACCGCGCCCGCGGTCAGCGGGTGGTACCTGCTCGCCCCCTTGTTCCTGGCCGGCCTCGGCAACGGCATGACCATCGCGCCGAACCAGGACTTCGTGCTCGCGGCGGTGCCCCGCCAGGAGGCCGGGACGGCGAGCGGGGTGCTCGGCACCGCGCAGCGGGTCGGCACCGCGCTGGGCATCGCCATCATCGGCACGGTGCTGTTCGGCACGCTGCACATCCAGCCTGGCCCGGCGGCCGTGCCGACCGCGTTCGCCCACAGCGCCCAGCTGGCCCTGCTCACCAACCTGGGCTTCGTCGTCCTCGCCCTGATCCTCGTCCTGGCCCTCCCCCGCCGCATCCCGACCCACAACCCCTGACCGCCCCCGCCCGGGCTCCCAGCTGATCACCCGCCGGAACCGCCTCACCTGACGCTGCACCCCAAAAGTGACGGCAATTTGCCTGGTTAGTGAGGTCTATCCCGGCATGTTGGGTCGGCGCGGCAGAGATCAGGCGACGGTGGCCGCGGTGGTGGGGGAACCGGTGTTCCAGACCTGCTGGCCCAGGTAGCCACGGGCGATCATCGTGACGAACTGGTAGACCGCGTCCTCTTCGGCCGACAGCGGGCCGGGCACCGCATGCGGCGAGGCCAGCCCGCGCTGCACCGACTCGCAGGCGTGCCAGTCCTGCTGGTTGGTCAGATCCCAGAAGTTGACCGCGTACCCAGGGTCGAATCCCGCCGCCTCGGCCGCCTCTGGGGCGAAGGCCCAGGTGCACTCGATCCGCGTGCGGTCCGCCGCCAGCGGGGTGAGCCGGTGCGTCATCACATAATCGGGGTGCAGGCTGAGCAGGATGTTCGGGAAGATGTTGAGGTAGATCACGGTGCGCTGGCCGGTCTCGTCCAGGTTGCGCAGCACCTCGCCACGGCTGGTGCCATCCAGCGACATCGTGGCCATGCCCTCGCGCAGGTCCATCCAACCGCCCACCCAGGCGCCCGGGGCCGAGTAGTTCTCACCGCTCTTGGGCGGGGAGACCTTGCACAGTTCCGGGTGGATCATCGGGCAGTGGTAGCACTCGTGGTAGTTCTCGGTGAGGATCTTCCAGTTCGCCGCGACCTCGTAGTCGTGCCGGCCGCGGATCACCAGGCGCTCCAGCTCGTAGGGAGCCACCAGCGGATCGAGGGTGGCGAGGGAGTCAGCCAGCGGCGCGTCCGTCCCGGAGCCGTCCACGAAGACCAGCCCGTGCCACTCGGTGACCGGCAACTCCACCAGGCCCCAGGCATCCGCGTCGAACCCCGGCCGGTTCTTGAAGCCGGCCGCCGCGCGGAGCTTGCCGTTAAGCCCGTAAGTCCACGAGTGGTACGGGCAGATGATGACGCTCTGCTGCGTGACCTCACCGCAGGGCAGCAGTTCATGGCCCCGGTGCCGGCAGAAGTTGGCGAACGCGTGCAGCGCGCCGGCCTCATCGCGGGCCAGCAGCACGCTGCCCGCGCCGGCCGGCTCGGCGCGCATGTCACCGGGCCCCGGGAGCTGGGACGCGTAGCCCACGCACGTCCAGCCGCCGCCGAGGAAGTGGCGCTGCTCCCAGGCGAACACGGCCGGGTCGGTATAGGCGGCCCGGGGCAGCATCCGGCTCTGGCCGAACGGCCGCAGCGACTCCTGGACGGCGGTGGCGTCGAGTGGGGCGGGGGGATAGCGCAGCTGACTGACCATACAGTCAAGAATAGGCAGCGGGGTGCGGGGTGTCCAGGGCCGGACGGCCCGGCTCGTAGCCGCCTAGCCAGCGCCGTTCGAGGCGTACCGCAGGTACGCGGTGAGGGCCACGATGACCAGCGCCACACCGCCCCCGAGGTACAGGATGTCCGGGCCCTGCTGGAACTCGAGCAGGATGTCGGCGAAGGTAACGGCCACGACCAGGATGATCATGGAGACGACCCGGGCCTTGAGGTCGTTGAGGTCGTGCATCTCCAGCCAGGGGGGCACCCGGTGGCCGCGCGGGCCCGGATCGATCCGGTCGATGAACAGCTCGTACAGACCGAACGCGGCGATGATCAGCGTCGCGCCGATCAGGAACAGGTCGATCTCGGTCAGGAACAGCCGCAGGTTCTGCGGGTGAAACGGCTCGTGGACGATGTCGCGTACCGAGTCCACCGCGTAGACGCAGGCGTAGACGAAGGCGCCGACCCCGCTGATGGCCAGGACCACCACCGGCAGGATCACGGTGAGCTGGGTCAGGCTGAGGCCGCGCTCGAAAGACCGCTGGACCCGGCTCTCCAGCCGGTTGCGGTCGGCTGGCCAGGATCCGGGCCCGGCACCAGGTTCCGCGCGCTCGTGTCGTTCCGTGGGGTTCGGCTCAGCCATAGGTGGTCCCTGCACTATCGTGGGGAGTGAAGGGGAGTAGCCCCCGACCGGTAATCGACACGCTGGCGCTCACGCGCCCGGTTGCCAGGCCTGCGCCGATGCAGGTGGGCGAGACCTTCGTTCCAGTAGTCATGGACACGACCATGGCCGGGATGAAGGCACGCCCCCCTCCCGGCCGGGGAAGGGCCTGCGTGAACCTCGCCGTCGCCGCCGCTGTCTTTCCCGTCATCTTCCTGGGTGAGCTGCCGGACAAGACGATGTTCGCCTCCCTGGTCATGGCTACCCGCGGACGGCCTTTCGCCGTCTGGCTCGGTGCGACGGCGGCCTTCGCCGTGCACGTGGTCATCGCCACCACGGCCGGCGTCGTGCTCATGGACATCCTTCCCCACCGGGCGGTCGAGGTAGCCGTCGCCCTCACCTTCCTCGCCGGGGCCGGCTTCATGATCTACGAGGCCCGGTCGGGCGGGGACGAAACCATCCCGGCCCTGCCGCCGGGCGGGATGCGCCGCCGCCGCTCCGCCGCCACCGCGTTCGCGGTGATCTTCCTGGCCGAATGGGGCGACCTCACCCAGGTGCTCACGGTGAACCTGGCCGTCCATTACCACTCAGCGCTGTCGGTCGGGCTTGGCGCGCTGCTGGCCATGGCCGCGGTGGCCGGCATCGCGGTGGCCGGCGGCAAAGGGCTGCTCCGGCTGGTCAACCCCACGGTGGCCCGGCTGCTGACCGCGGTCGCGCTGCTGGCGCTGGGGAGCTACGCCACGTTCACGGCATTCCGCTGACCAGCCACCCTTTATGCTCTGTTGACATGAGAGGCCGGAACCCGGAAACCTTCGGGCAGTCACTCGGCACCCGGGGCAAGTGGGTGCTGGCGCTGGTCGGCGTGGCCCTGGTAGCCGTCGCGGGCGGCTGGGGCATCTGGTCGTCGGTACACCCGGGCCGCTACACCTCGTCCGCCAATGGCTGCATCAACCTCAACGTGCCCAGCAGCATGGGCGGCTCGCTGATCCACGCCTGCGGGGGCAAGGCCCAGGCGCTCTGCCGTGACGCCTACACCCACACCGACAAACTGGCCCGGCTGACCCGGGAGCAGTGCCGCCTCGCCGGGCTGGACGCGGCGTCGCTGGGCATCTCCAGCCCGGCCGCTTCTCCCTGAGACGGGCCGCCCCGGCAACTCCCTGAGACCGGCCGCCCCGGCAACTCCCTGCCTGGTAACGGAATCGCGCGTCCTGGCACCGGAATATACAGACCGGTCTACCTGGTTGCGGGAGGCGAACGCAGAACCAGAAGGGTTGCCGATGTCCGCTCACCCGCTCGACGCACCGGCCCGCCGCCCGGCCCGGGGAGGCCAGCGGCCGGGGCTGCCGCCCGCCGTCTCGCTGGTGGTGCTCGCCTCGATCATCGTCTCGTTCCTGGCCGGATCCAGCGCACCTACTCCGCTGTACGAGTTCTACCAGGCCGAATGGCACTTCTCGGCGATCACGACCACGGTGGTGTTCGGGGTCTACGCACTGGCGGTGCTGGCCTCGCTGATCACTCTGGGCAAGATCTCGGACCATGTGGGGCGCAAGCCCGTCCTGCTGGCCGCGCTGCTGGTCCAGGCGGCGACGATGGCCGTGTTCGCCACGGCCAGCGGGGTGGCCGGCCTGATGGCCGCCCGGATCATCCAGGGGCTGGCCACCGGCGCCGTGGCGGGCGCCGTCGGCGCGGGCATGCTGGACATCAACCGCACCCGCGGGACGCTGGCCAACGCGGTTGCCCCGGGCACCGGGACCGCGACCGGCGCTCTGGTGTCTGGGCTGGTGGTTCAGTACCTGCCGCAGCCCACCCGGCTGATCTACCTGATCCTGCTCGGCCTGTTCGCGGCGCAGGCGGTCGCCATCCTGTTCATCGCGGAGACGTCCAGCCGGCAGCCCGGGGCGCTGCGCAGCATGGTCCCGGAGATCAGCCTGCCGCGGACGGTGCGCCGCAGCGTGCTGGTGTCGGCACCGGTGCTGCTGGCCGTGTGGGCCCTGGCCGGCTTCTACGCCTCACTCGGCCCGGCGCTGCTGCGCGCCATATCCGGGTCGGACTCGGTGGTCCTCGGCGGACTCGGCCTGTTCGTCCTGGCCGGCGTGGCGGCCGTGTCCGTGCTGGCGCTCCGCAACGTAGGCGCGGTGACGGTCATGCTGATCGGCATCGGTGCCCTGATCCTGGGCGTGGCCCTCACCCTGGTCGCGGTCTGGGCGGCCAGCCTGCCCGGCTTCTTCGCCGGAACCGCCATCGCCGGGCTCGGCTTCGGCAGCGGCTTCCAGGGAGGCATCCGGCTGGTGATCCCGCAGGCCGAGCCGCACGAGCGGGCGGGGGTGCTGTCGCTGCTCTACGTCGTGTCGTACGTGGGCCTGGGCGCGCCAGCGGTGATCGCCGGGGTGCTCGCGGTGGACGTGAGTGGCCTGCTCATCACCGCGCGCGAATACGGCGTCGCGGTGATAGCGCTGGCGGCGGTCGCGCTGGCCGGCCTGGTCCAGCCCCGCCGCGCCGGGCAGGCGCCGGGGCGCCCCGCCGGGACAGCCGGCGCGGCGGAGCCAGCCCTCGCGGCGGAGCCAGCCCCCGCGGCGGAGCCAGCCCCCGCGGCGCGCATGGTGAGCAGCGGCTGCGACTGACCGGAGGGCCGGAACCGGGCCCGATTAGACTGAGCGGTACAGGAGGAGGGTGCGATGGCCGGGACGGGCGCGCGGGGTTCCGCTCGCGAGCGTCTGCTCGCCGCAGCCAACGAGCTGTTCTACGAAGAGGGCGTCCAGTCGGTCGGCATCGACAAGGTGATCGAGCGGGCCGGGGTCGCCAAGATGACCCTGTACAACACGTTTGGCAGCAAGGAAGAACTGGTCCAGGCGTACCTGCGAGCCCGTCATGCGACCATCCGGGATCGATTCGCCCGCGCCCTGCAGCGGTACGACAGCCCGCGGGACCGGCTGCTCGGCGTGTTCGAGGCGCAGGGCGAGCTGATCGCCGAGCCGACCTACCATGGCTGCGCCTTCGCCGCGGCCACCGCCGAAGCGAAGCCGGGCAGTGCCGCCGAGCGGGCCGCGGGTGACTACCGGGCCTGGGTCCGGGCGCTGTTCACGGATCTGGCCGAGCAGGCGGGCGCGGACGACCCGGCCCGGCTGGCCCGTCAGCTGCACCTGCTGTACGACGGGGCCAGCCAGTCGGCGCGGATGGATCACGACCCATCGGTCTCCGCCGTCGCCCGGTCCGCGGCCGAGGCGTTGCTGGACGCCGCGCGCATCCCGGCCCCCAGCCGTCCGCGCCAGAGCTGACCTCCGCCCGCGCACCGCGGCTCCGGGGGGTCGTCCCCCCGGGGTATCTGACCGGGGAAGGGAGGCCCGACGCAGGAGGGTCTCGCTGAGCCGGTGATCATGCGGGGGGGATCCGGGGGGTCGTCCCCCCCGGGAAACACTGCGGGCCATGCCGAAGCCGGCCAAAGGCCGGCGAGCAGCATGGCCCGCATGCGGGGGGGTCCGGGGGGTCGTCCCCCCCGGGAAACACTGCGGGCCATGCCGAGGCCGGCCAAAGGCCGGCGAGCAGCATGGCCCGCCTCGTGGAGGTGGCGGGAATCGAACCCGCGTCCTTCAGTGCATCACCAGGGCTTCTCCGAGCGCAGCCTGCGTCGATTTTCTCAGCCCCGGCAGTCCGGCAGGCCGGCCGCCGACGGGCTCAGTCGCTGTTCGATGTCCCGCTCAGCCCCGCGACCGGGCTGGGCGGTGGATCCTCCTAGCTGATGCCAGGCACCGGGCCGGAGGCGCTCCCGGGCTGACAACCCCTAACTCGCGTCAGGCCGCGAGGGCGAGGTGAGTGCGCTTAACATTGGCACTTATTGGTGTGCGGTCACAGTGTTAACGAGGTTATGTCCGCCGTCCTCGGCTCGCTTCCCCTGCTTCAACCACCGAAGTCGAAGCCTGTCACCCCCATGTGGGTAACTCATGTTGAGTTGTCAAGCTGCCGCAGCACGTACCGCACTACGACGTTACTGGCCACAACGCCGCCCGGCCACCCAAAATTCCGGTGCGCCCCGCTGGATCCGGCGCGGGCAGCCGCTCCCTGCGGCGAGCGGGGCAGCCGGTCCTGGACATGGATGGTGCCCGGCAGAAGCCGTCAGCGGCTTCTGCCGGGCACCTCAGGTGCGATGAGATGCCCCCGTGGGTGCTGGCGGTGGCCGAAATGCACCCACGGGGGCTCGACCGGCAGGGTCGGGGCCGGTCTACGCCCGGACCTCCCCCGAGATGAGGTCCGGTTCTCATCACGGCGACTGAGGCGCAACCCCCCAAGCGGCCCCCAGTCAATAGGTAAGACGCCAGACGGTGCTCGTATGGTTGCTCTGAGTTACAAAATTCGAGATCACTTTCACGCTCCGCGATCAGAAGGCACGGCATAACGGCACACAGCCCCGCAATCCCCAGCGCGCCGCGGCTCGGGTGCCGCCATCCCGGCACCACGCCGGGGAGGCGGGCCGGTGCACCGGGGCAGGAGGACGGCACCACGCCGGGGAGGCGGGCCGGTGCACCGGGGCAGGAGGACGGCACCACGCCGGGGAACGGGCACTGCATCACGACGGGAAGGCCGAGCTAGCGCTGCCCGCGGACCGGGCCGGGCGGTCTAGCTGTGGAAGCCGTCGAGGAAGGAGGCGGTCAGCGGCACCGCCGAGTCGGACGGGGACTTGGTCAGCTCCAGAATGGCGAAGGCGATCCCGCCTCGGTAACCGACGAACCAGTGCGCCCAGAACCGCGAGCTCGGGATGGCCTGGGCCGAGCCCACCTGGCCGTAGACCGGGCGCCCGCCGAGGTCGGCGGCGCGGGCCGCACCGCTGGCCACGGTGGCCCGCATCAGCTGGCGCAGCGAGGTGACGGTCTGCGCGGCCGCGACCGCGCGGGGCGAGAGCCCCGGGTCCGGCGGGTCGGTGATCAGCACCGGCGGCCGCCAGGTGCCCGACGCCACCCCCGCCGCGACCAGGGCCATGGCCAGCGGGCTGGCCTCGACGCCCTGCTCCCCAATGCTGTTCGCGGCCACCCCGGCCTGGCTGCCGGAGACCTGGAACGAGCCCGCGAAGGCCGGCAGCGGCAGCTTCCACCGCGCGCCCAGCCCGAACTTGGCGGCCGCGGCGGCCAGCGTGCTGCCGTTCAGCCGCTGCGACAGCGTGGTGAACGCGGTCGCGCACGACTGGGCGAAGTCCGTGCTGAACGAGGTCTCGTCACCCAGGGCCGGGGTGCCCGGCACGTTTCTGAAGGTCCGCCCGCCGACGCTGGTGTCTGCCCGGCAGGGGATCGGCGTGCTGGCCTGCAGGCCGCCGGCGAGCAGGGCGGCGGCCGACACGATCGTGAACGCATTGCCGGGCTGGTACCGCCCGCCGAGGGGGTTGACCCGCGGCCGCCCCGGCATCGAACGGTCGGCTACGGCCAGGATGTGCCCGGTGGCGGCCTGCACGGCCACGATGCCCGCCGCGACCGGCTGGCCGGCCAGGGCGTTCAGCGCGGCCGTCTGCACCCCGCCGCGGATCGTGGTGCGGACCGGGGTGCCCGGCTGGCCGCTCCACTGCTTGAGCACCGCCACCTGGCGGCCAGCGCTGTTCTCGGCGACGATCGCGGTCGCCGCTGAGCCGATCAGCCGGTGCTGGTACACCGCCTGCAGCCCGGACACACCGACCGTGGTGCCGGGCCGGTAGCTGATGCCCTGCTGCTGCAGCGCGGGGGTGATCTCGGTACCGACCGACCCGGTCACGTCGCTGGCCATGCTGTCGAACAACCGGAGCGACACCGGGCGGATGCTCAGCCCGGGCACCCGGCGGAGCTTGGCACGCAGGCTGCTGTAGCTGCCCGGGTCCAGGGTTACCAGCGTCAGCGGCCGGTTCAGCGGGGCGGCCCGGATGACGCTGAGCACCTGGTCGGCCTCCAGCCCGGTCGCGGCGGCGAAGGCCACCGCGGTCTGCTGCGGGTCGGCCAGCCGGCCGGGCCGGACCTGCGCGATATAGGCGGTGGACGGCCGGATGAGCGAGGCCCCCTCCGCGTCCAGCAGCGGCGCCCGGCTCGGCATCATCGACACCACCGCCATCCGGACCCCCTGGCGCAGGCCGGGGTTGATCACGGTGGGGCTCCACACCACCCGCCACTGGGACGAGACCTTGCGCAGCGTGAAGGAGCCCTGGTAGTCCCAGGACTTCCCGTCCTGGCCAAGGTTGACGGAGGCGGAGAAGCGCGCCCGGGCCGTGCCGCCGTGCTGCGAGATCGGGCCCATCGACAGGTAGAAGGCGTCCGCCCCGAGCTGCTGGTAGGCGATCTTGAGGTCGGCGGTCACGCTCGCCGGGGTGCCGGTGGTCAGGGCGGCGGCCGCCCGGTACTGGCCCTGGGCCCAGTCCAGCAGGAAGGCCTGGGCCGCGGGTTCCGCTGACGGCTCGCCGCTGACGAAGCCGGTGGCGATCCCGGCCACCAGAAGAGCCACCACCACCCCGGCAGCTCCCAGCTTCAGCTGCCGCGACCTTGAGCGCAGGCCGCTCACGAGTCCCCCGACGCCGCCGTCCCGCGGGACGCGCCCGCCGACGGCAAGCTGCGGAGCGCGCCTGGTTGCCTCGAAGGGTGCCACGGGCCTGCGCGCAGCCGCGTGCGCCCCCCGTCTACGGTAGGAGGCCATGGCCCGCTGCGCCATTAGCCCCGCCGCCGGAAGGCACGTTCTACCTCCCTCGCGGCGTCCTTTCGCGCCAGGTCCTGGCGCTTGTCATAGGTCCGCTTACCCCGGGCGAGGGCCAGTTCCACCTTGGCCCGGCCATCTTTGAAGTACAGCGACAACGGCACGATGGTCAGGCCGCGCTCCGCGGTCTGGCTGGCCAGGCGGTCGATCTCCCTGCGGTGCAGCAGCACCTTGCGGATGCGCCGGGGCTCGTGGTTCGTCCAGGTGCCCTGGGTGTACTGGGGGATGTGCACTCCGTGCAGCCAGACCTCACCATCGGAGATCTCGGCGAACCCGTCGGTCAGCGAGGCCCGCCCGGCCCGCAGCGACTTCACCTCGGTGCCGGTGAGCACCAGGCCGCCCTCGACCACATCCTCGATGTGATAGTCGTGCCTGGCCCGCCGGTTGCGGGCGACGACCGTAGTGGACTGCTGGTTAGCTGGCACGGCCCTGGCGTCCGCTGGCGTCAGGCGCGCAGGTATCGCCTGAGGGTGAGGAAGGACGTGACCCCACAGAGGACCACCCCCATGACCATGGCCAGCACGATGACCTCGATGAGGTTGGTCACGCTGAGCCGTACGTTGTACAGGAAGTACTGCTGCAGGGAGTCGAGGCCCAAAGTCTTGACCGCGATCAGCAGCCCGGCCGCGATCAGCCAGCCCGCCAGCCCGGCGATGACTCCCTCCAGCAGGAAGGGTAGCTGAACGTAGAAGTTGGACGCGCCGACCAGCCGCATGATCGCGGTCTCCCGGCGGCGGTTGAACGCGGACAGCCGGATGGTGTTCGCGACCAGCAGGATCGCCGCGATGACCAGGATGATCGCAACGATGATCACCGCGTTCCGGGCGCCGTCCAGCAGCTTGTAGAAGTTGGACAGGATCGACTCGACGTTGACGATGTTGTCCACCCCGGGCCGGCCCTCGACGGTGCTGGCCACCACGTTGAAATCGGCCTGTGGATTGGCCAGCTTGACCTGGAACGAGTCCGGGATTTCGTCCTGGGTGACCAGGCTCGCGAACGACTTGTCCTGCGAGAACTCCTGCTTGAACTGGTGGAACGCCTGGGCCTGGGACTCGTAGAAGATGTGCTGGACGCCGTGCGAGCGCAGCGCCATCAGATCGGTGTAGATCTGCTGCCGCTGCGCCGTGGTCGCCGGGCCGTTCTCCTTGCACTGCGGGCTCACGCTGGTCGCCGTGCACAGGTAGATGGACAGCTGGACCCGGCCCTGCCAATAGGTCCTGGTGTTGTTCACCTGCTGCACGAACAGCAAGCCGGTGCCCAGCAGCGAAAGGCTGATAGCGACGACGACCACCAGCGCGACCGTCATGGTCAGGTTGCGCCGGAGGCCGGTCCAGACCTCCTGAAAAACGAACTGTGCCCGCATTGGTCGCTGATCCTCGGTAATCCTCGGTATCCGTTACCGCCCAGGCCCCCGCTGGCGCCCGCCCTGCTTGGGCGCGCCAGCCTGGTCAGTATGCCTGGCCGTAAACCCCGCGAGACTGGTCGCGCACCACCTTGCCGTACTCCAGCTCGATCACCCGCTTGCGCATCGAGTCCACGATGGCCGCATCGTGCGTGGCCATGACGACGGTGGTCCCGGTCCGGTTGATCCGGTCGAGCACCTTCATGATCCCGATGGAGGTGGCCGGGTCGATGTTACCCGTCGGTTCGTCCGCCAGCAGGATCATCGGCCGATTCACGAACGCCCGGGCCATCGCCACCCGCTGCTGTTCACCACCGGAGAGCTCGTCCGGCATCCGGTCATGCTTGCCTTCCAGCCCGACCAGGTCGACCACCTCGGGAACCACCTTGCGGATGAACCGCCGGGGCTTCCCGATCACCTGCAACGCGAAGGCCACGTTCTGGTAGACGTTCTTGTTGGGCAGCAGCCGGAAGTCCTGGAACACGCAGCCGATCCGGCGCCGCAGGTAGGGAACCTTCCAGTTGTTGAGCCGGGCAAGGTCCTTGCCGGCCACGTGGATCCGGCCCGTGGTCGGCCGCTCCTCCTTGAGGATGAGCCGCAGGAACGTCGACTTGCCCGAACCCGAGGGCCCGACCAGGAAGACGAACTCGCCCTTTTCTACGTCGATCGTGACGTTTTCCAGTGCCGGACGGCTCTGGTTCGGGTACGTCTTAGTGACGTTATCGAAGTGGATCACTGGCCCATCACAACGCTCGACGGAACTGCTGGGGACACGACAGCCGCGTTCGGGGACGCCGCGCGGCCACCGGCTGGTGATCTGTCCGGTTTGGCCACGGGCCAGTCTAGGGGGGAAACTGGTAGCGGACGTGCAACACTGCTGAAGTGGCACCGGTGGCCGCTGACCGAGGGACCCCGGGGTGACGCGGAAGGGGACCCGGATGAGCTGCGAACATCTGATTTGCGCCCGGTGTGCGGGACCGGTGGTCGAGGCCCGCTGCCCGGCCTGCCAGGCGGCCCGGGCAGAAGTGCATCATCACCACCACCTGGGGCTGTCCACACCCGTGCTCATCGCGCTGCTCGTGGCGCTGCTGGCCCTGGTCGTCACGCTCCAGCAACTCGCCCGCTGAATTAGCCCGGGGGGACAGGGAGGCCCGCCGGAGGCGGGTCTCGCTGAGCCGGTGATCCCGGGGGGCCCAGGGGGGTCGCCCCCCCGGAACTATCTGACCGGTGAAGGGAGGCCCGCCGGAGGCGGGTCTCGCTGAGCCGGTGATCCCGGGGGGCCCAGGGGGGTCGCCCCCCGGAAATTAACTGTCCTGCTTGCGCAGCCAGCGGATCTCGGCCGCGATGAAGTCGTCGATCTCGCCGTCCATGACCGCGGCGGTGTTGCCCGTCTCCAGCCCGGTGCGCAGGTCCTTCACGTTCTGGTACGGGTGCAGCACGTAGTTGCGGATCTGGGTGCCCCAGCTGCCGGAGGTGTCGCCGCGCAGCTCGTTCATCTTGGCCGTCTGCTCGGCCCGCTGCCGCTCCAGCAGCTTGGCCTGGAGCACGGCCATGGCGGTGGCCTTGTTCTGGATCTGGCTTCGCTCGTTCTGGCAGGAGACCACGATGCCGGTGGGCAGGTGGGTGATCCGCACCGCCGAGTCGGTGGTGTTCACGCCCTGGCCGCCCGGGCCGCTGGACCGGTACACGTCCACCCGGATGTCGTCATCCGGGATCTCGATGTGGTCGGTCTGCTCGACCACCGGGATCACGTCCACCCCGGCGAACGAGGTCTGCCTGCGGCCCTGGTTGTCGTACTTGGAGATGCGCACCATCCGGTGCGTGCCGTGCTCACCGCGGAGCGTGCCGTAGGCGTACGGCGCCTTGATCGCGAACGTGGTGGACTTGATGCCCGCCTCTTCCGCGTAGGAGGTGTCGTAGATCTCGCTCGGGTAGCCGTGCCGCTCGGCCCAGCGCAGGTAGATGCGCCGCAGCCCTTCCGCCCAGTCGGCCGCGTCCGCCCCGCCCGCCTGCGCGTTGATGGTGATCAGCGCTTCCCGGGCGTCGTACTCGCCGTTCAGCAGGGTACGCACTTCGAGCTGGTCGATCTCCCGGCGCAGGGCGGCGAGATCCCGGGTGGCCTCCTCCCGGGTGGGCTCGTCGTGCTCGCTCTCGGCCAGCTCGAACATCACCCAGGTGTCGTCCAGGCGGCGCCGCAGCCCCTCCAGGCGGCTCAGCTCGCCTTCCAGGTAGGACAGCCGCCGGGTGACCTGCTGCGCCCGTTCCTGGTCATCCCACAGGCCCGGGTCGGCGGCGCGTTCCCGCAAGCTGTCCGCCTCCCGCCGCATGGCCTCCGGGTCGAGCACGGATTCCACGCTGGCCAGGGTCGCTGACAACTCTGAGATCTCATTTGCCGGATCGGTGCCTGCCATGCCGGAAAGCCTACGCGAGAGAGGGCATTTGAAAGGACGATCGCCCGTCAACTTACGAAGGATGTTCGGGCAGCGAGCTGGCCTCGACCAGGGTGCGGATGGCCCGGACGGCCACGGACAGCATGGCCACCGTGAACCGGTCGCTTTCCCAGATCTCGGTGAGGGTCTGCGCAGACCGCCGGACCACCGGGTCGTTGCGCCGCACCCACACCGCGAGCCGCTCCTCGGGGCTGCCCGGGCCGGTCACCTCCAGCACGTTCCGGGTGATGGCCGCGTGCGCGGCGTACAGGTCGTCGCGCAGCGCGGCCCGGGCCATGGTGTTCCACCGGTCGTCACGGGGCAGTGCGGTGATCCGGTCCCGGAGGCGGGTGATCTGCAGCCGGTCGGCCAGGTCGAAGTAGACCTCGGCGGTCTCCTCGACGCTGCGGCCGCTGGCCGTGGCGATCTGCACCGTGTCGAACGCCGCGTAGGCGGGCACCATGGCGGCCACCCACTCGGCCAGCTGGGTGGGCACGCCGCGCGCGGCGAACTGCTCCAGCCGGTCGTCGAAGCCGGACCGGTCCCGGCCGGTGAGCAGCTTGGGCAGCCCGGAGGCCACGGTCTGCACGCCGCCGGCGAAGAAGTCGATGGTTTCGGCGATGTCGAACGGCGGCCGCCGGTTGTGCAGCAGCCAGCGGGCGGCCCGCTCCCCCAGCTTGTGCCCTTCCAGCAGCAGCGCCAGCTGGGTGGCCACGTTGACCCGGCCGTCCAGCGATTCCACCTCGGCCCAGAAACTGGCCAGGTCGAACACGGCCCGGACCACGAGCCAGGCGCCGGTGATGTCGGGGACAGATGCCCCGGTCTCTTCGTTCATCCGGAACAGGAACGTGGTGCCGGACCGGTCAACCATGTCGTTGACGACCGCGGTGGTGATGATCTCCCGCCGCAGCGGGTGCGCGTCCATCTGGCCGGCGAACCGGTCGCGCAGCGGCGCCGGAAAGTAGCCGGCCAGCACCGACCGCAGGTACGGGTCGTCGGGCAACGCCGAGGCCAGCACCTCCTGCTCCGCGCCGATCTTGACGTTGGCCAGCAGCACGGCGAACTCCGGGACGGTCAGGCCCAGCCCGGCCGACCGGCGCTCGGCCACCTCCTTGTCCCCGGGCAGCACCTCCAGCCGGCGGCGCAGCCGGCCATCCCGGACCATCTTGCGCATCATCCGGCTGTGCACATGCAGCATCTCCGGCGCCTGGGCACGGGACGCCGCCAGCGCGCGGTTCTGCTGGTAGTTGGCCCGCAGCACGAGGCGGCCCACCTCATCGGTCATGTCGGCCAGCAGCCGGCCGCGCTCTCCCGCGGGCAGCTCCCCCCGGCTGACGTTGTCCGCCAGCAGGATCTTGATGTTGACTTCGTGGTCCGAGGTGTCCACGCCGGCCGAGTTGTCGATGAAGTCGGTATTGACCAGCCCGCCCGCCAGCGCGTACTCGATCCGGCCGACCTGGGTCACGCCCAGGTTTCCGCCCTCGGCGATCACCCGCGCCCGGACCGCGGGGGCGTCGACCCGCACCGCGTCGTTGGCCCGGTCCCCCGCGTCGGCGTGCGACTGCGTACTGGCCTTGATGTAGGTGCCGACCCCCCCGTTCCACAGCAGGTCCACCGGGGCGGCCAGGATGGCCGAGATGAGCTGATCCGGGGGCAACGCGCGGACCGACTCGTCCAGCCCGAGCGCGCGGCCGACCGGCGCCGAGACGGGGATGGACTTCGCTGCCCGGGGCCACACCCCGCCGCCCGTGGAGATCAGCGACGCGTCGTAGTCGGCCCAGCTGGACCGGGGCAGGCCGAACAGCCGCTGCCGCTCCGCGAAGCTCACCGCCGGGTCCGGGTCGGGGTCGAGGAAGACGTGCCGGTGGTCGAACGCGGCGATCAGCTTGATGTGCCGGGACAGCAGCATCCCGTTGCCGAACACGTCCCCGGACATGTCCCCGATCCCGGCCACGGTGAAGTCGGCGGCCTGGGTGTCGATGCCCAGCGTGGCGAAGTGGAACTTGACCGATTCCCAGGCCCCGCGGGCGGTGATGCCCATCTTCTTGTGGTCATAGCCCTCGGACCCGCCGGAGGCGAACGCGTCGCCGAGCCAGAACCCGTAGCTCTTCGCGATCTCGTTGGCCGTGTCGGAGAACGTCGCGGTGCCCTTGTCCGCCGCCACCACCAGGTACGGGTCGTCCCCGTCGTAGCGGACCACCCCCGTGGGCGGCACCACGTGCCCGCCCTGCAGGTTGTCGGTGACGTCCAGCATCGCGCTGATGAAAGCGCGGTAGCAGGCCAGCACCTCAGCCTGGTGCGCTTCCCGGTCCGTGGCATCCGGCAGCCGCTTGCAGACGAAACCGCCTTTGGCCCCGGAGGGGACGATGACGGAGTTCTTCACCTCCTGGGCCTTGGCCAGGCCGAGGATCTCGGTGCGGAAGTCCTCGCTGCGGTCCGACCAGCGCAACCCGCCCCGGGCCACCGCGCCGAACCGCAGGTGCACCGCTTCCAGCCGGGGGGAGTAGACGAACAGCTCGTACTTCGGCCGGGGCGCGGGCAGGTCCGGGACCGCCGCCGCGTCGAACTTGAAGACCAGGCAGGGCGGCTGGCCGGGGCGCACCACGAAGTAGTTGGTGCGCAGCGTGGCCTGGATCAGGCCCAGGTAGGCGCGCAGTACCCGGTCGTGGTCGAGTACGGCCACATCGTCCAGCTCACCACGGATCTCCTCGGTGAGCGCCTCGGCCAGCCCGGTGTCCCCGGCCTGCCGGGCCGGGTCGAAACGGCACTCGAACAGCCGCACCAGCAGCCGGGTCACCAGGGTGTTGGAGCGCAGCACCCGGGTGATGTAGGACTGGCTGAACCGGGTGCCCCCCTGCCGCAGGTACCGGGCGTACGCGCGCAGCACCATGGCCTGCCGCCAGCTCAGCCGGGCGTCCAGGACCAGGGCGTTGAACCCGTCGTCCTCGATGTGGCCGCGCCACAGCGCGCCCAGCGCGTCCTCGAACAGGCTCTTGACCGGCGCGGTGTGGTCCGGCCGCTCCCCGTCGCCGGCCCGGCTGCGGCGCAGCCCGAAGTCGTAGATCCAGAACGGCTGCGCCAGGGCGCCGCCCTTGAACTCGTACGGGTGCTCGTCCACCACCTCGACCCCCATGTGCTGCAGCCGGGGCAGCACATCGGTCAGGGTGATCGGCGACCCGGTCCGGTAGATCGTCAGCCGCCAGACCCGTTCCGCGGACCCGGTGCCCGGGACGGGCTGGCCCCCCGAATACCCGGCCGCCTCCCACAGGTCGAAGGCCACCTGCTCGCCGGACTCCTGCAGGCTGCGCACCCGGATCAGGTCGGTCAGCGCGTAGGCGGCCGGCACGTCGGTCCGGTATGTCTCCGGGATCGCGCCGGCGCAGTCGGCCAGCAGCACCTGTGACTGGGTGTCACCGAGCCGGGCCCGCGCCTCTTCGGCCAGGTCCTCGTCCCAGGAGCGCACCGCGGCGGCGATCTTGGCCTCCAGCTCGGCCGTGTCCACCTCGGCCAGCGGCCGGCCACGCTCGGCCCGGACGACCACGTGCAGCCGGGCCAGCGCGGAGTTGCCGATGGTGGCGCTGTACTCGACCGCCACCCCGCCGAACGCCTGGCGCAGGATTTCCTGGGCGCGCAGCCGGACCACGGTGGTGTAGCGGTCCCGGGGCAGGTACACGAGGCAGGACATGTAGCGGCCGTACCGGTCCCGGCGCAGGAACAGCCGGGTCTGGCGGCGTGTCCGCAGCGCCAGCACGCCGAGCGCGATCGGGGTCAGCTCCTCGGCGGAGATCTGGAACAGCTCCTCGCGCGGGTAGCCCTCCAGGATCTCCATGACGTCCTGGCCGTCATGGCTGTCCGGGGTCATCCCAGCCGCTTCCAGCACGTTGGCGAGCTTGCGGCGCAGCACCGGGATGCGGGTGATGCTCTCGTGGTACGCAGCCTGGGTGTAGAGGCCCAGGAAGCGGTATTCGCCGGTCACCTCGCCGCGCGCGCCGACCCGCTTGATCGCCACGTAGTCGAGGTAGGACGACCGGTGTACGGTGGCCCGGGAGTTCGCCTTGGTGAGGATGAGCCGCTGTGGCTCTTTGGCCCGGGCCCGCACCTCCGGTGGCAGCGACGCGAACGCGCTGGAGCCCCGCCGGTCGTGCCGCAGGATGCCCAGGCCGCTGGCCGGCACCGGGCGCAACGCCATTCCGTCCGGGCCCTCGGTCAGGTCGTACTCCCGGTAACCGAGGAAGGTGAAGTGGTTGTCGGCCAGCCAGCGCAGCAGCGCCACGGTCTCGGCCGGCTGGCCGGGGCCCTCCTCCTCCGCCAGCCGGTCGGCCAGCCAGGTGGCCTTGGCCTGCATCCGCGGGTAGTCCTCCACCGCCACCCGCACGTCGTCCAGCACCCGGTGCAGGTCGATCTCCAGCACGTCCACCGGCGCGCTGCAGGCCCGCAGGTCCACTTCGAGGTGGGTCCAGGACTCGACCAGCTCCTCCGGGCCGCTCCGGCCGCCGTTCAATGCCCCGGACACCTCGCGCAGGTCGCCGACGGCGTTCCGGCGGACCACCAGTTGCGGGTGGACGACGTGGTAGCTGTCCAGATTGTGCCGGGCCAGCTCCATGGTGAGGGAGTCGATGAGGAACGGCATGTCGTCGGTCATGATGTCGACCGAGGCGCGGCCGGGCTCGAACGTGGCGCCGCCCTCGGCGATCGTGCGGACCCGGACCAGGGCCCGGCCCTGCGGGCGGTGCGCGGCCAGCCGGGCCTGCTCCAGCGCCACCTCGGCGAGCCGCTGCGGCCCGGCGACGACCATGTCCTCGACCGGGACGTGCCGGTAGTAGGCGTGCAGGTACTGTGCCAGGTCACCGACGTAAAGGTCCGGCGTCGCCAGGGCGGCGGCCCGCTCGGCCACCGCGGTCAGCAGCTCGTCGCGGCTGGCGACGGGGGGGTCATTCACGGCCATGTCCGACATTTCTCACGCTCCCTGTGGTCACAGAACGTCCCTGAGCTCCCACAGCAGGGGGTAGTAGCGCACCGGCACCCGGGCTCGCAGGTACGGCGCCCCGGACGACCCGCCGGTTCCGGATTTCGTCCCGATCTGGCGTTCCACCATGGTGACGTGCCGGGCCCGCCATAGCCCGGCCAGTTCGTCATGGGTGAGCAGATCCTCGGCCACCTGCCAGAGGTCGTCGTGGCGCCCCCGGTCGTAGGCCAGCTCGCGCAGTGAGGCCAGGATCTGCTCGTCGCTGCCGGCCGCCAGCCCGCGGGAGCGCAGCAGCGCCAGGTACGCGTCCCAGACGGTGGGCTCGTCCAGCCGGGCGCGCAGCCGGGCCCGCTCCGCGTCGGTCGGCGCCCGGAACCGGGCCAGGAAGCGCTCGTCCTTGAGCCCGGACAGGAACTCCAGCTCCCGGTACTGCACCGACTGGAAACCGCTGGCCGGGGCGAGCAGGGCACGGAACTCCAGGAAGTCCTGGGGGGTCATCGTTTCCAGGATGTCCACCTGGGCGATCAGCAGCCGCTCGATGGCGTGCACCCGGCGCAGCAGGTGCCGGGCCCGCCAGGTGGCCCCGGCCGCCATCGCGTCCCGGGCCGCGGCCAGCTCGTGCAGCAGCTGGCCGAACCACAGCTCGTACACCTGGTGCACGGTGATGAACAGCAGCTCGTCGTGGGCCGGTGGATCAGCCTCCGGCACCTGGAGGGCGAGCAGTTCCGGCAGCCGCAGGTAGCCGCCGTAGGTGAGCAGCCCGCCTTCCTCGCCGAAGCGGCGCGGTTGGGGGCCACCGTGGCGGCCATCCGCTGCCTGGACGCCCGGCGCTGCTCCGTCAGCTACGGCCGGAGGCCGGTGACCGCCTGAGGCCGCACCACGCCCTTGTGGTGTTCTCACGCGCTTCCTCAATCACCCTCATCACTGCGCCGCGCCTGACCTTGACTGTAGCGGGGGTCCGTGGCGCTGGCGAACACGGCGAGCACTTCCGGGTTGGCCAGCGCGTCCGGATCGGCGGCCTGCGCCACCGGGGTGCCGAGCAGGATCTTGCGCACCGGGACCTCCAGCTTCTTGCCGGACAGCGTGCGTGGGATCCCGGGGACCTGGTGGATCTCGTCAGGCACGTGCCGCGGCGACAGCTCGGCGCGCAGCGCACCGCGGATCCGGCCGGTTAGCTCGTCATCGAGCTGGCGGCCGGGGCCCAGCACCACGTACAGCACCAGCCGCCCGTCCCGGCCGAGCGTGCCGGTGTCCACCACGAGGCTGTCGGTGATCTCCGGCAGCCGCTCCACCACCCGGTAGAACTCGCTGGTGCCCATCCGCACGCCGCCGCGGTTCAGCGTGGCATCGGAGCGGCCGTAGATGACGCAGCCGCCGTCCGGGAGGATCGTGATCCAGTCGCCGTGCCGCCATACCCCGGGATAGGCGGCGAAGTAGCTGGCGTGGTACTTCTCCCCGCCCGGGTCGTTCCAGAAGCCGACCGGCATGGACGGCATCGGGGCGGTCAGCACCAGCTCCCCGACCTGCCCGATGACCGGGCGGCCGGCCTCGTCGTACGCCTCCACCCGGGCTCCCAGGCAGCGCCCGGCGATGATGCCGGCCCGCACCGGCAGCACCGGGGACGGCCCGACGAACCCGGTGCACAGGTCGGTGCCGCCGGAGAACGAGCCGAGCACCAGGTCCGAGCTGACCTCCCGGTAGACCCACGCGAACCCCTCCGGGGCGAGTGGGGAGCCGGTCGAGCCGATCCCCTGCAGCGCGGACAGGTCCAGGTCGCGGCCCGGGGACAGCCCGGCTTTGGCGCAGGCCATCAGGTAGGGGGCGCCGGTGCCGAAATAGGTCACCCGGTGCTCAGCGGCCAGCCGCCACAGCGCGTCGGTGCCCGGGTAGGTGGCGCTGCCGTCGTAGAGCAGCACGGTGCACCCGGCCAGCAGGCCGCCGGCCAGGTAGTTCCACATCATCCAGCCGGTGGTGGTGTACCAGAAGAACGTGTCGCCGTCGGCCAGGTCCTGGTGGAAGGCGAGCGCCTTGAGGTGCTCCAGCACGATCCCGCCGTGCCCGTGCATGATCGCCTTGGGCAGCCCGGTGGTCCCGGAGGAGTACAGCACCCACAGCGGGTGATCGAACGGCACCGCGTCGAACTCCAGCCCGGGGCCCGGCAGGCCGGGCAGGTTCTCCCAGTCCAGGGCGGCCGCGCCGGCCCCGGCGGCGGCCGCCGCGGCGGCCGGGCCGGCTGGCCGGCCGCCGACGGTGATGACCGCGGCCAGCCCGGGGAGCCCGCCGATGATCTCCGCCACGGCCTCGTCCCGGCTGAACTCCTTCCCGCCGTACCGGTAGCCGCCGACGGTCACCAGGACCTTGGGCCCGATCTGGGCGAAGCGGTCGATGACGCTGCGCGGGCCGAAGTCCGGGGAGCAGGACGACCAGATCGCGCCGAGGCTGGCGGTGGCCAGCATGGCGATCAGCGCCTCCGGGATGGTCGGCAGGAAGGCGGCCACCCGGTCGCCGCGCCGCACCCCGAGCGCGAGCAGCGCGGCCTGGACCCGGGCGACCTCGGCGGCGAGCTGCCCGTAGCTGATCCGGCGCGGCTCGGCGCCTTCGGCACAGGCGATGATGGCGAGCCGGTCCGGGTGGGTGTTCGCGGTGCGCAGCGCGTTGCGCGCGTAGTTCAGCGTCGCGGCGGGAAACCAGCGGGCATCCGGCAGCTGGCCGGCCAGGGCCGGGCCGGGGCCGCGCTGGCCGAGCACGCCGAAGTAGTCCCAGACGGAATCCCAGAACCGGGCCGGGTCGCGCACCGACCAGTCCCACAGCTCCTGGTAGCCGTCCGTGGTAACGCCGCGCTCCCGCAGCCAGTGCTGGTACCGGGTGAGGCGGGCCCGCTCGGCCCGCTCCGGGCTGGGCTGCCACAGCACCGTGCCGTAATCCGGGCCGAGCAACCGGGTGACCTCGTTGTCGGTTGGCATAGGCCCCAGCATCGGGGGTCGCCGGGCAGGCCGCAATGTGAGGGCCGGCCATAGCCGCCGTGGCTTAGCCCACTCCGCGGCGGTCCGGCCGGTCAGCCGGCCGCGGCGAGGGTCAGCCGGCCGCGGCGAGGGTCAGCCGGCCGCGGCGAGGGTCAGCCGGTCCACCGCCGCCGTCACCGCCGCGGTGTCGGCCAGGTCCGCGAAGACCAGGTCCGCCCCGGCCGCGCGCAGCTCGCTGACGGTGGACCGCCCGCTGGCGATGGCCACGCACCGGGCCCCGCCGGCCCGCGCCGCGGCCACGTCACGGACGGAGTCGGCCAGGTAGACGGTGTGCTGCTCGTCGAACACCGTGCCGTACTTCTCGGCCGCCCGGGTCCGGGTCATCAGTAGCTGGGCGCCCTTGGGATACACCTGCGACCCGTACCCGCCCACCTCGGTGTCGAAAAACCGGGTCAGGTCGAAGGCGTTCAGCTTCACCAGGGCGTTCGGCTGGAAGTTCCCGGTCAGCACGGACTGGACCACGCCCGGCAGGCGGCTGACCGCGGCGACGGCCTCGGCCGCTCCCGGCAGCAGCCGGCCCTGCTCAGGCAGCTGGTCCCGGCGGTCGGCGAACGCGCGGGCGAACTCCGCGCCGAACCGGGCCAGCAGCTCATCGCCGCCCGTCGTGTCGGCCCGTGGTGCCTGGGCCGCCACGGCCGGGTCGTTCAGCGCCAGCGCCTCGAAGAAGATCTCCGACTCTATCCGCCCGGCCGTCTGCGGCAGCCGGATCAGCCGGCGCCCGGTGATCCGCTGGAACGCCACCGCGTATGCGTCCCGGGCCACCCGGTTCACGTCCAGCAGGGTGAGGTCGATGTTCCAGAGGACCAGGCGGTGAATCGGGACCTCCGAGATCGGTCACGGGTGCCAGGGGCAGGCGGGCGGCCAGCCCGGGCGTCGGCCTGCATCTCTCCCGGCGGCGCTGCCAGCCTATGCCCCGCGCCCAGGCCGCGGCGGCCGGTCACCGGTTCCGGCCGGCCAGCGCACCACCTCAAGAACCCGCGCACCGCTCTCAAGGAGCTGCTCGCCAGCACCAACCCCGCCGGGGGACCATAGCGGTCATGACCCTCTCCACGGCGTTCACGGAGTTGTTCCCGGTGCGGCACCCGATCGCGCTCGCCCCCATGGGCGGCTCGGCCGGTGGCGCGCTGGCGGCGGCCGTCAGCAACGGGGGCGGGCTGGGGTTGCTGGGCGGCGGCACCGGGGACCGGGCCTGGCTGGACCGCGAGTTGCCGCTGGTCGCGAACGGCACCCGCCAGCCATGGGGAGTCGGGTTCCTGAGCTGGGCGATCGAGCGGGACGCGGTCGAGCACGCGCTGGCGTGGCAGCCCCGCGCGGTCATGCTGTCCTTCGGTGACCCGCATCCGTTCGCCGAGCTCGTGCGCCAGGCCGGCGCGGCGCTCATCCTCCAGGTCACCGACCTGGAGGAGGCCCGGCAAGCGGTGGACCTGGGCGCCGATGTGATCGTGGCGCAGGGATCCGAGGCGGGCGGGCACGGCGCCCAGCGCGGCTGGTCCACGTTGCCGTTTGCACCGGTCGTGGTGGATCTGGCCGCACCGGTCCCGGTGCTGGCCGCGGGCGGGATCGCGGACGGGCGGGGGGTGGCCGCCGCGCTGGCGCTCGGCGCCGCCGGAGCGCTGGTCGGGACCCGGTTCCAGGCCACCGCCGAGTCACTGGCCGATCCAGCGGCCAAGAAGGCGATCGTGGCCGCGGGTGGGGAGGACACCGAGCGCAGCCGCGTACTCGATATAGCCCGCGGCTCACGCTGGCCAGCCCGGTACTCGGCGCGCACGCTCACACACCCGTTCCTCGACCAGTGGCGCGGCCGGGAGGACGAACTGGCCGGGGACGCGGACGCCGGGCAGGCGTACCGGGACGGCGTGGCCCGCGGCGACCTGCCGCCGCGGCCGGTCTGGGCCGGACAGGCCATCGACCTGGTCCGTGACCTGCCCTCCGCCACCGGCCTGGCCGGCGTCCTGGCCGCGCAGGCCGAGGACGCGCTGGCCCGGGCCGGGCGGCGCTGACATCCGGCCCGGCCCTGAGGGCCATCCGGGCCGGTCCCGCTGGCGCGGCCGGGGCGGGGCACCCGCCCCGGCCGTCCGGATCGGGCGGTCAGCCGCCCGCCGGGGCACCGGCCAGCAGGTCGGCGAGCAGGCCGGCCCCGGCGGCGGCATCGTCCACGGTGACGGCGAACTCGGTGCCGTCGGTGAGCAGCAGCCGGATGGCGTCTCCGCCGCGCAGCACGACGGCGGACCGGCGCAGCGCCCGGCGGCTGCCGCGGTAGCCCCAGCCGCCCCACTGCATCGGCTTGAGGCCGATCCGGTCCGCCTGCCTGATGAGCGCCAGCGGGAACACCGTCACCGGCCAGGGCAGCAGCCCGTAGTGGATGCGCAGCCCGCGCCGGTCCACGGTGACCCGGATCCAGCCCAGCGCCAGGTAGACCAGGAGCAGGAGGGCGAGCGGGATGACCAGCACCAGGGTGAAGCCGCGATACAGGGCCAGGACGACGTTGACCGTCGCGGCCACGATCAGCACGACCGGCACCCACCAGGTCAGCCGGGCCCGGCCGGCCCAGGCGGCTCGCTGGCCCGGGGCGGGCGGCT
Source organism: uncultured Actinomycetes bacterium (assembly GCA_963837515.1). Lineage (GTDB taxonomy): Bacteria > Actinomycetota > Actinomycetes > Streptosporangiales > Streptosporangiaceae > RYN-230. Next base: position 345,200 of record CAWINT010000006.1, read on the forward strand.
CGCTGGCCGGGCCCGGCCGGGCCGCGGCGGGCCGCGGCGTCACGGCCGCGGCGGGCGGCCGCGCCTGGGTCAGCCAGGCCATGGCGAGCAGCACGGCGATGCCGAGCAGCACACCGAGCGCGATGGCGGAGAGCCTGAGCCGCGAGGCGGCGTGCCACGACGCCGCGTCCGCGTTGGCCGCCACGGTGGCCCAGCCGGTGACGGCCAGCAGGGTGCCGATCCCGGCCAGGATCGAGGCCAGCTTGGTGGCGGTACCGCTGGCTGGTGACCGGAAGCCGGCCGCGGTGGGCAGGCACAGCGTGGCGGCGGCGAGGCCGCACAGCGCCGCCGGGATGATGCTCAAAGCGGCCGCCGCACCCCTGGGCACCGCCCCGTCCGGCCGGCCGGACGCGTTCCAGTGCACCGCCATCGGGCTGGGCAGCCGGTGCCACCAGAGCAGGAACGGCGCCACCGCCACCACCACGACGGCCAGGCCGGCCACCGTGGCGGCCACGGCGCGCCAGTCCACGCCGCGCCAGTCCACACCGCCCGGGCGGCCGCGGCGCGGCGCTGACCCGGATCCCCCGGTCATAGCTGACTCCGCACCAGGTCGTGGATCTCCGGATCGGACAGTCCGAGGCTACGGGCCGCCGCGATGAGCTGCCGGGCCTGGTCGGCCAGGCCCGCACGGTCCGGCCGGCCGAGGACCGTCACCCCCCGGCCGCGGCGCATCTCGACCAGCCCCTCGTCCCGCAGTTCCGCGTAGGCGCGAAGCACCGTCTGCACGTTGACCTGCAGGGTGACCGCCAGGTCGCGGGCCGGCGGCAGCCGCTGGCCGGGGGCCGACGCGCCTGTCGCCAGCGCGCCCCGGATCTGCTGCGCGATCTGCTGGTACAGCGGCGACGTCGAGGCCGGGTCGACGCGGATCAGCACCACCCGATTGTATGGGTTGAACCCATACAAACAAGTTACCTACCGGTGAACACGCTCAGGCCACGCGGGGCAGAGCGGTGGACTACGAGGTGATCGACCCGGCCAACGGCGACCTGCTCAGCGACGAAAACATCACCGTGACGCCCCTGCTCGGCCTGCCGCCCGGTTCGGTGCTCACCTGCAACGAGCGGGTCAGCAGCGGGTGGACCAACACCGCGCCACACGAGCCCACCAGGTGACGGGGGCCGCCCCGCTCGCCGCCTGCCGGTCAGCCCATGTGCGGGTACCGGTAGTCGGTGGGCGGGGCGAACAGCTCCTTGATGGCCCGCGCGTTCACCCAGCGGGCCAGGTTCCACATCGAGCCGGCCTTGTCGTTCGTGCCGCTGGCCCGCGCCCCGCCGAACGGCTGGCGGCCGACCACGGCCCCGGTCGGCTTGTCGTTGATGTAGAAATTGCCCGCGGCGAACCGGAGCGCCTCGCTGGCCGCGGCGATGGCGGCCCGGTCCTGGGCGATGATCGACCCGGTCAGCGCGTACGGGGCCACCGTCGCGGCCTGGGCCACGACCTCGTCGTAGCGGGCGTCCTCGAACACGTGCACGGCCAGGATCGGCCCGAAGTACTCGACGGCGAACACCTCATCGGCCGGGTCGGCGCACTCCAGCACGGTGGGCTGGACGAAGTAGCCGTGCGCGGCGTCCGCGTCCCCGCCCGCCAGCACCCGGATGGACGGGACGGCGCGCGCCCGGGCCAGCGCGTCGGACAGCCGCCGGAAGGCCCGCTCATCGATGACCGCCCCCATGAACAGGGACAGGTCGGTGGCCACGTCCCCCACCGTGAGCGAGTCCACCTGGGCGGCGAAGGAGTCCCGCATCGTCTCCCACACCGACCGGGGGACGTAGGCCCGCGAGGCCGCGGAGCATTTCTGCCCCTGGTACTCGAAGGCGCCGCGGATCAGCGCCGTGGTCAGCACGCCGGGGTCGGCCGACGGGTGCGCGATCACGAAGTCCTTGCCGCCGGTCTCACCGACCAGCCGCGGGTAGCCGCGGTAGGACGCGATGTTCTCGCCGACGCTCCGCCACAGGTGCTGGAACGTGCCGGTGGACCCGGTGAAGTGGATGCCGGCCAGATCCGGGTGGGGCAGCGCGACGCGGGAGACGGCCTGGCCGTCCCCGGTCACCAGGTTCACCACGCCGGGCGGCAGCCCGGCCGCCTCCAGCAGCCGCATCGTGTGGTGCGCCGCCAGCTGCTGCGTCGGCGACGGCTTCCAGACCACCACGTTGCCCAGCAGCGCGGGCGCGGTCGGCAGGTTGGCGGCGATCGAGGTGAAGTTGAACGGCGTGATCGCCAGCACGAACCCCTCGAGCGGGCGGTACTCCATCCGGTCCCACTCGCCGGGCGCCGACTCCGGCTGCTCGGCCAGCAGCCGCCGCGCGAAGTGCACGTTGAACCGCCAGAAGTCGATCAGCTCACAGGCCGCGTCGATCTCGGCCTGGAACACCGACTTGGACTGGCCCAGGATGGTCGCCGCGTTGATCGTCGCGCGCCACGGGCCGGCCAGCAGCTCGGCCGCCTTGAGAAAGATCGCGGCCCGGTCGTCGAACGACATCGCGCGCCAGGCCGGAGCGGCCGCGGCGGCCGCGGCGATCGCGTCGGCCACGTCGGTGTCGGTGGCGTTCCCCAGGTGGCCGAGCACGTGCGCGTGATTGTGCGGCTGGACTACGGCGATCCGGTCCGCGCCGCCCATCCGCGGCCGGCCGCCCACCGTCATGGTCAGCTCGGCCGGGCTGGCGGCCAGTTCCTTGATCTTGGATTCCACCGCGGCGCGCTCGGCGCTGCCGGGGGCGTAGGGCCGGACCGGTTCGTTCCCGGGCGGCGGTACGTTGCTGACGGCGTCCATGAGGATCTCCCCGAACTGCGACATTGACGGCGGTGGCTCCATGGTCGCACGCCACCCGGGATGGTCTTACCCCGCTGCGGGCCGGGGCCGCCGGGCCAGCGCCAGCGCCGCGACGGTCCCCGCCCCGGCCGCGGCGGCCAGCGCCAGCGCGCAGTCGTGGAAGGCCGCGACCGGCTGCCCGGTGGTCCGGGCACGAGCCGCGTAGAACGTCGCCAGCAGGGCGATGCCAAAGGAACCGGACAATCGTTCGGAGATAGCGAAGAGGGTGTTCGCATCGGGTAGCGCGTGCGCATCGAGATCGCCCAGCACGCCCCGGATGAGGGGCTGGATGGTGAGGCCGAGCGCGGCGCCCCGGCCGCACAGCGCCAGCGCGGTGACCCAGGGCGGGGTGCCCGCGCTGAGCAGCACCATGGCCAGGGTGGTCACCGAGAGCAGCGCGAACCCGCCGCAGACGCTCCAGGTGAGCAGGGCGGGCCGGTCCGCGCCGCGCTCCACCACCAGGTGGCCGAGCCAGCTGGCCAGGCCCATCGCCACGCCCTGCGGCAGCAGCACCAGGCCGGTGACCAGGGTGGAGGCGTGCTGGATGTCCTGCAGGTAGACCGGCGCGAGGAACAGCACCGCGAACAGCACCACACTGGCGATGCAGGCCAGGCCGAGGGTGACCGCCCGGCGCGGGACGCCCAGCACGCTCAGGTTGACCGCGGCCGGCGGCCCGGCCTGGGCGGCCCGGGCCCGGAACCGCAGCGCGTAGCCGGCGACCAGCGCCAGCCCGCCCGCCCATGCGGGGGCGGCCGCCGCCGACAGCCACCCGCGGGCCGGGCCCTCGCTGGCCCCGTAGGTGGCCAGGCCGAGCCCGCCGGCCAGCAGGATCAGCCCCGGCAGGTCCAGCCGCGCCGCCGGGTCGCCGCGCTCGGCGAACGGGCCGCTGCGCTGCGGCACCCGCCGCAGCACGCGCCCCAGGACCAGCATGCCGGCCAGGGCGATCGCGCCGACCGGCAGGTTGACCAGGAACACTGAGCGCCAGCCGAACGCGGACAGCAGCAGCCCGCCGAGCGCCGGGCCGAGCGCCGGGGCGGCGAACAGCATGAGGCCCGCGCTGGCCGGCATGGTCCGGGCGGTGCCCTCCCGGCCGAGGAGCAACCCCATCGCCAGGGGCACCATCGGCGCGCCCGCCAGGCCCTGCGCCACCCGGGCGGTGATGAGCAGCGCGGCGGTGGGCGCCAGCGCGCAGGCGGCCGAGGCTGCCGTGAAGCCGATCAGCGTCCCCCGGTAGGCCGGCAGCGTGCCGAAGCGCCGGACCAGCCACGGGCTGGCGGCCAGCCCGCAGGCCAGGCCGAGCAGGTAGCCGCTGAGCGTCCAGGCGGCCACGGCGAGCGTGGTGTGCAGCTCGGCGACGAGGACCGGCACCGCGACGTTGACCACGGAGGAATCGAGCATGGAGAGCATCGGGCCGGCCAGGCAGACCAGGGCCAGCAGTCCCGCCGGGAGGCCGGGGCGCCGGGCCGCGGCCGCCGGGCGCGCCGGGACGGTGGTCACGGCCCGGTCCCGGCGGCGGAGGCCGAGTCGGCCGGGGGTCCGTCGGCCGGGGCTCCGGTGGCCGGGGCTCCGGTGGCCGGGGCTCCGGTGGCCGGGGCTCCGGTCGGCCGGGGCTCCGGTGGCGCTGGCGGCCGCGGCCAGCTCATCCAGCCAGACCAGCTCCTGCCGGGCGGCCGACAGGTTGTGGTCCATCACCCGCAATCCCCACGGCTCCGCCGCGGCGGCGGGACGCAGCGCGGTGAGCCGGGCCAGCGACTCCTCGACCAGGCCACGGCGCACCCGGATGATGGCCAGCCGCTCGCCGGGGGCCAGGTCGGCGAAGAAGGCGACCCGCATCTGGAACTCGTTCTCGTCGGCCAGCAGCGCCGGGTCGGCGTCACGGATCATCGACTGCAGCAGGTCGTGACCGGTGTCGGTGAGCCGGTAGATGGTCCGTGGCGGCCGTCCGGGACCGCGTTCGGCGGCCACCCGCTGCACCACGCCGTCACCCTCGTACCGCCGCAGCGCCGGGTACAGCGTGTTGTTGTTGATCGACCGGCCGCCCAGGATCCGTTCTACCTGCTTCTTGATCTCGTAGCCGTGCCGCGGCGCGTCGGCCAGCACGCGCAGCATCAGGATGTCGAAGTACACTGTGTTAGCCTAACCTAGATTAGGTTAACTCATCCAAGGCATAGCCCAGTTCCTGGGTGGCGTACCACTGCAGTTCGTGCCCGTCCGCCCCGTCCACCACGAACTGCGCATCGTCGTCACCCGCCTCCGCGGCGGCCAGCGCCTGCGCGGCGGCCGCCACGTCGGCCGCGGCGAGGCGGTCGTCGAGATGGCCGGCGACGACCCGGCGCAACGGCACCGGCGCGGAAATCAGCACCCGCGTCGGCTCGTCGAAGCCGCCCTTGGCCTCGACCTGGTCGTCCGGCACCTCCGCGGCCAGCACCACCCGCCGACGGGGCGCTGCGGGATCGTCCAGCAACATACGCAACGACCCTCGCGCGGCGTGTGTCATCGCGACGTACTCGAGTTCTTCCTGGTCACCGCTGGCATACCACTCGCGGAGGGCCGGGGTGACCGCGAACGCCCGCACCGGCGCGGGGCCGATCTCGCCGTCGCGGAGCACGCCGACGAGCGCCGGCACCGTGGCCGGCAGGTAGACACGCATGGTTGTTCCCGCTGCTCGATGGGTCAGCCGACGCTCGCGCCCGGGGCCTGGGGGCCAGCGCCCCCGGACGGCCCGCCCGCCCGGCCGGTTGCTGGCAGTGTGCCACCATCGGCGGCCGGAGGCGGCGGGGTTTCCCCGCCCAGCGCGGCCACCACAGCCGCCACCGCCGCATTCAGCGGCTCGTGCTCCCAGATCCGGACCACCTGCCAGCCCGCGGCGCGCAGCGCCGCGTCGGCGGCTCGGTCCCGCTCCATGTTCCGGCGCAGTTTGGGCGCCCAGTACCACTCGTTGACCCGCGGGTCCCGGCCGTGCTCCGGGCAGACGTGCCAGAAGCAGCCGTCCACGAACACCGCGACCCGGCGTGCGGTGAAGGCGATGTCCGGGCGGACCCGGGCGCCGCCGCTCAGGTCCAGCCGGAAATCCTTGCGGAACCGGTAGCCCTGCCGGTGCAGCGCGCTGCGCAGCGCCAGTTCGGGCTTGGTTCCGGTCCGCCGGATCGCCCGCATGTTGGCCGAACGTCCAGGACTGGACGGGCCCGGGTAGTCAGCCACCGCGCCAGGCTAGGCCGCGGCCGCGTTACCGCGACGGCGTTTCGGCCACGGGCGTCCCGGCCAGGCCCGGCAACCCCAGCAGCGCGGCCAACCGACGGGCGGTCTCGGCCGGGGTGGTGTGCAGGATCCCCGTCATCCCGGTCTCCTCCGCGGCCAGCACGTTGGCCGGAATGTCGTCGATGAACACGCACTCGCCCGGGGCCAGCCCGAGCAGGCCGGCGGCGTGCTGGAAGATCCGCTCTTCCGGCTTGCGCATGCCCACCTCGCCGGACAGCACCACCACGTCGAAGAGCTCGGGAAACAGCTGCCGGGGATAGTCGCTGAAGCCCCACGAGTTGGAGAGCAGCGCGGTGCGCAGGCCGGCCCCGCGCACCGCGCGGAGCAGCTGCTGCATGGCCTCCGAGTGCACCGACGCAGCGAACATCCGGCCGAGCAGCCCGTCCGCGGCCACCGGCGTCCCGTCCCGGCACACGAGTTCCGCGGCCAGCAGCCGCTCGAACTCGGCGTCGCTGCACTCACCGCGCTCCAGCGCGTGAATCGGGTTGAGCACGCCGGTGCCGTCGTAGGCGGCGCTGATCCAGGGCCGCATCACGGCCAGGTAGCGGTCGAAGTCGATCCTGTCCGCCTCGATCCAGGCCCGGACCGTCTCCGGCAGCGGGTTGGTCATGACGCCGCCCCAGTCGGTGATCAAGCCGCGGACCGCGGGACGGGGATCGGCCACGGCGGACGGGCCAGTGACGGGCACGACTCGATGATAGTGACGGCCCAAAATGCGGCACGGCGAGGTCCATTGGACTCTCGCCGTGCCGCCGGTGCCGCCGGTTACCAGGCGGTCCTCCCCCCCGCATCCCCGTCACCGGGTTTCGGCGGCGTCGCTACGCTGCTGGGCCGGGAACCCCGCCGGGTGGGTGCGCGCGGTGGGCTGGGCCGCGTGCCGGCGGCCGGGCACGGCGCTGCGCGGGGCCAAGTGCTGCCGGGCAACGGTAAGCCCGTGGATCGCCGACACCTTCTCGTGGGTCACGAAGTCGCTGATGTGCGCCTGCGCCGCGGCCTTGGCGCGGTAGTGGGCGTGCGCCTCCGCGTAGTCCGGGTGGGTGTGCGGGCGCTTGAAGGTCAGCCACAGCGGCACCCCGACGATGCCCGCAACGATCAGGGCGATGATGGGGAAGTTGAGCCACACGATGCCGGTCACGGCTCCCTCTCCTTATCGGTCTCCTGGCCGGCGGCGGTTCCTTCCGGCCTCACGCTTCTAGAATTGCCCCCGGCTTTCTGTTGGCTGTTGGCAGTGTTTCTGTGCTTGCTCTGAATATCCGGGGCAGGCATGATCAGCTCATCCAGGTACCCGGAGGCCGGATGGATCCGGTGCAGGCACTGCGCGACATCGCGTTCCAGCTGGAGCGGGCGGGGGCACCGACGTACCGGGTGCGGGCCTTCCGGCGGGCCGCCCAGGTGGTCCGCGACCTGCCCGCCGGTGAGCTGGACCAGCGGGTCCGCGCCGGGACGCTGCAGGCGCTGACCGGGATCGGCACCACCACGGCCGAGGTCATCACCCAGGCGGCGAACGGCCAGCAGCCGGCCTACCTGGCCAAACTCCTGGACGAGGCGGCTGCCTCCCCTAGCACCGGGGCGCGCCGCGGGCCGAGCGCGCTCCGCGCCGCGCTGCGCGGTGACGGCCATACCCACTCCGACTGGTCCGACGGCGGCAGCCCCCCGGAGGAGATGGCCGAGGCGGCCCGCGAGCTGGGCCACGAATGGATCGCGCTCACCGACCACTCGCCGCGGCTGACCGTGGCCAACGGGCTGACCGCCGGGCGGCTGCACGCCCAGCTGGATCTCATCGGCGCGCTCAACGCCCGGCTGGCGCCGTTCCGGATCCTGACCGGGATCGAGGTGGACGTCCTGGAGGACGGCTCACTCGACCAGCGGGACGACCTGCTGGCCCGGCTCGACGTCGTGGTGGCCAGCGTGCACTCCAAGCTGCGGATGCCCGCCGGGCCGATGACCGAGCGGATGGTCGTGGCGGTACTCAACCCGCACGTGGACATCCTGGGGCACTGCACCGGCCGGCTGCTGACCGGCCGGGGACGCCCCGAATCGGAGTTCGACGCAGAGTCGGTCTTCGAAGCGTGCCGCGACGCCGGCGTCGCGGTGGAGATCAACTGCCGCCCGGAACGCCGTGACCCGCCCGGCCGCCTGCTCCGCCTGGCCGCCGAAATGGGCTGCGTGTTCAGCATCGACACCGACGCGCACGCCCCTGGCCAGCTCGACTGGCTGGAGAACGGGTGCATCCGCGCCGAAGCGGCCGGGATCACCGCCGACCGGGTGCTGAACACCCGCTCAGCGGCGGACCTGCTCGCCCGGACCCGCGGCTGAGCCCTCCCCCTGGGCCCGGCCGCGCTACATCTCGCACCAGATCTTCGACCGCACCAGCATCCTGGCCCTGGTCGAGGCCAAGTGGGACCTCGCCGCCCGCACCCGGCGGGACGCCACCGCCACCGCCACCGCCAACGCCAACAACATGCTGGACCTGCCCGACCTGTCCGCGGCCGCCTTCGCGACCCCGCCCAAGCTGGCCAAACCGCTGGTCGGCACCGATCCGGGTGCCCTTGCCTGCCTGGTCACCGGGCCGGGCACGATACCGGCGGCCGGCTCGGTGAGCCCCGCCCCGGGCCGAGCAGCCCGGCACGCCGCGGCCCGGCGCCGGCGCCGGCGCCCTGGCAGAATCGGGGCAGCGGTCAGCGGACTCGAAAGGCGGGCGGATGACACCAGTTGCCGTGATCACCGGGGCAAGCAGCGGGATCGGCGCGGCCACCGCGGCGAAGCTGGCCGAAGCCGGCTACCACGTCGTGCTGGCCGCCCGGCGCTCGGACCGGATCGAGGAACTGGCCGAGCAGATCCGCGGCCGCGGCGGCCAGGCCGACCCGGTGGTGCTGGATGTGACCGACCGGGAAGCGGCCATCGCGTTCGCCGGCCGCCTGGACCGCTGCGACGTGCTGGTCAACAACGCGGGCGGCGCGTTCGGCGCGGACACCGTCGCGGACGGCGACCCGGCCGACTGGCAGGCCATGTACGACGTGAACGTGCTCGGCACGCTGCACGTGACCCAGGCGCTGCTGCCCAAGCTGATTGCCAGCGGGGCGGGGACCATCGTGGTCATGTCCTCCACCGCCGGCTTCGTCGCTTATGAGGGTGGCGGCGGCTACGCCGCGGCCAAGCACGCCGAGCACGCGATGGCCGCGACGCTGCGGCTGGAACTGTACGACCAGCCGGTCCGGATCATCGAGATCGCGCCCGGCATGGTGCGCACCGACGAGTTCGCGGTCATCCGCTACCGGGGCGACGCGGCCAAGGCCGCTGCCGTGTACGCCGGGGTGGCCGAGCCGCTCACCGCCGACGACGTGGCCGACACCGTGGCCTGGGCGGTGACCCGGCCGCCGCACGTCAACGTCAACCTGCTGGTGCTCCGCCCGCGGGCCCAGGCCGCCCAGCACAAGGTGCACCGCCTGCCTGGCTGACCCCCGATTCCGTCAGCGGTGTCGATTACCCCCCGGATCCGGGGGGTAATCGACACCGCTGAGCGATCCGCGGCGGGCGCGGCGGGCGCGGAAGCGGCGGGCGCGGCGGGCGCGGAAGCGGCGGGCGCGGAAGCGGCGGGCGCGGAAGCGGCGGGCGCGGCGGGCGCGGAAGCGGCGGGCGCGGCGGGGGCGGCGGGGGCGGAAGCGGTTACCGGGCGGCGCTGCGCAGCGGCCAGGTGACGGCGGAGAGGTCGGTGACCACCAGGTCGGCGCCGGCGAGGTCGGCGGCCTCGTGAGTGGTGGTCACCGCCACGCAGTAGGCGCCGGCCGCCTTGGCCGCGGCCACGCCGGCGGGCGCGTCCTCGAACACCACGCAGCCCGCGGGCGGGAAGCCCAGCGCGGCGCAGGCGGCCCGGTACCCCTCCGGGTCGGGCTTGCCCACCCGGACGTCCTCGGCCGTCACCACCACGGCGAAGGACTTCCAGACGCCCAGGTCCCGCAGGGTCCGTTCGGCATAACGGCGGCCCGCGGAGGTGACGAGGCCGAGCGGGACGCCAGCCACCGCCAGCGTGCGGATCAGCTCGACCGCGCCGGGCAGCGGGCGCAGCGGCGAGTGGTGCGGGGCGTGGAAATGCTCGCTGGAGGCCGCCATCAGCTCAGCCGGATCGTGCCCGGGCAACCGCTCCCGGAGCAGGCCGTGCATGTCGATCCCGCGGCGGCCCACGAACGACCTGATCAGCGCCTCGTCCGGGGGGATACCACGGGCGGCGAACACCTGCAGCCAGCTCTCCCGGCTGCGCGTCTCACTGTCGATGAGGGTGCCGTCCAGATCGAAGACGGCCGCGGCGAACGGGCCCGGCATCACGCGGTCTGGGTGACCTTGGACAGCCCGCGCGGGCTGTCCGGGTCGATGCCGAGCCGCCGGGACAGCGCCTCGGTCAGCAGCTGGCCGGGCACGATCAGGCCGAGCGGGGCCAGCCACTCCGGCAGCCGCGGGCCGGGCACCGCCCGGCTGCTGACCGCGGCCAGCCCGGGGCCGCCGCCGATCGCGTAGGCCCGCGCCCCGGCCGCGACCACCCGCCGGGCCAGCTCGATGCTGCCCGGCAGGGCGGGCCCGGAGTCGGCGGCCACGATGATGGCCGGGGTCCGCGCGTCCACCACCGCGATCGGGCCGTGCAGCAGGTCCGCCCAGGACAGCCCCATGGCGTGCAGGTAACACGCCTCCTTGAGCTTGAGCGCGAGTTCCAGGGCGGCCGCGTACGCGTGCCCCCGGCCGGAGACCACGACTCCCGTGGCTGGCGAGGGGGGGCGCGCCGAAGGTGCGTCCCCGCCGGGCGGCCCATCCCGGAGGGTTCCGGGGGGCCGTCCCCCCGGGCCGACGCTGAGCTCAGCCACGATCGGCTCCAGCTCGGTGTCGAGGCCGTCGGCCAGCATCCGCTCGATCTCGTCCGGCGCGCCGCGCAGCAGCCCCGGGTCGAAGTCGGCGCCGAGCCCGAGGGCCAGCACCGCCAGCGCGGCCAGCTGGGTGGTGAAGGTCTTGGTGGCGGGCACCGCGCGTTCCGGCCCGGCCCGGGTGACCAGGGCCAGGTCCGCGGCGGCGGCCAGCGCGGAGCCGTCCCGGTTGGTGATCCCGACCGTCCGCGCGCCGCAGCCCCGGGCCCAGGCCAGGGTCTCGACGATCTCCGCGGTCTCCCCGGACTGGGACAGCGCCACGGCCAGCACGCCGGACAGGTCGAGCCGGCGGTGGTACGCGGTAGCGATCGACGGGGACGCCAGCGTGGCCAGCACCCCGGCCTGCGCCTGCAGCAGGTAGCCGCCGTACACCGCCGCGTTGTCGGAGGTCCCGCGGGCGATGAACAGGACCTGCCGGCCGTCGCCCGCCAGCTGGGCCACGTCGCGGGCCTGCGGCAGCAAGGCGTCCAGGGTGGCGCGCAGCGCGGCCGGCTGCTCCGCGATCTCGGCCCGCATCGCGGTGGGTTCCGTCATGCCAGCCGTCACGGGTACACCCTCTCACCATCGACCCAGGTTCCGGCCGTCCGCAGGTCGTCGTCGAGCCACACCAGGTCGGCCGCCGCACCGGGGGCGAGGCGGCCCAGCTCCGGCCGGCCGATCAGGTCGGCCGGTACCCGGGACGCGGCCGCCACCGCGGCGGCCAGCCCGTCCTGGGGGGCCAGCACCGCCACCATGTTCGCCACCGCCCGGTCGATCCGCAACGCCGAACCGGCCAGCCCGCCGTCGGCCCGGCGCGGCGGCACGCCGTCGCCAGGCGGCAGCGTGATCGGCTCCCCGCCCAGCAGGTACTCCCCCGGCGGCATGCCCGCACACGCGGCCGCGTCGGTGACCAGGCAAATCCGCCCCGGCGCGGCGGTGAACGCCACCGCGCAGTTGGCCGTGGCCACGTGGTGGGTGTCCACGATCAGGCCGCTGGTCAGCCGGGGGTCGGCCAGCGCCTGGCCGGCCACACCCGGCTCGCGGGACTTCACCGACGGCTGCGCGTTGAACAGGTGGGTGACCATCCGGGCCCCGGCCCCGGCGGCCGCCGCGACCTGGGCCGCGGTCGCGTCGCTGTGGCCCACGCTGACCAGCACCCCCGCCCCGGCCACCTGGCCGACCGCGGCCAGCCCGCCGTCCATCTCGGGGGCCAGGGTGACCAGCCGGAGCAGGCCCGCTCCGGCGGCCAGCAGCTCGTCCAGCGCGGCCGGCGACGGCGCCGCAATCCAGTCCGGGTTGTGCGCGCCGCGCCGGGCCGGCGAGATGAACGGGCCTTCCAGGTGCACGCCGAGCACCCGCGCACCGCGCCACCTCCGCTCCGGCAGAAAGCGCCCAACGGCCCTCAGGGCGCCGGTCAGCTCGCCCAGCGGCGCGGTGATGAAGGTGGGCAGGAACGCCGTGCAGCCGGTGGCCGGCAGCCGCTCGATCACGGTGGCCCAGCCGGCCGGGTCGGCGGCCTGCATCTCCACCCCGAAGTACCCGTTGACCTGGAGGTCCACCAGGCCGGGGGCGAGGATGCCGGTGTCCAGCTCCAGGTCCGGCCGGCCCGGCGGCCGGCCCTGGCCGGCCGCCGTGATCCGGCCGCCGTCGGTCTGTACGTACCCGGGGGCCAGGACGCCGGTCCCGGCGAGCGCCGGGACCACCCGGGGGGCGGTGATGATCACCGGCCGATGCGGGCCATGAACTCGGCCGGGTAGCGCTCCCCGGCCGCCGCGTCCCGCGGTACCGCGCTCTCCAGCGCCGCCAGGTCCCCGGGGGCCAGCCGCAGGTCCGCCGCGGCCGCGCCGCTCAGGTCCGGGGCGCGGTGCGAGGTGGCCACCGATTCCGCGTCGCCCGGGGTGCCGCAGGACTGGCTCATCCCCATGCGGCCGAGCCCGACTTCACTGACGGTGATCCCGAGCCGAGCCCGAGCGTGCGCGTTCGCATCAGTGGCCGCCCCTTCACGCGGATCCGTGGCCGGGCTCACATTACTAAGCACCGAATGTCCCCCTCGGAGGTGGGGAGGGTGGGGATGGCTGTCATGATGAACGGACCGCGTAGGGGTACCGAGGCGGGGGAGGATCAGCACATGCCTGCGTTCGACGTGGTCGTGCTCGGCGGGGGGACCTCCGGGATGCTCATCGCCGTGGAGGTGGCCCGCGCGGGCCGCGCAACGGCGCTGGTGGAAGCGGGGCTGGTCGGCGGCGAGGCGCCCTACCTGGCCGATCTGCCCGCCAAGTCGCTGCTCCAGTCCGCCCGGCGGGGCGAGACCTGGGAGCACGCCGTGGCCCGCCGCGATGAGATGGCCGGGCACCTGGTGGACACGGTGGCCACCGCCCAGCTGGCCGAGGCCGGGGTCACCCTGCTGCGCGGCACCGGCCGGGTCACCCGGCCCGGCACGGTGGTGGTGCAGCCGAACCCGCCCGGCGCGGCCGCCGCGCCCGGCCGGGGGCCGGTGACGCTGACCTACCAGGACCTCGTGCTGGCCACCGGCAGCGAACCGGTGGCACCCCCGGTCGAAGGTCTCACCGACGTCCCGACCTGGACCAGCGCCGAAGCGCTGACCTGCCCGGACCTTCCCCGGCGGCTGGTCGTGCTGGGCGCCGGGCCGGTGGGCTGCGAGCTGGCGCAGATCTACGCGGCGTTCGGCTCCCAGGTCACGTTGCTGGAGGGCGAGCCGCACGTGCTGCCGGCGGAAGCGGCGTTCACCGGGGAGATCCTGGGTGACGCGCTGCGCCGGACCGGCGTGGATCTGCGGCTCGGCTCCCCGGTGGTGAAGGCGGAGACCACCGACACCCGGCTCGCGCTCACCCTGGCCGACGGCGCCCGGATCGAGGCCGACCGGGTGCTGCTGGCCACCGGCCGCCGCCCCCGGGTCAGCGGGCTGGGGCTGGACACCCTCGGGGCCGGGCCGGCGCTGCCGCTGGACGGAACCTGCCGGGTGCTGCCGCCGCCGGGCCCGGCCCCGAGGGTGTCCAGCCGGAAGGACCCGGGGCGGGTGTGGGCCGCCGGGGATGTCACCGCGGTGGCGCCGTACACGCACACCGCCCGGTACCAGGCCCGGATCGTGGCGGCCAACATCCTGGGCGGCAACCGCAGCGCCGACTACCGCGCGGTGCCGCGCACGGTCTACACCTCGCCGTCGGTGTATGCCGTCGGGATGTCCCCCGCGCTGGCCGCGAGCGCCGGGGTGGACCTGGTGACGGTCAGCTTCGACCTGGCCGAGACGCCCAGGGCCACCGTGGAGGACGACGACCGGGGCCGGGTGGAGCTGTACGCGGACGGCGCCCGGGACGGGATGCTGGTCGGCGCGGCCGCGGTCGGCCCGAACGCGGAGGAGTGGATGGGCGAGGTGACCCTGGCCATCCGGGCCGGGGTGCCGCTCGACGTGTTCGCCGACGTGGTGCACGCCTTCCCGACCTACGGGGAGGCCGTCGGGGCGGCGTTGCGCCAGCTGGCCGACCGGGGGCTGGCGGAGCGGGCGCTGGCCGACCGGGGACTCGCCCAGGCCGTCACGGCCTACACGGTGCTGGCCCGGGGGGACGACCCCCCGGCATCCGCCCACTCGGGGAGGACACGCCTTCGGCGCACCTCCCCTCACCGGCGGATAACCGCGGGCTGGCCCGGGGGACGACCCCCGGGCCAGCGCCCACTCGGGGAGGACACGCCTTCGGCGCACCTCCCCTCACCGGCGGATAACCGCGGGGGTGACAACCTGACGGAGAACGCCGCGGGCAAGACCGTCCTGGGCGCGTCGGCGATGGTGGCACAATCCCCGGTGGCGGGGAACGCGGTTCCCGAGACCGCCGGGGCCCCACGGGAGAAGGGCAGCCAATGAGCGAGCTCAGCTGGGATTCCAGTGAGGACATCGAGGCGCCAACGGAGGACGCCGTGGAGCAGCGGCAGCCGCTGCCCAACGAGCCGGAGGAAGCGGAGGAGCCGGAGGACAACTTCGACCTGCCGGCCGAGGCGGACGAGGCCGACGCGGCCGAGCAGCACCGGGAAATCCATGAGGACGACGAGGACAGTTACCGCTGACCGGCGGCGCCCCGGCGGGCGGGCCGGGGGCTGCGTCACCCTCTGTTACCCGTCTCGGCGCCTTAGTGCGGTCGTAGGATGGCCTGCATCCGGTGGAATTGCCGCCGGCCAGACGCATCGGAGAGTCTCGTGACAGCACCACCGCAGGCCCGCACGGCCGGTACGCGGTTGCCGAGGCCCGCCCGGCGCCGACAGCTACTGGGAGCCGCCCAGGAGGTTTTCGTCGCGCAGGGCTACCACGCGGCGGCCATGGATGAGATCGCAGAACGGGCCGGGGTCAGCAAGCCGGTGCTGTACCAGCACTTCCCCGGCAAGCTCGATCTCTACCTGGCGTTGCTGGACGAGAGCGTCGAGGCGCTGACCCAGACCATCCGCACGGCACTGGACTCCACGACCGACAACAAGCAGCGGGTCAGTGCCACGTTCCAGGCGTTCTTCGACTTCGTCAGCGGCGCCGGTGAGGCGTTCCGCCTGGTCTTCCAGTCCGATCTGCGTAACGAGCCCGCGGTGCGGGAGCGTCTCGACGCCACCATGCGGGTGCACGCGGAAATGATCAGTGAGCTCATCCGCGAGGACGCCGGCCTCGGCGACGCGGAGGCGCACCTGCTGGGTATCGGCCTCGTGGGCATGGCCCAGGTCAGCGCGACCTACTGGCTGAGCACCGGCCGGGCGATCCCGAAGGACGTGGCCGAGGAGCTGATGGCCCGGCTCGCCTGGCGGGGCATCAGCGGCTGGCCCCGCACCACCTGACCGGCCGCGGCTTTCGCTGGGGGCGTACCCCCGGAGCCGCGGATCACCGCGCCGGGCAGGCAGCTAACGACTAGCCTCGGGGCGGGCTCGCCGACGAGAGGTAGCGCCGTGGAAGTCAAGATCGGGATCCAGTCCATCCCGCGGGAACTCATCATCGAAACCAAGGCCACCGCCGAGGAGATCCAGCGGCAGCTCAGCGCGGAGTCCGCTGACGGCACCGGCCTGCTCGTGCTGGCGGACACGCACGGCGGCACGGTCCTGGTGCCCGTCGACAAGATCGCCTATGTGGAGTTCGCCGGCTCCGAACAGCGCCGGGTCGGCTTCGGCAGCTGAGTCAGCCCGGCGGGCGACCCCCGGAATCACCGGCTCAACTGGCCAGCCCCAGGGCGGCCATCCGGGCCGCGTGCGCGTCGGTGAACTCGGCCAGCATCCGTCCGACGTCACCCAGCGAAGTGCCACCGGGCTGGGACGGCGCTACGGAATCGCCCGCGGATGCCGTCGGCTGCGGGGCTCCCGAGGCGAGCAGCAAGGCCAGCGAGGGACGGTCGGCCACCACCCGGTAGGCCTGGGCCAGCGCCTCCCCCACCAGCCGCCGGGCCCACAGCGCCAGCGGCCGGCCCGCTGCGGGTCGGCCGCGATCGCCGCGCGGACCCGGGCGATCACGAAGTCGGCGTGCCCGGTATCGCCCAGCACGCTGAGCACCAGTTCGCGAGTCTGCGGATCCACCAGTTGCGCCACCGCCCGGTAGAAGTCGGCCGCTATCCCGTCGCCCACATACGCCTTGACCAGCCCTTCCAGCCAGTCCGCCGGGGCGGTGCGGGCATGGAACGCGTCCAGTGCGGGCGCGAACGGCAGCATCACCTGATCGGGCCCCGCGTCCAGCGCGGAGATCCGCTCGCACAGCAGCCGGAAGTGGCCGAACTCGGCCACCGCCATCCCGGCCAGGGCGGCCTTGTCGGCCAGTGAGGGCGCCAGCGCGGCGTCCTCGGACAGCCGGAAGAAAGCGACGAGCTCGGCGTAGGCCAGCAGGCCGAGCAGATCGAGTACGCCCTCCCGGCTATCCCCCTCGGGCGCGGCGTCGCGCCCCAGCGCTTCGGTCACCCGCGAAGCGTAACAACACCGGCGCACCGCGCCGCTTAACCCGCCTGACCGGCCACCATTGGTACACTGCTTACAGCAGTTGGCTGGGAATGCGGCAACATCCTGCCGTGTTCCAGCTGACAGGAATTGCTACAGGTGCCCACGGTGGCACCCCCGGATGGTCTCGGACAGGCTGCCCGGGAGCCTGATAACCCGGCCCGCAGGGCCCAGGACGCGCGCATGGCGCAGCGACCGGAACAGCGGGCCACTGACGGAAGCTGATTGAACTGACAACGCACATTTTGACTTCGCCCGTGGCGGAGCCCCCGGCGGAAGGAGATCCGGCAGGCAGCGTTCCCGCTGACGGCCAGACCTTCCGCGAACTCGGCGTGGCCGAGCCCATCTGCGCCTCGCTGGAGGCCGCGGGCATCCGCTCTCCCTTCCCCATCCAGGCCCTGGCCGTACCGGTCGGCCTGTCCGGTCACGACATCATCGGCCAGGCCCGGACCGGCACCGGCAAGACCCTCGCGTTCGGCATCCCGCTGCTGCAGCACGTCGCCAGCGCCCCGGCCAGCCGCCCCTCCGCCCCGGTCAGCCTGGTCGTGGTCCCCACCCGGGAACTCGCCGGCCAGGTGGCCGACGACCTGCGGGTGGCCGGCCACGCACAGGGCGCCCGGGTGGTCACCGTCTACGGCGGCCGCGCCTACGAGCCGCAGATCGACGCGCTGCGGGCAACGGTGGACATCGTCGTCGGCACCCCCGGACGGCTGCTCGACCTGATCGGCCAGCGCCACCTCGACCTGTCGGCGGTGCGCTCGCTGGTGCTCGACGAAGCGGACAAGATGCTCGACCTCGGGTTCCTGCCCGACGTGGAGCGGATCCTGGAGCTCACCCCGGCCGGCCGGCAGACCATGCTGTTCTCCGCCACCATGCCGGGTGACGTGGTCACGCTGGCCCGGCGGCACCTGACCCAGCCGTTGCACGTGCGCGCCGAGCACGGCGACGAGCCCGACCTGGTCCCGCTGACCGTGCAGCACGTGTTCCGCGCGCACCAGATGGACAAGATCGAGATGCTGGCCCGGATCCTGCAGGCCCGGGGCCGCGGGCTGAGCATGGTGTTCTGCCGCACCAAGCGGTCCGCGGACCAGGTGGCCGAGGCTCTCGCCGTGCGCGGCTTCGCGGCCGCGGCGGTGCACGGCGACCTGGGCCAGGGGCAGCGGGAGCGGGCCATGCGCGCGTTCCGCAGCGGCAAGATCGACGTGCTGGTGGCCACCGACGTGGCCGCCCGCGGGCTGGACGTGGACGACGTCACGCACGTGGTCAACTACGAGTGCCCGGAAGACGACAAGGCCTACCTGCACCGGACCGGGCGGACCGGCCGGGCCGGCCGCGACGGGGTGGCCGTCACGTTCGTCGACTGGCGGGACCTGCAGCGCTGGAAGCTGATCAACGAGGCGCTCGGCATGGGCCAGCCGGAACCGCCGGAGACCTACTCCACCTCCGAGCACCTGTACGCCGCGCTGGACATCCCGGCCGGGGTGACCGGCACGCTGCCGCGGGCCCGCCGGGAACGGGCCGGCCTGGAGGCCGAGGAACTCGAGGACATCGGTGAGACCGGCCGGGCCCGCACTCCCGCGCGCAGCGGTCCCGCGCGCCGCGAGACCACGCGCCGCGAGACCACGCGCCGCGAGACCACGCGCCGCGAGACCACGCGGAAGCCGCGGGCCCGCAAGCGCACCCGCGGTGGTGTGGTGGTCCGTGGGTCGGGCGAGGCCGGAGGCCCCGACGGCCAGCACCCCGGTGGGCCGCGTCCGGCCGGGTCGAACGCCAGCGGCCAGCCGCAACCGGCCCGGGAGGCGGGCGGGGAACCGGCCAAGCCTCGGCGGCGCCGGCGGCGGCGCCGTTCCGGCCGGGACCCGGGTGACAGCCCGGCCCTCAGCTGAGCTCAACTGGGCTCCCAGGATTCCCCCAGCCTGGGTAAGGCGTACTCCGAGCGACCGTGGGTAAGCTGGCCGCCTGTGAGCACACCGAAGACCTTGCAGCTGCCCTCCGGGGTACAGCGGCGGACCATCCAGACCAGCCGCGGCGCGTTCGCCGCCCTGGAGGCCCGCCCCGCCACCGGGGTGGAAGAGTGGCAGCCGGCGCTGCTGGTGCCCGGTTACACGGGCAGCAAAGAGGACTTTCTGCTCATCCTCCAGGCGCTGGCGGCCGCGGGCCGGCAGGTCGTCGCGATCGACATGCGCGGCCAGTTCGAGACGCCGGGGGATGACAACCCGGCCACCTATCAGCTGGCTGAGCTGGCCGCCGACGTGACCGAGGTGATCGGCCAGCTCGCGGGCCCCGACGGCAAGGGCATTCACCTGCTGGGACACTCTCTCGGCGGGCTGGTGGCCCGTGAGGTGATGCTCAGCCTGGCCCGGGGGGACGACCCCCCGGAAGCTCTGCCGGTCCGGGGGGACGACCCCCCCGGGCCCCCCGGCATCCGCCGGCTCGGGGAGGGCACGCCTGCGGTGCACCTCGCCTCGTCGGCGGATACCGCGGGGCTCAGCGTCAGCTCGCTGGCGCTGATGAGTTCCGGCCCCGGCGCGCTCACCGGGCCCCGGGCCGTCACCCTCAAGGGAATGCTGGCCGAGCTGGACGGGACCAGCCCCAACGGGCTGGCCGCCGAGGTGAAACGCATCTGGAACACCCGGCTGGAGCCCGAGGCGGTGGCGGGCGGGGTGCCCACCGAGATCGTGGACTTCCTGCGCACCCGTTTGCTGCACACCAGCCCCACCGGGCTGCGGGCCATGGGCGAGACCCTGCTGTGCTGCCCGGACCGGACCCAGGCGCTGGCCGGGCTGGACGGCCTGCCGTTCATGGTGGTCTACGGCGAGAACGACGACGCCTGGGAACCCGCCGCCCAGGAGGACATGGCGGCCCGGCTCAGCGCCCAGCGGGTCTGCATTCCGGCCGCTGCGCACTCCCCCGCGGTCGAGGCACCGGACACCACGGCGACCACGCTGACCACCTTCTGGAACTCGGTGGAGTGCAGCCAGGCCCGGCAGCGGAGTTTAGTGGCGGACCGCGCCCGCCTCACCCGCCCGGCGCGCTGAGCACGGGCCCGGGCGGCGTCCGGGGTCACGCTCCGGCCGCGGCGTCCCGGGGTCACGCTCCGGCCGCGGCGTCCCGGGGTCACGCTCCGGCCGCGGCGTCCCGGGGTCACGCTCCGGCCGGCTGGTCCATCCGGTCCAGGCCGTCCCACGGGCGGCGGGCCGGGGTGGCCGCGGCCCCCTCGGGGCATACCGCGCGGAAATCACACCAGCCACAGCCCGGGCCCGGGCTCGGCGGGAAGACCGCGTCCCTGGAGTCCGCCCTCAGCCCGGCGCGGTGCTGCTCGTCGGCCGCGGCGCACTCGGCGGCGATGTCCTCGGCCCGGCCCAGATGCCGGCCCAGCGCCGCCTCCGTGTGCTCCCAGGCGTGCACGGCACCGGCCGGCAAGTGATGCAGTTCCACCCGGTGGCAGGGACGGCGCAGCACGCGGCCGGCGGCGATGGCGTACAGCGCCAGCGGCAGCGAGGCGCGGGCATCATCGGGGCTGAGCGGTCGCCGGCCGGTCTTGTAATCGACCACGACCAGGGTGCCGCCGTCGCCCGACGGCCGGTCATCGAGCCGGTCGATCCGCCCGGAGAAGGTGATCCGGTCGGTGCGGGCGGCCACCGTCCGCTCCACCCCGGCCGGCTCCACGGCCGGGTCCAGCTGGGCCACGTACCGCTCGACCATCACCCGGGCCTGGTCCCGGACCGCCGCCGATTGGGCGTCGCTGGCGAACCCCTCATTGATCCAGCCCCGCGCCAGCAGGCCGCCGGCGGCGGGCACGGTGCGCCGCGGCGGTGGCAGCCGCCACCACCCGGCCAGCGCATTGTGCACGCTGGCCCCCAGGCTGTTGTGCGCCCAGGGCGCACCCTTGCGCGGGGCGGGCCGGTCCAGGTACGTCATCCGGTACCGCCGGCGGCAGCTGAGCCAGGTGCTCAACCGGGTGGGCGTGCACGCGTACAGCCGCCGGGGCATGCCCTCCAGGCCAAGCTGCTCGCCCTCCAGCATGCCGGTCAGCCCAGTCCGCCCATGGCGGGCGGCCCAGCGGTGACCCAGGAGTCGAACCGCTTGTGCGCGTCCGCCACCGTGGTCTCCTCGCCGTGCCCGGGCAGCACCCGGGTAACGATGGGCAGCGTCAGCAGGTGCTCGCCGATCGCGCTCAGCTGGGCCGGGAAATCCGGGTAGTCCCCGTCGTGCGGCGCCGGGCCCCCGGCCAGCAGGCAGTCACCGGAGAAGACCGCCTCCAGTTCCTCGCTGTACAGGCACACTGAGCCGGGGGTGTGCCCGGGCGTGTGGATCACCTCCAGGGAGACGTCGGCGATCTCGAAGATGCCGCCGTCCTCCATCTCGATCTCCGCCGCCTCGTCCGGGTGGGCCTCCCGCCACAGCACCCGGTCGCGCGGGTGCAGCGCGACCGGGGCCTCGTCCCGGGAGGCCACCTCGAAGGCGGCGGCCACGTGCGTGGCGTGCCCGTGGGTGCAGATCACCGCGAGAACCTCGCGGTCGCCCACGGCCTCCAGGACGGCCGCGGCATCGCGGCCCGGGTCGACGACGATCACCTCCTCGTCGTCCCCGACGATCCAGGCGTTGCCCGCCGTGGCGTCCCCACCCGCGGGTACCTGCGCTATCCGCGCCTCCATGCCGGCTTCCTCCTCGAGAGGTTGTGTCACGTTCCGCCTGGCCCGGCGGCCGCCGCGGCCCGGGCCATCAGTTCCTCGAACGCCTCGGGGCGGGTCGTCTCGGCGCCCAGCCGGTACCCGGTCAGGCTGCCGTGATCGTCGCTGCCCCCGGTGGCCAGCAGGCCGAGGTGCGCCGCCAGGCCGCGCAGCCGGTCCCGCTCGGCCGGGGGGTGCTCCGGATGATCGATCTCCAGGCCGGCCAGGCCGGCCCCGGCCATGGCCGTAATGGCCGCGTCGCCGAGCCGCCACCCGCGGGCGGCCGCCCCCGGGTGGGCCAGCACCACCGCGCCGCCACTGCCCCGGACCAGGGCGATGGCCCGGGCCGGGTCCAGCGCGTAACGGCTCACGTAGGCCCGGCCGCCGGAGCCGATCCAGTCCGGGGTGAACGCGTCCCGCGGGTCAGTGATCACCCCCGCGGCGGCCATGGCCCGGGCGATGTGCGGGCGGCCGATGCTGGCGTCGCCGGCGATCGCCGCGACCTGGTCCCAGGTGACGTCCACCCCCAGCTCGCGCAGCCGGTCCACCATGGCCCGGCCACGGCGCACCCGGTCGGCCCTGATCCTGGCGGCCTCCGCCGCGAGTTCCGGGCTGGCGCCCGCCGGGAGGAAGCTGAGCAGGTGCACGCTGTGCCCGTCCAGCCGGGCGGACAGCTCCATGCCGGTGACCAGCCGCAGACCCGGGGGCAGTGCCGCGTGAGCCTCGTCGTGACCGGCCAGGGTGTCGTGGTCGGTCAGCGCGATCACGTCCAGGCCGGCCGCGCGGGCGCGGCGCATCACCTCGGCCGGGGGGTCGGTGCCGTCCGAGGCTGCCGAATGGGTGTGCAGATCGATGCGCACGACGGTTCATCGTAGGCCCCCGCACCGACACCCCGGGCCCGCCGCGAAGGTCCGGGGAACGGGTCACCCGGCCCGGGACGCGCTCACCCGGGACGCGCTCACCCGGGACGCGCTCACCCGGGACGCGCTCACCCGGGACGCGCTCACCCGAGACCCCGCCACCCCAAGACCCGCCCACCCCGGGACACGCCCCCCGGGAGAGCCTCACCCGGGCAGGCGCGGGGACTTGGCGCCGTACGGCAGGTCAAGGTCCTGCCCCGGGTCGCGCAGGTCACGCAGGGACAGCGTCTCCAGGAGCAGCACGCCCGCGGTGTCCGGCCACAGGATGACCCACAGCCAGTTGCCCAGCACCTCCCCGGCGAACGCGGCCGCTCCGGGGGCGTCCACGTTCCACAGCGGGAACTCGTGGTTGCCGAAGCTGACCAGGGCGTGCGGCGGCCCGGAGGCGAGACCGTCCCCGGGATCGGGGCCGGGCAGCCCGGCGAAGCCGGCCCCGAGGCCGAGCCCGGGTTCCTCCGAGATCAGCAGCATCTCGCCCAGGCCGCCGACCGGGTTCGGCCCGGACAGCGCGACCACGCAGCCGTGCGACCCGCCCCCCGGGTCACCCGCGCCGGTGAACCCGGTGACCAGCCAGCCGATGGGCAACGGCCAGGGCAGCCAGACCGGCACCACAGCCCGGCTGAGCAGCGCCCGCATCCCCTCGGGGGACGGGCTGCGGGTCATCCGGAGCGGCTGGACCGCGCCGTGCAGCGCACACTGCCAGCTGCTGTGAAAGGCGCTCGGCTCAGTGAGGGCGCCCTGGCAGCGCGGGCAGACCGGGTCTTTCATCATGAGTATCGACGGTGATCTCCAGCCGGGCCCACGTCAAGTATGAGCGCGCAGTAATACTAAGGAGATGCCAGGCCAGCGTGTCCCGTGCGTGGGCGGGATCGTCAAGGACGCCGCCGGGCGGCTGCTGCTCATCCAGCGCGGCCACGAGCCGGAGGCGGGCCGGTGGTCCATTCCCGGCGGCCGGGTCGAGCCCGGGGAGAGCGACGCGCAGGCGGTCGTCCGGGAGCTGCACGAGGAAACCGGGCTGCAGGTGGAGTGCGGGGGCCTGGTGGGCTTCGTTGAGCGGGATGGGCGGGACGGGGCCGTCGTGGTCATCCGGGACTACGCGGCCACAGTGTTGGGGGGCACGCTCCAGCCGGGGGACGACGCCGCGGACGCGCGCTGGGTCAGCCCGGCCGACCTGGCCTCGCTGCCGCTCACCACCGGCCTGGTGGAGGCGCTCACCGGCTGGGGGGTGCTGGACTGACCCAGCCCCGCCGGTGCGGGAGCCGCATCATGGTCACGACCCTCCGGGCGGCGTGGCACGCTGGTCCGGTGAGCGAACGCCACGTCCCGCCCGCCGTCATCGCGGCGGCTACCAAGCGGGCCGGGCTGATCTGGATCACGGTGCCCGGCGCGGCGCGGCCGCGCGCGGCCTGGCACGTCTGGCTGGACGGCGCCGCCTACGTGCTGACCGGCCCCGGTGAGCAGCAGGTGCCGGGGCTGGACACCGCCCCGGCCGCCGCCGTCACCGTGCCCAGCAAGGACACCGGTGGCCAGCTGCTGACCTGGGACGCGGCGGTCAGCCGGGTCGACCCGGCCGGACCCGGCTGGACGGCGGTGGCCGCCGCGCTGCTGGCCGGGCGGCTCAACCCGCCCGGTGCGCCCGGCGGGGGCGGGCCCGGCGGGGGCGGGCCCGGGGGGCGGGCCCGGGGGGGAGCCAGCCGCCGAGCGGTGGGCGCGCACCGGGGCGGTCTACCGGCTCACCCCCGGCACGGCGTTCGACCCGGGGCGGCAGTGTTCGTAGCATGAAGGCATGGTCATGCCCTCTGTTGCCGCGCCGCCCACCCCCGAGCAGGTCCGCCAGGCCCTCGCCGGGGTCAACGACCCTGAGATCCACCGTCCCATCACCGAGCTGGGGATGGTGAAGGACGTCGAGGTCAACCCATCCGGCGTGGTGCGGGTGGACGTGTTCCTCACGGTGGCGGGCTGCCCGCTGCGGGACACCATCACCCGGGACGTCACCGCCGCGGTCAGCAAGCTGGCCGGGGTGTCCCGGGTCCGGGTGGAGCTGGACGTGATGAGCGAGCAGCAGCGCCGCGAACTGCAAAGCCAGCTGCGCGGTGGCCGCCAGGAGCGGGAAATCCCGTTCGCCCAGCCCACCTCGCTGACCAAGGTCTTCGCCATCGCCAGCGGCAAGGGCGGCGTCGGCAAGTCGTCGGTCACCGTGAACCTGGCCGCCGCCCTGGCCGCGGCCGGCCAGAAGGTCGGCGTGCTGGACGCGGACATCTACGGACACTCGGTGCCGCGGATGCTCGGTATCACCGAGCCGCCCACCCAGGTCGAGCAGATGATCATGCCGCCGAGCGCGCACGGGGTGAGGGTGATCTCGATCGGCATGTTCACCAGCGGCAACGCCCCGGTCGTCTGGCGCGGCCCGATGCTGCATCGGGCGGTGCAGCAGTTCCTGGCCGACGTGTACTGGGGCGACCTGGACGTGCTGCTGATGGACCTGCCGCCGGGCACCGGTGACGTGGCCATCTCGGTGGCGCAGCTGCTGCCGGGGGCCGAGCTGCTCGTGGTGACCACCCCGCAGCTGGCCTCCTCCGAGGTGGCGGAACGGGCCGGGGCCATCTCGGTGCAGACCCACCAGCACATCGCCGGTGTCATCGAGAACATGTCCGCGCTGGCCTGCCCGCACTGCGGCGAGGAGGTGCCGGTGTTCGGCTCCGGCGGCGGCCAGGCGGTCGCCGACGCGCTGACCCGGGTGACCGGGGCCAGGGTGCCGCTGCTCGGCCAGGTGCCGATCGACATGCGGCTCCGGGAAGGCGGCGACCAGGGCGTGCCGCTGGTGCTCAGCGCGCCGGAGTCGGCCGCCGCCCAGCAGCTGTCCGGAATCGCGAACTCCCTGCTCAGCCGCTCCCGGGGACTGGCCGGCCGACGCCTGGGGCTGACCCCGGCCTGAGGGCGGGCCAGCCCGGGGCAGCCGGGCTGCCCGGGCACCGGGCCGCCCGGGCCGTTCCGGTACGGCAGCGGATCAGGTGGCCTCCGAGTCGAACGGCGGCGTTTCGTTCCGGTCGAGGGTCGCGGTGGCCACCGGGTCCGCCTGCGCCGCCGGGCTGTCCGCCTCGGACGGCTCGTCGAACAGGTGCTTGCGCACGAAGTTGCCCGGATGCAGGTCGCTGACCTCAAAGTCGGCGAACTCGGGGCCGAGCCCTTCGCGCAGCTCCCGGGTGGCCCCGTCCGCCATCCTGCGCAGCTCGCGGAGCGTACGGCCGGCCTGGGAGGCTAGTTTCGGCAGCTGATCAGGGCCGAACACCACGATGGCGATCACGGCCAGGACCAGGATCTTGCCGAACGACAGATCGAGAAACACGTTATCTCTCCACGCCAGAGCGCGACCGTGGACGGCCCGCCTGCCTCCACTCTAAACCGTCGGCCACGCCCGCGCCGCCCCCTGACCGGCCGGCCGCCCCCTGACCGCCCGCGCCGCCCCCTGACCGGCCGGGTGGCCCCTGACCGGCCGGGTGGCCCCTGACCGGCCGGGCGGCCGGCCCGCGGGCATCACCGGAACGGGTCCAGCCAGGACGCCATCAGGCCGAGGCCGTTGCGGATCCGGCCGACGAATCCGCCGCGGCCGCTGTGCGGCAGCGCCGCGACGACCCGCTGGACCGTGCCCCTGGGCGCGTCGGCGATGACCGTGAACACGTACCCCTTCGCCGACCAGGCCATGCTCCGCTGATCCTGGTCGGCGAACACCCGCTGGCCCCGCACCGCCACCTGGGCCCATCCGCTGAGCCGGGCCGGCAGGTGCCCGCGCTCCAGGAACAGCGAGACCACCGACAGCCCGTCGGAGTAGGCCAGATCGATCACGGCGCCCTGGGCCACCCAGGTCTGCCGCGCCTGGACCAGGGTGAGGTGACTGGGCAGTTGCGCGGGCAGCGGCCAGCCTGCCGCCCGCAGCTGGGCCAGCTGGCCGGCCGTGAGCGCGGCGCTCCGCGGCATCTCGCTGGCGCCCGGCGCAGCCGCGGCGGCGCGGCCGCCCAGGGTGAGGCTGAGGAACGCGTCGTCGCTGACCAGCCTCGCGTGCACATCGAAAACCTGCCTGCGCAACGGCAGGTCCGTGGCCATGTCCAGCCACAACCGCGCGGCCACCGCGCCGTTGCTGCGGCGCAGCAGCACCTGCCGGGCCAGGCCGGCCACCAGCGCCCGGCCGCCGAGGGCCACCCGGTAATTCGCCGCCAGCAACGCGACCATCTGCGGCGTCATGCCGATGGCGCCGTTCGCGTCGCGTTCCGCCATCAGGCCGCCGCTGGAACTCAGGCCCGGGTCAGCCTCGGTATGGCCAGCGCGGGCCTGCGCCAGCGCCGGCGCCGCGGGCTGCACCAGCGCCTGGCCGTCACGACGGTGCCAGACCTGCAACACCGTGGTCCCCAGGCCGGCCGGGCCCGCGTAGACGTCAACCGCGACCCCTTGGTAGGACAGCGAGCGGCAAGCGGCCGCGGCGCCGCTGAGCAGCCGCACCGCGGCGCTGGCCGCCGCCGCCTGCGACAGCCGGGCGCTGGCGGGGACCAGCGCGGCGGGCCGCGGGCGGGCCAGCGCCGCGGTCCCGCTCTCATCCGCCGCGGCCCGGGACAGCAGCATGCCGCCCCGGGTGGCCAGGTCACCCCAGACCACGGCGATGCCGCCGGCGATCAGCCCGAGCACCACCGCCGCGGTGACCAGCCGGACGGGCAGTGGGTCGTGGGCGGGCGCGTTCCGGCCCGGCGCTGAACTGGTACGGGCGAACATAGCCTGGTCACGGCCCCGGGCTGGCCGTCGCGACGACCTGCCCGGCAGCCGCCCGGCGGGCCGGGCGGAGCAGTGCTTTCCGTGGCGTGGCGGGGCGGGTGGCGGACGCGGTGGCGCTCGCCCGGGCCGGCCGGGCGGCCTGGGTGGCTCGGGCGGCGGTGCGCCGGGAGACCGCCGCGCGGGAGGCGGCCCGGGGGGCCGTGACCGTGGCCGTGGCCGCGGGCGCGGGCGCGGGCGCGGCGCCCGCCAGCGCGCCGTCGGCGGCGGCGCGGACCACCCGGCCGGACACCGCGCTGGCGGCCGCGGTGGCGCCGGGAGCAGCCGCGGGGGTGGGGGCCACCGGCACATCACCGGTGACGCTGCCGTGCTGGACCAGGAACGAGTCCACCGCGGGGGTGACCTTGGGCCCGGGGTCCTGCTGCTCGCCGCCGACGAAGAACGCGGCCGCGCCGACCGCCGCCATCACCGAAGCGGCCAGGCCAACCGCCATCCACCGGGCAGCCGCGTACACCGCCCGCGGCCGCCACCCCGCGCGCGTGGCGCCGTCCTCCCCGGCCGCCGCCATCGCCATCAGCCGCCCGGTCAGGGCGGTGTCCACCATGGCCTCGCCCAGCGAGTGCATCCGCTGCTTGAGCGCCCGGAGAGCGACGGCCTCCCGGCGGCACGTGTCGCACCGGGCCAGATGGGCCAGCACCCGGTCCCGCTCTGCCGCGCCGAGCTCACCATCGATCAGCGCCGACAGGCGCTGTCCGAGATGACTCATAGCTCACCTACCAGCGGAGCCACGACCCCCCTCAGGGCGGTGGCAGGCACCGGGACGGCGGCCGGGGCCGGAGCAGCCGGGGCCGGAGCGGCCAGGGCCGGAGCGGCCAGGGCCGGAGCGGCCAGGGCCGGAGCAGCCGGGGCCGGAGCAGCCGGGGCCGGAGCGGCGGAGCGGCGGGGGCGGCGGTGCTCCAGGGCTGTTCGCAGCAGCGCCCGGCCCCGGTGGATGCGGCTGCGCACCGTGCCCAGCTTCACCCCCAACGTGTCCGCGATCTCCTCATACGACAGGCCCTCGATGTCGCACAGGACCACGGCCGCCCGGTACTCCGGGGCCAGCGCCTTCAGCGCCGCCTGGATGTCGGAGTCCAGGTGCCGATCGTCGAACGCCTGGGCCGGGCTCGGCTCGTCGCCGCGCATCCGCTGCGTGGTCTCCTCGCCCAGCCCCTCGAACCTGATCCGCTGCTTGCGCCGGGCGGAGTCCAGGAACAGGTTGGTGGTGATGCGGTGCAGCCAGCCCTCGAAGGTGCCGGGCGTGTAGCTGTCCAGCGAGCGGAAGACCCGGACGAAGACCTCCTGGGTGAGGTCTTCGGCGTCGTGTGAGTTGCCGGTGAGCCGGTAGGCCAGCCGGTAGACCCGGGCGGAATGCTGGCGGACGATCTCTTCCCAGCTGGGCGGCGTCCACGCAGGCTCGGGCCGGGCCGCGGTGCCGGGCTCATCCACCGTGCCGTTCCCCTGCCATACGCCGTCTGCCTGTACCACCATGGTGCCCAGGCATCCCCTTCCGCACTCGGGCCGCCGGATTATCCGCGCCGTGTCAGTGTTAACGTCACGGCGGCCCGCGCTGGTTCCCGGATTACGCCGGGTAAAGGATAGGCTGCCGACCTGGGGCACCACTTCTGGATGGCATTCCACCTGGATAGGACGCAAAGCTGTGAGCGCAGAGGCCAACCTTGGCTATGTCGAGGACTACCTCCACGAGGACGAGCCGCTGCTGGCCGCGCGCCGGGAAGCGGCCGAAGTGGGCGGGAGCACGCCGGTCGGCCCGGCCACCGGCGCGGTGCTCCGCTTCGTTGCCGCGGCCATCAGCGCCCGGGCGGTCGTGGAGATCGGTACCGGCTGCGGCACCTCGGGGATCTGGCTGCTCCGCGGGATGCGCGGCGACGGCGTGCTGACCAGTGTCGATGCGGAGCCCGAGTACCAGCGGCTGGCCCGGAAGGCCTTCGTGGAGTCCGGTTT
The DNA here is from genome assembly GCA_963837515.1 of uncultured Actinomycetes bacterium. Classification (GTDB taxonomy): domain Bacteria; phylum Actinomycetota; class Actinomycetes; order Streptosporangiales; family Streptosporangiaceae; genus RYN-230. The sequence continues at coordinate 374,511 of CAWINT010000006.1, forward strand.
CGGGTCGAACCGTTACCGGCTGATCAGCGGGAAGGCCCTGGACGTGCTGCCCCGGCTTACCGACGGCGCCTATGACCTGGTGTTCTGTGACGCCGATCCGCAGAGCTACCTGGACTACCTGACCGAGGCGCTCAGGCTGCTCCGGCCGGGCGGCGTGGTCGCGTTCCACCACGTGCTGGCCAGCGGCCAGGCGGCCGACAGCGACACGGCCGAGCCGGCTGCGCTGGCCGCCCGCGAGCTGGCGGCGCAGGTCCGGCAGGACGAACGGCTCGCGCCGGCCATGATCCCGGTCGGTGACGGCCTGCTGGCCGCGATCAAGCGGAGCTGACGCTCCGCCGAGAGCCGGGCGCGGCCGGGGCGCCCCGGTGAGGGACCCGGGCCGCCCCGGCCGACCGGCAGGTACTCCGCTGGTTCCGCGGCGCCCGGGCCCGGCTCCGGAGCCGCGTCCGCCTCGTCCGGGAGGCACACCGGGATCACCACTAGGTCGGGCAGGCCTGCGCTGGCCTCGCCCGTCCCAGTCGGCCCGGCTGCCTCCCGCAGGAGCCGGCCGAGGGTCTGCGGGCCGTCCGCCGCAGCAGCAGCGGTTACTGTCGCAGTGACCGGCGAGGCTCAGCCGGTGACCGCCTTGAGCGCATCCGAGAGCCGGGCGGCCTCATCCGCAGACAGTTCGACCACCAGCCGGCCGCCGCCCTCGAGCGGCACACGCATGACGATGCCCCGCCCCTCCTTGGTGACCTCGAGCGGACCGTCACCCGTCCGCGGCTTCATCGCCGCCATTCCGCATCCCCTTTCCTGCTTCGGGGCCGCACAGGGCCTGTGCAGGCCCCAGCGCCAGGATCCCGGCGCCCGCGGCGGGGTCCGGCCACCCACAGCCGACTTGATCAGTACCTCTATTATCCAGAGTTCCGGCCTACAGTGGTAACGATCAGCACTCCCTTCCGCCCGCTGCCCCCGGTAACTACCGTCACAGCAGCCCCTGGTGTCTCCCAGACTACGGAGGGTGAGTTCACTCGACGCGAAGGGGAGTCCGGTGACCGACACAGTGGGCTGGGAGCTCGACGGGGCGGTCGCCGTCATCACCCTGAACCGGCCGGCGGCCCACAACGCGCTCACCGAGGAGCTGAAGACGGGCCTGCTGGCCGCGGTTCGCCGGGCCGGCTCCACCCCCGAGGTGCGGGCCGTGCTGATCACTGGCGCCGGGCGCGCCTTCTGCGCCGGACAGGACCTGCGGGAACACGCCGCCGTGCTGGACGCCCGGGCCGAGGGACGCCGGACCCCCGACACGGTCCGGGAGCACTACAACCCGCTTGTGCGGACGATCACAAGCCTGCCCAAGCCGGTGGTCGCCGGGGTGAACGGGGTGGCCGCCGGAGCCGGCGCCTCGCTGGCCTTCGCCTGTGACCTGCGGATCGCCGCCCGGGGGGCGAGCTTCCTGATGGCCTTCGCCCGGGTCGGCCTGGCCGCCGACTCGGGCGCCTCGTGGACCCTGCCCCGGCTGGCCGGGATGGCCCGGGCTGCCGAGCTGCTCATGCTGGCCGAGCCGGTACCCGCCACCCGCGCCCTGGAACTGGGACTGGTGAACAGCATCGTCGATGACGCCGATCTGCCCGCCGCGGCGCGGGCACTGGCCGCACGCCTGGCCGCCGGGCCGACCGCCGCCTACGCCGGGATCAAGGAGCAGCTCCGCTTCTCAGCCGCGCACGGCCTGGAGGAGTCGCTGGAGAAGGAGGCGGAGATCCAGGCGGCCCTGGGCCATACCGAGGATCACCGGTCCGCAACCGTGGCCTTCACCCGCAAGGAGCAGCCAGCCTTCCGCGGCCGGTGACCTGGCCGATCGGGTCACTCGCCCAGCCGGGCCACTCGCCCAGCCGGGCCACTCGCCCAGCCGGGCCACTGCCCAGCCGGGCCACTCGCCCAGCCGGGCCACTGCCCAGCGGGGTCACCGACAGCCGGGCCCCGCTAGCTCACCAGGCCTGGGATGCCGCGTCCGCGACGGCCAGTTCTTCGTGGGCGCAGACGATCTGCTCCGCCGCATCCACCAGGTCGCTGAACGCCCGGCACTCCCGGTGGCCGCTGCGCGTGGTCCACGACACCACCCGGCTGCGGCACCACACCGTCAGATCGCGGCGGATGGACAGCACCGACATGCCAGCGGCGGCCGCGTCGCAGTGCACGATGTGCCCGATCCCCCGCTCGCTGAGCATCCGCTCCAGCGTGTTCGCCGCCTGCAGCGAACCGGGCTGGGGACGGCGGAACCGGTCCAGCGCCGTGGACTCCGGCACCGGCAGGGCGAACCAGACCGCCTTGCCCGGGACCTTCCAGCCGCTCAGCCGGGCCCGGCTCAGATGATGGCCCCAGCGGCCGCAGGACAGGCCGTGCAGCACATGCAGCCCCCGTCCGCTGACCGCGTCATCGGGCACCCTGGCCGCGACGTCCGGCGGCCGGCCATCACGCCAGCCCGGCAGGGTGTCGAAAACCTTGCAGACCAGTTCCTGCGCTCCGACGGCCTGCCGGAGGTAGAGCCAGATCTCCGCATTTCCTGCCCCGGCCGGGACCGGCGCGGCCGTCCCGGCGACCCGCCGTGCGTGCAGGCTGTTGGCCGCGAGTTCGCTGGCCATGACGGCCCCGTCGTAGAGGGTCTCGTCCGTCAGGCCGATACCCGCCGCTGCGGTCCGGAAGAACCGCCGCGCCGCGGCCGCACAGGTGGTGTCGGCGGGGAGCACGGCAGCGGAGCAGCCGCCAGCGGAAACGGTAACGGCGGGAGGATCCACCGCGACAGTGGCGTGCGGCACATCAACGGCAAGCGACGCTAACATGATCCTCAGCCTTCCCGGCCCGCAATCTGTGAAACACACATTATGAGTCAGTTAAGCCCTCCGCAACGACATCCGCCCCGTCCGCGTCGGCTTGAACGAGTCTTTACCCGAGCTGCCGACCGGGATCGCCGCTAACCATCTCATTACTGTTGGTGAGAGGGACGTGACCAACAGGTAATCATCGGTTGACGGCCTGAGGGTTCACCTGCCGCGGCATGGCCGGTACAGTCATGGCCCGGAGGTTTCCCCGGACTAGGGAGCCGCCAGGCCTTCGAGACAGGGCCGTGCATAGAAGAATCCCCCGGGTGGCGGCCCGGGGGATTCTTTCATGCGGTAACTAGCGGGTGGCTGCGCCGCCGAGGTCGTAGCGGCCCGCCTTGGTGTCGTTCAGAAATTGAGCGAAGGCGGCCCGGCCCACTACGTGGGCGCCGTCGCCGGGGCGGGTGCTGTCCCGCACGGCGACGATCTCCGGGAGGTTCGTGGCAATCTCCACGCAACCGCCGTTGTGCAGACTGCGGCGGGCCTTCCGCCATTGGGCTCGAGACAGGTCAATCATTGGCTACTCCAGTTGTTCTGCCAGATGCTGTAGGTACGATCGCGTATCGAGGGGCTCCAGGGCCCCATCGAGCGCCCGCCTGAACGATTCCCCGTAGGTGCTCACCTGGGCTGCGTTGCTCACCTCCTGGATGGCCGCGTCGGTTTCGGTATAGACGAGGCTCGGCTCGTCGCGAGGGAAGTCGAAGATGTTCACCGGGGACAGCAGCCCGAGCGGCGGGCCGTCCGCGAACCGCTGGATACGCAGTTCCACGCCTTTCCGGTTGCTCATCTCGATGAGGTGCTCGATCTGCTCCCGGCGCTCGGCCGCGGTGCCCCAGCAATAGGCCAGCGAGGCCTCGGTGATCACCGCCACCAGCTTGGGCGCGGTGCCGTCGGTCCGGTCCAGGATCTCCTGGCGGCGCTGCCGGGTCTCCATGGCTCGCCGACGGTAGCTCAGCGGACGTGGCCCGGCCCGCAGATGCGCCTCGGCGTAGTCCTGGTTCTGCAGCAGGCCGGGCAGCACCAAGGGCATGAAGACCCGGATACGCTCCGCGTCGTTCTCGAAGCCGGGGAATTCGTTGTCGAAAATGTCGCTGTAGTCCCGCCACCACGGCCGCGCCCGCGCTCGCATGGCCAGGTCTTCCAGCTCGTCAGCGGTCTCCCGGTCCACGCCGTAGATCCGCAGCAGGTCCCGGATGTCGCTCATCTCGGGACGCTTCCACTGGTTGGCCTCAAAGCGGCCCACCTTGCCCCGGCCCCAGTTGAGAATGTCGCAGACGTGGTTGGCCGTGTGGCCCGTCTCCACCCTGAGCTGGGCCAGCCGACGCGACAGCCGGCGCTTGGCGACGGTGGCGCCGTACGCGTCGTCAGACATCGCGATCAGCTCCTTGACAAGACGCTGACTGCAGCATAACGCTGCCTAACTTGTGAATCGCAGATTCTTCAATCTTCACGGTGAACTCTCAGTTCAGCGGCGGCCGGTGGACTGGCGCTAGCGGGCCAGGTCGTCGAACTCGCCACCACGGGCGCCGTCGAGAAAGCACTCCCACTCGTGCTGGTCGTAGACGAGCACCCGGCTTGCCGGGTCCCCGGCCACCCGCATCAGCACCCACTCGGCAGCTGCGCCATCAGCATCGCCCGGCCCGCGGCCCCCGGCGGCGGCCCCGGCCGCTGCGGCCGCTGCCGGGGGCACAAAGGCGATCTCGATCGCCCCGTCGCCGTCCCCGGACCGCCGCCACGCCTGCGCGTCCACGTCGATGCCCAGTTCCTGGGCGGTCGGCTTGCTGGCCACTGCTACCTCCCTAGGCCGTCCCGGGCCTGCCATCCGGTGCCGTCCGCGCCTGCCATCCGGTGCTGTCCGCGCCTGCCATCCGGTCATGGGCGGCGAGCCACCCCACACCACAGCCAGCGGGACCCGTCGGTGTCCGCCGCGGGCACATCCTCCGCTCCCCACATGCCCGGGTAGCAAAGTTCCGGGCCGCTGCCCTCGTACGGAGGCACCAGTTCCAGCCCGCTGAAGAACCGGGCCACCTCATCCTTCGACCGAAAGTAGAGGTGCTCGGTGGCGGTGTCGAAGGCGGCCCGGAAACCCGCCGCGGCCCGCTCCGACTTGTGGTCCGCGCTGAGGTGCGACAGCGACAGGTAACTCCCCGGAGCCAGCGCCCGGACGTAGCGGGCGACGAGCCCATACGGGTCCGAACCATCGGAGACGAACATGAGCACCCCGGTCATCAGCAGGCCGGCCTACGCTGAAGTCGATCAGCCGGCGCAGCTCCGGATGGCCCAGCACGCGATCCGGGTCGCGCAGGTCACCGAGAATCACGGTGGTGGTGCCACCGGGGGCCAGCAGCGCCTGGCTGTGCACTTCGACCAGCGGGTCACTGTCCACGTAGACCACGCGGGCCTGTGCGTCCACCCGCTGCACCACCTCGTGCGTATTGCCCACGGTGGGCAGCCCGGACCCGATGTCGATGAACTGGCGGATGCCCTGCCTGGCTATCCACGATGCCGCCCGCTGGTGGAATCCCCGGTTGGACCAGGCCGCGTCCTTGATCTCCGGGACCGCGTTCATGATCTGTCCGGCGGCGCCGCGGTCCGCCGCGAAGTTGGTGTCGCCGCCGAGCAGGAAGTCGTAGATGCGGGCGGGGGATGGCGTCTCGGTGTCCACCCCGGGAGGGAACGGTTGCGTGCTCATGGGGCCTCCACGGAATCGCCGCCTGCCGCCGACGGCCGTGTGAATCACAGGTTGTGACCGGGATTAGGGTTAGTGTCCCACAGTCTGCGGCCGTTGCCGACCGCGCCGGAAACAGCCCTGCAAATGGTCATCCACCAGTCCGCACGCCTGGAACGTGGCGTAGACCGTTACCGGGCCGGTGAAGGCGAACCCACGGCGGCGCAACTCCTTCGCCAGCGCGGTGGCGGCCGGGGTGGTGGCCGGGATGTCGGCCGTGGTCCGGGGGGGCGGCTGGCCGGCCGGGCTCTCGGCGTAGCTCCAGACCAGGGCGGCGAGACCGCCCGGGACGGCGAGCGCGGCCGCCGCGTTGCGGATGACGGCCTCTATCTTGGCCCGGTTCCGCACGATGCCCGTGTCGGCCAGCAGCCGGGTCACGTCGGCCGGGCCGAAGGCGGCCACGTTCGCCAGGTCGAACCCGGCGAACGCGGCCCGGAAATTCTCCCGCTTGCGCAGGATCGTCAGCCAGGACAGGCCCGACTGGAACCCTTCCAGCGACAGCCGCTCGAACAGGCCATGGTCATCGCGCACCGGCTGGCCCCATTCGTCGTCGTGGTACCCGAGATAGTCGGCGCTGCCCAGCGCCCACGGGCAGCGCAACTGCCCATCCGGGCCCGGCTGCGCGACGCGGCCTGGGTCACTCATCGCGGCGGGCCGCGCCGCGAACCGCGGCCGTCTCGCTGTCCGGCCCGGCGACGGCGGATGGCCCGCCGGGTTGCGCTGCCCCGCCCGGATCGGGGCGGGTAGCGCCGGCCTGGGGCTCCGCCGCGCCCGGCGGCCCGTCGGCGACCACCTCCCCGGCAGCCACCTCCCCGGCGTCATCGGGCACGGCCGCCGCCTCGCCAGCAGCAGTCCCGGGCGCAGCGGCCGGCCCGGAATCCACCGCCGGGGAGGCCGCAGGCGCCGCGGCGGCCGCGCCCGCCCCGGGGGCGCCGGCTGTCTCGGCTGCCGCAGCCGCCTCCGGAGCCGGGGCAGCTCCCGGCCCGGGGCCACCCTCACGGGCCGGGGCCAGCCGGAACCGGGCCATGGCGGGCTGGCCCGGCCCGGCGACGGCCCGCAGATCGGCCAGTTGCTGGCGGAGCACGGCGATTTCCGCCTCGCGCTCGGTGACGACCTGGGCGATCCGGTCCAGCGCGGCATCGGTTACCTGGGTGCTGTAACCCCACAACGCAGACGGTGGCCGCAACGCCGCCACGTCCGCCGCGGTTACCAGGTCATCCAGGTTCGGCAGCTGGTTGTCACTCGGGAACTCGGCCATCTCGCCGCCACGGCCCATGGCCACACTGACCACGCCGACGAGGATGACCGCCCCGGCAAGTAGCAACAGAACGGGCACTCATGCATCGTGCCACGTCCGGGCCGGGCAGAACCCGCCGCACGACCGGAACCGGCCGCATCAGTTGGCTAATCTCCAGGCATGGGCAGCGGCCCGGTCAACGGCCACTGGCCGGGTCCCTGGTGTGGTCACCCGATCTGGCCGCCGGGCTCGCCCCCGTTGTGCTGGGCGTGGGCCCGCTTGATGATGCTGACCACCTCAGCCGGGTCGTCCGCCACCGTGAGCAGTTCCTGGTCACCAGCCGATATCTTGCCGTCGGCCAGCACCCGCTCCCGGATCCAGCTGATCAGCCCGGCCCAGTAATCGGAGCCGACCAGGACGATGGGGAAGCGGGTTATCTTGCCGGTCTGCACCAGGGTGAGCGCCTCGAACAGCTCATCCAGCGTGCCGAAGCCGCCGGGCAGCACCACGAAGGCCTGTGAGTACTTGATGAAAACGGTCTTGCGCACGAAGAAGTAGCGGAATTCAACGCCGATCTCGACGTAATCGTTGAGCCCCACCTCCGTCGGCAGCTCGATGCCCAGGCCGACGGACACGCCGCCCGAATCGGCGGCGCCCTTGTTCGCCGCCTCCATGACCCCCGGGCCACCACCGGTGATCACCGCGTACCCGGCCTCGGCCAGGCCGCGGGCGATGGCCTCCGCCTGCTGGTACTCAGAGCTGCCGGGCCGGGCCCGCGCCGTGCCGAACAGCGACACAGCCGCCCCTAGCTCGGCGAGCAGCCCGAAGCCCTCGACGAACTCGGCCTGGATCCGCAGCACCCGCCACGGGTCGGTATGCACCCAGTCGCTGGGGCCGCGCCGGTCCAGCAGCCGCTGGTCCGTGGTGGTCTTCGGGATAAAACTGCCGCGCAGCGTGGCGGGACCCTGGCGGCGGATCCGGCGGCGTGACTCAGGTTGCACGTTCCGATCCTGCCACGCACCTCCCGACCGGGCCGCGGACACCGCCACGCCAGCCGCCCACCCCCCGCGGCACCCGCGCCCTGGGCGGCCACGGCGGCGCGCCGGGTCATCCGTGTCGCCGCCACCACCCAGGCCCCGGTAGCTTCTCGTTGTGCCCACAAGCCGCCCGCGCCAGCCGCCCGCGCGGCCGCCCAAGCGGCGCACCCGGCGAGTCCTGATCGTCACGGTCGTCGTGGCCGTGCTGGCCGTTGGGTGCTACGTAGCGGTGCGCCGCCTGGTCCCGGTCATCGGGCCGACGCTGGCCGGATCCGGCTGTCAGGCGAGCACCGGACAGCAACGCGTGCTGCTCGACACGCAGCAGGCCAGTATCGCGGCCACCATCGCCGGGGTGGCACACCGGCAGTCCATGCCCCGGGACGCGGTCACGGTGGCCTACGCCACGGCGATGCAGGAGTCCAAGCTGCACAACCTGGACTACGGTGACCTCGACTCGGTCGGGGTGTTCCAGCAGCGGCCCTCGGAAGGCTGGGGCCCCCGTGGGAAGCTGGAGGACCCGGTCTACGCCACGACGAAGTTCTTCCGGGCGCTCCGTGCCGTGCCGCACTACCAGCGGCTGCCCGTCTACCAGGCGGCCCAGGCCGTGCAGCGCAGCGCGGACGGGACCGCTTACATGCAGTACGAGAACATGGCCGCCGAGATGTCCGCCGCGTTCACCGGCGAGCGGCGCCACGCCGTGTACTGCTGGTGGTCCTCCGCGGCACCGCGCCGCGCCGCGCCCAGCGCCATCACCCGCGAGCTGGCGGTCACCTTCGGTCCCGCGGTGGCCGGCGGCGCCACCACCAGCGGGCGCAGCGGCCTGCTGCTGCCGGCCGAGCGGCCCAAGGCCGGCTGGGTGATGGCCACCTGGCTGGTGACCCACGCCAGCCGCTATGGCATACATGAGATCAGCTTCGGTGGGTACTACTGGCGGGCCACCGCGGGCGCCAAGGGGTGGCGGCGCGATCCCGGCCCACTGCCGCTAAACGCCATCAAGGTCAGCTGATAGCCTGCGGGCCGACTGATGTATCTCGTGGTCCCCGCTGCGCCGGCGACCACGCGACCGGGATACTGACGCCGACCCGGGATACTGGGAAGCCCCGGTCCCATGGGACAGTGCCAAGAGGAGTTCCGACGTGACTTACATCATTGCGCAGCCTTGCGTCAACGTGCTCGACAAATCGTGCATCGAGGAATGCCCCGTCAACTGCATCTACGAGGGCGAGCGCATGCTCTACATTCACCCGGACGAGTGCGTGGACTGCGGCGCGTGCGAGCCGGTGTGCCCGGTTGAGGCGATCTTTTACGAGGACGACGTTCCGGACCAGTGGAAGGACTTCTACAAGGCCAACGTGGAGTTCTTCGAGGACCTCGGCTCGCCGGGTGGCGCATCAAAGGCAGGGAAGATCAACAAGGACCACCCGATCGTGGCCGCGCTGCCGCCCCAGGCGGAAGCAGGCTGACCATCCCAGCCCGGCTGCCCCGGTTTCCCTGGGACCTGCTCACCCCGTACGGCGAGAAGGCCCGGGCCCACCCGGGCGGCGTCATCGATCTGTCCGTGGGCACCCCGGTCAACCCGGTGCCCGGGGTGGTCATGGAGGCCCTGCGGGAGGCGGCCAACGCGCCCGGGTACCCGGCGACCCACGGCACCCCGCGGCTGCGTGCGGCGGCCGCCGGATGGCTGGCCCGGGTCCACGGCGTCACCGTGGACCCGGCCGCGGTGCTGCCGCTGATCGGCACCAAGGAGTTCATCGCCGGCCTGCCTGGCCTGCTCGGGTGTGGGCCCGGGGACGTGGTGGCCTACCCCGAGCTGGCCTACCCCACCTACGCCATCGGTGCCCGGCTGGCCGGGGCACGGGGGGCGGCGGTCGATGGGCTGGCCGCTCTCGGCCCGGAACCCACCCGGCTGGTGTGGGTGAATTCACCGTCGAACCCGACCGGGCGGGTGCTGCCGGCCGCGCACCTGCGCAAGATGGTGGACTGGGCCCGGGAACGCGGCGCCGTGCTCGCCTCCGACGAGTGCTACCTCGGGCTCGGCTGGGCGGCGGAACCGGTATCGGTGCTGCATCCGGATGTGTGTGGCGGATCCGCCACCGGCGTGCTCGCGGTGCACTCAGTGTCGAAGCGGTCCAACATGGCGGGTTACCGCGCCGGTTTCGTCACCGGTGACCCGGACCTCATCGCCCAGCTGCTGGAGGTCCGGAAGCACGCCGGGATGATGATGCCGACCCCTATCCAGGCCGCGATGACCGCCGCGCTGGAGGACGACGAGCACGCCGGGGAGCAGCGCGCCCGGTACGCCGCGCGGCGCGAACGGCTCCGCCCGGCGCTGGAGCAGGCCGGGTTCGAGATCAGCCACTCCGAGGCGGGCCTGTACCTGTGGGCGGCCCGGCTGGAACTGGACTGCTGGGGCTCGGTACGGCTGCTGGCCGACGCGGGCATCCTGGTCGCCCCGGGTGAGTTCTACGGGCCGTCCGGGGCACAGCACGTGCGGGTAGCGCTGACCGCCACGGACGAGCGCATCGACGCCGCCGCCGAGCGCCTGGCCGCCCTGCGGTAACAACCGCGGCCGCCGCGGCCGGGCACAGGCCGGCCGTTCCCCTCCGGTGATCCCCGCCGACCCGGTCCGTGTCCTGCGTCCTGGCGGTGCCCGCCCGGGCCGGGGCCAGTGCCGGGGACATCCGCCCCGGAGGCCGGGGCCTAGGCTGGGACGGTGCTGCGGCTATACGACACGCGGACCCGGCAGGTGGAGCCGATCGAGCCCACCCGCCGTGGCGCGCTGCGGATGTACACCTGCGGCCCGACCGTCTACCGCCCCGCCCACGTCGGCAACCTGCGCTCCTACCTGCTGGCCGACCTGATCCGGCGGACCGCGGCGGCGGGCCGGCTGCTGGTCACCAGCTGCCTGAACATCACCGATGTGGGTCATCTGGCCGACGACAGCGGGCCCGATCCGGCCGGCGAAGACAAGATGATCGCACAGGCCCGCACGGAAGGCATCAGCCCGCTGGAGCTGGCCCGGCACCATGAAGCCGCGTTCCGGGCCGACTGCGCCGCGCTGAACATCTACCCGGCCGACCATTCGCCGCGGGCCTCCGAGTCGATCGAGCTCATGATCGAGCTGATCGACCAGCTGCTCCGGGCGGGGCACGCCTACCAGGCGCCCGGGGGCTCGGTGTACTTCGATGCCCGGTCCTATCCCGGCTACGGCGAGCTTTCCGGGAACCGTCTGGCCGAGCTGCGTCCCGGCCACCGGTCCGGCGGGGACGTGGAGCCGGGCAAGCGGTTCCACGCGGACTGGGCGCTGTGGAAGGGCGCCGCCCCGGGCCGCGAGCTGACCTGGGACACCCCGTGGGGCACCGGATTCCCGGGCTGGCACATCGAATGCTCCGCGATGTCGCTGCACTTCCTGGGCGAGCAGATCGACGTGCATACCGGGGGGATCGATCTGCGGTTCCCGCACCACGAGGACGAGCGGGCGCAGTCCGACTGCGTCACCGGGCATGAGGTGGTCCGGCACTGGGTGCACGGTGAGCACCTGCTGTTCGAGGGCCGGAAAATGGCCAAGAGCACGCAGAACGTGGTGCTCCTGGGCGACCTGCCGGCCCGCGGCCTGGACCCGCTGGCGCTACGGCTGGCCTTCCTGGAGCATCGTTACCGGCAGCAGGTGAGCCTGAGCTGGGAGGTGCTGCAGGCCGCCGACGCCACGCTGCGCCGGTGGCGGCAGCGGGTCGCCGAGTGGGCCCGTTCCCCCAGCCAGTCGCTGGCCGGTGAGGCCCGCGAGTTCACCGAGGCGTTCGAGGCCGACCTGGACACACCCGCCGCACTGCGGGTACTGCGCCGCCTTGAACGCGGCAGCGGCGTGGCGCCGGGCGCCAAGTTCGAGACGTTCGCCTACGCCGACCAGCTGCTCGGTCTGGACCTCGCCCGCGATGTGGGGCGTGACCCGGTACCCGCGCTGCCGCCTGGCGCGGCGGCGCTGCTCGATGCCCGGGGGTCCGCCCGGGCGTCCGCCGACTGGCCGGCCTCCGACCGGCTGCGCAGCGACCTGGCCGCACTCGGCGTAACGGTCACCGACACCCCCGACGGCCAGTCCTGGACCCTTGGCCCCACGCCCCACCCCCGCTGAGCCGCCCGCCCCGCCCCGCCTCAGTCCGGCCCCCACTCATCACCCAGATGTACCGTTCGCCGGGTGGGGAGCGCCCGGCTGGAGCGCTCCGGCCGGCCTGCCCCGGGGCGGGTTGCCGGTGGGTTACGTTCACGTTTCAGGCGGCGTTGACGCAACGAACTGTCGCTGACAGCCTTACTTCGCAACGAATCACCGGCACAACGCAGCTTCTACGCATGGTTGCCGCACGGCACAACTCTTACGCTGGAGCCACCGATCACCCCGAACCACTCAGGACCGGGCGGCGGCAGCGCCGCACCGGTGTCCTGGGCACTGCTCTGAAACCGAGAGGAGGCTTGATGACCGTCACCGAACGCGACACCGGCCTGGTCACACTGCGCCACCCGGACAACGGCACCGCCGCGCCCACCCGGCGGGGCACCCCGGCGGCCACGGCGGACCGGCTGCCGCAGCCGCGGAGCTACCTGATGTGTCCCCCGGCCCATTTCACCGTCCGGTATGCGATCAACCCGTGGATGGCCAGCGGGGAACCGGTGGACACCGCCCGCGCGCTCCGGCAGTGGCAGGCGCTGCGGGACACCTACCGCGCGCTCGGCCACTCGGTGCGGCTCATCAAGCCCCACCCGGGCCTGCCGGACATGGTCTTCGCCGCGAACGGCGCGACGGTCATCGGCGGCAGCGTGCTCGGCGCCCGGTTCCGGCACCCGGAGCGGGCCGCCGAGGGACCCGCCTACCTGGACTGGTTCCGGGACCAGGGTTACCCCGCGGTGCACGAACCGGCCCTGGTCAACGAGGGCGAAGGGGACATCGTCCACGCGGGCTCGGTAATCCTGGCCGGGTATGGCTTCCGCACCGACGAGGCCGTTAGGAACGATCTTGAATTGCTGTTCGGTCTGCCCGTGATCAGCCTGCGGCTGATCGACCCGCGGTTCTACCACCTCGACACGGCGCTGTGCGTGCTGGACGCGGGGACCGCCGCCTACTACCCGGCGGCATTCGACCAGGCGGGACGGGCCGCGCTGGCCGCCTGCTTCGGCGAACTGATCGAGGCGGGCGACGCGGACGCCGGGGTGCTCGGGCTGAACGCGGTGAGCGACGGCCGCCACGTGGTGCTGCCGGCCGAGGCCACCGGGCTGGCCGCCCAGATCGCCGCGCACGGGTTCGAACCGGTCCCGGTGGACATGTCCGAATTCCGCAAGGCGGGGGGCGGCCCGAAGTGCTGCACACTGGAACTGAGGACGTGAAAGGGGGGCGCACGTGAACACGCACACGAACGACCTGCGGGCGCTGTCCGAGTCGCACAGCGCGCACAACTACCACCCGCTGCCCGTCGTCATCGCCGAGGGCGAAGGCGCCTGGGTGACCGACACCGAGGGCCGCCGCTACCTGGACATGCTGGCCGCCTACTCGGCGCTCAACTTCGGCCACCGCCACCCGGCCCTGGTCGCCGCCGCGCGGCGGCAGCTGGACCGGGTGACCCTGGTCAGCCGGGCGTTCGACCACGACCAGTTCGGGCCGTTCTGCGCCGAGCTGGCCGAGCTGGCCGGCATGGAGATGGTGCTGCCGATGAACACCGGTGCGGAGGCGGTGGAAACGGCGATAAAGACGGCCCGCAAGTGGGGATACGAGGTCAAGGGAGTACCCGCCAACGAAGCCGTGATCATCGCCTTCGAGGGCAACTTCCACGGCCGGACCACGACCATCATCAGCTTCTCCACCGACCCGGATGCGCGGGCGTCGTTCGGGCCGTACACCCCCGGATTCCGGATCGTGCCCTACGGGGACGCGGCCGCGCTGGCCGCGGCCATGGACGACCGGGTGGTCGGCGTGCTGGTCGAGCCGATCCAGGGCGAGGCCGGCGTGCTGGTGCCACCACCCGGCTTCCTGGCCACGGTCCGCGACCTGTGCACCGCGCACGGCGCGCTGATGATCGCCGACGAGATCCAGTCCGGGCTGGGCCGGACCGGCACCACGTTCGCCTGTGAGCACGAGGGCGTAGTCCCGGACATGTACCTGCTGGGCAAGGCGCTCGGGGGCGGCATCGTGCCGCTGTCGGCGGTGGTCTCGTCCCGGGAGATCCTCGGGGTCTTCCGGCCCGGCCAGCACGGCTCGACCTTCGGCGGCAACCCGCTGGCCTGCGCGGTCGGCCGGGAAGTGATCGCCCTGCTGGCCACCGGCGAGTACCAGGAGCGGTCCGCGAAGCTGGGCGCCCAGCTGCACGGCCGGCTGGCGGCGCTGCCGGCCGGCGTGGTCCGCGAGACCCGCGGCCGGGGGCTGTGGGCGGGCCTGGAGTTCACCACGCTGCGCGGCCGGGAGGTGTGCGAGCGGCTCGCCGCCCGCGGGGTGCTGGCCAAGGACACCCACGGCACCGCCATCCGGCTGGCCCCGCCGCTGGTGATCAGCGAGCCCGACCTGGACTGGGGCATCGACCAGCTGGAGGCGGTGCTGCGCGGCTGACGGCCGCGGCCCGGCAGGCGCGGCCCGGCAGGCGCGGCCCGCGAGGCCGCTTCCGGGTAGCGGTGTTGATTACCCCCCGGATCCGGGGGGTAATCAACACCGCTACCGCGGCCCGACGGACCGGGCCCGGTCAGCCGCCGCTGAGCGTGTGGTACCGGCCGCGGTAGTGCACCAGCGGCCGGGCGGCCGGGTTCGGCTCGCTGGCCGAGACCACCTCGCCGACCATGATGCTGTGGTCGCCGCCGTCGTGCACCGCGGTGGTCCGGCACTCCAGCGCGCCCAGCGCGGCATCCAGGATGGGCGCGCCGGTCCGCGCGCCGCGGTGGTAGGCGATCCCGGCCAGCTGGCCGTCCAGCGGTCGTCCCCGGGTGGCCAGCCACCGGGCGACCTTCTCGGAATCCTCGTCCAGCACGGACAGCGCCCACGACCCGGCGCGCAGCACGGCGTCGTGGAACCGGGCGATCTTCTCGGCGCAGAACAGCACCCGCTGCGGGGCCAGCGACACCGAGGTGAAGGCGGACACCGTCATCGCGTGATCGACGCCGTCCAGGCTGGTGGTGACCACCATGATCCCGCTGGCGAACCGGCCGGCCACGCGGCGGAACTCGGCCCCGTCGACTGTGGTCATGAACTCTGATGCCGCGGCAGCGCGCGGGCCCAGGCCCGCTGGCGGCCGCGGCGGACGAACGCGAGCACCACGCCTGCCACCGCACCGAGCGCCCCCCCGTACAGGTACCACTCACCCGGCGTGGTGTTCGCCACGATCACGCTGCCGCCGCTGGTCGGCATGCTCAGCACCAGCGAGACCAGGAACCAGCCGATCGCCGGGGCCAGGGCGCCGGCCACGCTGCGCATCCCGGCCGCCCCGAGCACACAGGTGACCAGGATGAGCAGCGCGAAGAAGAGCGCGGTCAGCGGGAACGCAGCTACGGTGCGGCTGTACTGGAACGTGCCGACCAGGGCCTGCAGCGCCCCGGCCAGGAACAGCATGGCGTAGGCACCGCCGGTGACGAACGCCTCGGAGTCACGGCCCGGCGGCGGCAAGCTGTCCACGAAGTGCAGGCTATACGCCGGTTGCGCGCGCCCCGACCCCAGGCCCCCGGGTGACCCGCAGGCACGCCGTTCCGCCTGGAAGGGGCCCGGCGCGAGGCCGGCCGTCAGCCCGGAGGGACCCGGCGCCGGGACGGCCGTCAGCCCCCGGGTGGCCCTGGCGCCAGGCCGGCCGGGGCCGCGGGCAGCCCGGCGAACAGATCCGTCTCCCAGCCCGTCCCGGCGCCGCGCGGGCCGGCCAGCAGCGTGTAGAACTCCCGGGCCAGCAGCGGCTGGCCGACACCATTGGACAGGGCGAAGGACTCACCGCGGACGGTGATCTGGGTGGCGTGGGCAGCCATGGCGGCGGCCTTGGCGGCCACGCAGCCGGTGCCGTCGACCTCGGTGGTCACCAGGTCATCGGGGGTGTGCGGCAGATCCGCGGCGCCGCCCGGAGCGGCGAACCCCGGCGGCAGGCCGGCCCTCATGACCCGGCTGAGCGCCTCGGCCAGCACCGAACGGGGCAGCGCGGTGGCGTAGAACTTGGCGGCCGGCCCGGCCGCCTGCTGGAACGCCCGCCAGGCCACCCGGTGTGCCTGGATGTGGTCCGGGTGCCCGTAGAACCCGTTCGCGTCGTAGCTGACCACGACCGCGGGCCGCACCTCGCGGATGATGGCGGCCAGCACGCCGGCCGCGTCGGCGAGGTCAGCCTGCCAGAAGCAGCGCGGGTCGTCGTTGCTGGGCAGGCCCATCATCCCGGAATCGCGCCACCGCCCCGGCCCGCCGAGGAACCGGTGGTCGGTGACCCCGAGCGCCGCGCACGCCGCCGCCAGCTCACCGATCCGGTAGGGCCCCAGCCGGTCCTCCCGGTCGGCGGCCAGGTGGGCCAGTTCCGGCGGGATGACCTCGCCCAGTTCCCCGAGCGTGCAGGTGACCAGGGTAACGGGCACGCCAGCGGCGGCGTACCGCGCCATGGTGGCACCGGTGCCGATGGACTCGTCGTCAGGGTGGGCATGCACGAACAACGCCCCGGGCCGGCTCATGCCGACGAGGATACGGACCGCCGGGACTGGCAGGATCTGGGCATGACCGACAACTTCCCGCGCCAGCAGGCCCGGACCCGCCGGTTCTCGCTCGGCGTGCCCCGCTCGTTCCGGGTCTCCCCCGACGGCCACTGCGTGGTGTTCCTGCGCAGCCGATCCGGCACCGACCCGGTGACCTGCCTGTGGCGCTGGCAGCCCGGCCGGGGCGAGGCGGACCTGATCGCCGATCCGGCGGCCCTCGACGCCGACGAGGCCGACCTGCCGGAGCAGGAGAAGGCCCGCCGGGAGCGGGTCCGCGAGCAGGCCGGCGGGATCGTCTCCTACACCGCCGACCGGGACCTGACCCGGGCCGCCTTCACCCTCGGTGGCCAGCTGTACCTGGCCCGCCTGGACGGCCCGGCCGGCGCGGCGCCGGTCGCCGCGCGGGCCCCGGTGCTGGACCCCCGGCTGGACCCGGCGGGGCAGCGGATCGGCTACCTGACCGGGGGCGCACTGCACGTGCTGGACCTGCGCGACGGCCGCGACACGGTGCTGGCCGGCCGCACAACCGGCGCGGCCGGCGCGGAGGGCGCGACCGGCGCGGCCGGCGCGGAGGGCGCGGAGGGCGCGGAGGACGCGGAGGACGGCCCGGTCTACTACGGCCTGGCCGAGTTCATCGCCGCCGAGGAGATGGGCCGGACCCGGGGGTACTGGTGGGCCCCGGACGGCTCCGCCATCCTCACCGCCCGGGTCGACGAGACGCCCGTCCAGCGCTGGCACATCGCCGATCCGGCCAACCCGGCGCGGCCGGGCACGGTCATCCGGTACCCGGCGGCCGGCACGCCGAACGCCGACGTGTCGCTACTGATCGCCCGGCTGGACGGCGGCCGGGCCGAGGTCGGCTGGGACCGGGCGCAGTTCCCCTACCTGGTCACCGTGTCCTGGGACAGCGGTGACCCGCTGATCGTGGTGCAGAGCCGGGACCAGCGGCGGCTGCGGCTGCTGAGCGCCGACCCGGCCAACGGCGGCACCACGGTGATCCGCGAGGACACCGACGACCGCTGGGTGGACATCGTGCCCGGGGTCCCGGCGCGCACCACCGGCGGGCGGATCGTCTGGGCGGCCGACGTGGCCGGGTCCCGGCGGCTGCTGGTGGCCAGCGCCGGCGAGCATGCGGCGGGGACGGCCGGGCCGGTCACCCCGGCCGCGCTGAACGTCCGGGAGGTGTCCGCGGTGGACGGTGAGTCCGTGCTGTTCACCGCCTCCGCGGCCGATCCCGCGCAGATCGGCCTGTACCAGGCCGGCCCCGACGGGGTGACGGAGCTCAGCCCGCCGGGCGGGGTGCACGGCGGCACCCAGGCGGGTGGCACGGCCGTGCTGGTGAGCCGCACGCTCACCGAGGACGGGCCGGTGGTCCGGGTGCTGCGGGACGGGGCCGAGGCCGGCCGGATCGGGTGCCTGGCGCAGCAGCCGGCCCTGCCGCCGCCGCACCCGGACCTGTTCGCGGCCGGGACGCGGCAGATCCCCAGCGCCCTGCTGCTGCCGTCCTGGCACCGGCCCGGCGCGGCGCGGCTGCCGGTGCTGCTGGACCCGTACGGCGGCCCGCACGCCCAGCGGGTGCTGGCCGCGCGGGGCGCGTTCCACACCTCCCAGTGGTTCGCCGAGCAGGGGTTCGCGGTCCTCGTCGCGGACGGCCGGGGCACCCCGGGCCGCGGCAGCGCCTGGGAACGCGAGGTGTGGCACGACTTCGCCGGCCCGGTCCTGGAGGATCAGGTCGCGGCGCTGCACGAGGCCGCCGCCCGCTGCCCGGACCTGGACACCAGCCGGGTGGGGATCCGGGGCTGGTCGTTCGGCGGCTACCTGGCCGCGCTCGCGGTGCTGCGCCGGCCGGACGTGTTCCATGCCGCGGTGGCCGGCGCTCCGGTGACGCACTGGCAGCTGTACGACACCCACTACACCGAACGCTACCTGGGCCTCCCGGACGAGCAGCCGCAGGTGTACGCGGAGAACTCGCTGCTGGCCGACGCCCCGCGGCTGGCCCGGCCACTGCTGCTCATCCACGGGCTGGCGGACGACAACGTGGTGGCCGCGCACACGCTGCGGCTGTCGGCCGCGCTGCTGGCGGCCGGCCTGCCGCACAGCGTGCTGCCGCTGTCCGGCGTGACGCACATGACCCCGCAGGAAGAGGTCGCGGAGAACCTGCTGCTGCTCCAGGTCGACTTCCTGCGCCGGGCCCTGGGGCTGGCGGACGGGCCGGTGGCGCGGCCGGTGTAGTGAGAGTCACACGCGCACAAGCACCGTGACCCGCTTAGCGGTGATATTCAGTTACGTAAGGTTTCGCTTTGCGGTGCGCGAGCGGCCCGGGGGCTGCCGGCGGGCACGAGACCACCCCATTTAGCTCAAGGGCGGAGACGTCATCGATGACGCAGGCAACTCAGGCGCCGGCCAGAACCCGGGCGCAGATCAGGGAAGCCACGCTGCGCAAGGACCCGTGGTGGCGCCAGCCCGCCATCAACGCGGCCGCGCTCGGCGTGATCGTGATCTACCTGACCTGGGCGTCGCTGGTCAACACGGACTACTTCTGGCAGCCGTACATCTCCCCGCTGTACTCGCCCTGCCTGACCACCACCTGCACGCCGGGGTCCGGGTTCGACTGGATCCCGTGGCTCACCTGGCTGACCCCGGCGATCATCATCATCGGCGGGCCGATGGGCTTCCGGCTGACCTGCTACTACTACCGGAAGGCGTATTACCGGGCGTTCTGGCGGGCTCCGGCCGCGTGCGCGGTGCGCGAACCGCACGCCAAGTACACCGGCGAGACCCGGCTGCCGCTGATCCTGCAGAACGTGCACCGTTACTTCTTCTGGATCGCGATCGTGTTCAACGTGATCCTCAGCGCGGACGCGATCATCGCCTTCCGCAACCACCAGGGCCAGTGGGGCCACATGGGCCTGGGCACCCTGATCTTGCTGGCCAACGCCGCCCTGCTGTGGCTGTACTCGCTGTCCTGCCACGCGTGCCGGCACACGGTCGGCGGGCGGCTCAAGCACTTCTCCAAGCACCCGGCCCGGTACTGGATGTGGACCCAGGTCTCCAAACTGAATGCCCGGCACATGCAGTTCGCCTGGGTATCACTGTTCTGGGTGCTGTTCACCGACCTCTACATCAGGCTGGTGGCCAGCGGGGCCATCGCCGACCCGCGGTTCTTCTAGGCCGCCCGGATCCCCGGCTGGAACCGAGCCAGGATGAAGCCCAGGATAAGAAGGCACAAGGGCACAGATGACTGACATCGAACGGCTCTCCTACGACGTGGTGGTGATCGGCGCCGGCGGCTCAGGTCTGCGCGCGGCGATCGAGGCGCGCCAGGCGGGCAAGAAGACCGCGATCATCTCCAAGTCGCTGTTCGGCAAGGCGCACACGGTCATGGCCGAGGGTGGCTGCGCAGCGGCCATGGGCAACGTCAATCCCAAGGACAACTGGCAGGTGCACTTCCGCGACACCATGCGCGGCGGCAAGTTCCTGAACAACTGGCGGATGGCCGAACTGCACGCCAAGGAGGCTCCCGAGCGGGTCTGGGAACTGGAGGCCTGGGGCGCGCTGTTCGACCGGACCAAAGACGGCAAGATCAGCCAGCGGAACTTCGGTGGCCACGAGTACCCGCGGCTCGCGCATGTGGGCGACCGGACCGGCCTGGAGATGATCCGCGCACTGCAGCAGCGGGTAGTCGCACTGCAGCAGGAGGACGCCAAGGAACTGGGCGATCCCGAGGCGATGATCAGAGTTTTCGCGGAGACCACGATCACCGAGTTGCTGAAGGACGGCGAGCGGATCTCCGGTGCGTTCGGCTACTTCCGGGATCGCGGCCAGTTCGTCGTCTTCGAGGCGCCAGCGGTGGTGCTGGCCACCGGGGGCATCGGGAAGACCTTCAAGGTCAGCTCGAATTCCTGGGAGTACACCGGGGACGGGCACGCGCTCGCCCTGCTGGCCGGGGCCAGGCTGCTGAACATGGAGTTCGTCCAGTTCCACCCCACGCACATGGTCTGGCCGCTGTCGGTGCGCGGGCTGCTGGTCACCGAGTCGGTCCGCGGTGACGGTGGCGTGCTCCGCAACTCCGAGGGCAAGCGGTTCATGTTCGGCTACGTGCCGGACGTGTTCCGGGCCCAGTACGCGGAGACCGAGGAAGAAGCCGACCGCTGGTACACCGACCCGGAGCACAACCGCCGCCCGCCGGAACTGCTGCCCCGCGACGAGGTGGCCCGGGCCAACAACGCCGAGGTCAAGGCGGGCCGCGGGTCACCGCACGGCGGCGTGTTCCTGGATATTGCCTCGCGTCTGCCGGCCGAGGAGATCCTGCGCAAGCTGCCGTCCATGTACCACCAGTTCAAGGAACTGGCCGACGTGGACATCACCCAGGAGCCGATGGAGGTCGGCCCGGCCCAGCACTACGTGATGGGGGGGGTGGAGGTGGACCCGGACACCGGGGCATCCGGCGTGCCCGGCCTGTACGCAGCCGGCGAGGTGTCCGGCGGCATGCACGGGTCCAACCGGCTGGGCGGCAACTCCCTCTCCGACCTGCTGGTCTTCGGCCGCCGGGCCGGGATGGGCGCGGCGGACTACGTGACCAGCCTGAACGGTGACCGCCCGGCCGTGGCCGATACCGAGGTGGCCGCGGCGCAGGCCGAGGCAGTGGCGCCGCTGGAGCGTTCGGGCGGGGAGAACCCGTACACGGTGCACGCCGAGGTCCAGCAGACCATGAGCGACCTGGTCGGCATCATCCGCCGGGAGGATGAGATCAAGTCGGCGCTCGCCGAACTGGAGAAGCTGCGCGCGCGGGCGGCCCAGGTCAGCGCGGAGGGTGGCAGCGCCTACAACCCGGGCTGGCATCTGGCCCTGGACCTGCGCAACATCATGCTGATCGCGGACTGCGTGGCACAGGCGGCGCTAGAGCGGCAGGAAAGCCGCGGCGGGCACACCCGCGATGACTTCCCGGGGATGAACCCGGAGTGGCGCAAGGTCAACCTGATCTGCGCGCTGAACGGGGACCGGGTGTCGATCACCCGGCAGCCGCTGCCGGCGATGCGCGGCGACCTGATCGCTCTGTTCGACGTGGCCGAGCTCAAGAAATACATGACGGAAGAGGAGCTCGCCGGGCTGCCCGCTGCTGCTCCGAAGGAGACACACTGATGGCCTACAAGGCACAGCTCCGGATCTGGCGCGGCGACGCCGGAGCAGGCTCACTGGCCGACTACTCGGTCGAGGTGAACGAGGGCGAGGTAATCCTCGACATCCTGCACCGGCTGCAGGCCACCGAGGCGGGAGACCTTGCGGTCCGGTGGAACTGCAAGGCCGGCAAGTGCGGGTCCTGCTCCATGGAGATCAACGGGCGGCCCAAGCTGGCCTGCATGACGCGGATGTCCACGTTCACCGAGGACGAGGTCATCACGCTCACCCCGCTGCGCACCTTCCCGGTGATCCGGGACCTGGTCACCGACGTGGCGTTCAACTACGACAAGGCGCGGCAGATCCCGTCGTTCACCCCCGACCCGTCGGTCGGGCTGGGTGAGTTCCGGATGCAGCAGGTCGATGTGCAGCGGTCCCAGGAGTTCCGCAAGTGCATCGAGTGCTACCTGTGCCAGAACACCTGCCACGTCATCCGCGACCACCCGGAGAACGAGCAGCCGTTCGCCGGGCCGCGGTTCCTGATGCGCATCGCCGAGCTGGAGATGCACCCGGCCGACACCGCCGACCGGCGGGAGATCGCCCAGGACGACTTCGGGCTCGGCTACTGCAACATCACCAAGTGCTGCACCGAGGTCTGCCCGGAAAACATCAAGATCACCGACAACGCGCTCATCCCGCTCAAGGAGCGGGTGATGAGCCGCAAGTACGACCCGATCGTCTGGCTCGGCAGCAAGATCGGCCGCCGCCCCCGGCGGGACACTCCCGCGGTCCCCGCCAAGAAGCGCTGAGCCGGAGCGGCAGCCGGACAGGCGGCCCGGGGCGCCCGTTCAGATCCGGTTCAAACTGGCCGCCTACAGCCCACGCCGCCGGCCTCAGCCCGTACCATGTCTCCTGCCCGGGACAGCGCCGCCGGCGAGTGAACCGCGCCCGGACGTGCGTTACCCCGCGGATCGGAAGGTCTTCATGTCGCACATCACGTACCTGGAGGCTGCCGTCGTGGGCCTCGTCCAAGGGGTCTCCGAGCTGTTCCCGGTGTCCAGCCTGGGGCACAACGTGCTGATCCCGGCGCTGGTCGGCGGGAGCTGGGCCAGCGACCTGAACGTGGCCAGCGCTTCGTCCCCGTACCTGGCGTTCATCGTCGGCATGCACGTCGCCACCGCGATCGCGCTGATCATCTACTTCTGGCGGGACTGGATCCGGATCATCGGCGGCTTCTTCAGTTCCATCCGGGACCGGCGGGTGCAGACCCGGGACCAGCGGCTGGCCTGGATGATCATCCTGGCCACCATTCCCGTTGGCCTGGTCGGCGTGGTCGCCGACAAGCCGTTCCGGGAGATCTTCGGCAAGCCGGTGCTGGCCGGCGTGTTCCTGATCATCAACGGCATCATCCTGTACTGCGGAGAGAAGTTCCGGCCGCGCCGCTCGGTGCAGGCCGACCAGCAGATCGCGCGGGAGCGTGAGCGGGAACGCGACCTGGTGGCAGCCGGCGTCAGCCGCGGCAGTTATCCGCAGGCAGCCGCCAGCCGGGCCGGCTACCCGCCCGCCGCCGCCAGCGGGGGCAGCTACCCGCCGGCGAGCACCGGCCAGAACGGCTACCCGCCGGACGGCGCCCGGCCGCCGGGGCAGCACCGGGCGACCCGGCCGCCGTCCGGACAGCAGGCCCTGCGCCAGGAAGAAGTGGCGCTGGCGGTCCAGGCGGACGAGCGGCTGGCCCGGATGGGCTACGGGCGGGCGGTGGTCATCGGCGCCTCGCAGATCCTGGCCCTGCTGGCCGGGATCAGCCGGGACGGCGTGACCATGGTCACCGGCATGAACCGCGGCCTGGCCCGTGAGGACGCCGCCCGGTTCGCGTTCCTGCTGGCCACGCCGGTCATCCTGGCCGCCGGGGTGCTGGAACTGCCCAAGCTGACCGGGCCGCTGGGCCACGGGATCCATGGCCAGATCCTGCTCGGCAGCGTGCTGTCCGGGGTGGGCGCCTACCTGTCGGTGCGGTTCCTGATGCGCTACTTCCAGACCCGCACGCTGACCCCGTTCGCCGTCTACTGCTTCGTGTTCGGCCTGGCCAGCGTCGTCTACCTGGGGTTCATCAAGTAGCGTCGGGCTCTGGAGCATGGACCGCGGATCGAGGCCTGAATGAGTCACATCACCTATCTGGAGGCTGCGGTCGTCGGCCTCATCCAGGGGGTTACCGAGCTCTTCCCGGTATCCAGCCTGGGCCACAACGTGCTGATCCCGGCGCTGATCGGCGGCAGCTGGGCCAGCGACCTGAACGTGGCCCGGCCCGAGTCGCCCTACCTGGCGTTCATCGTCGGCCTGCACGTGGCCACGGCGATCGCTCTGATCATCTACTTCTGGCGGGACTGGATCCGGATCATCGGCGGCTTCTTCAGCTCAATCATCCATTTCCGGGTGCAGACCCGGGACGAGCGGCTGGCCTGGATGATCGTCCTGGCCACCATTCCGGTCGGCCTGGTCGGCCTGGTGGCGGAGCACGCCTTCCGCGTCATCTTCGGCAAGCCGATCTACGCCGCGGTGTTCCTCATGGTCAACGGGGTCATTCTGTACTGCGGGGAGAAGTTCCGGCCGCGCCGCTCGGTGCAGGCCGACCAGCAGATCGCCGCGGCGCGGGCCGGGGCGCTGGCGGCCGCCGTGCCGCAAGCCGAGCCACACCGCGGCGGCGTGGGCGGTCCCGGCGGGCCTGATGGCGCGGGCGGGCCGGTCTTTTCGCCGGCCCGGCCGCCCGGCCGCGGGGGGGCCCGGCACGCGTCGGGACACCAGGCGGTCCGCGCGGAGGAGATTTCGCTGGCCATCCAGGCCGACGAGCGGCTGGCCCGGATGGGCTACGGGCAGGCGGTGGTCATCGGCGCCTCGCAGATCCTCGCGCTGTTCGCCGGGATCAGCCGGGACGGCGTCACCATGGTCACCGGCATGTTCCGCGGCCTGTCCCGCGAGGACGCCGCCCGGTTCGCGTTCCTGCTGGCCACACCGGTCATCCTGGCCGCCGGGTTGCTCAAGGTGCCGGACCTGATGGGCCCGCTGGGCCACGGGATCCACGGCCAGATCCTGGTCGGCAGCGTGCTGTCCGGGGTGGGCGCCTACCTGTCGGTGCGGTTCCTGATGCGCTACTTCCAGACCCGCACGCTGACCCCGTTCGCCGTCTACTGCTTCGTGTTCGGCCTGCTGTCCGTGATCTACCTGGGCCTGATCAAGTAGCCGCGGCCGGGGGACGCGCCGGTCCGGGCGGTGCGCCAGGCGGCGCGCCACCCGCCTGCCGAGCGCCTGGGCCGGGATCTCGATGTACCGGTAGCTGAGCGCACTGCAGGCCAGGGTGGCGGCCAGGAACGCGGCCACCACGGCCGCCTGCACCGGCACCGGTTGCCGCACATCGTCCCAGGAGAACGACCGGTAGACGCCGAGCACCAGCGGGTGCAGCAGGTACAGGGAGTAGCTGACCAGCCCGGCCCAGCTCAGCGCGGCCGGTACCCGGCGGCGGCGCAGCAGCAGCCCGGCCAGGAACGCCAGCGCGGCCAGGGCCAGCGCGGTGACCCAGGCCCGTTCGGACACCAGCAGCGCGTGGCGGATGCTCTGCCGCGGCTGCTGCCGGGCCAGCCCGGCCAGGATCGCCACGGCGACCACGATCACTACGCCCACCGCCCGGGCGCGCCCGACCTGACGCTGTTCGGCGCGGTAGACCAGCGTGCCGGTGAACATGAGGGCCAGGATGGTCAGCGCCTGCCACGGCATCCTCGACGGGTAGCCGTTGAGGCCGGCCAGGACCAGGGCGGTGGCCGCGGCCAGGCCGGCCCCAGCAGCTTGACCCCGCGGCGCGGGACGGCCACGACGAGCGCCAGCCCGGCCAGCACCGCCGCATCCGCGATCAGATCGGTGCTCCGGCGGCCGAAGGCGCCGGCCAGCGCGGCGGTGGGCAGCACGCTGCTGAGGACGAGGGCCGCCACGCTGAAGCCGAGCGCCCAGGTTCCGCTGCGGCGCTGCGCGCCGGCCAGGAACAAGGCGGTGACCAGGAGGTAGAACACCATCTCGTAGGACAGCGTCCAGACCGTGAACGGCGCGTTGGCCGAGTCCAGCACGCCGGACAGCATCAGCAGATGCCCCAGGACCGCGCCGACCGGATGCCGGGCCGCCCCGTCCAGCGACCCCCAGCCCAGCCAGGCCAGCAGCAGGAGGGCCGCGGTGGCCGCCAGGTACACCGGGTAGAGCCGGAACACCCGGCTGATCCAGAACGCCCGCACGTCGCCGCGCCGCTCCAGCGAGGCCGGCACGATGTAGCCGCTGATCAGGAAGAACAGGAACACACCCGCCTGGCCGAGGGCGGTGGTGTGGCTGAGCGGGGTACGCAGCGGCCGGAAGATGGCGATGCCGTAGATCATGTGGTCGGCGACGACGGCCAGCGCCGCGATGCCCCGCAGCGCATCGAGCCAGGCCAGCCGGGCCCGGCGCGGAGATGGCGGATCCGCCTCCCGGCCGTTGGTCATGAAGGGTCAGCTGCCCGGTAAGGCTCGGGCAAACTAGGCAAACGCTGAGAGATCCCTGAGACTGGGGCACCCTGGGCGGACGCTAAGAGATCCGGGGGTTGGACCACCCGTGATGGGCCGTCTGGCCGGGCTACTCACCACGGGAACGGCGGGCGCGCTGCCGGGCGCGCTCCTTGGCGTCCAGGATCACCTTGCGCAGCCGGACCGTGGCCGGGGTGACCTCGGCACACTCGTCGTCGGCGCAGAACTCCAGGGCCTGCTCCAGGCTGAGGGCCCGCGGCGGCACCAGCCGCTCGAGTTCTTCGCCGGTGGACTGGCGCACGTTGGTGAGCTTGCGCTCCCGGGTGATGTTCACGTCCATATCGTCCGCCCGGGAGTTCTCCCCGACGATCATGCCCTCGTAGACCTCGGTGCCGGGCGCGACGAACAGGGTGCCGCGCTCCTGGAGCGAGGACATGGCGTAGGCGGTGGCCGCGCCGGAGCGGTCGGCCACCAGCGAGCCGGTCGGCCGCATCCGCATCTCGCCCGACCAGGGCTCGTAGCCCTCGAACACGTGGTGCGCGATCCCGGTACCGCGGGTGTCGGTGAGGAATTGGGTGCGGAAGCCGATCAGGCCGCGGGCGGGCACGATGAAGTCCAGCCGCACCCAGCCGGTGCCGTGGTTGGTCATGTGCTCCATCCGCCCCTTGCGCAGCGCGAGCAGCGTGGTGACCGCGCCGAGGTACTCCTCGGGGACGTCCACGGTGAGCCGTTCCACCGGCTCGTGCAGCTTGCCGTCCACCTCCCGGGTCACCACGGTGGGACGGCCGACGGTCAGCTCGTGGCCCTCCCGGCGCATCGTCTCGACCAGCACGGCCAGGGCCAGCTCGCCGCGGCCCTGCACCTCCCAGGTGTCCGGCCGCTCGGTGGGCAGCACCCGCAGCGAGACGTTGCCGACCAGTTCCCGGTCCAGCCGGTCCCGCACCATGCGAGCGGTGACCTTGGTGGCCTTCTCCCGCCCGACCAGCGGGGAGTTGTTCACCCCGATCGTCATCGAGATGGCCGGCTCATCGACCGTGATGAGCGGCAGCGGCCGGGGATCGTCGGGGTCCGCGAGCGTCTCACCGATCATGATCTGCGGGATCCCGGCCACGGCGATGATGTCCCCGGGCCCGGCACTGTCGGTGGGCACCCGCTCGAGAGCTTCCGTTCGGAAAAGCTCGGTGATCTTCACCCGTTCGATGGAACCGTCGCGGCGGCACCAGGCGGCCTGCTGGCCCTTGGTGATGGTCCCGGACTCCACCCGGCACAGCGCGATGCGGCCCAGGTAGGCCGAGGCGTCCAGGTTGGTGACGTGCGCCCGCAGCGGCTCGTCCGGGTCGTAGCGCGGCGCGGGCACGGTCTCCCGGAGCACCGTGAACAGCGGCTCCAGATCCGGGGAGTCGGGCAGCGAGCCGTCCGCCGGCCGGGTCAGCGAGGCCCGGCCGGCCCGGGCCGAGGCGTACACGATGGGGAACTCGATCTGCTCCTCGGTCGCGTCCAGGTCCAGGAACAGCTCGTAACAGGCGTCCACCACCTCGGCGATCCGGGCGTCCGGCCGGTCCACCTTGTTGATCACCAGGATGACCGGGAGGTTGGCCTCCAGCGTCTTGCGCAGCACGAACCGGGTCTGCGGCAGCGGGCCCTCGCTGGCGTCCACCAGCAGCAGCACCCCGTCCACCATGGACAGGCCGCGCTCCACCTCGCCGCCGAAGTCGGCGTGCCCGGGGGTGTCCACGATGTTGATGGTCAGCCCGCCGTGCGCCACCGCGGTGTTCTTGGCCAGGATCGTGATGCCCTTTTCCCGCTCCAGGTCGTTCGAGTCGAGGACGCGATCCGCGATCTGGGCGCCGACCCGGAACGCGCCGGACTGCCACAGCATGGCGTCCACCAGGGTGGTCTTACCGTGGT
The DNA here is from genome assembly GCA_963837515.1 of uncultured Actinomycetes bacterium. Classification (GTDB taxonomy): domain Bacteria; phylum Actinomycetota; class Actinomycetes; order Streptosporangiales; family Streptosporangiaceae; genus RYN-230. Next base: position 402,608 of record CAWINT010000006.1, read on the forward strand.
CAACGTGCGCGACGATCGCCACGTTGCGCAGTTCGTCACGGGTGGCAAGCTGGGCCGCTGTTGCGGGCATACGAGATCTCATCTGCGTCCGGAAATGGGGACGCCGCGCAACCGCACGGCCCTCCCATTCTATTCCGCGGCGGCACCCGGCTCAGCCCGCACCTGGCTCAGCCCGCATGCGGCTTAGCCCACACCCGGCTTAGGCCTCCTACCCGGCGCCGAGATAAGGCATCCGCCCGATGCGGGGCAGGGCACCTTACGACGAGTCTCAATGGTGCGGCCGGAAAGCCGGCCGCACCATCACCAGGAGGCTGTCATGCACCCAGCAATCCAGGCGGCCGTGGCCGCCGAGCACGTCCGGGAGATGCTGGCCCAGGCCGACCGCGACAGCCAGGCCCAGCGCGCCCGCCAGGCACGGCGCGCCCGCCGGACCCGGCGCAGCTGGTGGGCCGGACGCGGCACCCCGGCGCCGGCGACGATCGCGTCGCTGGTCCCGCAGCCCCGGGACGGCCGCAGCAGCGACTGCGTGGACTGCCCGCCGGCGTCCGCGCACTCCGCGGCCTGAACGGCGGCCGCCGTGCGGCCCGGACCCATCCTGAGCCCTGAGCCCGGGGCTCACGCCCAGGGCTCAGGGCTCAGGTGTGCGGCGTTACCGCTGTGCCCGCAGCGGTAACGCCACACCCTCGGCCGCTATCAGCTCTGCCTTAGAACTCAAATTCGAATAGTTGTTATGATGAGGGGATGGCAACGTACCTGCCGCCTGGCTGGCCTTCGGGGGTTCACCCACCCGGCACCGCGGACTTCGAGCGGTCCGCGGTGACCTGGCTGCTGGACGTGGTACCGCCGGACTACCGTCTGCACGGCGTGCTGCGGCGGCATCCGGCCGCCCTGGCCGCCATGGCCCAGCACCATGTGGCGGCCTGCGTCCAGGGGGCACGCCAGGGTTACCGCAGCGCCCGCACGGAACTGGGCGGGGCGCTGCCGCCGGCCGCGGTGGACGCCGTGCTCACCGCCTACCGCACCGAGGGCCGTCGGCTGGTGGCGGCGGCGCGGGCGGTGGACCTGGTCAGCCGGGCACTCCGCGGCGAGGTGTTCACGCCTCAGTTGCGCGCGGAGCGCGTGCGCTCGTCGCGCCCCGGGGCCACGCCCGCGCCTCCGGGAGCCACCCGCCGCGCCCGGCCGGGCTGAACTTCCGGTCAGCGAGTCGCCCGCAGCGCCACCACGGCCATGCCGTCGGCGGCGGGCCGGCCGCCGAAGCACCGGACCTCCTCGTGCACCTTCACCGCCACCACGTCCGCGGTCAGCCCGGCACAGCCGGACAGCAGCCTCGCCAGGCCGTCGTCATCGTCGAACAACCGGTCGCCGTCTCGGCGCCGGGTCACGCCGTCCGTGACGCAGAGCAGCAGGTCCCCCGGGCTCACCACGACCGGCTGAGCGGCGAACCCGAGGCCGTCGATGACGCCGAGCACCGGCTGGGGCACCACCGCCGGGGTCACCACCGGGACGGCGGGCGGGGCCGCCAGCGGGGCGGCGGGCGGTGCAACCACCGGGACGGCGGCCGGCGTCACCAGCGGGACGGCCGGACGGCCGGCGGGCGCCCGCGGCACGGCCGGAAGACCGGCCGGCCCGTTCGAGGGCGCTGGCCGCCCTTCCGGGGCAGCCTCCCGGTGCAGCGAGTCCGCAGGCGCGCGCAACACCAGCGGCAGCGGCTGCCCAGCGCAAGCGAGGAACAACCGGGCCGGTGCCCCCGGCAGGATCTCCCCATGGATCAAGGTGAGGAAGGCACCCGGAGTCCGCTCCTCGAGGATCAGCCGGTTCAGCCGGGTCAGCACGTCGGGCACGCTGAGCCCCTGCTCACCGAGGACCCGCAGGGTGGCGCGGACGAGCGAGGTGACCGCCAGGGTGGCCGGCCCGGCGCCGCAAACCTCGCCGATCGCGAACCGCCAGCGCGCCGCCGCGGCCTGGAACACGTCACAGAAGTCGCCGGCCGCGGCCTCGCCCGCACCGGGCAGGTCGTGCGCCACGGCCACCTCGAACCCCGGCACGATGGGCAGTTCCGTGGGGACCAGAGCCGCCCGCACCGCGCGTTGCTCCGCCTGCTGCGCCGCGGCCAGCCGGAAGTTCTCCAGCCCCAGCGCCACCCGGCCCGCAAGGTCCTGGGCCAGGCCGAGCACTTCCCGGGACGGCCGCCCGGCATGCCGCCCGCCCAGGACCAGCAGCCCCAGCGGGCCGCCGCGGCCGGCCAGCGGGAAACACCAGGCGCCCCGGGCGGCGAGTTCGGCTGCGCCGGGCGGCGCGCCCGGCGGGACCGGGCCCCCCAGTGGCCAGCGCCGCGGCCGGGCCCCCCCGGCCGGCTTGGGCCACGGCAGGCCGGCCCGCCCGCGATCCAGCACCGTGCCATCCAGCACCGTGCGACCCAGCACCGTGCGATCCAGCACCCAGGCCAGCCCGTCCTGGGCCGCCGCATCGGCGTGCCGCGCCACCGCGACCCTCAGATCCGCCCCGGGGGCGCCGAGCAGCACCGCGCACCACTCAGCCAGCCGAGGCACCACCACCCGGCTGGCCGCGGCCAGCAGCCCGTCCGCGTCGAGAGAGCCGGCCAGCAGCTCACTCGCCCCGGCCAGCACCGCCATCCGCGCCCGGCGGCCCTGTTCCAGTTCGGTGAGACGGGACCGTTCCAGCACGGGGGCCATGCTGTCGGCCAGTTGCTGCAGCCGCTGCACGTCGCTGTCGCCGAACCGGCCCGGCAGCATGGCGGCGACCGCCAGCACCCCGATCACCCGGCCATCGACGAGGAACGGCACGGTGGTCACCGACGGTGCGCTGCGCAGCAGCGCGACCGGGCTGATCCCGGCGGACGCGCGGACAGTGAGGTTCCCGTCCTCGTCGGCCACCAGCGCGTACCCGGCGTCGGCGGCCACGATCACCCGCGCGGAGGCCACGCACTGGCGGAGCAGATCGTCGTAGCCTGGTTCTGGCTCCGGCCCCGCCGTGGCCGGCCCGGTGCCGTCCGGGCGTTCCGGCGGCGCCTGGACCCGCCAAGCGGCCATCGGCCGGATGGGCACGCCGGGCGGACCATCCGGGTCGGTGCCCGGCTCGGCCTGGCGGTCCTGCTGGCCATCGAGCCGCATCCGGAACCACACCGCCTTGGTGTCGGTCCCATAGCTCACCCCCCACGCCGAGGCCAAGGCCGAGGGCAGTAGCAGTCCGCGGCCACCGGTGCGTTCGGCGGGAATACGATCATCGCGGGCCGGGCCTGGAACCATCCGGGCCGGATGCGAGTCCCGGATCACGACCTCGACGTCATCGGCCGCAAGCTTGCAGGTCACCTCGACATCGGTGCCGGCGTGCACGACCGCGTTGGTGACCAGCTCGCTGGTCAGCAGCACCGCGTCGTCCACCAGGCCGCTGTCCGGGGCCGGGCCGGCATCCGGCGGCAGCCACGACTGCAGGGTGTCGCGGACGAACTTGCGCGCCGCGGCCACGGCCGCCGGCTCCGGCCGGTAGGCCGCGCTGGCGACGAGATCGTTGCGCCCCTTCACAGGTCCCCTTGGGGGTCGGTGCGCAGGCCGCCCGGACGGGGCCCGCCGCGCCCAGCGGATGCGGGGGGTGGCCTGCACTATCGAGTTCAGCCGCGCCGGTTGCGGCCGCCCCCCAATCGTGACAGATGACGGGCCGCTTTCCAGCGGTTCAGGAACGTTCGCCGAGCAACGGTGACGGCCGTGACCAGCCATTACCTGCCACATACTGGCGCACTACCCGCGCCGGTACCCCGGCGATCACGCACCGGTCCGGCACCTGGCCACGGACCACGGAGCCCGCGGCCACCACCACATTACGGCCGATGCACGCGCCCGGCAGCACGATCGCGCCGGCTCCCAGCCAGCTCCCGGCGCCGATGGACACCGCGGTGTTCCGCGGCCACTGGCGGCCGATCGGCAGGTCCGGGTCGGAGTAGGTGTGATTCTGGTCGGTGATGTACACGTTCGGCCCGGTGTAGACGTCATCCCCGATGATGATGGAGTGGTGCGCCACCAGGTGGCTGCCCCGGCCGATCACGCACCGGCTGCCGATCCGCAGTACCGGCTCCGCGCCGAGGTCGTGCCCGGGGAGCAGGCCCGCGGAAAGGGAGACCCGTTCACCGATCAGAGTGCCCGAGCCGATCTCGATCCACGCCTCGCCGTACATCGCCCCGGTCGGGAAGGCGATGACCGAGCCGGGCCCGAACGCCGCGAAGTGACGGCCGCCCGGCGTGTCCGCGGTGATCGCACCGGCCCGCTGCAGCGTACGCCAGGCCCGGTGCACGGCCCGCCAGGCCAGCCCGCGGCCGGCGCTGGCCCAGGCGCCTCGTCCCGGCATCGGAGGTTACGAGACCCGCGCGGTTACCGGCAGCACCTGACGGCCCCGGGGCGGCCGCAACGCCGCCGGGCGGGCCGCCGCCGGGCGGGCCGCCGCCGGGGCGGCCAGCTGGCCGCAGGCACCGTCGATCTGGCTGCCCCGGGTATCCCGGACGGTGACCGGCACGCCCGCGGCCGCCAGCCGGGCCTCGAACTCAGCCATCGCCGCTGGCCGGGACGCGGTCCACCGGGAGCCAGGGGTCGGGTTCAGCGGGATGAGGTTGACGTGGGCCAGCTGCCCGGCCAGCAGCACCGCCAGGGCGTCCGCCCGCCACGGCTGATCGTTGACGTCCCGGATGAGCGCGTACTCGATGGACACCCGGCGGCCGGTCTGCCCGGCGTAGTCCCAGGCCGCGTCCAGGACCTCGGCCACCTTCCAGCGGCGGTTGACCGGGACCAGTTCGTCGCGCAGCTCATCATCCGGGGCATGCAGCGAGACGGCCAGCCGGACCGCCAGGCCCTCGCCGGTGAGCCTCCGGATGGCCGGCACCAGCCCGACCGTGGAGACGGTCACCCCGCGCTGCGAGATGCCGAGCCCGGCCGGGACCGGGTCGGTGATCCGGCGCACCGCCCGCAGCACGCTGGCGTAGTTGGCCAGCGGCTCGCCCATGCCCATGAACACGATGTTGGAGACCCGCCCCGGGCCGCCGGGGATCGTGCCGCGGTCCACGGCCCGGGCCCCCGCCACCACCTGGGCCACGATCTCCGCGGCGGACAGGTTCCGGGTCAGCCCGCCCTGCCCGGTGGCGCAGAACGGGCAGGCCATGCCGCAGCCGGCCTGAGAGGACACGCACATGGTGATCCGGTCCGGGTAGCGCATCAGCACCGACTCGATCAGCGCCCCGTCGAACGCCCGCCACAGCGTCTTGTGGGTCATCCCGCCGTCGCAGGCCAGCTCCTGTTCCGCGGTGAGCAGCGGCGGCAGCAGCGCGCCGGCCAGCTCCGCCCGCGAGGCGGCGGGCAGGTCGGTCATGTCCGCTGGATCGTCGGTGAACCGGGCGAAATAGTGCCGGGACAGCTGATCGGCCCGGAAGGCCGGCCCGCCCAGCTCGGCGGCGGCCGCCCGGCGCTCAGCGGGGTCCAGGTCAGCCAGATGCCGGGGCGGCCGGGCTGGGGATCGGTTGGCAGGCACCTGCGCTCCGTGGGTGGGTGTGGCGAATCGCTTAACAATATCCCGGGTGCGGCGGCGGTGACCTGCGGCGGATCAGTAGATTTCGGATATGCCCACGTTGCGCCGGACCGGGAGAGACGGCCGCGCGGCGCCCCGGCCCGGGCGCCCGGAGGTTCTGCTGTCCAGCGAGAGCCCCTACGGCAGCCGGCGTCTGGTGGTGGAGTACGACGGGATGACCACCACCGCGTACCTGTGTGACGCCACCGACGCGCTGGCCGCGGTATGGATCGCCAACCACGTGCCCGCCCCGCAGTCCGCCGATCCGGCGCAGGCCGCGGCCGGGCAGGCCCCGGTGATGCCCGCCGGGCACACCAAGCACCCGGGCGGGCTGCCGGTGCTGGACCGCCAGGCGCTGCGCGCGCTGTGGTTCGAGGAAGGCGACAGCGCCGCCGTGCTGGAGGGTGGCCGGCTGCTGGCGGTGATCCCCGGCTGGGCCGGCCTGGCCCGGGGGATGCCCGGCTACAGCCGGGAGGTGATCGGGCAGACCCCGTTCGGGTGGGCGCTGGACGACGCCATGGAAGGGCTCGGCCCCCGCGCCGACCGGGCGACGGCCTTCTGGCGGTGGCGGGCCAGCGAGGGCGCGTGGGCCGGCTTCCAGCAGGCGGTCCTCGGGCACCTGCTCGGCCGGCTCGGCCCCGGCGCCCGGTACTGGGATGTCAGCGGCGGGAAACAGCCGCTGGCCGGGGTGTCGGAACGGCCGCCGACCCGCGACCGGCCGTTCACCGTGCTGTCCACGATCGGGATGAGCTGCCAGCGGATGCCGGTGGTGGAGCAGTACGCGGAGGACAGCGCGACCGCGGCCCGGATCGAGTTGGCCCTGGCCACGACGCTGCCGAGCCCAGACGCGGCGCGGATCTTCCTGTGGCTGGCCCACTACCCGTGGCGGGCGGTGACCTGGTTCGGGCCGGGCCACACCATCCGCTGGTACCACGAGCCGGCCACGTTCCCGCTCGGCGGCGGGAACACCGGCGTCCTGCTGCTCGACGATCCGGCCCAGCTGCCCGGGCCGGAGGTGCCTGACCTGTCCGGGTTCACCTTCGGCGGCGACCCGGTGCGCTGGCTGTGGGTGCTGCCGGTCAGCGAGCGGGAACGGCTGTTCGCCAAGGAGCGCGGGTCCGCCAGCCTGATCACGCAGCTGGCGGCCCAGCGGCGCAGCTGGGTAACCAGCCGGTAAGGCCAGGGCCGCCACCCGCCGCTTTTCCCGGCATAACGGCCGCTGCACCGCACCTGACCAGCCCAGCCGCCCGGTAGTGGCCGCCCAGGCCGGCCCAACCGGCGACCCGGCCGGTGCCGCCGGGCCGCCGGTCAGCCGCCCGGGCCCAGCCGCGGTCAGCGGCCGGGCGGGCACGCGGAGCGGAGCATTCTGGTCAGTGGATGTGCAGGTTGATCCCCAGCAGCGCCAGCCACCACAGGAAGATGGCGAGCAGCGCGGACAGGACGCCTTTGAGCAGGCCGACCGTGATGTAGCCCTTCTCCCAGGCGACCACGATGCCGATGATGATGTAAATCAGGAAAACGAGGCTGAACCGGCGCCTTCTGGACATGGCTCATAGCTCCGAATCTCCCCCGAGGCGTACGTGCGAGTCGCCCGCCAAGTATCCGGGGAAGCGGACGTCAAACGTCAGCCGAGGAAGATCAGCAACAGCAGCCACACGACGGGGGCGGTGATCAGCAAGGAGTCCAGCCGGTCGAGGATGCCGCCGTGCCCGGGCAGCATCGTGCCCATGTCCTTGATCTGCAGATCCCGCTTGATCATGGACTCGGCCAGATCGCCCACGGTCGCCGCGAGGACGGCCCCCGCGCCGACGATCAGCCCCTGCCAGAAGGCACCGTGCAGCAGGGTGGTCATGGTGATCGCGCCCGCCGCCAGGCAGGCGAGCACCGAACCGCCGAACCCCTCCCAGGTCTTCTTGGGGCTGATCCGCGGCACCATCGGATGGCGGCCGATCAGCACACCGGCCAGGTAACCGCCGACGTCACTGCACACGGCCAGGATGAGGAACACCACGGTGCGCTGGGGGCCGTCCGGCGGGGCCAGCATCAGCCCGACGAAGGCGGCGGGCAGCAGCAGGTAGAGCAGGGTGAAGAAGGAGGCCGTGGTGTCCCGCAGGTACCCGTCACTGCCGCCGGCCAACCGCCAGCAGAGCACCACGATCGAGGTCGCCGCCAGGGCCGCCACCAATGGCCGTTCGCCGCGCAGATAGGCCAGCCCCAGCATCGCCGCCCCGCCGGCCATGAGCGGGATCAGCGGCAGTCGGATATCGCGCACGCCCAGGGCACGGCTGAGTTCCCGCAGGCCCAGTAGGACGACGGCGCCCATATAGATCAGGAAGGTGAACTTCACCGTGAACAGGGTGAGCAACGCGCCCCCGCCCAGCGCAGCCCCGACCGCGATAGCGGCGGGGAGGTTGCGGCCCGCCCGGGCGCGCTTCGGTGCCGGGCCGGCGCCCGCCCCGCCCGCCCCGTCCGCCGCTGCCGCCCCGCCGACCCCGTCGGCCGCGGGCACACGGCCAGAACCGTCTGCCGCAGGCGCGCCGCCGGGGGCGCCTGCCGCGGGACCCGCCGGCCCCGGGCCGTCCGTCGCCTCGGGACCCGCCGGCCCCGGGCCGTCCGTCGCCTCGGGGCTCGCCGGGCCGACCGCCCCGGCCTGGCTGGCCACCGCGGCCCGCTCCGCCTCACTGGCGCGACTGGCACTATCTGGCTCAGCAGCTGGTGCCGGGCCGTCGTCAGCGACGTCCCCCGCCTCCGCCTCGGCGGCTATCTCGACGGGCTCGGGGGCAGCCAGGGGCGCTGCGGCGGCATGCACCGGCCGGGACAGTGGCGGACCGGCTTCGGGCCCGGCACCGTGGCCGGGGTCAGCTAGCTCATCGGAGGCCAAGCTCAGACCTCGAGGAGCTCGGCTTCCTTGTGCCGCAGCAAGTCGTCCACCTGCCCCACATAGGTATGCGTCAGCTCTTCCAGCTCGCGCTCTGCGCGGTGCACCTCGTCCTCACCGGCCTCGCCCGCCTTGACCAGCTTGTCCAGCGAATCCTTGGCGTGCCGCCGGATGTTGCGGATCGAGACCCGGCTGTCCTCGGCCTTGTGCCGGGCGACCTTGATGTACTCCTTGCGCCGTTCCTCGGACAGATCCGGGAACACGACCCGGATGATGTTGCCGTCGTTGGACGGGTTAACCCCGAGGTCACTGTTCCGGATCGCCTTCTCGATGGCACCGAGCGAAGACTTGTCGAATGGCTGGATGATCACCATCCGCGGCTCAGGAATGTGGAACGAGGCGAGCTGGTTCACCGGCGTCGGCGTGCCATAGTACTCCGCGGTGATCTTGCCGAACATCGAAGGATGGGCCCGGCCGGTCCGGATCGCGGCGAACTCTTCCTTCGCGACCGAAACCGCCTTCTCCATCTTCTCCTCGGCCTCGAGGAGGGTCTCGTCTATCACTGCTGCTCCTGAGCGCCTCGTGCCGGCCCGGTCACCCCGGCTGGTCAGTAATCCCCGGACCGGCAGATCAATGTGCCGATCTTGTCACCGCGCACCGCCCGCGCGATATTGCCCTCCTCCATCAGGTCGAAGACCACGATGGGCAGGCCGTTGTCCATGCACAAACTCACGGCGGTGGCATCCATGAACTTCAGCTGGCGGCGCAGCACCTCGCTGTAGTCGATCTGGGTGAACCGCATCGCGCCCGGGCTGTGCCGGGGATCCGCGTCATAGACCCCATCCACCTGTGTGCCCTTGAGCACGGCCTCCGCCCCGATCTCCAATGCGCGTTGCGCGGCGCACGTGTCGGTGGAAAAGAACGGTGCCCCGAGGCCCGCTCCAAAGATGACCACCCGGCCCTTCTCCAGGTGCCGGATGGCCCGGCGCGGAATGTAGGGCTCGGCCACCTGGCCCATGGTGATCGCCGTCTGCACCCGGGTCTCGACGCCCAGCTTCTCCAGCACGTCCTGCAGCGCCAGGCAGTTGATGACCGTGCCCAGCATGCCCATGTAGTCGGCCCGGGACCGGTCGATGCCGCGCTCGGCCATCTGCTTGCCGCGGAACATGTTGCCGCCGCCGACCACGGCCGCCAGTTCCACCCCGTCCGAGACAACCGCGGCCATCTCCTTGGCCAGACGGAACACCACATCCGGCGAGATGCCCAGCGGCTCACTCCCGGAGAAGGCTTCGCCGGACAGCTTCACCACCACACGGTTCCACCGCCGGTGGGCCTGGCTCTCCTGCGGGCCGGGACAGTCGTCCGGCCCCCCCGAGGGGCCGTCGTGCACGGCGGCACCCGCAGGCCGCGTGGTGCCACCGTCCACTGTCGCCTCTCCTCCGCTCGCCGTCACCGGTCCGCGCTCGTCATCCCGCCTGGCCGACCTGGAACCGGGCGAACCCGCGCACGGTGACGCCCTGCTCGGCGAGGATCTGCTTGATCGTCTTCTTGGGCTCGCGGACGAACGGCTGCTCGGTCAGCACGATGTCCTTGAAGAAGGCGTTCAGCCGGCCCTCGACAATCTTCCCGATGGCCTGCTCCGGCTTTCCCTCGTCCCGGGTGATCTGCTCCATGATCCCCCGCTCCTTCTCGACGACGTCCGCAGGCACCTGGTCGCGGGTCACGTACTGCGGGCGCATCGAGGCCACTTGGAGCGCAACCTCCTTGCCCGCCTCCGGCGACTCCTGGTCCAGCTGGACCAGGACGCCCACCGTCGGCGGCAGCGCCGGGTCGGACTTGTGCAGGTAGCTGGTGACGTAGCCGCCCTGCATCAGGGCGTAGCGGCCCAGCTCCAGCTTCTCCTTGAGCGAGGCGCTGGCCTCCTCGATGTGCTGCTGCACGGCGGTGCCCGGCCGGACCTCCAGGTTCAGCAGGGCCAGCCGGTCAGCCGGCCGGTGCTGCAGCGCCGCGCTGGCGATCTGCGCCGCCAGGGCCTGGAACACGTCGGTCTTGGCGACGAAGTCGGTCTCGCAGTTCAGCTCGAGCAGCACCCCGGTCTCGGTGCCGTCCAGCTCGGCCGTGACCAGCCCCTGGGCGGCGGTCCGCCCGGCCCGCTTGCTCACGTCCTTGGCACCCTTGAGGCGGAGTACCTCCACCGCGGCGTCGAAGTCGCCGTCGGCCTCCTCGAGAGCCTTCTTGCAGTCCAGCATGCCCGCGGCCGTCTGCTCACGCAGCCGCTTCACGTCCGCGGCGGTGAAGTTTGCCATGTCCTCATCTCTCGCTGTGTCTTCGTGGGTCGGCGGTGCTGGCCGGGAGCCCGCGGGCCGGCTGGCGCTCGCGCGTCAGACCTGGCCGGACTGGCTGGCCGGGGCGTCTCCCGCTCCGGCCGCGACGCCCGCCGCCTCCGGCTGGTTCTGCTCCGCGGTGTCGGGGACCGGCTCGCTCGCCTCGGCGGCCGGGCTGCTGTCCTCGGCGGCCGGGCTGCTGTCCTCGGCGGCCGGGCTGCTGTCCTCGGCGGCCGGGCTGCTGTCCTCGGCGGCCGGGCTGCTGTCCTCGGCGGCCGGGCTGCTGCTCCTCGTCGCCGGACTTGCCCCCCAGGACCGCCAGCTCCCACTCGGCGAGCGGCTCCTCGGCGCCGAGCTCACCGTTGCCGGCCGGGGCCGAGGGCTTCGCCTCGCCGTCGGCGGCGCCCGCCCGGGCGATCAGGCCGTCGGCCACCGCGTCAGCCACCACCCTGGTCAGCAGCGAAACGCTGCGGATCGCGTCATCATTCCCGGGGATCGGGTAGGTCACCTCGTCCGGATCACAGTTCGTGTCGAGGATGGCGATCACCGGGATACCCAGCTTGCGCGCCTCGCTGACCGCGATGTGCTCCTTCTTGGTGTCCACCACCCAGATCGCGCTCGGCACCCGGCTCATGTCGCGGATACCACCCAGGGACCGCTCCAGCTTGTCCTTCTCGCGCCGCAGGTGCAGCAGCTCCTTCTTGGTCATGCCGGAGCTGGCCACGTCGTCGAAGTCGATCTCCTCGAGTTCCTTCAGCCGCTGCAGCCGCTTGAACACCGTGGCGAAGTTGGTCAGCATGCCGCCCAGCCAGCGCTGGTTGACGAAGGGCATGCCCACCCGGCGGGCCTGCTCAGCCACTGCCTCCTGAGCCTGCTTCTTGGTGCCCACGTACAGGATGCTGCCGCCATGGGCGACGGTCTCCTTGATGAACTCGTAGGCGGTGTCGATGAAGTCGAGCGACTGCTGCAGGTCGATGATGTAGATGCCGTTGCGCTCGGCCAGGATGAACCGCTTCATCTTGGGATTCCAGCGCCGGGTCTGGTGCCCGAAGTGTACGCCGCTCTCAAGGAGCTGCCGCATGGTGACGACCGGAGCCATGCCGGTGGTCCCCTTCCTGTTCACGCGCCGCGCCTGATCGCGCCGACGCTCTCGGTTGTTGCCTGGCGCCCGGGCGCAGCCGCCGCGACCGGGGTGGGCCGCGGACCGGTGGGCTGCGTCCCGCCGGGCACTTGCTCAGGCACCCTGGCGGCACGCGGACGCGCGAATTGGCCGCCACTGCCGACGCGTGCGCGCCGACACTGCGACCTGATGCAGAGTCTACCCGCAACCCTCAAGCGCGCGGATGCGCCTGCTGGAAGGCGGCTTGCAGCCGTTCCACGGATACGTGGGTGTAGATCTGCGTCGAGGCCAGCGACGCATGGCCCAGGATCTCCTGCACGCTGCGCAGATCAGCACCGCCCTCGAGCAGGTGGGTGGCGGCGGCGTGGCGCAGCCCGTGCGGGCCGCTGTCGGGCACGGCGGGTACGGCGGCCAGCCGGGCGTGCACGACGCGGCGGGCGGTCCGCGGATCCAGCCGCCGCCCGCGGGCGCCGAGGAACAGCGCGGGGCCGCTGCCGTCCGTGCGCAACACGGGGCGGCCTTCCCGGGCCCACCGCACCAGCGCCCGCTCCGCGGGCAGGCCCACCGGCACGGTCCGCTCTTTGCCGCCCTTGCCCAGGACGCGGATGGTCCGCCGCTCGTGGTCCAGGTCGCCCAGGTCGAGCCCGCACAGCTCGCTGACCCGGATCGCCGACGCGTACAGCAGCTCCATGATGGCCAGGTCACGCCATGCGACGGCCTGGTCCCGCGGGTCGGCGCCGGCCGTAGCCCGCGCGGACGCAGCGTCATCCCCGGCCGCCGCGGACCCGGATGCGGGGTCACCGGCGGCCAGCACTGCGGCCATCTGGTCGGCGCGGGCCACCTCGGGCAGACGGCGGCGGATCCGCGCGGTGCCAAGCAGCGGCCCCGGATCGGTGGCCAGCCAGCCCTGGCGGTGCACGAACGCGGTGAAGGCGCGCGCGGCCGCGGCGCGCCGGGCCAGGGTGGCCCGGGCCAGGCCCGCCTTATGCTGGGCGGCCAGCCAGCCGCGCACGATCCCGAGGTCGAGACCGCCCGGGCCGGTCACCCCGGCTCGGGCCGCGTGCTCCAGCAGGGCGCGGACGTCACCGAGGTAAGCACGGACGGTGTGCGTGGAGGTTCCGCGCTCGGCCGCCAGGTGCTGCCGGAAGGCATCCAGCGCCTGGCCGAGCGGTTCCGGCAGCGGCTCCGTGCCGTGCCCTGCGTCGCGCCCTGTGCCCGCCATGCCCCCAGTGTGCGGCAGCGGCAATCCTCACTCCACCGTGACACTCTTGGCCAGGTTGCGCGGCTTGTCCACATCGTTGCCCAGCGCCACCGCGGCATGGTAAGCGAGCAGCTGCAGCGGCACCGACAGCAGGATCGGATCCAGTTCCGGCTCGTTCTTGGGCACCTGGACCTGATGATCGGCCAGCCGGGCGTCCAGCGGGCTGTGCCCGACGGCGAGCACCGGCCCGCGCCGGGCCCGGATCTCGCCGAGGGTGGAGAGATTCTTATCCAGCAGGTCGTCGTCCGGCACGATGGCGACCGTCGGCATATCCGGGTTGACCAGGGCCAGCGGCCCGTGCTTCAGCTCGCTGGCCGGGTACGCCTCGGCATGCAGGTACGAGACTTCCTTGAGCTTCTGCGCGCCCTCCCGGGCTACCGGCCAGCCGCGGACCCGGCCGATGAAGAACATGCCCGGGGAGCGCGCCAGCTCGGCTGCCATCGCGGCCACCCGGTCCTCGGCGGCCAGTACCTCCTCGACCTGGCCGGGCAGCGCCCGCAGGCCAGCGATGATGCGCCGGCCATCCGCCGGGGACAGGTCGTGGATGCGGCCCAGGTGCAACGCCAGCAGGGCGAAGGCCACCGCGGTGGCGGTGAAGGTCTTGGTCGAGGTGACCGAGACCTCGGGCCCGGCGTGCAGGTACATGCCGCCGCCGCACTCACGGGCGATGGCGCTGCCGACCGAGTTGACCACGCCGAGCACCTGGCCACCCTTGCGCTTGATTTCCTGCACCGCGGCGAGCGTGTCGTAGGTTTCCCCGGACTGGCTGACCCCGACGTAGAGGGTGTCCCGCTCGATCACCGGGTTGCGGTAGCGGAACTCCGACGCCGGCTCCGCGTCGGCCGGGATCCGCGCCAGGTCCTCCACCAGTTGCGCGCCCACCTCGCCCGCGTAGTAGGCCGACCCGCAGCCGAGGACCTTGACCCGGTGGATCTCGCGCAGCTGCCGGGCGTCCATGTTCAGCCCGCCGAGATGAGCGGTGTGGAACCGCCCGTCGAGCCGCCCGCGCAGCGCGCGCTGCAGCGCCCGCGGCTGCTCGTGGATCTCCTTGCGCATGAAGTGGCTGTAGCCGTCCGCGTCGTAGGCCGCGGCGTCCATCTCGATGGTGAACGGCTGCTTGGTGGTGGCCTGGGCGTCCAGGGTGGCGGTGCGGAACCCGTCCGCCCGCACCGTGGCTACTTCGCCGTCGTCCAGGTGCACCACCTGGCGGGTGTACCGGACCAGCGCCGCGACGTCCGAGGCGACGAACATCTCCTTGTCGCCGAGGCCGAGCACCACCGGACTGCCATTACGCGCCGCCACCACCCGGTCCGGGTGCCGTGAGTCCAGCACCACGACGCCGTAGGTACCCACCACCATGGTCAGCGCCTGGCGGACCGCTTCCTCCAGTTCCGTGGCCGGGTTAGCGGCGATGAGGTGGGCCAGCACCTCGCTGTCGGTCTCCGAGACAAACTCCGCACCGTCCGCGATCAGCTTGGCCCGCAGCTCGTCAGCGTTCTCGATGATGCCGTTGTGCACCACGGCGACCGGCCCGGACACGTGCGGGTGGGCGTTGACGTCGCTGGGCTCGCCGTGGGTGGCCCAGCGGGTGTGCCCGATCCCCGGGCTGCCCCTGAACCGCACGGGCAGCGAGGCGGCTAGATCGGCCACCCGGCCGCGGGCCTTGTGGACCCGGATTTCACCGCCGCGGCCCAGCACCGCCAGGCCCGCCGAGTCGTAGCCCCGGTATTCCAGCCGGGCCAGTCCCTCCAGCAGGATGGGGACACAGTCACGCCCCCCGACGTGAGCGACGATTCCGCACATGCCATCCCCCCGTCAGCCGTAGATGATCCGGCGCAGCTGGCGCAGCGTGTACTGGGGCGGTGCCACCAGCCGGTACTGCAGCTCGGCTGCGATCTGTTCGAACGCCCGCTCGTTGGGCAACCCCCGGGCCCTGAGCTCTGCGTGACGCCGGTGGACGAAAGCTTCCGCCGGCTCGGAGAAGTACCCGACGACCTCGGCGACCAACCGTTCTGCCTCTCCAGGACTCAGCGGGCTGCTCAGGCTCAGATGGGCGATCAGGTCCCCGAATGGCCGGTCCGCACCAGGCACGTCAGCCAGCATGGCCTGGATCGGGCCGGAACGCAACTTCCTTGCCCGAAATCGGGCAAGAATCATTCCTTCCGGGTGATCAAATGCCTCCTAATCCGCCAGCCCCGATCACAGCGCTCGACGAAGCCGCCCGCCGCCAGCTCACCCAGCCCGCGCAGCACGGTGTCCAGGCTCACCCCGGCCGTCGCCGCGATCCGGGCTGGCCCCCACCCGCCGCGGGCCGGAACCGCCTCCAGGATGTCCCGGGTGACCGGATCGAGCGCATCCCGGGGCAGCACCGGGCCATCGCCCGGGGCAGCCAGGTCCCCCGGCTCGAAGGACAGCATGGCGGCCACGTCGGCGGCTCCCGTCACGCAGTCACCGCCCCAGTCCCGCAAGATGAGGTGGCAGCCAGCCGAGGCGGCCGACGTGACCGGCCCGGGCACGGCCATGAGCGGGCGGCCCAGATCCCGGGCGTGCCGCGCGGTGTTCAGCGCGCCGCTGCGCAGCGCCGCCTCGACCACGACGGTGCCGCGGCTGAGCGCGGCGATGACCCGGTTGCGGACCAGGAACCCGGGCCGCGTGGGAGTGCGGCCGGGCGGCCATTCACTGACCAGCAGGCCGCCAGCGGCGATGTCCTCGAACAGGTCGTAGTGGCCCCGCGGGTATGGTTCGTCCACCCCGGACGGGAGCACCGCGATCGTGCTGCCGCCCGCCGCGAGCGCGCCACGGTGCGCCCGGCCGTCGATGCCCAGCGCGCCGCCGGATATCACCGTCCAGCCGCGTTCCGCCAGGCCGGCCGCGAGCGCCACGGCGACGTGCTCGCCGTACGGCGTGGCGGCCCGGGTCCCCACGATGGACACCGACCGCAGGCAGGCGAACCGCAGGTCAGCGGGACCGCGCAGCCACAGTGCGACCGGGCGGGCGTCGCCCAGCACGTCCAGCTGGCCGGGCCAGCCTGGGTCATCGGGGCACAGCAGCCGGATCCCGGCCCGCTGCCAGCCGGCCACGGTGTCCCGCGCGGGAGCCAGCGCCAGCCGGGCTGCCCAGCGGGCCAGCGCGCGGTCCAGGCCGGTCAGGCCAGCCGCCGCGCGCCGGAGCCGGGCCAGCTCAGCCCGCCCCTCGGTCAGGTGAAGTCGCGCGGCCGCGTACTCAGCTCCGACCCCGGAGTCATCGGCGGTTGCTGGGCCCGGGCGCACCGCGGTGAGCGCGGACATGATCATGGCCGGAGAACAGCGCCGCAGCAGAGCGCCGAGGCGGGGGTCGCCCGGCTCGGCGACGCAGGTCAGCAGGGCCCGGGCCAGCTGGTCGGCCGCCAGGACGGCCGGGCCCGCCACGGCCGGGCCCGCCACGGCCGGGCCCGCCACGGCCGGGCCCGCCACGGCCGGGTCGGCAGCGGCCGGGCCCGCCACGGCCGGGTCGGCAGCGGCTGGCTCCGGGCCAGGGTGACCGGTCACGCGGGCACCCCCAGCCACAGGCCCAGCGCGTAGCTGGTCTGGTCGGCGGTGGGCCGGGGAACCTCGGCCAGATCGGCCAGCGTCCACGCGACCCGGATCACCCGGTGCACGCCGCGGGCGCTGATCTGGCCAAGGTCCATGGCGCGTTCCAGCGGGGTGAGCGCGCCCGGGGCCGGTGGGTAGGACCGGCGCAGCTCGCTGGCCGGGATCTCGGCATTGAGCCGCCACGGCGTGTCCCGGAGCCGGTGCGCGGCACGTTCCCGGGCGGTCGTGACCCGGGCCGCCACCGTGACGCTGGGCTCCGCGAAGACCCGGTCGCTGAGCAGTTCGGCCCGGCTGACGGGCAGGAACTCCACCTTCACATCCACCCGGTCGAGCAGCGGCCCGGACAGCCGGGCCAGGTAGCGTCGGCGGACCGCGGGCGTGCACTCGCACACCGCACGACGGCCCGGCCCCCTGGCGCACGGGCACGGGTTGGCCGCCAGGATCAGCGTGAACCGGGCGGGGAAGCGGGCGGTCACCCCGGCGCGCGCCACCACCACCTCCCCGGACTCCAGCGGCTGGCGCAGGGCGTCCAGCACATCCCGGGCGAACTCCGGTGCCTCGTCCAGGAACAGGCAACCGCGGTGCGCCAGGGAAGCGGCGCCCGGCCGGATCACGCCGCTGCCCCCGCCGACGATCGCCGCCTTGCTGGCCGTGTGGTGCGGCGCGCAGAACGGCGGCACGGCCAGCAGCGGGCCGCCGTCCGGGAGCACCCCGGCCACGGAATGGATCGAGGTGACCTCCAGGGCCGCCGCGGCGTCCAGGCCGGGCAGCACGGTGGGCAGGCGTTCGGCCAGCATCGTCTTGCCAGCACCGGGCGGGCCGAGCAGGCACAGGTGATGCCCCCCGGCCGCGCAGATCTCCGCGGCCCGGCGGGCGGCCGGCTGGCCCAGCACGTCCGCGAGATCCGGGATGTGGCCAGGCGGCCCGGCCATGGGCCGGGCCGCGGCGGTGGGCGTGGCCGACGCGCCCAGGGCGGAGCCGCCATCGATCACCTGCACCTCGCCCACCGCGTCCCCCGGCGGGCCGCCGCGCAGCCAGCCGAGCAGGCCGCGTAACGTCCTGGCGCTGGCCACCCGGATGCCTGGCACCAGCGCGGCCTCGGGGGCGTTGGCCGCCGCGACGGCCACCCGGCGGAATCCCCGGTCGGCCGCGGCGGCCACCGCTGGCAGCACACCGCGGACCGGCCGGAGCTGGCCATCCAGGCCCAGCTCGCCGAGGAACGCCACCCCGTCGATGGAGCCCGGCGGCACGACGCCGGCCGCGCTGAGGATGGCCACCGCGATGCTGACGTCGAACCCGCTGCCCCGCTTGGGCAGGCTGGCCGGGGACAGGCCCACGGTGATCCGCCGCCCGGGCCACGGTTCCTGACTGTTGATGACCGCGGCCCGGATCCGGTCCCTGGCCTCGCGCAGGGCGGTGTCGGGCAGGCCGATCAGCAGCAGGCCGGGGAGGCCGTTCTGAATATCGGCTTCGACCTGCACCGGATGCCCCTCCACGCCGACCAGGGCGATGGAGTGGGTGCGGGCCACCGGCATTCAGGCCACCCCCCGCACATGCTCGATGGTCATCGTGCCCGACCGGTCGGCCAGCAGCCCGATGACGTCCACGCGGACCTCGTCGAACAGCACTCCGTGGGCGTTGACCCAGGCAATGGCCAGCCGCCGCAGCCGCACCTGCTTGGCCCGGCTGACAGCCTCCAGCGGGCTGCCGTAGCCGGTCCCGGACCGGGTCTTGACCTCGCAGGCGACGAGCGCGCGCCGCTCCACCGCCACGATGTCGAGCTCACCACCGGCGCACCGCCAGTTCCGGTCTAAGATCCGCATCCCGGCCCGTTGCAGGTACTCCGCGGCCACTTGCTCGCCGCGCCGGCCCAGGGCATCCTTCTCACGCATCCGGCATCGCCTCCGGCAACGACGTTGCCGGAGGCGGCAGCGGCGCGGGAGAGCGGCCGGCCAGCTGTGGATAACACGGGCCGGAATCCGCCGTCTGTGGAGGACGGCCCGGTTCTGTCGCTGCTGTGTGCTTGAATTTCGGCGGGGCGGTCCGCCGCCGGGCGGCCTCGCGACCGCCGGTGAGCCCGGTCCGCTATCCCAGCCCGTACCGGGCCCGGGTGGGCGGCTGGGCGGCGGGCCCTCGCGGGCCGGCCGGGCGCGGCACCCCGGCCGCCGGCGTCACTTGGTGTCCGGCAGCTCGAACTCGGTGCGGGCGAGTTCCTCCACGTTGACGTCCTTGAACGTGACCACCCGCACGTTCTTCACGAACCGGGCCGGCCGGTACATGTCCCAGACCCAGGCGTCCTGCATGGTGACCTCGAAGTACACCTCGCCGTTCTCGGCCGTACGCACGTTGAGCTCCACCTGATTGGTGAGGTAGAACCGGCGCTCAGTCTCGACCACGTGGGTGAACAATCCCACCACGTCCCGGTACTCGCGGTAGAGCTGCAGCTCCATCTCGGTCTCGTACTTCTCGAGATCCTCTGCGCTCATCTGCTCCCCTCCGATCAGCCGGTGGCAGGAGGTCCGGGCCGGATGGCATCAACCATAGGTCAATTCTCCGCTCCGCAATTCCCCGGTCCCCATGTCGTCATCCATCCCGGGTGGCATCTCAGCCGCCCCGGCCGCCAGCTCCGCCAGCCCGTCCGCTGCCGTCCCGGGCGGCAGGTCAGCGGCCCCGGCGCCCAGCGCCCAGCCGTCCGCGGGCTCGGCCGTCAGGCGGGCGAGCCCCATCACGTTGGCGAACGAGGCCCGGTGTTCCGGGCACGGCCCCTGCTCAGCCAGCGCCCGCATGTGCCGCCGCGTGGAGTACCCCTTGTGCTGGGCGAAGCCGTAGCCGGGGTACTGGCGGTCCAGCCCGGTCATGATGCGGTCCCGGGTCACTTTCGCGACGATCGACGCGGCCGCCACGCAGGCGGCCACCTCGTCGCCCTTCCACATAGCCAGGGCAGGCACCCCCAGACCGCGGACCGGGAATCCGTCGGTCAGCACGTATCCCGGGGTTCGCGCCAGCCCGGCGAGGGCCCGCCGCATCCCGGCGATGTTGCAGACGTGCAACCCGCACGCGTCGATCTCAGCCGCCGGGATGATCACCCGGTGCCAGGCCAGCGCCACCCGGGTGACCTGGCCGTAGGCCGCTTCCCGTTCCGCCGGTGTCAGCGCCTTGGAGTCCGCGATGCCGTCCAGCCGGGACAGCTTCGCCGGGTCCAGCAGCACCGCCGCCACCACCAGCGGCCCGGCACAGGCCCCGCGGCCCGCCTCGTCGATCCCGGCCACCGGGGCGAGGCCGGCCCGGACCAGCGCGCGTTCGTAACCGGTCAGTCCTGCCGCACGCCGGGGGGTATAGCCGGGGTGCCGCCACCATGGCACCGCCACCAGCTCACCTGCGTCCTGGCCAGCGCCCGGCCCGGCCGCCGGGCCGCCACCCGGCCCGCCAGCGCGGGCCGCCGCCCAGGCGCCGCAGCCCCCGCCGCCGCCGCGGCCGGGCCCGGCGCTCCAGCCAGGTCAGCGGGAGCGCGGCCGCCCCGGCCAGGGCCGCGTCCCCGCCCGGGATGTGCAGCTGGCCCAGCGCGTGACTCGAGGCATTGATCGCGGTGAAGGTCGCGGGGATGGACAGCACCCGGAACCGGCTGAGCGGCCACAGGATGAGGAACGCCCGGCCCACCACCTGGCTCTCCGGGATAGTCCCGCCGCCGGGGTCGCCGATGTGGCCGCGCGAGTCATAGGACACGTTGCGGTGGTCCCCCATCACCCACAGGCGGCCCGGCGGCACGGTGACGTTGAACCGGGTCACCGACGGGATGTTGTCCGGGTACAGGTAGGACTTCTCGTTCAGCGGGACGCCGTTGACGGTGACCCGGCCCTGCGCGTCGCAGCAGGCGACATGGTCGCCGGGCAGCCCGATCACCCGCTTGATGTAGTCATGCACGCCCGGGGAGATGCCGAAGAGACCCACCACGGCGTGACCGAACTGGTTCGCCACCCGGACCACCGGGTCGCTGGAACCGGGCGGGCCCGGCGGATCCCAGGAGCCCTCCCCGTTGAACACCACGACGTCCCCGCGCTCGATGGGACGGATGTGGTAGATGAACTTGTTCACCAGGACCTTGTCACCGATATCGAGCGTGTTCTCCATCGACGAGGACGGGATGAAGAACGCCTGCACGATGTAGGTCTTGATGACCAGCATGATGAACAGGGCGAGCGCGAACAGCGCGATGAGCTCCACCCACCAGGACACCCGCCGGCGGGTGCGGCTCCGCTTGGCGCTCCGCCCGGCGGGCGCGCTCCGAGCGCCCGCGGCTGCCCGGGGGCCGGTTCCGTCCCCGCCTGCCGCCTTGCCGTTCTGCGCGGCGTTGCCCGCTGCGCGCTGCGGCGGCGTCATCGTGCCGGTACCGCCCGGCGCGTCCGCGTCCGCAGTGAACGCGTCCTCGCCGTCCCCGGGACGGCCAGCGCCGCCGGGGCCGGTCATCGGCCGATCGCCTATACCCCGGTCATCATCCATTGGATCCGAGCCTAACGCCGGGCAACTGCTGGACGCGCCCCCACCTGGTGGCGGCTTCAGCCGGGCCGCCCGGGCCGGGCGCCCAGGCCAGAATCAGTAACCCGGGCCCGCCGGACCGGAACGTAGCCGCGAGCCGCGAGCCGGGGATGAGGCGGGCCAGGGAATCCCTGCCCGCCGGGGGCCGGGGGCACAGCCCGGCCCGGGCAGCGATGAGCACCGAGAACGGCCTGCTAGTGGGCCGCCTCGCGACGCTCCCGGATCCGCGCCGCCTTGCCCCGCAGCGAACGGAGATAGTAGAGCTTGGCCCGGCGCACGCGACCGCGGGTCACCACTTCGATCTTCTCCAGCGACGGACTGTGCACCGGGAAGGTGCGCTCCACGCCCACGCCGTAGCTGATTTTGCGGACCGTGAACGTCTCCCGGGCACCACCGCCCTGGCGCCGGATCACGACACCCTGGAAAACCTGGATTCGGGACCGGGTGCCTTCCTTGACCCGGACATGGACTTTCAGGGTGTCCCCCGGGCGGAAGCCCGGGATGTCAGAGCGGATCTGGGCCTGCTCCAGCTCGGCGATCGCGGTGTGCATGGCTGTGGTTCCTCAGTTGTCCGCACGCGCGCACAGGCCAGCGAACGCGTGGCGTCGGTCGATGTACTCCGGGCAATCCCGGGTGCGAAGGCTCCAGGATACGCACTCACGGGGGTGGCCTACGTGAGTGGCGGACTCTAGTGTGCCACATCCTCGGCAGTGACCGGGAAGCCAGCGTCCAGCAGCACCTGCCGGTCCCGTGCGTCGAGGCCGCCCGATGGCCCGCCGAGCAGCCGCGTGACCAGGTCCGGCCGCAAGCCGGCCGTACGGCGCAGCGCCTCGTCGCGACGCCACCGGGCGATCGCGGCGTGATCCCCGGACAGCAGCACGGCCGGGACTTCCCGGCCGCGCCAGCTGCGCGGCCGCGTGTAGGCCGGGCCTTCGAGCAGTCCGGCCATCGGACCGCCGCCGGCGCCGAAGGAGTCGTCCGGCGCCGACCCCACGTTGCCCAGCACCCCGGGGAGCAGACGGCCGATGGCGTCGATCATCACCAGGACAGCAGGCTCCCCGCCGGACAGCACGTAGTCGCCGATGGAGATCTCGGCCACCGGCATCCGGTCCCGGGCCTCCTCCGCGACCCGCGCGTCGATCCCCTCGTACCGGCCACAGGCGAACACCAGCCAGTCGCAGCCTGCCAACTGCGCCGCCGTCGCCTGGGTGAACGGGCGGCCCGCCGGGGTCGGGATGACCAGCTGGGGCGGGGCGGCGGGGCGGGCGCGGGCCACCTCGTCCAGCGCCTCACCCCATGGGACCGGGGACATGACCATCCCGGGTCCCCCGCCGAAGGGCGCGTCATCCACCGTCCGGTGCGGGTCATGCGTCCAGTCCCGCAAGTCGTGCACCTGCAGGCCGATGGCCCCGCGGGCGGCCGCCCGGCCCAGCAGGGACACGCTCAGCGGCGCGAAGTACTCGGGGAAGATCGTGATGATATCGACGCGCACCGGTTCACCTCATCCCGAGCCGGGCTCGGCCCCGAGTTCGAGCAGCCCCGGCGGCGGGTCGATGACCAGCCGGCCGGCGGCCACATCGACCTCCGGGACAAGCGCGGCGACGAACGGCACCAGTACCTCACCCGGCTCGATGACCAGCAGGTCCTGGCCATGGTGCTGAACCTCGGTGACCCGGCCCACCGGCTGCCCGGAAACGGTGACCACGGCCAGCCCGATGAGTTCGTGATCACTGAACTCGTCGGGGTCGTCGGGCGGCCCGATCTCGGCTGAGTCCACGGTCAGCCAGGCACCGCGGAGTTCCGCGGCCTGGTCCCGGTCGGCGATCCCGGCGAAGCTGACCAGCAGCCGCCCGGTATGCCAGCGCGACGATTGCACGGTCAGCGGCCCGGCATCCGCCGGGTCGGTGCGGAGCACCGACCCGGCGGCGAACCGGCCGGGCTCGTCCGTGCGCACCTCGACCGACACCTCGCCGCGGACCCCGTGCGGCCGGGTGATCCGGCCCACGACCAGTTGCATGGCTCGCTAACGGACCTCGTCTACGTCGAGCAGATCGACCCGCACGTACTTGCCGCCCGCCAGCGAGCCAATCACCGTCCGCAGCGCCTTGGCGGTGCGCCCGCCGCGGCCGATGACCTTGCCGAGATCCTCGGGGTGCACCCGCACCTCGAGAACACGGCCCCTGCGCAGCCCGTGGCTGTCCACCCGGACATCCTCCGGGTGCTCCACGATGCCCTTCACCAGGTGCTCAAGGGCCTCTTCCAGCATGTCAGGCTCCGTCGCCCTGCTTCGTGGCCGCCCCGGCCTGGCCGGCCGCGGTCGCCTCGGGAGCCGCGTCCGCCGCCGGGGCCGCGGGCGCCTCGGCCGTGTCCGGCTGCGCGGCGTCGGGGCCGGCCGTGTCCGGCTGCGCGGCGTCGGCGCCGGCCGTGTCGGCCGTCGCGCTGCCGGCCTGCGCGCTGCGCGCTGCCGGCCTGCGCGCTGTCGCCCTTGGCGCTGTCGTTCTTGGCGCTGTCGTTCTTGGCGCTGTCGCCCTTGGCGCTGTCGCCCTTGGCGCTGTCGCCCTTGGCGCTGGACTTGGCCGCGGCCTGCTTCCCGCCGGACCGGCCCGTGCTCCTCGCGGGCTTGGCGTCGGCCTCCGCCGGCTCGTCGCCCTTGCCGCCTGCCTTGCGGCCCTTGCCCTTGGCGCCGTCACCGACGCCGTGCGCCGCGGCCACCGCCGCCGCGTAGGCGTCCTTCTTGTCCGCCCTGGGCGCAGCGGTCTGCAGCGTGCCCTCGCTGCCGGGCAGGCCCTTGAACTTCTGCCAGTCGCCGGTGACCTCGAGGATCTTGCGGACCGGGTCGGTCGGCTGAGCGCCGACGGACAGCCAGTGCTGGGCGCGCTCGGAGTCCACCTCAATGAGCGATGGCTCGTTCATCGGGTGGTACTTGCCGATCTCCTCGATGGCGCGGCCGTCCCGCTTGGTGCGCGCATCGGCCACGATGATCCGGTAAAACGGCGCGTGGATCTTGCCCATGCGCTTCAGCTTGATCTTGACAGCCACGGGTGTGGTCTCTCCCAGAAAACTCGGATGCAGGCAACGCTCGCGCCGGGTGGGGACCACCGCGTCGGCCTGCTCGGTCCCCGGGCCGGTGAGCGTGAGAGGGCGTCGCCGGACCGGGAGTGACGGACACATTGTGCCAGACACCCGGGGCCAGGGCGTAATCGCCGCGGAACTGCGCCGGCCCTGGGTGCTGGTGTTCCGCGCCGCACCGGGCGGCGCGGGCTACTTGCCGTCCTTCTTGTCCTGGCGGTTGCGGCGGCCGAACAGCCCGAAGCCCGCCGGCAGGCTGGCCGGATCCGGCGAGCCCTCGGCCAGGCCGTCCGGCGGCGGCATCTTCGCGGCGATCTTGTTCGCCGCACGCAACGCGGCCGGGTTGGACGTCAGAGCTTCCAGGCTGGCGGCCAGTTCCTCCTGCGAGCCGGGCAGCCCGCCCAGGCCGGGAAGGCTGGGGCCGGCCCCGTTCCCCGCGGCAGGCCCGGCGCCTGGCGCGCCCGCCCCGGCGGCCGGGCCGGTGGCGGCCGGCAGGCCGGACCCGGGCTGGCCGGTGCCCGCCTTCGGCGCCGCGGCCTTGGCCGGGTTGCCGCCCGGCCGGCCGCCCTTGGGCTTCTTCTTGTTCTTCTTGGCGCTCTTGGACACGGCCCGGCGCATCCCGGGGATGGCCGGCATGCCGGGCACCCCACCGCCCGACATCATCTGCCGCATCATCTTCTGGCCCTCCAGGAACCGGGTGACGAGGTTATTCACCTCGCCCACGGTCACCCCGGACCCGTTCGCGATCCGGGCCCGGCGGGAGCCGTTGAGAATCTTGGGGTTGCGCCGTTCCGCCGGGGTCATCGAGTTGACGATGGCCGCCGCACGGTCCAGGTCCTTGTCGCTGATCTGGCTCAGCAGCTCACGGTTCTGCCCCGCGCCGGGCAGCATGCCGAGCAGGTTGCCGATCGGCCCGAGCTTGCGGACCATGGCCAGCTGCTCGACGAAGTCCTCCAGGGTGAACCCGTCCCCCGAGGCCAGCTTGCCGGCCATCTTGGCCGCCTGGTCCTCGTCGAAGGCCCGTTCCGCCTGCTCGATCAGGGTGAGCATGTCGCCCATGTCGAGGATGCGCGAGGCCATCCGGTCCGGGTGGAAGACATCGAAGTCGGCCAGCTTCTCGCCGGAGGAGGCGAACATGATCGGCCGGCCGGTGAGCTGCGCGATGGACAGCGCCGCACCGCCGCGGGCGTCACCGTCGAGCTTGGTCAGCACCACCCCGTCGTAACCGACGCCGTCGAGGAAGGCCTGGGCGGTGAGGACCGCGTCCTGGCCGATCATCGCGTCCACCACGAACAGGATCTCGTCCGGGTCGGTCGCGTCCCGGATATCGGCGGCCTGGCGCATCATGTCCTCGTCGATGCCCAGCCGGCCCGCGGTGTCGATGATGACGACGTTGTGCTGACGGCGCCGCGCCTCATCCAGTGACTGCCGGGCCACCTCTACCGGGTCGCCCACGCCGTTGCCCGGCTCGGGTGCGTACACCGGGACACCGGCGCGCTCCCCGACCACCTGCAGCTGCTGGACCGCGTTGGGCCGTTGCAGGTCGGCCGCGACCAGCAGCGGCGTGTTCCCCTGCTCCCTGAGCCACAGCGCCAGCTTGCCGGCCAGCGTCGTCTTACCGGAGCCCTGGAGACCGGCCAGCATGATGACGGTCGGCGGCACCTTGGCGAACCGGATCCGGCGGGCCTCGCCACCGAGGATCCCGATGAGCTCCTCGTGAACGATCTTGATGACCTGCTGCGCCGGATTCAGCGCGCTGGACACCTCTTCCGACGAGGCGCGTTCCTTGATCCGTGCGATGAACTCCCGCACCACCGGGAGCGCCACGTCCGCCTCGAGCAGGGCGATGCGGATCTCCCGGGCGGTCGCGTCGATGTCAGCCTGGGACAGCCGCCCGCGGCCGCGCAGCGAGGAGAAGACCTGTGTCAGCCGGTCAGAAAGTGTCTCGAACACGCCCCCCAGGCTATCCGGTCGGCAGCACCGGGTCAGTGCCCGCCGACTCAACCGACCGCTCCGCGCGCAGACCCGAACCAGCCTCGCGGCCCCGACCGCCCGCCGGACGGCCGGCCGGTTCACACTTCCGTGGCGCCCAGGGAGCGGGGCCACGTGGGCGAGGGCCACGCGGGCCGGGCCGGGGCGGCCGTCAGGTGGCCAGGGCCGCCAGCACCTGGGCGGCGATCTTGCCGCGGATGCGCGAGCCGCCGACCGGGCCGCCGGAGGAGTCCACCACGTAGAACACGTCCACCGCCTCGGCGCCGAGCGTCTCGACCCGGGCGGCCCGGACGTCGAGACCGCAGTCGCCGAGCGCCCGGCCGATCCGCCAGAGCAGCCCCGGGGCATCGTGGGCCCGCACCTCGATCACGGTCGCGGTCCGTGAGGCGTCATCGAGCAGGCTCACCTTGGGCGGCGCGACCGGGACGGGCAACGGCGACTGCCGGTAGGTGCGCATCCGCCGCTCCAGCCGCTCCGCCACGTCGAGCCGGCCTTCCAGGGCGCGCCGCAGGTCGCTGCTGACCAGGTCGGCATCGGGCGGGTCGCCGTACTCGGGGGCGACGATGAACGCGGCCACCGCCATGGCGTCGTGCGAGGTGGCGTTGGCCGACCGCACGGCCAGCCGGTGTGACGCGAGCACCCCGGCCGCCTGCCACAGCAGGCCGGGCCGGTCCGGCGCGACCACGGTCACCTCGGCGCCCTGTACCCGGGCGTCCGGGATGCCCTTCTCGGCCAGCGTGGCCTGGTCCGGCCGGAGCGGCAGCGGGGATGGCGGCGGCTCACCGGCCAGCCGCGACTCCACCCGGCGCACCAGGTCGCCGACCAGGCCCTCCTTCCAGTCGTTCCACGCCGCCGGGCCGGTGGCCAGCCCGTCCGCGATGGCCAGCTGATGCAGCAGCTCCAACAGCGGCCGGCCGCCCACCACCGCGACGACCTGCGCCACCGTGACCGGATCGTCAAGATCGCGGCGGGTGGCTGTCTGCGGCAGCAGCAGGTGGTGCCGGACCGCGCCGGCGATCAGCTCCGAATCCGACGGGCCGAGGCCCACCCGCCGGGCCACATCCCGGGCCACAACTTCCCCGGTGACCCGGTGGTCCCCCGGCCAGCCCTTGCCGATGTCGTGCAGCAGGGCCGAGAGCAGCAGCAGGTCGGGCCGGGCCACGTCGCGGGTGAGCACCGCCGCGCGGGCGGCGGTCTCGACCAGGTGGCGGTCCACGGTGAAGGTGTGCAGGGGATTGCGCTGCGGCCGGTTGCGGACCCGGTCCCAGTCGGGCAGCAGGCCGGCCACCAGGCCTTCCTGATCCAGCGCCTCCCACACCGGCACCGCGGCGGGACCCGCGCCGAGGAGCGCCACCAGAGCGTCCCGCGCCTCCACCGGCCAGGGCACCGGCAGCGGCGGGCATTCGGCCAGCCGACTGAGCGTGCGCGGCGCGAGGGTCAGGCCGGACTGGGCGGCTGCGGCCGCGGCGCGCAGCGGCAGTGCGGGGTCGCGAGGCGGATCGGCCGCCCGGGCCAGCACCACCTCGCCGTCCTGCTCGACCAGTCCGTCGGCCAGCGGACGGCGCTGGGCCTGGTTGCGCCGACGGCCGCCACGGCTGCGCTGCGCCTGGCGGAACGCCTGGTCCACGGAGTAGGCCACGGCCCGGCCCGCTCCCGCCAGGTGCCGCATCAGCGCGTCCGCGTCCAGCAGCCCCAGCACCCGGGCCACCTCGTCCTGCTCCTGCAGGACCAGCCGGTCGGTGGGGCGCCCGGTGATCTCGTGCAGTGCGTGCCGTGCGTCCATGATCGACTCATAGGCGGCCCGGACCCGGGGGCCTGGCCCGGGCGCGACCCACGCCGCCGCGATGGCCTGGATGGCGTGCACGTCCCGCAGCCCGCCGCGGGCCTCCTTGAGGTCCGGTTCGAGCAGGAAGGCCAGCTCACCGCTGCGCTGCGTCCGTTCCACGTGCAGCGCCCGGAGTTCCGCGAGCCGGGTTCCGGCCGAGGCCCGCCAGTCCTCCAGGGCACCGAGCCGCAGCGCGCCGGTGAGGTTGGGGTCCCCGGCCACGTGCCGGGCGTAAAGCAGCGTAAGAGCGACCTTGAGATCTTTTCTCGCCACCCGCCGTGCCTCCGCGATGGTGCGGACGGCATGGTCCAGCCGGGTGCCGGAATCCCAGATCGGGTACCAGATCCGGTCGGCCAGGGCGGCGATGCCGTTCCGGCCGTCGTGCAGCAGCAGTACATCGAGGTCACTGCCGGGCAGCAGTTCACGGCGGCCGTAGCCGCCGACCGCGACGAGAGCCACCCCGGGCTCCGCGCCGAGCAGGGAAGCCAGCCAGCGGTCCGTCTCCGCACTGCGCCGCGCCCGGTCCGCGGCGAAAGAGGTGAGCGGCGGCCCGTCGGGTTGCGAGCGGGCCGAGGGTCCGGACATCACGGCTGCCCATCCCCCCGACCCGTCACCTGCACTCCGACCAGACCTCCAGGTAGTCCGCGGCTACAGCGCGCCCGAGCCGCGCTCGCCGGTCCGGACCCGGACCACCGTCTCAACCGGGACAGCCCAGACCTTGCCGTCACCAATGCGGCCGGTCTGCGCCGCCTTGACAATCACGCCGATCAGGTCATCGGTGTCCTCGTCGTCACACAGCACCTCAAGCCGGACCTTGGGCACCAGGTCCACCTGGTACTCCGCGCCCCGGTAAACCTCCGTGTGCCCGCGCTGGCGGCCGTAGCCGCTCGCTTCGCTCACGGTCATCCCGTGTACGCCAAAGGCCTGCAGCGCCGCTTTCACTTCGTCTAGCTTGAACGGTTTGATCACGGCAGTGATGAGCTTCATGCGACCACCTCTCGGGCACGCTGTCCTGTGCTGACCTTCCGCCCAGGGCGTTTCGCCCGTCAACACAGAGTGTTTCGGCGGGGTGAAAGACGTAGTTCACATGTTACGAGCAAGTTTCGGCGGCGGTCCTGGCTGCTGGCCGCGGCCGGCCGCGCTGGTGACGTGTGCAGGCGGGGCGGGGCGCCACGTCGTCGTAGTGCCGGCGGGACACCCCGGTGGCCGCGCCGGACACCGGCGGGACGAGCCAGGGGACGGGGACGGCATCTTCACGCCGGGCGGCTGCGCGGCAGCGCTCAGCCGCCGAGGATGGCGTCGATGAAGGCCTCCGGCTCGAACGGGGCCAGGTCATCCGGGCCCTCACCGAGCCCGACCAGCTTGACCGGGACCCCCAGCTCCCGCTGCACCTGGATCACGATTCCGCCTTTGGCCGTGCCGTCCAGCTTGGTCAGCACGATCCCGGTGACATCCACCGCCTCGGCGAAGACGCGGGCCTGGCGCAGGCCGTTCTGCCCGGTGGTGGCGTCGAGGACGAGGAGCACCTCGTCTACGGTGGCCTGCCTCTCGATGACCCGCTTGATCTTGCCCAGCTCGTCCATGAGCCCGGTCTTGGTGTGCAGCCGGCCCGCGGTGTCCACGATGACGCAGCCCACCCGTTCCTCGATCCCCTCACGGACCGCCTCGAACGCCACGCTGGCCGGGTCGGCACCTTCCCGCTCGGACCGGACGACCCGGGCGCCGACGCGCTCCCCCCAGGTCTGCAACTGGTCGGCGGCCGCGGCGCGGAACGTGTCGGCCGCCCCGAGCAGCACCGTCTCCCCCTCGCCCTGCAGCGCCCGGCCGAGCTTGCCGCAGACGGTGGTCTTGCCGGTGCCGTTCACCCCGACCACCAGCACCACGGCCGGCCGGTCGCCGTGCGCGGCGGTGTGCAGGGTCCGGTCGGTGTCCAGCCCGATCTGCAGGATCAGCTCCGCGCGCAGCATCCCGCGCGCCTCGTCCGGGCTCCGGGTCCCCGCCACCTTCACCTGGGTCCGGAGTTCCTCCACGATCTGCCGGGCGGGCGTCACGCCGATGTCGGCGGTGATCAGGGTGTCCTCGATCTCTTCCCAGGCCTCGTCGTCCAGGACGTCCCGGGACAGCAGGTTGAGCAACACCGTCCCGAACCCGCCACGGGAGGCGGCCAGCCGCCCGCGGAGCCGGGCCAGCCGCCCGCGCAGCGGCAGCGGTGGCGCCTCCGCCGGTTTGGTCTCCGGTCCCGGCGTGAGCACGTCGGTGGCCGTGGCGGTGCCACCCTGGTCCTGGGTGGGCGCGGCGGGGCGCTCATCGGTGATCGTGAGGGCCGGCTGATCCGGCGACGGCGGAACGCCCCGGCGGCGACGCGACGGACGGACCAGCAGGGTGGTTCCCGCGCCCGCGACGAGCACCACGAAGACGAGGGCAAGGATGATCGCAAGTTCCATAACGGCCCCAGTCTTCCAGACGCCACCGCCTAGGTTGTCAGCCCTCCGCCGCTGCGGCCAGCCAGCGTCCACCCCGCCCGTGCCCGCCCGCCCCACCGGCATCTTGGCCCGCGCCGGTGACGGACACACACCCCCAAAGTGGGCATGAAGCGTTGCTCCGCGCGGGCGGAGAGCACGGGCGGAGAGCACGGGCGCATGCCCGGCCCCGGGCGCGTCAGGCGGACTCGCGCTCGCGGAGGCGCTGGCTGACCACGGCGGATACGCCGTCGCCCCGCATGCTGACCCCGTACAGCGCGTCCGCGATCTCCATGGTGCGCTTCTGGTGCGTGATGATCAGCAGCTGGGAGACCGAGCGCAGCTCCTCGAAGATGTGCAGCAGGCGCTGCATGTTGGTGTCGTCCAGGGCCGCCTCGACCTCATCGAGCACGTAGAACGGTGACGGCCGGGCCTTGAAGATGGCCAGCAGGAAGGCGATAGCGGTCAGGGATCGCTCGCCCCCGGACAGCAGTGACATCCGCTTTACCTTCTTGCCGGGCGGCCGGGCCTCGAAGTCGATCCCGGTGGCCAGCATGTCGTCCGGCTCAGTGAGAATGAGCCGGCCTTCGCCGCCCGGGAAGAGCCGGCCGAAGATGCCCTCGAACTCCCGGGCCGTGTCCTCGAAGGCCGAGGCGAACACCTCCTGCACCCGGTCATCGACTTCCTTGACGACGGTGAGCAGGTCGCGGCGGGTCTTTTTGAGGTCCTCCAGCTGGGTGGCGAGGAAGGCGTGCCGTTCCTCCAGGGCGGCGAACTCCTCCAGCGCGAGCGGGTTCACCTTGCCCAGCTGGTCCAGCTGCCGCTGCGCGGTGGCGGCCCGGCGCTCCTGCTCGGCACGGACGTAGGGGGTGGTACCGACCAGGACCGGCTGTTCCTCCCGGGGCCGGGCCGGCTCAGCAACCTCGGTCCCCGCGCCGCCCAGGCCGCCCTCGGGACCATCAGCCGGGCCGGTGGCCAGGGCGCGGCCATTGGCCGCGGGCCCGCGGCCATTGGCCGCGGGCCCGCGAACCTGCGCTTCCCCGTGATCCGCCCGACCGTTCGCCACCCCGGCACCGGCACCGGGCCCAGCATCGGCTACCCCGGCCCCGGTCGGAGCCCCGTCGGCGGCCGGCGCGTCCGGGCTGATCACCGGGACCGGCACCGCCGGGCCGTACTCGGCCACGAGGGACGAATCGGTCACGCCGAACTCGTCCGCCGCCCGGGCGATCAGTTGCTCCAGGCGCATCCGGTGCTCGGCCCGGGCCATCTCCGTCCCGTGCGCCGCGTCCACCACCCGGTCCAGCTCGGTGGCCAGGTCGCGGACGATGCCCCGGACCTCTTTGAGGGCTACCGAACGGCCCTTGCTGGCGTCCTCGGCCGCCTGCCGCTGGGCGGCCGCCTTCGTCAGTGACTCGGTCAGCTCGGCCAGGGTCCGCTCGGCGCCTTCGGCCACCGCCCGGGCCACCACGGCCTGCCGTTCCCGGCGGAGACGCCGCTCCTGGGCCTGCAGGGCCGCCTGGCGTTCGGCCGTGGCCATGGCGACCAGGGCGTCCGCCCGCCCGGCGATGGCGCGGAGCCGTTCCTCGGCCGTCCTGACCTCGAGCCGCGCCTCCATCTCGGTATTGCGCGCCACCGTGACCTGGGCGGCGAGCTCGTCCCGGCCAGCCGCCGGCTGACCGGGACCGTCCCCGTCGGGGTCATCCGCGCGCCCGCCAGCGGCGCGGGGCTGGGTACCGTCCCCAGACTCCGCCTCGGCCAGCGTGCCTTCCAGCTGCTGCACCGCCGCCCGGCCCTGCTCGTGCGCCCGGTGCGCGGCCGTGATGGCCGCCTCCAGCCGCTGCGCCTCCTCGCGGGCAGCCCGCGCGGCGCCGGCCAGGCGGCCGAGCCGCCCGGAGATCTCCGCCGCGGCCGCGTCGGCCTGCCGGAGGGCGGCCTGCGTGCGGCTGACCGCCTCGCGGGCCTCCTCCTCGACCGCAGCGGCGGCCGCGAGCTGCCCGGCCGCCTGCTCGCAGCGGCCGTCCGCCGCCTCCAGGCCGTCGGCGGCCTCGTCGGCCACGCCGCGCAGGGTCAGCTCACTCGGCGGCCGGCCGGACCCACCGGATGCCCAGTGCGTACCGAGCACCTCGCCCTGCCGGGTGACGACCCGCAACTCCGGGTGGGCCCGGACCAGGTCCGCGGCCTGCCCGAGATCCGTGGCGACCAGCACGCCGGACAGCAGGCTGGCTAGCGCCGGGTACAGCGGGGCCGGCGCCTCGATCAGGTCCAGTGCGGGCCGGGCCCCGGCGGGCAGCGCGATACCGGGCGGCAGGCCGGTTTCGGCAGCCCCGGCCCCCGGCACCGCCCCGTGGGCACCGGCCGCCCCGGGGCCGCCCGCGATCATCAGCCCGGCGGTACCCGCGTCGCCGGAACTCAGCGACTCCAGGATGGCCAGCGCGGCGTCCAGCCCCGCCACGGCGACGGCGTCGGCCGCGCTGCCCAGCGCGGCCGCGATCGCCTCCTCGGCCCCGCCGGTCACGGTGACCAGCGCGGCCACCGCACCGAGCACGCCGCCGAAGCGGCCGTCCCCGGCCAGCAGCGCCCCGGCGGCGTCCCTGCCGCTGTGCAGCGCGTCCACGCCCTCGCGCAGGGCCTGCACCCGCGCGCGCAACGCCGCCGCCTGGGCACTGGCGTCACGCTCAGCCGCGCGCAGCTCGCTGACCCGGGCGGAGGCCGCACTGAGGGCGCTGGCGGCCTGCTCGTGCTCCCACGTCAGCCCGGAGCGGTCATCGTCCCGGCCGGCGGACAGCTCCTGCAGTTCTTCGCATTCCTGCTCCGCCTGGTCCGCCCTGACCCTGGCCTGCTCGACGGCGTC
This sequence comes from uncultured Actinomycetes bacterium, assembly GCA_963837515.1. Taxonomy (GTDB): domain Bacteria; phylum Actinomycetota; class Actinomycetes; order Streptosporangiales; family Streptosporangiaceae; genus RYN-230. The sequence goes on from CAWINT010000006.1 coordinate 436,057, forward strand.
GGCCAGCCGTCCCGCTTCCTCCTCCGCCGCGGCCGCCTTGCTGCGGGCCGCACCGACCTGGGCGCGGAGCCGGGCCAGCCGCTCGGACCGCTCCGCCGCGGCGCGGGCGCTGGCCGCCAGCCGCCGTTCCTCCGCGGCCAGCGCGGCTTCCGCGGCGGACCGCTGCTCGGCCGCCTCCGCCAGCAGCTCCCGGGCGGTCTCCAGCCGCTCGCCCAGCACCGCTTCCTGCTCGCGGAGCTCGGCGGCCTCGCGTTCCAGCTCGTCCGGGTCGCGGCCGGGACGGGGGGCGTCCGGCTGGACCGCCAGGTGGCTGTGCCGCTCCCGGGCCAGGCTGGCGATCCCGCGGAGCCGTTCGGACAGCGCGGACAGGGCAAACCAGGCTTCCTGCGCGGCCGCGAGGCGCGGCGCGTGCTGCTGCTCGTCGCTGTCCAGCCCGGCCTCGCGCTGCCGGGCCCCGGCCAGCGCCCGCTCCAGCTCCGCCCGGCGGGCCTGCGCGGTGGCCTCGTCAACCTCATCGCGTTCCAGGGCGGCCGCTGCCGTCACGAAGTCGTCGGCCAGCAGCCGCAACCGGGCGTCGCGCAACTCGGCCTGGATCACCGCGGCCTTGCGGGCGATCGCCGCCTGGCGGCCGAGCGGTTTGAGCCGGCGGTGCAGTTCCGCCGTCAGATCCACCAGGCGGGTCAGGTTGGCCTGCATGGCCTCCAGCTTGCGGAGCGCCTTCTCCTTGCGGCGGCGGTGCTTGAGCACCCCGGCCGCCTCCTCGATCAGCGCCCGGCGTGCCTCCGGGCCGGCGTGCAGCACCTGGTCGAGCTGGCCCTGGCCGACGATGACGTGCATCTCCCGGCCCAGCCCCGAGTCGGACAGCAGTTCCTGAACGTCGAGCAGGCGGCAGCCGTTGCCGTTGATGGCGTACTCACTGCCGCCCGACCGGAACAGCAGCCGGCTGATGGTCACCTCGGAGTACTCGATGGGCAGCGCACCGTCGCTGTTGTCGATGGTCAGGGTGACCTCGGCCCGGCCGAGCGGCGGCCGGCTGGCCGTGCCGGCGAACACGACGTCCTCCATCTTGCCGCCGCGCAGGGTCTTGACGCCCTGCTCGCCCATCACCCAGGAGAAGGCGTCCACCACGTTGGACTTCCCCGAGCCGTTCGGGCCGACGATGCAGGTGATGCCGGGCTCGAAGCGCAGCGTCGTGGCCGACGCGAACGACTTGAACCCGCGCAGGGTGAGAGCCTTCAGGTACACCGGCGGGCTCCCCTTCCCCCTGTGGCTCGTGGCCGTTCCGGGCTGGCGCTCGCGGCCGTTCCGGGCTGGCGGCGGTGGCCGTCACCGGCCCGCTCCAGGCGGGCCGCGTCCCGGCCGGCCCGGCCCGCGATCCGGCGGCCTCAGCGGCGCCGACCTGTCCGCACCCTACCGCGCGCCGCCGACGATCCCGGGCATTCCCGTTGACTCGCACGTCGTCTGGCCTGGCACAGCGGGGTGAACCCGGCCCGCCAGGGCGCTCGGCTGGGAGGTGGCGCCACCGGGCGGAAAGGACTCCCGCCGGGACGGCGACGATCTTTCGCCGCAACGGCACCAGCGGCGCGGGCTGACCCAGACTTTAGCTACGCCGTACCGGCTGGATACTCGCCCGGACGCCGGAAAGGCGGCCACACCAGATAACCAAAACCCCGCAATCACCACGAATGACCCGTATCAACGAATAGGGACACCCACCGGGGCGTCCCTGGTTCGTTCTCGATAGTGGGCGGCGTGCGTCAGGTGAGTGCCGGTTCGCGCTCCCGGTCAGCAACGAGCAGTTCATGCCCGACCTCAGCAGCCAGCGCGTCGTTCTCGTCCTGGAGCCGGACAAGCTCGGCCTCCAGGTCACGTACTCGCTGCTGAAGGCGGCGCATCTCTGAGACCATGCGGGGATCAGGCCCGCCGACGTGGCCGAGTAGAGCCTTCGCCATTGTAGTGGGTCCTCCACACTGAGTGACCAGAGTGGGCGCACACGCGAAGACTCGCATAAGTGCGCGCAGGTGACACTCCTAGGGTCCCACCCGACTGGATTCCGGTCAAGTTGAGCGATGTCGCAGGTCACCATGGTAGCGCCTGGAGCGTGGCCGCGGCTGGCAATGTGGACAGCTATAGGCGGAGCGATTCATGAACGCGTCGCGAACGATAAGCGTGCCGCAGCGAGGGCAGGGCCGGCCCGCCTGACCATATACGCGGAGTGACCGGCCGAAGTACCCGCTCTCGCCGTTGACGTTAACGTACAGGCTGTCGAAAGACGTCCCGCCGGACGCCAGGGCGGCCAGCAGGACCCCCCGGACGGCGGCGAGGACCCGGGCGGCCTCCGCGCGGGTCAGCGTGTCGGTGGCCCGGGCCCAGTGCAGCTGGGCGTGCCACAGCGCCTCGTCGGCATAGATGTTGCCGACCCCGCTCACCAGCGACTGGTCGAGCAGGGCCCGCTTGAGCCCGGTCCGGCGCTGCCGCAACCGGGCCACGACCGCGGCCTCGTCGAAGGCGGCTTCCAGCGGGTCCGGGGCGATGTGCCCGATCAGTGCGGGCAGCGCCGCGCCGCCCGGCGAGAAGACCAGGTGACCGAACGTGCGCTGGTCATTGAAGCGCAGGTCCGGGCCACCGTCGGTGAAGGTGAACCGGGCCCGGACATGGGCGGACAGCGGCCGCTGCGGGTCGCCCACCAGCAGTTGCCCGCTCATCCCGAGATGAGCCAGCACCGCGTCGCCGTTGACCGGTAGCCACAGGTACTTGCCCCGGCGCCGGGCCGCGCTGACCGTGCGGCCGCGCAGCACGGCGGTGAAATCGTCGGCCCCGGCCAGATGGCGGCGGACCGCCCGCGGGTGCAGCACCTCGGCCGTGGCGATGGTGCGCCCGGCGACGTGCGCTTCCAGGCCCCGGCGGACGGTCTCGACCTCGGGGAGTTCCGGCACCGCTCAGTCCCCGGCCGGCTCGTTCCCGGGCCCGATCCCGGGCTCGTTCCCGTTCCCCGCGGCGGCTGGCCCCTCGGCGACAGCGCCGGGCTGGGCCCCGGCCGGATCGCCACCCTGGCTGAGGTCACTGGCAGCTGCCGCGCCCGCCGGATCGTGACCGTTGCTGATCGCCTTCCAGGCCTCCTCGGCCGCCTGCTGCTCCGCTTCCTTCTTGGACCGGCCCGCGCCGGACCCGTAGCTGCGCCCGCCGACCCGGACGGTGGCCCGGAAGAACTTCTGGTGGTCCGGGCCGCTCTCCTCGACGTGATACTCCGGCACGCCCAGGACCCCGGAAGCGGTGAGCTCCTGCAGCGAGGTTTTCCAGTCCAGCCCGGCCCCGAGCCCGGCCGAGCGGCTGATGACCGGGTCGAACAGCCGGTGCACCAGGGCGTCGGCGGCGGCCAGGCCGCACTCGCAGTAGACCGCGCCGATCACCGCCTCGAGGGTGTCGGCCAGGATGGACGACTTGTCCCGGCCCCCGGTGCCCTCTTCGCCGCGGCCGAGGCGGATGTAGGAGCCGAGGCGCAGGCTCCGGGCCACGCCGGCGAGCGCGCGCATCTGGACCACCGCGGCCCGGAGCTTGGCCAGCTGCCCCTCGGGCAGGTCCGGGTACCGGCGGAACAGGGTGTCGGTCACGATCAGGCCCAGTACGGCGTCGCCCAGGAACTCCAGCCGCTCATTCGTCGGCAGCCCGCCGTTCTCGTAGGCGTACGAACGATGGGTGAGGGCGCGGCCCAGCAATTCCGGGCCCAGCCCGGTGTCGAGTGTCCGCAGCAGCTCGAAAACGTCCGGTTCGCCTGCTGCGCTACCGTTTGACCCGCCTTTCACGCTGTGCCCTCTCAGCGCATCAGGTGGGAGTTATCACCTGACGGCGGTTGTATGTCCCGCAGGTCGGGCAGGCCGTGTGCGGCAGCTTCGGGGACCGGCACTGCGGGCAGGCCACCAGCCCGGGAGCGGACGTCTTCCACTGCGCCCGGCGCGCCCGGGTGTTGCTGCGCGACATCCGCCGCTTGGGAACAGCCACGTTAGCTCTCCTTCATCGTCATGCGCTCGGCTCGTCGTGCGGTCCTGCTGCGGGCCCGGCTCGCCCGGCCGGGTCCGCCGGCCCGGCGGAATGGTCCGCCCGGCCGTCCCCGTCACGGCGCGACCCGGCCGCCCCGGCGCCCGGGTCACCCAGCGGCGCGGTGGCCTGCCGCAGGCCGGCCCATCGTGGGTCGATGGCGGGACCGTGCCCGTGGTCCGGGCCGGTCTCGGCCAGCGGTGCCCCGCACTCCACGCACAGCCCGGGGCAGTCCTCCTGGCACAGCGGAGCCAGCGGCAACGCCAGCACCAGGGCGTCGTGCAGGGCCGGCCCCAGGTCGAACAGGTCTCCCTGCAGAGCGTACCCGTCGCCGGCGTCTTCGCCGTCGGCTCCGTCGTAACCGAAAAGCTCCTGCAGCTTCACGTCCACGGACGTCGTCACCGGCTCCAGGCAGCGGGCGCACTCCCCGGTCACCGGGGCCCGGGCCGTCGCCGTGACCAGCACGCCTTCCGACACCGACTCCATGGTCAGCTGCAACGTCAGTTCCGCGCCCTCGGGCACGCCAGCCAGCCCGGTGCGCACCTGCGGCGGCGCCGGGACGGCACGCGTCAGCGAATGCGCCGAGCCCGGGCCGCGGCCGAGTTCGAGCGTGCTGAAAACGAGCGGCTTACGGGGATCGAGGCGCACTGAGGAGTGTTTACGTGACTGTGGCATGGCTGACCAGGCTGGGTGGCTCGGTATGGAAGTGATCAGACTACCCGGCGGCCGGCCTATTCCCCAACTCAGCTCGACGTCGGCGGGGTTCCGCTGGACGCCAGCCGGGTCTGCAGCCGGCCCAGGACCGCCTCCGGGACCAGTGACGAGACGTCCCCGCCGTACCGGCAGATCTCCTTGACCAGGCTGGAACGCAGGAAGCTGTACATCGGGTTGGCCGCGATGAACAGCGTCTCGACCTCGGCGAGACGGTAGTTCATCTGGGCCATCTCCATCTCGAACTCGAAGTCGCTGACCGCCCGCAGCCCCTTCACGATGGCCGAGATGTCATGCGCCCGGCAGTACTCGACCAGCAGCCCGCGGAACGTGCCGACCCCGACGTTCTTCATCCCCTCGGTTACCTGGCGGAGCATGTTCACCCGCTCGGCCACGGTGAACAGGCCGTGCTTGGCCTGGTTGGCGCCGACCAGGACCACCACCTCGTCGTGCAGCTGGGCGGCTCGCCCGATGATGTCGAGATGGCCGTTGGTTACTGGGTCGAATGAGCCAGGACAGGCGACACGACGCACGTCTGGGAGCCCTTCCGTCGGCATCGACGCGGCCCAGCACGACATTCAGGTGTGCTGGGCACCTGCGGCGAGACCGTACCAGAAGGTCGTGTCGCCATAACGCCGGGACCGCTCCAGCTCATACCCCGGCGGCCAGCCGACCGGGCCGGACCGGGTCGCCCGCTCGACCGCGACGACCGCCCCGGGGACCAGCCAGCCGCCGGCCAGCAGGGCGGCCAGCACCCCGGTCACCTCCTCCTGCGGCGCCGCGTACGGCGGGTCGGCGACCACCAGGCCGAACCGGCCCGCCTCGCCGGGGCCCCGGGCCAGCAGCCGGTCCACCCGGTCGGTGACCAGTTCCGCCCCGGTCAGCCCGACCGCGGTGATGTTGGCCTGGATCACCCGGGCGGCACGCGGATCCGCCTCCACGAACAGCACCCGCCGCGCACCGCGGGACAGCGCCTCCAGCCCGACCGCGCCCGAGCCCGCGTACAGGTCCAGCAGGGCCGCGTTCTGCACCGGCCCACCCAACGACCCCAGCGTGCCGAACAGTCCCTCCCGGGCCCGGTCACTGGTGGGGCGGGTCAGGCCTCCGGCCGGGACGGCGAGGCGGCGGCCGCGGGCGGCCCCGGCGATGATCCGGGTCATGACCCGGTCCCGGCGGCGCGGCGGCCCCGGCTCATCCCGGCCCCGGCAGGCTCACGCCTTCTCCAGGAACTCGGCCTGCTGCTCGTCGAGCAGCCGGCCGATCGCCCGGGCCAGCGCCGGGTGACCGGTCAGCTCCGGGTCGGTGCCGACCAGCGCGGACGCCACCTCCCGCGCCTGGCCGATGAGGTCCTCGTCCTCCAGCAGGGTGAGCATCTTGAGGCTGGACTTCCGCCCCGCCTGCACGGCCCCCAGCACGTTGCCCTCCCGGCGCTGTTCCAGGTCGAGGCGGGACAGCTGGAAACCGTCCAGCGTGCTGGCCACCGCGTCCAGCCGCTCGCGGGCCGGGCTGCCCGCCGGGGCATCAGTGACCAGCAGGCACAGCCCCGGCTTGCCGCCCCGGCCGACCCGGCCACGCAGCTGGTGCAGCTGGGACACGCCGAACCGGTCGGCGTCGCAGATGACCATGATCGTGGCGTTGGGCACGTCCACCCCCACCTCGATGACGGTGGTGGCGACCAGCACGTCCACGCTGCCGTCGGCGAAGCCGCGCATCACCGCGTCCTTCTCCTCGGCCGGCCGCCGGCCGTGCAGGATCCGCAGCCGCAGCCCGGCCAGCGGGCCCTCGCCCAGCTCGGCCGCCATGTCCACGACCGCGCGGGCCGGCCGGGTGGGCTCGGTCCCGCCTTCGTCGTAGCCGCCCGCGTCGTCGGTGTCGGGGGGGTCATCGGGGGCACGCGGTTCCGTTGGGAACGATTCGTCGTCGCCGATGCGCGGGCAGACCACGTAGGCCTGGCCGCCGGCGGCCACCTCCTCGCGCACCCGCTCCCACGTGCGCTCCAGGAAGCGCGGCTTCTCCGCGGCGGGGACCACGTGCGTGGTGATCGGGGCCCGGCCGGCCGGCAGCTCGGTGAGCGTGCACACGTCCAGGTCGCCGTAGACGGTCATGGCCACCGTGCGGGGGATCGGGGTGGCCGTCATCACCAGCACGTGCGGCCTGCTGTCCTGGGCCTTCTCGCGCAGTGCGTCCCGCTGCTCCACGCCGAACCGGTGCTGCTCGTCCACCACGACCAGGCCCAGCTCCTTGAACACCACCTGGTCGTCCAGCCGGACCCGGTGGTAGAGCAGGGTGTGCGTGCCGATCACGATGCCCGCCGCCCCGGTCGCGGTGTCCGCCAGCGCGGCCCGGCGGGCCCGGGCGCCCTGCGACCCGGTCAGCAGCGCCACCCGGGTGGCCTGCCCTGGATCCTCAAGCACGGCGCCGTCCAGCTCCCCGGCCCGGCCGAGCGGGCCCAGCAGCGCGCTGATCGAGCGGTAATGCTGCTGGGCCAGCACCTCGGTCGGGGCGAGCAGCACCGCCTGGCCGCCGTCGTCCACCACCTGCAGCATCGCGCGGACCGCGACCACGGTCTTGCCCGAGCCCACCTCGCCCTGCAGCAGGCGGTGCATCGGGTGCTCCCGGCACAGCGCGGTGGCGATGCCGGCGCCAGCCGCCCGCTGGCCCTCGGTCAGCGGGAACGGCAGCTGCCGGTCGAATGCCTCCAGCAGGCCGCCCCGGCGCGGGATGCGCGGCGTGGCGGGCAGCGCGTCGGCGGCCCGGCGCCGCTGGGCCAGCACCGCCTGCAGCACGAACGCCTCGTCCCACTTGAGCCGGAGCCGGGCCCGGGGGATGTCGGGATCCTCCATCGGGCGGTGGATGCCGAGCAGCGCTGTGGCCTGCGGCTGCAGCCCGTAGCGCGCACGCACGTCCGCCGGGATCGGGTCCTCGTCCAGGTCCAGGGTGTCCAGCACGGTGCGGATCGCCTTGGCGATCTTCCAGGAGGGCAGCTGGCTGGTGGCCGGGTAGACCGGGATGATCTCGGCCGCGTGCTCGGCGGCCAGCTCGGTGCCGGGGTCGGACTCGCCCAGCAGCTCGCAGTCCGGGTGGATGAGCTGGCGCTTGCGCCCGTAGCTGGACACCTGGCCGGCGAACAGGCCGTGCAGCCCCGGCTTCATGTCCTTCTCCCGCCACGGCTGCCGGAAGAAGGCCAGGGTGAGCGTGCCATGGCCGTCGGTGACCGTCACCTCGGTCAGCTTGCCGCGGCGGTTGCGCATCGGGCGGCTGGTCACCTTGGCGATCTGGGCCAGCACGGTGACGTGGTCCCCGTCCCGCAGCGAAGCCAGGTCGGTAAGCTCGCCGCGGCGCTCGTACCGGCGCGGGTAATGCCGGAGCAGTTCGCCAACCGTGCGCACGCCCAGGGCGGTACCCAGCGCCTTGGCCGTGCGCGGATCGAACTCCCGGTCCAGCCGGTCGTCTAGCCTCGCCATGGCCTCACAGGATAGGCGGCGGCTCCGACGACGGCGGCCGGCCACGCGGCGGCGCGGGCGCTGATTCGCCTAACCGGCCCGTGGTCGGATACGCTGGCCCGGCTGCCCATCGGGCACGGTGTGCGGTTGCCTCCGTGCCGGGCACGGTGACCTGATCATCCACCTTCATGCAAGGAGTGTCCCGTGGCTTCTGTCTGCGAGGTCTGCGGCAAGGGGCCGGGATTCGGCAACAACGTCTCGCACTCCCACCGCCGGACCCCCCGCCGCTGGAACCCCAACATCCAGATGGTCCGGGCCCAGGTCGGCGGTACCCGCAAGCGGATCCGGGTGTGCACGTCCTGCATCAAGGCCGGCAAGGTCACCCGCTGACTCTCGTGCCGTGCCTCTCATGCCGGGCGGCGGCCGGGCGGCGCCGGATCGGCCCGGCCGTGAGCCGCGATCAGTGCGGCCCGTGAGCCAGGCTGAATGAGCAGGGCTTGCCGTTGAGCGAGCAGCCGGACGGCGGCTGAGACCGGCCCTCCACCGTGACGACAAACCAGGTGGTTCCCATCCGGCCGGATGGCTCGCCGGGCCGCTGATCGCCGCCGTCGGAGCCGTTGTGGCCCTGGGCGACCCCGGAATCCGCCGAGCGCCACCCCCACGAGGCCCCCTGCACCCCGGCGATGCGGGCTCCCGGGTAGGACAGCGAGAGGCGCCAGGACCCGCTCCGCCCGCCGAGCCTGCCGACCGTGATCAGGTCGATGAAGCCGCCCGGCCACTGCTGGGTGAGCTGGTAGGTGATCACGACCGGCGAGCCGGGCTGGTTCGAGTGGTCCGGGCCGCCCGCATGCTGGTCGCCCGGCGCGTTCCTGGCTGGCATCCGGCGCTGGCCGGGGCCCACGGCCGTGCCCCCGGGCGACGCGATGTGCACGCCGGGACGGGCCGAAGCTAGCGTGCCGCCCTGGGCGGGCTGCGGGTGACAGCTACCCGCGGCGCACTGCCCGCCGGGCACCGGGGAACTGAAGTGCAGCACCGTCTTCGTCATGTTGACGGCCAGGCTGGCCGCCACCACTACGCCGAGCCCGGCCGCGAAGGTCGGCGTGACCATCAGCCGCCGCACCGCGCCGCCCAGCCGGCGCCGGCTGGGCCGGCCCCGCTGCGGCGGCGGGCGGCCGGGTGGCAGCCCGGGCAGGCCGTTGACGTCCACCGGCGGCTCCAGCGGGCCGGAGGGTGGCCCGGCCGGGGCGACCGCGGCCGGGTCTACCGCGGCCTGGTCTCCCGCGGGCCGGTCTCCCGCCGGGCGGGAGGTGCCCTCAGGCAGGCCTGAGGAGGCCGTAGGCGGCCGTCCGGAGCCTGCTCTGGTGCCGGGCCAGCCGCCCGGGTCAACAGCGCCATCCGCGAGGCGAGGGCCGCCCGGGGGGCTGTGCCCGCCCGCCACCGGGCCGCTCGCCACCGGGCCGCTCGGGGCCGGGCCGCTCGGGGGCGGGCCGCTCGCTACCGGGCCGCTCGGGGGCGGGCCACTCGGGGCCGGGCCACTCGGGGCCGGGCCGCTGGCTACCAGGCCACTCGGGGCCGGCGGCCGGGCTGGCCGCCACCCGAGCCAGCGGGCCAGCGAGCGGAACCAGGCCGGCGCGGCACCGAGCCCACCGCGGGACGGCTGAGCCCGGCGCACGCCACGGCGGCCCGGCCGGCCCGGCCGGGGACCGCCCGCCTGGGACGGGGCCGCACCCGGCCGCGACCGGTGCCGCGGCGCTGCTCTCTTGCCCGGTGATCGCATTTGGGGGGTTTATACCTAAGAGTTGAATCGGGCTAACTCTAGCGACAACGCTGTAATTCAGTAAACACAGTCAGTGAAGGCTGTCTAGCCCGCGAAAATGATCCCATCCGGCCAACCCCTCAGACCGCCGCGAATCGATCCTGACCCCTCGGCCTGCCCCCACACGTCCCACGATGACCCAGCGCGCTGGGAGGTCAGCGGCTGGCGGGAACGTTGCGGCCAAGGCATGATCCTCCCCGCCGGTGAGAATCCAGTCAAGCGGGTCCGCCTTACCGGTTGCTTCGGCGGCAGCACGCAACGCATCATCTCGGGGCAATCGCTTTGTTTCCAGGTCAATCTGGACCCCGCTGCGCTCCGCGACGTGCCCGAGATCCTGGATCAGCCCGTCGCTGACGTCGATCATGGCGGTCGCGCCCAGCCGCGCCGCCTCAGGACCGGCGGCGTAGTCCGGCTGCGGACGGCGGTGCGCGGCCAGCAACTCGGCCGGCCCGGTCCGCCCGGCCTGGAGCAGGGCCAGGCCGGCGGCCGAGTGGCCGAGCACGCCCGCGACCGCCACCACATCCCCGGCCTGGGCCCCGGACCTGGTCACCGGGGGGCGCCCGGCGAGGCCGCCCAGCGCGGTGATGGCCAGCAGCACCAGCGGGGCCGCCGAGATGTCGCCGCCGGCCACGCTCGCCCCGGCCCGGCCGCACTCCTGGGCCAGCCCGTCGGCCAGTTCCTCGGCCCAGGCGACCGGCAGATCCGGCGGCGCGGCCAGGCCCACCAGCAGGGCGGTGGGCGCCCCGCCCATGGCGGCGATGTCGGCCAGGTTCTGCGCCGCGGCCTTCACGCCGATGTCGCTGGCGGAGGACCAGTCGCGGCGGAAATGACGGCCCTCGACCAGCAGGTCGGTGCTGGCCAGCACCCGGCCATCGGGCGCGGCGAGCAGCGCCGCGTCGTCACCGATGCCCAGCAATGTGCCCGGTGCCGACGGCATCCGGGCCGCCAGCGCCGCGATGAGCCCGAATTCCCCGAGATCTGCGACGGTAATTGGGCCCTCCCGGCTGCCATCCTGGCCTTAGGGTAGCGTGGCCATTCCGGCCGCCGGCGACGAAGCCCCCGGGGAGGACGCATGGTGCAGGCTTACATCCTCGTGCAGACGGAAGTGGGCAAGGCCGCCGAGGTGGCCCGCCGCATCGGCAGCATCACAGGGGTGACGCTGGCTGAGGACGTCACCGGGCCCTACGACGTGATCGTGCGCGCCGAGGCGCCCAATGTGGACGACCTGGGCCGCCTGGTGGTCGCGCAGATACAGGGCGTGACCGGCATCACCCGCACGCTGACCTGCCCCATCGTGCATATCTGAGCCCGCCCCGGCCGGCGCCTGCCGCCCGCTCCGCCGCGCCCCGCAGTCCGCTCGGCGGAGAGCACCAGCCCGCTCCCCGGAGCCCCGGGCCATTTCCGTGGCCCGGGGCGTACTCTTACTGAGGCCCCTGGGCCCGTTGCTGCGCCCTCAGTCCTCCCGCCAGTCCACGAGCGTGCTCCGCCCAGGCTCGTGCGCCCGAGCCTCCGGGCGGCGTCCGGCCGGCAGCCGATGGCCGCCCGGCCCGGATGGACCTCGCCGTCCTGGGTAATGGGCGGGTTAGGTTACGAGGGAGGACGGGGAATGTTCCACGTAGGCGACATCCGGGAATGGCGCGGGCACGACGTGGTCAACGACGGGGGCCACAAGATCGGCACGCTGGAATCGGTGTACGTGGACACCGCTACCGACGAGCCGTCGTTCGCGACCGTCACCACTGGCCTGCCGACCCGGCGCCGGCTCGTCTTCGTGCCGCTCAAGGGGGCCACCGTCGGCCCCAGCTATCTGAAGGTCGGTTACCCGCGTTCCCTGGTCAAAGGGGCGCCCTCGATCGGCACCGACGGCGAATTGCCGGCCACCAGTGAGCCGGACGTCTTCAAGCACTACGAACTGGCCTACGAAGCGGGAGCCGCGGGCACGCGCCGCCTGGCACGCCGCTGAGGGGCCGGAGGATCGGGAAACGCATGCTCGCACTCTTCCTGCTGTTCATCATCGTGGCGATCGCCCTGGGCATCATCGGGGTGGTGGTCAAGGGCCTGATCTGGCTGCTGATCATCGGCATCGTGGTGGTGATCATCGACCTGATCGTGCTCGGCATGCGGGCTGGGCGTCGGCGGCGGCTGACCCGGTAGCCGGTCTGGGCGTCGGCGGCGGCTGACCCGGTAGCCGGTCCGCCCGGCGGCCGGTGACCGGTCATCTCGCGCCCACTTGCTGGTCCGCCCAGTGACCCGGGCGCGCGTCAGCCCAACCGGGCGGCCAGCACGGTAGTCCGCGGCCCGAGTCCCAGGCTGGCGGCCCGGCGCAGGTCCGCGGGAGTGTCCACGTCGGAACGCAGGCTGGGCACGTCGGCCAGCAACAGCTCGGCGGCCCCGCCGGACCGGTAGCGGCTGGCCGACTGCGGGCCGAACCGGGGCCGGAACGGGACCCCCGGCCGGGCCGCGTAGAGCGTGGTGCCGGTGCCCGCGGCGTCGGCCACGAACGCCTCGGGCCACTCCGCCGCCGCCCGCAGCGCCGTGGCCAGCTCGGCTGGCCGCAGCGCGGGCAGGTCCGCGGCCAGGGCGGCGGTGCCGGCCACCGGCCAGCGGGCGGCGGCCGCGGCGGCACCGTGCGCCAGCGCCGGGTTGAGCCCGGCGTCCGGCTCATCCGCCACGGCCACCGCGCCCAGCGCGCTGAGCGTGCCGCTGGCCGCCGCGTCGTCCGTGACCACGAGCACCGCGCCGACGGACGGACAGGCGACGGCGGCGCTCACCGTGTCCGCCGCCATGGCCAGGGCCAGGTCCGCGCGGGCCTGCCCAGCCAGGCCGGCCAGGCGCGATTTGGCGCGGGCAAGTACCTTGACGGGGATCACCAGCGACCAGCTGAGCGCGCTCTCGGTCACATCGGCGACCATACTGGGCGCTGGCTGGCGCGGATGATCCGGCGGGGCGGACGGGCCGTCTCGACAGCGACGGTGGCGGAACGGGAGACTGACAGGACATGGGAGCGGACCGCAGATGAGAGCTGGCCGCAGCACAGGCGGGAGTCCGCAGCGATGAGCCGGGAACACCGATGAGCGGGCAGCAGGACCAGCGGTACCGGCCGGGCTGGCGCGCCGGGACCAAGGTCTACCTGCCCCCGCTGATCAAGGCGCTGATGAAGCGGGACTGGGACGGCTACCAGCACTTCCCGCGCAACGGCGGGATGATCGTGGCGGCCAACCACCTGTCCTACGCGGACTGGCCGGCCATGGCGCTGTTCGTGCACGAGGCGGGCCGCTACCCGGCCTTCATGATCAAGCACTCGGCGTTCGACGTGAAGCTGATCGGCCCTTACCTGCGCAAGCTGGGCCAGCTGCCGGTGCGCCGCGGCGAGGCCGACGCGGCGAACGTGCTCGGGGTGGCCGAGCAGGCCCTGACCGAGGGCGAGTGCGTGGTGATCTACCCCGAGGGCACGGCCACCCGCGACCCGGCCCAGTGGCCCATGCTGGCCAAGACCGGGGTGGCCCGGCTGGCGCTGGCCACCGGGGTGCCGGTGGTCCCGGTGGCCCAGTGGGGCGCCCAGGTGATCCTCCCCTACGGCAGCACGAAGCCCCACCTGGTGCCGCGGAAGATGGTGCGGATGCTGGCCGGCCCGCCGGTGGACCTGTCCGACTACGAGGGCCAGCCGCTCACCCGGGACGTGCTGCGCGGGGCCACCAACGCGATCATGGCCGACATCACCGCGCTGCTCGCCGAGCTGCGCGGCGAGCAGCCCCCCGAGACGCCCTACCACCCGGCCGTGGCGCGGCGCGCCGCGCGCCAGGCCGCCCGCGAGCAGGCCACGCAGGAGGGCGTCCCGGGCGAGAGCTCCGCACCAGGAACACCAGCAGGCCTAACGGAACCCGGCGAGGGCACTGACCCGCGCGAGGCGACGCCGACGTGAGGGCGGCGGTCATGGGCGCCGGCATGTGGGGCACCACGTTCGCCCAGGTGCTCTGGCACGCCGGAACCCCCGCCGTGCTGTGGGGACGCCGGGCCGAACTGGTGGCGGCGGTCAACGCGCGCCATGAGAACCAGGACTACCTGCCCGGCATCACCCTGCACCCGGAGCTGACCGCGAGCGCGGACCCGGCCCAGGTGCTGGCCGGGGCGGACCTGGTGGTGCTGGCCGTGCCCGCGCAGACGCTGCGCCGCAATCTCACCTCCTGGCTGCCCCTGCTCCCGGACGGCGCGGCCTTCGCCAGCCTGATGAAGGGGATCGAGCTGGGCACCCTGGACCGGATGAGCCAGGTCATCGCCGAGGTGACCGGGGCCGGCCCGGACCGGATCGCGGTGATCTCCGGGCCTAACCTGGCCCGTGAGATCGCCGAGCGGCAGCACGCCGCCACGGTGGTGGCCAGCGCCGACGACACCCTGGCCAAGCGGCTGCAGCAGGCCTGCCACACCGGCTACTTCCGCCCCTACACCAACCCGGACGTCATCGGCTGCGAGCTGGGCGGGGCGGTGAAGAACGTGATCGCGCTCGGCGTCGGCATCGCCGTGGGCATGGGCTGCGGGGACAACACCCGGGCCACCCTGATCACCCGGGGCCTGGCGGAGATCACCCGGCTGGGCACCGCGCTGGGTGCGGACGCGCACACGTTCGCCGGGCTGGCCGGGATGGGCGACCTCGTCGCCACGTGCTCCTCGCCGCTGTCGCGGAACCGGACGTTCGGCGAGATGATCGGCCGCGGCATGCCGGTGGCCGACGTCCGCCAGGTCACCACCCAGGTGGCCGAGGGCGCGAAGTCGGCCGGGCCGGTGCTGGAACTGGCCCGCCGCCACGGGGTGGAGATGCCGATCACCGAGGTGGTGGTCGGGGTGATGGACGGGCGGATCGACGTCGGCCAGGCGGCCGAGCTGCTCACCTCGCGATCCGCCAAGCCCGAGCGCTATGGGGTCTGACCCGATGGCGCACCCGCCCGACGGGACCGGCGCGGGCGACGGGACGAGCCTGGGCGAGCAGACCAGGGCGGTGCACCTGCCGCCGGTGCCCGTGCCCGCGCAGCGACCCGTAGGCACCCCGGTGTACCGGAGCGCGACCTTCGCCTTCGCCTCCAGCGCGGAGTACGCGGCGGTGCTCGCCGACGCCCAGGAGGGGTACACCTACAGCCGGATCGACAACCCGACCGCGGACGCCTTCGCAGCCGCGGTGGCCGCGCTGGAGGGCTACCGGGTGCCCGGGCCCGTGCAGGCCCAGGCGTTCGCCTCCGGGATGGCGGCCATCAGCGCGGTGTTCTGGACCTTCGCCGCGGCGGGGGCGCACGTGGTGGCGCCGGCCGCGGTGTACGGCGGCACCTACGGGTTCCTGCGGCACGTGGCGGGCCGGTTCGGCGTGGCAGCCGACTTCGTGGACCTGACCGACCTGGCAGCGGTCCGGGCGGCCCTGCGGCCGGAGACCGGCATCGTCTACGCCGAGACGCTGGCTAACCCGACGACGGCGGTGGCCGACCTGCCCGCCCTGGCCGCCCTGGCGCACGAAGCGGGCGCGCTGCTGGTGGTGGACTCGACGCTGGCCTCGCCGGTGGTGTGCCGGCCGCTGGAGCACGGGGCGGACCTGGTGCTCCACTCGGCCACCAAGTACCTCGGCGGTCACTCGGACGCGACCGGCGGGGTGGTGGCCGGCCGCCCGGACCTGGTCCGCCAAGTCCGGGCGGTGCGCATCGACACCGGCGGCTCGCTCGCGCCGGACGAGGCTTTCCTGCTCCGCCGGGGCCTGGAGACGCTGCCGCTGCGGGTCGCCCGGCACTGCGCCACCGCACTGCGCTTCGCCACCGCGGTGACGAAGCACCCGGCGGTCCGCGGCGTGGACTACCCGGGCCTGCCCGGCCATCCGGGACACGCGCTGGCCGGGCGGCTGTTCGACACCGGCCCGGAGGGCACCCGCTTCGGCGCGATCGTGACCGTGACGCCGCATGGCGGCCGCGACGGCGGGTACGCCTTCGCGGACCGGCTGCGGGTCGCCCAGGTGGCCGCCTCGCTGGGTGGTACCCACACCCTGGCCGGGCACATAGCCTCCACGACACACCGGCAGTTCGACGACGCGGCCCTGGCCGCGGCCGGCATCGATCCAGGGGCGGTCCGGTTCTCGATCGGCCTGGAGGACCCCGGGGATCTGATCGGCGACGCGAGCCAGGCGCTGGACTCACTGCGCTGAATCGGGCCGCCGCGGCGGCCGTTAGGGCAGGCTGGGCGGACGCAGTGATCCGGCGGACCAGGAAGGGGAGATCGTGAACGACGGCAAGATCCGGGTGGCGGTCGTGTTCGGCGGCCGCGGGCCCGAGCACGCCATCTCGTGCGCGAGCGGCGGGACCGTGCTGGCGACCCTGGACCGCGACCGGTACGAGGTCATCCCGGTCGGCATCCTGCCCGACGGGCGCTGGGTGCTCACCTCCGACGACCCGCAGCGGCTGGCCATCACCGGCGGGCAGTTGCCGTCGGTGGAATCGGTGGCCGAGCCCGGCAGCCAGATCCTCCCGTGGGGCGCCGCCCCGGGTGCCGCCGCGGTGAGCACGCCCGCCATGAGCACGCCCTCGGTGAGCACGCCCGCCGTGAGCACGCCCGCGGTGAGCACGCCCGCGGTGAGCACGCCCGCCGTGAGCACGCCCGCCGTGAGCACCGCCGCGCCCGGCGACATCCCGCGCGTCCTCGGCGCCGTCAACGTGGTGCTGCCGGTCCTGCACGGGCCGTACGGCGAGGACGGCACCCTGCAGGGGCTGCTGGAAATGGCCGGTATCCGCTACGTCGGCGCCGGGGTGCTGGCCAGCGCGGTCAGCATGGACAAGGAGTACATGAAGCTGATCTTCGCGGCCCGCGGCCTGCCGGTCGGGCCGTTCGTGGTCGTCCGCGACCAGGACTGGCAGCCGTCCCCGGCGGAGACCGCGCCGCTGCCGGCCTCGGCCGAGCGCAAGCGGGTGCTGGACGCGATCGGCGAGCTCGGCTGGCCGGTCTTCGTCAAGCCGGCCCGGGGCGGGTCCAGCATCGGCACCTCCCGGGCCGACGACCTGGCCGGGCTGCACGAGGCCATCGAGACCGCGCGGCGCTACGACCACAAGGTGCTGGTGGAGCAGGCCGTCACCGGACGGGAGATCGAATGCGCCGTGCTGGAGGGCCGGGACGGCGCCCCGCCGGACACCAGCCTGCCCGGGCAGCTCATGGTGGACGGCGGGGAGGAGTTCTTCGACTTCGAGGCCAAGTACCTGGACGACGCGAACGGGATGCTGATCCCGGCCCCGATCCCGGCCGAGCACCTGGACGAGATCCGCCGGCTGGCCGCCGCCGCGTTCGAGGCGGTGTCCTGTGCGGGACTGGCCCGGGTGGACTTCTTCTACACCCCGGACGGACGCATCCTGCTCAATGAGATCAATACGATGCCGGGCATGACGGCCGCTTCCTACTTCCCCAAGATGTGGGCGGCCAGCGGGCTGCCACTGAGCGACCTGCTCGACCGGCTGATCGCCGGGGCGCTGCACCGGCCCGGCCCTCAGCCCGGCCTGCGCTGAGGGCCGGGCCGGTGCAGGGTACGGTGCGCAGCTACGACGAAACGGCCGGCTCGGGCACCGTGTTCACCGACGACGGCACGGTGCTGGCGTTCCCGGCGGCCGCGCTGGCCGGGTCGGGCCTGCGCCTGCTGCGGCCCGGCCAGCGGGTCCGGCTCCGCCTCGACGGCAGCGGCGCGGTGGCCGCGCTCACCCTGGCCACCTTCCCGCTGCCCCCCGACCCCTAACCTTGCGCGGTGAGTTGAGGGCGCTATTTGGCCCCAAGTCACCGCACTTCCCCCGGCGGCGCCGGGGGGAGCGGGAGTGCGGTGGGTTGAGGCCCTTATTCGGCCCCAAGTCACCTATTCGGCCCCAAGTCACCGCGCTCTCGGCGGCGGGTGTTCTGGCCCAGACATGATCATGGGATTGGTGTCGTTATAACGACACCAATCCCATGATCATGATCTTGAAGCGCCGGCGGGTTGCGGCGCGGCGTGCGCCAGCCGCGCCGTTGACCCGCCGTGCTGGCCGTTGCCCGCCGTGCTGGCCTGACCCGCCGTGCTGGCCGTTGACCCGCCGTGCTGGCCGCCCGCGTGCTGGCGACCCGCCGTGCTGGCCGCTGACCCCTCGTGCTGGCCGGCTGACCCGCCGGGCCGGTCAGCGCTTCTTCGCGGCCACCTTCTTTTCCCCGTTCACCACGGCCTTGAAATCGGCACCGGGGCGGAACTTGGGCACCGAGGACTTGGCTACCTTGATGGTGGCGCCGGTGGCCGGGTTACGCGCCGTGCGGGCCGGCCGGACCGCCTTCTCGAAGACGCCGAACCCGGTGATCGCGACCTTGTCGCCCTTGGCCACGGTGAGCTGAATGGTGTCGAGCACCGCGTTCACGGCCTCGGTGGCGGTCTTCTTGTCTCCCAGCCGACCCGAGATCGCGTCGATCAGGTCACGCTTGTTCATGAATCACTCCTGTGGTTCCCCCAGTGGAGGTCGCGCGGACAGGGCACCCGGTAACCGCGACCTCTGACGTCCCTGAAATTAGGCGATCCAGCGCGCGGGCACAATGATCGTGGCGTAAAAACCCGGCGTGTCGCGCACTGGGCCCGCGGATTTCCCGCTGTGGGCGGCTTTCAGTGCACCGGATCGGCCGTTGGCAGCCAGTCCGGGCGGTGGCTCTCGAAGGCCGCGATCTCGTCGGCGTGCCGAAGCGTCAGCGATGTGTCGTCAAGCCCTTCCATGAGCCGCCAGCGGGTGTAATCGTCGATGTCGAACGGTGCCTGCAGCGAAGTCTCGTCGTTGCCGGGTGCGCTGGCCCGCACCTCACGAGCGACCAGGTCAACCGTCACCTCGGTGTCCGGGCTGCGCTCCAGGAGGTCCTGCAGGGACTCCGCGAATTGGGCCGGGACGCGGGCCGGGAGCAGTCCCCCCTTTGTCGCGTTATTCCGGAAGATATCTCCGAATCGGGCGGATATCACGGCGCGGAATCCGTAATCCGAGAGGGCCCAGACGGCGTGCTCGCGGGAGGATCCGATACCGAAATCGGGGCCAGCGACGAGTATCGTCGCGCCGTCCGCGGTCGGCTGATTGAGGATGAATTCCGGGTCGGCCCGCCAGGCGGCGAACAAACCGTCCGCGAAACCCACCCGGCTGACCCGCTTGAGGTATTCGGCCGGGATGATCTGGTCGGTGTCGACATTGCTCCGGCGCAGCGGCACCGCCCGGCCGGTGTGCGTGGTGAAAGGCTCCATCGGTCTGATCCTCCCGGTCTACAGGTCGGCGGGGGCGGTGAGGTGGCCGGTCACCGCGGTGGCCGCGGCCACCTGCGGGGACACCAGGTGGGTGCGGGAGCCCTTGCCCTGGCGGCCTTCGAAGTTCCGGTTCGAGGTGGATGCGCTGCGCTCACCGGGCGCCATCGTGTCCGGGTTCATGCCCAGGCACATCGAGCACCCCGCCGAGCGCCACTGCGCGCCCGCGTCGGTGAAGACCCGGTCCAGGCCGTCGCGCTCGGCGGCGGCCTTCACGTCCATGGAGCCGGGCACGACCAGCATCCGGACCCCGTCGGCCACCTTCCGGCCGCGGAGCACGCCGGCGGCGGCCCGCAGGTCCTCCAGGCGGCCGTTGGTGCACGAGCCGACGAACACCGTGTCCACGCTGATGTCCGTGAGCGCGGTGCCGGGCTTGAGGTTCATGTAGGCCAGGGCGCGCGCGGCGGACGCCCGCTCACCCGGGTCGCTCAGGGCCTCAGGGTCCGGCACCGACCCGGTCAGCGGGGCCGCCTGGCCGGGGTTGGTCCCCCAGGTCACGAACGGGGTCAGGGCGGCCGCGTCGATCGTGACCTCCTTGTCGAACGTCGCATCCGGGTCGGTCGGCAGCGAGCGCCAGTAGTCCAGCGCGGCTTCCCATTGCGCGCCGCGGGGCGCGTGCGGGCGGCCCTCCAGGTAGCGCAGCGTGGTGTCGTCCGGCGCGATCAGCCCGGCTCGGGCCCCGGCCTCGATCGACATGTTGCACACGGTCAGCCAGGCCATCGACAGGCCACGGACCGCCGCGCCGCGGTACTCGATGACGTGCCCAACCCCGCCGCCGGTACCGATCTTCGCGATGACCGCGAGGATCAGGTCCTTGGCGGTCACTCCGTAGGGCAGTTCGCCCACCACGTTGACCGCCATCTGGCCGGGCTGGTGCTGCGGCAGCGTCTGGGTGGCCAGCACGTGCTCGACCTCGCTGGTGCCGATGCCGAAGGCCAGCGCGCCGAGGGCCCCGTGCGTGCTGGTGTGCGAGTCGCCGCAGACGATGGTCATGCCGGGCTGGGTCAGCCCCTGCTGCGGGCTGATCACATGCACGATCCCCTGGCCGGCGTCGCCCATCGGGTACAGGCTGATGCCGAAATCGGCGCAGTTCTTGCGCAGCGTCTCGACCTGGACCCGGGACACCGGGTCGGTGATCGGGCTGCCCGGCCCTACGAGCGGCAGGCCCGGGCCGGTCACCCCGAGCGTGGGCACGTTGTGATCCTCGGTGGCGACCGTCAGGTCCGGCCTGCGCACCGGCCGCCCAGCCAGCCGCAGCCCGTCGAACGCCTGCGGGCTGGTCACCTCGTGCACCAGGTGCAGGTCGATATAGAGCAGGTCAGGCTCACCGTCGGCCCGGTGCACGACGTGTGCGTCCCAGATCTTCTGCGCGAGCGTACGTCCCATCCGTGCAACCCCTTTCAGCGGGCGCCTCATCGCGGACCGCCAGCCGGGCGGCGCTGTCCGGCCACCTCCGGCCGCGGATTTGCGTCTCGCATTGCGAGACGGCAATATCGGGCTATGGACAACTCTAGCGGAGTCGGCGTGCTGGACAAGACAGTGGCCGTGCTCAGCGCCCTGGAGTCCGGCCCGGCCTCGCTCGCCCAGCTGGTCAGCTCGACCGGGCTGGCCCGGCCCACGGCGCACCGCCTCGCGGTGGCGCTGGAGCGGCACCGGCTGGTGGCCCGGGACGGGCAGGGCCGGTTCATCCTCGGCCCGCGGATCGGCGAGCTGGCCACCGCGGCGGGCGAGGACCGTCTGCTGGCGCTGGCCCAGCCCGTCCTCAACGGGCTGCGCGACCTCACCGGGGAGAGCGCCCAGCTGTACCGGCGCCAGGGGGACAGCCGGATCTGCGTGGCCGCCGCCGAACGGGCCGCCGGGTTGCGGGACACCGTCCCGGTCGGGTCGGCCCTGCCGATGTCCGCTGGGTCGGCTGCCCAGGTCCTGCTCGCCTGGGAGGAGCCGGAGCGGCTGCACCGCGGGCTGCGCGGGGCGAGATTCAGCGCCGCGGCGCTGGCCCAGGTGCGCCGCCGGGGCTGGGCCGCCAGCGTGGCCGAGCGCGAAGCCGGGGTCGCCTCGGTGTCCGCGCCGGTCCGGGGCCCGGGCAACAAGGTGATCGCCGCCGTCTCGGTGTCCGGCCCGATCGAGCGGCTCACCCGCTCCCCGGGCCGGTTGCACGCGAACGCTGTGGTCACGGCCGGCGACCGGATCAGCGCCGCCCTCCGCCGTTACACCTGACCCATCCCGCCACCAGCTGACCGCCGCCACCAGCTGACCCATCCCGCCACCAGCTGACCGCCGCCACCAGCTGACCCATCCCGCCACCAGCCGACCGCTGCCACCAGCTGACCGCCGCCGCCACGCCCGACCCACCCACAGGCCTCTTTTGGCACACTGGGCCCATCGGTTCTCACCCGCAGCGGCTCACCCGTCAGGGGGAGATACGGGCGGGCCCGGTCGCAATACTGGAGCCGGGTAACCAAGCTGTGCGATCATGCCCGAAGGTCCCCCGTGCGGCGGGACGGTGGCCTCTGCTCGCCTCGTCGCATCTGGATGAGGCTACTGAAGGCCACGCCCCATACATCGTGAGGTCGCGCCCATGAAGGTAGCCGTCGTCAAGGAGAGCACACCCGGTGAGCGCCGGGTGGCTCTGGTCCCGGAAATGGTCGCGCGGTTGCGTGGCGCCGGGCTGGAGGTACTGGTCGAGGCCGGGGCCGGCGACGGCGCCTGGATCGCCGACAGCGCCTACGCCGGGGCGGGCGCGAGGGTGGTCAGCCGCGCGGAGCTGGTCGCGGAGGCCGGCCTGATCATGATGGTGGGCAAGCCGGATGATCAGCTGCTGGCCGCGCTGCGCCCCGGCCAGGCGGTCCTCGGCCTGCTCAACCCGCTCGCCGACCCGGGCCTGGCCGCCACGCTGGCCGCCCGGGGGGTGACCGCGATCAGCCTGGACGGGCTGCCGCGGACGCTGTCCCGGGCGCAGTCGATGGACGCGCTGTCCAGCCAGGCCAACGTGGCCGGGTACAAGGCGGTGCTGGTGGCCGCGGCGGAGTTCGGCCGGTTCTTCCCGATGCTGACCACGGCGGCCGGTACCGCGCGGCCCGCCAAGGTGCTCATCCTGGGCACCGGGGTGGCGGGCCTGCAGGCGATCGGCACGGCGCGGCGGCTCGGCGCCGTGGTGTCCGCCTACGACGTGCGGCCGCAGACCAAGACCGAGGTGGAGTCGCTGGGCGGCACGTTCATCGAGCTGAAGTCGGTGGCGGACGCGGCCGGGGAGGGCGGCTACGCCAGAGCGCTGACCGAAGAGGAACGGCAGGCCCAGCAGGCCGAGCTGGCCGCCCACATCGCCCGGCACGACGTGGTCATCACCACCGCCCAGGTGCCCGGGCGCAAGCCCCCGCTGCTGGTCACCGAGGACGCCCTCAAACAGATGACGGCCGGCGCGGTCATCGTGGACATGGGCGCCGGGCCGCTGGGGGGCAACGTGGCCGGCTCGGTGCCCGGTGAGACGGTCGTGACCGGCAATGGGGTCACCATCATCGGGGCCGGCCAGCTGGCCGCCTCGGTGCCCGGCGCGTCCTCGGCGTTCCTGGCCCGCAACATCGCCACGCTGCTTTTGCATCTGGTCTCCGGCGGCGAGCTGGCGATCGGCCCCGATGACGAAATCGCCGCCGGTGTCGTCATCACCCACGATGGGGCCGTTATTCAGCCGGCTACCGCTGCTCTGCTCGCCGACGCCAGCCAGGGTGCTGGCCCGCCCGGAGGTGCTACCCCGTGACCCCTGTCCTGCTCACCGACATCACGATCTTCGTTCTCGCGATCCTGGTGGGATTCGAGGTCATCAGCAAGGTGCCGGCCACGCTGCACACGCCGCTGATGTCGGCGGCCAACTCGATCCACGGCATCATCCTGGCCGGCGCGATGCTCATCGCGGTCGTCGCGGACAACGCGCTCGGCTACATCCTGGCGTTCATCGCCTGTGCTTTCGCCGCGGCGAACGTCGTCGGGGGTTACGTGGTGACCGGGCGGATGCTCAAAATGTTCAAGCGCTCCCGCACCCCGGTGGCCGGGCCCAACGCGGCCGCGGTCAGCCCCAACGGCCAGGCGCCCGCCGTCAGCAAGACCGGGAGCGCGTCATGAGCGGCTGGGACTGGGTCACCCAGCTGCTGTACGTGGCCGCGGCCACCTGCTTCGTGCTGGGCCTGCACCTGATGAACTCCCCGGCCACCGCGCGGCGTGGCAACCAGGTATCCACCGCCGGGATGGTCCTGGCCATCGCCACCACATTCGCGCTGGTCGTGCACTCCGGCACGGTCAAGCCGGCCGGCTGGGCGGTGATGATCGCCGGCACGCTGATCGGCGCCGGCGCGGGCCTGTACGTGGCCCGCACCGTCGAGATGACCGCCATGCCCCAGCTGGTCAGCGTGTTCAACGCGGTCGGCGGCGGCGCCGCCGCGCTGGTCGCGGTCAACGACTACGTACGGCTGGCCAGCCATGGCGTGGGCGAGACGGTCAGCCTGTTCACCATCCTGGACGTGCTGATCGGCGCGGTCACCTTCTCCGGGTCGATCATCGCCGCCGGGAAGCTCCAGGGCATGATCGACGGGGCGCCGATCACCTTCCCCGGGTCGCGGATCGTCAACTTCGCGGCGGCGGCCATCGGGATCGGCGGCGGCATCTACATGCTCGTCACCCCGAGCGTCCCGGCGCTGATCGTCATCATCGCCGCCGCGCTGGTGTTCGGTGTGACGATGGTGCTGCCGATCGGCGGGGCCGACATGCCGGTGGTCATCTCGCTGCTGAACGCGTTCACCGGCACCGCGGTGGCCATGGCCGGGTTCGTCATCGGCAACTGGGCGCTGATCATCGCCGGGGCGCTGGTCGGCGCGTCCGGATCGATCCTGACCAAGCTGATGGCCGACGCGATGAACCGGTCGCTGGCCAACATCATGATCGGCGGGTTCGGCACCGGCGACACCGGCCCGGCCATCGCCGGGCCGGGCGGGGACGTGCGCTCCATCCAGGCCGACGACGCCGCCATCCAGCTGGCCTACGCCCAGAAGGTCATCATCGTGCCCGGCTACGGCCTGGCCGCCGCGCAGGCCCAGCACCAGTGCGCCGAACTCGCCGCGGTGCTGGAAGAACGCGGCGTCGAGGTCAGCTACGCCATCCACCCCGTGGCCGGCCGGATGCCCGGGCACATGAACGTGCTGCTGGCCGAGGCCAACGTGCCCTACCCGCAGCTCAAGGAGATGGACGAGATCAACCCCGAATTCCCCCGGGCCGACGTGGCCCTGGTCATCGGGGCCAACGACGTCACCAACCCGGCCGCCCGCCGCCCCGGCAACCCGGTCTCCGGCATGCCGATCCTGGACGTGGACCACGCCAAATCGATCATCGTGATCAAGCGTTCCATGGGCCACGGCTACGCCGGCATCGACAACGAGCTGTACTCGGACCCGAAGACCAGCATGTTCTTCTCCGATGCCAAGGGAGCCCTCACCGAGCTGACCGCCGCCGTCAAGACCCTCGTCGGCTGAGCCACTCCCCTTCTCCAGCCGAACGAAGCACGACCCGGAACCGGCCACCCCCGGTCCCGGGTCGTGGTCGGCTGGGCGGCCGGTGGCGTCAGCCCGGGTCGGCCACGCTGCCGTACACGCGGGCCAGTTCGGCCCGCAGCCGCGGCCAGGGGAACGGCGGGGAGTCCCCCGCGACCGGCGGCAGCCGGGCCGGGTCGAAGATGATCGTGATCCCCCAGTCCCGCAGCTCGGCGAGGCTGCGCCGGAAGGCGGGATGCCGGGCCAGCGCGGTGTTCGGCCAGGGCACCGCGATGATCGGCAGGCCGAGGCCGACCGCCTCGTTGACCAGGCCGAGGGCCAGCGTGTCGCTGATCCCGCAGGCCAGCTTATTGATGGTGTTGAAGGTGGCCGGGGCCATGACGAAGGCGTCGGCGGGCGGCAGCACGTCCGGGTCGCCGGGATCCTTGTACCGGTCCCGCACCGGGTGCCCGGTCAGCCGGGCCAGTTCGCCGGTGTCGGTGAACTTGGCGCCGTCGGGCGTGGTGATCACGCAGACGTCCCAGCCCTGCTGCTGGGCGAAACCGGCGAAACCGGCGAGGTCGGCCGCGGGCGGCCCGCCGCCGGCCACGACGTAGAGCACGGGCTTCGGGTCCGTCACGGCATCCTCCTGCGGCGGGCGAGATGACAGTCACCATAAGCCGTCGGGTCGCCCGCACAATGGGGTGATGAGCACGGTGGACGCGAACCCCGAAGTCGGACCGGCCGCCGCTGGATGCCATCCGGCCCGGGTGAACTTGCACGACAATGGGACCGGGTGGGTGAGAGGGGCCCGCTTTGGGTATTTGTACCTCCGGCAAGCAGGGCGCGGTGAGTAACCGCACCGGGCGCAATCAGTGATCGCGCCGGGTTATCGGTCCGCTCGACCGGACCTGCGAAGGGGGTGCCGCACTGAAGCACGATTCAGCACTGTCGCGCATCGTGGTGGGGATAGACGGCTCGGCCGGCTCGCTGGCCGCGTTGCGCTGGGCAGTCCGCGAAGCGGGATTGCGTGACACGGCGCTGCACGCGGTGCGGGCCTGGGAAGACGTGGCGAAGCGGGTGGCACCGTACGCTTCGCATGCCATGTCGCCCAGCAGGGCCGAGGAGAACCTGCGCAGCGCCCGGGACCGGCTGCAGTCGGACATGACGACTGTGCTCGGCCCGGCACCGCTGATCCCGGTCGAGGTGACCGTGGCCGAAGGGCTGGCCGCCCGGGTTCTGCTGGACCACGCCGCCGGGGCGGACCTGCTGGTGCTGGGCAGCGCCCTGCACCGGGCCCCGGACGGGGCCGGGCCGGTGGCCCGGGCCTGCCTCCGGCATGCGCCATGCCCGGTAGTCGTGGTCAGCGCCGCTATGTCCGATCTCCCGGTGCCCGCTTGACCAGGCGCGTCAGCGACGGCTGGTCCAGCGTGGCTCGGTAGTCTGCCAGTCCGCATCCCAGGCGGCCAGCCTCCTGCGGTCGACCACCCGGAGGGCTACGGAGGCCAGACCGAGGATGACCATGCCCAGCACCAGCGGCGCCGTGACAGCGGCCAGGAAGGCCTGCCCGGTCGCCTGGTCGGGGCGCAGTGGGGGCCCGGTCTGCTGGCCGGTGCTGTTCACCCAGATCCGCACCGTGCTGCCCTTCAGCGCCCCGGCCGGGGCGGACACGTTGCCGGTGTGGATCTCACCGTCGGGCGCCGTCCACCTGGCTTGCACCTGTGCGGCGCTCACCCCGCCGTAGTCGACCCCCACGGCTGACCCCGCGTTGGCCAGCAGCACCGCGGAGACCTGACGCCAGGAAGCCTGCTGCGCCCGTTCGACCCGGGACGCGACGGCCCCGGCCCAGTGACCGGCGCCGACCGCGATCAGCGGGCCGCCGATCAGGAAGGCGAGCAACGCGACTGCGACCACAACGGCCTGGACCCGGTCGCTAGCCCGCCGGAGCGGGTTCCGGTCCGGCCAGAGGCCGCGCAGCCACAAGGCGCGCCGCACGGGGGATTCTGCCACTCGCCTCATCACGCTCTCCTCCCCTTTCAGGCTGCCAAGGAGAGTTCTGGTGACGTAGGGGCTATCCGCCCGCCGCGGCGGGACCTTAGCCCATCACCGGGCCCGCGGCGGTTCGCCGCGGGCCCGGCAGCGCGTCGTTCACCTGCTATCTTTACTCATAAATTACTCATTCGGCGGATGGCCGGGCGCGTTCCTGTCATCATTGTCGTATAGATGACTGAACTCATCTGCAGGCGGAACCACCCCGGCTGCGCCGGGGCACCAGACAACCTTGATTGAGGCGTGGGACGTCGCTGGGTCAGGCCATCGCGAACTACCGGCAGGCCAGTTGAGGCACCTCAGGTAATCATCAGGTCCCGGCACCACCGCACGCAGCAGGCAGCGGGCCCCCGCTCGCCCGCCCGGCGCTGCCACGAGCGATCCAGGATCCCCGATGGATGATCGGATGGGCGGGCACGGCCCCGGCCGCCAGATGGCCACCCTGACCGGTGGCCAGGTCCTGGTGGCGACGCTGGCCGCGCTGGGGGTCCGCTACGTATTCGGCATCCCCGGTGGGCAGACCCTGGCGGTCAACGATGCACTCGCCGACGAACCGGGCATCGAGTTCGTGCCGACCCATCATGAGGGGGCGGCCGCCTGCATGGCCGACGCGTTCGGCCGCTACTCCGGGGTGCCCGGCGTGTGCCTGGCGACGGCGGGGCCAGGGGTGACGAACCTGCTGACCGGCGTGGGGGGCGCGTTCCACGACTCCAGCCCCATGCTGATCGTGGCGTGCAACGGATACAACGAGCACCTCGCCCTGGACGATGTCCAGTCCGCCGACCACGTGGATATCTTCCGCGCTCTCACGAAATGGGTCACCCAGGTGGGGCAGGCGCGCGCCATCACGGCCACGCTGGTGCAAGCGTGGATCAGAGCGACCGCCGGCTGTCCCGGGCCGGTTCTGGTGGACGTCACCCGCACCGCGCTCGAGGAGTACATCGTGCATCCGGTGCGGCCGGGCGTGCCGCTCGTGTCCGGAACCACGCGGCCGGTGGATCTGGCCGCCGCCCGGCAGGCCGCCGCGACGCTGCGCGAGGCCCGTGCGCCGCTGCTGTGGCTGGGCAACGGCGCTCGGCTGTCGGGGGCCGGGCCGGCCGCCCTCGCCCTCGCTGATGCCATGCACATCCCGATCGTGACCACGTTCAACGGAACAGGAGTGGTGCCCACCAGCCATCCCGCCGTGCTCGGCATTCTCAGCCGGGTCGGCACCGAACTCACGACCCGGGCGCTGCACTCCACCGACGTGTTGCTGGCCGTCGGGAACAGCTTCAACGGCGTTTCCACCGCCCGCTGGTCGATGCCGATGCCAAACAAGATCATCCAGGTGGATACCGACCGGGCAATTCTCGGGCGCTACTACCCGGACCGGACGCTCGGCGTGGCCGGCGATGCTCTCCAGGTACTGGAGGCCCTGACCGCGGAGGCCACACCCGTCACCGAGAGCGCCCAGCAGAGCCGACGGCGCCGGCTCGAGCAGCTGGCGGTGCACCGGGCGGCCTGGTGGCAGGCCGCGCCGCCGGCCATGTCGGACGCCGGGCGGTTCAACCCGGCCGGGCTGCTGCGGCTGCTCCGGGAGCTGGTCCCGGATGACGCCATCATGGTGGCCGACGCCGGCAACCCCGGGATCTGGACTCATCTGTGGGAGATCCGGGAAGCGGGCACGTACTTCAAGCCGGTCGGCTTCGGGAACATGGGCTTCGCCCTGCCGGCCGCGATCGGGATCCGCCTCGCGGACGACGGGCACCACCCCATCATCGCCCTCGTCGGCGACGGAGCCCTCGGCATGACCCTGGCCGAGCTTGAGACACTAGCCCGGGTCAGCGGCCCGGTGGCCGTCGTGGTCATGAACGACGACGGCTTCGGCAACGTCCGGCAGGCGCAGGAACTCAGGTACGGCCGGACCACCGGGGTCGACTTCGGGGCCATCGACTTCGCCACCATCGCCCGGGCCTGCGGCCTGCCCGGCCGCACCGCGCCGGACCCGGCCAGCTTCCGCCAGGCCGTCGCCGACGGCCTCCGCTCAGGAAGCCCGTTCCTGGTGGACGTCCCGATCGACCCGAGGCAAAACGCCTGGACCTACCCCGCGCTGCAGGCGTTCCGCCCGGGCCGCGGGAGTGCCGGGCTGTGCTGAGCCGGCCGCGCCGCCGCGGGTGGCTGAGGCCACCGGGCCACCGCCGGACGAATGCAGACCGTCGGCGGCCGACCGCTGTGGCGCGGCAGTAAGGCGGGGAGAGAGTGGCAGATCAGCAGCACCATACCCAACGGCCGCAGCGCCGCGGTCCCGCCCATCCGGCCGAGTACCTGCTCGGGGTGGATGTAGGGGGCAGTGGGGTCCGCGCCGGTCTCTTCGCCCTGGATGGCGCGCTGCACGCGGTCTCCCAGCAGTCCCGGCCGGCTGCGGGCGAGCAGTTCAACCCGCAGGACACCTGGCGGGCCGTCCGCTCGGTGCTCCGGCAGCTGCCGGAGAGCCGGGCGCGGGTGAGCGCGGTGGGGATCACGGCCCATCTGGCCACGGTGCTCACCGACCCCGCGGGTCGCCCCACCACCAGCGCCATGCTCTGGCGGGACAACCGGGCGCAGCAGGATGCGGAAGACCTTGACCGCACGCTGGGCGCGGCGCTGACCGCCACCACCGGCCGGGCGGCCAGCGGCGAGAACCCCGCCGCGCGGCTGCGGATGCTGGCCAGGACTTCTCCCGCGGTCCTGGACCGGACCCGGTGGCTGCTCAGCCTCAAGGACTACCTCGTCTGGCGGCTCACCGGCGAAGCCAGCACCGATCCGGCCAGCGCTTCCTACACCCAGCTGTTCGACGTACGGCGACGTGGCTGGTCCCAGCGGCTGGCCGGCGAGTGCGGGATAGCAGCGGACCGGCTGCCCCCGGTCCTGGCCGCCACGGCGCAGGCGGGCACGATCAGCCGCACCGCGGCCGCGGTGACCGGGCTGGCGGCCGGCCTTCCGGTGGCCGTGGGCGCCCCGGACGGCTCCTCCGGAGCCCTGGGCGCTGGGGCCGTCCGGCCCGGCCTGACGGTCGACGTGGCCGGTACCACGGACGTGCTGCTGCACGTGACGGACCAGCCGCCGGAACCGCCGTTGCCCGGAATCGTGCTGAACGCGTACCTGCTCGACCGGCTCTGGGCGCTGGGCGGACCCACCGGCCTGACCGGCGGGGCGCTGGACTGGCTAGCCGTCACCCTCGGTTATCCGTCGGTGCCCGCGGCTTATCAGGCGCTCGGCCCGGAGCTGGACGCGGCCGACCCCGGTGACCTGATGGTGCGGACCACGCTTACCGGACGGCGCGTGCCCTCCTGGGACGTGACGGCCCGGGGGCGGATCGAAGGGCTGACCCCCACCCACCGGCCGGCGCACCTGATGCGGGCGGCTGAGGAAGGCGGTGTCTTCGAAGTGCGGCTGGTCATCGACGCGCTGGAAGCCGCGGGTACCAGCGTCAGCGAGGTGATCATGGCCGGGAGGCCGGCCACGATGCCCCGCGCCGCGCAGGTGCGGGCCGACGCCTGGGGGATACGGGTTGGCCGGGATCGCGACGGGTACGCGAGCATGCGCGGGGCGGCATTGGCCGCGGCCGTGGCTGCGGGATACTTCCGCGATGCCCACGACGCCGCCACGGCCATGGTCGCGCCGCCCCGCTGGCACGAACCGCAGCCAGCCGAGACGGTGGCGGCCGAAAAGCGCTATCAACGGTGGCGCACGGCGATGGCGCCCGGCTGAGTTTCTCCGGTTCAACTGATGTCACTCAGGTCACAGATGGTCATCGGCCCGGCCAATCTGGCCGGCTTGCTTTGCGCCAGACCACGCCCCCTTATACGCTGCCAGGCAGCAGTCCCAAAATTCAATTAAGCGACTCAGCCGCAATGCGTAAGTTACCCCTTGTACGCACGGGATGGTGGTGAATCAATGCCTGGCTGGGCCGGACGTTTGGCCGCCACCAGCGGTGGCACGCTTCCTTCGTTCTGGCCGGGAGCGCGAAGTGGTCAATTCAACCATCGCAGGGAAAGCCATGACCAAGCCGGTCCACATGTGCATTCGCGACGACCTTAAGGCGCGCCTGGCGGGCGGCGAATGGGCCGCCGGCCAGCGTCTGCCGTCCGAGACCGAACTGGCGCGGAGATACGGCGTTGCGCGCATGACGGTACGTCAGGCGATTGCCGCCCTGGCCGCCGAGGGAATGGTCGTCCGCCGCCAGGGGCTGGGCACCTTTGTAGCCGAGCGGCCGCCCAGCCGCCAGGTCGGGGCGCTGGAGAGCTTCACCGAGGAAATGCGCAGCCAGGGCCGCAACGTCCAGACCAGGCTGCTCAAGGCTACGGTCGAGGAGCCACCGGACGCGGCGCGCCAGGCGCTGCAGCTCAGCCCGCGCTCCGCCGCCGTCACCGTGCAACGGCTGCGCCTGGTGGATGACTGCCCGATCGTGGTCCAGAACTCATGGCTGCCGTACGCACGGTTCGCCGGGCTGGACACGACGCCGCTGCTGGGCGGGTCGCTGTATGCGACGCTCGATGAGGTCTACGGGGTGGTGATCGTGCGGGCGGTGCAGTCGCTCACCGCGGCTGCCGCCACCGACCTCGATGCGGCGCTGCTGGGGCTGCCGCCCCGAACCCCGGTGCTGCGGACCACCCGGACCACCTACGACAACGCCAACTGCCCCGTCGAGTTCGCGGTGAGCGCCATGCGGCCCGGTACCCCGATCGAGACGGTGATGGAGCGGTCCCCCGCCGGCCAGCCCAGGAATAGCACCGGCAGCTGCCCGGTATTGGGCGTAACCCGCGTCCGTTCACCTGACCCCGGCCGGCGGCCGTTGGCCTGCGCCGCAGAAACATTCCGGCTGAGCGGCTCATCGATACAACAATCAGCTAAAAGGCTGTTCCCTGGCCGGGCAGCCTGTACGGGTTTCTGATAAAAGGATGGAGATCATTCCAGAAGGAATCGGGACCTGCACCTGAAATACATGTGCCGTCTAAGTTAGACAATCAGCTGCGAGCACATCGTCCGCTGGTGGCACGGCCGCGCCCCGGCCCGGTCACCCCTTGACCGCCCCGGTGAGGCCGCCCACCAGGTAACGCTGGGCGTAGAGGAAGAACGCCAGCGCGGGCACCATCGACAGGCCGGTGAACGCGAGGATGCTGGCCGTGTCCTGGGCATACTGGGTCTGGAAGTTGGCCACCGCCAGCGGCAACGTGAACTTGCTCTGGCTGGTGAACATCAGCAGCGGCAGCAGGTAGGTGTTCCAGCTGTTCACGAAGGCGAGCACCGCGGCGGTGATGAGCGCGGGGCGGCACAGCGGCAGCAGGATCCGCCAGAAGAACCGGAACTTGCTGGCCCCGTCCACCACGGCCGCGTCCTCCAGTTCCCCAGGGATGGCCCGCATGAACGGCCGCAGGATCACGATCGTGAACGGCAGGTAGAACGCGGCCTCGGGCAGGGCCACGCCGAGCAGGCTGTCCAGCAAGCCGATCTTGTCCTCCAGCAGGTACAGCGGGAGGGCGGCAGCGTTGATGGGGAACAGCAGCCCGATCGCGAACAGCAGGAAGAATCCTTCCCGGCCGCGAAAATCGTAGCGGGACAGCGCGAACCCGGCCATCGAGCCGAGCACGAGCACCAAGCCGGTCGCGATCACCGCGACGATGGCGCTGTTGATCAGCGGCTGCCAGAAAGCGGACGAGGTGATGACGTTGGCGTACTTGGTCCAGACCCAGGGGTGCGGGACGCCGGTGGCCGACGCGTTGATCTGTGCGTTGGTCTTGGCGCCGTCCACGAACACGAACAGCAGCGGGATCACCGTGATGCCGACCAGGAGCAGCGCGATCAGGTAGGTGACCGGGGTCAGCGGCGAGATCCGGCGGCGGCGCTGCGGCGCGGCCATGCGCGGGCGGGCTGGGCCGGCCTGTGCGGTTGCGGTCATGCGATCACCCCACGGCCCGGGTCAGCGCGCCGGTCATGTCCCGGCGCAGCACGAAACGCTGGTAGAGCAGCGCGAAGATGAAGCAGACACCGAACATGATGACGGCCACCGCGCTGCCATAGCCGAAGTTGTAGCTCTGGAAGCCGTGCAGCACCAGGTAGGTGGCCATGGTGGAAGACGCGCCGGCCGGGCCGCCCTCGGTCATCACCCAGACCTGATCGAACACCTGCAGCGAGCCGACGATCGACAGGAAGATCCAGATTCTGATCGTCGGGCCGAGCAGCGGGATCGTGATCCGCCGCGTGGCCTGCCACGCCGATGCCCCGTCCAGGGCGGCCGCTTCGCGCAGCTCGGCCGGGATACCCTGCAGCCCCGCCAGCATCAAGATCATGGCAAAGCCGAAGTACTGCCACGTGAGCACGACGAACATGACCCAGATCACCAGGTGCAGGTTGGCCAGCCACAGCTGGATGAAGCTGCCGAGACCGACGGACTTCATCACCTGGTCCAGGAAACCGTTGGGCTGCAGCAACAGCAGCCACATCACCCCGGTCGCGGTGTAGGGCAGCACGAAGGGCGCGAAGGCCAGCGTGCGCAGAAATGCCCGGCCCCGGATCGGCCGGTTCAGCAGCATGGCCACACCCAGGCCGAGCGGCAGCTGGATGACGATCGACAGAACGGCGATGAGCAGGTTGTGCAGGAAGGCCTGGCGGAAGGTCGGGTCCCCAATCACGGTCCGGTAGTTGTACAGGCCCGCGAACTTGCCCAGTGGCCCGAACCCACTCCAGTGGTACAGCCCGTCGTAGGCGGCCAGCACGATCGGCAGCAGCACGAACATCACGAACAGCACCAGCGGCGGGCCGAGCAGGAGGATCAGCTCCAGGGCGCGGCGCTGTCTGCGCCCGAGGCGCCGCCCGGCGGGACGTCCCGGAGCCGGGGCCACCCGGCCCGGCCTTAGGTCGATGTTCGTGTCTCCTGCGACGGCCATGGAGTCCTCCTCACGTTCCGGGTGCCGTGCGTCGGCGCACGACCGGTCGTGACAGCGGAAACCGGGGGAACGGGTTCCGCTGCTGGGCAGCCGCCACGGCTACCGCGGAAGGGGGTCGCGGTAGCCGTGGCGTCGCTCTGCCGCATAGTGGGGGTTACTGGCTCGCCTTGGCCTGGCTCACCGCGGTGACGATGGACTGCGCGCTGCCCTGGCCCGCGAAGTAGTTCGCGATGGCCGTATCCAGCGCCTGACCCACGCTGGTGGGGAAGGCGATGTCGAAGTACGTCTGGATGTAGCTGGCCGAGTGGTTGGCCGAGACCACATCCTTCATGGCGGGCATGGTCAGCGCGGACGCGGCCGCCGAGTTGGCGGGCAGGCCCACGTTCGCCGCCACCACCTGCTTCTGGACGGGCGTGCTGTCCAGGTACTTGAGGAATTCCGCGCACGTGGCGGTCGGAGCGGTGGTGGTGCACGAGAAGCCGTCACCCCCGCCGAGCACCGTGGACGGGTCACCGGCGCCGCCCGGCACCGTGGGGAACGGGAACCAGCCGAGCTCGGAGTTGAGGTTCTTGTCGGAGGTCAGCGGCTGCATCACTCCGGGGTCCCAGTCGCCCTGCAGTTCCATCGCGGCCTTCCCGTTGGCCACCATGCCCGCCGAGCTGCCCGCCCCGACCTGCGCGGGCGTGCCCAGGAACCCGGTCTGGAACGGGTTGGTCTTCATGAACGCCGTCATCTGCCTGCTGGCCTCGGCGAAGCACGGAGCAGACAGGCTGATCGCCTTCATCGACGCCTTGAGCGTGGACAGCGAGCAGTCCCGGACCGCGAAGTACTCCCACCAGAACGCGTCCGGCCAGCGGTCCTTGCTGCCAACCGCGATCGGTGCGATCCCCTTGGCCTTGAGCTTCGCGTCGTCGCTCTCCAGCTGGGCCAGGGTAGTCGGCGGGCTGGTGATGCCCGCCTTGGCGAACAGGTCCTTCCGGTACCAGAAGCCCACCGTGTGCAGGTCGTAAGGCACGCCGTACTGCTTGCCGCCGACCTGCCAGGCCGCCGCGGCGACCCCGACCTCACCGATCCAGCCGGATACGTACTGCGACAGGTCGCTGACCTTGCCCGACGGAACCTGGCTGGCCTCCTGGCCGCCGCCCCACTGCTGGTAGAGGCTCGGCGGGTTATTCGAAGCCAGGGCCGCCGGCACCTTCGTGGTGAACGCCTCGTTCTGGATGGGCTCCACCTGGATCGTCACGTTGGGGTGCGTCTTGTGGAACGCCGTGGCCGCCTGGGCCCAGACGGTCTTCAGGGTTCCTGAGGTGGCATTGGTCCACCAGGTCATCGTGACGTGGCCGTTCGACGACGAGCTGCCTCCACCGCCCCCGCTGCCGCCGCAGGCGGCGAGGGCAAGCGCCGCGACCGCCGCCATGGCGATCGGGGCGCACTTCCGGATGCTGCGCATAGGGGTCATCTCCTGACGACGTTGGCTGAAGGAGGCCATGCCTTGGCAGGCCGGGCTTGCCGCAGAGTTTTGCGCGTCATATGAACGATGTCAATCGTTGTCGATAACGTTTTATAACGTTATCCTGCGCCGGGTGGAAGGACCGGGTGCGACCCGGGCGGGCCAGCCGCGCGTGGCACCAGAGGCGCATCCGGACACGGCGCTGGCCCGGGCCGGGCGGACGCCGGCGAGCCCCTGGCCAGCCCGCAATCCGGTACTCCCGGGCCGCACCAGGACCCCAGCATCTGCCGGATCGGCCGGGACGGTCACCGCGCCTCATCCGGCCGGCCCGTAGTCGGATCCGGTGTGGCTGCCCGAGGTGCCCGGGTTCGATCCGTCGCTGTTCTTCGACGACGATGGGCGCGCCTGGCTCACCGGCAGCCGCCCGATTCCCGGCGCGCCGCCCGGGCGGAACGAAATCTGGCTGCGGGCGTTCGCCCCGGCGCGGCTCCGGATGGCCGGTCCCGAGCACGTCCTGTTCCAGGGGGCCCTGGTGGATGCGGCCTGGGCGGAGGGGGCCACACCTGGTCCGCCGGGACGGCCGCTACTACCTGCTGCTGGTGGTCCGCCGGGACGGCCGCTACTACCTGCTGCTGGCGGAGGGCAAAACGGAATTTCACCACGCGGTCACCGTGGCACGCAGTGAGCCGGTTACCGGCCCATACCGCAACAATCCCGGCAACCCGCTGCTCACCCACGGCATCCCGGCCGGGCCGAACCGGTCGTCGGGCCGGGGCATGCGGACCTGGTCCAGACCCTGGACGGTCGCTGGTACGCCGTGCTACTGGCCATGCGGACCTGCGGCGGGACCATCTCCAACCTGGGCCGGGAAACGTTCCTGGCCGAGGTCACCCGGGAGGATGGCTGACCGAGGTCACCCGGGAGGATGGCTGACCGAGGTCACCCGGGAGGATGACTGGCCGGTCATCAACCCGGGGGCGGGCCGGCTGCGGGCCGAGTTTCCCGCCCCGCTGCCCGCCGCGCCGTGGACCCCGGAGCCGCCGCTCGACGACTTCGACGCCGCCGCCCCCGGGGCCGCCTGGAGCATGCTCCGCACCCCGCGAGCGGAAACTTTCAGCCGCACCGCCCCCCCGGGGCACCTGCGGCTGCGCCCACGGCCCGAGGCGATCACGGAGCCGTGCCACCCGAGCTCCGTCGGCCGCGCTTGCAGCACCTGAGTTTCACCGTCCGGACCGCGGTGGAGTTCGAGCCGGCCATGGACGGCGAGTGCGCCGGCCTGGTGCTGATCCGCGGCATCAGCGGTGTGCATTACCCCCCGGATCCGGGGGGTAATGCACACCGCTGATGGATCGGGCGGGCTGGCGCGGCCCCGCGGCCCCGCGGCCCGGGGCCGGGAGCCTGTCCCGCGCCCCAGGAGGGCTGGGCGGGGCGCGGGACAGGACGGGCGGGCCGTTACGTCGTGCAGGTGGTGCCGTTGAGGGTGAAGCTGGCCGGGGCGGCGTCGCTGGCCGTCCAGGTGCCCTGGAAGCCGGCCGAGATATTACCGCCGGCCGGGATCGAGGCGTTGTAGCTGGCGTTGGTGATCGTCACGCTCTGGCCGGACTGGGTGGCCGTGCCGTTCCACGCGTTGGTGATCTTCTGGTCGCCCGGGAAGGTGAACCTCAGCGTCCACCCGCTGACCGGGGTGCTGCCGGTGTTGGTGATGGTCACGTTGGCCACGAACCCGCCGGCCCACTGGCTCGCGGTCGTGTAGCCCACCTGGCAGCTGGACCCGCCCCCGCCGCCGCCGCCGGAGGAGGCGATCACCCAGGTGAACGTGGCCGACCCGGACGCGCCGGTGCCGTCGCGGGCGGTGACCGTCACCGTCGAGGTCCCGGCCGCCGCCGGCGTGCCGGAGATCAGCCCGGTCGAGGCGCTGACCGACAGGCCCGCGGGCAGGCCGCTGGCCGAGTAGGACAGCGTCTGCCCGGAAGCGGAATCAGCCGCCTGGATCTGCACACTGGCCGCCGTCCCCACCGTCCCGGCCTGGTTACCCGGGCTGGTCACCGTCACCGTGTTCCCGCCCCCGCCACCACCGCCGCCGGAGGCGGTGCCGACTACGTAGGTGACCAGGGACCGGGCCGGGATCGAGGCGCTGAAGGAACCGCCGCTCACCGACGTGGCCGCCTGCGCGGCCACGCTGTTCGAGCCGTTGGTGAGGTAGGGCGTCACGGCCGCCCCGTTAGGGGTGCCGGTCCCGGCCAGCGAATACGTGACCGGATCGGCCGCGGACCCGGTGTTCAGCGCCACGACCGCCACCGTGCCATCGGTGTTCTTGAACGCGGCCAGCTCGACCGCGCTGTTAGAGCTGGTCGCACCGATCCGCACCGCACCTGGGTGAACATACCGGCTGTAGTTGCCGAACGCCCACAGCCGGCCCGACGCGGTCACCGTGGAGCCGTTGACCAGGACCAGGCCCTCGTTATCCCCGTTCTCCGACGGGGTGGTCGATCCCCACCAGTACAGGAACGCGCTCAGGTTCGCGCCGGTCAGGCCCTGGTAGATGTGCTGCGCCCAGGTCAGCCCGGATGCGTCGGTCCCGTCGTCCCAGGCCGGGTCCCAGCTCTCGAACGTGGACCACTCGGTTTCCCAGGTGGGCTTGGTCCAGCCGGACATCGGGGTGGTGGGCGCGCCGCTGTAACCGTGGCTGGTGAGCACGGCGGTGTCGGCCAGCGCCGTCGGGTCGGCTTCGATCGCCGACGCGTAATTACCCGACACCGGCCACCCGGTCGCCGCGCAGCACTCGACCTGCGTGGACAGCCCGGAACTGCGCACCGCCGGCCCGAGCACGTCCAGAATGCTGGCCATCTGCGACCCGCTCATCGTCATGCTGTCGTACCCAGCGCTGTAATCAGGCTCGTTGGACGGGCCGATATAACTCAGCGGCACCCCCGCCGCGGCGTAATCCCTGGCGTACTGCACCAGGTAATTCGCGTACGCCTGGCGCCAGTCCCCACTGGAGCACGACGCACCCGGGACCCCGCACACCTGGCCGCCGTTGCTGGTGGAGTTGTTCGTCTTCATGAAGCCGGGGGCGCTCCACGCATCGGCGAACACGTTCGAGACCCCAAAGCGCTGCTTGATCTGCTGAGCGAACCACAGCTGGCCCTGATCCTGGTTGATCGAGGCCAGCGAGACGTAGTTCGGCGTCGCGCTCGGGCCACCGGGATTGTTCGGCTCGATGGTGCCGCCGGAGTCGGCGCTGATCTCGTTGCGCAGGATGGTCAGTCCTGCTCCGGAGGTCGGGCTGTACAGCAGGCCGAGCGCCTGGGTCTGCACCGACGAGGATGCGTTCATCACGGTCGCGGCCTCGCCGAACGCCTCGGAGGCGCCGAACCCGGCGATAGTCTGGTAGGTGGTGGCGCCGTTGATGGTCGCGGTGTCCGCGGCCAGCGCCGGGCTGGCCGGGGCGGCCACGCTCAGCCCGGTGACGGTCAGTAATGTAGTGGAGGCGGCCAATATCGCGCGAGCGGCGCGGCGGGTCGGGCTTGGCACTGTAATTTTCCTCTCTGCGACGCGTGGCGGCCGAGCGGCGCCGGCCGCCACCTGGGAGCCTGCTGCCAACCTCCTCCCTGACCTGCGGCTGGCCGCGGGCCGGCGGCAGCGGGCGGACGACGGCTCACGGCGCGCCGGGCCTCCGGCGCGGCGCAGAGTCTGGCCTGGGAAACAGCTTGATGTCAATCGTTGTCGATAACGTTTTATAGCGCTATCCTCCCGGCGTGGACTCAACCCCGCGCGTCACCATCCGCGATGTCGCTGCCCGGGCCGGCGTCTCCGTCGCCACTGTCTCCAAGGTGCTCAACGGCCGCTACGGGGTGGCGGCGGATACCACCGCGCGGGTCCAGGCGGTCATCGACGACCTGGGGTACCAGGCCAGCCTGGTCGCCCAGAGCCTGCGGAACCACCGGACCAACGTGATCGGCATCCTCGTCGCGGACCTGGAGCCGTTCAGCGCGGAGCTGCTCAAGGGCGCCGCCGACGCGATCCGCGACTCCGGGTTCGAAATGGTCGTCTACTCCGCGGGTGGTCACGCCAGCGACCGGCCGGGCTGGGAACAGCGCTACCTGTCCCGGCTGTCCGGCACGCTCATCGACGGCGCGGTGATCGTCACCCCGACCGTCGTGGACGTGAACTACGGCTCCCCCGTCGTGGCCATCGACCCGCACACCGGGCCGTCCGGGCTGCCCACCATCGACTCGGACAACCTGCGCGGCGCCCAGCTCGCCACCTCCCACCTGATCGCGCTGGGGCACCGGCGGATCGCGATGCTCACCGGGCGGCCGGACCTGCAGTCGTCGCAGCTGCGCGAGCAGGGGTACCGGCAGGCGCTGGCCGCCGCCGGGATCGGCGTGAGCGAGGAACTCCTCCGGGTCGGCGGGTACGACGCGTCCCTGTCGGCGGAGCAGGCGCGGCACCTGCTCACCCAGCCGCAGCGGCCGTCGGCGCTGTTCGCCGCGAACGACGTGTCCGCCATCGCGGCCATCGGCGCCGCCGCCGACCTCGGTCTGCGGGTGCCGCAGGACCTGTCCGTCGTGGGTTTCGACAACATCCCGGAATCCGCCCTGTGCACCCCGCCGCTGACCACGGTGAACCAGCCCATCAAGCAGATGGGCCAGCAGTCCATCCAGCTCCTGCTGCAGCTGATCCGCGGGGAGACTCCCGCCCAGGCGCACATCACCCTCGCCACGAGCCTCGTCACCCGCCAGTCAACGCAACCGCGCTGACCTACCCCGGACGTACGGACGGACCCACGTGACCATTGAGCGCAGTCTCTCCGCCGACACCTGGCGCGATCCCGATGCCAGCCCCGCCGAGCGGGTGCGCGGCCTGCTCGCCCAGATGACCGTCCGGGAGAAGATCGCCCAGCTGTACGGCGTCTGGGTCGGCGTCGCCGCCGCGGGACCGGTCGCCCCGCACCAACAGGACGCCGCCGCGGCGGAGATCGACTGGGACACGCTGATCGGCGACGGGATCGGGCAGCTCACCCGGCCGTTGGGGACAGTCCCGGTCAGCCCGGCGGACGGGGCACGGGCGGTGGCCGCCGCCCAGCGGCAGATCATGGCCGCCGGCCGGCACGGCATCCCGGCGATGGTGCACGAGGAGTGCCTGACCGGGCTGGCAGCCTGGCAGGCGACCGTGTACCCGTCCCCACTGTGCTGGGGGGCCAGCTTCGACCCGGAGCTCATCGAGCGGATGGGCGCCCAGATCGGCCGGACGATGCGCCGCCTGGGCGTGCACCAGGGCCTGGCCCCGGTGCTGGACGTGGTCCGCGACCTGCGCTGGGGCCGGGTGGAAGAGACCATCGGGGAAGATCCCTTTCTGGTCGGCACGATCGGCAGCGCCTACGTGCGCGGCCTAGAGTCGGCCGGGGTGGTGGCGACGCTCAAGCACTTCGCCGGCTACTCGGCGTCCCGTGGCGGGCGCAACCTGGCGCCGGTGTCGGCCGGCCCGCGGGAGCTGGCCGATGTGCTGCTGCCGCCGTTCGAGATGGCGTTGCGGGCCGGGGCACGCTCGGTGATGAACTCCTACTGCGACATCGACGGGGTACCGGTGGCGGCCGATCCCAGCCTGCTGACCGGCCGCCTCCGGGACGACTTCGGGTTCACCGGGACCGTGGTGGCCGACTACTTCTCGGTCGGGTTCCTGCGCAGCCTGCACGCCGTGGCCGGGAGCCGGGCCGAGGCAGCCGAACTGGCGCTACGGGCCGGCATCGACGTGGAACTGCCCACCGTCAACTGCTTCGGCGAGCCGCTGCGCGCGGCGGTCGAGGCCGGGCTGGTGGACGAGGCCCTGGTGGACCGGGCGGCCGAACGGGTGCTCCGGCAGAAGTGCGAGCTGGGGCTGCTCGACGCCGGCTGGTCCCCCGGCACCGACCCCGGCCCGGGCGACGGCCCGGACTCCGGCGCTGACCTTGGCGCTGGCTCCGGCGCTGACCTTGGCGCTGGCTCCGGCGCTGACCTTGGCGCTGGC
Organism: uncultured Actinomycetes bacterium; assembly: GCA_963837515.1. GTDB lineage: Bacteria > Actinomycetota > Actinomycetes > Streptosporangiales > Streptosporangiaceae > RYN-230. The sequence goes on from CAWINT010000006.1 coordinate 477,286, forward strand.
TCCGGCGCTGACCTTGGCGCTGGCTCCGGCGCTGACCCTGGCGCTGGCTCCGGCGCTGACCCGGCCAGCGGGGACGGCTTCGTGCTGGATGACGAGCCATCCCGGGCGCTGGCCGGCGAGCTGGCCCGCCGCTCGGTGGTCCTGCTGCAGAACGACGGCACGCTGCCCTTGCGGGCCGGCGCCCGGGTCGCGGTGGTCGGACCGCGGGCCGATGAGACGGGCGCGATGATGGGCTGCTACTCGTTCCCGCTGCACGTCGGCGTGCGCCATCCGGACCTCCCGCTGGGGATCGAGGTGCCGACGCTCCTGGCCGCGCTACGGGCCGACCCGGCCGGGTACGAGATCAGCTTCGCCCAGGGCTGCCCGGTGACCGGCGGGGACGACGCCGGGCTGGCCGAGGCGGTCGCCGCGGCCCGCGACGCGGAGGTGTGCGTGGCGGTGCTCGGCGACCTGGCCGGGCTGTTCGGCCGGGGCACCTCCGGTGAGGGCTGCGACGCGCCCACTCTGCGGCTGCCCGGCCGCCAGCACGAACTGCTGGAGGCGCTGCTGGGTACCGGCACCCCGGTGGTTCTCGTTCTGCTGGTTGGACGCCCGTACGAGCTGAGTGATCAGGTCGGCCGGCTGGCCGCCGCGCTGTGCGGGTTCTTTCCCGGCGAGGAAGGCGGCCCGGCCCTGGCCGACGTGCTCGCCGGGCGGGCCGACCCGGCGGGCCGGCTGCCGGTGAGTTTCCCGGCGGCGGGCGCCAGCCAGCCGTCCACCTACCTGGCGGCCCCGCTGGGCCAGCGCAGCGAGGTGAGCACGATCGACCCGACGCCGGTGTACCCGTTCGGCCACGGGCTCAGCTACTCCCCCGCCAGCTGGGTGGACGTCGCGCTGCGGTCCGGGCCGCAGTGGCCTACCGACGGCCGCTGCGAGCTGGCGGTGACGCTGCGCGCCGCCGCGGACCGGGCAACCAGCGAGGTCGTCCAGGTGTACCTGCACGACCCGGTCGCGGAGGTGGCCCGCCCGGTCCAGTACCTGGTGGCCGCGGCCCGGGTGGACCTCGCCCCGGGCGAGACCGGGGTGGCGCATTTCACGCTGCACGCCGACCTGGCCAGCTACACCGGACGGGCCGGGCAGCGCCAGGTGGATCCCGGTGACGTCGAGTTGTGGGTGGGCGCCTCCAGCGCGGACATCCGGGGCACGCTGCGCGCCGCGATGACCGGGCCACGCCGGGAGGTCGGCTCCGGCCGCGTGCTGCAGCCGGAGATTAGGCTGCTGCCTGCCGGGTGACCCGCCCGGTCCCCGGCCCGACCGTGAGGAAACCATGCTCCGCGACCTGACCCTCGATGAGCTGCGCGGCTACGCCCCGGCGGTGGCCGAGCCCGCCGACTTCGCCGAGTTCTGGGCGACTGAACTGGCGGTCGCCGCGGAGCGCGACGCCGAGCCGGTACTGCGCCCGGCCGACACCCGGGTACGCCACGCGGCGGTATTCGACCTCACCTTCCCCGGGTACCACGGCGACCCCGTCAAGGGCTGGCTGCTGCTGCCCCGCGACAGTGTCCCCGGCAGCGCCTTCGTCGTCGAGTTCATCGGGTACGGCGGCGGCCGGGGCGATCCGTTCGACTGGCTGGCCTGGAGCACGGCCGGGCACCCGCACCTGGTGATGGACACCCGGGGGCAGGGCGGCGGGTGGCGCACCGCGGACACACCGGACCCCAGTGACAACGGCGCGCCGAGCACCCGGGGCTTCCTCACCCGCGGCATCGCCGACCCGCGGACCTACTACTACACCCGGCTGTTCATCGACGCCGCCCGCGCGGTGGCCGCCGCCCAGCACCTCCCGGCCAGCGAGGGCCGCCCGCTGGTCCTCACCGGCGGCAGCCAGGGCGGCGGCCTGGCCATCGCGGCGGCGCACCTGGCCGGCGGGGTCGCGGCCGCCCTGCCGGACGTGCCGTTCCTGGCCCACCCGCGGCGCGCGGTCGAGGTGACCGAAAGCCACCCGTACGGGGAACTGGCCGAGTACTGCAGCGTGCACCACGCCGCCGCCGGGCAGGTGTTCCGCACCCTGTCCTACATCGACGTGGTCAACCACGCCAAGCGGGCCATGGCCCCGGCGCTGTTCTCCGTCGCGCTGGCCGACGACATCACCCCGCCGTCCACCGTCTTCGCGGCCTACAACCACTACGCGGGCCCGAAGCAGATCGAGGTCTACGAGTTCAACGGGCACGAGGGCGGCGGCACCACCCAGTTCCTGGCCAAGCTCGACTTCCTGGCCAAGCACGTGGGCCAGCCCTGACCGGCGCAGCCCCGGGGATTGTGCGCGCGGGAGTTTGTGTGCGCGCGGGAGTTTGTGTGCGCGGGAGTTTGTGTGCGCGGGAGTTTGTGCAGCCGAAATGCTGTCAGGGCAGCATTTCGGCTGCACAAACCCTTCGTTTCCCGAGGCCGCACGCGGCGTCAGCGGACCGGGGGCGGGCGGCCTTCGGCCGTGGCGGCCAGCCCGGGATCCCACGAGCACTTGACGCAGGCCTGGCGGAACGCCGAGCGGGCGAACTCCAGCGCCGCCGCCCGCGGGTCAGCGGCGGAACGGACGTCATCCCAGTCCAGGATGTACTCCCCCACCGAGCCGTCCCAGCGCGCCGCCGGCGGGGACAGCGTCATCGTGTGGAAGCCCGGCGGCGCCGGGTGCGCGTAGGCGTAGAACGCGGCCTTCGGGTACCGCGCATCCCCCGGCCACCAGCCGATCGCGACCTCCTGGGCGTCCATCGCGTTGCGCATGATGAAGTCAGCGGACGGCGGCTCGGCGGGGGCGCCGGAGAACAGGCTCACCGCCAGGTCGAAGGAGCCCCACCAGGCATTGACCGGCGTGGACCGGCCGCGGTACGGAGCGCGGAACGCGGCCAGCACCAGGGCCGCCTGGGTGGCCGCGGTGAAGTAGGACCCGACCGCCGCGGCGTCGTAGCTGGCGTGCTCGCCGTCCTCGTCCAGCGGAACGGTCCAGGGCACCTCCTGGGGGTTGGTCCTGATCTCCACCGGGCCGCCGAGGACGCGCACCGCGGCCAGCAATTCCCGGGTCACCTCGCCGACCGGGCGGTCCGGGGCCAGCGGGATCCGGCTGGACTGGCCGCCGGAGTGCTCCACCACCGCCTGGTGCTGGCGCAGGTCGAGCGCGGCCACCAGGGCGCCGCTGCCGTCCGGGGCGGGCAGCGGCGCGGTCTCCCAGCCGCGGGCGGTCAGCCGCAGCGCCGCGTGCTGCAGTTGCGGCTCCGGGGGCGCCAGCGCGACGGCGAGCTTGCCGAGCACCTGGGTGTGGGCGTGCAGCGTGTCACAGGTCGCCCGCCAGTCCTCGTAGGAGCACCCGGGCCAGCTCACTGCCATGGCAGCAGGCTAGCCCACCGCCGGGCGGCACCCCGCTGACCGGCCGGGCACGCTGGCCAGGCCGAGCCGGGCCGCCTCCGCGGCGGCCGCCCCCCGGGTCGGCTGCCCGTTGTGGACTCGGTTTAGTGACATGACCTGCGGAAATATCTGATCTTGAGGGCGCGGCACGGCGCTGCTTGATATGCCGCCCACTAGCACATTTCGCCGATCGGGGGATGGCGACATAGCCAAGGCCGGGCTGCCCCCGTCAGGGCAGCGGGAGAGCGGGGAGGTCCGCGACCTCCGGCAGATCTGCATGAGCAACCTGCTGGCCAGCACCGAGGAGCGGGTGTACTTCAAGGACCGGATGAGCCGGTTCCTGTTCGTGAGCGCGGGCTGGCTGGCCGCGTGCGCGCCGGGCCAGTCCCAGGCGGATCTGGCCGGCAAGACGGATTTCGACGTATTCACTGCCGAGCACGCCTCGGCGGCCTTCGCCGACGAACAGCGGATCATCGAGACCGGCGAGCCGATCGTCGCGCAGGTGGAGCGCGAGACGTACCGCGGCCGGCCGGACGCCTGGGTCTCCACCACCAAGATCCCGCTCCGGAACGACCGGGGCGAGATCATCGGCACCTTCGGCATCAGCCGGGATATCACCGCGCAGATCCGCGCCGAGAGCGCGCTCGCCGAGCAGGCCCTGGAACTGGCCAAGCAGAACGAACGGCTCCGCGAACTGGATGCCCTCAAGGATGAGTTCATCGCCCTGGTCTCCCATGAGCTGCGCACCCCGCTGACCTCGATCATCGGCTACGTCAAGCTGCTCCGTGACGAACGGGCGAGCGGGCTGGACGCCGAGCGCTTCGCCGAGGTGATCGAGCGCAACGCCGAGCGGCTGCTGCGGCTGGTCGGGGACCTGCTGTTCCTGTCCCGGGTCCAGTCGGGCCAGCTCGCGGTCGAACTGCACGACACCGACCTCGCCGACATCGCGGTCCAGGCGGTGCAGGAGATCCGGCCGCAGGCCGAGCGCAAGCAGATCGATGTGCTGCTGACCGCCACCTCGGTGCGGAGCTCCGGGGTGGATCCCGGGCGCATCGCGCAGTTGCTCGCCAACCTGCTGTCCAATGCGGTCAAGTTCACCCCGGCTGGTGGCCGGGTCGAGGTCCGGGTAGACCGGGACACCGACGAGGCGGTACTCACGATCAGCGATACCGGGGCGGGCATCCCGGCGGCCGACCGGGACCGCGTCTTCGAGCGGTTCTTCCGCGGTGCCAGTGCGACGCGGCAGGTCATTCCGGGCACCGGGCTGGGGCTGACCATCTGCAAGGCGATCGTAGAGGCGCACGGCGGCAGCATCATGGTGGACAGTGACGAAGGCCGCGGCGCCACGTTTACCGTCCGGCTGCCGCTCCAGGAGCCGGCCGGGCGCCGTCCGCATTGACGCGGCCCGGCTTGCTGGCCAGGATGCCAAGGGCACAGGATCGGCCGGATGCTGTGCCCGCCGCCGCGCAGCCGTCCCCGGGAGCCGCCGCCATGAGCATCGACCTGGACGCGGTCACCGCCGTCAACGTGCACGTCCACGTGGAGGCCGACCGCCATGGCGCGGTCTCGCTGGACGATGAGCTGATGGCCGCTTCGGCCAGGTACTTCAAGGCTGACGCCGACCGGACACCGACCATCGACCGCATCGCCGGGTACTACCGCGCCCGCCAGCTGGCCGCGGTGGTGTTCACGGTGGACTCGCACACCGCGACCGGGCATCCGGCCCTGTCCAGCCTGGAGATCGTCGAGCAGGCCGCGCAGTTCGACGACGTGCTCATCCCCTTCGCCTCGGTGGACCCGCACGATGGCGCGGCGGCGATCGAGAAGCTGGACGCCCTGGTGGTGGCCGGGGCCCGCGGGCTGAAGCTGCATCCCTCGCTGCAGGGGTTCGCGCCCAACGAGGAGCGCTGGTACCCGCTGTACGCGGCCGCGGCGCGCCGTGGCATACCGGTGGTGTTCCATACCGGGCAGACCGGCATCGGGGCCGGCCTGCCCGGCGGCCGGGGTATCAAGCTGCGCTACTCCGACCCGATGCTGCTGGACGACGTGGCCGCCGACCACCCCCAGCTCACGATCATCCTGGCGCACCCGTCGGTCCCCTGGCAGGACGCGGCCATCGCCATCGCCACGCACAAGGCCAACGTGTTCATCGACCTGTCCGGCTGGTCACCCAAGTACTTCCCGCCGCAGCTGGTCCGGGCCGCGAACGGGCTGCTGAAACACAAGGTGCTGTTCGGCTCGGACTACCCGGTGCTGACCCCGGACCGGTGGCTGGCCGACTTCTCGGCCCTCGACATCAAGCCGGACGTGCGGCCGCTGATCCTCAAGGACAACGCAGCCCGGGTGCTGGGGCTGGCGAGCCAGCCGTGACCGACATCGGGCTGGGGAGCTGGGCGGCCCGGCGGGCCCGGATCGATCCCGCCGCGATCGCGTTGCGGCAGGGCTCCCGGGCGCTCAGCTACCTGGACCTGGCCCGGCGGGTGGATACCCTCGCCGGGTCGCTGGCCGGGCTGGGCATCGGGCGCGGCGACAAAGTCGGCTACCTGGGCCGCAGCGACATCGCCACGTTCGAGTCGCTGCTCGCGGCGGGACGGCTCGGCGCGGTTTTCGTTCCGCTCAATATCCGGCTGACGGCCGCCGAGATCACCGCCCTGCTCGCGGACTGCGGGGCCCGCGTCCTGGTCTTCGGCCCGGAAACGGCCGCGCTGGCCGCGGCGGCCGCGCCCGGCTCCCCGGTCACTGACCTCATCGCGCTCGACCCGGCGGCACCTCCGGGCGCGCTGGACTACCAGGCGCTGGCGACCCCCGCGGACCAGGCGTGGCCGGGCGGCGGCCGCGCGGGCCGGGAACTCGCCGAGGTCGGCCTGGACGATCCCGCGGTGCTGCTGTACACCAGCGGCACCACCGGGCGGCCGAAGGGCGCGCTGCTGACCCACGGCAACATCACGTTCAACACCGTGAACCAGCTCGCCACCACGGACGTGCTGTCCAGCGACGTGGTGCTCTGCTCCGCGCCGCTGTTCCACGTCGCCGGGCTCGGCCAGGTGACCCTGCCGACCCTGTTCAAGGGCGGCACCCTGGTCGTGATGCCCCGGTTCGAGCCGGGCGCGGCGCTCGGCCTGATCCCCGAGCTGGGCGTGACCGCCTTCCCAGCGGTGCCCACGATGCTGCAACTGCTCTGTGACCATCCTGATTTCCCCGCCGCGGACCTGAGCTCGCTGCGGTACATCGTCTACGGCGGTTCCCCGGTGCTGGCCCGGGTGGCCCGGGCCTGGGCGGACCGGGGCGTGCTGCTGCTGCAGGGGTACGGCATGACTGAGGCCGCCCCGGGGCTGCTGCTCTCGGCGCCGGCCGGGGCCCCGGACCGGGTGCTGTCGGCGGGCGTCCCCCAGTTCTTCACCGATCTGGCCCTGCTGGGCCCGGACGGCATCACCACCCCGCCGGGCACCGGCGAGCTGCTGGCCCGGGGGCCGAACGTGTTCCCCGGCTACCTGAACCGGCCCGCGGAATCGGCCGCGGCGCTGGCCGACGGCTGGCTGCACACCGGGGACGTGGTCCGGATGGACCCCGAGGGCTGGGGGTACGTGGTCGGCCGGGTCAAGGACATGATCATCTCGGGCGGGGAGAACATCTACCCAGCTGAGGTCGAATCGGTCATCGCCGACGTGCCCGGGGTGGCCGACTGTGCCGTCGTCGGCGTCCCGGACGAGCGGTGGGGCGAGGTGGGTTTCGCCGTGGTGGTGCCCCATGACGGAGCGGCCGTGGACGCCGCCGCCGTCCGTGCCCACCTGGACCCGCGGCTGGCCCGGTACAAGATCCCGAAGTACATCCGCATCGCCGGCCGCCTGCCGCGGACCAGTACGGGAAAGGTCATCAAGGCGGCGCTGCGCGAGATGGCGGCCGGCGAGATGACCGGGCCGGGCGGGGGGACGCCGGACGGCGAGATGCGGGACGGCGAGATGCGGGACGGCGAGATGCGGGACGGGGAGATGCGGGACGGGGAGACGGAGCACCGGGGGGTGACCGGTGGTCGTCCCGGCGAGTGAAATTTCGCGCCGGATATCCCGGCCGCCCGCCCAGTCACCCGCCCGTACCTGCCCTATCCGGCGGCTGCGGCCCGCGCCAGCGGCGGATCGTTGACAGGACGCGCGCCGGGAACCGAAGTTTGCGCTAACAATCCTGACCTCGCCCGGCTGTGCGGCGAGCGGCAGGCATTCACCGTGCGGAGGATTCGATGCAGAGGTTTCGCCACCGGTCCCGCTGGTTAACCGCCGTGACGGCTGCGGCGGCGGTTATCGCCGCCACCGGAGCACTGCAGCACTCCGGGGCCCGGGCGGCATCCGCGGGATGTTCGGTGTCCTACAGCGTCTCGTCACAGTGGCCGGCCGGGTTCACCGCCAGCGTGTCGATCACCAACCTGGGCAGCCCGCTCACCTCATGGGCGCTGACCTGGGACTTCACTGCCGGGCAGCAGGTCACCCAGGGCTGGAGCGCCACCTATTCGCAGACCGGCACGAAGGTCACGGCGACGAACGCGAGCTGGAACGGCAGCCTCGCCACCGGTGGCTCCGCCACCATCGGCTTCAACGGGTCGTGGAACAACGCCAGCAACCCGGCACCGGCCGACTTCGCCCTGAACGGGGTGGCGTGCACCGGAAGCGTGACCGGCTCGCCCAGCCCCTCGGCCTCGCCGACCCCCACACCCACCGCGACGCCCACCCCCACCCCGACGCCCACGCCCACCTCCACCGCGACCGGTTCGCTGCCCGGCAGCTTCAAGTGGAATTCGAGCGGTGTGCTGATCAGCCCGCACTCCGACTCGCACAACATCATCGCGGTGAAGGACCCGTCGGTGGTGAACTACAACGGCCAGTGGTACGTGGCCGCGTCCACGGTGAACTCGTCGGGCGCCTACGGCATCGAGTTCCTCAGCTTCTCCAGCTGGTCGCAGGCGAGCTCCGCCACGCCGGTTTATGCGGACCAGACGTCGATCGGCGGCGGGTACAAGACCGCGCCCATGCTGTTCTACTTCGCCCCGCAGAAGCTGTGGTACGTGACCTACCAGATGGGCAGCAACATCGGGTACTCCACCAACCCCGATGTCACCAACCCCTACGGGTGGAGCGCGACCAAGACCTTCTACTCCGGCATGCCGTCGATCATCTCCCAGAACATCGGCTCCGGCTACTGGGTCAACTCCTGGGTCATCTGCGACAGCGCCAACTGCTACCTATTCTCCATGGACGACAACGGGCACCTGTACCGGTCGCAGACCTCGGTCGGGAACTTCCCCAACGGAATGGGCAACACGGCCATCGCCGCGTCGAACTCCAACCCGTACGCCTTCTTCGAGGCCGACAACGTCTACAAGGTCGCGGGCCAGAACCAGTACCTGCTGATCGTCGAGGCCATCGCCGCCAGCGGCCGCCGGGAGTTCAAGGCCTATACCGCCAATGCGCTCAACGGCTCCTGGGCTCCGCTGGCCGACACGGACAGCAATCCCTTTATGGCGGCCAACAACGTCTCGTTCAGCGGCAGCGCGTGGAGCCAGGACTTCAGCAGCGGCGAGATGATCCGGGCCGGCTACGACCAGACCCTGACCATCAGCCCCTGCAAGATCCAGTACCTCTACCAGGGACACGACCCGAGCGCCAACCAGAGCTACAACCTGCTGCCCTGGCGGCTGGGTTTGGCCACCCAGACCAACTCCACCTGCTGAGGCGCCGCGCTGGCGGTGCCGGAGGCAGCCTCCGGTGCTCGCGCGCCCGTGGGTCCGCCCACGGGCGCGCGCTCATTCTGGCCGCCAGCCGGGGGAAACTGGAGCTTCCCTTACCGGCTAACCGACCGGCGGGATCACCGCCTCGATGAGGTGCGGCCCCGGCTGCGCCAGGGCCCGGCGCAGCTGCTCAGCGAAGTCCGGGGCGGTGGTGGCGCGGCTGGCCGGGACGCCCATCCCGGTGGCGAGGGCGGTGAAGTCCAGGTCCGGCCCCGACAGATCGAGCAGGCGGCGCGAGGCCTCCCCGGCCGTCTCGGCGCCGACCCGGCTGCGCTCCAGGTCGAGGATCGCGTAGCGGCGGTTACTGAAGATCACCGTGGTGATGTCCAGGCTTTCCCGGGCGTGGGTCCATAGCGCGGAGATCGTGTACATCGCGCTGCCGTCGGCCTCCAGGGCGAGCACCGGGCGGTCCGGGCAGGCCACCGCGGCACCGGCGGCCAGCGGCAGGCCCTGGCCGATGGCCCCGCCGGTCAGCGTGAGCCAGTCGTGCGGCGGCGCGCCGGCGGTCGCCCCTGGCAGCCACAGACCGGACGTATTGGCCTGGTCCGACACGATGGCGCCCTCGGGCAGCAACGCCCCGATGACCGCGGCGGCGCGCTCCGCGGTGAGGTCCCCGTCCGGCAGCGGCGGGCGGGCCGGCGGCTGCGGCTCTGCCCTGGCTCCCGGGGCCACCAGGTCGGCCAGGGCGGCCAGCGCGCCGGGCACGTCCTCGCCCGGCCCGGCCAGTAGCTGCACCGCACACCCGGGCGGCACCAGGGAGCTGGGCCGGCCCGGGTAGGCGAAGAACGACACCGGCTCCCGCGCGCCGGCCAGGATCAGCTGCTGGGCGCCGTCCAGCTGCGCCAGCGCGAACTCGGCCAGGTACGCGAGCCGGTCCACGGCGGGGATGCCCGCGCCCCGTTCGTGCCGGGCCGGGAAGGTCTCGGCGAGCAACCGGACCCCGGTGGCCGCGGCGATCCGGCTGGCCGCATCCAGGGCCAGGCTCAGCGCCGCCCCGCCGAGCAGCAGGACGCAGGACGGACCGTGCCGGGCCGCTTCGGCGGCGGCGCGGAGGGGGCCGCCGGGAACCTGGGCGGGCCCGCGGACCGGGCGCGGTGGCGCCGGCCCGGCCCCCTCCGACCAGGACACGTCGGCCGGCAGCAGGAGCGTGGCGATCCCGCCGGGCGGGGCCATCGCCGCGGCGACCGCATCGGCGCCATCCGCGGCCACGTCGGCGCTGCGGGCCGAGCGCCGGACCCAGCGGGACACCGACCCGGCCAGTGCCGCCAGGTCCGACTGCAGTGGCGCGTCGTAGCGCTCGTGATAGGTCGCGTGATCGCCGGCCACCACAACCAGCGGCACGGCCGCCCGCCGGGCGTTGTGCAGATTCGCCAGCCCGTTGGCCAGGCCCGGACCGAGGTGCAGCAGGGCGCAGGCGGGCCGCCCGGCCATCCGGGCGAAACCGTCGGCCGCCCCGGTGGCGGTGCCCTCGAACAGGCACAGCACCGCGCGCATGGCCGGGACCGCGTCCAGCGCCGCCACGAAGTGCATCTCGGAGGTGCCCGGGTTAGCGAAGCACACGTCGACGCCGCTGGCCGCGAGCGTGCGGATCAGTGCCTGCGCGCCGTTCATCGGCGTTCCTCCCGTTGCCCGGGGCGAGCTTACGTCGGCTGGAGAAGCATAAGGCGGCCGTATCCGGCAAGATGTCGAGGAGCCGCCGAGCCGGCCGTGGCCGGCGGGCCGTCGGCAGCTCCAGGAAAAAACCACGGCCAGTGACTCCAGCGGGGTGATGTGGAAACTGGTAGCGGCCCGGGCGAGCCGGGCACGATCGTGGTCAGGCTGCCGAACGAGATCGACTACAGCAACGGCCAGCAGGTCCAGGAGGAGCTGCTGGCCGCGTTCCAGCCGGGCGTACAGCGGGTGGTCATCGACATGACGTCGGTGACGTTCTGCGACTCGGCTGGCCTGGCCAGGATCGCTACCACTCAGCGGATCGCTGCCGCCCGCGGTACCGATCTGCGCATCGCGGCGTCCGAGGGAATCGTGACCAAGATCTTCGAGATCACCGGGCTGGACACCCTCGTGCCGGTGTATCCCTCGCTCGACGAGGCGCTGGGCCCAGACGGCTGATGCCGGAACGGGTGGGCCGCCCCGGCGCGCTGTGGCCAGTCCCGCAACCGGCCCCGGATCGGGCGAGGCCAGCCGGATCCGCCCCGCTTCCGGCGCCCGGCCGAGTGGCGAACGCCACAGGCCGCGGTCGCTCCCAGCGGCTTCGCTGCAACCTGGGGTGACATATCGTGAGCCGGTCGGCGATGAGGCTGGCGTAACTCCCGGATGTCTGGCACAGGCCGCTGCCTGCCGGGCACCCGCCCGACACACCGCCAGGTGGAGGCGTTACATGGTCCCCCTGACCCGCGGGCTGAACTGCTGTCCCGGCGCTGATCGCAACATCCCCCGCGTTCGGCAGCGCGGGCCGGCCGCCCGGCCGGAGCGGAAGCGGGAGCGGGAGCGCCCATGAGCCTCAGCCCGTGGGAAGAGCAGGTCCTCGACCGGATCAGGCATCACCTCAGCGGAACCGACCCCAAGCTGACCGCGCTGCTGGGCATCTTCAGCCGGCTGACCGCGGGCGAGGACATGCCACCCCGGGCAGGCCTGCGGCAGTGGTCACGGCGGACGGCACGCCGGGCCGTGCGCACGGCCCGGCATCCGGGCCGGAAGACGGCGCGGACGGGGATCCAGCCCGCCCGTCCCGGCGCGACGGCGGCCCGTCCCGGCGCGACGGCGGCCCGCCCCGGCGCGACGGCGGCCCGCCCCGGGCGGCCGTCAGCGCGGGCCGGCCTGATGGCGGCCCGTTCCGGCGGCCGCCGGTATCACCAGTCCCTGCTGCTGACCTGGATCGTGGTCTCGGTCACCCTGATCGCGGTGGCGCTCGGGTTCAGCCGCGGTCCCGGCCGGTCCGGATGCGCTGCGGCGTGGGCGCTGGCCTGCCCGGTAGCCGTGTCGGCCCACGTGCAGGCGCCCACCGGGCCTACCCCGGCGCGGGCCGGCACCTCTGTACGGGCCCACCCCAAAACGTCGGCCAGCCCTTCCGCCATCCCGCCGCAGGCGCCACCGGGCTGACCGCGGCCCGCGGCCGGCTGCCCCGCTCAGCCTGCATCAGCCGGGCTGCCCCCCGGCCGGCCGGGGCAGCTGATCAGGGGGTGCGGTGGGCGCGGGCATAGGCGTCCAGGCGGGCGAGTTCGTCAGCGTAGATGCCGCGCATGGCCCGCGGTGCGAACAGCCGCTCGAAGAATCCGCCGACACCGCCGGCCCCGTCCCACGTGGTCGCGATCTGCACCAGACACGCGTCGCCCTGCGGCGTGACCGTCGTCCGGGTGACCAGGCTGGAACCGGTGTCCGACTCGGTCAGCACCCGGCCCGGCTCAGGCTCGGCCACCTGCATCCGGTAGTCACGGCTGCGGCCCCCGGCCGTCACCCGGAACCGGGTGATCGTGCCCGCGCCGACCCCGCCGGACTCCACCCGGAAATCCGAGAATGCGGGGGGCAGGAAGTGCGCATGGTGCTGGCGCATATCCACCAGGTACCCGTACACGGCGTCCGCAGGCGCCTCCACCGTCCGCTCCGCGGAGACGTGGATCGTAGCCATGGCGCCTGTCTATCATCCGCCCGGCGGCCGGACCTGACGGCCTCCCCGCTGGGCCGGGCCGCCAGCCCAGGACCGGCCCGGAGACGGATCGCCTGGTCAGGACTTGACCAGGCGCGCGATGGCGTCGGAAGCTTCGCGGACCTTCTCGGTGGCGGCGTCGCCCCCCTGGGCGATGGCCCCGGCCACGCAGTGACCGAGGTGCTCCTCGAGCAGGCCGAGCGCCACCGACTGCAGCGCCTTGGTCGCCGCCGCCACCTGGGTGAGGATGTCGATGCAGTACTTGTCTTCCTCGACCATCCGCTGCAGGCCACGGACCTGCCCCTCGATCCGGCGCAGCCGCTTGAGGTAGTCGTCCTTGTTCTGCGTGTACCCGTGCATGCTGTCTCCGGTCTCGCTGGGGCGCCGCCCACCCTGGCAACTCACTGTAGCGACCCGGCCGGTGCCCCTGGCGTGGGGCCGACGCAGCCGCCCGATCTCCCCGGCGCCAGCGGCACGATGACGCGGAGCGGTCCTGACCGCCGCCGGGACTCCAGGTCCGTGCCACGATGAGAGCTGACGGGACGCGATGGCGCGGGGAGGGACGACGAGCGGTCACGAGAGTGGGAACCCACCCGGTTCCGCGGCGTCCGGCCCGGAGCGGGAGCCGGATCCGCGGTACACGCTGGCCAACGAGCGCACCTTCCTGGCCTGGAACCGGACGGCGCTGGCGCTGGTCGTGTCGGGCCTGGGCATCGTCCAGCTGCTCCCGCCGTTCAAGGGAGTGCCGTGGGGACGCCACGTGCTGGGCATTCCGCTCGTCGTGCTGGGAGCCCTGGTGTCGGTGACGGCCTACCTGGAATGGCAGCGCAACCAGGCAGCCATGCGGCGCAGCGCGCCGCTGCCCCGGTCGGTGCTGCCCCGGCTGCTGGCCATCGCCATCGCGGCGGTAGCCGTCGCGTCGGCCGTCGTGCTGCTGCTGTCGGCGGCCCGGTGACCCGGGCTCTGCTGTCAGCCGCCCAGCGCGGAAGCGGCCCACGCGGAAGCGGCCCAGGCGGAGGCGGCCCACGCGGAGGCGGCCCACGCAGCGGGCGGCCAGTGAGGAGACGGGATGCCACCGCCGGATCCGCTGGACGGTGACCCGGGGCTGGCCCGCGAGCGGACCCGCCTGGCCTGGACGAGGACCGCGCTGGCTTTCGCCGCGGTCGGCGCGGTGATCCTGCGCCGGGAGGTGATCGCCGGCGTGGTCATCCTGGTCCTGGCGCCCGTGGTCTGGGCGCTCGGCCGGCTGCCCGCGCACCAGCTCACGGCCCCCCAGCAAGCCCGGCGGCTGCTGATGCTGACGGTGACGGTCGTGCTGATCTCGATCGTGGCCGTGGCCGTCGCGGTGCTGGGCCCGAGCCCGGACAGCCTCGACCAGCTGCTCCGGCTGCCACGTTAGGCCGCAGACCTGGCCGGAGCGGCCAGCTGGCGCAGCCGGCCCCAGTTCACCGGCGGCTTGGGGGCCGGGACGCCGGGACGGACCCGCGGTACCCGGACGCGCAGCGCCCCCGGCCGCACCGCGCAGCGCACCGGCACCGGGAGCAGCGCCGCCTCGCCGTCGATGCCGACCGGAATGGACGGCGTGTCCGCGCTGACAGTGACCTCCCGGGCGGTGAACACGGTCACCCCGGCTGCGCGCCGGCCACGGAGCAGGCCGGCGGCTTCCCGCGCGCTGCCGACCCGGACGCTCACCACGCCGAGCACTCCCCGGTCGAGGCGCCCGCGACGGCCCAGGCCGGCGACGTCCCCCATGCCGTACGGGTTGTTGGCGACCAGCAGTGCCTGCGGGTCGCAGACCTCCACACCGTCGGCCCGCGCCGTCAGCTTCGCCCCGCGCTGCCCCTGCAGCAGGTCCGGGAGCACTTCCAGGGTGGTGCCCAGCTTGTCGCCCCGGTAGGCGGGCGTCTGGACCACCTCGGCGTAGGCACCGAACGAGGCGTTGTTGACGAACGTCTGATCGCCGATCAGCCCCAGGTCCACGCGCAGTTCCACCCCATCACGCAGGGCCTCCAGGCAGGCCGCCGGATCGTCGCGGTCCAGGCCCAGGTCGAGGGCGAAGTGGTTGCGGGTGCCCGCCGTGATCACCAGGAACGGGAGACCGTGCTCGGCGGCGACCCCCGCCACCAGCGCCTGCGTGCCGTCACCCCCGGCGACCCCCAGCAGGTCGGCGCCCCGGACCACCGCATCCCGCGCCACGGCCGCCACGTCCACCGGCCCAGGGCCGTCCATCAGGAACACTTCGGCGCCCAGCTCCTCCGCCTTGCGCCGCAGCCCGAAGCGGCCGACCTTGCCGCCCCCGGACTTCGGGTTCATGATCACGAACGGATGGGTGGCCGCCGGAACCGCCGGATGCTCGGGCATCCGCCAGTCCGGCCGGCCGGCCGCCAGCGCCCAGCGGGCTGCGGTCCCGGCCAGCAGCCAGGCCGCCGCGGACACGATCGCTACCCACAGCAGCGCGGCGAACGCGCACACCGCGATGACCGCGACCGGGGCCAGGATCGCAACCACCAGGGCGAACCAGCGGAGCGGGCCCCGGCGGGCGAGGAAGACGTAGACGGCACCCAGCCCGACCACTGCGGCCGCCAGTCCCACCGCCAGCATCGCCAGGCTCTTCAGCCCGGCGAACACGCCCAGGATCACGACCGCCGCGGCCACCAGCACGAAGCTGAGCCGGGCCATCCAGCGCTGCGCCGGCGTGCTCCGGGAGGCCGCTTCCGTACTCACCGCCGCCATCGCTGGCACCTCCGCTTCATAGGGCCCGGAGCAGCGTCCGGGTACCACATGCTCACCGGCCGGGCTCGGGGCCACGTCACCCGCCCCGGGTGACGCGGCCCGCGTCCGGCGGCAGAACGGCGGCCGATCCCAGGCTGGGGCGGCGTTACCTCCCCCGCTGCGGGCGATGCGCCATCGCCGCGGCGGCGGCAAGGTCTAAGGAGGATCATCGTGGCCTGCTGCGGCGGTGCCGGGAGACCGGGACGGGCGGCCGGGCAGGGACAGGAGCGGGAAGGAAAGCAGACCATGGCAATAGGACCGGTGCAACTGCTCGTCCTGGGGTTCAGCCATCCCAACTTTCACGGCGAGATCATCGCCGAACTGGAGCGGCTGCGGGAGAGCGACACCGTGCGGGTCATCGACTCACTGGCCGTCTACAAGGACGCCGAGGGGAACCTCGAGGTCGAGCACCTGAGCAACCTGACCCAGGACGAGGCGATCGAGCTGGGCAGCAAGGTGGGCGCCCTGGTGGGCCTGGGCATCGACGGCGAAGAGGGCGCCGAGGCCGGTGCGGAACTGGGCGCCGAGACGGCAGCCGGCGGGATCCACGTCTTCGATGACGCCGAGGAGTGGGACGTCATCGAGGACATCCCTAACGACTCCGCAGCCGCGCTCGTCCTGCTGGAGCACCACTGGGCGGTTCCGCTGCGCGACGCGATCGCCCGGGCCGGCGGCTTCCGGATCAGCGACGGCTTCATCAGCCCGCTGGACCTGGTGGCGATCGGGCTCATGTCCGAGGCGGAGGCCAAGGAACTGCACGAGATGGAGACGTCCGCGCAGGCCTCGTGACCTGCCGCCGGTAACGCCGCAGGTAGGCGGATGGAACAGGAAGGAGGACGACATGTTCGGATCTCGCCGGGTCGCCCGGCGCACCGGCCGGCGCACGGCGCGCCGGGTCAGCCGCCGTCGCGTCTGAGCACGGCCGCACCGGGGCAGTCCCGGGACACGGCCAGGTTCCAGCCAGCACCGGCTGGAGCCTGGCCGTCACGGGCGGGTGCCGCCGGCCACCACGCACGTGACCAGCGGACCGGCATCCATGCCGCCGTGGGTGGTGCCGCGAAGGTGCGGCCCGCCTCCTCCGGTACCGGTACGGAGGGGAGCACGTGGTGGCACGCAGCATGAACGGCCCCGGTCGCGCGAACGTGGACGCGGACGCGGACGCGATCCGGTTCCGCTACCTGGTGGACTTCGAAAAGGACACAGCCCGGGAACGGCCGCTGTGGATCCGGCTGATCATCGAGTTCCTGGGCACGTTCATCCTGGTGACGGTGGCGGCCGGGGCGGGCGTGATCAACCACTACGCGGGCGGTAGCCCCATCAGCCGGACCGCCGCGGTCATCGCCCCCGGCGCGGTCGTGATGGCGATGATCTACGCGTGGGGCCCGCTGTCCGGCCTGCACATCAACCCCGCCGTGACCTTCGCCTTCAGCCTCCGCGGGGTGTTCCCCCGGGGCTGGGTCATTCCCTACTGGGTGGCCCAGATGGCGGGCGCCGTCGGCGCCGCGCTCTTCCTCCAGGCCATGTTCACGCACGTCAGCGCGGGCGGGAACTACCCCATCGCCAAACCGGGAGGGGACTGGCGGTCGCTGGTCATGGAGATCGTACTGACCACCATCCTGGTCAGCATTATCCTGAACACCGCCACCGGCAGCCGGAGCATCGGCCACAACGCCGCCATCGCGGTCGGCGCCACCGTCGCCCTGCTCGGCCTGTTCGCCAGTCCCATCAGCGGCGCCTCGATGAACCCGGCCCGCTCGCTGGGGCCGGACATCGTCAGCACTGACTACACCGGCTGGTGGGTCTACGTGGCCGGCCCGGTGGCCGGGGCCTTCATCGCCGTGCTGATCATTACCGCGGTGCGCGGGCTGCCCGGCAAGCCGGAGCGTGAGGCCGCGGAGGGCGGCCTGCTACCGCAACGCGGCGCCAGCGCCCGGTGAGGCCGGCGGGCGGCCCGGCGGCCGGGTGGACGGTGGCACACGTACGCCACGCCGCCGCGCTGGTCCGGCAGGGCCGGAATCCGGCCGCCCGGGTCTACGAGAGCATCGGCACCGACTTCTTCCTGGCGGTGGCCCCCGGCTGGCTCAACCTGGGCCTGTGGGAGGGGCCAGGCTCGGAGAGCGAAGCCGGGACGGCCTGCCGCCGGCTGGTGCGCACGCTGGCCGCCCCGCTGCCCGCCGACGGCGTGCTCATCGACGTGGGCAACGGCCTCGGCACACAGGACCCGGTGATCGCCGAGGAAGCCCGGCCGCGTCGGCTGCTGGCCGTGAACATCACCGCCTGGCAGCTGGCGGCGGGCCGTCCGGCGCTGCGCGCGGCCGCGGCCGCGCCGGTGGCCGGCGATGCCGGCCGGCTGCCGGTCGCCGACGGCGCCGCCGACGGGATCATCAGCGTGGAGGCGGCGTTCCACTTCCGGTCCCGGCAGGCGTTCTTCGACGAGTGCTACCGGATCCTCCGTCCCGGTGGGGTACTGAGCATGTCCGACATCGCCACCCAGCGGTGGCCCCGCAGCCCCGCCGAGCTGCTGGCCGGCCTGACCCAGCTGCGGGTGTTCGGGCTCCGTCCCAGTGCGGCCATGACCGCAGCGCAGATCGCCGCGGCCGCGCGAGCGGCCGGCCTGACGGATGTCCAGGTCACCTTGTGCGGCGGACGGGTGATCGCCCCGGCCATCCGGCTGGCCGCGGCCCGGCTGGCCAGCGGGACGACGGCGCCGCCGGGCCAGCGGGCGGCCGCGAGGCTGCTGCTGCGACAGGTGGAGCTGCTGTGGCGCCACCGGATCATCGACTACCTGCTGCTGCGCGCCGTCCGGCGGTGAGCTGGGCCGCGGCCGGATCGGGACGAAGGTCCCGGGCTTCTGGCGCGGAAGGCTCCTGACGGCCCGGCCGGTTCGTGGTGCAGTGGGAATGATCTTCGTCAGGTGACGGGGATGCCCTGCGGCACTAGCCGGTACCGCAGGGCGATTGTGTGCCTGGTCCGGGCACAGGCGGATGCCGGGCCAGGCCGGGGGGAGTCCGATGCTGGCATCAGTGGCCCACGTGGCGTTCCCGGAACATGCCGCGCCGGGCGCCACGGAGAACGTCCTGGCCGCCAAGCTCACGCCACCGCCGCTGCCCAGCTGGCTGGTGCGGCGCCCCCGGCTGGCGAACCAGATCGCGGCGGGCGCCCAGCGCCCGCTGACGGTGCTGGCGGGGCCGCCGGGGGCGGGCAAGACGGTCGCCGCCGCCGCGTGGGCCGCGGACCGCACCGGCCCCGGGCCGGTGGCCTGGGTATCGGTCGACAGCTACGACAACTGGCCGGGCAGCTTCTGGCGGCACGTTACGGAGGCCCTGCGGCGGGCGGGCGTGCCCGGGCCGGCGCCGGGCCGGCCTGCCCGAACGGCGCCCCGGGCGGCCACGGCGCTCTGCTCCGGCTGGCCGCCGCCATGGCCACCCAGCACCCGCCCGTCGTCCTGGTTCTCGACGACCTGCACCTGGTAACCAACCGCCGGCTGCTCGACGAGCTGGCCTACCTGCTCCGGCAGGCCAGCCGGGGGCTGCACCTGGTGATCACGTCCCGGACGGAACCCCGGCTGCCGCTGCACCGGTTCCGGCTGACTGGGGAACTGACCGAAGTGACCGCCGCCGACCTCGCCTTCACCACCGCGGAAGCAGGGCTGCTGCTGGCCCAGCACAGCATCAGGCTGTCCCCGTCCGCCCTGGGATCGCTCCACGAACGGGTCGGCGGGTGGGCGGCGGGCCTGCGGCTGGCCGCGCTGTCGCTGCGCGGCCAGCCCGATCCGGATCAGGCCGCCGCCGAGTTCGGCGTGCAGGACAGCGCCATCCTGGCCTACCTGCAGGACGAGGTGCTCGACGGCCAGTCCCCCCGGCACCGGGACCTGCTGCTGAAGACGAGCATCGTCAGCCGGGTCAGCGACGATCTGGCGGGCGCGCTGACCGGCGATCAGCAGGCGGCCGCGGCGCTGTCCACGCTGGCCCGCGGCAACGGGTTCATCGAGCCTCTGGGGCACGGCTGGTATCGCTACCACCCGGTATTCGCTGATTTCCTGCGGCTCAAGCTGCGCCGCCAGACCCGCTCCGACATCGCCGAGCTGCACCGCCGGGCGGCCCGCTGGTTCCGCCGGAACGGCCGGCTGACCGAGGCGGTCAGCCAGGCCGTCGCGGCCGGCGACTGGGAACTGGCCGCCAGGCCGGTCATCGACGAGCTGGCCGTCGCGCCGCTGCTGGATCCGCGGGCGGCCGGGACGATCGCAGACCAGTTCCGCCAGGTGGATCCGGGCGCCCTGGCGGGCCACCCCGGTCCCCTGCTGGCCGCCGCGGCGGTGGCAGTGCGCGATCACCACCCTGACGCCGCGGCCCGGCTGCTCGGCGCCGCGGCCCACGAGCTGGCCCGGCTCCCGGCCGGAGAAGAGCCCGCGACCCACGTGGCCGCCGCCCAGGTCCGGCTGGCCCTGGCCCGTCGGAGCGGAGACCTCGGCGCGGCCGAGACGGCCACCGCGGAGATCGACAACCTGCTCGCCAGCCTCCCGGCGGGCTGGCTGGCGTCGCGTCCCGGCGCGCGGGCGCAGTTCCTCGCGGACCGGGGCATGGTGGAGCTGTGGCGCGGGTCCTTCGCCGAGGCAGCCGCGCTCCTGCAGGCCGCCGGCACCACGGACCAGGCCGGCACCACGGACCAGGCCGGCACCACGGACCAGGCCGGCACCACGGACCAGGCCGGCGCCACGGACCAGGCCGGCACCGCCCTGGGGGCCGAACTCGGCGGCCGCCGCGCGCTGGTAGCCGCGGTGCGCGGCCGACTGGATGGTGCCGCCGAGACCGCCTCGCCGGGCGGGTCAGCCGCTGAGGTGGCGCTCGCCTGGGTCCTCCTGGAACGGGGTCGGCTGCCGGAGGCAGGCCGCCATCTGGCCCGGGCCCAGGAGGCGCTGCGGACCAGCCCGGACCGGCTGATCTCCGCCCTGGCCTGCCTGGTGGAGGCGCAGCACCGGCTGGCGGCCGGGCGTCCCCGCGCCGCACTGCCGCTGCTCGCCCGGGCCCGCCGCGGCTGGTCGCCGCCCGGCTGGCTCGACGCGCGGCTGACCCTGGCGCAGTCCCAGGCCCACGCCGCGGCCGGGGACACGTGGGCCGCCCTGGACGCGGCCCGGCGCGCGGAGGCCGGGAACCCGCCCGCCGCGGCGATCGCCCGGGCGCGCGCTTGGCTGGCGGCCGGGAACCTGGCTGCCGCCGACCAGGCGCTGGCGGCGTTCAGCGCCGCCGCTGGATCGGCCGACGGCCCGGCGGCCGACTCCGGCGAGGTGGCGGCTTGGCTGGTCAAGGCGGTGTTCGGGTACCGCAGCGGGGATCCCGTCGGCGGTCAGCGCGCGCTGCAGCAGGCGCTGCGCCTGGCCCGCACGGAGCAACTCCGGCTGCCGTTCATGCTGGAGCGGCCCTGGCTCGAGCCGGTCCTGCGGCGCGACGCCCGGCTGGCCCACCTGCTGCGCCGCCTGTGCAACGCGGTCCCGGGGTCAGCCACACCCGCCTGGACCACCCCCGAGCCACCCAGGACCACCCCCGAGCCACCCAGGACCACCCCTGGGCCACCCAGGACCACCCCTGGGCCACCCAGGACCACCCCTGGGCCGCCCAGGACCAGGCCGGCGCCGACCGGAGCCGCGGCGCCGGGCCGCCCCGGTGCGGCCGGGAGCACGCTGCCCGGCCGGGAACATCCCATCGTCGTCGTTCCGCTCAGCGAGCGGGAGCGCGAGGTGCTCCGGCAGGCGAGCGGGATGCTGAGCACCGCGGAGATCGCTGACCAGCTGCACGTGTCGGTCAACACGGTCAAGACCCACCTGCGCAGCAGCTTCCGCAAACTGGGCGCCAACCGCCGGGGCGAAGCGGTCCGGCGGGCCCGGGAACTGCGGCTGTTGTTAAGCCGCCCGCGTCAGACCCGGCCGACCAGGCCCCCGGCGGGACCCGGACGGATCCCGGACGAACCCAAAGCTGGACTCCGGGCAGGACCCTGGACGGCACCCGGGCGGTGGCTGGTCACCGGCGCCTGATCATCCGTTAGGGAGGAGGCGTGCGCCGGCCGGGCGCGGCAAGATCCGGACGGAAGCGGCAGAGAGAGACGCGCGTGGTACTCAACCTCCTGATCATCGGGCTTGCGATCACCCTGGAGCCGATCACGCTGGTGGCCTTCATCCTGGTCCTCGGGGCCAGCCGGGGGGTGCGGAACGGGCTGGGGTTCATCTTCGGCTGGCTGGCCTCCCTGGTGGCGGTCATCGCGGCCGTCCTGCTGCTGACCGGGGGCAAGCCGCCAGCCCCGCAGAGCCCGCCGTCGACCGCGGCCCTGGCGGTCAAGGCGGCCATCGGCGCCTGGCTGATCTGGATAGCGTGGCGGCGGTGGCAGCGCCGGGGCGCGCCCCGGAAGCCGCCGTCCTGGATGGCGCGGCTGGACCGGCTGTCGCTGCTGACCGCGATCGGGATGGGCATCTTCCTGCAGCCATGGGGACTGGTGGGCGCGGGCGCGGCCACCGTCGTGCAGGCGAAGCTGTCCACGGCCGGTGACTGGCTGGCGCTGATCGCGTTCTGCCTGCTGGCCACGTCCAGCTACCTGGTCATGGAGCTGTACGCCGCCTTCGCCCCGGAGGCGGCCAGCGCACGGCTGGAGCGGATCCGGGCCTGGATCGACCGGCACACCAACCAGGCCATCGTGATCTTGTCGCTGGTCGTCGGCTGCTGGCTGCTGGGTGACAGCCTCTACCTGATCGTGTCCGCGTCCAGTTAGTGGTGGAAGCCGGTCCCGCTGTCCTTGTCGTGCACCGGGGCGGCCTGCTTCTCCAGGTGCGGGAGCTGCCGCCGCAGGTCGTGCACCAGCTGGTCGGCCATGTCGTGGGTGAAGCCGCGCTTCACCACGACGCGGAGCGCGGCCAGATCCTCCCGGTTGGGCGGGAACGTGTACGCCGGGACCAGCCAGCCCAGCTCGCGCAGCGCCCGGGACACGTCGAAGACGGTGAAGTTACGGATGTCCCCGTGCAGCGTGAAGGCGAAGACGGGCAGCTCGTCGCCGCGGGTGAGCAGCTCGAAGGGCCCCAGCTGGGCGATCCGCCCGGACAGGCCCGTGGCGACGTCCCGCGAGTACTGCTGCACCCGCCGGTAGCCGTCGAAGCCGAGCCGCAGGAAGTTGTAGTACTGCGCGACCACCTGGGCGCCGGGCCGGGAGAAGTTGAGCGCGAACGTGGGCATGTTGTCGCCGAGGTAGTTGACCCAGAAGATGAGGTCCTCCGGCAGCGCGCTGGCGTCCCGCCAGACCGCCCAGCCGACCCCCGGCGGGACCAGCCCGTACTTGTGGCCGGACGCGTTGATGGAGGCCACCCGGGGCAGCCGGAAATCCCATTCCAGATCCGGGTCGAGGAACGGGGCGATGAACGCGCCAGAGGCCCCGTCGACGTGCACCGGGACGTCGACCCCGGTGCTGGCCTGCAGCTCGTCCAGGGCCGCGCAGATCTCCGCCACCGGCTCGTAGGAGCCGTCGAAGGTCGAGCCGAGCACCGCGACCACGCCGATGGTGTTCTCGTCACACGCCTTGACGGCCTCGGCCGCCGACAGGTGGTACCGGTTCCCCTCCATCGGGACCTGGCGCATCGCCACGTCCCAGTAGTTGGCGAACTTCTCCCAGCAGACCTGGGTGTTCGTCCCCATCACCAGGTTGGGCCGGTCGGCCGGTTTCCCCGCGGCCTGCCGCGCCTGCTGCCAGCGCCGCTTGAGGGCCAGCCCGCCCAGCATCGCCGCCTCGCTGGAACCGGTGGTGGAACAGCCGGTGGGCTGGGCCGCGTCGGGCGCATGCCACAGGTGGCTGAGGATGCTCACGCAGCGGCTCTCCAGCTCCGCCGTGTTCGGGTACTCATCCTTGTCGATCATGTTCTTGTCGAGGCAGTCCGCCATCAGCCGCTGCGCCTGCGGCTCGGCCCAGGTGCTGACGAACGTGGCCAGGTTCAGCCGGGCGTTCCCGTCCAGCATCAGCTCGTCGTGCACGATCTGGTAGGCGACCTCGGGCGGTATCTCGTGCTCGGGCAGCCGGCGCCGCGGGATGCGGCCGGGTTCCAGCCCGAACAACGGCTGCACGGACAGGTCACGGGTCCGCCGTTCGGGGGACTTGGGGTGCTGCAAAGCCATGCCCGGCTCCACTCCGGTAGCAGGTGATCCGAAGTCATGCTCGCGCCCGGCCCGTTCAGCGGCATCACCCATGAAGCATGAACTCCCCACCCAACGGCCCGACCGGGGCCGGTGACCGCCGCGGCCCACGCCCGGGGGCGGGGCCGGTGGCACCCGCCGCCCCCGTGGCGTGTCAAGGATGGGGAACGATCTGGGTGGCCACGTGCGGTTTCCTGACCCCGGGGGTGTTAGATAGTGGAGCGCGCACCCGGTACCCGGAAGGCATCCGTGCCCCAGGCCGGGCCCGGCGCACGCGGCTGTCTGGGCCAGCCGGTATGCCACTAGTCGCTGGATCGCAGAAGGGCGGCCGGACTCGTGCCAGGGATGAATTCTGGCATCAACGCCAACGACCCAACGGTAGTAGCCGCATTCCGCGCGGCCCTGGCCCACCAGGGGATGATCGCTCTCGCCTTCGTCATCCTGCTGGCACTGGCCTGGGGCAGCGCCCGGGCCTGGCGGCCGCCCGGGACGTCAGCCGCGCCGGGGCCGGACGGGCCGGGACGGCCCGCGGAGCCCACCGGGCGGCGGGTGCTCCGGATCGGATTCGGGATCTTGTGGCTGTTCGACGGCGTGCTGCAGGCGCAGCCGGCCATGGCGGTGGGCCTGCCGTCCAAGGTCATCGAGCCCACCGCGGCCAGCTCGCCGGCCTGGGTGCAGCACGTGGTGAACTGGGCGGGCACGAGCTGGTCCTACCACCCCATCCAGGCCGCCTCGGCCGCGGTGTGGATCCAGGTGGGTATCGGCATCTGGCTGCTGGTGGCGCCCAGCGGCTGGTGGTCCCGCGCCGCCGGGCTGGCCAGCGTGGGCTGGGGGCTGGTGGTCTGGGTCTTCGGCGAGTCGTTCGGCGGTATCTTCGCGCCCGGGCTGACCTGGCTGTTCGGCGCCCCCGGCGCGGCGCTGTGCTACAGCGCGGCCGGCGCGCTCATCGCGCTGCCGGAGACGGCCTGGCGCACGCCGCGGCTGGGCCGGGCCATCCTGGCCGGCCTGGGCGCGTTCCTGGCCGGGATGGCCGTCCTGCAGGCCTGGCCGGGCCGGGGGTTCTGGCAGGGGGCCACGCACGGCCAGCCGGGCTCGCTGGCCAGCATGACCCAGTCGATGGCGCAGACCTCGCAGCCGCACTCCATCACCGCGCTGGTCAACGCGTTCACCTCGTTCGACGAAGCACACGGGTTCGCGGTGAACCTGTTCGTGGTGGCCGCGCTCGCGCTGATCGGCGTGGCCCTGCTGACGGCGTGGCGGCCGGTGCTGCTCCCGGCGGTCGCCGCCCTGGGGGTGCTGTGCCTGGCCAGCTGGGTGCTGGTGCAGGACATGGGGGTCTTCGGTGGCCTCGGCACCGACCCGAACAGCATGATCCCGGTGCTGCTGGTGACCGTGGGCGGTTACCTGGCGCTGACCCGGGTGCCCGGGCCCGTGACGGCGCCCGCCGCGCAGCCGGCCGCCGAGGCCGCCGCCGAGGCCGCCGCCGCGCAGCCTGCCCCCGAACCCGCCGCGCAGCCGGCGGCCGGGCCGGGCGGCCGTCCCGCCCCGGCACCGGTCCCCGCGGGCGGTGCCGGTCGGCGGTGGCCAGAGCGGCTACGGCCGGCCGCGCTGCACCGGTCGGTCGCCGCCGCCACCGTCGGGTCCGTCGCTTCCGTCGGGGCGCTGGGCGTGGTCCTGCTGGGCGCCGCGCCCATGGCCGCGGCCCAGGCCAACCCCAACGCAGCACCGCTCCTGGCCCAGTCACTGGCCGGCTCGGTGGCCCCGATGAACTTCCCGGCCAAGGAGTTTCACCTCACCGACCAGCGGGGCCGCCGCGTCACCCTGGCCAGCCTGCGCGGCAAGGTGGTACTGCTGACCTTCCTGGACCCGGTGTGCACCAGCGACTGCCCGCTGATCGCCCAGGAGTTCCGGGCCGCAGGCCAGCTCCTCGGCACGAACGCGCGACATGTCGAGTTGGTGGCGATCGCCACCAACCCGGTGTTCTACCAGCTGAACTACACCCAGGCCTTCACCCGTCAGGAGGGCATGAGCCAGGTACCGAACTGGCTGTTCCTGTCTGGGCCGCTGGCCCAGCTCCGGCAGGTCTGGAAGGACTACGGCATCGCCGCGGAGGTCGAGCCCGCCGGCTCCATGGTCGGGCATACCGAGGTCGCGTATGTGATCGACCGGACCGGCCACATCCGCGAGGAATTCGAGGACGACCCGGGACCGGGGACCGTGTCGACCAAGGCCTCCTTCGCCGTCTTGCTGGCCGACGACGTGCGGCAGTACCTGGGCCGGTCATGATCCGGCCGTGGCGGCGGGCCGCGCCCATCCTGGCGGTGGCGGCCCTGGCGGCGGGTTGCGGTTCGCAGCACAGCCAGGCGGCCCCGACGGTCGCCCTGCCGCCGCCCCCGTCCCTCGCCCTGTCCGCCGCCACGTCCGGGGCGACCTGGGCAAGCCTGGAGCTGGGCGGGTCGGCGGCGAGCCATAACAACTTCTGGCAGCTGTTCGCGCGGCCGTCCGGGACGGCCAGGTGGCAGCTGGTCACGCCGCCCGGCATGGCCAGCAACGGCGGTTTCGCGCTGGCCGGCCCGGCCGGCCGGTCCTTCCTGGCCGCCTTCCGGCCGAGCCAGAACATCCACTACTCCCCGCTGGTCAGCTCAGCCGACAACGGCGTCCACTGGTCCACCGGGCAGCTCACCGCGGGACTGGCCGATGTCCCCGACGCG
Organism: uncultured Actinomycetes bacterium; assembly: GCA_963837515.1. Taxonomy (GTDB): domain Bacteria; phylum Actinomycetota; class Actinomycetes; order Streptosporangiales; family Streptosporangiaceae; genus RYN-230. The sequence continues at coordinate 503,725 of CAWINT010000006.1, forward strand.
CTGGCCACCAGCCCGGTCGGCGGCGCTCTCATCGCCCTGACGGCGCACGGCGTCCAGTGGTCGCGGGACAGCGGTGCCGGGTGGGCCAGCCTGGCCACCCGGCCGTCCCTCGCGGCCACGGCGGCGGGCCGGAAGTGCGGGCTGACCACGTTCACGGCGGCCGCGTTCAGCCCCGGGGGCGCACCGCTGGCCGCGGGAGCCTGCACCCGGCCGGGCGTCACCGGCATTTTCGCCCACTCCGGCGGCGGGTGGCAGGCGGCCGGTCCCACGCTGCCCGCCGCGCTGGCCGGGCAGCCGGTCACGGTGCTGCGGCTCAGCACGGCCGGGGACCGTGAGGTGGCCCTGCTGGCGGTGGGCAGCACGAGCGCGGCCACGGTGGTGGCCGGCTGGGCGAGTGGTTCCGGCCGGTGGGTGCTGTCCCCCGGCCTGCGGACGCACGGGCGCAACGTGCGGTCGGCGTCGTTCGGGCCAGACGGCTCGGTCGGACTGGTGCTGTCCGGGAGCCGGGGCGCGACCGTAGCTGGCCCCGGGGGCAACTGGCGGTCGCTGGCCACGCTCCCCGCCGATACCCAGTCCCTGGTGCCGGGGCCGGGCAGTGGCATCGAGGCGCTGGCCGCGCACCAGACGAAGCTGACCGTGTGGGCGCTGGGCCAGGCACCGGCCGGGTGGGCCAGGGAACAGGTCGTCAACGTCCCCATCCCTTACGGCTCCTCCGGCTGACGTGCCCGCTCGTGCCTGCCTGGCGCTGCTGCTGGCCTGCGCCGTGACCGCCGGCGTGGCCGGGTGCGGGGCCAGCCACCCCGCCGCCGGCTCCGCTACCTACCAGGTCCGCGCCCGGACGGTGCCGGGGGCGGGCCGGGTCCTGGCCGACGGCCGGGGCTTCACGCTGTACATCTACGTTCCCGATCACCGGGGACGTTCCCAGTGCTACGGGGTGTGCGCCCAGGCGTGGCCGCCGCTGACCCTGCCAGCGAGCGTCCGGCGCCCGGTGGCGGGCCCGGGGGCACGGGCCGCGCTGCTGGGGACGGCACGCCGGGTCGGCGGTGCCCGGCAGCTGACCTACAACGGATGGCCGCTCTACCTATACCGCAGCGATCGCGAGCCGGGGCAGGCCACCGGCCAGGCCGAGAATATGGGGCTCTGGTACCTGATATCGCCCAGCGGAGCGGTGGACAAGCGCCCCGCGTCCGGGACGGCGGCCGGCTGACCCGGGGAACCCGCCGAGCGCTCAGCGGCCGGCGGACCGCCGCCGAGCCGCCAGCGGCCGGGCTCAGGGGGAGCCGGGAGAGGTGACCGAGGCGTTCACCTGGACCTGTCCCGCGTGCCGGAAGGTGAGCGTGAGCGGCACGGTCATGTCGGTCTCGTACCGCACCGGGTCCAGCAGCACCACATCCGCGCCCAGCGGGCTGAGCGTGATGCTGCCGTGGGCCCGGAGTGGCAGCCCGGCCACGACCGGCCGGGCGCCGTGCGCGCTGGAAGGGCCGATCAGAACCACGTGATGGGACACCGGGGTCCGGACCGACAGCAGTTCGTCCGGCTCGCCGCTGAGATTGTGGATGGTGAGGTAGATGCCGGCCCGGTGGATCGCGGCGGCGGCACCGGGCAGGTAAGCGCGCATCGGCACCGCAGCCAGGCTGACCTGTACCTGGCTGCGGGTCACGGTCCCCGCACCCCCGGTGATCACCCAGGCCGACAGCAGCCCGGTCACCGCCGCGGCGCAGATCACCGGCGCGGCCGCGGCCCTGAGCAGCTCGGCCATCCGGCCGCGGCCCGGCCGGTCGGAGCGGGTTGCGGCCACCGCGTCGGCCGGCGCGGTGGCCGTCATGGGACGGCCTGGACGGCGGGCGCGGGCTGGGCGGCAGCCGGGGCCAGCTGGCGGCGGGCGGGCCGCTGCGGCGCGAACCGGCGCAGCCGCAGGCTGTTCGCCACGACGATGAGCGAACTGGCGGACATGGCGATGCCGGCGAACAGCGGGTTCAGGTACCCGAGCGCGGCGAGCGGGATGGCCACCAGGTTGTAGCTGAACGCCCAGGCCAGATTGGCCCGGATGACCCGCAGGGTGGCCCGGGCGAGCTGGATGGCATCGGCGGCGCTGGCCGGGTCGGAGCCGACCAGGGTCAGGTCCGCGGCGCCGATGGCGGCGTCGGTGCCGGAGGCGACCGCCATGCCCAGGTCGGCCTGGGCCAGCGCGGCGGCGTCGTTGACCCCGTCGCCGACCACCGCGACCCGGTTCCCGCTGGCCTGCAGTTCGCGGACGACCGCTGCCTTCCCGTCCGGCCTGACCCCGGCGACCACGTCCTCCGCCGGGATGGCCAGCTGGGCGGCGACGGCGAGCGCCGTGCGCTCGTTGTCCCCGGTGAGCAGGACCGGGCGCAGGCCCAGACGGCGCAGCCGGGTGACCGCCTCCGGGCTACCCGGCTTGAGCTCGTCGGCGACGACGAACGCGCCGCGGGCCTGGCCGACCCAGCCGATCAGTACGGCCGTGTTGCCCGCACTCTCCGCGGCCGCCACCGCCTGCCGCAGCCCGGCGTCGACGGGCGGTCCCGGCCCGCCGAACAGCCGCGGGCTGCCGACCGTGATTTCGTGCTCATCGACCTTCCCGGTCACGCCATCGCCGGGGAGGCTGGCGAAGTCGGTGACCTGGGGCAGGCGGCCGAGCCGGGCCGCCGCCTCGCGGGCGATCGCCTGGCCGATGGGGTGCTCGGAGGCGTCCTCCACCGCCCCCGCCAGCCGCAGCAGTTCCCCCGGATCAGGCCCCGCGGCGCCGCCCAGGCCGGCGGCGGGCACGATGTCCTGCACGGTCATCGCCCCGGTGGTGAGCGTCCCCGTCTTGTCCAGCACGACGACGGTGATCCGCCGGGCCGACTCCAGCGCATGCACGCTCTTGACCAGAATGCCCAGCTGCGCCCCGCGGCCCACCCCGGCCAGCAGCGCGGTGGGCGTGGCCAGCCCCAGCGCGCAGGGGCAGGCGACCACCAGCACGGCGATGGCCGCGCTCCAGGCGGCCGCCCCGGACAGGCCGGCCCCCAGCCAGAAACCGAGCGTGGCCACCGCCATGCTGATGACGGCGGGCACGAACACCGCGGCGATCCGGTCGGCCAGCCGCTGGGCGGCGGCCTTGCTCATCTGGGCCCGGCCGACCAGCCGGGTGATCTGCGCCAGCAGCGTGTCCGCGCCGACCCGGGTGGCCTGCACGACCAGCCGCCCGCTCATGCTGACGCACGAGCCGATCACCTCATCGCCCGGCCGCACCTCGACCGGCATCGATTCGCCGGTCACCAGCGAGGCGTCCACGGCCGAGCGGCCCTCGACGACGATGCCGTCGGCGGCGATCTTTTCCCCGGGGCGGACCACGAACCGGTCCCCGGCGGCGAGCGCGGTGACCGCGACCCGCTGCTCGCCGCCGTCCCGGAGCACCGCGACGGTCTTGACCGCCAGGCCGGCCAGGGCGGTGATCGCGGAACCCGATTCCCGCTTGGCCCGGGCTTCGAGGTACCGCCCGGCCAGCACCGCCGTGGTGACCCCGGCCGCTGCGTCCAGGTAGAGCGTGTGACCGCTGGCCGCGCCGAAGGTGAGCGAGAACGGCATCGTCATGCCGGGCATGTCGGCGCCGCCGAACAGCAGGGCGTACAGCGACCAGCCGAAGGACGCCGTCACGCCGACGCTGACCAGGGTGTCCATGGTGGCCGTGCCGTGACCGAGACCGGTCCAGGCGGCCCGGTGCAGCGGCCAGGCACCCCAGATGGCAACGACGCCGGCCAGCACCAGGCTCAGCCACTGCCAGCCCGGGAACTGCGCCGCCGGGACCATCGCCATCGCGATGACCGCCACCGCCAGCGGCAGGCAGACGGCCAGCCGCTGACGCAGCAGGCGGGCCGTCTCATCCCCTGCAGGCTGCTGCGCCGTCGCCCGGGCTGGCCGCGCCGCACGGTAGCCCACCGATTCGATCACGCTGATCAGCTCGTCCGGGGCCCGGCCGCCGGTGCTGGTGATGTAGGCCCGCTCGGTCGCGAAGTTGACGGTGGCCTCGACGCCGTCCAGCCGGTTCAGCCGCCGCTCGATCCGGGCCGCGCACGCGCCGCAGCTCATCCCGCTGACGACGAACTCGATCTGCTCGCCCGCGAGCTCGCCGGTATCGCTCACGGACGGCCGCCCCGGAGCCGGGCCTGCTGGGCCGGCTGCCCGCCCATGTTCACCGGCCCCGCGCCGCCCATGTTCATGGGACTCCCGCCGCCGGATGGTGACTGGCTGGTGCTGACCGGGCCCAGGTGCTTTCCCATCCCGTACGCGCCGGCGAAGATCGCGGCCAGCAGGAGCAGGAAACCGCCGAGTTTGGCAGCCGCGCTCACCGTCGGTCCCGCGCTGCCGGAACGGTCCGGTTCCTTACTGCTCCGGGTGCCCACGTGGCTGGGCGCCCAGCCGGGGAGATCCATGACCGCTGGTCCTCATTCCTCCAGGTAGCCCGGACGCTGCTGATGGGTAGCGTAACGGCCCGGGCGCGCTGGCACCTGCCGAGGCCCTCACTAGGCCGACGCCGCAGGTATTCGATACATTCGGGGCGGTGGTGGATGCTGGAGGGCGGGAGCACGTGTCAGCAGCGGCGGTGCCGGGAAACGAGCCATCCGCGCCCCGGGAACTGGCGTTCGCGGTCGGCGGGATGACCTGCGCGGCCTGTGCCGCCCGGGTGCAGAAGAAGCTCAACGCCATCGAGCACGTCTCGGCCACCGTGAACTACGCGACCGGGCGGGCGGTGGTCTCGGCGCCGGAATCGGTCCCGGTGCAGCGGCTGATCGACGCGGTGGTGCAGGCCGGTTACCAGGCAGAACTCCCGGACCTGGCCGAGGCCGGCGCGGGGCAGCCGGAGACGGCGCCGGACGGGGCGGAGGCGGCCCGGGCCCGGGACCTGCGGAACCGGCTGATCGTGGCGCTGGTGTTCTTCATCCCGCTGAGTGACCTGTCGGTGCTGCTGTCGCTGTTCCCCTGGTCCCGGTTCCCGGGCTGGCAGTGGGTGCTGGTGGCAGCGGCCGCGCCGGTGGTGGTGTGGTCGGCCTGGCCGTTCCACGCCGCGGCGCTGCGGAACGCCCGGCACGGGGCGGCGTCCATGGACACCCTGGTGTCGCTGGGCATCACGGCCGCCTGCGCCTGGTCGCTGTACGCGATGTTCGTGCTGGACCAGGGCCAGACGGGGATGAGCGTCGGGCAGATGCTGCTGCACGCCTCCGGCGGCGGCATCTACCTGGAGGTCGCGGCGTCGGTGACGACCTTCCTGCTGGCCGGGCGGTGGTACGAGGCCCGGGCCCGCCGGGACGCCGGGGACGCGATGCGCGAGCTGGCCGCGGCCGGCGCCCGGGAAGCGTGCCTGCTGGCGCCGGACGGGACGGAGCGGCAGGTCCCGGTCGCCCGGTTGCGGCCGGGGGACCGGTTCGTGGTGCGGCCCGGGGAGCGGATCGCCGCGGACGGCGAGGTGGAGTTCGGCGAGTCGGCGGTGGACCGCAGCATGATGACGGGCGAGCCCGTCCCGGCCGACGCCGGGGTGGGCGACCTGGTGGCCGCCGGCACGGTGGTGGTGACCGGGCGGCTGGTGGTGCGGGCGGTCAAGGTCGGCCGGGACACCCAGCTGGCGCACCTGGTGGCCCTGGTCGAGCAGGCCCAGTCGCAGAAGGCGGCCATCCAGCGGCTGGCCGACCGGATCAGCGCCGTGTTCGTCCCGGCGGTGCTGGCCGCGTCGGGGCTCACGCTGGCCGGCTGGCTGCTCGCAGGCAGCCCGGTGGAACAAGCGTTCAGCGCGGCCCTGGCGGTCCTGATCATCGCGTGTCCGTGCGCGCTGGGGCTGGCCACCCCGGCCGCCCTGATGGTGGCCTGTGGGCGAGGCGCGCAGCTCGGCATCTTTATCACGCGGTACCAGGCCCTGGAATCCTCCCACGCAGTGGACACCGTGGTGCTGGACAAGACCGGGACGGTCACCACCGGGGTGATGGGGGTGACCGAGGTGCTCACCGCGGACGGCACCAGCCGGGCCGCGCTGCTGCGCTACGCGGGGGCCGTGGAGCAGGCCTCGGAGCATCCCGTGGCGGTGGCCATTGCCGACACGGCCCGGGCCGAGGTGGCCGGGCTCCCGCAGGCTGACCGGTTCCTGGCCATGCCTGGCCTGGGGGCCCGCGGGACGGTGGACGGCTGCGAGGTGATCATCGGCCGGGCCGACCTGTTCAGCCACCTGGAGATGGCGATCCCGGACGGGCTGGCCCGTGCCTGCCGCGGGCCGGAAGAGGCGGGCAACACCGTCGTGCTGGCTGGCTGGGACGGGCAGGCCCGCGGGGCCGTCGCGATCGCTGACATGATCAAGCCAACCGCTCCGGCGGCGGTCGCCGAGCTGCGCCACCTCGGCCTGCGCACCGTGCTGCTGACCGGGGACAGCCAGGCCACCGCGCAGGCGGTCGCCGGCCAGGTCGGCGCGGAAGAGGTGATCGCCGGGGCGCTGCCGGGGGACAAGGTCACCATGATCAGAAGGCTGCAGGCCCAGGGGCACCGGGTGGCCATGGTGGGCGACGGCATCAACGACGGCCCGGCGCTCGCCGCGGCCGATCTGGCCATCGCCCTGGGCACCGGCACCGACGTGGCGATCAGCGCCGCCGACCTGCTGGTGCTGCGGGACGACCTCGGCGCAGTGCCGGACGCGATCCGGCTGGCCCGCGGCACGCTGGCGGTGATCCGGGGCAACCTCGCCTGGGCCTTCGGCTACAACATCGCGGCGATCCCACTGGCCGCCGCGGGCCTGCTCAATCCGCTGATCGCGGGGGCGGCGATGGCGCTGTCCTCCGCCTTCGTGGTGGGCAACAGCGTCCGGCTGCGCCGCTTCGGGGCCGTCCCCGCCGGGCCGGGTCGCTCCGCGTCGGGGGCGGGGCCAGGCGGGTCCCGCACGATCGCCCGCCGGGCCACCACCGCCACCACCGCCACCACGCAAGAGGAGCCAGTCTCACTGGTTTGAAGCGGCGTCCTCGCTCGGCCCGCCCAGGCTTGCCCGGGCCGGGATGCCGGAACAGCAATGCTGCCCGGGCCGGGATGCCGGAACAGCAATGCTGCCCCGGCCGGGATGCCGGGGCAGCATTGCGAGGGGGTGTCGGGCCAGGTCAGATCATGATGATCAGCATGAAGGCCATGGTCACACCCATGGCGATGCGGCAAGCCGCCGCCGTCCGCTGGCTGAGCAGCAGGTCGCGGACCGAGCCACCGGTGCGGCCCGGGGTCCCGGCACTGACACCGGCCGGCTGGTCCGGGCCGGCGGCCTGATCCGGCAGGGTGGCCACGCCGCCTTCCGGCCGGACGGTGGCGGCCGAGGCCGCCCCCGGGCGCACCGTCCCGCCCCCGGCGGGTGCAGCCGCCAGGACGGCGCCGGCCAGTACGACCTCCGCGGCGGGCAGGCAGCTTCCGTGCGGGGCGGGCCCGGACAGCCGGTCCAGGTCCACCACCGAATAGCCGGCCAGCACGATCGCGAAGATGAACGCCAGCACCGGCGCGGCCAGCGCCGGCATCCCGCCGGCGCCGCCCATGCCGGCCATCCCCGACCCGTGGCCGGCCGCGGGTGTGGTGATCGCGGCGAACATGTACACCATGGCGCCGCTATGCACCAGGTGCGGCGCGTGGTGGCTGTCCACCAGCACGCGGATGCCCCGGCTTCGCGACTCGCGGTAGACGCACCAGGCGAACCAGGCGGTCAGCACCGCGAAGATCGCGGTCCAGGCGCCGCTGGGCAGCGTGCTCAGGCTGGCCACCAGCATGCCCGCCATCGCGATGCCCATCAGCAGATGCGCGCCATCGATGTCCGCGTCCATGACACCCCGGCGCCAGGGCCGGTCCAGGGCCAGCCGGCCCGCGCTCACCGCCGCCACCAGCAGCATGAGCGCGGCGAAGAAGTCCAGGATGAAGTCGGGAATCCCCATCATGCCGTTGCCCCTTCCTCGTCGGCTTCGTGGCCGGCTGACGGTGCCGTCGCGGGCATCCTGCTGACCGGCCAGTAAGCCAGCGCCAGCAGGATCAGCAGCAGGCCGGAGTTGGGGTCGGTCGCCCCGCCCGCCAGGATGGCGCCGAACGCCTGCCCGAAGATCCAGATGAGCGCGGCCACCACGATGGCCAGCACCACGGTGGCCCGGAGAGCCGGGGCTGGCAGATAGACGCCGACCGCGATCACTATCAGGGCTATCGCCAGCACGATGGACGCAGCCAGCCCTTGATGAGCCAGCAGCGACGCGGCGTGGTTGTCCAGGCTGGCCAGCCAGCCCGGCTGGCCGTCGGCCATGCCGCCGACCATGGCACTCAGGCCCTGCGCCGTCCGGTTCCCGGGCAGCAAGGCAAAGTAGGCCAGGCTGCCCCACAGCACCAGCCACAGCACCCTGGCCGTCTGCACGCCCACGGCCCGAGCCGCGACGAAGGGCGCGGTGGCCGCATGGCGGTCGGAGGGCCACAGCAGCACGGCGAGGAGCGCATAGATGATCACGGCACCGGGAGCGCCGTTGACCGGGCTCGCGTCGGACGTCAGCACCATGCCGAGCCCTTCACCGAACCACCAGACGCCCAGCGACCAGACGATCGAGGCGGCGAGAGCCACCCGAAGCGTGGGCCGCCAGGCAATCCCCAGCGCCAGCAGCAGCTGGATCGTGGCAAAGACGGTGTTGAGCAGCACCGCGTGGTGCTCGACGAGGCGGCCCTCCCAGCTGATCGGGCTGGCGATCACCGACGGGTTGCCCGCGGCGGTCCCGGCGAGCATCTGGCCGAACGCCTTGGTGAACATGAAGGACTGATACTGCAGCACGGCGTCCAGCAGCCAGATGGCCGCCAGTGCCAGCTGCAGCACCCGCCGGACGCCGGGCGGGTGCCAGGCACTCTGGGCCTCGGCGCCCAACCGCTCCCGCCACGCGGCCCGGCCACCCGCGACGGCCATCTCACTCATCCCGGATATCTCCTCTCACACTTTTGCCCGCCCACCAGCTGCCCAGGGCCGGCGTGCGGCCGGAAATGCCAGTCGTCACGTGCTACTGGTCACGCCACACAGCGCTCCCGCCCGCAGCGGCCCAGTATTCCCGGGACACCGAGGGATGGTAGGCAGAACAGTAGAGGGCACTCCATCCCCTAGACAAGAGCGGCCGCTAAGAAGGCCGCCGCCATGACCCGCAACCTCAGCAAAGTCCCCGGTGGAGACCGATGTCCGGCGGCTGACTAATCGATGTAGATGGGATCACTAATAACCCCCCGGAGGTATCCCGGGAAACCCGTCCAGGGTATCGGCAATACCACCCCCGGGTATGAGACTGGATAACCACCATTGGCATCAATGAAGATGGCGGCGGGTAAGATCTGCGATTCGGGAGCCGCCGGAATGAGCCACCGTGTAATAATTCCGCTGCCGCTGGGCTCAGGCAGCAATGGCCGCGCCAGCCGTGCCCGCGGGCCAGGAAGGGGCCGTCGCCGTCGTGAGGACACTGCCGTGAGCGAGACCGTTATCACCGTCGCGGGCATGACCTGCGGGCACTGCGTGACCGCCGTGCAGGGCGAGATCAGCCGGCTGCCCGGGGTGACCGGCGTCCACGTGGACCTGCCGAGCGGCACGGTCCGGGTCACCGCCGACCCGCTGCCGGACCGGGCCGCGCTCAGCGCGGCTGTGGACGAGGCCGGATACGAACTGACCGGCTGACCGGCTGCCGGGCACCCGCCACGCCAGGCGAGCAGGGTGGCGTCGGAGCCACCCCGCAGGGGCCGTTCGGCCTCGATAGCAGCGGCGACCGGTTCCAGGATCGCTTTCTGCCGGACCACCCGTCACGCCCCGGGTTACCAGTCGGCGAACCGGCCGGGCGGCGGGCCGCGGGCCCGGTAGAGTCGCCCGCGTTATGGAAGCCAGCACGCTCATCCTGGCGGGCCGCTACCGGCTGGAGACCAGGATCGCCCGCGGCGGCGCGGGTGAGGTGTGGCGCGCCCGCGACACGGCGCTGGGCCGCCCGGTAGCGGTCAAGCTGCTGCACCCCGGCTACACCGAGCACCCGCACACGCTGGCCCGGTTCCGGGCCGAGGCCCGGCACGCGGCCGGCCTGGCCCATCCCGGGATCGCCCAGGTGTACGACTACGGCGAGGACGGCCAGCCGTTCCTGGTGCTGGAACTGGTCGATGGGCCGTCGCTGGCCGCCGTCGTGGCCCGCGGGCCGCTGGACGCGGCCCGGGTCCTGGACGTGATCGCGCAGACCGCCGCCGCGCTGGCGGCCGCGCACGCCGCGGGCCTGGTGCACCGGGACATCAAGCCGGCCAACCTGCTGCTCGGCCCGGGCGGCCAGCTGAAGGTCACCGACTTCGGGATCGCGCACGCCGCCGGGTCGGCCTCGCTCACCCGGGCCGGGACGGTGGTCGGCACCCCCGCCTATCTGGCGCCGGAACGGATCACCGGGCGGCCCGCCACGGCCGCCAGCGACCTGTACTCGCTCGGCATCGTCGGGTACGAGTGCCTGACCGGCGTCCCGCCGTTCACCGGCACGCCGGTCGAGATCGCCATGGCCCACTGCCACGGGCGGGTGCCGCCGCTCAGCCCGCCGCACCCGGCCGAGGTCGCCGCGCTGGTCGGCGCCCTCACCGCGAAGGATCCGGCGGCCCGCCCGGCCGGCGCGGCCGAGGTGGCCCGGTGGGCCGCCCGGCTGCGGGACACCCGGGCCCGGACCGGGCCGGGCCCTCGGGAGTACCCGGCCGCCGCGGCGCTGGCCGGCCCGGCGCCCGCTGCCCGCCTGGACGGGCCGGGCCGGACGCGGCCGGACAACCGGACCGCGATCCTGGCCTCCCCCGGCGGCCCGCCAGCACCGGGCCGCCCCGCTGGCCGCCGCGGGCCAGGCCGGCCGGCCGCCGCGCTGGGCCTGGCCTTTGCCCTCCTAACGGCCGGCCTGGCCTGGCTCCTCAGCGCCGGTTCCGGGCCAGGCGGCCCGGCCCGGGCCCAGGGCACGCCGCGGGTGGCGGCCACCGTCTCGACCAGCGCCCCGCGACCGGCCGAGGTAAGCGCGGCCGCGCTGGTGGGCCGGCCGGTCCGGGCGGTGGCCCAGCGGTTGCGCCGGCTGGGGCTGCGCGTCCAGATCACCTGGGCGCGCGAGGGGCCGCAGCCGACCGGGACGGTCGTGGCGGTACAGCCTGCCGGGGCGCTGCGCCCCGGCAGCACGGTCGTGGTCACCGGGGCCCTGGCGCACCCGCACCACGGCCATGACCACGGCCCCGGCCCCGGCCCCGGCCACAGCGGCCCCTAGGGTCAGTCAGTCCGCCGCAGTGGCCGCGGGGGCAGGCCCCGGCCGTGCTCAGTTCCCCGGCCGTCGCGGCTGAGCTGTCGGCCGGGACACTGCGCCCGGTGACCATCACCGGCCTGCGCCTGGAGCGCATCCTGCTGACGGCCTGGCCCGCCGGGCAGTGGCTGACCGGGCCGGCGCGGGACCTGCACACCATTGCCACCCGCCTGCGGCACACACCCATTTTGGGATAGTTTTTCGCCCGGGGTCAGTGTGGTGCCGGTTCGGGCACCCGGGTGCTGGATGCCTGATTCCGGCATCCTGGAAGGGCTCGCGGATGGGAACGAGGCGCATTCGCCTCCGCTCGGTATGTCTCATGCTCAGTGGCCTGGTCGTGGCCGCCGTGACGGCCGCGTGCATGCCGTTCGGTATCGAGGTGACCGGCATGGGGCCGGTGCCGGCCAACCAGGTCGCGGGCGGCCCCACCGGTCACTACCTCATCCCGTCCGGTATTCACAAGATCAAGCACGTGATCATCGTGATGCAGGAGAACCGGTCGTTCGACAGCTACTTCGGCACCTTCCCCGGCGCCGACGGCATCCCGATGCATGGCGGCCAGCCCGCGGTGTGCGTGCCGAACCCGGCGGGCAACTGCACCCGGCCCTACCACGACACCGCTGACAGCAACGGTGGCGGCCCGCACAGCGAGCGCAACGCCGTGGCCGACGTGAACGGCGGCCTGATGAACGGGTTCATCCTCCAGCGGGCGCTAGCCCGGAAGGGCTGTCACGAGCAGGCCGACCCAGCCTGCGCGGTCACCAGGTCGCCGGACGTGATGGGCTACCACACGGCGGCGGAGATCCCCAACTACTGGATCTACGCCAAGGAGTTCACGCTCGACGACCACATGTTCGAGCCGGTGAAAGCGTGGTCGCTGCCGGACCACCTGTACCTGGTGTCGGAATGGTCGGCCAAATGCCGCAACCGGTCACCGATGAGCTGCAAGTCTGACATCGTCGGCCCATACAACGTTTCCGGCTTCGACCAGGCCGTCACCGCGGAACTGGCCGACGGCAAGACGTCGATTGATTTCGCCTGGACCGACATCACCTGGCTGCTGTACCTGCACCACGTGAGCTGGGCCTACTACGTCCAGGCGGGCACCCAGCCGGACTGCGCGGACGACTCGGCGGAGACCTGCGCCGCGGTCAAGCAGAACGTGCAGACCCTCGGCATCTGGAATCCGCTGCCGATGTTCACCGATGTGCAGGCCGATCACCAGCAGAAGAACATCGAGTCGCTGGACTCGTACTTCCAGGCGGCCAAGACCGGCACGCTCCCGGCGGTCAGCTGGGTAACCCCGTCCGGGGCAGACAGCGAGCACCCGCCGGCCAGCGTGCACCGCGGCCAGGCGTACGTGACGTCCGTCATCAACGCGGCGATGGAAAGCCCGGACTGGAACTCCACCGCCATCTTCCTGGCCTGGGACGACTGGGGCGGCTTCTACGACCACGTCGTGCCGCCCGCCGTGGACCAGGCGGGCTACGGCCTCCGGGTACCCGCCATCACCATTTCGCCGTACGCCCGCAAGGGGTCCATCGACCACCAGGTGCTGTCCAGTGACGCCTACCTCAAGTTCATCGAGGACGACTTCCTGCACGGCGCCCGGCTGAACCCGCAGACGGACGGCCGCCCCGACCCGCGCCCGGACGTCCGGGAGGACGCACGGGTGCTCGGCAACATGGTCGCCGACTTCAACTTCAGCCAGCCGCCGCGGCCGCCAGTGCTGCTGCCGACGAACCCGGCCAGCGACTCCCCGCGGCTCCCGGCCTACTTCGCTCACCGGCCCGCCTGCCTGGGCTGCACCGCCACGCCCCCCGGCTGACCTGCGCGGCGCGGCCGGTCAGTTCCTGGGCAGCACGCCTGGGCACCGCGGAACGGGCCCGCACCGCAGCACGGAAAGCGGGGAAGATCGCCGCGGGTTCGCCGACTGACGTCGGCACAGCGGCGGGGCAGCCGCATCCGAAACTTTCGGCAACGTCAGCCCGGATCCCCGTGATCCGGCCGCGGCTGCCCCGGCCCACCCGGCGCTGGTTCGGCCAGGTAAGGCCGGTGGCCAGGGCTGACTCCGCCGCAACAGGTTTCCGCAACCTTTCTGGGGGCGGTTGACGGCCGGGTCGGGCGGGGCTCATGCTGCGGCCACCAGCCGTCCGGCCCGGGTCCGTGCCACGCGGCCTGGCTGACCGTCCGGCCGTCTCGAGGAGGAAACCTGCCCATGAACGACGCCCCCGCCGACCCGCCGCGCCGCAGGCCCGGCCGTCTCAGGCGGCTGGCCGGTGGTGCCTGCGCGTTAACGCTGGCCGTAGCCGCTACGTTCGCGCCGACCGCGGCCAGCGCCGCCAGCCTATGCTCCAGCCAGACCGGCACCAGCAACGGCTACTTCTACTCGTTCTGGACCGCCGGCACCGGATCGGCCTGCATGACCCTGGGGTCCGGCGGCAACTACTCCACCTCCTGGATCAACGCGGGCAACTTCGTGGCCGGCACCGGCTGGGCCACCGGCGGCCCCCGGACGGTGACCTATTCCGGCACGTTCAGCCCGTCCGGCAACGCCTACCTGTCGGTCTACGGGTGGACCACCAATCCGCTGGTGGAGTACTACATCGTCAACAACTGGGGCAGCTACCGGCCCACCGGCACCTACCAGGGCACCGTCACTAGCGACGGCGGCACCTACGACATCTACGAGACCACCCGCACCAATGCTCCCTCGATCATCGGCACCGCCACCTTCAACCAGTACTGGGCCGTACGCCAGTCAAAGCGGACCGGCGGCACCATCACCACCGGCAACTTCTACAGCGCGTGGGCCAGCCACGGCATGAACCTCGGCGCTTTCAATTACATGATCCTCGCCACCGAGGGATACCAGAGCAGCGGCAGCTCCAACATCACCGTCGGCACCGCCTCCGGTGGCGGTGGTGGCGGGGGCGGGAACACGGTGACGGTGACCAGCCCGGGTAACCAGGCCGGGACGGTGGGGACGGCGGCCAGTGTGCAGATCCAGGCGGCTGATTCCGCTTCCGGGCAGACGCTGTCCTACTCGGCCAGCGGCCTGCCCGCGGGCCTGTCGGTCAGCGCCTCGACCGGGCTGATCTCCGGCACGCCGGCGGCGGCCGGGACCTCGACGGTGACGGTCACCGCCCGCGACGGCACCGGCGCGTCCGGGTCGGCCACGTTCACCTGGGTGATCGCCTCCTCGCGGCGGCGGCGGCGGCGGGGGCGGGTCCAGCTGCCAGGTGGGCTACACGACCGCGAGCCAGTGGGCCGGCGGGTTCGTGGCCAACGTGGCCATCACCAACACCGGCAGCACCCCGGTCAGCGGGTGGACGCTGAGGTTCACCTTCCCGGGCGACCAGAAGATCACCAACGCGTGGAACGGCACGGCCACCCAGTCCGGCCAGAGCGTGACGATCACCAACGCCAGCTACAACGCCTCGATCCCGGCCGGCGGTAATATCTCGGCCGGCTTCCAGGGCACCTGGACGGCCAGCGACGCCGCCCCGGCCAGCTTCACCCTCAACGGCACCACCTGCAACTGACAAACGCCCACGCTCCGCTGGCCGCGGTTTCCCTGAACCGCGGCCAGCGGCGTGCCGTGACTGAAGGCCTGGACATCTGGCAGGGGTAGCAGAGACCTGCGCCCCTGGCCCCGTCATGCCCCGGACGGGTGGACTGGACTTGTGTTCATTAACCGTGAGATCACTCTGGACATGAGCTTTCCGGCGGCCTCGGCCTGGCTGGCGAAGCGTACCGTCGGCGGGATAGTGACGGCGGTTTCGCAGGACGCCTACAGCGCGGGCAGCCAGGAACTCGCCCGGGCCGGGTCGGTGCGATGCCTGCCAGGCGCGTTGCGGCTAGCCCGGGTCCGGCTCGGGGAGCTGGCGACCCAGGACGCCTCGGCCCGGCTGCCGCTGCGCTGGGAAGCCGCGGGGCCCGGCGGCCAGCGCTTCCCGGTCCTGGACGCCGACATCACACTCGCCCAGGCGGGGGAACGCAGCACGCTGCTGAGGCTGACCGGGACTTACCGGCTACCCCCTGGCCTGGCTGCCTCCGGGATCGACCAGGATGTCATCAGCCGGTGTGCCGGAGGCGTCGCGGGTGGCTTCCTGGCCCGGCTGGCCTGTGCCGTCGCCCACCCAGCTGGCCAGGCAGCCCCAGCCACCGGGCCGGTAACCGAGGCTGCGGGCCCGGCCCGGCCACGTTCTTCCCACCTGGCCGCCGTCGCCCGGTGGCGGTAAACGGATCCAGGATGCCGGTGGCCCCGGCCGCGGCCGGCGAACGATCCGGGTGCGCATGGCTACGCTGGGCTGGCTTTCGCCGCGTACCGTACCGCTCCAGCGTGCACCGCCGAGTGCACCGCGCGGGCGATCCGCGCGCCCCACAGCGACCGCGGTCCGGCGAACTCCTCGGCCTGGCCCGCGGCCGGGGCGGCGACGCAGATGGCGTCCGAGGCGGTCCCGGTAGCGCGGAATCCCGCCGCCAGCACGGCCTGGGTCTTGGCCTCGGTCGCGGTCACGACGGCATTCACGTAGGCCGCGTCGCGCAGCGGCACGGGAACCGAGACGATGATGTTGATAGTGCCTGGCCGCCAGGCCGGCGACAGCTCACCATCGGCCGTCCCCGGCGGCACCGCCGCCCAGGCCGGGACGCGCAGGCCGACCGTGGCCGCCACCCGCACCCCCTCGTCATTACCCTGGACGACATCGCTCACCTGGGCCGCAGTCAGCAACCCGACGCCCTCGCCCGCCAGGCCCAGGCCAGCAGCCAGCTCAGCGACGTGCACGGCCGGGTCCATCCGGCGGTACGAGGCCGGTACCTGCGCGTTGAGCACCCACTGGCGCGGCCCGATACCGCCGCCGGTGACAGCGCTGGAAATCATCCGGTGACCCGGGCCCGGACGCCACAGTGCCAGCGGCAGCAGCACCCCGTCCGCGCGATGCCAGCGCATCTCCAAACGCATGGACACAGGACGTTACTACGAGCTCTCAGGCTTGCGGCCGACACCGCCGTATACCGAGACGGCCGCATCGGTTGGCTGCTCCGGCTGGCCGATGGTGATTGCGTCAGGGCGCCATCTGGGGAGTGAGACCACCCCGGGGTCCACAACGTCCAGGCCGGTGAAAAACCGCTCGACGGCCGCCAGGGGACGGACCTGCATGGTTACCCCGCTGCGCCGGTATACCGCAGCCACTCCCTCCCACGCGGCCGGGTCGAAGTCCCCGGTGAGATGCGACAGCGCCAGGTAGCTGCCCGCGGGCAGTTCGGCGAGCAGCCGGGCAGCCAGGCCCCAGGGGTCGTCTTCGTCGCCGATGAAGTGCATGACCGCTATCAGCAGCAATCCGACGGGCCGGGTCATGTCCAGGGTCTGGCGCAGGTCAACGGAGTCGAGGATCTTGCTGACGTTGCGCACGTCAGCGTCAATGTAGGCGGTTTTGCCGACGGGGCCGGAGGTCAGCCGGGCTCGCGCATGCGCAAGCACGATGGGGTCGTTGTCCACGTACACGACCCGCGCCTGCGGATTCGCGTCCTGCGCGATCTCGTGGACGTTGGGCGAGGTCGGGATACCGGTGCCGATGTCCAGGAACTGGCTGATGCCCGCTTCGCCGGCGAGAAAACGCACCACCCGGCGCAGGAATATGCGATTCTCCCGGGGCGGGATTCGAGAATTCGGATTAGCCGCCAAGCCGGCCTGTGCGGCGGCGCGATCGGCGGCGAAATTGTCCTTCCCGCCGAGCAGATAATCGTAAACCCGGGCCGGGTGCGGCCGGTCCAAGTGCAGGTCGACCTGCACTTCCCCCGCGTCGGAGGAGCCCTCATTCATCCAGTCATCCTCCGCCACTGCGGTTCCCTGCCTGGCCGTTGACCACACGCGCTCGATCGCGGCCAATGATATGCCCGCGCAGCCGGGGGCGCTCGCCGACTGCCAACCGGCAGAAGGGCGTACCGGCCGCACAGGCGAGACCCACCGGTTCTACCGCGCCGAATTATGCGGAGACCGCTGTGCGTGACGGTGTGCGTGACGGTGAGGACGGACGAACGACGGACAGACGATCAAGGCCCGGCTCCCTGGAGCGGGAACCGGGCCTGTGACCTGCTACTTCATGAGTAGCCCCGAGCGGATTCGAACCGCCGCTACCGCCTTGAGAGGGCGGCGTCCTGGGCCACTAGACGACGGGGCCAGCCACTGCATCGTAGGGTACCGGGCGCGGTGACGCCAAACTGGACAGCCACCGGGCCGCCAGCCGCCGCCGCATCAGGATCGCCGGGCACGACCAGCACTTCCCTCGTGGCCGGGCCGCCGTCCAGCGCCGACCGTCCAGGTAAAGCGTTCACCAAGATCACGGCAACTTCCAGGAATCTGGAACCCCCCGAACTCGTGCATGCTGTCCGTCGCCACGGGTACATGCCGGGCATGTTGGCATTCATCATCATCCTGCTCATCGTGGGACTGATTGCCGGCGCTGTCGCGCGGCTGCTAGTGCCGGGCAAGGACCCGATCGGGTTCTTCGGCACCATCGCTCTCGGCGTGGTCGGCTCGTTCCTCGGCGGCTTCATCGAGAACCTGATCCAGTACCACACGCTCGCCGTGCACTCACTGCGTGCGGCGGGAATCCTCGGCTCCATCCTCGGCGCGATCATCCTGCTGATCCTGCTCCGGCTGACCGGCCTCGAGCCGGGCCGCCGGCGGCCCCGCAGGCGGCGCTGGACCTGACCCCCAGCGCTAACACCGGCCGCCCGGACTACGGGCGGCCCGCCGCGGCCCGGGCAATCCCCCCCTGCCCGGGCCGCTTGGCGTCCGCCCGGGCCCGGGTGCGGATCAGAGCGACCGACGCGGGGCATTCTGCAGGGTATGGACGTGACCACGGCGGTACGGCGGTGGCGGCTGGAACCGCATCCGGAGGGCGGTTTCTACCGCGAGACGTACCGGTCAGGGATGCGCACCGTGCCGCCGGGCTGGCCCGGGGAGCGGGCACTGGCCACCGCCATCCTGTACCTGCTGCCGACCGGATTGCGATCCGCCTGGCACCGGGTGCGCGGCGACGAACTGTGGCTCTGGCAGGGCGGTGCGCCCATGATGCTGCTGATCGGGGACGAAACCCGGGTGGTCGGTCCGGACCCGGCAGCGGGCCAGCATCTCCAGGTCCTGGTCCCGGCCGGGGCCTGGCAGTCAGCCACCCCGGAGCAACCGGCCGGTGAGGCGGCCCCCGCGGCGCCGTGGTCCCTGGTGGCCTGCGTGGTGGCCCCCGGGTTCGACTTCGCCGACTTCGAGGTGTGCGACGGCGACTGAGCCACGAAAAGCGACGGCAGGATCGCCAGGGCGGCGATCCTGCCGGTCAGCAGCGATGCTGGGGTACCAGGACTCGAACCTAGACTAACGGGGCCAGAACCCGTCGGGCTGCCAATTACCCCATACCCCATCGCGGCGGCTCGTCCAACCGGACGTCTCCTGCCCGCGCCAGAGCAGTCTAGCCGAATGCGGGACCTGCCCGCGAAACGATACCGGAGTAACGGCCGGCGCCCGCCGCCCCGGCCACACCTTGCGGCCACACCTTGCGGCCACACCTTGCGGCCACACCTTGCGGCCACACCGCCCCGGCCACCCGGCCCACCCGGCCCGGCGATTGCGGGTGCCCCGCCCGGCCGATACTATACCGGTTAAGTCAACAGCACGAGGGCTCCCCAGGGCGTGGCCGCCAGGCCGCGGTGGCGGGCGTTGCGGCGGAAGGCAGGCGGCCTTGTCAGTGACCAGCGGAGATCCCGTCTCTTTCCCCGATGGCTTCCTGCTCGGCACGGCCACCGCTGCGTACCAGGTGGAAGGTTCCGTCACGGCCGGCGGCCGGGGCCCCTCTATCTGGGACACGTTCAGCCACACCCCCGGCAAGGTGCACAACGGGGACAGCGGCGACGTCTCCTGCCGGCACTTCCTCCGCACTGGGGAGGATCTGGACCTGCTGGCCGACCTCGGCCCGGACGCCTACCGGTTCTCAGTGTCCTGGCCGCGCATCCAGCCGACTGGCCGGGGCCCGGCGAACCAGCAGGGCCTGGATTTCTACCGGCGGCTCACCGACGGGCTGCGGGACCGTGGCATCCGGCCGGTCCTCACGCTGTACCACTGGGACCTGCCACAGGCTTTGGAGGACGCCGGCGGCTGGCCCCAGCGCGACACGGCCTACCGGTTCGCCGAGTATGCCGAGCTGGTGATCCGGGCCCTGGGCGATCAGGTCGAGCGGTGGATCACCCTCAACGAGCCCTGGTGCTCCGCATGGCTGGGCTACGGCTCAGGTCACCATGCCCCGGGCGGCCGTGACGTGGGCGCCGCCGCCGCGGCCACACACCATCTCCTGCTCGGGCACGGCCTGGCGCTGCAGGCGATCCGGGCCGCGGCTCCCGCGGCCGCGGCCGGGATCTCGCTCAACCTGACGCCCATCCGGCCCGCCACCGGCCATCAGGCGGACGTGGCCGCGGCCTGGCGGGCAGACGGGAACAGCAACCGGTTGTTCCTCGACCCGGTGCTGCGCGGCCGCTACCCCGCCGACGCGCTCGCCCACTACGAGACGCAGGCTCCGGGATTCACCGTGATCCAGGACGGCGATCTCGCGGTGATCTCCCAGCCACTCGACTTTCTCGGGATCAACTTCTACTCACCGCGCACGGTGGCCGACGCTGCGCGGGGGGCGCAGGCCCGCGCGGCCGGCCACTGGCTCCCCGCGGCCGCCCCGGACCCGGTCGAAGCCGATCTCCAGGTGATGACGGTCAGCCGGCCCGGCTTCCGCCGGACCGAGATGGGCTGGGAGGTGGAACCGGCCGCGCTGTCCGAACTGCTGATCCGGATTCACCGCGAGTACCCGCCGGTGCCGCTGCTGGTGACCGAGAACGGCGCGGCCTGCAGCGACTACGTGGACCCGGAGGGCCAGGTGCACGATCCGGACCGGATCGCCTACCTGGACGCGCACCTGCGCGCCGTGGCGGCCGCCCGCGAGGTCGGCGTGGACGTGGCCGGGTACTTCGTCTGGAGCATGCTGGACAACTTCGAGTGGGCCTACGGCTACTCCAAGCGGTTCGGGCTGGTCTGGGTCGACTACCCGACCGGGACCCGGATCCCCAAAGACAGCTTCCGGTGGTACCGCGACACGATCCGCGCCCGGGCGCTGCCGTCCGCGGCCGGGGCAGCCAGCCAGCCAGCGGCCAGTCAGCCAGCGGCCAGTCAGCCAGCGGGCGCCCAGCCGGAGGCCAGCCAGCCGGCCCACGGCCAGCCGGAGGCCAGCCAGCCGCTGGTGGAAGCGGCCGGCTGAACCCTCCCGCGGCACCGGCCGTGGGCAGCGGCACCGGCACGGTTCCGGCCGGCTACGGCACGGCTTCGGCCGGCTGGGCGGCCTCCCGGGGCGGCCCGGTGCTGCCGCGCACGGTGAGCACCGGCACCGCCTCCTGGTGGTGCGGCACCTCCGCCCCGCCCGCCGCCGCAATCAGGCTGCGCGCCGCCTGGGCCCCGCTCGCCGCGTTGTCGCGGGTGAGGGCGGTGAGCGCAGGATGCACGATGCCGCACAGCGGCGAGTCATCCCACGCCACCAGGGACAGCTCGGCCGGCACGTCTATCCCCATCTGCTGCGCGGCGGCCAGTCCCGACACCGCCATCAGGTCGTTGTCGTAGAAGATCGCAGTGGGCGGTGCGCTACCGCGCAGCAGCCGCCGGGTGGCCGCCGCCCCCTCCTCGCCGGTGTAGTCACTTTCCATGACCACCGGGGTCACGCCCAGCGCCTGAGCGGCGTCCCGGAACGCCTCGGTCCGGATCCGGGTGTGCCAGAACCGGGGAATCCCGGTCACCCGGGCGATCCGGCGGTGCCCGAGGCCGGCCAGGTACTCCACCACGTCCCGGGTGGCCGCCGCGTCATCCTGCCACACCGCCGGCAGCGCGCCCGCACCCGCGGGCGTGCCGATCACCACGGTCGGCATCCGCAGTTCTTCCAGCACGGCCACGCGCCGGTCGTTGATCTGCAAATCGACCAGAAACACCCCGTCCACCCGGCGCTGCGCCCACCAGGTGCGGTACATCGCGATCTCGGCCTCCTGGTCCTCGGCCAGCGTGAGCAGCAGGGCGAGGCGGTCACCCGACAGCTCGGCCTCGATGCCGGAGATCAGCTGCATGAAGAACGGCTCGACCCCCAGCGTGCGGGCCGGCCGGTCAATGATCAGGCCGAACGCCCCGGCCCGGCCGTCGGACAGCGCCCGGGCGGCGCTGCTCGGCTGGAAGCCCACCTCGCGGGCGATCGCCAGGATGCGCTCCCGGGTCGCCGCGGACACCCCCGGCTGCCCGTTCAGGGCAAAGGAGACGGCCGCCTTGGTCACCCCGGCCTGCCGCGCGATGTCCGCAATGGTCGGACGCTTCACCCGATACCTTCCCGCCCGCCGCAACCGGCCCACCGCAACTGTGCTGGCCAGTGTAATGATCAGGTCGCGGCCCGGCAGCCACGCGCGGCGGCCCTTTCCGGCCTCGCTGGATGCTTGCCGCTTAACCGGTATAGTGATTCGGTTGCGGGGTCCTGGCGCGGCGCGCGGGATTGCCCGGTCCAGAGGGGAGCCGCCCGGATGCACAGGAACGCCGCCAAGGTCAGCGTGGGTGAGCAGCCCGTTGCCTGGATCGGGGCGAACTTCTGGTCGCGGACCGGCGGCCCGCTCATGTGGCGGCATTACGACCCGGCCGTGATAGCTGCGGAACTACGGGTCCTGGCCGAGAACGGCCTGACCATGACCCGGTCGTTCTGCTACTGGCCCGACTTCATGCCCGAGCCGGGCCGGATCGATGAGGAGATGGCCGGCCGGTTCGCCGACTTCCTGGACCGGCACCGCGAGGCCGGCCTGACCACCGTGCCCACCTTCCTGGTGGGCCACATGTCCGGGGAGAACTGGGACCCGGCCTGGCGCCAGGGGCGGGACCTGTACGCCGACGTGTGGATGGTGGCGCGGGAGGCCTGGTTCGCCGGGGAGATGGTCCGCCGGTTCGCCCGCCACCCAGCGGTGAGCGGCTGGCTGGTCTCCAACGAGATGCCGATCTACGGCGGCAGCGGCCATCCCCGGGAGGTGATCAGCGCCTGGGCCCAGCTGATCATCAGCGCCATCCGGGCGGCGGGTGGCACTCAGCCTGTCTCACTCGGTGACGGCGCCTGGGGCATCGAGATCAGCGGGACGGACAACGGCTTCTCCGTGGCGGACTGCGCCCGCCAATGCGACTTCCTGGGACCGCACGTCTACCCCGTCGGCAACGATCTCACCCGGCAGCATTACGCGGCTGCGTGGGCCTGTGAGCTGGCCGGCACCTACGGGACCCCGGTGGTGCTGGAGGAGTTCGGCACCAGCTCCGACTTCGTCGCCGACGCCCACGCCGCGCACTACTACCGGCAGGTGCTGCACAATTCCCTGCTGGCCGGCGCGACCGGCTGGATGGCGTGGAACAACACCGACTACGACCACCTGTCCGGCCAGGATCCCTACCGCCACCACGCCTTCGAGATGCACTTCGGCCTGACCGACGGCACCGGCCGGGCCAAGCCGCAACTGGCGGAGATGGCCGCGTTCGCCGCCGTCCTCGACCAGGCCGACATCACCCGGTGCACCCGGGCGGATAGTGACACCGCCCTGGTCGTGCCGTCCTACCTGGACACCGCCTACCCGTTCACCCAGGACGCGGACCGGACCTACCTGGCCGACGTGCTCCACCAGGCCTACGTGTCCGCCCGGCTCGCCGACCTGGCGCCCGCCGTGACCCGGGAGAGCCTCGGCCTCGGGCCCGGCGCCCAGCTCTACCTGCTGCCGTCGGCCAAGCAGCTGCTCAGCCCGGGCTGGCATCAGCTGGAAGCCCTGGCCGGGGCGGGCGCCACGGTGTACGTGTCCTACTGCGCCGGCCCGCACCCGGTGCAGGCCGGCCCGTGGTACGCGCGGCTGAACGGCATGTTCGGGGTGCAGCACCAGCTCGGCTACGGCGCCCCGGCCCGGATCGAGGACACCGAGCTGACCCTGACCTTCACCGCGGACTTCGGCCAGCGGCTGGCCGGATCGCGGCTGACCTTCCCGGTGGCCGGGACCGAATGGGGCCGGAGCTACCTGCCCGTGCGCCCCGACGGTGCCGAGGTGCTCGCCGTGGACGGCCACGGACGGCCGGCCCTGCTGCGCCGCCGGGCCGGGCCGGGCTCCCTCATCCTGGGCACCTATCCGGTCGAGTACATGGCCGCGCTCACCCCGGACGTGAACCCGTGCGCGGTCAGCACCCTGTACGACGCGCTGGCCGGCGACGCCGGGGCACGGCGCCCGGTCACCGTGGACGACCCGCGGGTGGCGGCGGACGTCCTGGTCCACGAGGACGGCCGCGAGTTCGGCTGGCTGGTGAGCCACGCCGCGGAGCCAGTCACGGTCAAGCCGCAGCTGCCCTCGGGCGGCCGGTTGCGCCCGCTGGACGGCGGCACGGCCAACGGCACCGTGACGCTAGGGCCGTTCGGCGTGGGGGTGTTCACGGTAGAACGCGGTCCGGCCGGCCTGCCAGGCTGACTGCCCCGGGGACGGAGGTGCCGGATGCCCGGCGAAACCGACCTGGCCTACGCAGCAACCCCGCGGCCCGGGGCAAGCCAGCCGCCGCCGGTCAGGCTGCGGCCGCTTTGACTGCCTTGGCCAGCCGGGCCAGGGTCCGTTCCCGGCCGAGCAGCTCGATCGACTCGAACAGCGGCGGGGACACCCGCCCCCCGGTCACCGCGACCCGGACCGGCGCATAGGCCACCCGCGGCCTGAGGCCCAGCCCGCCCGGCTCCAGCAGGGCCGCGGTCAGCGCCTCTTCGATGGCCTCGTGGTGCCACGGCTCGACGGCCGCCACGGTCCGCTCGGCGGCCTCAAGGATCGGGATCGCGTCGGCGGTCAGCACCTTCGCTGCATCCCCCGGGTCTACGTCGAAGTGTTCCTCGCGGGCGAACAGGAAGCCGAGCAGGCCGGGCGCCTCGGCGAGCGTACGGATCCGGGTCTGGATGAGCGGGGCGGCCGCGGTGACCAGCGCCAGTTCCGGCTCGCTCGGCGGGTCACCGATCGCCCCGGCCCGCTGCAGGAACGGGATGATCCGGGTCACGAAGTCGGCCGGGGCCAGGGCCCGGATCTTGTCCCCGTTGATCGCCTCCAGCTTGCGCACGTCGAACTGGGCCGGGTTCTTGTTCACCCGGGCGAGATCGAACTCGGCCGCCATCTCGGCCAGTGTGAATTCTTCCCGGTCATCCCCGGGGGACCAGCCCAGCAGCGCCAGGTAGTTGTTGACCGCCTCGGGCAGGAAGCCGTGTTCGCGGTACCAGTTGACCGAGACGACCCCGTTGCGCTTGGACAGCCGCTGGCCGTCCTTGCCCAGCACGTAAGGCAGGTGGGCGAAGACCGGGAAGTCCGCCTCGGGCACCCCCATGGCCCGGTAGACGGCGATCTGCCGCGGCGTGGAGGACAGCAGGTCCTCGCCCCGCACCACATGCGTGATCTTCATCAGCACGTCGTCCACCGCCACGGCCAGCGTGTACAGCGGCGAGCCATCGGCCCGGGCCAGCACGAAGTCCGGCACGTGGGCGTGGTCGAAGGTGACCTCCCCGCGGACCAGGTCGGTGAAGGTGGTGGATCCTTCCGGCATCCGGAACCGGACCACCGGGCGCCGTCCTTCCGCCTGGTAGGCGGCCACCTGCTCGGGGGTGAGCACCCGGCAGTGCCCGTCGTAACCACTCGGGCCGCCGCCGGCCCGGGCCGCCTCGCGGCGCGCGGCCAGCTCCTCCGGCGTGCAGTAGCAGTAGTACGCGTGCCCGTCGGCGAGCAGCCGGGCCACCCACTCCGCGTACCTGCCGATCCGTTCGCTCTGCAGGTAGGGGCCGTAGTCGCCACCCACCTCGGGGCCCTCGTCCCAGTCCAGGCCGAGCCAGCGCAGCGTGTCCAGCGCCGACGCGATGTAGGCGGGGAGCACCCGGGACTGGTCGGTGTCCTCGATGCGCAGCACGAACGTGCCGCCGGTGCGCCGGGCGAAGGCCCAGTCGTACAGCGCGGTCCGGACGTTGCCCACATGCAGGTCGCCGCTGGGCGAGGGGGCGAAGCGGACCCGGACCCGGCCCGTGGCCGGCTGTTCAGTCACGGCCGATCACCGTGTTGCTCAGCGATCCGATGTTCTGCACGGTCACGCTTACCTCGTCTCCCTCGTCCAGCGGGCCCACCCCGGCGGGCGTCCCGGTCAGCAGCACGTCGCCGGGCAGCAGGGTCATCACCGTGCTGACGTACTCGACCAGCGCCGGCACATCGTAGAGCAGTTCCGACGTGCGCGCCCGCTGCCGGACCTCCCCGTTCACCGCCGTGGTCAGCTCCAGGTCGGCCGGATCGACGTCGGTCTCGATCCACGGCCCCAGCGGGCAGAACGTGTCGAACCCCTTGGCCCGGGTCCATTGCCCGTCCCGGGCCTGCAGGTCGCGCGCGGTCACGTCGTTGGCACAGGTGTAGCCGAAGATGACCTCGCCGGCCTGGGCGGCCGGCACCTCGCGGCACAGCCGCCCGATGATCACGGCCAGCTCGCCCCCGTAGTCCACTCGCTGGGTGAGCTTGACCGGGTAGGCGATCTCGGCGCCGTGCCCGACCACCGCGGTGGAGGGCTTCAGGTAGAGCACGGGTTCACCGCCGGCCCGCAGGTCCCGGTCGGCCTGGCCGGTACCCCGCTCCTGGGCGTGCCCCGGGTAGTTGCCACCCACCGCGACCACCTTGCTCGGCAGCACGGGGGCGAGCAGCCGCACCTGGTCCAGCGGGTAGGTGGCCCCGGTGAACTGGACGCTGCTGCGGCCCGGGCCGAACGGGTGCCCGCGCAGCTCGGCGACGACGGTCGCGCCGCGGACGGCCGCCGACGGCGCCCCGGCCGCGGCTCCGTCGGCCTGAGTTTCTCCGACCACGCCGTAGGCCACGTCGCCGCCCTTGGCGAATCTTGCGATACGCACCGTTCACCCTCACCGATGTCAGCCCGGCTGACCCAGCCGGACCTGTCCGAGCCTACTGAGCCCCGGGCCCATCAGGTCCCGGCCAGCCGCCGGGCGCCCCCCGGACGGGCGCGGTTACTGGAGGTAGCCCTCGACCTGGCCCGCCGGGCGCGGCCTGCTGTCCCCCGGGTCCTCGCCGAACTCGCGACGGGCCCGGCGCTGCCGCAGCAGGTCCCAGCACTGGTCCAGGGACTGCTCCACGGTGCGCAGCTGGGCCTGCTCCTCGGCACTGGACAGGGCACCCTCGGCCAGCTTCCCCCGGAGGTCTTGTTCGGTCCGGATCAGCTCGTCGATGTGACCCAGGATCTCCTTGTCATCCATGGCACCACCGTAAAGGTGACCGGGTGACAGCCGCACCGCGGGGCGACCGGCCCGGCCGGGGCGGTGGTCCAGCCGGCCAGCGAAGGCGGCCACGCCGAGACCCAGCAGCACCGGGATGACCAGGGCCAGCGGCAGGCCGATCAGGCTGGCGCAGCCACCGATCAGCGCCGGGCCGCCGACCAGGCCCACGAAACCGAGCCCGGCCACGCGGGCGATGCCTGCGCCGGGCCGGTCCGGGTCGGCACGGCCCGCCACCGACAGCAGTTGGGGGACGATGCAGGACAGCCCGGCGCCGCAGGTGGCGAAGCCGATGACCGCGCCGACCAGCTGGTGGCTGCACAGCGCCCCGGCCAGGCCGACGGCCGCGACCAGCCCGGACCGCCGGACCAGGCCGGCCCGTACCGGGCGGCCAGCCGGTCCCCGGCGAGCCGGCCGCCCGCCATCGCCGCGGAAAAGGCGGCGAACCCGGCCGCCGCCAGCCAGACCGGCGCACCCGCATACCCGTGGAGGTAGACGCCGCTCCAGTTGCCCGTGGCCCCCTCGCAGATGACACAGCACAGAGCCAGCAGGCCCAGCTCCAGCGGCCGGGCGTCGACCCGCCCCGGAGCCCAGCCACCCCCCCGCCCGGGCCGTCCCGCTCCGGGTGCGACCGGCCCGTCAGCCAGGTGGCGCCCGGCGAGCACCGTGACGGCGATGCCGGCCAGCGCCAGGGCCGCCAGCGGGCCGAGCGGGCTGGCCCGCTGGTCGGCCAGCAGCCCGCCCAGGACCGCCCCGGCCAGCCCGGCCAGGCTGTAGCAGGCGTGGAACGAGGCCATCAGCGGCCGGCCGCAAGCTTCCTCCAGCCGCACCCCCTGCGCGTTGATGCCCACGTCCAGGACTCCCCCGGCAATACCGAACGCCACCAGCGCCGCGATGACCGCCGCCAGGGTCCCGGCCCGCCACAGGGTGACGGGTAGTAAGGCCACCGCCACGGCGGCCGGCGGCTGAGCCGGGCGCTGCCGAGCCGGTCGGCAAGCCAGCCGGCCAGCGGCATCACCAGGACCAGGCCGGCCTGCCCGGCCAGCAGGGCGGCGCCGAGCAGTGCGTCGGTCAGCCGGAGGTGGGCCTTGACCTCAGGAATGCGCGCCACCCACAGGCCCTCGGCCAGGCCGAGGATGGCGAAGTAGGCGAGCACGGCGGCACGCCCGGAGCTGGCCCGTGCGGGCCGGGTCCCCGGGCCAGCCATGGTCTCGGCTGAGCCATCGGTCGGTGCTTGTCTGACGGGACAAAGGCTGATGCCCGGACTATACCGGTAAGTCCGGTTGATGTAACAGGGCGCACCGGATTGATATCAGCCAGCGATCAAACTGTCGGCTCCCCGGCAGGCTGGTAACCGGCCCGGAGCAGCGCGTAGCTGACCGCTTCCTCCAGCGCGTGCCAGGACGCGGCGATGATGTTTTCGTTGACGCCCACCGTGCTCCAGCTGCCGTCGGCCGCGCCGGTGCCCTCGCTGGAGGAGATGAGCACCCGGGTGACCGCGCCGGTGCCGTGCGAGCCCTCCAGGATGCGGACCTTGTAGTCAGCCAGCTCCAGCAGGGCGAGCTCGGGATACAGCCGTTCGAGCGCCTGGCGCAGGGCCTTGTCGAGCGCGTTGACCGGCCCGTTGCCCTCGCCGGTGGCGACGATCCGCTCGTCCTTGGCCCGCAGTTTAACCGTGGCCTCGCTCACCACTTCCCCGCCGGGCCGCTGCTCGACGATGACCCGCCAGGACTCGACGGCGAAGTGCCGCAGCCGCCGGCCGGCCAGTTCGTCGCGGAGCAGCAGCTCGAACGAGGCGTCCGCGGCCTCGAACGTATACCCGCGGGCCTCGAGTTCCTTCACCCGGTTCACCACCCGGCCGGCGGCCGCCTTGTCCCCGGACAGGTCGTAGCCGAGCTGCTGGCCCTTGATCTCCACCGACGCCCGGCCGGCCATGTCGGAGACCAGCATCCGCATGTCGTTGCCGACCAGCGCCGGGTCGATGTGCTGGTACAGCATCGGGTCCACCTTGACCGCCGAGGCGTGCAGCCCGGCCTTGTGCGCGAAGGCCGAGTAGCCCACGTACGGCTGGTGCGTGCTCGGGGTCACGTTCGTCACCTCGCTGATGGCGTGGGCCACCCGGCTCATCTCGGCCAGGCAGCCATCCGGCAGCACCGGCTGGCCCTTCTTCAGCTGCAGCCCGGCGACCACGCTGAACAGGTTGGCGTTGCCGGCCCGCTCCCCGTAGCCGTTGGCGCAGCCCTGCACGTGCGTCACCCCGGCGTCCACCGCCACCAGGCTGTTGGCCACCGCGCAGGCGGTGTCGTCATGGCAGTGGATGCCGAGCCGTGCGCCGGTGACCGCGGCCACGGCGCTGACCACATCGCCGAGTTCGCTGGGAAGCATCCCGCCGTTCGTGTCGCACAGGGCGACGACGTCCGCGCCCGCCTCGGCCGCGGTGCGCACGACATCCAAGGCGTAGGCCGGATTGGAGCGGTAGCCGTCGAAGAAGTGCTCCGCGTCCAGGAAGACCCGCCGCCCCTCAGCGCGCAGGTGGCTGACCGTGTCCCGGATCATCGCCAGGTTCTCGTCCAGCGTGGTCCGCAGCGCCAGCCGGACATGCCGGTCGTGACTCTTGGCCACCAGAGTCACGACCGGCGCTCCGGACTCGCGCAGCGCGGCGACCTGGGGGTCGTCGGCCGCCTGGACGCCGGGCCGGCGGGTCGCGCCGAACGCGGCGAGCTGCGCGTGCCGGAGGTTCAGTTCGGCGGCGGCCCGGCGGAAGAAGTCCGTGTCCTTCGGGATGGCCCCCGGCCAGCCGCCCTCGATGAAGCCGACGCCGAACTCGTCCAGCCGCCGGGCGATCGCCAGCTTGTCGGCCACCGTCAGGTTCAGGCCCTCTTGCTGAGCGCCGTCGCGCAATGTCGTGTCATAGACGTGGAACGCGTCGTCGAGCATGACCTTGATCCGTCTCTCTCCCGCGGCCGCTGGGCCGCTGTCGGGGTGGCTGTGCTCGCACCGCCCGCACTGACCGCAAAAAAAGACCCCTCGCGGCATGCGAGAGGTCTGCGCGTCGGCGGTGCAAGGTGCCCGCCGGGTGGCGGGCCCTGCTAGGAGCCGACGCGCCTGCCGATAATGATGCGGCCGGACGTCATGGCCCCAGTGTGCCACATCTCACTGAGTGCCCGCACGCTGATCACCGAGTCGGTCTCGGCGGATCCGGCTGAAGGGCCTGCGTCAGGCACTGGAGGCGCCGCACGGGTACCCTGACCCAGGTCATCAGTGGGGCACTGGGTTTGGCCGGGGTCACGGATGTGGTGTGCGCCGTGACCGGCGGCGGAACCAGCGGACGAACCTGATGACCGCGATGGCCATGAGGACGCTGGGGACGAGGGTCACCGCGAGCAGCAACGGCTGCCATCGGCCGGGCGAGGTGACAACGGCGGGGAAGGCGGTGCCGATCGCGATCAGGGCGATCCAGACGGCCACGCTGGCAGCTGCTGGGAAGATCCCGTCAGGGCGGGGGAAGATCCCTGGCTGGCGGATGTCCGCTGGAGGGGCGTTGACCGCGGGCCGCCCACGGGTGCTGCGGGCGACGCCGGCCGCGTAACGCAGCGCACGTGCTGAGCGCAGGAACGCGAAGCGGATATCGGGGTCGCGCAAAATGGCGGGGAGCTCAGCTGACCATTCCCGGTAGCGGTCGTCGCGGAGGCCGGCAGGCAGGCGGCCGCTGGCCCGGCGGAGAAGGTACCCGGCGACGCGCTGGGCAGCGGGACGGTGGGTCACGGCGCGCTCCCGGGTGCTGACCGCGCCGTGCGTGGCGCAGTGCGCCGGGTTCCCCTGGCCAGCTGAGCGAGTTCGAGCCGGGCGATGCGGGCGCCCTCGCCGGTGAGCTGGTAGTACTTGCGGGGCGGGCGCCCGCCGTCGGCGCGCTGGGGTTCCCATTCCGAGGTGACCAGACCCTCATCCTGCAGGCGGGCCAGCATGGGGTAGAGCGTGCCGCTGGGAAGTTTGGCCGCCTTCATCAGATCGTAGCCATAGCGGCGGGCCGACACGTCGGCCAGGAACACCCGCAGCACACGTTCGAGGGGACCGGTGAGCTTCACGGCATCAAGTCTACATATGTATCCTGCATATGTAGAGCCAGGGTCAGGGCGGATTCGGCGGCCCAGCGGGCCGGGGCTTGCGCTACCGAATCGCCGTGCGGACTTCGGTCACGTAGGCGTCGATCATCTCCTGCCGGGTCGCCGCCGCAATCGACACTCGGTGGTGGCCGTCCAGGACGAAATGGCGGTCGCCTACCCGGTACACCTCGATCGGGGGCAGCGGCTCGCCACGGCGCTGGGCCAGAGCGAGGCGTTCCCAGCGGGACCGGACCCGGTTGGAGGTGGGGCGGAACCGGCGGTCGAAGTCGCGGCGTTCATCGAGCGTGCCGACGATCGAGTCCAGCCGGATGGCCTGCAGGCCGAGACGGCGCTCGCCACGGCGGCCGGGCGGGCCGGTCAACTCGTCCAGCACGATCAGCCGGGCCGCGTGGCCGGGCCGGCCGCGCGCCCGCTGGGCCAGCTGGGCCAGCCGGGCCACCGCCGCACGGCGCCGGGCGCGCAGGAAGTCGTTCGCCACGTCGGCCTGCGGGAACCCGGTCTCGCCGCGCAGCGCGCCCAGGAGCCGGATGGCCCGGCGGACCGGAGCCCGCCGGGCCGGTGTCACTGCGGACATGAAGTCATCACCTACTGAACATCACGGCGAGGGCAGCAGCCAGGCCAACCCCGGTCAGCGGGAGGCGGCGGCCGCGGACCCGGGCCGGGAGCCCGGCGGGCCGGCCCGCCCCGGCGCCGGCTGCAGGCCACCCAGGACCATGTCGATGACATCGCGGGTGTAACGGTCGTTAAGGGGGGCATGGCCGTGCAGCAGGCGGTGGTAGAGCGGGCCGTAGAGCAGGTCGATCGCCACTTCAATCTTGGTGTCCGCGGGAATCTCGCCGCGCTCGATGGCGCGGTGGAAGATCGCCCGGGCCTGCTCCCGGCGTGGCTGGACCACGCGCTGCTGGTACTCGGCGGCGAACACCGGGTCGGTCTGCGCCTCGGTGAGCAGCGCCGCGATCACCCGGGCGTAGGGCCGGCTGCTGGTCAGCCGGGCCCAAGGGCGCAGCAGCGAGAGCAGGTCGCCGCGCAGCGACCCGGTATCCCGGGGGAAGGGCTGGGCGGCGGCCCACTCGGTGTAGAGCGCGTCGAGGGCGAGCGCCTCCTTGCTGGGCCACCAGCGGTAGATGGTGGCCTTGCTGACCCCGGCCCGTTCCGCGACCGCGTCCATGCTGACCGCGGACAGCCCGCGGTCCAGCAGAAGTTCCGCCGCCGCGGCCAGGATGGCCTGGCGCGCCTTCTCGCTGCGCGGCCGGCCACGCGGCGCGCTCTCGCCCCCGGCTGACCGGGAGCCGCCGACTGCGCCCCGGCCTGCCTGGCCCTGGCCCGCCTGGCCCTGGCCCGCCTGGCCCTGGCCCGGCTCGCCCTGGCCCGGCTGGCCCTGGCCCAAAACGTTCATGGTCAGGCCACCGGTCGCGCTGCCTGCGGGCCCGCGGCCGCTGGTCCCGGAGCGGGCGTGGGCGGCTGCGCCGCAGGCTGCGGCACGAGGGCGAGCACCTGGAACAGGCCAGCGATGTCGCGGTGCCCGTAGCCGGTCTCCTCCGCCCAGGTGAGCGCAGTGTCGGCGGCTCCGGCGGCGGGCAGCGGGATCCCGTACTCGCGGGCGGCCTGCAGCGCCAAGCCGATGTCCTTGTGCATGAGCGCAGCATCGAACCACGCCTGAGCGGGCAGGTCGAGCACCAGCGGGGCGCGGGCCTGAAGCATCGGGGAGCCGATCGCCGACCCGGTCA
Source organism: uncultured Actinomycetes bacterium (assembly GCA_963837515.1). Classification (GTDB taxonomy): domain Bacteria; phylum Actinomycetota; class Actinomycetes; order Streptosporangiales; family Streptosporangiaceae; genus RYN-230. The sequence continues at coordinate 536,229 of CAWINT010000006.1, forward strand.
TGACGCGGACGGCCAGGCCCGGGTCGATCCCGCCGCGCTCGGCCAGCAGCAGGCCCTCGCTGAAGGCCAGCATCTGGGTGGCGAGGCTGATGTTGACGGCCAGCTTGAGCAGCAGTCCCTGGCCGTTCCCGCCGACGTGGGTGACGTTACTGCCCAGCTCGTGCAGCAACGGGGCCACCGCGGCGAAAGCCGCCTCCGGGCCGCCCGCCATGATGGTCAGGGTGCCGTTCCCGGCCGCCGGGACGCTGCCGGAGACCGGGGCGTCGAGCATGGTGGCGCCGGCCGCCCGCACCCGCCCAGCCAGTTCCCGGCTGGCCGATGGGCTCACCGTGCTCATGTCGATGTACACGGCGCCGGGCCGCAGGCCAGCCAGGATCCCGTCCGGCCCGGCGGCGACCGCCGCCAGCGCCGTGTCGTCGGTGACCATGCTGAACAGCACGTCCGCGGCCGCGGCTACCTCGCGCGGGGTGTCCCGCCAGCGGAGTCCCTGCTCGATGAGCGGGCCTGCCTTGGCCCGGGTGCGGTTGGTTCCGTACACCTCGTGGTGGGCGAGGAGTCTGCGGGCCAGCGGCGCGCCCATGGCGCCAAGGCCCACCCATCCGATCGTGGTCGTGGTCATGTCCGTCACTCCGCTGCCTGGATGTCGTTGCTCTGGATGTCGTTGCTCTGGATGTCGCTGATGTCCTGGTCGGTGAGATCGAGGTTCGCCGCGGCGATGATCGGGTCCACCTGATCCGGCCGCCGGAAGCCGGTGATCGCGCCGTTAACGGCCGGGTGCCGCAGGGCCCATGCCACCGCCACCGCACCAGGGGTACTGTCATGCCGGGCCGCGATCTCCTGCAGCCGGGCGGCCAGCGCCAGGTGCCGGCTGAGCTGTGGCTCGTTGAACCGCGGGTCGGTCCGGCGCCAGTCGTCGCCGGGCATCGCCGCGATCCGTTCCCGGGTCATCCGGCCGGTCAGCAGGCCAGAGCCCATAGGCGAGTAGACGATCACCCCGATTCCGTCGCGCTGGGCGGCCGGCAGGACCTCTGCCTCTGCCTCCCGGTCGATCAACGAGTACGGCGGCTGGATGGTCTCCACCGGCGCGACCGACTGGATCCGGCGCAGCTGGCCGGCGCTGAAGTTGGATACGCCGATATGCCGGACCAGGCCCTGTTCCTTCAGCTCAGCCATGGCCGACCAGCCCTCCTCGATGTCCTCGGCGGGAACCGGCCAGTGGATCTGGTACAGGTCGATCGCGTCCACGCCGAGCCGCCTCAGGCTCCCTTCCGCCTCGCGCCGGATCGAATCGCGCTTGAGGACATGCCGGACGTGCCGGGTGCCGTCGTCGAGCAGCGAGCACTTGGTGAACACGTAGGGCCGCTCGGGCCGGTCCCGCAGCGCGCGGCCGACGATCTCCTCGCTGCGGCCGAACCCGTAGGCGGCGGCCGTGTCGATCCAGTTGACCCCGAGTTCCAGGGCCCGGTGGATCGCGGCGATCGACTCGTCATCCTGCTGGGGTCCCCAGCCGAATTCCCAGCCACCGCCCCCGATCGCCCACGCGCCGAAGCCGACGCGGGTGATCTCCAGGCCGGTACTGCCCAGCGGGCTGGTCCTGAGCTGAGTTGTCTGCATGGCTCCTCCGCCGATCCCAGGCTCCGGCGGAACGCCTCCACGAGGCCTGCTCATCGAAACTGTACTCTCAGTTTCGATAATAACCGGGACGCACCCCGTTATTCCCGCACGGTCCACCTGGGCGCCGCCAACGCCGGGGGCCGCGCAGCCGGGGCAGGGCCGCGCAGCCGGGGCAGGCCCGCGCAGCCGGGGCAGGCCCGCGCAGCCGGGGCAGGCCCGCGCAGCCGGGGCAGGCCCGCGCAGCCGGGCGGGGGGAGGTGGGGCGTGGGCGAGGAATAGCGAGGGCACCCGGCCGGTTACCTATTCGAAACTATAAGTTCAGTATCTAAATTGCATGGGAGCCACGCCATGACCATCCTCACGCTGGGCCGCCCGTCCCGGCCCGCGGCCGAGCGATCGTTCCTGTTGCAGCGGGTACAACCCGCGATGACCGGGCTCATCGACGGCTCGCTGTCGACGCTGGCGCCGGTGTTCGCGGTCGCCCTCGCTACTCACCGGCCGATCTACGCGTTCTTCGCCGGGCTGGCCACCGCGCTCGGCGCCGGGGTGAGCATGGCCTTCTCCGAGGGCCTGTCCGATACCGGGGACCTGACCGGCCGCGGGAACCCCCACCTGCGCGGGTCAATCACCGGCGCGGGCACGTTCCTCGGCGGGGTGCTGCACACCCTGCCATTCCTGATCCCGGCCTACCGCCCCGCCCTCATCGTGGCCCTAGCCGTGATCACCTTCGAGCTGGTGGCGCTGGCCTGGATCCGGTGGCGCTTCTTTGGCACCGGGTTCCTCCGCTCGTTCGTCTCGATCGCCGTCGGCGGAGCCATCATCGCCAGCGTCAGCGCTGCCCTCGGCGCGGCGAGCTGACGGCCCGGCCAGAGAGGAATGAGTACCCATGGCTGTCCAGTCTCCGCTGGGGCCGCGGCCGACCGTGGCTGCGACGCTCACCCTGGCCGCGGTCACCGGGGGGTGTGCAGGCGTGACTGGTACGGACGCGAAGGGATAAGCAGATCTTGTGGATCCACCCGTACGGATCCGGCCGCTGGCCGTACTGGATGCCGACCAGTTCCTCGCGCAGCCGCATGGTCACCGGCCCCGCGGCGCCGTCCCCGATCGTCCACTCCCCCTCGGCGCTCTTGACCTTGCCGACCGGCGTGATTACCGCTGCGGTCCCGCAGGCGAACACCTCGGTCAGCGCGCCGGACGCACACTGCGCCCGCCAGTCCTCCACCGAGATCTTGCCCTCTTCGGTCGGGAAGCCCAGGTCCGGACCGAGCTTGAGCAACGAGTCGCGGGTGATGCCGGGCAGCATGGTGCCGGTCAGCGCGGGGGTCATGATCCGCGCCTGCGGCCCGGAGCCGTAGACGAAGAACAGGTTCATCCCGCCCATCTCCTCGACCCACCGGTGCTCCACCGCGTCCAGCCACACCACCTGGTCACAGCCGCTCGCCGTAGCCTGCAGCTGCCCAGCGAACGCGGCGGCGTAGTTTCCGCCGCACTTGGCCTCCCCGGTGCCGCCGGGGGCGGCCCGGGTGTACTCCCGGGACAGCCACACGGAGACCGGCTTGACGCCGCCCTTGAAGTACGCCGCGGCCGGCGAGGCGATCACCGTGTACTGGTACTCGGCCGAGGGCCGGTTCACGCCGAGCCCCCGCTGTGTAGCGATCATGAACGGCCGCAGGTAGAGGCTGTGCCCGCCGGTCGTGGGCACCCAATCGCGATCCTGGCTGACCAGCAGTTCGATGGAGCGGATGAAGGCCGCTTCGGGCAGTTCCGGCATGGCCAGCCGGGCCGCGGAGCGGTTGAACCGGGCGGCGTTCGCCTGCGGCCGGAACGCGACGATCGGCCCGCTCCCCTGCCGGTAGGCCTTCAGCCCCTCGAAGATCTCCTGCCCGTAGTGGAACACCGCCGTGGCCGGGTCCAGGGTCAGCGGCGCGTAGGGCTCCAGCCGTCCGCCGCGCCAGCCCGCCTCGGCGGACCAGTGCAGGGTGACCATGTGATCGGTGAATACCTCGCCGAACCCCGGATCGGCCAGGATCCACTCCCGCTGGGCCACGGGAACCGGCTCAGCGCCAGGGCGGATGTCGAAAGCGATCTCAGTATTCAGGCTTGCCGTCATCACAGGTCCTTCCTCGTGCCGAGAGCCGGGGGCCTACCCGGCCACCCGCTCGGCGATGTCATCACCGATCTCCGGGGTGATCCGGGCCGCCCAGGCGCCCTGCCGCTCGACCAGGTCGTCGGCCACCGCCTGCTCGATACGGGCCGCCTCGGCGGTCAGGCCGAGATGGTCACAGAGCATGGCCGCGGACAGAATGGCCGCGGTGGGGTCGGCCTTCTGCTGCCCGGCGATGTCCGGCGCGCTCCCGTGGACCGGCTCGAACATGCTTGCTGCCGTCCGCTCAGGGTTGATGTTCCCGCTCGCGGCGAGCCCGATGCCGCCGGCCACCGCGGCACCGAGATCGGTGAGGATGTCACCGAAGAGATTGTCGGTCACCACGACGTCGAACCGTTCCGGCTGGGTGACCAGGTACATGCAGGCCGCGTCCACATGGCAGTAGTCCACCGAGACGGCCGTGAACTCCTTGGCCAGCGTGTCCACCGTGCGCTGCCACAGGTCCCCGGCGTAGGCCAGCACGTTGGTCTTGTGCACCAGGGTGAGCTTGGCCGCCGGGCGCTCCGCGGCCCGCTCGAAGGCGTACCGCGCCACCCGGCGCACACCGAACGCCGTGTTCAGGCTCTCCTGGGTGGCCACTTCGTCGGGTGTGCCCTTGCGCAGCACGCCACCGGCCCCGGCATACGGGCCCTCGGTGCCCTCCCGGACCACCAGGATGTTGACCGCCTCGGGCCGCACGCTGGACAGCGGGGTGGCCACCCCGGGGTACAGCCGGACCGGGCGCAGGTTCACGTATTGGTCGAGCTCGAACCGGAGCCGGAGCAGCAGCCCCCGCTCCAGCACGCCGCTCGGCACGGACGGGTCACCCACGGCCCCGAGCAGGATCGCGTCCTGGCCGCGGACCTCCTCCAGCACCGGGTCGGGCAGCGTTTCCCCGGTCCGGTGCCAGCGCTGCGCGCCGAGATCGTAGCTGGTTGCGTCGACCTGGACACCCGCGGCCTGGAGGACCTTGAGCGCCTCGGTGACGACCTCAGGGCCGATGCCGTCCCCGCCGATGACAGCAAGCTTGATCACAGAAGATGCCATGCGCGTACCTTACTGTCCGGAGGCGGCACGTGACTCGCCTCCGTTGTCCCGGCGGTCCAGGGCGACCTGCAGGGCCTCGGCGGCCTGCGCGGGGGGCGGGGCGGACACCCGGCGGCGCAGGCCCGTGCGGCGATCCCGGCGTGGAGCCGCGGCGGCACCCGGCTGGTTCCACGGATACATGTCGTACACGACGTTCTCCAGATGAGCAGCTACCGCAGCCGATCGTGTGACCGGCTCAGCGCTGTCGGGGTTGACCTGCTGCGGGCGGACTTACGGCCATCACCCTGCCCCGCAGCGGGTGGCCGGCCTGCCCTGATCAGGCCCCGCTACGGCCGCACAAGAGGAATACGAAGCGGCGCATTTGATAGGTCATCCTAGTACTTGGCCGCGCCGCTGTCGCCCCGTGCCGCTGATGTGTCTCATCAGCCGAGACACATCAGCATGCGGACGGCTAGCCTTCCTCCAGGTCCACGGTGCGCCCCACCACCGCGCCGATGGTGGACGAGATGTCGTCCAGCACCACCGGGGGGATGGCTGAATCTACCGAGAGCACGATCAGCGCGTCACCGCCGCGGGCATCCCGGCAGACCTGCATCCCCGCGATGTTGATCCCCTCGCTGCCCAGGATCTGGCCGACCGTGCCGACGATGCCGGGCCGGTCGGTGTAGGTCAGGAACACCATGTGCTCGGCCGGCGCGATCTCCATGTCGAAGCCGTTGACCTCGACCAGCTTTTCCTGGTGCCGTCGGCCGCTGAGCGTACCGCCGACCGAGATCACCTGCCCGTCCGGCATGATGCCGCGCAGCGTCACCAGGTTCCGCCAGTCCGGGCTCTCCTCCTCGGTGACCAGGCTGATCTCCACACCGCGCTCACTGGCCAGCAGCGGGGCGTTCACGTAGGTCACCGGGTCCTCGACGACGTCGGCGAACACGCCCTTGAGCGCGGCCAGCTCGATGACCCGGACGTCATGGGCGGCTAGTTCCCCGCGTACCTCGACGTCGATCCGCGCCGCCATTCCGCCGGCCAGCGCGGTGAAGATCCGGCCCAGCTTCTCGGCCAGCGGCAGGCCCGGCTTGACGTCCTCGTCCACCGCCCCGCCCTGCACGTTGACCGCGTCCGGGACAAACTCCCCGGCCAGGGCGAGCCGGACCGACCGGGCCACCTGGGCGCCGGCCTTCTCCTGCGCCTCGGCCGTGCTGGCCCCCAGGTGCGGGGTGGCCACCACCGAGGGGAAGTCCAGCAGCGGGTTCCCGGTGGCCGGCTCGGCCGCGAAGACGTCGATGGCGGCACCGGCCACCCGGCCGTCCTTGAGCGCGACGACCAGCGCGTTCTCATCCACGATGCCGCCGCGGGCCGCGTTTACGATCCGCACGCCCGGCTTGACCCGGCGCAGTTCCCGGTCCCCGATGAGCCCGGCCGTCTCCGGGTTCTTCGGCAGGTGCACGGTGATGAAGTCAGCCTCGGCGAGCAGCTCGTCCAGGCTGGCCAGCCGGACGCCGAGCTGGGCCGCGCGGGCCGCGGGCACGTACGGGTCGTAGGCGACGAGGCGCATCCCGAAAGCGGCCAGCCGCTCGGCCACCAGCACCCCGATCCGGCCGAGCCCGAGGATGCCGGCCACCTTGTCCTGCAGTTCCACGCCGGTGAAGGCCGACCGCCGCCACTCGCCGGCCCGCAGCGAGGCCACCGCCTGGGGCACGTTACGGGCCACGGCCAGCAGCAGGCCGACCGCGTGCTCGGCGGCGCTGACGATGTTGGAGGTGGGCGCGTTCAGGACCATCACCCCGGCCCGGGTGGCCGCTTCCACGTCGACGTTGTCGAGGCCGACTCCGGCCCGCGCCACCACCCGCAGCCGCGGGGCGCAGGCCAGCGCCTCCGCGTCGATCCGGGTGGCGCTGCGCACGATGACCGCGTCCGCGCCGGGCAGCGCGGCGAGCAGCGCCGCGCGGTCGCTACCGTCGGCGAACCGCACCTCGAAGTCGGCTTCCAGCTGCCGGATGGCGGCCGGTGAGAGTTCCTCGGCGATGAGGACAACTGATTCAGGCACGGCGGTGGCCCCTTATGACGGACAGCAAGGACCGCCAGTGTAGCGAAGCTTGTGAAAGTTTTCACGAGCACGATGCCTGGGACCGGCCCGCCCAGCGGGCCGGCGCCCAGCCCCCGTCGCGCGGGTCAGGAACCGCTCGCCTCGTCCCCAGTGTCCAGCCAGCTCATCAGCGGCCGCAACTTGGCCCCCACCTGCTCGATCTGCTCGGCGCGGGAGGCCTCGCGGCGCTTGAGGAAGTTCGGCCGGCCCGCGTCGAACTCCTCGATGAGTTCCCGGGTGAAAGTGCCATCCCGGACTTCGGCCAGGATCCGGCGCATCTCCTCCCGGGTCCGCTCGTCCACCAGCCGGGGGCCGCGGGTGTAGCCGCCGAACTCGGCCGTGTCCGACACGGACCAGTACATCTTGGAGATGCCGCCCTCGTACATGAGGTCCACGATGAGCTTCATCTCGTGCAGGCACTCGAAGTAGGCGATCTCCGGCTGGTAGCCCGCCTCGACCAGGGTGTCGAACCCCGCCTTGATCAGCTCCGAGACGCCGCCGCAGAGCACCGCCTGCTCGCCGAACAGGTCCGTCTCCGTCTCCTCGGCGAACGTGGTGACCAGGGCACCAGCCCGGGTGCCGCCGATGGCCTTGGCGTAGGCCAGGGTGAGCGGCCAGGCGTTACCGGTGGCGTCCTGCTCCACCGCGACCAGGACCGGTACCCCGCGGCCCTCGGCGAACTGGCGGCGCACCAGGTGACCAGGCCCCTTGGGGGCCACCATGCAGATGTCCACCCCGGCCGGCGGCTGGATCAGCTGGTAGCGGATGTTGAGGCCGTGGGCGAAGAAGAGGGCGTCGCCGTCCACCAGGCTGGGCTGGATCGCCTCGGCGTAGAGGGCCCGCTGCACGTGGTCCGGCGCGAGCACCATGATCAGGTCGGCTTCCTCACAGGCGTCGCGCGGGGTGAGGACGCGCAGGCCCTCGTTGTCCGCGCTCTCCCGGCTGCGCGAGCCCTCGGGGAGCCCGACCCGGACGTCCACCCCCGAGTCCCGCAGCGACAGCGCGTGCGCGTGTCCCTGGCTGCCGTAACCGAGGATGGCCACGCTCCGGCCCTGGATGACGCTGAGGTCGGCCTGGTCATCATAGAAGATATCTGCCATTGCCTGCCTTTCACTTATTTTCCGGATCGGCCGCGCGGTCACGCGGTCACGCGGCCGCGGTCACTCACTGAGCCGCACCGTCACTGAGCCGCACGGTCCACCGGGCGCAGCGCCCGGTCCGTGATCGACCGCCCGCCCCGGCCGAGCGCGACCATGCCGGACTGGACGAGTTCCTTGATCCCGAATGGCTCAAGCACCCTGATCAGCGCGTCGAGCTTGTCGCGGTTCCCGGTCGCCTCGACCGTGACCGCGTCCTGCGCCACATCCACCACCTTGGCGCGGAACAGCGTCACCGTCTCCAGCACCCGCGACCGGCTCTCCAGGTCCGCCCGCACCTTGATGAGCAGCAGCTCACGCTGCACCGACGCGGACGTCTCCAGCTCCACGATCTTGAGCACGTTGATCAGCTTGTTGAGCTGCTTGGTCACCTGCTCCAGCGGGTGGTCCGCGCAGTCCACCACGATCGTCATCCGGGAGATCTCCGGGTGCTCGGTGGGCCCGACCGCGAGCGAGTCGATGTTGAACCCGCGGCGGGAGAACAGCCCGGCGATCCGGACCAGGACGCCCGGCTTGTTCTCCACCAGCACCGAGAGGGTATGCCTGTTCATGGTCGGCTCCTGATCGCGCAGGCGCGCCAGCCCCTGCCTCATTCGGTCACGTCCCAGTCCGGCGCCATGTTCCGCGCCACGATGATGTCGTCATTGCTGGTGCCGGCCGCGACCATCGGCCACACCATGGCGTCCCGGTGCACGATGAAGTCAACCACCACGGGCCGGTCGTTGATCTTCATGGCCTCTTCGATCACCCGGTCCACGTCCGCCGCGTCCTCGCAGCGCAGCCCCACGCAGCCGTACGCCTCGGCCAGCTTGACGAAGTCGGGGATCCGGGTACCGCCACCCGCGGCCGGATCCCGGCGCGGCGGCTGCTCGTGGCTGAGCGCCTCGTCGTAGGTCTGGGCCACCTTGTCGAGGTCGGTGTTGGAGTACCGCTCGTTGTAGAACAGCGTCTGCCACTGGCGGACCATGCCGAGGTTCCCGTTGTTGATGACGGCGATCTTGACCGGGATGCCCTCGACCGCGCAGGTGGCCAGTTCCTGGTTGGTCATCTGGAAGCAGCCGTCACCGTCGATGGCCCACACGCACGACGCCGGGGTGCCCACCTTCGCCCCCATCGCCGCGGGCACCGCGTAGCCCATGGTCCCCAGGCCGCCGGAGTTCAGCCAGTGGCCGGGCCGCTCGTGGCCGATGAACTGGGCCGCCCACATCTGGTGCTGGCCCACCCCGGCCACATACACCGCGTCCGGGCCCGCGATCTGACCGATGCGCTCGATGACGTACTGCGGCGCCAGCGAGCCGTTGGCCGGCTGGTCGTAGCCGAGCGGGTAGGTGGAACGCCAGGCGTCCAGCTGAGACCACCAGACCGCCAGGTCTCCCCGGTGGCCGGCGGCGTACTCGGCCTGGACCGCGGCCGTCAGGTCGGTCAGCACCTCGCGGCAGTCGCCGACGATGGGCACGTCGGCCCGCCGGTTCTTGGAGATCTCCGCCGGGTCGATGTCCGCGTGCACCACCGCGGCCCCGGGTGCGAAGCTGTCCAGCTTCCCGGTGACCCGGTCATCGAAGCGGGCCCCCAGGGCCACGATCAGGTCCGACTTCTGCAGCGCGCCGACGGCGGCCACCGTCCCGTGCATCCCCGGCATGCCCAGGTTCTGCCGGTGGCTGCTGGGGAAACCGCCCCGGGCCATCAGCGTGGTGACCACCGGGATCCCGGTCAGCTCGGCCAGCTCCAGCAGTTCCCGGCTGGCGCCTGCCCTGATCACGCCGCCACCCACGTACAGCACCGGCCGGGTCGCCCCGGCGATCAGCCGGGCCGCCTCCCGCACCTGCCGCGAGTGCGGCCGGGTGACCGGGTGGTAGCCCGGCAGGTCGAAGACCGGCGGCCAGCGGAATTCGGTGGTCGCCTGCAGCGCGTCCTTGGCCACGTCAACCAGTACCGGTCCGGGGCGGCCAGTGGCCGCCACGTGGAACGCCTCGGCCACCGTGCGGGCGATGTCCTCGGCCCTGGTGACGAGGAAGTTGTGCTTGGTGATCGGCAGGGTGATGCCGGAGATGTCGGCCTCCTGGAACCCGTCCGTGCCGATCAGGGTGCTGGGGATCTGGCCGGTAATGGCCACCACCGGGACCGAATCCATGTAGGCGTCGGCGAGCGGGGTCACCAGGTTCGTGGCGCCCGGCCCGGACGTCGCCATGCACACGCCCGGACGGCCGGTGACCTGCGCATAGCCGGTCGCGGCGTGCCCGGCGCCCTGCTCGTGGCGGACCAGGATGTGCCGGACCGAGGGCGAGTCGAACAGCGGGTCGTACAGCGGCAGGATGGCGCCGCCCGGGATGCCGAACACCACGTCCACGCCGAGCCGCTCCAGGGTAGCGACCAGCGCGGCCGCCCCGCTCATCCGGGTGCCCGGGGCCGGGCCTGGCTCGCGGGAGCGCTCGGCCCCGGCGGAGCGCTCGGCCCCGGCGGAGCGCTCGGCCCCGGCAGAGGGCGCGGCCCCGGCAGAGGGCGCGGCCGCCGGGGGACGCGGGCGCCCCGGCGGGGCCGGCCGCGGGCTCGTACCGGGCCCGGCCGGGGTGGCTTCGGACGCTGGCTGGGCGTCCCCGGCGTCCCGGGAGGCGGCGCGGGCGGCCAGGTCGCGCGGCGTCGGGCCGGCGCCTTTCCGCGCCGCGGCGGCCGGGCCGTGGTCGGGGCTGGCCGGCGCCGTCGTCTGGTCGGTCATCGCAAGCTTCCTCGTCTGCGGGTGGGGTCAGTCATGGCAACAAAAAACCCTCGACGCCGGGAGGGCGTTCGAGGGTAGCGCGCAGGTAGCCGGCTAACTCAGCTACGTGCGCGCCTGATGAGTACCAGGATGGTGAGTGGAGACACGCGTACCACTGTGGCCCAGACCGCGCCCGTCGTCAACTTGAGAGCGCATTCGTCTCAGCTGGCGAGATCATGTCGCACGGCGGCGCCCCGGCCCGGCCCGCCCCGGCGGCCACCAGGGCCACACCGTCCGGTGGCAGCGGGCCGCTCAGCAGCGGTCCCCGGCCGAACCGGACCCCGATCCTGGCCAGCAACTCCAGCTGGCCGGCCCGCTCGATCCCGGCCGCCGCCAGGTCGAGGTCAAGGTCGCGGCCGACCGCTACCGCGGCCCGGGCCAGGGTCTCCGCCGCGGTGTCCGGCCCGAGGGCGGCGACCAGGCCCGGCCCCAGCGAGATCAGGTTGACCGGCAGCTGGCCGAGCCGCGCCACGGCCGCGAAGCCCGCGCCGGAGATGTCAACCGCCAGCTGGGTGCCCCGTTCGCGCAGTTCGCCGAGCCCGCGCGTCATGGCCTCGCCGCCGTCAAGCAGTGCCTGGGCCGGCACCTCCAGGATCAGCGCGTGCGGCGCCAGCCCGGCGCCGGCCAGCGCGTCGAGCACAGATGCGGTGAACCCCGGGGCGCTCACCTGGCCCCCGTCACAGGACAGCCACAGGCTGGCCTCCCAGCCCGACCGGTGCCAGGACGCCACGCGGGAGCACGACTCCCGCAGCAGCCAGTCGCCCAGCGCGGCGCTGGCCGGGAAGGGCCCGGCCGCACCCGGGGATTCCGCCGGCACCTCGCCGAGGCGGCACCACCGGAGCTGCGCGACGGCCCCGACGACCTGCCCGCTGGCCAGGTCGGCCAGTGGCTGGTACGCCACCTCCAGCTCGCCGCCGGCCAGCGCCTCGTTCAGCTCACCCACGCTGTCCGGGGCATTCGCGTCAGCGGCCGGGAACCCGGGGCCGGTCTCCACCCGCCCGCCGCCGGCCTTCTTGGCGGCGGCCACGCCGCGCTGCGCGTTGCGCCACACGTAGCCGGCCGGGCTGCCGTCGGCCAGCGCCACGCCCAGGCTGGCGGTCAGCGTGACGGACCGGCCCGCCGCGCGGAACGGCTCCGCGGCCACCGCGGCCCGGATCCGCTCGGCGCAGTCGAGGATCTCCCCGGCCGTAGCCGCGCCGGTCAGCAGGACCGCGAACTCGTCGCCTCCCCAGCGGCCGACCATGCCCTGCGGTGGGACGGTGGCGCGCAGCCGCCGGGCCACCTGGGCGAGGACCAGATCCCCGGCGGCGGGCCCATCCGCCTCGTTGACCGCGGTAAACAAATCCAGGTTGAGCAGGATGACCCCGGCCAGCCCGCCGTCGCCGCCCAGGGCGGCCGCCGGGGCGAGGTCGGTGACCGCGCCGTCCCCGGATCCCGCCGCCGCGCCCGCCGCCGCACCCGGCCCCGGCACCCCGGCGGGCCGCTCCGGCGGCAGCGCGTCCCGGGCCCGTTCCTCCAGGTAGGCGCGGTTGGGCAGCCCGGTGAGCCCGTCGTGGTAGGTCAGGTGGGCGATCTGGCGGCGCAGCGCCACCTGGTCGCTCACGTCCCGGGCGGTCACCAGCAGCCGGTCCGGGGCCCCCTGGCTGAGGTGCCGGGAGACGGTCGCCGCCACGTAGCGCCAGGTGCCGTCAGCGGCCCGGACCCGGCAGGTGTAGCGGACCGGCCCGGTGGGGTCGCCGGCCGCCTCGCGGACCATGCGGATCGCCCCCAGCCGGTCCTCGGGGTGCACCAGGTCGGTCAGGACCTGGCCGGCCAGCCGCTCCGGCGGGTAACCGTAGTCGGCCACCGCCGGGCTCGCGTACCCGATCCGGCCGGCGTAATCACAGACCAGCACGGCGTCGCTGGTCTGGCCGGCCAGCTCGCGGAACTGCTGCCCGGCCTCGTGCCACAGCCGGGCCCGCACGCTGTCCCGGTGCACCAGGATGACGATGCGGGCGGTCAGCGCGAGCAGGACGGCGCCGGCCGCCACCGCCAGCACCGGCGGGCCGGCTGTCTGGCCGGCCAGCGCATAGCCCACGGCCACCAGGGCCGCGGACGCGGCCACCAGCGCGGCCAGCACCGTCGAGGCATGCCGTCCGCCCCGGGTCATCGGCGCCGCCTCGGGGGCCCGGGCGCTGCGCAGCCACGGTGCAGCGCCGAGCAGCCCGACCCCGGCCAGCAGCGCGGCGATCGCGGCCACGCCGGGATGGCCGTTACCGACCCGCGCACCGACCGACAGCGCGTCGCCGGCCGAGAGCAGCAGCAGCGCCAGGAACGGCACTACTCCCCGCCGCCCGGCCGCGACCGCGAGCGGCAGCAGGGCGCCCAGCACGAGCAGGTCGGCCAGGGGGTGCACGAGCTGCGCCGCGAACGTGGCCGCCCCGGCACCGGAGTGCGCGTAAGCCGGGCCGAGCAGGGTGAGCCAGTAGATGATGAACAGCGCGGACGCCAGCACGTAGCCGTCGGCCAGGTGCGCCGCCGCGGTGCCGGCCCGGCCCGGGCGGCGCTGGGCCAGCGGGTGCCAGCGGGTCTCCGGCCGCGGCCCCAGCCAGGCCACCCCGGTGACCAGCGCGGCCAGCGCCAGCAGGCCGGGCAGGTCGGCGAAGCCCAGCGGGAAGGCCGATCCGGTCCCCCCGCCGGCCAGCGCCTGCTGGCCGGCCGCGCCGAGGCCGAACAGCGCTCCCGCCAGCCCCAGCAGCCAGTACGCGTGCTTAACGGCCAGTGCGGGCCGGCCTGCCCCGCGCCACGCACTGATGGCGGTGGCGGCGGCCGCCGAGGCGAGCAACGCGGCCGGTGCCTGCACGGCTGGGGTCATGGCAGCTCACCCGATGCTTGCGGGCGCACCGAGTCTCCTTCCGCCGCGTCCGCCGCTCCGTAAGCAGCAGGCCTTGTGGGCCTGTGCGGGCCACCGGCGACCACGCCGCACCGCGCGGTCACACTGGCTGAGCAGGACGCCCGCAGGGTGCTGCGGGATCCGCGAATGGGCCGATCGCGGTCGTCGCCAGTAATCGATGCTGCTCACTTTAGGTCCCCAAGGTCACACTTCGATTGAGGAAGGGCGTCCACCGGGCGACAACTCCCTCAGCGCCACCGATCGCGAATCCGCCCCAACCCCATTGACCAGCAGTAATAGCCGTTGTGCAGCTAGTAGCCGAAACAATGATTTTTCCGCCCGTTCGCCATTGGCGAACGCCCGTTGGAACTGCCCGCCGTCGCGCGCCGCCCAGCCAGCGGCCCAGGGGTGATCAGGATGGCCCGAGACGCTCCAGGATGAGCTGCTTGACCCGGCTGGCGTCCGCCTTGCCCCGGGTGGCCTTCATCACCGCGCCGACCAGGGCACCGGCCGCCGCCACCTTGCCGCCGCGGACCTTCGCGGCCACGTCCGGGTGGCCCGCGATGGCCTCGTCCACCGCGGTCAGCAGCACCGAGTCGTCGCTGACCACGGCCAGGCCGCGAGCCTCAACCACCGCGTCGGGGCTGCCCTCGCCGGCCAGCACGCCCTCGATCACCTGGCGGGCCAGCCGGTCGGTGAGCGCGCCGGACCCGACCAGCGCGGCGACCCGGGCCACGTCGGCCGGGGTGATCGGCAGCGCGGCCAGCTCGGTGCCCGCGTCGTTCGCGGTCCGGGCCAGCTCCCCGAGCCACCACTTGCGGGCGTCCGCGGGCGACGCGCCCGCGGCGACCGTCTCCGCCACCAGATCCAGTGCCCCCGCGTTATGCAGCGCGGACATGTCCAGGTCCGACAGGCCCCACTCGGCCTGCAGGCGGACCTGCCGCGCGGCCGGCAGTTCCGGCAGCGTGGCCCGGATCTGCTCCACCCAGCCCGGCGGCGGCGCCAGCGGGACCAGGTCCGGCTCCGGGAAGTACCGGTAGTCCTGGGCCTCTTCCTTGCTCCGCCCGGCGGCGGTGGTCCCGCTGCCCTCCTGGAAGTGCCGGGTCTCCTGTACCACCCGGCCGCCCGCGTCCAGCACCGCGGCCTGCCGTTCGATCTCGTAGCGCACCGCGCGCTCCACCGAGCGGAGCGAGTTCACGTTCTTGGTCTCGGTCCGGGTGCCCCACTCGGCGCTGCCGCTGGGCGCGATCGAGGTGTTCACGTCGCAGCGCAGCGAGCCCTCTTCCATCCGCACGTCGGACACGTCGAGGGCGCGCAGCAGGTCGCGCAGTTCCGCGACGTAGGCCCGGGCCACCGCCGGGGCGAGTTCCCCGGTGCCGGCGACCGGCTTGGTGACGATCTCGACCAGCGGGATGCCGGCCCGGTTGTAGTCCACCAGCGAGTACTCCGCGCCGTGGATCCGCCCGGTGGAGCCGCCCATGTGCATCGACTTGCCGGTGTCCTCCTCCAGGTGCACCCGCTCGATCCCGACCCGGACGCTGCGCGGCTGCCCGTCCGGCGTGTCGTGCACCGTAACGTCCAGCCACCCGTCGGTGCAGAGCGGCTCGTCGTACTGCGAGATCTGGAAGTTCTTCGGCATGTCCGGGTAGAAGTAGTTCTTCCGGGCGAACCGGCACCAGCGGGCGATCGAGCAGTTGAGCGCGAGCCCGATCCGGATGGTGTACTCGATCGCCGACCGGTTGATCACCGGCAGCGACCCGGGCAGCCCGAGGCAGACCGGGCAGACCAGCGAGTTGGGCTCGCCGCCGAACCGGGCCGGGCAGCCACAGAACATCTTCGTCCGGGTGCCCAGCTCCACGTGGGTTTCCAGGCCGATCACCGGCTCGTAACGGGCCACCGCGCTACCGAACGGCACCACGTCCGCCGCTGTCCCGACGCTCATCCGCGGTCCTCCGTGTCAAGCCCGTGGGCCCCGTCCAGGATGGGGCGGCCGCGCCGGGAGTCCAGGGCCGCTTCGACCGCGGCCGCCACCCGGTAGCAGCGGTCATCGGCCAGCACCGGCGCCATGATCTGCAGGCCGACCGGCAGCCCGTCCTGGGGTGCCAGGCCGCACGGCACCGACAGGGCCGCGTTGCCCGCCAGGTTGGACGGGATCGTGCACAGGTCGGCCACGTACATCGCCATCGGGTCGTCGGCCCGCTCGCCGACCGGGAAGGCGGTGGTCGGCGTGGTCGGCGAGATCAGCACGTCCACCTGCTCGAAGGCCGCCTCGAAATCCCGGGCGATGAGGGTGCGGACCTGCTGCGCCTGGCCGTAGTAGGCGTCGTAGTACCCGCTGGACAGCGCGTAGGTGCCCAGCATGATGCGCCGCTTGACCTCCGGGCCGAAGCCCGCCGCCCGGGTCAGCGACATGACCTCCTCGGCGCTGCGGGTGCCGTCGTCGCCGGCCCGCAGGCCGTACCGCATCCCGTCGAACCGGGCCAGGTTGGACGAGCACTCGCTGGGCGCGATGAGGTAGTAGGCGGGCAGTGCGTAGCTGAAATGCGGGCAGGACACCTCGAACACCTTGGCGCCGAGCGACTCCAGCAGTTCCACCGCTTCGGTGAACCGGGCCAGCACCCCGGGCTGGTAGCCCTCGCCGGACAGTTCCGGGACCACGCCGATGCGCAGCCCGCTCACGTCCGCCTGCCGGGCCGCGGCGACCACCGGCGGCACCGGCGCATCCACCGAGGTCGAGTCGCACGGGTCGTGCCCGGAGATCGCCTCGTGCAGCAGCGCGGCGTCCAGCACGGTGCGGGCCAGCGGGCCGGGGGTGTCAAGCGACGAGGCGAACGCCACCAGCCCGTACCGGGACGAACCGCCGTAGGTCGGCTTGACCCCGACGATCCCGCAGACGGAGGCGGGCTGCCGGATCGAGCCGCCCGTGTCGGTGCCGATGCCGAGCGGGGCCTCGAACCCGGCGACGGCCGCGGCCGAGCCACCGGACGAGCCGCCCGGCACCCGGCTGGTGTCCCATGGGTTGCGGCTGGGGCCGAACGCCGAGTTCTCGGTGGAGGAGCCCATCGCGAACTCGTCCATGTTGGCCTTACCCAGGATGACCACGCCGGCCTCGCGCAGCCGCCGGGTCACGGTCGCATCGTAGGGCGGCTGCCAGCCGTCCAGGATGCGCGAGCCGCAGGTGGTCGGCATGTCCGTGGTGGTGAACACGTCCTTGAGGGCCAGCGGTACGCCGGCCAGCGGGCCGAGCTCGTCACCGGCCGAGCGCCGGTCGTCCACCCGCCGGGCCACCGCCCGGGCCCGGTCCGCGGCCACGTGCAGGAACGCGTGCAGCCTGCCGTCCACGGCGTCGATCCGGGCCAGGTGCGCGTCGGTGACCTCGACCGCGGACACCTCGCCGGCGGCCATGGCCGCCGCCAGCTGCGCGGCGGTCAGCCTGGTCAGCTCCCCGTCCATGCTTACTCCTCCGCCAGGATGCGCGGCACCCGGAACCGCTGCTGCTCCACCGCGGGCGCCTGGGACAGGGCCTGCTGCGGGGTCAGGCAGAGCCGCTCCTCGTCGTCCCGGAACACGTTGGTCAGCGGCACGGCGTGCGAGGTGGGCGGGATATCGCCGGCCGCGACCTCCTGGACGCGGGCCACCGCCGAGATGATCTGGTCCAGCTGGGCGGCGAAGTGATCCAGCTCCTCATCGCCGAGCGCCAGCCGGGACAGCCGGGCCAGGTGGGCGACTTCCGCGCGGGCAATGGACATGCCTGCCATCCTAGGGCCGCGCCACCTGCACCCGGACGCCATTATCCGGTGGGCCGCCCGGCGGCCGGGAGGCCAGGTCGCCGGCCAGCCAGGCGGTGGCCGCCGCCACGTTCAGCGGGCGGCTGAACTCGTGGCCCTGCGCCGCGTCGCAGCCCATGGCGCGCAGTTCCTCGGCCACCTCGCGGGTCTCCACGCCCTCGGCGACCGACCGGATGCCCATGCCGCGAGCCAGTTCCACCACCGAGCGGACGATCAGCCGCTGATCCGGGCCGGTGGTGAGCGTGGTGATGACGGAGGGGTCGATCTTCACCTCACCGACCGCCAGCCCGGCCAGCCGGACCAGCGAAAAGTACCCGGTGCCGAAGTCGTCCAGGCTGAGCTGGATGCCGAGTTCGCGCAGCGCCGACAGACCGGCCCCGACGTCGGGGGCCGCGACGGTCAGCGCGCGCTCGCTGATCTCCAGCAGCAGCGCCTCGGGCGGCAGGCCGACCGAGGCGAGTTCGCGCTCGATCAGGGCGGCCAGGTCCGCGTCGAGCAGGTCGCGGATGGAGACGTTCACTGACAGCTGCACCGGCAGGCCGCCGCGCTGCCAGGCCGACGCCTGGCTGAGCGCGGCCCGCAGCACGTGCCGGGTCAGGTCGCGCATCAGGAACGACTGCTCGGCCAGCGGGATGAACTCGGCCGCGCCGAGCAGCCCGCGGCGCGGGTGCCGCCAGCGCAGCAGCGCCTCCATCCCGGCGGTCCGGCCGCCGGCCAGGAACACCTTGGGCTGGTAGTGCAGCTCGAACTCGCCGCGGTCGATGCCGCGGCGCAGATCGCCGAGCAGGCTCAGCCGGGCCAGGGAGTGCCCGGCGCCGCCGGGCGCGTACACCTCCACCCCGCTGCGGGCGTCCTTGGCCTGGTACATGGCCGCGTCGGCGCGCTGCAGCAGCGCTTCCACCGTGCCGCCGTGGTCGGGGTAGAGGGCGATCCCGACGCTCGCCTCCACCTCGAGCGACAGCCCTTGCACCCGGATCGGCTCGGCCACCGCGGCCCGCAGCCGCACCGCCACCTCCCGGGCCGCGGTGACGCTGCGCACCGCGGGCAGCAGCACGGCGAACTCGTCGCCGCCGAGCCGGGCGACCACGTCGCCGGGCCGTACGCTGCGGGTCAGCCGGTACCCGATGACCTGCAGCAGCCCGTCCCCCGACAGGTGCCCGAGGGTGTCGTTGACCTCTTTGAAGCGGTCCAGGTCCAGCAGCAGGAAGCCGGACATGGTCTGTGTCCGGGCCGCGCCGCTGAGCGCTTCCGCCGTCTTGCGCAGCAGCAGCGTGCGGTTGGGCAGGCCGGTCAGCGGGTCGTGCAGCGCCTGATATTCCCGCCGCACCGACATGGCCGCGTTGGCGTAGGCGGCGCTGAGCGGCAGCAGGAACAGCAGCACCAGCCCGGTCGAGTGGCTCATCACCACCGCGACCAGCGGGGCCAGCGACAGCAGGGCCAGGCTGACGAAGGCCTGATAGGGCAGGGTCCGGCGGAGGCTGGCCAGGACCGGGGCGCGGGCGTGCAGCGCCACCGCCACGCCGACGGTGACGAAGTTCACCACGAAGTAGGCGACCGCGGCGGCCGCGATCACGCCGAGATCCGCCCCGCCCGGCACCCAGGGCCGCAACGGCATCGGATGGATCCCGTACAGGGCAAAGACGGCCGCGGCGGCGGTCAGGCTGAGAGCGACCTGGGCCACGTTGAACGCCGCGCGGAACAGCGCCTGGCGCCCGGACAGCGCCACGATGATCGTGGTGATCGTGCGGAGCAGCACCGCGACCGGCAGCCCCCAGTACAGCAGGGCGGCGAAGCAGAAGGTCAGCGAGGCGACCCCGGCATCGGACGGCGCTTTGCCGGGGGTGACCATCGGCCGCAGTTCGCCGGCCAGGGCCAGCGCGGCGACGACCCAGAACAGCGGGTGCCCGGCCAGCCCGACCAGCCCGGGACCGGACAGCCCGCCCATCGCCAGGACGAGCGCGGCGAGGCCCGCCACCGTCACCACGGCGAGGTATATCCACAGTGGGGAACCGATCCGCGGAGCGATATCCCTGGCGTCGTTCGGGTCCTTCATGGCGTCCTCGTGCTGCTGGCGGCAGGCCGGCGGCGCGTCGGTCTCCCAGCAGAGTACGGCGGAAAACGTACTTCGCGAAGCCAATCGCGCACTATCTGTTACAACGCATTCTTTGGCGATTGGATATTCGCAGGTCAGACCCTTATTGCGGGCGGAGGTTACCGTTCCGGTCCGATTCCCTAATCATTCCCGGAAGCCCCAGCAGCCCCGGCGGCCTCGCGGGCCGCGCCCGGGCCCTCGGCCAGCAGCACGCCGAACGCGTCCTCGCCAAGGACCGGCACGCCGATCGAGACGGCCTTGTCGTATTTGGCGCCCGGCTTCTCGCCGGCCACGACGAAGCCCGTCTTCCTGGAGACCGAGGACGTCACCTTGCCACCGCGGGACTGCACCGCCTCGGCCGCCTCGTCCCGGGTGTAGCCGGCCAGGGTGCCGGTGATCACTACGGTGATCCCGGCCAGCGGGCGGCTGGGATCGGCCGCCGTGGCCTCGTCCGCGACTTCCGGGGCGGGCGGCGGCACCCATCCGGGAGTGGCCAGTTGCACGCCGGCCGCCCGCCATTTGTCCACGATGGCCACGTGCCAGCCCACCCCGAACCATTCGATGATCGAGGCGGCGATGGTCGGGCCGACCCCTTCGGTGGCGGCCAGTTCGCCGGCCAAGGCGGTGGCGATCGCGTCGAGCGAGCCGAACTGGGCCGCCAGCGCCCGGGCCGCGGTGGGGCCGACATGCCGGATCGACAACGCGACCAGGACCCGCCACAGCGGCCGGGTGCGGGCCTCGTCCAGGTTATGCAGCAGCTTTCCGGCGTTGACGGTCATGCTGCCCTGCTTGTTCACGAAGAACGGGCTGGTGGCCAGCTTCTCGGCGGTCAGCCCGAACAGGTCCCCCTCGTCGCCGACCAGCCCGGAGTCCAGCAGCGCGGCCACCGATTCGTACCCCAGCACCTCGATGTCCAGCGCCCCGCGGCTGGCCAGGTGGAACAGGCGCTCCCGCAGCTGGGCCGGGCAGGACCGGGTGTTCGGGCAGCGCCAGTCGACCTCGTCCTCCTCGCGGTCCAGCGCGGTGCCGCAGGCCGGGCAGTGGGTCGGGAACTCGAATTCGCGCTCCTGGCCGGTGCGCACGTCAACCACTGGGCCGACCACCTCGGGGATGACGTCGCCCGCCTTGCGCAGCACCACCGTGTCCCCGATCAGCACCCCCTTGCGCTTCACCTCGTCCGCGTTGTGCAGGGTGGCCCGGTCCACGGTGGAGCCGCTGACCAGCACCGGCTGCATCACCGCGAACGGGGTGACCCGCCCGGTCCGGCCGACGTTGACCCGGATGTCCAGCAGCCGGGTGTTGACCTCCTCGGGGGGATACTTGTAGGCGATGGCCCAGCGGGGCGCCCGGCTGGTGGCTCCCAGCCGGCGCTGCAGCTCCAGCTGGTCGATCTTGACCACGACCCCGTCGATCTCGTACGGCGGGTCGTGCCGGTGCTCGGCGTAGTAGGAGATGTACTCCCGCACCCCGTCGAGTTCCGCGGTCACCCGGAACAGGGCGCTGACCGGCAGGCCCCACCCGCGCAGCGACTCGTACCAGCCGGAATGCGTCTGCGGTGCGGGCCCGGAGACGGCCCCGACGCCGTGCAGGATGAGATCCAGCGGGCGGCTGGCGGTGACCCGGGGGTCCTTCTGGCGCAGCGACCCGGCCGCGGAGTTGCGGGGGTTGGCGAACGGCGGCCTGCCCGCCTCGGTCAGCCGCTCGTTCAGCTCGTGGAACGCGGCCACCGGCAGGAACACCTCGCCGCGGACCTCCAGCGTCTCCGGCACGCCGGGGCCGCGCAGCCGGAGCGGCACCGAGTCGATCGTGCGGATGTTCGGCGTGACGTCCTCGCCGGTCACCCCGTCGCCGCGGGTGGCCGCGCGGACCAGCGCGCCACCCCGGTAGACGAGATCGACGGCCAGCCCGTCGATCTTCAGCTCGCACAGGTACGGCCCGGCCCCGCCGAGCCGCTCCGCCCGCGCCGCCCACGCCTCGAGTTCCGCGCTGGAGAACGCGTTGTCCAGGCTGAGCATCCGCCCCAGGTGCTCCACCGCGGCGAAGTCCGTGGAGATGGCGCCGCCCACCTTCTGGGTGGGCGAATCCGGAGTGCGCAGCTCGGGGTACCGGTTCTCCAGCTCGCGCAGCTCCCGCATGAGCGCGTCGTACTCGGCGTCGGAGATCGTGGGCGAGTCCAGCACGTGGTAGCGGTGGTTGGCCTCGGTGATCTCCACGCTCAGCTCATCGTGCCGGTGCCGCGCCGCGGCGTCCACCCCGGAGCCGGGGATGCCGCCGCCGGCCGCCGAGCCGGGCAGCTCGCCGCTCACCGGGCCGTCTCCTCGATCAGCTCGGGCAGGATCCGGGCCGCCTCCCGGCAGCGGGACAGCGCGGCCCGCGCGTACGCCGGCGGCGCGCCAGCCAGGCCGCACCCGGGAGTGAGCACGATCTGGGCGGCGATGGCCTCCGTGCCGGACAGCGGGGCCGCGGACGGCGTAGCCCGGTCTGCCGCCGACCCGGACGCCGTGGTCCCCGGTGCCCCGGCTGGCCGCCCGGCCGGCCAGCCCATCCGGCGCCACAGCTCCACCACCCGGGCGGCCGCGCGCTGCGCGGTGGGCGGCTGGGGTGAGGTGCCTCGTTGGGCGGGAAGGGGCTGATTTTCCGGCCGGGCCGCGGACTCCCCCGGCTGAGCCGGTCCCGGTTCCCCCGCACCTGCCTGGCCCTGATGGCCCGGCCCCGCCGGGCGTGCGGGCGGGGTGGCCGGCACCACGCCGGCGAAGAGCCCCAGGCCCGCTTCCACCGCCTCGGCCAGCACGTCTTCCTCCCCCCGGCGCAGCTGGCCCAGGTCGATCCCGGCGGCGGCCGCGCCCGCACCCATGATCATGCCAAGCGGCACCGACGCGGCGCAGCAATGCACCAGGCCAGGCGCGGCGGCCACGGCCAGCACCTCGCGCAGCGCCGCCTCCGCGTCGGGGGCGTCGACGGCGGGCACCCGGTTCAGGCCGCTGGCACTCGGCACCGCGCCCGCCAGCACGGCCGGCAGGGCGGGCTCGTCCAGCTGTAGCAGCAGCTGCGCGCCGGGCACCCGGGACCGCACGCCGGCCACGTGCGCGGCCAGCCCCTCGGCCAGCGACGCGGTCAGGTCGCGGACCGCGCCCGGGTCGGTGAGCACCCGTTCGGCGCTGCGGGTGAGCTCGATGGTGGCGGCCATCGTCCACGGGCCGCAGGCCTGGATCTTCAGGACGCCCTGGTAGCCGTCGGCCACCTCCTCCAGGGCGTCGAGGTCCTGGCTCAGCCACGACTGCGCGCGGCGCAGGTCCCGGCCAGGCCGCTCGGCCAGCCGCCAGCCCCGGGTGGTGAGCTCGGCCGGCAGCTCGGCCAGCAGCGCCGCGGTCCGGCCGGTCAGGTCGGCGCCCGGGCCGCGGGCGGGCAGTTCGGGCAGGAAGGGCAGGTCCGGCAGCTCGCCGAAGACCAACCGGGCCGTCTCCAGCGGGTCGGTCCCCGGCATGGAGCCGACGCCGGTGGCGCTCTGCGCAGGCCAGGGGTAGGGAGCGGGGGTGTCGGGCACGGAGCCGAGCTTAGTAGCGGGTCCGGTCAGTGCCGACTGGCCAGCCCGGGCCGGCCTGCCCGGGCTGGCCAGGCCGGGCAGGCCGGCCGCTGGCCGGCAGGCGGAGGGACGGCGGGGGAAGGCGGACAGCACTGCGCCGCACCATGCCCCGGCGATGGTGCGGCGCGGTGGAACCGGGCCGGCCCGGGTGGTCCCCGGATGCCCCGGGCCGGCCCGGCGGCTGGTTACACGAGCATGTCGTCGCGGCTTGAGAGCTGGGTTTCGGCGTCACTCAGCCGGCGGACGTAGAGCCCGGTGACCCGGCGGGTGCCAGTTGCCATCGGGCCGCGAGCGTGGCGGGTCAGCGTAAAATCCCGCTCTTCCCGCTGGATTCCCCAGCTGACCAGGACCACGGCGGCGGCAACCACACCGGCGGCGAAGGTCACGAGGGCGATAACGACGATGACGGCCATGGCGGGTCCCCTAACTCCCAGCCAGCGGCTTTGTGAGCCGCAGGAACTGCGCTACGCTCCCCATCCCGGTACAGGTGGCCTGGATGGAGGGTCTGTTCCGACTAAGACCTCCGATTCCACACCATCCAAGCAGCCCAACTGCTAGACTCTGTGGTATGGATCTAGCCATCCTAGTCATCCCAACCTTTGGTACCTGGCCTGGTTATACCCCGGTTCGGGAGAGCAAACCTGCCCCTGTACTGAAGATTTGGATGAGGTGGATCAAGGGAATGATCCTTTACAGCCCAGCTATACCTCCGATCGGGGTGGTTGGGATCTCTGGGAGGACCGATGGTTGATCCGATGTACCGGCAGATCGCCGATGATCTACGCCGCCAGATCGAGGCGGGCGAGCTCGCTCCTGGCGCCCAGCTAATGACCGAGATGGAGCTCCGGGAGGCCTACGACGCATCGCGGAACACGGTGCGGGACGCGATCAAATTGCTGATCACCCGGGGCCTGGTCGAGACCCGGCCGGGCCAGGGCACGTTCGTCGTGCAGCAGATCGTGCCGTTCGTCACGACGCTGAGCGACAACCCGAAGACGAGCGGCAGCGAGGGCGACACCTACAGCAAGGAAGTCGAGGCAGAGCTCAGGGAGCCGCAGACCAGCCCGCCGCGGGTGGAGATCCAGAACGCAGACGCCGAGGTGGCCTCCGCCCTGCAGCTGGCCGAGGGCGCAACGGTCGTCAGCCGCCATCAGCTGCGGTCCATCGACAAGGTGCCCTGGTCACTCCAGACGTCCTTTTACCCGATGTCCCTGGTCAACCGGGGGGCGACCCGCCTGCGGGAGGCCAGCAACATCACCGAGGGGACGGTGAGCTATCTGCGCAACCAACTCGGCATCGACCAGGTGGGCTACCGGGACACGATCACGGTACGGGCTCCCGACGAGACCGAAAGCAGGGTCTTCCGGCTGCCAGACGACGGGCGCATCCCGGTAATCGAGACTCGCCGCACGGCCTTCGACAATGATGGGAACCCGGTCCGGCTCACTGTCAGCGTGTACCCGGCGGACCGTAATCAGTTCGCGCTCGACGTCGGCGATGTGCCCGACTGGGCCAAGACCCCGCGCAAGGGCAGTACCTGAACGGCCGGGCCGCCGTACCGGGTGGGCGAGGGTCCCGAGCCGCCCGGCCGGAAGCGGGCCCGCGAACTGAATATGCAGGCTTCCGTGGCGGTCACAAGCCAGCCACGGGACAGGACCATTGGGTCCTGGCGTGCCCGGTCCGGAACCGGGCACGCGGGTAGTTCCCGCCACCGTTGAAGGAGGTGTCATGGCTAAGCGTTACGGTCGCCCGTCGGCCCAATACCGTTACGAGCACTACGACCCACGCCTTGTGCGGGGCGAGGCCTGAGGGCGCAGCAAATCCGACGCCTTATGGCCTGACAGCCGCGCCGCCGACGCTGTGCTGCCGTCCAAGCATGGAACAGCGTCGGCAGGCGGGACCTGAAAGTTAGCAGACGGCTGCGCCAGCCGTTGGCGGAAAGGAACAGCCAAGACCCACGGTCTACCGCAGCAGGAATTTGTCCGGGCCAAGCCCACCGGCCCCGGCCCGGCGTTGGGCCGGTCACGGTCCCGCCCGCGCCGCAGCACAGGTGCCAAGATGACTCATTACGGGCAGAACATGGAACTATGGGGCAGGTTCCGCTGGTTCTCCGCCGGGCAGCTAAACATGATCACGAAAAGATCATCGAGCTTATCGACGAGGCCGCTGGCTGGTTACGCACCAAGAACACCGACCAGTGGGCGCAGCCCTGGCCGAGCGAAGCGGACCGTGACCACCGGATCCGCACCGATCTGCTGGCGGGCCGGACCTGGATTGCCTGGGATGACGGCACGCCATGCGCCACAGTCACGGTGGACGCCTCCGACAGCCGCGTATGGCCACCGAAAAGCAAGCGGGAACGCGCGGTCTACCTGTGCCGTCTGGTCGTCAGCCGCAGCCACGGCGGCCTGGGCATCGGTGCCGCGCTGATCGACTGGGCGGGGCTGCGTGCCCGGCGGCGGTTCGGCGCCGAATGGGTCCGGATCGACGTGTGGACCACCAACGCCGCGCTGCACGCCTATTACCGGCGGCAGGGATTCGAGTTCTTCGGGTTCTGCGAGATCATCGGCGAATATCCGTCGGCTGCGTTGTTCCAGAAGCCCACGGCCAGCATCCCCCCAGCCCGGCCGACGCTGTTCGACGTGGAGCCGGCCGAAGCCCGGTCGCCGGGCGATCAGCCGGGGGGCGGGGGCCGTTGCCGGCGGTTACGGGTCATCCCCAGCATGATCTCGGTGATGCCCGGGCCGTCGTCGTCATCTTCGTCGTCGAGCAGGCCGCCCACCGCTTCGAGCTCAACCTCCCCGTCCCGGCGCCGCGGCCGGGCCGCCCGGAGGTCACGCGGCCGGGCCGGTGGCCAGCCGGGGGTGGCCGGGTCGGGGCCAGGCGGCGCGGCGGGATACCCGCCGGCCGGCGGCGGCGCAGCAGGCTGCGGAGCGCTCGCCGGGGGGTCCGCCACCGGCCGGCGGCCGGCGTTCTGCGCCGCCCACTGCGCGCCGGCCACCAGGTGCGGGCGGATCCACTGGAAGAAGCTGATCCACGCCGACCCGTACGACGTGGACCATTCGTACCCGCTGAGGTCGCGCACCGTGCGCACCAGCGCATGCGCGACGCTCACGTACTGCGTATCCGGGAATCCTTCCCGCCAGTTGATCGCGCCCAGCTGGCGCAGCGAGCCGGCGATCACCGCGGCGGGCTGGTCAGTGGTTGCCGTCCACAGCAGCGCCCGGACCATCCGTCCGCAGAACACCCAGCCGTCCTCGGTGCGCAGCCCGGCCAGATCGGGGATCAGCGTGGCCAGGTCGTACTGGAGCTGCTGGGTGAACTCCTCCTCCCGCCCGCGCAGCGGCCCGGCCGACTCCCGGATGACCCGGAGCAGACCGGGGCCCAGTGGAGGGACGGCTGAGGCGTCCGTCGGCATGTTGCTGCCCGGCATACCCGAGGTCCCCTCCTCCCTGACTCTTCCTCCAGCGTCCGCCCGGCCCGGCCCGGGACCGGGCCGGGCCGCGGTCCCGGGCCGGGGCGGTCCCGGGCCGGGGCGGGCCCGGGCCGGGGCGGTCCCGGGCCGGGGCGTCAGCCGCGGCCGCCGCGTTCCGCACCCACGCCGGTGAGGGCGCGCACCTGCATCCGGGCGAACCGGGGCGGGTCGGCCGGGTTCAGGTCGGTGACCGAGCCGAGCCAGCCGAGGAAGAAGCTCAGCGGGATCGACACGATCCCCGGGTTTTCCAGTGGGAAGAACGCGAAGTTGACGTGCGGGTTGCCGATGAGCGACAGGCTCGCCCCGGTGACCGGGTCGACCTTGCCCGAGACGACCGGGGAGAAGATGATCAGCAGCACCGAGCTGATCAGGCCACCGTAGATGCTCCACAACGCCCCGCGGGCGGTAAACCCGCGCCAGTAGAGCGAGTAGAGGATCGATGGCAGGTTCGCCGAGGCCGCGACCGCGAACGCCAGCGCCACGAGGAACGCCACGTCGATGTCCTTGGCGTAGATGCCGCCGATCACGGCCAGCACCCCGACGATCACCGCGGTGATCCGCGCCACCCGGACCTCCTGCACCGCGCTGGCAGCACCCTTGCGCAGCAGCCCGGCGTAGACGTCGTGAGCGAAGCAGGCGCTCGCGGTGATGGTCAGGCCCGCCACCACCGCCAGGATGGTGGCGAAGGCGACCGCCGCGACGATGCCGAGCAGGACCGACCCGCCGAGCTTGAAGGCGAGCAGCGGCACCGCCGAATTCGCCGCACCGGGCGCCGACTCGATCTGCTGCGCGCCCACCAGCCACATGGCGCCATAGCCGAGCACCAGGGTGAACAGGTAGAACACCCCGACCACCCAGATCGTCCAGACCACGCTGCGCCGCGCCTCGCGCGCGTCGGGCACCGTGTACAGCCGCATCAGCACGTGCGGCAGGCCGGCCGTGCCCAGCACGAGGGCCAGCGCCAGCGAGATGAAGTCGATCTTGGCGGTCGTGCTGCCGCCGTACCTGAGCCCCGGCCCCAGCACCGCGCGGCCCGACGGGCTGGCCGCGGCGGCGTGCTGCAGCAGCCCCGACAGGCTGAACCCGGTGCGGGCCAGCACCCAGCCGGTGGTGACCGCCGCCCCCGCGATGAGGATCGTCGCCTTGACGATCTGCACCCAGGTGGTGCCCTTCATCCCGCCGATCATCACGTAGCAGATCATCACCAGGCCGACCACCACCACGGTGAGGTCCTGGCCCGCCGCGCTACGGACGCCGAGCAGCAGGCTGACCAGGGCGCCGGCCCCGGCCATCTGGGCCAGCAGGTAGAACAGGCTCACGGTCAGGGTGGAGGCCGCGGCCGCGCCCCGGACCGGGGCGGCCTTCAGCCGCAGGTCCAGGACGTCGGCGGTGGTGTACCGGCCGACGTTGCGCAGCGGCGCGGCGACCAGCAGCAGGACCACCAGCCAGGCCACCAGGAACCCGATGGAGTACAGGAAGCCGTCGTAGCCGTCCAGCGCGATGATGCCCGCGATGCCGAGGAACGACGCCGCCGACAGGTAGTCGCCGCCGATGGCGATGCCGTTCTGCGGGCCGGTGAACGCCCGGCCCCCGGCGTAGTAATCGGTCCTGGACCGGTTCTTCCCGGCCACGCTGACCGCGATGGCCAGGCTGGCGATCACGAAAATGGCGAAGATGGTGATGTTCACCGCGGGCGTGCCGACCACGCCCGCGGCCGTGGTGGCGGCCTGGGTGGCGGAGCTCACTGCGGGCGTCCCTTCTCCAGGCGCTGCCGCATCTGGTCAGCGAGGGGGTCCATGTTCCGCCGGGCCCACCAGCTGTAGCCGATGGCGATCAGGAAGGTG
Source organism: uncultured Actinomycetes bacterium (assembly GCA_963837515.1). Classification (GTDB taxonomy): domain Bacteria; phylum Actinomycetota; class Actinomycetes; order Streptosporangiales; family Streptosporangiaceae; genus RYN-230. The sequence continues at coordinate 564,679 of CAWINT010000006.1, forward strand.
GACACGAACTCCAGCAGCCCGAAACAGAGACCGACGTTCACGTCCCCCGCGACGGACAGGCGCATGAAGCCGGGCGCGAAGGCGGCCATGATGACGTAGAGGAAGTACCAGCCGAGGAAAGCTAAAGTAACCGGGAGCGCGAAACCGCGGAAGCGGCGCCGCAGCGACCGGAATTCGCGGCTGTTGTGAACGATCTCATATCCGGTGACGCTGATGCGCCGGGACTGGGTGAAGGACACGCCGCCTTCCTTTCCGGGAGTCGCGTGCGGGCGCAGGCCAACTGCGGTCACGGTCGCGGGCCCCCGGGAGGGCACGGCTGCTGGTAGATGGCGGCAAGCGGGCGACGCCCGTCCTGCGCTGATTCCCCCTGGGTACGGCGGACGACACTGTGGCCACCGCTGACCATATTGAGCCGTAATCCCGGGATCGGCGCTACTGCGACCAGAACGCCGTTGGACGCGGTAAGCGGTCGGGGGTGGGCGATGAACGGCGGCCCTACTGCGACGAACGGTCGTCGCGCTCATCAGCGGCTGGCCGTCCGCCGGCCGGAGCCGGCCGTCCGCCGGCTGGAGCCGGGCGTCCGCCGCCTGGGGCCGGGCGGGGCCGGGCGGGGGATGGCGCCGCGCGGTGGCCAGCTGAGCGCCTCGGGCAGGTGCATGCGCAGCATCACCTGCTCCACGTGGCCGGGCACCGCGCCCTGGGTGAGCAGCGACACCACGATCATCACGGCGAACGCGAGCGGCAGCGTCCAGATCGCCGGCTGGCCGAGCAGCACCGCGCTCCAGCCGCCCTGCCCTGCGCCCAGCATCGACGCGATGATGGCCCCCAGGCAGGCGCCGCCCCCGACCACGAGGCCCGCTGCCGCCCCGGGCCCGGTCAGCCGGCGCCACCAGATACCCAGGACGATCAGCGGGCAGAACGACGACGCCGCGATGGCGAACGCCCACCCCACCAGCAGGGTCAGCGAGAAACGCTGGATGAGCAGGGCCGCGGCGGTGGCGACCGCGCCCGCGCCGAGCGCGCACCAGCGGAACGTGGCCACGCCACCGTCCAGGAAGTCGTGCGACAGCGCGCCGGCCACGCTGACGAGCAGGCCCGAGGAGGTGGACAGGAACGCCGCGAAGGCACCCGCCGCCACCAGCGCGGCCAGCAGGTGCCCGGGCAGGCCGGGCAGCAGCAGCGCGGGCAGCGCCAGCACCATGTTGTCCGAGTCCCCGGACAGGTACAGCTGCGGCGCGTGCAGCCGGGCCAGCACCGCCAGCACCGCCGGGAACAGGTAGAAGGTGCCCAGCAAGGCCACGACGATCAAGGTGGTCCGGCGGGCCGCCTCGCCGTCGGGGTTGGTGTAGAACCGCACCAGGATGTGCGGCAGCCCGATCGCGCCGAAGAAGGTCGCGATGATCACGCCGTAGGTGGCCACCAGCGGGTGCGCCCCGTCCGTGCCGGCCGTCAGGAACGGGGAGTCCCAAGCCACGCTGGATGGCCGCATGGCCAGGCTGACCGGAACCGGAGCGCCTGCGCTGAAGGTGATGACGGTGCCCGCGCCCGCCTGCTGGCGGCAGGCGCACAGCGCCGTCGGCTGCTGCCGCAGCCGGCGCTGGCCGAGCACCCCGCTGACCGTGGCCCGGGTGGGCCGCGGCAGGGTGAACTCGGTGGGCTGCGCGAGGCGCACGACCGTGGTGTGCGCGAACACCGGGGCCTGGCCCGGAGCCAGGTTCCGGCCCGGGCCGTGCCCGGCCGCGGCCAGCAGCACCAGGGCCGGGATACCGATCGCGCAGAGCTTCAGCCAGTACTGGAAGCACTGGACGATGGTGATCCCTTTCATCCCGCCCATCGCGATGTTGCCGCTGACCACCACGCCGAGGATGACCACGCCCACCCAGTACGGGCCGCCGAGCAACCACTGCAGCGTGATGCCGGCCCCCTTCATCTGCGGCATGAGATAGAACCAGCCGATCACCAGGACGAGCGCGGTGGCGGCCCGGCGCAGCCGGGGCGACCTGAGCCGGCCGCCAGCGAAGTCCGGGATCGTGTACGCGCCGAAACGCCGCAGCGGCGCCGCGACCAGGAGCAGCAGCACCAGGTACCCGGCGGTGTAGCCCACCGCGTACCACAGCGACCCCAGGCCCTGCGCGAGCATCAGGCCCGCGATGCCGAGGAACGAGGCGGCGGAGAGGTACTCACCGGACACCGCGGCGGCGTTGATGGCGGGCGTCACCTGGCGGGCCGCGACCATGAAGTCGTCCGGGGTCCGGGCCACCCGGATACCGCGCGCGCCGACCACGATCGTCACGAGCGTGACCGCGGTGATGGCGCAGATGGCGAGGTCAGGCATGCGGCGGCGGGTTCGGTGGGGCAACGAGATCGATGTACTTGGCCTCGAGTTGGCGGGCCTGCCGGTGATAGAACCAGCCGACCGCGAAGAGCACCGGGTAGAACCCGAAGCCGAGCAACAGCAGCGTCACCGGGAGCCCCGCCACCGTCGCCCGGCTCACCGCGGGCACCAGCGCCGCGATCAGCGGCAGCGACACCGTCACCACGAGGGCGACGGCCAGGCACGCCAGCGACAGCCCGAGCTGCGCGGGGACCAGGGACGACAGGAGCAGGCGCGCGGCCGACACGTCGGACGGCAGGTCAGCGGCGGCCGGGCCCGGGCCGCCCGGCCCGGGCGGCACCTGGTCCGGCCGCCAGATCACCCGCTGGCGGCGGGGCTCCGGCGCCGGGGCGCTCTCATCCGCGGGCATTGCTCAGCTCCGCCAGCCGGCCCGCAGGATGCGGTCCCGGACATCCCGGACGTGGCGGCGGCTGACCGGCAGGCAGCGGCCGGCCACCGTGACGGTGTGTATGCCCCCGGCTACCGAGAACTCGGTGATCTGCCTGATCGGGACCAGGTAGCTGCGGTGAATGCGGATGAAGCCGTGCGCGGACCATTTCCCGTCCAGGTGGGAGATCGGCATCCGCACCAGGTGCGCTTCGCCGTCCGCGGTGTGCAGCCGCACGTAGTCCCCTTCGGCCTCGATCCAGGCCACCTGCTCGCGGGAGACGAGCCGGGTCCGCCCGGCGGTCTCGACCGGAATCATCGCCGACGGGTCGTCCTCCACGGCGGGATCCGGCTGGTCCGGCAGGTGCCCCAGGGCCCGGGCCAGCGCCGTCTGTAGCCGCGCCCGGGATACCGGTTTGAGCAGGTAGTCGCAGGCCCCGATGTCGAAGGCGCGCACCGCGTACTCCTCGTAAGCGGTGACATAGACAATGGCGGGCGGCATTGCGAAGCGGCGCAGTACATTGCCCAGCTCAATGCCGTTGAGCGCGGGCATCCTGACATCCAGGAAAACCACGTCATACGTGCGTTCGGTCAGGTACCGGAAGGCGTCCGCGGGATTCTGCGCCGCATCGACCGGTGTGATGGAGAAGCTGGTGCGGAGCAGGTAGCTCAGTTCGTCCGCGGCGGGCGTCTCGTCGTCAATGACCAGCGCGGAGCCGGGCAGGCCGCCGGCCGCCCCGGTGCCGGGACGGCCGGCGGCGCCCGGCGCGGCCCGGCGCGGCATGGGAGGCTGGGTCATGGTGTGCTCACCTCCGGCGAGAACTTGGGCAGCCGCATGGTGACCTTGGTCCCCGCGCCCACCCCGGTTTCGATCGTCAGCCCGTGGTCGTTGCCGAAGGTGGCGCGGAGCCGTTCGTCCACGTTCCGCAGGCCGACGGATTCACCGCCGCGCCGGCCTGCGAGCAGGTCAGCCAGTTCGCCGGGGTCTACGCCGAGCCCGTCGTCCTCGACGCTGACCACCGCCTCGTGACCGCCGTCCGCCACGCAGATCCGCAGTCGCGCGGTCCCGCTGACCTGCTCCAGGCCATGCCGCACCGCGTTCTCTACTAATGGCTGCAGGACCAGGGATGGCACCCGGACCGGCAGTATCTCGGGAGCCACCCGCAGACTGACCGCCAGCCGGTCACCGAACCGGGCCCGCTCCAGCTCCAGATAAGTATCGACGAACCGGAGTTCCTCAGCCAGGGTGGCGTACTGGGCATGCTCCCGGAATGACCACCGAATGAATTCCGAGAAACCAACCAGAAGATCCCGCGCCCGGTCCGGATCCGATCGCACATACGACTCGATGGCCGTGAGCGCGTTATAGATAAAATGCGGGCTGATCTGGGCGCGCAGGAAATTGAGCTGGGCCTGCAGCGTGCGGGTCCGGTAAGCGTCGAGCTCGGCCAGGGCCAGATGCGTCGAAACGAACCGGGCCAGTTCCGTCGCCGTGCGCAGCAGCACGGCGCCGGCCGCGGGGCCGACCGCCGCCAGGGCCCCGATGACCGTGCCGTCCACGGCGATGGGTGCGGCAGCACCCGCCCGCATCGGGCACTCCCGGCCGTGCTGGCAGCCGAGATCCGCCGGGGACAGCAGTTGCGGGCGGCCGGACTCGACCACGTCCGCCAGCCGGCGGCCGAGCGCCTCGGTGTGCCGGTCGCAGCCGTCGCAGCTGACCAGGCCCGCCGGGCCGGCCACGGCCACCACGGGCGTGCCCAGGAGCTGCCGCAAGGCCGGCCCGGCCTTGGCCGCGTTTTCGGCCGTAAGGCCGCCACGCAGCGCGGATAGGGCCTGGCTGGCGGTGTGCAGGGCCTCGTAGGTGGCGCGCTGTGGCGGTGTGCCCACTCGCCGCGAACTGCGTTTCCAGAACACCATCGCGCCGCAAAGCGCGCCCACCGCGGCCATGAGCATGATCACGAGGACCAGCATTACGGCACTATATTGGAATTTCCTTCGCATGTAAGTAGAGCCGAGCATTTCCCCCGCACGCCGTAACCGTGCGTAGTGGGCCGTCCGTCACTTCCGTGGGACGGCTGGGGCAGACCATCGCAAACGCAAATGTTTACAGTTATCGCCGGCATGATCTGCGCGCACCGCGGTAGGGCCTGTGCAGGCGACCCCGCCCGGGCGGGGCTCGCCCGGGCGGCACCCGCCTGGGCGGGGGCCGCAGTCGCGGCCAGCCCTCCGGGCGTGTGTCGCAGTCCGGGCGACCGGGTACTTTCGGGGAAGTTATGCGGATGGTCGGTGGCGTGCGCGGTGACCCGCGCCGAGCGCGGGAGCCAGGCCGGGTGGACGGCCGGGGCGCCCCCCGGTCGTGTACCCGGCCGTTGCCGGGCTTCCCGCGGCCGACTGCCCGCCCGGGCGGCTCATGAGCCGCCCGCACCGGCCCGCGCCGGGCGGCGCGCCGCAGCCCAGCCCTCCTGCATCCGACGGCACCACTCCCACCCCCGGCAACGGCTCCAGCACCAGCTCAGCCTCGGGCTCCGGCTCCGCTCGACCCGCCGGCCCAGCGCCAGCCACGAGCCCAGCGCCAGCCACCGACTCCCCCGGGCCAGGCCGGCCAGGCCACCGACTCCCCCGGCCCGGCCACCGACTCCCCCGGCCCGGCCACCGACTCCCCCGGCCAGGCCGGCCCGGTCGGCCCAGCCATCGGGCCGGCCGGGCGAGGCCGCCGCCGCCGGCTGGCCCGCTGGCTCGTCTGGCTCGCCATCACGCTGGTGACCAGCGCGGTCGCCATCGGGGTCGCGCTGAAGGTGACGCCGCTGCAGACGGTCACGGTGGCTGGGCAGGCGATCAAGGTCGGGGCCACCGCGCCCACGCTCAGCGTGTCCGGGCCTGGCGAGGTCAACCTGTTCGGCCAGAGCCTCGCCACGCACGTGCATTTCCTCGGCCCGGTCCGGCCCCGGCTGCAGCTGACCCAGATCACTATCAACAGCGAGCTGACCAACTTCGTCCAGGGCGCGGGCCCAGCGGGAGCGGAGCAGATCCTGGGCAGCCGGCTGGCCAACGGCTGGAAAGCCTACTTCGTCTGGGAGATCCTCATCACTGCCGGAGGCGCGCTGCTGCTGCTCGGCGCGCTCGCGGGGTGGCGCCGGCTACGGCACGGGACCACGGTGAAGCTGCTGGCCGGCGGCCTGGTGCTGACCGAGGCGATCAACCTGGGCGCGATCATGCTGACCGCCTACAGCGCTCCGGCCACGCTGCGCCAGGTCAGCTCGCTGTCCCAGCTGGTGGGCAGCGCACCGTCGTTCCAGTACACCGGGAAGCGGGTACCGGTGCCACCCGGGGTGCACGTCGTGGTCATGGGCGACTCGACGGCGTCCGGCGCTGGGCTGCCCTGGGTCCGTGACCCGTCCCAGCTGGACAAAGACTGCGGGCGCAGCAGCGAGTCCTACGCCGAGGACCTGGCCCGGTCCAACGGCTGGCAAGTGCTGAACCTGGCCTGTAACAGTGCGACCGTGCGCCAGGGCCTGCTGGGCCCGGAGGGCCGCGGCGGCCCGACGGCCCCACCGCAGATCGACGCGGCAGAACGCGCCCGGCAGGCGGCGGCCGTCATCGTCAGCGTCGGCGCGGACGACCTCGGCTGGTCGACCATGCTGCGCCTCTGTGCGGTCGCCAAGACGTGCAACGACAAGGCCACCACCGCCTACTTCCAGCAGCAGCTGGCCTCGTTCAGCAAGGACTACCTGGACCTGCTCAGCCAGCTGGCCAATCTGCCGAGCCAGCCCAAGATCATCATCAACCGCTACTACAGCCCGTTCGGGTCCCAGCTGAAGTGCCTGGCCAAGACCGGCCTTACCGCGGCCAAGGAGCGCACCCTGGAATCGCGGCTGGCCGCGCTCAACGCCGTGCTGGCCAAGGGAGCCGCCCAGTTCGGCTTCACCTCGGTGCAGCCCGACTTCACCGGCCACCAGCTGTGCGACCAGCAGCCCTACGTACAAGGGCTGGGCGACCAGGCCCCGTTCCACCCCACCGCCAGCGGGCAGCTGGCCATCGCGCTGGCCGACCAGGCCGCGCTCATCCCGGGCCGGCTCCCCGCCTCGTCCGCGGTCGCGACGCCATCAGCGACCGCCAGCGGCACCGCGCCGCCCTCGGCGACGGCCAGTCCGTCCGTACCGGCCGGCCCATAGGCTGACCGCCCCGCCTGCCGCCCCGCCCACGCGACCGAACGGCCCGTCCCCCAACTGCCCATGCCCGGTGCCAGGGCGCCCGGCGCCGATGACCTGACGCCCCTCCCGTTGCCCACCCGGCCGTCTCCGCGGCCGGGTGGGCAACGGGTCAGCGGGCGATCAGGCCGCTCCACGGTTCGAGCCGCACAGGGCCGCCGTCCCCACTGGGCCGGACCGTCATTCCGCCGGGTTCGGACCGCAGCAGCACCTCACCCACCGGCTCCGCTAGGGTCACCGGCTGATCGGTGAAGTTCGCCGCCACCGTGAGATCACCGGCCTGGTACAGCCACACCCCGGCCGGGGCGGGCCGTGGCTGGTAGCGGGCCAGCCGACCACCGAACTCGGCCCGGCGCAGGTGCAGCAGCGCGCGGCACAGGTGCAGCGTGGACCGTGGGTCGTCGCGCTGCGCCGCAACGTTCCGCGCCCCGTCCGGGCCGTACGGCAGCCACGGCGTGACCCCGTCGGCGGTGAACCCGCGCGACGGCGACCCGTCCCACAGCATCGGGGTCCGGGCCCGGTCGCGCCCGTCGCCGCGCCGCCCGCCCGGGCCCATCGGGTCGCGGCGCAGCCCCGGCGGCACCTCGACATCGGTCATCGCGATCTCATCACCGTAGTACAGCACGAGCGTGCCGGGCAGCGTGGCCAGTACCAGCAGCGCCAGCCGGGCCTTGCGCTCGTCCCCGCCGCACCACCGGGTGGGAAACCGGCTGATGTCGTGGTTGGACGAGGTCCACACCGGGCACTCGCCGGCCGGCAGCGCGGTGACCGACTCGCCCACGACCCCCGCCAGCGCATCCGCCGTGAAGTCGGTGAAGATGAACGGGAAATTGAAGGTCAGCTGGAGTTCGTCGCCCTGGCCGTGGAACCCGGCCATGGCCCCCACCTCGACCCACGTCTCCCCGAGCAGCAGCCGCGGCACCGGGTAGCTGTCGGCGATCTTCCGCCAGTCCCGGAACACGGCGTGCGACTCGGGCCGGTTGGCGCTGTAGGTCTGGGCCAGGCCGAACCGGCCGCGGACCCGCTGGCCGGGCGGTACCGGAGGATCGTCCCGGAGCTGGGCGTCCTTGTACAGCCCGTGCGCCACGTCGATCCGGAACCCGGCTATCCCCCGGTCGAACCAGAACCGCAGGATGTCCTGGAACTCCCCGTGGACGGCCGGGTTCCACCAGTTCAGGTCCGGCTGGCTGGGCAGGAAGTTGTGCAGGTAGTACTGGCCGCTGGCCTCGTCCAGAGTCCAGGCAGAGGCGCCGGTAGCGGCCAGCCAGTTGTTGGGCGGGCTGCCATCTGGCCGCGGATCGGCCCACACGTAGTACTCCCGGTGGGGCGAGGCCGGATCGCTCACTGCCTCGACGAACCAGGGGTGCGCGCCGCTGGTGTGGTTCGGCACCAGGTCCAGCAGCACCCGCAGCCCGCGCCGCCCGGCCTCGGCGATGAGCCGGTCCAGGTCGGCCAGCGTGCCGAGATCGGGGTGGACGGCCCGGTAGTCCGAGACGTCGTAGCCCCAGTCATCGTCCGGCGACGGCATGGTCGGTGACAGCCAGATGCCGTCGACGCCGAGCCAGACCAGGTGATCCAGCCGCTCGGTCACCCCGTTCAGGTCGCCGTACCCGTCGCCGTTACTGTCCTGCCAGGACCTGACGTAGACCTGGTACAGGGTGGCACCAGGCCACCAGGGAGCTGCGATTCCAGGCATGGTCATGGCACTCCAGTGCGGTGATTGGCGGCTCGGCTCTCCTAGACATGCCCACCTCGCGGGATTTACCCGGGAATGAAGGCCCGGCACGAGAGATCCGGCCCCGCGGGCCGGTGTTTCCGGTCCACGGTCCACGAGCGACTTGCCCAATCCTCGATGGCAGGCGGAGACTAGGTCAATGAGCCCGGGCATCACGCTGATCGGGGTGATCCTGCTGCCCACCGCGGTGGGCTACGCGGTGATCGGCGGCATGCGGGCCTGCGCCTGGTTGGCCCGGCGCCACTCCGCGGCCCGGGCCCGGACCCACCCGGTAGCTCCCGAGCCGATCGACCGGCTGGCAGCCCGGATGCGGCGGCTGCGGGCCGAACTGGAGACGCTGGAAACGCGCAGTGACGTGCCGGCCAAGGGCGTCCGGCTGCGGGCGCTCCGTGGCGCCTACACCGACCTGCTGCGGGTGGCCTGCGAACGGCTGGGGGCGGCCCCGCCTCCGGACTGTGAACCGCTGCCCCAGGCGGAGATCTACCGCGCCGAGGCGGCGCTGCGGCAACGCGGCCTCGACGTCCGCGAGACCGCCTCCCGCTGACCCGGCCGCCCGCACCCGGTCCAGCAGCCTGGGCGCGCCTCTCCCCGGCCCGCCTGCCCGTCGTACCATCAGTCAGTGGTGCGGGTGCTGGCGGTATCGGACGTGGTGGACGAGGCTCTCTGGGCCGATCCGTCCCCCGTCCGTAGTGCTGAGCTGATCCTGGCCTGCGGCGATCTGCCGTTCGAATATCTCGGGCGGCTGATGAACGCACTCGACGCGCCGCTCGTGTTCGTGCCCGGTAACCACGACCCGGACGTGTCCGGTTACCGGACGTCCCGGGGCGGCCTCACCCTGCGGGCGGGCCTGCCGGCCCGGCCTCCGTGGCCTTCCGGCGCGGTGAACGCGGACGGGCGGGTGGTGGACGTCGCCGGCCTGCGGATCGCCGGGCTGGGCGGCTCTCCCCGCTACGCCCGCGGCCCGAACCAGTACACCGACTGGCAGCAGGGCTGGCGCGCCCGGCGGCTGAGCGCCCGGGCCCGGCTGCACTGGCTACGAGCCGGCCCATCCCAGCCCACGGCCGACGCCCGCCCGCCAGCCGGCCCATCCCAGCCCACGGCCGACGCCCGCCCGCCAGCCGGCCCATCCCAGCCCACGGCCGACGCCCGCCCGCCAGCCGGCCAGGGCCGCCCCGGCCTGGTGGATGTCCTGCTCACCCACGCCCCGCCGCGCGGCGTCGGCGACCGGCCCGACCCGCCGCACCGGGGATTCCCCGCCCTGGTCACCCTGACCCGGCGGCTGCGCCCCGCCCTCCTGCTGCACGGTCACGTGGATCCGGGGCCGGATCTGCCGCTCTCCCAGCCGTTTGACGGCACCGTCGTGCTAAACGTCACCGGGCGGCGACTGCTCGACATCGAGCCGGGCCGCGGGCTGGCGGGTTACCCGGGGAGCGCCCTGCGCGACATGGACCTGCGGAGCACCAGGAGGCGCCGTGCCAGCTGACACCGGATTCCCGCGGGCGGACGTCGAAAACGACTTCCTCCGCGCCCGGCGCCGCCAGGTGCTGGCCCGGCTGGCCCAGCGGCTGCGGCGGGAACCGGACGACGTCAACCTCATCCTGCCGTTCGATGAGGTCATCGCGGCCCTCGGCCGGGTCGGCGAGCGCCGCCTGGGGCTGCGGACCATCCCGCTGGACAGAGTGGTCGGCTCGGTGGACTCCACCCGGGACTTCGACCGGCACTTCCGGCCCACCTCCAGCCGGATCCGTGAGCGCTGGGAACGGCTGGCCCTGGCCCAGCGGCGCGGCGAGTCCATCCCGCCGATCGACGTGTACCAGGTCGGCGACATGTACTTCGTGGTCAACGGGCACCACCGGGTGTCCATCGCCATCGCCACCGGCCAGAAGACGATCGACGCCTACGTCACCGAGATCCGCACCGCCGTGCCCGCCAAGGGCATTCAGCGCCGCAGCGACCTGCTGTTCAAAAGCTACGAGCGGCTGTTCATGGCCCGGGTCAAGCTGCCCGCCGCGGCCTACGCCAAGATCACCGTGACCGATCCGTGGGGTTACGCGGAGCTGAGCGAGACGGTGGAGGCCTGGGGATTCCGGCTCATGCAGCACGAGCACAAGTTCTGCGACCGGGACGAGGTGTCCCGCCGGTGGTACGCGGAGGAGTTCGTCCCGGTGGTGCGGATGCTGCGGGCCGCCGACCTGATCGGCAGCAACACAGACGCCGAGGCTTACCTGACGATCGCCCGCGAGCGCTACCGGCTGATCCGTACGCATGAGTGGAACGACGAGATCATCGAGGAACTCCAGCGCCGGCTGGGCTCCCCGCACCGCTGGCTGCTGCGCAGCGATGGCGTCAGTCCCGGGGATCATGCCCGGGACTGACCACCCAGATTCAGACTGACCACCCAGTTCAGCTTCGGGGCGTGGCGGCCGGGCCGGTGCCCTGCCCGGTGGTCCCCACCTCGCCCGCCTGCGCGGGAGCGCTCCCGCCGCCCGGTCCCGTGGCGCTGGCTGGCGAGCCGGAGTCACCCGCCGTGAGGTTCTTGCCGGTTTCCGGGTCGAACACGTGCAGCCTGCGCACGTCTACCCAGACCTCGGCGTTCTGCCCCTCGGCGATCCGGGTGGCCGGGTCGAACCGGGCGACCACGGTCTCGCTGGCGTCGCCGGTGTCCGCCCGGCCGGAGTCCCGGGCCAGCTCGGTAAGCTCGGCCGCGTCCACCGAGCCCAGTTCCTGGCTGAAGTAGACGTACTTCTCCGAGCCCAGCGACTCCACCACGTCCACCGTGGCCGGGAAGGTGATCCCGTTGTGCCGGGTCTCGCTGGGCACCAGCGACGCGTCCTCGAAGTCCTCCGGGCGGATCCCCACGATCATTTGCCGGCCTGCCGCTGAGCTGCTCAGCGCCTGCTGCAGCCGGCCGGCCAACGGGATGTCCCCCAGCCCGGTGCGCAGCTTGCCCTCTTCCAGGGTGCCGCCCATGAAGTTCATCGCGGGCGAGCCGATGAAGCCGGCCACGAACAGGTTGGCCGGACGCTCGTACAGTTCCTGCGGGGAGGCCACTTGCTGCAGCAGGCCACTGCGCATGACCGCGACTCGGTCGCCCAGGGTCATGGCCTCGGTCTGGTCATGCGTCACGTAGACCATGGTGGTGCCGAGCCGGCGCTGTATCCGGGACACCTCGGTGCGCATCTGCACGCGCAGCTTCGCATCCAGGTTGGACAGCGGCTCGTCCATCAGGAACACCGACGGGTCACGGACGATGGCCCGGCCCATCGCGACCCGCTGCCGCTGGCCGCCGGACAGATTGGCCGGCTTACGGTCCAGGTGCTGGGTCAGGTCCAGGATCCGCGCCGCCTCCTCGACCTTCTCGTTGATGACATTCGCCGGCGTCTTGGCCAGCTTCAGCGCGAACCCCATGTTCTCCCGGACCGTCATGTGCGGGTACAGCGCGTAGCTCTGGAACACCATCGCGATATCGCGGTCCTTGGGCGCCTTCTGGTTGACGACCTGGCCGGCGATACGCAGCTCACCCTCGGTGATGTCCTCCAGGCCGGCGATCATGTTCAGCGTCGTCGACTTGCCGCAGCCGGACGGGCCGACCAGGATCACGAACTCGCCGTCGGCGATGTCTATGTTGAAGTCGTCAACCGCGAGCGCTCCGTCGGGAAAGCGCTTGGTGATGTGTTCCAGGATTATCTCGGCCACTGCCTGCCCCTTTCACTCAGCCCTTGACCGCGCCGGAGGTCAGTCCGGCCACGATCCGGCGCTGGAAGAACAGCACGAAGATGATGATGGGAATGGTGATGACCACCGCCGCCGCGGAGATCGACCCGGTCGGGACGGCGAACTGCGAGTTCCCGGTGAAGAACGAGAGCGCAGCCGGCGCGGTGCGGGCATTGAGCGTCGCGGTCAGCGTGATCGCGAACAGGAACTCGTTCCAGCAGAACAGGAAGACCAGGATGGCGGTGGTAACCATGCCCGGAGCGGCTAGCGGCGCGATGACCCGCGTGAAGGCCTGGAACGGGGTGGCCCCGTCCACCTTGGCCGCCTTCTCCAGCTCCCACGGGATCTCCCGGAAGAACGCGGACAGCGTGTAGATGCCGAGCGGCAGGCCAGTCGCCACGTACGGGATGATCAGCCCCGGCCAGGTATCGAACAGACCCAGGATCCGCTCGATGTTGAACAGCGGGGTGGCCAGCGCGATGGCCGGGAACATCGCGATCAGCAGCGACACGCCGATCAGCACGCTCTTGCCCGGGAAGTTCAGCCGGGCCACCGCGTAGGCCGCCATCGAGGCCAGCACGACCGCGATGAACGTGGCGATCAGCCCGATGCCGATCGAGTTCGCCAGCGGCCGCAGGAAGGTGGAGGTGGTCAGGATCCCGGAGTAGTTGGACCACGTCCAGTGGACGGGGAAGTAGGTCGGATCGGTGATCGAGGCGGTCGTCTTGAACGACAGGGAGATGATCCACACCAGCGGGATCAGCACGAGCACGATCGTGACGATGTTCGCGACGCTCCACCCGATCTTCTGCGGTGTCGTCGTTGCCATCAGCGTCGCACCTCCGTTGCTCGCGTAGCCCGCGTCATCGCCGTATGTCCGTCCCGGGAGCGGCTGCGCCGAAGATCTTGATGAACACGATCGCGATGATCGCCACGCAGATCAGGATCAGCACGGACAGCGCCGAGCCGATGCCCAGGTTCAGCCCGGTGAACAGGTTGTCGTAGGTCAGCATCGACACCGACCCGGTGCCGTTGTTGCCCTGGGTCAGGATGTAGATGTTGTCGAAGATCCGGAACGCGTCGAGCGTCCGGAACAGCAGTGCCACCAGGATCGCGGGCTTCATCAGCGGCAGCATCACCCGGGTGAACCGCTGCCAGGCGGTCGCCCCGTCCACCTTGGCCGCCTTGAGCAGGTCCTCGGGCACCAGTGACAGCCCGGCCATCAGCAGCAGCGCCATGAACGCCGTGGTCTTCCAGATCTCGGCCAGGATGATGACCCCGATCGCCTGCCACGTCACCGTCAGCGGCGCGGCGTTCCCGAACGCCGCGGACAGGTACCCGGTGCTCGGTGTCCAGGCGTACAGCCAGCTGAACGCGGCGGCCACGGTCACGATCCCGTAGGGGATCAGGATCGTGGTGCGGACCCCGCCCCGCCCCCAGATCGTCCGGTACATCAGCAGCGCCAGCGCCATGCCGAGCACGAACTCGATGGCCACCGACACCACCGTGATGATGATGGTCACCACCAGCGCGTGCCACCAGAACGGGGAGGTGAACACGGCCCCGTAGTTGCTCAGCCCGACGAACTTGGTGAGCTGCGGGGACGACATGATGTAGCGCTCGAGCGACAGCCAGATGGCGTAGCCGATCGGGTAGGCGGTCACCGCGACCATGACGATCACCGCGGGCGCGCACAGCAGCCAGCCCAGCCGCCGTTCCGCGCGGGCCCCTTCGGACAGGCGGGCCCGCCCGTGGCGCCCGGCGGCGGGTTCCTGGGTGGTAACCGGAGGAGTGACGGTGGTCATGTCTCCACCTCTCTGGGCGCGCGCGGGGCGCTCACGGAGTCAGCCCCTTTCCGGTCAGGGCGTTGTTGATCTGCGTCCTCATGCTCTGCTCGGTGCTCTTGGGGTTGATCGAGTTGGGCGGCGAGACCTCGTGCGAGATCGCAACCGACACGACCTGGTAGAGCGGGGTCTTGGGCCGCACGGACCCGTTGTTGACCTGCCGCAGGATCAGCTGCCGGAACGGGTAGGGGCCCTGCATCTTCGGGTTGCTGTAGACGCTGGCCAGCGTGGGCGGCAGCCCGCCCTTGACCGCGGCATTCAGCTGGTTCTCCGCATTGCGCAGGCACAGCACCGCCTGCTGGGCGAGCGCGGGATGAGTTGAGTACGAGCTGACCGCCAGGTCGATGCCGCCGATCGTCACCTTGGCCGGCGTGCCGGGGTTCACCGACGGGTACGGCGCCCACTTGAACACCTTGAACAGCTTCGGGTTGTCGGCCTTCATCGACGGATACACGTAGGGGTAGTTCAGCTCGAACGCCGCGGTGCCCGCCTCCATGGCCAGCCGGTTCTGGTCCTCCATCTGCACCCCGAGCGACGGGTCGGCCGAAGATGAGCTAGCCAGCGTCTTCATGATCGACAGCGCCCTGACCGCGGGCGGGCCGAGCTGGGCCTGCGTGGAGGCCGGGTTCAGGATGCTGCCGCCCGCGCTGGCCACGAGCGTGTTGAACCAGACGACGGTGCCCTCGTACTGGGCACCCTGGATCTCGATCAGGTGCGGCTTGCCCTGCTTGGCCAGGGCCTGGGCGTCGGCGAACATCTGCGCCCAGGTGGCCGGCGGCTTCTTCACCAGGTCCGACCGGTACCACAGGAGCTGGGTGTTGCTGTTGTAGGGCACGGCGACCAGCTGCCCATGCCAGGTCGCGGTCTGCAGCGGCCCTTTCAGCGTGCCCGCGACGGCCTGCTGCTTGAGTGCGCCGGTCCACGGCCGGATCCAGCCGGCCTGGGCGAACTCGGCCTCCCAGGTGACGTCGAGGCCGAGGATGTCCATCGAGGAGTCGTGGGCGGCCAGCCGCCGTGCCATCTGCAGCCGCTGCTGGTCGGCGGCGTTCTGCAGCTTCTGGTAGACGATCTTGTAACGCCCGTGGCTCGCGGTGCTGCAGTTGTCCGCCGCCGTCTGCACCGCACCGGACGGGTCCGGGAAGTTGTAGAAGTTCAGCGTGACCGGCCCGGTCGCGGCGCTGCTGGTGCCGCACGCGGCCAGCGCGGCAGAGGCGAGGATGCCCCCGCCGGCCAGGGCCAGCAGCGGGCGGATCCGGGAGCGGGCCAGCCACCGTGCTACCGGGGCGCGGGTGCGCCGACCTGGCCTGCCCCGATGAACCCAGCCATCGCTCATGGCACCTCCCACCGGCCCGGTGCACCGGTGCACCTGTTACCCATGCCGATGCCTGACACGCTAGAACCTTTCCCCATGCGTAACAAGGGATGTTTCTTTACATCAACTTTGGCTAACCTCACCGGCGCGGTTCCGCAACGATTCCGGGCATACCGGCCGGCCGGGAGGGCCTGCCGGTGGCCACCGACAGGCAGGCCAGGTCAGCAGGCTGGGTCGCGGCTCAGGTGGGCAGAGCGGCCGGACGGCGCGGGCCAGCGGCCGAGGTGGTGGTGGACCACTCAGCGGGTAGCGGTAATCGTGCCGCTCCCGAGCACGACGTCGCCGTCGTACAGCACCGCCGCCTGCCCCTTCGCCACCCCCCGGGCCGCCCCGCGCAGCCGGATGCGGAGCAGGCCATCCTCGGCCGTGGCGGTGGCCGGGTGCGCGGCGCCGTGCGCCCGCAACTGGACCAGGCAGTCCCGGGGCTGGGTGAGCGGCGCGCAGCCGGTCCAGACCGGGCGCTCGGCGACGATCTCGTGCACGTCGAGCGCGGCGGCCGGGCCCACCGTCACCGTCCGGGTGACCGGTTCGATGTCCAGCACGTACCGCGGGCGGCCGTCACCGGCCGGTACCCCCACCCGCAGCCCGCGGCGCTGCCCGACGGTGAACCCGTAGGCCCCGTCGTGCTCACCCACGACGGCGCCGTCCTGGGTGACGATGCGGCCCGGCGCCTCGCCGAGACGGCCGGCCAGGAAGGCCCGCGTGTCCCCGTCCGGGATGAAGCAGACGTCGTGGCTGTCCGGTTTGTCAGCCACCGCCATCCCGCGCGCCGCGGCCTCGCCGCGCACCTCGGCCTTGGTCGAGGAGCCGAGCGGGAACATGGCCCGGCCGAGCTGCCCACGGCTCAGCACGGCCAGCACGTAGGACTGATCTTTCGCCTGGTCCACGCTGCGCTGCAGCCGGCCAGCGTCCAGCCGGGCATGGTGGCCGGTGCACACCGCGTCGAAGCCCAGCGCCACCGCGCGGTCCAGCACCGCGGCGAACTTGATCTTCTCATTACAGCGCAGGCATGGGTTGGGCGTGCGGCCGCGCGCGTACTCCGCCACGAAGTCGGCCACCACCTCCTGGTGGAAGCGGTCGGCCATGTCCCACACGTAGAACGGGATCCCGATCACGTCCGCGGCCCGGCGGGCGTCCCGGGCGTCCTCGACGGTGCAGCAGCCGCGGGCACCGGTCCGGTGCGACTGCGGATTCGGCGACAAGGCCAGGTGGACGCCGGTCACGTCATGGCCAGCGTCCGCGGCCCGGGCCGCGGCCACGGCGGAGTCCACGCCGCCGGACATCGCGGCCAGTACACGAAGGCGGTTCATCGCCTACCGAGACTATGCGCTCGGGGCGGCCCATTGACCGGTGATCCCGGGGAGCCTAGGAGGGTCGTCCCCTGGACCAAGCTAATACCCGGCGGCCCGGCGGGCGCGCTGGACCACCTCACCGAGCACCGCGCCGACCGCGTCCACGTGGTCCTGGGTCGAGGTGTGGCCGAGCGAGAACCGCAGCGATGCCCGGGCCCGCGCGTCATCGGCCCCCATGGCCAGCAGCACATGGCTCGGCTGCGCCACCCCCGCCGTGCAGGCCGACCCGGTGGAGCACGCGATGCCCTTCGCGTCGAGCAGCATCAGCAGCGCGTCCCCCTCGCAGCCCGGGAAGGAGAAGTGCGCGTTACCGGGCAGCCGGCCTGGCCCGGGCGGCGGGCCATTCAGGATGGCGTCCGGCACGGCCGCAAGCACCTGCGCGATGAGGTCGTCGCGTAGCTTCGCCAGCCGGGCCGCCTCTTCCTCCCGGCGGCTGGCCATCCCCGCGGCGGCCACGGCGAAGGCGCGGATCGCCGGGGCGTCCAGGGTGCCGGACCGCACCTCGCTCTCCTGCCCGCCGCCGTGCAGCACCGGGACCGGCTGCACCCCCCGGGCCAGCAGCAGCGCGCCCGCGCCGACCGGGCCGCCGAACTTGTGCCCGGTGATGGTCATCGCGTCCGCGCCGCTGGCCGCGAAGCTCGCCGGCAGCTGGCCGACCGCCTGTACCGCGTCGGTATGAAATGGAACGCCGTACTCGCGGGCTACGCTGGCCAGCTCGGTGACCGGCTGGACCGTGCCCACTTCGTTGTTCGCCCACATGACGGTGACCAGCGCCACCGTGTCCGGGTCCGCGGCGATGGCCTCGGCCAGCGCCGCCGGATGCACGGTGCCGGTGGCATCCACCGGCAGCCAGCCTTCCTCGGCCTGTTCGTGGCTGGCCAGCCAGTGCACCGAGTCCAGCACCGCGTGGTGCTCGACCGGCGAGGCGAGGACGCGGCGGCGCGGCCACAGCGGGGTGCCGCCCGCCCGGCCCGGCGGCCGCGCGGTCTTCCCGGCCGTCCCGTTCTGCCGGGCCCAATACAGCCCCTTCACGGCCAGGTTGTCCGCCTCGGTCCCGCCACTGGTGAAGATGACCTCGCTGGGCCGGGCCCCGAAGATTTCCGCGATCTGCTCCCGGGACTCTTCGACGACCCGGCGCGCGCGGCGGCCGGCGTTATGCAACGAGGAAGGATTGCCCAGCTGGCCGAGTTCCTCGGTCATAGCGGCCAGGGCCTCAGGCAGCATGGGCGTGGTCGCGGCATGGTCGAGGTAGGCGACGCAGTCCGGTGCCTGCCCCGGGCGACCGCCCGCGCTCTCGCTGTACCCCATGACGGCTTTCAGCCTAGTGTGGCCCGGCCAGCCCGGGGACCGCGCCCCCGGGCCGGGTCTAGTTCGCCCGGCGCCGCTGGATCTCGTCGGTGAGCTGGGGGAGGACCTGGAACAGGTCGCCGACGACGCCGAAGTCGGCGAGCTCGAAGAGGGGTGCTTCGGGATCTTTGTTGACCACCATGATGGTCTTGGAGGTCTGCATGCCGGCCCGGTGCTGGATGGCGCCGGAGATGCCGACCGCGACGTACAGCTGGGGGGAGACGGTCTTGCCGGTCTGCCCGACCTGGAACTGGTGGGGGTACCAGCCGGCGTCGGTGGCGGCGCGGGACGCGCCGACCGCCGCGCTGAGGCTGTCGGCCAGCTTCTCGATCAGGGCGAAGTTCTCCGCGTTGCCCACGCCACGGCCGCCGGACACGACGATCGCCGCCTCGGTCAGCTCCGGCCGCTCGCCGCGCTCGGCCACCACCCGCTCGGTGACCCGCACCGCCTTGGCCGCCTCGCTCAGCTCGATGCCGGCCGGGACGATCTCCGCGGCGGCCGGGGCCGGCTCGGGAGCGGCGGAGTTGGGCCGGACCGCGATGATGGGGGTGCCGGTGCGCACCCGGCTCTGCACGATGATGGCGCCGCCGAAGATCGACTGCTCCGCGGTGATCCCGCCCTCTGCGGCGGTCAGGCCCACGGCGTCGGTGATCACCCCGGAGCTCGTTTTGACCGCCAGCCGCCCGGCGATCTCCTTGCCCGCCCCGGTCGCGGCCAGCAGTACCGCCGCCGGGCTGGTCCGCTGCACCAGGCCGGCCAGCACCTCCGCCTCCGGGGCGACGAGCCCGCCGGTGAACTCGCTGCCTTCGGCCACATACACCCTGGCCGCCCCGTACTCGGCCAGCTTGTCCCGGCCGGCCTGCGCGCCGTCGCCGATCCACACCGCCGACGGCTCACCGAACTGGCGGGCCAGCGTGAGCAGCTCGGTGGTGACCTTCTTCACACTCTCGCCGTCGTGCTCGGCGAGAACCAGGACCTCAGCCATCGATGGCCGCCTCTCCGTCTCAACGTCTTCCGCCTCGTCCGCGCCGTCCGCGCCAGCGCCCGCCCGGGCGCGCCCGCGCAGGCCTGCGCCGGTGCGGTCAGATGAACTTCTGCGCGGCGAGGAACTCCGCGGCCTTCGCGCCGCCGTCGCCTTCGTCCTTGACCACCGTGCCGGCCTGGCGCGGTGGCCGCGCCGCGAAGCTGACCACCTCGGTCGCCGACCCCGCTAGGCCCACCTGCCCGGCGTCGATCCCGATGTCGGCCAGGGACAGCGTCTCGACCGGCTTCTTCTTGGCCGCCATGATCCCCTTGAACGACGGGTACCGCGGCTCGTTGATCTTCTCCACCACGCTGATCACCGCGGGCAGCGCCGCCTCCACCACGTCATAGCCGTAATCAGCCTGCCGGTGGATGGTGAGCCGGTCCCCGTCCACCTCCACCTTGGCCGCCAGCGACACCTGCGGCACGCCCAGCCGCTCGGCCAGCATCGCCGCCAGCACGCCCATCCGCGCGTCCGTCAACTCCGCGCCCGCGATGACCAGGTCGAAGCCGGTGCGGCCCAGCACCGCGGCCAGCGCCGCCGACGTGCCCAGCGCGTCCGACCCGGCCAGCCCGTCATCGATCAGGTGCACCGCCTTGTCCGCCCCCATCGACAGCGCCTTGCGGATCGACTCGGCCGCCTTCTCCGGGCCCATCGTCACGATCGTGACCTCGCCGCCATGCGCCTCAGCCAGCCGCAGCCCTTCCTCGATGGCGTACTCGTCCAGCTCGTTGATCACCCCATCGAACGACGCCCGGTCCAGCCGCGAATCATCAGCCCGCAACGTCCGCTCAGCCCACGTATCCGGCACCTGCTTCATCAAGACCACAATGTTCATGACCGGCGGCCGACCTCCTGTCTGGTTCGCCATGTGCGGGCGGCCCGGGCCAACGGTAGGCCTGGGCCGCGGCCAGGCACCCTCCAGGGTGCCAAATCCCGCCAAGCGCTTCCTCGTCCGGGGTGCCGCTACGGCATACCCCCGTCATCGTTATGTTACCGGGTGGTAGCTTACTCGGCTTCGGCGGCGTCCACGACGTTGGCCAGGAGCATGGCCCGGGTCATCGGCCCGACTCCGCCCGGCATCGGGGCCAGGTAGCCCGCTACCCCGGCCACGTCGGGAGCAACGTCCCCCACCAGGCCCGCCTCGGTCCGGGTGATGCCCACGTCCAGCACCGCGGCACCTGGGCGGATCATGTCCGCCGTGAGCAGGCCCGGCCGCCCGGCCGCCACGACCACGATGTCGGCGGCCCGGGTGTGCCACGCCAGGTCCTTGGTGCCGGTGTGGCACTGGGTGACGGTCGCGTTCTCGCTCCGCCGGGTGAGCAGCAGGCCAAGGGCCCGGCCGACGGTGATGCCCCGGCCGATCACGGTGACCTCGGTGCCCGCGATCGGCACCTCGTAGCGGCGGAGCAGCGCGACGATCCCCCGCGGGGTGCACGGCAACGGCCCGTGCTGCCCGAGGACCAGGCGGCCCAGGTTCACCGGATGCAGGCCGTCCGCGTCCTTGGCCGGGTCGATGCGGCTGAGGATGTCGTTCGTCTCGATCCCCGCGGGCAACGGCAGCTGGACGATGAAGCCGGTGCACCCGGGGTCGGCGTTCAGCTCGTCGACCACCGCCTCGACCTGCTGCTGGCTGGCGTCCGCGGGCAGGTCGCGGCGGATACTGGCGATGCCGACCTCAGCGCAGTCCCGGTGCTTGCCGTTGACGTAAGCCCGGCTGCCCGGATCGTCCCCTACCAGCACGGTGCCCAGGCCCGGCCGCACGCCCCGCTGGGCCAGGGCCGCCACCCGGACCGCCAGCTCCGCCTTGATCGCCGTGGCAGCCGCCTTGCCGTCCAGGATCTGCGCCGTCATCGCCTGCCTCCGGATCAGTGGTAGAAGTGCCGGACCCCGGTGAAGTACATGGTGATGCCCGCCCGCTCAGCGGTCTCGACGCTCAGCGTGTCGCGGATCGACCCGCCGGGCTGGACCACGGCGCGGACGCCCGCGTTGACCAGCACCTCCAGGCCGTCCGGGAACGGGAAATAGGCATCGCTGGCCGCGACCGCGCCCGCGGCGCGATCCCCCGCCCGGGTCACCGCCAGGCGGGCCGCATCCACCCGGTTGACCTGGCCCATGCCTACTCCCACGGTGGCCAGCCCGGCGGCCAGCAGGATGGCGTTGGACTTGACCCCACGGATGGCCCGCCAGGCGAAGGCCAGGTCGGCGAGCACATCGGCGGACGGCGGCTGCCCGGTCTTGAGTTGCCAGCCTGCCGGATCGTCACCCGGCGCGTCGATCTCGTCCGGCGACTGCAGCAGGATGCCCCCGTCCACCTGCCGCCACTCCGGCCGGTGGCTCCCGCGGTCCGGTGGCGGGCAGCCGAGCAGCCGGATGTTCTTGCTTCCGCGCAGGATGTCCACCGCCTCCGGCTCGAACCCGGGGGCAACGACGATCTCGGTGAAGATGTCCTTCACCTGCGCCGCCATCTCGGCCGTGACCAGCCCGTTGGCCGCGATCACGCCGCCGAACGCCGATTCCGGGTCGCAGGCGTTGGCCTTGCGGTGGGCCTCGGCCAGGTCGGCCCCCAGCGCGATGCCGCACGGGTTGGAGTGCTTGATGATCGCCACGCAGGGAGGCACGAAATCGAACGCGGCCCGCCACGCGGCGGCGGCGTCCACGTAGTTGTTGTAGGACATCGCCTTGCCGTGCAGCTGGGTGGCACCAGCCAGCCCGGCCGGGGCGCCCGGCCGCCGGTAGAGCGCCGCCCGCTGGTGCGGATTCTCGCCGTAGCGGAGCACTTCGCGCCGGGTCCAGACGGCCGCGGTGACATCCGGCCAGCCGGTCTGCTGCGCGATGTCGTCCGGCGCGTAACTGGAGGCGAACCACGACGCCACGGCGGCGTCGTAAGCGGCGGTACGGGCGTAGGCCCGGGCCGCGAACCGGCGCCGCTGCTCCAGGGTGAAGCCACCCGCGTCCAGCGCGTCCGGCACGGAACCGTACATGGACGGATCGGTGAGCACCGCGACGCTCGTGTGGTTCTTGGCCGCGGCCCGCACCATGGCCGGGCCGCCAATGTCGATCTGCTCGACGCACTCGGCCGCGGCCGCGCCGCTGGCGACGGTGTCCTCGAACGGGTACAGATTGGACACCAGCAGCTCGAACGGTGCGATGCCCAGGTCCTGCAGCTGCGTCTGGTGCGCCCGCCGGGATACGTCGGCCAGCAGCCCCGCGTGCACCGCCGGGTGCAGCGTCTTGACCCGGCCGTCGAGGCACTCGGGAAAGCCGGTCACCTCCTCGATGCCCGTCACCGGGACCCCAGCCGCGGCGATCGCGGCGGCGGTGCTCCCGGTGCTGACGATCTCCACCTTGGCCTCGTGCAGCGCCCGGGCCAGTTCCTCGAGCCCGGTCTTGTCGTAGACACTGATCAGCGCACGCTTGATCGGTACTCTCGTCACCGCCCGACCCTTACCTTCCTGCCCGCCATGGTCCACCCGTCGCGGACCATCCGGCCCACAGTCTCCACGAGCAGCGACCGCTCAGCCACCTTGACCCGCTCGTGCAGCGTGGCCTCGTCGTCGTCTTCCAGCACCGGCACGGCTGCCTGCGCGATCACCGGCCCGCTGTCGAGCCCGGCGTCCACCAGGAAGATCGTGCACCCGGTGAGCTTCACCCCGTGATCCAGGGCATCCCGGACCGCGTGCATCCCCGGGAAGGCGGGCAGCAGGGCCGGGTGGGTGTTGATGACCCGGCCGCCGAAAACGGCCAGGAAGTGCGGGCCGACCAGCTTCATGAAGCCGGCCAGGACGATCAGGTCCGGTTGGGCCGCTGCGCACGACGCCGTGAGCGCGCGATCCCACTCCTCGCGGTCCGGGAAGTCCTTGACCCGGTGCGTGAACGTGGGCACTCCGGCCCGCTGCGCCCGGGCCAGGGCCTCGATACCGTCCCGGTCGGCGCCGACCGCCACGACCTGTGCGCCGTATGCGGCGTCGGCGCACGCGTCGAGCAGCGCCTGCAGGTTCGTCCCGGCGCCCGAGACCAGGACGACCAGGCGCGCTCCCATGCCGCCAGCCTAACGGGTCCGGCCGGGTCGGCCAGCCGGTGACCTGGGGCAGAATGGGAACCCCCGACCTCTGGAGTACCCCGCCGATGACTCGCCCGCAGCCGCCCGAGCGGACACCCGGCCACCTGCTGCCCCAGGCGAAGACCAAGCCGGCCGGCCGGGCCGACCCCATCCACCAGCAGCGGTCCATCGCGGCGCTGTTCCTCGCCGTGCTCAGCCTGTCCGGGCTGCTCGGCCTGAGCAACTTGCAGCGCGGCGGGTACATCGTGGCTTTCGCGCTGGCCGCCGGGATCGCGGCGATCTGGTTCGCCGGCACCGCGATCACCCGGGCCCGGCGCAGCGGTACCGCCGGGCCACGCGGATCGGTCACCGCCATCGTCATCGGCGGCGTCGGGGTCCTGCTCAGCGCCCTGCTGCTGGCCGGGCTCGCCCTGTTCGGCCAGCAGGCCCGGGTCTTCTCGCGGTGCATCAACGGGGCCAACACGCTCACCGCCCAGCAGGCCTGCCGTAACCAGTTCATCCGCTCGGTGCGCAGCGCCCGCTGACCACCGCCCCGGGCCGCCCGCGCTCAGGGCAGCGCGGCCGGCCCGGCTGAAGCCGACTGGCCTGGCGGCTCGTCGTCTTCTCCCGCGCCCCAGGGGTCCAGGTAGATACGATGCCCGCTCTGGTCATCCACCGCGGGGCGGGCCAGCCCGGCCCGCGCGCCGCCCGCGCCGACCGGGTCCGCGCCGGGCGCGGCCAGGCGGCGCATCCGCGTCCAGTTCACCGCGCCCGCGCTCACCGCCGCCGCGACACCCATCTCCAGCGCCGCCACCAGCGTGGTCTGCCAGCCTGAGGGGCCGACCGCAGCCAGCCGGCCGCTGCCGAGCGGGCCCCCGGAGAAAGCGGCGAGGAGCCCCAGCACGCAGGCGGAAGCGACGCCGCAGGCGAACCCGCGGAGCGGTGCCAGTTCCAGGGCCAGGGTGGGGGCGGCCCGCGCGGTCAGCAGGCCGCCGAAGATACCGGCCAGGTAGGGGACGCTGAGCACGGCCGCGGAAGCCCAGCCGGGCACGGCCGAGTGCGGGCCAGAAGGCAGCGCCGCGAGCATCGGCAGCAGGGGCAGCGGCCCCAGCGCCGCCCCGGTCGGCGCCACCACCGTCCCGGTGCCGAACGCGAAGCCCGGGCCCAGGGTGTAACAGATCGACCACACGATCGCGTTGGGTATGTAGCCGATCTGGATCAGCAGCAGCAGCGTGCCGCCAACCACGCCCGGGACCAGCGCCGCGTCGGCCGAACGGAACCCCGCCATGCTGGTGCCGAGGGACACCGCGGCGAGGAGCGCGCCGGCCGCCGTGGCCACGGCCAGCGTGGCGGCGGCACCGAGGCAGATCGACCGGGCGCGGGGCGGAAGCAACTGGACCAGGCGGCGCCAGGGGGCCAGCGCCCGGGCCCCGCCGAGCCCGCCCGCGACCAGGGCCAGCAGGAAACCGGCCAGCACGGCCTGGGTCAGCGACGGAGTGGCCAGCGCGGACTGGCCCACCAGCGCGAGGCCCCCGGCCAGCAGCGCATAGGGGACCGCCAGGGCGAGCGCCGCGTACCCGACCTCGGGCAGCCGCGAGAGGCCGCCCTTGCGGACCACCCAGCGGCCCGCGGCCCAGAGCAGCGATCCGGGCAGCAGCACCAGGCCCAGGGGCAGCAGGCCGATCCGGCCCGCCCCGATCCGGCCCGCGGCCGGGCCGGTGCCGTGCAGCGCGAAGGCCACGTGGTGACCGACCAGCCACAGGTCCGCGGCTACCCGCACCACCCCGGTGAGCCCGGCCCCGTCATGCGGGGCCGCGATCCACCCCGCGGTGACCAGCAGCAGGATGAAAACCAGGCCGGTGCCCGCAGCGGCGCAAGCCGCCATGGCGCCGGTGATGACCAGCGGACGGGCCGGGCCGGCGGGTGAACCACCGGGCCCCCGGCCGCGGCCTTCGGTCCGGTCGGAGGGCGGCGCGGCAGCAGTCACCCCACCAATCCTGGCAATCAGCCCACCCGCCCGGGCGGAGGCGCGCCGCGGCCCCGGGCGCAGACCCGGGTCCGGCTAGCTGCTCCGCACCGCGTCGCGGACGAGGCGGGCGGTCTCGCTCGGGGTACGGCCGACCCGGACGCCGACCTTCTCTAGCGCTTCCTTCTTCGCCTGGGCCGTCCCGGCCGACCCCGAGATGATCGCGCCGGCGTGCCCCATCGTCTTGCCCTCCGGGGCGGTGAACCCGGCCACGTAGGCGACCACCGGCTTGCTGACGTGCGCCTCCACGTAGGCGGCGGCCCGCTCCTCGGCGTCGCCGCCGATCTCGCCGATCATCACGATCGCCTCGGTCTCCGGGTCGTCCTGGAAGGCGGCGAGGCAGTCGATGTGGGTAGTGCCGATGACCGGATCACCGCCGATGCCGACGGCGGTGGAGAAGCCGACGTCCCGCAGTTCGTACATCATCTGGTAGGTCAGCGTGCCGGACTTGGACACCAGCCCGATCCGGCCCTCGGTGGTGATGTCGGCGGGGATGATGCCCGCGTTCGACTTGCCCGGTGAGGCCACGCCGGGGCAGTTCGGGCCGACGATCCGGGTCCGGTTGCCCTTGGCCGTGGCGTAGGCCCAGAACTCGGCGGTGTCGTGCACCGGGATGCCCTCGGTGATCACGATGGCCAGCGGCACCCCGGCGTCGATGGCCTCGATCACCGCTGCCTTGGTGCCGCTCTCCGGGACGAACACCACCGAGACGTCAGCGCCGGTGGCGGCCACGGTGTCGGCCACCGTGCCGAACACCGGGACCGGCTCGGCCCCGCCGAGGTCGACGGTCTGCCCGGCCTTGCGCGGGTTCGTCCCCCCGACGACCTTGGTGCCCGCGGCGAGCATCCGGCGCCCGTGCTTACGGCCTTCCGAGCCGGTGATGCCCTGGATCATGACCCGGCTGTCGGCGGTCAGGAAAATCGCCATCTCACGCTCCTGTCCCGGGGGCGGCGGCCGCGAGTTCGGCGGCGCGCCGGGCGGCGTCATCCATGGTTCCGACCTGCTCGACCACGGGCAGGCCCGCGTCAGCCAGGATGCGCCGGCCTTCGTCCGCGTTGTTGCCGTCCAGCCGGACCACGATGGGGTGGCTGACCTGCTCGCCCCGGGACGAGAGCATCCCGAGCGCGGACACGATCCCGTTGGCCACGGCGTCACACGAGGTGATCCCGCCGAACACGTTGACCAGCACGCTGCGCACGCTGGTGTCCGACAGCACGATCTCCAGGCCGTCGGCCATCACCTCGGCGGACGCGCCGCCGCCGATGTCCAGGAAGTTCGCGGGC
Organism: uncultured Actinomycetes bacterium; assembly: GCA_963837515.1. Classification (GTDB taxonomy): domain Bacteria; phylum Actinomycetota; class Actinomycetes; order Streptosporangiales; family Streptosporangiaceae; genus RYN-230. Next base: position 591,387 of record CAWINT010000006.1, read on the forward strand.
CGGATGCCGCCGAAGGACTCACCAGCCAGCGCGACCACATCGAGCGTGGACATGACCAGCCCGGCCCCGTTCCCGATGATCCCGACCTGGCCTTCCAGCTTGACGTAGTTGAGGTGCTTGGCCTTGGCTCGGGCTTCCAGCGGGTCCGTGGTCTCGGCGTCGGCGAACTTGGCGTGCTCCTGCCGGAAGCCCGCGTTGTCGTCCAGGCTGACCTTCCCGTCCACCGCCAGGACGTCACCCTGCTCGGTGAGCGCCATCGGGTTGACCTCGACGAGGGTCGCGTCCTCGTCGGTGAACACCGCCCAGAGCCGCTCGGCCAGCAGGGCCGCCTTCTCGGCCGCCTCGGCCGGGATGCGGCCGGCCTGGACGATCTCGGCCGCCTTGGCCGCGTCCACCCCGGTCAGCGGATCGATCGGGACCCGGGCGACCGCCTCGGGGCTGGTGTGCGCCACCTCTTCGATCTCCATGCCGCCCTGCACCGAGCAGATGGCCACGAACGTCCGCTGCGCCCGGTCCAGCAGGTAGGAGATGTAGTACTCCTGCGCGATGTTGACCGCCTCGGCGATGAGCACCCGGTGCACGGTGTGGCCCTTGATGTCCATGCCGAGGATCTGGCGCGCCTTGGCCTCCGCCTCCTCCGGGCCGTTGGCCAGCTTGACGCCGCCCGCCTTGCCGCGGCCGCCCGTCTTCACCTGAGCCTTGACGACAACCAGCGGCGAGCCCTCGGCGGCGAACCCGGCCGCGATCTCGCGCGCCTCTTCGGCGGTGGCGGCGACCCGGCCGCGCTGCACCGGTACCCCGTACTCGGCGAACAGTTCTTTCGCCTGATACTCAAACAGGTCCACTAGCGTCCGTCCTCGGAAGGGTCAAGATTCCGCACGCAGCCTACCCGGCAGCCCTCCGCCGCCACCGCCCGCCCCGCACAACGCCAGCACCAGGCCCGGCGCCCACCTGCAGCCACCGTTACACCACCCCACCTGTCCCACCAGCCCCAGCAGTGATCTTCCAAGATCATGATCATGAGATAGGTGTCGTTCCAACGACACTCAGGTCATGATCACGATCTTGTTCCCGGGAGCGGGCGGGTGGGGTGTCAGAGGCCGGTGCCAAGCTGACGGCATGACACGGTCGGTGAGGACGGACCACGCGGCCCTGAGCCGGATTCTGCGCGACCAGGACGGTGTGATCTCCCGGGCTGAGGCGTTCGGCTGTGGCATGACGCCAAGCGAACTGCGGCACCGCATCCGCCGCGGCGGTCCCTGGCAGCGGCTGCTGCCCGGCGTCTATCTGGCCGTCACCGGCGCCCCGACGGAGGACCAGGCTGGGATCGCCGCGTTGCGTTACGCCGGACCAGGCGCCGTCATCACCGGGCTTGCCGCGTTACGTCGGCACGGGGTGCGCGTGCCGACGTCCAACGACGTCACCGTGCTCGTCCCGATGGGCCGGGTGCGGCGACCGTGGCCCCGGATCACTGTCCGGCCGACGGCCCGGATGCCGGAGTTCGTCATGGCTGATGGTGCGATCCGGTTCGCGTTGGCCGCGCGGGCGGTCGCGGACGCGGGCCGGGAGCTGGGCAGCTTCCGTGAATACCGCGCGGTGCTGGCCGAAGCGGTGCAGCGCGGCCGCTGCACGGTGCCGCAACTGGCGGAGGAGTTAGCCGGGACCCCGGTGCGGCACTCCGGGTGGCTGCGGCGGTCGCTGGCCGAGGTCGCGGACGGGGTGCGGTCGGTAGCAGAGGGGGACCTGCGCACGCTGATCCACCGGGCCGGGCTGCCGGCTCCCATGTTCAATGCCCGGCTGTACGCTGACCGCCAGTTCATCGCCGTCGCCGACGCCTGGTGGCCGGATGCGGGAGTCGCGGCCGAAGTGGATTCCCGGGAATGGCACATATCCCCCGACGCCTACGAACGAACGCTGCAGCGCGGCGCTGGGATGACCGCCCACGGGATTCTCGTGGTGCACGTCACCCCGAAGCAGATACGGACCGACGCGCAGACGGTCGCCGCCCAGATCAGGGCGGCCCTGGAGCAGGGGCGGGCGCGCCCGGCACTGAACATCCGGGGTCTGCGGGCCGCGTGACCGGGCCGCCGGGGCCGCGTGACCGGGCCGCCGGGCCGCCGGGCCGCCGGGGCCGCGTGACCGGGCCGCCGGGCCGCCGGGCCGCCGGGGCGCCGGGCCGCCGGGGCGCCGGGCCGCCGGGGCGCCGGGCCGCCGGGGCGCCGGGGCCGCGTGACCGGGCCGCCGGGGCCGCGTGACCGGGCCGCGAGGGCCGCGTCAGCTGCCCTGGGGGACGGCGGCCTCCTCCGGCCTGCCCAGGTTGGCCTCGACCCAAGCCACGATCTCGTGCGTGGGCGCGCCGGGGGTGAAGATCCGGGGCACGCCCATCCGCCGCAGCTCCGCGATGTCCGCTTCGGGCACGATCCCGCCGCCGAACACCACGATGTCGCTGGCATCCCGCTCGGCCAGCAGTTCCAGCACCCGGGCGAACTGCGTCATGTGCGCCCCGGACAGGATGGACAGCCCGATCGCGTCGGCGTCCTCCTGGATGGCCGTGGCAACGATCTGCTCCGGGGTCTGGTGCAGCCCGGTGTAGATGACCTCCACCCCGGCGTCCCGCAGCGCCCTGGCCACCACCTTGGCGCCCCGGTCATGACCGTCCAGGCCGGGCTTGGCGATGACGACCCGGATCGTTCCCATGCGCGCCTCCTGGCCCGCGGCGAAATGTGCTGTCCCTGGCAGGGTAACGCGGCAGGCCGGGCACCCTGCAGGGCCGGTGGGCCCCTATCCGCGGCGGGCCGGTGGGCCCGGCCCGCGGATGACGGCTACAGCTTCTCGATCGGCGCGTAACGCAGCACCAGGTGCTTGATCCCGTAATCGCCGCCGAAATCGATCTTGGCTTCGGGGTCGTCGCCACGGCCCTCGACCGACAGCACGGTGCCCAGCCCGTAGGCGTCGTGGGTCACCTTGTCGCCGGGCTGCAGCGACGGCACCCGCCGGTTGCCCGGGGTGCGGACCCCGGGCCGGGACGCCAGCCGCTCCGCGGACGGCGTGGACGCCACCCGCTCGTCGCGGCGCCACTGCACCAGCTGCGCCGGAATCTCGTCCAGGAACCGGGACTGCTTGTGGTACTCCGGGCGCCCCCACCACGCCCGCGCCACCGCGCGGGTCAGGTACAGCCGCTGCTCGGCCCGGGTGATGCCGACGTAGGCCAGGCGGCGTTCCTCCTCCAGTTCCTTGCCGTCGGTGATCGACCGCTGGTGCGGGAAGACGTTCTCCTCCATGCCGGTCAGGAACACGACCGGGAACTCCAGCCCCTTGGCCGTGTGCAGGGTCATCAGCGTGACCACGCCGCCGTGCTCGGCCCCGTCCGGGATCTCGTCGGCGTCGGCGACCAGCGACACCTGCTCCAGGAAGTCGGACAGGGCCCCGTCGGGACGCTGTGCGTCGAACTCCCGGGCCACCGAGACCAGCTCGTTCAGGTTCTCGATCCGGCTGGCGTCCTGCAGGTCGGTGGAGGACTGCAGCTCGGCCAGGTAGCCGGACCGGTCGAGGATCATCTCGGCCAGGTCGGCGACCGGCAGGCCGGCCGCAGCCTCGGCCCGGAAGGAAGCCATCAGTTCGTTGAAGGACTGGATGGCCCGGGCCGACCGGGTGGCCATGCCCGGTGCGTCGTCCGGCCGCAGCAGGGCCGCCGCGAAAGAGGTCCGGTCCCGCGCCGCGAGGGCGGCCACGCAGGCCTCGGCCCGTTCGCCGATGCCCCGGCGGGGCACGTTGAGTACCCGGCGCAGCGACACCTCGTCGTCCGCGTTGGCGGTCAGCCGCAGGTAGGCGAGCAGGTCGCGGACCTCACGCCGCTCGTAGAAGCGGACCCCGCCGACCACCTTGTACGGCAGCCCGGCCCGGATGAAGACTTCCTCGAACGCCCGGGACTGGGCGTTGGTCCGGTAGAAGACGGCCACGTCGCCCGGGGTGGCCGCGCTGTCGTCGGTGAGCCGGTCCACCTCCTCGGCCACGAACGCCGCCTCGTCGTGCTCGCTGTCCGCGACGTAGCCCACGATCGGCGGCCCGTCACCCGCGTCCGACCACAGGTTCTTGGGTACCCGCCCGGCGTTGCGGGCGACCACCGCGTTCGCTGCGGCCAGGATGTTCTGGGTGGAGCGGTAGTTCTGCTCCAGCATGATCACGGTGGCGTCGGGGAAGTCCCGGGTGAACTCCTCGATGTTGCGGATCGTCGCCCCGCGGAACGCGTAGATGGACTGGTCCGCGTCGCCGACCACGCACAGCTCGGCGGGCGGCAGCGGCCCCGCGTCGTCGCCGCCGGCCTGGAAAGCCGGGTGCATGACCAGTTCCCGGACCAGCATGTACTGCGCGTGGTTGGTGTCCTGGTACTCGTCCACGCAGATATGCCGGAAGCGCCGCCGGTAGGTCTCGGCGGCCTCGGGGAAGGCCTGGAGCAGGTTGACCGTGACCATGATCAGGTCGTCGAAGTCCATGGCGCCCGAGGCGACCAGGCGGCGTTGATACTCGGTGTACGCCTCGGCCAGCGCCTTCTCCCGGTAGCCTTCGGCCCGCGCGGCGAACGTCTCGTAGTTGACCAGCTCGTTCTTCAGGTTGGACACCTGGGCGAGCATGGCCTTGGGCGGGTGGTTCTTGGTGTCCAGATCCAGCTCCCGGCACACCAGGGCCATCAGCCGCTGCGAGTCGGCCGCGTCGTAGATGGAGAACGAGGACGGGTAGCCGAACCGGGTGGCCTCCCGGCGCAGGATCCGCACGCACGCGGAGTGGAAGGTCATCACCCACATGGCCCGGGAGTTCAGCCCGGTCAGCTCGCGCACCCGGGCGGCCATCTCGCCCGCCGCCTTGTTGGTGAACGTGATGGCCAGGATCTCCCACGGGCTGACCTCCCGCTCGGCGAGCAGGTAGGCGATCCGGCGGGTCAGCACCCGGGTCTTGCCCGACCCAGCCCCGGCCACGATGAGCAGCGGGCCACCCTCGTGCGCGACGGCGGCCCGCTGCTGCGGGTTCAGCCCATCAAGGAGGGAATCGGCGGCTACGGCGGTCACCCGTCAAGGGTAGGCGCTGCCGCCGACACCCGCACGGCCTCCGGCCGCCGCGCCGGGCCCGCAGCGATCCCGGGTCAGGCCTTCGGCGGCACCACGTCGGGGCCCCTCGGCGGCAGCACGTCGGTGTCGGGGACCAGGGTGGCGGTGGACCGGGTCAGCGTCTGCCGCTTGAAGAAGGCCGGGTTACGGAACCGGCAGTACAGGTAGCAGACCACGCCGACCAGGGCGGCCCCGACGGCGATCACGAACGCGCCGCCGACCTGCCAGTGCAGGCCAGGCACCGTCCACATCGTGTAGTCGTTCTGGGTGGCCACGTCGTAGTCCAGCCACAGGCTCCAGCCGCCCAGGAAGAACAGGATCAGCCCACCGGCCGCCGGCAGGATGCCCTGCATCCACAGGTTCCGGGCGCTGCTGGTCAGGTTCCGCCGGTAATACCAGGCGCAGGCAAAGCCGGTCAGCCCGTAGTAGAAGGCGATGTACAGGCCGATCGCGATGACCGCGTCGCCGATCACGCCGATCCCGTTGGAGGAGAAGTTCATCCCCACGTAGACCAGGATGGATACGGCACCCATCACGACCGTGGACACGGTCGGCGTCAGGTAACGCGGGTGCATCTTGGCGAAAACGGCCGGGATCGCCTTGTAGACCGCCATCGACAGCGTGGTCCGCGCGGTCGGCAGGATCGTGGTCTGGGTGGACGCGGCCGCCGAGGAGAGCACCATCAGGATCAGCAGATGGGTGAGGATGTTGCCGACCGTCCCGGTGCCGAACACCGAACTGCCCTGGATGGACAGCACGTCACCGGCGTTGTTGGTGTTGCCCAGGCCCAGCCCCTTGGTGCCGATGCCGGCGTAGGACTGCATGGAGAAGATCACCAGCGCGTAGGTGACCAGCAGGATGAAGGTGGACAGGATGGCGGCCCGGCCCGGGGTCCGGTTCTTGTCCTTGGTTTCCTCGTTGACCGCGAGGGCGGTGTCCCAGCCCCAGTAGATGAACACCATCAGGATGATTCCGCTGGTGAACGCGCTGAAGCTGGAGATGTGGAACGGGTTGAGCCAGGAGAGGCTCGGGGTGAGGTGGCCGGGCGGAGCGTGGCCGGTGGCCACCTTCACCAGCGCGGTGATGGACAGCACGAACAGCATGACCAGCTCGATGCCGAGCAGCGCTTTCTGGAAGTTGGCCGAGACCTCGATGCCGCGGTAGCAGATGTAGGTCATCACCACGATCCACAGCACGCCGACCAGCAGCACCCAGCCGCTGGTCGGGTCGGACCCGATGCCCTTGGCGTTGAACAACAGGAATCCGTACTGACCGGCCACCTGGGCCAGGCTGGCCATGACCAGCACGTCAGCAGCGACGATCGCCCAGCCGCCGGCCCAGCCGGTCCGCGGGTTGAACGCGCGGGTGGCCCAGGTGAAGGTCGTCCCGCAATCGGGGTCGGCCTTGTTCAGCTCGCTGTAGCCGATGGAGGTCAGCAGCATGGGCACGAACGCCAGGATGGCCACGATCGGTGATTGCAGCGCGACCGCGCCCACCACGAAGACCAGCGTGGCCGCGATGCTATAGGCGGGCGCGACCGAGGCGGTCGCGATGATCGTCGTGGAGAAAAGCCCGAGCGCGCCCGATTTGAGGCCCTTGTCCAGCGGGACTTCCACCGAAATCCGATCGGCGCTGGTCATGACTAACTCCTTCGGACAACACCCGACCCGGCCGGGCCCGGGCACTCAACGCCCGGGCCGGCCGGGTCAGGTACTCGATTCGCACCGGGGGCAGGCTCGGCACAGCTCCAGGTGACGCGTTCGGAGACCTACCCAACAGCGACGGTTCTAGCACGGATAATACTGATCGGCAACGATTTCCGTTGTAACGGGTACATATCACGACTGGTCCCGTGTTGCAGAAGCCCACTCATGATTAGGATCAGAACATGCGCATCCTTCTCGTCGGGGCCGGCGGAGTCGGCACCGCCTTCGCCCGCATCGCCGCCCGCCGCCCGTTCGCCGATCTCGTCGTGGCCGACTACGACCTGGCCCGCGCGCAGCGCGCCGCGGCCGCGAAGGACGGCTACCAGGCGGTCCGGCTGGACGCCCGGGACGAGGCGGCCGCCGCGGCGCTGCTCGCTGAGTACGACTGCGACGTGCTCATGAACGCGACCGACCCGCGTTTCGTGCTGCCGCTGTTCGGCGCGGCGCTGGAGGCGGGTGCACATTACCTGGACATGGCGATGTCGCTGTCCCACCCGCACCCCCAGGCCCCGTACGAGCAGACCGGCGTCAAGCTCGGCGACGAGCAGTTCGAGCTGGCCCAGCGGTGGTCGGAGGCCGGGAAGCTGGCGCTGGTCGGCATCGGCGTGGAGCCGGGCCTGTCGGACGTGTTCGCCCGGCACGCCGCCGAGGAGCTGTTCAGCGAGATCGACCAGCTGGGCGTGCGCGACGGGGCCAACCTGCAGGTCGCCGGTTACGACTTCGCGCCCACCTTCTCCATCTGGACCACGATCGAGGAGTGCCTGAACCCCCCGGTTATCTGGGAAGCTGGCCGTGGCTGGTTCACCACCCCGCCGTTCAGCGAGCCGGAGGTCTTCACCTTCCCGGCCGGGATCGGCCCGGTGGAGTGCGTGAACGTGGAGCACGAGGAGGTGCTGCTGATGCCCCGCTGGGTGCAGGCGAAGCGGGTCACCTTCAAGTACGGCCTCGGCGAGGAGTTCATCGGCGTGCTCGCCGTGCTGCACAAGCTGGGCCTGGACCGGACCGACCCGGTCGCCGTCGGGGAGGCCAAGGTGTCCCCGCGCGACGTGGTCGCCGCCTGCCTGCCCGACCCGGCCACGCTGGGCGCCAAGATGACCGGTGTGACCTGCGCCGGCACCTGGGTCACCGGCACCGGGAAGGACGGCGCGCCGCGTGAGGTGTACCTGCACCACGTGGTGGACAACGCCTGGTCGATGGCGGAGTACGGCTCCCAGGCCGTGGTCTGGCAGACCGCGGTGAACCCGGTCGTGGCCCTGGAACTGATCGACTCCGGGGCCTGGTCCGGCGCGGGCGTACTCGGGCCGGAGGCGCTGCCCGCCCGCCCGTTCCTCGACCTGCTCACCGATTACGGATCCCCCTGGGCCTGCGAGGAGCGCACCCCAGGGGGCCAGCAAAACCCCTGATAATTCCGAACGGAGGGTCCGTGGTGGAGGAACTGCGCAACTTCATCGGCGGCCGGTGGACTGACACGAGTTACGACCGCCGGGCCGAGCTGATCGATCCCAGCACCGGGGAGGCCTTCGCCTCCGCGCCGGTGTCCGGGCCGGACGAGGTGAACGCCGCGTTCGCGTCGGCCGCGGACGCCTTCGGTGGCTGGCGGGATGCCACGCCCGCGGAGCGGAGCCTGGCCCTGCTCAGGATCGCGGATGCGCTGGAGAGCCGCGCCGACGAGTTCGTTAAGGCGGAAAGTCAGAACACCGGCAAGCCGATCGCCCTGACCCTGTCGGAAGAGATCCCGCCGATGGTGGACCAGATCCGGTTCTTCGCCGGGGCCGCGCGGATGCTGGAGGGGCGCTCGGCGGGCGAGTACATGTCCGGGTTCACCTCGTTCGTCCGGCGCGAGCCGATCGGGGTGTGCGCCGCGGTGACGCCGTGGAACTACCCGATGATGATGGCGGTGTGGAAGTTCGCGCCCGCGCTGGCGGCCGGGAACACCATGGTGCTCAAGCCGTCGGACACGACGCCGGTGTCCACACTGCTGCTGGCCGAGCTGATGAGCGAGTTCCTGCCGCCCGGCGTGTTCAACGTGGTCTGCGGCGACCGGGACACCGGCCGCGCGCTGGTCAACCACCCGGTGCCGCAGATGGTTTCGATCACCGGCAGCGTGCGGGCCGGCCGGGAGGTGGCGTCGGCGGCCGCCAACGACCTCAAGAAGGTGCACCTGGAACTGGGCGGTAAGGCGCCGGTCATCGTGTTCGACGACGCCGACCCGGAGAAGACCGCGGAGGCGGTGGCGATCGCCGGGTACTTCAACGCCGGGCAGGACTGCACGGCGGCGACCCGGGTGCTGGCCGGCCCGCGGATCGCGGCCGACCTGGCCGACGCGCTGGCCGAGATGGCCCGGGGGCAGACGGTGGCCGGGCCGGACGTGCCCGACGCCGATTTCGGCCCGCTGAACAACGCGAACCAGCTGGAGCGGGTCAGCGGGTTCGTCCAGCGGCTGCCCGGGCATGCCGAGGTGCGGACCGGCGGCAACCGGATCGGCGGCCGGGGCTACTTCTTCGAGCCGACCGTGGTCACCGGGCTGGCCCAGGACGACGAGATCATCCAGAACGAGGTGTTCGGGCCGGTCATCACCATGCAGGAGTTCACCTCCGAGGAAGAGGCCCTGGCCTGGGCGAACGGGACCGAGTACGGGCTCGCGTCGTCGGTGTGGACGCGGGATCACGGCCGGGCCATGCGGATGGCCCGCGCCCTGGACTTCGGTTGTGTGTGGATCAACACGCACATCCCGCTGGTGGCCGAGATGCCGCACGGCGGGTTCAAGCACTCCGGGTACGGCAAGGACCTGTCCATGTACGGGTTCGAGGACTACACGCGCGTCAAGCACGTGATGTCGGCCCTGGACTGACGGCGCCGGCCGCGGCCGGCCGGCGGCTTGTGCCGCCGGCCGGCCGCATCCCGTCCGACGGTGTCAGCGCCAGCTGGCCAGGGCCCGCTGGGTGGCGTAGAAAGCGGGCTTGGGCTGGTAGTTCTGGTCGAACATGGTGGCCGACCCGTAGCCGGCGAAGAAGCCGGGGATCCACGAGTCCGCGTCCCCGACCCCCCACTGGCTCACCCCGACGCACCGCCGCACGGCCAGGCAGTCCCGCACTACGGTGGCGTAGTCGCTGGCCTGCTGGGCCAGGTCGGCGCTGGTGGCGGGGAGCTGTATCCGGTCGTCCAGCTCGGTGACGGCCACGTCCACGCCCAGGGCGGCGAACCGGCGCATGTTGGCCAGCATGGTGGACGGCACGGTGCCCAGGATGAAGTGGCTCTCCAGGCCGACCCCGTTGATCGGCACACCCTGCGCCTTGAATGATTTGACCAGGTTGTACATGGCGTCGCTCTTGGCGTTGATGCCCTCGATGTTGTAGTCGTTCAGGTACAGCTTCGCGTGCGGATCGGCGGCGTGCGCAGCGCGCAGCGCATCCGCGATGTAGGACGGCCCCATCGCCTGGTAGAAGACGTCGTTGACGAAGCTGCCGTCTTCGTTGAGCGGCTCGTTGACCACGTCCCAGGAGTAGACCTGGCCCCGGTAGTGGCTCGCCTCGGTGCTGATGTGCTGCTCCATGGCCGCCTTCACCTGGTCCAGCGGCAGGCTGCTGACCCAGGACGGCAGCTGGCTCTGCCAGACCAGGTTGTGCCCGCGGACCCGCATGTGGTGCGCGTGGGCATAGGCGACGATCTGGTCGCCCGGGCCGAAGTTGAAAGTGCCCGGCGACGGCTCGGTGGTGTCCCACTTCATCTCGTTGCCCGGGGTGACCATGTCGAACTGGGCGTCGGCCACCTTGAGCAGCGGCGGATCACTGAGGTTCGGCAGGGTGAGGGCGGTCCCGAAGTACCGGCCGTGAGTCGCGGCCAGCAGCCACAACGGGATGCCGGCGCCGGCGCCCGTGCCGGTGCTGATTCCGGCGCCCGTGCCGGTGCTGATGCCGGCGCCCGTGCCGGTGCTGATTCCGGCGCCCGTGCCGGTGCTGATGCCGGTGCCGGTGCCGGCCGCGGCGGGCAACGCGGCCACCACCGACAGCGCGGCGGCGGCGGCGGTCGCGGCGAGTGCACCTAATGCGCTGGGCCGCCCACGGTGGAGCCGAATGAGTCGGACCATGATCATGCCTCTCCTTCGAAACTTTTCGGAATCTTTTCGGCCTGGGAGCAGTAAAACTCGCGCCGCCCGAAGGCGCAAGACCCAGCCGCTCCGCCGCCGCTTCCGTGACCCCACCCCACCGAGCCCGCCACCCGAAACCCCATCCTCGCGAGGCGGCCGCGGGGCAGGGACGGCGAGGCGGCCGCGGGGCAGGGACGGCGAGGCGGCCGCGGGGCAGGACGGCGAGGCGGCCGCGGGGCAGGGACGGCGAGGCGGCCGCGGGGCAGGGACGGCGGGCGGACGGGACGGCCATAGGATCGACGGCATGCTGAGTGACGCCGAGGTCGGCCGGGTCCTGGTGGTCGCGGCGCACCCTGACGATATCGATTTTGGTGCCGCGGGCACGGTCGCGCTGTGGACCGATGCCGGAATCGACGTGGCCTATTGCCTGGTGACCGACGGCGACGCCGGCGGGTTCGATGAGGCGTTCCCGCGCCACGAGATGGCCCCGCTGCGCCGCAAGGAGCAGACCGCCGCGGCCGGCTGTGTGGGCGTGCACGACCTGCGCTTCCTCGGCTACCCGGACGGCCGGGTGGAGCCCACCCTGGCACTGCGCAAGGACCTGGCCCGGGTCATCCGGCAGGTGCGGCCGGACCGGTTGCTCTGCCCGTCACCGGAGCGCAACTACGCCCGCATCGGAGCCAGCCATCCCGACCACCGCGCGGCCGGGTCGGCGGCCCTGGATGCGGTGTACCCGGACGCCCGCAACCCGTTCGCCTTCCCGGAACTGCTCGCCGCCGAGGGGCTCCAGCCCTGGAAGGTGCGCGAGGTGTGGCTGTCGGCGGCACCCGGTGCCGATCACTACATGGACGTGACAGGCACCTTCGAGCGCAAGGTCGCCGCCCTGCGGGCGCACGAGAGCCAGACCGGGCACATGGACGATCTGGAGGGCATGCTGCGCGGCTGGCTGGCCAGTAACGCGGAGCGCGGCGGGCTGCCCGCGGGCCGGCTGGCCGAGATGTTCCAAGTCATCGACACGGCCTGACCCGGTCCCCCCGACCGCTCCGGCGCTCGGTCCTCGGGCCGGCCCGGGCGTCCCAGGCCGGCCGGCAAGTGCGGGCCAGCACGCCCAACTGCTGGGCATCCGCGGGCCGGAGCAGGCACGAATGACCGGCAGCCGCCCAAAACAGGGACTGGTGCCCGCTGGGGCAGCCGGCCTAGGTTGGGCATCAGGAGCCACAGCCGTCTCCTGAAAAGGGGCCTCGGATGACCAGAATTTCCGTCAAGGTCGATGGCGTCACGTATGAGGACGACGTTGAACCCCGCCTGCTGCTCGTCCACTACCTGCGAGAACGAGTCGGTAAGACCGGTACTCCCGTAGGGTGCGACACGTCCAACTGCGGTGCCTGCACGGTGCACCTGGACGGGGTGTCGGTGAAGAGCTGCTCGGTCCTGGCCGTGCAGGCCGATGGGAGCGAGATCACCACCATCGAGGGCCTGGCGAACGGCGAATGGCACCCGCTCCAGCAGGCCTTCCACGCCGAGCACGCGCTGCAGTGCGGGTACTGCACGCCGGGCATGATCATGGCCGCGGCCGACCTGCTGCGGGAAAACCCGGACCCGAGTAACGAGGAGATCCGGGAGGGGCTGGAGGGCAACCTCTGCCGCTGCACCGGCTACGAGAACATCGTCCGCGCCGTCCGGCGCGCGGCCGACGCGGCCGGGCGGGGCCGGCGGGGCCGGCGGGGCAGCGGCCGACGCCACGACACAGGCAGGGGTGACCGCGTCATGACCACCGACACGCAGGCCCAGGCGCCGGCCACCGAGTTCGGCCGGCCGCGGCTCCGCAAGGAGGACGCCCGGCTGGTCACCGGGCAGACGAACTGGACCGACAACATCACCCTGCCCGGGCTGCTGCACGTCAACTTCGTGCGCAGCCCGTTCGCCCACGCGAAGATCAGCCGGGTCAACGTGAGCGGCGCGCTGCGGGTTCCCGGCGTGGTCGCGGCCTTCTCCGGCGCGGACTTCGCCGCCGAGCAGGGCAGCCTGCCGTGTGCCTGGCCCGTCACCCCGGACATCGTGATCCCGGCGCATCCGCCGATGGCCACCGACGAGGTTCGTTATGTAGGCGAGGCGGTCGCCTGCGTGGTGGCCCGCGACCGGTACACCGCGGCGGACGCGCTGTCCGCGGTGGACGTGGACTACGAGCCGCTGCCCCCGGTGCTGGACATGCGCACCGCGCTGGATGAGGGCTCACCGAAGGTCCACGAGGCGGGCAACAAGAGCTTCGAGTGGGTCTTCGCCAACGGCGACCTGGACGCCGCCTTCGCGGGCGCCCCGGTCGTCATCGAGCGCAACTACCGGCAGCAGCGGCTGATCCCCAGCGCGATGGAACCGCGCGCCGTGGTCTGCTCCTGCGTCGGCGGCGAGTTCACCCTGTGGTCGTCCACCCAGATCCCGCACGTGCTGCGGCTCATGCTGGCCCTGGTGACCGGCATCCCGGAGCAGAACATCCGGGTCATCGCCCCGGACGTCGGCGGCGGGTTCGGCTCCAAGCTGCAGGTGACCGCGGAGGAGGTGCTCGCGCTGCTGCTGGCCCGCAAGCTCGGCCGCCCGGTCAAGTGGACCGAGTCGCGCAGCGAGGGCAACCTCACCGTGCACCACGGCCGGGACCAGTGGCAGCGGATCAAGATCGCCGCGGAGCGCGACGGCAAGCTGCGCGGGTTGTCCGTGGATCTGCTGGCCGACATGGGCGCCTACCTGATGCTGGTCAGCCCGGGCGTGCCGCTGCTGGGCGCCTTCATGTACAACAGCATCTACAAGTGGGACGCGCTGTCCTTCCGCTGTACGGGCATATTCACCACCAAGATGCCGACCGACGCCTACCGCGGCGCGGGACGCCCGGAGGCGACGTTCGCCATCGAGCGGATGATGGACGAACTGGCCGCCGAACTGGGCATCGAGCCACTCGAGCTGCGGGCCCGCAACTGGATCAGGCACGAGGAATTCCCGTTCACCACGATCGCCGGGCTCACCTATGACAGCGGCAACTACGAGGCCGCCACGGCCCGGGCCAAAGAACTGTTCGGCTACGACGAGCTGCGCGCCGAGCAGGAGCGGCGCCGGGCGAGCGGCGATCCGGTACAGCTCGGCATCGGGATCTCCACCTACACCGAGATGTGCGGCCTGGCGCCCTCACGGGTCGTGGGCTCGCTGGCCTACGGGGCGGGCGGCTGGGAGCACGCGTCGGTGCGGGTGCTGCCGACCGGCAAGGTAGAGGTGGTAACCGGGTCGAGCGCGCACGGCCAGGGCCACGAGACGGCCTGGAGCCAGATCGTCGCGGACAAGCTCGGCATCCCGTTCGAGGACATCCGGGTGCTGCACGGCGACACCCAGGTCTCGCCCAAGGGCATGGACACCTACGGATCCCGGTCGGTCACCGTGGGGGGCGTGGCGGTGGCCGGCGCCTGCGACAAGGTCATCGCCAAGGCCAAGGTGATCGCGTCCGCACTGCTGGAGGCGCCACCGGAGGAAATCGACTTCGAGGCCGGGGCGTTCAAGGTCCGCGGCAGCGAGGGCGTGGTCAAGACGATCCAGGAGCTCGCACTGGCCACGTTTCTCGCTCACGAAACCCCGGAAGGGGTGGAGCCCTCGCTCGATTCCGACGCCACATACGACCCGAACAACTTCTCCTACCCGCACGGCACGCACCTGTGCGCCACCGAGGTGGACACGGAGACCGGCGAAGTGAAGATCCGCAGTTACGTGGCCGTGGACGACGTCGGCACGGTGGTCAACCCGCTCATCGTGGACGGGCAGGTGCATGGCGGCCTGGCCCAGGGCATCGCCCAGGCGCTGTACGAGGAGGCCGTCTACGACGACGAGGGCAACCTGATCACCACCACGATGGCGGACTACCTGCTGCCGGCCGCCTCGGACCTGCCGCACTTCACCACCGACCGGACGCAGACCCCGGCGCAGACCAACCCGCTGGGGGTCAAGGGGGTCGGCGAGGCCGGCACGATCGCGTCCACCCCGGCCGTGGTCAACTCCATCGTGGACGCGCTCCGGCCGCTGGGCATCCGCGACATCACGATGCCGTGCACCCCAGAACGGGTGTGGCGGGCGGTCCAGACCGCCCGGGGCGCCCCGCAGGCCAGCGCGGCCGAGCAGCACCAGGCGCGGCAGAGCGACCAGACCCAGGGCAACAGCCCGCAGGGCGTCCCCCCGAGCAGTGACACGGCGTTCCAGGCTGGAGGCACGGAATGATCCCCGCCCAGTTCGACTACGTCCGGGCCGGCTCGCTCGACGAGGCGGTGCGCACGCTCGCCGAGGGCGGTGAGGACGCCAAGGTCATCGCCGGCGGGCAGAGCCTGATGCCGCTGCTGCGGCTCCGGCTCGCCTATCCCGACCTGCTGGTGGACATAGGCAGGCTTAACGACCTGCGCGGGGTCCGTGACGACGGCAGCTCGCTGTGGATCGGCGCGCTGACGACGCACGCCGAGGTGGTGGCCGACCCGCTGATCCGCGAGCACTGCGGCCTGCTGTCCGAGGCCACCGCGACCGTGGCCGACCCGGCCGTGCGGCACCGGGGCACGCTCGGCGGCTCGCTGTCGCACGCCGACCCGGCCGGCGACCTGCCCGCCGTGGCGCTGGCGTTGGAGGCGACGCTGATCGCGCGCGGCCCCGGCGGGGACCGGGAGATCGCGGCGGCGGACTTCTTCGCCGACTACCTGACCACCACGCTGGCCGACGGGGAGATCCTCACCGGGGTCCGCGTACCCAAGCTCGGACCGGGTTGGGGCTATCGTTATGAGAAGTTCCACCGGACGGCCCAGTCGTGGGCGATCGTAGGTGTAGCCGCGCTGGCCCGGCGATCCAACGGGCAGGTGGCGGAGGCACGGATCGGCCTGACGAACATGGGCACGGTCCCGGTGCGGGCCCGGGCGGCGGAGGAGGCGGCCGCTGGGGCCGAGGCTTCCCGCAGCGCCCTGCGGGAAGCCGCAGCGAACGCCGACGAGGAAACGCAGCCGCCGGCAGACTTGCACGGCGCGCCCGATTACCGGCGCCACCTGGCGCGGGTGCTGACCGCCAGGGCGCTGGCGGTCGCGGCTGGAGTCTAGAACATGGAATTGGAGCATTCCTTCACCATCCCGGTCCCGCCCGAGCGGGCCTGGGGGGTCCTGCTTGATGTCGAGCGGGTGGCGCCCTGCATGCCGGGCGCCACCGTCGACGCGGTGGACGGGGACCAGATCAAGGGCAGGATCAAGGTCAAGGTCGGGCCGGTCGCGATGACCTACGCGGGCACCGCCCGGTTCACCGAGAAGGATGAGGCGACCCGCACGGTCGTGCTGGAAGCGTCGGGCAAGGAGACCCGGGGCAGCGGGACCGCCGCGGCCACGATCACCTCCTCTCTGGCGGACGAAGCGGGTCAGACCCGGGTGGTCGTGCACACCAACATGACGATCACCGGCCTGCAGGCCCAGTTCGGCCGGGGTGTCATCGCCGACGTGGGCGGCCGGGTCATCGAGAAGTTCGCCACCAACCTGGCGGCGCAGCTGTCCGCGGGGGCCACGGCCGCGGCGGCCACCACGGCAGCCGTTCCGGTCGCGCCGGCGCCGTCCACCCCGGCCGAGCCCGCCGCGGCCGGCGCCGGGCCCGCCGCAGCCGGTGCCGAGCCCGCCGCCGCGGCCACCGCCGGGGCGGCCCTGCCCGGCACCGGCGCGGACCTGGCGCAGCAGCCGATCGATGAACTGAACCTGCCGGTCCGGTCGTTCAACAGCCTCCGTAAGCAGGGCGTGGCCACCATCGGCGGGCTGACCTCGCGGACCGAGAAGGATCTGCTGGCGATCGACGGGCTCGGGCCGCAGTCGGTCAAGGAGATCCGGCAGAAGCTGGCCGACCGGGGCCTGCACCTCAGCGGTGGCGAGCCCGGTGCGGCGGCCGCCACCGCGACGGTGCGGTCCAGCGCGGCCGCGGAGACGGCCGGGGCCGCAGCCGGCGGCCCGGCCGCCGCGCAGACCCCCGCCGCCGGGACCGCGGAGACTGCGGGTGCGGCGGAGATGGCGGGGGCGACCGCCCAGCCGGCGGCCGGGGTCACCGCGACCGGCGGCCCGGAGTCAGCCGGGACCGGCCCGGGCGCCCCGGCGGACTGGGACCGGCCCACCGCGAACGGCTCGCCGCCCCGGCTCGACGCCCGGCCACCGGATGAGGACGCGCTCGACCTGCTGAGCGTCGCGGGGCTGCCGGTGCTCAAGCGGATCGCTCCGGTGTTCGGCGTCGCCCTGGTCCTCGCGGTGCTGTTCGGCCTGTTCCGGCGCCGCCGGTCCCGCGGCTAACGCTTGATCCAAGAGCGGTGTAGTTTGCCCCCCGCCATGGGGGGGCAAACTACACCGCTCCCGGCGGGACGCCAGCTACACCGTTCTTGGCGGGACGCCAGCTACACCCCTCTTGGCTGGGGCCAGCCGGGTGGGGCCAGGGCCGCGAGGGCGGGCTAAGGTGACCGGGTGACGGCCTTTTCCGGCGGGCTCGCCGAGTTCGCCACCGACCGGTCCCAGGCGGCCGGGCTGGACGCGGCCGACCCGCTGGCCGGGATGGCGGACCGGTTCGTCCGGCCCGATCCGGGTCTGATCTACCTGGATGGCAACTCGCTGGGCCGGCTGCCGGCCGCGACCGCACAGCGCTTGCGTGACGTGGTGGACCGGGAGTGGGGCGCGGGACTGATCCGCTCCTGGTCCGAGTGGATCAGTCTTCCGCAGCGGGCTGCTGACCTGCTCGGCACGCACCTGCTGGGAGCCGACCCGGGGCAGGTGCTGGTGGCCGACTCCACCACGGTGAACCTGTATAAGCTGGCCTGCGCGGCGCTGGACGCGGCGCGGGACGCCGAGCCGGCCCGGCGGGTCATCGTGACCGACGACGACAACTTCCCGACTGACCGGTATGTCCTGGAAGGCATCGCCGCCCGCCAGGGCGCGGAACTCCGTATGATCCACAGCGACCTGGACGAGGGGATCAGCCCGGCCGCCGTGGCCGCCGCAGTCCGGCCGGACACCGCGCTGGTCTGCCTGTCGCACGTGGCCTACCGCAGCGGGGCGCTGGCCGACATGGCCGAGATCACCGGCCTGGCCCACCGGGCCGGGGCCCTGGTGCTGTGGGACCTGTGCCACGCCGCCGGGTCGGTCCCGGTCCGCCTCGACGCCTGCGGTGCTGACCTGGCCGTCGGCTGCAGCTACAAGTACCTCAACGCCGGTCCCGGCGCTCCGGCCTTCCTGTACGTGCGGCAGGACCTGCAGGACCGGCTGCGGCCGCCGATCCAGGGCTGGTTCGGCCAGCGGGACCAGTTCGCCATGGGCCTGGGCTACGACCCGGCGCCCGGGATCGCGCGGTTCGCCACCGGGACGCCGAACATCGTCGGGACCGCCGCGGTCGAGGAGGGCGCCCGGCTGCTGGCCGAGGCGGGCATCGGCGCGTTGCGCGCCAAGGGCATGCTGATGACCAGCTACCTGATCGCGCTGGCCGACGCCTGGCTGGTGCCGCTCGGGGCCGCGCTGGCCTCCCCCCGCGACCCGCTGCGCCGCGGCTCGCATGTCTGCCTGTGGCACCCGGAGGCGTGGCGGCTCAGCCAGGCGCTGATCCGGGAGGGCATCATCCCGGACTTCCGGAGCCCGGACCGGCTGCGGCTCGGCCCGGCCCCGATCTCCACCCGGTACACCGAGGTCTGGGACGCCATGTCGGCCATCCGCCGCATCCTCACCGACGAGTCCTACCGCGACCTGCCCACCGAGCACGCCGGGGTCACCTGAGCGGCCCGCCGCAGCCGCTACGGCCTGGAGAAGCGGCTCCGCCGCGCGACAGCCCGGCCACCAGCCGCGACGGGTGGGGCACCACTGGTAGTCCGCCGGGCAGACGGTCCCCAGCACGGCGCCTAGGCGGTACGCGACTACCTGATGACGGTGCTGGGCCGCGGACTCACGACCAGCGCTCCCGCCAGCAGTCCGTACCGGTGTCCGTCATCGGGCATCCGGTCCAGTTCGGCCACTGTGAACGGCTGGCCGGCGGCGGGCCACGCCTCGGGGATGCTCACAACACTCACGGCGCCTCGATAAGAACATGGCGGCCAGTCAACCGCTGCTACCGACAGTCCCACGCACGACGGCGAGGCGGGTGGCGGCAGGCGGCGGAGGGGCCGTTATGCCTGAGGAGGACGGTGCGGGCCGGAGATTACTCCCATTCGATGGTGCCGGGCGGCTTGCTGGTGATGTCCAGCACCACCCGGTTGATCTCCGGGACCTCGTTGGTGATCCGGGTGGAGATCGCCGCCAGCAGGTCGCCGGGCAGCCGCGCCCAGTCCGCAGTCATGGCGTCCTCGCTGGTCACCGGGCGGAGCACGACCGGATAGCCGTAGCTGCGGCCGTCGCCCTGGACGCCCACCGAACGGACGTCGGCCAGCAGCACCACCGGGCACTGCCAGATGTCGCGGTCCAGGCCGGCGGCGGAGAGCTCGGCCCGGACGATGGCGTCCGCCGCCTTGATGATCCGCAGCCGCTCGGCGGTGACCTCCCCGACGATCCGGATCGCCAGCCCCGGTCCGGGGAACGGCTGCCGCCAGACGATACCCGGCGGCAGGCCGAGAGCCTCGCCGACCCGGCGGACCTCGTCCTTGAACAGCGTCCGCAGCGGCTCCACCAGGCTGAACTGGAGGTCGTCCGGGAGGCCGCCGACGTTGTGGTGCGATTTGATGTTGGCCGCGCCGGTGCCGCCGCCGGACTCCACCACATCGGGGTACAAGGTCCCCTGGACCAGGAAGTCCACCGAGGTCCCGTGGCTGCCGGCGGCCGCGGCGATCTCCCGGGCGGCCCGCTCGAAGGCCCGGATGAACTCGCGGCCGATGATCTTGCGCTTCTGCTCCGGATCGGTGACCCCGGCCAGCGCGGCCAGGAAGGTGTCCGCCGCATCGACCACCTTGAGGTCCACGCCGGTGGCGGCCACGAAATCCTTCTCGACCTGTTCCGGCTCGCCCGAGCGGAGCAGTCCGTGGTCAACGAACACGCAGGTCAGCTGGGAGCCGATGGCCCGCTGCACGATTGCCGCGGCGACCGCCGAATCCACCCCGCCGGACAGCCCGCAGACCGCCCGGCCGCTGCCCACCTGGGCCCGGACCCGGTCCACCTGCTCGTCGATGATGCTGCCCATGGTCCAGGCCTGCCGGCAGCCGGCCAGCTCGAGAAACCGGCGGAGCACCGCCAGGCCGTGCTCGGTGTGCAGCACCTCGGGGTGGAACTGGACGCCGTACAGCCCGCGGCTGAAGTCCTCCATGGCCGCCACCGGGGTACCGGCCGTCTCGGCGGTCACGGTGAAGCCGGGCGGCGCGGCGGTGACGGTGTCCCCGTGCGACATCCACACCTGCTGGACCTGCGGCAGCCCGCCCAGCAGCGCCCCGCCGAGCAGCCGCTCGTGCGGCAGCGGCTCGTCCGACCGGGGCTCGTCCGGCAGCGGCCCGCCCGGCTGGGCGTGCTCGGCCGCCACCACCGCGCTGGTCTCCCGGGCGCTGCCCGGGGCCAGGATGAGCCGGGTCGCGCCGTACTCCCCGGTCCCGGTGTGCGCCACCGTCCCGCCCAGGGCGGCCACCATGGCCTGGAAGCCGTAGCAGATGCCGAGCACCGGGACCCCGCCCGCCAGCAGTTCCGGCTGGCCGGGGGCGGTCGGCGGGAGCGGTGGGGCCCCGGGCGAGTACACCGACGCGGGGCCGCCGGACAGGATGATCGCCTTGGGTTGCCGGGCCAGCAGCTCCGCCACCGGCGTCGTGCACGGCACGATCTCGGAGTACACCTGGCACTCGCGCACCCGCCGCGCGATCAGCTGGGCGTACTGCGCCCCGAAGTCCACTACCAGGACGGTGTCGTAGTCCGACATGGGCTGCACCGGGCCACCTTCCGGGGATTCAGAGGCCTGCGCCGCCGGCCCGCACTGCCATGCCGCGGCGGCCGTCTCCCCCGGGAGCACACCCTGCTCCGGGCCGGGCTCCCGCAGAGATCATCAGTCTAGTCGGGGCCGGCCGCGCCCCGCCGCCCCGGCATCACGATCGGCCGGAGGAGGAGCCAGGCGCGCGGATGGGCGCCCGCCCCGAAGAGTCGGGCGCAGCCGCCCCCCGGCCCGGGGACTCCGGCCCGGCCGGCGTGCCGCCAGAACCGCCGGCACCGCCAGAACCGCCAGAACCGCCGGCACCGCCAGAAGCCCCATCCGGGCCGGCCGGAACGACGCGGGCGCCGCCTTCCCCGCCGCCCCCGACGCCCGCTGGAGACCCGCCGCCCGCCGGAGACCCGCCGCCCCCGCCGCCCGCCGGAGACCCGCCGCCCGCCGGAGACCCGCCGCCCCCGACGCCCGCCGGAGACCCGCCGCCCGCCGGAGACCCGCCGCCCCCGACGCCCGCCGGAGACCCGCCGCCCGGGGAGCCGTAGGGATTAGAAACCACGGAGGTACCAGGGACGGCCGGAGCGCCGGGGCCGCCGCCGGCCGGGTCAGCGTCATCAGGCTGGCTGGCCGGGTCGACCCGGAGCCGGGCGATCCGGCGGCCGTCCAGTTCCAGCACCGTCAGCCGGTGCCCGGCCACCTCGACCGACTCGTGGCCGGTGGGCAGCTGGCCCAGCGCGGCCAGCATGAAGCCGGCCACCGTCTCATACGGGCCCTCGGGCAGCTCGATTCCGGTCTGCTCGGCGAACTCATCCAGGTTGAGCAACCCGTCCACCTCGACCGCCCCGCCGCGGAGCTGCTTCGGCTGGCCCTCGTCCACGTCGTATTCGTCCTGGATGTCGCCGATCAGCTCCTCGACCAGGTCCTCCAGCGTGACGATGCCGGCCGTGCCGCCGTACTCGTCCATCACGATGGCCAGGTGCGCCCGGTCCCGGCGCATCTCGGACAGCGCGGACAGCACCGTCTTGCTGATCGGCAGCAGCTTGACCGGCCGGAGGATCTCCTCCACCGTCCGGGACCCGTCCAGCGCGTCGGGATCGAGCAGGTCCCGCACGTGGATGAAGCCGATCACGTCGTCGTAGGACTCCCGGTAGACCGGGAACCTCGAGTACGGCTCCCGGCCCACCACCGCCGCGGCCTCGCGCAGCGACAGGCCAGCGGGGAGGAACTCGACCTCGGTCCGCGGCACCAGCACCTCGCGCAGCTGCCGCTTGCCCGCGTCGAACACCTCGCCCACGATCTGCCGCTCGTCCGGGCTCAGCGCCTGGTTGCCGGCCACCAGGTCGTGCAGCTCCTCCTCGGTCATCACCCCGCGGTTGACCCGCGGGTCGCCGCCGAGGATCCGCACCACCAGGTTGGTGGACCGCGACAGCAGCCACACCACCGGGCGGGCCAGCACCGACATCCGGTCCAGGGTCGGCGAGACGATCAGCGACACCTGCTCGGCCCGCTGCAGCGCGAGCCGCTTCGGCGCGAGCTCACCCAGCACCAGCGTGAAGTAGGAGATCACCACGCTGACCACTATCAGGGACACCACCGAGGCGACGCTGGCGGCGACGTTGTGGTGGACCAGCGCCGAGCGCAGGTGGCCGGCCAGGGTCGCCTCGCCGAACGCGCCGTTGACCAGGGTGGCCAGCGTCACGCCGATCTGCACCGCGGCCAGGAACCGGTTCGGGTCCTGGGCCAGCTTGGCCGCCCGCTGGCCGCGGCGGCCACCCTGGCTGAGCGCGCGGATCTGCCCCTCGCGCAGCGACACCAGGGCCATCTCCGCCGCGGCGAAGAAGCCGCCCACAAGGATGATGAGCAGGACGATGACGATGTCCCAGACGACCTGGCTCACGTCCTGACCCCTGACCTCCTCCAGGCACTCGGCGGCCCGGCTTCCCCGTTCCCCCGGCACCCGTATAACTGGCCCCGGCCTACCCGCCCGGCAGGTGTTGGCACAGTCTAAGGCCCCGCCGCGCTACCCCCGGGGATCGGCTAGGAAACCTGATCCGGGCCAGATAGCGTATGGGTCCCGTGAGCCCTCAGGTGTGGAAGAACAGCGGCACGCTGGCCGACGGCCGGGAGATCATCTATTTCGATGAGTCCCCCGGGCTGGGCCGCGCAGCCGTCCCGGACACCCGCCCGCTGCCCGCCGAGCCGGGCTACCGCACCGGGCTGGCGCCCACGCCCGCCCCGGAGGCCGGGCTGCGCTGGGACGCGCTGCGCGGGGAGTGGGTGGTCATCGCGGCCCAGCGCCAGGACCGCACCTTCCTGCCGCCCAGCGACGAGTGCCCGCTGGACCCGTCCCGGCCCGGGCGGCCCACCGAGATCCCCGCACCGGACTACGACGTGGTGGTGTTCGAGAATCGCTTCCCCTCGCTGCGCGGCGCCGGGCACTGGCCTCCGCCGGCCGCGTTCCTGACCGGAAACCCCGATATTTCGCAGCGGCCCGGCGGGCCCGCTGACCATCTCGAGACCGGCGGGGTGCCCGGCCGCCCCGGCTATGGACGATGCGAGGTGGTCTGCTTCACCTCCGACCACAACGGCTCGTTCGCCAGCCTCACCCCGCGGCGGGCCCGGACGGTGGTGGAGGCCTGGGCGGACCGGACCGCCGAGCTGGGCGCGATGCCGGGCGTCGCGCAGGTGTACTGCTTCGAGAACCGGGGTGAGGAGATCGGCGTCACGCTGCACCATCCGCACGGGCAGATCTACGGCTTCCCGTTCGTGACCCCCCGGACGGCGACCATGCTGGCCCAGGCGGACCGGTACACCGGGCGGACCGGGCGCAACCTGTTCGACGACCTGGTGGCCGGCGAGCGCAAAGAGGGCAGCCGGATCGTCACCCGCAACGAGCACTGGACCGCGTTCGTCCCCGCGGCGGCGCGCTGGCCGTACGAGGTGCAGCTGTTCCCCGCCCAGCGGGTCCCGGACATCCCGGCGCTCAGTGACCCCGCGCGCGCTTCGTTCTGCGATATATACCTTGATGTGCTGCGACGGCTGGACGCGCTGTTCGGGGTGCCGCTGCCCTACATCGCGGCCTGGCACCAGGCCCCGGCGCCCGGCGTGGCCGGGCGCGAGGAGTTCGGGCTGCACCTGCAGGTGCTGTCGGTCCGCCGGGCGCCCGGGAAGCTCAAGTACCTCGCGGGGACGGAGTCGGGCATGGGAGTCTGGATCAACGACATCCTGCCCGAGGAGGCAGCGAGCAGGCTCCGGGAGGCAGGATGAAGCTGCTGGTCACCGGGGGGGCCGGGTACATCGGCAGCGTGGTCGGCGCGCTGCTGGTGGCGCGCGGCCACCAGGTGGTGGTGCTGGACGACCTGTCCACCGGGCACGCCGACGCGGTGCCCGCGGGTGCCGCCTTCGCCCAGGGCACGCTGCGGGCGGACGCCCAGCGGCTGCTCACCGACGGCGTCGACGCGGTGCTGCACTTCGCGGCCAAGTCGCTGGTCGGCGAGTCGATGGCCGACCCGGCGCTGTACTGGGAGCACAACCTGGGCGGGTCGCTGGCGCTGCTGGAGGCGATGCGGGCCACCGGGACGTCCCGGATCGTGTTCTCCTCGACCGCCGCGGTCTACGGCGAACCGGAGCGGGTGCCGATCACCGAGGCCGACCCGACCCGGCCGACCAGCCCCTACGGCGCCTCCAAGCTGGCGGTGGACACCGCGCTGGCCGAGTTCACCCGGATGCACGCGCTCGGCGCGGTCAGCCTGCGCTACTTCAACGTGGCCGGCGCCTACCAGCAGCCGTCCGGTGGCTGGCTGGGCGAGCGGCACCACCCGGAAACCCACCTCATACCCAACGTCCTGCGGGTGGCCACCGCCCTCGCCGACGGCCAGGGTGGCCAGCTGGAGCTGTTCGGCGACGACTACCCCACGCGGGACGGCACCTGTGTCCGGGACTACATTCACGTGACGGACCTGGCCGAGGCGCACCTGCTGGCCCTGAACGCGTGCGAGCCCGGGCGGCACCGGGTCTACAACCTGGGCAGCGAGTCGGGCTTCTCCAACCGGGAGGTGATCGACATGTGTCAGCAGGTGACCGGGCGTGAGATCCCGGTGCGGGTCGCGCCGCGCCGGGCCGGCGACCCGGCGACGCTGGTGGCCTCGTCCGAGCGGATCCGGGCCGACCTGGGCTGGCAGCCGGAACGGGAGCTGCGCGCGATGGTGTCCGACGCGTGGGCGGCCGTGACCGCCCGGGCGGCGGGTGCCCGGTGAGCGGACCCGCCGGGCCTGCCCGGGGGGCGACCCCCCGGAACCCCTCGCGACCACCGGCGATCCGTTGAACGCGCAAGCGGCCGCGGACCCGGTGGTGGCCTGGTTCCGCGCGCGGTACGGCAGCGATCCGGCGGGGATCTGGCACGCACCGGGCCGGGCCAACTTCATCGGCGAGCACACCGACTACAACGACGGGTTCGTGCTGCCGTTCGCGCTGGACCGGGGCGTCCTGGCGGCGGCCGCCCGCGGCGCGGACGGGGTGCTGGAACTGAGTTCCCGGCAGGCCGGCCCGGACGTCACCACGGTGATGCTGGCCGACCTGGCCCCGGGCTCGGTGACCGGCTGGGCCGCCTACCCGGCCGGGGTCGCCTGGGCGCTGGCCCGGGCCGGGTACCCGGTGCCGGGGGTGCGGCTGGCCATCGACTCCGATCTGCCCCAGGGCGCCGGGCTGTCCTCGTCGGCCGCCCTGGAGTGCGCGGTGGCGCTGGCGCTGACCCAGCTGGCCGGGGTGGACGTGGCCCGGCCGGAACTGGCCGCGATCGCCCGCCGGGCGGAGAACGACTTCGTCGGTGTCCCCTCGGGGATCATGGACCAATCCGCGGCGCTGCTCTGCCAGGCCGGGCACGCGCTGCTGCTGGACTGCCGCAGCGGCGAGTCGGACGCGGTCCCGCTCAATCCGGCCGGATCGGGGCTGGCCCTGGTCATCATCGACACCCGGGCCCGGCACGCGCTGACCGACAGTGGTTATGCCGCCCGCCACGTCGAGTGCGCCGAGGCGGCCCGGGCGCTGGGCGTGACCACGCTGCGGGACATCGCTGACCCGGCGGCGGTGGACCGGCTGAGCGATCCGGTGCTGCGCCGCCGGGCCCGGCACGTGGTCACCGAGAACGAGCGGGTGCTGGCGGCCGCGGCCCGGCTGCGCCGCGGCGACGTGGCGGGCTGCGGGCAGCTGCTGGACGACTCGCATGCGTCGCTGCGCGACGACTTCGAGATCTCCTGGCCGCAGGCGGACGTCGCGGTGGATGCGGCGGTCGCCGCGGGCGCGCTCGGCGCCCGGATGATGGGCGGCGGGTTCGGCGGGTCGGTGATCGCGCTGGTCCCCGCGGACGGCGGCGGCCGAGGCCGGTGGGCGGCGAGCGCGCTGATCCCGAGCGCGGCACGCTGGGGAGGCCCGGCCGGGCGCGGCCCCGCGGCCGGCGGCCCCGCGGCCGGCGGCCCCGCGGCCGGCGGCCCCGCGGCCGGCGGCGTGGCGCCGCGGCCCGGCGAGGACCCGGCCGAGGCGATCCGCGCGGCGGTCCGGGCCGCCTTCGGCCAGCAGGGCTGGCCGGAGCCGGAGTTCCTGGACGCGCCGCCCTCGGCCAGCGCGCAGCGGGTCTGGTGAGGAGGACGGGCGGATGCGGACGCGCAGGCCGGGACGGCGGGCGGAGCGGGGATGAGCAGCGGGTCCGATCACGTACGGGCTGAGGCCGCCGGGCTCGCCCCGGAGCTGGTGCGGCTGCGGCGGCAGATCCACCGGGAACCGGAGATCGGCCTCGACCTGCCGCGGACCCAGGAGAAGGTGCTGGCGGCGCTGGACGGGCTGCCGCTGGAGGTGTCCCGGGGCCGGTCGCTGCGCTCGGTGACGGCGGTGCTGCGCGGCGGCCGGCCGGGGCCGGCCGTACTGCTCCGCGGCGACATGGACGCGCTGCCGGTGACCGAGCGCACCGGGCTGGAGTACGCGTCGGTCATCCCGGGGGTCATGCACGCCTGCGGGCATGACCTGCACACCGCGATGCTCGCGGGCGCGGCCCGGCTGCTGGCCGCGCACCGGGACGAGCTGCCGGGTGACGTGATCTTCATGTTCCAGCCGGGCGAAGAGGGCTTCGCCGGGGCCCGGCTGATGCTGGACGAGGGCGTACTGCAGGCGGCCGGGCGGCCCCCCGTCGCGGCGTATGCGCTGCACGTCGCGTCGGCCCAGTTCGGCCGGGGGGTGATCGCCACCCGGCCCGGGCCGATGATGGCCGCCGCCGATGTGCTGGAGGTGACCGTGCGTGGCCACGGCGGCCACGCTGCCCAGCCGCACCTGGCCACTGACCCCATCCCGGCCGCGTGTGAGATGGTGACCGCGCTGCAGACGCTGGTGACCCGGCGGTTCGACGTGTTCGACCCGGTGGTGATCACGGTGGCGAGCTTCCACGCGGGCACCACGGACAACGTCATCCCGGACGAGGCCACCTTCCTGGCCACGGTTCGGTCGTTCTCCCCCGCTGCCCGGGACCGGGCACGGGATGACAGCCAGCGGCTGCTCCACGGCATCGCGGCCGCGCACGGCGCGCAGGCGGACGTGCGTTACCGCCGCGAATACCCAGTGACGGTCAACCAGGCCGCGGAGGCGGCGTTCGCCGCGCAGACGGCCCGCGAACTGCTGGGGCCGGCCCGGGTGGCGGCCCAGCCGAGCCCGCTGCCCGGAGCCGAGGACTTCTCGTTCGTGCTGGAGGCCGTGCCGGGGGCGTTCCTCATGCTGGGCGCCTGCCCGCCCGGCGCCGACCCGGCGGCCGCGCCGTTCAACCACGCGGCCGACGCCGTCTTCGACGACGCGGTGCTGCCGGACGGTGCGGCGCTGCTGGCCAGCCTGGCCCTGCGCCGCCTCGCCGCCGAAACCGCGAGCTGAGAGTCCCGCGCAGCCACCTGACCGCCCAGGCGGCCCGACCAGAGCCCAGTCCTGCCGCACTCCAAGATCATGATCATGACCTGAGTGTCGTTATAACGACACCTAGGCCATGATCATGATCTTGAGTGCCATCTCATGAGTGCGGACACGGGCCGTGCGGGCAGCCGCGCGGGGGTGGTGCGTTAGGTGGGGCTGGTGCTTAGAGGCTGGCGACGTCGGCCTGCTTGACCCGGACCGCGCCGGCCGCCGCGCGCAGCGCAGCCAGTTCGTCGTCGGTGAGGTCGCGCTGCACCACCGAGCGGACCCCGGACGAGCCGATCTCGGCTTCCACCCCGAGGTAGACACCGCCAATGCCGTACTCGCCGTCCACCCAGGCACACACCGGCATGATCTGGCCGGAGTCCTCGGCCACGGCGCGGGCCATCCGGGCCGCGGCGGCGGACGGGGCGTAGTAGGCCGAGCCGGTCTTGAGCAGGCCGACGATCTCCGCCCCGCCGTTACGGGTCCGCTCCACCAGGGCGTTGACGTCCTCGGCGCTGAGCAGGCTGGCCAGCGGCTGGCCGTCCACCGTGCAGGCGGACGGGACCGGGACCATCGTGTCCCCGTGCGAGCCGAGGGTGAGGGTGCGGACCGAGCCCACCGGCACGCCCAGCTTCTCGGCCACGAAGTAGCTGAACCGGGCGGTGTCCAGCATGCCGGCCTGGCCAAGCACCCGGTACGGGGGGAAACCGGTCACCTTGGCCGCCAGCGCGGTCATCTCGTCGAGCGGGTTGGACACCACGATGAGCACCGCGTCCGGGGCGTACTTGACCACGTTCTCCGCTACGCTGCGGACGATCTTGGCGTTGACGCCGATCAGGTCCATCCGGCTCATGCCGGGCTTGCGCGGCAGCCCGGCGGTGACGATCACGATGGACGATCCGGCGATGGCCTCGTAGCCCGCACCGTCCGGGCTGGTGGTCCGCCCGGTGACCGTCGTCTCGAACCCCTCGATCGGCCGCGACTGGCTGATGTCCAGCGCCAGCCCTTCCGGCTTGCCCTCGACGATGTCGGTCAGCACCACCTCGTCGAAGATGTCGTACTCAGCCAGCCGCTGCGCGGTCGTGGAGCCGTAGAACCCGGCCCCTACCACGGTTACCTTGCCACTACGGGACATGTGCTGCGTTCTTTCGTTCCGGCCCGCGGGCTCAGCTAGCCATCGCCGCGGCGAGGTTGTCGCTGAGCGCCTGCAGGAATTCGTCGGTGGTCAGGAATGGGGTGCCGGGCCCCACGAGCAGGGCCAGGTCCTTGGTCATCTTGCCGTCTTCGACGGTCTCCACGCACACCCGCTCCAGTGTCTCAGCGAACTGGATCAGCTCGGGGGTGCCGTCCAGCTGGCCCCGGTGGGCCAGCCCGCGGGTCCACGCGAAGATGGACGCGATGGGGTTCGTCGACGTGGCCTTGCCCTGCTGGTACTGACGGTAGTGCCGGGTCACGGTGCCGTGCGCGGCCTCCGCCTCCATCGTCTTGCCGTCCGGGGTGAGCAGCACGCTGGTCATCAGCCCCAGCGAGCCGAAGCCCTGGGCGACGATGTCCGACTCCACATCGCCGTCGTAGTTCTTGCAGGCCCAGACGATGCCGCCGTCACCCTTGATCACCTGGGCGACCATGTCGTCGATGAGCCGGTGCTCGTAGCTGATGCCGGCTGCCTCGAACTCCGCCTTGAACTCAGCCTCGTGCACCTCCTGGAAGATGTCCTTGAACCGGCCGTCGTAGGCCTTGAGGATGGTGTTCTTGGTGGACAGGTACAGCGGGTAGCCCTGGTTGAGCGCGTACCGCATCGTGGCCCGGGCGAAGTCGCGGATCGAGTCGTCGAAGTTGTACATGCCCATGGCGACACCACCGCCGTCGAACTTCGCCACCTCCAGGTCGATGGCCTGCCCGTCGGACCCGTCGGGGGTGTAGCTGATCCGCACGGTCCCCGCGCCCGGCACCACGAAGTCGGTGGCCCGGTACTGGTCGCCGTGGGCGTGGCGGCCGATGATGATCGGCTTGGTCCAGCCCGGCACGAACCGGGGAATGGTCGACACGACGATGGGCTCGCGGAACACCACCCCGCCCAGGATGTTGCGGATGGTGCCATTGGGCGAACGCCACATCTTCTTCAGCCCGAACTCCGCCACCCGGGCCTCGTCCGGCGTGATGGTGGCGCATTTCACGCCCACCCCGTGCCGCAGGATGGCCTTCGCCGAGTCCACGGTCACCTGGTCGCCGGTGGCATCCCGGTTCTGGATCGACAGGTCGTAGTACTCCAGCGAGACATCCAGGTACGGGAGGATCAGCTGGTCCTTGATGGACTGCCAGATGATCCGGGTCATCTCGTCGCCGTCGATCTCAACGACCGGATTCACTACCTTGATCTTGGGCATGCCGCCGACTTCCTTCCTTGCCATGCCTAGTTGCTGCCCGCCGGGCTGTTATCCCGTGGGGGGCTCCCGTTGTGTCCGGTGGGGCTCGTTACGACGGAATTGGCAACACAAGGCCGGCGGCCAGCAGGCCGACGGCCAGGATGGCCAGCGCCGTCACGTCGATATAGCGCCGCCTGGCGGCGAGCATGCCCGCCCACCGCTCCGGCAGCACGAGCCGGGCCAGGGCGGCGGCGAACAGCGCACCCGCCACTGTCAACGTACCCGCCCGGACATGTTGCTGGCCCTGCCAAATCAAGGTAAGGCCGGCAATTACCACGGCCAGGACGATGAGGTAGGGCAGCTGCCCAGCCGGCCCCCGGGCGGGACGGTCCACCCGGGATGCGCGGGGACCGCGCGCCGCGGCGGCCCGGGCAGGGCCGCCTTCCCCGCCCGCCGCAGGCCCGGGCGCCCGGCCGCGCCGGGCGGCCCGCGCACCGCCGCCCGCACGCCGCCGGGTGCCCGGCTCGTCCGCCCTGGGCGAGGCGGGCGCACCCACCGTGGCCCGGCCCGGGCTGGGCCACGGGTCCGCCTCCGGTCCGGCTGGGCCACCCGGCTGAGCAGGCCCACCCGGCTGAGCAGGGCCGCCGCCCGGCTGGGCCGGGCCGCCGCCCGGCTGAGCAGGGCCACCCGGCTGGGCCGGGCCGCCACCCGGCTGGGCCGGGCCGCCACCCGGCTGAGCAGGGCCGCCACCCGGCTGAGCAGGGCCGCCACCCGGCTGGGCCGGGCCGCCACCCGGCTGGGCCGGGCCGCCACCCGGCTGAGCAGGGCCACCCGGCTGAGCCGCTGAGGGCCCATCCCAGCGCCACGCCCAGGCGGGCGCACTCCCGTGGTGCTCGTCCCAGCCAGCCGCCCCTGGCATCATCGCCCCGGTCTCCGACTCCCTCACCGCGCCTTCAGCACCTTTCCGCGCCGGTCACCGGCCGCGTCCCGATCGCCGGGGCCGCGGCGCCGGCGGCCCCGGGTGCCGCGGCTGCGGCTCCCGGCGGCTGCGGCTCCTGGCGGCTCACCGCGCGGCCAGCGAGACCCAGGTGCGGTCCCGCTCACCGATGTACTCGCTGTCCGGCCGGATCAGCCGGTTGTCCGCGTGCTGCTCCATGATGTGCGCGGTCCACCCGGCCATCCGGCTGACCGAGAACACCGGGGTGAACAGCTCGGTGGGAATGCCCAGGTAGTGGTAGACCGTGGCGGCGTAGAAGTCCACGTTCGGGTAGAGGCCCTTCTCGGCGAAGACGGTCTCCTCCATCTGCCGCGACATCTGGTAGTACGTGTCGTCGCCGGCGGCCCCGGCCAGTTCGGCCGACATCTGCCGGAGGTGGGTGGCCCGTGGATCTTCGGCCTTGTACACCCGGTGGCCGAACCCCATGATCTTCTCCCCGTCCGCGAGCCGCCCGCGGACCGCCGGGCCGACCGCCGCCACCGGGTCGCCCGCCCCGGCCGCGGTCCGCAGCGCTTCCAGCCCGCGCATCACCTGCTCGTTGGCCCCGCCGTGCAACGGGCCCTTCAGCGTGCCGAGCGCGGCCACCACGGCCGAGTGCATGTCCGAGAGCGTGGCCGCACAGACCCGGGCCGCGAACGTGGACGCGTTCATGGTGTGGTCCGCGTGCAGCACCAGGCACGTATCCAGGATCTCAGCATCCCGCTCCGGCGGGACGCTGCCGCGCAGCTGGTACAGGAAGTTGGCGGCCAGGCTCAGGCCCGGGTCGGGCGGCGGGCATTCCCGGCCCTGGCGGGCGGCCTGGTAAGCCGCCACCAGGATCGGCTGCTGGGCGGTAAGCCGGGCCGCCTTGCGCTCGTTGGCCGCGGGCGCGTTGGAACCCTCGTCCGGGTCGTCCGCGCTGGCCAGCGAGACCAGGCTGCGCATCGCCTCCATCGGGCCCTGGGCCACCGCGATCCGGGGCAGCATGGCGCTGGCCAGCTGGCCAAGGGCCCGGCCCGCGGCGAACTCCGCCCGGTAGCCGGCCAGTTCGGCGGTTTCCGGCGCCCGGCCGCGCTGCAGCAGGAAGGCGATCTCCTCGAAGCTGGCCGTCCCGGCCAGGTCGTGGATGTCGTAGCCGCGGTAGAACAGGCGGCCGGCCTGGCCGTCGATATCGCTGAGCGCGGTAGACGCCGCGACGACGTCCGCCAGGCCCTTGGACGGCCTCTCCGCCATTTCGGCTTCCTCCCGGTGGCTCGTTCGGCTTCCTCCCGGTGGCTCGCTCGGCTTCCTCCCGGTGGCTCGCTCGGCAGTGTACTTCCGCCGCCCCACGCGCCGGGCGGCCGGGCGCCCGGCAGGCACCGGCTGTCACCTCGGCAAAACGAGGTACTAAATGGGGTACGACGCGCCCCGGGGGGGTAACTGGTTGGGGAGAGATATGTGACTCCCTGGGCAAGCGAGAGGAATAATGGTGGAAGGCCCCTATATCCGCATCGAGGACGGCGGCGAGGTGCTCCCGCTGGCCGAGCCGGTCACCACGATCGGGCGCGGCGCGGGCGTGGATGTCCGGCTCGCTGATCCGAGCGTCTCCCGGCTGCACGCCGAGATCGTCCGGCGCGGGCCCTACGTGTACGTCACCGATCTGGGGTTATCGCGTAACGGCACCAGGGTCAACGGCCGGCTGGTGGCGCGCCGCGTCCTGGAAGACGGTGATGTGCTCACCTTCGGCAACGCCCGGTGCCGCGTCGGCGGACTGCCCAATGAGGAGCTCAGCGCCGAGGTCGACCTGAAACGGTCGCCCAGCCCCGAGCTGACCCGGAGGGAACTCGACGTGCTCACCTCGCTGTGCCGCCCCGCATTGTCCGACGAGGCGTTCGTCGCCCCGGCCACCGCGCGTGAGATCGCCGCCGACCTGGTGGTCACGGAGGCGGCGGTCAAGCAGCACCTGCTCCGCCTGTACCAGAAGTTCCGCATCCCCGAGGGCACCAACCGCCGGGTCCGGCTGGCGAACGAGGTGGTCTCACTTGGCCTGGTCCGGCCGCTGCCGCCGACCGGAGCGGACCGGCTGCCGGACACGCCGCCCGGCCCGGGGAGCTCCCCGGGCCCTCCGGCACCCTCCGGGCCAGGGCGCGTCCCGGACGGGAACCTCGCTGATCGACGCGCCAGCTGACCGCAACCGGCCGTTCCCGGATCCCCCCGGCGGAGAATGTGGCGGCGCCGACCGCTACGGGCGCACTCCGCCGATCCCGACCCGCCCGGGCAGGTGCCCGAACAGGCCCGGCAGGCTGGGCAGGTGGATCACCGGCCCGGCGGGAGTGCCCACCGGCCAGAACGCGGCGGCGGACGAGAACGCGGTGGCGGTCATCGCGACGGCCAGCGCCACCACCGCGAAGATGGTGACTACCTGCACCCCTTGGCTGCGCACCAGGGCGGTGTAGATCCGGCCGAGCTGGCGCCGTGACTTGCCCGATCCCGGGCCAAAGGTGTAGCAGGCGATGAGGGCGCCCGCCGCGTAGGAGACCGCCCGGGCCAGCGTCGCCGCGGGACTGGCCAGGTAGGTGACACCGGCCGCGGCCACCGCCGCGATCAGGGCCAGTGGTGCCCGTAGCAGGAGGGAGAGCAGCGAGCGGAGGACGAAGAAGGGGAACGCGGCCACAGTCATGACCGGACTGCGCTGGTCGGCCCCACGGTGCGCCAGGTCGCCCGCGTGCAGCATGGCCAGCACCGCCAGCGCGAGCAGCGTGCCCGCCACCGGCAGGACCACGGCCAGCGCCACCAGGGCCACCACGGTGGCCAGCACCAGCAGCGGCTGGCGCCGCGGCGACCAGTCCTGGCCGGCTGCCGCGGGCCGGTCCAGGCCGCGCCCCGCCGCGGGCTCGCGGCCCGCGGCCGGTCCGCCGGACGGGTCCCGGTAGCGGTCCGGCGCACCGCTCCCAGGCTGGTAATTGACCGGTGGCAGCACGTCGGCGAAGTCGTCGGCCCGGATCGGCCCGGCGGCGACGGGCTGGGTGCCCGCCCGCGGCGGCCCGGGGGGCGGCATCGTGGCGGCGCCGAAGCCAGCCGCCGCGGCCGGGCCCGCGGTGGCCCGCCCGGTCACACCGCGGGCGGGCGCCCCGCGCCCCGCGAAGGCGTCCTGGGTGGGCTGGCGCAGCGCATCGTCGGCCCGGGTGCCCGGCCCGGCCCCGGTGCCCGCCACGCCGGCCGCCGCGGCCCAGCCACCGGCGGTCACCGGCTGCAGCCGGGCTGGGTCCAGGGCAGCCGCCCGGTTGCTCAGCAGGCTGGCGGCCGGACGCGCCGCCGGGTCCCGGTGCAGCGCGGCCCCCAGCAATCCGGTCATGGGGGCGGGCACGCCGGTGAGGTCCGGCCGTCCGTTGAGGATGCGGTAGAAGATCGTCTCGTAGGAGCCGGTGCCAAACGGCGGCCGGCCGGTGGCCGCGTAGGCGACGGTGGCCCCCCAGGCGTGCACGTCCGACGCGGCCGTGCTGTTCTGGCCCTCGATGACCTCCGGGGACAGGTACCCGGGCGTGCCCATGAACATCCCGGTCATGGTCAGCCGGGTGGAGTCCAGCGCCTGGGCGATGCCGAAGTCGATCACCACCGGGTCCCCGCCGACCAGCATGACGTTGCCCGGCTTCAGATCGCGGTGCACCACGCCCGCGGCATGGATGGCGGTCAGTGCCTCGGCCAGGCCGGCGGCCAGCCGGGCCAGCCGGACACCACTCACGGGGCCTTCCTCGGTGACCACCTGCTCCAGCGTGCGCCCGGGCACGTAGCGGGTCACGATGTAGGGGGTCGGCCCGGTGACGTCCGTGTCCAGCACCTCGGCGACGAACGGGCTGCGGACCCGGCGCATGGTTTCCACTTCGCGGGCCAGCCGCCGCCGGGCGTTGGGGTCCCCGGCCACCGCGGGACGCAGGATCTTGACCGCGACCGGGCGCTGCTCCGGATCCCGGGCGAGGTAGACGACGCCCATCCCGCCTTCGCCGATGC
Organism: uncultured Actinomycetes bacterium; assembly: GCA_963837515.1. Lineage (GTDB taxonomy): Bacteria > Actinomycetota > Actinomycetes > Streptosporangiales > Streptosporangiaceae > RYN-230. The sequence continues at coordinate 626,429 of CAWINT010000006.1, forward strand.
GGTCGATCAGGCGGTATGGACCGAGCTGGTCCGGGATTTGGTCCGCTGTTGTCATCGCCCTACCAGACTACGAACCAGCCCGGCGCCGCCCGACGGAGTCGGGACAGGACGCAGGTGGGCGGGGGTGTCCGGCACCGGGCCCGGCCGGGACGCTGTCGTCACCTCAGGTACCCGTAACCAGCTTGCGCAGCGCCTCGGCCGCCTGGGCATTCTGCTGGGCGAAGCCGACCAGCGCACGCGCGAGCTGGGCGGCCCACTCGTGGACCGCAACGGGCTGCCGGGACAGCACCACACCGCGCACCTCCCGGCAGATCTCCGCACTGGGCTGACCTGCCCGCACTGCCAGCGTCATGACCTGCTCCCCCAGCCGGACCGTGATCCTGGACACCGTGCCGGGCCGCCCGCGCATCCGGTCGGACACGGAACGGTCCCGCTCTATCGTCACACATCCCGGGGGCAGTGACTGGCCGAGGGACTCGGTGAGCACCCGCGCGTACACGGCCACATCGGCGCTGTCCGCCCGCAGCGCGGCGGTCACCAGGTCCAGGTCGGGCGTCCCAGGCTCGGTCATGAGCGCGACCAGCGGGTCACTGGCGATGGAGCGGAGCAGGTCAGACGGTACATGAGGGCGCATCTCCTCGGGCGCGGCGGCTCAGCTGCGGGGCGGCACGGACTGATCCCGCCGCTGCGGCGGTCACTGTCCGGCGAAAGTTGCCTTCCCCGGCCCATTCTCGATGAAGCTGCGCATCCCGGTGCGCTGGTCCTCGGTGGCGAACAGCGCCGCGAACTGAAGCCGCTCGATCTCCAGCCCAGTGTCCAGGTCGCTCTCCAGGCCCGAGTCGATGGCCTGCTTGGCGGCCCGCAGGGCCAGCGCCGGGCCGGTTGCGTACCGGGCCACCAGAGCGCGCGCCGCCGCGTACACCTCGTCGTCCGGCACCACTTGGTCCACCAGGCCGATAGCCTGCGCCTCCTCGGCCCCGACGAACCGGCCGGTGTAGACGATGTCCTTGGCCCGGGCGGGCCCGATCAGCCGGGGCAGCCGCTGGGTGCCGCCCGCACCGGGGATGACGCCGAGCAGAATCTCCGGCTGGGCCACCCGGGCCCCCTGCCCGGCCACCCGGAAGTCGGCGCACAGCGCGAGTTCCAGGCCGCCGCCGAGCGCGTAGCCGGCGATCGCGGCCACGACCGGTTTGGGGATCTTCGCGACCGCGGTGAAACTGGCCTGCAGCCGCCGCGAGTCGGCCGCCATGTGCGCGTAGCCGGCGTCGGCCATCTCCTTGACGTCGGCCCCGGCGGCGAACATCTTCGGGCCGCCGTACAGCAGCACGGCACGCACCGCCGGGTCGGCCGACACCTCGGCCGCGGCGGCTGCGATCTCCTCCTGGGCCTGGGCGTTCAGCGCGTTCATGGGTGGCCGGTCAAGCCTGATCGTGGCAATAGCCTGGTCGGTCTCGACCCGGACGTACTCACTCATCACGCACCTCCCGCCGGGCCGCTGCCAGCAGGCCGACGCACTGCCCGCCCAGGACCCAGGTGGAGATTACTCCCCGGCGGGCCGGGGTCGCGGTACCCCCTGCGAGTCGGCCAGGAAGGCCTGGATCTCCGCCTCGCTGTAGCGGCGGTGTCCGCCGAGGGTCCGGATCGAGTGGAGTTTGCCCTGCTGAGCCCACCGGGTGACCGTCTTCGGGTTGACCCGGAAGAGCGCAGCGACTTCTGAGGGCGTCAGGAGCCGGTCCTCGGCCTGGGTTTCATGCTTCATGACAGATGCGTCCTTTCACGCGTGGGGGTGCCAGCAGTGACGGAAAGTGACGCATCAACGTCGTGGCAGCGCCATAACGTGTCGCGGAATCTCATGGCCCCCCCGGGCTTTGTGCCTGTACCTGCTTCCATCATGCAACGGAAACCAGGTCCCATGAAGTGCTCGAGAGCACGTTGCCTAAATGTAGACGCAACTCTACACATCGCGGTTTACGTGCGGAACGTAATTTGACCGATACTTGGTGTGTTAGCCGGGGGGGTGACCCCCGGAACCACTCCGGAAGCCCCCACCGGCTACCGGCTCGGCGGGAGCCCGCCGCCGTCCGGGCTGGAGGTCCGGGAGGTCGTGCGCGATCAGCGGGCCCGGCCGCGCGCAGCTCAACGCAGGTCGCCGGTGGTGAGGCCGGCGGGCGCTTCGGGCAGGGTGACGAGGCCGAGTTCCGCGTCGGCCGCCAGCAGCGGGTGCCGGGGCACCACCCGGACGGTGTAGCCGAACGGACCGGGCCGCCCCAGCTCGGCCGTGCCCGCGAACCGGGCCACCCCGTCCTCCGGGCCCGCTTCGAGGGCCAGCGGGCTGATGGCCGGGGCGACGATCTCGTCGGCGTCACCCACCCGGCCGTAGACCACCTCGACGTTCACATCGTCCGGAGACAGGCCGCCGAGGGCCACGCTGGCCCGGACCACCAGGCTGCCGCCGGGACCCTGCTCGCCGTCCTCGCCCTCGACGTGCTCGATGCGGACGCCGCCCCAGGCCCGGGTTACCCGCAGCTTCCAGGCCGCCAGGTCCCGGGCCGGGGCGTAGGACGGCTGCCCGGCCGCGGCCGGTGCGCCGCGCAGCTCGTGCGACGCGCGGGCGGCCGGGACGTAAAGGCCCTCGACGTACTCCCGGACCATCCGCGAGGCCTGCACCCGCGGTCCGAGCGCGCGCAGCGTGTGCCCGACCATCTCCAGCCAGCGCCGGGGCAGCCCGTCCGGGCCAGCGTCGTAGAACCGCGGCGCCACCGTGGTGGCCAGCAGGTCGTAGAGCGCGTTGGACTCCAGCTCGTCGCGGCGCTCGGAGTCCCGCACGCCGTCCGCGGACGGGATGGCCCAGCCGTCCGCGCCGTCGTACCACTCGTCCCACCAGCCATCCCGGATGGACAGGTTGAGGCCGCCGTTGAGCGCGGACTTCATGCCCGAGGTGCCGCATGCCTCCAGCGGGCGCAACGGGTTGTTCAGCCAGACGTCACAGCCCTGGACCAGGGCCCGCGCCATGGCTATGTCGTAGTCGGGCAGGAAGACGATCCGGCGCCGGACCTTCGGGTCGTCGGCGAACCTGACCATCTGCTGGATCAGCCGCTTGCCGCCGTCGTCGGCCGGGTGCGCCTTGCCCGCGACGATCAGCTGGACCGGTCGCTGCGGGTCGAGCAGCAGCTCGGTGAGCCGGACCGGGTCGTGCAGCATCAGCGTGAGCCGCTTGTAGGAAGGCACCCGCCGGGCGAACCCGATGGTCAGCGCGTTCTCGTCGAGCACCTCGTCGATCCAGCCCAGTTCCGCCTCGCTGGCGCCGCGCTGCCGCCAGGATGCGCGCAGCCCCTCCCGGGCCAGGGCCACCAGCCGCCCGCGCAGCGCGCGGCGGATCTCCCACAGCCGGGCGGGCGCGGTGTGCGCCACCCGTTCCCAGGCGTGGCCGTCCTCCGGCAGCTGCTGCGCCGCGGCCGCGTCGCCCGGGTGCCCGCTGGCCAGGTCCAGCACCTCGGGTGCCACCCAGGTGGGCGCGTGTACCCCGTTCGTGATCGAGCCGATCGGCACCTCGGCGGTGTCGAACCCGGGCCACAGGCCGGCGAACATCTCCCGGCTCACCTCGCCGTGCAGCCGGCTCACCCCGTTGACCCGCTGGGCCAGCCGCATGCCCATGACGGCCATGTTGAACACGGCCGGGTCGCCGCCCGGGTAGGTCTCGGCGCCCAGCGCGAGGACCCGGTCCACCGGCAGCGCCGGGTCGGCGGCCGCCCCGGTGAAGTGCCGTTCCACCAGCTCCCGGCCGAACCGGTCGATACCGGCCGCTACCGGCGTGTGGGTGGTGAACACGGTGCCCGCGCGGCACAGTTCCACCGCCTCGGCGAAGCTGAGGCCCTGGGTGGCGTACTCCCTGATCCGCTCCAGGCCGAGGAAACCGGCGTGGCCCTCGTTGGTGTGGAACACCTCGGGCTCGGCATGGCCGGTGAGCGCGCAGAACGCGCGGACGGCGCGGACGCCGCCGATGCCCAGCAGCAGTTCCTGGCGCAGCCGGTGATCGCCGCCGCCGCCGTACAGCCGGTCGGTGACCTCGCGGAGCGCGGGGTCGTTGTCCTTGATGTAGGAGTCGAGCAGCAGCAACGGCACCCGGCCCACCTGCGCGACCCAGATCTGCGCGGCCAGCGTCTTGTCCTCGGCGAGGGCCACGCTGATCCGGACCGGCGGGCCGCCCGGCTCCCGGAGCAGGGTGAGCGGCAGCCCATTCGGGTCGCCGGCCGGATACCGCTCCATCTGCCAGCCCTCGGGGGACAGCGACTGGGTGAAGTAGCCGTGCCGGTAGAGCAGGCCCACGCCGATCAGCGGGACTCCCAGGTCGCTGGCGGCCTTGAGGTGGTCACCGGCCAGGATGCCGAGGCCGCCGGAGTACTGCGGCAGCGCCGCGGTGATGCCGTACTCGGGCGAGAAGTAGGCGATGGCGGCGGGGGCGCCGCCACCGCGCCCGCCCTGGCCGGCGTGCAGCTGGTACCAGCGCGGCCCGGACAGGTATTCGCGCAGGTCCGCCGCGGCCTCATCGAGCCGGCGCAGGAACGCCGGGTCTGCGCTGAGGCTCTCCAGCTGGGCGGGCGGCACCTCGCCTAGCAGCGCGACCGGGTCATTCCCGGATGAGTCCCAGCCAGCCGGGTCGATCGACGCGAACAGGTCGCGTGTCTCCGCGTGCCAGGACCAGCGCAGGTTCAGGGTGAGGTCACGCAGCGGGGCAAGGGATTCCGGCAGCGCGGCCCGGACGGTAAAACGGCGGATGGCTCTCACGGGCAGTGACCCTAACCGCCGCAGGTTAATGCCGTGAACCGGGTTGCGGAATTCGTCTCTCCGCCCGAGCCTGCGAGACTCGCCGCAACCCGGCCCCACCGCTTCCTAACGGCCCATCCCCGGCCGGTCCCCCCACCCGCCGCGCCGCCTGCCCCGGCCGCTGCGGCCCGCGCCGGGTGCTTGCGGACCCGGATCAGGCCGGCCGGCCAGCCAGCGGGCCGCCCGCTGCATAACCCGCCGCCCAGTGGGCAGGCCGCGTAGAGACCTGCTGCCTGCGCTAGGTAACTTGCTGTGGTGATCGGACGCATTCCCATCCTGGACGTGGCACCCGTCCTGGACTGTGGGCGCCGCCCAGCGAAGGCGGTGACCGGCGAGACTTTCGAGGTGTCGGCCACGGTGTTCCGGGAGGGACACGAGATGCTCGGCGCCGGAGTGGTGCTGCGCGGGCCCGGCGGCGAGCGGTCGCCGCTGAGCTATATGCGCGAGCTGGCCCCGGGTACCGACCGCCACGGCGCCGAAGTGACGGTGACCGCCGAAGGCCTGTGGCAATTCCAGGTGGAAGCCTGGGGCGACCCCATCGCGCACTGGCGGCACGACGCCGGCATCAAGGTGCCCCGCGGCATGGAGACCGAGCTGATGCTCACCGAGGGCGCGATCCTGTTCGAGCGGGCCGCGCGCGGTATCCGCCCGGGGGGGCGACCTCCCGGAGCCCCCCGGGATCACTGGCTCGGCGGGACCGCCTCCGGCGACCCGGGCACCCTGGTTGCGGCGGGACCTCGCCGCACCGGGGGATATCCCGCTCCAGGGGTACGGTGGTACACCTCGGCGGTGGCGGCGCAGGCGGCCCGGACGGCGCGGGCCAGGCTGCGCGAGGTGGCCGGGATGCTCCGCGACCCGGCCGTGCCCCCGTGGGACCGGCTGGCCGCCGCCTCGGCCGCGGATGTGCTGGCCATCCTGGCCGAGTACCCGTTGCGCGATCTGGTGACCCGCTCGCCCCGCTACCCGGTGATCGTGCACCGCGCCCGCGCGCTGTTCAGCGCCTGGTACGAATTCTTCCCGCGGTCGGAAGGGATGGACATCGACCCGATGGGCCGCCGGGAGCCGCGCAGCGGCACGCTGCGCAACGCGGCGGACCGTCTTCCCGATATAGCTGACATGGGGTTCGACGTCGTCTACCTGCCGCCAGTGCACCCGATCGGGACCACCGCGCGCAAGGGCGCCAACAACGCACTGGAGGCCGGGCCGGGCGACCCAGGCTCGCCGTGGGCGATCGGCTCCCCGGAGGGCGGGCACGACGCGCTCCACCCGGACCTGGGCACGATGGCCGACTTCGACGCCTTCGTGGCGCGCACCCGGGAACTGGGCATGGAGGTGGCGCTGGACCTGGCGCTGCAAACCTCCCCCGATCACCCCTGGGTCCGCGAGCACCCCGAGTGGTTCACCAAGCGGGCCGACGGCCGGATCGCCCACGCCGAGAACCCGCCCAAGAAATATCAGGACATCTACCCGCTGAACTTCGACAACGACCCCGAGGGCATCTACGCGGAGGTGCTGCGGATCGTCCGGCTCTGGATGAGCCACGGGGTACGGATCTTCCGGGTGGACAACCCGCACACCAAGCCGCTGCCGTTCTGGGAGCGGCTGCTGGGCGAGGTCGCCCGGACCGACCCGGACGTGCTGTTCCTGGCCGAGGCGTTCACCCGGCCCGCCATGATGCACACCCTGGCCAAGATCGGTTTTCACCAGTCCTACACCTACTTCACCTGGCGGAACACCGCCGCCGAGCTCACCGAGTACCTGCGCGAGCTGGCCGGCCCGGCGGCCGCGTACATGCGGCCGAATTTCTTCACCAATACCCCGGACATCCTGCACGAGTACCTGCAGCACGGCGGCCCGGCGGGGTTCCGGATCCGGGCCGTGCTGGCCGCCATGCTGTCCCCGTCCTGGGGTATCTATTCGGGCTACGAGCTGTCCGAGAACACGCCGGTCCGCCCGGGCAGCGAGGAGTACCTGGACTCGGAGAAGTACGCCTACCGGCCGCGGGACTGGTCGGCGGCCTCCATCGGGCCCGCCGGGATTGCCCCGTATATCACCCGGCTCAACGCGATCAGAAAAGCCCACCCAGCGCTGCACTGGTTGCGTAATCTACGGTTCCATCACGTCAACCAGCCGGAGCTGCTCTGCTTCTCCAAACGTGGCCCGCGGGGGGAGGACACCGTCCTGGTCGTCGTCAACCTCGACCCGTATCAGCCCCGAGAGGCGACCGTCTGGCTGGACCTCCCTGCGCTCGGAATGGAAAGCAGCGCGGACTTCGTTGTCACCGACGAGCTTTCTGGTCAGGCGTACCGGTGGGGACCGGTTAATTACGTCCGCCTCGACCCGGCCTACGAACCAGCCCACATCTTTCAGGTGAAGACTTCCCCGGTCGCCTGATTTGTCCCAATGAGTCCGCAGGAGCCACAGTGGTCACAGAGCCTGAGCCCGGCCGCCCCGCTCTCCCTGGCCTCCCGGTGCCGGATCACCAGCCGAGTTTCTCGGCACCCCCCGGGGAGCCCATCCCCGACCCGTTCTCGTTCGAGCGGCCCCGGGACCCGCACTGGTACAAGCGGGCCCTGTTCTACGAGGTGCTCGTCCGGGGGTTCCACGACTCGAACTCGGACGGAACCGGCGACCTGCGCGGCCTGACCTCACGGCTGGACTATCTGCAGTGGCTCGGCATCGACTGTGTCTGGCTGCTGCCGATCTACTCCTCTCCGCTGCGCGATGGCGGGTATGACATCTCCGATTTCACCTCCATATTGCCGGAATTTGGCCATATCGGGGATTTCGTCAACCTGGTGGACGAGGCGCACCAGCGCGGCATCCGGGTCATCGCCGACCTGGTGATGAATCACACCAGCGATTCCCACCCATGGTTCCAGGCCTCCCGCAGTGATCCGGACGGCCCGTTCGGCGATTTCTACGTCTGGTCCGACACGGACGACCACTACCCGGAGGCCCGGGTCATCTTCGTCGACCACGAGAACTCCAACTGGACCTATGACCCGGTCCGCGGCCAGTACTACTGGCACCGGTTCTTCTCCCACCAGCCGGACCTGAACTACGAGAACCCGAGAGTCCAGGACGCCATGCTGGAGGTGCTGCGGTTCTGGCTCGACCTCGGGATCGACGGGTTCCGGCTGGACGCGGTGCCCTACCTCTACGAGCGCGAGGGCACCAACTGCGAGAACCTCAAGGAGACCCACGAGTACCTCAAGCGGGTCCGCGCCGAGGTGGACCGGCTGTACCCGGACCGGGTACTGCTGGCCGAAGCCAACCAGTGGCCGGACGACGTGGTGCAGTACTTCGGTGACTCCGGGGTCGGCGGGGACGAATGCCACATGGCGTTCCATTTCCCGCTGATGCCGCGCATCTTCATGGCGGTGCGCCGGGAACAGCGCTACCCGATCTCGGAGATCCTGGCCCAGACCCCGCCCATCCCGGCCAACTGCCAGTGGGGCATCTTCCTGCGCAACCACGACGAGCTGACGCTGGAAATGGTCACCGACGACGAGCGGGACTACATGTACACGGAGTACGCCAAGGACCCGCGGATGAAGGCGAACATCGGCATCCGCCGCCGGCTGGCCCCGCTGCTGGAGAACGACCGCAACCAGCTGGAGCTGTTCACCGCGTTGCTGCTGTCGCTGCCGGGCTCGCCGGTGCTCTACTACGGCGACGAGATCGGCATGGGCGACAACATCTGGCTCGGCGACCGGGACGGGGTGCGCACTCCCATGCAGTGGACCCCGGACCGCAACGCCGGCTTCTCCACCTGTGACCCGGCCCGGCTCTACCTGCCGCTGCTGATGGACCCGATCTACGGCTACCAGGCGCTGAACGTCGAGGCGCAGCAGAAGAACTCCGGCTCGTTCCTGCACTGGACCAAGCGGATGATCGAGATCCGCAAGCGGCACCCGGTCTTCGGGATGGGCGGATACGAGGAGCTGAGCTCGTCCAACCCCAGTGTGCTGGCGTTCGTCCGGGAGTACACCGACCCGGTGCACCAGAGCGAGGGGATGGACGCGGCGGACCGGATCCTGTGCGTCAACAACCTGTCCAGGTTCCCGCAGCCGGTCGAGCTCGACCTGCGGCGGTTCAAGGGGGTGACACCGGTCGAATGCATGGGCGGCGTCACCTTTCCCCCGATCGGCGACCTGCCCTACCTGCTTACCCTGCCCGGGCACGGTTTTTACTGGTTTCAGCTGCCCGAGCCGCGGGCAGAGCATGGCCGGTGAGCGGGCCCTCTCCCGGCTCGGCGGCGAGGCGAGCCGGAAAACCACCCTGAGATGATGATCAGCTTCGTGCTGCATGATCCCCGGCGACGGGGTAGACCGGAAATATGACATTTGAGGAAACGCTGGCGGAGTGGGTCCCGACCCAGCGCTGGTTCGCTGGCAAGGGCTCGAGGATCCTCGACCTGGCCATCGTGGCGGACACAGAGCTGGCGAGCGGCGATCCCACGCTGCGCCACCTCATCGTCAACGTGCGCCAGGACACCGGCGTGGACTCCTACCAGATCCTCCTCGGGCAGCGGGCCGACCTCCCGGATCAGCTGGCCCACGTGCTCATCGGGGTGGCTAAGGACGGCCGCCTGGCTTACGACGCGCTGCACGACCCGGAACTGACCCGGATCCTGCTGCGCAACATCGCCAGCAACGCTCGGGCCGGGCGGCTCAGCTTCTACGCCGAGCCCGGCGCCGACGTGCACACGTGCCTGGAGAGCCTGGTCCTCACGGGCGAGCAGAGCAACACCAGCCTGATGTTCGGCGAAACCAGCATCCTCAAGGTGTTCCGCCGGCCCGCCCCGGGCCCCAACCCGGACCTGGAGGTGCCGCGGGCGCTGGCCCGCCGCGGGTCTGCGCACGTCGCGGCGCCGCTCGGCTGGTTCGAGGCACGGCTCGGCGGCGCCCCGACCGTCTGCGGCATCCTGTCGGTCTACCTGCGGGGCGCTACGGACGGCTGGTCGCTGGCCGCCACCAGCGTGCGCGACCTGTACGCGGGCGGGGAGAGCGCCGCCGACTCCGGTGGCGACTTCGCCGGCGAGGCCTACCGGCTCGGCGAGGCCACCGCCGAGGTGCACCGTGACCTGGCCGCCGCGTTCGGCACCGAGGAACTGCCCGCCGACGCGGTGAGCCGGCTCGCCGACGAGATGTTCGAGCGGCTGGACGTGGCGCTGGCCACGGTGCCCGAACTCGGCCGGTACGCGGACCAGCTCGGCAGCACCTTCTCCGACCTGGCCAAGCTGGACAACGCGCTGGCCGTGCAGCGGATCCACGGGGACTACCATCTCGGCCAGGTGATGCGGACGCTGACCGGGTGGGTGGTCCTTGACTTCGAAGGCGAGCCGGCCGCCCCGCTGGCCCAGCGCCGCGCCCCCGCGCCGGCGCTGCGGGACGTGGCCGGGATGCTCCGCTCCTTCGACTACGCCGCGCGGCATCAGCTGCTGCTGCATCCTGAGGCGGACCGGCTGCACTCCGCGGCGGTGCAGTGGATCCGGCGCAACCAGAATGCGTTCTGCGCCGGGTACGCGGCCGCGGGCGGCATCGATCCGGGCACGCACGCCGTCCTGCTGCGCGCCCTCGTCCTGGACAAGGCGGTCTACGAAGTGATGTACGAGGCCCGGAACAGGCCCAGCTGGCTGTCCATCCCGCTCGGCTCCATCGCCGACTCATGAGCATGATCAGCCGGGCCGGCCCGGCCGACGTGAGCCTGGGCGAAATCGACCGGGTCGTCGCCGGCACTCACCACGACCCGCACTCCATCCTGGGTGGGCATCCCACCCCGGACGGCATCGTCGTCAGGGTGCTCCGCCCGCTCGCCGCCTCGGTCGCCATCGTGCTGCCGGACGGCAGCCGCGTCCCGGCCGGGCACGTGCACGAGGGCGTGTTCGCCGCGACCGTGCCGGGAACCGAGGTGCCGGACTACCGGGTGGCGGTGACCTACCCGGGCGGGGACGGCGGCCCGCTGCCGGAGACCGTCACCGACGACCCCTACCGGTTCCTGCCCAGCCTCGGCGAGATGGACCTGTACCTGATCGGCGAGGGCCGGCACGAGAACCTGTGGCAGGTCCTCGGGGCACACCAGCGCCAGTACGGCGACATGGCCGGGACCTCCTTCGCAGTGTGGGCGCCGAACGCGCGGGGCGTGCGGGTCATCGGGGACTTCAACCACTGGGACGGCCGCGGGCACCCGATGCGCTCGCTCGGCGGCGCCGGCGTGTGGGAGATCTTCCTGCCGGAGGTGGGCGACGGTGCCCGGTACAAGTTCGACATCTGCGGCCCGGATGGCCAGTGGCGGCGCAAGGCCGATCCGATGGCCGGCTTCGCGGAGCGCCCGCCCGCTACCGCCTCGGTGGTGTACACCTCGCGGTACGAGTGGGGCGACGCGGACTGGATGGCCGCCCGGCCCCAGGCCAGCCAGGTGAGCGAGCCGGTCAGCGTGTATGAGGTGCACCTCGGGTCGTGGCGGCCCGGGCTGTCCTACCTGGAGCTGGCCGAGGAGCTGACGTCCTACGTCACCAGCGTGGGCTTCACGCACGTGGAGTTCCTGCCGGTCATGGAGCACCCGTTCGGCGGTTCCTGGGGTTACCAGGTCACCTCCTACTACGCGCCCACGTCCAGGTTCGGCACCCCGGACGAGTTCCGCCACCTGGTGGACCGGCTGCACCAGGCCGGGATCGGCGTGATCCTGGACTGGGTGCCCGCCCACTTCCCGCGGGACGACTGGGCGCTGGCCCGGTTCGACGGCACCCCGCTGTACGAGCACCCCGACCCGCGCCGTGGCGAGCATCCGGACTGGGGCACGCTGATCTTCGACTACGGCCGCACCGAAGTGCGGAACTTCCTGGTCGCCAACGCGGTGTACTGGCTGGAGGAGTTCCACGCCGACGGGCTGCGGGTGGACGCGGTCGCCTCCATGCTCTACCTGGACTACTCGCGCCAGGCCGGGGAGTGGGCGCCGAACGCCCAGGGCGGCCGGGAGAACACCGACGCGGTGTCGTTCCTGCAGGAAGTGAACACCACCGCCTACCGGCGGACACCCGGGATCATGATGATCGCCGAGGAGTCCACCGCCTGGCCCGGCGTCACCCGGCCGGTGCACCTGGGCGGGCTGGGCTTCGGCTTCAAGTGGAACATGGGCTGGATGCACGACACGCTCAACTACCTGTCGCTGGACCCGGTTTACCGGCAGTACCACCACAACGAGATCACCTTTTCGCTGATGTACGCGTACAGCGAGAACTTCGTGCTGCCGGTGTCGCACGACGAGGTGGTGCACGGCAAGGGCTCGCTGCTGCGCAAAATGCCCGGGGATGAGTGGAACGCCTTCGCCGGGCTGCGTGCCCTGTTCGGTTACATGTGGGCCCACCCCGGCAAGCAGCTGCTGTTCATGGGCTCGGAGTTCGGTCAGGGCAACGAGTGGTCGGCCGAGCGCGGCCTGGACTGGTGGATGCTGGAGTACGGCCGGCACGCCGGGGCGCGGCGGCTGGTCAGCGACCTCAACCGCGCCTACCGCAGCACCCCGGCGCTGTGGACGCTGGACAATTCGCCGAGCGGGTTCCGCTGGATCGACGCGAACGACGCGGCCGGCAACGTGCTGTCCTTCCTCCGGCTGGCCGGGGACGGGACGGTGGGCCCGCGGGTGCTGGCCTGCGTGGCCAACTTCTCCGGCGGGCCGCACTCCAGCTACCGGCTCGGGCTGCCGCAGGCTGGCCGGTGGCGTGAGCTGGTCAACACCGACGCCGCCGACTACGGCGGCAGCGGCGTGGGCAACCTCGGGATGATCGAGGCCCAGCCCGAACCGTGGCACGGCCAGCCCGCGTCCGCGGTGCTCACCCTGCCGCCGCTGGGCGTCCTCTGGCTGGTCCCGGAAGACGAGCTGCAGCGATAGGGCAGCCCGGCCTGGCGGGCGTGCACCGGGTCAGCGCCGCGGACGGGCCGGAACCGGGGCCGGGTCACGGCGGCGGACGGGCCGTTGGGCGTGCTGGTTCAGTGATAGGCGGCGAGGGCGAGCCGGACGGCCAGGGCGAGACCGGCCAGGCCGATCCCGATCCGCAGCAGCCGTCCCGGCAGGCGGCGGACCAGGGCCGGGCCGATCCAGCCACCCGCCAGGAACCCGGCGGCGAGCGGCGCCACCGCGATCCAGCGAACCGGGCCGAACGCCGCGAAAGCGACCGCCGCGACCGCGTTGGCCAGCCCGGACACCACGTTCTTGACCGCGTTGGTGCGGGCCAGGGACTGGCTCAGCATGGGTGTCAGCACGGCCAGCAGCAGGATGCCGCCCGCCGCGCCGAAGTAGCCGACGTAGATGGCCACGCCGAACAGCGCGGCCAGCAACGGGCGGCTGCGCTCCCGGTCCGGGCCCGGCGCGGCGCCGGACCGGGACGGCTGGAACAACAGCAGCAGCGACGCCCCGCCGATCAGTACCGGCGCCGCGTCCTCGAACGTCCGGGCCGGCGTGGCCAGGAGCAGTGCGGCACCGGCCGCGCCGCCCAGCGCGGTCACCAGGCCGAGCCGCCGGACCCGCGCTCCCTGGCCGGCCAGTTCCGGCCGCGAGCCGACCGCCGCGCCCGCCCCGGTGAACAGCAGCGCCACGGTGTTCGTCACGTTCGCGGACAGCGGCGGCAGCCCGAGGGCCAGCAGCACCGGGTAGGACACCACCGAGGCCAGGCTGGCCACTGTGCTCACGATGCCGGCCGCCAGCCCGGTCAGCGCGAGGATGAGCAGATCGGCGGGGGTCACTCCCCGACCCAAGCACACGCCCCCGGCCGTCTGCGCCGCCACCCCGCCCAGCCCGCCCGGTCTTGCCCCGGATGGTTCGCCCTGGCAGCGGGCATACCGGTGGCAGGACGAGGTGGGGGTGAAGCCGGTGGCGGCAGACGCGGAGACGACCACCCAGGAGGACGTGACCGGGCCCGGCAGCACCGGGCCAGGCGGCCGGCGGCCAGGCAGCACCGGGCCGGGTGGCACGGGGCGGGGCGGGATCCCCGCTGCGGGCGCGGTCCGCGCCGCCTACCGGGAGGAACTCGACCAGAGCCAGCGCGGCGTGCTGCTCAGCTGGCTGGCCTTCACCGGGACCTTCGCCGCCGTGCGCGGCATCACCTACAGCATCCGGGCCGGCCGCGGGCCATTCCGCAACCTCAGCGCGGGGGGTGAGCACCTGCACCACTACCTGTGGGGCATCGGCATGCTGGCCGGGATCGGGGCGATCGCCGTCCGCGGTGAGGACCGGCACCGGCGGCACCCGGCGGTGGCGCTGTGCTACGGCTCGGCCCTGGCGCTCATCGTGGACGAGTTCGCGCTGCTGCTCGACCTCAAGGACGTCTACTGGGCGAAACAGGGCCGGATCTCACTCGACCTGGGCGTCGGCGGCAGCGCCCTGGCCGGGACGGCGCTCGCGGGCCGGCCGGTACTGCGCCGCCTGTCCCGGGACCGGGCCACTGCCCGGCACCGCGCCCGCGCCCGCGCCACGACGCCATTGACCGGTGAAGGGAGGCCCGCCGGAGGCGGGTCTCGCTGAGCCGGTGATCCCGGGGTTCCGGGGGTCGTCCCCCGGGCTAGCGGTGAAGGGAGGCCCGCCGGAGGCGGGTCTCGCTGAGCCGGTGATCCCGGGGGTTCCGGGGGTCGTCCCCCGGGCTAGCGGTGAAGGGAGGCCCGCCGGAGGCGGGTCTCGCTGAGCCGGTGATCCCGGGGGTTCCGGGGGTCGTCCCCCGGGCTAGCGGAGCAGATCCAGCAGCCAGCGGGGCCCGGTCACCGCGGCCCCGGCCGCCAGCGCGCGGCGGCGCAGTTCCCGGTCGGCGGTGACCAGGATCCGCGGCCCGGGCTCGCTGGCCGCCAGGCCGGCCAGGGTGTCATCACCGCTGCCCGGTGCGGCCACCACCCGCACCCGGTCAGCCGCTGGGAGCGCCCGCGCGGCCGCCCGGGCCTGTCCTTCCAGGACCATGACGTAGCGCGGGAACCAGCGGTCCAGTGAGCCGGCCGGTACCCCCGGCGGCAGGGCGGTGATCCCGCGCTCGGCCAGTGCCGCCAGTTCGCCGTGCAGCCGCGCCGCCGCCGCGGCGCGGTCCCGCCACCATCCGTCGGCCCGGGCGCCCATCACGTTGGCCACGTCCACCAGCACCGTGACCGACTGCATGGCCGCCCGGATGGCCGGCCAGGTGGCGGCGAAGCCGGGGTGCAGCGGCAGCGCATCCACCTTGCCCTCGGGGATCCACGCCACCTCGGGAGCCTCCGCGCTGACCGGCTGGACGTCGAACACGCCGGCCGCGTCGGCGAGCAGCGTCTGGTAGGACCAGCCGCCGTGATCATCGTCGAGCAGGCCGTGGATCCGGGCCGCCCCGGGCGGCACCGCGCATTCTTCGGTGGCTTCCCGCAGCGCGGCGTGGGCCGCCGACTCATGGCTGTCCCGGGCTCCTCCCGGCGGGCCCCAGGTCCCGGGGTGCTGGGTCCACGAAGCCCGGAGGATGAGCAGCACGCTGGCCTGGCCATCCAGTCCGGGGGCCGCGGTCAGCAGCCCGGCCGCGCCGTAGCGCCCCCAGTGCCGGTGACCCTGCGCGCAGACGACCCAGCCGTTCCCGTCACCTTCGGCCATCGCCGTCCCTTCCGGCCATCCCGTCTGACCATAACCCAGGCTGGGGCGTGGTTGGCCGGCCCGCCGCGCGGGCGGGCCGTAAGCTGCAAGCATGGTCAATTCGATGCTGACCGACCGGATCGCCGCCATCCGCCAGCGCCGCACCGCCCCGCTCATCCTCGAACTGGACCTGACCGAGGGCATCGCCGAGGAGCCGCCGGCCGACCCGGTTTCCGCTTACCTCGCCATGCGCCGCCCGCGGCTGGCCGACATCATCGACGCGCTGCGCCGGGCCGAGGACGATCACCGGGTCAGGGCGCTGGTGGTCAAGGTAGGCGGCCGGCCGATCGGCCTGGCCCAGGTCCAGGAGCTACGCACCGCCGTCCGCGCCGTCGCCCGGGCCGGGAAACTGACCGTGGCCTGGGCGGAAACCTTCGGCGACTTCTCCCCCGGCAACGTGCCCTACTACCTGGCCACGGCGTTTGACCGCATCTGGCTGCAGCCCTCCGGGGATCTCGGGCTGACCGGCATCAGCGTGCAGAACTGGTTCTACCGGGACGCCCTGGACCGGCTCGGCGTCCAGTTCCAGGTCGGCAAGCGGGAAGAGTACAAGAGCGCGGCCGAACGGTTCACCGAGCGGCAGTTCAGCGGTCCGGCCCGGGAGGCGCTGCAGCGGGTGGCCGCGTCCTTCGTGGAGCAGATCACCGAGGCCATCGCGCAGCGGCTCAGCATCGCCGCCGGCGAGGCCCGGGCGCTGATCGACCGCGGGCCGTTCCTGGCCGCCGACGCGCGCGACGCCCGGCTGGTGGACGACCTGGGCTACCGGGACGAGGTGTACGCGGCCGTCCGGGAGAGCGTCGGCGAAGATGCCTGCCTGCTGTTCCTCGGCCGGTTCGCGCGGGCCCGGAGCCTCGCGGAGCGCGCCCGTAAACTGCCGCGCCCCGGCGAGGACGTGGTCGCGCTGCTGTACGCCACCGGCCCGATCCGGCGCGGCCGCAGCGCGCGGAACCCGCTCACCGGCGGCGCGATCGGCTCCGACACGATGAGCGGGGCGCTCCGCGCGGCCACCGCCGATCAGCGGGTCAAGGCCATCGTGCTGCGGGTCAGCAGCCCGGGCGGCTCCTACGTGGCCTCCGACACGATCTGGCGCGAAGTGATCCAGGCCCGGGCGGCGGGCAAGCCGGTAGTCGTGTCCATGGGCGACGTGGCCGCGTCCGGCGGGTACTTCATCGCCATGGCCGCGGACGCCATCGTGGCCCAGCCCGGCACCATCACCGGGTCCATCGGCGTGATCAGCGCCAAGCCGGTGCTCGGCCAGGCCCTGGAACGGGCCGGGGTGACCACGGACGCGGTCACCGAGGGCGCCCACGCCGACATGTTCACCCCCTCCCGGCCGTTCAGCGACGACGAATGGGCCAAGATCAACAGCTGGCTGGACCACATCTACGCCGACTTCACCGGCAAGGTCGCGGCCGGGCGCGGACTGGCCGCCGAGCAGGTGGCTCAGATCGCCCGCGGCCGGGTATGGACCGGTGCCGACGCCGCCGGGATCGGCCTGGTGGACGAACTCGGCGGGCTGGATACCGCGCTGGCACTGGCCCGGCGCAAGGCGGCGCTGGCTGAGTCTGTCCCGATCCGGCTGTACCCGCGCGCCCGCCCGCTGGACCGGATCCGGCCGGCCTCCTCCAGCGAGGACCGGCCCGCCGCCACCACCCGGGCGGCCGCCACGGCCCGGCTGTTCACGGAGGCCTGGGGACCGGTCTCCGACCTGGCCGCCAGCGCTGGTTTGTCCCCGCACGGCCCGCTGCTGCTGCCCGGCCGCTGGGTGATCCGGTGACCCTGCGGCATGACTGACCCCGGTGCCGGGCTGGCCGGGGCGCTGGCGGTGTTCGCCTCCGGCGTGACCTTGGTCACCATCGCCGACGGGCGGGACGACGTGGGCGCCACGGTCAGCGCGTTCTGCCCGGTGTCGTTCTCGCCCCCGCTGATCGGCGTATCGCTGCTCAGCGGGGGCTACCCGGCCGAACTGCTGGGCCGGGTGGACCGGTTCGCGGTCACCGTGCTCGCCGCGGGCCAGCGCATGCTGGCGGGGCGGTTCGCCGCGGCCGGCCGCCCCGGGGCGCGGCTGCTGCTGGACGGGCTGCCGCATCAGCGCGGGCCGCGGTCCGGGGCGCTGATCCCCGGGGACGGCCTGGCCGCGCTGGAATGCCAGGTCAGCGAGCGGTGGCCGGCCGGCGACCATCTGCTGGTGATCGCGGCCGTACTGGGCACCGTCTACCTGGCCGAGGCGGGCGAGCCGCTGATCCGGTTCGCCGGCCGCTACCTGGCGCCCGCAGCCGGCTGACCAGCCCGGCCGCGCTTCTGGAATGGCCATGCCCGGGCCGCTGTTAACGCTCACCCGAGCGTCGCGGCGGGTGCGAGGCTGCATATGCTGGCCCCGGCAGCGTGAGAGGCACGGCGATGGCGAGCAGCGTGGTGCGGGACGACGCACCAGGACAGCGGGCGGGGCGGGGCGGGGCGGCCGTCTCACGGACGGGCCCCATGGCGCCCGACTGCCAGGTGAGCGGTCGCGGCCTGATCCGGGCGGTGGCCCAGCGCACCGACGATCCCACCGCCCAGCCAACGATCGCCCCCAGGGTGGCCCACCGGGCCCGGGTGCATGACTACTGGCTCGGCGGCCGCGACAACTTCGCCGCTGACCGCGAGGCGGGAGACGCCGCGGCGGCCGCCTTCCCGGGCCTGGCGGACTCGGTCCGGGCCACTCGCGCCTTCCTGTCCCGCGCGGTGCGCTTCCTGGCCGCCGAAGCCGGCGTGACCCAGTTTCTCGACATCGGGGCCGGCCTGCCGACCGCCGGGAGCACGCACGAGGTGGCCCAGTCGGCGGATCCCGAGGCCATGGTCGTCTACCTGGACATCGACCCGGTCGTGTTCGCTCACGGGCGGGCCCTGCTGGCCAGCGGCCCGCACGGCAACACCAGCTACCTGCGGGCCGACCTCCGCGATCCGGCGGCCATCGTGACCGAGGCGGCCCGCATGCTCGACCTGACCCAGCCGGTGGCGGTCGTGGCGCTGTCGGTGCTGCAGTTCATCCCGGACGACACGGACCCCTACGAGCAGGTGGCGGCCGTGATGGACGCCATGGCACCGGGCAGTTACCTGGTGATTGGTCACCCCGGGAGCGAACTGGGGGCCACGGCCGAGGAGAGCCTGGCCGGCGGGCCCAGCCCGGTGGACACCGCGGTCGCGGTGCGCAGCCGGGCGGAGGTGAGCCGGTTCTTCGCCGGCCTCCGGCTGGTGCCTCCGGGGCTGGTCCCGCTGCCGGCCTGGCGCCCCGATCCGGCCGAGGCGGCGGCCGTCCCGGGCCCGCTCTGGGCTGGCGTCGGCGGCAAGTGATCACCTGCCGCCCAGGCCCGGTTTGTGGACCTGGTTGTGGACGGGCGGTGGACAAGCCGGGTGGCGCAGGGGAAAAACGGCAGGCGGTCGGTGGATTGCCTGTGGATGGCCAAAGAATCTTCAAATACCCAGCTGGAGCATCTTGTGCTGGGTTACTAGCGGCAGTAGAACTGCACCTACCACCGAAGACGGGCCGTGCCGGGGAGACCCGGAACGCCGGGAGAGCCGGGAGACCGGCGCTCCAGGGCGGGCACCAGTGACCGGTGGCCGCCGGGCCGTGTCAGCCTGGCGGCGGGCAGCCGCATCGCCGGCTGTCAGCGCCGTCGGCCGCCGCGGCTGGGCAACGCGAGGCCCCTCCATCACCTATATGGAGGGGCCTCGTCCATGCTCACCATGCTAGATCCCCATCGTCGCAGGTCAGGGACGACACGCCGAGGGTCTTGAGTGCCCCGGAGCGGACCCGAATGACCAGCAGTTTCACGGACTATTCTGACGTTTAGCTGACCTGGGGCTGAACAGCGAACAGGCCCCGGGTGACACGTTCCGGGGGCCTGCCGCATCCCCAGCCACGCCTGGTGCGCCGGACGGCTAGGCAAGTTTCGCTACCGCCAGCGAAGGAAGATGATCGGAGCGCAGCACTCCGTGCTCTCGCCCGAGCTGACCGACACCTGTGACTCTCCGAGCATGACTCGCCTCCTAGCTATAGCTAGTGACGCCGTGGGTCAGGCCAGCCCAGACCCCCGCTTCGATGCGGGCCTCTTCCCGGACGATCCCCTCGCGGAGATGCTCAGGGCTCTCACCGCGGACAATCCTCGGGGGGCTCGTCATGAGTTTGCGAGCGTAGATAAGCCCGGATATGCCTTTCCAGACGTACCAGGAAGGGAACGCAACCGCGTCACCGGCCGGCCACCAGTCCGGGTGCCCGCAAGTCGGGCCCGGGTCTTCCCTGTGTAGCCAGTCCTCGTGCAGCCAGTCCTAAATGCGCTGAAAGTACCATCGCGTAACAACGTAGGTCTACCTAGGTCTACATAGTGCCTCCGGAATCCGCGTCATCCCAGGTGAGACCTACTGTGTGGTCATGCTGGACCCTGACTCACCAGTTGACTTGCACGAGCAGCTCTCGAACCTGCTCCGCGAGCAGATCCGCTCTGGCCAGCTCACCGGCCGCATCCCCAGCATCAAGCACCTGGCGCAGCAGTACGAGGTCTCCACCCGGACGGTGGAGCGCAGCCTGGGCACACTCAAGGCCGAGGGCCTCATCGTGGCCCGGGTCGGGAGGGGCTTCTTCGTAGCGCGCTAGGACAAGAGAAACCCCGGGGCCGGGCCCAGGGCTGGTTTTGGCTCTGACTTCTTGCTGACTTCTGTCGTCAGACGACCTAGGAAACGCCAGGTGGTAGCACGCATTGCGCCACATCACCGAGATGGAGGGGCCTCGTCCTATTTTGGCCCGGCGGGGCTGGTGGTCGCGCTGAGCGACACACCGCAAGCGGTGCTTTCCGGTGAACTTCACGCCGCAGCCGGGGTGGCCACACGGCCGCGGGGCACCACCGCACCCCGGCGCCATCCCGGCGCCGCCGCGCTCACCGCGGGGGGCCGCGCCGGGCTCAGCCACCGGTGACGGCCAAGCCCGCCCGCCAGACCGGCCGGCCCGCCCGCCACACGGCGCTGGCCAGCGGGACCCCCGGCCGGTAGGCCAGGTAGGTGTGCGACGGCGCGTCGAGCATGACCAGGTCCGCCCGGGCCCCGGGCGACAAGTGGCCGATGTCGGGCCGGCGCAGCGCCCGGGCCCCGCCCGCGGTGGCGGACCACACCGCCTGCTCGGTCGTCATCCGCATCTCCCGGACGGCCAGCGCGATGCACAACGGCATGCTGGAGGTGAAGCAGGACCCCGGATTGCAGTCGGTAGCCAGCGCCACGGTGGCGCCGGCCGCGAGCAGCCGCCGCGCGTCCGGGTACGGCTGCCGGGTGGCGAACTCCACGCCCGGCAGCAGGGTGGCCACCGTCCCGGAAGAGGCCAGCGCGGCCACGTCCGGGTCGCTCAGGTAGGTGCAGTGATCCGCCGCGGCCGCACCGGCGGCCACGGCGACCTGCACCCCCGGGCCGGGGCCGAGCTGGTTGGCGTGCACCCGCGGGGTGAGCCCGGCCGCCCGGCCCGCGGCCAGCACGGCGGCGGCCTCGTCCGCGCCGAAGGCGCCCTGTTCGCAGAACACGTCCACCCACCGGCAGTGCGGCGCGCAGGCGGCCAGCATCGGCCCGCACACCAGGTCTACGTACCCGGCCGGGTCATCCGCGTATTCGGGGGGCAGCACGTGCGCGCCCAGGTAGGTCACCTCCGGGGTGATCTCGGCGGCGAGCGCGACGCTGCGCGCCTCGTCGGGCACCGTGAGGCCGTAGCCGGATTTGCACTCCAGCGTCGTCGTGCCCTGCCGCAGCATCTCCGCCGCCAGGCGGCGCAGGTTGGCCCGCAGCACGGCGTCCGGCGCGGCCCGGGTGGCGGCGACGGTGCCGCGGATCCCGCCCGCCTGGTAGGGCGTCCCGGCCATCCGGGCGGCGAACTCCGCGCTCCGCTCACCGGCGAAGACCAGGTGCGCGTGCGAGTCGACGAAGCCGGGCAGCACGGCCCGTCCCGCCGCGTCCACCAGCTCGTCGGCGGCGGGCGCGCGGTCGGCCGGGCCGGTCCAGGCGACCAGGCCGTCCTCGACGACCAGCGCCGCCCCGCTCAGCGCGAAGAACGCCCCCGGCCCCGGTCCGGGCCCGGCATCCGGCCCGGCGTTGGTGACCAGCTCACCGATGTTGCTGATCAGCGTGCTCACGGCAGCTCACGCTACCGCGCACACCCACCGGCCACCCGCCCGGCCACCCGGGCCCCACCCACAGCCGCCGCCCGGCCGCCCCCGGGCACACCCGCGCCGCCGCCGGACCGCGCACACCGGCCCGGCCACTCCGGCCACGGACCAGTGGGCAGCGGCCCCGGGACGGTCGTTGGGGGGCAAGTGGCCTGCGGGCTGGCCGGGGGGACCAGCCGCCGTGGTCCAGGCCCGGTCCGGGATGTCTGCCACCGGCGTCCCGGCCGCGCGGAGCAGCCTGCGGACGTCGTCGGCCAGCGGCGGCGCACCGTGACTCAGGTAGATCGCGGGCATTCGTCCGCTGCCTGCGCGTACCGGGTCAGTGGCTGCCACCGGACCGCCAGCGCGGCCCCGCGGTGACTTGGTGGCGCTATATGGCCACAAGTTACCGCGCAAGCACGCGCCAGCTATAGCTAGGACAGCAGCGGGCGGATGGCCGCGGCCAGCGCGCCGGGGACGTCGGGGACCAGCACGTGGCGCCCGCCCCGGACCACGTCACGCCCGCTGACCACCACGCTGGTCACGTCGGCCGCGGTCGCGGCGAAGAGCACCGTTTCCAGCACCCCGCCGGGCTGCGGGGCCGGGCCCGCCAGCCGGGGCGAGTCCAGGCCGATGGTGACGAGGTCGGCCAGGGCACCGGGGACGATCTCCCCGGCCTCCGGCCAGCCGAGGCAGGCGTGCCCCGCGCCGCTGGCCGCCTGGGCCAGGGCGGCGGCGCCGAAATGCCCGCGGCGGCCGGTGCGCAGCCGCTCGCCCAGTTCCAGCCGCCGGGCCTCGTCCAGCAGGTCGATGACCGCGTGGCTGTCGCTGCCCAGCGACAGCGGGCAGCCGGCCGCGGCCAGCGCGGCCGACGGCCCGATCCCGTCGGCCAGGAACGCCTCGGTGCTGGGGCAGAGGCAGGCGCAGCTCCGGCTGGCCCCGAGCAGGGTCACGTCCGCGCCGGTCAGGTGGGTGGCGTGCACCATTGTGCTGCGCGGCCCGAGCGCCCCGGCGTCCTCCAGCACCTGGGCCGGGGTGGCCCCGTAGGCGGCGCGGCAGGCGTCGTTCTCCGCGGGCTGCTCGGACAGGTGCGCGTGCAGCGGCCCACCGCAGCTGTGCGACCAGGCGACGACCGGGTGCATCTGGGCGGGGGGCACCGCGCGGACCGAGTGGATGGCCGCGCCGGCCCGGGCGTGCGGCGCGATCACCCCGTGCGCATCGCAACCCAGCCGGGCGACCCGCGCCGCCCAGCGGTCCGCGTCCCCGTCCCCGAAGCGCAGTTGCGGCCCGGCCAGCGGGAGCGGCGTGCCGTCCGCGGCCAGGCCGCCGGACAGGTAGCAGGTGTCCAGCAGGGTGAGCCGGATCCCGGCCTCGGCCGCCGCCTGGATCAGCGCCCGGCCCATCTCGTTCGGGTCCGCGTACGCCGTGCCGCCCGGGCCGTGGTGCAGGTAGTGGAACTCCCCCACGCAGGTCACCCCGGCCAGCGCCATCTCGGCGTAGACAGCCCGGGCCAGCTCCAGGTAGCTGGCCGGCGTCAGCTGCCCGGCCACCTGGTACATCAGCTCACGCCAGCTCCAGAACGTGCCCTCGCCCGCCTCGGTCACCCCGCGCAGCGCGCGGTGGAACGCGTGCGAATGGGCGTTCGCGAGACCGGGCAGGGTCAGCCCGGTGAGCCGGACCGTGCCCGGGGGCACGGAGCCGGGGTCACGCCCGGGGGTGACCGAGCGGAACACGCCGTCCGCCGCCTCGATCAGCACGTCGCTGAGCACCGGGCCAGCGCCGGGCCAGGCTAGTTCGGCGTGCCACCGGCGCAGCCCCGCCGCGGCACCCTCCGGCCTGGTGCCCTCCGGCCTGGTGCCCTCCGGCCTGGCGCCGTCCGCCGGGCTCATCAGCCGGCCAGGTCGCGGAGCACGGCGGCCAGGGCGGCCACGCCCGCGGCGCAGTCGGCCGGGTCGGCGTGCTCGGCGGGGGCGTGCGACACGCCGGTCGGGTTGCGCACGAACAGCATGGCGGTGGGCAGCCGGGCGGCCAGGATCCCGGCGTCGTGGCCGGCGCCGGTGGGCAGCACCGGGACCGGGTCGCCAGCCGGGGCGCCCGCCCCGGCCAGGATGGTGACCAGCCGGTCCCGCAGCGCGGCGTCGAAACTGACCTCAGCGGTGAAGGACTCCTGCCGCCAGCCGAACGCCACCTGGTGCGCCTCCGCCGCCTGCGCCGCGGCGGCCAGCACCGCCTCGACCGTGACGTCCAGCGGGCCAGTCTGCGGCGCGCGGGCGTCCAGCCAGGCCCGGACCGACGAGCAGACCGCGTTGGCCGCGCCCGGCTCGGCGATGACCTTGCCGACCGTGGCCAGGGCGCCCAGCCGGACGGCCGCCTCCCGGGCGGCCAGCACCGTCGCCGCGAACGGCAGCATCGGGTCGTGCCGGTCGGCCAGCCGGGCGGTGCCCGCGTGGTCCGCGCGCCCGGTGAAGTCCAGCCGCCAGCGGCCGTGCGGCCAGATGCCCGCCGCGACGCCGACCGGGGCGCCGAGGTCGGCCAGCGCCCGGCCCTGCTCGATGTGCAGCTCCACGTAGCAGCCCAGGCGCCCGAGCCGCCGGAAGCCGGCGCCGAGACCAGTGGGATCCTGCCCGGCGGCGCGCATGGCCTCGCCGAGGGTGATCCCGTCGCGGTCGCGCAGCCCGCGGGCGGTGGCCGGGTCGATGGCCCCGGTCAGCAGGCGGCTGCCCAGGCAGGCCACGCCGAACCGGGCGCCTTCCTCCTCGGCGAAGGCGACGACCGCGACCGGCCGGGACGGCTGGAAGCCCGCCGCCCGCAGCCGGTCGATGGCGGCGAAGGCCGACACTACGCCCAGCGGCCCGTCGAACGCCCCGCCGTCCGGCACCGAGTCCAGGTGACTGCCCACGGCTACCGCGGTACCGGTCCGGGGGGACGACCCCCCTGGACCCCCCGACGTCCGCCGGGCCGGCGAGGACACGGCTTCGCCGCGCCTCCCCTCGCCGGCGGATCCATCGACTGCTGCCTCGTCAACCTCCCACCACGCCCACAAGTTGCCGTTGCCGTCGGTCTCAGTCGGCAGCTGCCGGTCGGCGGCGGCCTGCTCGAACCAGGCCCGGCACTCCAGCTCGGCCGCGGTCCAGCCGGACCGCCGGTATCCGCCGGTGCCGGCGTCGCGCCCGATGGGCAGCAGTGACTCCCACAGCGCCGGGAAGGTATCCGCGATGGCGGCGCTCATCGCTGCCGCATCGGGACGCGGACCCCGCGCTCCACGGCCACGTCCTCCGCCTCTTCGTAGCCCGCGTCCACGTGCCGGATCACCCCCATGCCGGGGTCGTTGGTGAGCACCCGCTCCAGCTTCTGCCCGGCCAGCGGGGTGCCGTCGGCGACGCACACCTGCCCGGCGTGGATGGACCGGCCGATGCCGACGCCGCCGCCGTGGTGGATGCTCACCCACGACGCCCCTGACGCCGTGTTCACCAGCGCGTTCAGCAGCGGCCAGTCGGCGATCGCGTCCGACCCGTCGGCCATCCCCTCCGTCTCCCGGTAGGGCGAGGCGACCGAGCCGCAGTCCAGGTGATCCCGGCCCAGCACGATGGGCGCGGCCACCTCACCCCGGGCCACCATGTCGTTGAAGCGCAGCCCGGCCAGGTGCCGCTCGCCGTAGCCGAGCCAGCAGATCCGGGCCGGCAGCCCCTGGAATCCGACCTTCTCCCCGGCCATCCGGATCCACCGGCGAAGCGGCTCGTTGTCCGGGAACAGGCCGAGGATGGCGGCGTCGGTGGCGGCGATGTCGGCCGGGTCCCCGGACAGCGCGGCCCACCGGAACGGCCCCTTGCCCTCGCAGAACAGCGGCCGGATGTAAGCGGGGACGAACCCGGGGAAGGCGAACGCCCGGGAGTAGCCCGCCAGCTCCGCCTCGCCGCGGATCGAGTTGCCGTAGTCGAAGACCTCCGCGCCGCCGTCCATGAACCCGACCATCGCCTCGACGTGCGCCGCCATGGACTGCCGGGCCGCCTCGGTGAACCCGGCCGGGTCCTCGGCGCGCAGCGCCGCCATTTCCTCGAAGGCCACCCCGCGGGGCAGGTAGCTCAGCGGGTCGTGGGCGGAGGTCTGGTCGGTGACGATATCGATGGGCGCGCTGACCGCCAGCATGGCGGGCACGACCTCGGCCGCATTGCCGAGCAGGCCGACGGACAGCGGCAGGCCCGCGTCGCGGGCGCTGGTGGCCCGCCGCAGGGCGTCCTCGAGGCTGTCCGCCGCCTCGTCCAGGTAGCCGTACTCGATCCGCCGGGCGATCCGGGACGGGTCGCAGTCGATGCAGATCGCCACGCCGCCGTTCATCGTCACCGCGAGCGGCTGGGCGCCGCCCATGCCGCCCAGCCCGGCGGTCAGCGTGATGGTGCCGCTCAGCGTGCCGCCGAACCGTTTCGCCGCCACCGCGGCGAACGTCTCGTAGGTGCCCTGCAGGATGCCCTGCGTGCCGATGTAGATCCACGAGCCCGCGGTCATCTGGCCGTACATGGTGAGCCCGAGTGACTCCAGGCGGCGGAACTCCTCCCAGGTGGCCCACTGCGGCACCAGGTTCGAGTTCGCGATGAGCACCCGGGGGGCCCATTCGTGGGTGCGCAGCACGCCGACCGGCTTCCCGGACTGCACCAGCAGCGTCTCGTCGCCCTGCAGCGTCTGCAGCGAAGCGACGATCGCGTCGTAGGCGGCCCAGCTGCGGGCCGCCCGGCCGGAGCCGCCGTACACGATGAGCTGGTCGGGATGCTCGGCCACCTCGGGGTCGAGGTTGTTCATCAGCATCCGCATGGCCGCTTCCTGCGGCCACCCGGGGCAGGACAGGCCGGCCCCCGGGGGGCGCGGACCGGGCGGGGCCCGGAGGTATGGGCGGTCATCGCTGGCTCCCTACGTCGCCGCTGCTGCGCCGGACCGGCGGCCATCACGATCAGTCAGGCAGGCCCACCGGCGGCGTCACAGCCACCGCCCATCATCCTCCCGGTGGCGTCGCAGGCGGGCGGGCTCGCCGGAAGATCACGCGGCCAAACCGTCACGCCTCCGCCGGACCGGGGTGACCGCCCGTCCGCGGTCCCGTGGGTCAGGCGCGGCTCAGCTCCTTCAGCAACGCCTCGGCGAAGGAGTCCACCGTCTCGTGATTGCGCCCTGAGATCAGCAGTGGACGGGCCGAGTCGTCGACGTAGACGTCGGTGTCAACGTACCGGCCTCCAGCGTTGCCGACATCGGTGGTGATCTGCGAGGCGCAGGTCAGCGTCCGCCCGGTCAGCATGCCCGCCTCGGCCAGGACCCACGGGCCGTGGCATATCACCGCCACCGGGCGGCCGAGCGAGGCGAAGCGCCGGAGCAGCCCGACAGCAGCGTCGTCGTGCCGAAGCGTATCCGGGCCGCCCAAGCCGCCTGGCACCACCAGGCAGTCGAACATGCCGGGCTCGGCGTCCGCGATGTCGAGATGCGCCTCGATTTCCTCGCCTGGCTCGATGTAGTGGTAACCGCGCACCGCGCGGCGGCCGGGGCTGAGCACGCGGGCCGTCGCCCCCGCGCGGCCGAGCTCGTCGCGGGGCGCAGTCACCTCGATCTGCTCGACACCGTCAGCACAGAGAATTCCCACGGTCTGTCCCTGGAGCATGACCACCTCGTCACCAACTCTCTTGTCTCCCAGATCCGGGATTGCCCGCGGCCGCCCGCCCGCGCGGCACGCGCCCGCTCCGCCAGGTCCACGCCCGTTGCGCTAGGCCGGGCCGCGGGAGGCCGAGCGCCGCAATCCCCGCACCACCACGACGACGGCCGTGCCCCCGATGACAACCGGCCCGAACCAGAACGCCCGCACCCCGAAACGCAGCAGCAGCCAGGTACCGGCGATGAGCACGGCCACGCCGGCCGCACCGGCCCAGTCGTCGCCGATGATGAACCCGTACCAGAATCCGCCGAAGGCCTTCAGCGCCTTCCATATCCACGACATCAGTGTCCCGCCTCCTGATGGTCCCGCCTCTCGGCGCGGACGGCGCGGAGCGCGGCCTGGGTTTCCGGGCCGACGATCCCGTCGTCGCGCAGATGATGGTCGCGCTGGAACGCCCGGACCGATTCGGGGTCGGCGCCGTCGAGGCCGACCCCGAACCCGGCGGCGTGACGGCGCGCCCGCCCATAGCGCTCGCCGGGCTGGATGCCGGCCGGCTGGCGGGCCCGGCGCGCGGCGCGCATGGCCGCCTGGGTCTGGGGCCCGACCACACCGTCGGGATTCAGGCCGTGCCGGCGCTGGAACCCGCGCACGGACTCCGGGGACGAGACGTCAACCCCCAGGACGTGCTCGCGTTCCCAGCGCAGCGCCTGGCGCGTCTCGCCGTCGATGTTCCCCGTCGGCTCGATGCGGTAGCCGCGCTGGAAGGCCTGGACAGCAGCATGATCGGCCGGATCGGGCCCGGTGCCGTCCGGCGCCGTGGACCCGTGGGCCGCGTCCGCGCCGGCCCGCTCGCGGGAAGGCGGCGGCGCGGCCGCGGGAGAGCCGAGCATGGCCCGCGCGGCCCGCAGCGCTCCGCGCGTCTCCGCGCCGATCAACCCGTCCGGTTCCAGATGGAACGCGTGCTGGAAGCGGCGCACCGATTCGGGGTCGGCGGCGTCGAGGCCACCGTAGGCCTCCCACGGGTCGGGGCGGCCCCCGTCATCGCCGTCAGCTGAACCGGTCAGCTCGGCGCTGACCGCCCGGGCCGCCAGGTACGTCTCATCGTCGACGCGCCCGGTGACGGCCAGCTCATGGTCCTGCTGAAACCGGCGCACCGCCGGCTCATCGAGCGGGTCGAGTACTCCGGGAAGCTGCACCACCCGCAGCGCACCCCGCGTGGCCGCGTCAACCGTTCCCGTGACGGGCAGGCCGAACCGGCGCTGGAGCTGTTTCACCTGCTCCGGGTCGGCGGCATCCACCCCCGCCGCATCGGGATGCACGCCTCCGCCCGCCTGCTCGGCCTGCTCGGCCCGCTCGGCGCGCATGGCCGCCTGGGTCCTGGCGTCCACGTTCCCCGTCGGCGCCAGCCCGCGCAGCCGCTGATACTGCTGGACGGATGCCACGCTGGCCGGGGCCACCCCGAGCGGTCCCGCCGGCCCGGTGTCGCCCAGCACGCTCGGCATGGGCGCCGGCCCGAGGACTCCCCGCCGGGCCAGCGCGGTGAGCACCAGGGTCAGGCCCAGGAACAAGGCGTACATCCAGGCCAGGCTGAGCCGCCCGCCGGGCCAGTGGACACCCAGGCCCTCCATCGCCCAGAAGGTCCCGAAGGTGGAGATGAGGCCGCCGACGGCGAACTTCAAGGAGCGCCCGGGTACCTTCTTGACCCAGTTCAGGGCCAGCAGGCCCGCCGCGCCGACGACCACGAAGGCCGCTGCGGCGCCCACGAGTGCGTTCAGGTAGCCCCCGCCTCCGCCCCTCGATCCTGCCCCGAAGGCGATGACGATGAACGCGACCTCCAGGCCCTCCAGGGTCACCCCCTTGAAGGCCAGCAGCCATGCCGTCCAGTCCAGCACGCCCTGCCGCTCAGCGTCAGGCCCGGAGACCTCCTCCTCTTCCTCCCCGCCGGCGAAGCCGTCGGCGGCCACCCCGATCACGCCCTGACGCAGCCACTGCAAGCCGAAGGTGAGCAACAGGGCCCCGATGGCCACCCGGAGCGGGTTGATGGGAACCAGGGACAGGGCCTGTCCCAGCCCTGCAATCAGCACCACCAGGACCAGGAGTCCCGAGGCGGCGCCGACAATCGTCAACTTCCACTCCCGGGTGCTGCCCACGCCGACAACGATGATCACCATCTCGGTCACCTCGACCGAGCAGGCGATGAAAGAGCCGATCAATACGGCCCCGAGCGTTAGTTGACCAAAAGCAAACCCACTCATGACTTCGCGGGCTTGCCCAAAGACACGCGGCTAAACGGCCCGCTCGTATAGAAGCAGTTAAGAATGCCGTGGCTGATACGGCAGCACCGCGCCACCCACGCCGCGGGAGGCTGCGATCCCCGGCCGGGCGGCACGGCGCCGCCCGGCCGGGGATGCGGTCAGCCCAGGCCCTCGGCCTTGATGAAGCCCTGCGCGACGGTGGTGTAGCTGGCGTGGTCGACGATGACCGCCTTGTCCATCTGCAGCAGCGCCTCGGTGGTCAGCCGCTGGGACACGGCGTTCAGCGTGTCGACCACCTTGGTGCTGGCCGCCTTCTTGTAGACCAGCGGGACCACGTTCTGCGCCGGGAAGGTGAACTTGGGGTCGGCCAGCGACACCAAGTGCTCGGTGACGATCTGCGGGGTCGTGGTAAACACGTCGGCCGCCTGGACCTTGCCGTTCTTCAGCGCGGCCAGGGTGAGCGGGCCGGACTCGTCCAGCGGGTCGAACGACTTGAAGGTGAGCCCGTAGTTCTTCTTGAGCCCGACCAGGCCGGCGGCGCGCGTCTTGAACTCCGGCGGGCCGCCGATGGCCATCTTGGCCGCGTACGGCTTGAGGTCGGCGATGCTCTTGAGGTGGTCCTTGGTGGCGGTCGCCTGAGTCACCGTCACCGAGTCCTTGTCCTGGGCCGAGGACGGGTTCAGGATCTCCAGGCTGGACGGCAGCTTCGCCTTCAGCGCGTTGTCCACCTCGGTGGTGGTCGCGGCGGTGCTCTTGGTGTCCACCGACGTGGTCAGCAGCGCCCCGTTGTACTCCGGCATCACGCTGATCGTCCCGTTCTTGACCTCCGGGTAGTAGACCTCACGGGCGCCGATGTTGAACTTGGACGTCACCTTGACGCCCTTGGCCTGCAGGGCCAGCACGTAGATCTCGGCCAGCAGTTCGTTCTCGGGGAAGTTGGCCGAGCCGACGACGACCGTGCCCTTGGCCGCCGTGCCCCCGGCCAGCGGATTGGAACTGCTGCTGCCTCCGCTGGCGTTGCCGCCGCCACCGCTGCTGCTGCAAGCGGCCAGGGCCAGCCCAGCGGCCACGGCGACCCCGCCGAGCCCGGCCCGGCGCAGCGAAACACGTCTACCTGGAAACATGACCGTTTCCCTTCTTTTCCTATGGATTGAAACAGATACTACGAAAGCCGCGCCTGCTGCCGCATGCCCGCCGGGACGACGAGACGGCGCACGCCGACAAAGGCGAGCTGGACGGCCAGGGCGAGCAGCACCACGAAGAACGCACCCCCGGCCACCTCCGGGTAGTTCTTGGTCGCGAGCCCGTCGATGATGTAGCGGCCCAGTCCGCCCAGGCCGATATACGCGGCGATCGTCGCGGTCGCCACCACGAAGATCGCACCGGTGCGCAATCCGCCGACGATCAGCGGCATCGCCACCGGAACCTCGACTTTGCGGACCTGCTGCCACGGCGTCATGCCCATGCCGCGGGCGGCGTCCCGTAGGTCCGGGTCCACCCCGGCCACCCCTTCGTAGGCGTTCACCAGGATCGGCGGGATGGCCAGCACGACCAGCGGGATCAGCCAGGCCAGCGTGAAGTTGCCGACCGTGATGGCCAGCAGCACCAGCAGCCCCAGGGTGGGAATGGCGCGCCAGGCGTTGGCCAGGTTGACCACGAACAGGCCACCCCGGCCGGTGTGCCCGATCAGGATGCCCAGCGGGACGGCGATGAGCGCGGCCAGTACCAGCGCCACCGCGCTGTACCCGAGGTGCTGCAGGATGCGGGCCGGGATGCCGTCGGCCCCCTGCCACTGCTGCGCCTGGCTCAGCCAGTTCCAGGCGTAACTGAGGAAGCTCATGCGCCCACCCCCGCCAGAGCGCTGGACGGCGCCTCCACCGCGGGGGCCACTTCCACCCGGCTGCGCCGGGGCTGCCACGGCGTCAGGAGCCGGCGCAGCAGCACCAGCAGCAGGTCACAGACCAGGGCCAGGGCGATGATGAGCCCCCCGCCGACCAGGATCTCCTCCAGGAAGTCGCGCTGGTAGCCGTCCACGATGAGGT
Source organism: uncultured Actinomycetes bacterium (assembly GCA_963837515.1). Classification (GTDB taxonomy): domain Bacteria; phylum Actinomycetota; class Actinomycetes; order Streptosporangiales; family Streptosporangiaceae; genus RYN-230. The sequence goes on from CAWINT010000006.1 coordinate 657,969, forward strand.
AGCCGAGGCTACTCACCCCGATCAGCTGGCCGACGCTGGCCAGGCTGATGCTGGACACCATGGCCACCCGCAGCCCAGCGATGATGACCGGCACGGCCAGCGGCAGTTCCACCTGCGCCAGGCGGCGCAGCCCGCCGAAGCCCATCGCGGTGGCCGCCTGGCGGACCGGCTCCTCCACCGCGCGCAGCCCGTCCACCACGTTCGGCACCAGCACGCACAGCGAGAACAGGGTGAGCGGAATGATCACCGTGGTGTCGGTCAGCCCGGTGTACGGGATCAGCACGGTGAACAGGGCCAGCGACGGCAGCGCGTACAGCAGGCTGGTCACGCCCAGCACCGGCGGGTACAGCCAGCGCCACCGGGCGCAGGCGATACCCAGCGGCACCGAGATGACCAGGCCGACGAGCGCGGGCACGATGCCGAGGTAGGCGTTCTCCCAGATATAGGTCGGAACGGCGGACCAGTCCATCGCTAGTGGGTCTTCCCGTTCCGCCAGGAGGCGCCCGCGCCATCGGCGGCGGGGTCGCCCGCCGCCGCGTCTCCGACCGCGATGCCCGCCGGGTCGCGCTCGTCCTCGGGATACTCGGCGGCCTCCGCGGCGTGGATGGCCACCTTGAGCCGCTCGTACGAGGTCACCCCGATCACCCGGCCGTCCTCGTCCACCCCGACCGCCTTCCCGGCCGACGAGAGCACGGTGGCGTCCAGCGCCGCCCGCAGCGAGTCGGTCTGCACGCTGAACGTGTGCCCGTAGGGCTCCAGCCGGGCCTGCCCGGCCTGGGCTCCGGCGGGCAGCGCCGCCAGGTCGTCCGCGGCCGCCCAGCCTCGCGGCTTCCGCCCGGCGCCGGTGACCAGCGCCCAGCCCTCCCCGGTCTCCCGGGCGGCCCGGGCCGCCAGCGCCGCCGGGGCGTCCTGGTCCACCACCGCGCCGTCGTCCAGGTTCAGGCCGGAGGCGGCCAGGAACGACAGCCGCCGGATGCCCCGGTCGAAGCCCAGGAAGTTCTCCACGTACCCGTCCGCGGGCGAGGCCAGCAGCCGCTCGGGCGAATCGACCTGGGCCAGGTGCCCCCCGGGCCGGAAGATCGCGACCTGATCGCCCACCTTGATGGCCTCCTCCACGTCGTGCGTCACCAGCACCACCGTCTTGTGCAGGTCCGCCTGCAGCTTGAGCAGCTCATCTTGCAGGGTGGCCCGGACAATCGGGTCCACCGCGCTGAACGGCTCGTCCATGAGCAGTACCGGCGGGTCCGCGGCCAGCGCCCGGGCCACGCCCACCCGCTGCTGCTGCCCGCCCGACAGCTGGTAGGGGTACCGGCGGGCCAGCTGCGCATCCAGCCCGACCAGGTCCATCAGCTCCCGGGCCCGGCCGCGGGCCCGGGCCTTCTTCCACCCGGTCAGCAGGGGCACGGTGGCGATGTTGTCCTCGATGGTCCGGTTGCGGGAACAGCCCGGCCTGCTGGATCACGTAACCGATGCCCCGCCGTAGCTGCGGCGGGTTCACGGCCTGGACGTCCTGGCCGTCCACCAGGATCCGGCCGCTGGTCGCGTCGATCATCCGGTTGATCATCCGCAGCGAGGTAGTCTTGCCGCAGCCGCTGGGGCCGACCAGGACCATCGTCTGCCCGGCCGGGATCTCCAGATTCAGGTTGTCCACGGCGACCGTGCCACCGGGGTAGCGTTTAGTCACGCCCTCGAAGGTGATCAAGATCCGGCCCTCCGGTGTGCCCCGGACCCGACCGGGGTGCTGGCTCAGTACCCGCGACAGGCGAGGGCAGTCGGCGCCCCCGCGGCAAGATCAGCCTAACCGGCCCCCGGGCGCGCCTGCCGCCGGGAACGCGAATCCAGCGTCCCGGTGACGGCGCGGTGACCGTCCGCTGAGCCGCGGGCATCGCCACAGCCGCCGGCTGTCGTGCCTATCCACAGCTTGCGCGGGCACCGGTACATTCCCGGGCCGCCGCCCAGCGCGCCCGGCGATCCCCGGCGTCCCGGCCGGACCTGGAATAATGGGCCGGGGCGGCCGGTTGCAGCCTGGGCTGCCGGGCAGGGACGCGCGATCCGATCGCGCGTGGCCGGCGCGTCCCCCCACCTTGAGGCCCCAGCTATGACGGTTGACATCAGCGAGCAGAACGAAGCCCACGGGCACCAGCACAAGGACGTGTCCGGCGGGTGGCTCCGGCCGGCTGTGTTCGGGGCGATGGACGGCCTGGTCACCAACGTCTCGCTGATCGCCGGCGTCGGGGCCGGGGTCAGCGTGTCGGGCGGCTCGCCGCACCTCATCGTGCTCACCGGCCTGGCCGGCCTGGCGGCCGGCGCGTTCTCCATGGCGACCGGCGAGTACGTCTCGGTCTCCTCGCAGAACGAGCTGGTCAACGCGGAGGTCCGTAAGGAGCAGTTCGAACTGGAGAACCACCCGGACTCCGAGCGCCGCGAGCTGGCCGTCATGTTCCGCCGCCGTGGCGTGGACAAGGACCTGGCCGACCAGGTGGCCCGGCAGATCTCGGCCAACTCCGAGCAGGCCCTGGCCGTGCACGTGCGCGAGGAGCTCGGGGTGGACCACCACGACCTGCCCTCGCCCTACACCGCCGCGGCCGCGTCGCTGGTCACCTTCTCGATCGGCGCGCTCATCCCGCTGCTCCCCTACCTGGCGGGCCTGAACAATCTCGCGGTGGCGCTCGGGCTGGCCGCCGTCGCCGCCTTCGTCGGTGGTGGCCTGGTGTCACGGCTCACGGACCGGCCGTTCTTCCGCGGTGCGGTGCGGCAGCTGCTGCTGGGCGCCGTAGCGGCCGGGGTCACCTTCCTCATCGGGCTCGCCGTCGGCACCGGGACGGCCGGCTGACCTGGAGCCGCGGCCGGGCCGGGCCCGGGCGGCCGCCCGTCACCAGGCGTCCGGGCCGAACGCGTCGTCGTCCGGGCCGCCCTCGCCCGAGGACAGCAGCTTGAGGTCGGACTCGACCATCATCTCGATCAGCTCGCCGAAGCCGGTCTCCGGCACCCAGCCGAGCCGCTGCGCGGCTTTGGCCGGGTCGGCGCACAGCTGGTCCACCTCGGCCGGGCGGACGAACGCGGCGTCCACCGTCACGTAGTCCCGCCAGTCCAGCCCGGCCATCCCGAAGGCGCGGGCGACCAGTTGCTCCACGCTGTGCGTGACGCCGGTGCCGACCACGTAGTCCTCCGGCTCGTCCTGGGCCAGCATGAGGTGCATGGCGCGGACGTAGTCCCCGGCGAAGCCCCAGTCCCGGCGGGTCCACAAGGTGCCGAGCCGCAGCTGCCGCTCCAGGCCCAGCTTGATCTTGGCCACGCCCAGGGACACCTTGCGGCTGACGAATTCGGCCCCGCGGCGGGGCGATTCGTGGTTGAACAAGATCCCGGAGACCGCGTACATCCCGTAGGACTCACGGTAGTTCTGGGTCAGGAAGTGCCCGTAGGCCTTGGCCACGCCGTACGGGCTGCGCGGGTGGAACGGGGTCTGCTCGGTCTGCGGGCTCTCCCGCACCTGGCCGAACATCTCCGAGGACGACGCCTGGTAGAAGCGGATCTGGCTGCCCCGCGGTGTGCGGGAGGCGCTGATCCCGCTGCACACCCGGATGGCCTCCAGCACCCGCAGCACGCCGAGACCGGTGACCTCGCCGGTCAGCTCGGCCTGCTGCCAGGACATCGGTACGTAGGAGATCGCCGCCAGGTTGTAGACCTCATCCGGCTGCACCCGCTCCACCGCTGAGATGAGGCTGCCCTGGTCGAGCAGGTCCCCGCGGACCAGCCGGACCTCGCCGAGCAGCTGGCGGACCCGGCGCACCCGCGGGTTCGACTGCCCGCGGACCAGGCCCCAGACCTCGTACCCCTGGGCCAGCAGGTACTCAGCCAGGTAACTGCCGTCCTGCCCAGTGATCCCGGTGATCAGTGCACGCTTCGTCAGCGGATCCTCCGTCCCGGCCCGCCGGGCCCCGGCCCGGCCGCTGTGCCCAGCGCGGCGCCGCGGCCTGGCCGGTACCAGCTCAGGCTACGCCGGCGCAGCTTACCGGCCTCCGGGCCAGCGCCTCACCCGCCTCCGGGCCAGCGCCTCACCCGCCTCCCGGCCAGCGCCTCACCGGCCTCCGGGCAGCGCCTCACCCGCCTCCGGGCCAGCGCCGTCGCGGGCGCGGCGCGCCCGGTGCCGGCTCCCGGTGACGGCTGTACCGGATGGTAATGTTCGCTGCCTAAGCAGCCACGCGTGGGGCCTGTGGGGCCTGGGGCCTGCGGTGAGCGAGAGGTGCGAACCTGCGTGATGATCACGGATCAGCCGCTGCGCGTCGCGCTGCTGTCCTACCGGAGCAAGCCGCACTGCGGCGGCCAGGGCATCTATCTGCGCCATCTGTCCCGGGAACTGCACGCGCTCGGGCACCACGTCGAGGTGTTCTCCGGGCAGCCGTACCCGGATCTGGAGCCGGGCCCCGTGCTCCGGCCGGTGCCGAGCCTCGACCTGTACGCCGATGAGGACCCGTTCCGCACCCCAGGGCTGCGCGAGTACCGGGACTGGATCGACGTGCTGGAGTTCGGCGCGATGAAGACCGGGGCGTTTCCCGAGCCGCTGACCTTCAGCCTGCGCGCCCTGCGGCTGCTCCGCGGCCGCCGCGCCGACTTCGACCTGGTGCACGACAACCAGGTGCTCGCCTACGGCCTGCTGAGACTGCCCCCGATCGGCCTGCCCCTGGTGACCAGCATCCACCACCCGATCAGCGTGGACCGGCGGATCGAGCTGGCCTCCTCCCGGGGCTGGGCCCGGGTCGGCAAGTGGCGCTGGTACTCGTTCGTCCGGATGCAGGGCCGGGTGGCCCGCCGGGCCGGGCCGGTGCTCACCGCGTCCGCGGCGTCCCGGGCGGACATCATCCGGGACTTCCGGGTCAGCCCGGGCAATATCCACGTGATCCCGCTGGGCGTCGACACCCGGCTGTTCCACCCCCGCGAGGCGGCCCGGGTGCCCGGCCGGATTGTCGCGGTGGCCAGCGCCGACTCGCCGCTGAAGGGGGTCGGCACGCTGCTGCAGGCGGTGGCCAAGCTCACCGTGGAACGGGAGGCGCACCTGATCGTGGTCGGCAAGCCCGCCCCCGGCGGGCCGACCGAGCGGCTGGCCAGCGAACTGGCGCTGGGCGACCGGGTCCGGTTCGTGCACGGGATCAGTGACCAGGAACTGGCGCAGCTCGCGGCCAGCGCGCAGCTCGCGGTGGTGCCCTCGCTCTACGAGGGTTTCTCGCTGCCCGCCGTGGAGCACATGGCGTCCGGGACCCCGCTGGTGGCCAGCCGGACCGGCGCGCTGCCCGAAGTCACCGGGGACGCTGCCCGGCTGGTAGAGCCGGGCAACGCCGAGGCGCTCACCGCCGCCCTCCGTGACCTGTTCGACTCTCCCGCGGCGCGGGACCGGCTGAGCGCCGCCGCCTGGCAGCGGGTCCAGGAGCGATTCGCCTGGCCAGCCGTGGCCCGGGCCACCGTGGCCGAGTACCGGGCCGCGATCACCCGGTTCGGCGCGGACCGGGCGGGCGGGGCGGGCGGGGCCCGCCGGGCGGCGGCATGCTGACCGTGGACTTCGCCCGGTTCCCGGTCGGGCCGGGCGACCGCGTCCTCGACCTCGGCTGCGGGGCCGGGCGGCACGCGTTCGAGGCACTGCGCCGCGGGGCGACCGTGCTGGCCCTCGACGCCGACCAGGACGAACTGCGCGGGGTGGCAGGCCTCGCCGCGGCGATGGAAGCGGCGGGCGAGGTGCCGCCGGGCGCGGCTGCCCGCACCGTCCGCGGCGACGCCACCGCGATGCCCTTCCCCACGGCCAGCTTCGACGCGGTGATCGCCGCCGAGGTGCTGGAGCACATCCGCCTCGACCAGCGCGCGCTCTCCGAGATCGCCCGGGTGCTGCGGCCCGGCGGCCGGCTGGCCGTCACCGTGCCCGCCTGGCTGCCGGAACGGATCTGCTGGGGGCTGTCCGATGACTACCACCAGGTGCCTGGCGGGCACGTCCGGATCTACACCCGCGGCGAGATGGAGACCAAACTGGCCCGGGCGGGGCTGCGGATCGGCGGCCACCACCACGCCCATGGCCTGCACTCGCCGTACTGGTGGCTCAAGTGCGCGGTCGGCGTGCACGACGACGCCCAGCCACTGGCCCGTGCCTACCACCGGCTGCTGGTCTGGGACATCATGAAGCGCCCGGCGGTCACCCGGCTGGCCGAGCAGGCGCTGAACCCGCTGATCGGTAAGAGCCTGGTGGTCTACGCCGACAAACCCGGCGCCCGGCCCGGCGCCCGCCCGCGCGTCCCGGCCGCTCCCGCGCATGTCGCCGCCTGACCCGGCGGGCAGCCGGGCCAGCGACAGCCCGGCGGCTCGCCAGCTGCCCGCAGTGCCTGGCATCCTTACGGAAAGTGACATTCTGGCCACGGCGCGGCACATCGCGGGGTGGCAGGAGCCGTCCGGCGCCATCGGCTGGCCGGACGGGCACACCGACGCGTGGAACCACGTCGAATGCGCGATGGCCCTGTCCGCCTGCGGGTATTCCGGCACCGCCCGGCACGGCTACGAATGGCTGCGCCGGACCCAGCGGCGGGACGGGTCGTGGCCGAAACGGACCGAGGCGGGCCGGGTCACCGACGCGGCGGGCGAGAGCAACCAGGCCGCCTATATCGCGGTGGGCGTCTGGCACGAGTTCCTGCTCACCGGGGACGCGGCCTTCGTGGCGCGGCTGTGGCCCACGGTGCGCCACGCCATCGAGTTCGTGCTGGACCTGCAGACACCGCGCGGCGAGATTCTCTGGCAGCGCGCCACCGGCGGGGCCCCGGCCCGCTACGCCCTGCTCACCGGCTGCTCCAGCACCTACCAGGGCCTGCACTGCGCCGTCCGGCTGGCCCAGCTGATGGATGAGCCGCAGCCGGGCTGGGAGCTGGCCGCGGCCCGGCTCGGTCACGTGATCGCCTGCCATCCCGAGGCGTTCGCGGACAAGAGCGAATTCTCCATGGACTGGTACTACCCGGTGCTGGGCGGCGCGGTCCGCGGCGCCGCCGCGCTGGACCGACTGGACGCCCAGTGGGCCGACTTCGTCGTGCCCGGCCTCGGCGTCCGCTGCGTGCGGGATCAGCCGTGGGTCACCGGCGCAGAAACCGGCGAGCTGGTGATGGCCCTGGACGCGGCCGGGGAGACCGGCCGGGCGCGGGAGTTGCTGGCCGACGTCCAGCACCTGCGTGACCCGGACGGCGGGTACTGGACCGGGTGGCAGTACGCCAACCGGGCGCACTACCCGGCCGAGCGGAGCAGCTGGACAGCCGCGGCGATCATCCTGGCCGCCGACGCGCTGTCCGGCCGCACCCCCGGTTCGGCGCTGTTCCGGGACGTGCCAGCGCCGCTGGCGCTACCGGACGCCGCCACGGGCTGCCTGTCCGGCTCCTGCCTGGCGGCCGGCTGACCGCGGCGGCTCACCGCAGCGGCCGGCCCGGCGCCGGTCCGGCTACCCGGCCCGCTGCAGCACGCGCAGCGAGCCGCACACCGTGACCTCGGTGAACTCGCCGCTGGCCAGGGCCTGCCGGTAGATGCCGAACGGCGCCTGACCACCGTCCGCCGGATCGGGAAACACGTCGTGGATGGCGAGCGCGCCGCCCGGCAGCACCCAGGGCGACCAGTTGGCGTAGTCCGCCTGGGCGGCCGCCTCGGTGTGCCCGCCGTCGATGAACAGCAGGCCCAGCGGGCCGCGCCACACGCTCGCGACCTGGGCGGACCGGCCGACGATCGCGATAACGCTGGCCTCCAGGCCAGCCGCTGCCAGTGTGGCCCGGAAGTGCGGCAGCGTGTCCAGCTGCCCGGTTCGCTCATCCACCAGCGACGGGTCGTGGTACTCCCAGCCGGGCTGGTTCTCCGCGGAGCCCCGGTGGTGATCCACGGTGATCACCACCTGCCCGGCCTGCCGGGCCGCGGCGGCCAGGTAGATGGTGGATTTGCCACAGTAGGTGCCGATCTCCAGGACCGGGCCGAGCGGGGCGTACGCCGCGGCGGTCGCATACAGCGCCAGCCCTTCGGCGGGTGGCATGAACCCGGTGGCCGCCTCGGCCGTCCGGCGCAGGTCGGCGGGCATCGGCCCGGCCTGGCTGATGCGGCTCGCGCCGTGCGTCATCGGTGCACCATCCTCCTCGTCATGACCGGCCCGGCGGTTATCCACCAGCGCGTATCCACCAGCGCAGCGCGCCGCCCGTCATTCCACCAGCCGCAGCGCCGCCTTCGGGCACGAAGCCACGGCCTGGCGCACCACCCCGGCCAGGTTCTCCGGTATCTCCGCCACCCGGATATGCAGCTGATCGTCGTCGTCCAGGTCGAACACGTCGGGCACGAGGCCGGCGCAGACGCCGTTGGCCTCGCACTGGTCGCGGTCTACTGCCACCCTCATGGCCCCAGCCTTCCGCAGCGGGCGGTTCTTGGCCACCGGTCCCGGCCTGGACCGGTGCGACCAGATCGCGTACCCGCTCCAGTGCGGCCAGTTCCCGGCGTCCGGCCGGCTGGACGCCCGTCCCGTCAGCCGCCCGGGCTGGCCTCAGCCGCCCGGCTCCTGCAGTTCCACCCGGTTTCCGGCCGGGTCGGCCAGGAACGCCTGCCGCCCGGTTCCCACGCCGACCGGATCGGTCACCTCGACGCCCCGGGCCCGCAGCTCGGCGACCGCGGCGTCCAGGTCCGGGACGGCCAGCGCGAAGTGCTGCCCGAGCGCGGGCGGCGGGTCCGCCTCGATCAGGTGGATCTGCTGCGCACCCGCGTCGAGCCACGCCCCGCCGAAGCTGAAGTCGGGCCGGTCGGTGCGCTCGGTCAGGCCGAGCACCCGGGTGTAGAAGTCGAGTGTGGCCGGGACATCACGAACGTTGAGGGACACATGGTGCAGCCCGTCAGGTTTCATGACAGCAGTCTCGCAGCGCCCCCACCAGGCGGCCAGCCCCGGCGGCCGTCACCCCGCCGTGGGGTCGGTGACCCGGCCGAGGAACAGCGGCAGCCCGCTACCCGTGTCGGTGATCGCGTACAGGAACGGCCGGTCCACGACCATCTCGACCGGCGGCTCGCCGGTCGAGATGCGGGCCATCGGCCGGGCCACCACCGCCGTCGCCGCAGCCGCCTCGGTGCCCTGCTCGTCCACGTCGATGTAAGCCTTGTGGGCCACGGCACTGATGTGCAGTGGCATCGCCCCGGTGAGCCCGCTGAAGTCGGCGTCGTCGCGGAACATCCGCCCAGCACCGAGCGCGGTCAGCGCGTCCCGCAGGCCCAGCGCCGAGGTCACCCGGAACTTCGGCAGCACCAGGCGCACCTGCCGCGGGCCGAGCCCGCCCGGCCCGGCGCCGAACCCACCCGGCCCGGCGCCCGACCCGCCCGCCGTGGGGCCCGATCCTCCGGCCGGGCCGCCGGCCAGGCCGGCCATCCCGCCTGCCGCCAGCTGCTGCTCGACCGGACCCAGCCCGCCGTCGGGCAGCACGATCAGCATGGCCAGCGGCCCGTTGGCGTAGGGCAGCTCCACCGCCTGGTAGCCGTCCCCACGCCGGTACCGCAGCCGGGCCGCGAGGCGCATCAGCGGCACGTCGACCGCCCGGCCCGGCTCCGGGTGGAACGGCCCGTCCGCGGTCGCTCCACCCGGGAACGGCCTGGCCCAGGCCGCCTTGAGGTAGATCGCGCTGGCCAGCACCGCCCGGGTGGCGGCGTTCACCGTGTGCGGCGGGAGCAGCCCGGTGATCTTCCCGCTGGTCTGCGCCGCGATGAGCGAGTTGATCTCCTCCCGGGCGGCCCCGGCCGCCCGGTCGAAGTCGGCATCGTGCACCGACACGCTGGGCAGCCCGGCGAGCGCGGCGGTGTACTCGGGGTGCAGCGGCAGGCCGGACTGAACCCACAGGGTGGCCGGGGCGCGCAGCGTGACCGGGCCACCGGCCAGCCCGTCCAGCCGGGCCGGCACCACGCGCAGGTCCTCGGCCGCCTGCTCCGGCCCGGCCAGCCGGAGCGCCGCGGCGAGTTCGGTGGCGGTGTCCCCCCGGGCGCCGAGCAGCGCCAGCCGTAGCGCCAGGGCGACGCTGACCGGGGACATGACCAGGTTGCCCCGCGCGCCCAGCGCCGCGTACAGGCCGGCCCCGAACGCGTCATCCGCGGCCGGGCTACGCACGGGCGACCGCCGCCAGCCGGGTGAGCGCCTCGCGCAGCACCTCTTCTTTCTTGCAGAACGCGAACCGCACCTGGCTGCTGCCCGCCGTCACGTCGTCGTAGAACACGGCGCTGGGGATGGCCACCACACCGGCCCGGCCCGGCAGCGCGGCGCAGAACTCCAGGCCGTCGTCCCAGCCGAGCGGCCGGACGTCGGTGGTGACGAAGTAGGTCCCGGCCGGCCGGTACACCTTGAACCCCACGTCGGCCAGCCCGGCGCAGAGCAGGTCGCGCCGGGCGCGCAGGTCGGCGCTGATAGCGGCGAAGTAGGCGTCGGGCAGGGCCAGCGCCTGGGCGATGGCGTACTGGAACGGGCCGCCGGTCACGTAGGTCAGGAACTGCTTGACGGTGCGCACCGCGGTTACCAGCTCAGGGGGGCCGGTCACCCAGCCGACCTTCCAGCCGGTGAAGGAGAACGTCTTGGCCGCCGAACTGATCGTGACGGTGCGCTCACGCATCCCGGGCAGGCCGGCGACCGGCATGTGCTCGCCCTCGAAGATGAGGTGCTCGTAGACCTCGTCGGACACGACCAGCAGGTCGTGCTCGCAGGCCACGGCGGCGATCCCGGCGAGCTCGTCGCGGGTGAACACCGCCCCGGTCGGGTTGTGCGGGGAATTGAGCAGGATGAGCCGGGTCCGTGGGGTGACCGCGGCGCGCAGCGCGTCCAGGTCGGGGCGGAACCCGGGCGGCCGGAGTGTCACCGGGACCCGGGTCCCCCCAGCCATCGCCACGCATGCGGCGTAGGAGTCGTAGTACGGCTCAAACGCGATGGCCTCGTCGCCCGGCTCCAGCAGCGCGATCAGCGCCGCCGCGATGCCCTCGGTAGCCCCGGCCGTCACCAGCACTTCGGCGTCCGGGTCAACCTCCAGGCCGTAGAACCGCTTCTGGTGGGCGGCCACCGCCTGCCGCAGTTCCGGGACGCCCGGGCCGGGCGGGTACTGATTGCCGCGGCCCGCCAGAATCGCCGCGGCCGCCGCCTCGGCGATCTCGGCCGGCCCGTCGGTGTCCGGGAAACCCTGGCCGAGATTGACCGATCCAGTGGCCAGGGCCAGCGCGGACATCTCGGCGAAGATGGTCGTGCCCATCCCGGTCAGGCGGCGGTTCAGCAGCGGGCGGCTGAGTGAGCTGCGGGGCAACGGCATCGGTTCCACGCTGTCATCAGATCATGCCGCGCCACCCGGTGCCGCGAACGGCGGCCGGCCGCGTGGTCCCGCGCCGCGCGGCTGGCCGCCCGCTCTCCCGCCGCGGCGGTGGATTACCCTGCGGGTATGCGCATCGCCCTGGCCCAGCTGCCGGTCAGCCCGGATCCCGGGGTCAACCTGCGCCGCGTCCGCGAGGCGCTGGCCCGGGCCAGCGCCGACGGCGCGGACCTGGCCGTTTTCCCGGAGGCAACGCAGGCGCGGTTCGGCAGCGACCTGCAGCTGGTGGCGGAACCCCTGGACGGCCCGTTCGGCGCGGGTCTGGCCGCCGCGGCCCGGGAGACCGGGACCGGGCTGGTGGCCGGGGTCTTCGAGCCGGCCCCCGACGGCCGGGTGTACAACACCGCGGTCACCTACGACTCATCCGGCACCCGGGTCGCCGCCTACCGCAAGATCCACCTGTTCGACTCGCTCGGCGAGACCGAGTCCAAGGTGGTCGCGCCGGGGTCCGAGCCGGTGCTGGCCGATCTGGACGGCCTGCGGGTGGGGCTGCTGACGTGTTACGACATCCGCTTCCCGGAACTGGCCCGGGACCTGGTGGCCCGCGGCGCGGACCTGCTCGCCGTGCCCGCCGCCTGGGCTGCGGGACTGTTCAAGGAGGAGCACTGGGTGACCTTGGTGCGCGCCCGCGCCATCGAGAACACGGTGTGGGTGGCCGCGGCCGGGCAGGTCCCCGACCCTGAGTCGCCGCCCACCCGGGCGCCAACCGGGATCGGCCGCAGCCTGCTGGTGGATCCGATGGGCACGGTCCGCCTCGACCTGGGCCCGTTCCCCGGGATCGGCACCGGCGAGGTGGACACCGCGTTCACCGCCCGGGTGCGGGACCGCCTCCCCGCCCTGGAGCACCGCCGCCCCGACATCTTCCCCCACTAACCAGCCGCCACTCCCGCTCATCACCCCGGAGCGCGCTCTCCCGTGAGTCTTCACCCCAGAGTGCCGGACAAATCACGGCTAATTAAATTAGGACAGAACCGGGGCGCGCCTGAGCAAGCCGGCTACGTGGGGTGGCGCGCCTGGGCGGATCAGGAGGCGGCCAGATGCGCCGGGCGGGTACTCAGCACGGCGCTGCGCAGGCTCTCGCGCTCTTCCTCGCTGACCCGCTCCACGAAGCGGAGCATGGTGAGGTACTGATCGCCGCCGGAGTGGAGCACCTCGGTCATCAGCCGGGCGTCGTGGTCTTCCCGGGACTCGGCCGGCCAGTAGCGCCAGGCCCGGCCGTGCTTCTCCCGGCACAGCACGCCCTTGCCATGCAGGATGTTCATCACCGTCATCACGGTGGTGTAGGCGACGGGGCGGTTGTAGGCCAGCCGCTCGCGGACCTCCCGGACCAGGTACGGCCGGTCGCCGGCCCACGCTACATCCATGATCGCGGACTCGAGCTCACCGAACTCGCGCACTTTCCGCCACCTCCCAGTTACCCATGCTAGGCATCGGGACCGGCCGTCCCGGAAAGGCGCTTCCGGCTGGGGGAGGAAATCGCCCCTGCGTGCTTATTTCGTCATCCAGGTCCGATGTGCGGCCCATCCGGTCGCATGTCCATCCGATCGGATGGGCCGGTGACTCCCCCCGAGCCTGCCCCTCTTGAAGTCCCGGAGGCGGGTGCGGTGCGATGCTAGTGACGCGGAACCAGGGCGGCGCGTTGCGGGCCCGCCCGGTCCAGGCGGCTGACTGCCCCTCCAGCGCCGCAGACCACCCGGCAGCCCTTCCCACCGGCCGCCGGGCCAGGCATCATCGGCTGACAAACCGGACGTGACCGGACCAGCATCAGTGGAAGGGAGGAGGATGCCAGTTACTCCCGACACAGGTCCTGACGTGGCGCCGACTGGCGGCTTCGTGCGTCCGGCGAACACGTTCGCCACCCGGATCACAGGCGATGGGTCGAGCGGGTACCTGGCAGAACCAGGCCGATACCAGCTGTACGCGTCACTCGCCGATCCCTGGGCGCAGCGCGCCATGATCGTGCGCCGCCTGCTGGGACTGGAAAGGGTGGTCGGGCTGAGCCTGGTCAACCCCATCCGGGACGAGCGGGGCTGGCGCTTCCCGGCCAGCAACGGCGGCGTGGACCCGGTCACCGGCGCCCGGTTCGTCTCCGACCTCTACCTGATCACCGACCCCGGCTTCCGCGGCCGGTTCACCGTGCCATTCGTCTGGGACACCCGCAGCCAGCGGATCGTGGACAACGACTTCCAGCAGATCACGATCTCCTTCGAGACGGAGTTCCGCGGCTATCACCGGCCGGGCGCCCCCGACCTGTACCCGGCCCCCCAGCGGACCGAGATCGACGCGCTCAGCACGCTGATCTACCACGCGGTGAACAACGGCGTGTACAAGGCCGGGCTGGCCAGCAGTCAAGCCGCGTACGAGGAGGCGTTCGACACCCTCTTCAGCACGCTCAACGCGCTGGAGGAACGGCTGGTGCGGCGCCGCTACCTGCTGGGCGACAGCATCACCGAGGCCGACGTGCGGCTCTATCCCACCCTGGCCCGCTTCGACGCGGTCTACTACGTGCTTTACAAGTGCAACCTGAATCGGCTGGTCGATTACCCGGGCCTGTGGGGTTACGCGCGTGATCTCTACCAGACCCCCGGGTTCGGCGACACGACCGACTTCGCCCAGATAAAGCGGCACTACTACCAGACCCAGGACTGGATCAATCCCAACCGGATCGTGCCGAAGGGGCCGTACGTGAACTGGCTCTCACCCCATGACAGGGAGCGCATGTCGGCGCGATCATGAGGTCGTGGCCCGGTGGCCGGGCCCTGCCGCGGCGGTAGCCTGGACGCCGGGCAGTCACATTTATCCAGCATCGGAAGAGGGCGATGTCCGCCATGTCTTCTGAGTCGCCGCAGTCGGCGGACCTCAACGAGGCAGACGCGACCGGAGCCACGCCGCACCGCGGCGACGGTCCCGGGCACGAGCACCCCGCCGACGGCGCGGCCAGCACCGATTTCGGCCCCAATGAATGGCTGGTAGATGAGCTTTACCAGCGCTACCTGGCCGATCCCGGTTCAGTGGACATGGCGTGGTGGAACTTCTTCGCCGACTACACCCCGCCCGGCGGTGACCGCCGCGCGCCGGGCCACCGCGTGACCGGGACGGCCGCCCCGGTCACGAACGGCACCGCCCCGGCCGGGGCGCCCGGCCGCCCGGCCGCCCCGGCCCCGGCCGGTCCCGGTGGCCGGGGAGCCGGTCCCGGTGGCCCGGGAGCCGGTCCCGCCGGCCCCCGCCCGGCCGCCCCGACCTCGGCACCAGCCCCGGGCCGGCCGCCGGGCGGCGCGCCCAGCGCCCCGCCCGCGCCGCCGCCCACCGGCCGGCCCGGCCCCGGCCAGCCCAGCGCACCCGCTCAGCCGGCCCAGGCCCACCCGGCCCAGGCCCACCCGGCCCCCGCTCAGCCGGCCGAGGCCCAGCCGGCCGAGGCCCAGCCGGGACCGGCGGGAGCGGAGGTCGTCCGGCTGCGCGGCGCGGCCGCCCGGACCGCGGTCAACATGGCGGCCAGCCTGAGCGTGCCGACGGCGACCAGCGTCCGGACCATCCCGGCCAAGCTGCTCATCGACAACCGGATCGTGATCAACAACCACCTGGCCCGGGGCCGGGGCGGCAAGGTCTCGTTCACCCACCTCATCGGGTACGCGGTGATCCGGGCGCTGGCCGCGGTGCCGGAGATGAACTACGCCTACAACGAGGTCGAGGGCAAGCCTGCCCTGGCCGAGCCGGAGCACGTCAACCTGGGCCTGGCCATCGACGTGACCGCGAAGGACGGATCCCGGCAGCTGCTCGTGCCCTCGGTCAAGGCGGCCGAGGCCCTGGACTTCCGCCAGTTCTGGATGGCCTACGAGGACGTGGTCCGCCGCGCCCGCACCGGCAAGCTGACCGTGCAGGACTACGCGGGCACCACGATCACGCTGACCAACCCGGGCACGATCGGCACCGAGCACTCGGTGCCCCGGCTGATGGCCGGGCAGGGCTGCATCGTCGGCGTCGGCGCGATGGAGTACCCGGCCGCCTACCAGGGCGCGGCCGAGGAGACAATGGCCCGGCTGGCGATCAGCAAGTCGGTCACGCTGACCTCCACCTACGATCACCGGATCATCCAGGGCGCGGTGTCCGGCGAGTTCCTCCGCCAGATCCACCAGCTGCTGCTCGGCGAGCGCGGCTTCTGGGACGAGGTCTTCGCGGCGCTGAAGATCCCCTACGAGCCGGTCCGCTGGGTCCGGGACATCCCGGCCGGGCACGAGGACGACGTCACCAGGCCCGCCCGGGTGCACGAGCTCATCCATGCCTACCGGGTCCGCGGCCACCTGATGGCCGACACCGACCCGCTGGAGTACAAGCAGCGCAAGCACCCGGACCTGGACATCAACCAGCACGGGCTGACCCTGTGGGACCTGGAGCGGGAGTTCCCCACCGGGGGCTTCGGCGGCAAGCCGCTGATGAAGCTGCGCGAGATCCTCGGCGTGCTGCGCGACTCCTACTGCCGCACCGTCGGCGTGGAGTACATGCACATCCAGAACCCCGAGGAGCGGGCCTGGATCCAGGACCGGGTGGAACGGCCGCACGACCGGCCCGGCCACGGGGAGCAGATGCACATCCTGGCCCGGCTCAACGTGGCCGAGGCGTTCGAGATGTTCCTGCAGACCAAGTACGTGGGCCAGCGGCGCTTCTCACTGGAGGGCGGGGAGTCGCTGATCCCACTGCTGGACGCGGTACTGGCCGAGGCGGCTGGAGCCGACCTGGACGAGGCCGTCGTCGGGATGGCCCACCGCGGCCGGCTCAACGTGCTGGCCAACATCGTCGGCAAGTCCTACGCGCAGATCTTCCAGGAGTTCGAGGGCAACCTCGACCCACGCAGCACGCACGGTTCCGGGGACGTGAAGTACCACCTGGGCGCGGACGGCGTGTTCACCGCCGGCAACGGCGCCACGATCCCGACCTCGCTGGTGGCCAACCCCAGCCACCTGGAGGCGGTGGACCCGGTCCTGGAAGGCGTGGTCCGGGCCAAGCAGGATGTCATCGACAAGGGTGAGCCCGGCTTCACCGTGCTGCCCGTGCTGATCCACGGGGACGCCGCGTTCGCCGGGCAGGGCGTGGTGGCCGAGACGCTGAACCTGTCCCAGCTGCGCGGTTACCGCACCGGTGGCACCGTGCACATCGTGGTGAACAACCAGGTCGGCTTCACCACCGCCCCCGCGGAGTCCCGGTCGAGCGTGTACGCCACCGACGTGGCCCGGATGATCCAGGCGCCCATCTTCCACGTCAACGGGGACGACCCGGAGGCCGTGGTGCGGGTCGGGCGGCTGGCCTTCGCCTACCGGCAGCAGTTCCGCAAGGACGTGGTCATCGACCTGATCTGTTACCGGCGCCGTGGGCACAACGAGGCGGACAACCCGTCGTTCACCCAGCCGCTCATGTACGACCTCATCGACGCGAAGCGGTCCATCCGCAAGCTGTACACCGAGGCGCTGATCGGCCGGGGCGACATCACGATGGAGGAGGCCGAGCAGGCGCTGCGGGACTACCAGCAGCACCTGGAGCGGGCCTTCACCGAAACCCGGGAGGCGGCCAAGCGGCCGATGGACCCGGGGGCGGTGGTCCGCCCGGACCGGGCGGCGCCGGAGCCGATCGACCACACCGCCGCGCGCACCGCGATCTCCGAAGAGGCCATCAAGCAGATCGTCAACACCCAGCTCAACCTGCCCGAGGGGTTCACCCCGCACCCGCGGCTGCAGCCGCTGCTGGGCCGCCGGGCCACGATGGTGGAGCAGAACGCGATCGACTGGGCGACCGGCGAACTGCTGGCCTTCGGCTCGGTGCTGATGGACGGGCACCCGGTGCGGCTCGTCGGCCAGGACACCCGGCGCGGCACGTTCGGCCAGCGGCACGCGGTGCTGGTGGACCGGCACACCGGCGCGGAGCACACCCCGCTGCGCTCGTTCAACTCGGCGGGGGCGCGGTTCCACGCGTACGACTCGCTGCTGTCGGAGTACGCCGCGGTGGGCTTCGAGTACGGCTACTCGGTCGCCCGGCCGGAGGCTCTGGTGTGCTGGGAAGCGCAGTTCGGTGACTTCGTCAACGGGGCGCAGACGATCCTGGACGAGTTCATCAGCTCCGGTGAGCAGAAGTGGGGCCAGCAGTCGTCGGTCGTGCTGCTGCTGCCGCACGGCTACGAGGGGCAGGGCCCGGACCACTCCTCGGCCCGGATCGAGCGGTTCCTGTCCCTGTGCGCGCAGGGCAACATGACCGTGGCCATCCCGACCACCCCGGCCAACTACTTCCACCTGCTGCGCTGGCAGGCGCTGTCCGGGCGGCGCACCCCGCTGGTCGTCTTCACGCCCAAGTCGATGCTCCGGCTCAAGGACGCCACCTCGGCGGTGTCCGAGTTCGCCAGCGGGTCGTTCCGCCCGGTGATCGCCGACCATGCGGAGGGGGACCCGGCCGGCGTGCGACGGGTGCTGCTGTGCGGCGGGAAGATCTACTACGACCTGGCCCGCGAGCGCGCGGCGGGCGGGCGGGCGGACACCGCGGTCATCCGGGTCGAGCGGCTCTACCCGCTGCCGGACACCGAGCTGCGGGCGGAGGTCGGCCGGTACCCGGACACGGCGGAGGTCCTCTGGGTGCAGGAAGAACCGGCCAACATGGGCGCCTGGCCCACGATGGCGCTCAAGCTGCCGGAGGTCCTGGGCCGTCCGGTGGGCCGCGTGTCACTGCCCGCCAGTTCGGCCCCGGCCGCCGGCTCGGCGACCAAGCACGCCGCCGGGCACAAGGCCGTGGTGGACGACGCGTTGCAGCTGGGCTGACCGGTGTACTTCACCGACCGCGGCATCGAGGAACTGCAGAGCCGCCGGGGCGAGGAAGAGGTCAGCCTGGGCTGGCTGGCCGAACGGCTGACCGAGTTCATCGACCTGCACCCGGAGTCGGAGCAGGCAGTGGACCGGCTGGCCACCTGGCTGGCCCGGCTGGACGACGACGACGAGGACCTGCCGCCCGGGCCGGATCACGACCTGGAACCCCTGGGCGACCTGAACGACTAGAAGTCTGCCCGGGCGCCACGGCGGACCAGCCTGGCGTTTCGCGATACATCTTGACTTCTGGGCAACGCGACATATCGTGTTGCTGGGTGCCCAGCGCGCCGTTCCCCGGTCCGTGGCCCGCCCGGTCCGGCAGCACCGGGTGCCCGCTCCGCTGGTGCCCCCGGAAAGGACCGCCCGATGCCGCGCTGGACCGTGGGATCACCCACCACCCTCGACTTCGATCAGGTCACCTCGCTGCGGGTACGGGCGTTCGGCGGGTCGGTCGCGGTACTCGCCGCGGACGACCGGTGCCGGTGCGACGTTGACCGCATCTCCGGTCAGCCCCTGCAGGTCAGCTGCACCGACGGCGTGCTGAACGTCGGCTATGAGGAGCTGACCTGGGAGGGAATGCTGGGCTGGCTGCGCCCGCAGCTGCCCCGGGCGGCCATCACCGTGACCGTCCCGCCCTCCTGCCCGGTCCAGCTGGTGGTGCTGACCGCCCGGGCCACCGTGTCCGGGATCATGGCGCCCACCTCGGTCAAGCTCGGCTCCGGCGGGGTCACCCTGGACGGGGTCACCGGCGACGTGGACGCCACGACCGTCTCCGGCCACGTGGACGCCCTGGCCGTGGCGGGCCGGATCGGATGGCGCTCAGTGTCCGGGGACCTCACCCTGGCCGGCGGCTCGGTCCGCCAGCTGCAGGCGAAGACGGTCAGCGGGCAGATCAACGCGGACCTCGACCTGGACCGGGACGGGCGGCTCAGCGTGGGCACGGTGTCCGGCCCGGTCGCCATCCGGCTGCCCGGCCAGGCGGCCGCACAGGTCGACCTGCGGTCGGCCACCGGGCGGGTCTGCAGCGAGTTCCCCGGGTTGCACGCCACCCGCAAGCCGGGCACCACCATGCTCAACGGCCAGCTCGGGGCGGGTGGGGCCGGCCGGGTCAGCGTGCGTTCGATGTCCGGGCCGATCACCCTGCTGCGGCGGGCGGACCCACCGCCGGCCGCGACCGCCAGCCCGGCCGGAGGTGCGCGATGAGCCCCGTCTTCCGGCACGGCCGGCTCCGGCTGTACCTGCTCAAGCTGCTGGACGAAGCGCCCCGGCACGGCTACGAGGTGATCCGGCTGCTGCAGGACCGGTTCATGGGCGTGTACGCCCCGTCGCCAGGCACCATCTACCCGCGGTTGGCCCGCCTGGAGGAGGAGGGGCTGGTCACCCACGACGAGGTGGACGGCCGGAAGGTGTACCGGATCACCGAACAGGGCCGGGAGGAACTGCGGAACCGGTCCGGTGACCTGTTCGAGCTGGAGGAGGAGATCACCGCCTCGGTCCGGGACATCGCCCGGGAGGTGACCGAGGACGTCCGGGAGACGATGCGCAACCTGCGCCGCGAGCTGAGCTTCGCGGCCCGGGACGTGCAGCGGGGATCGGCGGCCGGCGGCGGCCCGCGGCGGCAGGCGGGGCGGCGGCAGGCGAGGCGGCGGCAGGCGAGGCGGCGGCAGGCGGGGCGGCGGCAGGCGGGGCGGCGGCGGGTGAGCCGCCGCCGGCCGGCGGGGCATCAGGGGGCCAGCCGTCAGGAGGCGAGCCGTCAAGGAGCGAGCCGTCAAGGAGCGAGCCGTCAAGGGGCGAGCCGTCGTCAGGGCACCCGCCATCGGGGGAGCGGGAACGGCTGCTGGCCGAATGGCAGCGGCTAGAGGCCGAGCAGCAGCGCCTGGATGCGCAGCGGGCGTGGCTGGACGCCGAGCGGGAACGGCTGGAAGCCGAGCGGGAACGGCTCGAAGCCGAGCGCGAGCGGCTGGAAGCGGAAGGGGAACGGCTGGAGTCGGAAGCGGCCCAGGCGCCGCGCGGCGAGCAGGCTGGCGGCGAGCAGGCCGGCCAAGGCGGCCGGGACCAGGGCTGGGGCGGCGCGGGCTGGGGCCCGGCCGAACGGGGCGCCGCGGACTGGGCCGCCGCAGGCTGGAACCCCCGGGATCTGGAGGGCCTGGCCCGGCAGTTCACCGCCGACCTACGGTCCGCCGCGGCGCATGCCCATGAGGCCAGTGGGCAGGCCGCCAGCGAGCTGCGGACGATCCTGGACGACGCGCTCGACCGGATCCGGGCCGAGGTATTCCGGGCCGGCCGGGACGAGCGCACCGCTGAGCCGGGCGAGCCGGGCGGGAAACGGCCTCCCGGAAGCGAGCCGGGCGGGAAACGGCCCCCGGAAAACTAGTCGCCAGGTCGGCGGGCAGGATTGAAGATAGGCTGTTGATTCGCTCCGTGACCGCCGCAGCGCCGTTCGCCGGCCTCGCCGGGCGGAGCTCGCTCCCGGAACGCAGGAGGTACGCGGTGTCGCTGCCGCAGGCGAGCAGGCTCAACAACGTCCGGTACGACATCCGCGGGCCGGTGCTGCGGCGAGCCCGCCAGCTGGAGGCCGAGGGCCACCTCATCCTCAAGCTCAACATCGGCAACACCGCGCCGTTCGGGCTGAACGCCCCCGACCCGGTGGTGCACGAGGTGGTGCGGAACATCGCCGACGCCCAGGGGTACAGCGACGCCCGCGGGATCGGATCGGCACGGCTGGCCGTGGCCCAGCACTATGCCTCGGTCGGCGTGCCCGGGGTCGGCCCGGACGACGTCTACCTCGGCAACGGGGTCTCCGAGCTGATCGTCATGGCGCTGCAGGCCCTGCTGGACCCGGGGGACGAGGTGCTGGTGCCGAGCCCCGACTACCCGCTGTGGACCGGCGCGGTCATCCTGTGCGGCGCGCGGGCGGCGCACTACCGGTGTGACGAGCAGGCCGGCTGGCAGCCCGACCTGGACGACGTGGCGGCCAAGATCACTCCAGACACCCGGGCGCTGGTGATCATCAATCCGAACAACCCCACCGGGGCGGTGTACTCGAAGGAGATCCTGCTCGGCCTGCTCGACCTGGCCCGCCGGCACGGCCTGCTGGTGCTGGCCGACGAGATCTACGACAAGATCCTTTACGACGGTGCGGTACACCAGTCCGTCGCGGCCCTCGCCCCCGACCTGGTGGTGCTCACCCTGTCCGGGCTGTCCAAGACCTACCGGGCCCCCGGTTTCCGGTCCGGCTGGCTGGTGGTCAGCGGCCCACGGCGCGACGCGGCCGGCTACCTGGAAGGGCTGGAACTGCTGGCCAACATGCGGATGTGCCCCAACGTGCCGTCCCAGTTCGCCATCCAGGCGGCGCTCGGCGGGCCGCAGAGCATCACCGCGCTGCTGCAGCCCGGCGGCCGGCTCCGGGACCAGCGGGACTTCGCCTGGCAGCGGCTGAACGAGATCCCCGGCGTGGACTGCGTCAAGCCGGCCGGCGCCCTGTACGTGTTCCCCCGGCTGGACCCGGACGTCTACAAGATCACCGACGACCAGCAGCTCGTCATCGACCTGCTGGAGCAGCAGCACCTGCTGCTGACCCACGGCACCGGGTTCAACCTGGCCACCCCGGACCACCTGCGGCTGGTCTTCCTGGCCGGGCTGGACGTGCTGGACGACGCCATCAGCCGGATCGCCACCTTCCTGGCGGACTACCACCAGTAAGCCGGATCGCCACCTTCTGGCGCTCTGCCGCCAGTAACCGACCGGGTCCGGCCCGGCGCAGCTCAGGGCGTGAAGACGACCTTGCCGAACAGGTCGCCGGAGATCATGGCGGCGAACCCGTCCGCGGCGTCGCGCAGCGGCAGCGTCCGGTCGATCCGGGGCCGTACCCCGGTCTGCTCGCAGAACCGGGCCAGCCGGGCCAGCTGATCGCGGCTGCCCATGGTCGAGCCGACCACGGACAGCTGGAGGAAGAACACCCGGTTCAGCTCGGCCGCCGGCACCTCGCCGCTCGTCGCGCCGGAGACCACGATCCGGCCGCCGGGGCGCAGCGCGCGCAGCGAGTGCGCCCAGGTCGCCTCGCCGACCGTCTCCATCACCGCGTCGACCCGTTCCGGCAGCCGGGCCCCGGCGGCGAACGCCTGGTCCGCACCGAGTTCCAGGGCCCGCTCCCGCTTGGCCTCGCTGCGGCTGGTCGCCCAGACCCGGAAGCCGGCCGCGCGGCCGAGCAGGATCAGCGCGGTCGCCACGCCACCGCCCGCCCCCTGGACCAGCACGGTGGCCCCCGGCTCCAGCCCGGACTTCGCGAACAGCATGCGGAACGCGGTCAGGTAGGCGGTGGGCAGGCAGGCCGCCTCCGCGAAGGACAGCGCGGCCGGCTTCGGGACCAGGTTGCGCTTCGGCACCGCCACCCGCTCGGCGAACGTGCCGTCATAACGCTCAGACAGCAGCGAGCGCCGCGGGTCCAGCGTCTCGTCGCCGCCACCCGCCGCGGGGTCGCCGATCACCGAGTGCACCACCACCTCGGTACCGTCCTCGGTGACCCCGGCCGCGTCGCAGCCCAGCACGATGGGCAGCCGGTCGGCCGGGATGCCCACACCGCGGAGCGTCCAGACGTCGTGGTGGTTCAGCGCGGCGGCCCGCACGGTGACGATGGCCCACCCGTCCTCCGGCTCGGGGTCCGGGCGCTCCCCCACCTCCAGCCCAGCCAGCGGGTCCCCGGGGTCGATGCGGGCAGCGGTGACAGCGAACATGGCCCGCAGACTAGCCGCCCCCGCCGGCCCGCCCCGCCCCGGGCCGGCGGAAGGGCCGGCCGGGACGGCGAGTCTGTGCCATACTCAACGACGGGGAAGCGGAATCCCTAACCCCCAGCAGCTGAAGGACTGGAGTGGATCTCATCTCCTATGCCGAGCTGGCGGTGCGCTTGGTAAATGCGGGCGGCGGTGAAGGTGGTAGCAGCCGCCCAGATGAGCTTGCCTCCATCGAGGCATATCAGGCCCTGATGGCGGGGCGCGACTACCCGAGTGGCCGGGTCAGCCCGGCTGATCTCGAGGCCCTGCGGCAATTGCGCGGCGAGTTGCAGCTGATCTTCGGCGCCTGCGCCGATGGCGCCCCCGAGGACGCGGCCAGCCGCCTCAACGCGCTGCTCACCCGGCACCCCATCCACCCGCAGATCGCGCGGCATAACGACGAGTCCTGGCACCTGCATCACGCCCCGAGCGGCTCGGTGGCCGACCAGTACGCCGCCGGGGCGGTGCTCGGGCTGACCCGGGTGATCACCGAACTGGGTGCCGACCGACTGCGCCGCTGCGAGACCGAGGCCTGCCCGAACTCGTTCATCGACCTCACTGCGGCCCGGTCGCAAGGCTGCTGCGCGGATCACCGTACCCCTGCCGCCAACGTGACCGCGCTGCACGAACGGCGCCGCTCCCCCGGGAGCGGACAGGCCAGGCCCGTCGCCGGCTGACCGGCGCCGTCGGGCGGCCGTTAAATCTTGTTACGATACTTTGCCGTGCCGCGCCGTACCGCAGCGCTGCTACCTGCGGCGTCCCGGGCTACGGGGTGGGCGGATCGTAATCCGCGTTATCGAAATGAATCCGCTGCCTTCTTCTCAGCCAGTTTGACGATCATTACCATGAGCCCTACTCACGGGGCGGATGCCCACGTACCACGGGGCGCAGGCAGCCCATAAGCGGACCCGAAAGAAGGTTCGAGCATGGCAACTGAGTCGGTGGCCACCACGACAAGACCGGCGGACGTCGGCCTCAAACGTGAGATGGGCCTGATCGGCGCTACCTGGTCGTCCGAGACCTCCATTATCGGCTCGGGCTGGCTGTTCGGAGCGCTCTACGCCTCCCAGGCGGCGGGAACGGCGGCGCTGCTGGGCTGGGTCATCGGCGGCGTCGCCATCATTGTGCTCGCCCTCGTGCACGCCGAACTGGGCGGGATGTACCCGGTTTCCGGCGGCACCGCGCGGTTCCCGCACTTCGCGTTCGGGAGCGTGGCCGGCATCTCGTTCGGCTTCTTCTCCTGGGTGCAGGCGATCACCGTGGCGCCGATCGAGTGCTTCGCGGTGATGGAGTACCTGTACCACTGGTGGCCCGCGGTCTATGACCCGACCACGAAGAACGTCACCGGGACGGGCTTCGCCATGACGGTCCTCCTGCTGGCGATCTTCACCGCGCTCAACTTCCTCGGGATGCGCCTGTTCAACAGGATCAACTCCGGTATCACCTGGTGGAAGGTCGCGATCCCGGTCCTGGCCATCATCGTGTTGCTGTTCAAGTTCCATCCCGGCAACTTCGGCGCCGGTGGCGGCTTCATGCCGTACGGCGCCAAGGCCCTGTTCGGCGCGATCCCGTCGGCGGGGATCATCTTCTCCTACCTCGGGTTCGAGCAGGCCGACCAGCTGGCCGGCGAGATCAAGAACCCGCAGCGCAACCTGCCGCGGGCCATCATCATCGCGGTCCTCATCGGCGTGGCCATCTACGTCATGCTGCAGGTCGTCTTCATCGGCGCGCTGCCGCCCAGCCAGCTCACCCACGGGTTCGCCAACATCAGCAACCCGGACATCCTGTCCGGGCCGTTCGCTGGGGTGGCCGGCCTGGTCGGGCTGGCCTGGCTGGCGTTCGTTCTCCGCCTGGACGCGATCATCTCCCCGTCCGGCACCGGCCTCATCTACAACACCTCGAGTTCACGTGTGGGCTACGGCCTGGCCCGCAACCGCTACTTCCCGCAGATCTTCGGCAAGGTGGACCAGAACGGCGTGCCGTGGGTGAGCCTGCTGCTCGCGTTCGTGGCCGGGCTGTTCTTCCTGCTGCCGTTCCCGAGCTGGCACTCGCTGGTCGGCCTGGTGACCGCCGCGAGCGTGCTGATGTACGCCGGCGCGCCGCTGGCCATGGGCGCGCTCCGCCAGACGGTCCCGGAGGCGGACCGCCCCTACCGCCTGCCGTGGGCCTCGGTGCTCGGCCCGGTTGCGTTCATCATCGCCAACCTGCTGATCTACTGGTCGGGTTTCGAGACGGTCTGGAAGCTCGGCGTGGTGCTGGTCATCGGGTACGTGCTCATTGGCATCGCGATGGCGTTCGACCAGAGCCGGCCGCCGCTGGACTGGAAGGCGGCCCAGTGGCTGCCGGTCTACCTGATCGGCATCGGGATCATCTCCTGGCAGGGGCAGTACGGGCCGAACAACACCGGGCGGATCCCGTTCTGGTGGGACATGGTCATCGTGGCGGTGTTCAGCCTGGCGATCTACTTCTGGGCGATGGCCGTCCGGCTGCCCCGGCAGGAGATGCTGGACCTGGTCACACGGCAGTCCGGCGAGGAACCGCCAGAGCGCGTCGCGCACTGACAGTCGCCTCCGGCAGCGCTGAGCCACTGGCCCCGTCCCGCCCCGGGACGGGGCCAGTGGTGTTCCGGGGCGCCGCAGCGGCTGGTCAGGACCGCCGCCGTAGCGGCCAGTACCGGAGCAGGACGCGCGCCTCGATCAGCTGGGCGGCCACCGGGCCGAACTGCCGGCTATCCACCGCCCCGGCGGCGGGGTTGTCGGATTCCAGCCACCAGCGCGCGTCCTGCTCCGGCCTGGCCCGCTTGACCAGCAGCATCCCCGGGTGCCGTGGGTGCCGGGCGATAACCAGCTGCCCGGGCCGCAGCCGCGGCGGCCGGCCGGCCCGCAGCCCCCGCCAGGTGAGCAACCAGTCCCCGGGCCGCAGCGCGGGTTCCATGGACCGCTCGGCGACCGCGATCCGCCACAGTGGCCAGCGCATGTACCCTCCCGCGGTTCGCCCCGGGGTCTACGGGGTAGTGTCGGTTCCCGGGTACCCATGATCCGACATGAGAGAAGGGCATCGATGAGACTGCTGGCACGTCTCCTGGAGCCGAAGACCGTCGCACACGCGCACTGTGACCTGCCCTGCGGTGTCTACGACCCAGCCCAGGCGCGGATCGAGGCCGAGTCCGTCAAGGCAATCATCCAGAAGTACCACGACAGCCAGGACCCGGCCTTCCAGACTCGCGCACTGCTGATCAAGGAGCAGCGCTCCGAGCTGGTCAAGCACCACCTGTGGGTGCTGTGGACGGACTACTTCAAGCCGCCGCACTTCGAGAAGTACCCGCAGCTGCACCAGCTGTTCAACGAGGCCACCAAGCTGGCCGGCGGGGGCGGCGGCACCAAGAGCAGCACCGACGTGGCGGTGGCCGACCAGCTGCTGGCCCGCATCGAGGACATCAGCAAGATCTTCTGGGAGACGAAGCGGGGCTGACCCCCAGCCAGCCGGACGCTGCTGCCCGCCGCTGACGGCTGGCGCAGATCCGGGCAATACCGGCAGCACCGAGGCCGCGTGGGCGCCTGCCCACGCGGCCTCTGGCATGCTTGGGCTTGGGCCCGGCCGTTCAGCGCCCTAGGGTTGGCCCGAAGGGACTCACTCGGGCCAGCTGCGCCGACGCGCTGGTCAGCGGTGAATTACGTGATCATCGCTCGGGGTGCCGCGTCGGCGGCGCTCGCCGACGACGGTAGGTTGCAAGTCAGAAGCACGATGACCGCCGCCACGCAGCACGACTGGCGGCATGGAGGACGACCGTGACGGAAGAGACGACCGCGCCCGCGGCCGTGCCCACCGCAGTGCGCGGCGACCGGGTGCCTCGTGAGCCGGCCGGCGGGGCCGCCCAGGACGCTCCGGAGGAGCTGAGCCGGGCCGCCGATGACCGGGTGACGATCCGGATGCCGGCCGAGGGAGCGTACCTGTCCGTGCTGCGCACGGCCACCGCCGGGCTGGCCGCACGCCTCGACTTCACCCTGGACGAGATCGAGGATCTGCGGATCGCGGTCGATGAGGCCTGCGGCCTGCTGCTCGGCCAGACGGCCCCGGGTGCGAGCCTCGACTGCGACTTCACCCTGGCCGAGGACAGCATGACGATCGCGATCTCGGCGGCGACCCAGCGGGCGCAACTGCCGGCCCGGGACACCTTCGCCTGGACGGTGCTGGCCGCGCTGGCCGGCAGCGTGGACGCGTGGTCCGGGCCGGGGAACACACTGACCGTGATGCTCCGCAAGACCCGCGCGCTGTCGAGGTCCGGGTGACCGAGGAGATCGGGGTCCGGGTGCCCCGCAAGGTGGACGCCAGGGTGGCCGACGACCTGGACCCGGATGTGCCTGCCGGGTTCGAGGTCGAGGTCGAAGTCGAGGTGGAGGTCGGCGTCACCGAGACGGTCCTCGGCCCGGCACCGCGGATCCAGCACGCCGTCCCGGACCGGGGACGGGCCCGCGAGCTGTTCGAGCGGCTGGCGGTGCTGACCGCGGCGGATCCGGAACGGCTGCGGATCCGCGGTGAGCTGGTCGAGCTGCACCTTCCGCTGGTGGAGTACCTGGCCCGCCGGTTCCGTAACCGCGGGGAATGGCTGGACGACCTTACCCAGGTGGCCACCATCGGCCTGATCAAGTCCATCGACCGGTTCGACCTGGCCCGCGGGGTGGAGTTCTCCACCTATGCCACGCCCACCATCGTGGGCGAGATCAAGCGGCATTTCCGGGACAAGGGCTGGGCCGTCCGGGTGCCCCGGCGGCTGCAGGAACTCAAGCTGGCGCTGACCAAGGCCATCGGCGACCTGGCCCAGCGGGAAGGCCGCGCGCCGACGGTCGCGGAGATCGCCGCCCACCTGCAAATGAGTGAGGAAGAGGTGCTGGAAGGGCTGGAGTCGGCCAATGCCTACTCCACCGTTTCCCTGGACGCGCCTGATTCCGGGGACGACGATGCCCCCGCGGTCGCCGAGTCGCTGGGGATGCTCGACGACGCGCTGGAAGGAGTCGAGTACCGGGAATCGCTCAAGCCATTGCTGGAGCAGTTGCCGAGCCGGGAGAAGCGGATCCTGCTGCTGCGGTTCTTCGGCAACATGACCCAGTCCCAGATCGCCATCGAGCTGGGCATCTCCCAGATGCACGTGTCCCGGCTGCTGGCCCGGACGCTCGCCCAGCTCCGGGACGGCCTGACCGCGGACGACTGACCGCACGTGGGGCCGCAGCGCCGGGTCACCCCGGCCGGCGCTCGCGGGCCAGCGCCCGCAGGCTGGGGGGCGCCAGCAGCGCGGCCAACCCGGCCACCGCCAGCACCAGGCACGGCACGCCCCAGTCGTAGCGGTGTCCCTGGACGAGGTAGATGCCGACGATCCCGACGAACAGCTGGGTCAGCATGGCGGGCGTGCGGCTCCACGGGCGGCCCCGGGACAGCCCGATCGCCACCCCGGCCAGGGCCGCCGCGGTGACCACCCCGATGAGGGTCAGCGCGATGCCGCTGCCCACCTGATAGGACTTACCGCTGGCGGTGTCCACTCCGGCCAGCACGCTGGCCACCAGCACCGCGGCCGCCTCGCCGGCCTGTGCTCCCGCCGCGCCGAGCAGGCTCGGCGGCCTCTCCCGCATCTTCCGCGTCCCTCCGTGCTCGCTACCCTGAGCGCGTGCGTGCGCTTCTCATTGTCAACCCTCGGGCTACCACGACCACCCAGCTGCGCCGGGACGTCATCGCGCACGCCCTTGCCTCACAGCTGGACCTGGAGGTCGTGGAGACACGCTACCGGGGCCACGGCGCAGCGCTGGCCCGGACGGCCGCCTCGGACGGCCACCAGCTGGTGCTGACCCTCGGCGGCGACGGCACCGTCAACGAGGCCATCAACGGGCTGCTGGGGAAGCAGCCCGAGGAGGCAGGCGCGGTACCCGCGCTGGCCGCGCTGCCCGGCGGGAACGCCAACGTGTTCAGCCGCGCGCTCGGGCTGGCCAGCGACCCGGTCGATGCCACCGGGGCGGTGATCGAGGCGCTCCGGGCCGGCCGGAGCCGGCGCATCGGGCTCGGCTACGCCGAGTCGGCCGGGATGCCCGGCCGCTACTTCGCGTTCAACGCCGGGCTGGGGCTGGACGCGGAGGTGGTCCGGGCCATCGAAGGACTGCGGGCCCACGGCGCCGCGGCCACTCCGGGCCTGTACCTGTGGACCGCGCTGCGCCAGTTCTACGCGGTTACCGACCGCCGGCACCCGGCGCTCATCCTGGAACGGGACGGCCAGCCGCCGGTCGGGCACTTGTTCTTCGGGTTTGTCTCCAATACGGCGCCCTGGACCTATCTGGGGCACCGGCCGGTGAATCCGAGCCCGGAAGCGGCATTCAACGCCGGGCTGGACCTTTTCGCGCTGCGCCGGCTCCGCACCCTCGGCACGCTCAACGCGCTGCGGCAGATGATTTCCCGGCGGGGCGGCCCACCGTCCGGCCGGGACGTGCTCAGCCTGCATGACGAGCGGCTCCTCACCATCTCCGGCACCCGGCCGGTGGCCCTGCAAGTGGACGGCGAGTACGTCGGAGAGCGCGACGCGGTCACGTTTCGTTCCGTTCCGGATGCTCTGCGGGTAATTGCCTGACAGTTCCGGAAGGGCGGCAGATGTGATCCATCAGACATGGAAAACCGGCTGAACCTTTGCCAAATAGTCTTGCGTTTGATTCATGAGCTTGACAGGCTAGAACCCGGTTCGGGTGAGGGGCGCCCCGCGCTGCCATCTGGCAGGTCTGGGTGCCGCTGTCACGAGTGCGCGGCCCGGACCAGGGTCCGGCACACAATGCCGGCCCGCTGTAGTAACCCCCGGGAAGCAGTACGGTCCCGATATACGGTCCAGCTCGTGAAATCGTTCACAAGCTTACCGGCTGTGACCGGCCAACCCGGGCCATGAGCCCGGCCGCTACGAAGGAGTGGACGCATGGACTGGCGCCACGACGCCGCCTGCCGTGACGTGGACCCGGAGCTGTTCTTCCCGATCGGGAACACCGGGCCCGCGCTACTCCAGATCGAGGAAGCGAAGCAGGTTTGCCGCCGCTGCCCCGCGATCGAGGCCTGTCTGCAATGGGCGCTGGAAGCCGGCCAGGACTCCGGCGTGTGGGGCGGCACGAGCGAGGACGAGCGGCGCGCCATCAAGCGGCGCGCCAGCCGGGTCCGCGCCCGCGCGCACGCCTGCTGATCAGCCCTCGTCGGGGCGGGTCATCAGGGCGGCCCGCCCGGCCGGCTGACCGCCCCGCCGCCCAGGCCAGGGGGCAATAACAACGCACCCGCGTCCAGTGGCAGGTCGACGACGGCCCGGGTGCCGCCCCCGGCCCGCGGCTTGACCTCCAGGCGGCCGCCCAGTTCGGCCAGCACCAGGGTCCGGACGATCTGCAGGCCGAGGCTGGTCGACGAGTCCAGATCGAATTCCTGCGGCAGGCCCACCCCGTTGTCCTGCACCAGGACGGTGAGCCGGTCGGCGACGCGGGTCACCGTGACCTCCAGCATCCCCTCCTGGCCCGGGTCCGGGCCCGGCGCCAGGCCGTGCTGCAGCGCGTTCTGCAGCAGTTCCGCCAGGACCAGGGCGAGCGGCGTGGCCACGGCGGAAGGCAGCAGGCCGAACCGGCCGTTAAGTACCGGTTTGACGCGTGCTTCGGCGGACGACACCTCGCCGGCCATGGCCGCCACCCGCTCGGCCACCTCGTCGAAGTCCACGATCTCCTCCGGCGCGTGGGACAGCGTCTCGTGCACGGTGGCGATCGAGCCCACCCGGCGCACCGCCTCCTCCAGCGCGGCGCGGGCCTCCGGCGCCTCCAGCCGCCGGGCCTGCAGCCGGAGCAGCGCGGCGACGGTCTGCAGGTTGTTCTTCACCCGGTGGTGGATCTCCCGGATCGTGGCGTCCTTGGTCATCAGCTCGCGTTCGCGGCGGCGCAGTTCGGTCACGTCCCGGACGAGCACCAGCGCCCCGGTGCGCAGCCCGTTCACCACCAGCGGGATGGCCCGGAGCTGGACCACCGACCCGTTGCCCTCCACCTCGGTCTCCCGCGGGGCGCGGCCACTGGCGGTGACCGTGAGCGAGTCGTCGGTGGGGCGGCCCGGGGCGCACAGCCGCGCGGTGAGCGTCCCGAGCTCGGCGCCGACCAGGTCGGCCGCGAGGCCCAGCCGGCGGTACGCGGACAGCGCGTTGGGGCTCGCGTAGCTGACCTTGCCGGAGCGGCCGAGCCGGAGCAGGCCGTCCCCGACCCGGGGCGAGCGGACCAGGGCCGGCTGCTGCCCGGGCCACGGGAACATCCCGGAGGCGACCATCTGGGCCAGGTCGTCCGCGCCCTTGAGGTAGGTCAGCTCCAGGCGGCTGGGCGTGCGGGCCGAGCTCAGGTTGGTGCTCCGCTCGATCACCGCGATCACCCGGCCTTCCCGGGTGACCGGGATGGACTCCCGGCGGACCGGCACCCCCCGGGTCCACTCCGGGTCGCCCTCGCGGCAGATCCGCCGCTCCCGCCGCGCCGACTCCAGGAACGGCCGGGCCCCGGTGGCCGCGAACGACCCCACGACGTCGTCGTGAAAGGTGGTGGGGCCGGTGGTCGGGCGCATCTGGGCCAGCGCCACCCAGCCTGAGGAGTCCTGCAGCGGCGCCCACAGCACCAGGTCCGCGAAGGACAGGTCGGCCAGCAACTGCCAGTCCGAGACCAGCGCGTGCAGCCACTCGACGTCAGCTGGCGTCAGCGCCGTGTAACGGCGGGCGAGGTCGTTGAGCGTGGGCATCTTGCCATCATCGCGCATCGCCGTCACCGGCTGGTCCGGCCGCGTGCCGCGGGCACCAGGCGGCTCGCCGGCGCCGATTCGTGCCGGGGTGTAGGCCCAACGGCCTGGTTGGGGCATCATGTGCGGAACGCAAACTATCCGCGGAAGGAGGTGACCGTGACCGCGTCCCCGGCCGTCCATGACGACGGCCAGCCCGCGCAACCCGGCCTGCCGGCCCGGATGCCCAAGTACTACACGGTGAAACAACAGCTCCTGGAGCTGACGCAGGCCCTGGTGCCAGGCAGCCCGGTGCCACCGGAGCGGGAGCTGGCCCAGCAGTACCAGACGTCACGCACCACTGTCCGGCAGGCCCTGGCCGAGCTGGTGATGGAAGGACGGCTGCTGCGGATGCAGGGCAAGGGCACGTTCGTGGCGAAGCCGAAAGTGGCTCAGCTGCTCGAACTGGCCAGCTACACCCAGGGGATGCGGGCGCACGGGCTGCACCCGCAGACCCAGATCCTCGATGCCAGCTACCTCCCGGCGGACGCGCAGCTGTCCGAGCTGCTCGCCATCCCGCCCGGCAGCCGGGTGCTGCGCGTGCACCGGCTGCGGCTGGCCGACGGCGAGCCGATGTCCACCGACACCTCGCACCTGCCCGCCCGGCGGTTCCCCGGGCTGCGCCGCAACCTGGACCGGTACGCCTCGCTGTACGAGGCCCTGGCCACGGCCTACGACGTCGAGCTGGCCGAGGCCGAAGAGACCATCGAGACCGTGCTGGCCGACCCGAACGACGCCCGGCTGCTCGGCGTAGACGTGGGGATGCCGCTGCTACTGCTGTCCCGGCTGGCGTTCGACACCAGCGCCCAGCCGGTCGAGTGGGCCCAGTCCAGGTACCGCGGCGACCGGTACAAGCTGGTCACGCGGCTGCGCCGGAACCACGGCGCGGCCCCCGGAAAACCCGCTACTTAACGGCACCGTCCGCCGCACTGCCCCGCCCGGCGTCCCGGCGGTTCCCGGCCAGCCACCAGGCGGCGGGCAGCAGGCCGGCCGCGAGGGCGGCCTTGATGGCGTCCCCGGCGAGGAACGGGGTCAGTCCCTCGGCGATCGTCGCCGACGCGCCCAGGTGCAGGTAGATCGCCAGCCAGGTGAGCCCGAACGCGTAGATGACCACCTCGGCGGCGATCATGGCCGGCACGGAGCGGAGCACGGAGCGGTCAGCGCCGCGCTCGGCCAGGTAGCCGCAGAGCACCGCGGCGGCCACGAACCCGAGCACGTACCCGAAGGACGCGCCGACGTACCCGCTGCTGTGATCGGCGAACCAGGGCACGCCGGCCAGGCCGGCCACCGCGTACAGGAGCAGCGCCGCGCCGGCCCGCCGCCAGCCGAGTGCGGTACCGGCCAGCAGCACGCCGAGGGTCTGGCCGGTGATCGGCACCGGCGTGAACGGCAGCTGGATCGAGATCTGGGCCGCCATCCCGACGAACCCGGCCGCGCCCACGACGAGCAGCGCGTCCCGGGCCAGCGCGCCGGGCAGCAGGTCGGCGAGCACCAGCGAGGCGCGGCGGCGCAGCACGACAGCATCGGACATGGGAGCTCCTCGGGGGCGGGACGCGGGGGGCGGT
This sequence comes from uncultured Actinomycetes bacterium, assembly GCA_963837515.1. Taxonomy (GTDB): domain Bacteria; phylum Actinomycetota; class Actinomycetes; order Streptosporangiales; family Streptosporangiaceae; genus RYN-230. The sequence goes on from CAWINT010000006.1 coordinate 691,301, forward strand.
CGAAGGGGACCATATCAAGGCAGGCCAGGGCGGCGGCAAGGCGCTCGGGCGCTAGCGGCTAGGGCAGCACGGCGCCCGGGGACTGGGCCACCACGGCTCCCGTGGGTGACAATGAGGCAGCATGCACGTCAGTGACACCCTCGCCTTCCTGCGCGGCGGCTGGCAGCTCGACCGGGTGCTCGACGACCGCCGGTCCGCCCGCCGCGGCCATTTCACCGGCCACGCGCTCGTCATCCCCGTGAATGGCGATGCCGGCGGCGCGGACCTGAGCTACCGCGAGTCCGGTCAGCTGCGGTTCGGCCGCCATACCGGGCCAGCCGGCCGGCGCCTGGCCCTCCGGGGGCGGCCCGACGGGACCGCGGAGGTGCGGTTCGCCGACGGCCGCTTCTTCTACGTGCTCGACCTGCGGGAGGGCTACGGGGAAGCGGAGCACGGCTGCGGTGCGGACCGTTATCTGCTCACCCACCGGGTGCTCGGCCCCGACCTGCTGGAGGAGCGCTGGCAGGTCCTCGGCCCGGCCAAGGACTACACCGCGGTCACCCGGCTGAACCGGGATAAACCGGGTCGCAAACCATTGCAGGATGGGACGTTTCATCGCACCATTGGTCCTTAACGTGACACACGTCACGCGCGCGCCCCCCGCTCGCGCCAGCTCGCCGGCTGGGTGGCACGTGGCCCGATGACAGCTGGGAGACCATGCGATGACGCATTCCGGCCCCGGCCGCAGGCCCACCGGAGCTTGGGCCTTAGCGGCGATCCTGCTCCTCATAGCGGTGCTCGGGACGCTCATCGTCCCGATCTACGCGCGCACCTCGCCGACCCTCGGCAGCTTCCCGTTCTTCTACTGGTACCAGCTCATCTTGGTGCCGGTCGTCGCCCTATTGTCCTGGGCGGCCTTCCTGCTGACCCGGCCGCGGCGCCGCACCGCGAAGCAGGACACCGCGACCCGGGCCGACCGGGGTGGTGAGGCCCGGTGATGCAGTTCAACGCGGTCTCGTTCGGCATCCTGGTGGCCCTGTTCGCCGTGGTCACCGTGGTCGGCTTCGCGGCCGCCCGGTGGCGGCGCGCGGAGGACCTCATGCACCTGCACGAGTGGGGGCTCGGCGGGCGGGGCTTCGGCACCTTCGTCAGCTGGTTCCTGCTCGGCGGCGATTTGTACACGGCGTACACCTTCATCGCGGTGCCGGCGCTGGTGTTCGGCACCGGGGCGGCCGGGTTCTTCGCCCTGTCCTACACGATCATGGTGTTCCCGATCGTGTTCGTGTTCGCGCCGCGGCTGTGGTCGGTGGCCCGGGTACACGGCTACGTGACCCCGGCGGACTTCGTCCGCGGCCGGTACGGCTCGCGTGGCCTCGCCCTCGCCGTCGCCTTCACGGGCGTGCTGGCCACCATGCCCTACATCGCGCTCCAGCTGGTCGGCATCGAGGCGGTGCTGACCGTGCTGCACGTGGGGACCGGCTCGGCCAACCCGTTCGTCAAGGACCTGCCGCTGATCATCGCCTTCCTCGCGCTCGCCGCCTACACGTTCGTCTCCGGCCTGCGCGCCCCGGCGCTGATCGCCTTCGTCAAGGACGCGCTGATCTACGTGGCGATCATCGTGGCGGTCATTTACATCCCGATCCGGCTGGGCGGCTGGGGGCACATCTTCGGCGCCGCGAACGCCCATCTCACCACGACCAACCCGAAGACCGGCAAGCCGTTCGGCAGCCTGATCGTCCCGCCGGCCGGGGAGTGGGCCTACGCCACGCTGGCCCTCGGCTCGGCGCTGGCGCTGTTCATGTACCCGCACGCGATCACCGGCGTCTTCGCGGCCAAGCGGCGCGACGTGATCCGGCGGAACATGGCCATCCTGCCCGCGTACTCCCTGGTCCTGGGGCTGGTGGCGCTGCTCGGCTACATGGCGATCGCCGCGCCCGGGGTGGCGGCGGCGGTCAAGGCGAACGGCGCGAATCCACAGCTGTCCGTGCCGCTGCTGTTCCAGTCCATGTTCCCGAGCTGGTTCACCGGGATCGGCTTCGCCGCGATCGTCATCGGCGCGCTGGTCCCGGCGGCCATCATGTCCATCGCGGCGGCCAACCTGTTCACCCGGAACGTCTGGGTGGAGTTCTTCCGCCCGGGCGCCACCGCGGCGGAGCAGACCCGGGTGTCCCAGCTGGTGTCGCTCGTGGTCAAGGCGGGTGCGCTGGTCTTCGTGCTGGCGCTGAGCAAGTCCTTCGCCATCAACCTGCAGCTGCTGGGCGGCATCTGGATCCTGCAGACGTTCCCGGCGATCGTGGCCGGCCTGTACACCCGGTGGTTCCACCGCTGGGCGCTGGTCATCGGCTGGGCGGCGGCCATGGTGTTCGGCACCATCGCCGCCTACCGGGTGCCCACTCCCGGGGTGCCGGGCTCGCACTTCGGCGGCTCCTCCGACACCGTGCCGCTGATCGGGCACACCGTCTACATCGCCGTGACCGCCTTCGTGCTCAACCTGGTCATCGCGGTCGTGCTCACGGTGGTGTTCCGGGCGTTCCGGCTGCCGGCCGGGAGCGACGAAACGCGGCCCGAGCACTATGTGGCCGACCCGGAGACGCCGCCGGCCAGCCAGGAGGTGGTCGTGGCCGGCACCACGGCGGTGTCAGCCGACCGGGAGTGACCGTGGCGGCCCGGGGAACCCGCCCTTCCCCGGGCCGTGCTGGCCAGGATGTACCGGGCAAGCTACGCGCTGGTAACCTCGCCGCATGACCGAGGGCAGCTCAGCGCCGCTGGTGCACGGCGGCACCCTGGCCGTGGAAGCGGCCCGGGCGGCCGGTGCGTCGGCCATGTTCACCCTGTCCGGCGGGCACGTGTTCCCGCTCTACGACGCGGCGGTGCACGCCCAGCCGCCGATGCGGCTGGTGGACGTGCGGCACGAGCAGAGCGCCGTGTTCGCCGCGGAGGCGACGGCCCGGCTCACCCGGTCCCCGGGGCTGGCCGTGCTGACCGCCGGCCCCGGCGTGACCAACGGCGTCAGCGCCATCACCACCGCGCACTTCAACGGCTCCCCCGTGGTCATCCTGGCGGGCCGGGCCCCGGACGCCCGCTGGGGATCCGGCAGCCTGCAGGAGTTCGATCACCCCGAGCTGGTCCGCCCGGTCACCAAGCGGGCCTGGACCGAGCACGAGACAGCGAAGATCGGCACCGGGGTCACCGAGGCGTTCCGGCTGGCGGCCACCCCGCACCGCGGGCCGGTGTTCCTGGACCTCGCGCTGGAAGCGGCGTTCGGCCAGGTAGCGGCGGACCCGGTGACGGCTGCGGGGGACCCGACCGCGGCCGGCCGCGCCGCGGACCCGGCTGAGGTGCGAGCCATCGCGGCGCTGATCGCCGCGGCGGAGCGCCCGGTGCTCATCCTCGGCTCCGACGTCTGGGCCGGCGGCGCCGACCAGGCGGCCCGGGCCGCGGCCGAGGAGCTGCGGCTGCCAGTGATCGCCAATGGCCAGGGCCGGGGCATCGTGCCGGCCGGCCACGAGCTGCTCGTCACCCGGGCCCGGTCCGTGGCGCTGCGCCGGGCGGACCTGGTCATCGTGGCCGGCACCCCGCTGGACTTCCGGCTGGGTTACGGGACGTTCGGCGAGCCCGGCCGCCCGGCCTCGGTCGTGCACGTGGCCGACGCACCGGACCAGGTGGCCAGCCACTGCGCGCTGGCCGGGCGGTTCGCCGGCGACCTGGCCGCGTTCTTCACCGGGCTGGCCGCCCGGGACGCCTGGCCCGGGCGGCCAGCCCGGGCGCGGTGGGAGGACGACTGGCTGCCCGAGCTGCAGGCCGCCGCCCGGAACGCGGTGGTCGCGGACAGCGCGCTGCTGGCCAGCGACGCCGATCCGATCCACCCGATGCGGATCTATGGCGAGCTCGCCCGGGTGCTGGACGACGACACCGTGTTCATCGGGGACGGCGGCGACTTCGTGTCCTACGCCGGCAAGTACATCGAGCCGAAGCAGCCGGGGTGCTGGCTGGATCCAGGGCCGTTCGGCTGCCTGGGCACCGGGCTGGGCTACGCCATCGGCGCCCGGCTGGCCCGGCCCGCCGCCCAGGTGGTGCTGCTGCTGGGCGACGGCGCCGCCGGGTTCTCGCTGATGGACGCGGACAGCCTGGTCCGGCACGGCCTCCCGGTGGTCATGGTCTGCGGCAACAACGGGGCCTGGGGACTGGAGAAGCACCCGATGCGGGCGCTGTACGGCTACGACGTGGCCGCCGACCTGCAGCCGCAGTGCCGCTACGACGAGGTGGTGCGCGCCCTCGGCGGCGCCGGGGAACTGGTCACCCGGCCGGAGGAGATCGGCCCGGCGCTGCGCCGGGCGTTCGACTCGGGGGTCCCGTACCTGGTCAACGTGGCCACCGACCCCGAGGTCGCCTATCCGCGCTCCACCACCGGGATCTGACCACGGCTACGGCCCGCCGCCCCGGCCGGGGCCCCGGCTGCTACTGTTTCGCCCGCCAGCCGGGCCGGGGAGCTGGCTGACGAGGAAGGGAGCGGCGGTGGCCGAGGTACGCGCGGAGATGGTGGCGAATGTGTGGCAGGTGGTCGTCGCCGAGGGCGCCCCGGTCGCCGACGGCGACACCCTCGTCATCCTGGAATCCATGAAGATGGAGATCCCGGTGCTGGCCGAGGATCCCGGTACCGTGACCCGGCTGGCGGTGGCGGAGGGAGACGTCGTCCAGGAGGGCGACCTCATCGCGGTCATCGAGTAGCCCGGTCAGCCCGGCAGTCGGCCGCTGCTGATGTAGAACCGCCCGGCGACCTTGCTGAGCGCCTCCACGACGCCAGGGTCGTACTGCGCCGCGGTGTCCAGCCGGAGCCGCCCCAGCGCCGCCGTGCACCGGTCCCGCTCGGCCGCCCCCCCCACCAGGTCGTCGAACGCGTTGGCGGCGCGGATGATCCGGCTGCCGATCGGGGGTTCCACCGGGCCGCCGCGCCACGGGAGGCACTGGCAGCGGACGATCTCGGCGACCCGGTCCAGCATCCCCGCCTGCTCGATGACGCTCGCCCCCAGGCCGGCGATGCGCTGCTGCTCCTCGGGGGCGGCCAGCACGGTGGCCCCGCCCGGGATTGGGTCGGCCAGCGACAGCTGCCCGATGTCGTGCATCAGCGCGGCGTACTCGAGCTGCAGCAGGTCCGGCTCGCTCATGCCCAGCTCCCGGCCGACCGCGACGGCGAGCCGGCTGACCCGGTAGGAGTGGCCGTCCTCGACGTACCCACCGACCTCGGTGACCCGGGCCAGGGCGCGGACCGTCTGCAGGTAGGTGGACCGGATCCCGGCGTAGCGCCGGAAGGCGGTCTGGGTGACCAGCAGCGGCGCGATCAGCAGGGCCAGGGCGACCAGCCCCATCGCCTCCGCCGCCAGGGCGATGAGCATGGCCGAGGCAGCCACCGCCGCCCCCAGCGGCAGCTGGACCCGTAGCTCGTCACCCAGCGAGACGCCGAACCGGGCGCGCAGCGCATCGGCCCGGATGAGCGCCCGGATCACGCACTCGGCGAACCAGCCGGCGACGATGAGCGCCAGCATGACCGCGAGCCGGAGCCAGACCTGCTGGCCGAGCACCGGCAGGCCGGCGATCGGCCGGAACGCCACGGCCACGAACGCCACGGCCAGCAGCCGGGAGGCCATCCCGGCCATGCCCGCCGGGCGCCCCGCGGCCAGGTGCGGCAGCGCCCCGACGATCATGCCAACGGCGGTGACGGCCACCACCTGCAGCGCCGGCTGCAGCGCCGGCCCGGCCCCCAGGCGGGCCAGCAGGGCGTAACCGAGCGCCCCGGCGCTGCCGATCGGCGCGGCCTCCCGCTCCCCGGGCAGCGCCAGGCGGAGCAGTTCACCGAGCGCGATGAGCGCGCCGAAGGCCAGCGCGGTACGCGGCTGCACCAGGCCGGCGGCTGCCGTCTGGGCCACCGCAGCCACCAGCAGCACGCCCGCGGCGGCCACCAGCAGCAACTGCCCGGAGTCCATGGACTGCCAGGCCGACTGGCGGGCCAGGTGGCGTTGGGCGGTCATGGGTCAGCGGTTCCCGACCACGCGCAGCGGGGCGGTGGGGTCGTCGTGGTCCTGCGCCGCGACCTGCGGACGGAATCCCGGCGGGACGTCCGCGGGCTTGCCGGGCCGCCAGCCTTCCCGGTGCAGCGCGGCGATGAAGGCGCCCACCAGCACCGGATCGAACTGGTGCCCGGCGCAGTTACGCAACTCGGTGACCGCCTCCTCGACGCTGCGGGCCCCCCGGTAGGACCGGGTGGAGGTCATCGAGTCGAAAGCATCGGCCACGGCGATCACCCGGGCGAACTCGGGGATCTCATCCCCGGCCAGGCCCATCGGGTAGCCCTTCCCGTCCATCCGCTCGTGGTGGTGCATGATCCCGTCGAGGGCCTCGTTCAGGAAACCGATCTGGCGGACGATCTCCAGGCCGCGCATCGGGTGCAGCTGGATCGCGGCCAGTTCCTCCTCGGTGAGCGGCCCGGTCTTCTGCAGCACCTTGGTCGGCACCCCCAGCTTGCCCACGTCGTGCAGCATGCCGGCGAACCCGATCGCCTCGGCCCGCTCGGCGCCCATGCCGATCTCCCGGGCCAGCATGGTGGACCCCTGGGAAACCCGCTCGCTGTGCCCCCGGGTGTAGAAGTCCTTCGTCTCCACCGCCTGGCAGAGGGCGGCCATCGTCGCGGCGTAGGCCGCCTGCTGGGCGGCGAACTGGCCCATCGCCCAGCGGGCGACGAACAGCGGGATGAGCACCAGGACCGCGGCGAACGGGCCGACCAGGTGCCACAGCGCGGCGATCAGCAGCCCCAGCGTGGCATAACCCAGGTCAGACACGAGGAGCAACGGCAGGTGCAGGTCGAGGCGCCCGGGGCGCGGGCTCACCCGGGACGGGGGGAGCAGCAGCAGCATGCCCCACAGCAGGCCATGGTTGACCGCGACGTGCACCGCGGCCGCGAACGCGAACGCCAGGATGGCGGCCGGGAACCAGTCCGGGGCGGGCACCCCGACGTGACCGCCCAGAGCCAGGTAGGCTTCGCCCGCCGCGAAGGCGCTCAGCGTGTACATGGCCCCGTTGAAGGCCCGCTCGCGCAGCCCGCTCCGGCGCAGGCTGACCAGCGAGCAGGCCCCGACCAGGGCGGCCCCGCGGGGACCGAGCAGCACGACCGCCGCGAGCGTGGCGGAGGAACTCGGCGACCACGCCGACTGGCGCGAGGTGAGCGCGGTGGCGTTCTGGTCGCAGATCAGGAAGAGGACGGCGAGGACGACCAGGGTCCGGGGGACCAGGACGTGGGCATGTTCCCCGGGTTCCAGGACGTGCCCGAGCACGGCGACCGCCCCGGCGACGACCACCCAGATGTACGAACTCGCGGCGCACGAGAGCCTGCGCACGACCCCCCCTCGCAATCGGTCCCGGCCGCCGCCTGGTCAGGCCCGGCGGTCAGCAACGAGGAGGGCCACCCAGCCCAGCGTCATTACCAGCCCGGATCTGACGGGCCGCCAGCTTGACCCGTTCGCGACACAGGGTAACGCCCGCACCGCTATCGCGTAGCCCCGATAACAGATATCTACTATCTGTAGATTTTTAAGTAACAGAAGGTAATGGAAGCGCGTCGCAAGTGCCGCCGGTACCGCCGGCTTACTCGGTGACTTCGAAGGTCGCCCGTACTTCCTGGATCCGGGTCAGGACTTTCACCCGCAGATCCCCGGGCACGACGTCGTGGCCGCAGTGCTTGTGCACCAGCCGTTTGACGGCCTCTTCCAGACCGAACTCCCGCAGGCAGGGCCCGCACTCGTCCAGGTGCTGGCGGATCTTCGCGCGGCCGTCGTCGCCCAGTTCGCCGTCGAGGTAGCTGTAGACCCGGTCCAGCACCTCGCTACAGGGCGTCTCGTGGGGCTTCCCGCAGCTCATGGCGTGCCACCCGGTAGCTCACCGTCGGCCGCGCCGTCGTCGCGGGCGGAACCCGTCCGGGCCAGGCCACGCTCGGCCGCGTAATCCTGCAACAGCTCACGCAGTTGCCGCCGCCCGCGATGCAGCCGCGACATGACAGTGCCGATTGGCGTCCCCATGATGTCGGCGATCTCCTTGTACGCGAAGCCCTCGACGTCAGCGAGGTAGACCGCGATGCGGAACTCCTCCGGAAGGGCCTGCAGCGCCCTCTTGATATCGGAGTCGGGCAGCCGCTCCAGCGCCTCCGCCTCGGCCGATTTGAGCCCCGAGGAGGTGTGCGAGGCCGCCCGGGCCAGCTGCCAGTCCTCGACCTCTTCGGCGCCTGAGCGCTGCGGCTCCCGCTGCCTTTTGCGGTAGGTGTTGATGAACGTGTTCGTCAGGATCCGGAACAGCCACGCCTTGAGGTTGGTGCCTGGCTGGAACTGGTGAAACGACGCGTATGCCTTGGCGAAGGTCTCCTGGACCAGGTCCTCGGCATCCGCCGGATTCCGCGTCATCCGCAGCCCGGCCGAGTAGAGCTGATCCAGGTAAGGCAGCACCTCGTGCTCGAAGCGCTCGCTTCGCTGCTCGAGTGTCTCGGTTACCTGACCCACCCCCTCGGAGATGTCTTCTGCCAGCCGATGACTTCGATCGTATCGGCCGGAGAATACATCCCCGCTCCCCCGGGGCTCGAAGCGGTCGAGCCGCCCCAGGCGAGAGCGCGGTCCACAGTCGGTGACAACCACGCCGTGTGCAACAGGGCACCTGGCGGCTTAATTCCGGCCGGGCGGCCCCGATGACCCCCGGCGCCGGGAGAGAATCCGGAAACAGCGTGACGTGCCCGTCAGGTCAGGTGAGGTCCGCACATGGCGGGGAACATCACAGGAAGAGGGACTGCGCGAGCACGGGTCTTCGCGCCGCAGCACCGTGCTCCCGCCACACTGGCGGGCGCCGAACCGGGTGTGCGCAGTCCGGGCTGGATGGAGTCAACGTGGCGGCACGGACGACGAGCCCGCTCGCTGTTCTGGGATCGAGTTCGCTCACGGCGTACTGGCGTTTCCACCGGGCCGTGGCCGCGGCCCAGTTGCAGGCATGGCTGCCGCCGGGGCCCGGGATCCTGGTCGATATCTCCGGTCCGCAGGCCACCTCGGCCGAGCAGGCCACCGCCTCCGGCTGCGCCGTGGTCCGGGTCGTGCCGCAACTGCCGGGCTACCCGCAGCCGGTGGCACCGCCCCGGCCGTGGCGCAGCCGGCCGCGTCATTCCGGGCCCCGGCCGCTCCGGGACCCCGGCCAGCTCGTCTCCGTGGTGGCCGATCCGGCCAGCCTCGGCTTCCTGGCCGACGCCTCGGTGGACGGCGTGATCGCGGACGACGGCGCGCTGTCCCGGTACCTGATGAGCGAGGACGTGGCCGCCGAGATCAGCCGGGTGCTGCGCCCCGGCGGGCAGTTGCTGGCCTGCGTGGACTCACTGGTCCTGGGCATGTCGATCCTGGCCGAGCAGCACCACTGGGCCGAGCTCAGCGACCTGCCGCACTGCGAGGTGGTGCTGGTGCCCTGGCCGGACGGGCGGATCACCCGGTGTTTCGGCCCGGAGCAACTGGCCGATCTGCTCCGCGAGGCCGGGCTGGAGGTCAGCTGGATCCGGCCGCGGACCGTGCTGTCGCCGTCCATGGTCGATCACGTGCTGCGCCGCGACCCAGGGGCCATCTCCCGGCTGGTCCGGGCGGAACTGGCGGCCGGGACCGAGGATGACGCGCCGTGGGCCGCCGTCGGCAACGGCCAGCCGCCGCCGGCCCTCGGCGACACCGGCGCCGACGGCAACGAGTCGTTCGGCATCTTCCTCATCGCCGCGGCCCGCAAGCCGGCCCGCTGAATGCCGCCGGGCGGACGTCAGAACAGTGCCGCGGCCGCTTCCCCGTCCCCGGCCACCGGCTCGATGAGCTGCGGGCCGTTGTTCCGGACCGAGTTGACCTCGGTGGACACCGGATAGGACGCGAGGTGGGCGGTGACCGCCGGGGCCAGCAGGGCATGCAGCGCCCCGGCGTCCGTGGTGGCCGGGTCGAGCCAGTCGGCCCACCGCGCCGGGTCGATCACCATCGGCATCCGGTCGTGGATCTGGCCGACCTCGTCCGCCGCCTGCGTGGTGATGATCGTCGCCGTCCACAGCCAATCGCCGGGGTCCTCATCCGGCCGGGACCGGTCCCGCCACAGCTCATACAGCCCGGCAAAGGCCAGCACCCCGCCGTCGGCCCGGTGGATGAAGTACGGCTGCTTACGCGGGTGCGCCGGGTCCCCCACCTTCATCCACTCGTAGTAGCCATCCGCCGGGATCAGGCACCGGTGCCGGGCGAAGGCGCGGCGGAAGGCCGGTTTGCTGGCCACCGTCTCGGCCCGGGCGTTGATCATCCGGCTGCCGATGGAGACGTCCTTGGCCCAGGATGGCACCAGGCCCCAGCGGACCACCCGCAGTTCCCGGGCCGCCGCCCCGTTCCCGGCCAGGTCTCCCGCGGCCGCCCCGTTCCCGGCCAGGTCTCCCCCGGCCGCCCCGGGCCGCGTCTCCTGCGGCGCGCCGTCCTGCGGCGGCTGCTCCCGCGGCGCGCCCCCGGCCGGCGGCTCCTGCTCGATCACCGCGTAGATACGCCTGGTCGGCGCCACGTTGTAGTCCGGCTGGAGCGGCTCCTCGGTGCGGTCCCGCTGCACCTCGAACTCTTCCAGAAGCTCAGCGCGCTTCCGGGCCGATGCGAACCGGCCGCACATCACCTCACCTGCCTTCCGCTTGCGGCACTGCCGCCGCAGCCCGGATCCGGGCAGAAAGCCGCGGCACCGGATCCGGACAGAAAGCAGGGTACCCACCACCGCCGACACTTCCCGGCCCGGCCAGGGCACCCATTACGCTCACAGCATGGATCAACCGCAGGCGCAACGCGGCGCCCCGCCGCCCTGGGCGGCCCCGGCCGCGCCCGGCCCAGTGCGCGCCACGGTCCGGCTGCCCGGCTCGAAGTCGATGACCAACCGGGCCCTGGTACTGGCCGCGCTGGCCCCCGGGCCGGCCGAGATCACCGGGCCGCTGCGGGCCCGGGACTCGCTGCTGATGGCCGGGGCGCTGCGCTCGCTCGGCGCGGCCGTGGACACCGGCGCCGACCGCGCCTGGCGGGTGATCCCCGGCTGGTCCGCCGCGGACACCGCCGTGGACGTGGGTAACGCCGGCACCGTGATGCGGTTCGTCCCCCCGGTCGCGGCGCTGTCCCGGGTGGCGGTGCGGTTCCACGGCGACCCCCGGGCCGCGCAACGCCCCGTCGGCGCGATCATCGACGCGCTGCGGGGGATCGGCGCCCGCATCGACGACGGCGGGCGCGGGGCCATCCCGTTCACCGTGCACGGCACCGGCACGCTGCCCGGCGGCTTGGTCACCGTGGACGCCTCCGCCTCCTCCCAGCTGGTGTCCGGGTTGCTGCTGGCCGCGCCGCGCTACGAGAAAGGCCTGGAGGTCAGGCACCGGGGGCCCCGGGCCCCCTCCGCGCCGCACATCGCGATGACCGTGCGGATGCTCCGGGACGCGGGGGCCACGGTCGAGACGGCCACGTCCGCCGCCGGTGCGGGGGAACCCGGCGCCCCGGACGGCGCTGCGGGCCCGGACACCTGGTTCGTGCACCCGGGCGGGCTCACCAGCCACGCGATCGCCGTTGAGCCAGACCTGGTCAATGCGGCGCCGTTTCTCGCGGCGGCGCTGGTCACCGGGGGCAGCGTGACCATCAGGGACTGGCCCGCGGTCACCACGCAGCCGGCCCGCCAGATCCTGGAGGTGTTCGGCGCGCTCGGGGCCAGCTGGGTATCCGGGCCGGACGGGCTGACGCTCACCGGCACCGGCCGGATCCGCGGGATCACCGTGGACCTCGCGGACGTGAGCGAGATCTCGCTGGTGGTCAGTGCGCTCGCGGCGCTGGCCGACGGGCCGTCGGTACTGACCGGGATCGGGCATCAGCGGCTGCAGGAGACCGACCGGCTGGCCGCGCTGGCCACCGAGATCAACGCCCTCGGCGGGGACGTCGCCGAGCGGCCGGACGGGCTGCAGATCCGGCCACGGCCGCTGCGGGCCACCCGGCCGGTCGCCAGCTACGACGATCACCGGATGGTCATGGCCGCCGCGGTGCTCGGCCTGGTGGTGCCGGGCCTGCGGGTGGCAGGCGCGTCCACCGTGGGCAAGACGTTCCCGGAGTTCCCCGCCAGCTGGGCGGCGATGCTGGAGCGCTCTCTCTGAACCGCCGCCCGTCCTACGAACGACTGGACGAGGACGACGTCCGGATCCGGCCGGGACGCGGGTCCCGGCCGCGGACCCGGCGCCGGCCCGCGCACGAGGACGCGCCCGAGGCGTTCGTCGCCGCGGTGGACCGCGGCCGCTACGGATGCCTGATCGGCGACCGGCCGGTGACCGCGATGCGGGCCCGTGAGCTGGGCCGGCACAGCGTCGTGGTCGGTGACCGCGTGGCGCTGGCCGGGGACACCTCCGGCGCCCCCGGCACGCTGGCCCGGGTGGTGCGGGTCTTTCCGCGCACCTCGGTACTGCGCCGCAGCGCCGACGACACCGACCCGGTCGAGCGGGTGATCGTCGCCAACGCCGACCAACTGGTCATCGTGACCGCGCTGGCCAGCCCGCCGCCCCGGCCGCGGCTCATCGACCGGTTCCTGGTCGCCGCTTACGACGCCGGGCTGGACCCGCTGCTCTGCCTGACCAAGGCCGATCTGGCGGACGCCGCGCCCATCGCGGAACTCTACGGGCCGCTCGGCACCCCGTACGTGACGCTGGGCCAGCCGCTGACCGACGCCCGGCTCCGGCCATTGCGCGAGGCGCTGCAGGGCCGGGTCAGCGTCCTGGTCGGGCACTCCGGGGTGGGCAAGTCCACGCTGGTCAACGCGCTGATACCGGGTGCGGACCGGGCGGTGGGGACGGTGAGCCCGGTGACCGGCCGGGGCCGGCACACCTCCTCGTCCGCGGTGGCGCTGCCGCTGCCGGGCGCGGGCTGGCTCATCGACACCCCAGGACTGCGCTCGTTCGGCCTGGCCCACGTCGCGCCGGAGCGGGTGGTGCGGGCCTTCCCCGACCTGGCACCCGGCACGGCGGCCTGCCCGCCGGGCTGCACCCACCTGGAACCGGACTGCGCGCTGGACGAGTGGGTTCACGACCGGGGCGGGGACGCCCGCCTGGTGCGGCGGCTCGACTCGCTGCGCCGCCTGCTGCGCAGCCGGGAGGGCGACGAGCCGTCCTGAGCCGCTGCCCCGCGCCCGTCGCCGGCCGCACCCATGGCCGGGTGGGGGGCTGATCGGATACCGTTCGCGCCATGGCGGGATACGACGACGACCTTCGTTTCGCCCACGTCCTCGCCGACGCGGCCGACGACATCACGACGCGCCGGTTCCGGGCGCAGGACCTGCATGTCGAGGCGAAACCGGACCTCACCCCGGTGACCGACGCGGACAAGGCCGTGGAAGAGTCACTGCGTAACGTGCTGCGCCGGTCGCGGCCCCGCGACGCGGTGCTGGGCGAGGAGTTCGGCCGGGACGGGGGCGGCCCGCGGTGCTGGGTGATCGACCCGATCGACGGAACCAAGAACTACGTCCGCGGCGTCCCGGTGTGGGCCACGCTGATCGGCCTGATGGACCGGGACCGGGTGGTGATGGGCGTGGTCTCGGCCCCGTTGCTCGGCCGCCGCTGGTGGGCGGCGAGCGGGAACGGCGCCTGGACCGGGCGCGGGCTCACCAAGGCCGCCCGCTGCCGGGTGTCGGACGTGTCCCGCATCGAGGACGCGTCGTTCTCCTATTCCTCGCTGTCCGGCTGGGCGGACAGCGGGGTGCTGGACGGCTTCCTGGCGCTGGGCCAGTCGGCCTGGCGGAGCCGCGCCTACGGCGATTTCTGGTCGCATGTGCTGGTGGCCGAGGGCGCGGTGGACTTCTCCGCCGAGCCGGAGGTGTCGCTGTGGGACCTGGCCGCGCTGCAGATCATCGTCGAGGAGGCGGGCGGGACGTTCACCGACCTCAGCGGCCGCGCCACGCCCGACGGCGGCAGCGTGGTCTGCAGCAATGGGCGGCTGCACGCCGAGGTGCTCCGGCACCTGGACGCTCCGCCATCCGGCTGATCCGGCCCGGCGTGATCCCCACCTGCCCGGGGGGTTGCTCTCCCGGGGGCAAGCGCGGATGCTGGAGTGAATGCGTGTCACAAGGGCACAAGCACGCGCTGTCCAGCTGAGCCGCCGGCCCCGCCGTAGTGCGGTGCGGCGTCTCCCAGCCGCCCCAGGGAGTGATCGATCGTGAAGGTGCGAGACGGCATGACCAGCCTGGTGCTCATCATTGGCCCCGCGCACACGCTGCGCGAAGCGGCCCGGCTGATGTCGGCCCGGCGGGTGGGCGCCGCCGTGGTGATCGACGATCAGCACGCCGGGGTGGGCATCCTGACCGAACGGGACGTCCTGGATTCCCTGGCCGCGGGCCAGGACCCGGACGCCGAACTGGTGGCGCAGCACCGCACCGTGGACGTGGTGTTCGCTTCCCCGGACTGGACGCTGCAGCAGGCGGCGGAGACGATGGTGCGGTCCGGGTTCCGGCACCTGGTGGTGGTCGAGGGCAACGAGGTCACCGGTCTGCTGTCCATGCGCGACATCGTCCGGGTCTGGGCGGACACATCCGCCAGGGTCGCCGGGGCACCCGCGGCCGCACCAGCCTAACGGCCGCCCCGGGGCGCTCCCCCGCCCCGGGGCCGGGTGCCCCGGGCGAGTGCCGGCGGCCGCCGTCCCGCGCTGCCCGGGGCACCCGGCTCACCGGTCCGGGCGGGCCGGGCGGGCCGGGCGGGCCGGGCGGGCCCGGGCGGGGCCGGGCGGGCCGGGCGGGCCGGGCGGGCCGGGCGGGCGGGCCGGGAGCCAGCGCTCCGGACCAGCCCGGATGGGGCGGCATCCGGCGCCCATGAGACGGTGTACGCATGCGGCTCCGGGGCGCGGTCGCGCTGGTCACCGGCGGGTCGTCCGGGATCGGCGCCGCCACCGCCCGGTGCCTGGCCGCCGCCGGCGCCCGGCTGCTGATCGCTGGACGGGACCCGCGGCGGCTGGACGCGGTGGCCCGGGAGACAGGCGGCCTGGCCGTCGAAGCCGACCTGTGCGCCCCGGACGGCCCGGCCGAACTGGCCGAGGCGGCGCTGGCCATGGCCGGGAAACTGCCCGGTGGCAGCGCCGAGGAGCTGGGCGGCGACGGCATCGACATCCTGGTCAACAACGCCGGGGTCGGCTGGTGCGGGCCGCTGCCCGAGATGGACGCCAGCAAGATCGCTGAGATCCTGGCCGTCAACCTGGCCGCTCCTATCGAGCTGACCAGGCGGCTGCTGCCCGAGATGACCGCCCGGGGCCGCGGCCGGATCGTTTTCGTCTCCTCCATCGCCGGTGCCACCGCCGTGCCCGGCGAGGCGGTGTACTCGGCGGCCAAGGCCGGGCTGGGTTCCTTCGCCGAGTGCCTCGGGCGCGAACTGCAGGGTTCCGGGGTGCGGGTGTCCGTCGTGGTGCCGGGTGTGATCAACACGCCGTTCTTCGACCGCCGTGGCCACCCCTACGGCCGGAGGCTGCCGGTGCCGCTGCCGGCCGAACGGGCCGCCGAGGCGATCAGGCTCGCGCTCGAGCGGGACCGGCCGGAGGTATACGTGCCGGGCTGGATGCGGCTGCCCGCCCGGCTGCACGGCGCGGCCCCCCGGCTGTTCGGGTCGCTGGCGATGTGGTTTGGCCACCACGGTTGAGGTGAATGAGCGGGCGCAGTATACGGGCCCGGCATAACTATGCAGCGATGAATTTCTCTATGCATAAATGAGGGCCCTGTGCGCCTCCCCAGCCGGGCACACAGGGCCCCCTACCCCCCGAGCTGGCCCTACGACCGGGGTAAATATCGCCCGCCGAAGGCCATCACTGCCCAGTTCATCACGTTCGGGCGAATTTCGACAAGGCCTGAAGTCACTTTTTGGCGCCAAGCCAGCCAAGAGACTGCTAATGTTCGCCCCTCGTCGTTATGTTCGCCTCTCGTCGTAATGTTCGCCTCTCGTCGTAATGTCTGCTCCTCGTCCGGGCGGGGAGGCACGCGGCGACCGCGGCCGCTGCGGACGTCCGATGCTGGCGGGCGGCGCGGCGGAGCGGCAAGATGGTCCCCGCAACGCAGACCAGACGCGAGGAACGGGCGGAACAGCGCGCAGTGAGCAACTCGGGCACGACGTCAGGAGGTCCGGCCGGGGCGGCCGGGGGTACGGGCCGGCCGTGGCGCCGGGGGCTGGCCGCGTGCGCCGTGGTGCTGGCGGTCGCCTGCCTGGTCCCTCCGGTCTCGGCGCTGGCCGGGCGCTACGTGTTCGCGCAGACCGTCCAGTTCGCGGTGTTCGCCATGGTCATCCCGGCGCTGCTGGTGCTGAGCAGGATATGGCAGCGGCCCAGCCTGACGGCCCAGCCCGGCCAGCGCGGCCAGCCGGGGCGGCCGGGCCAGCCGGGGCGGCCGGCGGAGTCCGGCCCGCGGCCGCCGTCGTTCCTGCGGTCTGTGGCGGTCCTGGTAGCGTTCGGCCTGGTGGTGGTGTTCTGGCGGCTGCCCGTGATCGTGGACGCGATCGCCCGGCACCAGGCCCTGACCGTCGCGGAACTGGTCACCCTGCTGGCCGCCGGAGCCGCCCTCTGGCTGGAGATCGTGGCCGTCCCGGTGCAGCCGCGCAGCCGGGACCTGGCCCGCGCCGTCATCGCCGCGATCGCGATGTGGCTGATCTGGGTGATCGCCTACATCCTGGGTTTCGCCAACCATGGGGTCTTCCACGCCTTCCGCTACGCTCCGGGTGGCCCGCTCAGCGCCGTCGGGGATCAGGAACTGGCCACCGGGGTGATGTGGCTGGTAGCGGGGGTGTGCTTCCTGCCGGTGATCTTCACTGCGGCCCTCCGCTGGACCCGGGACAGCGATGACGTGGACGCCGAGCTGGACCGGGCGGCCGGGGCGGCCGCGCTGCCCGCGGTCCGGGGCTGGGGCCAGCCGCGGCGCGGCCGGGCGCGCTCAGCCGGAGGCCCCGCCCGCTGATCCGCCGCCCGCTGATCCGCCGCCCGCTGTCCGCCGCCCGCTGTCCGCCGCCCGCTGTCCGCCGCCCGCTGATCCGCCGCCCGCCCGGGTCCGGGCCGCTGGGTCGCCGCGTCCGGGATTGCAGGTGGCCGCGCCGGGCAGATCTGGATCATGACGGCCAAGGCATTTCTCGGGACAGGAGCGGCGACCGCCGCCGCCGCGCTGGCGGGCAGCGTCGCCACCGACGTGGACAGTGACTGGTACCGGCGGCTGGACCTGCCCCCCTGGCAGCCGCCCGGCCAGGTCATCGGCGGGGTCTGGACCATGCTCTACACGCTGACCGCGGCGGCCACCGGCCGGGCCTGGAACCGGGCGGGCCAGGCGCAGCGCCGCCGCCTGGCCACCACGCTCGGCGTCAACCTGGCGCTGAACACCGCCTGGCCGTGGGTGTTCTTCCGCGGGCACCGCCCGGTGCTCGGCGTGGCGGTCATCGCCGTGCTGGAGGCCTCCACCGTGGCGCTGGCCCGGGAGGTCGCCCGCACCGACCGCACGGCGGCCGCCGCCCTCGTCCCTTACCTGGGCTGGAACGCGTTCGCCCTGGTGCTGAACACGTCGATCGCGGCCCGCAACCAGTCCCGTCGTTGACTGCCGGGCCAGGCACGGTGAGCTACAGCCTGCTGCGCACCCCCCGCGGGTGTAACGGCCTGGGCCCCGGCGCTACAGCAGGCGGCCGGCCAGGCTGAACACCTGGCCGGTGGGTCCCGGGGACGGGAGTGCCGCGACGAACAGCGCGAGCCGGGCGACCTCGGCGGGGTCCTTGAACCACTCGCCGGCTTCTGTCCACCGGCGCTCCGCCTCATCGCCGGACTCGCCGGCCGTGCCCATTCCCGGGGTCCGGGTCGGCCCCGGGATCAGCTCGTTCACCGCGATGCCCGACTCGCGGAGCTCAGCCGCCAGCACCCGGGTCAGCGCGCTGACTCCGGCCTTGGCCACGGCGTACGCACCGGAACCACCGCTGCTGACCCGTCCCATCCCCGACCCGATAATGATCATGGCCCCGCCGCCGGACCGGATCAGTGCCGGGGCGCTGGCCTTCGCCGTGTTCCACACACCGGACAGGTTGATGTCCAGGACCCGGTGCCAGTCGGCCGGCCGGTAGTCCAGCACCGGGCGGCGCTGTGGCTGGATACCGGCGTTGGCGACCACGATGTCCAGCCGGCCAAACCGGTCCACCGTTCCGGCCACGGCGCCGGTCATCGCCCCGGGATCAGTTACGTCCGCAGGCTGCCCGAACGCCGTCCCGCCCGCCTGCTCGATGCGCTGGACCGTCTGGGCCAGCGGCGCAGCCCGCCTGCCGGTCACCGTCACGCGGGCACCGGCCGCGGCGAACGCTTCGGCGATCGCCGCCCCGATACCGGTTCCACCCCCGGTCACCAGGGCCGTTTTCCCGGTCAGGCTAGCCATGGCGGCAGCCTAGAGGCAATCGCTTCTATCATGCACCGCATGGCCGTTCATGACGCGGAGGAGGACGTGCGGGCGGCGGTCACCGGCGAACTGCGGCTGCTGGAGCCGGCCGTGCGCCAGGACCCCGCACAGGTCGAGGCGCTGCTGCACCTCGATTTCGCCGAATTCGGCGCCTCGCGCCGCCGGTGGCGCCGGGCCGGGATCTCCACCGGGTGGCGCGCCTACTTCCACCAGGGCACGGCCATCCCGGACGGTTGACCGGCGCACTACTACGTCATACGATGCAACGTATGGCGAGGCAGGGACGTGACGGCGACGGGCTGGCCCGGTTCGGTGAGCCTGGCGTCCTGGTGCTGCTCGCGCTCTGCGACGGGCCCAAACACGGTTACGCCATCACCACGGACGTGGCCGATCGCACCGGGATCAGGCTCGGGCCCGGCACGCTCTACGGGTCGCTGGCCAAGCTGGAGAAGCTGGGCCTCATCGTTCCGCTGCCCAGCGATGACCGCCGCCGGCCGTACGAGATTACCGCGGCGGGCCGGGCGGCCCTCGCCGCGCAGCTGGAGCGGTGGTCGCGAGTGGTGGAGACGGGGAAGGCCCGGCTGGCATGGACCTGATCCGCCGCGCCCTGGTGGCGCTGCACCCCAGGGACTGGCGGCAGCGGTACGGCGACGAGTTCGCCGCCCTGCTGGGGGACACCCGGCTGACCCCCCGGGCGGTCGCCGACACGCTGGCCCACGGCGCCGGTCTGCGGGTGCGGGCGCACGCCACGGCCCTGCTGGCCGCGGTGGCCGCGCTGGTCTCGGTGAGCTGCGAGATCATCGCCTGGCGCACGGGGCTGAGCGCTAACATCCTGTGGCCGCCGACCAGCCCACTGCGGGCCCTCGTCCTGGCGGGGGCAGTCACGCCGTGGGTAGCGTTCGTCCTCTTCATTCGCATCCGCCACCGCTCCGCCGACCGCGGGTGACGTGATGGACGCCGCTGCCCTCCGTATGCTGCCGGTAAGCGCGGGCCAGCACGGAGCCGGCGCACGCCTGCCCGGTATCGCAGCCGTTTCCGTCGTCGCCGTGGTCCTGATCACGGCCGTGGTGGCGGTCTTCTCCCGCCGCTGGCGGCGCCGGGCGCTGCGTGCGGCCGGCCTGCTGACCGGGGGCCTGGTGGCGGTCTATCTGGTCGCCCGGGGCATCGCCGAATTCTGGGTGGTCCACTACCGCGACCCCGCCAGTTACCAGCACTCGTGGGGCGGCCCGAGCCTGTACGGAGTGTTCGCCGTGCACAGCGGCCCCGGACTGGCCGTCCTGGTCGCCGCGGCGGTATGGCTGCCGCGCTGGCGGGCCCGGACGCGCCAGCGTCACCCGGTCCCGCGATGACCGGCGGACCGGTTCCGGTCCGCCCGGCCCGCCCGGGCAGCCCGGCCCGCCCGGGCAGCCGGCCCGCCCGGGCAGCCCGGCCCGGCCGCCCGGGTCACCGGGGCCGAACCGGCGCCTGGTAACCCCTCATTCTGAGCAGTCCCCGGGTACGCAGTTCCGCCAGGTAGATCGCCCGGATCTGCTCCCGGCTCTCCCCCGCGGCCCGCGCCCGCGCCGCCGCGAAGGCCTGCCTGCGGGCACGGCGAGTGGCAGGGGAGTCCACCCAGCGCTCGGGCATCCGGAAGCCCGGGTCCGGATCCGCCTTCGGCAACCACGCGGCAGCTACGGCAGATCGGCGGTCAGCCGGTCGAGGCTGGGCAGGACGTCCGACGGCTCAAGGCGCATCAGGTCGTCTTTACTCCAGGCCCGCTCCGGATCGGCGGCCAGCCGGCACGCGTGGCGGAGCCGGGCGCTTTCCAGCTCATTCCGGACGCTGCGGGCGTGGGCAAACCGGGGCTGGGTCATCCGCAGCCCCAGGTAGCCGCGGAACGCCGCCTCCGCCTCCGCTGACAAGTAGTAGGACGACCGGCCCAGCATCAGCCGTCCGATCGCGAGCAACTCGTCCACCTCGTACTCGGCGAAGTCCAGGTGATGCGCGATGCGTGAGCTCATGCCGGGGTTCGACTCGAAGAAGCGGTCCATGCGGTCCTTGTAGCCAGCGAGGATCACCACGAGTTTGTCCCGCTCGTTCTCCATCACCTGCATGAGGATGTCGATGCACTCCTGGCCGTAGTCTCTGGAGTCTTCGCCGCGGAACAGGGTGTAGGCCTCGTCGATAAACAGCACGCCGCCCATCGCGTGGTCGAGAACCTGCTTGGTTTTCGGCGCGGTGTGCCCGATGTACTGGCCCACGAGGTCATCACGCATGGCGTGCACGAGATGACCTTTCTCCAGGTAACCAAGCCGGTGGAGCAGATCGGCCATCATCAGCGCGACCGTGGTCTTCCCCGTCCCCGGCGCCCCGGTGAAGCACATGTGCAGGTTGGGCCGGGACGCGGAGAGCCCGAACCGCTGCCGCGCCCGGTCAATCAGCAGCAGCGAACCAATTTCCTCCACTTTCTTCTTCACCGGGAGGAGCCCGATCAGGTCACTGTCCAGCGCGACAAACAGGTCATCGATGCTGGCGGCCCGCCGTTCACCAGCGAGGGTGATGGTGGCATCCGGCTGGAGCGCTTCGCTGCGCCGGCGGCCCCGGCCGCCTGGGGCAGGCTTTGCCCTGACCGCCGGAGGAGCCACCGGGCGCGGGGCGCGGGGAGCGGACAGCCGCCGGACGACAGCGTCCGGAACGATGGGCGCCATCTCCCGGCGCAGCCCTGGCTCCATCGTGTTGAGCCGCTGGAGGGAATCCGGTGTGATACCCCGTGCGGTGAGGCCTTCCGCGCTCGTCTGCCGCCAGGCGTCCCGGGCGAACAGGAGCGACCCAACGACGATGAAGAGGAGGCTGGCGAGGATCGCGAACAGCTCGGGGCTCACCCGCCAGGCCAGGACCAGGACAGCCGTGACCGCTAGCAGAGATATCGCCGGTCTTGAATACCGCAGTCTGGCGGCCCGCATAATAAGGCCGAGGGTAGCCAGGCGGCCAGCCGCAGGTCAATTTGCGGCCACTCATAGCCCAGGCGGCTGGCAGCCATGGCCGACTGCGCTCGTTCCGGCCGGTTACCGGAAATGGGGATGCGGCCCGGTGCCAGGCCGGTGAATGCTGGCCCGGTGCCCATGCACCCCAACCAACTGATCGTGACGACCGGCATGGTCAGCGCGCTGGTGGCTGAGCAGTTTCCGGCTTGGGCGCGGTGGCCGGTCCGGGGGGTGGCGTCGCAGGGCACGGTCAACGCGCTGTTCCGGATCGGCGACCGGCTCACGGCCCGGTTCCCGATCCAGCCGGGCGACGCCGCTGCGACCCTGCGGTCGCTTGAAGCAGAGGCTGAGGCCGCCTGCGAGCTGGCCGGACGCACCTGCTTCCCGACGCCGGAGCCGGTCGCGCTGGGAAAGCCCGGCCTGGGCTACCCGCTCCCGTGGTCGGTGCAGACCTGGGTGCCCGGCACCGTCGCCAGCGACGCTGATCCCGGCGGGTCGGCCGCCTTTGCCCATGATCTCGCGGAGTTCATCCGCGGCGTACGGGCCATCGGCACCCGCGGCCGGACGTTCACCGGCGCGGGCCGCGGCGGTGTGCTGACATCCCAGGATGAGTGGCTGGATACGTGCTTCTCCCGCAGCGAGGGATTGCTGGACGTGCCTCGGCTGCGCCGGCTGTGGCGAACTCTGCGGACAGTGCCCAGAGGCGCTGACCCGGACGTCATGACCCACGGCGACCTGGTACCTGGGAACGTGCTCGTCGCCGGTGGGCGTCTTGCTGGTGTCATCGATGTTGGCGGCCTCGGGCCAGCTGATCCCGCCCTTGACCTCATCGGTGCCTGGCATCTCTCCGAAACGGGCCCGCGGGAAGTGCTGCGTGCCGACCTCGGCTGCGCTGACCAGCAGTGGGAACGCGGCAAGGCATGGGCATTCGCACAGGCCATGGGCCTGGTCTGGTACTACGCCGTCAGCAATCCCACCATGTCATTCATCGGGCGCCGCACCCTTGATCGAATCCTCCAGGCCTCCTGAGCCTGGGCCCACGCCGCAGCGGCGGCCGGACTGCGCGAAATATGCGTGTCCCCCTTCTGCATATGCGTGTCCCCCTTCTGCTGCGTGCGGCCTCCAGCATGTTTGCTACGGACGGCGCCGGGTAGCCCGACGTGGTAGACGTGTGGCTCGAGACACGACCTGTGGATCGAGGTGATCCAATTGCCATGGTGGGAAGTCATACTTTTCCTGGTGGCAGTCGTTCTGGCAATCTGGGGATTCCTCTCGCTCGTCGGTCTCCAGACGCGCATGATTACCCGCCGGACTCACCGGGTCGCCGCGGACCTATACTCCAAGTACGCCGATTCGCTGCGCAAGCAGCGCCGGTATGCGCGAGAACGCGGCGGCCAATGGCACGATAACGAGGGCTCGTAGCGTGGTTCCGCTGGATGAGATGACGCTCGTTGTCCGCCGCCAGTGGCTGGGTGAGTGAACCGTAGCCGCAACGGGCCGTGCCGGTGCGGCAGGGATCGCCGTCGCGGGCGCAACGATCCGCCGACGTATCACCCGGCGGGGCCCGCTGGTGCAGTCCAGATGATCGTTTCAGACCCGGAGGTCGCGAGATGTCGCCCATCGGGACTCCACGTAATGGCGCCAGACCCATAGGGCGCCATTACCTTCGCGACGAGGGCGCCACTGTCGATGTCATACACGTAGATCGTGGGATCGTTGTTGATCGCCGCGATGAATCGCGAGTCGGGTGAGAACGCGAAGTCGACCACCCACCAACCGTCGAACTGGTCGAGCACCCGGCGGTACTTCTGGGACGCCAGGTCCCAGATGCGAATCGTCGAGTCCCCGCTCCCAGACGCCAAGAAACGGCCGTCCGGTGAGAACGCCACCTTCGCGACCCAACTGGCGTGATCTGCCAGCCCGCCGGCGCCCTGCCAAGAGTCAGTGCTCCAAACCCGGACGGTGTTGTCGTGGCCGCCACTCGCGAGCATTGAACCGTTCGGTGACCAGGCGACCGACCGCACCAGACCGTTGTGCGCGTTGATGGTCGCGACCGGTTCGAGATCTGTCGCGCTCCACACTCGCACGGCACCATCGTTGGCGCCGCTGGCAAGGTGGCGGCCGTCCGGAGAGAAGGAGACCGAGCGCACTTCATCGCTGTGTCCGCGCACCGCGCGATGCTCGCGGCCAACGGTCGGGTCGATCAGATGGACGCCCCCAGCCGACGTCCCCGAGGCGATCATGCGCCCGTCGGAGCTCCACGCGACACACGGGACCGTGCCTGCGTGCTGGACCTGAAGGATCAGCTCGTGGTCCGCGATGTCCCAAGCGAGCACCGAGTGCGCGAGGCCAGCAACCGCGATCCGATCTCCACTCGGCGACCAGGCGTTGCCGAACCCCACGCCAACCCCCCCGGGGGCTACAAGCGTGACGGCTTTGTCGATACTCATCCTTGGTTCCTTACCGTTGGAAGGGCTTGGCGCGCGCGTTCGTATCACTCATGGCAATTCGGTATCGCGACAGACGCCGGATCGTGACGATCTGGCGCGCGTGCTACGAGTGACGCCCCGGCCGCGAGAGGGGATGGCCGGTCTGGTTGTCCGAAGTTGTCCGGACATTGCGGGAAGCGCTATCGTCGCAGCTCACAGCGCCTGCGGCCGCTGACCACCAGTTACCAGCGGACAGAAGCGCCAGGCCGGTGCCGGCGCCGCCACCGAGCGGCTCGCTTACGGCTTCCTGATCAACGCCACTGGGCCGCGGCTGCGCTTCGACTAAACCGAAGGGCTCGGCCCGGGCAACAACAGCCTGTCCGTGGGCACGGCCGAGCATGCCGTCCGGCCCCAGCCGACCGAACTGCTAAGGAGATCGTTTCGGGTCGCTCGTTGACCGGTGGTTTCCGAGATCAGGACGCGATTGCCTGCTCTGCAACTGACCACAGGTGACCCCGTTTCCTCGTCAGTTCTGGCACAGATCTGGCATGGCCCGTGACCGCGCCGCCACCTGACGGGGTGTACTGCTCATCTGGCCCACTGATCAGGCGGGAACGACGCTTAACTTCCTATTGTCGTTGGCGTACGCTGAGTGAACCCAGGGAGAAGAGGGCCCAAGATGACCATGCTGCTGTACATCTTGATCCCGGTCGTTGTCCTTTTGGCCGGAGCAGGTGTATATGACCTGCGACGGCGTCGCCGTCGCCTCTCAGGCCATGACGTCGATTCTGGGGCCAGGGTAGCTCGGGCGGACGCAGAGGCCCGTCGCGTACCTGGCGGTCACTAGCGGGCCACTACCCACTCCTCCCAGAGCGCTGTGACCTCTGTGTGGCGTGCGGAACCGCCCGAGTTCGGTCATCACTCCTCTCCCGTCCTCCTCGCAGGCGCCGGATCCCCTTGTGAGTGGCCACCGTGGGCGGCCGGTCCGGTACATCGTGTTCTCTGCCCGCGACGTACTGTCGCCGACTGCCCGGTTACCGGGCCGTGTGGATCCAGTCCTGGTAGTGCGCGGTTGCCAGATGTGCGTCCGGGCCTGCGGTGAGCACATCGCCGGTGACGCCCGCGAAGGTGCCGGCCGTGTCGTCGGTGATCACGGTCCGGTTGTCCTGCTGTGCTGCCAGGGTGACCCGGCCGAGTTCGTCGAGCGGGAAGACATCCGGGCCGGCAACGTTCCATATGGCCCGCAGCGGGGTGCCGGTGGAGACCCCGGCGACCGCGTCGGCGACGTCGGCGGCGGCGATCGGCTGGAGGCGGGTAGCGGGCAGGCGAACGGTGGTGTCGTCAGAGGTCTCGGCCACGAGCGTGTCCATGAATTCGAAGAACTGGGTGGCGCGGACGATGGAGTACGGCGTGGGCCCCTGGCGGAGCAGGTCCTCCTGCAGGGTCTTGGCACGGTAATAAACCAGTTGGGGCACCTGGTCCACGCCGACGATCGAGAGGACCACCTGATGCCGGACACCGGCACGTTCCCCCGCGGCCAGCAGGTTGTTCATGGAGGTGCGGAAGAAATCCAGGGACGCCTCGTCGAATGTCGGCGAGTTCGCCACGTTGACCGCGACCTCGGTGCCTTCCAGCGCCTGGTCCAGCCCTTTGCCCGTGATCAGATCAAGGCCGGTGGACAGTGCCGCCGGGACGGCCTGGTGTCCAGCTGCGGTCAGCTTCTGGACCACCTGCGAGCCGATCAGTCCGGTGCCGCCGATGATTGTGAGCTTCATGTCTCTTTCCTCCCTCAGCGTGCCACGCCCGGGCCCGGCGGCGGGGCCGCCGGGACCGGCAGGTCTAGGTCTGGCCAGCCGGGCAAGGAGGCGAACAGGTTAGCGTTGACCTTGTCCTGGAGTGCGGCGGTGAAGTCCGGCCTAAGCGGGCTCGTACCGCTCACCGAGGGATCTGGCGACCTCAGCCATGAACGGTGGTGAACAGGAGCCCATCTCTTTGACCTCGGCAAAGTTGTCGAAGAGCCACAGCGGGCCGGCCTCCGCCGTCTCGCCGGGATACAGCGGCTGGCCGAAGACGGCTATGGCTGCCGCGTCGCTGATCCAGGCAGTCTGGCCGCTGTCGTCGGCAACCTGCCAGCCCTCAAAGATCAGCCGGCCCCCGCCGCCGTAGATGCGGATCTCCCGGGCCGTCGCGCCTTCACCGCTGACCACGACGCGCTCGTACTCATGGTGGACCTTGTTGTCATCGCCCATTCCGGGAACTTCCTTCCCTGGCGGCCGTCACCCGCAGATGGATAGGCGGCGCCGTCCGGCCGCAAGTCGACGCGGAGCCACTTCAAGCATCCTGCCCAGCTCGGCGCGGTCAATCAACACTTCGGATATGTAAGGAGTCACCTGAGCGGCCGGCGCCGACCATCGCGCAGGTATACGCGCTCGCTGATGCGGTCGGCCAGCGGTACCGCGCGCTGATTCTGCCGGCGATGTTCAGCAGCCTCCACTGGGGCGAGCCTGGGCGGCTTCGGGCGCCGCGATATCGACCTGGAGACGGGCATCGTCCGGGTGACCCGCCAGCCCAACCAGGTCAGCGGCGGCGGCTTCGAGCACGGCCCGCCCCAGTCCCCGGCGGCCCGCGCTCAAGGCGGCCGGGCTGCCCGCAATTCATTTCCATGATCTCAGGCATACGGGAAATACCCTGGCCGCCAACGCCGGGGCCAGACTCCGCGAGCTGATGGAACGGATGGGGCACGACAGCGAGCGGGCCGCGCTGGTCTACCTGCACAGCCGCGGCGAACGCCAGCACCAGATCGCGGACACGCTCAGCCAGCTCGGCACCAAGGAACTCAAGCGAGGGACCAAGCGCCAGAGCGGCCAGTCCGCCAGGCGATCGGGCACGCAACGGGCACGGAACCGGAACCAAGCCTCTTGATGATCGTCCGCAACTGCCAGCAAATGGGACCTGACTTGCGAGTTGACACGTGCGCCCCGAGCGCGACTCGAACGCGCGACCTACTGCTTAGGAGGCAGTTGCTCTATCCGCTGAGCTATCGGGGCCAACCGCCCAGCGCCGCCCTGCTGCCCGGCAGGCCGACGTGGACCTCCAGCCTAACCGGTCCGTCTTGGTCGCGGGCGGCCCGCGCCGCGCCCGCCCCGCGGGCGGCCCGCGCCGCGCCCGCGCCCAGCGGGTCTCCGGGACATAGGCTGGGAGCCAACTCCCGGCCCTCAGGCGCAACCCAAGGAGCACACGCGGGTGCAGGTACGAGACGTCATGACCCAGGCCACGATCACCGATTCCGCGTCGGACACGCTGCGGGCGGCGGCGGAGCGGATGTGGCGGCAGCAGACCGGGTCCCTGCTGATAGCGGAGGGCGGCAGGCTCGCCGGGATCATCACCGAGCGGGACCTGCTGCGCGCGGTGGCGTTCGGGGCCGACCCGGACCGGAGCACGGTGGACGAGGCGATGACCACCGAGGTCTTCACCGTGCCCCCGGACACGCCGCTGCACGAGGCGGCGCGGGTGATGGCCGCGCGGTGGATCCGGCATCTGCCGGTGGTGCAGGACGGGGAACTGCTCGGCGTCATCAGCATGCGGGACGTGACCGGCATCTTCGCCGCGCTCAGCCCGTCCGGCGTGACTGTGGAGCACGAGTTCGACCAGCTGGTCCGCGAGCGCCGCCTGGCCCGCATCGAGCACGGCGACCTGGATTGAACCGGCCGGAAACGCATAGCGGTGTTGATTGCCCCCCCAAATAGGGGGGCAATCAACACCGCTCATGGATCCACCAGCTGAATGCTCCCTCGCGCCGGGCGCCGGCCAGCGCCGGCCGGAGGCGCCCGCGGGGTCAGGGCAGCTCGATGGGCAGCTTGATACCGTCCAGCACGTTGGGGCACGGGCAGGTCCGCTCCACCGGCAGCCCGCCGATGACATCCACCACCAGCTCACGCAGCCGGGCCACATTCGAGGCGAACACGCGGAACACCTCCTCCTGAGTGACCCCCGCGCCCTCCTCGACCCCCGCGTCGGTGTCGGTGATGAGGGCCAGCGCCGTGTAGCACAGCGCCAGTTCCCTGGCCAGCACGGCCTCAGGGTGCCCGGTCATCCCGATGAGGGACCAGCCCTGCGCCGCGTACCACTGGGATTCGGCACGAGTGGAGAAGCGCGGCCCCTCGATGACGACGAGGGTCCCTGAGTCGGAGAGGTCCCAGCCCGCCTGCCGGGCCGCCCCGATGGCCTGCGCCCGTCCGTGCGGGCAGTACGGGTCGGCGAAGGGCACGTGCACGGCCCCGCCGGTCTCGTAGAAGGTCTGGGCGCGGCCCCTGGTGCGGTCCACGATCTGGTCCGGGATGGCCAGCCGGCCGGGCCCGTACGCGGGATTCAGCGAGCCGACCGCGGTCGGCGCCAGGACCTGCTGGACCCCGAGCGAGCGGAGCGCCCACAGGTTGGCCCGGTAGGGGATCCGGTGCGGCGGGAACCGGTGGTCCCGGCCGTGCCGGGGCACGAACGCCACGGTGCGCCCCGCGACCGAACCGGTCACGATGGGGTCGCTGGGCTCCCCGTAGGGGGTGTCCACCCGGACCTCGTCGGCGCCGGTGAGGAACTCGTAGAAGCCTGATCCGCCGATGACGCCGATCTCCGCGCGCTGTGCCACGCGGCTAGGTTAGCTACCGGCGGCGGCCGGCGCGGACGCCGCCGCGGAACTCGCGGTCTCCTTCTTGGAGCCGGACGAGCCGGACGAACCGGACGACCCGGACCCGGACCCGGACCCGGACCCGGAGTCCGACGA
Organism: uncultured Actinomycetes bacterium; assembly: GCA_963837515.1. GTDB lineage: Bacteria > Actinomycetota > Actinomycetes > Streptosporangiales > Streptosporangiaceae > RYN-230. Next base: position 719,908 of record CAWINT010000006.1, read on the forward strand.
CCCGTTGGCGGCGGGCTTGGCCGAATCAGCCGACCCGGCGGACTCGCCCGGCTTCGCGGCCGGCTCCTTCTTCTTGCCCTCACCGGACCCGTTGCGGCTGTCGGTGCGGTAGAACCCGGACCCCTTGAATACGATGCCGACCGGCGAGAAGACCTTGCGCAGCGAGCCCTGGCAGGCCGGGCAGACCGTCAGCGCGTCGTCGCTGAACTTCTGCACGACCTCCACATCCTCGCTGCAATCCGTGCAGCGGTACTGATAGGTCGGCACGGTCCCCTCCTGACTGCGTCCCGGGAACGGTTAGCACTCACCTTCAACGACTGCTAAATGGTAGCTCATTCCCGCGGCAACCTGGTCACCCCGGCGGAAGGCCGGGCGATCAGGCGCACTGGCTGGTCGTGCGGGCCAGCAGGCAGGGACGGCAGCAGCTCATGGTCATAAAGCAGCGCAACGACCGGTACTGGCGCACCGACCCGCGCCAGTGCGCGGTCGTACGAACCGCCGCCACGGCCGAGCCGCTGGCCGGACTGATCCACCGCCAGGGCCGGGACGAGGATCAGGTCGGCGCTGGTGATCGCGGTCACGCCGCGGGCCGGCTCGGCCGGCTCGGTCAGCCCCCGCGGGCCGGGCCGCAGCGAGTCCGGCCCCTCGTAGGACGCCCAGTCCAGGTCGCCGTCCTCGCGCAGCACCGGCAGCAGCACGTAGGTGCCGCGCTTCCACAGGCCGAACACCAGCCCGTGCGTGTCCGGCTCGGTGCCGACCGAGTAGTAGGCGGCGACCGTGCCGGCCATCTGCGCCTCGGGCAGTGACAGGACGGCGTCGCGGATCGCCCGCCCGGCGGCGGACCGCTCCTCGGCGGTGAGCTGACGGCGCGTGGCCAGCAGGCGGCGCCGCAGCGCGGCCTTGTTCCGGTCCAACTCATCCCGGTCCAGCTGAAACATTAGTTAAAACCGCCTGGAAGGTAAGGGTCCTGGGCGTTTGCCGGGCCGCCTGCGGGCTAGGGTACGAGGATGCCTGACAACGCCGCTGTGACCAAGGCGGTCGTCCCGGCGGCGGGCCTGGGAACCCGGTTCCTGCCCGCGACCAAGGCGACGCCTAAGGAAATGCTCCCGGTCGTGGACAAGCCGGCCATCCAGTACGTCGTCGAGGAGGCGGTCTCCGCCGGCCTGGACGACGTGCTCATGATCACCGGCCGGAGCAAGCGATCCATCGAGGACCACTTCGACCGTAACTATGAACTGGAAGAGGCCCTGGCCGCCAAGGGCGACGAGGAGGGACTCGCGCTGATCCGCGAGTCCAAGGAACTGGCCACGGTGCACTACGTGCGCCAGGGCGACCCGAAGGGCCTGGGCCACGCGGTGCTGCGCGCCGCCAAGCACGTCGGGCGCGAACCCTTCGCGGTACTGCTCGGCGACGACTTCATCCACCCCGACGATGGCCTGCTGCCCCGGATGCTCGAAGTCCGGGCCCGGATGGGCGGGAGTGTCATCGCGCTGATGGAGGTCGACTCCGACCAGGTGTCCAGCTACGGCGTGGCGGCCATCGAGCCGACCGGCGAGGACGACGTGGTCCGGATCACCGACCTGGTGGAGAAGCCGGCCGCGGAGGACGCGCCCAGTAACTGGATCATCATCGGCCGGTACGTCTGCGACCCGGCCGTGTTCGGCGTGCTGGAGCGGACCCCGCCGGGACGCGGCGGCGAGATCCAGCTCACCGACGCGCTCAAGGAACTCGCCGAGACCGACCCGGCCGACGGGGGCGGCGTGTACGGGGTGCTGTTCCGCGGCCGCCGCTACGACACCGGGGACAAGGTCGAGTACCTGCGCACCGTGGTCCAGTTCGCCTGCGAGCGGCCCGATGTGGCACCGGAGTTCGTGCCCTGGCTCCGCAAGTACATCGACAACCTGAGATGACCCACCCGGAGCCGGCCGCCGCCCTGATCCCGGTGGACGAGCACCGCGACGAGGTGCTGCACGCCATCGCGCCGCTGCGGCCGGTGCGGCTGCCGCTGGCCGACGCGGACGGCAGCGTGCTGGCGCAGGACGTGCTGGCCGCGACCCCGCTGCCGTCGTTCGACAACTCGGCCATGGACGGCTATGCGGTCCGGGCCGCCGACCTGGCCGGTGCGTCGGAGAGCTCGCCGGTCCGGCTGCCGGTGACCGGTGAGATCCCCGCCGGCGACACCGGGCACTACCGGGTCGAGGCCGGCACCGCCCTGCGGATCATGACCGGCGCGCTGCTGCCGGACGGGGCGGACGCCGTGATCCCGGTGGAACTGACCGACGCGGGCCGGGAGACGGTCACCCTGCGCCAGACGGTACCGGCGGGCAACGCGGTGCGCCGCCGCGGCGATGACGTGGCGGCAGGAACGCTGCTGCTGGCGGCAGGGACCCCGATTGGTGCCGTTGAGCTGGCTGTGCTCGCGGCGTCGGGGCAGGGGTCCGTGCTGGCCCGCCCACGGCCACGGGTGGCGGTCGTCTCGACCGGCAACGAGCTGGCCGAGCCCGGCACGCCGCTGGTGCCCGGGCAGATCTGGGAGTCGAACAGCTTCATGCTCGCGGCGGCGGCCCGGCAGGCCGGGGCGATCGCGGAGCGGCACCGGCTGCCGGACGACCCGGGCGCGGTGCTGGCCCGGCTGGAGGAACTGCTGCCGCACGCCGACCTGCTGGTCACCAGCGGCGGGGTGAGCATGGGCGGCGAGCACGACGTGGTCAAAGCGGCCCTGTCCAAACTGGGCACGGTCACGTTCCGCAAGGTCGCCATGCAGCCCGGGATGCCGCAGGGGTTCGGGGTGCTGGGGCCCGGGCGGCGGCCGATCTTCACCCTGCCGGGCAACCCGGTCAGCGCCTACGTATCGTTCCTGCTGTTCGCCCGGCCCGCGCTGGCGGCGCTGCAGGGCCGCCCCGAGACGCGGCTGCACCGGGTCAGCGCCGCGCTGGCCGGCCCGGTGCGGTCCCCGGCCGGGAAGCGGTCCTACCTGCGCGGCCGCCTCGACCCGGCGGAGGCCACGGTGATCCCGCTGAGCGGCCAGTCGTCGCACCAGCTCGGGGCGCTGGCCCGGGCGAACGCGCTGATCATCGTGCCGGAGCCGGTGACCCGGCTGGAGGACGGCGCGGGGGTGGACGTACTGTGCCTGCCATGAGCGACTCCGCGACGGGCGCTAACGGCGCCGGTGCCGCTGGTTCCGGGGCCGGTGCCGCCGGTGCGGGGGCCGGTGCCGCCGGTGCGGGGGCCGGTGCCGCCGGTGCGGGGGCCGGTGCCGCCGGTGCGGGGCCGCCGGTGCTGACCCATGTGGATGCGGCCGGGCACGCCCGGATGGTCGATGTGTCGGCCAAGGAGGTGACCGCCCGCGAGGCGCGCGCGTCCGGCCGGGTGCTGCTCGCCCCCGCGGCGGTCGCGGCGCTGCGCGAGGGCACCGTGCCCAAGGGGGACGCGCTCGCGGTGGCCCGGATCGCCGGGATCCAGGGGGCGAAGAAAACGCCGGATCTGGTGCCGTTGTGCCACCCGATCGCGCTGCACGGGGTCTCGGTTGAGCTCGCGGTGGCCGACGACGGGGTGGACATCACCGCCGTGACCCGCACCGCGGACCGGACCGGCGTCGAGATGGAGGCGCTGACCTCGGTGGCCGCGGCGGCGCTGGCCCTGGTGGACATGGTCAAGGCCATCGACCCGGCGGCGGCGATCACCGACGTCCGGGTCGAGGAGAAACTGGGCGGCAAGACCGGCGTCTGGCGGCGGCCGTGAGCGGCGACGCCTGGGCCGAGGCGGTCGGTGAGGCGGCGGCCTCCGGGCCGCGCACCGGCCTGCTCCGCGCCCTCGCGATCACCGTGTCCAACCGGGCCTCGGCCGGCGTGTACGAGGACAGGTCCGGGCCGGTGCTGGTCAGCCTGCTGGCCGCGGCCGGGTGCACGGTGGACGGCCCGGTGGTGGTGCCGGACGGCGAGCCCGTGGAGAAGGCCCTGCAGGACGCGGTCGCCCAGGGCTACCAGGTCGTGGTGACCACCGGGGGCACCGGCCTGACCCCCGGCGACCAGACCCCGGAAATGACCCGGAAGGTGATCGACCGGGAGATACCGGGCATCGCGGAGGCGATCCGGGCGGCGGGCATAGCCGCCGGCGTGCCGTCGGCGATGCTGTCCCGCGGCCTGGCCGGGCTGGCCGGGACCGTGCTCATCGTGAACCTGCCCGGGTCCAGCGGCGGGGTGCGGGACGGCATGGACGTCCTGTCGCCGGTGCTGGCCCACGCCGCCGACCAGGCGCGCGGCGGCGACCATCAGCGTCCGGCCTGATCGATCGGGGCGGCCCGGTAGCGTCGCGATCACAAACAGGGGAATGATGGGCCAGGTGGGACGTATGCGCGGCTGGCCGGTGACGATCACCGAGCCGGGGCTGCTCGCTGAGCCCATCGGGCTGCGCCCGGTGCGTGCCCGTGACGCCTCGGTCTGGCGGGACGCCCGGGTGCGGAACGCCGACTGGCTGCGCCCCTGGGAGCCGACCAACCCGGAGACCCCGCTGTACCGGTCCACGATCAGCCCCTACCTGGTGATGACCCGGACGATGCGGCGCGAAGCACGGCAGGGGCTCGCGCTGCCCTGGGTGATCACCTACGCCGGGCAGTTCGCCGGGCAGCTCACGGTGGGCAGCATCACCTGGGGCTCGGCCCGGTCCGCCCAAGTCGGCTACTGGATCGACGAGGCGTACGCCGGGCGGCAGGTCACCCCGACCGCGCTGGCCATGGCCATGGACCACTGTTTCTTCGTGGTCGGGCTGCACCGGGTCGAGGCCAGCATCCGGCCGGAGAACCACGCCAGCCGCCGGGTGGTGCAGAAACTCGGCTTCCGCGAGGAAGGATTGCGCCGCAGGTACCTGCACATCGACGGGGCCTGGCGGGACCACCTGTGTTATGCCCTGACGGTGGAGGACGTGTCCGGCGGGCTGCTCCCCCGCTGGCGCAACGCGCTGTCCGCGCTGCGCGCGGGGCGGACCGGGCCGCAGCCGCCGGACGGCGCCGGATCGGGGACGCCCGCGACCGGCTGGTCCCCGTGGGCGGCGGACCCGCCCGGCGCGCGGCGGACGCGCGGGACGGGCGGAGCTGGTTACGGCGGCCCCGACGGCTATGGGCCGGCCGGCGGCAACGGAGGCGCCCGGGGCCACAGCCACGGCCGTGGCGGTGGCAGTGGTCCCGGCGGCGCGGGCGGATACGGCGGCGCGGGGTGGCCCAGGGGGTTGTAGGCCCCGGTAACGCCGATCGGGAGCCCGGCGAGAGGGAGCCCGGCGATCTTACGACACACCGGGCCTAATGCTGTTCATCGGCGGCGCTGACGCCTACGGTGCGTGACGTGAGCAAGCCCGCACGGCGGTCCGTTATGCCTGCGCTCAGGCGCGGGCCGACCGCATGCGGGTACGCCGGTCTTGCGTCGTTCTGGCTGGCCATAGCCGGGGTCTGCGGGCTTGCTGCCCCCGGCGTGGGCTGGATCACCGCGGCTGTACCGCGTCGTTGCGCCCGCGGGGTGGCCTCATGAGTAGCGCGCTTCTGTATCTGGCCATCGTCGCCATCTGGGCGGGCGTCCTCATGCCCAAATGGCTGCGTCCCGCCCAGCCGAACCGGCACCGGACGGACGCGGCGCCGGACGGCCTCCCGGCGACTGAGGCGGCCGTGGCCTTCGCGCAGGAAGCCCCCGAAGGTGAATCCGCGGAGCGGGACATGCCGCGGCGGCCGGCCGCCGGCGAGCGCCGCGTGGTGGTGCGGCCGCAACGTGGCGCGGCGGCGCGCGCCTCGGCGTCCGATGAGTCGGCGGCGCGGGAGGACTCCGTGGCCGCGCGGGACGGTGCTGCGACGCGGGCTGGCAGCGCCGTGCGGGGTGGCTCTCCGGCCCGGGACGGTGCCGGCGCCCGGGACGGTGCTGCGACGCGGGACGGTGCTGCGACGCGGGCTGGTGCCGCCGCCCGGGACGGTGCCGCCGCCCGGGACGGTGCCGCCGCGGCGCGCCGGGCCAACGTGCTGCGGGCCCGCCGCCGGATGCTGGGGACACTCGTGGCGCTCACGGTGGGCGCGTGCGTGATGGCCCTGACCCATCTGGCGGCCATCTGGGTGGTCGCTCCGCCCGTCGTCCTGCTGGGTCTGTTCCTGACGCTGCTGCGCGAGGCCGCCCGCACCGATGCTGCCCGAGCGCACCGGCGCGCCGAGGCCGCGGCACGGGCGCAGTCGCGGGATGAGCTGCGTTTCGATCGCGAAGAGATGCGGCCCGAACGGCCCGACCCGTCGGAGTACAAGGAGGACGCCAGCGCCGGCCGCACCGTCTGGACCAGCAGTGGAGATCAGCTATTACCACGCCGAGGTGATCGACATCTCGGCCCAGCTCGCCGACGAACCCTACGACCAGTACCGCGACGCCGCCAAGCGCGCTGTGGGCGACTGAGGTACGCGTCCTCCCAGGCGGCCCCGGGGCAGGCCCCGGGCAGGCTGGTAAGACAGTTCGTGATCATGGGATTGGTGCTGTTGGAGCAGCACCAATCCCATGATCACGAGCGGATTCCGACGCTGGGCGCCCGGGGCATGGGGTCGGCGGGCGCGCGGGCAGGTGCCGGAGTTTGCTACGCTGACACCCGTTCCAGGGGCTGTAGCGCAGTCCGGTAGCGCACCTCGTTCGCATCGAGGGGGTCAGGGGTTCAAATCCCCTCAGCTCCACCTCTGGGATCTGGTCTCTGACCAGGTCAGAAGCTCGTTGGTTAGGTCCCATCTTAGTTCCTGGGCTAGGGCCTTCCGCTATGTTGGGAGGAATTTGGGAGATCATCTTCTCCTTGCCTCCCGGTGACGGCACCTCCTGCGGGGTGTCTTGTGCTGCCAGTGGGTCCGGTACTGACGGTCCTGGCGTCCCCGAATCTTGAGCTCCCCAGCCCGGCACCCGCGGGTCTCGCGGGCGGAACGGCGCGAGGAGTTCGTCGAGCAGCGGGACGGGTGAGTGCTCGTTGAGGGCGGCCCGTTCGCGTAGCGAGTCTTCCCAGCGGGCCTGGAGGGCCGCCTTGAGGTCCTCGCGCATCCGGTCGGAAGTGTGGGCGTAGAGACCGCGCATGCCGGGCACCTCGTGGCCGAGGCGGTGCTCGGCGAGGATCTCGGGGATGCCATCTTCGGCCATCCAGGTCTTGTGGCCGTGCCTCATGCCGTGCGGGTTCAGGCCGTACTTGACCGGAAGCCAGCAGGCGACCGGGATGTCCCCGGGGATCGGCCGGATGCCCCGTCCCCGGGGGCGGGTGAACCCGGCGTCGCCGGGTGGGGCGGGCGCCCAGGTGGTGATCGGGATGCCTGGCCACGCGGAGCCGTCCACGATGGTGAGCCGGGGTGGCTTGCTGGGCTGCGGCTGGTACCGGCCGTCGCAGGCCGGGCGGAACACGCGGCGGGCGTAGTTGCTGCGCCGCGGGTGGCCGCCGTCCGGGCCGAGGAACACGTACTGCCCGCTGCCGCCGTGCTGGGTGACGCAGGAACATCGCTGCCTGGGCTGGGCTTTGATCTGCCGGGCGAGTAGTCCGGCCAGGAACGACGGGAGGTTGACGGGCAGGCAGGGTTCCCAGTGGGGGCTGCGGTAGGAGTCGTCCTTGGGCGGGAGCCGGTGGAACGTGCTGCGGATCTCCCGTAGCTGCCACTCGACGTGGATCTCGTCGTCGCGGACGTAGTCGCGTTCGAGGCCAATCGTCTCGCCCCAGCGAAGTCCGGTGTAACCGATCGTGATCACCATGGTGAAGTCCTCGTCACGGCCGGACAGCAGCGCGGCCCGCTCGGCGACCAGTAACGCCTGCAGCGGCGTGGCCCACACCCGCTGCGGGCCGCGGTCCAGCTTGCGGCCGGTCCTCCGGCCGCGGTTGCGCGGCCTTATCGCGGGGTTGTAGGGAATCAGCGGCGGCTTGGCCGCTGCCGCGTCGCCCAGCATCGTGCACAGCACGGCCCGGGCGTCACGGGCGACTCGCCGGGAGACGCCAGTCCGGGCCGGGATGGAGTTCTCCCACCGGGTGATGTCCTCGGTGGTGAGCGAGCCCAGCTCGCTGGCGCCGAAGGACGGGCGGATGAACCGGCGGATCAGGTACTCGCGGTTCTCCACGGTGCTGAGCCCTACGTCCTGCAAGGTCATCCACCGCTCGATCCACGCGCAGAGCGTGATCTTCCCCGCGTTCGGGTCGGTCCACCGGCCTTCACGGATCCTGGCTTCCTGGTCGCGTCCCCAGGTGAGCGCGGCGGCCTTGGTCTCGAACCCGGACTCGCTGGTCTCGATGCCGCTCGGCAGCTTGTACTTCACCCGCCACGGCTTCGCGCTTCTCCCCCGCTTCTCCGCGTACGCCATGCTGTCCTCCGGGTGATGTCTCTCGACGAGCTGGCCGCCGACCCTCCGGGCCGCCGGCGGCCGGTCATGCGCCATCGCAGCTGAGCGTCGGGTGGCCGGTGCCAGTAGTGGCCTCGGGTCGTTTCAGCGGCTTGCGCGGCGCTCGCGTAGTGTGATCGGCTGGCGAGCCCCGGCCTTCATGATCTCCGCGATGTCGTCATCGCTGAACCGCAGATGCTTGCCAATGAACGTACACGGAATCAAACGAGTCGCAGCCTTTGTCTTGAGCCACGACTCACGAACCTTGAGGATGCCTGCTGCCTCAGCAACAGTGTAGAGCTTATCCGCCATTGTCACTCCGCTCTATCTGCACGCAAGGTGCCCGAGCACGTCGCCGACTTCGTGTGTCTCACCCGGCACTATGGGATCGCGCTCAAAGTTACGTCAATCCCTCGTGCCCCTGTCAAACAAGAAGCACATGATCGGATTGCCATCTCCGGTAATGACTAGTGCTGACTAGTGAGGCTCAGTTATGCACAATTCGCTTCAGCACCGCCGGCTGCGGTGGAAAAAGCTGGCGCGGTAAGGAAATCGTGGCCTTACAGATCGACCTGGTATGTCACTGCGTCTGAGCCCGCGCCGCCGCCAGCCGCTGCTGCCAGTCCGGGAAGGCTTCCTCTGCTGGCCTCGTTCGCGTGGTCAGATGCGAACCGAAGTTTGGCAAGACGTTACGGCTGCTGAGCCTCGTCACGATGGCGGCGGATCTCGTTCAGTCGGCGAATGATCTCTCGGAGACCCATCTCATCGACCGCATCGCCGTACACACCGAGATAGCGGCCCGCCAACATCCGCAGATCGCAAGTCGGCAGGTCGGAAGCGACCGGATCACCAATGAACGGGTTCGATCTGTCTACTGGCTTACCCGAGGCGATGCAGTCCCAGAACTGTTCCTCAGTCACCTGAAGCTGCAGCGACCTAATCGTTGACTCCCATAAGGTGCCAAGTGACGTGTTATCGACAGGATGGGAGATCTTCGTGCTCAGCACGGATCCATCGGGAAGTCGCTTCCTGTACCTGTCATGATCGCCATGCGCCTTCCCCGTGGCTGTCTGCTTCGGCTCCCAGAGGTCGGCGCGGACAAACGCCTGAAGGTCACGGCGCGATGGGGTCACAGGGTGCAGCCAAGCCACTCCGCGAGCTGCTGGTTCGAGCTGATCTCCACGAGTAGCACCAAGCCCCAGTTCTCTCGATGGTTCGGTGCCTCGAACAGCTCCTCCCGCCACTCTGCCGCGTACTCTCGCAACTCGCTGATCATGGCGTCGATTACTGCCTCGTACGTAGGCGCCTCAGCCCAAAGCGGCACGCCTGGCAGAGAGGCCGACCACAGCCCACTGTCCTCGAGGTTCACCTGGGCATGGGAGGGCACAACGACCTCTAGGTAGTGCCGGAGGCCGTCGCTGGCATGCAGCTTCTCACTGAACACTTTCCGTGCCCGCTCGAAATCCTGCACCGTCATGAACGTTCCTTCCCAGGCTGGCAGCCCATGCCTACCATCCAGGCTAGCAAGCAACCTTGTAACTCGCGAGCGATTGTAGCCACAATTTTGTGATACCTTCATCTCATGGTGGCGGACGCGCACGCCGTCGGTCTCCGGGATCTGCGGCATCACACGAGTGAGGTGCTGGCCAGGGTCCGCCGTGGCGAGACGATCGACGTGACCGAACACGGCCGGCTGATCGCGCGGATCGTCCCGGTCGGGGAACGCCAGCCTGCCCCGGTGCTGGCGCGCCTGGCCGCGTCCGGCCGGGCCACCCTGGCCCGCCGCCCTGGCTACCGGCCCCGGATGCGTCCCGGCGATGGGACTGACCGGCTCTCCGAGGCACTCGCGGCGCTGCGCGACGAGGAACGCTGGTGAGCCTCTACTACGCAGATACGTCCGCAGTGATCAAGCTGCTCGTCGAGGAAAGCCACTCCAAGGCGTTCGCGGCGTTCTACGACGCGCACGCGGATGCGGAATGGGCCAGCTCGGCGCTGCTGCGGATCGAGCTCACCCGGGCCGTGACCCGCGCCCTGCCCGCACTGCTGCCCGACGCCCGTGACCTGCTGCCCGCGTTCTCCTTCATCGCGATCGACGACGACATCGTGGAAGCAGCGATGAACGAGCCCGATCGAGGGCTGCGTTCCCGGGACGCGATCCACCTGGCCACCGCCCGCGTTCTCGGCGAGGACCTGGACGCCATCGTCAGCTACGACGACCGCTTGCTCAAAGCAGCGACCGATGCAGGCCTGGAGACGGCGTCTCCCCGGGACTGACCGCCGCGCAGGATGGGTCGCTGCCACGGCAGCGGTGATGATCACATCAGCCAGTTCGGCGAGGAGGTCATCGCGGCTGCGGGAGACCCCTTGCGCGAGTTTAGCCGTCAGCTGTCCGGGATCAGGTCGGCTACGTCATTGTGCAGTGTGGCCATCGCCTGGTCGAACGTGGCGAGCCGGGAACCGCGGGCCTGGGCGAGCTGGGCCAGGTAAGCGCCGGTGACCTGGCGGTGGCCGATGATCCCCTGAATGGGAACGTCCGCGTACCCGGCATCGTCGGGCCAGAATTCGTGCCGCGCGTCGCCGGTGGCCCCGGCCAGAACTGCTTGCGCGGTGGCGGCCGGCTGGCCTTCGCGGATGAGCAGGCGCATGAGGCTGCCCTGGGTAATTGGGCAGGTTGCGAAGTTCCCGCTGGTGCCGACGAACCAGTTCTCAGCCGCCACATGGTGAACGTGATCACCGACGAGCAGGGCGATGAGCACGTTCGCGTCGAGCAGGACGGTCACTGATCGTCGTCCTCCAGCCGCCTTACGTCCTCACTGGTGATCGTCCTGCCGAGGTGCGCGACGGGCAAGCCAGTACGGGCACTTCTCGCTATCTCACCAGGGGGGCCCGAGCCGAGTCCGCGGCGGATAAGCCCGGCGACGGCCTGGCTCAACGACTGATGGGTATCCCTGGCGATCGCGACCGCCTGAGCGTGAAGATCATCAGGGATGTCGAGGGTAGTGCGCATACCAGAAGTATAACTTCACTTCATCATGATGCAATGATGCGCCTTGGCCGCCCAAATCGCCGTGCGGGTTGTGCTTGACGCGCCTCGACGCCGCGCAGAGTCGCCCGCTGTCACAGGATCAGCCCGTGAGGCGGGCCGTCTACGCTTACGAACAAGCCGCGCTCACGGCTAGAAAAGGGTCTCAGCATCCCTGCCGCCTCCCGACTCTGCGCCGCGAAGCTCGCCGAGCGACAGCGAGCTCCCGTCGTGCCGGGTGGCAAGCCGTACGAACAGCCGCGCCGTCACCAGGGCGTCGAAGGTGGCGCGATGCGGGACAAGACCGGAGGGCAGGCCGTCAGCCAGCGAGAACGCTGTGACCAGCGCGCCGAGCTTGTAACTCACCTGGCCCGGCAGCAGTCGCCGGGCGAGCTTGAGAGTGTCAAGGACCTCGGGGCACTCCCATCCGCCGAGATGGCGCCGCAGCACGCCGACATCGACATGCGCGTTGTGCGCGACCAAGACGTCGGCATCAAGCGCGTCTCGGACTTCGCTTTCGATGTCAGCAAAGGCTGGCGCTGCCGCTAGGGCCTCGTTCGTCAGGCCGCGGATGCGAGCGGCGATACGGCTGACCGGACGCGGGGGCCTCACCAGCCAGCTGGCTGGCGCACCAATGATGCCCGCGGCGACGGGCACCACCGCCACCTGCCTGCCCGCCGCGACCGGACGGCGCGCCAGTAGCGCCCGGACCTGCTCGCGCGCCTGGCCGTCCGTCAACTCCAGATAACCGGCGAGGTCAGCCACCCCGTGAGGTTACTCCCAGCCCCCATCTACTGAGGAGATCAATCCCGTGCGCTTCTTCCGCGGCACCCCGTTCGCGAACTGAAGCGTTGACGGGTCACGTGCTGGCAGACTGTCCGGGTGGCGCAGACAGGTCTGCCGGAACTGGATGTGGCCCGAGTGCGCCGCTGGTGCGACCAGCGTGTCCCGGCGCATCTTCGCGACCAGATCCGAGTGGAATGCGATCTCGCGCCCCGCCACCTGACGATCGTCGAGTGCCGGCCGCCCTGGCATCAGCACGCGGGCGCGGAATGGACCAGGTTCCCGATCGCCCGGCTCCGCTACACCAAGGCAACCGGGCGCTGGTCGCTGTTCTGGCGCGATCGCAACCTGCGCTTCCACCCCTATGACCGGCTCGCCGCGTCACCGCACGTTGACGAGATCCTGCAGGAAATCGACCGCGATCCCACCAGCATCTTCTGGGGATAGGAAGCCACAGCGCCGGGCCGGTGGCTTCCCGGCCACCGCCGCACACCCTACGTACGCGGCCGCCTGTGGCGCGGAAAGCCTGCGTGGCTCCATCTCGAACCGGGCGCCTGGGCCGTGGGCTGAGGCTCAGCCTGACATCAGCCAGTCAGGTCTACAGCCAACAGTGATACAGTAGGATAGTAGGAAAATCTGATTTCCTGGAGTGCTCTATGGGCATGCCTGCGGCCAAGATGGAACCGGAACCTCGCCTAAGGACCAGGGCGAAGGTCCGGCCCAAGGCTCAGCTCACGCTGCCCGAGGAGATCCGTCAGGCCCTTCACATCGGTGAGGGCGATGAGGTGGAGTTCGCTGTGCACGCCGACGGCACAGTCACGATCCGCGGTTACGTGTCCATCCCCACCGATCAGGCATGGTTCTTCACGCCTGAGTGGCTGGCCGGCGAGCGGGAAGCCGACGAGGACATCGCGGCTGGGCGCGGCACGGTCCACGAGTCCGCTGAGGACATGTTCGCTCACCTCGATTCGCTCGGCTCAGCGGATGAGTGATGCCCACCTTCGAAACGCTCCCCCGGTTCGAGCGCGACTGGAAGCACCTCACCGCGCAGCAGCAGGCGACCTTCCGCAAGGTCATCACTGACGCGTTCGTGCCGGACCTGGCCGCGCCTGACCGCCCATTCCGCCCCGGGCTGCGTGTCAAGGGCGTGACCGCCCACCCCGGCGTGTTCGAGATGACCTGGGACAACGATGGCCGCGCGACTTTCAGCTACGGCGAAGAGCGCATCCCCGGCCAGGCCCATGTCATCTGGCGGCGGGTCGGCACCCACGCGATCTTCACCCCACCGCCCGGCCCATAGCCTCGGCCGTGCGGTGGCGGGCCCAGCGGCGGGAGGTCTTGCCGAACATGGCGGCGAGCTTGCGCTCAGACTGCGGCTTCCCGCTGTCGATGCTGGCGCGGTAGGCGGCCGCCGCAGCCTCGTTGATGTCCTTCGCACCGTCTTCGCCGACGGCGGCGGCTCCGTCCACGTCGGGCCAGCCGTTCGTCTCGTGTGCTCGTCCAGCCAGCAGCGGTGTACTGCTGCTCAACCCCTACCCGCTAGATGGGCGGAGCGTGGTGGCGGTGGGATGCTCGCCGAGGGCCCGGGCGAGGCGGCCGAGAGTGCGGCCACGGCAGGGCGCGCATGGCCGGCGTTCCAGTCGGCCGACGGTGGTCACACTCACTCCGGCCCGGTCGGCCAGTTCCTCTTGTGACAGGCCGCGCTGCCTGCGTAGTTGGCGAAGCCGCTGACCGTCGAGAATGAACGTTTGCGGCTGGCCGGCCCGTGTGGGTTCGCCGTCGGGCCTCGGCGCGGTAGTGCGTTGACGAGAAGTCACTCGGCCTCGATCTCGTACCAGACCGTCCACCCGGCGTGCTCGTCCCCGCTGCGTCCGAAGTCTCGCGCTAACTGGGCGACGACGAGAAGGCCCCGCCCGTTCTGGTCGTCATGAGGCTGCGATTGCGCCCACGGGCCGCCCTGGTCGGTGACTTCCACCCGGACATGGCTGCCGTGCCTTTCGACACGGACGCGGAAATGGCCGCCGGGCTGGCGGGAGTGGCTGTGGATGGTGGCGTTCGTCACCAGCTCGGAGAGGCACAGGATGGCGTCGTCCGCAGCCTGGCGGCCATCCAGTATCCCGGCCAGGAATCGGCGTGCCTCCCGGACCTGCGCGGGAGTGGCGGGGAAAGCACGGGACCAGCCGATCAGCGGGGCCGTGGAGGTCTCACGCATGCCTTCTCCCGCTTCTTTAATCTAACGCCCGAATGGCGGCGGCCGATTTCAATTAGCCATCCTGATCGGGCGGCCCTACGATCGGTAGCCAAGACAGGCTGTCGTCAGGACGTGTCCGAACGTGACGATCGGCGTCCGGGCCGTCCGGGAAGCGGGGCTGTGGTGCCGCTGGTACGTGAGCTTGACCCGAGCGCCGGACCGCTACAGTTCTTCGGCGCCGAACTGCGCCGCGCCCGGACTGCGGCCGGGCTCAGCCAGGATCAGTTAGGGCAGCGGCTGGGCTACTCCGGCGCCCAGGTCGGCAAGGTCGAAACCGGCGAGCGGGCACCTGCGCAGGACTTCGCCGGAGGCCTGCGACCAGGCGTTCCCGGAGGCAAGCGGACTGTTCGGACGGCTCTATCAGCTGGCCCGCCGCTGGGACGGCGGCTATCCCTCCTGGTTCGCCGAGTGGATTGACTCGGAGCGGCGGGCGACGTCGCATATGCTGGTGGGAGCCGCTGCTGATACCTGGCCTGCTGCAGACCGCCGATTACGCGCGGGCCATCCTCAGCCGCTGATCCGGAGACGACCGAAGACCAGCTGGACGAGCTGGTCGCCGCCCGGCTGGAACGGCAGAGCGATCCTCGACCGATCGGCGCCGCCGACGCTGTGGGTGGTACTGGATGAGGCGGTGCTGCACCGGCTCATCGGGTCACGCAAGATCATGTATGACCAGTTGCTGCACCTGGCCGACACGTCATGCCGCAGCAACATCACCGTCCAGATCGTGCCCGCTGAGATCGGCGCGCACGCTGGCCTGCTGGGCGGATTCGCTATCGCTAGCTTCGATAATGCACCGGGTACCGTGTACATGGAGTCACCCGACCATGGGCAGACGACTGAGCTGCCGTCCGTGGTCAGGAGGCTTTCGCTGACCTTCGACACGTTGAGAGCTGAAGCGCTACCCCGTGGAGCCTCGCGGGACCTGATCGGGAAGGTTGCTGAGCAGCGATGGGCAACACCCTAGCCGGCGCCATCTGGCGCAAGAGCAGTTACAGCGGCAGCAACGGGGGCGACTGCATCGATGTCGCCGACAACCTGCCCGGGATCGTCGCCGTGCGAGATTCCAAGGACCCGAACGGGCCGAACCTGACGTTCAGCCGCGACGAGTGGCGGGCGTTCACCACCTCCATCAAGCGCGGTGAACTCGGTCTCGACTGAGCCGCCAACCATCCGCCCAAGGCAAGGGCATTTCGTGCAGGCGGTTGTCGTTGCGGAATCTTGGTGGTTCTTCCTGCTGTGCTGTCGCGTGTATCCGCCAGCACGGCTATCGGCCCGGACCGCGCCGCGAGGGTGCTGGCGGCCGGTATGAGGGACGTGGCCCAGAGCGGTGCGCGCCGGCTTGCGGCCCGGTTCCGGGCCGGGCCGGGCCCGGCGGGAACGGGAAGTCCAGGCGGACCCGCTCGGCCGCGGTGCGCGCGCTGGCCAGCTCCTCCGGTGACCATGAGGTAGAAGCGCGCCAGGCAGCGCGCAGTTCCTCGGCGGCCTGGCGGGCGGCAGCGGCCTGAGCGGCGTGCCGTTGTGCCTCCCGTAGCTCAGCGACCGCCCGGGCGAGCCTGGAGAGCTGGAGAACGAGCCTCATCTGGGCCCGGACCGTCTCGTCACCGGCGGACGCGGCCAGGGACAGCAGCCGGGCTGACCGGCGCAGGCTGATCCCGTCCGGAGCCACCACCGGAGGCACCCGGCCGTACGGGGCACGCGCGGCCCGGTCGAAGGAATCGGCCGCCTGGCGGAGCACCCGGCTGCCCAGCGCCGCCGCGGCCGCGTGCAGCGTGTCGGCCGCAGCCCAGGCGGCATCGGCCGCGGCCGGATCATCCGGGCCGGTGAAGCGGATGTTCCTGGCCGCGGCGTCGGCGGTGCGGGCGGCATGCTCCCAGATCGCGTTCCGCTCGGCCGCGGTGAATCTCTCGGCGGCCCGGGTGCGGGCGGGGTCCCAGCGGCAGCGGAGCTTGGGCAGGGTCAGGTCCGCGGCGAGCTTCCCGCCGCCGAACCACACCGGGCCACCCTCCCGGGTGGTGTCGCCAGTCAGCGCGACGGCGTACCCGGTGACCTCGCCCGGGTTGCGGGTGCTGAACCGCTTGCGGACCGCTGACTGCCGGCCCGGTCCAGCCGGGCGAAGAACTCCTGCTCGCTGGCCGCCCCGGCGGCTGCGGTGCTGACCGCCCGGCGGAGTGCGACGCGGGGGGCCTCCTGGAAGCCGTGGCGGCGGGCCTTCTCCGACTCCGCGCGGGTCGGGCGGCGGGCCGCGGTACGGTCGCGGGGCGCGGTGCGCCGCAGGCCGAACCGTCTGCTCCGCGGCCCGGCAGGCCTCCCCCACCTGGTAATAGTCGTTCCACAGGCGGGGGCGCGTGCCGTCCTGGCGGGCCAGCATCGCCACGATGTGGATGTGGTCGGCGGCGTGGCGGACCGCGACCCAGCGGACCGCGTCGTCGTCCTGGCCGTACGGGGCGAGGCCGGTGCGGTGCATGATGTCGCAGGCGAACTGGGCCCATTCGTCGTCCGACAGCATCCGGTCGCCGGGGGCGGCGCGGACCGAGCAGTGCCAGACCGGTTTGGCGAAGCCGCGGTCGCCGAGCGCTTCCTGGGGCTGCTGGAGCAGGCCGGAGAGGTGGCGGAAGTCGCGGTGGCCGTCGTCGCGGAGCGGGGGTTCGAGTTCGGCGGGGTGGCGCCAGCCGGCGACGAGGTGCGGGTCGGTGTGCTCCTCGTTGCGGCCCGGGCCGAAGAGGTAGTAGATCAGGCCGGAGACGCGGCTGCCGCGCGGGCCGACCTTGCCGATCATTGGCGGATCCGTTTCCGGACTTCCTCGGCGGCCTGGTCGAGGAGCTGGGCGCGGCGGATGCTTTCGGCCGCGTAGGGGAGCAGGTCGCCGCTGCGCTGGCCGGTGGCGTTGAGTTTCGCTACGGCCTGGTTGAGGTTGACGCCGATGCGGCGGACGAGGCCTGCGGCGCGGATGAACTCGCCGAGAGCTTCGCGGAGCGGGGAGTCTGACGGCGTGGTGCCGTTGCGGGCGATGATCAGGGTGGCCTGGGCGGCGAAGGCGCCTTTGGCCAGGCCGATCCGTTCAGCGGCAGCGTTACTTCGCCGAACTCCTCCTCGGTGAGGGCGAAGCGGATGGTGCGGGGGCGTTTGACTGGCTGGCGGGCGCGGCGGCGGCGGGGACGGTCATGTGCAGCTGGTTGCGTGTGGTGGGTGCTGTCCATGACGCCTGTCTCATCCCGTCCGCTGATGCCGTGTGGTGTGCGGTGCCATTCTTTGCGGGCCGCCGATGGCTTTCTGCTCGCTGCTGGCGTTGACAGTAATTGTGCACCTGCGGACCGCGCCCGGTCCAGTTCTAAGTGAACGTTACGACATATCTTGCTCGCTATGCCATCGCTCTGCTATGCCATCGCCGTGACGGCGACGGTGAGACTTCAGATGAGGTTGCCGTCAAAATGACAACTTCTAGGCAACCTCAACATAGTCGGAACTAGTTGAGAATAGTTCAGCGCGTAATAGACGACCGGCCGACGTCCCGGCAGTCGCCCGAAGTGGCAGTAGCCCACGAAGTCCAAAAGCGAATGCCCGGAGCCTAGAGTCCGGGTCTTCCGCTTAGCCAAGTTGCCGATGAAGCCAGACGACATCGTCCACGGAGGGTGGGCGTTCCGTCGGTGGCCGGAGCCAGACGTTGCGTGGCTTGCCGGGGCGCTCCAAGCGATCGTCCTGCGAGGTCCAGATGATCACATCAGCCAGTCGGAGATCCGAAAGCAGGCTCACAGCTGGCACGATCTCCTCAGCACGATGACGAACTTCATCCAACAGAACGACCTGACGTTCGATGCCAGCCGCTATCGCTTTGATTACGCGCTCAATCGCCTGCCAGCGAGGCTCACGGCCAGCCGAGAATCGATCACGCTGGTACCCGAACGCAAGGGCTAGATATCCATCCAGGACCGGAATCGCTCTGGGTTTGAAAAGAGCACCTACCTTCGTAATCTTCGGAGCCCATGCACCAGGAAAGCCGAAAGTGCACAAGGCGATTACGTTGTCCATATTTTCGGAGCTTAGAGAAGCCAGATCCGTATCGGGGACGAGATTAAGCATCTCAGAGAACCGATGGATTCTGTGTGCGAAGCTCTGCACATCCTGAATGGTAATTCGACCACCGAGAGCATCCGCCAAAAGGATTGTCCATGGGCATACAAAGTTCAGCTGACCGCTTTCGCGTGCAACATGTCCAGTTAGATCATAGCCCAAAAAGCCACTTCGCGAAGAACAGCCGAAGGCCACCACTCGACGAACAGCATCGTCAACGGAAATTCGTCCTAAAGTATCGCCAACGAATCCTCTTGTAAACTCAATCTCTTTCATTCTTCCATTCTCACAGAGATTTCGACGCGGCCGGAGGCGCGGTAGGCGTGGATAGCAGGTGACTGGGCTCTCCGCTCCAGGACAGAGCGAGTTCATCCCTGGCCCGGGTCGCTGCCACGTAGAGCAGCGAGCGCTCGCGTAGCAGAGCGTCGGTCCACGCGTCCTCGGCATACTGCTCGTCCCGCAGTGGCCTGGGGATCGCTCCCCGGTTGACGCCAAACAACAGCACCTTGGAGAACTCGGTGCCCTTGGCCCGGTGCATCGTCATGGCCACCGGCTGCCCGGGCTTGATGTGCTCCCGGTCTACGGCCCGGATCGCCACCCCGCGTTCAGCCAGGCCGGTGACTACGCGGTCCCGCTGCCGCTGTTCCCGTGCTAGGACGGCTACCGTTTCAGGGGCCGCCGTCGCCTCGACCCATTCGTTGACGAGCTCGGCCGCCCGGTCCAGTTCCTCACCCAGCGTCGTGCAAGCGATCAGCCGTGGTATCGGTCCACTTCGGGCCGATCGGTACCCGGATACGGTCTCCGGACTTTCCTCGAGATCGACATACGTTCCGCCGTCCAAGACAGCGATCGCGTAAGCGAGGTTCTGTGCGGTGGTGCGGTAGTTCAGCGTCAAGCGCTGGGAACGGCCAACGATGCGGATACCGAACTGCGACAGCACTAGCCGCCGCCCGTAAATGCGCTGATGTGAATCTTCTGCGATGAATAGATCGTTGGGGTGCTCACCGACCAGCGCGCGGAGGAGCTGCCAATGCGCGGGCCCGAGGTCCTGTCCTTCGTCAACGAGCACATGATCAGCTGGATACTCGCCGCGAGTCTCGCCTGACCGCCGCAGGTAGGTGGCTGCGATGGCCGCGGCCTCGGCGAAATCGATGCTTCCGGCCACGCGCGCCTGCGCCCGGTATGCCTCGACGACGTCCCAGACCGCTGACCGCTTGGCGCGATCCAGTGCGACGCCGCGCCCGGGGCGGCGCACCTTGTAGTAGGCCTCCCGGGTCGTGACCTGGTTGGGCAGGACCACCTGTGCGTACTCGGCCGCCAGGAACGCCGCGCTGCGCAAGAGAAGGGGCAGCTTCTCTCCCGCCGCGTCCAGCGCTTCCTGCCACGCAGCGTTGGGAGTGCGGCCGGTGACCTGCTGGGTGCCGACGCCCAGCACAGCTTCCACGTCAACGGCGATGTCAGTACCCGCGCGCCGCAACACCGCGCTCGCCAGGGCATCGATCCCGTTGACGAACACCCCCTGTTCGCCAAAGCCGGACGCCCGGGGCAGCGCCCGGTCCAGCCGCTGGAGGTCGGTGCGCAGCTGGTCGGCCAGGTTGGTGGTGAACGTGGTGAGCACAACGCGCGCGCCCGGCTCACGGCGGGCCAGCATCCGGGCCCGGTGCAGTAGCACCACGGTCTTGCCGGTACCCGCGCCTCCTGACAAGCGGAACGGCCCACGGTACGAGCGCTCGGCATACTTGCGCTGCTCGGGGTGCAAGAACACTCGCCAGGCCCCGAAATCGCCATCCTCGATCACCCGGCGCAATTCATCATTGCTCTCGATCCAGGTGAAGGACATCTGAGCGGCCGGATGACGCAGCGCAGTGACTAGGCGGTCGTTATCACTCACGTCGGCCGCGGCTGGCTCCTCGCCGAGGCTCAGCCGTTCCTGAACCTCGGCCAGGCTCCAGCCTGCGGCAAGGTCGATGAGCGCCAGGCCCTGCCATTCGACGGCATGCTCAGCCAGGGCGAGCAGCGCATTCTCATCGGCCGCGGCCAGAGCGCGACTGGCCAGCGACTCGTCGATCCCTAGGACCTCAACCAGAGCCTTAAGATCCAGGCCAGCCAGCGGCGGCGTGGGCGCTGGCGGCTCTGGCGTGGCGGCGGCAGCTGGCTTCCCGGGCGCCGCTGGCCACGCCGGTGCTGTAGTTCGGTGCGCTGCGGCCTGCGGCTGCGCATCCGGGACCGTGGTGATCTCTGCGATCCCGTTGACCGGGTTGACCGTGAGGCGGGTCTTCCTGGCCACGACGATCGCGTCGTCGTGGGGCCAGATGCCGTGGAAGACGTACGTTGGCTCGCCCGGGCTCGGCACCCGGAACAGCACCGCGCGGTAGAACTGGTCCACCCGCCCCGTGCGCACCTTGTCGTCAGCGCTGTTGGTGATCGGCTCGATGTGCAGCCCGGGAGCCGTATCGTCCTCGCTGAGCTTTTCGAGGAAGACGAACGCCTTCTTCTTGACTGACGGGTCGAGCTTCCCGGCCAGCTTGGACATGATGATGTTGGCCATCAAGTGCCTCCCCTGAGCGCGGCCGCCACAGCAGTCGGGTCGGGCGGAAGCCACCGCCAGCCCTCGGGCTGGAGTTCGTGACCGCCGTCTTCATCGAGGCGCACGGCAATGTGCGCGTCTGGCCACGCGAAGTCGATCGGGATGCCGGCGTCTGTCTCGTATCCCAGGACGGGCACTGGGACAGACCCGAGCCGCCCGAGCGCTTCCACGAAGCTACGTTCCGCGCCGTCCAGCGCGAACTCCCGGATGGTTTCCCACTCCGGCGGCAGGCCAGCGGTCCGGTCGTCCGCGGGTTTCGCCGCCGGAGACAGGGCGGCCTGAGCGAGCGTTTCGGTCACCGCCGAGATCCAGGTCGGCTGGTCACGGAGGTTTAGGGCATTGGAGATCCGCAGCCATTCCCGCCAGGCGTCGGCGTGGTGAGCTTCGTACAGCGCCTCAGCCCGGTCGTCGAGAACCAGCGCCATCTCCATGACCTGGCCGGACATCCGGGTTAGGCAGCCGGCCGGGCCAGCGCTCCACCACCAGGCGTTGGGTTCGGCCCCTCCCGCAGATGCTTCGCGGTCGGGATCCACCAGGCGCAGAGCCGCCTCGCCGGCGAGGTCGTCCGCGGGGTCTGTCCAGACAAGCTTCGCGGCGGGAGCAAACATGAGCGGTAGATAGTTGGCCAGCGTTCGATGCCCCTGGAGGTCGGGGTTCTGGATCCAGGCGAGCAGAAAGTCGATCGGGCCGCGCCGGAGGGCTTCCACGTTCTGGCCGCTGAAGGTGACGGATGCACTGAGCAGCTCAGCGGTCACGTCGTCGCGCAGCCATTCCGGCGCATCCTGGGCCCCGGTTTGCGCGTTCTCCACGTCACGAGCGGTGATCCCGAGGGCGATGGCACCGCCGTCGCGCAGAGCCTGCCGCTTGTGCGCGTCGTCGGCGATCCGGTTGTGGGCCGGGCTGGCGTGGTACTGCCAGCCATCGGTGAAGATGGCCACCGCCGGCAGGCCGCCCTGGCTGGAACTGAGGACGAAGTCGGGCTTGCTGCCGCCCATCAGTACCTGCGGTTCCAGCGTCCACTGCCGGGTCGCACCCGGGAAGGTTATGGTCAGCCGGTTTCCGTGCGGGCCCGGTGACTCCTTCACCGTCGCACCGAGCGCACTGACGCGTTCAGTGAACACCATCCGGAAACTCTGCTCCAGGTGAGACTCGACGCTCGGCGGTACAGGCTCTTCGGTGGTCAGCGACCAGCTGATTTCAGCAGTCGGCTCAGCGCCGGGTGCTCCAGCGGTGAGGATGGCGCGCAGATGCCGCTCGGCCGCGGCCCGGGAGACGCTGTCTACCAGCCACGGGGCTGCGAACGGCAGCAGGCAGCGATGGCAGGCCAGGCGCGGCTCCGCCTGACACGGGCAGTGGTGGACTCGTTCCCAAGCCCGGTGGAGCAGGTCCCAGACCCTGGTGGGGTCGGCCAGCTCTGCGAGGTAGCCCGTGCCGCCGGGTACCACGTCGTGCAGCAGCAGCGCCTCGCCGGTGGCGCCAGCCTCGCCCGGAACTGGCTCGCTGATGTGGACGATCTCGATATGGTCCGGGCTCCCGCCGATCTGCTCGTGCAATCCGAGCAAGAGTGCCGCGGCGAGGCTGGGGATGGCGAACCGGTCGCCGAGCGTGATGGACAGCGGCAGCCGGATCACCGCTCCCTGGGTGGTCAAGGTACGGGTCAGCGCGATGCTGCGGGTGTGCTCGTCGGGTGCCTTGCGGTAGCGGCACCATGCCCGGTGCTCGTCGGCGCGGTTCGCGCGAGTGCTCCGGTCGAGCACGCCGCACCCTTCGCAGACCCGGAACAGCGGAGCAGGCTCGTCGTTCCCGGCGATGGACCGGATGCTTCCGTGTCCGGCTTGGCGGCCGAGGTTCACCCACCGGACGTCCATCCGGCGCAGGTACTTCGTGCCGAAGTCGTAATCGTTGACGTACCACTGCCGGACGACCTGGGCGGGATCGATGTCGGCCGCGACGGCGATGGTGAAGCGCTCTCGCTTGCGCTCATCGTTCCGGTCGGTGATGACGGCCTCGTCGCGCCGCATTTCCGCCGAGACCCGGCTGAGTTCCACCACATCGAGGTGATGCTCGCTGCCGGAGATGCCTGGGCTTCCACAGCGCGGGCAGGCGGCTGGCGCCGCGGCGCCGACGGCAGCGAGGTGGACTGAGTATCCGCAGTCGGGGCAGAACGCCATGGGCTGGATCGCAGAATCGTCTGGGCCGAGATCAACGGCATCGACGACGATTTCCAGGCCCCGGGCGTAGAAGGTTGCTCCGGGGGCAAACTCGCGCAGTGCGTTGGCCGAGGAGCGACGGTAGCTCGTCGGCTCAGATCGGTACTCCTGAGTCTCGGGGTCGATCCAGGTCAGAGCCACGGCGAGGACCACGCCGTCATCGAGCAGGGTGTAGTTCGGAAGGATGCCGAACTGCTCCAGCACCGCGATCCAGTACTCACCTTGCAGGTGTTTCAGTTCGTGCCCGATGAGCGCCAGCGCGGCGCGGGCTGAGCGGACGGCACGCTGGTCGTCGTCGCTGGCCGCTGGGAGTGCGGCGATGCGCTCCAGGTCAGGCAGGGCCTGCTGGACTTCGGTCCGCCGGTGCTGCAGCCCTTCGACGGTCTGCACCCATCGGCTGGACGCTTGGTACAGGTGCCCGGCCAGCCCGCTGGTGCCGGGCTCGACCGCAGCCCGGCTGGCCCAGGCGCGCAGGCTCGCGACAGAGGCCGGGGCGAGATCCTGGAAGCTGCCCAGGAAAAGATCCAGTTGGTCGTCGGCGCCGCTCTCGGCGAAGTCGATGAGGTCCCCGAGAAAGCTTCCCTGGGTGACCGCGCCGAGCGCGCTTCTGGCCCGTCGCGGGTGAGGCCGGTTCTCGTCCCGGGCGAAGCAGTCTACGAGGTGGGCGACGTACTGGCGCTGCAGGATCTCCTCAGCGCTGAGGTAGGTCGCGGGCGGACGGACCCGGCCGTTGATGACGGACAGCGGGTTCTCCAGCCGCGGCAGATGCTCGCCACGCCCAGTGACGAAGGCAAGGTTGAGCGCGTTGCCGGTGAGCCGGCCAGCCCGGCCGACCCGCTGCAGATACGAGGCGACGGTCCTGGGCAGTGAGGCCAGGAGAACCGCGGACAGGTCGCCGATGTCGATGCCCATCTCCAGTGTGGGCGTGGCGACCAGGACGTTCGGTGCGCTCGGGTCGCGCTGGCCTTGCTTGAAGCCGTTCTCGTACTGCAGCCGGAGGGCGTCGTCGAGCAGTCCCGTGTGCTCCCGGGCGACGATCCGGCGCATGTCCTTCGACGCGTAGAGGTTGCGGTAGTAGTTGCCTGGGCGCTGTTTGCGTTCGAGCTTTCCGGGACACCGCACCAGGAAGCACGGGGCGCCGTCGAGTTGCTCGATGACCGCGGCGGTCCCCGGCTGCGGGGCGCGGCAGACCGTGCACAGGAGCAGGTTGCGCCCTGCAGCCATGTCCTCCAGCGTGGTCGGGCTGATGACCACCGTGCTCGCCGGAATGGTGAAGACGGTCCCCCCGGTGTCCGTCGGTACCGCGTGCAGGACTTCCGCACGAGCCAGGCGCTCCAGTAGGAGCCGGGCCAGGCGCGCGCCATGTGCGGCGGTGACCCCGAGCGTGCGCGCTGTCCAGCGCGCGTACCAGGATCTCGGCGTGCTGACCGGGTCCAGCAGGGGATCCCTGACAGTAGCGGCCGGGCCGATGCGCGGGTAGGCGGGGGCCGCACGCCCTCTCGGGAAGGCGGGCATGCCCTGGCCTCGTGGCCGCCCACCCCAGATGTGGTAGCGGTGCCCGTCGTGCTGGATGTAGGCCCGGAACCACTCGTGCTCGATGGCGCCCTGCGCGCGCATCCGCTCTAGCACACCGCGGGTCCAGGTGACCAGGCGCTGGTCGGGCGTGGTGGCCAGCCCCTCCAGGATGTCCTGGCCGTCGGTGGCGGCGATGGCGGCGCGGGCAATGCTGGCGAGCGCGGCGGGCTGCCCGGCGTTGACTTCGACAGTGACGCTGCCGGTCTGCTCCAGGGTGCGGCCGACGCGGGACTGGAGCCCGAACTCCATCACCGCGTCGAACAGCAGGCGGCGCCGGACCCGGGTCCGCACCCGGGCCGGTACCTCCCGGGCGGACTTGCGCTGCCAGAACGGGGCGAACTCGTCGCGCTCCACGAAGTCGGGCGGGACGAGCCGGTAGCGGTGGAAGGGATCGTCCCCGGCGTCGGCGATGGCCTGGTTAACCAGGGAGTCCAGGGCGATCGGGTTCGCCCCGGCCGCATGGCGCAGCACCGAGCGCAGCGTCAGCGCGTGAGAGCGACTCTCCACGAACCCAGCCCGGTGGGCAGCGTCCTGCACGCTGTCGGTAAAGACGAGCGCCTTCTTCTCCCGGAGGTCGAGGTCTTCATCACCAAACAGCGTGGACAGAGCGACCGAGAGCACGGTGGCGATGGCGCTGCCGAGGAAGCGGATGCCGTCCTTCTGCTGGCAGCACGGGCAGGTGTCGTCGCGGGAGTCATCATCGGCGTCCACGCCGACCTGAGTCAGAACAGGGAGGATCCAGCCGTCGCGATAGTCCAGGTCATCCTCGGCCGGTGCTTCCGGGAGCAAAACTCGCTGCCGGATGGAAAACCAGCGCAGCCCATCGTCTGAGCCGCCGCCCGACCCGGCCGCTGCGGCTGCGGTCGCGTGGTCGGCTTCGGCCGGAGCATAGAGCAGCGCACGAAAACGGCCCTCGTGGGCGGCGTGGTTGCGGCGGATCGCAGTGTCGTCGGAGTCGAGGTTCGCCCCGACCGCGGCCAGGTTGATGCCCCAGCCCGAACGGCCGCAGTGCCGGCAGTAGACGGCGGGGAACGCGGGCAGCCGGGGGGCCTCCGGCTCGCCGTGACCGTCGTCCGTCAGGGCGCCGTCGTCGCTCCACAGGTAGCGGGCCGCCGAGCTGGCCACCCGGTCGATACGGGTGAGTTCACGGATCCACAAGTGCAGGTCCACGCCGAGGGCAGCCCGCCCGGCCACGGCGCGGACATGGCTGAGTGCGGCCACAACGTGGGTCAGAAAGGCAATCCGCTCGTCCTCACCGACCCTAGTCAGACCGGCTGCGGGCTCGGGGAACAGCACCTCGGCCAGGTCCCCGAGATGGATGGCCTGCTCGCTTGCGGAGACAAGCTCGTGCACCAGAGAGTGGGCTTGGACGAGCGCGAGCAGCGCCTCCGTGTCATCACCGATCGTGCGGGCGAGCGTGGACGCGTCCGTGTCGTAGAGGCAGCCAAGGAGGGTGAACGCTCTCGCCCGCCCCTCCACACGCGTTCCCAGGTCCTCGATGGCTTGGTTGGCCGCAGGTAGGTCTCCTCGCGCATGCGCCGGGGGAAAGGCCAAAAGCGGTCGTACGGACTGCTGCCCCAGCGGCCCACTCGTCCAGGCTGAGCCGGGATTCGGTCACCACACTGTCGTGGTCGAACTCGTCGCCGAAGACGGCGGCGGCGAATTCGACCATCGCCGCCGGGTCGCTCTTGTCGCCGAGGGTGGCCGACGTGGCGATCGGGGTAATGCGGCCCAGCGGCCGGGCCCGGTCGGCGTCGGAGAACGCGTCGTCCGGCCAGTAGCTCTTCAGGGCGAGCCCGAGGCGGCGCAGGAGCATGGCGACGTCCGTTCCCTGCGCACCGTCGTACGTGTGGAACTCATCCAGGACCAGGTACTGCAAGCTCAGTGCACTCTGCCGCCACAATGGCTGGTCGTCGTGGCGCAGCAGCAACTGGTCGAGCATCTTGTAGTTGGTGAGCAGGATGTCCGGCGCCTCGTCGCGGATGATGGCCCGGTCGGTGATGAGGCCTTCCCCACTCACCCTCGTCCGGGTCGGGCCGTCCTGGCCTGTATAGAGAGCGGCGGTGATCCCGGCCAGTTCTTCCCGGGTGGTCAGCAACTCGGTGAGCCGCTTGGCCTGGTCGTTGGCCAGCGCATTCATCGGGTAAAGGATGAGCGCCTTCATGCCGCGTATCCCGTTGCGGCGGGCGCGCAGGGCATGGTCGAGGATCGGGTACAGGAAGGCCTCGGTCTTGCCTGACCCAGTGCCGGTGGTGACCAGCGTGGGCAGCGGACGGGGCTTATCCGGTCCGAGGTTGGCGCTGCTCAGCCGGGCGAAGGCCGCGGCTTGATGACCGTAGGGCGTAATGCCGATATCCCAGCTGAGCGTACGCTGCCACCCGTCCTCCGCAGGCTCGGAACGGCAACCGGAGTCGCAGGTAGGGGCCCTTGAAGATGCCGTGCTCGCGGTCGCTGAGGAATTCCGCCAAGGCGAGCTGAGCGTCCGGGTCGGCCAGCGCGAAGGTAGTCGTGAGGTAGTCCAGCAGGCCGTGGCGGATTTCCCCGGCCTGAACAGTGGGCAGGAGCTCACTCATGGGCCGCCAGCCGACGCTCGAACTCCGCATAGGCGGCCCGCATATCCGCCTCCCGGTCGAGCAAGCGGAACGGGAACTCATAGGTGTAGGTGTTCCCGGCCTGATTGGTCGCGGTGCGCTCCTCGACGCTCATCCGCTCGCCCTTCTTGCGCCACACGGAGGACCGGGTTGGGCACGATCGGCCGTTGACGTCATAAGACGTAGTCTCGATGGTCATAGCCATAGAGGACCGCGAACTGGGTACGGTACACAGTGCACAGTTGGTCTGCTGTGACACCGAGCATCAGCGCCACAAGGGCATCGACCTCAAGGAGGGCCTGTCGGCGATCCTCCGCGATCCGCAGGAGGGAGTTGACGGTCCACTCTCGCGTAACCGCACCCAAGCCCGGGCGATTCGCGCGAGCCAGCCCGCCAGCCCAGCGATCTGACGCGAATTCCTCACTGTAAGCATCCTTCCAGAGATCGGCGTAAGCGTCCGTAACGCAGTTCAGGCGGAGGATGCGGGTGACGAGAGCCGCTTGCAGCGGATGATCCATCAGAACCGGCAGCCGGTTAATCGTCGGAAAGTATATGCCGGACTTAGGCGCCGCCCGTACGGTGAAGTCCG
>CAWINT010000007.1:0-348032 GCA_963837515.1 uncultured Actinomycetes bacterium
GACCACCATCTCTGACCACAACGGGACCGGAAGAGAACACACTTCGGCGGACACAGTGAAGGGCGGACGCCCGGGCCAACGATGGTTTCCGACAGTCGGCACGTACCTTACAAGCGAGGGGTCACTGGTTCGAACCCAATTGCGCCCACCCACCCATAAGACCAGGTCAGGGTACACCTCTGGGCCTGTCTTGGCGCCTCTCGTGATCGTCTGAGTGTGATCTGACCGTCGGTGTAGCTGTGGAAAGCTGGCACTGGGCAGCACGGATTGTCGGTGATTGGCACGCCGGACGAGCGGAATGCTCCTGCTGGGTGAACAGGCAGGGGCCAGCTTTCCCGGCAACCGGGGTGGCGGTAGGACGGCTGCAGCCGTCACCGCAGCGTTCGGGGCCGGTGGGGACGCGCAGCAGCTGGCTGGGCAGGCAGCTGCGGCCCCTGGTCGCGGCCGGGCATCTGCGTGCCGCGACCCGGAGCCGCCGGCCGGCACCGCAGCCCGCGCGCGCAGACCCGGGTGTCCGAGGGGCAGGCCACTGCTGCCCGCGTTGCCTTCGGTGACTTCCCGGCAGCAGAGCGGCCGGGGCCGCCGCCGGCGGGTGCCACGCCATCCCGGCCGTCTCCACACCGGGGGCCGCTGCCACCAAGGCATGTCGGGCCAGGCCGGTGACTGGCACGGTGCTGGTCAGGGCCGGCTCGGCTGGCTTACCGGGCGTCAACGCGTTCGGCAGCCAGCTCGACCGGGGGCCGGTAGCCGCGGGCACTGTTGATGTTGCGCCGCAGCGACCGGTTGAGCCCGGCGATATGGGTATGCGGAGACCACCCGAGTCCGCGATCACGACTTCGCAATGGAGGGGGCCATGTCGTTCCTGCAGCCCAGGACACTGCGGTCAGCGGTCCTGGCGAGGATGACCTTCTCCGGCTCCAGATCAGCGAACGTCCCTGATGGCGGGCCCTCGCTGAACAGCTCCCGCCGATCAGGCGGGAGGCCAGGCGGGCGGCAGTCCGCAGCCCGGCGGCGGTCACGCCCCGGGTTCGAAGATCATGAACAGCGTGGCTGAGTAGGTGAGGAGCAGGCAGTTGCGGCGCTCGGACCACAGCAGGTTCGCGTACCAGTCCTCCGGGTCAAGCGCCGGAGCCGGGTCCGCGGCGAGCTCCGGGCCGATGACGGCCAGGAGCTTCGTGCATTGCAGGATCACCGGGAGATCGTACGTGCCCGTCCGGCATCGCCTGCTTTCCCCAGCGGATTGGGCTGTGGCTGGCAGGTGTCAGCGGACGTAGTGCCGCGCTGGGGGACGGTTTAGACGAGGCCCTGGTCGCAGCGGAGGGCGATGGCACGCCGACGGTGGTGCGCGCCACTTCAAAGGCTTCGACGATCTCGGACTCGGTGGGGACACCGGAGCCCTTGAGGTATTCGCCGCATTCGATGCGTGACCGGATGATCCCCGCGATCTGCCGGTAGCCCTGTTGGTGTATTGACGTCCAGGGAGTTATATTTGGCAAGTAACACTGGGGCGATGTACCGCTGCCGATCGTACCTTCAAAGCCGATAAACCGAGGACCGGGACACCATGGACTCAGGGCTCTTGTGGACCGTCGTCGGTTCCGGTGCAGGTGTACTTGCTCTTGGCTTTACGGCGTGGCAAGTGCGCCTCCAGGTTGTTGAACGGAAAGAGCGGAAGGTCGCGCTCCCGCTCCCTGGTACCGCAGATTCCGCAAAGGCTAGTATTAGCGGGCTCCCGGTTGCCGTGCCACTCGGGCGGCTCCCCTCGGACGTGCGCGGGAGGAACGCGTTACTACATGAACTGCGAAATGTTCTAAACCGGCGAACTCGCCCGGCGAATAGGGCTTGGGTGCTGGCTGGCATGGGAGGCGTGGGGAAGTCAACTATTGCGTTGTCAATTGCCGAGGCTGCACAAAAGCAAGGTTGGCGAGTATGGTGGGTAACCGCGCTCAACAACAGGTCCCTTACTGGAGGGATGGTCGAGATCCTCAACCAACTCGACGCGCCGCTCTCCATTATACAAGCTGTCAGCGAAGGTGTCCCTACGGCTCCCGCTAGGGCGTGGCAATTTTTGAATAGCAGTCACTCCGCAGGTCGCTACTGGCTCTTGATATTTGATAACGCGGATGATAAGGCGGTTCTTGCGGCGGGGTCACCAATCCCGGCTGATTACACTGGCTGGCTACGGCCGGATCCGGCGGGAGCACTTATTGTTACCACCCGGATTACCGATCAGAAGGTATGGGGGAATCGCATCTCGCTTCGAGAGCTTCGCCCATTGGACCCGTTGGATGCAGCCCAAGTTCTTACCGACCTCGCGCCTGGCATTGACGATCCGACTGGCGCGCAAGCAGGTGAACTGGCTGCGCGTCTTGGCGGTCTGCCGCTGGCGCTGCACTTGGCTGGGACATATTTGTCCTCTCCATTCACCCGGTGGCGCACATTTGCCGAATACCGGGGAGCGCTTGATAGCAGGGGATTTCCGCAGGTACTATCCGAACTCGACGATGCCGACGCCGAGGCGCGCGACACTATACAGCGAACATGGGAACTGTCTTTGGAAGGTCTAGCAGTCGACGGGCGGCCACAAACTCGGCCGATGCTAGCTCTCCTTTCCTGCTATGCGCCAGCTACCCCGATTCCCACTGCTCTGCTCAATCCCACTAGACTCGTAACACTATTTGATAAAGTCAACTCTTTGGCGCAAGCCATAAGTTCCCCCCGAGAGGAACAAGAGTGGCGTCTAGTGCGTGACGCTCTCGACGGGCTGCAAAGAATAGGCTTAATTCAGATAGATGGAAAAATGAACGCTTCAGGCACGGTCACCATTCATCCCGTAGTCGCCGATGTCAACCGCGGCGGCCTTCTCTCCGGCGATCAGTCAGTGCGGTCCGCCGTCGGAAAAACAGCAGCCGAGTTGCTTCGTGAATTCGCCGCCGGACTCCATCCGATGCGCTCACAAGACTGGCCTTCCTGGCGGCAACTTTTCCCACACATAACCGCGATGCTTGAGTGGTTTGCTCCGTATCTCGAAGATGACGCCATCATCAGCCTGTTGAGCGCGGGCAATCCAGCGTCTGACGCCCTATGGCGTTGTGGCGATCTCGCCGGCGCTGAGAGCCTGGCGCGACTGTGCGTAACGGCCGCCATTCGGCTAAATCATGATCAGCCCGCCGCGCTCAGCGCACGATACGAGCTAGCGACGGCAATTGGTTTCCTCGGCCGGTACGCACAGGGCGAACATGTAGATGATGGGCAAGATACGAATACCGGCATATCTATTGCCCCCAGCACCTCGGCGCTGTGGCATGCCCGTTATCATGAGTCTGACCGAATCCTCCGCGACGTACTCTCGGAACAACAGCAGACAATCGGGCCGGATCATCCCGATACTCTTCAGACCCGTTACAGACTGGCCTGGGTGCTTGGTCTTAAAGGGCAGTACGCCGAGTCAGAAGAGATGTTCTGCCAATTGCTGAGCGATCGTCGGCGGGTTTTCGGCGACGATGATATCGCTACTACGGCAACTCGCCACAGGGTTGGCTGGGTGCGGGCCTTCCGACACGACTATGCACAAGCAGAATCGATCTTCCGTGAGCTTCTGCCCGATGAGCGACGGATACTGGGCAACGAGCACCCAGATACGCTTACCACCCGTCACCGGCTAGCCTGGGTCGTGGGCCTTCAGGGTCGCTTCGCCGAGGCGGAGCAGATGCATCGGGATTTGCTTCCATACGAGCGGCGAGTACTCGGTAATGAGCACCAAGACACGCTCACCACCCGCCTTCGACTAGGGTACGTTATAGGCCGACAAGGTCGGCACCAGGAAGCCGTAAGAATTTTTTCCCAGCTACTTCCGGATCAGCAACGAGTACTTGGCGACAACCATCCCGACACGCTCAGCACAAAGAAGCAGCTCGAACGCAATCCGAGACGGAAATAAGACCGGCGAGTACCAGCTGCTCGCGGACCGCTGGCACACATGTTTCTTCGACCTGTCCGGGGATCAGGGGCTGCTAGGCCAGGTCGAGGGCCGCACCGCCGATGACACCGCGTACTGGCTGGACCAGGCGCCGGCGGCCTGGCGTGACCGCGTCGAGGTCGTGGCCATCGACATGTGCTCCATCTATGCCGCGGCCATCCGCCGGATGCTGCCGCAGGCGCAGATCGTCGTTGACCTCTTTCACGTGGCGCAGCTCGCGGTCAAGGCCACCGGGGACGTGCGCCGCCGGGCGGTGCGCGAGCACTACGGCCGGCGAGGCCGCTCCGGCGATCCGGAGCACGCGGTCAAGGGACTGCTGGTGCGCAACCTGGAGCAGCTGTCACCCGCCCAGTTCGCCAAGGTGATGGACACCCTCGGCAGCAGCCGGCACGGGCAGCAGATCCTGGCCGCCTGGATCGGGAAAGAGAAGCTCCGCGACGCGCTGAACCTGCGCGCCCGCATCACCCGCTCCACCCCCGGCGGGCGCGACGTCCGCGGCCGGCTATTCGCCTTCTATGCCTGGTGCGCCCAAAACGACGACATCCCCGAGCTGGTCACCCTCGCCCGCACGATCTCCCGGTGGGAGGACGAGATCGTCGCCGCAGTGCTGACCGGGTGAGCAACGCCAGGTCCGAGGCCCTGAACCGGATCGCCAAGCTCGAAGCCCGCCAGGCCTATTCCTTCCGCAACCCGGCGAACCAGCGCCGCCGGGTCCGCACCGCCTGCAGCCGCGGCCGCAGCAGGGCACCTGCCCAGGCCAAGAGCAGATCACCTCTGGTAACCGGGCGGCTACCAGATCCGGGTTCACGTCGGGGAGCCGCGATACTACGGCGGTAGCTGCCGTCCCGCCAGCATGTGGTCCCGCACCTGGCCGGCTCACGCTCCAGCCACGGGCGTCTTGTGATTCACTGACGGCGTGGCTCGCGAGGAAGAGGTCATCGAGTTCGCGTCGGCTGCGGCCTTTGAGGAGTGGATCGCGGCGCATCATTCCACCTGTCCGGGGATCTGGCTGAAGCTCCGCAAGAAGGGCTGCGGCGTGGACTGCCTGGACTACGCTCAGGCTCTCGACGTGGCACTGTGCTATGGCTGGATCGACGGCCAGAAGGACAAGTCCGACGACTCCTGCTGGCTCCAGCGATTCACCCCCCGCACGCCGCGCAGCAAGTGGTCCAAGGTCAACCGGGAGAAGGTCAACGCCCTCATCGAGCAGGGGCGGATGCGGGCGCCGGGGGTGGCGGAGGTCGAGCGCGCAAAGGCGGACGGCCGCTGGGATGCCGTCTACGCTGGGTCGAAGACCGCCACTGTGCCCGAAGACCTCGCGATGGCGCTGGCGGCCAGCCCCGCCGCAGCCGAGTTTTTCGCGACTCTCGACAGCCAGAACCGGTACTCGATCCTCTACCGGGTGCAGGACGCCAAGAAGCCGGAAACCCGGGCGCGCCGGATTCAGAAGTTCGTCGAGATGCTGGCCCAGCATCAGAAGATCCACACCTGACCTAGCGGCCCGCAGAGCCCGGGGAGCTTATCTGCGGGAATGCCACCGTCCGGGCAGCTGGGCGCGATGCCAGACCGGGCGAAGAGCATGGCAGCGGGAGAACCGGCGCACCGCGCCCCGGCCACGATCACGTCACAGTCTGCGAAGAACCACTTCCCAGGCGCTCGCGCGCCACAGGGCACGCAGGCCCGGGCGCCTCGACGGCAACGGCCGACTGCCGCTTCCAGCCGCAGTCTCGAGCGCCGCGACCGCCGCGGCGAGGGCCGCGAGCGGCCTGTCAGCGGCGTCCGCTGGGTGACCGGCCGGGCGGGTGCCTGGGCGGGGGATGCCCGAGCAGTGGCATGATCAGGTCGTCCACGATCGCCACGAGGAACTCGTCTGGTATCGGCGCGGAGTCGCCCAGGAAACGCTGGACCAGCATGGCGGAGCCAAGATCAGCCACCAGCGGGCTGACCGCGCCCGGTGGTATCTCGCCCCGTTCGGCTCCGCGCGCCAGTATCAGCCCGAAGACGTTGAGCCGCGGCGCAAAGACACGCTCATTCACGAGCCGGATCATCGGCCGGTCCCGCCCGATTTCGGCGAGCAGGCTCTGCACCGCGCGTCAACCTGAGAGTTGAGCACTACCGCCTTCTGGCACATGTGCTCGATCAGGTCCTCGCGGATGTTGCCCCGGTCGGGGGCATCTTCCGGCGCGGGAAGCGCATGGTCGAGGGCGTCCGCGACCAGTTCGGCCTTACTGGGCCAGCGGCGGTAGAGGGCCGCCTTGCCGGTGCTGGCGGCGGCGGCCACGCCATCCATGGTCAGGCCCGCATATCCGACGGCGGCTAGCTGATCAATGACGGCAGCGAAAATGGCCCGCTCAAGAGCCTCGCCCCCCGGAAACAGCCCGGCTCACCGGCCCTGGAGCCGGTCCCCGATAAGGTTCTCCAGCACCTTGCCGGGTCCGTCGCGCAGCAGGCCTCCCCAGGCGCGCACCTGATCAGCCACCCCGTCTGGCTTCGGCCGCTCCGCAAGAAAGCTCCGCAGCCCGGGCAGGGCGCCGGGGCGTGGAACAGGACCACGACCGCTGCGGCCAGCCCCGCCTCCGCCCGGCCAGCTACAGGACAACGGCCACTTCCAGAACGCTGGGATGGTCATACAAGGCGTCCTTTACGGCGACCGATGACACCAGGCCACCCTTCCCAGGCAACACGTCCTCCTAATCTCTCTCGAAGAAGAACTCCAGGTTGGCAATCCGCTCTGGCCTGGGCTGCGGGATGCTCGCGTCAGGCTCGCGGTCATCGAACCTGATCCCCGCCACCGCCACGAACTTGCGCATCGCCGCGGCGATTCCCTCGCGCCGGTAAAGCTCCTCAACCTCTTCCTGATCCCGGGTCGCTGGCTGCGCTCGGGCTCGGGCAGCAGCCCGGTGGCTGGCGGCTCGTGGGCTACCAGCAGACGGACCTGTCCTGGGTGGCGGCTGATCAGGTCCAGTCTGAGCATCGCGCCGAGGACCAGCGCTGGACGCGCCGCTGCGGCGGACTCGTAGCAACGACGCGGTGGACGCCATCCGGGGCAGCCTGGAACGCGGTCTCGCCGGCATTTCTTCGGGGAGCCGGTGGCCAGGAAGGTCGACTTCGACGCCTGATCCGAGCATGCCACCGGATCGACACCGCGTCGGTGTACCCATCGTTGATGGCCGACTCGCGCTATAACGTGGAATATCGGTGGCGCGGTGCCACTACGTCGCTGCCGAGGAGGCCGGATGCCGGCAGATCCGCCCAGCTCACCCGCGCTGCGCGCATCCGACGCGGACCGCGACCGGGTCATCGAATTGCTGCGCGCGGCCGTCGCCGACGGCCGGCTCGACCCGGCCGAGTTCGGCGAACGGCTGGACGCGGCACTGGCCGCCCGCACCATCGACGCGCTGGCCCCGCTCACCGCCGATCTGATCGCCGCGCCGGGCAGCGACGGGGCGCTCACGCTGCCGCGCGGCGGGACGCCGGCCGAACCCGCCGCCGAACTGCTCACCATAAACCAGCGGCACGGCTCGGTGCGCCGCGACGGCCGGTGGACGCTCCCGCACCGGCTGGCGCTGCGCACCGTGTGGTGCGAGGTGATGCTGGACCTGACCAGCGCGGTGCGCAGCGGACCCGAGCTGGTCATCGAGCTGCGGGTCCGCGGCGGCGACGTGGATCTGGTCCTCGCGCCGGACATGGTGGTGGACGCCAACGAGCTGTCGGTGCGCCACACCAAGCTGGCGATCAGCAGGGACGCAGGCGACAACACGCCGGAGACGCTGTGCGTCCGCCTGGTAGGCCGGATGCGGCACGGCCGGATCGACACCCGGTGGCTGGCGCCGCGCCGCTGATCAGCTCGACGCGGGCCAGGCACCTGAAATCACCCTCCAGCCGAATAAGTCAGCTCACCACGTCCGGGACGAGGAGGCGATCTCCGGCGGCCCGGACGGCTCCGGGCCCCCAAACCGGGGCCGAGTTCCGTCTGACCGGCCGCGGGGCGCTGCCGCGCCACGCGGAGCCGGCCTGGCCGCCCGGTGCACAGCAGCCGGACACCGTGGTGGCAGCGGAACCAGCGTCCGGTCAGCGGCGGTAGCAGGCTGACAGAGTGCGCCGGGACTACTCGCGAACGCGGAAGCGCAGGATGGTGACAGTTCCCGACGGCGTGACGCTGACCGGTTCCAGGTCTATTCTCGCGAGGCCCGGGGACGAGAAGAAGCGAGTGCCGTCGCCGAGCAGCACCGGCAGGACGTACACCAGGATCTCGTCGACGAGCCCGCGCCGCAGGCACTGACCTGTCACGTCAGCCCCGAGGATCTCAAGGTTCTTGCCGCCCGTGGCGCTGCGCGCCGTGGCGACGGCTTCCCCGATATCACCGGTGAGGAACGTGACCGATGGGTCCGGCGGGTCCGGCGGGTGATGGGTGAGGACGAACTCGGGTCCACCGTCGTAGGCCGGCTCGCTGCCCGGTACGCCGGCCAGCCTCTTGCCCACCTCGTAGGTCCGCCGTCCGATGAGCATGGCACCCGTGGCCGCCATGCTCTCCGGGAACTGCTCCTCGACGCCGCCCCTCATGTAGTCGAAGACCCAGTCCATCGCATCGCCCGGGCCTGCGGTGAAGCCATCAATAGACATGCACCTGTTGACGACCACTTTGCCGTTTCCCGTGCTCGTGTCTCGCACCATGCTCCTCCGGACAACCACCATGGCGGGCTGTCATCCCACGCTGCGAGTGATGACGCTACACGCGCCCGGAACTCATCGGCCCGCAGGCGACATCGGCCACCTGAAGAATACGGCTCCGGTTCCGCGCGGCCTTCAGCGAATCAAGCTCGGCTTCATCGTGCGCCGAGCCTATGTGCTCGATGTCCCGCGACCCGCGCCGCGAGGACCACACGATCTGACCGCCACCGCCGCCGCCCCCGTCGCGGTCCTCACGGTGCGAACGGACGCCACCAGACGAGACTACGAGCCATGATTTAGGGGCTCTTCGAAGTTAACCGGGATCGTGTTGCGATCCGTTGACAGCGCGTGACTGCTGGAGGGCGCCGGCGCGCCAGCGATGACGCCGGGTACTTGCACCGGCGCGGAGCGGTGATCAAGACCCCCGCAGCTCCTAAGCTCATGGATCTTCCGGAGGACACGTGATCAGCAGAGAGCCATGGGCACTGGCCGGATTCCTGTACCTCTTCACCCATGACGCTCCCGCCGTCCGCCGCTACCGGCTGGACCTGGCCGCCCCGCACGAGGCGGCGGCCCGCATCGTGCCCGCCGCCGGGGCCTGCACGCAGGCCTTCCCCCGCCACTGCGCACAGGCACTGGCCGACGAGCTGGGCAGGCCGCTGGCCGAGTTCCCCGGCGGTCATTCCGGGTTCATGCTGCGGCCCCGGGCCTTCGCCGCCCGGCTGCGCGAGATCCTCGCCAGCTGCCAGTGAAGCAGCTCAGTGGCAAGGCCGCGGTTGTCACCGGCGGGGCAAGTGGGATCGGCCGCGCCCTGGCCGACGCGTTCTGCCGGGAAGGCATGCACGTGGCGATCGGCGACGTGGAAGAGCCCGCCCTCACCCAGGCCGTGAGCAGCCTTGGCTGGGAAGGCGCCAGCGTCTTCGGCGTGACGGCCGACGTGTCCCGGGCTGCCGATGTCGAGGCCCTCCGCGATCAGGCCCTGTCGGCGTTCGGCGCGGTCCACAGGAGTGTCAGTCATCCAACTTCCTTGATCTGTGCCGCGATCAGACCCAGACCGATCGCAAAGCCACCAGAGTCAGCCATACACGGGTAACTGGGCTGGCCGTCTGGCCTTTAGCATTGTGACCAGCGCGCCCGCCTCTGCCTCCCCGGTTGCGCCGGTCGCGCGTTCGATCCACTCGAGCCCTGCGTCAGCAGCCCGCGAGGATACGACCACCTGATAGGGCAGACCCAGTGCCCACGCGTAACGGAATCGCTCTCCGAGCGAGACCTCGCGGTCATCCCACAGGACGGTGACGCCAGCGTTGAGCAGGACTTCCTGCAACCGCGTCGCCCGCGGCTCGGCGTCCTTGCTCCGCGATGCGATGATCATGTGAACCTGGGCGGGGGCGACCTGGGAAGGCCAACGCAGCCCGCGCTCATCCCGAAATAGGTGGGCCAGCGTCTGCAGGCACCGTCCGACGCCGATGCCCGAACAGGCCATGAGAGGGGCGGCGGCGCGGCCGTCCCGGTCCGTGAACCGCAGCCCCATCGGGGCAGAGTAACGGTCGCCGAGTTCGAAGACGTGACCCAGCTCAACCGATCGGCCGGATTCGAAGAGACCCTCCCCGCAAGCTCCGCACCAGAGCCCCGCGTCAGCTGCATGGACAGCGACGGCCCAGTCCGGGAGCACGTCACCCAGAAGCGGGCGCGCGCCCCCCTTCACCCCGTGGCACAGGCCGTCCGCGGGGTCGGCGATCGTGAGGTCATGGAGCCGGGCAGCCGACGTATCGAAGAGCACTTCGTCGCCGACCTCGAGGGCGACCGCCGGATTCAGGGCGTGCCGTTCCACGCCGAAGGCCTCGCGGAATTCGGTTTCCGTCAACTTCCTGAGGGCGCTAGCTCTGAGCACTTCGACGACTTTACGCTCGCTCACCTGAAGCTCGACTTTCGCACTTTTCGAGTTGGTGGATCTGCGGACAGCCCGGTAGTACAGGCTGCCGGTGGCTTCGGGGCACCTCAAAGGGCCTGACGGGACAGGGCGGTCGCGACACACGGCATGAGCTGCTGCAACGCGGATATTGGTCAGTGCGCCTGGTGATGGCGGGAGCATCGGCGGTGCTTGTGAGACCGCCTTGCGAACGGAATCCCGCCGATGCTCCCGGACGTGACCCTACCTGTATCCCTGCAGGTGCTGCTGGTCTGGTTCCAGCCGTGTTTCACCGCCCCGTCGTACCGCACGTTCTGCGCGCTGGCCTGCGGGTTCTGGGCGCAGACCGGGCGGCGGACGGTGTGCGGGATGCTGACCGGCGCAGGCCTGTCCCGCGCCTGGCCGCACCACCGGGCGCACTATTTCTTCGCCCGCGCCCGGTGGCAGCCCGCTGACCTCGGCCTTGCCCTGGCCCGCCTGGTGGTGGCGCTGCTGGTCCCGGCCGGGGAGCCGGTGACGGTGGCGGTTGATGACACGCTGTTCCGCCGCCGGGGCAAGAAGGTCTGGGCGGCATCGTGGTTCCACGACGGGTCCGGGGCGGGGAAGGACAAGACCGGGTACGGGAACAACTGGGTCATCGCCGGGATCATCGTTACGCTGCCGGTACTGTCCCGCCCGGTGTGCCTGCCGGTGCTCGCCAGGCTCGTGGTCAAGGGCACAAACTCAAAGTCCCGGCTGTGGCTGGCCCGCCGCATCGCAGAAGACCTCGCCGCTGCGCTGCCTGGCCGCACCATCTGCGTGGTGGCCGATGCTGCCTACGCCGGGAAAGAACTCCGGAAGCTGCCCGCTACGGTGACCTGGACGACCAGGCTGCGCAAGGACGCCGCCTTGCACGAGCTGCCGCCGCCGCGCACCGGCCGCCGCGGACGGCCCCGCGTCAAGGGCGCCCGGTTGCCCGCCCTGCCCGCTCTCGCCGCGGCAGCCAGCTTCACGCCGGTCACCGTGACCCGCTACCGGAAAACCGCTGCCGTGCAGGCCGCCGCGTTCACCTGCCTGTGGCACTCCGTCTTCGGCTCCCGCCCGGTCCAGGTCGTTCTGGTCCGCGACCGCTCGCGCACCGGCTACGACATCGCCCTGGTCACCACCGACCTGGACGCCAGCCCCGCCGCTATCATCGAGCGGTACGCGGCCAGATGGTCCATCGAGGTCGCGTTCGAGGACGCCCGGCAGGTCTTCGGCGCCGGGCAGGCCCGCAACCGCACCGCCCGCGCGGTCCGCGCCACCATCCCGTTCACCCTGGCCTGCCAGACCCTGGCCATCCTCTGGTACGCCACCGCCGGCCACGACCCCTCCGACGTCGATGAGCACCGGGCGCGAGCCCCCTGGTACGCCACCAAGACCGAACCCTCCACCGCCGGCATGACCGCCAAACTCAGGCGCGTCCTGATCGCCGCGAAATATCGGCAACCTCACGCTGACCAGCTGACCCCCGCAGAAATCAGCGCCATCCGCCTGGCCTGGGAGAGCCCAGCCGCATAAGTGAGAAAGTCGAGCTGAAGGTCATCCCGGATCACGACGCAAACGACGAGGTCCGTCCCTTCCCTGGTCCCTTGAAATGCCATGACCTTAGTCGCGTTGGCACCGGCGCCCGCGACGGTGTGTCGGTCAGGCCTAAGGAATGCCGCCACGGCGACCTGCGGATCCGCGCGATAACCACACTGTGGGCACTCCACGAACTCAGACTGGCCAGTGTCGCTGCGTACCGCGTGCTCGGTTGACGGCGCCCTGGAGATGTCTCCACCGGCAGCCGGTATCATTAATATCTCGGGGAAACCCATTCGTGTGAGAGCGGAGCGGCAAGCTGCGTTCAGATCCTCGACTGAGGCGAGCATCCCCTCACGGGTCGCGTCGAACGTATAGGCATCTGCCATCTCGAACTCGCAGGCCCTCATGAGACCGCCGCGCGGGGCGAGCTCATTCCTGAACTTCTGAGTACTTTGATACAGGCGTGCCGGCAGGTCACGGTACGTGGCTAGATCGGCCGCCACAACGGAGACGGAGATTTCCTCCGAAGTCGGTCCCAGGCACGCGGTTTGCTCCTCCCCGCGCCCTGCAACCCGGAACAACGCACCGCTATCGGCGTAGAGCTTCCACCGGCCCGAACTCTCCCAGATGGCCCGGGATTGCAAAACTGGAAGCATGGCGGCGCCGAATCCACGCTCGACGAAGGCCTTGCGGATGATGGCCTCTATGCGGTCTCGGATCATCACCCCCAGAGGCATGAGCGCGAAGCTTCCCGCCAGATCCAATTGCCGCACCAGACCGACGGCCTCAAGCAGTTTGAACGTAGGCGCATCGAGGTCAATACCCCGACGCCTGACAGGCGGCCACAGACTGCTCGTCCGGATAAGATCTGTCATGAGATAGCCATAGCTCCTCAGCAGTCTCCCAAAGGCGACGAATTCCTGCCAGACTAGGTCAAATAGTTGTCGGGGTGGCTGGATTCGAACCAGCGGCCTCGACGCTACGCGCGCCGCGCGCTGCCAAGCTGCGCTACACCCCGCTTCAAGTGTATTGAGCATACCATGACAAGAGCGACTCAGCGGCCTGGCCAACGGCTCGTATCTCACAGAGCGTCTTTGTGCTGGAAGGGACCCGCGGACATCAGCTGTAGATCTCATAGGCGGGTTGACTGCCTGGTCCCTCCGCGTTGCGGCTGCCGCGTTCGCTGCACATAGCCAACTGCTCTTTAGATAAAGAAGAATGCAGCTGATAGCAGCTCAAAATGGCGCCTATTTGGCAACTTGCTAGCACGACCTCAGAGTCCTGGCAAGCGGGCAGCTTGATCACACTAAAGGCTTATGAGTATGCGCAGCTGGGAATCATGATGCATTCCCTCAGACGCGCTGTCGTCGGCTACTTGTTGAATTTCCTTAGCCTGAATCCACCGCCTGAATTGGGTGATCGCTTCCCGGACGGCAGTCCGGGAATGCTGATCTTGCGGTTGGTGGCGGGCGTGGTTTTCCTGCCGCTCACGTTTGTGCGGCGCGTCCGGGGATCCTTGGCGGTGATCGCGGCGAGCGTCAGCCAGGCGGCGTTCGCGGGAAACGAGCCTGACGGGAGATGGGCGAGGGGCCCGTCGCTCCAGTCCGCGAAGACCTGCTCGGCCTGGGCGTGCCCGCGGTGGTGCTCTTCGGCCCGCAGCATCACGAACGGGGAGTCGGTGAACACCGCGTGGTAGCGCCACGCGGTGAACAGCTCATCCTGTCCCGGGGCGGCCTTCTCATTGAGATCGCGGACGCGGCGGACGATCAGCCGGGCGGTGACCGCCTGCCCCTTCCGTGAGGTGAACGCCGTATATAAGGCACCTCGGCGACCTGGACGTCAGACATCCAGCAGCGGAGCCGGTCGTCCAGACGGCGCGGGGGCAGCGGATCGGCGTCCACGCGTCTTCGCTGATGGCCGCGATCGCGGCCCGGACTCTCGGGTCCATCCAGACGGTGACGGAGAACCGCGCCCCGGCCTGGCGGGCGGCCTGCACGCTCAGCCCACGGACCAGCAGGCTCTTACCGGCGATCTTGGTATGGCCGAACGCTGCGCCTTGCTTGGCGTACCCGTAGACCCGCTTCGGCTGAGAGTCGATGTCCAGGAACGCGAGCGTGTCCTCTCCAGCTAGACGACGGTAGCTTCAGCAACTCACATCGTCCCAGCTCGGAGGGCACCTTTCGGGTCAACGCGCCGCCCCCGGCAGCTATTTACGCGGTGCCGAAGGCGAGGATCGGGACACGCCTGGAGCTGCCGCCTCCCGGCTGGCGTGCTGTAGGCGCGCATCGACGGCGTACCCAGGAAGGCTGTATGTATCGAGTTATCCTGGCATCCGTTTCGCGCTGACCTTGCCCGCCAGAACTGCTGCTCTATACACTCGCGTCATCGGGGGGATATTCGCCGGCTACGCCTCCTGGTACCACTGGCTGCCCTCCTCGCTCTCGAATCGCCGCCGGTCACCACGACGCGGCCAGTACGGACGTAGCTGGAGAGGTCTGATGCTTGTCCTGCTTGCCGCCGTTGTGCTCGGCGGCCTGGTATGGCTGATATTGCGCAAGCGGGGCGCGACGACCTCCACCCTGGTTGATGGCGCCCCGCCCAGGTTGCCGGATCGGCCCTTCGGGGGAAAGCCGGTCCCAGCGGGAAAGCTCCCCGATGGACGGATCGTCGTTTCCGGGCTGACCAAGGAGTACCGCGGCATCAACGCCGTGGATAACCTGTCGTTCACCGTGGAACCGGGCCGGGTCACCGGTTTCCTTGGTCCCAACGGTGCCGGGAAGACGACGACCCTGCGCATTCTTCTCGGACTGGTCCGGCCGACTTCGGGAACAGCCACTATCGGCGGCACCCGCTACGCCGACCTGGATCAGCCGATCCGCCGGGTCGGCGGTGTCCTTGAGGCAAGCGCGGGCCACAAAGGCCGTACCGGGCGTGATCATCTGCGCGTCATCTGCCAGTCCGCGGGCATCCCGCTGGCGCGGGCGGACGAGGTCCTGGAGCTTGTCGGGCTCACTGCGGTCGGCAGCCGCGCATTTCGGGGGTACTCGCTGGGCATGCGGCAGCGCCTTGGCGTGGCGGTGGCGCTGCTCGGGG
The DNA here is from genome assembly GCA_963837515.1 of uncultured Actinomycetes bacterium. Lineage (GTDB taxonomy): Bacteria > Actinomycetota > Actinomycetes > Streptosporangiales > Streptosporangiaceae > RYN-230. The sequence continues at coordinate 15,198 of CAWINT010000007.1, forward strand.
ATCCGCAGGTGCTGATTCTCGACGAGCCGGCCAACGGGCTGGACCCGGAGGGTATTCGGTGGATGCGCAATCTGCTCAGGACGCTGGCCGCGCACGGCCGCACGGTCCTGCTTTCGAGCCACCTGCTGGCGGAGATGAAACTGCTCGCCGATGACCTGATCATCATCGCGGCTGGGCAGCTGGCCGCCCAGGGCACCGTCGCATCCATCGTCAGGTCAATGACACACGGCGGCCGGATTCTGGTGCGCACTCCCGAGGTGGGCAAGCTGGCAGCGGTGCTCGGCAGGGACGCCGTGGTCACGCCCGCCAGCGCCGACGACGTGTACATCACCGGCGTTGATGCCGCCGCGATCGGCGACGCCGCTCAGCGGGCCGGTATCGCCATCCACCAGCTGGTCACTGAGCGCCCGGACCTGGAAGCGGCGTTTCTCGAGCTCACCGCGGGAAAGGCGGCGATCCGGTGACCCTGCTCGACAGCCCTGCCCTGGACCGGGCCCGCGATACCGGTACCACGCCGGTGCGGCTGGTCAGGGCCGAGATCATGAAGATCCGCACAACGAACACGTGGTGGATCTTCCTCATCGGCTTCACCGTCTTCACCGCGCTAGCGCTTACGAACAATGGTTTCAGCCACCACTACCAGCTCTTCCCGCAGGACGCCTCGGGCAGGGCGCAGGCCCTGGCGCAGGCGGCCCAGGCCCGCACCCCCACGGGCGTGGCTGCGATCGCCGCGAGCATGATGACCTCGGGCCAGTTTCTGGGTGTCCTGTTCGCGATGTTCCTGGGCATCCTGCTAATGACCAACGAGTTCGCCCACCAGACCGCACTGGCGACGTTCATGACCGTTCCGCGCCGGGCCGCGGTGATCATGGCCAAGTTCACCGCCGCGGCCTGCTTCGGGGCACTGTTTTGGCTGGTCGCCACGATCATCAACGGGGTGACCACGCCGTTCTACCTGTACAGCCAGCACGTCAGCACCGCACTGACCGGCTGGATCGTGGCCCGTTCGGTGCTGCTGAACCTGCTCGCGTTCGTCATCTGGGGCGTCTTCGGGCTGGGGCTTGGCACGCTGATCCGCAGCCAGGTCACCGCTGTCGTCGCCGGCGTGGCCGTCTACCTGGGCGGCTTCGCCGCGGTGGAACTCATCTTCCACGGAATTTACTATTTCTACCCCCAGGGCTGGGTGCTCGGCGCCCCGGTCATTGCGCCCGCGGTCGCCTCGAATGTCATGATCACGCCCGGGCGGGCGTTCCCGCATGCCCCGCCCCAGTGGGCCGGTCTGCTGATCATGGTCGGGTACGCGCTGGTACTCACCGCGACAGGTATCGCCCTGACCCGCCGCCGCGACGTAACGTCCTAACTCAGCCCGCGTATGCGCTGTTCTTCTTCTCCTGGACCCGGATCGAGTGCCCGTGGCGGGACCTGCCGCCGTTAAGGTTAAGGCGCCAGAGCACGGATCAGGTCATCCTTATCGCTGAAATAGCGGTATGGCAGCCCCTGGCTGACCCTCGTCGAGGCGGCCACGTCGGCCATCGTCGCCGGCCAGATGCAGCGTGGCCAGCTTCTCGTCGGCGAGCTCAACCACGCGGAGCTATGAGTGCGCAAGTCGGCGGCGTGCGCCGCGGGTCGGGAACTAGCCTCGACGAGCGAAGCCGGGGAAGGGCCGCCAGCAGCATCATGCCGCGATTCAGTTCGCGACCACCTAACTGGCGAGCCGACGGGTCAAGACGTGCAGCGATCCGGCGATCCGCCCGGGCTCGGTGAGCATGGCGAGATGGTGGCTCGTCACCTCTGCCACGGGCCAGCCAAGTTTGCGCGCCTTGGCTGCCTCACGCCCGTAAGCCTCGCTCAGCTGCAGGTAAGCAGCGGGGCCATCGGGCCAGTGCGGCGCGGGCCGATGGACCTCCTGAAACATCGCCAGCGGCAGGCGGGGGCAGCCGGCAGCGAAAGCCTCGCGGACAGCCGGATCCGGGAGGAACTCGGCTAGGGCCTCCTCCCCCCACCACAGCGGCCAGGGCGGCAGCCGGCCCTGGGCGTCAGCCATCTCCCGCAGCTGGGCCGCCAGCTCGGGCGGCACGGTGTCCATCAGGCCTGTCCTGGCGTCGGCAGGCCAGCGTCGTCGAAGATGTAGCCTCGGACGCCCTCGCCGATCATCGCCCCTGCCGTAGCCAGTAGCGGCCCCGCACCGCTGTGACCGATCAAGATTACCGGCTGCCCCGAGACGCTACCGGCGATTACCCGGGCCTGGCGCCCGATATAAGGCGGCCCTGCGTTGACGGTGCCGGTCAGGTCCGGGACGTCCAGCTCATAGCCAGCCTTGGCCAGTTCAGCCGCGACCAGGTCCCAGGTGGCGCGACCGACCAGCGGGCTATGGACAAGCAGCAGACCCGGTATCCGCTCTGCCGTGCCATGAGGGTCTTTCGGCCCTTGCGATGGTATCCACGAGGGGCCGACCTAACGCAGGCCCAGTGCAGCCCAGCGCATAGATGGCGTCATCCACCAGGTCAGCTGCCTTGGGATCCGCGCCCTGGAGTCCCGCTCGCCAGGCGGCGACCTCGGCGGTCTGGTAGATGTCCCAGCCATCACGTGGCGGGTCTGGCGGGGCCGGGCCATCCTGCCTGCTGAGTCAGGACGAAGGCCACTACCCCGGGGGGGTACCTAAGAGGAGGCTGGTGAACGCCTAGCCCGCGCCGCAGAAGCCAGGGCCGCAACCGGCGGCGCCCGGCCGATCGGCCACAATACCCTACGGGGGTATAGTGGCCTGAGCGCTGACGGATGGAAGAGGGGGCCGGTGTGTACGGATACACCTCGGCAAAAGACGACTACCTGCTGCGGCTGCGGCGGATCGAAGGGCAGGTCCGGGGTCTGCAGCGGATGGTCGAAGGCGACAAGTACTGCATCGACATCCTGACTCAGGTGTCGGCGGTGACCGCGGCACTGCAGTCCGTGGCGCTGGGCCTGATGGAAGACCACCTGGGCCACTGCGTCACCCAGGCGGTGGCCGAAGGCGGCGATACCGCCACCGAGAAGATCCGCGAGGCGTCCGAGGCTATCGCCCGCCTGGTGAAGTCGTAACTGCCCACGAAGGAGGCTGACCTTATGACTTCGGTGACATACCAGGTCACCGGCATGACCTGCGGGCACTGTGTGCACGCCGTCAGCAGCGAGCTGCAGGACCTGGACGGCGTCCGCGACGTGACCGTGGAGCTGGTTCCTGGGGGCGAGTCGCCGGTCACGGTCACCAGTGACATCGCGCTCACGGAGCAGGCCATTGCCGCGGCTCTGGACGAGGCCGGCGGCTACCAGCTCGCCGGCCGCTGAGAGACGCCGTCGGCTAGGGCCCGGAGAGGGAAGGAAGATGAGCGCAGTCACCGGCGAGAGTCCCAGCCAGGCGCCGGGCGGGCCCGTCCGTACCGCCGATCTGGCGGTCGGCGGGATGACCTGTGCGTCGTGTGCGGCGCGGGTCGAGAAGAAGCTGAACAAGCTCGACGGGGTCAGCGCGACGGTCAACTTCGCCACCGAAACCGCTCAGGTGTCCTTCCCCGCCTCAGTGACCACCGGCGACCTCATCTCGGTGGTCGAGCAGGCCGGCTACACCGCCGCGCTGCCCGCCCCGCCGGAGGAGGAACCAGCGGCGGACGGTGCCGGGGCTGGTGACGACGGGGAGGCAGCGGCGCTGCGGCAGCGGCTGCTGGTGTCGCTGGCCCTGGCGATCCCCGTGGTGCTGCTGGCGATGGTCCCGGCACTGCAGTTCCGCAACTGGCAGTGGCTGTCGCTGGCGCTGGCGTCGCCGGTGGCGGTGTGGGGCGCGTGGCCGTTCCACCGCGCCGCGGTGATCAACGCGCGGCACGGCGCGGCGACGATGGACACGCTGATCTCGGTCGGGGTCGCGGCCGCGTACCTGTGGTCGCTGTATGCGCTGTTCCTCGGCACGGCGGGCATGCCCGGAGCGCGGATGAACTTGTCGTGGCTCGCGGCGGGCAGCGGCGCGGACGAGACGTACCTGGAGGTCGCCTCCGGAGTGACCGCCCTGATCCTGCTGGGCCGTTACTTCGAGGCCCGCGCCAAGCGGCGCTCCGGCGCGGCGCTGCGGGCGCTGCTGTCGCTGGGGGCCAAGGACGTCGCGGTGCTGCGCGAGGGCGCCGAGGTGCGCATCCCGGCCGGGCAGCTCGCGGCCGGGGAGCAGTTCGTCGTCCGGCCGGGGGAGAAGATCGCCGCGGACGGAGTCGTCGTGACGGGCAGTTCCGCCGTGGATACCTCGATGCTCACCGGCGAGCCGGTCCCCGCCGAGGTGGCTCCCGGCGATGAGGTGACCGGTGGGTGCGTGAACGCCGGCGGGCGCCTGGTGATCCGCGCCACCAGGGTCGGCGCCGGTACCCAGCTGGCGCAGATGGCCCGGCTGGTCGCGGCGGCCCAGGCCGGGAAGGCGCCGGTGCAGCGGCTGGCCGACCGGATCTCGGCGGTGTTCGTGCCCGTCGTCTTTGTCGTCGCGGCGGTGACGCTGGCCGGATGGCTGCTGGCCGGGCAGGGGCCGGCGGCGGCGTTCACCGCCGCGGTCGCGGTGCTGATCATCGCCTGCCCATGCGCGATGGGCCTGGCCACGCCAACCGCGATCCTGGTCGGCACGGGGCGAGGCGCCCAGCTCGGCATCCTCATCAAGGGCCCGGAGGTGCTGGAATCCACCCGCATCATCGACACGATGGTGCTGGACAAGACCGGCACGATCACCACCGGGAAGATGAGCCTGGCCGACGTGGCCGCCGCACCGGGCACCAGCCCGGCCGAGGTGCTGCGGCTGGCGGGGGCGGTGGAGGACGCCTCCGAGCACCCGGTCGCCGCCGCCATCGCGGCCGGTGCGCGGGACCGGCTCGGCGCCGCCCTGCCCGCCGTGGCCGGCTTCTCCAGCCATCAGGGGCTGGGTGTCTCCGGCGTGGTGGACGGGCACGCGGTCGTGGTCGGCCGGGCCAGCTGGCTGGAGTCGGAGTGGGCGCAGCCGGTCTCGCCGGTGCTCGCCGACCGCGCCGCGCAGGCGGAGGCGGCCGGCCAGACGGCGGTGTTCGCCGGGTGGGACGGCGCGATCCGGGGCGTGCTGATCGCCGCCGACACCATCAAGCCCACCTCGGCGCAGGCGGTCACCCGGCTGCGGGCCATGGGCCTGCGGCCAGTGTTGCTGACCGGCGACAACGAGCGCGCCGCCCGCGCCGTGGCCGCGGCGGTCGGCATCGAGGAGGTCATCGCCGGCGTGCTCCCGGCCGGCAAGGCCGACGTGGTCAGGCGGCTGCAGGATAAGGGCCGGGTCGTGGCGATGGTCGGCGACGGGATCAACGACGCCGCCGCGCTCGCCCAGGCCGACCTGGGCCTGGCCATGGGCACCGGCACCGACGCCGCGATCGAAGCGTCCGACCTCACCCTCGTCCGCGGTGATCTCCTGGCCGTCCCGGATGCCATCGCGCTGTCGCGGCGCACGCTGGCCACCATCAAAGGCAACTTGTTCTGGGCTTTCGGCTACAACACCGCCGCCATCCCGCTGGCCGCCCTGGGTTTCCTCAACCCGCTCATCGCCGCGGCCGCCATGGCCTTCAGCTCCGTGTTCGTGGTCACCAACAGCCTGCGCCTGCGCCGGTTCCAGCCCAGTTCCCGGCGGACCGGGCTGGTCGGCTGACTGGCCACTGACCGCATCCACGCGCTCCGGCAGTGGCGGCTGAGCGGACTGTGGCGCTGGGCGACTGCTGGCTGGTGGCGGGGTCGCGGGGCGCAGGCGGCGAGCGGGCCAGCGGACCCGGCAGTTGCCCAGCCGGTGCGGGGCCCTCACGCGCGACCACCGCCCGGCGCGGCGGGACTGACCGTCGCGCCGGCCGCGGTGTCCGGGTCAGCGGTGCGTGGTGTGCTCGTGGGCGGCGTGACTGGCGGGCTCGAACTGGAACGTGCTGTGCTCCACGTCGAAGTGGCCGGCCAGGCAGGTCTGCAGCTGGTCCAGCAGCGCGGGCAGGTGCCGGTCCTCGAAACAGGAATCGTCGACCACGACGTGCGCGGTCAGCACCGGCAGGTTGCTGGCCACCGAGGTGGCGTGCAGGTCATGCACGCCATGGACATGATCGACAGCCAGGAGATGGGCCCGCACCGCGGCCAGGTCCACGTCTTTCGGGGTGGCTTCCATCAGCACCCGCACCGCCTCGCGCAGCAGGCTGATCGTCCGCGGCACGATCAGCACGCCGATCAGCAGCGAGGCCACCGGGTCCGCGCGGTCCCACCCGGTCAGCGCGATCACGACCGCCGCGGCCAGGACCGCGGCGGCGCCGAGCGCGTCGTTGACCACTTCCAGGAACGCGGCGCGGGTGTTGAGATTGCCGCCCTCCAGCCGGCGCAGTACCAGCGCCGAGGCCGCGTTCCCGGCCAGGGCGATCACGCCGAAGACGACCATGATCCCGGGTGTCACCGGGGGCGGGCTGATCAGCCGCTGGATCGCCTCGGCCACCACGAACCCGCCCACCGCCAGCAGCACCGCCGCCTGCACCGCGGCGGCGAGCACCTCGGCCCGCAGGTATCCCCAGGTCCGGTCGTCGGTAGCCGGCCGGGCGGCCAGCACCGTGGCCGCCAGCGCCAGGCCCAGCCCGGCCACATCGCTGAGCATGTGCCCGGCATCGGCCAGCAGCGCCAGCGACCCGGACAGCACCGCCCCGGCCACCTCGGCGGCCAGGATCGTCGCGGAGATCCCCAGCACCACACTCAGCGCACGCCGCTGCCCCGGCGCCGGGGCGCCGTGGCTGTGACCGCCGCTCACGCGCCCGCCACCAGCCCGCCATCGCGCAGGCACGCCACCTGTGCCGACACCGTCGGCTGACCCAGGCCAACCGCCCGGGTCAGGTCCAGGACCAGCCGCTCGCCCCGAGCCAGCTCAGGCACGATCGCCAGCCGGGTAGCATCCCCCAGGCTGCCGAACAACGCCACCGCCGCCGACAGATCCACCGCACACGAAGGGTCGTGTACCTGCGATGACATCGCCATACGACGATGCTATCGGCCAGAAAGCCGCATGCTTCGGCACCCGGGCAGCACCGCGGCCCGGCCGGGAACTCGCGTTCGGTAGCCCGACAAAGCGGCCCAGTCCCTCACCCGGAGTCCCTCAGTGGTGGGTGAAGAAGACTTCCCGGACTTCGCGGGCGGCGTAGTAGACGAGAACGTAGCCGGCGGCCGGGTCGGCCCACCACCAGCCGGCCGTGGCGTTGAGCACCAGGCCCAGCAGCACGGCAGCGGCCAGGATGCCGTCGACGAGGGTGACCCGGCCTTCGGTGCGCAGCACCGGATTGCCCAGCGCCTGGCCGGTGCGGGCCTTGCCGGCGGCGAGGGCGAACATGACCACGGCGGTCACCGCGGTCCAGGCGATGCCGAGTGGGGAGGGCCGGGGGTGGTATCCGGTGGCCAGCACGACGGTGGACTGCACCAGCAGGTAGGCGGCCAGGGCGGCGAACGCGTAGCCGATCAGCCGCAGGCCGCGGCGCTGGCGTTCTTCGCCGGTCCCGGACAGTTCCCAGATGACGACGGTGGAGGCGCCGATCTCGATGAGCGAGTCGAGGCCGAAGCCGGCCAGGGCGACCGACCGGGCCGCGACGGCGGCGATGGCCAGCACGACGATCCCGGCCACGTTCCAGCCCAGGGTGATGTATTCCAGGACGAAGCCGCGGCGCAGCAGGGCGGCGCGGGCTGAATCGTCCTTGAGGATCATGCGTACGAGCCTGCCAGCAGGCATGGCCGGAGGGCCAGGCGCGTGCGGCGGGCCACGCATGGGTGACACGGGGTGGTAACGCCGCCTGGCGCGGGCCCAACGGCCCTGTGGTCCCCGCGGAGGCCCTCGCTACGCTTAAAGGCGTAACGGCGGAGGAGCCCGCCGGAACCGCGGTACTGCCGCCAATGGCTCCTGCCCATGAGGTGGTAGGAGGATAGATGCGCGGGGTCCAACGGCTTCGATCCGCTGGGCGCAGGCCTGGTCGCACTGGCCGCGCTGGGCAGCGCGGAAGACCGTGCCGCACTGGGCGCGCTGCGCGGGCGGCTCCAGGATCGGCGGCTGCGAGTGCTGGTCGCCGGGGAAGCGAAACGCGGGAAGAGCACCCTGGTGAACGCACTGCTCGCCCGGGCGGTGCTGCCGACTGGAGTCACCCCGCTGACCGCGGTCGCCACGACCGTGCGATACGGCCAGGGCGAGCAGGTCAGCGCGGCTTTCACCGACGGCCGCACCGAATTGCTTCCGCTGTCCGCCCTGGAAGATCTGGTTACCGAACGGGGCAACCCGGGGAACTGCCGCAAGGTTGCTTTCGTCACCGTCTCGGTCGATGCACCCGTCCTCGCCCAGGGTGCCGAGCTGGTCGATACCCCCGGCACTGGGTCGGTGTACGTGCACAACACCGCCGCGGCCGAAGCGGCGCTGGACACGATGGACGCGGCCGTGTTCGTGCTGACGGCCGACCCGCCCGTCTCGGCGAGCGAGCGCGAGCTGATGACCCGCGTGGCCAGCGGGTCGGTCCGCATGTTCGTGGTGCTGAACAAGGCGGACTATCTGGCCAGGGACGAGATCGAGGAGGCCGTGAACTTCGCGGCCCGGGTGGCGGGGGAGGCCGCCGGGCGGCCGGTGCGGATTTATCCGCTGTCGGCCCGGGCGGCGCTCGCCGGTGGCAGGGGCGCTGATCCCGGATTTGCGGTGTTCCGGGATGATTTCGGGGCTTACCTGGATCAGGGCCGGGTGTCGGATGTGCGGCTGTCCGCGCTGGCGCATGCCCGCCGCCTGGCGGGCGCGCTGCGGGATGAGGTGGACCTCGCGCGCCGGGCGGGTGAGCTGCGCAGCGGGGACGCCGCCCAGCGGGTGGATGCCTTCACGGCCCGGCTGGCGGCGGTCGCGATGCGCCGCGGCGACGCGGCGGACCTGGTCCGCGCCGAGTCGGCCCGGATGCTGGCCGAGCTGAACGCGTCCGCGCACCGCGCGGGGCGAGAACGCACCGAAGGCGTGACCGCGGAGATCGATGTCCTCCTCAGTACTACCCTCGCGTCGGCGCCCGTGGCCGAGATCGAGCGTTCCGGCCGCGCCCGGCTGGGGGAACTGGCCGTGGCCGCGGCGGAAGCCTGGCGGCAGTCACAGATCGCCCGGCTGGAGGACGGCCTGGCCCGGCTGGACGAGCGGATGACGGCCGACCTGCGGGCGGAGCTGGATGCAGTGCGCGATGCCGCGGCCGAGCTGCTTGGACTGAGCCTGACGGTGCCCGATGCGGGCGGGCGGCTGGCCCCTGACCTGCGCTTCTTCTACCTGGCGGGAGAGCAGCCTGGGCAGACGGAGCTGCTGGCCGGCGCTATCCGGCGTCATGTGCCCGGAGAGGCGGGCCGCCGCCGGGCCCGCGCCTACCTGCACCGGGAGGTGGCAGACGTGGTGCCGCGCCAGATCGGGCGGGCCCGGGCGGATCTGCAGTACCGGCTGGCTGAGACGACGCGCCAGCTGGTGCGCGCCGTGGAGGCCCGGTACGCAGAAAGCACCGCCCGGCTGGACAGTGCCCTGCGCACCGCGGCCACGGTGCGGGAGGCGACCGCAAGCGAGGCCGCCCGGGAGGATCAGCGGCTGGCGCGGCGCCGGCAGGCACTCGACCAGGTATTCAGGCTGCTGGACCAGGCCGCGTCGGCCGCAGCGGGCAGCAGCGAGGAAGTAAACGCCGCCCCGTCCTGGTGACTCAGCCGCCCAGGCCGGTTCGCTGCTGCCGCAGGACGGCCTTCATGGCTGGATCCGTTCCTTCACCCGTCCATAGGTCAGGCCGTACTTCGCGGCGATGGCCGCCGCGTAGGCCAGCCCGTCGGCGGGCCTGCGGACCACCCTGAAGGTCCGCTGGGCCGGGTCGTCCGGGACGATCATGCTGGTCATGCTGACGGTGGACTCGCTCAGCGACGCCAGTTCGTCCACGAACGTCACGTATACGCACGCCAGGTCCAGGTCGATGACCCGGCGCATCACCTCGGTGCCGAGGAACAGGGCGTCGTTCAGCGTGGTGGAGGTGAAACTCTCGTTCATCACCAGCACGCTGCCGGCGGTGGCCTGCTCCAGGATCAGGTGGATCCGGGTCAGCTCGTCTTCCAGCTTGCCGTGCAGGGTGGTGATGTCCTCTTCCCGCTCGAAGTGGGTGAACACCTGATCGGGCAGCAGCAGCCGGGCCGTTCGCCCGGGCACCGGCAGGCCAAGACTGGCCAGGTAGTGCAACTGGCCGAACATCCGGGCGAACGTGGTCTTGCCGCCCTGATTGGGGCCGGTGACGACCAGGATGCGCTCCGGGCCGGACAGGGCAAAGTCGTTGACGACAACCGGGGACCTGTCTGGGATGAGCTTGCTGGCCAGGGCGAGGTCGAACGAATCGGTAACGGACACCTCCTTCGAGGTGGCCGACACCTCGGGGTAGCAGAACGCCAGCCCCGCTTTCTTGAGCGGCCCGGTTAGCTCCTGGTAGGCGAGGTAGAACTGCACTTCCCGGTCGAACGCGGCGATCGTCGCGTCCAGGTACGCCTGGTTGCGGGCCGCGTAGCCGTCCAGCTCGGCGAAGACGTCCGGGTAAAGCTTGGCGACCAGGCCGAGGATGCGGGCCTCGACGTGGTTCATGTCCGGCCAGTCACGGAACGCGACCCGGTAGTCCTTGACCGAGCCCTGCTGGAACTTGGCGAACGTCTGCCCGACTTCCGCGCTGTAGTCCGGCCCCCCATCATAGTGGCTGATCCGGACCCGGTTTCCCTTGATGTGGATGCTGTAAGTGACCTCGCCGAGGTCGCCGTAGAGCTTCCGGGTGGCCGACACCAGCGAGGTAAATGTGTCTGATGACGTGTAGGCGGCCAGGTACTCCCGGAGGCTGTGCAGACCGCGGGAGCCGAGGTCCAGTGCGGCCAGGCGGCCGGTCAGCGAGCAGACCGCCTGGCAGTAGGTGTTCACCGCATCGGCGAACCAGCGTTCCTGCTGGTAGGGGTGGTGGAGTTTGCCCGCCTGGATGAGCTGGGCCCGCATGCCGCGCATCTGGGCCGCAAAGGCCTGCACCGCTGCCCGGACCGGCTCCTGGTCCAGGTCGCGCTGGATCTCCTGCCGGTACCTGACGGCGTCAGGGTGGTGCAGCGGGGTGTAAAAGAACGGCTCCAGCTGGTACTCGCCGCGTCCAGCGGTCAGCCGGGCCAGGACCTGGTCGAGGTTCAGGTCGGTGAAGCTGGACGGTTCCCGGCTGTCACTGTCCCGGGCGCCGTCGCCGGCGTGCTCGAACAGGATGCTGTGAAAGGGCACCGGAAGGATCTCCTCGTCGCGGTCGGCGTATATCCGCGCGGTGATCAGCGAGCCGGGAGCCCGTAGGCCAGGGTGGGCCGGCCGCTGATATCTCCGCCAGCCGGTTGTATTTGGCCACTCGCTCGCCGCGGGCGGGAGTTCCAGTCTCAGCTCGCCGCACCCGCTGCGCACGGCCAGGTAAGCGATGAACGTGTCGGTGGTCTCGCCGGAGCGGTGCGAAACGAGCTGCGCATGCCCGCCCCGGCGGCACACGGCGATCGCCTCCAGCGTCTCCCCAGTCGTCCTCGGCCAGCCCGTCCTCGATCAGCCAGACTGGGAACCGGTCGCTGATCTGCGCATATCGCTCGATCTCCCGGCTGCCCGTGGACGCCCCCGACGGCACGCCCGCCTTCGCGGCAGCGCCGTTCCCCAGGCTGACGGTCACCTGCCGGGTCGGCCGTCCGCGGGAATCCAGGATCTCCAGCGCCTCCACCTGACTGACCTGGTAGGTCCCGGTGCCGTCCCACGCGGATGCAGTCATGGTCTGCTCCCTCCGTTGCCGTTTTTCTGCCCGTCTGCGATCCGCGCCGCGGCCGGAGAACACGCGCAGTCCGGAGCCCAGGAACTCGCCGATCCCGGTGATCACGGAGATTCCTAGCGGCCCCACGCCGAGTATTCCCAGATCTGGGCCGATGATGGATCGCGAGCCCTCGCAGGTGAAGTCGGCGAAGAAGCTCATGATCCCCACCAGGAGCCGGACTTCAGCGCCGGAGACGCCTGGCTGAGCTGCTGGCGGAGGGACCACCGGCTGGCTGGTGCAGGGGCGGCCGGGCTCCGCACGCCGGGGAGTCGGGGTACCGCCTTGCCCGCCGCCGTCCGGGCCGGGAAGCCGGCTCGCCGTCACCGCGGATGCCTCCTGGTCCCTGCTATAGAGCAGAGGCCATCAGCCGCTGTGGCGGTTCAGGGCAGGCGCCCTGCCGGAGCCTCATCCGGCGCGAACATCATAGCGGCCGTCCCGGTAACGGCGGCCGGAGCGTGGCTGTGGGGCCGGCGGCTGTGGTCAGGTGGGGGCGCTGTCCAGATCGCTGCGGAAGACGTGGCGGTACACATCCTGCCCATGGCTGGTGGGCAGCGGTTCGCCCGCGGACATCCGGAACGTGCGGGACCCGTCGCCGCGGCGCTCCGCGCGCAGGAACAGGGCCCCCGGCGCCTGCTCGGTATAGAAGCGGTGCGCCAGGTCGAACAGGTGCGTGACAAATACCACCTTGATGCCCCGCTCCAGCAGCGCGCCGACGATCTGCCGGGCGATCTCGGAGCCTTCCCGCTCGTTCGTCGAGGCGAACGATTCATTGCACAGCAGGAGGGAACCGGGGGCCAGCCAGCTGACGACGTCGCTCATCCGGCGGAGTTCCTCATCCAGCTTGCCGCTCTCCATCCGCGCGTCCTCTTCCCGCTTGAAGTGGGTGAAGACGCCGCGGCAGACGTCGGCGCGGAACTCCTCCGCTGGGCTGAACATGCCCGCCTGCATCATCAGCTGGGCGACGCCGACGCTGCGCAGGAACGTGGACTTGCCTCCCTGGTTGGCTCCGGTGACCATGATCAACCGCTTGGCGGCCGCGTCCACGTCGTTGCCGACCACCCGGTCGCCGACCTGCAGCGCCAGGCAGGCGTCATAGAGACCCCGCGCGATCAGGCTGGGTGTGCCGCCGGACAGCGGGACGGGGAAGCCGACCGCGCCGCCCAAGGCGGCCAGCCGCTGGTGCAGGTTGACACACCCGATGTAGAAGGCCAGCTCGCACCGGACCATGCGGAAGAAGCCGAGGATGTGGTCAACTGACTGGGCGAGCGCGTTCGCGGCCAGGTTGACTCCCCGGTCTTTCAGCTCGCCCAGGGCCTTGAACCCGTTGTCGTCCCGGTCGGGTATCTGGAAGCTGAATCCGGGGCGGCGGGACGACAGGCGCTCGATCCAGCCCTGTTCCGGCGCCCTGCGCAGTACGTGGCGGAAGCCTTTGTTGCCCCGGTCGAGCTGTGCGCTCATCAGTACGCCGCGGCGGAATTTGAGCTCGGCGAGATGATGGGCCGCCTGGTCGAAGAAATCGTCATCCAGTTCCTTGGTGATCATCCCGAAGAACCGGGCGAAGCCTTCGGACGCAAAGCTGCCGGCCTGCTCGTCAGCGATGGCCCGCAGGGCCCGCAGCTGGCCGATGAATATGTCCATTACCCGCACCGACCGGTTCAGGACCGAATCAGGCGAAGCCCGGAACAGGCTGAAATACTCACGCCGTTCGCGGGTGATGGCCGTCACGGCGATGTCGTAAACCTGCCTGGCCACCGCGGGGCGGTCCAGGCAGTCAGCGAGGATACGCTGCCGGTAGGTGATCCCGGCGGGGTCGGTGAGGCTGCCCAGCACCGCCTTCTCCGCTACGCCGTAAAGGAACTCGTCGCCTGCGGCCATCGCATTGAAAAGCGTAGCCAATTCCAGGTCGCTCGCCAGGTCCGCCACACCCGGCGGCAGTTCCCGGTCCGGATCGAAGTCCTGGCCGGGGTACATGAGGAAGGCTTTCACGACGTGGCGCGCTCCTTACCTGCTCGCTCTGCGGCGTCCAGCACTGACCACTTCGGTAGAAGCCATCAGCCGCGGCGGCGTTTCCAGCGGGCCTCATCGCTGTCTCGATCATACTGGCGCCTGTCTGCCTGGCATCGGCACGGGCCGGGCGGAACGGCCGGCCCGTTCCCGCCGGGTCCTGGTCGCCGGGGACGGGTCGCCGGACTCGCTGGCGGCGCTGCGCATGGCGGCGGCCCTGGTCGGCGACGGATGCAGCCGCTCCAGTCCGGGGACGTCAGCCTCTACCTCTTTTATGTCTTCCTGATGATCCTGCTGACCTACCTGCTCGGCACGTTGTGACGGTCCCGGATGCTGGCGCGGTGGCACCGGCTACCAGGCCGCCACCAGGAGAACTGCCCCGGCGGCGGCGATGCCCGCCACCGCCAGCCAGGGCGCGGCGGGAAAGCTGGCCTGCGCGGTCAGCGCCGTGAGCAGGGCGGCCGCCAGCCCGGCGGCGAGCACCGGGCCGCGTTCCCGGAGCCAGGGCCGCGAGCCGCCGGTGAGCTGGGCGTCAGCCAGGTCGAGAGCCAGCAGATAGGCCAGGATCAGGGTGCCTTCGGCGGCCGCCGCGATCAGCGGCAGGGTGCCGGTGGCCACCCCGATGCCTGCGGCGAGCATCGCGGCGGCGGCGGCCAGGGTCCCGGCCGCGGCCCACCGGTCAGGCAGGGCGGCCACGAGGGCGGCTGCCCCGGCCACGCCGGCTGGCCACGCGGCGGGCGTGTACCCGACTGCGAACGCCAGCATGACCGCGCCGATGACCGCGGCAGCCAGCTGAGCCCGGCCGGGCGTTTCCCGCAGCCGGGCGGCGGCGCGCCTCACCGGGCACCGCCCCGGATCGGGAGGCGCGCGAACCGTCCCAGAACGCCATCCAGCGTCCCGGCCGCCTGGGCCGCCTCATCCGGCGGCTCACCGGGGAACCCGGTGACCGGGATACCCAGCGACTCCAGGCGCAGTCGCAGGGCCTGGCGTTCCAGCCGCCACAGCCGCAGCGCGAGCTCCCCGGTGGGTGACCCCCTGGCCGGCTGAGGCCGGGTGGCCAGCACATCCGCGATGATCACTGGGTAGCCGCGGTCGCGCAGGTCGGCCGTGGCGTCGATGGCCCGCTCGTCCAGCAGCGGGGAGAACAGGATAACGAGGGCACCCGGCGGGAGGACGATACGCGGGATCCGGGCCAGGTCAGGGGACACGTAGCTCTCGAAACCCCGGGCGTCCAGCACAGATTCGGCAATGCGGAAGAACTGCAGCGGCCCGGAGCCGGGGGGAATCCAGCGCAACGGCCCGTGCACGGTGATGACCCCGACCCGGTCGCCGGCCCGCGTGTAGGCCCGGGCGATCCCGGCCGCGCCCCGGACCGCGCGGTCCAGGGTGGAGTCCCCGGCCGGCCCCACGTCGCTGAACGCGTCGATGACCGCGACGATTTCGGCGGCGTGCTCGGCCGCCAGCTGGTTCACGTGCAGCGTCCCGCGGCGGCTGGTCACCGGCCAGTTGATCCGCCGCAGCCGGTCCCCGGCCGCGAACGGCCTGATCCCGGCGAACTGCACCCCTTCACCGGGGCGGCGGTCCACGTGGTCACCGATCCGGGTCCGCAGGTCGGCGGGCAGCGCCAGCTGGCTCAGCGACGGTGGCCGCGGGTACACGGTGAGCTGCGGCAGGCTGATCGCCGCGGTGCCGGTGAACAACCCGCCGCGGCTCGTCACGGACACCCTCAGCTGCCCGCTCCACCGGCCCCAGCGGCGGGCGGTGACCGGCCGGCTCGCCTCGAGTGCTCCGCCGCCACTCCGCGCATGGGCAGGCCCGCCGCTGGCGTGCAGCGCTGGCGGCAGGGCCAGCCGGACGGCCACCGCCGCGGCCGGGCCATCCACCTCGGCCCTGACCCGGACGAGGATGTCCTCGCCTTCCACGCACCGCTCTTCAGGCACCTGGATCTGGATCCGGGCCGTATAGCCCGGGCGGCGGGCCGCCACCGCAAGCGCGGCGACGAACGGGGCGGCCAGCACGAGGTAGCCCGGGTGGCCGAGGACCACGGCGGCGAGCAGCGGGAGCAGGCCCACCGTGGCCAACCGGCGGTAGTGCGCCGTCGCCGACCAGGAGAGGTCCAGCTCGGTCACCGCCCGGGCTCCGCGATCACCTGGGCCCGGGTGGACGGCGTGGGCACTTCCGCCAGGAGCCGGGTGACGATCTCTTCGCCCGTCACCCGGCGCACCCACAACTCGGGGCGGAGCACCAGCCGGTGCGCCAGCGCAGGCACCGCCACCGCCTTGACGTCCTCCGGGGTGACGTAGTCCCGCCCGTCCAGCAGCGCGTGCCCACGCGCCAGCCCGGTGACGGCGATACCGCCGCGCGGGCTCGCCCCGACCGTCACCTGCGGATGTTCGCGGGTGGCGGCCAGCAGCCGGACCACGTAGCCCAGCACGTCGTCCCCGACGTGCACCTGGCCCAGGCTGCCGCGCAGGTCCAGCAGCCCGGCCGCGTCGGTGAGCGCGCGCAGCGCGACCGGCGCGGTGGCCCGCTCCAGCTGCTGCCGGAGCATGGCGGCTTCCTCATCGGGAGGCAGGTAGCCGAGCCGGGTCCGCAGCAGGAACCGGTCGAGCTGGGCTTCGGGCAGCGGATAAGTGCCCTCGTACTCGATCGGGTTGTCGGTGGCCAGCACGACGAACGGCTGCGGCAGCGGCCGGGTCTGCCCGTCCACGGTGACCTGCTGCTCGGCCATCGCTTCCAGCAGTGCCGCCTGCGTCTTCGGCGGGGTGCGGTTGATCTCGTCGGCGAGCAGCAGGCCGGTGAACACGGGGCCGGGCCGGAACACGAGTTCCCCGGTGCGCTGGTCGTACAGCGGCGCGCCGGTCACGTCGGCGGGCAGCAGGTCGGGGGTGAACTGGATCCGGGTGAACTGCAGGCCGAGCACGGTGGCGAAGGACCGGGCCATGACCGTTTTGCCCAGCCCCGGCAGGTCCTCCAGCAGGACATGCCCGCCGGCCAGGATGCCGAGCAGCACGAGGCGCAGCACGTCCCGCTTACCCACAATGACCCGGCCGACCTCGTCCAGGATGTCCGAGCATCGCTGGGCAGCCTCACTGAGCGTCACAAGTCCTCCAGCCGGTCAACCATCGCGGCCAGGGTGTCTGGGCTGACCCCCGCGCCCTTGGAGTCGTCAGAAGCCGGGCGCGCCGGGTCGAGCAGCGGCCACAGGTCCGCCCCCATGGCCTCGCGCGGCGCCGTGGCATCTTCCGCCAGGTCCGCGCCACGCCGGTCAGCGACCAGCGCGGCCAGCAGGCGCTGCAGCAGGGGCCGGGTCACCAGGTCGAAATGGCGCGGCGACACACGTGCCTCGCTCAGCGCCAGGTCAATGTGCCGGTAGCTGGCAAACGGTGCGTTGCGGAACGGGGTGACTCCGGGCCTGGCCGCCGGGCGGGCCTGACCCGGGATCCGCAGCCGGGCGGTGAGCAGTGTGCCGACGGCGGCCGCGCCGGCGATCACGAACAGGCCCGCCGGGCCCCCCACCGCGTAGCCGGCGGCCAGCACGATGACCGCGCAGAGCACCACGCCCGCTATTTTCACCGGTTGCCTGCCAGGTCGCGGGCGATGTCGGCAAGTGCTGACTCGGCGGCACCCCGCTGGCGGTTACCGAGCACGTGCGGGCTGAACCGGGCCTCCCCGAACAGCCGGGTGAGTTCCGCCGCGGCCGGTGTCCGGATGACCCCGTCGCTCACCGCCCGGTCCAGCAGTTCCTCCGGCGTGTCGGCCGCCAGCCGCGGAGATCCGGCCGCGGCCAGCGACTCTTCCATCGCCGCGTAACACCCGATGATCGCCTCCCGCGTGTCATCGGCGGCCGCCAGCGCCGAGCTTCCGGCCGCCACGGCGGCGGCCAGCGGAGCCGCCTGGGCGGCCATCGGGCCGGCCGGGACCGGTGCTGGCCCGCCCCGCTGCCGCAGCCAGATGACTACCAGGACGGCCGCAGCCACCCCGGCCAGCGCGGCCAGGACGACCAGGGGGCTGGTACCCGCCGCGGGCGCGGTGCCGGGCAGACGCGGCGCAGCAGGCAGCGCCGGCGCTGGATGCCCGCTGCCGCCCCGGCTTCCCCGGCCGGCGCGCACCGCGGCTATCACCGCCGATACCAGCAACGCGACCAGTGCCGCTGCGGTGAGCAGGGCCAGGGCCCGCTGCCGCCAGGTGCCGGCCGGCTCCGTCACCGGGCTGAACTCGTCGTCCCGGCGGCGGCTGCGCCGCGCCAGCAGCACGACCAGCCCGGCCAGTAGGACTGAGGCGATCACGACCAGGGCGAAGCCCAGGATGTCGAGGATGGTGCCCGCACCGGCACCGATCAGCCCGGCCGTGCCGAGGCGGGTACTCTGCCGCGCCCGGGCGCCGGCCACGGCCAGCAGGAGCAGCGCGACGGCCGCGGCCAGCCGGCCGGCTGCGGTCCAGCCCGGCCGGCCGCTACGCATTGCCTCGTCCCCGAGCCGATCCCAGCAGGGGAGCCCAGCCCAGCAGCAACTCGCGGTCGAGCGCAGGCTGCAGGCAATCGGGCTGTGACACCAGCCAGGCCGGATCGCGGTCAAAGGTGAGCCCGATGACGCCGCCGCCGCGAGCCCGGGCCAGGCTGATATCCGGCCGGGTCGCCGCTGCGGACCAGACGTCGCCGCCCACGCGGGCGCGGACAAGAGCGGCGGTCTCCTGCGCGTGCATCCACGATTGGCCCACCGTCTTGACCAGATATGAACGGCCGGCCGGGCCCCGATCACTCGTCAGCGCTGCAGACCAGGTCCAGTCGCAAGGGCGGATATCTGCCGCCACATCCAGCCAGGCCGAGGCGGCGCAGCCGGCATGGTAGGCAATCAGCGTGACGTCAAAGACGACCACTCTGGCCATCAGCGCCTCCGCTCTCTCGCCTCCAGGCCCTACGAGTAGAGGCCATCAGCGGGAGATACGCGGTTGCGGCGAGCCTCATCGCCGCTCTCATTGTGGCCCGGCGGCCGTTGCGCGGGCAAACTGGCCCGGACCCGCCAGGGCCTCGTTGTACCGCGGCAGGCAAGCGGCGCAGCGCGCACGATCTGGGCCTGCCGGCCCGGGGCAGCCCGGCCGTGCCGGGCGGGGCGCCGCGGCCAGCCGGCCGAGAGAGTTCTGTTTGCGGGAACCAGCCAGGGTCCGCCAGAATGGGAACTCTGGCGATGAGGCTCGCCAATCAACCGCGGGATGGCTCTCGCTGATGGCCTCTACCACGTAGTCCTGCCATGCAGGCAGTGGAGAGGAGCTAGGCGAAGTGGGCCCAGGGATCGAACCTCCCGGCAACCATCCACCGGGTGGCGCTCGCCTTCTGGCGGGAGCTGCCCGGTGAGCCTGGTGCTACCCATTCCGCTCGTTCAGGCGCTTCAGGTCGTCACGATCGCCACGGCCGCGCCCGGGGCCTCTGGTGTCATCGCCAAGGTCGAGGCCCGGATGCAGGGGCGGGTCGGCCCGCGGGTTCTCCAGCCGTATTACGACCTGGCCAAGCTGTTCCGCAAGGAGGCACTCGCCCCGGAGGGCGCTAGCTGGGTGTTCCTGGCCGCACCGCTAGGCGCGATGACCTGCTATCTGACCGTGCCGCTGCTGATCCCGGTGCTGACCACGTTCGGCCTGCCGCTCGGCTACATGGGGGACATCCTGGGCGGCGGGTTCATCCTGTCGCTGGCGAGCTTCCTGGTCGCGGTGGCGGCGCTGGAGACGGGCAGCCCGTACGCGCAGCTGGGGGCAAGCCGGGCCAAGACGTTCGGTGCGATCACCGAGCCGGTGATCTTGTTTGTGGTGTTCACCGTGGCGCTGATCACCGGCACCGACCTGCCGTATGCGCTGGCCGCGACGGTCCGGTCGTCGGCCAGCCAGATCATCCGGCCCGCCCACCTGCTGGCCGCCGCCGCGCTGTTCATGGTCATCTTGTATGAGACCGGCCGGATCCCGGTCGAGACGCACACTGGCACGAACGAGTTCGGCATGATCGAGGAGGCCCGGCCGTTCGAGCACTCCGGGCCCTACTTCGCGCTGCTGCGCTGGGGCTCGGCGATGAAGCAGCTGATCCTCTACACAATCCTGCTTAACGTCTTCGTGGCGCCATGGGGGCTGGCCACATCGGCTCAGCTAGGGCCGGTGCTGCTGGCCATCGTGGCGCTGGTGGCCAAGGCCTGCGTGCTGGGCGTGATCGTGGCCACCATCGACAACTTGTTCGCCAAGCTCCGCCTCTTCAAGATCACCGAGTTCGTTGCCGCCGCATTCCTGCTCTCGGTGACCGGAGTATTCACTCTCTACTTGGGAGGTGGCTGATGTCCGCCGCGGCGACGGTCGCCCCGCCAGGCGTATTCTCCGGCAGCGCCAACGTGATCGCGGTGGGTGTACTGCTGCTGGAGTTCGGCATGTTCCGGCAGGCGCTGCTGCGCGACCAGGTCCGGCTGTACGCGGCACAGTCCGCGCTCATCTCAGTGCTGGCCGTCGTGGTAGCGGTAGCCCGGGACCTGCCCGATCTTTACGCCCTGGCGGGGCTCTCCTTCATGCTCAAGGTGATAATCGTCCCGATCATGCTCCGGCAGCTGCTCCGGGGGCTGGGTGCCCGCGGTGAGGGACCGGGCTGGACGGATATCGCCGGCAGCGGCTCACTCAGCCTGGCCAACACCGTGCTGCTGGCCATCGCCGTGGCTGCGTACGGGGTGTTCAGCGTGGCCTCGCTAGGCATGCACAGCCCTGTCCTGCCCGGGACCGCGCTGGCTATCTCCGTCGCTGTCGTGCTCGTCTCGTTCATCCTTATGATCATGCGTCGGGACGTGGCCTCCCAGGCAATCGGGTTTCTATCACTGGAGAACGGCGTCTCACTTACCTCGCTCGTGGTAGCGGCCGGGATGCCACTCATCCTTGAGGTCGCTTTCCTGTTTGACCTTCTGGTCGCGGCGCTGGTATTCGGCCTGCTGATCCGGGTCCTGCATGGCCGGGCTGAATCCATGTTCACCGCCGAACTGACCAGGTTGCGGGGGTGACCATGCTCGTCGTCGTCCTGCTTCTCCTGATCCTGCCGCCCGTCGCCGCGCTGCTGTGTATCAGGGCGCCGCTGGCCGTGTGCGGGCTGGCCACGGTCGTCTGCGGAGTAACCTGCCTGGGCCTGGTCGTTGCGGTGGCCTCGGTGACGGCTCATCGCGATGTGGCCTACCTCAACTTCATCCGGGTAGACGCGCTGTCGGCGGTGTTCTTGCTGGCCACTGGCTTCCTCTATGCGGCGGTGGCGGTGTATTCCGTCGGCTACCTGGGACATGGTGGGACGGGGCCGGGCTTTAGCCGGTATTCCCGGCGGTTCTGGGCCGGATTCAACATTTTTGCCTGGGCGATGCTGGCCGCACCCCTGATGAGCAGCGTGGCGCTGTTGTGGATTGCCGTCGAGGTGACCACGGTCATCTCTGCCCTGCTGGTGGCGATCGAGGAGACCGAGGGAGCGGCCGAGGCGGCCTGGAAGTACGTGCTGATCGCATCGGCGGGTCTCGGGCTGGCTCTGCTGGCCACGATATTCGCGTACTACGCTGGTGCGCAGGTGCTGGGTCAGTCCTACGACCTGGCGTTCAGTTCGCTGCTACAGGTCGCGGGACGGCTGCCGCACGCCCCGGTCGAGCTGGCCTTCGTGCTGGCGGTGCTGGGGTACGGCACCAAGATGGGCCTGTTTCCGGTGCACACGTGGCTGCCCGACGCGCACTCTGAGGCGCCGACGCCCATCTCGGCGCTGCTGTCCGGGTCGCTGCTGGCGGTCAGCTTCTACGCCATCCTGCGGTTCTACCAGGTGTCCGCCGCGGCGCTCGGGCCGCGGTTCCCCCGCGACGTGCTGCTGGTCTTCGGCGTGGCCTCGCTGCTGCTGGCCGCGCTGTACCTGTTCGGCCAGCGGGACATCAAGCGCATGCTGGCGTACTCCAGTGTCGAGCACATGGGCATCCTGGCCATTGGGGTCAGCTTCGGCGCGCCCATCGCGCTGGCTGGGGTGCTGCTGCACGTCCTGGCGCACGCGGCGGCGAAGGGAAACGCGTTCATGGGCGCCGGGGTCCTGGTGCAGAAATACGGGACCAAGCGGATCGCCACGATCCGCGGCGGCCTGGACACCCTGCCGTGGAGCGGCCCGCTGTTCCTGCTTTCCATCCTGGCGCTGGGCGCCATGCCGCCGTTCGGGATCTTCCGCAGCGAGTTCGAGATCGTCCAAGGTGGGTTCGCGAGCGGCAGCAATGTGACCGCCGCCATCCTTATCATCGGCGTCACCGTCGCCTTCCTCGGCCTTGCGACGACCGCTACGCAGATACTGCTGATCCCGCTGCGGCCGGCCAGGAATCTGAAGACTGCCTCCCGCCGCGCACCGGCACTGGCTGGCGCCCTGCCCGGTGGAACGGCCTCGGCTGCCGGCGGACGGAACCAGCCGGCGGCGGACGGCGCGCCTGCTGAGCCGGAGCCCCGGGCGCCCGCAGCCGCGGCACGGGTCCCGCGCGGCGAGCCCAGTGCCTGGATGGTGGTACCGGTCGTCGCAGGCGCCCTGGTGCTCATCGTGCTCGGCATTCACCCGCCGGGCGACCTCACCGGCCTGCTCGCGCGGGCCGTCCATGAACTCGGGGGTGCCCGCTGATGGCCGCGGTCACCGACATCACCGTCGCGGACGTGCCCGCCCTGCTGGACCAGGTGACGGGCGAAGTCTCGGAGGGCTGCCCGGCTGGCCGACCTGTTCGGGACCGCCCGCCCGGGCGGGCTGCTGCTAACGGCCCATCTGGTGGGCCCGGCTGGCCTGAAGACGCGGCAGGCGATCCTGCCACCAGGCGCGGCCGGGTATCCGGCGCTGACGCCCAGGGTGGCCGCGGCATTCTGGTACGAGCGGGAGATCCACGACATGTTCGGGGTGGTACCGCAGGGCCATCCCCGTCTGGAATCCCTGCTCCTCACGGGAGCGGCTGAGCCGCCCAGGCCGGGCAACGGGGCGCAACCGCGCGTGGCCGAGTCAGAGCCTGGAGTCTTGCCGAGTCACGTCGCCGGCCCCGGATTGTTCACCATTCCCCACGGCCCGGTGCGGTCCGGAGTTGTCGAGTCCATTGAGTACCTGGTGGAGACACCTGGTGAAGACATCCCGCACCTGAACATGCGGGTCTTCTACAAGCACCGCGGTATCGAGAAGCGATTCGAAGGCATGACGTGCGCAGATGGCGTACTGCTCGCAGAGCGCTCCGAAGGTATCGCGGCCGTCTCCCATGCGCTGGCGTTCTGCCATGCGCTCGAACGCATTACCGGCACGGACGTGCCCTGGGCGGCGGGCGTGATCCGGGTCACGCACGCCGAACTGGAGCGCCTCGCCTGCCATCTCGATGTCATTCTCCGCCTCGCCGACGGCGCCGGCCTGGCCGTCGCGACAGCACGGATTGGCTGGCACAAGGAAGAAGTGCTCCGCCTGGTCAGCCAGCTCTGCGGCAGCCGCTTCGGCCGGGGTGTGGTCGTCCCGGGCGGCGTCCGCCAGATGCCCCGGCTCGGCGCCGAGGAGTTGCTGACGGCGGTCGGCGAGCTGGAGCGGCGGGTCACCGCGGACATCCGCGCGCTGATGGGAACCGCCTCGTTCCTGGACCGGCTACGGGGGACCGGGCCGTTGCGGCCGGACCGGGCCCGCCAGCATGGCGCCCTCGGCCCGATCGGCCGGGCCTGCGGATGCCCCGACGATGGCCGCCAGGCCCGCCCGTATGACGGCTACGGCTCATTCTCGGTGCAGGCTCCTACCCGGACCGACGGTGACGCCATGGCCCGGCTGGGAATCCGGGTTGACGAGATCGCCCAGTCATTTCACCTGCTCCGTCAGGCAGCCGACGAGCTCGCCGACGTGGCTGGTGACCCCCTGCGGGCGCCGTGTGAGCCTGCCGAAGGGCGGGACGTGGGCTGGGCCGAGGCGCCGCAAGGAGAGGTGCTCTATGACGTCTCCCTGGCCAGCGGCCGGATAACCCGGTGCCGGGTCCGCTCAGCCTCCTTTCACAACCTGGTCTTGATGCACGAGGTGTTCGCGGGTGACATCCTCACCGACTTCCCCTTCATCGAGGCCAGTTTCGGCCTGTCCATGGCGGGGGTGGCGCGGTGAACAGCACCTCCGTCCGGCCCGGCCTGAGCGGGGTGACGGGTTAGATGTGGGCGCTGCGCGGCCTGCGTAACGGCGTGCTCACCACCCGCTGGCCGGCCCGGCCGGACACGTATGCGGCGAAGACCCGAGGCCCGGCCTCCGTGCTGGCCCGGGAGCCAGGGACCGGGCCAGCCGGGGAGGGCAGCAACGGCGGCGTTGCGGCGCTGTGCCCCACGGGCGCCATCAGCCGTGCGGATCACGGCGAGGTCCGCCTCGACCAGGGGCGGTGTATCCAGTGCGGTGCGTGCATGGCCGCCCACCCGGACCTGTTCGGGTGGGCGGCGGGGCCGGGCAGCGCCTCGCTGGCCCGCCCTGGCCTGGTCGTGCCGCCGGTGACGGAGACGGCCGAGTTGCTGGCGAGCGTGCGGCAGGACCTGCAGACCCGGACCCGGGCCCTGCGGAGGTCGGTGCATCTGCGTCATGTTGATGCCGGCTCCGACGGCACCGAGGAGTGGGAAATCCTCGCATTGCTCAACCCGGTCTATGACATCCATCGGCTCGGGGTCTTCTTCACCGCCAGCCCTCGGCACGCGGATGTGCTCCTCGTGACGGGAGCCGGAGCCCGGGGCATGGCCGAACCCCTGAGGCGCACCTACGACGCCATGCCCCATCCGAAGCTCGTCATCGCGGTGGGCACGGACGCGGTAAGTGGCGGGCTGCCGGGCCAGTCCTACGCGACGGCTGCGGGCATTGGCGGGATGGTGCCGGTTGACGTTTGGCTGCCCGGATCGCCGCCCAGCCCGTTCAGCATCATGTACGCGATCTTGCTGGCGCTGGGAAGGCTGCCTGCGCAGCGGAGTGATCAGCGGTGACGGCGTTTTCCGTGGTGCTGCTGGCCGGGCTGGTCCTCCTGGCCGTTGCGGCTGCGGGTGACCTGGTCTGGGGGGCCAGCAGGCCGCGGCTGCTGCCGGTGCCTTACCTGCTCGGTACGGCCGCCTCGGCCTGCCTGGCCGAAGCAGGAGCCGCTGCGCTGAATGGTCAGGCCGTCAACTTGCAGGCCAGTGGCCTGCTCGGGTCAGGTACAGCCGTTCCTGCCGCAGACCGGCTGTCCGGCCTGTTCCTGCTCATCGCCTTCGGCGCCGCGGTGCCCGTCTCACTGGCCCTGGCCAGCTGGGCCGCTGGCCCGGCGCGCCCGGGACGGCGCGGGCTGGCGTCCGCCTACGCCCTGGCGCTGGGAGCCGTAGCCGTGATCCTCATCGCCAGAGACGCCTTCACGCTGCTGTTCGCCTGGGAGACGCTCACGCTGTCGTTCTACCTGCTGGCCGGGTATGAGCGGCACCGGCCTGACCGTCCTCCGGCGGCTCTCATCACCCTGGTCTTCGGCCGCATCAGCGGCGTCTGCCTGCTGGCCGGGTTGCTGCTGCTGGCCGGGCACTCGCGCTCGCTCACCCTGGCCGCCCTGTCTCACGTGGGTCCCGGGACGCTGCGGTCGGTCGCTGAAATCCTGATCTTGCTCGGGTTCGTGATCAAGGTTGGGCTGGTGCCCTTCCAGGTCTGGATGCCCCGGGGCTACGCGGCCGCCTCGGGCCCAGCCCGGGCCATTATGGCGGGGGTCGCCGTCAACGTAGGCTTCTACGGCCTCTGGCGGACCCTCGAGCTGCTGGGGCCGCCCCCGGCCGGGGTGACTGACGTCCTGCTAATCCTGGCCGGTCTGACCGCGGTACTCGGCATCGCGCACGCTGCCGTCCAGACCGGCCTGCAGCGTGTCATCGCTTACTCCAGCGTGGAGAATTCCGGGCTGATCCTGGCCGGCTTCGGGGTGGCGCTGGTCGGGGCGGCCACCCGGGATCAGGGGCTGCTGGGGGCCGGGCTGCTGGCCGCGACGCTGCAGATCGTTGCGCACACCGCCGGCAAGTCCCTGCTGTTCACCAGCAGTGCCCGCTTGCAGGCCGCCGACGGCACCGACAGTCTCGATGACCTGCGGGGGTCAGTACGGCTGCGGCCGTGGAGCGGCACCGGGCTGGCGATCGGCAGCCTGACGCTGGCCGGGCTTCCGCCCACGGCCGGATTCGTCTCCGAGTGGTTCCTGCTGGAATCCCTGATGCAGCAGTTCCGCGTGGCCGGCCTCGGTGACCGGCTCGTACTGGCGGTGACCGGTGCGGCCGTGGCGCTCACGGCGGGGTTCGCCGGCGTGACGTTCGTGCGGCTGGTCGGCTTGATAGTCCTGGGAAGGCCGCAGTCTGACGGCGGGGCCGGGCCACGTGACTACGGGCTCGCCGGCCGGGCCGGGATCATCATGCTCGCCGCAAGCTGCCTGGTGATCGCCGCGCTCACACCGCTGGAGGTCAGGGTGATCGCGGCCGGGCTGGCGCCGTTGGTGCCAGCCCACGTGGTCATGGGCGCGCTGAAGTCACCCTGGGTCCTGCAGCCCGTGTTCGCCGGCTTCTCGATCCTGTCACCGTCCTGGCTGTGGCTGGCGATGCCCGCCCTGTTCGCGGTCGTGGCGCTCGCGGCCTGGGTCTTCTCGGGCGGCCGGCTACTGCGCGTCCGCCGCGTGCAGCCGTGGCTGTCAGCTACAGCCGGGGTCTCCGGGCGCGACAGTTACACCGCCTTCGCGTTCGCGAACCCGACCCGGCGCGTGCTCGCCTCGGTGCTGCACACCCGGGCGGAAGTGCGGCGGCTCGAGAGCCCGGAGTCTGACCGGCCGGCCACCCGCGGCTCGGCCGGGGGGTCAGAGGCCGCTTCCTGGACCGGCGACACGGACAGCCAGGCCGCGGCGGCCGCGCGCATCGGCTACAGCTCCGACGTCATCGAGGTGGTTGAGCAGTATCTTTACCGGCCGATCCAGCGCCCGTTCCTGTTGCTGGTTGGGCTGGCCAAGCGGCTGCAGTCCGGTCGGCTGGATGCCTACCTCGCGTACATGCTCATCGCGCTGCTCGCCGTGCTGGCCGTGGTCACCGCCGTCCACTGAGCGGCCCGGTCAGGTCAGGGAGCGGCAGCCGAGGAGGGCCGTACCGGCCTAGTCGCAGTGCAGGCTGGCGGGAGCAGCCCGGACCGCGGGGACGGTCTCGCTGGTGACCAGCCCGTGATCGGCGGTCAGCTCATCAACGATGCTGAACGCTGCCGGAATCCGCTCCGGAACGTCGATGACGACCGTCAGCGCGGGCACATGGCGGCCGAGTCGCAGGCCGCTGTCTCCGTGTGGTGCGTTCTCCCCGTGGTAGCCCCAGATGCCGCGCACCGTGGTCACCCCCCGGGTCCCGGCCGCCAGCAGGCGCTGGGCGAGCGCGCGGTGCAGTGGCCGGCCTTCAGCGCGGGCGGTCTCCGAGGCGTAGATGGTGAGCTTCTGCCACGACTCCATGCCCTGCTGACGCACCACCGGCAAGCGGTCTGGTATGCCGAGGAACAGTCCGTCACGCTTGCACACCCGGACGGGCTCCACGGTCAGCAGGGGATGGCGGAGCAACCCCGCGACCTCCGGGATAACCATCCTGAGCTGATCCCACGGGCCCACCGCCACGACCATCATGGGCGCCTCGTCCTGGCGGCCGAAGAACCGGGGCCGCTGGCGGTGTCCGTGGCTGGTCCCGTCGCCGCCGAGGAGCGCGGTAGCCCCGGGGATGCACCGCCGGTAAAGCAGATCGCAGATCGCAGATCGCCTCGAAGGCGGGGATTTGGAAGGCCTCGTCCTGCCGTCCTAGATGGACGGCCAGCTTGACGTCCTCTGCTCCCATGCTGGCCGGGAGGGAATCCGGGGTGACCTTGTCATTGACGAGCAGCACCTGCTCGACTGTCAGCAGGCCGGGGCTGGTCAGCGCCTGTGCCCGTTCCACTACGTCCTCGATCAGTGGACGGGTATCGACGGCCAGGGCGACCAGCGGCAGGTCCTCGGACAGAGTCAGCGACTGGTCAGTATGCAGCCGCTGGTACCGGCCGAATCCCTGGATGCCGCGCAGCGTCATGCCGGCCGCGATCCCGTGCTCGCGGTAGAGGCCCAGGAGAGCCTGGCCGGCGCACTGGTGCCCGGTGCTCTGCCGCTCGCCGGTATAGCTGGTCAGCCGCAGACCCTCGGTGGTCACGCCAGGCCTCCGGGCAGCCGGGAACTGGGGGTCAGGACGAGGGGAAGGCAGTCGCGAGCGGCGTAGTCACGGCGGCCTGGCAACGTCAGACAGCTCCTTCTACATCGTCTTTACGATGTAGAAGCCATCAGCCGGAGGCGGCGGTTTGCGAGGCCATTGCCTCACACCAGGGCATCATCTGGCTTCCGCCAGGTTACTTGTTCACAATCCCGGTCGCCAGACGCTGTGACCGCCGCGCGCCATCAGGCGCTGGAGGCGGCGCAGCCGCGCCCAATTACTGGCGCGGCGCTCGATCCGGCGCAGGCCGTTGCGGGCCAAATGGCCGCCCATCCGGCAAACCGGATCGGAGCCTGTCCATGGCGCGGCGGACTCGGCCTCTGCGGCGGGAGATCCGCGGAACCGGCGTGAACGCTGATCGTGTCGGCGTCGTGGGTAACACCGGCTCCGCGGTCACGGGGAGCCGAGCAGCAGCACCGGTATACGGCTGGTGCGCGCGGCCGCCTCCGCTACCCGGCCCAGACGGTGTGGCAGCAGCCCGCCATCACCATGGCGGCCCAGCACGATGAGGTCAAAGCCGTGCTCGGCCGCGTACCGGCAGATCATTTCGGCCGCGTGCGGGCCACGCCGCACGTGCAGGCTCACCCGCGCGCCGGAGCTCAGACTTAGGTTCGCCTTGGCCCGCTCAAAGGTCTCTGTGGCGGCCAGGGCATCTGCGGGCCCGTCGGCACCGTGTTCTTCTATGCTGGCTGCCTCGGGGAGCGCGGCCAGGGCGACGACGCGTCCCCCGGGACCGCCAATGCCAACCGCGGCGCGCAACGCGGCGGCCGCATCAGCGGAAGCGTCCCATCCCACCAGGATCTGCCGGTACGGGCAGCCGGGGTAGCCGTCGGCAGCCGACCGGGTGGCCTCAAACGCCGGGTCCATCCTTGCCTCCATAAGCACCAGTGTCAGTCAAGGCGGTCACCCGGGACAGGGAAGAACGTCCTTTCCTGGATGGCAGCCAGCGGTGTCTGCGCCTTTGTCCCGCCACCGCGGTCACCGGGGTGATGCCCGCTCAGCCGGTGGGGAAGAAAACGAAGAAGGATTCCTCGCTCAAGGCACGACGCGAACAGCAGGTTAAAGGACAAGCTAAGAAGTGGCCGATCTCGGCGAGCAGATAGTCGGGGAGATCGCCGAGGTCCTGGACGTCGGCGGAGCGGGGGCCGTGCGCCGGGACGGCGAGGATCTTCGCGTCCGGCCCGGCGCCCACTGGCGGCCCGGGCCGCCGTACATGTCCGGGAGCAGGTTGGTGCCGTTGGCCGGGCCGGCAGGAGCCTCATCCCGTCCACTCTGTCCGCCCGTCTGTCCGCCCGCGCTGCCCACTAATCATCAAGTTGCCGTGGAAAAGCAGGCTGTGCCGCCCGGCGGCCGCGCCGGCCGGTGGGGTCAGTGCCGGGTTAGGGCCGTTGGGCCTGCTGGGCGGGGGCGGGAAGGGAAGCGAGCGCGGCCCGGAGCCTGCGCGCTGCTTCGTCGGCGACCGGTCTGAGCGCCGCTTCGCCGCTGACGCTCACCATGGTCTGCGGATCGAGTGCCTGCACCACGGTGCCGCCCGCGTCATCGCGGATCACCACGTTGCAGGGCAGCAGCAGGCCGATCGAGACGTCGGCGGCCAGCGCCCGGTGGGCCAGCGGCGGGTTGCAGGCCCCGAGGATCAGGTACCCGCCCATCTCCTCGCCCAGCTTCTCGCGCAGCGTGGCCTGGACGTCGATCTCGGTCAGCACGCCGAAGCCCTGCTCCTTGAGGGCCTCGCGGACCCGCGCCGCGGCCTCGGCGAAGGGCAGCGTGGTGCGCACGGTGATGCCGTAGTCCATCTCTGCGTCTCCTCAGGACAAGGTGAGGAACATCTTCTCCATCTGCTCCTCGGTCATCGGGGACTCGCCGCCGGCGATCAGGCACTGCCGCATTCCGGTCGCCACGATCTTGAACCCGGCCCGGTCCAGCGCCCGGGACACCGCCGCGAGCTGGGTCACCACATCGGCGCAGTCCCGGCCCGACTCGATCATGGCGATCACCCCGGCCAGCTGGCCCTGGGCACGCCGGAGCCGGTTGAGGATCTCGCCTTCCGCGCTGTCGTCGATTTTCATAGCTCTCTCCCTACCAGCCGACCCGCTCACTATACCCTATGGGGTATCTGGGAGGGACGTGCAAGGCGAGCCGACGCAGTGAGCGGAGCCTGACCCCCGATACGGGCGAGGGTATTTGCGCAAGCGGCCTCCCGTCGGTTAACGTCGTCGCCAGGTAATACCCACCCGGGTATCTAAGGAGGAAGTCGTGGTCCCGCAGGCCGACCCGCACACCCTGGCCGCGGCGCAGGCGGCCGTTGGCCCGGCTGCCACACCGGACGAGGGAACTGCCATGACCGAGGTCATCGCCATTGACACCCCGGCGCTGGGGGACCGCAGTTACCTGGCCCATGACGGGGCGGTTGCGGTCGTGATCGACCCGCAGCGCGACGTTGACCGCGTGCTGGATACCGCGGCCAGCCGCGGGGTCACGATCACGCACGTCTTCGAGACCCACCTGCACAACGACTATGTGACCGGAGGGCTGGCGCTGGTGGCGGCCACCGGCGCCGCCTACCACGTCAACGCGGGCGACCCCGTGGCCTTCGACCGCGTGCCGGTCTCCGACGGGGACGTCATCGAGGTGAGCCCGGCCCTGCGGGTGCGGGTGCTGGCCACGCCCGGTCATACCTTCACGCACCTGTCCTACGTGCTGGAGGCGGCGGGGCAGCCGCTGGCCGTGTTCACCGGCGGGTCGCTGCTGTACGGCTCGACCGGCCGGCCCGACCTGCTCGGCGCCGGCCATGCCGGGGCGCTGGCCCGCGCCCAGTACGCCTCGGCGCACCGGCTGGCCCGCGAGCTTCCCGCCGAGACCGGGATCTACCCCACTCATGGGTTTGGCAGCTTCTGCTCCGCCACGCAGTCCGCAGGCGGCGCCTCGACCATCGGCGCCGAACGGCACCTCAACCCGGTGCTCACCCTCGGCGAGCAGGAGTACGTGGACACACTGCTGGCCGGGCTGGACGCCTACCCGGCGTACTACGCGCACATGGGCCCGGCCAACGCGGCCGGCCCGGCCGCCGCGGACCTGTCGCCGCCCCGCCGCGCCGCCGCCGCCGAACTCCTCCGCCGCATCGGGGCCGGGGAATGGGTGGTGGACCTGCGGACCCGGACCGCCTTCGCGGCCGGGCACCTGGCCGGCGCGCTCAGCTTCCCGCTGGAGGGCAGCTTCGCCACGTACCTGGGCTGGCTCATCCCCTGGGGCACCTCCCTCACCCTGCTCGGGAACACGCCGCAGCAGGTCGCCGAGGCGCAGCGGGAACTGGTGCGCATCGGGATCGACCGGCCCGCGGCCGCGGCTACCGGCCGCCCAGACGAGTGGGCCGCCGGGCAGCCGCTGCGCAGCTACCCGGTGGCGGACTTCGCCGCCCTGGCCGCGGTCCGCCACCACCGCCCGGTTACCGTGCTGGACGTGCGCCGGAACCTGGAATGGGCCGCCTCTCACCTCGATGGTGCGGTGCACATCCCGCTGCACGACCTGCCGGCCCGGGTCAGCGAGGTGCCGGCCGGTGAAATCTGGGTGCACTGCCAGGCCGGCTACCGGGCCGCCATCGCCGCGTCCATCCTGGACGCCGCCGGGCGCACCGTCGTCGCCATCGACGACGACTACGAGCATGCCGCCCAGGCCGGGCTCCCGCGCCGCGGCAGCGACAGGAAGGCGGACGCAGCATGAGCGGATGGCTGGGCCGGCTGTTCCCCAGCCGGCCCAAGGTCGGCCCGGCGCAGGCCCGGGACCTGCAGGCCCAGGGCGCGATCCTGCTGGACGTGCGGGAAGACGCTGAGTGGCAGGCCGGGCACGCACCCAAGGCCCGGCACATCCCACTCAGCCGGCTCCCGGCCCGCCTGGGCGACCTGCCCGCGAACCGGACCGTGATCACCGTCTGCCGCTCCGGCCACCGGTCCGCCCGCGCCGCCGCCCTGCTCGCCCGCGACGGCCGGGACGCGCACAACCTGGCCGGGGGCATGCACGCCTGGGCCCGCGCCGGGCTGCCGGTCGTCGCCCCGGGCGGGCGGCCCGGCCGGGTCGTCTAGCTCAGGGCCGTCTAGCTCAGTAGACCCGGCCGCGCAGCATGAGGTGCCAGTACATGGCGGGCAGCCCGTACCGTTTGAGCAGCCACATGTCATAGCGCGGCTTCATGGTGTTGACGAACGGGATGCTCGGCCTGGGGTTGAGGTCGTAGTCGAACTCGGCCAGCAGCATCTTGTTCCGGGCGGTGACCAGCGGGCAGGACGTGTAGCCGTCGTAGCTGGCGCTGAGGTCCCGGCCGCGCATCACCGCCAGCAGGTTGGCCACCAGGACCGGTGCCTGCTTGCGGACCGCGGCCCCGGTCTTGGAGGTAGGCAGGCTGGAGGCGTCGCCGAGGGCGAACAGGTTGGGCCAGTCCGGGCTCTGCATGGTGTGCTTGTCCACTTTGACGTAGCCGAACGGGCTGGCCGGGTCGGCCAGCGGGCTGTCCTTGACCCAGTCCGGGGCGCTCTGCGGCGGGGTGGCGTGCAGCAGGTCGTAGTCGATGGCCTCCTTGGTCCCGGACCTGGCGTCGACGATGACCGCCCGCCGGCTGTCCCCATCCACCTCGGCGAGCTGAGACTCCTTGCGGACCTCGATGCCATAGCTGGCCGCGACGCCTTCCAGCACCTTGGCCCAGCCGGGCTGGCTGAACATCACCGCGGTGGGCAGCACGAGGATGACCCGGGTTTTGTCCAGCACGCCCTGGCTGCGCCACCAGTCGGCGGCCAGATAGGCGATCTTCTGCGGCGCACCCGCGCACTTGATCGGCCCGGCCGGCATGGTGAACAACGCCGTTCCGCCGCGTAGGTCGCGGATGAACTCCCACGTGCGCGGGGTCAGTTCGAAGCGGTAGTTGCTGGAGACCCCACGCCGGCCCAGCGCCTCGGTCAGGCCGGGCACCTTGTCGTAGTCCAGCTGGATACCCGGCGCCATGATGAGGTAGTCGTAGCGCAGGACGCGCCCTTCCCCGGTCGTGACGGTCTGCTCCGCCGGGTCGGTGGCCGCCGCGGCCTCGCGGATCCAGCGCACGCCTTTGGGCATGACGTGCGCTTCCGGCCGGACCGTGGCCGACTGCGGCGCCCGGCCGCCGCCGACCAGGGTGAACAGCGGCTGGTAGTAGTGCCGGCTGGACGGCTCGACGACGGCGATGTCGCTTTCGCCCGCCCGGATGAGCCGGGCGGCCACGGTGATGCCGGCGGTCCCGCCGCCGACGATGAGGATCTTGTGGTGCTCTGGGGCGGCTGCGGATGCGCTCATCGGGGTGTCTCCTCCTGCCGGAACCTGGCCCTGGTGAGGGCAAGCCCGGTGCCCTCAGCGTTGCTGAAATCGTCGTTGATGCTGGTCACGTCGCGGCCCCTGGCGGCGAGGAAGGAGGCGGCCACCATGGCCCGGTAGCCGGAGTGGCAGTAGACCCAGACCTCACCCGCCGGGATCTCACCCGACCGTCCGGGCAGCTCGCTGAACGGGATGTGGACCGCCCCGGCGACGTGGCTCTCTTCCCACTCCAGCCGGCGCCGCACGTCCAGCACGACCAGGTCCCCGCGACCGCGGTCGGCGCTGGCCGCGGCGGCCAGGTCGCCGAACTTGGCCAGCCGCAGCGACGCGAGAGGCTGGCCTCCGGACCACTGGGCCGGCCGCCCGGTGGCCGCCGCGGCCGGCCGGTCGATGCCGATGCGCACCAGTTCCCGCTGCGCCTGGGCAACCTGCTCGGGAGTCTCGCCCAGCAGGGTCACCGGCGTCCCCCAGGGGAGGATCCAGCCGAGGTAGGTGGCGAAGCTGCCGTCCAGCGGAAAGCTGACCGAGCCCGGCACGAAGCCCGCCGCGAAAGCGGTCCGGTCCCGGAGGTCGACCACCCATTCCCCGGCCTCGATCCGGCGGCGGATCTGTGCTGCGGTGGCCCGGCGGGGCGGGGACAGATCCGGGCTGGCGGGCCCGGCCAGGTTGGCCGGGCCCATGTGCACGTAGTACGCCGGGAAGACGTCCAGGCCGGCCAGCAGCGTGTCAACGTAGGCCCGCTCGGTGAGCGTGAGGGCGGGATTGACCAGTTTCTCCCGCCCGATGGTGGACGAGGCGGCCAGCGCCTGGGTGGCCGCGCAGAAGCTGCCGAACCCGTGAGTGGGGTAGATCGCGGTTTCTTCCGGCAGCTCACGGGCCAGCCGGTGCGCCGAGGCGAACTGGGCGCGGGCCAGCGCCGCGGTGCTGTCCGGGCCGAGCAGGTCGGGGCGGCCGGTCGAGCCGAACAGCAGCGACCCCCCGGTGAAGACCCCGGTTGCCGCACCGCCCGCTTCCAGCACGTAGGAGAGGTGACTGAACGTGTGGCCCGGGGTGGCCAGCACCCGCAGCCGGGTGGCGGGCGTGATCTGCACGACGTCGCCGTCGCTCACCCCGTCGCGGGGGAAGCTGACCGGATCGGCGGTATTGACCAGGTAGCGTGCGCCCACCGTGCGGGCGAGCGCCAGGCCGCCGCTGACGTAGTCGTTGTGGATGTGGGTCTCGGCCACGTGGGTAATCCGCACGCCCGCGCGCGCGGCCAGCGCGGTGATCCGGTCGGTGTCCCGTTGCGGGTCGATGACCACGCCCACGTCACCGTCGCGCACCAGGTAACTGCGGTCGCCGAGCGTGGGCGTCTCGATCTGCAGCACGTCGGCCATGATCGCGCTCCCTTCCCGGGCGGCGCTGCGCCGGATCAGGCAAATGTACGGTCATTTGGATGCAGTGACAAGGGCCGGCGGGCGATCAGGCCCGGCCGCGGCCGCCCGCCGGGGCGCTGCGCCCGCCGGGCAACCGGGGCCGGGCAACTAGCCTGAGGTCATGCTTCCGCCGTCCACGCCTGACCTGATCGCGCTGGACCTGCTCGACTCGATCGCGGAGCTGGGCAGCCTGAGCCGGGCCGCCAGCCGTCACGGCATGTCGCAGCCCGCGGTCAGCATGCGGATGAGCCAGCTGGAGCGCAGGCTGGGTATCACCGTGCTGCAGCGGACCCCCGCGGGCGCCCGGCTCACCCCGGCCGGGGAACGCGTCGTGGCCGTGAGCCGCCGGGTGCTCAGCGAGGCCCGGGTGATGATGGCAGCGGTGCAGGCCCTGGCGGCTGAGGAGGGCTCCCACCTGCAGGTGGCCGCCTCGCTGACCGTGGCCGAGCACCTGCTGCCGGCCTGGCTGGCGGCCCTGCACCGGGAGTCCCCCGACGCGGTGCTGGCCATGGAGGTCACGAACTCGGCCAGGGTGCTCACCCGGGTCCGGGACGGCCGCGCGGACGTCGGATTCGTCGAAGGCCACGAGGCGCCGCTGGACGGGATGCAGACGGTAGCGGTGCGCAGTGATCACCTCGTGGTCGTGGTCAGTCCCGCGCACCCGTGGACCCGGCGGCGGGCTCCCGTGACGGCCGCGGACCTGGCCGCCGCCGAGCTGATCGTCCGCGAGCCGGGTTCGGGCACCCGGGAGGTCCTGGAGGATGCGCTCCGCGGCTGCGGCGGGCTGCATTCCTGGCTGGAACTGGGCTCGACCGCCGCCATCCTGGTGGCCGCCCGGCGCGGCGAGGGCCCCGCGGTGCTGAGCGCCCTGGCGGTCGCCGAGGATCTGGCGGCCGGGCGGCTGACCGCGGTGCCCACGGAGGGCATCAGCCTGGCCCGGGCGCTGCGGGCGGTGTGGCCCCAGGGCCGCCCGCTGGCGCCGCTGGCCAGGCGGCTGCTCACCATCGCCGTGTCATAAGCGTTGCTTATGGCACCCTAAGCAATTGACGGGTACGCTCCGCCGGTCATCAGCCGTACGGTCGAGAAATGATGAATCCCGGCGAACGGCCTGCCCGCTGGGTCAAGCTGCTTGACCAGGACCGGTGCATCGGCTGCCATGCCTGCACCACCGCGTGCAAGAGCGAGAACGAGGTGCCGCTCGGGGTCACCCGGACCTACGTGAAGTCGGCTGAGGTCGGCGTCTTCCCGCAGGTACGCCGCGCCTTCCAGGTGACCAGGTGCAATCAGTGCGCCGATGCGCCCTGCGTCGCCGCGTGCCCGACACAGGCGATGTTCACCCGGCCGGACGGCATCGTGGACTTCGACAAGCGCGCCTGCATCGGGTGCAAGGCGTGCATCGCGGCCTGCCCGTACGACGCGATCTTCATCAACCCGGACGACAACTCGGCCGAGAAGTGCAACTTCTGCGCGCACCGCCTCGATGTTGGGCTGGAGCCCGCCTGCGTCACGGTCTGCCCGGCCGAGGCGATCCTGGTCGGCGACCTGAACGATCCCGCGTCGGAGGTCGCCGGGCTCGTGCAGCGCGGGCCGGTGACGGTGCGGCG
The DNA here is from genome assembly GCA_963837515.1 of uncultured Actinomycetes bacterium. Taxonomy (GTDB): domain Bacteria; phylum Actinomycetota; class Actinomycetes; order Streptosporangiales; family Streptosporangiaceae; genus RYN-230. The sequence continues at coordinate 51,618 of CAWINT010000007.1, forward strand.
GCCGGAGAAGGGCACCCGGCCCGGGGTGTTCTACAAGGGCGCGCACCAGGCGACGCTGGATCCGCTGAGCGCCCGCCGCCCGGACGGCGGCCTGCTGGCGTGGGCGACCCAGGGCGGCGAGGGAGATCCTGGGCACGTCCCCGGCGGGCACCCCGGGCGGCCCGGCTCCAGCGCCGAGGCGCTGCTGTCCTACGACATCGGCCACCACGCGCCCTGGGGCTGGCGGGTCAGCCTGTACACGTGGACCAAGGGCATCGCGGCGGGCGCCCTGCTGGTCCCGGTGTTCCTCATCCTCGCCGGGCGGCTGGCCTGGGACGCCGCGCTGGCCCGCTGGGCCGCGCCCGCCGGGTCGCTGTTCTTCCTCGCGGCGACCGGGCTGCTGCTGATCTGGGACCTGCGGCACCCGCTGCGGTTCTACCTGATCTTCACCCGGCATCAGTGGCGCAGCTGGCTGGTCCGCGGGTCGTTCATCCTCGGCGGGTACGGCGCCGCGGTCACCGTGTACCTGCTGGGCTCCCTGGCCGGGTCGGTGGTGGTGCGCCAGGCCGCCGCCGGGCTGGTGGTGCCGCTGGCGATCGCGACGGCCTGTTACACGGCGTACCTGTTCGCCCAGGCGAAGGCGAGGGATCTGTGGCAGAGCCCGCTGCTGGCCCCGCACCTGGCCGTCCAGGCGGTGCTGGCCGGCGCGGCGCTCACCCTCCCGCTGGCCCGCTGGCTCGGCCCAGCGGCCGCCGTGACCGGCGCCGCGGCGCTGCTGTGCGGGGCGGCCGCCGCGCACGTGCTGCTTTCCCTCGGCGAGATCACCATCACCCATCCCACCGAGCACGCCCACCTGGCCGCGGCGGCGCTGACCCGGGGCCGGTACGCCCGGTTCTTCTGGGCCGGCCTTGCCCTGGTCGCGATCTCGGCGGCGGCCCCGTGGATCGGCGTCGCCGCCGCGCCGCTCGCGCTGGCCGGCCTGCTCGCCGGCGAGCACAGCTACGTCCAGGCCGGCCAGTCCGTCCCGCTCGCCTAGGAGAGCACCGCCATGAGACCCGCCGACATCAGCCCGGACGGCTCACCTGCCCCGGCCGCCCCCGGCCTGGACGCGCTGGGGGCCAGGGTCTCGGCCGCCCGCGCCGCTGCCGAGGCCCGCGGGGAAACCTTTTACCAGGGCACCAGCCGGGTTCACCTGGCGGCGTTCCCGCCGAAGGAGCGCTGGGACGACTGGGTGGAACTCTCCTCGCGGGCCTGGCCCGCCCGGGAGGAGAAGCACTACCAGCTGATCCCGACCACCTGCTTCAACTGCGAGTCCGCCTGCGGGCTGCTCGCCTACGTGGACCGGGGCACCGGGCAGGTCCGCAAGTTCGAGGGCAACCCCGAGCATCCTGGCTCCCGCGGCCGCAACTGCGCCAAGGGGCCGGCCACCATCAACCAGGTCACCGACCCGGACCGGATCCTCTACCCGCTCAGGCGGGCGGGCGCGCGGGGGGAAGGGCGCTGGGAGCGGGTCGGCTGGGACGAGGTGCTCGACACGCTGGCCGCGCGGATCCGCGCCGCGCTGGTCGAGGGACGGCACAACGAGATCATGGTGCACATGGGCCGGCCCGGTGAGGACGGGTTCACCGAGCGGGTACTCGCCAGCTGGGGGGTGGACGGGCACAACTCGCACACCAACGTGTGCTCATCCGGCGGCCGGACCGGGTTCCAGTTCTGGATGGGCATCGACCGGCCGAGCCCGGACCACGCCAACGCGAAGGTCATCTACCTGATCAGCGCCCATCTGGAAGCCGGCCACTACTTCAACCCGCACGCGCAGCGGATCACCGAGGCCCGCGAGCGGGGCGCGAAGGTCATCGTGCTGGACACCCGGCTGTCCAACACCGCGAGCCACGCCGACTACTGGCTGTCCCCGCAGCCCGGCAGCGAGGCCGCGATCAACCTGGCCATCGCCAACCACCTCATCCAGGGCCGCCGCTACGACGCCGCCTTCGTCCGCCGCTGGTGGAACTGGGCCGAGTACCTGACCGAGTGCCGCCCCGACCTGCCACCCACGTTCGAGGCCTTCCAAGAGGTGCTGGACGGCCTGTATGCGGAGTTCACCTTCGAGTACGCGGCCGCCGAATCAGGCATCGACGCGGCCGTGCTCGCGGCGGTCGCTGAGGTGGTGGCGGGCGCGGGGACCCGGTTCTCGTGCCATTCCTGGCGGTCCGCGGCGGCCGGGAACCTCGGCGGGTGGCAGGTGTCCCGCACCCTGTTCCTGATCTCCGCACTGCTCGGCGCGGTCGCCACCGAGGGCGGGACGTTCCCCAACGCGTGGAACAAGTTCGTCCCGCGGCCGATCCACGTCCCGCCGCACCCGGGCGTGTGGCAGGACCTGTCCTGGCCGGCGGAGTTCCCGCTGGCCCAGAACGAGCTGAGCTTCCTGCTGCCGCACTTCATCAAGGACGGCCGGGGCAAGCTGGACACCTACTTCACCCGGGTATACAACCCGGTGTGGACCAACCCGGACGGGCTGTCCTGGATGGAGGTCCTCACCGACGAGGCCAAGGTCGGCTGCTTCGTCGCGCTCACCCCCACCTGGAACGAGTCGGCCTACTTCGCCGACTTCGTGCTGCCCATGGGGCACGCCAGCGAGCGGCACGACACCCACTCCTACGAGCAGTACGACGGGCAGTGGATCGGGTTCCGCCAGCCGGTGCTGCGGGCGGCCCGGGAGCGGCTCGGTGCGGAGATTACCGACACCCGCCAGGTCAATCCGGGCGAGGTGTGGGAGGAGAACGAGTTCTGGACCGAGCTGTCCTGGCGGATCGACCCGGACGGCTCGCTCGGCATCCGCCAGTACCACGAATCCCGGGCCCGCCCGGGCGAGAAGCTCACCGTCGATGAGTACTACGCCTGGATGTTCGAGAACTCCGTGCCCGGCCTGCCGGAGCGCGCCGCGGCCGAAGGGCTGACCCCGCTGGCCTGGATGCGCCGTTACGGGGCGTTCGAGATCAGCCGCGGCCAGGGCGCGGTGCATGAGCAGCCGGTCCCCGGCAGCGAACTGGCCGGCCTGGCGGTCAGCCCGTCCGGGCGCGTCTACACCACGGCCCCGCCACCGTCGGCGGCCAACATCGTGCCGGCCGGCGCCCCCAGCCCTGATGACCAGGGCCGCCGCCCGGCCGGGGTGATGATCGACGGGGTGGTCCGGCGCGGCTTCCCGACCCCGTCCGGGCGGCTGGAGTTCTGGTCGTCCACCCTGGCCGCGTGGGGCTGGCCGGAACACGCGCTGCCGGGCTACATCCGCAGCCACGTGCACCCCTCGGCGCTGGAACCGGGCCAGCTGGTGCTGCTGTCCACGTTCCGGCTGCCGACCCAGATCCACACCCGCTCGGCCAACAGCAAATGGCTCGACGAGCTGGCCCACACCAACCCGGTCTGGATCCACCCGGACGACGCCGCCCGGCTGGGCGTCGGGCGGACCGGTGACCTGGTCCGGGTAGCGACCGAGATCGGCTACTTCGTCGCCAAGGCGTGGCTCACCCAGGGCATCCGCCCCGGCGTCGTCGCCTGCTCGCACCACATGGGCCGGTGGAAGCTCACCGGGCATGACCAGGTCGGCAGCGGGGGAATGATGGCGACAGTCGGGCTGGACCGGGCCGGGGCCGGCTGGGCCATGCACCGCCGGGCGGCGGCCGGCCCGTACCGCTCGGCGGATCCGGACACCGCGCGGATCTGGTGGAGCGACACCGGTGTGCACCAGAACCTGACCTTCCCCGTGCACCCGGATCCCATCTCCGGGATGCACTGCTGGCACCAGGCGGTGACCGTCCGCCCCGCCGACCCGGGCGACCGGCACGGCGACATCGCCGTGGACACCGGCCAGGCCCGGGACGTCTACCGGCGGTGGATGGAGCAGACCCGCCCCGCCGGGCACGTCTCACCGGACGGCACCCGCCGCCCGCAGTGGCTGATGCGCCCGCTCAAGCCTTCCGCCGCTGCGTTCCTGCTGCCCGCCGGGCCCACCGCGGCGGGCACCGTACCCGGCCACGCCGGGCCGGTCCCGTGACCCAGGGCCAGTGGGAACTCCTCCGGGCGCTCGGCGCGATCGCCGACAACCCGGCGGACGCCCGCACAACCAGCGCGGCGCTGGGGCTGCCCAGCCCGGGCCCGGCCGAGCACACCGAGGTCTTCGTGCTGAACTGCCCGCCCTACGCCGCCGTCTACCTGGGCCCGGACGGCAGCCTGGGCGGTCCGGCGGCGGACCGGGCCGCCGGATTCTGGCGGGCGCTCGGGCTCACCCCGCCCGCCGAGCCGGACCACCTGGCCGCACTGCTCGGCCTCTACGCCGGCCTCGGCGAGGCCGCCGCCGGTGCCCGCCGCGCCGCCACCCGGGACGCGCTGGCCCGGGCCCGCAGCGCGCTGCTGGCCGAGCACCTCTGGCCGTGGCTGCCCGGCTACCTGGACGCCGTCACCAGCCTGGCCACCGGCGCGCTGCCGGCCTGGGCCGGCCTGGCCCGCCAGGCGGTCACCGCCGAGCGCGCCACCGCGGCGCCGGGCCAGCCGCCCGCCGCCACGCGGCTGCCGCTGGCACTGCGCGCCGCCCCGCCGCCGCCTCGTCCCGGGCAGCCGCTCAGCGACCTGCTCACCAGCCTCGTCGCACCGGCCAGCAGCGGGATCATCCTCACCCGGGCCCGGTTGGCTCAGGGCGCCGCGCACGCAGGCGTCGGGCACCGGATCGGCGAGCGCCGCTTCACCCTCCGCGCCATGCTGGAGCAGGACGCCCCGGCCACCCTCGGCTGGCTGAGCCGTGAGGCGGACTCCTGGTCCGCCCGGCACGCCAGCCGCGCGCCGCGGGATGTCACCAGCCAGTGGTGGTCACGTCGGGCCGCGCGGACGGCACGGGTGCTCCGCGATGCGGTCGCGGCGCTCGGCCCGCCTGCGCCGCGACCCGGCCACGAACCGGGACGCCGCGACCCGGCCCTGACCGCCGAGTGACAGCGCGCTAGCGGCCAGCAACGAGGGGAGCGGTCAGCACCGCCCGGCCCGCCTGGCCGAAGGCGAGCTGATAGCCGGTACGCGGCGAGAACTCGGCGAGCAGCGAGAACCGGTCGCCGCGGATCAGGGTGTGCCGCCACTCCAGGGGCCGGGCACCGACGTAACCGAGCCGGTCGATGGCCAGCGCGGCCGCCGCGGGCGGCATCGCCAGCAGGCGGCGCTGGGTCACGCTGGGCAGCACCGCCCGGATGTGCTCCCGCCCGCTGTCCAGCCGCAGCCCGCTGCGGGCGGCCAGCTCGTCATACAGCGACGTATGGGTGAAGTCCGCCTCCAGCAGCGGGGCCGCGATGTCGGCGGGCAGCCACACCGTGTCCAGGGCCAGCGGCTGCCCGCCGGCCAGGCGCAGCCGTTCGAGGCAGAACAGCGGCGTGGATCCCTCCAGGCCCAGCCGGTCCGCGACGACGCCGTCGGCGTGCACATCCCGGCGCCGGATCACGCTTTCCTGGTGCAGCCCCGCGGCCTCGGCCGACGCGAACAGCGAGTACAGGGCGCCCAGCGGCTGGGTGATGGGCGGCTGCCCGGCCAGCCGCGGACGCCGGCCCCGCTCGGCCACCACCACGCCATCGGCCCGCAGCTCCCGGAGGGCAGCGCGGACAGTGTGCCGGCTGACCTGATAGTCGGCCACCAGTTCCAGCTCGCCGGGGAACGCGTCGGCGAAGGCGCCGGCCGCCGTTCGCCGCCGCAGGTCATCGCGGAGCTGCGCCCACAACGGCAGGGGGCTGCGGCGATCCAGCGCCCGGGGCGCCGTGCAGCGAGTGCCCTGCGTGGCCACCGGCCCTCCCGCCGTGCCTGGAACTCCTGGCTGCCCCGACAGTGAGCACAGCCTCCTGGCCCTTGTACGAATGATCGTACGTGAGGAGGGGCGGCCGCCAGCGCAGCCGGGGGAGCGCCCGGGACCGGCGGGCTTCCCGGGTCCGGGCCAGGCTCAACCGCCCGGCAGCGGCCCGGCCCGGCCGGCGGCCCGGCGCCCGCGCAGTGCCGGGCCGGCGAGGCGGGCCAGCAGGTAGATGGCGAAGCTGAGGCTGGTGATGAAGACGCTGGCCTTCACGTTGCTGATCCCGAAGTTGATCAGCAGCCCGCCGTCGGCCGCCACCACGGCGAACAGGACCGACAAGCCCCCGACCACCAGCGGGCTGGCCGATAGCCGCTGGGCGGCCGCCGCCGGGGTGATGGCCAGGCTGAGCACGAGCAGGGTACCGACGACCTGGGCGGCACCGGTCACGGTCAGGGCCAGCACGAGCAGGAACAGCAGCCCGAGGCGGCCGACCGGGACCCCGCGGGCTTCGGCGGTCTCCGGATCGATCGAGGCGAACAGCAGCGGCCGGTACCAGATCGCCATTACTGCCACGACGATCAGCCCGATCGCCAGCAGGACGAGCAACTGGCTGCCGGACACGCCAAAGATGTTGCCGAACAGGATGTTGGTCGCCGCCGTCGCAAACCCCTGGTAGTAGCCGAGCAGCAGGATCCCGATGCCCATCCCGAACGCGAGGATGGCCCCGATCGCCGAGTCACGCTCCCGCGGCCGGGCACCAAGGGTCGCGATGAGCACGGCCACGACCAGCGATCCGGCGAGGGCCCCGACCACCGGGTTACCGGCCACCAGCAGCCCGGCGGCGGCGCCGGTGAAAGCGAGTTCGGCCGTGCCGTGCACGGCGAATGCCATTCCCCGGGTGACCACGAACGGCCCGATCAGGCCGCCGGTGATCGCCACCAGGGTGGCGGCGGCCAGTGCATGCTGCGCGAACGGCTGGCTGAGCAGGAACCCGAAGCTCATCAGGGTGCGCCGTCCCGGTGGGGAAGATCGTTCCCCGGCCGGCCCGCGGCCGGATCACCGGTCACGTGGTGCAGGGCGCCGGCCGCGGCATCGCCGCCGGCGACCACGATGCGGCCGTGCACATTGAGCACGTCGATGTGGCTGCCGTACAGGGCACTCAGCGTCCCGGTCGTCATCACGTCCTCCGGGGCACCTGCCGCCCACCGGCCCGCCGCCACGTACAGCACCCGGTCCACCAGCCCGGCGACGGGGGTTATCTCGTGGGTGACGAAGACCACCGTGGTCCCGTGCTCCCGGTGATACCGGCTGAACAGGGCGACGATGGCGTGCTGGGAGGCCGGGTCGAGGGACAGCAGCGGCTCGTCGCACAGCAGCAGCCGCGGCAGGCCGGCCAGCGCCTGGGCGATCCGCAGCCGCTGCTGCTGGCCGCCGGACAGCGTCCCGACCGGTGCCGCCGCGTACGGGGCCGCGCCGACGGCGGCGATGATCGCATCGACCTGGCGGCGGCGGGTCCACGGCAGGCCGAGCCGGTGCCCGTCCACCCCGAACTGGACCAGATCCAGGCCACGGATCGGCAGGTCGCGGTCGAACACCCGCTGCTGGGCGAGGTAGCCGATCTGCGGGCTGCCCTGCCGCGGTGGCTTCCCATCGATGGTGACCGTGCCCGCCGAGAGCGGGAGCAGGCCGAGCAGCACCTTCAGCAGGGTGGTCTTGCCTGCGCCGTTGGGGCCGAGGATGGCCAGGCACTCTCCCGGCGCCACGTCCAGGTCCAGATTCTCCCAGATCACCTGGTGGCCGAACCGCAGGCTCGCGCCCCGCAGCGAGATCGCCACCCCGCTGCTGCCGCCTCCCTCAGGCCGCCCGGCCATGCGTCAGCCGCCCAGCGCCCGGAGCACGGCGCGGGCCTGCGCCAGCTGCCACGCCTGGTACGTGCGGTAGCCGGGCGGCATGGTCTCGGTCACCGCCACCACCGGAATGCCGGCCTGGCGGGCCAGCAACCGGACATGCTGCGTCACCGGGCTCACCGCCTGGGCGTTGTACAGCAGCACCCTCACCTTGTGCCCGGTGAGCAGGCCGTTCATCGCCGCGGTATCCGCCGGGCCGGGATCGACCCCGTCCTCGATGGCCCGGGCGAAGCCCGGCGGAGTCCGCACCGCCAGCCCGGCCGCCCGCAGCAGGTAGCCAGGAACCCGCTCGGTGTAGGCGACGGGCGTGCCCCCGTAGCGGCGGCGGATCTCCGCCAGCACGTGGGCCACCGGCCGGAGGGAGCGGTCGAAGGCCGCCAGGCCAGCCGCGAACGCGCCGGCATCGCCCGGATCCAGCCGGGCCAGCGCCGCCGCGATCGCCCGGGCCACCCGCGGCACCCGGGGGACGTCATACCAGAAATGCGGGTTCACGTCCGGGCCAGCCGCCCCCAGCACCCGCTGGACCGACACCACGATCCGCCCTGGATGCCGGGTCGCGCCCAGCAGCTGAGGCAGGAACGCGTCATAACCGGCTCCGTTCTCGATCACCAGCCCCGCCTCCGCGACCGCCAGCGCATTGGCGACGTCGGCCTCGTACAGGTGCGGATCAGCGACCGGGCTGCTGACGATCGACGTCACCCGGGCGTGCCGCCCACCGATCTGAGCCGCGATGTTCCCCCAGAAGTTCTCCCCGGCCACCACCCGGACCACCCCGGGCGTCACCGGAGGCGCAGCCGCGGCGCACCCAGCCCCGGCCAGGACGATACCGGAGGTGATGAGCAGGGACGCGACCCGCACGCCGCGGCACCGTCTGCCCCACCCCGCGCGGCCCGGGCAGGCGGCGCGGGCCGACGGGGCGCGGGCCCGCCCGGCGTGGCGGATCAGCTCACCAGCGTGCCCCATGAGCGCATTGTGCTGCACCGGGCGGCCATCCGTGCCCAGGCTGGACCGGGAGTGTCCGGGCCAGCGGGGCCGGCCCCGGCCGCCGCGCTCACCCGGTCACGAGCAGGTGCATCGCCGGTCCTGCGGGACATTGGCCAGCACCTGGTCAGCGTGGGCACCGCAACCCGTCCAGGTGATCTTCTGGCAGCGATGGCAGATGGCTGGACTGCACATGTGGGCTCTCTCCGTTTCTGCTGGTCTCGCGCCGGCAGGCGCCCAGACGTCAGCCCACTATACCCGCGGGGGTATGTTGAAGCTGATCGGGGGCGCTCGCCGTTGTGCGGCACCGTTTTCTGATATACCCTAGGGGGTATCTGAAGGAGGCGGCGATGAACGTTGTCAAGACCATGAACGGGACGGTGGGACGCTCCGCGCGCGTGGTGGCCGGCGTGGCGCTGATCGGTGTGGGCCTGGCCACCGGCGGGGCCGGGGGCACCGCGCTGGTCATCATCGGCGCCGTGGCGTTGCTCGCGGGGGCGGCCCGGGTATGCCTCGCCGCGCCGCTGCTGCACGCGCCGCTGCGGGCCCGCTGAGCGGACCCGTGGTGATCACGACCGGCCGGGGCCGGGGCCAGGCCGCGGCGCCCCGGCCCGCGCGGCAGCTGCCCCGCTGGCGCAGCGCGCTGCTGGTGATTGCCCATCCGGACGACGAGAGCTTCGGGCTGGGCGCGATCACCGGCCAGCTCACCGCCGCGGGCACCGCCGCGCATGTGCTCTGCTTCACCCATGGCGAGGCTTCCACGCTCAACGAAAACCAGGTGGAGCTGCACGCCGAACGGTCCCGGGAACTGCGGCGAGCCGCCGCCGAGCTGGGCATCGGCTCGGTGACCTTGCTCGGCTACCCCGACGGGAACCTGGCGGGGGTCCCGCCGGGCGAGCTGGCCGGCCACGTCGCCCGGCTCGCGGGTGCGACCGGCGCCGAGGGCCTGCTGGTCTTCGATGACACCGGCATCACCGGCCATCCCGACCACCGGGCCGCGACGGGCGCCGCCGTGCGCGCCGCCGCCGGCCTGCCGGTGCTGGCCTGGGCGCTGCCCGAGGCGATCGCCGCCCGGCTGCGCACGGAAACCGGGACCGCCTTCGCCGGCCAGCCAGGCCGGCTGGACCTGTGCGTCCGGGTCAACCGGGCCCGGCAGCGCCGCGCCGCCCTGCGGCATGCCAGCCAGGTGTCACCCACCGCCGTCCTGTGGCGCCGGCTGCAGCTGCAGGGCGACTGCGAGTACCTGCGCTGGCTGGTCCCGCCCCGCGATGCCCGGGATCCGCTCCCGCCGGGCGGGGCAGCCAGCCGTACCGTCACGGGCAGGGGGTAGGCGGATGCCGGCCATCGTGGGGGAGCTGCCGACGTCGCCGTTGCTGGAACGGGTGCGGCGGGGGATCATCGGCGAGGGTGAGCTGATGGAGGGGCCGTTCGGGCCGCGGCGGGTGACCTACGCGGATTACACGGCGTCGGGCCGGTCGCTGGACTTCATCGAGGACTTCATCCGGGAGGAGGCGCTCCCCCGGTACGCGAACACGCACACCGAGAGCTCGGGAACCGGCCTGGCCACCAGCCGGCTGCGCGAGGACGCGCGGCGGATGATCCGCGACGCGGTCGGCGGCACCGAGGAAGACCTGGTCATCTTCTGCGGCTCGGGGGCGACCGCCGCCATAAGCAAGCTGATCGGCATCCTGGAGCTGCGCATCCCGAACGGCCTCGACGAGCGGTACCAGCTGTCGGCGCGCATCCCTGAGGCCGGGCGGCCGGTGGTGTTCGTCGGCCCGTATGAGCACCATTCCAACGAGCTGCCCTGGCGGGAGTCGCTCGCGGACGTGGTGGTGATCGCCGGGGACGCCGACGGGCACATCGACCTGGCCGACCTGGAGACACAGCTGGCCCGGTACGCGTCCCGGCCACTGCGCATCGGCAGTTTCTCGGCCGCCTCCAACGTCACCGGCATCCTGACCGGCACCGACGAGGTGGCCCGGCTGCTGCACGCCCACGGGGCGCTGTCGTTCTGGGACTACGCGGCCGCCGGGCCCTACGTGCCCATCCGTGTCGCCGGCTCCGCGCCGGGCGCCGGGGACCACAAGGACGCCGTCTTCCTGTCGCCGCACAAGTTCCCCGGCGGCCCGCAGACCCCCGGGGTCCTGGTCGTCCGCCGGGAACTTGTCCGCAACCGGGTGCCCACCGTGCCGGGGGGCGGCACGGTGGCGTTCGTGGACCCGGTCGGCCACCGTTATCTGGACGACCCGATCGCCCGCGAAGAAGGGGGCACCCCGGCGATTGTGGAGTCGATCCGGGCCGGCCTGGTGTTCGGGCTCAAGCAGGCCATCGGCACGGACCTGATCGCCGCCCGGGAGGAAGCCCTCTGGCAGCAGGTGCTGCACCGCTGGGCGGGCAACCCCCGGATCGAGGTGCTGGGCAGCCACCAGGCCCGCCGGCTGGCGGTGATCTCCTTCCGCATCCGGCACGGGGCAGGGTGCTATCTGCACCACAATTTCGTGGTCGCGCTGCTCAACGACCTGTTCGGCATCCAGGCCCGGGGCGGCTGCTCCTGCGCCGGGCCCTACGGGCACCGGCTGCTGGCCATCGGCGAAGCCCGCTCCCACGCGCTGCGCGAGGAGATCGGGCACGGCTGCGAGGGGGTCAAGCCCGGATGGACGCGGATCAACTTCAACTACTTCATCTCCGCGGCCACCGCCGGCTTCATCGCCGACGCCGTCGAGGTAATCGCGGCGGACGGCTACCGGCTGCTGCCGCAGTACCGGTTCGACCCGCAGACCGGTCTGTGGCGGCACGCCCGGAGCGCGCCGGAGCCCCCGCTGCGGCTATCTGCGGTGCACTACGGGCCGGACGGGGAGATGGTGTACCCGCGAGCCCGTGCGCAAGCAGGCGAAGAGGCGTTCGCGGACTACCTCCGGCAGGCCCGTGCGGTGCTGGCCGCGCAGCCTCAGGCCCTGGACGAGGGCCCGACCGGGCTGGACGCCGACTTCGAGGCCCTGCGCTGGTTCCCCCTCCCGCCCGCCAGCCTTGCCGGGGGGTAAATCGATGGGAACAGGCACGGGATGAATTCTCCGGCATGATCTCGCTCGTCCCGGAACGATCGAGGTATACCTGGACGCTGGGAGTGTGACGGCGTACCGCGCCGGGGAGGCGCACAACATGGCAGTCTTGCTGTCAGTGAACGTGGGACTGCCGCGCGATGTCGGCTGGCAGGGCAAGACTGTGCACACCGGCATTTGGAAGGAACCTGTGCCCGGGCCGGTCATGGTGCGCCGGCTGAACATCGACGGTGACGGGCAGGGGGACCTCAAAGGTCACGGCGGCGAGCAACGGGCCGTGCTGGTCTACCAGATCGAGTCTTACCGGCACTGGGAGCAGCATTTCGGCCGAGACGACTTCCGCTACGGCCAGTTCGGGGAAAACCTCACAGTGGACGGGCTGGCGGACGACGAGGTATGTATCGGAGACCGGTACCGGATAGGCGAGGCGGAGTTTGAGGTTACCCAGCCCCGCGTGACCTGCTACCGGGTCGGCATGCGGCTGGGCGAGCCCGAGCTGCCGGCGCTGCTGGTCAGTCAGCACCGCCCCGGCTTCTACATGCGCGTCCTGCGCGAGGGACACATCCAGGCCAGCGATCAGATCATCAAGACCGGGACCGGCCCGCACGCGCTCAGCGTGACCGACACCGACGCGCTGCTCTACCTGCCCGGCCGCGACACTGCGAAGCTGCGGCTAGCCGCCCAGATCCCCGCGCTGAGCCCAGGGTGGCAGCAATCCTTCCGCGAGCTGATCGACGCGGCCGAGCGTGGTGGCCCGGCCACCGCACCGCCGCCCGGCACCGAGCCGGGCGCGCGCCCCGGTCCAGCATGGACCGGATTCCGGCCGTTGCGCGTGACCAAGGTGGTCCGGGAGACAGCGACTGTCTCCTCGATCTACCTGGCCGTCCAAGACGGCACCGCGCTCCCGGCGGCGCAGGCCGGACTGTACATCACGCTACGGGTAGCCGGCGCTGGGCAGCCCGCCCCGGTGCGCAGCTATTCGCTGTCGTCCGCACCGGGCGCTGCCGCATACCGGATCAGCGTCAAGTCCGAGCCACACGGCGCGGTGAGCCCGTACCTGAACCGCACGCTGCGCCCTGGCGCGACCCTCGAGGTGGCCGCGCCCCGCGGCGATTTCGTGCTCGATGAGGGTTCAGGACCGGTGCTGCTGATCTCCGCCGGCATCGGCGTGACCCCGGTCCTGTCAATGTTGCACCAGCTCGCCCAGGCACGCAGTGCGCGCGAGGTCTGGTGGATCTACAGTGCGCGCCGCCCGCGGGAACACCCGTTCGCCGCCGAAGCCCGCGCTTTGCTCCAGTCGCTGCCGGACACTCACGAGTACTTGTTCTACAGTCAGGCCACGTCGGCCGAGCTCAGCCGGGAGCATGCCGTTGCCGGGCACGTCACCAAGGACACGCTAGCCGGGCTAGGTCTGCCGGCCAGCGCGCAGGCTTACGTCTGCGGCCCGCCAACGTACACGGCCGACGTGCGCGACGCCCTCCGCGCGGCCGGCCTCGAGTCCGCCCGTGTTCACACGGAACTGTTCGCGGCACTGCCATCCAGCAACCCTGGCGTCGTCGGCCATGCAGTCCCGGCGCCGCACCCGCCGCCCGGACCGCCAGGCGCCGGGCCGCTGGTAACCTTCACCCGCAGCGGAATTTCCGCGCCGTTCGCCGCCAGCTGGCGCAGCCTCCTCGACCTGGCCGATGCCTGCGACGTGCCCACCCGGTGGAGCTGCCGGACTGGCGTATGCCATACGTGCATCACGCCCCTGCTGTCGGGCGCTGTCTCATACGCTCCGGACCCGCTGGAGGCCCCGTCCGACGGCCAAGTGCTCATCTGCTGCTCCCGGCCCCGATCCGACATCGTCCTGGACATGTAACCGGGAGCGGCGCCCGGGCGCGACACGCAGCCGCCGCGCCTGCGCCGGGGCAGCGCCAGTTCGGCCGGCCTTGGGCGGCTCAGTGACCGGCGGTCCGGCCGCCGTCGATGTGCAGGACCTCTCCGGTGACGTTCGGTGCTGACTCCAGGTACAGGATGCCGTCCACGACGTCACTGACCTGGCCCACGCGCCCGAGCGGGGGCAGTTTCCCCGCGAGCGCCTCGGGCGCGTAGGACTCGGCTGGGTGCAGCGGGGTCTGGATGATGCCCGGGGCGATGGCGTTGACGCGGATGCCGCGGGAGGCGTACTCGACGGCCAGCGACCTGGTGACCGCGGCCAGGCCGCCCTTCGTCAGCGCGGCCAGCGCGGTTGGCTCCACGGAGTCCGCGCGGTCCGCGACGCTGGCGCTGATGTTGACGACATGGCCGCTGCGCTGCTTCAGCATCTGGCGGATGGCGCGCTGGGTTAGCCAGAAGAATCCGGCGAGGTTGACGCCGGTGACCAGCGCGTAGTCCTCGGCGGTGTAGTCGGTGAATGGCTTGGAGACGAAGACGCCTGCGTTGTTGACCAGGGTGTCGACGCGCCCGAAGCGATCAATTGCCTGGCTGATGATCTGCTCGGCGGTGGCCTGCTGGGAGATGTCGCCCACGACCGTGAGGACGTCCGGGTCCTTCGACGGCTTGATGGTGAGAGAACTCGCCACGACTGCCCAGCGTCGCTGGCGGTATCCGTTGACGACGCCGGCGCCGATTCCCTGCGAGCCGCCCGTCACGATTGCTACCTTCTGCCTGGTTTCGCTCACGGCTTCTCCGTTCTCATGTGTTCGTGCTCATGTGCTTGTGGCCGCGGATCACTCGGGTGCGGCGTGATGCGAACAGTGGCGACGCCAGAGGCGTTTTAGGATCAGCCCCGGCCAGGTAGTCGGAGGCGGACTGACGGACCATGGCGGGGGTGGAGATCGGATCCTGATCGGCGCGCTCGGTCATCGAAGCCCCCGGGCTGCCTGTCTGGTACGGCGTGGGTGCACCTCAGCTGCCGAGAGGTCGCGGCGCGAGCGCCTTCGGCCCGGATTACAGGCGGGAGGTGAGCTCGGTCACGATGTCCGCCGCTGACTGTGGCTGTCTCGCGAGTGCCACGCTCTGTCCGGCCCACATCGAGAGCGCCTCGATCTCACCGGTGGTCCCGGCCATCGGTGGCGCTGGCTCGTAGCGAACGATGGCCTCGCCGGAGGCGAAGTGCGCGATCACATCGCCTTCTCCTGGCCGCTGCGCGAGTGGGGGGCGGCCCGCGGCTTCCCACGCGTTGGCGGTGGAGTTGCGGAGCGCGCGGTGGGGAGAGTCGGGCCACCCGACCGAGTACAGGTTGGGGTACCGCTGCGGGTCGGTCTCGGCCGCGGCCGTCAGCCGGCGTTGGTAGTCCTCGTGGATCGGCATCTCCTCGGCCAGCAGGAACCGCGTGCCCAGCCACGCGGCCTGGGCACCCAGGGCGAGCACCGCGGCGACGCCGCGAGCGTCACCGATCCCGCCAGCCGCGATCACCGGCACCGGCGCCACCGCGTCCACCACGGCGGGCACCAGCGGCAGTGTCGCGACGGTACCCCACACGTGCCCGCCGGCCTCCCAGCCCTGCGCGACGATCACGTCCACGCCGGACGCGACTGCCCGCCGTGCCTCCTCGGCAGTGCCGACCGTGTGCATGACAATGCCCCCGGCGTCGTGGACCTCTTGGATGTAGCCGCCGGGATCACCCCAGAAAAACGACACGATCCGCAAGCCGGCGTCAAGGGCCTGGTCAAGGTGACGGTGACGATCTTCGGTGAGCACGAAGTTGCCGCCGAACGGCCGCGCGGTCAGCGCCGCCGTCTCCCGGACGACGGCTCCGGCGTCAGCGGACCAGGTCAGCGTGACCATGCCGAGCGCCCCGGCGTTCGAGACCGCCGCGGCCAGCCGGGGAACCGCGGCCATGGGTGCCTGGACGATCGGTTGCTCGATCCCGAGCATCTCGCATACCGGCGTGCCCACTGCCACCGCCCCTTCCGCCTGGTCCCCGGCCTGAGGATCACCTGGGCCAGGAAGGACAGCGGCAACCGTTGCCCTATCGGTCATACGATGACGGCGTGGACTTGGGGGACCGCCGGTCCCAGCCGTGAAAGTGCGAGTAGTCGCCCGCGTCCCAGGCTTCCCGGAGGCCCGGGGTGCCCAGATCCCAGTCCGGGCGGATCTCGCTGGTGGCGGCACGCAGGTCATGCCACAGGTCGTGGAACGACGGACGGCCCCAGAACCAGTAGCCGTTATAGACGCTGTGGATGATCAGCCCCGGCTTGAGCACCAGCGTGTGCGGGATCATGGGGTTGTGCTCGGGGTCGGTGTACTCGGCGATGTCGAGGTCCTTCTGGACGGTCCGGCCGGGATCGGACAGGAAGGTCCACTGGGCGCCCACCGACGCGCGGAACTCTTGCAGAGTGTGATGGTCGTCGGTGGCGATAGTGGCGATCTGGGTGTAGGCCACCGCGACCTTCGGGTAGTTGGCCGCCAGCTCGAGGTGCTGCTGATGCTCTTTGGGGCAGTAGTTGCCTCGCGCCAGGGTGAGGATCAGCGGATCACGGCCCTGAAGCTCACTGAGCGTACGCACCGTGCCGATGTGGTCCGGGAGAGCATAATCAGGAAAGATGCCGCCAGGCCTGATGTCAGGACGCATCGGATGACTGCCTCTCATAGGCTCCAATGCCCAACCTACATCGCGGGCACTAGGTGGCCGGCGGGTTTCTCGCGTGAGCTCTGCCGGTAAGCATTCACGTCGGTGCAGCGGCGGGTTTATGGTTTGTGGGCGATCCAGAGCATTTCCGCTGGCCAGCGGTGCGCCCAGTCGGGCGGGTCGGTTTCCATGTAATCGTTGTGCCTTCCGGGTTCCGGCTGCGGTTCGATGAGGTCGTCGATGACAAGGCCCGCGCTGCGCAGGGTCTTGATCCAGTCGCCGTAGGTGAGCTGGTAGCTGGCCGCCCCGTGGTCTTCGGCGATGGTGTGCAGCCCGAAATAGTCGTGCTGGAGTTGTGTGGTTACCCGGTCGGCGTGGCTGTCATAGCAGGCCTCGAACCAGGGGCTGATGACGCTGAATACCAGGCGGCCGCCACGGCGCAGGACGCGCGCGGCTTGCGGGACCGCCAGGTGCGGCGGTGCCCAGCTCAGCCCGCCATGATCGCAGAACACCACGTCGAAGCTGGCGGGTGCGAACGGGAGCTGCTCGGCGGTGCCCTGCACCAGCGGATAGCGGGCGGTTCCCATGGCCTTGGCCGCTGCCGCGAGCTGCGCCTCGGATAGGTCGAGCCCGACTACGACCGCGCCCTCGGCGGCCAGCGACCTGGACCACTGGCCCGCGCCGCAGCCCAGTTCGAGGACGTGTTTGCCGGTGACCTCGCCGAGGGCGTGAAGGTGGGCGTCGGGGATGGCGAACATGCCCCACAGCCGGGGGGCGTCGCCGATTTGCGGATCGTGCTGTTCTTGGTAGCTGCGGCTGATCAGGTTCCAGTACTGCCGGTTAGCGCGGATGCTGGCCACGGGCTGATCTCAGCACCCGCGCGCCGGGACGGTCAACACGGATGGGCGCGGGGGATTGGCCATCCGTGCCGGGCTGGCGTAGCGCGCCGGCTTGATCGCGGCATGGTTGTCCTGATCGTGGTGACCTGTGCTCTCGATGCCGCTGGATGCCGGTCGCGACGCGGTGATCGCCGTCTTGGCCGGCTCGGCGTGTCGGATTGCTTACTGCGGGCCAGCTCTGGATGATCGTGTCCTGTGTCCGAGTTGCCCCCTCCTGCCCCTGGTGTGCCGGCTGCGCCGCCCGGGACACGGAGCTTGCAGAGCTCAGGGCGCAGCTGGCCGGGCTGGCGGGACTGAGGACGCAGGCGGCGGAGCTGCGGGATGAACTGCGGGCACGGGCGGCAGAGGCCGCGGAGCTGCGGGAACGGGTCGCCCGGCTGGAGCGGGCATTGTCGCGGAACAGCGGGAATTCGTCCATGCCGCCGTCGGGGGATGACACCCCGGGCCGCAAGCCGCCGCGGAAGCAGCGCCGCGCGGCGGACAGCCGCCAGCCTGGTCGCGGACGTGATCAAGCTGATCAAGACCCTGATCACCGCCGCTCACGTCGCCGGGTTCGACGAGACCACGCCGCGGGCCGGGCCCGCCGGGCAGAAGAAGTACGTCCTGGGCGCGTTCACCGAGCAGTACTCGCTGCTGCACCTCGGCGGCCGCGACCTCGGCTCCTTCCGCGACTTCGGGATCCTGCCGGACTTCGCCGGGGTGATCGTCTCTGACCGGTACGCGAACTACTGGAACTCCAGGTGGGAACACATCACCGGGCACCAGGCATGCTTGTCGCACATACTCAGGGACCTGGAAGACGCCGCCGAGACCTACCCGGGAGCGTACTGGCCAGCCCAGGCGCAGTGGGCGCTGCGCGGC
Organism: uncultured Actinomycetes bacterium; assembly: GCA_963837515.1. Taxonomy (GTDB): domain Bacteria; phylum Actinomycetota; class Actinomycetes; order Streptosporangiales; family Streptosporangiaceae; genus RYN-230. Next base: position 69,677 of record CAWINT010000007.1, read on the forward strand.
CTGATCCATGCCTGGAACGACGCCCGCGACAGCGGGCTCCCGGCCATCCCCGAAGACAAGGCCGCGCCGCTGATCACCGAGTTCCGGCGCGCCCGCGCCGTCGGCCTGGCCGCCGTCCCGCCCATCCCCGGCCCGAAGAACTCCACTGCCCAGCACCCCGGCCGCGACCTGCTCGAATTCTGCCGCGACCGCGAAGCCGACGTGCTCCGCTTCACCACCAGCACCCGGATCTGGCCGATGAACAACATCAGCGAACGCGGCGTCCGCCCCACGAAAACCCAGCAGAACATCTCCGGCCGGCTCACCAGCGAAGACGCCACCCAGGACCGGCTCGACATCCGCAGCTACATCGACACCGCCCGCAAGCACGGCAACCGCCCCCTCGACGTACTGCGCAGCCTGTTCACCGGAGACCCCTGGCAGCCCCCCATTCCCGCCCAGGCCTGACCCCCCACCGCAGAATGCCCGAATCCCATCACGCAACGCATATCAAACATCACCCACTCCAACCGGGTGGATGTTTACCTCTGCCGGTGCCTGCCGAATGCGCTCCGCTCCACGGCGGTGTGCGCTGATCGCCCTATGGACTTTTCGTGTCCAGTCGCGCAATGCTGGAGCCGGGCCACCCCTGAGGCATCGTCACGGCTGCCGTGCTCAGAAAGGAGCCGGAGCGTGGACATGAGTAATGTGCCCGGCACAGCGGCGGCCCGGGCCGAGTTCGCGAGCTGGCCCGACTGGCACCCGCACTACGTGGTGGATGAGCGGACCGGGCAGACGGGCGGCGCATGAGCGGTTACGACTACGACGTGATCGTCGTCGGCGCTGGTTCGCCTGGTGAGCACTGCGCTGGCGAGCTGGCGGACGGCGGCCTGCGGGTGGCAGTGGTCGAACGGGAGCTGGCTGGGGGTGAATGCTCGTACTGGGCGTGCATCCCGTCGAAGACGCTGCTCCGTCCCGGAGAGGCAGTGCACGGGGCGCGGGAGGCGGCGGCCACGGCACAGGTTAACGTCTCTGCCGCGCTGGCGTACCGCGACTTCATGGTTTCGGACTACACCGACGGCGGGCAACAGGCCTGGCTGTCGGGCAAGGGCATCGACCTCATCCGCGGCACCGGCCGGCTGGCCGGGCCGGGCGTCGTGGAGGTGGACGGGGTGAGTTACACCGCCCAGGACGTGGTGGTGGCGACCGGCTCGGACCCGGCGATGCCGCCGCTTCCCGGTTTGGCCGACCTGGAGGGCGTGTGGACCAACCGGGAGGCGACTGGCATGAAGAAGGTGCCGCGTCGCCTGCTCATCCTCGGGGGCGGGCCGGTGGGCGCCGAGATGGCGCAGGCCGTGTGCCGCCTGGGTGGCGAGGTGACCGTGGTGGAGGCCGCGGAACACGTGCTGGCGCGCGAGCCCGCCCCGCTGGGCGAGGCGCTCGGTACCGAGCTCCGCCGCGATGGGGTGGAGCTGGTGCTGGGCCGGAACGCGGTGGCGGCGAGACGCGACGGTCCTGACTACGTCCTCGTGATGGACGACGGGCGCGAGCTGCGTGGCGACCGGCTCCTGGTCGCCACGGGGCGGCGGCCGCGGGTCGCGGGACTCGGTCTGGAGACCGGCGGTGCGACGTTCGACGATCGGGGTGTCAAGGTTGACGGGCAGCTGCGCGCCGGCGAGCGACTCTGGGCCATCGGCGACGTCACCGGCGTCCGCCTGCTCACCCACGTGGGCAAGTACCAGGGGGAGGTCGCTGCGGCCAACATCCTCGGCGAGCCCCGTGAAGCCAACTACGAGGCCGTCCCCGACGTGGTCTACACCGACCCGCAAGCAGCCGCCGTGGGAGCCGCCGAGGGCAGATTCCGCGTTACCGCGCCCCTGTCCGAGGTGGCCAAGACGGCCACTTACACGCACGCCCGCGCCGACTCGAATGGCTTTTTGACCTTGCTCAGCGACGGTCTGCGGCTGACCGGCGCCTACGCCCTGGGTCCCGAAGCGGGTGAGTGGCTACAGCAGGCCACGCTCGCCATCCGGGGCCACCTCCCGCTCGTCACGCTGCGCGATGTCATCCAGCCGTTCCCCACCTTCTCGGAGGTCTACGTCGCCGGCCTGAAGGCGCTGAACAACGCGATCATGGCCGAGCGGCGCCCGGGCGGTGCTGGTGCTCGGTGACTTGCGGCGGCGGCCGGCCTTTGTGCCCGGAGTGTGATGCCGGTGAATGACTTGCTACCTGGATGGGCGCGCCACCGGCGCTGAAACCCGATCACCGCAACATCGCCTGCAGACCCCGTCGTGAGCGGGGTGTGAGTCCCAACCAGTGGAGGTGCTAGATGGCCGAGTTCACACCGTCGGCAGAGCGAATGGTCCTGGCCCACTTCATCGTCTCCGACGATGTCGAGCGCTCTCGGCGCTTCTACACCGAAGTACTCGGCGGCAGGGTGGTCTTCTCCGGCCCCGGAGGGCTGACCTATGTCGCACTAGCCAACTGCTGGATCATCATCAATGTTGGCGGAGGCCCGACCGACGACAAGCCCGCGGTCACCCTGGAGACGCCACGCGACCCCGACCGGGTCAGCAGCTTCCTCAATATCCGGGTCGCAGACATTCAGGCCGTGTACGCCGAATGGAGCGCCCGGGGTGCTCAGTTCCTGACGCCGCCGAAACAGCACCAGTACGAGATGCGTTGCTACATCCGCGATCCCGACGGTTATCTGATCGAGGTGGGACAAACCACTGACCCCGAGGGGGACTGGTCGCCGTGGTTGCCGTCTCCCTCGGTGTCATAAAGACGGCGACGGTCGACGCCTCGTCGTATGCGCGCCTCGCCGCTGCGCACCCCCTTCGACCCGGGCGCTGGGTGCGCGCTTGATGCCCGCAGCGGGGAAGGGCGGTGTGGCTAGAGATGACATGCCAGCCGAGTTCAGCGGGGCCGCCCAGGCCAGATGCTCCGGTCCTGTATCTCGTCAAGGAGATCACCAGCACACCAACATCGCCGTCCGGCACAACGCCGTGGTGACGGGCGGGGCGGGGGCGGCCCGCCTGGAGAGCCTCACGCTCCAGGACCGGCTATCCGGGGCGACTCAGAGATCGTTCCGGCGGCCCGCATCCATCCAGCGCATGGGCTGCCTGACGGCTGGCAGATCCAGGATGAGGGCGATCCCGCAGACCGTCCCGATACCGACACCGGCGCCGGCCACAGTATCGGTGAAGTAGTGCCATCGCAGGCCGATGACGGCCGCGGCGACGACACCTCCCAGGACGCAGGTTGCCGCCGGTATGGATAGACGCAGCGCCTTTGCCCTGCCGGGCTGCGGCGGGGCGAGAAGCAGCACGGTGACCGTCGCGGCCAGCGCGAATACGGCGGTGGTGTGCCCGCTCGGATAGGCGAGGCTGCCCCGATAGGTGCGGTGGACCAGAGGCTTGAGTATGCCCTCGTCCAGCCCCACGGCAGCCGGAACGGCCGCCGCGGCCAGCACGGCGCCGTTAAGCCGGCCAGCGAGCAGGCAGGCGGCGACGACAGCAACGCTGAGCAGGACCGCCGGAATCGTCGAACCCGGCGCGGCGAGCCACAGCGCCAGACCTGGATGGCTGCCGAGCCAGGTGATGATCGGTGAATCGACGGCATGATCGAACCCGTCCGCCTTGGCCTGGTGGGCGAATAGCGCGCCGAGCACGGCGACCAGGATCGTGCAACTCACCAGCAGTAAGCCGGCCCAGCGGCGGGCCGGGGCGGCCAGCAGGGGCCGGCCCGCCCGCAGGTGCCTACCGTCCATACCGCTCCCCATCGCCAGGCAGAGACCGGCGGTCGGTCCCTAACTCATGGGCTGGGCGCCGCTCGCCTTGTTCACCGCGTACGGGCACAAGCGACTACGCCGTACCCATCGCCTGTGCTGGCAACGTATCAGGCCCGCTTCACCCGGGCCTGGCCGGTGAGATCAGCTGTGGTCTAGAAAGGCCCCACGGGGGCCGTGGCCGCCGGTGCGCCGGGCCAGCGGGGGCGGTGTGCTGGCCAGTGAGTTCCCGGTGCGGTGACCCTGTTTGAGGCTGCCGTTGCGCGGTACGTGCGGGGGGACATTTGCCACCCGAGTGTGCCATGAGCGCTGAGGGGGTGCCTCGTGCCGAGCAGAGACCGCGTGCCGCCGTGGCCCGCCCAATGGGCCTGGGCCGACCCGACGCAGTTCAGCGCCGCTGGCTGCCGCCAGTTCGGCCAACTGCCCAGCCGGACGCTCCGGACTTGACTTCATCGCCGACGAGGAGGCGGGGATGACTGCAGCAGAACGATCTGACCCGCGGCGAGTGGAATTCAGTACCGCTGACCCGGAGGTGGCCCGGGAATTCCTCCACCGCACCTATCGCGGGCGGCTCCGGCTGGCCGACACCCGCAACCGGGCCATGATGATCTCCGTGATTCACGCGAACGCGGGCTCCTTCGCGGTCAGCGATGTGCGGCTGGCCGCCGACCTGACCTTCGGGGTAACCGGCGGGAGCGCCGTCATCGTCAGCACGGTCACCGATGGCACCGTCCAGGCCACCCGGGAGGGGCTCACTGACCGGTACCAGCGCGGCGACGTGTTCCTCGGCAGCTTCCCGCGGTCCAGCTATACCGCGCACACTCACGACCTGCACGGCCGCCACGTCATCCTGCCACTCGCGCTGTTCGAGGCCGTCGCTGACGGCGAGCCCACGCTGTCCGGGCCGCCGCGGTTCCTGTCCCCGCACCCCGCCCACCCGGCCGCCCAGACCCGGTGGCGCAATGCCAGCAGCTACGTCGACGGCCTGCTGGCCGATCCCGAGATGGCGGCCAGCCCGCTGATCGTGAACAGCGCCGCCCGGTTGCTGGTCGCCACCGCCCTGGCCGTCTTCCCCAATGCCGCCACCGCCGACCCGGTGCCGCAGGACCGCTCCGACGCCTCGACGCCGACCTTGCGGCGCGCCGTCTCCTTCATCGAGGAACACGCAGAGCGCGATATCGGCATCGCCGATATCGCCGCGGCCGCGTACGTCACGATGCGCGCCGTGCAGCTGGCGTTCCGTCGCCACCTCGGCACCACGCCACTGGCCTACCTGCGCCGGGTCCGGCTGGACCGTGCCCACCGCCAGCTGGTGGCCGCCGACCCCGCACAGGAGTCCGTATCGGCGGTGGCCTACCGGTGGGGATTCGCCAGTCCCAGCCGTTTCGCCGACTACTACCGGCAGGTCTACGGCGTCCGGCCCAGCTACACGCTGCGTAGCTAGCTGGGTGCTTCCGCGACCGGCTTCGTTCCGTGTGCAGTGCGGCCGGGCCGGCTTCGCCTGCGGAGTTTCGCTTCCGGCGCCGGCGCAGGATCGTGACCCTATGGAAATATTTTCTGCAGGGAACGTTATCTCGTCAGAGCCGGCTCACCTTGGGACGATGGCGCAGCTGGCGGCGGCGAGTGATGAGGAACTGCTCGCCCTGGTCCGGTCGCTCCCGACGCGCAGTGAGCGGCGGGCCCAGGTCTGTGAGTTCCTGGTGGAGCGTTACCGAGGCCTGGTGCACTCGTGTGTGCGCCCGTACCGTAACAGCCCGGAGCCCTTTGATGATCTGATGCAGGTCGGGTTCCTGGGCCTGATGAAGGCGATCAACGGGTACGACCCCTCGTTCGGCCGCAGCCTGGTCGCCTACGCGCACCCGTGCATTACCGGGGAGCTCAAACGGCACTTCCGGGACAAGCGCTGGCAGGTTCACGTTGACCGCCCGGTGCAGGAACGCCTGCTGCGGCTGCGCCGGGTGGAAGCGGAACTGGTCCAGCAGGGCGGCTGCGAGCCTTCCGACGCGGACCTGGCCGCCCGGCTGGAGTGCACCGAGGCTCAAGTGCGGGAGGCGAGGCGGGCGGCCGACTTGATGAGCCCGGCCTCGCTGGACGCGCCGCTGGGTGACCGGGCGGACGCCCTGTCCCTCGCCGACAGCATGGGCGAAGAGGACAGGGCGGTGGAGCATCTGCTGTCCATGGAAGCCCTGTCGGTGCACTGGCCAGAACTGCCGCTGCGGGAGCAGCGGATCCTGCTGATGCGGTTCTACGGGGAGATGACCCAGGCGGACATCGGGAAGGCGCTGGGCATCTCGCAGATGCACGTGTCCCGGCTGCTCGCCCGGGCTCTCGGTTACCTGCGGGAGCGTGTCGTGGCGATGCCCGAGCCGGAGTCCGAGACCGCCTGAGCCGTCGGCGCGGGGCTCGCGCTGGTCACGCGGCGAGGCCGGCGTAGCGGCCGTGGCCGGCCAGCAGGCTGGCATGCGTGCCGGACTCGATGACGCGGCCGTGGTCCAGGACCACGATCTGGTCCGCGTTTTGCACGGTGGACAGCCGGTGCGCGATGGTAATGGTGGTGCGGTCGGCGGCCAGGTGGTCGAAGGCCTGCTGCACGGCGCGCTCGGTCTCGGTGTCCAGGGCGCTGGTCGCCTCGTCGAGCACCAGCACCCGCGGGTCGCGCAGCAAGGTCCGGGCGATCGCGATCCGCTGCTTCTCACCGCCGGAGAAACGGTGCCCACGGGAGCCGACCATGGTGTCGTAGCCGTCGGGCAGGCTGGCGATCAGGTCATGGATCTGGGCGGCGCGGGCCGCCTCCTCGATCTCGGCGTCGGTCGCGCCCGGCCGGGCGTAGCGCAGGTTCTCCCGCACCGTGGTGTGCAGCAGGTAGGTCTCCTGGCTGACCACGCCGACGATGGCGGCGAGGTCGGCTAGCCGCATGGCGCGCAGGTTGACGCCGTCGATCAGGATCCGGCCCTGGGCCGGGTCGTAGAGCCGGGCGATCAGCGCGGCCATGGTGGTCTTGCCGGACCCGGTCTCGCCGACCAGGGCCAGCGTGGTGCCGGCCGGCACGTCGAGGTCGATGCCGGACAGGGCGGCACGGTCGGCGCCGGGGTAGCGGAAGCTCACGTTCTCGATCTGCACGTGCCCGGCCACGCGGGCCAGGTCGATCCGGGCGGGGTCCGCCGGGTCATCCACCTCGACCGGCAGGTCGAGGTACTCGAAGATCCGGGCGAACAGGGCCAGCGAACTGATCACCGCAACACCGGTGCTGAGCAGCCCGGTGATGGGCCGGAACAGGCTGTTCTGCAGGGTGGTGAACGCGACCAGGGTGCCGATGCTGACCGCGCCGGCCGTGACCGGCAGCCCGGCGGCCAGGTAGATGACCGCGGGGATCGCGGCGAAGATGATGCTCATCGACGCCATCCGCCACCGCCCGGCCAGCTGGGAGCGCAGCTCCAGGTCGATCAGGTGGGCCGAGGACTCGGCGAACCGCTGGACCAGCGACGGGCCGGTGCCCATCGTCTTGGCCAGTTGCATACCGCTGATCGACAGGCCCTCCTCGATGGTGACGTTGAGGTTGGCCAGCTCACGCTGCTGCTCGGTGGTGATGGCGCGGCGCAGCCGGGCCACCTTGCGGCTCAGGTAGATCGAGGGCGGCAGCACGACCAGTGAGATCAGCGACAGCTGCCAGGACAGGGCGGCCATCGCGACCGCGGTGGCCACCGCGGTGGTGAGGTTGGCGGCGATGGAGGTCGCGGTGGAGGTCACCACGGATTCCATGCCGCCGATGTCGTTGGTGATCCGGGACTGGACCTCGCCGGTCCGCGTGCGGGTGAAGAAGGCGACCGACTGCCGCTGCAGATGGCCGAACACGCCGGTGCGCAGCCCGTGCATGACCTGCTGGCCGACCTTGGTGCTGATCCAGGTCTGGATCACCCCGAACGCCGAGGTGAGGGCGGCGATGCCGACCAGGCCGGCCACCAGCAGGACCAGCAGCCGCACGTTCCGCTGCGGGAGCGCGGTGTCGATGACGGCGCGGAGCAGGAAAGGGGAGGCCACGGAGACCACGGAGGAGGCCACGATGAGGGTGGTGACGATGCCCAGCGGCCAGCGGTAGGGGACGAACAGCCGTCCGACCCGGCGCAGCGAAACCGCACGGGCCTGCGCTTTCTCCGCGGCCGTGACCGTGCGGGTACCGCGGGACCGGCCCCGGTCGCCGAGCTGGCGGGTGGTCCCCGATGTGGGGGAAGCATTGATGTCTGGTGCTGCCAAGTGGGGGCTCCATTCCGCGCGGCGGACCCGCTGGGGGAGAGTCAGGAAACATGCTGAGGTTACCTCAACATGAGGCTACAACCATAACGGCTGGTAGGCTATTCCGGTGACCCGGGGCCAGGAGACGGCCGTCCCGCCGGACGCCGGCAGCGATGAGGCGCTGGCGGACGCCGTCCGGTCCGTCGCCCGCCAGCTGCGCGAAGCCTCCCAGGAGACGCTCGCCCCCTGGGACATCACCCCGTCCCAGTTCCGGGCCCTGCGGGTGCTGAACCGGCACGGGGCGATGCGGCTGTCCGACCTGTCGCAGTGGCTGCACATCGCGCCGCGCTCGGCTACCGAGGTGGTCGACGCCCTGGAGCAGCGCGGCCTGGCCGAGCGGCACGCCGATCCCGGCGACCGGCGCGCCACCCTGGTCGGGCTGACCGGCACCGGCAGCAGCACGCTGGAGGGCATCCGCACGGCGCGGGGCACCGAGACGGGGCGGCTGCTGCGCCGCCTCAGCCCGGCCGACCGGGCCGCCCTGGCCCGGATCCTCCGCCAGCTGCAGGAATGACCGCCGGCGCCGGGGCCGTGGCAGCGCCCGGCTTCAGCCAGGCTCCGCCGGTGGCTGAGCGGCCAGCCTAAGCGCGCGCCCCGGAACGGGCCAGTTCCGGCTCGGGCTCGGCCGGGCGGGTGCGCCGGGGGAGCAGCAGCGGGGTGGCCAGCAGGCCGAGGCCGGCCGCGGCGATCGCGATCCGGGGGCTGGTGAGGCTGGCCAGCACCCCCAGCAGGGCGGTGCTGACCGCGATGGTGGCGTTGCTGCTGACCGTCCACGCGGACAGCATGCGGGCCACCCGGTCGGGTGGGGTCTGCTCCAGCCGGCAGGTGGCCATGATCGGGTTGACCACGCCCATGCAGGTGACCAGGCCGAACTGGAGCGCGAGGACGAGGGCGAGCCCGGCCGCGCCACCGGGGATGAAGGCCAGCCCGACCGGCCAGCAGGCCCGCAGCGCGCCGGTGGTGAGCATGACCCGGTGCGCCCCGAACCGGGCGGCGAGCGGGCTGGACAGCCGGGAGCCGATCAGGCCGCCGACGCAGGGCGCCCCGAACGCCAGCGTGTACTGCCACGGCGCGAAGTGCAGCGGGCCGAGCATGAGCACGGCCAGCAGCGGCTCCGTCGCCAGGATAAGCGCGCCGACGGCGATCTGGTTGCCGCACAGCAGGCGCAGCGCCGGATGGGCCAGGATGTAGCGCCACCCGTCCAGCAGGTCGCCGGCCCGCGGCCGGGCCGCCCCGGCCCGCGCGGGGTGCGCCTCCCGCCCGCCCATCGCCGCGATCCCGAGGGCCGACAGCAGGTAGCTGACCGCGTCCGCCAGCACCGTCGTCACCGGGCCGAACAGCCCAATCGCGGCGCCGCCGAGCGGCGGCCCGATCACCAGGGAGGCCCAGTTGGTGGACTCCAGCCGCCCGTTCGCGGCGAGCAGGTCCCCGGGCGCCACGACCGCCTTCACGCAGGCGCCGCTGGCCGCGCGGAAGGCGATCCGCGCCGCACCGACGATGACCGAGACCACCAGCAGCTGGGCGAAGCTGAGCCAGCCGAGGGCGTAGGCGGCCGGGATGCTCGCCACCGCGGCGAACCGGATCAGGTCCATCGCCACCATGACCGGCCGCTTGCGGTGGAACTCGGCCCACGGGCCGAGCGGCACCGCCACCACGGCCGCGACCGCCAGCGCGGCTGCGGGCAGCGCCGACACCTCGGCCGGCCCGGCGTGCAGCACCCGGATGGCGATCAGCGGGAACGCGCCGAGCGCCAGCCCCGAGCCGTACGCGCTCACCGCGTACGCGGCCCACAGCCAGCCGAACTTCCGTCCCAGCGACCGCCTGCCCGCCATGTCCCGCGTCACTCCTCACCACCTCACCCGGGCACTCACCGCACCCCGGTTAGCGAGATCCAAGCGGCCGGCCGGGCGGCGGGGCAAACAACCGCCGCGCCGGCGCGTCACAACGGGCGGTTGTGTCACTAGGGTCGGGAGGCGTGGACCTGGACGCCGTGCGCACCTTCGTCGCCGTCGCGGACACCGGCCAGTTCCAGGCGGCCGCCGCCGGGCTGTCGATCACCCAGCAGGCCGCCTCCAAGCGCGTCGCCGCGCTGGAGAAGGACCTCGGCGCGCGGCTGCTGCGCCGCACCGCGCGCGGCGCCCAGCTGTCCGCCAGCGGGCAGGCGTTCCTGCCGCACGCCCGCGAGCTGCTGCAGGCCGCGGAGCGGGCCGCCGCCTCGGTGCGGCCCGCCCGCCGCGCGCTGCGCGTCGACGTGGTCGGCCGTCGGCTCGGCCCGGCCGCGCTGCTGCGCGCCTTCCACCGCGCCCACCCCCGGACCGAACTGGAGGTGGTGACCTTGCCCGACGCCAGCGCGGCCATCGCCGCGGTCGGCGCCGGCACGCTGGACGCGTCGTTCCGCGCCGTCACCGCGCCGGCCCGGCTCGCCGCGGGCGTCCAGGCCGCCCGGGTCTTCGACGAGCCCGTCCAGCTGCTCACCGGGCAGGCCCACCCGCTCGCCGCCGCCCGCGCGGCCCGGCCCGCCGAACTGGCCGGCCACCCGATCTGGATGCCCGGCCTCGTCCCGGGCACCGAATGGACCGCCTACTACGACGAGCTGGCCGCCGCGTTCGGGCTCACCATCGACGTGACCGGCCCGCACTACGGCACGGAGCCGCTGCTGGATGTGATCGCCGGCTCGGCGGCGCTGGCGACGCTGGTCGGCGAGCAGACCCTCCTCCGCTGGCCGGCCGGCCAGGACCTGCGGCGCATCGCGCTGCACGATCCGGCCCCCGTCTACCCGCACTCACTGATCTGGCATAACGAGAACCCGAGCCCGGCCCTCACCTTGCTCCGCCGGCACCTCCGGGCCCTCCCGGCCAGCCACCACGCCGCCGCGACCTGGACACCGCCCTGGGCGACCCGGAGATGAGGCAGGAAAGCTTAGAGCCGGGCCTCGGGCTGCCGTGATCGGCGGTCACAAGATCAGGCTGGCGAAGCGGATCACAGAGCTGATCCGCCTCAGGGGCCGGTCCGCGGCGCCGCGCGCCGGGTCTTCATCCAGGTGCTGTAACAGGGGCCGCACAGCTTGGTCGTCTCGTCGATGAGCACGTGCGCCCCGCACTTGAAGCAGTAGTTCTTATACATCGTCCCCGTGATCCTGAACTCGTTACTGATTCAGCGCTGTGCGGCCCCAGGTATTCCCTGCCCGGTTCCCCGTGGCGGCTACTGCGCGGTCAAGGCCGGCCCGGTACTTGGCCGGATCAAGGCCAGCATGTACGAGGACGTGCTGGCCGCTGTCGCCGCGGATGCCGCCGGTGTGCTGGACGCGGACTCGGCGTGACGCAGCGCTTGGGCGCGTGGCGTGGTGAGCTGGGTCAGTGCGGTGATTTTGTGGCCGTATGTGGCACTTTTTCACCGCGCTGATGAACCGCGCCGGGCGAGGACGGCGGCGACCGGTGAGCACCAGCAGGAGAGGCAAGGTCTGCGGCCAGGGTGGCTCGCAGGCCATAACACGCATCCGCTACTGTCGAGCGCTCGCACGGCGAGTACGAGTTCAAGGAAGCCACGATGTACTCCAGTGTCCGGCGCTTGGAAGCGGAGGGCGACATCACGTGGTACTGGGGCGACGAATCCCAGGGCGCCCGGCGCAAATACTTCCGGATCACAGAGAAGGGCCGGGCGACCTATGACCGCAACAAGACCAACTGGGAGTACGCCAAGCGCGTACTCGACCCATTGCTGTGAGCAAGCGGACCTGTTGAACGTGACCGTGGCATAAGGAAACAACAGGCATGGAAGCGAACAACGCGACGATACAGGTCCACGGATTGCGGAAGTCCTACGAGAAGGTGCACGTGCTCAAAGGTGTGGACTTCGACGTGGCGCGCGGAAGCATCTTCGCGCTGCTCGGCTCCAACGGCGCTGGCAAGACCACGATCGTGAGGATCCTCACCACGCTGCTCAAACCGGACAGCGGCACGGCGAGTGTCGACGGATTCGATGTCGTGTCGCAGCCAGCCCGGGTGCGGGAGTCGATCAGCCTGACAGGTCAATTCGCAGCGGTGGACGAGATCCTCACCGGCCGGGAGAACCTGATCATGATCGCCAAACTGCGGCGCGTGAAGAGCGCGGGCACGGTGGCAGACGATCTGCTCGGCGCCGTCAGGAGGTGGTGGTCATCATCCGGGCCGGAGCCTCGGCGTCCGGGGGCGGCCCCAGGCGGTAGACCCGGGCGCCCGCCGCGGCGAGCGCCTGCCGGGACGCGTGGTAGTGGTGGCCGCAGAGCCAGAGGTCGACCCGGCTGGGACGGGTGGCGGTCGGCGGCATGAGGATCCTGAACATCGGCCGGGCCGGGCAGCAGCAGGCCTGCATCGGCACCGACGGGTCCGCCAGCCCGCACAGGTACTGCTCGGGCAGGCAGGGAGCCGGCTCGGTGGTGGCGCTCGTCGCGTGTCGGTGAAACATAGCTTCATCATCGGGCCGGAATGATCACGCGGGCAGGGTCGTCAGGCACGGCTGCCCGATGCCGAAAGTCCCCGTTGTCCCACTACCCCTGGCCCGGTTCGCGGCGCCGCCCGGCGGCCGTCGCGGCCGGGCCCCGCGCCGGCCCGCTATTTTTACTGTCGGATCGACAGCCCAACGACAACCAGCATGGGTGCTGCTTCCCGCACCTGGCGCGCGCCCCGGGGGGACCGATGGCGGAGCGGTACCGCCTTACCCAGCTTGAGGTCACCATCGCCACGGCTGACTGCGCCGTGCTGGCGGCGGCCACGCTGGCCGCTTTCTGGCTGACCAGCGGCCTGCTGTCCCGGGTGTATTCGCTGTCGCGGGCGGACGAACTGCTGGGCGGCATGTGGGCGGTGATCGCCACGGTGTTCGTGTTCCGCGAGAGCTACAGCCAGAGTATGGCCGCAGCGCTGTCCCGGATGGCGGCCACGTCGGTCAGCTTCCTGCTGTGCCTGGCCTACCTGCTGGCCCTGCCCTTCCACCCGTGGGCCCTGGCGCTGCTGGTCGGGGCCAGTGCGCTGGCGGTCACCCTGCTCGGCCGCCCGGGCGACGCGGTCACGGCCGGCATCACCACCGCGGTCATCATGGTGGTCGCCGCGGTGAGCCCGGCGCACGCCTGGCAGCAGCCCATCCTGCGGTTCGCGGACACCATCGTCGGCGTGGCCGTCGGGCTCGCGGCGGCCTGGCTGGGCCTCAGCCTGCTCCGCCCCTGGCTCCGCCGGGCTGCCGCCAAGCGCTAGGCCGCCTCCGGTGCTTAGCCGGCGCCATCCGTGGTGCCAGTGCCAGAAATGCGGTCAGCCGGCCGGCTTGCGCGCCTCGATCAGGAACCGGGTGGCGTGCGACACGAACGGCCCCCCGGACTCGATGCGCTCGTGCAGCGCGGCCAGCTGGGAGCGGTAGCGGGCCACGCTGAAGCCGGGGATGGTCCAGACGACTTTGCGCAGGAACCAGATGACGGCGCCGATGTCGTAGAACTCCAGGCGCAGCGTGGCCTCCCGCAGGTCCACGACGGCCAGCCCGGCCTGCTCGGCCAGCCGGCGGGACCGCTGCGCGCCGCGGGTCCCCCCGCCGCGCGGCAGTTCCCCGGCGATGGCCTCGTACAGCGCGGCGTTGCTGCGCGCGCCGATCTCCTGGCCCAGGAACGTCCCGCCGGGGCGCAGCACCCGGGCCACCTCGTCCCACCGCGTGTCCACCGGGTGGCGGCTGATCACCAGGTCGAACGAGGCGCCCCGGAACGGCAGGGCCGGATCATCCGGCCCGGTGGCGATCAGCCAGCCGCCGCGCGGGCGGAGCCGCCGGGCCGCGCGCACCGCGTTCGGCGGCCAGGATTCGGTGGCGGCCATCCGCGGCGGCCACGCCGGCGCGCCCGCCAGCACCTCCCCGCCGCCGGTGTCCAGGTCGAGCGCGGCCCCGGCGTCCGCCAGCCCGCCGCCGGCCAGCCGGGCGTAACCCCAGGGTGGGCGCTCCTCGGTGGCCCGCCCGTCCAGCCAGGAGAAGTCCCAGCCGCCGACGGGGGCGGCCTCGGCCTCAGCGGCCAGTTCCTCGAAGGTGCGCACGGCAGCGAGCCTGCCACGGCGGCAGGCGGCCGCTCCACCCGTTTGCGCCCCGTCGGCCCAGCCCGCGCCGTGCGGCTGCTAGTACCAGTGGCCCCGGCCGCCCAGCGGTCCGGGACGCCGGACCGCCGGCGGTGCATCCGGCGCCGGAACCGCGCGGCCGCCAGCAGCCCGGCCACCGCGGCCACCAGCCACAGCAGCAGGAACACTTTGACCAGGGTGAACACCGCCCAACCGCCGCCCGGCAGCAGCACCGCGGCCAGCAGGACGATGAGGACCAGGGGCAGCAGGGGGGAACGGGCCCGGCGGCGCGCCACCCCGGCGGGCGGTACCGGCCGTGGCCACGGCGGGCTGGCCGGGACCATCCCCGGCTCGGGCAGGTCGGCCATCAGCGGCCGCAGGTCCCCGAGCGTCTTGGCGCTCAGCGCGGCTGACACCCGCTCGTCCAGTTCCTCGGATGTGAGCCGGCCCGCGGCGAAGTGCTCGCGCAGCCGGGCGGTGACCCGTTCCCGGTCAGCGTCCGATGCGCGGATGCGGTCATCCATGGCTGGTGCCCTCCGTATCCTGCCCGGCGGCCGGCTCAGCGGGGAAATCGCTGGCCAGGATCTGGTACATGCTCCGCCGGGTCTGCTCCAGCAGTTTCTCGGCCGCGCGGACCTGCCCGGGGGTGCCCGCGTGCGCGACCTGGACGATGCTCCCGCCGAGCCGGGCGGCCTCGGCCACCAGCCCCGGGACCGGTGCCGCCCCGGAGCCCGCCATCGCCTCCCAGGCGGGCCGGGCCATCTCGGGCTTGTCCGCCACGTGGCGGCGGCCGGCGTCGGTGAGGCTGAACATCCGCCGCCCGCCCGACTCGGCCCCCGCGATCAGCCCTTCGTCGGCCAGTTGCTGCAGCGCCGGGTAGACCGCCCCGGGGCTGGGCCGCCAGGCCCCGCCGCTGCGCTCCTCGATCTCGGACATCATCTGGTACCCGTTCCGCGGGCCCTCGCGGAGCAGGGCCAGGATGGCGGCCCGCACGTCGCCGCGCGCTGCTTTGGCCCCGCGGGACGGCCCGCCGCCCGGGCCCGGCCACCAGCCGGCCCACGGGCCGCCGGGACCGCCCGCCCAGCCACGGCCACCGCGCGGCCCGAAGGCTCGGCCGGCCGGGCCGCCGCCAGGGCGCGCCCCGCCCCCGGGGCGGGCACCGCCGCTGGCCGCCGGGCGCCCGGAAACGGCCGCCTGGACCTGGCCGAGCAGGCCGGCCGCGCACCGCACCGCCTGGACCACGCGGGGGTCAAAGCCCGCGGTCAGTGCCCATGACTCCGGCATCGGAGCCTCCTGCCGAACCAGTCACGATACGATCCCGATATATCGCTAATATATGCCGCCGTCGGGCCGCGGGCAACAGCGCGACGGCCCGGCCCGGGCGGGACGGCCCGGGGCGCCAGCCGCCGCGGTGCAGCCGGCCCGGGCGGGGGTGTCAGCGAGCCGCCCGCGCCAGCGCGGCCTCGATCACCGCGGCCCCCGCGGGGACGCCCTTCTCGTCACTGAACGGCCCATACGGCGCCCCGTACGCGGGCATGCCCGGCTGCATCCGCCAGCCGTCGGCCAGCGTCCCGGCGTCGACCGCGTCGTACCCGATCGCACCGAGGTACCTGGTGACCGTGGCCCTGGCGGCGGGGTCGTCACCCGCGATCGGCAGCGCGGTCCGGTCCTCGGCGCCGGGCGGCCGGCTGAGCGACGCCAGGTGCCTGAAGAAGATGTTGTTGAACGCCTTCACCACGGCGGCGTCCGGCAGGTGCCGCTGCACCAGCTCACTGCTGGTGACCGACGCGCTGTCCAGTTCCGGGAACTGGCCGTCGCGCTCCGGGTAGTAGTTGCCGGTGTCGATGACGACCTTGCCGGCCAGCGGCCCGGCCGGGACGCTTCGGTAGGCCCGCAGCGGGATCGTGACCACCACGATGTCCCCCGCCGCCGCCGCTTCGGCCGCGGTCGCGGCCCGGGCCTGCGATCCCAGTTCCCCGGCCAGCCCGGCCAGGGTCTCCGGTCCCCTTGAGTTGCTGAGCACGACCTGGTGCCCGGCCGCCACGCTGAGCCGGGCCAGCGTCCCGCCGATGCGGCCGCAGCCGATGAAGCCCACAGTTGTCATGCTCGCGGCAACCCGCGCCGGCCCCCGGTGATTCCGCCGGCGGCCTGGCCGCTGGGTTGAACCCGCAGGCCGGGGGAACAATCCGGGCCTGGGCAGCGGAGGCGGGGCGCGGGTCCAGGCCCCCGGGGAGCCAGGATGCAGATGGATCGGCAGCCGGCGATCGCCGCGAAGGTCGCGCACGCCCGTGAGGTCGAGCGGTACCTGCAGTGGCTGGGCTGGTCGGTGGCAGCGCTCGGCTGCCTCGGCCTGGTCGCCTTCACGGCGCTGACGGTGGACGGCACGCTGAGCACGCTCGAGGGCATCAGCTTCATCCTCGGCACCGCGCTGGCCGCTATCCTGTCCGGCGCTACCGCGTACGGGTCGGGCGTCAACGTCGGGCTGGGCGCGGAGCGGCTGGACCTGGCGGCTCGCGCGGCCGCCGCCCCCGGACCCGGGGCTGGGCCGGCCGGGGAACCCCGCCGCGCGCTGCCCCGGTAGGCGGGAGCCCGTGGAAAGGAGCGGCAGATGGACCTGGGCCTGCGCGGCCGCCGCGCGCTCATTACCGGCGGGAGCCGCGGCATCGGCCTGGCGGTCGCGGGTGCGCTGGCCGCCGAAGGCGCCGCCGTCGGGCTGGTCGCCCGTGACCGGGGCGGGCTGGCTGAGGCGGCCGGCCTGATCGGGGGCAGCGGCGCGCAGGTGGTCACCGCGGCCGCGGACGTGACCGACAGCCGCGCGCTGCACCAGGCGGTGGCGGACGTCGCCGCCGCGCTGGGCGGGCTGGATCTGCTGGTGGCCAACGCGGGCGGCACGGTGGGCGGTGGCAACCTGTCCAGCGCCCGCCCCGGCGAGTTCACCGCGACTTTCCAGCTGAACGCAGGGCACGCCGCGGACCTGATCCAGGCCGGGATGGGCTACCTGCGGGAGTCGGACGGAGGCGCCGTCGTAATCATCTCCTCGATCACCGGCCTGCGCCCGGCCCCGCGCACGGCTTACGCCACGGCCAAGGCGGCGGAGATCCAGCTGGCCGCGGTGGCCGCCCAGGAGCTCGCGCCGCTCGGCATCCGGGTCAACGCGGTGAGCCCGGGATCGATCATGTTCCCCGGCGGCTCCTGGGATCAGTTCCGCCGGGAGCACCGGGCGGAGTTCGACTCCTTCCTGGGCAGCCAGTTCCCGCTGGGCCGGCTGGGCCGCCCAGCGGAGGTCGCCGACGTGGTGGCTTTCCTGCTGTCCTCGCGGGCGTCCTGGATCACCGGAGCCAACGTCGTGGTGGATGGCGGCCAGGGCTACCCGAGCGCCCGCCGTTTTGACTGATCTCTGCTGGCCATCGGCCGGGTGCCGGGACGGTTACCGTCCGGCCTGCCGGGCCGGCGCGGGCGCTTCCTCCACGTCGATGTACAGTTCCCGGCCCCCGGGCAGCAGCACGCCGAGCGAGTAGGTGATGGTCCCCTCGAGCAACTCGGCCTGGCCGAGAAGCTCGATGTCCACCACGTCCGGGTGGCCGATCAGCAGGCGGCACAGCACGCTGCCGGCATGATCGGCCCCGGTGTTCCCCGGCACGCCGGGGTCATCCGGTGCGGCCGTCATGCCGCCCCCGGGTGGCCACGGCGGGGCCGGGCAGCCAGTGCGTAGTCGATCACAGGTACACGGTAACTCGGCGTGCACGCGGGAACCCGGAATGAGGCCCTAGACGGCACGCGGCGTGTCATATACCCGGTGAGGTGACAAACCGGTAGAAGCTGCCCCGGTTCCGGGTGGCTCCACCCGCCTCATCGCGCGCCGGGCGGCCGGGGAGCCGGTCCCCAGGGCGGGCCGCCGGAGACCGGCGGCCGCCAGCCCTCCGGCCGGGCGGCGGTATCGCCCGCCACCGGGGCGGTCCGGCCGGACTGGCCGGGGGAGCGTACCGGGAGCGGGGCGGGGGCCTCCGCGGCGGGCGTCCCGGCCGCATGGCGTCCCGGCCGTCCCGGTGTCCCGGCCGCCCGCTGGGGACGATCCGCTCCGGAGGCCGGGCGGGCCTCGTCTGCTGCCCGGGCGGCTTCGTCGTTCGCCCGGGCGGCTTCGTCGTTCGCCCAGGCGGCTTCGTCGTTCGCCCAGGCGGCCTCGTCGTTCGCCCAGGCGGCCTCGTCGTTCGCCCAGGTGACACCGTCGGGGTAGCCGGGGTGCTCCGCGGCCGGCCCCGGAGTCCACGGCGGCTGCCGGATGACCGCGAGGACCGACCCGGCCAGCAGCACGGTGAGGGCGACGGTGAAGTAGAGGGCCGCCTCGTCGGCCGCGGCCGGGCTCATCGCCGTGCCCGTCCCGCTCCCGGGCGGCGGCGAGTTAACTGACCGGGTTGCGGTGATGTCGGGCGTGCCCGCATGGGGGACGCCTCCTCTCAAGTCCCGGGGCCTGGCCGTCCCGGATCAAGGTGGTGCACTTAGTGCAGCGGCTGCCACAATGCAGGATCTCACCTGCCCAGCGAACCCAGGGCCGGAACTGCGGTATGCCCGGCCTGTGTGGTATGCGCCGGTACCGCCGGTACGGGGGGATGGCACGGCCCGCCGGCTGGCTGGCCGCCGGGGAGCGTCGGCCAGCCGGTCCTCAGTCGTCGAACAGCTCACGCCCCCGGCCGGATCGCAGGCGGCCGTCTGGGTCAGGTCGGCGGCGACCGCGGTCACCCCCGGGGATCAGGGGCCCCGATCTGCTGGCCGATGGGCCTCGTCCGCCGCGGTGCCGTCCAGCGCCGGCGCCGGCGTGGCCGCGGATAGGCTGAGCCGGGTCAGCGCTCCGGAGTCAGCGCGCCGGGTCAGCCGGAAGGTGGTACAGCGCGGTATGGACGTGGCTCTTCCCGGCGGCACCAGCCATCCGCCGCGGCGGGCGGGAACGGCCGTGATCCGCCCGGCCCGGCCCGGCGACGAGGCCGCCATCCACCAGCTCATCTGCGACCTGGCCGAGTACGAGCGGTCACTGGACCAGGTCGAGTCCTCGCCCGCGGACCTGCGCGCCGCCCTGTTCCGCCCGGAGCCGGCCCTTTTCGGCCACGTGGCCGAGCAGGACGGCCAGGTGGCCGGGTTCGCGCTGTGGTTCCTGAGCTACTCGACCTGGACCGGCCGGCCCGGCATCTACCTGGAGGACCTCTACGTACGCCCGGAGCTGCGCGGGTCGGGCCTGGGCCGGGCGTTGCTGGCCGAACTGGCCAGCCTCTGCGTGCAGCGCGGTTACGCGCGGCTGGAATGGGCGGTGCTCGACTGGAACGAGCCGGCCCTGGGCTTCTACCGCCGCCTCGGCGCGGAGCCCCGGGACGACTGGGTGCTGCACCGGATCACGGGACCGGCCCTGGACCGCCTGGCCGGCTACCCGGCGAGCTGAGGCGGCCAGTTGACCCGGCGGGTGCGGATGGTCACCCCGCCCTGCGGCCGCCCGCCGGCCAGCCGCGCGGCGCGGATGCAGAAGTGCGACCACATGTTCAGCTGGATCTCCTTGGCCAGCCGCAAGTGGTTGTAGAGCAGGTCGCTGAGCCGGTCCCCGGCCCGGGCCCAGGACTCGATCTCGAAGCGGACCAGGTCCCCGTCCGCGGCGGTGCGGAACTCGATCTCGCCGGCCTCCAGGTGGCCCTTGAGGGTGCCGAGCCGGAAGGACGTGTCGTCCCGGTGGATCACCCGCACCGCGCCGTCTCACGGCCCGGGCATGCGCACCACCAGCTCGTCGCCCAGGTCCAGCCCGCTGCGCTGGCCCCGGGTCTTCCGGAACGCCGCGACCTCCGGGGACGCCCGGTCCAGGTTGTCGGCGACCAGGTTCAGCAGGGCCGGCGGGCTCAGCCGGGCCTCCCGGATCCGCACCAGGTAGTTGCGGTGCAGCAACGGACCGCTGCCGGCCGCGATGCCCTGGCGGCCGTCGGCCGACCCGGTGTCATACGGCGCCGGCTGGGGCAGGTCAGCGGTGGTGCCGGTTTCTTCGGAACGGTGCAGGGGAGTAGTCCTCCACATGTACCGCCAGCTCACCAGGGCGATGCCAAGCGGCCAGCGGAGCACGAGTGCCGCCCGCGCCGGACGGCTGCCGACAGCCATCTCCCGATCGTCGCATGCCCGGTCCGGGCCAGGGCCGGCCGGCCCTGGCCCGGCAGCCGGCTGCTCCTCGGGGCCACGCTCTACGCGGCCGGGGTGCGCCGCGCGCACCTGCAGGCCCTCTCGCTGGGCGCCGTCGGCCTGTGCGTCACGCTCTGGATCCGGGCCAAGACGGTGGACCAGGACGAGCGGGGGAACGCGGAACGGCGGGCCATCTTCGTCGGCCTGTGGCCGCCGACGCTGTGGCTGATCGGCGAGTCGATCCGGGACGACTAGATGCCGCAGCGGCTGCTCGCCGCGGTGGACCAGCGGGCGGCGCTGGATGCCCTGCGCGGCCTGGCGGTGAACTACGACCCGGCCCGCGCGCCGGAGGACGGGGTCCCGGAGGGGCACTGGCAGGTGGACTCCGGCGCCATCGTGATCGGCCGGGAACCGCCCGGCCCGCCGGTGCCAGGTGGCCCCTGGGAGGTGGCCGGCCGCCTGGTCCGCGACTACGAGTTCGCCGACGCCAGGATCCTGCGCGGGGTGTACCGGCGCGACGACGGCCTGCTGGGCCGGGACATGCTGCTGGAGGGCCGGTTCTTCGGGCTCCGCTTCTACCTGGGGGTGCGGGTCACCCGGGTGATCGATGAGCGGCGCTCGACCCCGGACGGTGACGAGCAGGTGTGGGGCTGGAGCTATCAGACCCTGCAGGGTCACCTGGAGCAGGGCCGGCTCAGCTATGAAGTGATCAAGAACCTGGCCAGCGGCCAGATCGCCTTCCGGGTCACCGGCTACTCCCGCCGGGCGCCGATCCCGGACCCGGTCGTCCGCTGGGGGTTCCGGGCCTTCGGGCGGTGGACCCAGCAGCGGTTCTACCGCAGCATCCTGCGCCGGATGGCCGACCTGACCGGGCGGGCCGGGCGGGGCGAGTCGCTGCCCAGCCCGGCGGTGCGGGCGGACGGCCTGGTGGCCGCCCCGTCCGGGGTGTCCGCGCACCCGGCGGAGCGGCTGGCCCGGCCCTGGCTGCACCCGGGGCGCTGAGCCAGGGTCAGGGCCGGCCTGTTTTGCCGGTGCTCTGCCGGGTAGCGGGGTCGCACCGCCCGCGGGCCAGCGCCGGCGGACCGGCCGAGCAGGGAGCGCGGGGATGGCAGACAGGCGCGAGGGATTCGCCGCCCGGGTCATGGGGGAGGACCAGCAGGAGATCCCGCCGTCGCGGCAGGTGCAGGGGGGCCCGGGCTCGCCCCTGGAGATCGGCAAGACCGGGTGGCGGAACACGCTCAAGCGCACCGGCAAGGAGTTCGTCGCCGACCGGTGCACGATGACCGCGGGCAGCCTGGCCTACCACTGGTTCCTGGCCCTGTTCCCGGCCGTTATCGCCGCGCTCGGCGTCATCAGCCTGGTGAACATCGGCTCCGGCACCCTCACGAACCTGGTCAATGGGCTGAGCAAGGCCCTTCCGCAGGGGGCCAGCAACGTCTTCTCCACGGCCGTGCACAACGCCGGGAACCAGACCTCGGGCGGGACCGCCGTGGTGATCATCGGACTGCTGATCGCGGTGTGGAGCGCCTCCGGCGGCATGGCCGCGCTGCAGACCGGCCTCAACATCGCCTACGACGTGCCGAAGGACCGCAAGTTCGTGCCCAAGCGGCTGATCGCGTTCGGCCTGATGCTGGCGACGGTGGTGCTCGGCGGGATCGCCTCGGCGCTGATCGTGTTCGGCGCCTCGCTCGGCTCGCTCATCTCCGGTCACGTCGGGATCAGCGGCACCGCCTTCACCGTCGTGTGGACCGTGGTCCGCTGGGTGGCCACGATCATCGTCATCACCCTGCTGTTCTCGGTGTACTACTACCTCGGCCCCAACCGGCAGACGCCGCGCTGGCAGTGGGTCAGCCCCGGCGGGGTGGTCGGCACGGTCATCTTCCTGCTCGCCTCCCTGGGCTTCTCGTTCTACGTGGCCAGGTTCGGCAACTACGGGAAGACCTACGGCGCGTTCGCGGGTGTGGTCATCCTCCTGTTCTGGCTGTACCTGGCCGGCCTGGCGGTACTCCTCGGCGGCGAGCTCAACGCGGAGACCGAGCGGCAAGCCGCGGCCGAGGCGGGGCATCCGGGCGCGCGGCGCAGCGCCCGGGAGGTGGAGCAGAGCGGGTGACCCGCGCTGGAAGTCCTCCTGCTGTCATGGCCCCTGCCCCTGAGGCCAGCCGGGCCCGGGTGCGGGTGCCGCCGCCGCTGATCGGCCGGCGGCTGCCGTCCGGCCGCGGCGCGGCCGAGCGGCCGCTGGTAACCGCCTGCCCCTTGGTGGGGGCGTCCGCCGTGCCCGGCGCCGGTCAGCGAGGGCGGGCGGGCAGGCCGAGTTCCCGGGCGATGAGCATCCGCTGGACTTCCGAGGTGCCTTCGCCGATCTCCAGGATCTTGGCGTCCCGGTAGAACCGGCCGACCGGGGACTCGTTCATGAACCCGTAGCCGCCGAAGATCTGCGTGGCGTCCCGGGCGTTGTCCATGGCCGCGTTCGACGCCACCAGCTTGGCGATGGCCGCGTCCTTCTTGCCCGGCTGGCCGGCCGCCAGCCGGGCCGCGGCGGCGTACCAGGCGGCCCGGGCCGCGCAGGTGCGCGCCTCCATGTCGGCGATGGTGAACTGGATGGCCTGGTACTCGCCGATCGGGCGGCCGAACGCGGCGCGCTGCGCGGCGTAGCGCAGGCACTCGTCCACACAGCCCTGGGCCAGCCCGGTGGCCAGCGCGGCGATGGCCACCCGGCCCTCCTCCAGGATGGCCAGGAACTGGGCGTAGCCGCGGCCACGCGGGCCGAGCAGGCCGGCCTCCGGCACCCGCACGCCGGACAGCGATACCTCCCGGGTGTCGGACGCCGCCCAGCCCACCTTGGAGTATTTCCTGCTGACCTGCAGGCCAGGCGTGCCCGCCGGGACCAGCAGGGCGGAGATCTCCCGGTCGCCGGTCAGCGCGGCTACGGTCACCAGCGCGGTGATGTCGGTGCCGGCGTTGGTGATGAACACCTTCGAGCCGTTGATCACCCACTCCGGGGTGCCCCCACCAGCCGGCCGTTCCAGCCGGGCGGTGGTGCGCATGCCGCCCGCCACGTCCGTGCCGCCACCCGGCTCGGTCAGCCCGAACGCGGCCAGTTTCTCCCCGGAGCACAGCGCCGGCAGCCAGCGCTCCCGCTGCTCCGGCGTGCCGAACCGGAACACCGGCATCGCGCCGAGGCACACGGCGGCCTCGAGCGTGATCGCGACCGAGGAGTCCACCCGGGCGAGTTCCTCGAGGGCCAGGCACAGGGTCAGGTGATCGCCGCCCATCCCGCCGTAGCGCTCCGGGAAGGGCAGGCCGAACAGGCCCATCTTGCCCATCGCCGCGATCACCGGGTACGGGAAGGCGGCCCGCTCGTAGTAGTCGCCGATGACGGGGGCGACCTCGTCCCGGGCGAAGGCGGCGACGGTGTCCCGGAGCGCCTGCTGCTCATCGGTGAGGGTGAAATCGACCATCGCCAGCCCTCCTGTGGACCGCCCGCGGCCGGACCGGACGGCCGGGGATTGCGCGGTAGCCGGCTGGGCCGGGCCGCCTGTTAATGAACGTTAACACGGCTAGGTTAACGCTCCCTAACTTCGGGCGTCCAGGCGTCGTCTAGACTTCGGGCATGCCCGTGGCCGCCACCTCCGCCACCCGGCGGGCCACCATCCTGGCCACGGCGGCCGGCCTGTTCGCGCAGCACGGCTTCCACGGGGTGTCCATCGATGACCTGGGCCGGGCGCTCGGCGTCACCGGGCCTGCCCTCTACCGGCATTTCCGGAACAAGGAGTCGCTGCTCGCCGAGATGCTGCTGGATATCAGCCAGCGGCTGCTGTCCGAGGGCCGCCGGCGGGTGGCGCTGGCCCCCGACCCGCCCGGCGCGCTGAGCGCCCTGCTGCACTGGCACATCGAATTCGCCCTGGCCGAGCCCGCCCTCATCACCGTGCACGAGCGGGAACTGGACAACGTGCCCGGCCCGCAGCGCCGGGAGATCCGGCGGCTGCAGCGCAGCTACGCCGAGGAGTGGGTGCAGGTGCTGCGGCAGCTGCACCCCGCCGCCGGCGAGGAACGGGCGCGAGCCGCCACGCACGCGACGTTCGGCCTGCTCAACTCCACCCCGCGGAGCATGGCCGGGCTGGAGCGCCCGGCCATGGCGGGGCTGCTGTACGCGATGGCCGGTGGCGCCCTGGACGGCGCCCTCGGCCGGCCCGCCGGTCTGGGCGGGCCGCCGCCAGGCCTGCCTTAGCGGCGGCCCAGCGCGGCGCACACGGCGAGCAGTCCGGTGTGCCGGAAGGCGGCCGGCACCGCGGGGGGCCGGCCGAGGCTGAGTTGTTCGCTGGCGGTGGCCGTCCGGTGCGGCTAGGACGCCGCGCCGGTCACCGGCCGGTACACGGAAACACCGTTGGCCTGGTAGGCGAACCGGAAGCCGGTGGCAGCCAGGTACTGCTCGATCCCGGCCGGCCGCCGCCAGAGCAGCACCCAGCCCACGTCCAGGCGGCGGGCGTCCTGGCGGGCGGCGGCCAGCATGAGCCGCGCGGCCTGCACGTACTGCCCGCCGGCCTGGTCCGGGTGCTGGAGAGCCCACTGCAGCGGCAGGTAGTGCCGCTCCAGGGTCAGCAGGCCCGCATAGAACGGGTGCGCGGTGATCTCCCTGAGCACCTGGGACGGGATCCGGGACAGGTAGGCGATGGCGCGCGGATGCTGGTCCGCGGTCGCGAGTACCTGGACCTCGGGGTTGAAGGCGGGGCCCTCGCCGGGCAGCGGCACACCGCCCCGGATGCCGAACGGGATGTCCACCACGATCGAGGACGAGTGGTCCGCGGCGATAGGCCGGTCCAGCTGAGGCAGCGCGGTGAGCATGGTCCGGACGCCCGGGTCGCCCGGCCAGCCCAGTTCCAGCGCGGCCGCCGCCAGCAGCACGACCAGCAGCACCCGGGACCGGCGCTGCAGCCAGGCCACGGCCGCGCCGGCCAGCATGGCCGCGGCCGGGAAGCCCAGCATGAGGATGCGGGCTGACTCGCGGAACCCGGCCATGCCGGGCAGCCGGACGAACCAGGTGAACGGCAGGACGGCGGAGACGTGGACGCCCTCCCACAGCTGGCCCGCCGGCAGGTACACGTGGTTGCCGATGCGCAGCGTGGTACCGAAGGCCATCGCCGCGCTGCCCAGCCAGATCAGGGCAAACAGCCACGCGGTGCGCCGCCGCCAGCAGACGATGAGCCCGAGCAGGGCCAGCAGCGTGAGCATCAGCCCGAACGTGGGGACGCCGTCCAGGGTGCGGCCGGGCGAGGTGATCGGCTGCAGCGCGGGCACCAGGCGGGCCAGCCGGGGCGATGCCAGGAACATGCTGGGCAGCCAGGCGGCCGACCGGGCGTAGTAGAAGTTGACCAGTTGCGGCGGGATGTAGGCGCCACCGGAACGGGTCTGGGCCACCATGGCGGCGATCTGCGGGCTGGCCACCACGACGGCGGCCAACCCGGCCACCCCGGTCGCGGCCAGCTTGGTGAGCAGCGGCTGCCGCGCCAGGGCCGCCGCCCCGGTGTGGCTGCGGCCGGCGCCGACGGTGAGGCTGTCCCAGCCGCGGGCGCCGAGCAGCCAGGGCAGCAGCACCACCGCCGCCAGCATGGCCACCATCAGCGCCGACTGCTGGTCACTGAGCAGGCTGCACCCGAGGGCGGCGCCCAGGTAGAGCGCCTGCGGCCAGCGCGGCGTACGCCGCAGCCGGATGGCGGCCTCCAGGGCGACCGGGAGGAACAGCACCCCGGCCGCCAGGTTGAGCTGGTACCACGCGTGCCAGGCCAGCTCCGCGGACAGCCCGTAGAACGCGCCCGCGGCGAGCGGCCCCAGCTGGCCGGGCAGCCACAGCCGGGCCGCCCGGTACATGGCGTAGCCCATCAGGCCGGGCATCAGGATGGACAGCAGGTTGTAGGAGGCGCTCGGGCCGAACAGCAGCGTGACGGGCAGCATCACCACCCCGTCGAGCGGCATCAGCGCGTGGTATCCCAGCTGGGAGCCGACCGGGGCCGCGATGACCCGGGTGAACCACGGGTTGCTGAGGTGCAGTATCTGGTGGGCCATCCACCAGAAGTCCCACACGTACACCCCGGCGTCGCGGGTGGCCTGCAGGCGGCCCTGCACCAGGTACAGCCCCCGGGGCATGGTGGCCGCCACGCCGGCCACCAGGTAGCAGGCGAGAATCAGCAGGTGCCGCACGACCGGGCGGCGCTGCAGCAGGCCCCCCCGGTTCCCCGCCGGGTGCCCACCGGCCGGGGTGGCGGGCCCCGGCTGCGCCGGCTCCCGGTGCGCCGGCTGCGGGTCCGCCACCGGTGCCGATGGCCTCCCGTCCGGGCCGGCCTCGACCTGGCCCGTTGGACCTGTTTTCCTGCGGGCGTCTGTTGTCATGCCCGGCTCGCTGCCACCGCTCAGCGCTCTGCCCCGTCTCCACTCGTTTGCCGCGGGTAAATTCTAAACGATTTGCCCCGGCGCGTACGGCCGCATTAAGGCCATTCTAGGAGTGGTCATACCCATCCACATACCTTAGCCATGCTTATTAAAGAAAAAGGAACATAAAACCAATAGCGGGGCAAAGTCAATCGCCGGTCAAGCCGGGTACCGGGAAAACCCGGGCCCGGGCAAACCCGGGTGCGGGGAAACCACGGTGCGGGGAAACCCGGGTGCCGGAAGACCCGGGACATTGTGACGCTCCGGACCCCGAGTAATCACCCAGCGTAGGCTCCCTCACCCGGGGGGCGCAGCACGGAGACGCCCGCCCTCCCGGACCCGGGCCGGGGCCGCCCCGGGCTCACCGGCCACCCGCGGACTGGCTGGATGGATGTGCCGCCGCTCAGTGCCCGGACCGGGCGGCCGGGGGCGGGCCGGGGGCGATCCGGTAGTGATAGCCGTGGTGGTCGGTGAACCCGGCCCGCACCGGGGCGAAGGCCTGCCAGGACCCCGGGAGCAGCACGTCGCGATCATCGCTGGCCGACCGCGGTCGCACCCGCTCCAGTTCCTCGATCGAGATGCCCACCCGCCCAGCCTGCCAGGCGGAGCGTAGGGTCGGCCCGTGTCCAACCGTGAGCTGGTGGTGCTCGGCACGGCGAGCCAGGCCCCGACCCGGGCCCGCAACCACAACGGCTACCTGCTGCGCTGGGACGGCGAAGGGATCCTGTTCGACCCGGGCGAGGGAACCCAGCGGCAGATGCTGTTCGCCGGGGTGACCGCCAGCCAGATCACCCGCATCTGCGTCACCCACTTCCACGGTGACCACTGCCTGGGCCTGCCCGGCGTACTCCAGCGGATGGCCCTGGACGGGGTGACCCGGCCGGTGGAGGTGTGCTACCCGGCCGCCAGCGCGGCGGTCTACCGCCGGCTGCGGCACGCCGCGCTGTTCCGGGACGTGCTGAACATCCGCGAGCGGCCGCTGGAGGCGGGCGGCGTGATCGCTACGGAGGGGCCGTTCGGCCTGGAAGCCCAGCCGCTGACGCACAGCGTGCCCACCTTCGGTTACCGCCTGGTGGAACCGGACGGGCGGCGGATGCTGCCGGGCGAGCTGGCTGCCCGGGGGATCAGCGGCCCGGACGTGGGGCGGCTGCAGCGGGAGGGCCGGCTCCGGCCGGCGGCCGGGAGGTGACCCTGGCCGAGGTGAGCGAGCCCCGGCCCGGCCAGCGGTTCGCGTTCATCATGGATACCGGGCTGTGCGACGCGGCGTTCGCCCTGGCCGAGCGGGCCGACATGCTCGTCTGCGAAGCCACCTTCGCCGACGCGGACGCCGCGCTGGCCCGCGCCTACCGGCACCTGACCGCCGGGCAGGCGGGCCGGATCGCCGCCGAGGCCGGGGCGCGGTTGCTCGTGCTGACCCACTTCTCCCAGCGCTACGACGCCGAGGACGGCCAGCGGCTGGCGGCCGAGGCGGCCAGCGCGTTCGGTGGCGACGTGGTGCTGGCCCGCGACCTGGCCCGGATTCCCGTCCCGCGCCGCTGCCCCGCCCCGCCCCGCTAACCCGGCGTGGGCGGCTGCTCGACGGCGGGCTTGCGGTCCTTCTCGGCGTGGCCGCCGAACTCGCTGCGCAGCGCGGAGAGCAGCTTGTGGCTGAACTCTCCCAGGCCGCGGGACTCGAACCGCTCGATCAGCGCGGCGGTGATCACCGGGGCGGGCACGCCCTCGTCCACCGCGGCGATCACCGTCCAGCGGCCCTCGCCCGAGTCGGACACGCGGCCCGCGAAGTTGTCCAGCCGCGGCGAGCGGGCCAGCGCGTCCGCGGTCAGGTCCATCAGCCAGGAGCTGATCACCGAGCCGCGCCGCCACACCTCGGCCACCTCGGCCACGTCGATGTCGTACTGGTAGTACTGCGGCTCGCGCAGCGGGGTGGTCTCCGCGTCCGGCGCCTCGACCTGGTCCATGCCGACGTTGGCGTGCTCGATGATGGACAGGCCCTCGGCGATCGCCGCCATCATCCCGTACTCGACCCCGTTGTGCACCATCTTGACGAAGTGCCCCGCCCCGGCCGGGCCGCAGTGCAGGTACCCGTGCGGCGCGGTGCCGCCGCGGGTGCGGCCCGGCGTCGCCTCGGCGCTGCCCGAGCCGGGCGCGATGGTCTTGAAGATCGGGTCCAGCCGCCGGACCGGCCCGTCCTCACCGCCGATCATCAGGCAGAAGCCGCGCTCCAGCCCGTAGACGCCGCCGGAGGTGCCGACGTCGATGTAGTGCAGCTGCCGCGGCTGGAGGTGCCTGGCCCGGTCGATGTCGTCCCGGTAGTAGGTGTTGCCGCCGTCGATGACGATGTCGCCGGGATCCAGCAGCCCGGCCACCTCCTCCAGCACCGGGCCGGTGACGGCGGCAGGCAGCATCAGCCACACCGCCCGTGGCTGCTCCAGCTTGGCCACCAGGTCGGCGAGCGACGACGCCCCGGTCGCGCCCTCGCCTTCCAGCTGCTTCACGTGCTGCTCGGTGTGGTCGTACACGACACACCGGTGCCCGTCGTGCATCAGCCGCCGGACGAGGTTGGCGCCCATCCGGCCGAGCCCGACCATACCGAGCTGCGTGGGTGCGTCCGTAGTCATGCGGGTTCTCCTAGCTCTTGAGGTGGCGGTAGCGCCGGATCAGGGTGTTGGTGGAGGAGTCGTGGCACAGCTCGGGCTCGGCCGCCGAAGCCAGCTCCGGGAGGATCGCCTGGGCCAGCACCTTGCCGAGCTCCACGCCCCACTGGTCGAAGGAGTCGATGTCCCAGATGACGCCCTGGGTGAACACGCTGTGCTCGTACAGCGCGACCAGGGTGCCGAGCAGCCGGGGGGTGAGCAGCTCGGCCAGCAGCACGTTGCTCGGCCGGTTGCCGGGCATGACCCGGTGCGGCACTACGTCCGGCGGGGTGCCCTCGGCCCGCACCTCCTCTTCGGTCTTGCCGAAGGCCAGCGCCTGGGCCTGGGCGAACACGTTGGACGTCAGGATGTCGTGGTGGTCGCCCAGCGGGTTGAGGCTCCGGCCGAACCCGATCAGGTCCACCGGGATCAGCTTGGTGCCCTGGTGCAGCAGCTGGTAGAAGCTGTGCTGCCCGTTGGTGCCCGGCTCGCCCCAGTACACCGCGCCGGTCTGGTAGTCGACCCGGGTCCCGTCCAGCGTGACGCTCTTGCCGTTGGATTCCATGGTGAGCTGCTGCAGGTAGGCCGGGAAGCGCTTGAGGTACTGCTCGTACGGCAGCACCGCGTAGCTCTGCGCGTCGAAGAAGTCGCCGTACCAGACGTTGAGCAGCGCGTGCAGCACCGGCAGGTTGCGGTCCAGCGGGGTGGTGCGGAAGTGCTCGTCCATCTCGTGAAAGCCGGCCAGCAGGTCGCCGAAGTGCTCCGGGCCGATCGCGACCATGGTGGACAGCCCGATCGCCGAGTCCATCGAGTACCGGCCGCCGACCCAGTCCCAGAAGCCGAACATGTTCGCGGTGTCGATGCCGAACTCGGCGACCCGCTGCGCGTTGGTGGACACCGCCACGAAGTGGCGGGCTATCGCGTCCGCGCTGCCCAGCTGACCGACGACCCAGTCCCGGGCGGAATGCGCGTTGGTCAGCGTCTCCAGCGTGCCGAACGTCTTCGATGAAATGATGAACACCGTTTCCTCGGCGTTCAGGTCCCGGGTGGCCTCGACGAAGTCGGTTGAATCCACATTGGACACGAAACGGAAGGTCAGGTCGCGGCGGGTGTAGTGGCGCAGCGCCTCGTACGCCATCACCGGGCCCAGATCGGAGCCGCCGATACCGACGTTGACCACGTTCCTGATCGCTTTGCCGGTGTAGCCCTTCCACTCGCCGGAGCGGACGCGCCGGGCGAAGTCCGCCATCCGGTCCAGTACCTGGTGCACCTGGGGGACCACGTCGGCGCCGGCGACGACCAGCGAGCTGCCCCGGGGCATCCGCAGCGCCACGTGCAGCACGGACCGGTGCTCGGAGACGTTGATCGGCTCGCCGCGGAACATGGCGTCCCGGCGCTCCTCCAGGCCGCATTCGGTGGCCAGCTGCCGCAGCAGGCCCAGGGTCTCGCCGGTGACCCGGTTCTTGGAGTAGTCCAGGTACAGCCCGGCGCCCTCGGCACTGAGGCGCGCGCCGCGGTCCGGTTCGGCGGCGAACAGTTCGCGCAGGTGCCGCCCGCCGATCTCGTGGTGGTGCTGCTCCAGTGCCTTCCAGGCTGGGCGCTGGCGAAGGGGAGTAGTCGGCATCTGCTCAGTCCTCCAGGCGGTCAGCGGGGCGGCGGTGCGGTCTTCCCGGGATCGGTGCGGTCTTCCCGGGATCAACGTAGCGCCCGGGGGCGGACGGCTCCCGGGCCCCCCGCTGCGTTGCCCTGGGCACGTGCCCAGGGCAACCGAGCCTCGCCCGCGAATACCCCGCCGGACGGCCTGGAAAACAATGGCCGGATGGCTTCCGCCGCCGCCGGAACCGGGGAGCAGCCCGCTGACGCTGAGCAGATGCACCGGCTGGGCGGACGCCCGGCGGCCCGGCGGGCAGGCCGCGGGATGCTGCCGGGAGGTAACGTCACAGACGTGTGCCTGCTGATCGCCTTGTCCCGGGTGGTACCCGGGGTGCCGTTGCTCGTCGCCGCCAACCGGGACGAGCGCTACGAGCGCCCGGCTGAGCCGATCACCGTGCTGCGGGATCACGGCCCGCGGATACTCGGCGGCCGGGACCACGTGGCCGGCGGGACCTGGCTGGCGGTCAACGAGCATGGCGTGGTGGCGGGGCTGACCAACCAGCCGTCCGGGCCCCGGGACCCGTCCCGGCGGTCCCGGGGTGCTCTGCCGCTGGCCTTCGCGGCCTATCCGGGCGCGGCGACCGCGGTGGCCGCGGTGGTCCCGCGGCTCCGCCCGGCCGACTACAACCCGTGCTGGCTGCTGGTGGGGGACCGCGACACGCTGTTCTCCGTCGACCTGACCGGTGGGGACGAGCCGGCCACCGAGGAACTCGGGCCGGGCTGCTACGTGCTGGAGAACGTGCCGCTGCACCGCCGCTCCGCGAAGCAGCGGCGGGTCACCGCCCTGCTCGGCGAGCCCGGCGGCGCCCCGGCCGGGCCGACGATGGCCCGGCTGGCCCAGGTGCTGCGCGACCACGAGCCCGCGGGCGGGCCGCAGACGGCCCGGCCCGGCGAGCCGCCGCTGCCTGCTGCGCTGTCGGCCGCGTGCGTGCACCTGGATGGGTACGGCACCCGGTCGGCCATGATCGTCGGCGTTGCCGCGCCCGCATCGGCGCGGCCGTCGGTCCAGGTGACTCCCGGGCCGCCGTGCTGCACCGCCCTGCGGGACGAGAGCGGCCGGTGGGCCGGCGTGGCCGCGGGGCAGCGCGGGGACGGCGGGCCGCGGCCGGGCGCGCTCACGGCTGATCTGGGGATTCGCGATGATTGCTAGGATCCCGCTCAAGACGACAGGGCGGTGGCGATGGTCAACCTGCTGATTGCCGGTGCACTCCTGATCTTCATCGTGGCGGTCCTCGTCACGCTGAAGCGGGTGGAGCGGCGCCGCGAACGCAAACCGGGTGAGTGATCCGCGGATCCAGACCCGCCGCCAGGGCCTGGCCGGTCTGCTCTACGCGGAATTCTTTCGCACTGGCCCGGGCGGATGGGCGGGACACCGTCTCCGCCGTCACCGCGCCGGGCAACGCCGGATCCATCCGTTTCCACGAGTCGCTGGGATTCACCGTCACCGGGCCGCTGCGGGACTATGACGGCCCCGGCCGGGAGATCGTCCTGTTCCGGCGAGAGCTGTAGCGGCCCTTCGCTGCGTGGCCCGCCCACGGGGTGTGGCGCCAGCAGATCGCACCCGGGAACCGCCCGGCCGGGGTGCATACCGCCCGAATCGCCATTCCCGCCATATCTGCGCCGATACCCGGAATGGCCGGGGTAGCGATGGCTCTGCCTGGAGATGGGCAAAACTTTTTTTAGCTACTTAGTGTAGTCCCTATGTTGCGCTGGGTAGTGGAACTTTTGCCGCGTGCCAATCGGGAGTGGCCAGACAACTCTGGTTCAGCCGGACGGGGCGTGGCCACCGGGGGGACTTAGCCGCAAGGGGCCGCGGCCACAGGGGGATTCTCATGCCGGAACCGGTACGTTCCGGCCAGCGCTACATGCCGGGGCT
The DNA here is from genome assembly GCA_963837515.1 of uncultured Actinomycetes bacterium. GTDB lineage: Bacteria > Actinomycetota > Actinomycetes > Streptosporangiales > Streptosporangiaceae > RYN-230. Next base: position 102,524 of record CAWINT010000007.1, read on the forward strand.
GGATGGCCTTCGCGCGCTGGCCGTCCTAGCCGTCATCGCCTTTCACGAACAACTCGGGTGGGCCCCGGGCGGCCTGCTGGGCGTCGGGGTGTTCTTCACGCTGAGCGGATACCTGATCAGCGACCTGCTGCTGGGGCAATGGGCGGCCACCCGTCGGCTGGCGCTGGGCGATTTCTGGCTGCGCCGGGCCCGCCGGCTGCTGCCCGCCCTGTTCGTCATGCTGGCGGTGGTGACCGCCTGGGTCACCGTCGCCAGCCCGTCCCGGCTGGCCAGCCTGCGCGGGGCGGTGGCCGCGGCCGCCACGTACTGGAGCAACTGGTACTACATCGGGACGCACAGCTCGTACTTCGCCCGGTTCGCGCCGCCCGGGCCGTTCGACCATCTCTGGTCGCTCGCCGTGGAGGAGCAGTTCTATCTGGTGTGGCCGTGGCTCCTGCTGGCCGGCCTGTTCTTCCTGCGCGGCCGGCGGGCCAGTGCGGTGCGCTGGCTGGCGCTGCCGACGCTCGCGCTGGCCGCCGGGTCCGCGGTCCTGATGCTGCGGCTGTATCACCCGGGAGTGGATCCGACCCGGGTTTACGAAGGCTCCGACACGCGGGCGTGCGGCCTGCTCATCGGGGCGGCGCTGGCCATGCTGTGGCCCAGCCGCGGGGTGGCGGCGGCGATCGGCCGGCGGAGCCGGTTCCTGCTCGACGGGGTAGGCCTGGCCGGCCTGGTGGTGATCGGGCTGATGATCTGGCGGACCGGCCAGTACTCGCCCTTCCTGTACCGGGGCGGCCTGGTGGTGCTGTCGCTGGCCACCGCCGGGGTGGTGGCGGCGGCGGCCGGGGCGGGCACCGTGGTCGGGGTGGCGCTTGGCTGGCGGCCGCTGCGCTGGATCGGCGTCCGGTCCTACGGCATCTACCTCTGGCACTACCCGGTGATCGTGCTGACCTCACCGGCCAACGCCACCGAGAACCTGCCCCGGGCAGCGGCCCAGGTCGCGGCGAGCATCGGCATCGCCGCGCTGTCCTGGCGGTTCGTCGAGGAGCCGATCCGCCACGGCGCGCTGGGGCGGCTGTGGCACCGGCTGCGCGCCCAGCCGGCCTGGCGGCCTGAGCCTGCCGCGCTGACCAGCTGGGCCGCGGTCACCGGCGGCGCCGCCGTGGTCGCCTTGGCCTGCGCCGGGCTGAGCGGTGCGGTCCGGGTCCCGGTCGGCAGCGACAGCGCGCTCGCCTCCGGCTCGGTGCTGCCGCCAGCGCCGGGGCAGGGCAATTCGGGCAGTTCCGGGTCCGTGGGCTCCGTGGGCCCGGCCTCCGCCCCGGCTGGCCCGGCCGGGAAAGGCGGCACCGGCCGGGCCAGCGGAACGGGGGCCGGGGGAACGGTGGCCAGTGGGCCGCCGCGGACCTCCTGCCAGGCCGTGACGCACATCGGCGACTCGACGTCGGAGGGCCTGGTCTCGCCCGACTACCTGCCCAGGCCGGCGCAGCGGATCACCGCGCAGTACCAGGACGTGGGCGTCCGCTCGGTCCGGTACGACATCTCCGGGGCCCGGTCGGTGGTGGAGGTGCTGCCAGGGCAGACCAACGGCTTCGACGCGGCCCGGGCCATCTACGGCGGCGGGTTCCGCGGCTGCTGGGTGATCGCGCTCGGCACCAATGACACCGCGGACGTGGCCGTCGGCTCCAACGTGGGGCTGAAGGCCAGGATCGCCCGGATGATGACCGCCACCCGCGGCGAGCCGGTGATGTGGGTGAACCTCCGGTCCCTGCTGGCCACCGGGCCGTACTCCGAGGCGCACATGCTCACCTGGGACAACACGCTGCTGCAGATGTGCGCCAAGTACCCCAACATGCGGGTGTACAACTGGGCCGCGGTGGCGCGGCCCAAGTGGTACATCTCCGACGGCATCCACTTCACCTCGGCCGGCTACGCCGTCCGGGCCAGGCTGATCGCCCAGGCGCTGGCCCGGGCGTTCCCCGCCACGGGCCAGCGCACCGGCTGCCTCATCGACTCCTGAGCCGCCGCTAGACCCGCGCGGTGTCCTGGCGGAACCGCCAGACCGCACCGCCGGCGAAGATGACCAGCCAGGCCAGGGTGTTCAGCACCCAGCCGGGCTGAACCCCCTGGCCGCGCAGCGGAGCGTGGACCAGCCCGTTGAGCCCGTACAGCGGGGTGTACTCGGCCAGCGTCTGCAGCGCGTGCGGGAACTGGCTGAGCGGGATGAACAGCCCGCCACCGAAGGAGAAGATGAGCAGGGCGAACGACAGGATCTGCATGACGTTCTCGGTCGGCAGCAGGTAGCCCATGAACAGGCCGAACGCGGCGAACAGCAGCGAGCCGACCCAGACGCACAGCCCGGTGACGACCCAGAGGCCGGCCGGCATGCTGGCCTTGTTGGTCAGCGCGCCGACGACGTACAGCGCCGCCACCGAGCCGGCCCCGAGCACCATCGCGGTCGCCATCTTGATGGCGACGTAGGCCACCGGCCTGAGCGGCGTGATCCGCAGCTGCCGGCTCCAGCCCAGGGCCCGCTCGACCGACACCATGGCGCCGCCGGCCGTGGTGGCCAGCACCGCGCCGTACAGCGCCATGCTGACCATGATGGCGGCGGCCACGTTGCCCCGCCCATCGGCCGCACTGGCGTACTCCCGGTTCAGCCCGAAGATGAGGAACAGCACGACCGGCGTCACCATCGTGAACAGCAGCGTTCGCCGGTTCCGCAGCATCCGGCGGATCTCCAGCCGCAGCAGGGTGAGGTTGAACCCGCCGAGGCCCGGCGCGCGCCGGCCGGCCAGTTCCTGGGGGACAGCGGTCGTGGTCATCGGGCAGCTCCTGGGGTGACGCGGGCGTCTTCGCGATCGTTGCTGGTCAGGGCGATAAAGGCGTCCTCGATGCCCCGGCTGGTGATCTCCAGGTCCCGGGCGGCGGTGCTGGCCAGCAGGTAGCGGGCCACCGCGTCGCTGTCCGAGGAGTGGATCAGCACCGTGTCGCCGCGGATCTCCACCTGCTCCGCCCCGGGGACCCGGCGCAGCTCAGTCTCGTCCGCGCCCGGCAGGGTGGCGCGCACGGTCCGCCCGGCCGCCAGCGCCTTGATCTCCGCGGCGGTGCCGTTCGCGACGATGCTGCCCTGCCGGACCAGGACTACCCGGTCGGCATAGTCGTCGGCTTCTTCCAGGTAATGGGTGGCGAAGAGCACGGTGCGCCCCCGCGCGGCATCCTGCCGGATCGCCCCCCAGAAGTTCCGGCGGCCCGCCACGTCCATCCCGGTCGTCGGCTCGTCCAGGATGAGCAGTTCCGGATCGGGCAGCAGGGCCATGGCGAAGCGGAGCCGCTGCTGCTCGCCGCCCGAGCACTTGCCCACCTTCCGGTCGGCGATCGCGGCGATGCCGGCCCGCTGCAATACCTCCCGGACCGGCCGGGCGGTGCTGAACAGGCTGGCGGTGTACTGCGCGGTCTCCGCCACGGTCAAATCCTTGAGCAGGCCGCCGGTCTGCAGCACGGCCGACACGAGGCCGTGGGAGATGGCCTGGCGTGGCTCCATCCCGTAGACCCGGGCGGTGCCGGCGTCGGGCTGGGAGAGCCCCAGGATCATGTCGATGGTCGAGGTCTTGCCGGCGCCGTTGGGCCCGAGAAAGGCCACGATCTCCCCGGCCGCCACGTCCAGGTCGATGCCGCGCACCGCTTGGACGGAGCCGAAGCTTTTCCGCACGCCGCGGAGCGCGACCGCGGCCGGCTGGCTGCTCACGGCCGGTGTGTGCGCCCGTTCGCCGGCCGCATCGGTGACTGTCATGGCGTTCATCGTGGCACCGGCTGGCGGGCCGCCCAAGCGCTGGCTGTCATGCCGGTCCCATGACAGGTGTCATGGGCTGGCCGGCGCCACGTTATCGTGGGCACGCGTGACCCAGGCGGCAGTCAGCCGCTGGCCGGGGGGAGGGGGCGCGGGGCATGGCGTTCAGCGGATGGCCGGAAGAAGCGCTGGAGTTCTTCGACGGGCTGGCAGCGGACAATTCCAAGGCCTACTGGACCGCGCACCAGGCGATCTACCGGGACAAGGTACTCGGCCCGATGGCCGAGCTGGTCGATGAGCTGGCGGCCGAGGCTGGGGCGGGGGCCGGCCCGGTGAAGATCTTCCGGCCGTACCGGGACGTCCGGTTCAGCCGGGACAAGTCGCCGTATCAGACCCGCATCGCGGCCACCGTTGGCGGCGGGTACATCCAGCTGTCCGCGCAGGGCCTGGCGGCCGGGGCCGGCTGGTACGAGATGACCCCCGTCCAGCTGGCCCAGTACCGGCAGGCGGTGGTCAGCGAGCTGGCGGGCGGTGAGCTCGAGTCGGTGGTCGCGGACCTGAAGCGCGGTGACATCGAGGTCACCGCGCACAGCGAGCTCAAGACGGCCCCGCGCGGCTTTCCCGCCGACCACCCACGGATCCGGCTGCTGCGCTACAAGGGCATCATCGCCTGGCAGCAGTGGCCGGTGCAGCCCTGGCTGGAGACCGCGGAGGCCAAGGACCGGGTCACCGGCTTCCTGCGCCGGACGCGCCCGCTGGCCGAGTGGCTGGCGGCGTATGTGGACGGGGCGGAATGAGCGCGAGGGGCGCCCGGGTTACCGTTAACTGAGCCGGAGCGGACCCCGGCAGCCGGCGATGACGATGCCGCCGGCTCATCGGCCGGGGAGCCACGTCGCCCGGTCCAGCCGGGTGGCCCGGTCGCCGCGATGCCGCGGTGGCGCGGTGGCGGCCGCGGGGTGGCGGCCTGCCTCCCGATGACTGATCCACGCGCCCGGTGCCGCGCGCCCGCAACCATGGGAAGAGGACTGCCGTGACTCCCGACCTGCCTGCCTGCCCGCCCGGCCCGGCGGATCGCCCTGATCGCCCACGACCACAAGAAGCAGGACATGCTGGAGTGGGCCAGCCACAACCTTCCGCTGCTGGCCCAGCACCAGCTGTTCGCCACCGCCACCACCGGCCGGCTGCTCACCGAGCGGCTCGGCCTGCCGGTCACCTGCTTCCGCAGCGGGCCGCTCGGCGGCGACCAGCAGATCGGCGCCCGGATCGCCGAGGGTGAGATCGACCTGCTCGTCTTCCTCTGGGACCCGCTGGAGCCGCAGCCGCATGACCCGGACGTCAAGGCGCTGCTGCGGGTGGCCGTGGTGTGCAACATCCCGGTCGCCTGCAACCGGTCCAGCGCCGACTTCCTGATCACCTCGCCGCTGCTGGGCCGGCTCCCGGAGCCCTGGGACGAGCCGGTGCCGGCCGGGCTGCCGGAGTGACGCCCGGCCACCGGCCCGGTGGCCCGGCCCGGTGGCCCGGCCCGGTGGCCCGGGCCCGCGGCTTGCGCGCTGCGGCCCAGGCCTTTACCGCCTGCCCGCCCGGCTACGCTGCGTGGATGGCGGAAGAGCGGGAATGGGATGTCGCGGTGCTCGGCGGGGGGCCGGCCTGGCCGCCGCGCAGGCCGCGGCCACCGCCGGAGCGCGCACCGTGGTCCTGGAGCGGGCCGTGTACCCGCGCTACAAGACCTGCGGGGGCGGCCTGATCGGTGCCTCGGTGGCGGCGGCGGGCCGCTGCATCCAGATCCCGGCCCGGGACAGGGTGCACGCCGTGACCACGACGCTCAACGGCCGCCGGGAGTTCACCCGCCGCTACGCCGACCCGCTGCTGGCCATGGTGTCGCGGGAGGAGTTCGACGGCGAGCTGCGGGCGGCCGCGGCCGGCGCCGGGGCGGCCGTCCGGCAGCGGGCCATGGGGCGGGCCATCGCCGAGGACGCCGGCGGCGCCACCGTGCGCCTGGCCGACGGGACGGTGGTGCGGTCGCGGGTGCTGGTCGGGGCGGACGGCTCGTCCGGGATCAGCGCCCGGCACGTGGGGGTGCGGTTCGGGCAGGTGGACCTCGGCCTGGAACTGGAGATCCCGGTGCCGCCGCCGGTGGCGGCCTCCTGGCGCGGCCGGGTGCTGCTCGACTGGGGACCGATTCCCGGGTCCTATGCCTGGGTGTTCCCCAAGGGCGACCGGCTCACCGTGGGTGTCATCGCCGCCCGCGGTGAGGGCGAACGGACCCGGTGCTACCTGCGTGACTTCACTTCGCGGCTGGGGCTGGACGGCTATCCGCCGGAGCGGGACTCGGGCCACCTCACCCGGTGCCGCGCTGACGGATCACCGCTGCGCCGGGGCCGGGTCCTGGTGGCGGGCGACGCGGCCGGACTGCTGGAACCGTGGACCCGGGAGGGCATCAGCTTCGCGCTCCGCTCCGGCGCGCTGGCCGGCGCGGCGGCCGCCGCCGCGGCCACCGCGCCGGACCAGGCCGCGCTCCGGGGCGCCCTGGATGGGTACCCGGCGGCGGTCGCCCAGGTGCTGCTGCCTGAGATGCAGGCCGGGCGGCGGCTGCTGGCCGGGTTCACCCGGCACCCGGGCGCCTTCCACGCCGGGCTGGCGTCGCGCCAGGGATCAGACGCCTTTGCCCGGTTCTGCCGCAGCGAGCTGACGTGGGCGTCGCTGGTCCGGCGGCCGCCGGTGGCGGCCGCCCTGGTGCTGCTGGGCCGGCTGTGACCGGGCCTGTCAGTACCAGCCGTAGCGCAACTCGTGCTCCCAGGCCCGCCGGGGAGTGACGTAGCGGCTCCGGATGTAGCCCATGCCCCAGACGATCTGGGTGCGGGCGCTGGTCCGCCAGTCCGGCCCGGCGCTGGCCATCTTGCTGCCCGGCACGGCCTGCGGGATGCCGTAGGCCCCGGAGGCCGGATTGTAGGCGTAGCGGTTCCAGCTGCTCTCCCGCATCCACAGCCGGTTGAGGTAGCGGAACTGCCAGTGCCGCCAGTGGAAGTCGGGCAGCAGCCGCCAGGCGATCTGCCACGGCGAGCGGTGCTGGTGCGGCCGGCGGGGCCGCTGGTGGTGCCGCCGCCGCTGGTGGTGGTGGTGGTGCCGCCGCGGATGGTGGCGGCCAGGATGATGGTGCCGTCCCGGCCCGGGCCGGGGAAGCTGGGACCGCGCAGCCTCGCCGGGCCGGGCCGTGACCCGGTAGGCAGCCAGGACCGCGGGACTAGCGGCCGGCCTGGCGCCGGGGACGGCCCCGGCGCCCGGCCCCGGCGAACCCGGCCCCGGCGAGGATGGCCCCGCCGGCCAGCAGGGCGATCCTGCCGGTGAACCGGCGGACATGTGTCTTCAGTGCCAACGGGAGCCTTCGGTAAGGCGCGCCTGGCGCGCGGCGGTCCGCCCCTGGGTACCAGCCAGCCACCGGAAAGAACGGATGGCGACCGCACGCGCGGGATGCGGCGCAGGGTCAGGGCGCCGGAGTCGCCAGCGGCGACCATCGCGCACGCGGGGCGATGTAATTCGGGCTGCAGCGGCCCGGCAGGCAGGCCGGGCCAGGCGTCAAGAGCGCTAAGGCTCGGGCCAGGCGGGCCCGGCTGGACGGCTCGTGAATATAGCGGTCACCCCCCAGTGCGCCTATTCACCTGCTGCGGCGGGCCGCGGCGTTTTGCCCTCGCGCCGGCGGTGCCGCCCCAAAGCATTCCGATATTTATCATTAGCCATTCGTGCCGGGAGGTAAACGTAGGGCACTTACGCTGCCGCGGCCATCGGGCAGGAAACCGTTTGGTCATTAATATGACTTACACCGCTTTGCGGTTACAGGGCCGGGCGAATGGCAGGTAACCGGGCGCGCGGTAGGGTGGGCTGTGCCCGGGAGCAGGTCGTGACCGCGGCCGCGGGGCGGCGGCCGTCCGCCGCCGACCTGGAGGCCGCCCGGGACGCGGCCCTCCCGGATGTGACCGGCCCCGGCCTGCGGGTGCTGTTCGCCGGGATCAATCCCGGTCTGTACTCCGCCGCAACCGGCTACCACTTCGCCCGCCCGGGCAACCGGTTCTGGCCGGCCCTGCACCAGTCCGGGTTCACGCCCCGCCAGTTCCGCCCGGAGGAGCAGGACCAGCTGCCCGGCCTGGGCTTGGGCATCACGAATCTGGCCCCCCGGGCCACCGCCCGGGCCGCCGAGCTGAGCCCGGCGGAACTGCGCGCCGGGGCCATCGTGCTGGGCGGCAAGCTTGAGCGGCTGGCTCCACGCTGGCTGGCGGTCGTCGGGGTCACCGCCTACCGCACCGCCTTCGGCCGCCCGGACGCGGTGGTCGGGCCCCAGGAGGTGTCGATCGGCCGGACCCGGGTCTGGGTCCTCCCCAACCCGAGCGGGCTCAACGCGTCCTGGCCCATGCCCCGGCTCGCGGAAGCCTTCGGCCAGTTGCGGGTGGCCGCCGGTGGCTGAGCACCCGCAACGGTGGGAGACTGGAAGCCGATGGGCGCGTTACGGACCTGATAGGGGCGGCACATGACAGTTCGGCCGGAATACGGGCCCGAGTACGGCGAAGACCAGTGGTACACACCGCCTGTCCTTCCCGAGGAAGAGGACCCGGAAGAGGTGGGGGAGCGCGCGGTCAGCGAGCAGGAGATCGAGGACCAAGAGGTTGACCGCCTGAACCCGGAAGACAACGAGGCGCACGCTCCCGGCGGTGTCTGCCCGCGGTGCGGTGCGGTGATCGGCGCGGAGCAGGACGCGCGCCGGCGCGCCGACGGGCAGTGGGTGCATGAGGTGTGCCCGCTCCCGGCCGTGGCCAGCGACTGACGGCGCAGCGGCCCGGCGGCCCAGCCCGCGAGGACCCCGGGCCCCGCGGGCCCAGCCCGCGAGGACCCGGGCCCGCGGGCCCAGCCTGCGGGCCCGGGCCGTTAGCGCCGCGTTAAGGCTGCCCGCGGACGCGTTAAGGGTCCGTGAAGACCCGCTGCGCCCGTGCCCGGTCCGCGATCAGATGGTCGCAATGAACCACCCCCAGGGCCGCGCCGGGCTGGCCGCGCATTTCGCGCTGCCCGCCGGTTTCACCGCGTTCCTGGTCATCGGCGCGGTCGCGGCGGCGCTCGGCGGTCGGCTGCCCGGCACCGCGGTGCTCACCGTGACCGCGCTCGTGGTGGTCGTGCTGGCCGCCGTGGCCGAGCCGCTGGCCGGCCCGGCGCTGGGGCTGATCGGCTGGCTGACCGTCGCCGGATTCGCCCAGGCGCCCTACGCGCAGCTGCGGATGTCCGGCCCGCTGGCGCTGCGCTCGGCGGCGGTCATCGGTGGCTGCGTCCTGCTGGGCACCGGGGGCGGCCTGATGATGCGGACTGTGGCGCGTTCGTCCAGACTAGGAAACGTGGACCCGCGGGGTGGCCAGCGCTCAGCCGGCCTGAGGGGCCGGCGGCAGCTGACCGGCGCGGCGCTCGTCGCTGGGCTGCCGCTGCTCACCCTGGTGCTCGCCGCCGCACGCCGGCACCTGGACCTGACCGACGAGCTGCTGGCCTACCTGGTGGCGGTGGTGGCGATCGCTGTGGTCGGCGGATTCTGGCCCGCCGTCGCCGCGGCCGTGCTGGCCAGCCTGCTGCTCAACTGGTACTTCACCCAGCCGCTGCACACCCTGACCATCGCCGAGCCGCGCAACGCGCTGGCCCTGCTGCTGTTCGTCACGGTCGCGGTCACCGTGAGCAGCGTGGTGCACCTGGCGGCCCGCCGCCAGGTGCAGGCCGCCCGCAGCGCGGACGAGGCGGCGTCGCTGCTGGAGCTGGCCCAGACCGTGCTGGGCGGGGCCGACACGCCGGCCGCCGTGCTCGGCCACCTCACCGGCAGCTGCGGTGGGCGGGCCGAGCTGGCGGAGCGGATCCGCGGGCACTGGGTCAGCGTCGCGGCGAGCGGCTCGGCCGGCCCCGGCGCGGCGGTCACCCGGGTACCGGTCAGCGAGACCGTGGCGCTCCTGGTCTCGGGACAGCAGGACCCGGTGAGCCAGCGGCTGCTGCACGGCTTCGCCGCCCAGGCCGGGGCCGCGCTGGACCGGGACCGGCTGCGTACCCAGGCCGCCCAGGCGGAGGCGCTGGCGGAGGGGAACCGGATGCGCACCGCGCTGCTCGCCGCCGTCAGCCATGACCTCCGCACCCCGCTGGCCTCCATCAAGGCCAGCGTGAGCACACTGCGCCAGACCGACGTGGCCTGGACCCCGGCCGACGAGGCGGCTCTGCTGGCCACCATCGAGGACGCCGCGGACCGGCTCGACGCGCTCATCGGGAACCTGCTCGACATGAGCCGCCTGGCGGCCGGCTCGCTGGAGCCCTTCCTGCGCCCGGCCTCCATCGATGAGGTCGCCCCCGCGGCGCTGCTCGGGCTGGCCCCGGCCAGCAGCATCCGGATGGCCGTCCCGGATGGCCTGCCCCTGGTGCGCACCGACCCGGTGCTGCTGGAGCGGGTGCTGGCCAACCTGTTCTCCAACGCGCTGGCCCACTCGCCGGCGGGCTGGCCGCCGGAGCTGCGGGCGGCCCAGGAGGGTGACACGGTCCGGCTGGAGGTCTGCGACCACGGCCCGGGGGTCCCGGACGCGTTCAAGACGCGGATGTTCGAGCCTTTCGAGCGGCTCGGCGAGCGCGGCTCGGGAACGGGCGTCGGGCTGGGGCTGGCCGTGGCCAGGGGCTTCCTGGAGGCGATGGGCGGCACGGCCGCGGCCGCCGATACGCCCGGTGGCGGGCTGACGGTGCGGGTGACGCTGCCGGTGGCGGCCGCCCCGGCCACCTCGACCGCCGCCGCGGACCAGTGACCAGGGTCCTGGTGGTGGACGACGAGGAGCCGATCCTGCGCGCCCTGCGGATCAACCTGACCGCGCGCCAGTACCAGGTGGCCGTGGCCACCGACGGCGCCTCCGGGCTGGCCGCCATGGCCCGGGAACGCCCGGACGTGCTCATCCTCGACCTGGGCCTGCCGGACATGGATGGCACCGAGGTGATCCGGGGGGTCCGGGGCTGGACGTCCGCCCCGATCATCGTGCTGTCCGCCTGGGGCCAGGAGAGCCAGAAGGTGGCGGCGCTGGACGCGGGCGCGGATGACTACGTGACCAAGCCGTTCGGCATGAACGAGCTGCTGGCCCGGCTCCGGGCCGCGGTCCGCCGGGCCGCGCCGGCGCCGGACGAGCCGGTGGTGGTGACGCCCGACTTCTCCGTGGACCTGGCGGCCAAGCGGGTGATCCGCGGCGGCGCCGACGTCCGGCTGACTCCGACCGAGTGGCAGCTGCTGGAGGTGCTGGTGCGCAACTCGGGGCGGCTCGTCACCCAGCGCCAGCTGCTCCGCGAGGTCTGGGGGCCGCAGTACGAGACCGAGGGCAACTACCTGCGGGTCTACGTGGCGCACCTGCGCCGCAAGCTGGAGCCGGACCCAGCCCAGCCGCGGTACCTGCACACCGAGCCGGGCATGGGGTACCGCTTCCAGACCGGCGCTCAGTCCGGGCCGGGCTGCAGCTCGTAGCTGGGGTTGTAGATGGCCCGCTCGTCCTTCTGCCAGGCTAGCCGGCCGTGCACCTCGATGCGCCGGCCCGGCCGGATGCCGGGGATGTCCCGGCGGCCCAGCCAGATCAGCGTGACGCTGCCCGTCCCGTCCCACAGGTCGGCTTCCATGGACAGGCTGGTGCCCCGGGGCCGCAGCGTGACGGTGCGCAGGATGCCGGCCACGTCGACGTACTCGTGGCCGTTGGTGTCGGCGATCGGGGTGGCGCCCTGCTCCCGGCACTCCGCCTGCAGGTCAGCGGCGTGCAGCGCGTCCGGCCCGGCGGTCAGCCGCTGCAGGGGCGGCATCGCGTCCGCGCCCCGCAGCGCCGTGTCCACGGTGGCTGGGGGCGCCATGTCCACCGGGTACCGGCGGGCCGCCGAGCGGAGCTGATACGGGACGCTGGCCACCACGACTCCGGGCAGCAGGAGCAGCCGGGACTTCAGCCGCAGCGCGCTGTGGTTGTGCAGTAGCTGCTCCCACCAGTGCCCGAGCACGTACTCGGGCACGTACACGGTGACGATGTCGCGCGGGCTTTCCCGGCGCAGCCGTTTCACGTACCCCACCACCGGCCGGGTGATCTCCCGGTACGGGGAGGCCACCACGGTGAGGGGGACCGGGATGCTGACCCGCTCCCACTCCTCCTTGAGCCGGTGCGTCTCCTCCTCGTCCACGTCGACGGTGACCGCCTCGACGTGGCTCGGCTGGGTGGCCCGGGCGTAGGCCAGCGCCCGCAGCGTCGGCAGGTGCAGCTTGGACACCAGCACGATGGCCCGGTTGCGGGCCGGCAGGGTGAGCGTGGGCTCCTCGGCCGGGGTGAGTTCGACGGTGACACTGTCGTAGTGGCGGTGGATGCCCCGCATGGTCAGCCAGATCACCGGCATGGCCAGCACGACGATCCACGCGCCGCTGGCGAACTTGCTGATCAGCACGATGACCAGGACCACGGCGGTGAAGCACGCGCCGATCGTGTTGATCACCCGGGACCGGGCCATCCGCCGCCGGGCGCCCCGGTCGGTCTCGGTGCGCAGCAGCCGGTTCCAGTGCCGGATCATCCCCGTCTGGCTGCACACGAACGAGACGAACACGCCGATGATGTACAGCTGGATGAGCCGGGTCGGCGACGCCTGGAACACCACGATCAGCAGGATCGCGAAGCCGGCCAGCAGCAGGATGCCGTTGCTGTAGGCCAGCCGGTCGCCCCGGTTGCGCAGCTGGCGGGGCATGTTGCCGTCCCGCGACAGGATCGAGGCCAGCACCGGGAACCCGTTGAACGCGGTGTTCGCGGCCAGCACCAGGATCAGCGCCGTGACGAACTGCAGCACGTAGAACAGCGGTGACGTGTCGCCGAACACCGCCCGGCCGACCTGGGCGATGACCGTCCGCTGGGTATAGCCGGCGGGCACGCCGGCCAGGTCCTGCGGGGCCGCGTAGTGCACGTGGCTGGCCAGGGCCAGCGCGGTCACGCCGGCGAACATCGACACCGCGATGAGGCCGAGCATGGCCAGTGTCGTGGCGGCGTTCCGGCTCTTCGGCTTGCGGAAGGCCGGCACCCCGTTGCTGATCGCCTCCACGCCGGTGAGCGCGGTGCAGCCGGAGGAGAACGCGCGCAGCAGCAGGAACACCAGGGCGACCCCGGTGTACTCACGGGACACCTTGACCCGGTATCCCGCGCTCTCCGCCTGCAGGTGGCCGCCGAGTCCCAGCCGGACGACGCCCCACGCGATCAGCAGGACGATCACCCCGATGAAGCAGTAGGTGGGGATCGCGAACGCCGTCCCGGATTCCCGCACCCCGCGCAGGTTGATCAGCGCGATCGCCGCCACGACCAGCACCGCCAGCAGCGTGACGTGCGAGTCCAGCACCGGGAACGCCGAGGCCAGGTTGGCCACCCCGGCGCTCACCGAGACGGCCACCGTCAGCGTGTAGTCCACCATCAGCGCGCTGGCGACCACCAGGCCGACGCGGGCGCCCAGATTGGTCGTGGCCACCTCGTAGTCCCCGCCACCGGACGGGTACGCGTGCACGTTCTGCCGGTAGGAGGCGACGACGACCAGCATGAGCACGCCGACCGCGAGCGCGATGTAGGGGGTGTAGTGGAAGAAGGCGATGCCGCCGACGGACAGGACGATCAGGATCTCTTCCGTCGCGTACGCCACCGAGGACAGCGCATCGCTGGCGAACACCGGCAGGGCGATCCGCTTGGGGAGCAGCGTGTGGCCCAGGTGATCGGAGCGGACCGGGCGGCCGACCAGCAGCCGCTTCGCGATCCCGAGCATCATCGCCACGGCCGCATGCTAAGCGGGCGCCGCCACGGGCGCTAGGCCGGGGCCCAGGTCAGCTGCTGAAGCTCACGTTGTGCCCGGTGATCCGGACCAGCAGGCCCTGCGCCGTGACGCTGACGCTCTGCAACGTCATGCCCATCGGCAGGGCCGGCAGGGTCAGGGTGAAGTTGCTCAGCTGGCCCAGGGATGCCACCGGGAGCCCGCCCGCCGAGATCACCCGCACGTTGATCTTGTTGTGGCCCACCTGGGTGATCTTCGCCACCGCGTCCCCTGAGAAGAAGCCCAGGTCGATGGTGAGCTTGGCCTCGCTGTTGTTGATCATGGTGATCTTGGCGATGGTCACCGGCGAGGCGCTGGCCAGGCTGCCGAACGTGATCAGCCCAGTGCCGCTGATGCTGGAGACGGTGCCGCTCTTGAAGCCCGAGCTGAGCTTGATCCCCCGCAGCGTGGCCGCGATGTTGTCGATCGTGAGCGGCCCGGCCTTCTCCCCGGTCGCGTTGATCTGAACGTCATTGAACTGCCGGGCGGCCAGCTGGGTGAGGAAGGGAAAGCCCTCGATCGACACCTGGGGCTTGTTGCTGAATCCCTGCTTCTGGATCTGGGTGGCGAACTCGTTGTCCGCGATGCGGACGGCCACCCGGTCGGCGACCACGAACAGGCCGGCCAGCACCACCAGGGCAACCAGGAAGATGATCAGTGTGCGCCGCCCGCGTGACCGGCGCCGGCCGCGGGCCGGGCCGTAGCCGGTGTCGCCGCCGTCGTAGTCCTGGTAGGAGCCAGGGTAACCACCGCTTCCGGGCTGGATCGGCAGACGTCGCGTCGGGTAGTCGCTCACGGTGGCCGCCAGGGGTCTCGGGCGCCGGCAGGTTACCAGGCAGCGTTGCGGAAATGTTATGACATGCCGGGTGGATCTGACGCCCTCCGAGGGGGTTTATTTCCTGGTCCCGGGCCAGCCGGTCACCATCCTGGCTGGTTGGGGAAGGACAGCCGGGCTTGACGGGGGAATTCACCGGAGCGCGGCTACATTTGCGGCCTCCCATTGCTGCGAGGCCGAATTCCGGACCAGGGCGGCGCCGCCGGGCCGAGCGCGCCCCGGCGGCCGTGCCCCGCCTGGATCAGGCTGGGCCGGGCCGGCCGCGGCCGGCGCACGGCCCCGCCGGGCCGGTTAAACCGCTCTGCGCCGTGGGCTCCGGCGGGACCGGGCCGGCCAGGAGCCACCGCGCACCCGCCACGCCTCCGGCACTCGCCCGACGGGCCGTCCGCCGTTAAGCGTCCCGCGGCAAGCACGTCGCGCATTATGCTCGCTGTCCCGGCCTGAGCGCGGAAAGTTTGAGTTTCGGGCTTCCCGGGGCAAAACACCCTGCGCCTGCCCTCGTCATCGACGGGACTGGGGCTCCCCCTATATCGTGCTGACCTATATTACCGTGGCTTGTACCTCCGTAGGCTGGGCAAATGAACGAGCGTCTTGTCTCACCGCCGGATGCGCCGGCACTCGTAGTGAAGACTCAGGGCTCCGATCAGACCCTGCGTGCGGGCGCTCAGTACCGCATCGGCCGGGACCCGGAATCCGACATTACGGTCAGCGATTCCCGCGTCTCCTGGCGGCATGCGGTTCTCCGCGCCGACCGGGGCTGCTGGATCCTGGAGGACCTCGGCAGCACGAATGGCACCTTCCTCGGGTCCCAGCGGGTAAACCGGGTGGAAATCGGGCAGAATTGCGTGCTCCGCCTCGGGCACCCCGAGTCCGGCCCGGTGATGATGTGCACGGTGGCCGGGGCGGAGGCAGATCTGCCGCCCTCCGGGGTGAGCAGCGTGGACCGCCGCCCGACCACGGTGATGCGCGCGCCCGCCCGCCGCCTGCGCATCGGCCGTGCGCCCGACAATGACCTGGTTGTCCCGGACCTCAGCGTGTCCCGGGAACACGCCGAACTGCGTAATATCGGCGATGGCCGCTACGAAATCGTCGATTTGGACAGCCATAACGGCACGTTTGTTAACGGGCAACGGATCGGCCGGGCCGCCGTCACCGGGCACGACATCATCGGCATCGGCCGCGCCACCTTCCGCCTGGTCGGCGACGAGCTGCGCGAGTTCATCGACGAGGGCGACATCTCGCTGGTGGCCCAGGACCTCACCGTCCAGCTGGCCAACGGCAAGGTCCTGCTCGACCACGTGACCCTGCCGATCGGTGAGCGCAACCTGGTCGCGGTCCTCGGCCCCAGCGGCGCGGGCAAGAGCACCCTGCTGGGCGCGCTGACCGGGATGCGCCCGGCCACCGGCGGGAACGTCCTGTACGACAACCGCGACCTGTACACGCACTATGCCGAGCTGCGGAACCGGATCGGGCTGGTGCCGCAGGAGAACATCCTGCACACCCAGCTGTCGGCCCGCCGGGCGCTGAGCTACGCGGCCGAGCTGCGGTTCCCCGGCGACACCTCCTCGGCCGAGCGGGGCCGGCGGGTGGACGAGGTCCTGAGCGAGCTGGGGCTCAAGCCGCACGCCCACACCCGCGCGTCCCAGCTGTCCGGCGGCCAGCAGAAGCGGGTCAACGTGGCCATGGAGCTGCTGACCAAGCCGTCACTGCTGTTCCTGGACGAGCCGACGTCGGGCCTCGACCCGGGCAGCACCAAGTCGGTGTGGGAGACGCTGCGCGGGCTGGCGGACGACGGCCGCACGGTCATCGTCGTCACCCACGACGTGGCCCACCTGGATCTGTGTGACCGGGTGCTGATGCTGGTCCCGCTGCTGGACACCGAGGGAAAGGTGGTCGCGGGCGGCCGGGTGGCCTACTTCGGGCCGCCGGACGAGGGACTGCAGTTCTTCGGCAAGCCCGACTGGGCCGCGGTCTACGAGTCGTTCGACAAGGACGCGACGCGGGACTGGGCCACCGAGTTCACCGACTCGCATTACCACACCAACTACGTCACCACCGGGCTGAGCAGCCGGGTGCCGCAGCAGGGCCGGGGCGAGCCGGAACGGCCCCCGCTGCCGCGCAGCCGGATCGGCCAGATGTCGACCCTGGCCCGGCGCTACCTGGCGGTGGTCGCGTCGGACCGGCTCTACCTCGGCTTCACGATCGCGCTGCCGCTGATCCTCGGGCTGCTGGTCCGGTCGCTGCCGGACTCGCTCGGCCTGACCGGGCCGCCGCGCAGCAACCCCAACGCCGAGTCGATACTGCTCATCCTGGCCGTCGCCGCCTGCCTGAACGGGGCGGCCAGCTCGGTCCGGGAGCTGGTCAAGGAACGGCCCATCTACAACCGGGAACGCGCGGCCGGCCTGTCGGCCGGTGCCTACCTGTGGTCCAAGCTGATCGTCCTCGGGGTGATCAGCGTGCTGCAGGCCGTGGTCCTGGTGCTGATCGGGCTGATCGGCCGCAAGATGCCGGCGCAGGGCGTGGTGCTGCCCTCGGCCCTGGCCGAGATAATGCTGGCCATCGCCTTGCTGGCGCTGGCCTCCATGGCGATCGGCCTGCTGATCTCGGCCGCGGTGTCCACCTCGGAAACGGCGCTCCCGCTGCTGGTCGTGCTGACCTTGGTCCAGGTGGTCATGACCGGCGGGGTGATCCCGCTCAACGGCAAGGTGGGCCTGCAGCAGCTGGCCTACGTGTTCCCGTCCCGCTGGGGGTTCGGCGCCACCGCCTCCACCACCCAGCTCGCCCTGATCGGCGGGCTGCCACCGGACCCGCTGTGGGCCCACAAGCCCTCGGTGTGGCTCACCGATATCGCCCTGGAGACCGTGCTCGGCGTGGTGTTCGCCGCCATCGCCTGGGTCCTGCTGGTCCGGGCGAGCCCCGGCCGTAAGCGGCGCTGAGCCGGGCCCGCACCCCCGCGTACCGGCGGCCGGGTGAAACGATCAGCGGATGACCTCACCACAGCGGCCGCTGGGAGACCGGGCGCGGCGCGGCGCCCGGACCAGCCGCGCTGAAGCGGGCGGCCACGACGGCGCCGGCCGCGACGGCGCCGGCCGCGACGGCGCCGGCCAGGACCACAACACCGGGTCCGGGGCGGCCCACGGCCAGCCCGCGCTGGATATCGAGGACCGCCGGGTCGCCCGGATCCGGCGCCCGGTGGACCTGCTGCAGCTGGTAGCGGACGGTGTCGGGGTGGCCCTCCTGGTGGCGGTAGGCCTGCTGGCCAAGGCGTCCGTCACCGGGGTGGACACGGACGTGGTCCAGGCCAGCCAGCGGCTGCACCCCATCATCGGCACGCTGCACGTGCTGGCCGTGCTGGCCCTGGTGCTGCTGCCGGTCGCGCTGGCCGTGCGGCAGCTGGTCCGGCGGGAGGCCCGGCGGCTGGCCGAGGCGGTGGCGACCGGCCTGGGCACCGGCCTCCTGGTCGACCTGGCCAATGTGCTGCTGCGCAGCAGCGTGGCCGAACCGCTGTACCGGGCCATCGCGCCCGCGGCGGCGAACCCCAGCTTCGCCCCGCTGGACGCCCCGCTGGCCGGGCTGATCGCCTACACGACCATCATCGACCTGCGCGCCCGGCCACGCTGGCGCAACGCGCTGTGGCTGGCGGTCACCGTCTACGCGGCCGCCAGCCTGGCCGCGCTGCACACCACGGTGCTGTCGGTGCTCATCACGCTGCTGCTGGGCCGGGTGGCCGGCCTGGCGGTGCGTTATGCCGCCGGGTCCATGTCGCAGCGGCCATCCGCGCAGACCATCGCCGCCGTCCTGCAGGCGGCCGGGCACCCGCTCACCGAACTGCGCCGCCAGGCCGAGTACGCTTCCGAGTCCCGGCGCTACGCCGCGGTCCAGCGTGATGGCGAGCGGCTGGACGTCGTTGTGTTCGACCGGGACCAGCAGGCCGCGGACGCGCTGTACCGGCTGTACCGGACCTTGCGGCTGCGCGATCAGGTGACGCGGCGGACCCCGCTGTCCATCGACCGGGCCGCCGAACGGCGGGTGCTGATGGCCTACGCCGTGGCCGACGCCGGGGTGCTCACCCCCCGGGTGCGGGCCCTGGTCCGGGCCGGGCCGGAGGCACTCGTGCTGGCCACCGAGGCGGACGGCGGCACGACGCTGGCCGAGCTGGGCGACCGGCTGACCGACCAGCAGCTGGCGGCGGTCTGGGACGCGGTGCTCCAGCTGCACGCGCACCGGATCACCCACCGGACGCTCACCGCCGACCGGATCGTGATCGACGGCGGGCGGGTCCGGCTGCTCGACCCGGGCGGCGGGGACGTGGCCGCCAGCGAGCTGCAACGGCGGCTGGACCTGGCTCAGCTGCTGGCCGAGTCGGCCACGCTGGTGGGGCCGGAGCGGGCCGCGGCCCTGGCCGGGCGCAAGCTGGGCCCGGGCGGGCTGCTGGCCCTGGCGCCGTTGCTGCAGCCGGTGGTGCTGGCCCGGTCCACCCGGGCCTACCTGCGCAAGCACAAGGATGTACTGCTCGCACTGCGGCAGCGGCTGCTGTCCGGGGCGCCCGCAGACGGCGCGGAGCTCCCGCCGGTCCAGCTGGCGCGGGTCCGGCCCCGCACGCTGGTCACCCTGGTCGCCTCCATCATCGCCGCCTACCTGCTGCTCGGCCAGCTGGCCCGGGTGAACGTCGGCAGCCTGCTGCGCAGCGCCGACCCCATCTGGATCGTGGCGGCCGCGGGCCTGTCCGTGCTGACCTACCTGGCCGCGGCGTGGTCCCTGTCCGGGTTCGTGCTCGAGCGGCTGAGTTTCCGCCGCACCGTACTGGCCCAGCTGGCCGGGTCCTTCGTGACGCTGGTCACCCCGGCCGCGGTGGGCGGGGCCGCGCTCAACGTGCGTTACCTGCAGCGGAACAAGGTGCCGGCGGCGGCCGCCGCCGCCAGCGTCGGCGTCGTCCAGCTCGTCGCGTTCGTGCTGCACGCCGTGCTGCTGGTGGTGTTCGTGGCGATCACCGGGGCGCGGAGCCATTCGCTGAGCCCGCCGCGCTGGGTGTACTTCGTCGTCGCCGCCCTGGTCGTGGTGGCGCTGGTGGTGGCCGCGGTGCCGCGCGGCCGCCGGGCGCTGCGGGCCCGGCTCGCTCCCGCGCTCGGCCAGGTGCTGCCCCGGCTGCTCGAACTGGTGCAGCGGCCGGGCAAGCTGGCCGAAGGGGTCGGGGGCGCCCTGCTGCTGACCGCCAGCTACATCCTGTGCCTGCTCGCCTGCGTGCTGGCCCTCGGTGGGTCGATCGCGTTCAGCAGCGCCGCCGTCGTCTACCTGACCGGCAGCGCGCTCGGCGCGGCCGTGCCCACGCCCGGTGGCCTGGGGGCGGTGGAGGCCGCGCTGGCGGCCGGCCTGACCGCCACCGGCATGGCGGCGGCCACCGCGGTCAGCGCGGTGCTGCTGTTCCGCCTGCTCACCTTCTGGCTGCCGGTCCCCGTTGGCTGGGCCGCGTTCGGCTACCTGCAGCGCCGTCACGCGCTGTGAGCGCCGCGGGCGGCGCTTCGCGACGTTGGGCCGCAGAGAAGTGACTTTGGTCCCTCGTCCCATGAGCCACGGCCTGGCTCACTGGTAGGCATGTTCGCCAGCCACGAGATGACCCTGGCGCTGGCCTTTCCCGTGGCCCGTGCCAGGCTGTCCGCGTTGACCGGCGAGGGATGGCTGGGCCGCCGGTCCGCGGAGGCGTACGCGGACGGGCTGGCCGGGCTGACCCGGGTCGGGCCCTTCGGGGCCGTGGTGGGCGCGTCCAAGCTGGTCCGGGTCAGCCTGCTCGACCCAGTGCCCCGGGACGACCAGGTGGTCGTCCCGCTGCGCTGGGAGGCAACCGGCCCGGCGGGCCGGCTGTTCCCGGTCCTGGACGCGAACCTGGTGCTGACTCCGGGTCCCGATGCGGACCATTGTGTGCTGGCCCTGATGGGCGCCTACCGGCCGCCGCTCGGGGCGGCGGGCGCGGCCCTGGACCGGGTGCTGCTGAGCCGCGCGGCCACCGCCACGATCCGCTCGCTGCTCACCAGCATCGGCGAGTCGCTCCGGCCGCCGGGCCCGGCGCCGGAGTGGTCGCCGGCCGCCGCGGCGGGGCCGGTACCGGCGGCGGAAACCTGGTGGCCCGAACCGGAAACTCCCTGGTAGCGGGCTCGACGCTGGGTGGGGCCGGGTCGGCTATGTGGCCGCCCAGCCAGCTTGGTGATACCAGAGCTTTACCATTCAGTGGTTTCATAATTACTCTGGGCCGACGTACGTTCGCGGAAACCGACGGCAGGCCTGCCGGGCCCCCAAGACACGCCGCCCGGCATCCTGCCCCCCGCTACAGCAGGAGGAACTACATGTCGTTAAGGAGATGGGGGATCCCGCTCGCAGGCCTGGGCATGGTGCTCGGCTCGATGGCGGCGGCGGGCACAGCCGCCGCGGCGCCCGCCGCGCACCACATCGCCGTCACGCGCGTGATCGGGCCCGCCGCGCACCTCATCCGGCCCAGCGGCCATGGCACCAGGCCTCTCACCGCGCACGGCGGCCCGGCGAACGCGGCGCAGAGCACCAACTGGTCCGGCTACGCGGCATCAGGCGGTAACGGTAGTTACCGCAGCGTCTCCGCCAGCTGGACGGAGCCGACGGGCACCTGCAGCAGCGGGCACCAGTACTCCTCGTTCTGGGTGGGCCTCGACGGCTACAACAGCAGTTCCGTCGAGCAGACCGGCAGTGAGGTGGACTGCTCCGGCCGGACCCCCGAGTACTACTCCTGGTACGAGATGTACCCCGCCTACCCGGTCAACTTCAGCAACACGGTGCGGCCCGGGGACCAGTTCACCGCCTCGGTCACGTTCAACGGCGGCACCAGCTACACGCTGAAGCTCAGTGACACCACGCAGGGCTGGAGCCACACCGTCAACGCGTCCGGCAGCCATGCCAACTCCTCGGCGGAGGTCATCGCCGAGGCGCCCTCGTCCACTTCGGGGGTGCTGCCGCTGGCCCACTTCAGCCCGGTCAGCTTCACGGGGGCCACGGCGAACGGGACGGCGATGGGCAACCACAGCCCGACCGAGATCGTCATGGTGGACAGCGCCGGCCGGCAGAAGGACTCGATCTCCGCGCTCAGCGGGGGGAAGCCTTCACCGCCACCTGGCTGCGCAGCAACTGAGCGCCGCCCAGTCACCGGCATAACGGCCACCAGCCAGCACTGCCCCGGCCACCCGCGCGGTGGCCGGGGCAGTGCCATGCTGGGGCCGTTGGGCGTGCGGAGGCCGGCCGCCGCGGCGGCCAGCGGTTGCGGTGCTAAGGAGCGAGCCGGTGAGTGACGGGGTCCGCCGCATCATCCTGCTCACTCTCGGCTGGGAGGACCTGCCGAAGTCGGTGTCGGTGGAAGGCGCGCCCGGCGCGGTGGTGCTGCGCGAGCCGGTGCCGGGAGTGCTGCTGGAATGCGACGGCGGTTGGGTGCTGCTGGACACCGGGTTCAACAGCGCGCTGATCAACGACCCGGCGCTGCACGCCCGGTTCTTCCCCAGCCCGGCGGAACAGCCGGTGCTGCCCGGGCCCGGTGAGCCGCTGGCCGAGGCGCTGGACGCGGTCGGGGTGGAGCTGGCCGACGTCCACGCGGTGGCCGTCAGCCACCTGCACTACGACCACGCGGGCGGGATCCGGCACTTCGCCGGGCGGGTGCCGGTGCACATCCAGCGGGCCGAGCTGGAGTACGGCCTGTCAAGCCCGCCCGGGCCGGAGCGCAACGGCATCTTCCGGGTGGACTTCGACGACCCCCGGATCGACTGGCGGCTGGCCGAGGGCGACGCCGAGATCGCGCCCGGGGTGACCGCGGTGCTGACCGCCGGGCACACCCCCGGCCACCAGAGCTTCGTGGTGCGCCGGGACGCGTCGGCCGGGGGCGGGGGGTTCGTGTTCGCGTTCGACGCCGCCGACCTGACCGAGAACATCGAGCGTGAGGTGGCGGTCGGCGGCCGGATCGGCGCGCCGCCCGAGGTGAGCGTCGCGCAGATCCGCAGGCTCAAGCGGATCGCCGCCGAGCGCGGCTACCGGCTGGTGCCCGGGCACGACCCGGACGTCTGGCCCGCCCTCACCGCCGAGCTGGGCCACCCCGCCCGCTGACCAGCCCAGCGTGATCACCCGCGCCGGGACGGCCGCACCTGCCGGGCCGCCCGGCGCGGAGCCCCCTTGGTACAGGATCCGGCGAGGCCGGCGCGCGGCGGGAGGGCCGAGCGGCCGTAACCACCGGGCCGAAGGTCACCCGGCGGCGCGCCCGGGCCAGCCGGCCAGCTGTTCGCTAGAATTAACGTCCCGTCCCCGGCCGCTGGCATCGCGCTGACCAGGGGATGTTCCGGGCCGGCCCGGAAGCCGGCCGCGATCCGGCGCGGCCCGGCCGCGCCGCTCGCACCGTGGTCCATGATCCAGAACCGGGCCCGCAACACTGCTAGCATTAGGTCCTCTGGGTTCCGGGACCGGCGTGCCGCAGCGCCGGCCGACCACGCAGGGGCGGGGGACACGGTGACGGAGGAGACCCCGGGCGGGTTCGGTGTCGGTTCCCGTCTCGCCGGTTACCGGCTGGACGAGGAGATCGGCCGTGGCGGCATGGCTGTGGTCTACCGTGCCTACGACACCCGGCTGGAACGGCCCGTCGCGCTGAAGGTGCTGGCCCCGCAACTGGCCGAGGACCCGGGGTTCCGGCAGCGGTTCATCCGGGAGTCGCGGACCGCCGCGGCGGTGGATCACCCGAACATCATCCCGATCTTCGAGGCCGGCGAGGCCGGCGGGGTGCTGTTCATCGCGATGCGCTTCGTCCACGGGCCCGACGTGCAGACCCTGATCGACAACGAAGGGCCGTTCAGCGCGGTGCGGGCCTGCAACATCATCACCCAGGTGGCGGGGGCGCTGGAGGCCGCGCACGCGCACGGCCTGGTGCACCGCGACGTCAAGCCGGGCAACATCCTGCTGGACGCCAGCACCGGTCCCGGCCATCCCGGTCACGCCTACCTGTCCGACTTCGGC
The DNA here is from genome assembly GCA_963837515.1 of uncultured Actinomycetes bacterium. GTDB lineage: Bacteria > Actinomycetota > Actinomycetes > Streptosporangiales > Streptosporangiaceae > RYN-230. The sequence continues at coordinate 125,971 of CAWINT010000007.1, forward strand.
CTCAGCAAGCGCGCCCTGTCCTCCAGCGCGCTGACCTCCACCGGCCAGTTCCTCGGCACCCTGGACTACATCGCGCCGGAGCAGATCGAAGCCCGCGCGGTGGATGGCCGGACCGACGAGTACGCGCTGGCCTGCGCGGCCTACACCATGCTGACCGGCCAGCCGCCGTTCGTCCGGGACGAATCCATCGCGGTCATGTGGGCCCAGATCTCGGCGCCGCCGCCGCCGATCACCAGCCGCCGCCCGGATCTGCCCGCGGCCGTGGCTGACGTGCTGGCCAAGGCGCTGGCCAAGGTGCCCGCGGACCGGTACGCCACCTGCCCGCAGTTCGCCGCCGCGCTGCGCCGGGCCTGCGGGCTGGAATCCGGTGACGAGGCGGCCGGCCGGCCGCGCCCGGAGCCGACCCGGCTGGCGGCGCCCGCGGAGCCGCCACCCGCCGGGTCACCGCCCGCCGGGCCGTCGCCCGCCGGGTCACCGGCCGCTGGGTCACCGGCCGCCGGCCAGCACCCGGCGACCGCGCGCGGGACCAGCCCAGGGGAGGCCGCGCCGCCCTCCGGCGCCACGCCCGCCGGCCAGGGCTGGGTGATACCGGCCGGGCCGGGGCAGACGGCCCGGGGAGAGGTCCCGGCCGACCGCGGCGCGGAGCCGTCCGACGCCGGTGAACCGCCCACCGAGCAGGTCGCGCTGGGCATGCTGGGAGGCGGCCGGCCCCGGGTCCCGGGCCCGGGCGGCGGCGCCGGTGCCCGGGGCGCCACCCCGCCGGCCCGCGGCCCGTCCGCCCGCGGCCCGTACGGCCGGGGCCCGTCCGGCCCGGCCGGCCCGCCCGGTTCCGCCGGGGGACCAGGCCCCGGCCGTGGCCGGGGCCGGCACCGCGCCCGGACGGCCACGATCGCGGTCGGCTGCGTAGCCGTCCTGGCTGTCGGCGGCGGCCTGTACCTGTCCAGCCGGGGCGGCGGCTCGGCCAGCGGGGGACAGGCTACCCAGGCCGCGTTCCTGACGCCTCCCGGCTGTACCACAACCGTCGCCAGGTCCAGGCAGCTGCCGGTCACCAGCCAGCAGGCCGACGTCAGCGGGGGGCCGTTCGACGTGGCGGTCCAGCCGGGTTACGCGTTCATCTCGACCACCAATGGCCACTTGGGCGTGTTCAGCACCGCGAAGTCACCGCCGAGCCTGCTGTCGGCCAACTCGGCGCCCGGCTCGCTCGGCGAGACGCTCACGCCGGACCACCACTACCTGGTGGTCAGCGGCGGCGGTGGGCTCACCGTGTTCCGCGTTGCCGATCTGGAGCACGGCCCGGCCACCCCGGTGGGCTCCTTGTCCGTTCCCGGCCAGAAGCACGCCGTCGAGGTGGTGGTGACCCCGGATGGGCGGTACGCCCTGGTCACCTTCCAGGAGTCGAACCACGTCGGGGTGTTCGACCTGCAGCGGGCGCTCACCTCCGGCTTCGGCCCGGCCGACGTGATCGGGCTCATCCCGGTGACCGCGACGCCGATCGGGATCGCGCTGTCCCCGGACGGCCAGCGTGCGTACGTGACCAGTGCCGGTACCGGCGGCCCGGGCCAGGGCCCCACGGTCAACGGGGTGCTCAGCATCATCGACGTGCGCACGGCCACCAACCACCCGGCCAAAGCGGTCAGCCGGACCGTGATGGCCGGCTGCGGGCCGTCCCGGGTCGTCGTCTCGGCGGACGGGCAGCACGTGTGGGTCACCGCGGCCAGCTCGAACGCCCTGCTCGGCTTCTCCGCCGCCAAGCTGCTCAGCGACCCGGGCCACGCGCTGGTGGCCCGGCAGACCGTCGGCCCGGTTCCCCTCGGGCTGATCCTGGTCAAGCACGGCACCCGGATCGTGGTGGCCGACTCCGATCGCGGCTCCCCGGCGTCCGCCGCCAACCTGGCGGTGATCGACGTGCCGCGGGCGTTGGCGCACCGGCCCGCGCTGCTCGGTTACCTGGCTGCCGGGAAGGAGCCCCGCCAGTTCGCACTGCTGCCTGGCGGTGGCACGCTGCTGGTGACCAACACCAGATCGTCCCAGCTGCAGAGCGTGGATCTCACCCACCTGCCCTGACCGGGCCGCCCGCTAGGCTGCTGCCCATGCCAGCCGACCTGCACCTGCTGCGCAGCGCCGATGGCCGGGCGCTGGACGTGCTGACGGCCGGCCCGGATGCCGGGCTGGCCCTGCTCTTCCACCCGGGTACCCCGGCCGGGCTGGTCGCCGACCCGGCCATGGTCGAGGCGGCGGCGGCGCGCGGGCTGCGCACGGTGCTCTACGCCCGGCCCGGCTACGGACGGTCCACGGTCCAGCCGGGGCGGCGGGTCGCCGGCGCCGCCGCGGATGCGGCGGCAGTGCTGGACGGGCTCGGGATCGGGCGCTTCCTCACCGTCGGCTGGTCCGGCGGCGGCCCGCACGCGCTGGCCTGCGCTGCCCTGCTGCCGGACCGCTGCCTGGCCGCCGCGTCACTGGCCGGGGTGGCGCCCGCCAGCGCCGACGGGCTGGACTGGCTGGCCGGGATGGGCCCGGAGAACATCGCCGAGTTCGGGGCGGCCCGCGACGGGGAGGCCGCGCTGACCGCGTTCTTGGACGCGGCGGCCGCGGAACTGCGCCAGATCACCGCTGCGCAGGTCGCCGACGGCCTCGGTGAGCTGGTCTCGGCCGTCAACCGGGCGGTGGTCACCGCCGGGTTCGCCGAATACCTGGCGGCCTCGTTCCGCGCCGCCCTGGCCGGCGGGATCGCCGGGTGGCGGGACGACGACCTGGCCTTTGCCGCCGACTGGGGGTTCGGCGTGTCCGGCATCGGCCACGTGCCCGTCGCCGTGTGGCAGGGGGATGAGGACCGGATGGTTCCGTTCGGTCACGGGGAATGGCTGGCGGCGCATATCCCGGGTGCGCGGGCGCACCTGCACCGCGGGGAGGGCCATCTCACCCTGGCCGCGCGGCTGTTCCCGGCCGTTCTCGATGACCTGCTCGGCCTGGCCGGCCTGCCGTCCGGACCGGCCAGGCCGTCAGGCTGACCGCTGGCTGTGCCGTCAGGCTGACCGCTGGCTGTGCCGTCAGGCTGACCGCTGGCTGTGCCGGGCCGCGCCGGCCTGCCGGCGGCCCGCCGGCGTCCATCCGGAGTGCCGCCGGCCCGGGACCGGCGCGGCCGCGCCGGCGTGCCGGCGGGCGCTGGCCAGCCCGCCCGGCGCCGGCTCGGCGGCCACCGCGGCGACGTGCGCCCGCCGGGCCTTGGCCGCGAAGTGAGCCCGCGCCTCGCCGTAGTCCGGGTGTGCCTCCGGGCGGGAGAATGTCAGCCACAGCGGTATGCCGACAATGGCGGTAAAGGCCAGGATGATAAGCGGGACATTAAGCCAGACAAGGCCGGTCATTCTCGCCTCCTTGAGCCATCCCCCGGCAGCACTCTGCCGGTCATGTCCATCATCGTGCAGGCCAGCGCTCTCTGCGAGGTCCGGAAAACATCTCAGTCGGCTATGAATCGGCTGGCCTGATCCATTAGCACGATAATGCTCACGATTGCAGCCGGTTGACGTCGCCATTCGCTGTCAATGCTTGCCCGGGTCGTTCGTCTTCCGGGGGCCGGTGCATTGCCGGGACCATTGGCCGCTACAATCTGCCCGCTCCGGCTGGCTTCCGCCGTGCCGCGGCCGGACGGCGGTCGCCCCCTCACCCTCCGGTTCGTCCAGCCGGGGGAGGGTGATGGTGAAGCGGGTGGTGCCGGGCTGGCTGGTGAGGGTGACGGTTCCGTGGTGGGCGGTGGTGACGGCGTCGACGATGGCCAGGCCGAGGCCGGTGGAGGGGGGCTGGCCTTCGTGGTGGGCGCGGGTGGAGTCGCCGCGGACGAAGCGTTCGAACAGGGTGGGCTGGAGGTCGCCGGGGATGCCGGGGCCGTTGTCGGTGACGGTGAGGGTGATGGTGCCGGCCGGGCTGCCGCCGCCGCCGGTGCCGGTGCCGGTGCCGTCGCCGCTGCGGCTGGGGGTGGGGTGGTGGCCGTTGGTGGTGGCGGGGCGGGTGGTGGTCAGGGTGGTGGTGACGGTGGTGCCGGGTGGGGTGTGTTTGGCGGCGTTGGACAGCAGGTTGGCCAGGACCTGGTGCAGGCGGTGCCCGTCGCCGCGGACGTAGAGGGGTTCGTCGGGGAGTTCGAGCTGCCAGCGGTGGGTGGCAGCGGCGGCGCGGGCGTCGGAGGTGGCGTCGAGGGCCAGCCGGGTGAGGTCGACGGGTTCCTGGGCCAGGGGGCGGCCGGCGTCGAGCTGGGCCAGCAGCAGCAGTTCGTCGACCAGGACGCTCATCCGGGCTGATTCGGCTTCGACGCGGTGCAGCGCGTGGGTGATGTCGGGGGGGACCGGGCCGGGGTGGCGCAGCGCCAGTTCGGCGTAGCCGCGGATGGCGGCCAGCGGGGTGCGCAGCTCGTGGCTGGCGTCGGCGGCGAAGCGGCGCAGCCGGGCCTCGGAGGCGGCGCGGCGGCCCAGCGCGGCTTCCACGTGGCCCAGCATCCGGTTGAACGCCGAGCCGACCTGGCCGACCTCGGTGCGCGGGTTGGCATCGGGCACCCGGTCGGGCAGCGTCACCTCGCCCGAGGCCAGCGGCAGCTGCGCCACCCGCGCCGCCGTCGCCGCCACCCGCCGCAGCGGCCGCAGCGACAACCGCACAAACCCCGTCCCCAGCAACCCCGTCAGCACCAGCGCCGCCGAAAACGCCACCAGCTCAGCAATCTCGACCCGGCGCAGGGTGGCTTCCATGTCGGACAGCGGGAGCCCGGTGATCAGCACGTCGCCGTCGTGGCCGGCCACCGCGGTGATCCGGTAGTCGCCGTGCAGGGCGTCCAGCTCGACGGTGTAGAAATGGCCGTTGACGGGCACCCGGGCCAGCCGCGCGGTGTCCGCCGCGGTCAGCTGGGGGGTGCCACGGCCGATGACGCCCGCGTTGGTGATCGTGCCGCCTTTCATCCGCGCGCCGAATGTGCCGGGCCCCAGTCCGGGCGTCTGGTTGCAGTTGGCCGTGATGGGCGTGCCGGGCGGCGGTTTCGGGCCGTGGTCGTCGTGTTCCTCGATGCACGCCACGTACCGCGTGCCGGCCGAGCTCAGCTGCGCGTCGAGCTGGTTGATCAGGGTATGGCTCAGCACCGCGTAGGTCACCAGGCCGATCCCGGCGCAGGCCAGGGCCAGCAGGGTGACCAGGCCCGCGATGAGCCGTCCCCGCAGGGTCCGGCCGGCCACCCAGCGTCCCATCCGCGTCCGCTGCACTATTCCACTGTTCCCAATTGACCTACCGATCAATTCTGCGCACTCTCAGAGAACCCTCTTAGGGTCCTTCCCTGCCCCCGGGTGGTGCCGCCGCCGCTGCTGTTGAAGACTGGCAGGGAGCAAGTTGCGAAGGGAGGCCACGATGCAGTCTGATCCGGATGGCCGCGAGGGCGAGCTGGGCACCGGCGGGGTGCCCGGCTCCGAACCGGGCGGTACCGACGAACTTGGCCCGGAGCGGGGCGGCACGGACGAACTTGGCCCGGAGCCGGGCGGCACCGACGAACTTGGCCCGGAGCCGGGCGGCACCGACGAACTTGGCCCGGAGCCGGGCGGCACGGATGTGCTTGGCCCGGAGCCGGGCGGCACCGACGTGCTGCGCCCGGAAGGCGGCGAGTGACGCCCCAGGGGTGCTGATCGACACGGTGGCCTGGGTCCGGGTCGAGGGAGGCCGGATCCTGTGCGCCCGGTCCCGCGGGGTGGACGTCTTCTTCATTCCCGGGGGCAAGCGCGAGGCGGGGGAGAGCGACCTGGACACGCTGCTGCGGGAGGTCCGGGAAGAGCTGACCGTCCGCCTCGTGCCCAGCAGCGCGGCGCACCGGGGAACCTACGAAGCGGCGGCCCACGGGCAGCCCGCCGGGGCCATGGTGCGGATGAGCTGCTACACCGCGGACTACCGGGGCCGTCTGGCGCCCAGCAGCGAGGTCGCGGAGCTGGCCTGGCTGCGTTACGCCGACCGGGCCAGGGTCGCCCCGGTCGACCGGGTCCTGTTCGATGACCTCAGGGACGCCGGTGAGCTGGGCTGAGCGGGCCGGCCCCGGCGTGGATCACCGCCGGGCCGGCCCGCGCCGGCTGCAGAAGCGGAGCCGCCAGACGCCGCGGCCGTGGGTCGCGGCGTATACGTAGCCGTCCGGCCCGGCGGTGAGGTCATTCACCGATGCGTTCGGCAGACCGCGCCCGAGGCGGGACCACGTGGTGGTCGTGCCCCGGCCCGCGACCGCGGTGAAGACGCCCAGGTCGGTCCCGAGCGCCAGCCGGCCATGGCTGAGCACGAGCGCGTCCGAGGCGATATCCGGCAGGTTGCCCGAGACGTCGATCCACGACTGGCCGCCGTTGGTCGTCTCGAACACGTGCCCGGTGCCGCCGCCCGGTATCCACCGGCGCGAGTAGCCGTTGAATACCGCGTAGGCGTGCGCCGGGTTGGCCGGGTCGACGGTGACCCCGGCGATGTAGCGGTTCGGCAGCCCGGCCATGTTCACCTGGTGCCACGTCCCGCCGTAGTTGGTCGCGATCCCGGAGCCGAACGATGGGCCGGGGTTCCCCCCGCCGGCCACCCAGGCGGCGTAGATGACACCGCCCTTGCGGGCAGAGGACAGCGCGGTCACCGCGTTCCCGGCACCGGTGTCGTAGACCGCTTTCCAGGAGCACGCGCTGTCGTTGCACGTGGTGTGCCAGCCGTCGCTGCTGACCCAGACGTCCTGGCCGCCGGTGACCCACACGTCCGTGCTCGCCTGGTCGGGCACCAGCGGGGTGACGAACCGGGCGGCCGGGTCGCAGTCCGGCCGCGGGGTCAGCCCCACCGTGGCCTGGGCGGCGCAGGTGGGACTGACATCGTCGGTGAACGAGTGGCCGCCGTCGGTCGAGGAGTACATCGTGCCGTCGGTGTACTCGCCGACCATGTTGCTGGCGTTGCGCGGATCGACGATCACGTCGAAGCCGTCACCACCGGCCGGTTCGACCATCTGGCTGCTGCGGCTGGTCACCAGGGAGGTGCCGTTGTCCTGCAGCCCGCCCCACACCGCGGTGCCGGACCCGGGGAGCAGGCCCGCCCGGGCGTCGTAGTACTGCCAGGACCGCAGCGTCGCGTTCAGGTCGGTCCAGTCGCCGTACTGCTGGGCGTCGGGCAGTGGCCGGCTGTAGACACCGCCGTCGTTACCGATGACGATCTTGCCGTCCGTGATCATCATGGCGTGCTGGTCCGGGTGGGTGGTGTTGGGGCAGCCCGCCGCCGTGTTCTCGCAGGCGAGCGTGTAGTTCCAGTAGGGACTGGCGGTCACCCAGCGGCCGCCGCCGTTGGTGGACTCGAAGACTTCCTCGAGCCCGGCGTAGACGTGGTCCGGGTTGCCGGGGTCCACGGCCAGGTCCTGGTTGTACCAGGCCTGCACCCCGACGCCGTAGCCGGAGCCGACCGGGAGGGCCGAGCCGGACGCGGCCAGGGTGGCCTCATCGCCGATCTTCGTCCACGGCCCGGTGACGCTGGCCGGGTGGCCGGCGGAGACGAAGATGCCCTGCAGCACCGACTCATCGCCGGCGGTCAGCATGGCCGGCGACTGGACGATCGCGTAGAGCTTGCTGCCATCGGCGGCGTAGGCGAACGTGGTCCGGCCGATGTCCCCGGCGTTGATGCCGCCCGCCGGGATGACCTTGCCGAAGGTGAGCCCACCGTTGGTGGACTCGTAGAAGCCGTTGTTCTGGGTGTTGCCGGGGCCGTGCCAGCCGATCGCGGCGATGACCACCTTCCCGGCCGAGCCCGGCTGGACGGCGACGTCCGTCACCTGCTGGTCGTACGGCGGGGAGTCGGCTGGGCCCGCCGGGTCCAGCACCTCGGTCCACCGGCCGGTGGCGGCCGCGTACCGGAACAGCCCGTTGTCCGTGGCGGCGTAGGCGTTACCCCGCGGGTCGAAGGCGATCCGGAACACGGTCCGGGACACCAGCGGGTTGCCGGTGGCCGGGCCGCCGCCGACCGGGCGGAATGAGGCGCCATCGTTCGCCGACCGGTAAACACCTGTGCCGGCGTAGGAATCCTGTGACAGGTTGGCTTCGCCGGTGCCCACCCACAGCGATCCGTCCGCCGGATCGACCGCCAGCGCCCCGATCGACAGGGTCGGCATCGCGTCGAACACCGGGGCCCAGCGCCGCCCCTGGTCGGTGGACCGCCACACCCCGCCATCGGCGGTCCCGGCGAACCAGGCACCGTCGGGGGTGGCGGCCAGGGCCGTCGTCCGCCCGCCGACCAGCGAGAAGCCGGCGCCCACGTTAGACCAGAACGGGTCGGTGTAGTTGGCCGGCTGGGCGTTGTACGGCGCGGTGGTGAACTCCTGCCAGCGCGGCCCGGTCCCGGGCAGCGCGGCCGCCTGCTGCTGCGCGGTGACGAGGGCCTGCCCGGACACGGTGGCGGCCGGTGCGGTTCGCTCGCTGTCGTACTGGGCGAGCACGTCGGCCAGGTCACCGTCGTTGGGCGTATGCGTGGCCGACGACTTATCACCCTGGCTGCGCGAAAAGGCGATGTGAGCCTGCTGGCGGGCCGCGGCACCGTGCGGGCGCCCGGCTGCGGTTAACCCGGCTCCGGTCAGGGAAAAGGTCGCGGCCAGGACGGCCGGCCCGATCAGGGCCAGCCGCCACGAACGCATCGAGTGCAGCATTCCGCCTCCATTCGGTACTCACTACCACCTGTGACCTGGGCGCATGTGAACCGCTGCGGGCCCGCCGGGCTGTGGCGGGCCAGCCATCGCATTGCCTGCGATCAGGTACGTGGAGCAGATTGTGCCAGATCGGCAGCGGAGTTCATGATCAATAAGGCCGATAGGTGTCAAAGGGAGACCGCGCCCATCGGCGGCTTTGACTCGTCCAGCCGGGGGAGGGTGATGGTGAAGCGGGTGGTGCCGGGCTGGCTGGTGAGGGTGACGGTTCCGTGGTGGGCGGTGGTGACGGCGTCGACGATGGCCAGGCCGAGGCCGGTGGAGGGGGGCTGGCCTTCGTGGTGGGCGCGGGTGGAGTCGCCGCGGACGAAGCGTTCGAACAGGGTGGGCTGGAGGTCGCCGGGGATGCCGGGGCCGTTGTCGGTGACGGTGAGGGTGATGGTGCCGGCCGGGCTGCCGCCGCCGCCGGTGCCGGTGCCGGTGCCGTCGCCGCTGCGGCTGGGGGTGGGGTGGTGGCCGTTGGTGGTGGCGGGGCGGGTGGTGGTCAGGGTGGTGGTGACGGTGGTGCCGGGTGGGGTGTGTTTGGCGGCGTTGGACAGCAGGTTGGCCAGGACCTGGTGCAGGCGGTGTCCGTCGCCGCGGACGTAGAGGGGTTCGTCGGGGAGTTCGAGCTGCCAGCGGTGGGTGGCAGCGGCGGCGCGGGCGTCGGAGGTGGCGTCGAGGGCCAGCCGGGTGAGGTCGACGGGTTCCTGGGCCAGGGGGCGGCCGGCGTCGAGCTGGGCCAGCAGCAGCAGTTCGTCGACCAGGACGCTCATCCGGGCTGATTCGGCTTCGACGCGGTGCAGCGCGTGGGTGATGTCGGGGGGGACCGGGCCGGGGTGGCGCAGCGCCAGTTCGGCGTAGCCGCGGATGGCGGCCAGCGGGGTGCGCAGCTCGTGGCTGGCGTCGGCGGCGAAGCGGCGCAGCCGGGCCTCGGAGGCGGCGCGGCGGCCCAGCGCGGCTTCCACGTGGCCCAGCATCCGGTTGAACGCCGAGCCGACCTGGCCGACCTCGGTGCGCGGGTTGGCATCGGGCACCCGGTCGGGCAGCGTCACCTCGCCCGAGGCCAGCGGCAGCTGCGCCACCCGCGCCGCCGTCGCCGCCACCCGCCGCAGCGGCCGCAGCGACAACCGCACAAACCCCGTCCCCAGCAACCCCGTCAGCACCAGCGCCGCCGAAAACGCCACCAGCTCAGCAATCTCTACGTTCCGCAGCGTGGACTCCACGGGCCGCAACGGCAGGCCGGTGATGTTGGTGGTGCCGTCCCGGCCCGGGCTGGCCAGCAGCTGGTAGAGACCGAGGCTGGAGAGGGAGACGGAGACCGGGCCGGCCGAGGTGCGCAGCGCCGTCAGCGCCGCGCGGTCGGCCGCATTCAGGTGGCACTCGCCGTTGGCCACGGTCGGGTTGTGCACCGCCGAGTTCTTGATCGAGGCGGTGAAGGTCGGGCCGCCCTGATAGCGCCCGCACATGGCCGGGCCGCCGGGCATGTTGTCGTTGTCATGGTCCCCGTCGCCCGCCGGCGTGCCGTCATGAGGCTCGTCGTGCCCGGCCGGGCCGCCGGTTTCCAGGCATTGCCCGTAGCGGGTGCTGGCCGCACTGAGCTGCCCGTCGACCTGGCTGATCAGGGCTTTGTGCAGCACCAGGTACGTGGCCAGGCCGACGGCCGCGCAGGCCACGGCCAGCAGCGCCAGCAGCCCGGCGATGAGCCGGGCGCGCAGCGTCCGGGGCCATCCGACGTGACGGCGGCCCGGGGGCGTCCGCCGCGCCGGGGAAGCGGCGGGAGCGGTCATGCAGGAGCCTCAGCCAGCCGGCTTGAGCACGTAACCGACGCCGCGCACGGTGTGGATGAGGGGCTCACGGCCCGCGTCGATCTTCTTGCGCAGGTAGGAGATGTACAGCTCGACGACGTGCGCCTGGCCGCCGAAGTCGTAGTTCCACACCCGGTCCAGGATCTGCGCCTTCGACAGCACCCGGCGCGGGTTGCGCATCAGGAACCGCAGCAGCTCGAACTCGGTCGCGGTCAGCTCGATGAGCTCGTCGCCCCGCCGTACCTCGCGTGCGTCCTCGTCCATTACCAGGTCGCCGACGACCAGCTGGGTCTCGCTGCGCGAACGGGAGATCCCGGCCCGCCGCAGCAGCCCGCGCAGCCGGGCCAGCACCTCCTCCAGGCTGAACGGCTTGGTCACGTAGTCGTCCCCGCCTGCCGTGATCCCGGCGACCCGGTCATCCACCGCGTCCTTCGCGGTCAGGAACAGCACGCACACCTGCGGGCTGTCCGCCCGGATCCGGCGCAGCACCTCCAGCCCGTCGAAGTCGGGCAGCATGATGTCCAGCACGACCGCATCCGGGCGGAACTCCCGCGCCGTGCGCACCGCCGAGGCCCCGTCGCCGGCCGTGCGGATCTCCCACCCCTCATACCGCAGCACGCTCGCCAGCAGCTCCGCCAGGCTCGGCTCATCGTCTACGACCAGTACCCGCACCGCGCCGCCGTCCGCCCGTTGCACCGGCACCGACCGGCCCGCCGAAGGCTGCGTCACCTGCGTTTCACTCATCCGGCCCCAGTCCTCTGTACCTCGTCTATCTGCACATTCTAGAAAGCTTCAGCGAACCTTCTGAACTGCGGGCAGCAACTTGAGCGCCAGCGCGGGGCAGTCCGTCACCGCCCGGCGCACGTGCCGTTCCAAGCCCCGGGGAACCGGGCCGGCCGCGATGACCGGGTAGCCCCATTCATCGAGGGCCACCAGCTCGGGCAGCAACTCGGCGCACAGCCCATGCCCGGAACAGGCGGTCGGGTCAACGCGGAGTTCCTTCTTCATCTCAGCTCCAGTCGGCGGCGTCCAGCGCCGTGTCGGGGGGCAGCGGCAGGAACGGCTGCCGCGAGGGGTCCACGCACCGCCCGCGGGTGTGCCGGTCGATCTCGCCGCCGAACACCTGCAGCGCACTGCGGATGAAACGCACCGTGCCGTCCGGGTGGTGGCAGGCGCCGCGGCCCTCCACCAGGGAGGCCCAGCGCATCATGTCGGTGACGGCCCGCGGATCGGGCTGCGGGCTGGCCACCTCGTCCATGGCCGCGGCGATCCGCGGCAGCCCGTTGAAGCAGGGCCCGCACTGCCCAGCCGACTCCAGCGCCAGGTAGCGGGCCACCCGGGCGGTCTCGGCGATGCCGCACCGGTCGGCGGGCAGGCCGACCAGGACGCCCGCGCCGAGGAAGGCGCCCGCCGGGCGCAGGTGCGCGTTGCTCAGGGTCATCCGGGCGGCGTCCGCGGCGGGTACCCAGGCGCCGTGGTAGCCGCCGCTGAGTACCGCCTGGGTGCCCTCATCCAGCCGTACCAGGTGGTGCAGCGGGGTGCCGAGGGCCGCCTCGGCCACATCCCGGCGGCCGTCGGGCTGGTGCACGGTGAGCAGCATGGAGCCGGGTTCCTCCGCGGTGCCCACGCTGCGGAACCAGCGCGGCCCGTACCGGGCGATGAGCGCCAGGTGAGCCAGCGTCTCGACGTTCTGCACCAGTGTCGGGCGGCCGACCACCCCGCGCTCGAAGACCCGCGGCGGCTTGAACCGCGGCATGGCCGGCTCGCCGCTGACCCGGCTGGCCAGAGCCGATTCCTCGCCCGCCAGGAACCGCGGCGGCGCGTCGATGATCTCCACCGGGGCCCGGTCGAGGCCGGCCGCCGCCCGCTCGGCCACCGCGGCGCGCAGCCGTTCCTGCAGCCGCGCGTTGCGGTGTACGTACAGGCCCGCTTCACCGGAGCCGACGGCCTCGGCCGCCAGCTGCAGCCCGTCCAGCACCAGGTGCGGCGAGATCCACAGCAGCGACTTGTCCTTGTCGCTGGCGGGCTCGCCCTCCGCGCCGTTGCCGATGACGATGGGCCGGGTGCGGGCCTCGGCCACCGCGGCCAGCTTGCGGTACACCGGGAACGCGGCGCCGCCGCGGCCGGTGAGCCCGGACGCCTGGAGGACGGGGATCAGCCGCCCGGTCTGGCCGGCGTAGGGCGGTGCGCCGTACCGCGACCGGTGGGTCCGCAGGTCCACCGGCACCGCCCCGTGCACCGGGAGCAGCCGGGGCAGGTCCTGGCCCCGGCCGTCCTGCGGTGCGGCCGCCGGCTCGGCGACCGGCCGGCCCGGTGCGCCCGGGCCGCCGGCCCGGGCCGCCCCCTGGTGCGGTGCCGGGCCCCGGTGCGGCACCGGGCCGCGCGGCTGGCCGTGGCGGGCGGGGTTGGGCACAGTCGTGCCGTGGGTCATCGGTTACCGGCTTTCGTGGCTCGTCAGCGGATGCTTTCCGGGTCCCGGCGGCGGGACCGCAGGTCGCGCAGCGTGCCGGGGGACATCATGTCCAGGGTCGCGGCGGCGCGCTCCTCCCGCGGGATCTCCCGCCCCGCGTGCGTGATGCGCCAGATGACCGCGCCCGCCACCACCAGGCAGCAGGCGATGGCCAGGTACAGCAGCAGGCCGTGGTGCAGGTCGGGGCTACTGCCCAGGCTGTGCACCACCGCTGAGCCCCAGGCGGCGTAGCTGAGCCAGTGCAGCGCGCGCCAGGCCCGGCGGTTCATCCGGGCCCGGGCCAGGCTGGTCAGGATCAGCGCGGCCATGATGTCGATGGACACCGCGCCGAGCCCCAGCCAGAAGGCTTTGTAGGCCGAGGCGAACGGGATCACGATCGCGGCGAGGCCGATCGTCACGTAGGGGTCGGCGATCGCGGTCAGCACGTGCACCGCGACGAACACCACGCCGAGCAGCGACAGGTTGCGGTGCAGCCCGGTGACCACGAAGCGGGGCAGGCCGGGCAGCCGTCCCTGGCGGTTAACCAGCACGCCGAGCACCACCACCGCGGTGAGCAGCAGCAGGCTCACCACACCGGTCGCCCGGCTGGCGTACCACAGCGCCGTGCTCTGCGTGATTCCGTTCATCTCGTCCCTCTGGCTTCATCTGGCGTCAACGGTAAGCATCCCGGACCTGGTGCAGCCCGTCCTTTGGCTAGCCTCTCAACTTCCTCTGAGCGTCGCCGCGCCGCGGGTGGCCGGGCCGGGGCGGGGCACCCAGCGGCGGCCCGGCGCTGCTCCGATATACGTAGAGCGTCCCCGGCGGTCCGGGGCCGGGTCCCCCGCCCGGCCCGCCGCCGCCCCAGGAGGCCTAGTGACCGGACCGCCCGCCCGGCGGCGCCTGGCGGGCGGCATCCTGCTGGATACCGGGCCGCTGCGCCGCCATCGCAACTTCCGCCGCCTGTGGGGCGGCCAGTTCGTCTCGCAGCTGGGCAGTCAGCTCACCATCGTTGCTGTTTCCTACCAGGCCTACCGTCTTTCCGGCTCAACGGCCGTCGTCGGGCTGGTGAGCCTCGGCCAGCTGATCCCGCTGCTGGCCGGCTCCCTGGTCGGCGGCCCGCTGGTGGACGCCTGGGACCGGCGCCGGGTGCTGCTGTTCACCCAGCTGATGCTGGCGGCCGGGTCGGCCGGGCTGGCGGTCAACGTGCTGCTCGGCCCGGCGCGGCTGTGGCCGCTGTTCGCCTGCACGGCCGAGGCGGCCGCGTTCCAGGGGCTGGACTGGTCGGCGCGGCGGGCCTCGCTGCGGCACCTGGTGCCGCTGGGCGACCTGCCCGCGGCGGTCGCGGTGCAGTCGGCCGCGACCCAGGTCACGGCCGTGGCCGGGCCCGCAGCGGCCGGGCTGCTGCTCGGGCATGCCGGGTTCGCGCTGGTGTACCTGCTCGACGTGGCCTCGTTCGCGGTGTCGTTCGTGGCCGTGGCCCGGCTGCCGCCGCTGCGCCCGGAGCGCGGCGGCGAGCCGCCCAGCCTGGCCTCGCTGGCCGGCGGGATCCGCTACCTGCGGTCCAGCCAGCCGCTGGCCGGGGTGTTCGTCATCGACCTGAGCGCGATGGTGTTCGGCCTGCCCCGGGCGGTGTTCCCGGCGCTGGCCGCGACCGTGTACGGCGGGGGCGCGGCCACGGTGGGCTACCTGAACGCCGCGCCGGGAGCCGGGGCGCTGGCCGGGTCGCTGCTCACCGGCCGGGTCAGCCGCGTCCGCGGCGCTGGCCGGGCGGTGGTCATCTGCGTCCTGGCCTGGGGGCTGGCCATCACCGCGTTCGGGCTGGCCCGCTGGCTGCCCGCGGCGCTGGCCCTGCTCGCTGTGGCCGGGGCGGCCGACGTGATCTCGGCCGTCTTCCGGATGGTGATCGTGCAGCAGGCCACCCCGGACCGGATGCAGGGCCGGGTCAACAGCCTCATCTACGCGGGTATCCAGGGCGGCCCGCGGCTGGGCGACGGAGAGGCCGGGGCCGCCGCCGCGATCGGCGGGCCGCAGTTCGCGGCCTGGTCCGGCGGCCTGCTCTGCATCGTGACCGGGTTGATCACCAGCTGGCTGCTGCCCGGGATGTGGCGCTATGACGCCCGGAAGGCGGTGCCGGAGCCGGAGGGTACGGCCGTCGGAACCGGGGGCCCGGCCGCGGCTGACCGCGGCGGCTGACCCGGCTGGGCGCCCGGCACCGCGGTGGCCAGCCAGCACCGATCCAGGAGCGGTGTACATCACCCCCCCGATCGGGGAGGTGATGTACACCGCTGACGAACCTGGCCGGCACGGTGGTGGCCGGGTGAGGCGGGGCCCGCCTCAGGAGCCCCCGGAGACGGTCTGCGGCGGCGCGGCCGTGGCCACCGGCGCGGCGGCCGGAGTGCTCGGGGCCGGGGCGGCACTGGCCGCGCCGGCTGCGGGCGAGCTGGCCGGCTGGCCCGCGGAGCCGGCCGCGGGCCGGGCGGGCCGGGCGCGCCTGGCGCGCCGGGCCGGGGTGCTGGCGCTGGGCCGGGCGGAGGCGGCCGCACCGGCGGCGCTAGGGATGGCTGACGGGGTGGTAGCCGGCGCGGGCGTGCTCGCCGCCGTGTGCGCCGGGCCGGGCAGCACGAACAGGACCGCGCCGGCGGTCGCCACGCCGGCCACCCCGGCCGTCGCGGTCATCGTCCGCAACTGGCCCTGGCTGCGCTGGCGTTGCGCCACGGCCGCGCGCAGCTCCGCCCGGCGGTGGTGACTCATCGGCATCCTCCCCGCTCTACCGCGGCTCGGCAGGCCAGCCGCAGACGGTCCGCACGTTACCGGCCGCGTCGACCAGCCGTGCGGGCAAGCCGAGATTTTCCAGCCATTCCACCGCTTTACGGCCCTTGATGATGGCGGCGGTGCTGGCCGTGTTGGCGTCGGTGCAGCTGGCCGCGGCCACCGACACGGTGCGCCAGTACACCGGGGCGGGCAGCCCGGTCCGCGGGTCGAGGATGTGGTGCAGCACGTCGCCGCCACGCCGCCAGCGGCGGGCGGTAGTGCTGGAGGTGGCCAGGCCGCCCGCGGTGACGACCACGACCGCGGCGGGGCCCGGGGGCGGGTCTTCCGGCCGCCCGGTCACATCCTGGACCCGGATCCGCCAGCCACCCGGCGGCGGGCCGCCCGCCACCGCGATGTCGCCGCCCAGGCCGACCAGCACGCCGCAGCCGAGCTCGCCCGCCAGCCGGGCGGCCGCGCGGTCGGCGGCCCACGCCTTCGCGGTGGCGCCGAGGTCGAGCCGGACCCCCGGCGGCAGGCTGAGCAGGCGGGCCGCCGGGTCCAGCCGGACCAGGCGCCAGCCGGGGACCTCCCGCACGGTCAGCCGGACCGCGGGACCGGACGGTGGCACCAGGGAAAAGTCACGGTCGTAGCCGATCGCCGCCATGGCGCCGGCAACGGTGGGGTCAACGTCCCCGCCGGTCAGCTCAGCGGCGCGCAGCGCCACGGCGATCGCCTCGGCCAGCAGCGGGCTCACCGGCACCGGTCCGTCCGGCGTGCCGCGTGACTCCAGGCGCATCAGCTCGGAGTCGGCCCGGAACCGGCTGCACGCCGCGTCCACGGCGGCCAGTTCCGCCGCGAGCGAGCGGCGGCCTTCCGCCAGCCGGGCCGGATCGGTGACCAGCAGCCAGACCTGGGTGCCCAGTGCGGTCCAGTCCGCCGACGCCGGGGCGCCCAGGTCAGTGGCGTCGGCGGCGGACATCAGGAACCTCCCGAGGTGACCCCGGCCGATCCGGAACTGGCCGCCGGGGCCGAGGACGAGCCCAGCGAGCCCGAACTGGAACTGCTGCCCGACGAGGCGGAGCCCGAGTTCGCCGAGCCGGTGGAGCTGGAGCCCGAGTTCGCCGAGCCGGAGCCGCCGGAACTGGACGACTTGCTCCCCGCGGACCCGGAACTGGAGCCGGACGAGGCGCCCGTCGCGCTGCTCGTGCTGGCGTGGCCGGTCGCGGGCAGGTGCAGGGCGACTGCCCCGGCCACGGCCACGCCCAGGATACCGGCGCCGGCGGTCGCGCCGCGGAGCCGCCGGCGAGCCCGCTCACGGGCCACCACAGCGGACACGGTCCGCCCGTCGCTGGTCATGATGTGCGCCCCTTTCGGTCGGAAGGCTGACCTGGCCAGTCTCGGTGCTGCGGATCTCGCCGGCCTAGGCGCTGCCTCTCGCTTCGCTCTGAGTTCCGCGCGGTGGCCGCCGTAGCCTGCTTCACCTGGGTCTTTGGTCCCGGCGTGAGGGGGCACTCGGCTCTGGAGGCCCGGCCGCCGGCGTCGCACCCTGACGGGAGGCAGGGAAGGGGAGACATGTCCGACATCATCCTCGGTGTGGAGCACGCACCCACCGGTGCCACACCGCTGCCCGGCGGGCAGGTGGCTTACCTGATCGGCGCGGCTGCCCGGGCCCCGTCGGTGCACAACACCCAGCCCTGGCGGTTCCAGGTCCGCGACGGCGGGCTGGAGCTGTACGCCGACCGCAGCCGGCAGTTGCACGCGATCGACCCGCACGCCCGGGAACTGTTCATCAGCTGCGGTGCGGCGTTGTTCGGGCTGCGGCTCGCGGCCCGGCACCTGGGCCGGATGCCGCTGACCGAGCTGCTGCCCGACCCGGAGCGCCGCGACCTGCTGGCCCGGGTCCAGCTGGGCCGGGCGGCCCCGCCCAGCCCGGCCGAGTGGGAGATGATGGCCGCGGTGCCGCACCGGCACACCCACCGGGGACCGTTCAGCGCGGGCGCGCTGCCGGCCGGGCTGCTGCCGGCGCTGCAGCACGACGCGGTGACGGAGGGCGCGGCCCTGGTGCTGCTGGACGGGGCCGCCCGCATCCGGTTGCGCCGCCTGGTGCTCGAAGCGGACCGGTGGCAGCGCCGCGTCCCGCGGGTCCGGGCCGAGTTGCGGCGCTGGACCCGGGCCGCGGACAGTCCCGCCCGCGACGGCATCCCAGCGTATGCCTACCCGGCCACCACGGCGGCGGGCCTCCCGGTCGCCGGCCTGCCGTCCAACGGGCCGGCCGACGGGCCGCTGGCCCAGCGGGACTTCGACCTGGGCCGGGGCCGGGGCCGGCTGGAGGCCGGCTACCAGCCGCAGACGGCCGCGGCCATCCTGGTGACCGGCGGGGACACCCCGACCGACTGGCTGCGCGCCGGCCAGGCGCTGAACCGGATCCTGCTGCACGCCGCGAGCCGGTGGGTGTTCGCCGCGCTGAACAGCCAGCCGACCGAGTCGGCGGCCATCCGGGCGCTGGTCCGCTCCCGGCTGGGCCTGACCGGCATGCCGCACCTGGTGCTGGAGTTCGGCCGGGCGCACACCACGGCCGCCACCGCCCGCCGCCCGGTCAGCGAGCTGATCGACCCCGGAGCCCTGGGCGGCTAACGCCCGGCGGTGCCGAGGACCCGGGCCAGCTTGGAAGGGGACCGCGAGGCCCGGGCGCCCGCCGCGATGAGCCGGCTGGCCGTCTGGGCCAGCAGGTCGCGGCCGCCCTCGACCAGTTCCACCTCGATTTCCCGCCAGGCGTCCGTCTGCCGCCACCGGGCCGCGTCCTCCGGGTCCGGCCGGGAGCCGGTGACCTCGTCGTCAGCGATTTCAGCGAGCACTTTGCCGTCCGGCCCGGTCAGCCGCCGGACCGTGCGCCGGGTCTGCAGCCGGGCGACCGGGCGCAGCGGGGCGCCTCCGGTCCACTCCGCCACCACGGCGGCCACCGCCTCCGGCACGCTGGACGGGACGGCCGCCGCCCCGCCCGCCCCGGTCTCGGGGCCGAGCGGGAAGTGCCGCTCCCGGCGGGTGTCCGCGTTGACCGGCAGTTTGACGTGCCAGCCGGCGTCGGTGCCGCCGGTGCGGCGGCGCAGCGTGATCGGCACGGCGGCCAGCCGGAGGTCGCTGGTGTCGAAGTAGACCGCGGACAGGTCGTAGACCTCCGGCGGGCTCACGCTGACGCCCGGTGCGGCCAGGCCGGGCAGCGTAAAGCCGTCAGCCACGTCGAACTTGCGCTCGATCTCGATCAGGTCAGGCTCACCGCTGGGCATGCCTCGAGGCTACGGCCCGGGGCGGGCGGGGCGGCACCCGAGGGCCGAATTCTCCCGCCTGACGGCAAACGTGCGGCCGGTGATCCGGCGCCCTGGCGTGTTTCCCCGCTACTCCCGTGGTCACGGTGTCACACTGCGAAATGACGCTCCGTGTTCAGCGGCAGGACCGGGGCAGGCCGGGGCACAGCAGGGTCGGGTTGCCGCGACGGGGGAGTCATGGGCATCATCACGGATATCGACGGAGCGGCCGAGGGATATGAGGCGGTCACGCTCCCGCTGGGCGGGGAGTCACCGGGGATCGCCGGGCTGGACGGGGCCGTGCTGCGACGGCGCAGCGCCCGCCGCACCAAGCGCGCCATCATTTACCTGCACTGCATGGACGATCCCTTCGTCCCGGCCGACGTCGCCACCTGGTATACCGACCGCGGTTTCCACTTCTACGTGGCTGACCTGCGGCGGCTCAGCGAGACCGAGCGCCCGGCCCAGCCCGGCGGCCGGGCCGGCGAACTGGCCGAGTACCTGGCCTGCCTGGACTCCGCGGCCGCGCACGTCCGGGACGCCGACGGCATCGAGACCGTGGTGCTCGGCGCGCACGGCACCGGTGCGCTGATCGGCGCGCTGTGGTGCCACGCGCGGCGCGGCCGCCAGCCCGCCGACGCGCTGGTGCTGGCCGGCCCGTCGCTGCGCGGCGGGGCGTGGCTGGGCCGGATGCTGGCGCTGGACCCGGCCAGCCGGCCGCCGCCACTGCTGACCGCGATCCGGCGGCGGGTCCGCCGTGGCCTGGACATCAGCTGCCCGGTGCTGGTGCTGTGCCCGGCGTCGGACTGGGACGCCCCGGGGGGAGCAGGCGGGCTGCTCACGCTGCCGGTCATCACCGGCGGCAACGCCACCATCCGGCTCGGCCAGCACGTCACCTGGCTGCGGATCGAGGACGGTGAGCCCGGCGAAGCCCTCCCCGGCGAGCCGGGCAGCGCCGCCCGTAAGCGGGTGTTCGACGAACTGGGCCGCTGGCTCAGCGCCTACCTCTCCGGCCAGATCCGCGACCAGCTCCTGTAGCACAGCCGGCCAACCTCATCTGCCCCAGGCGCCCCACCGGGCCCCGCCCCGAGATCGTGATGATGAGATAGGTGTCGTTCTGACGACACTGAAGTCATGATCACGATCTTGATCAGCTGCCGCTACCGCACCGAGACGGTGACGCTGGGGTAGCCGCTGGCGCCGTTGGGCTCGGGAGGCGCCTGGGCGGCGGTCTGCGTGTACCCGGTGGCGTCTGTGGCCCGGGCCTCGATGACATGCGGGCCGTGGGTCGCGTCCCAGTCCCACACCCACTGCCGCCAGCAGTCGATGCCGGGCACGGCGGCCAGCCGGGCCTGCTGCCACGCGCCGCTGTTCACCCGGACATGGACCGCGTCGATGCCCTTGTGCTGGGCCCAGGCCACCCCGGCGACCTGGATGCGGCCCGCCCGGACCGAACCGCCGGGCACGTCGATGCGGCATTCCGTCTTGATCGGCGCCCGCGGTGACCAGCCCCGCTGGGCCCAGTAGGCGGCCTCGCCGCCGAAGGTGGTCACCTTGATGTCGGTGACCCACTTGGTAGCGGACACGTAGCCGTACAGGCCGGGCACCACCATCCGGACCGGAAAGCCGTGCGCGACCGGCAGCGGGGCGCCGTTCATGCCGACAGCCAGCAGCGCGTCCCGGCCGTCCAGGACCGTGGCGATCGGAGTGCCGGACGTGAAGCCGTCGGTGGAGGTGCACAGCAGCTGGTCGGCGCCCGCCTTGACCCGGGCGGTGCGCAGCAGGCTGGCCAGGCTGGCGCCCAGCCACCTGGCGTTCCCGACGTACGGGCCGGCCACCGGGTTCGATACGCAAGTCAGCGTGATGTAGTTCTCGAGCAGCGGGCGGCGCAGCAGTTCCGCGAAGTCGATGGTGATTTCCCGTTCGACCAGGCCGTGGATCCGCAGCTGCCAGTTCCGCGGGGTCACCTCGGGCAGCAGCAGCGCGGTGTCCACCCGGTAGAACGACCCGTTCGGCGTGATGAACGAGGACAGCCCGGGGACGTCGAGGCTGGTGCCGGGCGGCAGCGGCGGCGCCGGGTGCGCGGCCCGCGGCAGCCGCACGCTAGCCAGCGCGGCGGACACGTTGGACCGTTCGGCCAGCGAGCGGCCCGCGGTCACCGCGACGCCGCCGGCCGCCAGGGCGACGGTACCCGCAGCCAGGAAGGCCCGCCGCCCCGGCGGCCGCTGGCCAGCGGCCGCGGGCTCCGGTGGGATCGGGGGCCCGCTGCGGAAGGCGGCGCCCGCCCCGGCGGGGGAGCCGGGTGCCGGGGCGGCAGGAGGCACGGCAGGGGCCGGGCCGCGCGGCACCCAGTCGGCCGCGCCCGGCCCGCCCTGGGCCCAGTCGCCCCGGGTGCGTTCGGGCGGCGGGCCGGGCGGGCCGGCGGCGGCCGGTGCCGTCCGGGCCGGCGCGGGCCGCTGGGCCGCGCGGACCAGCAGGGTCAGCGCATAGCCGCCGGCCGCCACCCCGATCAGGGTCGGCAGCGCATCCCAGGCGGTGGCATCGGGCCGGGTCAGCGCGGCGGTCAGGCCGATGACCGCGAAGCCGGCCAGGCCCGCCAGCCCGTAGCTGACCTGGCGCATGGCCGCCAGCCCGATGCCGGCCGCCAGGATGGCCAGCACCACCAGGATGCCAATGACCAGCGCCATCTTGTCGTGTGTGCCGAAGGCCGAGATGGCGAAGTTCTTCAGCCACGGCGGCGTGTGGTCGATGGCCAGGCTGCCCACCGCGGCGATGGGGGAGCCCTGCGGCCGTCCGATCCCGGCGACCAGCTGGGCGACGCCGAGAGCCACCCAGGCGGTCAGCAGGCCGACCAGGACCCCGCGCCCGGCCTGGGGGAGCTGTGAACGTTCTCTCACAGGTGCTATTCGTAGCCGATGACGGCGCGGATTGCCGTCGATCATGATAGAGGCAAGCCAAGCGTAATCCCGTGACGAATAAGGAACGTGGGGATGACAGAGGGCCAGCCCAGGCGCCCGCCGCCCGGCCAGGACGGCGGTCGGGCCGCCGCACCGGGCGGCGCGGGGCTGGCGGGGCTGCTGGTCCAGGTGGCCCGGGGGGACGAGGACGCGTTCAGCGCGGTGTACGAGCAGGTCGCCGGGCAGGTGTTCGGCATCGCCCGCAGCGTGCTCCGGGACCCGGCCCAGGCCGAGGAGGTCGCCCAGGAGGTGCTGCTGGACGTGTGGCGGCACGCGGCCCGCTACGACGCCCGCCGGGGCAGCGCGCAGACCTGGGTGCTCACCCTGGCGCACCGGCGGGCCGTGGACCGGGTCCGCAGTGAGCAGGCCTCGGTGCTGCGGGAGCAGCGGGTGGGCCGCCCGGACGTCAACTACGACATGGTGGCGGAGAGCGTGGCCGCCCGGCTGGACGCGGAACGGGTCCGCCGCTGCCTCGGCTCGCTGACCGAGCTGCAGCGGGAATCGATCAGCCTCGCCTACTACCAGGGGCGCACCTACCGTGAGGTGGCCGGCCTGTTGAACGTGCCGGTCGGCACGGTCAAGACGCGGATGCGGGACGGGCTGATCCGGCTCCGCGACTGCCTGGGGGTGGGGTAGCCATGCGCTGGCCGCCGCTGCACCGCACCGACCCGCACACGCTGGCCGGGCCCTACGCGCTCGACGCTCTCGGGCCTGCCGACCGGGCCCGGTTCAATCGCCACCTGGCCGGCTGCCCGGCGTGCCGCCAGGAGACGCGGGGGCTGCGTGAGACCACCGCGATGCTGGCCGCGGCCGCGTACGCCCCGCCTCCGGAAGGGCTGCGGGAGCGGGTGATGGCCGCCGTGGCCCAGACCCGACCGGGCTCTCCGGCCGCCCGGCCCGGCCGGCCCGCCCGCCCGGCCCGGCTCTCCTTGACGGGCCGCCGCTGGGGAATGGCGGCCGCCTGCGGCGCGCTGGCCGTGGCCCTGGCCTTCGGCGGGCTGGCCTACCACAGCCAGCAGCAGCTCAGCCAGGAACAGTCCCGCACCCGGGCGGTCGCCGCGGTACTGGGCGCGCCGGACGTGCGGATGATGACGGCCCAGGCCACTTCCCGGGGCATGGCCACGGTCGTGATGTCACACCAGGAGCGGGCCCTCGTGTTCACCGCTACCCGGCTGCCCGTCCTGCCGGCCGCGCAGCGCTACGAACTGTGGCTGGTGGGGGGTGGCCACGCCCGGCCGGCCGGGATGCTGCCGGTGCCGCGGCACGGGGTGACCGCGCCGGTCCTCGTGTCGGGCCTGCGCTCCGGCGACACCGTGGCGCTGACCGTCGAGCCGGCCGCCGGGGCCAGCCGCCCAACCAGCCCGATGATCGTGCACGTCGCCCTGTCGTCCTGACGCGAGAAGCGCGCGGTTTCCGCTCACGCCGGCAGCAGGCTAACGTGGAGACCCGTGAAAGCATCCCCCGAGGCCCAGCAGCGGCTGCTCGAACTGGCCGATGTCGATGCGGAGCTGAGCAGGCTCGAGCACCGCCGGCGGACCCTGCCCGAGATCGCCGAGGCCGAGCAGATGGCGGCCCGGAACCGCGGCCTGCACGACCAGATGGCCACCGTGGACGCGGAAGAGAAGGATCTCGGCCGGGAACAGAGCAAGGCCGAGGCGGATGTCGAGCAGGTTCGTACCCGGATCGAGCGGGACCGGGCCCGGCTGGACAGCGGCCAGGTCGGTTCGGCGCGCGACCTGGCGAACCTGCAATCGGA
Source organism: uncultured Actinomycetes bacterium (assembly GCA_963837515.1). Taxonomy (GTDB): domain Bacteria; phylum Actinomycetota; class Actinomycetes; order Streptosporangiales; family Streptosporangiaceae; genus RYN-230. The sequence goes on from CAWINT010000007.1 coordinate 149,683, forward strand.
GATCACCTCCCTGGCCCGCCGCCAGTCCGACCTGGAAGAGATCGTGCTGGACGTCATGGAGCGCCGGGAGACGGCGCAGCGCCGGCACGGGGTGCTGACTGAGGAGCGGGCCACGCTGGCGACCGAGTTGGAGTCGGTGGCGGGGCGCCGGGACGCGGCGCTGGCCGAGATCGCCGAGCAGGCCGGCAAGGCGGCCGACCGCCGGGCCGGGATCGCCGCGGGCGAACCCGCTGAGCTGCTGGCCCTCTACGACAAGCTGCGCACCCAGCACGGCGGGATCGGGGCCGCCGCGCTGCGCCGAGGCCGGTGCGAGGGCTGCCATCTGTCCCTGAACACCGTCAACCTGAACCGGATCCGGGCCGCCGCCCCCGACGAGGTGCTGCGCTGCGAGGAGTGCCGCCGGATCCTGGTCCGCACGCCCGAGTCCGGGCTGTGAGCTGTGCTAGCCCGGGGGGACGACCCCCCGGAGCCCCCCGGGATCACCGGCTCAGCGAGGCCCTCCTGCGTCGGGCCTCCCTTCGCCGGTCAATAAGCCCGGGGGGACGACCCCCCGGAGCCCCCCGGGATCACCGGCTCAGCGAGGCCCTCCTGCGTCGGGCCTCCCTTCGCCGGTCAATAAGCCCGGGGGGACGACCCCCCGGAGCCCCCCGGGATCACCGGCTCAGCGAGGCCCTCCTGCGTCGGGCCTCCCTTCGCCGGTCAATAAGCCCGGGGGGACGACCCCCCGGAGCCCCCCGGGATCACCGGCTCAGCGAGGCCCTCCTGCGTCGGGCCTCCCTTCCCCGGTCAATAAGCCCGGGGGGACGACCCCCCGGAGCCCCCCGGGATCACCGGCTCAGCGAGGCCCTCCTGCGTCGGGCCTCCCTTCCCCGGTCAATAAGCCCGGGGGGACGACTCCCCGGAGCCCCCCGGGATCACCGCCTCGGAGGGACCCCCTCCGGGGGCCCCGCCTCGCCGGTCAATGGCCCGGGGGGACGACCATGCCTGTCTCGCTGATCGTCGAGGCCGACGGCGGTGCCCGCGGCAACCCCGGGCCGGCCGGTTACGGCGCCGTGGTCCGCGACGCCACCTCCGGGGAGGTGCTGGCCGAGCGGTACGCCAGCCTCGGCGTCACCACCAACAACGTGGCGGAGTACACCGGCCTGGTGGCCGGGCTGACCGCGGCCGCCGAGCTGGCCCCCGGCGCCGACGTCGAGGTCCGGATGGACTCCAAGCTGGTCGTGGAGCAGATGTCCGGGCGCTGGCAGATCAAGCACCCGGGGCTCCGGCCGCTGGCCGACCAGGCCGGCGCGGCCGCGGGTCGGCTCGGCCAGGTCTCCTATCAGTGGGTGCCGCGGGCCCGGAACGCCCACGCCGACCGGCTGGCGAATCTGGCCATGGACGAGGCCGCCGGGAAAGAAGTGGCCGGGGCGGGGCAGCCGGAGGATAGTTTTCGTTCGGAAGCGGAGGTCTCAGCCACGGGCCGGCCGGGCCCGAGCTGGGCGGGGGCACAACCCGAGCCGCTGACCACCGTGCTGCTCCGGCACGGCGAGACGCCGCTGTCGGTCGAACGCCGGTTCGCGGGCCGCGGGGACATCCCGCTCACCGAGGCCGGGGTGGCGCAGGCCCGCGCCGCGGCCCGGCGGCTGGCGGCGCGTGGCCCGGTGGAGCGGATCGTCAGCTCACCCCTGCAGCGCGCCCGGCGCACCGCCGCCGAGGTGGCGGCGGCCACCGGCGTCCCGGCTGAGGTGGACGACGGCTGGATGGAGACCGACTTCGGCGAGTGGGAGGGCCTGAGTTTCGCTGAGGCCCTGGAACGCTGGCCCGACGAGGTCGCCGCGTGGCTCAAGGACACCAGCGTGCCCCCGCCGGGCGGGGAGTCGTTCGACGAGACCGGCCGCCGGGTGCTGGCGGCGCTGGACCGGGTGCGCGCGGGCCGGGTGACCGGGACGGTGGTCGTGGTCAGTCACGTCACCCCGATCAAGACCGTGCTGCGGCACGCGCTGCTCGCCCCTCCGGAGGCGTTGCGCCGGATGTTCCTGTCCGTGGCCAGCCTCAGCGAGGTCGACTGGTACGCGGACGGGCCCGCCGTCGTGCGCACGCTCAACGACACCGCACACCTCCGTCCGGCCTGAGCCGCCCCGGCGGCGGCCTGAGCCGCCCCGGCGGGCGGGGCGGGGCCAGGGTGGCCGACCTGCGTGGCCGGGGAGCGGGCGTGGCATGGCGGGAATCGGGCGTTGCGCCTCTATGCTGAGGAACACGGCGGGCGAGCCGGCCGGGCGGCCGCGCCGCCGCCGCTCCGCGCGGCGGTGGTGAGGAAGGTCCGGGCTCCGCAGGGCAGGGTGGTCGGTAACGCCGACCCGGGGTGACCCGCGGGAAAGTGCCACAGAAAGCAGACCGCCCGGCTCCGGGGCTGATGTGCCGGGGCTGGGTAAGGGTGAAACGGTGGTGTAAGAGACCACCAGCGCCGCAGGTGACTGCGGCGGCTTGGTAAACCCCACCTGGAGCAAGGTCAGAAGGGACCCCGGCGCCGTTTCGGCGGCGCCGGGGGACTGCGCGAGCGATTGAGGGCGGCCCGCCCGATGCTCGCGGGTAGACCGCACGAGGCTGCCAGCAATGGCGGTCCCAGATGGATGGCCGTCGGCCAGCTTCGGCTGGTGCACAGAACCCGGCCTACAGGCTGGCTCGCCCGCCGCCTGACCTGGGGGAGAGGAGGCTGGCCTCAGTCTGGTTGGCGATCGCCCGGACTCCTATATCCCTGCCGGTGAAAGGGAGCGATCCGCGGCCGCTCCAGCAGCGACAGATACCCGGCCCGACCGCGCGGCCTCGGCCAGCCGCCCGGCGGAAGGCCGCCGTTCTCGGCCCGCCACCGGTACCCGGTCTCGCGGCCGATCCCCACCGCAGGGCAGGCCTCCACCGTCCCCACTCCCGACTGCAGCAGCTGCCAGTACATCACCCGGCTACCAGGAACTGAACAACCTTGACGATCGATGAACGTGCATGACCACCAGGGTCACCTGGCGGCAGCTAGTGTGAGGCAAGGAACTCCGGGCTAGTGCCTGGTGGCCTCGGCGGATCGGCGCGGGTCACGAAGACCTGCGGGCTGATCATGTGCAGTGCGCCGAGGAGGATGCCCAGGGCCTCGCCCTGCGCAAGCTCGATCATCACTTCACCGGTAATCCCGGCTTTGCCGGTACTGCGTGGTACCAAGCGGAGGGCGCTCACCGGCTGGTCAGCTAGGGCCTCGTGAAACAGCGCCCGGCTCTGCGGATCGTCGGACAGGGTCAGCCGGATTCTCCACGTGATCTCATCCCGGTACATGACGTCGCCCCCGCCATTTCAGTACCACTACTTACCGGGCAATGGTCGCGGAGGCAAAGTGCCGACACCAGAGGCCGCAGGTCCTTACCAGCCGGGTCGAAAGACCGTTCGAGCCACCCGTCGCTGACTTGCCGGGTAGCCGCTTCCGTTCGCTGGCGGTGCCTAATTTTCCGGTCACTCATAGCTCGCATGCCGTTACCTGGATCCTGTAAGTCCCGGCCATGTTCGACCTCGCTACGGAGGGTTCGCTACGGATGGCTCGCGGGAGCACCAGGGGAGGTACCGCTCCAGGGAAGGCGGGGCGACCCAGTTCCACCACTGGCTCTGGGTAAGCGACGGAGCCGACCCCGTGGCAGGCAGACGGAGCCGACCCCGTGACAGGCAGACGGAGCCGACCCCGTGACAGGCAAGGGACGCTGCGTCAAGCAGTCGGTCAACGCCGGGCAGCAGGCCGTGCGGATCTGGCGGGCTGCTGCGGGCCGCTGAGGCCGCGCCCGCACCGGATGAGCCCGCCCCAATCGGCTTTCTGCCCGACCGGTACTTCGCGCGACTCAGCTACCGGCATATGATCACACACGCTCGAAGATCGCGGCTATGCCCTGGCCGCCGCCGATGCACATGGTGACGAGCGCGTACCTGCCGGACACCCGCCTCAGCTCATACAGCGCCTTGACGGTCAGGATGGCGCCGGTCGCGGCAACCGGGTGGCCCAGCGAGATGCCGCTGCCGTTGGGGTTGGTCCGGTCTGACGGCAGGCCAAGGTCGCGCATGACCGCGAGGGCCTGAGCCGCGAACGCCTCGTTCAACTCGATCACGTCTATCTCGTCGAGTTTCAGGCCGCTCCGGTCCAGTACCTTCCTGACCGCTGGCACCGGGCCGATGCCCATCATCCTGGGCTCGACGGCGGAGTGGCTGTAGGCGACCAGGCGGCCCATCGGCTGCAGGCCGTGGCTGCTCGCGTACGTGCCGCTGGTGAGCACGACGGCGGCCGCCGCGTCGTTCATTCCCGAGGCGTTCCCGGCTGTCACCGTGCCCTCCTTGGAGAACGCCGGGCGCAGCCGGGCCATGCTCTCTATGGAGGCGTCGGGCCGGATGTGCTCATCGGTAACTACGTCGACTGTGCCCTTCTTGACGGGCGCATGAACGGGTGTTATCTGCTCGTCGAAGTAGTGCGCCGCTACCGCCGCCGCGGCCCGGCGGTGACTCTCGACCGCCAGCGCATCCTGATCCTCGCGCGAGATCCCGAACTCCTGGGCCACGTAGTCTGCTGTTGCACCCATATGGCAGCTCTCGAACGGGTCGTTCAGCGCGCCAACCACGGGGTCGATGACCGCGCTATCTCCCATCCGCTGGCCCCAGCGCATGCCCGGCAGCCAGTACGGGCCACGGCTCATTGACTCGGCACCTCCTGCCACCGCGGCCTCAGCGTCACCAAGGGTGATGGCCTGGGCCGCCGAGACGATAGCCTGCAGCCCGCTGCCGCAGAGCCGGTTCACCGTGAAGGCCGGCATGGTCACTGGCAGGCCGCCGTTGACGGCGGCGACCCGGCTCAGGTACATGTCCCTGGGCTCGGTGTGAATCACGTTGCCGAACACCGCGTGGCCGAAATCATCCGGATCCACGCCGGACCGGCGCACTACCTCGCGGACCACTGTGGCCGCCAGGTCGCATGGCGGGACGCCCGCGAGGGCACCGCCATACCGGCCGATGGCGGTCCGGGTGGCAGCGAGCACCACGATATCGTTCAGCTCGGTCATGACGTTCCCCTCACGTGTACAGGCCCGCGGCGGCTGCCCAGATCTGCCCGGCTATGCAGGCAGGTCGGCCCGGAGCCATTAAGCACCCGACGCGGACGAATTCCTCAGGTCGGCCAGGTCGGCCGGCAGTACCGTTTGCCCTGGATATGACCAGCACCTGATCCACGTTTCCCGCGTTCCCCGCGAACATCCAGCTTTCCCGCGAACATGGGCGCAGACCGAGATGCGGTGTCACCGCCATCAGCGCCGTCCCCTCGTTCGGACGAGTGCTCTGTCGGCCCCGCTGTCCTGGTGCCTTGCTTTCGATGCTGCACTGAAAGACCGCGCCCTGGCAAGGGTCGAACGTCCCGCCATCACCGGGCCACGCCTGGGCCACGCCTCCGCTGCATGTCGCGAAGGAATAGTCGCGAAGGGAATACTTGCGCATGAGCCGCGCCCAGCCGCAGGCAACTGCGCCATGCGCTAGGAGCTTGCATTTCTCCGATCGACAAAATGTTGTCTATGCGGCGGCGACCGCAGCAGGCGTGACCCCCGAGGTCGTGGAAGAGATCCTGCATGCCGATGCGGAGGGTCTCGTAGTCACGGTCGATCGCGGTCCAGTGCGCGGGTTTGCGTCCGCGGCGGGGAGTGCGGACTCCGGCGATGACCGGTGCGAGGACGTGGTCGCGCAATGCCAGCAGGTCGGCGATGGTTCGGGCCGCGCCGGGCGGGATGTGGCAGCGGCGTGTCCCGGCTGGCTTGACCGCGAGTCCCTTGCCGCGGAGCTTGCGCAGGTCGTAGGCGGCTTGCCGGCTGGTATAGCCGCCCGGGGCTTGTTCAGGCCGATGCCGCCGGTGCGGGTGGCGCCGGGCCGGGACGGCCGCGGCAGTTTGTCCAGGGTGCCGTCGGTCATGAAGCTGATGTCGGCGCAGTCGAGGGCGGTGGCGAACCGGCCGGCCAAGCTGGCCAGCCGGGTGATGATCTCGGGAAAGTTCTCCAGGCTACGGCGGCAGCGCAGCTCTTTGGTGTTGTGCACGGTGGCCCCGGAACGCAGGACGTGCTCGCCCCTTGGTGTAGGCTTTGCACTGCAGGCGCCCGAAGGCCACCGTGAACCAGGTCAGGCCGTACTGGGATTTCCCGGTCACGGTTTCCTGCGCGGGCGGGCCGTCGGCCCGGTTCGGGCGGGGCCGGTTCTTCAGCCCGAAGATGGTCCGCAGCGCCGGGGATGTCCAGCCGCGACCGGGCCTGGTCGCAGATCCGGTGAAACAGGTCCTCCATCTGGCCGCCGGAGCGGAACAGCCGGTTGCGGCTGTATTCGGCCTGGTAGATGGAATAGGAGTAGGCGAACCCGCTGCGGGCCTGCCCGGCCAGGTCCAGGCCGGAGCACAGGCAGGCGGAGTAGATCCACCGGTCACAGACCTGGCCCAGGCGCCCTATAGCCGCAGACTGCGGCAAGGTATCTGCGACCTGGGCCAGGCGCTGCGGATCCGCGATGCCAGTAAAGCAGTTGCCCTCCTTGGCGAATCCGATCCCCGCTGCCTGGGCGACGGCCGCGACGTACTCGTGGCCGTTGAGGATGACCTGCGCGGGAAACGGCGGGTGCCCGGACATCTTGATCGTCACATGACCCCACCAGGGGTCCATGATGTGGAACGAATAGTGGTTGACATACGCCGCCTTCTTCGCGATGTTGCCGATGACGCCGGTGGAGGCCGAGCGGCGGACTTCCCACACGCCCGCCGGTGCCTTCGCGGCCAGCACCAGGAACACCCCCGTGCCCACCTCATGGCTGGCCAGGTACTCCCCGGCGATCAGGTGCTTGCGCTCCCCGGCCTTGCAGTAGATCACCGGGACTCAGTTCGCGGTCGCCCACGCCTTGACCCGGCGGGCGAACCGGGCCGCCAACCGCATCAGGTGCGTGTTGCCCAGCTCATCGTCGCAGCCGCCTGCAGGCGCCGCCATCAGACCCGGAACCCGCCCGGATTATGCCCCAGCGGGAAGAAGAACGCGGCCACTGCCCGGCGGAATTTCTGCCCGATCTTGTCGAAGATCGCCGGGGAGGGAATCGGCAGGCCCAGGTGCTGGGTCATGAACGCGACCACCTGCCCGCTGGATTGCAGGATCGGCACGTAGGCGAGGTAGACCCGGTCCAGGCACTCGATGTCCAGCTGCACATGCCCGCCGAGGACCTCGTGCACCGTCACCACGCGTGCGCCCATGACACCCTCCGCAACCACCCCCCATGCACGCGCGGATGAACCACGGCGAGCCATCTGACCAGCAGCAACCACGCACGGGCCCGCTGCGCCAGCGGGACGTGCTGGGCTGGCGCGCTAGGCGGTGAGAGGCGGAGCCTCACTGGCACCCAGCAATCCAGGCGTAGCGAAGAATCCGCGGATCGCGCCGTACCGCATCCGCGATCTCTCTGCCGCCGTCGAGACCCCCATCGACGGCTGGACCGACCACTGCCGTCCTTCACTGGGCCAGACCCGCAAGTTACTCCGGCACCGCCTACCTCGTGAGAGAACTCCGTTCATGCGACGCTCCAGTAGCACCAGTACCGACATGCGGGGACCTTCGGCCCTACACGGCCAGCACCGATCAGCCTATGTTAACATTATGTATATTGGCAGGGTGGTATGTGTTACGTGCGTCCGGGGACACTCCTCCTGATACAGGATTTATTTGGTCGGGGAGAACTGCAAGGAAATTTCAGTTCCGGCCGCTCTTGCCGAAGAACTGGCCGTCCTGGAACCAGGTATTGAACCAGGCCCGGGATGACCGACATTAGAGAGGTGCCTTACATGGACTTCGAGTTGACTGACGAGCAAGAGCTGGTCCGCAGCACGGTAAGGGAGTTCGCCGAGGCCGAGCTCGTGCCGGTCGCGGCCGAGATCGACCGCGACCACCGTTTTCCTGAGGAGGTCCTGCCGAAGATGGCGGGCCTGAGCCTCATGGGCATGCCCTACCCCGAGGAGGTGGGCGGTGCCGGAGCGGACTACGTGAGCTATGTAATAGCGCTCGAGGAAGTGTCGAGAGCGTGCGCGACCACCGGCGTGATCATGACGGCTCACACCACGCTCGCCACCTGGCCGATCTTCACGTTCGGCAGCCAGGCCCAGAAGGATAAGTATCTTTACGACATGGCCTCCGGGCGGCGCCTGGGCGCTTTCGCCCTGACCGAGCCCGCCGCAGGAACGGATGCGGGTGCGGGCACCTGCACGGCGGTGCTGGACGGGGACTCCTATGTTCTGAATGGATCGAAGATCTTCATCTCCAACGCTCCGTACGCCGAGGTGTATATCGTCTTCGCGAAGAGCGATCCGGGGCAGGGGACGCGCGGGATGAGCGCCTTCATCGTCGAGAAAGACACCCCGGGGTTCTCCGTTGGCGAGGCGGAGCATAAACTGGGGATTCGCGGCTCGAGTACGCCGCCCCTCTACTTCACTAACTGCCACGTTCCCAGGGATGCGCTCCTGGGCGGGGAAGGCAACGGCTTCAAAGTCGCAATGCAGACACTCGATGGCGGCCGGATCGGCATCGCCGCGCAGGCGCTGGGCATAGCGCAGGCGGCGCTCGATGCGTCGATAGCGTACGCGAAGGAGCGTGTCCAGTTCGGCAAGCCGATCGCGGCCCTGCAGGCTATTCAGTGGATGATAGCCGATATGGCTACCGAGGTAGATGCCGCCCGCCTCCTTACCTATCGCGCCGCCTCCTATGAGGACCAAGGTCGTCCTTATTCAACGGAAGGGGCGATGGCAAAGCTTTTTGCTTCGGAGACGGCCACCCGGGTGGCCGGCAAGGCAATTCAGATCCACGGCGGGTACGGTTATACGGAAAGTTATCCGGTGGAGCGAAACTGGCGTGATGCCAAGATCACTGAGATCTACGAGGGAACATCTGAGGTGCAGCGCATGGTTATTGCGAGAAGCTGCCTGGGGTAAGAATCAACCACGCGGGTGCTAAACGTGCACGCTGCGGATGAAAGGACGTTATTTATGCCTGAGCTAGCCTATTCTGAGATCAGGGTGGGTGACGCGGCGTCGTTTGCCAAAACTATCACCGAGGCAGATGTCTTGCTCTACGCTGGTCTCAGCGGGGATTTCAACCCCATTCACGTTGATGCGGAATATGCGAGGAAGTCGCTGTTCAAGGAGCGGGTCGCGCATGGCATGCTGGTGTCAAGCTTGATTTCGGCGGTGCTGGGTACCCGGCTCCCGGGCCCGAATTCAATTTACCTGGGGCAGGACCTCAAGTTCACCGCCCCGGTCAAGATCGGCGATACCATCACGGCAGTAGCGACTGTGACAGAGAAGCGGGATGACAAGAGGATCATCAAGCTCAGGACCACGGTGTCGAATCAACGCGGCGAAATGGTCGTAGATGGCAGCGCGGTCGTCAAGAAGGCGGGCCTGTAGGCCGATGCGCGAAAGGTGCCGCGAATGTCTTCGGTCAGTCATCGTGCCCGCTTGCCGCGGTGACCTCTGCCGGGAGGAGCGTTATGAGAATTGTGGTCGCCTACAAGTGGACCTGTGACCCGGAGGAGGCCACGGTCCGTGCTGACGGCACTGTGGACTGGAGCCGGGCGAAACCCGGCATCAGCACCTACGACCCCGTGGCCATGGAACTGGCGCGCGGTCTCGCCCAGGCTACGGATGCTGAGCTGATCGGCGTGACGGCCGGGGGTAAGGGCGTCGGTGCGACCATTGCGTCCAAGGCCGCCCTTTCGCGCGGCCTGGATCGAGTGGTGATCATCGAGGATGAGTCCCTGACGGACGTCGGCAGATCGGGGGTGGCTGCGGTGCTCGCCGAGGCGATCCGGCACATCGGCGAGGTGGACCTTGTCATCACTGGCGACTCGTCGGTGGACGTGGCGGCCAAGATGGTGCCGACGGTGCTGGCCGGCGAACTCGGCTGGCCGGCTGTTGCGGAGGTCACAGCCGCGTCCGGCCAGGCCGGCACGCTCCGCGTCGAGCGCGCTGTCCCGGGTGGCACGCAGGTTCTCGAGATCTCCGGTCCCGCCGTCCTGGCTGCGGCCGCCGATGCCGCGGTGCCGCACGTGCCCGGCATGAAGGACCTTCTCGCGGCAGGCAAGAAGCCGGTAGAGCGCCTGGAGCTGGCGGCCCTGAACGTGCCTCAGAGGGGCGCGGTCATGACGGTCACCGGCAGGTCGCGGCCGGACCGCAAGGCCCGCAAGGGCCAGATCCTTGACACTGCCGACCCGGCGGCTGCCGCTGCGGAGCTCGTCACCGCCCTGCGCGGTGCCGGCGCGCTGTGACAACGCTCGGGATGAGAGAGAGGAGTGGACATTGAGCGTGAACGCCTGGATCGTCGTCGGGGATCAGTCGGCGATCGGCAACCTGATCACGGTTGCGCGCTCCCTCGGGGGACCGGTCGCGGCCGTCGTGGCCGGGCCCCGGTCGGTGGCCGAGACGGTGGCGGCGAGCGGTGTGGACAAGGTGGTCTGGTGCGGCGCGCCGGGCGACGCACCTACGGAAGCCTTCGCCGCAGCTGTTGCCGACGTCGTCGCAGCCGAGTCACCGCGCGTAGTCCTCGGCGGGCGTAACCCAGGCGAGCGGGTACTCCTTGGCGCTGCCGCAGCCCGGCTGCGGGCGGCCGTGCTGACCGGGGCCCGCTCGGTCTCAGCCGACGGCGACGGCGTCGTCGTGGTCAACGCGGTCTTCGGCGACATCGCCGACGAGACCGTCGCTGTCTCCGGCCCGGTAGCCCTGCTGCTGGACGGCGGCAGTGTCCCGCTTGCGGGCGGCGGGAGCGTGCCCATCGAGGAGGCGGCCGCCACGCCCCTGCCCATGAAGGTGATCGAGACCAAGACGTCCGGCTTCGACGAGGTTGACCTCAACGCCGCCCCCCGGGTGATCGGCGTCGGCCGCGGCCTCAAGGCCAAAGAGGACCTCGTCATGATCGAGGCGCTGGCCAAGGCCGCTAAAGCCGAGATCGCCTGCTCTCGCCCCGTGGCCGAGGGCCTGAACTGGATGGGGAAGGACCGCTACATCGGGAGTTCCGGCGCGCACATCGCCCCGCAGCTCTATTTCGCGGTCGGCATCTCCGGCCAGCTGCAGCACATGGTCGGGGTGCAGGGAGCGGAGACGATCGTGGCGATCAACTCCGACCCCAACGCCGCGGTCTTCAAAGAAACCGACTACGGCCTGGTCGGTGACCTGTACCAGCTCGTGCCGGCGATCACCGCCGCCCTGAAATGACGGTGCCAGATGCCAGAAACTGCTGAGCCTGACTTCGAAGTCATCGTCATCGGTGCCGGTATCGCCGGCTGCGTCACGGCCTACCAGCTCGCCCGGCAGGGGCGCTCGGTCCTGCTGATCGAGCGGGGCGAGGCACCGGGCGCGAAGAACCTCTCCGGTGGCGTGCTGTACTCCCGCGGCATCCAGGAGGTATTCCCAGAGTTCCTCGACGAGGCTCCAGTCGAGCGCCGGATCACGCGCAACTACATCAACTTCCTCAATGCCGGGAGTTCAGTCGGCATCGACTACCAGGACACGCGCCTGGCGGACCCGGTCAACGCGGTCACGGTGCTGCGCGCCAAGCTGGATGCGTGGCTGGCCGAGAAGTGCGAGGAGACCGGCGTCCTCATCATGCCCGGGGTCCGGGTGGACCGGGTGCTTACCGAGGACGGTACCGCTGGCCAGCGCGTCGTGGGCGTCCAGGCCGGTGAGGACGAACTGCGTGCCCGTGTGGTCGTCGCGGCCGACGGGGTGAATTCCTTTATCGCCAAGGAGGCCGGGCTGCGCAAGAACGAGCCGCTGAACCACCTGGCTGTCGGCGTGAAATCCGTGGTGTCGCTGCCCAGGGAGACGATCGAGGCACGATTCAACCTCACCGGCGATGAGGGCGCGGCCATCGCCGCAGTCGGTGACTGCACCCAGGGAGTCGGCGGCGGCGGATTTCTGTACACCAACATAGACTCCATTTCCGTTGGCGTGGTCGTGCGCCTGGACGATCTCACCGCCAAGAAAAAGGTCGTCACCGACATTTTCGACCACTTCCTTGAGCACCGGTTCATCGCCCCGTACCTCGAGGGCGGAGAACTGGCCGAGTACGGCTGCCATCTGGTCGCCGAGGGCGGCATGAAGATGATCGGCGAGATCACCATGGACGGCATGCTCGTCGTCGGTGACGCCGCCGGGCTCACTCTCAATACCGGGCTGACCGTGCGCGGCATGGACCTGGCCGTCGCGTCTGCGATCGCCGCCGCCGAGGGCATCATCTCCGGCCTGGAGCAGAATGACACGTCCAAGGCAGGCCTGGCCGGGTACCGGGAGAGATTTTTTGCGTCTTACGCCGGCAAGGACATGAAGACCTACGCCAGGGCGCCCGCCTTCCTTGAAGTCGAGCGCATGTACAAGGACTATGGCGAGCTTTTCGCAGACGTCATGTACAGCGCGTTCAACCTTGACACCCAGCCTCGTCGGCATCTCCTCAGCGTCGCACGCAAGACGCTGGCCCAGTCGCCGGTGAAGATGAGGCAACTGGTCCGCGACGGCATTTCAGGAGCACGCGCACTATGAAACCATTGTCCGTTCCTGAGCGCCTGACGAAGAACCGTTTTAACCTCGATGAGCAGGAATGCCACATCGAGGTCAACCAGGAGATCGCCAAGGCCACCGGAACCGGCAAGGCCATAGTCGCCTGCTGCCCGGCCCACGTCTACACCGAGGAGCCCGACGGGACCATCTCTGTCGAGTACGCCGCCTGCCTTGAGTGCGGAACCTGCCTCGCGGTCGCCGCCCCAGGCGCCCTGAAATGGCACTACCCCCGCGGCGGGTTCGGCGTCCAGTTCCGCGAGGGGTAGTGCTCGGCGAGAGTTCTTACCGCTGAAGGACGTAGGTACCTGGTGCGGGGCACAGCGGCCGGAAGCTTGCGTTGCCCAGCTTGCGCGGGGATTGCTTCATGTCGCCGCTTCGGTCCGCTAGCCATGTGGTGTAGTCCGGCCACCAGCTGCCCTGGACCGTCTCGGCCTGGGCCAGCCATTCGCGATGGTCGGGCGGGTTGCCGGCTGCGAGCCGGAAGGTTGCCTTGGGGTTCGTTGGCGGGTTGACCATGGCGGCGATGTGCCCGCTGTTGGAGAGCACGAACCGGGAGTTGCCGCCGAGCAGCTGGGTGGCGCGGTAGGCCGATGGCCACGGTGAAATGTGGTCGTCGATGCCAGCCACGACGTAGCTGTCGACGTCAATCTTGGAAAGATCGACGGGGGAGCCGAGCATGCTGACGGCACCCGGCTTGGTCAGTGCGTTGTCCATGGCAATCTCGATGAAATTGCGGTGCAGCCCCGCGGGCATCCTGGTGGTGTCCGCGTTCCAGTACAGGATGTCGAACGGCGGCGGGGTCTTGCCCTGCAGGTAGTTGTTGACCCAGTAGTTCCAGATCAGGTCATTGGGCCGGAGCCAGGCGAACACCTCTGCGAGCGTGCGCCCGTCCATGTAGCCGCGGACGCGGGAGGCGAGGATAGACCCTTCGGCAGTGCCCTCGTCCATCAGCGCGACGGTCGTGCCCGCCTCCGTCATGTCGAGGAGCGTCACGCCCAGGCCCAGGCTGGAGACCTGATCGAGCTGCCCGATCGCGCTCAGGTGCGCACTGACCATCGAGGTGAGGATGCCGCCGGCGCACAGCCCGATGACGTTGACCTTGGGCACCTTGGTGATGTCGCGCAGCATGCCGATCGAGTCCACGACTGCTTCACCGTAGGTGTCCAGATCCCAGTTCCTGGCGATCTTGCCCGGGTTGGCCCAGGAGAGCACGAACACCTGATACCCCTGCCCCACGAAGAACTCGAGCATGCTGCGGGCGGGCGCGAGATCGGTAATGTAGTACTTGTTGATCATTGGCGGGACCATGAGCAGCGGGAACTGGTACACGGTAGGTGTGGTCGGCTTGTACTGGATGAGTTCGTAAACGTCGGTGCGGGCCACCACTGCTCCCGGCGTCACCGCGAGATCTTTGCCGACCTCGAACGCATCAGGTGCCACCATCGTCGGGATGTGCGGGGCCGAGGACATATCCGAGACCAGGGCACGGACACCCCGGACGGCGCTGAGCCCGCCGGTGTCGATGAACGCCTTCCATGCAGCCGGGCTGATCAGCGGGTAGTTACTCGGCGCGGTGGCGGCGATGAGATTGGTCAGCACGAACTTCAGGCGGGTATTGTCCCGCCAGTCCAGCTCGGCGTCAGCGAGCAGCTCCTCGGCCGTCCCGCCGATGGCCAGGTAGGTCTGGACGGCGCGCTTGAGCAGTGGGTTTTCACTCCACGCGGGGTCTGCGAACCGGCGGTCTCTGCGCGCCGGAGCGATCTCCGAATTGCCTGTCGCGATGCCGACGAGTTCCCCGGCCAGCTGGCCGGCCCGCCGGGCCACCGTGCCCGGACGGCTGGCCAGCCGGGTCGCGTACCGCAACATGCTGGCATCGGGCCGGAACCGGCGCAGCGTGCCGAGGGTGGCGTCGGGCAGGACGAGGTCGAGCATGCCGACTGCATTGGCGGCCTCGGGCTCGGCTGACTCACCCGGCGTGCGCGTGGTGTCAGTGAGTGCGTGGTTATTCGTTGTGGCCGCCACGGTTGATCACATCCTTCTTCTGGTCCACATGGTGGTGCTGGCCATACTGCGGCGAGCCAGCAGGGACCAGCCCGGCGCCAGATATTCAGAAACCATCACATCAGTTAGCCAGAAGATCCAGGAGAGCCCACGGGCCTGAACCGGCGGGACGTTCGCCCTGCGGCCTGGCCCTGGCCATCTGCTAGCCATCGATCCGGTACTCCTCCAGCAGCCGGCGGCCCACGATCATCTTCTGGATCTCCGCGGTACCTTCACCGATGAGCAGCATCGGGGCCTCCCGGTACAGGCGCTCGATCTCATACTCCTTGGAGTAGCCGTAGCCGCCGTGGATGCGGAAAGAGTCCTCCACGACCTCCTTGCCGTACTCGGAGGCGAGGTACTTGGCCATGCCGGCCTCGAGGTCGTTCCGGTGCCCGGAATCCTTCGTGCGGGCTGCCATCACCATCATCTGGTGGGCGGCCTCCACCTTGGTGGCCATCTCGGCCAGCTTGAACTGGATTGCCTGGTGCTGGGCGATCGGCTTGCCGAAGGCGTGCCGCCGCTGCGCGTAGGCGATGCCCAGCTCGAAGGCACGGAGGGCGATACCGCAGCCGCGGGCGGCGACATTGACCCGGCCGACCTCGACACCGTCCATCATCTGGTAAAAGCCCTGACCGGTGGTCCCGCCCAGCACCCGGTCAGCGGGGATCCGGACGTCCTGCAGGATCAGCTCGGTGGTGTCGACGCCCTTGTACCCCATCTTCTCGATCTTCCCCGGCACGGTCAGACCCGGCACCCTTGGGTTGGCGCCGAAGCCCGGCTCTTTCTCGATCAGGAAGGTGGTCATGTTCCGGTGCGGCGCGTCGTGGCCTTCGTCGGTCCGGCAAAGCACCGCCACCAGGGTTGAGGTGGCACCGTTGGTCAGCCACATCTTCTGGCCGTTGATCACGTAGTCGTCTCCGTCGCGCACCGCCTTGGTGCGTATCGCCGAGACGTCCGAGCCCAGGCCCGGCTCCGACATGGAGAAGGCGCCGCGTACCTCGCCAGCCGACATGCGGGGCAGGAAGTAGTCCTTCTGTTCCTGGGTGCCGTGCTGGGCGATCATGTGCGCGACGATGAAATGGGTGTTGACGATGCCCGACACCGACATCCAGCCCCGGGCGATCTCCTCCACCACCAGCGCGTAAGTGAGCAGCGATTCCCCGAGACCGCCGTACTCCTCGGGGATGGTCAGCCCGAACAGGCCAAGCTGTTTCATCCCTTCCACGATCTGGGTGGGGTACTCGTCCTTGTGTTCCAGCTCGGTTGCGACCGGCATGATCTCCTTGCCGACGAAGTCCCGCACTGTGGCGAGGATGTCCTGCTGGAACTCCGTCAGGCCGTCAGTCTGTGCCAGGCGTCCCATGGCGGCGGCTCCGTATCTCCAGGTAGGAAGAGAGCGGTGTGGGTGAGGGCTGGGCTGAGGGGGCGGGGGGTCAGGCGGACGGCTCGGGACGGCCCGGCTGCTCGCCGCCGCGTTCCTTGATGTAGGTCCCGGTCGGCACCATCACCTTCCGGCGGAATACGCACACCAGGGTGCCGTCTTGCTTGTGGCCGCGGGTCTCGACCTGGACGATGCCCCGGTCATTCTTCGACTTGGATGGCCATTTGCCGAGCACGGTGGTTTCGCCGTAGATGGTGTCGCCGTGAAAGGTCGGCGCCACGTGCTTCAGTGACTCGACCTCCAGGTTGGCGATGGCCTTGCCGGAGACGTCTGGCACCGACATGCCGAGCAGCAGGGAGTAGATGTAGTTCCCCACCACCACGTTCCTGCCGAACTGGGTGGTCTGCTCCGCGTAGTTCGCATCCAGGTGGAGCGGGTGGTGGTTCATGGTGAGGAGGCAGAACAGGTGGTCGTCGTATTCGGTGACCGTCTTCCCGGGCCAGTGCTTGTAGACCGCACCGACCTCGAACTCCTCGTATGTCCGCCCGAACTGCATCCCGGTGTCCTCCTCACGCCTGCGGGGGCTCGAACTTCGAGGTGCGCTGCATGCCCGCCGCGCGGCCCTTGCCCGCGATCACCAGGGCCATCTTGCGGGAGGCTTCATCGATCATCTCGTCACCGAGCATGGCCGACCCCTTGGCCCCGCCAGCCTCCGAGGTGCACCAGTCGTAGGCGTCCAGGATCAGCTCCGCGTGGTCATAGTCCTCCTGCGAGGGTGAGAAGATCTCGTTGGCGGCGGCGATCTGGTCCGGGTGCAGGACCCATTTGCCGTCGAAACCCAGGGCGGCGGCTCGCCTGGCGACCTCCCGGTAGCCGTCGGCGTTGCGGATCTGCAGGTAGGGGCCATCGATGGCCTGGAGGTCATGGCTGCGGGCTGCCATCAGGATGCGCATCAGGATGTAGTGGTAGGCGTCCGCCGGGTAGCCGGGTGGCTGTTCGCCGACCACCAGCGACTTCATGTTGATGGAGGCCATGAAGTCGGCGGGGCCGAACACGATGGTCTCGAGTCGCTGCGACGAGGCGGCGATCGCGTCCACGTTCACCAGGCCCTTGGCGTTCTCGATCTGGGCTTCGATACCGATCCGGCCGACTTCGAAGCCCATCGTCTTCTCGATCTGGGTAAGCAGCAGGTCCAGCGCCTTGACCTGCTCGGCGTCCTGCACTTTCGGCAGCATGACGCAGTCCAGGTTAGGGCCCGCCCCCTCGACCACTGTGATCACATCCCGGTAGGTCCAGTGGGTGGTCCAGTCGTTGACGCGGACGACGCGGGTTCGGCCGGTCCAGTCACCGTTGTTCAGCGCGTTGACGATCAAGTGCCGGGCGCTTTCCTTGACCAGTGGCGCACAGGCGTCCTCGAGGTCCAGGAACACCTGGTCCGCGGGCAGGCCCTGGGCCTTCTCCAGAAAGCGCGGGCTGCTGCCCGGGACGGCCAGGCAGGAGCGCCGGAGGTGCAGGCGGTTCGTCGGGACAGCCGGGGCTGTGATCATGTCAGGTCGCGCCATCCTTTGCAGGTTGCGGTGCTTGTCGGCGGGCTGGTGCGGGACGGTCGGTACGGCTCAGGATGCGCCAGCGACCGGCCCGCAGCCAAGCGTGGCCCATGCCGCTGAGCGTCCATCCCCCGCACGGTCAGGCCGTACCGGCCAGGCTGCCGGGTCGGCTCTGCCATGGCTGGAGCTTGTTGGCGAGCCGGATCTCGTTGACGATGCGGCCGATGACGGCAGTGATGCTGAAGTCTTTGGGGGTGAAGACAGCGGCCACCCCCTGGGCACGCAGGGACTCGGCGTCGGCCGGCGGGATGATCCCGCCGACCACTACCGGGAGGTCCTTCGCCCCGGCCCGGCGGAGCTGGCGCAGCACCTGGGGCACCAGTTCGCCGTGGGAACCGGAGAGGATCGACAGCCCCACGCAGTGCACGTCCTCGGCGACCGCGGCGGCCACGATCTGCTCCGGGGTGAGCCGGATGCCCTGGTAGATCACCTCGAACCCGGCGTCGCGGGCCCGTAGCGCGATCTGCTCGGCGCCGTTGGAGTGCCCGTCCATGCCAGGCTTGCCCACCAGCAGCCGCAGCCTGCCCGCGCCGAGCTCCCCGGCGGTAGCGGCCACGGCCGCGCGGACGGCGGTCAGCTCCCCGGTCGGCTCGGCGGCGGCCAGCACCGCGGAGCCGCTGACACCGGTGGGTGCCCGGTACTCGCCGAACACGTCCCGCAGCGCAAAGGACCATTCGCCGGTGGTCACGCCCGCCCGGACGCAGGCCACGCTGGCCGCCATCAGGTTGACATCGGCCTGCGCCGCGTCAGCCTTGAGCCGGTCCAGCGCGGCCAGCACCGCGGCCTCGTTACGCTGCTTGCGCCACCGCGCCAGGTTGCCCAGTATCTGCCGCTCGGCTGCCGGGTTGACCTGCTGGACCGCGGTTTCGAGGTCGGCGGTGAGCGGACTGGGCTCGGTGGCCGTGAAGCAGTTGACCCCGACGACCTGGTCCGCGCCGGACTCGATGCGGGTGCGCCTGGCCGCGTGCGAGGCGACGAGTTGGGCTTTCAGATAGCCGGACTCCACGGCAGGCACCACCCCGCCCATGGCCAGCACAGTCGCGATCTCCACCTCGGCGCCCGCCAGCAGTTCCTCGGTCTTGGCCGTCACCACAGCGGAGCCGTTGAACAGGTCCCCATACTCAAGCAGGTCCGATTCGTAGGCGAGCACCTGCTGGATGCGCAGGCTCCACTGCTGGTCCCAGGGCCGTGGCAGGCCCAGTGCCTCGTTCCAGGCCGGTAGCTGCACAGCGCGGGCCCTGACGTCCCTGGACAGCGTGACGGCCAGCATTTCCAGGACGATCCGCTGGATGTTGTTCTCCGGCTGCGCCTCGGTCAGGCTCAGCGAGTTCACCTGCACGCCGTAGCGGAAGCGGCGGCTCTTCGGGTCGGCGATGCCATACCGCTCCCTGGTGACCTTGTCCCAGAGCCGGGCAAAGGCCCGCATCTTGCACATCTCCTCGACGAACCGGACCCCCGCGTTGACGAAGAAGGAGATCCGTCCGACGACCTCGCCCATCCGTTCCTCCGGTACCTGTCCACAGGCGCGGACGGCGTCCAGGACGGAGATTGCGGTGCACATCGCGAACGCGATCTCCTGGACCGGGGTAGCCCCGGCCTCCTGGAGGTGATAGCTGCAGACGTTGATCGGGTTCCACCGGGGGAGGTGGGTGACCGTGTACGCGATCACGTCGGCGGTGAGGCGCATCGACGGGCCAGGCGGGAAGACGTACGTCCCGCGGGAGAGGTACTCCTTGACGATGTCGTTCTGGACGGTACCGGTGAGCTTGGCGATGTCGGCGCCCTGTTCCTCGGCCACGACCTGATAGAGCGCCAGCAGCCACATCGCGGTGGCGTTGATCGTCATCGAGGTGTTGGTCTGCTCCAGCGGGATTCCCTCGAAGAGGGTGCGCATGTCATCCAGGTGCCCGACCGGGACGCCGACCCGGCCGACCTCGCCGCGGGCGAGGACGTGGTCGGCGTCGTACCCGGTCTGGGTGGGCAGGTCGAACGCGACCGACAGGCCAGTCTGGCCCTTGGCCAGGTTGCGGCGGTAGAGCGCGTTGGACTCCGCCGCAGAGGTATGCCCCGCATAGGTCCGCATCAGCCAGGGACGCTCCCTGGGGGGCCGCGGTGGCTGCTGCTCGCCAGACTCGTTCATGCCCGTTCCATCTTCACACGTTCCGGAACCGGTTGATCTCCTTGAGGTGCTTCTCGCGCAGCTCGTGGTTGCGCACGCCGAGGCCTTCATGGGGGGCCAGGCACAGCACTCCGACCTTGCCGTGGTGCAGGTTCCGGTGCACGTCCAGTGCGGCCTGGCCAGTCTCCTCCAGCGGGTAGACCGTGGACATGGTCGGGTGGATCATCCCCTTGGAGATCAGCCGGTTGGCCTGCCACGCCTCGCGGTAGTTGGCGAAGTGCGAGCCGATGATGCGCTTGAGGCTCATCCACAGGTAGCGGTTGTCATATTCGTGCATGTACCCCGAGGTGGAGGCACATGTCACGATGGTGCCCCCCCTGCGGGTCACGAACACCGAGGCGCCGAACGTCTCCCGGCCCGGATGCTCGAAGACGATGTCCACGTCCTCGCCGCCGGTCAGCTCGCGGATCCTGGCGCCCAGGCGCTTCCATTCCTTCGGATCCTGGGTGTGCTCGTCTTTCCAGAACTGGTATCCCTCGGCCTTGCGGTCGATGATCAGCTCGGCGCCCAGTGACCGGCACAGCTCAGCCTTGGCCGGGCTGGACACGACGCAGATCGGGATGGCGCCCCCGGCCTCCGCGTACTGGGTGGCGTAGGCGCCGAGACCGCCGCTGGCCCCCCAGATGAGCACGTTGTCGCCCTGCTTCAGGCCAGCTCCGTTGCGCGAGACCAGCTGGCGGAACGCGGTCGAGTTCACCAGGCCAGGCGTCGCAGCCTCTTCCCAGGTAAGGTGCCGGGGCTTGGGCATCAGCTGGTTGGTCTTGACGATGGCCAGCTCGGCGAGGCCGCCGAAGTTTGTCTCGAAGCCCCAGATGCGCTGCTCCGGGTCGAGCATGGTGTCGTTGTGGCCGTCGGAACTCTCCAGCTCGACGGACAGGCAGTGCGCGACGACCTCCTCGCCAGGCTTCCAGATGTTCACGCCGGGGCCGGTGCGCAGCACCACACCCGCGAGGTCCGAGCCGACCACCTGGTACGGCAGGTCATGCCGCGCGGTGAGCTCGGAGAGCTTGCCGTAGCGGCGCAGGAAGGCGAAGGTGGAGATCGGCGAGAAGATAGAACTCCACACCGTGTTGTAGTTGACCGCGCTGGCCATGACGGCGATCAGCGCTTCACCCAGGCCGAGTTCGGGGACTGGCACCTCTTCCACGTGCAGGGACTTGCGGGGATCCCGGTCGCGGGGGTCGAGGCCGTCGAACATATGCTCCTCGTCCCGGTGCAGGGTGACTGCCCGGTAGGCCTCCGGTATCGGGAGCGCGGCGAAGTCCGCGGCCGAGCTGTCGGAGCTGAGGATGGCGTCGAGTATTTCCTTCAAGGCTGACTCCAAAGGCGTACCTGCATGAGGAGCGCGGGCCTCGTGGAGCCATGGCGCAGCGACCAGTTAGGCACAAAACTTCGTTGTTCACTGGAGCAGGTGGAGCGGGCCTCCATCTCAGCCGCTTCGCCGCATCCATCCTGCTCACACATCACAATGCCAGGCGACCTCGTAAATGTCTATTAAGGGTTTCGGCGCAGATAGTTAAGCGAAACCTTTAGACTGAGCGAGCCTTCCGGGCCGGGGCACGTGACGATGGCGATGGGCACCGGAGCCGCGGTCTGCTGGCCAGCCGGACGGTCAGCGCTTCGTGATGATGGTCGTGACCGGCAGCCCGAACCGGCGCTCCGCCTGCCGGGGCAGGTCGGCCCTCAGCCAGCGCGAAACCCGCCGGGGCAGCACAGCCACAATGATCTCGTCGAACTGGTGATCCAGAAACACCTTCTCCATGGCCTCGAGCGGGTGGGCACTCCCGAGGTCGCCCTCGACGGGCACGCCCAGCGCAGTGAGGATGGCCAGTATCTGGCTGAGTCGCTGCCGGGCCTGCGTGCTCGCCTCCTCGTCCGTGGGCGGGCCGCCGTAATTCGTCACCCACCACGTCATGCTGGGTGGCAGCACGCCGCCGGAGGGCACGAGCTCATAGTCTGCCGCTCTGGTGTTCGGGACGAGCACGTAGAAAGAACTCGGTCCCGCTTCGATTCGCCTGCGAAGCTCTTCCCGTAGCTCGGACGCCTGCAGAGTCCGGTTCGCCACGACAAGGTACCTAGTCATCACGTCCACCCACCCGGCCTTGCCCGCTGCCTGACCTGAGGTAGCAGCTCAATGTATCGCGCCAGCGAATCGTGCTCTACCAGCGAAAAGGGTTAGGGAACAGCGCTCTTTCAGCGGGCCAGCGGGCCAGCGGACCACGTCCCGGGAGGTGGTGTATGAGATGACCACCTCGCGATCGGTTTCTATTTGAGCACCAATGGCCCAAACTGTCACGTCATTCCCGCTAGTTTCTGTGGTGTTTCCCTTCTTCCCGCCGGCCGCGAGGACTTCGGGACCCATATAGCGGCGGGCTTCGGTCCATTCGTCGTTCTGCTCGGCAAGAACCGCGCCGACAAGGCGCAGGATGGCGTCCCGGCCGGGGAAGATGCCGACCACAACGGTCCTCCTGCGTATCTCCTTGTTGAGGCGTTCCTGGGGTTGTTCCCCCGCGAGATCTGGCGCCAGATCTCGCGGGGGAACGCGGTGAACGCCAGGATGTCGTCGCGGGCCTCGGCCAGGTGCGCCGCGGCGGCGGGGAACCTGGCTTCCAGGGCGGTGACGACCTGGGCGTGCTGGGCCCGCACCGGGGCCGCGTCGGGCTGCTCGAAGATGGTCCGCACCAGGGTGGACCCCCACGGCTGGGCCGACTTGGGCACCTTCGTGGCGAGATTGCGGGCGCAGTGAACGGGCGCAGTGAAGCCGTAAAGAATCAACTTGTCGTGTCCTTCCGTGTTCCGGCGCAAGGAGATCGGCGGCTGTGCGGTATCGGGTTGCGCAGGCCGGGGAAGGCGGTCTTCGCGCTGGAGCAGGGGCAGGGTTTCGCGGATGACGCCGCCGACGGCGGATCTGCTGACATCGCCGACGCGCCGGCCAGGACATCCAGCGTGCACAGTTTCCTGTGGTAGAGAAGGGCGAGCAGGACGCGTTCGCTGTTACTGATCTTCTGATGGAAGACACCGCCGCGGGTGCCGGGCTGGCGCGGGCCGCCGCGTCGCTGGTAAGAGAGCCGTTCGGCTTGGGCGGCCTGCCGCAGCCAGGCGGCTGGTGAGGTCATGCAGTTCACGCCGGGCGAGCCCGGTCAGCGCCGGGTGGGACAGCCGGTCGATGACCGTGGCCCGTGCGGGGCACAGGTCACTGTCTGCGAAGGCGAGCAGGGCATCGCATGTGGTGAACCCAGCAACCGGGCCTCCGCCCCCAGCAGCAACCGCCGCCGCCGCTCGTTCAGATGAGGCGACAGCACCTCCAACCTCAGCGCCACCTGGTCGCGCACATCGGACGAGATCGCCATACCGCAACATCAAACACCAAACCAAGACCCACCACGTTATTTCTTTACGGCTTCGGTGCGCCCGGCACCTTTGCCAGGAGGCGCCGGGCAGCACGGCAGCGATCGCATCGCGCAGCCCGTGACGGCAGTCGGAGGTGACCAGCTGCACGCCGGACAGGCCACGGGCGGCCAGTCCGCGCAGGAACGCCAGCCACCCCGCGCCGTCCTCGGCGGCCGCGACGTCCAGGCCGAGGATCTCCCGCTTCCCGTCCGCGTTGACGCCGGTGGCGATCAGGGCGTGCACGTTCACCGTCCGGCCGCCCTCCCGCATCTTCTGGGTGAGCGCGCCGGTCCACAGGAAGGTCTACGGGCCGGCGTCCAGCGGCCGGGACCGGAAGCTGGCCACCATCTCAGCCAGCTCCGCGGCCATCACGCTGACCTGCGACTTGGACAGCTTCGTCACGCCTAGCGACTCCGCCAGGGTCTCCACCCGCCGGGTCGAGACGCCCAGCAGGTAGTTGGTCGCCACCATAGTGGCCAGCGCCCGCTCGGCCCGGCGCCGCCGCTCCAGCAGCCACTGCGGGTAATAGGTCCCCTGGCGCAGCTTCGGGATCGTCGGCTCCACGGTCCCGGCCCGGGTGTCCCACTCCCGGCGCCGGTAGCCGTTGCGGGAGTTCACCCGGTCCGCTTGTGCCCGCGAGGGGTGCGCGAGTTCGGCAAGAGAGAGCGGCGTCCGGACCGCCGCCTGCACGCAGCCGTGTCGTCGCTTGACGTCCCGGCTGCGGCCTTGATGGCTATCGGTCCCTCCCATCGCTTACCTTCGCCTCTGCGCATTCCCTCCGCGTGATGCGAGAAAGCAAGTCAAGTAAGGAGATCCGAGGATGCGGGGGCCGATGAGTGCGCTGACGCGAGAGAGTCTCCGGCAGGTTAGCGCTCATCCAGAAGGCAAGGCGTGAGCTGACGCAGCCGTGCTACTGAAACGGCCTCAGCGTCACTCGATCTCCGGGAGGGGCAGGTGCAGCCGTGGGATTTCAGGGTGCGATCTTCGATGTCGATGGGGTGCTCGTGGACTCCCCGCACGGCCGGGCATGGCGTGAGGCGCTGCAGGAGCTGATGGAGGGCGAGTGGCGCGACATCCGCGCCCAGACCAGCTACCTTCCTGAACGGTTCACCCTGGCCGTTTATCAGCAGGTGATGGCCGGGATGCCGCGGCCCGCCGGCGCACGCGCGGCCCTGGAGTACTTTGGCGTGCCTGACGTCGACCTCCGGAGCGAGCAGTACGCTGCGGCCAAGCAGGAACATCTGCTCAAGCTGATTGAGATGGGCGCGTTCGTGGCCTTCGCCGACGCGCTCCGCTTCATCCTCGCGGTCAAGGGTGCCGGAATCCCGGTCGCGGCGGCGTCCTCATCTAAGAACGCCAAGCTGTTCCTGCGCCAGATCCGGCTGGACACCTTCGCCGCCGAGCAGCGACTGGACTATCCGTTCGTCCGCCCGGGACTGACTCTGCTAGAGCTATTCGATGCCGACATCACCGGGCGCGACTTCCCGCGTGGCAAGCCGGACCCGATGATCTTCCTGACCGCGGCCGAGGAACTCCACGTCGCGCCAGGCAGATGCTTTGTGATAGAGGACGCGGTGACGGGGATTCAGGCGGCCACCGGGGGAGCGATGACGGCGCTTGGCGTGGCCCGCCTCGGCGACCGGGACCAGCTGGTCATGGCAGGCGCGGATCTGGTCGTGACCACCCTCGACGACGTGTCCCGGCAGTCCCTGGCGGACGGCCGGCTTGAGCAGCGGAAGGCGGCTGCGGAGCGCTGGCGGCGGCAGCAGGAGCGGCCGCCGGACGCCTGGTCCCTGGTCTACGAGGGCTTCGACCCGGAGCGTCAGGGGCTGCGGGAGGCGTTGGGCGCGCTGGGCAACGGATACTTCGTGACCCGCGGCGCCCTGCCCGAGGCGCGCGCCGACGACGTCAGCTATCCGGGCACCTACGTGGCGGGGCTGTACAACCGGCGGCAGACCAAGATCGCCGGCCGGGTGGTCGAGAATGAGGATCTGGTCAACCTGCCGAGCTGGCTGCCGCTGTCCTTCCGGGTGGCGGACGGGCCATGGTTCGACGTCCGGGACGCCCACGTCCTCGATCACCGCCTGGAGCTTGACCTGCGGCGGGGGACGCTCACCAGGCACCTGCGCTGGAAGGAGCCGGACGGGCGCCGCACCAGCATGGTGCAGCGCCGGTTCGTCAGCATGGAGGACCCGCACCTGGCCGGCCTGGAGACCACTTTCACGGCCGAGAACTGGTCCGGAACGCTGGAGGTCTGCTCGGGCCTGGACGGACGGGTCAGCAACTCCGGGGTGAAGCGCTACCGCGACCTGGACGGGCATCACCTCGCGGTGCTGCACGCCGCCGAGGCCGACGGCGAGACCGTGGAACTGGAGGCGGAAACCAGCCAGTCCCGCATCCGGATCGCGATTGCCGCCCGGAGCAGGGTCCTTGTCGGCGGCACGCCAGCCCTAGCCGACCGATGCCTGGTCGCCGAGCCGGGCTTCGTCGGGCACACCCTCACCCTCAGCCTCGAGCCGGAGCGCCCGGCAACGGTCGAGAAGATCGCCGCGCTGTACACCTCCCGGGACCGCGCGATCTCGGAATGCCTGCTGCAAGCCCGCCAGGCCGCGCAGGGCGCGGCTGGGTTCCGCGATCTCGCCGGGCGGCATGCGGCGGCCTGGAACGTGCTCTGGAATCGCCTCGACATCGAGCTGGACACTGCCAACGAATGGTTCGAGACGGTCCTGCACCTGCACATTTTTCACCTGCTGCAGACCGTGTCACCCCACTCGATCCGCCTGGACGTCGGAGCCCCCGCGCGCGGTTGGCACGGAGAGGCCTACCGTGGCCATGTCTTCTGGGACGAGATATTCATCTTCCCGGTCCTGAATTTCCAGAATCCAGCGCTAGCCAGTGCCCTGCTCAATTACCGCCATGAACGCCTCGGTGCGGCCCGCGCCGCGGCGCGCGCTGCGGGGTACCGGGGTGCGATGTTTCCCTGGCAGAGCGGCAGCGACGGGCGCGAGGAGACCCAGCGACTGCACCTGAACCCGCACTCGCTCCGCTGGCTGCCCGACCACTCCCATCTCCAGCGGCACGTCAACATCGCGGTGGCCTACAACATCTGGCAGCACTACATGGTCACCGGCAGTATCGAGTTCCTGCGCTTCAGCGGTGCCGAGATGCTGATCGAGATCGCCCGGTTCTGGGCGAGCCTCGCGACCTACAACCCTCAGCTGGACCGGTACGAGATCCTCGGCGTGATGGGCCCGGACGAGTACCACGACGCATACCCCGACAGCGACCGGCCAGGCGTGGACAACAACGCCTACACCAACATCATGGCGGTGTGGGTGCTGCTGCGGGCGCTGCAGGCCCTCGATGAGCTGCCGTCCCACTACCGGGGCGAAGTGACTGACGAACTCGGGCTCGGCGCCGGGGAGCTGGACCTCTGGCGGGACATCACCAGGAAGATGCGGGTGGTCTTCCACGACGATGGCGTGATCGCCCAGTTCGAAGGCTACGACCGGCTGCAGGAGTTCGACTGGGACGGCTACCGGGCCCGGTATGGCAACATTCAGCGTCTGGACCGGGTGCTCGAGGCAGAGGGCGACAGCACCAACCGGTACAAGATCTCGAAGCAGGCCGATGTGCTGATGCTGCTGTTCCTGCTGTCCCGTGACGGGCTGCGGGAGCTGCTGCGTCACCTGGGCTACGAGGTCAGCGAGGCGCAGGTCGCCCGAACCGTCACCTACTACCTCGCCAGGACCGCGCACGGGTCGACGCTCAGCGGAGTGGTGAGCGCCTGGGTACTGGTCTGGGCGGACCCTGCTCAGGCGTGGGGCTTCTTCGTCCGGGCGCTGCTAAGCGACGTCGCCGACGTGCAGGGTGGGACGACCGCCGAGGGCATCCACCTCGGGGCCATGGCCGGCACTGTGGACATCGTTCTGTTCTGCCTCACCGGCATGCGGGCTCACGGGGACGCGCTCAGGTTCGATCCGGAGCTGCCGCCGGAGATCAAGCGGCTACGCTTCAGCGTCCACTACCGGGGACACCGGGTCGACGTGACGATTGGCGCAGATACCTTGCTGGTCACGTCCCGCCCAGGCGGCGCGCCACCGATCAAGATCCTGGTACGCGGCCAGACTCGCGAGCTCGCACCCGGCATGCACACGCAGTTCTCGCTGGCGCGTAACCCGCCCGGCCCCTGACCTCCAATGACGGTCCGGCCCCGGCCATCCCTGCAGAGGGTGCCGCACCGCACCAACCTCCGCCTCCCGCCGTCTCCGGGGGGCTCTGTGCATCAGCCGCTGACGGGTCAGGTGTGGACCGGCTGCCCGGTGGCAGAGCACTGGAGGTAGCGCTCGTGCAAGGCGCCAGTGCAGCATCCCATCCCGGCCAAGTCGCTGCCCCGCTCTCTTGAGCCGCCCTCTTCATGCGTTCTGACCAGGCTTTTCTTCACGGACACGCGCTGGTGAAAGATGGACGTTAGGTGGCGTCGCCGCAGGTCAGGGGTGGTTGCTGGTGGTGTAAGAGACCACCAGCGCTCCGGGTGACTGTAGCGGCTCGGTAAACCCCACCCGGAGCAAGGTCAGAAGGGACTCCGGCGCTGCTTCGGCGGCGCCGGGGAACTGCGCGAGCGTTCGAGGGCGGCCCAGAGTTCGGGGTTGCGCTGACAACCGTGCGGAAGGTGCTCGACGTGCTCCGGGACGAGGGGGTCATCGTAACGTCGCCAATGGGCGCGTACGTGGCCGAGAACCCCGGGGCCCGCACTCATAGTGCCGCGTCGGCGCAGTGCACGATCCGGCCTTCATGGTGGCTCGCCCGCCACCTGAGCCCCGCCGTTCTGCCCGGACCATCTCACCAACTTGCTGCGCCACCTGGCTGCGCCACCTGGCCGAGTTGGCTCCTAGTAGGACTTTGTTAGGTCGCGGATAGGGCAGCTTCCAGTCCGGCGCAGGTGACGGGCTGGCGGCATAGCGGGCAGGTGCCGAGGATGAGGGCGAGCACGATCTGCAGTTCGCGCAGGACCTGGTAGAGGCGCATCCCGGCGCAGGGGCTGATACGTGAATGGCTCCCGGCTGGGCAGGCGGCAGCACCCGGCGGAGCGTAGCGGAGCCGGGTTCTTGCGGGTGGGCGGTCAGGCGGCCGGCTGGAGGCTGACCTGGTGGCCGGGGGCTTCGAGCTTGGCGGTCCGGCTGCGGTAGCCGCCCCATTTCATGACGTGCCGGTGGTAGAGGGCCTTGAGGTAGCCGTCGTGGCGGACGGCCGCCCAGGCGCATTCGGCCAGGACCGGCTGGAGATGCTGGTTGCCGTGGCGAGGTTTGCCGGAAGTGCCGTTTCCCGGCGGGTTCATGGTTGCCCGGGCAGATCCCGGCCCAGGAGGCCAGGTGGGCGGTGCCGGGGAAGAACTCCCTGACGTCCGCCCCGATCCCGGAGATCACCGCGGCGGCGGCCAGCATCCCGGTGCCCGGGATGGTGGTCAGCAGGTCCCGCTGGGCGTGAAAGGGCGTCATCATCGCCTGGATCTGCGCGTCCAGCTTCGCGATCCTCGCATCGAGGTGGCCGGTATGGTCCAGGTGCAGGCGGCACATCAGGGCATGGTGGTCGCCGAACCTGCGTTCCAGCGCCATGGACAGGTCCGGGATCTTAGATCGCATCGTGCCCTTGGCCAGCTGAGCCAGCACCTGGCCGCGGCGCTCCCCGCCGGTCAGCGCCCCGATCATCGCCCGCCCGGGCTTGGTGGTGATGGAGGAGGCCACTGAGCCGATCTTGATCCCGGCGTCCTGGAGCACGTTGCCCAGCCGTTGCACCTCCGGCGTCCGCGACTGAACGACCTTGGCCCGGTACCGGACGACGTCCGGGCGGCCTTGATGTCCGCGGGCGGGATGAAGCTGCCCCGCAGCAGCCCGCACTCCAGCAGGCGCACCAGCCACCCGGCGCCGGCAAGATCGGTTTTGCGGCCCGGGACGTTCTTGACATGCCCGGCGTTGCATACCAGCACCTGCGCGAAGTTCCCGTGCTCAATCAGCGCGTGGTGAACGGGCATGCTGTAGATCCCGGCCGCCTCCATCGCCACGTGGGTGACGCCCAGCGAGGCCAGCCACCGGGCCGCCTCCCCGAGCACCCCGTAGAACGCCCTGAAGGTGCGCTTGACCGTCTGCCGGCCATCCGGCCCGCCGCCGGGCAGCCGGACCGCCACCGCGATCACGTCCTTGCCGGCATCGGCCGCGGCGCACCGCTCGTACGGGACCTGCATGCCTGCCAGCCTCCCAGTTCAGGTCAGGGACATGGGCACGCATGCCGCCCGCGGAGCCCCTGAAGTGATCGAGGAGACTGATACTCGCGTTCGCGGCGCAACCGGGGGACACCCGAAGGTGAGGGCTCCGGCGTCAATCTTTTGGACGGTCTCACAGAGCCAAGCCCAGCCGTCGTCGGCGGGCTACATGCGCACCGCCATTCTCATCCCCGGGAGCGGCGCCGCAGGCGCAATCTAAATCTTTTGGGTCGCTCCGGAGCAGGGTGCAGAACGCCTGGGCGAGGACGGCGAGGGTGACGAGCCGCGGCAGCCGGTGAAGGATCGTCCTTCGAAGTGGTCCAGGCCGAGGCCGGTCTTCAGCTCGCGGTAGTCATGCTCGACCCGCCACCGGATCTTGGCCAGGCGGACGAGCTCCCCGATGGGGGTGTCTGCGGGCAGGTTCGACAGCCAGTAGTCTGCAGGCTCGTCCGCCTCCGGGGGCCATTCGGCCAGCAGCCAGCACTCTGGCAGGCTGCCGTCCCCTCCGCGGGGATGTCCCGGTTGGCGGGCCGGACCCGGAGCGCCAGGAAGTGACTGGTCATCAGCGCGGCGGGGTTGCTCTTGGTCTTCTTGGTGCCTGTCGCCAGGTCACCTGCCGGAGCATGCCGGCGTGAGCGATGGCGAGCTGGCGCAGGTTCACCGGCGGGACGGGGTAAGCAGGCTTGCGCGGCCGGCCGGGCCGGGCGCCCCTGCCCGGGGTCACCGGCTGCGCGTCCCCCGCGTGCGCGCTGGTGGTGCCTTTGACCGCGACCACGTACCACCAGCCCCCGTTCTCCAGGTCCATGCGGAAGGTGGTGTTGTCGCCGTACCCGGCGTCGGCGGCCACGACCGGGCGGGTGCCGCCGCGGGCGGTGATCTGCTCCAGCACCCCCCACCCGCCCGGGCCGGTCATCTCGCCCAGCATCTCCAGCGCCAGCCGCCACTTCTCCTGGTGGCGGACGTCGTACAGGATCCCGGCCCGGGCGCGGGGCTGGCCGCGCGCGCCGCCTGCACCGGATCCCCCAGCGCCTTATCATCCCAGCCCTGCGGGCAATACAGCCGCCAGTCCGCCGCGCACGAAGCATGCTCGTTCACCAGGTGCACGCTCACCCCGATCTGGCAGTTGCCGGTCTTGCCCAGCGTCCCGGAGTATTGCCGCGCCACGCACGGCGACGCGTCCCCGACCTTGGGGAACCCGGTGTCATCAATGACCAGCGCCTCCACCGGCTGGCTGGCGGCGAACCACCGCGCCACGTTCCGCCGCACCTTCGCGTAATCCCACGTCGAAGAGGTGATGAACTGCTGCAGCCGCTGATGATCGGTACCCAGCCGCACCGCCATCGGCAGCATCGACTTGCGCTGCCCATCGGTCAGCAGCCCGCGCGCATACAGCTCACCCGTGTCTTGATAAAGAAGTATTCGACGGATTGCAGGAATAGGTAGCGGCCAATCGATCGGGTGTTCTACCGCGACTTCGCTGCGGGACCGTTCTACAACTTTAACCGGCCGGATGTGGATGCGTCCGAGGCAATCATCGAAAACTGGTGGCGCCAGGGCATGATGGGTGGCGCAAAGGCGCACTACGACGGCATCGTTGCCTTCTCGCAGACCGACTTCACCGAAGATCTGAAGAAGATCTCCGTGCCCGTGCTGGTGATGCACAGTGAGGACGATCAGGTCGTTCCCTATGCTGACTCAGGGCCGTTGTCGGCAAAGCTTCTCAAGAATGGGACGCTCAAGACATACCAGGGCTTCCCGCACGGCATGCCGACGACCCACGCGGAGACAATCAACGCGGATCTGCTGGCCTTCCTCCGCAGCTAGCGCCTCCGGGCGGCTGGCGCGGGGCCCGGATTCCGGCCGCGCCCGGCGGTGGTCACCGGCTCGGCGTGTCCCTGGTCGGGGCCGCCGCCGGATCCAGCTGGGAAAGGGCCGCGGCGATCAGCGCCCACTCGTGCTGCGGCGCCCGGGCCAGGCGGATGCCGTCACGGCTGGTCCAGTAGAGCCTGCGCGGGCGCGCCAGGCTGGTATCCCGCTCACTGGTCAGCAGGCCCTGGCTCTCCAGCCGGCGCAGCAGCGGGTAGAGCGTGTTGCCGGTGACCGGCAGGCCGGCCCGTTCCAGTTCTTCCAGCAGAGCGTAACCGTAGCCCGGTGTCTGGAGCGCGAGCAGGCTGGCCAGCACCACCGAGCCGCGGCGCAGCTCCTGGCGGTGCGTATCGAGCAACCCCGGCTCACCCACGCCCGGCACGATAGTGTGCGGCACACACCATCGTCCAGCGGGTGCGGGACGAGCGGGAACAGCCCCGCTCAGAGCTGGCGGCTCAGCACGGCCGTGCCCCGGGCTTCGCGCTGGGCGATCGCGCGCAGCGCGCCGCGAGCGTCATCGAACCGGTACCGCTGGACCGGCGGATCGGCCAGCGCCCCCGCACGCCGCAGCCGGAGCAGCTGGGCCCACAGCTGCGCAACCGCTCCCGGCCGCTGCTCGAAGAACTCCCGCGAGGCGGCGCCCAGCACGCCGGTGTTGCCGAGCAGCAGCCGGTTCACCTTGACGACCGGGATCTCGCCGGCGGCGAATCCCACGACGACCACCCGGCCCTCCGGGGCCAGCGAGCGCAGGCTGTCGGTCATCCGGTCCCCGCCGACCGGGTCGACCACGATATCGACGGCGCGTTCCCCCACCAGGTCGCGCACCGCGGCGAGCCACCCCTCGCTCAGCACCGCGTGCTGCGCACCGCACCGCCGCACGAACGCCTGTTTGGCCCCGTCACCGACCACCGCGATCGTGCGCAGCCCGAGGGCCCGGCCGACCTGGACGGCCGCGGTCCCGACGCCGCCCGCGGCGCCGTGCACCAGCAGCGTCTCACCCGCTCGCGCCCGGGCCCGCCGGTCCAGCGCGAACAGGGCGGTCAGGTAGTTCAGCGGGGCGGCGGCGCCCGCGTCGAAGCTCATATCCGCCGGCAACCGCAGGATCTGATCCGG
The DNA here is from genome assembly GCA_963837515.1 of uncultured Actinomycetes bacterium. GTDB lineage: Bacteria > Actinomycetota > Actinomycetes > Streptosporangiales > Streptosporangiaceae > RYN-230. Next base: position 182,119 of record CAWINT010000007.1, read on the forward strand.
CGGGGCGCTGATGACCTCCTGCCAGCATCCGTGCGGCCGCAGCACGGCGACGCGCTGCCCTGACGCCAGGCCGGAACCGGGCGGCGCCGACCGGACCAACCCGGCGGCGTCCATCCCCAGGGTGTAGGGGAGGGGCGGCTTCAGCTGGTAGGCGCCGCGCGTCTGCAGCAGGTCGGCGAACGACACGCCGGCCGCGGCCACGTCGATGAGCACGCCGCTTCCGGCGCCAGGCTCGGGCACTTCCGTCCACTGAACGTCGTCGGGGCCTGTGTAACGCATGATCTGATGAGCGAACATCGGCGGTGTCCTCCCCGGTCCCGGCGCAGAGCCCAGCCAAGCACATCGGCCGGGGCCGGAACGGCGCGGCCGGCGAGCTGGCCGCGGGCGCCGCTGGCCGGATGAACGGGACTGAGGTGCAGGAGATCGCGAAGGTGGACGAGACCGCGAAGGTGGACGAGACCGCGGCGGTGCAGGAGATCGCGGCCGGAATCTGGTGCTGGCAGCGCCGTCCCCGGGGGCTGCGGCCCGGCGAGTTCGGGGTCCGGACGAGCTACGCGCTCGCCGTCGCGGACGGGATGCTGCTGGTCAACCCGCTGGTGGACGGCGCCGGCGACCGGGCCCTCGGTGCCCTCGACGACCTGGTCCGCGGCCAGGTGCGGATCCTGATCAGCCAGCCGATGCACACCCGCAGCGCCGAATCGCTCTGGTGGCGCTACCGTCGCGCGGGCGCTCGCATCTACGGGCATCCACAGGTGGCCACCCGGCTGGAGGATACTGCCGGCTTCGAGGCCGTCGGCGCGGGCGGCGACGTCGGCGGCGTGGCCCGGTTCCATCCGCTCGGCCGCCCGGCCCGCTCCGAGCAGCCGATCGAGTTTCCGGGCCTCGGTGCCCTGGCCTTCGGCGACTCCGTCGTGGAAACGGGCGGCGGCGAGCTGCGCGTCTGGGAAGACCCGGTGGACAGCGAACGCCGCCAGCGCTGGTGGCAGGAACGCTACCGGCCGACCCTGGAGCGGGTGGCCGCTCTGGAGCCGCCACACATCCTCGTCACGCACGGCCAGCCGGTGCTCGGGACGGGCGCGGCGGCGCTGCACTCCGCCATCCGCCGCGGTCCATGGCAGCGCCCCAGGCGGATGCCCGGTGCGGGGCTACGGTGACGAAGCCGGCCGGGCCAGGCTCACGTCCAGGAAGTCCCAGTCGATCTCCAGCGTGACACGGCCGTACGGCTGCCGGGCATTCCCGCGGAACTGATGCAGCCGGCGGTGCGGGACCCATTCGCGTGCGCCAAGGACCGCATCGCGGGTGTTGTGCTGCCCGTTCCACCAGGCGTCGAAGATGACGTCGGGTATCACGTCGTGGCCGGGGCGAAGTGGCGGGCTAGGTCGAGCACCGGCCAGCGGCCGGGAATCCCGGACGAATTCCCGAGATAGGCCAGATGCCGTAATCCGGAAGCCGCCCCAGTGGTAGCGGTAGCGGCGGACGCCGGGGCAGCCGCCACCAGCAGCAGCAGTCCAGAAATCATCAGGCCCGGCAGCGGGCGGCGCGCCCACGCGATACTCCGGCAGTACTTGATCGAGCGCATCGGCCCCGCCCCCGCACGGTCTTGGCTGAGCGGTTCAGAGAAATAGCCGCTTTTATCGGTTCGGTCGTCTAGTACATGAGACGGGAGGATGGCTGCCTTAATGTGACAATTACCCCCGCGCGTGCCGTAATTCTTTCCGAACTCCGCGTCCCGGCCGGTGGCTGGCGCGTCCCGGCCGGTGGCTGGCGCGTCCCGGCCGGTGGCGGGGTGGCGTGCCTGCTGGCCAGCGTGGGCGCCCCGGGCTGCCCCGGGCTGCCGCCGGCGGCCCGGGGCGCACAGTGCGCAGCTCGCGGCGCTGTGCCCGGAGCGACCACGCCCGGGAAAGCTCGCATAGAGTCATAAATCGCCTATATATCTACAAACCCCGCACATCCATGGTCCGGCCGAGACAACTCGGCGGCCAGATTTGCGTGTTTCGGTCCTTTCGGGTCATAGCCGGAAAAGTATAAGCTCACCATGATCAAGGGGGAGGGATAGGCAATCAGATGAGTGACCCATCCGGCGTGAGGAGTTCCCGCGCGGCGGATTACGACCGGCTCCAGTCCGCCGCGGTCACGGGTGTTATTGGTGGAGTCGTGCTGCTGGCCGTGGCCGCTTTCCTAGTGTCCTACGGCGACATCCACGGAATCGCGGTAGCGGCGGGTGTCTCCCCGGTTCTGGCGGGGCTCTACCCGCTCATCTTCGATGCCGCACTGGTGGTCGCTTGCGCCTCGGTGCTGGCATTGCGGGGCGCTGCCTGGTGGATGCGCGCCTACGCGGCGATGTGCTATTTGACCCTGATCGCGGCCGTGGCGGTCGTCGGGGCTATCCGGGCGGCCGGCCTTGCCCTCCCGCAGCGGGGCGCGGCAGCCACGCTGGCCGCGGTGCCGTGGGTGCTCTTCCTGCTCGGTTTCGGGCTGGGCCTTTCGCTGCTCAGGCACCGGCGCACGGCACGCGCGCCGAGCGCGGCGGGTGGTCCGGCATTTCCGCCCAGGCCCGGCGTGAGGCCTGCTTCCCGGGAACCGGTGGTGACCCCGCGCTCCCGCGACCCGAAGATGAACTCGAGCTCCCGGGACCCGGTGAATCCACCCTCCCGCGAACCACTGGCGAATCCGCGCCCCCGCGAACCAGTCGTGAGTCCACCTCCCCCCGAACCAGTCGTGAGTCCGCGCCCCCGCGAATCCGTCGTGCATCAGCGTGCCGCTGACCCGGCCGCGCTGAACGCTGACCTCGACGAACCGTACGTCAGGCTCATCCCTGCGCCGCCGAAGCCGGCCACCGGGAATTCTGCGGGGGCCGGGGAGCCCAAGCCACCCGGTTCGGCATAATCCGTCCCATCGGCGCGGCTACGGGTAATCCAGTTCAATACTCGCGATACTCCTACCGTGGCTTCTCAGGGCGATTGGCGGGGCGGATCAGAGCCCTATTGGCGGCGCCGGGTTCTCTTGCTGACGGGTGTCATTGGCGTCACCGGGCTGCTGGTGTGGGGTTGCTCCTCGACCCAGGCGCCACCGCCGTCGCCGTCAGCGCCCGATGCGGCCACCCAGCAGATCAGGGCCAGTGCCACGCCGACGGCCTGGCCCACGGTGATTGACACGCACCCGGCGCGGAAGCGGGCAGCGCACAAGCAGGCAGCAAACAAACGGCCGGCGCCCAAACGGCCGGTCAAAAAACCCGCCGTGCAGGCCGGGCGCCGCGCGGGTAAGCACCCGGCCGCCCCGGCCCATCCGCGCGGCAGTTGCGCCCCGGCCGACCTTGTCATCAGCCTCAGCGAGAGCCAGAGCTCCTACCCGCAGCCGGCCACCCCGCAATTCACGATCTACGTGGTGAATACGGGCCCAGCGGCGTGCACGGTGGACATCAGCCCGCGGTCGCTCCGGCTGGACGTCGAGTCCGGCCCGGTGCATTCCTGGAGCCCGGCCGATTGCGCGGGCCTGCCCCGCCCGGACATGGTCCGGCTGGCTCGTGGCGTTCCGCTGGTGCAGCACGTTTCGTGGGACCGGGTGCGTTCCCAGCCGGGATGCCCGCTGCCGCGGGAGGCCGCCTTGCCAGGCACCTATACGGTGCGTGTCAGCGCGGGCCGGGTGCACAGTCAGACGGACGTTTTCCTGCTCCGTTAAGACCGGCCGGACTGCTCCGTTAAGACCGGGCCCGGCTACTCCGCTGAGACCGGGCCGGGCCGCCTGGGAGATCACCAGCCAGGCGGCCCGGCGCCGGGTCACGAGATCGGGCCACCGATCCGGCGTGCGCCGGAGGCCCCGCCCGCGGGCGTCATCCGCTGCCACCACAGGTGCCGACCGAGCCCGGCCCAGAACACGTCGATCTCCCGGCCGGCGGGATCGGCGGCGACGAACGGCCCCAGCGCCACCCGGCGGGCCACGAGCCGGAACGGCAGGTCCGGCTGGCCGGGCCGGGCCGGGCTCAGCATCCAGAGCCGCCCGGCGGCGCCGCGGAAGAAGGCCCGCACCCGCCCGCCCGCGACGGCCGGAATCAACGGCGAGGCGGGATGGCCGCCGCCGAGCCGGTAGGGTCCCCGCCAGCGGCCGTCCGCGGTGAGCGAACCAGCCATCAGGCTGGTCCCGTCGTCGTCCACCCAGAACACCCTGACCGCGCCGTGCGGGCCGGCGGCAGCGTGCGGCGGGCTGCCCAGAGGTTGCCCGCCCAGCATCGCGGGGCTGCTCCACTGGCCGGCTTCACCCCAGGTCACGTGCCAGAGCCTGCCGGCCGGATTCGCCCAGAACACCTGGACCTCGCCACGCGAGGAGATGACTGGTGCCGGGTCGGCGGCCAGCCGGCCGCCCAGCGACTGCCGGGCGCTCCAGCCCACCCCCCAACGGTGCTCGGCGTAGGACAGGGTGCCGCGGCTATCCCGCCAGAACACCAGGATCGCGCCGTCGGGCTGCGTCACGGCCACCGGGCTCCCGCCCAGCACGCTCATCCGCCGCAGCGGCCATGGCCTGGTCCAGCCGCCCGGCGTGGTCCGCACCCGCCACAGCAAGCCGTCCACGCCCCGGTAGAAGACCCTCAGGCCATGCCTGCCCACGGCTACCGCCGACGGCTGCGAGGCTAGCTGGCCACCCAGGTCGATGGGACCGGTCCAGTCCTGGCCGGGCACCTGGCGCAGATACCAGAGGCTCCCGTCGGCGCCCCGGTAGAAGACGTCAACGGTCCCGTCCGGCTGGGTGACCGCCTGCGACCCGGACGGCGTCCCGCCGGACGGCGTGACCGTGGGCAACGGGGACGGGGTCCCGGTGGGCTGCGGCGTCAGCGTGGGGGACGGCGCCAGCGTGGGCGACGGCGCCAGCGTGGGCGACGGTGTGCTGGCCGGCGAGGGCGTCGGGGACGGCGACCGGGGCGGCGCCGGCGCGGACAACTGCACATCCAGGAAGTCCTGGTCGATGGCCATCCGGGCGCCGCCGAAGGACTGCTGGACGTTGCCCCGGTACTGGTGCAGTCGCCGGTGACCAGCCCATTCGCCGGGGCCGATCACCGGATCGCGGGTGTTGGCCTGCCCGTTCCACCACGCATCGTAGATCACATCAGGCAGCGGGTACCGGCCGTGCGCGGCCTGCCGGGCGAGGTCGGCCACCCCGGACCCGGAACTGCTGTACACCCCGGCGGAATACCCGCGCGCATGCAGCGTGGTGGTCCAGGCCGCCAGGAATTGCAGGGCCCGGCCGGCCTGCCGGGGCAGGTAGGCCTCCATGTCGTAGTAGAGCGGGGTCCGGGGGCCGAAGCCGAGCCGTTCCGCCTGCGTCACCGCGTCAGCCGCGGCCGCGGCACCCTGGCTGCCCGGCGACTTTCCCAGCTCGCCGAAGACGGCTTGCGGCCCGGCGTACAGCGGGATGAAGTGCCAGCCCGCCGCGGCCTGCTGGGTGAGCCACGAGGCGGTCAGGTTGGGCTGCGCACACGCATCATCCGAGCCGCCGATATAGACCCCGACGGCCCGGTAGGGCGAAGCGCGCCGCCAGGCGGCCATAACGGCCGCGCTGGGGGCGGCGCAGGTGTCGAAGCCGGGCCCATGGAAATCGGTGACCCCGGCGGGCAGCCAGGTATGGCTGCCCGGCCGCCGTTCACCCCCGCTGACCGGGATGCCGCTGGCCAGGCTGTCGCGGCCGGGCGCTCCCCGGCTGATCACCGGGCGGGGCAGGTGATCGCTGGCCAGGATCCGGTCGATCTGGCCGGGATGCGCGCCAAAGGTGGCCGTGATGGCCAGCCGCCCGGTGACGACGGTGATCCGCCGGTCCACCCGGTTCTCGGCCGAGAGATGCGCCGCGTGCCGGGGGGCCGGCGCGATCAGCATTGCTTCGGTGGTCCCGATCACCAGGCTGGGGCAGCCCTGATTGCGCGGCGGAGCACCCAGGTAAACCACGTGGCGGTCGAAGCGGACACAGGCCCGCGGGTGCCGTCTGAGGTTAATCACGCGCCAGTGACGGGGAATCTCGAACGAGTTCCGGAGATATGTGACGGTCCGCAGCCCGGGATGAGCCACGGCGGTGGCGGCGGCTGGAACTACCGGCAGCAGGATCCCGGAAATGACAAAACCGGCCGCAAGAGTGGCGATTACGCGCCCGATGCCGGAGCGGCGCCTAATTCTGGGCATCGTCCGCTCCCCGCCGCGTGGCCGCGATCAGCGCTGCCCGGAATGCCCCGTGTGGGATAAATGCCCGGTACCGGAAAGAGATCTCCTGTTACCCATACGGCGTTCATGATCACGAGGGGGGACAGTAGCCGCCGCAATGTGCGTGTTGCACCACGACACGCGGTAATTCTCCCGGAATTCCACGGCTAAGGCGGAAATCGCCGCCCGGTCGGCCGGAGGCTACGCGGTGCCCGGCACGCGGCCCGGCCCACGGCGTCGTCAGCTGCGGGTCCGGCGCTGCCAGCCGCGCCCGGGGTGCCAGGACTCGATCACCAGGTGGTCGGCGGGCGTCCCGAGATAAGTGAGGACCACCTCGGTGATGTCGAGCAGGAACGCCTCGCCGTCCGCCGCGCCCGCCACCCGGCCGGTCTCCACCGCGACTCCGGACAGCTTGGCCTCGCCCAGCCAGTCAGCGCCGTTCTCCGGGGGTTCCAGGGTCGGGCAGTGCACCGCGATCCGCGGGTCCCGCCGCACGTCGGCGAGCTTGCGGGAGCGCTCCATCATCCCGAAGGTGACCTCGCCGTTCTCGAATTTCAGCTCCAGCCCGCTGATCCGGGGCGCGCCGTCGGCCCGCAGCGTCGCGATGGCCTTGTTCGTGCCCGCGTCGAACCGGTCGCGTACCCGGCGGGCGAACTCCGGTGCGTCCGCCTCGATCTCGTGCCAGCTCGTCATCGATCTGCGTCCCTCCTACGTCGGCGTGGGCCGGGCAGCTTACCGCCCGCCGCCGGCACAGCGCCGGCCGCACACCGGGCTTCAGTGTCCGGCCAGCCCGGCGACCGCGTTGGTCACCGCATCGGCCCAGGCCCGATCGAGTGGCCCGATGCCGAACACCAGCCGGTACCACAGCGATCCGTAGACCAGGTCCACGGCGATGGCGGCCTGGCCGGCCGTGATCTCGCCGCGCCCGGCGGCGCGGTCCAGCAGGTGGGTCAGCGCGGTGCGCCGGCGGGCCAGGAAGGTGTCGCGGACCAGCGCGCCGAAACCGGCGTCGGCGGCGGCCTCCGCGGCCACGGCCCGCAGCAGCCGCTGGGTGGCTGGATCCGCCGCCGCGGCGGTGGCCCGCAGGAAGGCGCGCAGGTCGGCGGCGAGCGATCCGGTGTCCGGCACCGGGATCGTGTCTTCGCTCCAGTCCGCCAGCGCTTCGAGCAGGACGTCGGCCCTGGACGGCCACCAGCGGTACAAGGTGTCCTTGCTCACCCCGGCCCGGCGGGCGATCGCCTCCATCCGCAGCCCCCTCGGGCCCTGCTCGGCCGCGAGCCCGAGCGCCGCGGCCAGCACCGCCTGCCGCGCCGCCTCGCTGCGCGGCCGCCCCGGCCCGCGGCGCTCTCCGTCCGCCACTGCTCCACAATACCGAACGGCCCGTCCGGTATCATGTTTCCGGACGGATCGTTCGGTATTAAGGAGGGCTCATGACGGCAGCGGAACCCCGGCGGGTCGCCATCATCGGCGGTGGCTCCGGGATCGGCCTGGCCACGGCACACCTCCTGGACAGCCGCGGTGCCCTGGTCACCATCGGCGGCCGGGACCCGGAGCGGCTGGCGGGGGCGCGGGCCCGGCTCGGCGCGGCGGCTCGGGCTAGCTCCGTCGACGCCGGTGACCCCGCGTCGCTGCAGCGGTTCTTCGCCCAGGCGGGGCCGCTGGATGACCTGGTGCTCACCGTCACTGGCCGGGGCGGCGCGGGCCCGGCGGCCGCGCTGGCCGAGCAGGACCTGGCCGGGGCGTTCGCCGGCAAGACCATCGCCCAGTTGCGGGCCGTCGCCCTGGCACTGCCGCACCTCACCGCGCGGGCGTCGATCACGCTGGTCACCGCGGGCTCGGCGCAGGCCGCCCTGCCCGGCACCGCGGCGCTGGCCGCGGTGAACGGCGCCCTGGAGGCCGCGGTGCCGGTGCTGGCCCGCGAACTGGCGCCGCGCCGGGTCAATGCCGTGTCCCCGGGCGTGATCGAGACCGGCTGGTGGGACGCCTTCCCGGTCACGGAACGGGCCGCCGCGCTGGCCAGCTTCGCCGACCGGGCCCCGGTGGGCCGCAACGGCACGCCGGAAGACGTCGCCCAGGCGATCGCGGCCCTGCTGGAGAACGGCTTCATCACCGGCGTGGTGCTGCCCTGCGACGGCGGTCTCCGGCTCACCTGACCGCGGCTAGAGGAGTCTCCGGCTCACCTGACCGCGACTAGAGGAATTGCCCGGGGGTGTCGTCGTCCGGGTCGCCGCGCCAGACGATGGCCACCACTTCCTCAGGGTCGATGACCGTCCACCCGGTTTCGCGCTCGAGCCGGACCAGTCCGTCCGGCCGGACCTCCACCGCCGTCAGCTTCTTGTTCTCGGCGGCCGGGAAGCCGACCGGGCCGATCCGGCTGACCAGCATCGAGATGTTCCCCGACTTGCCGACGAGGGGCTGGAGCAGCTCACGCATGGTGTCGCCGGTCATCGCCTGTCACCTCCGCAGGGTCACTACTGATGTTCCCGGTTGGCGGGCCCGGCAGCCAGCATTCCATCCAGTTCGCCGATCGCCCGGGCGGTGTCCCGGAACCGGACGGGGTGCAGGCCCGCTACCCGGGCAGCCCACGCGCGTACTCGATCATGGCGGTGTTCGCCGTGCCGACATACTCGCGCCAGAAATCGGCCCGGAACGCGGCCAGCTGCCGGCCGTCGAGGCCGAGCCGGTGCTGGATCGCCCGGTACACGTCCACCTCGGCGATGGTGCCGACGCGGCCTGCCGTCCAGACGTCGCGCAGCCGCTCGTCCACCTCACCGCCGGCCAGTCCGAGCCGGGCCGCCCAGCTCCGGGTGACGCCGAGATCGGGCGTGATCTCCAGCACGCCACCGATGTCGAACACGACCGCGCGGATCCGGCTCATCAGCTGCTCCTCACTGGTCCATCGTTCCGGCCCGGCGTTCCGTGGCTCATCCGGTGGCCGCGCCCCGGGGGAAGGTCAACGGCCGGTCCCGTCCGCCGGCGTTGACAGGCCGGGGGTCCCAGCCCGCATAGTGGGCCCATGCCCGAGCCTGAGGGACGTGCTGAACTGCCGGTCGCCTGCACCCTGGGGCCCGGTGACGGCGCCGCGCGGCTGCGCCGCTGGCAGCGCCTGGCCGCGGCTGCGCCCCCGGTGAGCCGGCTGACCGGGGCCGGCTGGAGGTCCGGTTCGCGCCGGGACCGGGGGCGCTGGACGAACTCCGGTCGCTGGCCGCGGCCGAGGCCGACTGCTGCGCCTTCGCCGGGTGGGAGGTGAGCGAGCAGGCCGGCCAGCCGGTCCTGGTCGTCTCGGCCGACCCGGAGACGATCCAGCCGATCGCCGCGTTGTTCGGCGCCGCCTGAGCCGGCGCCGGCCGAGCCGGGGCCGCCTGAGCCGGGGCCGCCTGAGCCGGCGCCGGCCGAGCCGGGGCCGCCTGAGCCGGGGCCGCCTGATCCGGGGCCGCCTGATCCGGGCCGGCCGCTACCGCCCCGGAAACAGGGCCGTCCGCCAGCCGCCGTCGGCCAGGGACCGGGCAGCGGGGGCCGGGACGGGCAGCGGGGGCCGGGACGGGCAGCGGCGGAGGGGAGGGGCAGGGGGAGGGCCGAGTACAGCGTCAGGGGCGGCGGTGGTGGGCGGCCCAGCGGTTCCAGTGCACCACCTCCGGCAGCGGACGGCGTTTCGGCTCGGCCCAGCGGCCGCGGGCCGGGTAGCCGAGCGGCAGCAGCCCCATGGTCAGCGCGTCGTCCGGCAGCCCGAGCAGATCCCGGACGTCGTCCTCGTGCCGGGCGTACAGCGTGGTCAGGGTGGTGCCGATGCCGTAGGCCCGGGCGGCCAGGATGAGCTGCTGCACCGCTCCGTAGATGGACGATCCCAGCCGCGGGTTGGCGCTCCCAGCCGCGTCCCGGAGCACCGGGAAGATCCACACCGGTGCTTCCGCGATGTGCCGCGCCAGGTGCTCGGCGGCCAGGAAGGACCGGCGGTTCAGCCCGTCCGCCCCCTCCGGGGCGGCCAGGAACCGCTCGCGCCGCTGGCCGTAGGCGCGGTCCCAGCCCTCCAGATACCAGCCGGCCACGCGCTCCTTGACCGCCGGGTCGGTGACCACGACCCAGCCCCAGCCCTGCCGGTTCCCGCCGGACGGGCCGCGCACGGCGGCGTCCAGGATGGCCCAGATCACCTCGTCCTGGATGGGCTTGGCGGACAGGTAGCGGCGGGCCGGGGTGGAATGCAGGGCGGCCAGGACAGGCAGCGATTCAGGCTCCAGACCGGGCATAACGCTCCTTTCGGCACGACCAGGGCGCAGCGACCGGGGACGTGCGGCCGGACGGGCCGGCTACGCCCGGCCCACTGTAACCAGCGCCGCGTTCCTCACCCCTCGCGGGTGATGCCGGCCGGCCACGCCCAGGCCAAAGCTGAGCCTGCCACGGGCACTGGGCCGCCGGCTACCGCCGGACCCGGCCGGACGCGCGTTGCGCCGCCCAGCGCGCCGAGCGCAAAGGAGAGGGAATTGCTACTGGCTGCTTCGTCATCGTCCTATCCACTGCTGGACTTCTTCTGGACGATGCTGGAGTTCTTCCTCTGGGTGATCTGGATCTGGATCCTGATCATGGTGTTCATCGACATTTTCCGCAGCCATGACCTGTCCGGCTGGGGAAAGGCCGGCTGGTTCCTGTTCGTGCTGGTCATTCCGCTGATCGGGGTGCTGGTGTACCTGATCGCCCGCGGCGGGTCGATGCACGAGCGGGCGGTACAGCGGGCCCAGACGCAGGACGCCGAGATGCAGGCTTACATCCGGCACGCCTCTGCGGGCAACGGCCACGGCACGACCGCTGACCAGCTGACCAAACTGGCCGACCTGCGGGACCGCGGCGTGATCACGCAGGCGGAGTTCGACCAGCAGAAGGCCAAGATCCTGGCCTGAGCCGCCGCCCGTCAGGCGCCGGCGTGACCGGCGCCTGACGGGGCGACCCTGGGGGCCGGCTGTCCAGCGCCACCCGCGGGGAGTGATACGGCCGCCCTTTCACCGGGCCGGTCAGCGGCCGGTGAGCCAGGCGAACCCCCAGGCCGGCAGCTCGACCCGGGGTCCGCTGAGGGTCATGCCCGCGGCCGTGGCGTGCGCCACCTGCGGCTCGGCCAGGCCCGCCCGGGCGGCGACGGCGGCGTCCACCGGCTGCGGGTGGTCGCTGAAGTTGGTCAGCGACAGGAACGGCCCGCTGCGCGGATGAGCCCGGCGGTAGGCCAGCACGTGCCGGTTCGCGGTGGGCAGGATCTCCGTTGTCCCCCCGGACCGCAGCGCCAGCAGCCCCTGCCGGGCCACGGACAGGCCGCGGATCGCCGCGAACACCCGGCCCTCCAGCGTGCCCGGATCATGCCGCCGCGCGGCCGCGGCCCAGTCCATGGCCGGCCGGTGCAGCCACCGGTTGTCCGCGGCGTGCGCGGGGTCAGCCGCCCAGCTGGGGTCGTTGCGCATGGCTAGCTCATCGCCCATGTAGATGAGCGGGATGCCGCCGAAGGAGAACACCACCGCGTACATCGCTTCCAGCCGCCGGATGGCCAGGGTGAGCTCGTGCTCATCACCGGCGGCGAGCGCGCTCTCGATGCCGCACAGCGACGCCGCCATGCCGGAGATGCGGGCGTCCCCGGTCACCGGGTTCTCCTGGAACAGCGCGCCGCGGGCGAACGAGCCGGGGAAGCGCCCGGCGTAAAAGTCACTCAGGAACCGCCGGTGGGCGGCACCGCCCAGCCCTACCGCGGCGGCGTCGGCGTCGGACACGGCCCAGCCGATGTCGTCGTGGCAGCGCAGGTAGGACACCCAGGCGGTGGGCGCGGGGGCCAGGCGGCGGCTCAGCGCCTGCTCGGCCAGGCGGACGTCCCGCGCCGCCAGGGTGGACCACAGCATCACCATCAGCTGGTTGTCGTAGGCGAGATCGCACTCCGGGTGGTAGCGGTCATGGCCGCCCAGGTAGCCCACGAGCTGGTCGGGCCCGACGATCGCCTCGGCCTTGAGCAGCAGCCCGGGCGCGGCCAGCCGGGTCAGTGCCCGGAACGCCTGGACCAGCAGGTGCGCCTCGGGCTGGTTCTGGCAGCCGGTGCCCAGCCGCTTCCACAGGAACGGGGCGGCGTCCAGCCGCAGCACGTCCACGCCGCGGTTGGCCAGGCGCAGCATGACGCCGAGCATGGCCCGGAACGTGGCCGGGTTGGCGTAGTTGAGGTCCCACTGGAAGTCGTGGAACGTGGTCCACACCCAGCCCAGCCCGGGCACCTCGGTGAAGCTGCCCGGCGCGGTGCCGGGGAAGACCTCCGGCAGCGAGGCCGCGAACGCGTCCGGCTGGGCCCGGTCCGGGTAGATCAGGTACCTGGCCTGGTAGCGCGGATCGCCGGCCCGGGCCTGGCGGGCCCATTCGTGTTCCCGCGCGGTGTGGTTGAGCACCAGGTCCACGCACAGCGCGATGCCCCGCTCGTGCAGCGCGGCGGCCAGCGCCTGCAGATCGGCCATGGTGCCGAGCCGCGGGTCTACGGCGTCGTAGTCGGCGACCGCGTAACCGCCGTCGCTGTCACCGTCCCGGGGCCGCAGCAGCGGCATCAGGTGCAGGTAGCTGACCCCGAGTTCGGCCAGGTAGTCGAGATGGCGGCGGACACCGCCCAGCGACCCCGCGAACCGGTCGGCGTAGCAGACGTAGCCGACCATGCGGGAGCGCTGGAACCAGGCCGGGTCGATCTCCCGGCGCCGGTCCAGCCGCCGCAGCGCCGCGGGCCGCTGCGCGGCCGCGTGCACCGCATCCAGCACCAGGCCGGTGGCGAGCTGGCCGACGTCGGTCACCGCCGCGTACAGCCGCTGCAGCGGCCCGGCCAGATCGAAGGACACCTGGTCGAGGCGGGCCAGGAACGCGTCCGCCTCCAGCGGTCCCAGCCGCTGGCGTACCGTCCGCTCCGCTGCCGCGTCCAGCCTGAACACCTCCGGGCACCTGCCTCTCACGGGTCCAGCCGCTGGGCGGCCTGCCGCGCGCTCTGCTCGGCCCGCTGCGCCGCCCGGGTCCGCTGCCGGGCCGCACCCAGCCGGCGCCGCGCCGCGGCCAGCTCGTTCCGCAGGTCGCCCAGCTGATCCTCGAGCCGGTGCAGCTCGTCACGGAGCTGTTCCTCCGCGTCGGCGGCGGTACCGGCGGCCCGTTGTGCGTCCAGCACCGCCCGCTGCGCCGCGGCCCGTCGCTGCCGCCGCTCCCGTTCGGCGCGGTCGCGTTGGGCCTGTTCGCGTTTCGCCTGCTCCCGTTCGGCCTGCTCCCGTTGGGCCTGTTCGCGTTTCGCGCGGTCGCGTCCGGCGCGCTGCCGTTCCGCGTGTTGCCGCCCGCGGGCGGCCCGTTCCCGTTCCGGCCGCCGGCCCCGGGCCACCCCGTCGCCGCCGGGGGGCCGCCCGGCGGGCCCGCCCGGCGGGGGCGGCACCAGCTCCAGCGCCGGCCCGCCCAGTTCCAGCCCGGGCCCGGCCAGGCCGTCCTGGCGCACTGGGCGGACCAGGGTTCCGGCGGCCAGCTGCCGGGCCACCTCGGGGTCGGCCAGGGCCGCGCTGAACGTGGCGGTAAGTTCCTCGCGCACGCCCGCGCCGGGGGCCTGCGGGCCGGCCAGCCGCAGCGCCTGGCCGACCAGCTCGGCCACCAGCCGCTGGCGGGCCTGGGAGGACTCCCGGATCCGCGCGCCGTCCAGCGACTCTGCGGCCGCGCGCAGCTCATCGCCGAGGCGGCCGAGCCGGCCGGGCGCCGCCGGATCGGCCCGAACCAGCTGGTTGATCAGCCAGGCGGAACGGGTGGGCTTGCGCAGCGCAGCGATCTGCCGGGCTGCGCCGGCGTCGCCCGCGGCCCGGGCGGCCGCGGCCAGCTCCGCCCGCCGCCCGGTGAACTCGCCCGGGTCAGCGGCGTACAGCTCGGCAGCGGCGGCCGTGAGAGGACCAGCACCCGTCATGCCGTTATCGTGCCTTACCCTTCGCCCGGCCGGCTGCCGCCGACCGGCGCGCAGTGCGCCGGGGCCGCGGCCAGCCGGCCGGATGGCGCTCCGGCGGTACGGTCAGCGCGCGCCGATCGCGGACATCACGGCCAGCACGAAGGTGGCCACCGCGCCCAGCCCGTGCCCGAATGGGATGACCGCCACCGGGTAGGCGCGGCGCTTTCTGGCCGCCAGCGGTGCGTGGGCCGGCAGGCTGGCGATCACGTCATCGATGAGCCGGGCCGCGAGGGCCTCGTCGGTCAGCGCCTGGACCAGCATGGCGTCGGTGAGCCGACCGCGCACGGCGTCCTGCGGAGGAGCGGGCAGCAGGGTGTGGGACGCCGTCTGCCCGCCGCCCGCCCCGGGGGGCGGGCACCCGGGCACCGGGACGGACCCGCCCGGGCCGGCCCCGCCGCTGGCGGTGGCCGGGGACCGGGGGTAGGGGGTCCAGAGCGTGACGGTGCAGATGCCGAACCCGATGGCCGGCATGAGCAGCACCACGCCGAGCCAGGCGAGCGGTGCCCAGCCGGTCAGCAGATAGCAGATCCAGCTCACCAGCCCGGTGAGGGCCAGGCTGAAGTGCCCCACGAGGACGCTGGGGGACAGGCCGTCCCGGACGCCACGCTGCGCCCGCAGGCCGCCCCGGGCGGCCACCCGGCGCAGCATGTACGCTCCCACCGCGGCGGTGAACAGCCAGCTGAACAGGGTGGCGACGCCCAGCGTCAGGCTGTGCGCAGGTGCGGCTGCAGCGGGCATGTGCCACCTGCCGATCCGCCCGTGAGACTCGGGCTCCCGGGAAACTCCGAGCGTATCTGCCCAGGAGCGATCGCGGTACTCCGGTTCCCGCCCGGCGGACCAGGCCGGGCCAGCGGTGGGTCAGGAGTTGGACGGCACCGGGCGCGGTCGCCGGGTTGCCGCCGCGGCCCCGGCCGGGATGGCCAGTCCAGGCTGGGACGGCCTGGCCCGGTGCTGGGCCGGCGCCGAGGGCCGGGTCTCCGGATGCCGGCCAGCGATCTCCAGCTTGGCGGCGCGGGCGAGCCGCGGTGTCATCCAGGCCAGCATGGCCGGGACTTCCTTGCGCCAGGTGCCCATGTTGTGCCCTTCCCCGTGGGTCAGGATCAGCGGCACGTTCGCCTGGCGGAGCAGAAGTTCCTGCCAGAACGTCTCGGCCAGGGAGACGTCTTGTTTGTTCTGGGTGCCGGCGCCGAGCCAGAAGGACGGGATCTTCGTACCGGGCGGCAGCTTCCGCAGCGCGCTCAGCGGGGTGTTCTCCGCCTGCAGCGTGCGGTTGCCGCCGAACGGGCTGACCACCCGGTAGGGGTCCTGCAGCGTGTCCTTGAGCGGCGCGAAATAGCCGCTCATCACCCCGGCGAAGCCGTAGCGGGTGCGGTCCCGCAGCGCCATGTTGGCCGCGCAGTACCCGCCCTCGGAGTAGCCGGCGATGCCCCAGGCGGGCCCGGGCGGCAGCACCCGCAGCTTGTCCGCGATGGTGGCCGGCACGTCCCGGCCCAGGTACGTGAGGTCCTGGGGGCCGCCCACCATGTTGAGGCACTGCAGCGAGATGTTCTCGCCCCCGTTGGCGTCCGGGATGACCAGCACCACCGGCCGGGCCTGCCCGATGGCGACCTGCTGGTCCAGGATGTTGGTCACGTCCATGAGGTTGATCCAGTCCTGCGGCGCCCCGGGCTGGCCGTGGATCAGCTCCAGGGCCGGGAACCGGTAGTGCCGGTAGGCCGGCTGGAAATACTGCGGTGGCAGGTAGACGTACACCGTGCGGGTGATGTGGCTGAGCTTGCCGCTCAGGGCGAACACCTCCAGGTAGCCCTGCTGCCGGGCCAGCTGCAGGTCGCTCTTGGTCAGCTGGCTGACATGGCCGTTGGTGTTGACCGTGCCGGTCGGCAGGCCGGTGCCGCCCTGGTTGCCGAAGTCCGCGATGACAGCGCGCCAGGTCTGGTAGTAGCCGTAGTACTTGTTGACGGCGACCACGCCGAACATGACGGCCGGGAGGAAGGCCAGGCAGCCGGCCAGCAGCCGCAGCACCGGCTGCCGGGCCCGGACCATCCACCAGGTCAGCAGCCCGAAAAGGACCATGAGGAGCACGAACAGCGTGGTGCTCTGTGGCTCTAGCACCGGCGCCCTCCGGGTCGGCGATGACAATTCCTCATCCTGGCGTCCCCGCTGGCTCCGCCACGCTTAACCGGCCCGTGTCTCAAGTCTGCGCGCATCGGTTATCGCCATGAAAGGAACGCCACGGCGGCAGGCCAGGGTTCCGGAATCCCCGGCAGGAAACAGTAAATATTTCGCTGCTAAATAGTCATGGGAATTACGCGCGGCTGCGGGTCAGCGTGACGAAGGTGAAAACGCCGGCCGCCAGCACCAGGATGGCCGACAGCAGCAACGCGGCGTGCAGGCCGGCGTAGAACGCGCTGTACGCGGCGTGGATGACCTCCTGGACGAGCTTCCCCTGGCCGGCCCCGGCCGCGCCGCCCGCGCCTTTGGTGTGGCCGTTGGAGGGAACGGTGCCGGTCTCCACCGCGTTGATCACGATGCTCTGGAAGTTGGCCGGGATGCCCAGGTGCTTGAGCCTGTTGGTGAGGTCGGCGTGCAGTTGCGCGTTCACCAGCGCGCCCAGGATCGCCACCCCAGTGACCGCGCCGATCTCGCGGCTGGTGTTGGTGGCCGACGCGGCCATGCCCGAGCGGGCCGGCGGGACCGCGGACAGCGCGGCCGAGGTGATCGGCACCACGGTGGCCCCGATGCCGAGGCCGGTCAGCGCGAGGGCTGCGGCCAGCGGCGCGTAGGCCGGGTTCGGGTTCAGCGTGAGCGTGGTCAGCAGCAGGCCGGCGCCGAACAGCAGGCAGCCGATGAAGATCGACCAGCGGGGCGCGGACGGGTCGGTCCACCGGCCGGCCGCCAGCGACGCCAGGATCATCAGCGCCGTCATCGGCAGGAAGGTGAGCGCGATCTGGTAGCCGTTGTCGCCGACCACTTCCTCCAGGTAGAGCGCGGTGAAGAAGAACACCGCGAAGGTGGCGAAATACGCGCAGAAGGCGACCACGTTGGCGGTGAGGAAACCGGGGCGGCGCAGGAACCGGAGGTCCAGCAGAGGGTGGGTGGCCCGGCTCTCCCACCAGAAGAACGCCGCCGCGGCGACCACGGTCAGCGCCAGCAGGAGGACGACGCTGGGCGAGGTGAAGCCGGAATTTTCCCCGCCGATCACCGCGAACACCAGCGCGGACAGCGCGGCGGCCCCGAGCACCGTGCCAGGAATGTCCACCCGGTGCGCGTCCGGGTCGGCGCTCTCGGGCAGCACGGCCGCCCCCGCGGCCAGCGCGGCCAGGCCGAAGGCCACGTTGAACCAGAAGACCGCGCGCCAGTCCCACACGCCGACCAGGGCACCGCCGATCACCGGGCCGAGCGCCAGGGCCAGCCCGGACACCGCGGCCCACACGCCGACGGCCCGGGTCCGGCTGCGCTCCTCGGTGTAGACGTGCCGCAGCATGGACAGCGTTCCAGGCTCGCTGGCCGCCGCGCCGAAGCCCATGACGGCCCGGGCGGCGATCAGCACCCCGGTGTTCGGCGCGAGCGCGCCGAGGACCGAGCCGGCGGTGAAGATGACGACGCCGATCAGCAGCACCCGCTTGCGGCCGAACTCGTCGCCGACCATCCCGAACGCCAGCATGGCACCGGCGAAGGTGAGCGCGTAGGCGCTGACCACCCACTGCAGCGCGCTGACCCCCGCGTGCAGGTCGGCCTGGACGCTGCCGAGCGCGACGCTGACCACGGTATTGTCCAGGAAGGTGAGGAACAGCACCGTGGTCAGCACCGCGAGGATCAGCCCGTGACCACCGCGGGACGCGGCCGGGGCCCGCCCGGCGGGCACTCCTACCGAGCGGGCCACCGGATCAGCCTGCCGACTTGCAGGCCGACGGCAGGTTAGCCGTGCTGCCGTTGTTTTCTATCTGCAGCAGGCCGCAGAAGCTGGCCACCCCCACCTTCCAGGTGCCGTTCTGGTTGACGGCCACGCCGGTCTGGTTGGACAGCGCGGGCTGGCCGCCGAGCAGGATCGAGTAGACCACCTTGGCCTGGGTGGCCGATTCCACCGTCACCTTGGTGACCTTGGCGGTGGCCGAGGAGGCCAGGCCGGAGCCGGCCTGTGCCCTGATGACCGACGCGAACTGCTGCCCGTCCTGCAGCAGGGTCACCCGCTTGGCGGTCGGCGTCTTGGCGCTGAAGAAGGCCTCCCAGTTGGCCGTGATAGCAGCGGCGGGGGAGCCGCTGGCGGCCGCGGTCGGCGAAGCCGCGGCGGCGGACGCCGGGCTGGATGTGCTCGGTGACGAGCTAGCCCCCGAGCTTGAATTACCACTGCTCCCGCAGGCGACGACGCCTGCGGTCAGCGCGGCTGCCAGCAGCAGTTGCCGGATCGCCAGGTGAGCTTTAACTTTCATAGTGCCATTTTCCAACTTTCCGCAAGAATCCGCGACTGGAGAACTTTCGCGGCCGGCTGATATGGCCTATCTATGACGATGACGTCAGTGATTAGCGGCTAGGGCGGTGAGCACGGCGAGCGCAACGGTGGCGGCCGCCGCGAAGCCGTGCAGGAGGGCCAGCCGGGGGGGAAATCGGGCGGGCGCGCTGCCGCGGCGGGCGGCCAGCGCCGTCCGCCCCAACCAGCTCAGGCCGGCCACGATCGTCAGCATCAGGACGCCGAACGACAGCCAGGCCAGCGGTCGGTGGTGGGTGCCGACGTAGATGAACCAGAGCCCCAGCCCGAGCAGCCCCAGCACCGGGTGGCTGAACTCCAGCAGCGGATGCTCACCGGGAGCGGCGTGCACCGTCACCCGCGGGATCGGCCGCGGTTCGGCCGTCTGGAGGCGGGCCGGGCCGCCGGGCGCGGTTGCCGCCGGCGCCGCGGCCCGGGAGGCGGGCGGCGCCGGGGCCGTGCTGGCGGCCGGAGCCGAAGCCAGCGGGGCCGCAGCGGCGGTGGCCGGGGCCGCGGGGCGCCGGCAGGCGTTCCCGGCCAACAGCAGGACCGCGCCGGCGGCGGCCGTCAGCGCCCACAGCACCAGCGCGGCGATGGCCATCAGGCCTCCTTCCCAGCGCAGGTCGCCACGACGGTCCAGGGCCCGCACGGGGCTGGATCCTCGCTCAGGCCAGGCTAACGGCCGACCCGGGGCGGGTCGGCCGCGGGGCAGCCGCGATGATCACGGTGGCGCCCGCGGCGGCCGACCGGGCGATCCGGGAAACCAGGCCGGCCGCGCTGGCCGCGGTCATCGCGGCGTCCGCCTGGCGCTCGCTGACCTCCGTCAGCAGCGACCCGCCGGGGGCCAGCCAGGCCGGCGCCGCCGCCACCACCCGGCGGAAGATGGCCAGCCCGTCGGCCCCCCCGTCCAGCGCCGACCAGGCCTCATGCTCCCGGGCCTCGGCGGGCAGCAGGCCGATCTCGCCGCTGGGCACGTACGGCACGTTGGCCAGCAGCACCGCGATCCGGCCGCGCAGCCCGGCGGGCAGCGGCCCGAACAGGTCGCCCTGGTAGACCCGGCCGCCGATGGCGGCCAGGTTCCGGTGGGCGCAGCCGACCGCCGCCGGGTCGGTGTCAACCGCGTGCACCTCGGCTGGCCCCGCCACGGCCGCCAGCGCCGCGCCCAGTGCCCCGGATCCGCAGCACAGGTCTACGACGATAGGCACCCCGGCTGGTGATCCCGGGGGTTCCGGGGGGTCGCCCCCCCGGGTATCGGGCCGGGAGGCGGGGTGCGCCGCAGGCGTGTCCCCGCCGAGCGGGCGGATGGCGGGGGGTTCCGGGGGGTCGCCCCCCGGGTATCGGGCCGGGAGGCGGGGTGCGCCGCAGGCGTGTCCCCGCCGAGCGGGCGGATGGCGGGGGGTTCCGGGGGGTCGCCCCCCCGGGTATCGGGCCGGGAGGCGGGGTGCGCCGCAGGCGTGTCCCCGCCGAGCGGGCGGATGGCGGGGGGTTCCGGGGGGTCGCCCCCCCGGGCAGACACAGCGCTGCCTGGGCGACCAGGAACTCGGTCCGGCGGCGGGGCACGAAGACCCCCGGGTCAACGGCGATCCGCAGTCCGCAGAACTCCGCCCAGCCGACCACATGCTCCAGCGGCTGCCCGGCGGCCCGCCGGGCCACCAGCGCGTCCAGTTCGGCCGCCGACCCGGCCGCCGCGGCCAGCAGCCCGGCCTCCTCCTCGGCGTAGACGCAGCCCGCCGCTCGCAGCCGGGCGGCCACGCCCGCCTGCTCCGCCCCGGACAGCCGGACCGGCACTGCGTCAGCCGCCGTCCGGGCCGGGCAGCACATGCGGATTCAGGATCCCGGCCGGATCGAACGCGGCCCGCAGCCGGCCGAACAGCGACAGTTCCGCCGCTGACCGGGCCAGTGGGAGCCACCGGGCCTTCAGCGCACCGATGCCGTGCTCCGCGGAGATGGAGCCGCCCAGCGAGGCGACGAAGGAGAACACCGCGTCCTCGTGACGCCCGTCGGCGGGGGCGTCCGGGACGATGTTCACGTGCACGTTGCCGTCGGCCACATGGCCGAACGTGATCACCCGGGCGGCCGGGTCGGCGGCCGCGACCACCCCGGGCACCTCGGTGGCCAGCCGCACCCACTGCCCGGCCGGCACGGCCACGTCCAGCTTGACCGGTACCCCGAGGAAACCGGCCGCCTCCGGCTGCCGCTCCCGGTAGGCCCACAGCCGGGCCCGGTCGGGAGCGGACACCGCTACCGCGGCCTCGTGCTCCCCGGCCAGGGCGGCCAGGTCGTCGAGCGCACCCGGCCCGGCCGCCTCGAGCAGCAGATAGGCCGGGGCCGGGCTGGGCAGCGGCGGTGGCAGCCCGGCCCGCTCCGCCAGCACGGCCAGCCCGGCGGCGGTGCAGAACTCGGCGGACAGCAGCCCTGGCACTGTGCCGGCCGCCCGCCGGGCCAGGCCGTGCACCGCGGCCAGCCCCGGCAGCCCGATCAGCACGGTGACTGGGTCCTGGGGCCGGGGCACCAGCCGCAGCCGAACCGCGGTGATCACCGCCAGGGTGCCCTCCGAGCCGGCCAGCAGCCCCGGGTAGTCGTAGCCGGTGTTGTCCTTGACCAGCCCGGACAGGTGAGACAGCACGGTGCCGTCGGCCAGGACAGCCTCGATGCCACGCAGTTGCGCGCGCATCGGGCCGTAGCGCAGCACCCGCACGCCGCCCGCGTTCGTGGCGACCGCCCCGCCCACCGTGGCGCTGCCCCGGCTGGCGATGAGCACGCCCAGGTCCAGGTCAGGGCTGACCGCTGCCACCTGCTCCAGGGTCACCCCGGCGCCCGCGGTGACTTGCGCGGCGCCGGCGTCCACCGGGCCGAGGCCGGTCAGCCGGGCCAGGCTGAGCAGGAATTCCCCGTGCCGCGGCACGCCCCCGCCGACCAGCCCGGTGTTGCCGCCCTGCGGCACCACCGGCGCCCCCGCGGCGGCGCACAGCGCGAGCACCGCCGCCACCTGCTCCGTGTCCCGGGGCCGAAGCACCGCGGCCGCCGGCCACCGAACCGGCCGGTCCAGTCCGTGCCGTACCCGGCCGCCGCGTCCCCGGTGAGCACGTGTTCCGCCCCGACGACCCGCTCCAGCGACCGGAGCAGGGCAGTGTCAGCCCGGGGGGACGACCCCCCGGAGCCCCCCGCGCGCCGCGGGCTCGGGGGGGACACGTCTCCGGCGCGCCCCGCCTCGCCCGCGGTCATGGCGGGGGAGTGGGCCCGGCCTGCCGGGCGCAGGCCGAATAGGCGCGGGCGAACGCTTCGCTGCGGTCACGGTAGTCGCGGAACCGGCCGAAGCTCGGCGCGGCGGGGGACAGCAGCACCACCCCGTCCGGCCGGGCCCAGCCGAACCCGCGGGTGACGGCCGTGGCCAGATCCTCGCAGGCCACGACCTCGGGCCGACTCGCCGGGGGCTCCGGGGGGTCGTCCCCCCGGGCCAGCAGGGCAGCCGCGATGCGGGGGCCGCTGTCCGGGACGGTGAGCACCAGCGTCGGTTCCTCCCGGGCGGCCAGGCCGGCCGCCAGCGGCTGGTAGTCGATGCCCCGGTCCTGACCGCCGGCGATCAGCGCCACCCGGCGCCCCGGGAACGCGTCCAGCGCGGCCAGCGTGGGCAACACGTTGGTGGACAGGCTGTCGTCCACGAACGTCACCCCGCCGGCCGTGCCGATCACCTGCAGCCGGCTGCTCAGCGCCGGGAAGCCCACCGCCGCGGCGGCCAGTGCCCCGTCGTCGGCCGCTTCCGGGACGCCGAGCGCGCCCAGGCAGGCCCGGGCGATCAGCGCGTTGCGCCGGCTGTGCGCGCCGAGCAGGCCGAGCGGGGCCATCCAGCCGGCACCTGGGGCATCGCCGGCGTGCACCCACCGCACCCGCGGCCCGAGCAGCGCGGCCCGTTCCCGGAGCAGGTCACTGTCGCCGTTCGCGATGGTCAGGTCCGCACCCGGCTGCGAGCAGACGGACAGCTTGTCCTGGTAGTACTGCTCGACCCCGCCGTGCCAGGGCAGGTGGTCGGGGTGCAGCGAGGTCACCGCCACCACCGGCGGCGAGCAGGGCAGGTCAGTGGCCTGGTAGCTGGAGGTCTCGATCACCCAGTAGTCGTAGCCGTCGCCGGCCTCGGGGTCCCAGGGCGGACGTCCGAAGTTGCCGCCCGCCAGGGCGTGGTAGCCGAGCCGGGCCAGCAGGTGCCCGGCGATCGCGGTGGTGCTGCTCTTGCCCTTGGTCCCGGTGATGCAGACCACCCGCTCGCGCGGCGCCTCCATCAGCCACAGGCCCAGCCCGCCGGCCACCGGGACGCCCCCCGCTTCCAGGCTGCGCAGATCGCCGCGGTAGCGGCTGATGCCGGGGGACTTCACCACCACCTCGCACCGGGCCAGCGCGTCCAGCCCGCCGGCCGTGGTGGCCAGGACGGGCTGCCCGGCCACCGGCTCGGCCGGCGGCTGGTCGTCGACCAGCACCGGGGTCACCCCGAGCGCGGCGAGCTTGCGCAGGTTGGCCCGGCCCTCGACGCCGAGGCCCCAGACCCCGACGCAGCGCCCGCGCAGCTCAGACCAGGAGATCTTCGGCCGCATAGGTATCCGGGATGAAGTGCTCGGACAGCGGGCGGAGCAGATCCGCCGCGGACACCTGGCCCGGCAGGCCGTGCAGGTCAGCCGCGAGGCCCTGGAGCAGCGTGGCCCCCGCCCGGTCCGGGCGCTGCGCCGCCAGCAGCGCCGCCGCCCGGCATTCGTTGACCTCGCCGACGCACTCGAACGGCTTGCTTCCCGCCGAGGTACCCAGCAGCGCCCGGAACTTATCCGCCAGCGCCGGGTCGGCCAGCGGCTCCCGGCCGCCGAAGATCGCCGCCAGCTCGGCCGCGGGCAGGAACGGCGCCAGGATCAAGTCTATGAAGCAGCACTTGTCGCACTGGCCGCACCAGTGATCCAGCCGTTTCGCCGCCTCGATGTGGAACGCCCGGTTACAGCTGCGGAACGTGGCGTGGTAATCGGTCAGCTGGGCGAACCGCTCGGCCACCCACAACTCGCTGAACGGGCGCAGCGCGGAGAAGTACTCCAGCCCCGGGCCGAACGTCCCGGCCAGTACTTCCCGGAAACCGGCCTCGAACTCGGCGCTCTTGGACCACTGGTGGTTGATGGCCCGGCCGCCGTCCTCCAGTGTCGGGATGGACGCGGACCATTCGTTGGACATCACCACCGCGTCCCGGCCCTGCAGCACCGCCGCCAGCACCGCCAGGGCCGAGATAATGCCGGTGACCGGGACATGGCCGTTGAGAAACCCAAGGTCGCGGGACCGGAGCAGCTGCGCGTCGATCTCGCGTTCGGCGCGCACGATGGGCAGCCCGGTGACCGCCGCGGGCGCCTCGATCGCCGCGAACCGGTCGCTGGGGCGGCCGACGATGAACAGCGCCGGCCGGGCCCGCCGGCGCACCAGTTCCACCGTGACGATCGAGTCGATTCCCCCGCCGAACGGCACCAGCGGGCGGCTGTCCCCGGGCCCGGCCGGGGGCAGCGCGGCGTGGGGCGCCCGGGGCGCCGCGGCCGGTCCCTCGATGCGCAGCCCGGTCAGGTCCAGCCCGTTGCGGTAGCCGAACTCGCCCAGGCCCGCGGTGTAGTAGCCGTGCAGGAAGCGGCGCTCGGTGTCGCTGAGCGCGACCGCGCCGGTGTCGATGACCGGCGGGGCCGCGGTCTTGTAGTAGGAGACCCCGGCCAGCAGGAAGACCAGCCGGGCCGCGGCGTCTGCGGCCGGTGACTCCCAGCGGCCGCCGGGGCCGAAGGTGGCGCGTTCCGTGAAGCGGTCGCCACCCAGGGAGTAGTGGCAGGTCAGCTCGCCCCGGCCGGGATCGATCCAGTACTCCTCGTACCGGAACGCGGCAGTGCTCATGAGGCCTCCTCCGGCCGCAGCCGGGCGATGGCTGCGAACCGGCCGCAGGGCCGTTCCTCCCGGTCGCTGAAGAACGGGCCGGCCTCGCGGCCGGTGCCCATCCCGGAGGTAAGCACCTGCTGGCCCGGCAGCCCGGCCTCGAGCAGCACCCGCCGGTTCGCCGCGGCCAGGTCGAACAGCGCGAGGCCCGTCCCGTCGGGCCGGGCGATGCCCGCCAGATCCCCGCCGAAGTAGCGCTGGGCCGCGCCGGTGACCTCGGGGCCGACCTGGTAGCGGTCGGCCGGGATGGCCGGGCCGATCGCCGCCACCATCCGCTCCGGGCGCGCGCCGAGCGACCGCATCGCGTGCAGCGCCGCGGCGGTCACCCCGGCCACCGTGCCCCGCCAGCCCGCGTGCACGCACGCCAGCACCCGGGCCTGCGGGTCGAGCAGGACGATCGGCACGCAGTCGGCCACCATCACGACCAGCACGGTACCCGGATCGCGGGTCACGACCGCGTCGGTCTGCCAGATCGCGTCGTCGCGGCGCAGCGTGCCCCGGCCCCGGTCGGCGGCTGACACCAGGGTCACGCCCCGGCCGTGCGTCTGCTCGCAGAACACGAAGTCGGCCAGGCCGGCGCCGGCCGCCGCGGCGGCCCGCCGCCGGTTCTCCAGCACCCGGGCGGGCTCGTCCCCGACGTGCAGGGCCAGGTTCAGGCTGGCGTACCCGCCTTCCGACACACCGCCGTCGCGGGTGGTGACGAACACGTCGGCGCCGAGCGCGTCCAGCGCCGGCCAGGCCAGCACCTCCAGCGGGCCCTGCCGGCGCAGCACGGCGCCGGCCGTCGTCGCAGCGGTCATCGGCAGTGTCCAGCCTCCGGTGTGTCCAGCGGTGCCGGCCTGGCCCACCATGGCGGCGGGCCCGGGCACCGGCTCGAAGCCTACGCCAGCCGGCCAGGCATCCTGGCCAACCTCCGGGGCGCGCCGGGGCCGGCCCTTTAAGCTCGGCGGCATGCCCCGCGAAGCGGTATCCGCAGGATGAAAGCCGCCGTCATCGTCAACCCGATCAAGCACCGCGATCTGCCCCGGTTCCGGGAAGAGGTATGTGCCAGCATGGCCGGCCGCGGCTGGGACGAGCCGCTCTGGATGGAGACCACGCCGGAGGAGACCGGGCGCGGGCTGGCTGAGAAAGCCGCGGCCGCCGCAGTTGACCTCGTCCTGGCCAGCGGCGGCGACGGCACCGTGACGGCGTGCGCGGAGGGCCTGGCCGGCCGGGGCGTCCCGCTGGCGGTGCTGCCGGCCGGGACCGGCAACCTGCTGGCCCGTAACCTGGGCCTGCCACTGCAGCTCACGGACGCCCTGGCCGTCGCGCTGGAGGGTGCCGACCGGCGGCTGGACGTGGGCGTCGCCAACGGGCGCCGGTTCGTCGCCATGGCCGGGATCGGCTTCGACGCCGAGTTGCTGGACAGCGCGGGTGAGCCGCTCAAGCGGCGGCTCGGCTGGGTGGCGTACGTACTGTCCGCGCTGCGCCATCTGCGGGCCCAGCCGGTCCGGGCCCGGCTGCGCGCCGACGGCGGCATTACGATGCGCCGCCGGGCCGCCGCGATCATCGTCGGCAACGTGGGTGCGCTGCAGGGCGGCGTGGCCCTGCTGCCCGGCGCACAGCCGGACGACGGGCTGCTGGACGTGCTGGTACTTACCGCCCATGGCTGGACCGGGTGGCTGGCGCTCACCGCCGATGTGCTGCTGCGCCGCAGCCGGACCGGTCACGTGGTCCGCAGTCAGGTCCGTGAGCTGCGCGTGGACCTGGGCCGGCCGCAACGCTGGGAACTGGACGGCGAGGTCATGGGCAGCACCCGCCAGCTGACGGTCTCTGTCCAGCCGGGCGCGCTGCTGGTCCGGGTACCAAGAGCAGCGCATGACGAGGATACGGGAGGGTAAAGGTTGTGGGCTGACCCACCCGCACCGCCGCGGCGGCCAGCGGCGCGAAGGCCACTCGCGACGGCCGGCCGCGCCGTCGCGGCGGGCTGACCCGAAGGTGAAATCAACGTGTGGAACCGGCTTGAACAACGGGAACTGAACCGGCGGACGCGCCGGATGAGCGGAATCCGGCCGGGGGAACGGCCCGCACCGGACCGCCCCGCGGGGGCCGACCTCATCCCGCAGATCAAGCACATCGTGGTGCTGATGATGGAGAACCACTCCTACGACAACTACCTCGGCATGCTGGCCGGCCGGGGGGAGGGGTTCCCGATCGGCCCGGACGGCCAGCCGGAGGTGGCCAACACCGGCCTGCACGGCGAGAGCGTGGCCGCGCACCATCTGGCCAGCACGGTCCAGGTCCCGGACAACCCGTCGCAGAGCTGGGCGGCCACCCACCTGCAGTGGGCGGACGGGAAGATGGACGGGTTCGTCGGCGCCACCCAGCGGTTGTTCCCCGGAGCTGACCCGGCCATCACGATGGGCTACTGGACCGAAGCGGACCTGCCCTTCTACTACAGCCTGGCCCGGACGTTCCCGCTGGCCGACCGGTGGTTCTCGTCTTGCCTGGGGCCGACCTTCCCCAACCGCCGGTTCCTGATCTCCGGCACGGCGAACGGGCTGATGGACGACCTGCCGGTGAACATGGCGGATTACCCGCCCACCGGCACGATCTTCGACGAGCTGACCCGGAACCGCGTGTCCTGGATCAACTACCACCCGCTGACCGGTGGCCGGACCGTGACCGCGCGGACCCGGGCCGGGCGGGCGGTCCAGCACCGCACCAGGATGATCCGGCGCCGGCTCCGGATGCTGCAGGCCCTCAAGCCGTCAACGCTCGCTGGGCTGGGCAAGGACATGCAGTTCACCGCGGACATCTACCCCCTGGGCATCGCCCGGTACATGCTGCACGTGCACGGCCTGGACGACTTCTTCCATGACGCCGCCGATGGCACACTGCCCGCCTTCAGCATCGTCAACCCCGACTTCAAGGCCTACTCCGAAGAGAACCCACAGGACATCCGGAAGGGCGAGAGCTTCGCCGCCGCGGTGATCAATGCGGTCATGCACGGCAAGGGGTGGATGAACACGCTGCTCATCTGGGTCTACGACGAGCACGGCGGCTACTACGATCATGCCCCGCCGCCGCTCGCGGTCCCGCCCGACGATGTGCCGGCGCGGAGCCTGGTCACCAGCGGCACCTGGTTCGGGCGGGTCATGCGGGTGCTGAATCCCGGCTACGTCCGCCACTGCGAGCAGCTGGACGTCGGGCCGCGCACCTACGACCGGTACGGCGTCCGCGTCCCCGCGGTGATCGTCTCCCCGTACGCCCGCCCCGGCTACGTGACCAGCGAGCTGTACGACCACACCTCGATCCTCAAGCTGGTCGAGGAGAAATGGAACCTGCCCGCGCTCACCCGGCGGGACGCTGCGGCGGTGTCGCCGCTCGGTGCGCTGGACCTCGCCGCCCCGCCGGCCTTCGCGCAGCCGCCGGTGCTGGCCGACCCCGCGCTGCGCTGGGGGAGCTGGACCGCCGAGGTCTGAGCACCCCGGGCCCGGGACGGCAGCACCTGATCGGAAAGCCCCCGAAGGGACGCTCTGTGATGGCTCTCACTACGCACGAAGTCAGCCAGGCCCTGGCCGAGCTGGGCAAGCTGCGCTTCGGTGAAATGCGGGTGGAGGACGCGATGCACGACATCGTGCGGTCCACCCATGCGATCTTCGACGTGGACGGCGCCGGGCTGATGCTGGCCGACACCGAGCATCAGCTGCGCAACGTCGCCGTCTCCGATGACCGGTTCCGCCACCTGGAGGACCTTCAGGTGGAGCAGGGGGAGGGGCCGTGCCTGGCCGCCTTCGCCGACAAGGAACTCATCGCCGCCGAGGACCTGACCACCGATATCCGCTGGCCCCGGTTCAGCCGGGCTGCGGTGCAGCGCGGGGTGCGTGCGGTGCTGGCCAGCCCGCTGCCCTACAACCAGGACGCGGTCGGGGTGGTGGCGGTGCTGTCGGAGGACCGCCACCCATGGTCGCCCGAGGGCGAGCTGGCCCTGCTGGCCTTCACCGACCTGACCGCCCTGCTCATCGCCAGCATGATGCAGGGCCAGCAGCAGTCCGAGCTGGCTGCTCAGCTGCAGGGCGCGCTGAACTCCCGGGCGGTGATCGAGCAGGCCAAGGGGGTGCTGATCGGCCAGCAGGGGCTCACCCCGCGGCAGGCCTACGAACAGCTCCGGGACCAGGCGCGGGCGCAGCGGCGCAAGCTCGTGTCCGTCTGTGCCGAGGTGGTGCGGCAGGCGAGCCAGCCCGGTGCCGGCGCCGTTTGAACCGTCGCCTGGCGGGCACCTGATGGTGGCGCCAGCCGCCAGCCGGCGTCCCGGAACTGCCGTCACGACGCCGCCAAGAAAGCTCGCGGCCCCGTCACGTCGATGCTAGTCACCGCGTGGCGCCGGCCCCGCGCCGGAGCCACGCCTCCTGGCAGCGGTCGGCTGAACCCCAGATCAGGCACTGCTCACTAGGAGAGATCAATGATCATCCTCGGCATCATTCTGCTGATCCTAGGCTTCCTGCTCAAGGTGGCCATCCTGTGGACGATCGGCATCATCGTCCTGGTTATCGGCCTCATCCTGCTGCTTCTCGGCTCCATCGGGCACGCGGTCGGTGGCCGGCGCCATTACTACTAACCCGGCACAAGCAGTGGGGGCCCGGCGGCTGACGGCAGCGCCGGGCCCACACCGTGTCCGCCACCGGGCCAGACCCCGGGCGGATGCGGCCGGGCGGTTAGCGGCGGACGTAGAGCCATAGGTAGATGTCGGTGATGCGCCACGCCCGGACCGGCTCGAACGGCAGCCCCTGGAGCAGCGCGGGAGGGCCTGGCCACGGCTTGTTCGCCTCCGCGACCCAGACCCGGGTGACGTGCGCGAGCCGTCCGCGGATGACCGGCGGCGCGGCGTCCGTGCCGGAGATGGTCCGCGAGGCGGCGGGTGAGGCACTGATCATGACGTCCCGGAGCCGGGCCAGGCCATAGGGGTAGGCGGCCGCGAACGACCGCATCCCCGGGCCCTGCGGGTAGATGACGGCGTCGCCCGGCAGCGCCTGGACGGCCAGCACCCGGTCCATCCCGCGGATGTCGTCCAGGTGCCCGGCCGGGCCGCGCTCGCCGAACTGGCCGGGCAGCCCCAGGATCACGATCAGGGCCAGCCCGGCCACCCCGGTGACCCGCCCGGCCGCCGCCAGCCCGGCTCCGGTCAGCAGGGCCGCCGCCGGGATGCAGAACACCACGTAGCGGAACGTGTAGACGGGCTGCGCCCAGGACACCGCGATGAGCAGCGCCGGGGGAACCAGCAGCCACGGCACGCAGAACGCCGGCAGCCGGGCGGGCCAGTCGGTGCGTAGCCGGGCCCGGCCGCGCAGCGCGCTGGCCAGCAGCCCGGCGGCCAGGATGACCGCCACGGCCAGGCACGGCCCGGGGGAGCCGATCAGCCGCTCGGTCGAGGTCACCGCGCCCAGCAACGGGGTGCGCACCCAGCCGACCTGCCCGCGCTGGGTCCAGGCCAGCGCGCCCAGCGGGGTGAGCAGCCCGGCGGCGGCGGCCACCGCGGCCACCCAGTACCGCCGGGACGGGCCGCTCCGGCCCACCGCGGTCACCGTGATGGCGTGCGCCGCGACCAGGAGCAGCCCGAACAGATTCGCCAGGCCCAGCGCGACCAGGCTGACCGCGTACCAGGTGGCCCAGCGGCGCGGGCGCCCGGCCTCCAGCAGCCGGGCCAGGCAGTAGCTGGCCGCGGCGGACGCCGCCGCCACCATCGCGAACGGCCGGGCGTCCTGGCCGAACCAGCTGACCGCGGGCACCGCCGCGAAGACCAGCCCGGCAGCCAGCCCGGCGCGCAGCGAGACCAGGCGGCGGCCGAGCGCGGTGACCAGCCCGGCCGTGGCCGCCATGGCCACCGCCGAGGGCAGCCGGAGCGCGGCGGCGCTGCTGCCGAACAGCCGGACCTCGGGCCACATCAGCAGGTAGTAGGCGCCGTGCACCGCGTCCATCCGGCCCAGCAGGCTGAGCAGCTCGGGGAAGCCGCGATGCACCGCCGACAGGGTGGCGCCCTCGTCGCGCCAGAACGATGGCACCTGGGCCCGCCAGCCGGTGACCAGCAAGGTGACCAGGGCACAGAGCCACGGTCCCAGCCGGGACAGCGCGGGTTCGCGGCCGTTCCCGTGGCCCACCGGACCGCCACCGGGCTGCGCCATGGCCGGCGCCGGGTGGACCGCCGGCCGAGGCCGGGGAACCGGCGGGGCGGGCAGCGTCGCCAGCCCTTCCCCGCCGGGGCCGACGGTGGGGCTGGGCACAAACCGCTCAC
The DNA here is from genome assembly GCA_963837515.1 of uncultured Actinomycetes bacterium. Classification (GTDB taxonomy): domain Bacteria; phylum Actinomycetota; class Actinomycetes; order Streptosporangiales; family Streptosporangiaceae; genus RYN-230. Next base: position 212,928 of record CAWINT010000007.1, read on the forward strand.
TCACGGTGAGCAGATTAGGGCGGCTGTCCAGCCGGAGCGCAGCCTTTGGGAACTACTGACCGCACTCTGTAATGATTTGGCGCAACCGTCCCGTTATTTGCCTGGGCAAGAGGCGCGGTCCGGGGCCCGCGGGGTGCCGGATACGTCAGCGGGCTGGGTACGGCCCGGGCAGCCGGGACATCAGCGGGACGACAGCACCTCGGCTATCTTGGCCGCAGCCGCCGAAGGATCCTCGGCGTCATGCAGCAATTCACCCCAGGACCAGCGGTAATACCAGTGCAGGCGGCCTTTTCCGTCGGTACTTGGCGTACAGTCAATGCTCTCGGCCAGCATGGTCGCGCCGGGAATGAATATGTGCAGCGCGGCGGGGTAAGTGGTCTTGATCGAGGCGTGCAAGCCCTTGGTATCGAGGGCGGTGGCCAGCCGGTGCAAATGGTAGCTTCGCGCGTGATCTCGGGTTCCGTCCAGCATCTCCCCTGCCTTGCGTCGGTCGGCACATTGTCACGGTCGGCGGGGTGGGTTTGTCAACCCTGACGAGAGTGATAGCTGCCATACCCGTCAGGGCCGTAGGGATCGGTGGGATAGCTGCTCGGGTACTGGTCCCGGCCAGGCTGGTCGCCAGGGTAGCTGCCGGACTGGTCCGCCGGGCCGTACCCGGCCCCGTCCGCTGGCTCGGGCTGGTACGGGTAGGGACCCGTGGCCTGGGGCGGGGTGGGCGCCGCGTACCAGCTGGCCGCCGGGTCGCCGGCGCCGGCCGGGACGGCCGGGCGGGGGCCGGTGGCCGCGGCCCGGTGGGAACCACCAGGCGCCCCGTACGGGTCCGGGTAGCCCCCCGTCTGGCCCGCCGGGTAGCCGCTGCCGCGCCTGGTCCCGGGCGACGTGGGCGGCTCCGCCGGGTACCGGGGCGGCTCAGCGAGCGCGGGCGGCGCGCTGTCCACGAAGCTGCCGTAAGGATTGGCCGAGCCCGCCTGGGGCGGCCGGGCTTCCGGCCGGCGGGTGCGCTCGCCGGCCCAGGAGCCGGCCGCGGCACCGCCCGGAGCCGGGTAGCCCGGCCCAGCCGCGGGCGGTGCGGCAGGCGGGCGCCGGGCGCCGGGGTCGGTCGGCTCAGCCGCCGCGGCCGGGTAACCGGTCCCGCGCCCCGGGCTGCGCCGGGCGTCCGGGTAACCGGAGGCGCTGGGCGCGGCATACCCGGCCGTGGGGGCGGCCGGGGCCGCCGGGGCGGCGTACCGGTCGGGTGCTGGCGCGGCCTGGTATCCGGCCGTGGCCGCCGGGACGGCCGGGCCCGCGGGGTACCCGTCGCCGGGGGATCGCGGGTACGCCCGGGAGGAGTGACCGCCGGTGCCGTCGGACCGGTGACCCGGCCCGGGCCGGGCGCCGGTGTGGTAGGACCGGCTGTCGTCCCCGGGCCGGGTGGCACGGGAGAACGACGGGCTGGTCAGCGGGTCCTCTTCGCTGATGGCCGGGGACCCCCGGCGACGGCTCGGGCCATCGTCCGGCCCGTCCAGGCCGGGCGGGACAGCCGCGCCGGAGCGCGCCCAGCCCGGCGCGCGGTTGCCGCGTGGCCGGTCATCCAGCGGGGCAGCGTCCAGCGGGGCAGCGTCCAGCGGGAGAGCGTCCAGCGGGAGAGCGTCCCGCGCCCGGTCATCCCGCGGGCGGGACGCGGCGGCCCGGCGTTCCCGGGGCATCCCGCCGGTGTCCGCGGCCCGCTCGTCCGCGTCCGGGGCGCGCCGCGGCCGCGGCCGCGGCGCGGGTGAGCCGGGCGCTGTGTCGCGGGCGGCGGGCGGCGCGGTGCGGGCGGGTGACGCGTCGCGGGCGGGTGACGCGGCGCGGGCCGGCGCAGGCCGCCCGGCGCGGCCCCCCGCCGGGTTCACCGCGCCCGGGGGGGTCACCGTGGCCGGCTGGGCCGTGCTCGACAGCGGCTTGTCCGCCGACAGCTGGGCCCAGTACTGCTCGTCGGAGAGCTTGTCCCACTCGGTGCTGGGCCAGTCGTCATCGTCGTCGTCATGGCGATTGCGCGACGGCCGGCCGCGGCCCTTGGAGGGCTGGCTGCGCGGCCGGGACTTGCCAGCCCCGCGCGGCTTGGCTGCGGGCCGCGGGATGTCTTCGCGCACCCTTGGGAACACGTCGGAATCGGCCAGGTCGAGGTCGGCGTCTTCGACGTCGGTGCGCGGAATGCGGGCCGCGCCGGGACCGGTGTCGTACAGCACGTCGCGCGAGCCGTCACCCAGGCCACCGCCGGTGCCGGGCCGCCGGCCCGCCGCGGCAGCCGCCGGGCGCAGTCCCCGGGCAGCCGGCTGCGCGATGGTTTCGGTGGCATCGTCGTACCGCCCGGCCTGGTCGCCCCGGGCCGGGCCGGCACCGCGGTCGGTGGCCCGTCCGTACCCACGCGAGGAGGACGGGTAATCGGCCAGGTCGAAGCCGGCCCGGCTCGCCTCGAGATCCTCGTCATAACCCCGGGTGCCACCGGACGCCCCGCGGGAGAGCACCGCCTCCCGCGGCCCGCCCCGGCGGGCTGGCCGGCCAGTGGCCGTGCTGTCCCACCGGGCGTCCTCGTCCTGGTCCCGGCCGCGACCGCGGACCCGGTCCCGGACGGTCAGGCGCTCCTGGGGCTCGTCTTCGTCACCCGAGCCGCGGCGCAGGCTGAGAAAAGCCGCGACGAGAATCGCGATGATCACGGCGATGACGCCGATCACGAGCAGAAACATCGCACCACCCAACACGCGATGGCCATATGGGTGGCGCCAGCGAGGCACACGCGGCCATCACGCGGGCCTACCCCCGTGTCGCTAGCGCCTCGAATCCCGCCAAGGCAGAGCTACTCAGCAGTCAGTGTGGCGGACGGTATGGGCGCTGTCAGTCGTTTAGGGATTTTTTTGCCGAGCCGGTTTACGGCTTGTAACTAGCCGATTACGATTTGGCGGTTGCCGTTAGCCTGCCACGGGCGATGGCCGCCTGGGCAATAGCGTCCCACGCCGTTTTCAGCGATACACCCTCAGGCAGGTGAAGTGACCTGCTGAGGGCGTAAACGGTAAAGCGGTAGGCGTGGCTGCCATTCACCGGGCAGGGCGGATCATATCGCGCCCGGCCCTTGCTGTTGGCCGCCTGCCGCGCCCCGGTGGGAACCTGCCCGACCAGAGTGCCGCTTGTCTGTGGGCCTATATCGAAGACGATCCAGTAGATAAACGGGTTAATCGGTGCCGAAGAGTCATCTACGATAAGCGCCAGCGATTTCGTCCCGGCCGGGGCTCCCGACCAGTGGAGCGACGGGCTGAGGCCAGCCCCGTGGCAGGTGTACCGGGCCGGCATGGGCTGGATCGGGCTGAAGGACTGGCTGGTCACCGTCATCCGCAGCGGCACGCCGCCCGGGATCGCGATCGGCCCTCCCACCAGTCCGCAGCCGCTGACCTGCAGGACCAGGGCCAGCGCAGCGAGCCCGGCCGGCACCCACGGCCGGCGCTGCCGGTCGCGCCCGCTCATCGCAACCCCTCGTCGGCGTGACTCACGCTGGCTGATGCTACGCGGTTGCCGGCGCGCGTTCCCCCGGCTCCGGCTACCGGGCCCGGTCAGTCAGGCTGCCGTGACGTGCCGAACATGATCTCGTCCCAGGATGGTACCGAAGAGCGCCGCGACCGGCCGCCCGCGGCCTTGCGGCCACCGCGGCCCCGTTGCTGCGGGGCCGGCTGCTGCGGGCTGTCCCCGCCGGCCGCTGCCGCCGCGGTGGCAGCCTCGCGGTCCGGCCCGGCGGTGGTCTCCCGCTCCAGCGCGGCCGCGGGCTGCTCAGCCGGCCGCGGGGCTCCCACGGCCGGCTGCGGCGCGGCGCTCCGGGCCGGCGCCTGAGCTGGCACGGGCGGGTGAGCGGGGGCTGGGGCGGACGCGGGAGTGGGAGCCGGGCTGGTTCCGGTCGCCAGCCGGCTGGCGATCGGCGTCACCGTGGCCCGGGGCTCAGGGCGCGACGGCAGCAGCGGGGACAGGTCGGCTTCGGGCAGCGAGAGCCGCGCCGCCTCTTCGCTGGCCGGGCTGACGTGCCGCCGCCGCGGGTCGAACGACCACTCGGCCAGCTGCGGGCGTCCGCCGACGATGAACACCAGCTGGACCTGCCAGGTGGTGTCGCCGAGCTTCCGCGAGTCCCACGCCACCTCCTCGGGGTCGATGCCGAGGAGGGTGAGCCGTTCGGCGACGATGTCGCCCAGCCGCGGTCCCGGCCCGGAGTCGCCCGGGCGCCGGATGGTCGCCCCCTGCGCCTCCTGGGCGCGGTAGGCCCGTTCCGCCAGCACCGGTCCCTCGAACCGCCGGACGCGCTCGATCGGCACGCCCGCAGCGTCAGCGATGTCCTCCGCGGTCTCTCCGGCACGGATCCGGTCCTGGATCTCCTTGGGACGCAAGGGACTCTCCACTTCGATCTCGTACTGAGCGAGCCGGGAGAACTGCCCGCGCGCCACGATCCGCAGCCGGTCGTCGATGGGCAGCGAAAAGCGCCCGCCGCGTCCCGGCACGGCGAGCACGGCATAACTGCCATCCTCGCTGACCGCGACGATGCGCAATTCCTGCATCGGCGTCCCTTCTGGGCCGTCCGGCGTGATGCCGCGAGGGCGTACCCGGACTTCCCCCGGGTTACGAGTCTGTCGTTTCGCAGGCACTCCTGCCAGTACCGGGCCGGCATGTCCCGCAGATCACCGCACACTATTTGCGTCTGGGAGGCTAGCGGAGCATAACCGCGATAGCCCGCGGCCGGGCGTGCCAGGGCCACGGCTGGCTACATTCGGCCGCAGAACGCTCCCGCGGCTCCGGAGGTTCCCGGCCGGTGCCGGGCTACGGCTGCTCGGCGGCGCCGCCGAGGACGGTCTCGCCTTCCGCCAGGCGGTCGCCGGCCGCGCCCTCCACGCTGGCCGGGGCGGCCATGCCGCCCTGGGCCCCGGGCCGGCTCATCCGGGACGGCCACCAGTTCCACCGGCCGAGCAGCAGCACCGTCGAGGGCACCAGCAGGGTGCGGACCAGGAACGTGTCCATCAGGATGCCCAGCGCGAGGCCGACGGCCAGGTCGACGAACTGGCTGCCACCGTTGGTCCGCGCGCCCACCACGGCGAACACACCGAACGTGCCGGCCAGCACCAGCCCGGCCGAGGTGACCGTGGTCCCGGTCGCCTGCAGCGCGCGGCGCACCGCCTCACGCAGCGGCAGCGTCCGGGCCTCCTCCCGGATCCTGGTCATCACCAGGATGTTGTAGTCCTCGCCCAGGGCGAGCAGGAAGATGAACATCAGGAACGGCAGGATGAAGGTCAGCCCCGCCTCCCCGCCGATGTCGATGAACAGCAGCACCGACAGCCCCAGCGCCGCCAGGTAGGAGATGCCCACCGAGGCGATCAGGTACAGCGGGGCCACCACGCTGCGCATCACCACGGCCAGCAGCAGGCCGATGACCAGGATGGCGATGGGGATCACCCGGGTCAGGTCGCTGGTGGAGATGCTGCTCACGTCGTACAGCGCGGGCGCCTCTCCGCCGACCGCCGAGTCGGCGGCCCCGATGGACTGGGCGACCCGGGTGGTCTCGGCCCGGATGGACGGCACCGCGTTCAGCGCCTCGGTGCTGCCCGCGTCGCCCGCGCGCAGCCCGGTGGCGTACTGCACGGTGTGCCCGTCCGGGCTCACGTACTGCGCGGTGGCCCGGTAGATCTCGTACCCGGCCAGCGGGACGCCGGTGCCCGGCGGCGGGATCGCGGGCAGCGCCCGGGCCGGGCCCAGCTTGGCGTGCAGCGCGGTGAACTGTGCCGGGGTCAGCGCCACGCCGGTCGGGTCGAGTGGCCCGGTCATGCTGTTGAACAGCCCGCTGGACTGCAGCTGCGCCTGCGCCCGGGCCAGTGCGGCGGGGTCGTCCCAGGCCGGGGCGCGCAGCTTGAAGATGATGTTGGTCGGGTTGGCCGAGCTGTGCGGGAAGTACCTGGTCAGCAGCGCCTGCCCGGCGGCGGAGTCGCTGCCCGCGGGCGCGTTCACCTCCCCGCCGAAACCGGCTCCCCTATAGCCCAGCGAGGCGACCGCGAGCCCGCCGAAGACGACCAGGCCGGCGCACAGGATCGGCACCGGGTGCGCGGTGATCCGGATGGCGACCCGGGCCCACACCCCGGTCTTGCCGCTGCCGGCCCGGGTCTTGCTGGGCCAGAACGCGGCCCGGCCGGACACGGCCAGTAGCGCGGGCAGCAGGGTGAGCCCGGCCAGCAGCATGACGCCGATGCCGATGGCCAGCGGGACACCCAGGGTGGAGTAGATCTGGAAGGTGGCGGCCAGCAGCGACAGCAGCGCGGCGATGACCGTGGCGGCGGAGAAGGTGATCGACTCGCCGACCTTGGTCAGCGAGGTGATCACCGCTTCCTTCGGCTCCAGCCCGGCCCGCAGCTGCTCCCGGACCCGGAACACCAGGAACAGGCCGTAGTCGGTGCCCGCGCCCAGCACCAGCACGATCAGCAGGATCTGGGCCAGCTGGGAGACCTTGAGCCCGGCCTGCGCCGCCTGGGCCACCAGCGGCCCGGAGATGGTGATGGCGATGAACGCCGGGATCAGCGTGATGAACGGGGCCAGCAGGGCCCGGAAGATCAGCAGCAGCAGCACGATGATGAACAGCACCGACAGGCCCTGGATCTGGTTGCCGGTGTTGCCGGTCTGCTTCTGCTGGTCCACCGCGACCGGGATGGCCCCGGCCAGGTGCACCTGCAGGCCGGACGGCGGCCCGGCCGATCTGATCGCCGACCGCAGGTTGTCCACCAGCGAGGTCACCGCGGGTGAGTTGCCCTGCGAGACGCTGGACAGCACCTCCAGCTGCTCCGCGTGGCCGCTGGGCGCCGGGCCGAGATCGCGGACCAGCGTCACCGTGGGCACCCGGTGCAGGCCGGTCTCCAGGCCGCCCAGCCAGGTCCGGTCGGCCACGGCGAGCGGCTGGCCCGGCCGCGCGGCGATCACCAGGACCGGGACCTCGGCCGAATTCCCGAACGGCTTGGCCAGCGTGACGGCGTGCTCGCTCGGCGCACTGGCGGGCAGGAAGTTCGCGTTGTTGCCCTGGGTCACGCTGGCCAGGGAGGGCAGGAACCGCGGCACCGCCACGGCGGCGACCACCCAGGCCACGATGATCACCCAGCGGAAGCGGACGGAAAACGAGCCAATCCCCCGAAAGACCTTGTCCATATGCACGCGCGCCAGCGTACGGTAGCGCCACTGAGGAAGCACTGAGATTTTCGGGTCGCTCGGGTTTCGTCCCTGGTCCTAGCTGCGGCGGAACCGGAACACGGTCTGGTAGGCCCGCTCCTCGCCGTGCCCGAGCCAGATCATCGACCCGTCGGCGCGGGCCGCGGCGTCCCCGGCCACATGGTGGGTGGACGGCTCCAGGCCGACCGCATAGTTCCCGTCCCGCAGGTTCAGCCATTCGAAGAACGCGGGGAACGCGGCCGGGTCATAGTCCAGCTCGAAGGCCCGGCCGAGGCGCGGATTGCGCACCGCCACCCGCTGCCGGCCGTCCGGGCCCGGGGTGAGCACGTGCTCGTAGACCTGCTCGGTGAAGCCGGGTTGCGGCCCGGGAAATTCCAGGTGCGAAACGGCCTGTGCGGCGACGCTGTCACTGCGCCAGATCGTGGCTTCGATGGGCGCGTCGAAGCGGGCGCCTTCGTCCAGCAGCGGCCAGCCCACGTTCACGTGGTACAGGAACATGTGCGGGGTCGGGTCGAAGCCGGCGTTGCGCACCGTGTCGGTCAGCCGGATCTCGGTGCCGCCCAGGTCGGCCTCGATGCGCCGGTGCAGCACCAGGTGCTCGGCGAAGATGGCGGCCTGCCGGATCTCGCCCTCGGCCCACAGCTCGCAGCGGCCGCCCGCCCACCGCTCGCCGTAGCCGGTGAGCCGGGCCGGGATGTTGGCCACCCGGCCGTGCAGCCCGTGCCGCACCGTCTGGCGCGGCGGGTAGTGGTACCGCTCCGCGCCCACCTCCCCGCCGAACAGCGTGTGGTCCAGCCCGGCCGTCACCACCAGCCCGGACATGCTGCGCAGCCAGGACAGGCCGTCCTCGTCGGCGTGCTCGTGCAGCCCGGGGTGGCGGAAGCCGGTGGCCGACCGCCAGCCCACGCTGAGGTCGTCGAACTCGGCCAGGCCGATGTCCATGGCCCGGTCCACCAGCACGTCGAAGCGCAGCCCGCCGCCAGTGCGGAACTCCAGCACCCGGATGCCGCGCTCGCTGCCGTCGTCCAGCGTCACCGCGCGCACCCCGCCCGCCGCGGCCAGGTCGCCCGCGTGCCGCTCGATCGTGGCCCGCTCGATGGCCCGCCGCGCCGCCGGGCCCGCTGGACTCGTCATGTCATCACCCCTGCGCCGTTGACCGCGTCCGCGAACAGCTCGTTGACCCGCCTGACCATGCCGTCGTGCGGTGCGCCGGCCAGCAGGCCGTCGCGCAGCACGGCCGAGGCGGCGGTCTGGAATTCCAGGTAGCCGGCGAACCGGGGCCGTACCCAGGCCTGCTGCATGGTGGCCCAGGTGGCCCGGTAGAACCCGCCGCTGGCCGCGTCCGCGCCGGGGTCCAGCCAGGCGTCGGCGGCGGCGCTCTGCCCGCCCTGCGCGGCGAACACCGCGGTCTGCACCTGTGCCGCGAGCAGTCTCCGGATCACCGCGGCGGCGGTCCCCGGCTGGGTGCAGGACCGGGTGACGGCCAGCCCGGTCCCGCCCAGCACGCTGCCGAGCCCGCCCGCCCCGGCGGGCGCGTCGGAGAACGAGAGCCGGCGGGCGCCCACCTTCTCGCCGGGGCGCTGATAAGTGATGTAGCCGTAGACCAGGGGGCAGTAGGCCGGGCCGTCCGGGGCGGCCATGGCGTCCAGGACGGCGATCGGGTTGCGCACCGACAGCCCCCGGTCGGCCCGCTCCAGCAGCGCGGCCATGACCTCCAGCGCCGCGGCGCCCGCCGCGCCGGTGACGAACTCCGGGCCTTGCGTGGCGGGCGGTGACCCGGCCGACACGCAGATCGCGCTGAACATGAGCAGCGCGTGCGGGCCGCCCAGGCAGAGCGCGGTGGGCACGGTGCCGGCCAGCCGGACCGCCCCGCCCCAGCTGGCCGGGCGGGCGGCGGTCAGGTCCGGCCGGGTCACGGCGACCTGGGCGGCGGCGTCCAGCGGCAGCGCCCACTGGCGGCCGGTCAGCCGGTAGCTGTCGAACGAGGCCCCGGCCGACCCGGCGCGCCAGCGCGCCAGCTCGCCGGGGGTGAACAGGCCCGCCACGGGCCGGAGCGCGCCGTCCCGGACGGCCTCGCCCAGCCCCGGATGGTCCACCACGAGCAGGTCGTAGTCGTCGGCCAGGGTCCGCAGCGGCCGGGATTCGAAGTCCTCCAGCGGCTGCCGGTCCCAGCGGACCACGATGTCCGGGGCCAGCATCCCGGCCAGCGCGTCCAGCACCCGGTACCCGCGGGGGTGGTCCCAGGTCAGCCCGCGCAGCGCCGTGCCCACGGGGCCGCTCAGGCGGCGGGCCGGGGCGCGGTGACCACGCCCCGCCCGGCCAGGCCGTCCACCGCGGCCTCGTCATAGCCCAGCTCGGCGAGGATCTCCCGGGTCTGCTCGCCGGCCAGCGGCGCGCCTCGGCGCACCTCGGGCGGGGTGGCGCTGAACCGGTACGGGAAGCCCGGCGTGGTCACCCGGCCCTCGGTGGGGTGCTCGTAGCTGACCAGCGAGCCGTTGTGCTGGACCTGCGGGTCGGCCAGCACGTCCGCGTACCCGTACACCGGGCCGGCCCAGACGCCGCGGGCGGCGAACACCTCCAGCCACTCCGCGGTGCTCCGCCCGGTCAGCCGGTCCGCCACCAGCGCGCTGATCTCGTCGCGCCGCTCGTGCCCGTCCACCTCGTCCTCCATCGTGGCGAACTCGGGAATGCCGAGCAGCTCCCCCAGGTCGCGCAGGTGCGGGAAGGCGAGGGCCAGGTACCCGTCGGCGGTCGCGAACGTGCCGTACGGCGCGCGGATGTAGGTGTGCCCGTGCGGCTCGCGGCCGCGGTGCTGCGGCACCCCGCCGACCGTGAAGATGGACAGCTCCTGGGCCTGGACCGCGATCGCCGAGTCCAGCATGTTGACCGTGATCAGCTGGCCCTCGCCGGTCCGCTCCCGGTGCAGCAGCCCGGCCAGCGCGCCCTCGAACGCGCCGTACCCGGTGATCGCGTCAACCGCGTAGGTGCCGGCCGGGGCGGGCGGGTCGCCGGCCCGGCCCACGTTGAGCATGGCCCCGCTCATCGCCTGCAGCAGCATGTCCTGGCCGGGCCGGTTCGCGTAGGGGCCGCTCTCGCCGTACCCGGAGATCGACACGTACACGATGTCCGGGCGGACGGCGCGCACCGACTCGTAGTCCATGCCGAGCCGCTCGGCCACCCCGGGCCGGTAGTTCTGCAGGAAGACGTCGCTGCGCCGGGCCACGTCCAGCACGATCGCCCGGCCCTCGGCCGACTTGAGGTTCACCGCCAGGCTGCGCTTGTTCCGGTTCAGCGACAGGAACGAGGTGTTCACCTGCTTCCCGGCCGCGCCGCCCGCCGCGGTATGCCGCTGCCACTCACCGCCGGGCGGCTCCACCTTGATCACGTCGGCACCGAGGTCGCCCAGCCGCATAGCGGCCAGCGGGCCGGCCATCGCGATCGTCAGGTCGATGACCCGGTACCCGGACAGCACGCCCATCCGCCGCCCCCCTCACCGGCCGCGGAAGGCCGGGGGCCGGCGCCCGGTGAACGCGGCCCGCCCCTCCGCGGCGTCTTCCGTGCCGAAACAGATCGTCTGCAGCTGCCGCTCGTAGTCGATGGCCCGGCCCAGCGGCATCTCGTACGCGGCGCGCAGGGTCCGCTTGGCGGTCTGGGCGGCCAGCGGCGCCCGGCTGGCGATCACCGCGGCCAGCTCCAGCGCCCGGTCCAGCAGATCCGGGCCGGCCCGCACCTCGGACACCAGGCCCCAGCGCAGCGCGGTGGCCGCGTCCACCGGGTCGCCGGTGAGCAGCATCAGCGCCGCGTTGGACGGCCCGATGCTGTGCGCCAGCAGCGCGGACATCCCGCCGCCGCCGATCCAGCCCAGCTTGATTTCCGGGGCGGCGAACGCCGCCTCCTCGGCCGCCAGCCGGATGTCGCAGCCCAGCGCCAGTTCCAGCCCGCCGCCCAGGGCGTACCCGTTGACCGCGGCGATCACCGGCTTGCCCAGCGCCCGGATCGCGTCGCAGTAGTCCGGCCGCTCGCCGAACTGCCACGGGGTGTCGTAGGTGTCCAGCCCGGCGATGTCGCTGCCGGCGCAGAACGCCCGGCCAGTGCCGGTCAGCACGACCGCGCGGACCTCCGGGTTCCCGGTCAGCCCGGCGGCGTAGGAGGTGAGGGCGCCGGTCATGGCGGGGGTCATCGCGTTGAGCTTGGCCGGGCGGTCGAGGCGCAGCACGGCCACCTGATCGCGGACCTCCAGGTGCACCTGGCCGGTTTGCTCGGTCATGACGCCGCGGACCCCCTGGTGCTTTCGGCGCGGGCGTCCGCCCGGGCGCCCTCGACGATCTCCCGCATGGCGGCCTCCGCCTTGCGGTGATGGCCGCGGCCGATCGCCTCGGCCACCTGCTGGTGCGCGGGCAGCGTCGCCCGGCCACGCGCCACCGAGTGGGTGTGCAGCGGCCGGATCGCGCCCAGCGCCACGCCGACCACGTCGTGGATGTACAGCAGCAGGTCGTTGCCGCAGGCGGCGAACACCGCCCGGTGGAAGGCCAGGTCGGCCTCGATGAACTCGTCCGGTTCCCCGACCGTGGCCCACAGCCGCGTCATGGCGGCGGCCACCGCGCCGCGCTGGGCCGCGCTGGCGTGCTCGGCGGCCAGCCGGGCCGCGCCAGGCTCCAGGGCCACCCGCAGGTCGGCCAGGGCCGCGATGTCCGCCGGGCTGGCCGGCGGCTGGTACCGCCAGCGCAGCACGTCCGGGTCGAGCAGGTTCCACGCCTCCCGGGGCCGGACCCGGGTTCCCGCGCTGGTCCGGGTCTCCAGCAGCCCCTTCCCGGCCAGCACCTTGACCCCTTCGCGGAGCGCGGAGCGGCCGACCGCCAGCCGGCTGACCAGTTCGTCCTCGGTGGGCACGGCCGCGCCCGGGCCCAGCTCGCCGCGGACGATGGCCGCCCCCAGCGTGTGCACCACCCGGGCGTGCCGGGCCTGCCCGGGGTAGCCGCCGGTCGGGGTGTCGTGCCTGGCCATGAGGCTGACAGTAGGGCCGTAGCCAGGACGTCGTCAAGGTTTCATCTGATGAACATGGTTGTTAATCAGATCAAAAGCGGGCCGGCCGGGGCCCGGTTCGTGGCCGGCCGGGGGCTGACGCGGCTGGGCCGGCCGGGCCCCGAGCCCGGCCGGCCCACCGCACCGCAGCGACGCTGCCCGGTGCGGACCGACGCTGCCGTCAGTGCGCCGTGGTGAACTGCTCGCTCTCGGTGGAGCCGGTCAGCGCGGTGGTGGCGGCGCCCGGGGTGATGGCCTGGGTGACCAGGTCGAAGTATCCGGTGCCGACCTCGCGCTGGTGCCTGGTCGCGGTGTAGCCGCGGGCCTCGGCGCCGAACTCGGCATCCTGCAGCCGGACGTAGGCCGGCATCCCCTCGGCCGCGTAGCCCTGGGCCAGCTCGAACATCGAGTAGTTCAGCGCGTGGAAGCCGGCCAGCGTGATGAACTGGAACCTGTAGCCCATCTGGCCCAGCTCACGCTGGAACTTCTCGATCGTCCCGTCGTCCAGGTGACGGTGCCAGTTGAACGATGGCGAGCAATTGTAGGCGAGCATCTGGTCCGGATACTCGGCCTTGATGGCCTCGGCGAACTCGCGCGCCTCGTCCAGGTCCGGGGTGGAGGTCTCCATCCACAGCAGGTCGGAGTACGGCGCGTAGGCCAGGCCGCGGGCGATGCAGGCGCCCATGCCGTTGCGTACCCGGTAGAAGCCCTCGCGGGTCCGCTCGCCGGTGATGAACTCCCGGTCGCGCTCGTCCACGTCGCTGGTGATCAGCGTGGCGGCGTGCGCGTCGGTCCGGGCGATCACGAGGCTCGGCACGTCGGCGATGTCAGCCGCCAGCCGGGCGGCGTTCAGCGTCTTGATGTGCTGGCTGGTCGGGATGAGTACCTTGCCGCCCAGGTGGCCGCACTTCTTCTCGGACGCGAGCTGGTCCTCCCAGTGCACGCCGGCCGCGCCCGCGGCGATCATCGACTTCATCAGCTCGAACGCGTTCAGTACCCCGCCGAACCCGGCCTCGGCATCGGCCACGATCGGTGCCAGCCAGTACCGCCCGTCGCCGTCGCCGCCGGACTCGGCCCAGCTGATCTGGTCCGCGCGCAGCAGCGCGTTGTTGATCCGGCGGACCACCGCGGGCACCGAGTTGACCGGGTACAGGCTCTGGTCCGGGTACGTCTCCCCGGCCAGGTTGGCGTCGCCGGCCACCTGCCAGCCGGACAGGTAGATGGCCTGCAGGCCGGCCCGGACCTGCTGCACGGCCTGGTTGCCGGTCAGCGCGCCGAGCGCGGCGACGTAGTCCTCCTCGTGCAGCAGGCGCCAGAGGCGCTGCGCGCCCAGCCGGGCCAGCGTGCGCTCCTCCTGCACCGAGCCGCGCAGCCGGACGACGTCTTCTGCGGTGTAGGTCCGCTCGGTGCCCTGCCAGCGTGGGTCGGTCGACCACTGCTGGCGCAGGGCCGCTGCCTGCTGCTGCGCCGGGCTGGCCGGCTGATGTCCGTTGGCGGTGTGCGGGGTGCTGCCATTCGCTGGCCCCTCGAGGCGACGCTCGCTCACTTGGTTCCTCCCACGTTCTGTCGTCCCCTGGGTCGTATTTGTGAGGGTCCGTGCTGCGGCCGGGTAAAACTAGGGTCGAACGTCCTGAAAATCGTCGAGATTTCAGTTAACCTGAAGATGTGACAGAGTTGATGCAGAAAGATTTGCCGTCGTTGACAACAAGTGGTCTAGACCTGGCGACGTTCGGTCAGCGACTTCGGCACCTGCGCCGCGCCCGCGGCCTGACCCTGGCCGAGCTGGGGGACCGGGTCGGCCGGGCGCCGTCGGCGCTGTCCCTGCTGGAGAACGGCCGCCGCGAGCCCAAGCTGTCCCTGATCGACTCGCTGGCCCGCGCGCTGTCGGTCCCCGCCGAGGAGCTGCTGCGGCACCAGCCGCCGAGCCGGCGGGCCCAGCTGGAGATCGCGCTGGAGGAGGCCCAGCAGGACCCCATCTACGCCGACCTGGGCCTGCCGTACCTCAAGGTCGGCGCGCGGGTGCCCAGCGACGTGCTCGAGCATCTCGTCGCCATGTACACCGAGCTGCGCCGGCAGCGCACCCGGCCGACGGCCACGCCCGAGGAGGCCCGGGTGGCCAACGCCGGGCTGCGCGACGCCATGCGCGAGCGCGGCAACTACTTCCTGGAGATCGAGACGGCCGCCGCCCAGGCGCTGGACCGGGTGGGTTACCGCGGCGGCGCGCTGTCCCAAGGTGCGCTGCTGGGCATCGTCAGCCAGCACGGCTTTGCCGTCCGGTACGCGCAGGACCTGCCGCGGTCGGTCCGCTCCGTCACCGACCTGCGGCACCGGCGGATCTACCTCAAGCAGGAGCCGATCGGCGTGCATTCGCCGCGCACCATCCTGCTGCAGACGCTCGGGCATTTCGTGCTCGGTCACGCGGCGCCCCGGGACTTCGCCGACTTCCTCCGCCAGCGGGTCGAGGCCAACTACTTCGCGGCCGCGGTCCTGGTGCCGGAGCGGTCGGCCGCCCGGTTCCTGCGTGAGGCGAAGGAGGCACGGGACCTGTCGATCGAGGACCTTCGCGACGTGTTCTCGGTGTCCTACGAGATGGCCGCGCACCGGTTCACCAACCTGGCCACCCACCACCTGGGCCTGACCTGCCACTTTGTAAAGAACGACGAGAGCGGCATCGTTTACAAGGCGTACGAGAACGACGGCCTGGTGCTGCCCGCCGACGCCACCGGGGCCATCGAGGGGCAGCGGGTGTGCCGGAAATGGTCCGGGCGCCAGGTGTTCAGCTCCGCCGACCGGTTCTCACCGCACTACCAGTACTCCGACACGCCGACGGGGACGTTCTGGTGCGTGGCCCACATCGACCCCGGCCAGGAGCACGGCATGGCGATCACCCTCGGCACCGGCTACGAGCACGCGAGGTGGTTCCGCGGCCGGGACACGACCAAGCGGATGGTGTCGCGCTGCCCGGACGGCGACTGCTGCCAGCGGCCGCCGGCCGGCCTGGCGGCCCGCTGGGAGGGAATGGCCTGGCCCTCGGCCCGGGCCCACTCGCACATCCTGTCCGCGCTGCCCACCGGGAGCTTCCCCGGCGTGGACGACTCGGACGTGTACGAGTTCCTGGACCGGCACGACAGCGAGTAGGCTCTGCTGGCCCGGGAGACAACCCCCAGTAGGCTCTGCTGGCCCGGGGGACAGCCCCCGGAGCCCCCGGGATCACCGGCTCAGCGAGACCCTCCTTCGCCGGGCCTCCCTTCGCCGGCAAATGGCCCCTCGCGGGATTGTTACCCACTGGTAACTTAGCCGTGCTACTCTGCGGTAACATTGATGCCCCAGCCCGCGAGGAGCCGCCTTGAGCACCGGCCCGGCCAGCCCTGGATTCTCCCTTGACCTCGGTCCCGACCTGCGCGAGATGCGGGACTGGGTACACGGTTTCGCGGCGGACGTGATCCGGCCGGCCGCGGCGGAATGGGACGAGCGGGAGGAGACGCCCTGGCCCATCCTGCGGGAGGCGGCCAAGATCGGGCTGTACTCGCTGGACTTCTTTTCCGGGCAGTGGCTGGAGCCCAGCGGGCTGGGCATCCCGGTCGCGTTCGAGGAGCTGTTCTGGGGCGATGCCGGCATCGCCTTGTCCCTGGTCGGCAGCTCGCTGGCCGCGGTGGCGGTGGCCAGCAACGGCACCCCCGAGCAGATCGGGGAGTGGCTGCCGCAGATGTTCGGCGGCCCGGATGACATCAAGCTCGGCGCGTTCTGCGCGTCCGAGCCGGACGCGGGCAGCGACGTCGGCGCGATCCGCACCCGGGCGGTCTACCACGAGGCCGCCGACGAGTGGGTGCTGAACGGCACCAAGTCGTGGGCCACCAACGGTGGCATCGCCGAAGTGCACGTGGTGGTCGCGTCCGTCGACCCGGACCTGGGCAGCCGCGGCCAGGCCAGCTTCATCGTGCCCCCCGGCACGGCCGGGCTGAGCCAGGGGCAGAAGTTCCGCAAGCACGGGGTGCGGGCCTCGCATACCGCCGAGGTGGTGCTGGACGGCGTCCGGGTGCCGGGGCCCTGCCTGGTCGGCGGGAAGGACCGGCTGGACGCCCGGCTGGCCCGGGTCCGCTCCGGCGGGCGCAGCGGCGACCAGGCCGCGATGAAAACGTTCGAGGCGTCCCGGCCCGGCGTGGCCGCGATGGCGGTGGGGGTGGCCCGGGCCGCCGTGGAGTACGCCCGCGACTACGCCACCCAGCGGCGCCAGTTCGGCCACCCGATCGGCCAGAACCAGGGGGTGGCCTTCCAGCTGGCCGACATGCAGGCCGCGGTGGACGCGGCCCGGCTGCTGACCTGGCGCGCGGCCTGGACAGTGCGGCAGGGCCTGCCGCTGGACCATGCCGAGGGCTCGATGTCCAAGCTCGTCGCGGGGGAGACCGCGGTGCGGGTCACCGAGCAGGCCATCCAGATCCTCGGCGGCAACGGGTACACCCGGGACTTCCCGGTGGAGCGCTGGCACCGCGACGCCAAGATATTCACCATTTTCGAGGGCACCTCCGAGATCCAGCGGATGATCATCGGCCGGGCGGTCACCGGGCTCGACGTCAGGTAGCCTGACCTGCGATCTTGCCGGTTTCTGCGAGAAAGACCGGGCTCCCGAGACGGCATCGGCCGCGCCGAGACCAGTGAAAGCCAGGTGAAGAACGGCCGGTAGCGGGGCGCTGTCAGCCGGGTTCGCTGGCTTTAGTCCATGGACCGGCATGTTCATCACCGCTGTGGTCGCAGGGATGAGCAGGCTGCGGAAGGCGAGCACGAGCAGCAGGAAGGAGATCGCGCGCCAGCTCATGCTGAGTCCGGTCAGCGCCTGTGAGCTAGGCGGGCGTGAGGAACGCCCGCAGCACCGCGATCAGCATCGCCGGGTCTTCGGAGCCGCCGAGCTCGCGTGCCGAGTGCATCGCCAGCACCGGGTTGCCGACGTCAACGGTGGGCATGGCCAGCCCGGCGGACACGAGGGGCCCGATCGTGGAGCCGCTGGGTGTGCCGCTGCGGTTGACGAAATACTGGACCGGCACGCCGGCCTGCTGCGCGGCGAGCAGAAAGGCGGCGTGCGTCGGCGCGGACGTGGCGTAGCTGAGGTTGGCGCTCACCTTCACGACAGGGCCGCCGTTCAGCGCGATGTGATGCTCTGGTTCGTGCCGGTCGGGGTAGTTGGGGTGCGTCGCGTGTGTCACGTCCGCTGAGACGTGCACCGAGCCTGCGACCGCTCGCAGGAAATCGTCGCGCCCGCCGCCGCGGGCGAGCACCGAGCGCTCCAGCTGCCTGCCCAGCCAGGCGCCCCGCGCGCCGGTGGCCGACTCGCTGCCGACCTCTTCGTTGTCGAACAGCACCAGCGCGCTGATGTGCCCGGCCGCCGGATCGCCGGCGATTTCGCCCAGCGCGGTCACGGTCGCGTGGGTGCATTCCAGGTCGTCCAGCCGGCCCGAGCTCACGAACTCCTCCCCGGCCCCGGCCAGCGTCCCGCCCGCCAGGTCGTAGGTCACCAGGTCGTGGCTGAGCACGTCCGCGGCCGGGATACCCAGCTCGGCGGCGAGAAAGCGATCGAACCCGCCCAGATCCGGGTCGCCGAGCGACCAGATCGGCACCAGGTGCTTCTGTGGGTCCAGTTTCAGCCCGGCGGTGTTCAGCTCCCGGTCCAGGTGAATGGCGAGCTGCGGTACCCGCAGCACTGGACGGCGCACTTGGAGCAGCCGGACCTGGGGGCCATCCGGGGTACGCACCACCACGCGCCCGGCCAGGCCCAGGTCGCGGTCGAGCCAGGAGTTGCGTACCGCTCCGCCGTAGACCTCGACACCGAGCTGGCGTACGCCAGCCTGGCCGGTGTCCGGGCGCGGCTTAACGCGCAGCGCCGGACTGTCGGTATGCGCGCCCAGCAGCCGGAACGGCGCGTGTGGCGGGCTGTCGGCGGGCACCACCCAGGCGAACAGCGAGCCGCCGTCAACGGTGGCATAACGGCCGGCGCCCGATGGCCAGTCTCCGTTCAGCGGGACCTCAGCGAACCCGGCCGCGGTCAGCCTGCGGCAGGCCTCGGCCGAGGCATGGTACGGCGACGGCGACGCATCGATGAACGCAATCAAATCCAGTGCGGTACCGCGGGGGCTGCTCACCCGTCCATCATGGCCGGTGCCAGCGGGAGCCGGCCATCGGGCGGGGTGAAGGCGGCGAGCAGGGTGGCGGTGATGAGCCGCGCGGCGTCATCAGCCTCGACGCGCCCGGCGGCCGCGTCTTCGGCGGCGGCGTGCATGAGGCTGAATGCGGTGGTGATCAGCCATTGCTCCGGCAGATCGGTACGGAAGGTTCCGGCTCGCTGTCCCCGGCTGATGAGGGCCTGCACCCGTTGCAGGATCGGGTCGTGAACGCCGCGGATGCGCTCGGCCGGGAGTTCCCGCTGGGCGGCCAGCAGGATGTTGCGGAACTGGTGGACGATCCGCCAGGAGGCGGCTATCAGCCGGGTGAGCGCGCCGGCCGGGTCGCCGCCGATGTCGATGGCGCCGAGGATCGCGTCGGCGTGCTCGGTTGTCCGGACGAACACGGCGTCAACGAGCTCGGCACGGGTTTTGAAGTGGCCGTAGAGCGTGATGCGGCCGACGCCCGCGGCCGCCGCGATGCCGGCGATGCTCATCTCGGGATCGCGCGCTAGGCAGTCGGTGGCCGAGTCCAGGATCGCGGTGACGTTACGGCGCGCATCGGCCCGCTGCGCCCGGGGGGCAGTACCACGGGCACCGCTGGAAGGCATCCCGGAAATCCCCTTTCCTGAACAGTAATGTACGAGTTAACTTGGGGCGTCATAACTCGTACACGTCCGTTCATGTTAGCGCATGACGGGCCGGAGGAGGGAGATCGCCATGCAAGGCCTGGACCGCAGGTCCCGAGCGCGGGACAGGATTGCCATCACCACCAGCGGGCCGCGTGCTCGGCCCCGGCCACATGCGTGGTCTTTGGTGCCGTCGCCCGGGGTGGCCCTGGCCCCGCTCGCGTCCGCGCAGTTGATGCTGGTCCTGGACAAGAGTCTCCCGTCTGTTAACGGCAAGAGTGCAGGTGGTTACCTCATTCCAACCTGACTAGGGCGTGACGAAGTAGGTGCCGGGCAGGAACCCGGTCGTGGTCTCCACCTGATAGCTCACCGGCTGGCAGGTCTTGAACTTGAGCCCGTTGCCCCATCGCCGACCGCGCCGACCTCGCCGGTAGCTGACTGGCCCGGCGCGATGCTGGGCTCGGAGCCGTTGACGTTGCTCCCGGCCACGGCTGAGCCAGTGGCAAAGTTGACGGTCAGTACCGGGTACCCGGCGACGGAGTTGGAGACGTTCGTGTAATTGAAGATCACGCCGGACGCGTAGGTGTTCACCTGGGCCTGGCTGTACTTCCCGCAGTAGAGCACCTTGATCTTGAACGGTCCGGGCGGCTGGGCGGAGGGAGAAGGCGCGGCAGCGTGCGTGGCCGGGGGGTGTGTGGTGGCCGTGCCGGCGGGCTGGGCGCTGGAGCACCCGGCCGCGAGTGCAGCTGCTGCTGTGGCGGCAGCCGCCGCTAGCGCGGTAGTCCTTATGGTCGCTTTCCTTTAGCTCGGGTCACCGGCCAGCAGCTCGGCGGCCAGCTCCGAGCACTCGGGCAGTACCCGGCCGGTCACCAGCTCGCCCCCACCGGGCAGGGTCATCAGCCACTCGCGCGCCTCGGCCCAGGTACAGCCGCGCCGGGCCCCCAGGGTGCCAGCAGCTCGTCCAAGGTCATCACGGCCAGCGTATTTCCCGCAGGTGGCGGGCAGGTGCGGTGCAGGGGAGACCCCCGGCCATTGCTGCCAAGGCTCTCTCGGTCGGGGCTGCGTTAGCTCCGAATGTGAGACAGGACCACGGCCAGCAGTACGACCACGACCAGTGCGATGGCCAGGCGAACTAGGACCCACGTCACGCGCTTCATATCCGCTTAACCGACCGGGTGCCAGTGGTAGCGGCCGGACTCCAGCTCACAGACGATGGTCTCGCCGTCGCCGGCCACGCCGGTCATGCCCGCGTCGGCGGTCGGGCAGTACTCGCCCGGCTCGTAGCAGTTGCCGCTCGGCGTGGTGGGGTGGCACCCTGCCGGGGCGGGCGGGGCGGCCGAGGATGGCGGCGGAGGTGGCGGGGCCTGGCTGGACGGCGGCGGGGCTGGGGCGGGTGCGGTCGTGGTGACTGTCAGACTGGCGACGGGGTGAATCTCCATCCAGCCGTGGTCGGCGTCCAGCACCCAGGGGCCGGTGACCGTGATGCTATCGCCCACGGCCGGGACAGTCAGGTTGTGTGGAACGCCCCGGCAGGCCGAAGCGGCGTCGGCCTGGGTGACGGTGCCCTGGCAGATTTCCTCCAGCACCAGGTCCCCGTGCTCGTCCTGGACGTTGCCGCTGTTGACCAGAGTGGCCCGGGTGGCCAGCAGGATGTGCAGATCCCCGTCCGGCTCCCAGCGAACCTCAGTGACCCGGCCTCGGACCGTCAGGCACTTACGGCGGACCACGAGCCGGTCGGGGTGGTAGACGTGCCGCCACAGGCCGGTGCCGCACGCGGTCCCGCGGGCTGGGACGGCGCTGTGCTTGGGGGAGGAGCTGCTGGCGCTCTGGCTGGCCGGGCCGCCGCCGGGGGTGACTGCGTTGCTGCTAGCAGCCGTGCTCGCGCGGGATGAGCTGGCGGCGGGCTGGCCGCTGCTCGTGCACCCGCCAATGGCGAGCGCTGCGGCAAGCCCTAACGCTCCAGCGCCTAGCGGTGCCCTTGCTCTGCTCATGTGGCGTCCCCAAAGCTTGCTTGAACCAACGATGAACTCGAAGTTAGACGTTGCAGCACTCCGTTCGGTTGCCCGGGTTTGGGTCATGCCTCACAGCGCTATCCCGACCCTTAGGGTCGCTAGCGGCCCCGGCGTGTTTCGGATGGCCACTGTCGCCCTCTGCCCGGTGCCCCACCGCCGCTTGCCAGGATGACCGAGCAACCGTTCCCGGTTCCTGCAACGCTGTTACCGCCACGCTGATCCTGGACCCGCCGTGGTGGATGAAGACGCTACCCTCGGGCTCGGCGATTTCTCCCACCTCGAAGTGGTCTTTCACTTCCGCCATGAGCACCGGGTACGCCGCGGCGCGGCCCACCCCCGCGGCAACCCGGCGTGGCCGCGGGTGGGCGTGCTCGCGGGCCACTCCCCGGTCCGCCCCAACCACCTCGGCGTGTCCCGCTGCGCCCTGCTCCGGGTGGCCGGGCTCGAACTGACCGTGCAGGGCCTGGACGCCGTTGACGGCACCCCCATCTTCGACATCAAGCCCTACGCAACCGGGTTCCAGCCGCAGCGCCCGGTACGGGAACCGGGCTGGATGCGCGAGCTGATGCGCGACTACTACTGACCAGCGGGCCAGCCGGTGGCAGCGGCGGCCTTGACGGCGCTGGGCGTCGGTCACCGGCAAAGCCGCGATCACCCGTACTGACGTGGCCGGTGACCTGGTGGCCCTGGTCCGGCACCTGGGCGGGCCGGCGGTGATCGTGGGGCACTCGATCGCGGCCAGCACCCGCGTCGTCGGCTCGATCGCCGCTGTGCTCCGCGGCTACGGCGTCACCGACGCCGAGATGGACCATGCCATCCGCACCCTCCGCTGCACCCTCCACGGGTACGCCGTCCTGCACGCCACCGGCGGCTTCCAGTGGAGCGGGGATCCTGACGAAACATTCGACTGGATGATCCGTTTCCTCGACCGCGGCCTGCGGGCCACTCGCCCCCCCGCCGCGGTCACCGGAGGCTGACCACCGGCTTCACCGCGTTCGGCAGATGTGGCCGTCCACCCTGGCCATCAGGGACGCGGTCTGGGCACCGAGATCATCCGCCGCCTGGTGGAACGCGCCCGCGGCCACAAGGAGAGCATCAAGTACCTGGGCCATCGGCGGCCACTCCCAGCGGCGCTCGGTGGGCGGCTTGGTGCGCTGTCCTGACGTTCTCAGTTTCGCTCGGTCCCGCCCTTGAATGCTCGTTATCATACTGCGTATGCTACTCGCATGATGCGACGTGAGGCCCGGTCATGAGGGTCCGGCACGCACTCCTTGCCCTGCTCAGTGAGCGTTGCCTGCCGCAGCGCCGAAGCAGCGACGGCACATAGGAGCACGGGGATGAGCGTGCTGGAGCTCCGGCGGGTGTCCAAGGTCTACGGCCAGGGCGCGGCCGAGGTGCACGCCCTGGACCGGGTCACCCTGTCGGTGGACGAGGGCGCGATGGTCGCGGTGATGGAGCCGGGCGGGGGGATGGCCGCGGTTGTGGTCACCCACGACGCGCACCTCGCCGCCTGGGCCGACCGGGTGATATTCCCGCGTGACGGCCGGATCACCGACCAAACTGCGCCGGCACCGGGCCCGGGGTCCCTGCTCACGCCCGGACCGCCGCAGTGAGCGTCACGAGACCAGAGCGGCCCGCGCGCACGAGGGCCAGCAACGGGGGCGTCCCCGCGCGGCGGGCGGTCATTCGCTGGGCCTGGCGGCTGCTGCGCCGCGAGTGGCGCCAGCAGCTGCTGATCCTGGCGCTGATCACCGTCGCGGTCGCGGCCACCTTCGTCGGCTCGGCGGTGGCTACCAGCACGCCGGCCCCGGCGGGCGCAGGCTTCGGCACCGCGACGGACATGGCCACGCTCGGGCCGGGTCCCCACCTGTCCGCGCAGATCGCGACCATAGCGCACCGCTTCGGCCGGGTCGGCGTGATCGAGAACGAGACGTTCCCGGTGCCGGGCTCGGTCGCCACCTACAGCCTGCGCGCGCAGAACCCGGCCGGCCCGTTCGGCCAGCCGATGCTCTCGCTGGTGAGCGGGCACTATCCGAGCGGGCCCGGCCAGGTAGCCGTGACCCGCGGGGTCGCATCGGAACTGCACCTCAGGGTCGGTGGCACGTGGCGCGCTGGCGGCTCAGCCCGGCGCGTGGTCGGCATCGTGACCAACCCGCAGAATCTGCTCGACCAGTTCGCCCTCGTGGCAGCCGGCCAGGTCAGCGCGCCGACCCAGGTCACTGTTCTGTTTGATGCCCGGCGGGCGATCCCCCGCGCGCTAAGCCCGGCCGTACTGTCGCGGGCGTCGGTGGCCAGCGCGAACGTGCTTAACCCGGTGACCATCTCGCTGGCGGCCGCCACGCTCGGGATGGTGCTCATCGCGCTCGTGGCCGTGGGCGGGTTCACGGTGCTGGCGCAGCGGCGGCTACGGTCGATCGGGATGCTCGGTGCGCAGGGCGCCACGAACGCCAGCGTGGGGCTCGTGGTCAGCGCCAACGGCTTTGCGACGGGAGTTGTCGGCGCTGTGGCCGGGTTCGTGCTCGGCCTGGCGGCCTGGCTCGCGTACCGCCCGCGCGCGGAAGCCAGTGCGCATCACATCATCGGGGCCTTCCAGCTGCCCTGGCTGGTGATCTTTGTGTCGATGGCGCTCGCCGTGCTGGCGGCGTACCTGGCGGCCGTCCGGCCCGCGCGGGCGATCGCCCGGATGCCGACCGTCGCCGCGTTGGCGGGGCGGCCACCGGCCCCGCGGCGGGCCCGCCGTTGGGCCGGGCCGGCCGGTGCCGGACTGCTGGTGCTCGCGTTCTTTCTGATCGGGCTGGCAAGCGAGCAGGCGACCTCGGCCGCCGCCGAGAACGGGGACAAGTCGGCGCTGTTTCTCACCCTGGTCGTGGGCCTGATCGTGCTCTGCGCCGGGGTGGTGCTGGCCGCCCCGGCGTGCCTGGCGCTGCTGGCCTGGGCCGCCCAGCGGGCCCCGATCGTCGTGCGGCTGGCCCTGCGCGACCTGGCCAGGTACCGGTCGCGCTCCGGGGCCGCCCTCGGGGCGATCAGCATCAGCGTGCTCATCGTTGTCATCATCTGCGTGATCGCCGCGGCGCGGTTCGGCAGCGCCGTCGACTACGTCGGGCCCAACCTGGCCCCGGATCAGCTCGTCGTCTACCCGGCAGCCGGCCACGTCCATGCTGCCGGTAGGCCCGGAGCTGGGCACGGCACGAACGGCTCGCGGCCAGCCACGAGTGTCCTCACCCACAGCGCGACCGGATCCTTTCCGACCGAGGTGACCGGCGCCCAGCTGGCCGCGATGGCAGCGCAGGCCCGGGGCATGGCAGCCTTGCTCGGGTCCCGGGACGTCGTCCAGCTCGAGGAGACTGACTCCGCGCTGCAGCGCGCCGCGTCCGGGCGCAACTGGTACGGGGCCGTGTACGTGGCCACTCCGCCACTGCTGCGCGCCTTCGGTATCGCCGCCGCGCAGGTCAGCCCGGACGCCGAGATCCTCACCATGCGCCCCGGCCTGTCCGGACTGACCGAGATGCAGCTCCAATACGGCGCTTACAAGGTCGGCCCGGCGGGGCCTGGCTCGCCCTGCCCGCCAGACTCCTGCCTGGCGAATCCGGCGATCCAGGAGATCAGCGCGCTGCCGTCCGGCACGTCGGCGCCAAACACCGTGATCACCGAGCACGCCGTGCGCCAGCTCCACCTGACCACCAGCACGGCCGGCTGGCTCATCCAGACCCCGGACTCGCTGACGGCAAGCCAGATCAGCGCTGCCCAGCACGCCGCCGCGGCGGCCGGGCTGGCCGTGGAGACGCGCGACCGCATCCCGACATCCGCCGAGATCCTCAGCACGGCCACCGTCGCCGGCATCCTGCTGGCCCTCGGCATTCTGGCGATGGCCGTCAGTCTGCTTCGCAGCGAGACCGCCAGCACCCGCCGCACGCTCACCGCCACCGGCGCGAGCGGTGCCGCTGGCCGGGCCATCTCGGCCGCCACCGCGGGCGCGCTCGCGCTGGCCGGCGCGGTCGTCGGCACGGCCGCCGGGTACACCGCAGCCATCGGCTTCTTCCGGACCAGTCAGCTGGACACCCTGTCCTCGCTGAGCAGCATCCCGGTAGCCAGCCTGCTGTTCATCCTCGTCGGCATGCCGCTCATCGCAGTGATCGGTGGCTGGCTGCTCGCCGGGCGAGAGCCGCGCGCGATCGGTCGCCGTCCCCTCGACTAGCCGTCGGCTAGCCGGCCACCGGCGCGCTGGACGGGTGCGTGCCATGGGGGCCTCCGCGGATCTGTAGCCTGCTACGACGGTAGGCCGGCTGGGCGGGCAACGGCCGCCGTAGCTGGCAGAGCAGGAGCGGGATGTGCGGGTCATCGTGGCGGGGGCAGGGTTCGCCGGGTTGCTCGCGGCGTACCGGGTGGCGCAGGCCGGCCACGAGGTGGTCGTGCTGGAGGCGCGGGACCGGGTCGGCGGCCGGGTGTGGTCGCAGGAACTCGTGCCCGGCGACCCGCGCACCGTGGTTGAGCGGGGCGGCGAGTTCGTGCTGGACGGCTATGACGTGATGCGGGGGGTACTGGGCGAACTCGGCCTGGAGCTGGCCGGGATGACCATGTCCTACTACGAGCGGGAACCCCGCGGGGGGGCGCCGGCCACCCGGCACGACATGGCCCGCTGCGCCGCGGTGCTGGCCGCGGCGGCGGCCTCGGCCCCGCCCGGCGCGTCGCTGGCCGGGGTGGCACCGGCCTGGCGCGGTTCACCGGCCGCGCTGGCCGCGTACCTGTCCCGCGCCGAGGTGACCAATGGCGCCACCGCCGGGGTCCTGGCCGCCGCGGTGGCCACCGATCTGACCTCCGGTTTCTCGCCGCGCCCATGCTGGCGGGTGGCCGGGGGCAATCAGCAGGTGGCGCAGCGGCTGGCTCGCCGCCTCGGGGCGTCGGTGCACCTGCGCAGCCCGGTACAGCTGATCGAGCATGATCTTCACGGCGTCCGGGTGCGCACCGCCGGTGGTGCGGTGACCGGCGATGCGGTCATCGTCGCCGTGCCGATGGCGGTGCTGCGCGGGCTGCCCATCGCACCGCCGTTGCCGCCGGCGTGCCGGGACGCCTGGCGGCGGGCCGGGCTGGCGCATAACGCCAAGCTGCACGTGCCGCTCACCGGCCCGGCGGAAGCCTCCGCGGTGCAGAGCGTGCCGGAACGGTTCTGGACCTGGACGGCGACCGACGGGTCGGGTCAGGTCCAGCCGGTGCTGCACGCCTTCGGCGGCACCGAGCCGGGGCTGGCCGCCCTGGGGGTGGCCAGCGGGCCGGCCACCTGGGCGGCCCGGGCCGCGGCACTGCGGCCGGAGCTGTCCACCGATCCCGGCCGGGCGCTCCTCACCACCTGGAACGACGATCCGTGGGCCGGTGAGTCCTACTCGGCGCAGACCGTCGGGGTGGCTGCCGGGGACGATGAGCTCATCGCGGCTTCCGTGGGGCGGGTGCACTTCGCCGGCGAGCACACGGCCGGAGACTGGGCCGGCCTGATGGAGGGCGCCCTGCGGTCCGGTGCGCGCGCCGCCCGTGACGTCCTCTCGGCCAGCTGATCTGCTCAGCGGATCGAGCCGGCGGTGAGGCCGCCCACCACGCGTCGCTCGATGACCGCGAACAGGATCAGCACGGGGATGGTGGCGATCACTGACGCGCCGAACAGGTGCTGCCAGTCCACCGTGTACTGCCCGATGAACTCGTCCAGCCGCACGGTCAGCGGGGTGGCGCCGCTGCTGGTGGTCAGGGTGAGCGCGGCGATGAACTCGTTCCACGCCGCGATGAACGTGAAGATCATGGCGGTGACCAGGCCGGGAGCGGCGAGCGGCAGGGTGATGCGCAGCATCGTGCCCAGCCGCCCGCTGCCGTCGACCATCGCGGCCTCCTCCAGCTCGGCCGGAATGGAGGCGAAGTAGGCGTTCATGATCCAGACCGCGAAGGCCATGCTGAACCCGGCGTTGATCAGGATGAGCGCCCAGACCGTGTCGATCAGGTGGAAGCTGAGGAACTCCTTGTAGATACCGACGATCAGCGCGGTGGGCTGCAGCATCTGGGTGATCAGCACCAGCAGCAGGAACGCGCCGCGGCCGCGGAACCGGTGCCGGGCGGTGTAGTAGGCGGCGGGCACCGCCACCAGGGCCACCAGCAGCGTCGCGCCGCCCGCCACCTCCAGGCTGACCCGCAGGCTGGTCGTGATGCCGTAGGCCGCGCCCCACATGCCGGTCAGGTTGGACCAGGCGAAGTGGTGCGGCAGGTAGTTGCGCGCCAGCAGTTCACGCTGCGGGCGCAGCGCGGTGATGACCATTTCCAGGTACGGCAGGGCGAACACGATGGCGGTCAGGTACGCGGCGGCCGCAACCAGCGCGGTGCGCAGCCCGGGCAGCCGCCGGGCCCGGGGCGCCGCGGCGCCGGGGCGCCCCGCCCCGCGGGACTCGCCCGTCCGGCCGGGCGCGGTGGCGGGGGCGGCCATCAGGCCGGCCCCGCCGCGCGGCGGCTGACCCGCAGGTAGGCCAGCACGATGACGATGATCAGCCCAAAGTTGACCACCGACATCGCGGCGGCCTCGCCGAGGTAGCTCTGCTTGAGGTTGTACATGAACACGGTGGTCGTGTTGGTGTCGTAGCCCGGGCCGCCGCGGGTCATCTCCCAGATGATCGGGAAGGAGTTGAACACGTTCATCAGGTTGATCACCATGGCCACCGCGAAGGCGGGCCGGAGCAGTGGCAGGGTGATCGACCGGTAGCAGCGCCACCGGGTGGCGCCGTCCATCCGGGCCGCCTCGAACAGCTCCCCGGGGATGGCCTGCAGCCCGGCCAGCAGGGTGTAGCTGGTGAACGGGACCGAGACGAACACGGCCACCCCGATCATCCAGGCCAGCGCCGCGTCCGGCCGGCCCAGCCAGGACGAGGTGGCCGAGTCGAACTGCACCAGCCCGAGCTGGTGCAGGAACACATTGACCACCCCGTTGTCCGGCTGCAGCATCCAGCGGAAGATCAGCGCGGTCATCATGACCGAGGCGGCCCACGGCATGATCAGCGCCCAGCGCGCCACCCGCCGGCCGGGGAAGCGCTGGTTGAACAGCTGGGCCAGGCCGAGCGAGACCAGCATGGTGAGGCCGACCACGGCGGCCACCCACGCCACGGTCCGCACCAGGATGCCAGGCAGGTTCGGGTCGCCCAGCAGGCGCCGGAAGTTTCCCGCCCCGGCCGAGCCGATCGTCACCCCGATCGGCGTGATGTCCTGCATCGACGTCTGGACCAGGGTGACGATCGGCCACAGCACCACCACCGCGATCAGCGCGACGGCCGGGCCGAGCCAGGCCAGCGGGGCCAGCCGCCGCCGGGCCGCGCTGGCCCGCCGGCGCCGCCGCGCCACGGCGGGCGGCACCGCCGTCGCGACCTCCGCCATCGGCTAGCTGCCGCTCGTCGCGGTGTGCTGGATGGTGTTCAGCACGCTCTGCGGGTTCCCCGAGATCGCCTGGCCGAGGGTGGTCTTGATCTGGTTCTCCACCGTGGTCCAGTTCGTGAGCGACGGGTAGTTCACCGAGTTCGGGATGTTCTTGAGGAAGGCGGCGAACATGGCGTCACGTGCCATCGTCGCCGCCGCGCTCTGGGTGGCCGGCAGCAGGTCGTACTCCCGGTCGAACTGCAGCTGGTAGGAGTCGGCGTAGGCGAAGTCGAGGAACTTCTTGATCGCGGCCTGGTGGCCACCGGTGCTGAACGCCACGATGTCGTCGTGCACACCCAGCGTCGAGGTGAGCGGGCCGGTGCGGCCGGGCACGTCGGCGGTGGCGTAGTCGCCCGGCTTGAGGGTGCCTGCGGCCTGGATGATCGGGATCACCGCGGGCGAGCCGAGCATCATGCCGACCCGGCCCTGGGCGAACGACGCCCACACGTCCTTGCGGTCCGTGCTGCCCGGGCTCGGCTGGGTGTCACCCGCCTTCACCAGCTGGCTCATGAACTGCATGGTCTGCACGTTCTGGGGGCTGTTGATGGCGTACTGGCCGGCCGCGTTCAGGTAGCCGCCGCCGTTGCCCAGGAACCACAGCAGCGCCTCGGCCTGGGCCTCCTCGCTGCCGAGCGGCATGCCGTAGCCGATATAGCCCTTGGCCTTGATCGCGGCGGCGTCGCTGCGCAGCTGCGCCCAGGTCTGCGGCGGCCCGGACAGATGCGCCGCGGCGAAGATCTTCTTGTTGTAGTAGAGCGCCCGGGTGCTGGTGGTGAAGGGGATGCCGTAGTCGGTGCCCTGGTATTGCCCGTCTTTGAGGAAGGTCGGCAGCAGATCGTGCAGCACAGCGGGGGACAGTACGGCACTGTCCGGGTAGAGCAGGTGGCTCTGCGCGAACTGCGGCGCGGTGTCGCCCTCCAGAATGTCGGGGAACTGCTTGTTCTGGATCAGGGTCTGCACCTTGTTCGGGAAGTCGGTCCAGTCCACCGTCTGCACGTTGACGGTGACGCCAGGGTTGGCCCGGTGGAACGCGGCCGCGATGGCCTTCCAGTACTTCGCCGTGCTGTTGGCCGGCCCGGTGCCGTAGTCCGCGCCGAAGAAGGTCAGCGTGGTGCCGCCGGCCGCTCCGCTGCCGCCGCCGGAGCCGCACCCAGCCAGCGTCATCGTGCAGGCCGCACCGGCTGCTAAGGCCAGGGTCCTCCATTGCTTCATCGTGTCTCCTTCCCCGTGGGCTGAGCCGGCCGCCCGTCCCGGCGGGCCGTTCCCGGAGTCAACACCCGCCGGCCTGGGGCAATCCAGACTGGATGCTGAATTGTAATGAAAGTTTCCTATTAGTTCCAGCCCCGGGCTCACGAGCCGGGCAGTGACCCGGGCGCGGCGCGGTCATGACGGGGGCGTGGCGCGGTCATGACGGGGGCGTGGCGCGGTCATGGGGGCGTGGCGCGGCCACAGCGGCGACCCGGGTGGCCAAGCGCGGGGCGGCGGGGCGTTATAGAAACGTCATCACTTTGCCGACCGGGTTAAGGCCGCCCGGGCCGGTCCATGGATGAGTGGCGGCCGTCAGGAAATCATCGTTAAGGGCGTTTTCTGCGCCCAGGTCTGCCCGGCTGCGCACCGCTATGTGCGGCTGCCAGCGGTGCACGGCAGTACCGGCTGAGCTGGGTAATCAAGGGTTATTTGGCGCGCTTGGCGAGGGCTGGAAATTTGACCAGAGAATGAGGCGAAATGGCATCCGATAACATCTCCGGCGGTCGGCCCAGAGTGGCGCGACGCGTGCTAAGGGGGCATACCGCCGGTGAGCGGAACCATAACCAGGCGGGGCGCGGGCGAGGCCGCCAGGCGGCCGCGGTGGGTGGCGCCCCCGGTGCCCGGGCCGTACTCCTGGCTCGCCCCGGAGTACCTGGCCATCGCGGCCTGCACCGCGCTGGCCCTGGGCCTGCGGCTGCTGCTGCTCAGCCGCCCCGGCTTCCTGGCCGGGATCAGCGAGTACGACGACGGCCCGTACTTTGGCAGCGCCGTCGCGGTGCTGCACGGCGTGCTGCCGTACCGGGACTTCGTCTTCGTCCAGCCGCCCGGGATCACGCTGCTCATGCTCCCCGCCGCCGCGCTGTCCAAGATGGCCGGCACGGCGGCCGCGATGACGGCCGGGCGGCTGCTCACCACGCTGGTGAGCTGCGCCGCGGTGGTGCTGGCCGGCCTGCTGGCCCGGCACCGCGGCCCGCTCGCCGTCCTGGTGTCCAGCGGGCTCGTGGCGGTCTACCCGGACGGGGTGTTCACCGCCCGCACCGTGCTGGTGGAGCCATGGCTGGTGGCGTTCTGCCTGGCCGGGGCGCTGGCCGTGCTCGACGGTGACCATCTCACGGCCAGCCGGCGGCGGCTGCTGGCCGGGGGCGTGGCCTTCGGCTTCGCCGGCGCGATCGAGGTATGGGCGATCTTCCCGGTGGCGGTGCTCGCCATCCTGCTGCTCCCGGAGATCCGGCGGGCCGCCACCTTCGCGGCCGGGGTCGCGGCCGGTTTCTGCGTACCGGTGATCCCGTTCGCCGCGCTGGCCCCCCGGCGGTTCTACCAGAGCCTGTACGTGGCCCAGGTCGCGCCGCGGGCCCGGGATGCCCGGGTGCCGCCCGGCGCCCGGCTGAGCCACATACTCGGCCTGGCCAACGTCCCGTTGGGCGCGCAACCCCGGCTGCTGCTGGAGACCGCGGCCTGCCTGCTGGTGGCTGCGGTCGCGACCCTGGTGCTGGCCGGCTGGTGGCTGACCCGCCGCCCGCCGCCCGCGCTGGACCGGTTCGCGTTGCTGACCGCGGCCCTGGTCGGCCTGATCTTCCTGTGGCCGGACCAGTTCCACTATCACTTCACGGTGTTCCTGGCGCCGTTCCTGGCGCTGTCCATCGCGCTGCCCGCCGCCCGGCTGGCGGATGCGGCCGGCCGCGGGGGATGGCGCCGGCCCGGCCACCCCGGGCCCGGCCGCCCGCTGCGGCTGGGGGCACCGGCCGTCGTGCTGGCCGGACTGGCCATCACGGTGTTCGCCGTGGACCAGGTGGGCTTCGAGGCGCACCAGGCGATGCCGTGGGGCGCCGTGCCCGCGCGGGTGGACCAGATCATCCCGCCCGGCGCGTGCGTCGCCACCGACCAGGTGTCCATGCTGCTGCTGGCCAACCGGTTCAGCCCGGGCCAGCCCGGCTGCCCGCACATGCTGGACGGTCTCGGCAGCGACCTGGCCTTCTCCGGCGGGCTCAAACCGGGAACCGGGGCGGCCGAAGTGCCGGCCGTGCAGGCGCTGTGGCGCGAGGAGTTCAGCCGGGCCCAGTTCGTCTGGCTCTCCTGCAACGCCGACCGGCGGGTCGCCTGGACTCCCCAGCTGCGCGCCTACCTGGCCGCGCACTTCACCCCGGTGCTGCGGCACGGCTGGCACGACACCCTGTACGCCCGGCGCGGCTGAGCAATACCCACCCGGCGGTAGCCGCGGCCCACTGGGTCGGCCGCGGCTACAGCCCGGCGGGCAGCCGCCCGGTGTAGTTCTCGGCCAGCGCGGCGGCCATCGCCCGGGAGGCGGTCACGTACCGCAGCTGGGCCAGCTGCAGCTGCGCCTCCATCGGGTCCGCGCCGGGGGAGGTGTGCAGCATGGAGGTCATCCACCAGGAAAAGTGGGTGCGCCGCCAGACGCGCCGCAGGCACCGGTCGGAGTAGCTGGCGGCTGGCTCCGGATCGCCCCGCAGCAGCAGCGCCTCGAGCGCCTCGGCCAGCAGGGCCACGTCGGCCAGGGCCAGGTTCAGCCCCTTGGCCCCGGTCGGCGGCACTATGTGCGCCGCGTCGCCGGCCAGGAACAGCCGCCCGTAGCGCATGGGCGCGCTGACGAAGCTGCGCATCGGGGTGATGCCCTTGTCCAGGATCGGGCCCTCCTTGAGCTCCCAGCCAGGCAGCGCGAAGCGGCGCCGTAGCTCCGCCCAGATCCGCTCGTCCGGCCAGGCGGCGAGGTCCTCGTCCGGGTCAACCTGCAGGTACAGCCGGCTGACCTGCGGGCTGCGCAGGCTGTGCAGCGCGAAGCCGTCGTCGTGCCGGGCGTAGATCAGCTCGTCGGTGGACGGCGGCACGTCGGCCAGCACGCCCAGCCAGGCGTAGGGATAGTCGCGCTGCCACACGGTCGCCACGCCGTCCGGGATGGCCGGGCGGCAGATCCCGTGGAACCCGTCACAGCCGGCGATCACGTCACAGGTCACCTCGCGGCGGGCGCCGTCCGGGGCCGTGTACGACAGCACCGGCCGGTCGGTGTCCAGCCCGGAGACGGCCGTGTCGGCGACCTCGAACTCCAGCTGGCCGCGCGCGGCCAGCCGGGCGGCGATCAGGTCCTTCACGACCTCGGTCTGGGCGTAGACGGTGACCGTCGCGCCGGCCAGGTCGCGGAAGTCGATGTGCTGCCGTTCCCCGGCGAACTGCAGGTAGATGCCGCCGTGCTCCAGCCCTTCGGCGTCCAGCCGCGCACCTACCCCGGCGTCGCGGAGCAGTGCGGCCGCCCCGGCTTCCAGCACCCCGGCCCGCTGGCGTGCCTCACAGTAGGCCCGGCTGCGATCCTCGACCAGCACCGAATCGATCCCGCGCAGCGCCAGCAGCTGGGACAGCAGCAGCCCGGCCGGGCCGGCTCCGACGATGCCTACCTGGGTCCGCATCAACCTGCCAGTTTTCGGTACTCAGAAGGGATACGGGGCGATCTCACTGCGCATGGTCACCCAGCGGGTCTCGGTGAACGCCTCCAGGTTGGCGGTGCCGCCGAACCGGGCGCCGGTGCCGGAGGCGCCGAGGCCGCCGAACGGGGTGTTCGGCGCGTCGTCCACGGTCTGGTCGTTGATGTGCACGATCCCGGTCGGGATCTTGCGGGACAGCGCCAGCCCGCGCAGCGGATCGCGGGTCAGGATGCCCAGCGACAGCCCGTACTCGGTGTCGGCGGCCAGCTTGGCCGCCTCGTCAGCGTCGGAGAACCTGATCACCGGGGCCACCGGGCCGAACACCTCCTGGGCGTAGGCCGGCATCGACGGGGCCACCTCGGCCAGCACGGTCGGCTGGTAGAACAGCCCCTCGTAGGTCCCTCCGGCCGCCAGCCGGGCGCCTGCGTCCACGCTGCCGGTGACCAGGCTGTGGATCTTGTCACGCTGCCGCTCGTCGATGATCGGGCCGAGCGCCACCTGGCCGCTGGCCGGGTCACCCACCGGCAGGTGGCCGGCCTTCTCCGCGAGGGCGGCGACGTAGTCGTCGTAGACCCCGGCCTGTACCAGGTGTCGGCCGGTCGTCATGCAGATCTGCCCCTGGTGCAGGAACGAGCCCCACGCCCCGGCCGCGGCGGCCGCGGCCACGTCGGCGTCGTCCAGCACGATGAGCGCGGAATTACCGCCCAGTTCCAGGTGCACCCGCTTGAGGTGCTGCGCGGCCAGCGCGCCGACCCGGCGGCCCACCGCGGTGGAGCCGGTGAAGGAGATGATCCGCACCAGCGGGTCGGTGATCAGCGTCTCGCCCGCCTCCGGGCCGCCGGGCAGCACGTGCAGCAGGCCCTCAGGCAGCCCGGCCTCCTCGAACACCCGGGCCAGCACCACGCCGCCGCACACCGCGGTCCGCGGGTCCGGCTTGAGCACCACCGCGTTGCCGAGCGCCAGCGCGGGCGCGACCGACCGGATGGCCAGGATCTGCGGGAAGTTGAACGGGGAGATGACCCCGACGACGCCGGCCGGCACCCGTTCCGCCCACGACAGGTGCGGCGACTCGGTGGGCAGCAGTTCCCCGTACGGCCGGGTCGGCAGCGTCGCCGCCTCGTAGATCTCCTCCGTGGCGACGTGCGTCTCGAACTGGGCGGCAGGCCCGATCTTGCCGCCCTCGCGAATGCTCCACTGCTCGATCTCGGCCGCGTGCGCCCGCCAGATGTCACCCGCCCGGCGCAGGATGGCGGCCCGCTCGGTGTGCGGCAACGCCGCCCAGGCCGGCTGGGCGGCGGCCGCGGCGGCCGCGGCCGCGCTGACGTCGGCGGGCCCGGCCAGGCCGGCCCGGCCCAGTTCCTTGCCGGTGGCCGGCTCGGTCACCGGGGCATCGCCCCCGGACAGCGCCTTCCAGCCGCCGCTGAACGCCTTGCCGCGCCACGTCGCCTCATCGAGAAATGCCACGGGAACTCCTTGACCGTTCGTGACGATCGCCGCGCCGAGAGACCGGCCCCGCCCGGGAGAGATCTGTTCGCTTAACGAACATCAGTTCTACGCTCGAACGTAGCGAATCTAGAGGGTCCGCCGGGCAGTGTCAATGACGGGGAGCGGCCCCATCCTGTACCGGCCCCGCTGCCCGTGCTACCCCTGTGGTTCATGACCGAGACTGACCAGCGGGCCATGGACCAGGCGCTCGCGGAGCTCCCGCTGACCGACCATCATGTCCACCCGGCCATCGGCACCGACCTGGCCGCGGGCGAGTTCGAAGGGCTGCTCACCGAGTCCGACCGGCCGGTGCCGCCGTGGATGACGCAGTTCGACTCCCAGCTGGGGATGGCCGTGCGCCGCTGGTGCGCGCCGGTGCTCGGCCTCGACCCGTTCGCGCCGCCCGCCAGTTACCTGGCCCGCCGGGCCGAACTCGGCGCCGCGGAGGTCACCCGCCGGATGCTGCGGGCCAGCGGCATCGGCCACTACCTGCTGGACACCGGTTACCTGGCGGACGGGATGCTCGATCTCGCGGGCATGGCGGGTGCGTCCGGGGCGGCCACCGACGAGATCGTCCGGCTGGAGAGCGTGGCCGAGGAGGTGCTGCTGGCCGGGGACGGCACCGCCGGGGGGTTCGCCGGCCGGTTCGCGGCGGCGCTGGCCGAGCGGGTGCCCCGCGCGGTCGGGCTCAAGAGCATCGTCGGGTACCGGCACGGGCTGGACTTCGACCCGGACCCGCCCGGCGCGGCCGGGGTGGCGGGCGCGGCGGGCCACTGGCTGCGCGAGGCGGAGCTCAGTGGCCGGGTCCGGGTCTCGCACCCGGTGCTGCTGCGGCACCTGCTGTGGAGCGGGCTGTCGCACGGCCTGCCGCTGCAGCTGCACACCGGGTTCGGCGATCCGGACGCCGACCTGCGGCGTAACGACCCGCTGCTGCTGCGCGGCTTCCTGGAGCGGGCCGAGGAACACGGCGTGCCCATCATGCTGCTGCACTGCTACCCCTACCACCGCGGGGCCGGCCACCTGGCCAGCGCCTACCCGCACGTGTTCCTGGACGTGGGGCTGGCTGTCAACCACACAGGCGCCCGCGCCGCCGCGGTGGTGGCCGAGTCCCTGGAGCTGGCGCCGTTCGGCAAGGTGCTGTTCTCCTCGGACGCGTGGGGCCCCGCCGAGCTGCACTATCTCGGCGCCCGGTTGTGGCGCCAGGCCACCGCCCGGGTGCTCGGCGGCTGGGTGGCCGACGGCGACTGGACCGTGGCCGAGGCGGTGCGGGTGGCCGGGATGATCGCCGGCGGCAACGCCCGCCGCGTCTACGCGCTCGACTAACTCCGTCAGCCGGATCTCGTCAGCGGTGTTGATTACCCCCCCGAATCGGGGGGGTAATCAACACCGCTCCCGGATCGGCCGCCCTCAGGCGAGCGGGCGGCGGGGGCCGGGCCGGCGGGAGGCGGGCGAGATGCCCGGTGCGACCGGGCTTTCCGGGGCCGGCCAGGCTCCGGCTGTGGCACGCTGTCGGGATGCCAACGCGCTGGGAGTACGGCTCCCTGATCACTGTTGCCCTCGCTCCGGGTGACGGCCAGCCGGCCGAGCATATGGCCGGCATCCTGGTCACCGCCCTGCAGGCCCGGGTCGTGTCGGTGGTGGAACTGGGCGCGCTGATCCCCGGGGAGCGCTTCGCGGTCATGAACACGGTGGGCCTGGACGGCTGGATCATCACCGGCCCCGGGGCGTGGACCGATTTCAGCCGGGGCGGGACGGTCACCCTGGAGCGGCTCCCGATCGAGCCGTGGATCGGCCAGCTGCTGGCCGAGAGCACCGCGGGCTCGTGGACCCGCGGCTACTTCGAGTACCCGATGCGCAAGCCGCTGGAGTAGCGGCCCGCCCGGCTGGCCGCTGCCGGCTGCCCGGCTGCCCGGTTACTCGCCGGCCAGCCTGGCCGCCCGCGCGTTCAGGTAGCGCTGCTGCGGCAGGCTGGCGGTGCGCCCGGCCGCCGTGAGGTAGCACTCGCGGGCCGCGGCCCGCTGGCCGGCCAGCTCCAGCAGGTGCGCCCGGACCGCCGGCAGCCGGTGGCCGGCCGCCAGCCGCTGATCGGCTTCCAGCGGACGCAGCAGTTCCAGCCCGGCCTGCGGGCCGTGCACCATCGCGGCGGCGACCGCGTGATTCAGCGCCACCACGGGACCACCGCGCGCATGGCGGAGCAGCTCGTAGAGCGCCAGGATCTGCGGCCAGTCGGTCGCCTCGGCGCTGGGCGCCTCGTCATGGACGGCGGCGATCGCCGCCTGCAGCTGATAGGGCCCGGGCGCCTGGTGCGCCAGCGCGCCGGTGACCAGCGCGACGCCCTCGGCGATGGCCCGCGCGTCCCAGCGGCTCCGGTCCTGCTCGGCCAGCGGGACCAGCTCCCCGTCCGGCCCGGTCCGGGCAGGCCGCCGGGCGTCGGTGAGCAGCATGAGCGCCAACAGCCCGGTCACCTCGTCGTCCCCGGGCAGCAGCCGGCGCACGAGGCGGGCCAGCCGGATGGCCTCGG
This sequence comes from uncultured Actinomycetes bacterium, assembly GCA_963837515.1. GTDB lineage: Bacteria > Actinomycetota > Actinomycetes > Streptosporangiales > Streptosporangiaceae > RYN-230. The sequence continues at coordinate 250,050 of CAWINT010000007.1, forward strand.
CCGACAGGTCGGTGCGCAGCAGGCCGGGCCCGGACGTGGTGGCGTATCCCTCGGTGAAGATCAGGTACAGCACGTGCAGCACCGCGTCCAGCCGCTGTTCGCGCTCGGCCGCGGCGGGCATCCGGAACGGGATGCCGCTGCCGGCGATCTGCTGCTTGGCCCGGGTGATGCGCCGCGTCATGGTCGCCTCGGGGACCAGGAACGCCCGGGCGATCTCCGCGGTGGTCAGCCCGCCGACCGCCCGCAGCGTCAGGGCGATCTGCGAGGCGGGGGACAGGGCCGGATGGCAGCACAGGAACAGCAGGACGAGCGTGTCATCGGTGTCACCGGCCGGTGCGTCGGCCGGCGGGGCCAGCCACTCGCCCGGCAGCGTCCGGCGGGCGGCCGTCTCCTCGCGCCGCTGCCGGGCCTGCTCGCTGCGCAGCAGGTCGGTGAGCCGCCGCGCGGCGACCGCGATGAGCCAGCCGCGCGGGTTGTCCGGGATGCCCGCGGCCGGCCACTGGGCGGCCGCGGCCAGCAGCGCCTCCTGCACCGCGTCCTCGGCGGTGTCGAAGTGCCCGTACCGCCCGGCCACCGCGCCGAGGACCTGCGGCGCCAGCTGCCGCAGCAGGTCCTCGGCCTCGGTGTGCCCCCGCATCAGGGCTCCAGTTCGTCCCGGGACTCAGCGGCCGGCCGGACGTCCACGTAGGCCCGGGCCCGGACGTGCTCCGGGCCGGGGCACTGGGTCAGCCGGGCGGCTATCTCGGTGGCCCGGTCGAAGCTGCCGCAGTCGACCACCCAGTACCCGGCCAGGACCTCCTCGGTCTCGGCGTACGGGCCTTCGGTCACCACGGGGACGCCGCCCCGCAGCTGGATCCGGCGGGTGTGCACCGGGGCGGTCAGGCCCTGCGCGTCCACCAGCTCCCCGGACTGGGCCAGGTTCTGCCCGAACTCCGCCATAAACGTCCCCATGGCCGCGAAGTCGGCCGGGGACCAGGCCGGCTGCCCGCTCCCCGGCCTGGCCATCGCGTCGTAGTCCTGCTGGGAGCCGTACATCAAGATCAGGTACTTCATGGTGTTCCCTCCGTCCCTGCTGTTATCTGATCACCCGGTAGCTGAGGTGGGTCACCCCGTCGGATTCGACCACCCGGGTGCAGGACAGCCGGTACTGGCGGCCCTCCAGGTCATCGAACAGCCGGACGCCGCCGCCCAGCAGCACCGGCACCAGGTTGAGGTGGATCTCGTCGAGCAGGCCGGCCCGCAGGTACTGCTGCGCGACGTCGGCGCCGACGACCCGATGGGCCGCCCGCCGGCCACGGCGCGGGCGGCGGCCAGCGCGGGCTCGATGCCGTCGGTGATGACCGTACCGCCGGTGCCCGGGCCCACCCACCGGTCCGGCGGATTGTGGGTGAGCAGGAAGAACGGCACCCCCACCGGGTGCTGGCCGCCCCACCCCTGGGCGATGTCGAACGTGCGCCGGCCGGTGATGACGGCGCCGCAGGCGAACGCCTCCTCGACCGCCGCCCGGCTCTGGGCCGGCGGCCGGAACCGGTCATCACCGAGCATCGGCTCGGTGCCCGCGGTCCACCACTCGAACAGCTGGCTGCCGCCCGCACCCAGCGGGGCGGCCGGGCCATCGCCGGGTCCGGCGATGTAGCCGTCGAGCGATACCGAGAGCCCGACCACGACCTTGCTCGTGTGCGCCTCCGTGCTCATGCGTGCCTCCGTTCCCCGGTGACGGCACCCCCACCGGGTGCCATCACCGGGGACGTCGGAGCCGCGCCCGCCATCCGGACATCTGTCGCGGCACAGACCCAGGCCTAACAGCCCGGCGGGCGGCCGGTCCCAGCGGCGGCCCGGCCGGTGAGTGCCGGGCCCCCCGGACGTCTCCTCTTTCAGTGCGCGGCAGCCCGCCGGGCCTTGAGCGCCGGCGGGCAGCGCTCCGGGCCGCCATGGCCCGGGGGATGTTTTCGGCGGGGATTCAGGTTTTCCCAAGGCGGGCATGTCAGCGGAATGGAGGACACCAGGTGACAACGGTGATCGCAGTGGCCGCTGCCATCGCGGCAGCGTTCTGCTTCGCGGTGGCCTCACTGGTGCAGCAGAGCGTTGCCCGGGCCTCCGGGGCTGATGAGGTCATGCGGCCGCGGCTGCTGCTCGACCTGGCCCGCCGCCCGCGCTGGCTGGCCGGGGTCGCCCTGGACGCGCTGTCCTTCTTCATTCTCGCCCTGGCCCTGGCGTTCGGGCCGCTGGCCCTGGTCCAACCGCTGGCCGCGCTCGACGTGCTGTTCGTGCTCCCGCTGATCGCCCGGCGGCAGGGCCGCCGGCTGACCGCGGGTGACGCGGTCGGCGCGGTGGCGGTGGCGGGCGGCATCGTCATCTTCCTGGCCGTCGCCACCCCCTCCGGCGGTGCGTCGGTCCCAAGCCTGGCCAGCTGGGCGCCGGTCTTCCTCGCGGCCGGGCTGCTGGCCGGGCTGGCCGCGCTGGCCAGCCGGCGGGTCCGCGGCCAGGCCCGGGTGGTCTGGCTGGCGGCCGCGGCGGGCGGCGTCTACGGCGTGCTCAACGCGCTGACCAAGGCCAGTGTGGACCTGCTGGCCCAGCGTGGCGTCGGGGTGATGGCCACCTGGGAGCCCTACGCGCTGCTCATCGCCGGGCTGGTCGGCGCGCTGCTCGGGCAGAGCGCTTTCAGCGCCGGCGCGCTGTCCCTCAGCCTGCCGGTGATCGACACGCTGGCACCGATCTCCGCGGTCGTCATCGGGGTCACGGTGTTCGGCGAGCAACTGGCGGCCTCGCCATGGCAGCGCGGCCTGCAACTGGCCGGCGGCGCGCTCGCGGTCACCGGCATCGCCCTGCTGAGCCGGTCCTCCATCGTGGCGGCCGAGACCCGCGCCCCCCACGCCGTCGAGTTCAGCGGGACGGCGCGTAACGTGGTCGTGAACAGTGGCGATTACGCAAACTAGCCCGCCAGGACATATGAATAGGCCATGAGCAAGCAGCCGAGCGCGCCGCCGCCGGGGGACAAGCCCGTCCGGTCCGCGCCGCCGCCCCCGCCGTCGTGGCGCCACTGGCTCTGGCCGGCGGCCCTGCTGGCCGCCCTGGTGCTGTTCCTGTTCCTGCCCCGGGTGGGCTCGCCCTCGGTCAACCTCACCTACTCCACCTTCGTGAGCGACGTCCAGGCGCACAAGGTCAAGACGTTCACGCTGGACAACAGCACCGGCTCCACCGCGCCGGCCACCGGCACGCTGAAGAACGGGGACAAATACACCACCGTTATCCCGCTGCCGTTCGCCGGCACCCCGCTGGAGACCACGCTGCAGAACAACGGGGTGCAGATCGAGGCGGCCGCGCCGAGCGCCGGCCTCGGCACCGAACTGCTGTACTGGCTCATCCTGCTGGCCCCGTTCGTCATCGTCTTCTTCATGTTCCGGCGGCTGTCCCGGGCCGGCGGTGCAGCGGCGGGCGGCGGGCTCTTCGGCGTGGGCCGGGCCCGGGCCAAGGTGTTCGACGCGGAACGCCCGGACACCAAGTTCAGCGACGTGGCCGGGTACGCGACGCCCAAGCGGGAGATCGCCGAGGTCGTCGACTTCCTCAAGCACCCCGAGCGCTACGCGCGGCTCGGCGCGACCGCCCCGCGCGGTGTGCTCATGGTCGGCCCGCCCGGGACCGGCAAGACGCTGCTGGCCCGGGCGGTGGCCGGCGAGGCCGAGGTGCCGTTCATCTCGGTGACCGGGTCCGGCTTTGTGGAGCTGTTCGTCGGCGTTGGGGCGGCGCGGGTCCGCGACCTGTTCGCCGAGGCCCGTAAGCGCGCGCCGTGCATCATCTTCGTGGACGAGCTCGACGCGATCGGCCAGCGCCGCGCGGGCACCGGCGCGGTGGTCGCCAACGACGAGCGGGAACAGACGCTCAACCAGCTGCTGGCCGAGATGGACGGGTTCGACGTCACCCAGGGGATCGTCGTGCTGGCCGCGACGAACCGGCCCGAGGTGCTGGACCCGGCGCTGCTGCGGCCGGGCCGGTTCGACCGGCAGATCACCATCCCGCTGCCCAACCTGAACGAGCGGGCCGCGATCCTGGCCGTGCACGCCCGCGGCAAGCAGCTCGCCCCCGACGTCAACCTGGACGCGGTCGCCCGGGGCACCCCCGGCTTCTCCGGCGCCGACCTGGCCAACCTGGTGAACGAAGCGGCCATCCACGCGATCCGGGCCGGCCGGGAAAAGATCGCCATGGTGGACTTCAGTGACGCGCGGGACCGCATCCTGCTCGGCAGCCGGGCCGACTCCAACCTGCTGCTGCCGGAGGAGAAACGCGCGGTCGCGGTGCACGAGTCGGGGCACGCCCTGGTCGCGGCGCTGTCCGAGCACGCCGACCCGGTGGCCAAGGTCACCATCCTGCCGTCCGGGCAGGCCCTCGGGGTCACCGAGCAGCTCCCGCTGGTCGAGCGGCACCTGTACGGCGAGGACTACCTGCACGAGTCGCTGGCCGTCCGGCTGGGCGGCCGGGCCGCGGAGCTGGTCGAGATGGGCCAGGGGTCCACCGGCGCGGGCAACGACCTGGCCTCGGCGACCGAACTGGCCACCAAGATGGTCCGTGAGTTCGGCCTGTCCAGCAAGCTCGGCCCGGTCGGGTACCCGGAGGGCGGCTCGGTGTTCCTCGGCGGTGGCGGCCCCGGCCTGTCCTCCCGGCCGTTCGCGGAGTCCACCCAGGCGCTCATCGACTCCGAGGTGGCGCGGCTGCTGCGGGAGGCCGAGGCACGGGCCGTCTCGCTCATCCGCGAGCACCGGGACGAACTGTGCCGGCTGGCCGACCTGCTGCTGGAGCAGGAGACCGTGGACGGCGCCCAGGTCTACCAGCTGGTCGGCCGGCCGGTCCCGGAGAACCGGTCGCCCGGCGGCGCCCGGCAGCTCGCCCCGGAGCGCCCGCCGGTCCATGCGGCCTCGGGCAGCGACGACGGCCAGCGCGATGGGTAGCGGGACCGCGGAGGTGAGCCGGCTGGCGGTGGCCCGGGGGAGCTGTTAAGGTCGGCGCCATGCGATCCAGTACCTGTCTCCGGCAGTGGTGGCGCCGCCGTTAGGCGGTTGCTGGCTCGCGCATTCAGCCATCCGAAGCGACCGTCCGGCCACGGCGGTCGTTTTTTTCTGCCCGCCTGACGCCGGCAGAAGGCAGGACCAGGTGGACCCGCAGCTAATCCAGCGGACCAGCTTCGTCACCGCGGGCGGGGTCAGCGTGACCCGCACCGCCGAGCCGTTCGGCCCGTCGGCGCTGGACGAGATCACCCGGCAGGTGGACGAGCGGCGCGGCGGCGTGCTCAGCTCCGGTATGGAGTACCCGGGCCGGTACACCCGCTGGCACACCGCCTACGTCAACCCGTGCGTGGAGGTCGTCGCCCGCGGCCGTCGGATCGCGGCCCGGGCGCTCAACGCCCGCGGCGAGGTGCTGTTGCCGGTCCTGGGCGAGGCGCTGCGCCGCGGCGGCGAACCCGTGGCCTCGGCCCCCCGGGCTGACCCGGCCGCCTCCGCGGGCACCATCGAGGTCGTCGTCCCGGAGCCGGCGGCCCTGGTCGCGGAGGAGGACCGGAGCCGCCGCCCCACCGTCTTCTCCGCGCTGCGCGAGGTGATCGCGGCCTTCGCCGCCGACGACCCGCACCTCGGACTGTACGGCGCGTTCGGCTACGACCTGGCCTTCCAGTTCGAGCCGGTCCGGCTCCGCGCGGCGCGCCCCGCGGGCCAGCGCGACCTCGTCCTGCACCTGCCGGACGAGCTGTACGTGGTGGACCGGAAACGCGAGACGGCGGCCGTCTACCGCTACGAGTTCACCGTGGGCGGCGCCAGCACCGCTGGCTTGCCCCGGGAAACACCGCCCGCGCAGGCCCGGGGTGAGCGGGCCGGTATGGCCGTTGGGCCCGCCGGGGAACTCAGCCAGCCGGAGCCCGGTTCCTATGCGCGCGTCGTGCGGGAGGCCAAGCCGCGGTTCGCCCGCGGCGACCTGTTCGAGGTCGTGCCCAGCCACGTGTTCCACGGCCGGTGCGGCTCCCCGGCCGCGTTCTTCGAGCGGCTGCGGCGCAGAAACCCGGCGCCCTATGAGTTTTTCTTCAACCTGGGGGAAGAGGAATGCCTCGTCGGCGCCTCGCCGGAGATGTACGTGCGGGTCAGCGGCGACCGGGTGGAAACCTGCCCGATCGCCGGCACAATCCGGCGGGGCGCTGACCCGCTGGGCGACGCGGACAACATCCTGGCCCTGCTCAGCTCGGACAAGGACACCTCCGAGCTGACCATGTGCACGGATGTGGACCGCAACGACAAGTCGCGGGTGTGCGTGCCCGGCAGCGTGAGCGTCATCGGCCGCCGCCAGATCGAGATGTACAGCCGTCTGATCCACACCGTGGATCACATCGAGGGGCGGCTGCGGCCCGGCCTGGACGCGCTGGACGCCTTCCTTACCCACATGTGGGCGGTCACCGTCACCGGCGCGCCGAAGAACTGGGCCATGCAGTTCATCGAGGACCACGAGGACGCACCGCGCCGCTGGTACGGCGGGGCCGTCGGGGTGATCGGCTTCGACGGCAGCATGAACACCGGGCTGACCCTGCGCACCGCGCACATCACCGGCGGCGTGGCGGCGGTGCGGACCGGCGCCACCCTGCTGTTCGAGTCCGACCCCATGGCCGAGGAACAGGAGACCGAGCTCAAGGCGCGGGCGCTGCTGGAGACGCTGGCCGAGGCGCAGCCGTCCGCGGACGGGCTGGACGGCGCGGCCGCGGGTGTCCAGGCCCGCGGGGGAGTGGGCGGGCAGGCCGGGCAGCCAGGGACCGGCCTGCGCGTCCTCCTGGTCGATCACCAGGACTCCTTCGTGCACACCCTGGCCGGGTACTTCCGGGAGCAGGGGGCCGAGGTGGTCACGCTGCGGGCCGGGCTGCCCGCCACCGCGCTGGACGACTACGCCCCGGACCTCGTGGTGCTGTCACCCGGTCCCGGGCGGCCGTCCGACTTCGGCTGCGCCGGGCTGCTGGCCGAGCTGGACGCCCGGCGGCTGCCCGCGTTCGGGGTCTGCCTCGGGCTGCAGGCCATGGTGGAGCAGGCCGGCGGCGAACTGCGCCAGCTGGGCCAGCCGGCGCACGGCAAGCCGGGGCAGGTGCGGCGCACCGACCCGGCCGCGGCGGGCCTGCTGGCCGGGCTGCCGGCCGAGTTCACCGCCGGGCGCTACCACTCGCTGCACGCGGTGCCCGAGGAGGTCAAAGGTGGTTTCACGGTGACGGCTCTGACGCCTGACGGCGTGGTCATGGCCATCGAGGACGAGGCGGCCGGGCGGTGGGCGGTGCAGTTCCACCCGGAATCCATCCTGAGCGCGGGCGACGGCGCGGGGCACCAGGTCATCGCCAATGTGCTCGCGCTGGTCCGGTCCCGGGCGGCCGCGCCTGCCCACTGACCGATTATGCGGCTGACCGGATTGTGCGGCTCCCGTTAGCTTTCACGGCTACCCTGGAACTGGCAGCCGTTATTGCCGTGAGACCCGGAATCTGGCTGAATTAAGTGTCAAATACGCGAATACCGGTAAATCTGGCGTAACGGCTGGGGGTGTATGGCTCACAGGGGGGACCATGACCAGTGTCGACCAGGCCGTCGGCCAGCCGCCCGCCGGAAACGCCGGTGAGCTCAGGGAATCCGCTGCCGGGTGGCAGAAGATCCAGTTCACTGTCCTGGGCTTTATCGGGCTCTGCGGCGTGCTCAAGGGAATCGGGACATCCACCGGGCCGCGCTCACTGCAAATAGTGGCGGGCATCCTGATCGTGGTGGCATTGATCGTCGCCTGCTGCGCCATATTCCTGGTGGGCCGGGTGGCCTGGCCGGTGCGTTCCGCCGGTAACGGGCCGCGGGCCGGCCGGGCCGCGCCGGGCGACGGCGCACCGCTGCAGGCGGCCCGCGGCCTGCGCGCCGGGCTGGCTCTGACCGTCGTGGCGCTGATCCTCGCGTCCCTGGCGGCGACGTCGTCGTGGTGGCCCACCAAGGCGAGCGGCGGCGCAACGGCTATCGTCAGCACCAGCACCGGGCTCACCTATTGCGGAACGTGGGTCGGCGACGGCAACGGCCAGCTGGTCCTGCAACTGCCCAGGCAGCTGGTGTCCATCCCGCTCGCGCAGGTCACGGCGGTAGATCTTGCCTCCTCCTGCGGCTGAGCGGCGCCGAGCCCGGCTGCCCGGCGGTCAGCCGTCGTGGTCAGCCGTCGCCGCCGGGCGCGGCGGGCGGGAGGTAGCCCTCGGTGACGAGGCGCTGGGCCCCGGCGGCGTAGGCGGCCGGGTCCTGCGGGGCGATCGTGCCCAGCCCGTCCACGTAGCGGTTGAGCATGCAGAAGGCGGCGGCGATCAGCACCGTGTCGTGGATCTCCAGGTCGGTCGCGCCGGCCGCGCGGGCGCCCGCGACCTGTGCGGCGGTCACGCTGAGCCCGCTCTGCTGCACCGCGGCCGCGATCACGAGCAGGGCCTGCAGCTTCGCGGGCAGCGGCGCGGCCGCGGGATCGGCCCGGGCCTGTTCCACCAGCGGCATGCCGCCGGGCAGCTGGGCGGCGGCACACGCCGAGTGTGCCCCGGTGCAGTACTGGCAGCTGTTCAGCGCCGACACGCGGGCGGCGATCAGTTCCCGTTCCCCGCGGCTCAGCGTGCTCGGCCCGCGCAGCAGCACCTCCGCCAGTTCGCTGAGCGGCTGCCCGGTCTCGGGCCGGAACCGCAGCAGCCCGCGGATGCCGGGCTCGTCGGAGTTCAGGGTGAGGTACGGCATCGGCGCTCCCTGGGGGGTATCGGCACTCCATCCCTACCCGCGAAGCGCGGCGCGCCGCCTGAAGCGGCAAGCCAGGGCCGGTGCTGATCGAGCATCGTGGCCGTGCTCCAGAGATCCACCCGGACGCCTACGTGGCGCCCACCGCGGTCGTGTGCGGGGCGGTGCGGATCGGGCCGGCGGCGCGGATCCTGTTCGGGGCCGTGCTGACCGCGGAGGACGGCGAGATCAGCGTGGGCGCGCGCTGCGTCGTCATGGAGAACGCCGCCCACCGCGGCGACCGGCTCATCGACGGTGGCACTCCCGGCTGGTCCTGCTTGCCCGTCACTTCGCGGGGCGCGGATACTGCCGGTATGGGTGATCGCAATGTGCTGGGCGGGGAACTGGAGCCATGCGGCACCGACCCGGTCACCGGGTTCTACCGGGACGGCTGCTGCCGCACCGGGCCGGAGGACACGGGCAGCCACACGATCTGCGCCGTGGTGACGGCGGACTTTCTGGAGCACCAGCGCCGCATCGGCAACGACCTGACCAGCCCGGTGCCGGAGTTCCGGTTCCCCGGGCTGGTGCCCGGCGACCGGTGGTGCGTGACCGCCCGGAACTGGCTGCGCGCGCATCACGAGGGCGCGGCCGCCCACGTGGTGCTGGCGTCCACCCACGAGGCGGTGCTGCGCATCGTGCCGCTGACCGTACTGCAGGAGCACGCGGTGGACGTCCCCGCCGACCCGGGCGGCCTGCTCGGCAGCTGAGGGCTGACTGACCGTCGGCCGGTCCCGGTATGGTGCGGGACCATGAGAAACGTTCAGCCTGAGGTGTTCCTCGTCGCCCGGCCGGCCATCGACTACGACCAGATGGCGGCGTACCTGCGGGAGGTGGGCGGTGCGGGCTGGCTGGAACGGCTCGACCGGGGTGAGCTGGCCAGCGAGGCGGAAAACCTGGCCGAGTTCGCCGGGAAAATGTGCTACCGCGCATGGGAACCCGGGCTTAACCCAAATGTTCGCCGGGTCCGCAACGACCACGAGGTCTACCTGCAGAACATTCTCAAGCAGGCACACGGCTCGGTGCTGGAGCACGCCAGTTTCACCTTCGTGCTGCACAACCTATCTCGTGTGGCGTCCCATGAACTGGTTCGCCATCGGCCCGGGACGGCGGTGTCGCAGGAGTCGCTGCGGTTCGTCCGGCTGGATGACATTCCGTTCTGGTTCCCGGACTGGGCCCGCCAGGACGCGGAGCTGATGAAGCGGGCCACCGCGCTGCTGGAGCAGATGGAGGAGTTCCAGCGCTGGATGGCGGGCCATTTCGGACTGGACGAGGAAGGCGTGCCCTTCCACGAGAAGAAGCACAAGACCTCGTTCATGCGGCGGCTGGCCCCGGACGGCGTGGCCACCGGCATGGTGTGGACGGCCAACATCCGTACCTTGCGCCACACCATCGAAGCGCGTACCGATCCCGGCGCGGAGGAGGAGATCCGCCTGGTCTTCGGCATGATCGCGGAGCTGATGCGGGCCGAGGCGCCGGCGCTGTTCAGCGACTACGAGGTGCAGGACGGGGCCTGGGTGCCCCGCTGGCGGAAGGTCTGAGCCCGCTCCGGGTACCGCGCCGTGTCAGGGTGGCTGTGGCCTGGTCGGCCGGGCCTGGCCCGGCGCGGGTACCGGCCGCCCGTCATTCCCGCGATGGACCCGCGGTCATCCGGAAGTCAGTGGGCCCGCACGGGGCGTTGGGAAGAAATCACCGCGGGCGGGCCAGGCCCGACTGGTAGGCGACGATGACCAGTTGGGTGCGGTCGCGCGCGCCGAGCTTGGCCAGGATCCGGCTCACGTGCGTCTTGGCCGTGGGCAGGCTGACGTGCAGCGTCTGCGCGATCTCGGCGTTGGACAGGCCGCGGGCGACCAGCAGCAGCACCTCCCGCTCGCGCTCGGTCAGGTCGGCCAGGCCCGGCGGGGTGCGGGACGGCGCCGCGGCGCGGTCGGTGAAGTGCGCGATGAGCCGGCGCGTCACGGTCGGGGCCAGCAGTGCCTCGCCCGCGGCCACCGTGCGGATCGCGGCCAGCAACTCCTCCAGCGGGCGGCTCTTGAGCGCGAAGCCGCTCGCCCCGGCCTGCAGCGCCTGGAACACGTAGTCATCCAGGTCGAAGGTGGTGAGGATGAGCACCCGGGGGCGGCCATCGCCGCCGGCGGTGATCCGCCGGGTGGCCTCGATCCCATCCATCACCGGCATCCGGACGTCCATGAGGACCACGTCCGGGGCCAGCCGCGCGGCCAGGTCCACCGCCTGCCGGCTGTCGGCCGCCTCGCCCACCACGGCCAAGTCGTCCTCCGCGCCGATCAGCGCGCCGAACGCGGTGCGCAGCAGCGCCTCGTCGTCCACCACGAGGACGCGGATGCTCACCCGGCCCCCTCGGCCGGGACCGTGGCCCGCACGCGGAAGCCGCCGCCGTCCAGCGGGCCGGCCACCAGCTCACCACCGAACGCGGCGATCCGCGGCCGGGGGCGCGCGCCGAGGTCGGGCTGGCCATCACCGGCAGCGAGGTGCGGATCGAGGCCACCGATCACGGCCCGCCGGGCGGGCCTGCCGCCGCGGCCCACCCGGGCCCCGGTCACGGGCTGGTCGGGATGCGTGTTGAGGTCGGCCAGCTTCGGGGCCGGGGCCAGCGCCGCCCCGCCACACTCCTCGCGCAGCAGGCCCAGCACCACCCGCAGCTCGTCCTGGGCGGTCCGGCCGATCATCTCGATCGACTCCAGGGCGCTGCCGGCCGCCTCCGGGCGCTTGGCCATCAGCCGCCGGCCCACCCCGGCCTGGACGGTGATCACCGTCAGCGTGTGCGCGACGACGTCATGCAGCTCGTGGGCGATCCGCACGCGTTCCTCGCGGACCTGCCGCTGGGCGCGTTCGACCTCGGCGGCCCGCTCCTGTTCGGCCCGCTCGGCTTCGGCGGCGCGCTCCCGCTCGGCCTGCTCGGCCAGCCCGGCCAGGTAGCGCCGCCGCGCGGCGGTGGAGTCCCCGATGAACCACGCCGCGGCCAGCGGGATCAGGTTGACCCGGATCTCGGCGTAGGGGTGCGCGGTGCGGACCGCGAACGCCGCGTACACGACCCCCGCGGACAGGCCCGCCGCCGCGGCCGCGGCGGCCGGGATCGACACCCGCCGGGGCCGGCTGGCCGCGGTCCCGTACATCGCCAGGCCGATGGCCAGGCTGAACGGCAGCGCCGCCGCGCCGGAGGCCACGAGCACGGCCGTCGCCACCGTGGTGGCCGCGAGCACCGGCAGCGGCCAGCGCCGCAGGGCCACGATCGGGACGCACACCGCCAGGGTCGGCAGCAGCTTCGGGCCGCCGAGGGTCGCGTGCGGGCCGGCCGACACGGTCAGCAGGGCCATCAGGGCCACGGTGACCGCCAGCAGGACCCCGAGCCGCCCCCGCTCACTCGCCGCCGCGGCCGGGGGCCGCGGCGGCCGCCCGGCTGGATCAGGCCTCGCCATAGCAGTGACGGTAACCGGGCGCATCTGCCCGGTACATCGTTCGCAGGAATGACGCGCTACGCCCCGGCCGCTGGCGCGGACTGGGCACCCATACGATGATCCGGTGACTTCAGCCGGTTATCTCCGCTCCCCGCATCTGCGTGATGATCTGCTGACCTTCGTCGCCGAGGACGACGTGTGGCTGGCCCCGCTGGCCGGCGGGCGGGCCTGGCGGCTGTCCGCCGACGGGGCGCCGGTCACCAACCCGAGGTTCGCGCGTGACGGCAGCGGGGTGGCCTGGACCAGCTGGCGCGACGGCCCGGCCGAGGTGTACCTGGCCGGGGTGGACGGGGACCGAGGCCGCCGGCTCACCTACTGGGGTGAGGGCGACGCCACGGTGAGCGGCTGGACCCCCGACGGCGAGATCCTCGCGCTGACCGCGAGCGGCCAGCCCTTCGAACGGCAGACCTGGGCGCACGCCGTGCCCCTGGAGGGGGGACCGCCGCGGCGGCTGCCGTTCGGGCCGGTCGCCGCGATCGCGGTGGAGCCGTCCGCGCGGGCCCTGCTGAACGGCACCTGGGGGCGCGACCCGGCCTACTGGAAGCGGTACCGGGGCGGCACGGCGGGACGGCTGTGGACCGCCACCGGCGACGGTCCCTTCCAGCGGATCCTGGCCGGGGTCAACGGCCAGTTCGCCAGCCCGATGCTGGTTGGCGGGCGGCTCGCCTTCCTGTCCGATCACGAGGGCACCGGGAACGTGTACTCCTGCCGCCTGGACGGCTCGGACCTGCGGCGGCACACCGACCACGACGGCTGCTACGCCCGGCAGGCCAGCACCGACGGCCGCCGGGTGGTCTACCAGCGCCTCGGTGAGATCTGGATCCTGGACGAGCTGGCCCCGGACAGTGAGCCGCGGCCGGTCAGCATCACCCTCGGCTCGGCCTCCACCGCGCTCGCGCCGCGCCTGGTCTCGGCCGAGGACCACCTCGGCGCGCTGTCCTGTGATCATTCTGGCCAGGCCAGCGCGGTCGAAGTGCGGGGCACCGTGCACTGGCTGACGCACCGCGACGGCCCGGCCCGGGCGCTGGCCGTGGACCCGGGCGCGCGGGCCCGGATGCCGCAGGTGCTCGGCCGCACCGGGCAGGTGGTCTGGGTGACCGACGCGGACGGCGCCGACGCGCTGGAGATCGGGCCGGCCGACGGGCCGGAGCTGGCCCCGGGTGCCGCGCCGGGCGCGCCGCGGCGCCTCGCGGCGGGGCAGCTCGGCCTGGTCAACGAGCTGGCCGCGGCGCCCGACGGGTCCACCGTGGCGGTCGCCGCGCGGGACGGGCGGCTGCTGCTGGTGGACGTGGCGGCCGGCACCGTCACGCCACTCGACCAGTCCACTGACGGGGCGGTGTCCGGCCTCGCCTACACCCCGGACTCGGCCTGGCTGGCCTGGTCACACCCCGGCCCGCAGCCGCTGAGCCGGATCAGGCTGGCCCGGCTGGCCGACGCCAGCACCGTGGACGTCACCGACGGCCGGTTCATCGACTCCGAGCCGGTCTTCACCGGGGACGGAAAGTACCTGGCGTTCCTGTCCGCGCGGATCTTCGACCCGGTGTACGACAGCCACTTCTTCGACCTGTCCTTCCCGTTCGGCGCGCGGCCCTTCCTGGTGCCGCTGGCCGCGGACACCCCGTCGCCGTTCGGCCCGCTGCCCGGCGGCCGCCCGCCCGGGAACGGGACGGCCAAGCCCGCCCCGGGCGAGGCGGGTGACGACGGGGACGGCGCCGCGGGAAGCGGGGACACCGCCGCGGTGGGCGCCTCCGCTGGCGGCGCGGCGGCCGGTGGCTCAGTGGCGGACGGGCCGTCCGACGGGGACGCGCCGCCCCCGGTGCAGCTGGATGTGGCCGGCCTGCCAGCCCGGGTGGTCAGCCTGCCAGTGGCCGAGTCACGCTACTCCTCGCTGTACCCGGTGGCCGGGGGCCTGGCCTGGCTCCGCGAGCCGCTGGCCGGCGTGCTGGGCGAGGGAACCGCCCCGGCCGACGACCGGCGGCCCCGGGCCGCCCTGGAACGCTTCGACCTGGCTACCCGGAAGACGGCCGAGCTGGTCGGCGCCCTCGACTGGTTCACGGTCAGCGGCGACGGTGAGTGGCTGGTGGTGCGGGACGGCGGCGAACTCCGGGTGGTCCCGGCCCAGCGCAAGGCCGACCCGGAGGGCAGCGACACGGTGCGGGTGGACCTGTCCCGGGCCCGGTTCACCGCCGACCCGGTGCAGCAGTGGCGGCACGCCTTCACCGAGGCGGCCCGCTTCATGCGGCATGACTTCTGGGTCGAGGACATGGCGGGTGTGGACTGGGACGCGGTGGCCGGCACGTACCGGCCGGTGCTGGACCGCCTCGGCAGCGCGCTGGACTTCGCCGACCTGCTCTGGGAGGTCGTCGGCGAGCTGGGCACGTCGCACGCCTACATCTGGCCCCGGGTGACGCCGGGGGAGCGTGGCCGGGGGCGGCCCGGGCTGCTCGGCGCGGATCTCAGCCGGGACCTGGACGGCATCTGGCGGGTGACCCGGGTGCTGCCCGGTGAGTCGTCCGACCCGCGGGCCCGGTCGCCGCTGGAAGCCCCGGGGGCCGCTGTGCAGGCCGGCGACGCGCTGCTGGCCGTGGACGGCCGCCCGGTGGACCCGGCCGCCGGCCCGGGGCCGCTGCTGGTCGGCAGCGCGGGCAAACCCGTCGAGCTGACGGTGGCGACCGGTGCCGGGCCGGCCCGGCGGATCGCGGTCGTGCTGCTGCACAGCGACCGCCGGCTGCGCTATCAGGACTGGGTGGCCGGGCGGCGGCGGCTGGTCCGCGAGCTGTCCGGCGGCCGGGCCGGGTACCTGCACATCCCGGACATGATGGGCGAGGGGTGGGCCCACTTCCATCGTGATCTGCGGGTGGAGCTGGCGTTCGACGCCCTGGTGATGGACGTCCGGGGCAACCGCGGGGGCCATGTCTCGGAACTTGTGGTGGAGAAGCTCGCCCGCCGGGTCATGGGCTGGGACATGCCGCGGTGGAGGAGCCCGGTCACCTATCCCCGGGATGCGCCGCGTGGGCCGGTCGTCGCGCTGGCCGACGAGAACGCCGGGTCGGACGGGGACATTGTGACGGCCGCCATCCGCATCCTCGGCCTCGGGCCGGTGGTCGGGGCCCGCACCTGGGGCGGTGTGATCGGCATCGGGCCCGCGTTCACGCTCGTCGATGGCACGTCGATGACGGTGCCGCGGTACGCGATCTCGCTGGAGGGGTTCGGCTGGGGTATCGAGAACCACGGCGTCGACCCCGACGTCGAGGTGCTGATCAGCCCGGCCGACTGGGCTGAGGGCCGGGATGCCCAGCTGGAGGCGGCGACGGCGCTCGCCATGGAGCGGCTGGCGGAGCGCCCGGCCGCCCGGCCGCCGGACACCTCGGGCCGGCCGTCCCGGGTGCGCCCGGCACTCCCGCCGCGCTCCGGGACGGCGCCCGCTTAGCCCGTGTGGTCTCAGGCAGCGGCGCTTGCTGTGATTGCCGCACCGATCGGCTCACCCAGCGGCGCAAATTCTCCGGGCTAGGTGAGCACATCCTCGGGGCTGGCTGAGGGCGGGAAGCCCGCGCTGGCCCCCCACATCTCCGCCAGCCGGCCATCGTCGATGCGGAAGATCTCGAACAGCACTGGCGGCTGTTTGCGACGGAAGGCCTGGACGTGCCGCTCGACGAGATCGCCCGCCGCGCCGGCGTTGGCCCGGGCACTGTCCACCGGCACTTCCCGGCCACGGAAGCGCTGTATCTCGCCGTCGCGACCGGCATGCTGAAGCGGCTGGTGGCGGACGCAGAGGTACTCGCCGCCACCGGCGATCCGGCAGCCCTGTTCACGCTGCTGTCCCGGATGATGGCCAGCGGCGCCGAGAACGTAGCGGTGAAGAGCGCGCTGGCGGCCGCTGAGTTCGACTTGCGCACGGCCGCCCCGGATGTCGCGGCGGACCTCACCCGCCATGTCGCGGACCTGCTGGACCGCGCGCACGCCGCCGGCGCCGTGCGCCACGACGTCACCGCCGACGAGCTGATGGCACTAGTCGCCGGAGCCTTCGCCGCCATCCGCCACGCCGGCGCCGAGAACAGCCGCGCACGCTCAGCACACGTCGCCCAGCTCATCTTCGACGGACTGCGGCCCCAGCCCCGGTAAGCACCGCCCGGCCGCGGTGCGCTCAGCGTCGGGCATGCCGGACTGAGGCGAGGGACGCGAATACAACGGTAGAACTGAGGTAATGGCCGGTGGCGTAGTCGAAGGCGCCGCCACAGGTGATGAGGTGCAGGGCGGCGTAGCGGACCGTCCCATAAATGGTCTTCGCCGGGAACCGGGATTTGGCGTAGTCCCGCACGCCGGTGACCCGGAAAATGGCGGTGATCCCGTCGGCGAGCGTCACGTCGATGCGGTCCCCGGGCCGCAGGGCGCCCAGCCGGAAGAAGACGGCCGGCCCGTGATGGCTGTCCACGTGGCCCTCGATCACCGACGTCCCGATCTGGCCGGGGGTGGCCGAGTACCGGTACCACGCGGCCCGGTGGGCCTGGGTGCGCAGCGACGGTACCCGGATGGTGCCGTCCGGGTTGACTCCCAGGTGCAGCAGCCGGGAGCGCACGCCGATGGCCGGGATATCGACCGAGACCGGCAGCGAGCGCCGCAGCCAGGGCCCCTGGGCCCCGCCCAGGGGCCCGATGGCCCCGGCGGCCGCCAGCGAGGGCTGCGGCGCGTGCACCTGGGAAGCGACCGCGATGGCGACCGCGATGGCGCCGGCCGCGAGCAGCAGAGCGCCGAGCACCCCGGCCACCCGGGCCCGCAGGCCCACGGGCGGAACGGCGGGCGGGGCAAATCCGGATTGCGGCCAGGACATGACCACACGCATCCCGGCTATGCGCCGCCACTCCGAATCCGCCAACCCGCTGTCCTCCTTCCTGTGTCTTCCCCGGTGTGTCTTGCTCCCGTAATCTGATATTTCGAGATGATCAGGTCATGTGCCGGTGCCGTTCGGGGGTCCGCCGCTGCGATCGCCGCCGTTTCGCGGCTCTCGCTCCGGCCGGCCCGGGCAGTGGCCAGCGCGCCGCGCACCCTCCTCCCGATGCCGGTTTCTGGTACGGGACCCGGAAAGGTTCAGCACCTGCCAGGCAGCACGAGGAGGCGTCATGAACGTGCACGCAACCAGCGCGCGGCCGGGGCTCAGCGCACGGTTGGCCGTCATCGGCTGCATGGCCATCCTCACGTCCGCCGCGGTCTCGGCCTGCTCCGGGTCCACCCCCAAAGCGGGCGCACACACGTCATTCTCACCGGTCCCGTCAAGCTCGCCAACACCGACCAGCACCCCCAGCCCGTCCCCGAGCGAGACCGTCAGCCCGTCGCCCAGCCCGTCGCCCAGCGCTTCGCCGTTGCCGGCGCAGACCCAGACGGTGATCGCGAGCCCGTCGCCCAGCCCGTTCATCACGGTGGCCCCGGCCACCGGGGGTGGGGGCACCGCCGGATTCCAGGACGGCCTGCTGGCCGGCCTGGGCGGGCTGGCCGTGCTGGCCGGGGCCGGGAGCATCGTCTACCGCCGGAGAGCCGTCAAGGGCCGGTGACCCGGACCGGACACTGCGCCCGGGGCGGCCGGGCGCAGGCCCAGACGGCCCGCGGCCCCAGACCGCGCGCCAGGCAGGCGCCAGCCCCGCTACAGGGAGGATTGCCAGGTCAGGACCTCGCATGAGGCGACCTGATGGTTGACCCCTGCGGTTTCGACGATCTCGCGTGACTGGCCGGGCCGCAGCGTAAGGCCGGCGCCGTTGCCCAGCGCCGGGCGCTGCCGCGCGAACACCTGGTTCTGGCTGTTCACCAGGTCCACGCTCACGCCGTAGACCGTGATGGCCGTGCTGGCGATGTTCTGCAGGGTGAGCTGATAAGCATTGAATGGCGTTCCGTGCGGGGCGACCTGGGTCACCCCGCCGATGATCCGCTGATTGGCGAAGCCGCCGGTGCACGACACGGCCAGGTTCGGGGAGTCGACCTCCCCGCCGGCGGGCTGGACCTGCACCGTTGCTTTCTGCTGGGGCCTGGTGAAGCCTATTGCCGCATCCAGCAGCAGGAAAATCGAGGCCAGGGCGATGATGATATCTGCAATCCGGAAAAGTGTGCGCTGATGCTGAATATTCATGGTAGCTTCCTGCTATAACAGACCCGAATATTGTAGCATGCTAGTATTTGCGCATTATGGAAAGGCGGCCGCGCCAATAGTGCGGTGCGCAATAGCCCCTCTGAGCTCGTTCTAGTCGATGGACGCTCGCGGCTGCGGACCGTGCCCCGAGCCGGCTCAGCCGGTCAGGTCGGTGGCGGGGCGGATGACCCAGTGATTGGTGCGGAACATCCGTCCCGCGAAGGCCGTCTCCTGCTCCGCCACGAATCGGAACCCGGCTGACCGGCAGACACCGTTGGAGGCGGCGTTCGTGACGGCGGGGAACGCGTGCACCAGCCCCCAGCGGTCCTGCTCGCGCGCGCACCCGAGCAGCATGCGGACCGCCGCCGTGGCGATCCCGCGCCCCTGGAACTCCGGCAGGACCATCCAGCCGATCTCCGACATCGCCGTCCCGCGGTCCTCATGCGACCACAACGTCACCGAGCCGGCCACCACCCCAGGCGCGTCCTCATCAGGAATGATCATCTTGATCCACGCGGTATTGGCGGCCGCCTGCTCGGCATCGCGCGCAACCTTCGCCGCGACGCCCTCCCGGGGCTGCGGGCCGCCGAGTTCGGCCATCATGACCGGGTCGCAGCGCATCCGGACGTAAGCGCTGACATCGGCGACCTCAACATCACGCAACCGCATCCGCGCCTCCCGGCCGCCCCGGGGGAGCCGCCTCAGCCCCGGGCCCAGCCGGGGACGGACCCGGGAGAGCCCGCCTCAGCCCTGGTTCCAGAAGTCACGTTCCTCCACGACCAGGCCGTCGGCGCCGAACCGCAGCCAGGACACCCCGGCCAGGTTCTCGGTGCCGCCGTCGCGCAGCCTGGACCGTGCGTGCCACGCCACGGCCGCCTGGTCCCCGTCGGCGAGCAGCGGCCCGAACCAGCATTCGGCCGACTCCTCCTCGGCGAACACGCGCGCCAGGTAACCGGGTTCCGGTTCGCGGAACGGATGCTGCTGCCAGAATGCGCCTTCGGCGTACAGGGCGGCAATGGCGCCCGCGTCATGGTCCGGCCAGCCGCGCTGCCAGACCTCGGCCCACCGCTGGGCCGCTTCCCTGGTGTCCATGCCAGCACCGTAGCGACCGCCGCCGACGCCGGGCCAGGTGCGCGGCGGCCGTCCGGACGGTCCCCGCGCGGCGGCAGGTTCGGCCGGCCGGCCGCGGGGGGATGGTACGGGCGACAGCCTTGGGGGCGAGATGACCGATGCCGCGGACCAGATCAGCCGCTTGCTGCACGAAGCGGGCGAGACCCATCACCGGGTCTTCCGGATCGTGGACGGCGCCGACGATGACTGGGCCAGCTGGTACGCGGACTGGCTGATCAACCTGTCCGAGCTGCCCGCCCTGGTGGGTACCAAACCGGTCCGCAGCGAGCTGGTCTACCTGCTCGTGGCCCTGGACAAGGAGTACACGGCCCAGCCGCCGGCGCAGCCCTGGGAGGCGTACTACGCCACCCGGATCCGCAGCTACTTCCGCCCGGCGGGCTGAGCACTTCCGCCCGGGATGAACGGGCCGCGAGCGGCTACAGCGGGCCGGTGTACGAGCCGATCCAGTGGAATTTGAGCCAGGTGAGCATGGCGTTCCAGGCCCCGCTTAGTTCCAGGACGCCGACCAGCACCAGCAGCCCGCCGCCGATCCGGGTGATCAGCTGGGCGTGCCTGCGGGCGAACCGGAACGAGGTCATGCCGCGCCGGAAGGCGAGCGCCATGATCAGGAACGGGACGCCCAGCCCGAGCGAGTAGATGAAGGCGAGGATGGCGCCGCGCACCGCCCCGCCCGTGCTGAACGACAGTGACAGCACCGCGCTCAGCGTCGGCCCGGCACATGGGGTCCAGCTCAGCGCGAACAGCACGCCCAGCACGGGCGCGCCCGCCAGGCCCGCTCGCGGGCGGAGCGACGGCCGCATGATCCGCCCGGTGATCGGCAGCCGGTCGAAGACCCCGGCGAACAGCAGCCCGAGCAGGATGGTCAGCCCGCCGAGCACCTGGGTGACCCCGGCTGAGTGCCGCTGCAGCGCCGCGCCGAGGCTGCCGAACGCCAGGCCCTCGGTGGCGAACACGGCCGAGAAGCCGAGCACGAACAGGAAGGTGCCGAGCAGGGTACGGCCGCGCGGCGGGGCCGCCGCGGGAGGCGGCGGCACGGTCAGCGTGCCGGCTCCGCCGGATCCGGACGCCGCGGCGGCGGACGCCCCGGCGGCGGACGCGGCGGGGGCGGCAGCCACGGCCGCCGTGGCCTGGGTTCCCTGGCCTGCCGGTGCCGCGGTGGCCCGCGGAGCGGTCGCCGCGTCCTGCACGTCCGTCCCGGACATGCCGGTTACGTAGGACAGGTAGCCCGGGACCAGGGGCAGGCAGCAGGGGGACAGGAAGGTGATCGCGCCGGCCGCCGCCGCGATGGGTGCAGCCAGGATGAGCGGCCCGGTCAGGACCAGGTGCTCGACCCCACCACTCATACGCTCACCTCCTGTCCGGACCAACCTACCCGGCGCCGCCCAGCCGGGAGAGGCCGGCGCCGCCCAGCCGGGAGAGGCCGGCGCCGCCCAGCCGGGAGAGGCCGGTGGGCGGCCGCCGGGTAGGGCCGCCGGCCCTCCGGCCCTCCCCGGCGACCCATTGCCGTCCCGGCAAAGCGCGCTCTAATGTGCGGATGAGTTCGGCCCTGTGCGGTTGAGTCCGCTCCAGGGCGGCCCAGCAGAACGGAGATCACCATGCGCCGTGCCTCCCATCGCTTCTTCCGCCTTCGCCTCTGGCCACCCCGGTCACCCCGGGTCACCCGGCCCCGGCCTGCGTTAAGCCGCCGGCTGGCGGCCGGCGCCGCGCCCGCGCTGCTCGTCCTCCCGCTGCTGATGGGGTCGTCCGGCCTGGCCGGCTCCGCCGCGCGGGCGGCCCAGCGCACCGGCGGCCGCGCCGCCGTCCCCACCGTGAACTGGGCACTCGCCGGGCAGGCCAGCGCCACCTCCGCGGCCTCGAACGCCCCGGTCGGCAATGCCATCGACGGTGACGCCGGCACCGACTGGTGCACCTCCTCGTGGACCGGCTCGCTCACGATCGACCTGGGCCAGCTCCGCTCCCTCAGCGACCTGGGCATCACGCTGGACCCGTCCAGCCCGTCGGCCAGCGCCACCATCAAGGTCGCCCGGCGGGCGGGGGACTGGCAGCCCGTGCCCGCCGCGCGCAACGTCGCCCTCGACCCGGGCAACCCGATGTACCTGCCGCTGCCCCGGGGCACCCGGGCCCGGTACGCGCAGCTGACCGTCTACAGCGGCACCGGGGCGGACGTGTGCGTGGGGGAGTTCCGGATGTACGGGCCGGACCCCGCCGCCGCGGGCCTGGACCTCGGCGCTGACCTCTCGTTCACCCCGCAGGAACTGGCCGCCGGGGCGCACTTCACCGACCGCGGCGTGCCGGGCAGCCCGGTCACGATCATGCGCGACAACGGCGCCAACTACGTCCGGATGCGGCTGTGGGTGAACCCGCCGCCCGGCTACAACGACCTGGCCAGCGACCTGAAGCTGGCCCGGGCGGTGCATGCCGCCGGGATGCGGATCTACCTGGACATCATGTACTCCGACTTCTGGGCCGACCCGCAGCACCAGAACATCCCGGCCGCCTGGCAGGGCCAGGACCTGGCCCAGCTGACCGCGACCGTGCGGTCCTACACCCAGCAGATGATCTCCGCGTTCGCCCGGCAGGGCACGCCGGTGGACCTGGTGTCGATCGGCAACGAGATCCGCAACGGCATCCTGTGGCCGGTGGGGCAGGTCAACGACCCGTCGAATCCGGCCGACTACGCCAACCTGGCCACGCTGCTGAAGGCGGGCGTGACCGGCGCCCGGGCGGGCAACCCGCCGGGCCACCAGCTGCTGATCATGATGCACTACGACCAGGGCGGCAATAACCAGCTAAGCCAGGCCTTCTACCAGAACCTGGTCAGCCGGGGTGTGCCGTTCGACGTCATGGGGCTGTCCTACTACCCGTTCTTCCACGGCACCATCTCGGCGATGAAGGCCAACGTGGACGCGCTGGCGGCGCAGTTCCACAAGAAGATTGTCATCGCCGAGACGCAGTACCCCTGGACCCTGGCCAACGGCAACAGCCCGCTGGGGGACAGCACCGGCAACTTCGTCTGGGAGCCGAGCCAACTGTCGGCGGGCTACCCAGCCAGCCCAGGCGGGCAGCTGTCCTTCGTCACCGACGAGCTGTCCATCCTGGCCCAGGTCCCGGACGGGCTGGGGGCGGGGCTGTTCTACTGGGCGCCGGACTGGATCCCCGGCGTCCCCTGGGAGCCGGGCACCGGCATCGGCACGCCCAACGCCAACCTGACCCTCTTCAACTCCCAGGGCGTGGCCCTGCCGTCGATCGGGATTTTCCGGAACCCGGCCGCGGTGTGCCAGAGCTACGACCCCTGGGACGTCCCCTGCGTGATCGGCGGCTGAGCGGCGGGCCCGGGGCGCCGCACCGGGCGTCCCGGGCCCGCGCCGGTCACGGAAATCGCCGCGACACGGCGCTGCGGGCGTTGTTACCGTGCAGGTCCCCGACCTGGAGACGCACCAATGAGCCGCGGCGTGCTGCGGATGGACCTTGGCCCGCTGCGCGACGGCCCGGATTTCCGGCTGCTGCTGGCCAGCCGGACGGTCACCCTGTTCGGCACCGATGCCGCCGCGGTGGCCCTGCTGGTGCAGGCCAGGCAGCTCACCGGGTCCGCCGTCGCGGTCGGTCTGCTGGGCGTGGCCGAGTTGCTGCCCATCATCGTGTTCGGCCTGTACGGCGGGCTGCTGGCCGACCGGCTCGACCGGGCCCGGATGCTCCGCTGGTGTGAGGCCGGGCTCGGCGCGCTGGCCGGGCTGCTGACCCTCAACGCTGCGCTGCCGCACCCGGCGGTCTGGCCGCTGTACCTGCTGGCCGCGGCGATGACCATGCTGTCCTCGCTGCAGCGGCCGTCCTTCGACGCCGCCGTGCCCCGGACGGTGCGCCGGGACCGGCTGAGCGCGGCGGCGGCGCTGCTGTCCCTGACCGCCAACGCGGGCGAGATCGTGGCCACCGCGCTCGGCGGGGCGGTGGCCGCGGCGGCCGGGCCTGGCTTCGTCTACGGCCTGGACACCGCCACGTTCGCGGTGTCGGTGTGGCTGCTGAGCCAGCTGAGCCCGCTGCCACCGCCCGCGCCCGGCGAGCACACCCCTGCCCCCGGGCTGCGCGGCGTGGTGTCCGGGCTGCGCTATGCCCGGCACCGGCCCGACCTCATCGGGTCCTACCTGGCCGACCTGGCCGCGATGACGCTCGCGTACCCGGACGCGCTGTTCCCCTTCCTCGCCGCCGAGCTGCGCGCCGACTGGGCGGTCGGGCTGATGTTCGCCGCGCCCGCAGCTGGTGCGCTGGCCAGTTCCGCGCTGAGCGGGTGGACCGGGCGGGTCCGGCGGCTGGGCCGCGCCATCGCCGCTTCGGCGGCCGTCTGGGGCCTGGCGGTCATCGCCCTCGGGCTGGCCCCCAGCATCGGCCCCGCGCTCGGTTGCCTGGTCGTCGCCGGGGGCGCCGACATGCTGAGCGGCATCTTCCGGGACACGCTGTGGAACCAGAGCATCCCTGATGCGCTGCGCGGCCGGATGGCCGGCGTGGAGATGCTCAGCTACGCGGTCGGGCCGTCGGCCGGCCAGGCGCGCGGCGGCGCGGTGGCCGCGCTCACCAGCACCCGGTTCGCGCTGTGCTCCGGCGGGCTGGCCTGTGTCGCCGCGGTCGGGGCGGTCTACCTCGCGCTGCCCCGCTTCGCCGGGTACCGGGCCGGCCCGGGCCGGCCCCGGGACCCGCCCGCCTGGAAGGCGGCCCCCGGACGGGGGATCCCGCCCCGCCCGGGGGCGTCAGCCCAGGTCCTTGACCGCTTCCTCGATCGCGCGGTGGAAGGTGGGGTAGGCGTAGATCATGTGGCGCAGCCGGCCCACCGGGACCCGGGCGTGCACCGCGAGCGCCAGCAGGCTGAGCACCTCACCGCCGCACGGTCCCGCCGACGTGGCGCCGACCAGGACGTCCCGGCTGGTATCCGCGACCAGCTTGATGAACCCGTCGTTGCCGGCCTTGTGGATCCAGCCCCGGGCGGAGTCCGGCAGCTCCGCCAACCCCGTGGCCACCGGGGTGCCCATCTCGCGGGACTGCGACTCCGTCCACCCGACCGAGCCGATCTCCGGGTCGGTGAAGGTGACCCGGGGCACCGCGTGGTACTCGGCGGGGAAGACCTCCCGGCCGAGCAGCTCATCGAGCACGATGCCCGCCTGATACATCGACACGTGGGTGAACGCACCATGCCCGGTGATGTCGCCGATGGCGTAGACCACCGGCGCGTCACCCCAGTGCCCGCTGACCGGAACCCGCAGGTGATCGTCGGTCGGGATCAGCCGGGGCCGCTCGTCATCGAGGCCCAGCACGCCTAGCCCGAGTTCCGCCAGGTTGCTGCGCCGCCCCGTCGCCACCAGCAGCGCGTCGCCGGCCACTTCGGTCCCGTCGGACAGGTGCACGGTGAAGCTGATCCCGTCGTGCTGCACCGCCCGCGCCGTCGTCTGGGTCCGGACCGTGATCCCGTCCCGGGCGAATACCTTGGCCAGCAGGGCGCCGGCCTCCGGCTCCTCGGGGGGCAGTAGCTGCCCGGCGCCCTCGATGACCGTGACCCGGGCGCCGAACCGGGCAAAGACCTGGGCCAGCTCGGTGCCGATCGCGCCGCCGCCCAGCACCAGCAGTGAGTCTGGTACGTAGCCGGTCTCGATCGCGTCCCGGTTGGTCCAGTACGGCGTGCCGGCCAGGCCATCGACCGGGGGCACGGCCGGCTCGGTGCCGGTGTTCAGGATGATGGCCCGCCGGGCGCGGAGCCGGTGGTCACCGACGGTGACCACTCCGGGGGCGGTGAGCTGGCCGGTGCCGCGGAACAGCCGCCCGCCGAGGCCGGTGAACCGGTCAGCCGCCGCCTTGTCGTTCCAGCTGTCCGTCGCCTCCTCGCGGATCCGCCGGGCCACCGGGGTCCAGTCCGGCTGGACGTCCGCCGCCCCGGCCATCCCCGGGATCCGGCGGCCCTCGGCCAGCAGGTCCGCCCCGCGGATCATCATTTTCGACGGCACGCAGCCCCAGTAAGGGCACTCCCCGCCGACCAGCCGGGCCTCCACCCCGGCCACCGCCAGCCCGGCCCGGGCCAGTTCCTCGGCGGCGTACTCGCCCCCGGGTCCCATGCCGACCACGACCACGTCGAACACCTGCTCGTCGGCCATCGGCGTCCTTTCCTCCGGCCGCATGCGTCCGCTGCGGCCGCATGCGGCGGGGATCCCAGGGTATAGGCGAAGGTCCAGCTCACCGCGGGGGCTGCCGGATTGTCGGACCCCTGCGGTATGACAGGGTGGAATGGCGGACCGGGGAGAGGCTGTTGGTAATGGACGTGGCCGGCGACAACCGACACGGACGGGGCATAGCGACGTGACCTCTGGGCCTGGAACTGGTGCCCGCGCGCCCGAACCGGCGCTCACCGAGGACGAGGCGGAGGAGCATGCCCACGGCATCTGCTTCAAGACCGGCCCGCCCGGCCAGGTGGGCGTGGAGCTGGAGTGGCTGGTCGTCGACGGCCGCGACCCGGCTCTGCCCATCGCCCAGCACCGGGTGGCCGATGCCCTCGCCCGCCTGGACGCGCCCGGATCGCTCCCTGGCCGCGGCTCGCTGACAACCGAGCCCGGCGGCCAGGTCGAGATTAGTTCCGCCGCCGCGCCGGGCCTGGGTCCCTGCATCGCGGCTACCCGCCGTGACCTGGCCGCCATCCGGCAGGCTCTGGCCCCGACCGGATTGCGCCTGGCCGGTCACGGCATCGATCCGCTCCGCCCGCCGCGCCGGGTTCTTACCCTGCCGCGGTACGTGGCCATGGAGGAGTTCTTCGACCGGGCCGGCCCGTGGGGCCGCTTCATGATGTGCAGCACGGCCTCGGTCCAGATCTGCGTGGACGCCGGGGAGGAGAACGGCGCGGCGGCAGGATTCCGCTGGCGCTGGCAGTTGCTGCACGCGATCGGCCCGGTGCTGGTGGCGGCGTTCGCCAACTCGCCGCTGCGCGCCGGGGTGCCCTCCGGCTGGAAATCGACCCGGCAGCTGGTGTGGTCCCGGCTGGACCCGAGCCGGACCCGCGCCCCTGAGGGGGCCGAGCCGCGGCCTGGCCCGGCCGGGGCGGACGGCGGCGACCCGCGGGCCGCGTGGGCCGCCTACGTGCTGAATGCCGAGGTCATGTGTGTCCGCCGCGCCGCCTCGCCGTCCTGGACCGCCCCGGCCGGGCTTACCTTCCGGCAATGGCTGCGCGGCCCGGCCGCGGACCGCCCGACCGCCTCCGACCTCAACTACCACCTGTCCACGCTGTTCCCGCCGGTGCGGCCGCGCGGGCACCTGGAACTACGGGTCATCGACGCCCAGCCCGGTGACGGCTGGATCGTGCCGGCCGCCCTGGTCACCGCCCTGGTGGAGGACCCGGCCGCGGGGCAGGCCGCGATGGCCGCGGCAGAGCGGTTGTGGCCCGCCGCGGCGCTCCCCGACCGGACCTCGTCCGGGGGCGCGGGCCGGGCCGCCCCCCCGGCCGCTCCGTGGCTGCGCGCCGCCCGGCACGGGCTGACCGCGCCGGACCTGGCCCGCGCCGCCCGGGACTGTTTCGCCGCGGCCGACGGCGCGCTCGGCCGGCTGGGCGCACCGGGCCCGGTGCGGGACGCCGTGGCCCGCTACGCCGACGAGTACGTGCTTCGCGGCCGCTGCCCGGCCGACGACCGGCTGGACGAGGCGGGCAACGGCGGCGTCCCGTCCGGTCCCCGCCCGGACCTGCTGGTGTCCGGCCCCCAACCGGAGGAGTCACCATGACCACCACCCACCCCGGCCCGCTGCTCGCCGGGGACAGCCCGGAGGCGCTGCGCGCCGCGATCGCCGGCACCCTGCTGGCGGCCCGGGAGCGAACCCGGCTGCTGACCGACGCGGTGGATGAGGCCGACCTGGTCCGGCAGCACTCCCCGCTGATGTCGCCGCTGGTCTGGGACCTGGCGCACATCGCCAACCAGGAGGAGCTGTGGCTGCTCCGCGAGGTCGGCGGCCGCGAGCCGATGCACCCGGAGATCGACCCGCTGTACAACGCGTTTGAGCACCCGCGGGACGAGCGCCCCACCCTGCCGCTGCTGCCGCCGGCCGAGGCCCGGGCCTACGCCCACGAGGTCCGCGGCCGGGTGCTGGACCTGCTGGAAGCGGCCCGGTTCACCGGGGCGCCCCTGGTCACCGGCGGGTTCGCGTTCGGCATGGTGGCCCAGCACGAGCAGCAGCACGACGAGACCATGCTCGCCACCCACCAGCTGCGCCAGGGCGCCGCGGTGCTGAGCGCCCCCCCGCCGCCCGCGGCGCCGCCAGACATCCTCCGGCTGCCCGCCGAGGTGCTGATCCCGGGCGGCCAGTTCACCATGGGCACCTCGGCCGAGCCGTGGGCGCTGGACAACGAGCGCCCGGCGCACCGCGTTGACGTGCCGTCGTTCTACCTGGACACCGTGCCGGTGACCAACGCCGCGTACAGCGAGTTCATCGCCGACGGCGGTTACGGCGACCCGTGCTGGTGGAACCCGGAGGGCTGGGCGTACCGGCAGCGGGCCGGGCTGGAGGCGCCGTTGTTCTGGCGCCGCGAGGGCAGCGGCTGGATCCGCCGCCGGTTCGGCGTCACCGAGCCGGTGCCGGCCGCCGAGCCGGTGCTGCACGTCTGCTTCCACGAGGCGCAGGCCTACGCCCGGTGGGCGGGCCGCCGGCTGCCCACCGAGGCCGAGTGGGAGAAGGCGGCCCGGTGCGACCCGGCCAGCGGGTGGACCCGGCGGTTCCCCTGGGGCGACCAGGACCCCACGCCCGACCTGGCCAACCTGGGCCAGCGGCACCTGCAGCCCGCGCCCGCGGGCAGCTACCCGGCCGGCGCGGCGCCGTCCGGGGCCCGCCAGCTGATCGGCGACGTATGGGAGTGGACGAGCAGCGACTTCCTGCCCTACCCGGGCTTCGCGGCCTGGCCCTACCGCGAGTACTCGGAGGTCTTCTTCGGGCCGGAGTACAAGGTGCTCCGTGGCGGGTCGTTCGCGGTCGGCCCGGTAGCCTGCCGGGGCACGTTCCGGAACTGGGATTACCCGATCCGGCGGCAGATCTTCGCCGGCTTCCGCACCGCCCGGGACGCGGCCCCCGTGGCCGGCCAGGGGGGCTGAGGCCAGCCCGATGTGCCGTCACCTGGCCTACCTCGGGCCGCCCGCCACGCTGCGGGCGGTGCTCGCCGACCCGCCGCACGGCCTGGCGCGGCAGTCCTGGGCGCCGCGGCGGCAGCGCTACGGCACGGTGAACGTGGACGGGTTCGGCGTCGGCTGGTACGCCGACGGCGACCCGGTCCCGGCCCGGTACCGGCGGGGCGGCCCCATCTGGGCCGACCCCTCGTTCGCCGACGTGGCCCGGGTCACCCGCACCCGGGCGCTGCTGGCGGCGGTGCGCTCCGCGACCGACGGCACGGCCCCCGGGGAGGCGGCCGCCGCGCCGTTCGCGGCGGGCCGGTGGCTGTTCAGCCACAACGGCAGGCTCAACGGCTGGCCCGGGGTGACCGCCAGCCTGGCCGCCACGCTGCCGCCGGTGGCGCTGCTGGAGCTGGAGGCGCGCACCGACTCGGCCCTCGCCTGGGCCCTGGTGCTGCACCGGCTGCGGGCCGGGACGGCCCTGACGGACGCGCTGGCCGGTGTCGTCGCCGACCTCGAGGCGTACGGGGTGACCGGCCGGTTCAACTTCCTGCTCACCGACGGCGAGGCGATCGCGGCCACGGCGGCCGGGGACACGCTGTGCTTCCGCGGGGACGCGGGCAGCGCCGTGGTCGCCTCCGAGCCCGCCGACGACGCGGCAGGCTGGATCGAGGTGCCGGACCGGTCCGTGCTCACCGCGCGGCCCGGCGAAATCGACGTATCCCCGCTCAAGCCGGCGGGCTGATGCAGCACTCTGCCAGCCCGGGGGGGCGACCCCCCGGAACCCCCCGCCATCCGCCGGCTCGGGGAGGACACGCCTGCGGCGCACCTCCCCTCCCCGGCCGATACCCGGGGGGGCGACCCCCCGGAACCCCCCGCCATCCGCCGGCTCGGGGAGGACACGCCTGCGGCGCACCTCCCCTCCCCGGCCGATACCCGGGGGGGCGACCCCCCGGAACCCCCCGCCATCCGCCGGCTCGGGGGGCGACCCCGGAGCCACCACCACCAGATAACGATCGAGGGAAGGACCGCTGACCGTGAGCCAACTCCAGATCGACCGCCGGCTGCCCGAGGATTACGCCCGCGCCGCGCTGCGCGCGGACGTCGCGGCCGGGCTGACCGCCACGCCGAAATGGCTGCCGCCCAAGTGGTTCTACGACGACCTGGGAAGCGAGCTGTTCGAGAAGATCACTTTGCTGCCGGAGTACTACCCGACCCGGGCCGAGCGGTCCATCCTGACCGCGGCCGCCCCGCACATCGCCGCGGCCAGCCGTGCCGCCACCCTGGTCGAGCTGGGCTCGGGATCGTCGGAGAAGACCCGGCTGCTGCTGGACGCACTGCGCGACGCCGCGACGCTGCGCAGCTACGTGCCGGTGGACGTGAGCGAGTCAGCCCTGATCGGGGCCGCGCACCGGGTGCTGGGCAGCTACCCCGAGCTGGCCGTTAGGGCGGTGGTGGCGGATTTCGAGGCGGACCTGGGGCTGGCCGGCACCCAGCCGCCGCGGCTGGTGGCGTTCCTCGGCAGCACCATCGGCAACCTGCTCCCGGCCGAGCGGGCCGCCTTCCTGAGCCGGCTGCGGGCCGGGCTCGGGCCGGGTGACGCGCTACTGCTGGGCACCGACCTGGTCAAGGACCCGGCGGTGCTGCTCGCGGCTTACGACGACGCGGCCGGGGTGACCGCCGCGTTCAACAAGAACGTGCTGTCCGTCCTCAACGCGGAGCTGGGTGCCGACTTCGACCCGGACACCTTCGAGCACGTGGCGGTGTGGGACGCCGGGCAGGAGTGGATCGAGATGCGGCTGCGCTCCGCCGCCGACCAGCAGGTGCGGCTGCCCGCCATCGGGCTGACCGCGTCATTCGCGGCGGGGGAGGAGTGGCGCACCGAGGTGTCGGCCAAGTTCCGCCGGGCCGGGGTGGCCGCGGAGCTGGCCGCCGCCGGGTTCACCCTGCGCCGCTGGTGGACCGATGAGCGGGCCCGGTTCGCGCTCTCCCTGTCCACGCCTTGTTAGATCGTGATCTTCATGGTTGATGGGTGGCCTGCCGTTCGTAGTGGCAGGCCCGGGACCGGGCCTGGTGGCGTCGTCGCCAGTCGGACCAACCGAGGCAATGTGCCGGTGTACCGGCGCTGCACGCCTACGGTGGCCCTTCTTCAGGTCACCAGTCTCATCAACACCAACACCACGTCCTCATCGTGCAGTTGCTCGACGATGAAGCCACGAACGTCGTCACGGACCGCGTCGGCGTCCCACTGCGGCTGCCGTCTGAACTTCAGTCCTCACCACACCGATGATCACCGGTGGCCGCACGCGCTCATGCGCTGGCCCCAGCAGCACGACCACGAACCGCTGTTGGAGTACTCGCGGGCCGGCGGAAACCGAAGGGCCACTGTCAGTACCGGGTGATAGGAAGCGGGGATGACCCAGACACCTGCCTTCGAAGACCTGCTCGCCCTGGTCCAAGACCGCTCCGCCGCTCTGCGCAGCAGCGTCGCAGGCTCGCCCGATCTGGGTATCCGCGTTCCCAGCTGTCCCGACTGGTCGCTCTGTGACCTCGTCGAGCACCTTACCCAGGTGCACCGGTTCTGGGCGGCGGCGGTCGTGGCCGGCCCCGGCGAGAAGCCCCCGAACGTGGCACCGGCCGATGACGCGCTGTCAGCCGACCTGCTGGCCCGTTCGGCCGCAGCCACCCAGGAGCTGACAGCTGCCCTGCAAGCCGCAGGTCCCGCGGCGGGCTGCTGGACTTGGTGGGGCGACTCCGACGTCCCGATGACGAGTGGTGCCGTAGCGCGTCATCAGGTCCAGGAGGCCGCTGTCCACGCCTTCGACGCACAGCTGGCCACCGGAACTCCCCGGCCCGTCCCGGCGGTTGTCGCAATCGACGGCATTGCCGAGTTCATCAGCGTCAGCCACGGCACCGCCGGCCCCTGGCCGCACGAGCCGGTCCGGATTGGCCTGCACGCCGCCGAGGGCGAGTCATGGCTGCTCGACCTGACGGCATCGGGCGCACACGTCATCGACGGCCAGCACGAGACGGCCGCCGACCTGCACGGATCGGTGAGCGACCTGTTGCTCACCCTGCACGGCCGCCTTCCCCTGGACAGCTTGCGAAGCGAAGGTGACCGCGCCACCCTGGAGAACCTCCTGCGCTGGCCCAACCTGGGCTGACCTCCCAGTCCGAGAACCTCCTGCTGGGCGACGCCGACGCTCTGACTTGTGGCCCCACCAGCAAGGTTACGATCTACAAGTGGAGTTAGCCCGGGGGGCGACCCCCGGAACCCCCTGCCATCCGGCGGCTCGGCGAGGACACGCCTGCGGCGCGCCTCCCCTCGCCGTGCCGGCCCGGGGGCGACCCCCGGAACCCCCTGCCATCCGGCGGCTCGGCGAGGACACGCCTGCGGCGCGCCTCCCCTCGCCGCCGGATATCCGGTGCAGCCCCGGGTGTGGCGGCGGTTGTGGGACAATACGGTCCTCGGCGGGCGCCGCTGGCAGGCCACGGCGAGGCAACGCACATCACCCTTTCAGACCCATAATCTGGTGGGCTGCCCGGCACCGGGCTGGCGCAGCCGGCGGGAGTGACGGATGTACCCAGTGCCGCCGGCGGGCTGCGCGGACGTGTGGTGGCTGGACATCACCACTGTCGCGGTGGGCCGCGCGGAGCTGGCCGAGCTGAGCCTGGCCGAGCACAAGCGGGCGGCGGCCTTCGCCTTCCGGGCCGACCGCCGGCGCTACACGGCCGCGCACGTGATGCTGCGCCGGGTGCTCTCCGGGTACCTGGACATCCCGCCGTCCAGCCTGCAGTTCCGCCGTGAGCCCTGTCCCCGGTGCGGCAAGCTGGACGGCCGCCCGGCGCTGCCGTCCGGCTACGGGCTGCATTTCTCGCTGGCGCACAGCGGCGACGCGGTGGTGATCGCGGTGGCCAGCCAGGAGGTCGGCGTGGACGTCGAGCAGCAGCCGGCGGCTGCGTCTGCGCGCTGTCCGCCGACATGCACCGGGCCGACGCCGAGTGGGGGCAGCAGCTCAGCGAGCACGGCCGCCATGACCTGGTCATCCGCTGGTGGGTGCGGGCCGAGGCGGTGCTGAAGTGCACCGGCGAGGGCATCGGCCACGGCATCGGCGAATTCCCCGTGCTGGCCAGCCTGGACGGGCCGGTCGGCATGGCCGTGGCCGGCGGCCCGGAGCAGGTGATGGCGGCGACCAGCGTGCACGGCTGCTCGCTGGTCTCGCTGCCCGCCCCCGCCGGGTACCAGGCGGCGCTGGCCCTGGCCGGGCCCACCAGCGCCGTGCGGCTGGCCGTCCGCTCACCATGGTCAGGCGTGGCCCGCCGGGCCAGCCGTAGCGGCCCACCGGCGCGCTGACCGGGCGGCCCGGCGGCGCCGCCAGCCGGCCGTGCGCCATCCGGGCATCCGTGCGGATGGCGGGTAGTCTCGGGGGCACGCACGGAGCCAGCCGCACGGAGCCAGCCGCCACGGAGCCAGCCGCACGCGTTGGCGGCACGGGGCCAGCAGCACGGGGCCAGCAGCACGGGGCCAGCAGCACGGGGCCAGCAGCATGGAGGCAGACATGACAGCGGTGTTCGCGGTGGACGCATGCCGGACCCCGATCGGCCGGGTGAAGGGAGCGCTGGCTGCGGTTCGCCCGGATCACCTGACCGCCGACGTGATCCGGGCTCTGCTGGCCCGCAACCCGTGGCTTGACCCGGCCCGCATCGACGACGTCTACTGGGGGGCCGCCAATCAGGCGGGCGAGGACAACCGGAACGTGGCCAGGATGGGTGTGCTGCTGGCCGGGCTGCCGGTCGAGGTGCCCGGGGCGACCGTCAACCGGCTGTGCGGCTCGGGCCTGGAGGCGATCGCCAGCGCGGCCCGGGCCATCGCGGCGGGCGAAGCCGATATCGTGCTGGCCGGCGGGGCCGAGTCGATGACCCGGGCCCCGTTCGTGCTGCCCCGCGCGGCCGAGCCCTTCCAGCGCGAGGCCGGGGTGGCCGATACCCGGCTTGGCTGGCGGCTGGTCAGCCCGCTGATGCAGGAGATGTACCCGCCGGTCAGCCTGGGCGAGACCGCCGAGAACGTGGCGGAGCGGTACGGGGTCAGCCGGGAACGGCAGGACGAGTTCGCGCTGCGCAGCCACCAGCGGGCCGCGGCGGCGCGCCGCGAGGGGCGGTTCGGCGCCGAGATCGTGCCGGTCACGGCGCCCGGCGGCACGGTCACCGCGGACGAGGGCATCCGCGAGGACCTCACCCTGGCCGACCTGGCCGCCAAGCGGCCCGCGTTCCGCCCGGGCGGAACGGTCACCGGGGGGAACTCTTCACCGCTCAACGACGGCGCGGCCGGGGTGGTACTGGTGTCCGCGGCCGTGGCCGAGGCGGCCGGGGCCACTCCGCTGGCCCGGTACGCCGGCACCGCCACGGCCGGGGTGCACCCGGACTACATGGGCATCGGCCCGGTCCCGGCGGTCGGCAAGCTGCTGCGCCGCACCGGCTGGGAGACTGGCAGCCTGGACCTGGTGGAGGTCAACGAAGCCTTCGCGGCGCAGGCCGTGGCCGTATGTGAGGAGCTCAAGCTGGACGGCGACCGGGTCAACGTGAACGGCGGCGCGATCGCCATCGGCCATCCGCTGGGCTGTTCGGGCGCCCGGATCACGGCCACCCTGCTGCACGAGTTCCGGCGGCGCAGCACCGGCCGGGCGGTGGCCAGCATGTGTATCGGCGTCGGCCAGGGCATCGCCACGGCGTGGGAGCGGTGTTAGCCCGGGGACCGGCCCCGGGCTAACCCGCCCATCCGTCAGGCGACCTGCTCGGCGAGGGTGAAGGCGACGGTGCCTTCGTCGTCCACCTGGGCGTCGAGCGACTTGTCGGACAGCGCGTCAGCCGCCCCGGGCTCCAGGTAGACCCGCGCGCCCTGGCTTTCGATCACGTGGTCCCCGTCGGCCGGGCTGTCGGCCAGGGTGACCTGGAACGTGGTGCCGCCTTCCGGCTGGGCCATGATGCGCAGCCCCGTTTCCTCCGGGAACTGCGGCTGCGTCGTGAGGTTCCGGATTGCCGAGACGGCCGATTCGGTCAGTACCAGCATGGGAGTAACCCCTGTCCTTTGCTTATCGGTTATCTAGTTGCGCTACCCGATCCAGGCTGGCTCACTCACCTAGACTGGTCCGCCGTCCACGCCGCCTGCCCTATGACGCCGCGACCGCGGTCGCCGGGTAGGGTCAGCGGCGGGGGTGTACTGCGACCGAAGGGGCCCGTCGTGGAGGCAGGCAGCGGCGTGCCGGGCGCGGCGCGGCAGGCGGCCGACCAGGGCGCCGCGGGCGCCCCGGCCCCCGGGCCCGGCTCGGCGCCCCCGGCGGCGGCCACCGGAGGCCAGGGTGGCCTGCCGGACCGCATCTGGACGCTGCCCAATGCGCTCAGCCTGGCCCGGCTGGCTGGTGTCCCGGTGTTCATCTGGCTGGTACTGGGGCTGCACGCGGACGGCTGGGCGGTGCTGTTGCTGGGCGCCGCCTCAGCTACTGACTGGCTGGACGGCAAGATCGCCCGCGCCTGGCACCAGGAGAGCCGGCTGGGCCAGCTGCTCGACCCGACCGCCGACCGGCTGTACATCGGGGCGATGCTCATCTCCCTGGCCATCCGGGCCATCATCCCGTGGTGGCTGGTCGGCCTGCTGGTGGGCCGGGAATTGCTGCTCGGCGCCGCGCTGCTGGTGCTGCGGGCGCGAGGGTACGGGCCGCTGCAGGTCAGCTTCGTCGGCAAGGCCGCCACCCTCTGCCTGCTGTACGCCTTCCCGCTGTTGCTGCTGGGGACCTACGGCGGCCCCGCGCCGCTGGTGGCCAAGGTGCTGGGCTGGGCCTTCGCCTGCTGGGGCACCGCACTCTACTGGTGGGCGGCCGGGCTGTACCTGGCGCAGGTGCGCCAGCTCAGCAGCGGCCGCCGTGGTGGCCCGGCCGCGAGCCGGCGGTCATGATGGGGGTGCCGGCCGGCCCCGGCCCGGCGGCCCTGGACCCGGGCCGGGAAGAAGCCGGGGCGCCCGCGCTGATGCTGTGGAAGGAGGCCGGTCAGCGGTGAAGGCCGTCGTGATGGCCGGCGGGGAGGGCACCCGGCTGCGCCCGATGACCGCCAATCAGCCCAAACCTCTGCTGCCCGTGTGCAACAAGCCGATCATGGAGCACGTGCTCCGGTTGCTCAAGCGGCACGGGTTCGCCGAGACGGTCGTGACCACGGCCTTCCTCGCCTCGCTCGTCCGCAACTACTTCGGGGACGGCGAGGACGTGGGCATGAGCCTGCAGTACGCCACCGAGGAGATGCCGCTGGGCACCGCGGGCAGCGTGAAGAACGCCGGCGAGGTGCTGCGCGACGAGCCATTCCTGGTCATCTCCGGCGACGCGCTGACCGACATCGACCTGTCCGCGATGGTCCGGGCGCACAAGGAGGCGGGTGCCCTGGTCACCGTGGGGCTGACCCGGGTGCCCAACCCGCTGGAGTTCGGCATCATCATCGTCGGCGACGACGGCCGGATCCAGCGCTTCCTGGAGAAGCCCACCTGGGGCCAGGTGTTCTCGGACACGGTGAACACCGGGATCTACGTGATGGAGCCCGAGGTGCTGGCCGAAGTGCTGCCGGGGGAGCCGGTGGACTGGTCGGGCGACGTGTTCCCGGCGCTGCTGGCCCGCGGTGCGCCGCTGTTCGGCTGGATCGCCGACGGTTACTGGGAGGACGTGGGCACCCACGAGAGCTACCTCAAGGCGCAGGCGGACGTGCTGTCCGGCCGGGTGGACACGGCGATCGACGGCTTCGAGGTGTCCCCCGGGGTCTGGGTCGCCGAGGGCGCCGAGGTGGACCCGGACGCGGTCATCTCCGGGCCGGTGTGCATCGGAGACTACGCCAAGGTGGAGGCGGGCGCCGAGCTGCGGGAGTTCACCGTGCTCGGCAGCAACGTGGTGGTGAAGGAAGGAGCCTTCCTGCACCGCGCCGTGGTGCACAACAACGTGTACGTGGGCCAGGGCGTCACCCTCCGCGGCTGTGTCATCGGGAAGAACACCGACGTCATGCCGTCCGCGCGGATCGAGGAAGGCGCGGTGGTGGGCGACGAGTGCGTCATCGAGCCCGAGGCCTACCTGTCGGCGGGCGTCAAGGTCTACCCGTTCAAGACGATCGAGGCCGGTGCGGTCGTCAACACCAGCGTCATCTGGGAGTCCCGCGGCCAGCGCACGCTGTTCGGCGACCGCGGGGTGTCCGGCCTGGTCAACGTGGAGATCACCCCGGAGCTGTGCGTCCGGCTGTCCAGCGCCTACGCGACCACGCTGCAGAAGGGGTCCACGGTCACCACCTCCCGCGACGTGTCCCGGGCCGCACGGGCCCTGAAACGGGCGGTGCAGTGCGCGCTGAACGCGAGCGCGATCAACGTGGTCGACCTGGAGGCCCAGCCGCTGCCGGTGGCCCGGTTCCAGACGGCCCGCAGCGGGTGCAGCGGCGGCGTCGCGCTGCGCACCACGGCCGGCGACCCGCAGTCCATCGACCTGGTGTTCCTCGATGAGCGTGGCGCCGAACTGTCCCAGGTCGCCGCGCGCAAGCTGGAGCGGGTGTTCTCCCGGCAGGAGTACCGGCGGGCCTTCCCGGGCGAGATCGCCGAACTGGCCTATCCGTCCCGGGTGGTCGAGTCGTACGCGCAGGAACTGCTCCGCAGCGTGGACATGACCGGCGTGCGCGAGGCTGCGCTCAAGGTGGTGGTGGACTGCGCCGGGGGCACCGTCTCGCTGGTGCTGCCCAGCCTGCTCGGCCGGCTCGGGGTGGAGGTGCTGACCGTCAACAACCGGCTCGACGAAGCCAACCCCACCCAGAGCCTGGCCCAGGTCCGGGCCGGGCTGCAGCGGCTGTCGGAGCTGGTGGCCTCGTCCCGGGCCGCTTTCGGGGTCCGTTTCGACCAGGTCGGCGAGCGGATCATGCTGGTGGACGAGAAGGGCGCGATGGTCAGCGACGACCGCGCCCTGCTGGTGGTGCTCGACCTCATCGCCGCGGAGCGGCGCTCCGGCCGGGTGGCGCTCCCGGTGACGACCACCCGGGTGGCCGAGCAGGTCTGCCGGTTCCACGGGGTCCAGGTGGACTGGACGCCCACCTCGCTGCACGGGCTGACCGAGGCCACCGCGAGCGAGGACGTAGTTTTCGGCGGTGACGGCCGCGGCG
The DNA here is from genome assembly GCA_963837515.1 of uncultured Actinomycetes bacterium. Taxonomy (GTDB): domain Bacteria; phylum Actinomycetota; class Actinomycetes; order Streptosporangiales; family Streptosporangiaceae; genus RYN-230. The sequence continues at coordinate 287,830 of CAWINT010000007.1, forward strand.
GATTCGTCGTCCCGGAATTCAGCCGGACCCTGGACGGCATCGCCGCTTTCACCAAGCTGCTCGGCCTGGTCGCCCGGACCCGGCTCACGCTGAGCCAGATCGACGCCCGGATCCCGGCCGCGCACCTGCTGCGCCGCTCGCTGCCGACGCCGTGGGCGGCCAAGGGCAGCGTGATGCGGACGGTCGTGGAGGCGGCGGGCGAGCGGACCATAGACACCACCGACGGGGTGCGGATCGTGGAGCCGGACGGTGGCTGGGTGCTCATCCTGCCCGATCCCGCCGACGCCGTCACCCACCTGTGGGCCGAGGGCGCCGACGCGGACACCGCGCAGGCGCTGCTGGATGAGTGGGCGGCGATCGCGGAGCGTTCCGGTGGCTGACGTTCCCGGCTAAGCTGGCCGATTCAGTGTCCAGCGAGGGCGTAGCCACCCGTGAGACAATCCAGCCTCATCGGACCATGCAGGCATCGGAGGAGCGGCCAATATGTGGCGGAGGCGGCACGATGGCGCCCCGGGCGGGGCCCGGGGCGGGGAGTCGTCGCCGGGATCAGCGCGTCCCCGCGGGTGGCGGGCCTGGTTCACCCCGGGAGGGCGACGCGCGTGGCGCATGGACCCACCGGGGCCGCCGCAGGTAGCGTGGACAGCATCAGCTGAGCACGAGTCATTCAAGCACGGTTCAGTGACATACGGGGAACGGGCCGCGCCGGACGTGGTGCCAGCCCCGAGCCCATGGCCAGCAGAGGAGAGGCTGGGCCACGACATGCCAGGCATCTACTGCACCCGGTGCGGTCAGGCCAACCCCGACGACGCGCGCTTCTGCCTGCACTGCGGGACGATGCTCGCCCGTACGGGTGCCGACCGCCCAGGTGAGACCACCTCGATCATCACGCTGGGCGGGGACCCGGCGGAGACCGAGTATGGCGAGGAATCGTACGCCGACCCGGGCGCGCTGGAGTCCCTCCCGGGTGGCACGGCGCTGCTGGTGGTCCGGCGCGGGCCCAACGCAGGCAGCCGGTTCCTGCTGGACAGCGACATCACTACGGCCGGCCGGCACCGGGACAGCGACATCTTTCTCGACGACGTGACGGTGTCCCGGCGGCACGCCGAGTTCTACCGGCACGGTGACCGGTTCACCGTGCGCGACGTCGGCAGCCTCAACGGCACCTACGTCAACCAGGAGCGGATCGAGGAAGCCGCGCTGAACGGCGGCGACGAGGTGCAGATCGGCAAGTTCCGCCTGGTGTTCCTCACCGGCCGGCGGCCGCAGGTGGAGCGTGGTGGCGGAGGCGCGCAGGTCGGGGCATGAGCAAACCGCCCGCCCGGGCGGGTTTCGGCATCAGCGAGGTGCTGGACCAGCTCCGGTCCGAGTTTCCCGATGTCAGCGTCTCGAAGATCCGCTTCCTGGAATCCGAGGGGCTGATCCAGCCGGCCCGCTCGCCGTCCCGGTACCGGCGGTTCAGCCCGGCCGACGTGGAGCGGCTGCGTTACATCCTGACCGCCCAGCGCGACGAGTACCTGCCGCTGCGGGTGATCAAGGACCGGCTGGCGGCGGCCGACAGCCGGGGCGGCCCGGAGGGTGAGGGCCCGGCGGCCGCGGTCGGCCGGCGGCCACTGAGCCGCCGGGAACTGCTGGACGCGGCCGGGATCGACGACGGGTACCTGACCGAGTTGGAGGACTTCGGGCTGGTCCAGGCGACCGGCCGGCAGTACGGTCCGGACGCGCTGGACGCGGTGCGGATCATCGCCGCCCTGGGCCAGTACGGGGTACACGCCCGGCACCTGCGGGTGGTGCGGGCCGCTGTGGACCGGGAAACCACGCTGATCGAGCAGGTCGTGGCGCCGACGCTGCGGCAGCGCAGCCCGGGCTCACGGGACCGGGCCCGGCAGACCGCCCGGGAGATCGCCGCCCTGTCCCAGCGGCTGCACGCGGCACTGCTGGACCGGGCGCTGGCCGAGGCCGGGCTGGCCCCCGCGCCGCCCGGCGCGGCCGGGGACGGGCCGCCCGGCGCGGCCCGGGACGGGCTGCCCGGCGCGGCCCGGGACGGGCTTCCCAGCGCCGGGTACGCCCGTCCGGGGCGCCCCCGGACCCGCTTCCCGGACGCCGGCTTCGCGGGGCCTGCCGCGGCCGGGTCCGGCGCGTGACTTCGGCCATCGCGGGTGTACGTTGGCAAGGAGTGCCAAACGCAGGGTCTACGCCGGGGCCATCGGCCCCGGCGCACGTGAGGACGGAGCCGCCGTGAGGAAGATGGAGGTCGTCGGCGTCCGGGTCGAGATGCCTACGAACCAGCCCATCGTCCTGCTGAAGGAGACGCAGGGAGACAGGTACCTGCCGATCTGGATCGGGCCGGTTGAGGCGACCGCGATCGCGTTCGCCCAGCAGGGCATGGTCCCCGCCCGGCCGCTCACTCACGACCTGTTCCGTGATGTGCTCGAGGTGCTCGAAGTACAGCTGCAGACAGTGAACATCACCGCGCTGCGGGACGGCATCTTCTTCGCCGATCTGATCTTCTCGAATGGCAAGGAGGTCAGTGCCCGGCCGTCCGACTCGATCGCCCTGGCACTGCGCACCGGGGCGGCCATCTACGCCAGTGAGGACGTCCTCGACGAGGCGGGCGTGGCTATCCCGGACGAGCAGGAAGATGAGGTCGAGAAGTTCCGCGAGTTCCTGGACACCATCACCCCCGAGGATTTCGGGCGGGCCACCTGAGCCGGCGGGTCCGGTCGGCGACGCGCCGCCGGCGATCGTTGACGGGACCGGGGCGGCCAGCCTACCGTGCGAGACAGAAACCCCCAGGGTGGTCAGCTCCGGGTGGAGGCAGGTGTGGCGGTAACCAAAGGTAACATGCAGTCGCCGGGCACGCGTGGCGCGGCCATGCAGCAGGCGGGTGAGCAAGGCCTGCTGTTCGGTGACGACCTCGAGGCGCGCCCGGCCGATATGGGCTACCGCGGCCCGACCGCCTGCGCCGCCGCCGGGATCACCTACCGCCAGCTCGACTACTGGGCCCGGACCGGGCTGGTCGAGCCCAGCGTCCGCGCGGCCACCGGGTCAGGCTCGGCCCGGCTGTACAGCTTCCGCGACATCCTGGTTCTCAAGGTTGTCAAGCGGCTGCTCGACACCGGGATATCCCTGCAGCAGATCCGGGCCGCCGTGGCCCACCTGCGCAGCCGGGGCACCGACGACCTGGCCCGGGTGACGCTGATGAGCGACGGGGTCAGCGTCTACGAGTGCACCTCGTCCGACGAGGTGGTCAACCTGCTGCAGGGTGGCCAGGGCGTGTTCGGCATCGCGCTGGGCCGCATCTGGCAGGAGGTCGACGGCAGCCTGGCCGAGCTGCCTGCCGAGCGGGCCGAAGGACCCGAGCCCGCGGACGGCCGGGACACCGGCCTCAGCGAGGCCGACGAGCTGGCCCGGCGGCGCGCCCGCAGAACCGGGTGAGCCGGGCCATCCAGACCCGGTGAGCGCGGGATCAGGATCCGCCCGCCGGCGCCCTCACCCCGGTCCGTCCCGCCAGGCTAGGGTGGCGGCCTGGCGGAGGCGATCTCGGCCCGGGAGCTGCGCAAGTCCTATGGGGAACTACGGGCGGTCAACGGGGTCTCGTTCGACGCCCACCCCGGTGAGTTCCTCGGCATCCTGGGCCCGGACGGGGCGGGCAAGACGACCACGCTGGACGCGGTATGGCCCCTCCCCAGGATCTCCAGAGTTCACTGGCCGGGTTGGGTAAGCTGGCTGGCAGCTGATTCACACCGTCCGGGAGAGTCCTTGCGCGGCCAGCGCGGGGCGCCGAAGGGGCAACCTCCCCGGAACCTCTCAGGCAACCAGGACCGGACGGGACAGGCGTCTCTGGAGCCACGTCCCCGGTGCCGGCGCAGTCCGGGCCACACCAGCGGCGGCGGCGACAGAGGGGGAGGCCCAGCAGGCACGGGGCGTGCCTGACGGCTCCCTCACTGGAGGCTCCGATGAACTTCGCCACGCGGCACATAGGCCCGTCCCCGGACGAGCAGCAGCGCATGCTCGACGCGGTCGGCTACTCCTCGCTGGACGAGCTGACCGCTGCGGCGCTGCCGCCCGGGCTGGCCGACCCGCACCCGCTGGCCCTGCCCGCCGCGGCCTCCGAGACCGAGGCGCTGGCCGAGCTGCGCCGGCTGGCCGCGCAGAACACCGTGGCCACCTCGATGATCGGGCTGGGCTACTACGGCACCATCACCCCGGCGGTGATCCGCCGCAACGTGCTGGAGAACCCGGCCTGGTACACCGCGTACACGCCGTACCAGCCGGAGATCTCGCAGGGCCGGCTGGAGGCGCTGCTCACCTTCCAGACCGTCGTCGAGGACCTGACCGCGCTGCCGGTGGCCGGGGCGTCGCTGCTCGACGAGGCGACCGCCGCGGCTGAGGCCATGACGCTGGCCCGGCGCTCGGCCCGCCGCGGCCGGATCTTCCTGGCCGACGTGGACTGCCTGCCCCAGACCCTGGCCGTGCTGGCCACCCGTGCGGAACCGCTCGGCATCGAGCTGGTGGTCACCGAGCTGACCCCGGAGGCGGTCGAGGCCCAGCCGGACGGGGACCTGTTCGGCGTCCTGCTGCAGTACCCGGGGGCGAGCGGCACGATCCGCGACCTGCGCCCGGTGATCGAGGCCGCGCACCGCCGGGGCGCGCTGGCCGCGGTCGCCGCCGACCTGCTGGCCCTCACCTTGCTGGTGCCGCCGGGTGAGCTCGGCGCGGACATCGCCCTCGGCAGCTCGCAGCGGTTCGGTGTGCCGCTGGGCTACGGCGGCCCGCACGCGGCCTACCTGGCGGTCCGCGATGACCTGCGGCGGCAGCTGCCCGGCCGGCTGGTCGGCGTCTCACTGGACGCCGACGGCCGGCCCGCCTACCGGCTCGCGCTGCAGGCGCGTGAGCAGCACATCCGCCGGGAGAAGGCGACCAGCAACATCTGCACGGCGCAGGTGCTGCTGGCGGTGATCGCCGCGATGTACGCGGTGTATCACGGCCCGGACGGGCTGACCGCCATCGCCCGCGGCGTGCACGGCCACGCCACCCGGCTGGCCACCCGGCTGCGGGCCCGGGGGGCCAGCGTGCCGGACGGCGCCTTCTTCGACACCGTCCGGGTCACCCTTCCCGGGGGCGCGGAGGCCGCCGTGGCGCGGGCCCGCGACGCGGGGTACAACCTGCTGCTGGCGGACCCGGACACCGTCCAGGTGACTTGCGATGAGACCACCACCGAGGCCGACCTGGCGGCGGTGGCCGCCGCCCTGGTCCCCGGGGCCGCGGACGACGGCGAGGGACCGGGGGATCCTGGGCCGGCCCTCCCGGCCGGGCTGCGCCGCCAGTCCGGTTTCCTGGCCCACCCGGTGTTCCACGAGCACCGCAGTGAGACCGCGATGCTGCGCTACCTGCGCCGCCTGGCCGACTTCGACATCGCCCTGGACCGGTCGATGATCCCGCTCGGCTCGTGCACCATGAAGCTGAACGCGGCCGCCGAGATGGAGCCGGTGACCTGGCCGGAGTTCGCCAACCTGCACCCGTTCGCGCCCGCGGCGCAGGCCCGCGGGTACGCCGCGCTGATCAGCGATCTCGAGCGGTGGCTGGCCGAGATCACCGGGTACGACGCGGTCAGCCTGCAGCCCAACGCCGGCTCGCAGGGCGAGCTGGCCGGCCTGCTCGCCATCCGCGCCTACCACACGGCCCGGGGCGACACCGGGCGGCACATCTGCCTGATCCCGGAGTCGGCGCACGGCACCAACGCGGCCAGCGCCGTACTGGCCGGGCTGCGCGTCGTGGTGGTCAAGTGCGGTCACGACGGCGCGATCGACCTCGGCGACCTGCACGCTCAACTGGACAGGCGGGGCGCCGAGGTCGCGGCGATCATGCTCACCTACCCGTCCACCAACGGCGTGTTCGAGGAGACGGTGACCCAGGTGTGCGAGGCGGTGCACGCCGCCGGCGGCCAGGTCTACGTGGACGGCGCCAACCTCAACGCGCTGGTCGGGCTGGCCCGCCCCGGGCGGTTCGGCGCCGACGTCTCGCACCTGAACCTGCACAAGACGTTCTGCATCCCGCACGGCGGCGGCGGCCCCGGCGTCGGCCCGGTGGCCGTCCGCGCCCACCTGGCCGATTACCTCCCCGGCCGGAAGGCGGGTCCAGTGGCGGCGGCCCCCGTCGGGTCGGCGGGCATCCTGCCGATCTCCTGGGCCTACCTGCGGATGATGGGCCCGGACGGGCTGCGCCGCGCGACCGGCGTGGCCATCCTGGCCGCCAACTACGTGGCGCGCCGCCTCGGCGGCCACTACCCGGTGCTCTATACCGGCCGCGGCGGGCTGGTGGCCCACGAGTGCATCCTGGACCTGCGGCCTATCACCCGGCGGGCCGGCGTGACGGTGGAGGACGTCGCGAAGCGGCTCATCGACTATGGATTTCACGCGCCGACCATGTCGTTCCCGGTGGCCGGCACGCTGATGGTCGAGCCCACCGAGAGTGAGGACCTGGCCGAGCTGGACCGGTTCTGCGATGCCATGCTCGCCATCCACGCCGAGATCGGGAAGGTCGTCTCCGGTGAGTACGACCGCGACGACAACCCGCTCCGTGGCGCGCCGCATACCGCTTCGATGCTGCTCATCAGCGACTGGAAGCACCCGTACGAGCGGGAGCAGGCGGCCTACCCGCTGCCCGGTGACCGGCGGGCCAAATACTGGCCGCCGGTGCGCCGGATCGACCAGGCCTACGGTGACCGCAACCTGGTCTGCGCCTGCCCGCCGGTGACGGCGTTCGAGGACTGAACCGGGCCGGCGTGAGCCGCCCCGGGCCGTCTACCGTAGCCGCCGCGCCGGGCGTTACGCTGCCTGCCAGCGTCCAGGCAGAGAGGCGGAGCATGGGTGATTCCCCCCAGTCGGTCATCGTTGGGCTGGACAACGGCGGCACGACGAACAACGCCACCGTGCTGGCTGAGGGCGGCCACTTCCTGGTCGAGCACATGATGGAGCGGCCGAGCCGGGTGCGGGAGGGACCGCAGGCGGCCATCGAGGCCCTCGCCGCCTCGTTCAGCGAGGTGCTCGAGATCACCGGGGTGCCGCGGGCGGTGGTGCACGGGGTCGGGCTGGACACCCCCGGCCCGGCCAGCGCGGACGGCGTGCTGTCCTCGCGGGGCGGCACCAACCTGGGCCACCCGGAGTGGGCCGGGTTCAACATCCGGGCCGCCCTGGCCGACCGGCTGGGCCTGCCGGTGGTGTACACCAACGACGCCAACGCGGCCGCGCTCTACGCCCACTTCGTGCGGTTCGGCACCGCCGCGCCGCACCATTCCAGCGTCGCCGCGATCGTCGGCACCGGGCTCGGCGGCGGCCTGGTCGAGGCCGGGCAGGTGGTCAGCGGGGCGGCCGGCATGGCGGGTGAGCTCGGGCACGTGCAGATCCCGCTGGACGGGCTGCTGGGCGAGGGCCAGCCACTGCCGGCCTGCAACTGCGGGCTGACCGGCGACGCGGAGAGCGTCGCCTCGCTCACCGGGATCGAGCGGAACCTGCTGCCGTACTGGCTGGGCCGGTTCCCGGATCACGAGCTCGCGGCGGTGCCGCTGGCCAAGGCCGCGAAGCTGGTGCGCGCATTCGGCGAGGCCGGCGACCCGCTGGCCCGGCGGATCTTCGGGCAGCAGGCCATGGCGCTGGGGCGGGTCTTCTCCATCGCCGCCATGTTCACCGACCCGGGTACCTACTTCGTGGGCGGCGGGGTGGTGGAGGCGGACCCGGCGTTCAGCGCGTGGTTCCTGGGCCAGGTCCGGGAGCACACCGCGCTGCGGGCCGAACAGCGCGCGGTGGTGCAGTTCGCGCTGGTTCCCGACCTGGACCGGGCCGGCGCCCGCGGCGCGGCGCTCGCGGCGCGCGCCGCCCTCCACACGGTCGCCGGGGAGCGCGCATAGAGTTGCTGCGTGGCAGATCCGCACTCCTACCGGCCAGCGCCGGGGTCGATCCCGGAATCGCCAGGGGTGTACCGGTTCCGCGATGAGCACGGCCGGGTCATCTACGTCGGGAAGGCCAAGAACCTGCGGTCCCGGCTGAACTCCTACTTCGCTGACTTCGCCGGCCTGCACCCGAGGACCCAGACCATGCTGCGCTCCGCCGCGGGCGTGGACTGGACCGTGGTGGGCACCGAGGTGGAAGCGCTGCAGCTGGAGTACTCCTGGATCAAGGAGTTCGACCCCCGGTTCAACGTCCGCTACCGGGACGACAAGAGCTACCCCTACCTCGCGGTCACCATGGACGAAGAGTACCCGCGGGTGACGGTGATGCGCGGCGCCAAGCGGCGCGGCGTGCGCTACTTCGGCCCCTACTCGCACGCCTGGGCGATCCGCGAGACGGTGGACGCACTGCTCCGCGTGTTCCCGGTGCGCACCTGCTCGGCCGGGGTGTTCAAGCGGGCCGGCCAGATCGGGCGGCCCTGCCTGCTGGGTTACATCGGCAAGTGCTCGGCCCCGTGCGTGGGCCGGGTCGGCGCGGCCGAGCACCGGCTGCTGGCCGAGGAGTTCTGCGACTTCATGGCCGGCCAGACCACCCGCTTCACCCAGCGGCTGGAAGCTGACATGCGCGAGGCGGCCCGGGCCGAGGAGTTCGAGCGGGCGGCCCGGCTGCGGGACGATCTCAAGGCGCTGCAGCGGGCCCTGGAGAAGCAGGCGGTGGTGCTCGGCGACGGCACCGACTGCGACGTCATCGCGCTGGCCGAGGACCAGCTGGAAGCTGCCGTCCAGGTGTTCTATGTCCGGGGCGGGCGGGTCCGCGGGCAGCGCGGCTGGGTGGTGGACAAGGTCGAGGACCTGACCACCGGTGACCTGGTCGAGGACTTCCTGAGCCAGGTCTACGGCGACGACAGCGTGGCCAGCGACCAGGTCGCGGCGCCGGCCGGGCGGGGCCGCCGCGGCGATGCGGGCGGCCCGCTGGATCCGCGGTACCTCAGCCGCCCGGAGCCGGGCCGCGGCAGCGTCCCTCGTGAGGTGCTGGTGCCGGTGCTGCCGCCGGACCTGGCCGCGGTGGAGGAGTGGCTCACCACCCGGCGCGGCAGCCGGGTGCGGCTCCGGGTGCCGCGGCGCGGCGACAAGAAGGCGCTGCTGGAGACCGTGGCGCGGAACGCCGCGGAGTCGCTGGCCCAGCACAAGACCCGGCGGGCCAGCGACCTGACCACGCGCAGCCGGGCGCTGCAGGAGATCCAGGACGCGCTCGGCCTGGCGGACGCCCCGCTGCGGATCGAGTGTTACGACGTGTCCAACCTGCAGGGCACCCACGTGGTCGCCGCCATGGTGGTGTTCGAGGACGGCCTGGCCCGTAAGTCGGAGTACCGCCGGTTCTCGATCAAGGGCACCGAAGGCACCGACGACGTGGCCTCGGTGCACGAGGTGATCACCCGCCGGTTCCGCCGCTATCTGGAGGAACGGGAGGCCACTGGGGAGCTGGACGCGCTCGGCGACCCGGAGGCCAGCGGCCAGCGGCGCAAGTTCGCCTACCCGCCCAACCTGGTCGTCATCGACGGCGGCCCGGCTCAGGTGGCTGCGGCCGCCCGGGGGCTGGCCGAACTGGGCATCGACGAGGTGGCGGTGTGCGGCCTGGCCAAGCGGCTGGAGGAAGTCTGGCTGCCAGGGGGCGACGCCCCGGTGATCATGCCCCGGACCAGTGAGGGCCTGTACCTGCTGCAGCGGGTCCGGGACGAGGCGCACCGCTTCGCCATTACCTACCACCGGGCGAAACGGTCCAAGGCGCTCACCGTGAGCGAGCTTGACGCGGTCCCGGGACTCGGCCCGGCCCGGCGGGCTACGCTGCTACGGCACTTCGGCTCGGTGCGCAAGCTGGCCGGCGCGAGCCAGCCGGAGATCGCCGGGCTGCCGGGCATCGGGCCGCGGATCGCGGAGGCGGTGCTGGCTGCGCTCCGCCCGGCGGAACCGGGCGGCGCCGGGCCAGGCGGGGCGGGGCCGGCCGGCGGGGGGCCGCCGGAGGCGGCCGCGCCGGGCCCGGCGCGGCCCGGCGGGGATGGCGGAACGGACGGGGCGGCCATGATGGCGGATGGGGGAACGTCGTGAGCCAGGCAGGCCACAGGGCCGGCGCGGGCGGGCGGGAGAAACGGTGAGCCGGGCCGAGCCGCCCGGGGAGGCGGCCGCCGCACCGGACATCGTGATCATCACGGGGATGTCCGGGGCGGGCCGCAGCACGGCCGCGAAGTCCCTGGAGGACCTGGACTGGTTCGTCGCCGACAACCTGCCGCCGGGCCTGCTGCCCACCATGATCGAGCTGGCCCGGCGGGCGATGGGCGCGGTGCCCCGGGTCGCCGCCGTCATGGACGTGCGCAGCCGGGCGTTCTCCACCGACCTGCAGTCCGCCATCGGCGAGCTGGCCGACCGCGGGGTCAAGCCCCGGGTCATCTTCCTCGAGGCCAGCGACGACACGCTGGTCCGGCGGTTCGAGAGCGTCCGCCGCCCGCATCCGCTGCAGGAAAGCGGCCGGGTGGTGGACGGTATCGCCGCGGAGCGGGCGCTGCTCCGCGGTGTCCGCGAGGAAGCCGACCTGATCATCGACACCTCGGCGCTGAACGTGCACGAGCTGCGGGCCCGGATGCACGCCGCCTTCGGGGCGGAGGCGCAGGCGGCGCTGCGGGTCAACCTGGTGTCGTTCGGCTACAAGTACGGCCTCCCGGTCGACGCGGACATGGTGGCGGACTGCCGCTTCCTGCCCAACCCGCGCTGGGTGCCGGAGCTGGCCCCGCTCAACGGGCGTGACCAGCCGGTCCGCGACTACGTGCTCAGCCAGCCGGGAGCCGCCGAATTCCTGGCCAGCTACGTGGCGGCGCTGCGGGTCGTGCTGGCCGGGTATGAGCGGGAGGGCAAGCGGTTCGTCACCCTGGCCATCGGCTGCACGGGCGGCAAGCACCGCAGCGTCGCCATCGCCGAGCGGGTGGCCGCCGAGCTCACCGGGACCGGCCCCGCCGTCCGGGTGCTGCACCGGGACCTGGGGCGCGAGTGACGGGGCCGGATCCCGGCGCCGCGGTGGCCCCTTCCGTCCGGCCGCTCAATCCCAAGGTCGCGGCCCTCGGCGGCGGCCACGGCCTGTTCGCCGCGCTGTCCGCGCTGCGCCGGGTCACCCGGCAGCTCACCGCGATCGTGACCGTAGCCGACGACGGCGGCTCCAGCGGCCGGCTGCGCCGCCAGTTCGGCGTGCTGCCACCGGGGGATCTGCGGATGGCGCTGGCCGCGCTCTGCGGCGACGACGCCTGGGGGACCACCTGGAGCCGGGTGGTGCAGCACCGGTTCACCGGGGACGTGGAGCTGGGCGGGCACGCGGTGGGCAACGTGCTGATCGTCGCGCTGTGGGAGCTGCTCGGCGACACGGTGCAGGGCCTGGACTGGGTGGCCCGGCTGCTGGGTGCGTACGGCCGGGTGCTGCCGATGGCGTCGGTGCCGCTCGACCTGGTGGCGGAGGTGGCGGGAGCCGATCCGGCCCGGCCGGAGGCGCTGAGCACGGTACGCGGCCAGGTGGCCTGCGCGTCCACCACCGGCCGGGTACGCTCGGTGTCGCTGATCCCGGCCGACCCGCCGGCCTGCCCGGAGGCGGTGGCCGCGATCGGCGAGGCCGACTGGGTGGTGCTCGGCCCGGGGTCCTGGTTCACCAGCGTGATCCCGCACCTGCTCGTGCCGGGCCTGGCCCAGGCGCTGATCACCACCCCGGCCCGCCGCATCGTGGCACTGAACCTGGTGCCGCAGCCGGGCGAGACGGCCGGGTTCGCCCCGCAGACCCATCTGGAAGTGCTGGCTGACCACGCACCACAGCTGTCGGTGGACGTCGTGCTCGCGGATCGCTCCGCGGCGTCCGGCGCCGTCGCGGAACTGGACAAGGCAGCCGACCGGCTGGGCGCCCGCCTGGTCCTCGCGGACCTGGCGATGCGCGACGGGACGCCGCGGCACGATCCGCGCCAGCTGGCCGGGGCCTTCGCAGAGATTTTCGAGGGGGAGTGATGCCGGTGGCGATGACCGGCCTGGTCAAGGACGAGCTCAGCCGGGTGAGCGTGCTCAAACCGTGCTGCCGGAAGGCGGAGGTGTCCGCCCTGTTGCGCTTCGCCGGGGGGCTGCACCTGGCCAGCGGGCGGATCGTGGTGGAGGCCGAGCTGGACACCGGCGTCGCGGCCCGGCGGCTGCGCAAGGACATCGCGGAGGTGTTCGGGCACTCCTCCGACCTGATCGTGCTGGCGCCCAGCGGGCTGCGCAAGGGGAACCGCTACGTGGTCCGGGTCCGCAAGGACGGCGATGGCCTGGCCCGGCAGACCGGCCTGGTGGACAACTACGGCCGCCCGGTGCGCGGGCTGCCGCGGCAGGTCGTGGCGGGCACCGCCTGCGACTGTGAAGCGGCCTGGCGGGGTGCGTTCCTGGCCCACGGCAGCCTGACCGGCCCCGGCCGGTCGATGTCGCTGGAGATCACCTGCCCCGGGCCGGAGGCCGCGCTGGCTCTGGTCGGGGCGGCCCGGCGGCTCAAGATCAGCGCCAAGGCTCGGGAAGTGCGCGGGGTGGACCGGGTGGTGGTCCGGGACGGTGATGCCATCAGCGCGCTGCTGACCCGGCTCGGCGCGCACAACAGCGTGCTGGACTGGGAGGAACGGCGGATGCGCCGCGAGGTCCGGGCGACGGCGAACCGGCTGGCCAACTTCGACGACGCGAACCTGCGGCGCAGCGCCCGGGCCGCGGTGGCGGCCGGCGCCCGGGTCGAGCGGGCGCTGGAGATCCTGGGCAACGACGCGCCGGAGCACCTCACCGTGGCCGGCCGGATGCGCATCGAGCACCGTCAGGCGAGCCTGGAGGAACTCGGCCAGCTGGCCAGCCCGCCGCTGACCAAGGACGCCATCGCGGGCCGGATCCGGCGGCTGCTGGCCATGGCCGACAAACGGGCCCGGGATACGGGTGTGCCGGACACCGAGGCCAGCCTGCCGCCGGACATGCTCGCCTAGGCGCCCGGCCCGGCCGGCGGCCCCACCCCGGACTAAACCGAGTTTGAAACGTTCACCCTGCCGCGGCCTCACGCTGACCACCACCGCGGCCGGTCCCGCCCGGCGGCGGCCCGGCAGATCGGCTGACCGCCCGGGCCTGCCGTGGGCCGGATTCCGATAGGGTCGGAGCCGGGAGAACAAGTGCCGCCGAGGGCCGGTGCCGCCCGCAACGGGGCGGCCGGGAAGCCGGCCCGGATAGAGCGAGGGACGAGGGAGACAGGCCGCCGTGACTATTCGCGTGGGCATCAATGGATTCGGCCGCATCGGGCGCAACTTCTGGCGGGCGGTGCACGCGGGCGCCGGTGAGGGCATCGAGATCGTCGCCGCGAACGATCTTACCGACACCGCGACGCTGGCTCATCTGCTCAAGTACGACACCGTGCTCGGGACGCTGGACACCGACGTGACCGCGGAGGGCGACAGCATCCGGGCCGGCGGGCAGCCGATCAAGGTGCTGGCCGAGCGCGACCCCGCCGCGCTGCCCTGGCGTGACCTTGGGGTGGACGTGGTCATCGAGTCCACCGGCCGGTTCACCAAGGCGGCCGACGCGGGCAAGCACCTGCAGGCCGGGGCCAGCAAGGTGATCATCTCCGCGCCCGCCTCGGGCGAGGACATCACGATCGTGATGGGGGTCAACGACGGGTCCTACGACCCCGCCAGCCACCACATCATCTCCAACGCCTCCTGCACGACCAACTGCGTGGCCCCGATGGCCAAGGTGCTGCTCGACTCGTTCGGCATCGTCAAGGGCCTGATGACCACCATCCACGCTTACACCAACGACCAGGTCATCCTGGACTTCCCGCACAAGGACCTGCGCCGCGCCCGGGCCGCCGCGCAGAACATCATCCCCACCAGCACCGGGGCCGCCAAGGCCACCGCGCTGGTGCTGCCCGAGCTCAAGGGCAAGCTCGACGGCATGGCGATGCGGGTGCCGGTGCCGGACGGGTCGGTGACCGACCTGGTCGTCCAGCTGCCCCGGGAGGTGACCAAGGACGAGGTCAACGCGGCGTTCAAGGCGGCCGCCGAAGGCAGCCTCAAGGGCTACCTGCACTACACCGCGGACAAGATCGTCTCGTCCGACATTGTCGGCACCCCGTGGTCGTGCACCTTCGACTCCTCGCTCACCATGACCTTCGGCGACCAGGTCAAGGTCATCGGCTGGTACGACAACGAGTGGGGCTACTCCAACCGGCTCGCCGACCTGACCGCCCTCGTGGGCGCCCGGCTGTCATGAGGCGCCTCGACGACCTGGACGTGACCGGCCAGGTCGTGCTGCTGCGCGCCGACCTGAACGTGCCGCTGGACGGGGAGCGGATCACCGATGACGGCCGGATCCGGGCCAGCCTGCCCACCATCACCAAGCTGGCCAGCCGGGGCGCCCGGGTGCTCATCGCCGCCCACCTGGGGCGGCCCAAGGGCGACGGCTACGCCGCCCGGGCGGCCGGCGGCCCCTCGCTGCGGCCGGTCGCGGGCCGGCTCAGCGAGCTGCTCGGTCAGCCGGTGACACTCGCCGACGACGTGGCCGGGGACTCGGCCCGGGCCGTGGCCGCCGGGCTGGCCGAGGGCCAGGTGGCGCTGCTGGAGAATGTCCGCTTCGAGCCGGCCGAGACCAGCAAGGACGACGCCCAGCGGGGCGAGCTGGCCCGCCGGTTCGCCGCGCTGGCCACGCGGTACGTCGGGGACGGCTTCGGGGCGCTGCACCGCAAGCACGCCAGCGTGTACGACGTGCCCGCGCTGCTGCCGCACGCGGCCGGCGAGCTGGTCGTCGCGGAGATCGCGGTGCTGCGCCAGCTCACCACCGACCCGGCCCGGCCCTACGTGGTGGTGCTCGGCGGCGCCAAGCCGTCGGACAAGCTGGCGGTCATCGGCAACCTGCTGAGCCAGGCCGACCGGCTGATCATCTGCGGCGGCATGTCCTACACCTTCCTGGCCGCCCGCGGCTACGAGGTCGGCCAGTCGCTGCTGGAAGCCGACCAGATACCGCAGGTCTCCGAGGTGCTCCAGGAGGCGGAGCGGCGCGGCGTGGAAGTGGTGCTCCCGGTCAACCTGGTCGCCGCCACCGGCTACGCCCCGGACGCCGCGCACGAGGTGGTCAAGGTGGGCGAGTTCCCGCCCGACCGGGAGAGCCTGGACATGGGCCCGGCCACCCGGGCGCTGTTCGCGCAGAAGCTGGCCGACGCCAAGACGGTGTTCTGGAACGGGCCGGCGCGTGTTCGAGTTCCCCGCCTTCGCGGCCGGCACCCGGGCCCTGGCCGAGGCGATCAGCGCCGTGCCAGGACTGACGGTGGTCGGTGGCGGCGACTCCGCGGCGGCCGTTAGGCAGCTTGGCTTCCCGGCGGACGCGTTCACCCATATCTCGACGGGTGGCGGGGCCAGCCTGGAATACCTGGAGGGCCGCACCCTGCCCGGGCTCAGCGCGCTCGAGACGGACTCGCCCGGGGCGGCCGGGTGATGGCCGCCGCCGCGGGCCGCAAGCCGCTCATCGCCGGGAACTGGAAGATGCACAATACGCACTTCGAGGGGCTGTCCCTGGTCCAGAAGCTGGCCTTCACGCTGAACGCCAAGGACTACGACGCGACGGACGTCGTGGTGCTGCCGCCGTTCACCGCGCTGCGCAGCGTGCAGACGCTGGTGGCCGGGGACAAACTGCGGATCGGCTACGGCGCCCAGGACCTGTCACCGCACGACCAGGGCGCCTACACCGGGGACGTGTCCGGGCGGATGCTGGCCAAGCTCGGCTGCTCCTGCGTACTGGCCGGCCACTCGGAGCGGCGGCAGTACCACGGCGAGGACGACGCGCTGATCAACGCGAAGGTTAAGGCGGCGCTGCGCAACGAGCTGGCGCCGATCCTGTGCATCGGCGAGGACCTGGGCATCCGGCGGGCCGGCGATCACCTGCGGCACACGCTGGGCCAGCTCGACGCCGGGCTGGCCGGGGTCAGCGCCGAGCAGGTGGCCGGGCTGGTCATCGCCTACGAGCCGGTCTGGGCCATCGGCACCGGGGAGGTGTGCCCGCCGGAGGACGCCCAGGAGGTGTGCGGCGCGATCCGCCGGCGGGTTTCCGAGGTGCGGGACGACGCAGTGGCGTCCGCGGTGCGTATCCTGTATGGCGGGTCCGTGAAGGCCGCCAACATCGCGGCCATCATGGCCCAGCCGGATATCGACGGAGCACTGGTCGGCGGGGCGAGCCTGGACGCGGCGGAGTTCGCGGCCATCTGCCGGTACCGGGAGCTGCCGGTTGGCGCCTGACCGGAGCGGGTCAGTCTGCGGAAGGATTAACGGTGGTCATCGGTCTCTCGGTCGTGCTCATCCTCACCAGCCTGGTGATGATGCTGCTGGTGCTGCTGCACAAGGGTAAGGGCGGCGGCCTGTCTGACCTATTCGGTGGCGGAGTCACATCCTCCCTGGGATCATCGTCAGTGGTCGAACGCAACCTCGACCGCCTTACGGTCTTCACCGGCATCCTCTGGTTCCTCTGCATCGTCGGGCTCAATCTTCTGCTGAACCGCTGACGCTCCCGCCGTCACCAGAGCATGCCAGCAAGCGGACGTAGCAAGGGGTGAGCAGTGAGCAGTGGCAACGCGATCAGGGGCAGCCGGGTCGGGGCTGGTCCCATGGGTGAGGCGGAGCGTGGTGAGGCGGCGCCACGCATCCGGGTCGCTTTCTGGTGTGCCAACAAGCACGAGACCCGGCCCAGCTTCGCGTGCGATGCCGCGATCCCGGAGACCTGGGACTGCCCGCGCTGCGGGTACCCGGCCGGCCGGGACGAGGGCAACCCGCCCGGCCCGCCGCACAGCGAGCCGTACAAGACTCATCTGGCCTACGTGAAGGAACGCCGCACCGACACCGACGGTGCCGCGATCCTGGCTGAGGCGCTGGACCGGCTGCGCCGCAACGGCTGACCGTCCACCAGGTCCCGGGCACGGCCGCCGTGCCCGGGACTTCGCGCCTGGCGGCGGCGTGCTCAGTGGGCGAACGACTCGCGGTGCCCGGCCGCGGCCAGCGGGATGTGGCTGTTCGGGTGCTCGGCCAGGGCGTGCACATGCCGCTGCAGGTCGGCCAGCAGCAGGTCGGCGAGGTCGGTGCTGAACCCGTTGCGCACCACGACCCGGAGCACCGCGGTGTCGGTCAGGTTGGCCGGGAAGGTGTAAGCGGGTACCAGCCAGCCCCGGCTGCGCAACCGCTCGGACAGGTCGAAGACGGTGAAGCCCGCCTCCGGGTCAGCGATCCGGAACGCGAACACGGGCAGTTCGCTGCCGTCGGACAGCAACTCGAACACGTCCATCCGGGCGATCTGGCCGGACAGGTGCCGCGCCACGTCCCGGCAGGTCTGCTGGACCTGGCGGTAGCCCTCGAAACCCAGCCGCAGGAAGTTGTAGTACTGGGCGGCGACGTTGGCGCCGGAACGGGAGAAGTTCAGTGCGAACGTGGGCATCTCGCCGCCCAGGTAGTTGACCTTGAAGATGAGGTCTTCCGGCAGCGCTGCGGTGTCCCGCCAGACCACCCAGCCCACCCCCGGGTAGACCAGGCCGTACTTGTGCCCGCTGGCGTTGATCGAGGCCACCCGTGGCACCCGGAAGTCCCAGTGCAGCTCGGGGTCCAGGAACGGGGCGATGAAGCCGCCGGAGGCCGCGTCCACGTGGATCGGCACGTCCGGGCCGCCGGCCGCCTCGAGCTTGTCGAGCTCGGCCGCGATCTCGGCCACCGGCTCGTAACTGCCGTCCTGGGTCGAGCCGAGGACGGCCACCACACCGATGGTGTTCTCGTCGCACTGGGCGGCCGCCTGCGGGCCGCGCAGGTGCAGCCGGCCCTGCTCCATCGGCACCATCCGCGGCTCCACCTGCCAGTACCGGCAGAACTTGTCCCAGCAGACCTGGACGTTCGTGCCCATCACCAGGTTCGGCCGCGCGGTGCCGGCGCCGGCCGCCCGGCGCCGCTCGCGCCAGCGCCACAGCAGCGCCATCCCGCCCAGCATGCAGGCCTCGCTCGACCCGGTGGTGGAGCAGCCGGTCGCCGCGCCCTGCTCCGGCGCGTGCCACAGGTCGGCCAGGATGTTGACGCACCGCGATTCCAGGTCCGCGGTCTGCGGGTACTCGTCCTTGTCGATCATGTTCTTGCTGAGGCACTCGGTCATCAGCTGCTCGGCCTGGGGCTCCATCCACGTGGTGACGAACGTCGCCAGGTTGAGCCGTGCGTTGCCGTCCAGGATCAGCTCGTCGCGGACCGCCTGCAGCGCGGTGTCCGGCAGCAGGCCGTGGCGGGCCAGCCGGTGCCGCGGCACGATCAGCCGTTCCTCGCGCACGTAGACCGGGTTGATCTCCAGCTCGTCTTCCTGCCCGCCGGTGTTCCTGTGCAGTGACATGCGGCCCTCCGCTGGCTGGTCGGCTCGTGGTCTGGGCCAGGTTATCGGGCAGGATGGTGTCATGGATCTCCCGGTCAACCCGCCGGTGGCGCCCATGCTGGCCCGCCCGGTCGCGCGGATTCCCGACGGCCCGTACAGTTTTGAGCCCAAGTGGGACGGGTTCCGCTCGATCGTGTTCCGGGACGGCGCGGAGGTGGAGATCGGCAGCCGCAACGAGCGGCCGCTGACCCGGTACTTCCCGGAGCTGGTCCAGGCGGTGGCGGACCAGCTGCCGGAGCGCTGCGTGATGGACGGGGAGATCGTGATCCCGGACGCGGACGGGCGGCGGCTGGACTTCGAGGCGCTGCTGCAGCGGATCCACCCGGCCGCCTCGCGGGTGGCCCTGCTGGCCGGGCGGACCCCGGCCCACTTCATCGCCTTCGACCTGCTCGCGCTGGGGGAGCAGAACCTGTGCGAGCGCCCGTTTGCCGACCGCCGGGCCGCCCTGGAGCACGCGCTGGCCACGGTGGCGCCGCCGGTGCACCTGACCCCGGCCACGGTGGACCGGGACCGGGCCAGCGAGTGGTTCCAGCAGTTCGAGGGGGCCGGGCTGGACGGTCTCATCGCCAAGCCGCTGGGCGGCAGCTACGAGCCGGACAAGCGGGTGATGTTCAAGATCAAGCACGAGCGCACCGCGGACTGCGTGGTGGCCGGGTACCGGCCGCACAAGACGGACCCGGAGGCGGTCGGCTCGCTGCTGCTCGGGTTGTTCACCGGCGAGGGGAAGCTGGCCAGCGTCGGCGTGGTCGGCGCGTTCCCGATGGCCCGTCGCCGCGAGCTGTACATGGCGCTGCAGCCGCTGGTCACCACGTTCGACGACCACCCGTGGAGGTGGGCCGGGCCGCCCGAGGGCGGCACGCCCGCGGTGCGCAACCCGCGGTCATCGGAGCACAGCCGGTGGAACGCGGGCAAGGACCTGTCGTTCGTGCCGCTGCGCCCGGAGCGGGTGGTCGAGGTGCGCTACGACCACATGGAGGGCACCCGGTTCCGGCACACCACCCAGTTCGTCCGCTGGCGGCCTGACCGTGACCCCCGGTCCTGCACCTACGGCCAGCTGGAGGAACCGGTCCGCTACGACCTGGCCGCGGTCCTCTCAGCCCGCGTCTGAGGGCCCGCCCGCCCGGACGTACCGGCACAGCAGGAAGCTGTCCTGGCCCAGCACGTGCGCCAGGCAGAGCCGGGCCGGGCCGATGGGGGCCGGGCCCGCGCCGCCCGCGATAATCCGCCCGGATGCCCCGCCGGCCAGCACCGGGCTGACCGTGACGCACAGTTCGTCCAGCCGCCCGGCCGCGGCGAGCTGGCCCAGCAGGTGCGGGCCGCCCTCGGCCAGGACCCGGCGCAGCCCCCGGCCGGCCAGCGCCGCCAGGGCGGCCCCCAGATCGACGTGCCGGTCCCCGGCGATGATGACGTCGGCCCGCCTGGCCACCTGCTCCCGCCGGTCTGAGGGCGCGGCTGTGGCCGTGATCACGATGGTTCGGGCGCCGTCCGCGGCCGTCCCGGCCAGCAGCGGCCCGTCCAGGTCCAGGTCGAGCCGGCCGGACAGCACCGCGATGGGCGGGGCGGCGGGCCGCCCATCGCGCAGCGCGGCCCACCGCGCCCCGATCTGGGCCGGCCGGTAGCCCTCGGCCGCCGCGGTGGCCGCGCCGACCAGGATCACGTCGGCGAGCGCCCGCAGCAACCCGAAGACGACCCGGTCCGGGGGACCGGAGAGGCCGCCGGAGCGGCCGTCCACCGTGGCAGCCCCGTCCGCGCTGGCCACCATGCCGGCTCGCACATAGGCCCGGCCGGCCGGGCCGGCCGGGTAGGCGTACAGCCCGGGCAGGTCCGGCGCCGACCCGGGGGCGGCGGGCGGGTACAGCTGCTGCACGACGGCGTTACCCGGCCCGGGCCGGCCCGGCGGTCCGGCGCAGCACGACCATCGAGCGGCCGGTGAGTTCCAGCCCCGCACCGGCCCCGTACTCGCCGTCCGCCCTCCCCGCGGTGTCCAGCACCACTTCCCAGCGGTGGCCGAACTCGGCGCCGGGCAGAGTGAACCCAGCCGGGCGGTCGTCCGCGCTGAACAGCAGCAGGAACGAGTCGTCACGGACGCGCTCGCCGCGCGGGCCCGGCTCGCTGATGGCGTCCCCGTTGAGGAACACGCCCAGCACCTTGGCGTACCCAGTCTTCCAGTCGGCGCTGGTCATCTCCCGCCCGGACGGAGTCAGCCAGGCGATGTCACCGGGGCCGTCGTGGCTGCTGTCCGGGCCGCGGAAGAACCGCCGCCGCCGGAACACCGGGTGCTCGCGGCGCAGCCCGGCCACCGCGCGGGCGAACTCCAGGAAGTCGGCCTCCTCGGCCAGGCGCGACCAGTCCAGCCAGGACGTGTCGTCGTCCTGGCAGTAGGCGTTGTTGTTGCCGTGCTGGGTGTGGCCCAGCTCGTCGCCGGCCAGCAGCATCGGCACTCCCTGGGAGCACAGCAGGGTGACCAGGAAGTTGCGCCGCTGCCGGGCCCGCAGCGCGCTGATGGCCGGGTCGCCGGTCGGCCCCTCCACCCCGCAGTTCCATGACCGGTTGTCGTCCGTGCCGTCCGCATTGCCCTCGCCGTTCGCCTCGTTGTGCTTGCCGTTGTAGGACACCAGGTCGGCCAGGGTGAACCCGTCGTGGCAGGTGACGAAGTTGATCGAGGCCACCGGCCGCCGCCCGCTGGTCTCGTACAGGTCGGACGACCCGGTCAGCCGGGAGGCGAACTCCGGCAGGGTCTCCGGCTGGCCGCGCCAGAAGTCGCGGACCGTGTCCCGGTACTTGCCGTTCCACTCGCTCCACAGCGGCGGGAAGTTGCCCACCTGGTAGCCGCCCTCGCCCACGTCCCACGGCTCGGCGATCAGCTTGACCTGGGAGACCACCGGGTCCTGCTGGACCAGGTCGAAAAAGGCGGACAGCCGGTCCACGTCGTGCAGTTCCCGGGCCAGCGCGGACGCCAGGTCGAAGCGGAACCCGTCCACGTGCATGTCCAGGATCCAGTACCGCAGCGAGTCGAGGATCAGCTGCAGCGCGTGCGGGTGCCGCACGTTGAGGCTGTTGCCGCAGCCGGTGTAGTCGATGTAGTAGCGGGGGTCGTCGTCGCGCACCCGGTAGTAGGCGAGGTTGTCGATGCCGCGGAAGGACAGCGTCGGGCCGCGGTGGTCGGATTCGGCGGTGTGGTTGTACACGACGTCGAGGATGACCTCGATGCCCGCCGCGTGCAGGTCCCGCACCATGGCCTTGAACTCGCCCACCTGCCCGCCGCGCTGGGTGGAGGCGGCGTACGGCTTGTGCGGGGCGAGGAAGCCGATGGTGTTGTAGCCCCAGTAGTTGGTCAGCCCGCGGACCGCCAGGCTGTGCTCGGGCACGTACTGGTGCACCGGCATCAGCTCGACGGCGGTGACGCCGAGCCGCTGCAGATGGCCGATGACCGCGGGATGGGCCAGCCCGGCGTAGGTGCCGCGCAGCTCGGGGGGCACGGCGGGGTGACGCAGGGTCAGCCCGCGGACGTGCGCCTCGTAGATCACCGTCTCGTGGTAGGGGACCCGCGGCGACCGGTCGTCGCCCCAGTCGAAGAACGGGTTGATCACCACGTTCTTCGGCATGTACGGCGCGCTGTCGGCCGTGTTCAGCACGCCCGGGTCGGTGAACTTGTAGCTGAACAGCGACTCGTGCCAGCGCACATTCCCGTTGAGGGCCTTGCCGTACGGGTCGAGCAGCAGTTTGGCCGGGTTGCAGCGCAGCCCGCGCCCAGGGTCGTAGGCGCCGTGCACCCGGTACCCGTACCGCTGGCCGGGCCCGACGTCGGGCAGGTAGCAGTGCCAGACGAAGCCATCGATCTCGGTGAGCGCGATCCGCGTCTCGGTGAGCTGAGCCGGGTCATCCCCGTCGAGCAGGCACAGCTCGACCTGGTCGGCGACTTCGGAGAATAGCGCGAAATTCGTCCCGGTGCCGTCCCACGTTGCCCCCAGCGGATAGGGAGCTCCTGGCCACACGCGCACCATGTGACCTTACCTGGGCGCGAGCCGGGACCGGTCCAGAATCTCCCCTACCGCTACCCCATCAGGCAGTAGGCCGAACGGCACCCCAGGTCCCAGTGACCCCGCCCCGGTGCCGAGCCGGGAGGCGCAGAACGCGTCCGCCACCGCCGGCGGCGCGTGCCGTACCAGCAGCGCCGCCTGGAGCGTCACGGTGACCATCCCGGCCAGCCGCCGGGCGGCGTACTGCGCGTCGGGGTCGGGCTGGCCGGCCACCGCGGCCAGCGCGGCGCCCAGCAGGCCGGCCGCGGCGTCCAGCCGCCGGTCGGCCCCGGCGGCCCGGTCCACCTCGGCCAGCAGCGCCTCCGTAGCTCCTGGCTGGCGGCGCAGCGCACGGAGCAGGTCGAGTGCGGTCACGTTGCCGGAGCCTTCCCAGATCGAATTCAGCGGCGCCTCGCGGTAGAGCCGGGGCATCCCCGACTCCTCCACGTAGCCGTTCCCGCCCAGGCACTCCAGCGCCTCGGCGGCGTGCATCGGGGCGCGCTTGCAGATCCAGTGCTTGGCTGCGGGCAGGGTGACCCGCAGCAGGGCCGCCTCGGCCGCGTCGCCGCCCGCCGCCCGCCCGGCCGCCCCGGCCAGCCGCATGGCCAGCGTGGTGGCCGCCTCCGCCTCCAGGGCCAGGTCGGCCAGCACCGCGCTCATCAGCGGCTGGGCGACGAGGTCCTTGCCGAACGCCTGCCGGCGGGTGGCGTAGTGCACCGCGGTGACGCAGCCCCGCCGCATCCCGGCGGCGCTCCCCAGCACGCAGTCCAGCCGGGTCGCGCTGACCATGTCGATGATGGTCCGCACGCCGCGCCCGGGCTCGCCGACCGGCCAGGCCAGCGCCCCGTCGAACTCCACCTCAGCCGAGGCGTTGGACCGGTTGCCGAGCTTGTCCTTGAGCCGCTGCAGCCGCATCGGGTTGCGGCTGCCGTCGGGCAGGACCCGGGGGAGCAGGAAGCAGGTCAGCCCGGCCGGGGCCTGGGCCAGGATGAGGAACAGGTCGCTCATCGGCGCCGAGCAGAACCACTTGTGCCCGGTGATGAGGTACGCGCCATCGGCGGCCCCGGGGATCGGCTCGGCCCGGGTGGTCCCGGCGCGCACGTCCGAACCGCCCTGTTTCTCGGTCATCGCCATCCCGGCCAGCAGCCCGGCCTTGGCGGCCGGCGGCCGCAGCCCGAAGTCGTAGACCCGGGCCGTCAGGCGTGGCTCGAACTGGCGAGTCAGGTCCGGCGCGTGGCGCAGCGCGGGGACCACGGCGTAGGTCATCGACACCGGGCAGCCGTGCCCGGCCTCGGCCTGGGACCAGACGTAGAACCCGGCGGCCCGGGCGACCTGCGCCCCGGGCCGTGGATCGGCCCACGGCGCAGCGTGCAGGCCGGCCTGGACCGCAGTGCCGAGCAGGACGTGCCAGGACGGGTGGAATTCCACCTCGTCGAGCCGGTTGCCGCGGGCGTCATGGGTGCGCAGCACCGGAGGGTACTCGTTGGCCAGCCGGGCGTGCTCCGCCGTCTCGGCCGTGCCCGCCAGCGTGCCCAGCTCGTGCAGGTCCGGCTCGGCCCAGCCGGCGCCTTCCCGCGCCAGCCCGGCCAGCAGCGCCGGGTCGTCCGCGACGTCGTAGCCGGCCAGCGGTGGCACCTGGTTCAGCACAGCATGGGTGGTATGCGGCCGGGCGGCCGGTACAGGGGTCATGGGGCGACGATAACCCGCGGCTGCGCTCCGGCAAAAGTTTCCGAAACCTATCAGCCACCGCGCCGAAATGGGGCGCTCCTCACCCGGCGGCAATTCCCGGTACCGCGCCGGCCAGAACCTCGGCGTAGCGGTCCAGCAGGACGTCGGCCACCTCCGGCAGCGCGCCGAGCGGCGCGGTCACCGTGGCCGCCCCGGCGGTCAGCGCATCGTGGGCGACCCGGTCGGCGAACACGCCCGGCGCGAGCAGGTAACTGGCGACCACCACCCGCCGGGCGCCGCCGCGGAGCAGCGCCCGGACCGCGTCGTGCGGCGCTGGGCGGGCCGCGGACGCGTAGCCGGGTACCACCGCCTGCCAGCCGCGGGCCGCCTGCCAGGCGGCGGCCATCCGGGCGATGACGGCGTTGGCGGCTGGCTGGCTGGATCCGGCCGCGGCCAGCACGACGCCGGTGTGCCGGGCGTCCTGCGCCGCGTCCACACCGTCCTCGGCCAGCCGCCGCTCCAGCGCCCGGAGCAGGCCGGGGTGCGGGCCCAGGGGCCGGCCGTAGTCGATGCGCAGCGCGGGCCAGCGCTCCGCCGCCCCGGCCAGCAGCCGCGGGATGTCGATCTCGCTGTGGTAGGCCGCGGTCAGCAGCAGCGGCAGGACGACGGTGTTGACCCGGGGAGAGGCGCTGGCCTGGAGGGACGCCCCGGGCCAGCAGAGCGCGTCGAGGACCTGGGCCGGGGCCGGGGCGGCGTGGTCCAGGAAGGCGGCCCTGATGCCGAGCCCAGGCAGGCCGCGGGCCGCCGCGCGCTCCCGGGCCACGTCGAGCAGCCCGGTCACGACGGCCGCGGCCCGCGGGTCACGGCTGCCGTGACCGATCGCGACGAGCGGCGGCCTCAGGAGGTGTGAATCCCGCATTCGGTCTTGCCGGTGCCGGTCCACCGGCCGCTGCGCGGATCGGCCCCGGGTGCCACCGGCAGCGTGCAGGTGGCGCAGCCAATCGACGGGTACCCGTCATAGACCAGCGGGTTGACCAGTACGCCATGCTCGGTGATGTAGTCGTCCACCTGCTCCTGGGTCCACCCCACGATGGGGTTGACCTTGACCATCTGGCGCCGGGGATCCCACTGGACGGCCCTGGTGTCGCTGCGCGCGCTGGTCTCCTCCCGGCGCACCCCGGTGATCCAGGCGTCATAGGGCTCCAGCGCCCGCTCCAGCGGTACGACCTTGCGGAAGTAGCAGCACAGGTCCGGGTTGCGCCCGTAGAGCCGGGGGCCCAGCGCGGCGTCCTGCTCCTCGACGGTCCGCGACGGGGTGACGTTGACCACGTTGACCGGGTAGACCGCGGCCACCGCGTCCCGGGTGCCCAGGGTCTCCGCGAAGTGGTACCCGGTGTCCAGGAAGATGACGTCCAGGCCGGGCTGAACCTGCGACGCCAGGTGGATGATGACCGCGTCGGTCATCGACGACGTGATGCACAACCGGTCGCCGAACTGCTCCACCGCCCACCGGATGATCTCCTCGGCCGGTGCGTCGGCCAGAGCGTCGGCGGCCTGGGCTGCGAGCCTCTCCATCCGGTTGGATTCCTCCTGGGCGTCGGGGCTGCCGGCGGTTACGGGTGGGGCTGCGCTGGTCACCGGATCACTCCTGTTCCCGCCAAGCGTAGCTGGAATGACCTGATGCAGCTACGGCACCGCCAGGTGCCGTCTTGTTCCTGGGGCTCTAGATCTTCTTCACCGCAATAGGGGCAGTAAAACGGGATGGCCCGGCTTGCGGCATATGTCGGGCTCGTCACGCGAAGTCCTCCTCGCCGGCCCGGGCGGTCCAGGCGGCGAAGGTTTCGCCGTCACCGCGGCCGGCCTCGAACCGGCGCAGCACGCGCTCCAGGTAGTCGGGCAGGTCCTCGGCCGTGGTCTTGAGCCCGCGGATCTTGCGGCCGAAGCCCGACCCGGCCCCGTCCCCGCCGCCGAGGCGGCCGCCCAGGTGGACCTGGAATCCCTCGGTCTGGGTTCCGTCCGGCCCGGTGACCAGCGACCCCTTGAGGCCGATGTCCGCCGTCTGGATCCGGGCGCAGGAGTTGGGGCAGCCATTCACGTTGATCGTGACCGGTTCGCTGAAGTCCGGCAGCCGCCGCTCCAGCTCGGCGATGGCCTGCCCGGCCCGGGCCTTGGTTTCGACGATCGCCAGCTTGCAGAACTCGATGCCGGTGCAGGCCATGGTGTGCCGCCGGAACACGCTCGGCGCGGCCGGCAGGTCGGCCGCGTCCAGCGCCGCGGTCAGCCCGGCCACGCTCGCTTCCGGCACGTCCAGGATCACCATCTTCTGCTCGGTGGTGGTCCGCACCCGGCCGCTGCCGTACCGGGCCGCGAGGTCGGCGACCCGGGCCAGGGCGGCCCCGGACATCCGGCCGACCCGGGGGGCGAAACCGACGTAGTAGCGGCCGTCCCGCTGCTCGTGCACCCCGACATGGTCACGCCGCCCATCCCGCGGCGCGGACGGCGGGGGACCGTCCGGCAGCGCGTAGCCCAGGTACTCCTTCTCCAGTACTTCCAGGAACTTCTCGGGGCCCCAGTCGGCGATGAGGAACTTGAGCCGGGCCCGGTGCCGCAGCCGCCGGTAGCCGTAGTCGCGGAACACCGCGGTCACCGCGGCCCAGACCTCGGTGACCTGCTCCGGCGACACGAACGCGTTCAGCCGGTGGGCCAGCATGGGGTTGGTGGACAGCCCGCCGCCCACCCACAGGTCATAACCCGGCTCCCCGTCCGGGCCGGGCACACCGACGAAGGACACGTCGTTGATCTCGTGCACCGTGCACTGGGCGGCACAGCCGCTCATCACCGACTTGTACTTGCGGGGCAGATTGGAAAACGCCGGGTCGCCGATCCAGCGCGCGGTGGTCGCCGCGATCTGCGGTGTGGCGTCGATCAGCTCGCCGGCGTCGATGCCCGCCAGCGGGCAGCCCAGCACCACGCGCGGGGTGTCCCCGCAGGCTTCCATGCTGGACAGCCCGACCGCCTCCAGGGTCTCCCAGATAGCGGGCACATCCTCGATGCGGATCCAGTGGAACTGGATGTTCTGCCGGTCGGTGAGGTCCGCGGTGCCGCGGGCGTAGCGGTCCGAGAGCTGGGCCAGCGCGCGCAGCTGGCCGTCGCTCAGCTGGCCGCCGTCGATCCGGACCCGGAGCATGAAGTACTCGTCGTCCAGCTGCTCGGGCTCCAGCGCCCCGGTCTTCCCGCCGTCGATCCCCGGGCGGCGCTGGGTGTACAGGCCGTACCAGCGGAACCGGCCGCGCAGGTCGGCCGGGTCGATGGAGCCGAAACCGCGCTTGGCGTAGACATCGATGATCCGCTGACGGACGTTCAGCCCGTCATCGTTCTTCTTGGTTTCCTCGCTGGCGTTCAGCGGCTCGCGGTACCCGAGCGCCCACTGGCCCTGGCCTTTGCGGGTCTGCCCGCGTGGGCGGGGGGCTGCTGGCATCTGGCGCGTCCCTTCGTGTCAATGGGGGCCCGCGCCGCGGCAGGCAGCCGTAACCGGCTGCACCGGTGGAGCCGGGCGGCCGTCAGACAGGGAAGCTATCGGGGCGCCGGGCACCGGCCGCGGCACGCGCCCGAGATCGGGCGGTGGTCAGCGGCCGTGCCGACAGACTGCGCTGCGCACCCGTTGCAGGTCGACATGCCTGCGGGCGACCAGAAGGGGATCGGCAGCGCTCACGACACGAGGATCACACGCCCGGCAGCCGTCTGTCGAGGCAGATTCTGCTACCGAAAAGATTCCGGTGCTCACCCGCCCGCCCGGCGCCGCTGTGCCCGTGTCCACGCGGGCAGCAACCGGCCTGCCCACTGCTTCTATTCCGTCCCGCCAAGGGGCCAAGGCGATTTACCCCGCTTACCCGGTGATCCCGGGGGGCCGTCCCCCGGGTTGGCAGAACTCAGCCCTGCCGTACCCAGTTCAGCGCGGCGGCGCTGGTGGGCTGCGGCAGGGCTGAGATCGCTTTGTGCTGGCAATCGCACCAGCTGCCACCGGGGCAATCCTGGTGCTCGCGCCGACGGCACGGCAGGCAGATCATCTGCCCGGCCTGGATCAGGCGGCGTTCGCGCGCCGCATGCGGCGACGCCGCTCGGAGGAACGCTCGTCCTCGTTCAGGCCACCCCAGGTGCCGTACTTCTCCGGCCGTGAGATCGCGTAGTCCAGGCACTCGGTGCGGACTGGGCAGGCGGCGCACAGCGCCTTGGCCTTGCGCTCACGGATCTCCCGCTCGGGCTGGCGTTCCCCGTCCGGGCCGAAGAAGAGCACGACATCGGTGCCGCGGCACGCGGCGGCATCTTGCCAGCCCCAGTTCGGCCGGGGAGGCAGGGTAACCTGCCGCCGTACCTCAGACATGATTTAGACTCCTCAATAGGCTAAGTTTTGTTTCTGCCGTCCAGCCGACCCTCTGGTTGCTTCGGACGTTTGGTTCCGCGCGTGCGGCTTTGCCCCGTCGTAGGTATGCAACGCGCTGCATCACCTACGTGTTCCCGGGGTGCGGGCACCCACAAGGCACCCGTGATGTCACGGAAGTGCGCTTGTGTGGCAACCCTGCCGGATGAGCGACGGCCAACCCGGTGCCGACTCTGCCGTGCTCAGTCGAAACCAGCCCAGTCCAGCGGACCGATGATCAATGATGCCATCCGGCGGGCCTGTTCCGCAGGCGGGATCGCGAATCTGGCGGCACGGATCTTCCCCCGTGCGTGCCCGTGGCCGGCCCCCGATTCCCGGGGCCCGGGTAGCCGCAGCGTCTGCCGCGGGCCGGGCCGGCTGATCCGCGTGGTAGTGCCGAGTTAATTGGACAAACCTGTTAGTTCGGCGTCACCATGGGCTCCATGTCAGCGTCGGACGCAGCCCCGTTGCCCCGGCTCGGTGAGGTGTTCTTCGACGTACGAGGCAACTCCCGCAGCATGCGGCTCAGCTGGTACGCCGATACGGGCGTCGCGGTCTTCTCTATCTGGCAGGGCGGTACCTGCACCGGCACGTTCCGGCTGCCCATGGACGACCTAGCCCGGATGATCGAGTCGCTGCGCCGCGGCCCCCAGGGCCAGCGGGCCGCGCGCGAGACTCCGGGTGAGGACGGGGCCGCCCGCGAGGCCGCCGCGGCCCGCGGCGGCCCGGCGCAGGGCGGCCCGGGCGGCCCGGACTCCGGGCAGGCCACCGTGTCCATGCGGCTGCCATCCGGCCCGGACGGCGGAGCCGGCCAGCGCCACGATGACCGCGGCGAGCCCGGGTACGCGCCCGGGCCGGGGACCGGCCCAGGGCCGGCCTACCGACGGGACCCGGGCGGCTACCCCGACCCGCTCAGCCCGGCGTATCCGGGCGAGCCCGCGGCGGCGAGCTACCCGGGCGGCTCGGGCGACTTCCCGGCGGGTGGGCACGGCTACCCGGACGTCCCGGTCACCGGGGACTACCGCCGGGGCGGCACCGGGCCCCGGGGCTACCCTGACCAGCCGGCCGGGGAGTACGGGCGGCCCAGCTCCAGCGGGGGCTACCCGGCGGAGCCGGGGTACCCGGCGGACCCCGGCTACCCGGACGTCCCGGTCACCGGGGACTACCGGCGCGGCGGGCTACGCCGCCAGGACGAG
Source organism: uncultured Actinomycetes bacterium (assembly GCA_963837515.1). Lineage (GTDB taxonomy): Bacteria > Actinomycetota > Actinomycetes > Streptosporangiales > Streptosporangiaceae > RYN-230. The sequence continues at coordinate 317,533 of CAWINT010000007.1, forward strand.
CCCGGGTACCGGGACCCCGGCTACCCGGACGGCCCGGCCACGGGCGACTACCGGCCCGGGGCGTCCGGCAGCCATCGCCGCGGCGACCCGGGCTACCCGGCCGGGCCGGAGGAGTACCGTCGCGGGCCCGGAGGCAGCCACCGGCGGGGGGCCGGCTACCCGGCCGACCCCGGCTACCCGGCTGACCCCGGCTACCCCGCCGACCCCGGCTACCCGGCCGAGACCCCGGCGCGCTACTCCCGCGATGAGGACCGGGCGGATTTTCCCGGTGAGGGCGGCGGCGGTTCGGGCGGGTATCCGGCCGCCCCGGATTATCACCGGGACGAGTGGGGCGACGACACCGCCGATCAGGCGGTGCCGGACTACGGTGCGGCGCCGCCCCCGGAATCTCATCCGTATGGGCGGCCACGCGCTAATCGCGAGTCCCGCGAGCGCGGCCGCTATCCCGGCCGGCATTGACCCGGCCCGGGCGTGCATTGACCCGCGGTTAACCGCCCGGCGGTCAGCCGGCCACAGTGGCAGTTGGCCGGGCGGTATCGGCCTCCGCAGCCGTCACGCCACGGGCCCGGCTCAATGGTCACCGCTGTCCTTCCTGCTAGCGCCCGGCCGGGGCACCGGACGATCGGTGCGGCGCGGCCGGTCATGGGCGGTCCTGGCCGGCTCCGAATGGCCGCCTCCGGGCGTTGCCGGCGCCCCGTCTTTGGGTGTCGTTATGGTTGGGCCGCTCGTGGCGGGATATATTTGCCACAGAGGAAGGGGGGCCTCAAGTGGCACAGAAGGTTTCCGTCACATTTGCCTGTGACTACGACCAGAAAGCGATTCCCGAGGGCCAGCACCAGACCAGGCGGTTCAGCCTGGACGGCCGGGAGTACGAGATTGACCTGTGCGCCAAGCACAGCCAAAAGTTTGACGACGTCGTGGGGCGGTATGCCACCCGGGCGCGCCGGGGTTCGGCCCGGGTCAGCCGGGCCAAGCGGCGCACCACGGCACATCGCCAGCACAGTGCCGCCATACGCAGCTGGGCCAAAAAATCGGGGATAGCGGTCAGCGATCGCGGGCGCATTCCCTCTGACGTGGTCGCCCGGTACGAGGCCGACCACGGCTAGCGGGCGTCGTCACGGCGATCCGGATCCTGGCCGTCGGCCGGCGGGTCGTCGTGGCCTGGCCCGGTGCTGCCCGGCGGCCCGGAGGCATCCCCGCGTGACTCGGCCGGGACGGCCGCGACCGTCCCGGCCGTTGCCTGCTGCGGCGTGACCTGGGGGGACCCGGTCAGGTCCAGCGGCGGGACCGGGGCCGACCCGGGCGCCGCGGAGCCCGGCCGCGATCCGGTCAGCGGTCCCACCGCCGCCGCCAGCACCTGGGAATTGGGCAGATTGAGCACCCCGTCCTCGGTGTCGATGCGCAGGTAGGTGATCCCTATCTCGGTGACCATGCCCTCGGTCACGCCGCCCAGGGCCCCGGACTTCAGCCGGATCTGGTCGCCTACCGTGAACGGCCGGGACAGCAGCAACACGAGCCCGGCGAACACATTGGCCAGCGACTGCTGCCCGGCGATTCCGAGCAGGATGGTGGTGACCGCACCGCCGACCAGCAACTGCCCGATCGGGACCTTCATGAGCTCCAGAGCGAGCAGCAACGCACCCACCCCGCCGACCAGCAGGATGGCATACCGGACCACGGCCGCATGGCCCGCTCCTACGGCCGGGGAAAGCATGTCCCGGGCCTTCCCGGCCAGCCCGACCACGGCCACGGCGGCCAGGATGCAGAAGGCCGTGATACCCGCGGCCGCCACGAGTTTCGCCGTGAGGTGGCCCTTCCCGCTCCAGTCCGTGAATTCCCCGCGGGCCTGGGCGGTCACGCCCGCGGCGATGAGGGCCAGCACCAGCGCGATGATGGACCGCCACGGGCGGCTGTGCGCCCGGGCCGTGGCGACCCGCTCATTCACCTTCGCCATGTGCTCAGCCAGGTCCAGCTGCCGTTTCTCGTGCAGATCCACGTAGCCCATCCTGCCCGGGCCGCCTCGAGCAATGATCCCGGGGGCCTGGCCGGCCGCCCGGGATCATTGATCGGCTGGGATGCGCGTGACCGCGCGCGGTCAGCCGTGCACCGGGGCTACACCCGCGGCGCGAGCAGCGGGCGGCCGACCGGCGCGGCTATCCGGCCACCCATGCCGTTGGCCACCCCGGCGGCCGAGGTGTACCAGGCCACCACCGCGGTCAGCACGCCGAGGTAGCCGCCGATCTTGACCGTCTCGCTGCTGCCGGCGAAGTTGCCGATGAACAGGACGATCTCGGTGGCCTCCAGGGTGAGGAACACCCCGAACACGGCCAGGTTGATCTGGGTGCTCCACAGCAGCATGTACGTGTTGAAGATGGCGAAGGCGAGCAGGATCCAGCCCAGGTCCTTGTCGAACTTGCCGGCGGTAGCCGGGTGCAGCAGCAGCTTGGAGCCGACGAGCTGGAAATAGAGGAAGAGCCCGATCCAGAACCCGCCGTAAGTGGCGAAGGCGGTGGCCCCGAACACGTTCCGGTTGCGGAACTCCCACATCCCGGCCAGCAGCTGGCACAGGCCGCCGTAGGCGAGCGCGTAGCCGAGCCAGGCCAGGCCGCTGGCGGCGTTCATCCACCCGGCGTTGAACGCCGACAGCAGGAACGTGGTCAGGGCGAAGGCGGCGAGCCCGAGCGGTGCCGGGTCGGCGATGCCGGAGACCGGGGCAGCCACGTTGGTGGCGGGTAGGTCTTCATTGACGCTCACGTGCTTCCTCCCGACAAAACAGGACAGAATGGTCTAAAGTTCCTCTTTCGTCTTCACAGATGGCTCAGCAGAACCAGACGGAAGATCTGTCCTGAGCGTAACGCCGGATACCGGCCAGGGGGAGACCCAGGTTTTCGGGCCGCTGACGGTTGCACTAAGGCTGACCAGCCTGGCTCTCGGCCAGCAGCTGGCTCAGCCCGGCGCGGGTGGCCAGGACGTAGATGCGGTCCTGCGCCGCCAGCCGGTAATCAGCGGGCGGAGCCCAGTCCACCTCGGGCCCGGCGGCCCGGCGCAGCGCGATGACCCGTACCTCACCGGCGCGGTGCACGCTGCGCACCGGCTGGCCCGCCAGCCGGGCGCCTGCCGTGACGCCGACGTCCGCGATGAGCAGCACGTGCCGCCCCACCGGGATGGTGCGGAGCACCTGATGCTCGAGCATCGCGGCGGCGAAGGCCGGGGCGGCCAGGTAGGGCACGCTGCGCGAGATCGTGTTCCCGACCGTCTTCTGCACCCGCTCGGCGAGATCATCATCGGACAGCCGGAGCACCAGCCGCAGGTCGGCGGCGAGGGCCCGGGCGTGCAGCGCGGTCTCCAGGTTGACGACGTCGCTGTCGGTCACCGAGACGAGGGCCTGGCTGGTGCGGATCCCGGCGGCCCGCAGCGTCTCCTCGCGGTGCGTCTCGCCGATCACCACCCGCATCCCCAGCCGGCGGGCCAGCCGGACCCCGGCCGCGTGCTCGTTCTTGTCCACGCAGACCACGTCCACGCCGAGGTCGTGCAGCTGGGCGGCGACCCGGGTGCCCACGTTGCCCAGGCCTGCCACGATCACGTGCCCGGACAGCGGCCGGTCCGGCCCGCGCAGTGAGCCGGTCAGCCGGGCGCCGACCACGGCCGCGGTGACGACGGGCAGCAACGCCATGCCGTCGAAGGTGAGCAGGAACTGGGCCAGCTTCTCCGGTGCGCTTAGCCCGGAGTTGGTCAGCGCCGCCCCGGCCGTGTCCAGGAAGGTCAGGTAGAGCGCGTTACCGGGTGAGTACCCGCCGGCCGTGGCCAGCAGCACGAACCCCGCCACTAGAACGCTGAACAGGATCAGGAAGACCACGCCGAACTTGTGCCCGAACAGCAGCCGCGGCAGCCGCGCGGCGAGCCGCAGCGGCCGCCGGCCCGCCTGGTTCAGCGGGTTACGCGGCGTCCCGTCCGCCACCGACAGCACCAGGTCCGCGGGGTCGGCGTCCGGGGGGAGCAGCCGGGCCTCGCCGGCTCCGCCGGTGGTGGCCAGGCCGCAGATGGCGTGGGCCGCATCGGTATCGGCCCGGCGCGTCACGTACAGGGTCCGCCCGGCCAGCCGGACGTGACTGGGGGCCGGCTCGCCTAATGCGGCCGCGACGAAGGAGGGCGCGGCCATCGCCGAGCTGGACAGTACCGCGCAGTCCGGGAAGAAGCTGCGCATCCGCTCGCCCAGCCCGGTATTGAAGATCCGCATCACCAGCCGCAGGTCCGGGTTCAGCTCCTGGGCCCGCAGCGCGGCATGAAAGTTGGCCAGATCGTCCCGGCCCATGAGGGCCATGGCCCGGGCCGAGGGCACACCGGCAGCGTTGCAGGCAGCCACGTCGAATTCGGGCCGTTCGATGATCCGGACGCCCGGCAGCGCGGCGATCCGGCGGCCGTAGCCGCGCTCAGCCGAACCGAGCAGCACGGTGACGCGCTCGGCGTAGTTGGTGCTGAGCTCTTCGGCCATCCGGTAGGCGAGGGCGTCATCGCCGCAAACGATCAGGTGGTCCCGGGACGGAGCGAGCTGGCGCGGAACCGGGGGCACGGCGAGAGTTAACCACACCGCAGACGATCATGACCAGCACGGGGCGGACCGGGCTGGCGCCCGAATCCGCCGGGCCGCGTTGGCCCTCCCGTGGCTACCGCGGGGTATTCTCCGGATTAAAGGGGTGGCGGAGCGGTAACCAGCAGCAAGAGCCAGGCGGCACCCCGGGGAGGTCCGGCCATGATCGATGACGGCGGTATCCGCGCCTCGGACTCCGACCGCGAGAACGTCGTCGGGATCTTGCGGGACGCCTACAGCGCCGGCCGGCTCACCCTTGAGGAGTTCGACGAGCGAACCAGTGCCGCCTTCGCCGCGCGGACCTGGGGCGCGCTGCGCGAGCTCACCGCCGACCTGCCGCATCAGCCCCAGCTGGCGGCCGCCCCGCCGGCCCGGACGGCGCCTTTCCACGACGGCCCGAAGGAGCCGATCAGGGACGCGCCTCCCCGGCGGCTCAGCCCGATACTGCCGATCCTGGTCCTCTGGCTCGGGGTGGCGGCGACCGTGGACCACCCGCTCGCCTTCCTTCCGGTCTTCGTCATTGTGCTGCTCGTGCTGCAGGTCGTCAGCCGTCCCGCGCGGCGCCGCGGCGACGGCGGGCCGGGCAGCGGCGCGCCGCGCGGCCCGGACGGTCCCAGCTGAGCCGCAGCGCCGCGCGGTCCGGCTGAGCCTCAGCCTGACGCGATCCGGCTGAGCTGAGGCGGCAGCTCCTTCGCGGCGGCCCGGTCCAGCAGATAGAGGGTGCGTTGCTGGCCCCGGGCCCCGGCCGCGGGCACCTGCACCGGCCCGGCACCGGACAAGGCGAGCCGGACCGCTCCGGCCTTCTCCGGTCCGGCTGCCAGCACCCACACGTCACGCGCCCGCTGGATGGCGGGCAGGGTCAGGCTGAGGCGGGTGGGCGGCGGCTTGGGCGCGCCACGTACCGCCACCACCGGGCGGTCGTCGTAGAGCGCGGGCATCCCCGGGAACAGCGACGCGACGTGCCCCTCCGGGCCGATGCCGAGCATCAGCACGTCGAACGAGGGGACCGGGCCGTGGTCCTGCGGCTCGGCCGCCCGGCGCAGTTCCTCGGCGTAGCGGGCGGCGGCGGCCTCCGGGTTGTTCCCGTCCGGCCCGTCGGCGCCCGGCATCCGGTGCACCCGGGCCGGGTCCGCGTCGATGTACCGGAGCAGGGCCTGCTCGGCCTGGGCCTCGTTGCGATCCGGGTGGCCGGCGGGCAGGAACCGCTCGTCGCCCCACCAGATGTCCACCCGGCTCCAGTCGACCGCGGCCAGCGCGGGCGCGGCGGCCAGTTCGGCCAGCACCGCGGTCCCGATCCCGCCGCCGGTCAGCACCAGGTGGGTGTGGCCCGCGCTGGCCTGCGCGTCGACCAGCCGGGTGACCAGCCGGGCCGCGGCCGCCTTGGCCAGCAGGCTCGCGTCGTGGTGCACCAGCACCTCAGGCACGCTCATCGGTCAGGACACGCTGCCGGCCGGGCGGCGGCCCGCTCCGGTCCGGTCGCTGACGAGCGGCTCGATCGTCTCCGCGTACACCTCGTCGGGATCGAGCCGGCGCAGTTCCTCGGCCAGCAGCTCCGCGGTCTCCCGCCGGTGCAGCGCGACCCGGCGCTCCGGCTCCCCGGGCCGGCGCAGCATCGCCACCCGGCCATCCGGGCGGGTGAGCGTCATCTCGCCGTCGCTGGTGTCGAAGATGACCCCGGTGACCCCCGGGCCGCCGGACACCTCCCGGCGGAACGGCACCCCGAGGCGGACGGTCAGCCAGGAGGCGATCAGGTCGCCGCTGGGGTTGCCGGCCTCGGCTTCGACGCGCCCGCCGCCGATCGCACCGTGCGGCTGGTCCAGGGTGGCGGCCAGCAGCGACCGCCACGGAGTGGCCCGGGTCCAGCTCAGGTCGGTGTCCCCGGGGCGGTAGTGGGCCGCCAGGGTGGCCAGGACGGCGTGCGGTTCGGCCGCCGCGGCGGCATCGGTGATCCTCCGCTGGGCAAGTGAGCCGAGCGGGTCACCCGACGGGTCATCCGGCGGTGCCCCGGGCCACCAGGTCACCACCGGGGTGTCCGGCATCAGCAGCGGGACGACCACCGAGTCCGCGTGCTTGCCCAGCGGCCCGTACATCCGCAGCAGCACGACCTCACCCGGCCCGGACTCGCCGACCCGGATCTCCGCGTCCAGCCGGCTGGTGGCCTCCGGGCGCCGGGTGATGACGGTCAGCACCCGGCAGGGATGCTCGCGGGCCGCCTCGCTGGCCGAGCGGACCGCGTCGTACTGAGCGGCCTCGTCGGTGACGATCACCAGGGTGAGCACCATGCCGCTGGCCGGGCCGCCGAGCCGCAGCCGCGCCTGGCGGATGGCGTCGTGGATCCGGCCGGTCGTCGTATCGGCCAGGTCGATCATCATGAGAGCTGTCCTTCCCGCTGTCTCACAGCCGGCGCCAGGCCCGGCCGTCCCGCTCCATCAGTGCGTCCGCGGACGGCGGCCCGGCCGTCCCGGCCGGATAGGGTTCCGGCTGGCCATGCCGGGCCCAGAAATCCTCGATCGGGTCGAGCGCCATCCAGGACAACTCCACCTCCTGGTGCCGGGGGAACAGCGGCGGATCACCGATGAGCACGTCCAGCAGCAGCCGCTCGTACGCTTCCGGACTGCTCTCGGTGAAGGACTCACCGTACGCGAAGTCCATGTTCACGTCCCGCACCTCCATGGCCGAGCCGGGCACCTTGGAACCGAACCGGACCGTGATCCCCTCGTCCGGCTGGACCCGGATGACGAGCGCGTTCTGGCCGAGCTCCTTGGTGTCGGTGGCGGCGAACGGCAGGTGCGGGGCACGCTGGAACATCAGCGCGATCTCCGACATCCGGCGCGGCAGCCGCTTGCCGGTCCGCAGGTAGAACGGCACCCCGGCCCACCGCCGGGTGTCCACGTGCAGCTTGATGGCGGCGTACGTCTCGGTGCGCGAGTCCGGCGCGATGCCTTCCTCCTCGAGGAAGCCCCGCACCGGGATACCCCCCTGCCAGCCTGCGGCATACTGGCCACGCGCGGTGCCGGCGGCCAGGTCCTCCGGCAGCCGCACCGCCGACAGCACCTTCTCCTTCTCGGCCCGTAGCGAATCCGCGTCGAACGAGACCGGCTCTTCCATGGTGGTGAGCGCGAGCAGCTGCATCAGGTGGTTCTGGATCACGTCGCGGGCCGCGCCGATGCCGTCGTAGTCGCCGGCCCGGCCGCCGATACCGATGTCCTCGGCCATAGTGATCTGGACATGGTCCACGTACCCGCGGTTCCAGATCGGCTCGTACATCTCGTTGGCGAAGCGCAGCGCCAGGATGTTCTGCACCGTCTCCTTGCCGAGATAGTGGTCGATACGGAACACCGAGTGCGGTGGGAACACCGCGTTGAGTATCTCGTTGAGCTCCCGGGCGCTCGCCAGGTCGTGGCCGAACGGCTTCTCGATCACCACCCGCCGCCACGGCCGCGGGTGGCCGGGCGCGGGCGCCGGCACCGAGGACAGGCCGGACCGCTTGAGCTGCTGCACCACGACCGGGAAGAACTTTGGCGGCACCGACAGGTAGAACGCGTAGTTGCCACCGGTGCCGCGGCTGGCGTCCAGCTCGGCCACGCAGGTGGCCAGCTTGTCGAACGCGCCGTCGTCGGTGAACTCACCGGGCACGAAACGGACGCCCTCAGACAGCTGCTCCCAGACGGTGTCGCGGAACGGGGTCCGCGCGTGCTCCTTGACCGCCTGGTAGGTGACCTGGGCGAAGTCCTCGTCCTCCCAGTCCCGCCGGGCGAAGCCGACCAGCGAGAAGCCGGGCGGCAGCAGGCCCCGGTTGGCCAGGTCGTAGATGGCGGGCATCAGCTTCTTGCGCGCCAGGTCCCCGGTCACCCCGAAGATCACCAGGACGCAGGGGCCAGCCACCCGGGGGATACGGCGGTCCCGCGGATCCCGCAGCGGATTGGCCACCGGACCGGTCACCACCGGGGACAGCGCGGTGGGCGCCACCTCGGTGGTCACCCCGCCGGCCGTAGCCTCCGGTGCCCCCGGGCCCGGGCCGGTGCCGTCCGGGGAGTTGCCCGCGCCTGCGGGGGAGCCGGGCCCGCTGGTCTGGTCGCCGCTGCGGCCGGCGTCGATCGCCGATTCGGTCATGTGAGAGCTCCGCTGGCGTTGGTGCCCGCCGCGGCGGGCAGCTGTGCGATGCCGCGACCCCGGTCCCGCAGGTGCGGCCGGACAACAGGCCGGCCCCGGCCGCGCAGCGCCCGGCGATCGCCGTGGGCCTGCGCGAGCTGGAGCCTGCCGGGAAAGAGAGGCTGGCCGCCGCCCCCCGGCGGCCCGCCGGTCATGGCTTGTCCACCGCGGCCATGTTCGCCTCGATCGTGCCCAGGAACTCGTTCCAGGACGCGGCGAACTTGTCCACGCCCTCTTCCTCCAGCACGCGCACCACGTCGTCGTAGCTGATGCCCAGCTCCTCCAGGTCCGCGAAGACCTTCCGGGACTGGTCGTAGGTGCCGTGCACGGCGTCCCCGTGCAGCCGCGCGTGGTCCGCGGTGGCCCGCAGCGTCGACTCCGGCATGGTGTTCACCGTGTCCGGGGCAACCAGATCCACTACGTACATGGTGTCGTCGTACTCCGGGTCCTTGGTGGACGTGGAGGCCCACAGCGGCCGCTGCGGCTTGGCGCCGGCTTCGCGCAGCGCCTGCCACCGGGGGGAGGCGATCCGCTGCTCGTACAGCTCGTAGGCGAGCCGGGCGTTGGCGATGGCCGCCTTGCCGCGCAGCGCCGCCGCTTCCGGCGTGCCGAGCTTGTCCAGCCGCCCGTCCACCTCGGTGTCCACCCGGCTGACGAAGAAGGACGCCACCGAGCCGAGCCGGGACAGGTCCCGGCCGGCCTCGCGGGCCTGCTCCAGGCCGGCCATGAACGCGTCGATGACCTGGCCGTACCGTTCCAGCGAGAAGATCAGCGTGACGTTCACGCTGATCCCCTCGGCCAGCGCGGCGGTGATGGCGGGCAGGCCTTCGACGGTGGCCGGGATCTTGATGAACATGTTCGGCCGGTCCACCAGCCACCACAGCGCCCGGGCCTCGGCGATGGTCTTGGCGGTGTCCTTGGCGATCCGCGGGTCGACCTCGATGGACACCCGGCCGTCCACCCCGTCGGTGCGGTCGTAGACGGGCCGCAGCACGTCGCAGGCCCAGCGGATGTCGTAGGCGGCGATCATCCGCGCCGCTTCCTCGGTCTTGACCTCGCGGATGGCCAGGTCAGCGAGCTGCTGGTCGTAGGCGTCGCCCTGGCCCACGGCGTGGGCGAAGATGGTGGGGTTGGACGTCACGCCCTGGACATGCCAGTCGTCACGCAGTTCCTCGAGGTTGCCGGTGCGCAGCCGGTCGCGGCTGATGTCGTCCAGCCAGATCGACACGCCGCTGGCGGTGAGCTGGCCCAGGATGTCCGAGCCGGGCTGGGGGGTTGCTGGCTGGGAGGTCATGGCTGACTCCTTGCGTTGGCGTTCTGGGCCGCCCGGTGCAGGCTGGTCCGGGCGGCTGCGGCCACGTTTTCCGCGGTGAACCCGAACTCCTCGTACAGCTTCATGTACGAAGCGGATGCCCCGAAGTGCTCCAGGCTGACGCACTCACCGGCGTCCCCGGCGAACGCGCGCCACGGCTGGGCCACGCCGGCCTCGACGCAGACCCGGGCACGGATACGCGGCGGCAGTACCTCCTCCTGATAGGAAGCATCTTGCGCGGCAAACCATTCCACGCACGGCATGGAAACAACGCGGGTCGGGACGCCGTCGCCCTGGAGAACATCCCGGGCCGCCAGGGCGATCTGCACCTCGCTGCCGGTGCCGATAATGATCACCGCCGGCTCCGCCGCGCCGGACGCCTCGGCCAGCACGTACCCACCGCGGGCCGCGCCTTCGGCCGAGGCCAGGCCGCTGCCGTCGGCGCGGTCCAGCACGGGCAGGTTCTGCCTGCTCAGGCACAGCCCGGCCGGGCGGTCGGTGTGCTCCAGGATGGTTCGCCAGGCCACCACCGTCTCGTTCGCGTCGCCCGGCCGGACCACGTCCAGCCCGGGAATGGCCCGCAGCGCGGCCAGGTGCTCCACCGGCTGGTGGGTGGGCCCGTCCTCGCCGAGCCCGATCGAGTCGTGCGTCCAGACGTAGGTGACCGGCTGCTCCATCAGCGCGGCCAGCCGCACCGCGGGCCGCATGTAGTCGCTGAACACCAGGAAGGTCCCGCCGTAGGGGCGGGTCAGCCCATTCAGCGCGATGCCGTTGAGGATGGCGCCCATGGCGTGCTCGCGGATCCCGAAGTGCAGGGTCCGGCCGTAGCGGTTGCCCGGGAACATCTTGGTCTGGTGCTCCGGCGGGATGAACGACGGCTCGCCCTTCATCGTCGTGTTGTTGCTGCCCGCCAGGTCCGCAGACCCGCCCCACAATTCGGGCAGCACACCGGCCAGCGCGTTCAGCACCTCGCCGGAGGCCTTGCGGGTGGCAACGCCCTTCTGGTCGGCCGGGAAGGAGGGCAGCGCCGCGGTCCAGCCGTCCGGCAGCCGGCCGACCGCCAGGCGCTCGAGCAGGGCGGCCCGCTCCGGATTGGCCGCCGACCAGGCGGCGAACTCCTCGTCCCAGGCGGCCCGGGCCCGCTTGCCGCGGTCGGCCACCTGGCGGGCGTGCGCCAGCGCGGCTTCCTCGGCCGGGAACGTCACGGCTGGATCGAAGCCGAGCACCCGCTTGGTCGCGGCGACCTCCTCCTCACCCAGCGCGGCGCCGTGCGCCGCCCCGGTGTTCTGCGCGTCGGGGGCGGGCCAGGCGATGATCGTGCGCAGCACGATGAGCGAGGGCCGGCCGGTCTCCTCCCGGGCGGCCAGGAACGCGCGGTACAGCGCCGCCGGGTCCTCGCGGTACCCGTCCGGGTGCCGCCAGTCCACCCGCTGCACGTGCCAGCCGTAGGCCTCGTAGCGGGCGGCCACGTCCTCCGACTTGGCGATCTCGGTGTCGTCCTCGATGGAGATGTGGTTGTCGTCGTACAGCAGCACCAGGTTGCCGAGTTCCTGGTGCGCGGCCAGCGACGAGGCCTCGTGGCTGATGCCCTCCTCGATGTCCCCGTCCGAGGCGAACACGTAGACGTGGTGGTCGAACGGGCTGGTGCCGGGGGCGGCGGCCGGGTCGAGCAGGCCCCGTTCGCGGCGCGCCGCCATGGCCATGCCGACCGCGGTGGCCAGGCCCTGGCCAAGCGGGCCGGTGGTGGTCTCCACGCCCGGGGTCAGCCCGTGCTCCGGGTGGCCCGGGGTCGAGCTGCCCCAGACCCGGTAGTTCTTCAGGTCGTCCAGGGTCAGCCCGTACCCGGAGAGGTAGAGCTGGACGTACAGGGTCAGGCTGGAATGCCCGCAGGACAGCACGAACCGGTCCCGGCCCGGCCAGGCCGGGTCGGCCGGATCATGCCGCATAATGCGCTGATAGAGCAGGTAGGCCGCGGGGGCCAGGCTCATCGCGGTGCCCGGATGGCCGGAACCGGCTTTCTGCACCGCGTCCATGACCAGCACCCGGATCAGGTCCACGGCCCGGGCGTCGGCGGCGGTCCAGTCCAGCTCGCCGGTACCCGGCCCGGCGGTGCCGTGCGTCGAGCTGCTCACCGTGAGATCAGGGCTCCTCTCCTGGGGTGCGTCCGGGTCGGGAGGGCGGCGCCGGCCCGCGTCCTGGCGCGAAGATCGATTACTGGCACGACCCTATCCTCAGTCTGGTTTCAGTCCTGGACTACCCCCGGAGGCCGTTCCTATGGGGGGATCCTCATGCAACCCATCAGCTAGCGCGGGTGGTGGCGGCGCGGGACCCGCCCGAGGTAACCGCGCGCAACCCCCGGAACCCCCGCCATTCGCCGGCCCGCAAACCGGCCCGGGTACGCTCCCTCGCATGGCGACTCCCGGGCCCGCGTTCGATCCGCGTGCCGTGATCGAGGGCCGCCCGGCCGGCCGGCCGCGCGTCGGGGTCATCGCGGGCATCGTCGTGGCGATCGGCTGCGCGATGCTGGTGCTCGGCGGGGACGTGGTGCAGAGCGTCGACGCCGCGGGGCACAGCGTCGCCCCGTTTCTCATCGCCCTGCCGCTGGCGCTGCTCCCGGTGCCGTTCCTGGTCGGCTGCGTGCTGCTGCTGGACCGCCTGGAGCCGGAGCCGCGGGTCAACCTGGTGCTCGCGTTCGCGTGGGGCGCGGGCATCGCGGCCCTGCTGGCGGCGGTGATCAACACGGCCGGGCTGGTGTTCATCACCCAGCCGGCCCTGGGCAGCAGCACCGGGGAGTACGTGTCGGCGACGTTCGGCGCGCCGGTGGTGGAGGAGTCGCTGAAGGGCCTGATCCTGATCATTTTGCTGTGGCGGCGCCGGCAGGAACTCGACGGCCCCACCGACGGCATCATCTACGCCGCCATGGTCGGCCTCGGCTTCGCCATGATGGAGAACATCGGCTACTACATCGGCGCGCTGGTCCGCCCCGAGGTGGGCGGGGTGAAGCTGCTGGGGGCCACCTTCGTGCTGCGCGGCGTGCTGTCCCCGCTGGCCCACCCCATCTTCACCTCGATGACGGGGCTGGGCGTGGCCTACGCGGCCACCCACCGGAATGGCCGGTGGGCGGTCCCGCTGGGGCTGCTGGCCGCCATGCTGCTGCACGGGACCTGGAACGGGCTGTCCGCGTTCGGCTTCGGCGGTCTCGCGCTGGCCTACGCCATCCTGGCCTGCGTGCTGGCCGGCCTGGTCGGCGTGGTCATCGCCGACCGGCGCCGCATCGTCGGGCTGATCTGGCGCTACCTGCCGGTCTACGAGCCAGGCCTGGTCACCGAGGCGGACCTGCGGATGCTCAGCACGCTGCGGGCGCGCCGGGCGGCGCGCCGCTGGGCCCGGGGCACCGGCGGTTACAGCGCCGCCCGGGCCATGCAGGACTACCAGCTGGCCGCGACCGAGCTGGCACTGCTGCACCAGCGGCTGCAGCGCGGGATCATCGACCCGGACCGCTTCGAGGCCCGGCGCCGCGAGCTGCTCGGGCTGATGGCCGTGGCCCGCCAGGCATTCTTCGCCCGCCAGCCGGAGCCGCCGCACCCGCCGTGGGCGGCCGCCGCCCCGTCAGGGTTCGGCCGGCACCGCCATGGGCCGGGCGGGCACGTCCGGTAGGCCGGCCGGCTCGGCCTGGCCGCGGTCCCTCGTCGCGAACATCAGCAGCAGGGCCGCGATCCAGATCAGTACCGAGCCGGTGACGTGCACCCACACCAGGCCGGCCGGCAGCCCGCTGAAGTACTGGCTGTAGCCGATCACGCCCTGCAGGCCGACCAGGCCCAGCAGCAGCCAGCCGAGCCGCCGGGCCCGCCGCGGCGCCCCGGAGAGCTGCAGGCCGACCGCGAGCACGGCCGCCAGCGTGCCGAGCATCCAGCCGATGTCGGCGTGCAGCTGGGTCACGCCCTCCAGCGGCAGGTGGTACCGCGGCACGTAGGCCGGGCCACCGCCGCGCTGCGGCACGAACGTGCTCCCGGCCAGCGGCCCGGTCCCGGTGACTACGGTGCCGGCGGCCAGCATCAGCGCGGTGACCACCACCGTGGCCAGCGCGAACAGCCGCAGCTCCGGCCGGACCAGCCGGGCCGGCCGCGCGTCGCCCTCCGCGCACCGGGCGTACAGCGTGACGGCCAGGGCCAGGATGGCGCTGGACAGCAGGAAGTGCCCGGAGACGCCCAGCGGGTTCAGGTCGGTGAGCACCACGATCCCGCCGACCACCGCCTGGGCCACCACGCCGAGCGGCTGGGCAGCGGCGAGCCACACCAGCCCGCGCCGCCGGGCGCCGCCCGGGCGGAACCGCCAGGCGGTGAGCAGCACCAGCACCGCCACCACCATCAGCGCGAAGGTGAGCATCCGGTTGGTGAACTCGATCCAGGTGTGGAACATGGGCTGGCCTGAGGTCCCCGCGGCCACCAGGCTGCGCGTGGTGCAGTCCGGCCAGTCCGGGCAGCCCAGCCCAGAGGCGCTCAGCCGCACCGCGGCACCGGTCATGATGATCCCCGCGTTGGCGGCGACCCCGGCCAGGGCCACCCGCCGCATCGTGACCGCGCTGGGGAAGAGCAGGGCCGCCGCCCAGCGCGGCCAGGCGCGCGGCGAGGGGCTGGCTGAGATCACGTCCGCTGGCACGGACCCACTATAGAAGCGCGGCTAACGGGCCGTGCGCGCTGCGCCCGCGCTGGCCACGGTGACGCAGCCGATCGCCACCCAGTCCCGGGGGGACAGGCTCTGCCCGAGCAGGGCCAGCCCGGCCAGCGCGGCCACGGCCGGCTCCAGGCTCATCCAGATGCCGAACACCTTGGCCGGCACCCGGCGCAGCGCCTCCAGCTCCAGTGAGTAGGGGACGATCGAGGACAGCACCCCGATGGCCGCCCCGGTGCCCAGCACCGCCGGGCGGAGCAGCGACCGGCCCCCCGCCGCCACCCCGGCCGGGGTCACCGTCAGCGCGGCCACCAGCATGGCGATGGTGAGCCCGGACGATCCAGGGAACCGCCGCCCGGTGGCCGCCGACAGCAGGATGTAGGCGGCCCAGCTGACCGCGGCGGCCAGCGCGAAGGCCAGCCCGGCCAGGTCCAGCCCGCCGCCCCGCCCGGCCGGGCCGCCCTGGGTGAGCAGCGCCACCCCACCGCCGGCCAGGAGCACCCAGGCCAGGTCCAGCCCCCGCCGGGAGGTCGCCACCGCCACCGCCAGCGGGCCGAGGAACTCCACGGTCACCGCGATGCCCAGCGGGATCCGGGCGAAGGCCTGGTAGATGGAGTAGTTCATCACCGCCAGGGTGAGCCCGAAGGCCAGCACCACCGCGGCGTCCCGCCCGGCCCGGCGCTGCCACAGGCCGGCCACGGCCCGGCGCAGGCCACGCGCCCCGGCCACGGCCAGCAGCGCCGCGGCGAACCACAACCGCAGGCCGGTGACGGCGGCCGGCGGCACCTGGGTGAACAACCGGGCCGCCAGGGCCGCCCCCACCTGGACGGCCACGATCCCGGTGAGCACGAGCGCGGCCGGCGGTACCGCGCCGAGGACCGGTCCCAGGCTGTGCCCCGGCCCGGTCTGCGCGGCCGTGCCGCGCTCGGCGCTGAGCCGGTGATCGCGGGGGGTTCCGGGGGGTCGTCCCCCCGGGCCGGTCTGCGCGGCCGTGCCGCGCTCGGCGCGGAGCGGCGATCGGGGGGTTCCGGGGGGTCGTCCCCCCGGGCTAGCACCGCTCATTCCCAGCGGAACACGCGGGCGGCGACGCCGATCGCCACCACCGCCCACACCAGCAGGACGACCAGGTCGCGCACGGGCAGGCCGCCGCCGTACTGCAGCACCTGGTGCAGCCCGTCGGACAGCGCGCCGGACGGCAGCAGCCGCAGCACCGGCCGGGCGCCCGCGGGGAACTTGTCCAGCGAGAAGATCACTCCGCCGACGCCGAGCAGCACCACATACACCAGGTTGGCCGCGGCCAGGGTGGCCTCGGCCCGCAGCGTGCCCGCCATCAGCAGGGCCAGCCCGCTGAACGCCGCGGTCCCGGCGAACAGCAGCAGGATCACCCACACCGCCGCGTCCGTCCGGGCGTCCGGGTGCCAGCCCAGGCCCAGGCCGACCAGCATGATGAGCACGGCCTGGCCCAGCTCCACGACGAGCACGGTCGCGGTCTTGGCCGCGATCAGCCCGCTGCGCCGCAGCGGCGTGGCGCCGAGCCGCTTGAGCACCCCGTAGCGCCGCTCGAAGCCGGTGGCGATCGCCTGGCTGGTGAACGCGGTGGACATCACGGCCAGGGCCAGGATCCCGGGCACCAGGAAGTTCACCCCGGTGCCCTTGATCAGGTGGTCCAGGCTGAACCCGGCCAGCAGCACCACCGGGATCAGCACGGTGAGCAGCAGCTGCTCCCCGTTACGGACCAGAGTGCGCAATTCCAGCCCGGCCTGCGCGGCGATAGCGCGGGAACGCGGGCCGGCGCCGGGCGCCGGCGCTGGCCAGGTGCCATCGGTTGGCGAGGGGAGGTGCGCCGGAGGCGTGCCTCGCCGAGCCAGCGACTCGCGGGGGGTTCCGGGGGGTCGTCCCCCCGGGCTGACACTGCTCATGAGCGGAGTTCCCGGCCGGTCAGCTCGAGGAAGACGTCCTCCAGGGTGCGGTTCTCGATCCGCAGGTCCTGGGCCAGCACCCCGTGGTCGGCACACCACGCGGTGACCGCCGCGAGCAGTTGCGGGTCCACCCGGTCGTGCACCTCCACGATGTAGTGGCCGGCCGGGGACTCCTTGGCCGCACTGCCCGCCGGCAGCGCGGCGATGAGCGCGTCGGTGTCCAGCCCCGGCTCGGCGCGGAAGCGCAGCTGGCCCGCGGTCCCGGTGAGCTCGGCCGGGGTGCCCTCGGCCACCAGCTGACCGTGGTCCAGCACGCACACCCGGTCGGCCAGCCGCTGCGCCTCGTCCATGTAATGCGTGGTCAGGATGACCGAGGCGCCCGCGGCGCGCAGGCCGGCGATCAGCTCCCAGGTGGCCAGCCGGGCCTGCGGGTCCAGGCCCGCCGTGGGCTCGTCCAGGAACACCAGCTCGGGCCGGCCGATCACCGCCGCGGCCAGGGACAGCCGCTGCTGCTGGCCGCCGGACAGCCGCCGGAACGGAGTACGCAGGCTCCCGGCCAGCCCCAGCCGGTCCAGCAGCAGCGCCGGGTCCAGCGGGTGGGCGTAGAAGGCGGCCAGCACCCGCAGGTACTCGGCCGGGCGGGCGGCCGGCGGAATGCCACCGGATTGCAGCATCACGCCGACCCGGGGCCGCAGCGCCACCGCGTCCCGGCCCGGGTCGAGTCCCAGCACCCGGACGGAGCCCGTGTCAGCCCGCCGGTAGCCTTCGCAGATCTCGATCGTGGTGGTCTTCCCCGCGCCGTTCGGCCCGAGGATGGCCGTGACCGCGGCCCGGCCGGCCTGCAGCGAGAGCCCGTTCACCGCGGCGACCCGGCCGTAGTGCTTTACCAGGTCGCGGATTTCGACCGCCGGTCCGCTGCTCACGCACGCGAGTCTAGAGGCTGTGGCCGGCCCTTGCGCCGCCGCCCCGGCCCGATTCGTCCCGGTGCGCCCGGGCCGCCGCCAGCAGGGCCTGGAACAGCCGCGGGTCCTGCCCGGCCTCCGGGTGCCACTGCACCGCGAGCAGGAACCCCCCGGCCCGCCCGTCCGCCAGTTCTGCGGCCTCGATCGTCCCGTCATCGGCCCAGGCGGTGGCGACCAGGCCGTCGCCGAGCCGGTCGATGGCCTGGTGGTGCAGGGTCGGCACGGTGAGCCGCAGCCCGCCGGGCTCCGCGGGCCCGAGCGCCGCGCCCAGCCGGCTGCCCGGGTCCACCCGGACCTCGTGTGCGCCGAACGAGCCCGGCCCGGCCCGGTGACCGTCATGACCCACCACGTCCGGGAGGTGCTGATGCAGAGTCCCGCCGCGGGAGACGTTGAGTACCTGCAGTCCCCGGCAGATGGCCAGCACCGGCATACCGCGTTCGACGGCCGCGGCCAGCAGGGCGAACTCGGCCGCGTCCCGGGCGGGCATCAGCGGGCCGGTAGCCGGGTGCGGCGGGGCACCGTAGGCCGCCGGGTCAAGGTCCGCGCCACCCGCCAGCAGCAGTGCGTCCAGCCGGTCCACTGCCCCGGCGATGCCCGGGACCGGCGGCAGCAGCACCCCGGCCCCGCCCGCCGCCGCGACCTGGTCCACGTAGTTCATCGCCAGCAGCGCCGCGGGCCGGTCCCGCCAGCTGCCCCAGCTGGCCGGCTCGGCGTAACTGCTGAGGCCGATAACCGGGCGAGTCACAGGGGCGTCACGTAGGCACCGGAGATCCCGCCGTCCACCAGGAACGTCGAGGCGGTGATGAAGGACGCGTCGTCGCTGGCCAGGAAGGCGATCGCGGCGGCGATCTCTTCCGGCTCGGCGAACCGGCCCATCGGCACGTGCACCAGGCGCCGCGCGGCCCGCTCCGGATCGGCGGCGAACAGCTCGCGCAGCAGGGGGGTGTTGACCGGCCCGGGGCACAGCGCGTTCACCCGGATGCCCTCCCGGGCGAACTGCACGCCGAGTTCCCGGCTGAGCGCCAGCACGCCGCCCTTGGAGGCGGTGTAGGAGATCTGTGAGGTGGCTGCCCCCATCACCGCGACGAACGACGCGGTGTTGATGATGGAACCGCCGCCCGCCCGCCGCAGGTGCGGGATGACGTGCTTGCAGCACAGGTAGACGGACGTGAGATTCACTTCCTGAACGCGCCGCCAGGCGTCGATGCCCGTGGTCAGGATGGAATCGTCGTCGGGCGGGGAGATGCCGGCGTTGTTCACCGCGATGTGCACGCCGCCATAGGTCTCGGCCGTCAGCTGGTACAGCCCGGTCACCGCTTCCTCGCTGGTCACATCGGTCTGCACGAACAGGCCGCCCACCTCCTCGGCCGCCAGCTTGCCGGTCTCTTCCTCGATGTCGGCCACCACCACGGTGGCGCCCTCGGCGGCCAGCCGCCGGGCGGTGGCCAGGCCGATCCCGCTGGCCGCGCCGGTGATCACGGCGACCCGGCCCGCCAGCCGCTGCAGCTGCGTGCTCACTCAGGCTCCTCCAGTCCCTGGTCCGTGGCGTCTAGTCGGTGGCGATGAAGACGTTCTTGACCTCGGTGAAGGCGTCCAGGGCGTCCGGCCCGAGCTCCCGGCCCAGGCCGGAGCGCTTGAACCCGCCGAACGGCGTCCAGTAGCGCACCGAGGCGTGCGAGTTCACCGACAGGTTCCCGGTCTCCACCGCGCGCGCCACCCGGATCGCCCGGCCGACGTCCCGGGTCCAGATGGACCCGGACAGCCCGTAGGGCGTGTCGTTGGCCATCGCCACCGCCTCGGCCTCGCCGGTCACCGGGACCACCGTCACCACCGGGCCGAACACCTCCTCGGTGAACGCCGGGTCATCCGCCCGCACCGGGGCCAGCACGGTCGGCGGGAACCAGTAGCCGGGCCCGTCCGGGGCGCTGCCGCGGAACGCCACCGGCGCGCTGTCGGGAACGTACGAGGCGACCCGCGCCCGGTGCCCGGCGGAGATCAGCGGGCCCATCTCGGTACCCGGGTCGGCCGGGTCGCCCACCACCACCTTCTGCACGGCCGGCTGCAGCAGCTCCATGAACCGGTCGAACACGCTGGCCTCGACCAGGATCCGGGATCGGGCGCAGCAGTCCTGGCCGGCGTTGTCGAACACCGCGTACGGCGCGGTCGCCGCCGCTTTCTCCAGGTCGGCGTCGGCGAACACGATGTTCGCGCTCTTGCCGCCCAGCTCCAGGGTGACCCGCTTGACCTGGCGGGCGCAGTCGGCCATCAGCTGGCTGCCCACCTCGGTGGAGCCGGTGAACACGATCTTGCGGACCGCCTCGTGCTCGACCAGCCGTTGGCCGACCACCGACCCTTTGCCCGGCAGCACCTGGAACACGCCCTCCGGCAGCCCCGCCGCCAGGGCCAGCTCAGCCACCCGCAGCGCGGTCAGCGGAGTGCGCTCGGCCGGCTTGGCGATCACCGGGTTCCCGGCGGCCAGCGCCGGGGCCAGGCCCCAGCCGAGGATCGGCATGGGGAAGTTCCAGGGCACGATCAGCCCGGTGACGCCGACCGGTTCCTTGAACGTGACGTCGAGCCCGCCGGGCACCGGGATCTGCTGCCCGGTCAGCCGTTCCGGGGCGGCCGCGTAGTAGCGCAGCACGTCGCGCAGGTTGCCGGCCTCCCAGCGGGCCGCCGTCACCGGGTGCCCGGAGCCAGCCACCTCCAGCTGAGCCAGTTCTTCCAGATGCTCCTCCACCACCTCGGCGAACCGGCGCAGCAGCGCGGCCCGGTCCGCCGGGGCGACCGCCCGCCACCCGGGCTGGGCGGCCACGGCCCGGGCAACGGCTTCGTCGGCCTGGTCCGCGGTGGCCTGGGGGATGGTGGCGACCACCTCCTCGGTGGCCGGGTTGAGCACGGTGAAGGTGGTCATGACTCTGGTGCTCTCCTGTTGCGGTGTGCTGTGCGGTAGCTGGACAGGGGCGGTGCCCCGGGTCAGAGGCGCTCGAAGCCGCGCTGCAGCTCCCAGTCGGTGACGGCCGCGTCGAACGCCTCGATCTCCACCCGGGCCGCGTTGGCGTAGTGCTCGACCACGTCGCTGCCGAAGGCGTCCCGGGCCAGCTCGCTCTTGCGCCACAGGTCCAGCGCGTCGCGGAGGGTGGTCGGCACCCGCGGTCCGGCATCGCCGTAGGCGTTGCCCTCGAAGACCGGTTCCAGCGGCAGCTCGTGATCCACCCCGTACAGCCCGGCCGCGATCATCCCGGCCACCGCCAGGTAGGGGTTGACGTCGCCGCCCGGTACCCGGTTCTCCACCCGCAGGGACAGGCCGTGCCCGACCAGCCGGAGGGCGCAGGTGCGGTTGTCCACCCCCCAGCGCACCGCGGTGGGGGCGAAGCTCCCCGGCACGTAGCGCTTGTAGGAGTTGATGTTCGGCGCGTAGGCGAGGCTCAGCTCACGGAGCGCGGCCAGCTGCCCGGCGATGAAGTGCGCGCCGAAGGGGGACAGCCCGTGCGGGCCGTCCCCGGCCATGACCGGCTGCCCGCTGGCGTCGCGCACCGACAGGTGGATGTGGCAGGAGTTACCCTCCCGGGCGTTCGGCTTGGCCATGAACGTGATGCTCATGCCGTCCGCGTCGGCGATCTCCTTGGCCCCGGTCTTGTAGATCGAGTGGTTGTCGCAGGTGGTCACGGCGTCCGCGTAGCGGAACGCCATCTCGTGCTGGCCCAGGTTGCATTCGCCCTTGACCGACTCCACCTGGAGCCCGGCGCCCGCCATGCCGATCCGCAGCTGGCGCAGCAGCGGCTCGATCCGGGACGTGCCCAGGATGGAGTAGTCCACGTTGTAGGCGTTGGCCGGGCTGAGGTCGCGGTACCCGGTGGCGTGCGCATCCGCGTAGCTGCCGTGGAAGACGACGAACTCCAGCTCGGTGCCGGCCAGGGCGGTCAGCCCCCGCTGGGCCAGCCGGTCGGTCTGCGCCTTGAGGATCTGCCGCGGCGAGGCCACCACCGGGCTGCCGTCGTGCCAGGTGAGGTCGGTGAGGACCATCGCGGTCGCCTCGTGCCAGGGCAGGCGGCGCAGCGTGGTCATGTCCGGGACCATGACGAAGTCGCCGTAGCCGCGCTCCCAGGACGACATGGCGAACCCGTCCACGGTGTTCATGTCAACGTCCACCGCGAGCAGGTAGTTGCACCCCTCGATGGCGTGCCCGACCACCTCGTCCAGGAAGTAGTCCGCGGCCAGCCGCTTGCCCGCCAGGCGGCCCTGCATGTCGGTGAAGGCGACCACCACCGTGTCGATGTTGCCTTCGGCTACCTCCACGCGGAGCTGCTCCAGCGTGAGCATCCCGTGCCGCCTGCTGAGCGGGCTCGCGCCGCGCTGCTTGTCCATGTGCCTCCAGTCCCGGTCCGTCCGTGGCCAGTCAACCTGGCGCCCGGCCGCCCGGGTGCCTGGCACCCGGGTGGCCTCGTCCTGCCAGTCTCCGTCGCCACCGCGATCAGGTCGAGAGCTCCTGCTCGATCGCGGCCAGCTCCTCCGGGCTGCCCTGCACCCGCGGCCCGGTGAACCACTTGCGGGCCGAGACCAGCCACCAGATTCCGGCGAAGCCCAGCACGACCAGCACGGCCACCACGGTGTAGTTGAAAGTGGTGGCGGTGATCGGGCTGGCGGTCGGCAGCATGAACAAGATCGTGATGATGACCACCCAGGTGACCGCGATCACGCCGACCAGCCTGCTCCACCGGCCCAGATGCCAGGGGCCGCGCCGGAAGTTGCCGCCCTGGCGCAGCCGCAGGAACGTGGGCATCACGTAGGCGATGTAGAGGCCGATGACCGCGATCGAGGTGACCGCGGCGTACGCGGTGGCGTTCCACAGGTAGGGCAGGCCGAGCACGAACGCGAACACCGCGGCCAGCCAGATGGCGTTGGTGGGGGTGCGGGTGCGCTTGTTGACCCGGTGCCAGAACGCCGAGCCGGGCAGCGCGCCGTCCCGGGAGAACGCGTAGATCATCCGGGAGTTGGCGGTCACCGAGGACATGCCGCAGAACAGCTGCGCGCCGATGGCGATCAGCAGCAGGAACTTGCCGGTGGTGACCCCGGCCGCGTCGATGAAGATCTGCGCAGGCGGTACGCCGGTGGTCGAGCCGACCGCGTGCGCGTAGTTCTGGATCGCGAACGTGATGCCGATCAGCAGCAGCCACCCGGCGAACAGGGACACCACGATGGACATGACGATGCCGCGCGGCCCGCTGCGCGCCGCCGAGTGGGTCTCCTCGGTCATGTGCGCCGAGGCGTCGTACCCGGTGAACGTGTACTGGGCCAGCAGCAGGCCGAGCAGCAGCACGTAGAAGGTGCTGTGCCAGCCGGTGTTGTTCACGATCTTGGTGAACACGAAGCTGGCCGACTGGTGCTGCGCGGGCACGAAGGTGAGCACCCCGACGATGACCAGCACGCCGACGATGTGCCACCACACGCTGACGTCGTTCAGCAGCGCGACCAGGCGGACCCCGAACTGGTTCACGATCCCGTGGGCCAGCAGCACGAGCCCGAAGATCAGGATGGTGTGGCCCGGCGTCGCGGCGAAGTTCCACTGCAGGTCCAGGAACGCGTTGATAAAGAACGCGGCGCCGAAGTCGATGCCCGCGGTCACCGCGACCTGGCCGAGGAAGTTGAACCAGCCCAACATTCGGCGTATGGTCAGGAGCACTTTCGTGGACCCAACCCTGGTGACTCCTGGAGCCGACGTGATCCCACTCGGTGCGTACGTCCGGATCTCGGACGACGACAAGGACGAGAACGGCCAGCTCAGCCGCGAGGGGGTGAAGACCCAGGAGAAGGACATCCGGAAGCTGTCCGACGACCTGAGCGCCTCGCTGGGAACGCAGATCGTCATTGCCCGAGTTTATGACGACAACGACATAACCGCCGCCGACGAGCATGTGACACGCCCGGACTTCGAGGAGATGCTCCAGGACCTTGAGGCCGGGGTGATCCAGGGTTTCCTCTTCTACCATGCCGACCGGGTGGCCCGGCTGGAGCTGGACGCCGCCCGGGTGACCCGGATCTTCCGGATGAACCCCCGCTACATCGGGCGCAGCGTCATGGGCGGCACAGACCTGTCCACCGACGAGGGCCGGGCCATGTTCGTGGTCCAGGCCGTCATGGGCGGTATGGAGGTCTCAGCGACCCGCAGGCGCGTCACCCGGCGCAACAGGTCCGCCGCCGAGCAGGGCAAGAACCATGGGGGCAAGCGCGCGTTCGGCTGGGAGCCCGACCGCAAGACCCTGCGCCCGGCCGAGGCTGAGCTGCTGGCCCAGGCGATCAGGGACGTGCCCAAGGGCAAGACGGTCGGCACCGTGCGCCGCGAGTGGATCGACGCCGGGGTGACGGCCACGGCCAGGGCAAAGGGCCACTGCGCGACCACACGGTCCTCACGAGGCTGATCAACCCCCGGGTGTGCGGCTACCGGATCTACCTGTCGGCCCAGGACCGGCGGGAGGCGAAGAACCTCTGGCTGCCAGACCACGTCCTGTACGTGGACGGCCAGCCCGTCATAGGCGACTGGCAGCCCGTCGTCACACCAGCGGAGTGGAAGGCGTGCGTGGCCACCCTGGAAGAGCGCCGGACCAGGCGGCGCGAGCACGAGTTCTCACGGCTGCACGCGAGGTACCTGCTGAGCGGCATCGCCCGGTGCGGGGAGTGTGGCACCAGGCTCTACGGCAAGACCCAGACGGGCGACACGATCCACCGGTATGTCTGCGTCACGCGTGAGGGCGGCTGCGGCGGCATTAAGCGCGCCGGGCCAGCCCTGGACAAGCTCGTGGAAGCCTTGTTCCTGGAGGCCGTCCGCCGTCAGCTCGGGCCGGTTGAGCACGACGACATCGACGACACGGTCTATGACGCCCGGATCGCGGAGCTGCGCCAGGAGATCAGGGAGGTCATGGAGCGGCGCAAGCCGGGCCACCCGAAGAGGATCAGCACGTCGGCCGCCATGGACCTCGTGGCCGCGATGGAAGACGAGATAGCCGACCTGACCTACCAGGCCCGAGCGCTGACGGCGGCGAAGGTCAAGCGGCAGGCGGACGCCCCGTCGCTGCTGGACGAGTGGAAGTCCTACACCATCGACATGCGGCGGGAGAGGCTACGCCGCGACATCAGAGCCGTGGTCGTCAACAAGACCCGCCGTGGTGCCCGGTTCGACCCGGGGTGCATCGAGATCGACTGGACCGCCTGACTTTAGGCCCCATAACCGGCGCGTCTCAGCGTTCCACGACTCCGGCCTCTGGGGCATCTTCGCCAGCTCGCGCGCAATCCAGTCGTCGGCTGACATCGGGTTCTTAGATAACGGCTCGTCCATGCCGGGAGGGTAACCCGGCCGCAACGGCCAGGGACGTTTGCCAGGTCCCGTCGTTCAGCCGAAGCCATCAGCTAGCGACGCCATGCCAGACGCCACCCAGCGGGCATGCGTTGTATGTGTGTAAAGGTGCAGCCTCCTAGAGCCAGGCTTGCCTGGGCCTGACCAGGCAGGTAACGTGTCCGGCATGGACACCCCACGCGACATCACCCTGAACTGCACGACCGGAGATCCGGACTCGTACTTCCCCGAGTTTCGCGGTCCCGGTGCCCGGGAGCGGGCGCGCGAGCTGGCGAGGACGCTGTGCGACGGCTGCCCCCGCATCTTCGCCTGCCGGGCCCAGGCGCTGGCCGAAGAGATCGGCCTGGGCACGAGGGCTATCCGGCACAACGGCATCCGTGGCGGCCTGTCCCCGGCCGACCGGGTCGAGATCAGGGACACCCGGCGCGCACGCCGGGCCGCCTGACCAGGCCGCAGCATGCTCTCACGGGTAGTTGCCGGGCTGGCGATCCTCGCTGTCGCTGTAGTCAGCGCTGTCGTGTCCTACCAGCACATAGAGGACTTGTCGCTGAGCCTGCACCAGACTCTCCTGGCGGCCCGGTTGATGCCGGTCGGCATCGACGGCCTGATCACGGTCGGTAGCGTCGTCCTACTTCAGGACGGCAAGCTCGGCTGGCTCGCGATCGTGCCGGGCGTAGCCATCAGCCTGTTCGCCAACATCGAGTCGGGCATCCGGTACGGGGCGCTGGCAGCCGTATGGGCGGGCATCCCGGCCGTGTCGTTCGCCATCGCCTGCTTCGTTCTTGAGCGCTGGCTCACGCAGCAGGCACGCCTGGCGGGTACACCACGGGGGGTAACGGAAACCGACACAGTGGCAGCCACGGAGAGTGAGACTGCGTCTGCGTCTGAGTCCGCGCCCGGGGACGCTCCCGAGAGCGCACCCGAGAGCGCACCCGAGGGTGCTTCCGAGACAGCGGCAGCCCCGAACCAGAAGCGCTCCCGGGTGACACCGCAGGATGCCGAGATCGCGTTCGCGAGCATGCTCTCCGAGTGCAGGGTCCCGTCGCTCAGGCGCATCCGGCGCGAGCTGCCGGTCGGCCAGGACCGGGCTAAGGCGCTCCGGGCGCACCTGACCGCACGTGTGGCCGCGCGTACGGGCGCACCTTCGGCGCACCCGTGGCCGCGCCTGCGGACGAGCAGGCGCGCGTGCCCGCGCCCACAAGTGTGTAGCGCCATTGCTTCTGTGTACCTAGTCAGGAGGGGCCAGGGTTGACCAGGTGTAGCCAGGCTAGTAGGCTTCTGACCAACGAGATCGCAGGTTGGAGGGCCACATGGCGACGATGACGGCAGACACGAAGCCCCGGGCGGGCGGCACTGTCCTGCCCCACCTGACCGCACGCCAGCGCGAAGAGACCCTGTTCCGCATCGACCACCCCGGGCAGCCTTTGCCGCCGCCCAGTGAGTACCAGGAGGACATCGAGACCGCTGCCGCGTTCCAGTACACGGTGGCCTGTGTTCAGGACAACCACCGTGGCTGCACGGCTACATCGCGCCCGAGCTGCTCGGCCAGGCCAAGCCGTGCCTGTGCGCCTGCCACACCGAAGAGGGAGCGCCCGAGGGCGGGGAGTACGAGGCCGGGGTGTTCGCTCAGGCCGCCGCCGACGTCCTCATGTACGCCTGATGGGGGGCAAAGTGACGGCGTTCCTCGTGTTCCTCGGGTCGCTCACGGTCGTGTCGTTCGCGATCGAGCCGATCGCCAAGCGTCGGCCGATCCGGGTCAAGGTCTGGCGGGCGGGTCACCGCCTCGCCAGCCGCAAGTACCGGGCCGCCGTGATCGAGGACATGGTCCGGCACGAGCGCCTGCTGATCGACTACGAGTGGGCCGAGCTGGGACAGAAGCACTGCAAGGAGGGACAGTGACCGTCATGGAGCTGAGCCGGACGACGATCGCGGCGAAGATCGAGGCGGCCGACAGGCGCGCGTTCTGGGCCATGCTCCAGACGTTTCCCACCTCCGACCTCGTGTGGGTCGTGGACCGGGCGATGACCGTCGCGTACAGCACGAACCCGCCCCAGCCGACGCGTCTGGCCGCCTACCGTGCGGCGCTCAGCACCCTGAACCGGCGCACCCGGGCGACCACCTGACCATCCGGCACCAACCCAATGACGGCGGCACAGGGCCGCTCAACAACCTGGAGGAATCATGAACATCTCTCGCACGAACATCGAGGCCGAGCTGCGCCGCCACGTCGCGGAGGGCAACCTCGTGAGCTGGGTCAAGGGCTGCCAGCCCGGCCGCCGTTCCGACCCGATGTACACCGTGACCACGGTCGGCGGCGAGGTCCTGCGCCTCGCGACCCTCTTCGAGATCCGCGCGCTCGTCGTGGGCCTGAACAGCTTCGAGCTGGCCCAGCACCGCCGGGAGATGGCCGAGGCCGTCTGGATCGAGCAGGAGGCGGCAGCGCGGGAAGAGCGCCTGGCGCAGCAGCGGGAGCTGTTCGCCCTCGCGATCCACACCGTGGAGTGCCCGTCGTGCGCCTCGGGCGTGGGGGAGCGCTGCACGGTCAAGAGCCCAACCCGTACGCGGCCCACCCGCACCGCTCGCGGATGGAACGGCCAGCGCCGTCCAGGTGGCGGCCACGACCGAGGGCGCGCGGGACGAGCTGGAGCCCGTCGCTGCCTGACCTGTAGGCCCCGAGCCCGTCCCGGTACCGCTAGCTGCATGCCGGGACGGGCTCAGGTCTTCGTGGACACTCTCCACAGATGCCACATCTTTTCCCTGACCTGCATGTACGTGGTATCGTAGCCGTATGAAAAAGTTACCATTCAAGGCCGGGCAGCAGATCTGGGAGTGGACCATCATCGACCCCGACCGGTGGAAGCCACGCCGGAAAGGATCACGTCGAGATCGGGCCGCCCTCTGCCGATCTCGTGCGGAATCGAGAAGATCATCAACTGGGACGCTCTGTGTTCCGGTGCCACCAGATCCTGTGGGCACTATCACCGTGCAGAATTGTCCGCCCGGATGCGGACTCACGGACTGTCCGAGCACCCGCTGTATGACACCTGGCACAGCATGATCGCCCGCTGCCACAATCCCGAGCACAAAAGCTACCCGGGCTACGGCGGCCGGGGCATCACGGTCTGCCAGGAGTGGCGCGATGACCTCCGGGCGTTCATCGAGTACGGCGAGAGCTGGAGCACTTCGGGGAGCCCGGGTACACGCTGGACCGGATCGACAACAGCAAGGGCTACGAGCCGGGCAACGTCAAGTTCTCGACCCTGTCGACCAGGCCGGAACAAGCGGAACAATGTGGTCACGGCCGACGATGTCCGTGACTATGCGGCGTGGCTGATTATGCGGCGTGATCGTGGCCTGCGCGCTGTTCTGGCTGGTGGTGGCGGTCGTGGCGGGTGAAGGCGCCGCATAATCAGCCACGCCGCATAGTCGCAGTTATGCGGAAATCCGCATAACAGGGGGATGCGCCGTCTGTGGCGTACGGGCGACTACGACAAGCAGGAACTAGCTGACCGGTGGAACATCACGTGGGCCACCGCCCACGACATCGTCAACTGGAATAGCTGGCGGGATGTTCGCCCGAAGCGCAGCGTGCTCATCCGCAGCGATTGACCCGCCTCGCTAGCCCCACCAGGCTCCCAGCCCACACAGTGACAGGCCCCCGGGTTCGCCCGGGGGCTTCGCTGTAATACACACATTCCACGATGGCTCGCGGGGAACAGACGACCGGGCCAACGGCGCTAGACTTGAGAAGTCGCGCTGGCATCGTGACATCCTTGGGTAGACAGATTCGCTGCACCTCTCCGCACTCGGCCCCGCCCGGCAGATCTCCACCGGACGGGGCCGTGTGATTGGTGGGGGAGCAGGGATCACGAGTCAGCCGGTCTGTCGCGGCCCCATGGCACCACAGGCCCGGACGGGGCCCTGCCCAGAGCCCTAGCATAACGCGAACACGCCACGGGGCCGGACGTTCGGGTGGGCTGCGTGGTCGGCCAGTAACGACGTCTCGGGGCGGACCCCGATGAGCTTGTGGCAGACCCCGCACTCGGCGCAGTCCATGAGCACCGGTTTGCCGATCGGCTTGGGCAGGGTGACGTTTGATTACGCGGCATCTGTGACCTCCAGAATCTCGGTAGCGAGGACCTTGCGATCGTCGTCACATTTGGAGCCGATCCATACGGAGAACGTCCGCAGTCCGGGCAGCTCGGATAACTCGGCCACCGAATGGGCTACGCGCCCGGCGTACTTCGCGGGGATCTTGCCCTGATGGACGGCGTGGCAGTAGAGGGCCAGGGTCAGCGCCTCCTCCGCGTGCTGGGCGCGGACGGTGTACTCCGTGGGCTCCCGTTCGATCCAGCCACCGGTCGGCCGTAACCTCCGGAGGGGAGCGTCAGGGCTGGGGGTCTTCGACTTCGCGGCTGGCATCTACTTGCCTGCCTGCCGGTCGAGGAACTGGCGGATCGCCATCCGGATCAGCGCGCTGCGGCTGATGTCCCCGTATGCGGGGCGCAGGGCTTCGAGTTGCTCGATGACGTCGTGGTCCATCCATAACTGGATCGTGCGGTCCACTACCTACCTCCTAGACGTTACTGGTAGTCATAGTTTATCGAACAAAGGTGTCCATGTGGTGTGGCGGGAGCTGGACAGTGGTGTTGACGTCCGACGCCCGGGGCGAGGTCCTGAGGTGGCACACCGTGTGAAGCCAGGCGAACGCGGAGAGTTGACAGACGCCAAGATGAGCCGGGCCCTGGCCGCTAGACTTGATGGTTAGAAGAAGTGTTCAAAGGATGCACGATGGCCGGGGAGTTAGGGACGGCCGGCGCGGGCGGGTTAT
Organism: uncultured Actinomycetes bacterium; assembly: GCA_963837515.1. Classification (GTDB taxonomy): domain Bacteria; phylum Actinomycetota; class Actinomycetes; order Streptosporangiales; family Streptosporangiaceae; genus RYN-230. The sequence continues at coordinate 347,316 of CAWINT010000007.1, forward strand.
TAGGGACCAACGATTTACAGCAGAGCATCGAGCACGTTCAAGAGCGCGGTAGACGACCTCAAGTCCACCGTCTCGTCCATGGCCACAGCCATGGGCGGCGGGATGCTCCGTCATCCGGCCATGGGGATGATGGGCGAGGGCCAGACCGCGTCACCCGGGGCTCCTTAGACGAGATGGCCTCCGGGGGCAACGGGGCCATGGGCCTGGCGTCGTCCCAGCAGCGTGGTGGCATCATCCTCGGCCAGGGCCTGGGCGGCTCGGGCTCGTCCTCCCGGCCCAGCCCACGATGGGCTCCATGGCCGCTGGCAGGGGGAGCTAACGGCGGCGGTGCTGCCTTCGGCAGCCCGGGTGGCAGCGGCGGATCTGGTGGCTCTGCAGGCCCGGGTGGCCCGGGTGGCCCGGGTGGCGGGGGTCCTGGGGGTCCTCGGGGCCTCGGGGGTGGCCCCGCTACCTTCGGCCAGACGGCTGTCCGGGCGGCCGGGACGTTCGGCGGCTGGATGCGTGCGACGGGCATGAGCCACTCGGCGACCAGCTCTTATACAACGCCTACGGCCAGCAGATGGCCGCCACGTGGGGCGCGGGAGCCCAGGGTGCCCAGAACGCCGCCTTCGGCAACGGCAACGGCCTGGTGAATGCAGCAGCAGCAGAGAGCAACGCCCAGTCGGCAGCGGCCGAGTTGGGCACCCTGACCCAGATGGCGGGCGGCGCGAACGTCAC
>CAWINT010000008.1:0-469380 GCA_963837515.1 uncultured Actinomycetes bacterium
GGGGCATGAAATCCTTAATATTCGCTGTCACCAGGACGCGTCCAGCCGCGGTGGCGTGGGCCAGGATCTGATCGTCCGCTAAACCGGTCAGTGCCGGATCCTCCACAACGGCGACGATGTCGTGGCCTTTGGCGCGCAATTGCCCGGCGATGGCGGCAGAGAGCATCTCGTCCAGCAGCAGTCGGCTCACACGCTCACCCCGCGAGCAGCCGGCGTTCACGCCGCCAGGCTTGTTCGGCCGCCTGGTCGGCCGCGTCGGCGGCTACGATCTCGGCATCTATTTCGTCGGGATAGGACGCCCAGTACCGGATGGCAATGCGCAACGATCGTGCAGGCATGCCGGTGTTCTCGGCTATCAGGTGGAGCAGTTCTTCTTCTGGTAGGCCGGGTTCTGATGCGCGGGCGGACTTGACTGCCCGGACGGCCTCCCACACATCGGGGCCGCCGATCAGCCCTGCCCGGCGTCCGGTAGGTCCCGGGCGGAACACGATGCCAGGATGCTCGCCCATGCGCAGCGCTTCGTCTACGAGCCGGTTGGCCGCTGATGACAAGGACATGCCAGGGTTGGCGGCGGCGAAAGAGGACAGCCGGTCGGCTACCGCCGGATCGAACCGGACTGGGGTGGCGGCACGCTTACTCATGACTACATTGTAGTCGTTTGATGATGCCCTGTCGAAGGCGACCGGCGAGTGCCGGGCGGGGTTGAACAGTGTCGGCTTGGCTCATAACCCAGAGGTCGCGGGTTCAAATCCCGCCCCCGCTACCAAGTAAGTGCAGGTCAGGGGCCTGATCGCCGGAAGGCGGTCAGGTCTTTTTGATCTCTATGGCAGCACTCCCTCCACGGATCTCCGGGCCGCTGAGACCTGAATCCGCAAGGCAGTCACCTTCGGCAACCGGCTGGGTGAAATCATCGGGCTGCCCACGGTGTTTCGCCGCGGGTGAGACCAAGTGATCGGCATAGACGTGGCGGGCGAGCCCGCCGGGGCGACGCTGCAGGCGACTTCACCCCGCAGTAACCCCTATATTGCCGACGTGGCCGGTAGGCGACGGGAGTGCCCCTCTTCTCAGCGCGGCACAGGAGAAAGCCCGTGACGCAGTCGTCCGGCCAGGGCCTCCCGGTCCCCCGCGCCGAACACAGACTCGGGCGGCCACCGGATCGGCGAGCCGGCCAGAGCGATTTGCAGCAAGGCCGGCGCGTACGGATCCTTGGGCGCTAGCCAAGCCTCCGTGTCCGGCGGGAGATCTGCGTCCTCCTGCTTTGCCGCAAACATGGCGGCGACACGCTCCGGGCCAAGCCGCCGGGCGATAGGGAACAGGTAGTTGTCCAGGTCCCGGCCGCCATCAGTCAGCCGCACCTGATCGAGCAGGCCCAACAGCGGCTGGCGTTCCTTCGCTGCCGGGCTGGCCGGATGTGAAACTATGCGCGCCCGAGCTTGCGCGGCTCGGCATGGCCCAGCTGAACTCGGCACGCGTGGCAATGCTGGGCACGCTGCGCCGCGATGGATCTCGTCGCATCAGCCCATCGAGCCCCGCATCGCCGACGGTCAACTGCTCATCGGTGCCATGGCCCGGTCGGTGAAGGGTTGATTGCGGCCGAAGGTCAGAGGAAAGTGGTGGAGGTCAGGTCGGCCAGGGCAATGGAACGGCTGAGCCGCTCCCCTGGGAAGCGCAGGCCGGCTCGCGATGGTTCCTTCCCAGCAGCGATACGGAGGATCGCGGAGACGCATAGCGTGCAGATCAGTGATGGTTGAGTCGTCGGTGGCGGCGCCGGAGCGGGATGTCCTGCTGGCTACCAAGCTGCACATCCCCGCGTCGCGCCCCGGCCAGGTGCTACGGCCGCGGCTGACGGCACGGCTGGATGAGGGCCTAGCGCGGGGGCTCATCCTGGCCGCCGCCCCGGCCGGATACGGCAAGACAGTCCTGCTCGCCGACTGGGCCCGGATCGGCGAGCACCCGGTCGCCTGGCTCTCGCTGGACGCGGGGGACAACGACCCGGCCCGGTTCTGGCGCCACGCGGTAGCCGCGCTGGACCGGGCCCGTCCGGGGACCGGCGAACGGGTGGCTCCGATGCTCGGCCCGCCAGCGCCGACGTCGTTCCAGGGCCTGGTCACCGCGCTGATCAACGATCTGGCCGGGGAGGAGGCCCTGCTTGTCCTTGACGACTACCACGTAATCAGCGCGCAGCAGGTGCACGAGTCGCTCTCGTTCCTGGTCGAGCACCGGCCGGCCGGGATATGCGTGGTACTGGCCAGCCGCAGCGATCCGCCGCTGTCGCTGGCGCGGCTGCGGGCACGCGGCCAGCTGACCGAGATACGCGTGGCCGAGCTGCGGTTCACGCCCGCGGAGGCCGGGAAGCTGCTCCAGCACGCGGCATCGGCTCTCCCGGATGCGTCGGTGGCGGCGCTGGCGGCCCGGACCGAAGGCTGGGCGGCCGGGTTGCAGCTGGCCGCCCTGTCACTGCGCGGACATGACAATGCCGCCGCCTTCGTGGCCGCGTTCACCGGCAGCCACCGCTACGTCCTGGACTACCTGGCCGAAGAGGTGCTCGAGCGGCAGGACGAGCAACTGCGCACGTTCTTGCTGGAGACCTCGGTGCTAGACCGGCTCAGCGGCCCGTTGTGCGACGCCATCACCAGCCGCGAGGGCAGCCAGGCGCTGCTCGAGCGGGCGGAACGAGCGGGCCTGTTCCTGATCCCGCTGGATGAGGTGCGCGGCTGGTGGCGCTATCACCACCTGTTCGCCGACCTGCTCCGCGCCCGCCTGCAGGAAGAGCAGCCCGGCCGCGTGCCGACGTTGCACCGCAACGCCGCGGCCTGGTGCGAGGAGCACGGGATGGCCGATGACGCGATCGGCCACGCGGCTGCTGCCGGGGAGATGACCCGGGCTGCCCGGCTGATCGAGCGGCACTTCGACACGTTCTACTACTGGCGCAGCGAGGGAGCGACGATCCGGCGCTGGGTATCGGCGCTCCCTCCTGACCTGGCCCGGTCCCGTCCCCGGCTGCTGCTCGTGCAGGCACTGATGACCGCCACCGGCGGCAATCTGGGGGCGGTCGAGCCGTTTCTCGGCGCAGCCGAACGCGCGGTCGGAGGCGCGGCTGAGGAGCCATTCGAGCCGACAGCCGGACGGGCGGGCAGCATGCTGGTAAACGTCCCCGCGCTGATCGCGCTTATTCGCAGCTATCTCGCCAAGCATCGCGGAGACGCCGAGAACACGGCCGCGTTCGCGCAACAGGTCCTGGCCGAGCTCGGCGGAGGCGAGCGGTTGGTGGAGTCCCTCGCCCGGTGGAACCTGGCCACCGGCGGATGGCTCCGCGGCCGGCTCGCGGCGCCCGAGTGCGCCTTCACGTCCAGCATTGCCGCGTGGCGAACGGTTGGCCAGCGCACGCTGGCGGCGTACGGCGGGTATCAGCTCGGCCAGGTTCAGCAGGCCCAGGGCCGTCTGGACGCGGCGGTCCGGACCTGCCTGCAGGCCCTGGAGTTCGCCGCCCCGCCCGGCCAGCCCGCCCCGCCGATGGCGGGCCCTGCGTATGTGGGCCTGGCCGAGGTGGCCTACCAGCGGAACGAACTTGAAGCCGCGCTACGGCAGGTGACCGACGGCATCGCGCTGTGCCGCCGGTTCGTCTATTCCGAGCCGCTGGCCGCGGGCCTGGTGACGCTGGCCTGGATCCGTGAGGCCATGGGTGATCCGGCCGGGGCGCTGGAGGCGATGGGCGAGGCCGGAGAAGCATCGCCGGGCCCAGCGGGTCCGCTGAATCCCGTGTCGGCCCAGCAGGCGCGGCTGCTGCTGACCCAAGGCGATGTGGCTGGAGTAGCGCGCTGGGCGCAGGAGAACAACCTCGGCCCGGACGATGAGCCGGACTACGCGCGCGAATCCGGGCACCTGGTGCTGGCCAGGGTCCTGCTCGCCCAGGGCCGGCCTGGGCAGGCGCTGGCCCTGCTGGACCGGCTGCACGCCACGGCGGCCGCCCAGGACCGTACCGGCAGCCTGATCGAGATCGGCGCGCTGCGGGGGCTGGCGCTGGCCGCTACCGGCGATGAGGCAAGCGCGGTCACGGCCCTGACCGGGGCGCTCATGCCCGCCTGCCCGCAGGGTTACGTCCGGGTCTTCGCCGACGAGGGCGCGCCGATGGCCGCGCTGCTCGGCCGGCTCATCGTGGGCCAGCGATCCGGCCAGGCGGCCGCGGGCGTCTTGTTCGGCTACCTGGCCCGGCTCCAGCGTGCCTTCGCCGCCGGGCCGCCCGCGCCGGGTTCCGGGCGGGACACCGCCGCAGTGCCCGGCCTCATCGACCCGCTGACCAGCCGCGAGCTGGAGGTACTGACGATGCTGACGGCGGGCCGGTCGAATCAGGCCATCGCCGCCGAACTCGTGGTCACCCTCGACACCGTCAAGAAACATGTCGGCCATGTCCTCGGCAAGCTCGGCGCGGCCAACCGCACCGAGGCCGTAGCCCGGGCCCGCGAGCTGAACCTACTGTGAGTGCGAGGGCGCGTGCAGCCTGCCGGTCGCCTTAGGACACCGCGAAGGTGTGATGTGTGACGGCGAGGACGAGGCCGAACGCGCAGATCAGCACGATCGCGGCGAGCAGCGATAGCGTCCACTGGCGGCCCCTGGCCGCGGTAGGCGCGAACCCGTAGCCGGCCAGCGCCAGCAGCAGTCCCAAGACGAGGAACCAGGGCTCGAAGATACCGAGGTCGCGCAGCGCCGCCAGGTTCTTCTGCGCGGCCGTCAGCTCATGCTCGGGCCAGCTGACCGCAGCATGCACGCCCGCCACGTACAGGCCCTTGGCGGCGATGCCGAACAGGGCGTGCGAGCTGCACACCACCGCGCCGGCCCACACCGGCGCGAGCATAAGCACGGCCGGCGGCCGGCGCGACCAGGGCAGGGTCAGCCCGAGCAGGAACAGCGCCCCGCACGCCAGCAGTACCGAGACGGCCAGGTTGGTCACCTGTATCCCGGGCAGCTCAGCTGTTGCGGCCCCGCCGGGCAGCCCCCAGGTCCCGCCCAGCGCCCAGTACAGGTGCACCGGGATGGCGGCCAGCGCGGCCAGCGCGGCCAGGTAGGCGAACAGCGGCCCGCGCCGCCACCCTGTCCCGGCCGGCCCCGGCGTCTGGTTCTTCGGGACCCGGATGTCTGGCATCCGGGCTTCCGGGGTCTCAGTTTCCGGAACCGCATCATTGCCCCGGGACGCCTTCATGCCGCCGTCCGGACTGGGCCGGCGGTGGCCGGAGCCACGGCCCGGCCGTCGGGAAGCAGTGCCCCGCCGTCGTCAAACAGCACCACGCCGTTGCACAGCAGGCTCCACCCCTGCCCGGGATGATTTGCCACGACCCTGGCCGCACTGCGACCCGGCGCCGCAGCATCCGGGCACCGCGGCCGATGCCGGCATTCCCGCGTTCCGGCCCGCCGCGCGTCACCGGCCTCGGTGGTCGGCCCCGGATGTGGCCGGCGGTGAACTGCCGCAGCATGGCTGGATGCATGGTGTCCTCCTCGCGGGGTCAATCTCGGTTAACCGGGACCGAGCCGACGCACCGAAATCAGGACCAGGCCGAGGTCGCAGACCCGGTTCAGCAGCCCGTGCAGGGCGGCCTGGTCCGCGACCGGGCCGGAGATGACCGTCTGGCTGTCGTCACTGCCGATCGCCAGGTCCTCGAACCAGGCCGTCCAGCGCGGGTCCAAGACCCCCTCGACGCGGATCTCGTAGCGCGATGACCGCGCCGTGTCGCTCATCCGTACCGTCCTCCCGTCAGATTCCGTGATCTGCACGCTATGAAGCAGCACGCGGCATGGCGTCACCTGAAAGGGGAAATGCCGGGTGGAATCTTCCGCGGCAGCCCCGGGCGTCCCGTTCGGGTACTGGCCCGGCTCCAGCGTGCCTTCGCCGCCGGGCCGCCCGCGCCTGATCCCGGCCCTCCGGCACCATTGGCCGCTGACCGCCGCAGCTGAAGGCCCTGCGGATGCTGGCGGCGGGCCGGTCGAACCAGGCCATTGCCCGCGAATTGGTGGTCACCCTGGACACGTTCAAAAGCATGTGGGCCACGTCCTGGGGCAAGCTCGGCGCGGCCAACCGCACCGAGGGCGTGGCCCGGGCCCGCGAACTGTGCCGCATCCCTGACGCGCCGCCCGTCCCGGCGGGCGGCAGACGGCAGCACCAGGTGCCGCGTCGAAACCCGCCGGCAGGCGCCGTCAGGGGCCCCTGCCCAGTTGCGGGCCGTCGCAGCCCGGCCGGGTCACCGCATCCCCACGACGGCCCGGCACCAACGCCGGGCCAGGTTACACCTTGGTGCCCGGTGCTCCCGGAAGATTCCACCCGGCATTTCCCCTTTCGGGGGACGCCTGGCCCGCCGGATCTTCCTAGCGTGCGGAGGACGAAACGCACACCGGAAGGAGGAAGCGCAATGGCCACCGTCAAGCCCGACCCGTCCAACGGCGGCACCGCGCTCACCCGCATCGCCGCGGCCCTCGCCAGCTGACCCCGCCCTGGTATGCGCAGTCAGACCTCCACTATTCTTCCTTGCTAAGTACCGGTAGCTAGTGTTACTGTGTACCTGTAGTCAGTAAGACTGAGTAGCTGCGGGAGGAGGTGTTCCATGGCCAAGCCGGTGACGGAGATGCTCAAGGGGACGCTGGAGGGCATCGTTCTGGCGATCTTGTCCGGCCGGTCCGCGTACGGCTACGAGATCACGGCGTGGCTGCGGGAGCAGGGCTTCTCCGACATCGCCGAAGGGACCGTCTACGCGCTGCTCATCAGGGTCGAGCAGCGCGGCCTCGTCGACGTGGAGAAGGTCCCCTCCGTGAAGGGACCGCCGCGCAAGGTGTACTCCCTCAACGCTCAGGGACGCGAATATCTCGACGAGTTCTGGAGGACCTGGAGCTTCCTCACAGAACGGCTGGAACAGCTCCGCGAAGGAGGCAAGTGAAATGGCAGCGAAGTGGATCGAGCTGGTCACCGGGTCGCTCGAGCAGAAGAAGCAGTACAGGCAGGACAGAGCCCGCATCGAGGCTCTGCCCGAGCCGTACAGCACCGTCGCGAAGGCGCTGGAGCGGTACTTCATGTACTACGGGGGCGTCACGGACGGCGAGACCGCCGTCAAGATGTTCGGCGACTTCGCCGACCTCTGGGAGCGTGCCGCGGCCGACGGCACGCCTGTGCGCGCGATCGTCGGCGACGACCCGGTCGAGTTCGCCGATACATTCGCGCAGGCCTACACCGGAAAGAGATGGATCGACAAGGAACGCGCCCGGCTGACCAAGGCGATCGAGGACGCAGAGCGAGAGGAACAGGAATGACCACCGACGCAGCCATCCGCGTGCAGGGTCTGGAGAAGTCGTACAAGGAGCTGCGTGTGCTGCGTGGCGTGGATTTCGAGGTGGCGCGGGGCAGCATTTTCGCCCTGCTTGGCTCGAACGGCGCGGGCAAGACCACGATCGTGAATATCTTGTCCACGCTGCTTAAGGCTGACGCGGGGATGGTCACCGTTGATGGCTTCGGTGTCGCCACGCAACCGGCGGACGTGCGGGAGTCGATCAGCCTCACCGGGCAGTTCGCGGCGGTGGACGAGATCCTCACCGGGCGGGAGAACCTGGTGCTGGTGGCCCGGTTGCGCCACCTGAAGGGCGCCGGCCAGATCGCCGATGACCTGCTGGCCCGCTTCCAGCTCACCGACGCGGCGCAGCGGCGGGTGGCCACGTATTCGGGGGGCATGCGCCGCCGCCTGGACATCGCGATGAGCCTGATCGGCAACCCGCCGGTGATCTTCCTGGATGAACCGACCACCGGGCTGGACCCGGAGTCTCGCCTCGAGGTGCACAACAGCGTCAGGCAGCTCGCCGGGCGGGGCACCACGGTGCTGCTCACCACGCAGTACCTGGACGAGGCCGAGCAGCTCGCCGACCGGATCGCGATCTTGCACCAGGGACGGATCATCGCCAACGGCACCCTCGCCGAACTGAAACAGCTCCTCCCGCCCGCCAAAGCCGAATACGTCGAAAAACAGCCAAGCCTCGAAGAGGTTTTCCTCGCCATCACCGGCCACGACGGTAATGGCAGCAACGACAGCGGGCTGGCAACGACGCCGCCCACAACCAAGGAACAACGATGACCACGCACTTCTTCGGCGACACCACCGTCTTGACCGGCCGGTCCATGCGCCACATCACGCGCAGCCTGGACACCATCATCACGACCGCGATCATGCCGATCGCCCTCTTGCTGCTGTTCGTCTACGTGTTCGGCGGCGCGATCCACACCGGGCCGGGCCGGTATGTGACCTACCTGCTGCCCGGCATCCTGCTCATCACGATCGCGATGGGCATCTCCTACACCGCAGTCCGGCTCTTCACCGATATGCAAAGCGGGATCTTCGAGCGATTCCAGTCCATGCCGATCGCACGCTCAAGCGCGCTGTGGTCACACGTGCTGACCTCGCTGGCCGCCAACCTGATCTCGCTCGTGCTCGTCGTGCTCGTCGCCGTGGCCATGGGCTTCCGCACCAGCGCAGGAGCGGCGGCATGGCTCGCCGTCGCCGGCATCCTCGTCCTGTTCACCCTGTCGCTGACGTGGATCGCCGTCATCGCCGGCCTGTCCGCCAAAACCGCCGAAGGTGCGGGCGCCTTCGCCTACCCGATCATCTTCCTGCCGTTCATCAGCTCGGCATTCGTGCCCACCGACACTATGCCCGGCCCGGTGCGCGCCTTCGCCGACAACCAGCCCGTGACATCCATCGTCAACACCATCCGCGACCTGCTCGCCCAGCAGCCAGTCAGCACCAGCATCTGGACCGCCCTCGCCTGGTGCCTCGGCATCCTCATCGTCGCGTACGCCCTCGCCATGGCCACCTACCACCGCAAGATCGCCTAAGTCCTGATGTCCCGGCGAGACCTCAACCGCTGACCTGGGCTCGCGCCTTCCGCTGGAACCCCCGACCCGGATGACCACATCCCGCACCGAGGCAAGACACACCGAGGAAGAGACATGGTAAGCAACAAACACGCAGATGCGACCGGCTCCGCGGTCCGCCGTGCGGCTGGTGGCGGGCGCAGGACGCTCACCGCGGGCCCGGGGCCGTTCGGCGGGCTCGGACGGGCCGTGGTGCGCCACCCGTGGCTGACCATCCTGGCCTGGTTGGTGGTCGCAGTCGCCGTCATCGCCACCTCGCCTGGCCTGCCAACCACGAGCAATGAGAGCAGTTTCCTGCCCAAGAGCTACGAGTCGATCCGGGCCGCGAGCTTGCAGGACAAAGCGTTCCCGGAGGCCGGGCATGTGACCACGGCGGCGGCCATCATCGTGTTCTCGCGGGCGGATGGCGGCAAGCTGACCGCCGCCGACTCAGCCAAGATCGCCTCGATCGCCTCGTCGCTCAACGCCAGGCACATCCACAACATCGTGGGCGTCACGGCTGGCCCAGCCTCGCCGAACCGGCTGGTGCAGACCGCGCTGGTCGCCATGCCCAACAACGTGGTCAACGGTTCCAGCACGGCGGCCAGTGACGCGATCAAGGTATTGCGCGCCGACATCAAGCCGCTGATGGCGGGCACCAGCCTGAACGAGGGGGTGACCGGGTCAGCCGCCCAGCAGCTGGACAGCCGGCAATCCAGCCAGCGGGCCGAGCAGGTCGTCCTGCTCGCCACGCTCGTCCTGATCCTGATCCTGCTACTGGTGATCTTCCGCAGCCCGATCATCGCCGTGCTGCCGCTCATCGTCATCGCCCTGGTCTCCCAGGTCGCGACCGGCCTGATCAGCGACGTCAACAAGGCGCTCAACCTCAATACCGACAGCTCGATCTCGACGATCCTCATCGTCGTCCTGTTCGGCATCGGAACCGACTACATCCTGTTCCTGATGTTCCGCTACCGGGAGGGGCTGCGCAACGGCGAGGACCCCAAGCAGGCGATGGTCAGCGCGGTGGCCAGGGTCGGCGAGGTGATCGCGTCGGCCGCGGGCGTGGTCATTGCCGCGTTCCTCGCGCTGCTACTGTCCACGCTGAGCGTGCTGCGGTCGATCGGCCCGGCGCTGGCCATCGCCGTCGCGGTCACGCTGATCGCCGGGCTGACCCTGGTCCCCGCGGTCGTGTCGCTGCTCGGCCCGCGCGTGTTCTGGCCGTCCAAGGCGTGGCGCCGCGAACCCAAGGCGGCGCGTTTCGCGGCCATCGGCCGTTCCCTCGGCCGCCGGCCAGGGGTCTATGCCCTCGTCTCCGGCCTGGTCCTGGCGGTCCTGGCGATCGGGGCGTTCAGCTATAAGCCGACCTTCGACCTGTCCTCGGCGGGCATCCCCAGCAACGCCGAATCACAGACGGCGCTCAAGACCCTGGAGAAGGGCCTGCCGCCCGGCGCGACCGACCCGACCCTCGTGCTCTTGCACCAGACCTCGGGCGGCGCACTGCCAGCTTCGGACCTGACCGCGTTCGGCGCGAAGCTGAAGACGCTGCCCGGCGTGGGCGCGGTAGCGCCGCCCAAGCTGAGCGCGGACCGCGCCACCGCCGACTACACCGTGACGCTCTCCTACAACCCGCAGTCCACGGCCGCGGTGAACGTGCTCAAGAACCAGCTGCGCCCGGCCGTCCACGCGGCCGCGCCCGCCGGCACGTCCGCGCTGGTCGGCGGCACCACCGCGGTGTTCGCCGACATCCAGAGGGCCGTCAACCACGACTACGCCGTCGTGTTCCCCACCGCCGCCCTCATCATCCTGCTCATCCTGGGACTGCTGCTGCGCAGCGTGGTCGCCCCGTGGTACCTGCTGGCCTCAGTCGTGCTCGGCTTCGGCGCGACGCTCGGGGCCAGCGTCCTGGTATTCCAAGGCCTGGGCAGCCAGACCGGCCTGGTCTTCCTGCTGCCGGTCTACATGTACCTGTTCGTGGTCGCGCTCGGCACCGACTACAACATCCTGATGATCGCCCGGCTGCGTGAGCAGGCCAAGGAGGGCATGCCGCCACGGCAGGCGGCCAGCGTCGCGTTCCGCCACGCGGCACCGACGATCGCGGCGGCCGGGCTGATCCTGGCCGGTACCTTCGCCTCGCTGACACTGGCCGGGAACACGATCCTGTCCCAGCTCGGCTTCGCGGTCGCCGCCGGGATCGCGCTGGCCGCGTTCGTCATGGCCATGTTCTTCTCCCCCAGCCTGACCGCGCTCATCGGGCGCCGGGCCTGGTGGCCCGGGCACGCGGCCCAGCCCGGGGCGGTGGCCGAGCAACTGCCCCAGGAGGCCACCCACTGAGCCCGTCCCGCCCGTCCCAGTGAGGCGAGGGAAAGCACCACCGTCCGTTCGGAATAGAGACCCTTGACCGAACGGACGGTGGTACCACCCACACAGCGCGATAGGGCAGTCCAACCAGAGCTCTCGAGGCGAGGGCAGGCTCGTAGCGGTAGCTACCCTGATGGCTGCACTTGGCGGGAACGAGTGACCGCGGGAGGGATGCGCGCGCGCCGGGTGAGGCGTCAGGTGGGGGCCAGGAAGACGATCACTGCTGAAGCGTGTCAACGGCCATTGGGAAATCCGGCTGGGCTGGGTCTTCAGTGGGCGGACGCCGCGCTCGCTGATGTTGTTCGTCGGCCAGACGCTGGTGTCGGCATCCATTCGGAGCACGTCGGCCTGCCGGTCCCGTCCCCGGTGGCACTCCCGGCATGCCTCGACATCTCGGGGACGCAGGGGAGAGACTGGTGGACTGACCTGCCGCAGCCGCTTACTGCCACGAGGCGACACGTGCCGAGTCCGGATTATGAGGAGCTGCTAAGCCGGTATCACGAGCTTGCCAGGGCCCACGACGAGCTCACCCGCGAGCTGCGCGACGACCTGCGCCCCAACTGGCACGTCTACCTCGGGAAGATCGCACTTCCCGCACGACTGAACTCGACGGGGTTCTCCTGGGTCTACGTCGGCATCAACCTGTTCGCCTTCGCGTTCGGGATCGGCTGCATCTTCTTCGGGGGTTCCTGGCGGGAGCTGGGCATCGCGCTGGTCGTCGGCGCCATGTTCGGGATGAGCGCCTTCGTGGCCCAACTGCTGTCGGTACAGCTAGATGATCAATTCCAAGGTCAGTTGTCGTAGGCGACGAGGGATCGCAGGATGGGCTGGCCGGTGGTGTCGTTGTGCCAGATCGCGGCGGTCAGGGCGAGGATGCGCTGCAGGACGCGGACTATCACCCCGGCTGGGGTGTGGCCGCCGTGGTGTTCGAGGTCGAGCTGGCCTTTGAAGGTCTCGTTGACTGATTCAATGATCTGGCGCAGTGGCTTGAACAGGTGCGCGCCGGCCCGGGCGGGCTCGCCTTTGCGGGCCGGCCGCAGCAGCCTGATCCCCTCCGCGGCCATGGCGGCCTCGAAGCCGTGGCCGTAGTAGTTCTTATCCCCGATCAGGGTCTGGCCGGGCCGGGCGGCGACCAGGTCCGGGCCGGCGGCCAGCATGCCGGCCAGCACGTCGCGCTCATCGGCTTTGGCGCCGGCCAGGGCGAAGGCGACGGGCAGGCCCTGCAGGGTGGCGGCCAGGTGCAGCCGCAGCCCCCAGAAGTACCGCGAGTGGCTGGCGCAGTACCCGTACTCGGCCCACCCGGCCAGGTCGCTGCGCTTGGCGGTCTCGCGGGAGCGGCCGCATTCCACCGGGGTGGAATCGACGACCCACACATCATCGGTCCAGACGGTGGTGCTGTCAGCCAGGGCCCGGATGGCGTGCCGGATCAGGCCGGCGGCTGCGCGCAGCCGCTTGTTATAGCCAGGCTGCTGGGGCAGGTAGGGGAACAGGTGCCGCAGATGAGCACGGGCATGCCGCAGCCACCGCGCCTCGGAGGTGAACCCCAGCAGGGCCTGCATGACCGCCAGGGTGACCAGCTCAGCGTCACTCAGCCGCAGCGGCATGCCAATCGCCGGCCGCCACGGCGCCAGCTGCGGCGATTCCTTCAGCCAGTCATCGGTCCTGACGTACAGTGCGGTGGCGAGGGTGTCCAGGTTTGTTGTCACAAACTGATCTTGGACGCCCTCGCCTCGTCTCCGCAGCCAGAGCCACCCCTTGGAATTGATCATCTAGCCGTGGAACAGCACCAGAACGATCTCCTGTGGCGCGACGCGCGCACCCTGAAGTACGCACCCAGGCTTGCCGAGATCAGCGAGCAGGTCCAGGCGGTCAGGGAACAGATGAAAGCAGAGCTCGACAGGCAGTCCGTCGCGGGGAAGGACGGCACCGGGAACGGCGTGGGCGACGGCGGCCCGTCCCGCCCGGAGAGGCCGTCCCAGCGGGCGGAAGGCTTGCCGACCGCGGGCACATAAGGGTCGACCCAAGCGGCCACCCAGGGGAATGGCGCCTGGGAGGGACATCCGCTCTGCTGGCATCCTCGCGGTGAACATCGGCCTGTCATCCCTGAAGGAGCGGGGCCGTGTCAACCGGGGATTTTCCGGGTTTACGGCTATGAGCGGGCAGGCGTGACTGGCGTCTGCCGGGCGGGCCGCCGCTGTTCATCTCCTCTCAGATCGGCTGCCTGGCCGGTGCACTGTCCCGTGGCGCCGCCCGCAGCGGCGGCTGGATCGGCAGCGAAGAAGCCGCGAGCATTACCCCTGCGAACGCGGCCGCGGCCCGCTGGTGACAAGGAGGCAGTGACAATGTCGTCGTCCATCGCGGGAGAGATCGTCACTGAGTCGCTCGACTACGACGGTGGCCGCCGGGTGACGGTGTACATGCCGCCAGTTGCGCCTGAGGCAGTCGTCTTCGCCGGTGACGGCCAGTTGATCTCGCAGTGGGGCGGCGTCCTTGAGGCCGCCAGCGCCCCGCCGGCCATGATTGTCGGTACCCACCGGCTGGACGAGGAGATGCTGCGGCTCCACGAGTACTCGCCGGTTTTTGACGCGCAACAGTTCGCGGCCCACGAGAAGTTCTTCGTCGAGGATGTCCGCCAGTGGGCGCGGTCACGTTTCGGAGTCGCGCTGCCCGCTGAGCGCACGGCGGTGTCCGGTGTCTCCGCCAGCGGAGAATTCGCCCTCGCCATGGGGCTGGGCCATCCCGGCATCTACGGCGCGGTCTTCTGCGCATCGCCGGGCGGAGGTTACCGGCCACCTGCCGTGATGCCCAGTTCACTTCCGCGCGCCTACCTCGTCGCCGGCACGCTCGAGCCGTTCTTCCTCAAGAACGCGACCCGCTGGGCCGTCGCGCTGCGCGACGCAGGTGCCGACGTTGTCATGACCGAACGGGTCGGGTCGCACGGCGACGCGTTCTGGAGAGAAGAGTTCCCTCTGATGGTGGCGTGGGCGTTCGGGCACTGAGCCAGCACGTCGCCCGCGGGCAGTCACCACGGCCTGCCGCTCGCTCACCATGATGCCATCTGTCCACGTACAGATCGAGGGCAGGACGTGCACGGGCGCCATGAAGATCGTTTCAGATGCCGCCAGGGGGTCAGAATTCAGTCCCACGGCAGCCCGTGCAGGATTCGAGAGATACCGGGTCCGCCGTTCTCCATGCCACCGGCAATCTGCCGCCGTGCCGTTGATGAACGCAGAACCGGGCAATCGGGGCGCACCGTTTACAACGTGGCCGGTACGGCGGATCCGGCGCACGGCTGCTGGCTCGCCAGCCCGACCCGGTCGCACCCGAGGAGGCGTCAGCTATCAGTGCTTTCCTGGTGGCGGTGATGAGCTTCAGCCCCGGCGGACGGCGAAGTTATAGCAGCCGTAGCCCACGTTGCGCAGGTGCACAAGCGTGACGTCCGGTCGGGCTAGCAGCCCGCGAATTATGGTCAAGGCGTGCTCGCCGTCGTTTACCAGCACGCCGTCGGCGATCCGGCCGTCCTGGTCGTAGGCGCGGACGACCTGCTGGCGGTGGCTCAGGGCGGGCGGGTACCGGTCTGGGGTGAGGTAGCCGCTGCAGGGCTCGGCGTGGATAAATACCGGGCCACGTTCGGCGTAGGCGCCACGGGTGCCGGGCGGGGTGTAGGCGATGAGCAGCACCCGCTCGCCGGGGGCGGATTCGCGCAGGCAGCACCGCAGCGGGCTGCCGCCCTCGGTGTCAGCCTGCACGGCCAACCGGTTGCCAGCCTCGTCCGCCCCGGCCGCCCTGATCTCCTGTAGGTCCGCCAATGGGATCGGCTCAAAGATGAGCCTGCCTTCGGCCGGAGCACCAGCCACGATGTGTTCAGAAGTTTGCTTTGTCACACCAGGTAGACGCCGGGAGCAAGCAGAACGTGAGATGTGGCGGCAGAAAACCTGCAGGTCCGTACCTGCGGGTAGCTGCCACTCACGTTTCGCAGTTCACGTGCCGCCGTTGACGTTCCTACCTGTCGGCGGAAGTTGAATACTGACCACCGCGCGGCCGGCCGGCAGCTGGTCACTTTTCGGCTTCCGTTGACACTACCCGCCGTTATGGGCGGCACGCCGATTGACGATCTTGTCGTCCGCCCCCGTGCCCGAATAGTCGTTATGGGCGTGTCGGTGTGGCCTCCGTCCAGCAGTTCGCAGCAATGCGGACGGGAAAGGCAGCACGAGGCGCGGAAGTCGGCGCGGTCCATGAGACCGCTGTCATTATGGTATTCATGCTCTCGGCACCTCGGGTGATCACCGGCTTGGGCTGATGCCGGCCAGAGCGGCTGGTCGTGGCTGAGGGGCGGTTGAGTTGGATGGTCGAAGCGTTGATCACCCGATCTGCTGGCATTAGCGTCGCTACCAGGGATCAGATGCGCGTGAACCTAGGGAAGGTGCTCGTTGATGCTGCTGGACCGCCGGGTTGAGCGCGGGCATGTCGACCGCGTGCTTGCGGCGGCCCGGGAGGGTCTGAGCGGGGTGCTGGTGCTGCGGGGGGAACCGGGGATCGGCAAGACGGCCCTGCTCGACTATGCGGCGGAGACTGCCGCGGACCTGCGGGTTGTGCGGCTGGCAGGGATCGAGTCGGAGATGGAGCTTAGTTTCTCTTCGCTGCATCAGGTTCTCTTGCCGTTCCTCGGCGGTCTCAACGAGTTGCCAGCGCCGCAGGGCGCTGCCCTGGGTTCGGCGTTCGGGCTGCGCGATGGCGGCCTGCCCGACCGGCTGCTGGTGGGCCTGGCGTCCTTGAGCCTGCTTGCTGCGGCCGCTTCCGACAGACCGCTCCTGTGCGTGGCGGACGATGCGCAATGGCTGGACCAGGAATCGGCGGCAGTTCTGGCGTTTGTGGCACGGCGGCTTCTCGCCGACCGCATAACGATGATCTTTGCCGTGCGGGAGCCTTCCGGGCGTCGGGCCTTTCTCGACGGGCTGCCGGACGTGCAACTCCGGGGCCTGCCGGCGATGGAAGCGCAGGAGCTGCTCTCGTCCGCCGCCGGCGGCGGGGTCGATGGACTGGTTGCCGCCCGGATAATCGCCGAGACCGCCGGGAACCCGCTGGGCCTTATCGAGCTGGGTGGCGAGCTGTCCTCGGGCGAGCTGAACGGGCAGGTGCCATTGCCGGATCCGCTTCCGCTTGGGCGGCACCTCGAAGCCCGGTTTCTCGGGCAGGTCCGCCGCCTTCCGGCCGATACCCAGCTTCTCCTGCTGTGTGTTGCCGCTGACGCGACTGGTGACGCGGAGCTGCTATGGCGAGCCGCAGATCACCTGGGCATTCATGCCGATGCGGCGGCTGCTGCCGAAGAGCAGAATCTGCTGGTCTTCAGGGCGCCGGTGCGGTTCCGGCATCCGCTGATCCGCTCGGCGCTCTACCACAGCGCGCCCGTGCATGACCGGCGGCGGGTGCACGCGGCTCTGGCCGAGGCCAGCGATCCCGTTATCGACGGTGACCGGCGGGCGTGGCACCGTGCCACCGCAGCCTCTGGCCGCGACGAAGTGGTCGCCGCCGAGCTTGAGCACGCCGCTAGCCGGGCGGGACGCCGGGGAGGCTACGCCGCTGCGGGTGCTTTCCTGGCCCGGGCCGCGGCGCTGACCCCCGATACCCGGCAGCGGGTACGGCGGCTCCTCGCCGCCGCCCAGGATGAGTGCACCGCGGGAGATCCGGGGAGGGCTCGGGCGCTGCTGGAGGAGGCGGCAGCCGATCTTGACCCGAATGCGGAGATCGCCGCGGAGCTGTTCATCAGCGCGAGCACTGTCGATTACCACCTGCGCAAGGTATTCCGGAAGTTCGGCATTGCGTCACGGCGGCAGTTGCGCCGGATGCAACTCGAAGGTGTTTGAAAGCGGGCCTGCACCCCGTAACCCGTCGGGACGAACACTGTGTGCCGCGACGGGATCCCGCTGGTACTCGTCATCCCGGCGCTCCTCGTGGTCCTGAGGCACCGCAACGGCGCGGGGCGTCGGCGTCGTTCGCGTCCGGAACCACGTAGCCGCTGCGCGTAGGCGACTACGAGCCGCGCTGTTCGCGGACTACGCGCTTTGCGGGACTCGGAGACGGCACCTGGGCGTGGAGCATGGCAGTCGGCTACC
The DNA here is from genome assembly GCA_963837515.1 of uncultured Actinomycetes bacterium. Classification (GTDB taxonomy): domain Bacteria; phylum Actinomycetota; class Actinomycetes; order Streptosporangiales; family Streptosporangiaceae; genus RYN-230. The sequence goes on from CAWINT010000008.1 coordinate 17,353, forward strand.
CAGGCGGGCGAGCCGATCGATCACCCGCCAGGGAACGCTGCATGTCGTAGCCCACCGTCACCTGGGCCTATCCGGCCCGCAAGGAGCGATTCGATGAACTTTCCCCAAGCTGCGCGGCTAACCAGGCCGCGCTTCGTCCTGCTGGCTGCCGTTCTGGCGGTCGCTGGCCTGCTCGCCGTCACCGCCCAGATTGCCTCCGCCGCTCCCAACCGGTCCGCCGCGGGGCCCAAGCCCACGATCGTGCTGGTGCACGGCGCGTGGGCCGATAACTCCAGCTGGAACGCCGTGGTGGAGCAGTTGCAGTCGCTCGGCTACACCGTCAACGCCGCGCCCAACCCGCTGCGCGGCGTGCCCACCGACTCCGCCTACCTGTCCGAGTTCCTGAGCACGATCTCCGGTCCCGTCGTCCTGGTCGGCCACTCCTACGGCGGGTTCGTCATCACCAACGCCGCCACCGGGAACACGCAAGTCAAGGCGCTGGTCTACGACGACGCCTTCATCCCGGCGCCGGGCGACACGCCGCAGAGCCTGTCCTCCGCCGAGCCGGGGTCGTGCCTCGCCGTGGACCCGACCACGGTGTTGAACTTCGCGCCCTACCCGGGCAGCCCGTCCGGCGACGTGGATCTGTACGTCAAGCCGAGCGTGTTTCCCCGGTGCTTCGCCAATGGCCTGCCTGCCAGCGAGGGAGCCGCGCTCGCCGCCGAGCAGCAGCCGCTGGCCGCCAGCGCCCTGTCGGAGTCGCTGACCGCCGCGCCCGCGTGGCAGACGATCCCGTCCTGGGCCGTCATCGGCACCGCCGACCGCGTCATCCCGCCCGCCGAGCAGCTCGCCATGGCTCAGCGTGCCGGGGCGCACATCACGGAGATCGATGCCCCGCACCTGTCCATGATCAGCGACCCCGGCGCGGTGACCCGGGTCATCCTCAACGCCGCCCGCGCGGCCGGCTGAACCACCCCGGCAGCGGCACGGCCTGCCCGATAGGCAATCACCAGCCGTCTCGTTGCTTAAGGAGTCGCAGAGGCGGTGCGCTTGATCAACTTCGGCTCGGCCGGGAGCTGCTTTATACCGGTGGCGTTGAACCGGCCATCAGCTTGGTGCAAGGCGGCGGCATGCCGCCGCGTTGCACCCCTCCGATCACGAAAGGGACGACGACATGACCGCGACAACCAGCCTCATCGACGCAGAACTCCTGCGTGCCGAGGCGGCGAACGGCATCAGCTACGCATACCGCCGCTTCGGCAACGCCCCGGCTGGCGTGCCGGTGGTGTTCTTGCAGCACTTCCGCGGCAACATCGACAACTGGGATCCCGCCCTCATCGACACCGTCGCCGCTGACCGCGAGGTGATCCTCTTCGACAACGTGGGCGTGGGGTCGACCAGCGGCGCCACCCCGGGCACCGTCGAGGAGATGGCCCGTGACGCCGTGGTGTTCCTCGACGCCCTCGGCCTGAGCGAGGCCGACCTGCTCGGGTTCTCTCTCGGCGGCTTCGTCGCCCAGGAGATCGCCCTGACCTATCCAGGCCTTGTCCGCCGCCTCATCCTGGCCGGCACAGGGCCTAAGGGTGCCCCGGGCATGGAGGAGTGGCGGCCGGACGTCGTCAAGAGCGTGGCGCTCGACGACGAGGTCACCCCGGATGGGTACGTCTACGTCTTCTACGCCCATACCGACTCCAGCCGCGCCGCGGGGCAGACCTCGCTCGGCCGGATCTTTCAGCGGCAGGAAGGACGTGACAACGGGCCGTCGCTCGAATCGAAGGATGCGCAGTACCAGGCGGTCCTGGCCTGGGGAGCGCAGGACTGGGCGGCGGTTGGGCGGCTGCGGGATATCAGCCAGCCCACGCTGATCCTGCAGGGCGACACCGACATCATGATCCCGACAGCGGCTAGCTACATTCTTGCCGGGCTCATCCCCGACGCGAAGGTCACGATCTACCCGGACGCGTCACATGGGTCGGTCTTCCAGTACGCGGCAGAGGCGGCCAGCGAGACCGTGGCCTTCCTGTCGGAATGACCCAGGGCACCGCGGTGGGCGTGTGACTAGCCCGGCGGCGGGTGGCGAGACCGAGTCCGGCCCGGGCGGCGCCGTCGGCAGCGTCGCCTTGCAGCCTTCATCAAGACCTGACCCTGAGCACGGCGGGCCATTGTGGTGCCCGTACCGAGAGGAGATACTGACATGCCCGTTCGACCCAGCATTGTCCTCATACATGGCGCATGGGCCGACGGCTCGTGCTGGAGCGGCGTCATTGAGCGCCTTCAGAGCCGCGGCTACAACGTCATCGCCCCGCAGTTCCCCGAGTCCTCGCTGGAAGCGGACGTCGCTCGGCTCCGCCAGGTACTAGACCGTCAGGACGGCCCCGTCATCGTCGCTGGGCACTCCTACGGCGGGCAGATCATCACCGCCCTCGGCGACAACGCGCCGAACGTCGTCGGCCTGGTCTATATCGCCGCCTTCGGGCTCGACGAGGGCGAGTCCATCGGTGCACTCCTGTCGCAAGGTCCCCCGAGCCCGGTACTTGAGCACCTGGACATCGACTCCCGCGGCTTCGCCTGGATGCCCGAAGGTGACTTCGTCAAGCACTTCGCCGCCGATATCGACCCGGTTAGGGCGCAGGTGATGCACGCCGTGCAGCAGCCTCTGGCGGTGAGCACCCTCCAAGACGTGATGGGCGTCCCGGCCTGGAGATCACACCCGTCCTGGTACCTCGTCGCCACCGATGATCAGGTGATCCCGCCGGACGCTGAGCGCCAGTTCGCCGCCCGCATGGGCGCCACCACCATCGAAGTCAAGTCGAGTCACGTGACGATGGTCTCCCATCCGGACGAAGTCGCCCACCTCATCGAAACCGCCGCCGAGACACTCCACGGCTGAGAATAAGCCGTGTGCGCGGCAGGCGTCCGCGGTGTTCGCCTCGAACAGGAGCGACGGGCTGTAAAACAGCTCCCTTGATTTGGCACCAGCTTGTGCAGTTGTCAGCCCCTCGGCTGGGCCCGACGGCCGCACAGAACTGGCTGTTCTGGACGCCAGATGGCCTGCGCTCTGCAGGTCGTTCGAGTTCACCTTGCCCGGAGGCGCCTCGTTGGATGTGTTTGTGGTGCCGTCGGAAGTAGCGGGCTACCCGGGTTGCTGGTACCCGGTGCCGCGGTTGGCGGGGGGTCAGGTCACCCGGCGGTGGACCAGCCAGACGGTCGCGGCGATCAGCAGCACCGACAGCGCGAGCAGCCAGCCGCCCTCGATCCATTGGGACGGCCAGAACCGGCTGCCGGGCTGGTAACTCGCCCACCACCTGTACCCGTGCTGGGTCAGGCACTGCTGGGGCGAGCCATTGGAGGAAGGGCAGGCGTGCTGGAGGGCGCTGATTATCTGGGAGCCCCGGGCGGGGAACGCGTACTTGCCGTCCTTGGTGTACCACTGGTTCACGATCCACGCGGAACTAGGCAGGTTCAGTTTGCTGGTGAGCAGCGGTGTGATGTAGTGCTGGCGCAGGTACAGCGCGGTCGTGAGGGCGAGCACGGCGTAGGCGGCCAGGGTGGCGGCGATCGCGGGGACGACCCGGCGGATGAGCGTCCCGGCCAGGGCACCGATCGCGAAGGCGGCCAGCGTCCAGCCGGTGAACGCGACCTGGCGCAGGTCGAACACGTCGGTAGCGAACGGGATCGAGTAGCCCGCGGCGGAGAACGGCTGGAGATACCAGGAGAACAGCATGCTGAACGCCGAGGCTGCAGCGGCCACCACTGCCGCGAGCGGCACCAGCTTGGCGAGCGTCCAGCGCGACCGGCCGATGCCCTGCGTCCAGGCGTACCGGAAGGTTCCGGTCTCCATTTCCCGGGCCAGCAACGGCGCCCCGACGAACGCCCCGATCAGCGCGGGCACCGCCTGCAGAAAGACTCTCATGACATTCACAGTCACCGCGTATCTGCCGGTGAAGTTGATGTTGCACGCGAGTGAGTTCGCCGGGTGGCAGTAGGTCGCGTAGGAGTGGTGTACCTGAAGGCCGGTGAGCCACAGGTACACGGCCAGCGCACCCAGCAGCGCGGCCACGCCAGCCAGCGCGGCACGGTGCTGGCGCCAGGTGACCCAGATCGTCCGCCGCCACGGCACTGGCCGCAGGTCGGCGTCGTGCCCGGGACGGGCGGGCATGGTCAGCGCGGTCATTTCGCCACCCCCGATGGCTGGCCAGTCCCGAGCGGCAGAGCCCCGCGGGCTGGGCCGGGCAGCGCCGCGGCGCCGGGCTCGCGCAGGTAGGCCAGAGTGAGTTCTTCCAGGCCGACCGGGTGCGCCTCCCAGTGGGGCGGGACCGGGTCGGCTGCGGTGGCCCGGACCAGCAGGTGGGCCTGCGCCTCACCGCGGCGCATGTGCACCACCGGCCGGCCGGCGTAGCTGCCGGCCTCGGCGGCGGGGCCGGTCAGCATGCGGTGGCAGGCGAGCAGAGCATCAACCTCGGCGGCCACCTGCACATGGCCCCGCGACAGCAGGATGAGGTAGTCGGCCACCCGCTCCAGCTCGGCTAGCACGTGCGAGGACAGCACCACCGACACGCCGTCGTCGGCTACCGCGGCCATTACGATGGCCATGAAGTCGTGCCGGGCGAGCGGGTCGAGCATCGCCATCGGCTCATCGAGCACCAGCAGCCGCGGGTGCCTGGCCAGCGCGAGAGTCAGCGCGAGCTGCGCCTGCTGGCCGCCGGACAGCTTGCCGGCCTTGCGGTTCAGCGGGATGTTCAGCTCGCCCAGCCGCGCCCGGGCGTAGGGCAGGTCGAAGTGCCGGTTCAGGTTGCCGGTCATGTGCACCATGTCGGCGGCCGACAGGTTCTTATACATCGGCGTGTTCTGCGCGACGAACGCGATGCCCTCAAGCGCGGCCCGGGATCCGGCGGGCTGGCCGCCGAGCACCGTGATGACGCCCGTGCTCGGGGCCGTCAGGCCCACCGTGAGGTTCAGCAGCGTGGTCTTGCCGGCGCCGTTCGGGCCGACCAGCGCGACCACGTGACCGGCGGGGACCGCCAGCGCGCACTCGCGCAGCGCCCAGGTGCCGCCATAGCGCTTGCCCAGGCTGCTGGTCTCGATGACGTTCATGCGACTCCCTCCGTCTCGCCGCTCGGCATGCCGCCGCCCTCAGCCTGGCTGGCGCAGCTCTCATAGAAATCCCGCAGCGCGCTGGTGAACAGCGCGACCATCCCGTCCCCGTCAAGTCCCGCCGCGTCGGCGGCGGCCAGGCAGCCGAGCATGGCCCTGCGCAGATCGGCGAGCTCGGGGAGGGCGACCTGGTTGAGCGTGGCCTGGATGAAAGTGCCCTGGCCGGGCCGGCCGGACGCCAGGCCCTTGGTCTCGAGCTCCTTGTAGGCCTTCAGCACGGTGTTCGGGTTGACGGCCAGCGTGGTGACCACGTCCCTGACCTTCGGCAGCTGGTCGCCCGGCCGGAGGTAACCCAGCCGCAGCGCGTGCTCGACCTGCTGGACGAGCTGCAGGTAGGTCGGCACGCCGGAGGCCGGGTCGAGCCGGAACTCGATCCGCGACGCGGATCCGCGCGGCGAGTCCTCCTCACCCCTGCCCGGTGGGGAGGCGCCGCTTCCGCCGCCCACCCGGCTGTCTCCCTTACCTATTACCATAGGACAAGATTACAGCGATGGGCGACGCGGTCAAGCGCGGCCTGCCGCACGCAGTGACGAGCCAGGCCAGGCAAGCCTGTGAGGAGGTCGCCCCGCACCCGCTACGCGCTGAGCGCCTCGGCGCCGGATGGGGCTGGCGGGCCTGGTCAACAGCCGCGTGACTACCGTCCTCGCCTGGAGCTGCGCCGTCATGATCGCCGGAATGAACATCTTCCTGATCGGCTAGCCGTTCTTCCTCAGCTGAGACCCTCGCAGCCCGCCCTGGGAGCCTGCTGGCAGGAATGCCGAAGGCGGTTGCGGGGCGACGATGTGCCCGTGGCGCCTGATCAGCACCGGATTTAGTGCGGTTTACGAAATATTTCCGAAACTACTTGACGGCCCGGACCAGGGCGGCCGACGCTATCGCCATCGACAGACCTTACCCGTGCCGGTCCAGGGATCTTCATGAGCGAGGTAATCATGCAATATGGTCGTCAATCGCAGTGGAACGCGTCCGCTGGTGGGCAACAAGGGAATGGCCCAGCCGACCGGGCTGCGCACGTGTCGCGTCGGGCGTTTCTTGGGACCGGGGCGGCCGCGGCCGTGGGGCTGTCTCTGGGCATGGCTGGACCGGCATTTGCAGCGCCGACGAGCCCGGGCAAGTTAAGTGGCGAGGTTCCGTTTGGACCGGTCGTTGTGGACAATCCCGGATCAGGCGCGTCGTACGCGCGAGCCGTGCGGCTCGGCGAGCTGCAGCCCGGGAGATCACGGACTTTGCTGGCGACATTCCAGCAGTTCGGGAGCCCGGGGTTCCCGATCTTCCGCAGCGACAACGATGGCCGTACCTGGCATCAGCAGAGCAAAGTGCCCAATACCGGCGAAGCCTCGGGAGTGTGGTTGCAGCCGTTTCTGTATGAGCTGCCGCGCGCATTCGCCGGCCTCCCAAAAGGCGCGGTGTTGTGCGCTGGCAATTCACTTGGCAATTTTTCGTCCACCGAGATTGTGCTGTACGCGAGCGCCGACCGTGGCTTGACCTGGCAGTTCCTGAGCACGGTCGCGGAGGGTGGTGCGCCCATACCGGAAAACGGCTATACACCCGTATGGGAGCCGTTCCTGCTACTGTATCGTGACCGGCTCATCTGTTATTACTCCGACCAGCGAGACCCGAAGTACGGGCAGAAGCTGGCGCATCAGGCCAGCACGGACCTGCGGCACTGGGGACCGGTCGTCAACGATTCCGTGGGCACGGACTACAGTCAGCGGCCAGGCATGGCCACCATCGCGCAGGTGCATGACAGCCTGTGGATTATGACCCACGAGGCCGGCGGTAACTCCGCCGACAACTTCTACGCCGTGCACTATAAGACGGCTCGGGATCCCGAGTCGTTCGGCCCGGCCGCTGAGCACGTGCTCCACGACCAGAACGGTTACGTCCCCTCAGCCGCCCCGACCGTGTCATGGTCGGACTCCGGCGGCCATATGGGCACCATCGTCGTCACCGCAAACAGCGACCAGGACTTTTTCATCAACCGTGCCCTCGGTGATCCCGCCAAGTGGACGCGGCTACCTTCGGCGATGCCAGGAGGCTACAGCCGATTTACCATCCCGCTGGCAAACACGGGATCATGGCGCCGACCCGGCCTCGTCTTCGTCGTGACCGGCCCACCCTATGGTGACCAGGGCCCGATCCAGGCTGGCATCGTGCAGCTGCACTGACGGCGAACCAGGCCGGAGGGGCATGCGAGACGCCGCTGGGGCGGCTACCCGACCAGCGGAACGGATGCTCATGGACGGCGGGCGGACTCGTCCGCGAGGCGCCGATGTTGCGGATGACGGCTCGCGTCACGTCCGCCGTGCTCGCGGTGCCGCCGATATCCGGGGTGAGCACGTTCTGCCGAGCGCCGCTTGGAACGCGGCGACGAGGTGCGCGCCCGCCGCCGGGTGACCGGGCGAGACATCGGCCGACTTCAGCTCCACCGCATCGGCCCAGCAAGCTGACACCTTTACTCACATGCCAGAATCACCAGTTCTGTGCACTGAAACAAGATTGGACGGACAACGGAATTGCACACGTAACAGCGGGCCGGCGTACGCTTATACGGCCCGGCTTGTCACGTCGTCAGCGTTCCTACCGTCAGGGTTTCAACGGTTGGATGCCCTGGTGGCCCGCATACTCATACGGGCCACGTTGTGCCGAGAACGCTCGCTCGCAGCCGCGTACCGGGTGTGGCTTGGCCGGCGGGGTTTCGGGCCGTTGCGTGGTCACCCGGCAAGGAAACGGCCTGCCTGGTCGAGGAACTGCCGGCGCTCGGTGAACAGGAAGAACATGTGGCCGCCGCGGAGGAACTCCATCCTCGAGCCAGGGATGCCCGCATGCACATCCATCAGCGCGGCGGTGTCCTGGGCCATCAGCTCGATCGTGTATGGCGGATCGGGCTTATCTGTACGGCCAGCTCCGCGATTGTCGAATGCCACCACCCGAAAAGACCGTTCGAACTTGGCAATGATCGGGGCCAGCAGCGTGATGTCGGCACCCAGGCCGTTAATGAGCAGCAACGGCTCACCCGCGCCATGCTCCTGGTAATACATGGTGATGCCATTGACCCGCGCCGTGGGCATGCTGGGCAGGGTAGCAGCCCGGCCTCACTAACGCACAGATTTGCCGCCGTCAGGGAGCCGATCGAGGTGTGGTCGCGCGATGAAAATAGACCGTCAGCGAATGCCAGTCGCCGTCTTCCGTCACCTCAGTGTGCAAGACGAGGTCTTGCACCTCGACCTCGCCGAGCGCATCGATGGAGTCGGCTACCCGCCGCAGAAGCGCCGGTACATCGCCTTGGCCCTCACCGGCTGGATTGGCCTGACTGAGGTGTTCCACCGTCCAAGAGGTTCGCTTGCTCATCCGTCCAGTCTGCCGCCACCAGCATGGGGCTCATCTGACCCCGTTGAGGCAGGTGGGAGGTCAACCTCTTTAGAAGCCGTGAGTCGCGTCACTTCCGCTCGCGGGGTAGGGGATGAGGCGATCGTGGCCGTAGTCATCGGTACCGCTGCGCTGGCGACCCTGCCTCTGCTCCCGACCGCACTGACGGCCGAGCGGACCGGGCTACCGGGCTGCCGGACTGCGGCAAGACGTGTCCGGTACCATCAGCGGCGCCGAAATTATTAACAACGTCGAGCGCCGAGCGGGCCGGGGAGATTGTGCTCGTGAATCTGGAGCAGATGACGGTTGGGCCGCTGCCGGTGATCGCTGCCGGCGCGGGCGCTCCGCTTCTCTATCTCAGCGGACTCTTGCCCGTCGCTGGTGTCGGCTCACCGCTCGCGAATCGGACAGCCGAATACTCGGCTCGCCCGTTTTCGGACGTGCGCACGGTGGTCTACGCCAACCGGCGGACGGGATTGCCGCGGGGGATGACGATCGCAGCGATCGCCGCCGAGCACGCGGAGACCATCAGCGCACTCGACTGCGGCCCGGTGGACGTGCTCGGCGTTTCCACAGGCGGCAGCATCGCCCAGCAGCTCGCCGCTGACCACCCAGGGTCGGTGCGACGACTCGTACTTGTCAGCACTGGCTGCCGCCTGTCGGCAAAGACCCGGCGGATGCAGGCAAAAGTCGCCCAGCACATTCGCGCCGGCCACCGCGAACAGGCGCTCGCCTCGATGATCGCCGGAGTCCTCATCCCGCACGGTGAGCCGCTGGCGGGTCTGCTCTCCCCATTCCTGGCTCGGCTCGGCAGGAGGCTCGGCGGCCTTGGCGACCTAGCGACCACGATTGAGGCGGAGGACAGTTTCGACCTTGCCTCCTGCGACGGCACCATCCAAGCACCCACATTGATTCTGGCCGGCGCTCGCGACCGCTTCTACCCGCAGCCGCTCCTCCAGGAGACGCAACGGCTGATCCCCGGCAGCGTCTTGCACGTGATTCCCCGACGAGGCCACATGACCGTGATGACGGGCTCCCGTTGGTCGTCGATCGTACGGGCCCACCTCCAGTAGAGGCGTTGACAGGAGCGTCCTTACCCGACGCGTGACGCCTGCCGCGCATCGGCGTGGGTGGCAACCCAGGGGCCGCACACGATCAAGCGCATTCTTCGCAATCTGCGTGCTCAAGCGTCGCCTCGCACAGCCCCCAAACACACGCATCTACCGCGAAGCGCCGTGTGCCGAGTTTGGACCGTACCCGGGGGGTGCGCGGACCTCAGGGAGCCGGAGGCCTCAGGTGCGTATCGAAGAAGGCGGCAATCCGGGCTCTGGCGTCGCTCGTCGCCTGCTCGTCGAAGCCCATCCCGATCAGAGGGCCACTGAGCATGCTGACGACCGTGAATACCCGGGGCAGCGCCGCATCCTTACCCGCCGCACCCGCGAACGCGGCCAGCTTGCCGGGATGGTTGTTCATGAAGGAGTGACCGACGCCCGGGTAGACCTTCACGTCATTGCCGATGCCGTTGCCGTCCAGGATCCGCTTCAGCCGGGCCGGCGCGTCCCCCACCGATCGGTCACGGGCACCGTAGCTGGCCACTATCGGGCAGGCGTTCTGGAGCAGGTCCTCGGCGTTTGCGGGCAGCGCCCCATAGTTGACACTCGAGGCTTCGAACCCATGCCCGGCCGCCAGGACAACAGCGAATCCGCCGCCCAGGCAGAAACCGATCACCCCGATGTGCCCGGTGCAGCCGGGCTGGCCCGCGAGCCAGGACCGGGTGGCGTCGACGTCATCGAAGGCAGGACCCCGGCCCCGGGCGATGTTGGTGATGGTGGAGACGACGCAGCGGAGCTTGCCGCCCCAGGAGTAGAGATCCGGTGCCACCGCGAGATACCCCGCACCTGCCAGCCATTCCGCCTGCGCGCGCAGATCCGGCGTCATGCCGACAGCGTCATGGATGACCACGACACCCGGCCAGGGCCCAGGGCCCGCGGGTGTCGCCAGGTAGCCGCGCAACCGCCGCGGGGCTGGGATCTGAACCTCGCCCATGGCCGCCCTCCTGGTTCGCCGCCGGCCGGACGCCCGATCCAGCCGCGGGTTCGCCGGGCCGCCCGCGGCCGGGGTCATGTGCGAACCAAGTATCACCCGGGCCAGCGCTTAATCACCGGCAAGCGCCGGGACGTGTCAGCGTGCGGCGCCGGGCCCAGTTGCCATGCGGGCGCGCGTACCCGCGCCGTTCCCCGCAAACCGCTACGGCTACGGCGCTCGGCCGGTGGAGCGTCAAGTGGCCCCGCAGAAGCGGCTGATCTGCGCGCTGACCGCTCTTCCCGCTTAGCCCCTTGCCCTGGCTTTCGCAGGGCTTTGGTCATTCCCGGTCATCCTCGCGGATCCAGTGGGGCCGGCGGAATAGGCGGCCGAGGACGTCGTGGAGGCTGTGCCCGGAGTCGGCCAGCGCATCGACGTGATACACCGGCGCTCCCTGCGGCGGCGGCAACCGGGCCGCCTGCGTATCGTCGAGGCGGCAACTGATGTGGGTGTGCGTGATCTGCTGCACATCATCGGCATCGACGAAGCGCAACCCAGCTTTCGTCGCGATCACGATTCCGTCGAAGACGTCGACTTCCGGCACTTCCAGCACGTGTTCAAGGGTGCCGATCCGCGTGCCCGCGCTGCTCAGCACCGGCGTCCCCCGGGTCGCCGCCTCATACGAGATAGGCGTGTCGTCGGTCATGCGGTCATCCTGTCACAGCACGCTGGTTATGCGCGCCCGGCTGGATTGTCGGCTGCCGTTGCGGCAGTTGGACGCAGGGCCCAGTGCCGGCGGAGCGGGTTAACGCATTTCGGAGGATGGCGTCGAATGCAGCCGAATAGGAACGTGCCTGGGCTGCGGCGATCCGCCTGGCCTGGGTGCGCCTGGTCACGAAATCGGGTTCAAGGCCATCGATCCAGCTGCCATCGGGAATGGGTGCGGTTCTTCTGGAGTGAGGACGCGTGAGGATGGATTACGCCGTGCGGGCATGTCTGCCCGGTTTGCCCGTGTCGGTGTGTGCTTAAAGGGCTCCTTCCCGTTACGTTCCTGGTTGCTTGACGACCGGAACGGAAAAGAAGGAGCCCGATGCAAGAGTACGCGGCGGAGCCTGAGGGCGGGGCGTTCACGGAGTCCAGGGCGTATTACCGGGAGCTGGAGGAGTGGCTGTCCGGTGAGGGGGCCGCGGGGCTGCGGCACGCTGACCTGGAGGATCAGCTGCAGGAGCGGGGCCGGGAGCTGCTGCGGCGGATGCACCAGGATCACCTGGACCTGCTGGCCGCGCGGGAGGAGCGCCGCGACGGCGTGAGGGGACCGGACGGGATCGCGCGGACGCGCGCGGAGAAGGGGCACGGCAGGCCGCTGGCGACCGTGTTCGGCCAGGTCAGGGTGTCCCGGGTCGCCTACCGGGCACTGGGCACGGCGAACGTGCACCCGCTGGACGCGGCGCTGAACCTGCCGGCGGAGAAGCAGTCGCACGGGCTGCGGAAGCTGGCCGCGATCGAGTCCGCCCGCGGCTCGTTCGATGACGCGGCCGCCGCGATCACCCGCGCGGCCGGGGTGAAGACCGGGAAACGGCAGGTAGAGCAGCTTGCCGCCCGCGCCGCCATCGACGTGGACGCGTTCTACGCCAGCCGCAGGCCCGGCCCGGCGCCTGATGAGCACGTGCTGGTGCTGACCGGTGACGGGAAGGGGATCGTGATGCGGCCGGACGCGCTGCGCCCGGCTACCGCGAAGGCCGCCGCCGCGGGCGGGAACAAGCTGGCCACCCGCCTGTCGCCGGGGGAAAAACACGGGCGCAAGCGGATGGCCGAACTGGCCTGCGTCTATGACGCCGCCCCGGCGCCGCGGGTGCCTGACGACATCATCACCCCGCCCGGCAGGGAGAAAGGTGAGCGCAGCCGGGGGCCGCAGGCCGCCGGCAAGTGGCTGACCGCCTCGGTCGCCGACGACATCCCCGCCGTCATCGCCGCCGCCTTCGGCGAGGCAGAGCGCCGCGACCCCGGCCACCGCCGTACCTGGATCGCCCTGGTGGACGGCAACCGGCAGCAGATCGAGGCGATCACCACCGAGGCCGGGCGCCGCGGCGTCACCGTGACCGTCATCTGCGACTTCGTCCACGTCCTGGAATACGCCTGGAAAGCCGCATGGTCTTTCTTCGATAAAGGCGACCCCGACGCCGAGGCATGGGTAGCCGCCCAGGCCGCCAGGATCCTGGAGGGCAAGGCCGCCCAGGTCGCGGCTGGAATCCGCCGACGCGCCACCACCTTCGGCTACTCCGCCGCCGAACGCGAGGGCGCCGACGCCTGCGCGGACTACCTCACCGCCAAGAGGCCGTACCTGGACTACGCCGCCGCACTGGCCGCCGGGTGGCCCATCGCCACCGGCGTAATAGAAGGCGCATGCCGCCACCTGGTCAAAGACCGCATGGACATCACAGGAGCCAGATGGGGCCTGGACGGCGCCGAAGCCATCCTCAAGCTCCGCGCCCTCATCGCCAACGGCGACTTCAGCCAATACTGGCGTTTCCACCTGCGGCAAGAACACAAGCGCATCCACAACGCACGCTACCCCGACGACTATGCCCTCGCCGCATGAGCTCACTCCAGGAGAGCTGCACCCATCGGGAATTTGAAGAGCCCGCCGTCCGGGGACCGGAGGTGGGGGATGCGGGGCACCGAATTGCGGCCTGAAACGGCGACGGTTCCGCCCCTCAGCGCACAGGCCATCGTTGGGCTGTTGCATGCCACCCTCCCTGATCCAAGAGGTCTGGCTGCACCATAGCGGGCGCACTGACAGTCGAATCAGGTCTGGCGCGTAGTGCGGGAAGACGCCGACCCCCCATCCGGGATCTGCCGCGTCTGGCGTGGCGGTGAGGGTTGGGGGTTGCGGTGTGGCCGGGCGTTCTGGATGCGGGATTCACTGGTGTTTGCGCGCCTTGACAGTCAGCGTGACCGGTGTCGGCCCGCCGCCTTCGGCGAACCGCTCAAGTGTCAGGCCGACGTCGAGAAACGCGTGGAACAGGGCGGGCAAGGGCAGGTGGGTGGCCCCGACCTTGTCGCGCAGTCCCTGGTCGGTCCAGGACGCCTTCGTCCAGTGACCGTCGAGATAACCGGGGCGGATACCACCGCCTCAAGATCACGACGATCAGCGAAGCCGCCGCAAAAGCATGGGTGGACGCCGATGTGCACGAGCACCCCGCCCGGGCGCAGCACGCGCGCCGCCTCACGCAGCACCTCCGGATAGGCCGGCATGTCGGTGTGCACCATCACCGCAATCACGGCGGGGATAGAGTCATCACGGACCGGCAGCCGCCTGGCGTCAGCCAGCACGGCCGGCAGACGGTCCCGGGTATATCGCAGCATCGCCGCGGACACATCGATCCCAGCGGGGATCCAGCCAAGGCCACGGACCTGGGCAGCGTGGATGCCGGTACCGCAGCCAATCTCCAGGCACACCCCGCTGCCCTGGCCCAGAAGCTCCTGCAACGCGAGCCCGGTACCCAGCGGGTCTCCCTCTGCGGCAGCAGCTCCGGCGAGAAACTCGTTCTCATACCAGTCCGCGATTTCGTCGTATGCCGCGGCCGACTCCATAGGTCCGCTCCGGTCCCATTGATCTAACGCCGATCTGGTCACCAGGCTAGGCCAGTGCAGCGTGAAGTAGGACGCTGACGAGGTGCCTGCCTGGGCAGGTCCTCTGCGCCCCCCGCCGCCTGATCGGCAGCCAGCCGGGCCCTGGGAGCCGGGCCTGCGGGCTGTGACCTTAGCCCCTGCCGAGGGGCGGGCGAGCACGACAGCATGGGCACTAGCCTGCGGAAGTGGGGTACCCGTGACTGTTACCGTACCCGTACGCCGGGACAGCGCGGCTGCCTGGTCGCGCCCAGCGCTGCAGTCGGCCGCCAGACGGCAATGAAGCAGGAGAGGCGCTCGTCCCGCTCGCGGCCGGTCCCAGTATCGGGTCAACTCCGCAACCAAGGAGCCCGCCATGCGCGCGGCCGCACCTGACCGCTCCGGGCAGCTGGCACGTGGCCTGTCGAGCGACGAAGCGCGGCATCGGCTCGCGCGGACGGGCCCGAACGTGATCGCGGAGGCCAAGGGCCCCTCGCGCCTGCGCCAGTTCGCCGCGGGGTTCATCCAGCCGCTGGCGCTGTTGCTGTGGGCGTGTGCGGTGCTGGCGCTCTTGGCGCGGACGGCCGAGCTGGCGGTCGCGATCGTTTTGGTGATCATCATCAATGCGGTCTTCTCATTCTTTCAGGAGTACCGCGCGGAGCAGGCGGTTGCCGCGCTGTCGCGGATGCTCCCGGCCCGGGCACACGTGCGCCGTGACGGCGATGTGGCCGAGATCGCCAGCGAGGACGTCGTGGCGGGCGACGTGCTGCTGCTGGCGCCGGGCGACCGCGTCGTCGCCGACGCCGACGTCCTGACCGCCACCGACCTGCGCGCCGACCAGTCGGCGCTGACCGGCGAGTCGAGACCGGTCGAGCTGGAGCATCAGGTCTTTGCAGGCACGTACGTGACCGCTGGCACCGCCGAGGCGCTCGTCACCGCGACGGGCATGCAGACCCGGTTCGGCCGGATCGCCGCGCTCACCCAGCAGACTGAGCGCGAGCGCAGTCCGCTCGAGCGCGAGCTCGACCGTGTCGTGCGGATCGTGGCCGTGATGGCGGTCACGATCGGTGTGGTGTTCTTCGTCGTCGCCGGGCTGACGGGGCGCATGGATGTGAGCGACCGGTTTGTCTTCGCGATCGGGGTGACGGTTGCGCTCGTGCCGAATGGCCTGCTGCCCACGGTGACGTTGTCGCTGGCGCTCGCGACGCAGCGAATGGCCAAGCGCAAGGCACTGGTCCGGCGGCTGTCGTCGGTCGAGACGCTCGGCGAGACGACGGTCATCTGCACCGACAAGACGGGGACGCTGACCAAGAACGAGATGACCGTGCAGCGTGTGTGGATGTCGGCCGGGACGTTCACCGTCGAGGGCGCCGGCTATGAGCCGTTCGGGCGGTTCCGCGCCGACAGTCAGGTCGTGGACCCGGCGCCGCTGCGCGAGCTGCTGCGCACGGGGCTGCTGTGCAATGATGCCAGGCTCTCCCAGGGCCACGACGGCTGGTCGGTGCTGGGTGATCCGACCGAGGGGGCGCTGATCGTGCTCGCTGAGAAGGGTGGCCTGCATCACCGGCAGGAGGCCGCCCGCGCGCCGCGGCTGTTCGAGCTGCCGTTCAGCTCCGAGCGCAAGCGGATGACCACCGTACACCTCGTCGGTGGCCAGCATGTCGCGTACGTGAAGGGTGCCGCCGAGGTGGTCCTGCCGCGCACGACGCTGACCGCCGAGGCGCAGGCCGAGGCCGCAGCCGCGGAGGCGGCGATGGAGCACGACGCGCTACGCGTCCTCGCATGCGCCCAGCGCGTCCTGCCCAGGGATGCTGGCAAGGACGCGGCCGCCATCGAGCACGACCTCGAGTTCCTGGGCCTGGTGGGAATGATGGATCCGCCCCGCCCGGAGGTGCCGGAGGCGGTGCGGCGCTGCCGCCAGGCCGGGATCCGGATCATCATGGTAACCGGCGACAGCGGGCGCACCGCCGAGGCGATCGCTCGCCGCATTGGCCTGGTTGGCGGCGACGTGCACGTGATCACCGGGCCGGTGCTCACGGCGATCGACGACGCTGAGCTACGCCGCCGGCTGGCCGAGCGGGACGTCATCTTCGCTCGCATCGACCCGGAACAGAAGCTCCGGCTGGCCACGGTCCTGCGCCAGGAGGGGGAAGTTGTCGCGATGACCGGCGACGGCGTCAACGACGCGCCCGCGCTCAAGCACGCCGACATTGGGGTGGCGATGGGGCGCTCGGGGACCGATGTCGCCAAGGAGGCCGCCGAGCTCGTCCTGACCGACGACAACTTTTCCTCCATCGTCGCGGCCGTGGAGGAGGGCAGGGCCATTTACGCCAACATACGACGCTTCATCGGCTACCACTTCTCCTCGAACGTCGGCGAGCTCGTCCCCTTCTTGGTGTGGGGCATTTCCGGCGGCGCGGTGCCGTTGCCGCTGGTCGTCATGCAGGTGCTCGCGATCGATCTGGGCACCGACCAGATCCCCGCGATGGGACTCGGAAGCGAGCGCGCCAATCCGGGCACCATGGCGCGTCCGCCGCGCTCCCGCGAGGAACATCTGCTCAACCGCGCGACGTTCGCGCGGATCTTCGCCGGCATCGGGCCGCTCGAGGCCCTCGCCGCGATGGCGAGCTTCCTGTTCGCCTACGGGCTCGCCGGCTGGCGGCCGTGGGACGCGCTGGCCCACAGCGGCACGCTCTACCACCAGGCCACGACGATGACCATGGCCGGCATCGTCATGGCGCAGGTCGGCGCTGTCCTGGCCTGGCGCACCAACCGGGAGTCACTGCGCACCATAGGACTGCTCTCCAACCGGCTGATCATCATCGGGATCGCGATCGAGGTCGCGATGATCGCGTTGCTGGCCTACACCCCCGGCCTCGACGACATCTTCCACACGAGCGCCCTCTCAGGCTGGGAGTGGCTGTTCCTGCTCGTCTGGCCGCCACTCGTGCTCGGTGCCGAGGAGGCGCGCAAGGCGGTGCGGCGACGGCGCGACGAGACGGGATGACCCGCCGTCGGCCCGCCAGCCTTCGGCCCCCCGGCCAACCCTGCCCACGTGAGCGCAGCGGTAACGACTCGCAACCTCGCGTAATATCCAGGAGGGCCGTGGCCGGGCAGCGCGGAGCGGATGCGATCCACCCGTGAGCATCAGGATCGCTAGCGACCAGTGCCCAGCTCTGTCACCGCGGCCGTCTTCACCGCCGACACTGCGCTAAAGCGGGGCGCTACCCGGGTGCCGCCGCTGCGTTCCCGGCTCGTCGGCCGGGGCGGTGCCGGACCTGAGCGGTGTGTCACCCGGTGCGATGCCGGCCGGCCCACCGCCGGCCGGCGGGGCGGGCGGCGCCGCCTCCTCGTGATCAGCCTCCGCTTCTTGCCATTCTTCCTTGGCCTTGAGGTACTCCTGCCCTTCACGGACGTCCGCCCCCTGCCGCCGGGTCCGGTACGTGCCGTACAGCGGCCATGCCGCGAAGATCAGGAAGATGATGAGGGCGACAGCGATGACAATCCAGACGGTCAAATTCAACGGTGTTCCTCCGGGCACTCGGGGATGTCATCGCCGCCCAGGCCCAGCCAGGATCGCCTGACCAGAGGGATGGGCAGCTCCGTGCTCAGTCTTCCACCCGTTTTCGCTCACCGAGGAGCGGCCCTGGGGCAGGCCGCAGCCGCGGCACGCCTGAAGAAGACCAGGCCGGCGAGCCGCCGCCCAGTTCAGCTCCCGCACGCACGCGGACAGGTGCTGGAATTGCTCACGGCGGTCCGGCTCCTGCTGGCCTGGTACCAGGGTGACCGGCCGGCTTCGGCTCAGCAGGTGCGGGAAGCTGCGGTCACGCTGGCCCGTCAGCAGAGGAAGCGGTTCGACACCTGCCGTGGTCGCTGATCGCGGTGACGAGCGCTTCGCGGGCTACCTGGTACAGCTCGAACGCTGACATCATGCGGATGAGGATGTCAGCAGGCACGTAGGGCTGCACGAGCCGAAGATCTGGCGGACGCCGTCCACGCTGCCGCTCACGTGGCACACTCGGCGACGGTGTGGTGGCAGGCGATGGAGAGGTCATGACCGCGACGGCAGTGCAGGCGTGGATCGGCGCTGTCGCGGCATTGCTGGCCGGCGCATTAGGGATCCTGAAGTACTTCAGCTACCGGACGCGCCGTGACCAGGTTTCCCTCGTCGGGCAGGCATTCAATGCGACTGTCGAAGGCCTGAGTTCAGAAGCTGAGGCGAAAAAGCTGGCCGCGGCGATTCTGCTTCGCCGATTCTTCGATAGGGAAACGGAGCAAGGTGCGGCAGGCACCCCGTACGAGCGTGAGGCGGTCGCGGTCATTGCTGCGCTGCTCCGAAACACGCCGACCGGGGAACTGCAGAAGCTGCTCGCTGATGGACTGGCCTATGCGTCCAGCCTGCAGGGCGCAGACCTGCAGGAGTGCAATCTGAGCCGCGCATACCTGGGTCGCCGGCCACGAACTACCGTGGCGCACGCGAGTGTCAGACTGCTCGCCGCGGGGCGCTGGGGGCAGTGGAGGGCTGCCGACGGAACCAACGGTCAGCCCGCCGGACCCGCGACCGCCGCGCCGATCGATCTCAGCTCGGCCGACCTGTTCCACGCCGACCTTACCGGGGCGTCCTTGCGGGGTGCGACGGCGCACAACACGGTCTTCTACACCGCCGTGGCCAAGGCGACCGTGTTTGAGGAGGCACACCTCGAGGGTGCCGACTTCCGGCAGGCCGACCTTGAGGGAGCCCGCTTCGCGGGAGCCTGGATCGGGGGAGCCCGGTTTGAAGGAGCACACCATGTGCCGCCGAACGTGGCAGCACTACTCGACGAGCGGGGGCAGGTCCCTGCCGGAGCGGGAATGCCCATCCCAGCTCTCTGATCGTCTGCACATCATCAGGCGGAGCGGATCCCGTCGAGGACGATCTGGGCGGCCCGTTCCCGCTGCAACGAGGCTGCCCGCCGGGGCGGACCATGAGGGCCTTACGCCCATCCCGGGCGATGGTGCTCAGCCGGCCGCCCGGTGCTGGATGGTGAATCCCAGCTTGCCCAGCACCGTGACGGCGCCACCCTTCCCGCCCTCGAAATCGCCGGCGGCCAGCCGCTGCCCGGTGGCGAATTCATAGGCGAGCGGGCGGTGCACACCGCGCTGGGCCCCGGGCGGGTGGACGTCCTGATCAACAACGCGGCCACGGTTGAGCCGCTCGGTCCCACGGCCAGCATCCCGGCCGCGGAACTGCGCCGGGCATTCGGGATCAACGTCGTGGCGGCCGTCGCCCTGACCGCTGCCGTCCTCCCCGGCATGCTGGACGCCCGCTGGGGCCGCATCGTCAACATCTCCAGCGCCATCGCCGGCCGCCCGGACGGCATGGTGCGGGCCAACGCCTACGCCACCACCAAGGCTGCCCTGGAGGTCCACACCGTCAACCTCGCCGCTGAACTGCGTGGCAGCGGAGTGACGCTCAACGCGTACCGGCCCGGCGGGGTTGACACCGCCATGCAGGCCTGGATCCGCGGCCAGGATCCGGGACGCATCGGGGCCGCTATGCACGAACGCTTCACCCAGAACTTCGCCAACGGCACCCTCATCACCGCCGAGCGGTCGGCCGCGGCCCTGCTCGCCCACCTGACCGGAGACGGCACCGGAGCCGTCTGGGAGGTCACGCCCGCCACCTGACTTGACGGTGTGCGGCAGCGGCCGGGCGCCGACACTGGGCCCTCACGCAGCCTGTGGACCAGCACTGGCCGGTCACGCGACCGGGGGGCGGCCACGCAACTGGGAAAGGAACGCCCGAGATGACCACTGCCACAGCAGGCCAGGCGCGGACGGCGCTGGTGACCGGGGGGTCCGGGGGCATGGGGCGCGTCATCGCCGCCCGGCTGGCCAGCGACGGATACGACGTCGCGGTTGCCTACGCCGGCAACGTTCAACCTGGCCGACGCGACGGTCGGGGAGATCAAGGGGCACGGGCGCCGCGGCGCGGCCTTCGCGGCCGACCTGGCCGACGGGGCGGCAGCGGCCGCGTTGTTCGATGCCGTGGACGACCAGTTCGGGCGGCTCGACGCCGTCGTCCATACCGCCGGGATCAACCACCCGGCCCCGCTGGCGGACCTCGACCTGGCTGACTTCGACGCCATTCACCGGGTCAACGTGCGCGGCACATTCGTGGTCAACCAGCAGGCGGTGCGCCGGGTCCGCGACGGGGGCTCGATCGTCAACGTGTCGTCGAGCATGGTGCGCGTGGCGCCGCCGGGACTGAGCGCGTACGCGGCGTCCAAATCGGCCGTCGACACCCTGACCCGCATCCTGGCTAAGGAGCTGCGCGGCCGGGACGTCACCGTCAACGCGGTAGCGCCGGGTCCCACCGCCACCGAGGCGTTCCTGAACAGCACCCCGGCTGAGGAACAGGAACAGCTGGCGGCCATGCCACCGCTGGGCCGTCTCGGCCGCCCGGGCGACATCGCCGGCATCGTGTCTTTTCTGGTCGGCCCGGCGGGGCGATGGATCAACGGTCAGGTGGTCTACGCCAATGGCGGTCTCGTCTGAGGCATTCGGCCCGGAGGTGACCACCCGGCCAGCAGCGGTTATCGACCGGGTCACGCTGGTCGTTCCGCGCCTTGACCGGGCCGAGGATGACTACGTCACGACGTTCGGGTGCCGCGTCGAGCAGCGTGGTCGCATCGGGCCTGCGCTGGCCCGGGTGCTGGGCGTCCCGCACGCGCACGGACGGCGCTCATTGCTGCGGCTGGGCGGGGAGCGGATCGAACTGCTGGAGTTCGCCTGCCCGGCCGGGCGCCCTTACCCACCCGGCAGCACGAGTACCGATCTCTGGTTCCAGCACCTGGCGCTGCTCGTTGACGACATGACGTTCGCGTACCAGCGGATCCTGGCCAGCCGGGGATTCCGGCCGATCAGCCGCAACGGCCCGGTACGGCTGCCGGTGAGTTCCGGGGACGTGCTCGCGTTCAAGTTCCGCGACCGTGACGGCCACCCGCTGGAACTCCTCGCACCCGCCGGGGGGCCGGCCCCAGGAAAATGGCGCCCGGTGCATGGTTCCGGTCCCTTTCTCGGTATCGATCACACCGCTATCGCGGTCAGCGACACGGCCAGAAACGAGGAGTTCTTCGGGCCGGTATTCGGGTTCGGCACCGGGATCCGCACCGAGAACCGCGGCGCCGAGCAGGACGACCTCGACAACGAGGACCACGTCCACGTCAGCGTGACCCGGCTGGCGCCCGACCGGCCCGCTCCACGGCTGGAACTGCTGCGCTACCACGTCGGAACACGCCGGCCGATCCCAGCGGGCACCGTCGGCAACGACATCGCGGCCACCCACGCGGTGGTCTGGATCGCGTCACTCGACGCCATCGCGGTGGCGCTGGGCAGGAGGCCCGGCCGCATGAGAGGGGCGGCGGTCCGCCCCGCTGCCCGCCCGGCGGGCGCTAGCGGCCCCCAGTCCAGGGAACGGCCCGGCGCCGCCGCGGCCTTGCGTGGCCACTGCGGCCGGGCGGGAACCCGGCGGGCGTACTCAACGCTGTCCCGCAAGGCTTCCAGGTGCCGGGACGTCATCGGGCCGCAGACGATGCGGACGGCGCTCAGCTGGGCCTCGATCAGTTCCTGGTGAATCGCGTCTCCAGATCAGCTGCCGTTCCTGCTCGCTCAGCCCGCCCCACACGCCGTGCACCTCGCGGGTCCCCAGCGCGAAGGCCAGGCACTCCCGCTGGACCGGGCACCGGGCGCAGATCCGCTTCGCCTCCGCCACTTGCTCCAGCGCGCGGCCAGACGACGAGATGGGAAAGAAGAGTTCGGGATCGGCCAGCCGGCAGGCCGCCGCCGACCGCCACTGCCTGCCCAGCGCCTCGACCGGCATGCTGATGCCTCCTCTGCCTGGTATCCCGGCCTGTGCCGCGGGCCGCCCATGGGCCGGTGCGAACGGTGGCCACGGGCGGCTGCGACAGGTAATGCACTGACAGCAGCGTCGCCGCGTTAGCGGCCGGGCACATCCTCAAGCCGGCTAATCATCGCGAGCCCCTTATCCGCGGCGCATATCCGGGGGCGCCGGCCGCGCTGCGGGCGATGCCCGGAAAACCTAGGCGACTTAACGGTGTGCCCGGGGTTATGCCGCCGCAAAATCAGTGCGTCCGTCGTGGGAATGCCAGCGCATCGGCTGCGCTCAGCGCCGCTCCCGCCGCATTCCGCAGTCCCGAGCAAGGAGAGATATGACATTCACTGTGCGTCTGACGGCGCTGGGCGCTATGGCGCTGGCGCTCACCGCGGTGGGCGCCGCCCCCGCGATCAGCGCCGCCGCGTCGGCCGCCGCCTCGGCGGCCACCGGGTACGGCCGCACCGGCTCGGTGTTCGTGCAGACCGACAACCTCAGCGGCAACGCCGTGGCCGCCTACCGCCGGACGGCGGATGGCCGCCTGGAGCCGGCCGGCACCTACCCGACCGGTGGGCTGGGTGGTGTGCTGGCCGGGTCGGCCGTCAACCATCTCGCCTCCCAGGGCTCGCTGGCCTACGACCGCGCGCGTGGGCGGCTGTACGCCGTCAACGCCGGCAGCAACACGATCACGGTATTCGCCGTGCACGGCGGCCGGCTCACCGGGCGGCAGGTGATCTCCTCGGGAGGAGCCTTCCCGGTCAGCGTCGCCGTCCGCGGCGACCTGGTCTACGTGCTCAACGCCCGCGACGGCGGCTCGATCCAGGGTTACCGGCTGGCCGCCGGGCGCCTGGCGCTGATCCCGGCCTGGCACCGCAGCCTTGGGCTGGGCACGGCGGCCAGCCCCGAGTTCACCCACACCCCGGGGGAGATCAGCTTCACCCCGGACGGGTCCAAGCTCGTACTGACCACCAAGGCGGCCGGGAACAGCATCGAGGTGTTCCCGCTCGGGCCTGGCGGCTGGGCCGGCCGGCCGGTGGTGAACGCTGAGCCAGGTGCCGTGCCGTTCGGGATGACCTTCGATGCCCAGGGCCGCCTGGCCGTCGCGGAAGCCGGTCCCAATGCGGTCGTCACCTTCACCGTCCAGGGCGACGGCAGGCTGTCCCCCGTCGCCCAGGCCGTCACCGGGCAGGCCGGAACCTGCTGGATCTCGGGCACCGGCCCGCTGCTCTACGCCTCCAACGCGGGCAGCGCCAGCCTGTCCGGCTACCGGGACGGCCCCGGGGCGCTCAGCCCGGAGAAGATGACGAACGATCCGCCCCGGTTCATCCGCGGCGCCAGGTGCCTGGCCAGCATGAGCGGGCCGATCACTTTGGTGTCGAAGGACAGCCGGATCGCGTCCCGGTCCAGGTCGGCGATGCGCCCCCGGGCCCGCGCGGAGGCAGTGGAGACCACATGGTCGACCGGGCCGAGCCGCTCGCCGAGGGCGGCGATGGACGCTTCGTCGGTGAGGTCCGCGGTCTCGGTGCTGATATCAGGCTCCCCGGCGTAGGCCGCGGCCAGCGTCCCCTGATCGCGGCCCGCGGCAATCACCCGCGCTCCGGCATCGCGTGCGGCGAGGACAATGGCCCGGGCCAGCCCACTGCCCCGTCCCACGATCAGGACGGTCTGGCCTTCCAGGCTTGCGCTCACGACTGTGTCATTTCAAGAAAGCGGCGGATGTGCTCGGTGACCGGATCGAGGTGGCTTTCCAGCAGGAAGTGCCCGCCATCGAGCAGGTGGATTTCGGCGCCTGGCGCATCGGTGGCGAAGGCGCGGGCGCCTTCCGGGCCGAAGATCTCATCACCCCGGCCCCACACGGCCAGTACCGGCACCCGGCTGCCCCGCAAGTAGGCGTGCAGCTTCGGGTACAGCGGGAGGTTCGTCGCGTAGTCGGCGAACAGAGCGAGCTGCACGAGGTCGTTGCCCGGCCGCGACACCAGGTTGTAGTCGTGACGCCAGGTGTCCGGGCTGACCACGGTCTCATCCGGCACGCCGTGCAGGTACTGCCACCTGATCGCGTCCAGGGTCAGCGCCTGGCGGACGCCCGCCTCGGTCTGCGGGTTTCTCTCCTGCCAGTACTCGCGCAGCGGCTTCCAGAAGGCCTCGGTAAAGCCCACCTCGTAGCCGTTACCGTTCTGGGTGACGATGGCGGTTACCGCCTCCGGGTCGGCCAGGGCGAGCCGCCAGCCCACCGGCGCGCCGTAGTCGTGGACCTACATGGCATACCGGGTCAGGCCGAGCTGCCCCAGCAGGCCGCCCGTCAGGCGGGCCAGGCTGTCGAAGGTGTAGCCGAACTCCCCGGTGGGTGGCGCGTCAGACAGGCCGAAGCCGAGATGGTCAGGAGCAATCACGTGATAGCGGACGGCCAGCCGTGGGACCAGGTCCCGGAACATGAACGAGCTGGCCGGGAAACCGTGCAGCAGCACCACGGCGGGCGCGTCGTCCGGCCCCGCCTCCCGGTAGAACAGCCGCCGCCCCTCGACGATGGCGTAACGGTGATGGACAGCAGGCATCTGAGATTTCCTTTCCGGACCTGGGGCGGTGAGAGCACTGTGCCCTCCCGGCCGGGTGAGCCGTCATCACCCGGTACAGCTCGTTCACCCGGGTGATCTGTGCGCAGCAGCGGCGGCGCTCTATGTGCTCTATAGGACCTACGCGAGCGGTGCTGCCGGTCCGAGCAGGCGCGCCACCTGCACGCCCGTGACCGACATCGCCAGCGTGGGCGCCATCCCGCCGACCGGCAGCGCGGCGGTGCCCCAGAAACCGAGGTCTCTTCTCAGCATCCGACCGCCCCGATCCGGCTACGCCCTCCGGGTGAGCCTGGCGCGGTGGAGCAGGCCCAGCTCGCGGGCCCGGGCCACGGCCTGCTCGCGGCTGCCCACGCGGAGCTTGGCGTAGATGTTGCGCGTGTGGGTCTTGATCGTGTTCAGCGACACGTACAGCTCGTTGCCGATCTCCCGCAGGGAGAGCCGCGAGGACAGCAACCGCAGCACGGCCAGCTCCCGCTCGGAAAGCTCGTCGGCACTGTTGGCGTCCGCTGGCCCGGGCGCCAGGTCGGCCGGCGGTCCGGTCCTGACCCGGCCGGACAGGAAGCCGGGGTCAGGGCAGGCGGCCAGCTGGCGTCGCGCCCGGGCACGCAGTTCCTGGGCCTCGGCTGGCGCACCGGCCTCCAGGGCGATCCGGGCCAGTGCCAGCAGCCCGTAGACGGTGTCCAGCCGCAACCCGCCCCGGCGGGCGATGCTGAGCCCGTGCTCGACCTCGGCCCGGGCGGCCTGAAGCTTCCCGCCGGCGCGAGCCAGCTCCCCGGCGGCGTAATCGACCATCACCGTGATCCAGTGTTCACCGAAACCCTGACGCTCGGCCAGCACCCGCGCCGCGGCCACCCGCCGGCCGGCCTCGGCCGTCCCCGCGCGCTCAGCGGACATCACCGCCAGATAGCCGAGCGCGTAGATCACGGCCCCGTGGTAACCGACCAGCTCGCCCGCCGACACGGTTTCCGCGAACGCAGCTCCGGCTGCAGCGAAGGCTCCGGACCAGAAGGCGGTCATCCCGATGGCGTTGGTCACGTGCGGGCGCCACCGGGCCGTCGTATCGGGCTCCAGCTCCGCGCCGATCGCCGCGCTCTGCGCCGCCGCGCCCACGTCGCCGAGCATCACCCGCGCCGAGGTTCTGACAATCGCGGCGCTTGATTCGATGGAGCTCGAGCCGTCGGCCAGCGGCCCCGGCAGCGTTTGCCGTTCGGCCGCGCGAACCTCCGCCTCAACCTCGTGGGGACGCCCCAGAACAAGAAGCATCCAGGCGCGGGCCAGGCACAGCCGCGGGTCCGACCCGGCCACCTCGGGCGGCAGCGCCCGGGCCCAGGCCTCAACGGTCATGAACTCTCCGCGATTGACGAAATCCAGCCAGCTGGCCGCGACCAGCTCGGCCGCCTGGCGGTGATCGCCGGCGCGACCGCGTGGCTGATCGCCTCGGCGACCAGCCCCTCCCGCAGGTGCCACTCGTACGCCCGGCGGTGCAGCGGCCGGATCTCATCGGGCTGGGCCAGCGATAGTTCGTGGACCAGCAGATCACCGAACAGGTGGTGGTAGCGGTACCACTGACGGCGTTCATCGAGCGAGACCAGGAACAGGTTGGCGCGTTCCAGCTCCACCAGCCGGCGTGCGGAGTGGCTGGTGCCCAGCAGCGCATCACACAGCGGGCCAGTCAGGCGCTGCAGGATCGAGGTGCGCAGCAGGAACTCGCGTACCTCCGGGCTCTGCCGCTCCACAACCTCGGCCACCAGGTAGTCGGTGATGTGGCGATCATCGCCGGCGAAGGAGGCGATGTAATGCTCACGGTCCTCGCGGTCCCGCAGCGACAATCCGACCAGCTGCAGCCCGGCCGCCCAACCTTCGGTGCGGTCCCGCAGGATGCACACCTGCTCGGGCGCCAGACCGAGGTGCAGCGACCCGTTCAGCAATGCCGTCGCCTCCTCGGTGCTGAGCCGCAGCTCCGCGATCCGCACCTCCAGCAGCTCGGCGTTCGCCCGCAGCCGGGCCAGGGCCAGCGGAGGATCGCTGCGCCCGGCCACCGCCAGCTGCACCGTCCGGGGGAGGTGGTCGACCAGGAACTCCATCGACTGGTGCACGTCGGCATTGCTGATCACGTGATAGTCATCGAGCACCAGGACGATCGGCTCGGGCAGCGAGGCCAGGGCGTTGACCAGCAGCGGCAGCGCTAGCTCGGTCAGGTCCTCACCCGCCGACCGCAGCGCCCCGTCCACCTCGGCGCCCATAGCGGGGGCCACGGTGCGCAACGCCGCCAGCACGTAACTCCAGAACCGAACCGGGTCGTTGTCCCGGCCATCCAGCGAGAGCCACGCGAACGGGCGCTGCTCCGCGGGGTCCGCCCGCCAGCTGGCCAGGACCGTCGTCTTGCCCGCGCCGGCCGGTGCTGAGACGAGGATCAGCCGGGCGCTGGAGCCTTCCCGCAGCTCCACGACCAGGCTAGGGCGGGAAACCCGGTCCGCCAGTAGCTCAGGGACGTTGGTGGCGACGATCGGGCCCTCGGCCGGTTCTGCTCCCTCCGTTCTGTAACGCGTGGAGTTGGCCTCCCTCCGGGATGCGCAGCTCGCGCGATCACAGTCCCGGCAATCGTATCTGCACGACGGACATTTCACCCCGGGTGACAACGGCCGTAGGGGATGACCGCTCACCCGGCCCGGGCCCACCGTGGGGGCCAGACTGCGGAACAGTGGAGGGCACGTGGAGCCGACGAGGTACCGGATCACCGTCCGGGGGCGCCTGACCGGGCATCTCGGATCCGCTTTCGAAGGGCTGGCGCTGGAACCGGGCCACGACCAGACCGTCCTCGTTGGTGAGATCCGCGATCAGGCCCACCTGTACGGCGTCCTGGACCGCGTTGGCAACCTTGGCCTGGAACTGGTGAGCGTGGAAGAAGACCCTGGAAACCGCCAGGGCTAGGGGAGGGCACCGGCCTGAGGCCAGAACCGTCGCCGGCCCGTTCCGGTACGGCTTTCCAGGTCACAGCGCCGGACGCGTGCTCACCCGGGGACAAGGGCCCGGATAGCCGGGACTTCAGCCTGCCCAGGTGAGGTCCTGAGTCCTGGGGCGTTCAACTGCACCACGGATCAGTCTGGCTGTATGCAGACTTGAATCGGCCTCTGAGGAGGACCAGATGTCTACTACCTTCGACGGGCACATGACGCCCGTCACCAAGCCCGCCCGCCCGCAGCCGCCGCCGACCGAAGCGGCGCCGCCCACCACGGCGGCACCAGCGGCCCTGGGCTGGGGGAACTCCGGGCCACTGGCCCTGGCCGCGTTCGCGGTGCCAACCTTCATGCTCAGCGCGATCAACGTCGGCTGGGTCAACGCCGCCGTCACGCCGATCGTCTTTGCGGTGGCGCTGATGTCCGGCGGTCTGGTCCAGCTGATCGCCGGGATCATCCAGCTGCGCACCGGTAACACGTTCGCCGGGGTGCTGTTCAGCATGTACGGCGCGCTGTGGCTGTCCATCTTCGCCTACGCGCAGTTCTTCGCCACCGAGATCCCCAAAGCCGAGACCGGCCACGCGCAAGGGCTGCTGCTGTTCGCGTTCGGCGTCTTCACGCTGTGGATGATCGTGGCGTCGTTCCGCACCAACGCGATCATCGTCACTGCGCTGGTCTTCCTGGCGGCCACCCTGTTTGTGCTGGGCGCGGGCAAATACGGTGCCAACACCGCGCTGGTGAAGGCCGGTGGCTGGCTGGGCTTCATCGCCGCCCTGGAGGCCGCCTACCTGTCCTGCGCCGAGATGTGCCAGATCACCTACAAGAAGGTGGTCCTGCCCATCTGGCCACTGGCCAGGTAGCTGCCCGGTTTTGCGGCCGGGGGAGCGGTGCCGGGATTGTTCCCAGCCCGTTCCCCAGGCCTCCCGCCGAACTCGCGGTGCCGCAGGATAAACACGCAGAATGCCAGCCTGATCGTGGGCTGTGAGACACCGTAATTCTCGGCGATTTCGGCCGCCTTTCACATAGGCGCCGTCGAGGCTCCATGACGTGCGCGGACGTAATGACCATCGGCTATCGGCATACGGACCTTCGGCCGTGGGGTCACGACGGAGCAGTCGGTAGCGTTACGCACAACGTCGATTCTGGTCTCACTGATCATGCAGGAAGCAAAAAGCGCCGCTGATCTCTGTTTGGAGGCGAAGCTGTGTATACATTCGCCCAGCCACTCAACCGAGCCGTTGCCACCGCCGCTGGATCCTGTGCCGTCATCTGCGGTGACGAGCGCCGGACCTATGCCGAGCTCGGCTCCCGATGCCGCCGGCTGGCCGGCGCGATGGCCAAGCTGGGGCTGGCGCCCGGGGACCGGGTCGGGGTCATCGGGCTCAACTCGGCCCGCTACCTGGAGCTGTATCTCGGGCTCCCGGCGGCGGGCTTCGTGCTGGTCCCGGTCAATTCCCGGCTGGCCCCGGCCGAAATGCGGGCCATCCTGGACGACGCCGGGGTGAGTGTCCTGTTCGCCGACGCCGATTACCCAGGCGCGGCAACGGTGCCCCAGGTGCTGTCCATGCCCGGCGACTACGAGGACCTGATCGCGTCGGCCGACGAGGCCCCGCTCGGGGAGGGGATCGCCGAGGACGACCTCGCTGTGCTCTTCTACACCTCCGGCACCACCGGCGTGGCCAAGGGAGCGATGCACACCCACCGCAGCCTGGTCACCAGCGCCCTGCACTTCATGGCTACCTGGCCCTTCGACCGGGAGACCCGGTGGCTGGTGGCCTCGCCCATGTTCCACACCGGCGGAGTGATCGGGACGCTGGCCACCGTGTGGGCCGGCGGCACCCACGTGATCATGCCGAAGTTCGACCCCAGCCTGGCGCTGGACCTGATCGAGCGGGAAGCGGTCACGCACACGCTGCTGGTGCCGACCATGCTCGCCGCGACGGCCAACACCCAGCTGGCCGGCCCGCGTGACGTCAGCTCCCTGCGGTACCTGAGTCACGGCGCCTCGCCGATCTCCGCCGAGACGCTGAAACGGGCCCGCCGCGCCTTCCCCGGGGCCGAATTGCTGCACGTGTACGGGACCACGGAGGCCACGCCGATCACCACGCTGCTGCCGCACGAGGAGCGCATCCTCGACACCCCCCGGGTGCATTCGTGCGGCCAGGCGGCCGTCGGCGTGGAGGTGCGGGTCGTCAACTCCTCGCGCACCGAGGTGCCGCCGGGCACGGTCGGCGAGATCGAGGTCCGCAGCACGAGCGTGATGACGGGTTACTGGCAGAAGCCGGAGCCGACCGCGGTGGCGTTGCCGGACGGCTGGTACCGGACCGGTGACCTCGGCTACCAGGACGAGGAGTCCTACATTTACCTCGTCAACCGGGCCAAGGACATGATCGTCAGCGGCGGCGAGAACATCTACTCCACCGAGGTCGAAGACGCCCTGGCCGCGCACACCTCGGTCGAGGAAGTCGCCGTCTTCGGCGTCCCGGACCCGCGGTGGGGCGAGGCGGTCTATGCGGTCGTGGTGTCCCGGCAGACGGTGTCCGCCGACGAACTGGCGGCGCACTGCCGGGACCGCATCGCCGACTTCAAGGTGCCTCGGCAGATCGAGCTACGGTCCGACCCGCTGCCCAAATCGGCGGCGGGCAAGATCCTCAAGCGGTCCCTGCGCGAACCGCACTGGGCCGGCCAGCGAACACAAGTTTCCGGGGGCTGACCCATGCACAGCACGATGAAACGGTGGGGGAGCGGCCGCTGGCCAGCGTCGCCCGCGAGCCGGGCCAAAGGCGCCGGCGGGCGAGCCGCGGGACCCCCATTACCTGAGCCGAACTATCCCGCTACATAAGCCGAGCTATCTGGGGAGTGTGTCATGTCAGAGGCAGTGATTGTGGGTATCGGCCGGACGCCGATTGGGCGGGCGGTTAAGGGTTCGCTGGTTGATCAGCGGCCTGATGACCTGGGGGCCTTCGTGGTGGATGAGGTGCTCAAGGGGGTCCCGGAGCTGGACCGGCGGCAGGTTGAGGATGTGATCTGTGGTTGTGCGCTGCCTGGTGGGGAGCAGTCGCACAATATCGGGCGGATCATCAGCTTGCTGGCCGGGATCGGGGCGCCGGGTACCACGGTCAACCGGTATTGCGCTTCGTCGCTGCAGGCGGCCCGGATGGCGTTCCATGCGGTTAAGGCGGGTGAGGGCTCGGTGTTTGTGTGTGCTGGGGTGGAGTCGTCGACCCGGGCGCCGTTCGGTGTGGCCTGCGATCAGCCTGGTACCCGTAACCCGCGGCTGCTGGAGGGTAATGCGGGGGGGTTGCCGCAGGCGTATATCGCGATGGGGGAGACGGCGGAGAATGTCGCGGATGCGTATGCGGTCAGCCGGGAGGAGATGGACCGGTATGCGCTGCAGAGCCAGTTGCGTGCGGTGCGGGCGGCCAAGGATGGTGTGTTCGCCCAGGAGATCATCCCGGTGCCGCTGGGCGGGGGGGTCACGATGGTGGCTGATGATGGGCCGCGGCCCGATACCAGCCTGGAGAGGCTGGCTGGGCTGCGGCCGGTGTTCCGTGCGGGCGGCCGGGTGACCGCGGGGAATTCCTGCCCGCTGAATGACGGTGCGGCCGCGGCGGTGGTGATGTCGGCGGCGCGGGCGGCTGAGCTGGGGGCCCGGCCGCTGGCGCGGATCGTTTCGACGGGGGTGAGTGCGGTGGAGCCGGAGCTGATGGGGCTGGGGCCGGTGGAGGCTACCCGGCAGGCGCTGGGCCGGGCGGGCATGAGCATCGGGGATGTGGATGTGGTGGAGCTGAACGAGGCGTTCGCGGCGCAGGTCATCCCGGCGGCCCGGGAGATCGGGGTGGATCCGTTCAGCGAGAAGCTGAACCCGCATGGTGGTGCGATCGCGCTGGGCCACCCGTTCGGGATGACCGGGGTGCGTATCCTGGCCACCTTGCTGAATGACCTGCGCACCGCCGATCAGGTGATCGGGCTGGAGACGATGTGCGTGGGCGGCGGCCAGGGCATGGCCATGATCGTGGAGCGGCTGTCATGAGCCCGCCGCGCGGCAAGGCGCCGGCCGCCAAGTCGGCGCCAGATGGGCGGCATCCGGTGGCGCCGGCCGCCGGGAAGAAGCCGGGCGGGCAGCCCGGGGCGCCGGCCGCCGGGAAGAAGCCGGGGGGGCTGCATCCGGTGGCCCGGGCCGGTGAGGACCGGGTGACCGGCGCCGCGGCGGCGCGGCCGCCGGGGGTGGCGGTGGCGCGGCCGCCGGGGGTGGCGGTGGCGGGGCCGGGGTTTGCTGATGGTGCGGCCCGGCTGGCTGGCGGGGCTGATTGGCTGGGTGGGCTGTCCGCCGGGTCGCTGCTGCGTCATGTGGCGGGTGGGCTGCGGGTGGCTGGCGGGCAGGCGGCCCGGCAGCCGCGGGTGTGGCTGCGGGCCGCGCCGGTGCTGGCGCATGAGCTGCTGCTGATCGGTACCGGGAGGTCGCAGGTGGCGCCGGAGAAGGGGGATAAGCGGTTCAGTGACCCGGCGTGGCAGCAGAACCCGTTCTTCCGGGCGCTGATGCAGACCTACCTGTATCTGGGGTCGCGGGCCGACCCGGTGGTGGAGGCCAGCGGGCTGGCGGGGATGAACGCTGAGCGGGCGCGGTTCGCGCTGGTGCTGGTGCGGGAGGCGCTGGCGCCGACCAATTTCCTGGTGACCAACCCGGCGGCGCTCAAACGCTGTTTCGACACCGCCGGTGCCAGCGTGGCCAGGGGGGTGGTCAACTGGGCTGGTGATGTGCGGCACAATCACGCGATGCCGTCCATGGTGGACCTGCGGCCGTTCAGGATCGGGGAGAACATCGCGGCGAGTCCCGGCGCGGTGATCCACCGCACCGCCGTGTTCGAGCTGATCCAGTACACCCCGCAAAGCGCCACGGTGTACCAGCGGCCGGTGCTGATCGTGCCGCCGCAGGTGAACAAGTACTACGCGCTGGACCTGTCGCCGGGCCGCAGCATGTATGAGTACCTGCTGGCCCACGGCATCCAGGTGTTCGGGATCAGCTGGCGCAACCCGGGGCCGGCGCAGCGGGACTGGGACTTCGACACCTACGTGGCGGCCACCCTGGAGGCCATCGACGTGATCCGCGAGGTGAGCGGCTCCCCGGATGTGAACACGATGGGCGGGTGCCTGGGCGGGATGACCGTCGCGCTGGCCGCTGCGCACCTGGCCGCGGCCGGGGACACCCGGATCAGCTCCGCGACGATGACCGTCACGCTGCTGGACACCGCGTCGTCTGAGGGGCGGATGTTCCTGTTCGCGACACCGCGGGCGCTGGCCGCCGCCAAGCAGGTGTCACGGCCGCGGGGGGTGATCGAGGGCTGGCAGATGTCGCAGATGTTCGCCTGGCTGCGCCCCAACGACCTGGTGTGGAACTACTGGGTGAACAACTACCTGCTCGGCCAGGACCCCCCCGCCTTCGACATCCTGGCCTGGAACGCCGACGCGACCCGGCTCAGCTCCCGGTTCCACCGCCAGCTGCTCGACATGGTGGCCGGCAACCAGATGGTCCACCCCGGCGCCATGACCGTGCTCGGCACCCCCATCGACCTGTCCGCCATCACCTGCGACAGCTACGTCGCGGCCGGCCGCACCGACCACATCACCCCGTGGCAGACCTGCTACCGCACCACCCAGCTGGTCTCCGGCCATTCACAGTTCGTGCTGTGCTCCAGCGGCCACATCCAGACCGTGGTCGCCGACCCCGGCCACCCCCGCCTCGGCTACTACCTCAACCCGCAGACACCACCCGGCGCCGGGCAATGGCTGGCCGGCGCGCAACGCCACGAAGGATCCTGGTGGGAACACTGGGTGGCCTGGCTGTCGCAGCGATCCGGCGACCGCATCCCCGCCCCCACCACCCTCGGCAGCACCCACCACCCAGCCACCCAGCCCGCCCCGGGAACCTACATCCACGGCTGACCCGGCAACCACCAGCCCGGGACCCGGCAACGGCCCCCGGGCCGGCCCCGGCTCAGCGACGGACGAATTTCCCGAACCGGCTCTCCTGGCCGGCGGCGGTTCCTGGTCACTGCGCCGCCTGCTGGCCGGGTCAGTGGCCGTGAAACTCCCGGGGCCGCTTGGCCAGGAACGCCTGGACAGCGCCGCGATGGTCGGCGGTGAGCCCGAGGCGGGCCTGCGCCTCGGCCTCGGCGGCCAGGACGTCGCTCAGGGCGGGCCGCGCGGCCGCCTGGATGGCCCGCTTGGCCTCGGCGTAGGCCAGGGTCGGGCCGGCCGCCAGCCGGGACGCCAGGCCCCGGGCTTCGGGGAGAATGCCCTCCGGGCTGGTCAGGCGGCTCACCAGCCCCCAGTCCAGAGCCTGCTGGGCGGTGAATGGCTCGGCCAGCAGGATTAGCTCGCTGGCCCGCGCGGCCCCGACCGCCCGGGTCAGGGTCGCCGAGAGGCCGGAGTCCGGCGTCAGGCCGATGCCGGTGAACGCGGTCGTGAACTTGGCCGCGGTCGAGCAGATCCGGAGGTCGCAGGCGAGCGCGAGTGAGACGCCCGCCCCGGCGCAGGTGCCGTTGATAGCGGCGACGGCCGGCTTCGGCATGCTCGTCAGGGCCAGCACAATGGGGTTGTAGTGCTCAGCCAGCGTCCCGAACGCGCGCGCCGGGTCGGCCTCGAGCGCGGCGGCGTGCTCGCGGAGATCCTGCCCGGCGCAGAACACGTGGCCAGCACCGGTCAGCACCACCGCGCGTACCGAGCTGTCGCCGGACAGCCGCCGCAAGCCCGCCAGCAGCTGCTCCTTCGCCGGCCGGGTCAGCGCCGGGACCCGCAGCGTGACGACCCCCACCGTGTCCTCGGTGGTGACGGAGACGAATTCATCAGCTGATGCCTGGTCAACTCGCACACCCCAGAGTAAATTACCGAACGGTCGGTTGGTAAGGCCAGATGATGGAGGGGTGTTCGTGACGGTCCTGCGCAGCTATGTAGAAGGGCGCTGGTTCGCGCCCGACAGCGGCACCCCGGTCCACGACGCGGTCACCGGCGACTTGGTCACTGAGGTCTCCTCCGCAGGTATCGACCTCGGGGCCGCGCTGGCCTACGGCCGTGCCGTCGGCGGCCCCGCGTTGCGGCAGATGACTTTTCATGATCGGGCGGCGCTGCTGAAATCCGTTGGCCTGCTGCTGCGCGAGCACCGCAACGAGCTTTACGAGCTGTCGTACCGCACCGGCGCCACGCTCGCGGACTCGAAGTTCGACATCGACGGCGGGATTGGAGTTCTGCTCAGCTACGCAAGCAAGGCCAGGCGCGAGCTCCCGAACGAGCGGGTGTTCGTTGAGGGGCCGCCCGAGCAGCTCGGCAAGGCCGGGCAGTTCCTGGGGCAGCATCTGCTCACCCCGCGGCTGGGCGTGGCCGTCCAGATCAACGCCTTCAACTTCCCCGTGTGGGGGCCGCTCGAGAAGCTGGCCCCGGCGCTGATCGGCGGCGTCCCATCGCTGATCAAGCCAGCGTCGCCGACCGCTTATCTCACCGCGCGGGTCGTGGAGCTGATCGCCTCGTCCGGGCTGCTGCCCGAGGGGGCGCTGCAGCTGGTCTGCGGCGGGGCGCGGAACCTGCTCGATCACCTGGAAGAGCAGGACCTGCTTAGCTTCACCGGCTCGGCCAGCACCGCGCAGCGCCTCCGGTCGCACCCGAGCGTGGTGGCCCGGTCGGTGCGGTTCAACGCCGAAGCTGACTCGCTGAACATGTCGATCCTCGGTCCCGATGCCACCCCCGGCACCCCCCCGTTCGATCTGTACGTCAAGCAGCTGGTCACGGAGATTACGGTGAAGGCCGGGCAGAAATGCACCGCCATCCGCCGCGCCTTCGTCCCCGCGGGGCAGCTGGATGCCGTTACCGACGCGGTGCGGCAGCGGCTGGCGCGGGTCGTCATCGGCAACCCGGCCGATGAGTCCGTCCGGATGGGCGCGCTCGCCAGCCTCGAACAGCGGGAGGAAGTCCGCCGCTCGCTCAAGGCACTGGAAGCCGCCGGCCAGATCGTTTACGGCGACCCGGAGCGCGTCGAGGTCGTCGGAGCCGACGCCACACGCGGCGCGTTCCTGTCTCCCGTGCTGATCCGGGCCGATGAGGCCCGCCGCGCCGAAGTGCACGAGGTGGAGGCGTTCGGGCCGGTCAGCACCCTGATCGGCTACCGCGACCTGGCGGACGTCATCGGCCTGGCCGGCCTGGGCAAGGGAAGCCTGGCCGGCTCGATCGTGACCGACGACCCGGAGTTCGCCCGCGCCATCGTCCTGGGCACCGCCCCGTGGCACGGCCGCCTGCTCGTGCTCGATTCCGACGCGGCGCCGGAATCCACCGGTCATGGCTCCCCGCTCCCGATGCTGGTGCACGGCGGCCCCGGCCGCGCGGGCGGCGGCGAGGAGCTGGGTGGCCTGCGTGGCGTCTTCCACCACATGCAGCGCACCGCGATCCAGGCCAGCCCGCGCATGCTCCAGGCGGCCACCGGCCGCTGGGTCAAGGGCGCGCCGCGCCGGACCGGGGGCGCCCACCCGTTCACCAAGTCGCTGGCGCAGCTGCGGATCGGCGACACCATCATCGGCGGCCCGCGGACGGTGACGCTGGCCGACATCGGGCACTTCGCCGAGTTCACCGGCGACACGTTCTACGCGCACACGGACGAGGACGCGGCGGCGAGGAACCCGTTCTTCGGCGGCCGCGTAGCCCACGGGTACCTCATCCTGTCCTTCGCCGCGGGCCTGTTCGTCCAGCCCGACTTCGGCCCCGTGCTCGCGAACTACGGCATCGACAACCTCCGCTTCCTGACCCCGGTCAAGCCGGGCGACGCGATGACCGTCACGCTGACCTGCAAGCAGATCAGCCCCCGCGCTGGCGACTACGGAGAGGTCCGCTGGGACACAGAAATCACCAACCAGGACGGCGCGGTGGTGGCCACCTATGACGTCCTGACCATGGTGGCCAAGGAGTGGGACGGCTGACCGGCAGCGGCGGATAGGGCCCGGGCCGGCTTTGCGGCTGCCCGGCCGGTGCGTTGGTCAGCCGAGCTGGCTGATGCGCCGGATGAGGTCTTCTACCGGGCGGTCCCCGGTGAGCTGGATGTCGTCGACGACGGCGCCGTCGCGGAGCCGGATCAGCCGTTCGGCTCGGGCGGCGATCTGCGGGTCGTGGGAGGCGAGCAGGATCGTGATGTGGTGTTCGGCGCGCAGGTGGGCGAGCAGATCGAGGATGCCGGCGGCGTTGCCGGAGTCCAGGTTGCCGGTGGGCTCGTCGGCCAGCAGCAGCGCGGGGGTGTTGATCAGGGCGCGGGCGATGGCGATGCGCTGTTGTTCGCCGCCGGACATCCGGGAGGGCAGTGAGCGCTCGCGTCCGGCCAGGCCGACGGCTGCCAGCAGTTCCCTCGCCCGCTGGCGCTTGTCCCAGCCGGTGCGGTACGGCAGGACCGGCGCGATCACGTTGTCCAGGGCGGTCAGGGCGGGCAGCAGGTTATAGCGCTGGAACACGAAGCCGACGGTGCGCCGGTAGTCGGCCAGGGCGGTGCCGCGCAGCGCGGTGACCTCGGTGCCGTTGCTGATAATGGTGCCCGAGTCGGGCCGTTCGATCGCGCCGATCATGTGCAGCATCGTCGACTTGCCCGAGCCTGAGGCGCCGGTCAGCGCGACGAACGCGCCCGCCTCGATGGTGAACGTGACATCGTCGGCGGCGGTGACCTGCCCGCCGCTGCCGGTGCCGTAGCGTTTGCTGACGCCGCGCAGCTCGAGCGCGCCGCGGCCGGGGCTGGTGGCGGTCATGGTGGTTACTCCTCGGCGAGCAGGTGGGCGGCGGGCAGGCGGCGCAGCAGCGCGGCGGGCAGCGGCGCGGCCGCGGCGGTGATGAGGATCCCGGCCGCGATGGCGGCGGCCGCGACGGGCAGCAGCCGGGCAGGCAGCTGCCCGGCGAACCAGGCGGCAGCGGCGGGCAAGCCGGAACCGCACCTGCGACCAGGCGAGCCTGCCCATCACCACATCCCTCGTGCTCGTGCCTGCCCCCGGGGCTGGCGCTCACCAGGGGCTGGGACTATGCTCACTCGTTACCTAGCGACTAGGCAAGAACCGGCGTCACATCGTTACCTAGCGGCAAGGCAAGGCGCATGCCCCTGCACCACGCGGTACTGGCCCTGCTGGCGGCCAAGCCCGCCCACGGCTATGAGCTGAAAAGCAGCTTCGAGCAGGCCGTCGGCGATCAGTGGGGCGGGCTGAACATCGGCCACCTGTACCAGATCCTCGACCGGCTCTCCCGGGACGGCCTGATCGAATCCCAGCGCCAGCCGCAGCAGGTCAAGCCCGACCGCATCATCCACCGCCTCACCCCGGCCGGACGCGCCGAGCTCGACCGCTGGCTCGCCGAGCCAGCCATCCCCGCCCGCGGCTACCGCGACGACTTCTTCCTCAAGATCATGGCCGCCGTCCGCTCCGCCGACCCCGCGACGCTGCCCGCCGTGCTCAGCGGGCAGCGCGCCTGCCTGCTGCGGCAACTGCACGCCCTCGCCGACGCCCGCGCCGCCACCAGCACCACAGCGGTCGAGTCACTGCTCATCACCGCCGCCGAACTGCACATCCGCGCCGACCTCGGCGTGGTCGACGCCGCCGAGAAAACCCTCACCACCGACACCGCCGACCCGGCCAGCGAGCAGTCAGCGGCGGGCCTGACCCCACCGCAAAGAGCAGCGGGCTAGCTGATCGCATCGCCGCAGCGCAGGAGCCGCGCGGCACACCAAGGGGGAGCAGGGCGCTGACCAGCTTCTGGGAGGCGGTGGCCGTGTCAGAGGCGTGACAGGCGGGTGTCAGGCCGGGTGCCGATAGTGGCTGCATGAAAGTTCAGCGATCGCAGTTTCAGGGCTGCGGAAGGCATTCGGGGATAAGACCGTGCTCGATGGCATCGATTTCGATGTCCGTGCGGGCACGGTTTTTTCCCTGCTCGGCCCGAATGGGGCGGGTAAGACGACGACGGTGAACGTGCTGACCACGTTGATGAAGGCCGACGGTGGGACGGTACGCGTTGCCGGGCATGACATTGCGGCCGAGACCAGGGCGGTGCGCGCGGTCATCGGGGTCACCGGCCAATTCGCCGCGGTGGATGAGCTATTGACGGGCCAGGAGAACCTGCAGTTGATGGCGGATCTCAACCATGTCGGCCCCGGCGAGGGCAGGCGGGCCGCCACGGAGTTGCTGGGACGGTTCGACCTGGTGGACTCAGCGCAGAAGCTGGTGGTGACCTGTTCCGGGGGCATGCGCCGGAAACTGGACCTGGCGATGACGCTCGTCGGCAACCCGCGGATCATTTTCCTGGACGAGCCTACGGCGGGACTGGATCCGCGCAGCCGTCGCACGATGTGGGAAATCATCCGCGAGCTGGTGGCCGATGGCGTAACCATCTTCCTCACCACCCAGTACCTCGACGAAGCCGATCAGCTCGCCGACTGGATCGCGGTACTCGACCGGGGCCACCTGGGCGCCCAGGGCACTCCCGGCGACCTCAAGCGCCGGGTTCCCGGCAGTCACGTCCGGCCCGGCCCGGGTTTCACCGCCGCCCTGGAGCAGATCCAGCGCCAGTACGGCCGTTAGCCAGATTGGCCCGCCTCGTAGGCGACCTCGCCGCCGATGATGGTCAGCACGGCGCTGATAGTGGCGATCCGCTCATCGCCTATGGTTCGGGGATCGTCGCTCAGCACAGCGAAATCTGCCAGCTTCCCGGCCTCCAGCGAGCCACGGTCGTGCTCCTGGTGCACCGCGTACGCGGCATCCCGGGTGAAGGAGGACAAGGCCTCGTCCACGGTGATGGCTTCTGGCGCGTCGATCACGGTTCCGGAGCGGTTGCGCCGGTTGACCATGCAGTGCATGACGAACCAGGGGTTGCACGCGAATGGCTGGGCGCCCGCGGTGTCGGAGTTGCCGGGTGGCCGGGCGCCTGCGGCGAGGAGCGTCCGCAGTCCGTACTTCGTGGCCCCCGGCGGCAGCCTTCGCTGCGGATCGTCGGGCTCGGCGAAGACGAAGCTGGGGTTCGGCGCGGGAATGCCGCCGGCCCGGATGAGCCGGTCCAGCCGCGACGGGTCATACAGTTCGTTGCCGAAGTGCTCGACGCGGCAGCGGTGATCCTGGCCAGGCCAGGCGCGCTGGGCCTGCTCGATAGCGCTCACGGCGCATTCCTGCGCCAAGTCACCGATGGCATGGATCCAGACTTGCAGGCCCGCTTCGACCGCCTCGGCGACTTCCTGCGCGAGCGCCTGTGGCGTGCGGGTCAGCACTCCCCAGTCCTCGGCGGCCCGGTGCAGGTTGGCCGATCGCAGCGCACCGTCCCGCCCGCCGTCCACGAAGATCTTGAGGGCCTGCAGCGCGAACGAAGGGCCGCCGGTGCCGGTCCGGATGCCCGTGCGGGTGATGTCGTGCGCGCTGACCAGCGGCTGATGGCCCGGAGCGGCGGTCAGGGCGACGCCGAACCGCGGCCCGTGGGCATCCTCCCCGGCCAGGTCCTGCAGTGCCCGCACACCAGCGGTGCTGGCCGCGACCTCGTACAGGGTCGT
Organism: uncultured Actinomycetes bacterium; assembly: GCA_963837515.1. Taxonomy (GTDB): domain Bacteria; phylum Actinomycetota; class Actinomycetes; order Streptosporangiales; family Streptosporangiaceae; genus RYN-230. The sequence goes on from CAWINT010000008.1 coordinate 57,424, forward strand.
CACCCCGTGCCGGAGGTACAGTTCCCGGGCGGTCTCGGCGAGTGCCGGGCGGAGGACGTCGGTGAGTGGCGGCCGCCAGCCGAGCAGATCCCAGCCTTCTTCGATGATGCCGCTGAGCGCACCGCCGTGGCCACGGCCGATCCGCACGCCGGGCGGCGCGACCGTGCGCCGGCCGAGGCCCGCCACCGCGAGCCCGCAGGAATTCAGCTGCAGCTTGTGCATGGTCCACCGGATAGCGACCGGATGGCCGGCGGCGACCGCGTCGAGTTCGGCGCGATCCGGGAAGCGCTGGCCAAATGTGCCTTGCAGGACGATCCACTCGCCGGGTGCGGTCTTACGGGTCAGGGCGGCCACCCTGGACGTAATCTGCGCCGGCGGCATGGCGCGCACGTCTTCCCACAGGTGGCGGGAGTAGGCGGTGAGTTCCAGGTGGGTGTGTGTGTCGATCAGCCCGGGCACCACCGTCTGCTTGTGCAGCGGGATCACGCGGGTGTGCCGGCCGGCGGCCAGGAGGACCTCTTCGTCGGCACCGACCACGCTGATGCGGCCGTCGCGCACCGCCAGGGCGGAAGCTACCCTGCGCTGATCGTCCATCGTCATGATCCGCCCGCCGGTGAAGACGACGTCGGCGGGCGCGGCCCGGCCCAGGGCAGCTGGCGTGGTCATGTCGCGGCTGAGGGCTCGGCTCCCGCGGCGGGCCACGGTACCGGGGAGGCCGGGGCCGGGCACCCGCCGCGCCAGTAGTACTCCCACTTCCGGGCGGCCGGGCGGAACGTCGATAGGCGGTGGAACAGCTCAGCCCGCGCGCGCTGCGCCGCGAGCGGCCAGCCGTAGCCGGCCACGTCATAGGCGGTGGTGATGCGCTGGACGGTGTCCATCGCCGGCCGCACCGAGCGTTCCCAGGCCTGGAGCTGTTCCGCCGTGTCCCCACCGGGGGTCAGCCTGCGCGCGAGTTCCCATCCGGCCGCGATCGCCAGTCCCGCACCCTGTCCGAGGTTCGGCGGCTGCGCGTGCGCGGCGTCGCCCACGATGGCGACCCGCCCGGCCGTCCACCGGTGGCAGGACACGTAGGGGTGTGGGTGGTGGATACCCGAATCGTCGCTGATCCGCTCGAATACGTCGGCAATGTGCGGCAGGGCGCGGGACCAGTAGTCGCGGTCGACTGGCACCCGGACCGCGCGGGGGTCCCGCTCGGGGCCGATGAGGAAGACGTAACTCAGGTCCTCGCTGCAGGGCGCGATCCCGACCCGGACGTGCCCGGCCCAGTACTCGGTGCTGTAGGGCTGTTCACGGCGGGGCACGAGGACCCGGGTCGCCCCATCACCGAGCGTGCGGGTTCTGCGGGCCAGCCCCAGCGAGTCACGCACGGCCGAGGAGAAGCCATCGGCGCCGATCACGACGTCCGCGCCGACCTCCGTGCCGTCCGCCAGCGCCAGCCGGCCATCCGGGTGTGCGCCGGTGACGGTCGCCCTGGTGCGCAGGCTTACGCCAGCGGCGAGCGCCGCGTCGAGCAGCGCCCCGTGCAGTTCCGCGCGCAGGGCGACAATGACCCGCTCGGCGCCGGTGTCGCGGGTGACGATCGTGGCCTGCCGCTCGTCCACGATCCGCACGGCGCGGATGCGGACGCCGTGACGGGCTACGCGGTCTCCGGCGCCGAGTTCGTCCAGCACCGGAAGGCTGTTCTCCTTCAGGTAGATGCCGGCGCCGAATTCGCGCGGCTCGGCCGACCGTTCCAGGATCTGAACCGCGAATCCGGCTCGCGCCAGCGAAGCGGCCACGGAGAGGCCGGCGATCCCCGCCCCCGCGACCACAGCGGTGCGTCGTTGAGCCACTGGCCCTACCTCCTCGTTGTGCCGGTGCGGATCGACGTCGCGGACGCTGCCCGTCCCGCCTGCGCAACGCGATCGGCCGGTCCGGCCGCGGCCGGACCGGGAGGTACCCCCGGCCGGCGCCCGCTGATCAGGACATCCCTGACCCGGCGCAGGCCAGTGATGTCCTGGACCAGGTCACCGTCGGCCACCAGCACATCGGCGCGGTAACCAGGGGCGAGCCGGCCAATCCGCCGGCCTGCCGCTCCTAGCGCGGCCGCGCCGCCCGCGGTCACCATGGCGATCACATCGGGAGCCGGCCAGCCCGCCCCGTGGACCAGCGCTTCGGCGTGGTAGGCCAGATCCTGGTAGCCGGGGAACTGCCCGAAAAAGCTGTCGGTGCCCACCGCGAGAGTTACGCCAGCGGCAGCGAGCTGCCGGGCGGCCGCCCACCGGCCGAGCTGCCGCCGCGCGGCCGGCGTCAGTGCCTGCTGCCAGGCGGCTGTGGCCGGTCCCTGCAGCGTAAGCGGCCCGGCGAGCACTGCGACGATCTTGCGCTGGCGCATGTCGCCGGCCACCGCGGGGATGATGGGGCCGGTCTTCCCGTCCGGGCCGAGCCAGCTGCAGTGCTCGATGGTGTCCACCCCCGCCGCCGCGGCCTGCGTGATCCCGGTGGCGCCGTGCGCGTGCGCCGCGACCGGCAGCCCGAGGTGGTGGGACGTGGCCACCACCGCGCGGGCGGTGGCCGGGTCCAGCTGTGCCTGGCCGAGCGGGGTCCCGGGGGTGAGGGCCCCGCCCGTCGCGATGATCTTGATCACGTCCACTCGCTGGCTGGCGAGCCGCCGGACCGCCTCGGCGGCGGACCGCGGGTACTCCACGGTCACCCCGATCGATGCCATGTGGCCGCCCGGCACCGTAACCGGCGGCCCGGAAACGATCAGCCGTGGCCCGGGCAGGCGGCCGGCCCAAACAGCGTCCCTGACCTCGGTCATAACGCTGCCCGCGCTCCCCAGGTCGCGGACCGTCGTCACCCCCGCGGCGAGGAGGTTTCTGGCCGCGGTGGCCGCGCGCTCCCGGGCCGTGCTGGGCCCTGGAGGCGCGGTGAAGTCCTCGCCGTGCCGGAGAGTCAGGTGCGCGTGGGCGTCGATGAGGCCGGGCAGCAGGGTGGCGTCCGGGTAGCGGGTCTGGCGCGCGGCCGGCGCCAGGGCGGTGACGGTGCGCCGGTCACCGACGGCGGCGATGCTGTCATCGACGACGAGCAGGGCGGCGTCACACAGTTGCTCTCCGGGCCGACCCGTCAGCAGCCGGTCGGCCAGCAGGATCTCGGCGGGTGGCTCCGGTTCCGTCGCAGCCGCGGTCACGGCTGCGGTTCTGGCGCGCGCCCGGGCGCGAGCTTGTGTGCGCCGTGCGCGACGCGCAGGTCATCGAGGAGCTTCTTCTCAATCTCGCCGAACCGCCCGCCCGCCAGGTCATCGAGGGAGCGGGGGTGCGGCACCTTCACCTCCACCACCGACCGCACCGTCGCGGGCCGGGCGGTCAGCACATAGATGCGGTCGGACAGCAACAGGGCCTCTGGCACATCGTGGGTCACCAGGATGGCCGTCCACCCGAAGCGGGCCCACATGTCGGCCAGCCACAGTTGCAGCTCCGTCCGGGTCAGGTAGTCCAGCGCGCCGAACGGCTCGTCCAGCAGCAGGACGGGCAGGCCCTGCACCACCGTCCGGAGCAGGGCCACCCGCTGGCGCATGCCACCGGAGAGCTGCGATGGGTAGGCCTGCTCGAAGCCCGACAGGCCGAAGACGTCAAGCAGCGGCTCGATCTTGGCCCGGGCCTGGGCGCGGGGGACACCCGCGATTTCCAGGCCGAGCGCTGCGTTGTCGATTACCCGCCGCCAGGGGAACAGCAGGTCCTTCTGCGGCATGTAGGCGAACGCCTCGCTCCGCCCGGCGGCCGGCTGGCCGTTGACGCACACCTCTCCCGAGTCGGGCGACTCCAGGCCAGCGAGCAGGTTGAACAGCGTCGACTTGCCGCAGCCGCTCGGCCCGATGATCGACACGAACTGGCCCGGGGCGACATCGATGCTGATGTCGTTCAGCACGTGGACCCGGCGGCGGCCCTGGCCCATCGTCTTGCTGACCCCCCGGACATCGACCGACGCGCCGGGTGGCCCCGCGTCAGGCTTGCCGCTCCTCCCGGGGCGGTTACCCCGGATCGCGCTGCGGATGCTGGCCATCAGGAGCTCCTCCGGTCGGTCCGCGCCAGCCGGTACCAAGGCATAACGACCCGCTGGATGGCGAATGTCAGCCCGTAAAGGCAGATGCTCATGGCTGCGGTTACGAAGATGGCGGCGAAGACCAGGTCAGTGCGCAGCGAGTTCTTCTGGAGCTGCATGAAGATGCCCAGGCCCGAGTAGGCGCCCACCCATTCACCGAAGATCGCCGCCAGCACCGCGAAGCTGACCGCGACCCGCAGCCCGGTGAAGAAGAACGGCAGCGCGGTTGGCACCCGCAACTTCACGAACTGCTGGACCCGGCTGGCGCCCATCGAGGTCAGCAGCCGCGAGGCGTCCTGGTCGGCGGCGGCGAAGCCTTCCAGCAACGCCACCGTGGTGGGGAAGAACGTCACCAGGACGATGACGAGGATCTTGGGCAGCAACCCGAACCCGAACCAGATCACGAACAGCGGCGCCACCACGATGACCGGCACCGACTGGGAGATGACCAGCAGCGGGTAGACCGCACGGCGGAAGATGGCGGAGAAGTCGATCACCGTCGCGAGCACCACAGACGTGGCCAGCGCGCACAGCATGCCGATCACGGTCTCTTCCAGCGTCGGCAGCGTGTTGTCCCACAGCATGGCCCGGTTGTGCCAGCCCTGGGCAACGACCCGCCCGGGTGACGGCAGGACGGTCGGGTCCATCCGCCCGAGGTTGATGACGAGCTGCCAGATGACGAGTGTCGCCACGAGGCCGACAGCGGCGGGCCACGCCCGCACGATGGCCCGGGCGGGCCGGCCGCCCTCGTCCCCGGGGCGCCACATCGCCGACCACCACGGTGACTCGTGTCCCGGTTCCACCCGCGGTGGTTTCTCGATCAGTACCATGCGGTGCTCACCCCCTAAATCAGCGCTGCGGCCCGGACGCAAAGCCGTGGCTCAGAAGTAGCCGTTGGTGAAGAACTTCGTGTAGTCGAGGTTATGAGTCAGCTTGTGGCCTGACCGGTTGACCAGCAGCCCGTGCGCGAACAGGAAGTTGCCGTAGCCTTGCCACATCTGGACGGACATGTGCCCGATCGAGCCGTTCGGGCCGAGGTATTGCTGCGCCATTACCTGCTCAGATTTGACGGCTGAGGGAAGGTTCACGTCACCAGGGTTCATGGTGGCCAGTATCTGCGCGCTCTTCGTCGGGTTGGCCTTGATGTATTGATAGGCCTGCGCCAGTGCGTGAACGAATTTCTTTGCGGTCGCCGGATGCGACTTGAGGAATTGGTCGTTGGCGAGGATGACCGCGGCGTACTGATCGGGGAGCCCGTAGCTGGTGCCGCGGAACGTCTTGAGCTTCGCGTGCTGCTGGACTTCGGCCTGGATCACGTCGGAGAAGAAGAAGGCCGAGAAATCGACCTTATGGCTCTCGACCGCCTGGTAGGCGGAGCTGCCGAGCGTCACGATCTTGACGTTGCAGTTGGCCGGGCCGCCGTCATCCTTGATCATCTGGTGAATCACGGCCGGGTCGTTCGGGTAGCCGAAACCCCCGTAGGTCTTGCCGCACAGGTTCTTCGGCGAGTGGATCGACGGGTCGGAGGCCAGGTAGCCATAGAAGTTCGGATCGTGCTGCATGACGGTCATGACCGCGGTCACCTTGTCACCGGCGGCGAAATCGAAGATGGCTTCCGGCTCGGTCGCCGCAATCGCGAACTGCACGCGCCCGGAGGACACCAGGTCATCGGGCGGGGTCTGGCCGTAGGGGACGATGCTGACGTCCAGGCCGGCCCGGCTGAAATAGCCGAGGTTCTTGGCGACGAAGACGCCTGAGTTGTCGGCGTTCGGGATGAAGTCCAGCGCGATCGATATCGGCGTTGACGGCCCGGATTCGCTGCTGGCGTTAGTCGATGATGCAGAGCCGCCACACGCCGCGAGTGCGGTGGCGAGGCTCACTGCGCCGAGCGCAGGAAAGAGCTTCTTGAACAACTTGATCCCCTGACTTTCTACCACGGGCGGGAAGTCCTGTTGCCGTGCCCGCCTCAGGCGACCACGCGCTCGCTGGCCGCCGGGACCAGCTGGCCCCCGGTCGAGACGAGCGTGTGCTGGGCCGTGCACGGGTTGCCTGCTGCCACGAACATCGATTGCGTGGCGAGCTCGTAGATGACTGACCCGATCGTCATGTAGCGCTCCGCATCCGGGTCATTCGGATTCCCGTGGCCGCAGACTCCCGCGGGGTGGTTCCGGTGGTCGGTCGTAGCGGCGATCACGTCGTTGAGTGCCAGATCCTGCTGTTGCAGGCGCGACGAGGCACTGTAGAGGCGCAGCAGCGTGTTCGGGCTGCTGGCCAGGTGGGCATCGAGCTTGGCGAGGTCGGGGTGGAGGAAGTGGTTGCTGTGCACCAGGATGCCCTGCTCGGGCAGCTGGGTGCGCACCGCGTCGGCACCGCCGGCGCTGGCCTCGACGTTGATCGCGAGGCCATCGGCGTGTGCCAGCATGAAGTTGCCGGACAGCGCCTTCTGCGCGTCCATGATGACTCCGACCGCGTCACCTAGGTTCTTCGCGTCCAGTAGGGCCCGGAGCAGGATGTGATACGGAACGCCGGGCTGGCCGGTGTCCCGCGCGCTGACCAGCGTGTTGGTACACAGCGCGAGGCCGGCGCTGTTGTGCCCGCTCTTGGCGAGCAGGCCGGCTTCGACGAGGGTGACGTAGCCGGGGTTGCCATCCGGGCGGCAGACTTCCAGGAGCACGGTCGTGCGCTCGCTGAAGGGCAGCCAATCCCAGTTCTGCGCGAGGTAGCCGCGGTCCCTCGTGGCTGGCGGCAGCACGGCGAAGGACGTGCACTCGGTGCAGCACCTGCTGCGGCGGCTGGGCGGCGCGTCGGGGCCAGCGAACATCAGTTCGCTGCGCACGTTCAGGGCCAGTATGTCCTCGGTGTCCGTGCCGCTGCCCTCTGCGATCCCCCGGATCTCCTCCATCGAAGGAGGATGGAACTCCTCGATCGCTTCGGCGTAGGCGGCCGCGCGCCGCACAGCTTCCGCCCATGACCAGCCGCGGTAGTGCCCGAATGCCATCCGGTAACCCTCGATCGACCGGCTGATCTCCGCCCGCGCCTGGGACCCGTACGAGCGTCCGCGCTCTCGGGGGGTGCCGGAAACGGTGATCCGCCGCAGCGACCGGGCGGCCGCGGGCGGGTTAGCCATCGGCCGCCGCCGCGAACATGAGGTAGTTAGCCGATCCCGGGGCGACCGCCGCCGTCTTGACCACCGCGGCGGCACGGTAGTTGGCCGACGCGCGCGCCCCGGGAGAGACGGCCACCGTGCGCCGCTCGCCCGCCGGCAGTTCCTCGATGGCACGGCGGATCTCCCGGCAGAAGTCGGGCAGGTCGTTGGGAAGCCGGGAGGTGATGAGGTTCCCGTCGCGGACCACCGGCTGGTCCAGGTATCGTGCGCCGGCGTTGATAACGTCGTCCTTGATGACCGATACGCAGGTCAGCTGCCGGTCCCGGGCGATACCGGCGGAGGCGAGCACCCAGCCTGCATGGCAGATGGCGGCGACGATGCCGCCGCGGTCATCGATCTTCCGGACGAGATCGATCATGTGGGTGTTACGGCGTATCTGCTCGGGTGAGAATCCGCCCGGGACGATCACCACGTCGAAGTCGGCGGCGTCCACCTGGTCGGCCGCGACGTCGGGCTGCACCGGATAGCCCAGCTTGCTGCCGTAGACGGTGTCTGCCCGCGGGCCGACGATGACCACGTCCGCGCCTTCCTCACGGAAGCGCAGCACGGGGTACCACAGTTCCAGCTCTTGGTACTGGTTCTCGGCGAGCACGGCGATGCGCGCGTCCTTGATGTCCATATGAGTCCTTACCGGAAGTTCGTGGCGGTCAGAAGGCGAGCAGCCGACGCGGATTGTGGATGAGCACCTGATCGAACTCGGCCTGTGCCCAGCCCCGCTTGGCCAGGCGGGGCAGGAAGCTTTCGAACATGTAGGCGAAGTCCACCCGCTCGTTGAGCAGTTCGGGTGCTTCCTCGGTGATCGGCCCCCGGCAGTGGTGGAAGAACCGGTCGTAGGTGAAGGTGAGCCGGTCGAGGAAGCCAAGGTCGACGACCCGGCAGATGGCATCGGCCATGCGCTCGTCGAAAGCATCAGCGCCCTCTGATTCGTGCTGCCAGGGGATGCCGACGTGATCGACCTGCAGGTTCGCGCCGCGCGCGCAGATCTCCTTGAGCTGGTCCACGTCCGGGTCGACCAGGGCATGCCCGATCAGCACCTTGCTAAGGTCGGCGCCCTCTTCCTCGAGGATCTCGAGCTGCTCGATACCGGGGTTGGTGACGGCATAGTCGCGTGGCTCGGTATGCGTGTTGATGCACACGCCGGTCTCCCGCTGCGCGCGGCCGGCCGCCCGGATGACCCGGTCTTCGTACCGGCCGATCCGGCGCCCGTGCGGGCCGATAGGGGTAGGCTCGCCCGGTTCGGCTGAGCCGGTGGCGATCTTGATGATGCCCGCCTTCACGCCGGTCGGCTGGAACGAGTGCACCATCCCCTCGGTGATGTCCCGCACCAGGAAGTCTTTGATGTAGTCGATGGGCTGGACGCGCCAGTGGTACGGGATCCCGTACTTCTCCGGGAAGAAGCCGGTGGTGGCGATGATGTTGACGCCGCTCAGTTCCGCGGCCTTGCGCATCAGGACCGGGTGCCGGCCGAGTTCGCATGGCGTGAGATCGACCATGGTCTGGTAGCCGTAGTCCCGCGCGGCCGCTATGAGCGTGCCGGCGGTCTCCTGGGCGACGGCGTCCACGTCGAACACCGCGTGATGGTCGAGGTCCGCGCCGGGGTTCGCGTACAGGATGTGCTCGTGCGTCAGGGTGATGCCGTTGTCTTCGGGCGCGATGTCCCCGCGCACGGTCCGGATCTTGGCCATCTGGTTTCCCCCTACTCCGCTACTTCGCTGCCGCCGTCGCGTGCGCCCGTACTTCCCGGAGCAGCGCCGGCAGGTCGTTGGCCTGTGACACGCTGATCAGCCGCTCGTCAGCGACGACGTCAGACTCGCTGTCGGCGGTCGCGCCGGCCGCCGCCACCGGCTTCGCCAGCTCTGGCGGGCAGGCGACCCGCCGGCCGCGGAGCAGGCCCGCCTGTTTGGCGATGAGCACGCCAGCGCCGATCACTGCGACGACGCCGCCGTGTTCGTGCACCGTGGCCGCCAGCTTCGCCGTCTCGGGCACGGCCTGCAGCCGCTCGGCCGCGCCGGAGCCCGGGATGACCAGGATGTCGGTGGCCGCCGCGTCGACGTCGCTGATGGAGCAGTGGGGCATCAGCGGGTAGCCGAGCGCGCTGTTGTATTTCGCCGACCCGTCCGGGGCGGCGATTACTACGTCGGCGCCCTCCTCACGCAACCGCAGCACCGGATACCAGAACTCAAGTTCGTGGTAGCCGTCCCCGCCCAGGACAGTTGCGTGCTTACCGGCTAGCTCCATGAGGCATTCCTCCGCAGTCCGTCAGGTATCCGTAGTTATGTCTCGTCGGCGTCCCGCCGTCGCTGCTCGCCGAGCAGCGCAACCTCCCGTTCCACGGTCGTCAGATGCGCTTCCATCGCGGCCGCGGCGGCGTCGCCGTCACCGGCCCGGATCGCCTGGTATATCGCCGCGTGTTCCCGCATCGCCCGGGTGAGCCGGTCCTTGCGCGCGAGCACCGCCAGTGACTGCTCCTCCAGCAGTTCGCGAAGCTCACTGATGAACCTCGGCAGCAGCGGGTTACCGCTGGCCTGCGCGATCGCGATGTGAAATCGCGAGTCGTAGGCGACGAGCCGGTGCGGCTGGTCGGTCGCGGCGTTCTCGTCCAGGATCTTCGCCAGCTCGGCGACGTCCTCCTCGCTGCGGCGCAGCGCCGTAAGCCGCGCCGCCGGCACTTCAAGGTAACGACGGACCTCGTTCAGGTCGCTGGACGAGCACTGCCCCAGCGACAACGGCGTCTTGATGTAGTTGGACACCACGAACGTGCCGAGCCCGGCCCGGGTTTCGGTGAGTCCCAGGGCACGCAGGCTGCCAAGTGCCTCCCGCACGACCGGGCGGCTGACCCCGAAGGCTCGGGAGAGCTCGGCCTCCGTCGGAAGGCGCTCACCCGCCATCACCGAGCCGGACTCGATCACCTCGAGCAGCCGTGCTCGTACTTCATCAACTGCGCTCAGCCGGTCGACACGACGCACGTTCGCCAGCCATGTCTGGTTGTAAGACATCAGATGAGAAGGTACGGCCACCGGTTCGCCCCCGTCAATGATCTTTTGCCGCTTTTTGTGACGTCCCGGGTCGGGGCTGATGAGGGCGGGGCGGGTGGCGGCGACCGGTCGGAAGGCCGGCAGGCCGCCGGGATGATGATCTGCTACACAGGCGTTGGCAAGAGTTCCTCGATCAACGGCCGGATCGGCCCGGACGGCGTGGTCATCGCGCAGGTCCGCCCCGGACCAGGAGAAACCGATGAGCGACCATGTTCTGTGAAGCCCTTCCGCTACGGGCTCATCCAGGCCAGGATCAAGCTCCCGGCCGGCCGCGGTATCTGGCCCGCCTTCTGGATGCTCGGCACCGACATCGACACCGCCGGCTGGCCCGGCTGCGGCGAGATCGACGTCATGGAAAACTTCGGCACCAACGCGGCCGTGGTCCACGGAACCGTCCACGGACCCGGGTACTCCGGCGATGGCGGGATCACCGCGTCCCTCGATACCGGCGCCCCGCTCGCCGCCGGCTTCCATGTGTACTCGGTCTGCTGGGAGCCAGGCAAGATCCGCTGGTATGCAGACCACACGCTCTACCACACCGTGACGCCAGCCAGCCTGCACGGCCGCCCCTGGGTCTTCGACCACGACTTCTACCTGCTCGTAAACGTCGCCGTCGGCGGCCGCCCCGCCCCGCCCCCCGGCCGGTCAGCCGCCTTTCCCCAGACCATGCTGATCGACTACATCCGCGTATACACGCCATAAACCCAACCGCGGGCGCGTAGCCGGACGCCCGGTGGGGGCCGGTGTGACGATCACCGTTTCCACCCGCCGGGCGGGGCCCGGTGGAACCCCTTGACGGGCCATTTCCGCGGCGTTAAGTTACGGGATAATTTAAGTCTTATATCAAGTCTCGGCCATGAACGGTGCTCCTCCTGGGCGCCGTGAGCAGGCAATTCAGCAACGGCTCTCACAGGCAGGAGTAGCCAATGGCTCCGAGCACGACCATCCTCCGGTGGTCCGCCGTCCGGCGGATCCTGGCCGCCGCCGTGACGGCGGCGCTGGGCACGGCGTTAGCGGTCGCGGCGGTCCCGGCCAGCCGGGCCGCCGCCGCGTCGACGCTGCTGTCGCAGGGGCAGCCGACCACGGCCTCGTCCACCGAGAGCGCCGCGTACCCGGCCGCGAACGCCACCGACGGGAACACCGGCACCCGCTGGTCCAGCGCGTTCGCCGACCCGCAGTGGCTCCAGGTCAACCTGGGATCCACCGCCTCGATCACCCAGGTGGTGCTGCAGTGGGAGGCGGCCTACGGGAAAGCGTTCCAGATCCAGACCTCGGCGGACGGCAGCACCTGGACGACGATCTATGCCACGACCACCGGCACCGGCGGCACGCAGACCCTGAACGTCACCGGCACCGGCCGCTACGTCCGGATGTACGGCACGGCCCGGGCCACCGGCTACGGCTACTCGCTGTGGGAGTTCCAGGTCTACGGCACGGCAGGCGGCGGAGGCGGCGGCGGCACGTGCAGTACCACGGACGCGGCGCTGAACCAGCCGACCACCGCGTCCTCCACCGAGAGCGGCGCCTACCCGGCCGCGAACGCCACCGACGGCAACACCGGCACCCGCTGGTCCAGCGCGTTCGCCGACCCGCAGTGGCTCCAGGTCAACCTCGGCTCCAGCCAGACGATCTGCCAGGTCACCCTGAACTGGGAAGCGGCCTACGGGAAAGCGTTCCAGATCCAGACTTCACCGGACGGCAGCACCTGGACGACGATCTACGCCACGACCACCGGCACCGGCGGCACGCAGACCCTGAACGTCACCGGCACCGGCCGCTACGTCCGGATGTACGGCACCACCCGGGCCACCGGGTACGGCTACTCCCTCTGGGAGTTCGGCGTGTACACCACGACCGGCGGCGGCGGTGGTGGTGGCGGGGGCGGCACCTGCCCGGCGCAGCTCAACCAGCCCAGCTTCGGCCCGAACGTGTACATCTTCAGCCCCAGCATGTCCAGCTCGAGCATCCAGTCCACGCTGGACTCCGTCTTCAATACCCAGAAGCTGAACCAGTTCGGCGAACAGCGTTACGCCCTGCTGTTCAAGCCCGGCACGTACAGCGCCGAGGCCAACATCGGCTACTACACGTCGATCGCCGGCCTCGGGCAGAATCCCGATGACGTGACGATCAACGGGGACGTGACCGTGGACTCGTTCGACGGCACCGGCAACGCGACGCAGAACTTCTGGCGGTCCGCGGAGAACCTGGCCATCAACCCGTCGGCCGGGTCCGACCGCTGGGCGGTGGCGCAGGCCGGGCCGTTCCGCCGGATGGACGTGCACGGCGGGCTGGAGCTGTACCCGGCCAGCTACGGGTACGCCAGCGGCGGCTACATCGCCGACACCAAGGTGTCCGGCCAGGTGTCGTCGGTGTCCCAGCAGCAGTGGTACTCCCGCGACAGCAACTTCGGCAGCTGGAGCGGGTCGGTGTGGAACATGGTGTTCTCCGGGGTGACCGGCGCCCCGGCGCAGAGCTTCCCGGCCCCGCCGATGACCACGCTGGCCACCACCCCGGTATCCCGGGACGTCCCCTACCTGTACGTGGACTCCAGCGGCAACTACCACGTGTTCGAGCCGTCGCTGCGGACGAACGCATCCGGCGCCAGCTGGGCGAACGGCAGCACGCCCGGCACCTCCGTGCCGATGAGCCAGTTCTTCGTGGTCACCCCCGGGATGACCGCGGCCACCATCAACACCGCCCTGTCCGAAGGGTGCAACCTGTTCTTCACCCCGGGCGTGTACCACCTCAACCAGACGCTGAACGTCACGCACGCCGACACCACCATCCTCGGCATCGGGTTCCCGACGCTGGTCCCGGATGGCGGCGTGAACGCGATGCAGGTCGCGGACGTGAACGGGGTCCGGATCAAGGGCCTGCTGTTCGACGCGGGCACGGCCAACTCGGCGGCGCTGCTGACCGTCGGCACGGCCGGCTCGGGGGCGAGCCACGCCAGCGACCCGGACTCGGTCCAGGACGTGTTCTTCCGGATCGGCGGGGAGATCGCCGGCAAGGCCACGGCCAGCCTGATCGTCAACGCGAACGACACCATCGTGGATGACATCTGGGCCTGGCGGGCCGATCACGGCAACTCCGGCACCGTCGGCTGGACGACCAACACCGCCGACAACGGAATGATCGTGAACGGCGGCAATGTCGAGGCGACCGGCCTGTTCGTCGAGCATTACCAGAAGACCGAGGTGGCCTGGAACGGCCAGAACGGCAAGATCATCTTCTTCCAGAACGAGATGCCGTACGACCCGCCGAACCAGGCGGCCTGGATGAACGGCTCGCAGAACGGCTATCCCGCGATCGCGGTCGCCAGCAACGTCACCTCGTTCGGCGCCTGGGGCCTCGGCAGTTACTGCTACTTCAACGTCAACCCGGCCGTCAATTCCTACAACGCCTTCGAATCGCCCAGCACCTCCGGAGTCGCGTGGCACGACCTGCTCACCGTCTCCCTGGGCGGGGTGGGCACGATCACCCACGTCATCAACAACACCGGGGCCGTCACCCCGGCCAACACCACGCCGAGCACCGTGGTCAGCTACCCGTAACCACCCCCGGCGTGGCGCCGGCCGCCTGCGTGCCCAGCCGGCCGGCGCCCGCCGGCCTCACCCCGCCCCCGCTCCCCCCGGAGGAAAAGATCCCATGCTCAACGAACCCCGCCCCGCCAGTGCCGCCACCCCGCCGCCCCGCCGTTCCCGGCTCCGGTTAAAGGCCGCGGTGTCCGCCCTGGCGGTCATCGCCAGCACCACCGGCCTCACGGCCCTGACCGCCAGCGGGGCTGGCGCAGCCGCCACGGCGCCCGCGGCCGCCCGGGCGCCCGCGGCCGCCCGGGCGCCCGCGGCCGGGTCCGCGGTGCCGGCCCCGCCGTCTGGATTCAGCCTGACCTGGAGCGATGACTTCACCGGCGCGGCCGGCTCCGGGATCGACTCGAACTGGAAGTACGACACCGGCCCGGGCAGCAGCTTCGGCACCGGCGAGATCGAGACGATGACCAACAGCACTTCGAACGTGTACACCGACGGCAACGGGAACCTCGTCCTGCAGGCGCTGCACTCCGGGACGAACCCCACCGCCGGCTGGACGTCCGGCCGGGTGGAGACCAACGCGGCCACGTTCGGCGCGCCGCCCGGCGGCGTGGTGGAGATGCAGGCCTCGATCCAGCAGCCCAACCTGACCACGGCCAACGGCGCGGGTTACTGGCCGGCGTTCTGGATGCTCGGCTCGACCCTGCGCACCGGCACACCGTGGCCGACCTCCGGCGAGGTGGACATCCTGGAGGACGTCAACAGCCGCAGCACGGTGTTCGGCACGCTGCACTGCGGGACCAACCCGGGCGGGCCGTGCAACGAGTTCGACCGGGATCGGCAGCGGTGAGCGGCCCTGCTCCGGATGCAACACGGCGTTCCACACCTACGCCGTGCAGATCGACCGCTCGGTGTCCCCGGAGCAGATCCGCTGGTACCTGGACGGAACCAATTACTTCACCGTCTCGGCGAACCAGGTGGACGCCACCACCTGGGCGAACGCGGTAGATCACCCGTTCTTCATCATCCTGGACCTGGCCATGGGCGGCGGCTTCCCGGCCGCCTTCGGCGGCGGGCCGAACACCGCCACCGCGTCCGGCGGCCAGATGAAGATCGACTACGTGGCCGTCTACAACAAGCCGGCGGCAGGCGGCGGTGGTGGTGGTGGTGGCGGTGGGGGTACCGACATCGCGCAGGGCAAGCCGACCACGGCCTCGTCCACGGAGAGCGCGGCCTACCCGGCCGGGAACGCGACCGACGGGAACACCGGGACCCGGTGGTCGAGCGCGTTCAGCGACCCGCAGTGGCTCCAGGTCGACCTCGGGCAGTCCTACCAGATCAGCGACGTCACGCTGAACTGGGAGGCCGCCTACGCGCGGGCGTTCCAGATCCAGACGTCGGCCGACGGGACGAATTGGACCACGATCTACTCCACGACGTCCGGCACCGGGGGAGTGCAGAACCTGGCGGTGACCGGAACCGGCCGGTACATCCGGATGTACGGCACCCAGCGTGGCACCCCGTACGGGTACTCGCTGTGGGAGTTCTCCGTCAACGGCACGCCGGCCACCGGGTCGGCCACCCTGCTGTCCCAGGGCCGGCCGACCACCGCGTCCTCGACCGAGAACGCCTCGTTCCCGGCCGCGAACGCGACCGACGGGAACACCGGGACCCGGTGGTCGAGCGCGTTCAGCGACCCGCAGTGGCTGGAAGTCAACCTGGGCGCCACGCACACCCTCAGCCAGGTGGTACTGAACTGGGAGGCTGCCTACGCGCGGGCGTTCCAGATCCAGACCTCCGCCGACGGCACCAACTGGACCACCATCTACTCCACCAGTTCGGGCACGGGGGGTGTGCAGACCATCCCGGTGAGCGGCTCCGGCCGCTACGTCCGGATGTACGGCACCCAGCGCGCCACCCAGTACGGGTACTCGCTGTGGGAGTTCCAGGTCCTCGGCAGCTGACCGTTCCGCCGGCCGGGAAGGCCCCTTCCGGTCATGGAAGGGGCCTGTCCCGCGGTGCCCCGGCCCGCTCGAAGACGGCGGAAAACAGGTAACTGGTCGCGAGGCTGCGGTAGGGCCGCCACTTCTCGGCGATGGTGAGAACCTCGCCCGGGGCGGGCAGGTGGTCGAGTTCGTAGGCGGCCTGCACGGCTTTGCGGAGCGCCAGGTCCCCCGGCAGGACCACGTCTTCGCGCTGCAGCGCGAGGATGAGCGCGCCCTGCACGGTCCAGGGCCCTATCCCCGGGACAGCGGTGAGCTCCGCCATCAGCTCGTCGTCCGGCAGGCTGCTCAGGACGTGCGTGTCCAGCCGGCCGTCCGACAGCCGCTCGGCCAGGTCGCGGAGGGTGCCGATCTTCCGCCACGAGAGCCCGGCCTGGCGGAGCTGGCCGGGATCCACGCCGAGCAGTTCGCCGGGTGCGGGGAAACGGCCGCCGAACAGCGCCTCGATACGGGCCAGCGTCCGGCGGGTCGCGGCGACGGACAGCTGCTGCCCGGCGACCTGGAACAACAGCGCACCGTAGAGGTCCATCGGCGGCAGCCCGGCCAGCCACGCCCGGGGATCGAAGGCCGGCCGGTCGTCGATGAGCCGCGCCAGCACGGGGTCCGCGTGGCGCAGGTAGGTGCGCGCCTGCTGCAGCCGTGCGGCGCGGGCGGAGTCCTCGGTCACGGCGAACGCTCCCTTCCCCACGATTGTCCCGTCATCACCCGCACGCCTCAGTCTGGCAATTCCGGCCGGGTCTGTGCGACGGCCCATCCAGGTGTCATGATTGCGCTATGGAAACACTTGCCGCACAGAACGCGGCCGGCCGGGCGGTCTGAGTGGCGGTGGACAACCCGGTGACCCGGCGCGATGGCGAGCCCGGTCATGCGCCGGACACCCGGCGGCGGCCCAGGAGTTCCCGACCGCGGAACGCATGCTGGACGGAATCCTGGCTGAGGTGATCGGGGACCAGCCGGGCGACGACATCGCAGTGATGGGATTGAGATGGCTGACCTAGGCGCGGCAGAGGGGCCCTCCTGCCAGGTACTCGTGCAGCAGGACGGCGGGATACCGGTCATCCGGCTGGCTGGCGAGCTGGACATGACGAGTGCCGGCGGCGTCCGCGCGGCGGTGGATGAGGTGCTGCGCCACGACCCCGAACAGGTGGTGTTCGACACCAGCGGGCTGGTGTTCATGGACAGCTCCGGGATCGCCCTGCTGTTGTCCGTCGCCCGGCGCGTTCCCGAGGTGCAGATACGGGATCCCTCGCCGATCGTCCGCCGGCTCGTCGAGCTCACCGGCCTGCAACAGATCCTGCGGATCACCGCGTGACGGTCACGTGCGCGTTCCCCCCGGTGCCGGGCTCCACCCGGGCGGCCCGGCGGTTCGTCATGAACGCCGTCGGGGACGTGCCCGCCCTGGTCCGGGACGCGATTCTGGTCATGGTGTCCGAGCTGGCGATGAACGCGGTCCAGCACGCCCGCACCGAGTTCGCGGTCAGCGTGCACATCGCCGGCCGCCTGCTCCGGGTGGAGGTCAGCGATGCCGGGGAGGGCACCCCCCAGGCGCGGCCCATGCCCCCGCCGGGCAGCCCGCGCGGCCGGGGGCTGTCCCTCGTGGAGCGCCTCTCCGACCGGTGGGGGGTGCTCCCGCCCCGCGGCCGCGAGCAGACCACCGTCTGGTTCGAGCTCAGCCTGGCTGGTGGCGATGGCTGACGCCCGGTGGGGATCGGCCGGTGCCGCCCCGGGTGTCGAGCCGCGGTTCGCGGTCCGGACCCGGGCCATCGACGGGCTGACCGGCCAGGCGTGTTTAGCGCCCCATCCCGGCGGTAGGAGCGAGAATATCGGGTAGCGATATTCTTGTTCCGGCGCTGCCCCAGGTACCGGCGGATGCGATGGGGCCAGGTGACGCACATGACAGCGACCGAGCCCAGGAAAACCGTGCCTGGCCAGCGCGCCGCGGAGGTGGACCGGCCACTGTATGAGGCCTGGCGGTCGGCGCCGCCGGGCAGCGCCGCCCGGGAGCGGGCCTGCGAGGCGCTGGTCCGCCGCTACGAGTTCCTGGTCCGGCTCTGCGCCCAGCAGTACCGCACCAGCCCGGTGGCCCAGGAAGAGCTCATGCAGGTGGGTTACGTGGGACTGCTGAAAGCGATCAACCGGTTCGACCCGGCCGTGGGTGTCAGCCTGGGCGCCTACGCGGAACCGTGCATCGCGGGCGAGATCAAGCGGTACTTCCGGGACAAACGGTGGCAGGTGCACGTCCGCCGGGCGGCCCAGGACCTGCGCCTCGAACTGCGCGCCCGCCGCGCTGAGCTGGCCCAGCGGCTGGCCCGGCAGCCGGCCGAGTCCGAGGTGGCCCGCTACGCTGGCCTCAGCGACGCGGAACTGCGTGAAGCGCAGCGGGCGGAGCAGGCGTTCGAGGGGTCTTCCCTGGATGCCACCTTCCCCGATGGGCTCACGCTGGCGGAGCGCCTCGGCGAAGAGGATCCCGGGCTGGAGTTCACGCTCGACATGGCGGCCGTCTGGACGCACTGGCCCGAGCTGCCCGAACGCGAGCAGCGGCTGCTGCTGATGCGGTTCTACGGCGAGCTAACCCAGGCCGAAATCGGCGAACGCCTCGGCATGTCGCAGATGCAGGTCTCCCGGTTGCTCAGGCGGGCTCTCGGGCATCTCCGGGAGCGCCTGCTCGGCCGGGACGAGCCGCCGGCCGGCCGCCGGCCGGCGTGTTAGGAGAAATCAGATGCTGGACTGCGCCCGGCGTGCGGGATACGCGCCCATCGATTCCTACGCGGCACTCGGTGACGGCCGCACGGTTGCCCTGGTGGCGGCGGACGGGAGCATCGACTGGCTGCCCGTGCCGGCCATCGACGCGCCGCCCGCGTTCGCCGCCCTGCTGGACGCCGGCCAGGGCGGCCGGCTGGAGCTGGCTCCGGCCGCCGACTTCACAGTGGACCGCCGCTACCTGCCCGGAACCGCGGTGCTGGAGACCACGTTCCACACCGGCCACGGCACGGTCACCGTCACCGACGCGCTCAACCGCTACGGCAATCGCCCGCTGCCCTGGACGGAACTGGCCCGGGTGGTGCGCGCGGAGCGGGGTGCGGTACCGATGCGCTGGCGGGTGGCCCCCGGGCGGCGATTCGGAACGGCCGAGCCCTGGACCCAGTGGCAGCAGCAGGACGGGGGGCTGGTTCCGCTGATCCGGCTGGGCGATCAGTCTCTCGCCATCGTCACGGCCGGCGCCGGCCAGCCCCAGCTGGGGCAACACGAGGTCAGCGGGGAGTTCACCGCGGCGCCCGGTGACCCGTCCCTGCTGGCTGTCACGGCCGCGGACGACGGGCCGGTGGTGGTCCCGGCCGCCGGGCACATCATCGACCGGGTCGAGGCGACCGCGGCCGGCTGGCAGGCCTGGCGGCGCACCGTCGGCTACGCCGGGCCGCACGCCGACGCGGTCGCCCGCAGCGCCCTCACCCTGGCGCTGCTGACCATCACCGCGACCGGGGCGAACGCCGCCGCGGCCACCACCTCACTGCCCGAGGCGATCGGCGGGCAGCGGAACTTCGACTACCGGTTCACCTGGGTCCGGGACGCGTCCTTCGCGCTGGACGCGCTGACCTACCTGGACCTGCTGCCCGAGGTGCAGGCCATACTGTCGTGGCTGCTGCGCGCGGTCCGGCAGACCGCGCCGGACGTGCACGTGTTCTACACCCTGGACGGCCAGCCGGCCAGCCCGCGGGAGCAGGACCTGCCGCTGGCTGGCTACCTGGGCACCGGGCCGGTGCACGCCGGTAACTCGGCGGCCAGCCAGCGGCAGCTCGGCGCCTACGGTCACCTGATGGACGCCGCCTACCGGTACGTCCGCCATGGCGGGCTGCTGGACGGCGCGACCGGCAGCATGCTGGCCGACCTGGCGGACAAGGTCTGTGACGTGTGGCGGCTGCCCGACGCGGGGCTGTGGGAACTGGGGGACTACCAGCACTACACCAGCTCCAAGCTGGGCTGCTGGGTGGCGCTGGACCGCGCTGGCTGGCTCGCCGACCGGGGCCAGCTGCCCGGCTGGCACAGCGGCCGGTGGCGCACGGCGGCCGGCGAGATCAGCGACTGGATCGACGAGCACTGCTGGTCGGCGGCCAAGGAGGCGTACACGATGCACGCCGGCACCGACGACCTGGACGCCGCCGTCCTGCTGGCGGGCCGCACCGGATTCTGCGACGGCAACCCGGAGCGGCTGCGCTCGACGATCACGGCGGTGCGCCGCGAACTGACCGCCGGCGGCCCGCTGCTGTACCGCTACACCGGGATGCGCGGGCAGGAGGGAGCGTTCGCCGCCTGCAGCTTCTGGCTGGTGGAGGCGCTCGGCCGCACCGGCCAGCACGAGGAGGCCGCGGCCGTGTTCGACGCCATGCTGGCCTACCGCAACGACGTCGGGCTGCTGTCCGAGGAGATCGACCCGAAGACCGGCCAGCTGCTGGGCAACTTCCCCCAGGGGCTCTCGCACCTGGCGCTGATCGGGGCGGCCCGCGCGGTGTCGGAGCGCCGGCCCGCCGGGCAGGTCACCGTGGGCGAGCGGATGACCGGAACCGCGGCGGGCGGCGGCTCGTAGCGATCGGCCGTGGCCGCGGCTAAGGCGAGCTGGGGACCGCGGCCCCGATGGCGATGCCCCCGGCGCTGATGCTGAACTCGCGGATGGCCTGGTCATGCTCGCTGCCCCGGGCCTTCGGCACCGAGACGACCCGGATCAGCGAGTCCACGCCGGTGTGCCGGTCCAGCGCGATCACGTTGTCAGCCAGGTTCGACACAGCCAGCTCAGACAGCGCGGGAGTGCCCGGGCTACCTCGGGTCTCGCAGGTCATGACCGGGGAGATGCCCCGGCGGGACAGCCGCTGGATCATCGAGTACACGAACTCGCGGAACCGTGCCCCGTCTGGCGACGCGACCTCCAGGTCGGCCAGGCTGTCCAGCAGGACCCGGCGGGCCCCGGTGCGCTCCACGGTGGCCAGCAGGTCGTACACCCATTCATCGACGTACAGGTCGATGGGGGAGCGGTACATGAGCTCGGCCCGGTGCTCAGCGGCCGGCCAGCCGAACGTCGTGAACATCCGCCGCAGCTGGGCCGGGCTCTCCTGGAAGGTGGCGATGATCCCGGGCTCGCCGCGGGCGACGCCGCCGAAGATGAAGTGCAGGCCCAGGACCGTCTTCCCCGCAGGCCGGCCCGGCGATCATCGTGGCGGCGCCCGGGAACAGGCCCCCGCCCAGCATCTCGTCCAGGCCCGGGATGCCGAACGGCACCCGCCCGGCGGCCGCCCGGGAGCGGTCATCGGCGGGCGGGTCCGCGAGGCGGGGAAACACCCGCAGGCCGTGCGGGCCGAGGCGATAGGCGTGCTGCCCGGTGCGGAAACCGCTGCCGCGCAACTTGCGGACCTCCAGGAAGCGCATGTCGCGCTGGCCGGTCCGGACGATCTCCAGGTCCAGGATGGCGTCCGCGACGGCGAACTCCGGCCGCAGCGGGACATCGCTGGCCTGGTAGACGCCCAGCCACAGGGAGGCGGCCGGGAAGGCGCCGAGCCGCCCGGCGAGCTGATTCAGGAAGCGCCGGTAGTCCGCCTCGCCGTCCGCGAAGCTGTGCAGCGCCCGGAAACCGTCAACCACCACCAGCCCCGGCCAGGCGCTCCTTGAGGGTGGCCGAGAGCTGCTCGGCCGCCCCGGGCAGCCCCTCCTGGTCCAGGACGCGCCCGAGATCTTCGTAGTACACCGACGTGCCGATCGCGGAACCGTCGAAGAAGTCCAGGTCCTGGCCAAACCGGACGATTTTGTCCAGCGGCTCGGACATGGTGGAGAAGTAGACGGTGGGGCGGTCCGGTGTGGCGTTGTGGAACGTGTACTGCTGCGCGAGGATCGTCTTGCCGGTGCCGGGCAGTCCCATCAGGACGCTGATACCGTTGGCCGGCAGCCCGCCGCCGAGGATCTCATCCAGCGCCCGGTGCCCGCTGCGCAGCCGGGACTCACTCATCGCCGGCCCCGGGTCCGGACACGATGGCGCTGCGCCGGAGCAGGTCCCGGACCGTGGACACCAGCTGGAGCGGGTCCAGCGGCTTGTGCAGGAACGCGTCCGCGCCGGCCTCCATGGCGGCGTCCCGCGCTCCCACCGTGGATACCGCGATCACCGCGCCGTCCCCGTGCTGCCGGAAGAAACGGCACAGCTCCAGGCCCACTCCGCCCGAGATGAGGACCTCCACGATCATCACCGAGGGTGATCCGGCCGCGAAGGCCTCCCTCGCCGTCTCCGCGCCCAGCGCGACCTGAACATCGAAGCCTTCCGTGGTGAGGAAGTACTCGCCGAACTCGGCGGCGTACGGATCCGACTCGGCCAGCAGGATCAGCAGCCGTGGTGGCGGTGGCGCCCGGAGCGTGCCGAGCGGCGCGGCGGATTCGATCCGTTCGGCCAGGATGCGGTGCGCATCCGCCACGCTGGCGCCCTCGGCCATCTGCGCCCGGACGAATCGCAGCTGCTCCAGCTGCCCGCGGCTGAACAGCCGGTGGCCGTTGGCCCCCCGGGCCGGGATCACCTGCTGGTAGCGGTCCTCCCAGGTGCGCAGGGTCGCCACCGGAACGTCCAGCATCCGCGCTACCGCGCTGATGCTGTACACCGGCCGCTGCTGATCCATCCTCACACCTTATTCATTTCTTAACCAGCGTTCCAGCAAGCCGCCAGAGCAACCGGCCCCCCACCGGTGCCAGGCAACATACCGGTCGGTAGGCTTATACGAGTGTTACTCAGATCCTCCGCAACCATCTTCGGGCGGGGCTGCAGGTGACCCGCTGCCCCGGGACTGACGAGGGATTGACTAGCATGCACGAACCGTATCCGATTCATCCAGAGCGGGCGGCAGCCGACGAGAAGGCGGCTGCGGTCTGGACCGAGGAAGTCACCTGGCGCAGTCCCCGGAGCCCGCTGCGCATCACCTTCACCCGGCCGCCGGCCACCCTGCGGCTCTCGGGGGCGGTCAACGCCTCCAACCGGGCGATCCTCACCCGCGCGCTGTCCAGAGCGACCGCCGGGCCGGACCACTCATTGTGCGTCAACCTGTCCGGCCTGGAGTTCTGCGACCTGGCCGGCCTGCGCGCCCTCATCTCCGTCGCGGCCCGCAAGCGTGTCGCGCTGGCTGGTCTCCCCGCCGAGGCGCACACCATCCTGAAAATCCTGCACTGGGACGCCACGCCCGGCGTCACCGCCCTCCCGCCCGCCGGAGGCGGGCCGGCCAGCCCGCTGCGCGGCCGGAGCGCGCGATGAGCGACGTGGTGGAACTCATCCGCAGTGACCACCAGCGGATCTGCGCCTGGCTGGACGCGCTCGGCGGCGCCGCCGGGGAGCACTCCCGGGCGGCGCCGGCCCGCTGCGCCGTGCTCTGGGGCCGGCTGGCCGGCCTGCTGGACGTGCACACCGAGGCCGAGCAGGAGATCTTCTATCCCGCCGTGGCACGCCTCCCGGCCGATACCGGCACCGACGTCGCGGACGCGATCGCGGACCACGGTGACCTCCGGGAGGCGGTGGCGGAAGCCAGCCTCCAGCCGGCCGGCTCCGCCGCCTGGTGGCCGCTGGCCACGGCGGCCCGGCGCATCGCCAGCCGGCACATCGCCTGGGAAGAAAGCCGCCTGCTGGTGGCGTTCGCCCGCACCGCCAGCGGTGACCTGCGCGACGAACTGGGCCGCCAGTGGACGGCCTTCACCGCTGCCCGCCTCGCCGACGCGGCGGGCTCAGCCGCGGCGGGCCCCCGCCGTTAGCCCGTGCCGGTGCCCACGACGATCACCCTGCCGCCAGGCCCCAAGATCCCGGCGACGCGATCGAGCGCGGCGCCGACGTCGCCGGCCCGCTAGCCCGGCCGCGCCTTTTGCGGTACGACCGTGTATTTCGGGTCCGCGGCTGAGTTCAGCCCGGCCTGGAAGATAGCGAAACGGGCCAGCGCCGAGCCGGCCAGCAGCGCGCCGCCGGCGGCCGCGGCCGCGGCCCGGCTGCGGCGTCCCGCCAGACGGGCGGTCAGCACGCCGGCCACGGTCAGCGCCTGCGCGGCCCGGTGGTAGCGGTGGGCCCGGCCTTCCTGATAGGCCTCCCCGGGCAGCCCCATCCGCTGCTTCATCACCTGCTCGGTGACGAGTTCGGCGGTGCCGCCCAGCACGGCCAGCCGGAGCACCGGCTCGTTCTCGTCCAGCGGGGCACCGGCCAGCCCCAGGCCGGCGGCCGCGCTCACCGCCGAGGCGGCGAATACGAACGGCAGATACCGGTGCCCGTCATGCCAGGCCGGGACGGCGGTGTTGCCGATGAGGGCGGCGGTGTAGGTGGCGATGACCGGGCCGATCCCGGCCGCCACGGCGGTGGCGGCCGCGCCGGCCGCAGGCATGATGCCGGTGAGGTCGCTGGCCGCGGCGGCGGCGGTGGCCGGGCCGTACCCGGCCAGCAGCCACGACCCGACGCTCATCGGGGACGTGGGCTTGAGGGTGCGCAGCATGTTCAGGAACCGGGCCGGGCGCCCCAGGTCGTGCACCAGCGCCACCAGGGAGAGCCCGGCGGCGGCCGTCGCGCCGCACTTCATCGTGCGGGCCAGCCCGGGCCGGCCGGTGAGCTGCGCGCCGGCCGCGATGACCGACCCGGCACCGGCCAGCCCGCCCAGGAACAGGTAGCCGGGGATGTCCGGCGCTTCCCAGGTCGGCTGGTTGAGGATGGGCTGGCCGTAGTACGAGGTGAAGGTGGCCTCGGGCACCATGGACGCCTCGGCCCGGTGTTTCCGGCGCCACCGGCGGGCCGGCTGGCCGTTGCCCCCCGGGCCGGTGTTGACCCCAGTGGTGGCCTGCCGCCCGGGGCGCACCCCCCGCAGCCCGTCCTTGGTGACGTCGCTGCCGCTCATCGCCTGCTCCGCAGGAAGCTCGCGGCAATGCCCGCGGTCAGCGTGACGGCCGCGAGGCCGACGCGCGCCCACATGCCGGGCAGGTCCCGGGTCGTCACCACCGGGTCGGGCGGCAGCCCGTACACCTCGGGCTCGTCCAGCAGCAGGAAGAACGCCCCGTCCCCGCCGACCCCGTCGCCCGGGTCCCGGCCGTAGAGCCGGGCGTCGGCCACCCCCGCCTGGTGCAACTGGCCGAGCCGGGCGTCGGCGCGTTCGCGCAGTTCATCCAGCGGGCCGAACTGGATCGAGTCGGTGGGGCAGGCCTTGGCGCAGGCCGGTTCGGCGCCGACGCTGAGCCGGTCATAGCACAGCGTGCACTTCCAGACCCGGCCGTCCCCGGGCCGCTGGTCGATGACCCCGTACGGGCAGGCCGGCACGCAGTAGCCGCAGCCGTTGCAGATGTCCTCCTGCACCACCACGGTGCCGAACTCGGTGCGGAACAGCGACCCGGTCGGGCACACGTCCAGGCAGGCGGCGTGGGTGCAGTGCTTGCACACGTCCGAGGACATCAGCCAGCGGATCCCGGCGTCCTCGCCGTCCGCGCCCCCCGCCCGGCCCGGGCCGGGGCCAGGCCCGCTGCCGGGGCCGGGGACGGCCCCCGCGTCCGCTCCCGGCCCGGCCGCGGTCACCTGCCCGGCCAGCCGGCGGGGCTGCTCGATGAACGCGACGTGCCGCCAGGTGTCGGCGCCCAGGCCGGCGGTGTTGTCGTAGGACATCCCGGTCAGGTTCAGCCCGTCCTCGGGGATGTGGTTCCACTCCTTGCAGGCCACCTCGCAGGCCTTGCAGCCGATGCACACCGAGGTGTCGGTGAAGAACCCCATCCGCGGCGGGTGGTCGGCGTACCCGCTGGCCGTGGCCGGGTCGGTGCTCTCCAGCAGGAGCCGGGGATCAGCGGCCATCACGGACCTCCGTCCCGGTCTGCGGGGTGATCCCGGCCCGCCGCTGGTACTCGGCGACGAGCGCGGCCCGGGCGGGCCCCCGTGGGCGCCGTCCCGGCCGGATGTCCCCGGACATCGCCTTCACCTCCTGGATGTGGCTGTTGGGATCCAGCGAGATCGACGACAGCTCGTTGGCCGCGTCGCCCTGGGTGTAGCCGTTGCGGCCCCAGTGATAGGGCAGCCCGATCTGGTGCAGGGTCCGGCCCTGCACCCGCAGCGGGGTGACCCGCTCGGTGACCAGGACCCGCGCCTCGATCACGCTGCGCGCGGTGATGATCGTGGCCCAGCCCATATGCTCCAGGCCCCGCTCGGCGGCCAGCTCCGGGGACACCTCGCAGAACATCTCGGGCTGTAGTTCGGCCAGGTAGGGCAGCCACCGGCTCATCCCGCCCGCGGTATGATGCTCGGTCAGCCGGTAGGTGGTGATCGCGTACGGGAACACCGCCGCGCCGGGCTCGCTGGGATTCGGGTGATACCGGTTGTGCTCGCGGGAGAACACCTGGCGGACCGGGTTGCGCTGCTGCGGGTACAGCAGGTTGGGGAACGGCGAGTCCTGCGGCTCGTAGTGCGTGGGCAGCGGCCCGTCGGTCAGCCCGGCCGGCACGAACAGCCAGCCCTTGCCGTCGGCCTGCATGATGAACGGGTCGATCCCGGAGAGAGCCTCCGCCGCCCGGGCCCCGGGTGGCGGCCGGTGCCACGGCGACTTGCTGTTGGCGAAGTCGGGGATGTCGTGGCCGCTCCACTGGCCCTGCTCCTCGTCCCACCAGACCAGCGCCTTGCGCGCGCTCCACGGCCGGCCGTCCGGGTCGGCCGACGCCCGGTTGTAGATGATCCGGCGGTTGGCCGGCCAGGCCCAGCCCCACTCCGGCGCGACCCAGGACTGCTCCTTGGCCGGCTTGCGCCGGGCGGCCTGATTGACCCCGTTGGTGTACACCCCGCAGTAGATCCAGCAGCCGCAGGCGGTCGAGCCGTCCTCGTTCAGCTGCTCGTAGCTGGCGAGCGGCTGGCCGTCCGCGTCCCAGCCGTTGATCTCGGCCAGAACCGCCTCGGCGCTGGGCTCGGCGATCGCGCCCTCGGTCGGGTAGTCCCAGGTCAGATCCAGGATCGGGCGGTCCTCCGGGTCCTGGGAGCCGGCCAGCTTGGCCCGGATGATCCGGCCCAGGTGGTAGTAGAACCACAGGTCGCTGCGGGCGTCGCCGGACGGCTCCACGGCCTGGTGGTGCCACTGCAACATCCGCTGGGTGTTGGTGAAGCTGCCGTTCTTCTCGGTGTGCGCCGCGGCCGGGAAGAAGAACACTTCGGTGCCGATGTCCTCGGTCCGCAGTTCCCCGGTCTCGATCTCCGGGCCGTCCTGCCACCAGGTCGCGCTCTCGATCAGCGAGAAGTCCCGGACCACCAGCCAGTCCAGGTTGGCCATGCCCAGCCGCTGCATCTTGGCGTTGGCCGAGCCGACCGCGGGGTTCTCGCCGGCCAGGAAGTAGCCCTTGCACTCCTCGTCGATCTGGGCCATCACGGTCTCGTAGGTGCTGTGGCTGCCGGTCAGCCGGGGCAGGTAGTCGAAACAGAAGCCGTTCTCCGCCGACGCGGCCGGCCCCCACCACGCCTTGAGCAGGCTGACCAGGTAGGACCGCATGTCGCCCCAGTAGCCCTTGTCGGTGGACGACCCTTCGACGAACTTGTCCAGGTCCTCGTCCTGATGCGCGTGCGGCATCGGGATGTAGCCCGGGAGCAGGTTGTACAGGGTCGGGATGTCGGTCGAGCCCTGGATGCTGGCATGCCCGCGCAGCGCCAGGATGCCACCGCCGGGACGGCCGATGTTGCCCAGCAGCAGTTGCAGCACCGACGCGGCGCGGATGTACTGCACCCCGACGGTGTGCTGGGTCCAGCCGACCGCGTAGGCGAACGCGGTCGTCCGGTCCCGCCCGGAGTTCGCGGTGATCGTCTCGCACACCCGCCGGAACGTCTCCTGCGGGATGCCGCAGATCTGCTCCACCATCTCGGGCGTGTACCGCGAGTAGTGCCGCTTGAGGATCTGGAACACGCAGCGGGGGTGCTGCATGGTCTCGTCCCGGGCCGGGTCGGGATGCGCCGCCGCGCCGCCCGAGCCGTGACTCTCCCCGCGGCCCGCCTGGGACACGCTGCGGGCCGCGTCACGCCCCCCATCACCGTCGCCGGAGTCACCGTCGCCGGAGTCACCGTCGCCGGAGTCACCGTCGCCGGAGCCGCCACCCCCCGACGTCCGGTCCTCGTACTCCTGGTCCCGCTCGCCCGAGGCGGCCTGGACCTCGGCGCCCTGGTACTCCCAGGTGCGGAAGTCGTAGCTGCGCTCGTCCTCCTCCAGCCCGGAGAAGACCCCGGCCGCTTCCTCGGTGTCCGCGAAGTCCGCCGTGATGATCGTCGGGCCGTTGGTGTACGCGGCCACGTACTCCCGGAAGTACTTCTCGTTCGCGATGACGTAGTTGATGATGCCGCCCAGGAAGGCGATGTCGGTCCCGGCCCGCAACGGCACGTGGATGTCGGCCAGCGCGCTGGTCCGGGTGAACCGCGGGTCGATGTGGATCAGCGTGGCGCCCCGCGCCTTGGCCTCCATCACCCACTGGAAGCCCACCGGGTGGCACTCGGCCATGTTGGAACCCTCGATCACGATGCAATCGGAGTTCTGCAGGTCCTGCTGGAACGTGGTCGCGCCACCGCGGCCGAAGCTGGTCCCCAGACCGGGGACGGTGGAGGAGTGTCAAATACGGGCCTGATTCTCGATCTGTATCGCGCCGATGGCGGTATACAGCTTCTTCATCAGGTAGTTCTCTTCGTTGTCCAGCGTCGCCCCGCCCAGGCTGGCGATGCCCATCGTGCGCCGGACCCGCTTGCCGTCCTGCTCCCACTGCCAGGTCTCGCGCCGGGTCCTGATCACCCGGTCGGCGACCATGTCCATGGCCTGCTCCAGCGGCAGGACCTCCCAGCCGGTGCCGTGCGGCCGGCGGTACAGCACCTCGTAGCGCCGCGCGGAGCCGGTGGTCAGCTGGAGGCTGGCCGACCCCTTGGGGCACAGCCGGCCACGGCTCACCGGGGAGTCCGGGTCGCCCTCGATCTGCACGACCTTTTCGCCGGCGACGAACACGTGCTGCCCGCAGCCGACCGCGCAGTACGGGCAGACGGACTTCACCATCTTGTCGGCCGTGGCGATCCGCGGCTGCAACTGCCCGGACCGGGCCGACTTGACCGCGGCGCCGCGGCCCAGCCGGTCGGCGCCGCGGAACTGCCGGAGCACCGGCCAGTCCAGGAAGGCGCGGGACGCTCCGCGGTGCGCGGCGGCGTCAGCCGGCCGCGGCGGGTCGTTGGGCTGGCTCATCGCATTCAGTCCTTGTCCTCGTCGGCTGGCGCGGCGTCAGCGGTGGTGGTCTCCTTTTGCGCCCGCCCGCGGCGCTTGGCCGGGCGGTCGCCGGCCCGGTCCCGGGCGCGGTCCAGCGCGGCGCCCGCCGCGCCGGCCGCCTGGACCACGGCCTTCGGGTGGCTGGGCGCGTGCGGGTGCGGGCGGGTCGGGGCGTGCCGCTGCGCCCGCAGGAACTTCGCCCCGGCCTGCGCCCGGTCCTCCGGGGTGGCCGCCGCGCGCAGCTTGAGCAGCACCTGGTCCTCGAAGGCGACGTGCTTGCGGGCCGCCTTCTCCAGCTCCTCGGCCAGCTCGTCGAAGCGCTCCCCGTCGGCCGGCGTCTGGCCCAGCGCGGTGAGCAGGTCCTTGCCGTGGCGCTCCTGCCCGAAGGCGGTCTCGGCCAGTTCGTCCCCGTCGTCCAGGACGGAACGGACCCACGGCCAGAAGTGCTCCTCCTCGGCCGCCTCGTGCCTGGACAGCGCGACCGTGATCAGGTCCACGATCGACGCCCGCCGGGACTGATGCACCGCCGAGCCGCCCTTGGTCACCCCCGGGATGGTCTTGAGCTGCTTGAACAACGCGGTCACCTGGTCGTGCTGGCGGGTCAGCACCGAGGCGATGTCCGTGTCGTCCGGCTCCCCGGGCTCGCCCGGGGCCGCGTCCCGGGCCCGCGCGGCCGCCTGCATCGGGGCGTCCGCCGCGGCGCGCCGCCGGATCCAGTCGGGCACGTGCGGCTGGGCCGCCGGGCTGGCCACCTCCTGGTGGCCAGCCGCCGCCCCGGCGCCGTCCTGCTGCTGGGCGGCACGCAGCGTCTGGTCACGGGTGGGCATGGCAACCTCCATTTGCCAGGCCCTGCTCCCCGTGATCGCCCCGGATAAACAATCGGTTTCCTGGGGGACCTGGGGCGCGCCGCCCGGCGGGCCGTCCGGGCGCGCTGAGGCAGGCGTTACCGCCGGCCGGGCGCGCTGAGGCAGGCGTTACCGCCGGCCGGGCGCGCTGAGGCAGGCGTTACCGCCGGCCGGGCGCGCCGGCCGATGGGCCGCTGAGCGCGCTGAGGTAGGCGTTATACGCGGCCAGGTGCGCGTCGTCGTCCACGCTGCGCCCCGGCGGCTGGGTGCCCCCGGTGGCGGCGATGCCGCGCCGCAGGGCCGCCCGGCGGGTCCCTTCCACCCACCGGCCCGGCGAGCCGGCCAGCCGCGGATCGTGGATGAACGCCGTCGCCAGCCCCACGGCCAGCAGCGTCATGACCAGGTCGCTGCCCAGCCACATGATCAGGCCGCCGGTGTGCAAGTCGGACACCAGCCCCGGCCCCGCCGCCCCGCCCGCGGCGTAGCCGAGGTAGATCTCGCGGGGGGCGGTCATCAGCACCACCCCGACCAGCGTGTCCACCGGCATCACGATCAGCAGCATGAGATAGCGGCCGAGCAGGCCGACCCGCCACCGGACCGGCTCGGAGCCGACCACGGCCAGGAAGAACAGGTAGCCGCTGGCCAGGTAGAGCAGGTGTTCCGCGTCGTGCGCCACCGGGTTGCGGAGCACGAGGTCCATCACCGGCGGCAGGTGGGTGGCGGTCACCACCGCGCAGTACGCGGCCGTCGCCACCGCGGGGCGGGACACCGCGGTGACCAGCCCGGTGCGCACCGCCCGGCGCACCCGGCGGTGCAGCGGGGGCGGGGCCGCGTGCAGCAGCAGGGTGACCGGGCGCCCGAGCACCAGCAGCGGCGGCGCCACCATGATCAGCAGCAGGTGCTGCACCATATGCGCGCTGAACAGCGTGTCGTCGTACACGCCGGGGCTGCCCTGGGTGGCCACGGCGATCACCGCCAGGCCGGCCAGGAAGGCCAGCGTGCGCCAGGCCGGCCAGCGCCCGGCCGGGCGCCGGCGCCCCGGGTTCCGGCCAGCCCCGCGCTGGCTGGCCGGGCGCCGCGCCGCCACCCGCCAGGTGCCGGCCAGGTAGGCGGCGGCGGCCAGCAGCAGCGCCGCGCTGACCAGCGGCGCGAACTCCCAGGCCAGCCAGGCCCGCGCGGGGCTGAAGGGAGGTAGCGCGGCGCTGGCCGCGGCGGCCAGCGGCGCGGTGCGGCCAGTCACGTCCCTTCCTGGCGCACGGTCAGTTCGCGGAGCGCCGCCATGGTGAACGGGACCACGGCGATGAAGGCCAGCCATGGGTAGTAGGCGAAAGCGAGTCCGGCCACCAGGACGCCCAGCGCGGCGAGCACCACGCTGTCCCCGTGCGCCGGCACCCGGTACCGCCTGCGTACCGGGTGCCGGGCGATGCTGAGCCGGGTCACCGCGGCGATGATGAACACCAGCCCGACCATGGCCGCGGCCAGCGCCATGACCAGCGTCTGCTCACCGAAACCGATCAGGGTGGCGACCAGGACGGCGTTGAAGAAGCCCCAGAGCGCGACGACCCGCGGGGCGGTGCCAGTGATCTTCATGAGTCCTCCGGCGGGATGAGCCGCGCCGCGTCGCTGCTGCCCTGCTGCGCCCGGGCCCGCTCCTCGCGGATGTCCAGCAGCGGCGCGTAGCTGCGGATCTTGGGCACCGGGTACTGGGCGTTGAAGTTGAACCGGGGCGGTGGGGACGACGTGGCCCACTCCAGGGTGGTCCCGAGCCACGGGTCCGGCGGCGCCGGGACCTTCCGGCGGGCCGAGATGTAGACGTTGTAGATGAAGAACAGCAGCGAGAACCCCAGGATGAACGCCCCGATGCTGGAGATGAGGTTCAGCGTGCCGATGCCCATGCTGGCCGGGTAACTGGCCACCCGCCGCGGCATGCCCAGCATGCCGAGGCCGAACATCGGCAGGAACGTCAGGTTCGTGCCGATCACCATGAACAGGAAGTGCAGCCGCCCCAGCTTCTCGCTGAACATGATCCCGGTGGCCTTGGGCAGCCAGAAGTACAGGCCGGCGAAGAACCCGAACATGCTGCCCGCCAGCAGCGTGTAGTGGAAGTGCGCGACCACGAAGTAGCTGTCGTTGACGTGGTAGTCGATGGTCGGGTCGGCCACCATGATCCCGGTCAGGCCGCCGATGAGGAACTGCGGGATGAAGGCCAGCGCGAACAGCATGGGCGTCCGGTACCGCAGCCGGCCGCCGATGAGCGTGCCGAGGAAGCCGAAATACTCCACCCCGGCTGGGATGGCGAGGAAATTTGAGGTGAGGGAATAGTAATTGTCGTGCACCTGGCCGGTGACGAACATGTGATGGCCCCAGACCGCCATCGAGCCCGCCGCGAACGCCAGCAGGGCCAGGACGGTGCCCTTGTAGGCGAAGAACCGGCGGGCGGCGAACGTCGCCAGCACCTCGGCCACGCAGCCGACGAACGGGAAGAACATGATGTACACGACCGGGTGCCCGTAGAACCAGAACATGTGCTCGTAGAGCACGTTCCAGAAATTGCTGTTGACGTTGTAGATCCGGTCGTAGATCTCCAGCCCCATGGCCGCCAGGAGGGAGGGGAAGGCGGTCACCCCCATGAAGCAGGTGACCAGTTCGGACCAGACGAAGACGGGCAGCCGCATCATCGTCATCCCGGGCGCCCGCCGGGTCAGGATCGTCCAGGTCAAGGTGGCGCTGAGCAGGAGCATGCCGCAGGCGGCCAGCACCACCCCGAGCACCCACAGGTTCTGCCCGGCGCCGGGTGAGTAGATGCTGTTCGCCAGCGGGAGGTACCCCCACCAGCCGGTGGCGGCCCCTTCGGGCATGGCGCAGCCCAGAATGATGCTGATCGCGCCGCCGATGTACAGCCAGTAGCCGAACAGCGCCGCCCGCGGCCCGGCGATGGTCGGCGCGCCGATCTGCAGCGGCACCAGGTAGACGCCGAGGCCCAGCGCGATCGGCGTGACCACCAGGGCGATCATGCCGGTGCCGTGCAGGGTGAACAACTGGTTGTACAGCTGCGGGCTGAGCAGGTGCTGGTCCGGCCGGGCCAGCTGGGTGCGCATCGTCATGGCCACCGCGCCGAAGGCGTAGAACAGCACCAGGCCGGTGCCCACCAGGAGCAGCCCGATGCGCTTGTGGTCGGTGCTGACCAGCCACTCGAACCGGTCGGCGCGGTTGAGTGCCGGCTCGGCCACCGGCCGCGGCTGGGTGCTGGTCACCTGACGGCCGCCTTCCCGGTATGCGCCTGCAGCGCGTGCTGGGCGTGCGCCTGCTGGGCCTGCGCCGACCGGGCCTGCCCCTCCTGGGTCTGCAGCCAGCGGCGGAACGTGGCGGCCGGGACGGCCCGCAGGCGGAACATCATGTCCTCGTGGTAGAGGCCGCAGAACTGAGCGCAGTGACCCAGCCAGTTGCCGGTGCGCAGGGTGAACGTGAAGTGGTTGACGTGCTGGGGGTAGATGTCCAGCTTCAGCCGCAGGCCCGGCACCCAGAAGCTGTGGATGACGTCCCGGGACACCAGGTTCACCCGCACCCGCTGGCCAGCCGGCAGGACCAGCGTCGGGATCGGGCCGCCGGCGCAGCGCGCGGTCACGTCCACCGCCGTGCCCTGGTACCGGAAGTCCCAGCACCACTGGAACGCGGTCACGGTCACGGTCATGGCCGGCCGCGGCGGGTCGCCGACCGGGTAGTAGGCGTCATTGGTGGTGAAGCTGAGCCAGACCAGGAAGCCGACCACGCCGGCCAGCACCGCGACGTAGGAGAGTTCCAGCGGGTTGTTCTGGGGCCGGCCGGACCCTGGCTGGTCCCGCCGCCGGCGGCGCCGGCTCTCGGCGAAGGCCACCAGCATGGCCAGCACGACCAGGCCGAACACGACCGCGGCGATCGTGGTCTCGATCCCGAAGGCGTGCCCCCAGATGCGGCCGAAGCGCATGTCACCCCCTCCTTCGAGTGGCCCGGCCGGCGGTCACGATTCGTCCACCGCCGTCTCCTTGTGCTGGCCAGTCCCGTCCGATCCGGGATCCGCGTCCGGGGGAAGCTCGTACCGGCCCTGGACGCCGTGCTCGCCGCTGGGCGGTTCCACCCGGTACCGGGTGTAGAAGTGGTTGAGCCGGGCCCGCAGCTGGGCGCGCGCCCGGCGCGGGGTCGGCAGCGGGATGACGTGCCGGGGGGTGGGGGCGACCAGCCCGTTCGGTGGCACCGCGGTCATCATCGCCCGCTGCTCACTCGGCACCGTGACCGTCAGCTCCGCGTAGCTGCCGTCCGGCTGCAGCTCGACCACCCCGGTCGGCAGGCCGCGGGCCAGGCGGCGGGCGTCCCGGCGCTGCAGCGCCAGGCAGGCCCACCGGGCCACGACGAAGGCGCCCACGGGCAGCACGAAGAAGCCGATCCGCAGGAACCAGAGGACGCCCTCGAACGGGATCCGGAACACCTTGGCGATCACGTCGTCGCCGCCCGCCAGCAGCAGCACGCCGCCCTGGGTGATGACGGCCGCGCCCAGCCCGGTGCGGCCGGGCGCATCGCGCGGCCGGTCCAGGACGTGGTGGTAGCGCAGGTCGCCGGTGGCGAACTGCTCGAAGAACGGATACAGGTACATGACGAAGAAGAACGCGGCGGGGAGGAAGGCGGCGGGCAGGAACACGTTCCAGGCGAACGTGTGCCCGAGCCAGTTCGTCGTCACGCCCGGCATCATCCGCAGCGAGCCCTCCATGAAACCGACGTACCAGTCCGGCTGGGACAGCGAGGACTGCAGTTGCGGGTGGTAGGGCCCGTACAGCCAGATCGGGTTGATCTGCGCGAAGGCGGCCAGCGCGGCCAGGATGCCGAAGACGAAGAAGAACAGTGCCCCGGTCTTGGCCATGAACACCGGATACAGCGGCACGCCGACCACGTTGCGGTCGGTCCTGTCCTTGCCGGGCCACTGCGTGTGCTCCTGATGCCACAGCACCATGAGGTGCGCGGTGATCAAGGCCAGCAGCAGTCCCGGGATCAGCAGCACGTGCACGATATAGAACCGGGAGATGAACGACTCCCCCGGGAACTGGCCGCCGAACACGAAGAAGCTGATGTACGTGCCGATCACCGGCACCGAGAGCATGATGCCCTGGGCGATCCGCACGCCGGTGCCCGACAGCAGGTCGTCGGGCAGCGAGTAGCCGAAGAAGCCCTCGGCCACGGCCAGCGCGAACAGGGTGGTGCCGATCACCCAGTTGATCTCGCGGGGGCGCCGGAACGCGCCGGTGAAGAAGATGCGCAGCAGGTGGCACACGATCGCGGCGATGAACACGTTCGCGGCCCAGTGATGGATCTGCCGCATCAGCAGGCCGCCCCGGACGTCGAAGCTGATGTTCAGCGTCAACGCGTAGGCCTCGCTCATGTGCACGCCGTCCAGCTGGGAGTAGGTCCCGTGGTAGACAACGTCGCTCATGCTCGGCCGGAAGAACAGGGTCAGAAAGATCCCGGTCAGGATGAGGATGACGAACGAGTACAGGGCCAGCTCGCCCAGCAGGAACGACCAGTGATCCGGGAAGATCTTGCGCAGCGTGGTGCGCATGAAGCTGGCGGCCCGGAGCCGGTTGTCGCCAGCGGCCGCCGCCCGGCCGAGTAGCCGCCTGCTCCGCGACTCCGGCGGCGGCTCCCCCTCGGCCATCCCGCCTCCCTGGGATCGGCCCGGACCGCCGCCCGGGCTTGAGTTCGGCACACGAGAAACCAGCCGCCGTGTGGGCCGGCCGGTCAGTCAGGTCGGCCGTCTACCCCTCGGGTCCCGATATAAACGGGGCGTGGCCTGGCCGCGTGAACGAGACGTGGACGCCACCGGCCAGGTCCTGGCCATGGACGGTCGTCACCCGACCTTGATCAGCGCCCGGCTGAACGCGCTGACCCTGATCACCGTCGTCGCGCTCACCTACGGCGCGCTCGGCCCGCTGGCCTTCCGGATCAAGACCCGCGGCTGCCGGCACCCCGGCTGACCTCAGTGGCGGTGGCCGCTGACGTAGCGGTCCGGGTCCTTGTCCACCAGGCGCACGCCGCCCGCCTGGGCGGCCTCATAGACCGCGAACTCGATGCCGAGCTCGTACCGGACCTGCGGGCTCGCGTGGCGGCGGAAGTCCGCGAGCGCTTCGCGCTCTTCCTCGGCCATGTGGTCGCTGTTCGCGACGCGAGTGTCGCTGACGGCCTGCCACCAGCCGGTGCTGCCGACCGGATGCTGGCCCGCGCGCCGGATGCCGTCGCGGATGTCGTTGTGGTCCCGGATGGAGTCCTTGGTCTCCTCGGTGGCACTGGGTGCACCGTCGGCCCCTTCGCCGACGCTGAGCAGCCGCGGGTAGAACAGCCGCTCCTCAGCGTCGGCGTGCACCTCCAGCAGGACGGCCAGCCGCTGCCAGACTGGTGTGAGCCGCTCCGGGTCGTTGCCGAGCTCGTCGAGGAGCGCGAACATCCGGCGCTGCTCCTCATGGTCGGCCAGGATCCGCTGGGTGATATCCATGCTGCCCTTCTCCTACTGCTTCTGGGTGAGCGGGATGGCGGGCCGGGGCGGGGGCGGAACAGCGATCTTGCGCCGCTTGCCCGCCACATCCCGGCGCAGTGCGGTGAGGAAGGTCCGCGCCGTGGTCGGCAGCGTCTTCAGGAAGGACGGGTCCAGGAAGCCACCTGCCTGGCCGTCGAACTGGCCATGCGCCCCGTGATCGCGGTCGCGGTCGGCCGGCTGGTAGAGGTTGACCGGGCGGTCCGGCTGGATGGGCTCGCTGGTCAGCTGAGTGCCCCACGCGCCCAGTGCCGCGTACTGGTTGGCCAGGCCGGGGAACAGCGCCGGCCAGGACCAGCAGCTTGTTCCAGGAGCCGATCACTTTCTCCCGGCGGCCGGTCAGGGCGGCTTCGAGAATGAACTTCGCGATGAGCTCGGGCTGGTAGATCGGGGGCACGGGCTGCGGGTGGTGGCTCAGCGTGGTCTCGCACCAGTCGAACTGCGGCGTGTTGACCGCGGGCAGGTACACCATGCTCAGCCGGACGTTGCTGCCTTCATGCAGCAGTTCGGCCCGGGTGGACTCGAAGAACCCGCGGCAGGCGAATTTGGCTGAGCAGTAGGCGGACTGCAGCGGGATGCCGATGATGCCGAGCGCGGAGCCGACGTTCACGATGGTGCCGTGATCGCGTGGGCGCATCCGGGCCAGCGCGGCCATCGTGCCCCACACCTGGCCGAGGAACGTCACCTCGACGGCGCGCTGGAAGTCGGCTGGCTTGACCTCCCAGGCCGGGGCGAACACGGTGGTCATGGCGTCATTGACCCACACGTCCACCGGGCCGAGTTCCGCCTCGACCCGGGCGGCGGCCTGGTCAACCTCCGCGAACTGGCTGACATCGGTGGGCAGGACCAGGGCCCGGCCGCCGGCCTGCTCCACCTCCCGTGCCGCCGCCTCCAGGCCGGCCTGCCCGCGGGCGAGTAGTCCCACGTCGAAGCCCTGCGCGGCGAATTCGCGTACGGTAGCCCGGCCGACTCCAGCGGATCCCCCGGTGATGACGGCCACGCGGCGTGACGGCATGCCCTCAACTCCCTTCCAGTTACCTCGTGTCACGACCTATATGTCCGCTTACCCGGACGGCCGCGGCTAAACAGAATCCGGCGGCCGGGCCGCCGTCCCGGGATGGCTGGCTGGCACCGCGGACCGCGCCCGGCGCCGGCGGGCGAACACGGCCCGCTGCATGGCCAGCCAGGCGGAACCGGCCAGCAGCAGGGTGAGGATGTTCACGCCGAGCTGCCCGGCCGACCCGGCTGCGGTCGCCCAGCGCCCGTAGGCGACGGCCAGGGCGACGTTGGCGGCCGCCGGGATGGTGGCGACGGACACCAGCGCGCCGATCAGCGCGCCGCCCCGGGCCGTGCTCAGCGAGACCATGCCGGCGATCCCGGCGCAGCAGGCCACGAAAAAGCTGTAGAACCCGGGACTGCCGGTGACCAGCGCCACCGCCTGCGGCACCTTGGCGGGGGTTTCGACCAGCCGCGACGGGAACGCCCCGGCGTGGCGCAGCACCAGCGCGGTCACGGCGCTGAGCGCCATCCCGAACACGAACCCGGTCAGCAGCGCGGTCAGCGACTGCCCCGCCAGCCGCGGGCGCCGCTCCACCACGGCCACGCACACCCCGGCCACCGGCCCGAAATCCGGTCCGACGATCATCGCGCCGACGATCAGAATCGGATTGGCCTGCAAGATGCCGGCCATGGCAATGAACATGGCCAGCGCCATCAAGGTCAGGAACTGCGCGGACAGGGCGGTCATGCCGGCGGTCCGGGTATCCACCTCCTCCCAGATCACGGAGTCCTCGGCGCTGGCGCTGCTCTCGGTGGCCAAACTGCCGTCGCTGATGTGACTGTCCACCGGGTGGATGGCGATCGACCCGCTGCCGGGGACCTCGAGGTCGCGCAGGCTGGCGACCACGTAGCTGGCGTCCTTGGTCGTCACGTCGCACAGGATCAGGTCGCCGGCGGGCTTGCCGACCACCCCGGGCAGGTGGACGACGTTGGACACCGAGGAGGTGGCGGCTAGCAGTGCCCGCGCCGGACCAGCCTTCCCGGGGGCCGCGACGATGCGCAGGTGGATCATCTCGGCCCGGGCGCGCGGCGGGCCCGGCCTGCCCGGCGGGTACCGGGGCGCGGAAGTGGGCTGATCATCGGCTGCTCCCTGGCAGCGGGGGGCGGTTGTGTCGTGAAGCGACGCTCAGGCGCTACCTAGGAGACCGGACGGTAAACGTGCGGCCGCTGAGCCGGTTAAGGTCGGCCGGGACCGGGCGGCCTGCTAGGGATCAGCTGCTGGCAGCGCACCGGATTCCGCCGCGTGCAGCCAGCTCAGCAGGCCGGCCGGGGCCATCCCGGCCACGCGTGCGTGATAGTGGGCTATTTCTTCGGGGGTGAGCAGTTCGCGGCCCGCCCCGGAGCTGCCCCGGCGGAAGAAGGCGGCGCTGTCCTTGAGAACGCCCTGGCCCGGCACGAGGTTGGCGGCGCCAGCGCTCATCTTCCCGAACGTGGCGGCCGCCTCCAGGCCCGGCCAGGACGGCTCCGGCACCGCTATGCGGAGTTCGCCAGCGAGCCGGCGCATCTCGCCTTCGAGGTCAGCGCGGAGCCGGTCGTAATGCACCAGGCGCACGTTGGGCCAGGCGCGCCGGGCCCAGGCGCCGGCCAGATGCCACATCACGCCGGGCAGCGAATCCAGCTGCTCCCGGGGGTCCGCGTCGTCGTCGATCCAGTCGAGCAGCCACTCCCGCACCGGCTTGCGCGGCCGCGGCGGGCCGGCCGGTTCCGGCTGTCCGGTCAGCCGCCGCATCCGCGCCCGGTCGATGTTGTCGCCCTGGTGGTAGAGCGAGACGGCCATGTCCAGGGGATGCCTGGCCGTCACGAGGTACGTGGCCCGGGGATCGAGCGGAATCCCGTCCAGCGGCGTGTGTGTCTTGATGAACCGGCGGTGCCGCTGCGCGGCGAGCCGCGCATACACCTCGTCGCGCGGGGCGGTCAGGAAGTCCAGCCAGGGTGAGAGCTGGCCGAGGCTGGCCGGCAGGCTGGGTGCCTGGAAGATCAGCAAGGCGCAGATCATCTGGACCCACGTGGTGCCGCTCTTGGACCGCGTGCTGATGACGATATCGCCGTCCCGGAATGGGAAGCCGATCCAACGCCCGCTGTCCTCGTCGGAAGATCGGTAACGCACGGGCGGCTCGGGCACTGGGTCATGATAGCCGCCCGCCCGGGGAGATGCTGGCCGGGCGGAATGGCAATACCGGGGCCGCGTTCCGGGCCGGGGACGTCGGCGACAAGGTTCCGTTCCGGTGCCAGGGCAGGTCAAGACGGTCCTTCTGGACATATTCGCCAAATGGGGGCTTGGCTATAGAGACATTTGCCGATAACCGCACCCAGGTTAGTGTTAGTAATGTCACTTGGCCAATCACAGAAGGTTATCGGAATGCGCGCAGGGGGTAATCACAGATCGGTCCCTGAGTAGATCAGGCGGCCCCGGCCGAGCGTGTTGCCGCACGCGGCCGGGGCCTTTGCATGGCGACGAACCTCGGAGGTAACAAGCCATGACGTTTATCAGTATCGCAGCCACTGGGGTCGCCAAGACCCTGACGGCGGTCACGATTTCGCTCCATCCGGGAGCCACTCAGGCGGCCGGTCACTACACGATGGTGGCGCCCGGCGACTCGCTGAGCGCGATCAGCCTGCACGAGTACGGCACCGCGGCGGACTGGCCTGCGCTGTGGTGGGCCAACCGGGGGCAGATCCGGAACCCGTCCATGATCGAGCCTGGCCAGCGGCTGCGCGTGCCGAGCCACCCGCGGGCCGGCCGGTGGCTGATCCGGGCGGCGCAGTCGGCGATCGCGGCGCCCCGGCCGGCTGGGGCCGCGCCCGCCGGGTGGCACCGGGCGCCCGCGGCGGTGTCCAGTGCGCCGACGGCGGCGGCGGCGTCCGCGCAGCCCGCCACGTCGTACCGGGGCGCGCCAGGCAGTTTCCAGAGCTGTGTGATCCAGCGGGAGAGCAGCGGGAATCCCACCGCGGTGAACCCGTCCAGCGGCGCGGGCGGCCTGTACGGCTTCCTGCCGTCCACCTGGCACGCCCTCGGGTTCTCCGGGCTGCCCGAGAACGCGCCGGTATCGGTGCAGAACGCCGCGTTCGCCAAGGAGTACGCCCAGTCCGGCACCAGCGCCTGGGCGCCCTACGACGGCTGCTGACCAGGCCAGCCGGAGCAGGCCCCGGCCAGCCAGGCCGGGGCCTGACTCGTGCCCCGGCCCTCCGGCGGCGCGATCGCCCAGGCGGGCGGCGGGATTAGCGGGGCGGCCGGATCAGCTGGGTGGCCGTGCGGCCCGCTGGATCAGCTGGGTGGCCGTGCGGTCCAGCGTTCGGTGCAGCTGTGCGTGTCCTGGCAGTACCAGCGCACGTCGCCACGAGCCGGGTCCCCGTCGGCCACCAGCTGGCCCGTCGGCAGGCGGATACCGCAGAGCCAGCACGCCTGGACCGCGGCCCGGCCGTCGTCCTGGTGCTCGCCGGCCGCCGCGCTCAGCCTTTCGTGCCGGTAACTGAGCGGGAACCGCCCGTCCGCGGCACCGCCCGCAGCCAGCGCCGACCGGTCCGGCGAAACTTCCTGAGTCATGTGCCCTCCTCAAGGACAGTCGTGACCACGAGCGCCGAATCCGCAGCCTGACGGCATGGCCCTCCCGGGGCGACTCAGCATCCGGCCATCCCCACCACCAGTGTGGAGCCTATGCACGAAAAGTGCCCATTCCCCGCAGCCGACGTCCGGAAACATCCCGCTGGCCAGCGCGTCCGGCCGGCCTGCCCGGGCAAGCCCATGGCGCGAAGGCCGGCCTGCCGGGCCCGGCCAGCGGCTGGCCGCCGCGCCACGCTCACCAGAGCAGCCATGGCCCCAGCCTAGGGGGGAGGCCGGGGCCATGGGCCACGGGGACGAAGTCCTTTCCTACTGCAGAACGCCCGGCGGCCGGGTCGCGTTACAGCCACCCGGTCGGCCAGGCCCGGACGAAGGCGACGGGAAGAGGGCCTGAGCGGCCTGATCACCCTCGGCAGGTGATGGCAGATCGCCCGGCGGCGGCTTCGCTGGCGTCGGCAGGCGGTCCAGCGGCGACGGAGGCGGCGATGGGGCTGACCGAATACGAGCCGGGTACGGCGTTTCCCGGAGTCATCGGGCGGACGACGGACGAGTCGACCCCGGCCTGGCCGCGGCCGCTGCGGGCCCGGCCGGGCGCACCCAACGTGCTGATCATCGTGCTGGACGACACCGGTTACGGCCAGCTGGGCTGCTACGGCAGCCCGATCGCCACGCCGAACCTGGACGCCCTCGCGGCCGGCGGCCTGCTCTACACGAACATGCACACCACCGCGCTGTGCTCGCCCTCGCGCTCGTGCATCATCACCGGGCGCAACCACCACGCCAACGCCACCGCCGCGGTCAACGAACTCGCCACCGGTTACCCCGGCTACAACGGCAGTATCCCGTTCGAGAACGGGTTCCTGTCGGAGATGCTGCTGGCTCACGGTTACAGCACCTATATGGTCGGCAAGTACCACCTGCTGCCCTCGGAGTACGAGTCGGCGGCCGGGCCGTTCGACCGCTGGCCGCTGGGCCGCGGG
This sequence comes from uncultured Actinomycetes bacterium, assembly GCA_963837515.1. GTDB lineage: Bacteria > Actinomycetota > Actinomycetes > Streptosporangiales > Streptosporangiaceae > RYN-230. The sequence continues at coordinate 99,460 of CAWINT010000008.1, forward strand.
TTCGAGCGGTTCTACGGGTTCCTCGGCGGGGACACCAGCCAGTGGTATCCGGATCTCGTCTATGACAACCACATGGTGGAGCCGCCGCGCACCCCGGAGGAGGGTTACCACCTCACCGAGGACCTGGCCGGCAAAGCCATTCAGTTCATCGCGGATGCCAAACAGGTGGCCCCGGACAAGCCCTTCTACCTGCATTTCTGTACCGGGGCGGCGCACGCGCCGCACCATGTGCCGAGAGAGTGGGCCGACCGGTACCGCGGCCATTTCGACGACGGCTGGGACGCCTACCGCGAGCGCGTGTTCGCCCGGCAGAAGGAGCTGGGCGTTGTCCCGGCGGACGCGGAGCTGTCCCGGCACGACCCTGACGTTCCCGACTGGGGATCGCTGCCGCCTGACGCCCGCCGGCTGGCCGCGCGGATGATGGAGGTGTTCGCCGGGTTCCTGGCGCACACCGACCACCACATCGGCCGGCTGCTCGACTTCCTCAAGGAGATCGGCGAGTTCGACAACACGCTCATCATGGCGGTGTCCGACAACGGGGCCAGCGCCGAGGGCGGGGTCAGCGGGACCACCAACGAGCTGCAGTTCTTCAACTACGCCCCCGAGCCGCTGGAAGACAGCCTGCGGGCCATCGACGAGATCGGCGGGCCCACCACCTTCAACCACTATCCGTGGGGCTGGACCTGGGCGGGGAACACGCCGTTCCGCCGGTGGAAGCGGGAGACCTACCGTGGTGGCGCCAGCGATCCGTTCCTGGTGCACTGGCCGCGCGGGATCGCGGCCCGCGGTCAGGTCCGCACCCAGTACGCGCACCTCATCGACCTGGTGCCCACCGTGCTGGACGCGCTCGGCGCCGATCCGCCCGCCACGATCCGGGGGGTCACCCAGTCGCCCATCCACGGGGTCAGCTTCGCGCACACGTTCGACGACCCCGCGGCGCCGACCCGCCATCACACCCAGTACTTCGAGATGTTCGGCCACCGTTCGATCGACCACGACGGGTGGCGCGCGGTCTGCCCGTGGCCGGGGCCGTCCTTCGCGGAGGCGGGCAAGGGCTTCGGCGCGGTGATCACGGCGGCCGACCTGACCGACCTGGACGCTCACCACTGGGAGCTGTACCACGTGGCCGGGGATCCCGCCGAGAACCATGACCTGGCCGGTCAGCACCGGGACAAGCTGATCGAGATGATCGCCATGTGGTACGTCGAGGCCGGCAGGTACAACGTGCTGCCCATTGACGGGAGCGCCCTGGAGCGGTTCATCGTCGAGCGCCCGCAGGTCGCCCCGCCCCGCGACCGCTACATCTACCGGCCGGACACCCAGACCATCCCGTACTTCGCCGGGCCCAAGGTGGTCAACCGCCCGCATGCCGTCACCGCCGACGTCGACATCCCGGCCGGGGGCGCCGAGGGGGTGCTGATCTGCCAGGGCTCCGGCGTCGGCGGCTGGTCCTTCTACGTCCAGGACGGCGCGCTGCACTACGTGCACAACTACCTGCGCCGCGCCAGCTACTCCGTGTCCTCGGCTGGCCCGCTGCCGGCCGGGCGGCATCAGCTGCGGTTCGAGTTCGAGCCCACCGGGCAGCCCGACCTGTTCAACGGCAAGGGCACCCCGGGCCGGGCCCAGCTCTACGTGGACGGGCAGCTGTCCGGCCAGAGCGAGTTCCCGGTGACCACGCCGGTCGCGTTCAACCCGGGCGGGCTGACCTGTGGCGCGAATCCCGGGTCGCCGATCACGCCGGACTACCGCGCGCCGTTCCGGTTCACCGGGACGTTGCACACCGTCACGATCGATCTCAGCGGCGACCTCATTACCGATACGGAAGCGGAGATGCGCATCGCCATGGCCCGCCAGTAGCCGCCGCGCCCGGCGGTGGTTGCGGCGGTCCAGATCAGCGGGCCGCTGGGTCACCGCGGCACTGGCCGGGGGCGCGGGAGCCGGCGTGGTAATCCTGCAGCCGGGTGAGCAGGCCGGTGAGTGCCTGGCGTTCGGCGGGCGACAGCGGCGCGAGCAGCTCGTCCTGGGCCCCGGCCAGCTGGGCGTCGAGCCGCCGCAGGTACGCCCGTCCCGCCGCGGTGATCGTGACGATGTTGCGGCGGCGGTCGGCCTGGTCCTGGGCCCGCTCGGCCAGCTTGCGGCCGGTGAGGTCGTTGATGACGGCCACCACGTCGCTGCGATCCAGGCCCGTGTGCCGGCCCAGGCTCGCCTGGCTGGCGGCCCCCGAATTCCTCGAGAGCGGCCAGCACCCGGAAGTGGTAGCCGCGCGCACCCGCGGCGGCCAGCCGCCTGCACAGCAGCCGGTGGGCATGCGTGGCGAGCTGGCCGATGAGCCAGCTCGGCTTCTGACTGAGCAGGGTGGGCGTGGCCTCCGCCGGAATCATGCGGCCTGGCCGGGTCCTCAGCGTGGTCACCGCCCGGGCCAGCGCCCTGCTGGCCGCAAAGCCCGGTACGTCACCTTCCTGACCGGGCCGGGCCGGAGCGCGGCGATGACCCTGGCCGGGGCGCGGCGATGGCCCCGGCCGGGCCCGCTGGCATGGACCACGGCCGGGCCGTTGGGCCCGTTGATCTGTATCATGCCCGGCCTGCGCCGGGCGTGATACAGATCGGGGAACCGGCACCAGCGGCCACCGGGCCGGAAGGGACCTGACATGAACTATGTGCTGGTCATGAAGACTGCGCAGGCGGAACTGGTGGCGATCGGCCCGCTGGACATCGAATACCAGGCCGCCATGCTGCGTGACGACATCGAGGACAGCGCCGGCTGGACCACCGTCGGCATCGCCCGGGTCCTCACCGAAGCCCAGGCCCGCGACCGCATCGAAGAGACGCCTGAAAGCCGATGAGCCTGGTCGCCCCGGGAGCGCGGAAATCGCCCTGACCGGGACGCTGTTCCTGGCCGCTGCGGCCGGGCTGTCCCGTGGTGGCCCAGCGGCCAGCAGAGCGCCCGGGCCAGCGCTGATCGGCGCCGCCGGCGCCGGGCTTATCGGCTCGGCCATCTTCCCGGCCGACCCGGTCAGCGGCCACCCGCCGGGAACACCCGGCGCGCTCTCCCGGCCCAGCCGCCCGGGCACAGCGCACACTCTCGCGGCCATCCCCGTCTTCGCCGGCCTGCCAGCTGCCGCACTTGCCTGCGGCTGGCGGTCGTGGCGGGCCGGGCAGCGCGCGTTTGCCCCCTGCAGCGCGGTCACGGCGACCACCATGCTGGCCACCACGGCGCTGGCCGGGGCGGCCTTCGGTCAATCACCCCGGCTCGTCAATCTCGGTGGGCTGTTCCAGCGCGCCAGCGTCATCACCGGCTTCGGCTGGCTCACCGCCGTCTCAGCGCGAGAACTTCGGCACGCACCTGCCCGCGACCGCAACCCGCCAGCAGCCTGAACGCTTGGCTTTATGCCCCATTCCCACGCGGCCAGGTATCCCGCGCCGGGTCCGGTGAACGGTCAGCGCCCGGCGTGGAGCGTGTGCGGTGCGGGTGCCCGCACTGCCCCGATCGATTGCCGCCTCGACGGCAGCCGCTCCCCGGGGTGCCGGCCTGGCGTGGGCATGGAAGGCTAGGAGCATGGATTACGCCCATCTTGGCCGTTCCGGCCTCCGTGTCAGCCGGCTGTGTCTCGGCACGATGAACTTCGGTCCCCTGACCCCGCCCGCGGACGCGCACGCGATCATGGACCGGGCGCACGGCCTTGGCATTAACTTCTTCGACACCGCGAACCGGTACGGCGGCGCGTTCAGCCCGCCTGGCCAGGTCGCGGGCAACGACCAGTCGCATCCGGGCTGGACCGAGGAGATCATCGGCGACTGGTTCGCCTCTGGTGGCGGGCGCCGCGAGCGCACCGTGCTGGCTACCAAGCTGTACGGGGCGATGGGCGACTGGCCCAATGAGGACAGGCTTTCCGCGCTGAACATCCGGCGCGCGTGCGACGCCTCGCTGCGGCGCCTGCGGACCGATTACATCGACCTGTACCAGATGCACCACGTTGACAGGGGCACGCCGTGGGATGAGATCTGGCAGGCGATGGAGGTGCTGGTCGCTCAGGGCAAGATCCTTTACGCCGGATCGTCCAACTTCGCGGGCTGGCACATCGCGCAGGCCAACGGCGCCGCAGCGGCACGTAATTTCTTTGGCCTGGTCAGCGAGCAGTCCATTTACAACCTGATGACCCGCGACATCGAACTCGAGGTCCTGCCCGCCGCGATCTGCTACGGCGTCGGCGTCATCCCGTGGTCCCCGCTGCAGGGCGGCCTGCTCGGCGGAGTGCTCAAGAAGGAGCGCGAAGGTCGCCGCCGCCTGTCGGGCCGGGCACGGGAGACCGTCGAGCGGAGCCGCGAGCAGATCGAGGCGTACGAGAGCCTGTGCGAGGAGATCGGCGAGGAGCCGGGCAGCGTCGCGCTCGCTTGGCTGCTGCACCAGGACGGCGTAACCGGGCCGATCATCGGCCCGCGTACCGCCGGGCAGCTCGAGGACGCACAGCGCGCGGTGTCGCTCAAGCTCGATAACAAGGTGCTGGAGCGCCTCGACAGCATCTTCCCCGGCTACCGGCCGGCCCCGGAGAACTACGCCTGGTAGCAGGTGCCAGCGGCGGGAAAGCCCGGCGGTCAGTTGCCGATGCGGTCGAAGCCGGGGATCTGCTTGGCGTGGGTGAAGCCTGCCGGGATAACCGGGGTGAGCAGCTTCAGGCTGGCCGTGGTGGCCGGGCGCAGTGATCGACACCTACGACCTGCCCGGGCTGGCCCGGTTCTGGACCCAGGCACTCGGGGCGCGCCAGGTTGACATCGGGCAGACCGGCGCCGAATCCTGGACTGTCCTGGCCGACCCTGAAGGCGACGAGTTCTGCGTCGTGCGCCCGAAGGAAACGCTCACTCGCTGAGACCGAGCACGGAGAGCGGCTGATGGAACCTATCGGCGGCAATAGTGGCGTTGCCCACCGTCAACGAGCTGGTTCGCTGATGGTGTGGGGCGTTGAAGCGCCGCCGGGCGAGCGGTTCAGCTCGCGGCGGCCCAGGTGCCCGGCGGGCTTGACCGCATCGCCCGGGCAGACTTACCGGCCCGCCGCCGGGACGTTCCCGGGCTCGGGGGGAGAAATGCCAGTTAGATTCAGCTGCGGCTCGGGTTCGGGCTCGGGCAGTGAAACAGCGCTGGCGCTCGGCGCGGGCTTCGGCCTGCGCGGCTTCCGCGCACCTGCGCCTCCGCCGCGGCCGCGGTAGACGAGCAGGCCGTTGACCGGGTCCGGGACGGCGTCCAGGGCCGCGCGCACGACGGGCAGGTGGCGGAACGCCTGCCACTGTTCCTCGGTCTCGAACTGCACCTCGAACACCACGCCCCACCTGTCGGCATGCCACGACCCGTCGGTGGCGCCATTCGTCAGGGCTGCCTCGATCAGGGCCGAGTCATGTTGCTCCTGCCATCGGAAAGCGGAAAGCTCACCGTGCATTATCTCGATCGACCACCACTCAGCCATAGTCGAGATATTACGTCTTTGCCCGGGATCCGCAAGGACGCCCGGGCCCTCCCTTCCGGCCGCTGCGCCGTGACCTCGCGCAGCGGCCGACAGCGGCTCGCTGGATCTTCTGATAGTCCGCGAAGCCGCCTTCCCGGGCGGCCGGCAGTGGCCTGGCTACGTGCATGCCGATGTCGGCGCAATGCTGGAGGTGGCCGGGCGGCATGTCAGCGGTACTCCATCGCACCGGGCTCGATGCTGGCCACCCATCGCCCGGGCCCTGGAGAAAATGCCAGGTCCAGCCTCAGGATAAGGTGGAACTATGCGTCTTCCAGAGGGAATTTAACTACCTCTTCCCCGCCAAAGCTTCGAGCTACGAGAATGAGCTTATAGAAAGAATCACACGCCCGCTTCGCCGTCGCCTCATTACCTAGCAGGATATCGACTGACTGGACCGACTGATTTACGCCGCGGATGACATCTGCCACTGTTTCCGCAAGGCCTGAGCCGGATTTACTTAGAACGTGCGTGTCAAGCCGGTATTTCTGGACCAGAGCCGCTTCTTCTGGAGTGAGCACGAGCCGGTAGTAAAGATTGAACGCCACCCCCTTGTGGCCGCCGAATACGCCCTTCATGTCGGCCTGGGTCCGCCTGATCACCAGTTCCATTGCCAAGCACCTCTCGGTTTCTCTGATTCCGTACCATGACGAAGCCGTTCCGCGAGAAGCGCGGATCCGCTCGGCACAGTCCGGCCGATTGCTGGTCATGTAGTTTCAGGGCCGGGAGTTGGACGTGTGGATGGACAGGGAGGTTGACACTGGCCACTCCGGAGGTTTGTAGACTTTCTGGAAAGTAAGTAAACTCTTACCTAAATTTAGGTGCATTTATGGGCAAAGGCGGCATAGCGCCCTGACCGTCTGAAGCTCGTATCGGGCTACGCCCTGGGACTTGAGCGGAGCCGGCTCAGCCCGGCCATGGCGAATATGGGCCGAAATGGCCAAGCGCACAGCTCCGTCCAGTTCTGTCCGGCGCCCAGTCACTACGCCAGCTCCGGCTGCGCGTCCGTAGCGGCGGTTGCGTGCGTTCACTGCCGGCCCGGCTCGGTGCTCCCTCGTGACGAGACAGCGCGGCAACGCTGGGAGGGCCCGGAGCGTGCTCCTGGCCCGGGGAATGCGCAGGTCAGGTATCCTTGCGCGGAGCAGCAATGGAGAGCACAGGGGTGGGAAAGTATGGCAACTCAGACGACCGTGACGGTCACATGTGATATTTGCGGCAGCGTGAAAGACACGCGGACGCGGGCTATCACCTTGGACGGCCGTGCGCTTGAGATCGATTTGTGCGCGAAGGATGGCCGGAGCCTGGACAAGGCGGCCCAGAAGTTCGTTCCGTTCGCCCGGAAGGTAGCCAGGCAGCCGGCCGGCCGCAGAACGGCCCGGTCCCGCCAGCACAGTGCTGACGTCCGCGACTGGGCCCGCGAGCAGGGCCTGGTGGTCAGCGATCGTGGCCGGATTCCCGCGGAGGTGGAACGCAAGTTCGCTGCCGCCCACTGACGGCCCTCCGCAGTGGGTGCAGGTGGCCGCCACTCCCGGCGCGAGCCCTTCCGGACCTGCAGCGTCCCAACCGACGAGTGCGAGCCCGCGCCGTTTCCCGCACCACCTCGATCGCGCCACACCGGCATAACCTTGCTGCTCACGCCCGGTCGCATCACCGGCAGGGGCAATAGGGCCGCTCGCGGCACGACAGTGGGTCCCCGCAGGTGGGATGCCAGCCAGCCGGCCGGGGCGGCGGACCGGATGGGGGCAGAAGGCGCTGGCACTGGCCTGCGCCCCCCGGGTTCGCTGTTCTACTCCGGCAGATGACAGACAGCCTCGACGTTATTGCCGTCGGGGTCACGAACGAACGCCGCGTAGTAGGTGTCGTGGTATTCGGGCCAGAGCCGCGGCACGTGCAAGATCTCCGCGCCCCGTGCCACAGCGGCGTCGAAGAACGCCCGTACCGCTGGGCGATCAGGTGCGGAGAAGGCGATGTGAGACTCCCGGAAGCCCGCACCGGTGTGTTGGCGACCGATCCAGAAGCCGGGCTTGGGCGGGACCCCGTAGCCGATCGCCTCGCCAAAGTCCATGACGCGCTGGCCGCCCAAGGGCACAAGCACGGCGTCATAGAACGCGGCGCTGGCGGCCAGATCAGCGCACTGGATGGAAACATGATCGAGCATGAGGCCATCTTGCCTCCCCGGCCATCGCGTCGTCACCGTTCCAGACCTCCCCGGCGCGGCCCGGCTCGCAGCGCCTGACCGCGCTCCCGGGCCCGCATCTGGCTGGCACTGCCCCGGACCAGGACCCTCCCGAATGCGGCGGTCGGCTCGGTCCCCCGTCTCAGCGGGTCATGTGACGGCGCTGTCGTGGCGGCGGAACTGGTGCCTGCTGCGGCGTTGAACCGATTGTCGGCGGTGGGGGGTAAGCAGAAGATAGGCGATGGTCCGAGTTCGCCGCCGCCCAGCCGGTGCTCGCCGCTGTCGCGAGTGATCAGCTGATCAAGTCGGGCGTCGTACTCGTCGGCACAACCCGGAAAGACGGGTCGGCGCGCATTAGCGGCGTGGAGCCTTTGCTGATGGACGGCGAAGATCAGCAGGGTCGGCACCTGCGGTGATCGCAGCTCGTCGGTCCATCCGGGAACTCGTGGACCAGTGCCGAGTTCTTGGCCGCGAACTCGTCGAAATGCGCGGGGCCGGGATCGACCGCGTCGTAAGCGCCTCACTCAGTCGAGACAGAACTCGTTGCCCTCGATGTCCTGCATCACGAGGCACGACTCGTTGTCGTCATCGGCAGGCAGCAGTCGCACGCGTACCGCGCCGAGCGCGACCAGTCGTGCGCATTCGGCCTCAAGTGCGGCCAGGCGCTCTTCACCCACGAGCCCCGTGCCGACCCGCACGTCAAGGTGCAGCCGGTTCTTGACGACCTTGCCTTCGGGAACGCGCTGGAAGAACAGTCGCGGGCCCACCCCTGAGGGATCGATGCATGCGAACGCTGAACCCTGATGCTCAAGCGGCAGCGCGCGGTCGAAATCGTCCCAGGTAGCAAACCCATCCGGTGGCGGCGGTACGACGTACCCCAGCACCTCGCACCAGAAACGAGCGACGCGCTCAGGTTCTGCGCAGTCGAAGGTGACTTGGATCTGCTTGACCGACGCCATCGGTCCACCATAGTGGCGTGGTCTTTGGTCGTCTCCACGGGCCCGCCCGACGCCGGCTCCGACCCGGCTCGGACGTCGCCATAACTGCCTCAGCCGGTCTGTTGGTCGTCGTCCCGGGATCACGCCGGCCCGGGGGCGCCCTCATGCATGTCTTTGAGTTCCTCGAGCACCTCCTCCGTCAGCTGAGCCAGCTGCTTCGCCTGCTCAGCGGCGGCCTCAGCCTGCATTTCCGCGGCCCGGTCCGTCTCTTTCAGGGCCTCATTCTCGGCCTTGATCTCCGCGACGATGGCCTTTGTCGCGTCGGTCTGGAGAGTCACGCCCGCCGCTTCAGGTGGCACGGATGAGTCCGAGTGCTCGCTCGATGTCGTCATGCGGGTGCAGTTACCCAGCATCGGCCCTCTCACGCCGGACAACGGCCGGACAAGGGCAGCGTGCCGGCCATTCGCCCCGGGCACGCCACGTTCGGGCGTCATTTAGGCAGCTGGGCAGGCATTGGGCCGCTGCGTGCACGAGCCAGGACCGCATCGTCCGGCGTCGGCGCCGCGGGCTAGGTTCCTGCTATGGCGATCGCGCGATTCAAGGACCTGTGTCTGGATGCGGTGGACCCGGCCCGGCTCGGCTCGTTCTGGGCGGCGGTGCTCGGCCGCACCTGGGAGGCGAAGGATGATGGCGACGGCCTGCTAACGGGGGCGACGCCGCAGCACACGATCTGGGTCAACCGGGTACCCGAGGCCAGGACGGTGAAGCACCGGGTGCACCTGGACGTCTACGTCACCGATCTGGCCGGCCTGGAGGCGCTGGGCGCGAAAGTCGTGGAGCCGCAGCACGGCACGCGCCGCTGGACGGTGATGGCCGACCCCGAAGGCGGCGAGTTCTGCGCGTTCCTGCGTCCGCAGCTCCCGGCCGAGCGGCTGCACGGCCTGGTGCTGGACAGCGCCGATCCACACGCGCAGGCCCGGTGGTGGGGCGGGGTCTACCGAGCCGGCGTCACCGGCAGCGACGACGGGTTCACCCTGGAGGGCGTGCCGGGCATGCCGATCCTCACCATGGACTTCAACCCGGTGCCCGAGCCGAAGCGGGTAAAGAACCGCATTCACTGGGACGTCACCGTCCCGAGCGTGGCGCCGCTCGTCGGGGCCGGGGCCAGGGTGCTGCGCGAACCGGGCGGCGACCTCCGCTGGTACGTACTGGCCGACCCGGAGGGAAACGAATTCTGCGCGTTCACGGAGTGAAGACGGGTCAGCCTGGCCGGTACCGGGCCGTGGCGAAGACGCCGCGGACCGGCGTGCCGTCCGGCAGGCGCCAGGTGGCGGACAGGCAGGGCTGCGCGCCTGGCTGATCCGCGTCCGGCGCGGCTGGCTGATCCGCGTCCGTACCGCCGCCCGGGCGCATGCCACCGGGGGGAAGAACCCGGTTGTGGATGATGGCCATGCCCGGCCGGCTCCTCTCGCGCGTGTGCTCCGAGGCTACGTCCGGGACGGACTTTGAGTGGCCAGCCGGGGACCTTCGACCGTGGGCGGGACCGGCGTGGCCGGGTTCGACTGGGGTCTGACACCGCGGATCTGGCCACCGCCGAAGCCCCAGGAGGACTGCATGCCCGCCATTACCCATAACGCACCGGATGAGAACTGGCGGCACCCGGGCGCCGAGATCCTGAGCCTGCCCCTGCTGAACAAGGACGCCGCGTTCACCGAGCAGGAGCGCGCCGCACTCGGGCTGCGGGGTCTGCTGCCCTGGCGCTGCACGACGATCGGCCAGCAGGTCGCCCTGGAGCTGGAGCACCTGCGCTCCAAGCCGGCCGACCTGGAGAAGTACATCGGCCTGGAGTCGCTGCAGGACCGCAACGAGACGCTGTTCTACCGGCTTCTCGTGGACCACCTGGAAGAACTCGCGCCCATCGTGTACACGCCGACGGTCGGCGAGGCGTGCCGCCGGTTCAGCCACATCCTGCGCCGGCCCCGCGGCCTGTGGATCACCCCGGACGACATCGACCGGATTCCCGAGTTGCTGCGCAACACCGGGCGCGAAGGCGTCCGGCTGATCGTGGTCACCGACAATGAGCGGATCCTCGGCCTGGGCGACCAGGGCGCGGGCGGCATGGGCATCCCGGTCGGCAAGCTCGCGCTGTACTGCGCTGGCGCGGGCGTGCACCCGGCGCTGACCCTGCCGGTGTCGCTGGACTGCGGCACCGACAACCAGGGGCTGCTCGACGACCCGCTGTACCTCGGCTACCCCAAGCCGCGGCTGCGGGGCCCGGAGTACGACGCGCTCATCGAGGCCTTCGTGCAGGGCGTCAGCCACGTCTACCCCGATGCTGTCGTGCAGTGGGAGGACTTCAAGCAGCACAACGCGATCCGGCTGCTCGACCGCTACCGGCACCGGATCGCCTGCTTCAACGATGACATCCAGGGCACCGCCGCGGTGGTGGTGGCCGGGATCCTGGCGGCGCTGCGGCATCGCGGCGAGCCGCTGGCCGCCCAGCGGCTGGTCTTCCTCGGGGCGGGCGCCGCCGGGATCGGGATCGCCCGGCTGGCCGGGTTGATCATGCGGTCCGAGGGCGCCACCGACGATGAGATCCGCCGGGCCATCGTCATGCTGGATTCGCGGGGGCTGCTGTATGCGGGCCGCACTCATCTGGACGAGGACAAGCGGCCGTTCGCGCTGACGGCCGGCGAGGCGGCCCGGCTCGGCCTGGGACCCGGCGCGGCCGGCCTGGAGGACGTGGTCCGGCAGTTCGCGCCCACGATCCTGATCGGCACCGGCGGTAAGCCCGGCCTGTTCACCGAGACGGCGATCCGGGAGATGGCCGCGCGCACACCCAGCCCGATCATCATGCCGCTGTCCAACCCGACGGCCAACAGCGAAGCCACCCCGGCCGACGTATTGCGCTGGACGGAGGGCCGCGCGCTGGTCGCCACCGGCAGCCCGTTCGAGCCGGTGCGCTACGGCGCGGTGACCCACGAGGTGGGACAGGCCAACAACATGCTCGTCTTCCCGGGCGTCGGGCTGGCCGCCATCGCAACGCGGGCCCGGGAGATCACCGATGCAATGTTCGCCGTCGCGGCCCAGACCCTGGCCGGCCTGGTGACGCCGGAGCGGGTCGCCCACGGCGCGCTCTACCCGCCGGTCGCGGACCTGCGGCGGGTCTCCCGCGCGGTCGCCATCGCGGTCGCGGTCCAGGCCCGGCAGGACGGCGTGGACCGGCTCGGCCCCCGCGAGGACATCGAGCAGGCGGTGACGGCGGCGATGTGGCTGCCCAGCTATCCCGACGTCCTCAATGGCTCCGGCCCTGCCCGGGGCTGAGGTATAGGGCGAACCTGACAGTATGCAGCGCGAACAAGGTGGCCACAGCCGCACGCCGCACGGTATCGGCGGCCGCTGTTCCCGGCGGTGCCGCCGTTGCTGATCGTGCGCTCAGCAGCGGCGGAACCCCGGCCACGGCGGCCACCACGCCGACGGCGAGTTCCAGGTCCAGCAGCGCGGCCGGGACCGGGCGCAGCCGGCCGGGGACGCCGCCAGCCACCATCGCGGCATCGCGGAGGGCCAGCGCGGCGCACGCCGCCTCCGCCACGGCAGCCCCCCGCACCCCCCATCGGCGGATGACGGCCTGGGTGAGCGGGTACCCGCAGGCGCTGAGCCCGAGCAGAACCATTCCAGGGACGCGCTTCACCTCGTCGGCTCCTTCCGGCGGGAGGCCGGTCACCATCACGCTCGCGCCCGGGTGTCTGAGGAAACAGGGCCAAAGGTCATGCGGATCAGGTTGAGTTTCCCCGCTTCCCGGCTGCCCGGGCCGTCCGGGTGTTCCGTTAGCCTGGCCCGCGGTGAAGCGGATGGCCCGGTTCGGGCGGCACGTCCTGATGGATGTGACGCCGCTGCGGCGTTCCCGCGATCTGCGCTGCCTGGTGGCCGGCCAGCTGCTGTCCACGCTGGGTGCCCAGTTCACGATGGTCGCGGTGCCGTACCAGGTGTACGCGCTGACCCGCTCGTCGCTCGCGGTCGGGCTGGTCTCGCTCGCCCAGGTGCTCCCGCTGATCGCCGGGGCCCTGCTGGGCGGCTCGCTGGCCGACGCGGCCGACCGCCGCCGGGTGCTGCTGGGTGCCCAGCTGCTGACGCTGCTGTGCAGCGCCGGCCTGGCGGTCAACGCCGACACCGGCCCGGCGCTGTGGCCGCTGTTCGCCCTGCCCGCGGTGGCGGCCGGCTTCACCGCCACGACCGAGTCGGGCCTGTCGGCCATCCTGCCGAACCTGGTCCGCCGCGACGAGGTGGCCACCGTCAACGCCATGTTCCAGGCGCTGTTCCAGATCGGCCAGGTGGCCGGCCCGGCGGTGGCCGGCCTGCTGCTCGCCGGGGCCGGCGTCCGTTTCGTCTACTGGATGGACGTGGCCAGCATCGCCGCGGCCATCGTGGCGACCTTCCTGATCAGCCCGCAGCGCCCGCGGGCCGGCGCCAGCCATCCGCCCGGCCTGCGGTCGATCGTGGCCGGCCTCAGCTACCTGCGTGGCCGGCCGGTCCTCCAGGGCGCCTACCTGATCGACATCAACGCCATGGTGTTCGGCCTGCCACGCGCCGTGTTCCCCGCGCTGGCCGCTACGGTGTTCGGCGGCGGCGCCAGCACACTCGGGTTTCTTTACGCTGCTCCCGGGGCCGGTGCCCTGCTCGGCGCGGTCACCACCGGGTGGGTCCACCGGGTCCGGCGGCAGGGCCGCGCGGTCATCGCCGCCGTCCTCGTCTGGGGCGCGGCGATCACCTGCTTCGGCCTCGTGCGCTGGCTCCCCGCCGCGCTCGCGCTGCTGGCCGTGGCCGGCTGGGCCGACGTCATCTCGGCGGTATTCCGCAGCACGATCCTCCAGCTCAACGTGCCCGACGAACTGCGCGGACGGCTGATGGGCGTGCAGATGGCGGTGGTCACCGGCGGCCCGCGGATCGGCGACGCGGAATCGGGCGCGGTGGCAGCCGCGTTCAGCCCGGCCGCCTCGGTGGTCTCCGGCGGGCTGGCCTGTATCGGCGGCGCGCTGCTCCTGGCCCGCCTGCTCCCGGCGTTCCGGCGCCAGGAGATAGGTTGTGATCATGATGACCGGCCGGCCCGAGCGGCGTGATCTCAGCAGGCCGGTCGCCGCGGCCGGCCTCATCGGCGGCGTGGCCGGGGCGGCCCTGGCCGCCCACCGTGGGGCCCGGGCCGCGGCGGCCGGCGCGGCCGCCGGGGCCGCCCTGCTGGCTACGGCGGAGACGGTGGCCCGGACCCGGCAGCGCCCGGGGGAGATCCCGCCGCTGTGGGCGCGGATCGCGACCAGCGCGGCGCTGGCCGCCCCACTGGGGTGGGCGGCGGACCGTACCGGGCGGGCCGGGCCGGTGGCGGTCGGGGCCGTCACCGGCGGTCTCGCTGGGGTGCTGGGGATCCGGCCGCAGAAGGTGCTGCTGGGCCCGGCCTTCGGCGCCGCGGTGGGCGGGCTGCTGGGCGCGCGGCGCCGCGCGGGACCGGGCGCACAGCGCCGCGCGGTACCGGGCGCGGTGGTGGCCAGCACCACCATGGCCGCTTACCGGGTGGTGTCGGCCCTGGTCTTCCGGGACGCGGCGGTGACCCTGCTGGCCGAGCGCGTCCGGGCCGATGACCTGCCGTTCGTGGTGCCGCGGGCGGCCCGGACCCGGTACGTGGGCACCGGGTACGTCCGGGAACTGGCGGCCGAACTCGGCGGCCGCTACCTGCCCGACGCCGCGGACGTCGGCATCGTGGCCTCGGTGCGGGACCTGGCTGGCCCGGATTTCGACCCGGCCGGCCTCGATCCGCGGGTCCGGGAATTCTACGAGCACACCACGCGGTTCACCCTGGACATCGTGCCCGAGTGGCGGCTGTGGGCCCGCCCCGGCTACCTGCTCTACCGGACCGCGCTGGCCCGGCCGCTGGGGCAGGCGAACGTGCCGATGAACCAGCGGGAGACGCTGCGCGGCATCCGCAGCCGGATCGACGTGATCACGGCGGCGGGCAGCGCCGAGATCGCCGTCCGGGGCTGGATCCGTTCGTTCGCTGACACGGACGAGCCGATCTACGTCGGGATCTACACCACCTACCGGCACGGCGGCCGCGGTTACGTCAGCGTCGGCTTCCCGCTGCCCCAGGCCAGCTTCACCGCGACGCTGGAGCCCCGGCCCCGCCGGGGCGGCGGCCTGCTGCTGACCAGCCACAGCGACCTGGACCAGCCCGGGCACTACCTCGCCTGCCTCGACCCGGCCAGCGGGGAGCTGACCGCGGCCGCGGTACGCGGCTTCGCCGAGCAGCTCGACGTCTACGTGCAGGACGGTGAGCTGCGGGCCGAGCATGCCTTCTCGGTGTTCGGGCTGCCCTTCCTCGTCCTGCACTACCGGATGCACCGCAAGCCCGCCGGCTGACCGGGCCGGGTCGTGCCGGGCACCGTGGTGCCGCCGTGGAAGCGCCTACGATGTCGGGCATGACGCAACCAGTGCCGGCCGCCTCGGCCGCCTTTCCGGTCACCACCGCCCTGGAGCTGCAGGGCATGACCGTGCAGCGGGACCTGGGCGTCGCCTTCGGCCTGGTGGTCCGCAGCATGGGCGCGGTCAAATCGATCGGCGCCGGATTCAAGGCGCTGCGCCAGGGTGAGGTGACCCAGTACACCGAGCTGCTGGAGGACAGCCGCAGGCACGCGATCGACCGGATGATCGAGAATGCGCGGCTGCTCGGCGCGAACGCGGTCATCGCGATGCGGTTCGACTCCTCCGAGATGGGCCAGCAGCTCACCGAGATCGTCGCCTACGGTTCGGCGGTCATCGCGTCGCCGGCTGGCTGACCATGACCGGGACGCCTCCGGCTGCGCCGCGGCCTGATCCGCGGGCGCTGATCGGCGAGGCCGACCGGGAGCGGCTGCTGGGCCTGCTGCGGGAGCACTTCGCCCGGGGACAGCTGGACATGGCGGAGATGAGCCGCCGGGTCAACGTCGTGCTCGCGGCGGCCTACACCGACGAGGCCGCCGCAGCCGTACTGGACCTGCCGCCGCTCGGCGGGACGCCGCCCAGCGGGCCGTCACCAGCCCGGCGGGCCCGCGGCCGGCTCGGGCAGCGGCGCCGCCACGCCCAGCAGGCCGAGCCGGGAGCAGGCTGGGTACCAACGGCGGAGCGGTTCCGCGACCCGTCCACCCGCGCGATCGTCCGGGTCTGGGTCAACCCAGCCGACCTCAGCCGGCATTACGTGCCCGAGCCGGGCGGCTGAACCGGCCGGAAATGCATAGCGGTGTTGATTGCCCCCCCAAATAGGGGAGTAACCAACACCGCTCATGAATCCACCAGCTGAATGCACCGCAGCGCCGGGACCGTACCGTGGGCTGGGTGACCAGCAGCGCTGAGATCGAGGATCTGGCCCGGGACCGCCTGGGCTTCGAGGGGCTTCGTCCGGGGCAGCTGCGCGCGGTCGGGGCGCTGGCCGGCGGCCGTGACGTGCTGGCGGTGCTGCCGACCGGCGGCGGGAAGTCGGCGATCTACGAGCTGGCCGGGCTGCTGCGGGCCGGGCCGACGGTCGTCGTGTCGCCGCTGATCGCGCTGCAGGATGATCAACTGGCCCACCTGCAGGCCGCCGGCCTGCGGGCGATCGTGCTGAACTCCCAGCAGAGCCGCGGCGCGCGCGCCGCGGCTCTGCTGGCCTCGTGCGATTCGGACACGTTCGTGTTCCTGTCGCCGGAACAGCTGGCGAACGCGGAGACCCGCGAGACGCTGCGGCGCGCAGGCCCGGGGTTGTTCGCCGTGGATGAAGCGCACCTGATCAGCCAGTGGGGTCATGACTTCCGGCCTGACTACATGCAGCTCGGAGCGCAGGCCGGTGCGGTCGGCGCCCCGCTCCGGCTGGCTTTGACCGCCACCGCCGCCCCGCCCGTCCGGCAGGAGATAGTCCGGCGGCTCGGCCTGCGTGATCCGGCCGTCGTGATCGGCGACTTCGACCGGCCGCATATCCACCTCTCGGCGCAGCACGCGCAGACGGTACCGGACAAGGCCCGCGAACTGGTCCGGGCGGCGGGGGAATTCGCCGGCCCGGGGATCGTCTACGCCGCGACCCACGCCGATGCGCGGGCGGCCCACGACGCGCTAGCGGCGGCCGGTGAGCAGGTGGCGCTCTACCACGCGGGC
Source organism: uncultured Actinomycetes bacterium (assembly GCA_963837515.1). Classification (GTDB taxonomy): domain Bacteria; phylum Actinomycetota; class Actinomycetes; order Streptosporangiales; family Streptosporangiaceae; genus RYN-230. Next base: position 116,214 of record CAWINT010000008.1, read on the forward strand.
CTGTCCGGCCGCGAGCGGCACCAGGCGATGACGGCGTTCCTGGCTGGCAGCGCCCGCGTCATCGCGGCCACGGTCGCGTTCGGCATGGGGATCGACAAACCGGACGTCCGCTGGGTGCTGCACGTCGATCCGCCGCCCTCGCTCGATGCCTACTACCAGGAACTGGGGCGCGCAGGCCGGGACGGCGCGCCTTCGCAGGTGCGGCTGCTGTACCGCTACGACGACTTCGAGCTGGCCCGGCACCTGATCGCCAGGGGCGTCCCCGGGGCAGCGGTGGCGCGGGCGGCGGCCGCGCTCGCGGCTGGCCGGCCTGCCGGGACCGGTGCCCGCCAGGAGACCGCCGCCCTCACCCGGCTGGCCGATCTCGGTGCGGCGGCCTGGCAGGCGGACGGGGAGGTTCGCTGGACCGGGGCGATGACCGTCGCGGCGGCGCTGCAGGCGTCGGACGCCGAGACGGAACGCGAGAACGAGGTGGAGCGCTCGCGGCTGGCGATGATGCGCCGCTACGCCGAGCACACCGGTTGCCGCCGTTCGTTCCTGCTCACCTACTTCGGGCAGGACTACCGCGGCCCGTGCGGGAACTGCGACAACGACCTCGTACCCGCCGCCGACCCAGCCGCCGGGACTCCCTTCGCCGTGGGCGCGCGGGTGGTGAGCGGGCGCTGGGGCGAGGGGACGGTGCAGCGGTACGACGGGGATGAGGTCACGGTGCTCTTCGACGACCACGGCTACCGCGAGCTGTTCGTGCCGCTGGTGCTGGAACGGGGCCTGCTGCGGCCCGCGGCGCCGGACGGCCGGGACGGCCCCTGAGCGCTGGCGGCCCGGGATGGTCCCCGGATGCCGGGCGGGCCCGGTAACGGGCGGAGGCCGAGGCTGACGACCGCTTCGGCCACCGAGCGGAGGGTGGCGTTGCGGTTACGCGCGTGCCGCCGCAGCCGCTCGAACGCCTTGTCCACGGAGATACCGCGTTCCGCCGACACGATGCCCTTGGCCTGCTCGATGAGGATCCGGCTGTCGAGCGCCTGCTGCAACTGCTCGCCGAGCCGGTGCGACCGGTCCAGCCGTGCGGCGCTGATCACGTAGCCGGCGGCGAAATCGGCCAGCACCCGGACGGCGTCCAGGTCGTCGCCCGGCCAGTCCCGCCGTCGGCTGCTGTACAGGCCCAGCGCCCCGATCCGCTGCCCGGCCAGGTGCATCGGCACGCCCGCCACGGCCACGACCCCCGCCTGGAGGAGCGCCCGCGCGTAGCCGGGCCATCGGTGGCGAGCCGCCAGGTCAGCGACGATGACGAGCTCGCCGCAGCGGCAGGCAGCCGCGCACGGGCCCGCCGGCTCGCACTCCTCGGCCCGCGGCACGGCGGTGGCCAGCGCGTCGAGGCCGGTGACGAAACTTAATGCTCCATCGACGTGCAGGTAAACGCCGACTCCCGGGATCCCGGCGACCGCCGAGACGCGCCCCGCCAGGTCGTGCAGCACATCACTGACCGCATGGCCTGCCACGAGGGTTGCCGCGAACTCCGACAGCGTGGTCGTGAGTAGCTTCCGGTCAGCCATCGCCTGCCGCATCCTGTCGCTGTGCCCGGCCTGCCGCCCATGCTCCGGCACGAGGCGCACGCTGTCCAGCGCATGATGTCACCCGCCCGGCAGAGCGCATGCCTCGGACACCGCGACCTGGGCGCGGTGGATGCTGAAGGCCGCCTCGCGCAGCGAGGGAGTGGCCTCGGCCGCCAAGGTAGCGGTCAGGCGGCACACATCGTGCTGGATCTGATCGAGGCGAGCCGCCAGTGACTCCAGATCCCCGGCGGGCTCGCACTCCCGGGGCATGGCCGAGCGGATGTTGATCACCGCGTCATCGAGCCGGCCGACGGCGTCCGCCACCGCCGCCACCGAACCGCGCCGGTGGCACAGCGCATGGCCGAGCAGGACCCCCGCGGTGAATATCCGCTGGATCACGAGGTCAAGATCGCCCGCCGGGTCATCGGCCGCGGCGGGGACGCCACGGTAATCCACGGCGTCTTTTCCGGGTCCAGATCTCACCAGGTCCTCCCCGCGCCTCGGTACGCCTGGCGCGTCACCGGGGACTCGGGTGAAGCGGGTTTCCGCGGGCGCCGGGTCCGGGCGCCCGCCGGGGGCACATGACAGCACTGTTTCCTAGTACCCGCCGCGGCGTCAAGCGGCCGCGGGCCGGCGAAGCGGCCGCCGGCTCTTTCAGCGGAGCGGTGCGCGTAGGTAAGCTCGCCTTGTTCGGCTCGCTCCAGTCCCCGGCGGGTACCTGCTTCGCATCTCCGGTGCCAGCACCCCGCCGCGTCAAGAGGGGACTGTGTGAGCGAGCCGCCGCCCCGCCGAATCCCGCAAGACGTGTCCGGGCGGGTCGCTGTCACCGCTACCCCGCCGGAGCCGGGTCACCTCCGGTCACCAGGCAGCGCGGTCAGCGGCCGGCTGGTCAGCCGCGGCCGGTTCCTGGACCTCACCCGGCAGTCGCTGAGGCATCGCGACCAGTACAGGGGCCTGGTCGCGATCCTCGCGGTGTGTCTCGGGAAGCCCGGCGCGGGTGGCGGCCAGCGGGCGTCCGGGCAGCCCTGGCGCGCGGTGGAACGCCGGATCGCCGGCACGGTCCGGTCCGCCGACGTGACCGCCCAGGTCGGCCCGGGCGAGCTGGCCGTACTCTGTCAGGGCCTGCGCGGCCCGCCCGCGGTGGAGGCGGTGCGACAACGGCTCAGCCGGGCCCTGCAGGATCCTTTCGGCAGCGGGGACGCGCTCTTCCGGGTGCCGGGGGGCACGGGGGCGGCGGTGGCCGCCGGGCCCGGCGACACCGCGGAGACGCTGCTCGCCGAGGCGTGTGCGGCGGCCCGGGCCGCCGTCGCCGGCCCGGCGGAGCCGGTTGTGACGGTGGCGGCGAACAGCGGGACCCGAGTGGCTGAGGTGGTGGTGCAGCGGGTCTTCGACGTCGGTCTCAGCCTCGCCGCCGCGTCCAGCCTGCTCGACGGCCCGGCGGCCACCCGGGTCCAGCAGGCTATCGATGACCTCGACGATCTCATCCGGGATGTCCGGACCGTGACGTTCGGGGGGCTTCCCCCGGGCCGCCCGCACCCGTGAGGGCCGCGGTGGCGGCTACCAGCGTCATCCCGGCGGGCCAGTTCGGTGATCGACCGCCACACCGTCAGGGCCGATTGCGGCACGGTGGCTCCTGCGCCGGGCGCTACGGCGCCGCGGCGCCGTGGCCCGCCTTGGCCGCCAGGCGCTTGTGGTCGGCGTAGACGACCGCCGCGCCGCACGCGGCGGCGATCGCGATCGCGGTGAACGTCCAGGCGATCCGGTATTCATCGAGGCGGACCGTGGCCGCGGCCACGCCGCCCGAGGTCAGCAGGATCGTCGTGGTCGTCAAGAAGACGACCGCGGGCGTGTATCTCCCCGCGAGCAGGTAGCCAATGAACAGGTACAGGCTGGCCAGCGCCGTCACGACCGCCGCGGCGGGCGGCAGGACGGCGACGATCACCAGGGAGAGCAACGCCCCGGCCAGCGTGCCGGTCAGGCGGTTAAGGGAGTGCGAGACCGACTCGCTCCAGCTGGGCCGCAGCACGGAGACGAAGGTGAGAACGAGCCAGTACCCGTGCGGCAGGCGCCAGGCGACCACCGCCGCGGCCGCCGCCCCGCACAGGACGGTGAGAACCACGGTGTGGATCCAGACGGTCCCCGGATCTACCGGCTTGGGCTTGACCTTGACCCGGAGCAGCGCCACGGCCAGCACGGCGTACGCGGCACCGGCCAGCACCCACCCGCCCGCGGCGAGCCACGTCGTGTGCAGCGGGGCCATCCCGCCGATGGCGGCCATCGCCGGCGCGATGCTCAGCACTCCCGACGACTGGTGGTTAGCGGCACCGCCGAGCCCGGCCGCGGCCGCCACGACCAGCCCGACCCAGCCGGCCCGCCCATACGCAGCGGTGGCCGCCGCCACCACTACCGCGGTCCCGGCGCACAGGATCAGCGCGCGGCCCGCGGGCAGGAACGCCTTGGTGCTGATCCCGGTGATAGCGGCGAGGAACGCCAGGATCGCCACTCCCGTCCCGCCGGTCAGCCGGGCCGCTACCGGCAGCGGCGCCGCGAGGGCGAGCAGGGCGAGAGACTCCAGCGCCGCCCGGCGTGGGATCAGCAGTGACCTCGATACGCTAGGTAGTGAGATGATCACGTTAAGTCAGTTTACGGCCCAGGTCACGCTGCCACCGAGTTCGGCTTCGAGCGCGGCCCGCAGCGACCTGAGCGGGGGCGGGATCCCCGGCGGGCTCGGCGCCCGGCACGTTCCCTCCCTCGGCCGATGTCCCGGGTCGCGTCCGCGTTCCGGCGTTAAGACACCCCCGGCGCAGGACTAACGTGTGGGGCACTAACGTAATGGGGCGGTGTTTTCGCCAGGGGAGTGCTTCAATCCCGGTGAAGTGAGCACACTCAACGACTGAGTGTGACTATGTGGGCGCGATGGAATGCCGGAGGCAGCCGGCTGGGACGAGATGGTGCGGAGCGCGATGAAGACCGTGGGCACGTTTCCGCCCGTTCCGCGGTCAACCCGGGATGCCCGGCGGTTCGTCCTGGAGGCGGTGGGCCAGGTGCCCGCACTGCCGCGGGCCGCCATCGAAGTGATGGTCTCCGAACTGGCCATGAACGCTATCCAGCACGCGGGCACCGACTTCCAGGTCGGAGTGCGGGTCGACGGTTCCGTGCTCCGCGTGGAGGTGAGCGATCACGGCTTGGGCATCCCGCACGCCCTGCCCACGCCACCGCCGGGCGGCGCGAAGGGCCAGGGGCTGTCCCTGGTGGAGCACCTCGCCGACCGGTGGGGAGTGGAGCCGCCGAACCGGGCGCAGATCAAGACCGTCTGGTTCGAGATCAGCCTGGCCGCCGCGGAATAAACGATTGGTGACCCGGGAGACGGGCTGGATAGCGTATCCGGGTGAGCACTGACACGGCACCGGCCAGGAACCGGACGACAGCGCTCCGGCTCCGGCCGCCCGGGCCCGGCGATGAGGCGCCCTTCCGGGCCGCCTGCGGCGTGATGGCGGCCGAAGGGTTCTCGTTCGGCCTGAGCCTGCAGCCCGGTATGCGGTGGGATACCTACCTGCGGGTACTGGCGGACGAGCGGGCAGGCAGCGGCCTGCCCGCGGGCCGGGTGCCGGCGACCTTCCTGGTCGCCGAGGTGGCCGGGGAGATCGTCGGCCGGGCGTCCATCCGGCACGTCCTCAACGACTCCCTGATGCGCGAAGGCGGCCACATCGGCTACTGCGTCCTGCCCGGGTACCGGCGCCGCGGCTACGCCACCGAGATCCTCCGGCAGAGCCTGGTCATCGCCCGGGCCAACGGGGCCGGCCGGGTGCTGGTGATCTGCGACGACGGCAACGTCGGCTCGCGGGCGGTGATCGAGGCGTGCGGCGGTCGGCTCGACTCGGTCATCCCGGCCAGCAGCCCACCCCGTGCGGTCCGCCGCTACTGGATCGACTAGGCCGGGGCCGCGGCGGCCGCGGGCCGGGCCCGGCCGCCAGCCGGGAGATGCTTCGGCGGGTCGCGCCATCATCGAGCGGGAGGATGATGGCCGTGACGGCGAGCGGAGGCCGCAAATGACTGAATACCGGGCATCCCTGGACGCCACCGTCCGCTTCAGCAATGGCGGCGATCTGGCCGTGCACGGCTTCCGGGTGGACCTTCCCGGGCCCGACGCCGACGCGTCAACGATCGCCGCGCTGTTCGTGGCCGCACTCGGCCTGGTCATGACCGAATCGGTCGAACTGCGCAACGTCGAAGTCCTGGCCGAGCCGCACCAGGGGACGCGGGGTGGCCCAGCCGATCGCGGGGCGAGCGCACCGCCGCCAGCTGGCCGGTTCGTGGAGCTCGGCCACGTGATCCGGCCCGGCATGATCAGCTTCCCGGGCCTGCCCGGGCCGTCCATCGCGCCGTTCCTGACCCGGGAAGCCTCCCGCGCGCAGTACGCCCCGGGCACGGAGTTCGCCATCGATGAGATCACCCTGGTCGGCAACACCGGAACCTACCTGGACTCGCCGTACCATCGCTTCGCCACCGGCCCGGACCTGGCGGCCATCCCGCTGGACCGGACGGCCGACCTCCCGGCGGTGGTCATCCGGGTCACCGGCGCACCGCAGCCGGGGATCGACGTCGGCGCCCTGGTCGGCGCGGCGGTGCGCGGCAAGGCGGTGCTGCTGCACACCGGCGACGCGATGCGGTTCGGCCGCCCCGAGTACGCCCGGGACGCGCACTTCCTCACCCGGGCCGGGGCCACCTGGCTCGCCAGCCACGACGCGGCGCTCGTCGGCATCGACGCGATCAACATAGACGACCTCACGGACGGGGAACGGCCCGCGCACACCTTGCTGCTCGCGGCCGGCGTTCCCGTCGTCGAGCACCTCACCGGTCTGGAACAGCTGCCGCCGTCCGGCGCGTTCTTCACCGCGGTGCCGCTGCGCATCCAGGGCCTGGGCACCGTCCCGGTGCGTGCTTTTGCCCGGCTGCCCGGCTGAGCGGGCCTGCCGGTCCACCCGGCCCGCCCAGGCTGAGGCCAGGGAGGAGCCGATGGCACCGGCAGCGGTCCATGACGCGATAGCGGACTGGCCGCAGGCCGGGGCGGTCAAGGCAGTGACCGGGATAATCCTGCTATAGGTGGCAAGCCCCGGTATTTTTGTTTATCCGGTGTCGGCGGGAACGCGCACGCTGCTTTTCCGCGCCACCGGCGCAGATCCTTGCCCGCGGAGATGGCCGCCACTACCGTGGCCGCGTGCGCAGCCCAGCCTCCCGCCTTATTTTCCGAACGGCCCGTCAATGGCAGATCGCGTTCGCATCCGCCGCACTACTGGCGGGAATGCCCCTTTTCATTCCCGCTTCCGCGCAGGCGGTTCCCGGGCGCGCGGCGGCCGCGCCGGTGATCACTTTGGCCCTCCGCGTCGCCGATCCCCGTCCCGGCCGGGGGGCCGAAGTCACCGTCACCGACCTGGACGGCCACGTCCTCGGCCGCTGCGCCGCGCCGGGCCCGGGCGCCGGCCGCGAGCGTTCCTGTGCCGTGCCGGTGCCCGCCGGGGCCGGCGTCCTGGTCGTGGCGCGGCCCGCGGCCGGGCAGGTGTGGCAGTCGTTCCGCGGCGGCCGGTGTGAATCCGCGCCGGGGCCGGTCTGCCACCTCGCCATCGGCCGCACCGGCCAGCCCGTCGCGGTGCGTTTCGGCCCGGCCGGGCCCGGGCCGCGGGTGACGGCCGCGAGCCCGCTCACCTCGCCGCACGCGCCGGGCCCGGCCCGGGGCGACGGCACGGTCTCGGTGCAGGGCACCGGCTTCCCGGCCGGCCAGGAGGCGGTGCTGACCGACGACGGTACCGCCGTGGCCAGCGGGCTGACCGACGCGTCCGGGTCCGTCACGCTCACCTACCACGCCCGCAGCGAACCGGGTGTCTACCGGGACCTGACGATCCGGGCCGGCGGCCGGAGCGCCAGCACCGGCGTCTACAACACCCTGGTGTGGACCTGGCGGGAGGGCGGCGAGGGCACCGGCTCGGTGTTCTTCGCCATCGACGAGACCGGCCTGGACGCGGGCGCCAGCGGCAGCTACGTCCAGTTCGGCCGCAACCCGCCCGTCCCGGTCCGCTTCACCGTCAGCGGCCAGGCCGCCCGGGGCGACGCGAGGATCGACACGCCGGTCTACGACTGCGCGCCGGGCGCGCGGGGCGCGCTGCGCCTCTACGGCGCGCGCGGCGCCGGCCCGCAGCGCTACCGGTACCGGTTCACCATCCCGGTCACCTGCTAGGCGGACGCAGCGGAACCAGATCAATAGGCGCGGGCGAAGATGAGCCGCTGGCCGTAGGCGGACGGCTGACGGCACCGGATGCAGGTCCCCTCCGCCGGCTCGCCATCCGCCGGGATGACCCGCGGCGTGGCGGCCGTGGCCGCCTTGATGTCGTCCGCACACTCTGGCTGACCACAGTGCAGCGCCCGGGCCCAGCCGGTCGCCACCGCCGCGGCGAACTCGTCCCAGGTGCCCACCGTGACGGTCCGCTCGTCGCGGAATCGGGTGGCCCGCCGCAGCAGCAGATCCTGGAAGGCGGTGAGTTCGGCGCTCAGCCGGGCCGGGGCCGAGTCCAGCCCCACCGGCACCTTCTGGCCGCCGAGCCGGGTGGCCATCAGCGCCGTGCCCGCCGCCAGGTCCCGCGGGCCCAGTTCCAGCCGGATCGGGACGCCGCGCAGGTCCCAGTCGTTGAACTTGAAACCGGGGGAGAGCTGCGGCCGCTCGTCCACGTGCGTGCGGATGCCGCCCTGGCCAAGCCGGGCGGCCAGGTCCCGCGCGGGCGGCAGCACCTGGCCGGCCTGCTCGCCGCGGCCGATCGGGACGATCACCACCTGGTAGGGGGCGAGCTGTGGCGGCAGGACGAGGCCCTTGTCGTCGCCGTGAGTCATGATCACTCCGCCGATCATGCGGGTGGTCATGCCCCACGACACCGTGTGGCACAGCTCCAGTTCGCCGCTCTCCGCCGCGTACTGGATGCCGAAGGCCTTCGCGAAGTTCGTGCCCATGTAGTGCGCCGTGCCGGCCTGGAGCGCCCGCCCGTCACCCATCATGCCCTCGAGCGTGTAGGTCCGCCGGGCCCCGGGGAATCGCTCGCCGGGCGTCTTCTCGCCGGTCACTACCGGCATGGCGGCCACGTCCGCGCAGACCTGGGCGTAGAGGTCCAGCGCGACCATCGTCTCCCGCATGGCATCCGCCTCATCGGCGTGCGCGGTGTGACCCTCCTGCCACAGGAACTCGGTGGTCCGCAGGAACATCCGCGGCCGCAGCTCCCAGCGGACCACGTTCGCCCACTGGTTGAGCAGCAGCGGCAGATCCCGGTGCGAGCTGATCCACCTGGCCATCATCTGGCCGATGATCGTCTCCGAGGTCGGCCGGACGATCAGCGGCTCCTCGAGCTCCTTGCCGCCCGCGTGGGTGACGACCGCCAGTTCCGGGGCGAATCCCTCGACGTGCTCGGCCTCGCGTTTCAGGTAACTCTCCGGGATCAGCAGCGGGAAGTAGGCGTTGACATGACCGGTCTCCTTGATCCGCCGGTCCATGTCGGCCTGCAGCAGCTCCCAGATCCGGTACCCGTAGGGGCGGATCACCATCGTGCCCCGGACGGGCCCACGGTCGACCAGTTCGGCCTTGAAGACGACCTCGTTGTACCAGGCGGAGAAGTCTTCGCTCTGCGGGGTTACTCCGCGTTCATCGCGCGCCACATCCCGCAGGATAGGGACCGGGCTCGCCGGCCCGCCATGCTTTTTCGCCGGGTCCCGGCTCCAGGCCTGCGGGCCGGGACGGGCGCCGGTGGCCGGCGCCCTGAATCCTCCGGCACGCTGAATCCTCCGGCACGCTGAATCCTCCGGCGGCCGGCGGGAACATGCACCCGGGTAGCCCGGTTCAGGCAGCCGGAGATCAGGTTCGCCAGCAGAAGGGAAGTACGCGATGGCTCAGCTCCGTGACCAGCTCGGACGGTGGGGGATCTGGCAGGGTGCCGCCCAGGTGACGACGCAGCTGGCGGCCGGCGTGGAGCAGGCCGGGTACGGGGCGCTGTGGCTCGGCGGCTCACCGGACGGCGATCTGGCCCAGGCGGAAGAACTCCTCGGCGCGACCAGCCGCCTGGTGGTCGGGACCAGCATCGTGAACATGTGGAAGGACGACGCGCACACCGTCGCCGCCTCGTTCGCCCGGGTGCACGACCGGTATCCGGGCCGGTTCGTGCTGGGGGTGGGCGCTGGGCACCCCGAGGCGACCCAGGATTATCAGAAGCCGTTCGACACGCTGTCCGCCTACGTGGACACGCTGCTGGGCGACGGCGTCCCGCGGGAGTCGCTGGTGCTGGCCGCGCTCGGCCCGCGGGTGCTCCGGCTGGCGGCCGCGCGCACGGCCGGCGCCATCCCGTACCTGGTGCCGCCGGAGCACACCCGCCAGGCGCGGGAGATCCTCGGCCCGGGGCCGCTGCTGGCCCCGGAGCACAAGGCGGTGCTGGACACCGACGTGGCCCGGGCCCGGGCGCTCGGCCGCGCCCGGGTCCATACCCCCTATCTGGGGCTGGTCAACTACACCAGCAACCTGCGCCGGCTGGGCTGGTCCGAGGCGGATGTGAGCGGCGAGGGCAGCGACGCGCTGATCGACGCTCTGGTCGCGCACGGCTCCCCGGAGCAGGTGGCGGCCCAGCTGAGCCAGCACCTGGAAGCGGGGGCCGATCACGTGGCCGTGCAGCTGCTCACCGGGCAGGGCACCGGCCCGCTGCCGGGCTACCAGGCGCTGGCCGGGGCGCTGCCCCGCTGACCCGGCCCGGCCTGGCGGTCACGGCCGCACCCGGCTGGCCGCACCCGGCTGGCCGTACCCGGCTGGCCGCACCCGGCTGGCCGTACCCGGCTGGCCGTACCCGGCTGGCCGCACCCGGCTGGCCGCACCCGGCTGGCCGCACCCGGCTGGCCGCACCCGCCACCCGGTCAGCCCGGCGCGGGCCGGCGCCACAGGTCGCGCAGCAGCCAGGCGGCCGCCTTGGGCTGCCGGTCGCGGGTGAACACGCCTTTGTGGTTGCCGGCCGGCCGGTGCACCGCCTGCGCGGTGGCGAAGTCAGCGAAGTTCCACACGTGCTCGCCGATGACCTCGGGGATGCGCCGGAAGACCCGCGCCGACATCATGATCAGCGCCGCCTGGTACTCCTCGGACCACATGACCGGCGGCAGCGCGTGCTGCCCGGCCAGCGCGTCCGCGCCGAACTCGGTGATCACGATGGGCTTCCCGTGCCGCGCCCAGGCGCGCAGCTCAGCCTCCAGGCCCTGCTCCGCGGCGTCCAGGTCCGCGGTGTCGGCGTACCAGCCGTAGTACCGGTTCACGCAGACGAGGTCGAACAGGTCGGTCACCACGTCGGCGTCCGGCGGCGCGGTCGCCACGTTGGCGAAGCAGACCGGGCGCGAGGGGTCCAGGCCGCGCACCATCGACACCAGCGGCGCGAAGTAGTCGCGGGCGGCCGGCTCGGCGGTGTCCGGCTCGTTGGCGATGGACCAGGCGATGACGCTGGGGTGGTTGCGGTCCCGGGCGATCAGTTCGGTGAGCGCGGCCCGGTGCGCCGCGGCGGCGTCCGCGCCGATGCGCCCCGGGCCGAACGTCGCCGCGCCGTCGTACGTCATGTGGCCCAGGTTCAGGTGCAGCCCGACGGCGGGGGCCTCGTCGATGACCAGCAGGCCGTGCCGGTCGGCGTAGTCCAGCACTTCCTCCGCGTACGGGTAGTGCGAGGTCCGGAACGAGTTCGCGCCGATCCAGTCCAGCAGCGCGAAGTCGCGGACCAGCCGGGCGTCGTCGTGCCCCTTGCCGCGCAGCGCCGCGTCCTCGTGCATGCCGAACCCGCGCAACGTGACCGGCTGCCCGTTCAGCAGCAGCCGGGACCCGGCCACGGCGACGGTCCGGATCCCCACCGGCACCGGGTACTCGTCGTCGCCGTGCCGGACGTCCAGCTGGTACAGGTACGGGTCGTCGGGGGACCACGGCCGCGCGCCGGGCACCGTAAGCCGGCCGCTGGCGCCGGTGCCCGCTGCCACCACGGCCCCGGCCGCGTCCCGCAGCCGCACCGACGTGACCCCCGCGCCCGCCACCTTGGCCTGCCAGCTGACCTGGCCGGTGCCGGTGCCCGGGTCGAAGCCGGCGGCGACCGCGACGTCGGCGACGTAGCTGGCCGGGGTGGCGTACAGCCACACCGACCGGTGCAGCCCGGAGTAGTGGAAGAAGTCGTGGAAGTAGCGCTGCCGCGGCCGTCCGCCCGCGCCGTGGGTGAGCACGCCGGGCGGGATGGTGCCCATCGTCAGCTCGTTGCCCAGCCGCACGGTCACCCGTACCGGCTCGCCCGGCCGCACCTGCCCGGTCACCTCGGCCTCGAACGGCAGGTACCCGCCGGAGTGCGTGGCGACCTGCTCCACCCCGCACCACACGGTGGCGTGGTGGGCGGCCGCGTCCAGGCGCAGCACGATCCGCTGGCCGGCCCAGGTGGCCGGCACCCACACGTCCCGCTGGTACCAGACGTCCCCGACGTGCTCCCGTTCGGCCGCCTCGGTGACCAGGTCGTTGTAACTGGCCGGGACGGCCATCTCCCGCGCGCCGGGCAGCGGCTCCTGCCACCAGCGGGCCGTTATGCCGTGCTGGGCGGGATCGAACCGGAAACGCCACAGTCCATCCAGGCGGCGGCAGTCCCGGCTACGGCTGTCCCGTGGCGCCAGCATGGCTGCTCCTCCTGACCTAGCGGGGCGGTGGGCGTCCCCAGGCTAACGGGGGCGGTCCGGCTATGATCATCCGGTGCGTGGCGCAGCGGGGCCCGTGCCGTTGGGCGGCGGAGGGAAGACCCAGGTGACCAGGACTGATACGGCGGTGTGGCTGCGCCGGGGCGCCGAGGCCGTGGCGGCTGGGCGCGTGGCACTCGGCCTGACCGCCCTGGTCTGGCCCGCGGTCCCGGCCCGCCCGTGGGTCGGTGCCGCCGCCGATGACCTGGCGGCTCAGGTGTTCGGCCGGGCCCTCGGCGCGCGGGACGTCGCCCTCGGGCTCGGCGCGCTGCAGGCGCTGCGCCGCCCGGCCGCCGAGCCGGGCTCGGCCGCCGCGTGGGTCGCGGCCGGGGCGCTGTCCGATGCTCTCGACGTGGCCGCCAGCGCGCGGTCGTGGGCCGGGCTGCCGCGGGTGGGCCGGTGGCTGGTGGTGCTGTCGGCCGGCAGCGCGGCCCTGGCCGGTGCGGCCGGGGCCGCCGCGGTCGCGGCAGGCCGCGACCGCCTTCCCAGCTGACGCGTGCTTCCCGGCCGCTGCGCGGTGGCCTGGAGCCTTCCGTCGGCCAAACCCACCACGGGGCGGCTACTTCGGCTGCGCGGTGACTTGGGACCCGTATCTGGCACCAACCCACCGCGCAACGGGTGGCCGGGGCGGCTACTTCGGCTGCGCGGTGACTTGGGACCCGTATCTGGCACCAACCCACCGCGCACCCTGGGTTACGGCGTGGCTATCAGGCGGAAGGTCTGCGCGACGACGGGGGTGTCGTCGGAGACGGTGAACGCCGGGTCCGCCAGGGCTTCCCGCACTTCGGCCGAATGCCAGAACTGCTCATGGCCGGCCCGCCACTCGGCGACCGAGGTGTATCCCTCACCCTCACCCAGCGCGTGGGCCAGGTCCGCGTCGGCCAGCCGGAGCACCCGTACCGCGGTCGTCTCGATCACCGCCACCCGGCGGCCGGCCGAATCGACCACCGCCTGCCGCAGGCCCGGCTCGGGCAGCGGCTCACCCTCATGCTCGTAGTCGGCCAGCAGGCCCGACGTGGTGGTCTTGGCGCCAGCCAGGATGGCCGCGACGAGCTGGTCACGCAGCGGTCCCGGGAAGGCGAACTCGGCGATGGGCAGGTCTCCGGTGGGCACCGGCCCCAGCGTAGCGTTCTGCGGGCGGTTACTCCCGCGCCATGACGCCGGGGCCGCCGACGTCGGCGCACAGCAACGGTCGGAAGAAGATCGTCGGCTGGCCGCCGTGCAGGATCGTGCGGGTGGTGCCCTGGTGGATGTTGACGTACCAGCCGTGCGGCGGGATCGGGGCCGTGATGTTCCGCAGCACGCGCACCGCGTGCACGATCCGGCCGCGGGCGCCCGCGATCAGGTCGCCCAGCATGTACTTCACCGGGCCCTGGCTCATACAGCTGCCCAGGTGAATGTGCGCGGCGTGCGCCCCCGGGGTCAGCCCGCTGGCCGTGACGGTGACGGTGAGCGTGTGCCGTGCGGAGTTGTAGGACAGCGTGGCCCGGCCGCGCAGCGGGCCGGACCGCGGCCGGGGCCGCCCCGCCTCCACCGCGATGAGCCGGTGCGGATGACGCGACAAGCCGGGCAGCGGCGCGGTCACCGCGATCGGCTCGGCCGCGACGCCGTGGGCCGCGGTGCCCATCCGGATCACCAGCCGGCTGCCGCGCGGCACGCCGCCCGCGTAGTGGCTGCCCAGGGTGGCGTCGGCCTGGCCGACACCGTTCGCCTGCAGCGGGCCGAACGGCACCCGCCAGTGCTGCCCGGGCAGCACCAGATCGACGCCGTGGGCGGAGCCGGGAGTGAGGCCGAACACCGCGGCGTGGACCGTGAGCCAGCCGTGCCGCCGGCCAAATCGGACCGCGCCCACCGGCATGGCCCGCAGGTGCAGGGCGGCGTAGGTCCAGCCGCCCCGCGGCGCGGCGGGCCGTCCCGCCGCCGGGGTGGCGCGGTGCCCGGCGCTGGCCCCGGCCGGGGCGGCCAGCGCCAGCGCGGCCGTGACGGCCAGGGCGGCGGTTCCCGCCAGTTTCCCGGCCCTTCCGGGGCGCCGGGTGGTGGGCCTGGCGCCGCGGCCGGCGTTGGGGAAAAGGTTCACGGGACGCCCTTTCTGTTCGCAGTTTCCGGGGCCGCGGCAGCATAGGCGGCTGCCGTCAGGCTGGCGGAATACGCCGTAAAACGGGTGTCAGTTGGCTGGTGAATGAAGCTGCGCCGATCTTAACCACGGCTGACAGCCGGTTGCGGGCCGCAGCTGCTGGCCGATGGTAAATATTCAGCGACCAGGAAGAGGAATATGGATAAGAGCCAGCGATGGCGGCTATTTACCGGCGGGGTGGATATTGCGGCCGGGGCGGCCGGTCAGGCGGTGAGGCCGGCGACGAACTGGCGGAGCAGCCGGGCGACATCCTCGGCATCCGACTTGCGGATGGCCTCGTCCATGGCGATCGCGTCGGCCCCGACGACCACCCGGGCCGGGGGGTCGCCGGCCCGGATGCACTCCTCGATCGCCTGGGCCACCTCGCCCGGGTCGCCGGCCCGGGTTAGCGCGGCCAGCGTGCGCTCCCGCAGCGCCGCGAACGCGGCGGCGTAGACCGAGTCACCGGCGACGCCGAACGCGGGCAGCGTCTGGGACAGCGCGGTCTGGTACAGCCCCGGCGCGACCACCGTCACCGCCACGCCGGACCCGCGCACCTCGGCGTCGAGCACCGCACTCAGGCTGGCCAGCGCCGCCTTCGAGGCCGAGTACCAGCCGCCGAACGGGGCCGGGGCGGTGTCGTTCTCAGAGGTCACGTTGATGATCCGGCCGCTGCCCTGGGACCGCATGACCGGCAGCGCCGCGCTGGCCAGCCGCATCGGGCCGTGCACGTTGACCTCGAAGATCCGGTGTGCCTCGGCGTCCGCCGCTTCTTCCAGCGGGCCGAGGCTGCCGGTCCCCGCGTTGTTGACCAGGACGTCCAGCCGGCCGGCCGCGTCGGCCACCGCCCGGACGGCGGCCGGGCCGGCCTGCGGGTCCGCGACGTCCGCGGCCACCGCGGTCACGTCCGGGGGCAGCGGCGCCCGGGCCGGGTCCCGCGACACGCAGAACACCTGGTCACCGGCGGCGGCCAGGCGCCGTACGGTGGCCAGGCCGATGCCGCTGCTGCCACCGGTTACTAAGATGACCGCCATGGGGTGACGGTAACAAGGAATCCGTCCCGGCCTGCGGGCCGGCCCCGGGCCTGCAGTTACCGGGGCCGGCCGCGCCTCAGCCGGGCCGCCGGGCCGTGCGGCCGGACTCCCCGCCCGGCCCGGCCCGCCGCCTACGGCGCCTGGAGGGTGGCAAGGTAGGTGTGCGGGGCCGGCGAACTGGCCGGGATGAACAGGCCCATCACGTGGTTGCGCCACACGGTGTTGCCGGAGACCACCTGGCAGGGGCACAGCGGGCTCGCGGCGACCGGCACCTGGAACCAGCGCGCCCGGCCGAAGAAGGCGCCCCGTACCGGGATGTACACCAGCGCCGGGTCGTGACCGGCGCTCATCGCCACCAGGTTGAACCCGCCGGGGGCGGCCGTGATCCCCTCGAAGTGGGTGTACTTGGCCGGGCGGTTGCCGTAGCTGTAGAACACCGGCCGGCCGAACGCGCCGGTCCGCTCGTTGTAGCTGACCAGGAAGCCGCGCTGGCCGCCGTGCGCGGAAGATCCCCCAGCCAGCGTGTAGCGCGGGCTGCCCGGCCCGCCGTCCTGCCAGATCGCGTACAGCGTGGTTTTGGTGGACAGGCTGCCGTGCAGCCGGACCAGGGTCCACTGGCGGCGGGTGATGTTGTAGATGAAAGCGTTGCCGGAGGCGATGCCGCCGCGCACGGTGGGGTTGAGGTCGTAGTTGCCGACGACCAGGTTGCCCATGGTGCTGTGCGGGATCGTGTCCATCACGTGGCAGCGCCGCGGCCGCGGCGGGCAGGCCCGCGCGTGCCCGGTCACGTTCTGGCCGTCGGCCGGCACGTCGATGGACCGCCACGTCCCGCTGTGCCCGCTGACCGGGCCGAGGTAGATCATGCCCTGGTCGTGCACGCCCCGGGGGGCCGCCGAGGAGACGTAACTGCCGACCGCCCGGACCTGCCCGGCCGGGATGGCCCGCGGGTTGAACACGTGCGTGTCCGGGCCGTAGAAGGTGGCCGTGGTCACGCCGCGGAACGCCGGGTGCAGCACCGACACCGCGGCGCCGGCCGCGCTGGCCAGGCGGCCGCGGTAGAGGAAGGCGGCCGCCGAGCCCCCGCTCTGGGCCACCAGGCCGGTCAGCACCACGGCGCCGCCGCCCGCGCCGCGCACCCCGGTCACGACGGTTCCACTGCGCAGGATCGAGGTGATGCTGCCCGCGCGGGCGCCCAGCGCCCGGGCGCCCCCGGCGGTAGCCGGTGTCATCGCCGTGACCGCGAGCACGGCCGCGGCCGTGCCGGAAAGGAGCGGAGTAACCCGCAGCATTGCCATGTGCGCCCCCCTGTGATTCCCAGCAGGCGGGAATAGAGCCTGCTGATCGCTCAACGTAGCGGATTTGATTACCTAGAGTGAGGAAGGTTGGTTCTTCTCGCCGGCGTGGCGCGCTCCGCGGAGGGGGCTCCGGGCCGGCCGCTGGCCTGGCCCCCTCCCCGCGCTTCCGGTCTATTCGATAGTGTGTTTGAATAGTGCCGCGAGATGACAGGCATGGCCCGAGCTGCGTTCGAAGCGTGCGGCCGGGCCCGGACCAGGGACGTGACATGCTGGCAGGGGTGGTGGCGGGAGCCGGTCATCCAGCCGTGGCCGCCTTGCTCGGCCTGGCGGCGGCCGGGCTGGCGGCCGGCGTGGTGGCCATGGCCTGGAGCGTGCACGCCGCGCAGATCCGGCTGGCCGAGCAGCTGGCCCGCCGCCAGTTCATCGTGACCGGGCAGCCGGAGGTGGCCGGCCGGGCCGCGCAGAACGGGCACGCCAGCTACGAGGCGGCCGCGCCGGAAGACCCGCAGCTGGTCGGGGCGGGGCCGGCACCGCCGGTGGTCATCGAGGGCCCCGACACGGTGGTGACCGGCGAGCAGGCCCGGTACCGGGTCCGGCCCACCGGGAACCGCAAGGTGGTGTCGTGGGCCGCCGGCGGTGGCGCGGTGGCGCAGTTCCCCGATCCCGCTCACCCCGACGAGCTGCTGCTGGTCGCGGACCAGCCGGGCAGCCTGGCGCTCACCGCCCGGGTCCGGGACGGGATGATGGAGCGGCGTGGCACCAAGTCGGTGACCGCGGTCGAGGACGTCACCGACGTGCCGCCCCCGTTCACGCTGCGGTTGTTCCTGCAGGGCTGGGGGCTGATCGCGGTCGGCGTGCTGGCCGTCGGGTTCGCCGGCGCGCTGGTCGCGCTGGGCAGCCTCAGCGCCTCGGGGTTCATCGCCCTGGTCGCCCCCATGGCCGCGCTGCTCGCGGTGGTCGCGGTCGCCTTTGGTTCCCCCGAGGCGGCCGGCCGTCCCGGCCCGGCCCGGAACCGGCCGGAGGGCCCGGGCAACCCCGGCCCATGACTTCCGTACCTGGCTGCGCGTTCAGGCGGCCGGGGACGATTCGGCCCAGGCGGTGCCGAGCAGGTCGGTGTACACCCCGGCGGCCTGGCCGCCGGGCACGGCCAGCCGTCCCGTGGCGACCGCGTACGGCACTCCGGTGATGCCGTACTGGCGGGCCTGGCGCTCATCGGCCCGGACCTCGTAACAGCGCGCCCGCCGCTGGGTAATCCCGGACCAGGCCCCGGCGCGGGGGCCCTACGGTGGAGCGGGGAGGTCACCGGTGGCAGCTGACTATCAGAAGATCCGCGACGAGAACATTGCCCGGTACGGCTGGGACACGGCCGTGCTGGACCTGCTCGGCCGGCTTTACAGCGACCGCACCCACTTCATCTTCGAGCTGATCCAGAACGCCGAGGACGCGGGCGCGACCGAGATGGCGTTCGAGCTGTGCGGGGACCGCCTGGAGGTCCGGCACGACGGCCGCCCCTTCACCGCGGCCGACGTGCGCGGCGTCTGCGGGGTCGGCGCGAGCACCAAGGCGGCTGACCTCACCGCGATCGGCCAGTTCGGCATCGGGTTCAAGTCGGTGTACGCCTACACCCGCAGCCCGCGGGTCTACAGCGGGCCGGAACGGTTCCGGATCGAGAACTACGTCCGCCCCGCCGCGCTCGCCCCGGCCGGTCCCGCCCCGGCCGGTCCCGCCCCGGCCGGTCCCGCCCCGGCCGGTCCCGGGCCGGTGGGCCGGGGCGCCGCACTGCGCGGCACCGAGACCCGTTTCGTGTTCCCCTTCGACCACGACACCGTGCCCCCGGCGGCCGCGGCACGCGAGATCGCCGCGGCCCTGGACGGCTTCGACCCGCTGACCCTGCTGTTCCTGCGGCACGTGCGGCGGGTCGAGGTCGGCGGCGACCAGGTGGCCGCCGCGGTCATCGAGCGGGCCAGCGGCGCGGGGCCGGGCCCGGCCGGCGCCCGCGGGGAGGCGGCTGCCGGGACCTGCCGCCGCGTCACCCTGTCCAAGCGGCCGGCGGGCGCCGGCGGACCAGCCCGGCCCGGGCCGCCGTCCCGGCCCGGGCGCCGGGACGAGGCGTGGCTGGTCTGGCACCGCGACCTGGGCCCGGCCGGCCACCCGGGTCAGCGGGTGGAGATCGCGTTCCGGCTGGTGGGCACGGCCGGCGAGGCCCGGCTGGCGGGTTGCCCCGGCGTTCCCCTGGTGGTGTTCTTCCCGACCGAAAAGGAGACCTTCCTCGGCTTCGTCGTGCAGGGCCCGTACCGCACCACCCCGGCCCGCGACAACGTGCCCGAGCACGACCCGGCCAACCAGCGGCTGGCTCGCGAGACGGCGGTGCTGCTCGGCGACGTGCTCCGCGACCTGCGCACCAGTGGCCTGCTGACCGCGGAGGTGCTGGAGGCGCTGCCGCTGGACGAGGCCCGCTTCCCGCCCGGCGCGCTGCTCCGCCCGCTGTTCGACGCGGTGCGCGCGGCGCTGGCGGGCGACGCGCTCATCCCCACCGCCGGCGGTGGCCACGCGGCCGCCGGTGGGCTGCGGCTGACCAGCGACCCGGGCCTGCGCGGGCTGCTGGCGCCCGGTCAGCTGGGGTGGCTGTATCAGCAGCCGGAACCGCTCCGCTTCACCGCCGAGACCATCGGGCCCAACGAGACACCTCAGCTCTACCGCTACCTCCGGGCCGAGCTCGGCGTCGGCGAGCTGACCGGGGCGGACCTGGCCGGGCGGCTGACCGCGGAGTTCCTGGCCGCGCAGCCGGACCAGTGGATCACGGCGTTGTACGCCTACCTGGACGCCTGGCCCGGCCTGTGGCGCGAGGCGGCCGCCCCGGGGGAGCCGCCCGGCCCGGCCCGGCGGCGGCCGATTCTCCGGCTGGAGGACGGCCGCCATGTCGCGCCGGGTGACACCGCGGCGCAGGCCGCGGCGTACCTGCCCGTGCCCGGTCCGGGCGGTGCCCCGGTGACCGGGCTCCCGGTGATCCGGCGGGCCATCGCGGATGTGCCCGCGGCCCGCCATTTCCTGGCCGCGCTCGGGCTGGCCGAGCCGGACCTGGTGGCCTACGTGCTGGACGCCGTCCTGCCGCGGTACACCGGCCTGGACATCGCGGCTCTGGACCCGGTGCAGCACGACGCCGACCTGGAAGCCATCATGCGCGCGGCCGAGGACGCACCGGCGGCGCGGCGCGAGCAGCTGCTGCCGCGGCTGCGCGAGGCGGCGTTCCTGGCCGGGGAGAACGCGGCCACGGGGGAGCGGCGGCTGCTGTCCCCGCCCGCGCTTTACCAGCGGTCCAGGGACCTGGAAGAGTATTTCGGTGGCAACCCGGAGGCCTGGTTCGCCGCCGACGAGTACGGGCCGTGGCTGGCCCAGCTGCGCGGCCTGGGCGTCCGGGACACTGTCGCGGTGCGGGCCCGCCGGCCGGGCCCGCTCGGGCACGTGCTGATCGCCGACGGGTTCGCCCGGCACGAGCGGGGGCTGGCCGGGTTCGACCCGGACGCGCAGCTCGACGGGCTGGAGTATGCGCTGGCGCACCCCAGCGCGGCCCGGTCGGAGTTCGTCTGGAACGTGCTGCTCGCGCCGAACCGGCCGCTCGTCGCCGGCATTATCGAGTTCTCGGTCCGCGATGGGTTCGCCGACTCCACGCAGCAGCCGGCCCGGTCCGCGCTCGGGGAGGCCGCAGCCCGGGAAGCCTGGCTGCCCGGGCCGGACGGGCGGTTCCACCGGCCCGCCGTGCTGTCACTCGACGACCTGCCGCCGACGTTCGCGCGGGACGAGGGGCTCGCCGCGGCCCTGGGGATGAGCCAGCCGGCCGTGGCCCAGGCGGCCCGCCAGCTGGGTATTCCCGCGGAGGTGCTGTGGGGCCTGGCCGCCCACCCGGATCTGGTCGCGCTGGTGGAGCGGGAGATCGAGGGGCGCCGCCGCGGCGGGTAGGTGCTGGAGGGTGCCGGTGCAGCGGGCGCGGTGACTGCTGGAGGCGTGCCGGTGCACCGGGCGCGGGGTGACCGCTGGACGGGTGCCGGTGCAGCGGGCGCGGGCTGGCCGCCGTGGGCGCATGGTTCCCTGGTCGCGGCCGGTACTGTCGGGTTTTCCTGGCCGCCGTAACGTAGTACGCCCGCGCCCACTGCACCGGCACCCCTGGAACGCTGCGAACGCCCACGCTTGCCGGGTGCCACGTGAGCTGGCCGCCGACCCGAGGGGGAGAGAACGGTGCTGGACGATCTGGAGTACGACGACAGCTTGCCGCCCACGATCGGGCTGGTGCGGGCCGGGACGTCGTGGGAAGCCGTGCAGGACCACATCAAGATCGCCCATGCGCCGCTGCTGCTGTTGCCGGACGGCGGCGCTGAGTACGCCGGGATCTACTGGACCGGCAGGACCGCGGTGGTCGCGCCGGACCTCGGCGCCGATCTTGAGCAGGCGATTGGCGAGTTCCGGGAGTTCCTCGTCGAGCACGGCCACACGTAGCCGCCCAGAGCTGCCCGCGTCCCCCGGCTGGCCCTGTCCGCGTCCCCCGGGCGGCCTGCCCGCGGCTGGCCCTGTCCGCGTCCCCCGGGCCCGCCGGTCCTGACCGAGACGAGCTGCGCGTGATCCCGCCGGTTGACTTGAAGTTGGCTTCAACTTCTATCGTACTGATACTGGCTACCGGCAGGCAGGAGGGCATATGGGCAGGCTCGGTCTCGGTCCGCTCGGCATCGCGCTGCAGGCGGAGGCGGAGGACGCGCAGCTAGCCCAGGCGGCCGAGCTGGAGCGGCTGGGGTACGGCACGCTGTGGCTGCCAGGCGGCCAGCTCGACCGCCTCAGCCGGGTCGCCGGCATCGTCGCGGCGACCAAGGCGGTCGGCGTCGGCACGGCCATCATCCCGGTGGATGTGTACCCGCCGGGCGCCGTCGCGGTGCTGCACGCGCAGCTGGCGGCCAGCGCGCCCGGCCGTTTCCTGGTGGGCCTCGGCGGTCCGCAGCGGGCCCGGCCGCTGCGGCCGCTCAACGACTACCTCGACGCGCTGGACCGCGCCGATCCGCCCGTGCCCGCAGCCCGGCGGATCCTGGCCGCGCTCGGCCCCCGCAAGCTCCAGCTCGCCCGGGAGCGGTCTGCCGGCGCTTAAAGGTGTTAGACGGTGGTTGGCAAAGCATTCGAGTTGACACGCTGAGGACTACCGCTGACCTGGGGTTTTCTCACGAATCTCGCTCAGGCGGATGCTGGTGCGCCCGGCCGCGACCGCATCCTCGTAAGCGCGCTGGATTTTCTCCCGGGTGACCACCCGCTCATACCGCGGGTGCTTGCGCCCGATGCAGACCAGCTTCTGCCGCTCGTCATATCCCTCGCGGCCCGGTGCGTCGGCAGGCAGGATGAACGCTCCCGGCCGGATCCCGGGCGCCCGGGATGCCCCGAAGCGATGAGCGCGCGGACCGCTGAGAACCTCGGCGTAGAGTGCGCCGTCCGCGCTAGGCAGACGCTCTCCGGTGATGATCGCCTCACCCGAGAGCGGCCCGAGCTGCAGCAGCCAGCCCGGCCGGCCGCACCTGTCGCAGGTGACGCCAACCATCTTGCCCATGCACGGCAGCCTAGCCGTGCTCTCCGCGTGTAGCATGGAGGCGGACAACATGCACGGTCCCGCGGCCCGTCCGGGCCGGACCCGCAGGCCACAGATGGGGCACAGCCCCGGAGGTAGCGGGTACAGGGACCGGCCGCGACGGTCAGCAGCCGCGGTCCCCAAATGGCTGCTCCACAGGCAAGCCCCCAGCAGGGCGGGCCAGTGGAGAGACGCCAGATGGCCCTGAATCTGCAGGCACGTAAGGCCCGCGCCCGCCTCGCGGCGCATCGTCGCTGGCATCCCAGGCGAGGACCTCGAAGCGCTCACCGCGGAATGCCTACCGCGAGATCGAGCTGTCCAACATCGACGCGGGCATCGACGATCTTGTCGCCGCCGCGCCGAAGATGACGGATGAGCAGAAGGTGAAGCTGAGCCGGCTCGTCAACCAGCCTGCCGTGCGGGTGACCAGCGGATGACCCGGAACGCCAATGGCCCCCGGCTGCGACCCCGGGGGCCATCTAAAGCCACATCATCCGGCGCGGACGCTACAGGCCTTTCCACGGTACCCCAGGCCGCTGACGGCCGCAGGGATCCCGGCGCCGCGGAAGCCGTCACCGCCGCGTGAGCGCTGCTCGTCCCGGCCGAGCTGCGGACCTGGGTGACACTTCTGTACCGGTGCCCAGCGTGCGGCGGTCGCACCTCGGCCGGCGCCGCGAGCTGCGAGAAGGTGACCGGGACGCGCCGGGCAGGCTTGCGGCCATCCTGGGTGATCATGATCGTGGCCCGCACCTACAGCCGGCGGCACGCGAGGGCCGCGCTGGTCAATGCGGGCTGACCGTGAGATGCGGCCTGCTCGCAGGAGAGGACTGCGCTATCCTGCACTGGTGCCCCGGCGCTCGGCGGCACAGCGCGAGAAGTCGGACTACCGGGCGCCGTGCCCGCTCTGCCAGGCCGACCGGGCGCTGAGATTCAGCCTGTACGGCCGCGGCCTGCGCGTGGTGGTCGTACTGCGCGGACCACGAGCGCGAGGCGCTACGGCCGGTCCTGCGCAAGCTGCTGGGGGACTGCCTGCCCGGCAAGTCGGCCAGGCCGGCACCGATCGACCACGACGACCTGATAGCGCTGGGCGCTGAGTCCCGATGCCGCCTACGGCCTTACGGCTGGCCATGCTGGAGATGGCCGGTATGAGCACACAGGAAGCGCTCGGACAAACTTGGCATCCGGCGCGAGAACCGATCACGGGTCATCAGCCGGACGCGGCGCACTCAGCACTGATGCAAAGGCCGCAGGTCGTGAGCCGCACTCAATACTGGATGACACCCCGCTGGGGTATCCGCGCATCAATACTGATGCAGACGCCGCAGGTCAACACGAGGGATGTACGCGCTTGACTTGTGCTGCTATCGTTCCCCTTCCGGAGGAAGGCACGCCATGGGCGCTGCCTGCCAGCATCCGCGAGCACACCTCCGGGTGGCCGGCGTGACGCGCGAGAGCACCGAGTCCAAGGGCAGGCGATACCTCACCGAAGGTCGGCTAACCCTGTCGCTCGTCGCCGGCGATGTGGTGCAGGCTGCCTGCCGCGGTTCGGGTGAGGTCTACCGATGCGGCCACGATCCGGCGGCCGGCTGGCACTGCACCTGTCCAGCTCGCCGGAACTGCTGCCATCTTGTCGCGCTGCAGCTCGTCACCGTCCGGCGCAACCTGGACGACTCATGACGCGCCGTGATGGCTCGACAGCGAAGGGTAAGGGGGCCGGGTCTGACCGGGCAAAACGGACATCCCCAGACCCCGCCGCAGCTGATTCGCGACGTCCAAGCACGCGTTGCCCGGATTGGCAGGCAGGAGTGACGATATGACTACGCAACGTGCCCCGAAGGGCCTCGGAGCCGGCGGCCGGGCCCTCTGGTCGTCGGTGCTGGCCGGCTTCGAGCTGACCAGCACCGAACGGCAGATCCTGGCGGAAGCCTGCCGCACCGTCGACGAGCTGGACCGGCTGAAGGACGCGCTGGCCGGTGAGGACGTGCTGGCGCTCGGATCGCGCGGGCAGCCGGTGCCCCATCCGCTGCTGGGCGAGATCCGCGCGCACCGCGCCACGCTGGCCCGGCTGATCACCGCGCTCGGCCTGCCGGACGTGGAGGAGTCCGCGCCGCCATCCGCGGCATCGCTGAGGGCCTCGGACAGCGCCCGGCGCCGCTGGAAGATGGAGCAGCACCGGAGGGCCCAGCGTGGCACGCCGGCGTGAGGCCCAGCCCCCGGCCGGGGATGAGGACAGGTCCGGCTGGGCGCATTACGAGCGCGTCGGCCCGCACGAGCTGGACTACGTTGAGCCGTGCCCCGACCCGGGCGGCCCGCACGGCTCGTGCGGCACCTCTCTGGCTCACGGCTGGCGCAGTAGCGGCGCGGCGCGGGACCGGCTGCGTGACCGCGGGGTGAGCCCGTAGTGACCGGAAGCGTGACGGTGCCCATGTCACATAACAGGCGCGCCCAAGAGGGGGATACGACGACTCTGGGCGGGGTCCGGAAGCCGCACATCAGCCGTGTCGCCCCCAGCCCCCGAGGGTCTGCACGAATCAACGAAAGGATCACAAAATGAGTGACGAGATGCAGGGGCCCGACCCACTTGAGGGCCTCAACCCGGTGCTGGTCACGGCCGATGGAAGCGTTCACCCGCTCCACCGCCGACGCGTTCCTGAAAGTCTGGCGCAGCCCGCGGGGAGAAGACACGATGACGAGCTTCCTGAACGGCGAGATCGTGTTCGTGATCAAGCTGGACGAGCTGCTGGTCCTGGCGCGCCGACAGCGTGAAGCCACGCGAACCTGGCGATGATGACGGACTGTCGGGCCCAGTATCTGTAGCGGTAGGCTGGTCGGCGTCTTGGGGTCGCCAACTGGCGCCCAGGTCGCACGGTAACCCGCGAGGGAGGCCAACTGGCTCGGCGCGGATCAGGGTGAGTTTCGTTCCCCGGCAGTCCCGCTCCTGCGGGTGATTCTGGCCCTTAAATGCGACCGGCAGGAGCGTTCCCCGTGACTGATCAGACCGAGACTGTTCCCGAAGCTGAGACGCCTGGTGCTGATCGAGCGTACCCGCGACATGGAACCCGACGAAGTTGACGACCGGCTGATGAACCTGGCCTCGCTTCAACCGGCCGACCGCGGAGCAGAGGGCGGAGCACCGGATCCTGGCGGAAAAGCAGGTTCAGCACACGGCGGGGATGGCAGCGATGCGTGCCTTCTCCAACGGGGACATGCGGATGATCGACAGCTCGATGAGGGCACCTAATCAGGTGCCTGGTGGACCGGCTGGTCATGGTGGCTGGGACACCCGGCCGGGCGCAGACCCGCGGCTGAACGAGCACCGGACCGCGGCTATGCGGGCCGTGGACCGCCACCAGGCGCAGGGCGTGCTGAACGCCGCGGCGGCGGACCGGCTGGACCGCGTGATGCGCGAGAGTGACCCGCAGGCGCTGACGGCCAGGTACCTGGCCGCGGCCGGGAACGAGCACTACGCGTCCGCATTCAGCAAGCTGCTGCGCGACCCGGTGATGGGGCACCTCCGGTACGGCCCGGAGGAAGTGCAGGCCGTGCGGGACATGAGCTACGCCCAGGACGCGAACCGGATCATGGCCTCGGCGCTGGAGACCAGCTCGACCGGCTTCCCGCTCCCGCTGACGATCGACCCGAGCATCATCGAGACAGGCTCCGGGTCGCTGAACCCGATCCGGGACCTGGCCAGCGTGAGCGTGATCGGCACGCATAGTTGGCAAGGCGTCTCAAGCGACGGGGTGACTGCGGCCTACGTGGCGGAAGGCAGCGAGGCCACCGACGCGACCCCGAGCCTGGTGGCCCCGGGGATCGCCACCGCGCAAGGCCGGGCGTTCGTGCAGTACACGATCGAGGCGGGCATGGATGACCCCGGGCTGCAGGGCCAGCTCCTGAAGCTCATCAACGATGCCCGGGCGAACCTGGACGCGTCGAAGTTCCTGACCGGCACGGGCACGCACGAACCCTCCGGAATCCTGAACGTCGGTTCTCTGAACGGGCTGACCACCACTCAGCGAGTCGAGACCGGGACCATGTCGGCATTCTCGGTCGGTGACCCGTGGCTGCTGTCGGCCGCGATCCCGGCCCGGTTCCGGGCGAACACCACGTATGCGGCGTCACCGGCGATGTGGGATCTTGCCTTCCGGCTGGTGGCCGAGGCTGACCCATCCGAGGCCCGGCAGTTCGACACCGGCGGGCGCGGCGGGCCGTTCCTGGGTCGGCCCAAGGTCGAGTGGAGCACGATGGCCACCGCGATAGCCGACAACGCCAAGCTGATCATCGGCGGGGACTTCGCCACCGGCTACAAGATCGTTGACCGGCTGGGCATGAGTGCCGAGCTTGTGCCGCACATGACCGGGACCAGCGGAAACCTGCCGAACGGCACGAGAGGTTTGTACTGCTACTGGCGGACGGGCGCCGGGGTGGTCGCGGTCAACGCGCTCAGGTACTTGGAAGTGCTGCCGACCAGCTAGTCCCCAGACTCCCGGCGTCAAAGCACAGACCGGAACCATCGCCAAGGGCAGCCATGACCCCAATCCTTTCTGGCGGGGTAGCTGTTCCTGCGCCGGGTATGCCAGCGGCCCCGCACTGCCCGAGACCGGTGCGGGGCCGTTGGGGGGTCTTGTCCGGGGTGGGCGATTGCCCCCGTTGTTGGTGCGAGCCACCAGACCGTTGCCAATGACCTGTCCGCAGGTGTCAAAAACTTGACAGGTGCAGAGGGTGACGCCGATTCACCTGCGGTAACAGGCCACCAAGAGCCACCGGGGGTGACGGGTGCCGCTCAGTGGCCGCCCGGCCGCTCGAAGTCGGCGCGCAGCTCCCCCAGGAAGTCCAGGAGCGGCTCCCACATCGGGCACAGGTCCAGGTGGGGGGCCGCGGCCTCTACCCGGTCCATGACGGCCCACGATTCGTGGTAGAGCCGTCCCAGGTCTTCCTCGTCCAGATCCACGAACCGCTCGCCGGTCGTGTGCGAGACCGAGGTGTTGCGGCGCTTGCGCGGTGCGGGTGCGCTGGATTCGGCGGCGATCGTGGCGGTAGCGTTCGTCAAGGACACCCGGCCCTGGGCAGGAAGCCCGGCAGGCGACGGCCCGGGGCCGGGGCTCACCGGCCACCACCCGCGATGAGGCGGAACTCCCGGCGGCGTCCCTGGGCTTCGGCGGCGTCGTCGTACGGGGCCGGCCCGGCGTCCGCCGAAACCTCGGTCATCACCGTGAACAGGTCATCGACCCGGGACACCAGCCCGGCCAGCTGGGCCTCGGCCTCGGCCAGCCGGGCCAGCACCGCGGCGAACTCGGCGCCGGTCATGACCGGCGGCCGATCTCGGCGCGGATCTGGTCAATCAGGTCCCGGGGGTCCTCGGCACGGACCACCACTGGCGGGCTAGTCCGGAGCCGGCTCGCGTAGACCAGGCCCGAGATGCCCCGCCACACGTGCCAGGCGGGGAACTCGGCGGCCACGTCGGCCAGGGTGGGCTCGGGGCCGGTCATGCCGTGGCCGCCTGCCGCGGCGTCCAGCTCGGCCACCAGCTGCAGCCCACGTCTTGTAGCCGGCTCGGCCGGATGCTCGGCCAGCCGGCCGCGCAGGTAGGCCACCTGCCACGCCGCATCGAACGTGTCGCCGCCGAGGATGCCGGCCAGCATGGCGCGGGCGTGCCCGGCCCGCTCGATCAGGATCCGGTCCCGGATTTCCTGGTCCCCGACCGTGGCGGCGTTGGGGATGTCCAGGGCCTCGAGCACGGCGGCGAGTGCGTCGCAGGGCATCGGCCGCCGGGATGGCAGGATTGATTCACAGCCCCTCCTAGTAGGGGTCAGGCCCGGGATCACGGTGTTTGCGCACCGCCCGGGCCGCTCTTTTTTACTTGGACCTTCGACACTACGCCTAGCCGGATAGGTCGGGCTAGGGTCCGATAGCAAAGTCTGGTGCCAGAGCTACCCGGGTAGCTTGATCATGTGACGGTTGATCATGAGGGCAAGACGCCGGTCTACCTGCAGATTGCCGCGATTCTGCGGGCAGCGATCGAGCGCGGCGACTATGCGCCCGGGCGCCCGGTACCGTCCGAGAGCCGACTCATGCAGGAGCACGGGGTGGCGCGGCTGACCGCCCGCAAGGCCGTGCGGGTACTCGCCGATGAGGGCCTCGTGGAAGTCGTGCCCGGCCGCGGCGCCTACGTCACCGAGCGCGGCTGATCTCCGCGGCGCCGCGCCCGGATGGCGCGGCTTCCTTCCCGTACCCGCTTCCGTTCCCGCTCCCGGTACTCCGGGTCGTTCGCGAGCCGTTCGCGGCGCCGCTCCCGCTCCTGCCTTAGCCTCTGCTCCCGGTACTCCGGATCCGCGATCCGTTCGCGGTACCGCTCAGCCCTGCGCGCCCGCCTCGCCTCTGGGGTGAGCGTGGCGGGCCGGCCGACGTGGCGTATTACTGGGATCTCGCCGGCGGCCTCGAGCTCGCGGCGGATCATGGCCACGGTTGAGGGAGCGCATCCCAGCCGTTGCGTGATGTGGGCGTTCCGCGTGTCCGGGTTGGCCCGGAGCGCGCTGGCTACATCGTCGTGCATGCGCGGCGGCGACTCGCCGAACACAGGCTCTGCGGTACCACCCGGGCCGGTCAGCCAGCGCCAGCCGACCCGGCCCGGGTTGATTCCCTTCCGGTACCTGGGATCGCCGCCGTGCTTGCCAGTGCGCACGATGATCTCAGCTATCTCGCTGATGAGCTGCTTGGCGACCGGGAGGTTCCCGGTGCGCAGTTTCCACCATCTGTCAGCGGCATCGGGCCCGAGCATCTCGGCAAGCAGCGGGGATAGTGATGCGGGGCGCGCGAGTTCCTCGGCTTCCTCCAGCTTCTTGCCTAGTGCGCGGCTGCGCCGTTCCCAGAACTCCGCGTCAGCGTCCGGGTCCTCACCCTTGGCGCGGCACTTCTCGATCTCCAGCTTGAGCCGTTCAGCGTCAGCGCGGGCGGCCGAGGCGACCGCGTCGTCGTGGTCGTGGGCCTGCTGCAGGTGCGCGGACACGTCAGGATCGGCGAGGAAGGACACGACCCGGTCCTCGACATAGTCATCAAGCCAGCTCGCCCGGATGGCCACATGCCCGCGGCGCGGGCAGCCGTAGTAGGACACGCCGTCGCCGTGGGCGTCGCTGTAAAGCGCGGAGGAGCACACGGCGCACTGGGCGATGCCTGAGAGCAGATGCTGCCCCCGGCCCGGCCGCCATCCCTTCCGCGGCCGCGCGGCGATGATCCGCTGCACCGTGTACCACTGCTCCTCCGTCACCAGGCCGGCCACCTGGCCTCCACTCCATCGAGCACTGCGGCGTGCCGGTCCTCCACCCGGTACGACTCGGCGTGAAAGATCCGCTTGCCTATGTAGGCGGGATTGGTGGCGATAAACAGCACCGTGCCGGCCAGCCAGCGGCACGGCTGGTCGGTGTACTTGCGGGGCTTCCCCGGAGTGGGGATGCCGCGGTCTTCGAGGGACCGGGCGATCGCATGCGGCCGGTGGCCGTGCTCGATCCGGTCGTAGATCTCGCGCACGATGTAGGCAGGCGAGTCCTCGATGGGGTGGCCGGCGCCGGCTGACACGTTCGGCTCATCCCGGAGGAACTTGGGCTTCCCGCGCTTGCCAAGCGTCTCGTAGTCGTAGACGCGCCGGTATCCGTAGATCACCTGGCCGTGCGGCATGCCCTGGTGCGCGTTCGCCTTCACCCCGCGCCGGGAATCCTTCGAGATCCGCCATGAGTACTGGCGGTCCATCAGGTGATGGATGCCGAGGAACAGCAGATCGTCCTCATTGGCCGGGTTGAGCAGCTGGCCGCCGACGCACCACAGCACCCCGTGGTCAGCGCTGACCTTAGCCAGCTCGTAGATATTGACATCGCCGCGGGTCTGCCGGCTGGTCGCCCAGAACCACACGACCTTGTATTGCTCGGCCTCGATGGCTTCCCGGAGCCGGGTGAAGTTCTCCCGCTGCCTGGTGGCGAACATGGACGCTGATCTGTCGTCGTCCTCGAACAGGTCTGCCGGGCCGGATTTCACCTCCGTACGCAGTGCCCAGCCGAGGTATTCGGTCTTCTGCTCACCGGTTGACTTCTGCTCGGTCTCGTCCGGGTTGGACGACACCCGGAAGTACCCCGCGCCCGGTAGTCCGGCGAGGTCGGTGTCCTTGAACGTGTGGCCCGGGTTCCATCCCAGGCCAGCGGCGGGTGTGACGGGATGCCATGGAGTCTCCTGCGGTCGCAGTTTGCGCAGGTCAGTACCTGTATGGCTAAAAACATACACCCAACTGTGGATTAAGACTTATGAGCGGGGGCCATCGCGCTACTGGTCACGCCCGATTACACGCGGTCCGCGCGGAGCGTGCTGGGCGGCGACCCGGCCCTGATCATCGACCAGATGGTGGTGCTTGGGACCGATGCGGACCAGGCCCGCGAGCTGGCCCGCGGCCGGCTGCGGTTCCTGTCCGGCGTGCCCGGGTACCGGGCCAACTTCGCCCGGATGGGCTTCAGCAGCACCGATATCAGCCAGCTCAGCGATCATCTGGTGGACGAGCTGGTGACTTGGGGCGGTCCTCGGGTGATCGCGGCCCGGGTCCGCGAGCAGCTGGACGCCGGCGCCGACCAGGTAGCCCTCACCATCCTGAACCAGCCCGGTCACCTCGGCGCCGCCCGGCAGCTCGCGGAGCACCTCCTAGATGATCAATTCCAAGGTCAGTTGTCGTAGGCGACGAGCGATCGCAGGATGGGCTGGCCGGTGGTGTCGTTGTGCCAGATCGCGGCGGTCAGGGCGAGGATGCGCTGCAGGACGCGGACCATCACGCCAGCTGGGGTGTGGCCGCCGTGGTGTTCGAGGTCGAGCTGGCCTTTGAAGGTCTCGTTGACTGATTCAATGATCTGGCGCAGTGGCTTGAACAGGTGCGCGCCGGGCCGGGCGGGCTCGCCTTTGCGGGCCGGCCGCAGCAGCCTGATCCCCTCCGCGGCCATGGCGGCCTCGAAGTCGTGGCCGTAGTAGTTCTTATCCCCGATCAGGGTCTGGCCGGGCCGGGCGGCGACCAGGTCCGGGCCGGCGGCGAGCATGCCGGCCAGCACGTCGCGCTCATCGGCTTTGGCGCCGGCCAGGGCGAAGGCGACGGGCAGGCCCTGCAGGGTGGCGGCCAGGTGCAGCCGCAGCCCCCAGAAGTACCGCGAGTGGCTGGCGCAGTACCCGTACTCGGCCCACCCGGCCAGGTCGCTGCGCTTGGCGGTCTCGCGGGAGCGGCCGCATTCCACCGGGGTGGAATCGACGACCCACACATCATCGGTCCAGACGGTGGTGCTGTCAGCCAGGGCCCGGATGGCGTGCCGGATCAGGCCGGCGGCTGCGCGCAGCCGCTTGTTATAGCCAGGCTGCTGGGGCAGGTAGGGGAACAGGTGCCGCAGATGAGCACGGGCATGCCGCAGCCACCGCGCCTCGGAGGTGAACCCCAGCAGGGCCTGCATGACCGCCAGGGTGACCAGCTCAGCGTCACTCAGCCGCGGGGCCATGCCAATCGCCGGCCGCCACGGCGCCAGCTGCGGCGATTCCTTCAGCCAGTCATCGGTCCTGACGTACAGTGCGGTGGCGAGGGTGTCCAGGTTTGTTGTCACAAACTGATCTTGGACGCCCTCGCCTCGTCTCCGCAGCCAGAGCCACCCCTTGGAATTGATCATCTAGGGGCGTAGCCGTCCCGCTCAGGGGCCCGCCGCCACCGCGGGCGGGCCGGCCCCGGCACCGCGGCGGCCGGCCCGGCACCGCGGGCGGCCGGCCCGGCACCGCGGGCGGCCGGCCCGGCACCGCGGGCGGCCGGCACCGCGGGCGGCCGGCCCCGGCGCCCCGGTAGCGTGGGCCGCCGACCGGTGCGTTCGCCGGGCGTCAGGGCTGCAGATCGACGGCGGCCCTGGCTTTTTCGTCCATGTAGAACGGCACGGAACTGTGACTCAGGGTGATCTGCCACCGGCCGCCGTCCCGGCGGAGCCCGATGGTGGTGCGGAACCACAGGCTGAATAGGCCCGGGGAGCCCATCCGGCTCAGACCGTGAGCGTAGGCGACATCGCCGCCGACGGCGACCTGCAGGTCACGGGTCTCGTACTCGAACGGCGCGGCACCGAACCCGCTCAGCCAGGCTTCGACACCCTCGGCGGTCGTCATGTCGGCCTGCCGGCCACCCCCCAGCTCCGCCAGTTCGCCCCGGCGTACCTGCAGCGGCGGCGCCAGCTCGTAGAGCACGACATCCGGGGCGTAACCCGCCACGATGCGGCTGGCGTCCTTGGCCCGGTACCCCTCCTCCATGCTGGCCAGCAGCTCGCGGATCTGGGCCTCGTCATCAGACATGACTGCCTCCCTCGAGCGCTCCCGGTGAGCGCCTCTCAGGGTGGACTGCGGGACGGCGCGCTTCTCATCGCTGTGGCCGGTCCCAGCTGATGGCTGCGGCATCCTCGGCCGGTGGCGCAGACTGGACCCGGTGCCAGGACGGCGGCCGCCGGGCCGCGGCGGGTGGGTGCCAGCCCGATGCTGACAGGGGAGCGCGATGGACGGTGAGGTCGCCGAGGGGGTGGTGTTCCCGCAGTCCGCGGACGGGCGGCGGAGCACGTCCGCGCTGGGCCGGGCGGTGGTCGCGGACGCGCTGCGCCCGGTTGACCCGGCGGGCGCGCTGGGCGCCGAGCAGGAGACCAACTGGCGCTCGGGCTACCTGATCCATTTCCGCCGGCTGGTGGAGGCGGGGCTGGCCTCCCGGGCCGCCGCGCTGTCGATCGCCCGCGGCGGGCTGGCGTCGGTGCACGCCCGGATGCGGGTCCGTGGGCCGGGTGCGGAGGAGTCCGGGCTGGATACGCTGCCCACCGCCCCCGCCCGTGCCTCGTTCGGCACGCTGAGCGTGCCCGGTGCGGGATCGCCGCCCGCCCGCCTGGAGCTGCCCTACCGGGGTGAGCGGCTGCACGGCGACGCCCTGGCCCGCCTGCTGGACACCTGGGTGAGCGGCGGCATCATCGAACCGTCCTGCGCCGACGCGGTGCGCGAGGTGGCGGCGCACCCGCAGTGGCTGCCGCTGCCGGGCCGGACGGTGCTCGCCCTGGGCGCGGGCGCGGAGGTGGGCCCGCTGGAGGTGCTGCTGCACTGGGGCGCGCGGGTAGCGGCGGTTGACCTGCCCAGTCCTCCGGTGTGGGAGCGGGTGCTGGGCGCCGCCCGGCGCGCCGCGGGCGAGCTGCTGGTGCCGGTCAACCCGTCCGCGCCGGAGCCGCTGAGCCCGGGCAGCGCCGACGCGGCCATCGCCCGGCAGGCGGGCCTGAACCTGGCCCGGGACGTGCCGGCCGCCGCGGACTGGCTGGCCGGGCTGGACGGCCCGCTCGTGCTCGGCAACTACGTCTACGCCGACGGCGCCGCGAACGTGGCCGTGTGCGCCGCGGCCGACGCGCTCACCGTGCGGTTGCAGGCGGCCCGCCGCGATACGGCGCTGGCCTTCCTGGCCACGCCGACCGACGTGTATGCCGTGCCGGGCGACGCCGTGGCCTGGTCCGCCCGCGCCTACGCGGCCCGGCCACGGGCTGCGAAACTCGCGGGCCGGCCACTGCGCACCCTGTCCGGCGGGCGGTTGCTGCGCCGGGCCTACGTGCCCGGCGCCGACCCCGGTATCAGCGACAGCCTGGTGCCGCAGCAAGGCCCCAACTACGCCCTCGCCAAGCGGCTGCAGCGATGGCGGGCGGCCGTGGCCCGCGACGCCGGGACCACCGTATCGCTGCACCTCGCCCCACCGACCCGGACCCGGTCGGTGGTGAAGAACCGGGCACTGGCGGCGGCCTACGCCGGCGCACACCGGTTCGGCGCCGAGGTGTTCGAGCCCGCCACGACCCGGGTGCTGATGGCGGCGCTGCTCGTGCACGACCTGCACGTGCCGGGACCGGCGCGCGCCCACCCGTGGCAGGACGAAGCGTATGCCGCCGCGCACGGCGGCCTCTGGCGCATCGCCTACGCGCCCCGCAGCGCGCTCGGCCTCGCCGCCCTGCTCGGCTACGCCGCGGCACGAACGTGACCACCTGGGCCCGCGCGCAGCAGCTTCGCGGTGCCGGAGCGGTGACCGTCGCCGTGGCGCTGACTACGGGGCGGCCCGGACACGCCTAGAAGCGCCACCGCGTCGCGCCGCCCGGCGCCACGGTGCCCAGGGCGGTGGCCGTTCTGGGCGTCACCTGGTAAACGTGCCAGGGCGGCGGCCCGGCTGACGGCGCACTGTAGTCGGCGGTCAGCGCGCTGCCGGTGGCGTTGACCCGGCACGGCCAGCCCTCGGCGGCCCAGCGCGCGGCCATCCGGGCCACCGTGGCCGGGTCGGTGACCAGGGCCGCCGTACCTTCCACGACCAGATCGAACTCCCGGGCCGCGACGCTTATCGCGCAGCGCGGATCCCGGGCGACGTTCCGGGCTTTGCGGGTCTGCTGCCCGCTTTCGAACCAGAAGTGGCCGTCGGCCCACAGGGCGCCGTGTCCCGGCGGACCTCAGACCCGGCGGCGCCGCTTGGCCAGCACGATGACGAGGACGACGGCAGCCGCCACGATCAGCCCGATGACGACGAACGTCTTGAGCATGGCGAAGATCGAGCCAATGGCCGCGAAGGCGGCCCAGAGGGCCAGGATTGCGGCGACGATCTTGGAAATAACCCGGGCCATGCCGTCAGGATATGCGGGCGCCCTGGCCAGGGGAATGGCTGGCAGCCGTCAGTATCCCGGTTTCCGCCGCGATCAGGGGCGCGGGTCATGCTCCGGCCGCCGCCACAGCCGACGTTGACGCGCCCCGCGCGGCCGGCCATGCGGGAACTGGCGCGCGTTCAGCTGTCCGGCCGCAGCGGGTAGCCGGGCATCCAGGTGCGGCCGTATGGAATGCGGACCCGCCCGGCCGCCCGTTCCCCAGCTCATGTTGCCCCCCGGCTGCGCTGATCCGCTAATTGCTGCCGTTGATCTTCCCAGCAGCATGCGGGGCCGAACGTATCCAAGGGCTTTGGCGTTATGGCATTGCGGCCTTTCCGGTCATGATGGGTAAAAGCTGAGAATCATCCTGGTTCCGGGGTGCCGCCCGCCCGCGCCGGTTACCAGAGATCGCCGCCGGTGAGCACGTACAGGAAGGGCACCAGCGGAATGAGGCCGAAGATCCCCCACGCCAGTTTCCCGCCCCGCCTCAGGTCGGGCCGGTCCGTGGCCAGGTCGAGCCACATGAGCACGACGGCGACAGGATGCACGAAGCAGACCAGCAGCTCGAACAGCTTCTTCATGCGCTGAACCTACCCAGATCGGCGCGGATCGTCCCCTGCCTGGCGAGCCATGACGCCGGATAGCCGCCAGTCACGGTCAGCGGATGCCTTCCGGCCCGTCCCGACTGCGGCGGGAGCAGGTTGAAGCGGGTTATACACGGCCAACTGGTGGTAAGTTCCCACCCGTGTCCGCGCCGGATGTGCGGGCGCTCGGCCAGACGGGGTCCGGAACATATCCGCCACCGGCCGCAGGCCAGGGCGTTCGCGCCATGCTCGCCGATCTGTTCCCGGCCCCGGCCGAACCAGCCCCCCGCGCTGGCCTCGCCCGCTGGGCATTCGCCCTTGTCCAGATGGCCGTGGTCGGTCTTGGCGCGCTGGTGATGCTGGCCCGTATCGGCGGTCGGCCGGCCTGGGAGAGCGTCTTCGCCGAGGACCCGGGCATCTACCTGCCCGCGGCGCTCGCGCATCCCTGGCATCTGCTGCAGTCCTACGGCGGATACCTCCAGCTGGTCCCGCGCCTGATCGCCCAGGTTGCCGCGCTGCTGCCGATCAGGCAGGCATCAGTGGTCCTCGCGGTCGGCGGCGCTGTCGTCGCATCCGCGTGCGGGCTGTTCACCTACCATGCCAGCGCGGGTCACGTCAGCTCACGCTGGCTCCGCGCCCTGCTCGGCCTGTCCGTGGTGCTGCTGCCGGTGGCGCCGCTCGAGATAGCCGATAACGGCGTCAATTCCATCTGGTACCTGCTCGCCGCCCTGTTCTGGGCGGCGCTGTGGCGGCCGCGCAGCATGGCCGGCGCGGCCGCGGCCGCGGTCGTGGCGTTCGCTGCCGCCACCGCAAGCTCGCTCGCCCTCCTCTTCGCGCCCTTGTTCCTGGCGCGCGTGGTCGTGCTGCCCCGGCGGCCGCGCGAACACGCGGCGACCGCGGGCTGGGCGGCCGGTTGCCTGCTGCAGATCGTGGTCATGCTGACCAGCCACCAGTCCCGGCTCAAACCTCATCATGCGGTTAACGTGGTGCTCTACTACGCGCACGAGGTCCTGCTGCCGGCGCTTGGCTGGCATCTGTCCTGGCACCTGCGCGACATCGTGGGGCTGAATGGCGCCGCCGCGATCGTAGGCGGCTGCATCGTCGTTGTTCTAGCCGCCGCCGTTGCTACGCAGGCCCGGCGGTGCAAGGTGTTCGTGGTTACCGCTGTGCTCGGCGGGCTGGTGTTCACGGTGGTCAGCGCGGCGTTCGCGTGGGCCGGGCCGGGCCAGGCAGTAACGGTCGCGGTGGAACACGGTGCCCGTTATTCGACGGTGCCCATCCTGCTGCTCGATGCGGCGCTGATCGTGGCGGCCGACGCCTACGCGGGGCGGTGGTGGCCGCGTCCCAAGGCCATCGCCGCGGTCGCTGTGCTGGCCGCGGTCCTGGTTGCTGGCTGGTCCACGGACTTCCGTTACCCGCTGCGCCACTTCGCGGGACGCGCCTCAGCCTGGGCCCCGACCGCTGACGCGTGGCTGCACCACTGCGAGCACACCCCGGCCGGGACGATCACGGTCACCTTCACCAACTGGTGGGGGAAACGAGGCTCCAAGCTGGCCACGACGTTCCACTGCTCTGCCCTGCACCGCTGACCTGCGGTGGGTGCGGGGGGCACCCGTCCTGACACAGCCGAAAGCGCCCCCGCCGCCACACCTGCAGGCCCTGATCAACTCAGTCGTGGCTGGCCACGGCCTGCATCTCTACATCCCGACTCACCAGATTGCCGCTAGGAGTCTGCCCGCCACGCCAGGAAGCGGCCCTGCGACCAGCAGCGGCCGATGGCCCCGGCGTGCAGCGCCGACTGGCCGAACACCGCCAGGCCGATGATGCTGTGGCCAGAGGCGCGGCGATCGCCGAGCGTCGGTATCGCCGGCGCGACCCCGACCCCCTCCGCTGACACCCACGCCACCGCCCGCCCGGCCGCCGCTTCGCCGAGGCGGTGCAGGAAGCGCAGGCGGCTCTCGAGCGGGAAGTGCGACAGCGCCCACGTCGTGGTGACGACAGGCAGGGCGTCCGCTGGCACCCGGGCCAAGGCGCCAGGCAGCACCTCGACGGCGTCACCCGGCAGCAGCAGTGGAGGGGCCGACGCCGACAGCGCCATCTCCGCAGCAAGTCTCGCGGCCCGCTGCGGCTGGTCCGGCCACAGGCAGGCGCGCAACCACCGGGCGTCATCCGCGTCGGTCACATCGACCGGATCGAGGTTGAACGCCGACCCGGGCGACGACCTCAGGCATCGCCCGCGCCGGGATGGGCCGGTCTCCCACGATCGAACACGGCAGCTGCACGGGAGATGACGGGTCGCCCAGCGACTGCCCGTTGCTGTACGTGATGCCAACACGATCGACATTGAGATTGAGCCCAGCCGAACAACCCACGTCGATCAGCCCCACCGCATTCGCGCCCACCCGGCGCGCCGCCTCGGCGATGGCCGGATACAGCACGGCGCAGCGTCCGGTCTCGTTGGCCCGCGTCGGACGGCGCACGGCGATGGCCACGACCGGGCCGGTCATTCGCAGCAGCGTGTCGATTGCCGCGCCAGCGGCAGCGTCGCCGTCCGCAGCGGCATAAGCCGCGGCAAGCGCCGGGGCGCGTCCGGCGAGGGCAAGGTCGTGCAGCGCCGCGAGGATCACCGTGGGGTGCCGCTTGCGCGCCGGCGCCGCCTCGATGGCGCGCAGCGCCTCGCCGGACTCGCTCAGGGCGATGGCGACGCGCTCGTACAGCGGCGACGTTCCGGCGGCGTCAACCTCACCGAAGTGCCGGTACACCTGAGCAAGTGTGCGGGCCCTGCCCACGCGTACGGCGCTTCCTCCGGCCGGCCCTGGCATTCCTACAATGTTAGCCATTGGAACGACAACCCCTGGCTCTGATCCAGGCCGTTGCGGGGCCTGGCGGCACCTTCCGGGCCACCATCCCCACCCCGCCCGGGCAGGCCATCGTGACCGTGACCGCCACCGCAGGCGGCCAGGCGACCGGCTGGGCACAGCAAACCGTGTCCCGCCCGCGCAGCGGCACGGCCTGAGCTTCGCTCAGCCAGCATGACCGTTACGAGCAGCAGGACGATATCGGCCTCACTGACGTCGTCCCGGAGCTCTCCGGACCGGCGCACGCGGCGGAACAGCGCTTGCGCCAGGTGCCCGGCCTTCTCGGCCAGCGCGGTCAGTGCTGGATGATGCGCGGGTGATAGTCCGGACCCCGGTGTACCGATTGACGATGTATCGGGTAGCAGAATAGTGTGCCGCTGTGACTCCACTGCAGGAACTGCCTGGCACGGCCGGGCCTCCGCGCGGACGACGTCCCCGCCGCGGCCGGTGGGCCCGGCTAGGCATCGGCCTGGTCCTGTCGATCGCCAGCGGCGCCGTTGTGCTGTTCATCGCGCTCGTGGTGATCCCCGCGGCCAACGCCGGCGCGGCAGGCGGCTGCGGTGGCGGCTGACCTGCCCATCGGCCGCCCGGCTGCCCGGCCGGCGGGCACCCCCGCGGCCAGCCACCCGGCCATTGCCCGGAGTGGCACTGCACCCGGCAGGCGGCCCGGCGCCCGCACCTGGGTCTGGACGACGGTAACCCTCACCGGGTGCGCCCTCGCCGGGGCGGCCGTGCTCGCGCCGCCAGCGGCGGCTGCTCCGGGCCGAGGGCTGGCGGCGCTGCTGTTCCTCGGCTCCTCCGTCCACGTCGCGGCAACAGGCTGGCTCTACACGCTGCCCGGCGTCCGCGCTCAGGCGTTCCGGCGGCCACGGCGCTATCTCTGCCTTCCAGCCGGCCTCATCCTGGCCGGGGCGGTCACGGCCGCCGTGCTGTCCCCGGCGGCCGTGACGTGGCTTCTCCTGGCCCTCTTCGCCTGGCAGGTCTTCCACTTTCAGAAGCAGAACGTCGGCATGGTGGCGCTCGCCGCCTCAGCCTTCCAGGTCAAGCCCCTGCGACCAGCTGAGCGCCGGGCGCTCACCGGGGCGGGGGCAGCCGGCATCATCGCGCTGACCGCCCAGCCCGGTCTCCTGCAGCTCGCTCTCCGGCCGGGCGCCGGGCAGCTGTCCGGACTAGCCGGTGCCCTGTTCGCGATCTCCACCGGAACCGGGCTGCTGGCCATATCCCGGCGGGCACGGGCCGGCCGGCCAGCCGGGTTCTGCGCCATGTACCTGATGGCGCTGCTGTTCCCGCTTCCAATCTTCGTGTTCCGGTCGCCGTACGCGGCGGTCGGCGGCATGACCATCGCGCACG
Organism: uncultured Actinomycetes bacterium; assembly: GCA_963837515.1. Lineage (GTDB taxonomy): Bacteria > Actinomycetota > Actinomycetes > Streptosporangiales > Streptosporangiaceae > RYN-230. Next base: position 156,026 of record CAWINT010000008.1, read on the forward strand.
GGTTCCAGTACCTGCTGCTCGTCGGGCTGCTGGCGGCCGGGAGCCGCCAGGGAACAGGGCGATCGCGCCGGATCTGGATTTTCTGCAATGTTGCGCTGGCCGGGGGAGCGTTGCTCAGCGTCGCATCACACCTGCACGGGTCTCCGCCCGCGATCCGGCTGCTGTTCGGCGCCTATCTCGGGACACTCATGGCGCACTTCGTGATAGACGCAGGACTGTGGCGGATGCGTGATCCAGCCGCCCGCGGGTTCCTGGCCGGTAGCCTTCCGTGGCTTGTCTCGGCCAGCCCCGGCAGCACCCGGGCGGAATGACTTCCCATGCACGTTGCGGCGCTGCGCCCGGTCGAAGCTTACCGCTGGAAATGACCGGATTGGCAGGGAGTCTTTATGGAGGAGCTGGTGGTTGTGGGTAGTGATACTGCGCGGACACATTGCTTTCGCCGCCTAGCAGGTCCATGAGTGTACCGTTGGCGTGGCGCTCTTGGAACGTGGTGGATGGGCTGGGCAGATGCAAGCTCTCATAAAGCGCGAAGCGATTAAGGGCAATTATGGTTGACATCGCTATCCCGTAGCTCTGCGCCGCTACGACCGACCCGCGGTAGCAGAGGTATGTCAGGGCGTAGGGGATGAGGGCGACCAACAACCAGAGCCCGCTATGCCACAGGTAAGATATTGTCGCAAGGAACGCCAGTGCAAAAGTCATGGTAGTCCGCACCGCCAGGTCCATTGCGGAGCGTTGGTCATCGAGATAGTCGCTGTGTCCTTGTGGCGCAACCAGAGCTAGGTAAGGCAGCAGGGTCGGAGCATCGAGGTTATAGGGCTGACCAGCGAGTATTTCGTATCGGCGTAGCATATTGCCAAGGCGTGTCGGCATTATATGATCTGGCTTTTCTGGATAGCTCAGTGCCACCCGTTTCGCCTCATCGCGTTGGGAGAGTAGCCGTACCCGGTGGTCAACGCCTTGTGAGATGTCCCAGTCATCAAGGGCGTCGGAAGCCTCACCTGCCACGTCTGCTAGCCACTGCCGCTTTTCGCGATAGCGGCCAATCCGGGTGGACCTGATGTGCTGGAATGGCCAGCTAGATCCCCAGTATCCTTCGAGTATTTGCGTCATAACAAACTGCAAAGGATGGAGGACCAGGGCGATTGCGATTCCTGTTACCGTTAGGAGTGCTACGCCACCAAGGCCGAGGCCGCCGAGGGCTATAACGGATTTGTTCCAGTCGGGCGGCCCTCGCCAGCCCTCCGAGTGGAGAAGAAAAAAAACATAGATAACCAAGAGAATGGAAGGAAGAACGCTTACAACACTGAAATACTGGCCAATAGCCTGTCGTGTTCCTGATACGATGCCCGAGACGTCTGCCACAGTTTACCGGCGCCGGTAGTCGTCTGCTTCACTGGCCAGGAACTCGTGCCCGCAATTCTGGCAGATGCAGTAGCCTCTCCGTTGAGGAACCACTCGACGTCCGCAGACCGGGCATCTTTTCGACCGCCCCTTGCCCCCCGGATTACTTCCGGGGGGCTGAATAGGTGGTTTCTGTATGCAGAGACTCGTCACCCCTGTCGCCATGATCAACCAAGCAACAGCCATCAGCGCTCGGGCCCGGTGTTCCTGACCAAATCCTGAGCGAAGTGTGGCGAACATGGGCGCCTCCAGTTGCCTGATCGTACCTCCGCAGTTTCCAGAGGCGCTACCTTGCTAGGGTGACCGGTGGGTCAGAATCTCCGGATATGGGCGCTTCATCACAGGCGCCGGCCAGCGCCGGTGCAACCTCGGCCGGGGGCCAACCCCAGGGCGGCGCTACCGAGCCGCTATCGCCCCCACGCCATCGTCGTAGCTCGGCCTGGGTATGGCCTGCTCTAGCCGTTACCGTGGTGGCACTGGCCGGGCGCTTCTTCGGCGTGTGGGGAGCGCTGATAGTGGCCGGCCAGACCGTCGCCACCCTGCTCTTCGCGGCGGCAGATGACTCACTTAACCGGAGTCGCCGCTCATGGCTGACCCTGACAGCGGTAGGCGCCGGAATGATAGTGATCGCAGTTCTCTTCTGGCAGGCCAGTTCCAGCGGGATACTGCCCAAGCTGGGTGCTGGCCGTGCCAAGGTGCCGTCCAGCGGACCGGTTAACCTGGCAGGCCGCAGGCTTACGCAATCGATGCTTAACGCGGCCGACCTCCGCGGCGCCACGCTGTCGGGCGCTGACTTCAATGGGCTCCTCCTGACTCGCCTGAGCCTGGCTGGTGCTGTGGCGCCTGGAGCCTCGTTCGTCCGCAGCGATCTGCAAGGAATTTCGCTGCGCGGTGCGGATCTTCGCGGGGCAGACTTTTCCATGGCTTGCCTGCGCGGGTCTGATCTTTCCGGCGCTCAGCTCAGAGGTGTGGATATCGCTGGCGCGGACATCACCGATGCTGGTCTTTCGCGAAGGGTCAGGCGGACGATGACTGGCCGGCCGGCGCCCGCGGGAACTCATGTCAGGAGCTGTCGTTAGAGCCGGCCGACGATGTTGTGGCGGCTAATCATGCACGACCCCGACGGCGGCAGGCTAGTTAGGCCCAGAAAACTCGAACCGGGTGGCGAGGTCGGTCTTGTCGGAGTGCGAGAGCAGAGTGGCCAGTGACGGCACCGGCCATCCGGCGCGGAGCGGCTGATGATAGGTGTAGCGGCCACGCCGCAGGATAAGGCCATCGGGGCCGCTGACATTTCTCGCCACGACACAGCAGTCGGAGCCTAGATCGCTCTTCGTATCGATCCAGAAGACCGTTTCCGGGAACTCGGCGATCAGGTGGCCGAGAGGAATGATGCGTCCCGCCGTGTAATGCTCCCAGAACCACGTCCCGAAGAAGGACTCCTGGGTGAAGGGGGGCCACTGCTCCTCCGGGCTTCCGACGCGGGGCATGACGGCCCAGGAGGGCAATGGGCGCGCTCGACTGTGCTCTGCGTAGAACGCTATGAGCGCGGTGATGCTGGTTCCCTGGTGCCATCCGAACAAGGATCCGTGCCGTGGAATCGGGACTCCCCGGGTGATGACGTCGGCCACTACACCAGGGACGGCGGCGTGCGCTGCGGCCCTGATGTGTATAACCGTCGCCTCACGCCATGGATGGAGCGAGAATGCAGATGTGCTCGTGCTGCTGTCGCGCAGGAGCACGAAGAACCCGATATCGCTGCCGTCCAATAGCATGAGAACCATGGACTGCACGGTGCCGCTGTCATCATCGGTGCTGGTTGCCAGCGGGTAACTAGCGAAAAGTTCACGGCACGCCTCGTACATCGCATCTGTGCTTGCCATCTCAGATCACCGCCAGCTCGCTCCAGGGCGGCACCTCCCTTCGTGTCGAACCTACATTCGATCATATGTTCTAGTCAAGGCGAAATTCGAACAAGGTGACCAACGGGCGCCTCGCGGGACCTGGGTCTCCTGCGGGCTTCGGCCGGTCACGCTCCGGCTCACCGGCCGCGGCTTTGGCCGCCCTACGTGAACAGGCCCGGCGGCGGTGCGGGGGAGGGCGCGCTGGCCGCGTCGGTAATGGGGGCCGCCCCGGCGACCAGCTGATCCAGGTCCGCCCCGGACACGAGCCGCCCCGGGAACGGGTCGCCCGCCACCCGGCGGGCCAGCGCCGCCACGGGCAGCTCACCCTGGCTGGCGGCGAGCACCAGGTTGCCGAACCGGCGGCCGCGCAGCACGGCGGCGTCCGCCAGCACGCAGGTGTGCGGCAGCACCGAGCGGATCGCCGCCAGCCGGGCCCGCAGGTGCGCCAGCGGCGGCCCGTCGCCGATGTTGACCGCATACACGCCGCCCGGGCGGAGCACCCGGGCGACCGCGGCGTCGAACTCGGCGGACGTCAGGTGGGCCGGCGTCCGGGCGCCGCAGAACAGGTCGGCCACCACCAGGCCGTACCAGCTCGCGCGCAGCCGGGCCAGCTCGGCCCGGGCGTCGCCCACCCGGATCCGCACCCGGCCGCCGGCCCGCCCGGGCCGGGGCAGCGGCAGCCGCGTCCGTACCAGGTCGGCCAGGTCGGCGTCCGACTCCACGGCCAGCTGGGACGAGCCGGGCCGGGTCGCCGCGATGTACCGGGCCAGGGTCAGGCCGCCCGCCCCGAGGTGCAGGGCGGGCAGCGGCTCCCGCTCCGGCGCGGCCAGGTCGGCCAGGTGCCCGAGTCGGCGCATGTACTCGAACTCCAGGTGTTCCGGGTCGTCCAGGTCGACGTGGGACTGCGGGATGCCGTTGACCATCAGCACCCAGGAGCCCGGCCGGTCCAGGTCGCCGAGCAGTTCCGCGGTCCCCGACCCGACATCCGCCGAGACGGTGCGATCAGCGCCGGACTGGCGGTGTCCCATACCGCCAGTATCGCCGTCCGGCCCGCGCGCCCCATCCCCGTCCGGCCCGCGCGCCCCATCCCCGCCCGGCCCGACCGATCACCAACCAGCCCGGCCGGGACAAGGGCCGTACAGTAAAGCCGTGCCCGAGGATGCGATCGAGCCCGATGATCCGCGTGCCCCGGACGTCCGCGCCCTGCTGCAGCGGCACCTCGACTTCGCCCGCGCCACCACCCCGCCGGAGGGCGTCTTCGCGCTGGACCTGGCCGGGCTCCTGGACCCGGCGGTCAGCTTCTACAGTTACCGGCGGTCCGGGCGGGCGCTCGCGGTCGGCGCGGTCAAGCAACTGGGCGAACGGCACGGTGAGCTGAAGTCGATGCACACCGCGCAGGAAGCCCGCGGCCAGGGCATCGGCCGGGCGATGGTGACCCACCTGATCGGCGTGGCCCGGGCCCGCGGGCTGCGCCGGCTGAGCCTGGAGACCGGGTCGATGGCGGCGTTCGCCCCCGCGCGGTCGCTGTACGCGCGGGCGGGATTCACCCCGTGCGGGCCGTTCGGAACCTATCCGGACAGTCCGACCAGCAGGTTCATGACGCTGGAGCTGTAGCGCGCCGGGGCGCCCCGGCGCGCCATCCGGCCGGCCCGCCCCCGGTCGCAGGATGCGCAGCGCCTCGGCGGGCGGCAGCCGGGCCGCCCGGCCGGCCGGGGATTTCGGCCTGGCCAAGCGCGTGTACCTGGCGGTGGACGACGACGCCCGGCGTGCCCGGGCCGGTGGTACGGGTCGCGCATCGGCACGTTACGGTGCGGCTGCCGGGCCGGACAGGTCCAGGTGAATCTTGATCAGCCGTTTGGCGTGGTCGATGATGTGCTGGTCGCCGCCGGGTGCCGCGGCGAAGGCCAGCCGGACCAGCGCATCGGCGATCTTGATAGCCATGATCAGGGTGCCCTCGCTGGGCACCTCCGCCGGGTCGCCGCCCTGCGCGGCGAGCAGCACGCCCAGCCGGACCGCCAGGACGGAGTCGTTGTCCGCGGTGAGGCCGAGCAGCCGTACGTCGGCCACATCGCCGAACCGGACCACCCGGAAGCCGGGATCGGCGCGGCACATGGCGACGAACAGGTCCAGCGCCGCGTCGGCGGTGTCGTGCCAGTCAGCCGCAGGCCGGACTGCGCGGCCTGGTCCAGCCGCTCCAGGTAACGGTCCAGGTTCCGGCTGGCCACCGCCTGCACGATCGCCCGCTTGTCGGCGAAGAACTGGTACAGCACCCCCGGCGACACGCCCGCGCGCAGCGCCACCTGGGAGGTGGTCATCTTCTCGTATCCGCGTTCGGCCACGAGCTGGCCGGCCGCGTCGAGGATGCGTTCTACCCGGATGGCGTTGCGCTGCGCGGCAGGCAGCCGGCGCAGCGGCACCTCCGGGCCGGCGGGTGGCTCATCATCGGCCATTACCCGAGTATCGCCGCTGGCCCGGGAGTGGCCCAGGGGACGCCGCCGCAGCCGGTGCCCGGGGGTGCCCTGCGGCCAGGCCGATACCACCGTCACCTCAGCTGCGGGATGATCTCGCTGGCCAGCCGCTCCGCCTGCTCGGCCTGGTCGAACAGCGCGGTGCACAGAATGAGCTCGGCTCCAGCCGCGGCCACCTCGCGCAGCGCCGCCACGCAGCCGGCCGGGGTTCCGGCCACCGCGGCCGCCTCGATCTGCTGCACCCGCCGGCCGTACAGGCTCTCCAGCGCGCCGTTGATCCGGTCCCGGGCGCGCCGGGCGTCGTCGTCCACCGCCAGGTACACGCGCTTGGCCAGGCCGAAATCCCCGGCCGGGCGGCCGGCCTCGGTAAGGGCCGACCGCACGAGCTGGATCTGCTCGGCGAACGTCGCTGTCGGCGTCGAGCCGGCGCCGAAGAAGCCGTCACCCAGCGCCGCCGCGCGGCGCAGCGCGGCCGGGCCGTTCGCACCGAACCACAGCGGGGGGTACGGCTTCTGCCGCGGCTTCGGCTCCATCGCCGCGTCCTGGAGCTGCCAGAACTCGCCGTCGAAGGTGACCCGCGGCTGCGTCCAGAGCGCCTTCATCAGCTGCACGCCCTCGGTGAACCGGGCTACGTAGCGGTCCGGCCGCACCCCGAACGCGGCGAACGGCCGGCCGGGGCCTCCGGTGCCTACCCCGGCCTCGATCCGCCCGCCGCTGAGCTGATCCAGCGAGCTGAGGCTTTTGGCCAGGTGGACCGGGCTGTGCAGGGTGGACACGAACACCACGCAGCCCAGCCGCAGGGTGGTGCTGCAGGCCGCCGCGTACGTCATCGTCTCCAGCGGGCCCAGTTGCGGCGCCGCGCCCAGCACCATCTCCTGGGCCCACGCGCTGTCGAAGCCGAGTTCCTCGGCCCGGGCCAGGTAAGCGCGGAACGCCGCCGGGTCGAATTCCCCATCGGAGTACAGCTGCGGTATCGAGATCGCGAACCTCATGCGGCGCATCGTAGCCGTGCGGGTCCCGCCGGGGCCGGTGCGGTACGGGGCCCCGGCGGGACGGACGGCGCGGCTACCAGGCCCGCCTGGCCCTAGTAGCTGTTGTGCCAGGTGGTGGTGAAGCCGCTGCCACCGCCGGTCAGCCCCCCAGGCGTGGACAGGTCGTAGGTGGCGGTGGAGTCCAGCATGTTGACCCGGAAGTAGCTCGGCGCGGCTGAGATGTTCCCGGGCGTGCCCCGGTAGGTTTCCTGGGCGTTGGTCACCGTCCAGGTGCCGTATCTGGCCAGCGGGGCGATACCGGTGGTGGAGAAGGCGGGCCGCTCGGCGACCCATTCCGCGCTGGCGTCGGTGCACTTCACGGAGCAGTTCGAGTACTGGACGAAGCTGTTGGCCGGGTGCGTCGTGTCGGTCACCGCCAGCCGGTACGTGATGCCGCTGCGGGAGACCGAGGCGCTGATCGCGTCGCCGGGCGTCAGCGTGGCGCCGACGATCATGGTGCCCGCGGGATACATCTCCCACCAGGTGTAGTAGTAGGCGGTGCCCTGGAAGCACCAGCCGAGGGTGCCGTCCTGCTCGACGGTGCTGCTGCCGAAGCCGTCCAGGCCGACCCATTCCGAGGTGATGGAGTCCTGCGCGGTGCAGGTGACGGTCGGGGTCGTCCAGTTCCCGCTGACGCTGTTGTAGGCGGGGATGGCGTTGGTGGCCGCGTCCACGTACCCGGACCAGTTGTAACTGTCCACGGCTGGGGCGTTCTTGGCCTTCGGGACCGCCTGGCCGGTGTGGGTCAGTTGCGGCAGCGGGTGCGAGCCGAGGTACTTGACGAGCGCCGCCTTGACCTCGGCCTGGTGCTGCGCGGACGGGTGGTGCGTGGTGTGCTGTGCGGCCCGGCCGTGGGTGGCGGCCAGGCTCGAGGTGGCGCCGGCGGTGAGCGCCAGCCCGCCGGTCAGCACCACAGCTGAGCCGCAGGCCAGCAATGTCCGTACCATTCGCATGCGAAATACCCCCTCTGCCCCGGGCGGGGCGTGTGCGCGATTATGGTGAATTGACACCGGAATGAGAATTCCCGGTGGCCAAAAAAATGAGACGGCAAGAAATTACCGGGGCAGCCGCCGCTGGGGCCGCAACGGCACGCCGTAATTGAGCGCGCGGAAAATCGCGGGGTGCATAATTGCGGGCAAGTTGCCCGCGCATAGCGGTAGCCGTATCGCCGGCAGCCGTGTCGCCGGTAGCCGGTAGCCGGCAACCGTGTCGCCGGCAGCCGTGTCGCCGGCAGCCGTGTCGCCGGTGGCCGGCTCCGCCTGCTTCCGGCGATACGTGGGCATATGCGCGGAATGATCTGGCCGTTCGCGGGCACTTGGACTGAGCCACCGGGACCAGGTGACAGCGACCGCGAGGAGGGCGCATGCTCGGCGCATTGTTGCTGGCCGGGATCGTCGCCGCCCCGCTGGGGTCGGCCGGGATGTTCCTGCGCACCCGGCCGCGTCGCCGGGTCGCCGGGACCTGGGCCGCGATCCGCCGCTTCCTGACCGCGGTCGTGGGCACCGCCGTGCTGGCCGCCGCCGCGGCCGGGCTGCTCCGGCTGCTGCATGCGACCGAGCACAACCTGCTGGCCGGCGCGGCCGGGGTGATCCTGGCCAGCCTCGTCTGGCTGCCGGTGACCCGCCGCTGGAACGCCCGCGCCCACCTGTGCTGGGCGTCCAGCGTGTTCCTGTTCGTCGTCTACCTGACGTTCGCGCTGACCTGGACGCTCGATGCCGGCCTGGGGCTGGCCAGCACGATCGGCGGCGTCCTGCTGTGGGTCTTCGAGGTGTTCGCCGCGGTTCTGTCGTGTGCCTACCTGTGGGAGCTGTGTGACGCGCTGGGGACCGAGCACTGGCGTCGCCGGGTGACCCGGCCGGCGCCACCGCCGGACGGCGCCGAGCCGCCGTTCGTGAGCCTGCACGTGCCCGCGCACAACGAGCCGCCGGACATGGTCATCGAGACGCTGCGCAGCCTGCTCCGGCTCGACTACCCGCGCTACGAGGTCATCCTGATCGACGACAACACCGACGACGAAAAGCTGTGGCGGCCGGTCGAGGAGTGGTGCGCCGATCATGGCGTCAAGTTCGCGCACCTGCAGGACTGGCCGGGTTACAAGTCCGGGGCGCTGAACTACGCGCTGCGGGAACTGACCGACGACCGGGCCGAGGTGATCGGGGTGGTGGACTCCGACTACCAGCTGGACCCGGGGTTCCTGCGCGGCTGCGCGCCGCTGTTCGCCGAGCCGTGGGTCGGTTTCGTGCAGTCCCCGCAGGACTACCGCGACTGGCGGCACGCGCCCTACTACCGGCGGCTGTACTACTCCTACAAGTACTTCTTCGCCGTGTCCCAGCCGTCGCGGAACGAGCACGACGGCGCCATCTTCGCGGGCACCATGGGCCTCATCCGGCGGGTCGCCCTGGAACAGCTGGGCGGCTGGGACGAGTGGTGCATCACCGAGGACGCCGAGCTGTCGCTGCGCCTGCTCCGGGCCGGCTGGCAGGGCCTGCACGTCGACCAGACCTGGGGCCGCGGCATCATGCCGCTGACCTTCGAAGGGCTCAAGGGCCAGCGTTACCGGTGGTGCTTCGGCGGCATCCAGATCCTGCGGATGAACTGGCGGTCCATGCTGCCCGGCCGACCGTCCCGGGAGAACCACCTCAGCTGGGCCCAGCGCTGGGCCTACCTGGCCGGGGGGATTCAGTGGTACGGCGACCTGCTCGGGCTGGTGTTCCTGGTCTTCCTGCTGGCCGGGGCCGCGAACCTGGCGACCGGCGGCGGGGAGCTGTTCCGCAAGCTGACCCCGTTCCTGGTCGCCACCGTGCCGGTCCTGGTCGCGCTGGGGCTGGTCCGCGCGGTCGCGCTGCTGCGCCGTGGCACCGGGGCCACCTGGCGTGACGCGCTCGGGGCGTTCTTCATCTGGCAGTCCACCTCGCTGGTGGTGGCCCGGGCGTCCGTCCTGGGGCTGTTCGCCCGGAAGGCGGCGTTCCTGCGTACCCCCAAGACCAGTGAGCAGGCGAAGTGGTGGGAGGCGCTGCGAGCCAATTGGGCGGAGACTTCGCTCGCCGTGCTCGGGTTGGCGGGCATCGCCGCCGCGCTCAGCCGGGTCACCCAGCTGAGCGGGGCCCTGCTGGCGGCGCTGCTGGTCTTTCCCACGCTCGGGATGGCGGCGGCCCCGGTCAACAGCTGGGCCGCCCAGCGGGCCGCCCTGCCCACCTGGCTGCGCGACCGGCGGCGTACCGAGTACCGCCGGCAGCACGGCGCGCTGGCCGCCGGGGCGGCCGCCGGCGGACTGGTCGCCGTCCTGGGCGTCATCGTGGCCGCGATGGTGCTCCTGCTCACCCCCAGCCAGCATCCCGTGCACACGCCCGACCTGCTCGGTCCCGCCCAGGGTGCCGCGCCGGCCGCCAGCACCCCGTCCCGCAGCACGCCGCGAGCCACTCCGTCCCGCGCCGCCTCCAGCACGGCTGTCCCGTCGGCCACGCCGAGCACCGCGGCCACCACGCCGGCCACGTCCGCCCCAGCAAGCACCGCCGCTCCGGCGAGCACCACTGCCCCCGCGAGCCCGGCGCCGTCTACTCCTGCCGCGGCGGCCACCCCGAGCCCGTGACGTCGGCCTTGCGGACCGCTGCCGCCGGCCTTGCGGACCGCTGCCGCCGGTCTACGGACCGCTGCCGCCGGCCCGCCGAGTGCTCGCTACCGGCCGCCTGATCAGCGGGGGGCCCAGCGGATCGAGAAGCTCTCCAGGGTGTACCCGAAAGCATTGACCGTCGGCTGGATGAAGTTGTCCCGGATGGTCCGGCTGGCCTGCGTCTCCGCGCTGGTGAGCAGCGGGCGCGTGATCGTGGCCGAATGGGCGGCCTTGTAGAACGCGATCTGCTGCGCCTGCGCGTACAGCACCGATTGCGGGAACTGGGGCCGCAGGATGGCGCCGCAGCCAAGTCCCGGGTACGTCCAGCTGTGCTGGGTGGCGAGCGGCCGGGACGGGATGTTGTCGATCACCACGTCGTGCGCGGACCGGGGGAGTTGCGGCGGCGGCAGCGTCATCCGGACGGAAACCCGACCCGGCTTTCCGGCCATGGGTGCCTTGAGCACCTGCAACCGGTAGTGCCCGGTGGCCGGGGCCCACCACCCGGGTCCGGGGTTGAGGTTCACGGTCGCGGACGCGTGACCCACCGCGTAGAAGGTACTGGCGTACCAGCACGGCCAGATCCCCAGGCTCTTCGAGACCTTGTGGGTGAACACGAAGGTGAAGGTGGCCTGCCCCAGAGCGGGCCGGGAGATTCCCTCGATCTTCTGCAGTACCCACGGGCCCAGGTCGGTGTTGTGGCTCGTCCCGGTGCTGACGCTTTGCCACGGCCAGCCGAATCGGACGGTGGGCAGGTGAACCCCGATGCCCAGCAGGTGCAGCGTGGCGGCGAGCGCGGTGAGCACCACCGACGCGATGGCGCGGCGGAAGAGCAGCCCGGTGAGCACCACAGCCACCGCCCACTTGACCGACAGCGGGATCCGCCGCGGCGGCCGCGGCGGCCTGCCCCGGTAACCCGCCGCCCCGGTGCCGTCAGCCCGGTAGGGCCCGGCCCACGGTCCGGGCTCAGCCGCGCCGGGCTGCCCGGGGCTGGCCGGGCGCGCCCCGCGGCCGGCTGGGAACGTCAGACGAACCATGATTCACCTTCCTGCTCGGCCGGCGGTGGCTAGACCGTCGCCGGGTACTGGAGGCCGAGCACGATCGGCACGGCCCCGAATGGCTTGCGGAACCGCCCACCCGGCTTGTCCGGGGCGGGAGCGTCGGGGACCCTCGGCCAGCGCATGTTCAGGTGCTGCACGGTGAGCCCGGCCACCGAGTACGGGAACTCCATCGCCGAGGTGTTATGGGCCCGCAGCAGCCGGCCCCAGCGGAAGGCGGCGAAGGCGTTCGCCAGGTCGGCGACGGACAGGCAGACCCGCGCCGTCAGGTCGATGCCGTACACCGATCCGGCCAGGTGGAGCAGGTCGTCGGCGCACTGCAGCAGCGCCGCCGACCGGGTCGGGTAGACGGTCCCGTCCGCGTTGACCGTGCCGAGCCGCTCGCCGTGGACCGCTGAGAAACCCGGCCTGGCCTGGCACTGCATCCAGTCACAGGCGGCCAGCAGCTTCCAGCTGATCCCGCTTTGGGTAGCCACGTCCCGGTACAGCAGCTCGTCCCGGATCAGCGCCGCCTTGGCGGTGGTGACGAAGGCGTTCCGCACCGACGGCGGCAGGGCGGCCTGGTACAGACGGACCCGGGAGCCCGCGGCCCGCCGGAGCTGCGGGCGCGCCGGCGCGCTCGCGCGTGACGCCGACGGCCCGGCCATGGCCGCGGCCGACCCCGCGGCGGCTACGCCCGAGGACTGCAGATCGGCGAGCCGCTCTTCCACGGCGCGGGATACCAGCGCCTGAACACTGGCCAGCTGGCTGGCGTCCGGGGCGGCGCTGGCGGGCGATGGGCCGGGGATGGACGGCGTGCTGGCCGTGCGGGGTCCGGCCGCGGCGGACGGCCGGTCGCGGGTTGCCGGGGGAGTGACGGAAGACTGCAGGTCCGCCAGCCGGTCTTCGGTGGCCCGGGGAATCGCGGGCCGCGCGGGGCGGGGCTGGCCGGTGGCGGCGGCAGAGCTTGCCCGGTCCGCGCTGGTACCGGCAGCGCCGCTGCCAGGGACCGGGATCCGCGCCGCCGTCAGCTCGATGCCGGCGCCCAGCGACGAGCTAGCGCCGGGCGACGAGCTAGCGCCGGGCGACGAGCTAGCGCCGGGCGACGAGCTAGCGCCGGGCGACGAGCTAGCGCCGGGCGACGAGCTGGCGCCGCCCACTCCCGCGTGATCCCCGGCGATCCACTGGGCCCGGTTGACGGCACGCAGCGGAATCCCCGTCCCTGACTGCCTTCCGGCCGCGGCCCGCTGCCCCGTGCTGGTCGGGGGGGCGATGCCTGGGATGGCGGCCAGCCCCGGCGCGGCCGCGGCGGTGCCGCCCCGGTCGGCCGGCGCCGCCGGTGGCGCCGCCGGTGGGCGGGAAGCGGCGGCGGGCGCGTGGGTTGCCGCGGGTGACGTGTTGGCCGGTGACGCCGCGGTGCGTGGTGCCGCGGTGCGTGGTGCCGCGGTGCGCGTCGTGGTGGCTGGTGGCGTCGGGGTGAGCGGTGGCGTCGCGGTGGGTGGCGTGGCGGCCGGCGACGCGGGCGCGGGCGCACCGGTGGCACGCGGGGCCGTGGCAGGTGACGTGCTGGCGGACGACGTGGTGCCCGGCGACCTCGTGGCGTGCGGGGTGGGCGTCGGCGTTGCGGGGGGGCGCGGGGTGGGCGTCGGCGTTGCGGTGGGGCGCGGGGTGGCCGTGGGCGACGTCGTAGGGTGCCGGGTCGCGGTCGTGGCCGGCTGCGGGCTGGCCGGGGGCGGGGCCGCCGGTCGCGGTGCTGCCTTCGGGGAGCGGGGCGCTGGTGGCACAGCCACGGCCGGAGTCCCGGGAATCGCCGCGTCGGCCGCGGGTGCGCTGGCCGTGGCCGAGGACGGGCCGGGCGTGGCCGAGGACGGGCTCCCGGCGAGGCCGGCGTCGAACCGGTACAGGTTGTATTGGCGCATCAGCGCGATGAGCTGGTTCCCGTAGTCGGGCGCCGTGGCGTAGACGCCCGTGAGAGCGGACGCGAACGCGTTGGGCGAGCGCCGCTCGGCCATGGCCCGGGTGTAGTACCCGCTGCTGGCCAGCAGCTTGCCATGGTCGTCAATGCTCTGCCCCACGGTGTGGTACACGCGGAACGCCGCGTTCTGGCTGACCCATTGGCCGTTCAGGAACTCCTGGGTGGGCAGGTCCACGCTGCCCGCCGGCCCGACACCCTTGATGCCGAACAAGTTGTGGTTCACGGATGCAAGGCTGCTGCGGCCCCAGTCCGACTCGTCGATGGCCTGTGCGATCGTGACCGCGGCCGGGACGCCGTACTTGCGCTGGGCGGCGATGGCGCCCGGGCCCACGGCGCGGATGAACGCCTCCCTGGCACTGCTCGCGCCGGTGGCCCGCGCGGTGGTCCGTGGCTGGTGCCGCCGGTAGGCCGGCCGCCGCGCGGCGGCCGCCCCGGCCGTGCCCGGCGACTCGCTCGCCTGCAGACCCGGGATCTCGGCGACGCCGCCTCCCAGTGTGCCCGCAGCCGGTGCCGCCGCTGCGGCCGCCGCAGTGGGCTGCGACGGTGCCGTGTGCGGCCGCGGCGTTGCGTCCTGGGCGTGGCGGGGAGCAGGCACCCGGGTTCCCGGGATCGCCGCCGAGCCCGGGGTGCCCGGCCTGGCTGGCTGGTTGACCGGAAGCTCCTCGTGCCCGGGAATCGCCGCGAGCTGAGCCGTGCCCTCGGCAGATCGTGTGGATCCGGTGCTGGATCCGGTGCTGGATCCGGTGCTGGTGGAGACTCCGGTGGTAGAGGCTCCCGTCGTGGTGGTGATGGCGGACCTGGCCGTTCCCGCTCCGGCGCCGGTCGTGAGTGCCCCGTTGTTGACGAAGCCGGCCACGCCCTGCGCGGCCAGCGGCGCGGGGTAGTCGTGCGCGTTGACCGAGAAGTTCGGCAGCGAGTCGCCGCCGATGGTCTGCAGCACGCCGCCGGAGTAGCTGGTGACCACCTCGACATGCCCGCTGAACAGCACCCAGTCACCGGGCTGCGGCGCGTACCCGTCGCCCAGCGCGTGCCAGCGGTGGTGCGCCTCGGCGTCCTGCAGGACGGACGTGATGCCCAGTGAGTCCGGGTTCGGGTCAACCCGAGCGTCAACCCAGTCATGCACCGGCCAGGGGTACGAACTCCCCCCGGTCACCCAGCTCCGCTCACCGACCACCTGGGCCGCCAGTTCCAGCGTCATGCTGGCGAACGCCGCGCAGGTTTCCCCGTGATCCGCCCCGTCCAGGCTGTCGTGCTGCCAGATGATCGCTTCCATCTCTGCGGGCGTCTTGTTCTTGGCCAGCTGCAAGTAGTAATTGGCCACCTTGACGATCGCGGCCCGCAGCGCTGAATCAGTGGGCGCCGCCTTGGCCGCCTGCCGCGTCGTGTGCTCCATAGCCAGCAGGCTGAGCGGCATGCTGGACGGCGACGTGATGTCCACGGTCGCTTTAGGCGCAAAGGAAAAGCCGGTCACCGCCCCGCCCGCGCCGAGGCTGATCACTGCCGTTGCCTGCTGCCACCACGGCTTACTCGCGGAAGGCAACAAGCCCACCTCCTTACGATGAAGAGAAGAACCAGGGCGGGTGCCGCGGGCTCAGGTCAGGACGACTGCTCCAGGATCGGCAGCTGGCGGAGGATGGCGCGCACTTGCGGGTCACCAGGGTTGTCCGCGTTGCCGAACAGCACGGCAGCATCCTTGGCAGCGGCTTCCGGAGCGCCCTGCATCCACTTGCGGAAGACATCAGCCACCAGGGCCGCCCGCCCGGAGGTGCTGGTCACGGGCCGGGCGCAGACGTCGGGAAAACCCTGGCGGGCACTCATCGCGGCCGAACCCGTGTACCGGGCGCAGTTCGCCGGGTAGCTCTCCAGTCCAGGCTGCACGACCGGGTTGCCGTTCGTGCCCGTGACCGTGGCGCCGCCGATGATGTCATTGATGGCGCGCGCGGCGACCTGCAGGCTGTCCACCGGGTTGGCTGGGTCGTACGGGTGATGCAGGTTGAGCGAGGCGGCCACCAGGCCGCCCTGCGCGGGGGTGATCGGCTCCAGGCCCCGCCTGCCTGTCCGCGGGTCCGCGAAATTGGCATTGTTGTCGCTGGTGATCAGCGAGAACACCCAGAGGATCGGCCGGGTGGACTTCGCGCACGCGAAGTTGACCTGGCCTGGCTCCGACTTCACGTCCGGGTTCCGGCAGGCCACGGCGATCCGTGACTGGACCTGGGCCACGCTGGCCGGCCAGCTCGATCCGCTTCCGGCCAGCACCAGCACCAGGATGACGATGAGCGTCACGGTGGCCACCCCGCCGATGGCCGCCTTCGCCGCCAGCGGCAGCGGCCGTCGCATAGCCGGGCCGTGGGCGGCGCTGGCGCGTCGTGTGGTCTGCCGCTCGCTGGAGTGCACGGGGCACCCGGGGTCGACGGTTTCCTGGCCGAATGGCTCCCGCGGCGCCGGGACCGGCGCCCAGCCGGAGCCCGGCTCGGCATCCACCCCAGTGCGGTCCGGGCTGCACTGGCAGGCGCCGCGCACGAAGATCGGCCGGCCCTCGGCCGTGCTGACCGCGCGCGCGAATTCGCGTTCCAGGGAAGTCCGTGCCGCTGCGACATCCCGCTCGATCTCCGCCGTCGTCTTCCGCAGGTCGGCGAGGCGCTGGCTGTTCTGCCGGATGATGCGCTCGAAATCTGTGCTCATAGGTCACCTCCAGCGGTGCGTCTACGTCAGTGGTGTCCAGGGACTAATGGCTGGTCAGGAACCCGCCATCGGAGACCTGCTGAGCAGACGTGGCTGTGAGGAACCCCATGCCAGGTCATCCGGCAGCAGGTCGGCCCCGTGTGGGGGAAGCCGGGAGGCACGCCCCCGGACCCGGCCCTTACTGGGGCGGGACCGGGCCGTGGACCGGCAGCACGAGTGACCTCTGGCATGCAGCTATTAGAACACAGTTACGAGTGGAGTGATAGCTCGTTAGAACAAAGGTTCGAAAACTGGCACGCCAGTGCACGGAAGGTCGGTGACCTGGGGGAAGCTACAGGCCGACGATCACCTCCGCCGGCCGACGGTCAGCCGCGGTACGCGCGCTGCCGGCCTTCAGGATGCCGCCGGGGCGGCCGCCGGGGCAAGGGGTGCCCGGGTGGGGGCGGCGCAGCCTGGTCGCTGCTGGCTGCCCACCGGCCACGGTGTGGTCCTTTCCGGGACCCGCTCCCGCCGGAGGGGCCACCCGAGCGTCGCGATGTGCCACTGACGATACGGGCGGGCACCGACAAAACGATCCGGCGCACGGCGGGCGGGTTCCCGCGCGGCTTGGTGATCAGCCGGCGGATTCCCGGCCCGTGGCCCTGGTCCGGCCCGCCACCGGCTCCCGGCCGGCCTGCCGGGCGGGCTCCCGGTCGGCAGGCCGGGCCGGGCTCCCGCCCAGCCACGGCCGGGCCCGGGCCAGCCAGTAGCCGCCACCGGCCACGGCCACCGCGCACAACGTCCAGCCCAGGACGGTCGTGCCCACGCCGACGTATTTGAGGCCCGAAGCGAAGATGACGACGGTGATGAGCGGCCGGATGAAGCGGTCCGGGGCCCGCGAGGACAGGAAGGAGCCGATCAGCACGGCGGGCACGCTGCCCACCACCAGGGAGGCGGTCACGCCGAACTCGACGTGATTGAACATCAGCGCGCCCACCGCGGCGGCCAGGGTTAGCGGGACCGCCTGGGTGAGGTCGGTGCCGACGAGCTGGCCCGCACTGAGCAGCGGGTAGGCGAACAGCAGCAGGACGATCATCAGCGAGCCAGAGCCCACCGAGGTCATCCCGACGATCAGCCCGCCGACCATGCCGATGAGCACGGTGGGGACCGGACGGATGCGCAGGTCGTGGACCGCGGCGAGCCGCTGCCGCCCGGACCGCCGGTCCAGGACGTACCGGAAGACCATGGCGCCTGCCCCCACCAGCAGGGCCGCCCCGAGCGCGACCTCGACATTCTGCTGGGCGCTGGCCCCGTTCCCAAGCAGGTGCAGCAGGTAGGCCCCGAGCAGCGCCATCGGCACCGAACCGAGCACCATCCAGCCCACCAGGCGCAGGTTGACCGTGCCCTTACGCAAGTGGACGGCGGCCCCGACGGGCCGCATCAGCACGGCGGCCACCAGGTCACTGGAGATGGCGGCGGACGGCCTGACTCCGAACAGCAAGATCAGCATGGGCGTCATCAGCGCACCGCCGCCCGCGCCGGTCAGCCCGACCAGCAGCCCCACCACTGCACTGCCGAGGACGATGTAGGGGTTCAGGTCCACCTGCTCCTCTTCTCGCGTCGCCTGGCTAATCCCTAGAAAGCTTCCCCAGAATATAGACAATATGTCAGCGGCCGCGGGACGGGCAGGCGTTTGCCCGGATCTCGCGGATAGATAAAACAGACCGATTTAATAGGTATTGTCGGCACCTCCGGAGTGTCAGACCTGGACGGCAGCATTGCGGCATGGTGACCACACAAGACGTCCGGGAGGTCGCGCTGGCGCTGCCCCGGACCGAGGAACACCTGATCCGGGACCGGGTGAAGTTCCGGGTGGGCCGCATCGTCTACGCGGCGCTGTCCCGGGACGAGACGATCCTGGGCTTCGGCTTTCCGCGGGAGGAGCGCGCGGCGCTGATCGCCGCCGAGCCGCGGCGGTTTCTGCTGGAACGCCCGTCCGACGCGCGCTATCAGTGGATCGACGCCCGGATGGACACCCTGAGTATCGCCGAGATGCGCGAGTTCGTCACCGAGGCCTGGTGCATGGTGGTCCCGAAGCGGGTGGCCCAGGCTCACCTGGGGCGCTAGCGCACTCTCCAGGAACGCTGGCCGTGCCAGCCGACCGCTGTCCGGCTGAGCCGGGCTGGCGACATCGCGGCGGTATCGCCAGCCCAATGCCAGCGGGGCCGGACCCGGTGTGGCTCCGGCCCCGCTGGCGGGCTGGTTGATTAGCCGCGGGTCCCGGGCTCCGGGACGTCCTGCTGGCCAAGCACCGCCGGACCCTCGCCGTTCCCGGCCTGCCCGTCCCCGGCCTGCCCGTTCCCGGCATGACCATCCCCGGCCTGCCCGTTCCCGGCTTGCCCGTTCCCGGCCTGCCCGTTCCCGGCATAACCATCCCCGGCGTGGCCATTGACTGCGCGCCCGTTGGCCGGAGCCTGCGTCCCGTCCGGGCCGCCCCAGACGTCCTCGTCGAGGACCTCCTCGGCCACCGCCGCCTCCGCCACCGACAGGGCTGAAGCCGGGATCTCGTCGCCGACGGTCTGGCCGCCGTCCGGCCGCTGCGCCGCCGCCCCCGGCCACTGCTTGAGCTCTACCTGCGGGATCAGCCAGGTGGCGAAGAAGGCGAGCACCGCGATCGGCACAGCCACGATGAACACGGTCTGGATCGACTCCGCGTAACCGGCCACGAAGCCGGCGTGCACTTCCGCGGGCAGGTGCTTGAGCAGCGCCGGGGTGGCGTCGGCCGCGCTGAACCCGGACGGTAGGTGCACCCCGTGCAGGTGGCTGGCCAGGTTGCCGATCAGCACGTTGGAGAAGATCGCGCCGAAGATCGCGGTGCCGAACGAGCCGCCGATGGACCGGAAGAACGTGGCCCCGGAGGTGGCAACTCCCAGCTCGCTGTGCGGCACGCCGTTCTGCACGATGATCACCAGGACCTGCATGACGCCGCCGAGCCCCATCCCGAGGACCAGCATGTACAGCGAGTCCTGCCAGGTGGTGGAGTTGGGCCCCATGAGCGACAGCAGGTACAGGCCCAGCGCCATGACCGCGGTCCCGGCGATCGGGAAGAACCGGTACTTCCCGGTCTTCGAGATGATCTGGCCGGAGCCGATCGACACGACCAGCAGCCCGACCATGAGTGGCAGCAGGTAGACACCCGACAGGGTCGGCGAGATGCCGCGGACTACCTGGAAGAAGGCCGGCAGGTAGGTGATCGCGCCGAACATCGCGAAGCCGACGATGAAGCCGACCAGGCTGGTCACCCAGAAGACGCGGAGCCGGAACAGGTGCAGCGGCAGTATGGGCTCGGCCGCGCGCAGTTCCACCAGCACGAACAGGCCGATGAGCACGGCCCCGGCCACGCCCAGGATCCAGATCGGGGTGGAGTTCCAGGCGTAGGTGGTGCCGCCCAGGCTGGTCAGCAGGATGAGCGAGGTGGCCGCCGCCGAGAGCACCAGGGTGCCGAGGTAGTCGATGTCGTGGTGCACCCGGCGCAACCGCCCGGGTACCTGGCTGGCCACCACGGCCAGCGCCACGATGCCGATCGGCACGTTGATGTAGAAGATCCAGCGCCACGACAGGTCGTCAACGAACACCCCGCCGAGGGCCGGCCCGATCACGCTGGCCAGGCCGAACACCGCGCCGAACAGGCCCACGTAGCGGCCGCGTTCCCGCGGCGACACGATGTCCCCGACGATCGCCTGGGCGCCGACCATCAGGCCGCCGCTGCCCAGGCCCTGGACCGCGCGGAACGCGATGAGCTCGAACATCGAGGTGCTGATCCCGGACAGGATCGAGCCCACCACGAAGATGACGATGGCCGCCTGGAAGAAGATCTTCCGGCCGTACTGGTCGCCCAGCTTGCCCCAGAGCGGGGTGGACACGGTCGTGGCCAGCAGGTACGCGGTGATCACCCAGGCGATGTGCGAGCCGCCCCGCAGGTCGCCGACGATGGTGGGCAGCGCGGTGGACACGATCGTCTGGTCCAGCGCGGCCAGTAGCATGCCCAGCATCAGCGCGCCGATGATCAGCAGGATGCGGCGGTGGCTGAGACCCGGCAGCGCGTTGCCCGGGTCCTCGGCCGGCGCCGCGGCGCTCCCCGGCGCCGCGGGGTTGGCGGATGCCATCAGTGTTCGTCCTTTCCATCCGCCGGCGCCGCGGTCAGGCGGCGCACGGCGCAGTCTTCGGGCAGGCCGTCGGCCAGCGCCCGGAACGCCTGGTCGGTGAGCTGGTCCAAGGGGATCGCGCCGCCTGACGCGGCCCACGAGTGCATGCACGCCCGGATGGTGCCGGTCGCCACGGCGGCCAGCAGCGCCGGGTACGGGTCACGGTCGGCGTCGGTGCCGAGCCGCACCGCCAGCGTCTCGGCGATGGCCCGCTCGACCATCGCCATCTGGGCTGACTGGGCCGCCCGCAGATGCGGGTCGGCCCGCGCCTCTTTCATCCGGCGCAGCCACCGGGCGGGATTGCCACCGAGCGCGATGAGCTCCTCGGCCACCCCCCGCGCGTCCTCGGCCAGCACTACCCGCAGCGCCTCGAGCGGCGGCTGCCCGGGGGCGTGGTGCAGCAGCCCGTCCCGTAGCGTTTCAATGCGGGCGGCATCCGCGCCGAACAGTGCTGCTTCCTTGGACGGGAAGTAGTTGAAGAACGTGCGCGGCGAGACGTCCGCCGCCTCGGCGATGTCCTCCACGGTGACGTGGCTGAAGCCCCGTTTGGTGACGAGGTCCAGGGCCGCGGCGCGGAGCGTCCGGCGGGTGGCCTGCTTCTTGCGCTCGCGCAGCGGCGGCCGCGGCGGCGCGGCCGTGTTTCTCTCAGCAACGCTCATATTGCACTCACTGTAAACTTGCAGAGCATCTAACTTTGCGTTCCGGTCAAGATTACATCAGGCGCAACGACGACCGCGCCGCCGTCATTCCCCATAGGTCCCGGCGGAGAAGCACCACAATGCCACGCGGTCGGCGTCCACTCCCGGCAGGCACCGGCACGGGCGACGGCGTCTCCGCCGGAACTCGGCCGCCAGGTACGAAGACCACCACCGGTGGCCGCTCACCATCGGATGCTGCCGCCCGGGGACCGCTGCTGCGCTGAGCCGGGCGGGTGCGGATGGCCCGCCCCGCTCAGCGAGCGGGCCGGCGCCGGTCGGCCAGCGCCGGCCCCCGCACCCGCGGCGGACGTCAGCTGGTGTTTCGCCCGCGGCGGGTGAGGGCGTCCACCGTGACCGCCGCCACCAGGACCAGGGCGGTCCACATCAGCTGGGCGGAGGCGGTCAGGCCCAGGAGCTGGAGCCCGTTCGCGATCACCCCGACCACCAGGCCGCCGAGCAGCGCGTCCAGCATCTTGCCCCGCCCGCCGAACAGGCTGGTGCCGCCGATGACCGCGGCGGCCACGGCGTTCAGCACCTGCTGGCCGCCGTTGTAGTTGCTGGAGATCGAACCCAGTTCGGAGGAGTAGATGATGCCGGTGATCCCCGCCGTCAGCCCGCACAGGGCGAAGGCCGCCACCCGGATCCGGCTGGTGTTGACGCCGGCCCGGCGGGCCGCCTCGGCGTTGCCGCCGATGGCGTAGATGTAGCGGCCGAACCGGGTCCGCCCCAGCAGCGTGGTGTAGATGACCAGGATGCCCAGCACGATCAGCACCACCCACGGCAGGCCGCGGACCGCGAGGAACAGCGTGCCGCGGTTGGTGTTGCCGATGAGCACCACCACGATCCCCGCCACCGCCATGGCGCCGATCTTCAGCAGGGTGACGGACACCGGGGGTGCCACCAGCCCGTTGACCCGGCGCCGCCGGTCGCGGAGGTACATCATCGCCCCGGCCACGGCGATCAGCGCTATCGTGACGATCCAGCTGGCCACCGGGCTCAGCGCGCCTGATTCGATGTCGTTGATGACGTTGCTGTTCAGCCGGATGACCCCGCCGTTCCCGATGCTCCCGGCGGCGTTGATCAGGAACAGCAGCGCCCCGGACAGGAAGAGGTAGCCGGCCAGCGTGACCACGAACGAAGGCAGGCGCAGCCGGGTGATGATGACGCCCTGGACGGCGCCGTAGACCGCGGTGCACGCCAGCGTGGCCAGGATCGCCAGCCACCAGGGGTTGCCTTTGGCGACCATCCACAGCGCGATGACCGCGCCGCAGGCGGCGGTGAAGCCGGCCGCCAGGTCGATCTCGCCGAGCAGCAGGACGAACACCTCGGCCATGCCCAGCGTGATGATGAACGCGGCCTGGGTCATCAGGTTGACCAGGTTGCCGGCCGACAGGAACACCGAGCTCTTGATCTGGAAGAAGATCACGATGGCGACGAGCCCGATGATGACCGGCAGCGCACCGCTCTCCCCGCTGCGGATCCGCTTGAGCCAGATTCGGGAATACTCGCCGATCGAGCCGGCCAGCAGTTCGCTGGACGCGCCGGTGGCCATGGCGATGTCCTCGGCGCTCCCGGCGCCGGGGTCGGCGGTGATCTCGCCCCGCTGGCGCGGGGAATTGGTGGAAGTCACAGGTCAGCCCTCCCGGCCCGTCTGGGGGATGGGGGCCCCGCCGCCATTGCCGGTCCGGTGCGAGGTACCCGTGGTCATCAGGTCGACCGTGGACCGCGTGTCGTAGTCCGACGCGGGCCCGGATGAGACCAGGCGGCCCAGGTAGAGCACGGCGAGCCGGTCCGCGACCCGGAACACATCGGTGAGGTTGTGCGAGATCACGATGACGGCGATGCCGCGGTGCGACAGCCGGGTGATGAGGTCGAGCACCAGCTCGGTCTGGGATACGCCCAGCGCCGCGGTGGGCTCGTCCATGATCACCAGCTTGGCGTCGAGCATGACCGCCTTGGCCACCGCCACGGCCTGGCGCTGGCCGCCGGACAGCGAGCCGACCGGCTGACGGATGTTGCGGACGGTGGTCACCCGCAGGTCGGTCAGCGTCTGCTGCGCGGTGGTCTCCATGGTCACCTCGTCCAGCAGCAGGTGCCGGCGTGTCTCGTGGCCGAGCAGCATGTTCTCGACGATGTCCAGGTTGTCGCACAGCGCGAGGTCCTGGTAGACGGTGGCGATCCCGGCATCGGTGGCGTCCTTGGGGCTGCGGAAATGCGCCCGCCGGCCCTGCCAGAGCAGCTGCCCGTGCGCCGGCTCCCAGATGCCCGAAATCGTCTTGATGAGGGTTGACTTGCCGGCCCCGTTGTCGCCGACCAGGGCAGTGACCTGCCCGGCCGGGATGTCGAGGTCGATTCCGCTGAGCGCCTGCACCGGGCCGAAGTTCTTCCCGATGCCGCGCAGCTGGAGGAGCGGCCCATCCATGGCTGCGGTTCCTTCACTGGTACCGGACGAAGCCCGGCCCGCAGGCGCGGGCCGGGCTCCGTCTCCCGGGCTACCTGTCACTGCTGTGTATCCGGCCGATTTGCCCGTCCCATGAGGTCAGCCCGAGATGCCCGCCGACTGGCACGCGGCGGCGTACTTGCCGGAGCACAGCTGGGCGGCCGGCACGAACTTGTCCGCGATGACGGTCGAGTTCATGTTCGACGGGGTGACCCACTCCGGGGTGAGCAGCACGGACGAGACCGACTTCTTGGTCTGCGGGTCAGTGGTGCTGCCGTTCAGCAGGCTGCTGGGCGGCTTGACCCCGGCCCGGACGTACATGGCCAGCGCGGCCGTCGCCTCGGCCTCGGAGTAGATCGGCTTGTACACGGTGCCGCACTGGTAGCCGTCCAGGACGTTCTGCAGCCCGGTGAGCGTGGCGTCCTGCCCGGTGGTCGGGAAGGTCTTGGCCTTGATGCCCTTGGTCTGCAGGTAGTGGATGATCGGCGCGCCGTTCTCGTCGTTGGGGATCAGCGCGGCGTTGATGCTGGGGTGCGCGGTGTACTGCTGCTGGAACTCGCTCAGCGCGGTTGGCGGGTCCCAGGTGCCGGCCGGGTTGCTGACGTCCTTCCAGCCGCTGGAGAACTTGGTCTTCAGCACCGCGTCGTAGCCCTGGGCGAACAGCGTCGCGTTGTTGTCGGTCGGCGCGCCCTTCATGACGATGACGTTGGGGCTCTTCACTCCCCAGGACGAGGCGCAGCTGACCAGGCCCTGCCCGATCAGCGTGCCGACCTTGACGTTGTCGAAGCTGACGTAGTAATTGCGGGTGCCGCCCAGGGTGAGGCGGTCGTAGTCGATGACCGGGACGCCGTGCGCCTTGGCGTAGGACTCGATGTGTCCGCCGACGCCGGAGTCCAGCGGGTCCACGATCAGCACGGTGGCGCCCTTGGAGATGTCCGTCTGGGCGTCGCTGAACTGGGTGGAGTCGCTGCCCAGCGCGTTCTGCACGATGTACTGCGAGGAACTGAGCCCGGCCTTCTGGAACGACTCCTTCAGGTACGGGGCGTCGAACTCGACGTAGCGGGTGGAGGTGACCGTGTCCGGCAGGATGACCGCGACGGTGCCCTTGCCCTTGGCCGCGAGCGGCTTGAGGATGGACATGGCTGAGAACGAGTTGTTGATCTGGCTGAGTGACAGGTTGGGCGCCGACGAGGAGCCACTGCCGCCGCCACTGCCGGAGCCGGAGCCGGAGCCGCTGCTCCCGCAGGCCGCGACGACCAGGGCCGCGCTGCCGGCGACGGCCGTCAGCGCCGCCTTTCTGGTGAATGCATGCAAGGGAACCACCTCACTGTGGTGGGGGACTTCTGGGGGCAGATGCCGGGCGGGCCTGGCTGAGCCCCCGCAGCCATCCCCTCAGCGATCTGAGAAGACAGTAGGTCGTCGGCAATAAACAGAGCCGTAAACATCCCTGTAACGCCATTAAAAAATCATGAATATAGGCATTACCGCAGATCAGCGAGATTTTTGGGGGCAATGGCGGTCACGATCCGGCTTCGTCCACGCCTCATCCCGGTCACGGGGGCGTGCTATTCCCTTATGTGCGCGATCACATTTAGCCCGGGGTCACTCCGCGGCGATGCGGTAGCCGGCCCGGGGCTGGGTCAGGATGACCGGCGCGCTGCCGTCCGGTTCCAGCTTGGCCCGCAGCCGGCGGATGTAGACCCGCACGTACTCGGTCTCCGTTTCGTAACCGCGCCCCCAGACCCGGCGCAGCAGGTGCGCGTGGGTCAGCAGTTTGCCGCGGTTCAGGGCCAGTTCGCGGAGCAGGGCGAACTCGGTGGGCGTGAGGTGCACCGGGGTGCCGTCCCGGCGAACCTGCTGGCCGGTCAGGTCGATCTCCAGCGGGCCGATGGTGATCACCGAGGGGGCGGCCACGGCAGGCTCGGCCGGCCGGGTGCGGCGCAGCGTGGCGGTGATCCGGGCCAGCAGTTCCTCGATGCCGAACGGCTTGGTCAGGTAGTCATCGGCGCCCATGTTGAGCGCGGTGACCTTGTCCCGCTCCCCACCGCGGGCCGAGACCACGATGATCGCGACTGGCGAGCGTTCCCGGATGAGCTGGCACAGCTCGAACCCGTCCACTTCGGGGAGCATCAGGTCGAGCAGCACGATGTCCGGCTGCTCGGTCTCCAGCAGGTTCAGCGCGCGGAGGCCGTCCCCCGAGACCACCGTGTCAAAGCCGCGGACGGCCAGGTTGGACCGGATCAGGTCGACGATGTTCGGGTCGTCTTCCACCACGAGCGCCCGGGTGGTGGCGGCGGGCTCAACCATCGGTGACCGCTTCCAGGGTGGGCGGGCTGGCCGCGGACAGCGCGGAGTTCTCCACCGGCAGCCGGATGACGAACTGGGTGCCCTGGGCCGGCCGCTCCAGCTCGATCTCGCCGCCGTGCGCCGCGACGATGCCGCGGGCGATGGACAGGCCCAGGCCGGAGCCGGAACCGGGGGACCGGCGCCGCATCGGCTCGAACGGGGTGGCGGCCACGTCGGGTGGCATCCCGACCCCGTCATCGGCGACCGTCATCCGCACCAGATCCGGGCTTTCCCGCTCCGCGGTCACCGTCACCGTGGTGCTCGCCGGGTTGTGGCTGGTCGCGTTGTCCAGCAGGTTCACAAAGACCTGTTCCAGCCGGTCGTGATCGGCCCACACGGCGGGCAGGCCGGCGGCGCAGCGCAGCTCGACCCGCAGTGCGCTGGCCGGCGGCAGGCAGGCCACGGCGGCGTCGAGCACCAGCGGGATGTCGCACCAGTCCGGCTGCAGCTGCATGATCCCGGACTCGATGGCCGAGAACCGGAGCAGGTCGTCAACCAGCCGGCTGAGCCGGGACGATTCCGCGGCGATGGTGGCCAGGAAGCGGTGCTGGGTCTCGCTGTCCCAGGTCACGTCGGTCTGCAGCAGGCTGGACGCGTAGCCCTTGATCGCGGTGAGCGGGGTGCGCAGCTCGTGGCTGAGCCGGGACAGGAACCCGCGCTGCAGCTCCCGGGACCGACGGAGCGCGGTGGTCTCCTGGATGGCCGACCAGGCCGCCTCCCGCTCCAGCGCCAGGCGGAGCGAGTGCGCCGCGTCCGCCAGCAGGGCGGCGGAGTCGGCGGGCGGCGGCGGGACCGCGTGCCACCGGGCCACCAGCGCGGTACGCCCCCCGGGGGCCGCGAAGGCCACCGACAGCAGGTGCTCTGCGGCGGCCCAGGGCGGGACGGGAGGTGGCCGATGATCGGTGCTCGGCACCGGGACGCCGTTCCGGTCCCCATCCAGGACGGCCTCGGCGGCCCGCAGCGCGGCCCGGCTCCCGGACGCCGGGCCACCGCAACCGGCGGCCGCCCGGCAGCCCGGCGGCCCGTCCGGCTCGCGGACCACGAGCACCACCTCATCGGACTCCAGGCCGCGGCGCAGTGCCTGCAGCGCCGGGGCGAGCCCTTCGGCCACCGGCAGCGGGCCGGCCAGTGTCTGCAGCATCTCCCGGATCGTCTCCAGCACCCGGTTCCGGGAGGTCACCTCGTCCAGCAGCCGGTCCCGTTCCACCGCGCCAGCCGCGTAACCGGCGTACAGCGTGGCCAGGTCGAGATCGTCGCGCCGCGGCTTGCCCGCGGTGGCCCGGAACACGGTGATGACCCCGAGCAGGCCCCCCGGCCCCAGCACCGGGACCGACCAGGAGCTGGCCACCTTCGCCGTCCTGGCCAGGTCGGCGAACTCCGCCCAGGCCGTGCCGGCCTGCACGTTCTCCTCGATCACCGGGCGCTCCGCGGCGGCCGCCAGGCCGACCGGGCCGCCGCCCGGCCCTCGGGGCAGCCGGGACCAGGCGGCCAGCAGTTGCGGCGCCAGGCCCAGCGAAGCCGCGCAGACCAGCGAGGAATCCGGCGCCACCAGGTGAATGCACAGCCGCTCGCTGCCGAGCGCGGCGCCCAGCGCCGACAGGATCAGTGACAGGCTGCTGGACGGGTCGGCCGACACCAGCCGGTCGGTGAGCCCGTGCAGCCGGGTCAGCTGCCGCCGCGCCGAGGAGTCCACGTCCTGCCCGGTGAGCAGGGCCACCACGTCACCGGGGTGCACCTCGCTGGGCGCCACCTCGGCGATCAGCCGGCCGTGCCGCAGCGCCACGATGCGGTCCGCCAGGCGGAACATCTGGCTGATGTCATGACACGCCAGCACCACCGTGGTGCCCTGCTCGTGGACCCGGGCGATCAGCTCCTCCACCAGCGCGGACTCCGCCACACCCAGCGCCGCGGTCGGCTCGTCCAGCAACAGCAGCCGCGGCTGCTGCGCCATCGCCCGGGCCACGGCCACCAGCTGGCGCTGCCCGCCGGACAGCGAGCGGACCGATCGGCCCGGGTCCCGCAGCGGGACGCCCAGCCGCTCGAACAGCCGGGCAGCGTCGGTGCGCAGCCGGACCTCGGAGAACATCTGCCGGCGCCGCTCCCGGCCGAGCAGCACGTTGGAGGCCACGTCGAGGTTGTCGCACAACGCCAGGTCCTGCCAGACCACTTCGATGCCGCGGCGCTTGGCGCTGATCGGATCGGCTGGCACCGGGCGGCCGTCCAGCGCGACCACGCCGGACGTTGGCGTGATGTCCCCGGCGATACAGCGCACCAGGGTGCTCTTGCCGGCGCCGTTCTCGCCGGCCAGGGCGACCAGCTCGCCGGGCCGGACCTTCAGATCCACGCCGTCCAGCGCGGTCAGCGGCCCGAACCGCACCCCCAGCCGGGACACCGTCAGCTCGGCCGCGGCATGTTTCTGGTCATAGCTGGCGGCAGCGGTCATGAGTCTCATTGTGGTCGGAACCAGCGCGGGTTACCAACGCTGACCACCAACGCGTGTTGACCCCGTACCGGGGTACGGCTGTTAGCGTCCAGGCCATGTCCGGGTTGACGATCAGCAGGTTCGCCGCGGCGGGCGGGGTCGGCGTGGAGACCGTGCGGTTCTACGAACGGCGCGGGCTGCTGGCCCGGCCGGACCCCAGCGGATCCGGGTTCCGCGAGTACACCGAAGACGACCAGCGGCGGCTGGCCTTCATCCGCCGGGCCCGCCAGCTCGGCTTCAGCCTGGCCCAGATCAGTGAACTGCTCGGCCCCGCCCAGGCCCGGTCCACCGAGGAGATCGGCGCCGCGGCCGCGCGGAAGCTGGCTGACCTGGCGGACCGGATCCGCGAGCTGGCGGATCAGCAATGCCGCCTGCGCCGCCTGGTGCAGGTCTGTGAGCACGGCAGCGCGGACGACTGCGCCGCCCTGAATCTCGGGGAGCCGGGATGAGTCACGCCACCGCCGTCACCGACGCCACCTTCGACGCGGCCGTGCTGCACAGCCCGCGGCCGGTCATCGTGGAGTACTGGGCGCCGTGGTGCGGCCCGTGCCGCCAGCTCGGGCCGGTGCTGGAGGCCATCGCCGCCGACTACGCCGGGCAGATCGACCTGGTCACCGTGAACAGCGACCAGAACTGGCAGACCACGGCGCGCTACGGCGTGCTGGCCGTGCCCACCACCCAGGTGTTCACCGGCGGCGAGCTGGTCTGCCGGGTGGTCGGCGCCCGCTCCAGGACGGCCCTGCTCCGCGAGTTCGCCGACACCATCAGGTGAGGCGTGTCATGGGCCGGCGGGCTCATCAGGCCGGCCTGCGGCCGGCCGTCGGGGTGAGCCACAGCGGGACACCCACGATCACTACGACCATGAGCAAGGGCATCAGCTGAATCATCAGCCTCACAAAACCCCGTCTCTAGGTCGTGATCATGAGATTGGTGTCGTTGGCACGACACCCAGGTCATGATCACGACCTTGTTCCTAGGGTGAGGGGAGCGGAGGGGAGGGGACGGCTGGCCCGCCACTGGCGGCAAGCCCCGCGGCCGCCAGGGCCGGGCGAGTCAACCCGTCGGCGGGCCAGCGGGCGAGTCAACCCGTCGGCGGGCCAGCGGGCGAGTCAACCCGTCGGCGGGCCAGCGGGCGGCGCTGTCAAGCCGGATGGCCTGCCAGGACCCTCGCGCCGGGACCACCGGCCCGGGCTGGCAGGGTGGGCGCATGATCGAGGCGGTCGTGTTTGACCTGGACGGCGTGATCATCGACTCCGAGCCGGTGTGGGAGGAGGTGCGCCGCGGGCTGGTCGCCCGGCACGGGGGGCACTGGGCCGCGGACGCGCAGCACCGGATGATGGGCATGAGCACGCCAGAGTGGGCCCGTTACCTGACCGGCGACCTCGGCGCGCGGCTGGCGCCGGAACAGGCCGCCGCCGAGGCCATCAGCGAGATGGCGGCCCGGTACGCGGAGCATCTGCCGCTGCTGCCCGGCGCGGTAGGCGCCGTCCGCGCGCTGGCCGCGCAGTGGCCGCTCGCGCTGGCCAGCTCCGCGCCGGCCTCGCTCATCGACGTGGTGCTGGACACGTCGGGGCTGCGCGGCTGCTTCCAGCTGGCCATGTCCACCGAGCAGGTGGCGGCGGGCAAGCCAGCCCCGGACATCTACCTCGCGGTGACCCAGGCGCTGCACCGCCCGCCCGGCCAGTGCGCGGCGGTCGAGGACTCGTCCAACGGCCTGCGGTCGGCGGCCGCCGCGGGCCTGCGGGTGATCGCCGTGCCCCGGCCGGAGTACCCGCCCGAACCGGACGCCCTGCAGTCCGCGGCGCTGACGCTGGGCAGCCTGACCGAGCTGAACCCGGGCGTGGTCCGGGTGCTGGGAGCGTGACGGTGGCCGTCCGCTACTCGGCCCTGACCCACCTGGAGTGCTCCCGGTGCGCGGCGCGGCACGACGCGGGCCGCCTGCAGGGGCTGTGCCACTGCGGGTCGCCGCTGCTGGCCCGGTACGACCTGGCCCGGGTGTGCCGCGAAACCGGACCTGCCACGCTGGCCGCCCGGCCGGCGGACCTGTGGCGCTACCACGAGGTACTGCCGGTGTCCGCTCCTGGCCACGTGGTCAGCCTGGGTGAGGGCATGACGCCCCTACTCCGGCTGCCCCGATTGGGCCGGGCCCTGGGGGTTCCCCGGCTGCTGATGAAGGACGAGAGCTTCATCCCCACCGGGACGTTCAAGGCCCGCGGCGCCGCCGTCGGCGTGTCCCGGGCCGCTGAGCTGGGCGCGGCCGGGGTGGCCATGCCCACCAACGGCAACGCCGGCGCGGCGTGGGCCGCCTACGCGGCGCGGGCCGGGCTGGCCAGCCTCATCGTCATGCCCGCCGCCGCGCCGGCCGTCAACCGGGTCGAGTGCGCCGCCTACGGCGCCGAGCTGTACCTGGTGGACGGGCTGATCAGCGACGCGGGCGCGATCGTCGCCGGGGCGCTGCCGGGCCGTCCCAGCTACGCCGACGCCGGTACCCTCCGCGAGCCGTACCGGCTGGAGGGCAAGAAGACCATGGGGTACGAAATCGCTGAGCAGCTCGGCTGGCGGCTGCCCGGTGTCATCGTCTACCCGACCGGCGGCGGGGTGGGCATCATCGGCATCCACAAGGCCCTGGCCGAACTGCGCGAGCTGGGCTGGGCCACCGGCCCGCCGCCGCGGCTGGTCGCGGTGCAGGCGGCCGGCTGCGCGCCGATCGTGGCGGCCTTCGCCCGCGGCGCCGACCACAGCGAGCCCTGGCCGGAGACAGCGGCCACCACCGTGGCGTTCGGTATTACGGTGCCCCGGGCGCTCGGCGACTTCCTGGTGCTGCGCGCCGTCCGGGAGACCGGGGGGACCGCCCTCGCGGTCACCGACCCCGAACTGCTCGCTGCTCAGCGGGAGGTGGCCCGGCTAGAAGGCCGCTTCCTCTGCCCGGAGGGGGCGGCCTGCGTGGCCGCGGTCGGCCAGTTGCGCCAGGCGGGCTGGCTGTCGGCCAGCGACGAGGTGGTCGTGCTGAACACCGGGACCGGACTCAAGTACCCGGGCACGGTCCCGGTGCAGCCGCCCGTGTTGTCCCCGCGGGACCGGCTGCCCGCCCGCTGACCCGGGACGCCCGCCCACCCGGGCCGCCTGCTGGCCGCCCGGGACGCCCGCTGACGTGGGCCGCTGGCCGCCCTGGCCGCCCGCTGACCTGGGCCGCTGGCCGCCCGGAAACCCGGCGAATTCCGGTCGGCAGGTGTGCGCCGCGCCGTCGCGGGCAGCTGACAGGCTGGCCTGGCCGACCCCAGCCGGCCAGGCACCGAGTCGTGCCCCGGAGACCGGCTGCGCGTCCTGGTCCGAAGGGCGACAGGAGGTACTGCCATGACCATTGGCGGCAGCATCGCGCTCATCGTGATCGGCGCCATTCTGCGGTGGGCCATCAACTGGTCCCCCGCCTACATCAACCTGCGGCTGGTCGGCCTGATCGTAATGATCGGCGGCATCGTCGGCCTGGTCATCTCGCTGGCCTTCATGTTCGCCCGGCGCAGCCGCGCGGCCGCGCGGCCCGTCAACGTGATCCCCGACGGCCGCTACGACGAGCCGGTCGGCTACGAGCGCCGGCCGCCCGAGCCGCCCGTCTACCGGGAGGAGCGTTACGGGGACCGGCCGATGTACCGGGACGGCCGCTAGGCGCGGCCCGGCGCCCGGGGGCTGGCCAGCCGCCCCCGGGTCGGCGAATCCCCAGGTACCGGGCCTGTGACCGGCCGGGGCCGTTACATAGAATCAAGATCGACGGCCCGCTTGTCACCGGGAACGGGACTGGGAGAAGAGCATGGCGCGTTCCATCTGGTCGGGATTCCTCAGCTTCGGCCTGGTGAACGTGCCGGTCGGGCTCTACCCGGCCACCACCGACCAGACGGTCCACTTCAACCAGCTGCGCAAGGGCACCTCGCACCGGATCCGGTACAAGAAGGTGGACGAGGAGTCCGGTGAGGAAGTGCCCAACGCGGACATCGTCAGCGGTTACGACCTCGGTGACGGTGAGTACGTGGTGGTCAGCCGCGACGAGTTGCGGGACATCGCGCCGGGCAAGTCGGAGACCATCGAGATCAGCGACTTCGTGGAGCTGGCCGAGATCGATCCGGTCTTCTACCGGCAGAGCTACTACCTGGCCCCGCGGGGCAAGGGCGCGGACCGGGCGTACGCCCTGCTCCGCCAGGCCATGGACGAGACCGGCAAGGTCGGGATCGCCACCATGGTGCTGCGGGACAAGGAGCACCTGGTAGCGGTGCGGCCCGGCAACGACGTGCTGATCATGGAGACGATGTACTTCGCCGACGAGATCCGCAACGCGGTCGAGGAACTGGACACGCTGCCGCAGAACGTGAGCTTCCGCGGCCGCGAGCTGGACATCGCCAAGCGGCTGGTCAACTCGCTGACGGTGGAATGGAACCCGGCGGCCTACGAGAACACCTACCGTGACCGGATCATGGAGCTGATCGACCAGAAGCGGGCGGGCAAGTCGGTCGTCGCCAAGGAGGAGCGGCCGAAGTCGAACGTGATCGACCTGATGGCCGCGCTGGAGGCGTCGGTGGCGGCGATGGGCGAGGCCGGGGCGGGCGAGGAGGGTCAGGCCCGGTCCGGCCAGGGGGCCAAGCGGCCCGGTGGTGCGGCTCGTTCCGGCAGTTCGGGTCGTTCCGGTGGTGGTGCGGCTCGTTCCGGTGGTGGTGCGGGGAGTTCCGGTGGTGGTGCGGGGAGTTCCGGTGGTGGTGCGGGGAGTTCCGCCCGGCCGGGCCGGTCTGCTGCCGGGGACCGCCCGGCCCGATCGGGCACCGGCCCGGGCGGCGGGGGCGATCTGGACGGCCTGAGCAAGGCGGAGCTGGCGAACCGGGCGGCCGAACTGGACATTCCCGGGCGGTCCCGGATGTCCAAGCCCGAGCTCGTCGAGGCGATCTCGGCCGCCGCGGCGCCGCCCCGGCGGCGCCCGGCCAAGATTTCCTAGGAATCTGCCGGCCGCCGGCTTGTCGGGCCGGCGGCTGTCGGCCCGAGGTGATAGAGCTGACTCGGGAGGGAGCCATGATGCCCGAGCCAGCTCAGACCAGCGACCAGTGCCCCGAGTGCCGGGACGACCTGGAGCACTGCCACGGCACCGCGATCGTGCACATCGACGGGGCGGCGGACTGCTCGGATGACCCCGGCTGCCGGCTGCCCGCCACGCTGCACCTGTTCATGATCTCCTGCGCCGAAGCTAACTGCGACTGCCTGCCGGGCCCGGTCCCGGCCGCCGTGCACGCCCGCGCGTCCTGAGCGGTCAGCGGGCCAGCCCGCTGACCCGCATGGCCTTGCGGTAAGCCACCGCCACCGCGTCGAACTTGAGGTGCAGTTCCGCGGCGAGATCGAAGGGCACCCGCTCCGGCCGCTGCGATTCCACCACCACCTGGTCCTGGCCGAAGATGGTGTCCTCGAAGTCCTGCAGCACCTCGTCCGGCTGCTCCAGGTTGTAGTTGCGGCCGATGACCACGTACCCGGCGCAGTGCCCGGCATCGACCGGCTGGGCGGCGAAGAAGTACACCATGCCCCGGTCACCGCCCCACCCGAGGCGCAGCGCGATCGTGTAGGGCAGGTGCAGCTCGTACCGGCTGGTGCGTTCCGGCGGACCGGCCTGCTCGTTGCCGAACACCGGGAACTCCGCGCTGTTCGCCGCCTCAGGCCGGGTGATCGTGTAGTGCAGCACGTGGTCCTCGGTCTGCACGGCGTGCTTCGGCACCAGCGGCCGGTCCGGATCGCCCAGCAGGCCGGGATGCACCCACGGGAAGTGCCCCAGGTCGGTGAAGTTCTCCACCTGGCGCCCGGCGTCGCAGGCCCACCGGTAGGGCCCGGCGGTCAGCACCGCCCACCGCCCGTCCGCCAGTTCCGGCACCTCGGGCAGCGGCCAGCGCGGCTCCTCCAGGGCCACCCACACCAGGCCGTACCGCTCCTGGCAGCGGAACGCGGCGATCCGCGCCTTGGCTGGCACCCGGGACGGGTCGGCCAGCTGCGGGATGGCGGCGCAGCGGCCGTCGGCCCGGTACCGCCAGCCGTGGTACGGGCAGACCAGCTCGTCACCGCTGACCCAGCCGAGCGACAGAGCGGTGCCGCGGTGCACGCACAAGTCCAGATTCGCCCGCGGCTGTCGGCCGAGGCCGCGCCACAGCACGAGCGGCTCGCCGAGCAGGTCCGCGTGCTGTGGCCGGTCGCCCAGGTCGGCGCTGAACGCCACCGGATGCCAGCAGGCGCGCAGCGCCCGCAGGTCGGCGAAGGCCCCGGGGGCGGTCACGGCAGGGTCTCCGGCATGCCGGAGTGATGCCCGGATACGCCCCCGTTACGCGCTCAGGGCACCGCGGAGGCCTGGGGGTTCGGGGTCATCGCGGTGTGGTGGCCCCGGAACAGCAGCGAGGAGATCTGGGTTAGCGCGTTGGTCCCGTAGTAGAAGCCGGTGTCGCCCTTCTCGCCGAAGCTGCCCATGTCGTACATGATCGCCAGGGTGTAGCGCTCATGCGGGCCGGCGAACCCGACGGTGTTGGTGATCCAGACGCCGTAGCCGTTGGGATCCTGCTCCCAGCCGTCCTTGTTGCCCGGCTGATTCTGCGGCCCGGCGCCCCACACGCCCCACCGCTGGTCGATCCCGCTGACGTGCCGCAGCCGGAAGACCAGGTAGCTCCGGATGCTCGGCGCGGCCTGGCCGAGCACGTAGTTCATCAGGTTGTTCAGGTCCTGGGCGGTGCTGTCCACGTCACCCCAGTAGGTCTGGGTGGTGAACCGGGTGCTGCCCATGCCGAAGGCCCGGATCCGGTTCAGGAAGCTGCCGTTCTCGTACCGGAACCACAGGTCGTCCGCGTCCAGGTCGTTGCTGGTGAACAGCGCCCCGAACATCGCGTTCTCGTCCGCCGCGCTCAGCGTGAACTGGCCCGCTGCCTGGCGCTGCAGGATGTCGGTCATCATGGCCAGCTTGATCGTGGAGGCGGCCGGGTAAAGCGTGGCGTAGCTGCCCCACGTCCAGGTGGCCCCGGTGACCCGGTCGTGCAGCACCAGCCCGACGCTCCCCGGGAGAGACCGCAGGTAGGCCCGGGCCAGCTTCGCGTTCTCGCGCATCGTGCAGGGGAAGCCGGGGGCGATCTGCGCCGGGCAGACGGTCGGCGACGGGGACGGGGACGGCGTGGGGGAAGGGTCGGCCGTGCTCCGGCTCGGTGAGGCGGTGGACCGGTCCCCGGCCGGCGACGAGGAGACCGTCTTCTGCGCCGGCGTGAACACGCCGCAGCCGGCCAGGCCGCAGATCGCGGCCAGGATGCACGCCACGAGGCGAAGGCGCGGGCAGCGGCGCACCACGTTAGCGAGAGCGGGCATGCCCGACAGGATACGGGCCATCAGCCGGTTACGTGGTCCCGGCGGCCGACGGGGCGGTCGCCATTGTGAATTCTTGACGGGGCCGCCCGGGGCCGCCCGGGGCCGCCCGGGGCCGCGGGGCCGCGGGGCCCGGTCAGGCCGGGTGCTCCCGATGATCGCCCGCCCACTCGGTGTGGAACGTCCCCGGCTTGTCCACCCGGCGGTAGGTGTGCGCGCCGAAGTTGTCCCGCAGCCCCTGGATCAGCGCGGCGGGCAGCCGCTGCGCGCGCAGCCCGTCGTAGTAGGCCAGCGACGACGAGAACGCCGGGGACGGGATACCGGCCGTCGCCGCGTGCGCTACCACCCGGCGCCAGCTGCCCACGCCGTCCCGCACGGCGGCCGCGAAGTACGGCGCCACCAGCAGGCTGGGCAGCGCCGGGTTCTCGTCGTAGGCGGCCCGGATCCGGTCCAGGAACCGTGCCCGGATGATGCAGCCGCCGCGCCAGATGGTGGCCATCGCGCCGCGGTCGACGTCCCAGCCGTACTCGTCGCTGCCCGCCGCGATCTGGTCGAAGCCCTGCGCGTAGGCGACCACCTTAGACGCGTACAGGGCACGCCGGACGTCGTCCACGAACGCGTCCCGGTCGCTGATCCCCAGCGGCGCCACCGCCGTGCCGAACGCGTCGCGGGCGGCCGCCCGCTGGTCCGCGTGCCCGGACAGCGACCGGGCGAACGTGGCCTCGGCGATGCCGGTGATCGGGATGCCGAGGTCCAGCGCGCTCTGCACGGTCCACCGGCCGGTGCCCTTCTGCTCCGCCTGGTCCAGCACGATGTCCACGAACGGCCGGCCGGTATCCGGGTCGGTGTGCGCCAGCACCTCCGCGGTGATCTGGATCAGGAACGAATCGAGGTCCCCCTCGTTCCAGGTCCGGAAGATTTCGGCGATCTCCGGGGCGGGGGCGCCCAGGCCGGCCCGGAGCAGGTCGTAGGCCTCCGCGATGAGCTGCATGTCGGCGTACTCGATGCCGTTGTGCACCATCTTGACGAAGTGGCCGGCCCCGTCCGGGCCAACGTGGGTGCAGCACGGCGTGCCGTCCACCTGGGCGGCGATCGACTCGAAGATCGGGCCGAGCTTGGCGTAGGACTCCGGGGAGCCGCCCGGCATGATGCTCGGGCCGTGCAGCGCGCCCTCCTCGCCGCCGGACACACCGCAGCCCACGAAGTGCAGTCCGTGCTCACGCAGCGTGGCCTCCCGCCGCCGGGTGTCCATGTAGTGCGCGTTGCCGCAGTCGATGACGATGTCACCCTCGTCCAGCAGCGGGACCAGTTCGTCGATGACCGCGTCGGTGGGCTGCCCGGCCTTGACCATGACGATGATCGCCCGCGGCTGGGTGAGGCTGGCCACGAACTCCTTCATCGTCTCGGAAGGCAGGAACGTGCCCTCGCCGCCGTGCTCGGCCACCAGGCTGCGGGTACGTTCGGGCGATCGGTTATGCAGCGCCACCACGTGCCCGTGCCGGGCGAGGTTGCGCGCCAGGTTACGGCCCATCACCGCCAGTCCCGTCACGCCGATGTCCGCGCTGCCCGCCTGAGACATGCCTGCTCCCTCGGAAAAGTCCCTGCCGTCATCGCGAGACTAGCCCGTGGACCGGCCGGGGTGGCCGGCGGTGCCGGTGGCCGGGTCCGTAACCCGGGTTGGGGTCGGCCCGACCCGCCGCAGCGGCCCTGCTGAATAGGGCCGCTGCGCGGTCGGCGACAATGCCCGGGATGGAAAGTGCGCGACCCGCCCGTGTCCCCACCGCCGGCCCGGCGAGCCCGGCGGGCCCCGTCCCGGCGGGCCCCGTCCCGGCGAGCCCGGACGGCGCCGCCGGCCCCGATTTCCGCGCCGACCCGGCCACGGGGCGGGTGTTCCAGGTGTCCCGGGCGGTGCGCAGCACCGACGTGACGCCGGGCGGCCGGCTCCGCTTTGACGCACTCGCCCGGTACCTGCAGGAGGCGGCGGAGGACGATCTGGCCGACGCCGGGCAGGACGGGGGGCCCGTCTGGCTGGTGCGCCGCGCCGCGGTGGCGGTGCGCGGTTACCCGGGACTCGGCGCCCCGGTGACCCTGCGTACCTTCTGCTCTGGCACCGGGCCTCGTTGGGCCGAACGCACCACCACCGTGGCTGGTCCCGCTGGCGACCTCATCCAGGCCCGCGTGGTGTGGGCGGCGGTTTCCCGCGCGGACGGCCGCCCGGTGGCCCTGGGCGAGGACTTCCACCAGCGTTACGGCCCGGCAGCCGGCGGCCGTCAGGTGTCCGCGCGGCTGTCCCTGCCGGCGCCGCCACCGCAGGCCGCCGCGGCGGCACGGCCGTGGCCGGTGCGGCACGCCGACTTCGACACCGCCGGTCACGTGAATAACAGCGTGCACTGGGCGGCCGTGGAGGATGAGCTGGCCGCCCTCGCGTGGCTGCCGGGCCGCGCCGAACTGGAGTACCACCGGCCGATCTTGCCGGAGGACGAGCCGGCGCTGGTGGCCGAAACCGGCACCGGCCGGCTGGCTGTCTGGCTGCAGCACGGTCCCCGGCGGCTGGCCTCGGCGGTGCTGCGCACGGAGTTACTGACCGGTAGGCCAGTGCACTCTACACTGGGACGAGACGAGCCGTCGGGGCCCTTGGTGACAAGGCTCGGCGCACAGGTCGGAGGCGGCCGATGACTCTCACGTCCGGTGTTGTCCAGGCCCAGGCCACCGCTTCCGGTTTCACCGCCGGTGAGGCGCTAGCGGTCTTCGTTGTTGTCCTGGTGGTGGTCTCAGTTGTGCTGGCCTTCGTGGGGCGGCGTACCCGGCGGCTGGCGTCCCGGCCCCGGCTGCGCTCCGCGCACAGCCGGCGGATCCGCCGGGCGGCCGAGCAGGACTTCGAGACGATCGAGCAGGACGAGAGCCAGTGGCGGGAGATGCCCGGGCATCGGGACGACCCCCGGAACGACGAACTTTGACCGCCGGGGTGCATGGCGGGCCTGCGGGTGAGCACACTCGCACGTGGCTGCGCCCACCGGGCCGGAGCGCCCGGGTGAGGCCGTTACCTGACCGGACCGGGGCCCGGGTGAGCCCGTTTACCGGACCGGGGCCCGGGTGAGGCCGTTACCTGACCGGACCGGGGCCCGGGTGAGCCCGTTTACCGGACCGGGGCCCGGGTGAGGCCGTTTACCTCACCGGACCGGGGCCTCCTGACGCGGCGATCCGGCGCCGCCAGGCCAGCCAGCCGCCGCCGGCCGCCAGCAGCACGGCGCCGGCCACGATCCCTCCGATGGCCGCCCCGGGCAGCCCGCCCGGGCTGCCCGCGCCCGGGTTCGCCGCGCCCGGCCGGGTGGACGCGGCGGGTGCGGTGGCCGTGCTGCCGGGCGGGGCGCCGTGGAAGGCGGTCACCTGATCCGCCGAGGCGGCCAGCAG
This sequence comes from uncultured Actinomycetes bacterium, assembly GCA_963837515.1. GTDB lineage: Bacteria > Actinomycetota > Actinomycetes > Streptosporangiales > Streptosporangiaceae > RYN-230. Next base: position 195,045 of record CAWINT010000008.1, read on the forward strand.
CAGCCCGCCGGCCGCACTCGGGGTGGGGAAGTGATTGGCGGGGGCGCCGATGGCCGCGCGCTGCCGGACCTGGCCGGTGGCCGGGTCCAGGCCGTACAGCTGGCCGTTGCGGTCGATCGACCACACCAGGCCGCCGGCCACGATGGGCGGCCCGCCGCCCACGTCGGCGGTCCACAGCAGCCGCAGCGACGCGGGGGACTGGCCGACGCGGACCGCCACGACGCCGCTCAGGCAGGGCAGGAAGATAGTCCGGCCGGTGAACGCGAAGCCGCCGTCGATGTCCGCGCTGCAGACGGAATGCAAGATGGCCTGCTGACCGCCGATGCCGCCGAGGTGCGCCCCGTTGAGCAGGTACACGTTGCGCTGCTTGCCGGCCGCCACCACCTGGCCGTCGTCCAGCAGCGCGGGCGCGGTGGACATGTCCCGGTCGGTGGCGTTGTCAGAGGCCCAGGTGATCGGGGCGAAGAAGTGCAGCAGCCGCATCGCGGGAGACAGTTCGAGGACCGAGTCGCTGTCGTCGTAGCCGCGCGACTTCTGCTCCACCGACCCGTTCCCAGCGGTGACCCACAGGTTCCCGCTCTGGTCCACGGTGGGCGCGGCGCCGCCCATCCACACCGCCCCCTGCGCCTGGCCGTGCGCGGCGTCCACGGTGAAGACGTCCGGCTGGCCGCCCGCCTCGGGTACGGACACCACGTGGCCCCGGTAGGGCGGGCAGTCCCCATCGTTGCCGCCGAACCCGAACACGACCCGGCCGCCCGCCAGGGTCAGCCCGGTCCGCTGCAACAGCGCGGCCGGGTCGGCGCCGGCCGGGTCCACCGCGCGGGTCATCCGCACCGCCCCCGTCTGGGTGCTAAGGCCGGCCAGCACGTGCGCGGGACGCCCCTGGCGCAGCTCGTCGGCCACCACGAAGACCTCGCCGCGCGCCGGGTCGATGACCGGCGTGCCGGTGATCCCCACCGTGGGCGAGATGTCGCCGCACGGCAGCCGGCTGGCGGGCACCGGGGTGCCCAGGTGCCGGGACCAGGCCACCCGGCCGGTGGCGGCCGACAGCGCGTACACGGTGTCCCGCTCGGTGGCCACGTAGACCCGGCCGCCGGAAAGCAGCGGCTCGCCATAGATGGACCCGTCGAGCCGCGGCGACACCCAGGCGGGGGCCGCCGTGCCCACCCGGGCCGGCGTGCGGGCCACCCCGGTCCCGCGCGGATCCCCGTGGTACACCGGCCACGACCCGCCCGCCGCACCGCCCACGGCGCTCGACTCCCGGGCGCTGGCCGCCGCCGCGCTGGATGTGTCCGTGCTGGATGTGGCCGTGCTAGATGTGGCCGCGCCCGTCGCTGCCGCAGTCGGCCCGGCGAGCCCGAGCCCACCGGCGGCGAGCGCCGCCGCCAGCAGCCGGACGGCCGGAACGAGTCGGCGCCGGGCCCCGGTCACGAGGCCCGGTAGCGGGGAGCGCGGCCAGGTTGGGTCACCGGGAAAGCCTACCGGCCAGGTCCCGCCCAGTGCCGCCAGTCCAGTGCCGCCAGCCCGCCGCTGGGGGCTGGCGGCGCGGGGCCGTCGCCGGGTGGCTGGCGCAGCCGCCGCGGGTCCCTTTGCGGCCGCCCCCGGGACCTAGGACCCTGGGCGGCCGGGGCAGGCCGGATGAGGCTGGCTGTGTCATGACTGCCGCGGCGAAGGAGCGAGCGCCCGATGACTGCCCCCGCCCGTGCAGCCCACCCGGCCCGTCCCGTCCCACCGGACCGTCCCATCCCCCTGGCCGCCCCGGGCCCGGACCGCGCACCGGCGCCGGCCCGGACGCGCCCGCCGGTCAACTTCCGCGAGCGGCCCATGCTGGTGTTCTGGGAGATGACCCGGGCCTGCCCGCTGGCCTGCCGGCACTGCCGGGCCAGCGCCACCACCGAGGCGCTGCCGGGTGAACTCGGGCACGCGGCCGGGCGGGACCTCATCGACCAGGTTGCCGGGTTCGGCCGCCCCTACCCCATCCTCGTGCTCACCGGCGGGGACTGCCTGCTCCGCTGGGACCTGTTCGACCTCGTCGGGTACGCGGTGTCGCGGGGGGTTCCGGTCTGCCTGTCCCCGTCGGTCAGCCCGCTGCTCACCCCCGCGATGATCGACCGGATCGCGGCCAGCGGGATCCGGGCCGTGTCGGTCAGCCTGGACGGCGCCCGGCCGGCCACCCATGACGGGGTACGCGGCATCGCCGGGCACTTCACGCAGACCGTGGCTGCCATCCGGGCGCTGGTCCGCGCCGGGCTCACCGTCCAGGTCAACACCACGGTGATGAGCGCCAACCTGGCCGAGCTCCCGGACGTCGCGGCGCTGCTGGCGGGGACCGGGGTGCACATCTGGGAGGTCTTCTTTCTGGTCCACGTCGGCCGGGGGGTGCAGACCGGCGCCATCACCCCGGCGCAGCACGAGGACGTCTGTCACTTCCTCTACGACGCCGCGCGGCACGGGTTCATCGTGCGCACCGTCGAGGCGCCGTTCTTCCGCCGGGTGGTGACCACCCGGCGGGCCGGCGTCCCACCGCCGGACAGCCGGCTCTACCGGGAACTGACCGGGCGGCTGGCGGCGCGGCTCGGTCCGCCGGGCCGCCCGCCCAGCGCGCACACGACGCCCACCCGGGACGGCAAGGGCATCCTGTTCGTGGCGCACGACGGTGAGGTGTACCCGGCCGGGTTCCTCCCGCTGGGCCTGGGCAACGTCCGCGACCAGCCGCTCCGTGACATCTACACCGGCCACCCCCTGCTGCGCGCCATCCGGGAAGCCCGGTTCTCCGGTCGCTGCGGCGGCTGCCGCTACGCCGACCTGTGCGGCGGCTCCCGGGCCCGGGCTTACGCCGCCACCGGCGACCCGCTCGGCGAGGACCCGGCATGCCCGTTCCAGCCATAACGCCCGCGCCGGACCCGGCCGCCGCGGCCCGCCCGTCCGCGGCGCGCCCGTCCGCCGCCGCGCCGGGCGCCCGCTGGCCGGTGATCATCCAGGGTGGCATGGGGGTCGGGGTGTCCGGCTGGCCGCTGGCCCGCGCGGTCGCCGCGGCCGGGCAGCTCGGCGTGGTCTCCGGGGTTGCGCTCGACGCGGTGCTGGCGCGGCGGCTGCAGCTCGGCGACGCCGACGGCACGGCCCGCCAGGCGCTGGCCGCGTTGCCGGTGCCCGGCGTGGCCGAACGCATCCTGCGCCGCTACTTCGTGCCCGGCGGCATCGGCCCGGGCCAGCCGTTCCGGCCCGTGCCGCGACTCGGCCTGCGCGGCAGCGCGGACGGCCGGGACCTGGAGGTGGCCGCCAACTTCGCCGAGGTCTACCTGGCCAGGCAGGGCCACCACGGCCCGGTGGGCGTCAACTACCTGGAGAAGGTCCAGCTGGCCACGCCGGCCGCCGTGTACGGGGCGATGCTGGCCGGGGTGGACTACGTGCTCATGGGGGCGGGCATCCCGGCGCAGCTCCCGGCGCTGCTCGACGCGCTGGCCGGCGGCCGTCCCGGCGGGGTCGACGTCACCGTCGCCGGGGCGGCCCCCGGCCCCCGGCACGCCGCCCGGCTCGACCCGGCCGAGCTGTTCCCGGCCGGGCCGCCGCCGCTCGCCCGGCCCGTCTTCCTGGCCATCGTCTCCTCCGCGGTGCTCGCCGCCTACCTGGCCCGCAGCCCGGTGACGGCCCCGGACGGCTTCGTGCTGGAAGGGCTGGACGCGGGCGGGCACAGCGCGCCGCCCCGCGGCCGGCTCGTCCTCTCGCCCGGCGGCGAGCCCGTCTACGGGCCCCGCGACACGATCGACCTGGGCAAAGTGAGCGCGCTGGGGCGGCCGTTCTGGATCGCGGGCGGTCAGGTGGCGGAGGGGAAGCTGGCCGGCGCGCGGGCCGCGGGCGCGGCTGGAATCCAGGTCGGCACCGCCTTCGCGCTGTGCCGCGAGTCCGGGCTGGTGGCCGGGCTGCGCGCCGCGCTGATCGGGCGGGCGCTGGACGGGACGCTCACCGTGCGCAACGAGCCGCACACATCGCCGGCCGGGTTCCCGTTCAAGGTGGCCCAGCTGCCGGGCACGCTGGCCGACAGCGCGGTGTATGCGGCCCGGCCGCGCCGCTGCGACCTGGGCTACCTGCGGGTGCCCTACCAGCGCGACGGCGGCCGAGTGGGATACCGCTGCCCGGCCGAGCCCGGCGACGCCTACCAGCGCAAAGGCGGCGCGGCGGGCGACACGGACGGGCGGCGCTGCCTGTGCAACGGGCTGCTGGCCACCGTTGGGCTGGGCCAGCGGCTGGATCCAGGGGGCACCGAGCCGCCGCTGGTCACCCTGGGCACCGACGTCGGCTTCCTGCCGGGACTGGTGGCCGCGGCCGGCCGGGATTTCGGCGCCGCCGACGTCCTCGCCTACCTGCTGCGCGACTGACCCGCAGGGCGGCCTGGCGGCTGACCCGGGGGCGGCCCCGCGGTGAGTTGATGCCAGATAGGGCGCGGGGGCCGGACTGCGGTGGGTTGATGCCACATATGGGCACAAATCCACCGCGCAAATCGAGTGGCGGGGCCGGGGGCGGCCCCGCGGTGAGTTGGTGCCAGATATGGGCACAAAGTCGCCGCGGAAGGCTGGGTAGCGCCGCGGAGCGGGGATGAATCGGGCAGAGTCCGCGCCCCCTGCGTGCCAAGACGGCACTCGCGGGGAACGCGCGGGGCGGGGGACGGCGATAGCCTGTGCGGCGTGCTGGAACAGGTAACGGTGATCCGGTACGTGACCCCGCTGCGTGAGGGCGGCTCACTGCCGGCCCTGGTCGAGGCGGACAACCTCGGCACCTACGTGCTCAAGTTTCGCGGCGCGGGGCAGGGACCCAAGGCGCTGGCGGCCGAGATCATCGGCGGCGAGCTGGCCCGGCGGCTCGGGCTGCGCACCCCGGAGCTGGTGCTGGGCTGGCTGGATCCGCGCATTGCCGCCGCCGAGCCTGACCCGGAGATCCAGGACCTGCTGCGGGCCAGCAGCGGCCTCAACGTGGGGGTGGACTTCCTGCCTGGGTCGGCCGGCTTCGACCCGGCCGGGTGGCGGGCCGACCCGGAGTTCGCCAGCCAGGTCCTCTGGTTCGACGCGCTGATCCAGAACGTCAACCGGACCTGGCGCAACCCCAACCTGCTGGTCTGGCACGGTGACATCTGGCTGATCGATCACGGGTCGGCGCTGTACTTCCAGCACAACTGGGCCACGGCCCGCCCGCTGGCCCCGTTCGACGCGCGGGACCACGTGCTGCGCGGCGCGGCGACCCAGCTCGACGCGGCGCACCAGGCGCTGGTGCCCCGGCTCACCCCGGAGCTGCTGGACGAGGTTCTCCCGCTGGTGCCGGAGGAGTGGCTGGGCGACGGCCGCCCCGGCGACTACGCCGCACAGCTGCTGGAGCGCGCCCCCCGGGTGCTGGAGGTGATCCGGTGACCGCGGCCGTTCCGGGCGGCCCGGAGCGCGCCGGGCTCGAGCCGTTCGAGTACGCGCTGATCCGGGTGGTACCGCGGGTGGAGCGCGGCGAGGCGATCAACGCCGGGGTGATCCTCTACTCGCAACGGCACCGTTTCCTCGACTGCCGCATTCTGCTCAACGAAAACCGGCTCCAAGTGCTGGACCCCGCCGCGGATGTGGCCGCGGTGCTGGCCGCGCTGGCCGCGCTCGGGGAAGGCTGCCACGGCGGGCGCCCGGCGGAGGAACCGCTGGGCGTCCGGTTCCGCTGGCTGACCGCCCCGCGCAGCACGATCGTCCAGCCGGGCGCGGTGCACAGCGGGCTCACCGCCGACCCGGCCGCAGAACTCAGCCGGCTGTTCGACGAACTGGTCCGCTGAGGCTGCGTTCCGGGCGGGCGCTCGGCTGGCGGAGCCGCGCTGGCGGCCGGGCCAGCGGGGTAGGGGGCTGGGCGGCCGGGCCAGCGGGGTAGGGGGCTGGGCGGCCGGGCCAGCGGGGGACGGGGCTGGGCGGCCGGGCCAGCGGGGGACGGGGCTGGGCGGCCGGGCCAGCGGCGGAAAGATCCACCGCCCGATCGCGGGCCGGCCGAATCAGCGGGCCGCTGCCGGGTAGCCAGAGTGGCTGCCGGGTAGCCAGAGCGGGAGCACCTTGCCAGGCCCGGACGCGGGATTATCCGGCAGTGCCCTGCTGTTACCCCTCCTGACGTTAGTTTGCGTTAAGCAAGTAAACTGGGCTGGCCACCCCACGGGCACGGCCGAGCTGGGGTCATCTCTGGGAAGGGCAGGTATGCGGGCCTCCTCATCCACGCAGGCCAGGCACGCGGTGCAGCATGAACCGCCGCGGCACGAAGCGGCCCCCGGCCGCCGGGCACACCGCCCGCCGGGCCAGCACTACAAGTGGATCGCGCTGTCCAACACCACGCTCGGCGTGCTGATAGCGACGATCAACGCCTCGATCATGCTGATCGCCCTGCCGGACATCTTCCGGGGCATCGGCGTGAACCCGCTGCAGCCGGGGAACACCAGCCTGCTGCTGTGGATGATCATGGGTTACCTGGTGGTGACCGCGGTGCTCGTGGTCAGCTTCGGCCGGCTGGGCGACATGTTCGGCCGGGTCCGGATCTACAACCTGGGCTTCGCCGTCTTCAGTGTCTTCTCCATCCTCCTCGCGGTGACCTGGTTCCACGGCACCGGCGCCGCCTGGTGGCTGATCGGCATGCGCATCCTGCAGGGTGTCGGCGGCGCGATGCTCATGGCCAACTCCAGCGCGCTGCTCACCGACGCGTTCCCGACCAACCAGCGCGGGCTGGCGCTCGGGCTCAACCAGGTCGCGGGAATCGCGGGCTCGTTCATCGGGCTCATCCTGGGCGGCCTGCTCGGCCCGGTGAATTGGCGGCTGGTCTTCCTGGTTTCCGTGCCGTTCGGGGTGTTCGGCACGGTGTGGGCCTACCTCAAGCTCCGCGAGACCGGCATCCGCAAGGCCGCCAAGCTCGACTGGTGGGGCAACGTCACGTTCGCCATCGGGCTGATCGCGGCGCTGGTCGGGATCACCTACGGCATCCAGCCCTACCACGGTCACACGATGGGCTGGACGAACCCGTACGTGATCGCTGCGATCGCCGGCGGCGTCGTCATGCTGGCGATCTTCTGCTTTATCGAGACCCGGGTCGAGCAGCCGATGTTCCAGATCCCGCTGTTCAAGATCCGCGCTTTCACCGCCGGGAACCTGGCCAGCCTGCTGTCCAGCCTGGGCCGGGGTGGCCTGATGTTCGTCCTCATCATCTGGCTGCAGGGCATCTGGCTGCCGCGGCACGGCTACAGCTTCAGCCAGACCCCGCTGTGGGCCGGGATCTTCATGGTCCCGCTCACGATCGGGTTCCTGGTCGCCGGCCCGGTCTCCGGCTGGCTGTCCGACCGGTTCGGGGCGCGGCCGTTCGCGACCGGGGGCATGGTGGTGGCCGCCGCGTCCTTCCTGGCCCTGGAGTTCCTGCCGATCAACTTCAGCTACTGGGAGTTCGCGGTGATCTTGCTGCTGAACGGGATCGGCATGGGCCTGTTCGCCTCGCCGAACCGGGCCGGGATCATGAACAGCCTGCCGCCCGAGCGGCGCGGTGTCGGGGCCGGGATGAGCGCTACCTTCCAGAACTCGGCCATGGTGCTGTCCATCGGCATCTTCTTCACGCTCATCATCCTGGGCCTGGCCTCCTCCCTGCCCGCTTCGCTCAACCACGGCCTGGTGGCCCAGGGTGTGCCGAAGGCCGACGCAGCCCGGATAGCCGCGCTCCCACCGGTGTCGGTGCTGTTCGCCGCGCTGCTCGGGTACAACCCGGTGCAGACCCTGCTGGGCCCGGCGATCAAGCACCTGCCGGCCAGCCACGCCGCCTACCTGACCGGGCGCAGCTTCTTCCCGGCGCTGATCTCGCCGTCGTTCTCGCACGGGCTGGCCGTGGCGTTCGACTTCGCCATCGCCGCCTGCCTCATCGCCGCGGTCGCATCGCTGCTGCGCGGCAAGCGGTACGTGCACGGTGAGGAAGAGATCACCGGGCTGGCCGGGCCGGAGGCGGCCGCAGCTTCCGACGGGGAAGCGGACCCGGCCGCCGCGCCCACCCGGTCTGCGGCACGGGGCTGACCGCCACCGTGACCGCGCGGGGCCGGTCCCGGGCATTACCCCGGGACCCGGCCCATACCCGCCACGCCCCGGCGCGCGGTGGGAGCGACGCTGACCGGCCGTGCTCGGTGTCCTTTCAGGAAGCTTTTTGCGGCGTGGCCCCCGTTGGCCGGTTGTGCCGCCTCCCGTTTAGGCCCGGTCAGCCGCAATGACCGCCGGCCGCGATGGCCGCCGGCCGCAATGGCCGCCGGCCGAAGTCCTGCCCGCCGTGGCCAGCGGGCCAGGGCGGCGTGGTGGGCGGTGCGGCCAGCGCCGCCGCTCAAGACGTCATCAGCAGCCGTGGCCGTAGCCATGGCACGGGCCGGCCCGGGCTCGTCCGGGACCGCCGGTGGGCCTCGGGGCGGAAATCGGCCGAGAGTTTCTGAGGAAATGTTTCCCGGGGCGCCCCGTCACATTCCGCACAGGCTTCTGGTTATTCGTGCCCGCCATTAGCCAGGGCTGATGCCCGAGGCCGCCTTTAGTGCCGAGGGCTCCGCGGAGGGCGGCCCGGGCACAGGTTGTGCGGCATGCGGACGTCCGCCGCGATAGCTAGGGACTTTGCTGGCTACGCCACCGGGGGGTGCCGGATTATCGCTAATAGCAGGAGGTGTTACTATTCCTTCGCTAACCGGAAATAATTGGCCGCCGCAGCGCGCTACGGGCGAGAGGAATAGGCGATGCGCATAGCCGAGGACATCACGCAGCTGATCGGGAACACCCCGCTGGTCCGGCTGCGCCGGGTGACCGACGGGGCGGCCGCGCCGGTCGTGGCCAAGCTGGAATCGTTCAACCCCGCCAACAGCGTCAAGGACCGGATCGGCGTGGCCATGATCGACGCCGCCGAGCGGGACGGCCTGATCGGCCCGGACACCGTGATCCTGGAGCCCACCAGCGGGAACACCGGTATCGCGCTGGCCATGGTGGCCGCCGCCCGGGGCTACCGGTGCATGCTGACCATGCCCGAGACCATGAGCATGGAGCGCCGCCAGCTGTTGCGCGCTCTCGGCGCCGAGCTCGTCCTCACCCCCGGCCCGGACGGCATGCCCGGGGCCATCGCCAAGGCGGAGGAGATGGCCAAGGGGGACGCCCGGTACTTCGTGCCGCAGCAGTTCGAGAACCCGGCCAACCCGGCCATCCACCGGGCCACCACCGCCGAGGAGGTCTGGCAGGACACCGACGGGGCGGTGGACATCTTCGTGGCCGGGGTGGGGACCGGCGGCACCATCACCGGGGTCGGCGAGGTGCTCCGGGAACGCAAGCCGTCGGTGCGGCTGGTGGCCGTGGAGCCCGCCGCATCGCCGGTGCTGTCCGGCGGCCAGAAGGGGCCGCACCCGATCCAGGGCATCGGGGCCGGTTTCGTCCCCGGGGTCCTGGAACTCGACCTCGTCGACGAGATCGTCCAGGTCAGCAACGACGACTCGCTCACGATGGCCCGGCGGCTGGCCCGCGAGGAAGGGATCCTGGCCGGCATCTCCTCCGGCGCGGCCGTGTCGGCGGCCGTCCAGCTGGCGCACCGGCCGGAGCACGCGGGCCAGCTCATCGTCGTGGTGGTCCCCGACTTCGGCGAGCGTTACCTGAGCACGCCCCTGTTCGCCGACCTGGCCGGCTGACGGTGCTGGCCACGCTGCGCGGGGATCTCCGCGCGGCCCGGGACCGGGATCCCGCGGCCCGGAGCACGGTGGAGGTGGCGCTGACCTACCCGGGCGTGCACGCTCTCTGGGTGCACCGGATCAACCACCGGCTGTGGCGCCGCGGGCACCACCTCACCGCGCGACTGGGCGCGGCCTTCGTCCAGCGGGTCACCGGGGTGGACATCCACCCCGCGGCCGAGCTCGGCCCGGGGCTGTTCATCGACCATGCCACCGGCGTGGTGATCGGGGAGACCGCCGAGGTCGGGGCCGACGTCACCATCTATCACGGGGTCACCCTGGGGGGCACCAGCCTGAACCGCGGCAAGCGGCACCCCACCGTCGGCGACCGGGTGACGATCGGCGCCGGCGCCAAGATCCTGGGGCCCATCACCGTCGGGGCGGGCAGCCGGATCGGCGCGAACGCCGTGGTGGTCAAGCCGGTTCCGCCCGACTCGGTGGTGGTGGGCGTACCCGGCCAGGTGGTGCACCGCAGCCATCCGCGCGCCGCGAGCGCGCCGCCCGACATGGATCATGCCCTGCTGCCTGACCTGGTCGGCGTCAGCCTGCGGGCGCTGCACGACCGGATCGCGGACATGGAAGCCCGGCTGGACGGAGGCGCGCCGCACCGGCACCGGCCGGTTTCCGCCGAGGTCTGGTACGAGCAGGACTTCTCCATTTAGACCGCCTCCAGATCCGCCGCCCAGCCCGCCCGAACGGCACCCGCCCGCTACGGTGGGCGGGATGACCGGAGACACCGCCGCGCCGTATCCCGGCGGCGAGGCCGGGATACGGCTGGACGGCGTGCGGGCGCTGGTGACCGGGGGCACCAGCGGGCTGGGCCGGGCGATGGCCGGGGCCCTGGCGGACGCGGGTGCCAGCGTGGTGATCACCAGCCGCTCGGCGGAGCGCGCCGCGGCCACCGCGGCGCGCTGGCCGCGGGCGGCGGGGATCGCCGCCGACGCCGCCGACGAGCTCTCGGTGGCCCGCGCCGCCGCCGAGGCCTGGTCCCGGCTGGGCGGCGTCGACCTGCTGGTCAACAACGCGGGCCTGGGCATGCGGACGGTCAACCCGCGGTTCATGGTGGACCCGATGCCGTTCTGGGAGGTGCCACCCGCCGGGTTCCGCGCCGTCATCGACGTGAACCTGACCGGCTACTTCCTGATGGCCCGGGAGGTCGTGCCGCAGATGCTCGCGGCCGGCTCGGGCCGGGTGGTGATGATCTCGATGAGCCATTCGACGATGAACCGGCGCGGGTTCGTCCCCTACGGCCCGTCCCGGGCCGGGGCCGAGGCGCTGGCCCGGATCATGGCCGAGGATTTGCGCGGCACTTCGGTGACCGTCAACATCCTGCTGCCCGGCGGGGCCACCGAGACGGGGATGCTTCCCGAGGATCCCGCCGACCGGCCCGCGCAGCTGACCGCGCTCGACCCGGCGGTGCTGGGGCCGCCGATCGTCTGGCTGGCCTCACCCGAGGCCCGGGACGTGCACGACGAGCGGATCGTGGCGACCGAGTTCGCCGACTGGCTGCGCCGCCGCGCCGGCTCCGGCAGTTCGATGTCCGGATAGCCGGCGGCGGCCGTGAACGCCCCGGCTCCGTGCCTGGCGAAGAACGCGGCGTGACGCAGATGGGTGCCGGGCCACACCCACAGGTTGCCACCGTTGCCGGTGAGCTGATCGCGCAGCAGGAGCCCATGGCCGGTGTGGCCCCCGGAGGGGATCCGCCGCGAGTGACGGCCTGCACCCCCGGCGCTGCCGGTGGCAAGGCATTGACGTCATCGGTCATTTGCTCCCCAATTCTTTTGGATGATTCCGCAATTGCGTATTCAGGACACGCCAGCGTTGCCGAGCGCGACCTGAAAACCGGAGGCGGCCTGGCTGGTGCGTGCGTCACGCCCGTCGCAGGTCAGGCCGAGCTGGGTGATCCCCGCAATATTGAGCTTCACGGTCACCGGGTGCCCGAGGGAGACCTGGACCGGTTTCCCCACCTGCTGCCCGGCTTCGTTGCTGAACGTGATGGTGGCAATGGCTCCCGTTGCGTCCGGCATATTGTCCGGTATCCCGGCAACGGCGGTAAACAGAGTGCTTCCGGCCACGTCGTATGCCTCATCCGGCTGATTGCCGTAACCCCCGTCACAGTCAAAAGCGATGCTTTTCGGGTAGAGGTTCGCCTTGATCACCTGCTGGCCGGTGTCAACGCCCGGGTTGTCGACGGTCGGCGTGAGGTCGCTCAGGTAATGGGCCACGTTGATCGCTGGCGCAGCACCCGATGCGCTGCTGCCTGCCGGTGAGGCCGATGCCCCCGCGGATGGCCGGCGTGCCGCGGACTGCGTCAGGTTGTGGATCTGCTGGGCCTGATGGCTGACCGTCGTGCGGGCTTGCTGCAACTGCGCCGCCTGGCGGTGGAAGAGCAATCCGAGGACCGCAGAGGCCGACGTGGCGATGGCGGCGATCGCCGTGACTATCCCGGCGAATGATGTCATCCATGACGAGGCCTTCCCCATGGAACTGGTTGAACTGTCATCTTCTCTATCTTTTATTTCTGTCATGGAACAGCTCTCTTTGCTGGATCAGAAATGTCAGCTGGAAGCCCTGCGGTTTACCGACTGCCCACCCGAAGGCGGCGCGATGGGGCGGCCGGACGTGCCACCTCGAGGCATGGCACGTTATGGCCAGGAGATAATGAGCCGTTAAGCGCGAATGACAGGCTTGCGGACGAGGCCCGATGACACCGGGCTACACCGGCCTGCGCCCGGGTGTGGCGCCATCAGCCAGGCGGCCGGGCTAATACTGCGGCAACGCCGTCCCGGCGGACCGCAGAAGGCTGCCGCAGATAGTTGTGAGCCATCGGCACTCCCCCGTGTCACGGCAACCAGAGTGGCAGTGGGCGCGCTAGCCGGAAGCCGGCCTCCCTGGCGTGGCGCCTGTCCATGTTTGCCCGGTGCGCTGCAGGCCGTCCGTTACGGCTTCATCCGCCCGGTGTGCCATGGATGATTCACGGTCCGGCCAGCCCGGCGAGCCTCTCATCCATTACTCGGACAAGCTCGGACGGGTCGGCGCGCGAAGGACGCTGGCCTCCCCAGCGTCCGGTCCGGCCGGTCGCCGCTGTCCACCCGGTGATCCGGCGCTGCGGTAAGTCCGTGACGCCACGACTGGGCGGCCGGCCGGCTGCGCGCCGGGCGCCGGTAACGTGCGGGCTGTGGAACACACCCGACTTGGCCGTACCGGCCTGCAGGTCTCCAGGCTGTGCCTGGGCACGATGACCTTCGGGCTGCAGTGCGACGAGCCGACGGCCGACGCGATCCTCGACCGGGCGGCCGACGGTGGCATCGATTTCATCGACACCTCCGACGCCTACCCCCTGGGTGGGGAGCTGAGCACCCGGGGGGTCACCGAGGAGATCCTCGGCCGGTGGCTCCAGGGGAAACGGGACCGTTTCATCGTGGCCACCAAATGCTTCGCCCCCACGGGGCCGGCGCCCTTTGACGCCGGCAACTCCCGTAGGCACATTCTCTCCGCCGTGGCTGCATCGTTGCGCCGCCTGCGGACGGACTACATCGACCTGTACCAGCTCCACGGGTATGACCACGCGACGCCCATCGACGAGACGCTGAGCGCTCTGGACGACCTCGTCCATCAGGGAAAGGTCCGCTACGTCGGCTGCTCGAACTTCCTGACCTACCAGCTGGTGCGGGCGATCGGGCGAAGCGAGACCCTGGGCCTCGCCCGCTTCGATTCGGTGCAGCCCCGGTACAACCTGCTGTTCCGTCAGATCGAGCGGGAGATGCTGCCGTTCTGCGGCGAGGAGGGCGTGGGGGTCATACCCTACAACCCGCTCGCCGGGGGCCTGCTGTCCGGGAAGCATTCCCGCAGCGCGCCGCCCCCAGCGGGCAGCCGTTTCACCCTGGGCAACGCCGCGGCGGCGTACCAGGACCGGTACTGGCATGACCGCGAGTTCGAGACGGTAGCAGAACTGCGCCAGCTGGCGGACAAGGCCGGGGTGAGCCTCGTCACCCTGTCGGTCGCCTGGGTCATGGCCAACCAGGCCGTCACGGCACCGATCATCGGGGCGAGCCGCCCCGACCAGCTCGGCCCCAGCCTGGCCGCCGCGGGCTTCACGCTCGACGAGGAGCTCAAGCACCAGCTCGATGAACTCACCCACTCCTACCGCATGGGCGACGCGCCCCGCTAGATCGGCCGCGAACACGGGCGGCGCCTGAGGGTGCGCTGACCGGCCGGGCCGCCTGGGGGCAGGGACGGCCTCAGCTATCCGGCCGGGCCGCCGGGCGGGGGAGGAGCTCCAGCTCGCCCGAGTCGATCCGGGCGGTCACCGTCCGGGCCGCCGTGCCGGCCTGCGGAATGGCGGCGTGCAGGTAGCCCGCCGTGACCTGCTGGCTGAGCTGGTAGGTGGCGCGGGCCGGCAGCCACACCGTCGCCTGGGCCGACAGCAGGGTGATGGCGAGCCGCCGGGGCGGAGCGTCGAAGGTGGCGGTCAGGTGCCCCGATGTGATGGCGGCGGCCAGGTCAGGGGAGCGCAGCCGGGACGCGGTGACGTCCACGCTGCGGCCCGTGATGCGCAGTGGGCCGGCCAGCCCGGACAAGATCACCCGGCCGGACGGCTGGTTCAGCTCAAGGGTGATGCCCTGCGGCACGGTGAGCCGCAGGACACCGGTGCAGGAACTGCCGGCTGCGCACCGGTAGCTCAGCCAGAGCGTGTGACCCGACTGGCGGGGCGTGGCGGCGATCGCCGCCTTAGGCCCGGACCAGTGCAGCGACCCGGTCAGCGTCACCCGGGCCGGGGCGGTGAGGTGGCTCGCGGGCTCGCCGGTGACCGTCAGCCGTCCCGGCGGCGCGTGCAGCACGACGGTATGCACCGAGTCCGCCACCACCGAGAGCCCACTGGCCGGCGGGGACGGCTGCAGCGCCGCGTGCAGCGCGGCCGCCAGGACGCCAGCGACGACCAGCGCCAGCACGGCCGCCAACGCGACCCCGGGTGACCGCCACGGCGGCCCGCCCGCGTCCGTCCCGGGCGGCCCGGCGGGCGGCGGGGGTCCGGAATCGGGGGGCGGGGGTCCGGAATCGGGCGGCGGGGTCACCGCCACCAACTTCCCCGCCGCGGCCGGGTCATGCGCCGGCCGGCTGCGTTTAACACAGTGGTCATGGGTACCTGAGGCCCATTCCGGAGAAAGGAGCGGAAAGGCCCTCCCGTCCCCCGCTACGACCTCCGCCTATTCAGCCGCAACCTTTGGAAGGGTGATCCCATGCTGGGGTTCATCGCCGCGATCCTCTTTGCGATCGCCTTCATCATCAACGCCGCGTCGGTATCGGTGAGTAATGCCATCTTCACCCCCACCAGCCTGATGCTGCTCGGCCTGGTCTGCCTGGCGCTGCACCTGAGCGGCGTAGGCGCGGGGTGGCGGTTCCGCCGCTGACCGTTCTGCTCCTTGACCGGCTCCCCGGTGCCCCAGCGCCGGGGAGCCGCCCTTTTCCACCCGGCCCCGGCCGCTTTCACCCGGCCCCAGCCGCCCATTTCGCCCCGGCCCTCCTAATGCGGCGGCTGCCGCGCGGCTTATCACCCGGCAGGCATAGCCCGGCGACTTTTCACCCCGGAGTGCTGGACATAGCTGGACAAACCGCCCCGGGCGCGGCCCCTCTGGGGTGAAAAGTGCGGTGGGCGGCAGTTCATCGGGGGCTGGGCGGGGGGCAGGCGTGCCGGGTGGTGCCTGGGCCACGGCAGGATGGCAAGCGTGGATCACGCAGGACTGGCGCGGGCGCTGCGCGCGGTGGTGCGCGGGGAGGTCGATGACTCCACCCGCCGGCGCGCCGAGTACTCCAGCGACGCCTCGAACTACCGGGTGGTGCCGCAGGTCGTCGTGTTCCCCCGGGACACCGGGGACATCGAGGCCGCGGCCCGGGTGGCCCGGGACGCCGGGGCCGCCCTGACCACCCGGGGCGCGGGGACCTCCATCGCCGGCAACGCGGTCGGGCCCGGGGTCGTGCTGGACACTTCGCGGCATCTGGACCGGGTGCTGGAGATCGACCCGCAGGCGCGGACCGCCCGGGTGGAGCCGGGGGTGATCCTGGGCCGGCTGCAGGCCGCGGCCCGGCCGCACGGGCTGCGCTTCGGGCCGGACCCGTCCACCTGGTCCCGGGCCACGGTCGGCGGAACGATCGGCAACAACGCGTGCGGGGCGCACGCACTGGCCTACGGCCGCGCCGCCGACAACGTCATCGAACTGGACGTGCTGGACGGCACCGGCCGCCGGTTCACCGCGGGCCAGGGCCTGGACCCTGTGCCCGGCCTGGACACGCTGGTTGGGGCGAACCTGGCGCTGCTGCGCACGGAGTTCGGCCGGCTGGGCCGCCAGGTCTCCGGGTACTCCCTGGAGCACCTGCTCCCGGAGCGCGGCGCCGACCTGGCCAAGGCACTGGCCGGCACCGAGGGCACGGTGGTCACCATCCTGGGCGCGACGGTCCGCCTGGTGCCCGTGGCCCAGGCGCACGCGCTGGTGGTCCTCGGCTACCCGGACGCGCCGGCCGCGGCCGACGCGGTGCCCGCCATCCTGCCGCACCAACCGCTGGCCCTCGAAGGGCTGGACGCCCGGATGGTGGACGTGGTGCGCCGCCGCAAGGGGCCCGCGCGAGTACCCGACCTGCCACCCGGCGGCGCCTGGCTGATGATCGAGATGGGGGCGGATTCCCCGGCCGCGGCGCGGCGCGCGGCGCAGGCCATGGTGGCCGACGCCGGGTCGCTGGGCGCCGCGGTCATCCCGGCGGGCCCCGCGGCGGCGGCGGTGTGGGGCATCCGCGAGGACGGGGCCGGGCTGGCCGGCCGGACCCCGGACGGGCAGCCGGCCTGGCCCGGCTGGGAGGACGCGGCCGTGCCGCCGCAGCGGCTCGGCGGCTACCTGCGCGAGTTCCGCGCGCTGCTGGACTCCTACCGGCTCGACGGCCTGCTGTACGGGCACTTCGGGGACGGCTGCGTGCACGTCCGGATCGACTTCCCGCTGGCGGCCGGCGGCGGGGCGGCGGTGCTGCGCCACTTCGTCACCGACGCCGCGCACCTGGTCACCGCGCACGGTGGGTCACTGTCGGGGGAACACGGCGACGGCCGGGCCCGTAGCGAACTCCTGCCGGTGATGTATTCACCGGCCGCGCTGGGGGCGTTCGGTAATTTCAAGCAGTTGCTGGACCCGGAGGACCGGCTGAACCCGGGGGTGCTGGTGCGCCCGCGCCCGCTGGACGCCGACCTGCGGCGGCCCCGGGCCGCGGCGCTGCCCCGGGCGGGCGGCTTCGCGTTCGGGGAGGACGGCGGCGACTTCAGCACGGCCGTGCACCGCTGTGTGGGGGTGGGCAAGTGCCGCGCCGACTCCGCCGCCTCCGGCGGCTTCATGTGCCCGTCCTACCTGGCCACCCGGGACGAGAAGGACTCCACCCGGGGGCGGGCGCGGGTGCTCCAGGAGATGGCCAACGGCACCCTGGTCACCGGTGGCTGGCGCGCCGCCGAGGTGGCGGACGTGCTGGACCTGTGCCTGTCCTGCAAGGCCTGCTCGGCGGACTGCCCGGCCGGGGTGGACATGGCCCGGTACAAGGCGGAGGTGGCCTACCGGGCCTACCGGCGGCGGCTGCGGCCGCGCTCGCACTACGCGCTCGGCTGGCTGCCGCGCTGGGCCCGCTGGGCGGGCATGGCGCCCCGGCTGGTCAACGCGGTCCTCGGCGCGCGCCCGGTGGCCGCGGCGGTGCTGGCCGCGGGCGGGATGGATACCCGGCGGAGCATCCCCGCGTTCGCGGCGGTGCCGTTCCGCCGCTCGCCGGAGCGCCGCTCCGCACTGGGCCGCCGGCGGACGCGCGGGCGCCGGCCGGGGTGTCGGCCGGGGTGTCGGCCGGGGTGGCGGCCGGGGTGGCGCCCGGTGGGTCGGCCCGGGAACCGGCCGGGCCGGGCCCGGCGGGACCGGGGCGGCCGGTGGTGTTGTGGGCGGACTCGTTCAGCGACGCGTTCGACCCGGAGGTCCCGCGGGCCGCCATGGCCGTGCTGCGGGACGCCGGGTACCAGGTGATCATCCCGGAGCGGCCCGCCTGCTGCGGGCTGACCTGGATCAGCACCGGCCAGCTGGACGGCGCCCGGCGGCGGCTCCGCGGGCTGCTCGACGTCCTCGCCCCGTACGCCCAGGCCGGCACGCCGATCGTCGGGCTGGAGCCGTCCTGCACCGCCGTGCTCCGCTCCGACCTGGCCGACCTGCTGCCTGGTGACCCGCGCGCCACGGCCGTCGCGGCGGCCGTGCACACGCTCGCCGAGCTGCTGACCGCGCCGCCGCCGCCCGGCCCCGCTGCTGAGTGGGCGCCGCCCAGCCTGGCCGGGACCGAGATCGTCGCCCAGCCGCACTGCCACCACCACTCCGTCATGGGTTACGCGGCCGACCTGGCGCTGCTGCGCCGGGCCGGGGCGTCGGTCACCGCGCTGGCCGGCTGCTGCGGGCTGGCCGGCAACTTCGGCATGGAGCGGGGGCACTACGAGCTGTCGGTCGCGGTGGCGGAGCACGCCCTGGTGCCCGCGCTGCGTGATGCGCCGCCGGGCTCCGTCTACCTGGCGGACGGGTTCTCCTGCCGCACCCAGGCGAGCCAGCTGGCCGGGGTGCGCGGCCAGCATCTCGCCCAGCTGCTGGCCGCCCGGCTTCCCGCTGAGCCCGGAGCGGCTGTCGGAGGTCCGCAGCCGGTTGGTGCCTAGTGCCGTATCAAGCAGCGGCTGCCCGTTGCCGGCCCGGCGGTGTACCTCATGCCGAGTGGCGTGGTTCACTCAGCGTCGAGTTGGTGGTCGGCCCACCGGTAACTTTCGGGGAGCAGATCGGTGATAGGAACCATGCGGAGGCGGTCGCCTGCGCCGACGATGACCTTCAGGGCCGGGAAGTAGTCGAGAAGAACCTGGCGGCACCGGCCGCAGGGGGGAACAACCCCGCGATCACGGTCGCCTACGGCGACAATCGTGTCCAGCTGGTAGGCGCCCTGGGCGGCGCCTGTGCCGATCAGGACGAGTTCGGCGCAGGGGCCTCCGGTGAAGTGATAGGCGTTCACCGCCGTGATGATCCGGCCGTCCCGGGCGCGGGCCGCGGCCGCCACGGTGTGGTTGTCGCCTCGGCAGCGACTGCGCGCGGCATGGGCCGCAGCCTGGATGAGTTCGTGGTCGACGTCGTGGGTCTGCGTGGTCATCTTTCTGCCTTCGTGTGATTCCAGGCGGCGTTGGCCCGAGTGATGATGGCGCCCAACCGAATATCGGCGGTGTGCCCGTTCCGCGAGCTTATGTAGCGGCGGATCGGGCGGCACTGGGCCTGGTGAGTTGGTGGTCGGTGCGCCCCTGTGCCCGAGCGCTTCGGCCAAGCGCGGCAAGGTCGTCTCAGCGGGTTTCCGGCCCCTCGCTTGACTGGGCCGGCGGGGCGGCAGTACGCCGCATGGGCCGTTGGGAATTATCGGTTTCCGGGTTTCTGGTCACCGGGCCGCCTCCCGCTGCGGTGCGGTGGCGGTCGCCGGGGCCGCCCGGCGGGCCAGCAGGCCGGCGGCGACCAGGCCGGCGGCCACGAAGAAGGCGATGATCAGCATCAGGCCGTGCCGGTAGGCGGCCAGCGGATCGGTCCGGGACACGTGGGCCAGCACGGCCACCAGGCCGGCCACCCCCAGCACCGTGCCGATCTGCCGGGCCATGTTGAGGATCCCGCTGCCGGTGCCGAACCGGGCCGCGGCCAGCGACGCGCTCCCCGCGGCCAGCAACGACGGGATGGCCAGGCCGACGCCCATGCCGCCGAGCAACTGGGCGGGCAGCAGATGGGTCAGGTAGGCCGGCTGCTGTTGGATCTGGGACAGCCACAGCGCCTGCCCCCCGGCGTTGACGACGCAGCCGGCCACCGCCACCCGGCCCGGGCCACCGACCCGGGCGGCCAGGCGGGGTGCCACGACGCGGGCGAAGGGGAGCACCATCAGCGGGCCGGGCGCGATGGCCAGACCGGCCACGACGGCTGAGTAGTGCCAGACGCCGGTGAGGAACTCCACCGCGTTGAGCACGAAGGCGCCGAAGCCGGCGTAGTACAGGATCGAGGCGGCGAACGCGCCGCTGAACGTCCGTGACCGGAGCAGCTCCAGCTCGAGGACCGGGGAACGGTGCCGTCGCGACCGGAGCACCATGGCCGTCCCGCACGCCAGCGCGGTGGCCAGGACGCCCAGGAACCTGGCCGAGTTCCAGCCCCAGCCCGGCGCCTGCACCAGGGCGTAGGCGAGCAGCCCGACCCCGGCCGCGAGCAGCACGGCCCCGGCCACGTCGGGGCGGCCCGGCGACCGCTCGTCCTTGCTCTCCGGGACCACCCGGTATGCGAGCAGGATGGCCGCCACCCCGACCGGCAGGTTGATCCAGAACACCCAGCGCCAGCTGGCCTGGACCAGGGCCCCGCCGATCACCGGCCCGAGGGCGGCGCCCAGCGCGCCCAGGGCCGCCCAGGTGCCGATGGCCCGTGGCCGGACCGCCGCCGGGACGGCCGCCAGCAGCAGCGACAGCGAGGCGGGGACCATGAGGCCCGCGCCCACGGCCTGCACCACCCGGGCGGCGATCAGCGCGGCCACCCCCGGCGCCACCCCGCAGAGCAGTGAGCCGGCGCTGAAGGCGGCCAGCCCGGCCACGAACAGCCGGCGGCGGCCGATCCGGTCAGCCCACCGGCCGGCCGGCACCAGGACGGCGGCGAACACGATGGTGTACGCGTTCAGCACCCAGGACAGCAGGCTCAGGCTGGTGCCCCGGTACTCCTGCCCGATGTACGGGAACGCCAGGTTGACGATGAACAGGTCCAGGCTGGACATGAAGACGGCCAGGGCCAGCACGGCGACGACGACGGTGACCCGGCGGCCGGTAGGGGCGCTGCCGGGGGCTGGGGCGCTGCCAGGGGCCGGGCCGGTGCCGGGGGCTGGGGCGGTGCCGGGGGCTGGGGCGGTGGCGCGGACCGCGCCGGGGGGTGCATCGGCCGGCCCGAGGGCCGTCCCGGCGGCGCTGTCGGCGGCCGGTGGGCGGGAAGTCACGCGCGGTCTCCTGGGAGCAGCAGTGGCTGGGGCGGGCCCGTAACCGGGGTGAGTCTGAAATCTGGACTCACCATAACCCGCCACTGGCTTCATAGTCCAGAAAACGGACTAACCAGTATGCTGGGGTTATGACCGCTTCTCCGGCCCAGCCGCGGGCGTGCTCAGTGGCCCGCACTCTCGACCTGGTGGGGGAGAAATGGGCGCTGCTCGCGATCCGGGAGGTCTTCCTGGGCAATCGCCGGTTCGACGAGATGATCCGGCGCACCGGGGCGCCCCGGGACACGCTGTCGGCCCGGCTGCGGACCCTGACCGCGGCGGGCATCCTGGAACGCCGGCCGTACTCCGCGCATCCAGCCCGGTACGAGTACCGGCTGACCGCGGCCGGCCGGGACCTGTACCCGGTCATCGTCAGCCTGATGCGCTGGGGCGACCAGTACCTGGCCGGCGGGGACGGGCCGCCGCTGGTGCTGGAGCACCGCTGCGGGCATCGCCTGGTGCCCCAGCTGGTGTGCGCGGCGTGCGGCGAGCCCGTGGCGGCCCGGGACACCCGCCCGGTTAGCGCCTCACGTGGCGTCGTGGAAGACGAGGCCGAGGGTGAACCGCTGACCGGAGCGGACCACCGAGACGCCGTGCCGGACCGGCGCGGCTGACCAGCCGCGCGCGGACCGCACCGGGCGGTCCCGCGTGGTGAACACGAGTCCGTGACCGTGCGGGATCAGGGTCGCCGTGGCCCGGGACTGGGCCCGGGGCCGCTGCTCGTAGAGCAGGAACTCACCGCCGGTGTGGTCCACGCCGGGACAGCTCAGGTTGATCACCACCTGGAGCGGGAACACCAGCTCACCGTACAGGTCGCGGTGCAGCGCGTTCCAGCCGCCGGGGCCGTACCGGAGCAGGATCGGGGTGGGCCGGGTCTGCCCGGCGGCGTGGCAGGCGGCCAGCCAGTCCGCCAGGCTGTCCGGCCACGGGGCGTCCCGGCCGAGCCGGGCCCACCACTCCCGCGCGATCGGCAGCAGCTTCGGGTAGAGCGCTTCGCGCAGCTCCGCGACGGCCGCCGGGAACGGCTGGGTGAAGTAGCGGTACTCACCCTCGCCGAACCGGTACCGGCGCATGTCGATGGTGGACCGGAAGCGCGCGTCGTCCCCGTACAGGGCGGCGATCCCGGCCGCCTCCGGCGCCGTCAGCAGGGGGCCGGTCAGGCCGCAGCCGTAAGCCTCCAGGTCGGTGCGGACGGCGTCCCAGTCGGCCGCCGCCACGCGGTCGCGCCACGCGGCGCTGGGGCCGGGGCTGCTCATGCGGCGGCCTCCAGGGTGAGCAGGGTGCGCTTGGCCTCCGGGCCGCCGAGGTAGCGGCCGATCCGGCCGTCGGAGTAGATGATGCGATGGCACGGCACGACGACAGGCAGCGGGTTGGTCGCGCACGCGGTTGCGGCCGCCCGGACCGCCCGCGGGTGGCCGGCCAGTTCCGCGACGGCGGCGTAACTGGCGGTCCGGCCGTACCCGATCTCGGGCAGGTGGGTCAGCACGGCGCGCCGGAACCCGGCCGCCAGCCGCCAGTCCAGCGCCAGGTCGAACCGGCGCCGGTGCCCGGTGAAGTACTCCTCCAGCTCGCGGGCGGCCGTGTCCAGGCGGGCCGGAGCGCGCAGCACCCGCGGGCTGATCCGGTCGGCCAGAGCCTGCAGCACGGCCTCGTGGCCCTCGCTGGCGTAGGCGACCCGGACCAGGCCCGCTTCCGTCGCGGCCAGCAGCAGCGGGCCGACCGGGCTGTCCACGGTGCGGTAGGCGACGTCGAGAATGCCGTCCCGCCCGGCGGCCACGGCCAGCCGGTCGTGCAGCCGGTCCAGCTCGCTGGGGCGGTCCGGGAACGCCCGGGCCAGCTCCAGGGCCAGGTCATTCGCGTTCACCGGGCTCTCCTTTCGGTGGCGGTGCTGGTAGTGGCGGTGCTGGTAGTGGCGGTGCTGGTATTTGTGGTGCGTACCGGGGTGCCCGGCGGGGCCGGGTTGTCCCGGTAGCTGCGCCGCAGCGCGGCGATCCCGTCGGCGGCCGCGCGCCGAGCCGCGTCGGCCGTGCCGCCCAGGATGGCGGCGACGTCGGCGTAGGGCAGCCCGGCCAGGTAGTGGTAGGCGATGGCGCGTTTCTGCTTGGCGGGCAGCCCGGCGACGGCCGCCGCGAGGTGGTGATCCAGGCCGGCGGCGCCGGGGGCGCCGGGGGCGTCCGCCGTGGCCGTGGCCGGGGAGTCCGGGGGCTCGGCGAGAGGGATGGCGCGCCGGGCGGCCGCCCGCGTGACGTCGATGGCCTTGCGGTGGGCGATGGTGACGAGCCACGCCTCCACGTTGGCGTCCGCAGGCAGGTCCGGGTAGGCCCTCATCGCCGCAAGGAACGTCTCCGACCAGGCGTCATCGGCGTCTGCCGGGCCGAGTACGGCCCGGCAGACGCGGAGCACGGTGGCCCCGTGCGCGGCCACGATCGTCTCGAACGGCTGCTTTCCGGTCATGCCCGGTAGACGCCTGGCCGCTCGTTTCCGTGAGATCGCCGTGCCTCCATCTCCAGCAGCACCCGCTTTCGCTGCAGGCCGCCCGCGTAGCCGGTGAGCTTGCCCGTGCTCCCGATCACCCGGTGGCAGGGGATCACGATGCACAGCGGGTTCTGGCCCACCGCGGCCCCCACCTCTTGGGGGGTCACCCCGCCGCCCAGCCGCCGGGCCAGGTCGCCGTAGCTCGTCGTCCGCCCGTAGGGCACCTGCGCGATCAGGTCCCAGACCCGGCGCTGGAACCCGGTCCCCCCGGGTTCCAGCGGCAGATCGAACCAGGTCCGCTGGCCGGCCAGGTACTCCGCGAGCTGCCGCTGGACCGCCCCGAATCCCCGGGCGGTACGGGCCCCGAAGGCCGCCCGGTCCGGCCGGGGCCAGTGCCGCGGGAAGTACAGCCCGGTCAGCCTGCCGCCGTGCCGCACGAGCGTCAGCTGGCCCAGCGGGCTCGCCATCACCGTGTGCGCGGGGGGCACACCCGGCCCGGGAGCCGTGCTTCCGGGCGCCGGTCCGCACGGCGCGGTGCCTGCGATCATCGCCTGCCTCCCTCGATTATTGCTATGTGTACCGCAGACGCCCGGGGCCGCCCGTTCGTGAGATCGGCGCCCCTGATGCCCAGCGCGAGTCAGACCGGTCCCGGCCGGGCATAGCATCCGTTACCGCCCGTCCGGTAGGCGGGCGATCGGCGTGGTCCTACTCGATGCCGCGCGGAGTCTGCGGGGAGAGCCGATGAGCGGCGCAACTAGGGGACGGTCCCGGAGCCTGATCCTGGCGGCGATGATCTTCGCCGTCTCGATGACCTTCATCGACCAGACCATCGTGTCCATCGCCGTGCCCAACATCCAGCGGGAACTGGGGCTGAGCAGCACCGGCGTGCAGTGGGCGGTCAACGCGTACCTGCTGTCGCTGGCCGCGCTGTTCGCGTTCGGCGGTCGGCTGGCCGACACGGTCGGCCACCGCAAGATGGTGACGCTCGGCGTCATCGTGTTCGCCGGCGCCTCGGCGCTGTGCGGCCTGACGCCGAAGGGCAGCCTGGCCGAAGCGTGGCTGGTGACGTTCCGGGTGATCCAGGGGGCCGGCGGCGCGATCATGTTCCCGGCGGCACTGGCCATCGTGGTGCAGACGTTCGCGCTGCGCGAACGGGGCCGGGCCCTGGCGCTGTTCTTCGGCATCGCCGGCGGCCTGACCGCGATCGGCCCGGTCCTCGGCGGCTACCTCACCCAGTGGACCTGGCGGGCCATCTTCTGGGTGAACATCCCGGTCGCGCTCATCGCCCTGCTGCTGATCGCGGTCTCGCGGCCGGTGACGGAGCACCGGCCGGCCCGGGTGGACGTCCGCGGGCTGATCCTGATCGCGAGCGGGGTGGGCCTGTCCGTGTTCGGCTTCCAGCAGTCGTCCATCTGGGGGTGGCGCAACCCGGCCATCTGGCTCTGCATCGCCGCCGGGCTGGTGCTGCTGGTCGTGTTCTATGTCACCGAACTGCGGACCCCGGAACCGCTCATGCAGGTGAGCATCTTCCGCATCCGGCCGTTCACGGTCGAGAACCTCGTGCTTGGCATCACCAACCTGGTGTTCATCCCGGTGTTCTTCTTCGGCAGCGAGTATGCCCAGATCTCGCTGGGGAAGTCCGCGTCCGAGGCCGGCGTCATCCTGCTGTACTTCTTCATCGGCTTCGTGATCGCCGCGCAGATCGGCGGCCGGATGCTGGACCGGGGCGGGGCCAAGCGCCCGGTCGTGATCGGCTGCGTCCTGGGTGCCGTGGGGTTCTGGCTGTGGGCCGGGGAGGCCACCAGCCTCAGCTTCAGCGCACAGCAGTGGTACATCATCATGGCCGGGGCCGGGATGGGCTTCCTGCTCGGCCCGGCCAGCACCGATGCCGTCAACCGGGCCAGCCGGCTGTCCTATGGCGAGGCGACGGGCATCACCCAGACCGTCCGCAACTACGCGGCCAGCATGGGCCTGGCCATCCTCGGCACCATCCTGGTCACCGCGATGCGTCACCACCTCACCAGCTCGCTGATCGCCCGGCACGTCCCGGCCGGGCAGGCGGCCGCGACGGCGGCCAGCCTGGCGGAGTCGCACGGCGGGTCGGGGAGTGTGGCGTCCATCCCGCACTTCTTCCGGCTGGACTTCGCCTACGCCACCCAGACCGTGCTGTACATCATGGCCGGGTGCATGGCGCTGGCCTCCGTCGTCGCGTTCGTCGGGCTGCGCCGCGGGGTCCAGCAGGCGGAAGTGGCCGGCGAGGTGATCGGGGCGGCCGCCGCGGCTGGGGGGGACGGCAGCCGGCCGCCCGAGATGGCGGCCGCGGAGGAACCGGGACCCGGCGAGCCGCGGTGACTATCGCGCGCCGCGGTGACCATCGCCCGCCGCGGTGACCATCGCGCGCCGCGGCAGGCCGGGAGCGGCGGCTGGTTAACGGCCCCGGCCGAGCGCGGCCAGCACGTCCATGTGCCACGGCGGGACGGCCCGGCGGCCTCGGTGCCCGATGGCCGGCCCGGCCGGCGCGGCCCGGCTGAGGGCCCGGCGCGGGGCCTGGCCCAGCTGCTCGGCCGTGTACCGGGCATACGGGTCGGACGGGTGGTGGCGATCGGGTGCTGGGCCATCGGTTGCCCAGTCATCGGGTGCCCAGGCAGCGGGTGCCCAGTCAGCGGGTACGCCACTGCCGGAGGCCCGGCGGTCCGGCGTCACCCTGCATCCCGCGCGAGCCGGCGCCGGACCCAGCCGGCCAGCAGCGTGCCCGCCACCAGCGCGATGGTGGCCGCCAGGGCATAGTGGGAGATCAGCGTGGCGGCGTGCGCCGCCCGGCGGCCGAGCCCGTAGCCGAGCCCGACCACGACCACGATGCGCAGCAGCGTGCCGGCCAGGTCCAGCAGGGCGAACCGCAGGAAGCCGATCCGGGCCCAGCCGGCCGCCGCGTAGAGCACGGTGTTCGGGGCGGGCAGGTAGTAGGCGAAGACCAGCGCCCAGCCGCCATAGCGCTGGAAGATGCCCAGGCCACGCTGCACACCGCGGCCGGCCCGGGGGTCCATCTGGGCCAGCCAGCGCATGATGCCCTCGCCGTACCGTCGGCCGGCCCACCACCAGAACGGGTCGAACGCGGCCAGCCCGGCCACCGGGGCGGCCAGGGCCAGCACCAGGGACGTCCGACCGATCCGCGCGAACGCTCCCGCCGCGATCATCGCGGGCAGCGAGCCGTTCAGCGCCTCGAGCAGCACCGGGTGGGTGCCCAACAGGGCCGGGATGACCGGGATCAGGGCCAGATACCAGGTCACGCCGAGGACTAGGCCACCCAGGCAGGCCACATCCGGCCAGCGCGGCCGCCACCGGGCCGCGGGCTGCTGCACTGCTGGCCGCTGGGCCCCTGGCTTCTGGGCCCCTGGCTTCTGGGCCGCGGGCTGCTGGCCGGCTGGCGGTCCGGCCAAGGAGACCGCCGCGGCGGTGCGGTCGGCCGGGGCGCCGGGAGCCGGACCAGCGCCGTCGCCGGGGATGCCCTCCGGCCAGGGAGCCGTCACCGGGCTTCCCCGGAGCTGCCACCGACCGCCGCCATGCTGGCCGCCGCCGCGATGACGACCAGCGCCGGGACGACCTTGTCCGCGGCCAGGCCGTACCGGCCCCGGCGGCGTTGCACGACCAGGCCCGCCGCCTGCAGGTCCCGCAGGTGGTGGTATAGCTGGCCGGATGTGCCCAGCCCGGGAATTTCCTGCAGCTCCCCAGCGGTCTGGCCGCCAAGCAGCAGCCGCCGGATGATCTCCAGCCGGACCGGGCTGCCCAGCGCGGCCAGCACGGCGGCGGCATCCTCCCACCCCTCGGCCAGCACGTCGGGCAGCGGATGCTCGGCCTGCCAGATCAGGTCCCCGCCGCCCGGTGTCGCGACTCGGCCCGCGTACAGCAGGCTGCCGGCCACCCCGTCCCGGTCGAACTCGGGGCCGGTCCGCTCGGCCAGCCTGGCCAGCGCCCAGAAACGTTCCGGATCCACGATCGGCCGGGCTGAGGCGCCTGCCCCGACCGGCGCAGGCGCCCCAGCCGGCGCAGGCGCCCCAGCCGGCGCAGGCGCCCCAGCCGGCGCCGCCCGCTGGGCGGCCGCTTCCAGCGCGGCCACCCGCTGTTCCAGGTCCCGTACCCGGTCGCCGAGATAGCTCTCCCGCTGCTCGCTCACGTATCTACGATATTACGTATAACCGTAAAATCAAGCCTGCTGACGCTGGAACGTTTGGTGTCGCGGCTTGGTTTGGTGTCGCGGCTTGGTGTCGCGGCAGCATCCGGTGGCCGTGGGACGAAGCGGGGACGGGGTCGCGCAAGGTCGGCCGCAAGTCAGGCGGCCGAGCTGGCCCGGACCACCAGCCGGGTCGGCAGCCGCTGGTCCAGCGGATGATCCGCCGCGGCGGCCAGCGTCCGCACGGCCAGCGCGGCGAGCGGCTCTACCGGGTGATACACGGTGGACAGGGCAGGCGTCGTCAGCTGCGCGGGCAGCGAGTCGTCGAAGCCGACGACGGCGACGTCGTCCGGTACCCGTCGTCCCTGGGCCTGCAGCTCCTGGAGGACGCCGGCCGCCATCAGGTCCGAGGCGACGAAGATGGCGTCCACGTCCGGCCGGGTGGCCAGCAGGCGGCGGGCGGCGACGGCCGCCCCGGGACGGGTGAAGTCGGCGCTGGCCACGATCCCCGGCCGCCCGGCTGACCGCAGCGCCGACGAGTAGCCGGCCTCGCGCTCGACGGCGCAGGGGTTGCGGAACGGCCCGGTGATGGCCGCGATCCGGCGGCGTCCCTGAGCGATCAGGTGCCGGACGGCGTCCCCGGCGCCGCCCTGGTTGTCCGGATCGACGGCGGGCAGGCCGGGCGCGGTGACGCCCATCGAGACCACCGGCCAGCCCTGGGCGCGTACCTGGGCGGCTTCCCCGGGGGTGGCGTTGACCAGGATGGCGCCGGCCGAGCGCGGCTTGCGGTCGAAGGGGGCCAGGCCCGGGATCCCGCCCAGCGCGGCGACGTGCACCGACAGGAACAGGCCGAGCTGGGCGGCCTGCTGCTGCGCCCCCGCAATGACCCGGGCATAGTGCGGGTCAGCCGCGAAGTCCCCCGGGGCGGACACCGCCACGGCGAGCACGACCTGCTCGCCCCGCCCCCCGGCCAGCAGCCGCGCGGCCGGGTCGGGGGCCCAGCCGGTGGCCGCGATGGCCTGCTCGACCCGCAGCCGGGTGGCGTCCCGCACCCGCCCGGTCCCCGAGGCGACGCGGGACACCGTGGCGATCGAGACCCCGGCCCGCCGGGCCACCTCGAAGATCGTGGGTGCCGGGGGACCACCGCCTGCGCTCGGCGTGCCCAGATCACCCATGCCGGGAGCATATGCCCCACCCCGGACAGGCCCAGGTGGTGACCCGGCCGGACAGTGCGGTTAGCGTGGGGAAAGGGCCGGTCCGGCTGGACGTGATCAGCCGGCGCGCGACAGCTACGTCACACGGGGGCCCGGGCGGCCGGTTCCGCGGGACCGGGCCCGCTGCTCCCGGGAGGAGTGCAGATGACCCGCCGCGACATCGAAATCGCCGCCGAGGGGGTCACCCTCCGCGGCTGGTTCTACGCAGCTTCCGGGGCTGGCCAGCACCCGGCGCCCGCCGTGGTCCTGGCACACGGTTTCTCCGCGGTCAAGGAGATGTACCTGGACCGGTTCGCCGACGTGTTCGCCACGGCCGGGCTGAACGTGCTCGTGTTCGACCACCGGAACTTCGGGGCCAGCGACGGCGAGCCGCGCCAGGAGATCGATCCCTGGGCCCAGATCCGCGACTACCGGCACGCGATCACGTCCGCGGGCACCCAGCCCGAGGTGGACGCGGGCCGGATCGGGATCTGGGGGAGCAGCTACTCGGGCGGCCATGTCCTGGTGGTCGCGGCGATCGACCGGCGGGTCAGGGCGGTGGTCAGCCAGGTCCCGCTGGTGAGCGGGCATGACAACCTGCGCGCGCTGGTCCGCGCGGACTTCATCGCCGGCCTGCGGCGGCAATTCGATGCCGACCGGCTGGCCCGCTTCCGGGGCGAGCCGCCCGCCATGATCCCGGTGGTGGACGCGGATCCGCTCGCGCCATCGGCGTTGCCCACCCCGGACTCCTGGGAGTGGTTCACGGAGACGGGCAAGGCCCGTGCGCCCGCGTGGCGCAACGAGGTCACGCTGCGCAGCGTCGAGATGTTCACCGAGTACGAGCCGGGCAGTTACCTGCCCTACATCAGTCCCACCCCGCTGCTGATGGTGGTGGCCGCGGGCGATCATCTGGTGCCCGCGGAACTGGCCATCGAAGCCTTCGACGGGGCGCACGAGCCGAAACGGCTGATCATCTTGCCGGGTGGGCATTTCGACGCCTACGTACGGGCCTTCGAGGCGGCCAGCGGACCGGCCCGGGACTGGTTCACAGCGCACCTGGCCGGCTGACGGCACGCGTCACGCTGCGCGGTACCGCGTGGCCCGCCAGCGCAGTGCCACCAGCGTGCCCAGGCAGACGCCGGCGAGCAGCGCGAAGGGAACGATGTCCGAGGTGGCCTGGGCCAGACCGCCGGCCGCGGCCGCGCCCACCGTCTGCCCCCCGGCCCAGGCCAGGTTGGACAGCCCGAAGGCCAGGCCCTGATTCACTTCCAGCTGATAGGCGGCTTCGCTCAGCATGGCCGAGGACGGCGCGAACAGCGTCCCGTAGGCGGGCATCCCGACGATCAGCACCGCGGCCAGCACCGCGGCCGGGGCCAGCACTGGCACCAGGACGCTGACCACCGTGCCTACCACCAGGGAGATCTGGATCGGCACCAGCGCGCCGCGACGGTCGGACAGGCCAGGCCAGCGGGGACAGTCCCGATTCGACCGCGGCCGAGGCCAGGAACGTGCCCCCGATGACCGCGCTGCCCACCTGCAGGTGGGACAGCCGTAGCGGGGCCAGCACGTCCACCACGCCGAAGGCCAGCCCGGCCAGCATGGTCAGCCAGAGGCCCATCCTGACCCGGCCGTCGCGGAACGCGGGCAGGACCTCGCGCAGGCTCTGCGGCTCCGGCGGCTGCGGCGGCGGGACGAGGAACGCCACGCCCATGAGGATCACCCCGGCGACGGCCGCGGCCGAGAAGGCCGGCCCGGTGCCGACCTGCCCGGCGACCGCCCCGACGACCGGCCCGAACAGCGCGCCGACGACCGCGGCGCCCAGC
The DNA here is from genome assembly GCA_963837515.1 of uncultured Actinomycetes bacterium. Classification (GTDB taxonomy): domain Bacteria; phylum Actinomycetota; class Actinomycetes; order Streptosporangiales; family Streptosporangiaceae; genus RYN-230. The sequence goes on from CAWINT010000008.1 coordinate 225,483, forward strand.
GCGGTACCGAGCAGTTCGCCGCGCCGGTCCGGCGGGGCGGCGCGGGCTATCCAGGCCATCGCCGCCGCCCAGGTACAGGCGCCGGCCAGTCCCTGCACGAACCGGGCGGTGTCGAGCACCACCGCCGCCGAGGCGAAGCCGAACACCAGCGTGGACGCGCTCATCAAGCCCAGGCCGAGCAGGGCCACCACGCGGTCGCCCAGCCGCGCCGCGAGCACCCCGCCGGGCAGCGCGCCGACCAGCGTGCCGAACGGGTAGGCGGCGACCAGCACCCCGGCGCCGGACTTGGACAGCCCGGCCAGATGGACGTAGTAGGGCAGCAGCGGGGTCAGCGCGGTGAAGAAGACCGTGTCCACGAGGACGAGCGCGCAGACGAAGCCGAGCAGCATGCGGAGCCGCGGGTCGAGTCTGCGCCGGCTGGCGGTCACATCGGTGTGAGTCATCCGGAACCGGACTGTACCGTCAGTCAGTCACGGCTGGTCAATCCGGGGGTCTCCCGCTCCCCGCCAGGTCGGCCAGCCACTGCTGGCTGGCGCGGGTGATCCGGGGCGGCACGCCGAGTTCGTCGAGCAGGTCGCCGGCCGCCGCCATCTCGTGTTCCCGGCGCTGGGCGTGCTGGTAGCTGCCCTGCTCCAGCCGAGCGGCGGTGGCCGCGTCGGCGGCGGCGAGTTCGGCGGCCAGGTGCTCACGCAGCCAGTCCGCGCAGCCGGCCGCCTCCGCCGCCCGCAGCGCCTCGACCAGCGCGGCGGCCATTCCCTTGTAGAACACGCTGCGCAGCAGCTTGCGGGTGGCGGCCGTGCCGGACGGCCCGGGCAGCACCTGCACGGCGGCGCCGCACCCGGTCAGCAGCCGTGCGGCGGCCGCCGCGGCCGGCCCGGCGACCAGCATCGGGGTGCGCAGCCCGCGGGGCGGCACGGGTGCCATGATGGCGATGTCCGCGAACGGCACGCCCGCCGCCCCGGCCAGGCTGGCCAGCCGCTGCTTGTGACCCGCCGAGGCGGTGTTCGCGTCGGCGTAGACCGTGCCGGGGCCGAGGCCGGCCAGCGCTTGGCGCAGCGCATCGTCCGCCTCGGCGGCCGTGGTCAGGCTGAGCACCAGGTCGGCCCCATGGCAGGCGTCCGGGTCGCTGACCGCGGGCGTCACGCCCGGCGGCGCGGGCACGGCCGGATCGAAGCCGCGCACCGGCACCCCGGCCGCCACCAGGTCGCGGGCGATCCGGCCGCCGGCTTCACCGAGACCGAGAACGGCGACCGTCACCAAGCCGCCCGCCACGCCGCGGGGGCCCGCGGGCGGGTGCGCCCCGGCTGTCACCCGGGGGCCCCGGGGCGTTCGGCGGCCTCGTCCACCGGCGGGGTGCCGTGTGTATGGAAGGTGTCGATGGTCTTGAGCCCCCACGCCTGGCCCTTGGCCCGTTCGGCCAGCGACCAGGAGATGGGCCGCCAGTCCGGGGCCAGCACCAGGCGGGCCCCGGCGTTGCACAGTTCGATGCGGTTGCCGCCCGGTTCCCAGACATACAGAAAGAACGTCTGCTGGATGGCGTGCTTGTGCGGCCCGGTCTCGATGTGGATCCCGGCCTCCAGCATCACATCCGCGGCGCGCAGGATGTCTTCCCGCTGGTCGGTCGCGAACGCGACGTGGTGCAGCCGGCCGGGCGAGCCGGTCCAGTCCGCGGTGTAGACCAGATCGTAGCTCTTGTCCGCCACGTGGTACCACACCGCCGAGGGAGCCCCGTCGTCGTGGACGATCTGCTCGGTCAGCTGCGCGCCGAGGACGCTGGGCAGGAACCGGGTGACCGCGGGGATGTCCACGGCCAGGTAGTTGACGTGGTCCAGGCGGCGCACGTTGGCACCGCGGCCGGGGAACGGCGACGCCTGGTTCTTCAGCGCCGGGCGCTGGCCTTCCGGTGCCACCCACCACTCGGTTTCCCAGTAGATGCCCATCTCGTGGCCGTCCGGGTCGGTGAACTGGTAGACCGGCCCGATGCCTTCCACCCCGTCGCCCCAGCCGAGGCCCCGGCCGCTCGTCTCGATGGCGGCGACTCGCCGGTCCAGCGCCGCCGGCCCCGCGGCGCGCAGCCAGGTCCGGCCGATCCCGGGGCCGGCGCGTGCACCACGCACACCGTGAAGCGCTCGTAGTCATCCCAGGTGCGCAGGTAGGTGCGGTCACCGGAGCGGGATACCTCGGACATGCCCATCAGGCGCACGAAGAAGTCCACCGTCTGCTCGGGTACCCGGGTGCGCAGTTCGACCGCGGACACGTGGGCGATGTCGCGGCACCGGTCGGCAGGCACGGCCCGGCTCACCTCCGAGTGTCGGCGGCCGGCCCGCCACGGGCGGACGGAACCTGGCCGGTTGGCAGGTTTTGGTGACAATCTTGCAGACGATTCGGCCACGATAGGGCGGCCGGTATCAGTGGTCAAGAGGGCGGCCGGGCCGGTGGGCGCGCGGGGAGCCGCCCGGACCGGGGAATCAGTGCCGGGTCAGGCGGCCCGCTGCACCTGGCCGAGGAATTCCGCGTTCGACGCGGTGTCGCGCGCCTTGTCCAGCAGCAGCTCGACGGCCTGCTGCGGGTCCAGCTCGGTGAGCACCCGGCGCAGCCGGGTGGCCGCCTCGTGCTCGGCCGGGCCGAGCAGCAGATCGTCGCGGCGGGTGCTGGACGCGGCCACGTCCACCGCGGGGAAGACACGCTTCTCGGCCAGATCGCGGCGCAACCGCAGTTCCATGTTCCCGGTGCCCTTGAATTCCTCGAAGAACACGTCGTCCATTCGCGAGCCCGTGTCGACCAGGGCGGTGCACAGCAAGGTGAGTGAGCCGCCGCCGGCCACGTTGCGGGCCGCGCCGAGCAGCTTGCGTGGTGGGTAGAGCGCGCCGACGGCCACGCCGCCGGCCAGGATCCGGCTGCTGGACGGTGCGGCCAGGTTGTACGCGCGGCCCAGCCGGGTGATCGAGTCGAGCAGCACGACCACGTCCTGGCCGGCTTCGACCAGCCGCTTGGCCCGCTCGATGGCCAGCTCGGCGACCGCGATGTGCTCGCTGGCGGGCTGGTCGAACGTTGAGTAGACGACCTCGCCGCGCACCGAGCGGCGCAGGTCGGTGACTTCCTCGGGCCGCTCGCCCACGAGGACCACCATGAGGTACACCTCGGGGTGGTTGGCCGCCACCGCCGCGGCGATGGCGGCGAGGACCATGGTCTTGCCCGCCTTGGGCGGGGCCACGATCAGGCCGCGCTGGCCCTTCCCGATGGGAGCGACCAGGTCGATGATGCGGGCCGTGGTGGAACCGCCCGGGGACTCCAGCTGGAGCCGCTGCTCCGGGTACAGCGGGGTGAGCGCGGCGAACTCGGGCCGAGCGGCGGCCTGCCCGGTGGGCAGGCCGTTGACGGTGTCCACCCGGGTCAGCACGGGATGCTGTTCACGGCCCTTCCCGTCGCGAGGTGGCCGGGCCGCGCCGCTGATCTGGTCGCCCGGGCGGAGCCCCGAAGCACGGATCAGCGCGGCGGGCACGTACACATCGCCGGGGCCACGCCGGTAGCCGTCCAGGCGCAGGAACGTGGTGTTGTCCCGCACGTCGAGCAGGCCGGTCACGGGTTCGGTGGTGACTGGTTCGGAGGCCGCCTGCGGGGCCCGCGACCGCGCGCCGCTGCGCCGCGGCTGGGCCGGGCCGGCGGCCGGCAATGGATTAGTGGTGGTGGTCATCAGGGGTATCGTTCCCTTCGATGGGCGGCCTGGAAAGGCACGCCAGGAAAAGCGCCGGAAGGCGCGGCGGAAATGCGCGTGTGCCCGCATGCCGAGGAAATTCAGCAACCAGCCGAACGGCCCGTCCGGGGCAGTCACTCAACGCGCGGTCCAGGCAGGACACAGGCGGAGCTGGAAGTTCTGGCTAGCCGGAATTCCTGGCTGAGAATCTGACGCGACCCCGGGGAGACGGACCGGTCGGTCACCGGCGAGACACACACGCCGTAACGGCGGAAATCTTCGCCTGCCGCGACTGTACCGCACAACACCCCCGGCCGCCAATGCATTCCGCCCGGGCTGGCCCGGCCGGCCCGGCCGGCTCAGCCGGCCGGCAGTGGCGCCGGGTCGGGGCCGGGCTGCCCGGCCCCGACCACCCGGGTGAGCAGGTACTGCACCAGGGTGACGAGGACCCGCTTGACCGAGTCGTGGTCCCGCGCGTCGCACAGCACCAGCGGTACTACGGGGTCGAGGTCGAGAGCGCCCCGCACCTCCTCGGCCTCGTAGCGCGGCGCGTCGTCGAAGCAGTTGACGGCGACGACGAAGGGGGTGCCACGCTGCTCGAAGTAGTCGACCGAGGCGAAACAGTCGGCCAGCCGCCGGGTATCGGCCAGCACCACGGCGCCGAGCGCGCCGTAGGCCAGTTCGTCCCACATGAACCAGAACCGTTCCTGCCCGGGCGTGCCGAACAGGTACAGGGTCAGCCCGGCGCGGAAGCTGATCCGGCCGAAATCCATGGCTACCGTGGTCGTGGTCTTCTGGCCCACCCCGCTGAGGTCATCGACGCCCACGCTGCGGTCGCTGAGGCTCTCCTCGGTGCGCAGCGGCCGGATCTCGCTCACGGAGCCGACCATGGTGGTCTTGCCCACGCCAAACCCGCCCGCAACGAGGATCTTGACGGTGGTGGGAACTGCGCCGCCTGTCCCGGGCGGGGCGGCGGAGCCGCCGTTGGCACCGCGACCGACCTGCACAGTGTGCCTCCTGCGCGGCTGACCGCGAGCGGTGAAATCACGCCGGGGAAACGGCTGCAGCATAGGGTAGCACCGGATGGCGCCCGGAAACCGCTAAGAACATGCAGTCAGCCCGCGAAGCCCGGAAACCGCTAATAACATGCAGTCAGCCCGCGATGTCGGGGAACCGCAAGAACATGCAGTCAGCCCGCGATGTCGGGTTCCCGCAGCGGGCGGTTGTCCGCCTGCTGGCTGCCGACCCAGCCGTCGATCAGAGCCCACCAGTCGTACAGCCAGCGCACCTGCTCCTCACGGCCGCGGTCCCGGGGCACCTCGGCGGTCGGCACCCGCCACCACTGGGCCTGGACCACCTGCCGGATCGGCAGGCTGCGCCAGATGTCGGACATGCTCACCAGCTGGTCCAGCCCGGCATGCGCCACGAAGATCACGTCGGCCTCGGGGCAGGCGGCGATGGCCGACAGCGCACCGCCGGCCCGCGGCGGCAGCACGTGCGGCATCGCCCGGGCCCGCTGCGCGAGGTCCGGGCGGCCGCGCCGATCCAGCCGGCGGATACCGCGGCGCCACCGGCCGGGGGTCCAGTTCCCCCCCTCCGGGAAGATGACCAGTGCCGCGGTCCGGTCCATCCCGTGCGCCAGCCGCCGGATCTGCTCGGCGAACATATGCTCACCGGCTTGGCGGTGGCTGATGAACACGTTGGGCACCCGGTTGGCCATCACGTCCACGCTGGGGTCGAGCTGCAGCGCCGCCTTCATTACGATCCGCGGCCGCCGCCGGTAGATGCTCAGCAGGTGGTGCACCAGCAGCAGCGAGTCGCCCGGCCCGGCGTGTCGGCTGAGCACGATGACCGGACGGGCCAGCCGGGCCGTCAGTTCCTCCACGGTGAGGTCCGGCTCGGCTACCTTGACCTGCAGCCCGAGCGTCCGGACCGCGGCGCGGTACAGCCGCCCCAGGTACCACTCCATCAGCGCGTAGTGCCGGGCCGGGTACGGCTCGGTGCGCAGCCGGCCGCCGAACCCGCTGGCGATCCACAGGCCCAGCGACATGAACAGCGCTGCGGTCTCGGCGGCCAGCCAGATCAGCGCGAAGGTGAGCAGCCGCAGCACCCGCATCCGGTGCGGGCGGGACTGGCCGGCCCAGCCGAGCAGCACGGCCAGCAGGGCGAGCGGGGGAAACAGCACGACCATGGCCGCGGCGATGGCGACCGCCAGCGGCGCGAACACCAATCGGCGGACCCACCGGGGCGGCAGCATGGGCGGATTGTCTCTCGCTGGCTCAGTGCCCCGCCAGGTTGGCTAGGTAAATCGCGGACGCCTGGTAGGCGCGTTCCATCCGCAAGCCGACCCTGGCCCGGTCACGGTACTTCAGCTGGGACAGCTCCGGGGGCCGCGGGTCGGTGCCGGAGGGCAGCACGTGCACGCGCACGCCTTCCGGCAACGCGGCCATCTCTTCGTGGAAGCGGTGCCGCCGGGCGATCTCGAACGCGACGAGGCCCACTTCCCAGGGCCGCCGCGGCACCGTCAGCGGCCGCTCGATCCGCCCCACCTGCAGCACGAAGACGGTGCGGGCGCCGAGGGCCACGGCCCGGCCGACCGGGATGGAATCGACCAGCCCACCGTCGAAGAAGTGCCGCCCCTCCACCTGCACCGGCGGGAGCAGCCCGGGCACCGCGCAGGACGCCAGCACGGCCGGCACGACGGGCCCGGTGCTGAACCAGCGGGCCGACGCGTCTTCGATGCTGGCCGCGACGCAGTGGAACGGCACGACCAGGTCGGCGAAGTCCGCGCCGGGCAGGACATCGTCCAGCATGCGGCGCAGTGGCTCGATCGAGTGCAGGTGGGTTCCCGAGCGGGCCAGCCGGACCGCGCGGCCCCACAGCGTCTCCCGGAACGCCTGGCGCAGCGCCTCGCCCTGCCAGAGCTGGGCCAGCCGAGCCGCGGCGGCGGACGGGTCGGCTGCCACCATGGCCCCGTTGATTGCGCCGACGGACGTGCCGACGACCACGTCGGGCCGCACCCCGGCCTGGGTGAGCGCCCGCAGCATGCCGACCTCGTGCGCGCCGAGCACGCCGCCGCCACCAAGCACGAACGCGGTCTGCACCGGCTGAGCCTCCTCACAATCAAGCTAATCAGACCGGTCGGCCACCACCTCCGGGGCCCCGACGCCCCTTCTTGAATCCACCACTGCTGTTCCCAATACCAAGATCGTGATCATGACCTGAGTGTCGTTGGGACGACACTCAGGTCATGATCACGATCTTGGAGACTGGGCTGGTGTGACTGGTGAGGCAAGTGAGTCTGACTGGTTCGCCAGCCCGCGGTGCGGGGCGGACGGGAGCCGGGGTGGAGCCCGGCTGGTGCCGTCTCAGGGGATCTGGCTGGTGCCGTCTCAGGGGATCTGGCCGGTGCCGTCTCAGGGGATCTGGCCGGTGCCGTCTCAGGGGATCTGGCCGGTGCGGCCTCCGGTGAACCGGCCGGTGTGGCGGACCGTTTTCCGGTCGGGAGATGGGCTGGGCTGACCGGATGGGGGCAGAGTGGCGGACGGGAACGGCGCGTCGTTAAGGGTCCAGCTGCTCGGCCCGGTCCGAGCCTGGCGGGAAGACCGTGAGCTGCGGCTAGGGCCGCCTCGGCGGCAGTCGTTGCTGGCCATGCTGGCCATGCGGGGCGGCCAGCCGGTGCCGGTCAGCGAGATCGCCCGCGGCGTGTCCCCGGAGCCGCCGGCCCGCGGGCTGGCCGCCCCAGTAACCGGGCAACTGGCCGCGCTGCGCCGGGCGCTCGGCGGGCGCGAGCTGGCCGGGCCACTGCGGCTCGGGCCGGGCCCGGCCGTGGCCGACCCGGGACAGCCGGTGGCTGGTCATCCGGGGGGCGGGCCGGTGGCGGGCGGCCGTGGGTATGTGCTGCGGCTGGACCCCGGTGGGCTGGACGCCGGGCGGCTCGATGGCGATCTGGCCCGGGCCCGGCGGTGCTGCGCCGCGGGTCAGCTGAATGCCGCAGCCCGGGCGCTGGACACCATCCTGGGCCGGTTCCACGGCGCGCCGCTGCAGGATGTCCCGGGCTCGTGGGCCGCGGCCGAGCGGCCGCGGCTGGCCGAGTTCCGGCTGGCTGTCCTGGAGGAACGGATCGAACTGATGCTCGCGCTGGGCCGCCACCAGGAGGCGGTGGCCCAGCTGACCGGGCTGGTCGGCGAGCATCCGCAGCGTGAGCGGTTCCGCGGCCAGCTGATGGTGGCGCTGTACCGGTCGGGACGGCGCGCCGAGGCACTGGCCCAGTTCGCCGCGGCCTGCCAGGTGCCCCCGCTGACCCCAGAAAGCGGGCGCGGTCCTGGCCACGGGCCCGGTATGGTCGGCGGCCCCGCCCCTGGTGGCGGCCTCACCCCTGGTGGCGGCCTCACCCCTGGTGGCGGCCTCACCCCTGGTGGCGGCCCCACCCCTGGCGGTGACCTCACTCCTGGCGGTGACCTCGATCCTGGCGGGGGCCCCGATCCCGGCTGTGGGGCCGCCCCTGGTGGCGGCCCGGCCCTTGGCTGGGGGCCCGGTCCGGCCTGCGGTCCCGGCCCGGGACTGCGCCGCCTGCAGCTCCAGATCCTCACCGAAGACAGTGCCCTGATGACGGCGCCGCCCCCTGGTGGCGGGCTGCCCGGCGGCGGGCTGGACCGCCGCGCCGCGGGCCTGGGCCAGAGCGGCCTGGACCAGGGCGGCCTGGCCGCCTCCCGGCTGGGCGGGCTCAGCCGGGAGGCAGCGGTGGTTCGCTGGCATAGCGCCGTTCCGCCGCGCGAACCTCGGGCAGTCCGATGAAGTCGCAGAACTCCGTGAACCCGGGCAGCTCCGGCAGCACTGCGGCGGGGGTGCCCGCCGCCGCGATCTCCCGGAGCACCCGGCGCATCGCGGCGGTGGCCGCCAGCAGCGTGCTGATCGGGAAGATGACGATCCGGTAGCCGAGCTGCCGCAGCCGGTCCAGGCCGATCGGCGGGGTCTTGCCGCCCTCCGCCCAGTTGAACAGCAGGGGCACATCGGGGAACGCCCGGGCCGCGGTCTCGGCTTCCGCCTCGGACACCAGCGCCTCGATGAACAGCGCGTCGGCGCCCGCCTCGCGGTACCGGCCGGCCCGGTCCAGGGCGGCGTCCAGGCCCTCCACCGCCCGCGCGTCCGTCCGGGCGATGATCATGAAGTCGGCGGACGCCCGGGCCTCGGCGGCGGCGCGGATCTTCTGGGCCATCTCCGCCGCGGGAATGACGAGCTTGCCCTCCATGTGCCCGCACTTCTTGGGGGCGACCTGATCCTCCAGGTGGATCGCGGCCACCCCGGCGCTCTCGTAGGCGGTGACGGCCCGGATCACGTTGAGCGGGTTACCGTAGCCGGTGTCCGCGTCCGCGATCACCGGGATGTCCACGCACCCGGCGATCCGCCGGGCGTTGTCCACCATCTCGGTCATCGTCAGCAGCCCCACGTCGGGCCGGCCGAGCAGCGCGGCCGACGTCCCGAACCCGGTCATGTAGACCGCCGGGAAGCCGGCCTCCTCTACCAGCCGCGCCGCCAGCGGGTCGAACGCCCCCGGTGCCAGAATCGTCCCGCCCTGCGCCAGCAGTGCCCGCAGCCGGGCCGGCCCTCCGGGCCGCGGGGTGAGACGGCCGGGCATCGGACCTCCTTGAGGGACAGCTACCCGCCCAGCGTAAGCGCCCGCCCGGCCGACCAGGGAGGCCGCTGCGCCCAGGGAGGCCGCTGCGCCCGGGAAGCCGTTGCGCCTGGGAAGCCGTTGCGCCTGGGAAGCCGTTGCGCCTGGGAAGCCGTTGCGCCAGGGAGGCCGTTGCGCCAGGGAGGCCGTTGCGCCTGGGAAGCCGTTGCGCCTGGGAAGCCGCTGCGGCCGGGAAGCCGCTGCGGCCGGGAAGCCGCTGCGGCCCAGCGCCGACGTCACGACCGCGAGGATGCTGTGCCCGGTGCCACCCGGCAAACCAGTTGCACCCCGCAGGGCCACCGTGATGCCCTGCGTGGGTGGAGGCCACCCAGCTACTCGCCGCGTTCGAGGCCGACATGCGGCGCGGCCCCGGCGCCGCTCCGCCGAACGCCCGGCTGGAGACCGACGGTGCCGTGGTCCGGGTGGTGGCTGGTGATCGCGACGGCTGGTCCGGCGTCACCTGGTCGCAGCTGGACGAGGCCAGCGCGGACGCGGTCATCGCCCGGCAGGCCCAGTTCTTCGCGGCCCTGGGACGCTCGTTCGAATGGAAGCTGTACGACTGCGACCAGCCCCCGGACCTGGGTGCCCGGCTGGCCGCCGCGGGTCTCGACCCGGATCCCTCAGAAGCCGTGCTGGTGGCCGAGGCGGCCGCGGTGCCCCCGGCGCCGCTGCCCGGCGGCCTCACGCTCCGGACGGTGGCGACCCCCGCGGACGTCGCTCGGCTGGCCGCCCTGCACCATCAGGTCTTTGGCGGTGATCAAGAACGGGTCCGCCGGGCCCGGCTGGCCGAGTTGCGGGCCGGGACGGGCCGCACGGTGATGCTGCTGGTGCTGGCGGGCGGCGAACCGGTGTCCGCCGCGCGCATCGACTTCCCCCCGGGCGGGCAGTTCGCCGGCCTATACAGCGGGGGGACGCTGCCCGGCTGGCGGCGCCGCGGCGTCTACCGGGCGCTGGTCGGGCACCGGGCCCGGCTGGCGGCCGAGCGTGGTTACCGTTACCTGGCCGTGGACGCCACGGCGGACAGCGAACCGATCCTGCGCCGCCTCGAGTTCCGCCGCATCGCCCGGACCACCCCGTACCACTGGCCGTGGCCGGCGGGCGCCCGGGGGCGGGCCAGTGCTTGACTGAGACCCCGGGCCGGCGTGGGGACAGGGCGGCGGGGCGGTTGCGTTAGGGCCCGGAAATGGTCAGCGGTGTTGATTGCCCCCCGGATACGGGGGGCAATCAACACCGCTGCCGCTGCGGGCGGCTCCGGTGAGGAGGGGCGGATGGCAACGACCGGGGTGGCCGTGGTCACCGGGGCCGGCTCGGGGCTGGGGCGGCGCATCACCACCGCCCTGCTGGGCGCGGGGTGGCGGGTGGCCGCGGCCGGCCGCCGGGAGGCGGAGCTGCGCGAGACGCTCGGCGCGGCCGCGGCACCGGGCGGCCCGGGCCTCGCGGTGCCCGCCGACGTGGCCGACCCAGACTCGGTGGTGGCGCTGTTCGCGGCGGTGCACCGCCGCTGGGGGCGGCTCGACCTGCTGGTCAACAACGCGGGTGTGTTCGGGCCGGCGGGGGCGGTGGACGAGATCGGCGTGAGCGAGTGGCGGCGGGTGGTGGACACCAACCTGACCGGAGCGTTCCTGTGCGCGGCCCAGGCCGTGCGGCTGATGAAAGCGCAGCGGCCCGCGGGCGGCCGGATCATCAACAACGGGTCGGTCTCCGCCCACGTGCCCCGGCCCGGAAGCGTCGCCTACACCGCGACCAAGCACGCGCTGACCGGCCTGACCAAGTCCATCTCGTTGGACGGCCGGCCCTTCGGCATCGCCTGCGGGCAGATCGACATCGGCAACGCGGCCACCGAGATGACCGCCCCGATGAGCCGCGGCGTACGGCAGGCCGACGGCACGCAAGCCACCGAGCCGACCTTCGACGCGCGGCACGTCGCGGACGCGGTGCTGTACATGGCCGGGCTGCCGCTGGACGCGAACGTGCTGTTCCTCACCATCACCGCGACGGCCATGCCGTACATCGGCCGCGGCTGAGCCGGGCCGGCTCCGCGCCGGGCGCTCAGACGGGCGCTCAGCACGGGCGGCCGCTCAGCACGGGCGGCCGCGCTAGCGGCCGAGCCGGGCGCGGACCAGCGCCGGGACCGCGGCCCGCCCGGTGACCGGCTGGAACTTCTCGGCGGCCACCCGCAGCGCCTGGTACTCCTCGGCGGTGAGGTCGATGTCCGCGGCGGCCACGTTGTGCTCCAGTTGCTCGACGCTGGAGGCGCCGGGGATCGCGGTGACGGCCGGGCTGTGGATCACCCACGCCAGCGCGATCTGGGCCGGGGTGGCAGCGTGCGCGTCGGCCACCTCACGCAGCACGGCGATGAGGTCACCGGCCCGGTCCAGGTTCTCCGGCAGGAACAGCGGGTTGGACACGCGCACCCGGTTGGTCGGCCGGCTCCCGCCCTGGTAGCGGCCGGACAGCAGGCCTTGCGCCAGCGGGCTGTAGGCGAGGATCACCCGCTGCTGTTGCTCCGCGTAGGGCAGCAGGTCACGCTCGGGAGCGCGGTCCACCAGGCTGTACCGGACCTGGTTGCTCAGCACCCGGCTGCCCAGCGCTGCCTCGGCGCTGCGCCAGCGGTCCAGCGAGTAGTTGCTGACGCCGACCTCGCCGACCAGTCCGACCCGCTGCAGCGCGCGCATGCCGCGCATCGTCGTCGGGTCGCCGATTACCGGGTTTGGCTGGTGGACCTGGTACAGGTCGAGGTGCCGGGCCCCCAGCCGGTTGCAGCTGGCGACGGCGCGCTGCTCGACCACCGGGGCGAAGGGCAGCACTGGGAGGATCTTGGTGGCCAGGAACACCGAGCCGATGTCCTCGCCGAGGGCCTGGCCGAGGATCCGCTCACTGCGGCCGAAACCGTAGATCTCGGCGGTGTCGAACAGGGTGACACCCAGCTCGCGAGCACGGCGCACGATGGTCAGCGCCTCGCCGGTGGCGTACGACTCGCCGTAACCCCACTCCTTGGCCCCGAACTGCCAGGTGCCCAGTCCGATCTTGGAAATCTGCTTCGCGGTGTCGGTAACCAGATAGCGCATGCCCCCAGTCTCCGCCACGATTCCCCGGGCGGGGCCAGCGGCCGCCAGGTTGTCGGTCCCTGGTTTTACATTGGGCCCACGGCGCCGGCCGAGGGGTGGGCCGTGACCGCCAGGAGCGAGCGACCGCCGAGGGATGGCCCGTGACCGCCGAGGGGGCGGGCCGGGATCGCTGAGGAAGGGCCGTGACTGCCGAGGGGGCGGGCCGGGATCGCTGAGGAAGGGCCGTGACTGCCGAGGGGGCGGGCCGGGATCGCTGAGGAAGGGCCGTGACTGCCGAGGAGCGGGCCGTGATCGCCGAGGAGCGTTTCGAGGACCTGGTCGATGAGCTGGTCGGCCTGCCCGGGGTCACGCCGCCCCGCGGCGGCGGCGGTTTCGGCCGTAACGCGCTGCGCTGGGAAAAGAAGATCTTCGCCATGCTGGTCCGCGGGTCGCTGGTCGTCAAGCTCCCCGCCGGGCGGGTCGATGCGCTGACCGAGGCGGGTGAGGGCGTCCGGTTCGACGCGAACAAAGGCACCCCGATGAAGGAGTGGTTCACCCTGGACCCGGAGTCCAGCCTGCCCTGGCTCCCGCTGGCCCGCGAAGCGCTCGACTATGCCCAGCGCTAGCGCCGGCCAGCGAAACCGGAGCCCGCGACGTCACCCCTGGAACCACCAGCGGCCCTGAAACCTCCGCGGATCACCGGCCGGCATCTGGCCGTGACCCAGGCCTCCTACGCCCAGGCAGGGAGCTGGCGCTGTCATCACACCGTGACCCTCGGCCCGTACGCTCGGATCCGTGGCCGGACCGCCCAGAGGCACCCCGGCACGGCGGCAGTTTCCCGCGCTCGACCCGGAGCCGCCACCCGGGCCGTGGTGGCACCGGCTGCTCCGGCCCGCCGCCGTGCTGGCGCTGGCCGGCCTCGTGCTGGCGGTGATCTGGCTGGTGCCGTTCTCCGCGCTGGCGGGTCACCATGGCGGCCGGTCAGCCCGCGGGGCGGCTGCCGCGCCCCCGGTCCGGGCCGGCGGGCACATCGTCGCCGTCGACCCGCGCGGCGTCCTGGTGACCGCCGATCCGGACGGCCGCCGCCCGCACCGCCTGGGCGGCCTGGGGGTGATCGGCACCGCGGTCGCCGCCGCCCCGGACAACAGGTATCTGGCCCTGCTCAACGGCCAGCTGATCAGCATGAAGCCCGGCGCGGTGCTGGCCAGTTACCCAGCCCGGGTACCGCTCAGCGACACGAACACGGCCGCGCTGCCCAACCCGTTCGCCGATCACGACCGGGTGATCGTCAGGCTGGCGGACTACGGCGACCAGACGGCGTCGGCCCAGAACCCCATCTCGGTGGCCGAGATCGCGACCGGGAGGTCGGTGTCGCTCGGCACCGGGGACGCAGTGGCCGGGGACCCGGCGGCACCCGGGGTTTTCGCCGGCCTGGAGGCGCCCCCCCAGGCCACCGCCGCGGCGCTGCGGGCCAGCCCTGATCGCGGCATCGTGCTGCGGGACGAGGGTCACCCGGCCGTCCAGCTGGCCACGGCGGCCACGCTGAACCGCGCCATCGGCCTCGCCGCCGCCGACCCGGTCGTGCTGGTGCCCTACCCCAGCCCGTCCGGCGCCGAGGTGGCGGTCAGCGTCCAGCCGGCCGCTGGCGGGCAGGTGGCCGGCATCGTGGTGCTGAGCCGGTCCGGCCGGCTGCTGGCCCACGTACACCTGGCCGGAAGCGCCGCCCCCGCCCCCGCCCAGGGCATCCCGGTGTGGTCACCGTCGGGCGGGTCGCTGGCTTACCTGCGCCCGGGCACCCGCCCCGAGCTGGATGTGTGGCAGCCGGGCGGGACGACCATCTATACGACTGCCCTGCCCGGTGGCGGCAGCTACGGCTCGTGCGTCTGGTCGCCGGACAGCCGGTCCGTGCTCTGCCCGCTGGTCAGTGGGCGGCGCACCACGTGGCTAGTGACCAGGGCCACCGGCGGCCGCCCGGCGGTGGCCAGCGGGACCGGCCTGCCGGTCGCCTGGCTGCCGTAGCGGGGACGTGTTGCAGCCCCGGGCGACGCCCAAAACTGCCCGGGATCACTGCCAGGCTGCGTCTTTGCGACCGTTTTGCATCAGGTTGCCAACGATCCCGCGCCCGTGCTGGCCGCCCGGACCAGCCTGAATAGAGTCTTGGTTATGCCAATGACACCCGGCCACCGCCCGCCACGGCCCACGGTGAGCCCGGGACGGCCTGCTTCAGCTGGCGGCCGATGATCCGGTTGGCGGCTCTGGTCCGGGGCCTGGTCCAGCGGGGCGGGACCACTCTGCTCATCCTGGCGGTGGCGCTGGTGGCGGCGGCCGCCGCGGCGGCCGGCCCGGTCTACTACCAGGCGGCCCGGGATTCGATCATGCATGACGCGATAGCCCGCGCCTCGTTCATCGGCCGGGGCTACGAGGCCACTGAGACCGGCTCGGTCAATGGCACGCTGCGTCAGCTGATCCCGGCCGCGCGGGGCCGCCTGGCCCTGTACCTCGGCGGCCTGGCCCGGCGGGACCTGTTCGCGCCACCCGTCTACGCGATCGAGACCAACGAGCTGTTCCCGGAGTTCCGCGGGACCGTCCCGGTCGTCTGGCGCAGCGGGTTCTGCGCGCAGCTGCGGTTCCGGGGCTCGTGCCCGGCGGCGCCGGGCCAGGTGCTGGCCAGCAGCGTGCTGGCGGCCCAGGCCGGCTGGCACATCGGGCAGCGGCTGTCGTTCCCGGGCTGGAAGCCGCTCACGATCACCGGCCTGTACCGGCTGCCGGACGCCAGCAAGCCCTACTGGTTCGGCCGCGGGGCGAGCTACTTCCCGGTCGGGAGCCCGCTGGATGCGCTGTTCACCCCGCGCGCCACCATGGAGCGGCTGCCCGGCACCCAGCAGGGCACCACGGTGATCGACGACCTGCTCCGCAACCCCCGGCTGCAGCCGCGGGACGTGACCGCGCTGTCGTCCGCGATGACCTCCTTCAGCAACGACCCGGGCCTGCAGGCCGTGCAGATCCTGGTGAGCAGCGGCATTCCCGTGACGTTGCAGGGGGTGCTGGCCAGCTGGCGGACGATGGCCATCCCGGTGGTGCTGATCACCGCCCAGCTGATCGCCGCCTGCCTGCTGCTGCTGTTCCTGGCGGTGACCGACGCGATCGACGCGCGCGGGCAGGAGATCGCGCTGGCCAAACTGCGCGGCCGGGGCGGCTGGCGGACGCTGGTGTTCGGCATGTCCGAGCCGGTCCTCCTGCTCCTGCTGGCCTGGCCGGCCGGCACGCTGCTCGGCTGGGCGGCCACCGCCGCGCTGAGCCGCGCCCTGCTCCGGAACGGCACCAGCGTGGGGCTGCCGCCGCTGGCGTGGGCCGCGGCGGGTGCGGCGACCCTGGGCGGCGTCGTGGCGGTGCTGCTCGCCGCGCGCCGGACGCTGCGCCGGCCGGTGCTGGAGGAGTGGCGCCGTTCCAGCCGCCGCCCCGAGGGCCGTGGCTGGGTGCTCGACGCCGTGCTGGCCACCGGTGCGGCGGCCGGCCTGCTCGAACTTTCGGTCACCGGCGAGATCGGCTCGGCCCGCCGTGGCGCGCTCGGCCTGCTCGTGCCCGGGCTGCTCGGGCTGGCCATCGCCGTCATCGCCTCGCGGCTGCTGCCGCTGGCCTGCCGGGCCGGCTTCGCCCGGACCCGCCGCCGCGGCAGCATCGGGGTGTTCCTGGCCCTGCGCCATGTGGCCCGGCGTCCCGGCGGGGTCCGCACCATGATGGTGCTGGCGACCGCGTTCGCGCTGGCCGCCTTCGCGGTCACCGCCTGGGCGGTGGGCCGGAACAACGAGCAGGCCGTCGCCGCCGCCCAGGTCGGGGCGCCCACCGTGCTGACGGTCAGCGTGCCGCCCGGCCGGGACCTGAGCGCGGCCGTGGCCCGGGCCGACCCGTCGGGCCGGATGGCCGCGGCGGTGGACCGGTTCACCAGCTTCGCCAGCGGCAGCGCCGGGCTGACCACACTCGCCGTGGATCCGCAACGGTTCGCCCAGGTGGCCGGCTGGCGGGCCAGTTACGCCCGGGCGCCGCTGGGCGCGCTGATGCGGCGGATCGACCCGCCCGCCCCGGCCCCGGTCGTGCTCACCGGGGACGCCGTACGGATCACCGTGGCCGTGCACCACCTCGCGCCGGCCGGCGCACTGCTGTCCGCGGACGTCACGACCGGCGCGTCCCCGGTCAGCCTGGGCACCCTGCCCGCGCGCGGCACGGTGACCCGCACCGGCCCGCTGGTCGGCTGCCCGTGCGTACTCAACGACCTCGACCTGGGGCCGCCGGCGAACTCCCTGCAGAATCCGGTGACCGGTTCGGTCACCATCACCGCACTCCAGGTGCACCACGCGGGCGGCTGGGTCAGCCTGACCCCGGGCGCGCTGACCTCGGCCGCGCACTGGCGAGCCGGGCGCGCGGACGTCCCGCCGGACCGGATCACCGGGACGTCGTCCGGGCTGGACTGGCGGTTCAGCGGCCGCCCGGAGCAGGACGCGCTGCTGGTCTCGGTCAACCGGCCCTATCCAGTGCCCGCGGTCGTCGCCCGGTCGATGCTCGGCTCCGGCACGGGCGTGGTGACCGGCGTGGGGCTGGACGGCCGGCCGCTGCAGCTGCGGGTGGTGAGCGGCGCGACCGTGGTGCCGGGTGCCCCGCAGAGCGGGGTGATCGTGGACCGGCGCTACGCGGAACTGGCCGCCGGCGAGGACTTCCCCCAGGTCCAGACCCAGGTGTGGCTGGCGTCAGGTGCCCCGCCCGCCATCGCGCGGCTGCTCGCCGCGCAGGGCATTCGGGTCGTGTCGGCCAGCACCGCCGCCACCGTGGTGGCGCGCTACGCCCGCCAGGGCCCGGCGCTGGCCAGCGTGCTGTTCCTGGCCGACGCGGCCGCGGCGGCCCTGCTCGCCGCGGGGGCCGCGGTGCTCGGGCTGTACCTGTCCGCCCGCCGCCGCCGTTATGAATATGCGGCGCTGTCCGCCTCGGGGGTGCCGTTGCGCACGCTGCGCCGCGCGGTGCTGACCGAGATGGGCCTGGTGCTCGGGTTCGGGGTGGTGGTCGGGATCGGGGCCGGCCTGGCCGCGGCGCTGCTTGCGCTGCGCTCGGTGCCGGAGTTCGTGGCCACCCCGGCCGCCCCGCCGCTGTCCTACGTGCCGCCGGCCGGCCCACTGGTCCTCCTGCTCGGCCTGGCGGTGCTACTGCTCGGCGTGGTCGCGGTGACGGCCAGCACCCTGCTCATCCGCGGGGTGCGGCTGGAGCAGCTGCGGGAGGCGCCGGCATGACCGCGGGCACGGCCCCGGGGCACTTCACCACGGGCGGCAACGGCAGCGGTGGCGGCGTGGTCCGCTGCGAGGGCCTGGTCCAGGTGTACGGCCTGCCCGGCGAGGAGGTCACCGCGCTGCGCGGGGTGGACCTGGTGGTCGGCGAGGGGGACACGGTAGCGCTGCTCGGGCCGTCCGGGGCCGGCAAGTCCACCCTGCTGTGGCTGCTGGCCGGGCTGCTCCGGCCGACCGCCGGGCTGGTCGAGGTGTGCGGCCGCCGGCTATCCGACCTGACCGGCCGGACCGCCGCCGACCTGCGGCTGCGCGAGGTCGGCGTGGTGCTGCAGAACCCGGGGCGCAACCTGCTGGCCAACGACACCGCGCTGGGCAACGTGCTGTTCGCGCAGGGACCGACCCGCCGGTCCCGGTCGGCCAAGCGGCGGCGGGCGCTGGACCTGCTGGACGCCGTCGGCCTGGGCCGGGCCGCCCGGCGGCCGGCGGCCGGCTGTCCGGTGGCGAGCAGCAGCGGCTGGCCCTGGCCGTCGCGCTGGCCAACGGGCCGCGGCTGCTGCTGGCCGACGAGCCGACCAGCCAGCTCGACCATGAGTCGGCCGCCACCGTGATCGACCTCATCCGGGCGGCCAACGAGGACCTGGGCACCAGCGTCATCGTGGTGACCCACGACCCGGCGGTGGGCAGCGCGCTGGGCCGGACCGTGACGATCCGGGACGGCCGGGTCGGCGCGGAGGGGCACCAGGGCGAGGACTATCTGGTGGTGTCCCGGGACGGTTCGGTGCAGCTGCCCACCGACGTGCTGGAGGGCCCGCTGCCACCCGGCTCGCTGGTCCGCGCGCTGCCCACCGCCGACGGGCTGGAGCTGCGCCGGGTGCACTGGGACGGGCCCTGACATGCCGGGTGGACTGGGACGGGCCCAGACATGCTGAGCGCGCACGGCCTGAGCTACCGCCGCGACGGGCAGCTGATCCTGGACGGGCTGGACGTGGCGGTCGGCCCGGGGGAGAGCCTGGCCGTGGTCGGGCCGTCCGGGTCGGGGAAGACGAGCCTGCTCGCGCTGATCTCCGGGCTGGCCCGGCCGGACGCCGGCGAGGTCCGGCTGGCGGGCGAGCCGCTCACTGGGTTCGTCGGCCCGGCCCGCGGGGTCTCGATCGTGCTGCAGGGCTACGGCCTGGTGTCGCTGCTCACCGCGGCGGAGAACATCGAGATCGCGCTGCGCGCGGCGGGCCGCCCGGCCGCCGGGGTGACGGCGGTGGCCCAGGCCGCGCTGGCCCAGCTGGGCCTGGAGAGCCACGCCGACCAGCTGGTGGAGGAGCTGTCCGGTGGCCAGCAGCAGCGGGTCGCAGTGGCCCGGGCGCTGGCCCTGGAACCGCGGCTGCTCATCGCCGACGAACCGACCGCGGAGCTGGACCCGGTCTCCCGGACGGTCGTGCTGGCCCGTATCTTCGAGGTCCCGGCGCGGGGCGGGTCGCTGGTGGTGGCCACGCACGATCCGGAGGTGGCCGAGCGCTGCGACCGGACCCTGGACCTGCACGTGCTCACCGCCTGACTGAGCCGACCGGCCGCCGGCTCATCGCCGGCCACCCATCGGGCATTACGCTGGCGTCGTGGCAGCTGGCAATCCCGCGCCGCCCGGTGATCCGGGGTACTCGCCCGTGTGCCCGCTCACCGTCGGCCGCCCGGTGATGCGGCAGCGCTGGGAGCGGCTCACCTTCCTGCACTGGGCCTACGATCCGGCGGTGCTCCGGCGGCTGGTGCCCGACCGCCTGGAACTGGATCTGTGCGACGGCGCGGCCTGGGTGGGGCTGGTGCCGTTCTTCATGCGGGTACACACGCCGGGGGGCCACGGGGTGCCCTGGGTGTCCAACTTCTGTGAGACCAATATCCGCACCTACGTCCGGGACCGGGCGGGGCGGGCGGGGATCTGGTTCCTGTCGCTCGACGCGGCCCGGGCCGGCGCGGTGGCTGTCGCCCGGGCTAGCTACGGGCTGCCTTATTTCTGGTCGTCGATGCGGCTGCAGCGGCAGGGCCGTGACGTGAGCTACCAGTGCCGGCGCCGGGTGCCCGGGCCGCGGGTGCCCCGGCTGCGGGTGCCCGGGCGCGGGTGCCCGGGCCGCGCGGGGTCACCAGCGAGGTGCGGATCCGCATCGGCGAGCCGTACGAGCCGGCGGAGCTGGGGGACCGGGATCACTTCCTCACCGCCCGGTGGCGGCTGTTCAGCGTGTTCGCGGGCCTGTCACTGTCGGCCCGGGCGCAGCACCGGCCGTGGCCGCTGTACCGGGCGGAGGCCCTGGACGTGGACGACGGGCTGATTCCCGCGGCGGGCCTGCCCATCCCCGGCGGGGCGCCGCTGGTGCACTACTCACCGGGGGTGGACGTGCGGATCGGCTGGCCCGAGCGGGCCGCCTGACCGGTTCCGGCTCAGGCCCGGCCGACGACGGCCCACGCCGTCGCGTGGACCTCGATGGGGCCGGTGGCCAGCCGTCTCCCGCACTCCTCGCGCAGCGCCGCCTGGCGCGGTGGGGTGAGCGAGGCCACGTAAGTTCCGGCGGGGCCGACGCCGAGCGTGAACGGCTCCCACCAGTCGGCGAAACTGGCGTAGCGGGCGGTGACGCTGATGGTGTCGGCCTGCACCCCGGTCAGCCCGGCCTGGGTGAACAGTGCCGCCAGGTGGCCGTCGCGGACACCGGCCAGGCTGGACTCGTCCGCCGCCGCCGGGTCGGTGGCGCGCACCGCCGCCCAGAACGTGGCGAGCGGACCGCGGTCCCCGGCGTGGTCCCACACGCACGCTGCCACCGCACCGCCAGGCCGGGTCACCCGGGCCATCTCCCGCAGACCCCGCACGGGATCGGTCATGAAATGGACGACCAGTTGCGCCAGCGCGGCGTCGAAGCTGGCGTCAGGGAACGGCAGCTGCTCGGCCGCGGACTGGTGGACGTCCACGCCAGGCAGCCGGTCCCGGATCGCGGCGACGAAGGAGGCGGATGGTTCCACCGCGCTGACCGCGGTCACGCCTGCCCGGCCCACCAGCTCCGCGGTCAGTGCGCCCGGCCCGCAGCCCACGTCCAGCGCGCGCTGACCGCGGTGCACGCCGGCCAGGTCGGCAAACACCGTCGCGAGCGGTTCCGAATAGCGCCCCATGAACCGCAGGTAGGCGTCAGCGCTGACGTCGAAGGCCACGCAGGCAACCTACCTGCGGCGCCCAGGCCGTGCGCGGGGGAGACCGGTCCGCGCCGGGCCGGCGCGCCCGCGTTCCGCGGCGGACCGCTCGCGTCCCACGCCGGGTCGCGCTCGCCGCGCCGGGCAAACTTCGTTCTGGGGGACCAATGCCCCTTGGCGTGAGGCCGCCTGGCGATGGATGCTTAGGCTTTGGCGGGGCGCGTCGAGGGGAACGCCATGACGACGACTTCTGATCACCCGCAGGTGGCATGCACCGCAGTCCTGCGCCGCCAGCCCGCTCCCGTCATGGCGGGCCAGACGGACAGCGGATTCGCCGAAGCCTACGACGCTTACGAGATCGTCTGCCTGGAGTGCGGGGACGATCCCGGCAAGGATTACCGCGAGCTCCCGCCCCAGCTGCAGCGGCTGCGCGGTCCATACTGGCTGCAGCCCGGGCTCAGCGCCTACGAGTTGCACCTAGCCTTCCACGAGGCGTTGGGCTAAGGCCCGCGTCGCACCGCGAGCGTGACCAGTTCGCTGAGCTGAGCCGCTGGAATCCGGTTGACCGCGGCCCCCGGCCAGCGATGGGCTGGTGCCCGGTACCTGCTGACGACGTGCGGTGCCGGAGCGCCGCTCAGGACAGACACGGATGGCCGTGCTGTGGCATCTTGCCGCGCCCGACGGGGTCGCCCCGGGGCGTGGTTACAGTCAGGTGGTCACGGCCCGCGACGCGGTCATCGATACCGCGCGACCGCCCGCCAGCACCGCCGTCCAGGTGGCGGCGCTGTTCGCGCCGGGTTACCGGCTGGAAGCCGAGGCCTGGGCGCTGGTCGGCGACTGGGTCGCGGGTCACTCTGTGATGGCGGGTCACCCCGGCCGGAGCCGCCAGCTCACGCTGAGCCCGGCCCGGCCCTAGGCCAGCGCGGTTCAGGCGCTGGGCGCGGCGACCAGCTGGACTTCGATGACCTCAGTCTTCGCGACCACCTGGTCGCGTTCACCGGCCAGGGCCTGGCGGCGGCCGTCGGCCATGAACGCCTCCAGCGCCTGCGCGGCAGGGAACTGCAGCAACTGGACCTCCAGCGGCTGCCCCACGGCGCCGTTACCCCGGGCGCGCTGCAGCACCCGGCCACCGTGCTCAGGGACAAAGCTCAGGACGCGGTCCTCGTAAGCGATCAGGCCGTCCTCGGCTCCGGGCCGCGCCCACAGCAGTACGCACAAGGTCAGGCTCACCGCACCGACCCTAGCGTGCGGCCCGGGTTACGGGTGTACCTTGACGTCAAGATACGCCCATGGGAGGTGAGATGATCCATCACGTCCAGTTGGCCTGCCCGGCTGGCAGTGAGGACAGGCTGCGTAAGTTCTACGGCGGCGTGCTGGGCTTCCGCGAGGTCGCCAAGCCACCCGCGCTGGCCGCCCGGGGCGGCTGCTGGTTCCGCGGCCCGGACCTCGAACTGCACCTTGGCGTGGAGGAAGATTTCCGCCCGGCCCGCAAGGCGCATCCCGGGCTGCTGGTCCGCGACCTGGACAGCTGGGCGGCCCGGCTGCGCGCGGCGGGTGCTCCCGTCCGCTTCGACGGCGACTTCCCCGGGATGCGCCGCTTCTACAGTGAGGACCCGCACGGCAACCGGCTGGAGTTCCTCGAACCAGCCGGCCAGGACTGACCGGCACCTGGGTCTGTTGCTGGGCGCCGGACCGCCCGGCGGTTCATCCGGCGGGCTGAGGCCCGGCGGTGCTTCCGGGCGGGCTGAGGGCCGGCGGTGAGGGCCACGCGGTGCTCGCCGCCTATTTCCGCGACATCGTGAGCCGCTACCACGGCCGGGAGGCCTCCGCCGCCGAGGTGGCCGCCGCGATGTGCGCCGAACCCAGCGATGACCTGCGCCCGCCCGGCGGGCTGCTCCTGCTGGCCTGGCAGGGCGGGAACACTCTCGGCTGTGCCGGACTGCGCCTGCTGCACCCTGGAACCGGCGAGGTCACGCGGGTCTTCGTGCTGCCCGGAGCCCGCCGCCAGGGCGTTGCCCGGCGGCTGCTGGCCGCGGTGGAAAACGCGGCCCGCGGCTACCGGCTGTCCCGGCTCCGCTTGGACACGCGCGGCGATCTCACCGAGGCCCGCCGGTTGTATGAGAGCGACGGCTACCGGGAGGTGGCGCCGTTCAACGACGGCCGTTTCGCCGACCGGTGGTACGAGAAGCCTCTCGGCTGAACGCGTGGCGGCACGCTCATTCGCTAGCGGGAGAGATCGCCTCGCCAGGGAGAGATCGCCTCGCCAGGGAGAGATCGCCGCTCAGGCGGGCTGGCCGTCCACGGTCATCTCCACCCGGTCCGGGTAGAAGCACATCAGGCCCGCGATCTCAGCGGCCTGCGGGATCGGGTTCGCGTAGCTCCATACCACGTCGTCGTGGACGCCGCCGGCCACCTCCGCCGACCAGTAGGACGCCTCGCCCTTGAACGGGCAGGTGGTGTGGGTATCCGTGGGCTGCAGCAGGTCGGTCCGCACGTCCTCGCGCGGCAGGTAGTAGCGGGTCGGCAGGCCGGTCTCGTTCAGCAGCACCGGCCGGTCCGATTCGGCCAGCTTCTCGCCGCCGAGGCTGATGACAACGTGCTGGGTGCTCGGAGCCGTGCTGATCTTGTGTCCTGATGCCATACCGGGTGAACCGCACAGCGGCGGGTTAGATTCCGGCGTCAGGTGCCCCGGTGGACTCCGGCGGCGATGTGGCCGCTGGTGGAGCGGCTGCCGACGGCCCGAGCGTTATCCCCGCGTCGGCCAGCACGCGCGACACGAACGTGCGCTTGCCCGCCGTGTAGCTGCCCAGGTCGGTGGCGGACCGGGCAAGCTGGCGCTTGAGGTCTTGGTACTGCTGGGCTAGAAGCGGATCGGCGCGCAGCGCGTCCCGGAAGGCCAGCCGCTCCTGCCACAGATCGCTGCCGGGTTCGGTCAGATGCAGATGGCAGGTGTGCTCGTGCGGGCCGGCTGAGGCTGGTTTGTAGAACCACAGCGCCCGGGCGCGGTGCGGGGCGTGCGCATACGACAGGCGGCGCAGCGGGCCGATCGCGGCGGCGGCCGTGGTCAGCTCGCGCACCCCGGCGATCATGTCCAGGACCGGCTTGGCGGCCAGCCCCGGGACGGCGGTCGACCCGACGTGATGGATGCCGCCGTGCAGCCAGGGCGACAGCGCCCGGCTGAGCTCCGCGCGTTCGGTCGCGAACCAGGCCGCCCAGCCCGGGTCGGGGTCAACCACCGCGATGTGCATGCTGCTCCCGTTCCGCCGCCGCGAACGCGAGCAGCGCATCGGCGTCGCTGGCGCTGGCCCGCACGTTCCCGGCGACGAATTCGATCCCGGGCAGTCCGGCCCCAGCCGCCTCCAGGGCGGCCGCGGCGGCCTCGGCGTCGTATTCCGTGCGGCGGAGCACCACGTCCGGGCCGAGCAGTGCCCAGCTCGCACCGGTGTGGCCGTACGGCATCCCCACCGAGCCCGGATTTATCACCCGGCGGGTGTCAGCGAGGCGGTCGAACGGCATGTGCGTATGGCCGATCACCACGGTCGGCTCGGCCAGCCCGGCGAACGCCATCCGGTAGTGCTCGATCGCGCTATCCACGCAGATGAACTCGTTGTCGTCGCGCGGCGTGCCGTGGCAGAAAGCCACCGGACCCAGGCCGTCGACGTCCAGCGTGACGGTCAGCGGCAGCGTGGCCAGCCGGTCCCGCTGGGCCCGGGTGATCCGGGCGGCGCACCACGCGTAGTACTCGGCGGGCGCGTTGGCGGCCAGGCCGGTCGGCTGGAAAACGCCGTCGAACGCCTCGGCCAGCGACCGGTCGCTGTTGCCGCGCACCCAGATGGCCCGGTCGCCCAGCCCGGTCAGCCGGTCCAGGGTGGCGGCCGGCATCGGGCCGTCGGCCAGGTCGCCGTTCAGCACGATCGCGTCCACCCCGGCGGCGGCCACGTCGCTCAGCACGGCGTCCAGCGCCGGGAGGTTCCCGTGGATGTCCGCCAGCACCGCTACCCGCATCCGGAGCCACCTTTCGCCACCAACAACTCTGCCCGCCTGAGCCGAGGTGGTCCAAGGGAGTTCGTCGGTGGCGGAATCAGGCGCGGGCGGGCCGGTCCCGGTCCGGGGCGGAATCAGGCGCAGGCGGGCCGGTCCCGGATTGCCTTCAGCCGCGGTTGCGGCCGAGGCGCTCGTGGGCGGTGACCCATTCCTCCGCGACGACAGCCGAGCCCAGCGAGATCTCCCCGCACAACACGGTGGCGGCCACGATCTCGGCGAATTTGCGCACCTGGCCGGAGCCGTAGCAGCCGAGGATCTCCAGGCATTCCCGCTGGGTGGGCAGCCCGGTCCCGCCGCCGTAGGTAGCGACTATCAGCGCGGGAATCGTGATCGAGTAGTAGTACGCGCCGTCCTCGAGAATTTCCGCGTACACCAGCGCGGCCGACGACTCGGCCACGTTCGCCACGTCCTGCCCGGTGGCCACGAACATCGCGGTGATCCCGTTGGCGGAGTGATTGCCGTTGTTGTTCACCCCGGACATCAGGCCGCCCAGGTTGGACAGCTGCCGGGCCTGGAACATCGGTGCGGGGGCAGTGTGCATGATGTCGCGGATGAGTTCCGCCGGGATGGTGGCTTCCGCCGTGACCCGCTTGCCGCGGGTGGCCAGGATGTTGATCTGCGAGCTCTTCTTGTCCGTGGCCAGGTTCGACTCCAGGCAGAACCGGCGCACACCGTCGTAGTGGGCGCGGATCCACTGGCACGCCTGGTACGTCGCCCGGCCGGTCAGGTTCTGCCCCGCCGCGTCCCCGGTCGTGTAGTTGAACCGGAGGAACATGAACCGGCTGGCCGAGAACTGCTCGATGTCCTGCAGTCGGCCGACGTGCGTGGTGGCCTCGGCGGCCCGCCGGATGGCGTCGAAGTTGGCGGTCACCCAGCGCCCGAAGGCCCGGGCCTCCCGCGCGGTGTCGAAGCCGAACGCGGGCGCCCGCTGCATCCGGTCATCCATCACCGTGGTCCGGACACCGCCCGCGCGGTGCAGCAGCTTCATGCCCCGGTTGTAGCTGGCCACCAGCGTCCCCTCGGTGGTGGCCAGGGGCACGTAGAACTCACCCCGGGCGTGCTCGCCGTCGACCAGCAACGGGCCCGCGATCCCGATCGGCACCTGCGCGGCGCCGATGAAGTTCTCGATGTTGCCAGCCACGCTCGCCGGGTCCAGGCCGTAGCGGCCGACGTGCTCCGGCCGGGCACCGGTCACATCGTGGAGGAACCGGACCCGGTCCGCCGCCGCGGAACGGCTGTAGTCCTCTGCCCGCCGCGGTATCCGGGCACGCTGACCTGCGGGTGCACTCATCACGGCCGCCTCCCAGGTCCCAGTGTCGGGCGTGTGGGGCGGCGGCGGGACGAGCGTTCGTCCCCGCGGCGACGGACCTTCGCCCTGTGGCCGCGACCGTGGGGCGGCCGCGGCCGTGGGCCGGCCAGCTGCCGGGTGGCGGTCAGCCGCCGGTGGCGCTCAGACCCGCAGCAGGCAGTCGGTGCCGGTGCGGTCGCCGGATTCCTCGTCCAGCCACACCCCGCCGGTCGCCAGGTAGCGGAACCGGTAGGACCCCGGGGTCAGCACGACGGAGACCGACCGGGTCCCGTTGCGCCGCGGCTGCATCCGGTGCTCGCCCGGCCGCCACCCGTTGAAGTCGCCGACGACACTGACGTCGCCAGGCGGTTGTGTGACGGGAAGGCTGAAGGTGACCTTGGTCTTCCCGCCGAACAATGTGGATTTCCTGATCATGCCAGCTCCTGCCCGTCCGCTTCCGCGCCTGTATCAGGTGGCGGACCAGCGACGACGGCGGCCCGTGGGTCTCCCCGGACATAGCACCCGATCCTGGCGGATCGGGGCCATCCCAGGATAGGGAGCATCCCCGCGGATGGCGCGGCGACGCGCCCGGCCGATTTGACCGCTCTACCGGTCAGGCCGGCCCGAGCCGGAGCCGGTCGGCGAACGTCGAGACCTGGTCACGCTGCTCCTGCGGGTCGGTCGAGGTGACCCCGACGACCAGCCGGGCCGTCCCCGCGCTGGCCCGGCGGCGACGTCGGCAGCTGACATGTCGATCGAGCAGAACCGGGTGTACTCCAGGGTGGCCGCGTCCCGCCCGCCCGCCGCCGCGGCCGTCCGGATGACCTCCTGCTGGCGGGCCTGCTCGGCGGCGGTGGTGTACCCGGGGGCACAGGACGACGTGCTCGGGAACGTAGAACGACTCGAAGCCACAGTCCTCTGCGTGCCGGGCCAGTGCGAGCACGTTGTCCGGATCGACGCCGTTGTGGCGCGGGGCACCACTTGACGGCCGCATATCGATAGTCGATAATAATAATGATTATCGATACGGGCGCCAACCGGCTGGCACCCGGCGCTGGCCCTCCCGGCCGGCGGACGGCGCTGGGATGGGAGCAGGTCATGACCACGCACCGGCAGAAGCTGACCGAGCCGCTCGGCACCGTGACGGCGATCTTCGGCGCCTTAATGCTGGCCGCGGCGGCCGCCGGCGTGGTACTGGCGCTGGCCGGGCCCGGTTCGGTCGGCGGCTTCGGCGCGGCGCAGGTCTGCGCCACCCAGCCGAACGCCGGCTACGGCGGGGGCAATTGGGCCAGCCACCTGGACGTCGCGGCCCGGCCCGGCGCGACGATCAGCATCAACGGCACGCTGCAGGCGTGCGCCGTGCACCCCACGCTCGGCCAGCGGGCGCTGTCCACCCTGATCACCCTGCCCGGGGCGCTGGTCTGGGGGGCCGTGCTGTTCCTGTTGTGGCGCATCGTCCGCGCCGCCCGGCGGACCGGGCCGTTCACCGTGCCGGTGGCCGCCGCGATGCAGCGGCTGGGCTGGCTGCTCATCGCCGGCAGCACGGCGGCCGGTGCGCTGCATGGGTTCGCCCTGGACCAGTTGCTGAACACCATGCTGGTGCCGCAGGCCCAGTACGGCGACGTGATCAGCATGGCTGTCCATGCCCTGGTGCCCGTCCCGCTGCTGGCCGGGGCGGCGCTGCTGACCTTCGCCCGCATCATCAGGGCCGGCGCAGACATGGACGACGAGATCAAGGGGACCGTGTGACCGGGCGGGGGCCCGCGGCCGCCACCAGCGACGGCGGCGGGCCGGCCGCCACCAGCGACGGCGGCGGGCCGGCCGCGGCGGCCACCACCATCCGGGTCCGCCTCGACGAGCTGCTCAGCGAGCGGGGGATGACCCTCACCGAGCTGTCGGCCCGGGTCGATGTCACCGTCGTCAACCTGTCCATTCTCAAGAACGGGCGGGCGCGGGCGATCCGGTTCAGCACCATGGCCCGGCTGTGCCAGGCGCTCGGCTGCCAGCCCGGCGACCTGCTCAGCTATGAGCCACCGGGGTCCGGCCGCTGAGCTGGCGGGCGGCACCGGCTGCGGGCGGCCGTTGGGTAAAAATTCTTGGCCGGCCACCCGCGGGCGGTTACTTTGCTGATCTGAGGCGGTCACAACCGGCAGCAGAGCGCGGCACGCCGCCACTGGCGGCCGTGATCATGGCCCGGGCGGCCCGTGGCCGCCCGCCACCGACCTGGAAGGAAGGGCAGATGAGCCGAGTACGGGTCCTCGCCGGCACCCGCAAGGGCGCCTTCGTGCTGACGTCGGACGGCACCCGCCGGAGCTGGGAGGTGAGCGGGCCGCACTTCGCGGGGTGGGAGATCTACCACCTCACCGGCTCGCCCGCCGAGCCGTCCCGGCTGTACGCGTCGCAGTCCACCGGGTGGTTCGGCCAGCTGATCCAGCGCTCGGACGACGGCGGGGCGACCTGGCAGCCGGTCGGCAACGAGTTCAGCTACGCCGGGGACCCGGGCACCCACCAGTGGTACGACGGCACGCCCCACCCGTGGGAATTCGCCCGGGTGTGGCACCTCGAGCCGTCACCGGACGACCCGGACACCGTGTACGCCGGGGTGGAGGACGCCGCCTTGTTCCGGTCCACCGACGGCGGCGGGAGCTGGGCGGAGCTGCCCGGGCTGCGCGGCCACGGCTCCGGGCCGTCGTGGCAGCCGGGCGCGGGCGGGATGTGCCTGCACACGATCGTCCTCGACCGGGCCAACCCGGGCCGCATGTTCGCCGCCATCTCCGCCGCGGGCGCGTTCCGCTCCGACGACGCCGGCCAGACGTGGCGGCCGGTGAACCGCGGGCTGCGTTCGGGGGGGATCCCCGACGAGGACGCGGAGGTGGGCCACTGCGTGCACCGGATCGCGATGCACCCGGCCCGGCCGGACGTGCTGTACATGCAGAAGCACTGGGACGTGATGCGCAGCGACGACGCGGGGGAGAGCTGGCACGAGGTCAGCGGCAACCTGCCCAGCGACTTCGGGTTCCCGATCGCGGTGCACGCGCACGAGCCGGACACCGTGTACGTGGTCCCGATCAAGAGCGACTCCGAGCACTTCCCGCCGGACGGGAAGCTCCGGGTCTACCGCAGCCGGACCGGCGGCGACGAGTGGGAGCCGCTCACCACGGGCCTGCCCCAGGAAAACTGCTACGTCAACGTGCTGCGCGACGCGATGGCCGTGGACGGTCTCGACCCCTGCGGCCTCTACTTCGGCACCACCGGCGGGCAGGTCTACGCGTCGGCGGACGCCGGGGACAGCTGGGCCCCGATCGTCCGGGACCTGCCAGCGGTGCTGTCCGTCGAAGTGCAGACCCTGCCGTGACCGGCTTGCTGGCCGCCGGGCCGCGCGGCCGGGGCCGGCCGCGCCGCCGGGGGCGGTCGCGCGGCCGGGGCCGGCCGCGCGGCCGGGGGCGGTCATGATCCGGGTCGTGCTCCCGGCGCACCTGCGGACCATCGCCCGGGTGGACGGGGAGGTGGAGCTGCACGTCGCCGGGGCGGTCACGCAGCGCTCGCTGCTGGACGCGCTGGAGGACCGCTACCCGGAGCTGCGCGGCACCATCCGCGACCACCGCACCGGGCGGCGCCGGCCATTCGTCCGGTTCTTCGCCTGCCAGCAGGACCTGTCGCACGAGCCGCCGGACACCCCGCTGCCCGCGGCGATCAGCGACGGCGCCGAGCCGTTCCTGGTCATCGGGGCCATGGCGGGCGGCTAGCCGGCGCCGTAACAGCCCAGGCCCGCGGCGTTTGACCGTCGTGATGCATGGTGCTCGTTGATACCCAGGGTGATGGGATGCCAGCCAGCTGCCGGCGGCGAGGGTCAGGCCGTTAGCCCTCCAGGTCGAACTCGTTGCCTTCCGGATCGGCAAGGGTGATCCAGCTCACGTCGGGCGGCTGGCTGCCGGTCACCCTGGCACCCAGGCCGGTCAGCCTGGCTAGTTCGGCCTGCTGATCTCCGTCAGGCGGCACCAGATCGAGGTGGATCCTGTTCTTGACCCGCTTCGGCTCCGGGACAGTGACGAAATACAGTCTCGGCATGTCCTGTCCGGGCGGCACGACGGCGTATTCGAGGTGACCAGGGGTGGCATCCCGCTCCTGCGCGGCCCAGCCGGTCACCGCCGCCCAGAACATGGCCTGGGCCCTTGCGTCCGCGCAGTCGACGGTGATGTTGAGAATGCTCGCGTACATGGCGTACCCCGCTTTTCGCGCCAGGCGCCTTCCGCCGGGAAAGTCAGGATCCAGCAGGAGGCACGGGAGGATGACCTGACATCGGCCGTACCTCCCTTCTCACCCTCGGCGAGCTGAACTCCGGACTGAATTTTCTCACACCTGGCCGCCCGGGTACCAGGCCAGTACCGGTGCAGCACCCGGACCAGGACCGGCGCTTTACGTCCCAGAAGCTCACCCGGCGCAACCGTGGCCAGGTCACCAGTCAGGTACTCGATACCATCGGCGGCCCCGTGGGTGCTCCTGCTCAGCACGCGTACCTGGCCGGCCCTGTCCGCCGGCGCGGAACGACAGTGGCCGGCGGCTAGCACCGGCGCCGTACCGGCCCAGGCCCGCGGCGAGCAGGTCCAGGGCCTCGCGCCCCCGGGCCTGGACCTCCCCGGCCAGGCGGGCATGGTCCACCGGGCCGTCGGCCAGGCGGTGGCGGACGAAGCCGATGAGGGTCCGGTGGACGCCGAGAAGCGCGTGGGCGGCCGCCCAGGGCCGCAGGTCATCGGCGGCGGCGCCGGTGTCAGCGGCGATCAGCCCGGCCAGCGACGCGGTGTAGCGCGCGAAGATCTGCTCCTCCCGGGCCAGCAGGGCGGGGCTGGCGGCGATCATCCGGGACACGTCGGTGAGGTAGCGGGCGGCTTCCGCATCCCGGGCGGCCAGCAGGCCGCGGGGCTGCAGCACGAACCGGCCGAACGCGGCCACGATCGGCTCCCCGGCCGGCCGGTCCCGGATGGCGCCCAGCAGGCCGGCCTCGAAGGCCTCCAGGCCCTGGTAGACGAGGTCTTCTTTGGTCGGGAAGTAGTTGAACACGGTGGCCTCGGACACCTCGGCCGCGCGGGCCACCGCGGCGACGGGGACGGCCTCGAACCCGCGCTGGGTGAACAGCCGCCGGGCCGTCTCAGCGATCAACTGGCGGGTGCGCGCCTTCTTGAGCTCCCGCAGCCCCATCTCACCGGGTTCCCGCAGCCCCATCTCACCGGGTTCCCGCAGCCCCGCGTCCCGCAGCTGGCGCCTTCCCGCGTCCTCCACCATACGGTGAAGTTACCACAAATCTGTTGACACCCTTGTTTTAAAGTTACACTAAGTTTAGTGTTACACCACAGAAGTCAATGGCCCGGCAGGGCGGTGGAGGGCGGTCATGACTCACCAGACAGACCCGCCGTCGGGCGGCAGCGGGAGCGGGCCGGGGTTGCGCCGGTGACCAGCTTGTCCGGTGCCAGCCGGTGCGGGGCCAAGCCCGTCTGGCTGGCCTCGCCGGGGTGTTCCTGGCCGGATCGCTGCTGGCCGGGCCGTCAAGCCGGCCCGTCCCCGCTCCGTCAGGAAACCCCTCAGGAAGGACGATCCTCATGACCGACACCATCCAGCAGGCGCCGGCTGACACCAGGCCGCTGAGCGCGTTGCGCGGCAACTGCATGGGTGCGGCGGTGCTGCTCATCATCCAGTTCGGCCTGGGCATGGGCATCAACCTGTTCGTGACGCTGCCTCACGGCCAGTCGTTCCTGTCCACCGTCGGCAGTTCGGCCGCCGTCGTGGTGCACGCCGTCATCGCGCTCGCGGTCCTGGGCGCGGGGCCGGCGCCCTGGTCCGGGCGATCCGCAGCCGGCGAGCCGTCGGGTTCACCGCGGCCGGGGTGGCGGCCATCGTGGCCGCCGCCGGCGCCGGGGTGTCGTTCGCTGGCAGCCAGGCCGACTCCGCCTCACTCGCTATGGCCCTGGCCACGGCGGTCGCCCTGTTCTGCTATCTGGCCGCGATCTTCTCCCTCCGCTGACCCGCGTCGGCCGTCAGCCGGGGCCCCAGCCCGGAGCGCGGCCAGGATGGGATCCCACGTTCCCGGGGCGACGTCGTACGGGGCGTAGCAGGTGACCCGGTCGACCAGGCCGTGCAGCCGGCGCCGGATCTCCGCCGCCACCGCGCCGGGCTCGGCCACCACGGCGATGGCGTTCAGCACGTCGTCGTCGACGAGATCGCCCATCGCTGTCCACTTGTCCTCGCGTGCGGAACGGGACAGCGTATTCAGCTCCCCGGCGAGGTCACCCCAGCCGTGCCGGTCCAGAACCGCCCGGTAGGCCGGGGTGCTGCCGTAGAAGGCGATCTGCTGCCGGGTGGCGGCCACCGCGCGGTCCATTTCCTCGGCGGTGCCCCCCGTCGCGGTCATGAGCATGAGGCTGACCTGAGTGCCAGCCCGCTGCCGCCCGGACCGGGCCTGCCCCCGGCGCAGCGCCGGGAGGGTCACCTCGCGCAGGTAATGCGCCGTGGTGAAGGGGTGGGCCAGCAGCCCGTCCGCCACCTCGCCGGCCACCGCGGTCATCGCCTCGCCCACCGCGGCCAGGAACACCCGGGGTGGCCCGCCGGGCCCGGGCGGCGGGGAGAAGAACGGGGTCATCAGCGTGTGCGAGTAGAAGTCGCCACGGAACCGCAGCGCCGTCCCCTCGTCCCACGCCGACCAGATGGCCCGCAGGGCCAGGATGAACTCCCGCATCCGCGGGGCCGGGTGGCTCCAGGGCATGCCGAACCGGCGCTCGATGTGCGGCCGGACCTGGCTGCCCAGGCCGAGAATGAACCGCCCGCCGGAGATGGCCTGCAGATCGTGCGCGGTGTACGCCAGCTGCATGGGGGAGCGGGCGAAGGCCACCGCGATGGCGGTGCCGAGCTCTACCCGCGTGGTGTGCTCGGCGGCCACTGCCAGCGGCAGGAACGGGTCGTGGGCCGCCTCAGCCGACCACAGCCCGTCGTAGCCGGCCTGCTCGCCGCGCCGCGCTTCGCTGGCCACCTCGGCCGGCCGCCACCTGGTGAGCTGTCCATCTACCTGCACGGGACCTCCGGGGCGGTGGCGCGGGCCAGGCGGTCGGCCTGGCGGTCGGCCTGGCGGTCGGAACGCCTCACCCGCGCGCGGCGTCGCCGAGCAGGGCCCGGGCGATGATCACCTGCTGGATCTGGCTGGTCCCCTCGTAGATCCGGAACAGCCGGGCGTCCCGGTAGAACCGCTCCACCGGCACGCCGCGCATGTAGCCAGCGCCCCCGTGGACCTGCACCGCGCGGTCGGCGACCCGGTTGACCATCTCACTGGCGAAGTATTTGGCGCAGGACGGCCCGACCGTGGTGTCCTCATCGGAGTCGAACCGCCGCGCGGCGTCCAGCACGGTCGCCCGGCCTGCGTAGTAGTCCGTCATCGAGTCGGCGATCAGGCCCTGGACCAGCTGGAACGAGCCGATGGGCCGACCCGACTGGCGGCGGTCCCGGGCGTAGCACACCGACTCGTCCACCAGGCGCTCGGCCAGGCCGACGCAGGCCGCGGCGATGATGACCCGGCCGTGCGCCAGGCAGCCCATCGCGATGCGCAGCCCCCGGCCGGCCCCGGCCTCGCCGCCGACCAGCGCGGAGCCGGGCACCCGCGCGCCGTCCAGCAGGACATCCGCGGTCCAGGCGCCGGCCTGGCCCATCTTGTGATCCCTGGGGCCGACGGTGAGGCCGGGGGTGTCGCGGGGGACCAGGAACGCGGAGATGCCCCGGCCGCCCGGGGCGGCCGGGTCGGTCCGGGCGAAGACCATGAACAGGTCAGCGAGGGGCGCGTTGGTGATGTAGCGCTTGAGCCCGCTGAGCGCCCAGCCGTCCCCGTCGCGCTCGGCGCGGGTGGTGAGGGTGGACGGGTCCGAGCCGGCCTCCGGCTCGGTCAGCGCGAACGACGCCGTGGCGTCCCCGCGGGCCAGCCGGGGCAGCCAGTGGTCCCGCTGCTCCGGGGTGCCGCCGAGCAGCAGGACGCGCCCGGCGATGCCGTTGTTCGTGCCGAACAGCGACCGCAGCGCCGGAGTGGTGTAGCCCAGCTCGATCGCCAGCTGTACCTGCTCCACCACCGACAGGCCCAGCCCGCCGTACTCCTCGGGCAGCGCGAACCCGTACAGGCCCAGCTGCCGGGCGGCCTGCCGGATACTCTCCGGGACCTCGTCCTTCTCCTCGATCTCGGCTTCGGCTGCCGTCACCCGCTCCCGCACGAACCGGCGCGTCTCGGCCAGCACCTCAGCAAACACCGCCGCGTCCACGCGTGCCTCCTTTTCCTGCCTAACGGCCCGTCCGCGGCGGTCGCACCGCCACGCTGCCATCAGGACGACGGTAATGCCGCCGGCCGGCCCGCGCGAGGGCCGGCCGCCGATGACCGCGGGGTCACCCGGCCGTCCTAGAGAAGGGGCGGCGGCCGTTGACCAGGCCGCCGCCGGAAAGGACAGCCATGCCGAGCACGGACGCCGCCGCCACGTATTACGCCGAGCCTGCCGTCATGACCGCGGCCGGGCGTTACCAGCCGCTGCTCGCCGACCTGCCGCGCGGCGTCGCCGCGCTGGCCGGGGTCGCCCAGGGCCTGATCATCCACGAGCACCTCGCCGGGCTGTACGGGGTGACGCTGTCTGACGAGCGCCGGGCCACCGTGCATATCCGGCCGGTGGCCGAGCTGCTGGCCCGGATCCTGGCCGAGGACGGCCGTCCGCTCACGGCCGCCCGCGCGCCGGCGGCGCGGACGGCGGGCAACTGCCGCCACTTCACGGTCCTCATGGTCGCGATGCTGCGGGCGCAGGGCGTCCCCACCCGGGCCCGGTGCGGGTTCGGCGGCTACTTCGGCAGCGGCTGTTTCGAGGATCACTGGGTCTGCGAGTACTGGGACCAAGCCACGCAGCGCTGGGTGCTGGCCGACGCGCAACTCGACGGCCGGCTGCGCCAGGCGCCCGACATCGATTTCGACCCGCTGGACGTGCCGCGCGGGAAGTTCCTGGTCGCCGGGGACGCCTGGCAGCGGTGCCGCCGCGGCGCCGCGGACCCGGCCCGGTTCGGGCTGAGCCTGCTGAACCAGGCGGGTTACTGGTGGATCGCGGGCAACCTGCTGCGTGACGTGGCCGCGCTGAACAATATGGAGATGCTGCCCTGGGATGTCTGGGGCGCGATGCCGGGGCCGGGGGAGCTCATCGGCGCGCAGCGCCTCGCGCTGTTCGACCGGCTGGCGGATCTCACCGCTGATCCCGGTGCCGCGCACGCGGACCTGGCCGCCGCGTACACCGGGGATGACCGTCTCCAGGTCCCGGCCACCGTCTACAACGCCATCCGCAACCGCCCCGAGCCGGTGCTGGCTGGCGGCGAGGCCGCCGGCCAGCCCGGCAGGTAAGCGCCCGGTGGTGAGCGCCCGGCGGTGAGCGCGCGGCTCATCCGGCCGGGGTTCAGCGGCCGGGGTTCAGCGGCCGGGGCTCAGCCGGCCGGTGGCGGCTGGACGTCCAGTTCGGCCCACACCGCCTTGCCGGCGCTCGTCTCGGTCGCTCCCCACTTGGCGGCCAGCGAGGCCACCAGCACCAGGCCGAACCCGGATTCGTCCAGATCGCCCGGGTCACCCAGTTGCGGGCAGCGGGAATCGGTGTCGTGCACCTCGATCCGGAGCAGGTCCCCGGACATCTCCAGCCGGAGGACCAGCGTGCCGTCCTCGTGCCGGGCATGCCGCACCGCGTTCGTCACCAGTTCGGAGACGAGCAGGACCGCGGTGTCGGCCAGCAGCGGCAGCTGCCACGAGCTGAGCACCGTCCGGGTCGCCAGCCGGGCAAGCCAGGGCGCCCGCGCCGTGGCGGGCAGGGCGGACTCCCAGGACCGGGTACCGGGAACGCGCGGAACCGCGGGTGGCACGCCGCGGGACAGGTCGAACTCGCCGGCCATGACTGGTCTGCCCCTATCTCAGCACTGCCGAGCCACCGTCGGCGTCTCGCACGGACGGATGTGGTGGCGGCGCCAGGCAGGCGCCCCAGGCGGTGCATCATCGAGAGCCCGTGATGTGCCCGATCGCTGGACTTCCCCCATGCATGTACGACTTTGATACTGCCCGGTAAGTCTGCAGGTCAGCTGGAAACGTTCTGACCGCCGGCTGACATTGCGCCGGTTCTCAGCTGAATTTCAGCTGAGTCAGCTTTCGGCAGGCCGGCCTGTGCGTCGGCCGCGCGGGCGCGTTCGGCGGACAGTTCCCGCTCCCGTGCGTTGCGGGTCAGCTCGCTGGCCCGCTGGAACTCCGCCTGCGCCTCGGCGGTGCGGCCCACCTTGAGCAGCAGGTCGCCGCGGACGCTCGGCAGCAGGTGATAGCTGCGCAACGCGGGCTCGGCGGCGAGCTGATCGACGAGGTCCAGGCCCGCCTGCGGGCCGTAGGCCATCGCCACCGCGACCGCCCGGTTCAGCTCCACGATCGGGGACGGCGTCACCTCGGCCAGCACGGTGTACAGCGCGGTGATCCGCGCCCAGTCGGTGTCCTCGGGGCGGGCCGCGCGGGCATGGCAGGCGGCGATCGCGGCCTGGAGGGCGTACGGCCCCCGGTGGCCGCCCAGCGCCTCCGCCCGGGCCAGGGCCTCCAGGCCCCGCCGGATGAGCAGCCGGTCCCAGCGGGACCGGTCCTGGTCGAGCAGCAGCACCGGTTCCCCGGACGGCCCGGTTCGCGCCCCGATCCGGGACGACTGGATCTCCATCAGCGCCACCAGGCCGTGTACTTCCGGCTCGTCCGGGGACAGTTGCGCCAGGACGCGCCCCAGCCGGACCGCTTCCCGGCACAGATCCGGCCGCATCCAGTCGTCGCCCACGGTCGCCGAGTAGCCCTCGTTGAAGATGAGGTAGATAACCTCCAGCACCGCGGACAGCCGGGTCTGGCGTTCCCGCTCGCCGGGCGTCTCGAACGGCACCCGCGCGTCGGCCAGCGTCTTCTTGGCCCGCACGATGCGCTGCGCGATGGTCGGCTCGGGAAGCACGAAGGCGCGGGCGATCTCGGCGGTGCTCAGCCCGCCCAGCAGCCGCAGAGTCAGGGCGACCCGGCCGGGCAGCGGCAGCACCGGGTGGCAGGCGATGAAGATCAGCCGGAGCAGGTCGTCGTCGAT
The DNA here is from genome assembly GCA_963837515.1 of uncultured Actinomycetes bacterium. Taxonomy (GTDB): domain Bacteria; phylum Actinomycetota; class Actinomycetes; order Streptosporangiales; family Streptosporangiaceae; genus RYN-230. Next base: position 262,785 of record CAWINT010000008.1, read on the forward strand.
GTCGTTGGCGACCACCCGGTCGAGGGCGGCCGTGCCGTCGTCCGGCGCCGTTTCCAGGGCTCGGCCGATCTGCGCGTACTTGCGTTCCAGCTCGCGGTTGCGGCGGAACTGGTCGATGGCCCGGCGTTTGGCCACGGTCATCAGCCAGGCGCCGGGGTTGGCCGGCACGCCCTGGCCCGGCCACTGCTCCAGCGCCGCGACCACCGCGTCCTGAGCCAGTTCCTCGGCGAGGCCGATGTCGCCGGACGCGTACCGGGCGAGCCCGGCGATGAGCCGGGGCGACTCGAGCCGGATCACGGTGTCGATCGCGGCGTACGCGTGCGCGTCCCTCACAACGTCCGATCAGATCACCGGCCCGCACGCCCGGCAAGCTCGGCCCCCGCGGGACCGCCGGGGGCGGCACCGCCGCCCAACTGCCGTTATGCGGCTAGTTTGTGGCGGTATGTGGCACAAACCCACCGCGGAGCCCGCACCACTCACCACCCCGGCCACTACGCGGTTACTTGGGGCCCGCATACGACGCAAAACCACCGCACTACCGAAGAGTGACGGACCTGCGGTGGCCCGGTTCCGGCCGGGCTGGGGCGAGCCCGGCCGGAACTGGGCTGGTCAGCCCCCGTAGACCTGGCGGATCGTGCTTTCACCGCCGCCCGCGGCGACCAGAAACCGCTTGGTCCACTCCAGCGCCTCGTCCTTGTCCCGGACTTCGAGCAGTGCCCAGCCGCCGACCAGTTCCTTGGCCTCGGTGTAGGGCCCGTCGATGACGGAGAATTCACCGTCGGCGTACCGGACCTTGGTCGCGTCCGCGAACGGCGCGACGCCGCCGGTGGCCACCACGACCCCGGCCTTGTTCGCCTCGGTCATGAACTCGCCCATCCTGGCGTACATCTCCGGAGTCGGCTCCGGGACCGGTGTGGTCGGGTCAGCCAGCGTGTAGCAGAGGAATCGCATTGCTCCTGCTCCTTCGGTCGGCGGGACCGGGCGGGCACCCCGGGCTGTCACCCGGCGGTCCGTTCCGGTCACCGTAACGGTGTCTCTCGCCCACGCGTCGAACACCGGGCCGCGGGATCGACACGGCGGCCGTAAATCTTTCTCCGGGTATCCGGGCCCCGCATCAGGTCTGCCGGGCGGCCCCGCTGGCTAGGCTGAATCCAGACTTGCCTCGGCGCACCGTAACCGGCGGCGGCCCGCCCCGCCCACGGCGCGCGGCCCGGGAGGTGACGTGCGGTTCGGTATTCTCGGGCCGCTGGAGGTGCGCGGCGACGCGGGGGAGCCGGTCCGGCTCGGCGGCCCGGACACGCCGCCGCCGGAGCACTGACAACCCGCCGCTGGCCCGGTTCCCGAAGCCCGGCCCGGGCCGGGTCAGCCAGGGGTCAGCACCCGGATCGGCTCACCGCGCTGCCAGGCCGCGATGTCCTCCACCGCGTCGGCGTACCAGTGCCGCATCGTCCGCGCGGTCACCTAGCCGAGGTGCGGGGTCAGCACGACGTTGGGGGCGTTAAGCAACGGGTGTGCTTCTGGGAGCGGCTTGGTGTCGAAGACGTCCAGCCCAGCACCCGCGATCCAGCCTTCGCGCAGTGCGCGGAGCAGCGCTGCGGTGTCCACGATCGGCCCGCGGGACGTGCCACCAGAAACGCCGACCGTCTCATGGCCCGCAGCTCCGGCTCGCCGACCAGGCCGCCGGTCCGGTCGGACAGCACCACGTGGATGCTGACCACGTCGGAGCGGGCGAACAGTTCCTCCTTGCGCCCCGCGTGCGCCCCGGCCTGCGCGGCCGCCGCCGGGTCGAGGTGCTGGCCAGGTCGTTCCCCGTGGGGTGGCTGCGCACCGCGGTCCACCGCGCGCCGTCCGGGCGGCCCTCCAGCCCATACTCCTGCACCAGCCCCTGGTAGTCGTCCAGGGCCACCACCTGCAGTGCCACGCCACCTCCAGCGGCCCCCGCGCCGGGCGCCACTACCCGTGGCCCCAGTGTTCCAGGGCCGGGGACCGCCCTGTGGTCGTTAGCCGCCGGGGGCGCCCGGGGAGCCGCCCGGGGCGCCCGGGGGCCCGGGGGGCCCGGCGGCGCCGGGCGTGCCAGAGGGCGTGATCAGCGCGGTGCTGACCTTGTCGATGAGGTGGGCGGCGGTGAACGGTTTCTGGATGAACGCGGGGTCCGCTTCGTCGGTGCCTGGCCCGGAGCGCTGGTCACTGGTGCCGGACATGCGCAGGATGCGCAGCCCGGGCTTGACCGCCGCGATCCGGCTGGCCAGCGACAGGCCGGTGATGCCGGGCATCACGGAGTCGGTCAGCAGCAGCTGGAAGTTCCGGGTGGTGGCCAGGGACAGGGCTTCTTCACCCGACCCGGCCTCAATGGTCGTGTAGCCGTGCTGCCGCAGGATCCGGGCGGCGCCCGCCAGGACGGCCGGGTCGTCGTCGACGATCAGGATGGTCCCGTGGGCCCGCGCGGCGGGCGCCGGGCCGCGCGCTTCGCCGCCGGGGCGCGGGGGCCCGGCGGGCAGCGTGCTGGCCGGGAACCAGATGCGGAACGTGGTTCCGGTCCCCGGGGCGGTGTCAACGGCGATAGTGCCGCCGGCCCGGGTGACGATGCCGTAGACGGTGGACAGGCCCAGCCCGGCGCCCTGCCCGGCCGGCTTGGTGGTGAAGAACGGGTCGAAGATGCGCGCCGCGACCTCCGGGCTCATGCCGGTGCCGGTATCCCTGACGCTGAGTTCCACGTGGGGCCCGGCGGCCAGGCCCGGATGGGCCTGGGCGGACGTCTGGTCGAGGTCAACGTGGCGCGTCGCGACCCGCAGGGTGCCGCCACGCGGCATGGCGTCACGGGCGTTGACGGCCAGGTTCAGCAGTACCTGCTCGAGACGCCCCCGGTCAGCCAGCACGGCGGCCGGGCGGCTGGCCCGGGCGATGCGCAGCTCGATCTGCCCGCCCAGGCTGGTGTGCAGCAGCGGCTCGGTGTCCTCCAGGACCGTGTTGAGGTCGAGAAGCTCCGGCTCGGAGTCCCCCTGGCGGCTGAAGATCAGCAACTGGCGGACGAGCCGGGCCCCGCGGTCGGCGGTGGCCTGGATCTGTGCGGCGTCGGCTTGCACCCGGGGCCGGTCGCGGGTTCCGGCCACGACGAATTCGGCGAAGTTCAGGATGGCGGCCAGCAGATTGTTGAAGTCGTGGGCGATGCCGCCGGCCAGCTGCCCGAGGATATCCAGCCGCTCGGTCCGGTGCAGTTCCTGCTCCAGGGCCCGCCGTTCCGCCTCGGCCCGGTTGCGCTCGGTAACGTCACGGGCCACGGTTGAGGCGCCGGTCACGGTGCCATGCTGATCGAGGATGGGGGAGATGCAGACTGAGACGTCGAGGATGGTTCCGTCTTTGCGGCGGCGCTGCGTCTCGAAGGGTTCCACCCGCTCCCCGCGCCGGAGCCGGTCGAAGATCGGCCCCAGCTCCCCGCGCCGGTCCGGGGGGATGAGGACGGTCACGTTCTGCCCGATGATCTCGGCCGGGGCGTAGCCGTACATGTGGGCCGCGCCCGTGTTCCAGCTGGTGACCACACCGTCGAGGGTTTTGCCGAAGATGGCGTCCGTGGAGGATTCGACAATCGCGGCCAGGCGGGCGGCCAGCTCGTGTTCCTGATTCGGCCGGGGGCTGGGGCTGCTGATTCCCATTCCTCCCCCTATGAACTTCAGCACCATGAGTTACTGATAGTCACTGTTGGAATACAAAGTTACGCCCGGCGGCCCGGCTGATCAACCGGGTGCCGGCCGGGCCGCGCCGGAGCGGACCACACGCCGTACGGCCCAGGCCCGCTCTGGCCCACGGCCCAGGCCCGCTCTGGCCCACGGCCCAGGTCCGCTCTGGCCCACGGCATTATGGTCTTTGCCATAATGGCCAGCCGCCCGGCCCGAATGGGCACCCGGGCCAATCTCGGCCATAACTATTGACCACGGGCGGCGATCGGGCTACCGTTGCAAATTAACTAATAGGAAACTTTCCTATTAGTTATCACCATCTCCCTATCCCGCCGGGAGGACACGTGCCCCAGCCCTCGCTCCACCCGCCCTGGACATGGGCGGTCCTGCGCAGCCGGCCTGCGACGGCGACCGTCAGCGCCGTCGCTGCCGCCGCCCTCCTGGCCAGCGGTGCCGCCCTCGGCACCCTGGCCGCCACCGCCCAGGCCGCCCCCGCCGCGGCCCGCACGGCGGCCACCGCCGCCCTCTCGGCCAACTGGTATGAGTCGGCGCCGTACTACAGCACGCTGGACTCCAGCGCTCCCGACCTCGGGACGGTGATGTCGGCCACCGGGCAGAAAGCGTTCGAGATGGCCTTCATCCTGGCCAACGGCGGTTCCTGCGCGCCGTCGTGGGACGGAACCGACCCGGTGTCCTCCGACACCCAGGTCGCGGGCGTCATCAACGAGGTCAGGGCCAACGGCGGCGATGTGATCGTCTCGGCCGGCGGCTACAACGGCACCAAACTGGGCCAGGTGTGCAGCAGCGCCGCCTCCACCGCGGCCGCCTACCAGCAGGTGATCACCACCTACGGGCTGCACGCCATCGACTTCGACCTGGAAGAACCGGAGATCGAGAGCTCCACCGCCATCGCCAATGAGCTGGGCGCCGCGCAGATCCTGCAGTCCGAAGACCCCGGGCTGTTCGTCTCGGTCACGATGCCGTCCACCACCACCGGTGCGAACTACTTCGGCCAGCTGCTGCTGAACGAGGCGAAGAGCCTCGGCTTCACCCCGAACGACTACACGATCATGCCGTTCGACGGCGGCTTCAGCGGCGGCTCGTCGCAGGTCACCGCGTTGCAGGACTTCCATTCCCAGCTGATGAGCACGTTCGGCTGGAATAGTTCCCAGGCCTACTCCCGCGAGGGCTTTTCCGGCATGAACGGCCGCTCCGATTCGGCTGAGTACTTCTACCAGAGCGATTTCCAGACCGTGCTGAGCTTCGCGGAGAACAACGGCCTGGGCCGGTACACGTTCTGGTCGGTCAACCGGGACCGGGAGTGCAGCCCGCCCAACAACGGCTACACCTCCAGCGAGTGCAGCAGCGTGACCCAGAACTCGTGGGACTTCACCGCATTCACGGTGGCGTTCGCCAGGAACGCCCCGGTCAGCCCGCCGCCGACCCCGACCCCGACCCCGACGCCCACCGCCTCCTCGCCGACCCCGACGCCGACCCCGACCACGTCCTCCGGCGGCTGCACCGCCGCGGCCTGGGTATCGAACCAGGCCTATGTGTCAGGCAATGTGGTCTCCTACGCCGGCCACAAGTGGACCGCGAACCAGTGGAATTATGACGAGGTGCCCGGCGGCCCCGCCGGCGCCTGGAACGACAACGGCCCCTGCTGATGAGACGTGGCGCCGGGCGGTTCTGTGCGCGCCGCCCGGCGCCATCATCAGGGGATCACGGCCAGCCCGCCCCCGGCACGCTCACCTCGACGGCCAGCACCTGGCCGCTGCGGGGCGCGACCAGCTGTGCCTCGGTCATGCCGCCCCAGGTGGCGGCCGTGATGAACAGGGTTCTGCCCGCCGGGCCGCCGAGGGCGCAAGCGAATGCGCCGCGGTCCAGTTCCACGGTTTCCAGCACCCGGCCGCCTGCGGCAACGCGCACGCAGCGCCGGTTGGGCACGTCCGCGTACCAGACCGCGCGCTCCGCGTCGGTGCAGATGCCGTCCGGGGCAGCGCCCTCCCCAAGATCGGCCCACGCCCGGCGCCCGGACAGCCCGCCGTCCGCGCCGATGCCGAACCCGACCAGGCTGTGCCGGTACGAATCCGCCACGATGAGGGTGGAGCTGTCCGCGGTCACTGCCATCCCGTTGGGGAACCCGATGCCGTCGGCCACCTGGCGCACGGAGCCGTCCGGTGTGACCAGGTGAACGAAGCCCGGGCGGACCTCCTCCCCGGCCATCGGGTTGAACCCGGCGCGGTTGACGTAGATGTTGCCGCGGCCGTCCGCCACGATGTCGTTCCAGCCCGGCCGGCCGAGGTCGGCATACGTGCTCAGCGACCCGTCCGGCGCCCGGACGAGCAGCCGCCCGTCCGGGGACGACACGATCACCAGCCGCCCGTCCGGGAGCCACGCGGTACACAAGGGCAGCGACTGCACCCGCGCGATCACCTCGCTGGTCCCCGCGAGATCAACGGCGACCACCTCCCCCGCGGACCAGTCGGAGAAGTACAGCCGATCCCCATGCCAGCGCGGTGACTCGACCAGGCCCCGGCCGGTGACCAGCGTCCGCACCTCGTTCATCCCGCCCCCCTTTCTCTTGCTTCCCAACGGCCGCTCCGCCGCCATCCCGCTACCCAGACGAGCGGCCGTCGGCGAAATCACCGGAGCCCGCTCATCCGGAGCACCCCGCGTCAGCGCCAGGGCAGCCGGATCGGCTCGTCCGGCACGCCGTCCGCCAGCAGCGAGCGGACGAGCGAGGCCGCGTTGGGCGGGATGACCCGCTCGCTGCTGGCCTCCAGCTCGTCTAGCGCCCACCAGCGGTGCGTGATCATCAGCGAGCGTTCCAGCTCTTCCTGCCCGCTGGTGTCGATCGCCGTGTCATCGAGCCGGACGAGGAAATAGGAGTCGTGCGCGTCGAACACCGCTTTGCTGGTGGTCCACTCGCCGCTGCTGTAAGCGACGACGGGGCCCAGGACGGCGGGGGACACCTTGATGCCGGTCTCTTCGAGAAGTTCCCGGGCGGCCGCCTCGGCCACCGACTCGCCGGGCGCGATCCCGCCGCCCGGCGTGAGCCAGTGGTGTGGCTCGTCATCATCCCCGTGTCTGCGGTACTGCAGCAGCAGGAGAGTGTCGCCGGGACCGACCACCAGCACCCGCGCCGAAGGCCGGGTGATCCGCCGGATCACCTGCGGGGCTCCGCCGGGCCCGCCCGGCCCACCGGGCCCACCGGGCCCACCGGGCCCACCCGGCCCACCGGGCCCACCCGGCCCACCGGGCCCGCCCGGCCCACCGGGCCCGCCCGGCCCACCGGGCCCACCCGGCCCACCGGGCCCACCCGGTCATGAGGCGGTGGCATGTTCGTGGCGGGTGCGCCGTTCGGCTGGCTGGTGTTCACCTGCCGAAGTCTCGCCGGACTCCGCACTGGGCGCCAGCCCCGCCCTCCAGATCACGCTGATGACGCTGAGGCCGACCAGCGCCGTCCGGCCTCGTTGCGCCCGCGCCCCGCTCTTCCGGGAACCGTGATCACCGGGCCGGTCGCCGGTCATGTGGCGGCTACCAGTGCCCACACGACCTTCCCGCTAGCGTGCTCCGGCTGGAACGCGCCCCAGTCCTCGCTCAGCGCCTCGACCAGCCACAGCCCCCGGCCGCTCTCCGCCACCGGGTCCGGTTCCCGCTGCCGTGGCATCCGGTTGCTGCCATCCCAGACCTGGAGGAGAACCCGTTCCCCATCGGCCGCCAGCCACAACCGCACCGGCGGCACCCCCGCCGACCACCGCCCGCCGAACCGGCTCCCCACCTGCCCATGTGAAGCAGCGATCGCATTGGTCATGAGTTCGGAAACCACATGTTCGGCCGGATCGGCCAGCCCCGGTAACCCCCACTCGCCCAGGACCAGCCGCGTATGCCCCCGCGCACACGGAACCGCCGACGCCATAGCCCCCAGCTCCAGGTACGACTGCCTAGCCCAGAGGCGAGTCCGGACGTCCGGCTCCGCTTGCCAAGCAGCGGCCTTCGTAACGCCGATCGCGCCTCGGTCCATGGTCTCCCCGTCCCTCAGTCCGGATGGTCGGGACTGCTCATGAACTGACTATAGCTCTTATATAGCTCTACTGAAGCTAGGCGACTGATTCATGCAGGTCAGGGGTAGCTACCGTCCTAGCGTGAGCGACATCGCAGCCCCGGGGGGGCAGGACGACCTGGTCTACATGCGGGTCGCAGACGACATCGAGGCTCGGATCGCCTCGGGCGAACTAAGCCCTGGCACCCGCCTCCGGTCCGAGCGCGACCTGGCCGCTCATTACGGCGTTGCCTACGGCACCGTCCGTCGCGCCATGCAAGTTCTACGCGAAAAAGGCCTAATCGTGACCATCCACGGCCGCGGCACCTTCGTGGCCTGATAACACAATGGGCTTCAACTGTGCGGGTTCCGCGGGCGGGCGCCCGTGCGGGTAGCGCCCGAGCGCGGCCTGAGCCGCGCGGCCACGGGAGACAGAAGCCGCGGACTCTGGCTGCGTCTGGCAGCGTCTGCTGGGTGCCACACTGGCCCCTCAGCCACGTCGGTCACCGCGAGCCCGGCACCGTTCATCAGCGCGGTTACTTGGTGGCATATATGGCCACCAAGTAACCGCACAGACACCGCTCACCGTGCTCACCGGGAGCATCGCTGTGCGCTGGGCCGCACACCTGGGGGCCGGGCCGCAGACCCGGGCCATAAGCCTCGGCATTGAAGATCTTTACGCGAGGCCCGAGGCATTCCTCGTCGAGGGAAGGGCGGTACGATCTCATCACACAATGCGATGGGTGGCGTTCGCCAGTACCTGGGACGGCCACTTGTATAACGTCAGTTACTCTCTATGATTAGCAACCACGGTTATGTTCGCCTAGATCTTCTTGTCGCATCGACTCGGCGGCCGCGTCTGCCAACATACTATAATCGGATCTAGATATATCTCCCCGATAAAATGCCGCGGCTACTTCGTCAAATGAGTCGGGAATCAAGTCGTCTGGATCCTGCTGTGCATCTTCCGCGATCTCTTCATGTGTTCTGGATTGAGTGATCTGCTTTCGAGGCCAAGAGCGTTGACGGAATCTCCCCGCCACCTCTTCGACGCTCATGCTTCCGTCACGCAACGCTGCTAGAAGCTCGGCGACCTCACCGTTCATCACGCTCTCCCTGGAATTTCTTCTCGTCTAGGTGGCTTCTGCCAACAAGTGTTGCTGGGCGACCATCTACAGAGTTGTCGAAAACGCGCCAAGAGTTTACCGCCCCCTTTATTGCGTTGAAAGTCTTTTTGTTGCTGCTTCCCCATTCTTCGTCTTTTTGCTTTTTGATCACCTCAGGTGGTACATAACGGCCGCCGAGACCTTCCCCCGCTAGATATTTCTGGTGCCCTTCCCAGTGGCGAACCTGTGTGCGTCTAATGCTAACTTCAATCGGAATGTCGACGAAGATTGCACCAATCTGGTTATAGCCAGCGTCGCGGAGGGAATTTATGCGTTTAAATGTGCTCCTGTCGGTAGACATTGTGATGTCCCACACGATGTTCTTGCCTTCGGCTTGTGCGCGGGCCGCGAGCTGAAGAGCCAGATAGGAAGATTCTTCATGAGCTAAGTCTGACGCTTCCATAGGAGTCAACCCAGCCACTTCGGACAGCATGCCTCGGCGGGCCAGCTCCTCCTTAAAGTTATCCGGATTGATGACTAGGTACTTCGAAAGGTCAATCCCTGCGCGTTCGGTTAGTACCGTCGTCTTCCCGGCGCCAGGAAGGCCGCCGGCTATAACGGCGCGGAATTCACACGGGACGTTCTCAGCCTTCGAGTAGACTTGTTCCAGAATTGATTGATGAAGGGATGCTCGCTCGTCTGTCCAAACTTGCCCGTTGCCGTCGCGGGTATGCAATTTTTCTGATCTAAGGCCAGCTGCCTCAGCCTTGGCCAAACCGTCGCACACTTCGGCAATATGGTTAGCCCATTGCTTGTCGGGCATAGTCTTCAGAGATATGTCCTTGTCCGTGGATCGTTCGCCTAATGCAACATGGGTGGCAAGTGAATCTTCGTCTGCTAGAGTGAGCTCTTCTTCACTATGGTCGTGCTTAGCGGATAGAGGGATCTGTGTTGTCTCCGGGATGTCACGTGGCGCGTTGCTGTCGCCGCCTTCGTCGGTGACTTCTTTGGCTGACCTTTCTGCGGTAAAATCAAAAATCTCCTCGCTGGAAGGGCTTGACGCTTCTGCCGAATAGTTTTCGAAGGTTTGTTGCGACGGTTGGTCATCCTGAAAGCCTAGGTCGCTATGGTTGTCCTGGCCGACGAATGAACTGGTCAGTTCTTGAGCGGACTCTTTGGAATAGTCTTCGTTCGCGGCACTGAATTCAGGGCTACGTTCCGGATCTATGTAAGGGGTGTCGGCGTACTCCTGCCTGGTTCTTGCTTCGGCGGGGGCTCGTTCTTGCGGGTCGGATGAGTCGGCCCAGGGTGAGTCATCTTCATCGTGCGTCTCGGCGGGGCCTTGATGGTCGGGCACGGTGTCTGAGCTGGTGCCGTCAGCATCGCGGGTCTCCGTGGAATTGTCACCGCCGCTGCCGGGGATATCGGCGCCCTCTGTCACCGGCCGCGAGTTGGAGACCGACTCGACGTCGGGGGCGTGCGGGGAGTCGTCGGCCGTGGGAGAGGGAGCCTCGGGGATGCGCCTCGCGGTGTCGGCCGGTGGCGGGTCAGCATTGCCGGGCGCGGGTGCAGGGTCATCCGAGGGGTCGTCTGCGGGGCGGTCTATGGACATGTCACCTCCCGGTCCCGTTGCTGGGGGTAGGGGCGCCGCGGAGGTAGTCGAGGGGCCAACGGCAGTCGTGCAACTCGGCCAGGGCGGCGGAGAGGCGCTGGTCCCAGTCCTCGTCGGCGCAGCGCGCCCCGACGGCCAGTTCCACGGCCGAGGGTGATCGCGTGCCGAACGCGACTCGCGCCACCCGCCCCGGCTCCCGCTGGTCCGCGTCGTACCAGCGCTGAACCACGCCGATCTGGCGGGCGCAGGTCTCACCGGGGATCAGCCGGCCGGCGGTGCGTTCCCATTCGGCCGAGCCAGGGTGCCGGCCGGCCCTGGGTTCCCGGCGGTCGACCGTCTTGAGGGCGTCCAGGATCAGCGCCCAGCGGAAGGCCGGGGCGAGCCACGGTGGTTCCGGGAACGTGCAGGCCCGGCCGCCCCCGCTGCTGAACTGGCGCAGCGCCGCGGTGACGTGGGCGGCCAGCGCGCCGGGGCTGACCCGCGCCGCCATCTCGGCCGCCCGGCTGGCCACGGCCGCGTCGGCCGCGTGCGCCACCGCGCAGTCGAGCAGCCGGGGCCGCTCAGCCAGGCCCGCCAGCCGGGACGCCAGTTCACCGCCGGCCGCGGGGGAGGGCATCAGCCAGCCGGTCAGGTGGGCCAGCACCGCTACCTCCGCCCACAGGACGAGGGCGGGCAGGTCGGCGAGGAGACGTTGGGCCGCGCGCATGTCGCGCAGAGTGCAGGGGCCGGCCTGGCAGTCCGGGCCGCAACTGCCCGACCGGGTCCCGACCACGCTGGCGGGCGACTGGGTCACCGGCTCGGCGGCCGTCTCCCGGGCCGTCCCATCGGGCATCACCGCCAGCACCGGGTAGTCCATCCCGTCGGTGAACACCGCGGCCTGCCCGGGCGGCAGGGTGACCAGGTACCGCGACTGGGCGTCGGTCAGGTTAATGGTCGCCCCGACCGTCTCGCGATCGTCGGCCGCGGGCAGCCGGTGCACGATCTTCACGGCGGTGTTCTTCACCGCGTCGGGCAGCAGTTTGGCCGGGATCTGCTCGGCGATCACCAGGCCCTCCCCGTAGGCGCGGATCTCGGCCAGCAGCCCGGCGAACATCTCCACCGCGTGCGCCGCTGCCCCGGAACCACCGCCCAGGTCCTCGGGGCGGCGCAGCAGCCGGTGCGCCTCCTCGAACACCGCCAGGTGTGACAGGCTGGGTGCGGCTCCCGCACCGGCGCGGGCCCGCAGCCGCAGGTGCTCGGTCAGCCGGATCAGCACCGTGCCCATCAGGAACGCCTTGTCCCGGTCGTCCCCGACGTCCTCGATCTCGAACACCACGTTGCGGGCCAGCAGCCGGCCGAAGTCGATCGGATGGCCGCCCTCGAAGAACCGGCCCGTGGTGCCCAGCCGCAGGCTGGACAGCCGCACCCGGATGAACCCGCGCACGTTGTCGGTGATCTCCCGGCCGTAGCCGATCTCGGTGACGATCCGCTCGGCCGCCGCCTGCAGGTCACCCAGCGTGGGGTAGCGCGGCTGCACCCCCGGCGTCGCGGGCTCGCCCAGCGCCAGATCCCACCCGGCCTCCGTGTACACCCGGGTCACCGCGGCCGACAGCACCTGCGGGAACGGCTCCTCCGCCGCGAACGAGGCCAGGAACAGCGCCCGGACCAGGTCCGCGTGCGTCTGCAGCGGGAACCGCCGGCCGTCCGGCCCGGCGGCCGGCTCCAGCGGGTTCATTCCCGCCGCCACCTGGTCCGCCTCGCCCGGCCGGATCCGCACCACGCCTTCCGCACCACCATCCAGCCGAACGGCCATCATCCGGTACTCCGCCTTGGCCGGCTCGACGACCAGCCACGGAAGGCCGGCGCTGGTGGCCGCTTCCAGCAGGGCCCGCACCGTCTGCGACTTCCCCGCCCCGGTCGCGCCGCAGACGAACACGTGCCGGTTGACGGACGCCGCGGGCAGCGCCAGGGTCCCCGCCGGGCGGCCGCCCCGGTCCAGGACCGTGCCGAGGGGCAGGGCCGGGCCGCCGCCGGGGCTGGCGGGCGGTTCCATCGTGACGTCGAAGTCCGGGCGCAACACCAGCCGCACCCCGGGCACCTCCGCCTCCGGCGGGCCGGCCAGGGCGGCCAGCAGTGCGGTGCTGGCGTCGAACGGGAACGCGGCCGTGGTGTCCGTCCGGGCCGGCGCGGCGTCCGCGGGCCGGGTGTCCAGCAGGGCGGGAAGCGGTTGCGTTAAGCATCCAGAAGGAGTGAGGGCGTAGGGGAGGCCGGTGAGGCCGGCCGACGCGCAGAACAGGCCGGCCACCTGCGCGGCGGCGGCCGGGGTGGCCGCGCCGGCCAGCAGGTGCAGCCGCCACAGGCCGGCCGACAGGCCCTGGCGCAGCTCGGCGTGCCGCAGCGCCAGGCGGCGGGTGTCCACCGCCTTGTCCGCGTCCCGGTCGGCCAGGCCGGCGGTGAGCCGCTGCCGCCCGGCCAGCCCGGCGGCCAGCTTCTCGATCTCGGGCGGGGGCAGCGGATCGGCGATGACCAGCCAGCCGAACGGGCCGTCCCACACGGCCAGCAGGCCGTCCTCCAGGGTGGCCCGCCCCGGCGGGCCGGGATCCTCCTCGGCGAGCAGGCCGTCGGCGATCCCGGCGATCATCGTCCAGCAGGGCAGCGCTGCCATCGCGGCGGCCATCCCGCCGGGCGGGATGGGCAGCCCGCGGGCGCCGGCCGGTAAGGCGAGGGCGACCCCGGCCGGCCGCGGCGCGCCGGCGTGCGGTGCGGTGCCGGCGTGCGGCGCGGTGCCGGCGTGCGGTGCGGTGCTGCCGTGCGGCGTCGCGCCGGCGATGAGGAGGTGCACCGGGCTGCCCGGGGCGGCGCGGACCCAGCCTGCGGCGACCGTGCCGGCCTCCGGATCGGTGCTGATCGCGGCGTGATAGGCGGCGGTGAGCGCGGCGCCGCGGGCGGCGCGGCCTTCCGCGGCGGCGGTGCCCCGGGAGACGGCCGGGTCGTCGGCGGGGCGGCGCGGCACCTCGGTGATGCGGTAGGCCTCCAGGCCTGCCAGCCGCTGCCAGGCGGTCCCGGTCATCGCTGCCTTCCGAAGGAGTTTCGGCCGGATGCGTGAAGTGTCCGCCTCACAGCGTAACGGCGCACGGGCCCGTCGCGTGCTCCGGCCGTGATGATCAAACGATTGCTGGGCCGATAGCACCAGTAAACGTACGATCACGACGCTGCACGGCGGGTGGGGGCCGCCGGTGGGGTCGCGAGGTGCGGGGGACGCGGGGGGCCGGGGTCAGGAGGGCTGCGCGGGCTCGCTGTGGCCGGGGTGGTCCCGTTCCGGGTCGTGCTCCGAGTGGGCGGCGCCGGGGTGCGCCGCGGCCGGGCGGGAGTGCTCGCCCTCCCGTGGGGTGCGCGCCAGGGCGTCGAGGAACGTGTCGGCCCAGTGCTTGACGTCGTTCTCCAGCACCCGGCGGCGCATCGAGCGCATCCGGCGGCGGGCCTCGGCGGGCGAGACCGTGGCGGCCGCGACGATGGCGTCCTTGAGCCCCTGGATGTCGTGCGGATTGACGATGAACGCGCCGCTCAGCTCGTCGGCCGCGCCGGTGAACTCGCTGAGCACCAGGGTGCCGTGCTCGTCGTGGCGGCAGGCCACGTACTCCTTGGCGACCAGGTTCATCCCGTCCCGCAGCGGGGTGACCAGCATGACATCGGCGGCCAGGTAGAGCGCGGCCATCTCCTCGCGGGGATAGGACTGGTGCAGGTAGTGCACCGCCGGGAGGCCGACCTCCCCGTAGTCGCCGTTGATCCGGCCGACCGTGACCTCGACCTCGTCCCGCAGCCGCCGGTAGTGCTCGACGCGTTCCCGGCTGGGGCTGGCCACCTGGACCAGCACCGCCCCGGGCGGCCCGAGGCGGCCCTCGGCCACTACCTCGCCGTAGGCCTTGAGCCGGTGCAGGATGCCCTTGGTGTAGTCGAGCCGGTCGATGCCGAGCAGCATAATGTCCGGCTTGCCGAGCGCCTCGCGGATCTCCATGGCCCGGGCTTCCACCTCGGGGCGCCGGGCGATGTCGCCGAACCCCTTGGAGTCGATCGAGATGGGGAAGGTGGCCGCGCGGACCTCGCGGCCGCCCGCGGCGGTGGCCGCGGCCCGCCGCCGGCGTGGGTTCGCCGCCCCTACCGGCGTGGCCGGGGCGCCCGGGATCTCGGGGACGTCCCCGCCCGGCTGGGCATCCGGCACCCAGACCCGGGATCCCACGGTCGCCAGGCCGGCGCTGCGGCGGCAGGCCCGCAGGAAGTTGGTGGCGTCGCCCTGCCGCTGGAAGCCGAGCAGGTCCGCGCCGAGCAGCCCCTGCACGATCTGGCGGCGCCAGGGCAGCTGGGCGAAGATCTCATAGCCGGGGAACGGGATGTGCGTGAAGTGCCCGATGCGGACGTCGGGGCGCACCACCCGGACCATGCCCGGCACCAGCTGCAGTTGGTAGTCGTGCACCCACACCGTCGCGCCGGGGGCGGCCTCCCGGGTCACCGCCTCGGCGTACCGGCGGTTCACCCGCACGTAGGCATGCCACCACTCGCGGTGGAACTCCGGCTGCGCGATCACGTCGTGGTACAGCGGCCAGAGCGTGGCGTTGCAAAATCCCTCGTAGTACTCCTGCACCTCAGCGGCGGACAGGCCGATGCTGACCAGGTGCATGCCGTCGGTGTCGAACGGCTCCGGGGGGTCGCCCGGCGCGCCGGGCCAGCCGATCCATGCGCCGCCCGCCGCCCGCATCACCGGTTCCAGTGCGGTCACCAGGCCGCCGGGGCTGGCCCGCCACTCCGGCTGGCCGTCCGGGCCCTCGGCGCGGTCGACCGGCAGCCGGCTGGCGGCCACCACGAAGCTGTACTCGCCGGCCGGGAGCTGCCCCGGGCCCTCGTCCGCGGGGGCGGGGCCCGCTTCCTGATCAGTCAGCGGGGCCTGCTCGTTCACGCGGGCAGCAACTCCTCCAGTCGGTGGCATTGCCACCAGATTACCCGGGCCCGCGATTTTATCGCTGGACCGTGTTATCCCGGGCCGGTCCCGGGAGCCGGGCCGGGGTCCTCCGCGCTGGTCCCGAGGACCTGGCGGAGCTGGCCCGCGGTGGCGTTCAGGGCGGCGCGGTCCGGGGTGCGGGCCCGGGCCTTGAGCCGGAAGCCGTCCCCCGGGTACCGGGGGATCACGTGCAGGTGCACGTGGAACACCTCCTGCCCGGCGGCCACGCCGTCGGCCAGGAACAGGTCGGTGCCCGCGCAGAACCCGGACCGGCGCAGCCCGGCCGCCAGCCGCTGGGCCACGGTGAACGCCCGCGCGCCCAGCCCCTCGTCCAGCGCGGCGAGGCTGGCGGCGTGCGCCCGCGGGATGACGAGCAGATGACCCGGGGTCAGCGGGCGGATGTCCAGGAACGCGACCGTGTCCGCGTCCTCGTGCACCTGGCTGGACGGCAGCCGCCCGGCCAGGATGGCGCAGAACACGCAGGACGGCTCCGGGTCGGTCATGGCCGCATTCTGCCGGACCGCCCGGCCGGTTGCCGGGCGGCGGGCCGGGCGGTGGATGATCGGCTGGTGACCGACAACGCAGACAGCGGCCGGGCCGTGCTGGTGACCGGGGCCGGGCGGGGCATCGGGCGGGCGGTGGCGGAGACCTTCGCCGCCTACGGGGACCAGGTGGCCGTGCACTACGGCCACGCGGCGCAGGCCGCCGCCGAGGTGGTGGCCGGGCTGCCGGGCCCCGGGCACGTCGCGGTGCAGGCCGACCTGGCCGACCCGGACGAGGTGCTCCGGATGGTGGACGAGGCGGCGGCGCTGCTCGGCGGCTTGGACGTGCTGGTGAACAACGCCGGGGTGTTCACCGCGCACCCAATCACCGAGACGAGCTACGCGGAGTGGCAGGCCGCCTGGCAGCAGACCCTGGCGGTGAACCTGACCGGCGCGGCCAACGTGACCTGGTGCGCCGTCCGGCACATGATCCCCCGCGGCGGCGGCCGGATCATCAACGTCTCCTCCCGGGGCGCGTTCCGCGGCGAGCCGGGCCAGCCCGGCTACGGGGCCAGCAAGGCCGGGCTGAACGCGTTCGGCCAGTCGCTGGCGCGGGACCTGGGCCGGTACGGCATCGCGGTGACCACCGTGGCCCCCGGCTTCGTCGCGACCGACATGGCGGCCGGCGCGATGGCCGGGCGGGGCGCGGAGATCCGCGCGCAGAGCCCCTTCAACCGGGTCCCCGGCCCGGAGGAGGTCGCCGCGGCGGTGCTGTACCTGGCGTCCCCGGAGGCAGAGTGGGCCAGTGGCACGATTCTCGACCTCAACGGCGCGTCCTACCTGCGGCCCTGACCAGCCCGCGGCCGCCCGGGGCCGGTCACGGGGACCAGCTCAGCGGGACGGCCAGCTGGCCGGCTGGCTCAGCGCGCCCGCCGCCGCGGCCAGCCGGGCCCGCAGGTCCTCGGCGCTGCCCCGGCGGTACAGCGGGCTGCCGCCGTCGGAGAGCAGGACGGTGACCTGAGCCACCCCTCGGGCCGGGACCGGGCCCGGCGCCAGCAGCCGGTCGATCACCTCGGCCAGTTCCCCGGCGGCCGCCCGCACCCGCTCCCGGCAGACCGGCACGGCCGGGCGGCAGCGCGCGCCGGGCCGGCCGTCGGCCAGGATCCGCCGGGCGCTGCGGGCCAGGCTGCGGCGGAAGGCCGGGCGGGTCAGCTGCTGGGCGCGCAGCGCCAGCGGGGCGCTGGCCTCCGGCGGCGCGCCGCGGGCCAGGTCCGCGTCGAGGTGGCGCGCGCCGAACCGGGCGCGCAGCTGGTCCGACGGCCGGACGGGCCGGGGAATCAGGGCGCCGGTGTGTTCGTCGAGCAGCAGCAGCATGGTGACACCTCCGGTCCGGGCCGCCAGGAAGCCCAGGGGACGGCTGGAGCTGTGACCTCCGAACCAGTTTTGCCGGTCATGCGTGACTAGTCAACTGAATTTGATGGTCATGCCTCGGGTAGGGTGGGCGGATGACCGCCGTCCCGTCCTGGGTGCCGCCGGGGCCCAAGCAGGCCCCGCTGCCGCTGCTCCGGGTGCAGGCCTTCGTCAACACCCGTGACCTGGACCGCGGGACCGACCTGCTGGCCAGCCCGGATGAGGCCGGGCCGTGGCTGCGGGCGGCCGGCCTGCTCGGCCCGGGCGGCCCGCCCAGCCCGTCGGATCTGCGGCTGGCCCGGCAGATCCGGGAGAGCATCCGCGGCCTGATCGCCCGCAACGCCGCCGCCCCGGCGGTCCCGGCGGCCCCCGTAGTCCCGGCGGCCGCGGGGGAGGGGGACGCCGCCGGGACGTCCGGCACCGGTCCCGGCCTGGGGCCGCTGCGCGACCTCGTGGCGCAGCGGGCCATCCGGCTGACCGTGGCGGGGGACGGGGCGGTCGCGCTCGCCTCCGGGCCGACCGGGCAACTCGCCGACGGCCTGCTCGGGCTGCTGCTGATCATCCGGGACGCGCAGCACGACGGCACCTGGGAACGCCTGAAGACCTGCGGAAACCCCGGTTGCCAGTGGGCGTTCTACGACCGGTCGCACAGCCGGCAGGGCGCCTGGTGTGAGATGTCCAGCTGCGGCAACCTGATGAAGAACCGCAGCCTGCGGGCCCGGCGCCGGAGCGGCTTAGCCCGGTCCGCGGGTGCGGGCCACGCCGCACCACGCCGCCACCGTGCCCGGCTCGTTGGCGCCGGCGGCGGCCGGGCCG
Source organism: uncultured Actinomycetes bacterium (assembly GCA_963837515.1). Lineage (GTDB taxonomy): Bacteria > Actinomycetota > Actinomycetes > Streptosporangiales > Streptosporangiaceae > RYN-230. Next base: position 280,902 of record CAWINT010000008.1, read on the forward strand.
GGGCGCCACTGCGGCGGCTGCACCAGGCCGGGCTCGACCAGGTCCAGCCCGGCGAAGAACTGTCCGACCTGCGCCCGGTCACGCAGCGTGGCGTGCGTCCCGGCCATCCGCTGGTTCAGCCGCCGGGTCATCTCGCTGGTCTCGGCGGGCCGCAGGTCGCTGGCCGGGTGGCTGAGCGCGAGGTAGCTGCCGGGCGGAAGGGCCTCCAGCAGCGCGGCCACGATCTCCTGCGGGCTGTCCGGATCGGGGATGAGGTGCAGGATCATCAGCAGCAGGAGGGCCACCGGGCGCCGGAAATCGAGGGTGGCCGCGGCTGCCTCAAGGATCGCGGCCGGGTCGCGCAGGTCGGCGTCCACGTAGTCGCAGCGTCCTTCCAGCCCGCTGACCAGCATCGCCCGCGAATGGGTCAGCACGATCGGGTCATTGTCCACGTAGACGACCCGGGATCCGGGGGCCACCGCCTGCGCCACCTCGTGGGTGTTGCGGGCGGCGGGCAGCCCGCTGCCGATGTCCAGGAACTGGTGCACACCGCCCCGGGCGGCCAGGTGGTGCACCGCCCGGACCAGGAACGCCCGGTTGGCCAGGGCGTCCGTGATGATCCCCGGGTTGGCCGTCATCGCTTCCTGGGCGGCCTCCCGGTCGGCGGCGAAGTTGTCCTTGCCGCCCAGCCAGAAGTCGTACACCCGGGCCGGATGGGCGTGCCGGGCGTCGATCTGGGCCGCCCGGTCATGACCGGACCCGGGCTTGCGTAGCCATTGACCAGTCACCCGCGCCACTCCGGTTCGGTAGCCGCTCGATCACCCAGGCGAAGCATAATGGCGCGCCGCCGCGAGCGGTATATACGATCGTCTGAGCCGGGATCCGGATAGCTGCGGGAGGTATCGTCGCACGCGTCATGGCGCAGGCCGCGGGCAGGTGGCGGGCGGCGGTTCCCCGTCCGCTGATCCGCGATCCGGGGCTGTCCGCGCTAAAGACCGCGGTGCGCGCCGCCATTGTGATACCGGCCGTGTTCGCGCTGGCCAGCAAGGTGATCGGCAACCCGCAGACGGCGCTGTTCGCCGCGTTCGGCTCGTTCTCAATGCTGGTGCTGGCCAGCTTCTCCGGCCCCGCCCGGAGCCGCCTGGCCGCCTACCTGACCCTGAGCGTGGCCGGCGCCGCGCTGGTCACGCTGGGCACCTTGTGCTCTGGGAACGCCTGGCTGGCGGCGGGAGCGATGGCCGTGGTCGGCTTCGCCATCCTGCTCTCCGGCATGATCAACGGATACTTCGCGGCCGGTGGCACCGCCGCGATCCTCGCCTTCGTGCTGTCGGTGGCGGTCCCCGCCCCGGCGTCGGCCATCCCGGACCGGCTGGCCGGCTGGGCCCTGGCCGCCGCCGCCGGCACGGCCGCCGCGATGCTGATCTGGCCGCCGCGGGCCGGCGGCACGCTGCGCGCCGACGCGGCCCGGGCCTGCCGACGGCTGGCCGACCTGGCCGACGCGCTGTGCCACGACCCGCCCGCGGTTGCCGCCCGGGTCGAGGCGGCGCGCCAGACGGTGGATGCGCTGCGCGAACGGCTGACCGGCACGCCGCGCCGGCCCACCGGGCCGACCGGCCCGGCCGTCGCCCTCGGCGCCCTGATCGACGAGGTGGGCTGGCTGTGCGAGTCGCTGGCCGTGCTGGCCCGGTCCAGCGCGGGGGAGCTGTGCGCCGTGGAGAACACCGTCACCCTGGCGGAGGTCGCCCGGGCGCTGCGGGCCAGCGCCGCCCGGCTGGCCGGGGAGCCGCTCTCTGAGGCCGGCCCGGCCAGCTGGCCCAGGCCGGCCCGGCCAGCTGGCCCAGGCCGGCCGGGCCAGCTGGAACACGCCCAGGACACCGCCGCCCAGCGGTTGGCCGAGCGGATCTCCGCCGCTCCCGAGTTGCCCGACGAGCGATCGCTGGAGGCGATGCTCGGCCGCTCGTTCAAGATCCACGCCATCGCGTACACCACCCGGCAGATCGCCGGGTACGCGGAGGTGGCCAGCGCACCCGGGATCTGGCGGCCCGCGCGGGCGTGGGCCGAGGCCGGCCGGGCCGGCCGGGCCGGCCCGGCCGGCTCAGTGAGCTGGCTCCGCTCCGGCGTCAGCGCGGCCACGGACTTCGGGGTGGCCCGGTCCGGGGTCCGGTCGGTGTGGTTCCGCAACAGCGTCCGTGGCGCCGTCGGCCTGGCCGTGGCGGTGTTCATCGCGCAGGAGACCGGCCTGCAGCACTCGTTCTGGGTGGTGCTGGGCACCTTGTCGGTGCTGCGCTCCAACGCCCTCGGCACCGGCCGTTCGGTGCTGTCCGCCCTCCTCGGCACGGCGGCCGGCATCCTGATCGGCACCGCCATCATCATCCCGGTGCACGGTGACACCACTGTGCTGTGGGCGATTCTCCCGGTGTCGGTGTTGATCGCCGCGTACGCGCCGCGGGTCATCTCGTTTGCGGCCGGCCAGGCGGCGTTCACCATCGTCGTCCTCGTGCTGTTCAACATCATCCAGCCGGCCGGCTGGAAGGTGGGCATCGTGCGGATCGAGGACGTGGCGGTGGGGTTCGCGATCAGCCTCGGCGTCGGGCTGGTGTTCTGGCCGCGCGGCGCCTCCGCCCTGGTCCGGGAGAATCTGGCCGAGGCGTACTCGCGCACCGCCGACTTCGTGGCCGCCATGGTCGAGCAGGTGACCGGCCTGGACGGCGGGCCGGACCCGCGGCAGGCCGCGCAGGCCGCCGAGGCGGCGGTGATCCGGATGGACGACTCGTTCGGCCAGTTCCTGGCGGAACGGTCGGCCAGCCAGTTCGACCCCGACCGGGCCGCGCGGCTGGTCGCGGGGGCGGCCCGGGTGCTCCGCGGCGGCCACTCCCTGGCCGCGCTGCAGGAACTGGCCACCCAGCCGGCCGCTGCCCAGCCGGCCGCTGCCCAGCCGGCCGCTGCCCAGCCGGAGGGCCACGCCGGGCCGGCCCACGTCGCCCGCGGGCCCAAGCCGTGCGCGGGCATGCTGGAGGAGGAGGTGCAGTCGATCCGGGCCTGGTTCGTCACCCTGGGCGACTCCATCGCGCACGGGACCGCGGTGCCACCGCCCCAGCGTCGCGACCCGGCGGTCCGCAGCCGCCTGCTGGAGTGCACCCGGCGGGAGATCAGCAGCGGCCGGCCCGCGCACGCCCGGGACGCCCTGATCGTGCTGTGGGTGAACGAGCACCTGGAGGCGTTGTGGCGGCTGGAACACCACCTCGGCCGCCCGGCCGCCGCGCAGCCCGAACCCGAGCCGGCCGGCGCGTCGGTGGCCTGAGGGCCGCGTCGGCTAGCTGGGCCGGGTAGTCCGCACTCGGATCGTCACGTCCAGGTCGCGCAGGCTGGCCAGCATGTCGTCGGGGTACTCGATGCCGATGTCGGTCAGCACGTAACCCAGCTCGTCGCGGGTGCCCAGCAGCTGGCCCTCGACGTTGGCGCCGTGTTCGGCCAGCAGCCGGTTGATGTCGGCCAGCACGCCGGGAACGTTGCGGTGCAGGTGCGCCAGCCGGTGCGTGCCCGGTGTGTGCGGCAGCGCGACCGGCGGGAAATTGACGCTCAGCGAGGCCGCCCCGGAGCACACGAAGTCGTGCAGCTTCCCGGCCACGAACTCGCCGATGTCCTGCTGGGCTTCCTCGGTCGAGCCGCCGACGTGCGGGGTGAGGATGATGTTGGGCAGGCCGCGCAGCTCGGAGGTGAACTCCTCGCCGCGGCTCCGCGGCTCCCGCGGGAACACGTCCACGGCCGCCCCGGCCAGGTGCCCGGACTCGATGTTGCGGCGCAGCGCACCGTGGTCCACCACGAAGCCGCGGGACAGGTTGAGGAACAGGCTGCCGGGCCGCATGGCCGCGAACTCCGCCTCACCGAACAGGCCGCTGTTGCCCGGCCGCCCGTCCACGTGCAGCGTCACCACATCGACGCTCTCCAGCAGCTCTTCCATCGTGCCGCAGCGCCGGGCGTTGCCCAGGGCCAGCTTGTCCGCGGTGTCGTAGAAGAACACCGACATGCCCAGGTTCTCGGCGAGCACCGACAGCTGGCCGCCGATGTTGCCGTAGCCTACGATACCGAGCTTCCGGCCGCGCACCTCGTGGCTGCCCGCCGCCGACTTGTCCCACAGCCCCGCGTGCATCTGGGCGTTCTTGTCGGTCAGCCGCCGGGTCAGCGCGATGATCTCGGCCACGGCCAGCTCCACCACGCTGCGGGTATTGGAGAAGGGCGCGTTGAACACCGCGATGCCGTACCGCGAGGCCGCCGTCAGGTCGATCTGGTTCACCCCGATGCAGAACGCCCCGATGGCCAGCAGTTGCGGGGCGGCGTCCAGCACCCGCTCGGTCACCTGGGTGCCGGACCGGATGCCCAGTACGTGCACGTCGCCGATCGCGGCGATCAGCTCGTCCTCGGTGAACGCCTTGGGCGCCGTGTCCACCTGGTAACCGTCCTTGACCAGGCGGGCGGTGGCGTCGGGGTGAATGTTCTCCAGCAGCAGGACGCGGGTCGGTCCCTCCGTGCGGTCCAGCGTCAACACCCTTCCCCGTCAGCGGCCACGCGGCGCGCCTCCGGCCGCCGCCTCCGGCCCCAGCCTAATGCGGCCGCGGCGCGGCCCGTCCGGGGGCGGCACCCGGCGCGGCGCGTCCGGGGGGCACCCGGCGCGGCCCGTCCGGGGGGCACCCGGCGCGGCGCGTCCGGGGGGCACCCGGCGCGGCCCGTCCGGGGGCGGCACCCGGCGCGGCCCGTCCGGGGGGCACCCGGCGCGGCGCGTCCGGGGGGCACCCGGCGCGGCCCGTCCGGGGGGCACCCGGCGCGGCCCGGTCGGCCGGCACCCGCCCCACCCAGCCGTCCCCCATCCCTGCGAGCAAGATCATGATCATGACTTAGCTGTCGTTGGAACGACACCAATCTCATGATCATGATCTTGGAATGCGGTTGGAGGGGCTGGTGTGACTGATGTGGTCCACGGTGCGCGGGTCAGGTGCGGCCGGGCGGGGCCGGTCAGGCGGGGGTGGTCAGGTGGGGGTGGCCAGGTGCGGTCAGCGGGGGTGGTCAGGTGGGGGTGGCCAGGTGCGTGGTCAGCGGGGGTGGTCAGGTGGGGGTGGTCAGGTGCGGTCAGGTGCGGCCGGTCAGGTGCGGGGCCGGTCAGGTGCGGTCAGGCCGGGACCAGGTCGGCGGCGGCGCAGGCTATGTTGTCCGGGCCGCCGCGGGCGTTGGCGGTCGCGATGAGCTCGCTGACCACCTGGTCCGGCGTCGCCGCCGCGGTGAGCACGCCGCGGATCACCGCCTCCGGGACGACGGCGGACAGCCCGTCCGAGCACAGCAGGTAGCGGTCCCCGGCCAGGGCGTCGTGCAGCGACAGGTCCACCTCCGTCCCCGCCCCGTCCAGGGCGCGCAGCAGCATGGCCCGCTGCGGGTGGGAGGCGGCCTCGGCCGGGGTCAGCCGCCCGTCGTCGATCATCGCCTGGACCACCGTGTGGTCGTGGGTGATCTGGTACAGCTGGCCGTCCCGCAGCAGGTAGGCGCGGGTATCCCCGATATGCACCAGGGCCAGCTGGGAGCCGGCCCACAGCAATGCGGTCAGCGTCGTGCCGCTGCCCGCCCGGGACGGGTCGCCGGCCGTCAGGCCGGCCACCGCCGCGTCGGCCTGCTGGACGGCACTCTGCAGCACGTTGAGCAGGTCGCCGGGTGGCAGGGCCGCCTCCAGCGGCTTGAGCGCCTCGACGGCGGCCGCGCTGGCCAGGTGCCCGGCGCCGCCCATCCCGTCGGCCACGGCCAGCAGCCGGGCGCCCGCGTACGCGGTGTCCTGGTTGGCCGGGCGCCGCCGGCCGATGTCCGAGGCCGCCGCGTAGCGGATGGCCAGGGTCGTGGATGTCATGAGGGCCTCCTCGCCGTTCAGGTAGCGGGTGAGGAAGGCGGCCAGGTCGCGCCGGCTGGCGTGGTCGGCCTCGGCCTGCGCCCAGAACGCCGCCACCTCGGCGGCGCCCGAGGCGGGCGAGCCCGCCTCGACGACCTGCCGGATCCGGGCCAGCGGCATGCCGAGCCGGCGCAGCCAGGCCACCAGCCGGGCCCGCTCCAGCTGCTCCGGCGCGTAGAGCCGGTAGCCGGACACCGGGTCCACCTGGGCCGGTGGGAGCAGCCCCAGCTCGTCGTAGAGCCGCAGCGCCTTGGCGGAAAGCCGGCTGGCCCGGGCGAATTCCCCGATCGTCAGCACCTGGCACCACCTTCCGTGCCGGGCACCGCGCCCGGCGCCACGATGCTGCGGCCTGCCCCTGGGGGAAGGTCAAACCCGGGCGGATGGTCAGTGGGCCGCGGGGGCCGTTGGGTGCGCTGGGGTCTGTCAGGGGCCGCCGGGGCTCAGACCCGGGCCGTCCCGGTCAGCCGGGCCGCGACGACGGCCGCGTGGGCCGGGTCCAGCAGGAGCGTGTAGTGATTCGAGCCCGGGACGGTCTCCACGGTCAGCAGCGGCGCCTGGGCCGCCCACTCGACGCACGCCTCGTCGGGGAGCATGCCGGGCGGCTGGCCGAACATGCCGGCCGGGGCGCGCAGCAGCCGGGTCGGTGCGGGCAGCGCGCGCAGTGCCGCCCCGAGCCGGGCGGTGGCGCCGAGCAGCTCGCGGCCGTCCGCGCGCGCGGCTTCTTCAACCACCCTGGATCTCAACGCCCCCTCGGGGCCGGTGAGGTCGTACCGCAGGTAGTCCTCCAGGTCGCTGTTCCAGGCGTCCTTGAAGGCCGGATGCGGCCGCCAGAAGTCGAAGTACGCTGCCACGGTCGGGAAGGTCTCGCGCAGCCGGGCCAGCGCCGGGCCCAGGCTGGCGTCCAGCACGGCGTCAACGTCGATGCCGTCCGGGACCGGCAGCGGCAGCCCGCCGTCCACCAGCAGCAGCCCGCCGAACAGGTCCGGGTGGGCGGCCGTGGCCAGCAGCGCCAGGTAGCCGCCGAGCGAGTGCCCGGCCAGCACCGGCCGGTCCAGGCCGAGCTGGGCGACGGCGGCGGTCAGGTCGGCGATGTGCCGGTCGAAGCCGTACGGGCCGGCCAGGCCCGCGCTGTGCCCGCGGCCGCGCAGGTCGACCGCGAACAGCGACCAGTCCGCCGGCATCTCCCGGGCCACCGCCTGCCAGGAGGCGGCCGAGCCGGTGATGCCGTGCTGGGTGATCGCGGCCCGCGGGCCGGTGCCCCACCGGAGCACCCGGAGCGTGCCGTCCGGCAGCGTGACGTCGAGTTTGGCGGGGTTCGTCTGCACTGTGCCTCCTAAGGCCGCCCGCTTTACGGTATGTCCCGCGCCCGGCGAGTTCACCCGCCGGCTGACGGTGCGCCTCGCTACGGTGGCACTGCCTGGCACCCCCGGGGGAAGGTGACCCGTGACCGCGCCCTTCGCGAAGTCCCTGCTCGGCTGGAAGCCCAGCAGCAAGAACAAGCTGGGCTGGCCGCTCGTGCCGAACTTCGCGGACGTGGACAGCCCGGAATCGGTGCGGATCGCCGCCGGGGTCCTCGACCAGCTGGCGGTGCCCCGGGGCGCCGCGTCAGACGTGCCCAAGGACCCCGGCGGCCCGCTGGAGCAGGAGGTCTGCGACCACCTGGGCTGGATCCTGCAGCGCCGCGACCCGGAGCGCGGCTGGAAGATCGAGCGGGGCGCGGTCATCACCCGGTTCGACCAGTACGCGCACCTGTCCGAACTGGACCGGCTGGTCCGGGGGAACCCGGAGCTGCGGGTGACGGTGGGCACGGACTACCTCATCAAGCCGGACGTGACCGTGTCGCTGGCCCGGGTGCGGACCGCGTCCGGCCGGCCCGCGCTGCACGCCGCGGTGTCCTGCAAGTGGACGATCCGCTCCGACCGGGTGCAGAACATCCGGCACGAGTGCCTGCAGATGATCCGGCACCGCCGGGGGCGGCAGCCGCACCTGGTCACGGTGACGGCGGAGCCGCTGCCCACCCGGCTGGCCTCCATCGCGCGGGGCACCGGGGAGGTGGACGCGGTGTACCACATCGCCTACGACGCGATGGCGGCCAGCGTGGCTGGGAACGCGAACGCCGAGCAGGCGGACGCGTGGCACGAGGTGACCGGGCAGCGACGGGTGCTCAGCTATGAGCTGCTGGTGGAAACGCTGGCCTCCTGGTGACGGCGTGGGACCGGGGAACTGTCGGGGCATGCGGGCACAATCGGCGGAAGCTGGCGGGCTGACGGGTGGCGGGCTGGAGGGCATGGTGGGGATGACCGGCACGGTGGGGCTTACCTCGGTGGAGATCTGCGCCGGGGCCGGAGGCCAGGCACTCGGCCTGGAGCAGGCCGGGTTCGCCCACGAGGCCGTCGCCGAACTGGACCCGGCGGCCTGCGACACGCTGCGGATCAACCGGGACTGGAAGGTCATCGAGGGCGACGTGGCCAACGTGGACGGCCGGGCCTTCGCGGGCGTGGACCTGCTGGCCGGCGGCGTGCCCTGCCCGCCGTTCTCCATCGCCGGCAAGCAGCTGGGCAGTGACGACGAGCGGGATCTGTTTCCGCAGGCGCTGCGGCTGGTGGCGGAGATCCAGCCGCGGGCCGTGCTGCTGGAGAACGTGCGCGGCCTCGCCGCGCGCCGTTTCGACGGGTACCGCGACCAGGTGCTGGCGCAGCTGCACGAGATGGGTTATGCCACCTGGTGGGACCTGGTGCACGCCAGCGAGCACGGCGTTCCGCAGCTGCGGCCCCGGTTCGTGCTGGTCGCGGTGCGGTCTCCGTGGGCGGCCTGGTTCCGCTGGCCGGAGCCGTCGCCGCAGCCGCTGCCCACCGTGGGCGAACTCCTGGCCGACCTGATGGCCGCCGGCGGCTGGCCGGGCGCGGCGGACTGGGTGAGCCAGGCGCGGGGCATCGCGCCGACGATCGTGGGCGGCAGCAAGAAGCACGGCGGCCCGGACCTGGGCCCGACCCGGGCCCGCGAGGCCTGGCGGCTGCTCGGCGTGGACGGCCTCGGGATCGGGGACACGGCCCCCGGCCCGCTGTTCCCGGCCGGGCAGCGGCCAAAGCTGACCGTGCGGATGGTGGCCCGGCTGCAGGGCTTCCCCGACACGTGGGAGTTCTCGGGGCGGAAGACCGCCGCCTACCGGCAGGTCGGCAACGCGTTCCCGCCGCCGGTGGCCCGCGCCCTCGGCGAGGCCATCCGCGACGCCCTCACCCATGCCGGGAAAGGCCCGGCCCAGGTCGGTTAGCCGTTCGGGCCGGGCCGGGCCTGGCCTGGGCCTGGCCTGGCCTGGCCTGGCCGGGGTGGCCCGGGGTGGCCCGGCGCCCGGGGTAGCGTGCATGCCTCAGCAGTCCGGGTTCCTGCCCTAGGGCAGGAACCCGGACTGCTGATCACATGGGTCCATGACTACTTGTTTGAGGCGAGATTGTCGTGATAGCCCCTATCGCTGTCCGCGATACCGCAGCCGTCTTTGGTGCACTGCTCGTGCTGACCGCGACGGTGAGTGTGGTCGGCACAGTCATCATCCCCCGCAAAACCCGCAGTCATCTCACGCGCCTGGTCAACCGGGCCGTCGCCGGGGCGTTCCGGCTGATCACCAGGCCAGCGAAGCGGTATGAACTGCGTGACCGCCTGGCGGCCCGACAGGCGGCCGTGATCCTTCTCGTCCAGTTGGCCCTGTGGCTTGGCACCCTCTTTGTCGGCTTTGCGCTGCTGGTGTGGCCGCTGACGGCGAATATCACCACGGCCTTCAGCACCGTCGGGCCGGCGTTGTGGACCTTCGGCTCGGCCGAGGCCAACGGTTTCTACGAGAAGATGCTGCTGGACATGGCGGCCATGACGGCACTGGTCACCATCACCCTGCAGATCGCTTACCTGCCGGTCCTATACGCCGCATTCAACCGCCGCGAGACCGAAATCGAATTGCTGAGCTCACGGGCCGGGTCCCCGTCCTGGGGGCCGGAGTTGCTCGCCCGAACCCATTACGCGCTCGGTTCGGGCACCTCGACGTTGGACACGCTGCCGGAACTTTACGCACAGTGGGAGCGCTGGGCGGCGGACGTCACGGAAAGTCACGTCACCTACTCGCCGCTGATCTGGTTTAGGTCGGCGGACCCGCTGGCCTCATGGGTTACCGCGCTGCTCGCCATGCTTGACTCGGCCGCGCTGTACCTGTCGCTGTGCCCCCGGGCGGCCCCGCAGGTTCCGGCCAGGCTCTGCCTGCGCAGCGGCCTGATGTGCTTCGGCCAGGTCGCCCGGTCAATGGGCATCGACGTGCCGGAGCACCCTGACGTCGCCGCCGGGATCAGCCTGACCTACGGGGAATACCTGGAGGCCATCATGCGGCTGCGCGAGATGGACTTCCCGATTGAGCGGGAGCCAGCCGGGGCCTGGCCGGACTTTGTGGGCTGGCGGGTCAACTATGAGCGAGCCGCCTATGCGATAGCCGCCGCTGTGGATGTGGTGCCCGCCATGTGGTCCGGGCGCCGGCGGCGCGAGACGGCGATCATCCCGCCGCTGCGCCCGATACCGGGGTAAGCCGCTGCGCCCGATACCGGGGTAACCGGACTCGGCGGCTGCCGGCCAGCGCTCCGGGATTACCCGGCGGTGAACCGATTGGACTGCATAGTCCAAAGTGTTGGGAGCCTTCGGGCCAGAGAAGTGGACTGTAAAGTCCACTTCTAAGTTGTGCGAGATTGGAGCCTGCAGCGCGGCGTGGTGACGTGGATGTGAAGGATGGCGGAATGGGTGCGACGCTGACCCGGAAGGGGCTGGCCACCCGGCAGCGAATCGTGGCCGGGGCGGCGGAGCTGTTCCGGGCGCGCGGGGTGGCGGGCACGTCGCTGGACGACGTGTGCGAGGTGACCAGCACCAGCAAGAGCCAGTTGTTCCACTACTTCCCGGACGGACGCGCCCAGTTGATCGCCGCCGTGGCCCAGCATGCGGCAGACCGGGTCCTTGAGGACCAGCAGCCCGCGCTGGATCAGCTGACGTCCTGGGCCGCGTGGCGCGCCTGGCGGGACCGCGTCGTCGAGCGGTACCGGGCCCAGGGCCAGTCCTGCCCGCTGGCCGTCCTCACTTCACAGTTGGGACCCGGCTCGCCCGAGCACCGTGAGGTGGTGGTCGGGTTGTTCTCCCGGTGGCAGCAGAAGATCGCGGACGGTATCCGCGCCATGCAGGCCAGCGGGCGTATCGGGGCTTCCGTGGACGCGGACCGGCGGGCGGCCGCGCTGCTGGCCGGCTTTCAGGGCGGCGTGCTGATCATGCTGGCCACGGGGCAGATCGCGCACCTCGAAGCGGCCCTGGACGAGGGGATCGCGGCGCTGCGCGGGATGGGCGGGGCGGCTCACGAGGGAGGTAGCGGGCCAGCCGGCCCGGAGGGGCCCAGCGGCTCAGCCACACCGGACGGGGGCGGGACGTGAGCGGGCTGCGGTCCCGGGTCCGGCGCTTCCTCCAGAAACCCGGATCGGCGAGCCTGGGCGGCTACCAGGCCCTGCTGCCGGACATCGCGGCGCGCGAGGAACAGCTGCATGACCTGGATGACGCCGCGCTGACCGCGGCGGCGGCCGGGGCAGCCGACGACGCCGCGATCTGCGCCTTCGGCCGGGAGGCGGCCCGCCGGGCGCTCGGCGAACGCCCCTACGATGTCCAGCTGCTCGGCACCCTGGCCCTGCTGTCCGGGCAGGTCGCCGAGATGGCCACCGGCGAGGGCAAGACCCTGTCCGGGACACTGGCCGCGGCCGGGTACGCGCGGCGCGGCCACCGGGTCCAGGTCATGTCGGTTAACGACTACCTGGCCCGCCGGGACGCGGAATGGATGCGGCCGGTCTACGACCTGCTCGGGGTGGGCGTGGGCTGGATCGGTCAGGGCAGTACCCCGGAGGAGCGGCGGCAGGCCTACGCCGCGGACGTGTGCTACGCCTCGGCCAACGAGATCGGCTTTGACGTGCTCCGCGACCGGCTCGCAGTCGCGCCCGGCGACCTGGTCACCGCCGAGCCGGACGTGGTACTGATCGACGAGGCCGACTCGGTGCTGGTCGACGAGGCACTGATCCCACTGGTGCTGGCCGGGTCGGCGGGCGGGGCCGACGCCGGCGGGGAGATGGCCCGGATCGCGGGCCGGCTGCTGCCCCGGCTGCACTACGAGGTGGACGACGAGCGGCGCAACGTCTACCTGACCGACGCCGGGGCGCGGCTGTCCGAGCAGGCCCTGGGCGGCCTCGACCTGTACGCGGAAGCCAACCTGGACCTGCTGACCCGGCTGAACATCGCGCTGCACGCCGAGGCGCTGCTGCAGCGGGACGTGGACTATATCGTCCGCGACGGCCGGGTCCAGCTGGTCAGCGCGTCGCGCGGCCGGGTCGCCCGGCTGCAGCGCTGGCCGGACGGCCTGCAGGCGGCGGTGGAGGCCAAGGAGGGGCTGCGGCCCACCGACAGCGGCGAGATCCTGGACAGCATCACGATCCAGTCCCTGGTCCGCCGGTACCCGGTGGTGTGCGGGATGACCGGCACCGCCGTGGCGGTGGGCGAGCAGCTGCGCGAGTTCTACGGCCTGGAGGTCGCGGTCATCCAGCCGAACCGGCCGTGCATCCGGGAGGACGAGCCGGACCGGCTGTACGCGACCGCGGAGCAGAAGGAGGCGGCCGTCGCCGGGCTGGTGGCGCAGGCCCACGGCACCGGCCGCCCGGTGCTGCTCGGCACCCTCGACGTGGCCGAGTCCGAGCGGCTCGCCGCCCGGCTGGCCGGTGACGGGCTGCCGTCCGTGGTGCTCAACGCCAAGAACGACGCCGACGAGGCGGCGATCGTCGCCGAGGCCGGGGCGCGCGGCGCCATCACGGTGTCCACCCAGATGGCCGGCCGGGGCACCGACATCCGGCTCGGCGGCACCGGCGGGGACCGGGACGAAGTCGCCGCGCTCGGCGGGCTGCTGGTGATCGGGGTCGGCCGGCACGCCAGCAGCCGCCTCGACCATCAGCTGCGCGGCCGGTCCGGCCGGCAGGGCGATCCCGGCGGGTCGGTGTTCTTCCTCAGCATGCTCGACGAGCTGATCACCTCGTGCGTGCCGGACGCCGAGCCGCCGGCCCAGGTGGACGAGGACGGCCGGGTGCACGACGAGCGGGCGCACTGGAACGTCGGCCACGCCCAGCGCGTCGCCGAGGGTGTCCACCTGCAGATCCACCGGAACACCTGGCGGTACAACGCGCTCATCGAGGACCAGCGGCGGGCCGTGCTGGACTACCGGGGCCAGGTGCTGCGCACCGGTCTCGCGCTCCGTGAGCTGGCGGAATCGAGCCCGGACCGGGTGGCCAGCCTGCGGGAGCGGGTGCCGGAGGACGTGCTGGCCGAGGCGGCCCGCCAGATCACCCTGTCGCACCTGGACCGGGCCTGGTCGGACTACCTGGCCGCGGCGGCGGACCTGCGGGAGGGCATCCACCTGAGGTCGCTGGGCCACGGTGCCAACCCGTTCGGCGGCTCGCTGAACCCGGTGAACGAGTTCAACCGCGAGCTGACCGAGCTGTTCGGCCGGTTCTCCGCCGGCGTCCGGGATCGGGCCCAGGCCACCTTCGAGGCGGCGGACATCACCGAGCGCGGGGCCGACCTCGACGCGGCCGGGCTGAAGCGGCCCAGTGCCACCTGGACGTATGTGGTCCAGGAGAACCCGTTCGGCACCGAGTTCGGCCGCGCCGTCCAGGCCATCGGCCGCCTCCTCGGCCGCCGCTGAGCGGCACCCGGGCCGCTTCATGGATGATCTCCTTGGCGGATCCGGAACACGGAGCTGCCGGCAGCGGAGGCCGGTCCGGCGCCGGCCGGCAAGGGAGTCGTCAAGATGATCATTGATTGTGCCTATTACCAGAACGGCCGCAGGGAGCAGGATGACCTGGGCTCGCTGGCGGAGGCAGCGGCCCGGTGCCGCGAGGGCGGCTTCGTGTGGCTGGGCCTGTTCGAGCCGGACGATGCGGAACTCGACCAGGTGCGTGAGTCGTTCGGACTGCACGAGCTCGCGGTGGAGGATGCGCAGACCTTTCACCTGCGGCCCAAGACCGAGCTTTACGGAGAAGACGTCCGGCTGGTGATCCTGCGCACCGCGCGCTACGACGACGAGGCCGAAGAGGTCGAGTTCGGCAAGATCAGCATCTTCCTCGCGCCCACCTTCGTGATCACCGTGCGGCAGGGCGTGGCCAGCGAGCTGCGCGAGGCCAGGCAGCGGCTGGAGCATCGGCCGGACCTGCTCCGGAGCGGCACGTCTTCGGTGCTGTGGGCGATCCTGGACCAGGTGGTGGACGGGTACGCGCCCGTCGTGGCCGGCCTGGAGCACGACATCGACCAGATCGAAGCCACCGTGTTCTCCGGCACGGTGGCCCCGACCGAGCGGATCTACTCGCTGCGCCGGGAGGCGACCGACTTCTTCCGCGCCGTCCACCCGCTGCTCGGCGTGGTCACCACGCTCCAGCGCGCCGTGGCCGCCCCCGAACTGCAGCCCTACCTGCGCGACGTCCAAGATCACCTGCTGCTGGTCGACGAAGAGGTGTCCGCGCAGCGTGACCTGCTGCGCACGGTGCTGGAAGCCAACATGGCGGTGATCTCCACCGAGCAGACGAGGATCAGCCTGCAGCAGAACACCACGATTGAGCAGCTCACGATCCTGGCCACGATCTTCCTGCCGCTGACCTTCGTGACCGGCTTCTTCGGCCAGAACTTCCGTTGGCTCGTATCGGATATCGCCACCCCTGCCGCGTTCGCCGGCTACGGCATCGGCGGCCTGCTGCTACCGCTGACCCTGCTCTGGCTGTGGCTCAGGCGGCGCCGGCCGCGCTCCGGCGCCGAGGTGGTGCCCGGCGCCAGCGGCGCCGGCCGGCCGCCTGACGCCTGGCCCGGCCGCCTGACGCCCGGCCCGCCCGCCTGACGCCTGGCCCGGGAAACTTTCGCCGGCCCCCACGCCCGGCGCCGGGGCGTATGGCCAGGCAGCCGTGATGTGCGCCAGCCAGGGCGTGGTCCCGGGCGTGGCGGCCATTGACGCCCCAGATTGTGATCGCTCACACTCCTCGGCACGTCCCGGTTCAAGGCCCGGGCCCCGAACGAGAGCGGGTTGTGAGCGCTAACGCAGCGGGCGAGCCAGCAACCAGAGCCCCAGGCCGGCCCGGAGCCCCAGGCCGGCCCGGAGCCTTGGCCCGGAGCCCAGGCCAGCGCCCGGGGCCCAGGCCTGGCCCGGAGCCTTGGCCCGGAGCCCAGGCCAGCCCGGAGCCTTGGCCCGGGGCCCTGCGCCGGCCCGGAGCCCAGGTCGGCCCGGAGCCCTGCGCCGCCTCCGGTCCGCTGCAGCAGACCCCGGGGTGGCCAGCCGCCATGGCGCACACCACGGCTGGCCGCCCCGGACCCACCCAGATGTCGCGATTTCCCCCCATCCGGCTACAGGAGGTAGGTACATGACCATCTGGTCTCCGCTTCGGTCTGTCAGGCAGGTTTTACTGCTGCTGGGCGCGGCGCTCGTCCTGGCGGCTGGCGCCATGGTGGCGGCGGGTGCGGCACCAGCGTCGGCGGCGTCACTCCCGTGTGACATCTACGCGTCGGCTGGCACTCCGTGCGTGGCCGCGCACAGCACGACGCGGGCGCTGTACGCGAGCTACAACGGCCCGCTGTATCAGGTGCGCCGCTCCTCGGACAACAGCACGGCCAGCATCTACCCGCTCAGCGCCGGCGGGGTCGCCAACGCCGCCACGCAGGACTCCTTCTGCGCTGGGACGTCGTGTGTGATCACCGAGATCTTTGACCAGTCCGGGCGGGGCAACAACCTCACCGATGCGCCGGGGGGCGGGGCGGCCGGCGGCCCGGACAACCTGGCCAACGCGACCGCCGCACCGGTGACGGTCGGTGGTCACAAGGCGTACGGGGTTTACGTGGCGGCGGGCACCGGCTACCGCGATGACAGCACGTCGGGGATCGCCACCGGCGACTCGGCGGAGGGTGAGTACGCCATCTTCGACGGCACGCATTACAACGGCGGCTGCTGTTTCGACTACGGCAACGCCGAGACCAATAACAACGACACCGGCGCCGGCCACATGGAAGCCATCTATTTCGGCAACATCAAGGTGTGGGGCTACGGCAGCGGCAACGGCCCCTGGATCATGGCCGACATGGAGAACGGCCTGTACTCCGGGCAGAACGCCGGCTACAACGCCAACGACCCGACGACCGACTACCACTACACCACCGCGATGATCGAGGGTGAATCCAACCAGTGGGCCATCCTGGGCGGCAACGCCCAGTCCGGCGGCCTGTCCACCGACTACAGCGGGCCGCGCCCCGCCGGGTATAACCCGATGCACAAGGAAGGCGCGATCATCCTGGGCATCGGCGGGGACAACAGCAAGGGCTCGGCCGGCACCTTCTACGAAGGCGTGATGACCTCCGGCTACCCGTCGGCCGCCACCGAGAACGCCGTCCAGGCCAGCATCGTCGCCGCCGGCTACGGATCGTCCGTGAGCACCGGCGGGAACACAGTCACCGTCACCAGCCCGGGCAATCAGAGCGGGACGGTAGGGACGGCGGCGAGCGTGCAGATCCACGCCAGCGACTCCGCCTCCGGCCAAACGCTCAGCTACTCGGCTTCCGGGTTGCCCGCGGGCCTGTCGATCAGCTCCTCGACCGGCCTGATCTCGGGGACGCCCACCGCGGCGGGAACCTCAACCGTCACGGTGACCGCCACCGACGGCACCGGTGCCGCCGGCTCCGCCACCTTCAGCTGGGCCGTCTCCACCTCCGGGGGTGGCGGTGGCAGCTGCCATGTCAGCTATACCAAGGCCAGCGAGTGGGGCGGCGGGTTTGTAGCTAACGTCACCATTGGCAACACCGGCACCTCGGCAATCAACGGCTGGACGCTGAAATTCACCTTCCCGGGCGATCAGCACATCACGAACGCGTGGAGCGGGTCGGTCACCCAGTCCGGCGAAGCCGTGACGATTACCAACGCCAGCTACAACGGCTCGATCCCCGCTGGCGGCAGCACCTCGCTCGGCTTCCAGGGCACGTGGACCTCTAGCGACGCATCGCCCACCAGTTTCACCGTCAACGGCGCCACCTGCGCGTGACCTAGCGCACCGACTCTCCCGGGCGGGCCCCCTCCGGGCGGCCCGCCCGGGAGGGCAAACCGGCCGCACCGGCCTGCCCGCCATCTCGATCCAGGAAGGAAGCTTCGCAGGCTGAAGGTTCCCCGCCGTATCTTGCGCGCCGCGCTGGCGGCGTTGGCCGGGTTAGTGTCCGCCGCGGCACTGGGCGTCGCCATCCCGGCCACCCAGGCACTGGGCGTCGCCATCCCGGCCACCCAGGCACTGGCCGCGGACAGCGCCACGATCAATGGCGCGGCTGCCTATCAGACCATGGCCGGATTCGGCATGTCCGAAGCCTTCGGCCAAGCCTCCGGCCAAGCCTCCGGCCAAGCCTCCGGCCAAGCCTCCGGCCAAGCCTCCGGCCAAGCCTCCGGCCAAGCCTCCGGCCAAGCCTCCGGCCAAGCCTCCGGCCAAGCCTCCGGCCAAGCCTCCGGCCAAGCCTCCGGCCAAGCCTCCGGCCAAGCCTCCGGCCGAAGCCTCCGGCCAAGCCTCCGGCCAAGCCTCCGGCCAAGCCTCCGGCGTGATGAATTCGTCCTCGTCGGTGCAGAATCAGGCGGGTTCGTGGCCAACGTGGCCATCACCAACACCGGCAGCACCCCGGTCAGCGGGTGGACGCTGAGGTTCACCTTCCCGGGCGACCAGAAGATCACCAACGCGTGGAACGGCACGGCCACCCAGTCCGGCCAGAGCGTGACGATCACCAACGCCAGCTACAGCGCCTCGATCCCGGCCGGCGGTAATATCTCGGCCGGCTTCCAGGGCACCTGGACGGCCAGCGACGCCGCCCCGGCCAGCTTCACCCTCAACGGCACCACCTGCACGACGTAACGGCCCGCCCGTCCTGTCCCGCGCCCCGCCCAGCCCTCCTGGGGCGCGGGACAGGCTCCCGGCCCCGGGCCGCGGGGCCGCGGGGCCGCGCCAGCTCGCCCGATCCATCAGCGGTGTGCATTACCCCCCGGATCCGGGGGGTAATGCACACCGCTGATGGATCCGTCCTCCCCCCGGGCTGGCGACCGACGCCGGACAGGCCCCGCCCCCGCCTACCGTCGGCCCCCGCCTACCGTCGGCGCCAGCGCGGGGCGGGGCGGTCAGTCGTGGCCGGAGTAGCGGTCAGCCTTGGCCGGAGTAGCTGAACCAGTCGAAGTCGGCGACGCGGGTAGGCGCCACCTGCACCACCTGACCCGCGCGAGCCGGGCAGCGGCACAGCCGGCGGGCCGAACCTGGGGCCGCCGGCTGCGGCCGCCCTGCCGCCCGGCGGCGCCTTACCCGTCGGCCGCGATGATCTGCTGGGCCACCGAGGCCAGGTCCCGGCCGATGATGGCGGGCCGCTCCCCGACGGGGCTGAGCACCATGCCGGGGCGGGCGACGAATGCGGCCTGGCAGCCGGCGGCCATCGCCCCGGCGATGTCCCAGGAGTGCGCGGCGACCAGCCGCACGTCGCCAATGCTGACGCCGCAGTGTTCCGCGACCGCGTGGTAAGGCTGCGGCGCGGGCTTGAGGTGGCCCGTGCTGTCGGCCGAGATCACGGCCTCGAAGTGGCCGCGCAGGCCCGCGCTGGCCAGCTGGGCCTCGGCCACGTGCTGGACGGAGTTGGTCAGGGCGACCAGCCGCAGCCGCGTTCCGGCCAGGCCGTCGAGCGCGCCTGGTACCTCCGGGTGGGGCGGCAGCGAGCTCATCCGGCCCACCAGGCCGTCGATATCGCTGGTTGCCAGCGGGATGCCCGCACGCTCGGCGAGCATGGCCAGCGCGGCCCGCTGGGCCGTGGTGAAGTCCACGTACTGGCCGGTAAGGCCTCCGGTGAAGGCCACCTGCAGCATCAGCGCGAACCACTGCGGCCGCAACGCCGCGTCACCCAGCAGCGCCTCGAACGGCGCATCGAGGACCGCCAGGTCCAGGAGCGTCTCGTTGACGTCGAACGCGATCACGCTGGCCATTAGCGCCTCCTTCCTCTAGATCAGGTGAGGTGATGGGCCTGGTCCGTAGTCAGGGTACGGGTGTGGAAATATGCGGCGGGGGTGAGGCCGGTTTCCTTGCGGAAGGCGGCGACGAAGGCGCTCGGGGTCTGGTAGCCGACGTGCCGGGCGACGGTGGCCACCGCTTGGCCCGCGGCCAACTGGGGAAGCGCGGCCTGGAGCCGGACCAGGCGGCGCCACTGGGCGAACGTCATTCCGGTGCCCGCCTGGAAGGCCCTGGCCAGGGTGCGCGCGCTGGCCCCGGCCTCCTTGCCCCACTCGGCCAGGGTCCGCTCGTCGGCCGGGTCGGCGAGCAGCGCGACGGCCACCTCCGCGGCGCGCTGGTCAGCCGGCAGCCGGACCTGGATGGTGGTCATCGGGACCGGATGCAGCAGGTCACCCAGCAGCGCCTCGGCCCGGGACCGCTGCCCGGCCTCCAGGGTGTCGCGGGCGAGGTAGCCGATGAGCTCGGCCAGCAGCCGGCCGACCGCGACCGGCACCGGGCCGGTCCACCTGTGTGGGGAGCGGTCGGGACGCAGGTAGAGCGAGCGCATGGTGGCCGTTCCGGCAGCGAGCGTCTCGTGCCGGAGACCGGCGGGGAGCCACAGCGCCCGGGTCGGCGGCAGCACCCAGTCCGCCGCCTCGGTCCGCACGGTGAGCACGCCGCGGACCGCCCAGGCCAGTTGGTGGTCGTCGTGGACGTGCCAGTTGAACACCGCCCCGGACGGCATGGGGAAGGTGGCCACGATCACCGCACCCGAGGTACTCGCCCACGGGTCACCGGCTTGTCCGTCCTGAGACATGACTTGTCATGGTACGCCGTTGCTGCCAGCGTGCACCGGCCCTAACGTCAGGGCATGAACCCTGAGCACGAGAAACTGTGCGGCAGCCCGGAGTGGGCCGCCTGGCTGCAATCCGAGGTCCTGGCCGCGCTGACCGCCGGGGCCGGCCTGGGCCAGGACGCGCTAGAGATCGGCCCCGGCCCGGGTGCGGCGACCGGCTGGCTGGCCGAGCGTGTGACCAGGCTGACCGCGCTGGAAGCCGACCCGGCCACGGCCGCCCGGCTGGCCGCCCGCTACCCGCAGGTCACCGTCGACACCGGGGACGCCACCGCGATGCCCTACCCGGGCGGCTCGTTCGACTCGGTGGCCTCGTTCACGATGCTGCATCACGTAGCCGCCCGCGAAGCACAGCAGCAGATCCTCAGCGAGGCGGTGCGATTGCTGCGGCCCGGCGGGACGCTGCTCGGCTCCGACAGCCTGGGCAGCAACGACCTGCACCACTTCCACGTGGGTGATGTCTACAACCCGGTCGATCCGGCCACCTTGCTAATCTGGCTTCGCGGGCTCGGCTGCACGCCGGTCACCATCACCGTCGGTGAGGTGCTGATGTTTACCGCCCGCAAGCCTGGCCGTGCCGCCGGGGACGCGACCGGTCCATGGGAACCGCTGCACCGGACGGCGGTCAGCCCGTGATGACGGCGGCCCCGCTGCGGACCGCGATCACCGGGCTGATCGGGCTGGCGGCCACCGAAGAGGAGATGCTGCTCGCCACCGCCCCGGACGCCGAGCCGGGCAGCCCCGACCGCTGGGCGGTGCTGCCGCTGCTCGCGCACAACGCCGAGTTCCGCCACCAGCAGGTCATCCGGCTGCGTGCGGTGGGCCGCGGGGAAACGCCCCCCAGCTTCGCCGAGATCGACCACCGGTCGCCGGAAACCTACCGGCGGTACCGCGCCGCGGCCGCGGCGGAGGTGACCAGGGCGGCCCGGCAATCGGCCAGCGACCTGATCGACGGGCTGCGCGCGGTATCCGACACCGATCTCAGCGACTCCTCCCGTCACCCGTGGCTGCGCGGCCGTCAGCTGTGGCTGCAGGTCGTGGTCCGCGGCTTCTGGCACCCGGCCGGGCACCTCGGCGACTACCACATCACCCACGGTCACCCCAGCCGCGCCGTCGCCCTGCATGCCCACGCCCTCGCCACCGCGCGCTACCTGGCCGCGCCGGATCCGGCGCTCGGCATGGCCGCCTACAGCCTGGCCTGCGCCCAGGCTCAGGAGGACGCGGATCGTACGGCCGTCGGGACGCTGGCGGCGGCCATTGAGCTCAACCCGGACCTGGCTGCCAACGCCCGCCGGGATCCCGACCTGGCCCGGCTCCGGGACAGCGGGAACCTGGACCAGATCCTGAGGCCAGCCGCCGGCCATGAGCACGGAGGCCGGCGATGATCGCTGCTACGTCGGCACGGGTCATGCCGGGATTCACGATGCAGGCGCGCAGGGCGAAGGCGCCATCGACCCGGGTGCCGGCCAGGAACGCCTGGCCGCTGAGCTGGATGGCGCGCAGCAGAGCCTGGTTGTGCGCGTCCAGCTGGCCCGGATCCAGGCCGGGCGGGTGGTGCCGGAAGCAGACCACGCTGAGGCCGCGGCCCAGCACCTCGAAGTCGGCCGACTGGGCCAGGGCGCGGCGCAGCCGGGTGGCCAGGGCGAGGTCGCGGGTGATCAGTTCGCGGTAACCGGCCCGGCCGAGGTGGCGTAGCTGGAACCACACCTTGAGGGCGCGGAACGGGCGGGTCTGCTCCAGGCCGTACTCGGCGAACCACGGCGGCCCGCCGGGGCCGTCCTCGTCCCCGTCGGTGCGCAGGTACGGCGGGACCAGGCTGAACGTGTCGCGGGCCGCCGCGCCGTCACGGATCAGCACCAGGCCCGCGTCCACCGGGACGTACAGCCACTTGTGCGCGTCCAGCCCGAGGCTGTCCGCGGCGGCGAGGCCACGGCGCGCCGCCGCGTAGCCGGGCAGCAGCATGATCGCGGGGCCGCCGTAGGCCGCGTCCACGTGCAGCCAGGCACCGTGCCGGGCGCAGACCGCGGCGATCTCCGCCAGTGGGTCCACCGCCCCGGTGTTGACCGTCCCGGCGGTGGCGACCACCGCCACGGTGAGCTTCCCGGCGGCGCCGTCGGCCCGGAGCAGCTCATCCAGCCGGTCCGGGTCCATCCGTCGCCGGGTATCGGACGCCACGATCCGGATCCGGGCCGAGCCGAGACCGAGCAGCTCCGCGGCCTTGGCCACGCAGCTGTGCGTCTCGGTCCCCGTGTACAGCACCAGGCGGTCATCCACCCCGGCCAGGCCGTCGGCCCGGTCGTCCAGGCCCGCCCGCGCGCAGGCCCGGTGCCGGGCTACCGCCAGCGCGGTTAGCGTGGCCGCCGACCCGCCGCTGACCAGCTGGCCGGAGTGACCGCCGGTCCAGCCCAGCAGGTCGGCGAACCAGCGGACCACCTGATGCTCCAGGTGCACGGCGGCGTGGTGCCCGCCCGCCACGCTCGGGTTCATCGCGGCGGCCAGGGCCCCGGCCAGCACGCCCAGCGGGTGCGGCGGCGAGTTGACCCAGGCCGCGAACCGGGGATGCCCGTTGCCGAACGGGTAGGGCGCGATGTCCCGGGCGAACTCGGCGAGCAGATCGTCGGGCGGGGTGCCGTGCGCCGGCCAGTCCGCGCGGCGTAGCCCGGTCACCAGCTCAGCGGGCGGCACCTGGTACACCGGGCCGCCGGGCAGGCCGGTCAGGTAGTCCGCGACCAGATCGGCGACCAGGTGACTGACCCGGCGGAGCTCCGCCGGGGACCAGGAAAAGCCCGGGGTCACGGACGGCGGACGAGACGGCCCAGTACGCCGGGCAGCGGCCCCGGGTGCAGCACGCCCAGCCGCTGGGTGGCCCGGGTCAGCGCCACGTACAGCTCGCTCAGGCCGCGGTCGGAGTCGGCCAGGATCTGCGCCGGGTCCACCACCAGCACCGAGTCGAACTCCAGTCCCTTGGCCTGGCTGACGGTCAGCACCACCACCATGTCGTCCAGGTCCGGCCCGTCCCCGGCCTCGCCGTCCCCGGCCTCGCCGCCGAGCGGGTCGCCGACGACCGCCGCGGTGAGTTCGTCCACCAGCCCGGCCGGGGCGATCACCGCGACGTTGCCGCCCGCCACCGCGGCGGTCTCGACCGAGACGGCGGTGGCCACGGACGTGGCCAGCTCGGCGCGGTCGACTGGGCGGTGCCACGGCACCGTGCCGGTCTCCCGGACCGACGTCGGCGTCTCCAGCTTGTCGTCGATCTCGGCCAGCACGTCCCCGGCCACGGCCATGATCTCGGCCGGGGTGCGGTAGTTGATGGTCAGCCGGTCCAGCCGCCACCGGGTGCCCAGCTGCGGGGCCAGCACGCGCTCCCAGGAGGAGGTGCTGGACAGGCTGGTGGCCTGGGCGATGTCGCCGGCGATGGTCATCGACCGGCTCGGGCAGCGGCGCATCAGCATCCGCCACGCCATCTCGGACAGCTCCTGCGCCTCGTCCACCACAATGTGACCGAACGCCCAGGTGCGGTCAGCGGCGGCCCGCTCGGCGGTGGTCAGGTAGCTCAGCTCCTCATGTCGCCCGGCCAGCCGGTCCGCGTTGATCAGGTCGTAGGCCATCAGGATCTCCGGGTCGTCCTCCAGGTCCCGGGAGACGATGTCCAGCACGCCCTGGGCGTAGGCGATCTGCCGCTGCCGTTCCCGGCGGGCCCGGCGGCGGGCCACCCGGTCGTCCTCACCGAGCAGTTCGGCGGCCTCGTCGAGCAGCGGCACGTCGGCCGGGGTCCAGCCGCCGCCCGGCTCGCGCCGCAGCAGCGCCCGCTCCTCGGCGGTGAGCAGCCGCGGGGCCGCCGCCGACAGCCGTTTGGCCGAGGCGAACAGGTCATCCAGCAGGCGTTCCGGGGTGAGCACCGGCCACAGCTGGGCGATCGCGGCGGCCACGCCCCGGTCCTGGCGCAGCTCGGCGCGGATGTCGTCGGTGTCCGCCCGGCCGAGCAGCGGGGCATCCTCGCGGGGCGGCTCCTCGCCCAGGATCTCGGCGACAAGCTTGTCGGTCTCCCGCAGCCCGGCGGTGAACTTCCCGATCACCTGCTGGACCAGGGCATCCAGGATCTCCCGGACGAAGATCGGGCGTGCCTGGTTGTGCGGGCGGCGGGACCGGCGGGCCCGCTCCCGGGCCTGCTGCACGATCTTGCGGTCCAGCCGGAGCACCTCGTGGTCGAACGGGATCTCCAGCGGTTCGGCGGGCAGCGCCTGCCGGTCCCGCACCGCCGCGGCCAGGATCCTGGCCATCTCGTGGCGGCCCTTGATCTCAGCCACCTCCGGCGTCTCCTCCCGCCGGGCGCTGATCCCGGGGTAGAGGTCGCTGATGGTGGTCATGAGCACGCCGGTCTCGCCGAGTGAGGGCAGCACGTGCCCGATGTACTGCAGGAACGTCGGGTTCGGGCCGACGATGAGCACCCCGCGCCGGGACAGCTGCTCCCGGTAGGTGTAGAGCAGGTAGGCGGCCCGGTGCAGCGCCACCGCGGTTTTCCCGGTGCCGGGCGCACCCTGGACGACGGTGACTCCCTTGTGCGGCGAGCGGATGATCAGGTCCTGCTCGGCCTGGATGGTCTCCACGATGTCGGTCATCCGGCCGGTCCTGGTGGCCGACAAGGCCGCGATCAGGGCGGCCTCGCCGGTCAGCCCGGCCTGCCCGGCCGTCCGGCCCGCCGCCCCGTCGTCGCCCGGGGCGAAGTCCAGCACCTCGTCGTCCACGCCGGTCACGGTGCGCTGCCGGGTGCGGATGTGGCGGCGGCGCAGCACGCCCTCGGGGGAGAAGGCGGTGGCGATGTAGAAGGGGCGGGCGGCCGGCGCCCGCCAGTCCACCAGCAGGGCCTGATAATCGGCGTCGTCGAGAATGCCGATCCGGCCGATATACCGGCGGTCGCCCTCGGCCAGGTCGAGCCGACCAAAGCACAGCCCGTTTTCGGCCGCGTCCAGCTGCGTGATCCGCTGCGAGTACATCTCCACGAAGGCGTCGCGCTCCGACCTCGCCGCCGGGGTGCCGCCGCCCTGCAGCAGCACCTGTGACAGCCGGTCCGATGCCCGGTCCCGGAGGTCGTCGAGCCGGCCGTAAAGCATGGAGATATATTCCTGCTCACGGAGGGCTTCGCCGTTTGACAACCGGCCTCCTTCTATATTACAATTCCGCAAATTCACGGCCCGGTAAATGCGTCTCAGCTAAAACTACCGGCGCTTTCTCTTTCTTCCCACCGGGACGGATTCATCCCCGGCCCCGGTACCCGCTCCCGCCGGTGGCCAGGCTTGCCGACCGCACCCTCTGGGCAGTATGCCGGTGGCGGCCGGGCGCCGGGAACAGCCGGCCCGCGACCAGCCGGCCCGGAACCAGCCGGCCGGGGACCAGCCGGGGACCAGCCGGCCAGGGACCAGCCGGCCCAGGACCAGCCGGCCCAGGACCAGCCGGCCGAGGACCAGCCGGCCGAGGGACCAGCCGGCCCAGGACCAGCCGGCCCAGGACCAGCCGGCCGAGGGACCAGCCGGCCGAGGACCAGCCGGCCGAGGACCAGCCGGCCGGGACGGGCCGGCCCGGGAACAGCCGGACCGGGAGGGCAGGCATGACCGGGGGAGACGCGCCGATCGCGGGCGGCCGCTGATGACCCGCTGGGTGCTGCACGTCGATCTGGACCAGTTCATTGCCGCGGTCGAGGTGCTGCGCCACCCGGAACTGCGCGGTCGGCCCGTTGTCGTGGGCGGGGACGGCGACCCGGCCAAACGCGGCGTGGTCAGCACCGCCTCCTACGAAGCGCGGCGGCACGGGGTGCACTCCGGCCTGCCGCTGCGCACCGCCGCCCGGCGCTGCCCGGACGCGGTGTTCCTCCCGGTGGACCGCGAGGCCTACGAGGCCGCGTCGGCCGAGGTGATGGAGGTGCTGCGGGGCAGTGGCTGGACCACCGAGGTGATGGGCTGGGACGAGGCGTTCCTGGCCGTGGACACCGATGATCCGGAGCAGGTGGCCCGGGACCTGGCCGCCCGCATCCGGGCCGCCACCCGCCTGGACGCCACGGTCGGCATCGGGGAGAACAAGCTGCAGGCCAAGCTGGCCACCGGGTTCGGCAAGCCGGCCGGGGTGTTCCGGCTCACCGGCGCGACCTGGTTCGAGGTGCTGGGCGCCCGGCCCACCGACGCGCTGTGGGGGATCGGCGGCAAGACCGCCGCCAAGCTGGCGGCCCTGGGCCTGAACACGGTCCGCGACCTGGCCGCCGCCGACCCGCGCCGACTGGCCGCCGAGTTCGGGCCGGCCATCGGGCCGTGGCTGATCCAGGTGGCCCGCGGCCTGGATGACTCCCCGGTCGACAGCCGCCCCTACCTGGCCCGGTCCCACGGCCGGGAGATCACCTACCAGGCCGACCTGGCCGGCTGGGACCAGGTGCGCAGCGAGGTCGGCCGGCTGGCCCGGCAGGTCGCCGCGGAGATCAGCACGGGGGACCGGCCCGCCACGCGGGTGGTGGTCAAGGTCCGCTACGCCCCGTTCCGCACCGAGACCCACTCGCGGGCGCTGCCGGCGCCGGGCACCGGCGAGGCGGCCATCGAGCAGGCGGCGCTGCAGGCCCTGGACCGGTTCACCGCCCGGCGCCCGGTACGGTTGCTCGGCGTGCGGGCCGAGTTCGCGGACTGAGCGCGGCGCCCGCCCGAGACCAACCGCCCCAACGAACCGCGGCCGGGCGATGCCCGAGCCCGGCCGCCCGTCCACCCGGAGAAACGATGAGCGAGGACCTCACCCCGGCCGCGCTGCTGGCGATGATGCCGTTCGCCGTCATGCTGGGGATCGAACTGGACGCCGCGTCCCCGGCCGAGGTCACCGGGCGGCTGCCGTGGGCGCCGGAGCGGTGCACCGCTGGGGGCGTGCTGCACGGCGGGGCGCTGATGGCGCTGGCCGACAGCCTCGGCGGCGTCTGCGCCTACCTGAACCTGCCGCCCGGCGCGCGCACCGCGACCAGCAGTTCGGCCACCGTGTTCCTGCGCGGGGTGCGGGCGGGCACGGTGACCGCCGTGGCCCGCCCACTGCACGCCGGCCGGTCCACGATCGTGGTGCAGACCGTCCTCACCGACGCGGACGGCCGCCCGGTGGCCCAGGTCACCCAGACCCAGGCCGTGCTGGCCTGACCCGGCCCAGCGTGGTCCACTGGATCAGCGCGGTGCGCTGTCAGCCGCGGGCCGCACACAAGGCACCGCGCTGGCGAAGAGGACCGCGCTGGCGAAAGGGGCCGCGCTGGGCGAAAGGGACCGCGCTGGCGAAAGGGACCGCGCTGGCGAAAGGGACCGCGCTGGCGAAAGGCATCGCGCCGGCGAAAGGCCCCGCGCCGAGGAAAGGGACCCACGCCGGCGAAAGGCCCCGCGCCGCTGAAAAAGCGCCGCGCCGGGCGGGCCACCCGGGATAGCGGCCTGGCAGCGGTCCGGGCCGTGCAGAAACCGGGGCGGGCGGGAGTGCGGCGTACGGGGCGTTATGCCGGTTCAATGGGTGTCGGATTTGGAGCGGTCCGGGGCCGGCGGCCGTTCCGGGTGCTGCTGCTCGTGCAGCCCGGCCAGGAAGTCCTCGATGCGGACCCGCAGGTTCACGACGGGCTGGCGGACGCGGTCGTCGCGGCGCTGCGCCCGGGCCAGCTTGCGGGGGCGGCGCAGGTAGTGCCAGCGGGCCCACGGGGAGGCCGGGCGGGCCAGCCGGAGGGCGCCGACGATGAGAAACGGGAAGAAGAAGAGGCCGAACAGCCCGGTCCAGATCTTGCCTTTGAGCAGGGTGATCGTGGCCAGGGTGAAGGTGACGGCGAGGCTGACCACGATCGTGGCGACCGCTTCCGCGGTGCTGGCGTGCGGGTCGGCCGGGCTCGGTACCACGGACGGCACGATGCCGAGCAGCAGCAGCACGGTGATGCCGGCCGCCGCGAACACCGCGTCCACCGACAGCCGCCCGGCAGAGCTCCAGTAGACGTCGCGCAGGTGCAGGATCAGCGCGAACTCGTCCAGGACCAGGGCCGCACCCAGGCCGAACAGCGCGGCCGCACCGGCCCGCCAGTTCAGCGACCCGTACGGCGCGACGATGCCGGTGACCCCGCCGATCATCATGAACACCACGCCGAACACCATGTGGTGCACGTGCAGGCTGCCCGGCTCGATGTTGCCCGGCCACCAGCGGACGTTGGCCCGGATCATCCGGACGGACAGCCGGATGAAGCCAAACCCGACCACGAACGCGACGAAGAAGCAGAAGAGCGGAAGCCGCCCGGTCTGCACGATCGTCGTAGTGAACCAGCTGGACATACCGCCCCCCAGCGGGGCCGGGAAATTCCGTCGTCCGCAGGATGCTATTCGCTGCTCCCGGCCCGCAGCCTGCCCGCCTCTTGTTTATCTTTTCACAACGTGCTCATCGGGGCGGGTGGGTAAACGCAGGTCCGGGGAACGGCGGGGCCGGTGGGCCGTTGGCCCGCCGCCCCCCGCGGCGCATAACGGAGGGGTAGCCGGGGGTGCGTCCCCGGCCCCCCGTACGCTGCCAGGCATGCAGCTCATCAGGTACCGCACCGCCGACGGTGGGGCGCGGGTCGGCAAGCTGGAGGGCAGCCGGGTGCACCCGGTGCCGGGGGTCGCCACGATGGCGGAGTTGCTGGCGCTGCCGGTGGCCGAGATCGAGGGACTGTGCGCGGAGTCGCCCCGGGAGAGCGGTGTCGCCGTGGACTTCGATCCGGGGCGCCTGCTGGCCCCAGTGGACGGGCTCATGGAGGTGTGGGCGGCCGGGGTGACCTACGAGCGGTCCCGGACCGCCCGGATGGAGGAGAGCACCGAGTCGGCCGACATCTACGACCGGGTCTATGACGCGCCCCGGCCGGAACTGTTCTTCAAGGCGGCGGCGTGGCGGGTGGCCGGGCCCGGCGCCCCGGTCAACGCCCGGGCCGACTCGGAGGTGGACGTGCCCGAGCCGGAACTGGGCGTGGTGCTCAACGCGGCCGGCGAGGTGGCCGGCTACACCATCTGCAACGACATGAGCTCCCGCTCGATCGAGGGGGAGAACCCGCTGTACCTGCCGCAGGCCAAGGTCTACCTGGGCAGTTGCGCGGCCGGGCCGGCCATCACCCCGGCCTGGGAGCTGCCCGACCCCTACGCGCTGACCATGACCATGACGATCACCCGCGGCGACGAGGTGGCCTGGCAGGGCGACGCCAGCACGTCCGGGCTGCGCCGCCGCATCCCGGAACTGGCCGAATTCCTGTTCCGCGAGGACGAGTTCCCGGCCGGGGTGCTGCTCTCCACCGGCACCACCCTCGTCCCCGACCTGCCCTTCACGCTGCAGGCCGGCGACCAGGTCCGCATCTCCATCCCGGAGATCGGTGACCTGGTCAACCCGGTCGTCCGCGGCAAGGTCGCCCTGTCTTCGTGGTAATTGCCGCGATGTAACGCATGGTGGCTCCGGCAAACGTCCGCTTTCCCGAGGCCAGGCGAGCACTATCCCGGCGCGCTGGATCCGCCGTCCGGGCCGGGTGAGCACCCAGTCATCTGGTGGCTGTCCGGGCCCTCGGCCTGACCAAGGTCACCACCCCAGGGCCTCGAGGTGGGCCGTGTCGTTGTAGCCGCGCAGCACCCAGCGCTGCGGGGTGATCACCAGCCGGGAGATGGACGCGTTGTCCGCGCCGAGGAACGCGAACGGCCGGGAGCCGGTGGCCAGGGCCAGCGCCTGGGCGATCACGCCGCCGTGGCTGACGACCGCGACCCGCTGGTCCGGGTGGGCGGCCGCGATCCGGCGCAGCGCGCCGCCGACCCGCGCGGCGACCCGCTCGGCCGGCTCGGCGCCCGGGATGACGTCCCAGCGTTCTTCCGCCCACAGCCGCTCGGCCAGCGGGTGGTTGTCCGCCACCATCTTGCGGAACAGCCCCGCCTCCCACTCGCCCAGGTGCACCTCGCGCAGGTCCGGCTCGACCTGGGGGGTCAGCCCGAGCCGGGCGGCCAGCGGCGCGGCGGTCTGCGCGGTGCGCCGCAGCGTGCTGATGTACAGCGCGTTGATCGGGGTACCCGCCAGCCGCCCGGCCAGCGCCTGCGCCTGCTTCCGGCCGGGAACGGCCAGTTCCGGGTCGGCATGCCCGTCCACCAGCGGGAACGGCTTGTCGGCGTAGGCAGCCTCGGACTCGCCGTGCCGGATCAGCAGCAGCTCGGTCGCGCCGGGCGGCCGCCGGAACCGGGCCTGCCGGTAAGCGGACGCGCCGGGATGCGGCCCGGTGCCGCCGGGGTGCGGCCCGGTGCCGCCGGGGTGCGGCCCGGTGCCGCCGGGGTGCGGCCCGGTGCCGCCGGGATGCAGCTCAGTGCCCGGGGCGGGCGCGGGCTTTCCGGTGGTTTCGGGGGCCGCGGCGGACGGGCCGCCGGGCGTAGGCTCGGGCATCACCACGACGGAAGGGTAGCCGGGAGGACCGATGGCGCCTGCAACGTATGACTTCATCATCGTCGGTGGCGGCTCGGCCGGCAGCGCCCTCGCCAACCGGCTGTCCGCCGACCCGGCGAACCGGGTGCTGGTGCT
Source organism: uncultured Actinomycetes bacterium (assembly GCA_963837515.1). Taxonomy (GTDB): domain Bacteria; phylum Actinomycetota; class Actinomycetes; order Streptosporangiales; family Streptosporangiaceae; genus RYN-230. Next base: position 311,269 of record CAWINT010000008.1, read on the forward strand.
GGAGGCCGGGCGGCCCGATTATCCGTGGGATGTCTACATCCACATGCCGGCCGCGCTGACCTTCCCGATCGGCAACCGGTTCTACGACTGGGGCTACGAATCCGAGCCCGAGCCGCACCTGAACGGCCGCCGCATCTACCACGCGCGGGGCAAGGTGCTCGGCGGCTCCAGCAGCATCAACGGGATGATCTTCCAGCGCGGCAACCCGCTGGACTACGAACGGTGGGCGGCCGACCCGGGGATGGGCGACTGGGACTACGCGCACTGCCTGCCGTACTTCAAGAAGATGGAGACCTGCCTGGCCGGGGCGGATGAGTTCCGCGGCGGCGACGGGCCGCTGGTCCTGGAGCGCGGGCCGGCCGACGGCCCGCTGTTCCAGGCGTTCTTCGCGGCGGTGCAGCAGGCCGGGTACCCGCTGACCAAGGACGTGAATGGGTACCGCCAGGAGGGCTTCGCCCCCTTCGACCGCAACGTGCACCGCGGCCGCCGGCTCAGCGCGGCCCGCGCCTACCTGCACCCGGTCATGAGCCGGCGCAACCTCACCGTGGCCACCCGCGCGTTCGTCACCAAGGTGCTGTTCGAGGGCACCCGGGCGGTCGGCGTGGAGTTCCGGCAGGGGCGTGGGCTGTCCCGGCTGGTCCGCGGCGGCGAGATCATCCTGTGCGGCGGAGCGATCAACACTCCGCAGCTGCTGCAGCTGTCCGGGGTGGGCCCGGCCGGCCTGCTCCGCCAGCTCGGCGTGCACGTCATCGCCGACCTGCCCGCCGTGGGCGAGAACCTGCAGGACCACCTCGAGGTCTACGTGCAGTACGGGTCGAAGCAGCCGGTGTCGGTGGCGCCCGCGCTGAAGTGGCGCAACCGGCCCATGGTCGGTGCGAAGTGGCTCTTCGGCCGCACCGGCCCGGGGGCCACCAACCACTTCGAGGGCGGTGGCTTCATCCGCAGCAACGACGACGTCGCCTACCCGAACCTGATGTATCACTTCCTGCCCATCGCGATCCGCTACGACGGCTCCCAGCCGGCCGGCGGCCACGGCTACCAGGTGCACATCGGCCCGATGTACTCCGACTCGCGCGGCTCGGTGCGGATCACCTCTCGCGACCCGGAGGTGCATCCGGAGCTGCGGTTCAACTACCTGTCCACCTTGACCGACCGGCGGGAGTGGGGCGAGGCGATCCGGATCACCCGGCGGATCCTGAACCAGCCCGCCTTCGACGAGTTCAACGACGGCGAGCTGTCCCCGGGTAAGGAGGTCTCGACCGACGAGGACGTGCTGGACTGGGTGCGCCGCGACGCGGAGACGGCGCTGCACCCCTCGTGCACCGCGAGGATGGGCACCGGCGCGGACGCGGTCACCGACCCGGCGACGATGGCGGTGCACGGCCTGGACGGGCTGCGCGTGGTGGACGCCTCGGTGATGCCGTACATCACCAACGGCAACATCTACGCCCCGGTGATGATGATCGCGGAGAAGTCGGCCGACCTGATCCTGGGCAACACCCCGCTGCCCGCGCAGTCGGCCGAGTTCTACCGGCACCAGCCCGGGGTGCCGGCTGCGCAGGACTGATCGCCGCCCCACCCTGGGGCCCGCCCCACCCTGAGGCCCGCCCCACCCTGAGGCCCGCCCCACCCTGAGGGCAGGCGCGCTTTCGTTAGCGGTGTAGATCAGCCCCCCGTTTAGGGGGGTGATCTACACCGCTAACGAATCGGCGGCCCCATGGGCGCGGGCCCTGCCGCCGCGGGCCGGCTCGCCTGACGGGCCACGCGCCTGCCCAGGGCAGGCTGGCACACTGGGGCGGTGACCGGTCAGGAACATATCGGGCCCACGGCCGCGCGGGCCCCCTGCGATCCGCGGGTTCCGCACGATCCGCGGGTTCCGCACGATCCGCGGGACCCGCGCGGGCTGCGCGGGGACGCGCCGCTGCTCGACGGCTGGCTCCGGTTCACCGCCGCGGCGCAGGCCGGTGCGCTGACCCCGATGAGCGTGCCGGGCCACAAGCAGCGGCCGGATCTCACCGGCGCGGTCACCGCCGGGGACGCGCCGCTGTACGGCGGGCTGGACACGATCAAGCACGCCGACGCGCTGCTGGCCGACGCGGAGAGCCGGGCCGCGCAGTTGTGGGGCGTGGACTGGTGCCGGTTCTCGGTGGCCGGGTCCACACACGGCAACCAGGCGCTGGCGCTGGCCGTCGGCCGCCCGGGCGGCGGCGAGATCGTGATCACCCGCGCCCTGCACCGGTCGCTGCTGCTCGGTCTCGTGCTGGCCGGGCTGGACCCGGTGTGGGTCCGGCCGGAGATCGACGCGGCCACCGGGCTGCCCGGCCCGGTCCCGGTGGACGCGGTCCGCGCCGCGCTGCGTGCACACCCGGACACGTGCGCGGTGTTCCTCGGCGACCCGTCGTACGTCGGCACGACCGGGGACATCGCCGGCCACGCCGCCGCCGCGCACCAGGCGGGCGTGCCGCTGCTGGTGGACGCGGCGTGGGCGGCGCACCTCGGGTTCCACCCCGACCTGCCGCCGCACCCGCTGGCGGCAGGCGCGGACGCCATGGTGACCAGCGCGCACAAGGCGCTGCCCGCCTACACCCAGGGCGCCCTGGTGATGGCCCGGGCGGGCCGGCTGGACCCGGCCCGGCTGAACCGGGCGTTCGAGGCGACCCACACCACCAGCCCGGCCGGGGCCATCATGGCCAGCATCGACGCGGCCCGCGCCCTGCTGGCGCGGGACGGCAAGGAGCTGTGCGCCCGGCTGCTGCACGCGGTGGCCGGGGCGAAGCAGCGGCTCCGCGCAGTCCCGGGCCTGGACGTGCTGGCCGGGACCGAGCCGGCCAAGCTGACCGTGCTGCTGGCGGGGACCGGCGCGCACGGGCACGCGATCGAGGCCGACCTGATCGCGGCCGGGATGCCGGTGGAGATGGCCGACCGGGACACGGTCATCCCCATCGTGACGCTGGCCGACGACGAGCTGACCGTGGGCCGGTTCACCGCCGCGCTGATCGCCGCGGTCGAGCGGCACCGGGGCGCGCCCCGCGCCCCCGTCCCGTCCGCCGCCTGGACCGTCGCGCCCGAGGTGGCCGTCTCCCCGCGGCAGGCGTTTTTCGCGCCCAACGAAACGCGTCCCGCTACTGCCGTCGTCGGCCGGGTCAGCGCGGAGCTGGTGGCGCCGTACCCGCCCGGAGTCCCGGTGCTCGCCCCCGGCGAGGTGATAACGGCGGCGGCGCTGGAGGCGCTGCGCGCCGCGCAGGCCGATGGCGGCCGCATCGCCTACGCCGCCGATCCCACCCTGGCCACCTTCCAGGTGCTGGCCCGCTGAGCCACACTCGCCGTGGCCGTGGCCGTGGCCGTGGCCGTGGCCGTGGCCGTCGCCGGGCCGTGGCCGTGGCCGTGGGCCGTCGCCGGGCCGGGCCGGGCCGTGGGCCGTCGCCGGGCCGGGCCGGGCCGTGGGCCGTCGCCGGGCCGGGCCGGGCCGTGGGCCGTCGCCGGAGCCGGGGCGGGGCCGTGGCCGGGGCCGGGGCGGGGATGGGCCGGGGCCGGGGCCGTCGCCGGGGGGACGCGGGCGGGGTCTGGCGCGCGGCGGGCCGGCGGATCTAGCCTTACCCGATGCGAAGCCTGCGCCGGAGATCCGCGCCTTTAAAGGCCGGCGCTGGCCGGCGCCGTACGGCCGTGAGCGCCGCACTGATCAGCCTGGCGGTGGCGGCGCTCTGCGGCGCGGCGGGGACGTCCCCGGGCGTCCCCGCCGCCACGGGGCGGGCCGCCGCCGCCGCGCCGGCCGCCCGGGGGATCTGCGCGGCGCCGTCGTCGGGGGCGGTGCTGGCCACCGGCTCGCACCGTAAGGCCGCGCCCGCGCCCGGCGTCGCGGTCCGGGTGGACCAGGCCGGCTACCCGGCCGGCGCGGCGAAGCTGGCGGAAATCATGACCTCGTCCCGGCCGGCGCACCCGCTGCGGTGGCTGCTGGTCCGGCGCGGCTCGTGCGCGATGGCCGCGTCCGGGCTGGCCCGCCGCGACCTCGGGTCGTGGAGCACCCGGTACCGCTGGGTGTGGGCGGCCCGGTTCTCCGGGGTCCGGGCCGCAGGCTGGTACCGGCTCGGCATCGCCGGGGACCCGGCGGCCGCCTCGCCCTGGTTCCGGATCGGTCCGGCCGCCGCGCTGTACGCCCGACCGCTGGCCAACACGCTGTCGTTCTTCGAAAACGAGCGGGACGGCCCGGACTTCATCCGTACCGCGCTGCGCACCGCGCCCGGGCACCTGAATGACCTGCGCGCGATGACCTACCGCACCCCGCCGGTGGACGAGAACGGCAACTTCAAGGGCAGCCTGGCCCGGTACGCGACCGGAGTGCGGATCAACGCGGCCGGCGGCTGGTTCGACGCCGGGGACTACCTGCACTTCGTGGAGACGACCAGCTACACCGAGGCGGTGCTGCTGCAGGGCATCGCGTCGTTCCCGCGGGAGCTGGGGGCCGGCTCCCCGCGGGCTGGCTTCACCGCGGAGGCCCGGTTCGGCCTGGACTTCCTGCAGCGGATGTGGGACGAGCGGACCAGGACCCTGTACTACGAGGTGGGCACCGGCGAGGCGAACAACTACTACGACGGGGACCACGACATCTGGCGGCTGCCCCAGGCCGACGACCATTACCAGGGCCGCAATCCGCATTATCAGTACATCCGGCACCCGCCGGTGTTCCGGGCCGGGAAGCCCGGCGCGCCGATCAGCCCCAACCTGGCCGGGCGGCTGGCCGCCGACTTCGCGCTCTGCTACCAGGTGTACCGGGCCAGCGACCCCGGCTACGCGGCGCGTTGCCTGCGCTCCGCAGAGACCGTGTACGCGCTGGCGGGCACGCACTGGAAGGGCCACCTGCTGACCGCGATCCCGTGGGACTTCTACCCGGAGACCACCTGGCGCGACGACATGATGCTCGGCGCCACCGAACTGGCGCGGGCGCTGGAGGAGTGCTGGCCCGGGGGGACGACCCCCCGGAGCCCCCCGCAATCCGCCCGCTCGGCGAGGACACGCCTGCGGCGCGCCTCCCCTTGCGGGCGGATGCCCAGTGGCCTCCCGGTCCGGTCGCCGCTGACCTACCTGCGCGACGCCACCGGCTGGGCGGCGCAGTGGATCCACGGCCAGGCGGCGCTGTCGGACACGCTGAACCTGTACGACGTCAGCGCGCTGGCCGACTACGAGCTTGTCCGGGCGATCCGGCACACGCCGGCGGGCCTTCTGGGCCTCAGCACCGCACCGCTGCTGGCCAATCTGCGCGGCCAGATCGAGAAAGGCATCCACATCGCCGCGGGTGACCCGTTCGGGTTCGGGTTCGCCTGGGACCAGTGGGACACCACCACGCACGGCGCCGGGCTGGCCGTCATGGCCGCCGAGTACGACGCGCTGGCTGGCCGGCCGGTCTACGCCGCCTGGCAGCAGCGCTGGCTGGACGACATCCTGGGCAGCAACGCGTGGGGCGTGTCGCTCATCGTCGCGGACGGCACCGTCTACCCGGACTGCATGCAGCACCAGGTCGCCAACCTGGCCGGGTCGCACAATGGGCGGCCGCCGGTGCTGGCCGGGGCCACCGTGGAGGGGCCGAACTCGGCCGCGGCCACCGGGACGGTGCCGAACATGCGCCCCTGCTCGGCCAACGCCCCCGGCAACGTGCCGTACCGGGTGTTCAACGGGCATAAGGCGGTGTTCGCCGACAACGTGCAGTCCTACTCCACCGTCGAGCCGGCTATCGACCTGACCGCCCTCACCCCGCTGGCCTTCGCCTGGCAGGAGGCGCCGGCGTGGGGGTAGCCGCGGGGTGATGGGCCGTCGGGGATAACGGGGGAGTCAGCGGGTTAGGTGGGGGGCCGGGTAGAGGATCGTCTTGGGTTCGGTGAAGGACTCCATGGCGTAGCGGCCGCCGACCCGGCCGCGCCCGCTGACCGATCCGGCCCGGCCGCCGAACGGCAGGTGTGACTCCCACAGGTTGGTTGACGCGTTCACGTTGACCCAGCCCGCCCGGGCCTGCTCGGCGAAGGCCAGGCCGCGCTCCAGGTCGGCGGTGAACACCGCGGCGGTCAGCCCGAACGGCGCGGCGTTGGTCAGCTCCAGCGCCGCGGCGGCCGAGGCCACCTCGACGATCGGCACCACCGGGCCGAACGTCTCCTGGGCGGCGATGTCCATCTCCGTGGTGACCCCGTCCAGCACCGTGGGCTCGGCGTACAGGCCGGTGCGGAAGCCGTCCGCGCGGTGCCCGCCGCAGCACACCCGGGCACCGCGGCGCACCGCGTCGCCAACGTGCGCGTCGAACTTGGCCGCGGTCGCCTCGTTGTTCAGCGGGCCCATGGTCGTCGCCGGGTCGAACGGGTCGCCGAGCCGGACCCGGTCCTTGGTCGCGGCCACTACCCGCTCGGTGAACTCGGCCCGCACCGCGGCGTGCACCAGGAAGCGCTCGCCCGCCGTGCAGCTCTGCCCGGCGCACAGGTAGGCCGCCTCCAGCGCCGCGTCGGTGGCCAGCGCCAGGTCGGCGTCCTCCAGGATGACCATCGGTCCGTTGCCGCCCAGTTCGAGCAGCTGGGTCTTGCCCGCCGCCCGCGCCGCGACCAGCCCGCCGGTGGCCACCGAGCCGATGAACCCCACCGCGGCCACCCCGGGGTGGCCGGCCAGCGCGTCCCCGGCCACCGGCCCCGGCCCGGGCACGAAGTTGAACACGCCGTCCGGGACGCCGGAGGTGGCGATGACCCCGGCCAGTACGGCGGAGCAGGCCGACGTGGACGGGGCCGGCACCCACACCACCGTGTTGCCGGCCGCCAGCGCGGGCGCGAACAGCTCGGCGCCCATGGTGTACGGCCAGTTCCACGGGCTGATCACGCCGACCACGCCGAGCGGCACCCGGGCGGTGATCACCCGCCGCCCGGCCGAGGTGGACGGCGGCGCCGTGCCGTCCAGCCGCCGGACGTCGGCGGCCGCCATCCGGAAGTACTCGGCCAGCTCGTCAACCTCGTCGTAGGCCTCGGCGGCCAGCGGCTTGCCCTGGTCCAGGGTGAGCACGCGGGCCAGCTCGTCACGCCGGGCCGCGATGGCCGCCGCGACCCGCTCGCACCACGCGGCCCGGTCGAACGGGGAAGCGGCGGCCCAGCCCGGGAAGGCCCGCCCGGCGGCCCGGACCGCCTCGGCCACGTCGGCCGCGTCCGCGGTGGCCACCGTGCCGAACGTCTCGCCGGTGGCCGGGCTGACCGCCGGGACCGCGGCCGAGCGGCCCGCCCGCCACCCGCCGCCGGCGTAGAGCAGGTACTCGTCCATGGCCGGGTCTCCCTCCCTGGGCAACCGCGCCGTCGCGGGGGCGTGGCCCGGGCAGCGTACCGCCGCGGCGCGGCGATCAGTACGCGGCGCAGAGGCGGCCCAGCTCGCCCAGCTTCTCCGGGGGCATCCGGTAGGCCGGCCCGGAGATGGACAGCGCGGCCAGGCAGCTGCCGCCCGGGCTGAAAACCGGGGCGGCCACGGCGACCAGGCCGTCCTCCAGCTCGGCCACGGCCGTGGCGTAGCCGTCCCGGCGGACCTGGGCCAGCTCCGCCTCCAGCGCCTCGGCGGTGGTGATGGTGTGCTCGGTGTAGCGCTCCAGGCCGGCCGGGACCGGGATCGCGCCGAAGGCGAGCAGTACCTTCCCGTTGGCGACCGCGTGCGGCCTGGTGCGGCGCCCGATCCAGCCGCCCGAGCAGCTGAGGATGTAGGTGCTTGGTACCTCGGCGACGTTCAGGATGTCCGGGCCGGCCGGCACCGCCAGGTTGATCGTCTCCCCGGTCCGCTGGGACAGCTTCTCCATCACGGGCTGCATCGTGGCCACGATGTCGGTACTGCGCAGCGCCAGGGTGCCGAGCCGGATGACCTCCACGCCGAGCCGGTAGCGGCGGCCGGAGCGGGTCAGGAAGCCGGTCCGTTCCAGCGTGGCCGCGAGCCGTGAGGCGGTTGACTTATGTACGCCCAGACACGCGGCGATTTCTGTCACACTGAGTTCCGGCCGGCCATCCTCGAAACTGGCGAGCAGGCCAAGCACCCGCTCGGCCGACTGGTAGGTTGCGGTGGCCGCAACCAAGGCCTCGCTCATGCAACCAGAATGACCAGTTTGCCCATTCTGCGTCAACCGGCATTCTGGCTAGGCATGGCATACTCGCTACCTAGTTACCCGACAGGGCCGATTCGGCGTGACCGGCGGTCCCGAGGAACGAGAGCAGGACCGGGCAGATGGCCGACGCCGCCGAGCCGGTGACCCCCGGGTCGCCGCACGATCCGCTCCCCGAGGCCATCCGGCTGGCCCGGGCCGCCGCCGAAGCCGGGCTGGGGCTGAAACTGCTCGGCGGGCTGGGCGTCCGGGTGCTGTGCCCCGACTTCCCGCCGCGGCTGCGCCGCGACCAGGACATCGATTTCGCCTGCCTGAGCAAAGGCCGCAAGGACGTCGCCACCTGGCTGGCCGACCACGGGTGCACGCCGGACCGCCGGTTCAACAACCTCAACGGCGACCGGCAGATGTACTTCACCGCGCCGTCCGGCCTGCCGGTCGACGTCATGGTGGACCGGCTGACGATGTGCCACACGCTGGACTTCCGGCCGTCCTTCGGCCGGCTCCCGCTCACCGTGGACTCGGTCGACCTGCTGCTGTCCAAGCTCCAGATCGTCGAGCTGAACGAGAAGGACGCACGGGACATCGTGCACCTGCTGGCCGGGGTGCCGCTCGGCGCGGGCGGCCCGCCGTCCATCGACACCGACCGGTTCGCCAAGGTGCTCGGTGCGGACTGGGGCTGGTGGCGGACGGTCACCGAGAACCTGACCAAACTGCCCGCCCTGGTGGCGGAGAAGCCCAGCCTCATGCCGCCCGAGCCGCGGCACGACCCGCTGGCCGCGGCCCGGCAGCTGCTGGACCTCGCGGAGGCCGCGCCCAAGACCATGAAGTGGAAGCTACGGTCCAACGTCGGCGACCGGGTCCGCTGGTATGAGCTGCCCGAGGAAGTGGCGCACTGAATTCACTCTGTCCGGCTTGACGACGGTTTCGGCCGGATGCTAGACGTTGCACAGTGTGCACGGGAGTTGCGCAAGACGCCGGGATGACCCGGCACGGTGGGCGCGGCCGGCGGGGTGCGCGGAGGAAGGCACAGGTGCGTCGATGAGGGTCTTCTTCGCCACGGATATCCACGGCTCGGAAGTGTGCTGGCGGAAGTTCCTCAACTCCGCCGCCTTCTACAAAGCGGACATCGTGGTGCTCGGCGGGGACGTCACCGGCAAGGTCATGGTGCCGATCGTGGCGCACAACGGTTACTGGCAGGCAGTGGTCCGCGGCGAGACCATCCGGATGGACACCCAGGCCGAGCTGGAAGAGGTGCAGAAGCAGATCCGCAACCGGGGCTCCTACCCGGCCATCGTCACCCCCGACGAACTGCAGAACCTCAGCGACGAAGAGGGCGCCGTGGACCGCCGGTTCAGCCAGGAGATGGTCCACTCGCTGGACCGGTGGCTGGACATGGCCGACGGCAAGCTGCGCGGCGGCGAGATCCCCTGCATCCTCAACGGCGGCAACGACGACATCTGGGAGATCGACGACATCATCGAGTCCTCCCCGTGCGTGAACTTCGGCGAGGGCAAAGCGATCGACCTGGACGGCTTCCACCTGGTCTCGATGGGCTGGACCAACCCCACCCCGTGGGACACCTTCCGCGAGGCACCCGAGGACGAGCTGAAGCAGAAGATCGACGCGGTGGTCGCGCAGATCCCGGACATGGAGCGGGCGATCTTCAACTTCCACGCCCCGCCGTACGGGACCGGGCTGGACGAGGCCCCGGCGCTGGATGAGAACCTGCGCCCGACCCACGGCGGCGCGGTGATGAAGCCGGTCGGCTCCACCGCGGTCCGCGACGCCATCAACGGCTACCAGCCGATGCTGTCGGTGCACGGGCACATTCACGAGAGCCGTGGAGTGAAGCGGATGGGCCGGACACTGGCTATCAATCCGGGCAGCGTTTACGGTGACGGGGTGCTGCAGGGCGCGGTCCTGGAACTGAACGCGAAGAAGGGGAAGGTCACTAAGTACCTCCTGGTAAATGGGTGATATTCCCACCTTCGCGGACCAGCTGCGCAATAGGCTGACCTAGCCCCCACAACCTCCTAACTGGGAGACGCGCATGGCAACTGACGCAATTGGCGGCGAGACGCCGACCCTGTTCTTGCGCAAAGCCACCGGCCTGGTCCGTGGCTGGTCGATCCGGGATTCCATCATCTATGCGTGCCTGGCGACCAACTTCGTCACGCTTGGGCTCTATGAGTTCACCTTCGCCGGGCCCGCCTTCCCCAAAGGCCAGTTCCTCACGGCGGTGGTGATCTCCGGTATCTGGGTCTCGTTCCTGGTGATCGCCTACTCCGGGCTGATCGTCACCATCCCGCGGGCCGGCGGCGACTACGTCTGGCAGAGCCGGATCCTGGGCAGTGGCATCGGCTTCGTGCTGGCCGCTACGGGCTGGTGGTTCATTCTCTGGTTGTGGGCGCCGATCTACGGCAACATCCTGTCGGTCCAGTTGTTCGAGCCGCTGTGGGCGACGCTCAAGTGGACCTGGCCGAACGGCGGTGCCGCCTGGTTCGGCACGAACAACGGGATCTTCGTGGTCACGCTGATCACGATCGTGGTCGCGGGCCTGCTGGTCTCGCTGGGCATGGCCGGGTACGCCCGGTTCCAGAAGTGGGCCTTCCTCGGTGGCATGATCGGGTTCGCGGTCGTGGTAATCCTGCTGCTCATCAACTCCCACGCCGACTTCGTCAACTCCTTCAACCTCTACGGCCAGAAGCTGTTCGGCGTGCACAACGCCTACGCGGCCACGAACGCCGCGGCCCACAAGGCCGGGTACACGACGTCCCCGTTCGGCTTCGGCCCGCTCGGCCCGACGATGCTGCTGGTGCCGGCCATGATGTTCTTCATCCTGTGGCCCAACTGGGGTGCGACGCTGTACGGCGAGATCCGCGGCGCCAGTGACTTCCGGCGCGTGTTCACCGGCATGTTCGCGGGCCTGTGGATCACCGTCATCTGCACCGTCATCTTCTTCCTGCTGATGGCGAAGACCGTGGGCTGGGGCTTCTACCAGAATCTCAACTCGCTGGACTACAACCTGACGCCGCAGTTCGGCATCTGGCCCTACCCGTTCATGTTCGCCGGGTGGCTGGTGCACAACACGGCGTTCCAGGTGATCCTGATCCTGGTGCTGAGCCTGTGGTTCTTCGCCTGGGTCGGCACCCTGTTCCTGTCCTCGACCCGGGTCATCTTCGCGGCCGCGTTCGACCGGGTGCTGCCCGACCGGGCGGCCGAGGTGTCCGAACGGCGCAAGGTACCGGTCTGGTCGCTGATCCTGATGCTGCTCCCGGCCGCCGGGCTGGCCGCGGTCTACGCTTACTCGTCCACGTTCCGCACCTACACGCTGGACGCGACGCTGGTCATCGCGGTGACGTACCTGGGCAGCGCGATCGCCGTGGTGCTGCTGCCGTTCATCAAGAAAGACCTGTGGCGCGCCTCGCCGGCCAGCCGGATCAAGCTGCTCGGCGTGCCCATCGTCCCGGTGGCCGGCGTCATCACGATCGGGCTGCTGGGGTTCAACCTTTACGAGTGGCTGAGCAACAGCCTCTACTTCGTGAACAGCCGTGACTCGCTGTACTACATGGGCGGCATGTACCTCCTGGCCATCGTGATCTACGTGGTGGCCCGGATCGTCCGGAGCCGTCAGGGCATCGACCTCGGCCTGATCAACAAGGAGATCCCGGTCGAGTAGGCCAGCGCCGCCGACAGGGGCCGCCGGCCAGCCGGCCGGCGGCCGCTGCGCGTGCGGTCAGAGCACGGCCCGGATCGCCGTGTCGAACTCGATGACGTGCCGCCCCGCGATCTCAGCGGCCCGGCGCGCGTCGCCGCCGGCCACCGCCTGCAGCAGCGGGCCGTGCTCGGCGACGTGGGCGCCCATGTCCAGCCGGTCCAGGAACAGGCACCAGATCCGGGTGGCCAGGTTGCCGTAGTGGATCAGCGTGTCCTCCAGGTACGGGTTGCGGGTCGCGGCGTAGATGGCCCGGTGCACCCGCACGTCCAGGGTCATCAGCGCGTCCGGCGGCCCCGCCCCGGCCGCGGCCAGCTCGCCGGCCAGCGCGCGGCAGGCGGCCCGGTCGGCCGGGGTGGCGTGCCGGGCCGCGCTGGCCGCCGCGGCCGGCTCGATCACCTTGCGCACCTCGAAGATGTGCGTCAGGTCGGTGACGTTGATCTCGGTGGCGAAGGTGCCCCGCCGCGGGTAGGCGACGACCAGCCGTTCGTGCTCCAGCCGCTTGAGCGCCTCACGGACCGGGGTCCGGCCCAGCCCCAGCTGCGCGCACAGCTCTTCCTCGTTGATCGGCGCCCCGGGCCGGATGTCCAGCCGGACCAGCTGGTCCTGGATCGCCCGGTAGGCCACCTCGGCCAGGGACAGCGCCCCGGCTGGGCGGCCGTCCTGGTCCGGGAGTGGCTTGACGGTGGGATCCACGGCTTCTAGCCTACAACTGATATATCAGGTGGATGTCAAAGTGGGCGGGTGGGGCGGCGACGGGCGCGGCGTGCAAGGCGGGCCGGGCCAGCGGGTGCGGGCGGCGACGGGCGCGGCGTGCAAGGCGGGCCGGGCCAGCGGGTGCGGGCGGCGACGGGCGCGGTGCGCAAGGCGGGCCGGGCCAGCGGGAGGATCAGCGGATGAGTGACTACCGGGCCAGCGCGGTCATCGTGGGCGCCGGCATCGTCGGCAACAGCCTGGCCTGCCACCTGGCGCGGCTCGGCTGGCGGGACCTGATCCTGGTGGACAAAGGGCCGATGCCCAACCCGGGCGGCTCCACCGGGCACGCCTCCAACTTCATCTTCCCGATCGAGTACTCGAAGATGATGATGGAGCTGACCCGGGACAGCACCGAGCAGTACCAGGCCCTCGGAGTGTTCACCCAGAGCGGCGGCATCGAGGTGGCCCGCACCGCGGAGCGGATGGCCGAACTGCACCGCCGGGCCACCGCGGCCCGCGCGTGGGGCATCCCGGCGCAGGTGGTCACCCCGGCCGAGGTGGCCAAGCTCGTGTCCTACCTGGACGAGTCGGTGATCCTCGGCGGCGCGCACTTCCCCACCGTCGGGGTGGTCGACTCGCTGCGGGCGGGCACGCTGATGCGCGAGGAGGCCCAGGCGTCCGGCGCGCTGCAGGTGCTGGCCGGGGCCGAGGTGACCGGCATCGAGACCGCCGCGGTGGGGCAGCGCGGCCTGCCGCGGATCACCGCGGTGCACACCACCGCCGGCGACATCGAGACCGCCGTCGTGGTGGTGTGCTGCGGGGTGTGGAGCCCGCGGATCGCCCGGATGGCCGGGGCGCACATCCCGCTCACCCCGATCGTGCACCAGATGATCAGCGTCGGGCCGATCGGGCTGTTCGCCGGGACCCCGGGTGAGATCGGTTACCCGATCGTGCGGGACGTGGACACCAACATGTACGAGCGGCAGCACGGTGGTGACATGGAGGTCGGCTCGTACGCGCACCGGCCGATCATCATCAGCCCGGACGACATCCCGTCCATCGAGGAGTCGGCACTGTCCCCGACCGAGTTGCCGTTCACCGCGGACGATTTCGACCCGCAGCTGGCGCAGGCGCTGGAACTGATGCCGGGACTGCTCGGCGACGAGAGCGCCGGGGTGCGGTACGCGATCAACGGGCTGATCTCGATGACCCCGGACGGCCACCCGCTGCTCGGCCCGCTGCCCGAGGTGGACGGGCTGTGGTCGGCCGCGGCCAGCTGGATCAAGGAAGGCCCGGGCTGCGGGCGGGCCGTAGCGGAGTGGATGACCGGCCAGGTGCCCACGGTTGACGTGACCGAGGCGGACATCGCCCGGTTCTACCCGTGCCAGCGCACCACCGCGCACATCGTGGCGCGGGCCCGCGAGGGCTTCAACAAGATGTACGGCATCGTGCACCCGGCCGAGCAGTGGGAATCCGGCCGGCCGGTCCGGGTCAGCCCGGTCTACGACCGGGAGCGCCAGCTCGGCGCGGTGTTCCACGAGACGGCCGGCTGGGAGCGGCCGCACTGGTACGCGAGCAACGAGGCGCTGGTGGAGAGGTACGAAGGCCAGCTTATGCCGCGGGCCAACGAGTGGGACGCCCGCTGGTGGTCCCCGGTGATCAACGCCGAGCACCTGGCCATGCGAGAGGCGGCCGCGCTGGTGGACCTGTCCGCGTTCGCCATCTTCGACGTGACCGGGCCGTCCGCGCTGGACCTGGTGCAGCGGCTGGCCGTCGCGCAGCTGGACGTCCCGGTGGGCCGGGTCGTCTACACCTCGCTGCTGGACCCGCCGGGCGGGTTCAAGGCCGACCTGACCATCATGCGGCTCGGCCCGCAGCAGTTCCGGGTCGTCACCGGCGGCGCGACCGGCATGGCCGACCTCGCCTGGTTCGCGGAGCACCGGCCGGCCGACGGCAGCGCCGCGCTGGCCGACCTGACCTCGGCCCAGGCCACGCTGGGGCTGTGGGGCCCGCGGGCCCGGGACGTGCTGTCCGCGGTGACCGCGGGCGATGTGAGCCACGCCGGGTTCCCGTTCGGCACCTGCCGGGAGCTGGAGATCGGTGGCCTGTCCGTGCTCGCCTCGCGGATCTCCTACGTCGGCGAGCTGGGCTGGGAGCTGCACGTGCCGATGGAGCAGGGCGCCGCGCTGTGGGACGCGCTGTGGTCGGCGGGCCAGGGGCACGGCCTGGTGCCGGCCGGCATCGGCGTTTACGGCACGACCGGGCGGCTGGAAAAGGGCTACCGGGCCTTCGGCGCCGAGCTGACCGCCGACTACACGCTGGTCGAGGCGGGGATGACCCGGCCCCGGGTGAAACCGCAGGACTTCATCGGCAAGGCGGCCTACCTGGCGCAGCGCGCCGCCGAGCCCGCCGCCGTGCTGTGCACGCTGACCGTCGACGACCACGCCTCGGCCAGCGGTGAGCTGCGCTACATGCTCGGCGGCGAGCCGGTCCTGTCGCCCGGGGGCGAGCGGCTGGTGGACGCCAAGGGCCGCCCGTCCTACGTGACCAGCGCCGGGTCCGGGCCGTCGGTGAGCCGGCACCTGCTCATGGCGTACCTGCCGCCCAGCTACGCGGCCGCGGGCACCCGGCTGCAGGTGGAGTACTTCGGCGAGCGCTACCCGGTCACCGTGGCGGTGGCCGGGTCCACCCCACTGTTCGACCCGGCCAACGATCGGGTGCGGAGCTGAGATGGAGATCCTGGTCTGCGTCAAGCGGGTGCCGCAGGTCGGCGGGCGCATCGTGGTCAGCGCGGACGGGCAGGAGGTGGACACCCGGATGTCCGGCTTCGCCATCAGCCCGCACGAGGAATGCGCCGTCGAGGAGGCAGTCCAGCTGACGGGGCGTTATGGCGGGAACGTGACCGTGCTGACGCTCGGGGCCGCCGCGGCCGCGGAACAGCTGCGGGAGGCTCTCGCGCTCGGCGCCGGCCGGGCCATCCTGCTGGCGACCGACGGCCGCGAGTGGGGGCCGGCCGGCACCGCGGCCGCGATCACCGGCCAGGTGCGGCGCGCGGCGGTGGATGGCCCCGGCTACGACCTGCTGCTGTTCGGCAACGAGGCGGCGGACACCGGGGACTACCAGGTAGGCATCCGGGTCGCCGAAGCGCTCGGCTGGCCGTGCGCGACCGGCATCAAGCGGCTGCGCGTCGCGGACGGTGCGGTGCGGGCCAGCCGCGAGTACCGCGGTGCCGAGGAGACATTCGGTTTCCGGCTGCCCGCGGTGGTCACCGTGAAGGAGGGCATCAACCTGCCCCGCTACCCGTCGCTGCCCGGGCGGCTGCGGGCCAAGCGCGCGGTCATCGAGGAGTACCACCCGTCGTGGCAGCCCGAAGGGCTGCGGATGACCGGGCTGCGGGTGCCGGAGCAGCCGCGGCAGCAGGCGGCCGTGCTCGGCACCGGCGCGGCGGCGGTGCCCGCACTGCTGGCCGTGCTGGAGGAACTCGGGGTGCTGCAGTGAGCACCGGCCGGTACCGGCTCGCCAGGGCGGGCCGGCAGACCCGGCCGAGCGGCCGGTGCATGGGTTTGGGCCGGCTGGGGCGAACCTCGTGGGAGGCACTATGAGCGTGCTGGTGCTGGTCGAACTGGACACGGCCGGCGCGGTCGCCGACGCCTCGCTGCGCGCGCTGTCGCTGGGGCGCGAGCTGGGGGAGCCGGTGACCGCGGTGGTGTTCGGACCGCCTGGCTCACTGCCGCTGGACGCGCTCGGCGCCGCCGGGGCCAGCGACGTCCAGCTGGTCGAGCCTGGGCAGACCGGCGGGTACGCGCCGCGGGCCTGGGCCCGGGTGCTGGCCGGGCTCGGTGGCGACGTGGTGCTGGCCGCGGCCACCGACCGGGGTCACGAAGTGCTGGCCTACCTGGGCGCGATGACCGGGCAGCCGGTGGCGGCCAACTGCCTGGAGATCGCCCCGGACGGCGCCGGGAGCTACCGGCTGGTCCGGCAGCGCTGGGCCGGGCTGCTGCTGGAGGACGCGGTGCTGACCGGCGCGCCCGCGCTGGCCAGCGTGGCCGCGGAGGCCCCGGTGGCCGGCCCGGTCACCGGGGCACCGCCGCCCGCGGTGCACCGGCACCAGCCGGAGCTGACCGCCGATGACCTCCGGGTCCGGGCCGTCGTCTCCGGCGGCTCCGGCGGCGGCGCGTCGCTAGGCACCGCGCGGGTCGTGGTCGGTGGCGGCCGCGGCGTCGGCGGGCCGGACGGGTTCGGCCCGCTGGAGGAACTGGCCGGCCTGCTCGGCGGGGCGGTCGGCGTGTCCCGGGTGGTGACCAGCCAGGGCTGGCGGCCGCACACCCAGCAGGTCGGCCAGACCGGCACGAAGATCACCCCGGAGCTGTACCTGGCCTGCGGGATCAGCGGCGCGATCCAGCACATGGCCGGCTGCGCCAGTGCCAAGCACATCATCGCGGTCAACACCGACCCGGGCGCGCCGATCATGTCGCGGGCCGACTACGCCGTCATCGGTGACGTGGCCGAGGTGATCCCGGCCCTGGTCGCCGCGCTCCGCGAGCGCGGCTAGCTCCGGGCCGCCGCCTCCAGGTTCTCCCGGACCGCCCGGGTCAGCGGGTGGTCCGGCCCGAGCGCCTGCTCGCAGTCGGCCAGGGTGCGCTCGAACGCGGTGACCGCGTCGGCGAGCCGGAGCGCGGCCTGGTAGGCCGAGGCCAGGTTAGCCCGCGAGGTGAGGGTGGCCTGGTGGGTGGGGCCGAGCACCCGCTCGCAGTCGGCCAGGGTCTGCTCGTACAGCGGCAGTGCGTCCTTGAGCCGCCCCGCTGAGTGGTACGCGTTGGCCAGGTTGCCCCGGGCCGTCAGCGTGTCCATGTCGTCGGGGCCCTGGGCCATCTCCCGGTCGGCCAGGGTCCGCTCGTACACCGGGACCGCGTCCTTGACCCGCCGGGCGGCCAGGTAGGCGTTGGCCAGGTTGCCCCGGGCCGTCAGCGTGTCTGGGTGGTAGCTGCCGAGCACCCGGTCCCGGTCGGCGGCCACCCGCTCGTACAGCGGCAGCGCCTGCTTCGTCCGCCCCGCGGTCCGGTAGGCGTAGGCCAGGTCGGCCCGCGCGCTGACCGTGTCCGGGTGGTCAACCCCCTGCGCCCGTTCCCGGTCGGCGACCACCCGCTCGTACACCGGGACGGCCTGCTTGAGCTGCCCCGCGGTGTGGTACGCCTGGGCCAGCCCGGCCCGGGCGGCCAGCGTTTCGGCGTTCAGCGGGCCGAAGCCGCGTTCCAGGTCGGCCAGGGTCTGCTCGTACAGCGGCAGCGCCTGCCCGGAGCGCCCCGCGGCCAGGTAGGCAGCGGCCAGTTCGGTGCGCGCGGCGAGCGTGTCCGGGTGCCGGGCGCCGAGCACCCATTCCCGGTCGGCGACCACCCGCTCGTACATGGGCAGCGCGTCGTCGTGCCGTCCGGCGGCCGCGTAGACCCGGCCCAGGTGCCCGCAGGAGGCCAGCGTGTCCGGGTGATCGTTGCCCAGCGCGCGCTGCCGATCGGCCAGGGTGCGCTCGTGCATCCCGACGGCGTCCGCCAGCCGCCCGGCCGCCTCGTACGACGCGGCCAGCCCGTCCTGGCAGCGCAGGGTCTGGACATGCCCGGCGCCGAGCACCCGGGTGCTGTTGTCCAGCAGGGACAGCCAGTAGGCGGCGGCCGCGCCGCTCATCTCCTCGCTGGCCAGGCTCTCGCCCGCCCGCAGCAACACCGGGTGGGCCTCCGGCTGCCAGAGCAGGTCACCGCTGACCTCGCGGAGCCGGGCCACGGAGTCTCGCAGCGCCGGCGCCAGCCGCGGCGCGGCCTGCGGCCCGGGCCACGTCTGGTACAGCGCGTCGGCGGCGGAACGGGAGGCCCGCTCGAACTCGTCCTCGCCGAGCGCCTCCCGGGTCATCGCCTGCACCAGCGGGTGCACCTGGACGGTCCGGCTGGTGCTGGCCGGGTTGATGGTGACCAGCCCGGCCCGGGCCAGGTTGTGCACCGCCTCCCGCGCGTGCGCCGGGTCGGCGGGCATGGCCGGGTGCCCGCTGAGGTAACCGCAGGCAGCCTGGCTGGTGAACACGACCCCGGGGATGCCCGCCGGGTCGAGCAGCGCGGCCAGCGCCAGCATGGGCCGGGCGGCCCCGGCCGGGGCGATCTGGTCGGCCAGGTCGGTGGCCAGCGACCAGGTGACGTCCACGATGCCGGCCGGGGCGGTAGCCGGGGCGGTAGCCGGGGCCGGGGCGGGGTCGGTCAGCGGGTCCTGGTCGCCACGCTGCGGGCCGGCCGCGGCCAGCCGCCGTCGGCGGTCGTGGAACCAGCCGCGGTAGTCACGGCAACTGCCCCCGGTGCAGAGCATCGCCGCGGTCGCGTGGGCCAGCGCGAGCGGCTGGCACTCCAGGTCGGTGGCTAGGTCGAGCGCCTCGGTGCGCTGCCCCGGGTCGGTGGTCAGCCGGGCGGTCAGGTAGGCCAGTGCCTCGCGCATGCTGTAGCTGCCGATCCCGATGCTCCGGCGGTTCGGTGCGGCCAGCCCGTCGCCGGCCCGGCTGGTGACCACCACCCGGCCCTCGGTTCCCTGCGGCCACAGGCCGTTCAGGCCTGCCGGGTCGGCCAGGTCGTCGAGCACCACCAGCCAGCGCCGCTCGGTGCTGGCCAGCCAGGCCAGGAAATGGTCGGCGGCCCCGGGCAGGTCGTCCTCCGGGTCGGCGCCGCCGACATCGGCCAGGGCCTGTGCGTAGCCGTTGCGGATGGCGTCCTGGCTGGTGGCCGGCACCCAGACGAGCAGGTCCACCGCCCGGCTGTCCCACAGCGAATGGGCCAGCGCCGCGGCCAGCTGGGTCTTGCCACTGCCGCCCAGCGCGGCGAGCGGCGGCGAGCCGGCCTGGCCGGCCGAGACCAGCACCAGGGTGTCACCGGGATCGAGCTTGCCGATCAGGCCGAGGCCGGTCTCCGGGCGCGGGCTGTGGCAGTCGGCCAGCGGCGGCACCGGGCCGCAGCGCAGCGGCCACTCGGTCAGCCGCGCGGGCACGGGGTAGCTCCTGACTGCGGTGAGCGGGTTGCGGCCTGCCTGTTCACCATCGCTCCCTGACGCGGCGGATCAGCACGAACGTCGGCCGTCGTTGCACGAACCGGTTGCACACGACAACTGGAGGAATCTGTTGCAATGCACAGCCTATGTCGGTGCGGCCCGGCTTTGGGTGGCCTTAGCAGCACCGGTCCCGGGCGCCATCACCGGCTAATAGCGCCGGCCGTCAGCCGGCTGTTACCAGCGCCCCGCCCGCCCCGAGCCGCTGCAGCAGCCCGCGGCGCCACTGTTCAGTCTGCCTGACCTGGTTGAACGTGAACAGGTGCAGCCCGGCGACGGCGGAGGTGGGCGCGGCCAGGGTGGTCCCGGTGCGTTCCAGCAGCCGCTCCGGGCTGTAGCCGCCCGGCACGCCCAGCCGGAGGAACCACTCGGCGTGGCCGGACAGGAACCGGGCCGATTCGGCCGCCCCGGCCACCGCGGCCATCCGCAGCAGCCGGGTCCGGTCCACCGGCCCGGCCAGCCCCACGTACAGCGGGAGCGTGACCCCCCGGTGCCGGATCCGCTCGATCCAGCGGCGCAGCACTACCGGGTCGAAGCACAGGTTGCTGACGATGTAGGAGGAGTGCTGCCGCTTGTCCCACATGGCCTGGACGGTGATGTCGTCGGCGATCCGCGGGTGGCTCTCCGGGTACCCGGTGATGCCCACCCGGTCGAACGGCCGCCCCATCTCGGTCAGCCGGGCCAGCAGCGCCAGCGCGCTGTCGAACCGCCCGGTGGGCGGGTCGGCGTCCCCGGCCGGGACGAAGATGTCGCTCACCCCGCAGCCGGTCAGCCGGGCCACGATGTCGGCCAGGTGCGCGTCGTCGCGCACCAGCCGGGCCGACACGTGCGGGACCGCCCGGTAGCCGTGGCCGGCCAGCCGCTCGGTGAGTTCCAGCGTGGCGTCCAGGCCCTTGGCCGGCGACGCGGTGACCGTCACCGTCATCCCGCGCGGTACCCACTCGGTCACCTGGCTTTCCACCGCGGCCGACGGGAACACCTCGTAACGGGGGCGGCGCAGCAGCGGCACGGCGGCGAGCAGCCCGCGCCGCGTCCCTAGCCCGCGCACCGCCGTGCCGCCTCAGCGGTGGTCTCGCCTGCGGTGGTCTCGCCTGCGGTGGTCTCGCCTGCGGTGGTCTCGCCTGCGGTGGTCTCGCCTGCGGCCGGATCGCCTGCGGCCGGATCGCCGAGTGTGTGCAGCCGAACTGTCGTCATAGCAGCACTTCGGCTGCACAAACTGGGGGCGGCGGGGGTGGTGGGGGCGGCGGGGGTGGTGCGAGCGGTGGGGGCGGCGGAGGCGGCGGGGGTGGTGGGAGCGGCGGGGGTGGTGCGAGCGGTGGGGGCAGTGGGGGTGGTCAGCAGCGCCTCGAGCTGGCGTTCCAGGCGCGCGGCGCCGGTCTCCACGATCGTCAGCGGCAGGCCGAACATGGCCGCCACCGCCCCGGCCTCCGCCTCCAGCGCCGGATCCCGGGACTGGGCCAGCCACACCACCCGCCGGTAGTGCCCGAAGTAGTCCGGCCACAGCTCCGGGTGCCGGTCCAGCCCCAGCCCGGCCAGCACCGTGCGGTGGAAGCTGCGGACCAGGTAGTCGGTCAGCACGTAGGTCCCCGGCTCAGCGGCGAACAGCTCCGCCACCCGTTGCGGGCCGGCCAGCACGTCGTAGCAGTGCAGCCCGGGCAGCCGCCGCAGCCCGAGGCGGCCGCAGACCTCGTCCAGCGCCCCGTAGCTGCCGCAGTCCGCGTAGCCCACCACCACCCGCAGCCCGCGGGCGAGCAGCGCCCGGGCCAGCCGCTCGACCTCGGGGGCAATCCGGGCGGGGCGGTTGTGCAGCGCGGCGGGCAGCGCGTGCACCTCAACCGGCCAGCCATGCCGTCGCACCGCGTCGCGGACCGGCCCGGCCAGCGCCCCGCAGGCGATCACCGCGGCGGCCAGGCCCGGCGCTCGGCCGGGCACCCGGTTCAGCCGGGGAAGGCGAGCTGATCGACGAAGCGGTCGTTGAAGTCAGCGCGGTCGGAGAGCTCGACATACCTCACCTCCTCCAGCAGGGCGAGCCCGGCGGCCCGTTCCCGCACGGACAGCAGCGCCATCTTGGCCCCTTCGCCGGCCACGTTCCCGGCGCTGACCACCCGGAGCACCGGGATGTCCGGCACCAGGCCGAGCCGGATCGCGCTGGCCGGGGACAGGTAGCTGCCGAACGACCCGGCCAGCAGCACCTGCTGGATGTCCCGGGCCGCCAGCCCGGCCTCCTCGAGCAGAATGCGCCAGCCGGTGGCGATGGCCGCCTTGGCGAACTGCAGTTCCCGGACGTCCCGCTGCGACAGGTACACCGAGCGCTCCACGTCTCCCGCGTCGCCCCGCCAGTGCAGCACGAACACGCGTTCCGCGCCGAGCGTGGTGAGCCGGCCGGCCAGGCCGGGGGCCGCCGCCGCCGCCTCCGCCTCGGGGATGAACCGGCCGGAGGCGTCCAGCAGGCCCACCCGGACCAGGCCGCAGACCGCGTCCACCAGCCCCGAGCCGCACAGCCCGGCGGGCTCGGTGTCCCCGATGACCTGCAACTCCAGCCCGCCGGGGGTGATGGCGACGACCTCGATGGCGCCGTCGGCGGCGCGCATCCCGCAGCGGATCGCCGCGCCCTCGAAGGCCGGCCCGGCCGGGGCGGCGGTGGCCAGCAGCCAGTCCCGGTTGCCCAGCACGATCTCGCAGTTCGTGCCGATGTCGATGAACAGCCGGACCCGGGCGTCCCGGTCCATCCCGGAGGCCAGCAGGCCGGCCGTGATGTCTCCGCCGACGTACGCGCCGAACGGCGGGAACACCACCGCCCGGGCCCGCGGGTGCACCGGCACGCCCAGGTCGGCGGCGAGCACCTCGGGCAGCAGCCGGGCGGCCAGGATGAACGGGGCCACGCCCAGCGGCTCCGGGTCGATGCCCAGTGCGATATGCGTCATGGTGGCGTTGCCGGCCAGCGCGATCTCGTACACGTCGGCCGGGTCCACGCCGGCGTCCGCGCACACCTCCGCGGCCAGCTCGGCCAGCGTCTGGTGGGCCAGCGCGGTGAGCCGGCCCAGCGTGGCCGGGTCCATCATGGTGGCGCTGATCCGGGTGATCACGTCGGCGCCGAACGGCTGCTGCGCGTTCAGCGCCGACGCCACCGCCGCAGGCGTCCCGGTGGCCAGGTCGAGCAGCGTGGCCACCACGGTGGTGGTGCCCAGGTCGAACGCGATCCCGTAGGCCCCCCCGGTGGTGTCACCCGGCTGCACGTCGATCAGCACGTCGTCCACGATCACCGCGGTGACCCGGTAGTCCGCCGCCCGCAGCACCCGGCCCACCGCCCGCACCGCGTGCAGGTCGGCGCGCAGCTCCAGATCGTCCAGCGCGTCCAGCACGCGCTCGGTGTCGCTGCGCTGGTCGGCCAGCGACGGCTCGGCCAGCTCCAGGTAGCGCTTCTGCACCGCCGGGCGCAGGATGACCTGGCGGCCCACCCCCACGGTGGCCGCCTTCGGCCGGGTGACCAGCGGCGGCACCTCGACCCGGGCATCCCCGGCGGCCTGCACCCGGCAGGCCAGCCGCCAGCCGTCGCGCAGCTCGTCGGCGGAGTAGGCCCGGATGTCCAGCGCCGACGGCGGGGGAGCCCCGTCCAGCATCCGCACCCGGCACTTCTTGCAGGTGCCGTGACCGCCGCAGGTGGAGTCGATGGCGATGCCGTTCCAGCTGGCCGCGTCGAACACGGTCACCCCGGCGGGCACCCGGACGCGCCGCCCGCCGGGCTCGAACAGCAGGTCGACCCGGGGCGGCCCGGTCTCGGCCAGGTCAGCGCCGGCCGGCCGCGCCATCGTCACGTCGCGGCCTGCTGTGCGGCGGCCTGCTGGGCCCGGTGCGCGGCGATCCAGGCCGCGCCCCAGGGATCGCGGTCCAGCAACAGGTCGGCGGCCTGCACCGAGCGGACGATCTGCGCCGACCGGGCGTCCAGGATGGCGCTGGTCAGCCCGCAGCGGATGGCCATGGGCAGGAACGCGGCGCCGATCGTGTGCCGGTCCGGCATGCCGAACGACACATTGGACGCGCCCAGCGCGGTGTTCACGCCGAACTCCGCGCGGAGCAGTTCGAGTGTTTCCAGGGTCTTGGCGACCAGGGAGGTGTCCGCGCCGACCGGCATGGCCAGCGGGTCGATGACGATGTCGGAGATCGGGATGCCGAACCGGCCGGTGGCCACGTCGATGATCTTGCGGGCCAGGTCCAGCCGCTGCCGGGGGTCGTCGGGGATCTCCGCCTCGTCGTTGGGCAGCGCGATGACCGCGGCGCCGTACTTGCGGACCAGCGGCAGGATGGCCTCCAGCCGCTCGTCCTCGGCGGTGACCGAGTTGACCAGTGCCTTGCCCTCATAGGTGGCCAGGCCGGCGTCGAGCACCTCGATGATCGACGAGTCCAGGCACAGCGGCAGGTCGGTGAGCTGCTGGATCAGCTTGACCGCCGCGACCATCAGCGCGGCCTCGTCGGCCAGCGGCGCCCCCATGTTGACGTCCAGCACCATCGCACCGCCCGCCACCTGCTGGGCCACGTCGATCTCGATCCGGGACAGGTCGCCGCGGCGCAGCTGCTCCTGGAAGATCTTCCGGCCGGTCGGGTTGATCCGCTCACCGATAATGCAGAACGGCCGCTCCGGGGCGATGACCACCTCGCGCGACGCCGACCGCAGCACTGTCTCCATGCCGATCCTCTCTCTGCCAGGCCGGGGGCGACCCTCGGAGCCCCGCGATGCTAGGCGTGGGTCATCGCGCGCCGCGCGGCCAGCAGTTCCTTGGCCCGGACGACGGCGGCGGACGCGTCGGCCGCGTAGCCGTCCGCGCCGACCACGTCGGCGTACTCCTGGGTCACCGGCGCGCCGCCGACCAGCACGATCACCTGGTCACGCAGCCCGGCCTTCTGCAGCGCGTTGATGTTGGCCTTGAACATCGGCATCGTGGTGGTGAGGAACGCGGAGAAGCCGACGATGTCCGGCTTGTGCTCGGTGATCGCGGCCACGAACTTCTCCGGCGCGACCTGCACCCCGAGGTCGATGACCTCGAACCCGGCCCCCTCGAACATGATGTCCACCAGGTTCTTGCCGATGTCGTGCACGTCGCCCTTGACCGTGCCCATGACGATCTTGCCGATCGACTCGGCGCCGGTCTCGGCCAGCAGCGGGCGGAGGATCTCCAGCGCCCCGGCCATGGCCTTGCCCGCGATGAGCATCTCCGGGACGAAGAAGTCGCCGCGCTCGAACCGGGCCCCGACCTCCTCCAGGGACGGGATCAGCGCCTCGTAGAGCAGGGTCTCCGGGCCCATCCCCGCCTCCAGCCCGGCCCGGGTCAGGCTGAGCACCTCGGGCCCGTTGCCGACCAGGGTGAAGTCATACAGCTGGCGGAGCAGCTCGTCCTGGGTCACGCGGCACCTTCCTTATTCATTCTCGTCCACCCGGCCATCTGACCGGTGAGGGGAGGCCCGCCGGAGGCGGGTCTCGCCGAGCCGGTGATCCGGGGGGTTCCGGGGGTCGTCCCCCGGGCTGGCACTGTGCCCGGGGGTTCCGGGGGTCGTCCCCCGGGCCAGCACTGTGCCCGAGGGCGGCGGACAGGCCGTCCGCCGCGGCCACGCACCGGGTGGCGGTCTCCTCGATCAGGTCCGGGGTCAGCCGGCTGGCCGGGGCGGACACCGACAGCGCGGCCACCACCACCGCGCCGTCCCGGAACACCGGGGCTGCCACCGCGACCAGGCCCGGCTCCAGCTCGCCGTCGGTGACCGCGTACCCGCGCTCGCGCACCTGCCGCAGGTCCGCCTCCAGCGCGGCGCGGCTGGTGATGGTCTGCGGCGTGCGCGCCTCCAGCCGGCCGGGTGGCAGCCCGGCGGCTCCGAAGGCGAGCAGCACCTTGCCCAGCGCCGCGCAGTGCAGCGGCACCGGCAGGCCCAGCCAGTTCGTCCCGCCGATCAGGTAGCGGCTGTCCACCTGGGCGATCTGCTCGACCTGGCCGTGGTGGGCGATGCCCAGGTTGACGGTCTCCCCGGTGGCCGCGCCGACCCGGTCGAGGAACGGCCGGGCCATCTCGATCAGGCCGGCCTGCGCGTCGCCGCGCCAGGCGTACCGGACGAACACCTCGCCGGGGGAGAACCGGCCGTCGTCGTCCCGCCGCACCAGGCCGCTGCGCTCCAGCGCGAGCAGCAGCCGGGAGGTGGTGCTCTTGGCCAGGCCGGTGGCCGCGGCCAGCTCGGTGAACGTCACCGCGTCGGGGGCGTGCACCACTTCGGCGACCAGCCGGGCGGCCCGGTCCACGGCCTGGGTGCCGGTCGGGCTGGCCACTACCTCTCCTGGCCCGCGACGACGGCGGTCACTGCGCGCATATGTCCTGCCTGCGGCCATGAGTTCCATGTTACGGAACTCTGTTCTACGATGTGATGCTACGGAGAGGGTCCAGCAGGGTCAAGATTGGCCGCCGCACGCAGTCAGGCCGAGGTGCAGATGTTCCGTAACACGATGCCGCGGTACGAGATCCTGTCCGGCGACGCGGTGGACGTCCTGGACCGGGGCTGGCGTCGGCTCGTCTCGGAGATCGGGATCCAGTTCGCCAAGCCTGAGGCGGTGGAGCTGTTCCGCCAGGCGGGCCAGAAGACCGATGGCGAGGTCGTCTTCCTCGATCCCGAATTCGTGCTGGAACAGGTGGCCAGGGTGCCGCGGGAGTTCGACCTGCAGGCCCGCAACCCAGCCAACACGGTGCACATCGGCGGCGACCAGATGGTCTTCAGCGGGGTGTACGGCTCACCGTTCGTCCGCGAGGGGGACGTCCGGCGGGACGCGACCCTGGACGACTTCCGCCGCCTCGCCATGCTGGCCCAGTCGTTCCCGCAGCTCGATTCGGCGGGCGGGGTGATCTGCGAGCCGAACGACGCACCGCTGGACTCGCGGCACCTCGACATGATCTACGCGCTGCAGACGGTCACCGACAAGATCTACATGGGCAACGTGGTGTCCGGGCCGAACGCGGCCGACACCATCGCGATGACCGAGATCCTGTTCGGGCGCGGCCAGGGGCGCGCGGCCGGCCGGGCGTCGATCGAGCAGACCCCGGCCACCGTCTCGCTGATCAACTGCAACTCGCCGCTGCGCTGGGACGACCGGATGCTGGACGCCCAGTTCGAGTATTGCGCGGCGGCCCAGCCCGTGGTGCTCACCCCGTTCCTGCTGATGGGGGCGATGTCGCCGGTGTCCATCCCGGCCGCGCTGGCCCAGCAGCTGGCCGAGGCGCTGTCCGGCATCGCGCTGGCCCAGCTGATCCGGCCCGGCTGCCCGGTGATCTTCGGCTCGTTCCTGTCCAACATCGACATGCAGTCCGGCTCGCCCAGCTTCGGCACCCCCGAGTCGGCTATCGGGCTGCTGGC
The DNA here is from genome assembly GCA_963837515.1 of uncultured Actinomycetes bacterium. GTDB lineage: Bacteria > Actinomycetota > Actinomycetes > Streptosporangiales > Streptosporangiaceae > RYN-230. The sequence continues at coordinate 338,229 of CAWINT010000008.1, forward strand.
CACCGGCCAGCTGGCCCGGCACTACGGGCTGCCGTTCCGCACCGGCGGCGGGCTGAACTCCAGCCAGACCGCCGACGCGCAGGCCGCCTACGAGTCGCTGATGACGCTGCTGCCCACGTTCCTGGCCGGCACCAACCTCGTCATGCACGCGGCCGGCTGGCTGGAAGGCGGCCTGGTCAGCTGCTACGAGAAGTTCATCATCGACGTCGAGCTGCTGCGCATGCTGCAGGTCGAGTTCACCCCGCTGGAGATCGACGAGGCCTCGCTGGCGTTCGGCGCGCACCAGGAGGTCGGCCACGGCGGCCACTTCCTCGGCGCGCAGCACACCATGGAACGCTTCCGCGACTGCTTCTACCGGCCGCTGCTTTCCTCCACGGCCAACTACGAGCGCTGGGTCCGGCTCGGGGCCAAGGACACCACCGCCCGGGCCGGTGAGATCTGCGCCAAGACGCTGGCCGAGTACCAGCCCCCGCCGCTGGACGACGCGGTCCGCGCCGAACTCGACGACTTCGTCGCCCGCCGCCGCGCCGAACTCGGCGACTAGTGCGGCCGCCAATGAGCACGGAACCGGTGATCTCGGTGCAGGGGGAGGCGGTGCTGGAGGTCAACCCGGAGATCGCCGTGCTGCAGATCCGGGTGCGGGCCAGCGACAAGGACCGGGACCGGGCGCTGGACCTGCTGGCCGCCCGGCACGCGCAGCTGCTGGCCGTGGTGGAGAGCTACGGCGAGGCGGTGGAGAAGGTGGCGAGCGAGCCCGCCCGGGTCGTGCCGGTGTTCAAGGACGACCGCCCGCGGGAGCGGATCACCGGTTACCTGGCGCACGGCGGCCTGGAAGTCACGGTGCGGGACTTCACCGTCCTCGGCGATCTCGTCATCCAGGCCGCCCGCAGCGGGCTGGCCGAGGTGAACGGCCCGTGGTGGGCGCTGCGCCCGGACAGCGCGGTGCACCGGGAGGCGCGGCTGGCCGCGGCGGCCGACGCGCTGCGCCGGGCCCGCGACTACGCGGCCGCGTTCGGCGGCCAGGTCACCGGGCTGATCGAGATCGCCGACCAGGGCATGCTGGTCGAGCCCCAGGCCCGGCGGCCGTTCGTGCACGGCGCGGCGGTAGGGGCCGGGCCGGCCTGGCGGAGGGCGAGGCGCCGTCGCTGGACCTGGAGCCGGCCCGGCAGGTGGTCCGCGGCCAGGTGCAGGCCCGGTTCACCATGACCCAGCCGGGCCTGGCCGGGTCTTAGCGCACCGCGTCGGCCCGGGCCCGGCGCGGCGGTTAGCATGTGGGGCTGTGACCGAGATCGAAGCAGCCGGGGCCGCCGGCATCGGGCTGGCCACCGTGGCCGGCGGGGGTGTGCTGGACGCCTGGTTCCCGTCCCCCCAGCTGACCGCGGCCACCGCCACCAGCGGGACCACCCGGCTGCCGGTGGCGGAAGCGGCCGAGGTGCTGGGCGAGGACGCGGCCAGCGTGCTCGGCCTGGACCGCGACCGTGGTGTCGAGGTCATCGCGGTACACACCGCGATCGGCCGGCTGGACACCCCCCCGGCCGACGCGGCCGACGCCTACCTGCGGCTGCACCTGCTGTCGCACCGGCTGATCCGGCCGCACGGGGCCAACCTGGACGGCATCTTCGGGGTGCTGGCCAACGTGGTGTGGACCAACCGCGGCCCCTGCGCGGTGGCGGGGTTCGAGCAGACCCGGCTGCGGCTGCGGCGGCGCGGCCCGGTCACCGTCTACGGGGTGGACAAGTTCCCGCGCATGGTGGACTACGTGCTGCCGGCCGGGGTGCGCATCGCCGACGCCGACCGGGTCCGGCTGGGCGCGCACCTGGCCGAGGGCACCACCGTCATGCACGAGGGGTTCGTCAACTACAACGCCGGCACGCTGGGCGCGTCGATGGTGGAGGGCCGGATCTCGGCCGGGGTGGTCGTCGGCGACGGCTCCGACGTCGGCGGGGGCGCGTCCATCATGGGCACGCTGTCCGGTGGCGGCCAGGAGGTCGTCTCGGTCGGCGAGCGCTGCCTGGTCGGGGCGAACGCCGGGATCGGCATCTCGCTGGGCGACGACAGCGTGGTGGAGGCGGGGCTGTACGTCACCGCGGGCACCAAGGTGGCGCTGCCTGACGGGCTGGTGGTCAAGGCCCGCGAGCTGTCCGGCCGGCCCGGCCTGATGTGGCTGCGCGACTCGCAGACCGGTGCGGTCCGGGTGCTGCCCCGGTCCGGTGGCGGTATCGCGCTGAACGCCGCCCTGCACGTGAACGGGTGACCGGCATGCGGCTGGCCACCTGGAACGTCAACTCGGTGCAGGCCCGGTTGCCGCGGCTGCTCGGCTGGCTGGCCGACGTCAAGCCGGATGTGGCCTGCCTGCAGGAGACCAAGGCCGCCGACGCCGACTTTCCCACCGCGGCGGTGGCCGAACTCGGCTACGAGGCCGCGCTGTTCGGCACCGGCCGGTGGAACGGCGTGGCCATCCTGTCCCGGGCTGGCCTGGCCGACGTGCGCCGCGGCTTCCCCGGCGAGCCGGGGTTCCCTGGCCCGGAGGCCCGGGCCATCTCGGCCACCTGCGGCGGCCTGCGGGTGTGGTCGGTGTACGTGCCGAACGGCCGTGCCCTGGACAGCCCGCACCTGGCCTACAAGCTGTCCTGGCTGGCCGCGCTGCGCGGCGCGCTGGCCGGGGAACTGGCCGCCACGCCGCGGCTGGCGGTATGCGGCGACTTCAACATCGCGCCGCACGATGCGGACGTCTGGGACCCGGCCGCGTTCACCGGCGCCACGCACGTGAGCGCGCCGGAGCGCGACGCGCTGGCGGCCCTGCTGGCGCTGGGGCTCACCGATGTCCCGGCCCGGGCGCTCAAGGGCGAGCCGTTCACCTACTGGGACTACCGGGCCGGCATGTTCCACAAGGGCATGGGCATGCGCATCGACCTGGTGCTGGCCAGCGCGGACGTGGCCGGCGCGGTGACCGACGCCTACATCGACCGGGAAGCCCGCAAGGGGAAGGGCCCGTCCGACCACGCGCCGGTCGTGGTGGATCTCCGCTAGCGAAAGGCGCTGGAGCCGGTTTGGAAGCCTGGAGCCGGTTTGGAAGCATGGGGCACGTTCGCCACGATCACGGGCGGCGCCGCGGCCGCCCTGGCCGGGCTGTTGTTCGTGGCCGTCTCAATCAAGATCGACTACATCGCCAGGTCGCAGGAATTGCGGAACCGGTCACGTCGGTCCTGCTGGCCGCCGCCGGGATCGTCCTGGTCCTGGGGGCGCACGCCGGGCTGTACGTCCTGGTCGTGCCCGTGCTGGCGGCTCTGATCGGCGGTGTCGCCAATGCCTGGCTGTTCCTGACCAAGATCACTGAAACGGCCGCCGAACCACCGGCTCAGGACGCTGGCCCGGGGGGACGATCCCCCCGGATCACGGGGTGATGTCCGGGAGCCTCCTATCCTCGGGCCATGGTTGCTCTCGTCTGGTTCCGCCGTGACCTGCGGCTTCACGACCACCCGGCGCTATGTGCCGCGCTGGCCGCGCACGAGCGGGTGGTCCCGGTGTTCTGCCTGGACGACCGGCTGCTGCACGGGCGGCACGCGTCCGGGCCGCGCACCGCGTTCCTGCTGGAGTGCCTGACCGACCTGGACGAGCAGCTGGCGGCGCGCGGGGCCCGGCTGGCCGTCCGGCATGGCCCGCCGGAGCGGGAACTGCCCGCGCTGGCCGCCGCGACCGGGGCCGGTGAGCTGTACCTGACCCGCGACCCGAGCCCGTACGAGGCCGCCCGGGGGCGCCGGGTCCGGGCGGCCCTGGAGCGGGCCGGGGTGACCGGGCACGCGTACCCCGGGGTCAGCGTGGTGGACGAGGTGAGCGCGGTGCGCACCCGCCAGGGCCAGCCCTACACCGTGTTCTCGCCCTTCTACCGGAACTGGCTCGGCGTGCCCCGCCGGGCGGTGCTCGGCTCGCCCGGCCAGCTGGCGCTGCCCGCGGGGACCCGGCCCGGCCGGGTGCCGTCACTGGCCAGCCTGGGGCTGCGGCAGGAGCTGGCCGAGCCGGCCCGGGGCGGGGAGCGGGCCGGGCAGGCCCGGCTGGCCGCCTTCCTGGACGGCCCGGTCCGCGACTACGCCGCGGACCGCGACCAGGCCGGGACCGACGGTTCGTCCCGGCTGTCCCCCTACCTGCGGTTCGGCTGCCTGTCCCCGCGGGCCGTCGAGGCGGCGCTGCCGGACGGCGCCGGGGCGGACGCGCTGCGCCGCCAGCTGTGCTGGCGTGACTTCTACCAGCACGTGCTGGCGCACCACCCGGGGAACGCGCGGGCGGAGTTCCAGCCCCGCTACCGCGGCACGCTGGCCTGGACCGGCGGCACGGCCGAGTTCACCGCCTGGACCGCGGGCCAGACCGGGTTCCCGCTGGTCAACGCGGGCATGCGCCAGCTGCGCCGGGAAGGCTGGATGCACAACCGGGTCCGGCTGCTGGCCGGCTCGTTCCTGACCAAGGACCTGGGCATCGACTGGCGCCGCGGCGAGGACTGGTTCATGCGCCTGCTGCTCGACGGTGACCAGGCCAGTAACAACGGCAACTGGCAGTGGATCGCCTCGGTGGGCGTCAACCCGCAGCCCGCCTACCGGCGGATCTACAACCCGGCACGACAGCAGCAGCGGTTCGATCCGGACGGCCGTTACGTCCGGGCGTACGTGCCGGAACTGGCGCGGGTGCCGGCGGAGTACCTGGCCGAGCCGTGGCGGATGCCCCCGGCGGAGCAGCAGCGGGCGGGCTGCCGGATCGGGCCGGACTACCCGGCCCCGATCGTGGCCCACCGGGAGGCCCGGCAGGCGGCGCTGGAGCGTTACCGGGCGGCCGCCGCGGCCGGTTCCTGAGCGGCCGGGAAAATCCGCCGGGACCGTCCGCGGCGCGGCCGGGCCGGATCAGGGCGCGGCCGGGCCGGATCAGGGCGCGGCCGGGCCGGATCAGGGCGCGGCCGGGCCTCCAGCCTCGGCCCGCAGTTGCCCGGCCGCCGCGCGGAGCGCCACCAGCTTGCCGAAGGCGGACTGGCGGGGCAGGTACTTCATTCCGCAGTCCGGCGCCAGGATGAGCCGCTCCGGGGGCACGTACGGCAGCGCCCGCCGGACCCGCGCGACGACCTGGTCCGGTGTCTCCACGGCCTCGTCGCCCAGGTTCAGCACGCCGAGGATGATGGTCTTGCCGCCCAGGTGGGACAGCACCGAGCAGTCCAGCCCGGACTGGGCCGTCTCGATCGACACCTGGTCGCAGGCACAGTCGGCCAGCTCCGGCAGGAACGAGTAACCGGACGGCCGATCGTGGATGATAGCCGCGTAACCGAAGCACAGGTGGACCGCGGTCGTGCCGCGGGCGCCGTCCAGGGCCCGGTTGATCGCCCGGACGCCGTACTTCCGGGCCTCCTCGGGGCGCGCCTGCAGGTACGGCTCGTCCAGCTGGACCACGTCGGCGCCCGCCGCGAACAGGTCGGCGACCTCCTCGCCGACCGCCTCCGCGTAGCCGAGGGCGAGGTCCTCCCGGCTGCCGTAGTAATCGTCCTGGGCCTGCTGGGCCATGGTGAACGGCCCGGGCACCGTGATCTTGATGGCCCGGTCCGTGCTGGCCCGCAGGAAGCGCACGTCGGCCACCTCGACGGGGTGGCGGCGGCGGACCGGGCCGGTCACCCGGGGCACCGGGTTGGGATGCCCGCTGCGGTCCAGGGCGGTCCCCGGGTTGTCGGTGTCGACCCCGTCCAGCGCGGTGGCGAACCGGTTGGAGTAGCTCTCCCGGCGCATCTCGCCGTCGGTGATGATGTCCAGCCCGGCCCGTTCCTGGGCCCGGACGGCCAGCTCGGTGGCGTCGTCCTGGGCCTGCGCGAGGAACTCCGGGGCGACCCGCCACAGTTCGGCCGCGCGGACCCGGGGCGGGAAGCGGTGCCGCAGCCGGTCCCGGTCGATCAGCCAGTCCGGCTGGGCGTAACTCCCGACGAGCGAGGTGGGGAAGAGCATGACGACACCCTGCCAGATCCGGCCCGGCCCGCGCAGCCCTCAGTCCCGCCCGGCGACGTCGGTGCGGACCTCGCGGTGAGTCACGCTGAGCGGGCCGAGCCCGGACAGCGCCGCGGTGACCTGGGCGGCCAGGCCGGGCGGCGCGGCGGTGGAGCAGGCCAGCCCGACCGCCGAGGTGCCGGCCAGCCAGTCCGGCAGGATGCTGGTGACCTCGCCGATGATGTGGGCCTTGGCGTGGCTGGCCCGGGCCAGCGCGGCCAGATGCCGGGTATCCGGGTCGTCCTCGCTGCCCAGCACCAGCACCAGGTCCGCCGAGGCGGCCACGGTGCGGACCGTCTCCACCCGGTCCGAGGCGGCGTAGCAGAACCCGCCCGGGTCCGGGCCGCGCAGCGCCGGGAACCGGGACTGCAGCGCGCTGACCGGGGAGCTGGCCTCCTCTACCGGGACCCCGGGGGCGAGCAGGTAGGACACCCGCCGCGGATCGGCCACCTGGACCGCCCCGGCCCCGGCCCGGGTCTCGGCCAGGATCGCCCGCCCGGGCGCCGCCGCCAGCAGGCCGGGCAGCACGGCCAGGCCATCCTGGCCGATGATCACCACCTGGTCGCCGCGCTCGGCGAACCGGCGCGCCTCGGCCGCCGCGCCGGCCACCAGCGGGCAGGTCGCGTCGATGATCTGCAGCCCGCGCTCCGCCGCCTCAGCCGCGAGCGGCCCGGCACCGTGCGCCGGGATCAGCACGGTCCCGCCGTTCGGTACGTCGGCCAGCGAGCTGGTCCAGACGGCCCCCTCCTTTTCCAGCTCCGCGCGCTCGGCGGGGCTGGCCATCAGCTGGCCGCAGATGTGCACCGCCCCGCGGGCCAGCGCCGCCCGGGCCTGCTCCAGCGCCCGGCTGGCCCCGGGGCACCACGGGCTGACCGCGTCGAGCAGCCGGCGGCTGCCGGTGACCGCCGCCCAGTCGCTGACCGCGCCGCGCGCCGCGGCCATGGCCAGCCCGTGCACCCCGTCCGCGGCGGCGGCCAGGGCGGTGGCGCGCCCGTCGGCGTGCAGCGATGTGGTGACGAACAGTGCCGCGCCGGTGTCGGCCTCGGCGGCGTCCCCGATCTGGGGAACGGCCGCGTAGCGGACCGGGATGCCGCGGCGGGCCAGCACGCCGCCGAGCAGCGGGGCGGCCGGGCAGGGCACGCAGCCACGGACCGGGTCGCCGATCTCCGTGGCGACGAGCACCTCACCCGGGGCGACCATCGTGCCCGGGGCGAGGCAGGCGCGCACGATCGATCGGCTCATGGCTGCCCCGTCCCCCCGGATATGGCGATCCGCGCACGCCGCGGCCGCGGCGCCGCCGGGGCCAGTCTACTGACCAGGGCCGGATCGTGCCGTTATGCACGTCCGGCGTGGCGGCCGGGATCCCGGCCGGGCCGCTGCGGTACCGAAAGACGGCTTATGCCACCGTTGGGGGATGTCCCGCACCACCACCGAGGGAGGACGCATGAGCGCGACCGATGAACTGCTCGCGAACAACGCCCGGTACGCCGAGAGTTTCGGGGCGGCCCTGCCGCTCCCGCCGTCCAGGCATCTCGCCGTGGTGGCGTGCATGGACGCCCGGCTGAACGTCTACGCCATCCTCGGCCTGGGCGAGGGTGAGGCGCACGTCATCCGGAACGCGGGCGGGGTGGTCACCGACGACGTGATCCGCTCGCTGACGATCAGCCAGCGGCTGCTCGGCACCACCGAGATCATCCTGATCCACCACACCGACTGCGGCATGCTCACCTTCACCGACGACGACTTCAAGGCGGCCGTCCAGGCCGACACCGGGATCAAGCCGCAGTGGGCGGCGGAGGCCTTCGGCGACCTGGACGAGGACGTGCGCCAGTCCATCAACCGGATCAAGGCCAGCCCGTTCATCCCGCACCGGGACTCGGTCCGCGGCTTCGTCTTCGACGTGGGCACCGGGAAGCTGCGCGAGATCGGCTGACCGGCCCGCCGGCGGCAGGGTCACGGGGCAGCCGGGCGCAGCAGGGTCAGGAGTCGCCGGAGTCGGCCCGGCCCTGCTGCTCGGCGAGGAACCGCTCGAACTCCGCGCCGAGTTCCTCGGCCGTCGGCATGGCCACGGACCCGTCGGCCAGCAGGCTCCCGCCCCGGCCGGCGCCCTCGGCGAACGCGTCGTACTGCCGCTCCAGCGCCTGGACGACTTCGGTGATCTCCTCGGAGCCCGCCACCTGCCGGGCGATCTCCTCGTCGGTCTCGCGGGCCGCGGTGCGCAGCGTCTCGTCCGGGATCTGCAGCCCGCTGGCCCGGGTCACCGAGTCGAGCAGGGTGAGCGCCGCGGCCGGGTAGGCGGCCTGCGCCAGGTAGTGCGGCACGTGCACGGCGAACCCGGCGGCGGCGCGGTCCTCCTCGCCCAGCCGCATCTCCAGCAGCGCGGCCACGCTCCCGGGCACCTGCAGCTTGTCCACCAGCGCGGGGTAGCCGGTGGTCAGCCCGGGCGTGGTCCCGTGCGCGGTCACGCCGAGCGGCCGGGTGTGCGGCGCGCCCATCGGGATGCCGTGGAACCCGATCGCCAGTCGCACGCCCAGCCGGGCCGCCACATCCCGCACCGCCCGGCCGAAGGTCTCCCACTCCACGTCCGGTTCCGGCCCGGTGAGCAGCAGGAACCGGCTGTCCGCGGTGTCGGTGAGCAGATGGATGGCGAGTTCGGGTGACTCGTAGGACTCCCAGTGGTCCTGCGCGTAGACCATCGGCGGCCGGCGCGACCGGTAGTCGATCAACCGGTCCACGTCGAACGTGACGATCTTCTCGTGGTCCAGCGTGGCCAGCAGATGCGCGGCCAGCAGCTTGCCCGCTGCCCCGGCGTCGATAAACCCGTCGAGATAGTGCAGCAGCACGACGCCGTCCAGCGCGGGCGCGCCGGGGCTCACCTCGTACAGGTCTCCCGGATCTCGCACCTTGATCAATCCTTCCAGTGGGTCGGCTACCGGTAGCAACCACGCGCGGCCGGGCATCCATCCCGATGACCCCACGCTACCGCGACCCGGCTCAGTAGGCCTCCAGCGAACCGGTGACCGCCAGCTTGCGCTGGGCTCGCTGGTAGAACGTGGTCCGGCCGAGCCGGACCACCCGGGCGGCCCCCGGCACGGTGACCACGTCAACCCGGTCGCCGGGCCGGACCTGCCCGACGACGATGCCGTCCGCCTCCACCGCCAGCTCACCGCTGGTCGGCAGCACGGTGAGGGTGAGCTTCTCCCGCGCGTCGAGGAACAGCGCGCGGTTGAACGCCGAGTGCGGGGCGGCCGGCGTGACCAGCAGGCCCTCCACGTTCGGGGAGACGATGGGGCCGCCCGCGGAGAAGCTGTAGGCGGTCGACCCGGTGGGGGTGGCGACGATCACCGCGTCCGCGGCGTAGCGGACGAAGGGGTGCGACTCCACGGTCAGCTCCACCACCGCCGCGCTGCCGTGTCCCGGGAGGCGGGCCAGGTCAACATCGTTGAACGCGATCGTCTGCTGGCCGCGGAACGACGCCCGCACCGCGGACCGGGCCTCCACGGTGAACCGGTGCTCGTCGATGGCGGTCAGCGCGTCCGCCAGCTCGGGCGGGTCGATCTCGGCCAGGAAGCCGAGCTTGCCCACGTTCACCCCGAGCACCGGCGTCTCGGTCCCGCAGCACAGCCGCATGGCGCGCAGCATCGTGCCGTCCCCGCCCAGGCTGACCACCAGGCTGGACCGCCGGGCCAGGTCCTCCGGGGCGGCCAGTTCGGTGTCCCCCGGCACCCGGTCCCGCTCGTGCTCCAGGGTCAGCACGGTCACGCCCCGGCCGCGGGCCCAGTCCAGCAGCGTCCGCATGGCCGGCGTGCAGTCCCGCCCGGGGTGCAGCACCAGCCCGACCACCTTCATGTCACCCACCTGTGATCCCCTCAGCTGGCAATGAGCGCGCGAGCCCGGGCGGACCGGACCGCCTCGGACAGCGCGCCGATGTCGTAGGCACCGTAGTGCCGCTTCCCGTTGATGAAGAACGTAGGCGTGCCGGACACCGTGGACAGGTCGGCGGAGTCGACGTCCTCGGCCACCCGGGCGGCACCCTCGTGGCTGTCCAGGTCCGCGGCGAACTTGGCGGTATCCAGGCCCAGCTCACCGGCGTACCCGATCAGGTCGCTGCGGTCCAGCGCGCCCTGATGCGCCATGAGCAGATCATGCATGCCCCAGAACGCCCCCTGCCGGCCGGCTGCCTCGGCGGCCTCCGCGGCCGCCTGCGCGTGCGGGTGGACGTCGGTCAGCGGCAGGTGCCGGAACACGTACCGGACGTCACCGAAGTCGGCCAGCAGTTCGCGCACCACCGGCTCGGCGAGGCCGCAGTACGGGCACTCGAAATCGCCGTACTCGACGACGGTGACCGGGGACTTCTTCGGGCCGCGAACGTGGTCGCGGCGCGGGTCCACCGGCACGGCCAGGTCGGTGACGAGCGCCGACGTGCCGAGCAGCGCGCGGATCTTCAGCCGCTTGGGCAGCCGTGCGGTGAGCTTGAATACCAGCCAGGTGATCAGCGAGGAGGCCAGCGCCGCGGACAGCACGCCCAGCTTGGCCTCGGCCAGCAGCGGGCCGTGGAACGCCAGCGCGGCGATGAGCAGGGAGACGGTGAACCCGATCCCGGCGATGGTGCCCGCACCCAGCACGGCCGCCCAGCCGACCGGGGGCCGGATCCGGCCCCGGGTGATGGTACTGAGCAGCCACGCCGTCCCGGTCGTGCCGACCGGCTTGCCGACCACGTAGCCGATCAGGATGCCGAGCGTGACCGGGGCGGTGAAGGCCCGGCCGAGCAGCCCGCCGCTGATCGTGACGCCCGCGTTGGCCAGCGCGAACAGCGGGACGATGAGGTAGCTGCTCCACGGGTGGAAGAGCTGCTGCAGTCGCTCGTTGGGGGACAGCGCGCTGCGCACCCCCTCCCGGGCCGAGGCCGCCAGCTCCGGGGTGGGCTGCTCGCGGAACAGCCGGAACAGGTCGCTGGCCCGCTCCAGGTCACTGCGCGTCGGCGGGGAGGCGTAGCTGAGCAGCCCCATCAGCAGCCCGACGACCACCGGGTCCACCCCGGACTCGTAGAACGCGACCCAGGCGGCCACACCGAGCAGCAGGAACGCGGCGCCGTGCCGGACGTGCAGCAGGCGCAGCACCAGCACGACGGCCAGGATGGCGATCCCGGCCAGCAGCATGCTCAGCCGCACCCGGGACGAGTAGGCGACGGCGATGACGACCAGCGCGCTGAGGTCGTCCACCACCGAGAAGGTGAGCAGGTAGGTGCGCACCCGGTCGGGCAGCCCCGGGCCGACCAGGGCGAGCATGCCCAGCGCGAACGCGCTGTCAGTGGACATCGCCGTGCCCCAGCCGGAGCTGCCCGGGCCGCCCGCGTTCAGCGCCAGGTACAGGGCGACCGGCACGATCATCCCGCCGAGCCCGGCAGCCACCGGGAGGGCCAGGCGGTTCCGCTCGCGCAGTTCCCCCATATCGAACTCGCGCCGCGCTTCCAGCCCCATAACCAGGAAGAAGAAGGTCATCAAACCGGAGTTGACCCACTCGTGCGCGCTCAGCGCGAGCCCGGCGTCGCCCAGGCGCACGGACAGCACCGTCCGCCACACCGTGACGTACCCGGCCGGGTCGGCGTTCGCCCAGATCAGCGCCAGTACGGTGGCACTCAGCAGGAACGCCGAGCTGCCCGTCTCGGTGCGCAGGAACTGGCGGAGCGGGGTCTCCAGCTGGCGGGCCCAGGCTGTCCGCCCGGACAGCAGCGAGGACTGGGATTCCGTCATGCCGGGATTCTCCCCAGCCGGGGCCGGCCGGTGCGCGGCGGGGGTCTGACCAGACCTGACGCGGCTTGTCCCGCTGGTATCCACAGTCCGGTCCACAGCGTCGGGGCACCGGATCGGCCGTTATCCCCCGGCCGCCGGCCGCCGTCCACCACGCTGTCCACAGCGCCGTCCACAGGCCGGAACCGGAGCTGGGTTCCGCGGCTCAGCCGGGCACCGGTCGCCGGCGGACCGCGAGCACGGCGAGGCCGAGTGCGCCGGCCGGCGGCAGGGTGACCAGCGCGGGCAGCTGGTAGCGCCAGGAGAATTCGAACGCGTCCGAGGCCAGCAGCACCGCGGCCGCCGCGCCGAAGAACAGCAGGCAGGCCAGCGCCGCCTGACGCCGCGCCGGGGACAGCCGGCGGCCGGCGGCCAGCGCCAGCGTGCCGAGGAGCCCGGCCACCGCGGCGAGCGCCAGCAGCGGCCCGGGGGTGTAGCCGCCGTGCAGCTGGTAGCCGCGCAGGAAGCCGGCCAGCGGGCGGTTCACCTGGGCCGGGCCGCCCATGGCGGCCGGCAGCGGCCGGTACACCGCCGGACCGCCGCTGGCCGCGTAGTGCAGGCCGAGCATGATCGTCTGGCCGTGCCGGAAGATCGTGTCATCGAAGGTCGGGTAGCTGGTCTGGAACTGCCACCGGGCGATCGGTGTGTCGCCCGCGCTGGTCTGCCGGCTCAGCCCGAACAGCTTGGCCGCGTCCCCCAGGATGCCGCCGGCCACCCGCAGCGGCTGCTGGGTCAGCACCGCGTGCTCGAAGTCGCCGACCGCCGCGGCGCGGGAGACCCCGGGCGGCGCGACGTAGGTGTGATCCGGTGAGGTGGGGTCGTGCACCAGGCCGTCCGGGCCCAGCCGCCGCGCCAGGGCCGGCGCCGGGCACAGCGCCTGCTCGGCGCTGGGCAGCCGCAGCGTGGCGCAATCAGCCGAGTAGGCGAGCCGCCCGTAGATCGTGCTGCCTGCCGCCGGGGCGAGCGAGAAATGCCGGTTCACCACGTACTCGCGCAGCGAGAAGCCGACGATGGGCAGCGCGAACGCGACGCACAGCACGACGCCCTCGAGCAGCTTCCGGCGCCAGCCCGCCGCCACGATCAGCACGTACGCCAGGGCGGGCACGATCAGGATCTGGCCGACCTGGGCGACCGGGGCGCTCAGCCCCAGCGCCGCGCCGCCCGCCACGACGGCCGCCAGCCCCGGCCGCGGCCGCCAGGCCAGCAGCACCAGCCCGGCCACGATGAACGCCTCGAACCAGACGTCGGGCATGATCGTCTGTTCGATCTGCAGCTGGTACGCGTCCAGCAGCACCGGCGCCGTGGCCAGCGCCGCCAGCCAGCGGGGCACGCCGCGGCGCAGCAGCAGCGCGTACAGCGCCACGGCCATGGCCAGGCCGAGCAGGTGCTGCAGGGCGGCCACCACGGTCAGGTTGCCCGGGGCCAGCAGCGCCTTGAGGATCACGTTGTAGCCGAGCGGGTCGTTGCCCGGCCAGGCGCCGAACAGGTACTTGAGGCTGTCGATGTAGAGCAGCGCGGGAAGGTAGCCGATCGTGGCCAGGATGCGTAGCACCAGGCCGGCCAGCAGCAGCAGCGCCAGCAGCCAGTGCCGCCGGACCAGGCGGGTGCGCTTGTCCGGGTCCGGGTCCGGGTCCGGGTCCGTGGCGCCGGTCGCGGTGGCGCCGGCCGCGGCAGCGCCGGCCTCCGTGGCGCCGGCCGCGGTGGCGCCGGCCGCCGTGGCGCCCCAGCGCCGCGCGGTCAAGGGCATTCGCATGACGGTCTTCCCGGTGGGTTGGGCGGGGGAGGCGGTGGCCGCTGCTGCCCGCGGCCGTGACTGTTCCACCGCCAGGGTACGGCGGCGCCTGTACCGGCTGACGCAGGCCCGGCGCGGACCGCGGCCGGCGCGCCAGGCTCCAGCGGCGGCACCCGGCTGCGTTCCAGGCAGCACCCAGACCCAGCCCGGAACTTGATCCACCCGGAGCATAGCCCAGCCCAGGGCATAACCGCGGCCCGGTCCGCGTTTCCGCCCAGGCTGGTTAGCTGTAGCTTCGCAAGTATCGCCGTACCCCGACCACCCCGACCACCCCGACCACCCCGAGGGAGCCGTGACCACGCCGAGCCCGCCGAACCCGCGCCGCAGGCAGCTGATCCTGGTCATCTGCTGCATGAGCCTGGTCATCGTCGGGCTGGACAACACGATCGTCAACGTGGCGCTGCCGTCGATCCAGCGGGAGCTGCACGCCTCGGTGTCCGGGCTGCAGTGGGTGGTGGACGGTTACACGCTAGTGCTGGCCAGCTTCCTGGTGCTGGCCGGGTCCACCGCGGACCGGGTGGGCCGGCGCAGCACGTTCCAGGCCGGGCTGGCCACGTTCACCGCCGGCTCGCTGCTCTGCAGCCTGGCCCCCAGCCTGGGCTGGCTGGTCGCGTTCCGGATGCTGCAGGCGGTCGGCGGGTCGATGCTGAACCCGGTCGCGATGTCGATCATCGTCAATACCTTCACCGACCGGGCCGAGCGGGCCCGCGCCATCGGCATCTGGGGCGCGGCCGTCGGGGTCAGCCTGGCGCTCGGGCCGGTGGTCGGCGGGCTGCTCATCGCCTCGGTCGGCTGGCGCGGCATCTTCTGGGTGAACATCCCGGTCGGGGTGGCGGCCATCGTGCTCACCGCGCTGTTCGTGCCCGAGTCGAAGGCGCCGCATCCGCGGCGGCTGGACCCGGTGGGCCAGCTGCTGGTCATCACCATCCTGAGCACGCTGGTCTACGGCATCATCGAGGGACCCCGCGACGGCTGGGGATCCCCCGTGATCATCGCCTGCTTCGGCGTGTCCGCGGCGGCGCTGGCCACCCTGCTCGCCGTCGAGCCGCGGCGCGCCGAGCCGCTGCTCGACCTCCGGTTCTTCCGCAGCGCACCGTTTTCCGGGGCCACCGTGATCGCGGTCAGCGCGTTCGCCGCGCTCGGCGGGTTCCTCTTCCTGAACACCCTCTACCTGCAGGACGTGCGGGGTTACTCCGCGCTGCACGCCGGGCTGCTCACGCTGCCGCTGGCCGCGGTCACAGTGATCTTCTCGCCGCTGTCCGGCCGGCTGGTCGGCCGCCAGGGCCCGCGCCGGCCGCTGATCGCGGCGGGCGTCTGCATGGCCGTGGCCGGCCTCATGCTGACCCGGCTGACCGGCACCACCCCGGTCAGCTGGCTGCTCGCCTCGTACCTGATCTTCGGGGTTGGCTTCGGCCTGGTCAACCCGCCGATCACCAACACCGCGGTTTCCGGGATGCCGCGTGCCCAGGCGGGGGTGGCGGCGGCCATCGCCTCCACCAGCCGCCAGGTGGGCCAGACGCTCGGTGTGGCGGTGGTGGGCTCCGCGGTGACCTCGATCATGGCGGGCCCGCTGCGCACCGGCTTCGCGGCCGCCAGCCACCTCGGCTGGTGGATCATCACCGGCTGCGGCCTGCTGGTCCTGGCTCTCGGGCTGGCGACCACGGGCCAGTGGGCCCGGCAGACGGCGGCCCGCACCGCGGACCGGCTGCTGGCCGAGGACGAGCCGGTCCCGGTCGGCTGACCCGCCGCCCGGGACCGGCCGCCCGCATCAGCCGCCCGCGGGCACCGCGATCAGCGAGAACACCGCTCCCTGATCGTCGCTGACCACCGCCATCCGGCCGTAGGGCGTGTCCCACGGCGGGCGGATCACCTGGCCGCCGGCCGCGGTCACCGCGGCCGCCGCGGCGTCGGCGTCGGTGACCGCGAAGTAGACCTCCCAGTGCGGCGGCACCTCGGCCGGGAAGGTCGCGTCCATCTCGGCGATCCCGCCGACCTCCCGGCCGCCCAGCTTGAGCGTCTCGTAGCGCAGCCCGGCGTCGCCGATGTCGCCGTACTCGTAGCCGAACACGCGCTCGTAGAACGCCTTGTTGCCGCCGAAGTCGCGGCTCCAGTTCTCGTTCCACGACAGCGAGCCGGGCTCGTTGGCCAGGCCGACGCCGGTGTGCGCGCGGGCCTGCCACAGGCCGACGACCGCGCCGCCGGGGTCGGCGGCCACCGCCATCCGGCCCGCGTCCATCACGTCCATCGGCGGCATCAGCACCTGGCCGCCTGCCTGCGCCACCGTGGCGGCGGTCCGGTCCACGTCGTCGGTGGCCAGGTAGGTGGTCCAGGCCGCCGGTGTGCCGGGCGGGCCCTGCTGCGGCCCGATGCCGGCCACCGCCCGGCCCTGCAGCAGGCACATGGCGTAGCCGCCGGCCTCTGGCGGTCCTGGCTGGACATCCCAGCCGAACAGGGCAGCGTAGAACTTCCCGGCCCGGCCGATGTCTGGCACGCCCAGGTCAACCCAGCACGGCGTGCCGGGCGGCCAGGCGGTATCGCGGGTGACCATTGGAAACCCCCCAAGCTTCCGGGCCAGCGCCCTCGCGCCGGCACTGCAGCCCAGCCTAGGAGTGCCCGCCCCGGCCCGCACCCGGCACCGCCGGCCGGGTGCGAATCGCCGCCACCGGGGCAACAGCAGTACGCGGCCCAGCCGGCGCCCGTTCGGGGAGGTCGGGCACGACGGGCACGGGTGAGCCGGGCGCCCGCCGGCCACCCGTGACCGGCTGCGGGCCGGTGCCGTGGCGGCACCGGCCCGGCGGGGGGCGTTAGGTATCGGTGGGCGGTGACGGGAAGCAGTAGGAGTCGCTGGACGCGTCGCCGCCCTGCAGCCGGACCTGGTGCACGCGCCGGCCGCGCCACGCGGCCTCGCCCGCGGGGAAGAACCGCTCGTCGAAGCTCATCCCGCCGCCCGGCGTGACGTCCAGCTTGGCCATCCAGGCGCCCACCCCGTCGGGATAGAACTGGTCGTCCCACGCGCCGTAGAGCGAGTTGGTGAAGTACACCCGGTTGCCGTCCCGGCTCACCTCCACCATCTGCGGGCCGCCGAGCAGCGGCTGGTCCGGCCGGGCCGGGTGCGGTACCCGGCCCACGATGCCGCCGATCCGCACCGAGCCGGTCTGCACGGGGTGGAACGGGTCGCGCACGTCGTACTGCTTGAGCTCGCCCGTGCCCCAGCAGGAGACGTACAGGAACTTGTCGTCCACCGACAGGTTGATGTCGGTGACCAGCGGCGGCACCGCGCCGAAGCCCTGCAGCAGCGGCGGCAGCTGCTCGGCCGGCGCGGGTTCGGCCGGGATCGTGATGACCTTGGTGGCGGCCCACTGCCCGTCCTGCTCGTGCCACAGCCAGACCGACGCCGACAGGTCCTCGACGCTGACCACCACGCCGACGAACCCGTACTTCTGGGTCGGGTCGTGCGCGGGCCGCAGCTCGAGCGCCATCTGGTGCTCGTCGCCCAGGTTGACGGTCTGCGCCAGCGTGCGGGCCTTCATGTCCCAGAAGTGCAGCCGGTGGCCGTACTTGCGGCCGAGCAGCAGGTCCGGGACGAGCCCGTCCTCGATCATTCCCGGGGTGCCCCACTCCGAGGTGATCGCGACGTCGTGCATCACGTGCCACCACACGTCGTAGGCCAGGAACTGGTCGCCGCGGTCGGCCTCCCAGGGGCCCTGCACGTCGAACGTGTTCTGGTCGAGCAGGGTGATCCCGCCCGGGCCTTCCTCGCCGTAGCCACCGAGGCAGGAGAGGAACACCGCGCCCGGGCCGCAGTGCACCGTGTGTGGCCGGGAATACCCGGCCACCTTGCCGACCTCGTCCGCGTCGATGGTCTTCACCACCGTGGGAACGGCCGGGTCCGGCTCGGTGTCCAGGATGTGGATCCGGGACGAGCGGATGCCCGGGACGACCAGGTAGCGGCGCCCGCCGTGGTCGTGCCCGCCGCCCGGGTGCAGCGCGCTGGAGCACGCGTTCCAGCCGAAGTGATGCAGCTCGTCGCCCAGCGTCGGCAGCTCGGTGAACCCGATCACCGTGCCGTAGCGGTCCGACTCCGGGTCGGTGTCCAGCACGGCGATGGCGTCCGGCTTATCGGCCGGCCGGGCGAAAGCGGCGACGTAGGCGAGCTTCTCCGGCGGCGCCTCCGCGGCGTCCCGCGGGGTGCGGTAGAACGTCGGGTCGTGGTGGTGTTCGTCGTGGTGGTGATGCTCATCGGCCATCGCTGAGATCCCTTCACGGTCGCGGCGGTGCGTGCTCAGTACATCAGCCAGAATCCGGACAGGGCCAGCGCCCCCACCGCCACGAGCGCGAACAGCGCCACCCAGGCGCCGGCCGGCACCCCGGTGAGCCGGGCCAGCTGGTCCGCGTCCGACCGGCCCGCGCGCCTGCGGCGCCGGGAGCGCTGCAGCTCCAGCACCGGCCGGACCCCGCCGAGCAGCAGGAACCAGGCCATCGCGTACCCGAACACCGCCTGGACCAACGGCACGCCGCGCCAGATCACGAAGGCCAGCACGGCGGCCACGCCGAACACGGCCAGCAGCCCGTACGCGTTGCGGATCAGCAGCAGCAGGCTGGCCAGCAGGGCCAGGGCGAACAGCAGCGCAGCGGCCAGGTGCCCCGAAGCGAGCAGGGCGGCGGCCCCCAGGCCGAGCAGCGGCGGCGCCAGGTAACCCGCCGCCGCGGTGGCCACGATCCCCGGGCCGCTGGCGTGGCCCGCGGACACGGTGAGCCCGGCGGTGCTGCGGTGCACCCGGACGCCCTCGAGCCGGCGCCCGACGACCAGCGCCACCAGGGCGTGCCCGCCCTCGTGGGCGATGGTGATCACAGTCCTGGTCAGCGGCCAGAGCCGCCGGGAGGCGACCAGGACCAGCGCGGCCAGGCAGCACGCCACGACGATCCAGCGGGACGGCAGGGGCTGGGCCGAGACCACCTCGTGCCACAGCTGGCCGGGCGAGTGCATACCCGACATCCTGCCAGCCGGGCGGCCCTCCCCGGGGCGACGCGGACGGTAGCGGCGGGATTTCCGGGCCAACTTCCAGCCAGCTGGAAGTTGGCATACTCCTGGCATGGACCGGGTCTCCGTGGTCGGCAACAGCGGGTCGGGCAAGACCACGTTCGCGGCGGCGCTGGCCCGCCGGATGAGCGCGCCCTGCCTCGAACTCGACTCGGTCTTCCACCAGCCCGGCTGGGTGCCGTTGGGCGCCGCGGAGTTCCGCGCCCGGGTGGGGTCATTTACCGCCGCGCCGCGCTGGGTGGTGGACGGCAACTACTCCGCGGTGCGGGACCTGGTCTGGTCCCGCGCGGACACCGTGGTGTGGCTCGACCCGCCCCGCGCGCGGGTGCTCCGGCAGATCATCTGGCGCACGCTGCGCCGGGCGGTCACCCGGGCGGAGTTGTGGAACGGCAATCGCGAGCCGTGGGGCAATTTCTTCCGGCTGGATCCCGAGCGTTCGGTGATCGCCTGGGCCTGGACCCGGCACCGCGTCTACCAGGACCGGTACCTGGCCGCCATGGCCGACCCGGCCTGCGCCCACCTGCGCTTCATCCGGGTGACCAGCCCGGGGCAGGCGGCCGGCCTGCTCGACCAGGCGGTGCGGGAGCCGCCCGGTGGGCCGGGCGGTGGGCCGGGCGGTGGGCCGGGCGGTGGGCCGGGCGGTGGGCCGGGCGGTGGGCCGCCGGCGGTGGGCCGGGCGGTGACCCCGGCGGTGGGCCGGGCGGTGACCCCGGCGGTGGGCCGGGCGGTGACCCCGGCGGTGGGCCGGGCGGTGACCCCGGCGGTGGGCCGGGCGGGCCGGTGCGGCGTGGCGGCTGAACCGGGGCGGGACCCTGGAGCGCACGGCAGGCGACCGCACCGAATCTGTCAGCGGTGTTGATTACCCCCCGGAATGGGGGGGTAATCAACACCGCTGATGAATCGGCGGACGGGTGACGAGTAGTGGACGGGTCAGTGGCGGCCCAGGGCGTCGATGCGGGCGACCTCGTCGGGGGTCAGCGCGAAGCGGAGCACGTCGATGTTGGCCGCGATCCGGTCCGGGCGCCCGGACTTCGGGATCACCGGGATCCGGTGCTCCAGGTGCCAGCGCAGGACCACTTGGGCCGGTGTCGCGCCGTGCGCCGCCGCGATCTCGGTCAGCACCGGGTGGGCCAGGTTGGTGCCCTTGAGCGGGCTGTAGCCCTCGACGGTGACCTGCCGTTCCCGGCTGGCGGCCAGCAGGCCGGGGTCGTAGCGGACCGGGCTCCACGGGATCTGGTTGACCACCGGGGCGACTCCGGTCGCCCGCACCAGCGTGTCGATCTGCTTGATGGAGTAGTTGCTCACGCCCACCGCCCGGGTCTTACCCTCCTCGCGCAGCGCGAGGAACTCGCGCCAGACCGAGGTGAGAGCGCGGGAGGCCGGCGGCCAGTGCACCAGCCACAGGTCGACGTAGCTGGTGCCCAGCGCACGCAGGCTGGCGCACAGCGTGTGCCGTTCCCGGCCCACCCGTCCCGGGGGCAGCTTGGTGGTCAGGAACACCTGGCGGCGGTCCAGCCCGCTGTCCCGCAGCGCCTGCCCGACCTCCGCCTCGTTGCCGTACATGGTGGCCGTGTCGATGTGCCGGTAACCGGTCCGCAAGGCCTCCAGAACCGCCTCGTAGCCGGCTGAGCCACGCAACTGCCAGGTGCCGAACCCGACCATCGGCATGGCGATCCCGCCGGGCAGCAGGGCGGATGGGACGTCTGGCGCCTTCGTCATAAGGGCCATTCTGCCTGGTCACCATGCGCTGGCTAGAGCCGGCAGGAAGTAAGCACAAGCCGGCCGCAACGGGCTGTGGGCTCACCCCACCGGCGTGCCGCTGGAGGCGGTCAGCTGCGCGTACAGTTCCGTCAGCCGGCGGGTCACCGGTCCCGGGGCGCCGGGGCCGATCGCCCGTCCGTCGATCCGGATCACCGGGACCAGGCCGCCCATGGTGCCGGTCACGAAGACCTCGTCGGCGGCGTAGCACTGGGTCAGGGTGTAGTCGCCGACCCGGCAGGTCAGGCCGTCGGCGGCGGCCAGTTCCAGCACCGCGGCCCGGGTGATTCCCTCCGGGCAGGCCACGGTGGCCGGGGTGCCCAGCACGCCGTTGCTGACCAGGAACAGGTGGGTGGCGTTGGTCTCGGCCACGAAGCCCCGGGTATCGAGCATGATCGCGTCGTCGGCCCCGGCCACGTTCGCCTCCACCTTGGCCAGGATCGAGCTGAGCAGGTTGTTGTGGTGGATCTTGGGGTCCAGCACGTCGGGCGGCGGCCGCCGGACGCTGGCGGTGATCAGCGTGATCCCGCCGGCGTCGTACACCGGGTCCTTGTACTCGCCCAGCACGATCAGAGTCGGGCCGGACTGGTTCAGCCGCGGGTCCATCCCGCTGGTGATCTTCACCCCGCGGGTCAGCGTGAGCCGGATGTGCACCCCGTCGGTCATGCCGTTGGCCCGCAGCGTGCGGGTGATCTGCTCGGTGATCTCCGCGTCCGACGGTACCTCGGTGAAGGCCAGCGCGGCCGCGGAGCGGCGCAGCCGGGCCAGGTGCTCGGTCAGCCGGAAGATCCGCCCGGCGTGCAGCCGGAGCCCCTCCCACACGGCGTCGCCGCCCTGCACGGCGGAGTCGAACGGGCTGATCGCGGCCTCGTCACGGTGGGCCAGCCGGCCCGCGACGTTCACAATCAGGTCGCGGTTGCGCTCGTCAAAGGTCTGCAGCACGGGGCCTCCCGGTCAGGCGGTAGGCATCAGGCGGTAGGCATCAGGCGGTAGGCATCAGGCGGTAGGCATCAGGCGGTAGGCGTGCAGTCGCTGGTACCAGGGCTGGCACTGCTCGGCCAGCGCGGCCAGCGGATCGGGCAGTGCGCCGGCCGGCGGCCGGTACGGGCCGAACCCGGTGGACCGCCACACGGACTGGTACCAGTACGGGGCCCAGACGCCGTCGCTGTCGCGAGGCCCGGCCGGCCAGGACAGCATCTCCGGGCAGAACGGCACGTCCAGCGACCGGCACAGCGCCCGGAGCATGGCTTCCGGGTGCTCGAGCAGGTCGCGGGAGTCCAGCACCGGGCCGCCGAACCGCTCATAGATCCCGGCCTGCTGCCACAGGCCCAGGTCGTCGAGGGTGGGCGTGGCCCGCACCCGGGCGTACGAGGCGAGCAACCCGGCCGGGTCGCGGATGAGGAACGCGTGCCGCAGCGGGGCGAGCGCCGCGCGGTCCACCTCGGGCAGCAGGTGGTGCGTCATGTGCTTCTGGTAGCAGATCGCAGCGGGCAGCGGCCCGCTGGTCAGCGCGCGGATCACGTCCCGCCACCCGGTCGGCTGGCTGCGCAGGACCTCCTCCCGGCCGGGGTGGTCCAGGCCGGTCCGGGCCAGGTAGAACGCGTACAGCGGCTCATCAGCCACCACGGTGTCCGGGCGGTTCTCCCAGGCCCGCATGAGCGCGGTGGACACGGTCCGTGGCCCGGACCACATCGCTATCCGGGCCACGTCGCGTTCACCGGCCACCCGGCTCCCCAGCCAGCCGCCGGGCCTCGGCGCCGATCGTGGTGTCCTCCCCGTGCCCGGTGCGGACGATCGTCTCCGGCGGCAGCCCCAGCAGCCGCCCCCGGATCGAGGCCAGGATGGCATCGTGGTCGGAGTAGGACCGGCCGGTCGCGCCGGGTCCGCCGTGGAACAGGGTGTCCCCGGAGAACACGGTCCCCAGCGACGGGGCGTACAGGCAGACGCTGCCGGGGGAGTGCCCGGGCGTGTGCAGCACCCGCAGCGGCGCCGCCGCGACGTCGATGACCTGCTCGCCGGCCAGGTCCGCGTCCGGCTCCTGATCCGGGTAGATCATGTCCCACAGCACCCGGTCGGCGGGGTGCAGCAGCACCGGGGCACCGGCCAGGTCACCGAGCCGGGTCGCGGCGTTGATGTGGTCGTTGTGCCCGTGCGTGGACACGATGGCGGACAGCCGGCGCCCGCCCACCGCGGCCAGGATCGCGCCCGGGTCGTGGGCGGCGTCGATAACGAGCACCTCGTCGTCGTCCCCGACGAGCCACACGTTGTTCTCGACAGCGAAGTCCTGGCCGTCCAGGGAGAAGATGCCGGACGTGATGACCTTCTCGATGCGCGCGGCCATCAGAGGGTTACGACGCTGCGCAGCACGTCGCCGCGCTCCATCTTGGCGAAGGCGTCTTCCACCGCGTCCAGCGCGATCGTCTCGGACACGAACTTCTCCAGCGGCAGGCGCCCCTGCAGGTAGAGGTCGATGAGCACCGGGAAGTCGCGTTCCGGGAGGCAGTCGCCGTACCAGGAGGACTTGAGCGCGCCGCCCCGGCCGAATACGTCCAGCAGCGGCAGGCTGATCCGCATCTCCGGGGTGGGCACCCCGACCAGGACCACGGTGCCGGCCAGGTCGCGGGCGTAGAACGCCTGCTGGTAGGTCTCGGGCCGCCCGATCGCCTCGATCACCACGTCGGCGCCGTTCCCGTCGGTGAGCGCCTGGATCTGTTCCACCGGGTCGGACTCGCGCGAGTTGATCACGTGGGTGGCCCCGAACTCCCTGGCCCAGTCCAGCTTCCGCGGGTCGATGTCCACCCCGATGATGGTCCGCGCCCCGTTCAGCACCGCGCCGAGGATGGCCGCGTCACCCACCCCGCCGCAGCCGATCACCGCGACCGAGTCACCGCGGGTCACCGGGGCGGTATTGATGGCCGCGCCGAGGCCCGCCATCACGCCGCAGCCGAGCAGCCCGGCGACCTCCGGCCGGGCGGCCGGGTTGACCTTGGTGCACTGGCTCGCGGCCACCAGGGTCTTCTCGGTGAAGGCGCCGATGCCCAGGGCGGGCGAAAGCTCCGTGCCATCTTCGAGGGTCATCTTCTGGGTGGCGTTGTGCGTGCTGAAGCAGTACCAGGGCCGCCCGCGGCGGCAGGCCCGGCATTCCCCGCAGACCGCCCGCCAGTTGAGGATGACGAAGTCACCGGGGGCGACGGAGGTGACCCCGGCGCCGACCGCCTCCACCACCCCGGCGGCCTCATGCCCGAGCAGGTACGGGAAGTCATCGCCGATCCCGCCTTCCCGGTAGTGCAGGTCCGTATGGCACACCCCGCAGGCCTGGACGGCGACCAGGGCCTCCCCGGGCCCGGGATCGGGCACCACGATGGTGGTGACCTCGACCGGGGCACCTTTAGCTGGGGCGATGACGCCCCGCACCTTGTTTGTCATCCGCCCATCGTGCCCAATCAGCCAGCTCAACGGAAGGTCCGGGGTGGCTGGAGCGCCCCGCCCCGCGGTGGCCGGGGCGGGTGACGCTGGCGATGGCGGGGCGGCTGGTGGGCGGCGGGGCGCGATGGCGGGGCGGCTGGTGGGCGGCGGGGCGCGATGGCGGGGCGGCTGGTGGGCGGCGGGGCGCGATGGCGGGGCGGCCGGTGGGCGGCGGGGCGCGATGGCGGGGCGGCTGGTGGGCGGCGGGGCGCGATGGTGGGGGCGGCCGGTCCCCGGCGGCGGTCCCCGGCGGGGCGCGATCGCAGTGCGGGCCGCCCCCGGCAACAGCCTCGGCCGGGTGATCGGCAACTGCTCGTGGCATTTGCCAAATCGGTCAGCTGACCGATTTCTCGGCGCGGGCGGCCGGCCATCGTGTGATGCATGCACGGTATTACCTGTCCGGCCCAAACCGGCCCGGCCGAGATGACCTCGCTGCGGCGCCCCTTCCGCATCGGTCTCCCGGCCGGGCCGGCCGCGGCGATGGAAGCCCGGCGGCATGTCTGGGCGATCATCCACACCTGGGATGTGCCCATCGACGCCTACACGGCGGCCTTGCTCACCAGCGATCTGGTCACCGACATCCTTTCCTGTGACGAGAATGCGGCGGTTGAGTTGATGATCAGCTGGATTGACAGCGAGTTCCGCGTGGAGGTGCGCGAACTCCCCAGACCGGCCAGCCCGGGCTGGCTGCTGGGCGGGGAGGGCCGGGCCGGGCTGGCCCTGGCCACGGCGGCCCGGCGGGGCCTGCACTGGCCCGAGTGGCGCGAACCGAAGCGGCAGGAACAGTGATGACGATGATGTGCTCGGCCCGCACGATGGTGCAGATTCCCTGCCGCCTGGGCCTGACCGCCGGGCCGGCGGCCGCCACCCACGCTCGCCGCCACGTGCACGCGCTGATCAGCGCGTGGGACGTGCCGGTGGACTCCTACACCGCCGCCCTGCTCACCAGCGAACTGGTGACCAATGCCATCAAGCACGCCACCGAGCCCGCCGACGCGGTGCACCTGGTGATCAGCTGGGACGGCGCACGGTTCCGGGTCGAGGTGCACGACCGGTCGAGGCGCGCGCCCGTGCTGCTGGACGTGCCCCCGGACGCGGAGGCGGGCCGCGGGCTCATGCTGCTGGCCCAGCTGTCCAGCGACTGGGGCTACCGGTGGACGGTCAGCGGCAAGGCGGTCTATTTCACCCTGGCGCCAGCGGAGGAGAGCGATCATGCGTGAGTTCGGTGAGCTGGAATCCGCGATCATGGACGTGCTGTGGGCGGCGGACCGCCCGTACCTGGTCCGTGAGGTCAAGGAGCGGCTCTGCTACAGCCGGCCGCTCGCCTATACGACCGTGATGACGGTGATGGGCATCCTGCACGGTAAGGGCGTTCTGGAGCGGGAGAAGCATGGCCGGGCGTGGCGGTACTGGACAGCGGAGACCCGGGAGGACCACGACGCCCGGCTGATGGCTGAGGTACTGCGCTCCGGCGGCAACCACCGGGTCACGATGGTCCGCTTCGTGGCCACCGTGAGCGAGGAGGAGCGCGAGGCGCTGTACGACGCGGTGCTGGGCGAGCGGGTGAGCTGCTGAGCGGAGCCCGGACCGGGAGCGGAGCCAGCAGAAAGCCGGCCTGGCGGACGCCAGGCCGGCTTTCTGCTGCCCCCGGGGCGGCTAGGGATCAGCTGGCAGCGAGGCGCCGGCCCGCAGCCTCGCGGGCGACGTCGATCCGCGAGCTGACGCCGAGCTTGCCCAGGATGTGCGAGACGTGGGTGGCCACGGTCTTGCGGGACAGGAACAGCTGGGCGGCGATGTCCGGGTTGGACAGCCCCTGCTCCACCAGCGCGGCGACCTTGATCTCCATCGGGGTGAGACTCTCCCAGCCGTGCTGGGTCTGCCGGTGCTTGGCGCGCGGCCCGCGGCGGATGCCGTGCTCGCGGAACCGGGCCTGCAGTCGCGCCACGTCCCGGCCCGCGCCGAGGGCGGTGTAGAGCTCGAAGGCACCAGTGAACGCGTCCCGGGCCGGGTTGCGCTGCCCGTCCTCGACCAGCAGGCCGGCCGCAGCCTCCAGCGCCTTGGCGCCGAGCAGCGGGCGCCGCGCGTCACGGTAACGGTCAGCCGCCTTGAGCAGCCGACTGGCATCTTGGTCAACCAGGCCGCCACAGTAGAGCGCGTTCGCCTGCCGGTGCGGGATCTGTGAGTCATCGGCCAGCGTCGCTGCCTTTTCCACGAGGGTGCGCGCCGTCGCCGTGTCGCCGACCGTGGTGGCCAGCCGGACGCCGTCGGCCAGCAGATCCTCGATCTCGTCCAGTTCTTCAGCGTGGCCGGTGTAGTCGGTCAGCACACCGAGTGCCTCGCGGAGCGCCCCCTCCTGCTCGGAATCCAGGCTGCGGGCCAACGCCAGCGTGCCGACCACCCGGTTCCCGATGCGCTGGGCGTGCGGGAGCGCCGCTGCGAGGTGCCGCCGGGCGGCCCCGGCCTGACCTCGGTGGAAACTGATGAGGGCGCTGATGCCGTGATCGCAGCAGGCCATGCCCGGGTCATTGGTGACATCCGGGACGGCGCCCACTTCGGTCATCGCGTCGTCCCAGCGGCCGGTGTTGAACAGCAGCTCACCCAGGCAGCATTGGGCCTGGGCCCGCCGGACCATGAAGCCGGTCCGGGCGGCCAGCCGCTTGGCTTCCCCGGCAGCGGCGAAGGCCTCTTCGTAACGGTCCAGGTCACCCAGTGTCACGGCCTGATTGATCAGCAGCAGCAGCCGGAGGTCAGTCAGGCCGGTATCGTCCCGAGTCACGGCCAGCGCGCGGTCGTAGAGTGGCAGCGCGTCCGCTACCCGGCCCTGCATCGCGGTCGTGATGGTGAGCATGGCCAGCGCCCACCCGATGGCCCAGTTGTCGCCGGTACTGCCCGCCTCGGCCAGCGCTGCCCCGGCCACCTGGTCCAGCATCGCGATCTCGCCGAGGTGGCGGTGCGCCCGCGCGATGAGGACCAGCAGCCGGGCCCGGTTCCGGCCGGAGATGACCGGCCGGGTCAGGGCCTCGTTCAGCGTCGCGAGGCATTCGGCGAAGCGCCCGTCCAGCGTGCGGCACTCCGCCAGGGTCCAGTGCAGGTCGACCAGCAGATCAGGATCGTCCGTGGTAGCCAGAGCGGCGCTGGCCACCTGCTCTGCCGCGGCGAAGTCGCCCACCCGGTACAGGGCTTCGGCGAGGCGGCACCGGAGACTGTCGTACTGGGCCATGCCCGACTGGGACCGCGTGACGGCCTGCTGCAGCAGTTCGGCCGCGGCCCGCGGCGCCTGGCCGGCCAGCAGCGGCGCGGTCTCGGCCAGCCAGTCCAGCATCCAGTCCTCCATCGGGCTGGAAGCCTCAGCGGGGCCGGTCACGGCGGGCAGCAACTGCCGGGCGACCCGGTCAGCGGGCGCGCCCGCCTTGGCCAGCGCGCGGGCGGCCTCGGCGTGCCATGCCGCCCGGACCGGGGCAGGTATCTCCTCATACAGCGCCGACCGGATCAGCTGATGCCGGAACCCGAGCCTGCTGCCCGCCGCCGCCAGCACTCCGGCGGCGCGCGCCTCATCCAGCGCCGGGATCAGCTCGGTGACGTTGCGGTCCAGCACGGTGGCCAGGTCGGAGACGACGAAATCGACGCCCAGCAGGGCCGCGGCCCGGAGGACTTCGCGCACCGAGGGCGGGACGAACCCGAGGCGGTCGGCCACCGCCGCTGCCAGTGACTCCGGTGGGTGGGCCTCCGCCAGTTCGATGGCACCGTCCGTGCGCCGCAGGCTGGACCCGCGGGCCAGCGCATCGACGAGCTCGGTGATGTAGAGCGGGTTGCCCGCGGCGCCCCCGGCGAGCTGTATCAGGTCCTCGCCCGGTCGGCCCCGGGCCAGGGCCTCGAGCAGCTCGGCGACCGCCGCCTCGGTGATACCCGCCAGGCGGAACCGGGCCGCGCGCCCGGCGGCGTGCCGTACTGCGAGCAGGTCCTCACGCTGTGGTACTGGGCGCATCATCCCGACCAGCAGCAGCCGCAACTGCGGGGCCGACCGGGCCAGGCGGCCCCACAGCGCGACACTGGCCCGGTCGGCCCACTGCAGGTCATCGACCACCAGGACGGCCGGCCGGGTCGCGCAGAGCTCCTCGATGAGCGCGGTCAGTTGCTCGGCGAGCACCGCGGGCATGTCCTCGCCGCGGCCCGAGGCCAGCTCGCCCCGCAGCAGGGCAAGGATGGTCTTGCGCCGGGGATGGGGAGACGGCTCGCGGACCCGCAGCGCGTCCAGGAACGGCAGCAACGGCAGCGCCTGTCCCAGTTCGTCGCCCGCCCCCCAGAACACCTGGCAGCCCAGGTTCTCCGCCGCATCGCAGGCGGCCCGAACGAGGGTGGATTTCCCGATTCCCGGCTCGCCTTCAATCAGGACCGCATTACCCTGCCCGGCGCTCGCCTCACTCGCGGAGGAGACCAGCCGTGCTAGTTCATTGTCCCGGCCGACCAGCAGGCCGCCTAAAGCGGGAGCGGGCACACAGTGGATCGTACCCCGCGGTCGGCCCACGGAACAAGGACTTTCGCCCTGGTTAGTGGTAGTACGGGAAGATCATTCCGGGGTCGTGCGGGGACCGATCCAGGCGTATCGGCAATGCTTTTCTTATTGACTTTCTCCGCTCTGGCAATTGCCTTAGGCACGGTCCATGGGTACATTGCTGTTGGCAGATGACGCGGTGACGTGCCAGATTTGAGCTATCTTTATCGATCCGATATCGTAAGTTTATCAAATCTTAACCATGGCCGGGGATAAATACTCTTTTGAGGGTAAAGGGTGTTTACCTTTTGTCTCTTTCGGCTTACTAAGTGGTCTCATACTTATGTACTGCCTGTTCAGGGGAGTCGGAGCTAATCTGCAGATGCCGGAACGCATGCGCCGGTTGACCGATCGACCCGCCCCGCGGGGTAACCTCCCAGGGCATTAACTATGGAGGCGTCATGCGTACCGCGCGGACACTCGCCATAAAGGCCGCTTTAATTTCCGGAATCGCCGGGGCGGCCCTTTCAGGTCCCGCTGTGGCCATCTCGACAGCTATCGCTCCGGCTACGGTGGCGCCGGCCGCGGCGGCGGTGTCCGCCGGCCCGAATATGTACCATGCCTGAGCCTCCGCCAGGGCTCATTCCGGATCCCGATCGGCCCCCGCCTCACTACTAATTTTCTTAGCGCGCAGGAATGCGTTCGTCCCCCGCGGCCGCCACTGCGGGGGATGAGCGTTTATGGGGCAGGCTGGTATTTCTGGGGAACCAGGGAACCGTTCAGCTGAGCACCTGACCGCGCAGGATGACCCGGCTGGGGTGGTGCAGCACATCGGGGTGCGCGACCGGGTCCTCGCTGAAGGCGACCAGGTCGGCCGGGGCGTCGTCGGCCAGCCCGGGCAGGCCCAGCCAGGACCGTGCCGTCCAGCTGGCCGCCCCGACCGCGGCCTCGCGCGGCAGGCCCGCGCTGATCAGCCGTTCCACCTCCTCGGCGACCGTGCCGCACGGGTGGCTGTCGGTACCGGCCAGCACTGTGACCCCCGCCTCGTGCGCGGCCCGGGCCGTGGCGGGCATGCCGGCCCAGCCGTGCAGCCAGTCGTTGCGGCGCGGCCCGCGCGGCCGGGCCCGCATCCCGAAGGCGGCGGCGGCGAACACGTTGAGGGTGGGGACGAGCGCGGTGCCCTGGTCGGCCATCTGACCGAGCAGGGCGGGATCCAGGTGCATGCCGTGCTCCAGGCTGTCGGCCCCGGCCGCGACCGCGTGAGCGCAGCCGGCCGCCGTCTGGGCGTGCACCGACATCTTCCCGCCCGCCGCGTGCACCGCTTCGGCCGCCGCGCGGAGCACGCCGAGCGGGACGGGCGGCTGGTCCCAGCCCCAGTCCCCGATGATCTTGCACCAGCCAGCCGGCTGGCCGGCCGCCGCGCCGGCGGCGGTGGCTTCCTGCACCGCCGCGGCCACTAGTTCCGCCTCGGTGAGGTGCCGGCCCCAGCCGGGGAAGAACCGGCCGGGAGTGGCCAGCCACGGCCCGGCCGAGCGTACCCGGGGCAGCCCATCCGCGTCGTGGGCCCAGGCAGGAATCCGGGCTGCCGAACCGGGCGCCCGGATCAGCAGGACGCCGGCCGCGGCGTGCCCGGCCAGATCCACGCCCAGCACCGCCTCATCGAACGGGTCGCCGGGTTGCACCGCGCCGGGGTGGGTGTGCACGTCCACCAGGCCCGGCAGCAGCCACCCGCCGTCGATCACCGTCTCCGCGCTGGCCACGGGCTCCTCGCGGAGCGCGCCGCCGTCGATCCACAGCGACCGCTCGGCCCGCTCCGGCAGCACGACCCCGCGGATGTGCAGCACCATGCCTCGTGTCTACCAAGCGGGGCAGGGTCCCGTCGCCCAGCTAGCCGCGGCCGGGCCCGGCGCCACGGCCGCCCCCGCCCCGCCCCGCCTGGGCGGCTACCCTGTCGGGATGCCATTGGTCGAGATATCGCTGATCGAGGGCCGCCCGCCGGAGCAGATCCGGTCGGTCATCCGGGAACTGCACGAGGCGGTGGTGCGAGCACTGGGCTCGAACCCGGACAGCGTCCGGATCATTGTCCGTGAGATCCCGGCCACCCACTGGTCGGCGGGCGGTTTCACGATCGCGGAACGGGACGGCCCGCGTACCCCGCAGGAGAGGCCATGACCGGCGCACAGCAGCACCTCACCGGCCGGATCCGGGTCGCCTTGCCGCCGGACGAAGCGTTCCGGCTGTTCACCCCGCGCGGCGAGGAAGCCTGGGCGGCGGGATGGCAGCCCCACTTCCCGGTCCCGGTCACGGACGACAGTGCGCCGGGCACCGTGTTCCAGACCGAGGCGCACAGCCAGCACACCACCTGGGTCGTGACGCGCCGGGAGCCGGGCCGACTGATCAGCTACGCCCAGCTGATCCCTGGGCACCGGGCCGGCACGGTGACCGTCGTCCTCCGGGCGGCCGGGCAGCACAGCGAGGTGGAGGCCACCTACCAGCTCACCGCGCTCTGCGCGGCCGCCGGCGCGCAGCTGCGCGAGTTTGCTGACGGCTACCCGGCCTACCTGCGGTCCTGGCAGGACGCCATAGCGGCCTGTCTTTAACGGCCCAGGGGTCATCACGCCGTCAGCGGAGGCGGACGATACTGACCGGGTCGGGCGCGCCGGGGTCGGCCGTGTTGTCGACCAGCTAGATCGCGGCCCGGTCGGACAGGATGAGGGGTCACACGGTGATCACTTGGCGCGTGCCCGTTGTGCCTGGTATGTCCGGCTCCCGTGGGCCGGAGACTCGTGGGAGTCGCCGTTCCGGTCCGCTAGGCGGGCCGTCGTGATCATGGCGGCGCAGGTCGGGGGCGAGCCGTGGCGACTCGGTGGCGGGCCCGGAAGCGATGCCCCATGATGAGTTGACTTGCCGGCCCGGCACGACCGCGTCACGTCACGGTGAGGGGACCCATGAGCGACGGAGGCCCGAGAGAGCCGTACCGGGGGCGGCGCTCGCGGGGCTACGCCGATCCGGGGTATGGCGATCCGGGGTATGGCGATTTGCGCTACCCGGTCGAGGACCCGCCCGGCCGCTACCCGGGCGGCACCGGGCGCCACGGTCTGCGCCCTCAGGACGAGGACGAGCCTGGCACAGGCCCCGAGCCTCCCGGCGCGGGCCCCGTGCCTCCCCAGCCGGGGGCCGGCCGCCGGGCGCGGCACGGTGCGTCCCGTGAGCCCTCGCCGGAGACCCGGCCCGGCCGGCCCGTGCCCACGGCTGGGCCAGCCCGCCCTCCGGAGGCCGCGGCGTCGGCACCGGATGGACGACGGGGGCGGCGGCACCGCTCGGAACCGTCGGCCACGGGCAACGTCGGCTGGGGTCGGCCCGGAGACAGCCCGGCGGGGTGGGCCGCGGACCGGCTGCCCCCGCGCGGCGGGCGGGAGTGGGACGCCGCCGGGCGGGAATGGGACGGCGGCAGGGGGGAGCGGGACGGCGGCAGGCGGGAGCGGGACGCCGCGGGGCGGGAGCGGGACGGCGGCAGGCGCGAGCGGGACGGCGGCAGGCGCGAGCGGGACGGCGAGACGCGGGAGCCGGAGTCCGCGGTCCGGGCCACCCGGGCCGGGACGGCCCGGGTGGCACCCGCGACACCTCCCGCGATGCCGGATCCAGCGCGCTCCCCGAGGTCACGAGCCGACTACGCGTCCGCGGAAGCCGGGCCGGATGTCAGGGACCCCGGGCCGGGTCTCCCGCCGGGCGGCCCAGGTTTCCCGCCGGGCGGGCCGGGTCTCCCGCCGGGCGGGGCGCTTGACCTGTCGGCCGGGGCGCTTGGCCCGGCCGCCCGGAGCGAGCGCAGCGGCCCGCCCCGGCGCCCCGGCCGCCGCCGGGCCCGGACGCTGCTGCTGGCCGCCGGACTGGCCGTGGTACTCGCGGTGGCACTGGTGGTGGGACTGCGGATGTTCCAGAGCGGCGGCCCGCAGCACATGCTGACGATCCCTGACCAGATCGGCGAGTACATGCGGCGTCCCGCTCTGGAGAAGCAGATGGACGCCGGGCAGTTGCAGCGGCAGGTGATCGCCACGAGCGCCGGCCAGGCCAGCCACGTCATCTCGGCCGTTTACCAGAGCAACGCCGGTGTCGCCAACGGCAAGACGCCGCAGGTGCTCCTGTTCCTCGGGGGACGGCTGTCCGGGGTGTCCCCGAGCGGCTTCACCGCCAGCTTCACCCAGCACTCCGCCGGGGCGTTCCCGACCAGCCCCGGCCCACTGGGTGGCAGCGCGGTGTGCGTCAACGCGCAGGCCAGCGTGCCCGGCAGCGTCGCGCTGTGCACCTGGGCGGACAACGACACGTTCGGCGTGGTCGCCTCGCTCACCATGAACGCGTCCGCGCTGGCGACCCAACTGCGGGTCATCCGGCCCGGCGTGGAGCACCTGGCCCGGTAGCCCCGGACACCGTCAGCTGCCCGCATCCTTCCCGTGCTGCGGGCGCGGGCGGCGCAGCGAGAACCGGACGATGCCAATGGCCAAGGCGGCTGCCAGCACCGCGAGGCCGACGATCTCACCGCCGAGTAGTCGAGTGCTGAACGGGAACGTCGCGGCGGCGTCCTCCAGTTTTACGCTACGGGCGTTAGGCAAGGTAGCGGAGTAACCGGACGGGCTGGGCGACACGCCGGGGGCCACCGTGGGGAAGAGACTGCCCAGTGAGCTCTGCGGGTTGGGCAGCTCGGGCAGACTGGCGGCTGGATTGGCCGCGCCGGGTACGGTCGGTAGGTAGCCGGCCGGCAGGTAACCGGCCGGCAGGGTCGAGCCGGCGCCCGCTGGGCTGAGCGACGGGACGGCCGAGGACGCCCCCGGCGTCGGGGTCGGCGAGGTGGAGTTGGCTGCGGCGACGGCCACCGAAGCGGAGGCCGGGGCCGGCGCGGTCAAGCCGCTGGACTTGGCCGTCGCCGACAGCGTGGCCTGCCTGCCCGCCGCCGTGCCGGACGGGATACGGATGACCGCCTCAAGCTCGTCCGCCGCACCCTTGCCGATGGCGCCGACGGTGCAGTTCTTCTTGCTGGCGGACGGGCACACGGTGTAAGCCGGGGTGGCAGTCTTCCCGGCTACCGTCCCGCTGACGGTCACCGTGATCGGGCTCGCAGTGGCACCGCCCGCGGGCCAGACCCAGATCGCGTAGCTGGCCTTGGCCCCCGGCTTGACGCTGGACGTGCTCAGCGACTGCACCTTGAGGCACAGCTTGACCACCGGCTTGCTGCCCGTGGGGGAGGGCGTCGGGCTGGACGACTTCGTCGGGCTCGGGGACGGGCTCGACGACTTGGTCGGGCTCGGGGAGGCGCTGTCGCTCGCTTTGGGCGTCGCCGAGGAGGTGCTGCTCGCGTTGGGCGTCGCCGACGCGCTGGAGCTGGCCTCGGGGGTGGCCGACGCGGTGGCATCCGCGCTCGCGGTCGAGGTGGCGTTGGGAGTGGCCGACGCGCTGCTGGTGGCGGAGGAGGCGCTGCTGGTGGCGGAGGCGCTGCTGGTAGCGGAGGCGCTGCTGGTGGCGGAGGCGCTGTTGGTGGCGCTGGCCGTGGCTTTCGGCGTGGCCTGGATCACAGTAGCGGCGGCCAGGGTCACCGTGGCCTGGCCGTCCCCCGCCGCCGCGGTGTGCGCCGGTGGCTGACCGCAGACGTTCGAGGCCGCGGTGAGGTGGACCGGCTCGCTGACCGTGGCCGCCTCGGCCGCCGTCCCGCCGGCCAGCAGACCGCCGACGATCCCGGAAGAAACCAGCGCAGCCCCGGCCACAGCGCCAAGCGCCGAGGGCCCAGAACGGGCTGATGTCATGGACGCGCCTTGGTCGCCATGGTCATCTTCGTTGAGACCTCACATGTCGTCGTCGAGCGGGGCGCATGGCTGTCCTCGGGGGAGGCCATTCCCCGATGCTGCCGTTCAACACCTACGCTATCTGGGACGAAAGGTAAAGAAGCGATGATGTCCGGATGAGCTTACGGGTCGGTCGGGCCGGCTGGATGTGGCCCGGATGGTGGCCGGATGTGGGCCGGATGCCGGCGGATGTGGGCCGGGTGCCGGCCCGGGTGGCGGGATCGACCGGACTGGCCGGACTGGCAAGGTGAGGGTATGACGTCCGGTGATCCCGAGGATGTGCTGACCCGGCCGGCCCCGCCGCCGGATACCGCGCTGCGGTACGGCCCGGGAGCCGAGCATGTGGCTGACGTCAGATTCCCGGCGGCCGGGGGCAGTGGAGCCGGGCTTGTCCTGCTGCTGCACGGGGGGTTCTGGCGGGTCCGCTATGACCGGGCGCATGTGGCGCCGCTGGCGGTCGCGCTGGCGGCCGAGAATTTCGTCGTCTGCACGCCCGAATATCGGCGGGTGGGGCAGCCGGGCGGAGGCTGGACGGGGACGTTCGACGATGTGGCAGCGGCGGTGGACGTGCTGCCGGGGCTGGTCCGGCGGGTGGTGCAGGGCCGGTGGGCCGAGGGCCGGTCGGCGGGGGGCCGGTCGGCGGGGGGCCGGTCGGCGGGGGGCCGCCGGGTCGGGGTGACGGGGGAGGAGCGGCCGGAGGTGTGGCCGGTGGTGTGGCCCGTGGTGCTGGCCGGCCACTCGGCGGGCGGGCACCTGGCGCTGTGGGCCGCGGGGCGGCACCGGCTGGCGGCCGGTGCGCCCGGGGATGCGGCCGGTGTGCCCGCGGATGCCGCCGGTGTGCCCGCGGATGCCGCCGGTGTGGCCGGGGATACCGCCGGTGTGCCCGGGGATGCCGCTGGACAGCCGTGGATGGCTGGCGTGGTGGCCCTGGCGCCGGTCAGCGACTTGACGGCCTGTTACCGGGCGGGGCTGGGCTCAGGGGCGGCGGGGCGGCTGCTGGACGGCGGTCCCGGTGAGTGGCCGGAGCGGTATGCACAAACGGACCCGGCGCGGTTGGTGCCGCTGGGAGCGCCGGTGCGAATCGTGCACGGGAGTGAAGACAGCGCCGTGCCGGTCGAGATGAGCCGTGACTTCGCCGGGCGGGCCCGGACGGCGGGTGACGATGTGGTGCTCCGCGAGTTGCGCGCGTGCGGTCATTTCGAAGTGATCGATCCGCTGTCGGCGGCGTGGCCTTCCGTGCTCGCGGCGTTCCGGGAGCTGGCGGGAGGCGTCGGCTGACACGAGGTAGCGCGCCGGAAGGATCTTGGGCGGGTCGGCCGCGGCCGGCGCCGGTGGGTTTTGGTTCGGCCCGGCCGCAGAGAGCGTGTATGCTCTCCTGGCGCGGTGGTTCTCGGTCGGGTTGAGTGGCCGGAATCCCCCGGTGCGCGGGCCGGTCGGCCTGCGGGCCGGACGCTGCCCCCTTAGCTCAGTCGGCAGAGCGTCTCCATGGTAAGTACCCCGTTCGAATCGCTGTGCTGAGCTGCGTAGACGCAAGTGGTGGCTGACCGCTGTGCGCGTAATAAGACGCTCTAGAATGTCGGCGCAGTCGGCTGAGAAGATGCGGCGTAAGTCACACGGAGTGCGGAAGTTTCGTCCCAGGGAACGCGTGCGCTGACCATGTACTGCGCGTGACCACTCGACTTTCTCACTTATGCGGCTGGGCTCTCCCAGGCCAGGCGGATGGCGCTGATTTCTGCGGGGGTCAGCTGGTCAGCGTGAGGTTGCCGATATTTCGCGGCGATCAGGACGCGCCTGAGTTTGGCGGTCATGTCGGCGGTGGAGGGTTCGGTCTTGGTGGCGTACCAGGGGGCTCGCGCCCGGTGCTCATCGACGTCGGAGGGGTCGTGGCCGGCGGTGGCGTACCAGAGGATGGCCAGGGTCTGGCAGGCCAGGGTGAACGGGATGGTGGCGCGGACCGCGCGGGCGGTGCGGTTGCGGGCCTGCCCGGCGCCGAAGACCTGCCGGGCGTCCTCGAACGCGACCTCGATGGACCATCTGGCCGCGTACCGCTCGATGATAGCGGCGGGGCTGGCGTCCAGGTCGGTGGTGACCAGGGCGATGTCGTAGCCGGTGCGCGAGCGGTCGCGGACCAGAACGACCTGGACCGGGCGGGAGCCGAAGACGGAGTGCCACAGGCAGGTGAACGCGGCGGCCTGCACGGCAGCGGTTTTCCGGTAGCGGGTCACGGTGACCGGCGTGAAGCTGGCTGCCGCGGCGAGAGCGGGCAGGGCGGGCAACCGGGCGCCCTTGACGCGGGGCCGTCCGCGGCGGCCGGTGCGCGGCGGCGGCAGCTCGTGCAAGGCGGCGTCCTTGCGCAGCCTGGTCGTCCAGGTCACCGTAGCGGGCAGCTTCCGGAGTTCTTTCCCGGCGTAGGCAGCATCGGCCACCACGCAGATGGTGCGGCCAGGCAGCGCGGCGGCGAGGTCTTCTGCGATGCGGCGGGCCAGCCACAGCCGGGACTTTGAGTTTGTGCCCTTGACCACGAGCCTGGCGAGCACCGGCAGGCACACCGGGCGGGACAGTACCGGCAGCGTAACGATGATCCCGGCGATGACCCAGTTGTTCCCGTACCCGGTCTTGTCCTTCCCCGCCCCGGACCCGTCGTGGAACCACGATGCCGCCCAGACCTTCTTGCCCCGGCGGCGGAACAGCGTGTCATCAACCGCCACCGTCACCGGCTCCCCGGCCGGGACCAGCAGCGCCACCACCAGGCGGGCCAGGGCAAGGCCGAGGTCAGCGGGCTGCCACCGGGCGCGGGCGAAGAAATAGTGCGCCCGGTGGTGCGGCCAGGCGCGGGACAGGCCTGCGCCGGTCAGCATCCCGCACACCGTCCGCCGCCCGGTCTGCGCCCAGAACCCGCAGGCCAGCGCGCAGAACGTGCGGTACGACGGGGCGGTGAAACACGGCTGGAACCAGACCAGCAGCACCTGCAGGGATACAGGTAGGGTCACGTCCGGGAGCATCGGCGGGATTCCGTTCGCAAGGCGGTCTCACAAGCACCGCCGATGCTCCCGCCATCACCAGGCGCACTGACCAATATCCGCGTTGCAGCAGCTCATGCCGTGTGTCGCGACCGCCCTGTCCCGTCAGGCCCTTTGAGGTGCCCCGAAGCCACCGGCAGCCTGTACTACCGGGCTGTCCGCAGATCCACCAACTCGAAAAGTGCGAAAGTCGAGTGACCAGCAGCGAAGTCATTGGCAAGACTCATGCGCGCGTGCCTGCAGATCAACAGGGAGACAGAGGACAGCCAGAGCACCACTCAGCGGGAGATGGCGCTCAGGATCGTTTCAGCCGAGCAACTGACGCGGTGGCCAGACCAGTTGCCCAAGACGACCGGGCATGAACGTGGATGCCGCGTTCATGCAGCGGTAATACTGGAGGCCGAGGTCAGGAGTCCACGGTACAAGACCTATCCGGCAGGCCGGTTCATCCGCTGGTCAGGCATGTAGTTGTCTGTTCTCATTTAGGCTGTGGGTGATTCTTCACTGTCAGTGCTGCCAAGTAATGCCGGCTTGAGGTAAGAGATTTCAGTTAGATTCGCTTGCGCTCTCGACAGCAACGCTATCGCTTTTTTAAGATACGAGGTCGAGCGACGTCGGTCGAGGCTTCGCATTATGGCTGACCCGCGCGGTGGCTCCTCTACAAGTGTGCGCAGCCTTTCTATTGTTGAGTTAAAGTCACGGCAAGCTGCGGTGGCCGCTCTCCCTTGCCGCAACTGAAGGAGGGCAGGAGCTGGCTCTTCTGTGAACATGCCCGAGAGCCTCCCTTCTGGCAATTGGTTGTGCCGCTCCGCATTAATTTTCTCACCCTCCCTTACTTCGGTAAGCAATTGATCTGCTTTCTGTGCTTCCGAGCTTGCTATCTCGTTTGCTTGTCGTCTTATTATCTCCTGCGTTGCTTCACTCGTAAGTTCGAGTTCCTTGCCCTCTCCGGCCGCATCCCCGGCGCTTATTGCCTGATTTGCCAATTGTAGTGCCGTCGTTGTTCTAGTTATATACTCGGCGCTTTTGACTCCCGCCATTCTCTTTATATTCTCCGCCTTCACTCTCATTTCCCGTAGCCGAGCTTGTTCCCTCTGGAAGGCCAACTCCCACGTGTACCGTCGAAGCTGCCCTATGGCGGATTGAACGCTGCCGCTTCCCAAAATCCTGATATAGGTGTCGATGTTGTTTAGCCACACCCTTTGCGCGGATACGACTTCTCGCCACTCGTCAATACCTGCGATGACTGGCTGTTTCTTTTGCCGCCAAGTCTGATAACTAATCAAGGCGGCGATGGAAGTGCCAGCTGCTCCTATAATAGCAACTAGGATTGTGCCGATGATTTCTAGAGTTCCTGCGCTCACGTAGACTCCCCCGTCAGTCCAGACTTTGGACAAGCTTGCCCAAGTATCGCATAAGGGCAAAGGCATGCCTAGCCAACGGTGCCACCAGATGCAGAAGAACTGTCGAGGTGAGTGACTAACTGAGAGACGATCCACCGGCTGCCAAACACTCAATTGGACATTAGCGGGCAATACGGGTAAATCGACCACAGCCCTACCGGCCCGCGCTTGGTTTGGGGGCGTGAAGCCTTGTTCCGTACTGCCGAATAAGGCTGCGTGTTTGGGTAATCGCATATTGGGCGACCCGCCGCGGCTCCCAAGCAATCTGCAGCGCCGCTCCGCCACTCTGCGAGCTCCCGCCGAGTCGCTAGCCGGCCTGGGCGACGTGGCTCTTGCCCACGCCGACGGGGCCGTAGAGGATCACGGACTCCCCGGCGTGCAGCCAGCGCAGGGCGGCCAGGTCGCGGATCTGGGCGGCGGGCAGCTTCGGGGAGGCGGTGAAGTCGAAGCCTTCCAGGGTGGCCTGTTCCTCGAAGCGGGCCTTGCGCAGCCGGCGTGTCATGGAGGTGGTCTCGCGGCGGGAGATCTCGTCTTCGCAGAGGACTTGGAGGAACTCGATGTGGCCCAGTTCCCCGGCGCGGGCCTGGGCCAGGCGGGCGTCGATGGTGGCGAGCATCCCGGACAGCTTGAGTGCCCGCAGTGCCTTGTCCAGTGAGCTGGTCTCGATCGTGGTGGTCATGCCAGGTCCGTCCTTGTCGTGTGCTGGCTGGTGGCAGGCCGGCGGCCTGCCGTGGTGAGCAGGGTCGCGGCGGCGGGGGCGCTCGCGGTGAGGGGGGTCACGACGCTGCCCCGGTGCCGGGAACGGCGGGGCGCAGCGGGATCACGTTGCCCTCGGCGGCGGGTTCCGCGGCGAACAGTGCCTGCGGGCCGTGCAGGAACGCCGGGGCGCCGCCGTCCCCGGCGGGCGCGGGCACGGGCGTGGCCTCGGTGCCGGCGGCGAGGATGCCCTTGACGGTCCGGTAGGACGGGTCCCCTGCTGCGGCGGCCTTGGCGCAGGCGGCTTCCAGCCGTCCCGGCTGGTGCTTGTCGGCGAGCCCGAGGACGCCCTGGGCGGCGCGGAGCCGGTAGAGCGCATTGTCGGCGAGCAGCCCGCCGATCAGCGCCGCGGTGGCCGGGCCGATCTCCGCGGCTTTCTTCCGGCACCAGGACGGGGTGCGCATGTGGAACGCGATCTTCTCCGGCGGGTAGTCGGCCAGGTCGGTCTGCTTGCCCCGCGGCTTGCGCACGTGCGTCTTGACCAGGTCCCCGCCCGAGAACAGCTGCACCATCGTGGCCGTGGACCGGGCGTCCAGGGTCTGGCCGATGAGCTTCCACGGCACCGAGTACAGGCTCTGCCCGACCTTGGCGTGGATGTCCGGGCCGACCTTGCACCGTGACCACTGCGCCAGCACGAACGGGTCGCGCGGCAGCGGCGCCAGCGCGCTCTTCTCCGCCGCCTCGAACACCGCGGCGGGCGCGGCGCCGTCCAGCGGGCGGCACGGCCGCTGCCCGGCAACCTCGGCGGACCAGCGCACCGCCTCTGCCTGCATCTGCTCCAGGGAGGTGAACTCCCGGCCCCGCCAGAACGAGTCCCGGATATACGGCATCGGCCGCTCGACCTGCGCCTTATCCCGCGGCTTCCGCGAGCGGGCCGGATCGACCAGGCAGCCGTAATGGGCGGCCAGCTCCGAGTAGGAGCGGTTGATCCGCGGGTCATACAGGTCCGGCCGGTCCACCCCGGTCTTGAGGTTGTCGGGGACCAGGCGGGCGGGCACCCCGCCGAAGAACGCGAACGCAGCCACGTGGCATTCGGTCCAGGCCCGCTGGTCCATGGTGATGACCGGGCGGACGAACAGGTACCGCGAGCAGCACAGCACCATCGCGAATGCCCAGACCGCCCGGACCCGGCCGGTGACCGGATCAGCCCACCGGCCCAGCAGCCCGTAATCGATCTGGGCCT
Organism: uncultured Actinomycetes bacterium; assembly: GCA_963837515.1. Classification (GTDB taxonomy): domain Bacteria; phylum Actinomycetota; class Actinomycetes; order Streptosporangiales; family Streptosporangiaceae; genus RYN-230. Next base: position 378,767 of record CAWINT010000008.1, read on the forward strand.
GCTCACCGGCTACCGCTGGATGCAGGCTCAGCACCCGCACCTGCGACCGGCGGACCTCCTCGGGCAGGTTCGCCGCCACATACCGGCGCAGCGAGGCCACCGACACCGCCAGCCCCCGCTCATCGCGCAGCCGCTGATGAATCGTGGCCACCGTGACCCGCGCCTCCAGCTGCGCGACAATGTAATCGCGGTGCTCACCGATCGCCGGCCACGTCACCTGCCGCAGCCGGGTATCCGCCAGCTCCGGGAACCACTCCCGCGCCAGCCGCCCCCACTCGTCCTGGCTGAGCGGCGCGCCGCCCGGCACCATCCCGGCGCCCTCCGCCGCGGCCACGTACTTGCGCACCGTGTTCCGCGACAGCCCCAGGCTGCCCGCGATCTCGTTCTTCGACCGCCCCGCATGCCAGTGCGTGAAGATCTCGCAGATATCGATCACGTCGAACGTCCTCCTCGCCACCGGGCCCCCGTCCCTCGACGGAGGCATGATCCTGACTTCCCGATGACCAGGTCCACCCCGACACGCACGTCCTGACCATGGTCAATAACGTGATCGGGGTGGTCAATTACGTGATCGCAGCACGCCCCTCACTGCGCAATTTCATGATCGCTGACACTGCGGGTCAGTGCCCGTGGGTGCCGACGTCGGCCCAGCGCTGCGGCGGTCACGTTCGTCGGTGGCCCTGGTCGCCTTCGAGTGTCGCTTGGGCTTCCGGCCGGTGGCCGCACAAGTGGGCCGTCGTCGGTGCAGCCGTGGATCGTTCGGAAGGACAGGTGGGCTGGGCGTGAGGACGCAGGACCCGCGGAGTACGGTAGGCTTCCAGAGCTCAAAGAGGATCCGGTGAACCGCTGTGCAGACCTGATCTGGCCGCGTGTAGACGCGAAAGCCCAGGTCAGACAACTTAAGACTCGCCCCCTTAGCTCAGTCGGCAGAGCGTCTCCATGGTAAGGAGAAGGTCTACGGTTCGATTCCGTAAGGGGGCTCCAGGTTGTGAACATTTTTCGAACCTTAAACCGAGTACCCCCTTCCGGCGAGTGGCATTTGAGTGGCAAACGCGTAGTAGGGCGGGTGCTTGCAACCAGGCGATTTGCTGCGGATAGGCCACGCAGAGCGACTCCTGCATGGGGAACAGGTCCCGTGGTTGGCCGGCGCTCGGCGCGCACAGGTAGAGCTAACCAGGTTGAACTCGTAGAGTCCGGGGTCGTGACGTCGGCTGGTTTGCGGCGTATGACCGGGGCATGCGGTATGCACAGCGGGGCGGGTACACACCTGCCGAGCAGCAGCGGCGTGAGTGGCTGCGGCTGGAAGCGGCTGAGCGGTTCGCCCGCGGGGACGGCATCAGCGAGATTGCGCGGGACCTGCGGGTCAGCGAGGGCTCGGTGCGGCGGTGGCGGCGGGCCTGGCGGGACGGCGGGACGGAGGCGCTGCGGTCGCGGGGGCCGGTGTCGCGGGAGCGGCTGAGCCCGCAGCAGTGGGCGCGGCTGGAGGCGGAGCTGGCCCGGGGGCCGCTGGCGCACGGGTTCGCCGGTGACCAGCGCTGGACGCTGGGCCGGATCAAGACGCTGATCGGCAAGCTGTTTCACGTCGGGTACACGGTGGAGGGCACGTGGAAGCTGATGCGCCGGCACGGCTGGTCAGCCCAGGTGCCCGTGCGTCAGGCGATGGAGCGCGACGAGCAGGCCATCGCGGCGTGGAAGACCGAGGTGTGGCCGCAGTTAAAAGGGCGGCGCGTGACCTGGGCGCCTTCGTCTGCTTCGAGGACGAGGCGGGCCAGGGGCTGAGCCCGCCGAAAGGGCGCACCTGGGCGCGGCGCGGGGCCCGCCCGGTGGTGCGGGTGCGGGGCGCCGGCGGCGGGCGGGTCAGCATCGCCGGGGTGGTGTGCTACCGGCCCGGCGGCGAGCCGCGCCAACAATCGCCGGATCGCGTGGTCCAGTCCTGGTTTCGTTCACCCCGTCCGGTCTGTCCAGGCCGGCAGTTCAGTGCGCGGGTACGTGCGGTTGTTGGGGCGTTCCTCGTCGTAGGACAGCTACGCCGAGTACCCGGCATGTCAGGTAGACGATCTTGAGCAGCACCCGGCCAGCTAACCAGCATTGCATCAGGTCTACTGACGTTTGACCAGGTCAGCCGCACAATCGAGTATTCGAGTGGCACAGGATCGAAAACCAGACAGGCTGGTCGATCAGGAAGTTCGTCCGCGCCGCCCGCCGCTACCGCACCATGGGGATCCAGGCCGGACCGCGCACCGTCACCGCCGACGACCCGCTCCCCCGACAACCTGCGTGAGTGTCAGCAGATCGGGCCCGGTGTGCGTTGGAGCACTGCGGCTCGAGCGGCCGGTCAACTGCTCGCCATAGTCTGCCCGGCCGGGATCCATATTGAATTCCTAAGCGCCTATCCAGAAGTCCTGCGCGTAACTGGGACGAGGCAGCCGACCCGATGAGCAGGCGTTGACAGCGGCCTCGCCGGGGGTTGGATCGAGGTTGCCTGTATCGTCCACCCACCGGCGAGGTCGTGGTCAGTATGCGCCCGGTCTGCGTGTTCGCCAACGGTCGTGATAGTGAGATTGAGCGGCTGCGGGCCGGGCTGCGGGGCCGGTGGCGCCAAGCGGCGCGGGCGGTGATGGTGCTGCTGTCGGTGCAGGGGTTACCGGCAGCCCAGATCGCGGAATTACTGGAGTGCCATCCGGCCACGGTGCGCCGCTGGATCGGCCGGTTCAGCGCCGAAGGGATGGCCGGGCTGGCCGGCAGGCCCCGCTGTGGCCGTCCGCCGCTGGGCGGGAAGCGGCTGGCCAGCAGGATCGCCGCGCTGCTGGATCGGCCGGGGCCGTGGACCTTGGTGCGGGTATGGCGTTACCTGGGCCGGCCGCAGGTCAGCACGCGCACCCTGTACCGGCGGGTGCGGCAGGTGGCGATCTGGCGGCGCCCGAAGCTGACCGCCCGCGGCGACCCTGATCACGACCATGTGGTGGCCGGCATCGTGGCCCGGCTGCTGGAGTTGCCGCGCCGGGCGGTGGTGTGCGCCGAGGACGAGACGCACCTGAACCTGCTGCCGCATGTGCGGGCCAGCTGGACGCTGCGCGCCGCCCGGCCACAGGTCCGGCCCCCGGCAAGAACCGGCAGGTCACCGTGCTGGGCGCGCTGGAGCTGACCACCGGGCGGTGGGTGTACCGGTTAGGCCGCCGCCGCGCGGCCGACTTCATTGCCCTGCTGCGGATGCTCACCGAGGCCTTCCCCCGCGCCCCGGTGATCGTGGTGATCTGCGACAACGACAGCATCCACCACGCCCGCGCCGTCACCGCCTACCTGGAGAAACAACCCCGCCTGGAGCTGCTGTACGGCGCCCGGTACAGCCCGCACGACAACCCGGTCGAACGCGTCTGGGCCGGGCTGAAGAACTACGTGGCCAACACCGCCGTCACCTGGCCCGGGCGCCTCCGCCAGATCCACTCCTACTTCCGCAACTGATCACCGGGCCAGATGCTCGACGCCACCGCGCCCTGGACCAGTCCCTGGCTGCCCCCCGGTTACGAGCAGAACTTTTGGAATGCCGCTTAGTTTCCTGGCGGACTACCCGATTTTGTGGGGTGCTGAATTCGTCGTCTCAGGCCGGGATCTGATCTTGACCGGTTGCTGCCCTGCCAGACCGGATGTTTGGGGGTCACGTGCTGGCCGGACCGTCGTTCCTACGAAGAATTACTCAGATCGCGGTTTTGCGCTTGGATGGGTGCTGCCAAAGGTGTCTTGAGGCTGGACACTTGGCTTCAGCCAGTGGCTTCAGCCAGGCCAGGAACCGATCCATCGATCCCTGATCATCGCGCCCCGGCGGCTTCGGAGGCGGTGGATAGTTGCTTGCATGATCGGAGAGGTCCTGGGCGCGGATCACCCCTGCCGGGTGAGGCAAGTGGGGTAAAACGAGCGTAAAGTAACGCCAAACCCCGTGGATCAAGTCACCGCGGTCCAGCTTGCCGTGGCGGGAGGGACGCTGATCCGGACCGGACGGCAGGTCCGGCAGTGGCAGCGAGAAAGCGATGAGCAAGTTCGCTGTCATCGGCGTTATCCGCCGGAAAGAACTTACACGGTCCGATAATATTGGTAAGGAGCAACGAAATGCCCCCGCGCGGCCCACTCACTCACTGGACTCCAGGGATTCCTACATTTACTCTTGCCGCTTTCACCGTAATCCTTTTCACGGACTCAGTCGTTACCCCGGGCGCACCGATCAACTTTCGCTGGGAATCCTGGCCGGGCGGGAATCCTGGCCGGCCGGGCGGGCCACGCGTCGATCTCGGCGCCGTCACCGTCTCGCTTCACCTTGTCAACGCGTTCGGAAACGCCGACCCGCAAGCCGTCCTCTATATGGACACCCTGTCTGCGCACGATTCACAGGCAGTCGTGAGCGGACACTTCACATCCCCTCCGGTCGCCGCGTCGGCGTTTCCTGACGACCTCGCGCGACGCGTCTATCGGGTCGGCACGCTAAGGCTTCGACTGGTGCTAACCGGAACGGGAACAGACGGGCCGTTCGAAAGCACCGACGCGGTCCTCTTCATCGTTCCCCCTCCCGTCGACGACACGTGGTGGAGCTGGAGCGTGCCGGTGTTCCGGACCGTGATGTGGAAGAACGACAAGTATGTAGTCGCCGGGACACTGGCCAACAAGTCGGCACAGCCGGTCACGTTCGCAGTCACGCTGCTCGAGACGATGGCACTACCCGGCGCCCCCGGAGGAGCAGGCGAGCTTGCCATGGGCTCGGTCGCGAGCAGTGCGCCGCTCGGTACAGGGGGCACCATACCTGTCACGTTCGCCACAGTCAACCTCTCGAAGGCGTGGTCATGGTTCGTCTCAGGTGTATTCATCACGAGCGCTCCGGTGTTCCGGTTCTACACATACCGCGTCCGCCTCGACATCACTGACCCCTACGGGAACGCGTTTGCACCGTTCTTCACCACGCAGAACATCACGGTCAAAGTCGAAGTCTCGGCGCAGAAGCAAGCAGCGCTTGGGATAGCATCGATGCTGATGGTGAACGCCGCCGCATTGCTGATCGCCGCGCTGGTCGCGGCTTCGGTCGGGGGAGAAATTGGCGGATTGGTTGCGGCTGGTCTCGTGTCTGCCGCCGCTTCGCTTGCGGCAGCTGCGGCGATCGCCGGAGTGATCGCGGGTGATCCGCCGGTTCCAGACCAACGTTTCCGCGAAACCTACGAACCCATCCCGGTCACCTTCCTCGACGTGGAACAAGTTCAGCCCTTCACGAGGTTCGGCAGGGCTGTCGCTGACGTCATCGCGACCGTCGAAGCACTCGCCGAAACCGATAGCCGCCTGGCGGGGGCGTTCGCCGCGAACGACCCCAAGCACATTGCGCTGCAACGCGAGCACTTCCAGTCGCTCATCTCCCAGCTTCCCCCGCTCGAACGCGCAGTGGCAGACGCCACCCCCGCAGCCGCCGAGTTCATGGCAAGCGAGCAGATACAGGAAGCCTTCGCGAAAGCGGACGACGCGATTCGGGCGCTCCGGCATGATATGCAGTTCCGCGCACGGACGGCGAAGGACTGGCAGGAGGCCGGCGGAAGCATTGGCGCGCTCGAGACCATCGAGGGACTAATCGCCGAGCCCGAGTTCAGCACATTGCTCGCCCATCCGGACCGCCTAATCGCGGCGACCGGCGCCGCCGCCGAAAGCCTGGCGCGTGCCGGTGCCGACTCCACGCCAACAGAACCCGGCTCGTAACGCCCGACGCCGGACGTCGTCCACAAGCGCCACCCGGCGAGACCTTCCTCGTTGACTCTGAAGAGTCAATAATTCGGCGGTTGTCAAGCTATGGCGATGCGGCATGATCATCGATGGCGGTTACATTAAGCGATGGAAGTGCAGCATCAAAGTGCAGCAACCGCACCGCACGACACTGAGCCTTTTTCATCCTGTGATCTCGTGGGTTTGAAGGACGTGGATGGCTTTGGCGATCTGCCCGGCTTTCCAGGGGCAGCAGCGGAGTTTACTTAGGATCCGCCAGGACTTGAGCTGCGCGTTCGCGCGCTCGCCGGGGCTGCGCAGCTTGGCGTGGGCGCGGTTGGCGTCCTTCTGGGAGGCGGGCTTGCCCCGGCCGCGGTAGGGGATGCGCACGTGGTCCCCGGCGCCGGCGTAGCCCTTGTCCGCCAGCACGATCAGCCCGGAGCCGGCCAGTTCCCGCGCGATGCCCCAGATCCTTGCGGCGGTCAGGTCGTGCACGGCGCCGGGCAGCGGCCCGGACACCCAGACGATCTCCCCGTCCGGGGTGGCGATGACCTGGAGGTTCATCCCGTGGCGGCGGTGCTTGATGCCCCTATGGATGTCAACTGGCGGTGGCCGCTGCTGCTGGGATCGTCTGGGCTGGCGGGCTGGTGATTAGTGGGTAGAGTTCCCGGGCGATGTAGCGCTTGAGGCAGCGGATCGCCTCACGGCGGGTCTTGCCGTCACGGACGCGCCGTTCGGCGTAGTCGCGGGTGGCCTGATCCCATCGCAGGCGGGACAGGGCGATGCGGTGCAGGGCGGCGTTTGCCTGCCGGTTGCCACCGCGGTTGAGGCGCAGGCGCTGGGTCTTGCCAGAAGAGGCTTCGACCGGGCTGACCCCGCACAGCGCCGCGAACGAGGCCTCGGAGTGCAGCCGGCCGGGATTGTCGCCGGCGGCGATGAGCAGCGCAGCGGCTGTGTCGGGGCCGACGCCGTTACGGGCGAGCAGCTGGGGGGCGTGCTGGCCGATGGTGGCGGCCAGCCGGGCGTCAAGGTCGCCGATCTCCCCGGTGAGGAGGTGATCCGGCGGGCGAGCAGCCGCAGCGTGTACCGGGTCGTCCGCGTGACGTCGCTGGCTGCCGCGTCGTCGTCTAGGAGGGTGCAGGCCTTCACCAGCCGGGGCGTGCTCAGCCCGGCCATCGATTCGCGCAGCGCGGCGTCGGCGCCGACCAGGACGGCCTTCAGCTGGTTGATCGCCTGGGTGCGGGACTTGACCGCTGAGGTCTTGGCCAGCTTCAGCATCCGGGTGATCTCGACTGGCCCGTCGCCGGACTTGGCCACGGCCGCGGCCCGCCCAGACAGCACCGCGCGGGCGGCGGCCTCGGCATCGATCGCGTCGGTCTTGCCGCGCCGGCGCCGGCTGGCCCTGTCCGGCTGGTTCACCTCGATCACCTTGATGCCCGCGCCGCGCAGCATGCGGGCCAGCGCGGCGCCGTAGGAGGCAGTGCCCTCCACCCCGGCGCGGCGGATGGGCCCGTGCGCGCGCGCCCAGGCCAGCAGCCGCCGGTACCCAGCCGCCGTAGCCGGGAAGTCCCGGCTGCCAAGCAGCACGCCCAGCGAGCTGATCACTGCGCCAACATGGATGTCCTTGTGGGTATCCACCCCCAGGATCACCTCGCCGGCGACATCGTGGTCCGGATTGAGGTGCTGCCCGGTGACGGCCGGGCGCTGGCGGGATGGCAGCTGAGAGGGCATGCTGGACACGGTCGGCCTGTCTCCTGATCGCTCGGGAACGGGGTGGCCAGCGCCGGGCCGGGCAGGGCGGTCAGGACTGTGATGGCGCCTTGTGCGGCAAGGCCCCTATCGGGTCACGCCCGCCGGTCCGGCGGCAGCACTTACCTCCTCACGCCCGGTGGCCGACAGATCAAGCACAAGGCACTGCGGCCAGCCAGAGTACGGGTCAGGCCACGAGCATGAGGCGGCACCCACATCCTCACAGCCGGAGTAGAACGGCCGGTCCGCGGCGACCCGGTCGATGGGGATTAACGTCCCGTCGATCAACCAGGTAGGCGTGCCCGGCCTTCCCGGCGTCGCGCAGCGCGCGGCGCAGCGTTGGGGACCGGGCCGCCAGCAGCGCCACCGTCTCATGCACATACCGCCAGGCCGTGGTGGTGCCGACGCCGGACCCGGCGGCCAGCTCGGCGAACGTGTCACCTTTACGCAGATAGGCCAGCACCAGCATCGCCTGCCGGCCCGGGTTGAGCCGCCGCCACGTAACCAGTCAGGGGTGCGTGGTTAGTTGATCATGCTGGGTGGGGTGGCATCCAGCAGTTGCCGTTGAGGGCGTCGCGGATGGCGGCGAGGGGGTGGTGGCCGTGGCTGCGGGCGGTGGTGAGGTAGGAGCGGATGCGGCAGTGGCGCTGCAGGGTTGCCAGGGTGCGCCAGCAGCCGCTGATTTTGGCGGCGAGCTTGTAGCCGCGGACGGCGTTCTCCGATCCGTTGTTCGTGGCGGGCACGTCGAAGCGGGTGGCGAATAGCCAGGCCTGGCTGGCCTTGCGTTTGAGCCGCCGGGCCAGGATCAGCCCTGGGTGATTGCCCTTGTGCCAGGGCCGGGATAGGTTCACCGAGATCCCGTAGGCGATGGCCTGGTCGTAGCTGTGGCGCAGCCGGGCCAGGAGCGCGGGGTCGAGGCTGGCGCGGCTGGCAGCGCGGCCGGTCCTGACGGCGGCGGCGGCCTCGCGGAGGGCGTCGCCGGCCTGCTGGGTCCAGATCTGGGATTCCGGGCCGGTCGCGCAGGCGTCGTCAAGGTACCTATACAGGTGGGCCAGGCACTGCTGGACGCCGGCCAGCGTGGTGTCGTAGCTGAGGTAGCCGCCGTAGTCGTCGCGGACGAGGACCCCGCGGTAGCGGTCCAGGATCCCGAACCCGGTGATCGCCGCCTTGGTGCGGTTCCCGGCTGCGCCGTACCAGATCAGGTCCGGCCCGCCGCCGGTATAGGCCCGCATGGTCCGCACCGTATAGACGTGCGGGTTCCCGCAGCCTTCCGCGCTGGTGGCCGCCGAGGTGAGCGGGGCGGGGGTCTCGTCAGTCCCGGGTACTTCCGCCGCTTTCAGGCTGTCCTTGAGCGCGTCCTCGAACCCGGCGGCGGTTAACGCCGCGTCCAGGCGGACCAGGCACCGCGACACGAAACCCGTCGAGACCGGCGCCTTGAACAAGGCGCCCATCACGTCTGCGGCCCGCTCGATCCCGATCACGTCCGTGCTGGCCAGCAGCGTCGCCGCCGCCACCACGTCCGGGCCGTAGCAGACCGGGCCGCCGGTCACGCCCCGCGGCGGCGGAGCGGCCGTGACCTGCCCGCACCCGCAGGTGCGGCGCATCATCTGGTACTCCGTCACCCTCAGCGCCGCCGGCGGGATATCCACGACCTGCACGGCACAAGCGACCCGCCCGTCAGCGCCGGCCAGGCAGGCGCCGCACCCGCCGCAGGGACCCGGCTCAACGACCCGGGTCTCATCCGGGCGGGCGGCCCACGCCAGGCTCGCACCCGGATGGCCTTTCTGCCCGCCCTGCGCCCGGCCCGGCCGCGCCCGCCGTGCCTCCCGCTGGCCGGCCTTCTTCTTCGCCTTCGCCGCGGGGCTGTCCTGGCTCGGGGGCTGGGAGGAGTTCGAGGAGTCCCGGCCCGCCTGCCGGCGCAGCGCCGCCACCTCGGCCCGCAGCGTCCCAATCATCGCGGCCTGCTCCGCCACCACCGCCAGCAGCTCCGCGACCCGCGCCGTCAGTTCCGCGTTCCGGGCAGCAAGCTCCTCATACGACGGCTGCTCCGGATTCGGCACCCCCGAACCAAACCATGATCACAAACCGGGCACCAGCACCGACACACCGCAGATCAACTGGGGGCCTGACTGGTTACGCCGCCACGGCGACCCGATCACCCGCCGGTGCCGGCGGATCACCCCAGCGGTGTAGTTCAGGGTCTTCGATGACAACGGCAGCGCGGCAGGGTAAAACAGCATCAGAGCCCCTCGGCAGACGGTGTTTGATCGTGGGCGATCGATCCATCTACCAGGGTTGTTAGGTACCGCGTCCCAAGCCGACACGCCGTACCTGATCAGGCCATACGCCGCGCCGTACCAAGATCAGGATGGAAAAGGCTCACTGACCACATATGACCGGCACAAGCCTTTGAGCTGCGTCAACGACTCCTATCGACCGCTTTGCCCCTAGATGGTAAGGAGAAGGTCTACGGTTCGATTCCGTAAGGGGGCTCCAGGTAATAGAGCTTTTTCAAATGTCGAACCGGCTATTTCACCCTCCGGAAAGTGCCACTCGAGTGGCACTCGCGATTCTGCCGAGGCTGGCCGAGCAGCCGTTTCTCCGGAGATGGAGCGCAGTAGAGCGTCTCCGGTGCCGGGATGAGGTACCCGGTTCGCCCTGGGGGACGGTATTGACCATCTGCCGGTCTCTGAGCTTGGGCACTACGAAATAGTAAGGAATGTTGCCAAGCCCTGCACCTCCATGCGGCAGCAGTTGCCGATTTTGTGCGGACCATTGATTCGGGCGACGAACGCAGCTCGACGACTCGTAGGAGTGGACTGGCAAGGTGCGAGCTGGGAGAGCGATAGAGCCAGTGGCCGTGCCCGCGATCAATCCCAAGCGGCAACTCGCTGAGAAACGGCATGCCCACACTGGTGACTAAGGTCGCCAGGTGGCGGCTTCCTGGTCTTTGCCACGGCCCCCTGCCGTCTCCGCTCCCCCAGGCGGCCGGACCAGGCGGAATGACCGGCCGGGGCAGGATCGCCCGGGCCGGGCATGGGCCAGGTGCCGGCTCAAGCCGATGGATAATGGTGGCCTGATAGCCCAGGCATCCGCTCACCATCGCCGTGCCCGGGCCAGTAGTCATCAGCAGAACAGCCACGGGATGTGCGCCAGCACGGACCTCGTGGATCCAATCACCAAGCCGCATTCACGCCAGTCTCGGCGTGCGCAGATGTCAGGAGCGGTGACGCCATCGTGTCGGCGGCGGCCTTGCACCAGCGACACGTCTGGTCTGTCCTCACTACGCTCCTGCGCTACATGTCCAGGCCGCCGTTGACCCCCCAAACCTGGCCGGTGATATAGCCGGCGGCGTCGGCGGCACTTCCGCCGGCCGAGGGCCTCAGCAGGGACGGACTGGTGATCCATGTCCTTGATTGCCACCAGGCGTTGCAGCAGCGCGCGCTTCACATCGTCCAGGTCTGAGGAGCGCTTCTCTTTCGCCTTTGCTTCCTCCAGGCGCGCGTCACAAGTTGACGGTGGCGCGGAACTGCTGATTCGGTGGCCGGGGTGGAGGGGGTCGGCCTGGCAGGTGGCGCTGCTCGCTCGAGCTGGCCGATTACGCTGTTCTCTCCGCGGAACACCGAGCCGCCAGCCAGTACGGTGTCGCGGATAAGCCGGCACAACCCAGCGCGGTCGGTCTGCGCCTTGCTGATCCAGAAGGGGTTCGCGGCCACGTCAGGGTCGTAGCTCACGCCCCAGTTCGCGAGCTCGACCAGCACGGGAATCAGCGCCAGGCTCTTTTCTGTCAGCGAGTAGGACTCCTTGCTGCGGTCGGTGGCCGTAGCGTAGCGCCATGATTTTCCCCGTCCCCAGCCGGCACTGGAGGGCAGCGTAATGACGGCCCGCTTCCTCGCCCTCTACGAGGCTCCGGCAGACCCCGGGCTCTTCGACCAGCACTACCAGCAGGTTCACATTCCGCTCCTGCGCCAGTTGAAGGGACTGCGCCGGTACTCAGTAGGCCGGGATCTCACGATCCTTCACGGCGCGCCGTATTACCTGGTCACCGAACTGGAATGGGACACGATGGACGAACTGCGCGCCGCGGTCGCCTCGCCCGAGGGCCAGGCGACCGCGGCCGACGCGGCACGCCTGCAGGAACTCGCCCCAGTGCGCAGAATGATCTTCACCGTGGACGACCACGTGATGTAGGTGCCGCTGCCGCCCTCACCGACGTGCAGAGCCAGGATGTTTCGAACTTGGGGAAGGATTCGCCATCGGGCGTGACTGCCTTGAGCCGCCCCGGGAGCGACGCCAGGCCCCGAGCGGCCCGCCGTCTCGCTCCCCCGGGCCGCCGCACGCCCTGCGGCCGCCATGCCGCGCCCGCCGTTATGGGCTGCCCAGCGGCTTGCGCGTCGGGCACACACGTCCCCGCCATGCCCGTGCGCGGGACGTCACCGTGGGTAGAGCGCCGTGATGAGATCGACGCCGCCCGCGTGGCCTTCGCTGATGTAGGTCGCGTAGGCGGGCGCCCGCAGGGTGCGCTCCACGGACGAGTCCGCAGATGGGAGGGCCGGTTGAGCGGCCCCGGGCCCTGCCGCGTGGCCGAGCGCGTCGAGCACGCCGAGGCAGCGGGCGGAAAGAACCAGGTCATCGGCTGCCGCTGCGGCGGTGATCAGCTCGGCGAGGATCTGCGCGTGCGTGGCGGGGCCGCTAGCGATGGCGGCCGCTCGCAGGCTCTGGAGAAGGAGGCCCGCCGCGGCCGCCGGGTCGTCGGCCGTGGCGAGCTGTGCGAGCTCAAGGAGGGTCCGGGCGATGCAGCGGAAGTCACCGGCCTGCCGGAAGACCGGCAGAACCGCATCGAGCAGTCGCCGCGCGGTGTCCGGGCGCCGCTGAATCCGCTCGTAAGTTGCGCGCACCCGGCGGCTGTGCGCGAGTTCATGCTTGTATCCGCGGCCCGCCGCGTATGACTCGCATTCATCAAGCCAAATCGGCACGTCCTGGAGACGGGTGCGGGTGTCCACCGCGTTATTGGCGATCATGTACCGCACGTTGCTCGCGTGCATCAGGTCACCGGAGATCACGAACCGGTTGATGGCTTGTTCCCAGTCGGCGAAGGCGTCCTGTGCTCTGGTCCGCGCGACGCCTCGTGCCTGCAGCGCAGAAGCTTCCAGCCACGGGTCTGGGGCGCTCCTGGCATACGAGAGCGCGACGTCAAGGCAATTCACCGCCGCGCTCTCATCATGGCGGTACGCGTGGACCCAGCCGGCCGCCCAGCTGGCGAAGGCTTTGTCCCGCTGGCTTGTGGCGGCAAGAGCGCTCTTGCGCGCGAGCTGCTCCGCATGGTCGAGGCGCAGGAACGCGACGGTGTTGGCGGCCCGGGCCAGTGCCTCGCTGCTCCAGTGAGGCGGGCAGCCGTCGGCGACCTCGTAGATCACCTCAAGGGTCTGCCTGCTCGGTTCAAGATCAGCAAGCTGGCTGACCGACACAAGCAGGCGATCGGCCAGGCCGGGGTCGTGTGTGGCAGACCAGACAAGCGCGGCGAGTAGGTTGGGCTCGTCAACCTCCGCAGGCGGCGGCGTGCCCAGGGTGGGATGGTAGTGAGCCCGTGCCGCGCCGCTGGCGGCGTCACAGAAGAACAGCGCGTGCGCCCTGGCGACCTGTTCATCGGCTGCGGGGTCGGCGTGCTCACGCGCGAATGCGCGGATGACGTCGAGCAGCCAGTAGCGTGCTGGCTCTCCCGCTGGCAGCCGCATGCTGACCAGCGATTGCTCCACCAGCCGCCACAGCGCGGAGCGTACCTCGACGGTCGCCGGGCTGCGCGCGACCGTCTCGGCGAGCGCGAGGGTGAACTCGCCGGGCAACACAGCGAGGCGGCGCAGCAAGCGGCGCTCGGTGCCACCGAGCAGCTGCCAGGACCACTCGATCGCGGCATGCAGGGACCTGTGCCGCCCGGTCTGTCCCGGGCGTTCCAGGACACCGAGCCGGTGCCGCAGGGCCTCGGCGAGTTCCATGACATCGAAGTTGCGGACCCGGGCGGCCGCGAGCTCAATGGCCAGCGGCAGCCCATCGAGCCGACGGCAGATCGCGGCGACGTGAGGAGCGGACGCTTCGTCGAGGCGGAAGCGTGGAGAGGCGGCCAGCGCTCGGTCGAGGAACAGCTGGCCGGCCTCGCTGGCCCGCACGTCCTGTACGCCTGGCCCGGCGGGCAGCCCCAGCGGCCGCAACGCAAGCACATGCTCGACATCGAGCCCGAGTGGTTCGCGGCTCGTGGCAAGAACGCGCAGGCCCGGAACACCCCTTGCCAATGACCCGAGCACCTCACCCGCGGCGCCGAGGACGTGTTCACAATTGTCGACGACCAGGAGCGCATCGCTTCCGGCAAGGGCGACGCGGGCAGCCGGGACAAGATCACGGGCCTCATACCCGATCCCAAGGCCAGCCGCGATCAGGGCGCTGACATCCAGGCCCGTCGCGGGCGCGAGCTCCACGATGCGCGCCTCGCCGCGCCAGCGGCGTGCGGCCTCGAGCGCGAGCCTGGTTTTGCCACATCCCGCCGGGCCGACCAGGCAGACGAGCGCGCTCGCTACCAGCATGGCGCTCAATTCGGCGAGCTCACTGTCCCGGCCGACGAAGCTCGTCGTGGATGCGGGTATCAACTGCCCACCCGTGAGCTGCTGCGCCAGGTTGACCAGTTCCGGTCGGCCGGGCAACGCGAGCTTGCGCAACAACGAGGAGACGTGGCTCTCCACCGTGCGCACGGAAATGGACAACCCGGCCGCGATCTCGCCGTTGGTCAGCCGCCGGCCGATAGCCGCGAGTATCTCCGCCTCCCGGGCCGTCACCCCTGCTGCCCCCAGGCGAGCCTGCCTTGCTGGCTCCATGGTCACATCCTCGCAAACCGCACGGACGAGGAATCCGTGCTGTGCACGGATGCCAGGCCCGCCGTCGGAGCCAAGAATGATGCCAGCAGAAACAAGCGGGGGCACCCATGTAGATGATCTCCTTTCCCCGCGGCCGGCCGCCCCTGAGCCCCGGCCGCCCTGTCAGCGTGGTGAGCAGGCGCCAGGTTCCATCCAGATCAGCCCGAGACGAGGCAGCAATGGCAGGAAAAGCAGTGATCAGCCTTACCACCGGCCTGGAGGATCCGGAGAAGGTGACCGTCGCCTTCCTCGTGGCGGTTGGCGCCGCCGAGGCGGGGCGGCAGACCCTGATGTTCCAGGCGAAGGAGGCGGTCCGGCTGTCCCTGGAAGGCGTGGCGGCCGGGGTTGCCTGTGACGGCTGCCCACCCCTGCCTGACCTGCTCACCCGGTATGAGAAAGCAGGCGGCCGGTACATGGTCTGCACTGTCTGCTTCAACGCCAAGCAACTGGACACGGCCAGCCTGCTGCCGTCTGCCGAACTAGCCGGCACCGTCCAGCTGTGGGAGTGGATAGGAGACGACGCGGCGACGACATTCAGCTACTGAACCGCTGCATAGGCGTGCACCTTGTGTGCCCGCGCGCACTGCCGCCGATCTGCTTGCGTGGCTTCTCTCTGGCTCGCGGTCGGCGATCTGTCGTCGGCCATCGCGCCGGTCTGCTCGAGCAGTTCACCCTTGAGGCGCAGAACACGGTGTCGCACACCGGAGGAACGTCCATGACAAGCAAGCCTGGCGTCACACCGTCCACCCACCTGTCTGATCTTCCAGCGACGGGTGAGCGCCCACAGACGCGCCGGCCTGTATCCGGTGACCGGCCGTCGTCTCTACACAGGTGACGTAGGGAGGTCAGGTCCGTGAGCGACGCTGGTGCGGATTCGACTGTGGAAGGGTCGGTGATCTCGCTTCCTAAGGGCGGTGGCGCGGTCAGCGGGGTAGGGGAGAAGTTTTCCCCGGACCTTTTCACCGGGACAGGAAATTTCTCGGTGCCGATCGCGGTGCCGCCGGGCCGGCGCGGCATGCAGCCGCGGCTGACGCTGACCTACAGCACTGGCAACGGGAACGGGCCTTTCGGGCTGGGCTGGCAGCTCAGTGTGCCGGGAGTTTCGCGCAAGACCTCTCGGGGCCTGCCCCGTTACACCGACGGCCCCGCGCCAGAGGCCGGCCAGGCTGACACATTCGTGTTGTCAGGGGCGGAGGATCTGGTGCCGGTGGCCGGCGCCTATCCGGGGCGGGTGCGGTACCGGCCGCGGACCGAGGGGCTGTTCGCGCGGATCGAGCACGTGCGCGACGACACGGGGGACTTCTGGGAGGTCCGCAGCAAGGACGGGCTGCTCACCCGGTATGGCACCCCCGGGTCGGCTGACGCAGGCGCCGGGTGGCGCGACCCGGCGGTGCTGGCCGACCCGGCCGGCCCGGGGCGCATATTCGGCTGGCGGATCACGCAGACCCAGGACCCGCTGGGCAATCTGGTCCGGTACGACTACCTGCCCGATCGTGGCACCGAGGGCACCCATGCCTGGGACCATCCGCTGCTGGCCCGGATCTCCTACGCGGACTACGGCGATCGCGGCAATCCATCCTTCCTGGTTACCGTCGATTTCGAGTATGAGCCGCGGCCGGATGCGTTCTCGGACTACCGGGCCGGGTTCGAGCTGCGCACCACGCGCCGCTGCCGCATGATCCGGGTCTCGACGCACGCCGCGGACGGCATCGAGAGGGTCGCGCGCGAGTACCGCTGCGGGTACGAGCAGGCCGCGTTCAACGGCGTCTCGCTGCTGACCCGGGTGGATGCCGTCGGCATCGACGTTCAGGCTCAGCCCCCGGAGGAGCCGCTGCCGCCGCTGACGTTCGCCTACTCCGGCTTTGACCCGGCCGGCCGCCGGTTCCAGCCGCTGACGGGCCCGGGTCTGCCGACGGCGCCGCTGAGCGACGCCACGTTGGCGCTGGTGGACCTGCGCGGCCTGGGGTTGCCGGACCTGGTCGAGTTGGGCGCGGTGCGGCGGTACTGGCGCAACGCCGGGGATGGCCGGTTCGAGCTGCCCCGGCTGATGGACGAGGCACCGCCGTATTCCCTCGGCGAGCCGGGCGTGCAGTTCCTGGACGCCGATGGGGACGGCCGGCCTGACCTCGTCGTGCCATCTCCTAGCCCCGGGTCCCGGGCACCGGTAGCTGGGTACTTCCCGATGACCTTCGCGGCCGGGTGGAGCCGCCGCTCGTTCCGGCCCTACTCGCGGGCCCCGGGCGTCAGCCTGGGCGACCCGAGCGTCAAGCTGATCGACCTGGATGGCGACGGTCTGACCGACGTGCTGCATTCCGGCACCCGGCTGGAGTGCTGGTTCAACGACCCCGACCCGCGCCGTGCCTGGCAGCGCACCGCGGTCAGCAACGGTAGCGGCCCCGGCATCGACCTAGCCGACCCGCGGGTGCGGCTGGCCGACATGACCGGCGACGGGCTGCACGACATTGTGCTGCTGCGCAGCGGTAATATCGCCTACTGGCCCAACCTCGGCTACGGTCGCTGGGGGGCCATGGTGACGATGCGCCGGGCGCCCCGGCTGCCTGACGGTTATGACCCGCGCCGGGTGCTGCTCGGCGACCTCGACGGCGACGGCGCCGCCGACCTGGTCTACGTCGACGACGGCCGGGTGCTGCTGTGGGGCAACCAGTGCGGCAACGCCTGGACCGAACAACCGGTCACTATCACCGGCACCCCGGACGTGGTGGGCACTGACGCCGTCCAGCTGGCCGACCTGCACGGCACTGGGATGGCGGGCCTGCTCTACAGCCGGGCTGCCGACGGATCCGGCCGGCCTCACTTGCGGTTCCTCGACCTGACCGGCGGCGTCAAGCCGCACCTGCTCACCGAGATGGACAACCACCTGGGCGCGCTCACCCGGGTGACCTACCAGCCGTCCACCGCCGAGTATCTGCGCGACCAGGCCCAGGCGGCCAGCCGCTGGCGGACCACACTGCCGTTCCCGGTCCACGTCGTCGCCCGCGTGGAGGTGACCGACGCCATTTCCGGCGGCCGGCTGACCACCGAATACCGCTACCACCACGGCTACTGGGACGGAGTGGAACGCGAGTTCGGGGGCTTCGCGATGGTAGAGCAGTTCGACACCGAGACCTTCGACCGCGCGCCGGCCAGCGGGCCCGGCGCGGTGTCCGCGGACCATTACTCGCCTCCGACGCTGACCAAGAACTGGTTCCATCCCGGGCCGGTCGCCGCGGTCGAGGCCGGTGACTGGGCCGAGCTGGACCTCAGCCATGAGTACTGGAATGGCGACGGGCCGATGCTCACCCGCCCGCCAGAGCTGACCGCGTTCCTTGGCAGCCTGCCCCGCAGCGCCCGCCGGGCCGCGCTGCGGACCCTGCGCGGCCAGCTACTGCGCGGCGAGCTGTACGCGCTGGATGCCACCGACCGCCAGGACCGCCCGTACACGGTCACCGAGTCGATCAGCGGGATCCGGGAGGAAGCACCGCCGGCCGGGCCGCCGGACGACGTGCGGGAACGGATCTTCTTCCCGTTCGTCCTCGGCCAGCGAACCACCCAGTGGGAACGCGGCGACGACCCGATGACCCGGTTCACCTTCCCCACCGGCTTCGACGAGTACGGTTTCCCCACCCAGCAAGTCGCCATCGCCGTGCCCCGCGGCCGCGACCCGCTCGCCCCCGGCACCGGCACCAGCCAGCCCTACCTGGCCACCTACGCCACCACCGGCTACGCCCGCCGTGACGACACCGGACACTACCTGGTCAACCGGGTCAGCCGCACGACCAGCTACGAGATCGTCAACGACGGCACGGCGACCGTGGCCCAGCTGCGCGACGCCGTGCTGGCCGGACCACCCGCGGGCGGCAGCGGCGTGTCGCTGCGGATGACCGGGCACACCCGCACCTTCTACGACGGCGACGCGTTCGCCGGCCTGCCAGCCGGCGAGCTCGGCGAGCACGGGCTGCCGGTGCGGACCGAGACGCTGGCCTTCACCGACGGCTTTCTCGACGCGCTGTACGACCCGGCCGATCCGCTGGCCGTCGGATCCCGGCCGGGCTACCTCACCCCGGGAACGGTCAGCTGGACCGGTGAGTACCCGCGGGAGTTCCGCGACCGGCTGCCGCAGCTGGCTGGCTATATCCACTACGCCGACGGTGAGGTTCCCGGCTCGCCAGCCGGGTTCTACATCGCCGCCGCCCGGCATCGCTACGACGCACACGACCCGGCCCGGGCGCCGCGCGGGCTGCCGTTGTCCTCGCTGGACCCGCTGGGATCCGAGACCCGGACCGACTACGACGAGCACGACCTGCTGTCGGCCGGCACGACCGACGCGGCCGGGCTGCAGACCAGCGCGGTGAACGACTACCGGGTGCTGCAGCCGCGCGAGCTGACTGATCCGAACGGCAACACCAGCGCCGTGACCTTCTCCCCGGCGGGCCTGGTCACCGCCGGGTTCGTACGCGGCAAAGATGGTGAGGGCGACCGCGACCAGCCCAGCACCCGCATGGCCTACGACCTGCTCGCCTTCGCCGAGCGCGGCCAGCCCGCGTCGGTCAGCACGGTCCGCCGGGTACACCACGACAGTCAGGTCAACGTCCCCGCCGGCCAGCGCGACGAGGTGCTGGTCTCCGTTGGGTACTGCGACGGGTTCGGCCGCATCTTGCAGACCCGGGCGCAGGCCGAGGACACCCTGTTCGGCGATCCCGCCTTCGGCGGCAACGTGATCACCACCGACCAGTCCGCGCCGACCGGCGACACTGTCGGCCGGACGCGGGCCCCCGGAGTCCCGGACAACGTGATCGTCAGCGGCTGGCAGATTTACGACAACAAGGGCCGCGTGGTGCACAAGTACGAGCCGTTCTTCTCCACGGGTTTCGACTACGCCGCACCGCTCGAGGCCCAGTTGGGGCAGAAGGCCACCATGTTCTACGACCCGCGCGGGCAGGTCCTCCGGACGCTGAACCCGAACGGCAGCGAGCAGCGGGTAGTGTTCGGCGTCCCGGGCGACCTGACCGGCCCGGAAGCGTACTCCCCGACGCCGTGGGAGTCCTTTACCTACGACGCCAACGACAATGCCGGCCGCACCCACCCCGCCGAGGCACAGCCGTACGCCAGCCACTGGAACACCCCAGCCAGCATTGAGGTGGACGCCTTGGGTCGCACCGTGCGAGTCGTGGCCCGCAACGGCTCCACGGAGCAGGCCAGTACCGCCTGGTTCACCACCCGGACCGCCTACGACATCCAGGGCAACATCGTCTCGATCTCCGATTCCCTCCGGCGGGAGGCCTTCCGGTACTCCTTCGACCTGGCCAAACGCCGCTGGCGGATGGACAGCATCGACGCCGGGCGCCGGGACACAGTCCCCGATGCCCTCGGCAACCCCATCGAGAACCGTGACAGCAAGGGCGCCGTCACGTTGTGCGCGTTCGACCTGCTGCACCGGCCGACCCGGACTTGGGCCAGGGACGACGCGACCACCGCGGTAACGCTGCGGCAGCGGATCGACTACGGCGATGCGGGTGACCCCGGGCAGCCGCCCGCCGAGCGGGACGCCGCCCGCGCCGGTAACCTACTCGGCCGCCAGTCCCGTCACCACGACGAAGCCGGGCTCACCACCGTGGCGCTGGTGGACTTCAAAGGCAACGTACTCGACCGGTCCCGGCGGGTCATCGCCGATGAACCCATGCTCGCCGTCGTCAAGCAGGCAGCCTCCAATGGCTGGCAGGTCACGCCGTTCCGTGTCGACTGGCAACCCGGAATCCAGCAAGACCTCGATGGCCTCGAGGACGCCCTGCTCGAGTCGGTCGGCTACCAGACGACAGCCGCCTACGACGCGCTCAACCGCATCGAGCGGGCGCAGTTCCCGCAGGACGTCGAGGGCAGGCGCCGTGAGCTGCGGCCGGAGTACAACCGGGCTGGCAGCCTGGACCGGGTCTGGCTTGACGGCACTCTCTATGTCGAGCGGATCGCCTACGACGCGAAAGGCCAGCGGGCACTCATCGCCTACGGCAACGGCGTAATGACCCGGTATGCCTATGACCCGCACACCTTCCGGCTGGCCCGGCTGCGCAGCGAGCCATACATCCAGCCGGACTCCGCGACCTACCAGCCGGCCGGAGCGGTGCTGCAGGACTACGGCTACGAGTACGACCTGATCGGGAACATCTTGCGGATCATCGACCGCACGCCGGGCAGCGGCATCCCCCGCAATCCTGCCGCCTTCGGCAACGTTGGGCAGTCACTGGGCCAACTACTCATCAACGGCGACGCCCTCGACCGCAGCTTCGACTACGACCCGCTCTACCGCCTGCTGTCGGCCTCCGGGCGCGAATGCGACCTGCCACCCGACCAGCCGCCCTGGCAAGACGCTCCGCGCGGCACCGACCTCACCAAAGCACGCGCCTACACCGAGCATTACACCTACGACGAGGCGCACAACCTGCTCAGGCTCGACCATCGCAACGAACCCGGCGGTTTCACCCGTGCCTTCGCCGTCGAACCGGCGGACAACAGGCTGCGCACGATCACAGCCGGCAGCATCACCTACGGCTACCGCTTCGACGGCAACGGGAACCTGCTGTCAGAAGCAACTTCCCGGCACTTCGCATGGGGCCACCGTGACCACCTCACGGTCTTCCGTACCCAGACCGGGGCGGCCGAGCCATCGGTGTACGCACAGTACCTCTACGACGCCCACGGCCAGCGCGTGAAGAAACTCGTGCGCAAGCAGGGCGGCCAGATCGAGGTCACGCACTACCTAGGCGGGGTATTCGAGCACCACCGGTGGGGCAACGGAGCGACTGCGGGCACGAACAACAACCTGCACATCTTGGGCGATGGGCAGCGCATCGCGCTGGTCCGCCTTGGGCCCGCTCATCCGCGGGACACCGGTCCCACTGTTCAGTTCCACCTCGCCGACCACCTCGGCAGCAGCAACGCCGTCGTGGATGACACCGGTGCCCTGACCAACCGGGAAGAGTTCAGCCCCTACGGCGAAACAACCTTCGGCAGCTTCACCAGGAAGCGGTACCGGTTCACCGGCGCCGAACGAGACGAGGAGAGCGGGCTCGCCTACCACTGCGCGCGGTTCTACGCACCGGGCACGGCGCGGTGGCTGTCGTGCGACCCGATCGGGGCCGCTGCGGGAGCGAACCCGTACACCTATGCCCGGGGCAATCCCATCAGGTTCACCGATCCCGGGGGCGCGGATGCCGCCACTGAGGATCATCCGGCTCTCGAGGCCCAGTACGTCACGCTCAACAGAGACGACGTCTTCGCCAGCTTCGACACAAACAGAAACGGCAAACTCGACGCGACCGAGGTCTGGCAGGGATTTCAGTGCACGAACCGCGGCGTTGCGAACAAATTTCTCGCGAATGAATTGATCAATAACTTCGAGAAGGGCGGATGGGAGGCGCGGACCCTCTTGCTCCAGCCTTACTTTCAGGATCAAGGCATCGTTGTTTCGCATACCAGCAGAGTCCACCTTTACGACGAATTCAACGGACCATCCCAAAGCACCCGGGAACAACACGAAGCCGCACTCGACAGAATCCACCAAGCCGCCCTCCGCGGGCCGATCGAATGGGGCGAGCTGGTGTCCAGCATGGCGCTTGAGCCGAGCGCGGAAGGCGCTGCCGAAGCGGTGGGAACACCCCGGGACGCGCCGACATCGGCGAACGAACCCTCGCGTGAGCCCATGCCCGCCCCCGATCCGCCGGGCGTCGGCGGACCCCCATCGCCAACCCAACCCGGTGGCGGCACCGGTGGTGGTGGGCATCCTGAGGAAGGCTGGGCAGAAGTGATAGAGGTTGCGGCCGACCCCATCCTCGAAGCGCAGCCAAGAGGCCGGGTGGGCAGGCTGCGGCGTGCAATGGCACAACAACAACGGGGGACAACGGTGGAGCTGGCTCGGCTAGTGCAGTCCCAGCTCGCCCGGCTGGTGCGAATCAGGCCGGACCTCCAAGCGCTCCTCGACACGGTGAACGAGGCGATATGCAATCTGCATGGGCCTCTTCAGCCACACCCTGCACGTCTTCCGGAATGGCTTATCCGAATGCGCCAATCCTTTAACGAAGCGCGGCAGAATGTGGATATATGGGGCGAATCCCCGCACCCGGAGTATTGATTCCAACTCCGCTGCCTCACGAACGACATCGCCTCAGCAATAAGACGCTGGCATCAAGCGAGGAGGACTAGCAAATGACCTATCAGCCAACGGCGGCCCCGCAGGTTGCGGGCTCGTCCGGGTCAGCGAACGGCACGGTGATCCAGAGCCGGGGCCGGGACAAGATCTACTGGAGCAACGAGATCTGGGATTACATCGACATGGCGGTGCACGACGAGTGCACGCGGGTCCGGGTGGCCGCCAAGTACCTGCCGATCCACCCGGTGCCCGACCACACCACGACGGTGCCGGCCGACTCGGTGAGCGCACCGGATGCGGAGGCGGGCGTGATCGGCGCGTTCGCCGTCGACGAGGGGGCTGTCACCCGGCTGATCGAGTTCTGGGTGGAATTCTCCTTGACACCTCAGCAGCTCGAGCAGGAAAGCCAGATTGCCAACGCCCACCGCGGGTACAGCACCGCAGTCACGCTGGCGACCCGGGCCGCCAACCTGCTAGTGCGCGCCGAAGACATGATCATCTTCCGGGGGCAGGTGGCGTTCGGCACCGGCTTCTTCCAGGAGAACATCCGTTCTCGCGGTGTCCCGGCGGACTTCGGGCTGCTGGATATCATCCCGGCCGAGGCGTCCAGTTCGGTGCCCGAACTGCCCAAGGAGCAGGTCATCACGGTGGACCGCAGCGATCCCGCCAGCAAGGTGCCGGTGTACGGCGAGAACACGTTCAAGGCGGTCGCGCAGGGCTACGCCGTGCTGCAGGACAAAGGGCACTACGGCCCGTACGGGCTGACCTTGCAGACCATCCCGTTCGCGGACACCCACGCGCCCCTGGCAGGGACGCTGATCATGCCCGCCGACCGCATCCAGCCACTGGCAACGGCGGGCTTTTACGGTTCCGGGACGCTGGCCGCGGCCACCACCGCCGATGCGGAGCCGCAATTCACCGGATCGATGGTGTCGGTTGGCGGCAACACCGTGGATCTGGTCGTGGGCACCGACGCGACGACGGCGTTCATGCAACAGGACGTGGACGGTAACTACCGGTTCCGGGTGCTGGAGCGCCTCGCGCTCAGGCTGAAGGACAACTCCGCGGTGATACGGCTCGAGTTCCAGTAACAGCGGCCGCGGCGGCCCCGGCCCTGGCGCGGGACCGGGGCCGGATGACGGGTCGCGCCCGCGGAGACGTGAGACGACAGGGTGCCGGCTGGGACGGGCGACGGCCGAACCAGGGGCGGCAAGGAGGATCAATGATGCGAGTAGACAATGAGGGGATTGCCCTGTGGTACGGCACACCAGACGCGCCGGCCCCAGCCGGGGCGATCGAGGCAACGCCGGCCGACGGCGCGGCCACCAGCATCACGGTCGGGGTGGCGCCCCAGGACCCTAGCAACCGTGTGCAGGTCCGCTACCGGGTCAACGGCGGGCCCGCCGTGACGGCCGCCGCCGTGTTCCTCCACGCCGACGGCGCCCGGCAGGCGCAGTACTTCCGGGCCTGGCTTCCCCGCCTGCAACCCGGCGACCACGTGGACTACACCCCGGTCTGCCATCGCGTGGGCCGTCAAGTTCCCGCCCCGGAGCAGGCAGCCGGATACCTGTCGTCGTTCACCGTGGCCGGGCAGCCGCCGGGCGCGATGAGTGAAGGCCCGCCAGGCAGCGCCTCAGGCGCGCCGGTGCCGTCCGCCGCTGCCGTCCCGGCGGCGGTGACCGCGGCACCGGCGGTAACCCCGCAACCAGTCGGCCTCACCGGCCCGGGCCTCGCCGCCGGTATGCCCTGGCGCATCGTGCCGGTGGCCGGGAACGGCGGATCCGGGCCGGTCGTCAAAGCCGGGCCGGGGAAAGCCGTGGTGGCCCGCTCGGTGCCGGCGCCGACCAGCAACGAGGCGGTGCCGGATGCGGAACCTGGGGTGGGGTCCGCCCCGCGAACCCTTGTCAGTGTCTCCGCCCCGGCGCCGGGGGCTCAGGTGGGCCGGACGCTGACGGTCAAGGGATCAGCAGGACTGGACCCCAGCACGGTCGGCAGCCACCAGAAGCTTGCCGGTCGGCCCAGTGTCACCATCACGTTCAACGACCTGGCGCCGGCCGAGGGCACGCTGAGCGTCCAGCCGAACGGCCTGTGGCAACTGGCCGGGGCGACCGTGCCCGCCAGCATCTCGGACGGCTCGGCGCTGGTCATCTCGGTGGCGGCCCAGGCGGCCTGGTTCGATGACCGGGACCAGGGCCACGAGCCACACGACGCCGACCCGGGTGGCGCCGAGGTCAGCGTGCAGCTGGAGACCCGGCCCCCGGAGTTGACGATCACTCCGGACTACCCGGCCGACGTGGTGACCGCGACGTTGCCGTTCGAGGCCGACATTCACGGCACCACGTCCGGCGGGCAGTCCGGCATCACCGGGGTGAGTGTGTCGGTGGACCAGGGGCCGGAGACGTCCGCGGTGGACACCAGCCCGGGCCACGACTGGTCGATCTGGCGGGCGCACCTGTCGCTGACTGCCGACGACCACCAGTTCACGGTCACTGCGCGGGACTCCAGTGGGCGCAGCGCCGCCCAGTCTGGCAGCATCTCCGTGCACCAGTCGTTCGAGCAGAGCGACCCGGCGATCGTGTTCGGCATGACGGTTTACGTGCGGGAGCTGACCGACTTCGCCAGGCAGTTCGTGCAGATCCCCGGCGAGTCCGGCGGGCCGGACCGGGCGGCGCTGGCCGGGGTATTCCACCAGCCATACGACCGGATCCAGGACCCGCAGGTCTTCGCGGCGGCCACCGCGCCGGTGGACCAGCGGCGGGTCGCGGTCGAGGTGCTGCGCGGCTCGCTGACCGCGCCCGTCCCGGCTAGCACCGATCAGCGGCTGCGCGGGCTGGCGTACGAGGCGCTGCTCCGCCAGCTGGGAACTTCCACCCCGGAACTGCGGCTGGCCCGGATCGCCGGCCAGGCTCAGCGGCAGGTGCTGGCCGCCCGGCTGGGGATTGACCTCGAGGGCCCGCGGCCGGACCGGCTCGACCTGCTGACGTTCAGCCCCGAGGAGATCACCGACGCGCAGCTGGAGGCCACGTTTGGGTTCCGCGCGATGACGGGCACCGATCCGTTCGCGCCGATCACCGCCCTGCCCACCCTGCAGGCGTGGCGGCAGGCGTCCCAGCGGTCGCGCTGGCAGGCCGAAGATGTTTCCACCCGCGACGGTGGCGACCCGCCGCTGCCGGTCATCGATCCCGACCATGTCCTTGCCGCGAACCTGGCCGTTCAGCACGACGGCGACCCGGCGCACGACCTGTGGGCGACGCGGCAGGCATTCGTCGACGGCCTGGCCGGCCAGATCGACGAGTCGATCGCCCAGGGCAACCGCACCCTGGCCACGTTTGAGCAGCTCGTGGCGACTCACATCGGGCCGATCGATGTGCCCGCCGTGGCCGGCCGGGACGCCGACGGTGAGGACGTATCCGACGTCCTCGGGCCGGTGCGGCTGGGCCTCGACGCGTTCCGGTACCTGGCCGGCGCCCGCGCTCTGCTGTCCGCCGGCAGCCTGCTGACCTCGGAGTGGACCGCCCTCCGGGATGTGCTGGTGCAGGTGCACAAGCGGCGGGAGTTCCCGGGCTGGCGGCAGGAGGAACGGGCAGCCGACATCGTGCTGCAGCCGCAGCAGTTCGTCGCCGATCCGCCTCCTGCCCCGGCCGGCCTGGCCCCGGCCCCGCCGTCAGCCTGGCGGGCCGACCAGCAGATGCATCTGGACTGGCAGCGGACGCTGCAGGTGCGGGCCGTCGAGCTGGACCGGCTGCAGGGTGACCTGCAGGCGGTCGTCCAGGCCGCCGAGGCGGCCGTGCTGCCGGTGGCACGTGACGAGATCATCGCGGTGATCGGGTCCCGGCAGGCGCCGCCGGAGCAGCCGCAGGCCACCGCTGAACGCCTCACCCGGCAGCTGTGCATCGACCTGCTCGCCGACTCCGCCGCGCTCACCACCCGGGCCGACCAGGCCGCGCAGACGCTGCTGGAAGCACTGTTCTCACTGCGTTCCGGCCGGCTCGCGATCAGCACCAGCGGGCAGGCCTGGAGCATCGGGCAGGAGGCGCTGTTCGACGCGAAGTGGGAGTGGCTGGGCAGTTACCAGACCTGGTACGCGGCGATCACCTCGTTCGCCTACCCCGAGAACCATCTCTTCCCCGGCTTGTACCTGCCCGACGGGCTCAGCCTGAAGCCGACCGGCTCCTACACCCAGTTCCTGGGCGACCTGCGGGCGGCCCGGATCACCCCGCAGCGCGCCCGCCAGCTCGCTGCGGACAACCTGGACCGCGTCCTGGGCACGATCAACGACCAGTTGCATCACGACCTGCACGACACGTTCAAACGGCTGGCGCCGGCGACCGAGGAGCACACCAACGCCCAGCTCGACAACATCCGCATCACGCTCGCCCCACTCTTCGGCGTCTCGGCGGACACCGACCAGCTCGTGCGGGAGCTTTTCTGGCTGGTGCCGGTCGCGCTCGGGCTGGCTCTCACCGACGCCGGCGACTTCGTGCCCGCGCTGGACTGGTACGCCTGCGCCTACGCCTACCAGCTCCCGGCCGACGTCCGGCGGATCTTTCCCGGGCTGGCGGCCGAACACACGATCCAGTCCACCTTCGACCGTCCGGAAACGTGGCCGGTCGACGGGTCCAACCCGCACGAGGTGGCCCGGCACCGGGCGGACGCCTACACCCGCTTCACCGTGCTGTCCATCGCCCGCTGCCTGCTCGCCTACGGCGACAACGAGTTCATCCGGGCCACCGCGGCGTCCAACGCCCAAGCCCGCGCACTGTACGAGGCAGCGCTCGACCTGCTCCAGTCGCCGGACGCGGCCTCACTGACGGGAGATACGGTTCCGTTCCCGCCGAACCCGGTTCCGTTCCCGCCGAACCCGGTTCCGTTCCCGCCGAACCCGGTGCAGTCCGCACTCCAGACGCAGGCGCAGACCACGCTTGGCAAGATCCATCAGGGCCTGAACATCGCGTCAACGCTGCCCGAGCGGCCGGCCGGGAGAGCGTGCAGCCCAGCCAGTACCGCTACGCCGTGCTGGCCGAACGGGCCAAAAACCTGACCGCGATCGCCCAGCAGCTGGAGACGGCTTTCCTGGCAGCCGCCGAGCAGGCCGACGCCGGGAACTACGCGCTGCTGCAGGCCAGGCATGACCTGACCGTCGCACAGGCGATGCTCGGCGAGAACGACCTCAAGGTCGCTGCGGCCGCGATCGGCATCCAGCAGGCGACCACCCAGCGGGACCGGGCGGTTATCCAGGCCGACCACTTTGGCCAGCTACTGGCGGCCGGCCCGAACGAGCACGAGCGCAACCAGCTCCAGGACCTCGAACTGGCGCGTGACCTGGAGGCCGCCGGCGGGATCGTGCACGGCATCGGCGAGGTCGTCAACGCGTTCGCCCAAAAGAGCGTCGGCGGCGTCATCAGCGGCTTCGGCGACGTCATGTCCAGCGCCGGCGGCGGGTTCTCCCTCGACGCACAGATCGAGCAGGCCAAGGGCGACTTCGAGCGCCGTGCCGAGGACTGGCAGCTGCAGCAGAGCCTGGCCATCGAAGATATCGAGCTCGGCACCGATCAGATCGCGCTGGCGACGATCCAGCAGCAGATCGCCGTGCAGGAGCGCACCATTGCCGAGGTGAACCTGGCCCACGCCGCAGCCACCGCCGACTTCCTCGCCACCAAGTTCACCAGCGCCGAGCTGTTCGAGTGGATGAGCGGCGTGCTCAACCAGGTCTACGCATACTTCCTGCGGCAGTCAACCGCGCTCGCCCGGCTGGCGCAGGCACAGCTGGCGTTCGAGCGGCAGGAGGCGAACCACGGACTGATCCAGGACGACTACTGGCAGGGACCACCCGACCCGGCTACCGGCGGTGCGGTTGACTCAACCGACCGCCGCGGCCTGACCGGAGCGGAACGCCTGCTGCAGGACCTCACCCGGCTCGACCAGTACGCGTTCCAGACCGACCAGCGCAAGCTACACCTGACGCAGACCCTGTCGGTCGCCCAGCTCGCCGCCGAGGAGCTGCAGCGCTTCCGCCAGACCGGGGTCATGGCGTTCGCTACCCCGCAGGACCTGTTCGACCGCGAGTTCCCCGGTCACTACCTGCGGCTGGCCAAGCAGGTCAAATGGTCGATCCTCGCGCTGGTCCCGCCGGTGCGAGGGCTGCGGGCGACGGTGTCCACCTCCGGGATCTCCCGCACGGTCGTGCTCCGCGACGTGTTTCAGACCGTGACCCTGCGCCGGGACCCGGAGTCGATCGCGCTCACCTCGCCGGTCAACGCCACCGGACTGTTCGATCTGGAGCCTGACTCCGGGCTGCTGCTGCCGTTCGAGGGCAGCGGTGTGGACACGGTGTGGCACCTGGAGATGCCCAAAGCCGCCAACCCGTTCGACTACCGCACCATCGCCGACGTGCTGCTCACTCTCGAATACACCGCCCTGGACAGCCGGGACTACCGGCAGCAGGTGGTGCGCCGCCTTGACCGGCGCTTCACCGGGGACCGCGCGTTCAGCGTCCAGGACGAATTCCCGGACGTGTGGTACGCGCTCAACAACCCCGACACGGTCGAGGACCCGGCGCAGCGGATGCGGGCGGTGCTGCCGCTGACCGCGGCGGACTTCCCGCCGAACGTGGACGGCCTGTCAGTGGCGCAGCTCGCTCTGTTCGCCCTCCGCGCCGACGGCTTCACCACCGAACTGACCGTTACCGCGCTACGCCACACGCTCGCCGGGCAGACCGCCGAGGCCGGGCCGGCCAGCACGGTTGGCGGCATCATCAGCACCCGCCGCCCGGGCGCGACGGCGTGGATCCCGCTCACCGGAGCGGACCCAGCCGGGCAATGGGAACTCCAGCTCGAGGACACCCCAGCCGTCCGGTCCTGGTTCACCGGCGGGCAGATCCAGGACCTGGTACTGGTCATGACCGTCGCCGGAACAGTGCCCGCCTGGCCTTAACCTCGGCCCGAAGGAACTGTGCCAGTGCAATTGGGCCAACGAGGTGCGGGCCCGGTCATAGCGCAAGGTGGTGCGTGGATCAGCGTGGGGCGCGGCTTCCTGGACATCGCACAGCGGGACCCCGGCATCCAGCGCGGCCGTGATGAACGCGTGGCGCGTGTGGGGCCCGGCGGGCTTGCTGATCCCGGCCAGGGCCTCGATGCCGGCGCCGGTGGCTCCGGAGACCCGCAGCCCGTTCAGCGCGAGCAGCGAGATCAGCGCACAAGCGGGTAGCTGGTGGCGCCCCGTTTACCCTGTTATGCGCCTGGCTAGGGTTCCAGGGGGCAGGCCGCTGGTGATGATGGCCTGCCCGGCGTTTACGGCGACTGCTGAGCCGGCGCCGATCGGCGCCGCGGCCTGATCGGCCCGGCCGGGCTGAAGGCAGGCTCATCGGCCAGGACCGACCGTGACGGCGGCGTGGGTGTTGGGTTGATCCCCGCGGTCGGGGGTGGCACGATCGCCGGGGTGAGCACAGCGTTGCGGGAGCTGCTGGTTCGTCACGTTGACGCCGGCACGATTCCAGGCGGGGTCGCGGTCCTAGGCGCTGGGAACGCCGAGGTGGTCACTGCGGGCGTGACGTCGCTCGGTGGCGGTCCGATGGGCGAGGACGCGATCATGCGGATCCAGTCCATGACCAAGGCCATTACGTCGGTTGCTGCGCTGCGTCTGGTGGAGGCCGGGCGTCTGAAGCTCGACCAGAGTCTGGTGGACTGGCTGCCGGAGCTGGCTGACCGTCGGGTGCTGCGCTTTCCAGCCGCTGAGCTCGGCGACACTGTGCCGGCTCGCCGGGCGATCACCCTTCGCCACCTCCTGACCAATACCTGCGGGTACGGCATGGTGATCCAGGCATCACCGCTACAGTCGGCGATGTCCGCGAACGGCACTGAGGCCGGGCCGGAGCCGCCGGCGATGGGTGCTGACGAGTGGCTGCACCGCCTGACCGAACTTCCGCTGGCCTTCCAGCCGGGCGAAGGATGGCGCTATCACCATTCGTTTGGCGTGCTCGGCATCCTCATATCGCGAGTGACGGGCCGTCCGCTCGGTGAGCATCTGGCCGACGACATTTTCGGGCCGCTCGGGATGGCCGACACCGCACTGTGGGTGCCGGAGGGCAAGCTGGACCGGCTGCCGGCGGCTTACCGGCACGGTGACGGGGGACTCGTGGAGATCGAGCCTGCCGGTGGCGGTTTCTACGCCGGGCCGCCGTCGTTCGACGTCAGTCACGGCGAGCTCGTCTCCACCGCACGGGATTATCGCCGCTTCGCCCGGATGCTGGCCGAAGGAGCGCGGGTCAACCGCCAGGCGATGATCTCATCTGAGCACCTGCAGCAGATGACCAGCGACCAGGTGCCGGCGGAGTGCAAGACCGCGGACAGCTTCTTCCCGGGTTTCTGGGACGGCATGGGATGGGGGTTTGGCGTGGCCGTGAAGACAGAAGGATCCCAGCGCGGCCGCATCGGCTGGTCCGGTGGACTGGGGACAGACTTCTTCGCCGACCGCGACGGCACGGTCGGCGTCCTCCGCTTGCGCTCAGCCAGTTCGCGCGCAGGAACGATCCATCTGCGCTCGCCTTCCAGGTCGCTGATGCTCGGAGCGACCGCACGTAACGGCGGTTACACGTGCTTACTGGCACGAGCAACTCGTAACGCTGCACCATGCTGCTTGAGGCGATGTACGGGTGCTGTCTCTCGCCTGGCCTGCCCGGGGTATCGGTTTACCTGTGACTGGGGTCCCGGCGCGGGTCTTCGTCTGGCAGGGAATCGGCCAGTGCACGGATGGCGCGTTCGAGGTCGGGCAGGTCTTCGTCCACGGTGGCCTGCAAGATCGCGTGTGCGGTGTCGAAGTAGCGGTGGGCGAGGTGGTCGCGCATACGTGCGATCTGCCGCCACGGGATCGACGGCTGGGTGGCCAGCAGATCGTCTGGCAATCCTTTGACCGCCTCGCCGATCTCCAGCAGGCGGATGCGGACGGCGTCAAAGCCTTCATGTCACTGATGTGACGCCCTGGATGAGTGAAACTTGGGGCGCGCCGCCCGCTGACGTCGCTTGTTCTTGGCGCTGTGTGCCTGTGTTACAGACCGACGCTGGAGCCTGCCCGGTAGGTACCCCGGATTGCCGCTACGAGCGCGTGTTACAGATTCTCGATCTTGTAGCGGGCTCTGCGGGCGGCGTGCCAGTACCCAGTATCGGGGCTTGCAGGGAGGTGGCGGTGGATATCGTCCATCCGCGCGTCGCGGGAATCGACGTGCACAAGAAGGTGATCTGGGTCGCGGTCCGGCTGCCCGATGAGGGGCCCGGCAGCGCACCGTGGCGGTGAAGAGCTTCAGGACGTTCTGGCGGTCGCTGCAGAAGATGGCAGCCTGGCTGGGTGAGCTGGGCGTCACCGATGCGGCGATGGAAAGCACCGGCGTGTACTGGTGGCCGGTCTACCATGCCCTGGCCGGGGCGGGGCTCACGGCGTGTGTGTGCAACGCGGCGCACATGCGTAATGTCCCGGGCCGCAAAACCGACCTGGAAGACTGCCAGTGGATCGCTGAGCTGCATGAGCATGGGCTGCTGTGGCCCAGCTTCATCCCGGCGGCTGAGGTGGCGGCGCTGCGGCAGCGGACCCGCTACCGCAAGCGGCTCATCGAATCGCGCACCAGCGAGCTGCAGCGCCTGGCCAAGGTCCTCGAAGACGGCGGCATCAAGATTGACTCGGTGGCGTCCAGCCTGACCACGGCCTCAGCCCGGGACATGATCGAGGCCCTGATCGCCGGGGAACGCGACCCGGCGGTGCTGGCCCAGCTGGCCCGCGGGGTGATGCGCAAGAAGCTCCCCGAGCTGGCGATGGCCTGCGACGGCCGGTTCACCACCGCGCACGCCCAGATGTGCCGGCTGCACCTGGACGCCTACGGCCACCTCACCGCCCAGATCGCCGGACTGGACACACTCGTCGCGCAGGCAGCGGCGCCGTTCGGGCGGGTGATCGCCCGGCTGATGACAATCCTCAGGATCGGGCAGCGCACCGCCGAGGTCATCGTGGCCGAAACCGGCGGTGACATGTCCCGGTTCGCCACCAGCGCCCGCCTGGCCGCCTGGGCCGGGCTGGCCCCCGGCGATAACGAGTCCGCAGGCAAACGCGAGAGGGCCGCCACCCGCCAGGGCAGCCGGCACCTGCGCGCAGCGATGGTCGAATCGGCCTGGTCGGTGGCCCGCACCGCCACCCGCCCCGGCGCCCGGTTCCGGCGGCTGGCCCCCCGGTTCGGCCGCGGCCACGAGAAGAAAGCCGCCGTCGCCGTCGCGCACACCCTGCTATGCATCGCCTGGGCCGTGATGAAGCACGACACCGGCTACACCGACGCCGGCGCCGACTACTACGACCACCGCGACCAGCGCAACCACGAGCACCTGGCCCGCCACCACCAGCAAGCCCTCGCCCGCCTCGGCTACCAGGTCACGCTCGTCCCGCCAGGCGATGGCAGCCCGCCACCCGGCCCTGACCACCCGCCAGCCACCCCACCACAAGATCACGCAGCCTGAAAGCTGAACCCTAGCCAGCGCAGGCCAGCGAGCCGGCTCGCCGGCGCTGGCGCGTGTCGGCTGGGGACCCCAAGTTTCGTTACAGATCAGCCCGTCGGACAGATCGCCACGTTGCAGGTGGGAACGGATCGCATCGATCGCAGCCTGGATATCGGCCAGCCGCTGGCGCTCCCGGTAACTCACAGCGCGATCAGGTCGGACTCAACTCTTTCACGGACGCCCGGTTTGAGATCGGCGGCGGGGATCAGGTTGACCCGGGTGCCAAGGATGCCTTCGAGGTCAGCCTCGAGGCGGCTCAGGCCAAACAGGCTCAGCCCGGGCGGAAGGTCGGCGAGCAGGTCCACGTCACTGTCGGGGCGGTCTTCTCCGCGGGCCACGCTACCGAATACGCGCAGGTTGCTTACCCCGCGCGCTGCTGCAGCGGCGACCAGGTCATTGCGGTGGCGGCGGACGCGGCGACCCACCGGGCCTGACAGCCGGCGCAGGCGGCCGGGCGGCCGCCGCAAGTCCAGCGTCAGCTCGAAGCCAGCCGCTTCGACCAGCCGGACGAGCGCCGGGAGGGAGGGCTGCCGCTGGCCGGACTCGTATGCGCTGATCACGCTCTGGGTGACACCCGCCCGGGTGGCCAGGCCCACCTGCGACAGGCTGGCCCGCTTGCGCGCCTGGCGGAGCAAGGCTCCTGCTGTGGCCGGTTCCACGCCTCCACTATAGCGGATCGTCGATAACTATGTATCTCAGTGCGGAGCGTGTTGCAAGATCAGTCCGAGTGGCAGATTGAGTGGCAAAGTGCGCTGGCGAGAGCTTGTCCAGCGCTTGTCAGTGCTTGTCTGTGCTCGTGTATTGGCAGGTCAGCTGAGCTACCTGCAGCTGCGGAACCGCAGATCGATACATGGTAAGGAGAAGGTCTACGGTTCGATTCCGTAAGGGGGCTCCAGGTTATGGGAACTTTTCGAATATGAAACCGAGTACTTCCTTCGGGCGAGTGGCATTCGAGTGGCAAACCTTTAGCAGGGCGGGTGCTTGTGACCAGGCGTTTTGCCGCCCGAAGGCCCGCGCAGAGCGATTCCTGCCTGGGGAACAGGTCCTGGATTACGCTCGACGAAAACCATGAGCCATGCCCGTGGCCTGGGTCTACGGGGATCGGCGAACTCCACGGGTTCTGCGCCGCCACATCAACAGATCGCCGACTCGGCGCGGCCATGGGATGCGGCCGGATAGCAAGAGTGGTGCAGATCATCCATTATCGGCATTGGCGTCCGCGATGATCATCGCGACGCCAAGTGCGATGAAGAACAGCCCCAGCCCGGCCGCATGGCCTGCCCTGTCCCGGTCGGCACCACTGCGGACGAGATAACCGGCACCTGCGGCTACTTGTCCGAGCCGGGAAGGCCCGCGTGGCGGCGCACGGTGGCGGCAAGACTGTCCGGGTCGGCGGCCGTCAGCGTCAGGTC
Organism: uncultured Actinomycetes bacterium; assembly: GCA_963837515.1. Classification (GTDB taxonomy): domain Bacteria; phylum Actinomycetota; class Actinomycetes; order Streptosporangiales; family Streptosporangiaceae; genus RYN-230. The sequence goes on from CAWINT010000008.1 coordinate 413,229, forward strand.
CGGGTGGCGGATAAGACCGAGCGGGTCGATGCCACGCACTGGTTCCCGGAAGAGCAGGCAGACGCCGCGGGCGGCGGTGGAGCCAAAGGTCAGGCCATGGTCGGCCAGCGACAGCCGTGGTCCGATCGCGCGGTGCCAGCGGTAAGGGCCGGTGAGGCGCACCGCCCGCACGTTCGCTGGCGTCGTGCGGCAGGCCCACGGCCCGAAACAGGCGACCAGACGGTCGGCGGCGACGGTGACGTGCGCTGTCGCCGGGGTCACCCCGAGCGCGGCCAATGGCAGCCGGAACCGCGGATCAAAGGCCATCTCGAACTGCTCGGCGTCCGGCCCCGCTGTCTGCGCCGGTGCGGGGGCAGCCGGCTCCGGTGCGGTGGCCAGCGCCGTGTCGAGGGAGGCGGCTGTGGCCGGGTCGAGGCCACCTGATCCACGCCAGCGGACCTGGCCGGCCCGGTTCACCAGGAAAAGCCAGATCGTGCTGCGGTCCTCGATTCCCAGCAGGGCCGTCACCCGGCGGACGTCGGTGTACACCGTGAGGGTCCGCCGCCGCGTCGCCTCGTCACGGATCGCCGCCGCCATACCGCCGTCGATGGCCGGGCGGGCGGGTTCCCACTGCAGCCCGATCACCGGCAGTTCAACGAACCCGAGCCCGGCGTCGGTGGCCGCCCGCTGTTCCAGCCATGGCACCCACGAATCGACCAGCTTCTGCTGGTCACGCCGGAAGGCGATGAGGACTACGTTCCGCTCACTGGGCAGGGCCGCCGGGAGTGCCACCTCGCGCCCGTCGAGATCACGCGCAGCCAGCTGCGGAAACGACACCCCTACCATTACCTGAGCGTACGCCGGGCGCCGCTTGGTGGAGTCGGTGCCAGTGCGGGTGCACGGCTGGTCATCGGTCACCAGTCACGTTTCAGCAGAAGCTGGTGTGGGCCCGATGGATGCGGGCGGTCGCCTGCCGCCCGGTCCGCCCCCCCGGGGGCAGCAGCCCGGTTGATGGTGGCAAGGCAGGCCGGCCAGTACCGCTCGCCCACCGCCTCCCGGCGCAGAAAAGCCTGGGCAAGCAGGGCCCGGGCCAGGCCGGCGGCGCCGCCCACGCTCCCCCTGGAGGCCGGCCGGCACAGGCGAGCCCGGGGGCCGCCGCGGGCTTCTGGTGGGGTATCCGCTAGAAGAGCTTGGCGTTGGCTCCTGCTCGGCCGGACCCGGTTGGTCAGAGTCGGTTTAGCCCGAAGTTCCCCCTGAGCACTGGTCTGTGACGGTCCCGTTGTTGCTGTGACCAGGCAGGACGTGGCTGACCAGTAACAGATACGTAGTCATGTATTTTGGCGTGTCTAAGCGGTCATAACTGCGGTACCTGGCTAAAATGGCAGTCATGTACGTTACCAGGGTGCCGAACCGGGCCTCCCCGCCGGCGGTGCTGCTGCGGGAAAGCTACCGCGAGGGCGGCAAGGTCAGGAACCGCACCGTGGCGAACCTGTCGTCGTGGCCAGAGGCCAAGGTAGAGGCGCTGTCACGGGCGCTGAAGGGCCTGCCCCCGGCCGGGCTGGAAGGCATGCTCGAGGTCGCCCGCAGCCTGCCGCACGGGCACGTCGCCGCCGTGCTCGGCACCCTCCGCGAACTGGGCCTGGAAGAGCTGATCGACCCGGAGCCCTCGCGGCAGCGGGACCTGGTCACCGCGATGGTGGTCGCGCAGGTCATCGCGCCGGACTCCAAGCTGGCCATCGCCCGCGGGCTGCAGGCCGGGACCGCCGCCAGCTCCCTCGGCCAGGTCCTGGGCGTGGCGGGCTGTGACGAGGATGACCTGTACGGCGCGATGGACTGGCTCGCCGCCCGGCAGGAGAAGATCGAGGACGCCCTCGCGGCGCGGCACCTGCCCGGCGGCACCCTGGTCCTCTACGACGTCTCCTCCGCCGCGTTCGAGGGGCGGACCTGCCCGCTCGGCGCGATCGGCCACCCCAAGGACGGGGTGCGGGGCCGGCTGCAGATCGTCTACGGCCTGCTGACCAGCAAAGAGGGCGTCCCGGTCGCCATCGAGGTGTTCACCGGCAACACCGGCGACCCGAAGACGGTCGCCAGCCAGGTGGCCAAGGTCAAGGACCGGTTCGGCCTGTCCCGCGTGGTGCTCGTCGGGGACCGGGGGATGCTGACCGCCGCACGGCTGCGTGAGGACGTCGGCCCCGCCGGGCTGGACTGGATCACCGCGCTGCGCGCCCCCCAGGTCAAGGCGCTGGCCCGCGACGGCGCACTCCAGCTAGAGCTGTTCGATGAGGTGGACCTGGCCGAGATCAGCTCCCCCGACTTTCCCGGCGAGCGCCTGGTGGCCTGCAAGAACCCGTTCCTGGAGACCGAGCGGGCCCGCAAGCGCGAAAGCCTCCTCCAGGCCACCGAAGCTGACCTGGCCAAGATCGCCGCCGCGGTCACGCGGCACCGGCGGCCGCTGCGCGGCACGGAGGCGATCGCGGTGCGCGCCGACCGGGTGCTGCGCCGCCGCAAAGTCGCCAAGCACTTCACCACCAGCATCAGCGACGAGCACTTCAGCTACGCCCGCAACCAGGACTCCATCACCGCCGAAGCCGCCCCCGACGGGATCTACGTGCTGCGCACCAGCGTCGAACCCGGCAGCCTGGACAGCGGTGAGGTGGTCTCCTCCTACAAGGCCCTCGCCCAGGTGGAACGGGCGTTCCGGGCCTTCAATACCGGCCTGGACATCCGCCCGATCCGCCACCGCACCGCCACCCGGGTCCGGGCGCACGTGTTCTTGCGGATGCTGTCGTACTACCTCACCTGGCACCTGCACGACCGGCTCGCGCCGATCCTGTTCACCGACGACAACAAGCCCGCCGCCCAGGCCGCCCGCACCAGCCCCGTCGCCCCGGCTGCCCGCTCCCCGCGGGCCCTGGCCAAGGCCGCAGCCAAGTGCACCGAAGGCAATCTTCCCGTGCACAGCCTCACCAGCCTGCTGCGCGACCTGGCCACCATCTGCCTCAACCAGATCCAGCCCGCCGACCCGGCCCTGCCCGCCTTCAGCCTCGTCACCACACCCACAACGCTGCAGCGCCACGCCCTCGACCTGCTCGGCGTCAGCCACCGCCTCGGCACCGCGTAGTCAGCAACCTGCCCCGCGCAACCCCGAAACCCCAGCTAAACGGCCACACGCACGGATCATCGGGGGGAACTTCGGTTTAGCGCTTTGTGCATGCCGATTTCCGCCTCGGTGCCGAGTCGTTCGAAGGCGGGCCTGAGCAGGGGCGCGAGGAGACGGGATGCGCCTTTGAAGGTGAATTCGGCTGTGTAGGTCACCTCGGTGGCGACATCGACGCTGCGGAAGCTCATGGTGTCGACGGCGATGATCGTCTTGTTCTCCCCGCGGAGTTGAATGCGCTTACCGGGGATGAAGTCACGAACGATGTATGTCAGCTGGGTCTCCCGGCCGAGGAACCTCGAGGTGTTGAGGTAGGTGGTGCCGATTCCTCCGTCGCCGTGGTGGTTCACGGTGACCACCGTGCCCGGGTCCCACTCGGTGGTTGTGGTGAAGTCGGAGAGGTAGCCGAATACCGCGTCCAGCGGCTTGTCGACGACGACGGTCTTCTGCACTCTCATGGCATCTTGAGCTTCTTCCTGGTCATGGGTGGGGTGGTCGGGGGCGGTGTGGGTCCGGCGATTGAGGTGCGAGCCCACAGCGCCGTCCAGACGCGCGCGGGGACGAGGCGTGCGGTCTTCATCAGCAGGGCCATCCGCGCGGGGAAGACGATCTCGGTGCGGTCGCGCTCAAGGCCGTTGCAGATGGACCGTGCAGCCTGGCCGGCATCGATGATGAACGGCATGGGGAAGGGGTTGCCGGCTGTGAGGTCGGTACGGACGAAGCCTGGGCTGATCGTCGTCACGTGCACCCCGGTCCGGGCGATGTGCGCGCGCAGCGACTCGAGCAGGTTGAGCTGGGCGGCCTTGGTCGCTCCGTAGGCCTCGGCGCCAGCGAGCCCGCGGTAGCCGGCTACGGAGGCGATGCCGGCTATGGTCCCGCTCCGCCGCTCCAGCATCGCGGGCAGGACCGCCGCGATGGAGTTGCTCATGCCGGTGAGATTGACCTGGATGTGGCGGTCGAAGACGTCGGTGTCCCAGTCGCCCGGATCCATCTGCTTCCAGTAGCCCGCGGACAGCACCGCGAGGTCGATCGGGCCCAGCTCCTCCCGGACTCGGGCTGCAGCGGCTGCGACGGAGGTGGCATCGGTGACGTCCGTGGGGAGGACGAGCATGTCCCCGCGGGCAACATCCTGGAGTTGCTCCTTGCGGCGGGCAGAGACCGCGACGGTCGCGCCACGGCGCCGGAGTTCGCGGGCCACGGCGGCGCCGATGCCGCTGGATCCGCCGACGACCCAGGCAATCTTGCCATCCAGCATCATGCCGGCTCCCTGGTCAGCTGGAGCTGGCTGACCCCGAGGTAGCCGCTGCGGAAGCCGGCCTCGCTGTAGGCGAGGTAGAGCTCCCACATGCGGCGGAAGGTCTCGTCGAAGCCCTGGGCGTGGATGTGCGGCCACTGGCCGAGGAAGCGTTCCCGCCACAGCCGCAGGGTGCGGGCGTAGTGCGGCCGCAGCTCACGCTGCCGTGCCACGCGCAGCGTGGTGTGGGCCGCGAGGACGTCGTCGATCGCGTGAAGGGACGGGATGATGCCGCCGGGGAAGATGTGCTTCTGGATCCAGCTGAAACTGCGCCGGGTGGCGAGAAAGCGGTCGTGGGCCATGGTGATTGCCTGGAGGCCGATCCTGCCACCGGGAGCGAGGAGCCGATCAAGGGTCGTGAAATAGGTGGGCCAGTAGGCCTCTCCGACGGCCTCGATCATCTCGACACTGACGATCGCGTCGTACTCGCCGTTGACCTCGCGGTAGTCCTGCACGCGCACCTCGGCGAGCCCGGAGAACCCGGCGGCTGCCACCCGCTCGCGGGCCAGCCGCATCTGCTCGTGGGAGAGAGTGATCGTCGTGACGCGGGCACCGCGCTGCGCGGCGCGGATGGCCAGCGATCCCCACCCCGATCCGATCTCCAGCATGCGGGTGCCGGCCTGGACGCCCGCGAGGTCGAGGATGCCGTCGATCTTGCGCAGCTGTGCCTCCTCGAGCCGGTTGGCCGACGCGATCGGGCTGCTGTCATCGAACCAGGCGCACGAGTAGCTCATCGTGGGGTCCAGGAAGGCGGCGAAGAGGTCGTTGCTGAGGTCGTAATGGGCTGCGATATTGGCTCGCGAGCCGTCGAGGGTGTTCTCCTGGGCTGGCGGGAGGCGCTTCTCGGCGAGGGCACGTAGCCGCTGTAGGGGTGCCGGGATCAGTGTGGTTACCCGGGAGGCGAACGGCGTCAGCAGGTCGGCCAGGTCGGTGCCGGGCCCGGCCCGCCAGTCCCCGGCCGTATAGGCCTCACCGAATCCGATCTTCGCGTCCCGGCCGAGCCGGGCGAAGAACGTGGCGGGGCGGACGACCTCGAACTCGAGGCGCCGCCGGCGGTCCTCCTCCGAGTATCCGGCCGTCGGGGTAGGTGACGCGGACGGGAATCCCGGCGACGGCGCGCTCGAAGATCAGCCGGGCGACCGTGGCGCGCATGGGCGCCCGCGGGCGTTTGGCGAGTGCGGGCCAGCCGATGGTGGTGGAGATGGTCATGTTCAGATACCTGCCTGACGGATGTGGTTCGGGTGGGAGCGGATGGGCAGGCCACGCAGCCAGAGCCAGATGCCGTGCACCCGGATCAGGGCCGAGACCCGCTGGGTCATCAGGGGCTGGCGGATGAGCAGCCGGGCCAGGGTCCGCCGGGTGGCGGGTTCTGGCCGGCCCCGGAAGGCCGCCGAGAACACGACGGCGCCCTCGTGGCGCAGCGTCACGGCCGTGGACACCCGCTCCGGCGTGAGGGTGAAGCGCAGCCTGTACGTGCCGGTGACGTCAAAGAAGGGGGAGACATGAAAATCCTTGCCCGTCACGGCGATCCCCGCCTCGTCGGGGCGCAGGAGATAGGCGTGCCGTTCCCCGTAGGTGTTGTGCACCTCCGCGACGATGCAGGCGAGCCGGCCGCTGCTGTGGTAGCACCAGAAGACCGATAGCGGGTTGAAGACGTGGCCCAGGACGCGGGCGCTGCCGAGCATGAGGACCCGGCCCCGGTCGCCGAGATCGACGCCGTTGAGTGCCAGGTAGTTCTCGACGTTGCCCTTGATCGTCAGGTGAGGGGCACCGAGGTGATCCTCGCTGCTGAAGTGCGCGAACGGCCTGAGGTATCCGGGCTGCCTGGGGACTGAGTCGAGGTCGATGAGCCACAGGTAGATCCGGTGCCGGAAGGCATGGCGGACTGGTCCGGGGCGCCGGTGTGTGACCTGGCCGACAACCAGCGCCGGCAGCGCGGGCAGCTGGATCAGTTCGGGGGCCTGTCCGATCGTCTCCGCGACGGTCATCAGGGGGCCGGTGCTCACCAGGTCACCCCGAAATGCCGGGCGGCCTCCACACCGGAGCGGCATCCGTCCTCGTGAAAGCCCCAGCCGTGGTAGGCCCCGGCATAGGCCGTGCGGTCCGTGGCGAGGGCGGCGAGCCGCGACTGCGCCCGGACCATCTCGGGCGTGTAAACGGGGTGCTCATAGTCCATGACCGCGGCAACGGATCGCGGGTCGAGGCGCTCGCGGTCGTTGAGCGTGACGAGGAAGGCCTCCGGCGACTGGTGCCCCTGGAGCCGGTTCATCCAGTAAGTCACCAGGGCGGGCTGGCCAGCGTCGTCGCAGGACGCCATCCGGTAGTTCCAGGAGGCGCGGGCCTGCGCGGCGTCCGGCAGGACCGAGCTGTCGGTGTGCAGCACGGTCTCGTTGCTCGAGTAGCCGAACTGCTTGAGGGTGGCGACCTCCGCGTCGCTCGGGTCAGCAAGCAGGCCGAGGGCCTGGTCGGCGTGCGTCGCGATCACGACACGGTCCACCCGGGTGACCTGCCCTGTGACGTCCCGGATCTCGACGCCGCCCGCGCGCCTGATGACGTCAGTGACGGCATGGGCCGCGCGGATATCCGGTAGCTGCCCGGCGAGCCGCTCGACGTAGGTCCGCGACCCGCCGGCGACGGTGTACCACTGAGGTGACCCGGCGACCCGCAGCAGGCCGTGATGGTCGAGGAACCGGAAGAGGTAGCGCGCCGGGTAGACCAGCGTCGTCTCCCGCCCGGCCGACCACACACATGAGACGACCGGCACGGCGTAGTGGGCGACGAAGTAGCCGCTGAACCCCTCCCGCTCCAGGAACTCGCCGTAGGTCGTGAGGTTCTCGTCATCCGTCGTGCGCAGGAAGGCCAATGCACGCCGGTGGAATCTCCTGACCTGCCACAGCATCCGGACAAACCGCGGGTCGATGAGGCGGCGTGGCTGGGCGAAGATGCCGCGCAGGCCGCGGCCGCCGGCATATTCCAGCCCGCACTCCTCGCAGCGGACGCTCATGCTCATCTCGGTGGGACGCACCTCCACGCCCAGCTCGCGGAAGAGCTTGCGCAGCCAGGGGTAGGTGACGTCGTTGTGAACGATGAACCCGCTGTCGACAGCATGCTGCCGGCCATCGGAATCCGTGACGTCATGGGTGTGCGCGTGACCGCCGACCCGACTCTCCGCTTCGAACAGAGTGACTTCATGGGTGCGGGAGAGCAGGTAGGCGGCGGTCAGCCCGGAGACCCCCGCGCCGATCACGGCCACAGACGGTCGCGGGGAATCGGCGGCGCCTGCGGCGCAGCTCTCGTGGGCGGGTACTGAGGCGGTCGTCATACCGTGAGCGTTAGAGTCCACTGTCCAGGTTTCGTCTAGATTCTGTATAGCCTGAGATTAGGTGCATCTCGATAAGCTGTCAAATGTCTGTACAAGCTCTGTATAGTGATCCTCATGGAGACCTCCGAGGATCGCCCGCTGCTGCGCATCGGTGAGCTGAGTCGGCGCCTCGGGGTAAGCGACCACGTGCTCCGGGCCTGGGAGAGCCGCTACGGCCTGCTCCAGCCGGTGCGCTCAGCAGGCGGCTTCCGGCTCTACTCCGCAGCGGACGAATGGCGGGTCCGCCGGATGCAGGCTCACCTTGCCAACGGGCTGTCCGCCGCCGAGGCGGCGCGTGCCGTGCTTCGCGAGAACGGGAGCGCCAGTGTGGACCTCGCCCGGGCCGCCGAGCCGTATGTAGCCGCGTTCACGGTGAGTGAGCTCTCCATGGCACTGCGAGATGCCCTCGACGCCTTCGACGAGCCGGCCGCGCAAGCCGTACTGGACCGTCTTGTTTCTGACCTCTCGCTGACCACCGTGCTGCGGGACGTCGTCCTCCCCTACCTCGCCGAGCTGGGCGAGCGCTGGCAGCATGGGACGGCCAACGTCGCCCAGGAGCACTTCGCCAGCAACATCATCCGTGGCCGGCTCGCGGGGCTGGCCCGTGGCTGGGGGAGCGGGATTGGGCCGCGCGCCGTACTCGCCTGCCCACCAGGGGAGCTGCACGATATGGCGCTCCTGATTTTCGGCATCGTGCTGAATCGCAACGGGTGGAGAATCGACTATCTGGGGGCCAGCATCCCGGTCGAGGAGGTGGAGTGGGCCGTTGACGCCACGCACCCTGATCTCGTCGTTCTCGCCGCCACCGTCCCGGGGACCCTTGAGCCGCTGCAGCCAAAGCTCGCCGCGCTCGCCCAGCGAGCCCCGCTCGCCCTCGCCGGAGCTGGCGCCACGCCGCGGATCGCGAGCGCCGTGGGGGCCCGACTCATGGGGAGCGATCTGGTGGCCGAGGCCGAGCAGGCTGGGTGGTCGAGGTGACAGTACTCGTCGCCGGCGCGTCCGGCTCCGTCGGCCGTCGGCTGTGCCCGGCCCTGGCGGAGACGGCCTACTACCTCGTGCACACGCTCAGCGACGCAAGCTTTGAGCACAAGGATGGCGCCGTAGCGGTATCCGGCGAGGCGGGTGTGCAGGCCTGGCTGCAGCGCATTATCTCCTGGGAGGCTCGGCGAACTCCTGCCGTGCCTGGCTGGCGCATGGCTGGCGTGCCCCAGGCCAGCCGCGACCTCGGCCATGATTGCCCCGACGACCGCATGCGAGACTTGAGTCATGTCCTTGCCACCGCGCTGCCTCGTTACCGGGGCATCTGGGTACATCGGCGGGCGGCTAGTCCCTGAACTGGTCGCCGCGGGGTACGGCGTCCGGTGCATGGCGCGCGACCCGGGGAAACTAGACGGCCGGCCCTGGTCGGGTGACGTCGAGGTCGCGGTAGCGGACGCGACGGACCGGACCGCGGTGCGGCGTGCGCTCGAGGGTGTCGATGTGGCCTACTACCTCATCCATTCCCTGGGCGCAGGCGCGTCGTTCGAGCAACGGGACCGCGACGTAGCGGGAATCTTCGCGGATGCCGCTATGTCGGCGGGGGTGAAGCGCATCGTCTATCTAGGCGGCATCGTTTCCGGCCGCGCCAGCGGCCTTTCACCGCACCTGCGCTCGCGCGGCGAAGTGGGCGACATCCTCCTGGGCAGTGGCGTGCCGACGGCCGCGCTGCAGGCTGCCGTCATCATCGGCAGCGGGTCGGCGTCGTTCGAGATGCTCCGGTATCTCACTGAGCGCCTGCCGGTGATGGTCACCCCGAAATGGGTGAAAACCCGCATCCAGCCAATCGCCGTCCACGATGTGCTGCGCTACCTCGTCGCCTCCGCGGTGCTGCCCCCTGACGCCAACCGCTCCTTCGACATCGGCGGTCCAGACGTCCTGACGTATGCGGAGATGATGCGCCGGTACTCCGATGTCGCCGGGTTGCGGCCGCGCGTTCTGATTCCTGTGCCGCTGCTCACACCCCGGCTCTCGTCGCTATGGGTCGGCCTGGTGACGCCAGTGCCTGCCGGCCTGGCCATGCCGCTGGTCGAATCGCTCCGGAACGAGGTCGTCTGCTCCGAGCACGACATCGCCAGGTACATCCCAGACCCGCCCGAGGGTCTTATGCCGCTCGACCGCGCCATTGCTCTGGCCCTGCGGCACACCCGCGAGGGCCAAGTCTCCACCCGGTGGTCATCTGCCGCTACCCCTGGCGCCCCCAGCGACCCGTTGCCCAGCGACCCCTCGTGGGCCGGGGGCTCACTTTACGTGGACGCGCGCATCAGCGTCGTCCGCGCTTCACCCGCGGCACTATGGGACGTCATCGAGGGCATCGGCGGTGCGACCGGGTGGTATTCCTTCCCGGCCGCATGGGCAGTGCGCGGGCTGCTCGACCGAGTCGCTGGGGGGGTCGGGCTGCGACGCGGACGGCGCGATCCACGCCACCTGCTTGTCGGCGACGCGCTGGACTTCTGGCGCGTAGAGGCAATCACGCCCGGATCACTGCTGCGGCTGCGTGCGGAAATGAAACTGCCCGGCCTCGCCTGGCTCGAGCTGGCGGTCGGCCGGGACCATGACGGCATGACAACGTACAGCCAGCGGGCTATTTTCCAGCCGCGCGGGCTCGCCGGACACGCGTACTGGCGGTCCATATCCCCGTTCCACGGCGTCGTCTTCGGCGGGATGCTCCGTAACATCACCATGGCCGCCGAGCGGGCCGAACGCTCAGCGCGAGGCCCTGTGCCCGCCAGCCACTGAGGGCGGCGGCGGGCCAAGACGTGCACGGCGGCGCCGCATCGCGGCACCGCATGCTGATCTCGGTCCTCTGGTCACCAGTACCTGCCCAGGCAGGCACGGCTCCTCGGCACGCCCCGCATCCGTCTTGACCAGGCGGCTGTGGGGCCGGGGTTACCTCAAGGTCTCCTACGATAAGAAGCGAGTGAAGGCACTCAGCCTCACGGACTGACCCCCTATGACACGCCAGTCGGCCTGGCGGTCGTATCGGTTGAACAGGCGGGGGAGCGCACCTACGGTTGAGACCGGTCCCAAAGCCCGGGGCATGAGCAAGGCCGGTCTAGCGAGTAGCTCAGGGTTACGTGCAAATGCGCGGCGGGCCGGAATTCCCGGGCTCGCCGCGCATGGGGGTGCTACTTGGTGGCGCCCTTCTTGGCTGCAGCGCCGTTCCTGGCGCCAAGCAGCGGCTTGATTGCCTCGAGCAGGCTCTCAGCGAACTTCCGCTGGGAGCTGAGCAGCTCCTCGGCGAAGTCATAGGTACTGGCCACGAACTCCTCGGGCTTGGGCATCTTGTCGCTGTAGGGCAGGTCGGGCATCGGGATGGATGGCATTACCGGCTGGACTGCCTTAGCCCAGCGCTTGATCGCGTTGACCAATGCTTCCTCGCTCTTGTTGACCGCGCCAAGGAAATCTGCCTGGATCTCCTGGCCGGTGCTACGGGTCTCAGTCATTTCTTCTCCTTGGGGTCTTGTCTCTCTGCTCTCATCCTCTGCTTTCTATAGTAAGCAAGTTTGCTTGATTTGTCAAGCAAACGTCGCCCTGCCGTCGCTGTCCCCGCCGGCGGGATGATTGTCCTGAGGTGCCTGTACCGAAGGCCCGTACGTGCAAACGTGCCTGGTCATCGCTTGTCTTGAGGTCAGAGGGCACGCGACGAGTTGGGAGCAGAGAACGAGGTGCGGGGTGTGGGGAGCGAATCATCAACACGACCTCGGGCACCGGCTTGTTCGGCACTGTCGGCCAGGCCAACTACGGCATGGCCAAGGCGGGCATCGTCTCGCTCACCACCATCACCCCAACCGGCGCAGGCGGCCAGGTGGCCGGCGCAAGCCCAGCGCCAGCTCGAAGCCAGCCGCGCCGACCAGCCGGGCGAGCGCCAAGACCGAGGGCTGGCGCTGCCCGGACTCATGCGCACTGATCACGCTCTGTGTGACACCCGCCCGGGGGGCCAGGTCCGCCTGGGACAGGCCGGCCTGTTTGCGCGCCCGGCGGAGCAGGGCTCTCGCGGTGGCCGGTTCCATGCTGTCGGCATAGCGGATCGTCGATAACCGAGTATCGGGGTGCGGATGGCACTAAAGATCAATCCGAGTGGCAGATTGAGTGGCAAGGGGCGCTCGCGAGAGCTCGTCCACGCTTGTAACTGCCTGCCTGCGCTCGTGTATTGGCAGGTCGGCCCACCTGCCAGGCGCCGCGGAATAGCAGACCGGTACATGGCAAGGAGAAGGTCTACGGTTCGATTCCGTAAGGGGGCTCCAGGTTGTGAGCGTTTTTCGAACATGAAACCGGGTACCTCCTTCGAGTGAGTGGCATTTGAGTGGCAAACGCCTAGTGGGACGGGTGCATGTGACCAGGCGATTTGCTGCGGGATGGGCCGCTCAGAGCGACTCCTACCGGGGGAAGAGGTCCGGGGTTAGCTCGTCACTCGGCGCACACGGGTGGAGCTGCCGCCTGCAGCTGAATCGGCGCGGTGACCTGGCAGTTCGCTGGCGGAGACCACGCTGAGGCTGCTGCCCGTTACCGTGCCGAAGGCGACCTTCCTGACGTCGATGAAGCCACTGCCGGTGACTGTGACCCTGGTGCCGCCGCCCGAGGGTGGGCCTGCCCTCGGTGACACCGACGACAGCACAGATGCTGCGGCCGTCGCCGGTGATGTGATTGTGTACCGATCTGGTGACCGGCGACGGGCCGGAGGCGGTGACGACCCGCAGATTTACTGTCTCCGGCCCGTGGGCAGGAACACTGACCCTGATCTCCCCGGATGACACCATCCGTACGGCCTTCCAGCCAGGCTGCCGAACATCACCTTCGGCGGTGAATCCCGCTCCGCGGACCGTCACCCATGCACCTGGGGCACCTACGCCGGGAATCACCGACACCACTTCCGGCAAGCGCCGCGCCACAGTCCTAGGTGACATGTTGCACTCCGCGATGGCGATGGCGATGGCGATGGCGCCGCCGCGTGCCTTGAGGAACGCCAGCGATCGGGTGGCCCCGGTCGCCGCTGAAGATCCGGCCGTCCGGCGCTACGCCGAAGTGTCGATATGGGCGCGGCGGCAGAGCCTGGCGCCGCTGAACCTCAGACAGTCAATGCCGGAACCGCAGTGTCGGCCACGCGCGGCAGCCTGTGCGTAAAGGGTTCCCTCGCGAATACTTCGGCCCTGTCTGTCCTGACTCGGTGCGGCCCGCGCACAGCGGTTCGTTATCCCGAAACTTCACCGCTGGAATAGGCGGGCCAGCACTCGCTGGACTATGGGCGTGTCTCTGTTCGCTCCGGCCCTGCCTTCCCAATCACAACAGAGACGGCAAACCGGTAAGTGCAGGGGATGCGGTCGGGTGGGCTGTCAGATCCAGCCGCGGGAGCGGGCGAGCTGGACTGCTTCGTGGCGGTTGGCGGCGCCGAGCTTGGCGGCTGCCGAGGAAAGGTAGTTGCGGACTGTGCCGGGGGTCAGGGCCGCGCGTTTCGCGATTTCGTCGACGGGGGCGCCGCCTGCCGCGAGTTCCAGGACGTCGGCTTCGCGGGGGGTGAGCGGGCTGTCGCCGGCGCTGATGGCGTCGGCGGCGAGTTCGGGGTCGACGTAGCGGCCGCCGCGGTGGACGGTGCGTACCACGTCGGCCAGGGCCTGGGCCGAGACGGTCTTGGGCAGGAACCCGCGGACGCCGGCGGCGAGGGCCCGTTTGAGATGCCCCGGCCGTCCGTAGCTGGTGAGGATGAGGCTGCCGCAGGCGGGCAGCTCGGTGATCAGCTTCTCGGCGACAGCGATCCCGTCCAGGCCGGGCATCTGCAGATCCAGCACGGCCACGTCCGGGCGGTGCTGGCGGGCCATCGCGAGGGCCTCGTCGCCGGAGGCGGCCTGCGCCACGACCTCCAGGTCTTCCTGGATCGCCAGCAGGGAGGCCAGCGCAGTGCGGATGAGGTTCTCGTCGTCGGCGAGGAGCACGCGGATCACGGCGCGGGCATCTCTGGTGTGACGCCGGCGCTGGCCTGGCCCGGGCCAGGCGGCACCGCTGCGGCGCCGCAGGCGGGCAGGCTGGCCTCCAGCCGGAAGTGGCCATTGCGGGGATGCCCGGTCGTGATGCTGCCGCCCAGGCCGGCCAGCCGCTCGCCGAGCCCGGCCAGCCCGCTGCCGCCAGATCCGGCGTCCTGGGTGTGCACGCGGTCGTTGTCCATGGTGAGCGTCACCGCGTGGGGGGCGCCCGGGCAATCCAGGAGGTGAAGCTCGATCGTGCAGGCGGTCGCGTCGCTGTGGCGGATGATGTTGGTGGTGCCCTCGCGGACCACCCAGCCCAGGGCGGCCTGCACGTCAGCAGGAAGACCCGCCGCGTCGCCGGTGACGCGGCAGCTCATCCCCGCAGAACGCAGGACCTCCTGCGCGCCGGCCAGCTCGGTGCCCAGGTCGGCGGTGCGGTATCCGCTGACAACCGCGCGCATTTCCCGCAGCGACTCATGGGCCACCTGGCGCACCTCGAGCATCTGCCCGGCGGCGTCCTGGTCGCCCCGGCGCGCCAGCTCCGCGGCGAGCTCGCTCTGGACGGCGATCAGGGACAGGTTCCGGCCGAGCACGTCGTGCAGGTCGCGGGCGAAGCGCAGCCGCTCCTCGGCGACCGACAGGCGGGCCTGCGCGGCCCGCGACCGGTCAAGTTCCCACATGATCCGCAGCTGCCCCGGCGAGACGCGGCCGATGAGCACAGCGAAGGCGCCGATGAGGAAGGCATAGAGCAGAAATGGCCCGGCGAGCGCCTGCCCGTGGGCGCCGACGCCGGCGCCGCCGATGCTCGCGGTCAGGCCGCTGGCCGCGGCCGCGCCCACTAGCACCACGGCGAGCAGCGCGCGCGTCTTCAGCAGCGGCGCGAGCGCCAGCGTCAGCGTGCCGCCGAGGAGCATGGCCACAAGCATGCTCACCGGGAACGCGCCCGCCGGGGGCCGGGTGAAGGCCGGGAATGCGGCAGCTCCCGCCAGCACGCCAGCCGCGGTCAGCGCGATGGCGGCGGCGACCAGCCATCGCCTCGGCGCTGGTCCCCTCGCCAGGTAGCGGGACACGCTAGCGTGCAGCAGCACGGCGCAGGCGCCCGCCTGCGCCGCGGACAGCAGCAGGAAGACGACCAGGCCGGGCACCCGCACCTGCTGCGCCCGGGCTAGGGTCAGGTCGAACAAGAGCGCCACAGCGAACGGCAGGTACAGGCCGGCCCGGGCCCAGAACTCGTATCGCTCGGGGCCGCTCAGCTCGTTCCACCGACGCCACATCACCGTCATCCCTCCAGCCTGTCACGCTTGCTTAGCGCCGTGGTTCCCAGCGGAACCAGCGTCGTGCCGCCCACCCGGCCGCCGTGATCCAGGTGGTGAGCACGAGCACCGGGATGACGGCCGCGCTGAAGGTCGCGGCCAGGCCGAGGCGGTGACCGCCGGCGGCGGTTCCGGTCAGGGCGAGCCGCAGCAGTTCCACCACCGGGGTCAGCGGCAGCGCCTCCGCGACCCATCGCAGCGGCTCGGGCAGCATCGCCAGCGGGAACAGCAGGCCGCTGAACATCAGCGGCAGCCACAGTGCCGGCATCGTCGTGACCTGCGCCAGCTGCACGGTGCGGGTCACCGCAGCGGTGACCGCGGCCAGCAGCACGAACACCGCAGTCCCCAGGATGAGCGCAACCGGTACGAGCGCGGCGTTGGCGGGCGGGTTGAGGCCGAGCACCGCGACGGCGGCGACCGCGGCCACGGCGATCTGCGCCCAGGCGATCGCGATGGCGGGCGCGGCGGTCCCCGCGAGGATCTCGCCGTCGGTGGCCTCGCCCGTGCGCAGCCGCTTGAGCACGAGCTCCTCGCGGCGTGCCACCATCGCCGTCACCAGGTTGTAGTACACGGCAATCAGCAGCGCGAACGCCGTCAGCCCGGTCAGGAGCATGGCGCCGAAGGCATGGGCCCCGCTGGCGCCAAGACCACCGAAGGACTTCAGCGAGCCGACCAGGGCGGCGGGCAGGATGACGGCGTTCAGCAGCGCGAGGCGATTACGCCACAGCAGTATCCCCTCCGCCCTGGCCAGCGCCGCGACCCGGTGCGACGACTGCCTCGAACTGCTCACTGTCACTGTCCCGGCGCTCATGCCGCCACATCCTCTGCGTTGCCGTCGTCTGCTGGACTGCCGGCTGAGGCAGCCACCGCGTGGAAGGCCTCCGCCAGCGAGGCCGGGCGGGCGTCCAGGGCGCCCAGCACCAAGCCCCCGGAGTTCGCCCACCCCAGCAGCGCGGTCAGCGTCCGCTGGAGGTTCTGCGTCTGCAGCAGCACTTTTCGCCCAGTGACGCTGGCCCGCGTCCCCGCCAGGTCGGGAACTGGCTCGCGGGAGTCCTCGGGTAGCTCGAAGGAGATGCGGGCCGGCTGCGATGCCGCGACCTGCGCGGGGGTGCCCGTGCGCACGATCCGGCCCTGGTGCATGATCGCCAGGCGGTCCGCCAGTTCCTCAGCCTCTTCCAGGTAGTGGGTTGTCAGCACGACGGTGGTACCCGCGCCCAGCAGCTCGCGGATCAGCAGCCACGTGCGGCGGCGGCTCTCCGGGTCCAGCCCGGTGGTGGGCTCATCCAGGAACAGGACCTCCGGGCGGCCGAGGATGGCCATGGCGAGATCGAGGCGGCGCCGCTCACCGCCGGAAAGGGATCGCACCGCGACCCCCGCGCGGTGCCCGAGGCCGGCCAGGCCCAGCGCCTCGGCAACGGGCCGGGGCGCACTGAGGGTCCCGGCCCACATCCGGCCGGTCTCCGCCACGGTCAGTTCCGGCGGGAACCCGCCCTCCTGCAGCATGATCCCCATCCGGCGCCGGACCAGGGCCCGCTGGCGGCAGGGGTCATAGCCCAGCACCCGGACAGCGCCCTGGGCCGGGGGTGCCAGTCCCTCCAGCACCTCCATCGCCGAGGTCTTCCCGGCCCCGTTGGTGCCCAGCAACGCGAAGAGCTCCCCGCGGCGCACCGAGAAGGTGACCCCCCGGACCGCCTCAAAGCCCCGGCCACCCGGGCCGCCGTAGCGCCGCCGCAGGTCCCTGACCGTGATAACGCCGTTGTCGTCCATGCCAGCCAGCCTCCCGCCGGACCAGCGCGCCCGCTGGTGCCCGCCATCACCAGTCCCGGTGACATCCGCCCAGGCCGCCCATGACAAACCGCACCGTCCACCCGGACGCCGGACCACGCCGCTGTCCCCAGCCGGCCCCCCGCATCACGACCGCGAAAACGCTGGCGCTGCTGGCCGGGGCCAGCAGCGCCAGCACCCGCAGCTCCCGAAACGCCGCGGTCAGCAGGTAGGGACGGGCAGGCGGAACCACCGCCGGACGCAGCGACCGCGACCACCGCGACCCCCGCCCCCGCGATCGCGAGGGCTCGCCGCGGCCAGGCCGGCCGCAGGCCGGCAGATCCCGTCAGCGAGATCGTGACATCCAAGACCGCCGCCTCCCAGAGGCCACTGCGCCGACGACGGCGATGGTTATCAGGAACGGGCTCCACGTGGCATTCTGGCTAGCGGACGCGAACCACCCCGCCCACACCAGCGCCCCGGTCAGGACAAGAACGTACGCCACCAGGAACAGGCGCACGCTGGGCTTCTCCTCGGTCCAGCGGCGCATCCGGGCAGTACCGGCACGATCATCCTGAGATCCAGTGCGTTGCGGGTTCTTCATGGCTGACTCCGTTTGGTCACGTCCCGGGAGGAGCCCGGGCTCATAGGTCCAGCATCGCGGCGACCCAGGATTCCCGCCCGTGCCCGCCATCACCAGTCCCGGTGACATCCGCCCGGGTCGGCCATGACAAACCACACGTCCCGCGCCTGGATCCCGGATCGAACCGCCGGCCCCGGTTCCCGGCCACCCTCCGCGTAGGGGCGCCATCACGACAGCAGAAACGCCAATGCTGAAGCTGTCAGAGCTTGGCTTGGAGAAAGCTACAGCGAAGAGCAAGCGAGCGATGGCGCCGTCCATCTTGAAGGCGGCTCCGGATCGGCTTTGAGCCCGTCCGTATGGCGACCGTTCTGCGCATGATCGTCTAGGGGTGGGAAGGAGACAGATCACCAGGCCATCGTGTCTCAGATAGGTCGTACGGTGATGATTCCTAGATCCATAAGTGGGCTACAGGGGTTGAATTGTCAGGATTGTCACAGGTGGTGTCTGCTCGGCGTGTCGTGGTGACGGTGGCTGCTGGTGGGGCTACTGCGGTGTTATGAGGTATCCGGATGGTGGTGGCCTGTCCGCCGCTGGGCGGGTCAGGCGCGAGGAAGTACGGTTGCAGGCCGCGGCGTGGTTCGCGCAGGGGATCGGGCCGCCGCAGGTGGCGCGGCGGCTGCGGGTCTCGCCGAATTCGGCGTATGCATGGCGGCGGCGCTGGCGTGCTGGCGGCGAGGCCGCCTTGGCGTCCAAAGGGCCTGGTGGGGCGGTGTGCCGACTGGGTGAGGCGCAGCTGGCCCGGCTGCGAGTGGCGCTGGATGGGGGGCCGGCTGCCTGGGGCTGGGGTGAGGACCAGCGGTGGACGCTGGCCCGGGTCACCACGCTGATCGGCCGGCTGTTCCACGTGCGGTACACGCTGCGGGGCACCTCCTATCTGCTGCACCGGATCGGGTACAGCCCGCAGGTCCCGGCGCACCGGGCGGCAGAGCGCGACGAGGACGCGATCACCGCGTGGCGGGCCGTGACCTGGGCGAAGGTGCGAGGCTAGCGGCGGCGACCGGAGCGTGGATCTGCTTCGAGGACGAGGCTGGGCAGAACCTGCGCCCGCCCAAGGCCCGGACCTGGGCCCGCCGCGGCTGCACCCCGGTGGTCAGCGTGTCCGGCAAAGGATCCGGGCGGGTATCGGTGGCCGGGCTGGTGTGCCTTAAGCCCGGCGCGCGGGGCCGGCTGTTCTACCGGGTCCGCGTCTACCGCGGGCGCAAGGGCGAGCGCCGCTCGATGTCCGAAGCCGATTACGCGGGCCTGATCGCCGCCGCGCACCAGCAACTGCGTGCCCCGGTCATCCTGATCTGGGATAACTTGAACACCCACATCAGCGCCACGATGCGCACGTTCATAACCTCTCACCCAGACTGGCTGACCGAGGTGCGGCTGCCCGGCTACGCCCCCGACCTCAATCCCGTCGAGGGCGCCTGGGCGAACATGAAGAACGGCCTGGGCAACCTGATGGCCCGCAACGTGGACCAGCTCGCCGCGATCATCAAGAACCGGCTCAAGCGAATCCAGTACCGGCCCGCCCTCATCGACGGGTTCCCCGCCCAGACCGGGCTCACCCTTGAACCCCAGCCACCGTAAGGAGGCGCAAATCCTGGCCCTTCAACCTCTGTAGCAGGTCAGGCTCGTGTTTCTGGTCGGCCTGAGGTGGCCTTCAAGATCGCCTGACCGTCGTTCTGGGCGTGCAGAGTGGCGTGCAGAGTTGGCACCCAGCCTCACGGACTGACCCCCGATGACACGTCGGCCGGCGTGGCGTATCGCGCCGGTTGAACACGCGGTGGAGCGCGCCTGCGGTCCTGAGCCCGGTGCGCGAGCGAGACGAGTCTGGCCAGTGGCCCACCCTGGTTCCGGCCAGTGGTGGTCGGCGGGTACCGCTTGGGAGACGGGCCAGGGAGATCACCGTCGCGTCCGGCCGGGGCTCCAGCGGAGGCACCTGAGGTCAGCCACGGCGGTCAGTGGCATCCGCGCACGTTCAGTTGCGAGCTGCGAGCCTGAGGCTCGTGTCAGCGCGATCCGATTCGGTGCAGATCGCCGAATAGAAAGTCCTATCGTTCAGTAGTGATTTACGGGGTTGGTTAACGCCGAATTCCAATTCGGTGTCGCTGCGCCGCCCCTTTTCCGGGCCATGGCGGTAGCAGCGGCCTGGCAGGGCGAGACTATGACGCCTGTAGCTGCGATCGGGTCACCTGTCTTTCCTGCCGCGGGGAGGTTCGATCCTGGGTCATCGTCCCGGACGCGTCGTATCGGCTCGGTGATTTCGCTGAACCCGCCGTCGGGACTCATCACAATTCGCCCGGTCTCGCGCCCGTGCTTGATTCCCTCCCTCTCTCGGCGGGTCAGGCGGAGGCAGATCCGCTGGGTGAGGGTGTACGCGAACGGGGGGCCGGCGAACACTGCTACCCGGAAGAACCAGGTAACGGCGTAGAGATTCAGGTGGATGTGGTAGGCGATCTGGTCGTTGGAGGACGCGGCCCACAGCAGCCCGTAGAAGGTGATCCCGGCCGTACCTGCCGCCGTGCGGGTCGCCGCGGCGCGGGGGCGATCCAGGAAGTGGTGCACACCCCGGTCGCCGGTGAGTCGGCTTTCGAGCAACGGATACGCCGCCAGCAGGGTGAAGAAAGCACCTGGGACGATGAGCCCGGGCACGAGCACCGCGAGGGACAGCGGATGACCGGCCACATTGAGCTCCCAGCCCGGCATGATCCGCAACGCGCCGTCCAGGAAGCCCATGTACCAATCAGGCGCCGCTCCGGCCGAGATCGACCCCGGCTGGTAGGGCCCGTACAGCCAGATCGGGCTGACCTGCGCGAGCGTACCCAGGAGGGTGAGCACCCCGCAGGTGGCGAAGAACATGGCCACCCCGGCGGCCGGGGCGTTTTGCAGGGGTCCAGGCCGGCCGGGGCCAGCCGGGCCGGGGAAGCGGGGGTGCCCGTGCCGCCGCACCAGCCAGCGCCGCAGGACGAACAGGCCTGCCATGGAAACTGGCAGCAGCACGTGCAGCCAGTAGAGGCGCGGAATGATGCGATGGCCTGGGACGTCTCCCCCGAAGATCCAGAGCATCAGATGGGGGCCGGCCACCGGGATCGACTCGAGCACACCGCGGAGCACATCCAGGCTGCCGGACGACAGCATGTCGTCCGGCAGGATTGTGCCGGTCCACCCCACCGCCATGCCCAGTAGGAGCAGGGTCACCCAGATCAGCCAGTTCAGCCAGCGCGGTCGGCGGAACGCGCCGGTGAAGAACAGCCGCAGCAGCCGCAGGCACACAGCTGCGACGAAGATCAGCGTCGCCCAGTGGTGGATCTGCCGCATGAGGAGCCCGCCGCGCACGTCGAAGCTGATATCCAGTGTTGACTTGTACGCGTCGCTCATCCGGACGCCGTTGAGCTCGTGGTACGAGCCGTGGTAGATGACGCCCGTCATGCTCGGGTTGAAGAAAAATACGAGGAAGACGCCGCTGGCACACGCCACCACGAACGAGTAGACGGCGATCTGGCTGAACAGAAACGACCAGTGGTCCGCCTGGCTGTGCCGGAGCGGCCGGGCCCCAGATCGCAGCAATCCCGTGAGGAAACTCTTCAAGTCCCTCCGGCCGGGCCGTATGCCCGCGGGCTGCGGCGGTGACTCTTGTGTGAGCGTTCCGTCATGAGACTTCATGGCACGATCACCGCCGGGCACTCGGCATGCCTGGCCAGCCAGGCGGG
This sequence comes from uncultured Actinomycetes bacterium, assembly GCA_963837515.1. Classification (GTDB taxonomy): domain Bacteria; phylum Actinomycetota; class Actinomycetes; order Streptosporangiales; family Streptosporangiaceae; genus RYN-230. The sequence goes on from CAWINT010000008.1 coordinate 434,434, forward strand.
CACCGATCCGGCGAACCTGTGCGGGAACCGTTCCGGAGCGCCGATCACGATCGCGTCCGCGCCGCGTTCGACCATGACACGGCGCAGTTCTCTCGCCGGATGGCCGAACCGCACGATCATCTCGATGTCCAGACCGGTCAGGGCAGCACCGGCGAGTTCCGTCCGCAGCCAGCGCATCCGCTCGGTGAGCGGCACGAACACAAAGCCGTCGCTCCGCCAGACATGCACCACCACCAGCCAGCCGTCCAGCCCACGGGCCATCCCCGCCGCGTACGCCAGCGCATGCCTGCTGGCGTTCGAGCCGTCGTACCCCGTAAGGATCGGATGCCGGTGCTCAGCGGACCCGCTGCCTGCCGACCTGATCCGAGGGCCACGCCGGGCACCGCGCCTGGCCTTCGGATCAGCGCCGCCCCTGCGACCGACGGGCTCGCCGGCTGGCGCTGCGGGTTCGGCCTTGGTCAGCGCAATCCCCGCTCTGCGGGAAAGCCACCGCTTGCCGCCGGCGAACGTGACAGAGTCCGTCGCTCGCTGCAGAAAGGTTGTAACAGACATCTGCGTCTCCTAGCGCTTGCGCTTCCGCGCGACCGTAGAGCCGACGACGCGGGGCCGGCACTGGCATCAGGGTCGCGATCCGGGCGGCCGGTCGCCGTGGAAGGCCCAGCCGGGCCTACCAACAGCCAGATGCGGTAACCCGACCGCTCTCGCTCGTCGGCGCCGCCGAAACGGGCGCGCAGCCGGTGGGCGCGCGGTAGCGTTTCGGCCCGTGCAGACGGGTCGGCGTGCCCGGTCGCGGCCACTGCCGCTGGAGGTTCGCAGCGGGTTTGGCCATCGATTGTCCGGTCATGACCGTGCTCCTGGGTCGGTGCGCCGACTTCTCAGGTGCGGGTGGCCTTGCAGTTGGTAGCAGTGCCGTTGCTCCGCCACCCGGCGGGGGTCCTCACGCCAGTCGCGTTCGCGCCGGGCCCTCGGCCTCTGAATACGGACTTATTTCACCGTCATCTCCTCGGCAGTCGCTGCGCCCGGCCCAGGTGATAGCGAGGCCAGGCGTCTTGGGGAGTGGTTCTTCGAGGGACGGTACGGGCTGGCGCCGCGGTGGGGCGTCACCCAGAAGTGCGCATGCCGGTGGAAGCTTTCCGCAGCCGGCTTGCTGGCACTGTCGTGCCCGGGCCGGGCACGGGGCACGACCGTGCGGGCCGGGATCGGCTGCCGGTGCCGGGTTAGGGATCGGGCCGGGCTGATGTCGAGGGCGACTACCAGATCCTCGGCGATGCGTGTGTTCGGGCTGCCCGCGGCCAGCAGCGCCAGGACCTCCAGCTCGCGGCCGGTCCGCTACTCGACCAGGCCCGGCACCGCTGTGGCGGCGTCCGGCCCGGCGCCTTGCCTGTTGCCTTTGCCGCCGAATGCCTGCAGCACCTGGCCAGGCAGCCGAACGGGACGCCACGGGCGGCGTGCTCTGTCTTATGGGCCGTGGACCAGCCGGGCCAGCAGCGCGGTCATAGGCGTGCCCGTGGGCGAACGGCCGGACATAGCCCTGCGGGCAGGCCACAGCGAGCGCCCCGGGACGGTCTTGGCCCGGCAGCACCCGCCAGCACGAGATACTCCCGCTCCCACTGGGTAGGGCGGCTCGTCATCTGAGGCGAGGCCGCGCTGCCGGACGCAGACCAGGATGAGCGGGCCTCGCCAGCCTTCATCGAGCGCCTCCACCAGCCGCGGTCGGGGGGTGAAGCCCGGTTGCGGGCCGCACGTGCAGCTTGGTGGCCAGCACATCCCACTCGCAAAGCGGCAACCCCGGCCGCGGCCTCAACAGGCGGTCTCCGTTCCTTCGCGGCCCCTCGTGCGCGATCGCACCCGGCCAGATATGCCCGCGGGCTGCGAGCGACTGGCCCAGCCGCCCTGCGGGTGCGGTGATCACCGCCGAAGAAACCCGTCGCCCCGGCCGCGCTGTCCAACCCCTGGGCATGACGGCGGCCGGCACTGTCGTGCCCGGTGCCTCGTCGGAAGATTCCACGCGCATGTGCACCTTCGGGTGACGCCCAGGCCAGGGGGCCGTTCGTAGTGTGCCGGGAGAAACCAGAGAGATGAGGGCTAAGGACAGGAAGACCATGCCGACCTATCACCAGAACCATGTCATCGCGCTGATGCGGCGCACGGGTCACTTCGCCGAGATTGCCACCGCCAAGCGGGTTCTGCCGGACATCGCGGGCCCAGAGCGGGATAGGGCTGCTCGAAAGCCTGGGCCTTACCGAGGGCGGCTTGATGGAAGATACGGGCGGCAGCCCATGACCACGAATGCACCCCGGGTGGTCGTGGTCGGCAGCGGGTTCGCCGGATTCTTCGCCGCCCGCACGATCGAACGTCGCATCCCGCCCGGCGCCGCTGACCTGACGATCATCAGTGCCACTGCACACATGTGCTACAGCCCTTTGCTGCCCGAGGTCGCAGCCGGCCGTCTCAATGCCTTGCAGATCGCGGTGTCCTTGCATGGTGCACTACGGCGGACCCGCATCTTGCAGGGGATTGTCGATGCCGTAGATCTCGATGCGCGTACCGTCACCGTGCAATGCGGCCTGGACGAGCCGACCGTGATCCCCTGGGATCGGCTCGTCCTGACATTGGGCAGCGTCACCCGAACCTTTCCGGTGCCCGGTCTGGCCGAGCACGGCCTGGGATTGAAGACCCTCGTGGAAGCCGACTACATCCACGACCACGTGCTGCGACAGCTGGAGATGGCCGCGGCCACCACAGACCCCGCGGTCCGGCGCGCCAGGTTGACCTTCGTCGTCGTCGGCGCCGGCTATGCCGGCACCGAGACCGCGGCCCAACTGCACCGCATGACCCTCGCCCAGCTCGGCCGGTTCCCCAGCCTGTCCCGCGGCGATGTCTCGTGGGTGGTTCTCGATGTCGCCGACAGCGTGCTGCCCGAACTCGGACCGCGCCTCGGCCGTCTCGCTCTGGGTGTGCTCCGCAAGCGGGGTCTCCAGGTGCGGCTCGGCACCAGCGTCACAGAGATCACCGCCGACAGCGTGACCCTGTCCGACGGCAGCACCCTGCCAACCCGCACGGTGCTTTGGACCGCCGGTGTCACACCGCCGCCGCTGGTCGAACGCACGCACCTGCCTGTGTCGGGCGGCCGGCTCGTCGTCAACGCATACCTGCAGGTCCGGGACCACGTCTGGGCGGCAGGAGACGCCGCGTCCGCACGCGAACCGTTCGGATCGCCCGGGAGCGCGTACCCCCCGACCGCGCAGCACGCCCAGCGCCAGGGAGTGGTGATCGGGCACAACATCGCCGCGAGCCTCAATAATGGCCGACCGCGACGTTACCGCCACCGTGACCTCGGGCTGGTGGCCGACCTCGGTGGTACCGCGGCGGTCGCCCGCCCCCTCGGCATCCCTATCAGCGGCGTAGCCGCCAAGATCATCACAAAGCTCTACCACCTGTACGCGTTGCCGTCACCAGCGAACCGTGTGCGGGTCGCAGCTTCGTGGCTGCTCAACCTTGTCGCGCGCCCCCTGGGTGCCCAGGTCGGTCTCGTGAGCCCGGACGCGGCACGCCTCGACGTCGCCGAGCACACCACTCGCCCAGCGATCCCGACGAACTCGCGCGCCGAAGACTCCATCACGCGACCATGGTGGTGACGGCGACATCGCACGGGAGCGCACTAGAGATCCAGCTCCCTATAGCCAAGCGAGCACCAGGCCGCTACGCGGCCCACAAGCCAAACCCTCTACGGGACGACCTCAGGTCACGGTGTCGCCGCCGTGAGATAGCCCGTAAGACCCGCCCGATGAAGATTCCCGTAGAGGGATGTCATGCGGGACAGCCCAAAGGGGTTCCCGGCGACCGCCAGGACGCTAGGGAGAAGGCCGGCCGCGGAAGGCTCAGCTCAGGGCCTGCACGTGGCCGCGCCAGTCCCGCCAGCTCTGTGGCCACCCTCTGCCTCGGCCTCGGACTCGCCGCCCCGGCGGCGGGCAGCGCGATGGCCTGCTGGAGCCGTGCCCGCTGCGCAGGCCCGGACGACCGGCCTGGCGCTCCGCGGATGCCCGCCGCTGAGTTCTGCCCAGGCACGCCGGGCTGGATGCCCACCGTGCTCGCGCGAATACGTGAACCAGGGCTGCGTCATGCGCCCAGCAGGAATCCGGGCCAGATGTTCCTGGCTGGCCATGCGCGTTCCTGGCTGGTCCATGCGCGGCTCAGACCGTGGCTCCACGACAGATCCTGGAAGGAGGCCCGCCGTGGACGAGTCGAGCTTGATCTTCATCATCGTGCCCATCGCGATTCCGATTGCCCTGTTCACGAGCATAGCCCTGCCTTTCATCGTTGCCAGCCGGTCCGGGCGTAGCCACGCGCGGGGGCGGCTGGCATGCGCGGGTGGGCCGGAGCGGACCAGCACCACCGGGCGGAAGGCCCGGCCGCCGAGACCCGGCGCTCATGACGTCCCCGTCGAATTCCTGTACGTTCCCTGCGCCCGCATCCGCTACCACGGCTACTCGGCCGGGACGCCCCGCTGGGTCCAAGAGGTCCCGATCGTCAAGAAGACCGCCAAGTGGATCTACTACACCAGCGACACCTGGGACCGACGCGCGGCCGTTGTGAGCCCCGGCTGCATCAGCCGCCAAGAGTTCCAGACCGACACCCGGTGCCACGACAACTGCCCGAGGGATATCGCCGCTGGCCTGGTGTGCGCTCGGCACGGCCGCGGCCACCGCCACTGCGTGCATTTCCTGGCCCCGGGCCGTCACTGCAACGCCCCCGGCGGCTGTGGGGAAGACTGCCTGGCAGACACCTGCGGCGTGTGGTGCGCAAAGCACGGGTACACCTGGGACCACTGCCCGCACGGGGAAGCTCCGTGCCGTCACGGCCACCCGGCCGGCGTGATCCCGATTCCCGGTGAACGCCACCGCCCCGGACCAGCTGGCCGGCTCTTCTTCGCCACCCGCGAGGCCGCCGAAGACCACCTGTACCGCGGTGAACGCGAGCCAGCCGAACAGGCCGCACGGCAAGCACCACCCATCATGGAGCTGCGCCGCGCTATGGCCGACGCTCACCCCGACCGTGGCGGCACGGCTGAGCAGTTCGTCCAAGCGCACCGCCGGTACCAGACCGCGCTTCAGCTCGCGGATGGTAACGCGCTCACCCGGCGGGGCCCTGCCGGACACGCGGCACCAGCGTCACCGCCGACAGCGTGACCCTGTCCGACGGCAGCACCCTGCCAACCCGCACGGTGCTTTGGACCGCCGGTGTCACACCGCCGCGGCTGGTCGAACGCACGCACCTGCCTGTGTCGGGCGGCCGGCTCGTCGTCAACGCATACCTGCAGGTCCGGGACCACGTCTGGGCGGCAGGAGACGCCGCGTCCGCACGCGAACCGTTCGGATCGCCGTTGTTCGACCACTCATTCCGTACCGACAACAGCACGACTACCATGCCGTCGAGGGCGTGCAGCTCGCCGGCCCATTTGCTGTTCTCGCCGGCGCTGGCCAGTCCGCCCGAAGACGCGGTGGGTCTGGAAGCTGCTCGCGTCGGCGATCTTCAGGGCGTTATGCACTCTTCGTGTCAGTCATCATTCTCGTGACCTCGAAACTGGTCTCGCCGACCTGGTCGTGGTTGTCATGCCTGGTCGCTCCCAGAGGGGAAAGAGGTAGTTGATCTTTCAGCTCCGGGCCGGTCATGATTCGCGCATAGCTCCGGGCGCTGGGTGGGGCGCCGAGCCCGCCAGCGGGGTGGTGTCGAGGTATCTGATCTCATAGACGCGTTCGGTGAACTTCCAGCCGCCGCCGGTGCGCCGGTAGCGGTCGTGGTAGATGGCGTAGTTCAGGTGCGAGCTGCCGTCGCGCAAGCGGATGAGCTCGGACATGAATGCGCGGCCGGACGCGGTCTCGCCGTCAAGCCGGATGATGCCCGGGTGCGTGTTCTGCACGAGGTAGTCCACGACAGCCGGTACCCGCTCGCCCCAGGCGCGGATCTCCAGCTGGCCGGCGAGCTCGACGTTGGCGTCGGGGATCCGCAGCGCGCCGTCGTGGGTGAACAGCGACGCCAGGCGGTCGTAGTCGCGCATCATCGCCGCGTCGGTGAACTCGCCGCGCAGCGCCTCGATCTCGACGCGGTCAGCGATGGCCTGAAGGTCGCTCATCGGTTTCCTCCCTCGTCTGTGCTCACCACTCGCAGGCTGCACGGTGGTGTCGTCCGTGCGCGTGGTCATGGGTCTCTCCTTGGACTCAACGGGTTCTGCGAGGGACGGTACGGGGCAGCGCCGCGGCGGGCGTCATCCGGAAGTGCACATGGCGATGGAATCTTCCGCGGCCGGCCAGCAGGCACCGCAGTGCCGCCGGGTCGGTCCCGGGCACGGCAGTGCCATCGGGGGATCGGCTGCGGGCGCAGCCGTGGGTCCCAGGTTCGCCAGCGTGCCGGATCTGGCCACCACCAGCAAGCAGGCGCCGTCATTGAGCAGCGGCCGGAACGCCCTTCTCGGACACGATGACCTGGTCATCGGCGGCACGGCCTTCCTTGCCATCGCTGTCGTGCTGCTTATCACGCGGAAGCTGACCGGCAGGCTGGTGGTGCGGGCGAGGCCGCATACCCCGGCCCGCCCGAAATGAGGCAACCCGCGGCGTCTAGGAAATCGCAGCCGGCTGCTGCCCCGCACCGGCCGCCCGGGCGAGCAGACCCCGCCGCCCGAGTGAGCGACTCAGGCCGCCTGGGCGAGGTAGCGGCTGAGGAGGCTGATGCCCTCGCGGTAGCTGGGCGCCTGGACTGTCCAGCCGAGTTCGGCGACGGCTTTGGCGTTGGATACCCGCAGCCCGCCGGCGACGAGGGCCTTGGCATAGGGCGCGGCGGCAAGCAGCCAGCCGGGCACGGCCCGCGGCCGGGGCGCGCCAATGGCCTCGGCGAGGGCGGTGAGCACGGTTGCGAAGCTGGCCGGCTCATTGTCGGTGATGTTGTAGGCGGCGCCCGGCTCACCGCGTTCCAGCGCGGTGGCGGTGGCCGCGACGGCGTCATCGACATAAACCCAGGGCTGCACCCCGGCACCGCGCACGACGGGGAGCTTCCGCTTGCGCAGCCCGTCGATGACGGCGTCGCTGGCCGGCCCGGGCCCATACAGGAAGCCGTAGCGCAGCGCGATGCCACTCAGGCCTGCGGCGGTGAAGACCTGCTGCTCGTTGGAACGCATCGCAGCCAGGTGCTGTTCGAACCGGCCGTGGCCCGGCGGGGCGAACGGGTTGGCCTCGGTCAGCACCCGGCCGCCCCAGTCGCCGTAGCCGTAGCCGAGCACCATCGACTGGGTGAGGAACCGGCGGGCGCCAAGCTGGCGGGCCGCGGCGATCAGGTTCGCGGTGCCCTCGGTGCGCAGCCGGTTGGTGGTGGCCATGTCCTTATGCGCCGTCGGGGTTTTCTTCAGCGCGGTGAGTTCGGAGATCACCGCATCGGCGTGCTGCCCGTCCAGCGCGGACAGCAGCCCGGCCCGGTCCAGCACATCGACCTGGACCGGGGCCGCCCCGGCTGCGGCGAGCCGGTCCCGGCCCCCGGGGGACTTGTGGATCGCTATCACTTCATGGCCGGCTGCGTGCAGTTGGCGGATCAGCGGCATGCCGATGGCGCCGGACGCGCCGGCGAGCAGGACTCTCATCTTGGTTTCTCCCGGTGAGCGGGCTTGGTGAAACTCAGGCCAGGTGTGCGCTGGCCGAGGCGGTCAGGACGTTGAGCCCAGCCACTCGGCAAAGGTGGGGCCGGTGAGGATGGCGCCGGGGGCGGGAAGCAGGGCGCCGTTCTCGTTGAGTGTGCGGTCTGGGTCAGCCGGGTCGCTGACGCCCTCGATCTCCGGCGGGTAGCCGCGCCGCGCGGCGAGCAGCCTCGCCATCTCGACCAGGCTCTCCTCCCGCGGGCCGGCGACCTCGGTGAACAATGCCCCGGCCGGTACCGGTTCGGTGGCCAGGCCGGCGAGGACCTCGGCAACGGCCCTAGCCGCGACGAGTTGGGTGCGCATTTTTGGTACGTAGGCCACGTCGCCCCGGGTGCCCCAGTCCACCAGTTGCCCGACCAACTCGTGGAACTGCGCAGCGCGCAGCACCCGCGCCGGGATCGGGCCGGACAGGTGGGCCTTTTCGTGGGCGATCTTCGCGGGCCCGTAACCGGCGGTGAAGCGGTCGGTCCCGATGATGGACACCACGACTATCTGGCTAACGCCCGCCCGCTGGCCGGCCTGGTGCAGGTTCGCCGCCGCGGTGGTGAAGAATGTGGTGGCCGTCTGCTGTTCGGGCGAGGGCCCGGCGACTGCGTCGATGATGCAGTACACGTCGGCCAGTGCTGCGGCCAGGCCGTCCCCGGTGATCACGTCCACGCCTTGTGACCGTGACATCGGCACTACGTCGTGTCCGCCTTCCTTGAGCACGTCAGCTGTGTGGCGGCCGACCCTGCCGGTCGCCCCGGCGACTGCGATCTTCCTCGGTGATTGCATAGTCTTTCTCCTTGTCGCGTGGTGGGTTCAGAGCCGGGCCTCGCCGCGGTCGGCGCGCCGCACCCGGATCGCGATGATCGTGGTGACCAGAGCCAGCAGCATGATTCCGGCGGTGACCAGGAAGCCCCGGGAGAATCCGCTGGCCAGGGCGTGGTGATAAATCGTGGTGAGTGCCGCCTGGCTGGGTTGCGCCCGGTAACCGGCCCCGGCTGCGGTCGCTGCGCGGGCGGCCTGGGCGTGGACGCTATTGGCCACGACGGTCCAGGCGACAGTCCCCAGCACCGCCAGCCCGATCGAGCCGCCGACCTGCTGGCCGGTATTGCGCAAGCTGGCCGTGACCCCCGACTCGGTGTCGGCGACCCGGGACATGGCGACGAGGGTGACCGGCACGAACAGCAGGCCGAGCCCGGCGGCGATGAGCAGCATCGGGCCGAGCACCGCGCCGGCATAGCTGCCGTGCTCGCTGATTCGCGACAGCCAGTACATGCCGCCGCCGGTAACTGAGGTGCCAGCCAGCAGCAGCGGCCGGGCGCCGACCCGGGCGACGAGCTGGGCGGCGGCGCCGGAGGACGCCAAGGTGACGCCGGTCATCGGCAGGTAGGCGACGCCGGTCTTGAGCGCGGAGTATCCCCAGACGGTCTGCAGGAACACGGTGAGGAAGAAGAACATGCCGGCGATGGCAGCGCCCATGCACAGCATGATCAGGTTCGCGCCGGTCCGGTCGCGGTCGCGGAGCAGGCCCAGCGGCAGCAGCGGGTTGTTGCTGCGGGCCTCGATGACAGCGAACGCGGCAAGCAGCACCACCGACGCGGCCAGCGAAGCCACCACCTTGGCGTCGCCCCAGTGCGAGACCCCGTCCGGGCTGGTGGCCGCCTCCGACAGCCCGTAGACCAGGGCGGCGATTCCGCCGGTCCCGGTGATCGCGCCGGGCAGGTCGAACCGGCCCCGCTGCCGCACGGACTCGGTAAGCACCCGCGGCGCGGCCAGGGCCACCGCCAAGCCAATGGGCACGTTGACGAACAGCACCCACCGCCAGGACGCGTAGGTGGTCAGCAGCCCGCCAGCGATCAGGCCGACCGCGCCGCCGGCCACGCTCATCGCGGCGTACACGCCCATCGCCCGGTTGCGGGGCGGGCCATCGGGGAAGGTGGTCGCGATCAGCGCCAGCGCGGCCGCCGCGATGACCGCGGCGCCGGCGCCCTGCACCGCGCGGGCCGCGAGCAGCCACGCCTGGGAGGTGGCGAATCCGCCAGCCAGCGATGCCGCGGAAAACAGCAGCAGCCCGGCGATGAACACCTTGCGGCGGCCGAGCAGGTCTCCGGCTCTGCCGCCTAGCAGCAGCAGCCCGCCGAAGGCCAGGGCGTAGGCGTTGACCACCCATTCCAGGCCGGAGCCGGAGAAGCCGAGCGCGTGCTGGATGTGCGGCAGCGCGACGTTGACGATGGTCGCATCGAGCACCACCATCAGCTGCGCGGTGGCGATGATGACAAGGGCCAGGCCGAGCCGGGGGTCGGCGGCCCCAGTGGCGCCCGGCGCGGCGGCCCGCTTAGTTATGGGTGGTGCTTGGGACATGACAGTTTCTCCTCGCGGGTTTCGGCCGGTTTATTTCTGTGCCGCGGGGTGCCCCGCTTGCGTGCCACGGGTCCAAGCGGTGCCATTGAAGGCAGGCCGTCCGAACGGGTCCGGGCTGCGCGTATGGGCGGGAGCTGGCATCTGGCCTCTTCCCATCTGCTCGGTGCGCGGTGCGGTCACCCGGCACGTTATGAACGGGGTCCTGGGAAAGGCGTCACCCGATGGTGGGCTTGGGGGTGGAATCTTCCGTGGCGGCGGTACGGGCACTACCGTGCCGCGGGTCCGGGTGCAGTAGGCCGCGCGGGCGGCTGCGGGCGAGAGCGGCTGCCACCGCGGCTCCGGTGGCACCGACAGCCGAGTATCCGGTCACCCGGCAGACGATGACCGCAGCTGCCGCGGCTGCGGGCGGGGTGCCGGTGAGCGTGAGCGCCCCGAGCACGCCGCCGAGCCCGCCGGGCAGCGGGATGAGCCGGCCTGCCAGCTGCGGCGTAGGCGAACAGCAGGCCCCGCCAGGGAACCGGTAGCCCGGCCAGCCCGAAACACGCGGCCAGCACGCCCGCGACGGCGAGCAGCCGAGTGCAGGTGCATGCCAGTACCCCTCTGCCCAGGCGGAACCCGGGGCGCTGGCGTGACACGCCGGCCATGCCGCAGCCAGCCGTGCGAATGCGGCGAGCGATGATGACGCCGGCTCAGCCAGCAGCTGAGCGCCCCGCCGCGGCGCAGAGCCCGGCCGCCCCCACGGCCAGCACCCCGGCCGCCCCCACGGCCAGCACCCGGCCGCGCAGGCAAGCAACGGGAGTCCGCCCGCGCCCGCCACCGCGGCCCCGGCCACAGGTCACGTCGGCAGCCCTCCAGCCGCCGTGCCCGGATCCACCCCGCCACAGTCTCGCCGTGCTCCTGGAACAGTTTGTGCAGCAGGCGCAGGGAGATGTGATGGGCCGCGGCGATCTCCGCCGGGGATAGCCCGGGGTCGCCCAGGTGCTGCTGGATGAACGCGAGGCGTTCGGCGATCTCGCGGCCGGGGATGTCGTGGACGGAGATGGAGCCTCCTGAACAGTTGGTGAGTCCGCTGATCAGGCGCGTAGCAGCTGGGCGGTGAGAGGGTTGAGCTCGATGGGGTCGTCTTCTCCGACGATCACGGTGCCGCCGATGTTGGCCATCCGGCCGTTGAGCACGCAGTTGGGCTCGAGCGAGAACGTCATCCCGGGTGCCAGCGGGAGTTCGCCGCCGATGGTCGGCACCTCGCCGAGCTCGCCGTAGTCCTGCGCCGGGCCGAAGGAGCGCAGTCCCCAGCCGAAGCCGCATACCGGGCCGTAGGGGTTGATGCTGTGCACCATCGGGTGCACGTTCCACCCGGCGGCGTCCTTGAGGGTGCGGAGCATCGCATCGGCCACCTCGCCGAAGGTATGCCCGGGCCTGAGCAGCGAAAGACCGATGTCGTAGCACGCGCGGGCGACCTTGGCGGCCTCCTCGATATCGGGGTGAGCTTCGCCGACCGCGATCGCCACCTGGTGCTGGCTTTCCTTCAGGGCGATGGAGTTGAACACCTCTGCCATGATCACGTCGCCGTCCTTGATCACCCGCGGTGGCTGCGGCCGGTAGGACCAGGGTGCCGGGCCCCAGGACACGAACCCCGGGCCGGAGGAGATGAGCATGTGCGGGGTATGCGCGCCGCGGCGCAGGCCCTCAGCCATCCCGGCGGTGAACACCTCCGCCTCGCTGACCCCCGGGCGGGATGCTTCCAGCATCGCCTGGGCCATCGCGTCACCGATTGCCGCGACGTGCCGGACCAGCGCCAGTTCCTCCTCAGAGTTGCGTATGATCCGGCGCAGCAGGCTGAACCACACCGGCTTGAACGTGGCCTGCGGAAACTGCTCGGTCAGCGGGGCATACAGCGCGTGCGGCAGGACTGGCATGATGTGCCAGGGCGGGTACGGCTCCAGGCCGATCACTCCCACGGTCCCCCGGTGCAGCCCATGCTCGGTGAGCAGTTGGGCCACGTGGGCGGGGTCCTTGCCGACCCGGATGCTGGCGGGCGCTATCCACAGCGCGTCGCCGCGCTTGCGCGCCTCGATGTTGTCCTGGATGCTCATCGGTGACCATGCCAACTGCGTCGGCTCTTCCTCGCCCGCGAAGAACATCACGATCGATCCGGGCCGGTCGTTGGTGAAGTACACATCCGGCGCGAACGGCGCCACCGGCGCGCACTCATGCTCCCCGAAGACCAGGAGCGCATCGACCCCCTCGGCCCGCATCAGGTCCTGGGCAATCGCCCAGCGGCGGTCACGCTCAGCGAGGGAGTAGCGGGGAACATCCGTCTGATTTGCCATGACAACCTCCCTGGCCGAATCGCTTTTGCCAGCATTTCGTTGGCAAACAACGCCCGGGTGCTCGCGCCCGGCCTTCGGCCTCTGGATACGGATCTGCTTCACTGTCGTCTCCTCGGCCGGCCGCTATGTCCGGGCCCGGTAATCAGGGGCCTGACAGTGGTGGGACTGGTTCTTCGAGGGACGGTACGAGCCGGCGCCACAGGTGGGCGTCACCCGGAAGTGCGCATGCGGGTGGAATCTTCGGTGCCCCGCCCGCTGGCATGACGGTGCCGCCGGGCCGGGCCGGCCCGGCGGCACCGTCGTGGCCACCGGGGACCGGCTGCGGGTGCAGGGTTAAGGGATCAGGTCGAGCTGGCGGGCCCGGGTGACAGCCTCGGTGCGGTTAGCCGCGCCGAGCTTGCCCAGCAGGTGGCTGACATGCTTTTTCACCGTGTCCAGGCTGACCACCAGCTCCTCGGCGATCCGCGGGTTCGGCGTGCCCGCGGCCAGCAGCACCAGAACTTCCTGCTCCCGGGCGGTCAGTTGCTCGATCAGGCCCGGCACCGCCGCGGCGGCGGCCCGCCGGGCGCCCGGCGCGGCGTCCTTGCCGCCGAAGGCCCGCAGCACCGGGGCCAGGCAGCCGAGCGGGACGCCGCGGACGGAGGCCTGGCCTGCCTTCTGCGCCGCGACCAGCCGGGCCAGCAGCGCGGCCATCGGCGCGCCCTCATCCGCGAACACCCGGACATAGCCCTGCGGGCAACCCAATATCAGCGCCCGGGCCAGGGCGTCCACCGCGGCGTCCTCCTCGCCCGCGGCCGCCAGCGCCAGCGCCCGCAGCGCGCCGATCTCGATGAGGCTGCCCGCCCGGTCCTGGGCGGCCGCCGCCGCGTGCAGCCGCTCCAGCAGCCCGAGCGCCAGGCCCGGGAGGTCACGGGCGATCAGGATGCGTGCCAGCGCCAGGTACTCCGGCTCCCTGGGATAGCCTGGCTCACCGTCCGGGTCAAGGCCGCAGCTGCTCGCCCATTGCGCGGCCGCCTTAATGTCTCCTTGGGCCAGCAGCAGCCGCGCCCGCTGCGCCGGGACTGGGTTGAGCAGGCTGGCCACGTCCCAGCTCGCGCCCACCTGCCCGGCCTCGTCCATGGCGGCCAGGGCACCGGCCTCATCGCCCTGGGCCTGCCGGATCCATGCCAGCGTCACCAGGCCATTTGCCAGGGGCTGGGTGTGCGCAGACTGCCTGGCCAGGGGGATGCCCTCGGTCACGTGGCGGAGGGCCGCGTCAAGCTCGCCCCGCTGGTAGGCGACCTCCGCCATGCCCACATACCCGGTGCCAGCCACGGGCAGGTGCGGGCGGCCGGGCACGGCCGCGATGTCGACCGCCTGCTGGTAGGTGCCGAGCGCCGCGTCCAGGTGGCCCCCGCCACGCTGGATCTGGCCGAGGTGGTGGCAGCCGCGGACCACCAGGGCGCGTTCGCCGGCCGCCCGCCACCGCGCGGTAGTCGACGACAGCAGCTGCTCGGCTTCGGTGAGCCGACCGCGCATCCACTCGGCGAGGCTAAGGTAGCCGCGAGCGTGCGACTCCAGCATCCACTCGTCGTCACCGATCCCGGCCAGGGCCTGCGACGCGAACGCGGCCGCCCCCTCGGCGTCGCCGCGGAGCGCGGCGAGGTACGCACGCTGGGTCGTGACCGCCGCGGGCACATTCACCAGCCAGCTCTCCCAGCCGGCCGACGGCCCGGAAGGCTCACCCTCCACGCCAGCAGCGCCCGCCAGCGCCCGCTCGGCGGCGTCCAGCAGCTGCCCGGCCGTCTCCACCCGGCCGCCGGCCAGGGCCATGCGCGACCGGGCCAGCAGCAGCCGCGGCCGCGAACTGGCTATTTCGGCCGGGATCGCCGCGAGCCATCGCTGCACCGTCGCCCCCTCGCCCCGCCGGAAGAAGAGCGCGTCGAAATGCCGTTCGATCAGCCGGGCGGCCCAAACGGGATCTCCGGCCGCCAGCGCATGCCGCACGGCGTCATCTCCCAGGCCATGCTCCTCGTGCCAGGCGGCCGCGTTGCGGTGTAGCGCCTGAGCTTGCTCAGGCTGCCGCTGCTCGAGGCGAGCCCGCAACAGGTCGGCGAACAGGTGGTGGTAGCGCCACCAGCCGCGCACCTCATCCAGCGGCACCAGGAACAGTCCGGCCCGCTCCACCTGCTGCAGCATCACCTGGCTACCCGTCCGGCCGGTGACCGCCTCGCACAGCTCGCCCGACAGCCGCTCCAGCACCGAGGTCTCCAGCAGGAAGGTGCGCACCTCCTCGGGCTGGCGGTCGAGCACCTCGTCGGCCAGGTAATCCAGCACATAGCGGTGGCTGCCGCCGAAGGTTGCTACGAACCCGGCGGGATCTGCCTGCCCGCGCAGCGACAGGGCGGCCAGCTGCAGGCCCGCCGCCCACCCCTCGGTGCGGGTGGACAGGGCCACAGCGGCCGCATCGGGCAGGTCGGCCTCGGTCGCTTCCCGCAGCAGCGCCGCCGCCTCCTCCGCGGTGAACCGCAGCTCGGCGGCGCGCAGCTCCGCCAGCTGCCCGCCGGCCCGCAGCCGCGGCAGCGGCAGCGACGGGTCGGACCGGCTGGCCAGCACCAGGCGCAGGCTCGGCGGCAGGTGCTCGAGCAGGAACGCCAGCGAGACGTGCACCGGCTCGGCGTCGACCAGGTGGTAGTCGTCGAGGACCAGCACTATCTCATCCTCGCCAGGCCGGGCGGCCAGCTCGTTGATCAGCGCCGTCACCAGCCCTTCAAACGTGGACGGCGCCGGCGGCCCGAGCAGCGGGGCGGCCCGCTCGCCGATCCCCGGCCGCGTCCGGTCCAGCGCGGCCACCACATGCCGCCAGAATCGCACCGGGTCGTCATCGGCCGCGTCCAGCGACAACCACGCCACCGGCCGGTCGCCAGACCGGGCCCAGTCGGCCAGCAGCGCCGTCTTGCCGAACCCGGCCGGGGCGCACACCAGGATCAGCCCCCGGGCCAGCCCCTCGCCGAGCGCCCCCGATAGCCGCGGCCGCGGCACGAACCCCGGCTGCGGGCCGGGCACATGCAACTTGGTGGCCAGCAGGACATCCTGCTCAGCCGCGGCAGCCGCGGACAGGGGTGCCGCCTGGGACTCGGCCATCGGCGACCTACCACTCGGCGCATCCAGCGATGACCAGCATCGCTACCAGGTCCGGTCAGTCTAGCTGCCGGCCTGAAGGCCGCGCTGCGGCCGGGCCCGTGCGGCCGCCACCGCGACGCGCCCATCGCAGGCTGCCTGCGCCCCTTCGCCGGCCTCTGGCGCGATCGCACCCGCCCAGAGATGGCCACGGGCCACGAGCGGCCTGTCTAACCGGCAGCTCGGATGTGGTGATCACCGCTGCACAAGCCCGCGCCCCCGGGGGAGTGCGCCGCCCTCGCGGGCCAGGGCATGGCGCCCCGGGGCGGCACCACCGTGCCCCGGCGCCTCGCCGGGGAAATTCCACCGGCATGGCACCGTCGGGTGACGCCCGCCCCCGGGAAGCGTTCGTAGCGTGCGGGTGAACCAGACATGCACCGCAGGAGGGATAGCGATGGCCGTTCTCAGGCCCGGCCGCTTCAGGACCGGCCCCGTCGGCACCGGGGAAATGCTCACCAGTCACGCCGCCCCGGCCGCCGCGGGTGCCTTTCCCATGCTCATCGAAATGCCGCTGGCGACGCCGGCGACCAGAGGCGGACCGGTGGCTGGCGCTGGGGCTCACTCGCCAGCGTGCAGGCGGCATTCCCGGCGCCCGGCATCCCGCGGGCCAGAGCCACGTTCTCGCCCGCCCAAGGCATCGCGACCGGATACGCGCAGGTCGTCGATGCATGAACGCACCCGACCCGCTCGCGGCAAGGACGGGGCCGATCCGTGCGGCGGGCGCCATGCGCACCGCCGGGCCTGGCCTGCCCCGCCGCCCGCGCAGCCGCGGCACGGCATTGGCCGGGCGCCGGCGGCCAGGTGAGGAGGCGAACAGGCGTGAACGGTCCGGGGTGGCCCGCCTGCTACGAGATCCGCGTCAACAGCGTCCTCGACGACCGGTGGGCAGAGTGGTTCGGCGGCCTGCAGGTCAGCAGCGACAGCACCCAGACGGTCATCGTTGGCCTGCTCCCGGACCAGCCCGCACTGCACGGAGTGCTGACCAAGATCCGCGACCTCGGGTTGTGCCTGATCTCGGTACGCCGGCTCGACCCCGGTCAAGCCGGAAACGAACCGCCGCAATGACAATGGCCGCCGGCTCGCGGGGCTGGCTGAGGTTACGGAAGATCGCGATCAGCGCCTCCTGCACCGCATCGGGACCATCCTGCAAGGCGATGGGGCCGCACAGCCGGCCGAGGAACGGGATCAGTGCGTCCATCAGCTCGGCTTGGGCCATCCGGTCCCCGAGCTGCGCTCCCGGACCAGCGCGGGATCAATCCCTGGGCTCGCTGCCATTGCCGCCATCGTGGCCGCTGTCCCGCGCACTTCCGGCGAAGAGCCGCCGGGCCGCGGCAGCCACCAGGTCGGGCCGTTCGGCGGGCAGGTACTGGCCGGCGCCAGGGACCACCTCGACCCGTCAGGTCATCGGCGTGGCGTTCGCCGCCTGCCAGCACCGCCGGCGGGGTGACCGGGTCGCGGGCGCCGGCCAGAAGCGGTGTCGGGACTGTCAGTCGCCTCTTGCGGTCCCGGCCGCTCACTAGAGCGGGGATGTCGTGCAGCACAAACTGCCAGTGCAGCTGCTCGCCGGCGCGGGCCCGGGCCGGGTCGCGGAGGGCGGCGGTGTATTCGCCTATCTCGCCGTCCCGCCAGGCTGCGGGGCTGGCGACCCCGCGGCGGAGCAGGAAGGCGGTGAAGGCGGGCCAGTGCCGCAGCACCCACCGGCCGATTCCGGGGTATTCCAGCAGCGCGATGTACCAGTAGCGCCAGGCGTGCGGCAGCGTCCGCCGCTGCAGCGGCCATGGGTGCACCGCGTTGAGGGCCAGGAAGCCGCTGACCCGTTCCGGGGCTGCCAGGCTTATGCGGAAGCCGAGCACGCCGCCCCAGTTATGGCCGAACAGCTGTACCCGCTCCAGGCCTGGGCTCCATCAGGGCGAGCACGTCTCGCACCCGGCTGGCGGTGTCGTAGCCGCGGGCCGGGGCGTCAGACCAGCCGAAGCCGTGCAGATCCGGGCAGATCAGCCGGTACCCGCCGGCCAGCAAGCCGATGACGTGCCGCCAGGCGTACCAGTGCTGCGGGAAGCCGTGCAGCAGCAGGACCGGGTCCCGGCGCCTGCGGCCGAGCCTGCTGGCCCGGCTTTGGCAGCCGCACGCCGCCGACGTTCACGAAACGGTGGCTCACCCCGGGAACCTCGGGCAGCGGGCGGCCGGGCACGCCGGGTCCGCGACTGCGCTGCTCGTCGGTGCGACAGTAATGTCGCCTCCTCTGTTGATTGAGCTATCAGAGAAGAAGAGGAGGCGAAGCCCCCGCAACGCTCCCGTGACCTACGTCACACCGCAGGAACATCAGGCCATATGTGCCGCGGCGAGGCCGGTGTTGCCCAACGCGGCAGCGCCGACATTAGCGGCGCTGGCGCTGAGTGCTAATTCGGCTGTCAGCCAGCCGAGTGGAATGCGGGCCTGCGGCGCTGCCTGTGGCACCACAGTGCCAGGGCGCCAGTTTCGAGAATTCCACCAGCAAGGGCACCTTAGGGTGACGTCTCGCACAGCCCCGGTTCGTAACATCCCCGTAGAACGGGTCACCACGATGGCCCGGCACCCGGCTAATCAAAGGCCGCAGTCGAGATACGTCCGCAACCCCATTTCCCGAGGCGCGCAATGTGCACACACCGGCCCCCATGCCCTCCCGCCGACCGCAGTGACCGTGACGCGGCGCACATCATCGCCTTCCATCCGGAGCAAGGGTGGAGCCTACTATGCAACGGCGTCATTCTATTCGACGACACGGGCGGGCTCTTGCCCGACGGTGGCGTGGTCCCTCCGCGCCGCCCGGCCTGCATCCGACGGCCTGTTGCCGCCTGATCGCCTTCGCCGGCCGCCGGTTCGGCACCGTCCTCCTCGGCAGGCCTGTGAGGCCGATAGCGGCCGGCGCCGGACGGCCGGGCTCATGACCGAGGCGAAGACGCACCTGCCGGGCCTGTCGCCGGGGTTCCCTGAGGCTGGATCGGCCAGCCGCCAGCCCGGCTGGGCGCCGGGCGGGCTGGCCTGGTCGATGCACTCCAGCCAGGTGGTTTCCCAGCGGGCGGTTGCCTGTGCCGGCCTGTCGCCAGCCCTGCTGACCGTGGCGTGGCTGACTGCCGACATCCTCCAGCCAGCTTCCTACAGCCCTGTGCGGCAGACCATCAGTGCCCTTGCGGGCCACGGCGGGACTGACCGGTGGCTCATGACCGGGGCCCTGTTCCTGGTGGGTGGCTGCCATCTGGCGACCGCCGCGGTCCTGACCGGCGTCCGGTGGCCCGCGCGCCTCCTGCTGGTCATCGCCGGGTTGTGCAGTGCCGGGATCGCCGCGTCGCCGGTAACCGCTGACGGTCCGACATCGCTGCACCTCGCCTGGACGGCGGTCGGCGCGGTCACGATCGCCGTATGGCCAGCCGTGGCCGGCTGGCGGGCGCCGCCGCGGCCGGTGATCACGGGTGCGCGCGGCCCGGCCATGGTGACCATGGTGTTCGTTGCCCTGCTCGCCTGGGTCGTCGCGGAAACCCGGTACGGCAGCGACCTCGGCCTGGCCGAGCGCCTGACCTCATCGATACAGACCTGCTGGCCCTTCGTCGTCGCCGTCATGCTGCGCCGAGCCACACGCCACACGCCTCGGGCCGATCCAGCGGATGCCGGTGCTGCCGCGCCGGGCTTCGAGCGTGCAGTCGTGCGCAGGCCGAAGGCTTCCCTGCCGGAACGCCCCGGCCACGTTCGCGGTGAACATCTGCCGGAAATCCTCGTGCCCCAAGATCGCCTGGTCGGCCAGCCCGAGGCTGGCCATCACGCGGAAGATCACCGCGGGGTCCCGCCGGACGTCGTGGATGAACTTGGCGAACATCAGACGAAGCAGCCACGGCGCCCGGCCGGCCAGGGTGTACACCAGACGGTCTCTGCCGTGCCGGGCGGACTGATCGGCCAGCAGGCCGACGATAACCGTTTGTGAACCATCGTTTTCGACCCGGAGGCCGCCGAACCAGTCCGTCCACTGGCCGTCAAGGACACCGTCAACGCGGAACTCGTAGCGGGCCGGCCACGCCTGGTCGCTCACGCCTGCTCGCCCTTCAGCGCGGGCCGGTCAGGAGCCGGTCGAGCTTCAGCACGGTCACAGCTATCTCTCCGATCGGCGCACGGCTGGTTCACCCGGCACGCTACGCGCGCATCTGCGGGCTGAGCGTCACCCGAACATGCCCAAACAGGCGGAATCTTCAGGACAGGCGCATGGCACGAAATTGCCGCCCAGCCATCATGCCCCTGGGCCCGGCTGCACCCGGCAGCGAAGCTGGCCATTCGCTGGCCGCGCTTGTTATGTTGGTCGTCGATGGGTGAGCCGCCTGCGGCCGCCCCGGCAGGGGCCGCCGCTTCGGAGCAGGATGTCCTGCTGGCCACCAAGCTGCACGTGCCCCGCCCGCAACCGGGGTTTGTGCCCCGCCCGCGGCTGGCGGCGGCGCTGGATCAGGGGCTGGCCCGGCGGCTTGTCCTGGTTTGCGCCCCGGCCGGGTTCGGTAAGACGGCTTTGCTGGCCGACTGGGCGCGGTCTGGCAGCAGGCCGGTGGCGTGGTTGTCGGTGGATGCGGCCGACAATGACCCGGCGCGGTTCTGGCGCCACGTGGTTGCGGCGCTGGAGCGGGTGCGGCCGGGGATCGGCGAGCGGGCCGGGCCGCTGCTGGGGCCGCCCGCGCCGCCATCCTTTGAGGGGCTGGTGACAGCGCTGATCAACGAGCTGGCCGCGGGGCCCGGTGAGGATGAGGTGCTGCTGGTCCTCGATGACTATCACCTGATCGAGGCCGAGCAGGTGCATGCGCCGCTGGAGTTTCTGGTGGAGCACCTGCCGCCGGGCCTGCACCTGGTGCTGGCCAGCCGGTCCGACCCCCCGCTGCCACTGGCGCGGCGGCGCGCCGGGCGGCAGCTCGCCGAGTTGCGCGCCGCCGAGTTGCGGTTCACCGCAGGCGAGGCAGGTTTCCTGCTGGGCGAGGCGATCGGAGCTGACCTGGACGCCGGGGCGGTGGCGGCGCTGACGTCTCGCACCGAGGGGTGGGCGGCCGGGCTGCAGCTGGCCGCCCTTTCATTGCGGGGGCAGGCGGATCCCGCCGGGTTTGTGGCGGGCTTTTCCGGCAGCCACCGCCACGTGCTGGACTACCTGGCTGGAGAGGTGCTCGACCAACAGCCGGAGGAGGTGCGCACCTTCTTGCTGGAAACCTCCGTGCTGGAGCGGCTGTCTGGCCCGCTGTGCGACGCGGTCACCGGCCGGACAGGTGGCCAGATGATGCTGGAGCAGGTGGAGCGGGCGAACCTGTTCCTGGTGCCGCTGGATGAGGTGCGCGGCTGGTGGCGCTACCACCACCTGTTCGCCGACCTGCTCCGCGCCCGGCTGCAGCAGCAACATCCCGATCGTCTCGCGGAACTGCACCGCAACGCGGCTGCCTGGTCAGCAGAGCACGGGCTGGCCGACGACGCCGTGCGCCACGCGGTAGCCGCCGGGGAGATGACCTGGGCGGCCCGGCTGGTCGAGCAGCACGTCGACGGCCTCATCTTGCGCAGCGAAGGGGCCACCCTGGCCCGGTGGCTTGCGGCGCTGCCAACCGAGCTGGCCTCATCCCGTCCACGGCTGTACCTGGCACAGACGTTCGTGGCGGTCGCCAACGGCGACCTGGCCGCAGCCGAGCCGCCGCTCGACGCCGCGGAGCACGCGTTCGCACATGCCGCCGATGAGCCTTTCGAGCCTTCCGTCGGCAACGCCGCGAGCCTGCTGACGAACGTCCCCGCGGCGATTGCGCTCGAACGTGCCGCTCTCGCCCACCTGCGCGGCGATTCCGAGGGGACGGCCGCGTTCGCTTCGCAGGCCCTGGCCCTGGTCGGCGAGGGCGAGTGGATGCTGGATTCCATCATCCACTGGCACCTGGCCGTGGCTGAGTGGCTCCGCGGCCATCTGCCTCAGGCCGAGCACGCCGTCGCGTCCAGCATCGCCCAGTGGCAGCAGGCCGGCGAACCCACCCTGACCGCTTGGGGCAGCCACCACCTCGGCCAAGTCCAGCGCGCCCAAGCCCGGCTGGGCGCGGCGCTGGACACCTACCAGCAGACGCTGGAGATCACGGCCCCGCCGGGCCAGCCGGCCCTGCCCGCCTCGGGCCTCCCCCACGTGGGCATGGCCGAGGTGGCCTACCAGCGCGATGAACTCGGCGCAGCGCTGGCGCACGTCATGGAGGGCATCGCTCGATGCCGCCAGTTCGCCTACTCTCAGGCGCTGGCCGGGGGCCTGGCCGCGCTGGCCTGGATCCGGCAGGCCCAGGGGGATGCGGCCGGGGCCCTGGAGGCGATCGGCGAAGCCGAGCAGATAGCGCCCAGTTCAGGGGTGACTAGCCTGCTCAACCCGGTCCCGGCGCAGCGGGCGCGGCTGCTGCTGGCCCAGGGCGAGGTCGCCGCGGCCACCCGCTGGACAGAAGAATGCGGCCTCGATGCGGACGACGAGCCGTCCTACCCGCGGGAGCCGGGGAACCTGGTGCTGGCCCGGGTGCTGCTCGCGCAGGACCGCCCCGGCGCGGCGCTCGGGCTGCTGGAGCGGCTGCACGCGGCGGCGGCCGCCCAGGACCGGGCGGGCAGCCTCATCGAGATCGGCGCGCTGCGGGCGCTGGCGCTGGCGGCCGCGGGCGAGGAGGACGCCGCGGTGGACGCCCTGGCCCGGGCGCTGATATTGGGTTGCCCGCAGGGCTATGTCCGGGTGTTCGCGGATGAGGGCGCGCCGATGGCCGCGCTGCTGGCCCGGCTGGTCGCGGCGCAGAAGGCAGGCCAGGCCTCCGTCCGCGGCGTCCCGCTCGGCTGCCTGGCCCCGGTGCTGCGGGCCTTCGGCGGCAAGGACGCCGCGCCGGGCGCCCGGCGGGCCGCCGCCGCGGCGGTGCCGGGCCTGATCGAGCAACTGACCGCCCGGGAGCAGGAAGTTCTGGTGCTGCTGGCCGCGGGCACGCCGAACCCGCGGATCGCCGAGGAGCTGGTGGTCAGCCTGGACACGGTGAAAAAGCATGTCAGCCACCTGCTGGGCAAGCTCGGCGCGGCTAACCGCACCGAGGCTGTCACCCGGGCCCGCCAGCTCGACCTGATCCCTTAACCCTGCACCCGCAGCCGGTCCCCGGTGGCCACGACGGTGCCGCCGGGCCGGCCCGGCCCGGCGGCACCGTCGTGCCAGCGGGCGGGGCACCGAAGATTCCACCCGCATGCGCACTTCCGGGTGACGCCCACCTGTGGCGCCGGCTCGTACCGTCCCTCGAAGAACCAGTCCCACCACTGTCAGGCCCCTGATTACCGGGCCCGGACATAGCGGCCGGCCGAGGAGACGACAGTGAAGCAGATCCGTATCCAGAGGCCGAAGGCCGGGCGCGAGCACCCGGGCGTGAGGCCCTTCCGCCCGGCGCGCGGGACCCGGATGCCGTCCGGGCCGAGGCGCTCGCCCGTGGCCGCAGGTCGTGCCGGCAGATGCCGGGCCGTGCTGTCGCAGTTCCCCGGCGCGCGGATCCGGGCGGGCTGGCGGCGCCCGGCCGTGCCGTGCAGGACAAGCCCGCAGCTCCCGGGATAACCAGGTGAGGACCATGCACCCGTACCTGATGGAAGAACTCGCCCGCCAGCGCGAGCGTGAACTGCGCAGGCCGGCGCAGCGATACGCCCTGCCTGGGCCCCGTCGGCGGCGCCGCCCGGCCCGGCACCGCCCCGGCCGGGCGCTCGCCTGGATCGGCCTGGCGTTGGCTCGCGGGTCACGCGATGCGTGACAACCCCGCGGCGCTGGAATTCGCTGGGCTGGTCAACGGTTCGGTGACAACGTCGCTGTCGATCACATCGACCTGGTGGTTCCGGCCGGGTCGTTCTTCGGCCTGGTCGGGCCGAACGGGGCGGGCAAGACACGTCGGTGTCGATGGCGGTGGGCCTGCTGCGCCCCGATGGCGGCACAGTGCGGATCTTCGGGCGGGACGCCTGGGCCGATCCGGTCGCCGCGAAGGCACTGACCGGCGTGCTGCCCGACGGCTTGGGCCTGCCGGACCGGCTGTCCGGCCGGGAGATCCTGCTGTATCTGGGACTGCTGCGCGGCATGCCGCGGGAGGTAGTAGCCGAGCGGGCGGACGAACTGCTCGGGGTACTCGAGCTGGACGACGCGGAGGGCACGGCCGTGGTGGACTACTCCACCGGCAGGCGGAAGAAGATCACGCTGGCCACGGCGCTGCTGCACGACCCGAGGCTGCTGCTGCTGGACGAGCCGTTCGAGGCGGTCGACCCGGTGTCCGCGGCGACCGTCCGCACCATCCTGCAGCGGTTCGCGGCCGACGGCGGTTCGGTGATCTTCTCCAGTCACGTGATGGCGCTGGTGGAACGGCTCTGCGATCACGTCGCGGTGATCGCGAAGGGCACGGTGGTCGCCAGCGGCCCGCTGGACGAGGTGCGCGGCGGCCAGCCCCTGGAAGACGTCTTCGTGCACATCGTCGGGGCGCAGGCCGACGGCGCGAAAGGGCTGTCGTGGTTGGGGTCCTGATCGAGATGCGCGGTGCGATCCTGCGCCGCGGCGTGTCCGGGTCCCGCGGCCGCCTGATCGGAGGCCTGCTGCTCGCGCTGTTCGTGACGCTGCTGGCCGTCGGGGCCCTGCTGGCCGGCCTGGCGCATTACCACTACCCGGGCGCGGGTGCCGCCGTGGTCGCGACGCTCAGCTTCGGCTGGCTACTCGGCTGGGTGACCGGTCCGCTGCTGACCGGTGACGACGCCGCGCTGCGGATGGACTACTTCAAGCTGCTGCCGATCCCGCCACGGAAACTGGCCTTCGCCATGCTGGGCGCTGCGTTCGCGAACATTTCCTGGTGTTCAGCCTGATCGCGTTCGCCGCGCTGATCGCGCTCGGCGCCCAGTCGAGCGCGGCAGCCGCGCTGACCGGCGCCGCCGCGATGCTGCTCGACCTGGTGCTGGCCGTGGTCGCGTCCACGGTCGCGATCGCGGTGTTCGGCCCGGCGATCAGCTCCCGGCGCGGCCGGGACTTCGGCACCTTCGTGCTCGCACTGGTCATCACGCTGCTGTCGGTGGCCTCCGGCCTGGTGCCGTTCGTCGCCGGGCGGCTGACCGACGGTCACTCCCCGGCGCTCACCGCCGTGGTGAAGATCCTGCCGTCGGGCTGGGCCGCGGTCGCGGTGGACGCCGCGAGCCGGTCCGACTGGGGCCCGGCCGGGCTGGCCCTCGGCGGTCTCGTCGCCCTCATCAGCGTCCTGGTGCTGGCCTGGCCGCCGCTGCTCGCCCGCCGTCTGACCATGTCCGCCCGGGGCGGCGGGCGCGCCGCGCACGCCAGGCGGGACCGGGATCCGATCCTGCCGCCGACCCCGCTCGGCGCGGTGATCGGCAAGGAACTGCGGATGTACTCCAGATCCGCGCTGCGCAGCGTGATGCTGATGATCTCGTTCCTGGTCGGCGTGCTTGCGGCAGTCATCCCGGCGTTCAGCGGCAAGACCACCGGGCTCCTGTTCGCCGGCCTGCTGTTCACGGTCATCGCCGCCGCCTGCTTCACCAACTTCTACGGCGACGACGGCACGGCACTCTGGCTCACCCTGGTCACGCCGGGCGCGGCCCGCCCCGACGTCCGCGGGCAGGTGTGGGCATGGTTCCTGGTCACCGGCCCAGCCGGGTTCCTGCTCACCGTCGTCCTCACCGCGGCTAGCGGGCAGATCTGGTCCTGGCCCTGGGTGCTGGCCGCCGAACCCGCCCTGGTCATCGGCTCGGCGGGCCTGCTGGCCCTGATCGGGGTCCGGTCCGTGGTCGGCCCCGCTCCCGACGGCGGCCCCGCCCCCGCACGCGTCCTCAAGACCAACGCATCCGTCATCGCCCTGCCCGTCATCACCCTGCCGCCGGCCGTCGCCCTGCTCGCCGCCGGCACCGTCACCCACAGCCTGGCCCTGCGCTGGCTGGCCGTCCCCGTCGCCCTGGCCTGGGCCGCCTTTCTCTGCTGGCGTTCGGTCCAGCTGGCGCAGCAGCGGCTGGAGAGCCGCGGCCCCGAAATCTTCGCCCGGGTCCGCGCCCCGGCGAGCTACAAGCGCCCGCGCCCAGGTGGCCTGTGGGCAGCCCAGCGCCATCAACCGCCTGCTCATCCTCAACGCAGAACCCCGCCCCGGCCGCGGCACCGTCCTGCTGCTCCGCCAAACCATCGGATTCTGACACCACCAGGAGTAATCATGCCCCGCATTCCGGCCCGCACCACCGGATCCGCACCTCAGGCCGCCAGCAAGCTCACCGAGTTCACCAGCAGTCTCCAGCCGGCTGTCCCGCCCGCGCCGCTCGCTCGCCGGCCGCGCGGGGGCGGGACACTGGCCGGGCGCTTCGCCGGGCGCGCACAAGACGACGCCGGCGTCAGCCGGCGGGCGGCCTGCGCGGCGTTCGGCTGGGTGCTGGCATTCGTGGCCTGGCACGTCGTCTGGTACGTCACGGGTCTCCCATTCACGCATCACCAGTTCTCTGGTGCCGCACTGGTGCTCTTCTGGGCGTCCGAGGCGATCACCTGGGTGATTTGGGCCGTCGGGATCGTGCTGCCGCTGGCGCTCGCGCGGCCCTGGGGGCGCCGGGTCCCCCGGTGGATGCTCCTGTGGGCGGCCTGGATCGGGTGCGCGCTGCTCGGCGCACGCGGGATCGCCGGTGTCGCCGACGACGTGGTGCGCGCGATCGGGTTCTCCCGGGGGCTCACCGGGATGACGACCACACAGGTGATGGGCACCGCGCATCCGTCGGCCTGGCAGTCGTTCGCCGAGGCGGCGACCGACGTGCTCTTCGTCGCCGGCGGCCTGGTGTTCGGCCTCGCCGCCCTGACCTACCAGCGCACCTTCCCGCGTCACCGGAGCGCGGAACACCCCGCGCGCTGAGCCAGCCGATCAGGCCGCCGTGTGGGCTGGCCGCGCCCGTGTGGACGGGCGCGGCCGTGATGTGAGCCGGAGGCCGGTCAGCTCGCCGGAGCGCGAGAGATGAGCTGCTCGCAGGTGAGCGGTCCGACGATGCTGTCCACGACGAGCCCGCACGCCGCTGGAACTGCCGGGGGCCGTGTCGGTGATCGGCCCGACGATCTCGTCGAGGCCGCAGCCCAGCGCAGGGGATGGATTGGATAGGGGCGTTATCGGGGAAAAGGAATGGGTGCGGCGCCCTCGGCCCGCACGATCCGGCGTCAGCGTGCGCTCAGTATTTGGGTCCCCCGGGGAAGGGAGGCTGACCGGCCCAGGTGCGCAGGCCGGAGGCGGCGCCTCACGCAACTCTCCGTCAGCGGCGTCCTCCTGGACGGACCGTTGCTCGTTCGGCGGGTGAATTCGCGGTAGAACTGCAGGTCCTCGAATCCGTAGGTGGCGCAGTCGTAGCTGGTGGCGGCGTAGACCACGCGAGGGATCTGGGCCCAATAGCAGGCGATCAGGCACATGGGCAGGGCTCGCTGCTGGCGTACATGACGCCGCCCCGGGTTGCCCGGTATGCCCGATGGTGCGGGTCAGGGCGGTCATGGCGTGCGCGGCGGTGCTGAAGTATCGGTGTGAGGCGAAGGTCCGCAGGTACGCGCGAGCAGTTGCCGGTTGGGGGTGAACTCGGGCCGGATCAGCTCGGGTGGATGGGCCACCCGCACATCCCGCAGCGTGGCGATCGCGCCGACCGAGATGAGGGTCCAGATCCGGTCGAACTCTTCTATCTTCCCAAACGATTGTCTGGTGGCCGCAGCCGCCGGATTGCTGGGGGTGCCCGGGGTGAACAGTACTTCCCGCAGCCCGGTCAGCACCGAATCGCCGTCCCAGTAGTTGCCCACGAACTTCGTCCCGGCCAGGATCTCGAACACCGGGTACAGTCCCGCGGCCTGGCAAGCGCCGTGGAACTCGGTGAAGCCACTGATCCAGGCCAGCACACACACGGCATCCGACAGCGGTGTTCCCAGGTCCGCCGTGCCCGCCGCGTAAGGCGGGTCGGGGTCGGCGAGTCGGAGGATCTGAGTGCGGACCCGGAGGCTGAACGCGACCAGTTCCCGGGCCGCGGCCGCCGTGGTGACATCCTGCGCGGACGGGCCATGGCGCCTGGCGGACCGGGCTGGAGCGGGAGGCGGCGCTGGCGAAGCCGCTGGGCCCGTGAGTGTGGGCGGAAGCGAGGTCGTGAGCTGTGACCCGATGATCGCTCGCGGGCAGCGCGCTAGCTCCGGGCGGCGGCGCGCTGGGCGGCGGCGCAGTTTCTGTGTTTCGTCCCGGCCGGGGGGGCGGTGCCATCTACGGCCGCCGATGCCGCCGTGCGCCTCTGCAGGTCGGTGAGGGAGATGCCGGCGGCCGGTACCCGGGTGTGCACCTCGGTCACGTAGGCATCCACGGCCTTCTGCCGTGTAGCCATGGCCACGGAGACCCGGTGGTGGCCGTCCTTGACGAAGTACATGTCGCCGACGAGGTACACGTCGATCGGCGGGATCGCCACGCCGCGCCGCTGTACGAGGTCCAGGCGCTCCCAGCGCTGCCGCACCCGGCTGGAGGCGGGCCTGAACTTTCGGTCGAAGTCGTGCCGGGAGTCGACGGTTCCGGTCACGGCGTCGAGCTGAATGGTCCGCAGGCCAAGGTAGCGTTGCCCGCGCCAGCCCAGGACCGCGATCACCTCGTCTAGCGGCAGGATGCGGGTGGCATTTCGCCGGCCGCGCAGCCAGCCGGCGACCTGGGCGAGTACATGCCGCCGCCGGGCCTGGCTGAAATCGTCTTCGACGTCCACCCACATCAGTCCGGTGTCACGGTGCACGGCTGTCTCCTGGACGTGTAGCCGGTTACTTCAACGATGAAGAAGTCTATACTTCAACGATGAAGAGGACAAGGTCGCCAGCGTGACAGGACGGCCGGGGCGCGAGGAGAAGCACGTGACGCCGGCACGTTCCGATCGCATGACTCTGCATCGGGTGGCGGCCGAGGTGGGAGTGTCGGCGAAGACCGTTTCCAATGCGTTCGCCCGCCCCGACCAGCTCTCGGCTGCCACCCGCGAACGGGTGCTCGCAGCCGCCGCCCGACTCGGGTACGCAGGCCCGGACCCGCTGGCCGCGAGCCTGCGCCGGGGCCATGTCGGCGCGCTTGGCTTCGCTTACGACCACGGGCTCTCCTACGCCTTCGACGACCCAGTCGCCGTCGCCGTGCTCGCGGGAATCAGTTCCGTCGCCGAGCAAGCCGGCAGTGGCCTGCTGCTAGTCCCGGGCTCGACGCCCACCGAGCGGAACGCCGCAGCAGTCGCCGGCGCTGTCATTGACGGGCTGGTGGTCTTCTCCCTGGCTGATGACGATCCGCTGCTGCGGCCCGCACTTGCCCGCCAGCTTCCCCTTGTCGTGATCGACCAGCCGGACCCATCAGCCTTTCAGGACACCTCCGGGGACGGCACAACGCCGTGGATCGGCATTGACGACCAGGCCGCGGCGGCGGGGGCGGCCGCGCACCTTCTCGCCCTGGGCCACCGGCACCTCGGCGTTATCTCCTTCGGCCTGGGCCGCCGCGGGTTCGCCGGCATTGCCGATGAGGCAGCACAGCAGCGAGCCACCTACGCCGTCACCCGGCGCCGGCTGGCCGGCTACCGTGATGCGATCATCCGAGCCGGGATCGACTGGTCGACGGTCCCAGTCGAGGCGGGCGCCACCAGCAGCATCGATGAGGGTACCGCCGCGGCCGCCGCGCTCCTGGCCCGGACTCCGCGGCCAACTGGCCTCCTGTGCATGTCCGACCGGCTTGCCGAGGGGGCACTGCGGTGCGCTAGCCGGGTCGGCGTGCACGTCCCCGAGGACCTGTCGATCATCGGCTTTGATGACGCGCCGGGAGCCGGCGCCCTCGGACTCAGCACGGTACGGCAGCCACACCGGCGCAAGGGGGAGCTTGCCGCACGGGCGCTCCTCGACCTTGTCGCCCGGCGGCCAAGCGAGCCGGTGCAACTCCTGCCCACCGACCTCACCATCCGGGCTACCACCGGGCCGCCCCTGCCCTGAAGGGACCGGACAACCGGTAGGCGTTCCGCCCGCCGGACGCTAGCCTCGCTCATCATCAAGCGCCCAGCCACGAGCTACGGCACGCCCAGGCGTCTACCAACTCGCCGGCCCTCCGGCTGCCGCTGGAGCGCCCGCTGTACGCGCCGGTGCAGAAGGCCCGCCTGTCCAGCGACACGGACCGCGACGCCGACGAGGTGACCGACCCCGCGGCCCTGTTCGAGCAGGTCTACGTGGACCCCGAGCCGTTGCGCGGCGGTGTCCGCCAGGTGCTGCGCAGCCAGCAGCGGGTCGGCCTGGCCGAACTGGTCGCGCGGTACCCGCTCCGGCAGGGTGTGGCGGAGCTGGTCACCTATCTGTCGCTGCGGGACGAGGCATTCGCGATCGTCTACGACGAACAGCCGCCAAGCTGGTGGTCAAGGACACCCCGTTCGCCTGGTGGCTGGAACACGAACTCAGTCGGCGGGCCGACCACATCTGCGTCGAGACGATGGCGGAGTTCCGCCGGATGCCCCGGGCGATCACCAAGGTCGGCCAGGTCAAGGGCAGCGGCGGGCGGCATGAGAAGGACGACCGGTTCCGCATCGACGACCGCCGCCGGTACGTCCTCGGCTGGACCAACCGGCGCAAGCTTGATGCGCTCCTGGACCAGGCCGCGACGCTGGCTGGCCGTCTCAGCGAAGTTGCGGCCGAGCAGTTGCGGCACGAGGAGGCGCGGGACGCCGCGGTCGAGCAGGGCCAGGTGCTCGCCGGGCTGGACCAGACGCGGGAGTTCGCCGAGATCGACTGGCAGTCCGTGGTCATCCGGGCCGAGCAGCTCCGGGCCGAGCGGCGTGAGCTGGCGGTCGCGTCGGCCGAGCTGGCCCGGCTCAACCGCGAACTCGACGCGGTCAAAGTACAGATCAGCAGCGCCGATGAGGAACTACGTGCGCTTAACGGATGTCTCGGGGGACTGGACAACCGGCAGCAGGCGGCCGAGGGCGTACTCCGCGAGGTGCGGGCATCCTGGCCGAGGATGCCGCCGAGCCCGCTCGGGGTCAGCTCGCCCCGATCGGGGAGATGCTGGCCAAAGCCGGACGAGCGACCCCGGCGACCGCCGCGGCCTGTGACCGGGCCGAAACGGACGCTGGCACCGAGGTGACCTCGCTGACGGAGAAGCGGCGCGACTGGCAGTCCCGGCTGTCCAACAAGATCGTCGCGGCGATGGGGGAGTTCCGGCGGCAGTACCCAGTGGAGACCAGCGAGCTCGATGACTCGGTGGAGTCCGCGGACGGCTACCGTGAGCTGCACGGCCGGCTCACCGGCGACGACCTGCCCCGGTTCCGGCTTCAGTTCAAGACGTACCTGAACCAGAACACGATCCGGGACATAGCCGGTTTCCAGTCCCAGCTGAACAAGCAGGCCGAGCTGATCCGGGAGCGGATCGCCACGATCAACACCTCGCTGGTCGGCGTGGACTACAACCCAGGCCGCTACATCCGGCTGGAACCGCTGCCGTCACCGCACGGCGACATCCGTGATTTCCACGCCGACCTGCGGGCCTGCACCGACGATGCGGTGTCCGGCGAGAACTCCGATCATTACTCCGAGCAGAAGTTCCTGCAGGTGAGCCGGATCATCGAGCGGTTCCGTGGGCGCGAGGGGCTGACCGAGGCGGACCGGCGGTGGACGAGGTTCGTCAGCGACGTGCGGAACTGGTACACGTTCGACGCTTCCGAGCGCTACCGCGACGACGACACGGAGTACGAGCATTACGCCGACTCCGGCGGCAAGTCTGGCGGGCAGAAGGAGAAGCTCGCCTACACGATCCTGGCCGCTTCGCTCGCCTACCAGTTCAAGCTGGAATGGGGCGCGGCGAAGTCCCGGACGTTCCGGTTCGCGGTCATCGACGAGGCGTTCGGCCGCGGCTCCGACGAATCGACCCGGTTCGCGCTGGAACTGTTCGGCCGGCTCGGTCTGCAGTTGCTGATCGTCACCCCGCTGCAGAAGATCCACGTCATCGAGCCGTACGTGTCCGCGGTGGGCTTCGTCGACAACCCGCAGAGCAACAACTCGCGGCTGCAGACGCTCACCATCGATGAGTACCAGGCCCGGCGGGCCGCGCGGCGGCAGGGACTTCGGTGCGACCAGCATTCCGGGCCGCGCCTGGTTGGACGCCTACGAGGACGCCTGGGCGCTGCTGCGGGTGGGTGCTGAGGTCCGCCGCCTGACCGGGCTGATCGCGGCCGCCCACGGTACCCGCCTGGTCCCGTGGCTGACGGGTCACCCGATGCGGGCGCTGCGGCTGGCGGATGACTGGGACCGGCTGCTGGCCACCGTCCGGTGGATCGAGCAGCGCCAGGCGCCGGTATGTACCTGCGCCAGGTCGATGCACCCGGCGTCGACACCAAGTTCATCGAGCGGCACAAAGGCGTGCTGGCCGAGTTGCTCGACGCAGAGCTCGGTCCCTCCCGGGTGACGGCAGGCGCATCCGACTTCGCTGGCCGCTATGGCTTCCTTCGCAGGCCCGGCTATGTCCGGTTCCGGCTGGCTGGCCGTTTCCGGGGCTTCTCCGAGCTGTCCATCCGCGCGGATGAGTTCACAGCGCCGCCGTAGGACATCACCCGGGCCTACGTGCTTGAGAACGCGATCGCCTACCTCGCGTTCCCGGTCCCGCCGGAGGCGATGGTGATCCTGGACGGCGGTTACGCCGTCCCGGTGCTCGAGCGGCTCGGCTGGCTGACCGGCCTGGACGTGCTCTACTGGGGGATATCGACACGCACGGTTTCGCGATCCTTGACCGGTTGCGCCGTTATCTGCCGCAGGCGCGCTCCATGCTCATGGACCAGGCCACCCTGCTGGGCCACCGGGCCCACTGGGTAGCCGAGCCGTCCCCGACTGCCGTGACCCTGGACCGCCTCGACCGGGCCGAATCAGCTCTCTACGCCGAGCCCATCTCGGGTTCCTATGCTCCGTCGGTCCGCTTGGAGCAAGAACGCATCAGCTTTTCGGCCATCGAGAAGGCCCTGGCGGACGGGTAAGAGCAAGTTTCCCCGGTCGCCGCCTGCAGCAGCCAGGTCATGTGCCGCCGAGGGGTAGTCGTGTTTTTGCCGGGTCTTCGCCGCGACGTCCGGGCCGATGGTGAGGGTCTGCTGGGTGCAGCAGGCCGGCGGGTGCTGGGGCGGGGTGAGGATCTCGGGCCGGTTGCGGTCCAGGGTCATCGACGCCGGCCGGAGTGGGCAGCGGAGTTTGCCCATGATGGCGGGGCAGGTGACGCGGTGGTAGCCGTCGGCGTCATCGGCGGTGAGTCGGCCGAGTTTGTGGCGGGCGAGCTCGGCGGCCTGGGTGTCGTGCACGGTGACCTGATCTGCGGTGGCGGCGGGGCCAGGCGGGCCCAGGTGCAGCAGCGTTCCGGGGGTGGCGGGGCAGTAGAGGTTGCCGTTGGTGACGATCGCCCCGGCGTGTGTTCCTTGCGGGCCGCGGTCGTGAGGGTGCAGGTCCTGGATGAGCTGGGCGCCGGCGCGGCGCAGCGGCAGGGCCCAGGCGTCGGCGTCGCGGTGGGCGTAGCCGGAGTCAGCGAGGATGTCGCCGAGCGGGATCCCGTCTTCGGGCATGCGGGCAAGGACGGGGCCAGGGAGCGGACCGGGTCGGCGTGGCAGGACGACAGGGTGATCCGCCGGGTCAGTTCCGGGACGGGCGGGCCGGTTTCGCCGCGGGTCATCGTGGCAGCTGAGAGGTAGTAGCCGAAGAACATCTCGCCTTTGGGGCCGGTCAAGTCCCGGGGCGTGGTGTTTCGCGGTTAGCGCGTGATCCTTTAGTTGTGGTTAGGCGCTGAGGGCCTGGATGCCGCTGGCTGGGCTCACCTCCGTTGTGCTGGTGCTAGCCGGGGCCACGGCGATGCGCGAGCGGGCGAGAACATCGAGGCCGAGGTAGCGGCGGCCCTCGGTCCATTCGTCGTGCTGCTCAGCCAGGACGGCGCCGACGAGGCGGATCAGGGAATCGCGGCCGGGGAAGATCCCGACGACGTCGGTGCGGCGGCGGATCTCCCGGTTCAGCCGCTCCTGCGGATTGTTGGACCAGATCTGCCGCCAGAGCTCCTTCGGGAAACTTGTGAACGCGAGCACATCGGCGCGGGCTGCGTCCAGGTGCTCAGCGACCTTGGGCAGCTTGCCGGCGACGGCATCGATCAGCCGATCGTACTGGGCGTGCACGGACGCGGCGTCGGGCTGGTCATAGACCGAGTGCAGCAAGGTCTTGACCCACGGCCAGGACGCTTTCGGTGTCGCGGACATCAAGTTCGCGGCGTAGTGGGTGCGGCACCGCTGCCACGCCGCCCCGGGCAAGGTGGCGCCGATGGCCTCCACCAGGCCGCGGTGGGCGTCGGAGGTGACGAGCTGGACGCCGGCCAGGCCGCGGGCGGTCAGGTCCCGGGAGAACGCCAGCCATCCCGCGCCGTCCTCAGCGGAGGTGACCTGCAGGCCGAGGATCTCCCGGTGCCCGTCCGCGTTCACCCCGGCCGCCAGCAGCGCATGGACGTTCACCACCCGGCCGCCTTCGCGGACCTTCAGCACCAGCGCGTCCGCGGCCACGAAGGTATAGGGCCCGGCGTCCAGCGGCCGGGTCCGGAACGCCTCCACCTGCTCATCCAGGTCGCGGGCCATCTCGCTGACCTGCGACCGCGACAACCGCGTGATCCCCAGCGTCTCCACCAGCTTTTCCATCCGCCTGGTGGACACGCCGAGCAGGTAACACGTCGCGCACCACCGACGTCAGGGCTGCTTCAGCGCGGCGGCGGCGTTCCAGCAGCCAGTCCGGGAAATACGACCCGGACCGCAGCTTGGGGATGGCCACGTCCAGGGTGCCGGCCCGGGTGTCGAAGTCGCGGTGGCGGTAGCCGTTGCGGACGTTGACCCGCTCCGGCCCGGGCATCCCGTAGGGGGCGCCGCAGACCGCGTCGGCCTCGGCGGACATGAGCGCGTTGATGAACGTGGCCAGCATCGAGCGCAGCAGATCCGGCGACGCGGACTCCAGCTGGCCGTGCAGGAACCGGGCAGGGCCGATACTGCTAGGGGCGGTCATCGTGATGTCTCCTTCAGAAGCACTGTGAGAGGTCTTCCAAAGGATCACGCGGTGACCGCCTTACGCACCTACGCCACGCCCATCACCAGGGCCGGTCGGTACACCACTCTCGCGGACGTAACTGGTGGAGCGCGCCTGCGGTCCTGAGCCCGGTGCGCGAGCGAGACGAGTCTGGCCAGTGGCCCACCCTGGTTCCGGCCAGTGGTGGTCGGCGGGTACCGCTTGGGAGACGGGCCAGGGAGATCACCGTCGCGTCCGGCCGGGGCTCCAGCGGAGGCACCTGAGGTCAGCCACGGCGGTCAGTGGCATCCGCGCACGTTCAGTTGCGAGCTGCGAGCCTGAGGCTCATGTCAGCGCGATCCGATTCGGTGCAGATCGCCGAATAGAAAGTCCTATCGTTTCAG
>CAWINT010000009.1:0-124896 GCA_963837515.1 uncultured Actinomycetes bacterium
GCCCGCAGACCATCCAGTCCGGCGCCAGAACCCGGCCCGGCAAGACCGGGAAAGGCAACCGGTGGCTGCGCGGCGCCCTCGGCGACGCCGCGATGGCCGCCGGCAAGACCGACACCTACCTCGGGGAACGCTACCGGCGGATCCGCCGCCGCCGCGGCAAGCAGAAAGCCATCGTCGCCACCGCCCGCGCCATCCTCGAGATCGCTTACCTGCTCATCAGCAACCGCGACATCCGCTACCACGACGTTGGCCCCGGCTACTACGACAGGCTCGACCCCCAGCGCCAGACCCGCAACAAGATCCGCGAGCTCGAACGCCTCAACCCCGGCATGAAAGTCACCCTGGCCGCTGCTGCAGCCTGACCAAGCACCGCCATCCACACAGGCCCTGCAATCCGGAGTGGCAAGGACAACACCCCGTAAGTCACCAGCTCAGACACCGCGCCCGGCTTCAAGCCGCCGCCGTGCGCTGCCGCGTACCACGTGACCGTGGGTTATTTCCGGTTAGGCTTGAGCCCTCTCTACGGTTTGCTGACCTGGGGAGACACCCGGGGCGGCAGGAATGCCAGTCCTGCCGCCCCACCTGCTGTGATCACGCCGCGCTCGTCCCGGCGTCGCTGGCCTGCCATGCCTCGTGCATCCGCGCGCACTCAGCAGCGAATTCTGCGGCGACTTTGGCCAGCTCCTCGGCGAAGCGGACGTGATCGGCAGTGATCGTTTCGCCGGACAGGTAGACCGTGATGCTGAGTCGCCCGGCATGCACGTACAGGCTGGGCAGGGTGGCACCGCCGCTGTACGTGTGGCAGAGCGCCCAGCCATCCGGCCCCACATGCACGCTCGCGCCCCCGAACGAGTCACCCTTGGCGCCGCTCATGCCGCCGCCTCCCGCCCATCGGGGCGGATCGCCCAGTGCGGCCCGGGACGCGGACTCCAGCGGTCAGCGAGTAGGCCAGCCGCCCGGCCTGGTTCACGTACGGGGTAACCGTGAGCCCGGCGAACTCCACCGGCACGAACGGCATCCCGGCCGGGGGACAGGCAGCGCAGGCTGGGAACCCGCCGCCACCTTGATCTTGAGTGTCTTGTCCCGGGCGGCCGGGTCGGCGTCGATCACTTCGACAACCCACACCGGCTGGCCGGTGGCCTTGTCTTTCGCCTGGACGAACCGGTCACCGCTGGATGCGTCGAAGTCCCGCATCGGCTCGAAGCCCCCGGCGGCGAACGCGCCGTGCGGGAATACGTGCGCGAACTCGACGGGATCGGACCCTGGAGTGCCATGTCTCTCCTCCTCAGTCGCCAGTCGTACTGACGACAACTCGACTTATCAAGTACGAGAGTACCTCAGGCTGTATGACTTGACAAGACGAGTTATCGAGGAGGGTTCAGGACGAGAACGGGTAGAGATCTTCTAGCTCGTGGACGTCACCCGGGAGCACGGCATCCACCACTTCGAGCGGCCGGTCGTCGGCGTCGTAGACGGCCAACAGCAGGTTCAGCACCGCCCCGCGCTTGGCCATGTCGAGAAGCCGGGACTCCTCGGCCGTGGCCAGCCGCGCACGGATGCGCTCGGCCACGTGATCGAAGCGGACTCGCTTCACCGCGTGCAGATGGGCGTGAACGCCACCGGGGATCGGCTCGGCCTTGGCCAGGTCGGTGCCCTCGGCCACGTCGAGCGGGAACCAGGACGACACCAGCTCGGATGGTTCGCCGTCGCGCTCGATGAGCTGACGACGCAGCAGGGCCGGAGTGTCCGGGGGAGTGCGGAGCAAGGTGGCCACCGCGGGTGGCGCGGCAGCCCGGCCGACGTCGATGATCGTGCCCTGCCCGGCCGCCCCCGCCTCGTCGATGATCAGCTTGCCCGGCCGCGTCCGGTCGGCCAGCACGGCCCGGTTGCGGACGAAGGAGCCCCGTCCGTGCTCGCGGTCGATCCATCCCTGACTGCGCAGCACTTCCAGTGCGCGCACCACCGTGGGCCGGGACACGGCGAACTCGCGGACCAACTGCGCCTCAGAGGGGAGCAGCGCTCCTGGAGGGTACGTCCCGTCACCGATACGCCGTTGGATCGTGCTTACGATCTGCGCATACTTCGGCGGGGGGAATTCCAGGTCAGTCATAACGACCGCCTAACAACTCATCGACTCGACTTGTCGAGAAGCTTAGACCGAAGTGTCACTACGTGTCACGGGGTCCGGCAGAGTGACGGCCGCTATCGCGGTGGGTCGCTCGCCGAGCGCGGCGGCGATCCGGGCCAGTGTCCGGGTCCGGCAGCCCGTTCGGGGGTGACGTTCCAGACGGGCGACCGTATGCAGGCTGATCCCGGCTCGGTCGGCCAGCTCGGCCTGGTCCAGCCCGCACTGGCGGCGCAGCTCGCGGATGCGCTGCCCGTCCGCGACGGTGACCCACCGCTGAGCGCGGTTGCTGGGCATGGTGGCCGTCATGGGCGGGGCCAGTCGAAGCGGGCCCACACGGTCCGGCCGTCGTGGTCACCTTCGATGCCCCAGCCGTCGGCCAGGGTCCGCATGATGTCGAGCCCGTGGCCCCGCTCAGGATCGGCGATAGCCGGGGCCCACGGGCCACCGTCGTCCTCCACTTCCAGCCAGAAGTAGTTACCGGGGCTGAGCTTGCCGCGCACAGTGAACACCCCGCCCGCCAGCCCGGAGTGGCTGTGCAGCACGGCGTTGGTGGCCAGCTCGGAGACGCATACCAGCACGTCATCGGCCATCGGGCAGCCGTCCAATAAGGTCCGCAGGTCGGCCCGGACGGCCCTAATCTGGTCGGCGGTGCCCGGGTAGGTGACCCCGGTTGTGTGCAGGGCAAGCGCCCGCGGCGCTGGAGTGGGCATTACCGCGCCCCCGCCAGGCCGGTGCCAGCGCAGTCCAGGCACACGATCCGGATCGCGCCATCCGACATGCCCCGGACGAGCTGGCTGGCCACCCAGCGCCGGGGGCCGCTGTACTTCCATCCCCGCCCGCGGCACGACGGGCAAACCTCGTGCTCAGCAACCTCTGCGGCCGTCATGCGGCCCAACATCGCGCAATTGCGTACCCGCTCCCATAACCGCGCGATATCCCCCGACGGCATATAGGCTCGCAGTCAGTAACGCCGCACGGACGCTCAGAAACGATCGCCTGATCGAGAGGGACCCCGGCATGCCAGGCCGCCGCGTCTTTGATCTCATCGAGATCCCGGACGAGTTCTGGCAGCACCCCGGCGTGCTCGACGCCCTGCGCCACCGAGACGCCGGACGCCTGTTCACTCTGTTAAACGAGGCCACAGGCGTCAGCCAGACCCGCATGGCTATCGCCTGTGGCTCCACCCAGCCCAAGATCAGCGGCTATATGCGGGGCGTCTCCAGAGTCGAGGAGCTGGACGTCTTCGAGCGGATCGCGGACGGGCTGAACATGCCCGACCATGCCCGCATGGCCTTCGGTCTGGCCCCGGCGGACGCCCCCGCGAGCCCGGCCGCCGCACCGGTCACACCCCCCATGCCGTCGCGGAATACCCGTCCGGTCTTGCCCTCTCCCGCTGTATCCGGTCTGCTCAGCGCAGATGCAGGAGACAGCGAGGAGGATGATCCCTCCGTGCGACGGCGAACCTTCGTCGGCCTGACCGGCGCCGCCCTGTTCGGTGCGGTCCTGGCCGACCCCATCCGCAGCGGCCCGCCCGATGCCATCGAGTCCTTCGCGGCCGTCCTGGCCTCCTACACCCCCGGCCCGGCCGGTTCCGCCCTGGACGAGCCCCCGGACTTGCCAGCCCTGGCCGCCGCCGTCGCGCGCGCCAAACGCGACTACCAGGCATGCCGGTACTCAGACGTGACGGCGGATCTTCCAGCTCTGCTCGGACGGTTGCAAGCCGCCTGCGCCGTGCTCGACGGCGAAGCCCGTTCGCGGGCCTACACGCTCTCGGCCGAGGCGCACCACGTCGCGGCCAGCATCTTGTTCAAGCTCGGCGACGAGGGGCTGGGCTGGCTGGCGGCAGACCGTAGCATGCAGGCCGCCCGGGCCAGCGAGGATCCGGTGACCGTCGCTTCCAGCGCCCGGATCGTCACCCACGCCCTGATGAGCGGCAAGCACTACAAGGCCGCCACCGACACGGCGAGTACCCTGGCCGCCAGATTCGATCACGACGTCTCCGCTCACGATCCCGAGTCCCTGTCGGTCTACGGCTCGCTCCTGCTGCGTGGCGCGATAGCTGCCGCCCTGCACCAAAACCGCGGCGGGGCCGACGAGCTGCTGGCCGAGGCCGAGGACGCTGCCGCCCGCCTGGGCGATGACCGCAACCTCCGCTGGACGGCGTTCGGCCCGACCAACGCCAGCCTGCACCGGGTCAACGTCGCCGTCACCCTGGGGGATGCGGGCACCGCCATCGACGTCGCTCGTACCGTGGACGTGGGAAGGATCGATATCACAGAGCGGAAGGCGAGCTTCCTCATGGACACGGCCCGTGCGTTCCTGCAATGCGGCAGGCACGAACGGGCTTACCTCGCGCTCCGGGCGGCCGAGGAGCTCGCCCCCGAAGAGATCACAAGCCGCCCCGCAGCCCGGCGCCTGGTCCGCGACCTGATGACCACGGCCCCGCTCAGCGTCCGGCGCCAGGCCGAGGACTTCGCCCGCCGGATCGGGGTCACCGAATGACCCACGACGGCCGGGTCCTGACCGTCATCGTCTGCGGCGCGGGGCCCGCCTCCGAGGTCGGCCAGCTCGTCAAGCTCGCCCAGGAACACGGCTGGACGGTTCAAGTCGTAACCACCCCGGCCGCGCTCGACTTCATCGACGTTCCCGCCCTGGAGGCCCTGACCGGCAGCCCGGTCCGCAGCCACTACCGCAAACCCGGCGAACCGAGATCCCGCCCAGCCGACGCCATCATCGTCGCCCCCGCTACTTACAACACGATCAACAAGTGGGCCCAAGGCATCAGCGACACCTACGCTCTAGGCATCCTCGCCGAGACCACCGCTCTCGGGGTCCCGATCGTCGTTCTTCCCTTCGTTAACTCAGCCCTAGCTGATCGCGCTCCCTTCCGCCGCAGCGTCGAGGGGCTACGCAACGAAGGTGTTCATATTCTGCTCGGCCCTGGCGGGATTAGGCCACATGAGCCTCATACTGGAGGTGGTCTTATCGGAAGCTATCCTTGGCACCTGGCTTTCGGCGAGGTGGATAAATGCGTTAATAGCGCACGAAAGCTCCCGACTCCGACCAATCGATGCCCTAATTAGAACGACCGCAGTATGGGCAGACTCGACCGACCGGGCCGAGGTCCACTCGCTTGGCTACGCGCTCCCAGTCGCTTTCGTTTAGGATGCGCCGCTTGGTAGTCGGGCCGCCGTCGATATATTCGTTTAGCCTACGAATAGCCTCGCGTTGTTCATCCGAGGTCATGCTGTCGAATACGCGTATCAACCCTGCGACTTTTACGTCCATTTTGCTCCTTCTCACCTAGAGTGTCCGATAGCTGAAGTTCCCACATACATCACAGGTACCGGGTGTCATTGATTGTGGAGTCTCACCGCATCCCGCGCACGCACGGCTGAACTTACGAAGCGCTGCCCGCATACCCATGCGCTTTTCTTCTGCTTTGATGCTTTGCTGATAGTCTTGTTGCTGGAGCGACCGATCTTCAACCTGAAGCTTTTCGTACTCGTGCTGGAACTGTACGAAATCTGATGGAGGATTCGCGGCCAGTTCCGCAAACTTATCCGACAGTAGATAGTTGGCTGGAATTGCCGTTGCTGCATACGAATAGCTGGCTACCCAGCCACCGATAATAGACCAAAGCGAGAGCGCGACCTGAACAACCAAGACAGCCGCCCCTATTCCTATGAGCACTTTGAGGCCGCCAAACTCGCCATAGCCAAGAACCAGAAGACCTATGATCATAGGGACCCCGAAGCTGATGTAGGTCAGCCATTGGAGCCAGTTCTTCAGAACGCGGCTCCTATGCTCGAAGATGGCCGCCGTCCCATATGCGTGCAACGCGGCATCCCAGCACTGCGTTCTTATGGCAAGTGCGCGCTGTCCGTCGTCGTCAGTCATCGATCGCCATTGCTTTTTCGGAAGAGGTTCTGTGGCCTTGCCTCAAAGCAGGCCGCTCATAGTATGGCACGAAGGTAGGACAAACGGTGCGAGGCTCGCTCAAGTCTGCGAAGACACGGCCGTTGCTTCCGAGCGCGGCCCGCAAAATAGTCCCCGATTTCTGCCGAATTGGGCCATACTAGGTCAAGCCGACGACGCCACCCAGTGGCGCCGTTGGCTCTGGCGCCAGCGCCGGGCTTGGCCTCTACGAGGCCCGCCCGCCGCCCGCCGCGCGCCGACTTCGTGGTCGCTGGTGCCTTGCCGGATTAGCTGATCGTGGACAGATAACGGCCGAGACGGCGAGTTATGGTCTCGATTACCGCGTCGTGCTCCCCGCCGTGGGCGATGGCTCTGGCGGGGGCAATCTCGAACGCTGCCCGGCTGAGGGTTGCCGCATCGGTGCCGATCACCAAGCTCACGCGAATGGGTGCTGGATGACCGTTGGGACCGGGCTCGGTGTCGATATCGAAGACGTAGATCCAATCGCTAGGTTGTGTCTCCTGGTCGTCCAACAACCTCCAGGTACCGTCTGGAAGTTCATGGAGTTCAGGTGCCCCCAGGAAAGGTTGCCATGAGTCCCACACTGGCTTTGGCAGCGCAAGGGCACAACCAACCGAGGTGTCGCGCTTTGTGACCTGAAACTTAAAGGCGATCTGGTAGAAGGTGCGCTTGAAAACGTTTGAAATGTTCGGTCCTTCGACCTTCCGGCCAGCCCACTCTGGATTCTGTGCAAGCTGTTCAGGGAAGTGGTTCGTATGCAGGTCGAGGGCGTCATTGAGGGCTTTTACTGCCCGACCGTAGCTACCGTGCGTGTCTGTAGTCTGCAGCTCGATGACACCGTAATTGCCGACTGAGATGGCGGGCTCACTGGGTACGTCAGTGAGCGCATCGGAACGGGCTGGAAGCAGTTCAACGACGGTGATGTCAAAGGACAGTTCAGGGGAAGCTCCTGTCCTAGCCAGACTAATCTCACCGCCCAGCTTGTCCTGGAAGTAGACGAATACCCGGTCAGGACCCTGAACTGCCGACAGGATCTCAGCTCTGCCTGCCTCTTCATCCAAAGCGACAACGGGCCGGATCAGGACGGCATCGAGTGGTGGTATGCCATACAAGCGGCATACCATGTCGGCCAGTAGGCCGTCGTCAAGAGCACGGTAGGGGCATACCAGCCAGTCTTGGCGAGGGCCGTTACTGCTCGCGCTAATGGTGCAGACACCACGGGAATTTGGTGCCTTCACGCAAGGCGCATTCCGTTTGAGAGTCTGTGTTAGGAACGGGCAGCGCCCCGCACGCTGATCATCGACCGAAGCGTCACTGGCGGAGACGGCGGGGAAAATCCGGTGCCCGAACCACTCGGCTATGTGCGGGCGGGCCGCCGCACGGTCAGGCTGAGAAGCACGGACCGACCGCCGTTCAGGACTCAAGACCAGCCCTTCTGATCGATGTCACTCGGGAAACCCGGGCAGTCCCGGGGCCAGCTCCCCGTGCGTACCGAGGAACGCAACGGGGCGACGGCGGAACGGGGCCACCAGCCTACCGCCGAGCTGGCCATCAAGACAGCGGCGGACCTCAGTGCCGATTGCCTCGGCGAGCTGGGTCGGCACGGCATTGCCCACCTGGTCATACTGGCTCGACCGATGGCCATGAAACGCGAAGCTATCGGGGAATCCCTGCAACCTGGCCGCCTCGCGGATCGTTATGGTCCGGTCCTGATCGGGATGCGTGTACTCGCCTGACTTGGGGTCCCGGAAACGGGTGATGACCGCGCGAGGTATCCCGTCCCAAGTCATCCTCCGGTAGCGGCGGGTGTGATCTTTGCGCAGCGCCCGCTGCATGCCGGAGGGCAGCAGTTCCCGCGGCAGGTCCCGCCAGTCCTGGCCAGGCTTGATATGTGCCAGCCTGGCGAGGTTGGCCGCTGAGAGCCGCGCGGCGTAGTGATTAGTCAGCTCACCATTCAGGCCCGCTCGCATCGCCTCCTGATACGGCCCCACGGGCGGGCCCACATAGTGGACCTCTTCCTCCCCTGCTGCAACAGGTGGCAGGTCACCGATCGCCTCCGCTGTGGTGACGAAGCCGTCCAACTGCCAGGGAGGAATCGTGCAGTTCGGCAGTAGATCCCCGATTTTCGCCGCACCCACCGTCGGCATGGGGAAGCCGTACCCGGCCGGTATCCCAAGATCCCTACGCCAGCCGATGATGATCAAGCGCCAGCGCATCTGCGGTGCGCCGTACTGTGCCGCCAGCAGCTCGCCACACGCTGCCTCATACCCCGCCTTACTCAGCCCCTCCAGGATGGCGCGCAGGTAAGCTCCCCCAGCCAGGGTGACCAGGCCAGGCACGTTCTCGATGACGACACAGGCAGGGCGCATGGATTTCGCGAGCCGGAGCACCTCACGGAACAGATTGTTCCGTTTGTCCCACACGACCCGGGACCCGATCATGGAGAAGCCCTGGCAAGGTGGCCCGGCAAACAGCAAATCCAGCTCACCAGCGGACAGGCCAGCCTCACTCAGTACCTTGGCGGCGTCCACGTCGCGTAGATCCTCAGTGAGGAACTTGCCCGGCAGGTTCGCTTGGTGGGTGAGGCTGCAGGCTGGATCGACGTCTGAGGCGAGCCGCAGATCCCAGCCTGCCCGGACCAGCCCGAGAGACGCACCGCCAGCCCCGCAGAACAGGTCAATCGCAGTCGGGCTCATGCGATTAGCTTGCCATCTGCCTGTGACATCGCAGCGCATTATGCACCCCAACGCCACGTGTCTCAGGGGTGATGGCCCGTCCTCCTCGCTGGGCGATGGTCTTGGCCGAGTCCGCCGAGTCAAGGCCAAGCGGCTACGCCGTCGCTGCGCGAGCCTGGACACGGCGGCCACGGGCCAAGGGCGGGCAGCTACGAGAAGGACGAGGGAGGACCAGGGGACGGGAGCAGCCCGGTACGCCCTGGCCACTGCGGGTCGGCCGCATGATCGTCGTGCCATTAGCGTGCCATTAACCAGGGTGACGACGGGTCAACCAGGGTCACTCGGGACTGCCAGGGACGCCTGGTCAGCGCCCCTGGCAGCCGTAACCGCTGCGCTTCCCAAGCTGATAGTGCGAGTTCGATTCTCGTCACCCGCTCCAGAAGCTTCCTAGGATCCAGCCGAGCAGCATCATGTCTGACTCCACCCGCGTGGTGTCGAGTCCGGCCAGCGTCAGGATGTCAGTTTGGTCCGGTTAACTGACGAGAAGAAGTCCGTCGTGTTCGGTGAAGTCGGCGAAGTCTTTGGTATTGAAGGTGGCCAGAGGCAGACCCTGGACCAGGCAGCATGCAGCGATCCAGCTGTCGTTTACCGGTCGGGGACGACCCCGAAGCTGGGCGTTAGCCTGCATCTCGCCCCATTTGATCGCCACGGCCTCGTCGAAGGGGAGCAGCACGACTTGCTGGCGCCAG
This sequence comes from uncultured Actinomycetes bacterium, assembly GCA_963837515.1. Classification (GTDB taxonomy): domain Bacteria; phylum Actinomycetota; class Actinomycetes; order Streptosporangiales; family Streptosporangiaceae; genus RYN-230. The sequence continues at coordinate 9,492 of CAWINT010000009.1, forward strand.
TTCGCGAGATCAGCTAGGCGGCGGGGCCCCCAGTCGCGCAGGACGGTCCACTTGGTCAGTTCGCCGGGAGTCACGAACGTTATGCACAGGGAGTGCCCGGCCAGCCGGGAGCGGAGTGGGTCGGTTAGCCGACCGCGCAGGATGGTTGAGGCAACGTCGGTGTCGAGGACGATGAAGCTCACGCCAGCCCAGCGTGCCGGGAGGCGTAGAGGTCTGCGAGGAACTCCGCTAGCTCCTCGTCGGACTCGAAGAGGTCCGGGCAGGCTAGGTCGTCAACCGATGCGACCGGGCCGACGCCTTGGCGGCGGGCCAACTCGGCCACGGGGATATGCCTAGCACTACCCCACTCGGGCAGCTGGTCAGCGCTGTTTGAGGTCATGGCCTGCCCTCCTTCAGGCTCGCGGTGTCCATCTGCTTACACAGACGGTGCAATACAGAACCAGGATAGCCGGGAGCGGCCTGCTTGGAGTCTGCCGAGTCAAGAAGCCGCTTCGCGGGCCTTGACACAGCGGTCCTGCGGTCAAGGGGATGCAACCATGATCCGGACCACCGCCAGTCAGGGCATGATCGCCGGGCCATTAGCGGGCCATTAGCCAAGGTGACGAGGGGTCAACCAGGGTCACTCACGGCCGCTCCGTGAACGTGGCCTCCACCCGCCAGGTCTTCTGCCGCCGGCGATCCGCCCGGGACCCCGGAACCCGGGTGCACACCATCCCGGACCCCTTCGCCACGTCGATCGCGGTCGCGTACTCCACGACCTGTGTGCTGTCCTCCGCTATCTCCGCGCCGTCACCGCCGTGCCCGGGAACACCCGTGCCCTCTGCCTTGCCCTTGCCCGCGGCCATCGCCGCCTCGCTTTCCTGGTAAACCAGCAGGACGAGGCTGCCCGGGGGACGGCGCGGGAACAACCGAATCTGATCGGCGTGCCTGAAAGCGACAGTACCCAGCCCGCATGATCGTCCCCAGCGCCAAACTATCCTCCGGGCACGAAGCGCCAAGGAGCAAACGGCGTCACGGGCAGCACACCATGATCATCTCTGCGCAGCGGCCCCGCCCGCCACCCGTTCACCACGGCCGTGCGCGGTTCCACAGCTGGACAGCGCCACCGTCATCAGCCACCCTGGAACCGGTCACGGCGCCGGCCGGCGCACGGGCAGCACACCTGTCGCCAGCAACGCCGGCCCGTGGCCACCCGCACCCGGCCGCCGCCCAAGTTTCGCGGGAACCCCGCGCCGTCAGACCCACTAACTATCCTGGCAGCCGCAGCCGCCTCCGATTTTGTTGTTCTCACAAGCTGCATGATCGCGAGGCGGCTGCCCGGCGCAGAAACCAGCAGTAACCCCAGCCAGCCCGGGTCATCCCAGGTCAACCCCCGAATGGCTACTGCCGTACTAGGCTCCAGATGATGTAGCCAATCCCGAGGGTGACAATAAAGAGCAGAACTGCAACGGTATAGGCCGCGACCACCCGCCCGACGCTGCGGGGCTGCACGCCCTGCGGCAAGACCAGCCCGGACTTGTGATCGAAGTACATCCCCGGGGATACCGGCGGCGGGGCGCTCTGCTCGTAGCCACGCCTCATCGCTTCCGCGTCCTGGGCCGGGTACGGTGTCATCGCGACCTCAATTCCCCGGTACGGCCTCAATCATAAGTCTAGTCCGATTTTCAGGCCTGGGACGCCCCCGGGCATTCGATTCGTCAGGACATCGGAACGAACCAACTGACCGCGTCCGCCACGTGCCCGATATCTCGGCGACTCGCGGGCGACTGTTGCCAACACTGTTGCCAAGCCGCTGAACGACGTCTGTCACGCTCCGACAAGTCTGGAACATCGACCCAGAGCGCAGACGCGAGTGGACGATCCTGGACGACGTGCCCGGAACTACGGAGCTGATGGTCCACGATCCCTAGGGATGGCCCTACAACAGCCCTAGAACGCCGGGGGGCGCCGGGGGTAAACGCGTGACACTGCAAGGTAATCCGAAGAACGCGAACAAGCGTATGCCCAGGTCGCGGCGATAGGGCCGCTACTTGAGCCGAGACGTCAACACTCTGATAAGGAAGCGATCGCTGCGAGCCAACTTGGGAGCCACCCGGGCGGACAACTTTCCCAGGCTTCCGGACGCGAATGAACCTCGAGCGGCGATGGATCCGAGGTCACGGACCGATCTGAACGCGGGTGACCGAACGGCCCCTCAGGTACCTACGGGTCAGAAGGTTTTCAAGCTGCTAGGGATAGATCTCTTCCGGGCCGGGCGGTGCTGGCCCGCTGTTTCGTCTGGCTTGCCATACTTGCCTGGTGCCTGCTAATGCTCGCCTCATCGCGGTGCTTGCCGGGACCGCGGTCCTGGGCATCGGCTTGGATCAGGCGACGAAGGCGCTCATGGTCGCGACCCGGGAGGGTAAGCCCCCGATCCGGATAGTCGGCCAGGTCCTGACCATCTATGTCACACGGAACACAGGTGCCGCCTTCGGCTTCGCGCCCGCCGCGACCGTGCTGTTCACCGGCGTGGCGGTGGCGGCCGCCGTGCTGATCGCCGTCAAGGCACCCCGGCTGCGCTCGACCTGGTGGGCGGTGGCACTCGGCCTGGTGCTGGCAGGCGCCATAGGGAATCTGTGCGACAGGCTGATGCGGGCACCCGGCATCGGCCGCGGTGCCGTCGTCGACTTCATCGACCTGCAGCACTTCGCGGACTTCAACGTCGCCGACAGCTGCCTCACGTGCGGAGTCGTATTCATGCTCTTGCTGTCGCTCCGCGGCATTCCTATGACAGGCGGTGCAGAGGCCGATGTGCCCCATCCACGCCCGATCGGACAGTGAATGAGGGCCTGGACCTCTAGCTGCGAGCCATTAGCGTGCCATTACCAGTAGCGCCCAGCGGTATGCCGCGGTCAGTCGGAGACAGTCCTGAGTGCAGGTCAGGGCCATCACCGCTGGTTGATATGGCGATTTGCAAGCAGGTGTTCTGTCCCTCCTCGCTGCTCGATGGTCTTGGCCGAGTCCGCCGAGTCAAGGCCGAGCCCGCTGACGCGGGTCGCTTCGCGAGCCTGGACACGGCGGCCACAGCCAAGGGCAGGCAGCTACGAGGAGGACGGGGGAGGAGCAGGCCACAGCAGGCAGAACCGTCCCAGGCCGCGGGCAAGATCGCCGTGCAATTAGCGTGCAATTAGCCCCGGTAACGAGGGGTCGGTCACGGGTACTGGCGGTGCCCGCTCCTGGCTGGTCAGCGGGCCTAGCAGTGCGGATCCGTCGGATTCCCAAGCTGATAGTGCGAGTTCGATTCTCGTCACCCGCTCCAGGAGCTTCTTTGCAGGTCAGCGCCGGTCTCCCGGGCGCGGCCGGTTCCCCTTCCCCGCCGGTTGTTGCTCTTCCGTGCCTGTGAGCGGGCCATTAGCCCACCGGAGCGAATACGCTCGCCTGGCCGTCGTCGTCCTAATCGCCGTGTTGCCCGGCCTGGACGTGGGAGTCGATCGCGTTCGTGATCGACTGGTCCGCGCCGCCTGCCTCGTGCTGGTAGATCATGGCCGCGCGCTTGCTGTCGTGGCCCATCCGGGCCATGAGATCCCGGGGGCCCACGCCGTTGGCCGCTGCGAACGTGTTGCCGGTATGCCGCAGATCGTGAAAATGCAGACCTGTGGCCCCTATCGACCGCACCGTGTACGGCCGGGCGGACATCTTGTTGAAGTTTCCCCGCCGCAGCGGACCGCCCATCGCCCCGGGAACGCCAAGGCTTCTGGCGGCACGCGGAACTGCGGATGTTGCCGATCGCGCAGCGGCCGACCACCTCGGCGAGCGCGAACACCTGAGCGACGGTCAGCAGCGGCCGCTCAGGCGCGTCCTCGTCACCGGCCCCGCGGATGCGGCGCGGGTTCCGGGCAGGATCTTGTCCTCCTCTACGGCCGCCATGACCACTGCCGGCAGCAGCCTGAAAGCCAGAGAAGACTATAGTTACCCTAAGCTCAGGCGTTGCAGTTCCAGCAGATGCGATCAAGACAGGAGCTGATTGACCACTCGACGCTAATCGACTCAAGCTACCGCGCTAGAAGAATTCGACAATTTTTATCTCGCCAACTATTTAGGAGCATCACTCGTGGCTGTTGCGCTTAGCCTCATAAACACATTGCTGCTTGTGGTGACGGCAGTGCTTGCTTATATCAGCATTCGCAAATTCCGACAGTCCAGAGGGATTGACTTTATACTGGACGCCGAGAGTGCCATAGATCCGGTTCGCCAAAACCTCGTTGGCGCTGATCCGGCCTTAATCAGAAATATCTATCGGAAGAATTTCTTTATAGAGAATCTATCCGATGAAGACTGTCGGGCTTTTCCTTTCATGCATGCTGTATATGCCCACGTTAGTCGCATGTACTTTATCTTGTCAGCTCACAACTTGGATCATGGACTTGCTGATTTCGAAAGGGCAGAGACTATAAATTCGTGGACTCGCTACCTGGTTCTCTTTAAGGACCATCCGGCTATGCAAGCAGTGCATCGGCAAACGCTGCGTGACCGAGACCGAAACAGTGCATTTATCCAACTAGCCGAGGAACTGCTGGGCCATGAGTAATCCCTTTCACGGTGGGTTGTCGGATCACGTGGGTCATTTTTCGTCACTCAATTGGCTACTCTGTCATCATCATGCGAAAGACGAGCTTCGCAGGCAATTTGCACTGTCTCTGGACCTAATGCCAAATGTCATGATCTTGGATGTTGCTTGCGGAACAGGTGGATGGTCTGAGACTTTTAGTACCGTCTACCCTGAGTGCAGAGTAGTCGGGTTCGACATGTCATTGACAAATCTCTCCTGGGCAAAAAGGCTCGGCCGGTCGTCTAACGTATCATCTAGAAGATCTTTCCTGGCCGCTGACGCTTCGCGTCTACCCTTCCGTCGGGAAAGTTTCGATGTAGTTTTCGTGGCCAACTCGCTGCAATTTCGAACTATAGAATATGCAGTCCCAAGCTTGTACGGACTACTTCGACCGGGGGGACGCCTCATTCTTAGGAACTTCGATGAAGGTGTTACCCTTCTTTTTCCATGTTCACCCGATCTTCAAGCCAAAATTATTGCTGCTGCCGCATGCGCTTCCACTAAAGACAAGGAGCCGATTGATCCATACGTCGGCAGGCGACTTAAGGATATCCTGCATAGGAGTTTTCAGGAACCAATCAACCTGCAAGTCGCTGCTACTCGCCTAGAATGGCCATTCAGTTCGCCACAACGAGAATATATTGCTGGCAATGTAGCGTGGTTGGGCTCGATGGCGAAAAATTACGTCGATGGGCAGGAGTATAAACGATGGATGTCCCTCGTTGATGGCAATGTCGAGCGTAGTCTGTTTGATGACGAATCGGCCTATTACATTGTTTTTGATTTTTGTGCCGAGTTGACTCGCAACTCGAGACCTGACCGGCCCTGATGCTCGGCTCGGTGCAAACAGGGAGTCGGTCCGGCCAGGCTTAGAGGTCCTAACAAAGTGAGAGGTTGCTCAGTCGGCGCCAGCAGATGATGGCGCAGGCGAGGCTGAGGAAGGCTTCGTGGATGTCGTCGCGGATCTCCCAGCGGATGCGCAGCCGGCGGAACCAGTGCAGCAGGGCGATAGTCTGCTCGACTACCCAGCGGTACACGCCCAGGCCGGAGCCGTGCTCGGTGCTGCGCCGGGCGATCACCGGGGTGATGCCCTTCTCCCGGACTTTCCTGCGGTACTTGTCGTGGTCATAGCCGCGGTCGGCGTAGACCGCATCCGGCCGCTGGCGGGGCCGCCCGCGGCGGCCGCGGACCGGCGGGATCGCCTCGATCAAGGGGATGAGCTGGGTGACGTCGTTGCGGTTGCCGCCGGTGAGGGAGACCGCGAGCGGGATGCCGTGCGCTTCGGTGATCACGTGGTGCTTGGAGCCGGGCCGGGCACGGTCGACCGGGCTCGGCCCCGTTTTGGGCCACCTTTCACCGCCCGCACATGGGAACTGTCAATCACTGCCCGCGACCAGTCCAGCGCCCCGGCCGCGTTCAGCTCGGCCAGCAGCGTCTCGTGCAGCTGCTGCCACACCCTGGCCTGCTGCCAGTCACGCAGCCGCCGCCAGCAGGTCATGCCAGAGCCGAAGCCCAGTTCCTGCGGCAGGAACTCCCACGGGATGCCGGTGTACAAGACGAACAGGATGCCGGACAGGACCTTGCGGTTATCCAGCCGCCTCCGGCCAGGATGATCAGCGCGGCGGGGCACTACCGGCAGCAGCGGCTCGATCCGCGCCCATAACTCGTCCGGGACGATCCACGGTGGCTGCTCACCCTTCCTCATGGGCGTGCTCAACTGCCACACCCCCACCGGTATTCCCACCAGTCATTCTGTTAGCAGTTCTTAGCAGCGAAGTACAGTAACGGCACGTCACAGCGATCGGCTTGCACGTCCAGCCGGTAGGTTAGCTGGGACGGCAGTCAACGTCTCAGCACTCCCGCCAGTTCACGACGAAGAAGCCAACGCGGATTCAGTGAGCGCAGGACATGCGTGGGATGGCGCGTAATCGGATACCCAGGATGGCGGCATCACTGCAGGCTATGACGGATGGTGCCGTTGACTCGGCGGTGGTCTGTCAAGGCCGAGCCGCTACGCTGGATCGGGCGGATTCCCAAGCTGACAGTGCGAGTACGATTCTCGTCACCCGCTCTTGTAAAGCCCCAGTTCATTGGGCATCCCCGGGACCGCAGGCCGTCTCTTGCTCTCCGTGGATCGTGAGTCCGTCCAATTAGCCAGCCTGGATGATCAGGTTCAGCCGGTCGTGGTCGGCGAAGTCCCTGAAGTCCTTGGCGTTGAGGGTCGCGAGCGGCAGGTTGTAGGTCAGGGCGCATGCGGCGATCCAGGTGTCGTTGGCTGGCCTGGGCCGTCCGCGCTGGATCGCGGCCGCCGAGATCCGCCCCCAGGTTCTGGCGACGTCCTCGTTGTCGGGAAGGACGATCACGCCGTCGAGCCAGCTCTCTAACGCCTCGCGGTTGCGGCGCCCCCACTGCCGCAGCTCGGACCACTGGGTCAGTTCCCCGAGGGTAACGAACGTGATGCACGGTTGCCTTCCGATGAGGCGGGTCAAGGCACGGGAAGGCAGGCGGCGCTTCAGACTGAGCGAGGATACGTCGGTATCAAGGATGACCCGGTTCATGCGGGTCAGGCGAGGTCGGCGTGACGCGTCTCAGCGACGTGAGCGAGGAAGGCATCCAGTTCCTCGTCGGTGTCAAATATGCCGTCCTGGGCCAGGTCGTCGGCAGACCGGATGGGGCGGACGCCCTTGCGCCGCGCCTGTTGATCGAGTGATTCCGTGCCGCCGTCGGGGGGCGTCGGTACGTCGTCTGCCCTGTTCGTCGTCACCGTCACCTCCGTTACCAGTCCATCTAGTATCGCATCATGTCGCATGCCTCCGACAGCAGCCGGTCATCCGGGAGTTCCGCTAGGTGATCTTGGCCTCGCTGGCCCATCCCGGTTCACCCGAGATCACCGCGCAATTAGCGTGCAATTAGCCCCGGTAAGCAGGGGTCAGTCATGGGTACTGGCGGTGCCCGACCTGGGCTGGTCAGCGGCCGTAGCAGGCTGGATTGGACGGATTCCCAAGCTGATAGTGCGAGTTCGATTCTCGTCAACCGCTCTCGTCATGAAGGCCAAGGCCAGGGACGTCATCTCGAGCCTGGGCCTTGATCATTCCGGGGGTTGCGGCAGCGGTGGTGGCCGGACGCTCACCCGGGGGCGTCGGCGAGCCGGGTCAGACTGCGGGTGCGGCAGGGTGGGTGGGCTGGCGTTCCAGCCTGGCCACGGTGGTGCGGTTCCGGCACGCCCCGGCAGGGTTACGCTGGCTATATACGGCATCGTTCGGACCGGCGCCTTGACGGCTGGGCACCCATACAGGGCCGGTGGGGCGGCTGCGATGCTATGGAGAGGAAGGCGGCGTGTTCGAGACGGCTGATATCCGGGAGTGGCGTGGCCACGAGGTTGTTGACTCCAAGGGTCACAAGATCGGGGAGATGGAGGCCGTCTACGTGGACACGAGCACAGACCTGCCAGCGTTCGGCACCGTCAAGGTTGGGATGCCGACCCGGCACCGGCTCGTGTTCGTGCCTCTTGCCAGGGGGACCGTGGGTCCCGGGTATCTCAAGGTTGCCTACGACAGGAAGCAAGTGAAGGATTCTCCCTCGATCAGCACCGACGGCGAACTGCCGGCGGCCGACGAGGAGGCTATCTTCCGGCACTATGGCCTGACATACCAGCCGGGGACCAACGGTGAGCGCCAACTTGCCCGTCGCTGAGCAGTACAACTGAGCGGAGCACTAGATGATTGCCCTCTTCCTACTCCTAGTGATCGTGGCGATCGCGCTCGGCATCGTGGGTGTCGTCGTCAAGGGCCTGCTGTACTTGCTGATCATCGGCATTGTCGTGTTCCTCGGCGCCCTTCTCTTTGGCGCTCTGCGAATGCGGCGACGGCCCGGGAAGCGCCCGGCGCGGTAACCTCTGACCAACCCCGGATACCGCCCTGATTCGCTTGACGGCGGCTATCGTGACGGCTGCAACGATTCCAGCTCGGCTGTGGAGAAAGCGGCGGCCGGTGCGGCAGAGCCCGGAGCGCCCCATGCCGCCGCAGGTCGGCGCATGATCGCCGGGCCATTAGCGGGCCATTAACGAGGGTCACGAGGGGTCAACCAGGGTCACTAGGGACTGCCAAGGACGCCAGGTCAGCGCCCCTAGCGGCCGTAACCGCTGCGCTTCCCAAGCTGATAGTGCGAGTTCGATGACGACGGCCACGAGAAACTGGCTCTGGCTCAATTGTCGTGAAGTGGTCAGTCGGCGAGCAGGACGCGCTTGCGGAGCAGGTCGGGGTTCGCCCGCCCATACATCTGTCTCTTGATCATCTCTACGCGGTTGACGTGGCCTTCGGCCGGGCCGAAGCTGTAGGAGACGGTGAGCCCGGCGGTGACGGCGGCCCAGTCCTTACGCAGGCCCTTGGCGAACCCGCGAAGCTCGCTGACCGGGCTGGCCTCGGCCTGGGCGGCCCAGGCTTCGAGGTGCTCACCGTGGCGGTGGCACAGCATGCCGGCGAAGTCACGGACCAGGCCGCGGGTCGCTTTGAGTTCTTCGCACCGGGCGGTGATCTGCGCGAGCGCGGCCCGGTTGTCATCTAGCTGACTATCGCCCCATAACCCTCTGTCACCACTGGATGTGAGACGGAGCCGTTGAAATTACAGTCCCGGTAGAGGGGTCGCGTTCGAGCCGTTTGAACTGGTGACGAGCGCGGACTGGTGGGTGCCGAGGTGGGCGGCAGCTTCGATGGTGGGGCGGCCCCGGCTGGCGCCTCCTCCCTGTGCGTGGGTGGCGTAAGCCCAGCCTGACTGGGCTTACGCCACCGCCGTTGATTCCGGTCAGCCCGTTGCGCAAGCGCTCCCGTTAAGGGTGAAGCTAGACGGTGGGCTGTCGCTGCTGGTCCAGGTGCCCTGGAAGCCCAGCGTCTGGCTGCTCCCTGAGCTGATCGTGGCGTTGTAACCCAGGTTGGTGGCGGTGACCGCCTCGCCGCTCTGGCTGACGGTGGCGTTCCAGGCGCCGGTGACCTTCTCGTCGCCCGGGAAGGTGAAGGCCAGCCTCCAGCCGTTGATCGCCGTGCTGCTGGTGTTGCTGATGGTTACGTTGCCGGTGAAGCCGCCCTGCCAGTTGTTGGCCGCGTAAGTGACCCGGCAGGCACCGCTCGTGGTCGGGGTGGGCGTGCTAGTTGGCGTGGGCCTGCCGGTCGGGGTGGGACTGGGCGAGGGCGTGCGGGTACCGGTAGGCGAGGGACTCGGCGACGGGGAAGTGCTGTCCAGGCCGAGGAAGTGGATAGCGTAGGCAGCCATGCCGGCCTCGGGCAGAACGTGGCCCGCGCCCTGGATGCTGTACGCCTCGACGTCGACGGTGCCGGAACTGTCGTCGTAACGGGTGCGAGTCCAGCCGGACACCGGCATGTCAGTGGATGTCGGTGTCTGGCTGATCCCGAACACGTTGGTCCACTGGTCGATGTCCTGCTGCAGCAGGCCGTAGGGCACGAGGGTGTCGGCGGTGCCGTGCCACAGCTGTATCCGCGGACGAGGGCCGGTGTAACCGGGATCGGCGGCACGCACCAGGTCGCCCCACTGCTGCGGGGTCATGACCTTACCGTTTCCCCCGGTGCACGTGCTGCTTCCTGGCGGGTAGTCGGCCGCGTTTGCGAAACAACCGAACGGCACGCCCATGAACGCCGCTCCGGCCTTGAATACGTCGGGGTAGAGGGCCAGCATCTCGTCGACCATCATGCCGCCAGACGAGGCCCCGGTGGCGTAGACCCGGTTCGGGTCGCCGCCGTAGGTCTGCTCCGTGTAGGTGATCATCGAATCGAGCGAGACCGGGTCGCTGCCGCCGCCGCGGATCTTGGCCGCGGCCGACCAGGTGTCGAAGCAGTTGCCGAACCCGGCCGACTGCTCGGCGCTCGGGTAAATGACGATGAATCCGTACTCGTCGGCCAGGGAAGCGAACTGGGTGCTGGAGTAGAACGCCGGGCCCGAGCTGCCGCACTGGTGCATCGCCAGCAGGATCGCCGGGTGGACCGGGTGGGAGTTCGGCACATAGATGTACATCTGCATGCCGCCCGGGTTGGAACCGAAGTTGGTCACCTGCGTCAGGGTGGCCGCCGATGCCCGGGACGTGAACGCCGTAAGCATGCACAGTGCGGCGACCACCGCCACGGCGCAGATGCCGACGAGCGGCTTGGTGCGCGTTCTCATCGCTCTCTCCTCTGCTGGACTCCGGAGACGCGGCGGGCGAGTCCGGATGCATCGCCATCGGTCCCAAGAAGAATGGCGCGAGCTCGCGCCGCCGTCCATGCGGCGTAGACCGCGGCATGGGCGGTCAGTCACGCACGGAGTACCTTTCCGCTGGTTATCAATGTGCTTGTTATCAAGAAACTTGATATCTGCGGTGGGTAAGTTTCATCCTGCGGCAGCTACGGCGGTACCGTATCCCGGTGACCGCCCGCAGTGCCCCCGCCGCCAGCCAGCAGCCTCCGGCCGTGCCACGACTGAGCTATCTGGTGTTCCGGCTGGAGCGACGTATCCGCAGCCGCCTGGACGATGCTCTGGCCCGGCATGGAATGACCACTACCGAGTACATGGCCCTCAGCGAACTGCGGCTGCGCAGTGGGCTGTCGTCGGCACAACTGGCCCGCACCGCGTTCGTCACCCCGCAGGCCATGAACCAGGTCATCCGCGAGCTGGAGCAGCGTGGACTGATCCGCCGCAAGCCGGGGCGGAACGGGGGCCGGGTACTGCACGCGAGCCTTAGCCGGACAGGGTTGTCCACCCTCCAGCGCTGCGACCATGCACTCGACGAGATCGAACAGGTCATGCTCGCCACGCTGGACGAGGAAACTCGTAAGACACTTGCAGCTCACCTGACGGCATGCGGCCAGGCCCTGCACCCTGCGGCGGATCAGCCGCAGGCAACCGGCTCACGCTAGCCACGCGCCCAGGCCCACCGGCGGATCATCGGCAGCTTGAGTACCTGCTGGCGATGAAGGTGCTCGCAGCCCGGCGCCGCGACGCAGAGGACATCAGCTATCTGGTCAAGCACCTTGAACTCGCCAGTACGGCAGAAGTTTTGGCGGTGTGCGCGGCAGTCTTTCCCGATGAGCGGGTACCGGATCGCGCGAGGTTGATCCTGGAGAACTTGTTCGGGGAGAGTTGATGGACAGTCCAGGCGTGCCATTAATGTGCCATTAGCCAGGGAGACGAGGGGGAAACCAGGGTCACCCGGGACCGCCAGCGAGGCCTGGTCAGCGCCCCTGGCAGCCGTGATCGTTGCACTTCCCAAGCCGACGGTGCGAGTTCGATTCTCGTCACCCGCTCCAGGTTCGTGAGCGGGGGTTAGTCGGCCCCGCCCCGCTTGGTCGTCGCGGCCGCGGGGCTGGCCACTCCACCGACGCCGCGCTAGGCTTCGCTGCACCGCGGTGGTGGGGGAGGCGCCGGTGACAGCAGAACCGGAAGACCAGATGGCGGTAGCCGCGGCGGACCGCAGCCGCCTCCGGGCGTCCCATGCTGACCGCGAGCAAGTAATCGAGATACTCAAGGCCGCGTTTGTTCATGGCCGGGTTACCAAAGACGAGTTTGATGCGCGGGTAGGCCAGGTATTCGTGTCGCGAACCTACGCGGAACTGGCCGCGGTCACGGCCGACCTCCCTGCCGGGCGGATTGCAGGCCAGCCGCCGGGCAACCCGGTCCGGGCGCAGGCCCGGCCGCCGGTGAGCCATGCAGCCAGGGCCCGCAGATATGTGGTTATCGCGCTAGCCATGATGATGGTGGCCACGTTCGCCCCCGGTGGTCCCGCACTCCTCCTATTCGAGCCTCTCTGTCTTACGGCTTTGATTATTGCCGCTGCCCAGATACTCGCCACACAGCACGAGAAGCGCTCCCGTGGACAGCTAGCGGGGCTCCGAGCACCTGCAAGGATTGAAAGGCCAGGGTGCGAGCCTCGTGATTGAAACCCATGGCTGATGACGCGGCACGAACCTAGGACTCGCTCATCGACGCCGTGTGCCAGGTGATCCGGCGTGCGGCCTGAAGCCGCACCCGTTCCCGCCGCGCCCTCCCCGCGGCGGTCAGGCACTGCCCGATGAGACGGGCGGGCTGCTGACATGAACCACCACGCCGGCGCGTGCCCGTCCCGTGGGTTGGGACCCTTCGCGATAGAAGCGGGCGCGGAGGACGATCTCCCCGCGATCGTGGACATCCTCAACAACGCGATCACGGACTCGAACGCCACCCTCACCACCGAACCCACCGGCGTGGCCGAGCGGTTGGGGTGGTTTGAGCGATTTTCCGCTACGGGTCCCTACCGACTGCTCGTAGCCCGGCGAGGGGAGCAGGTCCTGGGCTATGCCGCCAGTCTGCCCTACCGGGACCATGAAGGCTTCCGGGAGACCGTCGAAGTCAGCATCGCGCTCGATGCCCGGAGCCGGGGTCAAGGGTTGGGAACCGCGCTATATCGCGCGCTGTTCGAGTGCTTGGCTGACGAGCGAGTGCATATGGCCCTGGCAGGCATCGTCCTCCCCAATGACGCGTCGATCGCCCTGCACCGCAAGCTCGGCTTCGCCGAGGTGGGTATCTTCCATGAGTACGCCATCAAGAACGGTGAATACCTTAGCTCCATCTGGATGGAGCGCCGGGTTTCCGGGCCATTAGCGGGCCATTAGCCAAGGGCGGCGAGGGGGTTAGCCAAGGTCGCCCGGGACCGTCAGGAGCGCCGGGGGCGGTAGGCGCGCAGCCGCACCCCGAAAGACGTCGCCGGGGCTTGCTCCGGGCGGGCGGGGAAGCGCACCATTGATGACACCCGGCACGGAGCTGGCTGCAGGGGGCGACGATGAGACTGCGAGTCCGCCGACGCAGCGTCGTGGTATGGAGTTCGTCCGCCGCCCCGGCAGGCCGGCATACCTCTACCTGCACCAGGCCAGCCCGCAGCAAGCGGATCCGCGCGGGTTTCCTTATCATCGGGCAGCTGGCGGTCATGGGCCTGCTGGGTATCGCCCGCGGCGACGCGCGTCTGCGCCGGCAGCTTCTGCTGGCCGGGGGAATACTCACGGCGACTGGCATCCTGCTCCGCAGCGACCCGGCCGGCGTGATCCTGCTCCCTGGGCTCCTCTTCCTCTTCTCCGCCCCGCTCATCCCGGATATCCCCGTGGCGGAGCGTAAGCGGCACCTGCAACTGGAAGGTGAGCTGGCCGCGTACTCAACCCCGGCCCAGCGGCGCGATCTGGAAGCGATGTTCGCGCGGTACCCGGACACGGACACGTCCGAGCTGCGCGACATCCTCACCGCTCAAGCGCTGACGGCCGGAAGCAAGAGAATTCCCGGCAGCGCTCAGTTCTGAGACCAGCCTCCAGGAGCGGCGCTCGGCCGCCGAAGCCAGCCAGCGTGGCCGGGACACGCCTCCCGCTGGATGGCGTCCGGGCTTCTCATCCACGGCGGGTGATGGAACTCCCTCCGGAGCAGGGTCTAATGCCGATCAACGCGCCCAGAGTGTTGCGCATCCGTGCGGATAGGACCAGGTGAAGGGGGAGTCCATGTCAGGAGCGGGCTGGGGGATCACGCTAGGCATCATCTATTTTGTCCTGCTGGTCGTCTTCGCGGTCCTCAGCTTCCGCAAGGGCCACTGGGTGCTCGGCCTGTTCGGCTTCATCTTCCCCATTCTGTGGATCATCGGCGCGATCCTGCCCAGCAGATACGCCCGCCGCTGACACTGCCACCCGTCAGCTACGGCTGCGCCGCGTCAGTGCGCTGAGAGAACACGATGAGCCGCTGGCCCCAGCGCCTGCGCAGCTGATGGACCGGATCCCGGCCCACCAGCCGGGCCAGCCAGGTACCGTTCTGCCGCCCGGTGGTCAGGAGGATCGCGTCGTACTGGTGACCGCGCGTCTCCGAGCGCACCGCGGGCACCAGGTCCTCGTCGGTGATGATCCCGCTGGCCTGGCAGCCGATCGTCTTCAGGTGCCGCACCGCCAGGTCCAGGCGATGCTGGGCCGCCGCGCTGACGTCATGGTCGGCCTTCGGCGCGACCGGGAACTTCCCCACCTGGGCACCGAGCAGGAGTTCGGCCGCGGGGAGGTGGGTCTGCCGGGTGTCTACCAGCGAGAGCACCGTCACCTCGCACGGCTGTTCCTGCTGCCGCGCCACCAGGAAGTTGATCGGCTCCAGGTCGAACCGCTCGTCCGCGGCGAGCAGGTCCATGTCCAGCACCAGCAGATAGCGCGGCATCTCCAGCACTTCCCTCAGGCTCGGCAGCGCTCGCTATACCGGTACCCGGTGGCTGGCCGCCAAACGTAGGCCCCCGCCACCCTCGGTGCGCTGCCGCTCAGCGCGGCCGGCCGCGCGGCAGGCCGCCGGGACATCCGCCGGCCCCTGACATGGAGGTGGCCCCGGCTGGGGGGGACGGCCGGGGCCACGCCTGTGGGTGGCTCAGACGCGGCGCCAGCGCGCCTCCGCGAGCCCGTACAGGCCGAACGCGATCAGCCCCAGCGCCACCACGATCAGCAGGAACTCGCCGAACGGCTGGTTCCGGAGGGTGAGCAGGGCCTTGTCCAGGCCGCCTGCCTTGGCCGGGTCGAAGGTCACCGCCGCGTCGATGACCAGCGCCCCGACGATAGCGAACACCAGGCCGCGGGCCGTGGTGCCGATCATGCCGAGCCGGCGCACCAGCTTCCGGGTCCGCACGCTCATCTCCGACGTCTGCAGGAACTTCATGAACCGGGCGCGCACGCCCTCGATCATCAGCGTGACGCCGGCGATGACGATGATGAGCCCGACGATGCCGACCAGCCACTGGCCACCCGAGTGGTGCATCACGTTGGACGTGTAGTCCTGCTGCTTCTTGCTCTCGTTGCCGGCCGTCCCGGCGATGACCTTGAAGGTCAGGTAGGCGAACGCCGCGTAGATGATGGCCCGGCCCAGGGACTTGAGCCGCGGCCCTGCCCCGTTGCCCTCTCCGGTGACCCCGAAGGCGGCCTCACTGAGCCGCCACAGTGCGTACCCAGCGAACCCGATCCCGATCAGCCAGAGCACCACCCGGCCGAAGGACGTGGACGCGAGCAGTTGCAGCGCGCCCTGCTGATCGGCTTGGCGCGAATGGTTCCCGAGGGCAACCAGGATGGCGACCCAGCCAATCAGAATGTAAAGAATGCCGCGCGCGGTCAGGCCGGCCCGCGCGACCAGTTGCGCGGGCCGGCTATCGGCGGCGCGCCGCCCGCTTGCTGATGCTCGCCGTGTTGGCGATGTTACCGATCTCATCCTGCGACACCTCTCGGCCGGATGAACTTGGAAAGTCCGCGTCTCAAGTGCCCTCGTGCAAGATTTTTATGCATAACGAAAACCGGCCGGCCGGTCACGTCCGGCCGCGGCTGTGCTCGCGGGGCGGTTGCGCCTGCCGCCGGGGCCAGGTCACCCGGCGGCCGCCCGGCGGCGGCCCGGCCCGGCGGCGCCGCTGCAGCAGCACGATCCGCCGCTCGGCGATGTGCAGCGTGTGGTAGCTGAGCCACAGGCACACCGTGGCCAGCGGCAGCTCGACGAGCGCGGCCAGCAGCATTGATTCCCATCGCTGCGGCCACGGCGTCGTCATGCAGTCGAACCAGGCGTCCACCACGAGCAGCGTGGCCGTGGCCGCGGCCGCCATGGCCAGGTACCGGGACCGGCGCAGCGCGAAGTAGCCGGTCGCGGCGAGCGTGGCCAGCAGCAGCACGTCGAAGCCGGCCCAGGCCGCGCCGTAGTTGGCCGACTCCTCCCGGGCGGGCAGCGTGGCCGCGAGGTACGCGGTCCACGGGATCAAGACGACGGAACAGGCCAGGAAGGCGGGACCGGCCCAGCGGACCACCTGGGCGTCGTCGGTGAGCACCTCGTTCTCCGGCTCGGGAGCCGGCTGGATCAGCTGATCGAGCCGTTCGACGGGATCGTCGGCTCCGGGGTCGGCCTTCATAGTTCTCCTGCAGCGCCTGGGGGAGGGCCTGCGGCCCGGGGGCCAGCGTGGCGTCACTGTACTGCCCGGCGCGCGGCCGCTGACGCGGGGTTGGCCCCGGCCGCGGTGCGGAACCGGCCCGGGCGGCGGCATATCCTGGGGCCAGGAGTGGACCTGCGGAGGGCAGTCATGGGACTCATGGACAAGGTCAGGGCGCAGGGCACCCAACTGGCCCAGATCGCCCAGGAAACGGCGCGCGAGGGCAAGGTCAAGCTGGACCAGGCACAGGCCAAGCGGCGGGCCGACGCCATGTTCCGTGACCTGGGTGCGGCGGTGTACGCCGAGCGCACCGGGCGGGCCACGCCGGACACGAAGGACCGGATCGACCGGCTGGTGGACGCGCTGTCCCGGCAGGAGGCGAGCCAGGGGCTCGGTGACCCGGACGGTGCGCCCAGCGACCCGGGCGCTCCGCCCAGCGACCCGGGCGCGCCGCCCAGCGGCCCGGGCGCGCCGCCCAGCGGCCCGGGCGCTCCGCACGACGGCCCGGGCGCGCCGCACGACGGCCCGGGCGCGCCGCCCAGCGGCCCGGACGCCCAGCAGTCCTAGGGCAGCCGCCCCCAGCGGCCGGCCCGCGCGGCGGGCTGGCTCAGTGGCAGGCGTCCTGGGCGGCGGTCTGTGCCTGCACGCCGGGCGAGGACGATGCCGACGGCGCCGGAGACGGTGCGGTCACCGTGTAACCGGTCCCGCCCAGCAGCACACGGACCTTATGGAGCCCGGCCACCTGCTGCAGTCCCGCGCCCGGCATCACCTGCTGGACCACCTTGGCCCCGGCCTCGTGTCCGGGCGGATACTGGATGACAGTCCGGGCCAGGTCATGCACCGGCCAGGTCAGCCCGTCCTGCACCGGGAAGCCGAGGTTGCTCAGGTCGGTGCCGGTAGTGGCGGACAGCCCGCCGATCAGCGTCCCGTTCCACACCGCGACCGGGACCTGGCCACGCCGTAGCCCCGGGTGCCGCGGGCGCGCCCGGACGGGCCGGGCGGGCCGGACGACCGGCTGGTCGTGCTGCAGTTCGTCGAACAGCGTGCCCGCCGCGCTGGAGTCCCACAGCAGCGCGGACTGCCCGGTCGGGGTCTGGTAGTTGTAGTCGGACAACGGCACGGTCATGAACCGCACGTTGTGCTGGGAGATGCCGCGCAACTGGTCGGCCAGCGACGACACGTTGAGGCCCTGGTCCACCTTGATCGCCGTCAGCGCCGCCCGCAGGAAGCTGCTCAGCTTGACCGGGTTGGCCAGCGTTCCCGAGCTGATCGCCTCGTTCAGCAGCGACGCCAGCAGTTGCTGCTGGTCGGAGATGCGGGCCAGGTCGGAGGTGGCGAACGAGTGCCGGTCCCGGGCGAACTCCAGCGCGGTAATGCCGTCCACGTGATGCGGCCCGGCCGACAAGTGCAGCCCGCTGTAGCTGTCATTCACCGCGAACGGCAGGCAGATGTTGACCCCGCCGAGGGCGTCGATGACCTTCACGAAGCCGAGGAAGTTGACCTGGATGAAGTCGTTGACGGTCACCCCGGTGTCCTGCTCCACCGTTTTGACCACGAGCGACGGGCCGCCCAGCCCGTAGGCCGCGTTGATCTTGTTCATCCCGTGGCCCGGGATGTTCACCCACGAGTCGCGGGGGATACTCACCACGGTGACCTGGCTGCGGTCGCCAGACACGTGGATCAGCATCAGCGTGTCGGAGTTGAAGCTCACGCTGTTCCCGACGTGCAGGGCCAGTTGCTGGTGCCGGGTGAGCCCGGCTCGCACGTCCACCCCGGCCAGCAGCACGTTGAGCGGGCCGCCGGACGGCGTCCCGGCGGTACCCGCGTTGACCCGGCCGATGCTGTCGTTGATGTAACTGGTGAAACCCCACGCCGTCCCGGCGAACAGCAGCACGAAGGCGGACAGCACACCGCTGGTCATCAGCCCGGCCCGGCGCCGCCGGGCCCGGCGGCCCGCGGCGATGCGCGCCATCAGCCGCTGTTGCGCGGGGGAAGGGGAGGTGCGCCGGTGGCCGCTGTGCGCCGCGTGGTGCGGCGGCGGCCTGCCCGGCGGGGGAGGGGACGGGTAGTAACCGGGCCGCGGCGCGGGCAGCTCGCGCGAATCCCCGGGCACGGCTGCACCCGGCGCCGCGGCGCCGCCGTGTTGCGCCGCCGGGCCGCCGGGCCGCGGCACAGCGCCGCCAGGCTCGGCTGCAGCGCCGTCGCGCTGGGCCGCGGCGCCGTCGCCGGGCGGGCGAAGGCCGCCGGCGGCTGCGTCGTCGTCGCGGTTGGTCAACGGCCCCCCTATGCCGGTTCCTGCAGCAGGCTAACCCGCCCCCGCCCCGGCGCCGGTGAAGGCCGCGCGCGTGTCCCGCCTAGCTCTCCGGCGGCTCCGGGTCCCGGGGCAGGCCGAGGAGCCGCTCCCCGATGATGTTCAGCTGAACGTCGGTCGTGCCGCCGCCGATGGTCAGCGCCCGGGTGAGCAGCACGGAACGGGCCCAGTCCGGGCCGCCGCCGGACGGCCCCGTGGCGCCCGGCCCCCCGGTCAGCGCCCCGCGGTCGCCCAGCAGCGACCAGCACAGCTCGGCGACCTGCTGGGCGTGCCGCATGCCGACCAGCTTGCGCACGCTGCCGGTCGCCCCGGGCTCGGCCCCGGACAGCCGCTTGCGGGTGGCCCGCAGGCCCAGCAGGTCGGCCGCGTGCCCCTCGCTGACCAGCCGCCCGGCCTCGGCCATCGCGTCCTGGCGGCCCGGCTCGTCCGCGGCGCGCAGCGCGTCCAGCAGCTCGCCGGTGCCGCAGCCGAAAGTCCAGGAGTCCGACAGCGACACCCGCTCGTTGGCCAGCGTGCTCCGGGCCACCGGCCAGCCCTGGCCGACCTCCCCGACCACCAGGTCATCCGGGACGAAGACCCCGTCCAGGAACACCTCGTTGAAGAACGCGTCCCCGGTCATCTCCCGCAGCGGCCGCACCGTCACCCCGGGATCGTGCATATCCACCAGGAAATAGCTGATGCCGGCCTGCCGCCGGGCGGCCGGATCGCTCCGGGCCACGCAGATCGCCCAGTCGGCCTCCCGGGCCAGCGAGGTCCAGATCTTCTGCCCGGTCAGCCGCCAGCCCCCGGGAGCGCGTTCGGCCCGGGTGCGCAGCGAGGCCAGGTCCGACCCGGCGCCCGGCTCGCTGAACAGCTGGCACCAGATGATCTCGCCGCGCAGCGTGGCCGGCAGGAAGCGCTCCTGCTGCGCCGGGCTGCCGTGCCGGGCTAGCGCGGGCACCACCCAGGCGCCGATGAACAGGGCAGGCGGCCGCAGCCCGGACCGGCGCAGCTCCTCGGCGATGACCAGCTGTTCCAGCGGGCCAGCGCCGCGCCCCCACGGGGCCGGCAGGTGCGGCATCACCCAGCCACCGCCGGCCAGCGCGGCGGCCTGTTCCGCGGCGGGACGGGCGGCGATGCCCGCCAGGGCGCCGCGGATCTCGGCCCGCAGTGGCTGCGCCGCGGCGGGCGGGTCCACGCTGGCCCGCCGCGGTGCCCCGGCCAGCGCCAGCTCCGCTGCCCGCCGGGCCCACCGCGCCGACGGCCCCAGCAGGGCGCGCAGCGACAGCGCCCGGCGGTAATACAGCTGCGCGTCGTGTTCCCAGGTGTAGCCCATCCCGCCGAGCACCTGGATGCACTCGTGGGTGCACGTCGTCGCGGCGTCGAGGGCCACCACCGCAGCCACCGCCGCGGAGAACTCACCGGCCGCCGGGATCCCGGCGGCCACGTCGCGGGCCGCGCCCCACGCTGCCGCGGCGGCCTGCTCGGCTGCGGCCAGCATCCGGGCGCAGCGGTGCTTGACCGCCTGGAACTGGCCGACCGGGCGGCCGAACTGGATCCGCGTCCGGGCGTGTTCCGCCGCGGTGGTGGTGGCCCAGCCGGCCAGGCCGGCCGCCTCCGCGGCGAACAACGCCGCCGCCAGGCTGGTCACCTCGTCGCGGGTGAGCCCGGCCAGCACCCGGTTCCCGGGCACCTCCAGGCCGGCCGCCCGGACTTCCGCGGCCGGCCGGGACAGGTCCAGGCTGCCCAGCGGGACGATGCCGAGCCCGGCCGCATCCACCGCCAGCCACACCTCGCCGTCCGGTCCCGCGGCCGGCACGATGAGCAGATCGGCCAGGGCGGCCCCGGCCACCGGGGCGCACCGGCCGTCGAGCCGCAGCGAGCCGTCCGGGCCGGGGCTGGCCGTCAGGCCGCCGGCCAGCGACACCGCGGCGCACTGCGACCCGTCGGCCAGGCCGGCCAGCAGTTTCGGGGCGGCCGTGGCCAGCGGGCTGCGCGCCAGCACCGCGCTGGCCAGCACGGTCGGCAGGAACGCGCCGGGCAGCAGGACACGGCCGAGTTCCTCGGTGGCGACGGCCAGTTCGGCCAGCCCGAAGCCCTGGCCGCCACAGTCTTCCGGCAGGTGCAGGCCGAGCAGCCCTTGCGCGCCGAGGCTGGGAGCGAGCCGGGTGGCGTACCCGGCCGGGTCGGCCGGGCCCACGCCCGGGCCGGCCACTGCGGCGTCGGCCGCCGCCCGGACGACCTCCCGCGGGCAGTTGCGCGCTGCCCAGCCGCGTACCGCCTCGGCCAGTTCCACGTGCTCGGCGTTGAGCGCCAAAGACATCGGTCACCTCCTGCGACCCGGGCCTGTGGCGGCTACACTAGAACGAGATTCGGTTCAATGGAATGCACGCGTTTGACCATCGGCCGGCCAGGCCGGTCAGCAGCGCCTGGCCCGGCGCGACAATGAGCGCATGACGAACGGCGAGCCGGCCCCGGCGGGGGCGCCCCCGGCCGGCCGCTCGCGCCGCGCCACCCGGTGTGGCACAGCCTGGTGCACCGGGCCGCCGACGTCGAGCAGGTCACCGCCCGGCTGGCGGCGGAGAGCGCCCACCTGCCCGCGTGGCAGCGCCGCACCCGCGGTGAGCACCGCTGGCCGGTGAACGTGGCCATCATCGTCGCCCTCGTGCTGCAGATGCTGCTGCCCGGGCAGATGGCGCTGCGGCCGCTGCCACCCTGGCTGCTGCCGGCCCTGGAAGGGGCGCTGCTGGTCGGGCTGGCCATCGCCAACCCGGTCCGGATCGAGCGCCGGGCCCGGTTCGTCCGGTTCGTCAGCCTGGGCCTCGTCCTCATCATCACCGCGGCCAACGCCACCTCCGCGGTGATCCTGATCCGGCTCATCATCACGGACCCGGCGGCCACCGGCAGCGCCTACCCGCTGCTCGCCTCGGGGGCCGCCATCTGGGCTACCAACGTGATCGCGTTCGCCCTGTGGTACTGGGAGTTCGACCGCGGCGGGCCGGTGCACCGGGCCAACGCCACCTACCGCTACCTGGACTTCCTGTTCCCGCAGATGACGCTGCCGCCGGAACTGACCCACCCGGACTGGGAACCCCGGTTCGCCGACTACCTGTACCTGGCGTTCACCAACGCGACCGCGTTCAGCCCCACCGATGTGATGCCGCTGGCCCGCTGGGCCAAGCTCGCCATGGCGGTGCAGTCCATGGTCTCGCTGGCCCTCGCGGCGCTGGTCATCGCCCGCGCGGTCAACATCCTCAGGTAGGGCGGCGGCCTGCCCTCGCGCTGCGGGTTACCAGCCGGTATCATTGGCCTTGTTACTCGCCAGTAGCAGGGATGGCGCCGTCCCTGCTCGACCAGACGGGGGCGGCCGAATGGGTCACTACAAGAGCAACCTTCGCGACCTCGAGTTCAACCTGTTCGAGGTGCTGCGCCGGCAGGACGTGCTGGGCCGCGAGCCCTATCCCGAGGTGGACGAAGAGACCGCCCGCGGCATCCTGGACGAGGTAAACCGGCTGGCCAGCGGGCCGATCGCGGAGTCGTTCGCGGATGGGGACCGCAACCCGCCGGTGTTCGACCCCGCAACGCACTCGGTCCAGATGCCCGAGTCGTTCAAGAAGTCCTTTGCGGCGTTCATGGACGCCGAGTGGTACCGCCTCGACCTGCCGCCGGAACTGGGCGGCACCGGCGCGCCACGCACCCTGGCGTGGGCCGTGGCCGAGCTGATCCTGGGCGCCAACCCGGCCGTCTGGATGTACTCCGGCGGCCCCAACTTCGCCCAGGTCGTGTACCGCGTCGGCACCCCGGAGCAGCAGCGGTTCGCCGAGCAGGCGATCGAGCGCCAGTGGGGCGCGACCATGGTGCTGACCGAGCCCGAAGCGGGCTCGGACGTCGGGGCGGGCCGGACCAGGGCCATCGAGCAGCCGGACGGCACCTGGCACATCGAGGGCGTCAAGCGGTTCATCACCAGCGCCGAGCATGACATGGCGGAGAACATCTTCCACCTGGTGCTGGCGCGTCCCGAGGGGGCCGGGCCGGGCACCAAGGGACTGTCCATGTTCCTGGTGCCCAAGTACCTCGTCGGCCCAGACGGCGAACTGGGCGAACGGAACGGTGTCTACGTCACCGGGGTCGAGCACAAGATGGGCCTCAAGGCGTTGACCACCTGCGAGCTGACGTTCGGCGGCGGGGACCGCCCGGCGGTCGGCACCCTGATCGGCGGGGTGCACGACGGCATCCGGCAGATGTTCCTGATCATCGAGCACGCCCGGATGATGGTCGGCACCAAGGCCATCGCCACCCTGTCCACCGGTTACCTGAACGCGCTGGAGTACGCGCGGCAGCGGGTCCAGGGCGCCGACCTGACCCAGATGACGGACAAGGCCGCACCCCGGGTCACGATCATCCACCACCCCGACGTGCGCCGGATGCTGATGCTGCAGAAGGCCTACGCCGAGGGGATGCGGGCGCTGGTCCTCTTCACCGCCTCCTGGCAGGACACCATCCAGATGGCCAACGCCAGCGGCGTGGACGACGACCTCGCGGTGCGGATGAACGACCTGCTGCTGCCGGTGGTCAAGGGCGTCGGCTCGGAACGTGCCTACGAGTTCCTCACCCTGTCGCTGCAGACCTTCGGCGGGTCCGGTTTCATTCAGGACTTCCCGGTCGAGCAGTACATCCGGGACGCCAAGATCGACAGCCTGTACGAGGGCACCACCGCGATCCAGGGGATGGACCTGTTCTTCCGCAAGATCGTCCGGGACCAGGGCGTGGCGCTGCGCGCGCTGCTGGCCGACGTGCGGGAGTTCGCCGCCGGGGAAGCCGGCAACGGCCGGCTCAAGACCGAGCGGGCCGCCCTGGCCGCCGCCGCCGACGACGTCGAGGCCATGGTGAACACCATGTCCGGCTACGCCCTGGCGTCGCTGGAGCAGCCGGCCGAGGTCCACAAGGCCGGGCTGAACACCACCCGGCTGCTGATGGCGCTGGGCGACCTGATCATCGGCTGGCTGCTGGCCCGCCAGGCCGAGGTGGCGCTGGCCGCGCTCGACGCGGGCGCGGGCCGCGACGAAGCGTTCTACCAGGGCAAGCTGGCCACCGCCCGGTTCTTCGCGCAGACCGTGCTGCCCAAGCTGGCCGTCGAGCGGGAGATCGCCGGCAACACCACCCTCGACCTGATGGAACTGCCCGAGGACGCCTTCTGAGCCAGCCCGGGGGGGTGACCCCCGGGCTAACTCAGACCTCATACTGGACGGCGGCGCGGCTGGCGATCAGCGGCTGGATGTACTCGGTGATGATCGCCCGGTGCGCCGGGTGGTCCCGGTACACCAGGTAGTCAGCCACGCTGTCGAAGTCGGCGACCACCGCGAACTGGTAGTTGCCCGGATTCAGTCCCGCGTCCGGCCCAAGGTGGTAGGCCCGCAGTTCGGTGATGATCCCGGGCAGCGCGCGCAGCTCGGCGGCGACCTTCTCCACCTGCTGCGGCGTGGTGCCTTCCTGCCAGGTGAACAGCACGACGTGCCGGAACATGCACGGCTCCCTTTCTCGATCGCGCCCGGTCAGCCCCAGGCGAGCATCCGCAACGGGTCGGTGAGCATGGCGCCGATGTCGCGCAGCACCGCCGAGCCCAGGTCCCCGTCCACGATGCGGTGGTCGAAGGACAGCGACAAGGTGGTCACCTGACGCACCGCGAGCTGGCCGTCCACCACCCACGGCGCCTCCCTGATCTGGCCGAACGCCAGGATGGCGGCCTCCGGGGGGGTCAGGATCGGGGTACCCGCGTCCACCCCGAACACCCCGACGTTGGTGATCGTGATCGTCCCGCCGGTCAGGTCGGCCGGGGTGGACCGGCCCTCCCGGGCGGTGGCGGCCAGGCCGGCCAGGGCGCCGGCCAGTGCGGGCAGGCTCAGCGTGTCCGCGTCCTTGATGTTCGGCACCATCAGGCCGCGCTCGGTGGCGGCGGCGATGCCGAGGTTCACGTAGTGCTTGACCACGATCTCCTGGGCCTGCTCGTCCCACGTCGAATTGATCAGGGGATGCCGCTGGATCGCGGTCAGCAGCGCACGGGCCACCAAGAGCAGCGGCGATACCCGGACCCCGGCGAATTCCGGCAGGTCGCGGAGCGCTTTCACCGCCGCCACCGCGGCCGTCGCGTCCACCTGGAGGAACTCGGTGACGTGCGGGGCGGTGAAGGAGCTGGCGGTTACCGCTGCCGCCATGTGCTTGCGCACGCCGCGGATGGGAATGCGTTCCTCCCGCGTCCCGGGCCGGGTCACGGTGGCCAGGTCCGGGACGCCGGCCGGGGCGGTGGCCAGGTCCGGGACGCCGGCCGGGGCGGTGGCCGCCCGTTGCACGTCCTCGCGGGTGATCGACCCGGCCGGCCCGGTTCCGGTCAGCGCGGCCAGGTCGATGCCCAGGTCCCGGGCCAGCTTGCGCACCGGCGGCTTGGCCAGCACCGGCGCCGGCCCGCGGGGACGGCCCCCCGGCGCCCCCCGCGAGTCGTCGGGGGCGGCGCGCCCGGCCGGCCGCGCCGGGGCAGCCGCTTCGTTACGGCCGTTGGTCCCGTTGGTCCCGTCGCCCGCGGGTGCCTTGCGCGCCCGCCGCGTGGTCGCGGCCGCCTTGACCCCGTAGCCCACCAGGACCGCCTGGCGTCCCTCGTCCGGGGCCGGGAGCGGCGGCAGCAGGTCATCCGGGCCCGGGTGCGGCCCGGCCGCGGCGATGGCCGACGGGTCGGCGGGCGGGCCGCCCCCGGTGTCCTCGGTGTCCTCGGTGTCCACCGCGATGATCGGCGTCCCGACCTCCACCGTCTGGCCCTCCGGGACCAGGAGCGCGGCCACCACGCCCTCGAACGGGCAGGGTAGCTCGACCAGCGATTTTGCCGTCTCGATCTCCACGATGGTCTGGTTGACCGTCACCGGGTCGCCGGACCGCACCCGCCAGGTCACGATGTCCGCCTCGGTCAGCCCTTCGCCGACGTCGGGCAGCCGGAACTCACGTCGCTCAGTCATGGATTGCGCTCCCGGCTCAGTAGGCGAAGGTGCGGTCTACGGCGTCGAGCACCCGGTCGAGATCGGGCAGGTAGTGCTCTTCCAGCCGGGACGGCGGGTACGGGGTGGAGAACCCCCCCACCCGCAGCACCGGCGCCTGCAGGTGGTAGAAGCACTCCTCGGTGACCCGGGCCGCGATCTCCGCGCCGAGACCACCGGTGACCGGTGCCTCGTGCACCACGACGCACCGGCCGGTGCGTCGGACCGAGTCGCAGACCATGGCGGTGTCCAGCGGTGACAGCGAGCGCAGGTCGATCACCTCCACCGAGCGCCCGTCAGCGCGGGCCGCGGCCGCCGACTCCACGCAGGTCCGCACCATCGGGCCGTAGCACAGCACGGTCACGTCGGTCCCGTCCAGCACGACCCGGGCCCGCTCCATCGGGTGCGCGCCGTCCAGGCTGGCCCCGGTGTCCACCTCGGCCTTGTCCCAGTAGCGCCGCTTCGGCTCGAAGAAGATCACCGGGTCGTCGCAGCGGATGGCCTGCTGGATCATGGTGTAGGCGTCCGCGGCGTTGCCGCAGGCCACCACCCGTAGCCCGGCGGTGTGCGCGAACAGCGCCTCCGGCGACTCGCTGTGGTGCTCCACCGCGCCGATGCCGCCGCCGCAGGGGATCCGGACCGTCACCGGCACGGCGGCGTGACCGAGCGAGCGCAGCCGCATCTTGGCCAGCTGGCTGACGATCTGGTCGAAGGCCGGGAACACGAACCCGTCGAACTGGATCTCACAGACCGGCCGGAAGCCCCGCAGCGCCAGGCCGATGGCGGTGCCGATGATGCCCGACTCGGCCAGCGGCGTGTCGATCACCCGGCTCTCGCCGAAGTCCTTCTGCAGGCCGTCGGTGACCCGGAAGACACCACCCAGCTTGCCCACGTCCTCGCCCATCACGAGGACCTTGGGGTCGTCCTCCAGCGCCCGGCGCAGGCCGGCGTTCAGCCCTTTGGACAGGGTCATCGTGGTCACCGGGCCACCTCCTCGGCGAACGATTCGAGGTAGGCCGCGTACTGCGCCCGCTCCGCCTCCAGCAGCGCGTTCGGGCCGGCGTACACGTTCTCGAAGATGGCCAGCGGCCGCGGGTCGGTCATCTGCTGGCAGCCCTTGCGCACCCGGCGGCCGAGTTCGTCGGCCTGGGCGTTGACCTGCGCGAAAAAGTCGGCGCCGGCGGTGCCGCTGCGCACCAGGTACGCCTTGACCCGCTCGATCGGGTCCTTGAGCTTCCACGCCTCCAGTTCGCTGGCCAGCCGGTACCGGGTCGGGTCGTCGGTGGTGGTGTGCGCCCCCATCCGGTAGGTGAAGGCTTCGATCAGCGTGGGCCCCTGGCCTTCCCGGGCGGCCTGCAGGGCCTGACGGGTCACCGCCAGGCAGCCGAACACGTCGTTGCCGTCCACCCGGATCCCGGGGAACCCGAAACCGCGGGCCCGCTGGTAGAGCGGGATCCGGCTCTGCCGTTCCAGCGGCTCGGAGATGGCCCACTGGTTGTTCTGGCAGAAGAACACCACCGGGGCATTGAACACCGACGCCCAGATGAACGCCTCGTTCACGTCGCCCTGGCTGGTGGCGCCGTCGCCGAAGTAGACGACGACCGCCTCGCCGTCCTCGCCGACCGCGCCGTCCCGCTGGATGCCCATGGCGTACCCGGTGGCGTGCAGCGTCTGCGCGCCGATCACGATCGTGTACAGGTGGAACCGGTGCGCGGCTGGGTCCCAGCCGCCGTGGCTGACCCCGCGGAACAGCTCCAGCAGCCGTAGCGGGTCCAGCCCCCGGCACCAGGCCACGCCGTGCTCCCGGTAGGTCGGGAACGCCATGTCCCGCGGCCCGAGCGCGCGGCCCGAACCGACCTGAGCGGCCTCCTGGCCGAGCAGGGAAGCCCAGATGCCGAGTTCGCCCTGCCGCTGCAGGGCGATCGCCTCGGTGTCGATCCGCCGGACCAGGACCAGGTCGGTGTACAGGTCCTTGACCTCGTCGTCGGTCAGCTCCAGCGGGTAGTCAGGATGGTCCACCCGCTCGCCCTCGGGCGTGAGCAGCTGGATAGTTTCGGTACGCGATCCCGGCTGCCGGTCCAGGCGCGCCGTGGATCCCGGTGCGGTCACCGCACCGTCGGCTTCGACGGCCACGTGCCACTCCCTCTGTGTGGGGTTCACTAGTCCCCATGGTGGTGGGGTTCACTAGGCCCATCGTGACAGACCGAGCCGCGGCCGGGGAAACCACCGCCGCGGAAAAGCCGCGAACGGCGGCGATCAGGAAGGCAGGGACAGTGGCCCGGATAGTCGTTGACGTGATGCTCCGCCGGGAGATCCACGATCCGCAGGGGGAGGCGATCGCGAGTGCCTGCCAGCGGCTCGGGTTCGGCCAGGTGCTCGGCGTCCGCCAGGGCAAGCGGTTCGAGGTGGAACTGAGCGGGCCGGCCGATGAGGCGGCGCTGGCGAAGGTGGCCGAACTGGCGGGCGAACTGCTCGCCAACCCGGTCATCGAGGAATTCACCCTGCGGGAAGGTTGATCAACTGAGAAACATAACACCGAGAGTTCACGATTATCCCGGCCGGGGCCGGGAATGGACTTCGGTGGCCAGCACGTACGCGAGGTGAGGGAACTGAGGGGCGGATGCGGGCTCAGCTGAGACGCACCGAGGAGTCGATGGTGGACGTGGAGTTCTGCCTGGTGTTCCCGCACGAGGCGCTGAGCGTGCCGGTGATGCGGCGGGTGCTCGGCGACACGTTGCGCCGGCTGGGTGCGGATGAGGACGGGGTTTCCGACCTGTTGCTCGCCGTCACCGAGGCGTGCACCAACGTGCTCAGGCACGGGACACCGGGACCGCGCTACGAGATCGTGGCCCGGATCGGCGAGCGGGGCTGCCTGATCCAGGTGCTGAACGACGAGCGCGGCTTGGAGCCGCTGCTGGTCCCC
Organism: uncultured Actinomycetes bacterium; assembly: GCA_963837515.1. Taxonomy (GTDB): domain Bacteria; phylum Actinomycetota; class Actinomycetes; order Streptosporangiales; family Streptosporangiaceae; genus RYN-230. The sequence goes on from CAWINT010000009.1 coordinate 38,229, forward strand.
GCCCCGCGCCGGCCGATGTGGGACACGGCAGGGGTCCCGGGCCGGTTCCGCCGCCGGGCGGTCCGGCCGGCGTTGCGGCGGCTGCCTCTCAGCGGCCGCCGCGGCCGTCAGGCGCCCCACCCGCTGACCGAGGACCAGGTCATCGCGACGCTCCCGGAGTCCGGCCGCGGCCTGGCCATCATGCGGGCCTGCGTGGACGACGTGACACTGAGCAACGATCCCGGCGTGGGCACGGTGGTCTCGCTGGAGAAGCGGATGGCCTGGCGCGAGGACGCCCTGCTGGGCCAGCCGGGTGAACTGCCGGCCAGCACGGACGCAGAGGTCGCGGAGAGCGGGCGGCCGGAGCAGCGGCTCCGCAACGCCGGCTGATCCGGGCGCGGGCAGCGGCACGGTACCCTGCAGGCAGACACCCCCGCTCTCTGCTGTGAGGCACCCATGACAGCCCGTGTGGGCGTCATCACATTTCCTGGCTCGCTGGATGACGTGGACGCTGCCCGCGCGGTCCGGCTGGCCGGTGGTGAGCCGGTCCCGCTGTGGCACGGCGACCAGGACCTGCGCGGCGTAACCGCGGTCGTCCTGCCCGGCGGCTTTTCCTACGGCGATTACCTGCGCTGCGGGGCGATCGCCCGGTTCGCCCCGGTGATGGGCGAGCTGATCCCGGCCGCCCGGGCCGGCCTGCCGGTCCTGGGTATCTGCAACGGTTTCCAGATCCTGTGCGAGGCGCACCTGCTGCCCGGCGCGCTGACCCGCAACGTGGGCCTGCGGTTCATCGACCGCCGGGTGCGGGTGCGGATCGAGGACACCAGCACGCCGTGGACGTCCGGTTACGCCCGGAACCAGGAGATCACCGTGGTGCTCAAGAGCGGCGAGGGAGCCTACGTGGCCGACCACGCCACGCTGGCCCGGCTGACCGCCGGCGGCCAGGTGGTCGCCCGGTACGCGGGCGGCAACCCGAACGGCTCGGTGGGCGACATCGCGGGCGTGCGCAACGAGGCCGGCAACGTGGTCGGGCTGATGCCCCACCCGGAGCACGCGATCGACCCGCTCACCGGACCCGGCGCCGACGGCCTCGGGTTCTTCACCTCGGTGCTGCGGGCCCTGGTGGAGGGATGAGCGTGGACAGCGTCAAGCAGGCGGCGGCCACCCCGGACCAGCCGCAGCCGTACGCTGAGCTGGGCCTCACCGCCGGCGAGTACGCCCGGATCCGCGAGCTGCTCGGCCGCCGTCCCACCGACGCCGAGCTGGCGATCTACTCGGTGATGTGGAGCGAGCACTGCTCCTACAAGTCCTCGAAGGCGCACCTGCGCCAGTTCGCCGAGCATGCGCCGCCGTCCCCGGCGCTGCTGGCCGGGATCGGGCAGAACGCCGGCGTCGTGGACATCGGCCAGGGCTACGCGGTCACGTTCAAGATCGAATCCCACAACCACCCGTCCTACGTGGAACCGTTCCAGGGCGCAGCGACCGGAGTGGGCGGCATCGTCCGGGACATCCTGGCCATGGGAGCCCGGCCGGTCGCGGTGATGGACGCCCTGCGGTTCGGGCCGGCCACCGCCCCGGACACCCGCCGGGTGCTGCCGGGGGTGGTGTCCGGCATCTCGTTCTACGGGAACTGCCTCGGCCTGCCCAACATCGGCGGCGAACTGGAATTCGACCCCTGCTACCGGGGGAACCCGCTGGTCAATGCGCTCTGCGTGGGCGTGATGCGGCCTCGCGACCTGAAGCTGGCGCAGGCCCGCGGGGTGGGTAACAAGGTCATCCTGTTCGGCTCGCGCACCGGCCCGGACGGGATCGGCGGGGCCTCCGTGCTGGCCAGCGCGACGTTCGGCGGCACGGACGCGGCCAAGCGGCCCAGCGTCCAGGTCGGCGACCCGTTCATGGAGAAGCTGCTGGTGGAGTGCTGCCTGGAGCTGTACGCGGCCGACCTGGTGACCGGCATTCAGGACCTCGGCGCGGCCGGGATCTCCTGCGCCACCACCGAGCTGGCCGCGGGGGGCGGCAGCGGGATGCGGGTCGAGCTGGACGCGGTGCCGCTGCGTGACCCGTCGCTCGGCCCGGCCGAGATCCTGATGAGCGAGTCGCAGGAACGCATGATGGCGGTGGTGCGGCCCGGCCACGTCGATGCCTTCCTGGGCATCTGCGCCCGGTGGGGGGTGCCCGCCACGGTGATCGGCGAGGTGACCGGCACCGGGCGGCTGGAGATGAGCTGGCGGGGCACCTCCGTCGTGGACATCGTCCCCGGCACCGCGGCCGACGAGGGTCCCGTCTACCGGCGCCCCATCGCCCGGCCGGACCGCCAGGACGCGCTGCAGGCCGACGACCCGGCCGCGCTGCCCCGCCCGTCCAGCGGGCCGCAGCTGCGGGCCACGCTGCTGTCCCTGCTCGCCTCGCCGGGCCTGGCCGACAAGACCTGGGTCACCGAGCAGTACGACCGGCACGTGCGCGGCGCCGTGGTGCTGGCCATGCCGCAGGATGCGGGCGTGCTGCGGATCGACGAGGAGACCGGGCTGGGGGTGGCGCTGGCCACCGACGGGAACGCCCGGTTCTGCCTGCTGGACCCGTACGCCGGGGCCCAGCTGGCGCTGGCCGAGGCGTACCGCAACGTGGCGGTGACCGGCGCGGTGCCGCTGGCCGTCACCAACTGCCTGAACTTCGGCTCACCCGAGGACCCCGGGGTGATGTGGCAGTTCAGCGAGGCGGTCCGCGGCCTGGCGGAAGGCTGCGAGGCCCTCGGCATCCCCGTCACCGGCGGGAACGTCAGCTTCTACAACCAGACCGACACGGCCCCGATCCACCCCACCCCGGTGATCGGCGTGCTCGGGGTTCACCCCGACGTGCGGACGCGGGTGCCGCTCGGCTTCACCGCCGACGGGGCCAGTGTGGTGCTGCTCGGCCGGACCACGGCCGAGTTCGGCGGGTCGGCGTGGGCGCAGGTCAGCCACGGGCACCTGGGCGGCCGGCCCCCGGCGGTGGATCTGGCGGCCGAGCGGGCGCTGGCCCAGCTGCTGGCCGCCGCGGCTGCGGCGGGGCTGGCTCAGGCGGCGCACGACCTGTCCGACGGGGGGCTGGCCCTGACCCTGGCCGAGTGCTGCCTGGCCGGCGGGCGGGGCTGCCGGGTCGCCCTGCCAGGCGACCCGTTCACCACGCTGTTCAGCGAATCAGCGGCCCGCGCCGTGCTGGCCGTACCGCCGGGCGCGGAGCAGGAGCTGCTCGCCCTCGCGTCCCGGCACGGGGTGCCCGCCGCGGTGATCGGCGCCGTTGGCGGCCACAGCCTCGAGGTGGCCGGGATCTTCGACATCCCGGTGGACGAACTGGCCGCCGCCCACACCGGCACGCTGCCCGCGTTGTTCGGTTAGAAGGCCGACCAGAACATGATGAGCTGCTTCCAGGGCTTGGCTGGGGAGCAGGGCTGCATCGCGGTGACCGACTCGCCCTGCAGCTCGTTGCCGGGCGCCAGGCACCGGCCGTTGGCCACGCTGCGCAGCTGCCAGTAGTCCCGGCCGCCCGCGTCCGTGCCCATGAACGGGTGGTTCCACCGCTGGTCCCGGCCGTTGTCGCAGCGCTGCAGCTCTACCCCGGACTGGGCCCCGGAGCCTACCGCGGTCAGGCACTCCCCGTTGGCGGTGAACAGCAGGACGAGCTGGCCGCCGCTCATTTCGTCCGCCTGCCACTGCTGCCCGGGCGGCACGTTCTGCCCGCCGCTGCTGGGGGTGAAGACCAGGCCGCCCGCCGTCGCGAACAGCAGCGTTCCCGCTGACCCGGCCGTGCCGGCCTGGCCGTTCGGCCCGAGGTTGGCCAGGCCGACCGCCTGCGAGCTGATGACCTTGCCGGACAGCGGCGCCACCGACCGCTGCGCCGTGTCGCTGCTCCACGGATGCAGGAAGGCCACCGTGCCCACGCCCACCAACAGGGCCAAGGCGGCGACCGCCGCGGCCAGCACGGCGACGGAGATCCGCGACCGGTGCTTGACCCGTCGCCCCGTCCCGCGCAGACCCGCCATACTGTGACGACTACCGGTTATTAGCCAGTCTGGCTACCCGAACCGGCAAATAGTACCTACAGCGAAAGATATGGCTACACAGAGGCCGGCGCTGCCCACGCCACGTGGCAGGAACCCCATGGTAAGAAGGCAGAATGCCGCCTCGCCACCCCGATCCGCAACGGCTTCTCGCCGCCCTGCAGGCCCAGCGGGCCGCTGCCGGCCAGCCACCGTGGCACGGGCCGGTGGACCCCGGCGCTCTCGGCCGGGCGCTGACCGAGGCGGTGCTCAGCGCCCAGGACGCCGGGGCGGCGCCGCGGCCTGATGCGCTGCGCGGGGCGGTCAGCTACCTGCTCGGGCTGCTCGCCGCGGACGCCCCGGGCCGGGCCGTCGAGGTCCGGGTGCCGCCCTACGCCGCCGTGCAGGTCATCGCGGGCCCCCGGCACACCCGGGGCACGCCGCCGAACGTGGTGGAGACCGACCCGGCCACCTGGATGGCGCTGGCCACCGGCCGGCTGTCCTGGGCCGACGCGCGGGCCGACGGGCGGGTCAGCGCCAGCGGGCCACGCGCCGACCTGTCCGCGTGGCTACCCCTGCTCCGCGGTACGACCAGCGCCGCCACCTCATTAGACTGACCGCGTGGTCAACCCCGATGGCCGGCTGACGGACGACGTCGACCCCACCGACCGGCCGCCGCGGGACGCATGCGGCGTGTTCGGCGTATGGGCCCCCGGTGAGGAAGTCGCCAAGCTCGCCTACTTCGGGCTGTACGCGCTGCAGCACCGCGGCCAGGAGTCCGCGGGCATCGCGGTCAGCGACGGTGAGCGGATCGTTGTCTACAAGGACATGGGCCTGGTCGCCCAGGTCTTCGATGAGGCCGCGCTGTCCACGTTGCGCGGCCACGTCGCCGTCGGGCACTGCCGGTACTCCACCACGGGCGCGTCGGTGTGGGAGAACGCGCAGCCGACGTTCCGGTCCACCCCGGTGGCCAGCCTGGCCCTGGGGCACAACGGCAACCTGATCAACACCCTGGAACTGGCGGCCATCGCCAGCGCGGGTGAGGGCGAGCGCCCGGGGGCCAGCATCCGGGCCACCTCGGACACCGAGGTGCTCACCGCCCTGTTCGCCGATCCACGGATGGCCGGGGTCGAGGACAGCGCGCTGGCCGCCCTGCCCCTGGTCCGGGGCGCCTACTCACTGGTCTTCATGGACGAGAGCACGCTGTATGCCGCCCGCGACCCGCAGGGTTTCCGGCCGCTGGTGCTGGGCCGGCTGGCCACCGGGTGGGTGGTGGCCAGCGAGACGGCGGCCCTGGACATCGTGGGTGCCAGCTTCGTCCGGGAGGTCGAGCCCGGGGAACTCGTCTGCATCGACGAGCGGGGGGTGCGGTCGCACCGGTTCGCCCGGCCGCACCCGGCCGGCTGCCTGTTCGAGTACGTCTACCTGGCCCGGCCGGACACCACCATTGCCGGGCGCAGTGTGCAGGCGACGCGGGTGCAGGTCGGCCGGAGGCTGGCCGCCGAGCACCCGGTCGAGGCCGATCTGGTCATCCCGGTGCCGGAGTCGGGCACGCCCGCCGCCATCGGCTACGCGCAGGCCAGTGGCATCCCCTACGGCCAGGGCCTGGTGAAGAACTCCTACGTGGGCCGGACGTTCATCCAGCCGAGCCAGACCATCCGGCAGCGCGGCATCCGGCTCAAGCTGAACCCGCTGCGGGATGTCATCGCCGGCCAGCGGGTCGTTGTGGTGGATGATTCGATCGTGCGCGGCAACACACAGCAGGCGATCGTCACCATGCTGCGCGAGGCGGGCGCGGCCGAGGTGCACGTGCGCATCTCCAGCCCGCCGGTGGCCTGGCCCTGCTTCTACGGCATCGACTTCGCGACCCGCGCCGAGCTCATCGCGGGCAGCCAGTCGGTGGTCGAGATCCGGGACTCGATCGGCGCGGATTCGCTCGGGTTCATCTCGCTGGACGGGCTGACCGAGGCCACCACCCTGCCGGCCAGCCGGCTCTGCCGGGCCTGCTTCGACGGGAAGTACCCCATCCCGGTGGACGAGGCGAACCGCGGGAAGCACCTGCTCGAATCTCCGGTGACGTTGTGACCGGCGGCCCGGGCTACGCGGCGGCCGGGGTGGACGTCGCGGCCGGGGAGCGCGCGGTGGACCTGATGCGCGCCTCAATCGCGCGCACCACCGGTCCCGAGGTGATCGGCGGCGTCGGCGGGTTCGCCGGGCTGTTCGACGCGTCCCGGCTGGCCGCCATGCGGCGCCCGGTGCTGGCCACCTCGACCGACGGGGTCGGCACCAAGGTCGTCCTCGCCAGCCGCCTGGGCGGCTACGGCACCATCGGGATCGACCTGGTCGGCATGGTGGTGGACGACCTGGTCGTCTGCGGTGCGGAGCCGTTGTTCCTGACCGACTACATGGTGTTCGGCGTGCTGCGGCCGGAACGCGCCGCCACCATCCTGGCCGGGATCGCCGAGGGGTGCGTGCAGGCCGGGTGCACGCTCATCGGCGGCGAGACCGCCGAGCACCCCGGCCACTTCGGCCCGGACGACTTCGACCTGGCCGGTGCGGCCACGGGTGTGGTGGAGTACGACCGCCTGCTCGGCGCGCACCGGGTCACCAGCGGGGACCTGGTGCTGGCGCTGGCCTCGTCGGGGCTGCACTCGAACGGCTTCTCGCTGGTCCGGCAGCTGCTCGACCAGGCCGGCCTGGACCTGGACGCAGACGACCCGGAACTGGGCGGCCCGCTGGGCGCGGAGCTGCTCACCCCGACCCGTATCTATGCCCGGGACTGCCTGGCCCTGGCCGCCGCCTGCGACGTACACGCCTACGCGCACATCACCGGGGGTGGCCTGGCCGCCAACCTGGCCCGGGTGCTGCCCGCGGAGACCGATGCGGTGCTCGACCGCTCCAGCTGGCCGCCGCCCGCGGTGTTCCGCCTGCTGGCCGGGCGGGGCAGGGTGCCACCGGAGGAGATGGAGCGGGTGTTCAACATGGGCGTCGGCATGGCGGCGGTGGTCGCCCGGGCCGATGCCGACCGCGCCCTGGCGGTCCTGGCCGACCGCGGTGTCCCGGCGTGGGTGCTCGGCGAGGTCGTGCCCGGCTCGGGGACCGTGCGGCTGTCCGGCCAGCATCCACCGGCCTGACCGGTCCGGCCTGACCGGTACCGCTGCGGTAGCGCGAAGGGGCCCGGCGCGATAACGGGGGATGACGAGGGTCAGCGCCCGGCTGGCGGGCCCTCAGACTCGCTTCGCCCGGCTGACCGGTGACCCGTTGCCGTAATCCTCGTCGTCCTCGTCGTCCTCGGTATCGTCGGCGTCGTCGTCCGCGTACCGCCCGGCGAGGTCTGCGTAGGGGTCGTCGCCGTCCGCATCCTCATCGTCCCTGCCGACACCCAGCTCGTCCCGCAGCCGGTCAAGGTCCGTGCCGCCGCTGTTGTACTTCAGCTGGCGTGCCACCTTTACCTGCTTGGCCTTGGCTCGGCCGCGCCCCATTGGCTCGACCCCCTCGAACATGCGGAGCCACTGTCGGCCCCTGCTCCCTGCGCTGATGACTTGCGGCTCGACGCATGCCGCAGCGCCCGTTGCCGCTTCACCGAGTGAAGTGCGACGCCCTCCAGCTTGCGTACAGTTCTAACCGTACCTGCTTTGCGGCGTACGCGCCTATCCAGGCGGCCGGCCGCCGCCGGGCGGGTCGCCCCACAACGCCCGGTGGCCAGCCCGGCGGGCACGCCTTCAGCCCCCCAGCCAGATGCCCCGCAGCCTGCCCACCTCAGACATCCGGTGCTCGGCCAGCCGGTCCGCGGCGACCGCGGGCGGTACGCCCTCGGTGTCCGCCAATGCGAAGATTTGCCCGGTCGTGGCGAAGATCTGGGCCGCCCGGGCCTTGGCCCGCTCGAAGTTGAAGCCGTGCAGCTCGTCGGCTACCTGGATCACGCCACCCGCGTTGACGACATAGTCAGGCGCGTACAGGATGCCGCGGTCCGCGAGCACCTTCTCGATCCCGGCGTGGGCCAGCTGGTTGTTGGCGCCACCGCAGACGATCTCCGCACGCAGGGCTGCCACGCTGTCGTCGTCCAGTGCCCCGCCGAGCGCGCAGGGGGCGAAGACGTCGAGGTCGGCCCCGAGCAGTTCGCGGCGGCTTTCGGCCACCTGTACCTCAGGGTGGGTGCTGAGCACCCGGCCGGCCGCCACCGGGTCCACGTCGTAGATCACCGTCGCGGCGCCCGCCTCGGTGAGGTGGTCGACCAGCCGTCGGCCGACTTTCCCGACCCCCTCCACGCCGACCAGCCGGCCTTCCAGGCTGGGCGTGCCCCACCGGTGCTCGGCCGCGGCCCGCATGCCCTGGAACACCCCGAACGCGGTCAGCACGGAGGAGTCGCCCGCGCCACCGTTCGGCACCGTCCGGCCCGTTACATGACCGGACTCCCGGGCGATGATGTCCATGTCCTCGCTGTAGGTGCCGATGTCGCAGGCGGTGATGTAGCGGCCGTTCAGCGACTCGACGAACCGGCCGTAGGCGCGGAGCAGCGCCTCGGACTTGTCCGTCGCCGGGTCGCCGATGATGACCGCCTTGCCGCCTCCGTGGTCCAGCCCGGCCAGTGCGTTCTTGTAGGCCATGGCACGGGACAGGTTGAGCACGTCGGCCAGGGCCGCGTCTACATCCGAATAGGGGTAGAAACGGGTGCCGCCCAGGCCGGGGCCGAGGGCGGTGGAATACAGGGCGATGATGGCGCGGAGCCCGCTGCGCGGGTCCTGGCAGAACACGACCTGCTCATGGCCCGTGGCGCCGCCGGCTGTGGCGTGAGCGCCGTCCGGGGCGCCGCCGAGACCGCCGTTGCCTGGGTCTGGATTCGCGAACACGCTGGTCACGGGGGTGACCGCCTCTCCGGCCCGGTAGGGCCTGCCAGCTCGTTGATGCCGCCTGCGGACGGTCCGGGGTAGCCGGCCGCCCCTGGCACGCAGCCTATCGCTCCCGCCGGAGCCAGCTCCGGGCTGCCACGTGGCGAGCCCGGGGCTGGTGGCGGGTGGCCAGGGGCGGCCGGAGGTGACGATCTCGTTATCCGTGGGGCATGTACCAGGCCACATCGCCGTGCCACGATGCCAAGGTGCGTCCCTACGCGGCTTATCTGCGCGTCTATGAGCCACTCTCCGCATTCAGTCCCGCCGAGGCCCGGCGGTGGGCTGACTACGCCGCCTCGCCGCATCGCCCGCGGCGCGCGGCCGCGCTCGATGCCGAGCAGACTGAGGCGCTGGACCGGCTGCTCGCCACGCCGCCGATCGCGGCGCCGGAACGGGAGAGCCAGCATGCCTATGTCCGCTGGGCGGACGGGGTCACCTATATCTGTCCCTGGCAGACCCGGCTGCGGTCCTGGCTGGCGCTGACCCGGCTGCGTGGCACCGCCCGGCCGCTGCTGGCCAGCGCCTACCCGGCCGGCCAGGCCGACGCCGCGCTGCGTGACTTCGCGCGGTGCCAGGGCCATGCGGCCACGCTGCGAGTGTTCATCCAGGCGTGCACGTGGTCCGTGCCGGCCGCGTGGTTCGTCCCATTCGCACCGGAGGAGCGCTGGCTGGTGCTCGGCGGCCCGGGCGACCCGGACACCCGCGGCCCGGCCACCGCCTCCGCCACCCGGACGCTCAGCTACGCCACGGCCATGTCCCAGGCCCGGCGGCGCGTCGCGCGGGCGCTCAACGCGGTGCGCGGGACCGGCGGGGAGGCGTTAACCCGGCCGGGCCGGCCGCACGGGCATCCCGCCCGGGGTGGCCCGGGCGGCGGTGAGCCCGGCGCGGCCGTCGGCCCCTGGCCGGCCGAGGTGGAGATCACGGAGGTCGGGCAGTGGCTCGAGGAGTTCCATCCGCACTCCGTCGTGGAGCTCGATTACGGCGGGTTGGTGCACCTGCTCGACGACGATTCGCTGCGCGCGGACCAGTCGGTGGCGGAGATGGCCGCCGCCATCAGCGCGAGCCGGGAAGGCCAGGACGAACTGGCGGCCGCGCTCTACCAGCGGCTGCGAAACCGGTGGCGGGCACTGGAGTCGCTTGAAGCCGCCAACTGACATCACAGGACGACTTTTCAGATTCCGCACGTTGCGACGATACGTGTCGCTAGAATCACGCAGCGTGACGCATATCAGTGGAGCAACGGGGGCGAGCTGTCACAGAATCTTTGCTCCTGGTGGTCGACTTGTCACCGCTGGTGATGGCAATATGGTCTCAGTGGGCCATATGGGACATCCACGGCAGGCTCCACACGGAGCCAGGAAGCCACAACGCAGGATCGCAACACTGGTCCAAAAGGAGAGGCCGTACACATGTCTGCACGTACACCCGAGGCTGAACCGCTGCTGACCCCAGCGGAGGTCGCGACCATGTTCCGGGTCGACCCCAAGACCGTGACCCGCTGGGCGAAGGCCGGGAAACTCACCTCGATCCGTACCCTGGGCGGGCACCGCCGCTACCGGGAGACGGAGGTCCGCGCCCTGCTGGCGGGCATTCCGCAACAGCGCTCCGAGTAGCCCGCGCCCTTGGGCTCCGCTGCCTGGTGGCAGGGAAACCCGATCGCCGGCGCCCCGCGCTGAAGCCGGCGGTACCGGGAAGTGAAGTGTTCAGCGCAGTAACGAAGGGGGGGTCGGCCCCGGCGGCACGTCGGGCCGAGCCGAGCGGTAATCGCGCAGGCCGCTCGAGGGGGGTCCATGAAAAGCTGCCGGGGTCGATCCTGGGTCGGCGTTCCGCCCAGAGTCTGTGTTCCTGCCCGGCGCCTGGCTTCCAGTCCAGCCGGGCTTCCAGTCCAGCCGGGCTTCCAGTCCAGCCGGGCTTCCAGTCCAGCCGGGCTTCCAGTCCAGCCGGGCTTCCAGTCCAGCCGGGCTTCCAGGCGATAGCCGTTCCATGGCCAGACCGCCGCGGAGGCATTTCCCGGCCCGGTGAACGCGGCGGCGCCATCACCTGCCCTACAGGCAGTAACTGACTTATAACTTTTCGTAACTGCCCCTGGCCCGTGCTCACGGTCCGCCATACTGGTCGCCGTGCCGTCGCCGAGACGGGGGAGGGCGGCATGCCAGGCATCTTGTACCACGAACACCGGCGTGCGCTGCGGCGCGCGCCGCGGGGGGGTGCGCGGTGCCGTCCGCCGCTAGCGGCCCCGGGGACGGGCCGGCACGGCACCGCTTCTCAGGGGAGGATCGCACAATGCCTGACCCAAGGCTGGTATCTCGCGCGCAACGCGCCGCGACAATGCTGGAGCGGGCGTGGGACCGCTGGCGCAGCGCGCAGGGCCTAGCGGCCGAGCCGTTGCCGCCGGTCTCCAGCTACGTGGGCTACTCGATCGAAGAGCCGTGGGGCCGGCCGAGAGTCGTCTTCGGGGTGGATGCTGAGGACGCGGAACGGCTGGCTGCGCTGCTGCAGGAGAGCACCAGGCCGGCCGGCCCCGGGGAGTGGCCCGATGACGGCAGTGAACGGGTGCCCGGCTGGAACGGCGCCGCGCCCGTCCCGGGGGCGGCAGCGTTCGGCCTGGGCGCCGCCGCGGGCGGTCCGGGCACACCAGAGCACGGCCCGGCGGCGGAGCGCGGCCTCGGCCCGGTGGAGGACCGTTTGGGGATCCCGGGCAGCGCGCACCGCGCGGGGCTGATCGGGCCGGATACCGGGACGGGCGAGCCGGGCCTGGAAGCCGGGCCCGGCGCCGGGCCAGCGGCAAATGGCGCTGCGCCTGGGGAGTATGGCGCTGGGCCCGGGGAGTATGGCGCTGGGCCCGGGGAGTATGGCGCTGGGCCCGGGGAGTATGGCGCTGGGCCCAGCGGATATGGGACCGGGCCGGGGGGGCATGGCGCCGGGCCGGGGGCGCCGGGACACGGCGGTAGCCTGCTGGATGACGTCCGCGGCCGGATACCCGTGCAGGGCTGGCCCGCTGATTTCACCGACCGCCGTGACGAACGCGGCGGCCCGTGGTCTGGCCCGCAGCGACCAGGCTCGCAGTGGCCGGGGCAGCAGCGGCCCGGCTACCCGGTGGCCGGGCCGGACGGGCCCGAGGTCCCCCCGCCGGGAAGTCTGGTGCCGGGGGCGCCGCTGGCCGACGGCCCGGTGCCGGGCGGATTGGTCCCGGGTGGAGTCGTGCCGAGCCCGCCGGTCCCCGGGCCCCGGGAGACCGTCGATCCGGCTGACGATTCGGCTGAGGAGCTGGCCGGCCGCGTGGATGCGGCACGGGAGCCCAGCCCGGGAACCGAGACTGGGCCCGGTGGCGCGGAGCGCGCTCCGGAATCCGGGCCGGCCGGCCCGGAGCAGATACCCGGCGACGGCCGCCCCGAACTCGATGCGGCAGCCGCGGCGGACGAGTCCGCGCCGGGTGCCCCCGACCCGCCCGGCAAGGGTCCCCGGCACCGGGGCGGAGCACCGAGGAGCGCCACCCGTGACGGTCAGCGCCCCGGCGGGGCACCGGCGGCTGGGGCCGAGCCAGGTTGCGCCCAGCCAGGTGGCGCCCGGCCAGGTGGCGCCCAGCCTGGCGGCACGGGCTGGAGTGACGCGCCCACTGGCGCCGGTCCGGGCGACGAGCCGCGGACCGGTCAGCCAGGCCGGCTGCCCGGCGGCGCGGACCCAGCCACCTCCCCAGGTGACCAAGAGTCCCGCGACCCCGCGGACGGCACCGGCCGCGAGCCCGGCTCGCGGCCGGTAGACCCGCCGGCCCTCCAGGTGCCCAGGCAGCCGCAGCCGGGTGGGGACACCCGTCCCGGCTCGTTCGGCCGCCCGGGGGGCGGGCCGCCGGAAGGCCCACAGGCGGCCGAACGCGACACCGATCCGGCTGGCCGGCCCAGCATCGCGGACACCATGGCCGCTGAGCTGGCCGGCTGGGCCGCGGGAGAACTCCCCGGGCAGGCGTCGGCGCGGCTGGCGGCCTGGGCGACCGTGGGCGGGGCGGTCGCCCGCGGCCGCCGGCAGGCCGGGCTCGGTGGCGGCGGCACCGCCACGGAACGGACCGGGTAACGGCCCAGGGAGCCGCCGGGTGGGACATCCACCGGATCAGCTACTCGGCGGGGCGCCGCGGGGATGGGCGGTTAGGCTCGTCAGTCAGAGTCGAGCCGAGGGAGTCCGGATGAGCCAGGCCATCGGCCGTCCGGCGGCCATGGCCGCGCTGCTGGCCGTGGGGCTGATCGCCGGCTGCGCGAGCCCGGCCGGCCCCGCGAGCACCGGGCGATCGGGCGCTGCCGCCCCGGCGACCGCGGGTCACCAGGCCGGCAACGACCCGTTCCGGGTCCCTGCTTCGGCCGGCTCAGGAACGGCGGCCCCGGGCGGGTCCGGTACCGCCGGCCTGCCCGGCACTCCCGGGGCCCGGCCCGGCGCCGCCGCCGGGGCCGGTAGCGGGGGCACCCCGTCACCCGGCCGCCCGCTCGCCGGCCAGGTCGTTGCCCTCGATCCTGGCCACAACGGAGCCAATTGGTCCCATCCGGCGACCATCGACCGGCTGGTGAACGTGATCACCGAGTGGAAGCCGTGTGACACGACCGGGACGCAGACCGCGGCCGGCTACGCGGAACACGCCTTCAACTTCGACGTGGCGACCCGGCTGGCCGGCCTGCTGCGGGCGGAGGGCGCCACGGTGGTACTCACCCGCCACACCGACGCCGGGGTCGGCCCGTGCATCACCCAGCGGGCCGAGATCGGCAATCGGGCGCACGCCGCCGTCGCGCTGTCCATCCACGCCGACGGCGGCCCGACGTCCGGCTCCGGGTTTGATGTCATCGAGCCCGGGCTCGTGCCGGGGCACAACGAGGCGATCATCGCGCCGTCCGCCCGCCTCGGCCGGGCCATCCGGGACGCGTACCACCGCATCACCGGCGAGCCTTACGCCGACTACGTCGGCACCGCGGGGCTGGATGTGCGCACCGACCTCGGTGGCCTCAACCTGTCCACCGTGCCCAAGGTGCTGATCGAATGCGGCAACATGACCAACGCGCCCGACGCCGCCCGGCTGAGCAGCCCCGCGTTCCGGCAGCGCATCGCGGTGGGGCTCGCGGCCGGGCTCACCGCGTTCCTCACGGCCGGCAGGCATCCCTAAGCCCTCACTCAGCTAACGCTAAGGTGCCGGCGCTGCAATGGGTCATGCGCCCTCAGGGCGCCAGGGGGTTAGACGTCTGGGTCCGGCCCGACCAGCCCAGGGACCGGGCTGGGCCCAGGCACCACATCGGTGCCCGCGCCGCAGCCCACCGACCGCCTCGGCCGCGTCACTTCCGCCCCGCCTTCCCGGACTGTCAGTACGAGGACGGAGAATGTCCGCTGTGCGGGTTGCAGTGGTGGCCGGGCCCGGCCACACGGCCCTGCTGCAGGAGCTGGCGGATGACGGCACCGAGCACGGACGGGCCGTTATGGTGAACGATCTCCCGGCTGCGGTGGCGAGCTACGAGCGGGCCGGCGGGGTGCGCTGGGTGTGGGGCGATACGGCCAGTCACTACCCGCCGCTGCTGTGTGCCGGGGTGCGGGTGGGCCGGTGTCACGATGTGGCGCTGATCGAGGGGCTGCTGCGGGCGCGTGACGGCGGCCCACCGGGGCCGCCCGGGCCGGCGGCCGCCCGGCCGCAGGCCAACGGCGCGCGCCAGCCGGCCCTGTGGGGGCCGGCCGAAACCGGCCTGCCCGAGGCCCAGGGCGAGCTGCAGGCGCTGGTCAGGGCGCACGCCGGGCAGTTGGGCCGGATCGCCGCCGACGAGTCTCCCGGACGGTTCGGCCTGCTGGCCGCGGCCGAGTCGGCGGGCGGCCTGGCCGCGGCGGAGATGCGCGCCCGGGGCATGCCATGGCGCCCGGACGTGCACGATGCGCTGCTGGCCGAGCTGCTGGGACCGCGGCCGCCAGCGGGCCTGCCGCCCGCCCGGCTCGCCGCGCTGGCCAAGGAGATCTCGGCCGCATTCGGCGGCCGGCCCGTGAACGCGGACTCGCCCGCCCAGCTGGCCAGGGCGTTCGCGGCCGACGGGATCCGGGTCGGCTCCACCCGGGCGGGCGTGCTCCGTGGCATCGACCATCCAGCCGTGCCGCCGCTGCTGGAGTACAAGGAGCTGGCCCGGCTGCACTCGGCGCACGGCTGGGGCTGGCTGGATGAGTGGGTCCGGGACGGGCGGTTCCACCCGGAATACCTGGTCGGTGGGGTGGTGTCTGGTCGCTGGGCGACCCGTGGGGGCGGTGCGCTGCAGATCCCCCGGCTACTGCGGCGGGCCGTGATCGCCGACCCCGCCTGGGTGCTGGTCGTGGCGGACGCGGCGCAACTGGAGCCCCGGGTGCTGGCCGCCCTGGCCGGGGACCAGGCGTTCGCCGAGGCGGCCGGCCTGGGGGATCTTTATCAGGCCCTGGCCGGGGCGTTCGGTGGCGACCGGGCCAAGGCCAAGGTCGCGCTGCTCTCCGCGATGTACGGCGGCGCTGGCGGGGAGGCGTCGCAGCTGCTGGCGGTGTTGCGCCGCCGGTTCCCGCGGGCCGACGGGTATGTCGAGGCAGCCGCGCGGGCGGGCGAGGAGGGCCGGGTCGTCCGGTCCCGGCTCGGCCGCACCTGCCCGCCGCCCTCGGCCGAGTGGCGCGGCCTGACCGCATCTGCGGACGAGCCGGACGCGGCCGACCAGCTGGCCCGCCGCTCGCTGCGGGCCAGGGGCCGGTTCACCCGCAACTTCGTGGTGCAGGCCAGCGCCGCGGACTGGGCGCTGGTGCTGCTGGCCGGGCTGCGCCGCCGCCTCGCCGTCCCGGCCTCCGGCCAGGCCGCCCCGGACCTACCGGACGGGGCGGGGCTCGTCTTCTTCCAGCACGATGAGGTCGTCGTGCACTGCCCGGAGGAACTGGGCCCGGCCGTCGCCGACGCCATTCAGGACGCGGCCGCCGAGGCCGGGCGGCTGGTGTTCGGCGACACCAGGGTCCGTTTCCCGGTCAACACCGCGGTCGTCAGCTGCTACGCGGACGCCAAGTAGCGGCGGGCTGGCCGCACCGCCGGCCGGTCAGGTGGTGACGGGCGGCTGATCGGTGCCGCAGTACCTGCACTTGCTGGCGGCGGCGGGGATGTCGCTGGACAGGCAGGCCGGGCAGGTCTTGGTGGGCGGCGGGTCGCCGAACACCACCTGCCCGCGGCGCGCCTGGATCCTCCGGTACGGCACGACGACCAGGAAGTACACGACGGCGATGAAGATGATGAAGTAGATGATCGCCGAGATGAACCCGCCGAAACTCACGAAGGTGTTTCTGTTGCCCTTCGCGCCCAACTGCACGCCAAGGCCGAGGGAACTGCCACCCTGAGCGCGGTTCACGATCGGGTTGATGATGTTGCTGGTGAACGCGGCGACCAGGCCGCTGAACGCCAGCGCTATTGACAGCCCGACGGCGGTGACGATGACGTCACCGCGCATCAGGAAGTTCCGGAAGCCTTTCATCCGTTTCTCCGCTTCGCCCGAATCCGTGACCTCGTCCCGTCGCCCTGGGCCGAAAGCCGGGCCCCCGGTTACGCAACTGCCGCTGGCGGGCGGCACGCCGTAGGATCCCCGACCGCGCGACCCGACGCAAGGCTTTCCGGGCATCTTTCGGCCCCGCGTGTCCCACCGGTTGCAGCCAGGCCGCGCCGCCTGGCCGCGGGATTCTCAGCAGGACGGCGGCTGGCGGCAGAATCTTTCGAGCACGCCATCGCCTGAGCCTGGCGGGATTGTCGGTCGCGTTCGCTATGGTGTTCGAAGTGGATCGGGGTCCCGCGAGGCGTGGGGAACGATCCGGAGACTACCGGGAGCCGGTAAGGGGGCGTGGCCAGTGCCGGGCGGACCTGGGCCGGAACAGCCGGGCGCGACCGCCTGCCGGTTCCGGCACCATGCGGGCCAGGATGTGCCAGCCTGGGGTGAGCCCGGTGGGACGGCTGACGGCGCACCCGCCCGGCGCCCGGCGACGGGCGCCGGGCGCCGCCGAATCCTCTTCCGGCGATGCGCGAACACGGCCGACGGCGCAGGGTGCCGCAGGCCAGGGCGACTCCGCCGGTGATGCCGGCCCCGCCGCTGGGTCACCCCCCGGCCCGGCGGCGGGGCCTCCCCCGGGTGCGTCAGTCCCTCCGCGGCAGTCGGCCGGTCCTCCGCCTGACCCGGCGGAACTTCCAGTGTTTAGCCATTGCCTGAGCTGGGTTGCCAGGCCGGTGATGTTGCCGGTGCCCATTTCCACTGGATGGCGGTGCCGCCCTGGGCGGCGAAGGTGGCGCAGTTGTCTGCGCGGTCGTCGATGAGCACGGCGTCGGTGAAGCCGACGCCATGGGCGGTCAGCCAGGGCCCGAAGAACGTTTGCGGTCTTCGCTTTTCAGCGCCCCGGCCTGGCTGGAGCAGATGATGTCGTCGCAGATGACGGCCCAGTCCGCTAAAGTTTCGCGGTCTTTCTTCCGGTGGCGCTTGCGGTTGCGGGCGTGCTCGAAGGCGCGGGCGAAGCAGTCCATGTTGTCGGGTCGCGGGACAGCACGCCATGCCAGTCGGAGAAGATGACCCGCCCGGCTAACGGCACCTGCTTCATCCGGCTCCCCCGCTGGTGCGCAACGCTGTGGCCTGCCAGATGTCTGCCGCCGCGAGCTGCGTCAGTTCCAGCAACCCTAGCGTGCCATCCAGCGGCGGTGGATGGTCTCCGGGCTGGGCGCCCGCTCCAGATGCCTCATTCCTCCGTGCTCCGCCGCAGCCGCTTGATCTGGGCGCGCCGCTGCTTGGCCGCGAGCCGCCGTTCCTGCGAGCCACGGGTCGGCCGGGTCGCCCGCCGGGCGGTCGGCGGCGGCGCGGTCGCGGCGGTCAGCAGGGCCACCAGGCGCTGCTGCGCCGCTTCCCGGTTGCGCAGTTGCGAGCGGAACTCGGACGCGCTGATCGTCAGCACGCCGTCCACGAGCCGGCCAGGGCACGCAGCGCTCGTTCTTTGAGGACCGGGCCCAGGGCGCCGGAGGCCGCCAGGTCGTACGACAGCTCCACCCGGCTGTCGCTGGTGTTCACCGACTGCCCGCCCGGCCCGGAAGAACGGGAGAACCGCCACGACAATTCGCTGGCCGGGATGGTCCGGCCCCGGACCTGGAGATCGCCCGCCATGCCATCCATGATCCCGCGCGTTGGTCTGACCGCCGCGCCGGGACCGGCGAGGCCGCTCCCGGTGCCGGTCAGCGACGGTTCCGGTCCGCCGGTCGCGGCTCCCCGGCCCGGCCGCCAGCCCGGAGTTGTGACCCGGTTATTACGTCCGGATGGCGCAGCCGCCGGGCCCGTCCGATTTACGGTACTTTCCCAATCGCCGCACCCGACGCGGTCCAGCCGCCAATTCAGCGTCCCTGGGAGGTGCCCGCCTGCCGGCCCCCGACAACACCGCGGGCCTGCGTGTGCACCGGGGGCATCCGCTGGCTGGTTCCCCTGCCGGGAGGCTCCAGGTGGCGGCCAGGATCCTGGCGGCGGGCGCGCTCCCCCGGTGCCCGCACCCGGACCGGCCACCGCTCTGGTACCTCCCGGCGGGGTCGCTGACCGGCGGCCCCGCGTATCGGCCCGCGGTGCGAGTCGTGTCACCGCACCGGGCCGGTCCCGCTGACCCCCAACTGAGGCTGGCCGGCCGTGGCCGGCGGCTGGGGGCGGGGATGCAGGGACGCCGGTGACGGCCTGCGGTGCGCCACCGCGAACGACAGCGCCCCCAGGATCAGGGCCACCACGCCGCTCACCGCGTACAGTTCGGGCAGGCTGAGCCCGGCCCGGCGCAGCGGTCCGACTCCGAACGCCGCGATCCCGTATCCCAGCTGGTAGAACGCGATGACGAGGCCGGCTACGGCGGCCGAGATGCGGGTCAGCTTCTCCTGGCCGAAACTGATCGTCAGCGGCAGCAGCGCGGAGCAGCCGAACCCGGCCAGCGCGAATGCCCCGATGCCGGCCAGGCCCGCGTCCGGGGGTAGCGCCGCGATCAGCGCGAAGGCCCCGGCCAGCACGAACGGCAGCAGATGATAGGCCAGCCGGCTGGGAAACCAGCGGGCTACCACGGCGAACAGCAGACGGCCGGCGGTTACCATCCCCCAGAACACGGTGAGCGCCAGCGATGCCATCGTCCTGGACACGCCGAGCGAGGTCAGGTCGAGCTGCGACCAGTTCCCGTTCATCGTCTCGCAGAACCCGTACGCCGTCGCGAATGCCGCGAAGACCCAGAAACCCAACGGCACCCAGCCCCGGCCCCCTTCCCGGCGAGGGGCGCCCCCCTGGCCCGGTCCGGCCGCCTGGCCCGGTCCGCCCGGGGCCGCGGCCACGCTTCCCGCCCGTAGCGGCAGCCGCGCGCTCACGCCCATCAGCGCGGCCACGGCCAGGGCCGCCAGCACCGGCAGGCCGACCCAGAAGCCGAGCCCGACGAACACGGCGATGAACACCGGGGCCAGGGTGGTGCCGAGGCCGAGCAGCGAGTTGAGCACGAGCACCGACCGGTCCACCGCGTCCGGGTGGAACGCGGCGGCGAACGTGTTGACCGCGGGCACGGTCAGCCCGAATCCGGCCCCGAGCCACCCGGTCGCGGCGAGCAGCAGCCCGTAGGCCACGGCCTGGTCGCCCAGCACGAAGCGGCTCGCGATGAGCGCCGTCATGGCCGCCAGGCTGGCCGCCAGCCCGGCCAGGTACACCCGTTTGGTCCCGAAGCGCCGGGCCAGGGCGCCCTCCGCCAGCGCGGCCACCACGGCCACACAGGCCTGCGGCAGGAACATTGCGCCGTACTGGGTGCTGGACAGCCCGTAGGAGCCGGGTGCGGTGAAGATCGTGCTGGCGGCCGGGAAGGTGACCAGCACGACGCCCTGGACCAGGCCGGCCGCGTACACCGTCCGGCTTTCCGCCCGGGTGCTCACCCCGGCATCATGCCCGGCTCACCGGTCGCACGCCGGGGTGGGGGCGCTGAGCACGGGCATCCGCCAGGCCGAGGCCGCCGCGGCCACGATCTCCGCGGCTGAGTTGTACCGGGCCATGGGCCGGGCCGGCTGGCCGGCCAGGAAGCCGCGGACCATCTGCTTCACCGCCGGCGTGCCCAGTAGGTCGCCGTGCAGCGCCGGCACCACGAAAACGTTGTGCGGCAGCGGGCACACCGGCAAGGTCACGGCGTCTGCCAGTGGCACGAGCAAGAGCCATCTCAACGGATGCTTACGTGCCGCTGCCGCCGCGAACCGGGCTCCGGTCGCGTCCACCGAGCTGACCAGGGTCTGCGCCCCGGATGACCCGAAGGGCGACAGACCGCCGACGAACCACACCACCGCGCGCAACTCCTGCGCGGGCACCAGGCCGGCCGCGCTGCCGCTGCCACCTAGGTAACTCACCTGGCCGGGAGCGACGATGGGGCTCATCATCACCATGGTGCCGAGCGGCAGGCTCCGGTGCTGGGCCAGCATGGCATCCACCCCCAGGGTGCCCTCGCTCTCCGCGATGATGTCCACCGGCCGCCGGGTCTCGGCGTGCAGCCGGAGCACCTGGGCGGTGATCCGGTTGCCCAGTTCCGGCAGCGGGAGGTCGCCGGCGCTGTTGCCCTCGGGCCGTGGCTGGCCGTCCGGGGTCATGCCGCGGTAGGAGAACTGCTGCACCAGGGCGTCCGGGGCCAGTGACTGCAGGCCCCGGGCGGATGAGCAGCACGCCGAGCCGAAGCCGAGGATGACGAGGATCGGGTCGTGGTGGCTGGACGGCTTGCGCGGCGGTGCCTGGTGGACGCCCCCGGCGGCCACGGCGCCGGGGGCCAGCGCGGCCGCAGCGGCGACCTGAGCCGGCCCGTGTCCGACGACGAACGCCAGCCGGGTCAGGCCGACCACCGTGGCCAGCGCGGCGATGGCGGCGACCGGGGCCAGCGGCAGGATGCCGAGCGGCCGCACCGCCACGACCTGCCGGACCGGCCGGCGGGCGACCGCGCTGGTGAGGCCGTACCAGGCGCGGGCGTTGACCAGGCCAGCCAGGGCGGCCAGTGGCACCGCCGCGGCGACCGGCAGGGCCCCGGTGGCGGCCGCGGCCGCCGACAGCACCAGGAAATCGGCCAGCAGCCAGCACACCGCCCGCAGCGGCGGGAGCGTCCGCCACCAGGTGGCCCGGACGCCGCCGTGGGCCAGCGGCAGGGATATCAGCAGCATGAGCAGCAGGACGCCGAAGAAGGGCCAGGAGAACGGCAGGATGGCCACCCCGACGGTGAGCGCGGCGATGGGAGACAGCAGCACACAGGCGGCCACGGTGAGGGTGAGGGCGCCCTGGAACACCTCCCGGGCCGGCGGGGCCGCCGGGCTGCCCGCACGGACCGGCCAGGCCAGCCGCACCATGGCGGTGTTCAGGCCGGAGCGGGCCAGGATCACCCCGGTCAGCAGCAGCGCGAAGCCGGGCCAGGACTGCTGGTAGCCGTATACCCAGCGGAGGTCGTGGAAGACGGCCAGCGGCGGCACGGCGGTGATCTGGGCGGCCAGCGCCCGGGCCGGCGGCCCCAGCCAGCACAGCAGGGCGGCCTCGGTGACCGCGGCGCCGGTACCGAGTGCGATCAGCCCCCGCCGGCCCAGAAATCCCCGCCTGGGCCATAGTCCCGCGGTTTGTTTCATGCCGCGCCCGGTTCCTCCGCTCGCCTTACGGCTGGCCTGTGATGCTTTCGGACTAGCACAAGGACTACGTTGATCACATCTTAAAAAGCCCCTGTCAGTCACGGAGCGGGAGGGTGCGAATGCGCTTCGCCGGCCAGACGGTCATCATCACCGGCGGGGCGGGCGGCCTCGGCTCCGCGATGGCCCGCGGGTTCGCGGCCGAGGCGGCCGACGTGGTGCTCATCGACCGGCCGGACAGCGCCGGCGCCGGCCTGGCCGGCGAGATCAACGCGGCGGGCGGCCCGGGCCGGGTCTCGTTCGCCCCCGGCGACCTGGCCGATCTGGACGGCACCCGGCGGCTGGTCGGCGACATCGTGGCCCGGCAGGGGGTGGCGGTGCTGGTCAACAACGCGGCCATCTATCCGCGCCGGGAGGTGGGGGAGTACACCACCGCGGAGTGGCAGGCGGTGCAGCGGGTCAACGTCAACGCGGCGTTCGTCTGCGCCCAGGCGGTGCTGCCGGCTATGCGGGCGGCCGGCGCTGGCCGGATCATCAACATATCCAGCATCACCTTCTTCGGCACCACGCCCTACCTGGTGCCGTACGTCGCCTCCAAGGGCGCCCTGGTGGGGCTGACCCGGGCGCTGGCGCTGGAATGCGGCGAACACGGCATCACGGTCAACACCATCGCGCCGGGGGCATTCCCGACCGCAGCCGAGGCGATCCATCCGGATCTGGAGGCCTACAACGCCTTCATCCTGAGCCAGCAGGCCGTCAAACGCCGCGGGTCGCCCGCCGACATCGCCAACGCCGCGCTGTTCCTGGCCGCCCCGGAGTCGTCCTTCATCACCGGGCAGCTGCTGTGCGTGGACGGCGGCTGGGTGATGCATTAGCCCCGGGCGGCTCAGGGCCGTCCGGCGTCGGTAATGCGCCGCAGGAAGCGTTGGGTGCGTTCGTCTTTCGGGTTGCTGAACAGTTCTCCCGGAGGCGAGCCCTCCACGATCTCCGGCCAGTCGGCGGCGCTGGTCCCGGTCGATCAGGTGGTCGGTGAACCGGGCCAGCGGGATGCCCGGCCATTTGCTGATGGGCTCGTGCTTTTCAGGGATGAGCATGATGATGCTGTCCGTGGTTATCCAGGCTGCCCCGGAGGAGGAGACCGTATGCCCGCGTGGATCTGCCAGACCTGCGGCGTCCAGCAGCCGGACAGCGCCGAGCCGCCCGGCAGCTGTTCGATCTGCCTGGATGAGCGGCAGTACGTCGGCTGGGGCGGCCAGCAGTGGACCACCATGGCCGGGCTCGCGGCTGGGCACCGGGTGGTGCTCCGCGAGGAGGAACCCGGCCTCACCGGCGTCGGGGTGGAGCCCTCGTTCGCCATCGGGCAGCGGGCGCTGCTGGTCACCACCCCGCACGGCAACGTGCTGTGGGACTGCGTCTCGCTGCTCGACGACGCGGCCCGCGAGCAGATCAGCGCGCTGGGCGGGATCGCCACGATCTGCCTGTCCCATCCGCACTTCTACGCGGCCAGCGTGGAGTACGCGGACGCGTTCGGCGCCCGCATCCTGCTGCCCAGGGCCGACCAGCAGTGGATCCAGCGGCCGTCACCGCGGATCGAGCTGTTCGGCGACGAGGCGGAGCCGGTGCCGGGGCTGACCGTGGCCCGAATCGGCGGCCACTTCGACGGGGCGGCCGTGCTGCACTGGCCGGCCGGGGCCGGCGGCCGGGGGGCACTGCTCACCGGGGACACCATCACCGTGGTCCCGGACCGCGAGTGGGTCAGCTTCATGTGGAGCTACCCCAACCTCATCCCGCTGGACGAGGCGACCGTGGCCGACATCGCCCGCCGGGCGGCCCGGTTCACGTTCGACCGGATCTACGGCGGCTGGTGGGGCCGGATCGTGCTGGGCGACGGGGCGGGCGCCGTGCGCCGGTCCGCGGAGCGCTACGTGGCCCGGCTACACGGGGAACGACCAGCCAAGTTACCGGCGCAGCGGACGGTCACGCAGGGTATACAGGCCAGATGAGTTCCGATCATGGTGACCGCATGCCGGGCTATTGGGACGGCCTCGACCTGGCTGCCTCGGGGCCGGGTGACCCGCTGCCCGAGGAGTCCCCGTTCCCGCCGATCGGTGAGTACGGATTCTTGTCGGACTGCGAGACCACTGCGCTGATCGCCCCCAGCGGGAACGTGGAGTGGCTGTGCCTGCCGCGGATGGACTCGCCCAGCGTGTTCGGCGCGATGCTGGACCGGTCGGCGGGCGGCTTCCGGCTCGGCCCGGAGGGGGTCAGCGTGCCCGCCGCCCGGCGTTACCTGCCCGGGACGATGGTGCTGGAGACCAGCTGGGCCACCCCGACCGGCTGGCTGGTGGTGCGCGACGCGCTGCTCATGGGGCCCTGGCACCACGACACCGAGCTGTCGCACACGCACCGCCGCACCCCGACCGACTACGACGCCGACCACGTGCTGCTGCGCACGATCCGCTGCGCGACCGGCGAGGTTCAGGTCACCTTCGACTGCGAGCCGGTCTTCGACTACGGCCTGCGCCAGGGCACCTGGGAGTACACCGACCGGCACTACGCCCAGGGCGTGTGCCGGCCCGCTAGCCCGGAGGCCGGGGTCGGGCTGACCCTGACCACCGACATGCGGCTCGGCTTCGAGGGCGGCCGGGCCATGGCCCGCACCCGGATGCGGGAGGGCGAGCATCATTTCGTGGCGCTGTCCTGGACTGACCACGAGCCGCCGTTCAGCTACGCCGAGGCGCGCCGCCGTCTGGTCTGGACCGCGCATCACTGGCAGCACTGGCTGGCCCGGGGCCGGTTCCCGGACCACCCGTGGAGCCGCTACCTGCAGCGCAGTGCGCTGACCCTCAAGGGGCTG
The DNA here is from genome assembly GCA_963837515.1 of uncultured Actinomycetes bacterium. Lineage (GTDB taxonomy): Bacteria > Actinomycetota > Actinomycetes > Streptosporangiales > Streptosporangiaceae > RYN-230. The sequence goes on from CAWINT010000009.1 coordinate 62,579, forward strand.
ACGTTCGCGCCGAGCGGCGCCATGGTCGCCGCGGCCACCACCTCGCTCCCCGAGGTGCCGGGCGGCGAGCGGAACTGGGACTACCGGTTCTGCTGGCTGCGCGATTCCGCGTTCACGCTGTGGAGCCTGTACGCACTCGGCTTCGACTGGGAGGCCGACGACTTCTTCTGGTTCCTGGCCGACATCGCCCAGCGGGACGGCGAAGTCCAGGTGGTCTACGGGGTGGACGGCGAGCGGGTACTCACCGAGCGGGTGCTCGACCACCTCAGCGGCTACGACGGCGCCCGCCCGGTCCGGGTCGGCAACGAGGCCTACACCCAGCGCCAGCACGACGTCTGGGGCACCATGCTGCAGGCCATCCACCTGCGGCTGGGCAGCTGGCACCGGCTGGACGAGCGGATGTGGGCGGTGGTGCGCCGCCAGGTGGAGTGCGCACTCAGCTACTGGCGGGAGCCGGACCTCGGTATCTGGGAGGTCCGTGGCGCGCCGCAGCACTTCACCTTCTCCAAGCTGATGTGCTGGTCGGCGGTGCAGCGCGGGGCCCAGGCGGCGCAGGCGCGCGGCGCGGCCGGCCTGGCCAAGACCTGGCGGGAGGCGGCCGAGGAGATCCGGGCGGACATCCTGGCTAACGGGGTGGACGAGCGCGGTGTGTTCACGCAGCACTACGGCACCAGGGCGCTGGACGCCTCGCTGCTGCTGCTGCCGATGACCGGATTCCTGCCGCGCGACGACACCCGGGTCCGGGCCACGATCCTGGCCATCGCCGACGAACTGACCGAGGGCGGACTGGTGCTGCGCTACCGCCCGGAAGTCACCGACGACGGGCTGCCGGGTGGCGAGGGCACCTTCACGATCTGCTCGTTCCTGCTGGTGTCCGCGCTGTGCGAGATCGGCGAGCCGGAACGGGCCCACCAGCTGTGCGAGCGCCTGCTGTCGCTGGCCTCCTCGCTGGACCTGTACGCCGAGGAGATCGACCCGCGGACCGGCCGTCAGTTGGGGAATTTCCCGCAGGCTTTCACCCACCTGGCCCTGATCAACGCGGTCATCCACGTGATCCGGGCGGCCCAGGCCGAGCGCTCGCAGGGCTGAAATCCGCCGGGCTGGGAACGAAAGGTCCATACCTGCGGTAAGCAAGGGCGCTGACCTCGCGGCGGTGCCAGCGGCCGGAAGGGGCGTCGATGGCTTACGCTGCTCCGAGCGCCACGTCAGCCGCCCAGGTCCTCGCCCCGGACGGGCGGGTCAACCTGGCCGACCCCGCGGCCATCGCCGGCAGCCGGTACGCCAACGCCGAACTCGCCCCGGTGCCGGTGGCCCGGCGCACCTGGACCACCTACAACTACTGCGCGCTGTGGGTGGGCATGTCCCACAACCTGCCCACCTACGCGCTGGCCGCCGGCCTGATCGCGCTCGGGATGAACGCCCCGCAGGCATTGGTGACCATCGCCCTGGGCAACCTGATCGTGCTGCTGCCGATCCTGCTGAACAGCCACGCCGGCACCAAGTACGGCATCCCGTTCCCGGTCTTCGCCCGCGCGTTCTACGGGGTGCGCGGCGCGAACCTGGCCGCGCTGCTCCGCGCGGTGATCGCCTGCGGCTGGTTCGGCATCCAGACCTGGATCGGCGGCGAGGGGATCTACGAGATCGCCGGGCGGCTGTTCGGCTCGGCCTGGATCCACGCCCCGGTGCTGTGGGGCCAGCCGTGGACCCTGTGGCTGTCCTTCGCGGTGTTCTGGGTGATCCAGATGGCGATCATCCAACGCGGCATGGACACGCTGCGCCGGTTCGAGAACTGGGCCGCGCCGTTCGTCCTGGTGGTGTTCACGGCGCTGCTGATCTGGATCGCGGTCCAGGCCGGCGGGCTCGGCCCGCTGCTGGCCGCGCCGTCCCAGCTGGGCTGGGGGGCCAAGTTCTGGTCCGTCTTCCCGGCCGCGCTGATGGGCATGATCGCGTTCTGGTCCACGCTGTCGCTGAACATCCCGGACTTCACCCGGTTCAGCCGCAGCCAGCGGGGCCAGGAACTCGGCCAGGTGCTCGGGCTGCCCACCACGATGACGTTCTTCTCGCTGCTGGCCGTGCTGATCACCTCGGGCACGGTGCTGCTGTACGGCCACGCGATCTGGGACCCGATCCAGCTCGCCGCCAAGTTCGCCAACCCGGCGGTGGTGATCCTCGGGCTGGTCACCGTGCTGGTCGCCACCGTCTCGGTGAATGTGGCGGCCAACGCCGTGAGCCCGTCCTACGACTTCTCCAACGCCGCGCCCCGGCTGATCTCCTTCCGGCTGGGCGGCCTGATCACCGGGGTCGTCGCGGTGGCCATCCAGCCGTGGCGGCTGCTGGCCAACCCGCACATCTACATCTTCGTCTGGCTGGGCTTCTACGGCGGCCTGCTCGGCAGCGTCGCCGGGGTGCTGATCGCCGGGTACTGGCTGCTCAGCCGCACCCGGCTCGACCTGGCCGCGCTGTACCAGGCGGGCGGACGGTACTGGTTCGCCGCCGGGTGGAACTGGCGCGCGGTCGCCGCTACGGTGATCGGGTCGGTGCTGGCCTGCGGCGGCGCCCACTCGGCTCCGGGCCAGGGCCCGTTCCCGGCGGACGGCCTGATCCCGCTGCTCAAGCCGTTGTATGACTACAGCTGGGCCGTCGGCTTCGGCGCCGGCCTGGTCAGCTATCTGCTGCTCAACATGGGAGGGGTACATGGCCGACATCGTGCGAGCGGCGCTCATCCAGCAGCGCTGGACGGGTGACAAGGAATCCATGATCAGCGCCGCCGCCGGCCTGCTCGGCCAGGCGGCCTCGGCGGGCGCCCAGGTGGCCTGCCTGCAGGAGCTGTTCTACGGCCCCTACTTCTGCCAGGTGCAGGACGCGGACTACTACTCCTACACCGAGCAGATCCCCGGCGGCCCGACCACCGAGCTGATGCAGGAGCTGGCCCGGCGGCACTCGATGGTGCTGGTGGTGCCGATGTACGAGGAGGAGCAGCCGGGGCTGTACTACAACACCGCCGCCGTCATCGACGCGGACGGCAGCTACCTGGGCAAGTACCGCAAGAACCACCTGCCCCAGGTGCAGGGGTTCTGGGAGAAGTTCTACTTCCGGCCGGGCAACCTGGGCTACCCGGTGTTCGACACGGCCGTGGGCCGGATCGGCGTGTACATCTGCTACGACCGGCATTTCCCGGAGGGCTGGCGGGCGCTCGGCCTGGCCGGCGCGCGGCTAGTGTTCAACCCCTCGGCGACCAGCCGCGGCCTGTCCGCCTACCTGTGGCGGCTGGAGCAGCCGGCCGCGGCGGTGGCCAACGAGTACTTCGTCGGCGCCATCAACCGGGTCGGCGTGGAGCCGCTCGGCGACAACGACTTCTACGGCCAGTCCTACTTCGCCGACCCGCGCGGCCAGCTGATCGGCGAGGCGGCGTCTGACTCCACCGACGAGGTGCTGGTCCGGGACCTGGACATGGACGCGCTGCAGCAGGTGCGCGACCTGTGGCAGTTCTACCGGGACCGCCGTCCGGACGCCTACGGCTCGCTGGTGCAGCCATGAGCATCGTGATCACGGGCGGCATGATCCTGTCCCCGTCGGGCGCGGTCCCCATGGATGTGCTGGTCGAGGGCGAGCGGATCGAGGCCCTCGCCGCGCCGGGCAGCGAGGGGGCCGCCGCCTGGGCCGGGCGGGCCGAGCGGGTGATCGACGCCACCGGGCGCTACGTGCTGCCCGGCGGTATCGACGTGCACACGCATATGGAGATGCCGTTCGGCGGCACGTTCTCGGCAGACACCTTCGAGACCGGGACCCGGGCCGCGGCCTGGGGCGGCACCACCACGATCATCGACTTCGCCGTGCAGGCGAAGGGGACCTCGCTGCTGGCCACGCTCGATAAGTGGCACGCGAAGGCCGACGGCAACTGCGCCATCGACTACGGCTTCCACATGATCGTCTCGGACGTGAACGACACCACGCTCAAGGAGATGGAAGCGTGCATCGGCGCGGGCGTGAACAGCTTCAAGATGTTCATGGCCTACCCGGGCGTGTTCTACGCCACCGACGGGGAGATCCTGCGGGCCATGCAGCGGGCCGCGGAGACCGGCGCGATGATCATGATGCACGCGGAGAACGGCATCGCGATCGACCAGCTGGTGGCCCGGGCGCTGGCCGAGGGCAAGACGGACCCGGTGCAGCACGGGCTGACCCGCCCGCCCGAGCTGGAAGCCGAGGCCACCCACCGGGCGATCGTGCTGGCCAAGGTCACCGGCGCCCCGCTGTACGTGGTGCACCTGTCGGCCGCGCAGGCGCTGGCCGCGGTGGCCGAGGCGCGGGACGCGGGCCAGAACGTGTTCGCCGAGACCTGCCCGCAGTACCTGTACCTGTCGCTGGACGATCTGGCCCGGCCCGGGTTCGAGGGCGCCAAGTACGTGGCCTCGCCGCCGCTGCGGCCCGCCGAGCACCAGGGCTCGCTGTGGCGCGGGCTGCGCAGCAACGATCTGTCGGTGGTGTCCACCGACCACTGCCCGTTCTGTTTCAAGGACCAGAAACAGCTTGGCCTCGGCGATTTCTCGAAGATTCCCAACGGCATGCCCGGGGTGGAGCACCGGATGGACCTGCTGCATCAGGGGGTGGCGGCCGGGGAGTTGTCGCTGGCCCGCTGGGTCGAGGTGGCGTGCACCACGCCCGCCCGGATGTTCGGGCTGTACCCGCGTAAGGGCGTCATCGCGCCGGGCGCGGACGCGGACATCGTGGTCTATGACCCGGCCGCCCGGCAGACCCTGTCCGCCCGCACGCACCACATGAACGTGGACTACTCGGCCTACGAGGGGATGCCGGTCACCGGGCAGGTCGCCGTGGTGCTGTCCCGCGGTCAGGTGGTCATCGACGATGGCGAGTACCACGGCCGCGCCGGGCACGGCCAGTTCCTGTCCCGCGGCCTGTCGCAATACCTGTCCTAGGGGGGACCATGGATTTCGGGCTGGTGCTGCAGACGGACCCGCCGGCCAGCGCGGTGGTGGGGACCATGCGCCGCGCCGAGGAGCAGGGCTTCCGGCACGGCTGGACGTTCGACTCGCACGTGCTGTGGCAGGAGCCGTTCGTCATCTACTCGCAGATCCTGGAGCACACCTCGCGCCTGATGGTCGGGCCGATGGTGACCAACCCCGGGACGCGGGACTGGTCGGTCACCGCGTCGCTGTTCGCCACGCTCAACGACATGTTCGGTAACCGGACGGTGTGCGGGATCGGGCGCGGCGACTCGGCCCGGCGGGTGATCGGCCAGCGGCCGGCCACCCTGGCCCACCTGGCCGAGGCGATGCGGGTGATCAAGGGGCTGGCCGAGGGGCGGGAGGTGCTGCTGCACGGCGCGCCGCTCCGGATTCCGTGGGTGCGGGACGGCAAGCTCGAGATCTGGATGGCGGCCTACGGCCCCAAGGCGCTGGCGCTGGTCGGCGAGCAGGCGGACGGGTTCATCCTGCAGACCGCCGACCCGGACATCGCCCGCTGGACGGTCGGCTCGGTGCGCGCCGCCGCGCGCGCGGCCGGCCGCGACCCGGCGGACATCACCGTGTGCGTGGCCGCCCCCGCCTACGTCGGCACCGACCTGGCGCACCAGCGTGACCAGCTGCGCTGGTTCGGCGGGATGGTCGGCAACCACGTCGCGGACCTGGTCGCCCGGTACGGCGAGGACGGGCCGGTGCCCCGTGAGCTGACCGACTACATCAAGGGCCGGGAAGGCTACGACTATTCGCACCACGGCCGGGCCGGCAACCCGTCCACCGACTTCGTGCCGGACTCCATCGTGGACCGGTTCTGCCTGCTCGGCCCGGCCGGGGCGCACCTCGACCGGCTCCGTGAGCTGGCCGAGATCGGTGCCAGCCAGTTCGCCATCTATCTGATGCACGACCAGCCGGAGGAGACGCTGGCCGGGTACGGCGCCGCGATCATCCCTGAGCTGAGCTGAGCCCGGCCGCGGCCCGGTCAGGCGGGCCGGCCAGACGCGGCACGCATCGTATCAAACCGGGGTAAACGGTACATTGTTGTGATCTTTCTCATAGCGGCCGTAAGCCCGATCCGGCCTGCTCGGCGGGTGGGCTGCGGCATGCTGAGTTGTCGCCAGCACCCCCAGCGTGCGTGATGCCCGCCGCCTAGCGCGCGGCCCGGCGCCCTGCCCCTGCGCCCCGTCCGCATGCCGCTGATCCCTCTTCCCGCGTGGTGGATCCCCCGTGGGCGGGCTCGGCCGGGGTGGAAACCGCAGGACGCGAGAGCGCCAGACCAAAGGTTCATCTTGTCCCTCCACAGACGGACCCCTCCCACCCGGATCTCCAAGATCACCCTGATCGCCGCGGGCTCGGCGCTGGCCGTGGCCGGCGTCGCGGGCGGCACGGCGGCGGCCTGGTCGCCGGGTTCCCCGGCGTCCGCCAGCGTGGCGGATGCCGCCTCGCTCGGCCTGCCCAGCACCGCGGCGCACCCGGTCGGCCAGGACCAGGTGCTGGCCGGTTCGCTGCACCAGCTCAAGTCGTCCGAGTCGGCCGCGCGGCTGGCTTCGACGCGGCAGGCGATCGCCCAGCAGCAGGCGGCGGCGCGCGCCCGCGCCGCCGCGGCCGCCCGGGCCCGCACCGCCGCGGCCGCCCGGGCCGCCGCGGCCCAGCGGGCGGCCGCGGCCCAGCAGGCCGCGCGGCAGCAGACCGCGCAGCGCAGCACGACCGCGGCCGCGGCGCCCCAGGGCAGCCCGCAGCAGATCGCCGAGGGCATGCTGGGCTCGTTCGGCTGGTCGTCCTCCCAGTTCAGCTGCTTGCAGCCGCTGTGGAACCGGGAAAGCGGCTGGAGCGTGACGGCGAGCAACCCGTCCTCCGGTGCGTACGGCATCCCGCAGGCGCTGCCCGGCAGCAAGATGGCCAGCGCCGGGGCCGACTGGCAGACGAACGCGGCCACCCAGATCCGCTGGGGCCTGCAGTACATCCAGTCCCGCTACGGCTCGCCGTGCGGCGCCTGGTCGCATTCCCAGGCCTACGGCTGGTATTAGGCACGAGCTTCCGCATGGCGGTGGCGCACGGGAAACCCCGCTGTCCCGTCGCCCCGCCATGCGGATCCGCGGCTGGTCCTTCCCCCCAGGACCAGTCAGGCAGCGGCCGTCCCGGGCGACCCCCGGTGGCGGCCGCTGCCGCCTTGTGACCCATCTCACATACACCATTAGTCGCTTTTAGGTAACGCTAGGATCACTTTTCCGGCAAGGTTGTCCCGCAAGCACCCTGCGTGCGGGAAGCCGCCGCCTCACGAGCGGCCTGGCGCCTTGTCCCCGCGTCACGCCCGCGCGCTGCCGCCCACCCGACTGCCATCGGAACCGGGCGCGTTCCCGGGTGAAAGCCGAGCGCGCGAGGCGCGGCCGACCAAAGGTTTCCTCTTGTCCGCGATCAGGGCCAGATTCCCTCGTTTCACCCTGTCCCGACATTCATCCGGCGGGCCACGCCGCTCACCCCGGGGTTCCCGCCGTTCATCCCGGGTGACCGCCGCCCTGGCCGGCGTGACCGTGGCGGCCGCCGCGGCGGCCGCCACCCTGCTGGTGGTCCCCGGAGCGGGCACCGCCCCCCTGTCCCGCACGGCCGGCCTGGGCCGTGCGGTCGCTGGGACCACCATCCGGCTGGACAGCGCGGCTGCCCCCGCCGGCGTGACGTCGGCCCTGGCCGCGCAGGAGCGGGCCGCCCGGCACACCGCCCAGACGATGCTCGGCCACTACGGCTGGGGCGCCCGGCAATTCCCCCCGCTGAACAAGCTGTGGACCCGGGAGAGCGGGTGGAACAAGTACGCGCACAACCCGTACTCCGGCGCCTACGGCATCCCGCAGGCGGTGCCCGGCGGCAAGATGTCCAGCGCGGGCCCCAACTGGCGGACCAACGCGACCACCCAGATCCGCTGGGGGCTGCGCTACATCAAGAGCCGGTACGGCTCGCCCGCCCGCGCCTGGGCGCACGAACTGGCCTACGGCTGGTACTGATGCCGTGGGGCGGCCGGGAGTCCCGGCCGCCCCACGAGCCGGTCAGACCCGCCGGTCAGATCCGCCGGTCAGAACCGGCCGCCGCGGATCCGCCGGCTGCGCTGTGAGGCGCCCTTCTCCCCGTACGGGTAGTCGGGCGTGGGCGGGGCGCTGGTGTCGTCCAGCAGCCGGGTCTCCTCGGCGCTCAGCGTGACGTCCGCCGCGGCCAGGTTGCCGGCCAGTTGCTCCAGCGTGCGGGCACCGAGGATCACGGAGGAGACTGCGGGCCGGGCGGCCACCCAGGCGATCGCCACCTGGGCCGGTGACACCCCCCGGCCCTCGGCCACCTTGCGCACCGCGTCGGTGACCTGCCACGTCTGCTCGGCGTCGCCGCGCTGGTTCCAGATCCGCATCCCCTCGTCGGCGTTCTCCACTACCCGGGTTCCCTCGGTCGGCGCCTCCCCGCGCCGGTACTTGCCGGTCAGCCAGCCGCTGGCCAGCGGCGACCAGGCCAGCATGCCCAGCCCGGCGGCCTGGCAGGCGGGCACGATCTCCCACTCGATCGCCCGGGCCAGCAGGTTGTACTGCGGCTGCAGCGATACCGGGACAGACAGCCCGCGGAACTCGGCCAGGTCCACCGCCTTCTGCAGCTGCCAGCCGGTGAAGTTGGACAGCCCGACGTAGCTGATCTTGCCCGCCGCGGTCGCGTCGTCCAGGAACCGCAGCGTCTCCTCCAGCGGCGTCAGCGGATCCCAGCCGTGCACCTGGTACAGGTCGATGGTCTCCACCTTCAGCCGGCGCAGCGAGGCGTCCAGCGCCATGGACAGGTGCCGCCGGGACAGACCGTGCCCGTTCGGGGTCTCGTCGGTGGGGAACCGGCCCTTGGTGGCCAGCACCACCACTTCCCGGCGGCCCGGGCGGCCGGCCAGCCAGCGGCCGATGATCTCCTCGGAGCGGCCGTCCGCGTACACGTCGGCCGAGTCCACGAGCGTGCCCCCCGCCTCGGTGAACGCGTCGAGTTGAGCGAACGACCCGGCCTCGTCGGTCTCGTTGCCGAAGGTCAGGGTGCCCAGCGCCAGCGCCGACACGGCGCAGCCGCTGCGCCCGAGCAGGCGGTATTCCATTCCGTCCTCCGATCCGTCAGCTTCCCCGCCTAAGTTACCGGCACGGTCTTCCGCGGCCTGGCGGCTGTTCAGGGTCGCTATCCGGCAGGTGGCTCGCGGGTAGGGCCAACAGGTGGCGGCCGGAGCGCAAGCCGCAGCTCGTCTGCTGCCGTAACCAGCAGGGCGCGGACGCGGTCGCTCATGGCGCTCCCGCGCGCTACGTGCCCGCGCGGCCAGCGAACACGCTGGCCACCGTCTCCCGGGGCAGCCCCGGCACCCGGTGGCCGCGGTAGCCCGTCATCTCCTCGCCCGCGCACAGCGCATTGGCCACCGCCTCCTCCACCCCCTGCACCACCGCGGCGCAGAACGGGTCGATGGCGTCCCACGGGATGAACGTCAGCCGGTTGTACGGCCGCCCGCCGTCCAGCGCGCCGAAGGCGAACTGGTTCGCGGTCGAGCAGGCCAGGAACAGGTCCCCGGAGGAGTGCGAGCCGGTGGTGCCGGTCCGGGCCAGGCCGAGGGTGACCCGCCGGGCCAGCGCCTTGCACTGCTGCGGCAGCAGCGGCGCGTCGGTCAGCACCACGGCGATGACCGAGCCCGCACCGGCCGGCCCGCCGCGGTCCGCACCGGCCGGGTCGTCGCCGGCCAGCCGCGCCCCGAGCGGCACCCCGGCCAGGGTGAACTCGCCCCGCCGGCCGAAATTGGCCTGCACGAACACGCCCACCGTGTAGTCGCTGCCCGCGTGCGGCACCACCCGGGACGCCGTGCCGCTGCCGCCCTTGAACCCGTAGCAGATCATCCCGGTGCCGCCGCCCACCGACCCCTCGGCCAGCGGGCCGCTGGCCGCGCCGTCCAGCGCCGCGACGCAGTCGTCGGCGCTGATGTGCTGGCCGTTGATGTCGTTGAGGTACCCGTCCCACGTCTCGGCGGCTACCGGCAGCACCCAGTCATCGCCGAGTTCCGGGTAGCGCCGCACCGCCCAGCCGATGATCCCGGCGTGTGCGATGCCGACTGCGTGCGTGCTGGTGATCGCCACCGGCAGGCGCAGCGTGCCAGACTCCTCGATCCAGGCCGCCCCGGTCAGCTCGCCGTTGCCGTTCTGCGCGAAGTACCCGGCGGCGACCGGGTCCAGCGCCCCGGCCCGGCCCCGGGGGTGGATGGCGGTGACCCCGGTGCGCGCCGACCCGCCCGCGATGATCGTCCGGTAGCCGACCTCCACCCCGGTCACATCGGTGATGGCGTTCCACCGGCCCGGTGTCCCGCCGAAGCCGATGCCCAGCGCGCGGGCCCGCGGCGTCCCGGTGGGAGTGACCAGGTGCGGGTCGTTAGGCGGCGGGGTTTGCGGCACAGCTGGCGGCCTCCTTCCCGGGGGAACTGGCGGCCTCCTTCCCGGGGGGAAGCAGCCTACCGGGCCGGTTCCTTCGTGGCCTAAAAGTTTGACAGCTAAATTCTAGCGGGCTAATAATTAGCTCGTGGATGCCCGCGACCTCGGCATGGGAGACCTGTCCGCGCTCGGGCCGGTGCCCGAGTGGCCGGTCTGGCGGCTGTTCCTGGTCACCATCCGGCAGGCCGGCGGCGTGTGGGGGCGGCTGCTGGAACAGCATGGGGTCAGCCCGGCCGGCTTCTTCCTGCTCCGCATGCTGGCCGGCGAGGACGGGCTGCGGGCCGGCGAGGTGGCCCGGCGGCTGATGACCACCCCGGCCACGCTGACCACGGTGGTGGACACCCTGGAGCGCAACGGCCAGGTGGAACGGCGCCGGGACCAAGCCGACCGGCGGGCCGTGCTGCTGCACATCACCGACGCCGGCCGGTCGCTGGTCCAGGTCACCGGGCACGACATTTCCGGCGAGCTGTGGGACCTGTTCGGGGTGACCGACGAGGCGGACGAGCCCGCGGTGCGCCGGTACCTGCTCAGCCTGATCGAGCGCTTCGACGCCTACCTCAGGAAAGAGGAGCGGGAATGACCTCGCCGTTAAGCCCTGCGCCTGCTCCCGCGGGAGCCGCGGTGCGCACCGCGGGCCTGGCCAAGACCTACACCGGCCCGCGCGGGGAGGTGCCGGCCGTCCGCGGCATCGACCTGGCGGTCGGCTACGGCGAGATCTTCGGCCTGCTCGGGCCGAACGGGGCGGGCAAGTCCACCACGATCGGCATGCTGACCACGCTGGTCGTGCCCACCGCGGGCCGGGCCGAGGTCTGCGGGCTGGACGTGACCCGCCATCCGGTTGAGGTGAAACGCCGCATCGGCATGGTGTCGCAGAACAACACCGCCGACACCGACCTGAGCGTCGCGGAGAACCTGGAATTCCGCGGCCGGTACTTCGGGATGAGCGCCACGGCCGCCCGCCGCCGCGGCGCCGAGCTGCTGGCCGGCTTCGGCCTGACCGAGCGGCGCGCGGCCAATCCGTTCGAGCTGTCCGGCGGGCAGGCCAAGCGGCTGATGATCTGCCGGGCGCTGGTGCACCGGCCGGCCGTGCTGTTCCTGGACGAGCCGACCGCCGGGCTGGACCCGCAGACCCGGGTCAACCTGTGGGACATGCTCCGCGGCCTGCGCGCCGAAGGCCAGACCATCGTGCTCACCACGCATTACATGGAAGAGGCCGAGGAGATGTGCGACCGGGTCGCCGTGATCGACCACGGCGCGGTGCTGGCCAGCGGCACGGTCCCGGAGCTCAGGACGTCGGCGGGTGCCGACACGGTGATCACCGTGACCTACGACGGGGACGCCCCGCCCGGCCTGGACACGCTGCGCGGCCGCCCTGGGATCAGCAAGGTCGAGGTCACCGGCGGCCAGGTACGGGTCTTCACCCGGGAGCCGCAGGGACTGCTCGGCGAGCTGGTCAGCACCGGCACCTCGGCCGGGCGCGGGATCACCGACGCGGCCCAGCTGCCGCCCAGCCTGGAGAGCGCGTTCCTCACCCTGACCGGACGGGAGTACCGCGAATGAGCACCCGAGCTGCCGCCCCCGCGAATCCCGCGGGCGCCGCCCCGGCCACCACGCCCGGGATCCGGCCGACCGTTACCCGGACCTTCGCCGCGATGATGGCCCGGGAGATCCGGGTGATGCGCAAGAACTTCCTGGCCACCTTCGTCCGGGTGCTCATCCAGCCGCTGCTGTTCGTCTTCGTCTTCGCCTACGTGCTGCCGAAGATCGGCACCGGGTTCGGCGCGGGCGCCGCCGGTTCCGGCGGGCCGACGTTCGCCACCATCCTCGTGCCGGGCCTGGTGGCCTCGTCGATCATCATGCAGGGCATGATGGCCGTCATCTTCCCGCTGATGATGGAGCTGTCCTGGCAGCGGTCCATCACCGACCGGGCGCTGGCCCCGCTGCCGATCCCGCTGCTGGCCGTGGAGAAGATCGCCGCCGCCGGGCTGCAGGCGCTGATCGGCGGGCTGCTGGTGTTCCCGGCCGTGCTGCTGATCCACGCCAGCGGCGCGCAGCCCAGTGTGCACGTCGCCAACTGGCCGATGTTCCTGCTGGTCCTGGTGGCCACCGCGCTGCTGGCCGCCTCGGGTGGGCTGCTGCTCGGCACGATCATCGACCCGCAGCAGATCCAGGTCCTGTTCGCCCTGGTGCTGCTGCCGATGACGATGCTCGGCTGCGTCTACTACCCCTGGTCGGCGCTGCACGCCATCCGCTGGCTGCAGATCGCCGTGCTGTTCAACCCGATGGTGTACGCCAGCGAGGGGCTGCGTGCCTCGCTGACGCCCCAGGTGGGCTACATGCCGCCGTGGGCGTTCCTGTCCGTGCTGGTCGGCGGGACGGCCGTGCTGACGTGGCTGGCCCTGCGGAAGTTCACCGCCCGCGTGCTGACCTGAGCGCGGCCCGCTGGCCGGTGCGTACCCGGGGCGGAGCGTTACCCGGAGCGGATCTCGTCGTCCGGGTCGAGGAAATCGGCGCGGAACTCGTCGAGCCAGTCCTCGACCGGGCGGGGGTCCTGGCCGGTGAGGTCGCGGACGGCCGGGGTGACCGTGTCGGTGCCGCCGTCACGGATCCAGCGCTGCAGTTCCAGCATCCCGTCGGCCGCCCAGGCCGTCAGGCCGGCCGCGAGCAGGTCCTCGCGGGCCCGCTCCGGCGCCACGTCGCGGAACCGCACGTCCCGGGCGAACACGGCCGAGATCCGGCGCGCCACGTCGGCGTAGCTGAGCGCCTCCGGCCCGGTCAGCACGTACGTGGCGGGCTCCAGCCGGTCCCCGGCCAGCAGCCGGGCGGCGGCCGCGGCGACGTCACTGGCCGCGACGAACGCGGCCCGGCCCGGCCCCGTCGCGGCGCGCAGCAGGCCATCCCGGCGCATGCTGCGCGCGGACAGCAGCAGGTTCTCGCAGAACGGCGCGGCCGCCAGGTAGCTGGCGGGCAGGCCGGATGCCTCCAGGTGCACCGCCACCTCCCGGTGGCTGCGCATGAACCGCACCTCGCAGTCCGGTTCCTCGAACCCGTCGCAGGCCACCTTGACCACGTGCGGCCGGTGCCCGGCCGCCAGCAGCGCGTCGATGAACCCGATCTCCAGCTCGGCCTGCGCCACGCCGGACGGGCTGAGCAGGAACACCCGGTCGAAGCCGGCCAGCACGTCAGCCGGCGGCGGCTCGTCGATAGCCGCCACCACGTGCTTGAACGAGCCGGGCAGCCCGGCCGCCGCCGCCTCCACCCGGACCATGACGGTCGCGTCCGCGCCCGCGTCGCGCAGCGCCTCCAGTAGGCGGTAACCCACCCGCCCGGTCCCTCCGGTCACGAGGATCACGCGTCGCCTCCGGTCGCTCGTCGCCCCATCCGTGCCAGCAACACTCTTATGGCCAGATTACGGGGAGCCGGACCGCTACGAGCTTCCAGGGCGGGGACGTACGGTGGTGGCGTGCGAGTAGCAGCAACGCGGCGCCGCCGGTGAGCTTGGGCTTCCTGGCCCCGCTGGCCCGGGGCGCTTGGCGGCGGTGGACGGTCGTGCTGGCCGGGGCCCTGCTGCTCGGCTGCGTCCCGGCCGTGCTGGCGGCGATCCCGGTGCCTGCCTCGACGGTCGGCGCGGCGGCCCTGCGGGCCCGGATCCTCGCCTCGGGCAGCGTGCCGTACGAGGCGTACGCGGAGACCGTGGCCAACTTCGGCCTGCCCCAGCTGCCCGACGTCGGGGACGTCAGCACCCTGCTGGACGGCACCACCGACCAGTACGTGTGGTACCGCTCGCCCGCCTACTGGCGGGCCGAGGAGGTCACCTCGGCCGGGCAGAACGCCGCGTTCGCGGCCGGGGAGAGCGACGCCTACACCGACGGCGGGGTCACCTACCTGTGGTCCTACGGCCGCAACGTGCTGACCCAGGTGCTCGGCGCGCAGCCGGTGCGGCTGCCGCGGGCCCCCGACCTGCTGCCCCCGGCGCTGGCGCTGCGGCTGCTGCACATCGCGGGCCGGGACGCCCGCTTCACCCGGCTGCCCACCCGGCGGATCGCCGGGTTGGCCGCGGCTGGCCTGCGCGTCGTCCCCGCCGATGCCTCGACCACGATCGCGTCCGTCGAGATCTGGGCCGACCCCCGCACCGGGCTGCCAGCCGAGGTCCAGCTCACCGCGCGCGGTGCCGCGCACCCCGCGCTGACCAGCACCTTCCTGGAGCTGAGCGAGCGACGCCCGACGCTGGACCAGGTGACGCCGCACCCGGCCGCGCAGCTCGGCATCGCCACCGCCAAGCTGCCCGACGTCAACAACGTGCTCAACGAGGACGCGGATGGGGACGGCGACCACACACCGTTCCCGGCCCGGCTGCGCCGGCCAGGGATACGTGCCGTTGCCGGGCAGCCCGCCCGGGGTCGCCATCTACGGCGCGGGCCTGTCCCGCTTCGTGCTGCTCCCGCTGCCCCGCGGTACCGGCTCGTCCGCCTACAACGCGGCCGTCAGCGCTGGGGCGCAGCTGGTGACGCTGGGCGACCAGGCCACCTCCGGCCCGGGCGGGGCGACCACCGGCGCGGTGATCCGAACGCCGCTGCTGTCCGTTCTGCTGGTGACGGCCGGGTTCCGCCACGCCACGTTCGCGTTCGCCGGGGCGGTCAGCCCGCCGCTGCTGGAGAACGCGGCCAACGATTTCATCAGCGACCTCGCGTCCAGGTCCAGGAGGCCCCGATGATCCTCACCGAGGGCCTCACCAAGCGGTACGGCCGGCTGCTGGTCGTGGACCGGGTCAACCTGGAGGTGCGGGAAGGCGACCGGTACGGCTTCCTCGGGCCGAACGGCTCCGGGAAGACCACCGTGATCCGGATGCTGCTCGGCCTGGTCTACGCCACCAGCGGCACCATCAGCCTGCTCGGCCGCCCAGTACCCAAACACGTCGCCGAGGTGCTGCCCCAGGTCGGCGCGCTGGTCGAAGGGCCGTCCTCGTACGGGCACCTGTCCGGGCGGGCCAACCTGGCACTGATCGACGCGTCCGGCCGGCCCGGTGGCGGCGGCCGGCCGGGCGGCCGCCGGACCCGGCGCCGCCGCGTCGAGGACACGCTGGAGCGCGTCGGCCTCGGCGGCATCGACAACCGCCCGGTCAAGCGGTACTCGCTGGGCATGCGGCAGCGGCTGGGCCTGGCCGCGGCGCTGCTGCGCACCCCGAAGCTGCTCATCCTGGACGAGCCGACCAACGGCCTGGACCCGCAGGGCATCCGGGAGATCCGTGATCTGCTGTGCGAGCTGAACGCGGCCGGGACCACCGTGTTCCTGTCCAGCCACCAGCTGTCCGAGGTGGAGCAACTGTGCACCCGGGTGGGCATCGTCAACGCCGGCCGGCTGGTCCGCCAGGACGACCTGAACACGCTCCGCGCGCCGACCGGCCGCTCGGTGGTGCGCACGCCCGACGCCGGGCGGGCGCTGGAACTGCTCGACGGGCGGGTCGAGCAGCGCGACGCGGAGCGGCTCCTGGTGGCCGGCGCCGATACCGCCGCACTCAACGCCCAGCTCGTGGCCGGTGGGGTCCGGGTCACCGAGATCGTCCCGGAGCGCCGGTCACTGGAGGATGTCGTGCTGTCGGTCACCGGAACAGGCTCGGACCGCATCGACAAGACGCCGGACCGGGCGGCCGGGGACGAGGCTCCGGGGCAGCGGCCGTGATCCGGGTGGAACTGGTCAAGCTGGCCCGCCGCCCGCGCAGCTGGGTGAGCATCGCGCTGCTGTGTGCGCTGCCGGTGCTGGTCGCCGTGTTCGTCGCGGTCACCCACATCGCGCCGCCGCCCGGCCAGGGACCGGCCCTGCTGTCGGCCGTGCTGTCCAGCGGGCAGCTGTACCCGGCCGCGGCGCTGGCCATCGTGCTGCCGATCTTCCTGCCGGTCGCGGTGGCCGTGGTGGCCGGGGACTCGATCGCCGGGGAGGCGGGCGCCGGGACGCTGCGCTACCTGCTGGCCCGCCCGGTCGGCCGGACGCGGCTGCTGGTGGCCAAGCTCGTCACGCTGGTGGTGTACACCCTCGGCGCGGTGGTGCTGGTGGTGGTGACCGGTTACATCGCCGGGGTGGCGCTGTTCGGCGCGCAGCCGGTCGCCGCCACGGCGGGCGGCCCGACCACCTCCAACATCACCGGCGCCACCGCCGCCACCACACTGTCCGGCACCCCGATGACCCCGGCCGACATCGCGGTGCGCACGCTCGGCGCGGTGTCCTTCATCGCCGTGTCCATGCTCGGCGTGGCCGCCATCGCGCTGTTCCTGTCCACCGTTACCGACTCCCCGCTGGCGGCCGCGCTGGGGGCGCTGGCCGCGCTGATCACCAGCGAGGTACTGGTTACGCTGAACGCGGCCTCGGCCGTCAACCCGTACCTGCCGACCCGGTACTGGCTGGCCTGGATCGATTTCTTCCGTGACCCGATCGTCTGGCGCAACATCGAGCGGGGCTACGCGGTCCAGGCCGTCTACGTCGTGGTGTTCCTCGGCGCGGCGTGGGCGCACTTTGCCACCAAGGACATCACCAGTTAGTGACTTCGGCGGTCAGCTGCACCCGTTAGCCTCGCGGTTCATGGCCGACAACGTCTGCACCGGGAACGCGGCCGTGGACACGGCGGAGCAGCGCGGCTGGCTGCTGGGGCACTTCCGGCCGCCCGGCGACGCCCGGCACAGCACCGACGTCGAGGTCAAGTGGGCTATTCACCCGCCCGGGGACCAGCGCCCCGAGTGGGTCGCCGGCGAGCGCCGGTCCACCCTGCTGCTCCTGGTCAGCGGGCGGTTCCGGGTGGACCTGCCGGACCGCAGCGTGCTGCTGGCCCGGCAGGGCGACTACGTGGTGTTCCACGGGGTGAGCCACTCCTGGTACGCGGAGCAGGCCTCCGTGGTGATCGCGGTCCGCTGGCCCTCGCTGCCCGGCTACGCCAGGCCGGCCTGATCACCCCGGCGGCATCACCCCGGCGGCTCACCCCGGCGGCTCACCCCGGCGGCATCACCCCGGCCGCCGGCATCACCCCGGCCGCCGGGCATCACCCGCCGCAGTCGGCGGCGGTGGGCGGCCGGAGTGGGCCGGGGCCGATCGCGTGCAGCACCATCGCGGTGACCGCCGGGTCCACCGGCAGCCCGGAGTGGGTGATCCGCGCGGCCGGGCAGACCGACTGGACCGGCACGTTGACCGCGCCGGCCAGCCGGGCCGAGTCCGGCGGGGTCACCGTCTGGTCGCCGGTGCTCCAGAGCGACAGCCAGCCGGGGTGCGACGGCACCGCGGTCGCGGTGAGCTGGCTGAGCAAGGTGCTGCCGGGCACCAGCTGCTGGCAGGCGGTGGGGCAGGCGCCGGGGACGAATGCCTCGGCGTCCGAGGCGATCTGGGCCCCGTGGAACGGCGAGCCGAGCGTGACGATCCGGCGGGCCTTGCGCATGCCGCCGTCCTGCCGGGCCCAGATCAGCGCGGCCACGCCGCCCGCCGAGTAGCCGATCACGTCCACCGACGGGGCGCCCTTGCGCAGCGCCCGGGTCACCGCGGCGTTCAGCACGCCGGCGTCGGTGATGAGGCTGCCGGTGCCGTTGCCGGGCAGCGGCAGCACAGTCGCCGGGCGGCCGGTGGCCCGGATCCGCTGGGCCAGCCGGGCCAGCGACCCCGTGTTCCCGCCGTACCCCGGCACCAGGAACACCGGGCCCGGCCGGTTCTGCGCCGGGTAGGCGGCCCGGGGGCCGGTGCCCGGGGCGCCGCTGCCGCCCGCGCCCGGGCCGCCGCTGCCACCCGCGCCCGGGCCGGCCCGGATCGCCACCACCGCGATCACGACGGCCACAGCGGCCACCAGCGCGGCCAGCCCGGCCACGAACGCGCGGCGGCGCGGAGACAGCCGCCCGAACCCGAATGCCATCAGGCCGCCCAGGACGCGATGGTCGGCACATGCATGGCCACAAGATACGAGCCGAACCTCAGTGCCCGGTATGAGCCGCCCGCTGCGCCACGCCCATCACGGCCCCGGTCGATACACCACCTTGCCGGACGCAGCCATCGGGCGGTTTCATCAGCGGTGTGGATTACCCCCCCGATTCGGGGGGGTAATCCACACCGCTAACCGATCGCCGCGGTTCAGATTTGCGGCAAGGGGATATTTGGCATCGCAGGCGGCGCACGTACGCTGGCCTAGACCCTCCGCCCACTGCTCGGCCGCCCCGCTGGAAGGAGCCCTGCTTGTGATCTGCGACTGCACCGGTAGGGGTGCGGCGTGCATCTGACCAGTGCGGTCCGGATTGGCCGCCCGGCCCCGGAGGTGCTCGACGCGTTGCTCGACCCGGGCAAGGTGGCGGCCTGCCTGCCCGGCAGCCGGCTCATCGGCGAAGTCGACGAGGGGACCTACGCGGGCGAACTGCAGCTGCGGATCGGCCTGGTGGACGCGGTCTACGCGGGCACCGTCCACCTCGACGCGGCCGACCGGGCGGCGGGCACCGCGCAGCTGCGGGCCTCCGGGCAGGAACGCAGCGGCCGGGGCCGCGCGGACGCCCAGGTCACGCTGCGGGTCGAGCCCCAGGGGGTGACCACCCGGGTACTGATCAGCGCGGACCTGATGCTGCACGGTGCCGTCTCGCAGTACGCGGCCGGCGCGATCGGCGACGTGGGACAGCGGCTGGTGGAGCAGTTCGCCGGGAACGTGGAACGGCTGCTGGCCGCGCAGGCCGCCCAGACCGCCCCGATCTCCCAGGCCGCCCAGACCTCCCAGCCCGCGCAGGTCTCTCCGGCCGTCCAGGCTCTCCCCGGCGGGGCCGTCCCGGAGGCGGCCGGTGCCGGCCGGGCCCGGGGTGCCGGTCACCCGGCGGCTGGGGGATGGCCGGCGCGGCCCGGCGCGCACCGCGCGCCGCCGCCCGGGCTCGGCTGGACGGCCGGCCAGAAGCGCACGGCCGCCGTGGCCACGCTGCTCGCGGCGGGAGTGCTGGCCGGCGTGCTGGCGGCCCGGGCGGCCTGGCGGCGGCACGGCCAGGTGCACACTGACCCTGTCATTCCCCCGCATTTCTGGCCAGAAGGGGCCCGCCATGGCTGACCGGCAGGCGCACGCCGACCCGTCCTACGGGGCCGAGCTCCGCCCGATGCAGATCGAGGCGAACGGGATCAACGTGATCTCCGACGCGGAGCGGAAGGGCCGGCCCCGGGACCTGTTCTGGCCCTGGTTCGCCGCCAACGTCTCCGTCCTCGGGCTGGGCTATGGCGCGTTCGTGCTGGACTTCGGCGTCTCGTTCTGGCAGGCGGTCATCCTCGGGCTGATCGGGATCGTGGTCTCGTTCCTGCTCTGCGGGTTCATCGCGGTGGCCGGCAAGCGCGGCTCGGCGCCGACCATGGTGCTCGGCCGGGCCGCGTTCGGGGTGCGCGGCAACAAGCTGCCGTCGCTGATCTCCTGGGTGCTCACGGTCGGCTGGGAGACCGTCCTGATCATCCTGGCCACGCTGGCCACCGCCACCGTGTTCGAGCGGCTGGGCTGGGGCGGCGGCACCGCGGTCAAGGTCATCGCGCTGATCGTGGTGAGCGCGCTGACCGTGGCCGGTGGCGTGATGGGCTTCGACCTGATCATGCGGATGCAGACGGTGATCACCTGGGTGACCGGGATCCTGACCATCGTGTTCATCGCGCTGGTCGCAGACAAGATCCACTGGAGCACGGTGTCGGCCATCCCGGCCGGCTCGCCGCAGAAGGTCATCGGCGCACTGGTGTTCGTGATGACCGGCTTCGGCCTGGGCTGGGTGAACGCGGCCGCCGACTACTCCAGGTACCTGCCCCGGCGGTCCTCGACCAAGGGTGTGGTCTTCTGGACCACGTTCGGCTCGTCCATCGCCCCGATCTTCCTGCTGATCTTCGGGCTGCTGCTGGCCGGCTCGTCAGCCAAGCTGAGCAGCGCCATCGCCGCCGACCCGATCGGGGCGCTGACCAGCCTGCTGCCCACCTGGTTCCTGGTCCCGTTCGCGATCGTGGCGGTGCTCGGCCTGGTCGGCGGGTCGGTGCTGGACATCTACTCCTCCGGCCTGTCGCTGCTCACCCTCGGCCTGCGCATCCCGCGCTACGCCGCCGCGCTCATCGACGGCACCGTGATGATCCTCGGCACGATCTACGTGGTGTTCGTGGCGCACAACTTCCTGAACCAGTTCGAGGGCTTCCTGATCACGCTGGGCGTGCCCATCGCCGCCTGGTGCGGGATCATGCTGGCCGACATCATGCTGCGGCACAAGGACTACTCCGAGCCGGAGCTGTTCGACCGGCGCGGCCGGTACGGCGACGTCCGGTTCGCCCCGCTGGCCATCATCGTGATCGCCACCGGGATCGGCTGGGGCCTGGTCACCAATACCTACGCCAGCTGGCTGACCTGGCAGGGTTACCTGCTGCAGCCGCTTGGGCTGGGCGGCAAGACCGGGGCCTGGGCGTTCGCCAACCTGGGTGTGCTGGTCGCGCTGGTCCTCGGGTTCGTGGCCGGGTGGGCGGCGGACATCGCCGCGGTGCGCGGCCAGGAGTCCGCGCCTTCGCTGGCCCCGGCGGCCGCGTGAGCCGCCCCGCGGGCTGCCTGGCCGTCATCGACATGCAGCGGGTGTTCGCCGAGCCCGGCAGCCCGTGGCGTGCGCCCCGCTTCGGCGAGATCACCGGGCCGGTGGCCAAGCTGGCCGCGGCCTTCCGGCCGGACGTGGTGTTCACCCGGTTCATCGCCCCGGACCAGCCCGCGGGAGCGTGGCAGCGCTACTACGAGGCGTGGCCCTTTGCCCGGCAGCCGCCGGACGCGCGCATCTATGAGCTGGTGGACGACTTCGCCGCGGGAGCGGGTCAGTCGCTGGACGCGGTGACGTTCAGCAAATGGGGGCCGGAACTGGCCGGGCGGGTTTCGGCGGCGGGCGGGCGGCTGGTGCTGGCCGGGGTGTCCACCGATTGCTGCGTGCTGTCCACGGCGGTGGCCGCGGCCGACGCCGGGGTCGCGGTCGCGGTGGCCGCGGACGCCTGCGCCGGCGCGACCGACGAGAGCCACCAGCAGGCGCTGGCCATCC
Source organism: uncultured Actinomycetes bacterium (assembly GCA_963837515.1). Classification (GTDB taxonomy): domain Bacteria; phylum Actinomycetota; class Actinomycetes; order Streptosporangiales; family Streptosporangiaceae; genus RYN-230. Next base: position 84,038 of record CAWINT010000009.1, read on the forward strand.
TGCGGCTGTACGCGCCGCTCGTCGAGGTGGTCAGCGTGGCTGACATCCTGGACGGGTGACCACCACGCAGGAACGCGCGGCCGGGGCGCTGTACGGGCTGGCCATCGGGGACGCGCTCGGGATGCCGACCGAGTCGCTCCCGCGGCCGGTCATCGCGGCCCGATACGGCCCGCTGCTGGACGCTTTCCATCCGGGCGCCGATGACCAGCCGCTGGCCGCGCGGCTGCCGGCCGGCTCGGTCACCGACGACACCGAGCAGGCGCTGATCCTGGCCGACCTGCTCGTCTCGGGCGGCGGCACGATCGACGAGACCGCCCTCGCGCACCGGCTGCTGCGCTGGGAGGAGGACGTGCGCGCCCGCGGCCGCCGCAGCCTGCTCGGCCCGTCCACCCGGCGCGCCCTGGACGCGTTGCTCGCCGGGACGGACCTCAGCGAGTCCGGGCGGTACGGCGCGACCAACGGTGCCGCCATGCGCATCGCCCCGGTCGGCGTGGCCACTCCCGCCGACGACCCGGACCGGCTCCTCGGGCGGGTCGTCGCGGCCAGCCGGGTGACGCACCACACCGGGGTGGCGCTGGCCGGGGCGGCGGCGGTGGCCGCCGCGGTCAGCGCCGGGGTTGCCGGGAGTACCGTGCCGGAGGCGATCCACGCCGCGACGGCCGCGGCGGCCCGGGCCGCCGGGCGGGGGTACTGGGTGGCCGCCGCCGACGTGGCCGCCCGGATCGAGTGGGCCACCCGGCTGACCGCCCAGCTTCCACCCGACGAGGCGATCGGCCTGGTGGGCACGCTGATCGGCACCAGCCTGGCCACCCAGGAGTCGGTGCCGGCCGCGTTCGCGTTCGTGGCCGCGGCGCCGGACGACCCGTGGCTGGCCTGCCGGATGGCGGCCTCAGCAGGCGGGGACTGCGACACGATTGCCGCCATGGCCGGCGCGGTCGGCGGCGCCTGCCATGGGATCGCGGCGTTCCCGGAGCGGGCCCGGTCCACCGTGGCGCAGGTGAACGGGCTGCGGCTGGACGAGGTCGCGGCCAGCCTGCTGGCGGTGCGGGCCGGGTGACCTTCCGGCGCCTGCTGCATCTGGGAAACGTGGTGGCCGACCTGGTGCTGGAGGTGCCGGCGCTGCCGCCGCGGGGCGGTGACGTGCTGGCCGCCGGCTCCCGGCTCGCGGCCGGCGGCGGGTTCAACGTGATGGCCGCGGCGGCCCGGCAGGGCCTGCCGGTCAGCTACGGGGGCGCGCACGGCACCGGCCCGTTCGGCGACCTGGCCCGGGCCGCGCTCCGCGCCGAGGGCATCGAGGTGCTCCAGCCGGCCCTGGCCGGCCTCGACACCGGCGTGGTGGTCACGATGGTGGACGCGAGCGGTGAGCGGACGTTCGTGACCAGCCCGGGCGCCGAGGCAACGCTGGACGCGGCCGGCCTGGTCCCGGTGCCGGCCGGCCCGGCTGACATCGTGTATCTGTCGGGGTACGGGCTGGCCCACCCGGCTAACCGCGCCGCCCTCACCGGCTGGCTGGACGGGGTGCCGGCCGCCGCGCTGGTCGTGTTCGATCCCGGCCCGCTGGTGGCGGGGCTGCCGCGGGATGCGCTGGCCCGGGTGCTCGGCCGCGCCGACTGGCTGACCTGCAACGCGCGGGAAGCGGCCGCGCTGTCCGGCGAGCCGGATCCGGATCGCGCGCTGCGCGCGCTGACCGCGCGGCCGCCGTGGGCCGCCCGCCGCGGCCAGCGGGTCCTGGTCCGCACCGGCCCGGATGGCTGCATGATTGGATATTTCCGAACGGCACCAATCGTGGTTTCTGGATTTCCCCGCACCGCGGTGGACAGCAATGGGGCGGGCGACACGCACACCGGCGTTTTCATCGCCGCCCTGGCCCGTGGGATGGACGCGGTGACGGCGGCGCGTCGCGCCAATGCCGCAGCAGCAATCTCGGTGACCCGGCGCGGGCCAGCCACCGCGCCGAACGCTGATGAGCTGGGACGTTTCCTTTCCGGCCAATCGTGGAATAGCTCTTCCCGTAATTGATCAATACGGGGGGAGATCAATGCCGGTACAAACCACGGCACGTCCGGCTGGTCGCCGCATATCGGCGACGGCCACGCGTACCGCAACGATGCGCGGGACGGCCGCGAAGAATGCGGCCGGCCCGCGCCAAGCCAGGGCCAGCGCGAAGTCGGCGGCCCGCCCGACGGCCCCGGCCCGTCCCAAGGCAACGGCGGCCACCGCCGCCCGCAGCACGCCGGCCGCGGCCAAGGCCGTGTCGTCGGCCGCGCTGAAGGTGACCGCGGCGGCCACCCAGATGGCGTCCGCCGCCACGAAGGCCACCTCCTCGGTGAAGACGATGTCCAAGGCCATGCAGACGATGAACACCGCCACCCGGACCATGTCCAGCGCCATGCTCGCGATGAATACGGCCACGAAGGCGATGTCGGTCGCGGCCAAGGCGCTGACCAGCGCGGCGATGGCTGTTCCAGCGGTGAAGGCGCCGGCGGCGCGGGCGGGTTCGGCCCGTACGGCGGCGTCCCGGCCCTCTTCGGCCAAGGCCGGCACGGCCAAGAAGACCACGGCCAAGAAGACCACGGCCAAGAAGACCACGGCCAAGAAGACCACGGCCAAGAAGGCCACCGCCGGGAAGGCCACGGCCAAGAAGACCGCCGCCGGGAGGGCCACGGCGAAGAGGACCGCCGCCGGGAAGGCCACGGCGAAGAAGGGTACGGCGAAGAGGGCCACGGCGAAGAGGACCGCCGCCGGGAAGGCCACGGCGAAGAAGGGTACGGCGAAGAGGGCCACGGCCAAGAGGACCGCCGCCGGGAAGGCCACGTCGGCCCGGAAGACGGCGGCCACGAAGACCACCGCCAGGGTGACCACGGCCGGCCAGAGTAGCGGCAGGAAGACCGCGGCGGCGAAAACGGCGGCGAGGAAGACCGCGGCTCGCCGGTCGGCGGCGGTCCGGTCGGCGGCGGCCAGCCGGCCCGCCACCAAGCCCGCGGCGCGCCGGGCCCCGTCCAGGACCGGCGCGACGGCAGCCGCCGCCAGCCGGCATCCGGCGGGAGTCACCGCTTCCAGCCGGGCCACCGCCAAGCCGGCGGCGACCCGGACCCGGACGATGAAGGCGGCCCCGGCCCGGTCGAGGCCGCCCAGGCCCGCGATGTCGCGGCCGGTGACCGCCAAGCCTGCCACGGCTCGGCCGGCCGTGAAGCCCGCCGCGTCGCGGTCCATGGCGAGCAAGCCCGCGCCGCGACCCGGGGGCGCGCGCCCGGCCCGGCCCAAGCCGGGTACCGCGGCCAAGCCGGGTACCGCGGCCAAGCCGGGTACCGCGGCCAAGCCGGGTACCGCGGCCAAGGCCGCGCCGATCGCCACCGCGGCCAAGTCCTCGCTGCGGCCCCGGGTCACCGCCAAGCCGCGGGTCAGCGTGATGTCCCGGTCAGCCAGCGGGCCGAAGCCGGCCCCGGCCACGGCGGGCACGACGAAACCGCGCAGCAGCATGCGGCCCGCCCTGCCACCGGCATGAGAGGCCGGGCATGACAGCCAGGCCGGGCATCCGCCAGGCCGGCTCGCCAGGCCGGGCATGGGCAACGGGACCACGCCCGCTCCGGCCTCCGCCACCGCGGGCGCGATGTCCGGTGCCCAGGGTCTCGACCGGCATAAGGACCTGCTGGCTGAGCTGATCCGGTGACGCGGTCCGAGTGCTGACCGTCCGGTCCGGGGAGCGTCCGCACGTCAGGCGGCGCCGCGGACGTCCCCCGGTTATCCGGGTGGCGGCGTCTGTAGCTCAGCGCCGCCCGGAGGCCGGGGAAGGCTGTACAGCCCTCCCCGGCCACCGCATGCCGCGCCGTTCAGCTTACCGGCGCCACCACTGTGGATACCCATCTGACCTGGGCCAGTAAGGCTTTCGTAACAGGTCAGCCGCGGGTGCCGACCGCGGTCCCCGCCGCCCGGGCCTGCAGCACGAGTTGCTGCGCCCCCAGGGTCAGGCCGAGATGCAGCAGGGTGGCCGCCTGGATGGCCGCCGCCGCGCCGCCGTGCAGGCCCACGGCGAACGTCACGTGGCTACCAGCCGAGACCAGCCACAACGCTGCGGTGAGCCAGGTGCCCCTGGCGGACCAGCTGACCGCCACGGTGCCACAGCCGGACGGTCATCGCCGGCAGCGCGCCGAGCAGGACGCTCGCGGCCAGGCTGGCCGCGGGAAAGCCAAAGGCGGTGTCTCCCCAGGCCTGGTCCCGGACGGCCTGCGAAGCCATGACCGCCACGTTAGGCACGTCCCGAGCCGGCCGCGAAGTCCCCCTGTCACGGGTCGCCCATGACGAGTGTCAGCCGCGGGTCACTCCCCGTCCCCGCTGGCCGAAGCGGGGACTGCGCACCCGCGGCCACCCCTGGGTGGGTCGGCTTATCACCCCGTCGGTACGGCGCTTCCGGGTGATCACCCCGGAAGCGTAGGACAGAACGGGCCAAGCACGCAGAGAACGGTCCGTCCGAGGTGATAAGCCCGGCGGGCGGTTCATCCGGGGTGGTGAGTGGTACGGGTGGCGTGTCGGTTAGCCGGGCGGGGCGGGGCGGGGTGGGGTGGGGGCGCGAGGCGCAGGGTGAGCGGGACGACGAGCGCAGTCAGCACCCAGCTGGCGGCCACGTCGCTGAACCAGTGGTAGTCACACCAGACGAGCGCGGCCCCCACGGCCAGTGCGAGAACGGCCAGCCCGGTCACGGCCAGCCGTCGGGCCCAGGGTGGCTGGCCGGGAATGAGCAGCAGGACCGCCAGCGAGAGGCAGATACCAGCGGTGGCCGTGTGCCCGGACGGGAACGCTCCCAGGTGGCCGGGTGGGATCGAGGGCAGGCCGGGACCGGCGCGGCCGATAAGGATCTTCGCCGGGATGACCGTGACCAGCAGCAGGAGCGCTCCGAGCAGCGCGGTGCCGAGCGGGCGCAGCGAACGCCGCCAGGCAGCCGCGGCGGCGGCGCTGAGCGCCAGGACCGGGACGGCGACCTGAGTCGTCCCGAGGTCGGTGAGCAGCTGGCCGGGCGCACGTGGACCGTCTCCCAGCCAGCGCCAGCCGGGTGACCGGGCCCAGCCCTGCACCGCCGCCCGGACGTGCTGGTCGAATTGCACGAGTGGGCTGGGCCAGAGCACGCCCGCGGTCAGCGCGAGCAGGATGAGCACCAGCGCGGCTAGGCCCTGCCCACCCAGGCCCTGCCCACCCAGTCTCAGCCCACCCAGTCTCAGCCCGTCCAGCCCCGGCCCAGGCGATGGCCGGGACTCTGGCCTGCCGTCCGTGGCCCGTACGGCTGCGGTGTTGCGGGCCTCGCCCTCGCTGACCTGGTCCATTCCGACTGAGCCTACCGGGGCCCACCGCGCTGACCTGCGCCGTTTAGCGGGAAGCCGGGATCTATAGTGGCGGGGTGAGCGAGCGCTCCGGCCTGATCACCCACCCGGCCAAGGTGCTCTTCCCCGGGCGGGGCGAGACCAAGGCCGACCTGGCCGCGTACTACCGGCGAGTGTCCGGGCCGTTGCTGCACGCCATGGGCGGCCGGCCGGTGCTGCTGCAGCGCTTCCCGGACGGCGCGGACGGCCCGTCGTTCTTCCAGAAGCGGGTGCCGCGCAACGCTCCCGGGTGGCTGCAGACGACGACGGTGGCCACGCCCAACGGGACGACCTCGCAGGCTCTGGTAGCGGCGGACCTCGACCACGTGCTCTGGGCGGTGAACCTCGGCTGCCTGGGTTTCCACGTCTGGCCGTACCTGGCCGGCGACCCGGCGCACGCCGATGAGCTGCGGATCGACCTCGATCCGGGCCCGGGCACGGGCTTTGCGGAAGTCCGCGAGGCAGCCGGGGAACTGCGGCGGCTGCTCGGCGATTGCGGCATCACCGGGTATCCCAAGACGACCGGCCAGCGCGGACTGCACGTGTACGTCCGGTTGCGGCCGCAGTGGGATTCGTACCAGGTCCGGGCGGCCGCGGTAGCGGTGGCCCGGGAACTGGAGCGGCGCCGGCCGGAGCTGATCACAGCGGCATGGTGGAAGGAACAGCGCGGGCAGCGCGTCTTCGTGGACTTCAACCAGAACGCGCCGCACAAGACGGTCTTCGGTGCCTGGTCGGTGCGGGCGCGGCCGGGCGCCCAGGTGTCAGCTCCGCTGGCCTGGGCGGAACTCGCCGATGCCGACCCCGACCGGTTCACGATCGTGACGGTGCCGGACCGGCTGGGCCGCCATGGCGATCCCTGGGCGGGGATGGCCGAGGACCCTCAGTCACTGCAGCCGCTGCTGGAGCTGAGTGAGCGGGACCGGGACCGCGGGCTGGCGGACGCGCCGTGGCCGCCGGTCTACCCCAAGCAGCCGGGCGAGCCGCCGCGGGTGGCGCCGAGCCGGGCGCGGAAACCGGGCCGTTACTCCGAGTCGTAGCGGAATCCGCTGATGAAGCGGCGGAACAGGCCACCCTCCTGGGGCAGTGCCGGGGCCTGCGGCGGGGCCTCCGCCCGCTCGCGGCCTTCCGGCTGGGTGTAGTCGGCCCGCGCGATCGCGTTAACGATCTGCGCCTCGTCGAAGTCCGCCGACCCCGGGATCTGCGGGACGAAGCCGACGAGATCCCCGTCCAGCAGGACCTCGGCTTCCAGCGACGCGGTGCCCTCGTTGCCCCAGATCGCCTCGCGCCCGTCACCCAGCACGACCCGCACGCCATAGATGTCGATGCCGGCATTCTCCAGATGGGCATCGATGCCGCGGTCGCGTAGCGCGTCGGCGACCCGGCGGGCGCGATTCTCATCCATGGGGACAACTTACCTGCGCCGCCCGGTCCGCTGGCCCGTGATGGGCCAGCTCCCGAGCGGTGCCGGGCCGTGAGTTATCGGTCCTCGGAACGATACCCGGCCGGGTATGGTGGCAGGCTGAGGGGAGAGGTGAATGAAGATCGATGACGATGCGGTGGGCCAGGTGCTGAACCGGTTGCGCCGCGCTCAGGGCCAGCTGGCCGGCGTGATCTCCATGGTCGAGGCCGGCCGGGACTGCACCGAAGTGGTCACCCAGCTGGCCGCGGTGTCCCGGGCCCTGGACCGGGCCGGCTTCAAGATCGTAGCGAGCGGGATGCGCCAGTGCCTCGTGGCGGCCGACGGAGCGGCGCCGATGACCGAGGACGAGATGGAGAAGATGTTCCTCACCCTGGCGTGACGGAAGGGACGGCGTCGCGCGGATAGTCCCGCCCATCCGGGCGCCGCGCCCGACGGCCGCGGTCGCCGCCGCCGGCTCGTGACCGGCGGTCTGCTGGCCTGTTGTTGGCCGGCTGGACAGCGGGCGGCCGCCCGGCCGTCATCCGTGGCCGCCAGGCTGGCGCGCATGTCAGCGGGGTGGCGACGGCGCGGGGCGGACCGCGGGGCCCGGTTCAGCGCGGTGACGGCCGCGCTCACCGCCCGGCTCCCGTTCGGCCTGGCCCGGGTCGTCTCTCCGCAGCTGCTCGGTTTCGCGGTGCTCAGCTCGGTCACCTTCGGCGTCGACCTGGTGCTGCTCACCGCGCTGCACAGCGGGGCGCGGCTGCCGCTGCCCGGCCCACCCGGCCGGGCCGTCCCCGAAGGTGGCCGCCGCGGAGGCAGCGGGCTATCGGGCGGGCTGGCGGCCGGGCCGGGCAGCGGCGGCGCGGCCAGCAGCGCCCGGGACCAGTCGCGGTAGCCGGCCTGGCTAGGGTGGAAGAGGTCGGCGGCGAACTTCCCGGACCAGGGCGGCTGGAAGTGGGCGGAGACCTGGGCCACCGGCAGCCCGCGCGCACCGGCCTCGGCGTAGATGGTGCGGTTGATCCGGTGCACGTACGGCAGGCTGGCCCAGCCGAGGACGCCCCACAGCCTGGTGGGCAGCGGCAGGTCCAGCAGCACGGCCTCGGCCGGCAGCGTGGCGATCAGCGCCCGCAGGTCCCGCATGAGCCGCCGCGGTGCCGAGTAGAACATGTCGTTCACGCCGATCCCGCAGCTCACCAGGTCAGCATGGCCGGGCAGCTGGTCGCCGAGCACGTCGCGGATGAGCGCCCCCGAGGTGGACAGGTTGAGCACCCGCCACGGCTGGCCGGTGCGCAGCCGCAGCTCGGCCAGGGCCTGGCCGACGTAGCCGCCCTCCGGGTGCAGCGCGCCGAGCCCCTGCGCGGTGGAGTCGCCGAGTACCACCCACAGCGGTCCCGGCTCGCGGAGCACCTGGTCGTTGTGGGCCTTCCAGTGGGTGGCGAACGTCACACAGTCGCCGCGCAGCGTGGCGGCCCCGTCGGTCCACCGGCCGAGCCACCCGGCCCGCAGCCCGGACAGTTCGGCGGCCTGCGTCCGGGTCACGTAGGAGGCCGCGTTGGCCACGATCTCCACCGGGGAGCGCCGCGCCGCGCCACTGCCGGCCAGCGCGGCCAGCCACGGCGGTCGGGACACGGGAGATGGCTGGGACATGCGGCCCTCCTGGTGAGCCGGGCCGGCCGGTACCAGGAGATGAACGGCGGCGGGCGGACAGGACAACAGCGTTCGGCAGTCCAGTGTAGGTGGGGTTACCGGCCCGGATGGGCCGCCGATTGCACCACGGCGTCCAGCCGCCGCCCGTGTGCCCCGTGCCAGTACACCCGGCCGCAGCTGGTGCACCGGGCGAACGTCTGGTACGTACGCCGGGTCCCGGGCGGGAGCAACGGCGCCACGTCCGCTTTCCGCGCCGGGGCGAGCAGCCCGTTGCACGCGGTACACCGGGTCCACGGCGCCAGCGGCGGGGCGAACCGGTCCAGCACGTCACGGAACTGCCCGGCCGGCCCCGCGCCGCGCACGTAGCCGCCGAGCCACAGCGCCCGGCGGTGCAGCAGCCCGCGGTCCTGGGTGAGCAGCACCCGGCGGCTCGCGTTCGCCGCCTCGACCAGTTCGTCATCGTCGGCGTCGTTGCGGTACGCGGTGTCCACGCCGACCAGCCGGAGGCGGCGGGCCAGCGTGCCGAGGTGCACATCGAGCAGGAACCGGTAGCGAGGTACCGGCTGCGGGCGCGGCGCGGCGCCGACAGCGATCACGTCCCCGCCGCGGGGCCGGTAGCTGGCCGCGGCGGCCCGTCCTCCGACGGCCAGTGCGCCCACCTCGGTCAGCGGCACCCCGGCCGCCTCCACCACGTGGCCCAGCGAGGAAGTGCCGTCGCAACCGACCGGCACCCGGCCGTCCGGGCGGTACTCCCGGCGCAGGAAGAACCGCAGCTCGGGGGCGAACTCAAGCTGCGCCGTGGGCCTGTTCATCCGCTCAGCCGGCCGGGCCGCTCCGGCGGTCGGCCCGGGCGGTCGGCCCGGGCGGTCGGCCCGGGGCATCCGGGCTGCGGCACACCGGCCCAGCGTAACCGCCCGCGGTAAGGTGTGGCGCCGGCCCCGGGCCCCGGGCCCGGATCAGGAGGCGTGCCATGACCGACGACGGGATGACCACGGCCGACCTGGCCGACCGCTACGGCCCCGGCCTCCGGGTGTGTGACGTGCAGTTCCGCCAGTTCGGCGGGCGGCGGCTGTTCTCCGGGCGGGTGCGCACCGTGTCCTGCAACGAGGACAACGCGCTGCTGCGCGAGGTGCTCCGGGGCCCCGGCGCGGGCTGCGTCCTGGTGGTGGACGGCGGCGGCTCGCTGCGCACCGCCCTGGCCGGCGACCTCATCGCGGGGTCCGCCCAGGCCAACGGCTGGGCCGGGCTGGTCGTGCACGGTGCGGTCCGGGACAGCGCCGCGCTGGCCGGCCTGGACCTGGGGATCAAGGCGCTCGGCACCACGCCACGCAAGAGCAGCAAGACCGGCGCGGGGGCAGTGGACGTCGCGGTTACGTTCGGAAACGTAATCTTCGCGCCTGGCGACCGGTTGCATGCCGACGAGGACGGGATCGTGCTGCTCCCGCCGGCGGTCGGCTACTCCAGCGGGCCGGGGTAGGCTGCCTCGGCGCGGTCGGCCAGCCTGCGGAACTGGTGCCGGGTGAGCAGGAAGGCGACGATGATGGCGACCAGCGCGGCGGCGCCGAGGGTCCAGCCGATGATGCTGGACACCCGCTGCAGCGTGGTGCCCGCGAAGTAGGCCCCGGCCGTGTAGGCGGCCGCCCAGACGATGCCGCCCGCCGCGTTGGCGGGCAGGAACAGCCGCCAGCGCATCCGGCTCGTCCCGGCCAGGAACGCGGCGTAGGTGCGCAGGATCGACACGAACCGGCCAAAGAACACCACCGGTACGCCGTACCGGTCGAACAGGTACCGGGCGGTCTTCAGCTTCTGCTCGTCCAGCCGGATCTTCGGCCCGTACCGGCGGGCCAGTGGGTAGCCGCCCTTGTCGCCGATCAGGTAGCCGATGTTGTCGCCGATGATCGCGGCGGCCGCCGCCACCGCGAAGATGAACCAGGGGGACAGGCGGTGCGTGGTGCCCGCGTAGATCCCGGCCGTGATCAGCGCGGTCTCCCCGGGCAGCGGGATGCCCAGGCTCTCCGCCGCCACGAGAAGGAAGATCGCGAGGTAGCCGTAGCTGGCGATGATGTGGTTGAGGTTCACGGGTCCCCGTGTCCTGGGTGGGCGATCAGCTTAGCCGGGCCGGGTCAGCGCGGCCTACCGCCGTCCGGCTTCCCGTAGTCCGGGTGCGGGTAGCCGGGCTGGTGGCCGGCCGCGTGCCGCCCCGCAGCCGGCGGCTGGCCCGTGCTGACGGGCTGGCCGGCGACGTCGCGGCGGCCGGTGCTCTCCACTGCCCGGCCCGCAGGCTGCCCCGGGCCCTCCGCGGCCGCACCGCCCCGGTGCCGCTTGACATAGCGCCAGGCCCAGATGACCACCAGGATGATCACAATGGCGGCGATCACGTAGGTGGGGCCGTGGAAGCCGTTCACGATGGACTGCCAGTTGGCCCCGACCGCCCAGCCCGCATAGGCGAGCGCGGCGGTCCAGGGGATGCAGCCGATTGTGGTGTAGATCCCGAAGCGCACTGGCTGCATGCCGCCGAACCCGGCGGGCAGCGAGATGAAGGTCCGGATGACCGGCAGCATCCGGCCGATGAGCACCGCCCGCGGGCCGTACCGGTCGAACCAGCGGTTGGCCCGGTCGAGGTCGTCCTGGCGCAGCAACAGGTGCCGCCCCGGCCGGCGCACCAGGGCCTGGCCGCCGTACCGGCCCACCGCCCAGGCGATGTAGCTGCCAACCACGTTGCCCAGCACCCCGGCGATGATCACGAGGATGAGGTTCAGCTTCACGCCGGGGACGGCACCCGCGGCCAGCGCGCCGCCGAACGTCATGATCAGCTCGGAGGGCACCGGGATGCACGCCGATTCGGCCACCATCAGCAGGAATATCGCGAGGTAGCCGTAGGTGGCTATGAAGTGCTGCATTACTTCACCGGGCCTAGAGGTCGGAAACGCTGAGCGGCCCAGCGCCAGGTCGGGTCGTGGCCGGCCGCGGGAGCGGGGGGCACACTCCCGCGGCAGTCATCAATTGCCCGGGACGCCGGATGGCATACTTGAACTCGTCGAGTTTCTACGCTCAGTGTAGAACATCTACAAGAGTTGTAGAGATCTCCAGGGAGGTCGGACGTGGGTGAGTACGGCATGCCGCCCCCGGCTGACGGCGCGTCCGGGACGGCCCGCCGCCCGGCCGGGGCGCTGGAGTCCGAGGTGCTGTCGATCCTGCGTGAGTCCGATGTGCCGCTCAGCCCCGGCGAGGTGCGGCAGCGCCTCGCCGGGGCCGGGCACGGCGAGGGGCCGCGCGGGGAACTGTCCTATAGCACCGTAGTGACGATCGTGTCCCGGCTGCACGCCAAGGGCCTGCTGACCCGGAACCGGGCCGGGCGCGGCTTCACCTATACCCCGATCGATGAGGCGGGCCTGGCCGCCAGCCGGATGAACCGGGCACTGGGCAGCGGCACCGACCGGACCGCGGTGCTCAGCCGCTTTATCTCGGGGCTGTCCGAACGGGACGCGCGGATGCTGCGGGACCTGCTGGCCAGCGACCTTAGCCAGCCTGAGAATGACCTGGACCGGGCGGACGGACGGGGGTAGCGAACAGACATGTGGCTGCTGTCCCTGCCGCTGCTGATCCCGGCGCTGGCCGGGGCGGCGGCGCGCCCGCTGGCGGCCCGGCTCGAACCACGCCAGGCGACCTGGCTGCTCACCCTGGCCGCGGTGGCCCTCGCCGCCTGCAGCACGGCGGCGCTCGCCCTGCTCGCCGCCTACGCCGCGGCGCGGACGCCGCTGCTGGCCGCGCTGGGCGGCTACTCGCCGCCGGTGATCAGCCGCGGTGATCCTATCCCGGTAGCCGCCGGGGTGGCGGCCGCGCTGGCCTTGACCGGCGCCGCGGCGGCCTTCGCCGTCATGCTCCGCAGCCGGGCGCGGGCGCTGGCCGAGTCCTACCGGCGGGCCGCCGGGCTGAACGCCGACGACGGCATCGTGGTGGTGCCCGGCCACGACCTCGAGGCGTACGCCCTCCCCGGTCGGCCGGGCCGCATCGTCGTCTCCGGCTCGCTGCTGGAACGGCTGGACAGCCGGGGGCGCAGCGCCCTGTTCGCCCACGAGGAGGCTCACCTGCGGGGCCGGCACCACCTGTTCGTCACGGTGACCCTGCTGGCCGCGGCGGCCAACCCGCTGCTGCTCCCGGTGTACCGGGCGGTGCAGTACACGGTGGAGCGCTGGGCGGATGAGCGCGCGGCGGCCGTCACCGGCGACCGGCGGCTGGTGGCCCGGACCATCGGCCAGGTGGCGCTGCTGGCCCGGCCCCGCCGCCGGGCGGCCGGCCTCGCCCTGGGCATCGTCGCCGCGCCCGCCCGGCGCATCTCGATGGCCTGGGCCGGCCCGGTGCCGCGGCGGGTGGCCGCGCTGCTGTCCGCCCCGCCGCGACGCCGGATCCTGCTGCTGGCCGCCTGCGCCGCGATCGTCCTGCTCACCGGGGGCGCCGCCCTGGAGGCGGCCCGGGACCTGCACGCCCTGGTGGAACTGGCCCAGGTCGGGCGCTAGCCCCGGGCCGTGAGCGCGGCGGAGAGCGGGGCCCCGCTCTCCGCCCTCAGGGGCCAGCGCGAGCAGGTACCCGGCCTCCCGGACGGCCTGCCCGGCGAGGCGCTCCGCCGCCCCGTGCTGCCCTCCGGCTGCCCAGGCGGACCGGTTTCACTGCTCGGAAGACTGGCCCGGGGAGCGGCTGATCGCAGGATCGGCCGGCCGGGTGCGCCGCGGGACTGGTCCGGGGAATGATCTTGCGGTCTGATAGAGGCGGGGACACCGGGCGCACCGAAACCGCACCACCCGGCCACAGCGCCTGACAAGCCTCGGGGACCCCGCCGGGATGGACGCGAGAGGCAGTTGGTCCGGTGTGGCGCAAGACCTGGTAGCGGATACCGGCTCGGTCTCCGGGCAACGGCTGGCCCGGAACTGGCGGTCGATCTTGTTCGCGCCGGCCGGGGACGGCCAGCGGCGCCGCCGCGGGACCGATGGGATCCGGCTCGCCGCCGCCGTCCTGGCCGTGCTGTGCTGCCTGCTGGTCATCCGGTATGACTCGCGGATCGACCGGGCCGTCGTCCAGGTCATCTATCCACCGCCGCGGAGCATCACCTGGCTGGTGACGGTGGTCTACCAGGCTGGTTCGTTCGGCGTCGCGATCGCGCTGGTGCTGCTGGCCCTGGCCGCGCGCCGCTGGGAGATCGCCCGCGACATCGGGGTGAGTGCGGCCGGGACGGTGGCGGTAACCGGGATCCTCATCGTGGTCCTGGGCAGCCGCGGCGGCCGGCCGTCAGGGATCGTGATCGACGGCTATTACATGCGCTTCCCGGTTCTGCAGATCGCCTTGTTCATGGCCGTGGCGACGGCGGCGCTGCCCTACCTGGCGCGGGGCGTGCAGCGGCTGATCGAGATCCTCATCGCCCTGGTCGCTCTGGCCTGCGCCGTGGGAGGTCACGGGCTGCCGCTGAACGTCCTTGGCAGCCTGGCCATCGGCTGGGGGGCGACGTCGGTGGCCCGGCTCGTCTTCGGCTCGCCGCTGGGCCTGCCCTCGGCCGACGACGTGCGGCTGCTGCTGGCCGAGCTCAGCCTCCGCGCGAGCGACGTCCGCCCCGTGGCGAGGCAGGTCTGGGGGGTGGCCAGGTACGAAGCCACCGAGACGGGCCCGGCGGGCGCGTCCGGCCGCCTCGATATCGCGGTCTACGGCCGGGACGCGGCCGATGCCAGGCTGCTGACCAAGGCCGGCCGGTTCCTGCTGTACCGGGATTCTGGTCCGAGCTTGACCATCACCCGGCTGCAGCAGGTCGAGCACGAGGCCTATCTCACCTTGCGGGCCCGCCAGGTGGGTGTCGGGGTGCCCGAGGTGCTGGAGGCGGGAACCGCGGGACCGTCAAAGGACGCGCTGCTGGTCTCCCGGCTGCCAGCCGTGACGGCGCTGTCCGAAGCGGAAGCGGTCAGCGACGCCACCCTGGAGGAGGTGTACCGGCAGTTGCTGATCCTGCGGACGGCTCGCATTGCGCACGGCGCGGTCAGCGGTGACGCCCTGCTGGTCGGCCCGGCCGCGACCACCGTCGTGCTGGCGGGCTTCCGTAACGCCACGTCCAGCGCCACCCGGGATCAGCTCGATCGGGACCTGGCGGGCGCGATCGCGGCGACGGCGGTAGTGGCCGGCGCCGAACGGGCGGCCGACTGCGCGGCCCGCTGCCTGGGACCGGAGCTGCTCGCCGGCGCCCTGCGGCACCTGCACAAACCGGCACTCGACCCCGCGCTCGGCCGGAGCCTGCGGGGCAAACCCGGGCTGCTGCCCGAAGTCCGGCAGCGCGCCGCCGAGGCCGCCTCGATCGACCTGCCCGCACTGGCCGAGCCGCGCCGGGTGAGCTGGCCGACCCTGATCATGATGATCGGCACGCTGATCGGCGGCTGGGCCCTCGTGGGCGTGCTGATCGACGTCTCCAAGTCCTTCGACACCGTGATCGGGGCCGACTGGCTGTGGGTCCTCGTGGCGCTGGTTCTCTCCCAGCTGGCCTACCTGGCCTCCGCCGTGGAAGCGATCGGCAGCGTGTCCGGGCCACTGCCGTTCGGGCGGGCGGCGGCCATCGAGGTCGGCAACGCCTTCAGCGCGTTGGCCGGCGGGACAGCGGCGGTGTTCGCCACCCGGGTGCGCTTTTACCAGAAGCAGGGCTACGGCGCGTCGGTGGCGTTGAGCTCAGGTGCCATCATGACCGCCTCCAGCTGGATCGCTGTCACGGTGCTGTTCCTGTGCTCGCTGCCGTTCGCCTGGGGGTCCATCCACCTCGAGGCCACCCCCCAGTCCGGCGGGGACTCGAAACTGGTGTGGCTCATCCTGGCCGCCGTGGTGCTCGTCGCCCTGGTCGCCGGCCTGGCGCTGGCCGTACCCCGGCTCCGCCGGCTGGCGGCCAGCAAGCTGCGGCCCAAGGCCCGCGACATCTGGGGCAACCTCACCAGGATAGCCCGCTCCCCGCGCAAGCTGGTGCTGCTGATAAGCGGCTCGTTCGCCCAGGAACTGCTCGTCGCCATGGCCCTGTCCGTCGCCTTGCGGGCCTTCGGCGACCATCAGCGGCTTCCGGTGCTGATCGTGGTCATCACGCTGGCGGGGATCATCGGCGGCGTCTCCCCGGCGCCCGGCGGCATGGGAGTGGTGGAAGCCGGGATGATTCTCGGCCTGACCGCGGCCGGTGTCTCCGAAGCCGACGCCACCGCCGCGGTCTTCATCCAGCGGCTGTTCACCTCCTACCTGCCGCCCATCTGGGGCTGGGCCACCCTGGTGTGGCTGCGCAAGCGCGAGTACCTGTAAGCCTGGCCGGGCGCGGGCGGCCCAGCTACGCTCACCTGCCCGCGCTGCCGACTGGGTGTTCCTGCCGTCAACGGCCGGGTGCAGGGCGCTGGCTGGGCCGGCCTCCGAGCCTGAACAACGACCAACGGCCGTGGCCGGGCGTCCAGCAATTAGTCAGCAACTACCCAGGTCAAGTTCAGTAGTTATCCAGGTAACGGTCAGGTTCGTTATAGATATTTAACTGGCTCTTCCGGAGCAGGGCTGCCATGGCCTGTGCGGAAAGCCCGAGAGGCGCCCCGCCGCCGATGCCCCCGTCAACTAGGCGGCGGGGTGCCCTCGCCACTGCTGGCCGCCCCGGTCCTCCGGGGGATCCCGACACGTTCGGGAGCACCGCTGAACGTGCGCCCGGCCCGGGTGCTGGCCGACAGGCACTGGGGAGCCCGGGCTGGGCGCGCAGCGCCAAGTGTGTGGGTTTCCCCTCTCAGCGTGGAGAGATCCTCTTAAGGGGGAGGGTTTTCCGATGGGAGAGACGCGCAGGAAGTTCGGCCGGGACTTCAAGGAGGGCGCGGTGCGGCTGGTCCGGGAGACGGGCAAGCCGATCGCGCAGGTGGCCCGGGAGCTGGGCATCCATGACGGGACGCTGGGCAACTGGGTGAACGCTGGCCGGCGCCGCCGGCAGGGTGGTGACGGGGTGGTCAGCGAGGACGAGCGGGCTGAGCTGGCCCGGCTGCGTAAGGAAAACGCCGAGCTCGCGATGAGGTGCGACGTGCTCAAACGCAGCGTGGCCCTCTGGGTTTCCGATGCGATGGGCCGGTAGCCGTGGCCGCGTTCATCGCCTCCCAGAGGGCACAGCACGGCATCCCGCAGGCGGTGTCCTGCCGGGCGCTGGGAGTCAGCCAGGCCTGGTTCTATAAGTGGGCCGGCGGGCAGTTGCCGCCGCGTGCGGCCCGCCGGGCGCGGCTCAAAGCCGAGGTCGCGCGGCTGTTCCGGCTGCATGAGGGCAAGTACGGATCGCCGCGGATCACCGCCGGCCTCGAAGACGCCGGCTGGAGAGTCAGCGAGAACACCGTCGCGGGGCTCATGCGCGAGCTGGGCCTGGCCGCCCGGCCGAAGCGCAGGCGCCGGGGCACCACCCGGCCGGGCCGGGGGCGCTGGCGGGCACCGGACCTGGTGAAGCGGGACTTCCCCGCGAAGAAGATCAACCGCAAGTGGTACGGCGACGGCACCGAGATCCCGGCGGGTGAGGGCAAGCTCCACCTGGCCTCGGTCCTGGACATGGCCTCACGGCGCCTGCCCGGGTTCAGCCTGGGCGAGCATCACGACGCGGAGCTGGCCTGCGGGGCGCTGGCCATGGCGGTGGCGGTGCGCGGCGGCGCGGTGCCCGGCGTGATCATGCACACCGATCAGGGCAGCGAGTACACAGCGGGCCTGTTCCGCCAGGCGTGCGGCCGGCTGGGCATCCGGCAGTCCATGGGCAGGCCGGGGTCGGCGCTGGGCAGCGCCGTCATCGAATCGTGGCATTCCACCCTGGAATTCGAGCTGCGTTCCCTGGAGACCTTCGCCACCAAGGCGGCGGCGCGGGCCAGGATCGCGGCGTGGATCGAGGAATACAACCACGACCGCAGGCACTCGTCGCTGGGCATGCGCTCCCCGGCGGATTACGAGCTGGCCCTGGCGGGAAAGGACGCCGCGTGAGCGCGGCGGGCCCGCTGCGCGGGCCGCACAACGGAGGCGGCTGCGCCGCCGCTCGCCTGCTCGTGCCCGCTGAGGGTACGGGGCCGCCCCTCCGGCCTCAAGGGTGCTGCGCATCGCGCTGCGCGCGACGTCCTGCGGCCGCCCTTGACCCCGGAGACCTCTGCGGCCCCTGGAGGCAGGTAAAGCGGGCAGGCCCAGCCTGCCCCCGCCGGGCGCGGGCACAAGCAGGCGAGCACCCCTCTGACCAAGATCACCACAACCGAAGTCTCCACGGTTTGAGGGGAATCCCAGTGGCTGTGACCGCTGAGGCGGGAGGATGACGGCGAATGAGGACCGTTGCTGCGGCCTTAGGCTCGGTCGGTTCGATTGGCGGCGGCTCGAAGCCGCGGATTAAACGCTTGACCGGGCGGGTCCGCGTGCGTTCATGGGTGCTCGAGCCGCAGATCGCGCGGGCCAGCCATAGTCAGGCGACTACTTCTCTAGAAACGGCAACACGAGTGGTAGCGAGCGTTCTACATAGCTAGTGACCTTCATGTTTGGCAGTTCTTGCCGAAGGCGATCGGGGCTGAAGTACTCCACTTGCTTAACTTCCATTGGTTCAAGGTGTACCTGTCCATCATAGCGCCCGAGGAAAACTGCTACAAATTCGCGATCGACTTCGGAAAAGAATTTTCCGACGAACTTGAGGTCAGTAACAATGCTAAGCTCTTCCGCCATCTCTCTTCGGGCAGCCTCATCGTATGATTCACCCGCATTAAGGTGCCCAGCTACTGCCCCTGACCAGTACAGAGGGTAAGCCCGCTTGTTCGCCGACCGTTGCTGCAGGAGCAGCTCGCCTTTGCTGTTCACGAGCATGACGAATGATACTCGGCAGATGAGTTTGTTTCGCTCGACGTCTTCCTTGCTGGCGCGGCCTATGATCCGATCTTGCTTGTCTACTACGTCACGAAGCTGCACCGAAATACTCCTTGCACCGATTGAACTATGTTCGACTTCGCTTCCCGGCAAGCTGACGAGCGCGGGGCCGACATCACGGCTTCTGGGCAATCATCTTTATGTAGCTATGCATATGCGGGCCCATTTCTGCATGACCGCGCTCCATTTTTTGTCTTTCAAAATACATTAGAAGTTTCTTCCAGTGAGTGTAGGCAGTAGTCACTGTACCACGTTCCTCGTCTGGAAACGTGGGTATTATCTGATGGCAGTCTGGCACAGGTGTATAGCTGCTCCAGAGCGAAATTACATTGATGCCGCCTGAAGTAGTTATACTTTGCAACTTGCTACATACGGCGGACTTGTCAGCTATATAATGAAGAACGCCATTGCAGATTACAAGGTCGAAAACACCTACAGGTTCGAAGTCCCGGATGTCGGCCTGATGGACCCTGATAGCCACCCCGGCCTCTTTAGCAGCGCTTCTAATCTTCGACGTCCCCGCTTCGGTGAGCTCGATTGCTTCAACCTGCCACCCAAGTCGGGCTAGTCTGATAGCGTCGGCACCTTCCCCGCTGCCCATGTCTATGGCGCGGCCAGGCCCTCTCTCCGCTGCCAGCCGCAATGTTTGCTGAGCGAGCAATGACGTAGCGAGGTCTTCGGGCACAGTTGAATACGCATACGGGACATCCCACCAATAGTGATCTGTTGTGGCGTATGCGTTCTCGAAGAAGGATGTAATCTTGTCCATCTTAAAGCTCCATCGGTAGAGAGGTGATAAAGTCTTCATTGCCATAAAGTTCGGCCAGGCTGCTCACGGCTTGAAGTCGTGCAGTATCATCGCCTATCTGGCTCAGTTCCTCATCTGCGCCAGCTACCCCGATAGCGGCATACGAGGGCAGGAGATGCGAGAAAAAAATTCGGTATTGCAAGCCGGCAAGACCATCGACGGCCAGCTCGCGCCCTCCGGAGTACTTGCATACCTGGATCTCGCTCTTGATCGCCTCCAGGCGCCCAATTAAGGTGGAGTTCCACTCGGCGTTGCTCAGTGCCCCATCGACTTCAGCTGCTAGCCCGGCGTCACCTTGCGCGATAAGATTAGCACGGATCAGCTCTCGCGCGCGCAATCGCTGTTGCGTCGTGAAATGTTGCGGAAGTGCTTTCATTGCGTTGTCTAGCACGTGATATCGCCGTGTTGCTATCAACTCCTGGACGGTCCACGGGAACATGCGGGCGCCTTCCTCGAACAGATGTGAGGCACTGAGTTCCTGTTGCACGATGTAAAAAAATAGGTTCTCCTTGTCCGTGTAATAGAACGGCTGTGTGCCGATCGTCTGCAAGTTTGACGGGTAGGACTCTATACCGAAGTCATCGAAAAGCTCGCGTTTAAGCGCGTTGGCTATGGTTTCTGGCGGGACCAGGAAGTCTAGGTCTGTGTTCTGCGTAGTCAGCTGAGGAAGGGGCAGATCGCGTTTGTTGATATAACCGCTGACATGTGATGCCTTACCCATCTCGCGCGTGGAGTTCTTTGGCGTGTTGACCTGCAGAAGTGGTTGGGAACCACGTTGCGATCTCCGCCAGGTAATGCACACGAGGGCGGGTATCCAATTAGACGTGTTCCTGTCCTCAATAAGCACGCTTCTCCGATAGCGCGAACCCCTCACGACGAATGAGTCACCTTGCGCTGCCGGAACACCAATTAGGACTATCTCGTGCTCTTCGGTCGAGAATGCCACTATCTCGCGGAATGCTGATTCAAAAGCCTCGTCCACCCGGTCGATGAAGTCAATATGCATATGATCAGCCTCGCTTACAGATGATCTCCTTATTTGTAGCTGGACAACTCGTCTTCCCTCGGATGTCACGAAGAGATTCCCAGTAAAAGGCAGGGCATAAGGGTAGACGTGCACCTTCCACCTTCCGGGAACACCCATGCGAAGCAGAAAGGACATCAGGCGCCTTCTTGAGTGGGCCGCCCGGCGCCTCCGTTCTTGAAATGCTCTCACTGGTTCAGGATATTGAATTGACAAGTCGTCATGAACGAAGGCAAACAGTTCTTCGGAGGGGAAAACGATATCCAAGCTGTCCCAGAAGGCATCCCAATCGCCAACCGCGTTGCGTTTCTGGTTGAGCGCTAGCTCCAGCTGATCGGCAAGACTGTCATGTGTAATGCCGATCAAGATGGCTGCTTGGGCATCACGCAGAAGCTGAACGATCTGGTCACTACTTGCTCCGGCAGCAGTGGTGACGAGCGGTATATTGACAGCCGCCTGTTTTCTTGGTTCAGCCGACCTTACTGAGCCGCCTTCTGATACCAGCAGTGGTTGTAGCAGCTTTTCAAGAACGGCTACCATGTCCGCTGCAAGCCGGTGGATCCTTGCCGCTCCCTCAGCGCTGTCGAGATTGGCATTAACCATATCTGTTGAGTGGCGTGATGCGATCTCTCTGACTCTGTGCGCGCGGTCATGTTGTGCGTTAAAGGCGGTGCCGACTGGCATACGCCGGACCGGAAAGATCAGGCTCTCGTAGGGCAACAGCTGATATTGGCGCCTACGATTTGCCTCAATTATCAGAAATTCATCTAGCTCGCGCTGACACCATTCGGACGTGTAGTAAGATGGAGTCTCGACAACCATGAGCATTGCGCTATTTGCCAGTGCCGCCTCGATCCGATTCTGCCAGATCATTGCATTAGCGACGTCAATCACATCGATAAATATTCTCAGCTCTATTCCGGTGAGCTCACGAAATGCAGTTGAGAGATTACTGGCCATCTCGGCTACGAAGCTGTGCAATGTGTCGTCGAATCTGGCGTAGCTTATGAATATGTCGTACTGCCAGACGTCGCTAGTAATGGAAGGAGACATTGCGCTATTGCGGAGCCTTTCGGCTAGTGACACCTGTCGTTGGGTGGCCGTGGCGTGTTGTGGTCAGGCTTGGTGATCAGCGCCACCTCTCTTAGTTGTGCGGGTAGGCCCCCTGCAGATGATGCCGGACAGCCGCAATGTTATCTAGGCCCTCGGTCTTCAGTCTGTCAACTACATCACGGCCCGCCAGGACAACGACAGGGTGTCCGTCCGCACGGATCTCGCGGTAAGCCTGGGCGTCGGGATGGAGGCCAAGCAGATACTCGCCGACGGCATCCCGGCCGCCATCGCGCCAGGGGCGCGTTACATCGATCCGGTCAACTTTGGGCTCACTCATGCGGCACAGATACGGCAGTTGTAGATCGTTATTCGGGCAGCGCATCGGCGTAGGCCTGCCAGCGCTGGTGAGCCTGCCGGGCGCGGTACTGGTGGCGGCGGCGCCATAGCGACCAGCCGTCGCGGTGGGCCCGGTCGCGGCGGGGTTCGGGGATGACGGTGCCGCGGAGCTGTCGCAGCAGCTCAGGGATGGTGACGGGGATTAGCCCGAGGATGCCGGCGTCTTCGTCGCGGGCGCGCTGGGAGGCGGCGGCCACAGCGAGGTAGATATAGGCGAGCAGGCAGATCGCGGTCCAGCGGTGCCAGGAGGTCCAGGTGGTGACCTGGCCGCTGTCCAGCCCGCTGACCTGCTTGGACTGCTGGTGGTCTTCCTCTATTTTCCATCTGGCGACCGCGACGGAGATCAGCTTCGCCAGCGGGACCGGGCCCGGGCTCCAGCACAGGTAATAGCTGACGGTGCCGGTGTAGCGGTGCCGCCTGAGCAGCAGGAACGCGTGCCCGTTGTCCTCCTGGCCGTCGGGAGTGTCGTCGGGCAGGATCCCGATCATGGCCCAGTCGTAGTCTTTGGCGCCTTTCGTGGCCGAGCCGGTGCGCATCCGCTGCCACATGGCAGGTTTCACCAGGTTAGAGGCGGTTTTCACGGACAGGCGGCGGCCGGGGGGCAGGGTCACCGCATGGTTGGACCGGATCGCCAGGACGTAGCCGGTGCCGCGTGCGCGGATGCTCTTTCGCAGGTCACGGCCGCCGTAGACTTCGTCGCCGGCGACGAACCCGGCCCGGATTCCCTGGTCGTGCGCGTGCTGCAGCAGGTCGCCCGCGAGCTGCGGTTTTGTCTCGAACATGATCTCGTCGGGAACTCCGGCCAGTTCGCGGCGCTCCTCGTCGGCGGCCCAGCCTTCAGGCAGGTACAGGGCCCGGCCGATCAGGGCGTGCCCGGCCGGGGCCGCCCAGGTGAGGGTGACCGCGACCTGGCACATCGCGGTTCCGCCGACGGTGCCGCTGTACTGGTGCGATGCCCCGGCGCAGCTGTCCGAGGACTTCTCGTCGGCGGTCTCGTCCACGATCAGTACCACGTCCGCTCCGTCCTGGCCTGCGGAAAGACGGCCGACGGCCCAGCCTGCGGCGGTGTCCAGCATCCGCCGCTCGTCGCAGCGGGCGCGGGACAGCAGGTGCTGCATCCGGTACGGGCAGGCGTGCCCGGCCGCCTCGGCGAGCGTCCAGCAGTTGCGGTCCTCGAGCTCGGACAGCAGCCCGTGCACCATGTCCTTGCAGGTAAGACGGGTCTCCCGTCGGGCGAAGCACGGCGCGACCTGCGCCATCAGGTCATCGAGCAGGTCCTGGTGATCGTCATGGCCTACGCTGGCACCAGCGGCTGCCGGATTTGTCTTTTCCACAAACTGGCATGATCACGGCAGCCGCGCCTGCTTTCCCGCGTCTTCGGCCACCTGTTACCAGCGTGTTGGGCCGACGTGACCCTCCGCCTGCAAGACTCTCTTGACCAGCAGGTATGAAGCCAAGGTCACGATCTACAACTGCCGTATCAGAAGGGCAGCACCGCCCGACACTGTCGCCCGCGGGCCGAGACGGCCGTAGAGTTTACCGGCGGCGAAGGATGTCACGCCGAAGACCGCCATCATCGGCAGCAGGCCGGCACCGGACCGCAGCGCCGAGAAGTTCAGCATTTTCTCCATGAACTGCGGCAGGTACAGCAGCGCCGCGAAGAAGATCGCCGACATGAGCAGCAC
Organism: uncultured Actinomycetes bacterium; assembly: GCA_963837515.1. Lineage (GTDB taxonomy): Bacteria > Actinomycetota > Actinomycetes > Streptosporangiales > Streptosporangiaceae > RYN-230. The sequence continues at coordinate 107,295 of CAWINT010000009.1, forward strand.
GGCCGTGCAGGAGGCCGCGAACACGCGGTTGTGCAACACCTGCGCGGGCACCAGGGCTCGGTCACGCTGCCAGCGCTCAGCCAGGAAGAATGCGATGAGGAGCACCACCCCGCCGCCGAGCAGCCCGAGCACGACCGGGCTGGTGAACCCCTTCTGGGTCCCCAGGTCCAGCGCTACCAGAACCGCCACTGACCCTGCGGACAGCAGAGCAATGCCGGGGTAGTCGATGCCATGCACGGCTTCCTCGCTGCGGCTCTCGGGCACCACGCGCTGGATGACCGCCATCGCCAATGCGGTCACCGGCAGGTTGATGAAGAACACCATCCGCCAGGTGACCACGTCGGTCAGCCAGCCGCCGAGCAGTGGCCCGACCGTGTTGCCCAGGCCCGCCACGCCGATGATCAGGCCCCCGGCCAGCCCCTTCTTCTCCGGCGGCAAGAGCGCGTAGGTCAGCCCGAGAACGGCAGGCCAGACGAGGGCACCGCCAACGCCCATCAGCGCCCGGCCGGCGATGAGCAGTCCCACGGTGGGCATCAGGCCGGACAAGAGCGAAAAGAAGGCGAAGATTGATGCCCCGATCATGAACATTCGCTTGCGGCCCAGGAGGTCGGCCAGCCGGCCGCCGGTTACGATCAGCACCCCGAACAGCACGTTGTAACCGTTGATGACCCACTGTTACGGCAGTTGTAGTTCGTTACGGTTGCGGCAGCTTGTCCGCGTAGGCGTGCCAGCGCTGGTGGGCCTGGCAGGCGTGGTACTGGTGGCGGCGTCGCCAGTGGGTCCAGGCGTCGCGGTGGGCCTTGTCGCGGCGGGGCCAGGGGATGACGGTGCCGCGGAGCTGTCTGAGCAGTTCGGGAACGGTGATGGGGATCAGCCTGAGGGCGGCGGTGCTGCCGTTGCGGGCGCGCTGCCAGGCGGCTGCGGCAGCCAGGAAGGCCGCGGCGAGAAGGCTGATCGCGGTCCAGCGGTGCCAGGAGGTCCACGTGGTGACCTGTCCGCTGTCCAGGCCGGTAACCTGTTTGGACATCTGGTGATTTTCCTCGATTTTCCAGCGGGCGACGGCCACGTCGATCAGCTTGGCCAGCGGGAAGGGCTGCGGGCTCCAGCACAGGTAGTAGCTGATGGTGCCGGTGTAGCGGTGTTTCCGCAGGAGCAGGAAGGCGTGCCCGTCGTCGTGGCCCTCCGGGGTGTCGTCGGGCGTGATCTCGATCATCGCCCAGTGGTAGTCCCTGGCGCCCTTGGTGGCGGAGCCGGTGCGCATCCGCTGCCACATAGACGGCCTGACCAGGTTCCCGGCCGTTTTCACGGTGAGGCGGCGACCTGAGGGCAGGATGACCGCGTGGTTCGAGCGGACGGCCATGACATAGCCGGTGCCGAGCTCGCGGATGCGGCGGCGCAGGTCAAGGCCCCCGTAGACCTCGTCGCCGACGGTGAAGGCGGCGCGGACGCCGCGGTCGCGCGCATGCGCAGCAGGCGGCCGGCCAGTTCGGGCTTGGTCGCGAACACGACCTCGTCCGGTATCCCGGCCAGCTCGCGGCGCTCCTCATCGGCCGCCCAGTCCGCGGGCAGGTACAGGGCACGGCCGATCAGGGCATGCCCGGCCGGGACCGCGTACGTCAGCGTGACCGCGACCTGGCACAGGGCAACACCACCGGTGGCGCCGCAGTACTGGCGGGCCGCGCCGACGCAGTCGGCGGAGGATTTCACGTCGGAGGTCTCGTCCACGATCAGGATCGCGTTTCCGCTGTGCCCGTCGGGTTCTCCATGCAGCTGTTCGACCGTCCAGTCCGCGGCTGCGTCCAGCATGGCCCGGTCGTCGCAGCGGGCGCGGGACAGCAGGTGCTGCATCCGGCACGGGCTGCCGTGCCCGGCGGCCTCGGCGAGGGTCCAGCAGTTGTAATCGTCGAGTTCGGACAGCAGGCCGTTCACCATGCGACGGCAGGTCAGCCGCGTCTCCCGGCGGGCGAAGCACGCAGCGACCCGCGCCATCAGGTCATCGAGCAGGCCCGCGTGCCCGTCATGGTCTACCGTGGCAGCAGCGGCTGCGCAGTGATCATCGTGTTCCACAAACTGGCATGATCACGGCAGCCGCGCTCACTTTCCCGCGCCTCCGGGCCCGCGTGGATGCCTGGGCTCCATCGACGTACACAGCCGAGGGTTTACGAGGGCGTCCGGCGGGCGGCGACGTACCGCACCGACCTGCACGTCCTGGTGGAGGCACCGGACGGGTGCGCAGAGCCAGCGTTGCAGCAGCGCGTTGAAGCTGTGTTGCACCGGCCTGGCGCAGGTGGATGATTCGACCGGCAGCCTGCCCGGTGTTAGCTTGCAGATGGCGGCTGCGCCCGCCCGCACCGAGCTATCCTCCGGCCCGCGCCGCAGGTGGCATTGAGGTCAAGCGCTCCCAGGGGCGACGCGCGGTTTCGCTTAGTCACTTGCGGTCCACTCCTGGGCGGCCAGACGCGGGCAGCGCCGTCAGGAAGAAGCCAGCCGTGACTAACCGTGACAAGAAGGACAGCATCCGGGGCCGTATGGCCGATGCGGGGGAACCGTTCAACGTCGCCCGCCGCAAGGTCGAGGCAGCGGCAGCCGGCCCGGTCTCGGAGGCCGAGTTCCAGGAAATCAAGCGGACCGGCCGCGGTGATCTATCGAACCGGGAACTCACTGTGCTGCCCCCGGAGATCGGCCAGCTCACCAACCTCCGGGAACTGGCGCTCGGCGGCAATCAGCTCACCGCGCTGCCCCCGGAGATCGGCCAGCTCACCAACCTCCGGAGGCTGGCGCTCGGCGGCAATCAGCTCACCGCGCTGCCCCCGGAGATCGGCCAGCTCACCAACCTCGAAACGCTGCGGCTCGAGGGCAATCAGCTCACCGCGCTGCCCCCGGAGATCGGCCAGCTCACCAGCCTCCGGGAACTGGCGCTCGGCGGCAATCAGCTCACCGCGCTGCCCCCGGAGATCGGCCAGCTCACCAGCCTCCGGAGGCTGGCGCTCGGCGGCAATCAGCTCACCGCGCTGCCCCCGGAGATCGGCCAGCTCACCAACCTCGAAACGCTGCGGCTCGAGGGCAATCAGCTCACCGCGCTGCCCCCGGAGATCGGCCAGCTCACCAACCTCAAAGGGCTGGCTCCCGCCCACAATCAGCTCACCGCGCTGCCCCCCGAGATCGGCCAGCTCACCAGCCTCCGGAGGCTGGCGCTCGACGGCAACCGGCTCACCACGCTACCGCGGGAGCTTGCCGATCTACTGAGCGGCGGGCTGGAGCTTGGCCTGGCCGGCAATCCGCTCCAGGGGCCCATTCTTGAGCTCTACGGCCAAGGACCGCAGGCCCTTGCCTCCTATCTCCGCGGTCTTGAGTGACGGTGACCAGCTACCTTCCGGCGCGGAAACGGCGGCGGAACTCGCGGACCTGCTCGTCCAGGCCCGGCACCAGGCCCCTGTCACCAGCATGTCGGGCCAATGCGATGTGCCCGTGCGGCGGACGGCCGCGACCTGCAACAACGCAATCCAGGTCACAATCTACAACTGCCGTATCTGACCGCTGGCATGGCCATTCTGTCGTTCCTCAATGCCGGATCCACGTACCTCTCGCTGGTACCCGGCATGGTCGTGCTCGGTTCAGGAGTCGGGCTCTTCTACTCGTCAGTGACCACAGCCGCAGTCACTGCGCTCGATCCCTCCCGCTCCAGCCTGGCCGGCGGCATCGTCTACATGTGCCAGGTCGCCGGCGGCGCGATCGGCCTCGGCCTGAACACCGCGATCGTGCTGGCGGCGAACACTCTGACCGAGGGCATCGCGATCGCATTCCGCGTAGACGCCGCGCTGGCGGCGGCCGGCCTGCTCGTCTCCCTCACCTTCATCCGCGGTCCACGGAGCGCGGCGGCTCACCGCACCGGACCGGGACACCACCTAGCCCGCCTGCGTGAGCCGCATCGGCCGCGCTTGCCGGAATGAGGGACACCGGGAGGTCGCTGGACGGTCTCCGAAGCTCCGCGTTCGGTGATCTGACAGGCGGCGGAAGGGCCGGCCTCACTCAGATCTGCAGCCGGGAGTGCACGTGGGCGTGGACGTCTTTGGCGTGCGCCAGCGCCGCGGAGATGGCGACACGGACCCCGGCAGTCAACGTGGCCAGCGACATACTCGGTGCCCCAAGGTTGATATCCAGGACAGCCACCTCCGGAAGGTGGGGTAGATGGATCCATCCGACACGGGGAGGGAGGTGGTGGGTCGCGACGTATCGCAGCACGCCGTACATGAGGTGGTTGCACATCAACGTGCCGGGCGCGTCGGAGATGTCGGCGGGGATGCCGGCCTCGCGCATCGCCAAGACCATCGCGCGTACGGGGAGGGTTGACCAGTACGCCACGGGACCGGCGGGATCGGTGAGGTCGTCCTCCAGCACCCGGCCGTTGTTGTCGGCCACCCGGTAGCGGGCGGAGTCGTTGAGGTTCTGCGCAATGCGCTCGACAGTGATCATCGATCGCCCGCCGTACTCGCCCAGCATCACGACGAGATGCGGAGCGGTCCGGTCGATAGCGTCGGCGACGACGTCGATGCAGTCGAACCATCTGCTCGGTGCGACCAGGCCGGTGACCGCGGCACCGTCGATTTGTGTGCCGTCGAGCGCTTCGGCGACGCCCTGCGCAGGGTTGACCGGTGTCGTGCCATAACGCTCGAAGCCAGATACAAGCACCTTCGTCACTCTTCGCCCCCTGCCATCGGCTCGGCCGGGCGGTGGCGCGGACGCCCGCACATCGCAACGCGCAGACGGCAGTGTCCGGCGCATCCGCGACCGGTGCGACGGTCCTGCAGGCCTTCAGCCAAGCGGCCGTGACTCCGTTGCTTGCAGCTGGGTCGGCCACATCGCCCCAACCTAACCGGCCCAGCGCGCCACCGGCCGACCGTCCCCGGATAGCTCCCGAAAGCACCATGATCACCACAGTGAATCATTTGATCCGCCAGTGAGGAGCTTCTGGGCCGTGTCCTTTCTCCCATAGGATAGCCGGCCCTCAGCTAGAGGGACATTTTACCTTAGCTTAGAAAGAAATAACGCGTCGGCGCTTACGGGCGGTCGAGGTACTTATGCTCCAGAACATTCGTTCTCGGGGGACTGTCATCCCTCTCAGGAAGCCGATCTCAAGATCGCCCCGGACGGCGGCCCGGCGAGCGCGGTCTGCGGCTCGTCGCTTGAACAGGCCACGTCGGCGGCGACCTGTAAGGCTCGCATAAGTATTCGCTCCGGCTTGCCCGGGCACTGTCCGGTCATGCCGCGCATCGTGCCCGGTTGCCCGTCGGCGCTCCTGCCGAAAGTAGCGCGTCTCCGGACCTGCATCGGCCATCGGCCACAGTCCTGACCGGAGCCTCGTCGTGCCGTCGGGCCGCCTTCGCAACAAGCTCGCCTCGCCCGAGTTTCTGCAGACCGGTGAGTCGCTCGCACAGCGGTCAGCGGTGCTGAGCGCCGTCGTCGAGGTCGCCATACAGGCCGACATCTCCACCGCAGTGGCATGCTCGCCAACCAGGGTGGCTCAGCGTCGCCGGCTTGAAGCGGACTCGTGCGAATGTCGGCTCTTCGCCGTGCCTGCGTTGATCCTCACTCAGGAGCGGCGCCCATTTCTCCCGCCGGGTCGGCCTCGCTGCCGCGGTTGCCAGCCCCGGGCCGCTCGCGATGGCCAGAAGGCTCGTCATCCGTGCCGCGCGGCTTGCCAGCCAGCGTGAGCGTGATGAGCGGCTCGGCGACGACCGCAGCTGTGAGCACTATCACGCTCCAGAGAACAGCCGGGCCGGCTGGCGGGGTGGCATGTCGGCGATACAAGACGTCGAGCGCGAGTATCTCGCCCGCTCCTGAGTAGACGATGGCCAGCACGCTGAGCCAGCTTCCGAGAAATGCACCCAGCCACTTGGCGGCATCAGCCAAGCCAATGGCACGCGGCGGCTCGTCCGCTTGCTGCCGCAAGACAACGGCTACGCGGGCCAGAAGGGGATAGGTCCTGCCGGTGATAGCGGCGGCGAGGAACAGAACCGGGATGACTGTGGCGGCGGCGACGTAGAAATCCGCGTTGAACGGCTGCGCCGCTGCGTGGGCTGTTGCGAGGGTCATGAGTGCCAGGATGCCCGAGTAGGCATCGCTTGTGAGCGGCTGCACCGTCGCCGAGCATCCGCGGCAGGGACCGGACCTGGCCGCAGTCCGTATGGGGTTCGCTGACCGACAGGACCTCAACACCTGGCTGAGCCGGTCAACAGGTCTCTTCTGCGGTGCTCTGCAGCCTGATCTTGACGTCGTGCCCACGGGCTCGGGCACGCCAGTGCGGCACAGCTCGCTGATCTGGCCGGGCTCACCGTAACAGGACGACCGCGCGCTCCGCGCCGACCATGCGGTTGCGCGCTTGGTCCGCACGCACCCGACAGGATCACGTCAGCCACCACGCTGGCCGGTTCCGTGGGAACGCAACGGCGGAGCTTGAGCAGCCGATCCCCCCGAGCGGCCTTGGGCGTACAGGCCGTGAGCAACGCGGCCAGCGGCGGCGGCGCGTCCAGCAGGTTGGCCCGGCCGGAAGCTGCCTGCCGCCAGGCAGGTTTGCCTGACACCAGCGGAACGCCGCGCCAACCGGGCGCAGGATCGCCGACGCGACCAGCACACGCAGATCACCCAAGTTCGGTCAGGCATTGTGGCCCAGGTCATGGCCAGCCCGCCGCGCCGAATTGGGTGGAAGTGTTCGGGTCGTCGGCGCCAACCGGAGCAACTACTGATCAAGGTCCTGGCGCCTGCGCGAGCCGACGAGCCTGCATGGTTATGCGTAAACATCGGTGGCAGCGAACGCCCGGATCTGCCGCAATGAGGTACGTCAACAACCGAGAGTCTGCAGCGGACTCAGCTACGAGGAGTGCGAGCATCCGTCAGGTCAGGATGCTGCTTGACGATCACGAAGCCCACGCGTTAGCGCCTAGAGCCGATCGCGGAGCGTGACCGATCGTCAGTGACCGCCCGCGCGATATCCGCCGATCTGCGCAGTTTCGGTGTGCGGACTCTGATGCCGTCGGGCAGCGCATAACGGTTATTCGGTGTCGACGTTGGTGGGTGGCATGAGCTGCCCCGATTCAAAGGGCAGCCTGGTGTGGGCAGGTCGTGCGCGGGTTCACCACGATGAACCACGGGAGGCCGCGGCGTGCTGAGGCGATTCGCGGCGGCAGCCCGACGCCGGGCCGGCTTGCTCCGTGGCGGCGAACTCGCAGGCAACGTGTAGCTGTGGGAGTGGGTGGGCGATGACGCAGCGACGAGCTTCAGCTGTCGGACCGCTTCCGGCTTCATCATGATCGCCACGTTCTGGCTGGGCGGCCCGCAGTAGGGGCGGCTCTGGCCGGTGAGGTCCGCGGGCACGCGTCACGTCCTTCTGCTAGCCTCGCCCGCCTGCGATGAGCCTGGCCTCGGGGGCGTGCAACAGCCTGGTCATGGCCGCGACGCCGAGCAGTGGCCCGGGAGCAAGGACAGTAAAGGCCCAGGTCCATCCGACGGCCTGCTGCACGACCGGTATCAGCCAGATGGTCACTACGGTCAGCGTGAAGCCCGTCGCCAGCTGCAAGGTGACCGCGGTGCCCGCGTAGCGCGGCTCGCTGGTCTCGGTCACGATGCTGGAGAACTGAGCCGAGTCGGCAACCACCCAGAAACCCCAGAACACCGCCACAGCGATCATCGGTACGACGCCGAGATGCGCGGCCGGGCCGATCAGCACGCAGCACGTGCCCGACAGCGCCATCGCCAGCCGGGTCAGCCGGGTACGGCCCCACCTGTCCCCGAGGATGCCGCCGACCCAGCAGCCAGCCGCGCCGCTGCCGATGATGGCGAACGCGGCGAACGCGGCGTCCCGTGCGGAATCCGTATCGCCATGAAAGGTGAAGGCCGCATGGCTGAAGGCAAAGATCCAGGCCCACATGGCATACAGCTCCCACTGGTGCCCGAAGTAGCCAAGGACCGCGAGGCGGACCGCACGGTTGCGCATCACCGAGGCTGCCTGCCGGGGATCAAAGATCGCCTTCGGGAACGGGAATGGCCCATCGGACGCCAGATACCGGGCCGTCAGCCCGCCCAGGACCGTCAGCACCGACGTCGCGACGATGACGGTACGCCAGTCCGCACCTCCAATCCCGTTGAGGAACTGTGGTGCTGCCGAGCCCAGGGTCAGCGCCCCCACCATGATGCCCAATGCGGTGCCGCGGCCGGCCCGGAACCACGTGGACATCGCCTTGAGCCCCGGCGGATACACCCCAGCCAGGAACGCCCCGGTGAGGACCCGCAAGCCGACGGCCGGGCCGGCCGAGTGCACCCCGGCCAGCAGCACGTTGGCGGCTGCGGCGCCCAGCGCGCCCAGCAGCATGAGCGTGCGGGCTGGAAAGATGTCGGCCAGATTGAAGAACGCGGACACCAGGGCGCCGGCGACGAACCCGACCTGGACGGCAATCGTCAGGAAGCTTGCCTGGAGCATCGTCAGCGCCCAGGCAGTACGCAGCTGCGGCAAGACCGCTGTCGCGGAGAACCAGGTGGTCATCGCGAGCAGCATCGCCGAGGCGAGCAGCAGGAGCGCATGCCTGCTGCCCGGCACCGGCCCCGGCCAAGCGGCCAGCCAGCCCGATCGCAGCCCGCCGCCGCCCGGCACCCTGACGGGATGCTCCTGGCCGGCGGACCTCACACCACCACTGATACCCCCATCAGATACAGCACCGGCCCGGCGTAACGGGCGCCAGATCGAAACGCCAAGCACGCACCCCCGCGATCACCCATGCCCACCCTTGCCAACAAACCCTTCGATGGCTATCCAGGCTGGCTACATCGCCTCGTGGCAGCCATCCCCCGGCCAGCATCACGGGACCGCCGGAGGTAGTCACGCCAAAACCATCGATACAACACCCGCTCCCCCTGGAACTCCTGCCCCATACGGAGACTCTCAGACGAACCTCTTTGATCGCGACCGCCTGCCCACCCACCGATGCGCCCAGAACCGGACGGCCTGCGCCCGGCAACCTGCGCCGCGACCCTCACACGGGCCACGCGGAATCGGCGATCCGCTGCCGCGCGGGCTGATGACCGGATCACGCTCCGCGACCTGCGCTGGTCCGCGGTCGGTGCACAAGATCGGCCATTATGATCGGCTGCTCCGCCCATCAAATGACCGCTTCAAACGCGTCCCGAAGTGGGTTATGGCGCTGGGTGGTCCTGTTGCTTGGCCAGGTCCTGGCATGCCTGGCGCACTGGGACGCCTGCCCGGTTGGCGGCCGCGCGTATGTAGGCGACCGTTGCGAACAGGGCGTACTGCCAGAAGTCGTCGGTCTGCCACCAGGCGACCTCATCGAGCAGGTCCGGATCGGTCCCGCCGCGCAGCGCGGCCGCTACGAGGACCGCGTACTGGAGCTTCTGGTTTTGCCGGCCGCGGAATGTGCATTCGGGCAGGAACCGCTCCCGGATCCCCTCCAGGGTCAGCGGGTCAGCGCGGTTGGCGCCGCACCAGTCCAGCGCGTCGGCGGCGAGGCGGAGCAGGACCTCGCCGGGGAAGGTGTTGTCGCGCGGATGCAGCGGCGCAAGCTCGCTCAGCAGCTCGAAGGTGTCTGCATCGCGTGCCAGCCCGTCGAGCAGGATTTGGCGGGCAGTGGCCGCGTCCTCGGGGGTGGGCCGTTTCCTGGCAGCCATACTCCGACGGTAGGGCAGGACCACCGCTCGGGGTGGTCAGCAGAAGTTGGCGAGGTAGTCGAATGGCCGGGTGTCGGGGCTAGTGCCGGTGCGGAGCACGGCCCAGTGGTGGCGATGGTCGGCGCTGCTGGTCTCCTCGACACCCCAGCCGAGGTTGGCGGTGAAGAACGAGGCGGCGCGTGCGACGCCGGGCAGCTGGTAGTCGTCGAGGGACACGATCCCGCCCGCACGCAGCAGCCGCCCCAAGTAGTACGGTCCACGAACACGGCGTCGAATCGGTGGTTGCCGTCCACGATAGCCATGTCGAACTGGCCCTGGGCAAGCAACCGGGGCAGCACGATCTGCGACTCCTCGGGATGGAACTCCACCAGCCCGGCCACTCCGGCCTCGCCCAGGCCCTGCAGGCCCAGGGCAGCGAACCTGGTGTCCTGGTGCGGGTCGATGACGACATGACGCGTGCCCGGCCCGCCGATCGTGAGCAGGGCCCTCGCAGGCAAACAGCGCCGAGATCCCACAGCCCAGCCCGACCTCGACAGTGCGGGCTGCGTGTTCGCGGATCACCCAGGAACGGATCGCCGCGCCTTCGCCGGCCCGACCGCAACCGGGAACGCAGGGTGGACGCTGCCGTCGGTGCGTGCTGTTGCCGTGCCGTCGCGGATCAGCCGGTCGAGCACCGCGCGGAGCCGGGCAAGGGCGATCTCCCTGTCCGCTGGCTTTCCGGCGCCATGCCCTCAGCCTGGCACCTCCCGCCCGGCACGACGGCGCATGCAAACAGCGGCGCCCTCAGCCAGGCGCAACACTCCCGTGCGTCACGCCCAGTCAGACACCGAGCGGCCTCTTCAGATGCCGGATCCGATCTGGGCGGGTTGGCGGCGGCTGCGGGAATCCGGCTGGCTACCCAGCCCGAAAGATCGTTATGGGCCCACAGTCAATGCGGCCTGAGTGCTTGCGGTAGCGGCCAGTCGTCGGGCAGTTCGCTCAGCCGCTGAGCGTAGTCGCCACGATCGAACTGCCCCGTGCCCGGTCATGCCCCGATAAAGGCCGTCGCTTACCACGGCTGCGATCACGTGCATGACGTTGTGCCAGTCGTGGCCCAGCCCGCTGAGGCGCTGAACCGGGCCCCCCAATGCCACGGGCTTTCGGGGTTTGGGCCCTGATGGGCGGTTCTCTTTTCCGATGACGTTCTGTAGTTGCCGGTGAGAGGGCATGACTGTGGTCGGCATGCCGCGCCGGTGGCGGGCCGGTTCCACGGCCCGGCCGGGATGATTTATGGTGGCTTGACGGGTTTCCGCAGTGCGGTTTCTGATGTTTTCCCTGGTCAGGCCGGATTGTTGGCCATGATGATGACGGCCGGGGCGATGCGGGTGACCGTGTCCTCCCGGCTGGCGTGGCCGGAGGTGCTGGGGGACTTGGACTTGCGCTTGCGGTGCCGGTTCCTGTCGGTGATGGTCCTGTATTCCGCGATCTTGCCGGTCAGCGTCGTGTGTGCGGCCGTCCCGGTCCGGATCGCGGCGAGGATGAGGCGGCGGGCGCGGGCCAGGGACAGGTCGCGGTAGCGGACGGGCTGCCCGGCCCGGCGTCCTTTCCGGGCGGGGGCCGCGGCCAGGGCGGCGTCGCGGGTGACGCCGCGGGTCATCTCCGCCGAGACGGCCCAGGCGGCGATCTCCTGCGCGATCAGGAGAGGGCTGCCGGAGCGGAGCATCGCCCCGGTGCCTGGCCCGGCGCCGTGCAGCGGGGCCTTGGCCTCCCGGAGCGCGGTCTCGGACCCGTCCCACCGCCATTCATAGAGCGCGGCAAGCTCGGGACCGGGGTGATCCTCCCAGCCCAGGAGGCTGGTGATCAGGCAGAACATCTCCTTCACCTCCTGGCCCTCGATCTCGGCGAAGTACTCGATGACGCGGACGGTCAGGGTGACGCCGTCGCCGGAGACCTCGGCCAGGTACGAGTGATCCGGATAGATCTCCGAGACCCTCTTCAGCGTGATGTCGGACTTGAGCCGGACGGCCCAGTGCGTGAGCTCCGCGAGGGCCTTCAGGCGGGGAACGCCGTGCCAGAGCCGGTCCAGCAGCCAGACCTGGCCTTTCGTGAAGACGTGCGGGTGCTCCCTCATCGCCATGTCCAGGAGCCGCTGCTCGGAGGCGGTCTTGTCCGTCCCGGCCGCTCCCCATGGCATCGCGAGCAGGGATCTCGTGAAGACGCTGTTCAGGGGGAACAGGCGCACGCACGGCCATGCCGCCGAGCCGTCCGCGGTGCCGACCGACCCGAACGCGGCCCGGTTACCCGGCGTGTCAGGGACCCGCAGCAGCGACCCGTCGCCCGAGTGCACGGTCAGCGGCTCGTCCTTCCCGATGGTGAGGGACCAGTCGTCCCGTTCCGCGTGCCCGCGGGCGGCCGCGGCCAGCACCGTGTCCTGCAGTTCGGCCAGCGGGGCGGGGCCCAGCCCCTTGCGCCAGTCCAGGCAGGCCCGCTCCGACGCGGGATGCCACCGCCTGGACCACGGGAGCAGGGCCAGGTCCCCGGCCAGCGCGATGATGACGTCGCTGAGCTGCCCCTCCGGCATCAGGGTCCAGAGCACGATCGCCCGGATCATGAAAGCCGCCGACAGCAGCCGCCGGTATCGTCCCTTGACGTACCTGCTGTCCAGGACCGCGCGGTCCGCGATGCCATCGATCACTCCCGCCCCGGCCTGGGCGTCCAGCCACTCCTCCAGCGGGCCGAGCGTCGCATGGTCGTACGGGCGGCCCTCCGCCCGGACCTGCCCGTCCCTCGTCACCACGGCCTCTGTGACCGCCACGACCTTCAGGAACACCGTGGTGCCGCCCGTGCGGATCTTCTCCGTCCCCCCGACGACCAGCGCCGACCTGTCCGAGTCCCCCAAGCCGCGGCCGTTCCTCAGCGGCGGCGCGACCAGTTCCGCGGGCACCGCGATGATCATCCCGGCCGAAACGGGCACGGCAGCATCCGGGACAGGGTAAGAAGGCACGAGAGGCTCCGGCTGGGGAAGTGGGACGTGGTAATCACACTTCTTATCCGGGGCCTCACCCGTCCTGCAGGAAACCTGAACAACAAGCCCGCAGCCAGGAACGATCACACAGCGCAACCATAAGCAAGGCCGGTCTTCAACCGTTTCGCTCGAAAGCCGCTGGCATTGCCGGGCCCCCTGCCGGTTACCGGAACTGGGCCCGGATCTCGGCCGCCTTCGCCTCGGCCTCGCTCATGAGGTTGCTGCCGTTTCCCTCGGCCGCGAACCCCGCATGCGTCGGCCCGTCGCTGGATCCGCTCCTCACGGGTACCGGCGATAACCGCACCGGCGGCATCACCGACGTTTGCCTCCCTTGCGAAGCACCGTGCCCCCTTGGCGTAGGTATCGCACGCCTTTTTGACCAGTTCGTAGACAGGCTGAAGACGAGGGCTGGGGGCGGCGATCCGGTTTAGCTCGCGCCTGCAAGATCGGAGGGAATCCCCGAGTTCGATCATCTTCGCCCTAGTCATGTTGATACTGCTCGCCATGAACGGCTTGTCGATCTTCTTGTGCAGTTCCGTGATCGCCTGGATCCAGGCCAGGTCCGCCGCCGTCAGCGCCGCTGCACTTGAGGATGGGCTACGCGACGGCGTGTGCGATGTGGTATTGGTCCCACCGCACCCGGTGGCAAGCACCGCGATGACCACCGCGATGACCAGGCCCGCGGCACAGGAACTGGTAATGGCTGACATTGCGGACCTCCAGCTATGGACGCGGCCAGGTCCACGTGCCACGTGCCGCGCGGCCTGACGCAATGGACATTCTGGCGCGAGGCCAGTCGAAGCAAGCGGGCCGCGACTGCCACGGCCTTCTCAAACAGTCCTGCCCGAAAGACCTGACAATCCCCGTCCGCGGCTATCCTGCCTCAGCCGAACGCTATGGATCCCCACAAGGGCCGGGAAGGGACATTCGGGCCAGAAGCCGAGGCTATTTGTCACATGAGCCGGTTCGTCACGGCCGCGGCTGCCAGGACGCCGCGGGAGAGCGCCCCGCCGCGGGAGAGCGCCCCGCCGCGGGAGGGCGCCCCTGAGCGGCCGGGCCACCAGATTGGTGATCCCTTCCCCGGATGCCGGCCGGGCGGGGCGCCGGATGGATCTTGGTATGGGGATAGGCATCCATAAACGCCCGTGACGACCAACCTGGACGTGAGCGCGTTGTATCTGGCCACGAGGTGCCAGTCGTGGGGTGAGAGGCTGACCTGACGCCTTGGCTTCGTAAGGTGCCGCGGGATCGGCCAGGCGGGACCTTCGGCCTTGCCCGATGGGCGAACGGCCCTGGCGCCCTGCCGTGGCCGCGCGATGGTGGATATGAGGGCGGCTTGGCCGCCTGTAAACTCCACCATTCTTGGGGCGGATGCCATGACTACGCCGGTGGCGGGCCAGCCAGGTAGCGGCGCGAGGCTGCCCGCGCCCGTGCCTGGGGGGCGGCCGCCAGATCGGCCGCAGGCCAGTGGCGGGTCTGGCCGTCTCCGGCAACTCGCTTGGGCGTCGGTGCCCATATGGTCGCTTTCCCTGCTCGCGTTTGCGCCGTTCCTGCGGATTGCACTCGCCCGGCGGCGGGCACGGGACTGGGTCGTGTTTGCCGGGTACCTGGCCGCCGTCATCGCGGTGATGGTCCTGATGTCCATCGCAGGGCCCACCGACGACGCGGTTTCGGTGACCGCTGGCGGCCTGGCCATTCTGCTGATGGGGGTTGCGGCGGTGCATACCTTTGTCGCGTTCCGGCCGGGGCAGGACATGGTAAGCGACTCGCGTGCCAGTGACCTGGCGCTTACCGCGGCCCGTGACCGGATGCACCGCAGACAGCACGCACGCGAACTTGCCCAGGACAACCCCGCACTCGCACGCGAGCTAGGAATCGGCAGGCCCGATGTGCCGCACGACTACGACGATGGCGGGCTGGTCGATGTCAATCACGTGCCCGGCGACGTGCTGGCTTCATGTCTGGAGCTGACAGCATCCGAATCCGCGGCCATTGTCACAGTTAGGGACCAGCTTGGCAGATTCAGCAGCCCCGAAGAGCTGTCTGTCTACACACAACTGCCCCCCGACCGGGTGGAGGCGCTGCACGACTGGATGCTGTTCGGCTGAACTGACAAGACAGGTCATCCGGTCGGACGAATCCGAACATGACCGGATTCGCCTAGGCGACATAACCGCATATCTGCGTGCCCACACGCCATCCGGCAATGGAAACCTCGCGAGCGCATATTCGGCAGGGTGCGGTAACTGGGTGATGGGCTCGTCTCCATACGACGCACGCGGTGACCTGGTGTGATGACTGGAGTCGTCTTACCTTGGGGTTCTCGTTGTTCGCTGGGGCCTCGGCTGGCCCAGCATCGGGGTCTCAGCGCGAGTCTCCGGAGGTGCCCGATGGCTACCACGATCCCGTCCACCGCTCTCGTCCCGATCACACCGGTGTTCACCAACGCCGAGCGGCTGGCATTAGCCGGGTTCCTGGCCGGATACAGCGGCCTGACCCGGCAGGCCTACGAGCTGGACCTTCGCCAGTTCGCCAGCTGGTGCCAGCAGCACCAGCTGCGCCTGTTCGCCGCCCGCCGCGCTGACATCGAGTTCTTCGCTCGCGACATGGAAGCACGCGGCCGCGCCCGCGCCACCATCACCAGACGGCTGAGCACGATCGCCGGGTTCTACCGCTACGCCGTCGAAGAAGAACTCCTCGACCATTCCCCTGCCGCACACGTGCGGCGGCCCCGGCTGGACTATGAATCCCACGCGGTAGGGCTAGACCGAAACGAGCTCGGCGCGCTGCTGGTCGCCGCCGGACTCGGCACACCCGCCGAACATGCGCTGATCTCGCTGCTGGCCCTCAATGGGCTGCGGGTCTCCGAAGCCACAGGTGCTGACATCCAGGCGCTCGGCATCGAGCGCGGCCACCGGACCCTAGTGGTCACCCGCAAGGGCGGCAAGGTGGTCACCGTCCCGCTCGCGCCGCGCACCGCCCGGGCGATCGACCTGGCCATCGGCGAACGCATCGAAGGACCGGTCTTCCTGGCCGCCGATGGGCGTCGGCTGGACCGCCACGGCGCCGGGCGGATCGTCCGCCGCGTCGCCCGCCGGGCCGGGATCACCAAGCCGGTCGGCCCGCACACGCTGCGGCACGCGTTCATCACCGCCGCCCAAATAGGCAGAATTGCATCTGATGCAACATTCCCCCGGAAGTGCGATCACGGTGCCACAGGGGATACGGGACGCAGCCACAGCCAGACTGAGGGCGCTCGTGATCGCGAAACCGCAGGTCAGGACCGTACGCGAACGCCGACTTGCGTCAGGCGAGTCAATGTTGCATCTGATCTCGTTGCATCACGAGACGATTTGATGCGGCCACCGCAACGTCAAAGGCGCAGCGACGAGGGTAGATGCCGCCAGCGGTCAGTCGTCACGCTGACCCATTCAGCACGCTGGCAACAATGCTCTTTACCAGTTTGGACGCCGGCGTACCGCTGCGGGATGTGCAGGAAGCCGCCTCCCACGCCGATCCACGCACCACGATGCGCTATGACCGGGCCCGCACCTCCCTGGACCGCCACGCCACTTACATCGTCGCCGCCTACGTCGCCGGAGCCGCCCGATAGCACACCAGCGAGCCGGTACACCTCCGCCTGGCTGGCCGCCGGCCAGGCGGACCGGCGCCAAGAACACCGACCGTGACGGCGAACTCGCGCAGGAACCGCCGTTCTGGACGAGTGCAGTACAGTACAGAGTTCGGGCGGAACGGCCTGCACGCAGATTTGGCTTATCTGCGTGGCAGTAGCCGTGCCCGGCGCGTGGTTACTCCCCGATCATCGGCCAATGCGTGCTCAGCCGGCCCCGTACTCGGCTAGCTGCAGCGGGACCAGAGAGCAGCAGACGGCTGGGCCGCAGGCCGCGGAAGGCCGCGCGCAGGCTGACCCGGGCGGCTTGGACGAGGACCCCGGCCGCCACGGCGAGCAGCACCGGCTCGACAGCCACGGGGACGGGGAAGGCGTCAGCTGCGGCGGCGCCGCTGACCGGGCTGAGGCACATCAGCGCCAGCCAGCCCGCCACCCGCCGGCGCGGCTGTTCACCAAGCAGCGCCCCGGTGGCTAGGCCTTCCCCGAGAGCGTGTGCGGTCAGTGCCAGCGCGACCACCGCCGAGTCGGCCAGTGCGATGGTGGCGCCCTCCAGGAAGCGGTGAACGGTCAGCGCCGCCGCCGTGCCCGCGCCGTTGGCCTGCTCCTTGTGTTCCTGGCAACTGCACCCGACGCGGGCGGCCAGGCCCGCGGCCGCGAACGCGGCGATCGCAGCCGTCGGTACCAGGCCTGGCCAGATCCCCGCGCCGCGGGCACCCCGCCACGCATCGGGGAGCAGGTGCAGCCCCGCGATGGCGAGCAGCGCGCCCGCGGCCGCGGCGAACCAGATCTGCCGCCGCCCGGGGTGGCGGCGGGCCAGCCATACCCCGGCCACGGTCGCGGCCGCCACCAGGCCAGCGCCGGCCAGCACCGCGCCGGACGGTATGGCCGGGGCGTGCGTCCAGGCAGCCGACCGGTCGGCGTAAACCACCGCGTGCCCGTGCGTCATCGGGCGCCAGCTTGTCTGTTGTTCCCGGCTGTTACCTGGTGAAGCAGTAGGAGTCGCTGGAGGCGTCCCCGCCCTGCAGCCGGGTCTGGTGGACCCGCAGCCCCCGGAATTCGTCCCGGTGCGGGAAGAACCGCTCGTCGGGCACCAGCCCGCCGCTGCTGGCGTCCGCGTCGAGCTTCGCCATCCAGGCGCCTACGCCGCCAGGGTAGAAGACCTCGTCCCATGCCGCATACAGCGAGTTGGTCACGTAGACGCGTTTGCCGTCGCGGCTGATCTCCACCATCTGCGGCCCGCCGCCTAGCGGCTGGCCGGGCGCGGCAGGGTGCGGCTGGCGGGCAGTGATGCCACC
>CAWINT010000010.1:0-179746 GCA_963837515.1 uncultured Actinomycetes bacterium
CAACCAAATCTGACCTGCGGCGATGTTGGTGTAGCTTTCCGTCCGGGTCGTCGCGCTGACCTCGTGGTCTCATTTGGTCTCATTTGCTTCCCGGAGATGGGCAAGTCGCCCAACAGGGTCGCCGTCGTGGTCGGCTGGCCGCGGCGGCCGCGATCGCGCTGATCCGCAAGCTGGCGCTGGCGGTCCGGCCGCTGGCAGAGCGCTGGATCCTGATCGTCACGGCGCTCGCCGGCCTGGTAATCGCCGGGCTGGCGGTCTTGTTCAGCCAGGTCACCGGCAAGACCACCAGCTACGTTCTGTTCCCCGGCCAGAATGAGCTCGCACCCATCGTCGCGCACCGGGCAGCGATCGGACTCGGCGCGGTCCTCCTGCTGCTGCTCTGCAAGGGCTGCGCGTACGGGCTGTCACTCGCGACGTTACGCGGCGGGCCGGTGTTTCCGAGCATCTTCCTCGGCGCAGCGGCCGGGGTAGCGCTCGGCCATCTGTCCGGACTGCCGGTCATCGCCGCGATGGGTATGGGCATGGGCGCTATGATGGCGGCGATGCTCCGGCGCCGCTGATGGCGGCGCTGCTCGCGGTGCTCCTGCTATCCTCCGATGCCGCCACGGTCACGCCGCTAGTCATCATCGCGGTCGTTGTCGCCTACGTCGCCGCCGAGCACCTCGACCCGCGGATCGCGGACCGGGCACCACCAGGACCCCCGGCGGCAGGGCCAGGCCGCCTGGCTTCCGGTGAGCTGAGCTGGCGAGCACCGCTTAGCTGGCCAGCACCTCGATGGTCACCGTCCACGTCTGGTCGTAACCCTCGAAGTCGTCCACCCACGTCTCGGTGTCGATGCCGAGCGCGTCCGGATCCTGGGGAGAGGTCTGCCAGCCGCTGTCGGTGAACGGGCCCTGATTGGCGAACGGCGGGACCCCGGCGAACCGCATCGTGGTAGTACCTGTCCAGGACTGGCCGCTACAGCTGTCGGTGCTGCCGTAGTCCTCTTCGCCCTGGTCAATGACGGTGGCTGCCAGCCCCGTTATCACGCCGTTGTCGCCGTCCCAGCTGACCGCCATGTGCACGCGGCCCGGATGGAACGCTGTCAGCGTTGTGGTGGCGGTGTCGACCGGGCAGCTCGAGTCGCCGGTCATGATGGTCTCGGTATAGACATCAGAGCCGCTGCCGGTCACGTCCGCGTCGCCCGCGTAGACGCCCTGGAAGGCCAGCCCGGTCAGCGGGATTGTGCTGGTGTAGGTGACGTCGCGAGTCTGGTTTTCCACGCCGGTCTCGGAGCAGAAGCCGCCTCCGCAGGGGTTGTACGGCACGTCGGTCATGGTCTCTACGTCGTGCAGCGTGTAAACGATTCGGGTCGGGTGCGGTTCGTGCCAGGTAACAGTCCAGGGCATCGCGCGGAGCAGCAGGCTGATGTTCTCGCCGATGCCGGGCACGGGACTGGTCATCGTGCTGACGACCTGGGGAGAGGCATGGACGGTGCCCTCGTCCTTCAGTTCCGGGCCGCTGTTGTAGGGCTGAATCTCCTGCTTGGGCTGGAAGTGGTAGATGGCGGTCCCCTCCTGCGCCCCGCCGGCCGCCGTCTCGCAATTCGCCGGCACGCAGGTCAGCGTGCCGTGCGTGCCGAGGTCGCCGGCGACCCACTGCACCGGCACATGACCGATCGGCCCTTTCTGCGGGGTATGGAAGCCGTCTTCGTCACCGCAGTCGACGTCCGCCGCTTTGAGCGCCGCGGTGAACTCGACGTGGATGCCAAAGTCGAGCGGGGCACCCGGCTCCTCGGTGCCGTATTTGGTCTGCGACGGGTCCGGCGGCACGGCCGTGTACTTCGTGTACTGTGCGATCACGGTGCCATGCGCTGCCGCCTCGACCATCTTGACCAGACCCCCGGCTTCGATTTCCTTGCCGAACAGGTGTTCCGCTGCGCCTTCGACGACATGATCGGCGATGCGGTCGCGGGCCCGGTCCTCCCACGTCGTGCAGCCGGATCCGGCGGGCTGCCGGCCCGCGGACGGCTCGATCCCGTTCTGGGCACCAGCGGTGGCCACTCGCGGCAGGGCGCGGTTGCTGGTGACTGTCGCCACCAGGTCGAGGAGCAGCACCTGCAGCTGAACCCAGTCCAGGCGCAAGTCCTTGCTGGTGGCCGTCAGGAGGCTGGACCGGGACCAGGAGCGCAGCACGCCGAGGTCTTGTAGCACGAGCATAATCAGCGAGGGCTGACTGCGCGGATGCGCGACCGCGGCCTTGGCGGCGCTCCGAAGGGTCGCCGCGACCCAGGTCGCCGAGACCGTCTTGTGGGTGCGGGCGAACGCGAACGACAGCACCTGCGCGACCGTCGCCGCGGTCACCACCTTGTGCGCGCCGTCGTCGCCTGCCTCCAGCGTCACCTCGTAGGGGTAGACGTACAGGTTCATCCCGCCGTCGGGGCGGCGCGTCACCGCGCGGCCCTGGTAGTCGATGGTCTGAACGCCGAGCGCTGAGAACAGCGCTTCGAGCGCCTTCTCCCGCTGGGCTGACGTCCGCGCCGACACCATCGTGTGCGCGACGCGTTGAGCCTCCGCCGCGAAGTTGACGCCTGGGTGATCGTGGTCCGCTGCCGCAGGCCCGGCCCCGGCGATCAGGATCACGCTCGTCCCTGCCAGCGTGACCAGGGCGGTGGACAATGCCGCCAGCACGTTGGGGACCCGTGCCTTCGTCATCTCAGGAACCTCCGGGTGCGATGCGAAAGAGGCCGAGCTGAGCGGGCTGGCCGGTTGGGGCTAGTATCGGCGGACTCGCCGGGACGCGGCCATACGTGGTTGCGCGTAGGGTTAGCGGCCACCGGTCTGCGCGTCGGGCCGGAAGAGGCTGCCTTGCAGGTCCGCCCTGATCTCCCAGCTGAAGTCACGGGACAGCTCATCGGCGCGGAGCAACCCGAGGTCCCGGCCGCGGATGACGGCACTCAGCCGATCGGAAGTGCCCAGCTTGGCGTATAGGTTCTGCAGATGCTTGCGGACGGTCGCCGGACTGACTGACAGCCGCCGGGCTATCGTCTCGGCGGTCAGCCCGGCCGCCAGGTAGCGGAGTACGTACAGCTCGCGCCGGGTCAGCAGGACGGGATCGGCGCTCCCGTGCGGCAGCGACAGTGCTGCGTGTAGCGCGACCAGCGCGGGCTGGAGCCGCACGCACCACGCGAGCTCGGCGTCGGTGAAGTCGCGGTCGGCCCGGCTGGCCATGAACCAGGTCCAGTCGCCCGCGCCTTGGGTCGGCGTCAGCATCACGGCAATCCCGTAGGCCCCGCCGACCGGGAGCAGCACGTCGAGAAAGAGCCGGCTGGCGCGGAACTCCTCTGCCGAGACGTCGCTGATCCGGACCGGCGACCAGTCTGACTGCGAGGTATACCACCGGTAGAGCGGATGCTCGGCCAGCAGGCGCGCCGTACCGTCCACTGCCGTCTCGCGTCCGGCCGCGTAGGGACGGAACGTCACCATGGCGGACTTGTCGGTGAGATTCAGCCGGTTGAAGGAGACAATGCTGCCTGGCAGCGCCTGCTCGAGCGCTGCCATCGACTGGTCGATGAAGGCGCCGACCGCGCGAGCCCGCCCCAGCCGGGCCGCGAGTCTCAGGGCGGAAGCGTCCGCGATCAGCCCGGCGTCCCGCTGCACGGGCTCAGCCCGCGGGGTCGTGCCAGGTTTTGCCGGCCGGAACGAGCGCGTCCGCCTCAGCCGGGCCCCAGCTTGCGCGGGCGTACCGGATGGCCGGAACGACGTCGCCGAGCACGGGCTGGACAATCCGCCAGGCGGCCTCGACGGTGTCCTGGCGCGCGAATAGGTACCGTTCGCCGTTCAGCGCGGCGCCGATCAGCCGGTCGCAAGGCCGCATCATCTGGCCCGAGCTCTCACCGACGTATGCCAGCTCGCGCGGCTGGACGGCCAGGTCCGTAGAGCGCCGACAGCATGAACACCGAGTCGCGGATCCAGGTGAAGCGGTAGTCCCAGTTCCGCTCGCCACCGGGTGTCTCCGGAGCGACGTGGTCGACGCTCCTGATGGACGTGTGGGGTGCCGGAACGCTGCAGAACATGTACGCGCTTGTTTCGCGTGCCGAAGAACGCTTCGGGCCACGCGGCATTGAGCGCCAGCTGCGTGAGGTGTAGCGCTCTGGCCCGCCTGGACGTGCGGCCGGGCAGCCGCCAGCCCGCCGCGGCGATACCGGCATACAGTACCGTCCAGACTGGGCCGAATACCTTCTCCGGTGGTGCCCAGGCCGGCTTTCGCAGCCGCCCGTAGGTCTGCGGTGCGTTCTGTGTTGCCAGGCTGCCGAGGCTCGCGGCCACAGCGACCAGGCCAATCGCGAAGATCAGTCGCTGCCAGTTCATGGCCTGCCGATACCCCTACAGATCAACAGCAAGGACACCCGCGAGTCCGGGGTCAGTCGTAAGCAAGTGTCAGGCCGCCTGACGGTACCGGACAGTCTCACAGTCATATGAGTCGCCTTTCGAGCCGACGGAGGCGATGGCCCCGGCGGTGGCGAGAGCGTCCGCATAGCGGATCGCCAGGTACTGGGTAGGTTCAAGGGTTCGTCGCAACAGTGCTGGTAAATGACCCTTTCCGCGCCAACCATACACGGTGAGCGGCTTCCGGCTCCAAGCACATAGCCGCGACGACGCTTCACGTTTCGCCTGGCTTCATGTTCACGTTTAGCTCTGACATGGGCAAAGAGCCGTCAGCCGGCCAGGCAAGCGGATCCGAGACCTGCCTGCGCCCGGCCGCGTGCTACCGCGAAGCCCACAAAAGCCCCACAAGTCCGCGCCTGGGGCGAGGGCCCCACAGGAAGCCCACAGACGCGCCGGACGCCGGCGGACCATGGCGGCTGCTGGGGAACGCTCGTCAGCCGACCGAGACGATGCTCCACTGCTGGTCGTTGCTACCGCTGCCGCTCCATTGGCCGACGTTGGAGCCGTTGGAGGTGCGGCCCATGCCGTCGAAGTACAGGCCGGTGGCGCGGTTCTGGAAGGTGACGTAGGTTCCGGAGGTGCCCTCGGTCCATTTACCTGCCGGGTCCAGGCCTGGGAGTCCGGGCCGGTGGCGTAGGCGTCATCAAGGTAGCGGTAGAGGTGGGCCAGGCACTGCTGCACCCCGGCGAGCCCGCCATCGTAACTGAGGTAGCCGCCGTAGTCGTCGCGGACCAGGACCCCGCGGTAGCCGTCCAGGATCCCGAAGCTGGTGATCGACGCCTTGGTGCGGTTCCCCGCCGCGCCGTACCAGATGAGGTCTGGCCCGCCGCCGGTATAGGCGTTCATCGTCCGCACCGTATACACGTGCGGGTTCGTGCACCCTTCCGCGCTGGCCGCTGCCGTGGTGAGCGGGGCGGGGGTCTCGTCGGTACCGAGCACGTCCGCCGCTTTCAGGCCGTCCTTGAGCGCGTCCTCGAACCTGGCGGCGGTTAACGCCGCGTCCAGCCGGACCAGGCACCGGGAGACGAACCCGGTGGAAACCGGCGCGCTGAACAAGGCGCCCATCAGGTCCGCGGCCCGCTCGATCCCGATCACGTCGGTGCTGGCCAGCAGCGTCGCCGCGGCGGTCACGCCCGGCCCGTAGCAGACCGGGCCGCCGGTCAGCCCGGCCGGGGCCGGCGCGGTCGTGACCTGCCCGCACCCGCAGGTGCGGCTCATCATCTGGTACTCGGTCACCATCAGCGCGGCCGGCGGGATATCCAGCACCTGCACCGCGGAAGCGACCCGTCCCGGCGCGGCGGCCAGGCCCGCGCCGCACCCGCCGCAGGTGCCCGGCTCGACGGCCAGGGTCTCATCCGGCCGGGCGGCCCACGCCAGGCTCGCACCCGGATGGCCTTTCTGCCCGCCCTGCGCCCGGCCTGGCCGCGCCTGCCGGCCACGCGCCTTCGCCTTCGCCGCCGGGCCGTCCTGGCTCGGGGGCTGCGAGGAGTTCGAGGAATCCCGGCCCACCTGCCAGGCGCAGCGCCGCGACCTCGGCTCGCAGCGTCCCGATCAGCGCGGCCTGCTCCGCCACAATCCCTTTCAGCACCGCGACCTGGGCAGCCAGCTCCTCATACGAGGGCTGCTCCGGATGCGGCATCCCCGAACCAAACCATGATCACAAAGCGGACGCCAGCACCGACACGCCGCAGATCAACAGGGGGCCTGACTGGTTACGCTGGTTGTTGCTGCCGCTGCCCGACCATTGGCCCAGATCCGAGCCGTTGGAGGTGCGGCCCATGCCGTCGAGGTACAGGCCGGTGGCGCGGTTCTCGATCTGGACGTAGCTGCCGTCGGGCACGATGGTCCACTGCTGGTTGTTGCTACCGCTGTTGCGCCATTGGCCGGCGGCCGAGCCGTTGGAGGTACGGCCCATGCCGTCGAGGTACAGGCCGGTGGCGCGGTTCTCGATCTGGACGTAGCCGCCGCCACCGGAGCCGATTCCCCACGCGTACTGCACGCGCGCCAGACCGGAGGCGTTGGTCACGGTCAACTCGATGCTCGACCCGCTTCCACTCCTCGAGGTCATGCTGTACCAGTCACCGTCGCGAAGACCCGGCCAGTAGACGCTGCCCATGCCCAGGGTGCGCAGCTCGTTGGTGATACCGCGCAGGTAGGCGACGAAGTACACGCTGCTCGACTGGCTGTAGTCCAACGTCCCGTAGTACACGCCGTTCTTCGAACCCGGTGACATCGGCGCGCCGAACTCGGTCGCGACCGTCCTGCTCGCGTACGATCCGACCTCACTCGCGAACTGGCTCTCCCACTGGCTCTCGGTCGTGTAGGGCGAGCCGACGAAGAACGAATAGTCGTGCACGCCGAGCAGCGTGTTGTCCAGCCTGCTGTCACTCCCGACCGCCGACACGTTCGTCGCGTCCCCGGTGCCGTCCAGGATCACATGGCTCCGCGACACGCTCGGGTATCGGTTCAGCCAGTCGTTGTACAGGTTGTCCAGGTCGGTGGAGCTGTAACCGTACGGCTCGTTGATCACCTCGAAGTAGGCGTTGGAGTTGCTGCCGTACCTGTTGACGACCGTGTCCCACATCGAGTAGAACGCGCTCGTACTCGCGGGCTTGCCGCCAGAGACCGCCCAGTACGCCAAGATCACGTTGCCCTTCGTGAGAGCCTCGTCGATCGCGCCGGTGTAGGCGCTCCAGTTGTCCGCGACCGTCGGCTCGTTGATCGGCATCCGAACCGTGTTCGCGCCGGTCAGCGAGAAGAGCTGCCCGACGACACGATCGGCCACCGTTGACGCCGATGAATAGTTGTCCGAGGAACTCAGCCCCGACGGATACAACACACCGTTGACGAAGTTGTCCCGCTGGTCCGCCCAGTTCACGCCCCTGATCCCACTCGTCGCGGCTTGAGCTTGCTTTACGCCCAGGTTCAACACTCCCAGGCTGACCGCCATCGCGAGCACCAGGAGCCCGCTGAGAAATCTGAGCCGACTTACCTGAGGCATACCAAATTCTCCTAACGATCGGCATGGACGTGCCTGCCTGACACGTGTGGGCCAGGCGCCCCTAGATCGCGCTCAACGGCGAGCGCGCCTGCCAGCAACCACGAAAGCTCACGCCGAAGCAACGCGACGCGCTCCTCGGCACGAAACTGCACGGTGAACGCCGCGTGGTCCATCACCAAGAGGCCTGCAGGCCGTCGCTGTGCATGGCCAGCGCGGGCTGCCTCTCAGCGCGAGCAATGCGTTTCTTCACGGGCGCCCGGTAGGCGGCGAGTCCGCTTCATGCCGCCCTCCCGCCATCGCCACAGCCCGCCCCCCAGTGACATCGCCCCCACGGGACGCCCGGGCTGCCCTCGCATCGCGTGCCCTCCTCCTCCTCCTCCTCCTCCTCCTCCTCTCGCTCGCCGCCGCCGGCCTCTGCCGCCAGGTGGCGGTTGCTTCGCGCGAACGTTAGCGCTAACAATTCTCCTGCCAGCGCTTATGGCGGGAGCCGGGAGATAACCGGCAGTATGCGCGCTCACAATTTTGCGGTCAATAAGCCGCCGCTGATGAATTCACGCCGTCGCCGCGATCATCATCCCTGCCTGCCAATACGCTTGCTCGCGAGAGTCCGCCCGGGTGGAATTTTCAGCCTGTGCCGTCCTAAAACCCCCTGGCCGAAATTTCACTGACCACGATTCCCCAATGGCGGGGGAGGGAACCCGTCATGAAAATAACGGCCTAAGATTCACGCCGAAACATTTCCGAAAATTATTGACGGGCCCGATCTGGCCAGCTCACACTGACGCCGTCGGCAGATCCAGAAGCTGCCGGTCAGGCTTTATCGGCCTGGTCCCCCGGCCGTCGCAGGTGACGGCCCCGCGCAGGGAGGCGCGCATGAATGCCGTCCAGCATGTCCCCCGAGCGTCCCGCGGCAGCCGGCTCCGGCTGCTGCTGGGCGTCGCCTTAGCGGCGATCCTGGCCGCGGCCACGGCGATGCTGCCCGGTGCCGCGAACGCGGCGACGAGCATCTGCTCGAACCAGACCGGCACGAACAGCGGCTATTACTACCAGATGTGGAGTGCCGGCAGCGGGTCGGCCTGCATCACGCTGAACTCGGGCAACAGCTACTCGGCGTCGTGGAGCAACATCGGCGACTTCGTCGCGGGCGTGGGCTGGAACCCCGGCAGCAACCACACCGTGAGTTTCTCCAGCAACCTCAGCGCGTCCGGCGGCACCACCCTGGTGTCGCTGTACGGCTGGTCGACCAACCCGCTCGTCGAGTACTACGTCATGGAGAACTACGCGGGCTCGCCGCCCACGGCCGGGACGTACATGGGCCAGGTCACCAGCGACGGTGGGACGTACAACATCTACGAGCACCAGCAGGTCAACCAGCCCTCGATCCAGGGCACCGCCACCTTCGAGCAGTACCTGGCGATCCGTACCTCGCCCGTGAGCAGCGGGACCATCACCACGCAGAACTTCTTCAACGCGTGGGCCAGTCACGGGATGAACCTGGGCTCGCTCAGCTACCAGATCCTCGCCACCGAGTCCTGGGGCGGCGGCAGCGGCAACTCCAGCGTCACGGTGAACGCCGGCAGCAGCAGCGGCGGCGGTGGCGGCGGTGGCGGCGGCGGTGGCGGCGGCGGCGGCTGCACCGCGACGCTGTCGGCCGGGTCGCATGGGAGCAACTGGTATAACCTCAACGTCTCGGTCACCGGCTCCAACAGCTGGACCGTGACGATGCACCTCGTGGCCCCCGCGGTGGTGTACTCCACCTGGAACGTCAACGCCAGCTGGCCTAGCCAGTACGTGATGACCGCCAAACCCAACGGCAACGGCAACAACTGGGGCGTCACGATCTCGCCCAACGGCCAATGGACGTGGCCCACCGTCTCCTGCAGTACCGGGTAGCCCCGGGCAGCGCTGGCTACCCCAGCGCCTGCCGCCAGCTCTCTCGCCCGGCACGGCGCGGGGAGCGGGCCCGCCGGCGGCCATGATGGCCGGTGGCGGGCCCGCCACCGCGCCCAAGATCAGTCCGCGGCGAGCCGGGTGGTCAGCCTGCCGCGGACAGATCGCTGCTGGCCTGCCTGGCCGCCGCGCTGACGGCCGAAGTACATAGTGAGCAAGCACTGATGTTGCACCTGCGGGCACGCAGAACGCGCTGCTGGCTCGATTGATCCGAGGATAGTCGGGGGTTGGCGGTTGTAGTGGTGCGCCCTACCCTGGGGTTGATGTGAGGGGTGGGTAACGTGACTGTTGGCGGGGGAGCGATGCACAATCTCGACTTCTTTGGGCTAGGGCCTGTCAGCTCGTCGGGGACCGTGCGGGTCGATGTCATTGATTCCTTGACCACATGGCTGCAGACCGGTGCGGAAGTTTTCACCGCTTTTGCGCTAGTGATCGGCGCAGTCTGGGCTTACTTTCGTTTTCGCCAGGACCGGATTTATATGCCACGCTGTTCAATTTATTTAAATTGTTCGGTGGCTACCGTTGAGTCTAGGATGGCGTTGCTCGTTGATGTTGGTGTGACGAATTGCGGGGACAGCGTCCTAAGTTTCGAAACTACTTATAAAGCCAGAGTCGAGGTCTATCCGATCAATGCGCGTAATTGGTCATGCGCACCCGCTGGAGATTTTATTAAGTGGCGGAAACCGGACTCGCTGATGACAGAGGATCTTTTTGCCCATTTGGACCTGCGGGATAAAGCTACTGGGCTTGAGCCAGGGCAAGATGTGCATCGTTCATTCATCTTCGTGCTGCCTGTGGACTGGGCCGCTGCTCAAGTAAGGATCCTGCTAAAGTATGGCAAGGGCGATAAAGCACCGAAGTGGACCGCGACGCGAGTCGTGGTCCGGCCAACTCAAGATAAACAGCCGACTACTGCACGAAGACATAATGGGTTTGCAGAGAGGTGGATAAGACGATGACGGAGCTACCGCCATCTGCCCTTCCAGGCAGAGAGTCAGTCCAACAAGTACTGATTCACTGCCCTAATTGTAACTTGGAATTTACTGCGGATGACGATTGGGAAGGGGAATGTCCACGCTGCGACTATCCCCTGAGCGCCGAGAAAGATCGTAAGAACCCATAAGGGTAAGTGTCGGCGGTGTAGCCTCCTCAGTCCTCACCATAGCTGATCGTCAGTGTCGCTGACGATCAGACGCTGTGATGGGTCACGTGGCGACCGGAAGCCAGGCAGCCGCCCAGCAGGGATCACGGCTTCCCGGGGAGGGCCGATCCCCGCGGCTGGGCGCGCGCCTGGCCGACGACTGCGAGCGGCAGTTCCTCGCCGCGCTCGAAGAACCGGACGCCGAACGATTCAAGCGCGCCCTCCAGGCGGTGATCGCGGCCCCGGGGACGGCCATTGCCGGACCCGCAGCCCCCGCATGCCCGGCACCGCCTGGTGGCCGGACGGCGGAGGGCC
Source organism: uncultured Actinomycetes bacterium (assembly GCA_963837515.1). Classification (GTDB taxonomy): domain Bacteria; phylum Actinomycetota; class Actinomycetes; order Streptosporangiales; family Streptosporangiaceae; genus RYN-230. Next base: position 10,835 of record CAWINT010000010.1, read on the forward strand.
CTACGGCCTGCTGAAAGGTGTCGTTCGGGTTCTGGTTCCCCGCCTGGGAGCCGCCTACCGTCGGGGCTGACAGGCGGCGTAACTGCGCATCGTCTGGCTGATCGGAGGTTGTGAGATGGCCGGCCGCAAGGAAGCCTCCCCGGCAGCGAGATCACGTGCGGCGCCCAGGATCGTGTCGCCGCGGAACAAGGTCAACGTGGCCCTTCCCTTCGCCAGGTTGACCGTTCATGACCCGGTGAAGATGACGCCCGGGGACTGGATCAGCCTGGCCGGGCTGGCGATCTCGGTCGCCGGGTTCAGCGTTGTCATCTGGCAGTCCGTACGGACCGCGAATGCACCGGAAGCGGAACAGGCGAGCCATTGAGGTGAGCCGCCAGTGGCAGACTGGCTGGCCGTCTTCCCCTTGGCCCCCGTGTCCGTCGCAGATCCATCCCAAGCTGCGCCCGGCCTGGCTGCCCCGCTGTACGAAGACGACCTGTACGCAGGCGCGCTCGCCTATGACCTGGGGGCGGACGAGGCCGTAGCCAGCCACGCCCGGCGGATCGCGGCGATCTTCCGCGCCCACGGGGTCTGCCAGTTGATCACGATCGACCCCACGTCAGCTGCTCACCGCGGCGGGCCTCAGCGTGACCGAGCCCGCCAGCACCCGGCAGCGGACCTGGTGCTGCGGCGGCCCCGCCGAGTCGCTCTACCCGGCGAAAGCCGTCGCCGCCGGGCGGGTCGCGCAGCTCCGCGCCGCTGCGCCGGACTGCGTGACGATGTGCCCCATCTGCCTGGTCAACCTCCGCAAGGCGGCGGGCGGGGCAATGCGCGTCCGCGGAGGTGCGCAGCTTCTCCCGGTCGCCGATCTTGGGCCCCGCACTTCCCATCGTGTGACGGTGTAAACGCCGTGTTCGGCCAATGGCGGCCGCTGGGCCGGCTGGCCCGTGTAATCCAAGCTGTTTAATGATCAACTGGACGGTAAGCACGAATATCGTACAACGATGTACTGTCCTGACCGGCAACTCGCCGGTCACGGTACGGAGGGGACTCGGACGGTCCCCGGACAGGAGTAACTGATGGCGGCAGATCCACGTTATGAGCGGGCCGGCCTGCACGACGGCGGTCCGCGTGATGGCGCGGCCGGCAACGGGTCGCGCCGGTTCGAGGACCTGGTGACGGCGGAGGATCACGCCGGGTGGGTGTCGCGGAGCCGGGTGTTCCTGACGCCGATCGCGGCTCCGTCGATCATGGGCCTGTTCGGGTTCATGGTGGCGACCCTGATGCTGGGGGCCTGGCAGGCGGGCTGGTACGGCAACGCGGCGACGCCGCTGCTGATCTTCCCGTTCGCGATGGTGGCGGGCGGGCTGCTGCAGTCGATCGCGGCGATCGCGAGTTTCCGGGCGCGTGATGGCGTGGCGGTGGCGATGCACACGGTGTGGGGCAGTTTCTGGCTGGCCTGGGGCCTGTACATGCTGCTGGTGGCGCTGCATGTGCTGCCGGTCATCCCGCTGGGCGCGGCCAGCCCGTCGTTCGCGTTCTGGTTCATCGCGCTGACCCTGGTGACGATCTTCGGGGTGCTCGGCGCGCTGGCGCAGAACATGGCCCTGGTGGTGACGCTGGGCACGCTGGCGGCCGGGTCGGCGCTGACCGCGGCCGGGTTCTGGGCCGGCAGCGTGGGCACGCTGCGCGCCGGTGGCTGGCTGTTCGTGGTCGCGGCCATGGCCGCCTGGCTGACCGCCGGGGCGATGGTGCTGGAGCACTCCTTCGGCCGGACCATCATCCCGCTCGGCAAGTGGAGCAAGAAGGGCAACATCCCCTTCGCCAAGGCCACCGACCCGATCGAATACCCGGCCGGCATGCCGGGCGTGCGAGTCGGCCAGTGAGGCAGACCTGGCCCGCTCTGCCCTGACGTCAGGGGAGAGCGGGCCAGGGTGCGGGCCAGCGGTGCAGCAAGGTGAGACGCACGGGATCAGCGAAGGCCTGGACAATTCTCTCCGGGATCGTGCCACGAGCTGACGCCCCCCAGGGAGGACCCCGATGCGAACCGGCAGCAGTCAGGCCGACGGTCCACCAGCAGCAGGCCAGCAGGCCGGGCCGACGGTAAGGCTCCCGGTCACCGCGGCCCGGGTGGTCACCTGGCACAGCGATCTCGCGGGCTGGGTCAACCGGCTCGGCTGGCTCCGCACGCTGAGCGATCGGCTGACCGCCGCGCTGGGGCCGGTCCGCGAACGGCACCAGGACAATCTCGCCCTCGAGTTGCTGCATGGCGGCCGGTGGGCCGGCCACCCGCTGCACCCGGCGCTGAGCGATCTGCCCATCGGGCTGTGGTCAGGCGTTCTGGTGCTGGACGTCACGGACCGCGACCGCGCTCCCCGGCGCGGGCTCGACCCCGCGGGCATGCTCAGCGCGGCCGGCCTCCTCGCCGCGGGCGCCACCGCGCTGACCGGCCTGAGCGACTGGACCGTCAGCGACGATCCGGACCGCCGCGTCGGGCTCCTCCACGGCCTCCTCAACACCGTGGGCCTCGGGCTGCAAGGGGCCTCCCTGGGTACCCGGATGGCGGGCCACCGCGGCACCGCCCGCGCGCTGGCCGCGGCCAGCCTCACGGTCACGGCCGCCGCCGGTTACCTCGGCGGTCATCTCGTCTTCACCAGAGGTGTGATGGTGAACCGGGTGGCGTGGGCCACCGGGCCACGGCGGTGGGCCCGCGCGCTGCAGGAGGCCGATCTGCCGGACGACACGCCGACCGCCGTGGCGGCCGAGGGCCGCCAGATCATGCTGTACCGCCACGGCGGCCGCCTCTACGCCATCGACAACATCTGCAGCCACGCCGGCGGGCTGCTCAGCCGCGGCCCGGTCGCGGACCTGACCGTGACGTGCCCGCTGCACGGGTCCCGGTTCGCGCTCGCCGACGGGTGCGTCAGCCGTGGCCCGGCCAGCCAGCCGCAACCCGTGCTACCGACCCGGATCCGGAACGGCTGGATCGAGGTGCGCGGCAGCCAGCCGGCACCCCGGCGGCCCGCGAGTGGAAGGACACAGCCATGACGTTCGTCATCGTCGCGAACCTGGACGACCTGGAGGTCGGCGACACCATGCTCGTCGATGAGCTGCGCGAGCCGATCTGCCTCATCCGCCTGGACGATGACGACGTCAGGGCGATCCACAACACCTGTACCCACCAGCAGCAGCCCCTGCACGAGGGCACCCTCCAGGAGGATGACACGCTGGTCTGCGGCGCGCACGCGTCACGCTACGACCTGACCACCGGCGAGGCGGTCGGCGTGTTCGCCTGCGGCCCCATCCCGGTTTACGCCTGCAAGATCGAGGATGACGCCATTCTCGTCGACATTGACCAGCAGCTGAACGACGCGCCCATTCCCAATCCGCCGGCCTCCGGATCCGTGGGCGCGCGTTGACCAGCGCCCAGCCCATACCCAACGGCCCCAGCCGGGCCGGTCAGCGCAGCGCGGCGACGGTCACCCGGGTGGCGCCGGTGACCCTGCACGTCCCGGCCCCGTTACCGGGCCCAGCGCATGATCAGCAGGTCGCGCGCGGCGGCCAGTTCGATCAGGCCCCGGCGGGTCCGGGGTGACACGGGGCCCAGCGGCGCGCGGGTCCGGTCCGAGGCGATGATGCCGCCTTCGGCCAGCAGGATCTTCTGCGCGCGCAGGCCGCACTGGCGGTTCTCGAAATGAATGAGCGGCAGCAGGTTCTCCCAGGCGCGGACGGCACTGTCCCGGTCCCCTGACCGGTGGGAGCGGACGATCGCGCCGAGTTCGCCGGGGACCATGGAGCTGGGCATGGTGCCCGTGGCCCCGGCGTCCAGGTCCGGGATCAAGGTGATCGACTCTTCGCCGTCGAAGGGGCCGGGCAGGCTGGCGCCCAGGGCGCTGACCAGTGAGTGCAGCTTGTCCGCGGCCTGCGGCATCTCGATCTTGACGTACTGCACCTGCGGCACCTGCCGGACCAGGTCCACCAGCAGGCTGACCGGCAGCGGCGTCGGGGACATCGGCGCGTCCTGCACCATGACCGGGATGTCGATCGCTCCTGCCACCTGCTTGAAGTACTCGATCACCGCGGGCCCCGCGGCGGTCAGCGTGGCCCCGAAGAACGGCGGCATGATCATTACCATGGCCGCGCCCATATCCTGCGCGGCGCGGCTCCGCGCGGCGGTGATCCGGGCGCTGTAATGGCTGGTGGTAACGATCACGGGGACCCGTCCCGCGACCCGCTCGCAGAGCATCCGGGCGATCGCGTCCCGCTCGCCGTCGGTCAGCGAGAACTGCTCGGAGTAGTTGGCGAGCAGGCACAGCCCGTCGACCCCGGCGTCCAGCAGGTAGTCCACCACGCGCGCCGTGCCGGGCAGATCCACCCCCTCGTCCTCGCGGAAGACCGTCGGCACCACCGGCACGACACCGGTCAGCGGAACATCCATAGCAAGGCCCCCACCTCAGCTCAGCCCTGTTCATCCAGCAATCACGAGCCTGGCATACCCGGCAGAGCGGAGAACGCCGGATGCCCGCGGCGGGATGGTGGGACTGCGGTGAGTTTGGACCACATAGCGCCACAAACTCACCGCAGTGTCGCCGCGCTGGCGAAGGCGGCGCCGAACCGGTCCCGCAGGTCGCTGAGCCGTTCGGCGGGCTCGTTGGCGAACACCAGGCGCAGGTACCGGCCGCCGCTGGGTCCCCACCCGGCCATCGGCGTGGCGGCCACCTCCCCGCGGATGAACAGGCGCCGGGAGGCCTCCGGCGCGGGCACGCCCAGCTGCGCGGGGACCTGCTGGACGACCCGCCCGCCCCGGCCTCGGTCGTCCGGGCCGGGGAGGGCGCCAGGATCGACGGCGCCGCGATGCACGCGCGGCTGCTCACCGGCTGGCCGTCCACGACGCGCGGCGCGGGCGGGCGGTATCGGGGCCCCGCGCGCGACCGGAATGCGATCCACCCTCGCGGGGAGACCCCGGCCAGTACTATCGCACTCCTGGTGGTGCTGATGGTGATGGTGATGGTGGTGGCTGCTACCCGGCCATGGCGAGGCCGGGGCAGGGGCATATGCCGCTGGCCGTCCGCCGAAGAACAACCCTGTAATTATCGGTATGGCTGTTGACCTTTGCTGGCGGCTGTGGCGCGCTGAATCAGTAGCACCATGGCCGAATTACTAAGGCTCTTCCCGCTCAGCTGAGCAGGCAGGCCACCGGGAGTTGGCGTGGGACGGGTGCAGAGCCATCCGCGCAGGATCGGCGCCAGGATCCGGCCGCATTACCGTGGTGATTCCGGGGGGACGCCCCAGCCGCCGCTGCCGGCGGCGCCGGGGCGGAGAATCGTCGTCACGGTGGCGGTCGTGGTCGGCGTGGTCCTGGCGGGAACCGCAGCCGGGCTGGCGATAGCCGGTCCGCGCGGGAACCCGGCGGCCTCCGCGCCGGGCGGCGCGGTCACCTCGCCCCGCCCGGCCGCACCAGGCCCGGCCGCCGCACCAACCCCGGCCACGTCCGCGCCGCCGTCCCAGTACGCCCGGCCGGAAGCGGGCTTCCGGAACACGCAGGCGGCGCTACGGGCGGCCGGTTACCAGGGTGCCCTTTCCGAGCGGCTCGGCGGGGACTGCGCCACCTATTCCTACGGCCAGGTGCAGGGCTTTTTCCGGGCCAATCCCTGCCAGTGGCTGGCGCGGGCGTACCTGGCCGTCAGCCGCGGCGGCCCGGGCGGGCCGGGGGTGGTCCTGGTGGCCATCTCCTGGGCCGACATGCCAAGTGCCCGGCTCGCCGGCGAGTACAAGCGGCTGGTGGACGCGGGCGGAACGGGAAACATCACCGAGCTGTCGCGCGACACCGGGTCCTACCAGAATGTCAGCTTCAGCGGCGCGTTCTACCTTTCCGGTATCACCGGGACGGCCGTATGGAACGTCCAGGCGCAGCCGGTGCAGCCCGTTCCGGTGGCCGCCGTCCAGGCGATCCTGCGCGCTGCCCGCCCGTAGCCGCCGGCTGACCAGAGCCGGCCGGCTCCCCGGGGTACAGCCCGACGCGCGCGTGGCGGAACGCGTCCTGCGCCCGGCGGGCGCGGGCGGAGAAGAAGCCACCCAGGGTGATCTGGCCGAAGCCGGGGCGGTCGCTGGGGAAGAGGCCCGGTCCCCGGCCGGCGGCTCAATCGCCGGCGGCTCAATCGCCGGCGGCGCCGCTGAGGTCCTGGGCGGCCGCGATCAGGTCCGTCTCGGCCTGGGCGTTGGCCGTCCGGCGGGCGGCGTTCCACCGCCGGGCCGCGGCCACCCGCCGGCGCACCCGCCGGGCGTGCTCACGGACCCGCCCCGGGCTGGCTCCGCCGGGGGCGTCACGGGCGGCCACCGCCGCGGCCGGGTCGGTCACCGCGGCGAGCAGGGCGCCGGTAACGGGCAGCTCCGTCCCGGTGATCTCGGCCGCGGCCGCGCGGACGGCGCGCGCGGTCAGCTCGGTGCCGCCGCCGTCCAGGGTGAGCGCCACCGCCCGGCCGACGACCCGGTAGGCGGTGCGGTAGTCGAGCCGGTACCGCTGGGCCAGCTCCTCGGCCAGGTCGGCCGCGGCGGTGAAGTGCCCGGCCGCGTGGGTGGCCAGCACATCGGCGTGCACGGTGAGGCCGGTCAGCACCGCGGACCCGAGCCGGACCAGCCGCCCCGCGAGGTCGAGTGCCCCGGCCACCTCGCCGTAGGCGTACAGCCAGTTGTCCGTCCGGGCCGACGGGGTCAGCCCGGTCGCGAGCAGCCGGAAATGCTGGCCGCCGGGTACGAGCTGATCCAGTCCGGTCACGGCTACGGCGCGGCGGGCGACGGGGAGTTCGCCTACTTCGACACCGTCGCGGACTTCGGCACCATCTTCGAGCTGATCCAGGTGCCGCAGCAGCGGCGCGAGCCGGATTTCGTGTGGCCGGCGAGCTGACCTGGGCGGAAACCCGGACGGCGGAGCCGGGTCGGGCCGGCCTCGACCCCGTGCGGCTGCGCCGGCTGGACGGCTTCCTGCGCCTGCTGACGAGCAGCGGGAGGATCCCGGGCTGGAGCATGGCGATCTGGCGGCGCTCGGTTCCGGCCTACCTCAGCACCGGTGGCTGCCGGGACATCGCGGCCGGGCTGCCGGTGCAGCCCGGCACGCTGTTCCGGATCTACTCGATGACCAAGCCAGTCACCGCCGTCGCCGCCATGGTGCTCTACGAGCGCGGCGAGATCAGGCTGACCGACCCGGTGGCCGCGTTCATCCCGGCGTTCGGGCAGGCCCGCGTCTACACCGGCGGCCCGCCGCGGCGGCCGGCCACCCAGCCGGCCGCGTGGCCGATCACGCTGTGGCACCTGCTCACCCACACGGCCGGCCTGACCTACGGGTTCCACCGGGCCCACCCGATGGACGGCCTCTACCGGCGGGCCGGGCACGACATCGAGGCGCCGCCCGGCTGCTCGCTCGCGCAGGCCTGCGACACGTGGGCCGGCCTGCCGCTGCTGTTCCAGCCGGGCACCGAGTGGAACTACTCGGTCGCCACCGACGTGCTCGGCCGGGTCGTGGAGGTCGTGTCGGGCCGGCCGCTCGGCGCCTTCTGCGCCGCGGAGATCTTCAGGCCGCTCGGGATGGCCGACACCACCTTCACCGTGGTCGGCCCGGCGCTGTCCCGGCTGGCCCGGCTCTACCGCGTCACCCCATCCGGCGGCCTCACCGCTGACGACACGCTCGGCGCGACCGTGACCCAGCCGGACCGCGAGCACTTCGGCGGCGGTGGCCTGGCCAGCACCACCGCGGACTACGTGCGGTTCGCGGCCATGCTGCTGAACGGGGGGAGGCTCGGCGGCGCGCGGATCCTCGGCCCGGGCACCGCGGCGCTGATGCTGCGCAACCACCTCCCGGACGGCCACGACCTGCGGTCCTTCGGGCGGCCGATGAACGCGGAGTCCGCGCTTGACGGGGTCGGCCAGGGGCTCGGCATCTCCGTCGTACTCGACCCGGCGCGGGCCGGCTACCCCGCCTCCCCGGGTGAGGCGGGCTGGGGCGGGGCGGCCGGCACCGTGTTCTGGGTCGATCCGGCGCAGCACCTGCTCGTGGTGTTCATGACCCAGGCGCTGCCCTCGGCCGCCCGGCCGATCAGGAACACCCTGCACCAGCTGGTGCACCAGGCGATAGCCGGCTGAGCGGAGCCCGGATGTGTTCGGCCAGCCGGGGCCACGGCCGGGCGCACTTCACAGGACGGTGCGGCTGGGCTCGAGGCCGAAGGCCCGCAGCCGCCGGTACAGGGTTGAGCGCGACATGCCCAGGGCCGCGGCGGCCTGGATCCGGTTGCCCCCGCATTCCCGCAGCGCGGCGGCGATGGCGTCGCGCTCCAGTACCTCCAGCCGGGTCAGCGCCCGGCGGCCGTGCGCACTGACGTAGATGTCGCGGCCGAGGTGCTCCAGGCCGATGTCCGACCCGCCGCAGGCCCGGACGGCCTGGGCCAGCACCCGCTTGAGCTGGCTGACGTTACCCGGCCACGCGTAGTTGGTCAGGGCCACCATGGCGCGGTGGCCGACGCGGGCGGTGGTCCCCGAGACCTGCAGGATCGAGCAGGCGAGTTCCGGGATCTCCTCCTGGCGCTGCCGCAGCGCCGGGACCTGGACGGTGACCTCGCTCAGCGCCTGGACCGGCCAGCGCTGCGGCGGGCCATCCCCCGCCTGGGCCGTCATCAGCACCAGCGGGGCACCCCGCTGGCCGGCCAGCAGATCGGCGAGCCCGCGCCGGGTACGGTCGTCAAGAAGTTCCAGGTCGGTGAGCACGGCCGTGACGGCATGGTCGGCCAGCGGGCCGGCCGCCCGCGGCTGCGCGGCGACGGCCCGGCCGCGCGTCGCGCGGGCGCGGGCGTGACCTCGATGAGGGCCCCGACCGGGTGCGCCCCCGTCATGATGGGAGTGCACCGGACCGTGATCGTCGAGCCGCCGCTGAGCTGCATCGGCCGGGTCACGGGCTGGCCGGTGCGCACGGATTCGAGCGCCTGCTGCCACAGGCAGGCCTCATCCCGCGGCTCCAGCAGGTCCGCCGCGGCCGCGTTGGTCACCATGTACTGCTCGCTGAGGGCCACCAGCGCCGCCGACGTCATCCGGCTTCGCGCCACGAACGCGTCGAACACGACCCGTTCCCGCTCGAGGGCGCCCATCGACATTTCCCGCTCGATCTGCGCGGCGAGATCCAGCGTGGCCGGCATGAGCAGGCCGTTGGCGTCGGCGGTCGGGCAGGCCAGGTCCAGGACACCCTCGAGCCGCCGGGTGAGCGGGTGGCGGATCGGCACACCCGCGCAGACGAGGCGGTGCAGCGGCTCGGCGTAGTGCTCCGCGCCGACGATGGTGACCGGGGCGAGCACCTCCAGCGCCGTGCCGACGCCGTTGGTCCCGGCCAGCTCCTCCGCCAGCAGGTACCCCTCTTCGATGGACACCCGGGCCAGCCGGCGCAGCGCGGATTTGTCCCCGGCCCACCGGCCCACCACCCGCCCCTCCGGGTCGGCCAGCACCAGGCTCACGTGCGTGCCGGCGAGCTGCTGGCCGAACCGGTCGAGGACGGGCCGCGCCGCCCGCAGCAGACGCTCGCCTGCCGCGTCGACCGCCGCGTACGGGACGGCGATCCGGTCCATCGGCGCCGCCGCCAGCCGGCTGCGGATCCACGAGTAGCGGATGGTCTCCGGGAGGTCCGGTGGCAGTTCGGCGCCATGCTCCAGGGCCCGCCGGGCGCGCGGCAGCACGGCCCGGCGATACTCCGTCGTATCCTTCATCTGCTCCCCAGGGGGATCAGGCGAGCCTGGCTCCAAACGGCGTTTCGGCAGGTTACCCGCGCGGCCAGCGGCCCGACTGTGCCACTTTGACACGGGTGGACGGCACGGCTGGTCCCCGGGGTGCCCGGGGACCAGCCGCAGGTCAGCCCGGGAGCTCGGCCGGACCAGGGCGGCGCCGTCGGCCAGCGCGCGCAGCTTGCCGGCCGCGATCATCCGGGGCAGGTTGATCAGCCCGCAGTCGGTGGACAGGCCCAGCCGGTCGGCCGGCACGTACTCCAGCACCTGCCTGATCCGGTCGGCGACCTCGCCCGCGCTCTCGGTGACCGTGGACTTCACGTCGATGACCCCGGCCACAAACGGCTTGGTCCAGTTGTTGTCGGTCAGCGGCTTGAGGTCGTCCGGCCCGGTCCGGCCGACCTCGTAGTTCAGCGCGGTGATGTTGGCCTGCAGGACGTGCGGGAAGATGGCGTGCGCCCGCTCCGGCGCGGGCGCGTCCGAGGCCCGCTTGTCCAGCACGAACGCGCCGAACTCGGTCTCGGTCTCGTCCGGGAAGTAGGCGGGCGTCCCGGAGTAGTTGCCCCAGCAGGTGTGCACCCAGAACTCGCAGTCGACGCCCTCGACCGCGGCGTTGAGCGCCTCGCTCTCCCAGTCGCCCATGCCCTAGGGCCAGACGAACTCGTCCAGCTGGATGATGTCGCAGCCGTTGTCGGCCAGTTCCCGGAAGTCTTCGTTGAACGCCCTGGCCAGCGCCAGGGCGACCTCCCGGGTGTCCTTGTAGTGCAGGTTGGTGGGTGGCCGCGGCGATCACGCCCAGGCCGGTGTAGGACACCTTGACCGGCTTGCGGGTCGCCTTCCGCACCGCGCGCAGGTTGACCAGGTGGAACGGCACCTCGCGGCGGACCTCGCCCACGCAGGTGGGGGAGTAGAGCGTGGAGTAGATCGGCAGGCCGATCGGCGGCACTTCGAACGCCTCCTTGCTGATCGAATCGTGGATGAACTCCCCCTTGGGCAGCGTGGCGAACCCGTGCCCGTCGTACCAGGGTGGGTTGGGATAGTTGCCCACCATCGTGGTGGGCAGCAGGATCTCCCGCCCGCCGTGCTTGACATCGCCCCCTCTAACGGTTATCTATATGGATAACCGTTAGAGGAGAGAGCGTGCAGCAGGAAGTCGTGCTGGCCATGCTGGCGAAGGAACCCTCGCACGGTTACGACCTGCGGGCGCGGCTCGGGCAGGCGCTCGGCCCGCTCGGGGACGCGATGAACGCTGGGCAGATCTACGTGACGCTGACCCGGCTGGAAAAGGCCGGCCTGGTGACCGTCGAGCACGCGGCCGGGCTGCCGGACCGGCCGGACCGCAAGGTCTACGCGCTGACCCCGGCCGGCCAGCAGCGGGTCGCCGACTGGCTCACCGAGGTCAGCTGGCCCCGGCCCGACCTGGCCGAATTCCATCTCAAGCTGATCGCGGCCGCGGCGGCGCGGCTGGCCGACCCCCTGTCGATCGTCGGCGCCCAGCGGCGTGAGCTGCTGCGGCGGCTGCGGGACGCGCAGCGGGCGGCGCTGGCCGAGCCGGCCCGCTCGGACGCCGCGCTCCTGCTGGAAGGCATCGTGCTCCGGCTCCAGGCGGACCTGCGCTGGCTGGAAGCGTGCGAGCGGAACTGGACCAACCGGAAGGGCACATCATGAGCGAGGATGGCGGGGCGCCGGTGCTGCGCGCCCGCGGGCTGTACCGGGAGTTCGGCTCGTCCGCCGCGCTGGTGCGCGCCGTGGACGACGTCAGCCTGGAGGTCGCGGCGGGGGAGACGCTGGCCGTGATGGGGCCCAGCGGCTGCGGCAAGTCGACCCTGCTGCACCTGCTGGGCGGGCTGGACCGGCCGTCCGGCGGGGAACTGTGGCTGGCCGGGCAGCGCACCGACCGGCTCGGCGAGCGGGCGCTGGCCCGGCTGCGCCGCCGCGCGGTCGGCTTCGTGTTCCAGGCGTTCCACCTGATGGACGAGCTGACCGCGGTGGAGAACGTGGAACTGCCCGCGCTGCTGGCCGGGACCGCGCCGCGGGCGGCCCGGCGGCGCGCGGCCGGCCTGCTGGACCAGGTCGGGCTGGCCGGCCGGGCCGGCTTCCTCCCGTCGGCGCTGAGCGGGGGCCAGCGCCAGCGGGTCGCGGTCGCCCGCGCCCTCGCCAACGACCCGCTCGTCATCCTGGCCGACGAGCCCACCGGGAACCTGGACAGCGAGGCCACCGCCGACGTGCTGCGGCTGTTCGAGACGCTGCACGCGGCCGGGCACACCCTGGTCGTCGTCACCCACGACTCCCGGATCGCGGCCACCGCCGACCGGCTGATCACCATGCGCGACGGGGCGTTCGTGGACGAGACCCGGCTCACCGGCGGCACCACCGGCAGCCTCGGGGCACTCGCCGGGCTGGAGGGCTGAACGGTGGGCCGCACCCGGCTGATCGCCCGCCTCGTCGCACGGGACCTGCGGCGCCGGCCCGGGCAGGCCGCGCTGCTGCTGCTGGCGATCACCGCCGCCACCGCGGTGCTCGCCCTGGGCCTGGTGCTGAACGGCGTGATGAACCACCCCTACCAGCAGACCCGCACGGCGACGGACGGGCCGGACGTGGTCGCGCAGTTCACCGGGCCGGCCACGCCCGGGCAGTACGGGCCTGGATCGCCGCTGCCGGGGCAGGTGAAGTACGCACCCAAGCAGATCGCGGCCAACGCCGCGCTGGTCCGGCAGGAAGCCAGCACGCTGATCCACGCGCCCGGGGTGACCGGACACAGCGGCCTGTACCCGGTCGCTTCCGCGGTCGTCCGGGCCGGCGGGCGGCTGGCGGCGGTGGTGGCGGAAGGTCGCGACGCGGCCCGGGCCGCGGTGGACCAGCCCCGGCTGACCTCCGGGCACTGGATCAGCGCCGGCGGCATCGTGCTGGAGCGGACTTACGCCGAGGCGCTGCGCGCCGGGCTGGGCGAACGCATCACGCTCAACGGCCGGCCGTTCCAGGTGGTGGGCACCGCGGTCACCGCGGCCAGCGTGCCCCTGCCGAACATGTGCATGACCAGTTGTAACTACGGCCTCCCCTTCGGGCCGCAGGGCATCTCCCCGCGGCGCCTTGGCCTGGCCTGGATCACCCGCGCCGACGCCCAGGCGCTGGCCACGGCGACCGACCCGCTGGGCTACGTGCTGAACCTGCGGCTCCGCCACCCAGCCTCCGCTGGGGTGTTCGTGACCCGGTACAGCCAGCGGTTGACCCGCCCCGCCACCCCGTCGATCCCGCCCAGCCTGACGGCGTGGCAGGACATCCGCGACACCGACGGCCTGCTGATCCGGGATGAAGCGGCCGTACTCGGGCCCGGGGCGTGGCTGGCCTCGCTGCTGGCGGTCGGGACCCTGGCCGTCCTGGCGGGCGGCCGGATGACCGAGTACACCCGGCGGGTTGGCCTGCTCAAGGCGGTCGGGGCGACGCCGGGCCTGGTGACGGTGGTGCTGATGGCCGAGAACCTGGTGCTGGCGCTGGCCGCGGCGGCGGCCGGGCTGGCCATCGGCCGGGCGGCCGCGCCGCTGATCACCAGCCCGGGTGCGGGCCTGGTCGGGGCGCCCGGCGCGCCGGCGCTCCCGCTGTCCGTGGCCGGGGTGGTGGTGGGCGCGGCCCTGGCGGTGGCCCTGGCCGCGACGCTGTGGCCCGCTATCCGGGCCGCGCGCACCAGCACGGTCAGCGCGCTGGCCAGCCCGGTGCGCCGCCCCCGCCGCCGGGCGCTGCTGATCCGGCTGTCCGGCCGGCTGCCGGTGCCGCTGCTGTTCGGGCTGCGCCTGGTGGCCCGGCGGCCACGCCGGGCGCTGCTCAGCGCGGCCTGCCTGGCGATCACCATGACCGGCGTGGTCGCCGTGCTCGCGTTCCACGCCACCGCGGATGAGAAACGGCTCGGCGGCGGCAGCGGCATCATCGACCCGGTGATCGCCCGGGATCTGGAGATGCTCACGGTCCTGACGGTCGTGCTGCTGGCCCTGTCCACGCTCAACGCGGTGTTCACCGCGTGGGCGACGGTGCTGGACGCCCGGCCGGCCTCGGCGGTGGCCCGGGCGCTCGGCGCCAGCCCGGAGCAGGTCACCGCGGGGGTAGTGGCCGCGCAGGTGCTGTCCGCGCTGCCCGGCCTGCTGGCCGGCATCCCGCTGGGCATCGGGCTGTTCTCGGCCGCGAACCACGGCGACGTCACCACGGTCCCGCCCGCCTGGTGGCTGGTGCTCGCCTTCCTCGCCGTCCTGGCGGCGGTGGCCGCGCTGACCGCCGTCCCGGCCAGCATCGGCGCCCGCCAGCCGGTGGCCGGGATCTTGCGGGCCGAAACCGCCTGACCTAAGCCGCACCGTGCGGGGCGTACCTGATCAGCCAGTCCACGGCCACGTATCCGGTGCCGTCGGCCAGCACCGGATTCAGGTCCAGCTCGGCGATGGCCTCGTGCTCTGCCATCACCTGGCTGACCCGCACGATGACGTCCGCCACCGCCACGGCATCGACCGCGGCGCGGCCGCGCACCCCGTCCAGCACCGCCGCCCCGCGCAGCGACCGCAGCATGGCCAGCGCCGGATGATCGACCTTGACCACCACCGGATACCCGAGCCGCTCCGCGGCGACGGCCGCCGTGTCCGCCGAGCAGCACCGCACGGTCCGGATCACCGGAATCCCGGCCTCAGCCAGCAGGGCCCGCGCGGCCCCGGAACCCATCCGCTGCCCGCACCGCACGGCCACGCCTACCGCCTCAGCCGTGCGCGCCGGCCACGCGAACACCGGGACGTCCGCTTCCCGGAGCAGGTCAGCGGCATCCTCGGCAGCACGCGGCGCCACCCAGCAGACGTAAACCGGCACCGGCACGGCATCCGCCCGCAGCCGCGCCACGGCATCCCGGACCGCCGCGGCCACCTCCGCCGACGCGGACCGCTGCAGCAGCACCGGAGTCGTCTAGCGGATAGTACGTCGGCAACCGAAGTTCTGGCTCGCCCCCGGCAGGTGAAGATCGGGGCTTTCGTCCACCTTCCGGACGGAACGCCAGGCCCTTCGGCTGATCAGTCCGGTGCAGACCCCGCCTGATCCAGCCGGAAGCTGGCGGTGACCGTGGTGCCGTCCGGGCCGTTGCGGACGCTCACCTCGCGGGTGAAGTGGCGCACCAGCCACAGCCCGTGGCCGTGCTCCACCGGCCAGCCGGCGTGGTCCCCGGCCGGCTCCGCCGCGCCGTCGTCGCTGACCTGGCAGTGCAGCGCGCCGTCGCCGGCCCAGATCGAGCAGCCGGCCGTGCCCGGCGCCGTGCCGGACCGCGTTGGCCGCCAGTTCGTGGACGGTGCCGACGACCTCGTAGAGCCGGAGCCCGGACAGGCCGGCCTGGGCGGCGTGCGCGGCGGCGGCCGACCGCAGCGCGTACAGCGAGTCCGCGTCGAACGCCTGGTCCAGCAGCACCGCGTGGCCGACGGCCGGGCCGGCCTGGCCCGGGTCACTCGTCATGGCTGACCACCAGGCTGATGCCCGGGACATCGGCGGCGCCATACAGCCTGAACAGGTCGGCGATCGCCGCTCGGCAGCGCAGCACCACGTGCCGCTCCGGCGCCACGCTGCACGCTGCGTCGCTGATCATGCGCAGGCAGGCCGCGTCGATGTAGCTGAGCGCGGCCATGTTGATCGTGATGTCCCCGTCCAGCCGGATCGCCTCGGCCAGCGCCAGCCCCAGCGGTTCCTCCGCCTGACAGTCGATCTCACCGGCCAGCCGGATCCCGGGGAGTGCGTACTGGCGGCAGATGCGCAGCACCGCGTCCGCGTGGTAGGTCGCGGCGGCCACCGCGCGGGTGTGGAAGGCGGCGACCGAGGCGAGGGTGACCGGGTCGAACCGCTGCCGGTCGTACTGGCACAGCACCGACACGGCGGTCCCGTCCAGCACGGCCGCGATGCCCTCCTCGAACTCGGGCAGTTGCTCGACCCCGGTGACCGGGCGCAGCGCCCAGCTCATCTCCACCGCCACCCGCAGCCCGGGGAAGCCTTCCTGGCGGCACGCGGCCATCTGGTTCTGCAGCCAGCTCACCGCCCGGCCGGCCGCGAAGGCCTGGCCGGACAGCAGCTCGCCATCGCACAGCGCCGCCGCCATCTGGCCCGCGGCCAGGGCCGGTTCCACCGCCACCCCGCGCCGGGCCAGCTCGGCCACCGCCTGATCGGGCGGGGTGTCCGACAGGCACAGCACCTTCAGCCCGCTGGCCAGCCCGTCCCGGACGAACGCCGCCGTGAGGTCGAGCCGTTCCTCGGGCTCGCCGTAGGTGAGGCAGGCGTGGTCACTCACCGACAGATCGGTGATCTGCGCGCTGGCGCCGACCGTCACGCTGCCACCTCCGCCGCTGGGCCCACTTATCCCAAAGAAGAACGGTACCTGCCGGGCGCCGGTACCGTGCTCCGGGCGCCCGGCTCAGCGCAGGTGGTGGCTGGCCAGCCGCAGGCCGCCGCGCCGACGTCCGCCCCCGGCGGCGCGCATGGCCGGGATGGTCTCGCTGGTCACCAGCCCGTGCTCGGTGGTCAGCTCGTCGATGGCGGCGAACGCCACCGCGATCCGCTCCGGCGTGTCGATCACCGTCGTGACCACGGGCGCGTGCCGTCCCAGCTGCAGCAGCCGGTCACCGTGCGGCGCGTGGTCGCCGTGGAATCCCCAGATGCCGCGCACCGCGGTGGCGCCGCTGAGCCCGGCGGCGCGCAGCCGGGCCAGGATGGCCCGGTGCACCGGCTGCCCGTGGTGCTGCGCGCTCTCGGACGTGTAGATCATCAGCTTCTGCCACAGCGCCAGGCCGTGGGAGTCCACCCCGGGCAGCGCGGCCGGGGTGGCGAGGGGCTGCCCATCGCGCTTGCATACCCGGACCCGCTCCAGGGTGAGCAGCGGCCGGCGCAGCAGCGCGCCCAGTTCCGGGAGCACCCGGCCGATGTGCGCGCCGGACCCGATCGCGGTCACCATCATCGGCACCTCGGCGTTGCGGCCGAAGAACCGGGCCCGTTCCCGCCGCCCGTGCGCGGTGCCGTCCACGCCGAGCAGCGCGGTGGCCCCGGCGATGCCCCGCCGGTGCAGCAGGTCGCACACGGCGATGAAGGCGGGCACCCGGTACACCCGTTCCTGGCGGCCCAGGAATACGGTCAGCTTGGTCGCCTCCTGCGGCCCGTCGGCCAGCCCGTCCGGGACCACCAGCAGCCCGCCGTCCGGCCCGCCAGCTGGCCCGCCGTCGGGCCCGCCAGCTGGCCCGCCGTCCGGCCCGCCAGGGGCGCCGCCGGCCAGCAGCCGGGCCCGCTCCAGGGTGACCAGCCCGGGGGTGGCGCGCTCCAGCGTCGCGCCGAGCACCGCCTCGATGCGCGGCCGGCGGTCCACCGCGATCACCACCAGCGGCAGGTCCTCGGACATGGTGAGCGAGCGGTCGGTGCGCAGGTGGTGCCGGAGACCGAAGCCCCCGATACCGCGCAGCAGCACGGTGGCCGCGATCCCGTGCTCGGCATACAGCCCGACCAGCGCGTCCGCAATGAACCTGTCCCCGGTCCGGCGCCGTTCACCGACGTAGCTGGTCAGCTTGATGCAGTCGGTGGCGCCCGTCACAGCGTCGTCCCGATCAGCTGGCCGAGGGCGGCGGCGGCCACGCCGAGCACCAGGCTGGCGAGCACGTTGACGGCCGCCGGGCGCAGCGCCCGCTCCTCGGTGAGCCGCTCGGTCTCCAGCATCCAGGTGGAGAACGTGGTGTAGGAGCCGACCGCGGCGGTGCCAGCCAGCAGCGCCTGGCTGTGCCCCAGCGCCAGCCCGGTGAGCAGGCCGAGGAGCACCGCCCCGGACAGGTTCACGGCCAGCGTCCCGGCCGGGAAACCCGACCGGCCCAGCGACGTCACCAGCCCGTCCGCGAAGAACCGGGCCACCGCGCCGAGCCCGCCGATCAGCAGCACGCCCACCCATACCAGCGCGGTCACCGCAGCCCCCGGGCCCCGAGCACCCGGACCCGCCGGACCATCGCGCTGGCCAGGTGGATCGCGGCGTACCCGGCGATCACGCTGGCCGCTGCGTACCCGGCGGCCAGCGCCCACGCGTGCACCTCGATCATCCGCACGATCTCCACCTGCATGGTGGAGAAGGTGGACAGCCCGCCGCACAGGCCGGTCCCGAGCAGCGGCCGCCGGTAGGCCGACACCGGCAGCCGCTCCTGCAGCCGGGTGACGAAGTAGCCGAGCAGGAACGCGGCCACCAGGTTCACCCCGAACGTCGGCCACGGCCAGGCGGTCGCCGGATGCGGGTAGGCCTCGGCCAGCGCCGCCCGGGCCAGCGTCCCGAGGGCGCCGCCGGCGAAAATGGCCGCGACCATGCGAGGGTCGGCACGAAGGTCAGGCAACGCGCAAGGCTCCGTCCGCGTCTGGTGTCGGGGGCAGAAGCCATCAGCCGCGGGACGGCGGTTCGGGAGGCGGGCCGCAAGCCCTCCCGCCAGGGCGTCATCTGGCTCTTCAAGATTATGGGACGCTGAGTGCGGGCCCGCGGACGGTGGGGGCCCGGGCGCGAGCCGGAATATCCGCCGCGGTCTGCTCGCTGCACCCAGGGGCCCAGACCAGCAACCGGAGAGACAGGCAGTGACGGCCGACACCGAACTACGTGAGCGGGCTACGGCCCTGGACGTGCCCGCAGAGGCCGCCCGGCGCCGGACGTTCGCCGTGATCAGCCACCCCGACGCGGGTAAGTCCACGCTGACCGAGGCGCTGGCGCTGCACGCGTCGGCGATCACCTCGGCCGGCGCGGTGCACGGCAAGGCGGGCCGCCGGGGGGTGACCTCGGACTGGCTGGCGATGGAGCGGGAGCGGGGCATCTCGATCACCTCCGCGGTACTTCGCTTCAGCTACCGGGATCTGGTGCTGAACCTGCTGGACACGCCCGGTCACGCCGACTTCTCCGAGGACACCTACCGGGTGCTGGAGGCGGTGGACTGCGCGATCATGCTGCTGGACTCGGCCAAGGGCCTGGAGCCGCAGACGCTCAAGCTGTTCGACGTGTGCCGCAACCGCAACATCCCGGTCATCACGTTCGTCAACAAGTGGGACCGGCCGGGCCGGGAACCGCTGGAACTGCTGGACGAGATCGAGCAGCGGATCCGGCTGCGCCCCACCCCGGTCACCTGGCCGGTCGGCGTGGCCGGGGACTTCCGCGGGCTGCTCGACCGGGAGACCGGCGGCTACACCGTGTACACCCGCACCCCGGGTGGCGCGGCCCGGGCCGGGGAGGAGCACCTCAGCCCGGAGCAGGCGGCGGCCCGCGATAGCGAGGCCTACGCCCGGGCCGAGGAGGAACTGGCCCTGCTGGAGGCGATCGGCGCCGGGCCGGACATGAAGTCGTTCCTGGCCGGGGAGTCCTCGCCGGTGCTGTTCGGCGCGGCGCTGCCCAACTTCGGGGTCCGCCGCCTGCTGGACGCGGTGTGCGAGCTGGCCCCGGCCCCGTCCGCGCGGCGCGACGCGGTGGGCCAGGACCGGCCGGTGGACGCCCCGTTCTCCGGGCTGGTGTTCAAGGTGCAGGCGGGCATGGACCGCTCGCACCGGGACCGGGTGGCGTTCGTCCGGGTCTGCTCGGGCCGGTTCGAGCGCGGCATGGTGCTGACCCACGCCGCCACCGGCCGGCCGTTCGCCACCAAGTACGCCCAGTCCATGTTCGGCGCCGACCGGCAGACCGTGGAGACCGCCTACCCGGGCGACGTGATCGGGCTGGTCAACGCGATGTCGCTACGGCCGGGGGACACCCTGTACGAAGGCCCGCCGGTGGCCTACCCGCCGATCCCGGCGTTCGCCCCGGAGCACTTCGCGGTGGTCCGGGCGGCCGACGCCGGCAAGCACAAGCAGTTCCGCAAGGGCGTGGACCAGCTGGACACCGAGGGCGTGATCCAGGTGCTGTCCTCGGACCTGCGCGGCAGCCAGGCCCCGGTGCTGGCCGCGGTCGGCCCGCTGCAGTTCGACGTGGCGGTGCACCGGCTGGAGCACGAGTTCGGCGCCCCGGCCCGGCTGGAGCGGCTCGGCTACAGCCTGGCCCGCCGGACCAACGCGGCCACCGCGGAGAGGCTGCGCGCACAACGCGGCCTCGAGGTGCTCACCCGGCACAGTGACGGGGCGCTGCTGGTGCTGTTCGAGGACGGCTGGCGGCTGCGGGCGCTGCAGCGCGAGCACTCTGATCTCACCCTGGAACCCTTGCTGGCCGCCGCGGAATAATCCGGGAATTCTGCCGAAAAACCGCCAGAAAGCTCTCCTGTTTACCGCGGCCGCGCACCGTAAATACTTGCTCACGGCATAAAACCTTTTCTGCTTAACGAATGCCCGCGGCGAATTCGGCGCGCCCACGTGCCGGGCCGGGCGGGGTTAATCGGGCGGGGGGATCCGGCCGAGGCCGGCCTTCCCCCGGCGACGGGGGAGCGGGATAACAGTGTTCGTTTTCTGCGCGCAGCACACCAGCCCGGGCCGGCTGGCACCGGCGAACACCCCGGGAACGCGGAACTGGCGCTGGCGGCTGGCCGGGGCGGGCGCCGTGGTCGCCGGGGCGGCGGCCGTGGCCGCGTTCCCGGGCAGCGCGGCGACCGCCGCCCCGGCCATCTCGGGGGCCCCGGCGGCCCCGGCCATCTCGGGGGCCCCGGCGGCCCCGGCCATCTCGGGGGCCCCGGCCGCAGCGGCCGCAGCGGCCGGCCCGGCCTACGCGTGGACCCGGACCATCCTGGTCACCAGGCTCCGGGACGGCGGCCCGGGCTCGTTGCGGGCCGCGATCACCGCGGCCAACGCGAGCGCCCCCGGCCAGGCAACGCGGATCAGATTCCGGGTCCGCGGGGTCATCACGCTGGCCAGCGCGCTGCCGGCCATCGCCCGGCCGGTCACCATCGACGGGACGTCCGCGCCCGGTTACCGGCGGGCCCGGCGGCCGGTGCTGGAACTCGACGCGGGCGGTCACGCCGGCCTGCTGCTCGCGGGCGGCTCGGCCGGCTCGCAGGTGCTCGGCCTGGCGCTGGATGACGCCGCCGGCGACGGGATCACCCTGCTGGCCGGCTGGATCACGCTGAACCACGACTACATCGGGCTGGACCCGGCGGGCGCGGCGGACGGGAACGGCGGTGCGGGCGTCTACGCCGCCCCGACGTCCCAGCGCGACCGGATCGGGCTGAACCCGGCGGCCATCCCCGGCGCCGTCGGCAACGTCATCTCCGGCAACGGGGGCAGCGGGATCGTGCTGTCCGGGTCGTCGTACGACACCGTGGCGGCCAACCGGATCGGCACCAACCCGGCCGGGACCGCCTCGATCGGCAACGGCGGCGACGGCATCACGCTGACCGAGGCCGCGTCCGGAAACGAACTCGGCGGTACCGCCTACACCAACCCGCTCACCGGGGCGGCGAACAACCCGACCGGCAGCGAGGGCACCACGACGCCCGTGTTCGTCGTGCCCGCGCTGGGCAACCTGATCTCCGGCAACGCCGGTAACGGCGTGCTCATCGAGGCCGGCTCGACGGCCAACATGCTGAACGGCAACTTCATCGGCACCACCGCGTCCGGCCAGGCCGGGCTGGGCAACGGCCGGAACGGGGTGTGGATCTACCGGGCGGCCGGCAATTCCCTGGTCGGCTGCAAGTTCGTGAACAACCCGTTCGTCTACTACAACGTCATCAGCGGTAACGATGAGAACGGCCTGCGGGTCACCAGTTCGGACAATGTGACCGTGCAGGGCAACTTCTTCGGGGTCGGTGCCGACAACAGCACCGTGCTGGGTAACCGGCTGGACGGCGTTCTGGTGGACGGCTCCGCACGCAACACGCAGGTCGGCGGGGTCATCCCGCTCGGCAACGTGTCGGCCGGCAATGGCCAGAACGGCATCGAGGTGGCCGGAAGGGCCCGCGGCTTCCTCACCTTCAACACGTTCGGCGGGCTGCTGGCCTTCAAGGGGGCCGCGCCGAACGGGAACGACGGCCTGCTGATCACCTCGACCGGGGGGAACAACGAGGCCCGGACCAACGTGTTCTCCGGGAACCGCAACAACGGCATCGAGATCGCGGGGAACGCCTCCGGGGTGACCGTGGAACCCAACATCGCCGGGCTGACCACCGAGGGCAACGCGGCGCTGCCCAACGGCGGTGACGGCCTGCTGATCAGTGGCACCGCACACGGCAACGTCATCGGTGGCACGCTGCGCTCGGTGATCCCGCAGAACACGTTCTCCGGCAACGTGGGCTACGGCGTGGTCATCACCGGCGGTGCGTACCGGAACCGGGTGTTCGACAGCTTCATCGGGACCAACGTGCTCGGCATCCAGGCGCTCGGCAACGGCCGCGGCGGCGTGCTGCTGTCCGGGGTGGCCCGGCGCAACCTCATCGGCGCGCCCCGGCCCGCGCCGGTCAATCTGATCAGCGGGAACACCGGCACCGGGGTGACGCTGACCCCTGGCACCAGCCGCAACTGGGTGCTCAGCAACTACCTTGGCCTGGACCGGTTCGGGCGGCGGCTGCCCAACACCGGCCGCCCGGTGGCCAACTTCGGCCGGCACAACGTGATCGCCGCTAACAGGAGTTAGGCCGCAGCCAGGACGCGGCCGGCTAATCGTGAGATGTCGATGCAGGCCAGGCATCAAGTGGTGCGCTGGCGATGCCGTAGCTAGGATGCCAGCGCCGGCAATCAGCCGGTTCTGGACGTCGGCGCTCGGCCTTTCCTGCTCAAGCGCAGGCATCGCCCTCAGGGTGGACGGGTAAACTGCCCGCCACGAGGAGCGGGTGACGGGCAGCGGCGAGATGCCGCCGGATGTGCCGGGCCGCCTGCTGGCAGCGGCCGATGGGCGTCCTGCAGCGGCGGAAGGTGATAGGAGTCGGAATGCGCGTGCTGGTTCTTGGTGGCGATGGGTTCTGTGGCTGGCCCACGTCGCTGTATCTGTCCGATCGTGGTCTTGACGTGACGATCGTGGACAACCTGAGCCGCCGCAAGATCGACATTGACCTCGAGGTACAGTCGCTGACGCCCATCCGCCCCGTGCACGAGCGGATCAGGGCGTGGCGGGAGGTCTCCGGGAAGGAGATCGGGTTCGTCAACGTGGACCTGGCCACCGAGTATGACCGGCTGGCCGGCCTGCTGGCGGAGCTGCGGCCCGAGGCGATCGTGCATTTCGGGGAACAGCGCGCGGCGCCGTACTCGATGCGCTCGGAGAAGACCAAGCGCTACACGGTTGACAACAATGTGCGGGCCACCCACAACCTGCTGACCGCGCTGGTGGAGACCGGGGTGGACGCCGCGCTGGCGCACCTGGGCACGATGGGCGTCTACGGCTACGGCTGGTCGGGGTCCGCACCGATCCCCGAGGGATACCTGACGGTGAAGGTGCCCACCCCCGACGGGGAGCTGGAGCGGGAGATCCTGCACCCGGCCAACCCGGGCAGCGTGTATCACATGACCAAGACGCTGGATCAGCTGATGTTCGCGTTCTACGCCAAGAACGACGGGCTGCGCATCACCGACCTGCACCAGGGCATCGTGTGGGGCACCCAGACCGATCAGACCTCCCGCGATGAGCGGCTGATCAACCGGTTCGACTACGACGGCGACTACGGCACCGTGCTGAACCGCTTCCTCATGCAGGCCGCCATCGGCCACCCGCTCACCGTGCACGGCACCGGCGGGCAGACCCGCGCGTTCATCCACATCCGCGACACCGTCCGCTGCATCGAGCTGGCCATCACCAACCCGCCCGAGGCGGGGGACCGGCCGCGGGTGCTCAACCAGATCACCGAGGTGCACCGCGTCCTGGACCTGGCCAAAATGGTCGGCGACATCATGGGCACCGACATTGCCTACCTGCCCAACCCGCGCCGCGAAGCCGAGGAGAACGACCTGGCCGTGCGCAACGACCAGTTCCTCGCGCTGGGCCTGCAGCCCACCACCCTCTCCGAAGGGCTGCTGGAAGAAGGCACCAGCATCGCCCGCAAGTACGCCCACCGCGCCGACCTCACCAAGATCGTCGCCCGCTCGGTCTGGAAAGCCGGCATGGAAACCGCCGATGACCTGATGACCGAACTGCCGGCCACGGAGTAGTTCCGCGGTAACCCCGGGGGCTCCCAGCCGTCCCCGATGTTCCCTCCACTAGCGTGACCTGGTATGACGTCACGTCGCCGGGGGGAGCGGCGGGGCCGTCGGCGGGAGCGCCGGGGCCCGGGGCTCCCGGTCGGGGAGATCATCGTCGCGGCGGCCCAGGCGGCCCGCCGCGATGCCTGGCGCATCTTCGTGGTCGCGTTCGCCGTGTCCCTGGTGGGCGCGCTGGCGGAGATGATCGCCAATCACCTCATCGACCGCACCAACCTGCCATTGCTGGTCATCACGTCGCTGTGTGCCTCCAGCGTGAGCCTGCTCGGGTCGGTCTTCCTGTCCGGGTTCCTGTGCCGCCTGGTCAGTGAGCCGGGGCCGGGCGGCGCCCGGATCGGCGCCACCGCGCGCTCGCTGCCCTGGGGGCCGCTCATCCGGGCCGACCTGCTCGTCGCGCTCAGCTGCGCGGCCGGGCTGGTGGCGCTGGTCATCCCGGGCCTGATCGCGCTGAACCTGCTGGCCGTCACCGGCCCGGTGATCGAGATCGAGCGGCGCAAGGCGTGGGCCGGGCTGCGCCGTTCCGCGCGGCTGGTCCGCCCGCACTTCTGGAAGGTGGCGCTGATCGGGACGCTGCCGGTGCTGCTGGTCAGCGCGGCCGAGAGCGCGCTGCCGGACCCGGAGCACCCGCCCGCGCTGGTTCTCGGGCTGCTCGCCCGCGGCGTGGTCGAGGCCGTCCTGGAATCCGTGGTCAGCCTGCTGCTGGTACAGCTGTGCTTCCGGCTGATGGCGGCGGAGCGGGCCCGGCAGGCCGCCGGGCCCGTCCCGCAGCGAGCCTGACCTCAGCCGAACGCGGCCACCGCGGCGCGCTTCTCGGTGTGCAGGATGCCCAGCGTGGCGGCGAACCGGCTGCCCGGCGCCTGCCGGCCCACCTGGACCGCGTCGTCCACCGTGTCCACGTCGATCAGCTCGGGGACCTGCCGGACCCGCAGCCCGGCGGCGCGCAGCCGGGCCAGCTGGGCCCGGCCGGTGTCCGCCGCCGACATGGGGACGCCGTGGATCAGTCCCGGGTCGGGCCGGCGCAGGCCGAGCAGCCAGAAACCACCGTCCTCGGCCGGGCCGAACACCGCGTCCGCGTCGCCGGACACCAGCGGCCAGGCCACCGTCTCCAACAGCCCGGGCGTCACCTGCGGGGTGTCCATCCCGATCAGCACGACCGGCAGCGGCTGGACCGCGTAGGCGTCGTCGAAGGCGGCCGCGATCCGCTCGTCCAGTCCCTCGCCGCGCTGCGGCACCACCTCGAACCGGCCGGGCAGCTCCGCGCGCAGCGCCCCCGGGGTGGCCCACTGGTCGGCCAGGGCCAGGACGTGCCGGGCGAAGGAGGCGCTGGCCCCGGCCTCCAGCGTGTCGGCCAGGGCCGCCTCGGCCAGCATGGCCGCCTCGTGCGGGGTGAAGGGCGGGGTGAGCCGGGTCTTGACCCGGCCGGGCACCGGCGCCTTGGCCAGCACCAGCAACTGCGCGGCGAGCCCGGTCATGAGGCGAGCACCCGCCGCATGTCCCGCACGGTGCGCACCGTCCCGCCCACCGTGCCGGTCACCTTGGACCGCCCGGACCGGGGCAGATAGGGAATGTCCACCTCGTCGATCCTCCAATCGGCGACAGCCGCGGCCATCACCATCTCCAGCGGGTACCCGAAGCGGCGGTCAGTGAGCCCGAGCCGGAGCAGGTCGCCGCGCCGTCCGCAGCGCATCGGCCCCAGGTCATGGAGCCGCACGCCGGTGCGCCGGCGCAGTTCGGCGGCTAGCACCTTGTTGGCCACCCGGGCGTGCAGCGGCCAGTCACCCAGCCGGCGGGTGATCCGCCGGCCCAGCACCAGGTCCGCCGAGCCGCCCTGCACCGGCGCGGCGGCCAGCGGCAGGTCGCCGGGGTCGAGCGAGGCGTCGGCGTCCATGAAGCAGACGATGTCGCTGCTGGCGGCGAGCAGCCCGGCGTGGCAGGCGGCGCCGAAGCCGCGCTGGGGCACGTGGACAACCGATGCCCCATGCCGCTGCGCGATGCTGGCCGAGTCGTCGGTGGACCCGTTGTCGGCCACGATGGGCCGGAATCCGGCCGGTATCCGGGCCAGCACCCAGGGCAGCGCCTCCGCCTCGTTCAGGCAGGGCAGGATGACATCGATGCTCATGCCCCGACGCTAGCGCCGGGCGGCCGGAATGACCCTTACAGAGCTGTGACGTATGGTCGCGCACCGTAGGACCCCGGCGCCCCCCGTGATTCGCTGCTGGCATGCGAATTCTGGTGACGGGGGCCGCAGGGTTCATCGGGTCCCATGTGGTGGACGTTATGCGCACGGCCGGCCACGAGGTGCAGGGGCTCGACTCGCTCGACCCGGCGGTGCACAACGGCCGGCCGGCTTACCTGCCCGCCGATTTCGACCTGTCCGTCGGGGACGTCCGTGACCCGGAGGCGGTGCGCCGGGCCGTCGCGGGCGCCGACGTGGTCTGCCACCAGGCGGCGATGGTGGGACTCGGCGTGGACCTGGCCGACCTGCCGGCCTACTCCGACGTGAACGTCACCGGGACCGCGGTCCTGCTGGAGGCGATGGGCCGCAGCGGCGTGGGCCACCTGGTGCTGGCCTCGTCCATGGTGGTGTACGGGGAAGGGGCCTACGCGTGCGCGGAACACGGCCGGGTGCGCCCGGCGCCGCGCGAGGAGGCGGACCTGTCGGTCGGCCGGTTCGAGCCGCGCTGCCCGCAGTGCTCGCGTGAACTCCGCACCGCCATGGTGACCGAGGACGCCCCGCTGGACCCGCGGAACGCCTACGCGGCCAGCAAGGTGGGCCAGGAGCACCTGGCGGCGACCTGGGCGCGGATGACCGGCGGGTCGGTGGTGGCGTTGCGGTACCACAACGTGTACGGCCCGCGGATGCCGCGGGACACCCCCTACTCGGGGGTGGCCGCGATCTTCCGGTCCGCCCTGGAGGCCGGCCGGGCGCCGCAGGTGTTCGAGGACGGCGCGCAGCGCCGTGACTTCGTGCACTCCCGCGACGTGGCCCGGGCCAACCGGGCCGCGCTGCGGGCCGGCGTCCCCGGCTCGGTGCAGGCCTTCAACGTGGCCAGCGGGGAGCCGCACACGGTGGGGGAGATGGCCACCGCCCTGGCCGCCGAGTTCGGCGGCCAGGGCCCCGAGGTGACCGGCCGGTACCGGCTCGGCGACGTCCGGCACGTCGTCGCCTCGCCGGAGGCGGCCGCCCAGGACCTGGGCTTCCGGGCGGAGGTCAGCTTCGCCGCCGGGATGGCCGAGTTCGCGCACGCGCCACTGCGCCGCCCGGCCCGTGCCACCCGCGCCGGCCTGGCGGCCTGATCTCACCCCCACACCACAAACCCCACCGCGCAGCGGCGGCCGCTGCGCGGTGATTTGGTGGCTCTATGTGGTCAAAATCCACCGCGCAACGCGGGTGGCATTAGGCGGTGGGTTGGTGCCCTTCTGGCTGCGACCCACCGCGTCGCGTGTCGTCAGCTGGCGTGGTTAGTTGGCCTGGCTGGCGTAGCCGGCGGCCGGCTCGGTCTCCGGGGCCACCTCGGACCGGCCGAGCGGCAGCCGGATGACGAACTGGCAGCCGCGCGCCATGTTCTGCACCGCGATCTGGCCGGCGTGCGCCTCCACGATGCCCCGGGCGATGGACAGCCCGAGCCCGGCGTTGTTGTCCGGCCCCGGCGTGCGGGCCGTCTCGCCGCGGAAGGCCACGTCGAACACCCGGGGCAGCGCGTCGGCCGGGATGCCGCCGCACGCGTCCACCACGCTCACGCAGGCCATGCCGCGGTGCACGTCGCCTTGGACCTCGACGAGACCGTCGGAGGGGGTGTGCCGGATCGCGTTGGTCACCAGGTTGCGCAGCGCCCGGCCGAACTCGTCCGCGTCCACCAGCACCGGCAGCCCGCGGACCGAGGACCCGCGCAGCCGGACACCCTTGGCCCGGGCCAGCGGCTCGGTGCTCGCCAGCGCCTCGGCCACCAGGTCGTCCAGCCCGACCAGGCGGCGCGACAGGCGCAGCGCGCCGGCGTGGATCCGGGCCAGCTCGAACAGGTCATCGATCATGGCGGACAGCCGGTCCGCCTCCCGGCGGATCTGGGTGTGGTACTGGGACACTGTCTCGTAGTCCACCACCACCCCGTCCTCCAGGGCCTCGGCCATGGCCCGCAGCCCGGCCAGCGGGGTACGCAGGTCGTGGCTGACCCAGGCGACCAGTTCCCGGCGGCTGGCCTCCAGCGCGCGTTCCCGGGTCCGCGACTCGGCCAGTTTCTCGTGCGCGTGGGCCAGTTCGTCGGACAGGGTGCCGAACTCGGCGGGCAGCTTGGCCTTGGGCGGCTCGTAGTAGCCGATGCTGCCGACATCCTGCACCGCGTCCACCAGGATGTGGCCGGCCTTGGTGACCCGGTGGCCGACCAGCAGCGCGACCGCGAAGCCGGCCAGCGCGGCCAGCACCACGACGACCAGCACGACGTTGCGGTCCGACGGGGAGACCAGCATCTGCTGCCCGACGAGGGCCACGCCGACCGCCGAGCTGACGATGACCACGGCCGCCACGACGAACATGAGGGTGCCCACGGACCGCCTGGCCAGCAGGCGGACGCTGAGCAGTCCGGTCGCCCCGGCGGCCAGCGCGACCCCGGCGACGTCTTCGGCCGCCTGCTGCAGGGTCGGCCAGTCGATGCCTGTCATGGTTCTCCTGGTTCGTAGCGGTAGCCAACCCCCCACACCGTGACGATGCGCCGGGGCGCCGTCGGGTCCGGCTCGATCTTCTCCCGGAGCCGGCGGATATGCACGGTGACGGTCGAGGTGTCACCGAACGTCCAGCCCCACACGTGCGCCAGCAACTGCTCGCGGCTGAACGCCTGCCGGGGGCTACGCATCAGGAAGACCAGCAGGTCGTATTCCCGGGAGGTGAGCGACAGGGCGCTTTCGCCCAGCATCACCGAGTGCGCGCCCAGATCCACGACCAGGTTGCCATCCTTGATCACGTCCAGGGCGGGCGGGTCCGGCAGGCCACCGCCGCGCGCCCGGCGCAGCACGGAGCGCACCCGCAGCGCCAGCTCCCGGGGGCTGAACGGCTTCGTTACGTAGTCGTCCGCGCCGGTCTCGAAACCGACGACGCGGTCGGTCTCCTCGCCCAGCGCGGTCAGCATCACCACCGGGATGGGCCACTGGGCCCGCAGCCGGCGGCATACCTCCAGCCCGTCGATACCGGGCAGCATCAGGTCCAGGACCACCAGGTCGGGCGGCTCGGCGGCGACCCGGCGCAGTGCCTCGTAGCCGTCACCGACGCATTCCACATGGTGTCCATCGCGCGTCAGGTACCGCCCGACGACGTCCGCCAGAGTCGCGTCGTCGTCGACGACCATGATCCGCCCGGGCCGGTCCGGGTTTGTATTCACCCTCCTACGGTAAATCGGACACCCCTATTGCGCTGCTGGCTGGAGCGAATACGTCACACGTCCGTAAGGGTCACCGCCGGGGACGCGGCACTAGGCTCGTCGCGGCCGGGAAGCAAGGAGGGACACGCGTGCTCGGTGAGCTGTATGAGGATGCTCTGGCTGGCGTGGCCCGGCCCGAGATCGAGCACGCGGACGGCCGCCGCACGCCGCTGCGGATCGACGACTGGCTGCAGGTCATCCCGGGTGACGTCTCGATGCTGGACCGCTGCCAGGGCCACACCCTGGACGTGGGCTCGGGCCCCGGCCGGCTGACCGTGGCGCTGGCCGAGCGCGGCATCCCGGCGCTCGGTATCGACATCACCCCCTCGGCGGTCCAGCTGGCCCGGGCCTGCGGGGCCCTCGCGCTGCACCGGGACGTCTTCGCCACCGTGCCGGGCACCGGGCGGTGGGCCCGGGTGCTGCTGGCCGACGGCAATATCGGCATCGGCGGTGACCCGGAGGCGCTGCTGTCCCGGGTGGCCGAGCTGCTCAAGCCGGGCGGGCAGGCCCTGGTGGAGGTCGAGCCGCCGGGCGAGCCGCTGGCCCGGGAGATGGTCCGGCTGAGCCACGCGGGGCGCTCCAGCGCCTGGTTCCCGTGGGCCACCATCGGCGCGGACCAGATCAGCGAGCTGAGCCTGAACGCGGGCCTGGCGGTGACCGAGGTCTGGACCGACGCGGGCCGCTGGTTCGCGGCGCTGTCCCGCGGCCTCGGCGGCCCCGGACGGGGCGCCCTTAACGATTGATTACGGGTGCGCCGGAAAGCGGCCTGCCGGGGTGGCCGGCTGGCAGCCTGGGGTTATGACTGGCGTGGCGGCGATGGGCGTGGCGGCGAAGGCCCGGCTGGGTGCGGCGGTGGCGGTGGCGGCCGCGCTCACCGCGCTGGTGTTCCTGACCGTGCACCCGGACCGGGTCACCGCCCGGGCCGGGGTGCTGCCGCTGGCGGTGGCGCTGTGGGCGGTGTTCGCCGCCGGGGTGCTGCTGGTCCGCCGCCTCCCGGTCCGCCAGGCGGTCCCGGTGATCCTGCTCGGCGCGATCGCGGTCCAGCTGGCCGCGCTGTCCGCGCCCCCGCAGGGCAGCGACGACCTGTACCGCTACATCTGGGACGGCCGCGTCCAGGCGGCCGGCATCGATCCCTACGCCTACTCGCCCGCCGCCCCGCAGCTGGCCTGGCTGCGTGACCCGTTCCTCTGGCCGCAGCACACCACCGCCTGGTGCGTTGCGCCGGGAACCGCGCTGTACGGCCCGCCGGGCGGCCCGGCCATCCCGGGCTGCACGCTGATCAACCGGCCGATCGTGCACACGATCTACCCCCCGGTGGCGGAGGCCTATTTCTTCGCCGTCCATGTGGCCGCGCCGTCCGGCAGCGGCAGCACCCCGATTCAGGTGGCCGCGGCCTGCTGTGCGCTCGCGGTCACCGTGGCGCTGCTGTTCGGCCTGGCCCGGCTTGGCCTGGACCGGCGGCAGGCCGTGCTGTGGGCCTGGTGCCCGACGGTGGCCCTCGAGGCGGGCAACAACGCGCACGTGGACGTGCTGGCTGCCCTGTTCACCGCGGCCGCGTTGCTGACGGCGGCCCGGCCAGGTGGGCTGCGCCGGTCGCTGGCGGGCGGGACGCTGCTGGCCCTGGCCATCTGGACCAAGGTCACCCCGGTCCTGGTCGCCCCGGCGCTGGCCAAGCGTCGCTGGTACGCGCTCGCGTCGGCCGGGCTGTTCGCGACCGTCGTCGTGTACCTGCCGCACGTGCTGGCCGCGGGTGGCCGGGTGATCGGCTTCCTGCCCGGCTACCTGCAGCAGGAGGGCTACCGCGACGGTGCCCGGTTCCTGCTGCTCGGTGTGCTGGTGCCCGGGAAGGCAGGCCTGTACGCGGCCGCCGCCGTGCTGGCGGTGACCGGGCTGCTGGTGTTGTGGCGCAGCGACCCGGACCGGCCGTGGCGCGGCGCGGTGGTGATGACCGGGGCCGCCCTGGCCGTCACCACGCCGCCCTTCTCCTGGTACGCGATGCTGCTGGTGCTGCTGGTGGCGTTCGACGGCCGGGTTGAGTGGCTCGCGTTCGCGGTGGTCAAGTACGTCGCGGTGGGGAACCCGCTGCCCGGCTGGCAGGTGCGGCTGTCCACCAGTGAGCGGACCGGTTACGCGGCCGCGCTGGCCGTCGTCGTCGCGGTGACGCTGCTCCGCCGGCGCCGCGCCGGGATCCCGCCCCTCGCCGAGGCCGCCCAGGTCCGCGAGGCCGCCCAGGTCCGCGAGGCCGCCCAGGTCCGCGAGGCCGCCCAGGTCCGCGAGGCCGCCCAGGTTGCCCAGGTCCGCGAGGTCACCCCGGCGCGATCCTCGTGACCGTGCCCGACCGGCCCTTGAACTTGAGCGCCCCGTCGGCCTGGTCCAGGTAGAGCACCCCGCCGTCCGGCTGGAAGTGTTCGGTCATGCGGCCTGATTATGCAGCGCGCTCCGGGACGCCACGCCGGTGCCGGGCCACCACGCGGCGGGTGCGCCACGCGTAGCTGACCGCCGAGACGAGGAACATGACCCCGGTCACCCCCAGCCAGCGCCACAGGTACGGCTGGGTGCCCAGCCCGCTGGCCGCGTGGTAGAACCCCTGCGACAGGCCGAGGATCAGCGGGAAGAACGCCATCAGCAGCAGCAGCGAGAACAGGACCGGGATGCGGATGTAGTTCAGCGCCCGGGGCTGACCGGCCGGCCGCGCCGGGGCGTCCGGGGCCGGGGCCGCGGCGGGCCGGCGGCTGACCCACCCGGGAACAAGCCGCTGCACGGACAGGTCGGCCAGCGAGTACAGCGGGAACAGCAGCAGGTCGTGCCCGACGATGGCGACCGCGAACCAGATGAGGAAGCCGCGCAGCTGGCCCGCCGCCCAGACGGCGTGCACCGCGTAACCGGCCAGCCCGAACGCGGCCAGCAGGGCCAGCAGGTGCAGCGGGTGCGAGCCGTACCAGCGCCGGAACCAGGTGATCATGACCGTGCCCGCCTTCACGCCTGCCGCAGGAACGTGATCACGGCGACCCACTTGGTGTTGTGCACGCCGGGGGCCCCGGGGATGACAGTCCGGGCCGGGTACCCGTGATCCCAGGGCAGCACGCGGCCGTTCATGGCCACCGCCAGCAGCGCCTGCGGGTCGGTCACCTGCGCCCCGGACAGCGTGGCGGCGCGGAACGACCCGCCCGCCTGGATCGACTCCACCAGCGCCGCGGCCGGCGCAGGCAGGCCGGCCAGCCGGGCCAGGTCGGCCAGCCGGACCCCGGTCCAGCGGCACGCGTAGGACCAGCCTTCCACGCAGGCGATCGGCAGCTCCACCGTGTGCTGCGGCAGCGCCAGCAGCTGCTCCCGGGTCAGGGTGACGGTCCGCGTCCCGGCCAGCGTCAGCCGGTAGGCCGGGCCGACCTGTGCGGCGGTCAGGTTGATGGACTTCGCGGTCCGGTTGACCGGCAGGTAGTGCGGGGCGGTGGCGGACAGCCCGCGCGGCCCGAACAGCGCGGTCCGCCGGGCGGGCCCGCCGATCGACTGGCCGACGACCAGGCCGGCCAGGGTCAGTGAGGCGCCGCCGACCGTGGCCAGCAGCCCGCGCCGGGACATGGTCGGCGCGGCCGGGCGGGCGGCGCGCAGCCCCGCCTCGTCGGGCTGCTCCGGCTCGGTCCGGGCCAGCGGCGTGCGCAGCTCGCGGAACAGCCGGCGCGAGCGCAGCCCGCGGACCATCCGGGGGAACTTCAGCGCCACGTGGATGACCAGGCCGGCGATGAACACCCAGGCGCCGTAGAGGTGCGCGGTGTAGAAGGAGAACGGGAAGACGTAGTAGTCCTGGATGTTCAGGATGCCGGTGGCGAACTCGAACAGCACCCCGCCGACCACCATGATCAGGCTGGCCCGCTCCAGGACCTGGGCCAGCGAGCGGACCGGAGGCCAGGCGAACAGCCGGGGCAGCACCGACCACAGCTTGGCCAGCACCACGGGCAGCAGCGCCAGGCCGAGCGTGATGTGCACGCCCTGGTTCACCCGGTACAGCCAGGGCGGATGGGTCGGCCAGGAAAAGAGGTAGAAGTGCAGCAGCCCGGCGCCGGGCGTCTGGTCGTTGCCCGGCAACAGCGGGTTGTAGGCGGCGTAGGACGCCAGCCCGGTGACGGCCAGGATGGTCAGCCCGACCAGCAGTACCAGGGCCAGCACCGAGGTCAGCCACAGGCCGCGCAGCGGGCTGCGCCAGGTGCCGGGCCGGAACGGCCCGGGCGGTGGGTGCGCCGCGGGGTTCCGGGCCGCTTCGCCGGCGCGGCGCAGGGTGGCGACGGCGCGGTCCCGCTCGGCGGTGACCGAGGCGGCGAAGGCGCGGCGGCGCCGCGCCGTGCGTTCCTGCCGGGCGGCCCGGCGCAGCGCGCGGGCGCCGGTGGCCGGTTTCCCGGGCGGTTCACCGGTGCGGCGCGCTCCGGCCGCACCGGGCCGCGGTCCCCTGATCGGCGCCATGCCCCGAGGCTAATCGCGAATCAGCAGGTCAGGCCGACGGTGTAACAGACGGTAAGAACCTCGTAAGGGCTGGTAACCCGCCCGGCCCAGTGCGCATGGCCCGGCCCAGCCGGTGCAGCACGGTCATGAACTGTTGCTGCTCGTCCAGCGTGAAGTCCTCGAACAGACCGGCCAGCGCGTCCAGCCGTGGTTCGAGTGCCTGTTCGGCCTCACGCCGCCCGCCGGCGGTGAGCGCGACCAGGGTGGCCCGGCGGTCGGTCGGGTGCGGCCGGCGGACCACCAGGCCTGCCTCCTCCATGGCATCCACCAGTGCGGTCATGTTCCGTGGGCTCACCGCGAGCTGATCCCCGAGGTTGCGCATGATCGCGGGCCCGGTGCAGTGCAGCGCCTCCAGCAGCCGCAACCGGGTGTAGGAGAGGCTGCCGTCCCGGCGTCCCTCGGTCCAGCGCTGGAACGCCGCGGCGAACTTGGCCGTCTCGGCGACCAGGGCGCGGCGCCGCTCGGCGGCGGGCAGGCCGGCCAGCGGTGGCGGGGAATCCGGGCAGGCCATCGGATCGGTCTCCGGGCCGCGCTCCCAGGCAAGCTCTCCCCGCGCTCGATCCAGTTCCACGCTGATCAGCGTACCTTTGACGATTCCGAAACACGATTATTACGTTGGGTAATATACGGGCGGTAAGTATCGAGGCGGGCAAGCGGGTGCGCGGGACGGCCGGCGCGCGCGGCGGGGGAACGGGTGCGCGGGACGGGCAGGCGGCACGCGGCGGGGGAACGGGTGCGCGGGACGGGCGGGCGGCACGCGGCGGGGTAAGCCTCCCGTCCCGGGCGGCAGCGCATACGGTGGGACCATGCGCGCGTGGGTGGTCCACCAGCCCGGGCCGATGGCCTCGCAGCCGCTGCGGCTCACCGAGCGGCCGGTGCCCGAGCCCGGCCCGGGCCAGTTGCTGGTCAAGATCCGCTGCTGCGGGGTGTGCCGCACCGACCTGCACCTGGCCGAGGGGGATCTGCCGCCCAAGCACCCGGAGATCACTCCAGGCCACGAGGTGGTCGCCGAGGTCGTCGCCACCGGGCCGGGCACCACCCGGTTCGGCGTCGCTGACCGGGTGGGTGCGGCCTGGCTGGGCGGCACCGACGGATCGTGCGTGTTCTGCCGCCGCGGCCAGGAGAACCTGTGCCCCGCCTCGGTCTACACCGGCTGGGACTTCCCCGGTGGCTACGCCGAGTACATGCTGGTCGCCGACGCGTTCGCGCACCCGCTGCCGGGCGGCTTCTCGGACGCGGAACTGGCCCCGCTGCTGTGCGCCGGGATCATCGGCTACCGGGCGCTGCGCCGGGCCGAGGTGCCGCCCGGCGGCACCCTCGGCATCTGGGGCTTCGGCGGCTCCGCGCACCTCGCCGCGCAGGTCGCGATGGCGCAGGGCGCGGCCGTGCACGTGTTCACCCGCGGCGCGGCGGCCCGCGACCTGGCCCGCTCGCTGGGGGCCGCCTCGGTACAGGACTCCTTCGACCCGCCGCCGGTCAAGCTGGACTCGGCCATCCTGTTCGCGCCGGTCGGCACGCTGGTCCCGCCCGCGCTGGCGGCCCTGGACCGCGGGGGCACGCTGGCCATCGCCGGCATCTACCTCAGCGACATACCGGAGCTGAACTACGACCGGCACCTGTTCCAGGAGCGGCAGGTGCGCAGCGTGACCTCGAACACCCGGCAGGACGCGGCCGAGTTCCTCACCCTGGCCGAGCGGCTGCGGATCAAGGTCACCACCACGCCGTACGCCTTCGAGCAGGCCCAGCAGGCGCTCACCGACCTGCGCGAGGAGCGGGTACACGGCGCGGCCGTGCTGGCCATGCCGTGACCGGGGCCGGTGAGCTCGCCCAGGCGCGGGCCATGCTCGGCCGCTTCCCGCTGATAGACGGGCATAACGACCTTCCCTGGGCGCTGCGTGAGGCCGGCCGCCTGGACTTCCGGGGCGCTGACCTGGCCCGCCCGGTCGCGTTCACCCAGACCGACCTGCCGCGGCTGGCCGCGGGCGGGCTGTCGGGCCAGTTCTGGTCGGTGTATGTGCCCGCCGAGCTGCAGGGGGAAGCGGCGGTGGCGACCACGCTGGAGCAGATCGACGTGGTGCACCGGATGATCGCGCGGTACCCCGATCGGCTGGAACTGGCCCTGACCGCCGCCGACGTGGCGCGGATCGCGGCCGCCGGCCGGGTGGCGTCGCTGCTCGGCGCGGAGGGCGGGCACTCGATCGCCGGCTCGCTGGGCGTGCTGCGGATGCTGTACGCGCTCGGCGTCCGCTACCTCACGCTGACCCACAACGCCAATGTGCCGTGGGCCGACTCGGCCACCGGCGAGCCCCGCGCGGGCGGGCTGACCGAGTTCGGCCGCGAGGTGGTGGCCGAGATGCAGCGGCTCGGCATGCTGGTGGACCTGTCGCACACCGCGCCGGGCACGATGCGCGACGCGCTGGCGGTGGCGAAGGCGCCGGTGATCTTCTCCCATTCCAGCGCCCGGGCGCTGTGCGACCACCCGCGCAACGTGCCCGACGACGTGCTGGCCGCGCTCGCGGCGCAGGACGGGGTGTGCATGGTGACGTTTGTGCCCGCATTTCTCGCGCCCCCGATCTGGGCCTGGGAACAGGACCTGACGGCCGAGCTGGAACGGCGCGGCGCCAGCCCCTGGGACCTGTCGGTACGGGAAGCGGCCCGCCGGGAGCGCGCGGCCGCCGACCCGCCGCCCCGGGCCACGGTGGCCGACGTCGCCGCGCACGTCGAGCACGTCCGGGACGTGGCCGGGATCGACCACGTCGGGCTGGGCGGCGACTTCGACGGCGGCATCGACGGGCCCGACGGCCTGCCGGACGTCTCGGGCTATCCCGCGCTGTTCGCGGAGCTGATCCGCCGCGGCTGGACCGAGGCCGACTGCGCGAAGCTGGCCGGCGGCAACATCCTGCGGGTACTCCGCGAGGCCGAGGCGGTGGCTGGGAACTAGCCCGGTTGCCGCCCGGGACTCAGCCCGGGCGGCCGCGTCAGCCGCGCTGGCCCGCCGTCTGGCCGGTCACGCTGGCGGCCAGCCGGGCGCCCCAGTCGCGGGCCCGGCCGGTCTCGCCGGGATCCAGCCGGTCCTGCTTGGTGACCAGGAAGCTCTCCGGCTCCGCGATCAGCTGGAAGGCGTGCGCCCGCAGCCGGTGCGCCACCCCTTTGGCGGCCTGGCCGGTCACCATGGGGCGCCCATGCAGCCGCGTGTCGAACGCGGCGGCCGCCTGGGCCGGGTACCGCCCCAGCGCGTCGAACCAGTCGCGCAGCCCTGGGCCCAGCGCGTCCGGTTCCACCGTCAGCGGGCTGGCCGGCTGGCCGGCCGCCTTGACCGCCGCCTTGCGGCTGGCGGCCCGGCTCATCCCGTGCATGTGGGTCGGCCCGCCGACGACCACCAGGTCGGCCGCGTCCAGCGTCGCCGGGTTCACCCGGGACACCGGCGCCACGGTGACGTCCAGGCCGGCGGTACTCAGGCCGTCCCCGATGGCGTCAGCTACCTGGTGGGTATTGCCGTACATCGACTCGTAGACGATCACTGCGCGCATCGCCCTCACTCCTCGTCGCTGCGTCCTTAATCGCAGCGTGCGGTGCCCGGAACGGATCACAGCAGAGGCGAACGTCCCGGGCTGGCCGCCGGGTGTACCGCCCAGCTGGGTACCGCTCAGCTGAAGTGGGTGCGCGGCCGCGGCTGGAGCTCCCCGTCCAGGTAGACGTCCACCTTCTCGTCGTAGAAGCAGGCCAGGCCGGCGACCTTCTGGCTCTCCGGCAGCGGGGTGCGGTAGATCCAGACGATGTCCGGGTGGAGCTGGCCGCCTGCGGCCACCGACCAGTAAGCCGCCGTCCCCTTGTAGGGGCAGTGGCTCTGGGTGGCGGACGGGCGCAGCAGATCCAGCCGGACGTCGGTCAGCGGCAGGTAGCGGCGCGGCGGCAGCCCCGTTTCGAACAGGATCCGCGGCTGGCGGGAGTCCGCCACCGTGACCCCGGCCACCTCCACCCGGACGTGCTGCGAGCTGGCCAGGATGTCCACCCGGGTGTAGGGGTCGCGGGGATGCGTGTAGACGGGCTCGTCCTCCTCGAACCAGTCGCTCATCGCGTCCCAGTCCAGCCGGACCGCGCCGCGCAGCGCCTCCAGCGGCGAGTCCGGGTAGCGCCGGGCCGCCCCGGGCGCGGTGGCCCGGCCGGTGACCACGTCGCAGATCTCCGCCTCGCCGCGGCTTGGTGAGTGCTCGGTCTTCCCGGTGGGGACCAGCTCGGCCCGGACGTCGCCGGCCGGGATGTAGTAGGCGGGGAAGTAGGGCCACTCCCAGACCAGCAGCGGCTGCCGGGTGTCGGCGACCAGGTCGCCGTCGAGATAGGCCCGCACCCGCTTGTGGCCGGTCTCGGTGCGCACCTTGCCCGCCTTGTCAGCCATGGGCTGCCTCCCGTGATGTTTCCAGTAGCGTCAAGGTATGCGACTCGGCGTCCTGGACGTGGGCTCCAACACCGTGCACTTCCTGGTGGTCAACGCGTACCGCGGTGCGCGCCCGACCCCGGTCTTCTCGCACAAGGCCGAGTTGCGGCTCGGTGACCATCTCAAGAACGGCGAGGGGACCCTGCTGTCCGCCGAGGGGGCTAAGCAGCTGCAGGCCTTCGTCACCGAGGCGCTGCAGATCGCCGAGGACAAGGGCGTGGAGGAGCTGCTGGCGTTCGCCACCTCCGCGGTCCGTGACGCCGCCAACGCCGACGAGGTGCTGGCCCGGGTCCGGGCCGACACCGGGGCGCACATCCAGGTGCTGTCCGGCCGGGACGAGGCGCGGCTCACCTTCCTGGCCGTCCGGCGCTGGTTCGGCTGGTCGTCGGGCAAGGTGCTGATGCTGGACATCGGCGGCGGCTCGCTGGAGATCGCGGGCGGGGTCGACGAGGAGCCGGACGTGGCGATCTCGCTGCCACTGGGCGCGGCCCGGCTGACCCGCGACTGGTTCACCGGGGATCCGCCGCCCGGCGACGAGGTGCGCCGGCTCCGCCGGTATGTCCGCGCCGAGATCGGCCGCACGGCCGGCCAGGTGATGCGGGACGGCCAGCCGGACCGCGCGGTGGCCACGTCGAAGACGTTCCGGCAGCTGGCCCGGATCGGCGGTGCCGCCCCGTCCAGTGAGGGCTTCTACGTCCGGCGCCGGCTGAGCCACGCGGACCTCACCAAGCTGGCCGAGCGGTTGCCGGCCATGACCGCCGCGGAACGGGCCCAGCTGCCGGGCGTGTCCCGGGGCCGGGCGCCGCAGCTGGCGGCCGGCGCCATCGTGGCCGACGCCGCGATGGACCTGTTCGGCCTGGATCAGCTGTTCATCTGCCCGTGGGCACTGCGCGAGGGCGTGATCCTGCGCCGGCTGGACGCGTTCACGGCCGGGCCGTCCGAGTAGGGCAGCGCCCTCAGGGCCGGGCGGGGCCGTCGGCGGGCGGGGTGTCGCCGCGGTCGGCCAGCGTGCCGCGCCCGGCGGTGGACCGCACCGGCTTGGCCGCGGGCCGTGGCGGCCCGTCCGGGCCACCGGCGGGGTCCACGGTCGCGGCGGGGTCCCGGGTCGCGGCGGGGTCCCGGGTCGGGGCAGGGTCCCGGGTCTGGGCGGGGTCCCGGGTCGGGGCGGGGTCTACGGTCCCGGCGGACGGTACCGGTGCGGCCGGCACCCGGGGAGGCGGCGGGACGCTGGGCGCGGGACGGTCCGTGGGCCGCGGCCGCTCACCCGGTAGCGGGCTGCCCCGGTGGCTGCGGGCCGGGCCGCCGGCCGGTTCGGCCTGCTCCGGCCCGGGCCGTCCAGCCGCCGGGCCGGCGCCGGGGGCGTGCCGGCCCTCGGCCAGCCCGGCCGGGCGGCCGGGCGCCGGAGCGCCGTTGGCCGCCGGGGCGCCCACGGCGCTGGCCACCGACCGGGCCACCTCATCTTCCAGCGAGCCGCGGGCGGCCTCGCCGGCGACCAGGTTGGTGACCACGTCGCGCACCTCGGTGAGCCGCCGCACCGTCTCGGTGTGCCGGGCCACCAGCAGGTTCAGCCGGCGCTCGGCGCCGTCGTGGATCGCGGTGGCCCGGGCAGTGGCCTCGTCCAGCATCTGCTTGGCCTGGGCCTGGGCGGCGGCGACCGCATTCTCCGCCTTCTGCTGCGCGTCCCTGACCGCGCGCTCGGCCTCGCTGCGGGCCGTGGTGCGGGTCTTGTCCGCCTCCGCCCGCGCGCTGGCGATGGCGTTCTCGGCCTGCTCCTGCGCGGCGGCCAGCATCCGCTCGGTCTGCTCCCGGGCCTCCGCCTTGAGCCGGTCGATCTCCTGCTTGGCCTCGTTGCGCTGCTGGGTGATCTCGTCCAGGGCGCGCGCCTTCTGCGCCCGGGCCTCGTCGTCGGCGAGCTTGAGGATCTGGCCCATCCGCTCGCTGAGTTCCTGGTGGACCGGCTTCTCGTCCAGTTCCCGCTGCCGGGCCGCGGTGACCTCGGCGCGCAGCCGCTCGACCTCGTCCAGGGACCGGGACAGCTGCTCTTCCAGCGTGCGCTTCTCGCTGCGGGACCGGGCCACGAATTCGTTGACCTGCCGGCGACTGTAGCCGCGCATCTGGACTTCGAAGGCGTCTTCTGAATCGAGGTCAGGGATAAGGTCGCTTTGCTCAGTCATGTCACACCCGTCAGGTGGGTCAGGCCAGGCCAGGCCAGCCACGGTCGCGGCTCAGGGGCAGGGAAGTGGGCAACAGCAGGTAGGACGGGCAAGACTCTTGTCCGTAAGCCCCGGCCGCGCAACCGAAACGAACGAGTATCCCGTTTTGCCCCGATTGATCCGGCCTTCGGGGCGGGGTGAAGGAGGTGCTGATGGGCCAGCTCGGGTCGATCGACGGCCATGCTCCCACAGTGCACCCGGAGGCGTGGATCGCCCCAGGTGCGATCCTGGTCGGCCGGGTCACGGTGGGCCGGGCGGCCAGCGTCTGGTACGGCTCGGTGCTGCGGGCCGACGACGACGACATCGTGATCGGCGCCGGGTGCAACATCCAGGACCAGTGCTGCCTGCACGTGGACCCGGGGGAACCGGTGGTGCTGGGGGACCGGGCCAGCCTGGGCCACCGCGCCACGGTGCACGGCGCGGAGGTGGGCCCGGGCGCGCTGATCGGGATCGGTGCCATCGTGCTGGGCCGGGCCCGGATCGGGGCGGGTTCGCTGGTGGCCGCGGGCACGGTGATCCGGCCCGGCCAGCAGATCCCGGACGGGGTCCTGGTGGCCGGCGTGCCGGGGCGGATCGTCCGCGAGCTGACCGACGCTGACCGGGCTACCTTTGCCGAGACCGCCTCCCGGTACGTGGCCCGGGCCGCGGTGCACCGGGCGGCCCGGTGGCTGGGCGATCCGGAACTTTAGTCACGTCTGTCCCAGTAACAACAGCGAGTCTTTTACCGTATCCAGACCCTCGCTGTCACCGCCTTCTTGGAATCGTTACTGGCCATGGGGGTAAAATCCCACTTGAGGGTGGTCCAGAAATGGCCCTGTTGGGTCATGCGGGGGCATAGGGCCGCGTCGTAGCCTTGTGGGCAGGCTTCCGCGAATCCGCTTGGCGATGGAGGTGGGCGCGGTGCGCGAGCATCTCGACTTTCGCGTCCCCGACCGGGTGGCGCTCGATGAGATCGAACTGTATGCCGAGGTGCTCAGCGCGGTGGCCATCTCGGAGCGGCCGCTGACCGCCCAGGAACTCGACGCGGTGCTCGGCCTGGTGACCAGCTCACCCCGGGCGGACTGAGCAGCTCACCGGCCCGCGCCGGGGTGCCGGAACATCACGTCGGTGCCCACGTGGCGGAAGCCGAGGGACTCATACAGCCGGATCGCCGCGGTGTTGTCCTCGTCCACGTACAGCATGACCTCACGTAGCCCACGGGACTGCAGATGACGCAGCCCGGCCAGAGTGAGGGCCCGGCCCAGCCCGCTGCCCTGCTCCGAGGGGTCGACGCCGACCACGTACACCTCACCGACCGGGTCACCGCGCCGGCGGTGCCCCGGATGCCTGGTCGGGGTCACCCGCGCCGGCGTCGTGCACCTTGGTCCAGTGGAACCCGGCCAGCGTGCCGGAGCGCTCGGCCAGGAAGAAGCCCGCCGGGTCGAACCACGGCTCCCGCTCCCGCACCGTGAGGTCGTCCATCGTCCACGCCCCCTGCTCGGGGTGGCGGGCGAAGGCCTTCCGGTTCAGCGCCAGCCAGGCCGGCTCGTCCGCGCCGGCGGCGAAGGTGCGCACCGAGACGCCGGGCGGGAACTGCGGCCCGGGCAGCGGCTCGGCCAGCGGGCGGCGCATGGTCCACAGCGCGCGGCTCCGCTCGAAGCCGGCCCGGCCGGCCAGCGCGCGCGCCGCGGGCAGGTCGCCGTGGGCCCACACCCGCAGCGGCGGCGCCCCGGCCTCGGCCCGGAGCCGCTGGGCCAGCCGCAGGCCGAGCCCGTGGCGCCGGAAGCGCGGGTGGATGACGAGTTCCCCGCTCGGCCCCTCGGCCGCCTCGGCCATGTCGAGCTGGGCGTAGCCGGCCAGGTCGCCGTCCTCCGTCAGCAGCAGGTGCCGGGCGTGCTGGCCACCGAAGCGCACCTGCAGCCGGGCCTGCTCCGACAGCGGGCCCACCCGGTCCTGGCGGGCCGCCGCGTCGGCCAGGGCAAGCACCGCGGCGGCGGTGGCCTCGGCCAGCTGGCCGGTCACCGTGATAGCGGCGTCGTCACCGGTGGTCGGCGCGGACGGCACGGGCCTCCTCGGCGTCACTGCCCACGGGCGCGGCCACCGCGGGGCCGGCCGGGTTCGCGGTTCCGGCGGCGGCCTCCGGCCGCGGTCCCCGGGCCGGCCGGGCGTCGTCAGTGTTCTTGGCGGGCACGAACCGGTAGCCGACGTTGCGCACCGTGCCGATCAGTGCCTCGTGGTCGGCGCCGAGCTTGGCCCGGAGCCGCCGGACGTGCACGTCGACCGTCCGGGTGCCGCCGAAGTAGTCGTAGCCCCAGACCTCCTGCAGCAGGTGGGCCCGGGTGAAGACCCGCCCCGGGTGCTGGGCCAGGAACTTCAGCAACTCGAATTCCTTGAAGGTGAGATCCAGCGCCCGGTGCCGGAGCCGCGCCGTGTACGTGGCCTCGTCGATGGCCAGATCACCGGAGCGGATCTCGTCGGGGGTGGCCGGGGCCACGGCGACCTTGCGGCCGATCGCCAGCCGGAGCCGGGCCTCCACCTCGGCGGGCCCGGCCGTGTGCAGGATCACGTCGTCGGCGCCCCACTCCGTGGTGACCGCGGCCAGGCCCCCTTCGGTCAGGATGGCCAGCACCGGGGCGTCCAGGCCGGCCGTGCGGAGCAGCAGGCACAGGCTCCGGGCCTGGGCGAGGTCGCGCCGCGCGTCCACCAGGATCGCGTCGGCCGCCGGGGTGTCCGCGGCGACGGGCAGCTCGGCCGGCCCGACGCGTACGGTGTGCAGGAGAAGGCCGAGGGAAGGGAGTATCTCCGCAGCCGGCTCCAGGGCACTGCTCAGCAGCAGCAGATCACTCACGCGCTGCCACCTCCGCCCTGTGGTCGTTTGCCGGGGAAAATACCCACCAATGCACACAAGGACCCGTCGGCGGCTTTGCCCGGATCCGATGGGAGCGAGGATAGCGGACATGCCCACCGTGACGTTGCGCTACTGGGCGGCGGCCAAGCAGGCCGCGGGGGTGGCCGAGGAGACCATCCGGGCCGACACGCTCGGTGCGGCCCTCACCGCCGCGGCCGGCCGGGGCCCCGCGCTGCGGGCCGTGCTGGCCCGGTGCTCCTTCCTGATCGACGGCGACCCGGTCGGCTCCCGGGCGCCGGAGTCAGTGCCGCTGCGCGACGCGGCGGTCGTCGAGGTACTGCCCCCCTTTGCCGGGGGATGACCCGCGATCAGCTGAACCGATCGGGCATCCGCACCGTTAGTCAAGGTCGTGGCACATCATCGCGGACCCCAGGGGCGGGTGCCCAAGGGGGACGCCTGTGACGAGGCGCTGGTCCGCGCGCTCTACGCGGAGCACGCGGCCCCGCTGCTGCGTTATGCGCTCAGGCTGACCAGCGGCGACCGGCAGCGGGCGGAAGATATCGTGCAGGAAACGCTGCTGCGTGCGTGGCTGCACCCGGAAGCGATCGCCGAGCGCCCGGCCCGCCCCTGGCTGTTCGCGGTCGCGCGGAACCTGGCGGTGGACTCGCACCGGGCGCGCAGCGCCCGGCCGCACGAGGTGGGCGAGACAGCGCTGGAACTGATACCTGTGGCCGACGAGGCGGATCGCGTGCTGGAGTCGTGGGCGGTGGCCGACGCCCTGCGTGACCTGCGGCCGGAGCACCGGCAGGTGCTGGTGCAGACGTACTATCTCGGCCGCAGCGTCGCCGAGGCCGCGATGGAGCTCGGCATCCCGGGGGGAACGGTGAAGTCGCGTACCTTCTACGCGCTCAAGGCACTCAAGCTGGCGCTCGAGGAACGGGGGCTCGCGCCATGACCGGCTCACCGGACTGCCGGGACATCCGGCCCTCGCTCGGCGTCTACGTGCTGGGCGCGATCGACCCGGCGGAACGTTCCCGGGTGGACATGCACCTCAGCACCTGCCCGGAGTGCCGCGAGGAATTGGCCGGGCTGGCCAGCCTGCCCGCGCTGCTGCGCCGCGTCCCGGTGGCCGAGGCCCAGGAACTGGCCGACGAAGGCGACGCGGCGGTGCCCGGCGCCGAGCCCGCTGAGCTGATGCTCCGCTCGCTGCTGGCCCAGACCAGGTCGGTGCGCCGGGCGCGCCGCTGGCGCGGGCTGGCCGCGGCCGCGGCGGTGGTGCTGGTGGCCGGGCTGGCCGGCGGGGCCGGCTGGGGCGCGCTGCATCCCACGGGCGGCCCTGGCCGCGGGGCGGCCACCGGCGCGACGGGTTCCTGGGACTCGGCCTCGGCCAGCGACCCGGCGACGCACGTGAGCGCGGTCATCCGGTACGACCGCCGGGACTGGGGGACCGCGCTGGACACCCAGGTGCACCACGTTCCTGCGGGCGCGCACTGCCAGCTGGTGGTCACCGACGCCGCCGGGCGTACCGCGGTGGTGGGCAGCTGGACGGCCAGTTACGACGAAAACTCGACCTGGTACCCCGGGGCGACCTCGGTGGCGCTGGCCAGCGTGCGCGGCTTCGCCATCACC
Source organism: uncultured Actinomycetes bacterium (assembly GCA_963837515.1). Classification (GTDB taxonomy): domain Bacteria; phylum Actinomycetota; class Actinomycetes; order Streptosporangiales; family Streptosporangiaceae; genus RYN-230. The sequence goes on from CAWINT010000010.1 coordinate 55,672, forward strand.
TCCGGGGGGAAGGTCCTGGTCAGCGTGCCGATGCACGGGTCGTAAAGAGCGGCCCGCGGCGGCCGGGAATGGCCAGGGTCCCGGCCGCGCTGTAGTCCGCGTGACGGCGGGAATCCTCGCGTGCCTGGTGGTGCTGGTGGCGGCCACCGCGTTCGGGCTGACCCGGCGCCGCCGCGATGGCCGGCTGGCCCCCCGGCCGCCGGCCGCGGCGGCCGCGGGACCGCAGCTCGGCGCCGCGCAGCTCGGCCAGCCCCTGGGGGAGCGCGCCACGTTGCTGCAGTTCTCCTCCGAGTTCTGTTCCCCGTGCCGGGCCACCAGGAAGGTCCTGGCCGAGGTGGCCGGCGGGCTGGACGGGGTGCGGCACGTGGAGGTGGACGCCGTGGAGCGCGACGACCTGGTCCGGGTGCTGCACGTGCGGCGCACCCCGACCGTGTTCGTGCTGGGCCCGGACGGCCGGGTGACCCGGCGGGGCAGCGGGCTGATGCGCCGCGAGGACGTGCTCGCCGCGCTGGGTGAGCCCGGGTGAGCGGGCCTGGCCGACCCGGCCAGGTGGGAGTGACACCAGGCCCGGCGCCGCATACCATCGGGGGCGTGCTTTCCCTGGCCACCCCGGACGACCGGGGGGATGGCGGCCCGTCGCGGCCGTCGCTGACCCGGCGGCGCGTCGTGGACTACTGCCACGTCGCCACCGCGCTGTGTCCGGGTGTGCCGCGCCCGCGGATCACCGGCTGACATCAGCCCTGCTGGTGGGCGTGCCGCGGGCAGATGACCCCGGCCGGGGGCCCGGCTCGGACTCCGGCCAAGCGCACAGAGTGGCAGGTGAAGCACGTGACAGTGGATCCCAGAGGCCAGCGCTGCACCGCGGCGCTGTCGGCGATCGTCCTGGCCGTGGTCCTCATAACCGGCAGCGCCTGGCTGCTGGCGGCGCAGGCGGTCGTGTTCGCCATCGGGACCGTGTTCGGACTGCGTTACTCGCCGTACGGGTACCTTTACCGGTACGCCATCCGGCCACGGCTGGGCCCCCCGGCCGAGCTGGAGGCGGAGCCGCCCCCCCGGTTCGCCCAGGGGGTGGGCCTGGTCTTCGCCGTGGCCGGGGTGATCGGCTACGCGGCCGGGATCACCCCGCTGGGTATCGCCGCCGCCGCGGCGGCGCTGGCCGCCGCGTTCCTCAACGCCGCCTTCGGCTTCTGCCTGGGCTGCGAGCTGTATCTGCTTATTCAGCGAGTCCGGCCGCGCCGCCCTGTGGCCACCGTGCCGGATTCCGACAAGGAGGTTGCCGCATGAGCCGTTCTGACGTCCTGGTGGACGCAGACTGGGTGGACGCGCACAAGAACGATCCGGGTGTCGTCCTGGTGGAGGTGGACGAGGACACCAGCGCCTACGACACCGGACACATCCAGGGCGCGATCAAGATCGACTGGAAGAAGGACCTGCAGGACCCGGTGCGCCGGGACTTCGTGGACCGGCCCGGCTTCGAGGCCCTGCTGTCCGAGCGCGGGATCGCCAGCGACGACACCGTCGTCCTGTACGGCGGTAACAACAACTGGTTCGCCGCGTACGCGTACTGGTACTTCAGGCTGTACGGGCACCGCAGCGTGAAGCTGCTGGACGGCGGGCGCAAGAAGTGGGAGCTGGACTCCCGCGAGCTGATCAAGGACGTGCCGGAACGGCCCCGGACCAGCTATCAGGCCACCGAGCAGGACGCCTCGCTGCGGGCGCTGCGCGACGAGGTGGTGGCGGCCATCGGCAAGCGCAACCTGGTCAACGTCCGCTCCCCGGACGAGTTCGCCGGCCGGCTGCTGGCCCCGGCCCACCTGCCGCAGGAGCAGGCGCAGCGGGCCGGGCACATCCCGACCGCGAAGAACGTGCCCTGGTCCAAGGCGGCCAACGACGACGGCACCTTCAAGTCCGATGACGAACTGCGCGCCCTGTACGGCGCCGAGGCCGGGCTGGACTTCGGCAAGGACACCATCGCCTACTGCCGGATCGGCGAACGGTCCGCGCATACCTGGTTCGTGCTGCACGAACTGCTGGGCCAGCCGAACGTGAAGAACTACGACGGCTCCTGGACCGAGTACGGCTCCCTGGTGGGCGTGCCGATCGAGCTGGGGGACGCTAAGTGAGCGCGGAGCAGGCCAGCGCCGGCGGCTGCGGCGCGCCGGCCGGCGGCGTGGTACTGCCCGCCGGCGCGGGCGATCAGGCGGTGGTGCAGGGCCAGGTGACCCGGGACGGGGCCGCCGTGCAGACCGGCTACGCCCGGTTGCTGAACGACGGCGGGGACTTCGTCGCCGAGGTGCCGCTCGGCGCGGACGGTGGGTTCCGCTTCTTCGCCGCGCCCGGCACGTGGACGGTGCGGGTCCTGGCGCCGGGCGGAGTCAGCGTGGACCAGACCGTAACCGCGGACTATGGCCAGGTCAGCGCGGTGGAGGTCAGCGTCTGAGGCGGGCGCCGGCGCACCGGTAGCCGAGGGGCGGGGGACCAGGTCTCCCGCCCCTCGGCCGTCGCGGCCCGGCCGTCCGCGGCCACCGGCGCCCCGTCTTGTTCATCTTGTTGTCAGATTCCTTTTGTCTGTTCGTTCACCTGCGCGTCACCTTGGCTCCCTATCAATGGGGTGGCCAGGCCGGTGATGGCAGGCAGCCTGGTGCGCGACCACCGTCAGCGACCAAGGCGGCCCTCACCAGTGTCTTTGCAGCGTGATCCGGCCGATCCCGGGCTGCTCGGGGCCGCCGCACCAGCGAGCGCCGGGCTGTCCCGGCCACGCCCTGTACGGGCGCACGTACCCAGGCGAAATGCGGAATGACAGAATCACGCGGAGGCAGGGACGGCCCGGCGATCGCTCCCGGGCCACCGCTATCGGCGGGAGTGCTCGCGGACCGGATGGCGGCGGCGCTGCTGCACCACGAGCCCGGCTGGCGGCTGCCGCGGCACACGGCGCTGGCCCGCCGCTACAACGTGACCACCGCCGAGATCGAGACGGCCATCGACCTGCTCGTGCAGCGTCACCTGCTGACCCGGCTGCCGGACGGCCAGGTGTTCCGGGCCAGCCCGGCCGAGTACCGGCTGGCGCTGGAGGGCCTGCCGGGGATGGCCGCGCACGTGGACCCGATGGGCGGCCAGCTGGCCTGCAAGAGCCGCCAGGTGGCCCGGCGCCGCCCCGCCGAGGACGTCACCCGGGCGCTCGGCGCGCCCCCCGGCCAGGAGCTGCTCACCATCCGCTGCCTGTGGACGGTGGGCGGCGAGCCGGCCGCCTTTTCGGCCAGCTACCTGCCGCCGGAGATGGAAGGGCTGGCCGGTGAGCTGACCGGCGCGGCATCGCCGGCCGTGCTGGCCCCCCGGCACAGCCGCCCCCGTGCCTTCCAGGTCAACTTCCAGGCCCCCGCCCCGTCGGTGGCCCGCAGCCTGCGGCTGTCCGCCGGTGAGCCGGCGGCCACCCTCACGGTCCGCTTCGAGGACGCCTCCCAGCCGGGGGTGGCGGCACTGACCGTGGCCGTGCTGCGGCCGGAACTGTTCCGCATCGTGCTGGAGTCCCCCGGGATACCCAGTCCCACGGTGGGCCCCGACGGTCCGCCGGGCGGCTGGACACACGTCCTGGAGGACTGGGAACCTTGACCCGATATGCCTGCCCGGGCGGGTCACGGCCCCGGGTAAGGCGCACAGGAGGCTAGGCGATGGTGGAGCACCGGCAGGAGTTCCAGCGGCAGCTGGACGACATCGAAGCGAAGGTCATCGAACTGTTCGCCATGGTCGCCGAGGACCTGCCCCGGGCGACCGAGGCGCTGCTCAGCGGCAACCGCGAGGTGCTCCGGGCGCTGGCCGAACGCGAGAAAATGGTGGACAGCCTGTACCCGGAGATCGAGGTACTGGCCAACCGGGAGATCGCGCTGCAGGCGCCGGTCGCCTCCGACCTGCGTTTCCTGCTGTCCGTGCTGCGGATCGTGCCGGAGCTGGAACGCTCGCACGACCTGGTCCTGGACGTCGCCCACCGGGCCAATCACATTCTCAGCGGGGACCTCTCGCCGCGCACCCGGGGGCTCGTCGAGGGCATGGGACATCTGGTCTCCGACATGTGGCGGGTGGCGGTGGACTCCTGGTACCAGCGCGACCGGAGCGCGGCGGCGGTGCTGGCCGACCGCGACGAGGAGATGGACGAGCTGCACGCCAGCCTGATTGCCGAGCTGGCGTCCGGGGGAATGAGCATCCCGGTGACGATGGAGATGACGCTGGTGGCCCGCTCCTACGAGCGGCTCGCGGCCCACGCCGTGAACATCGCCCGCCGCGTCGTCTACCTCGCCGGGAGCCAGGCGCCGTCCTGACCCTCCTGGCCACTTTCACCCTCCGTCTCCGCATTGTTCACCGTCCGGTTCTTATTCCTTAACTCACCGGTACGGCCGGCACGGCAGACTCGCGCAGGTTGTCAGGTCTGGCGGAACAACTCGCTGACCGCGGGCGCCTGGGTGGCCCCTTGCACCCACGTAAACAACTATGAAATACCGGAGAATGGGGTATCTGAGATGCAACGTCGGCGCATCCAAGGCGTAGCGGCAGTCGGGGTCGCCGCGGCCATGGCGTCCTTTGTGGCCGCCTGTTCCTCCTCGGGCAGCGGATCTGGTTCCTCGACGTCCTCGTCGGGCAGCGGGTCGTCGTCGAGCGCGAGCCTGAGCGGCACGCTCAACGCTAGCGGGTTGACGCTCCAACTGCCCTACCAGCAGGCCGCCATCCAGCAGTTCAAGCAGGTCCAGCCCAGCATGACGGTGAACTACGGCGGCGGCGGCTCCGGCAAGGGGCGGACCGACCTTGCCTCCGGAGTGGTGCAGTTCGCCGGCTCGGATTCGCCGATCCCCTCCGACGAGGTGTCGAACTTCAAGGGCAAGAAGGTGCTGTACTTCCCCATCCTCGTCGGCCCGATCACGGTGTCGTACAACCTGTCGGGCGTGAAGAATCTGAAGCTGACCCCGACAGTGATCGCGGACATCTTCCAGGCCAAGATCAAGACCTGGAACGACCCGGCGATCAAGGCCATCAACCCTGGCGCCAGCCTGCCCAGCACCCCGATCACCATTGCCGTCCGCTCGGATTCGTCGGGCACGACACAGAACTTCGCCCTCTTCCTCCAGGAAGCGGCCAGCAACTGGAAGCTCGGCGACAGCTCGACCATCAACTGGCCAAAGAGCGCGCACGCCGGCAACGGCAACGGCGGAGTGGCGCAGGTCATCAAGTCCACTCCCGGGGCCATCGGGTACGTGGACTACGCGGACGCCAAGGCCGCCGGGCTGGTCTACGCGTCGGTCAAGAACAAGGACGGCAACTTCGTCGCGCCGTCAACTTCTTCGGCCACCGCGGCCGCGGCGGGGGTCACCGTGGGGTCGGACCTGACATTCCACGCGGTCTGGGCGCCGGGTGCGACCGCGTACCCGATCACCGCCCAGTCCTGGGTTCTCGTCTACCAGAAGCAGTCGAACGCCAACACCACGAAGCTGCTCAAGGCGTATGTCGGCTACCTGGTCGGTGACGGCCAGCAGCTGCTGCCGCAGCTGGGCTACGCCAAGCTGCCCGCAAGCATCGATCAGAAGGCCAAGGCGCAGCTCAGCCAGATCGGTTCATAGTGAGTGCAGTAACGCAAGCTGATCAGGCCGCCCCGGGCAGCGTCCCGGCCGGCGGCCTGATCGGCCGTCGTGGCCTGGCCGACCGGAGCTTCCAGTGGCTCGCCCTGGCGGCCGGCCTGCTGGTCCTGGTGATCCTGGTCCTGATCGCCATCTCCACCACCCAGCAGGCCTCGTCGTGGTTCGCCAAAGAGGGACTGGGCATCTTCGGGACCACCTGGGACCCCGCGGCCAACAAGTTCGGCGCGCTGCCGTTCATCTACGGCACGGCCATCACCGGCATCATCGCGCTGGTGATGGCCGTCCCGGTCAGCGTGGGTATCGCGCTGCTGCTGACGGAGGTGGTGCCGTACCGCCTGGCGCGCCCGATCGTGTACGTGGTCAACCTGCTGGCCGTGGTCCCCTCGGTCGTCTGGGGCCTGTGGGGCATCCTTGTCTTCGCCCCCTGGATCCAGCACATCTACGCCTCGATCGGCTCGGCCGTGAACGGCATCCCGGTGCTGGGCAACCTGTTCGGGCCGCCGACCAGCGGCGCCTCGTTCTTCACCACCGGCATCATCCTGGCCTTCATGATCACGCCGATCGTGACGTCGCTGTCGCGTGAGGTGATCGCGACGGTGCCGGCCGTGGACCGGGAAGGTGCCTACGCGCTCGGCGCCACCCGCTGGGAGATGATCCGCGGGGTGGTCTGGCCGCACAGCCAGGGCGGCGTCGTCGGGGCGGTGCTGCTCGGGCTGGGCCGGGCGATGGGCGAGACGATCGCCGCCGCGCTGGTCATCGGCTCGTCGTCCACGATCACCTCCCACCTGTTCGCCACCGGGTACAACATGCCGGCCGTCATCGCCAACCAGTTCGGCGAGGCCACCGGCGTGTGGAAGGCCGGCCTGATGGGACTGGGCGTGCTCCTGTTCGCGTTCACTATCATCATCAACGTCATTGCCCGCGCGACGGTCGAACGGTCCGCGCGGCGGATGCGGGGTGCCTGATGGCCGTCGTGGCCGGACAGCAGAACGCTGACCTGCAGGAGCCAGCGGGCTGGCGGCGGACCAAAAACCGCATCGCCACCATCGCGATGTGGGTCGCGTTCGTGGTCGTGATCATCCCGCTGGGATTCGTCCTGTACACCGTGATCGCCAAGGGTGCCGGGGTCATCAGCTGGAGCTTCCTGACCAGCCCGATCCCGCCCAATGTGCTGCCCGCGGACGTCGGCGGGATGGGCCCGGCCATTGTCGGCACGATCGAGATCACCGCCCTGGCCACGGTCATGGCCGTGCCGCTCGGCGTGCTCGGGGCGATCTACCTCAACGAGTACGGCGGCGGCGGGTGGCTGGCCCAGTTCATCGGGTTCATGGCCGACGTGATGACCGGCGTCCCGTCGATCATCATGGGCCTGTTCATCTTCGCGGTCTGGGTGCTGACCTTCGGCTTCTCCGGGCTGGCCGGCGCCTTCGCGCTGGGCTGCCTGATGCTGCCGATCGTGATCCGCTCCACGCAGGAGATGCTCCGGCTGGTGCCGGACGCGCTGCGCGAGGGCAGTTACGCCCTCGGCGCCAGCAAGTCCCGGGTGACGCTGACGGTGGTGCTGCCCGCCGCGCTCGGCGGGATCGTCAGCGGCGTCCTGCTGGCCGTGGCCCGGGCGGCCGGCGAGACGGCGCCGCTGCTGTTCACCATCCTGACCGTGACGACCGCGAACCCGAACGTGTTCAGCGGCGCGAACACGTCGCTGCCGTCGCAGATTTTCGTGAACGCGTCCTCGCCGTACCCTGGTGCTCAGGCACGCGGCTGGGGGGCGGCGCTCACCCTCATCGCCATCGCGTTCATCCTCATGATCGCGGCCCGCTTCGTCACCGCCCGCTTTGCCCGCTACCAGCGCTAGGAACGCCATGGATCAGCCACAGCGCAGCGTCACCGCCAAGACCGAGCTGCCCAAGCCGGCGGCTCTGCAGGAGGCCAGGCGCAAGGATTACCCCGCCGCGCCGGGCAACCTGATCTTCGACGTCCGGAACGTCTCGATCTCCTACGGCTCGTTCAAAGCCGTCACGGACGTGACGATGCCCATCTACGAGAACGAGATCACCGCCTTCATCGGCTCGTCCGGCAGCGGCAAGTCAACTGTGCTCCGGTCCTTCAACCGGATGAACGATCTCGTTCCCGGGGCGCGCGTCAACGGCGAGATGGACTACCGGGGCGAGTCGCTGTACGCCAGCGGTGTCTCACCTATCGCCGTGCGGCGGCGGATCGGGATGGTGTTCCAGAAGCCCAACCCGTTCCCCAAGTCGATCTACGACAACGTTGCCTACGGGCCGCGGATCAACGGGATCCGGAACAAGGGCAAGCTGGACGAGATCGTCGAGACCTCGCTGCGCAAGGCGGCGCTGTGGGACGAGGTCAAGAACCGCCTCGGCACGTCGGGCCTGAGCCTGTCCGGCGGGCAGGCGCAGCGGCTGTGCATCGCCCGCACGATCGCGGTCGAGCCGGACGTGGTGCTGATGGACGAGCCCGCGTCAGCCCTCGACCCGATCGCGACCGGGGCGGTCGAGGACCTGATGCTGGAGCTCAAACAGCAGTACACGATCATCGTCGTGACGCACAACATGCAGCAGGCCACCCGGGTCAGCGACCGCACCGCCGTCTTCTACGTGATCGTCAACGAGACCAGCGATACCCGCACCGGCGTGCTGGTCGAATACGGCCGGACCGAGCAGATCTTCCAGGACCCGCAGGACTCGCGCACCCAGGCTTACGTCACCGGCCGGATGGGCTGAGCCGGGATGCCCGGGATCATCGTCGGGGTGGACGGCTCCGAGCACTCCCGCCGGGCGCTGCGCTGGGCCCTGCGCGAGGCGGCGCGGCATCAGCTCCCGCTGACCCTCATGACCGTGCGCCACGGCACGGTCCGGCCCGCCACCGAGGTGTACTGGCCGGTACTCGAGCATCCGGATAACCGCGCCGACGAGGAGAGCACCCGGAAGGCAGTCCGGGCGCTCGTGGACGAGGTCGCCACCGAAACCGGCGAGACGGCCCCCGAGGTCACGGTGACGGTGGCGACGGGCAACCCGGCGGAAGAGCTCATCCGGGCCGCGCAGGGCGCGGACATGCTCGTGGTCGGGTCCCATGGCCGGGGCGGCTTCGCCACCTTGCTGATGGGGTCGGTGAGCAGCCAGGTCGTGCACCACGCCAGCTGCCCGGTCGTGGTCATCCGCGAGCCGCGCCCGGCCGCGTAGCCCAGACTGGCTGGACACCGACCCGGCTGGACTGGGAACCTTGACCCGTCATGCGCCGCTTACCGACCAAAGCCGATGAATTCACCGCGTGCCTCGGCCTGGCTGGGGTGCTCGCGCATTTATTGCTGGCCCCGCTGACGCTGCTGCTGGCCATCGCGCTGCACCTGGCCGGCCGGTTGATGCACTGGCGTCCGGCCTGGCTGGCCGTCCCGGCTGCTGCCGGGCTGGCCTGGTCGCTGGCCCTGGGTCCGCGGGCCGCGTTCGCCGGCTTCACCGCCGGCCCGCACCAGGTGCTCGGGTACCTCGCCGCCGCGCCCGCCCACCCCGGCCATCTGGCCCGCCTGGGCCGGGCATTCGCCGGGATCAGCCGCTGGCTGCCCCGCCAGGCCCCGGTCGCGCTGCTGGCCGCGCCGGCCGAAACCGTGCTGGGCCACCGCGCGCGCCGGCCGCGCGCCGGGCGGGCTGGCTCCCCGGCGGCCCGCCCCGGGCCGCTCGCGGCGGCGCGGTGGCAGCTCACCGTACGGGCCGTTAGGTCGGGTGGAGTGACGGGACGGGCCGGCGGTGTGCTCGGCGCAGACTGGCGCACCGGGCGGCCGGTCGAGATTTCCTGGGCCGCCGCGGGCGGCGGCGTGCTGCTCGCGGGGGACGGCCCGGTGCTGGCGGCCAGCTTCCAGCTGGTGCACGCGGCGATCCGGCGGCGCAAGCCGGTCATCGTGGCCGATCTGGCCGGGACCCCGGGCCTGGCCAGGTCGCTCGCCGCGGCCTGCGCGGCGGCCGCCGCGCCGCTGCAGGTCTTCGGCGCCGCCGGCCCTGGCTGCTACGACCCGCTGCGCGGGGCCGGCCCGGCCCAGCAGGCGGCGCTGGTCCTCGGCATGATCGGCTGGACGGCCGGCACTGACCATATCCAGCGGGCCTGCGCCGATTACCTTAACGACCTGTTCGCCGTCTCGGCCGCCGCCGCGCCCGGGCCGCCCGTTCCGCTGCTGGACGACGTGGCGGCGTTACTCCAGCCTGCGGTGCTGCGGGCCCGGGCCGCCCAGGTGCCGCCTTATCATCCCCGCCGTGAGCTGCTGGCCGGACGCGCCCGGGCGGCGGCCAGCCGGCTGGAGGCCGAGCCGGGCGCCGCCGCGTTCCTGGCCGGTGAGCTGACCGCGTTGCGCGCGTCACCGCTCGGGCGGTGGCTGCGGCCGGCGGCCGGGGGCGGGGGCACTGGCCGGCCGGAGCAGGGCATCAGCCTCGGCACGGTGATCCGCGACCGGGCGGTTGTGCTGTTCTCGCTGGATGTCGCGCGGTTCGGCCGTGCGGCCCAGATGATCGCCAACGTGGTGGCGCTCGATCTGCGGGCCAGGTACGCGGCCGCGCACCGGCAGGGGGTACCCGGTGACGGCCTGGCCGTGTTCACCCGCGGTGACCTGCTGGCCGGCCCGGCGCTGACCGGGCTGCTCGACATCGGCGGCCGGGCCGGGCTGGCCACCGTCTTCCCGCTCGCGGGCGGCCCGGCCGCTGAGCGGCTCGCGGGGCTCGTGAACGTCCGGGTGGAACTGGCCGCGGACGGCCAGTTCTCGTTGCTGAGCTGGGACCGGGCGCTGGCGGTGGCCGGCGCCCACCTCGTGCTGGCCGGGCGGCCATGACCGGGGCGCTGGCCCGGTCCGACCGGGTCTACCTGGGCTGGGAGTACGCGCCCCGGCATGGCGACCCCGGTCCGCCGCCGCCCCGGCCGCTGCCGCCCCAGGCCGAGGAGGTCAACCCGGACTGGGTGGCGGCCCAGCGGCGCGAGGAGCGGCGGCTGGGCCGTCCGGCCCGGGCCGCGACGGTAGCCGGGCTGGCCGTGGCCGCTGCGTCTGCCGCCGCCGCGCTGAGCGCCCCGGGAGTGCTGAACCTGGCCCTGGCCGGGGCCGGGGTGGTGGCGGCCGGCGTCGTGGCGCTGGCGGGCGGCGCGGTAGCCCTGGCCGGGGCGCGGGGAGTGTGGCACGGGCAGCGCGACCTGCGCCGCCGTCTGGCCGCCGAGGAACGGCGGGTGGCCCTGGCCCGCGCCGCGGCGGACCGCCGCTGTGCTGCCGAGCTTGCCGAACACGCCCGCCGGCTGCGGGACTGGCAGGCGCACGCGCGGGCGTTCCGCACCCAGACGCAGTGGTATGGCGTGACGCTGCCCGCCGCGGTGGACCGGATCGACGTGGCCGGGGGGACGCTGGACGGCTGGTCCGCGCTGGTGGCCATGCTGGCCGGGTTCCGGCTGGCCGCGGGCGGTGAGGTCACTGTGCTGGACCTGTCCGAGGGCGCGGTGGCCCGGGATCTGCTCGGGCTGGCCGGCTGGCTCGGGGTGGCGCCGCTGGTCTGGGTGCTGCCCGGTGACCTGCCCCGGCTGGGGCTGGGAACCGGCGTGCCTGGTGACGTCCTGGCCGACCTGCTGGCGGTGGCCGCCGCGGCGGCCACCGAGCCGGCCAGCCCGGTTGATCCCGGGGTCGATGCCGCCCTGCTGGAACGCGTGTCCGGGGTTCTCGGGCCGCCGGGGCCGCCCGGCTCTCCCGGGCCGCCGGGGCCGCCCGGCTCGCCCGGGCCGCCCGGGCCGGGCTTCGCCCGGCTGACCGCCGGGCTGCGGGTGCTCGCGCAGGTCGGTGGGCCCCGCGCTGAGATCCAGCGTGGGCTGCTCACCGAGGCTGAGACCGAAGCGGTCGCCGGACTCTACGGCCAGGCCGCCGCCGACCGCGTCATCATCGAGCGGGCCCTGCTCCTCGAAGCCCGGTTGCGCCCGCTGGCCGGGCTGGGCGGCGCGTCGGCCGGGTGGCCGGCCAGCCGGCTCCGCGTGGTCGCGCTGGACCGGTCCGCCCGCCTGACCGGCGGGCCGGTCCTCGGCGGTTATGTGGCCGCGGCGCTCACCCAGCTGCTCCGCTCGCGGCCGCGGGAAGCGCCATGGCAGCACACCCTGCTGGTCTGCGGTGCGGAACGGCTGCGCGGCGAACTGCTCGACCGGCTGTCCGACGCCTGCGAATCCTCCGGCACCGGGCTGGTGCTGGGGTACCGGTCACTCGTCCCGCACGTCCGGGACCGGGTGGGGCGTGGCAACGCGGCCGTCGCGTTCATGCGGCTCGGCAACGCCGAGGACGCCCGGGTGGCCAGCGAGCAGATCGGCACCGAACACCGCTTCGTGGTCGCCCAGCTCACCGACACGGTCGGCGCGTCGCTGACCGACACCGCCGGTGATGCCTACACCAGTACGGTCGGCACCACTGCGAACACCACCGTGTCCACGTCGTCCAGCCAGGGCACGGGGCACAGCGGCGGGCGGGGTCAGAGCTGGGCCGGGCTGTCCCCGTTCGCGCCGCGGACGGCCTCGGCGCACCGGGAGACGAGTTATTCAACGGGAGTCAGCGACTCGGCGTCGATCACCGAGGGGATCAGCGCCGGAACGTCCTGGGGCCGGCAGACCGCCCGGGCGGCCGGAATCAGCCTGTCCGGTGCCCGGACCAGCCAGCGATCCCGGGAGTTCCTCGTCGAGCAGCACGCCCTGCAACAGCTGCCGCCCTCCGCGGTGCTGGTCAGTTACGCGTCGGCGGCTGGCCGGCGAGTCGTCCTGGCCGACGCCAACCCCGGCATCCTGAGGCTGCCCACGGCCACGCTGCATTCCCGGGACGAGGCGTGTCCCGAGTGGTCGGCTGGCTCTGGATCCACCGCGGGTGCTTGGTCCGCTGATCCGGACGGCAGCGCGGGCTGGGTCGCTGATCCGGCGGCCACGGAGGGCTGGCCTGCTGATCGGTCCGCCGCAGGGGGAGAGGACGATGGCGCGACAACATGGCCGCCTGCGCCGTGGGAACGCGGCGACCCGGGCGTTCGTGTCTGGGAGCGCGCTGCTGGGGGGCGCGCTGCTGGGGAGCGCGCTGCTGGGGGCGGATCGTGGCGGCCGCACCGCGGGAGCCCTTCCTGGGGCGGCCCAGTCTCGCCGCCGACCCGGGACCCGGCCGAGGCTCCGCTCAGCTGGCGCGACGACCCACCGCAGTGACCGGCGCCCGTGATGGGAGCGCCGGCCTCACCTGACACGGCTCAGGAAACGAACACAGCCGCGGGGGAGTCGTGCTGACTCCCCCGCGGCCGGGGTGGCTGTTACCTGTTACCCGAAACGGGCCCGGCCGGGCGTCCTGGCGTGCCCGGCCGGCTCGCGGGCAGTCAGGCCGGGATACGCCCGCGCTGGGGCTGCGTGGCGTGGCTGCGAGCGGGACGCGCCGGGACCGCGTGCCGGCGGCCGGGCACCGCGGTGCGGGCGTCGGCGTGCTCGCGAGCAGTGGTCAGGCCGCCAGCCGTGCCGGTGGCGGCCATCGGGGCCGTCTGCGCGGCGTGGCTGCGAGTGTAACCGGGAGCCTTGTCAGGCCGCTTGAAGGTCAGCCACAGCGGGATACCCACGACGGCGGTGAAGATGAGGAAGGCGAGCGGGAAGTTGGCCAGGACCAGGGTGGTCACGGGATCTCCTTGGGGGTCTGTCGCCGGCCGTGGCCCGGTCGGCGTCGTTGTATTCAGGTTGCCCCGCGGCCTTCTTCGATCCCTTTGCTGGTCTTCTGAGCCAGCTATGAACCGATCGGGCCGTTGGTTCACCCACCTGATCTAGCAGCTAAGTGAGTAATTTCGACTATGTTGTCGATTGCGAACACCAAACTGTCAGTGGTCGCTCGTACTGTTGGAACATGTCATAGAGCGGAAGGAGGTGGCCGCGATGTCCGATGGGACGGCAGGTGCCACACCCGGATCTCCGGGACCGGACCCCTCACCTCCACGGGGATCCGCAGGCCGCCGTCTGGCCGCTAACTTCGCGTCGGGCGGCGCGGCCGACGAGCTGCCCGCGGGGCCCGAGCTGGCTGCCTCCGTGGAGCGGGTATCGCAGGACGGCCTGGCTCCGCTGTCCGACGATGAGCTGATCGGGGTGTTGCGGGCGGCGCGGCGGCTGGCTTCACGAGCCGCGGCGATGGAGTGGTCAGCGGTGGCCGAACTCGTTGCCCGGCGGCAAGCGGCGGGCGCCGCGCTCGGCGATCCCCGGCCCGGCGAAGTCGCCGACGCGGAGATCGCAGCCGCGCTGACGCTCACTCGTTGCGCGGCTGCTCACCTGCAGGACCTGGCACTTGGCACGGTGCGGCTGCCAGGAGTGATCAAAGCCTTAGCGGCGGGCCGGATCGATGCCCCCAAGGCTTCGGTGATCGCGGGTGAGACCGCCGGGCTGGGTGACGTGGCCGCCGGGGCCGTGGCCGCAGTGGTGATCCGTGACGCCCCCAGGCAGACGACCGGGCAGCTACGGGCGGCCTGCCGGCAGCTGGTGCTGTTCGTCGACCCCTCTGCAGCGCGCCGCCGTAAGGAAGCCGCGTTACGGCAGATGCGGGTGGAGTTGTGGCCTGAACCGGGGGGGACGTCGGCCCTCGCCGGGCGGGATCTGCCCACGGCCCAAGCGCTGGCCGCCGACCGCTACCTGGCCGCTGCCGCCCGTTGGCTCAAGGCCCAGGGAGTCGACGCGAGGGTGAGCCAGTTGCGCGCTCAGGCCTTCCTGGCCCTGCTCACCGGGCAGTCCCTGCATTCCCTGCTCCCTGCCAACGCCCCATCTGGGCCGCCATACGAGAGCCCGGAGTGTGGGAGCCCGGAGTGTGGCAGCCCGGGGCCCGGCAGCCCGGGGCCCGGCAGCCCGGAGCCCGGCAGCCCCGTGTCCGGCAGCCCGGGGCCCGGCAGTCCCTCGTTCGATCCACCTTGCGGCGCAGGGCCGGACTGCTCGACGGCGGACACTACGGAAGCGGCCGATGAGCCGTCCACTGCCCGGACCGGTCCAGGTTCGACACCTGTGGCCCGGAGTGCCATGCCGGATCACTCACCCGGCCCAGCTGACGGTCCGGTGCTGACAGGGTCGGTGAACCTGACCCTGCCGTTGATGACGTGGCTTGGCTGGACGCAGTCGCCTGGCCAGGTCCCTGGCTTTGGGCCGGTGGACGCAGCGGATTCCCGCGCCCTGGGCGCGATGCTGGCCCGGCACCCGGGTACTCGATGGTGCCTCACCCTGACGGGCCCGGCCGGTGAGGCGGTCGCGCACGCCTGCGCCCGCCACGGTCCCGGAGAGCTGCCGAATCCGCTCATCCCGCCCGGTGGCCAGTCCCCGCCTACCGGCCAGCCCGCGCCCGGTGGCCCGGGGACACCACACGACCTCCTCCTGCCCGGCTCACCCGCGCCCCCGGCCGGCCACCCTGGCGGCCCGCCGCCCGGCGACACCGGCCCGCCTGGCGATACCGGCCCGCCTGGCGATACCGGCCCGCCTGGCGATACCGGCCCGCCTGGCGATACCGGCCCGCCCGGCGATACCCGGCCACCGGGAACGTCGACGATCACCGGCTGGCTGGCCGGGCTGCAGTTCGAGCCTCTCGGGAGCACGCCCTGCGACCACGCCCTCGCCTGCCCCGGTTACCGCCCATCCCGTCAGCTGCAGCATCTGACCCGCGTCCGGAACCCGGTGTGCACCCATCCCGGCTGCCGCAACCCCGCCAGCCGTTGCGATCTCGATCACACCCGCCCGTACCACCGGGGCGGCGCGACCTGCCTGTGCAATCTCGGTCCCCGCTGCCGGTATCACCATCAGGTCAAACAGGCTCCCGGCTGGCGCCTCACCCAGCCGCGGCCCGGCGTGTTCACGCTCAGCACGCCGGCCGGCCGGAGCTACACCACCACGCCGCCCGCGTATCCGGTATGACCGCGCCACCCGAGGCCGGATACGGCCGCCCCCGGACCGGTGCCGATGTCGGCGCGAGGCCGGATAGCATCATCGGCCATGAGCAAGCTTCCGCTCCGGGCGCGTGTCGCGACCACGCTGGGCGGTGCGGCAGGCCGGATGTCCCGCCTCGCGGGCCGCGGCGACGGGTCGGTCATCGGCGGCGTGATCGGCCTCAGGGTGGAGCCGGAACTGCTCTCGCTGCTCGCCGCCGGCCGGCAAGTCGCCCTGGTCACCGGGACGAACGGCAAAACCACCACGACCCGGCTGATCACTGCGGCGCTGAGCGCGCTCGGCCAGGAAGTGGCGAGCAATGCGTTCGGCGCGAACATGGAGGCGGGCCTGGCGGCCGCGCTCGGCCAGGCGCCCGACGCACCGTACGCGGTGCTCGAAGTCGATGAAAAGTACATCCCGGCGGTTCTCAGGGCCACCCAGGCCCGGGTCGTCACGCTGCTGAACCTCAGCCGCGACCAGATGGACCGGGCGGCCGAGATCTGGCTGGTGGCCCGGCGCTGGCGGGACGCGTTCCAGGCCGCACCGCAGTGCCGGGTGGTGGCCAACGCGGACGACCCGCTGATCGCCTGGGCGGCCAGCGGCGCGGCCGAGGTGACCTGGGTGGCGGCCGGCCAGCGCTGGCACGAGGACTCCTGGTGCTGCCCGCGCTGCGGATCCCACCTGCGGCGGGACGAACTGGGCTGGCGGTGCGGGGAGTGCGGGTTCAGTCGGCCACGGGCCCGGTGGGCGCTGGACGGTGACGCGGTCATCGACCCGGCCGGCCAGGTGACCGAGCTCTCGCTGGCGCTGCCCGGCCGGGCCAACCGGTCGAACGCGGTGGTTGCCCTGGCGGTGGCCGAGGCGTTCGGGGTGAATCCGGCCCAGGCGCTGCAGCGGATGCGCTCGGTGACCTCGGTTGCCGGCCGGTACACCCAGGTGGAACGGCAGGGCCGCCAGGTCCGGCTGCTGCTGGCCAAGAACCCGGCCGGCTGGCTGGAGGCGTTCGACGTGCTGGAGCCGCCCCCGGTGCCGGTGCTGCTCGCGGTCAACGCGCAGATCCCGGACGGGCGGGACACCTCCTGGCTGTGGGACGTGGACTACCGTGTGGTCCGGGACCGCCCGGTGTTCGTCTCCGGGGAACGCGGTCTCGACCTGGCCGTCCGGCTCGAAGCCGACGGGGTGGCGTTCGAGGTGGTCCAGGACATCGACGACGCGGTGAGCCGGGTGCCCCCTGGCCGGACCCTGGATGTGATCGCCAACTACACCGCGTTCCAGCAGATCCGGGCCGCCGTCGGGCGCGCGGCCTGAGGATGGAGACGGCGCGATGACACACCCCGGCTACAGCACCGGCCGCCGCGGCGCGCATGCCCGCGGCCCCGCCGACCTCGCGCTGGTCTGGGTCTATCCCGACCTGCTGAGCACCTACGGGGACCGGGGCAACCTGATCGTGCTGGAGCGGCGCGCCCGGCTGCGCGGCATCCGGGTGGAATCGGTCCTGGTCAACTCGGATCAACCGGTCCCCCGCCAGGGCGACATCTACCTGCTCGGCGGGGGCGAGGACCTGCCCCAGGTGCTTGCTGCCCGCCGGCTGCGCGCGGACGGCGGCCTGCCCGCTGCGGCCGCGCAGGGTGCGGTGGTGTTCGCGGTCTGCGCCGGCTACCAGCTGGTCGGGGCCGAATTCGGCGGTGAGGAGGGCCAGCCGGTGACCGGCCTGGAGATCCTGGACATCCGCAGCGGGCGGGGTGAGCGGCGCGGGGTCGGCGAGATCCTGGCCGACGTCGATCCCGCGCTCGGCGTGCCCGCCCTGACCGGCTTCGAGAATCACCAGGGCGTCACGCAGGTCGGGCCGTCGGCCCGGCCGCTGGCCCGGGTCCAGCTGGGGGTTGGTAACGGGGACGGGACCGAAGGAGCGTACGCGGGCCGGATCCTCGGCACCTACCTGCACGGGCCCGCCCTGGTGCGCAACCCGGCGCTGGCGGATCTGCTGCTCGGCTGGGCGGTCGGCGCGCTGCCGCCCCTGGACCCGGCGTATGAGTCATGGACCGGCCGGTTCCGCGAGCAGCGCCTGGCCGCCGTTTCCAGCTGAACGGCCCGTCCGGGGAACTGCCCCGCGAGCATGCGCCGTGCAGCGTGCAGCGTGCGCCGGGCGGCGTGCAGCGTGCGGCGTGTCGGTGCGGTCCGCTAATAGACCAGCGCCTGGGCGCCCTCGGCCGTGGCCTCAGCCACGAACGTCGTGGCGCCTGCGATGCGGACCCCCTCGATCAGGTCCTCGGTGCTGATTCCCCGGCGCGCCGCGCACTGGGTGCACAACGACACTGTCCCGCTGCTCAGCACGCTGGCCAGCAGCTCGGCCAGCGGGGGGGAGTGCGGCAGGCCGAAGTCATCGGCCCGGCCCGGCAGCGCGAACCAGGAGGCCTCCCCGGTCAGCCACAGCGAGGTCGGCACACCGCTGACGACCGCGGCGGCGGCCACGTTGAACGCCTGGTTGCATCGCTCCGGATCGTCCTTGCCCGCGGTGCACGTGATGACGAGGCTCCGGGTGCTCATGACCGCACCTTAACGTGAGCGGTTGAATCCGGCATGGCGGATGCCGCCCGGGCCGGCTGCTCCGTACACTCGTCCGGGGAGGGTGCAGATGCAGGCGCTGGTTAGTGGGCTCATCCTGATCGCGGTGTTCGGCGCGATGGCGGCCGGAGCCGGCTTCGTGGCCGCCCGGTTGCTCGCCGCGACCCGGGCCCCCGCCGGGAGTGCCCCGGGCAGCGCGGCTGGGAGTTCGGCCGGGAGTTCCGCGGGGGCGCCCATCTCGTCCCCGGGCACGGGGGAGCGACCGGATGCCTGACTCCCGGCCGGACCCCCCCGAGCTGCACCCCGACCTGGCTTCGCTCGCCTTTCTGCTGGGCCGGTGGGAAGGCGCCGGAGTGGGCGGCTACCCGACGATCGAAAGCTTCCGGTTCGGCCAGGAGGTCACCTTCAGCCACAACGGCAAGCCGTTCCTGGCCTATACCAGCCGGAGCTGGCTGCTGGACGAGGATGGCAACCTGGTCCGCCCGCTGGCGGCGGAAACCGGGTACTGGCGGCCGCAGCCGGGCGGTCAGGTCGAGGTGCTGCTGGCCCATCCGACCGGGATCAGCGAGATCTACCTCGGCGAGGTCACCGGGACCAAGATCGAGCTGCGCACCGATGTGGTCGCCCGGACCAACTCGGCCAAGGAGTACACCGCCGGGCACCGGCTGTACGGACTGATCCCCCCGGACTTCACCGACCTGGCCTGGGCATACGACATGGCGGCGGTCGGCCAGCCGCTGCAGCCGCACGTGTCGGCCCAGCTCAAGAAGGTGGGCTGAGTCCGGGTGGCGCTGGCTCAGTTCTCCCGCAGCCAGTAATCGGTGAATCCCTGGCCGCGCAGCAGCGCGGTCGGCTGCTGGGTCACCTGGCGGCTGGACTGGCCCACCCCGACGATGCGGTCGGTGTTCCACCACGCCGCGGACAGCCCGCCCCGGTGGCCGGCCCCGGACGTCAGGGTGACGCCCGAGAAGCTCTCTGCCCGGTAGTCGGCCAGCGGCAGGATCTTGCCCTTCGTGTTCGACGGCGCCTCGCTGATCACTTCGGCGGAGGACCGCGGGCACGCCCTGGCTGCGCATTTCTCCGAACGGGTGAATTTCCGCCCGGTAGTGAGGTCGCGCAGGGTGAGTACGAATTTCCGGGAACTGGCCTGGTAGGACACGCTGGCCACGATGGCGTTTCCTGGTTTCACCCCGAAAATCCCGGAAACGGGTTTCGGGTACATCTCGTACCACGCGTAATACTGCGGCCGGGAGCCGGAGCAGCCGGCCGCCACGCCCAGTTGCTCGACGCTGGAGGAGCCCAGGCCGTCCAGGCCGATCCAGTGCGAGGAGTAGGCGCCCGGCGTGCGCTGGCAGTCGGCATAGGGCACGAAGAACGCCGCCCGCACGGAACGATACGTCGTTCCGTGCCGGGCAGCCGCGTAGCCTGCCCAGTTCAGCGAGCGGATGATCGCGGTGCGCCGGCCGAGCACCCGGTCCGGCCCGGCCTGGCCCGCGGCGACGACGATCGGCCCGCCCTGGCCCGGCGCGATGCGGGCCGCCTCGCCCGGGGCCGCCGCACCGTGGGCGGTGGTGAGCATCACGGCCAGCGCCACGGCGGCGGCGAGAACCGATGCCACGGCGCCGGACCGGGCCAGCAGGCGCATCTAGGGATCCTTTCCTGCGCGAGGCTGAAATCTCGGGCAGCGAAATCCCGTGCGGGCCGCCCCCCCGTTGCTCCCGCGCCGACATTACGCGATGCGCCCTGGCGGGGAAAGGAAATGCGGCCCGAAGGGCCGCGGATTCCGGGCCGGGATCCGGATATGCGGGCAGATTAACGGGGCTGGCCCGTGCGGGCCGGGGCTGGCCGGCCCCGGACGGCAGGAACCCGCAGAAAGACAGCGGCCCCGGGCAAAAAAACAAAAAAGCGGGCAAATTAAAACCCCCGGGCGGTTCCCGCGCTGCCTGAGCAGCGGCGGGGACTGGTTGGACAGACCAGTCAGCCCGGGGGTCCGGTGTCTGCCGTATATTCGCCTGCCGCCGCTGTCGCGGCACGCCGAGCGTTCCGGCGGGACGGCGGCTAGCGGACAGCCACCTCGCGAGTCCTACTGCTATGCATGCTGTTGGACCACCTCCTCTCCCGCGTTGCGGCCAGATTATGCGACCACCCGGGGCCAGGCAAACAGTTATCCCCCCGCCGGGGAGGTGCCCGGCAGCCCCGCCGCCGGATTACGCTTCGGCCATGGCGCCGGCATGGGATGACGAACTGCGGGCCCGCGGCTACCGGGTCACCCCGCAGCGCCAGCTCGTCCTGGAGGCGGTCACCAAGCTGGAGCACGCCACCCCCGAGGAGATCTGCGCCAACGTCCAGCAGACCGCCCGCGGGGTTAACATCTCCACCATCTACCGCGCCCTGGAGTTGCTGGAGGACCTCGGCCTGGTCACCCACACCCACCTCGGGCACGGCGCACCGCGCTACCACCTGGCGGCGGAAGCCCCGCACGTGCACCTGGTCTGCTCGGGATGCGGCCGGATCACCCAGATC
This sequence comes from uncultured Actinomycetes bacterium, assembly GCA_963837515.1. Classification (GTDB taxonomy): domain Bacteria; phylum Actinomycetota; class Actinomycetes; order Streptosporangiales; family Streptosporangiaceae; genus RYN-230. Next base: position 76,302 of record CAWINT010000010.1, read on the forward strand.
AGCCCCGAAGACGTACGGCCGCTGGTGACCGCGCTGGCGCAGCAGCACGGCTTCGAGACCAACGTCGGGCATCTGACCGTGCACGGCCGCTGCGCGGACTGCCGCCACGGGCCGCCCGCGTAGCCTGATCACATGCGTAGCCCACTCCTGGACACCCCCGGCGCCGTGGCCGCCGCCGCCCCCGACGCCGGCGTCGCCGCCCACTACGGTGACCCTTACGCCGAGCAGCGCGCCCTGGCCCACGCGGCGGGCCTGGTGGACCGGTCCAACCGGGGCGTGCTCCGGATCGCCTGCCCGGACCGGCGCTCCTGGCTGCACAGCCTCACCACGCAGCGGCTGGATCAGCTGGCGCCGGGCGAGGCGGCCGAGGCGCTCATCCTCAGCCCCACCGGCCATGTCGAGCATCACCTGACGCTGACCGACGACGGGGAGAGCCTCTGGATCCACGTCGAGCCGGGCACCGAGGGGGAGCTGCTGCAGTTCCTCGAGTCGATGCGGTTCATGCTCCGCGTGGAGCCCGCCGACGTGACCGGCGAGTACGCGGTGCTCACGCTCATGGGACCGGCCGCCGACGCGCCGTTGCCGGCGGGGGCGGCCGCCGTGGTGCGCGGTTCGTTCGGTACCGATGTTCTCGTGGAGCGGGGCCAGCTGAGCGCGGTGGCCGCCGACCTGGCCAGCCGCGGGTTCACCCGGGCCGGCGTGCAGGCCTACGAGGCGCTGCGGATCGCGGCGCACCGGCCGCGGTTCGGGCTCGACACCGATCACCGCACCATCCCGCACGAGGTGGGCTGGATCGGCTCCGCCGTCCAGCTCGACAAGGGCTGCTACCGGGGCCAGGAGACGGTGGCCCGGGTGCACAACCTCGGCCATCCGCCGCGGCGGCTGGTCTTCCTGCACCTGGACGGGAGTGAGGACCGGCTGCCCAGCCACGGCGACCCGGTCCAGCTGGAAGGCGCGCCGGTCGGCTTTGTAGGCTCGGCCGCGCGGCATTACGAACTGGGCCCGATCGGGCTCGCCCTGATCAAGCGGACCACACCGGTCACGGCGGCGCTGCTGGCCGGCGGGCTGCCCGCGGCCCAGGAGGTCATCGTGCCGCCGGACGCCGGAGCCAACGTCAAGGTGTCGCTGCGGGGCCGGCCCGGGCTGCTGCGCTAGCGCAGCGGAAAGACAGGAGAACATGGTCGTGCTGCGGCACCTGCTGCTGGCCGCCTCCGGCAGTGCCCGGGCGCGCCAGCTGGTCAGTTCGGCCCCGGTGGCCCGGGGCATCGTCTCCCGGTACGTGGCCGGGGAGACCGCGGCCGACGCGGTCGCCGTCACCCGGGACCTGATCGACGCGGGCCTGCTGGTCAGCCTGGACTACCTGGGCGAGGACACCACCGAGCCGGACCACGCGGCCGCGGTCACCGCGGAGTACTGCGGGGTGCTGCGGCAGCTGGCCACCGCCGGGCTGTCCCGCGGTGGCCGGGCCGAAGTGTCGGTCAAGCCCAGCGCGGTCGGGTTGGGGCTGCCCGAGCACGGCCGCAAGACCGCCGCCGAGAACATCGCCCGCATCTGCGCCGCCGCCCGGGACGCGGGGACCACGGTCACCGTGGACGCGGAGGACCACACCACGGTCGAGGCCACCCAGGCCCTCGTGGCCGACCTGCGGCAGGACTTCCCGGACCTCGGCTGCGTGATGCAGGCGGCGCTGCGCCGCACCGCCGCCGACTGCGCCGCCCTGGCCCGCCCCGGTTCGCGGGTCCGGCTGTGCAAGGGCGCCTACGACTCGCCCGCCGGGGCGGCCTACACCGCCCGGCACGACGTGGACCGCAGTTACGCCCGCTGCCTGCGGGTGCTGATGAACGGCCCCGGCTACCCGATGATCGCGACGCACGACCCGCGGCTGACCCGGATCGCGGCCGCGCAGGCGGTTCTGGGCCGCCGGGCACCGGACACCTTCGAGTACCAGATGCTCTACGGCGTCCGTCCGGCCGAGCAGCAGCGGCTCGCGGCGGCCGGCGCCCGGGTCCGCGTCTACCTGCCCTACGGCCAGGACTGGTACGCCTACCTGGTCCGCCGGCTGGCCGAGCGTCCCGCCAACGTGGCCTTCTTCCTGCGCTCGCTGGTGTCCTCCCGGTGAGCGCCAACTCCGGGGTCGCCATCATCGGGGCCGGGAAGATGGGTGAGGCGCTCATCTCCGGGCTGTTGCGGGCCGGGCGGGCGCCGCAGCAGGTGGCCGCGGTGGTCCGGCGCGAGGAGCGGGCCGAGCAGCTGCGGGCCGGCTACGGCATCGACGTGGTGAGCGTGGCGGAGGCGGTCAAGCGCGCGGACACGCTCCTCATCGCCGTCAAGCCGCAGGACATGATGGCGATGCTGGACGAGATCGCGCCGCACGTGCCCGCGGGCAAGCTGGTCATCTCGGTCGCCGCCGGGATCACCACCGGGGCGATCGAGCGGCGGATCGGCGTCGAGGTCCCGGTGGTGCGGGTCATGTCCAACACCCCGGTGCTGGTGGATCAGGCGATGAGCGTCATCTCCGCGGGTGCGTTCGCCGGCCCGGAGCACCTGGCGCGGGCCGAGGAGCTGCTCCGCCCGGTCGGCCGGGTGCTGCGCATCCCGGAGTCACAGCAGGACGCCGCGACGGCACTGTCCGGCAGCGGGCCGGCCTACGTCTACTTCCTGGTCGAGGCGATGGTGGACGCCGGGATCCTGCTCGGCATCCCGCGCGGCACGGCCCGGGATATGGTGATCCAGGCCGTCTACGGCGCCGCGACCATGCTGCGCGAGACCGGGGAGCACCCGGTCATCCTGCGCGAGGCGGTGACCTCCCCGGCCGGCACCACGATCGCCGCGATCCGCGAGCTGGAGGCGCACGGGGTGCGGGCCGCGTTCCTGGCCGCGATCGAGGCGGCCCGGGACCGGGGCCGGGAACTGGGGGCGGGATGACCGGCACGCTGCACATGGCCTGGGACGACGGGCTGACCCGGTACGACTTCGGCCCGGGGCACCCGCTCGCGCCGGTGCGGGTGGAACTCACCGTGGCGCTGGCCCGGGCCTTCGGCATCCTCGACGGCCCGAACGTGACGGTGGCCGTGCCGGAGCCGGCCGGCCCGGGGCAGCTGGAGCTGATCCACGACCAGGCCTACATCGGCGCGGTCCGGCTGGCCGAGCCGGACCCCTACTTCGGCCTGGGTACCCCGGACAACCCGGTGTTCCCCGGCATGCACGAGGCGTCGGCGCTGGTGGCCGGGGCCACGCTGGCCGCCGCGGAGGCGGTGTGGACCGGGCGGGCCGAGCACGGCGTGAATGTGGCCGGCGGGCTGCACCACGCGATGCGCCGCCAGGCCAGCGGGTTCTGCGTGTACAACGACCCGGCCATCGCGATCAGCTGGCTGCTGCGGGCCGGGGCGCGGCGGGTCGCCTACGTGGACATCGACGTGCATCACGGGGACGGGGTGCAGGCCGCCTTCTACGACGACCCGCGGGTGCTGACGATCAGCCTGCACGAGCACCCGATGACGCTGTTCCCCGGCACCGGGCTGCCCCGGGAGGCGGGCGGCCCGGGCGCAGCGGGCACGGCGGTGAACGTGGCCCTGCCGGCCGGTACCGGGGACGCGGGCTGGCTGCGCGCGTTCGACGCGGTGGTGCCGCCGCTGCTGCGCGCGTTCGGGCCGGACATCCTGGTCAGCCAGCACGGCGCCGACACCCACCGGCTCGACCCGCTGGCCCACCTGGAGCTGAGCATCGACGCTCAGCGGGCGGCGCACGCCCGGCTGCACCAGCTGGCCCACGAGTGCGCCGGCGGGCGCTGGCTGCTCACCGGGGGCGGCGGGTACGAACTGGTCCAGGTGGTGCCGCGGACCTGGACCCACCTGCTGGCCGAGGCGGCCGGCACCCCCATCGACCCGCAGACGGTCATCCCCGAGCAGTGGCGCGAGTTCACCCTGGGCCGCACCGGCGTCACCGCCCCGGACCGGATGACCGACGGGGACGACGCCCGGTTCGTCCCGTTCGACGGTGGCTACGACCCGGCCGACCCGGTGGACCGGGCGATCATGGCCACGCGCAGTGCCGTGTTCCCGGTGCACGGGCTTTTCCCGGCGATGTGACCTGGGATGGGCCCAGCGGCGGGGTTGCCCTTTTCCGCACAAGACTTACGCTGGGGACGGAGGTGACTGATGCGCTGAATCCGGCCAGGCGCACTCGGCTCCGTGCGGAAGAGGGATGGGCAGATGGCTGCAGGCGAGACGACTCCGCTCAGCGACGTGAGGTTCCTGACCGTGGCCGAGGTGGCCTCGATCATGCGCGTGTCCAAGATGACGGTCTACCGGCTGGTGCACTCCGGCGAGCTGGAGGCGATCCGGGTCGGCCGCTCGTTCCGGGTACCTGAGCAGGCGGTCAACCGGTACCTGAAGGGCTCGTTCGTCGCGGCCAGCTGATGGCCGCCGGGCCAGGGCCCGGCACCGGCGGGTTCCCCGGGCGGGTAAAGTTTGTGGCTGGCGTGGGCCCAGCCAACCGGCATCGGGCGAAATCGTCGTATCTGAATCTCAAGGTGGTGTCGTGGGCTCCGTCATCAAGAAGCGCCGCAAGCGGATGGCCAAGAAGAAGCACCGCAAGCTGCTGCGGAAGACCCGCGTGCAGCGCCGCAACAAGAAGTAGCGGCCGATCATGCGCCGGCCGGGGGGGCCGCGCAGCGATCCGCACCCCAAATTCGGGCCCAACGCGACCGCACCGGGATCTGCCGCGCCCGGCCACGACCCGGTGCCGCGGGGCTGGGCGACGGGCGCCGAGCTGCCCGGCTGGGCCCGTCGCAGGCCCGCCGCCGAGTTCCCCGTGAATCACGCGGCGCCCGCCGCCGGGGGATGGCGCCAGCGGCTCACCGAAGCCGCTGAGTTCGCCCGCCGCCAGGTCACCGGGGACGGCGAGGCCGACGAGTTCGGCTTCGACCCGGAGTTCAACGCCCGGGTGCTGCTCCCGCTGGCCCGGGTGCTGTACCGGCAGTGGTTCCGGGTCCAGCTGCACGGGCTGGAGCGGGTGCCCGCGGACGGCCCGGCGCTCCTCGTGGCCAACCATTCCGGGGTCCTGCCGCTGGACGCGATCATGCTGCAGGCCGGCGTGTACGACGAGCACCCGGCCCACCGCACCCTGCGGCTGCTCGGCGCCGACCTGGTCTACGAGGTGCCCGGGCTGGCCTACCTGGCCCGCCGGGCCGGGCACATCCGGGCCTGCCCGGCCAATGCGCACCGGCTGCTGCTCGACGGCGAGCTGGTCGGCGTGTTCCCGGAGGGCTTCAAGGGGATCGGCAAGCCGTTCCGCCAGCGGTACCAGCTGCAGCGCTTCGGCCGGGGCGGGTTCGTGGTGTCCGCGCTGCGGGCCCGGGTGCCGATCATCCCGTGCGCGATCGTCGGGGCCGAGGAGATCTACCCGATGGTGGCCAACGCGCAGCCGGTGGCCCGGCTGCTCCGGTTGCCGTACTTCCCGCTCACGCCGTTGTTCCCGTGGCTGGGACCGGTCGGTGCGGTGCCGCTGCCGTCCCGCTGGGTCATCGAGTTCTGCCCGCCGGTGCCCACCGACTGCTACCCGGCCGGGGCGTGGCGGGACGCGGACCTGGTCGGCCGGCTGGCCGCCGAGGTGCAGGGCACGGTGCAGCGCACCCTGGACCGGGTACTGGCCGAGCGTGGCCCCGCCTTCTAAAAATCGGCCTGACGAAAACGGCCTGCTGAAAATCGGGCCGTCAGGCCTCGTGTTCCCGCAGGTACTTCCGGCGCAGCGCGACGCCGGCCGCCACCCCGCCGGCCACCGCGCCGAGCCCGGCGGCGGTGGGCAGCGCGATGAGGGTGGCGCGGCGGGCGGACCGGAAGTCGTGCACCGGCCAGTCGTTCCGGCGCGCCTCGGCCAGCAGCTCGGCGTCCGGGTTCACCGCGTGCGGGTGGCCGACCAGGGTCAGCATGGGCAGGTCGTTGGCCGAGTCGCTGTAGGCCGAGCAGCGCGCCAGGTCCAGGCCCTCCCGCTGGGCCAGCGCGGCGACGGCGGCGGCCTTGGCCTCGCCGTGCAGCAGCCCGCCGACGAGCCGGCCGGTGTACACCCCGGCGGCCGACTCGGCCACGGTGCCGAGCGCTCCGGTCAGCCCGAGCCGCTGCGAGATGACCGTGGCCAGCTCCACCGGGGTGGCGGTGACCAGCCACACCCGCTGCCCGGCCTGCAGGTGCCCCTGGGCCAGCTGCCGGGTGCCTTCCCACACCCGGTCGGCCATGGTCTCGTCGAAGATCTCCTCGCTGAGGCTGACGATGTCGGCCACCTTGTGCCCGGCCACGAAGGCCAGCGCGGCCTCCCGGGCGGCGTCGATGTGCCCGGTGTTCTCCGCTCCGCGCAGCCGGAACGCCACCTGGCCCCAGGCCATCCGGGCCAGGTCACGGGCGCCGAACATCTTGCGGGCGGCCAGGCCGCGGGCGAAGTAGTAGATCGACGCGCCGCGCATCAGCGTGTTGTCCACGTCGAAGAACGCGCCCGCGGTCGGGTCCGGCTCCGGGGTCAGCTGGGTCACCGCGGCGGCGGCCGCGGACGCCGCCCCGGCCAGCTGCGCGCGATCCCGGCGCAGGGTCCTCATGAGGGCCGAGTTTACAAACCAGGCGGGCTCAGGCCGGGCTCGTCACGCATCTGAGCTGCATCGTGCGCACTCGTCGGGCACCATAGGCAGCAATGTCTATTTCGTTCCTCGGCGCGCTGGCCGGGATCCTCGCCGCCCTGGCCGGGGTGGGCCTGCTGGTCCGGCGGCTGGCCCGGGTCCTCCGGCTGGACCTGGTGGCCTGGGTGGTCGCGCTGGCCGGGCTGGCCCTGGCGCTGGCCGCCCAGGCGGCCGGCTACCACCGCGGCTTCGGGCCCATCACGTTCCGCGCCGCCCAGCTGGGCGCGGCGCTCATCGCCCCGCTCGCGCTGTGCTGGGGAATGATCGAGCTGCTGGCCAGGACGGTGGTGGCCCGGTTCGCCGCCCGGCTGTGCCTAGGCGGCCTGTTCGTGGTGGCCGCGGTGATCATGGCCACCGACGTGCTCAGCTCGCGGCCGTTCAGCACGGCGTGGCCGACGGCGCGGACGCACTACCAGTACCTCCCGCTCGGGCTGCTGGCGCTGATCCTGGTGGTCGTGCTCGGCTGGGTCATCGGCTCGCTGGCCACCGTGGGCGTCCGGTCCGGCCGGGACCCGCGCTGGCGCCCGGCGCTGCAGGCCGTGGGCGCCGCCTCGGCCGCCGCGCTGGCCACCCAGGGGCTGCTGGTGCAGCTGCCGGTGAACTCCGGCGACGTGGCGCTCTGCCTGGTCGCGGTGGTCGGCGCCTGGCTGGCCGGCGAGCGGGCCGCCCGGGTCCGGCTGGACGCGCTGCACGGCGCGCAGCCCGGGGCGCGGGCCGGCGGCCCCGCGGACCGGGGGTCCCGCGGCGGCGGCCCGCTGGATCTGTACGCCGACGGGTACCAGGGCTACGGCGACAGCGGTGCCTACCCGGGAGGCGGCGGCTCCGGTGCCTACCCGGCGGCCGGCCGGTACGGCGACACCGGCGGCTTCGTGGCCACCGGCGGCTTCGTGGCCACCGGCGGGTACGGGGACACCGGGGAGTACTCCCTGAGCCCGGGCGGCGGGGGCGGGTATGACGCGCAATCTCTGGCCAGTCTGCCGCCCGAGCCGGTGACCGGTGCGTTCGACGCGCTGTACCGGGAGCGCGCGCCGGCCTCGCCCGGCGGTGCCGGGGCCGCCGCCGGCCCCGCGGCGGGCGGCGGGATCCCCGAATCGGGCATCGAGTTCGTCACCGGTATGCAGCTGGCCGCGCTGGAAGAGGCGGTGCTGGAGGAGGCGGAGCGGGAGAAGTCGGGGCGCGGCCAGCCCGCGGCGGCCGGCCGGGACAGTGACGTCGAGACCGAACGGCTCTACGGCCAGATCGCCATCTACACCCTGCTGGAGGCCGGGGCGGCCGAATTCGACCGGATGGCCGGCCAGGTGCTGGCCAAGGTGCAGGCCAGCGAGCCCGGCACCCTGGTCTACGTGGTGCACGCGGTGCCGTCCGCGCCGCTGCAGCGCATCCTCTACCAGGTGTACCGGGACCGGATGGCCTACGAGGAGCACCTGCGGCAGCCGTACGTGGCGGACTTCGAATCCCGGCTGCAGCCGCTGGTGCTGGCGACCAACGTGATCGAGCTGGGCGTCCGCGAGGCCAAGGTGGTCACGCTGCGGGCCCGGTCGGTGGCGCGGGAGCGGGCCCGGTGATCCAGCACGAGATCACCCTGCTGTCGCGGCCCGGCTGCCACCTTTGTGACGCGGCCCGGGAGGTCATCGCGCGAGTGGCGGCCGACCTGGGCGTGCCCTGGTCGGAGCGGGACATCACCCGCTCCGAGGCGGATCTGCGGGAGTACTGGGACAAGATCCCGGTCACCCTGATCGACGGCGTCCAGCACGACTTCTGGCACGTCAGCGAGGACCGGCTGCGGGCCGGGCTGCGTTAGCGGGGGGACGGCCCCCCAGGGGGACGACCCCAGTGACCGCGGGGGACGGCGCCAAGCCCTCACCTCCACTTTGTGCAACGGTTCACAAGGGCGTACCGTTAACCACGCCGTCCCGTCGCGGGCACCCGGCCGCCCGCAGTGCCCGCAGCGAAACCTCAGGAGAACATCCGGCGCATGTCCCGCCGTGCAGTGTCCGCGAATGGCAGCCAGGGCATCCCCGAGGCCACCATCGCCCGCCTCCCCGTGTACCTGCGGGTGCTGTACGCCTTCGCCGAGCAGGACATCCCGACCGTGTCCAGCGAGGAACTCGCCGCCGCGGCCGGGGTCAACTCGGCCAAGCTGCGCAAAGACCTGTCGCATCTGGGCTCCTACGGCACCCGCGGCGTGGGCTACGACGTGGAGTACCTCGTCTACCAGGTGTCGCGGGAACTGGGCCTGACCCAGGACTGGCCGCTGATCATCGTCGGCGCCGGGAATCTGGGCCGCGCGCTGGCCAATTACGGCGGCTTCGCCTCGCGTGGCTTCCGGATCGCGGCCGTGCTGGACAGTGACCCCGAGGTCATCGGCACCGAGATCGCCGGCCACCGCGTGCTGGACGTTGCGCAGATAGAACAGGTGGTGGCCCAGAACCGGGTGTCCATCGGGGTGATCGCCACGCCCGCGCCGACCGCCCAGGCGGTGTGCGACCGGCTGGTCGGGTCGGGGGTCACCAGCATCCTTAACTTCGCCCCCGTTGTCCTCAATGTGCCTAGTGGCGTCAACGTGCGTAAGGTCAACCTGTCGATTGAGTTGCAGATCCTTGCCTTCCACGCGCAGCGGAGGTCGGTGGTGCGCGTACCCCAGGATGAGGAGGCGATCAGCCCATGAGCGTGCTGGTCGTCGGGCTCAGCCACCGCAGCGCCTCGCTGGACATCCTGGAGCGGGCGGTGGTCAGCGGGGATGCCCTCGGCAAACTGCTCCGGGACGTCTCGCTGGCCCCGCCGGTGGCCGGGGTGTTCGTGGTGTCCACCTGCAACCGGGCCGAGGTGTACGCCGAGGTGGACAAGTTCCACGCGGGCGTGTCGGCCATCTGCGAGCTGCTGGCCCGCCACTCCGGGATCGCGCTCAGCGAGCTCACCCCGCACCTGTACGTGCACTACGAGGACCGCGCGGTGCAGCATCTGCTGGCCGTGGCCTGCGGGCTGGAGTCCATGGTGCTGGGCGAGAGCCAGATCCTGGGCCAGGTCCGCAAGGCGCTGGGCACGGCGCGGGAGCACGGCACGCTGAGCCGGGCGCTCGGCGAACTGGGCACGCTGGCGCTGCGCACGGCCAAGCGGGCGCACGCCGAGACCGGCATCGACCGCGCCGGGGCCAGCCTGGTCAGCGTGGGGCTGGAGGCGGCCCGCGCGGAGTGGCCCGGCCAACCGGCGGACCTCACCGGCCTGCGGGTGCTCGTGGTCGGGGCCGGCTCGATGAGCTCACTGGCGGCCACGTCGGCGGCCAGGCTGGGCGCGGCCCGCGTCGTGGTGGGCAACCGCAGCCCGGGGCGGGCCGCCAAGCTGGCCGCGGCCGTGCACGGCACCGCGGTGGGCATGTCCGGGCTGGCCGACGAGATCGCCGCGGCCGACCTGGTCATCTCCTGCACCGGCGCGACCGGGACGGTCATCAGCGCGGACCTCGTGGCCGGGGCGCTGGCGGCGCGGCCCGCGGCGCCGGGCCCGGCCCGGCCGCTGGTGCTGCTCGACTTGGCGCTGCCCCGCGACGTGCAGCCGGAGGTGGCGGACCTGCCCGGGGTGCGCCTGGTCGGGCTGGAGGCACTCGGTGACCACCTGGGGCTGCCCGGCGCGGGCCTGGGCGAAGGGGACGTCGCCGCGGTGCGGGCCATCGTGGCCGAAGAGTTCGCCGCCCGGGTGTCCGCGGTGCACGCGGCCCGGGTCGCGCCGACCGTGGTCGCGCTGCGGGCCAAGGCGGCCACCGTGGTGGACGCGGAACTCGCCCGGCTGGCGGGCCGGCTGGCCGCCGGTGACCACCAGACGCTGCAGGAAGTGGAACGGGCCATGCAGCGGGTGGTGGACAAACTGCTGCACGCCCCTACGGTGCGGGTCAAAGAGCTGGCCGGCTCCCCGGGCGGTGACGCCTACGAGAACGCCCTGCGGGTCCTGTTCGACCTGGACCCGGCGGTGGTCGCCGCGGTGACCGCGGCCGACCCGGCCGCGGTCAACCCGGACGCGGCCAGAGAGGAAGCCACGTGAGCAGGCCCCCGCTGCGGCTCGGCACCCGCAAGAGCCCTATGGCCCTGACCCAGTCCGGCCAGGTGGCCCGGCTGATCACCGAGCGCACCGGGGTGGACGTTGAGCTGGTCGGGCTGACCACGTTCGGTGACGTCACCCGGGCCGAGCTGGCCCAGATCGGCGGCACGGGCGTCTTCGTCAGCGCCCTGCGGGAGAGCCTGCTGGCCGGCCAGGTGGACCTCGTAGTGCACTCGCTGAAGGACCTGCCGGTCGGGCCGGTGCCCGCCCTGACGCTGGCCGCCGTGCCGGTCCGGGACGATCCCCGGGACGCGCTGGTCGCCCGGGACGGCGCCAAGTTCGCCGACCTGCCCGCCGGGGCGCGGATCGGTACCGGCTCGCCGCGCCGCGCCGCCCAGCTGCGGCTGCTCCGGCCGGACGTGCATCCCGTCCCGGTGCGCGGCAACGCCGGCACCCGGCTGGGCAAGGTGACCTCCGGCGAGCTGGACGCCGTGCTGCTGGCCCACGCCGGGCTGGCCCGGATCGGCCGGCTGGACCTGGTCACGCAGGTGTTCGAGCCGGAGGAGATGCTGCCCGCCCCGGGCCAGGGCGCGCTCGCGGTCGAGTGCCGCAGCGCCGGCCCCGGCCTGGCCGCCCTGCTGGCCGGCGTGGACGACCCGGTCAGCCGCCAGGCGGTCGCCGCGGAACGCGCCGTGCTCGCCGGGCTGCAGGCGGGGTGCAGCGCGCCGGTGGGCGCGTATGCTGCCGGAGCGGAGTTGCTGCAGGTGAGGGCGGTTGTGGCCGCGGTCAACGGCGGGTCCGCGGTGCGGGCCGCCGCCAGCGGCCCAGCCGCCGAGGCGGATCGCCTCGGCCGCGACGTCGCCGCCGGCCTGCTGCGCCGCGGAGCCGGGCGGTACATGAGTTTGCCTTCGGGACTGGCCAGCGACAGGGACGATGCATCGTGATCGGGACATCGAAGACGACGGACGAAGATCTGGCCGGCGCGTCGGCGGGCCATCCGGCGCAGCCGGGCATGGTGGCGTTCGTGGGCACCGGCCCCGGCGGCGCCGAGCTGCTCACCGTGCGCGCGGCCGCGCTGCTCAGCCGGGCCGACATGGTGGCCGGCCAGCCCGGCGTGCTCGATGACGTCCGTGACCTGATCCCGGCCGGAGCCGAGGTGCACAACCTGGCCGACCTGGCGGCCGGGCCGGGCCTGCTGGCCGGCGCGGCGCAGGCGGGACGGCTGGCCGTGGCGGTGTACCGCGGCGACCCGCTGCTGTTCGGCCCGGCGGCCGGGCACATCACGGCGATCGCCCGGGCCCGGGTGCGGTTCGAGATCGTGCCCGGCCTGCCCGCCGCGACCGCGGTCCCCGCGTACGCCGGCATCCCGCTGACCTCGGAGACCGCCGGGGACGTCCGGATCGTGCACGCCGCCGACGTCAGCCGGGTCCCGGCCGACGGCGGCGCACCGCGCACCCTGGTCATTCTCGGCGCCGAGGCGGGACCGCCGGACCTGGCCAAGGTCCTCACCGCGGCTGGCTGGCCGGACACCACCCCGTTCACCATCACCTGGAACGGCGCCACCACCGAGCAGCTGACCGTGGCCTGCGCGCTGGGCTCGGTGGCGGCCGACCTGAAGGCAGCCGGGGTGAACCTGCTGACCGAGACCGGCCCGGCGGTGGCCGTTGTCGGCGAGACGGCCGCCGCGCAGCGCGAGCTGTCCTGGTACGAGACCAAGCCGCTGTTCGGCTGGCGGGTCCTGGTGCCGCGGACCAAGGAGCAGGCCGGGGCGGTGTCCGCGCGGCTGCGGGCGCACGGCGCGGTGCCGGAGGAGGTACCGACGATCGCGGTGGAGCCGCCGCGCACCCCGCAGCAGATGGAGCGCGCGGTGCGGGGCCTGGTCACCGGCCGCTACCAGTGGGTGGCGTTCACCTCGGTGAACGCGGTACGGGCGGTCCGCGAGAAGCTGGAGGAGTACGGCCTCGACGCGCGGGCCTTCGCCGGCGTCAAGGTGGCGGCGGTGGGCGAGCAGACCGGGCGGGCGCTGGCCGAGTTCGGCATCAAGCCGGACCTGGTGCCGCAGGACGAGCAGTCCGGGGAGGGCCTGGCCAAGGCCTGGCAGCCGTACGACAGCGCGCTCGACCCGATCAACCGGGTGCTGCTGCCGCGGGCCGACATCGCCACCGAGACGCTGGTCGCCCGGCTCACCGAGCTGGGCTGGGAGGCGGAGGACGTGACCGCCTACCGCACCGTCCGGGCGGCGCCGCCGCCCGCCCCGATCCGGGAGGCGATCAAGGGCGGCGGCTTCGACGCGGTCCTGTTCACCTCCTCCTCCACGGTGCGCAACCTGATCGGCATCGCCGGGAAGCCGCACGCGGTCACGGTCATCGCGGTGATCGGGCCGCAGACGGCGCGGACCGCCGCGGAGTACGGCCTGCGGGTGGATGTGCAGGCGCCCAAGCCGTCGGCCACCGCCCTGGTAGACGCGCTGGCCGAGTTCGCCGCCAGCACCCGGGACGCGGCCATCGCGGCCGGCGAGACCGTGCGCAAGCCCAGCGAGCGGCGGCGCGGGGCCCGGCGGCGGCTGAGGTAACGACAGGAGAAACGATGCCCGGGTATCCCGCGGTCCGGCCCCGCCGGCTGCGCCGCACGGCGGCGCTGCGCCGGCTGGCCGCCCAGACCAGCGTGCAGCCATCGGATCTGGTCCTGCCCATGTTCGTCAAAGAGGGCATCGACGGGCCGCAGCCGGTGGCGTCGATGCCCGGGGTGGTCCAGCACACCCGGGACAGCCTGCGCAAGGCCGCGGCCGAGGCGGTCGAGGCCGGGGTCGGCGGGCTGATCCTGTTCGGCGTGCCCGCCGTCAAGGACGGCCGCGGCTCGGCCGCCGACGACCCGGACGGCATCCTCAACACCGCGCTCGCCGACCTGGCCGCCGACCTGGGCGAGGACACCGTGCTGCTGGCCGACCTGTGCCTGGACGAGTACACCGACCACGGCCACTGCGGGATCCTGACCCCGGCCGGGCAGGTGGACAACGACGCGACGCTGGAGCGGTACGCCTCGATCGCGGTGGCCCAGGCGGCGGCGGGCGCGCACGTGGTGGCGCCCAGCGGGATGATGGACGGCCAGGTGGCGGCGATCCGGGCCGCCCTCGACCGGGCCGGCCACCCGGACGTGGCCATCTGCGCGTACTCGGCCAAGTACGCCTCGGCCTTCTACGGGCCGTTCCGCGACGCTGCCGAGTGCGCGCCGCAGTTCGGCGACCGGGCCTCCTACCAGCAGGACCCGGCGGCCGGTGACGCGATGCGGGAGATCGAGCTGGACCTGGCCGAGGGCGCCGACCTCGTCATGGTCAAGCCGGCCCTGCCCTACCTGGACGTGATCAGCGCCGCCGCGGCCGCCAGCCCGGTCCCGGTGGCCGCCTACCAGGTGAGCGGGGAGTACGCGATGGTCGAGGCGGCCGCGGCCAACGGGTGGCTCGACCGGGACCGGGTCATCGCCGAGACGCTGACCGCCATCCGGCGGGCCGGGGCCAGCATCATCCTGACCTATTGGGCCGCCGAGGTGGCCCGGCGGCTCCGGTCAGCCGCGGGCTCGTGGTGAGACACCCGGTAACGGAGCAGGCCGGTGCGTTTCCGTTCCGCAACGATGGGGAGCGGCTGGCGCAGCTGCCTGCGCGCAGCGTTGCTAACCGGCCATCATCAGTAAGGAACGCTGTCATCCACCGAACTGGAGCCTGATGGTCGCACCGGTGCTGCGCCGTAACCGGCGGCGGGACGCCGGCCGGCTGGCCGCGGCCGCCGCGGCGTACGCCGCCCGGGGCTGGCCGGTGTGCCTGGGCGCCTACCCGCCGCCGGACGCCCGGGTCACCGGACGGGCCTGCTCCTGCGACCGGGTCGGGTGCCCGGCCCCCGCCGCGCACCCGATGTCCCCGGCCTGGCACCTGCTGGCCAGCACCGACGCGGCTGAGGTCCGGCAGCGCTGGGAACGGTACCCGGAGGCGAACATCGTGCTGCCCACCGGGCAGGTGTTCGACGTGCTGGACGTGCCCGCCGCGGCGGGCGCCGCGGCGCTGGAGGCGATGCGCCAGGCCGGGACGGCGCCCGGGCCGGTGGCGGCGGGCGGCGGGCGGGTGCTGTTCTTCGTGGCCACCCGCGGCGCTCCCGAGGACGAGGACGAATGGTGGTCCTGCCAGCTGGACTGCGAGCCCGAGGACGTGGGCGAGGTGGCCGGGCTGCGCTGGCACTGCCGGAACAGCTACCTGGTGGCCCCGCCGTCCCGGGACGCGGCCGGCGCCGCCGCCCGGTGGCTGTACCCGCTCCCGGACGCCGCCGCCGGAAGCCCGGCGCTGCCGGATGCGGTCCGGTTGCTGGAATTCCTGGCCGACGCGTGTGAGGTGAAACTCGGGTGAGTGCAGCGGGCCGCTCAACAGAGCTGTTCAATCGGGCCAGCGCGGTGATCCCGGGCGGGGTGAACTCGCCGGTGCGGGCGTTCGGCGCGGTGGGCGGGATCCCGGTGTTCATGGCGTCCGGCCAGGGCGCCTGGCTCACCGACGTGGACGGCCAGCGGTACGTGGACCTGGTGTGCTCCTGGGGGCCGATGATCCTCGGGCACGCCCACCCGGCGGTGGTCGGGGCGGTCACCGAGGCCGCCGCCCGGGGCACGTCGTTCGGCACCGCCACCGCGGGAGAGGTCGAGCTGGCCGAGGAGATCGTCGCCCGCGCCCCGGTGGAGAAGGTGCGGCTGGTCAACTCGGGCACTGAGGCGACCATGAGCGCGGTCCGGCTGGCCCGCGCCTTCACCGGCCGCCGGGTGGTGGTCAAGTTCGCCGGCTGCTACCACGGGCACGTGGACGCCCTGCTGGCCGCGGCCGGATCCGGGGTGGCCACCTTCGGGCTGCCCGACTCGCCCGGGGTGACCGGGGCGGCGGCCGCGGACACCCTGGTGCTGCCCTACAACGACGCGCTCGCGGTCCGCCAGGCGTTCGTGGAGCACGGGCCGCGGATCGCCTGCGTGATCACCGAGGCCTGCCCGGCCAACATGGGCGTGGTGCCGCCCGCGGCCGGCTTCAACGACCTGCTCGCCCAGCTGTGCCGGGAACACGGCGCGCTGCTGGTCATGGACGAGGTACTCACCGGGTTCCGGGTGACTTCCTCGGGCTGGTACGGCCGCGAGGGGGTGGCCGGGGACCTGACCACGTTCGGCAAGGTGATGGGTGGCGGCCTGCCCGCGGCCGCGTTCGGCGGGCGCAGCGAGATCATGGACCGGCTGGCGCCGACCGGGCCGGTGTACCAGGCGGGCACGCTGTCCGGCAATCCGCTGGCCACCGCGGCCGGGCTGGCCACCCTGCGCGGTTGTACCCCGGAGGTGTACTCGCGGGTGGACGAGGTGGCGGCGACCGTCGCCAAGCTGGCCAGCGACGCCCTGGCGGCGGGCGGGGTGCCGTTCCGGCTGCAGGAGGCCGGCAGCCTGTTCTCGGTGTTCCTCGGCAGCGAGCAGCCGGTGCGCGACTACGGCGAGGCCCGCGGGCAGTCCACCGCAGCCTACGCGGCCTTCTTCCACGCCATGCTGGAGCAGGGGGTGTACCTGCCGCCGTCCCCGTTCGAGGCGTGGTTCGTGTCGGCCGCGCACGACGCGGAGGCGGTGGAACGCATCGAGGCGGCGCTGCCCGCCGCGGCCCGCGCCGCCGCCGTCGCGCTCGGCTGAGCATCCTCCCGCCCGGGCCGGTCCTCCCGCCCGGGCCTTCCCGGCCCTCCCGGCCCGATTTCGATAGCGGTGTGCATTACCCCCCGCTGCGGGGGGGTAATGCACACCGCTCCTGGATCGGCCGCCGCTCAGCCCACGGCGATGCAGACGATGCCGGCCGCGATGGCGGCGGCGGCGGCGAGGCGGCGGCCCAGGGCGCCCTCGCCGAGCATTTTGCGGCCGAGCAGCACCCCGGCCAGCACGCTCACCTCGCGGGCCGGGGCCACCGCGCTCACTGCCGTGAAGCTCATCGCGGCCAGCACCAGGATGTAGGCCAGCGGGTAGAGCACCGCTGCACCGGCGATCTGCCGCGGGTAGCCGTGCCACACCTGGAGCGCCCGGGCCCGGTCGCGCAGTGCGAACGGGGCCAGCACCAGCGCCATCACCGGCAGCGACGCGTAACCCTGGAGCAGCGGCGGTACCCGCAGAACGGCCACGGCGTACTTGTCCCACAGCGTGTAGCTGGCGATGAAGGCGCCGGTCACCAGGGCGAACACCAGAGCGCGGGGGACCCGTGCGGAGCCGGGCGGGCGCGGGCCGGCCGGAGTGCCGAGAGCCAGCACGCCGAGCACGACGAGCGCGAGGCCGACCAGCCCGGCCGGCCCGGGCCGCTCGCCGAGCAGCGCGATCCCGGCCAGGGCGGCCAGCAGCGCGCCGCTGCCGCGGCCGACCGGGTAAACAAGCGACAGGTCGCCGTGCCGGTAGCCGGACTGCAGGAACAGGAAGTAGCCCACCTGGAGCAGCCCCGTCCCGGCCATGAAGACCCAGCTCAGCGCGGTCAGCCGGGGCGGGTTCAGGATCAGGCTGACCGCCACCACCGGCGTGTACAACGCGGTGGCGGCCAGCGCGATCAGCCAGACGACGGACAGGCCGCCCGACGCCGACGCCTGCTTGGTGAACAGGTTCCAGGTGGCGTGGGCGACGGCGGCGACGAGAATCAGCGCGATGGCGGTCGGGCTCACGGGGCGGCTCCACGGTCCGGCCCGGCGTGCGGGCATGACGCCGAGAGCCCTCGAGGTTTCTGTCCCGTCAGGTGTGGGCCCGGCGCCGGCGGCGGACCCGCCGCCCCGGCCGTGCCTGGCGCCGCTCGGTCCAGTCCGCCCGCCCTCATTGTGTGCGGCAAGTGCGGCTGCCCGGTGACCGGGCGCGGGCGGGGCGCGGAACCCTAGGCGCAACCACAAGCTGGCCGGAGTATACCGCCGGGTTCGTTCCCCGCTGGGACGCTGTTCGTTAACCAGGAGAAGCGGCGGGCGGGCGGATCAGCCGGGACGCCGGGCCGGTAGGCTGTGCGCGCCATGACTGCGACTCCCGGCTCGAGCGGTGCCGGGGCCGCCGGGGACGGCACCCGGGGGCCCGGCACGACCGTGGTGCACCTGCTGCGGCACGGTGAGGTGTACAACCCCAAGGGCGTGTTGTACGGCCGCCTGCCCGGCTACCACCTGTCCGAGGACGGGCGGCTGATGGCTAAGGCCGCGGCCGGCTTCCTGGTCGGCCGGGACGTGGTGGTGCTCCGGTCCTCGCCGCTGGACCGGGCCCAGGAGACGGCCGCGCCGCTGGCCGCGCAGTTCGGCCTGCCGGTGGTGACCGACGAGCGGCTGATCGAGGCGGGCAACCACTTCGAGGGCACCACGGTCGGGGTCGGCCCCGGTGCGCTGCGGAACCCGGCGTACTGGCGTTACCTGTGGGACCCGTTCCGGCCGTCGTGGGGTGAGCCGTACCGGGTCATCGCCGCCCGGGTGCTGTCGGTGCTGGCCGAGGTGGCCCGGGAGGCCGCCGGCCACGAGGCGGTGTGCGTCAGCCATCAGCTGCCCATCTGGACCGCCCGCAGGGCGGCCGAGGGCAAGCGCCTGTGGCACCATCCGGGCCACCGCCAGTGCGCGCTGGCCAGCGTGACCAGCTTCAGCTACCGCGGGGACCGGATCACCGGCATCAGCTACGCCGAGCCCGCCGGGCACGCCCACGCGCAGACGCCCGGGGCGTGACCGCGCCGGGTCGCCCGGGGGCGCTGTCACCCGGCCGGGCCCCGTCAGGCACAATAGGCCTCGGTACTACCCCCTGTAGGAGATTTCTCTGGTGTCCCACCTCTGGCCACGCCACGCCCCCCGGCGGCGCCGGGGGGCGGCGCTGGCCGCGCTGGCGGCCGGCGGCCTGCTGGCGGTGGCGGGTTGCTCGGCCGGATCGGCCGCCGCCACGCCGGCCGGGAACGGGCAGAACTTCGTCGCGGGCAGTCCCGGGACGACCTGGTACCAGCGCGGGCCATACGTCCCCTCGGTCAGCGGTGCGCTGGTCGGCGGGGGGCAGGCCAGCCTGGACCGCTACCGGGGCCACGTGGTGGTGCTGAACTTCTGGGGGTCCTGGTGCACCCCGTGCCGCGCCGAGGCGCCGTCGCTCGCCCAGCTGGCCCGGCAGTTCCAGCCGTCCGGGGTGCGCTTCCTGGGGGTGGACATCCGGGACAGCACCGCCACCGCGCGGGCCTACGTGAGTGACTTCCGGATCAGCTACCCGAGCCTGAACGACCCCAGCGACTCCATCGCGCTGCAGTTCCGCGCGACCGTCCCGCCGGACGGCATCCCGACCACCCTGGTGATAGCGCGCAATGGCCGGATCGCGGCCCGCGTGATCGGCGGGGTGACCTACCCCGGCCTCAAGAGCCTTATCCAGCGAGTGGTGGCGCAGCCCGGATGACCGAGACCTCCCAGGCCCGCACGGAGCCGGCCGGCGCTGCCGGGCGTGACCCCGCGGCGCCCGCCCCGGCCCCGGCGTCCACCCCGGCTGCGGCCCCGGCTGCGGCCCCGGCTGCGGCCCCGGCCCGGGCCCCGGGCCGTGGCCCGGGGCTGGGGATCACCGGCTGGCTGCGCTGGACCTGGCGCCAGCTGACCTCGATGCGCACCGCGCTGGTGCTGCTGTTCCTGCTGGCGGTGGGCAGCGTCCCGGGGTCGCTGCTGCCGCAGCAGGGCGTCGACCCGGGCAGTGTGCAGCAGTACTTCACCGCGCACCCGGCGCTGGCGCCCTGGCTGTCCCGGCTGGGCCTGTTCAACGTGTTCGCGGCGCCCTGGTTCGCCGCGATCTACCTGCTGCTCTTCGTGTCCCTGGCGGGCTGCGTGATCCCGCGCACCGTCCGCCTGGCGCGCTCGGCCCGGGCGCTGCCACCCGCCGCGCCGCGTCACCTGGCCCGGCTGCCGCAGTCGGCCCGGCACCACACCGGCCTGGAGCCGGCCGCCGCGCTGGAAGCTGCCACCGGGGTGCTGCGCCGCCGCAAGTTCCGGCTGCGGGCCGGCGACGGCTGGGTGTCCGCCGAGAAGGGGTACCGCCGGGAACTGGGCAACCTGCTGTTCCACCTGTCGCTGCTGGCCCTGCTGGGGGCGGTGGCGCTGGGTGGCGTGTTCGGCTACAAGGCGAACCGGCTGCTGGTCACCGGGGACACGTTCGCCAACACGGTGACCGACCTGGACGTGTTCCATCCGGGGCGCCTGGTCTCCGCGAACGACCTGCAGCCGTTCAGCATCACGCTGAACCGCTTCGTGGCCTCTTACGTGACCGCCCCCGCCGACCGGGGCCAGCCGAAGAACTTCGACGCCTACCTCAGCTACAGGGCCCAGCCGGGCGGCCCCGTCCGCCACGACGAGCTGCGGATCAACCACCCGCTGAACGTCAACGGCGTCAAGGTGTACCTCATCGGCCACGGCTACGCGCCGGTCTTCCGGGTCACCGACGGGACCGGGCAGGTGGTCTTCGACCAGCCGGTGCCGTTCATCGCCGCGAACACCGGGACGTTCGAGTCGACCGGGGTCGTCAAGGTGCCCGACGCCCGGCCGTACCAGCTCGGCTTCGCCGGGGTGTTCCTGCCCTCGGCGGTGGACATCAACGGGCAGCTGGCGTCCTATTTCCCGGCCCCGCTCGACCCGCGGGTGAGCCTCATCTCCTACAAAGGCAACCTGGGCATGGACAGCGGCACCCCGCAGTCGGTGTACCAGCTGAACACGGCCGGGCTCACCCAGCTGCCGGTCGCGCCGCGGCCGCTGGCCCCCGGCCAGTCCATCAAGCTGCCGGGCGGCGCCGGGACGCTTACCTTCACCGGTTACCGGCAGTGGGTCAGCCTGGCTGTCACTTACGACCCGGGCCAGCTCCCCGCGCTGATCGCCGGGGTGTGCGCGCTGGCCGGGCTGCTGCTGTCGTTCTTCATCCGGCGCCGCCGGGTGTTCGTCCGCGCCTACCCGGCCGCTGACGGCGGCACCGTGGTGGACGTGGGCGGCCTGGCCCGGTCCGACCCGGCGGGCGGGTTCGACGAGGAGTTCACCGGGCTGGCCGCCGCGCTGGCCCACGCGAACCAGGGGACCACACCGGCCGCTGGCACTGATACCCCGGCTGACCACGATCCAGGGGAGCGAGACTCATGATCAACCAGGGCCTGTCCCATGTCAGCGATCAGTTTCTGATCGTCACGGTGGTCCTGTATTCGCTGGCTGTGCTGGCCTTCGCCGTGGACTTCGCGTTCGGCCGGCGCAGCCCCGCGCCCGCGGCCGAGGGCTCCGCGCCCGCGCCCGCGACCGCCGCGCCCGCGGCCGGGGTCCCGGCGGCGCAGCGGGTGCCGGCCGGGGTGACCGCGGCGGCGGGCACCGGCGGTGCCGGGGGCGCCACGATCGTCGGCGGCACGGCCTCAGGCGGCACCACCTCAGGCGGCACGGCCTCAGGCGGCACCACCTCAGGCGGCACCACCTCAGGCGGCACCACCTCAGGCGGCACGGCCTCAGGCGGCACGGCCCGGGCCGGGACGGGCCTCAGCCGCTGGGTGCAGCTGGGCCTGGCCGCGACCGTGCTCGGCGTGGCCACGCACACCCTCGGCGTGCTGTCTCGCGGCCTGGCGGTGCACCGGGTGCCGTGGGGCGACATGTACGAGTTCGTCACCGCGGTGTCCTGCGTCGCGGTGCTGGTCTTCCTCGGACTGATGGCCCGCTACCGGGCCTACCGGCTCGGCCTGTTCTTCATGGCCCCGATCGTCATCATCCTGGGCCTGGCGCAGACCGTCATCTACACCCCGGCCGGCCCGCTGGTGCCCGCGCTCAACTCGTACTGGCTGGCCATCCACGTCACCTCGATAACCCTGGCCAGCGGGACGTTCGTGCTGGCGGCCGTGCTCGCCGTGGTCTACCTGGCCGCGGAGCGGCACGAGCGCCGGGTGGTGGCCGGGCTGCCGGTGCGCACCGCCGAGGTGTTCCGGCTGCTGCCCAGCGCCGAGCGCATCGACCAGTTCGCCTACCGGACGGTGGTCTTCGGCTTCCCGCTGTGGACCTTCGGCATCATGGCCGGGGCGATCTGGGCCGACCAGGCGTGGGGCCGTTACTGGGGCTGGGATCCGACCGAGACCTGGGCCTTCATCACCTGGGTGGTATACGCCTGCTTCCTGCACGCCCGCGTCACCGCGGGCTGGCGGGGCCGCCGGGCCGCCTACATCAACCTGCTCGGCTTCGGCTGCCTGCTGTTCAACATGGTGGGGGTCAGCCTGTTCATCACCGGGCTGCACTCCTACGCCGGCTTGAACTGACCCGCCGCGCCCCGCGCGCCCCCGTCAGGCCCAACGCCCCGCCCGGGGCGATCACTCCGCCTCGCCGCGTCCGTCCTCGCCGCGGATGACCCGGTCCAGTTCGGCGAGGAATTCCGGGTCGTCGTCGGGGCCCCGGGGGATCGCCCAGTCGGCCGACACCGCGCTCACTGCCGGTGACAGCCGGTCCTCAGCGACTCCGTACCGGGCCTGGCCGGCCGGGTGCCTGCGAAAGGCGGCGTCCGCGGCCGAGCCCGGAGGTCGGGCGAGACGGCGGGGCCAGCCGACCCAGCAGGCCCAGAAGACCAGCGTGAGCAGCGCGGCGAGCGCACCCACGAGCCACATGCGCGGAAGCTTAACCCCACCTGGGTAATTTTGGTCGCCGAATGAACTGAGTCAGCCGATAACAGATCGGCTTCCTTAACTGGTAACGCTGGGTAACGACAGGTGACGTTCGCAGCGTTTGGGCTTACCCTGGCGGTCTGGCACGCGATCGCTAGGAGTGCGACATATGCGGCTGCGGCTTCTTGATCGCGTCCGCCGGTACATCCGGCCGAGGCTGGCTGGGCCGCGGTCCCGCGGGACCGCGAAAGCCGGGCCGCCGGCCGGTGGCACCGCGGTGGGCTCGGTCAGCGTCGGCCGTCATCGGCGCAGTCATCCCGCTCCCGAGCACCCCGCCACCGCCCAGCCGTCCGCGTCCCGGGAGCCCGCGTCCCGGGAGCCCGCGTCCCGGGAGCCCGCGTCCCGGGAGCCCGCGTCCCGGGAGCCCGCGTCCCGGGAGCCCGCGTCCCGGGAGCCCGGGTCCCAGCCACCCGGGTCCCAGCCACCCGGGTCCCAGCCACCCGCTGGCGCGTCACCCGCCGGTCCGGGGGACAGGCAGGCCGGCGAGCCGCCCGGACCAGGATCCGCCGTGCCGCTGCCCCGGCGCGGGCCGCGACCACCCGGGGCGGGGCGGGCCCCGGGACAGCCCGGACACGCCCGGACGGCGGCCCAAGCTCAGCGGACCGGCCAGGCGCGGGCAGCCGTGCGGCCGGCTCCGGGGACGGACGCGGCGAAGGCGCAGCAGGCGGCGGAACGCACCACCCCGGCGCCCCGCCCCGCCGCCCAGGCCCGCCAGCCGTGGTACGAGGTCGCCCACGACCGCCGGAGGGCCGAGGGGTCGGCCGACTGCGGCCCGCTGGAGCGGGTGCTGCACCGGGAGTGGCCCGCCAATGTGGTGCCGTCCCGGCCGGTGGTGCTGGCGGTCAACCGGCTGGCGGAACTGCCGCAGGTGATCAAGAAGATCCTGGTGGCCGGCCTGGACGCGATCCACGTCGGTGAGGGCGGCGTCCCGGAACTGGACGATATGGGCCGGCTCCGCGGGGTGCCGCTGCCCTCCGGCCGCGCCACCTGGGACGCCTGCGCCGGCGCCTACGGCAAGCGCAAGATCATCGTCGGGTCCCGGCCGTCATCCGCCCCCGATGTCATGTGCCATGAAGTCGGGCACGCGCTGGACGACATCGACCGGATCGAGGGCGACTGGCAGTCCGATTCCGAGCAGTTCCGGCGGCTGTATGACCGCTGCGTGCCGTCCCTGGTCAGCCCGTTCCACCAGCAGGGCGGGGATCTCGGCCGCCGGGAGTTCTTCGCCGACGCCTTCGCGGCGATTGCCTCACGGCAGCGCCCGGCCCTGGTGGACATGCTCGGCGGCAACATCAGGACAGCTCTTGATGTGATGCTCTACTTCAATCTGCGCTACGGGCTTTAGAGTGAGCGGTGATGTTTGTCATCCGGTTGCCGAACGGGAACCTGCTGGTTCCCGAGTCAGCGCTGGCCGATGACGGGGGCGTGCTGGGCGACGCCTACGTGGAGATCGGCCCGGCGGACGCGGCCTACGCGCGGCTGGCCGAGCAGGCGATCACCGAGCAGGACCTGGCGCAGCGGCGCCGGCAGTGGCAGGAAGGAGACGCCGCGCTGCAGCGGCAGTTCGCCGAATACCTGGCCAGCCGGGGCGGCGGGGAGCCTGGCCCCCAGGGGTAGCCGCAAGGCCCCAGGAATGGCCGTTAGCCGGGGAACAAGCCGTTAGCCGGCCGGTGTGTCGTCCTTGGCTTGGGCGCTCTCGCCGCGGAGCAGTGCGCGGACTTCCGACTCGCGGAACCGGCGGTGCCCGCCGGGCGTGCGGATACTGCTGATCCGGCCGGACGCGGCCCACCGCGTCACCGTCTTTGGGTCCACCCGGAAGAGCGCCGCGACCTCCCCTGGGGTCAGGAGGCGCTCGTTGTTGCCGTCCACGGTGTTCCCCTCCTGCGCGGATCGCCGGGTACCCGGCCCAAGCCTGCCCCAAGTGTGGCGACAAAAGAGGGTTTTCTCCTTAGTTTCCGTAAAACCAGCGGCGGTAGGGTGTTCGGGTGCAGTCGCTGGTGTCGATCGATGAGATCCGGGCCGCCGCGGCGGCCCTTTCCGGCGTAGCAGTCCGTACGCCGCTCGTCCCATTTCCCGGCGCCGACCCCCCGCTGCTGGTCAAACCGGAATCGCTGCAGCCGACCGGGGCTTTCAAACTGCGGGGCGCGTACACGGCCCTGAGGGCGCTCCCGGCCGCCGCGCGGGAGCATGGCGTGGTCGCGCACTCCAGCGGCAACCACGGGCAGGCGGTGGCCTACGCGGCTGCCCGGCTCGGCCTGCCCGCGGTGATCATCGTGCCGAGCAACGCCGAGCCGGTCAAGGTGGCGGCCATCCGCGCGCTGGGCGCGGAACTGGTGGTCTCCGGGCCGGCCCTCGCGGACCGGCTGGCGGCCACTCGGGACGTGATCCGGCAGCGCGGCGCGGTGTCCATCCCGCCGTTCGACGACCGGCGGGTGATCGCCGGGCAGGGCACCATCGGCCTGGAGATCGCGGCCGACTGCCCAGGCGTCGACCTGGTCGTCGTCCCGGTCGGTGGCGGGGGCCTGATCTCCGGGGTGGCGGCGGCGATCCGGCAGTTGCGCCCCGGGGCGATGGTGGTCGGCGTCGAGCCGGAACTGGCCGCCGACGCTCGCGACTCGCTGCGCGAGGGGCACCAGGTGGCGTGGCCGGCCGCCGCCACCCGGCAGACGATCGCCGACGCGCTGCGGGTGAATCAGGTCGGCGCGCTGCCGTTGCGGCATCTGCTGGAGTACGTGACGGACATCGTCACCGTCACCGAGGACGAGATCCGCGAGGCGGTGCGGCGGCTCGCCCTGGAGGGCCACCTGATCGCCGAGCCGGGCGGGGCGGTGGCCGTCGCGGCCGGCCTGTTCCGGCGCAAGGAGCTGCCGCCCGCGGCCACCACCGTGGCCGTGCTGTCCGGGGGGAACATCGACCCGGTGCTGCTCAGGTCGATCCTGGCCGAGCCGCCCGAGTAGGCTGAATGGCGCTATGCGATCCACCATTGCCTACACCACCGCCCGGATCCTGCTGTTCGTGGCGTCAACCGTGCTGCTGTACCTGGCCGGCTTCCGCGGGCTGCTGCTGCTCGGCCTGGCGCTGCTGATCAGCGGGATCGCCAGCTACGTGCTGCTGTCCCGGCAGCGGGACGCCATGTCCGGGGCGCTCACCGCGCGGCTGGCCGGCGCCCGCGGCGCCCTGAACGACTTCCGCGGCCGGCTGGACGCCGGGACCCGTGCCGAGGACGGCGCCGAGCTGGAGCCAGCCGGGCCGGAGGGTGCGGCGCCGGCGCCCGCCGGGCCGGGGACCACTGGGCTGGAACCCGCCGGGCCGGGGACCGCCGGGCCGCAGACCGCCGGGCCGGGGACCGCCGGGCCGGGGACCGCCGGGCCGGACGCGGTACCGGCAGTCACCCGTCCCGCGGAGCGCCCGACCGCCTAGGCCTGGCTGCGGACCGGCGGTGCACCACGTGGGGCGATCGGGCTCCTGGCGGAGTTCTCTCGCCCGCAGCCGCAGCAGGCGCTGCGGGTGCGCCGGGTGTAGCCGGGCGGCGGCGCCGGTGGTTCGCTAGGCGTCGCCGGCCGGGGGCAGCCAGCCGCCTTTGACCAGCACGTCCAGCACGGCCTGCAGCGCCTCCGCGCGGGTCAGCACCGAGGTGTCGATGATCAGGTCGGCGTCGGCGGGCTCCTCGTACGGATCGGAGACGCCGGTGAAGTTGTCGATCAGCCCGGCCCGGGCCTTGGCGTACAGGCCCTTGCGGTCCCGCGCCTCGCAGACCTCGGCCGGCGTGGCCACGTAGACCAGCAGGAAGTCGCCGACCTCCTGGGCCGCGCGCCGGACCGCCTGGCGGGCCTGGGCATACGGGGCGATCGGCGCGCAGATGGCGATCCCGCCGTGCCGGGCGACCTCGGTCGCCACGTAGCCGATCCGGGCGATGTTCAGGTCCCGGTCGGCCCGGGAGAAGCTCAGCCCGGCCGACAGCAGCGAGCGGACCAGGTCGCCGTCGAGCAGCGACACCGTCCGGTCGCCGCGCTCGGCCAGCGCGTCGCGCAGCGCCCGGGCCAGCGTGGATTTGCCTGACCCGGACAGCCCGGTGAAGAACACCACCAGGCCCCGCTGGCTGCGCGGCGGCCGGGCCCGGCGCAGCTGGGCCGCCACCGCGGGCGGGGTGAACCAGCTGGGCACCTCCTCGCCCCGGTCCAGCAGGTCCTCCAGCTCCCCGGCGGCCAGGTCGGTCCGCTCGGTGCCCGGCTCGATCAGTGACAGCGGCCGCCACACCTCGGCGGACGGGTCGTAGGCCCAGTCACCGGGGGCGAGCACCGGGATGACCGGGCCGGGCCGGCTGCCGTCACCGAGGGCCGGGCCGCCGCAGCGGTCCTCGAACAACTGGGTAGCGCCGTAGGCGGCGGCGATCGCGGCCCGCAGCGCCAGCTCGTCGCCGGGCGCGGCGTCGTAGCGGCGCAGCGGCACCGGGACCACCAGAGTGCCGGGCGGCAGGTGCCGGGCCGCGGCCCGGACCGCGCGGACCAGCGCCTCGGGCCGCAGCACGGTCTCGGCCGGCCCGCTCACCAGCGGCAGCAGCAGCAGCCGGGCCTTGAGCTGGCCGGCCGCATGCCGCAGCTGGCCGATCTGGCGGGCGTGCAGCGGTCGACGGGTCACGAAGCCGAGCACCGGGCCGCCGGCCAGCTCCGCGGCCACCTCGGCGGGCCGCCGCCGCAGGTGCCGGAACGGCCCGTGCTCGGCCTCGCGGCAGGCCGTCACCGGGCCGCTCAGCCGGACCGAGGCGGGCGCGACGGCGTCCGGCCCGGGGTGGCCAGCCGGGTCCACCGGCATCCGCTCGGTGATGCCCAGCATGGCCAGCGGGGTCCCCTCCGGGTCGGCCAGCAGCAGCCGGGCCGTGTCCGGTTTCAGCCTGGCCGCCGGGACCTCCAGGGTGACCGGCACCGGCCAGGGGCGCCCATCCGGCAGCACTCCGTGGGCGGTCACCGAGCCGATCTCCGCCTCGGTCATGAACCCGCGCAACGGGGCGAACGCCCCGTCCAGCAGCAGCTCCAGGTCGCCCAGCTGGCCCTCGTCCAGGGTCACGGACGGCAGCGCGGCCAGCTCCGCTGGCAGTCCGGGCGTCATCTGCGCCGTCATGCTCACCTCCGTGCCCGCGCCGTCCCCGGTCTCGCAGGCTATACCGGCGTGGCGTCTGCCAGGATACGGGCGAACCGGTTCTCGGGTTTGCGCAAGACGAACAGGAACTCCTCGTGGGCGGCGGTGAGCCGGTCCCCGGACAGCCGGGTCAGCGCCCGCTGCGCCGCGAGGTAGCCACGGGGGGCCGGGCACAGGCCGCCGGCGTCGCCGCCGAGCGGCTGCCGGTCGGCGATCACCAGGCCGCGGTGCAGGGCGTACGACTGGACGCCGCGCAGCGAGCTGAGCCGCTCGTAGACCGCCGGGTACGGCCCGGGCCGGCCGGGCCGGTGCCGCCGCCAGATCGCCGCGCGCAGCCGGCCGGGCAGCACCCGGTCCAGGAAGCCGGCCGCGCAGTCCCGGTCGCGGACGGCCAGCAGCAGCAGCCCGCCCGGCTTGAGCGCGCCGACCAGCCGGTCAAGCACCAGCTCGGTGTGCTCGATACGGTCCAGCAGGCCGGGGCAGGCGACGATGTCGAACGACCGCGACGGCAGCGGCAGCGTCCGCAGGTCGCCGAGGCCGCAGTCCCGCAGGCCCGGCTGGGCGGCGGCCGCCGCGCGGGTCACCGGCTGATCGGCGTCGAGCAGGGTGAGGCTCACCGGGCCGGCGTCACCCGCCAGCGCGGCCAGGCCCAGGTCGCCCGAGGCCGACACCGCCCCCGCCAGCAGCACCGTGATCGGCTGCCCGGGCCGTTCGGCCACGTCAGCCGGCCGCCCAGCGCCGGAACATCGCGGTCTCCGCGGCGTCCGCCTGGGGGCCCTGCGGGCCCCGGACCGCGCGGTCGCCGAATTCGGGCTGGCCGCCCGCTGCGCGCGGCCCGCCCCCCGCAATACCACTCCCCCGTGCCACAACGCCATAGCGTAGTCCTCGGCGTGCCGATAGTCCGGGTGCCCCCGCGGCAGGTTCCCGGCGGGGCGCGGCTGGGATGCCCGGGCCGGGCCGAAGCGCCCCGGCCCGGGCCGTAAGCTAGACATATCCCGCGCCAGCTGTCCTGATGGCCCGCGCGGGCCTTTCGTGCTGTCAACGCAAGGACACCATGAGCCTCGCCGGATTGCTCAGCGTCATCGCCGAGGACCCGCAGCTGCGCCGCGCCCTCGACCAGGGTGACGCCGATACGGATCTCGTCGCCCCCCCGGCGCTGCGGCCGCTGCTGGCCGCCGCGCTGGCCCACCCGCCCAGCCTGGCCGAGCCGCGGTTCGTGCTGGCCGTGACGGCCACCGCCCGGGAAGCCGACGACCTCACCACCGCGCTCGGCTCGCTGCTGCCGCCGGACCAGGTGGCCAACTTCCCGGCCTGGGAGACGCTGCCGCACGAGCGGCTGTCGCCGCGGTCGGACACCTCGGGGCGGCGGCTGGCGGTGCTGCGCCGGCTGGCCCATCCCGAGCCCGGCAGCCCGCAGGCGGGGCCGATCACCGTGCTGGTCACCCCGGTGCGCAGCCTGCTCCAGCCGATGGTCAGCGGGCTGGGCGAGCTGGCCCCCGTCGCCCTGCGGCCTGGCCAGAGCGCCGACTTCGAGCAGGTCATCACGGACCTGGTGAACATCGGCTACGCCCGCGTGGAACTGGTCGAGCACCGCGGCGAGATCGCGGTCCGTGGCGGCATTCTCGACGTCTTCCCGCCCACCGAGGAACACCCGCTCCGGATCGAGTTCTGGGGCGAGGACGTGGAGGAGATCCGCTACTTCCGGGTCGCCGACCAGCGCAGCCTGCACGCCGCCGCCGACGGGCTGTGGGCACCGCCGTGCCGCGAGCTGCTGCTCACCCCGGCCGTCCGGGAGCGGGCGGGGCAGCTGGCCGCCGAGCACCCGGGACTGGCCGACATCCTCGGCCAGCTGGCCGGCGGCATCGCGGTGGACGGCATGGAGGCGTTCGCGCCCGTGCTCGCCGACCGGATGGAACTGCTGCTGGACCATGTGCCGCCGGGTGGCCTGGTGCTGGCCTGCGACTCGGAGCGGATCCGGGCCCGGGCCGCCGACCTGGTCACCACCAGCCGGGAATTCCTCGAGGCCTCCTGGGTGAACGCCGCCAGCGGCGGCCCGGCCCCCATCGACCTCAGCGCGGCCGCGTTCCAGTCCCTGGCGCAGCTCCGGGCCGCGGCCCGGGACCTGGGCATCGGCTGGTGGACCACCACCCCGTTCGAGGCCCCCGACTCGCTGGATCACCCCGGTGACGAGGAGGCAGGCGCGGGCGGCGGTTCGTTCGGTATAAAGGCGGCCGCGCTGCCGGGGTACCGGGGCGATACCGGCCGCGCAATCGCGGACGTGCGCGAATGGCTGGCCAGCGGGTGGCGGGTGGCCCTGGTCACCGAGGGACCCGGGCCGGCCCAGCGGCTCACCGAGATGCTCCGCGGCGAGGGGCTCGGCGCCCGGCTGGGGGACCTGGACACCGCGCCCGAGCCGGGCGTGCCGTCCGTCAGCACCGGCTGCTTGACCCAGGGATTCACCTGGGAGCGGGTGCGGCTGGCGGTGCTCACCGAGGCCGACCTGGTCGGCCAGAAGTCGGCCAGCAAGGATCTGCGGATGCCGGCCCGGCGCCGTGGCGGCGTCAACCCGCTGCAGCTCACCCCCGGCGACTACATCGTGCACGAGCAGCACGGTGTGGGCCGCTACCTGGAGATGACCAGCCGCAATGTCCAGGGCGCCATCCGCGAGTACCTGGTCCTCGAGTACGCGCCCAGCAAGCGCGGCCAGCCGGCCGACCGGCTGTACGTGCCCACCGACCAGCTCGACCAGGTCACCAGGTACGTCGGCGGCGAGGCCCCCAGCCTGCACCGGCTGGGCGGCGCGGACTGGGCCAAGACCAAGGGCCGGGCCCGCAAGGCGGTCCGGCAGATCGCCGCCGAGCTCATCCGGCTGTACTCGGCGCGGATGGCCTCGCCCGGGCACGCGTTCGGCCCGGACAGCCCGTGGCAGCGCGAGCTGGAGGACGCCTTCCCGTACGTGGAGACGCCGGACCAGCTGGCCGCCATCGACGAGGTCAAGCGGGACATGGAGCGGCCGGTGCCGATGGACCGGCTGATCTGCGGCGACGTCGGGTACGGCAAGACCGAGATCGCCGTGCGGGCGGCTTTCAAGGCGGTCCAGGATGGCAACCAGGTGGCCGTGCTGGTGCCGACCACCCTGCTGGCCAGCCAGCATTTCGGCACGTTCAGCGAGCGGTTTGCGCCGTTCCCGGTCACCGTGCGCATGCTGTCCCGGTTCCAGAGTGACACCGAGGTGACCCAGACCCGGGAGGAGCTGGCCGAGGGCAAGGCGGACGTGGTGATCGGCACCCACCGGCTGCTGTCCCCGGACACCCGGTTCGCCCGGCTCGGGCTGGTCATCCTGGACGAGGAGCAGCGGTTCGGCGTCGAGCACAAGGAGTACCTCAAGCGGCTGCGCACCGAGGTGGACGTGCTGTCCATGTCGGCCACGCCGATCCCGCGGACGCTGGAGATGGGCATCGCCGGGATCCGGGAGATGTCCACCATCCTCACCCCGCCCGAGGAACGGCACCCGGTGCTCACCCTGGTCGGGCCCTACGACGAGAAGCAGATCGCGGCGGCCATCCGCCGCGAGCTGCTCCGCGACGGGCAGACCTTCTTCGTGCACAACCGGGTCAGCTCGATCAACCGGGTGGCCGCCCGGCTGGCCGAGCTGGTCCCGGAGGCGCGGATCGCGGTCGGGCACGGGCAGATGAACGAGCACGTCCTGGAGAACGTGATGAGCGACTTCCTGGACCGCAAGTTCGACGTGCTGGTGTCCACCACCATCATCGAGTCCGGGCTGGACGTGCCGAACGCCAACACGCTCATCGTGGACCGGGCCGACGCGTTCGGGCTGCCCCAGCTGCACCAGCTACGCGGCCGGGTCGGCCGGAGCCGGGAGCGCGGCTACGCGTACTTCCTGTTCCCGCCGGAGAAGCCGCTCACCGAGACCGCGCACGAACGGCTGGCCACCATCGCGCAGCACACCGAGGCGGGCGCGGGCATGTACGTGGCGCTCAAGGACCTGGAGATCCGCGGGGCCGGGAACCTGCTCGGCGGCGAGCAGTCCGGGCACATCGCGGGCGTCGGCTTCGACCTATACGTGCGGATGATCGGCGAGGCGGTCACCGAGCTCAAGGGGGACGGCCCCGCGGAGCGCCCGGAGGTCCGGGTGGAGCTGCCGGTCAACGCGCACATCCCGCACGACTACGTGCCGGGGGAGCGGCTCCGGCTGGAGGCCTACACCCGGATCGCGGCGATCAAGGACGCCGAGGACGCCACCGAGGTGGCCGCCGAGCTGACCGACCGGTACGGCCCGCCGCCCGAGCCGGTGACCAACCTGCTGGAGGTGGCCCGGCTGCGGGCCCGGGCGCGGCGTGCCGGGCTGACCGACATCACCCAGCAGGGCAGCTACCTCCGGTTCGCCCCGGTCGAGCTGCCCGACTCGCGCCAGGTCCGGCTGCAGCGGCTGTACCCGAAGACCGTGCTCAAGCCCGCGGTGCGTAGCATGCTGGTGCCCGTGCCGCGGCGGGGGTCTGGCAGCGGCTCCACCCCAATCGGCGCCCCGCTGCTGCGGGACGTCGAACTGCTCGCCTGGTGCGCACAGCTCATCGCCGCGGTGCTGGAGCTCGGACGCCCCGGCCAGCGCCGAGAGCGCCGGATAGATCAGAAAGGGACACCGTCGTGCTCCGCACCCCCATCATCCTGGCCGCGGCGGGCATCGCCGCGGCGCTCGCGCTGTCGGCCTGCGGGACCGTGCAGCTGGGCGCGGCCGCGGTGACCAGCAACTCCCGGATCTCCGCGGCCACCCTGACCGCTGAGGTGCAAGATCTGAACCACGCCACTCAGGCCGGCCAGGCCAAGGTGCAGCTGCAGTTCCCCCGCGCGCAGACGCCCCAGGTGGTGCTGTCCTGGCTGCTCCGGTTCCGGATCCGCGAGCAGATGGCGGCGCGGTACCACATCACCGTTTCCCAGGCGGCCGTCCAGCAGGCGCTGGACCAGGCCAGCGCCCAGGCCCGGCAGAGCGGCGTGACCCTGGACCAGCTGGCCGTGGCGAACGGGGTGCCGCCGGACCAGATGAGCAACCTGGGCCGTTACCTGGCCATCCAGAACGCGGTGCTGAACCGGATGGACGGCGGCAAGGTGCCCGCCGGCACCGCCGCCCAGCAGGCCCTGTCCAGCCAGTTCGGCACCGCGCAGTGCCGCGCCGCGAAGAGCCTAGGGATCAGGGTGAACCCGCAGTACGGGGCGCTGGACTACAACCAGATCTCGATCGTCGCCGCGCCGGACAAGCTGGCGGCGGCGCCGGGCACCGCCTCGCCGTCGCCGTCCGCCTCGTCGTCCCCGCAGCTCACGCCGCACTGCTGATGGCCCGGCTCGTCCTGCTGGTCACCGCGCCGACCGTCCGTCCCGGGCTGCTCAGCTGGCCCGCCTGGCAGCTGCTCCGCGGGGCGGGCCGGGTGCTGGCCGGCGCACCCGGCCACCCGCTGCTGCCCGCCCTGGACGAGGCGGGGATTGGCTGGGAACTGCTGCCCGGGGCGGCCGGCGCGGACATCGCCGGGCTGGCCCGGCTGCTCACCGCGGCGGTGGCCAGTGGCGGCAGCGCTGGTGACGTGGTGTGGCTCAGCGCGCCGGAGCCGCCGGGGCGGCCCGCCGGGGCGCCCCCGGCCGTGGTGACGCTGGCCGACGAGCTGGGCGGGCCGGCCCGCGGGACGCCGCGGTGGAGGTGGCCTACGGGTCGGCCGCGCTGCCCGGCGGGGAACTGCTCACCCTGGTCGCGGTGATGGACACGCTGCGGCGGAACTGCCCGTGGGACGCCGAGCAGACCCACGAGTCGCTGGCCCCGTACCTCATCGAGGAGGCCTACGAGGCGCTGGAGGCGCTGGAGAGCGGAGACCGCGCCAAGCTGGCCGAGGAACTCGGCGACGTGCTGCTGCAGGTCATGTTCCACGCCGCCGTCGCGGCGGAGCGGCAGGACGGGACCGGATTCACCGTGGACGACGTGGCCGACGGCATCGTGACCAAGCTGGTCCGGCGGCACCCGCACGTGTTCGCGGGCGTGGCCGTGTCCGGGGCCGAGGACGTCAAGCGCAACTGGGACCAGATCAAGGCGGCGGAACGGGAGTCGGCCACCGGCTCGCGCGGGTCGGCGCTGGACGGGGTGCCGTTCGGCCAGCCTGCCCTCGCCCTCGCCACCCAGCTGCAGCGGCGCGCGGAACGGGCCGGGGTACCCGCGTCGCTGGCCGCGGAGCCGGACGGTGGCCTCGGGGCGGAGCTGTTCGCGCTGGCGGCGCGGGCGCGGGCGGCGGGCCTGGACCCGGAGCTGGAACTGCGCGGCGCGGCGCGGCGCTACACCGAGCGGGTCCGCGACTGGGAGGGCGCGCAGCACGCCACCGGATGACCGGCCGGCCCGGCGTGGGGCGGGGCAGCCAGCCCGCTGCTCTACTAGGCTCCATTACGGACAAGTCAGCGAGCTTTGAGGAGACGGCCGTGGCCTCGATCGAGGCGGTACACGCCAGGCAGATTCTGGATTCCCGGGGCAACCCGACGCTGGAGGTCGAGGTCGCCCTCGACGACGGCTCGCTGGGCCGCGCCGCCGCCCCGAGCGGCGCGTCCACCGGCGCGTTCGAGGCGGTGGAACTGCGCGACGGCGGTGACGAGTTCGGCGGCAAGGCCGTCACCAAGGCGGTCCAGGGCATCATCGAGGAGATCCAGCCGGAGCTGCTCGGCTTCGACGCCGAGGACCAGCGGCTGATCGACCAGGCCATGATCGACCTGGACCGGACCCCGGACAAGTCCCGGCTGGGCGCCAACGCCATCACCGGGGTCAGCATGGCGGTGGCCAAGGCGGCCGCGGAATCCGCCGGGCTGCCGCTGTTCCGCTACCTGGGCGGCCCCAACGCGCACGTGCTGCCGGTGCCGATGATGAACATCCTCAACGGCGGCGCGCACGCGGACAACAGCGTGGACATCCAGGAGTTCATGATCGCGCCGATCGGCGCGGCCACGTTCGCTGAGGCGGTCCAGTGGGGCGCGGAGACCTACCACGCGCTCAAGTCGGTGCTCAGGCAGCACGGCCACAGCACCGGGGTGGGCGACGAGGGCGGCTTCGCCCCTGACCTGGAGCACAACCGGGCCGCGCTGGACCTGATCGTGGAGGCGATCAGCAAGGCGGGCTTCAGCCCGGGCCTGGACGTGGCGCTGGCCATCGACGCGGCCGCCACCGAGTTCTACGCCGACGGCGGCTACCAGTTCGAGGGCGGGGCCAAGGATGCGGCCGGGATGACCGCGATCTACACCCAGTGGCTCGACGCCTACCCGATCGTGTCCCTGGAGGACCCGCTGGCGGAGGAGGACTGGGGCGGCTGGCAGGCGCTCACCGCGGCGCTGGGGGAGCGGGTGCAGGTTGTCGGGGACGACCTGTTCGTCACCAACCCGGAGCGGATCCGCCGCGGCATCGCCGAGCGCGCCGCGAACTCGCTGCTCGTCAAGGTGAACCAGATCGGGTCCATCACCGAGACGCTGGACGCGATGTCGCTGGCCCACCGCAGCGGTTTCTCCTGCATGATCAGCCACCGGTCCGGCGAGACCGACGACACCACGATCTCCGACCTCGCGGTCGCGGTGAACGCCGGGCAGATCAAGTCGGGTGCCCCGGCCCGGGGCGAGCGGGTGGCCAAGTACAACCAGCTGCTGCGGATCGAGGAGCTGCTCGACGACGCGGCCAGCTACGCCGGCGCCGCCGCCTTCCCGCGGTACAGCGCCGCTGAGTGATGTCCGGCCCGCAGCCGAGCCGGCCCGACCCGCCGCAGCGCCCCCGGTTCACCAGCCGGGCGGCGGTGCTGGCGGTGGTGCTCTGCGCGATCGCGCTGAGCCTGGCCTACCCGGTGCGGGAGTACATCGGGCAGCGGCGCCAGATCGACCAGCTGCAGGCCCAGTCGGCGGCCAGCGCGGCGCAGCTGGCCCGGCTGCGCGCGGAGGCGGCCCGGCTGAACGACCCGTCCTACATCGAGCAGCAGGCCCGGGACCGGCTGCACTGGTGCCTGCCGCACCAGACCTGCTACGTGATCATCGACGGGCAGCCGTCCGGGCGGGCCGCGGCGGCCGACGCGGCGGTGGGCACGCCGTGGTACGAGCGGCTCTGGCACTCGGTCCGGCAGGCCGACCGGCCCGCGACCCGGTGAGCACGGCGCCGTGAGCACGGGGCTGGACGCCGCCACCGAGGCCGTGGTGGCCGCTCAGCTGGGCCGGCCGCCGCGGGCGCTGCGCGCGGTGGCGCACCACTGCCCGTGCGGGCTGCCGGACGTGGTCGCCACGGCGCCGCGGTTGGCCGATGGCACGCCGTTCCCCACGCTGTACTACCTCACCTGCCCGCGGGCGGTGGCGGCCATCAGCCGGCTGGAGGCGGCCGGGGTGATGCGCGAGATGCAGCAGCGGCTGGCGGAGGATCCGGGGCTGCGCGCCGCGCAGCAGGCCGCGCACGAGGACTACCTGGCCCGCCGGGCCGCGGCCGCGGCCGCCGCCGGGGTGGACCCGCTGCCGCCCGGGACGCAGAGCGCCGGCGGCATGCCGGACCGGGTCAAGTGCCTGCACGCGCTGGCCGCGCACGAGCTGGCGGTGCCCGGGGCGAACCCGCTGGGCGCCGAGGCGCTGTCGGCCGCGGGGGAGTGGTGGGACCGGGGCCGGTGCGTATCGACCGGGCCGATCCGGGTCGCGGCCATCGACTGCGGCACCAATTCGCTGCGCCTGCTGATCGCCGACGTCGACCCGCAGGCCGGCCAGCTGGCCGAGGTGGACCGGCGGATGGAGATCGTCCGGCTGGGCCAGGGCGTGGACGCCACCGGCCGCCTGGCGCCCGAGGCGCTGGCGCGCACCCTGGCCGCGCTGGCCGGTTACGCCCGGCTGCTCGCCGCGCATGACGTGCGGGCGGTGCGGATGGTGGCCACCAGCGCCACCCGGGATGCGGCCAACGCCGCCGACTTCGTCCGCGAGGTGACCGCGGTGCTGGGCGCCCCGCCGGAGGTGCTCAGCGGCGCGGAGGAGGCCACGCTGTCGTTCACCGGTGCGACCGCCGAGCTGCCCGCCGGCGCCGGGCCCTACCTGGTGGTGGACATCGGCGGGGGCTCGACCGAGTTCGTCCTGGGTGACGCCGGGCCCGCGACCACGGTCGGCGCGGAGCCGGACGGGCTGCGCGCCATCTCGGTGGACATCGGCTGCGTCCGGCTGACCGAGCGGCACCTGCACTCCGACCCGCCCACCGCGGCGCAGATCGCGGCGGCCGGTGCGGACATCGACGCCGCCCTGGACGCGGTGGCGGCCGCGCTGCAGCCGGACCGGGCGGCCACCCTCGTCGGCCTGGCCGGGTCGGTGACCACGCTGGCCGGCCTGGCGCTGGGGCTGCCCCGCTACGACTCGGCCCGGATCCACCACAGCCGGCTCACGGCGGCGGAGGTTACGGCGCTGACCGGGAGCCTGCTGGCGCAGACCCGGGCGCAGCGGGCCGCGCTGCCGGTGATGCACCCCGGCCGGGTGGACGTGATCGGCGGCGGCGCGCTCGTGCTCGACCACGTGCTGCGCCGGCTGCACTTCGCCGAGGTGCTGGTCAGCGAGCACGACATCCTCGATGGGATCGCCTGGTCGCTGGCCCTCGTGACGGCGGGGAAGCCGTCGTGAGCTGCGCGCCGCCCGGGTCGGGCTGGCCCGGCGACCCGGCCACCCCCGGCACCCCGGTCGCCACCGGCGTTGCGCCGGTGCAGGCGCTGGCGGCGAGCGCCGGCTCGCTGGCCGAGCTGGCGGCCCGGGAGTCGGTGTGCCGGGCCTGCCCGCGGCTGGTCGCCTGGCGGGAACAGGTGGCCCGGGACAAGCGGCGGGCCCACGCGGACGAACCGTACTGGGGCCGCCCGGTGCCGGGGTGGGGCGACGAGCAGGCCAGCATCTTCATCGTCGGGCTGGCCCCGGCCGCGCACGGGGGGAACCGGACGGGGCGGATCTTCACCGGCGACCGCAGCGGCGACGTGCTGTTCGCCGCGCTGCACAAGTGCGGCCTGGCGGCGCAGCGCCGCAGCCGGACCGCGGACGACGGGCAGCAGCTGCGGCACACCCGGGTGGGGGCGGCCGTACGCTGCGCGCCGCCGCTGAACAAGCCCACCGTGACCGAGCGGGACACCTGCCGGCCGTGGCTGGCCGCGGAGGTCCGCCAGCTGGCCGCGACGCTGCGGGTCATCGTCGTGCTCGGCGGCTACGCCTGGCAGGCGCTGTGGCCGGCGCTGCAACAGGCCGGCTTCCCGGTGCCCCGGCCGCGGCCGGCCTTCGGGCACGGCGCCGAGGCGGTGCTGGCCGGGCCGCACGGCCCGGTCACGCTGCTCGGCTGCTACCACCCGAGCCAGCAGAACACGTTCACCGGGCGGGTCACCCCGGCCATGCTGGAGGCTATCTTCGGGCAGGCGGTTATTCTCGCCGAGTTGTCTAGATGACCGGGGCTCCGGCGTACCATCCAACTACTCTGCGTGACCAAATTCCGCCGAACCTAATCGAAATGGTTACGCTATGCATTCGTGCGGCAGGGAAAATAGATAAGTGCCGCTGGCTGAAACAATCTGTATTAATTTGGCAGCCGGAGAGTCCCTCAGACCGTCCGGGGTATCATTACCCAGCCCCCGTAGCCCAAGGGAAGAGGCCGGCCCCCTAAAAGGGTCCCCAGTGTCGGTTCGACTCCGACCGGGGGCACCACCGCCTAGCGCCTGACCTGCTGATCACCGCGGGAAGGGGCCTCTGGCCCGGCCCCCACCCGCCGTTCGCCTACCGCACAGATCGGTGCTATCGGCGCCCCCGTGGCGCTATGGTGACCATTCCGCGGCGCTGCTGATCATGGCGGCGGCCTAAATCGCGGCTCAATCCCATTCTGGCCAAACGGCCACTGAGCAGGACTGTTGTTGCCAGGGATCGGTGGTCGCGTGGAGAGCAACCAGCGGGAATCATTTTTGGCCGCGCTCGTCCCATTCGCGTGCCGCGGGGAAAGTTTCAGCCGCTGATGTCCGGGCCGGCCCGGGTTATCTCGAGGCGCAGCAGGCAGCGGCGCTCGGCCACCATGGCGGCCCGGTACTCGTCCCAGTCGGGATGCTCCCCGGCCACCAGGCGGTAGTACTCGACCAGGCCGTCCATGGCCGCGGGCAGCGAGACGACCTGCACGTCGCCGTCGATCTGGACCCAGGGGCCGAAGAAGCCATCGGTGAACACGCACAGCGAGGCGTGCGGATCGCGGCGCAGGTTACGCACCTTGATCGCGGTCTCCCGGGTGCTGATGAGCACCTCGCCGGACGGCGCCACCGCGCACGTTACCGGCGAGAGCTGTGGCCGGCCGCCGGCCCGGGCAGTAGCCAGCACGGCCCGGTGGTTGCTGCGCAGGAACTCCCGGGCCTGAGCTGGCTGCATCGGTCAGGCGCTGTTCAGCCGGAGGCGGCGGCGGAACTCGTACTCGTGCACGATCGCGGAGGCGTAGCCGTGCGAGAGGCCATGCTCGTCGGAGAGCCAGTGGGCTCGCTCTTCACATCGGGAGAACGGCGGCCCGGATTCCAGTCGCACGAACCACTCTCGGAGATCGCGCCCGGTCACCGTGGGGATGCGGGCGAGGATGTTCTGGTGCATCTCCGGAGAGTGATTCAGGGACATGGCCACCTCCAGGGGAGAACTCTCTTCTGCTGAGCGTGCACCACCGCCAGCCCGCTGACAACCCCCCAGTGTTATCTATCCGCAATGTTCCAGATGACCCCTGGTCATCTGGCTGTTACGTGTCTCACACGGGGGTTCCGGGGGTCCCCCCGGGGCTGATTCAGCTCAGCCGCTCGAAGATCATGGCCATGCCCTGGCCGCCGCCGACGCACATGGTTTCCAGGCCGAACGTCTTGTCGTGGAAGGCGAGGCTGTTCAGCAGCGTGCTGGCGATCCGGGCGCCGGTCATGCCGAACGGGTGGCCGACCGCGATGGCGCCCCCGTTCACGTTGAGCTTGTCCAGGTCGATCCCGAGGTCGGTGTAGGACGGGATGACCTGCGCCGCGAACGCCTCGTTGAGTTCCACCAGGTCGATGTCGTCGATGGCCATCCCGGCCCGCTGCAGCGCCTGCCGGGACGCCTGCACCGGGCCCAGCCCCATGATCTCCGGGGACAGCGCGGTGACCCCGGTCGAGACGATCCGGGCCAGCGGGGTGATGCCCAGCTCGGCCGCCTTGACGTCGCTCATCACCACGACCGCGGCAGCGCCGTCGTTCAGCGGGCAGCAGTTCCCCGCGGTCACCGTGCCGTCCGGGCGGAACACCGGCTGCAGGGTGGCGACCTTCTCCAGGGTCGTGCCCGGCCGTGGCCCGTCATCGGTGCTGACCACGGTGCCGTCCGGCAGCGTCACCGGCGTGATATCCCGCTGCCAGAACCCGTTGGCCAGTGCCTTCTCGGCCAGGTTCTGCGACCGGACGCCGAACTCGTCCTGCGCGGCCCGGGTGATGCCGCGGATCTGGGCCAGGTTCTCGGCGGTCTGGCCCATCGCGATGTAGATGTCCGGCAGGGTGCCGTCCTCGCGCGGGTCATGCCAGGCCGGGGCGCCCGCCCCGGACCGCTCCACGGTCCGCGCCTCGGCTCCGGCGAACTGCTGGTTGTGCGTGTCGGGCCAGCTGTCGCTGCTGCCGTGGGCGAACCGGCTGACGCACTCCACCCCGGCGGAGACGAAGACGTCGCCCTCGCCCGCCTTGATGGCGTGGAAGGCCATCCGGGTGGTCTGCAGCGAGGAGGAGCAGTACCGGGTCACCGTGGTGCCAGGCAGGTGGTCGTGGCCGAGCAGCACCGCGACCACCCGGGCCAGGTTGAAGCCCTGCTCGCCGCCGGGCAGCCCGCAGCCGAGCATCAGGTCGTCGATGTCGGCCGGGTCCAGCTCGGGTACCTTGGCCAGCGCCGCGGTGATCAGCTGGCAGGCCAGGTCGTCGGGCCGGATGGTGGCGAGTGATCCCTTGAAGGCACGGCCGATGGGCGAGCGTGCGGTGGCGACGATGACTGCCTCAGTCATGGCGGGGCTCCCTTGCTGCCGCGGGTGACCTCAGTGTTACCGATTACTGCTCGGTAGCTTACGGCACGGGCCCGGCACTGTCCCGCCCCGGTGGCGGCGGTGGGATACCGTTCGGGCGACGGGGCAGTAAGGGGCAGGTGGCTATGCAGGTACATGAATCCCTGATCGAGCTGGTCGGGGATACGCCGCTGGTGCGGCTGCGCGCGGTGACCCGCGAGGTCGGCGGTGGGCACGCGCCGGCGGTGCTGGCCAAGGTGGAGTACTTCAACCCCGGTGGCTCGGTCAAGGACCGCATCGCGCTGCGCATGGTGGAGGCGGCCGAGGCGTCCGGCCAGCTGCGCCTGGGCGGCACGATCGTCGAGCCCACCTCCGGCAACACCGGGGTGGGGCTGGCCATCGTGGCCGCGCAGAAGGGCTACCGGTGCTTGTTCGTCTGCCCGGACAAGGTGGGCCAGGACAAGATCAGCGTGCTCCGCGCCTACGGGGCGGAGGTGGTCGTCTGCCCGGGGGCGGTAGCGCCGGAGCACCCGGACTCCTATTACTCGGTGTCCACCCGGCTGGCGGCCGAGACCCCCGGCGGCTGGAAGCCGGACCAGTACGCCAACCCGGAGAACCCGGCGTCGCACTACTACTCCACCGGCCCGGAGATCTGGGCCCAGACCGACGGCCGGGTCACCCACTTCGTGGCCGGCATCGGCACCGGCGGCACCGTCACCGGCACCGGGCGCTACCTCAAGGAAGCCTCCGGGGGCCGGGTCGCCGTCATCGGGGCCGACCCGGAGGGCTCGGTCTACTCCGGCGGCACCGGGCGGCCCTACCTGGTCGAGGGGGTCGGCGAAGACATCTGGCCGGCCAACTACGACCCGGCCGTGTGCGACGAGGTGATGGCGGTCAGCGACGCCGAGTCGTTCCTCATGACCCGCCGGCTGGCCCGCGAGGAGGCGCTGCTGACCGGCGGCTCCGGCGGGCTGGCCGTGGTCGCGGCGCTGCGGGTGGCGGCGGCGGCCGGGCCGGACGACGTGATCGTGGTGCTGCTGCCCGACACCGGCCGCGGCTACCTGTCCAAGATCTTCAGTGACGAGTGGATGGCCGACTACGGGTTCCTGACCGCGCCGAGCGCCGAGCCGAAGGTGGCGGACGTGCTGGGCCGCAAGCGGTCCGGGCTGCCGGAGTTCGTGCACGCGCACCCGGGGGAGACGGTGTCGGAGGCCATCGGGCTGCTGCGCGAGTACAACGTGTCCCAGCTGCCGGTGATGAAGGAGGAGCCGCCGGTCATGGTGGCCGAGGTGGTCGGCTCGATCGTGGAGCGCGACCTGCTCGACGCGCTGGTCTCCGGCCGGGCCCGGCCGGGCGACCCGCTCGAGGGGCACATGTCCGTGCCGCTGCCGATGATCGGGTCGGGTGAGCCGGTCAGCCGGGCGGCAGCCGCGCTGGAGAAGGCCGGTGCGGCCGTGGTGCTGGTGGACGGGCGCCCGGCGGGCCTGATCACCCGGCAGGACCTGCTGACCTTCCTGGCGGGCGGGTCGTGGCACAGTGACTGATGTGACGAAAGAATCCGGCTTCGAGACCCTGGCCATCCACGCCGGCCAGGACCCCGACCCGGTGACCGGCGCGGTGGTGCCGCCGATCTACCAGGTCTCCACGTACAAGCAGGACGGCGTGGGCGGGCTGCGGTCCGGCTATGAGTACTCGCGGAGCGCCAACCCGACCCGGCGGTCACTGGAGGAGTGCCTGGCCGCGCTGGAGGGCGGCGCGGCCGGTTTCGCTTTCGCCTCCGGCATGGCGGCCGAGGACTGCCTGCTGCGCGCCGTGTGCGCGCCGGGCGACCACGTGCTGATCCCGGACGACGCGTACGGCGGCACGTACCGGCTGATGTCCACCGTGCTGGCGCACTGGGGAGTCAGCTACCGCCCGGTCCACCTCCCCGACCTGCAGGCGGTGCGGGCCGCGCTGGCCGAGCGGCCGGTCAAGGTGGTGTGGGCGGAAACGCCGACGAACCCGCTGCTGTCGGTGGCCGACATCGCCGCCCTGGCCGGCCTGGCCCACGAGGCGGGGGCGCTCCTCGTGGTGGACAACACATTCGCCTCGCCGTACCTGCAGCAGCCGCTGGCCTTGGGCGCGGACGCGGTGGTCCACTCCACCACCAAGTACCTGGGCGGGCATTCCGACGTGGTCAGCGGGGCGGTGGTGGTGGCCGACCCGGCCCTCGGCGAGCGGCTCGGCTACCTGCAGAACGCGACCGGCGCGGTGGCCGGGCCGTTCGACGCCTGGCTGACGCTGCGCGGGGTGAAGACGCTGGCGGCCCGGATGGACCGGCACGGGGAGAACGCCGCCCGGGTGGCCGCGATGCTCGGCGCGCACCCCGCGGTGTCCCGGGTCTACTACCCGGGACTGCCCGGCCACCCCGGTTACGAAGTGGCCGTTAAGCAGATGCGGGGTTTCGGCGGGATGGTGTCCTTCCAGGTGCGCGGCGGGGAGCAGGCGGCGGTCGCGGTCTGCGGCCGGGCCCGGCTGTTCACCCTGGGCGAGTCGCTGGGCGGGGTGGAGTCACTGATCGAGCACCCTGGCCGGATGACGCACGCCTCGGCGGCGGGCTCGGCGCTGGAGGTGCCACCCGATCTGGTCCGGCTGTCGGTCGGCCTGGAAACCGCGGCGGATCTGCTGGAGGATCTGCGCCAGGCCCTCGGCTAGCGGCTCACGAGTTCCACACCATCAGCACCAGGATGACCAGCCAGATCAGGCTGACCACCCCGGCCATCGAGGCGATCCGGCCCCGCTCCACGGTGGCCACGTGGGCCGCGGCCGCCTGCGCCGCCGCCGTCCCAGCCGCCGTCCCAGCCGGGGGCGGCTCGACGTCGGCGGCGGTGGGGGCGGCCTCGGTGCCCGCGGCCGGCGGCCCGGCGCTGCCCGCGGCGGCAGGGGCAGGCGCGGATGCGGTTGCGGTTGCCGGTCCGGTGGCAGCCCCGGGCGCCGCGCTCGCCTCCAGCGCGGCGATGGCCCGGCCCTGATCCCGCATGATCAGCACGAGCAGCACCAGGGCCACGACGAACAAGGTCAGCGACGCGGTGATCCACGCCTTGGCCATCTCGCGCTGCGACTGGCCCTCGATGATGCCGAACAGCGCCACGCCCAGCGAGGCGGCGCCGAACACCCGGGTCATCCGGGACAGGTAGCGCAGCACGCCGATGTTGCGGGCCCGGATGTAACGGGGCGTGGACATGGTGGCAATGGTGACCGGGCCGATGGTGAAGATGACGAACGCGATGTGCAGCCACAGCATCAGCCGGTCGGTAAAGGACATGGGCTAGATCCTAGAGCGTTGGCCGGGTGGCCCCCACCGGTTGAGGGCCACCCAGGGCCACTGACAGTCTTATCGGCCGGCCCGCTGCCGGGTCCGGAGGAAGTCACGCACCACGAACTCGCCGAGCCGCTCGGGGACCGCGCGGAGCACCCGGCCGCCGTTGCGCCGGGCCACCTCGTTGACGAACTCGGTCAGCCGCTCGTCCTCGGCCAGCATGAACACGTTGAGCGAGGCGTGCCGCCGGGTCATCTTGTCCACCTCGGCCAGGGTCAGCTGGATCGTCTCCGGGGCGGGCGGCCAGTCGAACTCCGACCGCCCGTCGCGGCGCAGGTGCGCGGTCGGCTCGCCGTCCGTGACGATCAGCACCACCGGGTCGTGTTCCGGGCGCCGGTCCAGGAACCGGCCCGCGAGCACCAGGGCGTGGTGCAGGTTGGTGCCCTGGACCATGTCCCAGCCCAGCCCGGCCAGGTCCGTCTCGCGCAGTTCCCGTGCGTAGTTGGAGAACCCGATGACCTGCATGGCGTCCTGCGGGAACCGGCTGCGCACCAGGGCGTGCAGCGCCAGCGCGGTCTGCTTGGCCGAGCCCCAGGTGCCGCGCAGCGCCATCGAGTAGGACA
Organism: uncultured Actinomycetes bacterium; assembly: GCA_963837515.1. Taxonomy (GTDB): domain Bacteria; phylum Actinomycetota; class Actinomycetes; order Streptosporangiales; family Streptosporangiaceae; genus RYN-230. The sequence continues at coordinate 120,744 of CAWINT010000010.1, forward strand.
GGTCCACCAGCAGGCACACCGCCGCCGAGGCCCGCCGCTGCGTCTCGCCCACCTCGAAGTCCTCGCTGGTGAGGCGGACCCGCGGCGGCGTCCCCTCCCAGTGGTCCGGGTCCGCCCCGGGCCGGGAGCGGAACGCCGCGGCGTCCCGCAGCAGCGCGTTGCGCACCGTGGCGGGCGCGTCGATGGCCTGCTCGTCGCCGAACTCCCAGCGCCGGGTGGCCCCGGTGTACTCGCCGGCCTGGCCGGCGTCGCGCTGCTCGTGGTCCCCGTAACCGCCCTCGGGCAGCTCCGCGAACACCCGGCGCAGTGCGGTCTCGCCGAGCCGGCGCACCGCCTTCGGGGTCAGTTCCAGCTGGCCGGCGTTGCGCTGCAGGTAGCCCTGCCGTTCCAGCTCGCGCTCGGTCTGCCGGAGCGCCTCCATGTCGTCCACCGCCGCCCGGCCCAGCGCCCGGCGGATCGCCGCCTCGTCGATGTCGTCGAGCCGCGCGCCCGGGTAGTCCTGGCGCAGTTCGGACTCCAGGTCGGCCAGGTCGGCCAGGTCGGCCAGGGCGGTGGTGGCGTCGCTCAGCCCGAGCGGCTCCTCTCCGGTCATCGGGTCGCCGCCCCAGGCGGCCATGTCCAGCTCCGGCCGCCGGGCGCGCAGCTGATCGGACAGCCGGGCCATCTCGGCGGCCAGCCCGGCGTCCTGCAGCGTCTGCTCCATCAGCGCGGCCAGTTCCTCGCGCTGCTCGTCGGTCAGCGAGCCGAGCAGCCGCTGCGCCGCGGTGGCCCGGCGGACCAGCGAGTCGACCAGCTCCTCCAGGTCCTGCGGATGGTCCGGGAACATCTCGCCGTAGCGGTCCATGAAGGCGTCGAAGTCCGCCTGGGTGTGCTCGCCGCGGGCGTCCGCCTCGAGCATCTGGTTCAGCTCGGCCATCATGTCCTTGACCCGCTGCATGGCCTCCGGGTCCGGCTGCTGCAGCACGTCCTTCATGCCGCGGAACTGGCTGTCCAGGACTTCGCTGCGGAGCAGGTCCTTGAGCTGCTCGAAGGTCTGCCGGGCCGCTGCGCTGCGCCAGTTGTAGTCGGCCAGCTGGCGGATCGCCTGCGCGGTGTCGGCGGGCAGCGCGTCCAGCTCGTCCTCGCGCAGCCGCGCCTCGTCGGACGGGTCGGGGAACAGCTCGGCTCGCTCCTGCCCGATGGCGGTGTCCAGCAGCGCCCGGGCCTGGTCCAGGATGCCGTCCAGGCGGCCCCGGCCGCGGATCTCGCGCTGCCGCTCGCGCACCCGGCGCAGCAGGTCATCCAGCCCGCGCCGCCCGCTGGTGCCGCGGCGCAGCAGGTCACGCAGCGCGCTCGACGGGTCGGCGCCGTCCAGCACCGCGTCGCCCAGCTCGTCCAGCGCGCCGCGCGCGTCGAACGGCGGAGCCAGCGGATCAGGACCGTCGTGGTACTCGCCGTAGCGGTAGCCGGTCACGGAGCGGTGCCCCCTTCGAGCGCAGGGGATGGGTCAGGTCCGGTAGACGGCACTGCCGTCGATCACATCCTTGGACAGCCGGCGCATCAGGTACAGGCCCTCCATCGCGAACTCCAGCGCGGCGGCGGCCTCGCCGAACGACTCGCCGCCGTCCATGCCCAGCCGGTCCATGATCCGGGCCAGCCCCGGGACCTCACCGGTCCGCTCCAGCAGCGCGGCGGCGGGCACCAGCTCACCGGTCTCCACCGACCCGCCGCCCTCGAACGTGGCCAGCACGCCGGACAGGTCGGCGCTGCCCAGCCGGGACCGGAACGTGTCGGCGACGGCCCGGCGGAGCAGGTGCTCCATCACCTCGGTCTCCCGGCCCTCCTCGCTGACCTCGAACTCGACCTTGCCGCGCAGGCTGCCCACGACCGGCGGCAGGTCGCTGATCCGGGCCACCGGCTGCGGCTCACCGGTGAGCGCGGCGCGGCGCACGGCCGAGGCGGCCACCGCCTCGGCGGCGGCGATCGCAAACCGGGCCGACACCCCGGACCGGGAGTCCACCGCGGGCGAGGCGCGCACCAGCCGGGTGAACCGCGCGATGACCTCGACCAGGTGCTCGGGCACCACGGCGCCCGGGTCGGTGCCGTCCCACGCGGTCAGCGCCTCCTGCTGGGTCAGCGCCAGCTCGTCGTCGAGGGTCAGCGGGTAGTGGGTGCGCACCTCCGCGCCGAACCGGTCCTTGAGCGGGGTGATGATCCGGCCCCGGTTGGTGTAGTCCTCCGGGTTGGCGCTGGCCACCAGGATCAGGTCCAGCGGCAGCCGCAGCGAGTAGCCACGGACGCCGATGTCGCGTTCCTCGAGCACGTTGAGCAGCGCCACCTGGATGCGCTCGGCCAGGTCGGGCAGCTCGTTCAGGCAGAAGATGCCGCGGTTGGTGCGCGGCACCAGGCCGTAGTGCATCGTCTCCGGGTCGCCCAGGGTGCGGCCCTCGGCCACCTTGACCGGGTCGATGTCGCCGATCAGGTCGCCGACGCTGGTGTCCGGCGTGGCCAGCTTCTCCCCGTACCGCTCGCTGCGGTGCCGCCACGTGACGGGCAGCTGATCACCCAGCTCGGCGGCCAGCCGCTGGCAGCGGGCGCAGGCCGGGTGGTAGGGGTGGTCGCTGATCTCGCAGCCGTCCACCGCCGGGGTCCACTCGTCCAGCAGCACCGGCAGCGTGCGGATCAGCCGCGTCTTGCCCTGGCCGCGCTCGCCCAGCAGGATCGTGTCGTGCCCGGCCAGCATGGCCCGCTCGACCTGCGGCAGCACCGTCTGCCCGAAGCCGACGATGCCGGGGAAGCGGTCCTCGCCAGTGCGCATCCGGGCCAGCAGGTTACGCCGGAGCTCCTCTTTGACGGTCTCGTAGCGATGCCCGCTGGCCCGCAGTTCGCCAACGGTGGCGGCCCGCGGCGGCGCGGCGGCGCGGTCAGCGTCGGGGGTCTGGTTGTGTGACTGCACCATTCGACACTATGTCCCTTCCCGGGTGCTGCGCATCCGGGGCGCGCACCTGGTTGACCCGTGGTGCGAGGATGCAGGCATGGTGATGACCCCCACCGCGGTGACCGCGGCGGATGTGCAGGGCGCTCACGAGGTGCTGCGTCCGATCCTGCCGCCCACGCCACTGCTGCATTCCCGGGTGCTGTCGGAGCGGCTCGGCGGCCCCGTCTACCTCAAGTGCGAGAACCTGCAGCGCACCGGCTCGTTCAAGGCCCGGGGCGCGTACCTGCGCATTTCCCGGCTCGGCGAGGCGGAGCGGGCGCACGGCGTGGTCGCGGCCAGCGCCGGCAACCACGCCCAGGGAGTCGCCTTCGCCGCCACCCACCTCGGCGTCAAGGCCACCGTCGTGATGCCCGAGGGCGCGCCGCTGCCCAAGGTCGAGGCGACCCGCGGCTACGGGGCCGACGTCATCTTCCACGGCGCGACCGTGGATGACGCCCTGGACTTCGCGCGGGAGTTCGCCGCCGAACGCGGCGCCGTGCTGATCCACCCGTTCGACCACCCGGACATCGTGGCCGGGCAGGGCACCGTCGGCCTGGAGATCCTCGAGCAGTGCCCGCCGGTGCGCACGATCGCGGTCCCGGTGGGCGGCGGCGGCCTGGCGGCCGGGATCACCGTGGCGGTCAAGGCCGCCGACCCGGCCATCGAGGTCATCGGGGTGCAGGCCGAGGCGGTCGCCGGCTACCCGGCGTCGCTGGCGGCCGGCCACCCGGTCCGGGTGGCGGCGGCCGCCACGATGGCGGACGGGATCGCCGTCTGCCGCCCCGGCGGCATCCCGTTCGAGATCATCGCCGGCTACGCCGACCGGGTGCTGACCGTGTCGGAGGAGAGCCTGTCCCGGGCGCTGCTGCTCATCCTGGAGCGGGGCAAGCAGGTGGTCGAGCCGGCCGGCGCGGCCGGGGTGGCCGGGCTGCTGGAGAACGCCGGGACGTTCGAGCCGCCGGTGGTGGCGGTGCTGTCCGGCGGCAACATCGACCCGCTGCTGCTGTCTAAAGTGCTGCGGCACGGGCTGGCCGCGGCCGGCCGCTACCTCACGTTCCGCTGCCGGATTCCGGACCGCCCCGGCGCGCTGGCCACGCTGCTGCGCGCGGTGGCCGGCCTGGGCGCGAACGTGCTGGACGTCGTGCACGAGCGGGTCACGCCGCGGCTGCAGGTCGGCGAGGTGGAGGTGCTGCTCCAGGTGGAAACCCGCGGCCCGGCGCACTGCGACGAGGTCATCGCGCAGCTGCGCCAGGCCGGGTACCACATGACGTTCAGGTGATCACAGGTTGCCGCGGCGCTCCTGCTCCCGCTCGATCGCCTCGAACAGCGCCTTGAAGTTGCCCTTGCCGAACCCCTCCGAGCCGTGCCGCTCGATCAGCTCGAAGAACACCGTCGGCCGGTCCTGGACCGGCTTGGTGAAGATCTGCAGCAGGTAGCCGTCCTCGTCCCGGTCGGCCAGGATGCCCAGCTCGCGCAGGGTGCCGAGGTCGACCCGGGTCTCGCCGGCCCAGGAAGCCAGCGCGTCGTAGTAGCTGCCGGGGGTGGTGAGGAACTCCACCCCCGCCGCCCGCATGGCCCGCACCGTGGCCACGATGTCGCCGCAGGACAGCGCGATGTGCTGCACCCCGGCCCCGCCGTAGAACTCCAGGTACTCGTCGATCTGGGACTTCTTCTTGCCCGCCGCGGGCTCGTTGATCGGGAACTTGACCTTGCGGGAGCCGTCCGCGACCACCTTGCTCATCAGCGCGGAGTACTCGGTGGCGATGTCGTCGCCGACGAACTCCTTCATGTTGGTGAAGCCCATCACCCGCTGGTAGAAGCCGACCCACTCATCCATCCGGCCGAGTTCCACGTTCCCCACGCAGTGGTCGATCTCGGTGAAGAACGGCCGGTCCGGCGGGGTCACGATGGGCTCGGCGGCGACGTAGCCGGGCCGGTAGGGGCCGCTGTAGCCGGCCCGCTCGACCAGCGTGTGCCGGGTGTCGCCGAACGCGCCGATGGCGGCCAGCACCACCTTGCCCTGCTCATCCTCGGCCAGGTACGGCTCCACGAGCCCGCGGGCGCCGTGGGCGGTGGCGTAGGCGTAGGCGGCCTCGGCCGAAGCCACCCCGAGGGCCAGGTCGACCACCCCGTCGCCGTGCGCGGCCACGTGCGCGGCGAGTTCGGTGCCCGGCCGCACCGGCCCGCGCAGCACGAACCGCGCGTGCCCCGACTCCAGCACGTAGGCGGCCTCGTCGCGGCAGCCGGTCTCCGGGCCGCGGTAGGCCACGCAGCGCATGCCGAACGCGGTCGAGTAGTAGTGGGCGGCCTGCCGGGCATTGCCGACGGCGAAGACGACCGCATCCGTCCCGGTGACCGGGAATTCGTCAGTGTAGGCCATGGGGAGATGCTCCACCGGGCTTCACAAGATGCGCAACACTGTCTTAAAATGCTAGTCAATCTGTACACTACCTAACGCAACACGTCGGGGTGACTGTACAGCCTGCCTGCTCTGCTGGAGGTGCCGCCGTGATCGATGACCTGGATGCCCGGCTGATCACCCTGCTGGCCGCGGAGTCCCGGGTCGGCGTGCTGGAGGCGTCCCGGCGGCTCGGCGTGGCCCGCGGCACCGTGCAGGCCCGGCTGGACCGGCTGCACGCCCGTGGGGTGATCACCGGGTACGGCCCGGACGTGGACCCGGTAGCGCTCGGCCACCGGGTGACCGCGTTCATCACGCTGGAGATCCGGCAGGCCGGCGGGCACGATCCGGTGGCCGCCCGGCTGGCCGCGATCCCGGAGGTGCTGGAGGCGCACACCATCACCGGCCCCGGTGACCTGCTCTGCCGGGTGGTCGCGCGGACCAACGCCGACCTGCAGCGGGTCATCGACGCGATCGTGGACGTGGCCGGGGTGGTGCGCGCCTCGACGGTTATCGCGCTGGCCACCCCGCTGCCCTACCGGATCCTCCCGCTGGTCGGCGCGGTGGGCGGATGAAACGGGCTGGCCCCGGGGGTTCGCCCCCGGGGCCAGCACTGCTGCGGCAGCCGGGGTCAGCTGCCCACGTACGGGACGGCCTCCAGGATCTCCACCGTGGCCGCCCGGCCGTTGGGCAGCGTGTAGGTGGCCTGCTCGCCGATCTTCTTGCCGCTGATGGCCGAGCCCAGCGGCGAGCGCGGCGAGTAGACGTCGATCGGGGCGCCGCTTTCCTCGCGCGAGGCCAGCAGGAAGGTGACCTCGTCGTCGTCACCGGCGAACCGGATCGTCACCGTCATCCCCGGCCCGACCACACCCTCCGTCCGCGGCGGCTCACCCACCTTGGCGTTCTGCAGGATGTGCTGGAGCTGGATGATCCGGCCCTCGATCTTGCCCTGCTCTTCCTTGGCCGCGTGATACCCACCGTTCTCCCGCAGGTCACCTTCCTCCCGGGCGGCCTCGATCTTCTTCGCGATCTCCACACGCCCCGGCCCCGAGAGGTGATCCAGCTCCGACTTGAGCCGGTCGTACGCCTCCTGGGTGAGCCAGGTGAGGCTGTCGTTGTGCGTCTCGGTCACGGGAACTCCTTGCCTGCAGTGCGGACGTCGGATCCGCTTGAGCCATGCTCGGCTCCTCGGGGGTAATCCTTCTAAGCTAACAAGGCCTGACAAGTGCGTCGCGTCAGTTGCGCTCCGGATGCGTCCAGCAACGGCGCTGGCCCGCCAGGATACGGGAATGTCGGCCCGGCGCTGAAGTGTTGTGCTGCACAATGATCTGCCGGCCCGGCGCGGCCCCGGAACAACGTGACGGGGCCGCCGGCCAGCGCCAATGAAGTCGCCTGAGGTACCCGAGGGGATTCCGCTTGTCTGCCGTCACGAATGATGCCGCTGCGCTGGGGACCGCGGGGCCGCCCGCCCCGCTGCGCCTGATGGCGGTGCACGCGCACCCTGACGATGAGTCCAGCAAGGGCGCGGCCACCATGGCCCGCTACGCCCGCGAAGGTGTGGACGTGCTGGTGGCCACGCTGACCGGCGGGGAGCGGGGCGACATCCTCAACCAGGCCATGGAACGCCCCGACGTGCGGGCCAGCCTGCCGCAGATCCGCCGCGAGGAGATGGCCCGGGCCCGGGAGATCCTCGGGGTCAGCCAGCAGTTCCTCGGCTTCGTGGACTCCGGGCTGCCCGAGGGCGACCCGCTGCCACCGCTGCCCGAGGGGTGTTTCGCGCTGCAGCCGCTGGAGCAGGTGGCGGAGCCGCTGGTCCGCCTGGTCCGGGAATTCCGGCCGCACGTCCTGCTGACCTACGACGAGCAGGGCGGCTACCCGCACCCCGATCACATCAAAACCCATGAGGTCGCCATCGAGGCGTTCGAGGCGGCCGCCGACCCGGACCGCTACCCGGCGTCCGGTGATCCGTGGCAGCCGCTCAAGCTGTATTACTTCGCCACCTTCCATAAGGACCGGTTCACCGCGCTGCACGAGGAAATGCTCCGCCGCGGGCTCGAATCGCCCTACACCGAATGGTTCGCGCGGTGGGAAGAACGCGCCGCCGAGCGCCCCCCGATGCAGATCACCACCCGGGTCCCGTGCAGCGATTATTTCGGTATCCGGGATCAGGCGCTGCTCTCCCACGCCACCCAGATCGATCCGAACGGGTCCTGGTTTGCCTGCCCGCTGGAGGTGCAGCGCGCGGCGTGGCCGACCGAGGATTACCATCTAGCTAGGTCGGTGGTCGACACCGACGTCCCGGAGGACGACCTGTTCGCCGGGGTGCGCGAGAGGGTGAGCCGGTGATGTTGCTCGCGGCGGCCTCGCAGAGCACGGCCCAGCAGGTCTATCCGGGGCTGGCCGGGTTCCTCGTCGTGGCGGGCCTGGGCGTGGCGGTGTACTTCCTGTTCCGCTCGCTCAACAAGCAGCTGCGCAAGATCTCCCCGAACGGGGCGCCGCCGAAGCCGGGCAAACCGCGGCGTGGCCTGGCCGCCTACCGTGCGCAACAGGCCGCGGCCGCGGCGGCGGCGGGCACCGCGCCGCCGGCCGGGCGGCCGGCCAGGCGGGACGGGTCAGAGCCGCCCGCTGGCGCTGACCCCGGCCCGGTCTGACGGGGCCAGCGGCAGGCCGTAGGCCAGCAGGGTGAAGCCGGGGACCGGGTCCCAGTCGCGCTCCGGCAGGCGGGCGAACCCGGCGCTGGTGTACAGGCGCTGCGCCGTCGCCATCGTGGTCTGGGTGCACAGCACCAGGTGCCGCAGGCCGCGCGCGGTCGCCCGCTCGATGCTGGCGTGCAGCAGGGCCCGGCCCACCCCCTGGCCCTGCGCCTGCGGGGCCACCGCCAGGGCGCGCACCTCGGCCTCGTCCGGGCCGCGGACCACGTGCTCGGCGTGCGGCCAGAACTGCACCATCACCGTGCCGAGCAGGTCCCCCTCGGCACTGACCGCGGCCAGGATCTGCCCGGTGCTGTCGAAGCCGAGAGTACGCAGCGTCTCGCCGTAGTTGGAGGCATCCGACAGGAAGTCCCCGGCCTGGTAGGCGCCGACCCGGAGGTCGCCGATGGCCGGCAGTTCGCTGGGGAGCGCGTCACGGACGATCACACCGCTGTGCAAGTCCGGCCGCCGCCCCGGCATTCCCGGTCACAGCCGCTGCGCGGGCGGGGCGCGGGTGTCGTCGGCGGTTGCTAGCGTGGCGGGGAAACTGCGGCGCGAGGAGTGCTGGGCATGCAGGTCGTTCACGCCGGGTGGGCGCGCGGGGCGCTCTGCGTGTGGGCCGAGGATGCCGCGCTGCCCGCCACGGTCCCCGCCACGGAGGGCCGCCGGCCGTCCCGGGCCCCCCGGATGCACCCCTTCGCGGCCGATCCCGACACGCTCGCCGACCGGCTGGCCAGCCTCGGCGGCGACGCCGCTGACCTGGCCCGCAAGGCGGAGGCGGACGAGCTGGCGCTGTGGCTCCCGTCCGCGCCGGACGGCCCGCAGGCGGCGCCCGAACTGATCCGCCCGGCGGACCTGGACCCGACCGCGGCTGGTGCCGCCGACGCCGGCGCCGCCCGCCGGCGCCTGGCGGGGGCGGGAGCGCGCGCGGGAGCGGCACGGGCAGCCGGGGCGGGGCGGCGGGTGGCTCGGGCCGGGGCGTCCGGATCGCGCTGGGCTGCTGGCGGGTGCCCGCCCTGGCGTTCGGCCCGGCGGCCGCCGGGCCGTTGCTGGCCGCGCTGGACCGGGACCGGCCCGGCGAGCTGGGTTCTGCGCTGCGGGACCCCGGGGAGCCGGCCGGGACCGGCCTGGTCGCGGGGGGCTCGGTGACGTACTGGGCGGCGGCCGCCGCGTTCGCCGCCGACCTGGCCGCCCGCGGCCGGGTGCTGCCGGCGCTGGCCCAGGTGGGGGAGGACTGGGTGGCTCGCTGGGATCCGGTGCTGACCGGGCATGACGCCCGGCGGGCCGGGGAACTGGCCGACGCCATGCCGCCGCTGGGCCGGGCTGGCGAGCCGGGCGGGGAGCCGCCCGGGACGGTGCTGGCGGCGGCGCTCGGCGCGCTGGCCGACGCGGCGGCGCGGGGCCGGCTGGCCGCCGGGGATGCTGGCTGGGCGCTGCTGCCGCCCCGCCGGGGGCGCCGCCCGGCGCGCGTCCCGGTGGCCGAGCGCTGGGCGCTGGCCCTGACCGGCCCGGACGGCCGGGTCGAGGTGGCCACCGCGGAGGACGAGGCCGAGGCCGCGGAGCTGGCCGCCGGGCTGGCGTCCTGGCACGAGGTGGTGCAGCTCCCGGCGGGCCCGGTGCGCACCTGCTTCCGTCTGGCCGAACCGGACGCCGGGCCCGGAGCCGGGCTGGACGCCGAGCCGGACCCCGGACCCGGCACCGGGGAGGACGACGAGCCCGGCGAGCCACTCTGGCGGGTCGAGTTCGCGCTGCAGTCGGCCGAGGATCCGAGCCTGATGGTGGCGGCCAGCGACGTCTGGGCGGGCGACGGGGCCAGCGTGCTGGGCGGCCCCGGCCACCCGGAAGAGCTGCTGCTGGCCGGGCTCGGTGGCGCGGCCCGGCTGTTCCCCGAGCTGGAGGTGGCGTTGCGCGCGGCCGCCCCGGACCACGTGGCGACCGGCACGGCCGGGGCCCTGCGGTTCCTGCGGGAGACCGGGCCGCTGCTGGCCGCCGCCGGGTTCGGGGTCCAGCTGCCGGACTGGGCTCGCAAGGCCCGGCTGGGCCTCAAGCTCACCTCGCGCACCCGGCAGGCGGCCAGCCCGGCGGGCGGCGGCGCCGTCCGCGCGCCCGGGCTGGGCCTGGCCGACCTGGTCGAGTTCCGCTACGACCTGGCCGTCGGTGACGACGCTCTGAGCCCGGCCGAGCTGGCCGAACTGGCCCGGCTCAAGATCCCGCTGGTCCGGCTGCGCGGCCAGTGGGTGGAACTGGACGAACGCAACCTGCAGGCCGCGCTGCGTTTCCTGGAACGCGGTGGCGGCGGGGTGGCCCCGGCCGGCGAGGTGCTGCTGGACGGCCTGCGGGGGGTGGACGACGACCTGCCGGTGACCGCGGTGGACGCCGACGGCTGGCTCGGCGACCTGCTGTCCGGCGAGCCGGAACAGCGGCTGGCCCCGGTGCCCGCGCCCGCCTCGTTCCACGGCGAGTTGCGTCCCTATCAGGAACGCGGCCTGGCCTGGCTGTCCTTCCTGTCCGGCCTCGGCCTGGGCGGCATCCTGGCCGACGACATGGGCCTGGGTAAGGCGGTCCAGACGCTGGCGCTGCTGGCCGCCGACCGGGAGAGCGACCAGGCCGGGGCGGCCGCGAAGCCAGCCCCGACCCTGCTGATCTGCCCGATGTCGCTGGTCGGCAACTGGGAGCGGGAGGCGGAGCGGTTCGCGCCGAGCCTGGCGGTCCACGTGCACCACGGCTCGGACCGGCTCGCCGGGCCGGAACTGCGGGCCGCGCTGGACGCCGCCGACCTGGTCGTCACCACCTACGGGCTGGCCGCCAGGGACCACGAGGACCTGGCCGCGGTCAGCTGGCGCCGGGTGGTCTGCGACGAGGCGCAGAACATCAAGAACGCGGGCACCCGGCAGGCCCGGGCCGTGCGTGGCCTGCCCGCCGGGTCGCGGATCGCGCTGACCGGGACGCCGGTGGAGAACCGGCTGGGCGAGCTCTGGTCGATCATGGAGTTCACCAGCCCGGGGCTGCTCGGCCCGGCCAGCAGGTTCCGCGAGGACTTCGCCGTGCCGGTCGAGCGGCACGCCGACGAGGAGGCCACGGCGCGGCTCAAGCGGCTCACCGGGCCGTTCATCCTGCGCCGGGAGAAGACCGACCGGTCCATCATCGCCGACCTGCCCGACAAGATCGAGATGAAGGTGTGGTGCAACCTCACCCCGGAGCAGGCCAGCCTCTACCAGGCCACGGTGGCGGACATGATGCAGCGGATCGAGGCGGCGGAGGCCGACATCGAGCGCCGCGGCCTGGTGCTGGCGACCATGGCCAAGCTCAAGCAGGTCTGTAACCACCCGGCGCACCTGCTCGGCGACGGCTCCGCGCTGCCCGGCCGGTCCGGCAAGCTGGCCCGGCTGGAGGAGATCGGCGACGAGATCGTCGCCGCGGGGGACAAAGCGCTGTGCTTCACCCAGTACGCCGAGTTCGGCCGGGTGCTCCAGCCTTACCTGGCCGCCCGGCTCGGCTGCCCGGTCCTCTACCTGCACGGCGGCACCAGCAAGAAGGCCCGCGACCATTTGGTGACGGAATTTCAGGCCCTAACGGAACCAGCCGTGTTCCTGCTCTCCCTCAAGGCCGGGGGCACCGGGCTGAATCTCACCGGCGCCAGCCACGTGATCCACTTCGATCGCTGGTGGAATCCCGCGGTGGAGGATCAGGCCACCGACCGGGCGTACCGGATCGGCCAGCGCAAGGATGTCCAGGTCCGCAAGTTCGTCTGCGTCGGCACGCTGGAGGAGCGGATCGACGCGATGATCGAGCAGAAGAAGGCGCTGGCGCAGCGGGTCGTCGGCACCGGTGAGAGCTGGCTGGCCGACCTGTCGGTGGCCCGGCTGCGTGAGGTGCTCACGCTGGCCCCGGAGGCGGTGGCCGAATGAGTGGGGTGAACGGCGGCAGGCCGGGGGACACCGGCTGGTGGCACGAAGCCAGGCCGCCGCGCCGGGTGGAGGGCGGCATCAAGGCGCGCAGCCAGCGCGGCGCGATCGGCGAGCAGTGGTGGTCCCGCCGGTTCGTCGCCGTGCTGGAGTCGTTCGGGATGAGCGGCCGGCTGGCCCGCGGCCGGAACTACGCCCGCCGCGGGCAGGTGCTCGGCTTCGAACTCACCCAGGGCCGGGTCAGCGCCCGGGTGCAGGGCTCGCGGCCCGCCCCGTATCAGGCGCGGATAGGAGTGCTGCCGCTGACCACGGCCCAGTGGCAGCGGGTCGAGCAGGCGCTCGGCGCGCAGGCCCTCTTCCGGGCCAAGCTCCTGGCCGGGGAGATGCCCCCGGAGATCGAGGAGGTGTTCGCCGCCTGCGGCACCCCGCTGTTCCCGCGGTCCGCGCGCGACCTGGACTGGTTCTGCTCCTGCCCGGACTGGGAAGTGCCGTGCAAGCACCTGGCCGCGGTGTGTTACGTGCTGGCGGAGCGGTTCGACGACGACCCGTTCGCGATGCTGGCCTGGCGCGGCCGGGGCCGGAAGGAACTGCTGGCCGCGCTGCGCCGGGCCCCGGGTGGCGCGGCCGGTGCCCCGGGTGGCGCGGCCGGTGCCCCGGCGCCGGCGAACAGCTCGCCGCTGGCCAGCCGCGGCCCGGCGCCGGCGCTGGCCCAGTGCACCGACCGGTTCTGGTCTCCCGGGATCAGCCGGGCCCGGCTGCGGGCGGTCCCGCCGGTCCCGGCTGCCCCGCCTGACCTGCTGCTCCGCTCGGCGGAGCCGCCGCCGGTGACCGTCCGCGGCCAGCCGCTGGCCGGCCTGCTGGCGGCCGCCTACCAGCGGCTGGCCGCCGAGCCGGGGACGGGCGGCGATTCCCCGGGTACGCTGCCTTGATGACCGAGACCACGAGGCCGGCCCAGATACCTGCGGCGCAGGTGCCCGCGGATGCGTTCCTGGTCGATGTCCGGGAGAACGACGAGTGGGCGGCGGGCCACGCGCCCGGCGCCACGCATATCCCGCTCGGGCAGCTGGGCAACCGGTACACCGAGATCCCGCAGGATGCGATGGTCTACCTGATCTGCCGCTCCGGGCACCGGTCGAACCAGGCCGCGCACGCCCTGGCCGGGGCAGGCTGGCAGGCGGTCAACATCAGTGACGGCATGCACGGCTGGGCCGCCGCCGGCCGCCCGATGACCAACGACTCCGGCGCACCGCCCCAGGTGGCCTGACGTCCGGGCCCCGGTGGTGCCTGACGTCCGGGCCCGGTGGTGCCTGACGTCCGGGCCCGGTGGCCCGGGCACATCACCCGGCGGCGGGGCGGACGGTGGCGGCCGTGCGGACAGTGGCGGTGGTGCCGACCGCGGTGGTGCCGACCGCGACGGCGATCCGCCGGGCCGCCTCCCGCAGTTCCCCGGGCGGGTGCGCGGCGTAGCCCAGCACCAGGCCCGGCGGCCCCGGGCTGAGCCGGTGCAGGGACAGCGGGTGGACGAGCACCCCGGCCTGGTGGATCCGCCGGGCCAGTTCCGCGTCGGCGGGCATCCCGTCCGCGCCCGGGAACGTGATCAGCAGGTGCAGGCCGGCCGCGATCCCCTGGACCCGGGCCTGCGGCAGGTGCTCGCGCAGCGCGCCCAGCAGCGCGTCGCGGCGCTCCCGCTGCCGGGCCCGGGCCAGCCGGATGTGCCGGGCCAGCTCGCCGGTGCCGATCAGGTGGGCCAGCACCAGCTGCGGCAGCGCCGGGTTGCCCAGGTCGGAGGCGTGTTTGGCGGTCACGAGCGGGGCGTGCAGCTGGGCCGGCGGCACCAGCCAGCCCAGCCGTAGCCCCGGGCTCAGCGTCTTGGAGGTACTGCCCAGGTAGGCGACCCGATCCGGGGCGGAGGCCTGCAGGGCGGGCACCGGGGCCCGGTCGTAGCGGTACTCGGCGTCGTAGTCGTCCTCGATCACCAGGCCACCCGCGGCGGCCCAGCGCAGCAGGTCCCGGCGGCGTTCCGGGGCCAGCACCACGCCGGTGGGGAACTGGTGCGCCGGGGTGAGCAGCACCGTGGCCGCGCCGGTGGCGGCCAGCTCCGGCACCCGCAGCCCGCGCCCGTCCACCGGGACCGGGACCGGGCGTATCCCCCAGTGGGCCAGCTGGTCCCGGGCGCCCCGGGACCCCGGGTCCTCGACCGCGACCGCCCGGCCGTCCCCGCTGGGCAGCGCCTGGGCCAGCAGGGCCAGCGCCTGCGCGACCCCGGCCACGATGATGATGTCCTCCGGGGCGGCCCGCAGGCCCCGGGTGCGGGCCAGCCAGCCCGCCAGTTCGCGGCGCAGCCACGGGCTGCCCCGCGGATCGCCGTACCCCAGCTCCGCCGCGCTGGCCCGGGCCAGCACCGCCCGTTCCGCGCGCAGCCAGGCGGCGCGGGGGAAGCCGGACAGGTCCGGTACCCCGGGGGACAGGTCCAGCCCGGCCTGCGACCGCCACGGCTGCGGCAGCGCCGGGGCGGCGGGGTCCGCGGCGGCGCGGGCCTGGCCCGGGGCCGGCCGGGGCAGCACCCGGGTCCCTGCGCCCGGGCGCGCCTGGACCAGCCCTTCGTCCTGCAGCCGCTGGTAGGCCTCGACGATGACGCCGCGGGATACGGCCAGCTCACCCGCCAGCACCCGGCTGGCGGGCAGGGCGGCCCCGCCGGCCAGCCGCCCGTCCATGATCGCGGCGCGCAGGGCGCCGGCCAGCCACGCGGTCAATCCCCGGACGGGTGCGCCGGCCGGGCTGAGCTGCAGGAAGTCGGCGCCGACCACGGCCGGCCGGGGTCCACCGGGACGCATTGGACCACTATAAGCTCGCGCGGTTGGCCCTGTTGAGGAGACCATCTCCGGCCTAACGTCACTCTTGTGCCCGATGCCTGCCCCGGCGCCCCTGTCCCGACTGTCCCTGCTGTCCCCACTGTCCCCGCTGTCCCCTCTGTCCCGACTGTCCCTGCCGTCCCCACTGTCCCCGCCGTCCCGGTCCGGCCCGGGTGTCCCGCCCCGGTTCCCCCGGCTGCGTCCCCGCGGGCCCGGGCCTGGCCCAGCGTGGCGGCCGGGGCGGCGGCGCAGGTGTGCGTGGGCGGCAGCGTGGCCGTGTCCGGGGTGCTGGCCGGGGCGCCGCTGTACACGGCCGAGGCCATCCGGTACGCCGCCGCCTGCCTGCTGCTGCTTGGCTTCCTGCGGCTCACCGGCCGGCGGCTGGCCCGGCCGCGGGGCACCGAGTGGCTGTGGCTGGCCGGGGTGACCGGGACCGGCCTGGTGCTGTTCAACGTGGCCCTGGTGGAGGGAGCCCGGCACGCCGAGCCCGCCGTGCTCGGCGTGGCGGTGGCCAGCGTGCCGGCTCTGCTCGCGGTGTTCGGCCCGCTGCTGGAGGGGGGCCGGCCCCGGGCCGCGGCGGTGCTGGCCGCCCTGGTGGTCACCGGCGGGGCGGCCCTGGTGACCGGGACCGGCCGGGCCGACCCCGCGGGCCTGGCCTGGGCCGGGGTCGTGCTCGGCTGCGAGACGTGCTTCACGCTGCTGGCCGTCCCGGTGCTGGGGCGGCACGGGCCCGGCGGCGTGTCGGTGCACACCACCTGGCTGGCCACCGTGGTGTTCGCCGCGATCGGGCTGGCCCGGGAGGGCCCGGCGGCGGTGGTCCGGCTGCCGCCGGCCGACTGGCTGGCCACCGGGTACCTGGCGGTGGCGGTGACCGCGGTGGCGTTCGTGCTCTGGTACTCGTGCGTCCGGCGGCTGGGGGCGGGCCGGGCCGGCCTGCTCACCGGGCTGGCCCCGGTGGCGGCGGCCGGGACGGGGGTGCTGCTCGGCGGCCCCGCCCCCGGTTCGCTGGTGTGGGCCGGGGTGGCCGTGGTCGCGGCCGGCCTGGTCCTGGGCCTCCGCCCGCCCCGGGGCCGACCGGAAGCGGCCGACCTGACCCGGGGTGGCCGGTCCTGACCGGGGTGGCCGGTCCTGACCCGGGGTGCGGCCTAGGGCCTGGCACTGGGCGGCCGGGCAACTGCTGGGCGGCTGGGCGGCTGCTGGTACACGGGAGGTCCTCGCCAGTTTGTGCAGCCGAAATGTCGTCATAGCAGCATTTCGGCTGCACAAACCGCCGCTCACGGTGATGGATGGTGGGGGTTGCGGGGAGGGGCGCCTGGGGTGCGGCGGTGCCCGCTGGTGAGGCCTGCGGCGGCTTGGCTCAGATGCCCGCTTGATGTATGGGCCCGGCCGTTTAGCGTTTTCGTTGGGTTATGTACAGACTTGTGACTTTATGTGAAAAAGCCCGGCCGTCCGCGGTGTGGCGGGCGGCCGGGCGGCCGGTCCGCGGCCCACCGGGCGTTGCCGCGGTCAGGCGTGGCTGAGGCGCTGCACCTCGCCGGGGGTGAGCCGCAGCTCGGCGGCCTGGGCCGAGTCGGTGATCGACTCGGGGCGGCTGGCCCCGGGGATCGGGATCACCACCGGCGCCAGGGTGAGCATCCAGGCCAGGGTGACCTGCTGCGGGGACACGCCGTGGGCCCGGGCCACCTCGGCGAACGCGGCGTGCTGCTGGCCGAGTTCGCCGGCCCGGCCGATGCCGCCCAGCGGGCTCCACGGCAGGAAGGCGATGCCCAGCTCCGCGCAGTGCCGCAGTTCCGCCTCGCTGGAGCGGAACTTGGGTGAGAACTGGTTCTGCACGCTGGCCAGGTTGCCGCCGCCGAGGATCCGGCGGGCGGTGTCGATCTGCGCGATGCTCGCGTTCGAGATGCCGGCCATCCGGATCTTCCCGGCGTCCAGCAACTCCTTGAGCGCGCCGATGGACTCCTCGTAGGGCACCTCCGGGTCCGGCCGGTGGAACTGGTACAGGCCGATGGCGTCGGTGCCCAGCGCCTTCAGCGACGCGTCCACCGCCGCGTGCAGGTGCGCGGGGGAGCCGTCCAGCGTCCACGAGCCGTCGCCGGGCCGCAGGTGACCGCCCTTGGTCGCGACCAGCACGTTGCTGGTGTCCCCGCCGTAGCTGGCCAGGGCCGTGGCGATGAGCCGCTCGTTGTGCCCGGCCTCGCCGGCGTTCAGGTGGTAGGCGTCCGCGGTGTCGATGAAGGTGACCCCGGCGTCCAGGGCGGCGTGGATGGTCGCGATGGACCGGGCCTCGTCCGGCCGGCCCTCGATCGACATCGGCATGCCGCCCAGCCCGATCGCGCTGACCGTGGTGCTGCCGATAGTCCTGGTGCGCATCTGAGACTCCCTCAGTGGTCGGCTGAGCCTGCCCGGGGCAGGCTGCGGTGATGACGTCCGCGTGGGACAACAGCGTCACCCGGCCGCAGATGCCCGGCTGGTGATAGATATCCCGCGGGCGGGTTATCGGCTTACCTGATCACCGGGCAGCTCGGCCAGGAACGCCCGGGCCGCGGCGGACAGCCGCCGCGCGGTCGGGGTGGCGATGGACACCCGCCACGTCATGGTGGACCCGGCCAGCTCGGTCACGTGCAACCCGGCGCACTGCCAGGCAGCGGTGACCGGCATCAGGGCCACGCCCAGGCCGTTACGGACCAGTTCCGCCGCCGAGCTGAAGTCGGCCACCTCGAACGGCACGTGCCGGTCCAGGCCCGCCGCCGCGAAGGCGCGGTCGGCCACGATCCGGTTGCCCCAGCCGGGCGGGAAGTCGATGAACGTCTCCTCCGCCAGCCGGGCCAGCTCGACCGGCAGGCCGGCCGCCAGCGGATGGCCGGGGGCGCAGATCAGCACCAGCGGCTCCTCGCTGACCCGGCGCAGCCGCAGCCCGGCGGGCGGCTGGCCGGGTAGCGCCAGCAGGGCTAGGTCGAGCTCGCCGGAGATCACCTGGCGGGCCAGCCCGGCCGAGCCCGCGGTCGCCTGGCGCAGGTGGACCGCGACGTCCGGGTGCGAGGCGTGGAACCGGCCGAGCAGCCGCGGCAGGTCCACCGGGCCAGTGGAGGTCATCGTGCCGACCATGAGGGTGCCGCGCAGCCCGGCGCGGGCCTGGTCGACCGCGTCCTGCGCCGCCTGGGCGGCGGCCAGGGTGGCCCGCGCCTCCGGCAGCAGGGCCTGCCCGGCATCGGTCAGCGCTACCCGGTGCCGGTCCCGGTCGAACAGCACCGCGCCGAGTTCCCGCTCCAGCGCCTGGATGGCGCTGGACACGCCGGACTGCACCACGTGCAGCCGGCGCGCGGCCCGGGTGAAGGACAGTTCCTCCGCCACCACCACGAACCGGCGCAGCGCCTCGAGGGACGGCAGCTGCCCAGCGCCGTCGCTGACACCCGCGCCGGAACCGTCGGTAAGGGCCATCGTCACCTGCCGTGCCGCCGGGCCGCCGGGCTGTGGCGGCCAGCACCGAGGCTAACCGGGGGCCCGGCGATGATCAAAGAACCGGCCCGGGCCGGCCCCGGCCGTCTCCCGGTGGCGGCGGGCGTGTGCCCAGGTGGACGGGGATGTCTGCCCAGGTCGAGGCTGTGTTCTACTAGCTATGTGGATCCTGAGCGCGAGCCGGCCGGGGCCGGGCGGGCCGGGCGGCCCCGGCGGGCCGGGCGCCACCGGCGGAAACTCCGGGGGCTGAGCGCGCAGCGGACCGGGGAGGTCCGGGCCCGGGTCCGGCTGATGATCGAGATCACGGCCCGGGCCGGTTCGTACCGCAAGGGGCTGCTGGTGGCCGCCGACCGCCTCAGTCCCGAGGAAGCCGCGATCATCGCTGATCTGGAGCGGCACGGGCTGCAGGTGCCACAACTGCGTGACCTGCTGTGCGGCGGCCACGTCCTGGTGGACGACCCGGAACTGTACGAGCAGTGGCGGTTCACCAAGGTCAGCCATCAGCGCCTGTCCAGCCACCACCGGGACATCGACAAGTCGCGCTATCCCGACATCGGGATGCGCGGGCCGGTGGTCCGGGAGAAGCTGCACGGCCGGACGGCCCAGGGCACCTGGCTGCAGCTGGAAAAGACCCCGGCGGCCTTCGGCCAGCGCAAACTGCCCACCCTGACCGACATCCGCCACCTCATGGACTACGTGGTCTACCGGGTGACCCGCAGCAACGTCGGCCCGTGGGGCCTGTCCCGGCTCACCGAGCGGCGGCCGCTGTACCTGTCACCGGATCTGGCCGTGCCCACCCCGCTGGCCCCTCCGGTGGCCGGGTCGATGGCCACGGCGCTCCGCCGGATCGAGGCGGATGACGACGTCACCGCGGTGTCCCAGGACCTGGCCAGCATGTTCCCGCCGCCCGACCGGGTGGACCCGGCGAACGAGCTGGGCCAGGCCCTGCCCGGCCGGGCCGGGCGCGGCCTGTTCGGCAACTCCGACGTGTGGGTGACAGAGACGCCGGCCCGGATCGCGGCCGCGATTCTCAGCCAGGGCCGGGAACCGCCGGCCGCCGCGGCGGTCTGGGGGACGGTCATCAGCCCGAGGGCATCCGTCATGGGTCGGGGGGGAATCCGTCATGAGTGACACCGGCTCCGGAGGGCGCCCGCCGGCCCCACCGGCCGCGGGCCGGGCTTCCCTCCCCGAAGGGCTCGTCTCCTCGGTCGTGGACCTGGTCGGCACCGGGCCGGTGCTGCTGGGCGCGTACACGATCGCCGAGCTCACGGTGGTCGACGCCATCGTGGACTTCCTGGAGGCCCGGCCGTCCGACGACGTGCTGGCCGAAGCCGTGCGCTCGCTGGCCGCCCGCCAGCTCCTGGTGGCCGGGCCGCCGGGGGAGAAGGTTCAGGTGCGCGGGGACCTGGGCATCGCCGTAGCGTTCCAGCAGCGCGCCCGGATGGTCCTCGATGCCCGGGTCACCGGCACCGAACCGGGGGAGCCGTGGCGGATCCTGCTGCTCCCGCAGCCCGAGCAGATCTGCCTGGTGGTCCGCATCGACGCGCTGGGGGTCCACGAACTCGGCCTGTACAAGCTCGGCACCGCCCTCGGCATGCTGGAGGACATGCTGCCGCGGGGACCGCGGGCGGAGTCCCGGCCCGGGACCGACGCCGCCGGGGTGCTCGCCGCCGCCGAGCGCGCCGCGCTGATCACCGTGACCAGATACACCACGGAGGGATCGGCCGAGCTGGCGGGCGACAGCACCGATCTCGTGCTGGCGCGCCACGAGGGACGGCTGCACGTCTTCGAGCGCGACCCGGGGAACCCGGCCACGCTGGTCCCGGGCCGCCGGCCGGACCGGGGTGTGCGCGACACCCTGGCCGGCCTGCTCGCCTAGCCCCTGCCGTCCGCGCTGCCCGGCCTGCCGTCCGCGCTGCCCGGCCTGCCGTCCGCGCTGCCCGGCCCGCCGTCCGCGCTGCCCGGCCCGCCGTCCGCGCTCCGGCCATCCTCAGCGCTGTTCCGCCATCCTCAGCGCTGTTCGGCCATCCTCAGCGCTGTTCGACCACCATCAGCGTGTGGCCGCTCGGGTCGCGGAACCAGAACATCGGCGGCACCGGGCCGCCCATCCGCGACACCTCGGCGTCCACGTCGACGCCGCGGCCGCGCAGCGCGGCGTGCGTGGCATCGATGTCGCTCGTGGTCAGAATGATCCCGGTCTGGACCGGCTGGAACTCCATCCCCGGCGGTGGCGGCGCCAGCGCGATCCCGGCCGTTCCCTCCGGGGGGTAGACCTCCACCCAGCGGTACTGGCCGCCGAAGGGCTCGTCGGTCCGCTTCTCCAGCCCGAGCGACTCGTAGAACTCGATCGCCTTGTCCTGCTGCTCCGCGGGGGTCGGGACGCAGACCAGGCTGAGGTGGCGAATCCCGGTGGTGGTGCTCATCGTTGTGCCTCCGTATGAGTGTCGCTGTTGCCCCCTAGGACGGCCCGGGGCCGGACAACTCATCGCCCCGGGCGGGGGCAGTCAGCGCGACGGGCCGTTGGTTATCTAAATCTCAGATGGACCTTAGCAACAGTTGTCGTTTGCATAGATGACTGGCGGCGCGCACGCTGGGAAGCGCTGGAACTATCGTCAAGGAGCTTGTGATGAACACACTGGCGCCGCTGGCCCGGGGGCCGCTAGCCCGGGTCGCCAACGGCCCCCGGGCCAGGCGGGCGGTCGCGCCGCCGGCCTGCCCGGACCCGCGGCCGCGGCGCACCCAGCGCTTCTGGCTGGTCGCCTTCGCGTTCTGCGTGACCATGGCCTTTTCCGCGGTGCCCGCGCCGCTGTACGTGCTGTACGAGGCGCGGGACGGGTTCGGCCCGCTGATGGTCACCGTGGTGTTCGCCGCCTACGCGGTCGGCGTGGTGGCCAGCCTGTTCCTGGCCGGGCACCTGTCCGACTGGACCGGGCGGCGGCGGATGGCCGCCCTCGCGGTCGCCGTCAACGTGGCCTCCGGGCTGGCCTTCCTGTGCTGGCCCACGGTGCCCGGCCTGCTCATCGGCCGGGTCGTCTCGGGGATCAGCATCGGCATGCTGACCGCGACGGCGACCGCGTACCTGAGCGAACTGGACCGCGGCGGCCCGGCGGGCGCCCGCCCGGGCCCGCCGCGGCGCCGCGCGGAGATCACCGCAACCGCGGCCAACCTGGGCGGGCTGGGCCTCGGCCCGCTGGCCGCCGGGCTGCTGGCCCAGTACGCCGGCCACCCGCTGGTGCTGCCCTACCTGGCCTTCGAGGCGCTGATGCTGGCCGGGCTGGCCGGGCTGGCGCTGGTCCCGGAGACCGTCCAGCGCCCGGCGCAGCGGCCCCGCTACCGGCCGCAGCGGGTGTCCGTGCCCGCCGACCAGCGCCCGCTGTTCTACGCCGCGGGCGGTGCGGCCGCCGCCACCTTCGCGCTGTTCGGCCTGTTCACCTCGCTGGCGCCGGGATTCATCGCGGGCACGCTGCACGACCACTCGCACGCGCTGGCCGGCGCGGCCGCTTTCGCCGTGTTCGGTGCCGCGGCCGCCGCCCAGATCGTGGTGACCCGGGTGCCGCTGCGGCGCCAGCTCGCGGGCGGCCTCGCGGTGCTGGTCGCCGGGCTCGCGCTGATCACCGCCGCGGTGTGGCTGGGCAGCCTGGCGCTGCTGCTGGCCGGCGGGGCGGCGGCGGGCGGCGGCGCGGGGGCGGCGTTCAAGGGCAGCGTGACGACGGTGCTGCGCATCGCGCCGCCCGCGACCCGCGGGGAGGCGCTGGCCGGGCTGTTCCTGGCCGCGTACGTGGGGCTGACCGTGCCGGTCGTCGCGCTCGGCCTGGCCACCCAGCTGCTGTCCGCGCGGTACGCGGTGCTCGGCTTCGCCGCGCTGCTGGCCGCCATCGTGGTGCTGGTCAGCCGCAGGCTGGTCAGGGCGGCCCGCTGACCTCCGGGCCGCCAGGAGCGGCCGGCCTCTCAGGGCCGCCAACAGCGGCCTCTCAGGGCCGCCAACAGCGGCCGGCCTCTCAGGGCCGCCAACAGCGGCCGGCCGACCTCTCATGGCCGCCAACAGCGGCCCCGATAGGGTGGATTTCACCCCCAGCTTTGAGAAGGGACCTCATGGAGTACGTCAACCTCGGCGCCACTGGACTGCGCGTCTCGCGGATCTGCCTCGGCATGATGAGCTACGGCAACAACAGCGAGCGGCCCTGGGTGCTGGACGAGGAGGCGGCGGCGCCGATCGCGGCGGCGGCTGCCGACGGCGGGATCAACTTCTACGACACCGCGGACGTGTACTCCGCGGGCGCCAGCGAGACCGCCACCGGGCGGCTGCTGGGCAAGCTGTTCACCCGCGAGGAAGTCGTCGTGGCGACCAAGGTGCACGGCCAGACGATGCCCGGGGAGAACGGCCGCGGGCTGTCCCGCAAGCACATCATGGCCTCGATCGACGCGTCGCTGGACCGGCTCGGCATGGACTACGTGGATCTGTACCAGATCCACCGCTGGGACCCGTACACGCCGATCGAGGAGACGATGGCCGCACTGCACGACGTGGTCCGCGCGGGCAAGGCCCGCTACATCGGCGCCAGCAGCATGTGGGCCTGGCAGTTCGCGAAGGCCCAGCACGCCGCGGACACCCACGGCTGGACCCGGTTCGTGTCCATGCAGAACTACTACAACCTGGTCTACCGCGAGGAGGAGCGGGAGATGATCCCGCTCTGCCGCGACCAGGGCGTCGGGCTGATCCCGTGGAGCCCGCTGGCCCGCGGCCTGCTCGCGGGCAACCGGACCCGGGAGGGCGGCAAGAACACCGTCCGCGCCCGGTCGGACGCCTTCGGCGACTCGCTCTACACCAACCCGGCCGACTACGACGTGGCCGACCGCGCCGCCGAGGTCGCGGCCGAGCGGGGCGTGCCCGCCGCCCAGGTCGCGCTGGCCTGGCTGCTGCACCGCCCCGGGGTCACCGCGCCGATCGTAGGCGCCACCAAGGTCTCCCACCTGCTGGACGCGCTCGCCGCCGTGGATCTGGAGCTGACCGGCGAGGAGATGCGCCGCCTGGAGGAGCCCTACGTCCCGCACGCCATTGCCGGGCACAGCTGACAACCATTCCCAACGGCCCGTCCGGCGTGCTGCCCACCGCCCCGGCCGCACCATCCGGACGGGATGAGCGGCCGGGCGCGGGGCGGATGTAGGGTTCAGGCGTTCCTGTGACGGGTGCGGAGGGTGCCATGGCCGGCAAGTGGAGCGAGCTGAGCCCGCGTAACCGGCAGCTGATCATTGCCGGGGCCGCCGTCGAGGGGTCGCTCAAGATCGTGGCGCTGATCGACCTCAAGCGGCGCCCCGCGGCCGAGATCCGCGGGTCGAAGTGGGCGTGGCTGCCGCTGCTGACGGTCGTGAACTCGGCCGGCGCCGCGCCGCTCGTCTACCTGCTGTGGGGGCGGCACCGTCCGCCGCCGTAGGCCGTCGTGACCGACATCGGGGAGGCGGCGGGCTCCGCCGGCCCCGGCCGCCCGCCAGCCCGGCTGCGGGCCGACTGCGGGCAATGCTTCGGCCTGTGCTGCGCCGCACCCGCGTTCGCGGCGTCCGCCGACTTCGCCATCGACAAGCCGGCCGGGCAGCCCTGCCCGAACCTGCGGGCCGACTTCCGCTGCGGTATTCACGCCGAACTGCGCCCGCGCGGGTTCCGGGGCTGCGCCGTCTACGACTGCTTCGGCGCCGGACAGCGGGTGTCGCAGCAGACTTTCGGCGGCCACGACTGGCGGCACGCCCCGGGCAC
The DNA here is from genome assembly GCA_963837515.1 of uncultured Actinomycetes bacterium. Classification (GTDB taxonomy): domain Bacteria; phylum Actinomycetota; class Actinomycetes; order Streptosporangiales; family Streptosporangiaceae; genus RYN-230. The sequence goes on from CAWINT010000010.1 coordinate 144,750, forward strand.
CGCCCGGCCGATGTTCGCCGCGTTCGCCGCGCTGCGGCCGCTGCACGAACTGCTGTGGTACCTGTCCGAGGCGCTGGCCGCCCCGGCCGCCGCCCCGCTGCGCGCGGAACTCGCGCAGTCGTACCAGGCCACCGAGGCGCTGGCCGCCAGCCCGGCCGAGGCGCTGGCCAGGCTGGACGTACCGGCCCACCGGGGCGCGGTCAACGGCCTGCTGCAGCGGGCCAGTGAGCTCATCCGCGCGGGTATCCCGGGCCCCCGGGCCGACCACGCCGGGGCGGACCTGATCGGCGCCCGGCGGCGCGGCGCCAGGCTGGCCGGGGCCAGCCTGCGCGGGGCCTACCTGATCGGCACTGACCTGCGGAATGCCGACCTGCGCGGGGCCGACTTCACCGGGGCCGACCTGCGGGACGCCGACCTGGGCGGCGCGGACCTCAGCGGCGCGATCTTCCTCGTCCAGGCCCAGCTCGACGCGGCGACCGGTGATCGCCGCACCAGGCTGACCGCGCCCCTGGCCCACCCGGCCCACTGGCTCCCGGCGGGTTAGCCCTGTCCGGTGCGGCCGGCACGTGGCATCGGGTGACCGGCCGCCGATCCAGGAGCGGTGTAGATTACCCCCCCGTAGCGGGGGGCAATCTACACCGCTGACGCAATCCGGCCGGATTACCCGCAGCCATCCGGCCCGGGTCCGGGGCTGACTGGGCGGGCAGCGCCGCGAGGACCTCCGGGCCCAGCTCCCGCTCGGCCGCGTCCACCACGCCGAGAGCGGCCCGGGCGTGCAGTTCCGCCGCGGTGACTTTAGCCATGCCGCGGCTGGGCGGCCAGCAGCGCGAGCACGGCGTGGTGAAGCGGCATGAGATCAGTCTCCCGCCGGGCTGCGTAAAGCGCGAGCAGTCCTACCTAGCGACAAGGTAACAGTCCCGCATCACTCCTGCCTAGCCACTAGGTATGGACCGGGGCCCGCCGCATACTCGGATAGTCAGTTCTGGTCAGGCACGCATCGCCCACCGCGGCCATGACCGGGGGCGCCGGGGACCGCGCTTCCGGCCGCGTCCGGGCGGGCAGCGAAGAAGGACGGTACCCGTGAGCAGGCTGGCCTGGTCGCAATTGCGGTTCCGCCCCGCCCGGCCGCTCGCCCTGCTGCTCGGGATCCTGGTGGCGGTGACGGCGTTCTGCCTGCTGACCGCCGCGTCACGGACCTCGCAGCTGCGCACCATCGGGGCCGTGGCGGCCAACTTCCGGCCCGCTTATGACATCCTGGTCCGCCCGGCGCGAGCCAGGACGCCGCTGGAGTCAGCGACCGGCACCGTCCAGCCGGACTTCCTGTCCGGCATCTATGGCGGCATCAGCATGTCCCAGTACCGCCACATCCAGCAGATTCCCGGTGTCCAGGTCGCGGCCCCGATCGCCATGGTCGGGTACAGCCTGCCGATCGCCAGCCTCACGGTCCGCCTCCCGGCCGCCGCGGCGGCGCGGCCGGGACGCCAGCTCTACCGGATCAGCACCACCTGGGTCAGCGCGGCGGGTACGTCCCGGGTGCACCAGCCGGCTTCGTACCTGTACCTCACGCCGGACCGGCTCAGGCTGCAGAACTCGACCGGCGCTTCGGCCGAGACGCTGCCCGGCGGGTCGCAGGCCGATGTCTGCCCGCTCCCCGGGCGGACCTCCGCCCCGTTCGGGCCCGCTGCGCAGTCGATGACCCTGAACATGTGCTGGTCCCGCGTCAACGGGCTGGGCGGTGCGGGAAGCTACCGCAACCTCACCGCCAGCCACCCCGGTTTCGTGGTCGAGTGGCGGTTCCCGATGCTGATCGCCGCCATCGACCCGGGAGCAGAGGCGCGGCTGGACGGGCTGGACCGGGCGGTGATCTCCGGCCGTTACCTCCGGCACAACGCCGGTCCCGGCACGGTGACGCCGCCCGGTTCGGGCGGCCTCACGCTCACCACGTTCCCGGTGCTGGCCGCCGCCAGCAGCGGCATCGGCGAATACTCGGTGACCCAGGTACAGCGCCTCGCCAGCCCCGCCCGGCCGCCGGCCATGACTCTGCCGTGGATGGCCCGGCAGGCCTCCGCACCCGGGCCGACCGTGCTCTCGGCCCGGGTCAGTGCGGATCAGGCGTACCAGCACCTGCTGGCCGAGATGCGGGGGAACCCGGCTGGCTACCCGGGAATCACCGAGTACTGGTCGGCCGGCGCGGCCCGTTACCACCGCCAGGGCGGGGTGCTCCAGCCGGTGGTAGCCCGCAACCCGCCTGCGGTCTGGAAATCTACCCTGCAGAACGGCGGAGTCGTCGCCCCGCCGATGGACAATGCCGACACTCAGTACCGGGCCCTGACGGACCACGGCCCCACCCAGGTCTCGATTCCGGGGAACAGCTTCCCGGTCCCGGTGCCCCGGCTGGCCGGGGTCTTCCGGGAGAGCAGGATCAGGGCGTTCGACCCGCTGTCCCGGGTCCCGCTGGGGCCGTATCAGCCGGTCGCCGCGGCTCCGGCCGATGCGGCCAGCCGCCAAGCCCTGGGCGGCGCCGGCCTGCTGCCCAGCCTGAACCTCGGCGGGTATGTGAGCCAGCCGGTGCAGCTGGTCACCACGCTGGCCGCCCTGCCCGCCCTGGACAACAGCGCGTACTTCAGTGGTGACCTGCACGCCGCCGACCCGATCAGCGTGATCCGGGTGCGGGTGGCCGGCGTCACCGGGCCGGATCCCGTGTCGCTGGAGCGGATCAAGGAAGTCGCCCAGCAGATCGCGGTCCGGACCGGGCTCACGGTGGACATCGTGGCCGGGTCATCGCCCGCCCCCACCGCGGTCTCGCTGCCAGCCGGTCACTTCGGCCGGCCCGCGTTGCGGCTGACCGAGGGCTGGGTCAAGAAGGGCGTGGCGGTGACGATCCTCACCGCGGTCGACCGGAAGAGCCTGGTGCTGTTCACGCTGGTGCTGATCGTCTGCGCGCTGTTCGTCAGCAACGCGGCCACCGCGGCGGTCCGGGGGCGGCGGCAGGAGATCGGGATACTGGCCTGCCTGGGCTGGACGCGGCCGCGGTTGTTCGCCACGGTCCTCGGCGAGCAGGCGATGATCGGGCTGGTCGCCGGGGCCGCCGGCGGCCTGGTGTCGCTGCCGCTGTCCGCCGCGCTGGGCCTGCGTGTCTCCCTGGCCCGGGCGGCGCTGGCCGTGCCGGTATCGGTCGCCCTGGCGCTCGCCGCCGGGGCCTGGCCGGCCTGGCTCGCCGCGCGGGTCAACCCGCTGTCCTCGGTACGCCCGCCGGTCGTGCCGGTCCGGCGCGGCCACCAGCCCGGCGGGATCACGGCCCTGGCGCTGATCAACGTGCTGCGCGCGCCCGGGCGCACGGTGGTGGGCGCGCTCGCGCTCGCGGTGGGGATCGCCGCGCTGACGGTGCTGACCGCCGTCACGATCGCCTTCCGGGGCACCGTGGTCGGCTCGCTGCTCGGCAACGCCGTGGCCGTCCAGGTGCGCGGCGTCGATTATGTCGCGGTCGCGGCGACCGTCGCCCTCGGTGTGCTGACGGTCGCCGATGCGATGTTCCTCAACATCCGCGAGCGGGCCGCCGAGCTAGCCACCATGCGGGCGCTGGGCTGGCCCGAACCGGCTATCGCCCGGCTGGTCTGCACCGAGGGGGCGCTGATCGGGGTGGCCGGGTCGGTGGCCGGGGCGGCCCTGGGCCTGACGGCGGCGGCCGCGCTGGCCGGCGGGGTCCCGCCGCGGTTGTACCTGGCCGCCGCGGCCGCGGTCGTGGCCGGCGGCGTGGCCACCGCCGGTGCCACGCTGCTGCCCGCCCAGCTGCTCGGCCGCATGACCACCGCAACCCTGCTGGCCGAGGAGTGAGCCATGCCCGAAGACGCCGTCACCGGTTCGATCGAGCTCCGCAACGTGACCAAGCACTACGGAATCGGCCAGGACCTGCGGGTCGCCGCCGCGAACGAGGTGAGCCTCAGCATCGGCCCGGGCGACCTGGTCGCGGTGGCTGGCGCCTCCGGGTCCGGGAAGTCGACCCTGCTGCACCTCCTCGGCGCGATGGACCGGCCGGACTCCGGGGCGGTGGTGGTGAGCGGGACGGACCTGAGCGTGCTGCGCGGCCCGGCCCTCGCGGCCTACCGGCGCAGCGTCGGATTCGTGTTCCAGCGCTATCACCTCCTGCCCGCGCTCACCGCCCTGGACAACGTGATCGCCCCGTTGCTGCCCTACCGGACCGCCCCGAACAAGCGCGACCGGGGCCGGGAACTGCTCGCCGCGGTCGGCCTGGCTGGCCGCGAGGAGTCGCTGCCGTCCCGGATGTCGGGTGGCGAGCAGCAGCGGGTCGCCATCGCGCGGGCGCTGGTCAACACGCCGTCGCTGCTCCTGGCGGACGAGCCGACCGGCAATCTGGACTCGAAGAACGCCGCGGAGATTCTCAGCCTGATCATCCGGCTGCGCAGCCAGCACCAGATGACGACCATCATCGCGACGCACGACCCGCAGATCGCGGCCCGGTGCGAGCGGATGATCCTGCTCCGGGACGGCGCGGTCGTCGATGACATCGACATGGCCGGCGGCCACCCGGCGGACCAGACGATCCGCCGCGTCGGACAGCTGAGCTGAGAGCCGGGCACGGCCCGGGCCCACGGCGGCGAGAGCAGCGCTGGACGCCGGCCTACCGGCCGTGCGGATTGGCGGCGTTGAGCGTCGCGACCAGGTGCTGTTCACCGAGGACCAGTCCCCGGCGCTCCTGGTGCTCACCGCGCCCGGCCCCGGCTGGGACCGGGGCGGCGGCCAGCCGGCCGGGCGGTGACGGTGCGGTAGGCGTCCTGGCACAGTTCGGCGATCTTGGCCCAGTCCACGACGCCGTCCAGCCGGACGCCGACCCAGCCGCGATGGCCCACGTACGGCGGGCGGAAGAAGCGGGCGGGGTCGGAGCCGGCCAGTTCCTGCTGGGCGCCGGGCGGCGCGGCGCACCACAGATGCGGGAAGTCATGATCGTGATGGCCCTGCGCCCACAGCGTGACGAACGCCTTCTTGTCCCGGATGAACCAGGTCGGTGCGCCATGGCTGGGCCGCTCGGTCACTCCGGGGAACGCCAGGCAGATCGCCCGGATCTGCGCGGCCAGGCCGGCTGTCATCTGCACCTCCCGCCGGGGCTGCCCGGCGCGCCCGGGCGCGACCAGGCTATCCGCCAGGCAGGCGCTGCAGGCTGACCTGGGTTTCCCGGCTGGCGAAGCCGACCGAGCGGTACACCCGGATGGCGGCCCCACCGGGGTCGGCCACGATCACCAGGGTCCCGGCCCCGAGCTGGTTGATCGCGTGCCGTCCGGCGCGGCAGACCAGCGTGCCCGCCAGGCCCCGACGGCGGGCGCCGGGATGGGTCATCACGTCCTGGTACCGGCCGATCGGGCCGGTGCCGCAGAACACCCCCAGCTGGGCGGCGAGTTCCCCGTCCACGAAGGCGCCGAACCAGGCCCCGTGGCCGGCCTCGGCCAGGCGGCGCCGGGCCCGCGTCCGGGCCTGGGCGAACGCGGGGCTGGCCGGGACGCCGTCGGCCTGGTCGCACAACTCCTGCAGCCGGGCCGCCTGCCGCCAGTCGCGGTCGCCGGCCAGCGGGCGGCACACGGCGGCCCGGTTGGGGTGCGGCGGCTCGCGGACCGCCGGGGCGGTCAGCACGGTGTTCCGGTGCACCTCCAGCCCGGCGGCGGCGAAGCCCGCCAGGCCGGGCCCGGCGCCGCCGGTGATGTCCAGGCCCAGCGCGATGTGCGCCGCGGCCGGGAACTCGGCCGCGAACCGCGACAGCCACGGGGTGGCCTCGTCCTCCGCGGCCTCCCCGGGCAGCAGCAGGAAGTTGCCCCACCAGAAGTCGGGGCTGGCCGGCGTCCGGACGGCCAGGTAGTCCCCGCGGTCCTCGATCTCGCTGCCCTCCAGGGCGCGCAGCATCACGTCGGTCTGGAATCCCAGCGAGGTGACGTTCACCGCTACGAGCGTAACCAGGCGGCCACGGCTAGCGCGGCGGGTACTCCAGGCCGACCAGTCCGGCCAGCTCGCTGAGGGTGATCTCGAACATGGGAGCCGCGTCGTCCAGCGCGAAGCGCAGGTGGCCGAACACTTCGAGGCTGACCATCCCGTACAGCCGGACCCAGCAGCGCAGGAAGGTGAGCCCGGCACCGAGCGGCAGGTTCACGCCGAGCGCGTCGCGGTAGCGGGCCAGCTGCGCGCGCAGCGCCGGGTCGATCTCGTCGTCGGCCGGGATCGGGAACGGGTGCTTGTCCCACAGCTCGAAGAACAGCGCGAAGAACACGCCGCTGAACTTCCCGGCGCACTCGGTCACCACGTCGTCATGGGCCGCTTCCAGGCTGGGCAGCGGGGTGCCGAAGAGCAGGCCGAACTCGGCCTGGTGGGCGAGGCCCCAGCGGCGGAACTCACGGCACGCCGCGATCATCTTCTCGGTCATGCGGTCATCGTCCACAGCCTGGATCGCGGCCTCGATGTCGCCGCCTATCTCGGTGAAGATGTCCCCGACCACATGCCTGATCAGGTCTTCATGGCTGCCGAAGTACCGGTAGAGCGCGGGCGCGGTCATTCCCATGGCCCGCGCGATGGCGCGCAGCGTCACCGCCTCCGGGCCCTGCTCGACCAGGATCTTCCGGGCGGTCTGCTTGATCTCGTCCGTGGTCTCCGCGCGGACCCGGTCGCGCCTGCTCAGTGTCTCGGTCATCGACGCCTCCCGGTCCCCTCCGCGCACCTGCTCCCCAGTTTCGCTGAGAACCCGCTGTGATGCAGGTAGCTATCTGGTAAACGCGCTTGACGTTAGTAAACAGCGTATGCAAGATAAACACCGATAGCGATAAACGATGTTCACTTATGTAACTGCTGGTAGCAGTCTAGGCGCGGGAGGACCCATGTTCGAGCGGTGGGGACAGCTGGTGTACCGGCGGCGGCGGCTGGTGCTGGCCGTCGCGGCGCTCCTGGTGGTGGCCGCGGCGGTCTGGGGTACCGGCGTGTTCGGGCAACTGCAGTCCGGCGGGGGGTTCACCGCCCCCGGCAGCCCGAGCCAGCAGGAGAGTGACCTGGCCGCGCGGGCGTTCGGCCGGGACGCCACCGACGTCGTGGTGCTGTACTCCAGCCCGGCGCTGACCGTCCGCGACGCCGCGTTCCGCACCGCGGTGACCCGGACGCTGGCGGCGTTGCCGGGCGGCAAAGTGATCGCCACCGCGGACTACTGGTCTACCGGGTCGCCGCGGTTCGTCGGCGCCGGCGGCCACGCCAGCTACGCCGTGGTGGAACTGGCCGGCGGTACCGACTCGGCCCGGATCAAGACCTACGACGCCATCAGCGGCGACTTCGCCGCACCGGGACTGCGCACCCAGGTCGGCGGGCAGGTCCCGACGGAGGCCGCGATCACCAAGCAGGTCACCTCGGACATCGGCCGGGCCGAGGGGATCTCGATGCCGGTGCTGCTGATCCTGCTGCTGGTGATCTTCGGCGGCCTGGCCGCGGCCAGCCTGCCGCTGGCCATCGGGGGGATCGGCATCCTCGGCTCGTTCGCGGCGCTGCGGTTGCTCACCCTGGCCACCGGCGTGTCCACCTACGCCATCAACATCACCACGATCCTCGGCCTCGGCCTGGCCATCGACTACGGCTTGTTCATGGTCAGCCGGTTCCGCGAGGAACTGCGCCGCCAGGACAGCACCGCCGATGCCGTCGCGGCCACCGTGGCCACCGCGGGCCGTACCGTGGCGGTCTCCGGGATCACCGTGGCCGTCGCCCTGGCCAGCCTCATGCTCTTCCCCGAGATGTTCCTCCGCTCGATGGGTTACGGCGGGGTGGCCACCGTCCTGGTGGACATGGTGGCGGCGCTGACCGTGCTGCCCGCGCTGCTGGCCGTGCTCGGCCCGCGGGTGAACGCGCTGCGCGTGCGACGGATGTCCGCCCGCCCGGCCGTCCCCGCATTGACCGGGGAGGGGAGGCCCGACGGAGGAGGGTCTCGCCGCGCCGGTGATCCCGGGGGGTTCCGGGGGGTCGTCCCCCCGGACCAACAGGGCCCGTGGTACCGGATCGCGCGCAGCGTGATGCGCCGCCCGGTGGCCTACGCGGTGGTGATCGTGATCGCGCTGCTCGCGCTGGCCGCCCCGTTCCGCTCGATCGCCTGGGGCGGCACCGACGCCCGGGCGCTGCCCGCCGGGGCACCGGCCCGGGTGGTGACCGAGGCGCTCAACCGCGGCTTCCCCGGGAACCCGGCCAGCCCCATCGAGGTGGTGGTCCGGTTCGGTGGCCCGGCGGGGGCAGCCGCCCGGCAGGCCGCGCTGGCGGGTTACGTCCGCCGCCTGGACCGCGTGCCGGGCATCTCGGCCGCGCAGCTCACCGGGGAGCGCGGGGGAGTGGCCCGGGTGGATCTGCGTTATGCCGCGGAGCCCAACTCGGCGACGGCGCGGGGTCTCGTGGCGGCCGTCCGCGCCGTCCCGCCGCCGGCTGGCGGTCACGCCTACGTGGGCGGCGTGACCGCACAGCTGGTGGACGAACTGGCCAGCCTCGGGTCCACGCTGCCGTGGATGGCCCTGGAGATCTGCCTGGCCACGTTCGTGCTGCTGTTCCTCGCGTTCGGCTCGGCCGTGCTGCCGGTCAAGGCCATCGTGATGAACGCGGCGTCGCTGTCGGCCACGTTCGGGGTGATCGTCTGGGTGTTCCAGCAGGGGCATCTGTCCGGCCTGCTGCGGTTCACCCCGACCGAGAGCATCGACCCGTCCATGCCCATCCTGCTGCTGGCCATCGTGTTCGGGCTGTCCATGGACTACGAGGTGTTCCTGCTGTCCCGGATCCGGGAACGGTACGACGCCACCGGCGACAACACCGCGGCGGTGGCCAGCGGGCTGCAGCGCACCGGCGGTCTGATCACCAGCCTGGCCCTGCTGCTGATCATCGTGGTCGGCGCGTTCTCCGCGTCCGGCATCACGTTCATCAAGCTGCTGGGCGTGGGCATGATCGTCGCCCTGGTGGTGGACGCCACGGTGGTGCGGGTGCTGCTGGTGCCCGCGACCATGCGGCTGCTGGGCCGCGCCAACTGGTGGGCCCCGCGGCCACTGCGCGGCCTGTACGCGCGGTATGGGATCCGGGAGGAGGAGCGGCCGCGGCTGCCCGAACCCGCGGGCAGCCCGCGGTGACCGGCGGGTCAGCCCGCGGTGACGGCCAGGGCCAGCGGCAGCACCGCGGGCGCGCCCGCCGCACGGAGCAGCCTGGCCGCGACGGTCATCGTCCAGCCGCTGTCGATCAGGTCGTCGACGACCAGCACCGGGCCGCCGGCCCCGGCCACCGCCGCGCCCACCTGGGCGGGCAGGGTGAGCTCCCGCCATACCGCCTGCAGCCGCTGCGGGCTGTTGAACTGGCGGGGGCCGGGCCCGGCGCCGGAGTAGCCCAGGGAACCGAGCAGCGGGAGCCGCCCGATCCCGGCGATCCGGCCGCCCAGGCTGGCGATCAGCCGTGGCCGGGTGCGGCTGGGCAGGGTCACCACCGCGGCCGGCCGCTCCGCCCAGTCCCAGGCGGCGAGCACCTTGACCAGGGCGCCCAGCAGGTCCCCGGGGACCTCGCCGTCCGCCTCTTCGCCGCCGGGGCCGTCGCGGTCCAGCAGCGCGCGCAGCCGCGGGCCCCAGCCCAGCCCGGTCAGCCGGCCGAGGGCCCGGCCCGGCGCCGCGGCCAGGCTGGGCGGGATCTTGCCGGACACCTCAACACCCAGCTGCGGCATGCCCGGCGGCCACAGCTGGCGCGGGGTGATGTCCACCCCGGGCCGGAGCAGCCGGGCCTGGGCGGCCGCCGCGCCGGCCGCGGACACCGCGGCCGGCCACCGGGTCCCGGTGCAGTTGTCGCACCGGCCGCACGGCTCCGCCCCCGGGTCGTCCAGCTGCTGGCGCAGGTACTCCATCCGGCACTGCGCGGTGCGGGCGTACTCCAGCATCGCCTGCTGCTCCCGCTCCCGTTCGGCGGCCACCCGGGCGTAGCGGTCCGCGTCGTAGGACCACGGGGCCCCGGTCGCGACCCAGCCGCCGGAGACCTTCCGGGCGGCGCCGTCCGCGTCTAGGACCTTGAGCATCATCTCCAGCCGGGCCCGGCTCAGGTCCACCCGGGCCTCCAGCGCGGCCGACGACAGCGGCCGCCCGGCCGCCTCCAGCGCGCCCAGCGTGGCCCGCACCACCGGCTCGGGCGGGAAGGCCAGCGACGCGAAGTACGCCCAGATGTCCCGGTCCTCGGCGCCGGGGAGCAGCACCACCTCGGCCCGTGGCACCGCCCGCCCGGCCCGGCCGATCTGCTGGTAATAGGCGACCGGTGACTGCGGCGCCCCCAGGTGCACCACGAAGCCGAGGTCCGGCTTGTCGAAGCCCATGCCCAGCGCGCTGGTCGCCACGAGCGCCTTCAGCTCGCCGTCCAGCAGCGCCTGCTCGGCCGCGAGCCGCTGGCCCTGTTCGTCCCGGCCGGTGTAGGCGGCGACCTGATGGCCGCGCTCGCGCAGGAAGGCCGCGGTCTCGTGGGCCGCGGCGACGGTGAGCGCGTACACGATGCCCGAGCCGGGCAGCTCATCCACGTGCTCGGCCAGCCAGCCGAGCCGCTGCTGGGCGCCGGGCAGCGCGACCACGGCCAGGTGCAGGCTGTCCCGGTCCAGCGGGCCGCGCAGCACCAGCGCCCCGCCGTCCGCGCCGCCGGCCAGCTGCTCGGCGACGTCCCGGGTAACCCGCGCGTTGGCGGTCGCCGTGGTGGCCAGCACCGGGACCCCAGGGGGCAGCTCGGCCAGCAGGCTGCGCAGCCGGCGGTAGTCCGGCCGGAAGTCGTGCCCCCAGTCGGAGATGCAGTGCGCCTCGTCCACCACCAGGAGCCCGGCCGACGCGGCCAGCTTCGGCAGCACGACGTCACGGAACTGCGGGTTGTTCAGCCGTTCCGGGCTCACCAGCAGCAGGTCGACCGCGTCGTCGCTGATCTGCGCGTAGACCTCGTCCCACTCGGCCACGTTCGCCGAGTTCACCGTGCAGGCCCGCAGGCCGGCCCGGGCCGCCGCGCTGATCTGGTTGCGCATCAGGGCCAGCAGCGGCGAGATGATCACGGCCGGCCCCATGCCGCGGGCCCGCAGCATCGCGGCGCTGGCGAAGTAGACCGCGGACTTGCCCCACCCGGTGCGCTGCACCACGAGCACCCGGCGGCGCTCGCTGGCCAGGGCGCGGATCGCGGTCCACTGGTCCTCGCGGAGTCGGGCGGACTCCCCGGCCAGGGCGCGCAGGCACCGCTCCGCCTCGTCCCGCAGCGTCTCCGTGGTAGTGGCGCTCGGCCCGTCCAGGTGGGCGGGGTCGGGGTGCTCCGCATCGGCGGCAGTCATGCCTCCTTGGTATCACCGTCCGCCGACAGCCAGGTCGCACACCCTGATCCAGGCGATGGGGGAGGAGATTTACGGCGATTTGGCACGGTGGCCCGTTTCCGGGCCCGGCGGGCGGAAAGTAACCGGCCGTTACTGCCGCGGTAAGCGGGGCGGCAGGGTGCGGGCTTTCGGTAGCTGCGCGGTGGCCACGCCGTCGCGGTCAGCCACGGGGCCCGCGCCCGGCCCGCCGGCCCATCCCGGAACTTCGCAGGTCGGACATCCTTCCGATAACACGTGACATGTCTAGTCTTACTGATGACCTGCCCCGGTAGTTCGCTATGCTGCCCCTTGACCGGACCTGACGGCAGCCCCCCGCCCTGCAGTCCCGCGCGCCTTGGCCGTGCGGATAAAAGCGTGGTCCCTGACTTGCCCGAGGAGGTCGCTGATGATCGGCACCGGGTTACTTCGCGCGCCACTAGCGCGCAAGCAGATCTGGCTGACCACCCTCGCCGGGCTCGCCCTCGTCCAGGCACTGGCTGCGTCGGCCGCCGTGTCCGCGGTGGTCAAGAGCCCCAATGCCCAGGTGGGGAAGGCCACAGTCACGCCGTGCGGGCACGGTGTGTCCGCCGTCAATGTGCGGCTGCCCGCGGGCTTCAATCCGCTCACTGCGACCAACGCCCAGCTGGTCAGCAATGACCTGCCCGCCCGCCCGGCCGGGCGGGCGGAACTGGCCGCCTGGCGGCGGTTCGTGACCGGGGCCGTCCCGGCGGCCCGGTCGGCCTGCGGGGTGACCGCGGTGCAGGCCGGGTCGGTGCCGCTGTCCATCATCGGGGACCGCGGCATGATGCGGAGCAGCAGCATCATCGGCGACGTGGGCGTGGCTACCAACCTGAGCATCATCGGGGATGCGAGCATCATCGGGGATGTGAGCATCATCGGGGATGCGAGCATCATCGGCGACGGCACTACCGGGACCGCCAGTTCCGCCGGGACGGCCAGTTCCGCCGGGACCGCGAGTTCCGCCGGGACCGCGAGCATCATCGGGGACGTGGTGCCGATCGGCGGGCCGAACAGCCCGTTGTCCATCATCGGCGATGCCGCCACCGGGTCGGTCAGCCAGCAGACCGCGGCCAGCACGTTCAACGACGCCTACGGCACCTGGCGGGTGACCCGGCCGTTCCGGGGCAGGTTCGCCGGTCTCTCCCTGGGCCGCGGCAGTTCCGCGACCCAGCCGCTCATCGAGGCGGGGTCGGCGTCCGTGCGCAGCGCGGGCCACCCGACGTACTCGCTGTGGTGGCGGGTGGTGCCGCAGCAGTCCAGCCGGCAGCGGGTCACCTTGCAGGTGACGCGGGGTGACACCGTCTACGCGCATATCCGGCTGGCCGGGGGGCGGGCCCTGATCACGATCAGGGACGAGTCCACCGGCGCGGGCGGCAGCTACCTGCTCCGGCTGGCCCGGCTGGGCTGACCCGCCAGGCCTGGCCGCTCTCCCGGGACCGGGAGAGCGGCCAGGCGGCGGTCCGGGAGCGGCGGCTCTGAGATCATGGCCGGATGGACGGCGCCATCCAGCGGATCAAGGCATGCCTCAACGGCCGGCGCAGCCAGGAGGAGCATCCCGCCCTGCCGGTGACCCCGGCCGAGCTTGCCCGCGAGGCCGCGGCTGCGGCCGCCGCCGGGGCGGAGGCGGTGCACCTGCACGCCCGCGGCGGCACCGGGGCCGAGTCGCTGCGGGCTGAGGACGTCGGGGCGGCGGTGGCGGCGGTCCGCCAGGCGTGCCCCGGCCTGCCGGTCGGGGCGTCTACCGGACTATGGATGACCGGCGGGGACCACCCGGCGCGGCAGGCGGCGGTGGCCCGGTGGGCGGCGCTGCCCGCCGCGCACCGGCCGGACTTCGCCTCGGTCAACGTGCCGGAGGAGGGCTGGGCCGAGGTGGCCGCGACGCTGGCCGCGGCCGGGATCGGCGTGGAAGCAGGCCTGTGGTCGGTGGCCGACGTGCCGGCCGCCGCGGCCGGGGACGCCCCGTGGCTGCGGGTCATGGTGGAAATCATCGGCGTGCCGCCCGGCCAGGAGACCGGCGTGGCGGACGGCATTCTCGCCGCCCTGGACGAGTCACCGCTGCGGGCCGTCCCGCGGCTGGTGCACGGGGAGGGAACCGGCTGCTGGCCGCTGGTCCGCTACGCCGGGCAGCGCGGGCTGGCCACCCGGATCGGCCTGGAGGACACGCTCACCGGACCGGCCGGCGAGCTGGCCGGCGGCAACGGCGATCTGGTCCGGGCGGCCCTCGGCGTGCTCGCCGCGGCCCGCCCGCGGCACTGACCACGGCCGGCGGCCCGGGTTACGGGCCGGTCACTTCGCGGCGAGGATCATCTTCTGCAGCGCGTTGCCCGGGGTGACCAGGATGGCGTTGCTGACGGTGTGCCCGTTGAGCTTCACGGTGGGCGTGCCGGTGATCCCGCCCCGGATGATCTGCTGGCTGAGCGGGACCGCCTGGGGGGCGAACCGCTGCGTGGACACGCACGACTTGAAGGCCGGGCTGGCCAGCCCGGCCTTGGCGCCGATGGCCAGCAGCTGGCTGACGGGGAAGCCACCCTGGGTCGTCTCGGCAGGCTGATTGCTGTACAGCAGGTTGTGGTACAGCAGCCAGTGGCTGGCCGGGACGCACCGGGCCGCCGCCCAGGCCCGCACCGAGTTGTCCTGCTGGGGATGGTCACCCAGGAAGATCGTGAACGGGTGGTAGACCACCCGCACCTTGCCCTCGGCCGCCAGCTTCTGCACCACGGCGCCGTTGGCCTTCTCGAACGTGGCACAGATGGGGCACTGGAAGTCCTCGTAGATGTCCAGTACCGGGTTGCTGACGCCCGGGCGGGCGGCGGTCACGCTGTGGTCGGCGTTCAGCGTGACCGGGGGGAACGGCCCGGTGTAGGAGGCGGCCTGCACGGTGCCCGGGTTACTGGCCGGCTTGGACTGGCCGGGCTGCACGACGACCAGCACGACGACGGCGATGACGACCACGGCGAGCACGCCGCCGACGATGATCAGCGCCCGGTTGCGCCGCTGCCGACGGGCCGCGCGCTCGCGTTCCAGCCGGATCCGCTCGCGTGCGGACGCCCGGCCCGCCTTGCTCATGATGGCTCCCCCGCTAAGCGCGGCCCGGCCGGCTGCAGTCCGGGCACAGGCCGAACAGCTCCACCGTGTGGTCCACGGCGGTGAACCCGGCCTCGGCCGCCACCTGCTCGGCCCAGCGTTCCACCGCCCGGCCCTCCACCTCGACGCTGGTCCCGCAGGAACGGCAGATCAGATGGTGGTGGTGCACGTGGCTCTCGCACCGGCGGTAGCGGATCTCGCCGCTGGCATCCCGGATGGTGTCCACCCGGCCGTCCTCGCTGAGCACCTGCAGGTGCCGGTAGACGGTGGTCAGCCCGATGTGCTCACCACGCTCGCGCAGCGCCGCGTGGATCTGCTGCGCGCTGGCGAAACCGGTCAGCCCGTCCAGCGCGGCGGACAAGGCCTCGGCCTGGCGGGTGCCCCGGACCCGGGTGCCGCCGGTGAGGCGCTTGGCAGGCTCCGCCGTCATCACACCCGCACAGTAGCACCGGGCGGTGGGTGGCCCTCGGTCTCGAACCCGGCCGCCCGGACCGTGCGGCGGCGGCGCAGCGCCGCCCAGCCGCGGCCCATCGCGTAGCAGACCGCGCCGAGGGCGCCGACGAAGAACCCCACCGGCCAGTTGGTGACGTACGCGGCGGCGATCGACGCCCACACCACGGCCAGCGCCAGGAGTACCGACGCCAGCATCGCGGGCAGCGGCCGGGACGTCAGCGACCGGGCCGCCGCCGGGGGGCCGATCATCAGGCTGAAGATGAGCAGCGCGCCCACCACCGGCAGCGACATGCTGGTGGCCAGGGCGACGACGACCAGGAAGGCCAGTTCGACCCGCCCGGACCGGACCCCGCGGGCCTCGGCCAGTTCCGGCATCAGCGAGGTGAGCAGCAGCGGCCGGAACAGGACGAGGACGGCGGCGACGCTCAGCGCGCCGAGGACCGCCACCGGGGCGGTCTCGGTGCTGCTCACCCCCAGCACCTCCCCGAACAGCAGCGAGTAGACCTCCGGCGCGTATTCGCTGCCGAAGCTGAGGAACAGCGCGCCCAGGCCGAGCATCACCACCAGGGCCAGCGCCGTGGCGACGTCGCGCTGGCCGCGGCGGCCGAGCCAGCCGATGCCGAGCGCGCCGGCCAGCGACGCCACCGCGACCCCGGCGAGCGTGTTGACCCCCAGCAGGCTGGCTCCGGCCGCTCCGGTGAACGCGCCCTGCGGCACCGCGTCGGCGACGAACGCCGCGCCGCGGAGCACGACGAAGAAGCCGACCACGCCGGCGACGACCGCGACGATGCTGGCCACTTCCCACGTGCTGGCCATGAACCCGGAGAACATGCCGGTCATCCCGGGCCCCCCGGGCCCGGCCGCCGCCCGGGGCGGGCCGGGCGGCGGCCCGGATGCGGGGCCAGCAGGTAGCCCAGGAAGATGAGAACGACGACGAAGAAGCTGACCGGCCAGCCGTGCTGCCCCGGCGGCCAGTAGAAGCTGTCGTAGGCCAGCAGCACGCCCAGCCAGGTGGCGGCCAGGCCGATGGCCGCCGACCAGACCATGGCCAGCCCCGGGCGGCTGGCGAGCCGCAGCCCGGTCGCGGCCGGCCCGATCAGCAGTGCGGTGCTCAGGATCGCGCCGATGGTCATGGCCGACAGCGAGACCGTGACCGCGATGGCGATGAGGCACAGCAGCCCGGTCCGCCGGACGCTGATCCCGCGCACCGCCGCCAGGTCGGGGGCGACCGCGCTGAGCAGCAGGCGCCGGTAGAGCACCAGCACGATGGCCAGTGCCACCGCGCTGAACAGCGCGATGACCGGGAGCAGCGCGGTGTCGATGGTGAACAGCGAGCCGAACAGGATGGTGACCGTGGTGCCGCTGGTGGTCGTGTGCGTGGTGTCCCAGTACAGGAACAGGGCCCCGAGGCCGAGGGCGGCCCCGCGGACGATCCCGGTGGCCAGGTTCCGGCCCTGGGGCCGCTGCACCCCGATCATGTCCATCACCCCGGCGGCGAGCACGCCCACCCCGGCGAAGCCCCACAGCGGGCTGACCCCGGCCAGCACGGACGCCGAGCCGCCGGTGACGCTGATGTCGGCCAGCGCGTGCCCGGCGTAGGACTGGCCGCGCAGCACCGCGAACGACCCGACGATGCCGGACACCACCGCGACCACCCCGCCGGCCAGCAGCGCGGAGTGGACCGGGGCACTGGTGAAGAAGCCCGGCTCGAAGATCAGGTGGAGCAGATGCGGCACCGCGGTCACGCGTTCCCGTGGCTGACCGGCTCCGGCGACGGGGCGTCCGCCAGGTTGTCCCCGCGCCCGGCCACCACCAGGATCCGGCCGTGCACCCGCAGCACGTCCACGTGCTGGCCGTACAGCTTGCTGAGCACGTCGGTCCGGACGACCTCGTCGGTGGTCCCGGTGGCGGCCCGGCCCCCGGCCAGGTAGACCAGCCGGTCCATCACCGGCAGCAGCGGGTTCATGTCGTGCGCCGAGATCAGCACCGCGATCTGCTGCTGCTTCGCCACCCGGCCGAGCAGGGTGACAACCTCGTGCTCGCTGGCGATGTCCAGATTGGCCAGCGGCTCGTCCAGCAGCAGCAGCCGGGGGCGGCTGATGAGGGCATGGGCGATCAGCACCCGCTGCTGCTCGCCGCCGGACAGGTTGCCGACCCGGGCGTCGGCGAACCGTTCCCCGTCGACCGCGCGCAGCATCTCGTCCACCAGGTGACGGCGGCGGGCCGACGGCAGCGGCAGGCCGAGCCGGTGGCCGTCGAGGCCCAGCCCGACCAGGTCGCGGGCGCGCAGCGGCATGTCCGGGTCGAGGGTGATCTGCTGCGGGACGTACCCGATCGTCCTGGCCCGGCGCCAGCGGGCCTGGCCGGCCACCCGGACACCGCCCGCGGTCGGCGGCTGCAGCCCGAGGATCACCTTGAGCAGCGTGGTCTTCCCGGCTCCGTTGGAGCCGATGAGGCCGGTGAATTCGCCCTCGTGCATGGTGAACCGGACGTCGCGCAGAATCTCGCGGCCGGACAGCCGGACACTCACGCCATCGATGGCGAGCACCTCGGCCGGGCCGGCGGCGGGCGGCCCGCTCATGAGCCCAGCTTCGGGGTGGACACGTGGCGGGCCACCGCCTGCTGCAGGGCGTGGGTCTCGGCGAGCATCCACGACTGGTAGGTGTAGCCGGCCGGCATGGTCTCATACACCCCGACGACCGGAATGCCGTACCGGTGCGCGCTGGCCAGGAACGAGGCGGTCAGCGAATCGGTCACCTGCTGGTTGTACAGGAAGACCTTCACCTTGTGCTGGGCGAAGAGGCGGTCCTGCAGGGACACGTACTGCGCGGACAGGTCGACCCCGTTCATCACGTCGGCCTGGAAGCCCCACGGGGTGAGGTTGCGGGTGCCCGCCGCCTGCAGCAGGTAGTCCCCGACCGGCTCGGTCACCGCCACCGGGGTTCCCGGGTACGCCCTCCTGAACTGGGCGAGCGCCCGGTACCAGGGCTGCAGCGACGTACCGAAGGCCGCGGCCCGGGCCCGGAAGTAGCTGGCGTGCGCGGGCTGCAGCCGGGCCAGGTCGGCGGCGACCGCCCTGGCCACGGCGGGCATGGTGGACGGCTTGTACCACAGGTGCGGGTTGGGGGTGCTGTCCGGCAGGCCGAGCAGCTGCTGCACGTCGATCACCTTGCGGGCGGAGTTGGGCGACGCAGACTCGATCTTGTTCAGGTAGGAGTCGTAGCCGAGGCCGTTCTGCACGACGAGGGTGGCGCTGCTGACCAGCTGGGCCACGCTGGCGCTGGCCTCGAACGTGTGCGGGTCGGTGTTCGGGTTGCTCTCGACCGCGCTCGCATGGACGTACCTGCCGCCGACCTGGCTGATCACGTTGGCGTACTCGTTCTCGGCCCCGACCGCGGTGATCGTGGCGGCCGATTCGGCCGTGGCGGTGGATCCGGTGCTGGCGGAGCACGCCGCGCCGAGCAGCGCGACGGCGGCCAGCACGGCGGCACCCGCCGCGGTCTGGCGAAAGATCATTGGCTGGTTCCGTCTCAGGGAGTTGGTGGCGAGGTCTGGTGGCGAGGTCTCAGGGGGTTGGTGGTGAGGGTCTCAGGGGGTTGGTGGTGAGGGTCTCAGGGGCTGGTGGCGAGGTGGGCGAGTCAGGGATGGCTGGCGAGGAGGGCCGCCAGATCCGGCACTGATGAAAATGATAACCGTTATTACTTCTGGCTTGCAACTCGGCCCCGGGTTGACGCGGCACCGCTGCTGGCGCGGGCCGTCCTGCGGTGGGCCGGCCGCACCGGCGGGGCCGCCGCAGGGCGTTAGATGGGAGCCATGGCCGAGCGACTGAAGAACGCGACCAGCCCGTACCTGCTGCAGCACGCCGGCAACCCGGTGGACTGGTGGCCGTGGAGCGACGAGGCCTTCGCCGCGGCCCGGGCCCGGGACGTCCCGGTGCTGCTCTCGGTCGGCTACTCGGCCTGCCATTGGTGCCACGTGATGGCCCACGAGTCCTTCGAGGACCCGGCGACGGCCGCGCTGCTGAACGAGAACCTCGTCGCGATCAAGGTCGACCGCGAGGAACGGCCCGACGTCAACAGCGTGTACATGACCGCTACCCAGGCGATGACCGGCCAGGGCGGCTGGCCGATGACCGTGTTCATGACCCCGGACCGGGAGCCGTTCTTCTGCGGCACCTACTACCCGCGGGCCCAGTTCCAGCGCCTGGTGGCGGGCGTCGCCCAGGCCTGGCGGGAGCGCCGGGGCGAGGTGGCCGGCCAGGCCCGGGAGATCGCGCAGGCGCTGGCCGAGCGGGCCGCCCCGCTGCGCGGCCTGGGCGCCGACCCGGACGTGACCGCCCTGGAAGAGGCGGCCGGCCAGGCTGTCTCGCAGCTGCTGGACGACTACGACGAGGCGCTGGGCGGTTTCGGCGGCGCGCCGAAGTTCCCGCCCTCGATGGTGCTGGAGTTCCTGCTCCGGCACTACGAGCGCGGCGCCGCGGCGGCTGAGGCGGCGCTGGAAATGGTCACCGGCACCGCCGGGGCGATGGCCCGCGGCGGCGTGTACGACCAGCTCGGCGGGGGGTTCGCCCGGTACTCGGTGGACGCCCGCTGGGTGGTGCCGCACTTCGAGAAGATGCTCTACGACAACGCGTTGCTGGCCCGGGTGTACGGCCACCTGTGGCGGCGCACCGGGTCGGAGCTGGGCCGCCGGGTGGCCGCCGGGACCGGGCACTGGCTGCTGCGCGAGATGCGCACCCCCGAGGGCGGCTTCGCGTCGGCGCTGGACGCGGACAGTGACGGCGCCGAGGGACTGTATTACACCTGGACCCCGGGCGAGCTGGCCGCCGTGCTCGGGACCGCGGATGGGCAGTGGGCCGCTGCCGCGTTCGGGGTGACAGAAAACGGCACTTTCGAGCACGGCCGCTCGGTCCTGCAACGGCGGACCGACCCGGACGACCCCGGGCGGCTGGGGCGGGTGCAGGCCGCGCTGCTCGCGGAGCGGCAGCGCCGGGTGCCGCCCGGCCGCGACGACAAGGTGGTCGCGGCGTGGAACGGGCTGGCCATCGCGGCGCTGGCGGAGACCGGCCTGCTGCTCGGCGAACCGGAGTTCGTCACCGCCGCGGAGCAGGCGGCCGGATTGCTGGCCCGGGTGCACCTGCGGGACGGCCGGCTGGCCCGGACGTCACGGGACGGGGTGTCGTCCGGCACGGCGGGCGTGCTGGAGGACTACGCCTGCGTGGCGGACGGCTTCCTGGCGCTGGCCGGGGTGACCGGGCAGGCTCGCTGGGTAAGCCTGGCCGGGCAGCTGCTGGACGTGGCGCTGGCCCGGTTCGCCGACGGCACGGGCGGGTTCTACGACACCCCCGACGACGGCGAGCCGCTGGTCTACCGCCCGGCCGACCCGGCCGACGGGCCCACCCCGTCGGGGATCTTCGCCGTGGCCGGGGCGCTGCTCAGCTACGCGGCGCTGACCGGCTCGGCCCGGCACCGGGACGCCGCCCTGGCCGCGTTGCGGGTGCTGCCGCCGATCGCGGGTCGGTACCCGCGTGCGGCCGGCTCGGGGCTGGCCGTCGCCGAGGCTGCGGTGTCCGGCCCGGCCGAGATCGCGGTGGTCGGGCCGGCCGGCGACCCGCGGACCGCGGAGCTGCACCGGACCGCGCTGCGGGCCGCGCCCCCCGGCGCGGTCCTCGCGCTGGGCGACGGCCAGCGCGGGGACGAGATCCCGCTGCTGGCCGGCCGCGGCCTGGTCGGTGGTGCCCCGGCGGCCTATGTCTGCCGCCAGTTCACCTGCCTCGCCCCGGTCAGCACCCCGGAACAGCTCCGCGCCGCGCTGGACGGCGCGGGCCCGGGATAGCGGCGGGCCGGGGCGGCGGCCGGGGCGGCGGGCATCCCGGCCGGGGCGGCCGGGATAGCGGGCATCCCGGCGGGGGTGGCGGGGGCGGCGGGCATCCCGGCGGGGGTGGCGGGGGCGGCGGGCATCCCGGCGGGGGTGGCGGGGGCGGCGGGCATCCCGGCCGGGTAAATTTCGGCGCCCCCGGCCCGGGCCGGGCCGTCTGGCCTGCGCCGATCCCGGCCGGCCGGCTCAGGCCGCAGGGCAGCGGACTGCTGTCCCTGGTGCGACGGGCGGGCGAGGGGTATACACGAAATCGTGACCTTGCTGCCCTTCGCCCGGCGCGCCCGGGCCCGGGCCGGGTGGCCTGCCGCGCTGGCGGCGCTGAGCCTGCTGGGCACCGCCGCGGCGGCCCAGCCGGCTGGACGGCCCCCGGACCGGCTGCTCCAGGCCGACGTGCTGATCGTGTCGCGTACCGCGCTGCCGTCGGGGACGGCGGCCGCGGTGGCCCGGCTGGGCGGCGTGCTGGCGGCCCGGCCGGTGGATGCGGCGCGGATCCAGGTGAACGGCCGCTACGTGGCCATGCTCGGCGTTGACCCCGCCTCGTTCCGCCAGTTCACCCCGCGCCCGACGGCGGCCGCCACCAAGCTGTGGGCCAGCGTCGCTGCGGGTGGCGTGGCCGTCTCGTACACCATGGGCAAGGAGGACCGGCTGGCCGCCGGCGGTACGGCCCTGGTGGACGGTAAGGTCCGGCGCACGCTGCGTGTGGGCGGACACGGCACAGTGGGCATCGGCGGGGTGGACGCCGTGGTCTCCGACGCGGTCGCCCGTTCCCTCGGCTTCCCGGTCGGGAACGCCATCCTGGTCAGCGCGCCCAGCGACCGGGTGGCCGCCCTGGTCGGGCGGATCAAGGCGCACGTGCCCCGGGGCACGCTGGTCGTGCCGCTGGTGAGCACGGCGGCCAGCGGCCAGCCGGCCCGGCCGGGCGTGGCCGGGTCCACCGCCGCCACGGCCAGCGTCGTCGGCGGCACGGCCGCGCGGGTCAGCACGAGCGCCGGTGGCCTGTCCCTGGCCCAGCTCCGCGGCATGCTCCAGGCCGCGGTCAGCCGGGCCGGGCTGCCGTACGTGTGGGGCGGGGACGGCCCGCGCGTGTTCGACTGCTCCGGGCTGGTGCAGTGGTCGTTCGCCCAGGCCGGGGTCGTCATGCCGCGGGTCGCCGCAGACCAGGCCCGGACCGGGCCGGCCGTCCCAGTCAGCCAGCTGCAGGCCGGGGACCTGCTGTTCTACCGCACCGACCCGACCGCGCCGAACTACATCTCGCACGTGGCCATCTACCTGGGCCACGGCCTGATGATCCAGGCGCCGCAGCCGGGCCAGAACGTGGAGATCGTCCGGGCCGACGTGGGCAGCGAGTTCGCGGGTGCGGTCCGGGTTTCCCCGGCGATCGCCGCCCAGGTGGCGTCCTCTCCGCTGGGCTGACCCGCCGGGCTGACCTGCCGCCCGCTGCGGCTGGTGCCGCCCGGGGCCCCAAGTAACCGCAGTGCGCCCCGGGCGGAGAAGACCGCCGGTTGTGCGGTGGGTTTGTGCCAGATACGGGTCTCAAGTAACCGCGCTGCGGGGCTGCGCCGCGTTGCGGCCGTTGTGCGGTGGGTTTGTGCCAGATACGGGTCTCAAGTAACCGCGCTGCGGGGCTGTGGCGGGCGGCTGGGTCATGATCGGGAGCTTGCCAGTCCGCTGCCAGCGTGATTACATAATTACCGGCATACGGAGGAGCTGGCCATGGACGCCGGATCAGCGGACGAACTGCGAGCCTGGTTCACCGGGCGGCTCCCCGGGCAGTGGTTCACCGGGACGCCCGAGGTCGTGGTGGACCGGGAGGAAATCACCGTCGTAGGGCCGCTGTCCGGCCCCGGGGACGCGGCCGGCGAAACGCCGTCCGCGCGCGCCGCGGAGGCCGACGGCCGGGCCCGCCGGTTCCGCGAGGAGACCCGGGAGCACCGGATCGAGATCGCGCAGGAAGCCGAGCTCAAGTTTGGCCGCAAGGTCTCCTGGGGGGTGCACTGCGGCGGCCGCAAGGTGATGTTCACCACATTGTCGGTGCCCGTGATGACCCGGCTGAGGCAGTCCGAGCGCCGCGTGCTGGACACGCTGGTGGACGCCGGGGTGGCGCGGAGCCGCAGCGATGCCCTGGCCTGGTGCGTGCGGCTGGTGGGCGAGCACGAGGAGTCGTGGCTCGGCCAGTTGCGCGAGGCGCTGCGCCGCGTCGAGGAGGTCCGGGCCGACGGGCCCCAGGCGTGACCAGCGGCTGACTCGCCAATCATCCGCCGGGAGATCCCGGACATAACCGCCCCGCAACCAGGCGGAAGGCCGGGACGTGTCACGAGCCCTCCGCCGTTGGTGACATCCTTGATACCAGCGGGCGGTGAAGCCCGGTACGGCGGTGACAAGCGGCGGGAGTAGGTTCGGATGGGGTTGCGCGATCTCGTCTACCGCTTCTATGAGCGCAGGCTGGAAGCGTCCCTGGCCCGGCTCCCGGTGCCGCGGCACGTCGGCGTGATCCTGGACGGCAACCGCCGCTGGGCCCGGCTGGCCGGTTTCACCGACGTCAGCGACGGGCACCAGAAGGGCGCCGAGCACATCTTCGAGTTGCTCGGCTGGTGCCACCAGGCCGGGGTGGAAGTGGTCACGCTGTGGCTGCTGTCCACGGATAACCTGTCCCGGCCGACGGCGGAGCTGGAGTCGCTGTTCAAGATCATCGAGAGCACGGTGCAGGACCTGGCCGCGTCGGGCTGGCACGTCAAGCCGGTCGGTGCGCTGGACCTGCTGCCCGCGGAGACCGCCCAGGTGCTCAAGGACGCCGGGGAGGCCACCGCCGCCAACCCGGGGCTGCTGGTCAACGTGGCCATCGGCTACGGCGGCCGCCGGGAGATTGCCGACGCGGTCCGCTCGCTGCTGCAGGATCACGCCACCAAGGGCACCACCATCGAGGAACTCGCCGAGGTCCTCGATGTGGAGCACATCGCCGAGCATCTCTACACGGCCGGCCAGCCCGACCCCGATCTGGTCATCCGGACGTCGGGGGAGCAGCGGCTGGGCGGCTTCCTGCTGTGGCAGAGCGCGCATTCGGAGTTCTACTTCTGCGACGTGCTGTGGCCTGATTTCCGCCGGGTGGACTTTCTGCGCGCGCTCCGCTCCTATTCGGCGCGCCAGCGGCGATTTGGTTCTTAACGGCACTTTTCGTGCAACTGACCTGCTAAACCCCCATCGGCCGTGGCCTGGGACACCCCGGATGGGTCTTCCGGGGGGCGCCCAGTTCCGGGTACCGTCGAGTCAGGTGGGCGGTGCCTAGCCGCCCCCCCGGGAAGGCCCTCGACATCCTCGAGCTTCGTGTCCTGGCACGCAGGCGAGACGAGCGAAGGGCCGGGACCCCGGCCCTGCGCAGGGCTGGTCCCGGTCCTGGTGACACGTTTGTGTCCGAGCGCGGCGCCGTTCAGGCGCCTGGGGAGAACGAGTGGCCAGTTCTTCTGACCGCCGCGGCCCGCGGCCCAGCAATGCAGGTACCGACTCCGGCAGTACGGCCCCGCCAGGCTCCGCTGCCCGCCGGTTCAGCTATGTGCTGGACACCAGCGTTCTGCTCGCCGACCCGGCTGCGATCGGCCGGTTCGCCGAGCACCGCGTGATCCTGCCCATCGTCGTCATCACCGAACTGGAGGCCAAGCGGCACCATCCCGAACTGGGGTATTTCGCCCGGAAGGCTCTCCGCCACCTGGATGACCTCCGGATCGAGTACGGCCGGCTGGACGCCGACCTGCCGATCGGGGACCAGGGTGGCACCGTCCGGGTGGAGCTGAACCACTCCGACCCTACGGTCCTCCCGCCGGGGTTCCGGCTCGGTGACAACGACACGCGGATCCTCTCGGTGGCCCGCAGCCTGGCGGCTGAGGGCGAGAACGTGGTGCTGGTCAGCAAGGATCTGCCGCTGCGGGTCAAGGCCGCGTCGATCGGCCTGACCGCGCAGGAGTACCGGGCAGAACTGCCGCCCGACTCCGGCTGGACGGGCATGCGGGAACTCGAGGTGTCCGCCGAGGAGATCGGCGAGCTGTACGACGCCGGGAAGCTGGACTGCGAACAGGCGCGCGACCTGCCCTGCCACACCGGGCTGGTGCTGATGGCGGGCGGGGGGCACGGCGGGTCCAGCGCGCTCGGCCGGGTGCTGCCGGACAAATCGGTCCGGCTGGTCCGCGGCGACCGGGAGGCGTTCGGCCTGCACGGCCGGAGCGCGGAGCAGCGGGTGGCGCTTGATCTGCTGCTCGACCCGGACGTGGGGATCGTCTCCCTGGGTGGCCGGGCCGGGACCGGCAAGTCGGCGCTGGCCCTATGCGCCGGGCTGGAGGCGGTCATGGAGCGGCGGCAGCACCGCAAGGTGGTGGTTTTCCGGCCGCTGTACGCGGTGGGCGGCCAGGAACTCGGCTACCTGCCCGGCTCCGAGGCGGACAAGATGAACCCCTGGGCCCAGGCGGTGTACGACACGCTGTCCGCGGTGACCTCCCAGGATGTGATCGACGAGGTCATCGCCCGGGACATGTTCGAGGTGCTGCCGCTGACCCACATCCGCGGCCGTTCGCTGCACGACTCCTTCGTCATCGTGGACGAGGCCCAGTCGCTGGAGCAGAGCGTGCTGCTGACCGTGCTGTCCCGGATCGGTTCCGGGTCGCGGGTGGTGCTCACCCACGACATCGCGCAGCGGGACAACCTGCGGGTCGGGCGGCACGACGGCGTGGTGGCGGTCATCGAGAAGCTCAAGGGGCATCCGCTGTTCGCTCACGTCACGCTGGTCCGGTCGGAGCGCTCGCCGATCGCGGCGCTGGTCACCGAGATGCTGGAGGACTCTGGGCTTTAGCAGTCGGTGAATCGCCGGTTATGCGATGGTGAGGGCCGGGTAGCCAGCGGACCGGGTTAGTCGGGCAGACTATTGGGTATGGTCTTCGACTTGCCCGAGCTGCTCCGTGCCCGGCACGGCCAGGGTTACGCCCTGGCTGCCCGGTACCTCAACCCCCAGCTGCCCCGGATGCTGCACGCCATCGGCTTCGACCGGGTCTACGAGCGCGCTGAGGGCGCTTACCTGTGGGACTCCGATGGCAACCGGTACACCGACTTCCTGGCCGGCTTCGGGGTGTTCGGCGTGGGCCGCAACCATCCCGTCGTCCGCCAGGCGCTGCACCAGCTGCTCGATGCCGAGGTGGCCGACCTGGTCCAGTTCGACGCGGCGCTGCTGCCCGGCCTGCTGGGGGAGAAGCTGCTGGCCCAGGCGCCCGGCCTGGACCGGGTGTACTTCTGCAACAGCGGCACCGAGGCGGTCGAGGCGGCGCTGAAGTTCGCCCGGAACGCCACCGGGCGGCGCCGGATCATCTACACCGATCACGCCTATCACGGGCTCACCGTGGGGTCGCTGTCGGTCAACGGCTCGGATGAGTTCCGCCGCGGCTTCGGCCCGCTGCTGCCCGACACCATGATCCCCTTCGGCGACCTGGACGCGCTAGAGGCGGAACTGCGCCGCGGCGACGTGGCCGGCTTCATCATCGAGCCGATCCAGGGCAAGGGCGTCGCGGTGGCCCCGCCCGGCTTCCTGGCCGCCGCCCGCAAGCTGCTGCACGACCACGGCGCGCTGCTGATCTGCGACGAGGTGCAGACCGGCATCGGCCGCACCGGCCGGTTCTTCGCCTACCAGCACGAGGACGTCGAACCGGACCTGGTGTCCGTGGCCAAGGCGCTGTCCGGTGGGTTCGTCCCAGTCGGCGCCACCCTGGGCAAGGCGTGGATCTTCGACAAGGTCTACTCGTCGATCGACCGGGTGTTGACGCACGACTCGACGTTCGGGTCGAACGCGATGGCGATGACCGCCGGCCTGGCGGCCCTGACCGTCATCGAGGACGAGAAGCTGGTGCGTGCCGCCGAGCGGACCGGGGCCGCGCTGTACGACGCGCTCCAGGTGCTGGTGGACAAGTACGAGCTGCTCGCCGAGGTGCGCGGCCGCGGCCTCATGGTCGGCCTGGAGTTCGGCCGGCCGAAGTCCATCCGCCCCCGGGCGGCGTGGAACGTGCTGCAGGCCGCGCGGCGCGGGCTGTTCGCGCAGACCGTCGTGGTCGCGCTGTTCCAGCGGCACCGCATGCTGACCCAGGTTTCCGGTGACTTCATGGACGTGATCAAGCTGATCCCACCGCTGGTCATCGGGGACGCCGACGTGGATGCCTTCCGGGACGCGTTCGTCGAGGTGATGGACGACGCCAGCCGGGGCAGCGGACTGATCTGGGACTTCGGCCAGACGCTGGTGAAGCAGGCGGTCAGCGCCCGTCGGCACTGACGGCGGCATCCGGCTCGTCGGCCCGGGCGCCGGGGGCCGGATCCGGTTCCGCGGCCGCGAGCAGCGCCTCGGCCACCCGGAGGTCACTGGGGTAGGTGATCTTCATGTTCCGCTCGCTGCCGGGGACCACGGCGACCGGGACGTCCGGCAGGTAGCGCAGCACTACACCGCAATCGTCGGTGTGCGGCAGGTCCACGGCGGCCGGGTCGGCCCGCGCGAGTTCGTGGGCGCGGCGGATCACCGACAGCCGGAACCCCTGCGGGGTCTGGCAGCGGCGCAGCGTGTCCCGGTGCGGCATGCCGGTCATGATGCCGTCGCGGACGACCACGATCGTGTCCGAGGCCGGCACAGCCACCCCGACCGCCCGGTGGGTGCGCAGCGCCTCGACGCAGGCGGCAATGGTGGCCTGGTCCACCAGCGGCCGGGCGGCGTCGTGGAACAGCACGTCGCAGTCACGGTCGCCGAGCGCCGCGATCGCCCGCCGGGTCGAGTCCGGCCGGGCCAGGCCGCCCTCGATGATCCCGGTGAGTTTGCGGTAGCCGGCGCCGCCGAGCAGGCCGCGAACTGCGCCGAGCTGGCCGGGGCCGACCACGACCAGGATCTCGTCCACGCCCGGGGCCTGCTCGAAAGCCGCCACCGAGTGCTCCAGGAGGGCACGCCCAGCCAGCGGGAGCAACTGCTTGGGGACGGCCGCGCCGAACCGTTGGCCCGAGCCGGCCGCCAGCACCACCGCCACCGTTCGCATGATCCGGACTGTACCCGGGGGGCGGAACGCCGCAGCCACTGGCCGGGCCGATGATAAGCAGCACCCCCGGCGGGTACTACTGCTTCGTGATCACCGGCGAGATCCGCGGCCAGATCGACGGGAGAGGCCCGATGACGGTAGCGACGGCCGTCGTCGCGGCGCCCCGCCGGGTGGCCGGGTGGGCCGGCCGCCGCGCTCTGGCCCGCAACTCGCTGACCGGCATCGAGCTCGGCTGCGCGCTGTGCGCGGCGGTCTGGTTCAGCGCGGGCACCCGGATGACGGCGCTGGCCGGCGGCGCAGCCCTGGCCGCCGGGTGCCTGGCTCGCCCGATCAGCCGGATGGTGGACACCTCCCGGTTCGGCGACTGGCTGGCCGGGGTCGGCGGGCTGGCCGGCGAACTCGCGGTCTACGCGGCGCTGGCGGTCGGCGCGGGTGGCCACCGCCGTGACTGGGGCCTGGCCACCGCCGCCGCGGCGCTGCTCGGCACCCAGGCCGTGGTCCAGCGGTGCCGTCCCGGCATGGCCGGGAAGCGATGGCCGTGGGCCCGGCGGCGGTCCCGCCCGGTGATGGAGTCAGCCGAGCTGGCCGGGGCGGAGCGGGCCGGGGCGGACCGGGCCGGGGCGGAGCGGGCCGGGGCGGAGCGGGCCGGGGCGGAGCCGCCCGGATCCGCCCCGGCCGGCGCCCTCAGCGGCCTGCTGGCCGTGCCCGGCTGGGTGCGTGCGGTCATGGTCACCGCGGCGGCCGCCAGCTACGGGGCGCAGGCGGCGCTGGTCGCGGCGGTCTGGGCCGGTGCGATCGGCCTGACCTGGCTCATCCTCACCGCCTCCAGGTCGGCGGGCGGGGGACCGTGGCTCACCGGGTGCCGGGACGACGGGCCGATCGCCCGGTTCGCCGGTTCGGTGGTGCGTGGCCAGCTGGTCCCGCTGCCACCCGCCGTGGCCGGGCTGTTCGCCACCGTCCTGCTGGCCGTTCTCGGCCTGCACGGGCTGGCTGGCCCGGTGCTGCTCACCCCGGTGGCCGCGATGCTGCTGGCCGCGCCCGGCTCGGCGCACCCGCACAACGGCGCCGCCGACTGGCTCGCCCCAGCGCTGGTGCAGGCGGGGGAGTACGTGTACCTGGCCGCCCTGGGTTTCGCGGTGGGCGTGCCCGGCCCGGTCACCGCCGGGCTGATCGGCCTGGTCGCACTCCGGCAGCTGGACGTGGCGGAAGGCGCGGTGCATCCCGGGGCGGTCCCGCCGGCCCGGGCCGGCGGCTGGCGGGGCGGCCTCGGCTGGGACGGCCGGATGCTCGTCGCCGGGGCCGGCGCGATGTTCGGCCTGGGCATCATCAGCTACCTGGCGCTGGCCGCATACCTGGCGTGGCAGCTGGCCGCCACCGGGCTGGCCGGCTGGGCGGCCACCCAGCCCCGCCCGGCCCGGGCCACCGCGGTCTGACCGGCTGCGCAGGCCAAGTAACCGCCGCGCAACAGCGGGCCCGCGCAGCCGGGTGGCTAGGATGCCGGCAGGGGAGGTACGTCGCAATGCTCCAGCTCAGGCCGGCGCCGCTGCGCCGCTTCGGGCCGGTGGCAGCGGGATGGCAGACCGTGGCCAGCCTCCCGCGCCGCTGGCTGGCGGCGCTGTTCGGCGCCTGCACGTTGTTCGCGGGCGGCATGGCGCTGTTCAGCAGTGACGCGCTGCACCGGCTGTGGGGCGAGTACGCGGTCGGGGCGTACCTGCTGGCCGCGGTGGTGCTGCTGGCCTGGCGGTCAGCCCGGAGCGTGGACCTGGCGCTGCTGGCCGCGCTGGCCGGCGGGCTGATCGCGCCGCTGGTGCCGCTCGCCGACAACGATCACTGGCAGCCCGAGGTGTGGGTCATCGCGCGGGCCGGCCGGCTCCTGGTCGGGCACGGCACGCCGTACGAGGGCCCGGCGGTCCTGGCCGTCACGCACAACCCGAACCTGTACAACCCGTACCTGCCGGTGATGGCGGTGTTCGGCCTGCCCCGGGCGCTGCTCGGCCAGGGGCTGCTCACCGATCCGCGCGTCTGGTTCGGGGTCGGCTTCGCCGTCCTGTTCGCCGCCGCGCTGGCCGCGGCGGGCGCAGGCGACGTGGTGCGCTGGACGGCGCTGGTCACTGCCAGCCCGGTCATCGCGTTCTCGCTCACGGTCGGCGGCACCGACGTGCCGGTGCTGGCCCTGGTCTGCCTGGGCCTGGCGCTGCTGTGGCACCGCCCGCGGGTGCTCGCGGCCGGGCTGGTGCTCGGCATCGCCGCGGCGACCAAGGCGACCGCGTGGCCCGCGCTCGCGGTCGCGGGCATCGTGCTGGCCGTCCGCGACGGCTGGCGGGCCACGGCCCGCTTCTCGGCCGTGGCGCTGGCCGTGGCGGCGGCGCTCATCGCCCCGGTCGCGGCGCGGTCGCCGGGCGCCCTGGTGCAGAACACCATCCTGTTCCCGCTGGGCCTGGCCCACGTCAGGTCGCAGGCGTCCAGCCCGCTGCCCGGGCACGTGCTGGCCGACACCGGGCACATCGGGCACCTAGCCGCCGTGCTGCTGCTCGCCGCGGCCGGGCTCGGTGTCGCCCTCTGGCTGGTGCTCTCCCCGCCGCGGACCGTGCCGTCCGCCACGTGGCGGCTCATCGTCGGCCTGGCCCTCATGTTCACGCTCGCGCCGGCCACCCGGTTCGGCTACTTCCTCTACCCGGTCGGGCTGTGGGCCTGGCTCATCGCCGCGCAGCTGGGCACCCGGCCCGTTCCCGGCCCCGAGCCGGTGGCCGCGGACCCGCTGCCCACCGGCTAGCCGGCTCAGCCGCCGGGCAGCGGGGTGTCCGGGCCGGCGAAGGCAGCCGAGTCCGAGCAGATATTGGTGTTGCCGGTGATGCCGCCGTAGCTCTTGGCCAGATTGCCGAGCGAGGAGGCCGGCTTGGCTGAGCCGGGCGTCTTCAGCGTGCTGAAGGTGGAGCCAAGGATGAGGGTGACCGGGCTGTTCCCCAGCGCCGCGACCTGCTGCACCGTCACGGCCGAGCCGAGCTGGGCCGTGAGCGTGTTCACCGCGGGCAGCTGCGCCGCCGACGAGTACTCGATCACGCTGCTGGTGTAGCCGTAGTTGGCCGCCGGGCCGGTGCCGCTCACCTGGAAACCCCGCGCGGTGAGCGCGGTGGCGGTGGTGCCGGCGATGCCGTTGACCCCGGAGCCGTTCAGCACTTGGACCGTCACCTTGGCCGGGCTGACCGTGGGCTTCGCCGCGGCGGCCGGCCTGGCCGCCTTGCGGCCCTTCTTGGCTGGCTGGGGCAGGTTCCGGTCGGCCTCGATGGCCCGGAACAGCAGGCCGGCCTGGGGCTGCTGCCAGGACAGTTC
The DNA here is from genome assembly GCA_963837515.1 of uncultured Actinomycetes bacterium. GTDB lineage: Bacteria > Actinomycetota > Actinomycetes > Streptosporangiales > Streptosporangiaceae > RYN-230. The sequence continues at coordinate 175,899 of CAWINT010000010.1, forward strand.
CGCCGCGGGATCGCCCGGGTAGGGCATGACCGGCACCGTGATGAAGTCCACCGCCTTGGAGTTCAGGCTCTTCATGCTGTCGGCGATGCGCAGCATGGTGGACAGGTCGAGGCCGGAGTCGGTGGTCAGCGACTTGGCTACGTCGCGGACCACGTTGAAGATCCGGTTCGGCTGGGACAGCAGGTTGGTGGACTTCAGCTTCTGCATGACCGCGGCCAGGAAGTACTGCTGGCGCTGGATGCGCTGGGTGTCCGAGCCGAAGCCGATGTTCTCCCGGAGCCGGACGAAGGCCAGCGCCTGGGCCCCGTTGACCACGCGCTTGCCCGCCCCCAGGTGCAGGTTGGCCTGGGCGTTGTTGATCGCGAACGGCAGGCAGACGGGCACGCCGCCGACGTCGTTGACGATCGACTGGAATCCGGCGAAGTTCACCTCGACGAAGTGCTGGATTCTGATTCCGGTCTCGTGTTCCAGGGTCTTCCACAGGCAGGGCGCCCCGCCGAACGAGAACGTGGCGTTCAGCCGCTCCAGCTGGCCCGGCTGGGCCTGCTGGCCGGGGTGGCCCTGGCCATCACCGGTGCAGGCCAGGATCGGCACCATCGAGTCCCGCGGGAAGCTGATCACGTCGGCGCGGGCGTGACCCGGCGCGACGTGCAGCAGCATGCTGGTGTCCGACCGGGAGCCCTGGACGTCCTGGCCGAACCCGCGGCGCAGCCCGGCCCGCGAGTCCGAGCCGATGATGAGGATGTTCAGGCCCGCGGTGAACGGCGGCCGCTTGCCCAGCATAGCCGCGGTCACCTTCTCGGTGTGGATGCTGCCGAGCACGCCGCGGTACTTCGCGTAAGCCACCAGCGAGACGCCGACCACCAGGGCCATGGCGGTGATGGCGGCCAGCCCCGCCAAGGCGCGGCCGCCCGGGTGCCGCAGGCCGGACCCGCGGCGCCGCGGCCCGGCGGGCGGCCCGCCACGGCGTGACCCACGGCCGCCCGGCGGCCTCCAGCCGTCGGCGTCCGGGGCGCCGGCGGCCCACCCGGGCGGGTCCGGGCGGTACAGGTCACGCTCGGACAGCGAAACCCTCCCGCCGAGCTGGTCCACCTCGTGGTAGCGGGTCATCGCTCCTCGCTGTGTTGATGAATCCTCTGGCGGGGGTGTACGCGTTGATGAATCCTCTGGCGGGGTGTACGCCCATTGTTCACCGACCCGGCGTGGCATGTGGGGTCAATAGGGTGAATCGGTCACCGTCTGACGGTCGCCGACGGTCGCTCCGCTTAGAGTGGACACCGTGCGCCCGGTAGCCCGTCCGGTCGGCAGAGTAGCCGAGAGCTGGAGGCGTGAGCGCGCCGTTTCCGGCCTGCGCCGCCGCCTGCCACTTGCCGGAAGAGTGTTCGCCCAGGTCACCGTCTTGCCGGTGCTGCTGGTCGTGGCCTGGCTGGTGCCCGGGCTGCTGCTGTTGCTGGGCGGCTGGCTGCGCCCCGCGCCGCTGGCCCTCATCGCCGCGCCGCTGGCCGTGCTGATGATCGCGGCGGTGACCCGCTGGCCCCCCGGGCAGCGGCTGGGGGCCGTGCTCGGCGGCCCCGCCGCGGAGGAAGCCGCCGCCCCGCGGCGCCCCCCGGGCTGGGCCGCCTGGTGGGGGCTGGGCGGCACCGTCGCGGTGGCCGCCGGGTTCGCCGCCTGGCAGCTCGCACTGAACTCGCCGCAGGTCATCGTGCTCCGGGAGCCCGGGGCGCAGTTCCAGCTCGGTTACTGGCTGGCCGGGCACGGCTCGCTGCCCATTTCCCCGTCGCTGGCCGCCTTCGGCGGCCAGCACCCCGGCCTGAGCTTCGCCAGCACCGGCTTCGCCAGCACCGGGCCGGGGCTGCTACCGCGGTTCATGCCCGGCCTCGGGATCCTGCTGGCCGGCGGCTGGTGGGCCCACGGGATGAGCGCGGCCGCCCTGATCAGCCCGCTGCTCGGGGCGCTCGCCGTGCTCAGCGTCGGCGGGCTGGCCGGGCGGCTGGCCGGGCCGCAGTGGGCGCCCGCCGCGGCGGCGGTGCTCGCGCTCAGCCTGCCGGAGCAGTACACCAGCCGCGCCGCCTTCGCGGAGCCGCTCATCCAGCTGCTGCTGTTCGGCGGGCTCTCGCTCGTGGTCGACTCGCTGACGATCCGGCCGGGAAATGGCTGGCCCGGCAGCTACCCGGGACGGCTGCGCTGGCCCGCCTGGCTGCCGCCGCCCACCGCCGCGGCCGGGCTGGGTGGCCTCGCCATCGCGCTCACCTCGGTGGTGTCACTGGGCACGCTGCCCTGGCTGATCCCGATCATCCCGTTCCTCGGCGCCGCGGTGGTGGGGCGCAGGCCGCAGGTGGTGCCGTTCGGTATCGGGGTTCTCGCGGGCATCTCCGCCGGGATGGCAGCCGGCCACCTCGCCGCACCGGCCTACCTGGCCGCGCCTGGGTTCTCCGTGCGGCCCGCGAGCGTTGTCACCGCCGCGACCGCGCTGGTGACCCTGCTGGCCGTGCTGGCCGCTCTGTGGGAGCCGGCGCGGCGGCGGGCGGCCGCCGGGCTCCGCGTGGCCGCGCGGCGGGGGCTGCCCGAGGTGGCGGGCCTGCTGGTGGCCCTGAGCCTGATCGCCTTCCTGCTCCGGCCGTCGGTGCAGATTGCGAACTGGGCGCCCGGGGCAGGCACCACCAGTTACGTAGCGGCCCTGCAGCGGCTGCTCGGCCTCCCGGTGCAGCCCACCCGGTCCTACGCCGAGGACAGCCTGTACTGGGTGATCTGGTACATCGGGATCCCCGCGCTGCTGCTCGGCGGGTTCGGCGCCGCGTTGCTCACCCGCAAGGTGGTGCGCGCCGCGGCCCGCTGGCGCGACGAGGACGGCACCGCGCGGGCCTGGGCGCTGCCGCTGGCGATCATGGCCTGGGTGACGGCCAGCGTCCTCTGGTCGCCCGGCACTGTGCCGGACCAGCCCTGGGCCAGCCGCGTCCTGGTACCGGCCGTGCTGCCCGCCTTCCTGCTCGGCGCGGTGTGGGTCGCGTCCCGGCTGGACGCCCGGGCCCGGGACCGCGGCGCCGGGCTGCCCGCGGTGTCCGTGGCCGCGGCATGCTTCGCCGCCGCGCTGGCCATCCCCACCGCGGTAACCACGTTCGGGGCCAGCTTCTCTGGCAGCGGGTCCGATGGCTCGCACGGGGTCCAGCTGACGCTCAGCGGGCTGGGCGTGCACCGGACCGGGGCCGGGCAGCAGGCCGCGGTCCAGAACCTGTGCGGGACGATGAGCTCCCGGATGTCCGTAGTGATCGTGGACCGGGCTGCCGCAAACGAGTTCGCTCAGCTGATCCGCGGCATGTGCCACGTCCCGACCGGGGTGATGGCCGGTGCGCCGGCCGCCGAAATCCGCGCCGAGGTCCAGGCCATCGCGGCTCGCGGCCGGGACCCGGTGCTGCTGGCCAGCCGGGCCGGCGAACTGGTCGGCTACACGGTCACGCCACGGCGGATCCTGAGCCTGAGGACTACCCAGGATCCGCACGACCTGACCCAGCCGCCCACGTCGCCGTGGCCGATCAGCTATTCGCTGTGGATGGCGCCGGGCGGGGCCGCGCCGCGGGTGTGAGCTGGGCTGTGGGTGTGAGCTGGGCTGTGGGTGTGAGCTGGGCCGCGGGTGTGAGCTGGGGTGATGGGCAGGCGCGGGGCCGATTTGCCAGCGGGCGCGGGAGACCATAAAGTTAAAGCACAGCGACGCGGGGTGGAGCAGTTCGGTAGCTCGCTGGGCTCATAACCCAGAGGTCGCGGGTTCAAATCCCGCCCCCGCTACCAAGGAAGTGCAGGTCAGGGGCCTGATCGCCGGAAGGCGGTCAGGCCTTTTTGATCATCCGTTGGCG
>CAWINT010000011.1:0-341776 GCA_963837515.1 uncultured Actinomycetes bacterium
CGCCCGGTAAGCAGCGGTTCCCCCGGTGGGACGTCCCACCAGGGGAACCGCTGCTTCCTCGCTTCCGGGCCCAGTGCGCGCACATCCAGGGTGTGCGGGCAGTCGGGGCCAGATTGTCAGCTATGAGCCGTCTGCTGCTACGAGCGCGTCACCGAGTGGTGTGCGCCAGTACAGGACGTGACGCCCGGATCGGCGGCGGGCGACCACGCCGGCGTCGAGAAGGACTCGCAGGTGATTGCCGACCGATCCGATCGGTAGCCCGGTGCGCGCGGCCAGGTGGGTGGTGCCGCCTGGGTGGCCGAGCATGCGCAGCAGGGTGGCGCGGTTGGTGCCGAGGAGGCGGTCCAGTCCTCCGCGGCGCTTGGCGTCGGTCGGCGCGAACCGGCCGGTCACCGGGTAGTAGATGGCGTAGCTGGCAGGCTCGTTCCACCCCACCCAGCCGGATTGAGACGTCACCGGGATGAAGTAGAGCTGGGCGCTGGGCGGAAGCTTGCGACTGGGCAGCTGGTAGCGGTTGATCCGCAGGTGGCCGTCACCGGCCCATTCCAGGTCGCGGCCGAGGTCGCGGAGCACTGCCGCCCAGCCCTGGCCGGCGAGCTGCCCAGTCCGTGCGACGATATCCGCCCGCAGCAGCCGCTCACGGCGCGGCCAGTCGGTGGCCACGGTGTGCGTCCAGACCCACTCCAGCAGGCCAGCGGCCGCCTCCGTGATGTTCGCTGACCTCATGCGCGCAGGAAGCGCGGTGAGCATCGTCTCTCGCAGGTCCGCGCGCAGCGCCTCGCCGGGGATCCTGGCCACGGCCGCCAGTTCGGCCGCGAACGGCACGCCAGGCGCAGCCGGTGGCGAGTCGAGGTAGTTGGCGGTCCAGCCCGGCTGCCGCCCGCGGCGCGGGCGGAAGCTGCATGCCAGCACATCACGGCGCAAGGGAAAGTCGGCCAGCATGGTCTCGAACGCGACATGGTGGGCGGCATGGAACGCGCGTTCGGCCGGGTCCTCGGGCCGCAGCAGCGCCGAGAGCGCGGTGACGACCTCGGCCTTAGGCGAGACGGTGAAGCGGGCCCGGGCGAGCAGATCGGACGGCACCTGCCAGGTCCCCACGGTCACTGCCTCCATATTTCGCATACCGGCGAAACATTCGCGGCTCCCTGTCATCCTGCCGGAAACTCACCGGATGCGCACCTACCGGCAGTTGTTCGCCGTTGCCGAGTTCCGGGCCCTGTTTGCCACCCAGTGCCTGTCCATGGCCTCGGCTTCCATCGGCAGCCTCGCCCTGGCTACGATCACCTACTCGGCCACTCACAATGCGCTGCTCAGCGGCCTGGCCATGTTCGGCGGCCCGCTGGTCCGGCTGGCGGCCTCATGGTTTCTGCTGTCTGCTTCCGACCTGCTGCGCCCGCGCCAGGCCCTGGCCGCTGTCTCGGCTGTCACCTGCGCGGCCGACCTTCTGCAGGCTGTTCCGGGGATGCCCTGGGGCGCCAGGTTCGTGATCCTGGCGCTGCCCTGGATGGCGATGTCAGCGACCGGCGGATCGATGCTGGCCCTGGTGGCCGACATCCTGCCGGAGGGCAGCTACGTGTTCGGCCGGGCCACCCTGAACGTCGCCGTGGGCGGCATGCAGATCATCGGTTACGCGCTCGGCGGGATCCTGCTGCTTTATCTGCGCACGCCGGTGTTGTTCCTGTGCGCCGCCGCGGCCTCAGCGCTCGCCCTCCTGCTTGTGCTCAGGGGCGTCGGCCACCATGAGCCGCGCTCAGCCAGTCAACCGCTGGTACGCCGGGCCCGCGCCGTTAACCGCATGCTGCTCAGCTCACCGCTGCTCCGGCCCGTCTACCTGGCCGCCTGGATACCCAACGGCTTGATCGTGGGCTGCGAATCACTGTTCGTGCCCTTCGCTGGCCGCTCGGCTGGATACCTGTTCGCTGCCACCGCCGCGGGGATGCTGAGCGGCGACATCCTCGTCGGCCGGATCCTGCCCGGGCGTGCCCGTGCAGGCCTCATCGAGCCGCTGCGGTTCCTGCTCGCCGCTCCCTATACCCTGTTCTTCCTCCACCCGTCCGCCGGCGCCGCCATGACGCTCGGGTTCTTCGCCTCCGTCGGCTATGCGGCCAGCCTGCCCCTGCAAGAACGGCTCATCGACCGCACCGATCCCGAGGTCCGCGGGCAGGTGCTAGGACTCAACTCCACCGGCATGATGGCCATGCAAGGCATCGGCGCCGTCATCGCTGGCCTCCTCACCCAGCGACTCCAAGGCGGGCCAACCGCTGCCGGCACCGCGATCGGCATCATGGGATGCGCCTCGCTCGTCGTCACCGCCGCCCTGGTCCCTGGTCTCCGCCGGAGCCGCCCCCAGCACGGCGCCGCTGGCGGCCCCCGTCAGGCGCCTGTGACCGCCACGATCAGGCCGCAATAAGGGATCTTTCAGCCGCACCCGGGCCGGGTCGTACAGCCACCAGTCCTCCCGCTGGCTGCTGGCGTCGTAGTAGAGGAGCTGGATGCGCCACACTCCAGAGATGTCCTGGGCCCAGCCCATCGCCTCCGCGTGCCCCCAGTTGCCGTCATCCATGAGCACATCGCAGACCGCGCGGTCGACGGGCCGGAAGGTCCCGGCGACGGCACCGGACGGATGGGCGTGCTCAAGGGCGGGACGGGCCACAAGGAAGTAATGCCCAATAGCCACCTGCGGCACACTAGTCACACAAGCTACATGGCTTTCCGTCACCGGCGCGACGTGGTGGGCCCGGGGCTGGGGCCGGGCACATGGCTGGAGGCCCGGGGCGGCGGACCGGGTGCGCGGAGCTTCCGGTGAATTCGCCGCGGGCTGGCCGTCAAAGCCGGTGACAGCCGTCCCGTAGCCGACTGAGACAGGATCGATCATGAGCAACGACACCGATCTGCAGCCCATGGTGGCCGCTGAGTTCCTCGCCCTCGCCGATCTGCTCGGCTCCGCCACCAAAGTGCAGTGGGACACGCCGTCGCTGTGCGCGGGCTGGCGCGTGCGCGAGGTGGTCGCGCACATGACCATGGCCGCGCGTTACCCGGAGGAGGCGTTCATGGCTGAGTTGCGCCGCTGCGACTTCGACTTCGGGCGGCTCTCCAACGAGATAGCGGCCCGGGACGCCCAGCTGCCGGCCAGCGAACTTACGGCCAACTTGCGTTCGGAGGTGATGCAGCACTGGGCACCCCCCGGGGGCGGCTACCACGGGGCCCTGAACCACGTGGTCATCCACGGCCTGGATATCACCGTGCCACTCGGGCTGCCGCGCCAGTCAGCCGACGAGGCGATCCGGGTGGTCCTCAGTGGCCTCACCGAGGGTGGCGGCCATGCCCACTTCGGCACCAGCATCGACGGGCGCAGCCTGGCCGCCACCGACCTCGACTGGTCCTACGGGGCTGGCCCGGTGCTCCGCGGCCCGGCCGGTCACCTGGCCGTCACGTTGTGCGGCCGGACGGTCCCGCCCAGTTCTCTCGAGGGTCCGCCCCTCTAGCTGGCGGTCCCGCCGGGTTTGCACCGCTCTTGCTGGCGGCCTCGCCGGGACCTGCGCCGGGGAGCAGCGCCTGGGGCCGGTGGACCAGCGGGGTGGCGGGTACCTTACCGGTGACCGAGTGGAGTCGCCAGGAACGCCCATCAGGAGACCGCCGCGTGAACGAGCCAGCCCCGAGGACGCGGCCCGCAGCTGCGCCCGGCACAGTGCTCATCATCACCGGGCCACCCGGCGCCGGGAAGACCACAGTGGCCCGCCTGCTCGCCGACAGTCTGTGGCCCAGCGTGCACCTGCACTGCGACGACTTCTGGAATTACATCCGGCAGGGACGGATCGCCCCCTACCTCCCGGAGGCCCACCGGCAGAACCAAACCGTCGTCGGCGCCCTCGCCCAGGCGGCGTTCGGCTACGCTGCGGGCGGCTACCAAGTGATCTGTGATGGCATCGTCGGGCCCTGGTTCCTCGACGTATTCCGCGCCGGGGGCGCCGCCCGGAAGATCCCGCTCGACTACGTCATCCTGCGCCCAGACCAGGACACCGCCCTTAGCCGGGCGGCCAGCCGCGAGCACCGCGGGCTGACCGATCCCGGCCCCATCCGTTCGCTGCACCGCCAGTTCACCGGCATAGGTGCATTCGAGACGCACGTCCTCGACTCGACACTGCTCAGCCCGCAGGCCACGGCGGACACCGTGCGGCGCGGCCAGGCCGGCGGCGTCTACCGCCTCGCACCACCATCTCCCGCGACCACGCCAGAGCGATCAACTGGCCGCTCTTGACGATTGCCACCGCTGGGGAGGCGCGCCGCTCCAGCGCGCGGCCCCGCCGGGAGGCGCGCCGCTGCGGTGCGGGTGCCGCTGGGACGTGCGCCGTCCTGGCCGTGGCCTGGCCGCGGGCTAGTGACGGCGCTGGTGGGAACTCTGGCGCCGGCCATGACGCCCGGACGCCGGCGGCTCCGCTTCCCGGCGCGGGGCTGGAACCAGTCCGCTGGACCCGGGCTGACCGATCCGGTCAGCCGTGCCCCGGTCAGCTCCGGGCTGGTCAGCCGTGCCCCGGTCAGCTCCGGGCTCGGGTCAGCCGTGCCCCGGTCAGCTCCGGGCTGGTCAGCCACGACCTGGTCGGCCACGCTCCGGTGACCGCCACCCCGGGACGGCCCCATCTCACTGAGCGCCTGCTTCACGGGCAGCTTGGCAAGATAACCCGCGCCGAAGACCACGCACTGCACCCGGTACCAGAAGCGCTCCGCGCTGGTCATGCGGGCCAGCCCGGCCTCCGCGAGTGCCTTCTTGGCCGGGACCTTGGCCAGATACATCGCGCCGAAGGCGATGCAACCGAGCAGGTACCAGAACGATTCCGCGGCGGTGAGCCGCACTGTCCGCGTCATGGAAGCCATGGCGTCCTCCCCCCAGCACCGCAACCCTCCAGTGCTATTGGTCGTAGGACGCGCGGCGCGGCGCCGGCGTTGACAAGCCAGCCGAGACGATCAGAAGGGCGGCTCGGTGCCGGACGGGCCCGGGCTTCCGCCGGCCCAGGGCTCGCCGTCCCCGGAACTGAACCCGTCACCGCGGCCGGAACCGGCTGGCCCGGGTACCCCGGTCCCGGAGCGGCCGGCCCGGGAGACCTTGGCCGAGGCGTTCCGCAGCGAGGGGCCGACCTCATCGGCTTCCACTTCGTAAACGGTCCGCTTGCTGCCGTCCTGGGCCTCGTAGCTGCGCTGCCGCAGCCGTCCCTGCACGATGACCCGCATGCCTTTCTCCAGGGACTCGGTCACATTCTCCGCTACCTGCCGCCAGGAGCTGCAGGTGAGGAAGAGGGTGACACCGTCCTTCCACTCACCTGCCTCCCGGTCGTAGGACCGCGGGGTGCTCGCCACGGTGAACTTGGCCACCGCCACCCCGTTCGGGGTGTGGCGGAGTTCCGGGTCGGCGGTCAGGTTGCCGACCAGGGTGATGGGGGTGTCGCCCTGGGCCATGTCATGTTCTCCATCTCGTGCGGTGCCATTCCAGTGAACGCCAGGGCACCGACAGTTCCCGGGGGAAGCGGGGGAGCGGTGCGCGGCGCCCGCCGCACTGGCCTACCCGCCGCACTGGCCTACCCGCCGCACTGGCCTACCCGCCGCACTGACCTGCCCGCCGGGCCGGGCGGCCACAGGTCTTTCGGCTGACCTGGCCGGGACTTCTGGCACCTTGGGGCGCCAGCCGGGCCGCATGAGCCTTGAGTTGAGCGCCCCAGCGTGGCGCGGCCCCGTGAACGCGCTGGCTGTGTGTGGCTCGTAGACCCGCTGACAGCAGGGGGGACCGATGAGCAGGCTGCGGGCGATCGCCGAAATCCCGGCCGGCGGCTGGACCAAGTGGGTTCTGGTGGGTTTCTGGGTGGCGGTGCTGGTCGTCGCCTTCCCGCTGTCGGCCAGGCTGACCGGGGCGGAGCATAACGACGCGAAGACCTGGCTGCCGGCCAGCGCCGAGTCCACCAAGGTTCTCGACGTGCAGGCGCGGTTCCAGTCACCCAACGTCTACGCCGGCGTCGTCGTCTACGAGCGGCCCTCGGGCCTGACCGCGGCGGACCGGGTCAAGGCCGCGGCCGACGCCCGGCGGCTGGCCGGGCTGGCCCGGGTGGGACCGGGGCACGTGATGGGCCCGATCCCGTCGGCGGACGGCCGGTCGATCGAGACCGTCCTCCAGGTCAACCTGGGCGCGCAGGGCTGGAGCAACGCGGCCCCGGCCGCGGATTCGATCCTGGCGGTCACCCGGTCGCACGCGGAGGGCCTGACCTCGTACGTCACCGGGCCGCTGGGCAGCGCCTCCGACAGCAACAAGATGTTCAAGGGAGTCAACAGCACCCTGCTGTACTCGACGGTGGCGGTCGTCATCGTCGTGCTGCTGTTCACCTACCGCAGCCCAGTGCTGTGGCTGATCCCGGTGGTCTCGTCCGGGACCGCGCTGATCACCGCCCAGGCGGTCATCTACCTGCTCGCGGCGCACGCGGGCCTGACCGTGAACGCGCAGAGCGCCGGCATCCTGGACGTGCTCGTGTTCGGGGTCAGCACCGACTACGCGCTGCTGACCGTGGCCCGCTACCGGGAGGAACTGCGGCGTCACGAACGCCGCCGGGCGGCCATGACCCAGGCCCTGCGGCGGGCCGGCCCCGCCATCATCGCCAGCGGCTCGACCGTCATCGTGGCCATGCTGACGCTGACCGCCGCGGAACTGAACGCGACCAGCAGCCTGGGCCCGGTGCTGGCCATCGGGGTGGCCGTCGGCATGCTGGCCATGCTCACCCTGATGCCGGCCCTGCTGGTCAGCTGCCCGCGCGCGATCTTCTGGCCGTACCGGCCCAGCTACGGCACGGCCGAACCGTCCGCCCGGGGTATCTGGGCCAAGGTGGGCTGGAGCATCGCCGGCCGCCCGCGCCAGGTGTGGCTGGCCGCCATCGTCATCCTGGGCATCATGGCGCTCGGCCTGATCGGCTTCAAAGCTCACGGCCTGACCAACGCCCAGTCCTTCCGTGGGCACCCTCAGTCGGTCACCGGTGCGGCCGTGCTGGCCCGGCATTTCCCGGCGGGCGCGGGCCAGCCTGTCATCGTGATCGGCAACGAGTCGTCGGCCGTCGCGCTGCGCTCCGCGCTCCGCGCGCAACCGGGGATCGCCGCCGTGGCCGCGCCGGCCGTCCGGGACGGTCACGCTTACCTGGAAGGCACGATGACGGCCCCGCCGGACAGCCAGGCGGCGTACGCGACAGTGGACCGGGTGCGGGCGGCCGTGCACGCCATTCCCGGCGCCCACGCTCAGGTGGGCGGCGCAGCCGCGATCAACCTGGACGTGTCGCGGGCCTCCGCGCACGACCGCAACCTGATCATCCCGCTCATCCTCGTGGTGGTCCTGCTCATCCTGGGCGTGCTGCTGCGGGCCGTCGTGGCACCGGTCATCCTCACCGCCACCGTGGTCCTGTCGTTCGCCGCGGCCCTGGGGGTCAGCGCGGTCTTCTTCAACCACGTGTTCGGGTTCGGCGGGGCCGACACCGCCTTCCCGCTGTACGCCTTCGTCTTCCTCGTCGCCCTGGGCATCGACTACAACATCTTCCTGATGACCCGGGTCCGCGAGGAAGCCGGCCGGGGCGATGCCCGGCACGGCGCGCTCGTGGCCCTGGCCGCCACCGGCGGGGTGATCACCGCCGCCGGGGTGGTGCTGGCCGCCACCTTCGCCGTCCTCGGCACCCTGCCCTCCACCACGCTCACCGAGATCGGCTTCACGGTCGCCTTCGGCGTGCTGCTGGACACCATCGTCGTGCGCTCCGTGCTCGTCACCGCGCTGAACCTCGACCTTGGCCACTGGATGTGGTGGCCGGCCAGGCTGGCCAGCCGGCCCGATCCGGCCCCGGCTGACCTCCGCCGGGAGCGGGCGCTGGCGCTGGCCGACGGCCGCCACTAAGCCGCGATTCCGGCATTTCCCTGCGGATGGGGTCTGTTTCAGCTAGGTTTCCGCAGGATAGGCGTTGCCCGTGCCATCTGGCATCCGCACCGCGGATACCAGCTCTCGCCGGGTGAACGCGGAGCCATGGGGATAGGAGGGTGATGCCCGCAGCGCCCCGTCATTCCAAACCCAGAAATCCAGCCATTACGCTGGCCAGACCGAAGAATCCAGCACTCAAGCTGGGTATCCCCGTGCTAGCCGCAGTGACGCTCGCAGGCGTAGCTGCGGCTTTCGTGTTCCTGGCCCACCGGCCTGGTGCCCCCGCCGCCAGCCGGGCCACGAAGGCGACCACCACCGCCGTGTCCGGCCTCACCGCCGATGAACTGACCCTGAACATGCGGCACCAGATCGCCTCCCGCACCGTGCGCCACGTGGCCGTTACCATTCGTCACCGCTACCTCACGGCCCGCGCCCACGCTTCCCGGGCCGCGGCCCGGCGCGCGCAGCAGCAGGCCTCCCAGCAGGCGGCCGCACAGGCGGCGGCCAAGCAGACGGCCCAGCCGGCCCCCACCCCGAGCGCGAGCCCGGCGGCCACGCTGTCCAGCGGCAGCGACCCGGCCCACTCGTCGCTGGGTGTCTGCATCCGCAACGCCGAAGAGGGCGGCAGCTACGCCTGGGGGCCCGGTAACGGCGGTGGCGCCTACCAGTTCACCCTGGGCACCTGGGAAGCGTACGGCGGCGCGGCCGGCCAGTTCGGCGTCGCCGGCCCCGCGTACCAGGACCAGATCTTCGACAACGCCATCAACGCCGGTGGCGCCTCCAACTGGACCGCGTACGACGGCTGCTGACCCCGGTCCGCCCGATCCCGGCCTGGCGGGCGGCGTGGTGTGTCAGATGGGCCACGCCTGCTGGCGGTAGCCCATGTCCCAGAACATCCACTCGTACCGGCAGGTGGTCCGGAAGTGCTGGTGCATCCGGAGGCGCTCGGCCGCGGACAGCTCCCGGCCCAGCCGGTCGGTCACGTCCAGCACCGCCTGGACCACCGAGCCGTACTCCCCGCTCCCGTACTCCTCGATCCACCGCTGGTAGCGGGGGTCAGGTGAGCCGCGGTGCAGCAGTTCCTTACCCACCTCCCAGTAGATCCAGAAGCACGGCAGCACCGCGCCGACCCCCTCGGCGTAGGAACCACCGAGGGTCGTAGCCATCAGGTAACTGGTATAGGCCAGCGTGGTCGGGGCGGGCTCGGCCGCGGCGATCCCGTCCGGGTCGATGCCCAGGTCGGCCAGGAGCATGCCGTGCATTTCGCGCTCCACCGCGATGATGTCGGCCGCGTCCCGGGCGAACGTCTCGGTGGCCCCGGTGTCCGGGGCCCGGCTGGCCACGGCCGCCAGCGCGTTCGCGTACTTCTGCAGGTACAGCGCGTCCTGGATGACGAAGAAGGCGAACGCCTCGTGGGCCAGGCTGCCGTCGGTGAGCCCGGTGAGGAACGGGTGCGCCAGGATCGCGCGGTAGATGTCGGCGCTGCCGTCCCACAACTCGGCGCTGAAGCGGTCACTCATCAGGCGGCTCCCTGCTGATCTCGGCGGCTGAGGGCGGCCGGCACGCCGTGCAGCGCGTGCACCGGGCCGTCACCGCCGCCGAGCCTAGCGAGTCCGTGCGCGACGGCGTCACCGGCGATGCCCGCCGCCCGGCGGGCCGCGTCGGCCAGCGGCAGCCCGGCGGCCAGGCCGGCCGCCAGCGCGGCGGAGTGGGTACAGCCCGCCCCGTGGGTGGCGGCCACCGGGTGCCGGGAGACCGGGATGGCCAGGTGCGCGGCGCCGTCGAAGAGGTGGTCGACCGGCTCCCGGCCGTGCCCCCCGGTGATCAGCACCGCCCGGGCGCCCGCCGCGGCCAGCCGCTCGGCCAGGCCGGCCCGGTCCTCACTGCGGCAGCCGGTGAGCGCCTGCGCCTCGGGCAGATTCGGGGTCAGCACCGTGGCCAGCGGGAACAGCCGCGCGACCAAGGTCGCCACCGCGTCGGCCCGGAGCAGCCGGCTGCCTGAACTGGCCACCATCACCGGGTCCACGACCAGCGGCAGCCGCCGCGGCCGCAGCGCATCCGCCACCGCCTCGATGATGGGCGCGGAGAACAGCATGCCGGTCTTGACCGCGTCCGCCCCGATGTCGTCCAGCACAGCGTCGATCTGGGCACGGACGAAGGCCGGCGGAACCTCGTGGATCGCGCTGACGCCCAAGGTGTTCTGCGCGGTCAGCGCCACGATCGCGGACATGCCGTGCGCCCCGCACCGGGCGAACGCCTTCAGGTCGGCCTGGATGCCCGCCCCGCCGCCGGAGTCGGACCCGGCGACGGTGAGCACCCGGGGGACGGGGGGCTCCGGGGGGTCGCCTCCCCGGGCTAGCATGGCGGGCTCGACGCCTGCGCGTGCCAGCGCCGGGAGATCCGCCCGGCGCCCCGGGCGGCATGCCCGGCGGCCACCGCGAGCCGCATCGCCACCGCCATCCGCTCGGGATCGGCCGCCCGGGTGATCGCCGAGGCGACCAGCACCCCGGCACAGCCCAGTTCCATGGCCAACGCCGCGTCGGAGGCGGTGCCGATCCCCGCGTCGAGGATGACCGGCACACCCGCCCGTTCCACGATCATCGCGATGTTGTGCGGGTTGCGGATGCCGAGCCCGGAACCGATGGGCGCGCCGAGCGGCATCACCGCGGCGCAGCCCGCCTGCTCCAGCTTGCGGGCCAGCACCGGGTCGTCGTTGGTGTAGGGCAGGACGGTGAACCCGTCCGCGACCAGCAGCCGCGCCGCCTCCAGCAGCTCGACCGGGTCCGGCAGCAACGTATGCTCATCGGCCACCACCTCCAGCTTGACCCAGTCGGTATCCAGCGCCTCGCGGCCCAGCCGGGCGGTGAACAGGGCCTCGCTGGCGGTGTGGCAGCCCGCCGTGTTCGGCAGCACCTGGACGTCCGCCTCTTGCAGCACCTCCAGCAGGGAGCCCGCCCCGCCCGGCCCCGTCCGCCGGATGGCCACCGTGGTGACCGCGGTCCCGGACGCCCGCAGCGCCCGGCCGAGCACCTCCAGGCTGGGTGCCCCGCCGGTGCCCACGATGAGCCGCGAGGTGAGCTCCCGGCCGGCCAGCAGCCAGGAGTCCGCCGGGCCACCGCCGGGGGCGGGAGTGGCGGTGCCGGGGTGGTTTTCGTTGAGCACGATGAAGTCAGTCATCTCATCCTCCCTGCACAGCGGTGACGACCTCGACCTGGTCGCCGGCCCGCAGCGCGGCACCGGCCCAGCCGCGGCGCGGCACCACCTCGCCGTTGACCGCCGCCGCGACCCCGCTCAGCCGCCCCGTAACGGCGGTGACCAGATCGGCGACGGTCGAGCCGTCGGGCAGCTCGCGCACTTCCCCGTTGACCGTCAGCCGCATCGGTCAGCCCGCCCGGACCGGGTGGCCGAAGCGCTGGGGCGAGAACGGCGCCCACTCCGCGGCGGGCGGCCGCCCGGTCAGCAGCGCCAGCACGGCCTCGGCGGTGGCCGCGGAGAGCAGGATGCCGTTGCGGTAATGCCCGGTGGCCAGGAGCAGCCCCGGCAGGCCGGTCTCGCCGACGGCCGGCCCGTTGTCCGGCGTGCCGGGGCGCAGCCCGGCGCAGGTCTCGGCCAGTTCCAGCTCGCTGATGACCGGCAGCAGGCTCCGCGCGTCGCGGAGCAGATCGTGTACCGCGCCCGCGGTGACGGTGCGGTCCGCGCCGCGCTCCTCGGCGGTGGCGCCCACCACCAGCTCACCGTCGGAGCGTGGCACCAGGTAGACGTCCATGCCGCGGACCGTGGCCCGCACCGTGTGGCCGAGTACCGGCGGCATGCCGGGCGGGTGCCGCAGCCGCAGCAACTGGCCCTTGACCGGGCGGGTCGGCGGCGCCACGCCCGGTGGCGCGGCGATCAGGGCCGTCTGCCAGCCCGCGGCGAGCAGCACCGTGCCGGCCTCGGCGGTGCCGCCCCCGGCCAGCTCGACCCCGCAGGCCCGGCCGCCGCGGATCAGCACCCCGGTCACCCGGCCGCGGGCCAGCCGGGCGCCCGCCGATCGCATCGCCTCGCCCAGCGCCGCGGTGTACCGCCGGCTGTCCACCGACCAGTCGCCGCGGAACAGCGCGCCGCCGCGCACCTGCGGGGCGAGGAACGGCTCCAGCGTCCGGCACTCTGGGCTGTCGAGGTCGGTCGCGTCCAGCCCGATCGAACGGCGGAAGGCCACCAGCCGCTGCAGCGCGGCGTGGTCGCCGGGATCGTAGCCGACCGCCAGCGTCCCCTCCCGGCGCAGCCCCACCGGCTGGCCGGTCAGCCGCTCCAGATCGGCGGCGAAGTGAGGGAAGGCGCGGACGGCCAGCAGGTTCAGCCGGAGCAGCGCTTCCTCGCCGAACAGGCTTTCCGACACCGGGGCGAGCATCCCCGCGGCCACCAGCGACGCGGCGTCCCCGCAGTCCGGGTCCAGCACCGTGACGTCCAGCCCGGCCGCGGCGGCGCGCCAGCCGATGGCCCGCCCGATCACACCGCCACCGGCGATCACCAGGTCGGCGGTAACGCTCATCGCTGCTCCCTTCGCCGGCATGACCCGGATCAGGTTCAACGGTCGGAGGCGGTCAGCCTCCCTCTCAGCCCCTCCTGGGACTCCCGTGGCCGGCGCAACACCGACGACCCCGAGCCTAACCGATGGCTGACGGGGCGCTTATCGTGGTCCGGTGACTCGGTCGGCTGATGGACCTGGCCTGCGGGAACGCCTGGGCCGCGCGCGCCTGTACCTGTGCACCGGGGCCCGGCGGGCCCAGGGCGATCTCGCCGGGTTCCTCGACGCCGTCCTCGGGGCCGGGGTGGACATCGTGCAGTTGCGCGAGAAGGGGCTGGAGGCCCGGGAGGAACTGGCCCTGCTGGAGGTCTTCGCCGACGCGTGCCGGCGGCACGGCCGGCTGCTGGCGGTGAACGACCGGGCCGACGTCGCACTGGCGGCCGGCGCCGCCGTGCTGCACCTCGGCCAGGACGACCTGCCGGTCCCGGCCGCCCGGCAGATCCTGGGCACGGCCCCGCTGATCGGGCGCAGCAGCCACAGCCCGGCCCAGGCCGCGGCCGCGGCGGGCGAACCGGGGGTGGACTACTTCTGCGCCGGGCCGGTCTGGGCCACGCCGACCAAGCCGGGACGCCCGGGCACCGGCCTGGGGCTGATCACCGAGGTGGCCCGGTTGCGGCCGGAGCGGCCCTGGTTCGCCATTGGGGGCATCGGACTTGGTCAACTCGACGATGTGCTGGCCGCGGGCGCCACCCGGGTGGTGATCGTACGCGCGATCACCGAGGCTGACGATCCGGCCGCCGCCGCGCGTGCCTTCGCCCAGCGGCTACGTCGCGCCGTGTAGTTCGGCGTCCCGGGGCAGAGCCGGCCCCCACGGCCCGCGGCGAGCGCTACGGAGGGCTTTGCGGCCTGCGCTAAACGGTCATTCCGGGCCTGTTCGGGAAGGTTGCCTATCCATCGCCCTCCTTCTCATCGCAGGCTGTAACCAATGTCTGCATATTACGATTACCATATGTAGGCATCCGGTGACTGATTGACGAGGGGGGTGGTCACCGCGATGGGTGCAGCAATGCCCGCCGACCTGGCCGAGGCGGTGCGCAGTCTGTCCTGCCCGGCTTGCCTTGCCGCCCGCGGCGAGTACTGCCCATGCGAGGGGACCCACCTGGGCCGGTGGGATGCGGCGGTCGGCGCCGGTCTCGTGTCGGAGCATGATCATGCGGAGGCGGTCGCGGCGGCCTGGCCCGCGCCGGCCGGGCTGCCGGCCGGCCTCGCGGTGGTACCCGAGCAGTCCGGGGTGGTGTGCGCCGCGGCCGGCCATCCGCTGCGCTGGGACGCCGGTAAGACCCCGCCGCGCTGGGCCCACGCCGACCCCGCGGCCGGCCGCAGTTGCGCCGAACCGGTCACCCCGGTGGCGCGCCCCGGCGAGCCGTGCCGCTATGCGCGCAGCCACTGGTTAATGGGGGTACCCGCGGTCACGGTGGCCGGGGCCGTGCCCGCGTGCGGCCACTGTGCCCGCAAGTACGCCCGGCGGGGCCGCCGCCGTTCCGCCTGACGTTCCCCGGCTCACAAGCACGCTTTCACCTCAATACCGGGCTCCCCTGGCTCGCCGGGCTTCCCTGGCTCCTCTGGCTCGCCGGGCTTCCCGGGCTCGCCGGGCTTCCCGGGCTCGGCGCCGTCATCGGGGCCGCCCTCGCCGAGCAGTTCCGGAACACCGGGCAGCACCGTGGCGAAGTAGGAGCGCGCGGCGGCGGCCGTGCCCACGTCCGTCCCGGCCGTTTCCGACATGTACCAGCGGTGCTCCAGGATCTCGTGATAAATCTCCGGCGCGGTGAGCCGCCCGCGCAGTTCCTCCGGGATGGCGCCGACCACCGGCTCGTAGACCTCGATCAGCCACTGATTGGCCGCGACGATCTCGGAGACCGGGTGGCCGGTCTGCTGCTCCAGGTAGGCGCGGAAGCTGGCGATGTCGTTGAGCAACCGCCGGGCCTGGTTCTCCTCCGCGGCGATCCCGGTGCGCAGGAACAGCTGACGGCTGTGGTGCCCCGATTCGGCCACCTTGGTGCGCAGCCGCAGCCGGTTCCCGTCCGGCGCGCTGATCAGCTCCACCTCGTCGACGTCGAAGCCCAGGTCGTTGAGCCGGTGCAGCCGCTGCGCGATGCGGAACCGCTGGTCCTCCGGCTTGAGCAGTTCCTCCCTGGTCAGCTCGTCCCACAGCCGCTGGTACCGGCGGGGCAGCTCGGCGGCGATCTCCAGTGGGTCGAGCTCCGGGTCGAGCAGGTCGCCCGCCTGCAGGTCGAGCAGCTCCCCGAACACACGTTCCTCGGCCAGTTCCACGTCGTAATTGCGCTGGCCGGGGGTGAGGGTGCGGTGCCGCTCGCTGGTCTCCGCGTCCACCAGGTAGGCCTCGAACGTGCCCGCGTCGAAGCGGAACAGCGTGTTGGACAGCGAGCAGTCGCCCCAGAAGAACCCGGACAGGTGCAGCCGCACGAGCAGCTCGACGAGCGCGTCGAGCAGCCGGTAGGTCGGCGGCCCGCCGCGCGGGCTGGAGAACAGGGCCCGGTAGGTGGTGGAGTACTCCAGGAACCTCGTGACGAGGATGGCGTCCAGGTCAGGGCCGCGGTCGACCACGATGCCGACGACGGTCACCGCCGGGACGGCCAGCTCGGCCAGGGTGCGCAGCAGCCGGTACTCGCGCCGGGCCAGGTCCTCGTTGATCGCTTTCAGCGCGTACAGCTCGCCGTCGTCGGCGACGAACCGGACGACGTGCCGGGATATACCGCGCTGCCGGATCTCCACCAGCCGCGGGTCCTGCCAGTCCTCCAGCGCCTCGCCCCACGGCAGGGGCAGCAGCCCCGCCGCCTCCTGGGCGGGCGGGCTGAAGACGAACCGCATACCCCGCCTCCCGCCTGACGCCCCTCAGCTTAACGGCCGTAACGGCGCCGGTGATCAGCCGGAGCCCGCCGATCGTCGGCTGAAGTCACCCGCCCGCCCGGGCTGGGGCTGGGCGGCCGGTCAGCACCGGCTGGACCCGGCCGCCGGCCGCCGTGGCGGACAGCTCCCCGGGCCGGGAGCGGAACCATTCCGCGGTCCGCTGCAATCCCTCCGCCGGGCCGATCTCCGGCGTCCAGCCGAGTAGCTGGCGGGCCCGGGTGATATCCGGGCACCGGCGGACCGGGTCATCGACCGGAAGCGGGTGATATTCGACCGGCGACTCCGATCCCGTCACCCGCAGCACGAGCTGGGCGAAGTCGGCGACCGTGAATTCTTCGGGATTCCCCAGGTTGAGTGGGCCGTGCTCGGACGACTCGATCATCGCCACGATTCCCCGGACAAGGTCGGCCACGTAGCAGAAGCTCCTGGTCTGGCTCCCGTCCCCGTAAATCGTCAGCGGCTCCCCGGCCAGCGCCTGGGTGATGAAGTTGCTGACGATGCGGCCGTCGCGCGCGCTCATCCGTGGCCCATAGGTGTTGAAGATGCGGACGATACCGCTGTTCAGGCCCCGGGCGCTGCGGTAGGCGGTGGTCAATGCCTCCGCGAACCTCTTCGACTCGTCGTAGACGCTGCGCGGGCCGATGGGATTGACGTTGCCCCAGTAATCCTCCCGCTGCGGGTGCACGGCCGGGTCGCCGTAGACCTCGCTGGTGGAGGCGAGGATGAACCGGGCACCGTTGCGTTCGGCCAATCGCGCTGCGTTCTCGGTGCCCCGGCTGCCCACGGCCAGCGTCTCCAGTGGCAGCCGCTGGTAATCGGGGGGCGAGGCCGGGCTGGCCAGGTGAGCGACGACGTCCAGGTGGCCGGGGACGTTCAGCCCGGCGCTGACGTCGGCCTCGGTCATCGTGAACCCGGCCCGGTCGAGCAGGTGCGCGACGTTCTCCAGTCGGCCCGTGGCGAAGTTGTCGGCGCAGACAACCGTGTCCCCCCGGCCGATGAGCGCATCACACAGATGCGAGCCGAGAAAACCGGCTCCGCCGGTCACGAGCACGCGCATGTATCCCCCTGATTGGGCCTGGTCGACGTCATCGCCGGTACTTCCCGCAGATGCCCGGTTCATGACCTGGTCCGCCCCCGGACCCTGGATCAGGTTAGCGCGGGCGGCACCACCACGATCATCGTCAGCGAGACCGGCGCCGGCCCGTCGTTACGGTAGGCGTGCGGCAGGCCGCCGGAGAACCGGGCGCATTCGCCCGCGCCGACCTGATAGGGGACGCCGGCCACGGTCAGGGTCAGCGTGCCCTGCTGGACCCAGATCAGTTCCCGGGTGGCGGCCGTGTGCGCCTCGCCGCCCCAGCCTTCGCCCGGCTGCACGGTCCAGTGCCACAGTTCCGTCGCCCACGGCGGCTGCGTCGCGGCCAGGATGGTGCCGGTCCCACCGTGCGGGCCCTGCCACAGCCGCCGTGCCTCGGACGGCCCGCTGATCCGCACACCCGGCTCGGCCGCCGTCTCCACCAGGCGGGTCAGTGGCACGCCGAACGCATCGCCCACCTTGGCCAGCGTGCCCAGGTTGGGGTTGGACCGGCCCTGTTCCAGGGCGACCAGCACGCCCTTGCTGACGCCGGAGCGCGCCGCCAGGTGGTCCAGTGACCAGCCCCGCTCTGCCCGGAGCGACTGCAGAGTGCGGGAAAGCGCGCCGGTGATGTCCGCTGAGGTCATCTGTCATCCGTCCCAGCTGGGGTCCGGTCAGTATAGTGAACTATGTAGTGCATCAAACCGACCGACCGGCCGACATCCCCGGTTGTCTGGAGCGCCCCGTGGTCATCGTCTTCGCCCTGGCGGCCGCCGTGCTGACCGGGAGCGCCGATTTTCTCGGCGGTGCCGCGTCCCGGCGCCGCTCCTCGCTTTCCATCCTGGCCATTTCTGCTCCCGCGGGTGCGCTGCTGCTGCTCGTGGCGGCCCTGGTGGCGGGCGGCCCGGTCCGGCTGGCCGGGCTGCCCTGGGCGGCGGTCGCCGGGGCGGCCGGCGGCTCCGGTCTCATCATCTTCTACGCCGCGCTGGCCGCGGGCCCGATGCGGCTGGTCGCGCCGGTGGCAGCGCTGACGTCCACCGCGCTGCCGGTGGGGGTGGCGATAGCCGGCGGGGAGCGCCCCGGCCCGCTGGTCTACCTGGGCGGGGGCGTCTGCCTGCTGGCCACCGTGCTGGTGAGCGTGGACGGTGGCGTCCCGGCCCGGCCGGCCCGGACGGCCCGGGGACTGGTGCAGGCCACCGTCGCCGGTATCGCGTTCGGCTGCTTCTACCTGTGCATGCGCAACGCGGGGGCCACCGGCGTGCTGTGGCCGGGTGCGGTCGCCCGGCTGGCCGGGGCGGCCATCCTCGGCACCGCTGCCGCCTGGGCCGGAGCGCCCCCGGCCTGGCGGGGCGCGGGCGGGCCGCTGCTAAGCGCCGCGGTGGCCGCCGGGGTGCTGGATGCCACGGCCAACCTGTGCTACCTGCTGGCCATCCGGGCGGGCCTGTTCGGTGTCGCGGTCGTGCTGACCTCGCTGTACCCGGCGGTGACCGTGCTGCTGGCCCGGCTCGTCCTGGGCGAGCGGATGCGGCCGTGGCAGCTGGCCGGGCTGCTGCTGGCCGTTGCCGGGATCGCGGCGGTCGGTGCCTGAGGCCGGGGCGCGCGCAGACTCGTGCTGCCGGACGATCACTGGGATCGTCCGGCAGCACGAACCCCGGGGAAGGGGGCGGAAGAAAGCTGGGGCTCAGTCGTCGCTGAGGTTCCGGTTCTCCACCAGGGTGTCACCGGACACGGTCTTCCGCCCGCCGCACAGCGGGCACAGCCGGGGGAGGTCCTGCCCGTCCTCGGTGTGGATGGTGATCAGCCCCTGGCCGTCGCACTGCGGGCAGGGGATCTGCTCTGCCGGGAAGATCAGGTTCATGATCTCCAGATAGAGCTGCTCCGGGTAGGGCACGTGGTCGATGCGCCGCAGCGCCTGGTCCTGGCCGGCCGATTCCAGGATGAACGTCCCGTAGCCGAACAGGCGGCCCGACTGGGATCGCTGGAAGCTCATGTCGGTGACCTTGGTCAGCGGCATCATCGCGACCTTGCGGGTGAAAACCCCGCTCGCTTCGAGCAGCCGCTGCGAGGTGACCACGAAATAGTCCTCGGACCACTCCCAGGTCTTGAAGGCCAGGTAGAACAGTGCGATCGCGCAGAGCACCAGCAGCACGAGCCAGGCGTGCGCGACGTGGCTCAGGACGGTGGTGCCCAGCACCAGCGCGGCCAGGACCGCGCCCAGGGCGATCGCGATCGGCCGGATCAGTACCGCCGGGTGCTTGCGTACCGTGATGACCTGGCTTTCACGTGGCAGCAGGTACTTGTTTACCGAGGCGGGGCCCGCGTTGTGCGGTGCGATCAGCCTCATGACCGCCTCAGAGGGAGTTGAAGAAGGTAGCGATGG
Organism: uncultured Actinomycetes bacterium; assembly: GCA_963837515.1. GTDB lineage: Bacteria > Actinomycetota > Actinomycetes > Streptosporangiales > Streptosporangiaceae > RYN-230. Next base: position 18,815 of record CAWINT010000011.1, read on the forward strand.
AGTTTCCGGCGCTCTTCAGGCCGTTGAGAAGGTTGTGCACCGCATGCCCCGCTGCCGCCGGTTGTGTCACCAGGTAGAACGCTATAAAGATCACGATCGCCCAAGTAATTATCGGCTTGAGCTTCATGGTCAACTCCCAGGTCGCGTGTGCGCCAGTCTGTTAGCTCAGCTTAGCCCAGAGTAATTGCTTTACCAATCCTTACGATCGGCAAGCGTCTACCGTACCTTGATCCCCGGCTGTGACCTCACTCACTCGCCGGGGCGGCGGGAAAATTGCTGACATACCGGTCAACCTGCGCCCCCGGCACCCCACGACGATACGTGCGTACCTGATTGCACCGTGTGAGTAACTCTTCTCGCAGGTCACAGACTACCGCCGACGGGCGGGATTGGCGTACAGGCACGCTGGCGATCTGACACCATTCCTGCTGGGACGGCGCTGGGTGAGGTGACGATGACGGATGTGAATGGCGGCAACGTCGCCGTGATCGTCTACCGTGAGGACGACGTGTGGGAGACCGAAATCCTGCCCGTGGCCCTCACCGAGGACCTGGCGGGCCTGATCCACGCCCTGCGGCAGCAGCCCAGCATCGGCGGCACCATCGGGCTGGTGGCCGTGGGCGACGACTTCTTCGTCCTGCTGCGGCTGCTGGGCGGTCAGGTGTCCCTCTTCCTGTCCGACCTGACCGCGGCGGTGGACTGGCCGCTGGCCCGGCAGGTGCTCGAGTACCTGGACATCCCGATCCCCGGCGAGGACGACCTCGACCAGGTGCTGCCGGCCGGGGACATGTCGATCTTCGCAGACCTTGGTGTGGACGAGATGGACCTGGGTTCGCTGTCCGGGGACCTGGACATGTTCCCGGACGAGGCGCTGGCCAGCGTCGCCCGGCGGCTCGGCTTCGGCCACGCGCTGGACCGGGCGCTCGACGCCGTCCTGGGGCCGTGAAAAGCCGGCCGGGCCGGCCCTCCCGGTGAGCACCGGCTACGCGGCCGGCTTCGAGCCCGCGATGCGGGCCGCCCTGGCCGAGGCGGCCGCCGCGGCCCGGGAACGTCCGGCCGATGTCCCGGTCGGCGCCGTGCTGCTCGACGCGGCCGGGACTGTCGTCGGGCGGGGCCACAACGAGCGGGAGAAGACTCAGGACCCGACCGCGCACGCCGAGGTGCTGGCCATCCGGGCCGCGGCGCGGGCCCGGGGCGGCTGGCGGCTGGACGACTGCACCCTGGTGGTGACCCTGGAGCCGTGCACGATGTGCGCCGGCGCGGCGCTTGCGGCCCGGATCCCCCGGCTGGTGTACGGCGCGGCCGACCCGCGGGCCGGCGCGGCCGGGTCGCTGTGGGACGTGCTGCGCGACCGCCGGCTGGACCAGCCGGCCGAGGTCGTCGGGGGGGTGCTGGCCGCGGACTGCGCGGCGCTGCTGCGCGGCTTCTTCGCCGCCCGCCGCCCGGCGGCTGATCCCGCGGCACCGCCAGATAACGGCTGAGTCAGTATCGCCGGCCCACTGGCCCCGGTCAGGTAGGCTCGGCGGCGGTGGAGTCGCCTAGTGGCCGAGGGCGCACGCCTCGAAAGCGTGTGAGGGGGCAACCCCTCCGTGGGTTCAAATCCCACCTCCACCGCCACTGCCGTGGGACGATGCGCAGCCGGTCGCAGCCGGTCAGCCTTGCGATGACCTCCTGGTCCCAGTTCCGGTCTCAGTTGAGGTCCCGGACGGTAGCCAGCGGCGATGAACCGTCTCGTCCACCCCATTCTTGAGCAGGTGCAATCTGGGCTTCGGTTCTTCGGCCCGCCCGGTTTGCGGACGGCGCGAACCGGCCTGCCACGGCAGCGGCCACTCGGCTCCGGGGCCGGCGTAGCCTTGCTCGGCGGCGGCGTGCAGCGTCCAGTTCGGGTCGTACAGGTGCGCGCGACCCAGCAGGCATAGGTCCGCGCGGCCGGCCAGCACGATGGAGTTGACGTCGTCGTAGGACGAAATCACGCCGACCGCCATGGTCGCGATCCCGGTCTCGTTGCGGATCCGGTCGGCGAAGGGCGTCTGGTACGAGCGGCCGAACGCGGGCTTCTCATCCGGATGTACCTGGCCGGTCAACACGTCGATCACGTCCGCCCCGGCGGCGGCGAAGGCGCAGGCGATCTTGACCGACTCCTCGGCGGTGATGCCGTGGGCACACCAGTCGGTGGCCGAGATCCGGACGCTCATCGGCCGCTCCTGCGGCCACACGTCTCGCATCGCGCGGAAGACCTCGAGCGGGAACCGCAGCCGCGCCTGGAGCGATCCGCCGTAGCGGTCCGTGCGGTGGTTCGTCAGCGGTGAGATAAACGATGACAACAGGTAGCCGTGCGCGCAATGCAGTTCCAGCAGGTCAAACCCGGCGCCCGCGGCCCGCGCAGCAGCGTCGGCGAACTGTCGCTTAAGCTCAGCGAGATCGTCGGCGGTGAGTTCCCGGGGAATCTGGTTTACCCCCTCGCGGTAGGGCAGCGGCGACGGCGCGACAACCGGCCAGTTGCCCTCCGGCAGCGGTTCGTCGATTCCTTCCCACATCAGCCGGGTCGAGCCCTTGCGGCCCGAATGCCCGACCTGAATGCCGATCTTCGCCGTGGTCTCGCGGTGCACGAAGTCGGTGATCCGGTGCCACGCCTGGGCCTGTTCATCGGTGTAGATGCCGGTGCAGCCGAGCGTGATCCGGCCGATATCGGAAACGCACACCATCTCCGTCATGACGAGGCCGGCGCCGCCGAGGGCCTTTCCGCCGAGATGCACGAGATGGAAGTCGTTCGGCATGCCTTCGCGAGCTCGGTACATGTCCATCGGCGAGACGACGACCCGGTTGCTCACCTCCAGACCGCGCAACCGGAACGGCTGGAACATCGGTGGCCGCACCTCGCCGTCGCCGTTGCCCCGCTGTTTTTCGTGCCCGGCGAACCAGGCGTCGGCGGTGTCGGCGAACTCAGGGTCGCGGACCCGGAGATTGTCGTAGGTGACCCGGCGGCTGCGGGTCAGGATGTTGAACGCGAACTGCACCGGGTCCTGGTGCACGTACTGCCCCAGGTTCTCGAACCACTCGAGGCTGGCCTGCGCGGCCCGCTGGGTGGACAGGACGACCGGTCGCCGCTCGGCCTCATAGGCGAGCAGCGCCCGCTCGACATCGGGCTGCTCGTGCAAGGACGCGGCGAGCGCCAGCGCGTCCTCCATCGCGAGCTTCGTGCCCGAACCGATCGAGAAATGCGCCGTGTGCGCGGCGTCGCCGAGCAGGATGATGTTTCCTTGCCGCCATCGCTCGTTGCGCACGGTCGTGAAACTGACCCACTTCGAGTTGTTAACGAGCAATATGGCGTCGCCCAGCACACCGCCGAACAGCTCCCGGATGAGCTCCACTGACTTCTCGTCCGACTCGCCCGGCGCGAACTGCTGCGCGGCGAAGGCATCGAAGCCGGCCCGCCGCCACACCGCGTCCGCCATCTCGACGATGAAGGTGCTGCCGCGCGCGTCGAACGGGTAACCGTGGATCTGCATTACGCCGTGCGGCGTCTGCTCGATGTAGAACTTGAATGCGTCGAACACCTTGTCGGTACCGAGCCACATATAGCGGCACTGGCGGACTTCGAGCGAGGGCCGGAAGGTGCCGGCGTGGCGAGCGCGCACCGCCGAGTTCACCCCGTCGGCGGCCACGACGAGGTCGTAGTCCGCCGCCACCTGGTCGACGTCCGGCGCGAGCGTGCAGAACCGCAGTTCCACGCCCAGCTCGCGGCACCGCTGTTGCAGGATCTGCAGCAGCCGCTTGCGGCTCATCGCGGCGAAACCGTGCCCGCCGCTGGTGAACACCTGGCCGCGGAAGTGGATGTCGATGTCGTCCCAGCGGGCGAAATCCTGCTCCATCTGCCGGTAGATCGACTCGTCGGCGTGCTCGATGCCGCCGAGTGTCTCGTCCGAGAACACCACGCCGAAGCCGAAGGTGTCGTCCGCGGCATTGCGCTCCCAGACCGTGATCTCGTCGGCAGGGCTCAGTTGCTTGGCGAGGGCGGCGAAGTACAGCCCTCCCGGGCCACCGCCGACCACTGCGATCCGCATCGTCGCTCCCTACTGACGCATCGTTTCGATCAATGACGGCCGTCGTGCGCGCGGGGTCGCGCGGCGCTCAGCGGTCACCGGCGCGGTGCTGATCACGAAGTTTGAAACGCTGCAGTTTCCCGGTGGCGCTGCGCGGAAGGTCGGCCAGGAACTCGACGGCGCGCGGGTACTTGTACGGCGCGATCCGCTGTTTCACGAAGTTCTGGAGCTCGGCCGCCAGCGCGTCGTCCCCGGTGATGCCCGGACGAAGGACGACGAACGCCTTGATGCGCTGCCCGCGTTCGTCGTCGGGGACGCCGACGACACAGCACTCCAGCACGGCGCCATGCACGGCCAGGGCTTCCTCGACTTCCGGGCCGGCGATGTTGTAGCCGGAGGAGACGATCATGTCGTCGTTGCGCGCCAGGTACCGGAAATATCCCTCCTCATCCGCGACGAAGGTGTCCCCGGTGATGTTCCAGCCGTGCTGCACGTACCTCCCCTGCCGGTCATCGGCGAGGTACCGGCAGCCGGTCGGCCCCTTCACCGCGAGGCGCCCGGGGGTGCCGGGCGGCAACGGCTCTCCGCGTTCGTCGAGCACCGCGGCCCGGTACCCGGGCACGGCCCGCCCGGTGGCGCCGGGCCTGATGTCACCGTCGGCGGCGGAGACGAAGATGTGCAGCATCTCGGTCGAGCCGATACCGTCGATCAGGCACAGACCGGTCGCCTCGTGCACGCCCCGCCAGGTCGCCTCGGGCAGGTGCTCGCCCGCCGACACCGCCCGCCGCAGCTTCGCCAGTGCCGCGGCTCGATTCGAGCGGAGCATGGCGCGATAGGCCGTCGGGGCGGTGAAGCAGACAGAGACGTTGCTGGCCTCGATGGCGTCGGCCAGTTCCTCCGGCGTCGCCTTCTCGATCAGCAGGGTGGCCGCACCGGCCCGCAGCGGGAACAACAGCAGGCCGCCCAGGCCGAAGGTGAACGCCAGCGGTGGGGTTCCGGTGAAGATGTCGTCGGGCTGTGGCTTCAGGACGTGCCGGGAGAACGTATCGGTCACCGCGAGCACGTCGCGATGGAAGTGCATGGTGGCCTTCGGCCGTCCCGTGGTGCCTGAGGTGAAGGCCAGCAGCGCGACGTCGTCCGCGGCAGTGTCGACTGCGGCGAACCCGCCTGGCGCCGCCCGCATCCGCGCCGTCAGGTCATCCGGCCCCGCTGTCCCATAGGTGACCACGGGTACGCCGCTGAGATCCGCCGCGACCAGCTCATCCGCGAACCGCGCGTCGGTTATGGCGAGGTTGACCGCGCTGATCTCCGCGATCGTGGCGAGTTCCGACGCGCGCAGCAAGGGCATCGTGGTGACCGCGACGGCACCGGCCTTCATGACCGCGAGCCAGCAGGCAGCCAGTACCGGGTTGTTCGGGCCGCGCAGCAACACGCGGTGACCAGGGACGACACCGAGCTGCTCGGTGAGCACCCAGGCGATGCGATCGACCTCGCCGCGCAACTGGCCGTAGGTCCAGGTTTCGCCGCCCGGCGTGAGCAGGCACCGGCGGTCCGCCCCTAGCCGGCCGATCACCGCGTCGAGGAGTTCGGCGCCGCAGTTCACCCGCTGCGGATAGTGGAGCTCGGGCAGCTCCCTGGTGAAATCCGGCCATGACTGCCGGGGCGGCAGGTGGTCCCGGCAGAAGGTGTCGGCATGTGCGGACGGGCTGAGCCCTCGATCCACGAGCGTCATAGACCAAGTATTATCTCTTCGTGACGATAGTCAATAGCGCGCTAGAGAGAGCAGCCAGCCGTTCCCGAAGTGGCAGCGGTTAAGGTGACTCGCGTGCCCATTGACTTGGAGGAGAATGCGCGCGGGCAGCCGCGCGCGCTCATCGTGACCGTATACGGCCTTTACGCTCGCGAAGCGGGCGGCTGGCTGAGCGTCGCTGCGCTGATCCAGCTGCTGGCGCAGTGCGGCGTGGACGAGCCGGCCGTGCGTTCGTCGATCTTCCGGCTCAAGCGGCGGGGGCTGCTGACAGCGGCAAAGGTCAGTGGCGCCGCCGGGTACGAGCTGTCCGCCACCGCTCGCGTGATCCTGGACGAGGGCGACCGCCGCATCTTCGAACGTCGCCGCGCGCGGGCCGGCGAGGGCTGGCTGGTCGTGGTGTTCAGCGTGCCGGAGTCCGAGCGGGACAAGCGTCACCAGCTACGCTCCCGGCTCTCCTGGCTCGGGTTCGGAACGGTGTCGGCCGGCGTCTGGATCGCGCCAGCTCATCTGCTCGAAGCGGCCCGGGGCACCCTCGTGCGGCAGGGGCTGGAGCCGTACATCGAGCTGTTCCAGTCCGATCACCTTGGCTTCGCCAGCACTGCCGACCGGGTGCGGGAATGGTGGGATCTCGACCGCCTGCACGAGCTGTACGGCTCGTTCCTGAGCCGCCACGGGCCGGTCCTCGCGAGTTACCGGCGGCGGCGCCATATCGACAGCGCGCGCGCGTTCGCCGACTATGTCAGCGCCCTCACCGACTGGCGCCAGCTGCCGTATCTGGAGCCTGGGCTTCCGTTGGAGGTGCTCCCGCCCGGCTGGATCGGCATCCGTGCCGCGGACACGTTCTTCGAGCTGCGCCGGCGGCTGGCCGGACCGGCCCACGACTTCGTCGAGCCGCTGCTCAAGCAGTCCGGCGACGGCTAACGACGCCCCCGGCCCGGGCGTCACACTACGGCGAAACCCTGCAGCTCGACGAGCGCCTCGGCATCCCACAGGCGCGCCACGCCGATGCCTGCCATGGCGGGATAGTCCCGGCCGACCAAGCGGCGCCACACCCGTCCTATCGCACGGGCGTTCGCCTGGTAGTCCTCCATGTCCGTCACGTAGACGGTGAGACTCGCCAGCTGGCCCGGTTCGCCGCCCGCGGCCCGCAGGGCGGCCAGCAGGTTGGCCAGGGCCAGCTCGAACTGCGCAACGACGCCCGCGCCGACGATCCGTCCGGTCTGGTCGAGCGCGGTCTGCCCGGCCAGGAACACGGTCGTCCCGGATCCGATGACCGCGTGGGAGAACCCCCGTGGCTCGGCCAGCTCCGGCGGATTTCTCCGTTCGAGGCTCACGGCACCGTGCCTCCGTCCACATTGATCGCCTGCCCCGTCAGCGCGCTGTTGCTGACGCAGAACCACACTGCCCCGGCCACCTCGGCGGGCGCGATCAGGCGGCCGATCGGCTGCTTGCGTTCCAGCGCTTCCCGGGCCTGTTCGGGGCTGCGCCCGGACGAGGCCACGATGTTCGCGATCGTCTGCTCCGTCATCGCCGTGTCCACATAACCGGGACACACGGCGTTGACCGTCACGCCGGTCCGGGCGAGCTCGGCCGCCACCGAGCGGACCAGGCCCAGTACCCCGTGCTTGCTCGCGGTGTACGCAGCGAGGTAGGGCGCGCCGATGTGGGCCGCGCTGGACGCCAGCACGACGATCCGCCCCCAGCCCGCTTCCCTCATGGACGGGACCGCGCGCCGGACGAAACGGAACGGCGCGGTCAGGTTCAGATCCAGCATCCGCTGCCAGTCGGCATCGGTCGTGCGCTCCAGCCGGGCCGAGTGGCCCGCACCGGCATTCGCAACCAGGACGTTGACCGCGCCCCACATCCGTTCGATCTCGGTGTACAGGCGATCGGCCGAGCCGGGCTCGGTGACGTCGGCGGGCAGCGCCACGGCCGGCCCGGAGCAGCCGCCCGCGGTCTGCTCGAGTTGCGCGCGATCCCGCGCCACCAGCGCGACACGGAACCCCTCTCGGCTCAGCCGCTGGGCGATCGCGCGGCCGATGCCCCGCCCCGCCCCGGTGACAAGTGCGATCTGTTCGGTGCCGTTCACCGGCCCTCCCATCGCGGGGCGCGGCGCTCGTTGAAGGCAGCGTGGAACTCCGCGTGGTCACGCGTGGTCATGAGCAGCGCCTGAGTCATCGCATCGAGCTCCATCGACGACGCCAGCGACATGTCCAGTTCGGCGGTGAGCAGCGACTTCGTTTGCGCGAGCGCGAGCGTCGGACCATCGGCGAGCGTCCGGGCGAGATCAGTGACGGCCGCGTCCAGCTCGTCGTCGGGTACCATGCGCGACACCAGGCCGTACCGGTCCGCGGTGGCCGCGTCGATCGTATTTCCGAGCATCAGCAGCTCGGTGGCCCGGCCGAAGCCGACGACGCGCGGCAGCAGGTACGCCGCCCCCATGTCACCGCCGGAGAGCCCCACCTTGGTGAACAGGAACGCGAAGCGCCCGGACGTGCTGACGACCCGGAAGTCGGAAGCGAGCGCTACGACGGCGCCGGCGCCGGCCGCGATCCCGTGAATCGCCGTAATGATCGGGATTGGGCACTCCCGCATGGCACGGATCACCGCACTGGTCATCTTCGTGAACCGCATAAGGTCACGCGGCTCCATCTTGATCAGCTCGCCGATGATCTCGTTGACATCGCCGCCGCCGCAGAACCCCTTGCCCGCACCGCGAATGACCAGTACCCGCACATCCTGGTGGTGCGGCAGCTCGCCGAGCAGGTCACGCAGATCGGCGTAGCTTTCGAACGTCAGTGGATTGAGCTTCTCCGGACGGTCGAGCGTCACCGTCGCTACGCCGTCAGCCGTCACGAACTTGAAGTGCTGCCAGTGTGCGGTGAGTCGCTGGGACGCATGGAAGCGATACGTCATCGGGTGTAATCCCTGCCGATCAGATTGCGGGCAATGATGGATCTCTGGACTTCGGACGCACCCTCGTAGATACGCAGCGAGCGCACGTCGCGATACAGGTGCTCGAGCAGGTGCCCCCGCCGCAGGGCCACCGCGCCGTGCAGCTGAACACAGCCATCGATGATCCGCTGCGCAGCCTCGGTGGCGTACAGTTTGGCCATCGCCGACCGCCGGCTCTGCAGCCCCGGCTCCCGGCCTTCGTCGTAGGCCGAGGCCGCGGCGTAGACCAGCAGCCGGGCCGCCTCAAGCTCCACCGCCATGTCGGCGATCCGGTGCGCCACCGCCTGCTGGCTCGCCAGCGGCGCCCCGTAAACCCTGCGTTCACGCACGTGAGCGATCGTCACGTCCAGCGCCGCCTGGGCCATTCCCACGGCGAACGCACCGACGCTCGGCCGGAACAGGTCGAGCGTGCGCATGGCCACGACGAACCCGCGATCGACCTCACCGAGCACCGCATCCGCGCCGACCCGGACACCGTCGAAAACCAGGCGGCCGATCGGGTGCGGGGAGATCATCTCCAGCGGCTCCCCGGACAGTCCCGCGCTCTCACCCGGGACGGCGAACGCGGTGACACCCCGCGCACCGGCGTCCGGTGTGGTGCGCGCGAAAACCGTGTAGATATCGGCGTCCGGCGCGTTCGAGATCCACAGCTTCTCTCCCGTCAGGACCCACTGGGCGCCCTCCCGCTCGGCCCGCAGTTGCAGCGCGGCGGCGTCCGATCCCGCGTCCGGTTCCGTCAGGGCGAACGCCGCAACCGCCGCACCGGAGATCACCCTGGGCAGCCAGCGCTGCACCAGTTGCTGAGAACCGGACTGCAAGATCGGGTAACTGCCGAGCCCCTGCAATGCGAGCGCGGTCTCTGCCTCGTTGTTGACCTGTGCGATCGCCTCGCGCAGGAGGCACAACTGCATCGCTGCCGCGTCTCGCGGCGCCTCACCCGGGTGTCCACCGAACAGTCCGCGGAGCAGGCCGAGCTCACCCATCGTCCGGATCATCGCCCGGTCAACGCGACCGGACGCGGCCGCCTCCCGGGCGAGCTTGCCGACGCTTACTTCGCGCACCCAGCGCAGGTACTCCTGCTGGTCGTCGCTCAGCCGGAAGCTAGTCACCCACACCCCTTTCCTGGCCAGGTGACCCCGATAATATCGGGACAGTGACGCCCGTCAAGGATCCACAATGGACTGCGGCAGCTTCCGGCGCGGCCGGAGCGAGTCCGTGGTGACCGGGCCTGGCGGATGCTTGATCGGCGCCGCGCCGGGTAATCCGCGGCCGGCGACCCAACGCTCAGCCGCGGGCCCGCGATCACCCTCGCGTACACGGCGAGGTCCGGTATGCTCACGCCCGGTGGTGGAGGGGGCGTGCACACCGTCGCCAGTTGTGGCCGACCGCCGATGCCGTGGCCGAGGAGAGTGGAGTGCTAGAGCCGCAGAGCACGGCGCTGTTCATCCTGCTGATGGTGGTGTTCTGCGCGCTGGTCGGCTGGCTGGCGCTGGCCCGGCAGCCGGTGTTCCGCGTCTTCGCCGGGTGCCTGGCCTTCGTGCCCGCGATGCTCTTCGGGGTGGCGGCGGTCAACAAGTACTACGACTATTACCAGACGTGGACGGCGGTGGCGGCCGACCTGGGCGGCCAGGGGACCAGCCAGGTCGCGGCGGCCACGGCGGTGAACCGCGCCTCGGCCCGGCAGATCAGCGCCATGCTGGGCGGCCGGATCAACGAGCAGAACGCTGCGGCGCGCGGCCAGACGCTCCGCCTCACCGTGCCGGGGAAGATCAGCCAGCTGCGCCGGACGGTCTACGTCTACCTGCCCCCGCAGTACTTCCGCGCTGGCTACAGCCGTTACCGGTTCCCGGTCATCGAGTTGCTGAACGGGTACCCCGGCACCCCGGCAGACTGGGTCAACGTGGTGGGCATCACCTCCGCCTACCAGGCGCTGCTGGCCGACGGGGCGGTCAAGCCCGCCGTCCTGCTCATGCCGGACCCCAACGGGGCCCGGCGGACCTCGCTGCAGTGCCTGAACGTGGTGGGCGGCCCGCAGGATGCCACGTACCTGGCCCTCGACCTGCCGGCCTACCTGCCGCACCTGCTGCGGGTGCAGCCCCCCGGCCGGGCCTGGGGCGTCGGCGGCTACTCCGAGGGCGGGTACTGCGCCGCCAACCTGGCCCTGGTGTACCGGCTCCGGTACGGTGCGGCCGGGGTGCTCAGCGGCTACTTCACGCCGGACCGGGACCAGCTGGGGAACCCCCCGCAGCGGGTCGCCCCGTTCGGTGGCAGCGCGGCCCTGCGCCGCACGAACACCCCGCAGCGGCGGGTCGGCGACCTGCCGGTCAGCGCCACGATCCCGCCGTTCTGGCTCGGGGTGGGCGGCAAGGATCCGGCGGGGCTGCGGCAAGCGCGGCGGTTCCAGCAGGTGCTGCTGGCCCGCCAGCCCACCGTCCGGCTCGACGTGGTCCCCGGCGGGGGCCACACCATGGCCACCTGGCGTGACCTGGTGCCGCCCATGCTGGAGTGGATGACCCCGCAGCTGCAGCAGGCGGCGCTGCACCCGGAGCCGGTCAAGCCGCACCGAACTCCTCCACCCGCCTCGACGGCCGGCAGTGGCGTGAGCACCCGCCCCGCGGGCGGGCCGTCCCCCCGCCTGCCAGGCCGGGCGGGGGCCAGGCTGTCCCGCCGGCCGTCAGCCCGCAAGCCCCCCGCCGCGATCTGACCTGCGGCGGGAGTGCTTCGGCCGGTGTGGCGCGGTGGGTGCGGCCACCGGGTGCCACCGCCTGTCCCGCGGCTGGCTGTCCCGCAGGTAGGCGTCCGGGGCGGCGGAGTCGTCCAGCGGCGCCGCGGTCTCCAGCCCGACCGCGTCCAGGGCGGTGGCGCCCGGCGCGGGCTGCGCGGGCTCGCCCGTGTCGAGGTCGAGAACCCGGGCATGCAGCACCGACCGCTGGTGCAGGGCGGCGCCGAGCGCCCGGTGCAGGCCATCCTCCAGGTACAGCTCCCCGCGCCACTGAACCACGTGCGGGAACAGGTCCCCGTAGAAGGTGGACTCCTTGGACAGCAGCAGCCGGAGATCGAGCACGGCCTTGGTGGTGATCAGCTGGTCGAGCCGGACCGGCCGCGGCGGCACCTGGGCCCACTCCCGCGTCGTGCGGGCGTGGTCCGGATAGGGCCGCTCGTCCCCGACCTGCTTGAAGATCACAGCCCGAGTCTAGTTGAGTGCCGCCCGCGACGCCGGTCGCTGCACATCGCGGCCCCGTCCCGGGCAGGAGGCCGGCCGCGGGCACCTATCGCGTGGCGTCCCCGACAGCTACCGCGTGGCATCCCTAGCGGGCGGCGCCGCGCGGCTCAGCTGACCGCATAGCTGTCCACCGCCCGCTCCAGCAGCCCGGCGCAGCGCGCCCAGCCGGCCGCCAGCTCGCCACGGCCACGGGCCCCAGGCGGCCGGTCCGCGGCGCTGACTCGCGCCGCGGACCGGCCTTTTCCCGGGGTCAGCGGCGCCGTGGCACCGCGGGCCCACCCTCCCGGCTGGGTCAGCAGCGGCCCGCGTAGGCGCCGCTGGTGTAAGTCGTCCAAGGTGACCAGTTGCTGCCGTTGCCGGACATGATCACCGCGGCGCGTGCGTTGCCGTGCGGGTCGTACGTGGACAACGCGCCGTTGACCGGGTTGATCTGCCAGTAGCCGCGCTCCCCGACAGTGCCGGTGGCGTACTGGTTCCCGCCCGACTCGGCCATGGCGATCGAGGCCGCGGTCACCGCCACAGCGGGCGAGCCGCCGGCCGACTCCCAGAGCTGTTCCAGCCCCGAGCAGCTCAGGGTGCCGGCCAGGCCCGTGCCGCTGGTGCTGGCCACTTGGGTGGTAGCGGGCTGACTGGGACCGGCCGCCTGGCCCGCGCTGCCCGTCTGCCCACTGGCTTCGCCGCTGCTCGGCGCGGCGTGCCGCGGCGGGTAGCTGCTGGTCTGGGCGCTCAGCGTGGCGGTGGGCAGGTGCTGCGGCAGCTTCAGCTGCTGGCCCGGGTAGATCAACTGCGGATTGCCGATCTCCGAGTTGTTGGCCGTGTACAGCCCACGCCAGTCGTCAGCCAGGCCGTAGAAGCGCTGGGCGATCCCGGACAGGGTGTCCCCGGACTGGACGGTGTAGGTCCGCGCGGCGGTGGCGCTGCGTTCGGTGGCGCTGTGTTCAGTGGTGCCGCTGCGCGCGGCGGTGACGGCGGTCTCAGCGGCGTGCGACGGGAACTCCGCCGCGTCCAGGCGGGCGTGGTCCACGTGCTGGGCTGACGCCACGCTCGCGGCCGCGGCGGATCCGTCGATCTGGGGAACGGCCGCGGCGATGGCCCCGACGACGACAACGGCGGGTGCTGCCTTTCCCGCTGTCTGCGCGACCTTTTCCACCTGCGACGGTGCGGTGTGCTGCCCGGTCCGCCTGATCTTCCGTTTCCTGCGATGCCTGGATACTGAACTCACAAGGCTCCTCACGACGGGGGGTACCCGGTTACTCGGCTTGCCGCACCTTTCTCCGGGCCTGACGGTGCACTGACGGCAGCATGCCAGGGCGGCCGGGCCGCCCGCAGTGGAATCGTGCAGAGAGCGCAGCAGGTCGGTGCGGTGGACAAACAGAACTAATCAGCTGTAACAGCAGCCAGCATCTGGCACATTGGCGACCGGCAGCGCGCGGAACGGCCGGCCACAATGGAGGGCGATGGACCCTGCAGACGCGACCCCCGCGACCCCCGTGACCCCCGTGACCTCCGTGACCTCCGTGACCTCCGCGTCGCCCGGGCCGCCCGGGCCGCCCGGGCCGCCCGGGCCGCCCGGGCCGGCCAGGCCGGACCGCCGGAGTGGCCGGTTGCTGCTCAGGCCGGTCACGCCGGCGGTCGTCGGCGCGCTCGTCGGCGGGTGCCGCCTGGACGACTGGGCCGATGACTATCCGGCCGAGGATGACCTGATGATCGCGGGCCTGCTCGACCGGGCCGGACCAGCCGCCTGGTCCGGGGCCGACCCCACCTGGGGACATCGGCAGGTGATCGAGCGCTGGAGCGGGCTGGTCGTCGGCGGCATCGGTTTCGCCGGCCCCCCGGAACACGGCACGGTGGAGGTCGGCTACGGCATCGTGCCGTCCCGCCGCGGCCGCGGCTACGCCACCGAGGCCGTGCAGCTCATGGCCGCCCTCGCCTGGCGGCACCCGGTGGTGACGGCGGTGCTGGCCCAGACCGCCCCGGGCAATTCGGCGTCCCAGCGAGTGCTGGAGAAGGCCGGGTTCCGGCGGGTCTCGGCCGGCCCGCAGATCTGCTACTGGCTCGACCGGGTCGGCTGAGCCCGTCGGAGCCGGGGCCGTCCAGAGTGGCGCGGTCCGCCCGGTGGCACGGTGGTGATCAGCCGCTGGACAGCGTGCCCGTCCCCGGTGCTTTGTTCGGGCCGTTCGGTGCCCAGGTCATGTCGAGTTCGGAACCGGTGAGGGAGAGGGACAGCGCCGCCGTCTTGGCGCAGCCGGTGCCCGTACCGTTCGTGTTGACGTGCGCCGTCATCGTGCTGCTGGCCGTGCCGGTGATGTGCAGCGCGCCGGAGCAGCCTAACGAGGGCGCGCTGTAGCTGCCCTGGTTCCCGGACTCGGGGATTACCAGTTCCACCGTCCAGCGGCTGGTGGTCCAGCCGGGTTCGCTGACGGTGCCGTCCCAGGTGCCGCCGAAGGCGGCCCGCCCGGTCAGCGGCGGCGTCGCTGTCGGCACCGGCCCGGGGGCCGGCGTGGCCGGGGCGGGCGAGTTCGGTGCGCCCGGGGAAGTCGTCGCCCCGTCCGGGGCCGGATAGCGTGCGGTTGCCCGCAGTCGCTTGGCGGAACCCGGCGTGTTACGGCCGCCCAGAGTGCGGCGGCCCCGGATCCGGGATGAGCCTGGAACGAATGGCTGCCCGGCCGCGGGTGGCGGCCTGAGCCGCCGCCCGGACGGCCCAGTTCCTGGCCGGAGCATAGCGGTGGTACCGGCCGCGGCGATCAGCGCGGCGATGACCGCGGCCACGGCCGCCTTCCTCCGGCGGATGGCCCGGTGGCGGTCGGCTGCGTCCGGCTGAGGGGTGTCTCTTTCGGCCTGGCCAGCAGGGTCTGGTAGCACCGGGTCGGCGCGCGCGGCGTGGGCCGGGTCTAACCCGGGAGAGTTGGCCGGGGTGGTTCCACCCGAAGCTACCGGGACGGGGCCGCCCACCTCGATGGCCAGCTGGGCCGCGCCGTCGGCGAGAGCCCACTTCGCCAGCCCGGCCCCGGACGGGCCGCCTGTGCCGCTCCCCGTGGCACTGGCCCAGGTCCAGTCGCCGTTCAGCCGGCTCCGGTGGCTCCGCCGCCCGGCCAGTCCCCGCTGCCGCCCCGCCCGGCACTTCGGCCCCGCCGGGCCGGCCGGCGGGCGGGCTGGCAGCGGGCGGGCTGGCTGTGGCCGGGCTGGCAGCGGGCGGGCCTGGTTCCTTCGGTGCGACGTTCGGGGACGCGGCCGCCGCGGCCGCGGAGATGGCGGCGGGCAGCCACGGGCGCTCGAAGGACAGTACGCCACCAGCCAGGTCCCGGCACGTATCGATGATGTCCCCAGGCCCGGGACGCTGGCTGGGGTCCTTGGCCAGGCAGCGCTCGATCAGCCTGCACAGGTCCGGCGGGCACCCGTCCAGCCTGGGCGCCTCGTTAAGCACCCGGCTGAGCACGGCGAGCGCATGATCGCTACCGAACGGCGGTCGGCCGGTACTGGCGTAGCCCGCCAGCGAGCCGAGCGCGAACACGTCCACCGCAGACGTGCTGCCGTGGCACCCGGCCTGCTCCGGCGCCATGAACCGGGGTGAGCCGACCCGGATCCCGCCCGCGGTGATGGCGGCCGCGGCCGCGGTCCGGGCGATCCCGAAGTCGATCACCCGCGGGCCGTCGGCGGCCAGGATCACGTTGGACGGCTTGAGGTCACGGTGCACGATGCCGGCCGCGTGGATCGCCTGGAGCGCTTCGGCGATGCCCGCTGTCAGCAGAATCACGGTGTCCCGGGGGAGCGGGCCGCATTCCGAGACGGCCTGCCGCAGCGACGGCCCGGGCACATAGGAGATGGCCAGCCAGGGTTGCGGCGCGTCCGGGTCGGCGTCCAGCACCTGCGCGGTGAACAGGCCGTGCACCCGCTGGGCGGCCGCCACCTCCTGCCGGAACCGGGCGCGGAAGTGCTCATCGTCACCGAACTCGGCCCGCACCATCTTGAGCGCCAGCCGCCGGCCCGCTGGGGTGATGGCCAGATAGACCTGACCCATGCCACCGGTGCCCAGCCGGGCGCGCAGCCGGTAGCCGCCCACCTGACGGGGATCGTCACTGGCCAGCGGCTCAGCCACCGAAAATCACCCGCCTTCAGCCTAGGAGGCAGCAGGTCCGCGGCCGTCATGGCCGGTCAACTAGGGTCGGCCACGCCGGTAACGCGGGCGCGGCAGCGCCAGGCCCGGCTGCGTCATGCCATTCCAGGTCCGCCAGGTTAATCTGCTTGCGTTCGATACCGTTCGGTAACCCATGGTCGTTACCGCTCTGCGATCTGAGCGGGTGGCCGGAACACTTCCGGCTTCATCCGGCATTTCGGCCAGCAGGAAAAACCGTTGCCTGGGCCGGCGAATGCTACGGGGCGGCTGCTGGCTCGTAGACGCTGATGTGCCGCCAGCTGGCGGCGGTGTAGGGCTCGCCGTTCCAGCCTCCCCAGCGTTCGCGCAGCCGGAGCCCGGCGATACGGGCCATCAGGTCGAACTCAGGCGCACCGGCCAGCCGCAGGCTGATTGGTGCGAGGATGATTCCGTCGGCACTGATGCGGACGTGATTGTTGTCGAGAATCTGGGTCACCGGATCGTAGTGGCAGACGCCGATCATGACATGATCGGCCGCGATGCGCTCGGCGTCAACGAACTGGCCGCCCGGGCGGGCGGGGGCGGTGGGTACCCGGCATTCGAGGACGAACACGCCGCCCTCGGCGAGGTGACGGGCGGCGTTTTGGAAGCAGCGGACCTGGTCGTCTTGGCTGAGCAAGTTGCCGATGGTGTTGTAGACGAGGTAGGCCAGCCCGTAGCGGCGCCCGGTGCAGGCACGGGACATGTCCCCGATGATCACTTCGGGGGTGTTCCCGCCGGGCTTTTCGCGCATCCGGTCGATCATGTCCTGGGACAGCTCGATGCCGTCCACGCCGGCCAGGTAGATACGTCATCGTCACGATCCGGCACGCCCCGGCTTAGCCACATCATCGACCACATGGACGTCGCGAGCGGGGGCCATCCGGCCGTAACCGCACCGGGACGGGAGATGAGCCGCCCGCCTCCCGACGACCCAGGTCGGCCAGAAATAGTCCGAGGCGAACGCGGCGGCGGCCATGATGCCGTACCACAGCTACCAGGTGTTCCAGGCACAGCGCCCACAATCCGCTGCCGTGCAGCGGGCCGCGGATGCCCGCCGCGGCGAGCTCGCCGCGGCCGTGTTCCGGTCGCTCACGGCGGTTACAGCTCAGCTGCCCATCATGGTGGCCATGCTGCGCCGCCGACCGTCTCGCCGAGCACCGCGCTGGAGCCGTAGCGGTGCGGCCGGGAGATGGCCGATCATCGACCTGTATTCGATGTGCGACGATCGGGGTGACGAGGTTGGCGGAGGATAGGAGATTCGAACTCCTGAGGGGTTGCCCCCAACACGCTTTCCAAGCGTGCGCCCTAGGCCACTAGGCGAATCCTCCGCGGCAAGCTTACCGGTGCCGGGGACCCGGTGTGGCCCCGCCGGGACCGGATGGGCACGACTGGGTCGCGGTCATGGCTACACTGGTCGGCGACCCCCCGCACGGCGCTTACCCCGCCAACTCCCCCAGGGCCGGAAGGCAGCAAGGGTACGCGGGCTCTGGCGGGTGTGCGGGGGGTCCTTATCCGGCACCGCGAGGGTCCGGCCGGGCTAACCCCGGGGCCCCCAGTCCGGTACCGCTAACCCGGCACCGCGAGGGTGAGGTCATGACCGGCGACGTGCCCAGCACCGTTCCAGTGGACCCGGACCGGCCCGGTGGGCCGCCGCCCCGCCTGGCGCTCTACCGCCGGTACCGGCCCGCCACCTTCGCGGACGTGCGCGGTCAGGACCACGTCACCGAGCCGCTCCAGCAGGCGCTGCGCACCGGACGGGTGCACCACGCCTACCTGTTCAGCGGCCCGCGCGGCTGCGGCAAGACGTCCAGTGCCCGGATCCTGGCCCGCTCGCTGAACTGCGTGGAGGGACCCACCCCGGACCCGTGCGGCAAGTGCGAGTCGTGTGTCGCGCTGGCGCCCGACGGGCCAGGCAGCCTGGACGTGATCGAGATCGACGCCGCCTCGCACGGCGGCGTGGACGATGCGCGGGATCTGCGCGAGCGGGCGTTCTACGCGCCGGTGTCCGGCCGGTTCAAGATCTACATCATCGATGAGGCGCACATGGTGACGCGGGAGGGGTTCAACGCCCTCCTCAAGCTCGTCGAGGAACCGCCGCCGCACCTCAAGTTCGTCTTCGCCACCACCGAGCCGGAGAAGGTGATCGCGACCATCCGGTCGCGTACCCACCACTACCCGTTCCGCCTGGTGCCCCCGGCGATCCTGCGTGATCTGCTGGAGCAGATCCTGGCCGCGGAGCAGATCTCGTTCGAGCCGACCGTGCTGCCGCTCGTGGTCCGGGCCGGGGCCGGCTCGGTACGGGACTCCCTGTCCGTGCTCGACCAGCTGCTGGCTGGCGCGGGTGAGGACGGGCTGCGCTACGACCGGACCGTGGCCCTGCTCGGCTACACCGACGACACCCTGCTGGACGAGGTCGCGGAGGCGTTCTCGGACGGTGACGGCGCGGCCGTGTTCCGCGCGGTCAACCGGGTGGTCGAGGGTGGCCACGACCCGCGCCGCTTTGCCGCCGACCTGCTGGACCGGTTCCGCGACCTGATTGTGCTGGAGGCCGTGCCCGGCGCGGCCCAGACCGGGCTGCTTGACATCCCCGCCGACCGGCTGGACCGGATGACCGAGCAGGCGGGCCGGTTCGGCCCGGCCGAGCTGACCCGGGCCGCGGAGATCGTCAGCGAGGGCCTGATCCAGATGCGCGGTGCGACCTCGCCGCGGCTGCTGCTGGAACTCATGTGCGCGCAGATCCTGCTGCCCGGTGCCAGCACCGGCGAGAAAGCGCTGCTGGCCCGGCTGGAACGGCTGGAACGGCGGCTGGAGGACGGAGCCGTCCCGGCCGCCGGGCGGCCCGGGCTGAACGGTGGCGAGACCGCTCCGGCGGCACAGCCTGCGCAGCCGGCCACGCCAGCGGCGTCCGGTGCGGCCGCCGCCCGCGCCGCACTGGCCCGTACCGCACCTCCCGCACCCCCGGCAGCCACAGGCCAGGGGGCACCTGGCCAGGGGGCACCTGGTCAGGGGGCACCCGGCCAGGAGAGAAGGGAGCGTGGGTCCGTCCCGGCGGGTGGGGCCCGCCAGGCACCAGGTACCCCGGTCCGGGACCGTGCGGCCGAGCCGCCGCGCGCCGAGCCGCCGCGGCCGGCTACGCCTAGCCCGGAACACGCTCCCGCCCAGCCGCAGTCCCGCCCGGAACCGGCTGCGCCTAGCCCGGAACACGCTCCCGCCCGGCCGCCCGCCGCCCGGGACCAGGCCGCCCGGCCGGACGGCCCGCCCACCACCAGCCTGATCCAGCAGCGCTGGCCGCAGATCCTGGACGCGGTCAAGAGCCAGCGCCGGGTGGCCTGGATGCTGCTCAGCTCGGCCACCGTGCACTCGGTCGAAGACGGTGCCCTGATCGTGCTGTTCGCCGGGGAAGGCCAAGTCAAAGGGTTCGTCACCGGCGGGTACGACCAGGACCTGGCAGGCGTGCTCCAGACGGTGCTCGGCAGCCCGCTGCGGGTCAAGGCGATGTCCGCCGCCCAGCTGGCGGCCATGCCGGGGGCGCCGCGCAGCGACCACCGCGGCCCGGATGAGCTGAGCGCGCGGGCCCCGGCGGTGGTTCAGCAGGACAGCGTCCCGCCACGGCCTGACCTCGAACCGCCGGGCGAGCTGTCGGATGAGGCCCGGTACGACAGCGAACCGGTAGCACCAGCCAGCAACGGCCTGACCGGGATGGACCTGATCAAGCGTGAGCTCGGCGGGGAGATCATCGACGAGACCTGACCCGGCCGGTCCACCTTTGTACTCTCCGGCGTGCGGTACTCTCCGGCGTGCGGTGCTTCCAGCACGGCCCGCAGGCCGTAGGGTTGACAGCGACAGGCTCCGCGGGCCGCCCGGGCCGGGCGGCTGGCGGGCACCCCCAGCCGCGCAGGTGCGGCGCGAGATGACGGTTCCGGGTGAGGGCAGCGTGGACCCTGGCGGCCAGATCGATATGCAGCAACTGCTCGCGGCCGCGCAGCAGATGCAGGACCAGCTCATGAACGCACAGCAGGAACTCGCTGACGCGGTCGTCGAGGGCAGCGCTGGCGGCGGCCTGGTGAAGGCGAAGGTCAACGGGCAGGGTGACCTGGTGGACCTGACCATCAGCCCGGCCGTCATCGAGCCCACCGACCCGGCAGAGACCGCGCAGACGGTCGCCGACCTGGTCCTGGCGGCCGTCCGTGACGCCTACCGGGCCGCGTCCGAGCTGCAGCAGGAGAAGATGGGGCCGCTTGCGTCCGGCATCGGCGGGCTCGGCGGGGCGGTCGGGGACGCGACCGGGCTGCCCGGCATCCCGGGCATCGGGGATTTCCCCGGCCAGCCGCATGGCGGCGAGCCGCGCGGCGGCCGCCTCCCCGGCGACGACGCTCCCGGCGGCGACCTGCCCCATGGCGACCTGCCTGGCGGTGGTGACCTGCGTGGCTGACGCCGGTGTATGAGGGGATCGTCCAGAGTCTGATCGACGAGCTCGGCCGGCTGCCGGGCGTCGGTCCGAAGAGCGCGCAGCGGATCGCGTTCCACCTGCTGGCCGCGGACCCCGCTGACGTGCGCCGGCTGGCGGCTGTGCTGGTCGAGGTGACGGAGAAGGTCCGGTTCTGCCGGGTCTGCGGCAACGTGGCCGAGGAAGAGGAGTGCCGGATCTGCCGCGACCCACGCCGCGACCCGGCGGTCATCTGCGTGGTGGAGGAGCCCAAGGATGTGGCCGCCATCGAGAAGATCCGCGAATTCCGCGGCCGGTACCACGTACTGGGCGGCGCGATCAGCCCGATCGACGGGATCGGCCCGGAGGACCTGCGGATCCGGGAGCTGATGGCGCGGCTGGCGGACGGCAGCATAACCGAGCTGATCCTGGCCACCGACCCCAACCTGGAGGGTGAGGCTACCGCGACCTACCTGGCGCGGCTGGTCAAGCCGCTGGGGATCCGGGTGACCCGGCCGGCCAGCGGGCTGCCGGTCGGCGGTGACCTGGAGTACGCCGACGAGGTCACGCTGGGCCGGGCGTTCGAGGGGCGGAGGCTGCTGGATGTGTGACGGACCCGGGCCGCACCGGGCGGCCCGGCCTGGCCTCATGTCCCGGCGTGTCCCCGGCAAGTTCGGATGGCCCCGGGCAGGCCGGGACTTCGGCAGCGGGGCCGCGGGCCACCGCGCGGTACAACACCTGCGAGGACACCGATGAGCACTGTCAGCAACGGCCCGGGCGGCACCCGTCCGGGCGACGGCCCGGGCGCGGCCCGGGGCGTGGCTCCAGCGGCTGCCGAAGGGTGGAACCCGCTCGCCGACCGGATCGCCGAGCAGGCCCGGGACTTCCTGGACGGGATCATGGCCCTGGCCCGGGGCGAGGGCGGCAATGAGACGGTGCCGCTGCTGCTGCTGGAAGTCTCCCAGATCCTGCTGGCCGGCGCGCAACTGGGCGCGAGCAAGGATGTCATCCTGCCGGACAACTGGGAGCCGGACGTGGGCGCCGACCCGGACCTCGATGTGCTGCGTTCCGGCCTGGCCAAGCGGCTGGCCGAATGCGACGAGTACGCGGAGCTGTTCGACCCGTACGCCGATAGCGGGCCGACCGCCTTCCGGCTGTCCGACGACCTGGCGGCGGTCGCCGCCGACCTCATCCACGGGCTACAGCACTACCGGGCCGGACGCCCGCTGGAAGCGCTGTGGTGGTGGCAGTACTCCTACGTGAGCCACTGGGGCACACACGGCACCGCCGCGCTGCGGGCGCTGCACGCCGTGCTCGCCCACGCCACCCTGGACGTTCCCGAGGAGACCCGGCCGGGCTGACCGGGCCGGCGGCCATCCGCCGGGAAAACCCTGGCGGCTCACTCCGGCCGGGTAGGTACACTCAAGCGGCCAGCAGCCGGAACGCGGGAGGAGCGGCTCACCCGTGGCCCTTGTCGTGCAGAAGTACGGTGGATCCTCGGTGGCCGATGCCGACGGCATCAAGCGGGTGGCCCAGCGCATCGTGGCTACCCGGAAGGCCGGGCATTCCGTGGTCGTGGTGGTGTCGGCCATGGGTGACACCACGGACGAACTGCACGACCTGGCCAAACAGGTCAGCCCGCTGCCCCCCGGCCGGGAACTGGACATGCTGCTCACCGCCGGTGAGCGGATCTCGATGGCGCTGCTGGCGATGGCGATCGCCAACCTCGGGCTGGAGGCCCGCTCGTTCACCGGGTCGCAGGCGGGGGTGATCACCGACTCGGCGCACGGCAAGGCGCGGATCATCGATGTGACCCCGGGCCGGATCGCCGTGGCGCTGGAGGAGGGTGCCATCCCGATCGTGGCCGGCTTCCAGGGCGTATCCCAGCAGGGCAAGGACATCACCACGCTGGGCCGGGGCGGCTCGGACACCACCGCGGTGGCGCTGGCCGCGGCGCTCGACGCGGACGTCTGCGAGATCTACAGCGACGTGGACGGCGTGTTCACCGCCGACCCGCGGATCGTCCGGACCGCCCGGCGCATCCCGTGGGTCAGCTACGAGGAGATGCTCGAGATGGCCGCCTGCGGGGCCAAGATCCTGCAGTTGCGCTGCGTCGAGTACGCCCGGCGGTACGGCATGGCGATCCACGTCCGGTCCTCGTTCAGCAACCGCACGGGCACCATGATCAGCGAAACGGACGGCAGGGCGGAAGGAGCCACGGTGGAACAGCCGATCATCTCCGGGGTGGCGCACGACCGGAGCGAGGCGAAGATCACCGTTGCCGGGGTGCCGGACAAGGTGGGCGTGGCGGCGGAGATCTTCCGCACCGTGGCCGCCGCCGGCATCAACATCGACATGATCGTGCAGAACATCTCCGCCGCCACCACCGGCCTCACCGACATCTCGTTCACGCTGCCCCGTGACGACGGCGAGGCGGCCATGGCGGCGCTGCGGGACCTCCAGCCCGACATCGGTTTCGGCACGCTGCTGTACGACGACCGGATCGGCAAGGTGTCGCTCATCGGGGCCGGGATGCGGTCCCACCCGGGGGTGAGTGCCACGTTCTTCGGCGCACTCGCCGACGCGGCGGTCAACATCGAGATGATCTCCACCTCGGAGATCCGGATCTCCGTGGTGGTGAACGAGAAGGACGTGGACGTGGCGGTGGCCGCGGCGCATCGCGCCTTCGATCTGGACGCCAGCGAGGTGGAGGCCGTCGTTTACGGCGGGAGCGGCCGGTGAGGGGCAAGCCGACGCTGGCCGTGGTCGGGGCGACCGGCGCGGTCGGGTCCGTCATGCTGGACCTGCTCTCCACCCGGGACGACGTGTGGGGCGAGGTCCGGCTCGTCGCCTCGCCGCGGTCGGCCGGGCGTCACCTGCGGGTCCGCGGGGTGGACACCGAGGTGCGGGCCATCGCGCCCGAGGTGTTCGACGGCGTGGACGTGGCCATGTTCGACGTCCCGGACGAGGTCTCCGCCCGGTGGGCGCCGGTCGCCGCGGAGCACGGGGCCGTCGCCGTGGACAACTCCGGCGCGTTCCGGATGGATCCCGACGTGCCGCTGGTGGTGCCGGAGGTGAACCCGGCTGACGCGGCCCGCCGTCCCAAGGGGATCATCGCCAACCCGAACTGCACCACGCTGTCGCTGATCGTGGCCATCGCCGCGCTGCACCGCGCGTTCACGCTCGAGGAGATGGTGGTCAGTTCCTACCAGGCCGCTTCCGGTGCGGGCCAGGCCGGCATCGACACGCTGTACGCGCAGCTGGACAAGACGGCGGGCACCCGGGCACTGGGCCAGCGAGCCGGTGATCTGCGGGCGGTGGTGGGCGACTTCGGGCCGTTCCCGGCGCCCCTCGCGCTGAACGTGGTGCCCTGGGCCGGCTCGCTCAAGGACGAAGGCTGGTCGTCGGAGGAACTCAAGGTCCGGAATGAGTCCCGGAAGATCCTCGGTCTGCCCGGCCTGCGGGTGTCTGCCACCTGCGTCCGGGTACCGGTGGTGACCACCCACTCGGTCGCGGTGCACGCGGTGTTCAGCCGCGAGGTCACCCGGGCCGGGGCGCAGCGGGTACTCAGCGACGCGCCGGGGGTCGTGCTGAACGACGACCCGGAGCGCGCCGAGTTTCCCACCCCGGCGGACGTGGTGGGCACCGACCCGACCTGGGTCGGCCGGGTCCGCCGGTCGCTGGACGATCCCCGGGCCATCGACCTGTTCGTCTGCGGCGACAACCTGCGCAAGGGTGCGGCGCTCAACACGGCGCAGATCGCTGAGCTAGTCGCGGCCGGGCTCAGCGGCTGACCGCGGGCCCGGGCGGCCCCCCTTTCCCGCTGGCTGGCGCAGCGCGCTGGCTTTCCCGCCCGCACCGAGACCTCAGCTACCGAACGAATAGATCGCCCGGTCTGCCACCGTCTCGTAGCCCAGCCGTTGGTAGCGGGCGTTGCTGGTCGGGTTGGCCAGGTCGGTGAACAGCAGCACCTCGGTGGCCCCCGCGTCCAGCGCGGCCCGGCTCACCGCGGCGGTGACCGCGCCGCGGTAACCGCGGTCGCGGAGCGCGGGCGGGGTATAGACCGGGCCGACCCGGACCTGCCCCGCGGCCGGCCGGGTCAGCCCGGCCATGGACACCGGCTCGCCGCCCGCCTCCCACAGCGTGAGGCCGCCGTAGCTGAGCCGGCCGCCGACCTCGAGCGCGCTGCTGCCCGGGCCGTCGGCGTGGGCCTCGCGGTGGAGTGCCTGGTACCAGTCGATCAGGGGTCACGATCGGCCTGGCTGGTCACCCGGGACCGCCCGGCCAGCCCCCGCACCCCCGCCCCCCGCGATCCCGCTGGTGGTGATCATGACCTGAGTGTCGTTATAACGACACTCAGGTCATGATCACCAGACTCGCTGGCCGGGGACCCCACACCGAACGGGATTCGGCGGGTATGGCGAATCGTGTAGACCCGGGGGGCGGGGCCGGGCAGGCTGGGACGGTGGCACGTGTCTACAGCCTGGCGGCCGCCCGGCAGCTGCTCCCCGATCTACTGGCCGTGGCTGCGGACCTGGTCACCGTCCGGGCCGACCTGGTGGACCTGCAGGCGGCCCTGGCCCACGGCGCAGCGTCCCCGCTTGGCGGTCTGCCCGAGGCCAAGGGCCTGGAGGCGCGGTTCAGCGAACTGTTCGGCTGGTTCGGCGTGCAGGAGCTGGACGTGAAGAGCGTGGCGCCGTTGCTGGTGGACTTCCCGGCCACGCTGGACGGCGAGGCGGTTCTGCTGTGCTGGCTGGAGGGGGAGCCGGAGCTGCGCTGGTATCACCGGCCCGAACTCGGCTTCGCGGGCCGTCGGCCGATTCCCGAGGCGGGCCTAGCTGGTGACTGACACCGGCCCCGGGCCGGACTTCGCCGCGCCGTCCCAGTCGGCCCGTCTCCCTGGCCTCGCGCCGCTGTCCCAGCCGGCCGGTCATCGCGGCCGCGCCGCGCCGCGCCGTCCCAGCCGGCCCGAAAACCCCATGCTGACGTGCACAAACGCCCGCTCCAACCACTTTCTATATCGTTTCGTTGCGAAGCCGGAATCGGCCGCGATAGCATCCTGATGCCCGGTAGAGAAGCGGGATCTCCCGGGTTTTGGCCGTACTAGGGCAACGCTGCCGGATAGTCGTGCCAAAGCATGAGCTATTCAGTGTTTGGTACCCAGGAATGGTAGGCAGCTGAGTCGCTCCTCCCGGGAGGCGGTCGTGGTAACGAAGGGCGAAGGCCCAACTGGGCGTTCGATGACCTTCACGGTGGGTAACGGAAGGCACGGGTACCAGGTAGCCCGTCCCAGGTCAAACGGCTGGCTCTGGACACTGAACGCCGTCGTCATCACCGCCGTGGTCGTCGCGGGCGCCGCGGTGTCGACCAGCATCGGGCATACCGTCGTGCTGGCCAGTTATCATTTCCTGCTTTTCTATATGGGTGTGCTCGCGCTGATCGCGCTGACCGCTGAGGTGGCAATAGGGCTCGTCGCGACTGACCGCATTTTCATGAAGCCGGCCGGGCGCGTGACGATGCAAGCAATTCACCGGGCCGTCGGTTTCGGCTCCATTTCCTTTCTTGTCGCGCACATTATCCTGGAGATAATCGCCGGCCGGGCCAGCGTGCTCGATTCCGTCATCCCATTCCTGTACCAGCACAAGACTTTTTACCTCGGTATCGGGACCCTCGCGTCGGACATGTTCATCATGATCATGGCGATCGGGATCTACCGGGCGCGACTGGCTACCCGGATGTCGCCGCGGGCCTGGCGGATGCTGCACGCCACGGCCTACGTCGCGTGGCTCTTCGGCCTCATCCACGGGCTGCTCGGCGGTCGCCCGGCCGCGTCCTTCTTCGGCTACAAGGGCTTCGTGTACTGGTCCTACGGCTTCTGCGTGGCGGCCGTGGCGCTGGCCCTGGTGGTGCGGTTCGTGGCCAAGGACCGGGCGCGCAGCGAAATGGTCGAGCAGCCGGTGGCCGAGGCTCCGGCCGGGGCCAACATGGCGGCCGTCGCCGCCCTGACCAGCGGCGGCCTGGCGGGCGGCAGCGGCCTCCCGGGCGCTGGGATGCACGCCGTGCCGGCCGGCCAGCCGCCGGCCCTCGACGGCCGCCCGGCCGGCCCGGGCCAGCCCGGGCGGCGTCAGCTGGCGCTGCCCGCCGGGCCATCCGACGCGGGCGCCGGGCGTACCGGGAGGTACCAGGCCACCGGGAGCTACCAGTCGACGGCACGTCACGACTGGGGCAGCCCGTTCGACCAGCTGGGAGTGGATCACCCCTCGGGGCCGCTGCCGCAGCTCCCGGCGGACCACCCGTCCGCTCCGCTGCCCCGGGTGACCGGTTACGAATCGCCCGCGCAGTTGTCCATCCCGGCTCGCACCGGTCCCGCGCGGCCGCGCGGCCAGGGCGACTGGGCCGCGGCGTATGAGCGGCCGATGGGCGTCCGCCGCGAGGGCGCCCCGGCCCCGCGCTACGAGATGACCGGCGAGATCGACCGGCAGGCGACCGGCCAGCGGCCGCGTTACGAGGAGCCCGGCCAGCCGGTTCCGCTGAGCGCGCCGCCGGTCTATGACCAGGGCGCCCCATCGGGGTCCTATCCGCGGCCGGGCCTGACCGGGCCGCGGGACTTCACCGGGCCGCGGGACTTCACCGGGCCGCGGGACTTCACCGGGCCGCGGGACTTCACCGGGCCGCGGGACTTCACCGGGCCGCGGGAGCACGCGCCGCGCTACGAGCGGACCGGCGAGATCGACCGGCCCGGCTCCTACCAGCCGATGGCTGGGCGGGGGTCAGGGATCCGGGGGAGCTTCCGGCCGGACGACACCGACCCTTACGGCCAGGCCGCGATGTACGGCCGCTCCGACTATGACGACCGCCCGGCCCAGTACGGCCGGCCCACCGGGGCCGCGCAGTACGGGCCGCCGGCCGGCTATGCGGCACGCGACCACGCGGCGAACTGGGACGGGCCCACCCCCTACGGGCCGTCTGGCGGGTACGAGGGGCCGTACCAGCCCGGTCCCGCGCAGCCTGCCGGATACCCGGGCCGCGGCGCGCAGTACCGCGAGCCGGCCAGGTATTCCCCAGCTGAGCAGCACCCGCACCCGGACCGGTCCAGCGAGTCCGGCGCTTATGCCCAGCCCGGCCCGGGCTACGGGCCGCCCAGCGGTTCGGGTGGCTACCCGGTTCAGCCGGGTGGTTCGGGTTCGTATGCCGCCCGGGACGGCGGTTCGGGTGGCTACCCGGTTCAGCCGGGTGGTCCGGGTTCGTACGCGGCGCGCGGCGGTGGCCCCGCTGCCTATGCTGCTCCGTCGGCCGGGTACCCCCAGCCGTCCCGGGACGCTGGTCAGTACGGTCCCCCGGTCGGTTACCCGGCACCGGGCGGCCATCGCCAGCCCGCCGGGTACGGTCCGCCGGCCGGCTACGACGAGCCGGAACGTTACGGGCGTTCGGAGCCGTTCGACCAGGAACGGGCCGCACACTACGCATCCTTCGCGGAGCAGGACGCCTCGTATACCCGTCCCCGGTCCCCGGCGGCCCGCGATTCCTACGACTCGCAAGATGAGACGGACCCGCTGAATATCGTGACGATGAATACTGGGAATCGCTGGTGAACTCGATTTCCATGCCCGAGGCGATGCGGATTGGCCGCGCCCGGCTGACCGCAGGGCTGGATCGCTTCGAACGCATAGATCTCGCTTCGCACCAGGAGATCTTCGGGCCGATGCGGCGGGTCACCGCGCGCCAGTTGATCGAAATGGTGGAAAGCGTCGAAATGCGCGGCCGAGGCGGTGCTGCTTTCCCTTTTGCCCGTAAGGTCCGGGCGGTCGCTGACGCCTGCGCGCAGCGCAAGTGCAAACCGATGATCCTGATCAACGGGAGCGAGGGTGAGCCGGGCAGCTTCAAGGACAAGATGCTGCTGGTCCGGTCGCCGTACCTGGTCCTGGGTGGGGCCCTGCTGGCGGCCCGGGCACTCAGCGCCAAGATGATCATCATTGGCGTGACCAACCCGGCCGCGGCGGCCTCCATGGCCGAGGCGGCCCGGGCCGAACCGGACCTCAAGAAGATCGTCCGCGTGGTCGAGGTTCCGGAACGCTTCGTCTCCGGCGAGGGCAGCGCGCTGGTCAACGCGGTCAACGGCAAGGTCCCACTGCCGTCCGGGAAGCGCAAGCGGGCCAGTGAGAGCGGCGTGGACGGGCTGCCCACGCTGCTGTCCAACGCGGAGACGTTCGCCCAGCTGGCGGTGCTGGCTATGCTCGGCGAGGACGGCTACTGCTCGGACGGGACACCCGATGAGCCGGGCACCCTGCTGCTCACGGTCGGTGGCTCAGCCGGGCGGCCGGCCGTGGTGGAGGTGCCCGCCGGGATACCGCTCGGCACCGTGCTGGACATCTGCGAGGCCACCGCCCGGGAGGGCGTGCTGGTCGGTGGCTATCACGGGATGTGGCTGCCCGGCGAGGTGGCCGACGACGTGCCGGTGTCCCGCGCCGGGCTGGACGCGGCGGGCGGCACGCTGGGCGCTGGCATCGTGCTCCCGCTCGGCGGCGGGACGTGCCCGCTCGGCGAGGTGGCCCGGGTCGTGCGCTACCTGGCCAAGGAATCCTCCGGCCAGTGCGGCCCGTGCAAGCTCGGGCTGCCGGGGCTGGCCCGCTCGATGTCCGCGCTCGCGGACGGCTCGGGCGGGCTGGACACGCTGGACACGGCCCGCCGGACCGCTTCGGTGGTCCGCGGCCGGGGGGCCTGCTCCCACCCGGACGGGGTGTCCCGGTTCGTGCTCTCCGCCCTGGACGTGTTCAGCGACGACCTGACCATGCACCTGTTCCGCGGGTCCTGCGGCCGCCCGGTACGTGGCCTGCTGCCGCTCGGGCCGGAAGAGGAGTCCCAGGTGCGGCTCCGGGTGGACTGGTCCCGCTGTTCCGGTCACGGGCTCTGCGCGAAGATCGCCCCGGAGCTGGTCCAGCTGGACAACCAGGGCTATCCGATGTTCCTGGACATGCCGGTGCCGTTCTGGCTGGAAAAGGAAGCGACGCAGGCGGTGGAGATGTGCCCCGCGCTGGCGCTCAGCCTGGCCACCAGCGGCACCCGCGGTCGCGAGGCGCCGCGGCCGAAGCCGGCCATCAAGGCCGCCCAGCCGACCTCCCTGCTGATGTCCGGGCCGCCCCGGGAACAGCGCCAGCTCCCCGGTCCCCGCCGCTGACGCCACGTCCCGGCGCCAGCTCCCGGTCCCCGGCCGCAGACCACCACGTCCCGGCGCCAGCTCCCGGTCCCCGGCCGCAGACCACCACGTCCCGGCGGCCCCGCAGGTTTCATAGCCTGGGCACGGGTAACCGGGCAGCGGCTGGGCGGGAGGAGCGGCAGTGAGCGATCAGGACGAGGCGCCCCCGGAGTTCGCGGTCCAGCCGGTGCCGGTCGGCCTCGGCGCCACCGGCACCCGCACCGAGACCGATTCGCTGGGCGAGGTCCAGGTCCCCGCCGACCACTACTGGGGCGCCCAGACCGAACGCTCGCTGCTCCACTTCAGCATCGGCGAGGACCGCATGCCGATCGCGGTGTACCACGCGTACGGCTACCTCAAGCAGGCGTGCGCCCAGGTGAACGCGCGGTCCGGACGGCTGCCCGGCTGGAAGGCCAGCCTGATCAGCCAGGTGGCCGGCGAGATCGTCGCGGGCGCGCTGGACCGGGAGTTCCCGCTGCACGTCTGGCAGACGGGGTCCGGCACCCAGTCGAACATGAACGTCAACGAGGTGATCGCCAACCGGGCCAGCCAGCTGACCGGGCAGGCGCTGGGCAGCAAGCGGCCGGTGCATCCGAACGACGATGTGAACGCGGCCCAGTCGTCCAACGACACGTTCCCGACCGCCATGCACATCGCCGCGGTGCTGAGCCTGACCGGGACCGTGCTGCCCAGCATCCGTCGGCTGCGCGACGCCGCGGCGGCCAAGAGCGAGGCCTGGGCCGGGATCGTCAAGGTCGGCCGTACCCACCTGCAGGACGCCACGCCGCTCACCGTGGGCCAGGAGTGGTCCGGCTACGTGAGCCAGCTGGATGACGCGCTGGCCTACGTCGAGGCCATCCTGCCGGGGCTGCGGCGGCTGGCCATCGGCGGTACCGCCGTGGGCACCGGGCTGAACGCACCGCCTGGTTTCGGCGACGAGGTCGCCGCGGAACTCACCGCCAGCACCGGGGAGCGGTTCGTCAGCGCGCCGAACAAGTTCGCCGCCCAGGCCGCCCTCGACGACCTGGTCCGGGCGTCGGCGGCGCTGCGCAGCCTGGCGGTGGCGCTGTTCAAGTTCGCCAACGATATGCGCTGGCTCGGTTCCGGCCCGCGGGCCGGGCTGGGCGAGCTGTTTCTCCCCCCTAACGAGCCGGGGTCCTCGATCATGCCCGGCAAGGTCAACCCCACGCAGGCCGAGGCGATGCTGATGGTCTGCCTGCAGGTGATGGGCAACGACAGCGTGATCGCCATGGCCGGCGCCGAGGGGAACTTCCAGCTCAACACGTTCCGGCCGGTGGCCATCAGCAACTTCCTGCACTCGGCCACGATCCTGGCCGACGCCGCCGATTCGTTCCGCGAGTTCCTGGTCGAGGGCGCGGCGGTCAACGAGGCCCAGCTGGCCGGCAACGTCGCCCGGTCGGTCATGATGGTGACCGCGCTCAGCCCGGTCATCGGCTACGACGAGGCGGCCAAAATCGCCCATCTGGCCATGGCCGAGGACCTGGCGCTAAGGGACGCAGCACTGCGGTCCGGGGTCAGTGCGGAACTGTACGACCGGGTGGTGGTGCCGGAGCGGCTGGCTCGTCCCGGGTCGGCTGAGGACGGAGTGGCGGATGAAGGCAGCCCGGCTGCACACGGTGGGTGACCTGCGGCTGAGCGAGGAGCCGGTGCCGGTACCCGGTGACGGCGAGAGCCTGGTCCAGGTGAGCGCGGTGGGCATCTGCGGCTCGGACCTGCACTGGTGGACCGAGGCCGGCATCGGCGACGCGGTGATCGGCAAGCCGCTGGTGCTCGGGCACGAGGCGGCCGGGGTGATCGCGGACGGGCCGCGGCGGGGTGAGCGGGTGGCCATCGACCCGGCCATCCCGTGCGGGACCTGCCGGCCCTGCCGGGACGGCTACCGCAATCTGTGCATCCGGATCCGGTTCGCCGGGCATGGCCGCACCGACGGCGCCCTGCGTGACTTCCTGGCCTGGCCCTCCGGCTTGCTGCATCCGCTGCCGGACTCGCTCAGCGACGCCGACGGCGCCGTGCTGGAACCGCTCGGCGTCGCCATCCACGCGGCCGACCTGGGGCACCTCCATCTCGGCGGAACCGCCGCGGTGGTCGGCTGTGGGCCGATCGGTCTGCTGCTCATCCAGCTGCTCCAGGTCGCCGGGGCACAGGAGGTCATCGCGGTGGAGCCGCTCGAGCACCGGCGGTCGGCCGCCGCGGCCCTGGGCGCGGCCACCGCGGACCCGGCTGAGGTGGCCGACCAGGCGGCGCTGGCCGAGCTGACCGGGGACGGAGTGGACGTGGCCTTCGAGATGGCCGGCACCGACCAGGCCGTGCAGCTGGCGATGGCGGCCGCCCGGCCGGGTGGCCGGGTCGTGCTGGGCGGCATCCCGGACGGGGACACCACCACGTTCCGGGCCTCGATGGCACGCCGGAAGGGACTCACCATCGCCCTGGTCCGCCGGATGAACGAGGTCTACCCGCGGGCCATCGCCCTGGCCGCCGCCAAGCGGGTCGATCTGCCCACCCTGGTCACCGCCCGCTACCGGCTGACCGACGCGCCGGCCGCGTTCACCGCCGCAGCCGCCCGCACCGGCCTCAAGGTTGTCATCGAGCCGTCTCCGGGCGCCGGGGACCTCCCGGACGACGCCGGGGACGGCCGGGCCACGGAGCAGATCCCGGCCGCCGGGGGCCCCGCGGCTGGCCGGTAGCATCACGCCGTGGCCGACAGCTTTTACGTTCCGCTCGGCGCGGACACCTGGCAGGCCACCGTGCACACCACGGGGCCGTGGGACGAGCGCGCCCAGCACGGCGGCCCGCCCAGCGCGCTGCTCGGCCGGGCCATCCAGCGGCACGCGCCCCGGGACGACATGATCATCGCCCGTTTCACCTGCGAGATCCTGGGCGCCATCCCAGTGGGCGACCTGGAGGTCACGGCGCGGCTGACCCGCCCGGGCCGGAGCGTCGAGTTCCTGGAGGCGGTGGCCCGCGCGGCCGGCCGGGACGTGGCCCGGGCCAGCGCGTGGCGGGTGCTGCGCACGCAGAGTGACTCGGCCGGCCAGCGGGGTGGCCCACCGCCGTTGCCCGCCGAGGCGGCCGGGCCGCCGCCGGACGGCTGGATCGACGGGTACCTGTCGGCCGTCGAATGGCGGCCGGTGAACGGCCACTTCGGCGAGCCCGGACCTGCCACCGTGTGGGGCCGGCTGCGCTACCCCCTGGTCGCGGACGAGGAGACCGGCCCGCTGGAGCGGGTGCTGGCTATCGCGGACAGTGGTAACGGGCTGTCCGGCGAGCTGGACATCTCCGGGTGGCATTTCATCAACCCGGAACTGACGGTGCACCTGCACCGGGAGGCGGCCGGGGAGTGGATCTGCCTGGACGCGCAGACCACGATCTCGGCGGGTGGCACCGGCCTGGCGACCAGCGTTATTTCTGATGAGGGGGGAGCGGTCGGGGTGGGTGCGCAGGCGCTGCTGGTCAGCCCGCGCCGGCCAGCTCCGCACCCAGACGGGTCTGGGCGTAGATAACCGCGTGCCGATGCCGCCGGCTGGCCACCAGGCGGGCCGCGCGCAGCGCGGCCAGGTGCTCGGACACGGTGCTGGCGGCCAGGCCGTGCCGCCGGGCCAGCGTGTGCGTAGCGGCCGGCTCGGCCAGTGACTCGAGCAGGGTGGCCCGGGTTCGGCCGAGCAGCCGGGCCAGCGCGTCGGACTGCCCGGTGCGGGCCGGCTGCCACAGCTCGGCGATCCCGCGGGCCGGGTAGGCGAGGACCGGGCGGGCCGGCGGGTCGATGATCGGGGCCAGGCTGGGCCAGAGAAATACGCTTGGCATGAGCAGCAGGCCGCCCCCGCCGAGCCGGCGCCGCTGCGGCTCGAACCCGTCGATCACCAGGGCGCGGCCGGTCCAGCGGACCCGCGGGTGCAGGTCGCTCAGCACGCGCTCCAGCCCGTAGGCGGCCAGCGTCTCGGTGCGGAACGCCACATCCGCCTCCAGCACCTCGCGCAGCCGCGGCCAGTGCGGCGCGATCAGCAGCCGCCAGCATTCCCCGAGCAGATCGGCCAGCCGGTCCCGGGTGGCGGCCGGGTCCTCCAGCAGCTGCGCGGCGCCGGGTGGCGCGGCCACGCCACCCCGCTCGGCCAGCGAGCGCTGGATCTCGTGCGCCGCCTGGCCGGCCGGGGTGGCCCGGACCTGGCCGAGCAGGTCGGCCACGGTGGTGCCCGGGCCGGCCGGCACCGGGGCCAGGAAGTCCGGGGTCCAGCCCATCCGCGGGGAGAGCACCAGGAGTGGCCACAGGTCCAGCTGGTCTAGTTCGGGCCGGACGGCGTCGAGCCAGGGCAGGTGGTAGGCGCGCCGCTGCGGTTCCAGCACCAGCCGCAGCGCGGCCATGGTCTCGAACAGCGGGGAGATCGCGAACCGGGTGCGGGCCGGGTCGTCCCGGCCGAACACCAGGCTCAGGCTCACCGTGGCTCCCTGCTACCTTGCCCGCTATTGCCGGGCGCGTCGCGTGGCACGGATTATTCGGCTGTCGCCGAATCACTGGGTTCCAGGCTAGCGGTCGGCCAGCCTCGTTGCATGCCACGTCGCCCGGGAGCCCGCACCAGCCCCGCCGGACGCCTGGCCAGGCCCGGTGCCGACGGCGCGGGGAACGGCCGCGCTCCGGCACCCGGTGCCGAGGGCCGGGGGAACGGCCGCGCACCGGCACCCGGTGCCGAGGGCCGGGCCAGCTACCGGGCGGTGCTCGGCGTGGCCGAGTTCCGGGCGATCTTCGTGGCCAACACGGTCTCCATGCTCGGGAACGTCGTGGCCGCGGTCGCGCTCACCGTGCTGATCTATCAGCAAACCCGCTCGGCCGCGCTGGCCGCGTCCGTGATGGCGCTGTCCTTCCTGCCGTACCTGCTCGGCGGCGCGCTGCTCGGGGTGGCGGAACGGCTGCCGGCCCGCGCCGCGCTGGTCACCGGCGACCTGCTCAGCGCCGGGTTGGTGGCCACCATGCTGATCCCCGGGATGCCGGTGGGCGGGCTGCTCGCGCTCATCTTCGCGATCGGGCTGATCGCGCCGGTCTACCAGGGCGTACGGGCCGCCCTGCTGCCCGAGGTGCTGGCGCCGGGCTCGCAGTACGTGCTCGGCCGGTCGATGATGCGGCTGGTCGCGCAGGCCGCGCAGATCGCCGGGTACGGGGTGGGCGGGTTGCTGCTCACCGTGGCCACGCCGCGCGGGGCGCTGCTGGCCGACGCCGCCTCGTTCGCCGGGTCCGCGGTCGTGCTGCGCGCCGGGCTGGCCGCCCGCCCGGCCGGCCCGGCCCACCCGGCCGCGGCCCGGACCACCCCACCGGCCGGGGAGGCGCGGGCGGTGACCGGGACCGGGGCGGTGACCGGGACCCGGGCGGTGCTGGCGCACCGTCCCGTCCGCCGGATCCTGCTGTTCGCCTGGCTGGTGCCGGCCTGCGCGGTCGCGCCCGAGGCGCTGGCCGCCCCCTACGCCAGCCACATCGGCCAGCCGGGCCGGGCCGTCGGCGTGCTGCTGATGGCCATCCCGCTGGGTGCGGTGCTGGCCGACCTGATCGCGGCCCGGCTGCTGTCCACCCGCTCGCAGCGCCGCCTCGTCGTCCCCGCAGGACTGCTCAACTTCCTGCCGCTGCTCGGTTTCGCGGGCAGTCCCCCGCTGGTCCCGGCGCTGGGCCTGCTGGTCGTGTCCGGGACCGGCTACGGCTGGTCCCCGGGCCTGGACGGGCTGCTGCTCGACGTGGCGCCGCCGGCCCTGCGCAGCCGGGCCGTGGCCCTGGAAAGCGCCGGGTTGATGTTCGTCCAGGGCGTGGGGTTCGCCTGCTGGGGACTGGCCGCCCAGTATGCCCCACTGCCGGTGGTCATCCCGGCCGCCGCCGTGGCCGGGCTGGCCGTTGTCGTCGTCCTCCGGCCAGCCCGTGTCACCCGAGCCCCATTGCCCCCATCACGGCCACGGTGAGTTGGACTGTTCAGTCCGGCGACGCCCGCGCGTCCGGCCCCCGGCATCATGCGTTCGCCGCCGGGCGGCGCGGTGAGCTGCCTGCCGGGCGGCCCGGGCGGGACGCCCCGGGTCGCGTCCCGGCCATTCCCGCCGGCTCAATCCGAGCGCCAGCCCGACGCGATCAATCCGTTTTCCGGCTATTCGGGCAGGTTTCCATCGGGCCATTCAGTCATGAACGGGATGCACTTACGGCGTCCGGTGGAACCTATCCCATCAGATGCCGGCCCCGGAGTCAGCCAGCGGCTCACCGGGAGGTGGGCATCGCTCCGTTCGGGTGGTGGGCAGCCCCGGTGAGCATCGCCGCGGGCGACCCGAGCTGCGGGGAAGGTGGCGCCGTGGTGGGGTCCAGGTGGCGGGCCAGGCGGCCGTGCCCGGCCGCTACCTCCCCCGGGAGTTCCCAGCGCAACGGGTATTCTTTCCGGTTCTCGAACAGGTGCCAGGCGCGTAGTTCAGCCACCAGCCGCTCGAATATGGGGTGCATAAAATGAACCATGGCATGTGGCCGCGGCACGAGTCCAGAGAATAGCCGATCAGGTTTGCTGGCATTCCCCGTAATACCGTGATACCTGCGTCAAAGGAAGTAAACAGGGCAAATTCAAATGAACCGCCCGGCCGGGCTGGCCATGGCGAGCGCCCGCAGCGCCAGGCCGGGTAGCTGGTGATCTCACGGCGGAACCTCTCGGCTGGGACAGGCCGCCAGCGGGACGCTCCAGGCCCGGGACCAGGCACCGGCCTTCCTGCTCAGACCGGGTGAAACTCCACCCGGTACAGCAACGTGCCGTCGTCGATCGGGCCCGCGTGCGCGGCGCGGCGACGCAGCGTCTCCCGGTCCGGTTCCCCGGCCCGCCGCACGTCGGCGTCGGTGATGCCGGCGAATGGCACCAGCTCGATGGAATCCACCTCGATCAGACCCGAGCCTGGGCCCACCGGGTACCGGCCGCCGGCTTTGACCTTGGGCCGCTTCCACCGCCGGAAGGACACCGTGATCTCTCCGGCCAGCACGTCGTCGCGCAGCTCCTGACTAAAGAGCACGCTCCGAGGCTACGCCGCGACAGCGCGCTGTGCCCGGGTCTCGGAGCCGGGGAGGCCAGCGACGCTGAGGCCACCGATGCTGAGGCCACCGATGCTGAGGCCACCGATGCTGAGGCCATGGCGATCGACGGTGACTGCTGCGGCTTCGCGGTCGCCGCGCTCGGCGAGGGAGCTACTGCCCGCTGACTTCAATCGGGCTCAAGCCCGGGTTCGGACGCCTGCCGTGTACCGCCGGTACGTCTCCGGTGTGCGCGACACGGTTCGGCGGCCAGTCCACGCATCGGAGACCTCAGATCGGCGGCCACCCCGGCCCGGCATCGGCGCCCCGGGTCAGCTCACCGACATGGAGAAGGTGAGCGGCACGGTGCCGTTCTGGCCACCGTAGGCGGACGATGCGGTACCGACGGTCGTCAGCCGCGCCGATAGGCCGCGATCAGGTTGCTGTCCGGCGCGCCGGCAGGCCCGCGAAGGTCCTGTCCGCTCACCGAACGGGTCGGTGCCCGGCTGCAGCCGGTCGCATGGGTTAGTCCGCGCTGAGGTCTGTGCCGCTGATCGTGCGGTTGCGGTGGCGCGGCGGGCCTGGAGGACGAGCAGGTCGAGGGTGGCGATGACCGGGCCTTGCTGGGCAGCGGTGCGGAGCCGGGCCGGGCCTGTCTGGTAGGCGTCGCGGCCCGACCTGCCGGGACAGGACCGGCGTTTATATCTTTGTAACTTTACTTCGGCCCGGTCAAGTGAAATTTTGAGGTAATGCGGACAACGGATTCCTGGCCATCCCCCTGCTACTCGCGTGCCGGGCGCGCCGTGGTACGTCCGCCTCTGACATGCGGGGTCACCGGTTCCACGCCCAGTCATCAGGGCTTGTTGCAGAGCGAGGCCATAAAGCGGGCCGGAACGTAAATAATTTCGGATCACCAGCGGAATTAAACAACCCCCAGGAGGATCAGTGAGCCGTTTCGCGATCAACCGTCCACCACGCTGGCTGACTTTAGTGGCCACATCGGGGCTGCTGGCGGCGCTCGCGTCGGGTGTTCCCGCCGGGGCGGCCCCGGCGGCTCCGGCCGCCGCCCAGGCGGATGCCTGGGGCAGCGGCACCCTCACCGACGCGGACCTGCACGCGCTCGTCGGGCAGATGACGCTAAGTGAGGAAGTCGGCATGGTGCACGGCGAGGGTGACCCGCCGAACAGCGCCGCGGCCAAGGCGAACTGCGCCACGTCGGCGGTCGGCTGCGTCGGGGAGGCGGGCTGGATACCCGGCGTCGCCCGGCTCGGCATCCCGCCGCTGCGGATGACGGACGGCCCGGCCGGCATCCGCTTGGCGCACGTGGAGACTGCGATGCCCGCCCCGGTGGGGCTGGCCGCGACCTTCGACCCCAGCGCGGCTCGCGAGTACGGCCAGGCCGTCGGCCTGGCCGGCCGGGCCACGGACCAGGACGTTTGGCTCGGCCCGATGGTCAACCAGGTCAACTACCCGACCGGGGGCCGTAATTTCGAGACCCTCGGAGAGGACCCGTATCTCGCCAGCCAGCTGGTCGCGGAGGAGGTCCGCGGGGTGCAGAGCACCGGCATGGTCGCCGAGCTGAAGCACTTCATCGAGAACGACTTCGAGAACGGCCGCACCTCGACCAGCGTGAGCATTGACGACCAGACCCTGCACGAGACCGAGCTGCAGGCCTTCGCGGCCGGGATCGCCGCGGGTGCCGGGTCGGTCATGTGCTCCTACAACCGGATCAACAACATCTACGGCTGCGGCAACGAGACCACCCTGCAGAAGATCCTGCGCCAGCAGCTCGCCTTCACCGGCTTCGTGCAGTCGGACTGGGGCGCGGTGCACAAGACCACCGACCTGTACTACGGCACCGACATCGAGCAGCCGGGCAACGCCGCGGGCACCAGCTCCTTCGGAAACGCCCTGGCCAGCGCGGTCACCAACGGGACGCCGGCCGTGCCGGCCACCGCCGATTTCCCCGCCTACCCGGCCATCAGCGCCAGCCAGTGGAAGGACGCGCTGGACACCGCCGTGTTCTACATCCTCAGCACGATGAACAAGGCCGGGCTGCTGGAAGGCACCCAGTACGGTTCGCACTTCACCGGCACCCCTGCCCCGTACGTGCCGCCACGGCCCGACCTGGCCAGCCTCCAGTCGGCCGAGTTCGCCACCGCTCAGTCCATCGCCGAGGAGAGCGCCACCCTGCTCAAGAACGACCGCGGCGCGCTCCCGCTGTTCCCGGGTGACTACCGGGGCGGCGGCACGGGCGGGCTGCTGGTCATGGGGCCGACGGCGATCGCCCCGTACATCGGCGGTGGCGGCAGCGCCCACGTGACCCCGTACGATCCGGCCGAGGGTCCCTATGACGCCCTCGCGGCCGGCCTCCGCTCGCACGCCCACCTCTCCTACGTTCCGGGTTATGACCTCGACGGCCAGATGGTCCCCTCGTCGGCGCTGTCCGCGCCCGACCCGGCGGCGGGCTACCCGAACTGGACCCTGACCCCTGCCGACACCGCGTTCGCCGGCCAGGCCGGCCTGCTCCGGCAGCAGATCACCACCAGCCCGGTGCCCAGCGGCCAGCAGCCGGTGCTGTACACCGGCCCGGATGCCGCACCGGATCGGGTCGACCCCACCGTCGACTACACCGGGGTGAACACGTTGCCCGCGAGCACAGGGTGGCGGTGGAGCGGGCTGCTGACCGCGCCGGCCAACCCCGGCGGCACCGGCTGGCAGCTCAAGATCTTCGTCAAGAACCAGGCCAACTCCCAGCTGTTCATCAATGGCCTCACCGCCGGCGGCAGCGGCAACGCCCGGAACATCAACATCGGCGCGTACCCGGCGGCCCCGTCGTCGTCCTACGCGTCGCTGTCCGAGTCCGCGCGGTCGCACGACCCGGCCAACGAGACGCTCCAGCAGGCCACCTACTCCGTCACCCTCACCCCGGGCCAGCAGATCCACCTGGACCTGCGCCTGGTCACCGGCACCGCCGGGCCGGCCCAGATCCAGTTCCGCTGGGTCCCGCCGGACAACCAGGCCCAGTCGATCGCCCGTGCCGTCGCGGCCGCGAAGACCGTCCGCAAGGTCGTCATCTTCGCTTACGACGACGGCACCGAGGGTAGCGACCGGGGCGGCTCGAACCAGGGCGCGGGCCTGCTGCTGCCCGGCTACCAGAACGACCTGATCCAGGCGGTCGCCGCCGCCAACCCGAACACGGTGGTGGTGCTCAACACCGGTGACCCGGTGCTGATGCCATGGGCCGCCGCGGTGAAGTCGATCCTGGAGATGTGGTACCCGGGCGAGAAGGGCGGCCCGGCCACGGCGAACGTGCTGCTCGGGAAGGCCGACCCCGGCGGCAAGCTGCCGGTTACCTTCCCGCCCGACGCGACCCACTTCCCCAGCTACGACCCGAACTGCACGGACACCTCGGTGACCGGCAACTGCCCGCTGTACCCCGGAGTGGCCGGGCCGAGCCCGTTCCTGGCCGGAGCCACGACCAGTTACCGGACCATCACCGGAATGGCGGTCAACGGCATCTTCGAGGGATACCGCTGGTACGACGAACACAATGTGGCGCCGTTGTTCCCGTTCGGTTACGGCCTGTCGTATACCCGGTTCGCCTATTCCCGGCTCCACGTGCGCCAATCCGGCGGCGGGATCAGCGTCAGCTTCCAGGTCACCAACGTCGGGCCGCGGGCCGGGTCGGATGTCCCGCAGGTGTACCTCGGGCCGTCGCCGAACCTGCCGTCCGGCATCCAGCAGGCGGTGCGCAGGCTGGTCCAGTTCCAGCGGGTGGACCTGAACCCCGGCCGGTCGGCAGTGCTGACCCTGCACCTGACCGGGCATGACCTGTCCTCGTGGTCGTCCGCGCAGCAGTCGTGGGCCGTGGGCACGGGCCAGCGTGATGTCTGGGTCGGGCCCTCATCCCGGGACCTGCCCCTGCACGGAACGGTCGACGTGACCGCCGGCTGAGCTGCGGGCCTTTCCCGGCACCGGTGCCGCCGCGCCGGTGCCGGGAAAGGCCGGTGCGGTCGCGATCGGCGCCGGAGGGCCGGTAAGTGCTGATGGCCGCCGCCGGGAATAGTCACCAGTTCGCTGCGCGGGATGAGGCTGGCTGTCTCTTCGCCGGCGCTGATGGGCATCGGGCTCGCTTGCCCAGCCACCACGATCACCGGCACCGGCAGCGGCAGCGGCAGCGGCAGCGGCCCGAGAGTTCCCGCCCGAGCGCCCCCGCCCCGCCATCGCCAGCCGAGCCCGCCGCGTGGACTAACAGCACTCCCGGCCCGGCCTCGCCATGGCACCGGGCACAGGACAGGCCGCTGTATGTCCGTTCCATCAGGTCAGGTCACACCCGATTCTCGGGCATGCTGGCAGGTGTGAAGGACCTGGCCAGGTTGTTCCGCCGGATCGCCATCACCGCGGTGGGCACGGTGATCCTCGCGGTCGGCGTGATACTGCTGGTGGCTCCCGGGCCTGGCCTGGTGGTAATAGCGCTCGCGCTGGCGGTGTTCGCCGTCGAATACGAATGGGCCAGGCGGCGGCTGGCTTCCGTGCGGGAACGCGCCTTGTCGGCGGCTCATCAGGCGGCCGCCAGCCGCGCCGCGACGGCCTGCACCGTCCTTTTCGGCGTGGGCGCCATCGGCGTGGGCGCGGTGCTCATCTTCACCGATCTGCTCCCACTGTCCGGCACAGGAACCGGGCTGGGTGCTGTCATATCGGGCCTGACCGTGCTGGCCACCATGGCCTACAGCCTCCGGGAGTTGCGCCGCACCCACAAGGTCGGCGAGAGCACACCTGCCCAGCAGGCGAAACAGGTCCAAGAGCCCGGTGGCGCGACGGGGAACCACGGCGCAGCGGGCAGCAGCTGAACCTGTCACGACCGGCTGCGGGCCGGTTGACGCGTGCGGCCTGCCGCGCTACCGAATGCGCCAGGACGCTTGGCTATGGCGTGGCTGTGCCGGAGGCAGGTGATCGCCCGGCGCACGTCGCGGTAGGCCAGGCAGGGGCAGACGCCGGGCGCTTCCGCGCGGGCCCGGTCGCGATGGCGGAAGGTCGTAGGCTCGCTGGCGCCTGGGACGGGCCGGTGTGCCGGGCTCACTTGACCATGAAGCGCAGGTGCGTCACCCCGCGGCCCTGGACAACGTCAGGGTCGGTCAGGGCGATCGGGGCACCGTCATGCTTGGCGAAGAACGGAATGCCGTCTCCGAGCAGGACCGGTACGAGGCTGACGGCGATCTCGTCCAGGAGCCCGAGCTGGAGGGCCTGCCGGGTGATGTCCGGGCTGGCGATCACGACCGACTTGCCGCCCGCTGCCGCCTGCGCGGCTGAGACGGCCTGCTCGACGCCGTCCAGGAATGTGAACGGGACGTTGTCTCGCGGCCACCCGTCCGGGTGGAGTGGGTCACGACGAATACCGGGACTCCGAGCGGGTGGCTGCCGCCCCAGCCGCCGGCGATGTCGAAGTTGCGGCGGCCGGTGATGAGCGCCCTGGTGTGTGCGAGCGCGTCACGCAGGACCTGGGCGCTCGCCGGTGAGGTGCGGAACGTGAATCCTCCCGTCCCGGCCGGGGTTTCCACCTCGCCATTGACGTACCAGCCATGGAGGCGCCCCGACCTGGTCGTCGGGGCTGGCGACGTACCCGTCCAGCGACATGCTCATCTCCGCCAGGACCGTGCCCACTTGTTCAGGGATCCAGTTCGGTGGTGAGCTCGGCACTGATCAGGGGCGGCGGCCCGCAAGGACGCAGAACTCGTTCCCCTCTGGATCGGCAAGACAGACCCAGCTCTCATCGCCGGTTTGGCCGACGTCGGCGTGCCGAGCACCCAGATCGAGCAGGCGACGGACCTCTTCGTCTTGCTCCCTGTCGCTTGGGTTGACGTCGAGGTGGAGCCTGTTCTTGACGGTCTTGCCCTCGGGCACCTGCGCGAATGTCAACGTCGGTGGCACCGGGCCAAGGTGGTTCTTGCCTTCAGGCACCATGGGGGAGCCAATTGTGACAATTCCGTCGTCTTCATCTTGCACCTCGTAGCCAAGGACCGAGCACCAGAACCGGGCGAGACCGCTGGGATCGGCACAGTCGATCGCAAGCTCGGTGAATTTACTGGTCATGTCACGACCTCCCAGTCAAGTAGCGGGTCTACGTGCAGGCGGCCGGTCATTGTGGAGGGCGCTGACGCCATGGACCGGTCTGGTCGGGGTGGCCGGATTTAAACCGGCGGCCTCTTCGTCCCGAACAGGGCACGCTGCGGTACACATGGTCTGTTCACAGGTGTCTGCGCAGGTCAGCGACACGCTTTCCAGGCATGCGCCCGGCGTCCGGGACCGGCAGGGCCGTCCGTGGCCTGGGATGACCGCAACTGGCGGAGATCCGCGTGCCGCCGACAGAACCCCGCTGGCCTGTGACCTGCGCGATGAGCTCATAGTCGTCGTAGTGGAGCACCATGACGGGTTCGCGCCGCGCTACAGCGGCAATCAGCTGAGCCCGGGCACAGGTACGGCCCGCACCCCCAGGGCTCCGGCGTGTTCCGTGATTGTCCGTTGGTGTCCTAATCGAGGCCGTGGAGGCGGAGGGCTTCGGCGGGGGTTGTATGGTCGCGGCGGCCTTCAGGAACGTGCAGGTAGCCGGCGTCTTTGATCGCGGCGATGATGGCGGCGCGGATGGTCGCCAGGTTCGCCGGGCCGCTGCCGGTGCGGCTGGCTGAGCTGTCCTCGCCGAGGCTCACGTCTCTGATGTGGTGATGTGCCTCAATCGTCCAGTGCTCGCGGGCGAGCCGGGCGAGGTCGCGGGCGGTGGCCAGGGCGCTGGTCAGGCTGGTGATGGCGTAGACGGTCT
Source organism: uncultured Actinomycetes bacterium (assembly GCA_963837515.1). GTDB lineage: Bacteria > Actinomycetota > Actinomycetes > Streptosporangiales > Streptosporangiaceae > RYN-230. The sequence continues at coordinate 62,381 of CAWINT010000011.1, forward strand.
CGCGGGAGATCTTCCCGGTGGCGGTGTCCTGCCGCCACCGGGTGATCTTGATGGCCTGGCGGGCGAACGGGAAGCCCAGGCCCCTGACATGCGCGGTCTTGAGGGTGCGGGTCTCCGCGCGGCCGTGCCCGGTCTCATGGGCCAGGTCGCCGGCCGGGACCTGCCGCCAGGGCAGCGCCTTAACGCGGGCATGCAACAGCGGCTGGTTAGCCTTGACCACCGCGATGTACTGCGCTTTCTTCTCCCCGGCCAGCCACTCCAGGTTCGCCCGCACCGTATGCAGAGCATCGAAGGTCACCACGGCGCCAGCCAGGTCCAGAGGGGCCAGGAGCTCAGCGAAATGGCTGGTCTCGTTGTGCTTGACGTCCACCTCCAGGTGGTCCAGGAGCCGCCCGCCGTGCTCGGCGACGCCGAGCAGGTGCACCCGGGTCCCGTCGCCGCGGCGGGCCCCGCGGGAGGTCTTGCCATCCACCGCCACGGCCCGTAACCCGCCGCGGGCTGCTGCTTTCACCTCCTGGGCGGTGCGCCGGGCCCGGTAATCCCGCACCCCAGCCGAAGGCGGCCCGCCAGATTTCCGGCGCCGGCGGCGGCGCGGGCCGAGCAGGGCCCGGGTCAGGGCCCGCGGGTCCAGCTTGTCCAGCACCACCCGGATCGTCTTCTCATCCGGTGCCCGGTACCGGCCGGCCACCGGATCCCACGGGGCACGCAGCCGGGCCAGATCCGTCTGGCTGGCCCGCTTCGTCCACTGCCCGACCGCGGTCAGCCGGTCATTCCCGGCGGCGGTGAACGCGCACACCGCGACCGCGATCAGGCAGGCCAGCGGGTAAATCCGCCCCTGCGGGGACCGCGGGTCCGGCAGCGCCTCCAGCCGCTGCCACGCACCAGCCGCCAGACCCTGCCCGCCGGGACCGGACTCGACCACGCGCGCCCCGGCGCGCGACAATGCCACAGCGGGCACGCTGCACCTCGTTCACGTAGACCTCAGAGACCTACATGATCACCGTGGCGTGCCCGCACCCACAAACCGCGCTACCGCCTCATCCGCCCGTACCGGGTCAAACCCTCATAAGTCGGGAACACGCGGAGCCGCCCGCACCCCACGCCGACTATCGTCTCACCGTCCCCGGGCGCCCAGGTTTCCTTCAGGTATTGCTCAGTTTGCGTTACGGGCATACGTTCGGTGCGCACGCTCGGGCCGCCGCGGCTGGCGCCTGTATAGCCGGCCGCGCTGGAAGAGGGGAGGAGCGCCGCCCCGCTAGTAAGGTGCGACGGCGGTCCTTGGCAAAGTCGCGTGTGCCGCCGCCGCGGGTTTACGCCTGTATCAGGCTCTTATCGCGGGAGGACGATCACGTGAAATCTCGAATGGTTCTCGCCCTGACAGCCGGCCTTGGCATCACGCTCGCCGTGGCGCTCGGTCTCGCGCCATCCGGCTTAAGGACACAGCGCGCGGACGCCGCCATCACCGGCCTGTCCGTGCACGGGCTGAACCACATCCAGCAGGTGCACTTGTCCGGCTTCGCGTCGTTCGAGGCCGACATCGGCATGCCAGCTAAGGCACCCGCAGCCCGGGCAGGCGCCCGGATGAGCAACGCGGGGGTCGGCCTGTGCCCGCGTAACTTCGGGTCCAACGTCCTGGTCAACCAGAACTGCCTGAATGTCACCGATCCTGACCTGCAAGGCCGCGGCCAGGCGCAGAACGAGACCGCCATCGCCCAGAACCCGCTGAACCCCCGCCAGCTGGTGGCCGGGTTCAACGACTACCGGCGCGGGGATGGCACCTGCGGCACCGCGTTCAGTCGCAACGGCGGGGCGAGCTGGACCGACAGCACCATGCCCAACGGGTTCACCCGCGGCACCGCCTTCGGTGGCGTGGCCCGGCAGTACTGGCAGGCCAGCGGTGACCCGTCGGTGGCCTGGGACAGCCGCGGCAACGCCTACTACGCATGCCAGGTTTTCATGCGCGGGCCGGGCACGACCAACAACCCGGACCAGTCCAGTGCAATCTATGTGTTCCGCTCCACCGGCGACGCCGGCGCGTCCTGGAACTTCACCGGCCATCCCGCGATCGAAACCTTCGACACGACCGGCGCAACGCTGAACGACAAGCCCTACATGGCGGTCGACAACAGCCCCAGCAGCCGGTTCCGGGACCGGATCTACGTGACCTGGACGTTCTTCGCGGCGGACGGCACCGGCTACATCTACGAAGTGCACTCAGACAACTACGGGCAGACCTTCAGCAGCCCCGTGGTGGTCAGCACCACCAGTTCGCTGTGCAGCAACACCTTCGGCCTGCCGACCCCGCAAGGGGCCTGCAACGAGAACCAGTTCTCCGACCCGTTCACCGGCCCGGACGGCACGCTGTATGTCGCCTACGCCAACTTCAACAACTCCACCTCCAGCAGCAGCGACAACCACAACCAGATGCTGCTGGCCCGCTCCACCGACGGCGGGCAGACCTTCAGCGCCCCGACCCTGGTGGGCAACTACAACGACCTGCCGGACTGCGCCACCTACCAGGGCGGCCAGGACGCCGGACGGGCCTGCGTCCCGGAGAAGGGCACCTCGCAGAACTCGGTGTTCCGGGCGACCAACTACCCCGCCGGCGCAGTGAACCCGGCCAGGCCCTCGCAGGTCGTCGTCACCTACGGCTCCTACATCAACCGTGACTCGAACGAGTCCAACGGGTGTGCGCCCGCTGGTTTCTCTTCCTTCGGAACCAACCTGTACACCGGCGTCAAGACCGCCGGCGCCTGTAACAACAAGATCATCTTCAGCGTCTCCGGCAACGGCGGGAACACCTTCACCGGCACCACCGTCAATCAGCGCTTGATGCCCGTGGTCAACACGGCATCGCGGCAAAGGCGAACCGACCAGTGGTTCCAGTGGGCCGCGATGACGCCCAAGGGAACCCTGGTGACCTCGTCCTACGACCGGCAGTACGGCTCGGCCGAATTCACCGGGAATATGGACGTGAGCATGTCCACCTCGAAGAACCTGTCCGCCTTCAAGGTGAGCCGGGCCACCTCCGCATCCATGCCGCCGCCGACGCAATTCCCCGACACCCAGGGCGGCAGCGAGTTCTTCGGCGACTACGCGGGCGTCGCGGCGGTGTCCGGCGCCCACCCACTGTGGTCGGACACCAGGAACCTGGACGCGTTCCTGTGCTCGGGCACGGCCGCACCAGGCGTGCCGCCCGCAGTGTGCACCGCGGCCGAGCCGAACGGGATCCTCGCCAACGACCAGCAGATCTACACCAGAACGATGCCGGCGCCCTAGCCGCATCGCGCCAAACCAACGGTCGGCCCGGCCGGGCCCGCATGGGCCCGGCCGGGCCGACGCCCGGCAGCGGGCCGAGCTCGCTGAGCAGACCTGGAGGCTGGTGCGACGGCGTGCCGATCACGGGCGGTAACCCATTGCTCGTAACTTGCACGATGTGATCGGCCATAACTTTGCCCGGGCCGCACCACCAGCCAGATCAAAAACGTGAGACGTTGGCCCCTCACGTATTCATTCCAGCCGCGCTCACCGGATCCGCCCGTCTGCGGGCTCCCCATGTTCCGAACTGGGTCATCTGCGCGCGCCCCCGTGATCCTCTGGCGTGTCAGCCACCCGAACCTATTCGGCAGGAATGGCCGCGTGGCCGCCAGTTTCTGTGATCAGTTCAGCTCTGGCTCAACCGCGCGACCATTCATGGGTGTCCGCGCCGATCCTGTCTCAGATCGGCTCCCAAAACCGGACACTCAAAACCGGACACCGCCGCTCCCAAAAACAGACAATTCAGACGCACGTAAATCATCATGATCGAGAAACAGAGCTGGCAGGCCAGCCCGGCTGCTCAGGGTGGTGGCCATCCTCGCCTGGTTGGCCGGGCCTGCGCACGCGTCGCGCAGCCGGAGCAGCAGTCCGCCGGCCAGCAGCGCGGCGGCGGACCAGGCGGCTAGCACGCCGAGGCCGGCCCATGGGCCGATGGGCAGGGCGGAAAGACTGGTGGTGGCCTGGATGGCGAGCCCGGCGGTCATCGGGCTGATCTGTTGCAGGTGTCGCTGCAATGCTGGGTCGCCGGCCGCGCTCGCGATGATCGGGAACAGGTACAGCAGGCCGAGGACCGTCCCGATGGCCACCGCGGCGTCCCGCGCGGCAGTGGCGACGCCGAGGCTTAGCAGCCCGATCAGGGCCAGGTAGAGGACCGATCCGGCGGCGGCGCGAAGCAGCGGCCCGTCGCTGAGGGAAAGCAGCGGGTAGCCGTGCTCCGGGCCGAGTCCGCGCCCGGGCAGGGTGAGCCGCCCGGCGAGCACGGAGGCCAGCACCGCAACGGCTCCTGCCACCAGCACCAGGCCGGTCAGGACGGCCGCCTTGGCGGCCAGCACCGTGATGCGGCGCGGCATGGCTGCAAGCGTCGTGCGGATCATGCCGGTGCGGTACTCGCTGCTCACCGCCAGCACTGCAAGGAGGGCGATGAGCGCTTGGCCGAGGTCGATCCCGGTGAGGCTGACCTTGGCGGGGTCCTGGCCGCAGCCCGCGTAGGGGCGCACCTCACCGCCGCCGATGCCGCAGCGCCGACGGCCACGGTCAGCGCGACGGCGGCGTGCAGCAGCCAGATCGTGCCCGGCGCGGTACGCGCCTTGGTCCATTCCGCGTGCAGGGCCCGGCTCATGCGTCCCGCCGCCGCATCAGGAAGGCGGCGAGGCCCACGGCGAGCGCGGCGTAGCCGCAGAGGATTGCCATGCCTGCCAACGGCGCCAGCGGGAAGTACCCGTTCGACGGTACGTACTGGGCCGCGTCAAAGGCCGGCAGCCGGGGATAGACCGGATTGGTCTGCTGGACGGCGAAGGCAGCGGCGGGCGTAACCCGCAGCAGCCATTGCTGGGCGCCGACGGACAGGACGCCGGGACTGGTGCCCAGGAGGTAGGGCAGCACGATGACCACGATGCCAAAGCCGACCGCGACGGCGCTGCGCCGGGCCACGGCGCCGGCGGCCAGCGCGAGGACAGCGGCGAGGCGAGCAGCGCCGCAGTGCCGGCGATGACTTGCAGCGCGGCCAGGGCGCTCACCGGATCGATCGGGCTGCCGTTGGAGTGAAGCACACGCAGGCCGATCGGGATCGTGATGGCCGCAGCGGCCAGGCCGGCAGTGAAGGTGACGGCACCGATCACGATCGCCTTGGCGGCCAGGACCTGTCCGCGCCGAGGGCTGGCGGCGAAGGTGAGCCGGATCAGGCCCCCGCCGGTACTCGGCGGTCATGAACATGGTCCCCACCACGACCGCGGCGATCAGCCCAGCGAACGTGCCGACCAGAGCCGTTCCGGCGGACGCGCCGGGGTTGCTGACTGGCCCCGCGGGTGCGATATCGCCGCTTCCGGTCACGGTGATCGTTGCGTCGGCTTGGCGGAACGTCTCGGCTTGCCGGATCACCACGGCGTGGCTAGCCGCGATGATCTCGCCGGCCCACACGCTGCCTCGCCAGCTTCCGCGCAGGCTGACACGGTCAAAGACCCCGGTGGCTACGGTGGGGCCGCCCTGTGCGGTAGCCGCGCCGATTGACTGGGTGCTGAGCTGGGAGTTACCCGGCGAGGTGGCGAACATCCCCGCCTGGACCGTGAGCGGCAGCCCGGCCAGGGCGGCGGTGCCGACCTTGACCCAGTGCGTGCCGTCGGCCGAGTCGTACCCGGTGATCGTGTCGCCAGAGCGGGTCAGCCGGAGCCAGCGCGGTGACGCCGCCGAGACGCGGCCGGGCAGGCCGGGCGCGTCCTGGGTGTAGTCCCACTGCATTCGCACCCCGTAACCGCCGGTGACCATCATCGCCGCGTAGGCCGCCCCCTGCCGGGTGCCGTCGGTGATGATGATCCCGGCCTTGGCCCACGGCTGCACGCCGGGCACCATGCCGGCCATCGGGTTGTCCTGCTCACCTGGCGGCACTTGCCCGTTCGGGTTGTACCGGCCGGTCAGCGACGTTACCCGGACGGTGATGCTGCCGTTTCCCGCGAGCGGCCGGTGCACGAAGTAGAAGTTGTCGGTAACGAACTCCCCGCCCGGCCCTACCGGAGGAGACGGGCAGACCAGGGCCACGGGATGCTGCGGGCCCTGGATGAGGCAGTGGCTGCCCGACGCGCTGAACCAGCCGAGGAACACGATGGCCACCAGGCCGACGACGATGGCGATGACCCAGCCGCGCACGGTGGTGAACTTGGTCCACTCGGCGTGCAGCAGGTGCGTGAACCCGGCCCGGTCCGCCGCCGCACTGGGGGTGGTCATTGGACCGCCTCCGCACCGGGGGCGGTGCGGAACTCCACCGCGTCGCTGGTGAGCGCCAAGTATGCCTCTTCCAGGCTGGCCTGGTGCGGGGACATCTCGGTGAACGGGATGCAGTTCGCGGCCAGGGCAGCCCCGATCCGTTCGGCTGAAATGGCATTGACGGTGACCACGTCGGGTCCGGTGGCCGCGACCTGAGCCCCGGCGGACCTCAGCACATCCATGGCCTGCGCGGGGGCGGTGGTGCGGACCGTCACCCGGTCGCTGGACGCGGCCGCGATCAGGTTGGCCACGCTGGTGTCGGCGATGACCTTGCCGCGGCCGACCACCACCAGGTAGCCGGCGGTATCTTGCATTTCGCTCATCAGGTGGCTGGAGACCAGCCCGACGGCTCGCCGTGGTAGCGGTGTCTGGCAACCGCCGGGCGGGAACCGACGGCGGCCCCGCGTGCATACGGTCTCGGATATCTTCGTGCTCCTGAGAGCTGGGCGGACGGTCCCGGAAGCCGTCAAGAATGAGCGTTGCCGTTGATCATCGACCCGTGGCCAGATAAATAGGCCGGGGCAGCCGGCGACTTCAGCTCGTCCGAAGGGCGGTCACCGAACCTACCAGGCCGTCTCGCTGCAGTTCGCCGAGCACATCATCAATCGTCACCGGGTGCCTCGTGCGGGAGTCCACGATCTGCCGGAGGCAGGCCCAGGCAGCTTGCCGGTCGATATCTATCTGGTCGCGGACGAAGCTGTCCGGGGACTTCGCCTTGAGATCCCAAGGAGCCAGTCGCTCCGCCGGAAAGTCCCGCAGATTCTTGGTGACGATGATCTGGCCCTTCGCCCTGATCGCGGCGGCCAAGACATGACGGTCGTTAGGGTCGGGAAGGTCCAGGGCTGCGATGAGAGGCTCGTAGCCGGACACGAGGCAGTCGCGCACCGCTGCGTTCATCAGCTGGCGCAAGCGGTCGGTCTTCTCGGCGGTGATGTCCGGCATGTTCTTCCGCAGGTTGTCGGTTACCTCATCCAGGATCTTCTCGGTGCACTTTGCCTGCACCAAGTGCGGAAGCTGGGCGATGCGGATCAGCAGATCGCGCAGCGAGTTGGGGTAGAGGACGTCAGCGTCATACACCGCGATGAAGGGCATAGTCAGTGCCGTCAGCATGGCCGCCGCCGGAGCGGCCAGCGAGGAGGAGTTCCTCGACCGCCTGCGCCAGGCGGGAGTGCTGATCCGCACCCGGATCAGCACCCGTGATCCGGGACGGGTCACCGGATACACCGTCGCGCTGGACGGTGACACGGCCCGCACCGGCGTGCCAGTGTGGTTTGGTGGCGGAAAGCTCGCCGCCGACCTGACTCTGCCCAAACTCCGCTGCCGCTGGGGTACCGGCCGCGCCGCGGGATAGACCTCACCGCGGCCGAGCGCAATGCGATCTGGCAGCATGCCGCCCGGACTGCCCAGAATGCTCGCCATCAGATCCGTGCGGCCGCGTCGGCCGGGGATCTCGGTTCGGTTGCCGACGCGGCGTGGGCGGCGTCCGACACGCTGCACTCCGCGGCCGCCGTCCTGGGCAGCCGGGTCGTCCGCCAGGCCGCCGACAGCTACGCGCGGGCGGCCTGGATTCCATACGCACGGATGCCCAGACCCACCCCGGCAGGTAACAGCCTGCGCCAGGCCGCCCGGCTGCTTTCCCGCGCCGCGCAGGTCAACCCCACTGCCGCCCAGGCCGACCTGATCGTTCGGCTGGCGGCCCTGGCTGAGGCCGTCATCGAGCTACGCCAGGCACAGCGGCACGCCGCCCAGGCTGCCGCCGCCCGCCGAGCGGCCGAACACCTGCACGCCGAGGGCAGGCGCCTGGGTCGGCGCACGGAGTCCCGGGCCGCCAGGTCCAGAGAACTGGACGCCGCGGGAGCTGCCCCACTCGTCCGTGTCGATCATGAGTGACAACGGCGTCCCCATCGAGACCATCGCTGATCTCGTCGGGCATGCCAGCACGGCGGTCACCGAGGAGGTCTACCGGTACCAGCTCAAGCCGGTGATCACCAAGGGCGCCGAGACCATGAACACCATCTTCACCCAGCACAGCCAAGCCAAGTCCGCGTGAGGCAGTGGCTCCCCGTTTGGCTCCCGAAGACCCATCTAAGATCGAAAAGGGACCCCGGAGCAGTGCTCCGAAATCCCTGATGACCTGCTAAGACCTTCTGGTCGGGGTGGCCGGATTTGAACCGGCGGCCTCTTCGTCCCGAACGAAGCGCGCTGCCAAGCTGCGCCACACCCCGGTGGCCGTTCGGGGGCGAGCCCCCAGGGCCGACCGAACCCTGAAACCTCCGGCAGTCTAGCCGATCCGCGGCACCAGCGTGAGCAGGGTTGCCTCCGGCCGGCAGGCGAACCGGACCGGAGCCCAGGGGGAGGTGCCTAGTCCGGCCGACACGTGCAGCCACGGCTGCTCCTGGCCGGGCGGTACCTCCCCGGCCGGGTGCCGGTGCAGCCCGCTCGCCCGCTGCCGGTCGATGCCACAGTTGGTCACCAGCGCCCCGTAGAACGGCAGGCACACCTGCCCGCCGTGGGTGTGCCCGGCCAGCAGCAGGTCGTAGCCGTCCGCCGCGAACCGGTCCAGGTTCCGCGGCTCGGGCGAGTGCATGACGCCCAGCCGCAGGTCGGCCGCTGGATCGGTGGACCCGGCGATCTGGTCGTAGCGGTCCCGGTTGGTGTGCGAGTCGTGCAGCCCGCCGACCTCGATGTCCAGGTCGCCGGCCTTCGAGCCGGCCGCGCTGGTTGTTGGCGTCCAGCCAGCCCGCGGCGGCCATCCCCTCGCCCAGCTCAGCCCACGGCAGGTCGGGGATGTGCCGCCGGTGCTCGTTGCTGCTGTCCCGCCACAGGTACCGCAGCGGGTTCTTCGGGGCGGGTGAGTAGAGATCATTCGACCCGTACACGAACACGCCCGGCCGGTCCAGCAGCGGCCCGAGCGAGTCCAGAAAGGGCTCAACGGCCCTAGCGTGGGCAATGGAGTCGCCCGTGTTCACCACGACGTCGGGGTCTAGGGCGTCCAGCGAGCGGACCCAGGACATCAGCCGGTGCCGTCCGGGGGTCAGGTGCAGGTCAGACAGGTGCAGCAGCCGCACCGGAGCGGTGCCAGGGGACAACACCGGCACCTCGTGGCGGCGCAGGGTGAACCAGTTCCGCTCGATCACCGAGGCGTAGGCGAAGGCGGCACCACCGGCCATGGCGGCGGTGCCGAGTGCCCCGAAGGCTCGTGAACCCATCCCTCTATGGTGCCATGCCGGGCGGGCGGCCAGTTCGGCGCGCCATGGCGGGTGGGCAGCCATGGCGGGTGGGCGCCGAATCCGCCTGCCATGCCGGGCGGCCGGACCAACCCAGCTCCGACACGCGTCCCGGCCGGGCAGGGCAGGATGGACCTATGGCAGCACTGAAGGACCGGTTGCGCGCGGACCTGACCACCGCGATGAAGGCGCGCGACGGCGTGCGCACCCGCACCCTGCGGATGGCGCTGACCGCGGTGTCCAACGCGGAGGTGGCCGGCGCGGCGTCCCGTCAGCTCAGCGACGACGAGGTCGTCACAGTGCTGACTCGCGAGGCCCGGCGCCGCCGGGAGGCGGCCGAGGCGTTCGCCGCCGCGGGCCGGACCGAGCAGGCCGCCGCCGAGCAGGCCGAAGGCGAGGTGCTGGAGGGCTACCTGCCCGCGCAGCTCAGCGACGCGGAGATCACCGAAATCGTCCAGGCCGAGATCGCGGCGTCCGGTGCGGCCGGCCCGCGGGCCATGGGTCAGGTGATGAAGGCGGTCACCCCGAAGATCACCGGCCGGGCCGAGGGCGGCCGCGTCGCCGCCGAGGTGCGCCGCCAGCTCGGCAGCTGACCGGCCAGGACTGGGCCGGCCGCGGCGGCCGAGCGGTCATCCGGGTCCGGCGGTCATCCGGGTCCGGATGACAAGGGGCTATCCCAACCGTTGATGGCCCAGGGCACCAGCAAGGTAGCGAGGAACGACGCCACGAGCAGCACGCCCGCTGCCCTGCTGAGGCGCCCGGCGGTGACAAGGACGACGGCCAGCAGGGCGTAACCCGCCGCCAGCACGGGTATGACGGCCGAGGCGGAGGGAGGTCGGCCACCTCCAGGGACGGTGGTTCCGACTCCTATGAGCACGGCCCCGGCGAACAGCGCGGCCAGCGGCGCAGCGGCGAGCACGGGCCGGATCCGCAGCAGGGCGAAGGCCAGGGCAGAACCACCAACTGTCAGCACCACGCCCGCTGCGATGCCGATCAGGTCCGGGCCAATGCATATCAGATCTGGATTGGAGCAGGAAGCCCTTTCGGCGGCGAGGCTGGTGTGCCAGATATAGATGAGGGCGACGGCTAAGCCTGCGCCGAATGCCGCCGCTCCGGCCACTTGGCCGACCGCTCGGAGGCATGCGGTCAGCCGGTCGGAATCTTCTGCCGGTAGCCGCATCCTCTGCCAACCTTTCCGAACGCGATGATCAAGACTAATCAACGCGATGATCAAGACTAATCTAAGAAGGGCCGCTGCCTCAGGCATGGCCCGCGCCGCCAGTTCCCTGGCCGATCCGGCGGTAGCTCTTGCGTGTTCGCGCCAGGTGGACCCGATTGACCCGGCGAGCCGGAAGTTCCTCGTCCCTGAACGGTAGATCGGCCCGATTCCAAGGTCAACGTAGCAGAAGGTAGTCATTCTAGGGATGGCGGGCCGGTGCCACAGCGCGGAACCTGGAATGGCCGGGCCTTCAGCTGGCCCGGGCCCATCGGAGCCGCAACGTGAGGAAAGGGTTCATGCTGCTACGCCAGAAAAAACTCAAGGTCCTGACGATGGCCGGCGCGCTGGGCGTCGTGGCGGCGTCGCTCGCTCAGGTGCCGTCAGCGGGCGCATCTATTTACAACATCAACCAGTGGAAAGCGTCGTGGTGCCGGGGTTCGGCCTTCAACTGGTGCCTGTACTACGGCCAGGGCGGGCAAAATTCGGACACGGCATGGGCCGGATCCCAGAACAGCGTACCTAACCTCAGCTCGCCATATGACTGGACCTTCACCAGCGGCGAGGTCCACCCAGTACTGCCCGGTAACGGGCAGCAGGTCCGCAACAACGCTGCTTCCATGGAAGACGGAACACCTAATTGCAACGTGACGACCTGGGTCTACCCAAATTACGTCGGCGACTACAACTATCTGAACCCCGGCGAAGGTGGAAACCTGACCCCGAACTCCGCTGACCCGCAGCAGCTCCGTAACAATGAGGCGTCGATCAGCGTCAACAGCTGCTCTTGACCGCCGCAGAGTGGGGATACCGATGACCTGGGGTTTGCCCGTGCGCGGGACCAGAATTCTAGGGATCATGGGAGGAGGGGTTCTCGCCGCGGCCCTGGTGACCGGGTGCGGGAACCCCCGCCCACCGCAACCGCTGGCGCCCGTGGCCACGCCGACCCCCGCGCAGGGCACCCGGCTCCGGCTGCCTATCGCCAGCTATGAGCTGTCTTACCGGCAACTTTCGCAGGAGCACTACCTGACGCAACGGCTGATACAAGCATGCATGGCCGGATACGGTTTCGCCTATCTCCCCGGGCTGCGCCGGGATTCCATCGCCCAGGATGCGAATATTCTGGCCTACTTCGATTCACGACGGTATGGAGTAAGCGGAGCTGCACTGGCCGGTGAGTATGGCTACCATCTTCCGGCGTGGGCGTCCGGAGGAAAGGATGCGGACCTGAAGGCGCATTTCTCCCGCACCGAACTCGTGGCCCTGTCGGGCATCACAGCGGGCCGGGGCCCGCAGGCAGGTGACGGCTCGGCCAAGACCGGCAGCGTAGATCACACGACGGTCCCGCCGGGGGAGGGTGCGAAGGACAGGCGGACCGGGACATGCTGGCGGCTGGGCTGGCCCCGGGCACATCGGGTGCGGCCAGGCTGGCCCAGGAAATCCAGGAGAAGGCCTTTTCGCAAACCCAGACGGACCACCGTGTCCGTGCCGTCTACGCGGCATGGGCGGCGTGCATGCGGCAGCGTGGCCATGACTACCCGAATCCGTTCAAGGCTGCGGCCGACGCGAAGTGGAATATGGGTGCTCCGCCCACAGCTGCGGAGATCCGGACCGCGCAGGCGGATGTGGCCTGTAAACAGCGCACCAACCTGCTGGGCATCACGTTTGCGGTCGAGGCCGGCTATGAGAATGCTGCGATCGCGCAGAACCCCGCTGCGCTCGCGGCGTTGCGGTCGGTACTCACCGCGCAGGCCCGCAGCCTGGCCCGGATGCTCGGGCGACGGGCGGGGTAAGCCCCGCCGGGCGCCACTGGCCCCGCCGGGCGCCACTGGCCCCGCCGGGGCCGGCCGCCGCGGGCCGGTGACAGGTACCGCGGCGGGGTGACGGCCGGCGCCGGATGCGGAACACCCCTCGTCAGTGGGTGGGCGGCTCGTCAGTGGGTGGGCGGCTCGTCAGTGGGTGGGCGGCCCGTCAGTGGGTGGGCGGCCCGCCGCCGGTGCCGCCGCCACCGCCGCCGCCGCCGCCACCACCGCCGCCGCCACCGCCGCCGCCGCCCGGACCACCACCACCACCACCACCGCCGCCGCGGCCGCCCTTGCCGGGCTTCTTCTGGACCGGGTTGGACTGGCCGTTACCCATGGACCACAGGCCCGGGTTGATGTCCGACATGACGAAGTTGAGCGGCGGGTTGGCCAGCGCGGCGTGCTGGAACGTCATCTGCCAGATGTGCGCGGGCGCATCCGCCCCGAACATGCCGCCCAGGTCGCAGTAGACGAACCCGCCCTGCTGCCGGTAGCAGTCGTTGGGGGGCACCGCCATCGGGTACGTCGTCGCGCTCGTCGGGTTGAACACCGAGACGTAGCCGCTCAGGTCGGGGGTGAAGCCGGCGAAGGCAGCGTAGCTGAAGTCGTCCGAGGTCCCGGTCTTGCCCGCATCGGGGCGGCCCACCCCCAGGCCCGACGCCGTGCCGGTCGGCCCGTTCAGCGGGCTCTGCAGGACGTACGTCGCGGCGTCGGCCACGGAGGCGGGGATGGCCTGGTGGCAGCCGGCCGACTCCACCGGCAGCTTGGCGCCGGTCCGGGTGGTGATCGCGTTAATGGCGATCGGGTGGCAGTACACGCCGCGGGCCGCCACGGTGGCGTAGGCCGCCGCCATGCTCATCGGGGAGACCGCGATCGAGCCGAGCGTGAACGACGGCGTGTTGTCGGCCGAGGACGCGGACTGCCTTGCACCGGGCAGCTTGACCCCCTTCAGCAGGGATGCCCCGTTCACCCAGGTCATCCCGAGGTCCATCGCCGTCTTGACCACATTGCACAGGCCGACCTTGCGCTCCAGCATCGCGAAGTACACGTTCACTGACTGCTCGGTGGCCGTGTAGAGCGTGAACGGTCCCTTCTCGGCCGGGGAGTCATTCACCAGGTTGTACGGCTGCTGGATCGGCTGGCCCGCGCAGTTGGTGTAGCCGCTCAGCGTGGCCGGCGTGTTCACCGTCTGCGGGAAGCCGAACGGCACGCCCTGTTCCAGGGCGGTCAGCAGGGTGAACACCTTGGAGGAGGACCCGGTCTGTACGCCGAAGGGGCTGCCGTCGTACTCGGTGTTCACGGCGTAGTCGACGGTGGTCTGGTTCGGCCCGGTGCCGTACGGGCGGTTGTTGGCGATGGCCAGGATGCGGCCCGTGCCCGGCTGGATCAGCACCTCCGCGGCGACGTTGTGGTTCGCGTTGATCGCGCTCGGCGGGGCGGGGACCATGTAGTTCACCGTGGCGGTGGCGGCCGCCTGGTCCTGGCCGTTCAGGGTGCTGGTGATGGTCAGGCCGCCGGTCGTGTTGAGCAGCTTCCAGGCCGGCGCGTACGCCTTATCGTGCCGCATCACCGCCACGACGTAGTCGCAGAAGAACGCGGCCTGGCTGGTCATGTTCGACGTGCAGCCGGTCTGCAGCGGGGACAGGTGCAGGCCCAGCGGCTTTTTGCCTTCCGCCACCGCGTCCGCCTGGGTGATGTAGTGCAGCTGGGCCATCCGGGCCAGCACCACGTTGCGGCGGTGGAGGGCGTTCTGCGGGTCGGTGAGCGGGTCGTACCGTGACGGGTTCTCCACCATCCCGGCCAGCATGGCCGCCTCCGGCAGGGTCAGCTTGGCCGCCGTGGTGCCGAAGTACCGCTGCGCGGCCGCCTGGATGCCGACCGCCTGGTTCCCGGCGAACGCGCCGAAGAACGCCGCGTTCAGGTAGTCGGCCAGGATCTCGTCCTTGCTCTGCCGCTTCTCCACCTCGATGGCCAGCCGCAGTTCCTTGATCTTGCGGCTGAGCGTATCCGTGGTGGCCTGCTCGGCCATCTTGGTGTTCGGCGCGGTCAGGATCAGGGCGTTCTTCACGTACTGCTGGGTCAGCGTGGACCCGCCCTGCTGCGCCGTCTTGTGCTGCAGGTCGTTGACCAGGGCGCGGAACGTGCCCCGCATGTCGATGGCGCCGTGCTGATAGAACCGCGAGTCCTCGATGGCCACGATCGCGGCCCGCATCACCGGGGCGATCTGGTCGTAGCTCACCGGCTCCCGGTCGATGCCCTTCGGGTAGAAGTAGGCCAGCACGTGGCCCTTGCTGCCCACCAGCTGGGAACGGACCGGCAGCGAGCCGAGGGTGCCCGCCTTGAGGTTGTTGAACTTGTCCGTTCCGCTCTTGACCGTCAGCCCCACGGCGCCCACCGCGGGCAGCGCGAGACCGCCGGCCAGCAGCCCGGCCACCGCGGCCAGGCCGAGCACCCGGCCCGCGATACCCGCCTTGCCGATCACCTGTGAAGTCAGCACGGTCCACAGGGTACGCGCTGCGTGTTTGGCGTGATGTGCGGACGGCGGACGCGTAGCATGTCCGCCGGCGGGGCATTGGCGCCCCGCGCGGGCGAGGAACGAACCGGCAAGCTCGGGGACCGCTCGGTAGGCATGGCATGGCCCAGGCGGGCTATACGGGAAATGGGCCCAATGGGTCTGGCGCGGACCCCCCTCGCTTCCGTAAGTTACTTTTCCGCAACGACGACAAGACGGCAGGCGCGGGAACGCGCCTGTCACTGGTACCGCAGGTGAAACGTCACCCGGCGTGACGACCTTCCGGGCCGTGACGATCAGGAGGAGTGGGCCACATGTGGATCACAGACTGGACCGCCCGCGCCGCATGCAAGGGAACTGACCCGGACGAGCTGTTTGTCCAGGGTGCGGCGCAGAACCGGGCCAAGCTGATCTGCCGGGGCTGCACCGTCCGCACCGAATGCCTCGCCGATGCACTGGACAACCGCATCGAATTCGGCGTCTGGGGCGGTATGACCGAGCGTGAGCGCCGGGCCCTGCTGCGCCGCCGCCCCGACGTGACGTCGTGGCGCGAGCTGCTGGAGAACGCCCGCAACCAGTACGAGCGGAGCTCGGACGACGAGCTCGTCGCCAGCTGAGGCTGGTGCGAGGGGCGGCGATGACACCGCCCGTGCGCTGCGGCAGGACGGGGCTCATCCAGCAGCGTCGCTGGCTGAGTTACCCTGCGGGGCGGCCCATGGCGCCAGCCCGCTTCCGCCCCGAGCCCGCGGCTCCCCAGCCCGCGGCTCCGGCCCTCCAGCTCCGGGTCCCCAGCTCCCGCAGGTAGCTTGAACTCCCCGGCAGGTGGCTAGTCCCCGGCGTGGCTCAGGTCGTTCCCGATGGCCCGCAGCCCGTCCAGGTCGTGGACGTCTTCCGGTTGCGCTGGAACCTCCGCGACGGGGATCGCCGGGTGGGCCGCCGTGAAGCTTTCCTTGAGCCGGTTCTCCCGCTCGGCCAGCTGCATCTGCTCCGCGTGCAGCCGCAACGCAATCGCCGTCAGCGGATGCCGCGTGGCGGTGGCAGTGGCGGCGGTGGTGCCGTTATGTACGCGGGGGCGCTCTGGGGTGCTGACCTCAGCGGGCGCGCCCGGCAGCGGGACCGCCTGCAGCGCCTCGGCCGCGGCCTGGGCGCGCGCGGCGGACAGCTGCGGGGCGGCCGTCCGGTGCACCCGGTTGAGCAGCAGCCCGGCCAGCGGCATCTGATCCGAGGACAGCCGCTCCACGAAGTACGACGCCTCGCGCAGCGCGTCGGGCTCCGGGGTGGCGATCACCATGAATGCGGTGCCCGGCGCCTGGAGCAGCCGGTAGGTATCGTCGGCGCGCTCCCGGAAGCCGCCGAACATGGTGTCCAGCGCGATCACGAACGTCTGCACGTCCCGCAGCAGCTGCGCGCCGAGCACCCTGGTGATCACATTGGTGACCATCGTGATCCCGGCCGTGAACACCTTGAGGTAAGCGCGGCCGCCGGCCCGGCCCGGCGCAGTCAGCAGCCGGATCAGCCGGCCGTCAAGGAACCGGCTCAGCCGCTGCGGCGCGTCGAGGAAGTCCAGCGCCGACCGGCTCGGCGGCGTGTCCACCACGATCAGGTCCCACTCGTCGGCCCGGCGCAGCTGGCCCAGCTTCTCCATCGCCATGTACTCCTGGGTGCCGGCGAAGCTGGAGGACAGCGACTGGTAGAACGGGTTGGCCAGGATCTGCGCGGCCCGGTCCGGATCGGAATGCGCCTCGACGACCTCGTCGAAGGTGCGCTTCATGTCCAGCATCATGGCGTGCAGGCTGCCGCCCGCCGCCTCGGCGTGCGTGCCCGCCACCAGCCGGGGCGTGTTGTCCAGTGAGTTCAGGCCCATCGACTGGGCCAGCCGCCGGGCCGGGTCGACGGTGAGCACCACCACGTGCCGGCCCCGTTCCGCGGCCCGCAGCCCGAGCGCCGCCGCCGTGGTCGTCTTGCCCACCCCGCCGGACCCGCAGCAGACGATGATCCGGGTGCGCGGGTCGTCCAGCAGCCGGTCCACCTCCATGGGGCGCGGCGGGGCCGCCGCCATCAGGCCGCCCCCTGCTCGCGCAGCGCCCCGGCCAGCCGGTACAGCCCGGCCAGGTCCATCGGGCCGTTGACCAGCGGCAGCTCGTAGCGCGGCTGGCCGGCCTCGGCCAGCCGGCCCCGCTGCTCCTGCTGGCCCAGCACGTCCCGGGCGTGCTGGGCCAGCTCGGTGAGCAGGCTGGTGGCCAGCCCACGCCGGTCCTCGATCCCGGCCGCCTTGAGGCCCAGCTCCAGCTCGTGCACGTCCAGCGTGCCGGCCTCCGCCGCGCGCAGCTGGTCCTCGGGCAGCTCCTCCGGCCGGACCATGTTGATCATGATGCCGCCGAGCTGCAGCCCGCCCTGGGCCAGGCCGCGCAGCTCCGCGATCCCGTCCAGGGTTTCCTGCACCGGCATCTCCTCCAGGATGGTGACGAAGTGCACTGCCGTCTGCGGGGACTTGATGAAGCTCTGCACGGTGTCCGCATGCCCCCGGATCGGCCCCACCTTGGCCAGGCCGGATATCTCCGTGGCCACGTTGAGGAAGTTGCCGATCCGGCCGGTCGGCGGGGCGTCCATCACCACCGCGTCGTAGACCCGCCGGCCGCCGGTGCGGCGCCGCGCGGCCTCCACCGCCTTGCCGGTGAGCAGCACGTCGCGCAGGCCGGGCGCGATGGTGGTGGCGAAGTCCACCACCCCCAGCTTGGTGAGCGCCGTTCCCGCGTGCCGCAGGTTGTAGAACATCTCGAGGTACTCGATGAGCGCCGCTTCCGGGTCCGCGGCCAGCGCGTACACATCGCCGCCCGGCTCGCTGGGCGCGGCTGGCGCGACCGCGACGCGGCGCTCCTGGTATGGCAGCGGCGGGCTGTCGAACAGCCGGGCGATGCCCTGGCGGCCCTCCACCTCCATGAGGAGCACCCGGCGCCCGCCCGCGGCGAGCGCGATGGCCAGCGCCCCGGCCACCGTCGTCTTCCCGGTGCCCCCCTTGCCGGTGACGACGTGCAGCCGGACCCCCTCCCAGTCCGTGTCCCGCGGCCTCACCCGAAGCAGGCTATCCAAGCCGGGGGACTGCCCCTGCCGCTGCGCGCCGCCGGGGGTCCCTGGCGCACCGGCCCGCGGTCACTAGTCTGGGAGGACAGAACGGCTCCGCAATGGGCGTCCTCAGTGAAAAGAGGTGGGGTCCGATGGTGGCAGCCCTGGTGGTCATCCTGGTGCTGATCATCGTGGGGGGGCTGACCGTGTTGGGCCGCTCGCTCCGGGTGGTCCAGCAGTATGAGCAGGGCATCGTGTTCCGGTTCGGCAAGGTGCTGCCCGGGGTGCGGGGACCGGGGCTGACGGTGCTGCGGCCCGTCGGCGACCGGATGCAGAAAGTGAACATGCAGATCATCGCCATGGCGGTGCCGGCCCAGGAGGGCATCACCCGGGACAACGTCAGCGTCCGGGTGGACGCGGTGGTCTACTTCCGCGTGGTCAACCCGATCAAGGCCGTTGTCAACGTGCAGAACTACATGTTCGCGGTTTCCCAGCAGGCGCAGACCTCGCTGCGCTCGATCATCGGCCAGTCCGAGATGGACCAGCTGCTGGCCGAGCGGGACGTGGTCAACCGGGAGCTACGCCGGATCATCGACGAGCCGACCGAGGGCCCGTGGGGCATCCGGGTGGAGCGGGTCGAGATCAAGGACGTCAACCTGCCCGAAGGCATGAAGCGCTCGATGTCCCGGCAGGCCGAGGCGGAGCGGGAACGGCGGGCCCGGATCATCTCGGCCGACGGTGAGTACCAGGCGTCGAAGCGGCTGGCCGCCGCGGCCAACGTGATGGCCCGGGACCCGGCCGCGCTGCAGCTGCGGCTGCTGCAGACCGTGGTCGAGGTGGCCGCGGAACGGAACAGCACGCTGGTCATGCCGGTGCCGGTGGAATTGCTGCGGTTCTTCGAGAAGTACGCGCCCGCCCCGCCCCAGCCCGCCGCGCCGCCGCCGCCCGCCGACACCGGGGACGCCGAGCTGGCCGCGGCCGAGGCCGCTTCGGAGCTGGGCGGCACGGACGTGCCGGAGATCGGCGACGCTCCGGTGCCGGAGATCGCGGAGGCGCCGGTCCCGGAGATCAGCGAGGCGCCGGTGCCGGAGATCAGCGAGGCGCCGGTCCCGGAGATCAGCGAGGCGCCGATTCCGGAGCTGGGCGACGCGGCCGCGGGGCCGGGTGGTGCGGGCGGCCCGGTTGGCGCCGGCAGCCCGGGTGGCGCGGCGCCACCGCCGGAGGGCGGCCTCAGCGGCCCGAACGGCCAGGGCGGCACCCTCCCGGAGAGCCAGGACCCGCCGCCGCCGCGGCACTGACCTGGCGGCCGGGCCTGGTGCCTGCCGCCCGGGCCGGGCCGGGTCGCTAAGGTGTCGCCCATGCAGAAGTGGGAATACGCGACCGTGCCGCTGCTCGTGCACGCGACCAAGCAGATCCTGGACAACTGGGGAGAGGACGGCTGGGAGCTGGTGGCCCTCGTCCCTGGGCCCAACGCCGAACAGCTCGTCGCCTACATGAAGCGGCCCAAGGACGGCCCATGACCGGGCCGGCCGAGGGCGGCACGCCGGAGCAGCGGCTGGCCGCGCTGGACCTGGAGCTGCCGGCCGTCACCCCGCCGGTGGCGGCCTACGTGCCGGCCGTGCGCACCGGCCGCTACGTTTACACCGCGGGCCAGCTCCCGCTGGTCGGCGGCAAGCTGCAGCTGACCGGGAAGGTCGGGGCGGAGGTCTCGGCCGACGAGGCGGCCGCGCTGGCCCGGGTCTGCGCGCTGAACGCGCTGGCCGCGGCGGCCTCGGTGGCCGGTGGCCTGTCCGCTATCACCCGGATCGTGAAGGTCACCGGGTTCGTGGCCAGTGCCCCGGACTTCACCGGGCAGGCCCAGGTGATCAACGGCGCCAGCGAGCTGCTGCTGCAGGTGTTCGGCGACGCGGGGCGGCACGCGCGGAGCGCGGTGGGCATGGCCGTGCTGCCGCTGGACGCCCCGGTGGAGGTGGAGCTGATCGCCGAGGTCGGTGAGCCGGCCGGTGGCTGACCGGCCGCCCGGGGCGGTGCTGCGGATGCCCCGGTACGTCGCGGACGTGGTCCAGGGCCGCCAGGCTCCGGCGCCGCCGCGGGATGCCGCGTCCGTGCTGCTGCTCCGTCCGGCCGCGCCCGGTCTCGGAGAGCCCGGCGAGCCCGGGAAGCCCGGAGAGCCCGGGGAAGCCGCCCGGCCGGGGATCGAGGTCTTCCTGCTCCGCCGGGCCCGGTCCATGGCCTTCGCCCCCGGCGCGTCGGCCTTCCCCGGCGGCTCGGTGGACCCGCGGGACAGTGAGGAGGAGGTCGCCTGGGCCGGCCCCGGCCCGGCCGCCTGGGGCAGCCAGCTGGCTGCCCCGCCCCCGCTGGCCCGCGCGCTCGTCTGCGCCGCGATCCGGGAGACGTTCGAGGAGACCGGGGTGCTGCTGGCCGGGCCCACGGACGCCACGCTGGTCACCGATACCAGCGACGCGGACTGGGAGGCCGACCGCCAGGCGGTGGCCGGCCACTCGCTGTCGCTGGCCGCCCTGCTGCACCGGCGCGGCCTCGTGCTGCGGTCCGACCTGCTGCGCCCCTGGGCGCGGTGGATCACCCCGGAGGCGGAACCGCGCCGCTACGACACCCGGTTCTTCGCCGCCGCCCTGCCGCCCGGGCAGCGGACCCGGCACGTCGGCGGCGAGGCGGACCAGTCGGCCTGGTGGCAGCCGGGTGCGGCGCTCCAGGCGGCCCGCGAGCGGCAGCTCACGCTATTCCCGCCGACCGCCGTGTGCCTGGCCGACCTCGCCGCCTGTGGCGGGGTGGCCGCCGCACTGCTGGCCGCCCCGGACCTGAGCCCGGTCGCGCCGCGGGTGGTGGCGGCGGATGGGGAGTTCTGGCTGGTCCTCCCGCCGGGCGTGGAGTACCCGCTGTGAGCGCCGCCCGGTACCGGCTCGGGAGGGCGGCCCGTCCGGCCCGGATGGGTGGCCGGTGGTTGGGTTTTCCGGGCGGCGCGAACTCTCCGGAGGCACCGTGAGCGCGGCGGGCGGCCAGGAGCGCCTGGACGGCGCGGGCACCACCCGCGCCCGCTGCCTGCTCGCCCCCAACCCGGGACCCATGACACTCAACGGCACCAACACGTGGCTGATCGCCGAGCCGGGCTCCGCGGCCGCGTTCGTGGTCGATCCGGGGCCGGACGACGAGGCGCACCTGACCCGGGTGTGCGACCTCGCCGCGGCGGCCGGGCAGCGGATCACCCGGATCCTGCTCACCCACGGGCACCTCGATCACTCGGCCGGGGCCGCCCGGCTGGCCGCGCTGACCGGGGCCCCGGTGGCGGCCGCCGATCCGGCCCACCGGCACGGCCGCGGCGCGGACGACGGCAGCCTGGGCCCAGGTGACGTGCTGACCGGGGCCGGCTGCGAGCTGCGGGTGGTCGCCAGCCCCGGGCACACCGCGGACTCGGTGTGCCTGCTGCTGCCGGCCGACGGCGCGCTGCTCACCGGGGACACCGTGCTGGGCCGCGGCACGACCGTCATCGCCGGGGACGGCAGCCTGGCTGACTACCTGGCCACCTTGGACCGGTTGCGCGCGCTGGCCGGCTCCGAACGGCTGGCCACGCTGCTGCCCGGGCACGGCCCGGTGCTCGGCGACCCGGCCGGGGTGCTCGACTACTACCTGGCGCACCGCCGGGAACGGCTGGCCGAGATCCGCGCGGCGCTGGACGCGGGGGACCGCACCGAGGACGAAATCCTCGCCCGGGTCTACGCCGACGTGGACCGGTCGCTGTGGCCGTTCGCCCGCTGGTCGGTCCGCGCCCAGCTGAACTACCTCTCCGACCGCGGCGAACTCCCGCCCGCCCGGCCGCCGTCCCGCTGACCGGAAACCGCCCGGCTCTGACGCCCCGCGACCGGCGCCCGTGCCCGGGGCGGTTAGCGGGCGCGCTTGGCCAGGCGCTCGGAGTCCATGATGACGACCGACTTGGCCGACAGGGCGAGCCAGCCGCGCGCCGCGAAGTCGGCCAGCGCCTTGTTCACCGTCTCGCGGGAGGCCCCGACCAGCTGGGCCAGCTCCTCCTGAGTCAGGTCGTGGTGCACCTGCAGCCCCTCGGGAGTCTCCTCGCCGAACCGGTCGGCCAGGTCCAGCAGAGCCTTGGCCACCCGGCCGGGGACGTCGGTGAACACCAGGTCGGCCATCACGTCGTTGGCCCGGCGCAGCCGCTGCGCCAGCGCCCGAAGCAGATGCAGGGACACTTCGGGGCGGCCGGTCAGCCAGTCCAGCAGCTCCTCGTGGGCGAGCGCGGCCAGCCGCGTCTCCGTGACGGCCACCGCGCTCGAGGTCCGCGGCCGCGGATCGAACAGAGACAGCTCGCCGAACATCTCGCCTGGGCCGAGCACGCTCAGCAGGTTCTCCCGGCCATCCGGCGCGGCGCGGGTCAGCTTGATCTTGCCTTCGATCACCACGTAGAGCCGGTCGCCTATGTCACCCTCGTCGAACAGCCGCTGACTGCGGACGAGGGTGACGTCCGTCATCAGCGACCGCAGTGCCTTCGCGCCTTCGTCGTCGAGCGCTTCGAACAGCGGCGCCCGGCTCAGCACGTCATCCGCGTGATCCACGGGTGCCTCCTTGTGTGTGTGCGCTACGCCACAGTTTCGCGCATCTGGCCGGCTGCTGCGAGCCAGAGCCCGGCGAGCGGGGCCAGAGCCTGGCTAGCGGGGGCCAGCGGCCGGCCGGCGAGCCGCGCCGGGCGGCGTCCTCAGGACGACGTGTCGGCCAGCCGCTGGCGGCACACCTCGATCACTTCCTCGGCCTCGGCCCGCCCCACCCAGCCGCCAATCACCACTTCCTTCCCGGGCTCAAGGGCCTTGTAGACCTCGAAGAAGTGCTGGATCTCCAGCCGATCGAACTCCGCGACGTCGTCGATGTCGGTCAGCCCGGCCATCCGCGGGTCGGTGGCCGCGACGCAGAGCACCTTGTCGTCCAGGCCCTTCTCGTCCCGCATCCGGAACATGCCGATCGCCCGGCACCGGATCAGGCAGCCGGGGAACGTAGGCTCCTCAAGCAGCACCAGGGCGTCCAGCGGGTCCCCGTCATCGGCCAGGGTGTCCTCGATGAAGCCATAGTCGGACGGGTACCGGGTGGAGGTGAACAGCATCCGGTCCAGCCGGATCCGGCCCGACTCGTGATCCATCTCATATTTGTTGCGCTGCCCCTTGGGTATCTCGATGACCACGTCGAACTGCACGATGTCGCTCCCTGGCGGCGAAGGTGATTGACTCCGGTGCCTGGAGGTGCCCCCAGGCGGTTTCCGGGCTGCTGGAGACCTGGCCCCGGCCAGGCCCCCGCTTGCGAATCTAAGCATCTCGTGAAGGGATTGGCGTTGGCGAACCGGGCGCTGCGCAGCCGGACGCGGGCCACCACGGTGGCCACGGTGGCCATGATCAATCTGTTCACGCTGGGGGCCGGGGCGGCGGTAGCCGCCATGCTGCCGGGGCGGCTCGCCCGGTGGAACATCCCGCGGGTCGCGGCCCACCGGATCGCCGCCGCCGGGCCAGTGCTGCCCAGCGTGTCGGCAGCCGCGCCGCTGCCCAGCCCGGCCGGGCTGGCCCGCGCGCTGTCCCGGGACTTCACCTCGGCCGCCCTCGGCGGTCACCGCGGCGCGGTGGTCACCGACGTGGCGACCGGCCGGGTGCGCTACGCCAGCGCGGCCGGCACCGGGCTGCAGCCCGCGTCCACCGCCAAGCTGACCACGGCGGTGGCCGCGCTCCAGGTGCTGGGGCCCGCGGCCCGGCTCACCACCCGGGTGGTGCTCGGCGCCACACCGGGCTCGGTGGTGCTGGTCGGCGCGGGTGATCCCACCCTGGCCGCCGGGACGCCGCCGGCCAGTGACTACCCGCAGCCGGCCACGCTGCGGTCACTGGCCGCCGCCACCGCCGGGGCGCTGCGGGCCCGCGGCCTGCGGTCGGCCCGGCTCGGCTACGACGCCTCGCTGTTCACCGGGCCGTCGATGGCGCCGGGCTGGCCGCAGGCCTACATCAGCACCGGGAACGTCACGCCGATCAGTGCGCTGGAGGTGGACCAGGGCCGGCTGACCCGGTCCGGTGCCCCAGAGGACGCCGACGACCCGGGCAACTTCCGGCCGCGCAGCACCGACCCCGCCGGGCAGGCGGTGGCCGCCTTCGCGGCATTCCTCCGGGCGGACGGGATCCGGGTGGCCGGCCAGCCCGCCGCCACCCGGGCCCCGGCGCACCCGGTCACCCTGGCGGCGGTGTCCTCCCCGCCGGTGTCGGCCATGGTCAGCCAGATGCTGCGGGAGAGCAACAACGTGATCGCCGAGGATCTGGCCCGGCAGGTGGCGCTGCACCGGGGGCGGCCCGGCTCGTTCAGCGGCGCGGCCGCCGCGGTCACCGCCGTGCTGCGCGGCCTCGGCGTGCCCGGCAGCATCCACCTGGTGGACGGCTCCGGCCTGTCCCCGCTGGACCGGATCGCGCCGGAAACCCTGGTCCACGTGATCCTGCTGGCGGCCAGTGACGCGCACCCCGCGCTGCGGGGCGCCATCACCGGGATGCCGGTGGCCGGCTTCTCCGGCACCCTTGCCCCCGGTGGCAGCATCTTCGGCGGGATGACCGGCGCCGGGCTGGGCGTAGTGCAGGCAAAAACTGGCAACCTGGACACCGTGGCCACCCTCGCCGGGCTGGCTTACGACGCCAGCGGGCGGCTGCTGGCCTTCGCCTTCATGGCGGACGCCGTGCCTGCCGCCGCGTTGGGCCAGGCCGGCCTGGCCCTCGACGGGCTGGCCGCCGCGCTGGCCGGCTGTGGCTGCACCAGCCCGTGACCGGGGCCCGGCCCGGTGGCTCCGGTGATGTTGGCGAGGGCATCGCTGTCAGCGGTGAGCCTGGAGTGGCCGCTGTGAGCTGACGGGATCTCGTGGCCGGCCCGGCCAAGCGGCGGGGCTGGGTCGGTGCGGACCGCCAACCACGTACGGTGGAGGGGTGAGCAGCAGCGCGCAGATGATCGATTGGGACGTGGCCATCTCGACCGGGATCCGGTGGGTCAGGCCGGGGCCGCAGGTGAGCGTGGGGGAGGCCCGGGCGGTGGTCGCGGAACTCCGCGCGCTGGCCGCTCAGGTGTCCGAACCGGTGCAGCAGCTGACCGGCCTGTCCAGCCAGGAAGACGGCGGCTGGGTGGCGGTCGTGGACCGCCCCGGGTGGATCCGGGCCAACGTGGACGGCTTCCGCGTGGTCCTCGACCCACTCGCCGAGCACCTGCGGGAGAAGGGCAACGCCCCGGCCCCCGGGTCGGTGATCGGCCAGGTCGGCTCCCGGGTCACCGGGGTCCAGGCCGGGCTGATCCTGGCTTACCTGGCCGGCCGGGTGCTCGGCCAATACGAGCTGTTCCTGCCGCCCGATTCCGCGGCCCCGGCCGGGGCCGCGCCCGCTGGGCGGCTCACCCTGGTGGCGCCGAACATCCTGATGGTGGAGCGCGATCTCGGCGTGGACCCGCACGACTTCCGGCGCTGGGTCTGCCTGCACGAAGAGACGCACCGCACCCAGTTCACCGCCGTCCCGTGGCTCCGCGGCTACGTGCAGCAGGGCATGACCGACTTCCTGCTCGCCTCCGACCTCGACCCGGCCACGGTCCTGGAGCGGCTCCGCTCGGCGGCGGGCGCCGTCGCGGGCGCGGTCCGGGACAACGGCGGGGAAAGCGTCATCGAGGCCATCCAGAGCCCGCGCCAGCGCGAGATCCTGGACCGGCTGACCAGCGTGATGACCCTGGTCGAGGGACATGGCGACTACGTGATGGACGCGGTCGGCCCGCAGGTGGTGCCGTCGGTGGCGCAGATCCGGGAGCGCTTCAACGCCCGCCGCGGGTCGGCTGGACGGCTGGAGCAGGCGCTGCGCCGCCTGCTCGGCATCGACCTCAAGATGAAGCAGTACGCCCAGGGCTCCCGCTTCGTCCGGACGGTCGTCGAGGAAGCCGGCATGGCGACCTTCAACAAGGTATGGACCTCCCCGGAAACGCTGCCCACCAAGGAGGAGTTCGTCACCCCCCAGCTGTGGCTGGACCGGGTGGGCGGCGGGGGCGCGCTGGCCGCGGGCGGCTGACCGGCCGTGGGCCCGCACCCGGCCGTCGCCGCGGTCCGCGGCGGGGTGCGGCGCGGCCTGGCCGATCTGCAGCCGGGCGACCTGGTGCTGGCCGCCTGCTCGGGCGGCGCTGACTCCCTGGCCCTCGCCGCCGCGCTGGCCTTCGAGGCTCCGCGGCTCGGGCTGCGGGCCGGGGGCGTGACTATCGACCACGGCCTGCAACCGGGATCAGCGGAGCGGGCCACCCAGGTGGTGGCGCTGCTGCACCGCCTGGAGCTGGACCCGGCGCAGCAGGTACCGGTCAGTGTCCGCGGTGGCCCAGGCGGTGGGGGCCCGGAAGCGGCCGCCCGCACCGCCCGGTACGCGGCACTGGACCAGGTGGCGCGCCGGACGGGGGCGGCGGCCGTGCTGCTGGCCCACAGCCGGGACGACCAGGCCGAGACCGTGCTGCTGGGGCTGGCCCGGGGCGCGGGCGGCCGCGCCCTGGCGGGCATGCCCGCGCGGCGCGGCTGCTTCCGCCGCCCGCTGCTGGGCGTGCCCCGGGCCACCCTGCGCGATGCCTGCCTGGCCGAAGGACTCCACCCCTGGGACGACCCGCACAACGCCGACCCGGCCTACGCCCGGGCCCGGGTACGGCACGAGGCGCTGCCGGCGTTGGAGGCGGCCCTCGGTCCCGGCATGGCCGCCGCGCTGGCCCGCACCGCCACCCAGCTGGCCGCCGACTGCGATGCGCTCGACGCCATCGCCCGGGCCGAGGGGTGGCGGATCGAGGTGGTGGACCCGCGCCCGCTGCGGGCCGGGCCGCCGGGCCGGGCGGCGCCGGACCCGGGTGAGGGCAGTGACCAGGTAGGGGCCGTTGGGGAGGTGGAGGGTGCAGCGGACCGGAGTGAGGGCGGTGAGCGGGTACGGGCGGTGGTGAACCTGGACGGGCTGGCGGAGCTGGCGCCGGCCATCCGGACCCGGGTGCTGCACGCCGCGGCCCAGGCGGCCGGCTGCCCGGCCGGCGCGCTGTCGGCCGCGCACGTGGCCGCCCTGGACGCCCTGGTGACGGACTGGCGCGGGCAACGGGGTGCCGACCTGCCCGGCGGCATCAGCGCCCGGCGGCGGTATGGGAAGCTGCTGCTGTGCAGGGGCAGGCCGGCCGCGGCGGCGCCGCCCGAACCGACCAAGGCGGAGGTGGCTGGTGGACGCGAATGACGTGGGCGCCGACCTCAAGGAGGTCCTGATCCCGGCCGAGCGGCTGCAGGCCCGGGTCGGGGAGCTGGCGGCGCAGATCGATGCGGATTACGCCGGCCGCGAACTACTGCTGGTGGGCGTGCTCAAGGGGGCGGTGATGGTGATGGCCGACCTGGCCCGGGCCATGCACCTGCCGGCCGAAATGGACTGGATGGCGGTTTCCTCTTACGGCTCGGGCACCCGCTCGTCCGGGGTGGTGCGCATCCTCAAGGACCTCGACACCGACATCACCGGCCGGGACGTGCTGGTGGTCGAGGACATCGTGGATTCCGGGCTCACCCTGTCCTGGCTGATCGGCAACCTGCGCTCGCGCGGGCCGGCCTCGGTGCGGGCGTGCGTGATGCTGCGCAAACCCGGCGCCGCCCGGATGGACGTGGATGTCGCGTACACCGGATTCGACATCGAGGACGAGTTCGTGATCGGCTACGGCCTCGACTATGCGGAGAAGTACCGTAATCTGCCGTTTATCGGGACCCTTGCCCCGCACGTCTACCAGGGCGCGGAGCAGCCCGCGGCGGCGCTGCCCGATCGGGGCGGCGTACCGTCCGGCGCGGCCGGATACCCGCCGCCCGGTGGGGGTGACGGGGAGGGGAACAGGATCACCGATTAGTAACGTTGAGGTCAGCGAGGGCTCGCTGAGCGCCGGCGGTTGTTTCTGTGTGCCGGCGGTGCCGGCCGGGGTGTACCGTCGGGTATCCCCGGCGGTGCTGCCGGGAATGACAACGTTGCCGGTCACAACAAGGAAGCCGCGCATGCACAGTCAAGCGCAAGGCCGTTCCGCCGGCGGCGGGACATGAAGCAGGTCAGGAGGAACCCGCGCAAAACGGGCGGGGCCGTGCACCGATGGATCTGAAGCGTTATTTCCGCGGGCCGTTCGTGGCGGTCCTTGTCATGCTGCTGGTCTTCTTCGTCGTCTACGAATACGCCAGCTCGGGCAGCTCGTACACGCAGGCGGACACCTCCAAGGTGGTCTCCCTCATCGAGCAGGGCAAGATCAAGTCCGCGCTGCTCATCGACAAGGACCAGACGATCCAGGTCACCACCACCTCGGGGCAGAAACTGCAGGCCTCGTGGGTCGGTAACCAGAGCACCCAGCTGGTTCAGGAGCTGCAGGCCAAGCCCCCGACGCAGGGCTGGAACGTGGAGGTACCCAAGAGCAGCTCGGTCTGGAGCCTGCTGCTGGGCTGGCTGCCGTTCCTCGTCATCATCCTGATCTTCTTCCTGATGCTGAACCAGATGCAGGGTGGCGGCTCCCGGGTGATGAACTTCGGCAAGTCCAAGGCCAAGCTCATCACCAAGGACACGCCCAAGACCACGTTCGCCGACGTGGCCGGCGCCGACGAGGCCATCGAGGAACTCCAGGAGATCAAGGAGTTCCTGCAGAACCCGGCCAAGTTCCAGGCCATCGGGGCGAAGATTCCCAAGGGTGTGCTGCTCTACGGGCCGCCCGGCACCGGGAAGACCCTGCTGGCCCGGGCGGTGGCCGGGGAGGCCGGCGTCCCGTTCTACTCCATCTCCGGCTCGGACTTCGTCGAGATGTTCGTCGGCGTCGGCGCCTCCCGGGTCCGCGACCTGTTCGAGCAGGCCAAGGCCAACGCGCCCGCCATCGTGTTCGTGGACGAGATCGACGCGGTCGGCCGGCACCGCGGGGCCGGTTTCGGCGGCGGTCACGACGAGCGCGAGCAGACGCTGAACCAGCTGCTGGTCGAGCTGGACGGGTTCGACGTCAAGGGCGGCGTCATCGTCATCGCCGCCACCAACCGGCCCGACATCCTGGACCCGGCCCTGCTGCGGCCGGGCCGGTTCGACCGGCAGATCGTGGTGGCCCAGCCGGATCTGGCCGGGCGGCGGGGCATCCTCAAGGTGCACGCCCGCGGCAAGCCGTTCGACCCGGACGTGGACCTCGACATCATCGCCCGGCGTACGGCCGGGTTCACCGGCGCCGACCTGGCCAACGTGATCAACGAGGGCGCGCTGCTCACCGCCCGGGCCAACGGCACCCTCATCACGATGGCGGCGCTGGAGGAGTCCATCGACCGGGTGATGGCCGGGCCGGAACGCAAGAGCGTGCTGCTGTCGGAGAAGGAGCGCAAGCTCATCGCCTACCACGAGGGCGGCCACGCCCTGGTCGGGCACGCGCTGCCGAACGCCGACCCGGTGCACAAGATCACAATCATCCCGCGTGGCCGGGCCCTCGGCTACACCGCGTCGGCCCCCCAGGAGGACAAGTTCCTGGTCACCCGCTCGGAGATGATGGACCAGCTGGCCATGCTGCTCGGCGGCCGGACCGCGGAAGAGCTGGTGTTCCACGAGCCCACCACCGGCGCGGCCAACGACATCGAGAAGGCCAGCTCGATCGCCCGCGGCATGGTCACCGAATACGGGATGAGTGAGCAACTCGGCGCGCGGAAGTTCGGCAGCGGGGACGGTGAGCCGTTCCTGGGCCGGGAGATGTCGCACACCCGGGACTACTCCGAGGAGATCGCCTCCACCATCGACGGCGAGGTGCGCAGGCTCATCGAGTCCGCGCACGACGAGGCGTGGGAGATCCTGGTCACCTACCGGGAAGTCCTGGATGACCTGGTGCTCCAGCTGATGGACAAGGAGACGCTCAGCCGGACCGAGGTGCTGCGCATCTTCGCGCCCGTGCAGAAGCGGGCCTCCCGCGGCTCCTACACCGGCTACGGCAAGCGGCTGCCGTCCGACCGGCCGCCGGTGCTGACCCCGAAGGAGCTGGCCCTGACCGCCGCCGGGGAGGTCAATGACCACCCGGCCGCCGGCAACGGGCAGGCCGGCGGGGCAATCGGCGGCCCGGGCCCGGCTAGCGGCCAGCAGCACGGCGGGCAGGGTCCTGGCGCCTCCGGCGACGGCCGGTGACCACCGAGTTCGATGTCCCGCGCATCGAGCATGCGGTCCGGGAGATTCTCCTCGCCATCGGGGAGGACCCGGATCGCGACGGTCTCCGCGACACCCCGGCGCGGGTCGCCCGGGCTTGCGCCGAGCAGTTCTCCGGCTTGGGCCAGCGCCCGGAGGACGTGCTCACCACGGTGTTCGACGCGGACCACGACGAATTGGTGCTGGTCCGCGACATCGAGGTGTACAGCACCTGCGAACACCATTTGGTACCCTTTTTTGGCGTTGCGCATATCGGATACATACCAAACGAGAAGGGCCAAATTACCGGCCTATCGAAGCTGGCCCGGCTGGTCAACGTTTACGCGCGCCGCCCCCAGGTACAGGAACGCATGACGAGCCAGATTGCGGACGGGCTGATGAACGTGCTCGAGCCGCGGGGTGTCCTGGTGGTGATCGAGGCTGAGCACCTGTGCATGTCGATGCGGGGGGTCCGCAAGCCGGGTGCCAAGACTGTTACCTCGGCGGTGCGCGGTGTCATCCGTACCAGTAATCGCACACGTATGGAAGCAATGAGCTTGCTATTCGGGCGGCGGGCCGGCGGGTAACCTTCCCTGTTGGGCGTAATGCCCGGCGCTACGCGTTACTCAAGGCTACGCTGGTGGCCTGTGATTCAGGGCGTGACCCATATGGCGAAAACAGCGGCAAAGCCCGCAGGCGAGGGCGAAACGATGAGCGCGGTCAACTCGTCAGCCCCGGGCAGCCCACCGGCCATCCGGCCACCCGACCGGCGTAACCAGCGCCGCTGGGTGCCGGTTACGGCCGGCTGGCTGGTGCTGCTGATCGGCCTGGCCGACATCATCCAGGTGGTCCGGCCGGGACTGTACCCGGTCCGGCTGCACCGGCTCAACTCATTCGTGCCGGGCATGCTGACCAACGTCACGCACACCGTCGAGGTCATCATCGGCCTCCTGCTGCTGATGCTGTCCCACGGCCTCAAGCGCCGGAAGCGGCGCGCCTGGGAGGCGGTCAGCGCGCTGCTGGCGGTCAGCGTGGTGGTTCACCTGATCCACCCGATCCACGGCCGGGTCGTCACCGCCGTGGTGTCCGCCGTGGCCCTGGGCGCCCTGCTCTACTTCCGGAAGGAGTTCTACGCGGTCGGTGATCCGCGGACCCGGTGGCGGGCGCTGTGGGTCTTCCTCGGCCTGATCGTGGCCGATGTGGCCATCGGCCTCACATACATCGTGCTGGCCAAGGGCCTGGCCCACGACTACTCGCTGTGGCACCGGGTGACGCACGTGGTCTACGGGCTCGTGGGCGTGTCCGGGCCGGTGCGGTTCGTTCCCGAGCGGCGCGGTGACCTTTTCAGCCTGCTGACCGGCGCGCTGGGACTGTTCACCCTGGCGGTTACCGCCTTCCTGTTCTTCCGGCCGGCCCGGCCGCCCGGCCGGCTCGGCCAGCAGGACGCGCAGCGGATCCGCGACCTGCTGGCCAGGCAGGGGGACCGGGACTCACTGGGTTACTTCACGTTGCGCAGCGACAAGAGCATCGTCTGGTCCCCGACCGGCAAGTCCTGCATCGGCTACCGGGTGGTGTCCGGGGTGATGCTGGCCGGGGGTGACCCGCTCGGGGACCCCGAGGCCTGGCCCGGCGCGATCCACGAGTTCCTCGACGAGGCGGCCCGGCACGCGTGGGTCCCGGCGGTGATGGGCTGCGGGGAACTGGCCGCCGAGGTGTGGTGCCGCGAAGGCGGCCTGACCGCGCTGGAACTGGGCGACGAGGCCATCGTGGAGGTGGCCGAGTTCAGTCTCAAGGGCCGGGCCATGCGCAACGTCCGGCAGATGGTCAACCGGGTCGAACGGGCCGGCTACCAGGTCGAACATCCGCCGGGCGGGTGACATCACTCCGGCCCAGCTGTCGAACCTGATCCGGCAGGCCAACTCGTGGCGGGGCAGCCCCACCGAGCGGGGGTTCTCTATGGCCCTCGGCCGCATCGGCGCGCTCGGCGACGAATGCTGCGTGGTCGCCACCGCCACGGAGAACGGGGCGCTCCGCGGCCTGCTGCACTTCGTGCCGTGGGGCAGTGACGGTCTGTCCCTGGACCTGATGCGCCGGGACCGGTCGGCCCAGGCCGGGATCAACGACTACCTCATCGTGGAGACCATCAAGGCCGCCAATGAACTGGGGGTCAAGCGGATCTCGCTGAACTTCGCGGTCTTCCGGTCCGCGCTGGAGCGGGGCGAGCGGATCGGGGCGGGCCCGGTGCTGCGCGCCTGGCGGCGGATCCTGCTGTTCGCCTCGCGGTGGTTCCAGATCGAGTCGCTCTATAAGTTCAACGCCAAGTTCGCCCCGAACTGGGTCCCCCGGTTCTTCGTGTTCCCAGGCGCGTCCGACGCCCCCCGGGTGGCACTGGCCGCGCTGGAGGCGGAGGCGTTCCTGGTCTGGCCCAAGCTCGAACTGCGGCGGCTCGCCGGGCGCCTCGGGCTGGTCAGTCGGCGGCGCCGTCAGGCGGCGTTACGGCACCCGGCTGCGACGACCGCGCCGCGGGAGCCACCCGCCAGCTGAGCCAGGCTGATCGGGGTGGCCGACGGGCCGGCCGGCCCGGCTAAGGTTACCCCCGTGCTCACCGACCCGTACCGCCCGGCCAGCCCGCCCGGGCTGCCCGACCCGGGTCGCTGCCTGGTGATGGGCGTGATCAACGTCACTCCCGAC
Source organism: uncultured Actinomycetes bacterium (assembly GCA_963837515.1). GTDB lineage: Bacteria > Actinomycetota > Actinomycetes > Streptosporangiales > Streptosporangiaceae > RYN-230. The sequence continues at coordinate 95,347 of CAWINT010000011.1, forward strand.
TCCTTCTCCGACGGCGGCCTGTGGTTCGGCGCGCAGGCCGCGATCGAGCATGGGCTGGACCTTGCCGCCCAGGGCGCGGACCTGGTCAACGTGGGCGGCGAGTCCACCCGGCCGGGAGCCCAGCGGGTCAGCACGGCGGAGGAACTGCGCCGGGTGCGGCCGGTCATCGACGGGCTGGCCGCCGCGGGCCTGCCCGTAAGTGTGGACACGATGCGGGCGGAGGTGGCGGAACACGCGCTCGCCGCGGGGGCCCGCCTGGTGAACGATGTGAGCGGCGGGCTGGCCGACCCGGAGATGGCCCGGCTGGTGGCGGCCGCGGGCGTGCCCTACGTGGTGATGCACTGGCGCGGCCACAGCCACAGCATGGATAACCGGGCCAGTTACCGCGATGTGGTGCGCGAGGTGGCCGAGGAACTCAGCCGCCGGGTGGACACGGTCATCGCGGCGGGGGTCGACCCGGCCATGATCATCCTGGACCCGGGGCTGGGCTTCGCCAAGCGCCCGGAGCACAACTGGGCCCTGCTGACCAGCCTGCACCGGATCAGCGTGCTGGACGGCCGGGCGGCGGGGTTCCCGGTGCTGATCGGCGCGTCACGCAAACGGTTCCTCGGCCGGCTGCTCGCCGCCAGCGACGGGACCCCGCGGCCGTTCGCGGCCGCCGACGACGCGACCGTGGCCGTCACCTCGCTGGCCGCCGCGGCCGGCGCTTGGTGCGCGCGGGTGCACCGGATCCCCGGCAATGCGGACGCGGTGCGAGTCGCCGCCGCCTGGCGGCAGGCGGGTGCCGGAGCCGCCGCCGGCCGGGCCGCAGACCCGGCCGCCGGGCCAGGATTGACCGGGCGGGGAGCCAGGCGTGGCGATGAGGAGGACCGATGACGCCGCCAGCTGCGCCACTGGACCGGATCACGCTGCGCGGACTGCGAGTGTACGGCCATCATGGGGTTCTGGGGGCGGAGCGTCACGAGGGCCAGGAGTTCCTCATCGACGCGACCCTGTGGCTGCCCACCGCGGCCGCGGCGGCCTCCGATGACCTGTCGCTGACGGCGGACTACGCGGCGCTGGCCGACCGGCTGGCGGCGGTGGCGGCAGGCCCGCCGGTCCAGCTGATCGAGACGCTGGCCCAGCGGCTGGCGGAGGCGGCGCTGGCCGAGCCGCTGGCGCGCGAGGTCGAGATCACGGTGCACAAGCCGGCCGCCCCGCTCAAGCAGCCATTTGCCGATGTCTCGGTGACCATCCGCCGCGCCGCCCCGCGGGAGGCCCCGTGACGCGTACCGTGCTGGCGCTGGGCAGCAACCTGGGCGACCGGCTCGGCCAGCTGCAGGGCGGGCTGGAAGCGCTGCTGGCTGGCGCCGGGCTGACCGCGGTCGCGGTGTCCGGCGTATACGAGACCGTCCCGGTCGGCGGCCCGGAGCAGCCTGACTACCTGAACGCCGTGCTCGTTGCGGACACCACGCTGGCCGCGGTGGCGCTGCTGCGCCGGTGCCAGCAGGTCGAGGCGGCCTGCCACCGGGTCCGCCGGGAGGTCTGGGGTCCGCGAACCCTGGATGTGGACATCATCGTTTACGGTGACGTGGTGAGCGATGATCCGGAACTGACGCTGCCGCATCCCCGGGCGGCCGCGCGGGCCTTCGTCCTGGCGCCGTGGCTGGACGCCGATCCGGCGGCGGCGATCCCCGGCCACGGCCCGGTGGCACAGCTGCTGGCGCAGGCAGGCCGGTCCGGCGTACGGCGGCGGGACGACCTCGCCCTGCGGTTGCCCGCATGACCCCGACCCGTCCGCAGGTACTGGCGGCCCTGACGATCGTCTGCGCGGCCATCGCCTGGCTGGTGGTGCGGTCGATCTACGCCTCGTTGCCCACGCTGCCCTGGACCGCCGCCGTGGCCATGCTGGTGCTGGGCGTCGCCGAGGCGCTTACCGGCCTTAACCTACGGGCCCGGCTGCGTGGCGGTCCCGGGGTCAAGCCCGTCCCGCCGCTGGCCGCGGTGCGGATGGCCGCACTGGCCAAGGCCAGCTCACACGCGGCCGCGATCATCGGCGGGCTGGCGGCCGGCTTCCTGATCTACCTGGCCGGTTCGCTCGGCAAGCCGGTGCCGCGCAGCGATGCCTTCGCTGCGGCCGGCACGTTGGTTGCGGCCGCGGTGCTGCTGCTCGGTGCGCTGTACCTGGAGCACAGCTGCCGGCTTCCGACCGACGACGACGAGGACGCCGAGCACAGTCAGTCGCCCCGCTGACCCAGCGGGTCAGGCGTAGCGCAGGAACTCCTCGCGCCGGATCGCATCGCGCAGGTCGACCGCGTCCTCCCCGCGGACCACCAAAGGCGGGGAGGTCTTCAGCCGGCTGCCGTAGGCCAGCCCGTTGATGCCACGCCAGACGTGCCATGCGGGGAACTCGGCGGCGTACGGCCACCAGTTGGGGACGTCGTCATGGCCCGGGGCGCCGCGACCGCCCGCGGTGCCGCCACCGTCCGCGGTGCCGCCACCGTCCGCGGTGCCGCCACCGCCCGCGGCGCCCTCACTCCCCGTGCCCCTCTGACCGTCCGCAGTCTTCTGGCCGTCCGCAGCCGCCCCGGCAGAGTCATCGATCACCATGAGAGCAATATAGAGCACTTAGAGCACTGAGAGCTAGCCGACGTCTATGCTGCTAGCAGAGGTACGTACCTTGATCATGTGGGTGCGTCTCCAGTAGATCCGCTGGCCGCCGACTTCGCCTACGTGCAGGTCGCGGACAACATTGCAGTGCGCATCGAGGCGGGGGAGATCATCCACCGGCTGCCCTCCGAACGCGATCTCGCGGAGCAGTACGGCGTTGCCTACCAGACGGTCCGGCACGCCATGAAGCTGCTCCGGGAGCGCGGCCTGATCATCACGCGGCAGGGCCGGGGAACCTTCGTGGCCCGGCCACCGGACGGCACCCCGGGCTGACCTCCACCAGCGGCCGGCTAGCGGTCCATGTCGCCGGTCACGAAGAACAGCGAGCCGAGGATGGCGGTCAGGTCACCGACCCGATGGCCAGGGAGCAGTTCACCGAGCACCTGCACGTTGCTGTACGACGCGGACCGCACCTTGAGCCGCCAGGGCGTCTTCCCGCCCCGGGATACCAGGTAGTAGCCGTTCAGCCCGAGGGGGCCCTCGGTCCACGCGTACAACTCGCCCTCGGGCACTTTGAGCACCTTCGGCAGCCGGGCGCTGAGCGGCCCGGGCGGCAGGCTGGCCAGCCGGCCGGCGCAGGCATCCACCAGGTCCAGGGCCACGGCGACCTGGCCGAGCAGGCACTCGTAGCGGGCCAGGCAGTCACCGTCCTCCCGGGTCACGACGCGCAGCACGCCGGCCAGGTCGGCGTAGGCCAGGTACGGCTCGTCCCGCCGCAGGTCGAAGTCCACCCCGGAGGCCCGGGCGGCCGGGCCGCTCACCCCGAACTGGCCGACCTGCTCCACGCCGAGCACGCCGACGCCGCGGGTGCGGCCGCGGAACCCCTCGCTGGCGACGGCGGCACCGATCTGCGGCAGGTCGGCACGGACCTGCGCGGCCGCCGCCTGCGCCCGGCCGAGCCATCCGGCGGGCAGTTCTTCCTTCAGGCCGCCGACCCGGTTGAACATGTAGTGCATCCGGCCGCCGGAGACCTCCTCCATGACGTCCTGCAGCCGCTCCCGGGCCTTCAGGGCGGCGGTGGCGGCGGTGGCCGCGGGGCCGTCCGGGAAACCGCCTGCTGGAGCGGCGCCCGCGGAGGGGTCACCCGCTGCGGCGGCCGCGCCGGACGCGGCGGCGGCGATCTCGGGCGGGTAGCTGCCCAGGAATGCCAGGTGGCTGAGGACCCGGTTGAGCTCGGCCAGCAGTGTCCGGGCCCAGACGCCGCGCGGCGGCACCTCGATCCCGGCCAGCCGCTCCGCGGCCAGGGCCACGCCCAGTTCGCTCGCGAACGCGCCCAGCCAGTCGTGCCGGTTGGCCAGCACGATGATCTGCCGGTAGTCCCGGGCCTCGAACAGCTTCTCCGCACCACGGTGCACGTAGCCGATCACCGGATCGGCCCGGACCACCAGGTCGCCGTCGAGGTCGAGCCGCAGCCGCAGCAGACCGTGCCCGGACGGGTGCCCGGGCCCAAGATCGAGGGTCAGCGTGCTGCCGTCCGGGCCGGCCGCCCACGCGGTGGTGACCGCCTCGGCGTGGCGCACCGGCCTGGTCATTCGCGGACCGGTCTCGTCAGCCCGGCGTGGCGGCCCGCGCCCGCGCCTGAGCCCGGGACCGGGCCCAGGTCCTGCAGCATGGCCGGCATGGGCATGCTCACGGTCTGCACCAGCCAGCTGAACGCCCCCAGCCCGGCCGGATCGGTCAGCTCCGTCTCCCGGGCCGCGCGTTGCAGGGCGGCCAGGTAACCGGCCGGGTCGCCGGCGGCCTGGCTTAGCGGCGGCCGGCATCCGGTCAGGCCCAGGGCGCGGAGGGCGGCGCGCTGGGTGGTCAGCACCGTCGCGTCCGCCCCGGCGGCGGCACCGGCGGCGGCGCACGCGTCGATGGCCACGTGCGCGGTGATGTCCCGGGAGCCGTCCGGGATCGGCCGCACCTGACGGCCGTCCCGGTACCCGGTCATCGTCCCGCCCCCGGGCCTGCTGTCCACCCGGTGGCCGTAATCGGCGGCCAGCGCCAGGCCGCGGTGCAGCCGGCGGATGACCTCGGCCCAGGCCGTGCAGCGCGGATAGCCCAGCTCGGCCCGGTCACCCGGATGGCACAGCGGCCACCAGCGGCGTTGCCAGGCCAGGTCCGGGTCGGCGATGGCGGGCCCGGATCGCTCCGCCCCGGTACCGGTATTCACCAGGACCAGGCGCGGCCCGTCCGCGGTCAGCTCGGCGACGTCCAGCGGGATGTTGTCCAGCCACTCACTGGCGACGACCAGGCCGGTGATCCGATCCGGCGGAGTGGCTGCCCAGGCGATCTGGGCGTCAACCATGGCTGGCCGGGGGGCCAGCTCAGCCGCGTACGCCCGGATCCGGCCGGCCAGCTGCGGCCCGGGCCCGGTCACGGGCAGCTGCCCAGCCAGCCGGAGCACCTGCTCCAGCAGCTCGCCCTGGCCGGCGCCAATGTCCACCAGGTCGAGCCGGGCTGGATGGCCCAGCGCCGCATCGGTGTGCGTCAGCAGGGCCAGCACCGCGGCCGCGTACCCGTCACCCACGTGGACCGAGGTCCGGAAGTGCGCTGCGGGGCACTCGCCGCGCCGGTAGAAGCCCTCGCTTCCGTACAGCGCCTGCCGCATGGCCGCCCGCCAGGTCATCCACACCCAGCCGACTCTAGTGGCGTGCCGCAGTGGCCACGCCGCACGCCGTGCGGAGCGGACCGCCCGGGCCGGACCACCCGGGCCGGACCACCCGGGCCGGACCACCCGGGCCGGACCACCCGGGCCGGACCACCCGGGCCGGACCACCCGGGCCGGACCACCCGGGCCGGGCGGCACGGTGCCGCGCCGGGCAGCGGCCACGTCGCCCGGCGCCCCCCGGTTATGCTGATCACGGCCGTCCGGCTAACGGCCGGAGCCAGCCCACAGCGACGGGGAGGATCGTAGCGGCGATGGGGGACCCAGCCAGCGGGCCAGTCCCCGGGGACCCCGTAGCGGAGCGCCCGGCCCGGCTGCGGGTCGGCGTGATCGGGGCCGGCCGGGTCGGCACCGTCCTCGGGGCCGCACTCGACCGGGCCGGCCATCGGGTGGTCGCGGTCTCCGCCGTTTCTCAGCGGTCGCTGGCCGCCGCGGAGCGGCTGCTGCCCGGGGTGCCGGTCCGCCGGTCCCCCGAAGTCATCGAGGCGGCTGATCTGGTACTGCTCACCGTGCCCGATGACGTGCTGCCCGGCCTGGTGTCCGGGCTGGCCGCCACCGGGGTACCGGTGACCGGCCGGCTGCTCGCACACACGAGCGGGCGGCACGGCCTGGCCGTGCTGGAGCCCGCCACCCGGCAGGGCGCACTGCCGCTGGCTGTGCACCCGGTGATGACGTTCACCGGGCGGCCGGACGACCTCGACCGGCTGACCGGGATCTGCTTCGGGGTGACCGCGCCCGGGCCGCTCCGGGCCGCCGCCGAGGCGCTGGTGATCGAGATGGGCGGCGAGCCCGTGTTCATCGAGGAATCCGCCCGCGCCCTTTACCACGCCGGGCTGGCGAGTGCGGCCAACCACCTCGTCGCGCTGGTCGCCCAGTCCGCGGACCTGCTCCGCGCGGCCGGCGTGGCCGAGCCGTCCCGGATGCTCAGCCCGCTGCTGTTCGCCGCGCTGGACAACGCGCTGCGGCTCGGCGATGCCGGCCTCACCGGCCCGGTCGCCCGCGGCGACGCGGACACGGTCGCCGAGCACGTCGCGGCGCTGCGGGAGGTCTCGCCGGAGGCGCTGCGCGCGTACGTGGCACTGGCCCGGCTTACCGCCGACCGGGCCCTGGCGGCCGGCATCCTGGCCGCACCGGATGCCCAGCGGCTGCTGGACGTGCTGGCGGGGGCGCCGCGATGATGCCCATGCTGGCCCGGACCCGGGCCGGCCTGGCCGCGGTGCGCGGGGCCCTGCACGACGGCGTGGTCCTGGTGCCCACCATGGGGGCACTGCACGAGGGGCACCGGGCGCTGATCCGCCGGGCCCGGGAGATAGTCCCGCCCGGCGGCGGCGTGGTGGTTTCCATCTTCGTAAACCCGCTGCAGTTCGGCGCCGGCGAGGACCTGAACCGCTACCCGCGGACCCTGGACGCGGACCTGGAGCTGTGCGCGGCGGAAGGCGTGGACGCGGTCTTCGCGCCGGACCGCCACGAGATGTACCCGCGGCCGCCGCTGATCACCGTGGACCCGGGGCCGATGGGGCTGGTGCTGGAGGGCGCGGCGCGCCCGGGGCACTTCGCCGGCGTGCTGACCGTGGTGCTCAAGCTCCTGCACCTGGCCTGCCCGGCGGCCGCGGTGTTCGGTGAGAAGGACGTCCAGCAGCTGGCGCTGATCCGCCGGATGGAGGCCGACTTGGACCTGAACGTGCAGATCGTCGCCGTGCCCACCGTGCGTGACCCGGACGGGCTGGCGCTCTCCAGCCGGAACCGGTACCTGTCGGCCGCGGAGCGGCGCACTGCGCTGCGGCTGCCTGCCGCGCTGCGGGCCGGCCAGCGGGCGGCGCCGGCCGGGCCGGCCGCGGTGCTCAAGACCGCGGCCGAGGTGCTGGCCGAGCCTGCTGACCCGCCGCTGCAACTCGACTACCTGGCGCTGGTCGACCCGGCCGACTTCACCCGGGTCGGCGAGGATTTCACCGGCGAGGCCCGGCTGCTGGTGGCGGCCCGGGTCGGCACCACCCGGCTGATCGATAACGTAGCGGTGAGTTTCGGCGGCTCCGCCGGCGCGGGCGGCGCGGACTGAGCAACGCCAGCGGACTGAGCAACGCCAGGAGTGCCATGCTGCTGACCATCGACGTCGGGAACACGAACACCGTGCTCGGCATCTTCGACGGCGAGGAGATCGTCGAGCACTGGCGGATCGCCACCGACCCGAACCGGACCGCGGACGAGATCGCCGTCCTGCTGCGTGGCCTGCTCAGCCAGAGCCCGCGGCTCGCCGAGAACGCGCTGACCGGCATCGCGCTGTGCTCCACCGTGCCGTCGGTGCTGCACGAGATGCGCGAGATGTGCCGCCGATACTACGGTGACCGGCCGTCGCTGATCGTCGAGCCAGGTGTGCGCACCGGCGTGTCGGTGCGGATGGACAACCCCAAAGAGGTGGGCAGCGACCGGATCATGAACACGGTGGCCGCCGCGCACCTGTACGGCGGCCCCGCCATCGTGGTGGACTTCGGCACGTCCACTAACTTCGACGCGGTCAGCGAGCGCGGCGAGTTCGTCGGCGGCGCGCTGGCTCCCGGCATCGAGATCTCGGTGGACGCGCTCACCCGGCGCGCCGCGCAGTTGCTCAAGGTGGAACTGGCCCGGCCCAACCGGGTAGTCGGCAAGAACACCGTGGAGGCGCTGCAGTCCGGCATCATCTTCGGGTTCGCCGGGCAGGTGGAGGGCATCGCCCGGCGGATGGCCGCCGAACTCGCGCCCGGTGACCCGGAGTCGGTCACGATCATCGCCACCGGCGGCCTGGCCCCGCTGGTGATCGACGAGGTCAGCGTCATCGACGCGCACGAGCCGTGGCTCACCCTGATCGGGCTGCGCCTCGTCTTCGAGCGCAACCACCTCGCTGAGCGCAACCACCTCGCCGAGCGCAACCACCTCGCCGAGCGCAACCACCCCGCCGAGCGCAACCACCTCAGTCCGGCCGCCGATGGGCTGCGGGCCGCTCCAGGCAGGTCCGGTCCGGGCGGGTGAATCCGGGGCCGGGGTGGCGGTCCGCGTCCGCGTCCGGCCGCCACCCCGGTAGCCTCAGCTGCGTGCAGGATGAGCAGGGAACGCAGGATGAGCAGGGGATGACCGCCCGCGCTGAGGCGCCGGGCACCGGGCCGGAACAGGTGCGGGTCCGGCTGGCCAAGCGCCAGCGGATGATCGAGGCGGGAACCCACCCCTACCCGGTCGGCTACCCGCGTACCGCGACGATCGCCGAGGTCCGGGCCAAGTACGCGGATCTGCCCCCGGACACCGGCACCGGGGACGTGGTGGGGCTGACCGGGCGGGTCATGCTGTCCCGGACCGGCGGGAAACTGTGCTTCGCCACCATCCGGGACGGCACCGGTGACATCCAGGTGATGATCTCGCTCGACCGGGTCGGCCCGGACGCGCTGGCCGCCTGGAAGCGGGACGTGGACCTCGGTGACCATGTCGGCGTGACCGGGGAGGTGATCACCTCCCGCCGCGGCGAGCTGTCCGTGCTCGCGGACAGCTACGCCATCACCGCCAAGGGGCTGCGGCCACTGCCGGACAAGCACCGGGGGCTGACGGACATCGAGTCCCGGGTACGGCGCCGTTATGTGGACCTGATCGTCAACCCGGCCGCCCGCCGCGCCGCCGAGGTGCGGGCCGCGGTGCTCGCCTCGTTCCGGCAGGACCTGAACGCCCGCGGTTTCCTCGAAGTGGAGACCCCGGTGCTGCAGACCGTGCACGGCGGCGCTAACGCCCGCCCGTTCCGCACCCGCAGCAACGCCTACGACATCGAGCTGTACCTGCGGATCGCGCTGGAACTGCACCTCAAGCGGCTGGTGGTCGGCGGGATCGAGCGGGTCTACGAGATCGGCCGTATCTTCCGCAACGAGGGCGTGGACGCCACGCACAATCCCGAGTTCACCATGCTGGAGGCCTACCAGGCCTACGGCGACTACGACACCGTGGCGGAACTCACCCGGGAGCTCATCCAGCACGCGGCGGTGGCCGTGTTCGGCGCGCCGGTGGCCCGCCGCGCGGACGGCCAGGAATACGACCTGAGCGGGGACTGGGCCCAGGTGAGCGTCTACGCGGCCATCTCCGCCGCGCTGGGGGAGGAGGTGGACCCGGGGACCCCCGAGGACCGGCTGCGCGCGCTGTGCGCCCAGGCGCACGTCCCGGCCGAGCCCGGGTGGGGCCACGGCCAGATCGTGCTGGAGATGTACGAGCGGCTGGTCGAGGCGCGCACCCAGCTGCCCACCTTCTACCGCGACTTCCCGGTCGAGGTGTCGCCGCTGACCCGGGCGCACCGCACCGACCCGCGGCTGGCTGAGCGCTGGGACCTGGTCGCGTTCGGCACCGAACTCGGCACCGGCTACTCCGAGCTGGTCGACCCGGTGGAGGAACGCGCCCGGCTGACCGCCCAGTCACTGCTCGCCGCCGGGGGTGACCCGGAGGCGATGCAGCTGGACGAGGACTTCCTGCAGGCGCTCGAGTACGGTATGCCGCCCACCGGCGGGGTGGGCGTCGGCATCGACCGCGTCCTGATCATGCTCACTGGCGAGAGCATCCGGGAGACGGTGCTGTTCCCGCTCGTCCGCCCCGAATAGGACCCAACGGCCAGTCCGTGGCCGGGCCTGCCGCCGCGGGTCCGCGGCGGCGCGGGCGGCTCAGGCCACGATCCGGACGGCCCCGACGTACGCGTTCCAGAAGATCGGCTGGATCTGGACCTGCTGGCCGGTGGACGGCGCGTCCAGCATCAGCCCGTCGCCCACGTACAGGCCCACGTGGCTGATGTCCGGGAAGAAGAACACCAGGTCGCCCGGCTGCAGCTGGCTGCGCGAGATGTGCTCGCCCATGTTCCACTGGTCGCCGGTGTAGTGCGGCAGGCTGATGCCGACCTGGGCGTACGCCCACATCACCAGGCCGGAGCAGTCGAACGTGCTCGGCCCGGCCGCGCCCCACTGGTACCAGTCGCCCCGCTTGGCCATCGCGTAGCGCAGCGCCTGCGCGCCAACCGTGTTCGCCGTGGGCAGGTTGATGTCCGGGTAGTTCCCGGTCTGCCGGAAAATGGTCATCGCCTGGGCGAACGCCGCGCTGTTCAGCGTGTTCACCTTGCCCTGGATGGCCTGCTTCTGCTTGGCCATGCTGGCGGCCAGTTTGGACACCTTGGCGGCCTGCTGAACGGCGGTCAGGTGGGCCCGCTCGGCCGCGGCGACCGCCGTGGCGAGCTGGCTGACCCGGTCCCCGTTCTCCTGCTGGATCTGCTGCAGGATGGCCACCCGGCTGATCAGCTGCGAGCTGTTCCTGGACGTGAGCACCTGCAGCGGCGAGGCCAGCCCGCCGCTCATGTAGCTCTCCGCGGCCAGCTGGCCGATCGCGGCCTGGCTGGCGCCAAGCCGCGCCGCGTCCTGGCGGAAGGCCGTCTGCGCGGTCTTCGCCTCGGCCTGGGCCTCCTGGTACTGGATGCGCAGCCCGTCGTACTGCTCGCTGAGCACGTCGATCTGGTGCGCCAGCTGCCGGGCCTGGGCGACCAGGCTGGTCAGGCTGGGCTGTGGATCTCCTGTCGCTGCCACGGCACCAGTGGCCGGGAGGACCGCGCAGGCCATGGCGGCCATGCCGCCCGCCAGTGCGGCCCGCCACGCCAGCCGGCGGCCGACCGCGGTGGCCCGGCCGGGCCGGACGCCTTCCGCTGCCGGCCTGCCTGAGGGCAAGCGCTTCACGTGCTCTCCTCTCCTCAGCCGCCTACCGGGTTAGCTGACGGGTTCGGGCCAGAGGATCGCCCTACCGCCCGGCCCTCAGGGGCCGGGCGGATTCACCCCCCGGGAACTGTGGGTCCCCGGCTTCCCGCCCCGAAGCCGGGGCAGGAATTCGGCGGTCCGTGCCGCCCGCTGGGGAGCGAGTGCAGCACGGTGACAGCGATGCAGATTAATGGATCAGGTATCACTCAGGAGGCCGAACGGCAGAATCTTCGGCCCCTTATCCACCGATCAGGAGGGGTTTGGCGGGTATTAGGTGCGCCGTGTCCGGCCGGTTGCGCACCGTGATGGCAGGCGGCCTCCAGCGGCGGGGGCGGGCCGGCCCCGGGCAGCGGCTAAGGTGTGCGGGCGATGGAGCATACGATCCGGCGGGCCCGCACCAGCGATGTGCGGGCCATCGCCAGCCTGGTCGCGGGCAACGTCTCCTCCCGGCGGCTGCTGCGCAAGGCCACCGTCACCCTCTACGAGGACGTCCAGGAGTTCTGGGTCGCCGAGCGGCGGCCCGGCCATGAGGTGGTCGGCTGCGGTGCGCTGCACGTCATGTGGGAGGACCTGGCCGAGATCCGCACCGTCGCCGTGCACGACGGCTGCCAGGGTCTCGGCATCGGGCACCGGCTGGTCGAGGCGCTGCTGGACAGCGCCCGCGAGGTCGGGGTCCGCCGGGTGTTCGTGCTCACGTTCGCGGTCGGCTTCTTCGCCCGGCACGGCTTCGTGGAGATCGAGGGCACCCCCGTCGCACCGGAGGTGTACGCGGAACTGCTCCGCTCGTTCGACGAAGGCGTGGCCGAGTTCCTCGACCTAGGCCGGGTGAAGCCGAACACGCTCGGCAACACCCGGATGTTGCTGCATCTCTGACCGGGCCGTCCCGGCGGATCACAGCAGGCGGAGCTGCCGGCTCGCGGCCCGGCGGCCGCGCGGCGGGGCGGCCCGGTCGAGCAGCGCGGGGTCCACGGCGGCCAGGAACGGGGACGGCCCGGCCGGCCCGGTGCGCCCCGGACGGCTGCGCCGGGCCGCGCAGCTGAGCAGCAGATGGCGGCGGGCCCGGGTGATCCCGACGAACAGCAGCCGGCGTTCCTCATCGGGGTCGGGGCCGCGCCCCGGCGCCGCCCCGGGCAGCCACAGCGGGAGCAGCCCCCGTTCGCACCCGGCCAGGAAGACCACCTCGAACTCGAGTCCCTTGGCGGCGTGCAGCGTCAGCAGGCTGATCGCGTCCGCCCGTGGATCGAGCGCGTCCACCTCGGCCCCCAGCCCGATCTCGGTGCAGAACCGGTCCAGGTCGTCCCCGCAGCGCCGGGCGAGCGGCGCCAGCACCTCCCCAGCGGTGCGCAGGTCGGCCGCGGTCAGCCGGCCCGCGGCCGCGCCGCCGGCCAGCCGGTGCACCGTGGCGCGCAACCGGGCCGCCACCTCGGGGCCCCGCCCCGGCGCAGAGCCGGGCGCCGGGGCCGGACCGCCCGCCGCGGCGCCTACCCGCAGTTCATGCACGATCTCTGGCACACCCGGTCGGCGGGCCAGCAGATCGTGCGTGCGTTTGGTGAAGGGCAGCCCGGCGCGGGCCAGTCCCTGGCCCAGCGCGGCGGCCTGGGCATCGGCCCGGTACAGCACGGCGATGTCGGCCAGGCCGATGCCCGGGGTGCCGTGGCCGTCGGCGCGCCCGCTGTCCAGCGAGTGGAACGACGAGCCGCCGAGCAGCTGGTCGATGGTTTCGGCGATCCAGGCCGCCTCGCCGGCCGGGTCGGCCGCCTCGCGGAAGGTGATCGTCCCGGCCGCGCGGGGGAGGCCGCTCCCGGCCGGGCGCAACTGCCGCCCCGGCACGAGGGAGGATGGCGCGATCGCCTGCACCGCGGCCGCGACCACGACCGGGCTGGACCGGTAGTTGGTGCTGAGCGTCACCGTGGCCGCCGCCGGGTAGTCCTCGGTGAACCGCAGAAAGAACCCGACGTCCGCGCCCCGGAACCCGTAGATGGCCTGGTCCGGGTCGCCGATGACGGTGAGCCCGCCGCCGTCCGCGGCCAGCATCCGGAGCAGCTCGTACTGCGTGGCGTCGATGTCCTGGTACTCGTCCACGCTCAGCCGCGTCCACCGTTGCCCCAGCTCAGCGGCGACCTCGGGGTGCTCGCGCAGCAGCGCGGCGGGCAGCTCGACCAGCCCGGCGAAGTCGACCAGCCCCCGCTCGGCCAGGGCCCGGCGCAGCATCGGCCGGCCGTCCTCCCCGGTGCGCAGCGCCCGGGCCGCCCGCGGCGAGCCCGCCAGCTCGGCCGCGACCCGGGCCACCGCCGCGTCGTCCGCGATGGTGAAGCCGGCGGGCAGCCCGGCCAGCGGATGGAACTCGCGCAGCAGCGCCAGCCCCAGCCCGTGGAAGGTGGTCACGGTAAGCCGGTCGGCGCGCCGCCCCAGCAGCCCGGCCAGGCGCACCCGCATCTCCTCGGCGGCGCGCCGGGTGAAGGTCAGCGCCAGGCACGACTCGGCACGCACCTCCCCGCTGGCCACCGCCGCCGCGATCCGGCCGGTGAGCGTCCGGGTCTTGCCGGTGCCCGGCCCCGCGATGATCAGCAGCGGCGCGGCCGCCCGGGCGGCGGCCCGCTGCTCCGGGTCGAGCCCGTCCAGCACAGCGCCGGCGGCCCGCTCCCCCCGAGACCCATTTTTCTTAACGGTCCCGTCGCCCCGCTCATCCGCCCCGGCGGTGCTGGTGGGCGTGACGGCGCCGGGGACGTCGGTGGCAGCGGTCCCGGCGACGGCCCCGGGAGCGAGGCCGCGCGGTGACATTTCCGGCGGGCCGGGCGGCCGTGGCGCGGGTACCGGGACCGGCATCTCGAACAGGGCGCCGCTGGAATCCAGTTCCCCGGCCCCGAACAGGCGGATGATGCCGTACTCGCCGTCGAAACCTGGCTCCTTGTGCACTTTCCCGGCGCGCAGCCGGGCCACCGCCTCGGCCAGCAGGCCGCCGCCGGCCCGGCTGATCTCGGCCAGCGGCACGTCGAGCAGGATGCGCAACTCCGGCCCGAGCGCGGCGACCAGCCGGCTTACTTCGGCATCGACTTTCTTGCTCCTCGGGCCGGTTCGCACGATCTCGCCCACCACTTCGGGCAGCGCCATCAGATTGACCGAACGCGGCGCCCGTTCCGGCCGGTAGCCCGCGGGCCGGTCAGTAAGTTCGGACACCCGGTTCAGCACTCCAATGGTCAGCGGCCGGCCGCATTCCGGGCAGATCCCGCCGATGGCGGCCGATTGCCGTGGCTCCAGCCTGACCCCGCACTTGCGGTGCCCGTCCAGGTGGTACCGGCCACCTTCCGGAAAGAAATTGACGGTTCCGGCCAGGCCAGTGCCGGTGCGCAGCGCCCGCTCGATGGCGAAGTAGTCCAGCCCGGTGTCCAGAGTGGTCGCTTCCCGGCCGAGCATGGGCGGCGAGTGCGCGTCAGAATTACTGATCAGCTGATAACCATCCAGCGACGAGCACAGCCAGTTCATCGGTGGATCGGAGGACAGCCCGGTCTCCACCGCAAACACATGGCCAGCCAGGTCGCCGTAGCAGTCGGCGATGGCATCGAACCCGGATTTCGACCCGAGGGCGGCGAACCACGGCGTCCAGATATGTGCCGGGATGAGATAGCAGCCGGCGCCTGCGTTCAGCGTGATGTCCAGCAGGTGACGTGAGTCGAGGCCAAGAATGGGACGGCCATCTGAGCCGAGGTTACCAACCTTGGCCAGGGCCCTGCTGATAGCGTCGGCCGCGTCCAGCGTCGGTGCGTAGAGCAGATGATGGACCTTCCGGGTCCGGTCGCCGGCCCGGTAGATCGTGGATATCTCGGTGGACAACAGGAATCGCACCGGCTGGCGGCAACTCGGGGGAGAGGTGCGGCACAACTGCCCGGCCAGGTCCGGGCGGAGTTGCAGCAGACCGGGTTCGGCGGGCACCAGGGTCGCGCGGATTTCTTCCGCCCAGCCGGGGTGGGTGAAGTCGCCGGTGCCGAGGACGGTCAGGCCTTTGCGCTGAGCCCACCAGGCCAGGCCGGGAATGTCGCAGTTCTTGCTGCAGGCCCGGGAGAACCGGGAGTGAACGTGCAGGTCGGCGTGGAACATCCAGGTCGCAAGCTGCTTTCTGGGCCGGATAACCCTCCGGGTGACTGGCGCAGCCAGGCGCGCCAGGTCGATCCTGCCACCGCGGCGCGGCCGGCGATGCCGGTTTCGGCCGCGCCGAGGCCGGCCGCCGCCGCGCTGGCCTGCGGCGGCCGGTAACTTGGGAGGGGGTGGCGAGCCGCCCATTGGCGGTGGGTCACAATAGATATGAGCGGATGGCTCTGCTCGCGAAAGCCGCTTCGGTGCAGCGGGAACAGGCGCGCCGACTGCTACCGGAACCCCGGCCGGGCGATGAGTGAGCCGGCGGAAAGGAGAGCGCTGTGCTGAGTGATCTGGCCGCGCTGACACCGCCGGCGGTAGTCTGCGCCGCCTTCCTGATCGGGCTCGGGATGTTCCTGCGTCATCAGCTGGGACCCAAGCGTGAGTCGGCTGAGGACGGGCTCCCGGAGGATATTTCGGGTGACAGCAGGATTCCGCATAGTGAGCGTTCCGCCGCTCCGACTAGAGCGGATGGCGGCGGCGATCGCTAGCCGGATGTTCTCACGCCGGCCACCTGCCTACCGGTCGGCTTGATAGATCGGCCACTGGTTTCACGAGTCCTATCCTTGCGTGATTACGGTGCGTTACAGCAATCTTCCGGCTGGTCCACTGGATCTTCCCGCACCACGAGTCTGGCCGGTGATTCTTGCGGTGCCAATTGGCAAACTCGCGCAACACATGGTATATGTTTGGCAACCTAAAAAACATGCTCCAGCGGAAGGGCTGGCACCCATGGCACAAAAGGTTCAGGTGCTCCTCGTTGACGACCTTGATGGAGGTGAGGCGACCGAGACCGTGGCCTTCACCCTTGATGGCAACAGCTACGAGATCGACCTCAGTTCCGACAACGCGAGCAAGCTCCGCAAAGAGTTTGCCCCCTACGTTGACCATGCACGTAAGGCCAGCGGCGGTGGCGGCGGTGGCGGCGGTGCCCGCCGGCGTCGCCCCCGGACCGGTCCCGGCCGGGAGCGGAGTTCAGAAATCCGCTCCTGGGCCAAACAGCGCGGCTACAAGGTCAGCGAGCGTGGCCGCATTCCGGCGACGATCATCCAGGAGTACGACGCTGCCCACTAATGCGTTACGGGCCGGCGGTGGGCTCAGTCCGGGGCCCGCAGGTGCTGCACCACGTAACTAGTGCTCCGGTCGGCGGGTGTGCCGGGCCGGGGCGCGCGGTGCGGCTCGTGCGGACCCCGGGCCGCCGGGGCGTCGCCTGATCCGGGCTGCCGTCTGGCCCCTTCCTTGTTCTCCGGGTGCGCACCGGGCCGTGGCACGCCCGATCCCCGGCTGGGCCGGCTGCTTTCCCCTTTCTGGATTTCTGGAACGTCGGCTCGTACCGGGTGCTCCCGGGGCCGCCTTCTGCACGGCCATCTGCTCCCGGGCCCGTCCCGGTACTCCACCTGGTTTGCCGCTGACGTTCTCCAGGCCTCTCCTCTCCTCTCCTCTCCTCTCCCTCTCCCTCTCCCTCTCCCGCTCCCTCTCCCTCTCCCTCTCCCTCTCCCGCTCCCTCTCCCGCTCCCGCTCCCGCTCCAGGGGCCGGCCGGCGCCGCCCCGGCTGCTAGCGTGAAGGAAGCTGGGTCGCGCCCCGTGTACCTGGTGGTAAGCGACTTGTGCGGGCAGCGCGGCCAGCGTTCGCTTGCGGCGTATTAGGGAACACCTCCAGTCCCCCCGGGGGTTGGATGGGATGAACGTCCTCATGCCGGGGAACGCTCTACTCATGTGCGGCATATCGCGCGGCACATCGTCCGGCGTGCGGGCTACGATGCGGAAGGGACGGGCCCCGGAATACCGGACATCTGGGTCCCCCCGACCGCTCTGTGAGGAGCGAGGCGATGTTCGAAAGGTTTACTGACCGGGCGCGGAGAGTCGTGGTTCTGGCACAAGAAGAAGCCAGGATGCTCAACCACAACTACATCGGCACCGAGCACATTCTGCTGGGCCTGATCCACGAGGGTGAGGGCGTAGCGGCCAAGGCGCTGGAGTCCCTAGGGATCAGCCTCGAGGCCGTACGCCAGCAGGTTGAGGAGATCATCGGCCAGGGCCAGCAGGCACCTTCCGGGCATATTCCGTTCACGCCGCGTGCGAAGAAGGTGCTGGAGCTGTCGCTGCGCGAGGCGCTGCAGCTCGGGCACAACTACATCGGCACCGAGCACATCCTGCTCGGTCTCATCCGCGAGGGTGAGGGCGTGGCCGCGCAGGTGCTGGTCAAGCTGGGCGCCGACCTGAACCGGGTGCGCCAGCAGGTGATCCAGCTGCTGCACGGCTACCAGGGCAAGGAGCCCGCCGCGGCGGGCGCGCCGTCGGAATCGGCGCCGTCCACCTCCCTGGTGCTGGACCAGTTCGGCCGCAACCTGACCCAGGGGGCCCGGGAAGGCAAACTTGACCCGGTCATCGGCCGGGAGAAAGAAATTGAACGGGTCATGCAGGTGCTCTCCCGCCGCACCAAGAACAACCCGGTGCTGGTGGGCGAGCCGGGCGTCGGCAAGACCGCCGTCGTCGAAGGGCTGGCCCAGAAGATCGTCAAGGGCGAGGTGCCGGAGACGCTCAAGGACAAGCAGCTGTACACGCTGGACCTCGGCGCCCTGGTCGCCGGGTCCCGGTACCGCGGCGACTTCGAGGAGCGGCTCAAGAAGGTTCTCAAGGAGATCCGCACCCGCGGTGACATCATCCTGTTCATCGACGAGCTGCACACGCTGGTCGGGGCCGGTGCCGCCGAGGGGGCCATCGACGCCGCATCGATCCTGAAGCCCATGCTGGCCCGCGGTGAGCTGCAGACGATCGGCGCGACGACGCTGGATGAGTACCGCAAGCACCTGGAGAAGGACGCTGCCCTGGAGCGCCGGTTCCAGCCCATCCAGGTGGCCGAGCCGACGATCTCGCACACGATCGAGATCCTCAAGGGGCTCCGGGACCGCTACGAGGCGCACCACCGGGTCTCCATCACCGATGGCGCGCTGGTGGCGTCGGCGCAACTGGCCGACCGCTACATCAGCGACCGGTTCCTGCCAGACAAGGCGATCGACCTGATCGACGAGGCCGGTTCGCGGATGCGCATCCGCCGGATGACCGCGCCGCCCGACCTGCGCGAGTACGACGAGAAGATCGCTCAGGTGCGGCGGGAGAAGGAGTCGGCCATCGACTCCCAGGACTTCGAGAAGGCGGCGGCGCTGCGGGACAACGAGAAGCAGCTCATCGCCAAGAAGGAGGCCCGGGAGAAGGAGTGGAAGGCCGGCGACATGGACGTCGTCGCCGAGGTGAACGAGGAGCTCATCGCCGAGGTCCTGGCCACCGCCACCGGCATCCCGGTCTTCAAGCTGACCGAGGAGGAGTCCCAGCGCCTGCTGCGGATGGAAGATGAGCTGCACCGGCGGGTCATCGGCCAGAACGACGCGATCAAGGCGCTGTCCCAGGCGATCCGGCGGACCCGTGCCGGGCTGAAGGACCCCAAGCGGCCGGGCGGCTCGTTCATCTTCGCGGGGCCCTCGGGCGTCGGGAAGACGGAGCTGTCCAAGACGCTGGCCGAGTTCCTGTTCGGCGAAGAGGATGCGCTGATCCAGCTCGACATGAGCGAGTACATGGAGAAGCACACCGTGTCGCGGCTGTTCGGCTCCCCGCCCGGCTACGTCGGGTACGAGGAGGGCGGCCAGCTCACCGAGAAGGTGCGGCGCAGGCCGTTCTCGGTGGTGCTCTTCGACGAGATCGAGAAGGCGCACCCGGACATCTTCAACTCGCTGCTGCAGATCCTGGAGGACGGGCGGCTGACCGACGCTCAGGGCCGGCTGGTCAACTTCAAGAACACGGTGATCATCATGACCACCAACCTGGGCACCCGCGACATTTCCAAGGGCGTGTCCATGGGTTTCGCCCGGGCTGGGGAGTCGAAGGGCTCCTATGACCGGATGAAGGCCAAGGTCCAGGAGGAACTCAAGCACCACTTCCGGCCGGAGTTCCTCAACCGGGTGGACGACACCATCGTGTTCCACCAGCTGACCGAGGCCGAGATTGTGGAGATCGTCAACCTGATGATCGCCAAGGTGGACGAGCGGCTCCGGGACCGGGACATGGGCCTGGAACTCCGCCCCGATGCCAAGGCGCTGCTGGCGGTGCGCGGGTACGATCCGGTGCTCGGCGCCCGGCCACTGCGGCGGACGATCCAGCGGTCGATCGAGGACGCTCTCTCCGAGAAGATCCTGTTCGGTGAGCTCAAGGCGGGCCAGATCGTCATCGTGGACGCCAACGGCACCGGCGAGGAGGCCGAGTTCACCTTCAAGGGCGTGCCGAAGCCGGACGCAGTGCCGGACGCGCCGCCGGCCGAGATCGGCAGCAGTGCCGGTGCTGAGCGCGGAGCCACCGCGAAGCAGCAGGACTGAGGCGGCAGGACACACGTAGCGGGGCGGGCCCGGAAGGGCCCGCCCCGCTCGTGCTTGTGGGGACGGCGGGCGTCCCGGGTAGGCCGGCTGGCCTTCGGTGCTGCCGGGCGCCCGCTGTCACGGCCGCCGCGGCTGCGCTTCTGCCGCACCTCCGTGACGCAGTACGCCGGCCCACCCGGCACGCCCGCCGCCCGGCGCATACCGGTCCGCGCGCCGCACTGCCCAGCCGGCGCGTCCGGCCTGCGCGCCGCCCTGCCCAGCCCGGCGTGCCGCTCCGGGCGCCGTCCTGCCAGCTAGGTTGCGTGCAGGCCGGGGAGGGTGAAGCGACCGTCGGGGAGAGGGTCTACCAGGCCGTCGGCGACGAGGCCGTCCAGGGCGCGGGCCCGCTGGGCGGGCTCCGGCCAGGCCGAGTCCAGGGTCGTGGCGGGCACGGGGGTGTGGGCGTCGCGGAGGATGGCCAGCAGGCGACCGCGGCACTGGCGGTCCGTGCCCTCGTAGCGCTGGCTGCGCCGCTCCTCCTGCCCAGGCGGACGGCCTGCCTGGTGCCAGCTGCAGTACGCGGCAACGGGACAGGTGGGGCACAGGGGACGGGTGGCGGTGCAGATCAGGGCGCCCAGTTCCATGATCGCGACCGACCACCGGGCGGCCGCGGCGGGAGTCTCGGGCAGCAGCGACTCGGCGAGCCGTCGTTCGGCCACGGAAATGCCCGGCGGCGGCAGCTCGCGGGCGGCGGTCAGGCGGCCGAGCACCCGGCGCACGTTCGTGTCCAGCACGGCGTGCCGCTGCCCGAACGCGAAGCTGGCGACCGCCGCGGCGGTGTAAGCGCCGATGCCGGGAAGCGCCCGCAGCGCCTCCAGCGAGGCGGGCACCTGGCCGTCGTGCCGATCCACCAGGGCCTGCGCGGTCAGGTGCAGCCGGAGGGCGCGGCGCGGGTAGCCCAGCCGGCCCCAGGCCCGGACGGCCTCGCCGGCCGGGGCGGCGGCCAGATCGGCCGGCTGGGGCCAGCGGGTCAGCCACGCGTCATAGACCGGCAGCACCCGGGATACCGGGGTCTGCTGCAGCATGATCTCGCTGACCAGGATGGCCCAGGGGGTGGCGGCCGGGCGCCGCCAGGGCAGGTCCCGCTGATGCACGGCGTACCAGTCGAGGATCGGGTCCACCACGGCCGGGCTCATGCCGCCCCGATCCCGGAAAAGCGCCACGAAAAGGGCGCTGACCTGGAATAACGCCCGGTTGCCCGGCGAGTCGCCCGGCCCGGTGCTACGTACCAGCGGATACTGCACGCATGGCTGGCAATGTCCCGGGGGAGCAGGAAAGCCCAGGTCAGAATGGTGTCTACTGGCGGCGGCGGGCGATCGCGCTGGGCGCCGGGATCGTCCTGGTCGGGCTCGTGGCCTGGTCCGTGAACGGAGCGCTCAGCGGCGGGCCTGCCACTCCGTCGGCCCAGATCAGCCGGGTCACGGCCAGCCACCGCGGGCCGCCGGCCGGGTCGGGCAGTCCCGCCCCGCGGACCGCCGCGCCGTCGCCCTCCGCCGCGGCCACGACCGGCCACCCGGCCAGCCGGCGGTCCGGGGGCGGTCACCCGGGGAAAGGCGGGGCGGCCGGGGGCGGGCGGCCAGCCGGCCAGGCGGGTGCCTGTCCGCAAAATGACATCGTGCTGAGCCTCTTCGCGCCGCAGTACAACTATCCGGCGCACGAGAGCCCGCAGTTCCAGGTGGACGTCGTGTCCATCGCTCCGGTCCCGTGCACGTTCGCGCTGGGCGCGGGACACGTGCAGCTGCTGGTCAAGTCGGGCGGTATCCACCGGATCTGGGATTCCGCGGACTGCGCGCGCCCGGCCGGGCCGCAGGTCACCCGGCTGGCCCGGGGAGTGCCGCTGGTGCTGCCGCTGAGCTGGGACCGGAAGACGTCGGTCCCCGGCTGCCGGGTCCCCCGGCGGCCGGCCCGGGCCGGGACCTACACGGCCACGGCCTACAGCGGGCGGCTGAGCAGCCGGCCTCTCATTTTCGTGCTGCGGGCGCCGGGGGTCGCGGTGCCCTGACTCGGCGGCGGTCAGGAGTACCGTTCCAGCAGTGTCACCTCGGCCAGCCGGGACAGCCCTTCCCGGACCCGGCGGGCGTCCGGCTCGGTGACCCCCGCCACGTCTTGCAGCTCAGCCACGCTGGCCGCCAGTAGTTTCTGCAGGCCGCCGAAGTATCCGACGAGGCGGCTGGCCACCGGGGCGGGCAGCCGGGGAATCCTGGCCAGCAGCCGGTACCCGCGCGGCGCAGCCGGCTCATCGAGCATCCCGGAGCCGCCGAGCCCGAGCACGGCGGCCACCCGCTCAGCCTCCAGCAGTTCCTCCGGTGACAGCGCGGCCAGTTCGGCGAGTGCCGCCGTGGTGCGCTCCGGCAGGTTCCCGCCCGCCCCGTCCGGCAGGTAGTCCGCCACGATCAGCTGCCGCTCGAAGTCGCTCCCGGCGATCAGTTCGTCGAACTGCAGCGCCAGCAACCGCCCATCGGTACCCAGCTCCACCTGGTAGCCCTCGATCTCCCGGGCGATCCGGCGGACCATCTCCAGCCGCTGGGCGACCGCGGTCACGTCCCGGACGGTGGCCAGGTCCTCGATCTCGTGCGCGGTCAGCGTCCTGGAGACCTCATCCAGCCTCAGCTTGTACCGCTCCAGCGTGGCCAGCGCCTGGTTGGCCCGGGACAGGACGGCGGCCGGCCCGTCCAGCACGTAGCGGGACCCGTCCAGGTACAGGGCGATGATCCGCATCGACTTGCTGACCGAAACGACCGGGCAGCCGGTCTGCCGGGCCACCCGCTCGGCGGTCCGGTGCCGGGTGCCTGACTCGTCGGTCGGCAGCGAGGGGTCCGGCACCAGGTGCACCGCCGCCCGCACGATGTAGTCCGCGCCGGAGTCCAGCACGATGGCCCCGTCCATCTTGGCCAGCTCACGCAGCCGGGTCGCGGAGAACGGCACCCGGAGCTCGAATCCCCCGGTGCACACTTCATCCACCGCGGGCCCGTCGCCGACGACGAGGAGAGCTCCGGTGTTGCCGCGCAGGATCCGTTCCAGGCCGTCCCGCAGCGCCGTGCCCGGCGCGAGCGCGGCCAGGGCAGCCATCCGGCGTTCGTCCTTGTCACCGTGGTCAGGCTGACCCGGGCGGATCGGGATCTGGTCAGCTGGCGGCACAACACCCCCGCAAGATCTGGACGGGCATCAGTGTATCGGCGGCAGCGGCACCACGCCCCGCTGTCCGGCCGGCCAGCGCCGGCCGGCTCGCCGGGCAGCGGTTGCCCACCTGGGGCCGGCGGCCGGGTCCGGGCCAGCGGCTGGCGCAGCCGTCCACCCGCCGCACCGTTCGCTGGGCGTAGTGCCGCGGGCCTGCGACGTCAGGTCAGCGCCGCCCGCATGGCCAGGCAGTGACACGCCGCACGCCGGGCCAGGGTCAGCCGGACGACGCTGGCCGCGGCCGCCGCGGTGGCCGGAACCGGGGAGACGGTGCCCGACATGGTGGCCAGCTCGGCGGCCAGCAGCGCCAGGCCCAGGGCATCCGCGCCGACGGCGCCGAACCCGGCGATCGCCGCGGCGGTCGGCGCCCGGCGCGGCGCACCGGGCAGCCAGCGGGTGAGCCGCCCGGTCGCGGCGATGCCCAGCAGCGCGCCCCCGGCCGTCACCGTGGCCGCGACGGCGACCAGAATCAGGCCCACCCGGAGGCCGGCCGGCAGGCCGGCCCACGGCAGGCGCCCGACGAGATGGCTGGCCACGGCGGTGACGATCCACAGCAGGCCGACCAGCGGGCCAGTGACCAGCACGGCGACCGCCACGCGGCGCGCCAGCCGGGTGGCGATCTCGGCCCGGAAGCTGCCGGCGACCCGGGCGGGATCGCCAAATTCGCGGATCGCCGCCTGGACGGCCCCGGCGGGGGACTGCCCGGCGGACTGGTAGGCGCCGGTCGCGTCCAGCAGTCCCGCCCGCAACTCCGCCACGATGCCGGAATGCGTGCGGGGAGAGCCTGGCAGCCGGCCCGTAACCTCGGCGAGGTACCGCTCGATCACGGCCGCGACGCTGGGCACGGGCGCGCCTGGCTGGTTCATGCGGGACCGGCCGGCAGCGGTGCGGGCTGCAGCAGGGTGGTGACCACCGAGGCGAAGTCCCGCCAGCTGCTGCGCTCCCCGTCCAGGGCGCGCCGCCCGGCCGGGGTCAGCTGGTACACGCGGCGGCGCCGTCCGCCGTCCGCCGACCAGCTCGCCTTGACCAGGCCAGCCCGTTCCAGGCGGTGCAAGGCCGGGTAGATCGTGCCGGTGGGCAAGTTGACCTGGCCACCGCTGCGCTCCCGGAGCGCCTCCATGATCGCGTAACCGTGGCACGGTGCGGGCTCGATCACCGCGAGCAGGATGCCGTCCAGGTGACCCTTGAGTGTCTCCGCCCTCATGGGTAGCGATACTACCCCTCGAGGTGTAGCCATGCTACGCTGAGTACTTATATGTAGCGACACTACCTGTAACGATCCTACGGTAGGAGGAGCGGATGAGTGTGCACCCGGGGATGAGTGTGCACCCGGGGATCACGGCCCGCCCGGCCAGGACCCGCACCGCTGCCCGGGAGGCCCGGTTGCGGGGCGGCAGCCTGGCGCTCGTCATGCTTCTCGTGGCGGAGTCCGCGATCGGCACGTACGACTCGATGGCCATGTCAGTGATGGCCGATGTCGCGTTGCTGTGCTGCGCGGCGACCCGGTACGGCCTGCCCCGGACCGGCGGCTAGAACGGTTCGATCCCATCAGCGGAGGCACCCATGCGCAAGTCAGCGGTGGTGGCCAGCAGCCTGGCGTGGTTCGCCGCCCTTGGCGGCACGTTTGGCTGCCTGCTTCCCTACTGGCTGAACTACTGGCACTTCCACCAGCCACTGCCCGGCTGGATCATCGCCCGCGTGGCGGGCGGATTGCTCATCGGGCTTGGCCTGGTCCCGATCGCGAGTTCGTTCGTCGAGTTCGCCCGGGCCGAGGGCACCCCCATCCCGGTGGCATCGCCGCCGCGTCTGGTGCTGCGCGGGTTCTACCGTTACGTGCGCAACCCCATCTACGTCGGCTTCCTGGCCGTCCTGGCGGGTCAGACGCTGCTGTTCGGCTCGCCCGGGCTGCTGGAGTACACCCTGGTCGCCTGCGGTGTCGGGATCGCCGCGGTGCGCTGGTACGAGGAACCCCGGCTCATCCGCAGATTCGGGGCCGAATACCGCGCGTACCAGCGGGCGGTGCCAGCCTGGCGGCCGCGGCTGCATCCCTGGGTGCCCGGGCCGCCGCCCGGCCGGCCCGGAGCGGAGGAGCGGCCCGGCGCGGGGTGATAAGCCGCCGAACGCGGACGCCATCGCGCCCCGGATGTCGGTCACTTCCCGCACCTCCAGGTCACCGCGCTCCGCCCCCAGGGCGGCGCACCCCTCCGGCACGATGGCGAGCCGGAAGCCCATCCGTTCCGCTTCGGCCAGCCGCCGTGGCACCCCGCTGACCCGGCGCACCTCGCCGGCCAGGCCCACTTCACCCATGGCCACCACCGAGCCGGGCACGCTCAGGTTGGCCAGCCCGCTGGCCAGCGCCAGCGCCACGGCCAGGTCGACAGACGGCTCGGTGATCCGGACCCCGCCGACGGTCGCCGCGTACACATCCTGCTTGCCGATCTTGAGGTCGGTGCGCCGGGTAAGGACGGCGAGCACCATGCCGACCCGCGAGGCGTCCAGGCCCGAGGTGACCCGGCGCGGGACCTCCAGGGATGAGGGAGCCACCAGCGTCTGCACCTCGGCCAGCAACGGGCGGCGCCCCTCCAGGGTGACCGTGACGCAGGTGCCCGGGACCGGCTCCTGGTGCCGGGACACGAACAGGCCGCTGGGATCGGCCAGCCCGACGATGCCCTGCTCACCCAGGTCGAAGCAGCCGATCTCATCGGTCGGGCCGTACCGGTTCTTGACCGCCCGGACCATCCGGAACTGCGCGTGGCGGTCGCCCTCGAAGTGCAGCACCACGTTGACCAGGTGCTCCAGCGCACGCGGCCCGGCGATCGAGCCGTCCTTGGTCACGTGCCCCACCAGCACCGTCGTCAGCTGCTGCTGCTTGGCCACCGCCATCAGCGCGGCGGTCACCTCCCGGATCTGCGACACGCCGCCGGGCGCGCCGTCCACCCCGTCGGCCCGGATCGTCTGCACCGAGTCCACGATCAGCAACTGCGGCCGGACCACGGCGACGTGCCCGAGCAGCGCCGCCAGGTCGGTCTCGGCGGCCAGGTACAGGTTCTCCGCCACGGCCCCGATCCGGTCCGCCCGCAACCGCACCTGGGCCGCCGATTCCTCGCCGGTGACGTACAGCACCGGGCCGGACCGGGCCGCGAACGTCCCCGCCTCCAGTAGCAGGGTGGACTTGCCTACCCCGGGCTCGCCGGCCAGCAGCACGACCGCCCCGGGCACCAGGCCGCCACCCAGCACCCGGTCCAGCTCGTCGAGCCCGGTCGGCCGGGCCCCGGCGGACGTCGCGTCCACCGCGGCAATCGAGATGGCCGGCGTGGCCGGGGCCACCGCGGCCGGCTCCGGGCCCGCGGCGCCGGGACGCAGCAGCCGCGGGGCGGCGGCCGGCTCCACGGATCCCCAGGACTGGCATTCGCCGCAGCGCCCGGACCACTTCGTGGTGCGCCAGCCGCACTCCACGCACTGGAAGGCCGGGGCTGCTGACTTCGCCATGGGCAGGACGGTACCGGCCGGCACCGACAATGCCGGGTCGGCGGCCACCGACACTCCTGTGCCGCCCGCCGTGCACAAAGGTCCGGCACCGGCCGCATAAGCTGGCCAGGGAGCTCGGTTGCCACCGGGCCGAGTGGTTGCGGAAGGAGCCATGGTGAGCCATCCGGTTCCGGTGCCGCGGCGCCAGGTGGCGCTGTCCAGCGCGTCCGTCTACCCGGACCGTACGCCGGACGCGTTCGAGGTCGCCGCCCGTCTCGGGTACGACGGGGTCGAGGTGATGGTCACCCCCGATGCGGTCAGCCAGGACGTGGACGTGCTCCGGCGGCTGGCCGACTATCACGGCATCCCGGTGCTGGCCGTGCACGCGCCGTGCCTGCTGATCACCCAGCGGGTCTGGGGCTGGGACCCGTGGGGCAAGCTCACCCGGGCCAAGGACCTGGCCGAGCAGCTCGGGGCGCGGGTGGTGGTCGTGCACCCGCCGTTCCGCTGGCAGCGGGACTACGCCCGCGACTTCGGCACCGGGCTGGCCCGGATGCAGAACGAGACCGACGTGATCTTCGCGGTGGAGAACATGTTCCCGATCCGCGCCCGGGGCGCCGAGGTCGCGCCCTACGCGCCGACCTGGAACCCGGTTCACATGGATTACCCGCACATCACGCTCGACCTGTCGCATACCGCCGTATCCGGCTCCGACGCCCTCGCCATGAGCGCCGAGCTGGGCAGCCGGCTGGCGCACGTGCACCTGGCCGACGGGACCGGGATGGCTTACCGGGACGAGCACCTCGTGCCGGGCCGGGGCACCCAGCCCTGCGCGCCACTGCTGCACAAGCTGGTCGCCGACGACTACCCGGGCATCGTGGTCCTCGAGGTGAAGACGTTTCGCGCCGCCACCCCGGAGGCCCGGCTGGCTGATCTGGCCGAAGCGCTGCAGTTTACCCGGGACCACCTGTCGAGGCCCGCGACGCTGGAGGAGCCCGCTGGCCCGGGTCCGGCCGGGGCCACGACCGCTGAACCCGCGCCTGCCGGGCCCGCGCCCGCCGGGCCCGCGCCGACCGCTCTCGGTGGGGCCAACGGCACCGCGCCGGACGCGGCGCACGTGCCGTCCCGTCCGGCGCTGTCCTCCTGACCCGCCCGGCCCCGGCCGCCGGCTGGACGCGGCCACCCGGAAGGATGCAAGCTGCCCGTCATGACATCGACTAGCCCGGCCGCGGCCCAGCCCGGCGCCGCGCCGTCGGCCGGCCCTGGCCCGGCGACGCTGATCACTGTTGCGCCCACCGGCGCCGAGTCGGACAAGGCCCGCGTCCCGGCCCTGCCGGTCACGCTGGACGAGCTGGTCGCCACCGCGGTCGAATGCCAGACGGCCGGGGCCGCCGTGATCCACGTGCACATCCGCGACGAGGCGGCCCGCCCGACCCTGGACCTGGGCCGGCTCAAGGAGACCGTGCGGGCGCTGCGCGAGCGCACCGACCTGATCGTCCAGCTGTCCACCGGCGGCGCGGTCACCGACAGCTTCGATGACCGCCTCGCGGTGCTGGACGCGGGCCCGGACGCGTGCTCGCTGACCTGCGGCACGGTGAACTTTGGCGACGAGGTGTTCGCCAACCCGTGGCCGTTCATCCGCGAGCTGTACGCACGGACCCAGGCGGCCGGGGTGGTGCCCGAATTCGAGCTGTTCGACCTCGGCCAGGTGGCCACGCTGCACCGGCTGCTGGCTGAGCTCGGCCCGCCGCACGGCGGCCACGTGCACTGTGACCTGGTCATGGGAGTGCCCGGCGGGATGCCCGGCACGGTCGCGGCGCTGGCCGCCGCGGTCGCCGCGCTGCCGGCCGGGGCGAGCTGGTCGGCCACCGGGATCGGCCGGAGCAGCCTGCCGGTGCTGTTCGGCGCGCTCGGGGCGGGCGGCCACCTGCGGGTGGGCATGGAAGACACCACGTCGTTCGCCCGGGGACGGCTGGTCACCGGCAACGCTGAGCTCGTTGAGCGGGCGGCGGTCCTGGCCACCTGGGCGCAGCGGCCGCCGATGACGCCCGCCCAGGCGCGGGCGCTGCTGGGGGTGAGCGGCCGTTCCTGAGCTGACCACCCCAGCCACCGCGGCGCGGATGACCGAGACCGCCGCGGCCCCGCCGGTGCTGGCCGAAGTCATCCGGTCCGGCCTCACCGAGTCCCGGCACCGTGCCTCCGTGGTCGTGCTGGGCCCGGGGGGGCAGGTGCTGCGCGCCGCTGGCCAGGTGACCGTGCCCTTCTTCCCGCGTTCGGTGAACAAGCCGATGCAGGCAGCGGCCATGCTCCGGGCCGGCCTGGACCTGGACGGCGCGCTGCTGGCGCTGGCCGCGGCCAGTCACTCCGGCGAGGAGTTCCACGTCGACGGCGTGCGGGAGATCCTCGCCCGGGCCGGCCTGACCGAGGACGACCTGCGGTGCCCGCCCTCGCTGCCGCTGGACGACCAGGCCGCCCGGGCCGTGCTGCACCAGGGCGGCGCGGCCAGCCGGCGGTACATGAACTGCTCCGGGAAGCACGCGGCCATGCTGGCCACCTGCGTGCAGGCGGGCTGGCCGACGGCCAGCTACCTGGACCCGGACCACCCGCTGCAGCGCTCGGTCCGGGCTGCCGTGGCCGGACTGGCCGGGGAGCCGGTGACCGCCTCCGGAGTGGACGGCTGCGGGGCCCCGCTGTTCGCGCTGTCCCTGGCCGGCCTCGCCCGGGCGCTGCAGGCCATGGTCACCGCGCCGCCGCCGTCCCCCGAGCGCCAGGTCGCCGACGCCATGCGGGCCTATCCGGCCTGGACGTCCGGGAGCCGGCGCCCCGAACGGGCGCTGATGGCCGCCGTGCCCGGCCTGCTGCTCAAGTCCGGCGCGGAGGGCGTGGAAGGATTCGCGCTGGCCGACGGGCGGGCCGTCGCCTACAAGATCGAGGACGGCGGGGGCCGGCCCCGGCCCGCGCTGAGCGCCGCCCTGCTCCGCTGGCTGGACGCCGGCGGCCCGGAGGCCGCCCCGGTGCTGGCTGAGCTCGGCGAGGTGCCCGTCCTCGGCGGTGGCCGCCCCGTCGGCTCCGTCCGCGTCATCCTCCCCTGGTAGCTCCTGGTAGCTCCTGGCAGCCCTCCCCGGCCCAGGCCCGTGGCGCTTGCAGCCGCTAGCAGTACGTTTGCAATTGCAAGCGCGATTTGATTGACTGTGGTTGTGAGTCCTATGCGAGTGAGTTCCATCGGTGAGTACATCAAGGAACAGCGCGAGCAGGCGAAGATCTCGCTGCGCCAGCTGGCCGCCGCGGCAGGCGTCTCCAACCCCTACCTCAGCCAGATCGAGCGTGGGCTGCGCCGGCCGAGCGCGGAGATCCTGCAGCAGATCGCCAAGGGCCTGCGGATCTCGGCCGAAGCACTGTACGTGCAGGCCGGGATCCTGGAGGACCGGCACGACGAGTCCGGTGTCCGGGTGGCGGTGCTCGCGGATCTTGAGCTCACCGAGCGGCAGAAGCAGGTGCTGCTGGAGATCTACGACTCCTTCCGCAAGGAAGCGGCGGCGCTCCGCGCCCAGCAGGCGGCCCCGGATGAGCCGGTCGCCGGCGCCGCCCCGGCCGGGGCGGCCCCGGCCGAACCCGTGGCTGCCCAGGTGTGGGCCACCGCCGCGGATGAGCCGGTAACTGGGGCCGGGGCCACGGCGGCGGCGGCCGGGCCGGCCGTGCCCCCAGTCCCGGAATCAGAGATCGATGATCCGCTCGCGGCCCCCCGGCCGCGTGGTGGCGAGGTACCGGGTGATCAGCCGCTGGCGCCCGGGACGTCGGGCCTGCCGACGGCAGGCCAGGAAGGATGACTGAAATGAGCGAGATGAACAAGGCCATTACCGTCCGGACCGAGGCGGTCCGGAGTGAAGTGCGCAGGCTCACCACCAGCAAGCCGGTGGCGGCGGCCGCGGGCGCTGGGGCGCTGGCCTCGGCGGCGCTGCGCGAGCTGCCGGCCCGGATCGTGCGGCTGCGCACCGAGATGCCCGCGTACATGACGACCGCGCGGACCAGGGCACTGCAGGAGTACGACAAGCTGGCCGTTACCGGCCAGCGCGTGCTGCGGGCCCGGTCTGGCGGCCCGGGCAGCGGGACCACGAAGGCCTGACCGTCCATGCGGACGGCGTTGCCGCTGGTTGGGGCGGGGCAACCGGAGTTGTTCCGGTCCCCGCCCAAACCGGATAGCCTGGCATCGTGCTGCTGAACGTGGGAGCGATGACCCCGCTCTATTGGTTCCTCGAGATTCTGGCGATCGCCGCCCTCGTCGTCGAGGTGTGGGCTTTCGCCGACGCTGTGCGCCGGCCGTCGAAGGCATTCCTGGCGGCGGGCAAGCAGAACAAGCCGTTGTGGCTCATCATTCTGGGGCTCGCCGTGGTCCTGGGCCTGTACCTCGGGGTGCTGCAGGGCGGGATGAGCGCGCTGGGCATCTTCCCGATCGCCGCGTTCGTGGCGGCGGCCATCTACCTCACCGACGTCCGGCCGAAGGTCAGCGAGTTCCGGAACGGGAGCAGCAGCTCCTCCGGTCCGTACGGGCCCTGGTGAGCCGATCCCGTGCCGGTGGCGCTGGCCGTTAGGCCCATGGGCTGATGAGCGAGACGCACTGGCGTACGCACCGGCTGGAACTGGCCGACCAGACGCTACGGGAGTGGGACGCCACGGTGCTGGCGTCCGCCCGGGACGGCATCGTGCTGGATGCCTCGGCGTTCTACCCGGGCGGCGGCGGCCAGCCCCCCGACCACGGCGTGCTGCTGTGGGGCGGGGTGCAGACCCGCATCGTCGGCGCCCGCAAGGGCGACGACCTCTACCTCATCCCGGACGAGGACGGCCCGCTCCCGCCGCCCGGCACCGCCGTGCGCGGCGCCATCGAGGACGACCGGCGGACCGCCCTGATGCGTACCCATTCGGCCCTGCACGTGCTGGGCGGAGTGGTGTTCCGTGACTATGGCGCCCTGGTGACCGGCGGCAACATGGAGCCGCTGACCGCCCGGATGGATTTCAACCTCACCGAGGTGCCGCCCGGTTTCCGGGACGCGGTCGAGGCGGCCTGCAACGCCGAACTGGCCGCGGACCGGCGCATCGACGTCCGGGTGCTGCCCCGGGACGAGGCGTTCGCCATCCCGGACATCATCCGCACCGCGACGAACCTGGTGCCGCCGGACGTCGAAGACGTCCGGATCATCGACATCGTCGGGCTGGACCAGCAGGCCGACGGTGGCACGCACGTGGCCTCCACCCGTCAGGTGGGCGGCCTCCAGGTGGTCAAGATCGAGAACAAGGGCAAGGGCTTCCGCCGGGTGCGGATCCAGGTCACCGGCCAGCCGCCCGGTTAGGGCCGCCCTCAGACCGGCAGCAGCAGCAGCGCCGACGGCACCAGCACCAGGCCCGCGCAGGCCACGGCGACCAGCGCCCGGGCCGGGACGGACAGCCCGGGCGCCGGGGCCAGCAGCCGCTCGACCCGGGCCGTCATCGCGTTCTCACCGGTCACCGCCAGGGTGGCAGCCGGCGCGCCGGGAGCCCCGGCGGCCCCCACCCGGATCAGCGCGGTAATCAGTTCACGGGCCGGGCGGTGCCGCAGCGCGTGATCGTCGGCCAGCATCTCGATCAGCAGCGCCACCGTCGCCCGGGCCCGGTGCACCGAGGCCGCCCAGGGGAACGCCCGGGACAGCGCGGTGAAGGGCAGCAGCACCAGATCGTGCCGTTCCCGGACATGAGCCCGCTCGTGCGCCAGCACGGCGGCCAGTTCGGCCGGATCGAGCAGGTCCAGCGCGCCGGCGCTGATCACGATCTGCGACCGCAGGCCGGGCACGCAGTACGCGGCCGCGGCCGGGTGGTCCACGACCAGGGCGCCCGGGACCTTCGGATCGCCGTGCGCCAGCAGGCTGAGCAGCGCGCGGTGCCGCCGCCGGTCCCGCAGCACCGCACCCGACGCGGCCAGCAGCACCCAGCAGAGCAGCAGCAGCAGCGCCGTGGCCGCGGCGAGACACGACAGCCGCAACGTCCCGACCAGGCCCAGGGGGTGTACATCGTCCAGCACATCGCGGGGCACTCCGGCCAGCACGCGCAGCGCCCCGCCGGCCAGCCCGGACTGCCCGGGGTCCGCGCCCAGCGCGGCCAGCGTCCCGATCGTGGCCAGTCCCCAGCCCAGGCCCATCGCCTGCCACAGCAGGATGGCCGCCGCCGGGGACCGGTGCGGCCAGCGCGCGGCCGCCAGCCCGCTGGCCGCCGGCACCAAGCCGATGGCCACGGGCGCCAGAACCAGGACGGGGGGGAACACGGAAGGTCAACTCCTGGCGGTGTCTCCGCCGGTCTCCAGGGCTCGCCGCAGTACGACTGCTTCGATTTCCGTGACACGCCGGGCGAAACTCGCGAGCGCCGCCGATCTGTCACCGGTCTGGTCGAGCGCGTGCAGCATCAGCTCGGTCACGTAGGCTTCCCGGCTCGCCGCAGCCCGGTACAGCCAGGCACGCCCGTCCCGCTCGCG
Source organism: uncultured Actinomycetes bacterium (assembly GCA_963837515.1). Classification (GTDB taxonomy): domain Bacteria; phylum Actinomycetota; class Actinomycetes; order Streptosporangiales; family Streptosporangiaceae; genus RYN-230. Next base: position 128,053 of record CAWINT010000011.1, read on the forward strand.
CTGGACGAACCCTTTCTTGGCCAATCTGTCCAGGACGGTCATCACCGTGGTGTGAGCCAGATCCCGGTCGGTAAGCCTACTGCCAACCTGGCGCACCGTGAGCTGATCTTCGCTTTCCCACAAAACGTCCATGATGGCTCGTTCTAGTTCGCCCAGACGGTTCACGCCGTCACTCTACCCACCCACGTCCCGGGGGCATAGGGGCCGCCCCGCGGCTCGCCGCCACCGGCCCGGCGGTGCCAGGTCCGCCGCCCCGGGCGTTACCGTGCGGGCGGCGGGAAGGCCGGGTACCTCTGGCCCAGGGTGCGCGCGCATGCCGCCCAGGCGGCGGGGCGGGCGGGCGTGCCCGCCTGGATGAACGCGGTGGCCTGGCCGGCCAGGCAGGTGCCGGCGGCGACCTGATGCGAGCCACCCGGGATCGTGACCAGCAGGGCGCGCGGCATGGTCCGCGGTGCGGCCGCGACGTTGGCGGGCGGGTTAACCGGGTCGGCCGTGCCGTTGACGAACACGACCGGGACGTTGCTGTGCACCACGCCCGACACTCCCGGGTCGTGCGGCCAGAGCGCGCATAGTTGCCGCTGCCAGGTTGCGGTGACGGCCATCTGCGGGGTGAACCGGGACAACCGCGCCTGCGGGGCAATTTTCGCGGGGTTCATCGCGGCCCAGGCGTCGCCGCAGCGGATGGTGATCTCCTGCAGCTGGGTGGGCCCGGCTGGGGCTGCGGCGGCGAACCCGCGCTCGTTGATCACCTTGGCCCACTGGCCGCGGGCGAAGGCGGCCAGGTCCCCGGGCAGCCGGACCGCCGTGTCCGGCGACGAGAGGTAGTTGTCGATGAGAACGTTGAGGAACGCCCGGAGGGTGACGGTGACCGTCTCCGGCCGCCGGCTGGGGCCGGTGATGGTGACCCGGGCCGGATGGGCGCGCAGGCGGTTCACCACGGTGGCCAGGTCGGTGGCCGGGTGGTAGGCCCGGGCGCAGGCCGGAGTGGCCGCGCAGCGGCGGGCCAGCTGGTCGAAGGCCTGCTGGGCGTGCAGTGGGGTCTGCTGCCAGAGCGGGACGTTGAGCAGCGAGCCGCTGTAGAACACGGCGGTGCGCACGTGCGCGCCGTAGCGCTGCAGGTAGGCCAGGCCCATGGACACACCGTAGGAGGCGCCGTAGATGTTGATCTTGCTGTAGCCGAGTGCCCTCCGGACCTGATCCAGGTCCCGGGCCGCGGCGGCGGTCGTGTCGTGGCGCGGGCTGCGGTTGACCGAGGCCAGGCAGTGGCGGACCGCCGCGCGCAGCCTCGGCCCGGTGGCGTCCAGCCCGGGGCAGGTCTGCGGCCAGGACCACGGGGTGCCGCGCTGGGCGGTGAACACCAGGTCTGCGGTCTGGTTGAGCCGGCCGAAACTCTGCAGGGCCCAGCTGACCTGGTCGCTGCTGATGGCGGAACCGCCCCACCCGGCCAGGTAGAACAGCGGGGCCGCGCGGTGGCGGGCCGAGGCGGGCAGGACAGCGACCAGCAACGGTATCCGCGGACCGTGCGGGTGCGCCCAGTCCTGCGGCACCCACACCGTGCGGCATTCGCCCGGATACCCGCCGGGACCGCAGGGCGTCAACCGGGTGGGAAACAGCGCCCGGGGCGCCGGGGATCGGCCCGGGCCTGGCCCGCCCCCGCAACCGGCCGCGGCCAGCACCACCAGCACGGCCGCCAGCGTGGCCCGCCACCGGGGCCAGCGCCCCGGATTCCGCCGCCCAGACGCTACCCGGGCGGAACACCCGCTCGCCATGATGACCATCTCCCGGCGCGCCCCCGGGGCACACTGCGCGGCCCAGCCACGCCCGCCCTCGGCCCGTGGGCTCGCCTACTAGCGAGCTTCAGCCGGCTGGGCCGCGCGCACGAGGGCCGAACGTCCCCCTTTTCGCCATGGTCTGACGATCACTCCCGGCCCACCTGCCAGTAGACGTTGTAGTGCTGATGGTGCGTCCGGGCGACCGGGATGAGCGGGACGGTCCCGCCGCTGGCGGTCGCGCTGAACGCGATCTCGTACTGGGCGGTGCGGCTGATCGTGGCCGGGTCCAGCGTGGGCATCGCCGCGAGCAGCCGCGTCCCGTAGCCGCCGCTGAGCACCACCGGCCCGTAGCTGACGGCCTGGACCCGGGGCTGGTCCGGGGTCGGGCTGGTGGCCAGGGCCATCGGCAGGGCCACCGTGACCTGGTCGCCCGGGGACCAGGTGCGCCGCAGCACCAGCCAGCTGCCCGGCGCCGCGGGGCCAGCGAGTTCCCGGCCGTTCAGCCAGGCCCGGGCCGGGGCGGCCACCCAGGAGGGGATGCGGACCCGCACCGTCAGCTGGGCGCGCCCGGAGACCACCGTCAGGTGCGTGGCGGGCTCGTCGGGGAAGCCGGTGTCCTGCCGGATCGTCAGCCGCCCGGCGCCCCAGGTGACCTCGGACGGGACGAACAGGTTGACGTACAGCCCGGCCTCGTCCCGGGAGTAGACCGTATCGGCGAACTTGGCCTGGGTCTCCATGCCGGTGCCGTCGTCGCACGAGAAGTTGTGGTAGTCCGTCGAGTAGACGTCCGGGTCCCGGCCCATGAACGGGGGCTGCTGCTTGAACGCGCCCGGCGACAGGCCGGTGTAGTAGATGTTGTACCCGTGCCGGGACCGCGGATCCTGCTCGCCCAGCATCTGGTTGAACAGCGTCCGCTCGTAGTAGTCGAGCAGGTCGGTCCGGTGCGGCTGGTGGAAGTGCAGCAGCCGGGTCAGCTTGAGCATGTTGTAGCTGCAGCAGTTCTCGCAGGTGCGGTTGCTCAGCTGGCCCGCGATGACGCCGGGCGCGTGCCAGTGCTCGTAGTTGCTGGTGCCGCCGATCACGTAGCTGTGCTGCTGGGTGACGATCCGCCAGAAGTTGCTGGCGATGGCGTGGTAGCGCTCGTCGCCGGTCTCCTCCCAGATGCGCAGGCAGGCGATCATCTTCGGGATCGTGGTGTTCGCGTGCAGCCCGTGCAGCTCGTCCCGCCCGGCCGCGAGCGGGTCGAAGACCCGGGCGTGGTAGAACCGCCGGGCGGCTCGCAGGTACGACTCATCCCAGGTGAGCCGGTACAGGTTGACCAGTGACTCGGGCAGCCCGCCGTACTCCACCTCCAGGATCCGCTGCATCTGCGCGTACGGCAGCCGGGCGGTGCGCCAGTTAACCCAGTCACCGAGCCGGGCCGCCAGCTCCAGCGCCTGGGCGTGGCCGGCCAGCTCATGCTGGTCGATCAGGCCGGCCATGATCTTGTGGATCATGTAGTACGGCGACCACGTGGGCCGCCCCGCCTCCAGCCGGTCGAAGAACGTCTCCGGGAAGGCCGACAGGTAACCGTCGTGGAACCCGGCCCGCCGGGCCCGCGCCTGGCAGCGGCCCAGTTCGGTGACGAGGTAGCGGCCCTTGTCAGCGGTCCCGGGGTGCCCGGTGCTGGCGTAGCTGAGGGCCAGCCCGGACAGCAGGTGGCCGGTGCAGTGGCCGCGGACCTCCGACCCGGGCGCCTCCCAGCCGCCGAGCGGCCGGGCCGCCGAGGGCAGGCCGTAGTTGCGCCGGAACGTGTGCAGCATCCGGTCCGGGTCCAGGAACATCAGGTAACTGGTGTTGCGGGCCTGGTTGGCCCGCATCGGGGAGCCCAGCAGCCGGACCGCCGACAGCGGGAACGCCGCGGCCAGGCCGGCCGTGCCGTCCGCGACGTAACCGCTGGTCCGGCCGGCCGCCGCGGCGCCCAGCCGGCCCGGGATCGCGCTGGCCAGGGCGGCACCGGCCGCCGCGCCGCCCACGGCGGTGAGCACCGCCCGCCTGCTGACCGGGTGGGAGGTCATCACACCGTCCCTCGGGTCCGCCCATCCCGTGGCTGATCACTGGGCCCACTTTGATCAGAACTCACGTGAGCCACGCCGTCAATGGGCCAACGGGCCCGGGAAGCGGGCGGTCCAGCACCTGGCACGCGCAGCACGACGAGGGCTGCTCCGTGGTGTCGGGGACGGCCCGGTTCACGGTCCGGGACACGTCCTACGGCGCGCCGGCCGGCAGCCTGGTCATGGTGCCGCCGGGGGCGCCGCACACGTTCGCGAACCCCGGCGGCGAGCCGGCCGTTATCCTCAATACCTGTGCTGACCATACCGATCGCGGCGCTATCGCGGGCGCTCGGCTGGGAGCGGCCGCTGCTGCGCCCGGCCCAGGCAACAGATGGCTGGCCGAAGCGCGCCCAAGACGGGCAGCCGACATGAACACTGCCATCGTGATAGCGCTGATCGCCCTGGCAGGCTCCATTATCAGTACTAGCGTGACCGTGTTCGGGGTGTCCGCCCTGCAGACCCGCAAAGATGCTAGGAAGGTCCTGGACCTTTACAGTGAGCCATTACTTTCCGCCGCGTACGAGCTGCAGGCGAGGCTGTACAATATCCTGCAGCTGAGGTTCGTCGAGACATATATAACCGCAGCGCGGGCCGACAAGCGCGCGGTCGCCATTGACAGCACCCTGTACGTATTCGCGCAGTTTCTCGGCTGGCGGGAGATCATCAGGCGGGAAGTCCAGTATCTGCGGTTCTCCAGGTATCGGCGTACCCGGGAGACGGGCCGGCTGCTGGCGGAAATCGATGATGCCTTTCTCTCCAGCGACTTTGGCCCTCAGTTCATGATCTGGCGTGTCGAGCAGCGGGGCGTGGGCGAACGGATGATCACGACGGTCAATGGTAAAGCTTGCTGCCTGGGGTACGCCTCCTTTGTCGAGCGCTTCCGCGTTAGCCAGAAATGGCTGCAATCCCTGGAAGAAGATCTTGAGAAACTCGACGACCAGGGTCGTGTGCGGCTGGCGCGGCTACAGCACCTGCTGCTCGATCTGATGTGGCAACTCGATGGCAAACGGCAGCGCTACCCGTTGACTGACCTGAAGAAGGCGTAGCCTGTATTCTGTCCTGGACGGAATGCGAGCTGGCAGGGGAGGCGGCGATGCCGGCTGAATCGGCAGGTTCGCGCGGCGGAAACCCGGGACAGCCCTCCCGGCTTATGGCCGGGGTACGTGAGCGGCTGAGCACCGCGGAACACGGCTGGGATCACCTAAGCCGCGGTGGCTGCTGAATGTCCGGCTGGAGACGCAGGGTATTTGATTCTCCGGGCCTCACCCAGTCCCCTCCCGGCCCGCAGCTCGCGAAGCTGGCGCGGCGTTGGCACCGCAAGATCTATGTGACCTCTCCTGGCTGGGACAACATCGGCGAAGTCCTGAGCTCGATGAGCGTGATGTTCGAGCCGTTCCGGGGGCAGTACGACTGCGATCTTCTGTTCGTCAACTGCGGGACGGGCGATCCCCTGGACCCGGCCAGCTTGCAGCGTTTCGTTCATGAGGGCGGATGCCTGTACGCCTCGGATCTGACCAGCGACCTGATCACCGCCGCCTTCCCCGGAATGTTCCGGTTCGATGGTTCAGGTCAGGCCGGCCTGGTCGCCGCGAACGTTGTCGATGACGAACTGCGTCAGGTTGTCGGGGACTCGACGACTGTCCACTTCGACATGGGCAGTTGGTCTGTCCTTGCCGGGTGCCGAGGCGAGACGTTGGTCGAGGCGGCCCCCGGCACGGCGTATGCGGGGCGGCCGCTGATGGTGGAGGTCGAGTCGGGCGAAGGGGCTGTCTTCTACACATCTTTCCACAACCGGGCCCAAGTCTCCGAGCAGGAGAGGATCCTGCTGCAATTGCTGGTGCTCAAGCAGATCAGCACGTCGTCACGTACGACTGTCGCACAGGCGAGCCGGTCCCTGGGCCTCAGCCTGACCGCGTTGAAGCGCCGCGCCACCGCTGACGGGCCTGACGTTCAATCCGATCTTCCCTGAGTCCGCGCGCCCGTGGCCTGCTGATCCGGGGTGAACAATCTAGCTGGGATCCGGTGGGACCTGCATGACGTCACCATTGGCCAGGAAGCGGTAAAGGACGAAGTAGTAGTCGATCGGCCACGAAATCAGCTGCGTTGGCGGTGTCCCAGCCAGCTGAAGCGTGATGCTGTTACTGTCGCAGGTAGACATCCTGATATCCTGATACCATAGATCCACCCATCCCGTTTGTCCCTGCATGGCGAACCGCATGTTCGTGAGGTAGAAGGGCCCCTGCTCGACCAGCCGATACCGGGGCGCGGCCTCCCGGGCGGCGCGAGATTTACGAGCGCTGTTGCCTACCGCGGTGCCTGCGACCACGGCCATGCCCATGAGACCCCATCCGATGCGGCTCTTGTGCAGGTAGTTCCCGTCACCTTCGAGGTACTGCCAGATCTGGGCGTTGTTCTGCCCGTAACAGTACTCATTCTGCTGCAGCTGGATCGGCGTGGCGATCGGTTCTGGCCGCCATCCGCTGGAGAGGGCCTCGGACAGTTTTCTCCCCTCGGCCCGGCTCTCCTGAATCTGCGCATGTGTATAGGCCATTGCGTCGTACCTCCCCCTTCACCTATGGCGCTGGCGCCCACGGTCACAGGCCTAGTACCGCATTGTCTCCCCCGGCCCATGTTTCAATGGAAACAGGATAAAGGCTGTGACCGCTGATATGCCAGCATTTTGCGTACCTTGGCTTGATGAGCTGGCCGGGACAGGGGGCGCTTACCAATAAGTAAGGCGCGATACGCACATGCCCGACGATGATTCTTCAAGGAGGGTCAAATGGCCCGATAGCGAGTCAGGCCGTGCTGGCTGAGGGTGGTCGCCATGTCGGCGATCCCGTCGGCAAGGTCGCCGACGTCGGCGATGGTGGCGCTGGATGGTTCTTCGTCAGAGATCTCGCCGAATTCCCGAGCCGCGTACGCGCCCAGACCGCGAGTGACGAACCGGATGTTCTCCGCCTTCATCTGCGCGACCTTGGCCAGCACCGGCGGTTTGGGGGTGAGGTCACCGTCACCGAACAACGCAACGACACGGTCGCCGGTGAACCGGTCCAGGATCTGATGGCACTGCGTGAGCGCCACCAGCAGGTCGTTCTCACCCCACGCCGCGTTCACCGGCGCCAGCAGGGCCAGCGCCGCCATGCCGTCAGCCGTTGGCTCGCAGACCGCCTCCACCCGGTGGTTCCACAGCATGACGCCGACGTTATAGCGGGCGGCGACAGCCTCGGCCACGAACTGCTTAGCCCCCCGGACCGCCTCCAGAATCGGCTGACCGTGCATGGAGCCACTCACGTCGACACACAGCATCGCGGTGCCGCCGCCGAAGCGGCTCTGCAGGGCCCGCAGGTACGGCCCGGGTGAGATCTGGGTCACCCCCGGTGCGCGGAACGGGCGCCGTATCCAGTTGGCCATCTGTTACCCCCGAACCCTGGTCAGCTGGATCAGCCGAGACAGCCGCTCGGTCTCCGCACTGTTGACCACCCCTTCGACGTAAGCCTCGAGCCGCAGCTCACGGTCGGCCCGCGGCTCATGGGCGATGACCGTCAGCCGGCCGTTCACCGCAATCCGCATGGTGATCCTGATCAGCGAGCCTGCGGGCAGAGAATCGAGGCCGGTCAGCTCGCCATCGAGGACGCGGCGGTTGTGACCGGGCTCCGCCGAGACGGCCGGGCCGGCCTGCTCGTACACCTGGATGCGGACCGACTCCTGGCCCGGCAGGATGGTGCCGAACCGTTCTTCGACCCGTTCGGCGGGCAGCGGTGTATTGGCCTGGACCAGATGCTCGACGAAGCTGCGCTGGCCGCCCGGGTCGAAGCTGTCCTCGACCAGAATGCCCACCGCGCGGGGCGTTACCGGGACCACCTGCCCCGTGGACCGGGCGCCGCAGGCCGCCCCGCCGCGGACGGCGGTGAGCGCGGCCAGCTGTGGAGTCTTGGCCAGGTGGTGGGCACGCAGCGCGGCGCCCTTGGCCACGGCCAGGTCAGGATCGGCCAGCCGGGGCTTCTTGCCGAGCAGCGCCGTCAGGCGCTCCGCCAGCATCGGGATCCGGCTGGACCCCCCGACCATGATCACGTCGTCGATGTCGCGGCAGCCGTCCATCTCCGCCGAGCGGAGCACCCGGTTGATGATCTCCGCTGTGGTGTCGAATAGATCGCCGCAGCACGCGTCCAGGTCCGCGCGGGTGACCGTCACCCTGGTGCGGCCGCCCGGGGTGCGCACGGTTACCGGCCGGGAGATCCGCGCGCTCAGGTCCTTCTTCGCCGCTTCCGCCTCGAGCACTAGCTCGCCGAGCATCTTCCGGTCGTCGGCGATCTCGTCCAGCTCGTCGGGCAGCAGCTGGTCGCCGAGCCGCGCGAGGATCAAGTCGAGCAGGCGCTGATCGACGTCGGCCCCGCCGAGGGAGGAGTGCCCGTCGGTGGCCAGCACCCGCACGGCGCCGCCGGAGATCCGCAGCACCGTGGTGTCGAACGTGCCGCCGCCGAGGTCATAGACGAGGACGGTCCGGTCCGCGCCGGAGGTCAGGCCGTAGTGTGCGGCCGCCGCCACCGGCTCATCGAGCAGTTCCAGCACCTCGATCCCGGCGATGACGCCGGCCTGATACGTCGCTTCCCGCTCGGCCAGGCCGAAGTACGCCGGGACCGTAATGACGGCGCTCACCCGGCCGGGTGAGCCGGCCGGGCCGGTTGCCGCGGTGACCAGCTGCCGCAAGATCACCGCCGACACCGACTCGGGGGTATGTTCCTGGCCGTTGATCCGCAGCGGAAACTCGGTGCCCATGGCGCGCTTGATCAGCTGCACGCCGTTCTCCGGGTCGACCGCGGCCGCCTGCACCGCCTCCTCCCCGACCACGGCCGTCCCGTCTGGCTCGAAGTAGACGACCGACGGGGTGAGGTCACCGCCGCTGGCGTTGGGCAGCACCACGACGGTGCCGTCATCGTCGACGGAGGCCACCGCTGAGTTCGTGGTCCCCAGGTCGATTCCGAGGACCGCCCGGCCTGGGATGCTCATCCCTGGATCCGGTCCAGGTGCAGGGCGTGGGAGACCGGGCTCGCGAGCCCATGCAGTACGGCGAATGGCCCGTAGCCGGCCAGCCCGAAGCCGAACGACAGCAGAAGCAGTACCGTGATCGCCGCGGTGACCGAACGGTAGGCGATGACGTGCGGCGGTGTCCGCCCGGGGGCCGCCGCCGGGTCCGTGGTCATGACCGCGCCTCCGCCGGCTCGCTGGCGGCCCGCCGGCCGCGGTGACGGTCAGGCCGCCCGCTGCGGGGCGGATCGGCGCGGCCCGGCGCACTCCCTGGATCAGCTGGACCGGGAAGCCGGACGCCACGTGAGGTCAGCAGCCAGCGCAGTGGGGCGCCCGGGTCGTCCGGGCTGCCGGGCCGCATGTCCTGCGACGCGACGGCGAAAAACCGGACCTCGGCGAACTCCCGGGGCGCGGAGATCACCAGGTTGTGCACGCCGGAATCGTGCAGCCACTGTGCGATCGCGGCGGAGCCGGCCGGCAAGCTGAGGCCGGCGGCGCGCAGCAGGTCGGCCTTGGACACCACCACGGCGAGCCGCTCCGTGCTGGCGGGCACCCCGCTGTCCCGTAGCCGGGACACGACCTCGTCGTAGGTGAGCTCGGGGTCACCAGCGGCGGCGTGGGCGAGGCCCAGGGCGGCGGCGTTCCGGTCGGCGACCTGCTGGCGGATGGCGGGGATCGAGAACGGGTCCAGGACGTAGACCAGGCCGTGCCCGTCGTCCAGGAAGCGGAGCGCGTCGGGCCGCCGGGCGCTGCGGAAGTGCTCACCGGCGGCGTCGAACAGGTGCACGAGCTGGGACCGGCGGCCTGCGCCCAGCCGGCAGGTCAGCGCGACGTGCGCATTCGTCGAACGTCTTGGCGGTATCCCGGCCGGACCGGATGACACTGAGGCCGAATTCGGCGAGGTCGCGCGAATCGCCGTCGGGGAAACTGACCTGGAGCTTCGCCCGCCGCGCGACCCGCATGAGGCCGTTCAGCGAGGCGTACAGGAACCGGGTCTTACCGGCGGAGACATCTCCGAATACCGGGACCCGGACGTCGCGCACCGCCCCCGCGCCGGCCGGCAGCGGCACCCCGCAGCGCTGGCACAGCGGAGTCACCTGCCAGGCCGCGCGGGACGCCATCGTGGGCAGATGCGTGCCGCACTCGCAGCGGCGCAGCAACAGCCCGAGCCGGCCGGGCCGGACATCGTGGTGCGGCTGCCCGCAGCTGGGGCACTGGTAGGCGGGCCACGAAGTCACGTGGAAGCAGTGCATGCAAGCCGCCTGGGTGAGCAGGTTGCCGCGCCGCCAGCGCTCGGCGGCCCGCAGGCCGACGGACGCGGGGGCCAGGAGGGCGAGGCTGGCTCCCGCGCTGAGGACGTTCACCAGCGCGTAGACGAGGTAGCAGAACCAGCTCGTCACGCTGACCAGGACCAGGAACGCGATGGCCGCGACCGGAAGCGGGAAAACGATCCACCAGCCGATCCCCGAGTGGAAGAAGGCCTTGGCCGGTTCCCGCCACATCGTGGCGTTGCCGGCCGCGACGTTCGCCCGCGCCCGCTCCAGGTCCGCCCGGGACTGCCGGTATGGGTAGAACGGCCAGGCCAGATCGGGCTTGAACTCACCCGGGCCGACCGGGTGGGCCTTCACCCGCTCGTTCTGGTCGGTGGCCGGGGTGACCAGGTCGGGCCGGCGGGCGAGCGTGCGCACGAAGGCAATGGCGAAAAGCATCACGCCCAGGGCGAGCGCGCAGCCGGTCACGATGGCGATGAGGTAGGTGACGTGGTAGTTGTTCATCAGCGGCCGCCGTCCCGGTTGATCCACAAATTGCGCCGCCCGCGGGGCGCCTCCGGCGCGAAGACTCCGTCCCACACCAGCTGCGCGTCCGGCCACAGTTCACGCTGCACGCCGGTGTACCAGCTCTCACGGGCCCGCACGGGCAGCGCCAGCGCGTAGTCGCGGACCGCGGCCGCCAGCTGGTCAGCTATCTTCGGTGGCAGGTCCTCATGGTCCAGGCACTGCACACACCAGACTCCGTCGCGGACCAGGTTCCGGGTGCCCAGCCCGGCCGTCCACAGCCCGACGAGCAGCCGCGCCAGTCCCGGCTTGAGCGAGCCCAGCACAGCGGCCCCCAGGTCCGGGTGCCGGCTCACCAGGCACGTGGCCAGGATGTCGTCCAGCCGGGCCTTGAGTACGGCGGGATCCGCCTCGCGCAGCAGCGCGACGGTGCCGTCAAAGTAGCTGGTGTCGGTAAGCAGCCGATCGCCGGCCGCCCGGTGCAGGAAGGCCTGCGCGTACCGGTCGGCCTCCAGCAGCTTGACCAGCGGGCGCGACTTGGGCGCCTTGCCCCGCTTGTCCAGGCTGGCCAGCAGATTGAGCAGCTCCCGTGACGGCTTCGCCGACATCGCGGTGAGCTCCTCGTTCGCCCGCTCCGCGATCGCGGGTGCGACGTCGAGCGAGTCGGGGAGCTTGGTGAGCACGTTCACGGCGACATCCCCGTAGACGGCCTTCCACTCGATGAGCGCCCGTTGCAGCCCGGCCGCCGCGGCCGCCGCCACCCGTTCCTGGCCCGGTGACTGGGCGAGGAGGTCCAGATCGGCCAGCAGCTGGCGGAGCCGCCGTACCCGTCCCGCCCGGTCCCGGCCGGCGATCAGCGAGGCCTGGATGTGGCAGTCAACTGGTTCCCGCAGGTCGCTATAGTCAGCGAAGTAGCAGCTCAGCCGGCGGATGGCGGCCGTTACGGTCGCGATACCACCGGCCGCAGCGCGCTCGCACAGCTCCCGGTGAGCGGAGCTCAGGACTTCCCCGCGCAGGGCCCAGTGGTCTGGATGGTAGCCGCCCGGATGGTCGATCCAGCTGATCACGAAGTCGCCCAGCCGCTCCCGGAGCGGTGGTACCAGCTCTGGCTCGATCCGGTGCCGGCGGGCCAGGCACAGCAGCCGGTCGGCCTGCTGGTCCGTGCTGAGCAGCAGGGCGGACGACAGCTCGCTCTCCGCGTCCCGGTAGCCGCCGACGTCCAAGGGGACCGGCGGGAGCGGCTGCGCGGCCGGTGCTTCCCCGCCCTCCTTGATCTCCGCGAGCTCGGCGCTGAGCAGCTGAAGCCGCACGGCGGCCGGATCGAGATCCAGCCGCTTCTCGGCCACGGCGTCGTCGAGCCAGCGCAGCGGTCTGGCGGCTGGACCGGACGCGCAGATCAGGGCCGCCACCGCCGGCCCATGCTCGGCGAGTGGTTCCGGCGCGGCGCTGGACAGCCAGCGGAACAGCGCTTCCGGCTCGTGATGGGAGTCGTCCGGCTTGGTCAGGGCCCACGCCGTGAGCAGGGCGTCACGGCCGCCACCGAGCGCGTCGGCCAGTTCCACCGCGTCAACGACGTCGTACGGGTCCTCGTCCCCGGCGGCGAAGCGGCCCGCGAAGAACACGGCCCGCTCGCTTGTCTCGGCCTCGTCCGCGGCGCCTGTCCTGGAGTCCAGGACGAACCGCTGGCCTACCAGCCCGGGCGCGATCTGCGGGAACAGGCCAGCGGGCGCGGCGACGACGCGGTGCTTGGCGCTGGCCGGCGCCGAGCTGAACACCTTGAACGACACGTCGAGGGCCTGGCGCGAGGGCAGCAGCAGGGTAGCCGCGGTGATCCAGGCCATGGCCTCGCCTGGGTGATCGGCCACGATCACCACGCGCCGGCCGTCCGGCTTCTCCAGAACGCTGAGCAGCCGGGCCAGCGCTGGCTCGCGATCCGGCACGCCGCGCGCCCACTGCGCGACAGCGTCTACCGTTAGCGGCCCGGGCTCCAGCTCCGCGGCGTCGAATCGCGGGCAGTCCCGGGTGTCCCACGGCCCGGACCGCCACAGCTGCGACTGCCACAGCTGGGCTGGCCGGATCGAGCCGTACAGGTCCGGGTCCCTGGTCAGCAGGCAGTCAGTGAGGTGGTTGCCATCGCGGCCGCCCGCCGCCTCCTTCCCGACGTACCGCCCCTGGGCGGTCCCGTAGCCCTCGCCGCAGGCGTGCGCCAGCCCGGGCGGGAAGTCCCTGACCGGGCGCTGCTGGTTGATCCACGGCAGCTGCACCTCATACAGCAGCCAGCCGACCGCCAGCTTCGATTGCGCCGGATCGACCCCGGACGACTGGGCCTGCACCTGGAAACCGCCACCCGCGCCCCGTCCAGTGCCCGGTAGGCAGTCGGTGTACAGCAGGCGGTCGAACAGCTCGGCGGTCATGCCGACCGCACCGTCCCCGACTTGGCCAGCAGCCACAGCACGGGGTCCTCCACCCGGTGCGGCCGCACCCCGCCCGCCGCAACGGTGCTGTTGTCGTAGTCTGGCTCGGCGCCCAGCGCCGATACGCCGAAGTACCGGAAGTCCGCGTAGTTCAGCCGCATGTGCGTGTCGATGTCCTGCGCGTTCCACTCGTGCAGCAGGGCCAGCATGTGCTCGTGCACGGCCATGCCGTCCGCGTTGACGTAAGCGGGCACTCCCGGTGTGGCCGCCATGAGCGGGTTGCCCCGATCGAGGGCCGGGAAGAAGGCGTCGATCTTCGTGAAGACGACCGCCACCGGGACCGAGATCTTCCGCCGCTTCCTGATGTTGTGCTCCACCTTGAGCATCTCGGTGATGTTGCTCACCACGTCGAGCGGCGCGTCGTCGGTGACCTTGATCGCCGCGTCCGGCAGGTTCAGCCGGGCCCGCGCGCCGGGCAGTGCGAAGGGGTCGAGTACCACGATCAGCCCGTCGCAGACGGACAGGTACTGCAGGGTGAACGTTGTCGAGACGTCGTTCAGGTCCTCACCCGCCGTGTCGACGAAGGAAAGCAGCGTGGAGCGGACCGAGCTGCGCCCCAGCCGGACCGTCTCCTGCTGCCAGCGCAAGAGCAGCGGGGCGGCGTGCTCGCGAGCTGCCAGCTGCGCGGTGGGGAGCGGCAGCCTGCGGTCCCGGTACAGCGGGCTTTCGCGGTTGGCCTGGTAGTCACTGAGCCCCTGGTGGCCGTCAGGGTTGTCGGTGGCCAGCCTGATGGCGGCGTCGTACCGCTTGCCGACGACGTCCTTGAGCTGCTTGACCAGCACAGTCATCAGCACGGTCTTGCCGCTGCCCTTCGAGCCGACCAGACCGATCATCGGGCTCTTGGAATCCGCGAAGTCGGACGGCAGCGCGGTGTGGCAATCAGGGCAGGCGCGCAGGTTTGTCTTTCCGCCGCACTCCGGGCACTTCGCGGGCCCGTTCACCCGTTCCGGCGGCGCGAACGTCGGATACGTTTCCCGCGTGCTCTTGGTCAGCTTCTGCCGGGCCTCATCGACCGATTTCTTGCACTCGGTGTTGCCCCGGCCCAGGCACTGGTACCACAGGCGCGATGGATCGATCTTGTGAAAGCAGAACGGGCAGACCGTGGTGGCGGCCACTGCTACTCCTTAAGTCTGGTGATCGGCGGGTCGATGAGCCTGGCCTGCCCGGCGATGACGAAGCACCGGACCCAGACCGTCTTCCGCGGGACGGTGACCTTGTATTCGCCGGGGACCCCCGGCCGCAGGGACAGCGCCGTGTCGAGGACGGTCTCGCCGTCGGCGGGGCTGGTGGGCATGACGCGGCCGGATGAGGCCACCATCCGTACCCGGACGCCGGCGCAGGCCTGATCCGCGGTGAAAGCCACCCGCTTCAGCCGCCCGCGCAGCGTCGGGGCCAGCGTGGACACGTCGTACCTGATCGCCGTCTCCACCACCTGCGCGACCTTGGCGGTCACCGGTGGCGATGTGAAGGACGTCCTGCCGACCGTGATCACGGCGCGCACCTCGACCTCGCCCGGGCCGCGGCCGAGCGGGACCCTGGCGCCGCCGGCCGACCGGTACTGCCCGCGGTCGATATGCGTGACGTCCTCGGTGTCGCCGAGCCGCCAGCTGACCTCGGCCACCTGGGCGCTGGCCGGCCATTCCCAGGCCACGGTCGCGTAGTCGGCGAACGGCGTCACCGTCAGGTGCCGCACGGGGTCGGTCACGGCCACCGTCGCGGGCTTGCCCACCACGATGCCGGTCCCGCCGATGGAGAACGGCACGAGGCGGTGCACCCCGGCCGGCAGCTCGGTCTCGAAGCCGGTTTCCCGCCCGGCGGAGATACGGGCGCCGGTCACCTCGTCCCCGACGGCGGCCATCTCCTCCGCTGACACCGTGGCGCCGAGCGGAATCCCCGGATCCCGGGCACACCGCACGATCCGTACATCAGAGTGGTCGATCGGAATCCAGGTGACCCGGACACGGATCGCGCCCTCGGTGCCGACAGGCCGGGCTCGCAGCGTGGAGATCGGCCGGGCCTGCGCCCGGGGTGTGGCGCTGATGTGCTCGGCGGCCGACCGGAGCTCGGCGCCGTCCAGGGCGGTGTAGACCGCGGTGACCTGGAAGCGCTGTGTCTGCCCCTCGGTCAGCCCGCTGACCTCGCATCTGCTGCCGGTGACCCGGACGGGCGCGGGGGCGGTCCCCGGCGCCGTCCTGATGACCTCGACCCGGGCGTCCGGGTGCGCCGACCAGGACAGCGCCACGGTGGCCGCCCCCACCTCGGGCTTGAGCTGGGAGACCGGGGGCAGCAGGGTGACCGTGGCGGTGGCGGGACGCGACGGCGGCCGGCCGTCACCGACGGCGAAGACCGCGTACTGGACCGGCCGTGCCACCGGGGCCCGCGGGTCGCTGCAGGTGTGCGCGCGGTCGCGCTGAATCGGGTCGCCCTCGGCCGGCGCGGAGAGCGGGCGCGGCGGCATGGTCCGGCGGACCACGTACACCGTGTCCGGGTCGTGGCCGGGGGCCGGCCGCCAGGCCAGCTGGATCGCGGGGCCGTCGGCGCCCGGCCGCAGGTCGGCGGGCGGCGGCAGCGGGACCGCCGCAAGCTCGGCCGCGGCATCTTCGGCGCTGATCAGCGCCGCCTCCTTGAGCAGGGTCTCGGCGCGCGCCTCGTCCGGTACCGCGACTGCCGCCCGCGCGGCGGCGAGCAGCTGGTCCACCCGCTGCTGCGCGGCCTCCACCCGCTGCATCGCGTCCACCCGCTCCCCTTCGGAGGGCAGGCTGGCCGCGGCGGCCTTGGCCTCGCGCAGCCGCCCGGCGGCGAGCAGGTCCGGCACCCGGCTCGCCGGGCCACCGGGACCGGCGCCCTGCTCGGCCACGAGGACCGCGATGATCGCGGCGTCGCGGGCCTCCAGCCCGGCTTCGCGCAGCTTGGCCGCCGCCAGGTCCGTCGATACCGACGCCGAGTCCCGGGCGATGGTCATCATGTGGAACAGCGCGACGTCGCGCAGGTCGATGCCGTCCCGGACGGCCTTGCGCAGGATGGCGAGGGCGGCGCGCCGGGCGTCCACCGTCGCCGACTTGCGCTGCTTGTCGGCCTCCGTGCTCTGCGCGTCCACGGCCACCGGATCCAGCCGTTTATGCGGATCGGCCACGCACTCGTAGCGCTCGACCAGGCGGAACGTTCCCGACCCCGGGTGCACCAGCTCCGGCACCGAGGCCACCGCGCCCTCCGACATGGCGTTGAGCAGGGCCTGGAAGGTGCCTAACGGCGCGGTCGCGGGCAGCGTAATGTCGCCGATGACCGTCAGGCCGGCCTGCGTCGCAGCCTGCTGGGCCTGCGCCGGGGCAAGGCCGAGCTTGGTGGCGAACTGGCCCAGGATCCCGGGCGAGACGACGCCGAGCTGCCCGTAGCGCCGATGCAGCTCGTCGGCCATGACCGTGAGCGACGCGTCGGCGGCCTTCTGCCGCTCGGACTGCTGCCGCTGCCACCAGGCGCTGGTCTCCATCTTCGCACCGTGCTCGGCCTTCAGCCGCTCGTCCTCAGCCCGGCACAGCTTGGCCACCTGAGCCCACATGGCCTTGCCGGTGTAGACCTTGTTCCAGTAGGTACGCACCGCCTTGACCTGCGCCGCGATCTCAGCGTCGGTGGCGGGCAGGGTGATCGCGTACCGGGTCAGCAGGTCGCCCGGGGCACCTCGCGCGCCGCGGTGCTCTTTGAGGAACCCCTCGCGGTACTCCGTCTCGTTGAAAGGCATGTCGGGCTACGCGGTGCCGATGGTGAGGCCACGGTGGATCTGCTTCGCCTCTTCCACCTGCTCCGCGGACAGGACGCTGATCCGCACGTTCATCGTCAGCTCTTTGCCGCTCTTCGGCTCGACGGCGTGCAGGTGGACGATGCCCTCGGCATCGGCGCTGACCTTGATGTTGACCGGCGAGCCGGCCGGCAGCGCATACCGCTGCAGGTCCTCGATCAGGCCCGCGTCGTCCACCCGGTGGTTGGCGCCGAGGTCCGGGCTGGGGACCTCGCCCGCCTGCTCCCAGATCTCGATCTCAATCGCGGGCTGGTCCGGCACCACGGTGTTGGCCACCAAGGTCTGGGGCTCGCAGTCCACCAACTGGGTCTGGGCCGGGATGAGGTGCTCGATGTACGACGCGGCGTCGGGGTCGGTCTCCCAGCCGGGCCTGGTGGTGTCGAGCAGCTTGACGCCGACCGCCTTCGGCAGCACGTTGACGACCGTGCGCTGCGCGAGGTCGCGGACCCTCTCCTCGTCCACGCCGATCCGCCGGGCCACCACTTGCACCGCCTGGTCGGTCACCGGCCCAGGAGCGGGCAGCCCGGTGCCGCGGCCATTCGCCGCCGCCTCGGCGGTGCCCTGGCCGGCCGCGGCGCTCTCGCCGGCCTCGACGTACCGCACGGTCTGGCCGGCCGCGTACAGCGCCGCGCCCTTGGCCACCGCCAGGTCCGGGTCGGACAACCGCGGCTCCCAGCTGAACTCCTGCTTGAGCCGCTCGCTCACCGCCGGCATCCAGCTGGACCCCCCGACCAGCAGCAGCTGGCTGATCTGGGAGCGGATACCGGGGTAGCGCTCTTCGGCCTCGTCCAGCGTCCGGTGCGTGATCCGGATGGTCTCCTCGAGCAGGTCCGCGGTCATCTCCTCGAACTGCTTCCGGGTCACCGTGACCTTCGCCGCCGTGCCGCTGTAGCGCCGGATTAGCTGCTTGCTCTCAGCCTTGGACAGGTCCTTCTTGGCCTGCTCGGTGAGGGTCCGGATCGCCTGCAGTTCGGCCTCGTCGTCCTGCACAGACTCGTCGCCCCACTGCCCGATCAGCTGCTCCAGGATGTGGTCGAACAGCTTCTCGTCCCAGTCGGCGCCCCCCAGCCGGGAGTTGCCACCCACCGCGAGCACCTCGACCGAGGTCTCGGTCATCTTGATCAGGCTGATGTCGAAGGTCCCGCCCCCCAGGTCGTAAACGAGAAACGTGGTCCCGTCCGCGCTCCCGGTGATGCCATAGTGCAGCGCCGCCGCGACCGGCTCGGGGACGATCCCGATGACCTGCAGGCCAGCGATCTCGCCCGCCTGCTTGGTGGCGTCCTTCTCCAGCAGGCCGAAGTAGGCCGGGACGGTGACCACGACCTCGTTCACCGGGCGGTGCGTATGGGTCGCCGCGTCCTTGGCCAGCGCGCTGAGGATCAGGGCCGAGATGGACGGCGGCGTGTACTCCTGGCCGAAGAACTCCCGGCGCCACTCCTTCTCGCCCATCTCCCGCTTGATCAGCGACACGACCTGATCCGGGTACACGCCGGCCGACTCCTTGGCCACCTTGCCGACGACGATGTTCTCCTCGGTCTCGAAATACACCACCGAGGGGGTCGTGTCCTGGCCCTCGCTGCTCCGGGTGACCGCCGGGCGGCCCGTCTCGTCGATGTAGCCGACCACCGAGTAGGTGGTACCGAGGTCGATGCCGTAGATGCCGTGCTGTGGCTCGCTCACTGCTCCTGCTCCCTCTGTGCGACCGCGTACACGCTGACCTCGGCGGGCGCGATCGGGCTATTGGCCTCGATGTCCAGGTAGCCGTCGCGCTTAACCGCGGCGACCTGCCCGGCCTGCGCCGGATCAGCCGTCGGCTCGCCGGTGACCCGGCGGTGCAGCCGTGGGTTGAAGGGATCACCGCTGTCGGGCGCGTAGCTGACGACGCCGTTGTTCTCCAGCGTGAGCTCGATAGTTTCCGCGTACGACCGCAGCAGGTCAGCGGCCTTGTCCGGGCTGAAGCCGGGCGGCAGGGTGGCGGCCTGCCTGAGCAGGTCGTCACGAAGCCGGCAGAGTTCCGCGAGCACCGGGCGGAGCAGGCCCCGCCGTTCGCCCCGCCGCAGCAGGTCCAGCTCGGTCCGCAGGTAGTCGATGACGGCTTCCCGTTGCTCGGCCCGGGCGTGGTACCGGTCCGAGGCAGCCGCGATGTCCCGGATGGTCACGGCCATCTCGGTGAGCAGCGTTTCGCTGGCCGGCTCCGCCGGGTCGGCTGCCTCCGGCGGCAGCGGATCCATGTTCCCGGCCACACCGGTGTCGGTGGATGACGCGCCGGGGCCGCCCCCCGCCGCAGCGCTGTCCGCTCCGGTGAGATCGTCCGGCTTTAAGCCGTTTGTGCCTTCGCCCACGGCCCTTTCAAGATCGTCGGCGGAATTGGGCTCCTGCGTCACGTATCTCTCCCCTCCGGGCGTGCGGAACCAAACTGGTTGGTTCGGCTAGATTTCCCCCCAGCCCATAACGATGGGACGCTCAGGTATGCACCTGGGTTGACACCGGGCCGGCCCACCTGGCGATCCGCAACAAAGGTCGGTTCGGGCCGGCCGGGCGGAGGATGTGTGGCTAAATCCCGACAAACCGGAAAAAGTATTGCTTGAGAATGCGCTGGTGGCGGGAATCCGGCCGGGAATCGCCCGGAACGTGACCGGCCGGGAGGACGGCGGCCCGGTTCGGTGGGCCGGAGCCGGACGAGGCCTCGCTCGCGAGAAGCCGGAGGTCTGTGACGATTTCTTCGACTGGCACGGGATCGCCCGGTATAGGTTCCCCCTGTGGGGGGTTGCCCCGCCCTGGCGCGTGCGCCGGTCGCTCGGTCACAATGCCGAGCATGACCTGACGGGTTCGGCGCCGCAATTGGGGCCCGGGGCCGGCTGGTTCGGACATGGGGGGATTACCGATGGCAGAGGAGACTGCCGAGGGCGACCTGGCCGCGGCGCGAGAAGCGCTGCGCACGGCGGCGTGCGCAGCCGACGGGCTGGCCGCGATCGCCACGATGATCGACGTGGCCGCCGGCCTCCAGTCCGCCGAGGACGAGGGCGCAGCGCGGGCTGACGAGGTGCTCGCTGAGTCGATCAGCTACCTGCGCACGGCGCTGACCGGGCTGCCCGACGGCGGCGAGGACCACCTCGCCGCGCTGTACCTGCTGGCGGAGGCTGGCTTACTCCGGGCGAGTGGCCCCGGGCCCGGCCTCGACGACGCCATCGACTGGCTGCGCCGGCTGCGAGCCGCGCTCCCGGCCGGGACGCCGGACCAGGCCGAGACCGAAGCCTGGCTCGGTGACGCGCTGCTCACCCGCGGGTGCGCTCCGGGCGGGGCGCTGGCTGACCTGGATGAGGCCGGGGTTCTGCTGGAAGCCGGGCTGGAGCGGATGGAACCCGGCCGCCCGGAACGCCGGCCGGTGGCCGCCGCGCTCGCGCTCCAGCGCGCCGGCCGATTCGCGCTGCACGGAGGTGTGGCGGCCGACTGCGACGCAGCCGTGGCCTTCGCCCGGATGTGCCTGGCGCCGGCCGCCGACGGCGAAGGGGGATTGGCTGACGGCGGGGCAGATGCCGCGGCGGGCACCGGGCACCTGGTGACCGCCTGGATGGCGCTCAGCCGGCGGCTCACGGCCGCTCAGCGATCCACAATGGCGCGGGGCGCCCGCGTTGAGGCGGCGCGTTCGGACGCTCAGGCCGCGGCGTCCCTGCTGGCGGAGCTCGGCACCTTCGAGATCGCGCCGGACGACGCGGTGACCGCCCTGGATCACCTGCGCCGGGTTCCTGCGGCACCCGATGGCGTAACGCCGGTGTGGGTGCCGTTGCTGTGGTTGATGGCGTTGCTGGCGAGCGCGCGTGCCGCCGGCGGCAGGCTCCACGGTGACCTGGCGGCGGACGCGTCACGGGTGGCCGCCCAGCTGGCCCACGCCGCCGCCGCGGCCCCGCCGGAGGCGCCGGAACGCGGCGAGCTGCTGGCCATGCGCGCTGTATTACTGGCGGCTGCGGCGGATGCATCGGGGGACGGGACGGCGCTGGCCGGTGCCGCCGGAGCGCTGACCGACGCTGCCGCCGGGCTGCCCGCCGGGCACCTCCTCCGGTCACCCACCCTTGACGTGCTCGGCGTAACGCTGGGCCGCCAGGTCAGCGAGGCGGCCTCGGCCGGCCACCTCGGAACGCGGCTTGCCGAGATTGCGGACGCCATGGACCGGATGCCGCACGACGATCCGGCTATCGCCCGCGCGATGACTACCGCGGGCATCCAGCTGCTGAGCGTGAGCAGCACCGACCGGTCGGTGCTGCAGCAGGATTGGCTGGTGTCCCGGGTCGAACGGCTCGTGTCCGGCCTGGATCCGCACGATCCGCTGCAGCCGCTGGCCCAGTTCCTGCAGACCTCGCTCCGGTTCGCGCGCGCGAACCTGGAGCACCGCCCGGACGCGGCCGACGCGGCCATCGCGGAGCTCACCCGGATCGCCGAGGCGGTGCCCGCCGAGTACGCCGCCCGGCCCTACCTGCTGGCTGGCCTGGGGGTGGCTTACCTGGACCGCCATGCGATGGGCGGCCAGCTCCAGCACCTCGAGCGGGCGGAAGATTACCTGGCCCGCGCCTTCGCGGCAGCAGATCCTGCCGGGCCTTACGCGGAAGGCGGCCCGCTGCGCGGCGTGCTGCTCTACTTGCGCGGCCACGTGCGGGTGGTCCGGTGCTACTACGACCGGAGCCTGGAGGGGGTGACCGCCGCCATCGATGACCTGGAGCGGGCCGCGGCGTTCCAGGGTCTCGGCCAGCCACTCTCGGCCGGCGTCGCCGCTGCGCTGCAGACCGCCCGCGCCATGCGGGATGACCTGGTCCAGCAGGCGGAGCGGCCGATGTCCCTGGGCGCCGAGGCGAGGGACGCCTTTGACCAGCTGCGGGCCGCCGCGGAGCAAGCCGGCCGGGAGAACCCGGAATATCCGGTGCTCGCTGCTCAAGCGGCCGGCGGGCTCATGCTGCGTGGGCTGGCCGATCACGACATCAACCTCATCGACCAGGCGATCCGTATGCTGGCCGAGGCCAGCCAGGCCGGCGGCCTGGCCGTGCGGGAACGGCCGAGACTGCTGGAAATGCACGGCCAGGGGCTGCTCACCCGCTATGAGCTGACCCGGGTGCCGAGCGACCTCAGCAACGCCATCGACCGCCTGGAGGAAGCGCGCCGCGCGGTGGAGCAGGAGATCGGCAGCCCGCACGCGGCCAGCGTGCTGCAGACGCTGGCCAGCGCCTACCGGGCCCGGGGCAAGGCAGCGCGCGGCGACGTGGACCGGGCCGCTTCCCTCGGCCTGGCCGGTCTCCGGGAGCATGCGGGCGACGTCTTCCTGCAGGACAGCGACGAGAATGCGCTGCGCATCGCGCGCCGCGGGACCAGCGACGCGACCGAGATGGCCCGGTGGTTCCTCCGCCGCGGCCGCGCGGAAACCGCCATCAGCGCGATAGAGCTGGGCCGGGGCATGGTCCTGCACGCCGCCACCTCGGGGGCCGGGGTGGAACAGGCGCTCCGGGAGGCGGGGCACCCCGGGCTCGCTGACGAGTGGGCCGCCCAGGCGGGGCAGCCGGGGACGGCCGGCGCTGGGCCGGACGGCGACCTGCGGTACCGGGTCATGCTGGCCGTCGAGCAGTCCCCGGCCGAGGCCCGCTGGCTGTCCCCGCCCTCGGCCGGGGACATCGCGGTGGCGCTGCGCGCGGCCGGCGCCGACGCGCTGGTCTACCTGCTGCCCAGGGACGATGCTGGCCCCGGCCTCGCGGTGATCGTGGGCCGGGACGGAGCCATCGGCCAGCGGCCGCTGCCCGGGCTGGTCACCGGGAACGGGAGCCCGGTCGGGGCGTTCCTGCGCGCCCGGCGGGCGGTCGAAGCCGCTTCGACGGAGGCCGCCGCCGGTGCCGCCCGGAGAGCCTGGCTGCCCGTGCTCGGCACGCTCTGTGAATGGGCGTGGCAGGTGGCGGTCGGCCCGCTGCTGGACGCGGTCCCCGCGCGCACCGCCCACGCGGAACGGCGGATCGTGCTGGTCCCCGCGGGGGAACTCGGCCTGGTGCCGTGGCACGCCGCTGGCCCGGGCCATGGGCCGTACGCTTGCCAGCGGGCGGTATTCAGCTACGCGTCCTCGGCCCGTCAGTTCGCCGAGGCGGCCCGGCGCCGTCCCCGGCCCTGGGGGGAGAACCCGGTCCTCATCTCCGACGCCGCCGAATCGCTGTACCTGACCGCCATCGGTGTCGCCTACCTGCAGGGTACCCATTACCCGGGGGCGGCCGTGTTCGGCTACGCGCGCGACAAGCTGGCCTGCCCAGCCCCGGGCACGCCCGCCGCCACCCGGGACGACGTGCTTCGTGCGCTGCCACGGCCCGGCCACCCGGGGGCCTCGCTGCTGCACTTCGGCTGCCACGGGCACGTCCAGGTCCCGGTGCTGGGGTCGAGCCTCACGCTTGGCGCGGCCAGCCATCTCCGGGCGGGCACGGCGGGCAACGAGAACGAGAAGGACAAGGTCCAGATCCGGGACATCCTCCGGCAGGCGAGGTCGGCGCACGCGGGCGGCGCGGGCCCAGCAGGCGCGGGTGGGCTGGCCGTCCTGGCCGCCTGCCTCACCGACGTGACAGAGCGGGACTTCGACGAGGCCCTCACGCTCGCGGCCGCCTTCCTGTCGGCCGGGGCCGCCGGAGTGGTAGCCGCCCGGTGGGAAGTCGGCGACGCCGTGACGGCCCTGTTCATGAACGTGTTCCACCACCTGCTGAACACCGGCGGCCGGCCACCGGCCGATGCGCTCCGCGAGGCTCAGCTGTGGATGCTGGACCCGGATCGCGAGGTGCCGGGTGCATGGCCGCGGGTGCTCGGTGAGGAGGCCGCGATGGCGGGTTCGGCCGGCGGCCCCGACCTGGCCAGCCCGGCGGCGTGGGCCGGCTTCACCTATCAGGGCCGGTGAACGGCCCCGATGGCGAGATGACAACGAGGTGAGATGGTACTCGGAATCGATCTAGGCACCACCCACTCCTGTGTCGCCTACCTGGACGCGACGGGCCAGCCCGCCATCGCCAGGAGCGCGGCCGGGGAGGACACGACACCGTCGGCGGTGTTCTTCGAGTCGCCGGGCAGCGTAGTGGTCGGCCGGGCCGCCAGGAACGAGGCGCTGGTCACTCCTGAGCTCGTGGCCCAGATGGTCAAGCGCGACATGGGCACGAGTGCCGAATACCGGTTTCACGGTGAGCGGCACACCCCGGAAACGGTGTCCGCGCTCATCTTGCGTGAGCTGGTCCAGTGCGCCGGTGAGCAGGCAGGCCGGCCGTTCCGGGATGCCGTCATCACCATGCCGGCCTACTTCGGGATCCCGGAGCGGGAGGCAACCAAACGGGCCGGCGAGCTGGCCGGGCTGAACGTGCTCGACGTTCTCGCCGAGCCGGTGGCCGCCGCCATGCACTACAACTCACTCACTGGTGACACCGCCGATCCCGCGGATCGGCACATTCTGGTCTACGACCTGGGTGGCGGGACCTTCGACACCACGGTGATCCGGCTGCACGGCGAGCAGATCACGGTCGTGTGCACCGACGGGGAGGCCCGCCTGGGTGGCGCCGACTGGGACCAGGCCATCGCCGATTACCTGCTCAGCCAGGTCACCGCCGAGCACCCCGGCATTCATCCGGAGCAGGATCCGTTGTTCATGCAGGATCTGCTCATCTCCGCCGAGCGGCTGAAACGGGAGCTGAGCGTGGCCCAGTCCCGGCGGCACATCATGCGGTTCGACGGCCGGGTCACCCAGGTGGAGCTGACCCGGGCCAAGGTAGAGGAGCTGACCGCCGGGCTGCTGGAGCGGACCGTGGTGGTTACCGAGCGCGCCATCGCGGACGCGCGCCGCAGCGGCGTCACCCATTTCGACGAAGTCATCCTGGCCGGGGGAATGTCCCGCTTCCCGGCGGTGGCCCGGGTCCTGCACGAGCGCTTCGGGCTCGACCCGCGCCAGCACGAGCCGGATCTGGCGGTGGCGAAAGGGGCCGCGCTGTTCGCCCTGCTGCGCACGGTCCGCGCGGACGGGGGCGGGGCAGCAGGCTCGCCCGAGGAGGTTGCCGCCCAGACCGGGCTGACCGTGCCCCAGGTCCGCCGGATAGCCGCTACGCGGGTGACCACGGTCGTGCCCCGGGCGTTCGGCGTCCGGGGAATCGACGGCCGCGATCCGCTGGCCATGAGCGATCCCGTCAAGGCCCGGCAGATCGTCGTACACCTGCTGCGGGCGAACACCATGCTGCCTGCCGATACCGGGCCCTACACCTTTCACACCGTCATCGACAACCAGCGGATGGTCGGGGTCGAAGTGTGGGAACAGGCCGGGCCGGTGGAGTCGGAGGACATCGCCGAGAACCGGAAGGTCGGCGAGGGCATGCTGCGGGACCTGCCACCCCGGCTGCCCGCCCGGACCCCGGTCGAGATCACTTTCTTCATGTCCGACACCGGCCTGCTGACGGTGCACGCAGCGGAGCCGGGTTCGGGCACAGATCTCCGTTTCGACCTGCAGATCGGTGATCTGGACCAGGCCGGGATGCAGAAAGCGCGGCAGTCGGTCGCGCGCTACCAGGTGAGTGGGTGAGCGCATGGCCGTGGAAGACGCGATCCGCGCGTTGCTTGATCACTGGGATGACGTGGTCTCCCGGCTCGGAGCGCCGGCCCAACGGGAGCTCCGTGACCTGGTGGCGGAACTCGGCGGTCCGGGCCACAAGCGCGCGGTGTCCCGGCTGGCGGATCTGCTGGCCGAGGAGCTGCCGCCAGATCACGCAGTGCGCCGCGCGCTGGCGCGGGGCTACCTGTTCGCGCCGGCCGTGGCCGACTGGACGGAGCTGAGAATCAGCCTGGAGGCCCTGGCGTGGCCGCCGGAGGACGGCGCCAGCGTGAGCGGGACGCTGCTGGCCGGTGTCGTGGACCGGCTGCTGCGCGCGCCGGCGCTGACCGAAGGCGAAGTGCGGCGGCGCGGCGCGGACCCGGCCGACCCGGATCTCATCCGGCTGGACCGGCGAGATGGCGGCCGGCAGTGGCCCGAGTTCCAGTTCCGGCCGGGCAGCGGCCCGCTGGCCGTGGTCCGCCTGGTGAACGATCTGCTGGGCGCGGCGGCTGACCCGGTGGGCGCCGCGGACTGGTGGCTGAGCCGCAATGCCTGGCTGGACGGCCAGCCCAGCCTGCTGATCGGCGTCATTCCCGACGACCACCTCGTCCGCGCGGCCCGCGCGCTGAGCGCGGAGGTGTGACATGCCGCTCGCCAAACCCCCCGCGCGGTACACCGGCACACCCAACCGGCGGTTGCTCCGGCGCGGGACGTGCCTGTGGCGGGTGCACAGCCGGGCCCGTGATCCGTGGGCCTTCAACCCCCGGTCCTCGGACCCGCTGTTCGGCGGGGCGCGGTTCGACGCCACCGACGACCATCCTTACCCCTACTACTACGCGGCGCTGGACGACAGCACGGCGATCGCCGAGACCATGCTCCGTGACCTGGCGGCTGACGAGGAGGGGGTGCGCGCGCTGCCGCGCTCGGCGGTGACCGGCCGCCAGCTATCAGGCGTCGTGCTCACCCAGGACCTTCCGCTGGTCGGCCTGGTGACCGGCCAGGACCTCGGGGCGGTTGCGCAGGACGCGTGGCTGATAACCGCGCCCGCCCACCAGTACCCGCAGACCAGGGCGTGGGCGCACTGGCTCCGGAGCCAGGCGGCCTGGGCGCACGGGTTCATGTGGTCGTCACTGCGGGATCCGGGCCGGATGGCGGTCGTCCTTTTCGGTGACCGCTGCGCGTCGGGTTTCGGGCCGGATTACGAACAGGTCCTGCTGCACGAGGTGCCTGCACTCGCTGTCGCGCTGGACGACAAGGACGGAGCCGAGTGGCTGAACCGGACGCTCGAGCCCTACCGCGTCGCGATCGCGCCGCCGTAGCGCCGAATCCAGGCCCGGCAGCGTCGCCGCGCTCACCGGAACCGGCTCCCTCGTGGCCGCCTCGGCCAGCTGAAGCCAGCTACCCGGCTACGCTGGTAGCGCCCGTGCGATCTGGATTGTCGGCGCGCAGCAGGCGGTGCCCGACCTGAGCACCGCGCCGCGCCGCGTCGAAGACCACGCCCTCCCGCTGGCGAACGCCGGAAAGCCACAAGACCATGAAGATCATCCTGGTCCAGGGGGACATCACTGAGCAGGACGTGGACGCCATCGTCAACGCGGCGAACTCCTCGCTGCTCGGCGGCGGCGGGGTGGACGGCGCGATCCACCGCCGCGGCGGCCCGGACATCCTGGCCGAGTGCCGCGCGCTGCGGGACGGCCCGTGGCGCCACGGCCTGCCCGCCGGCCAGGCCGTGGCCACGACCGCGGGACGGCTGCCGGCCCGGTGGGTGATCCACACCGTGGGGCCGGTGTACGCCAAGCGTGCGGACCGCAGCGCGCTGCTGGCCTCCTGCTACACCGAGTCGCTGCGGGTGGCCGACGAGATCGGCGCCCGGGCGGTGGCGTTCCCGGCCGTGTCCGCGGGCAGCTACGGCTGGCCCGCCGCCGACGCGGCCCGGGTCGCGCTGGCCGCTGTCCACGACGCGCAGACCGGCGTCGGCGAGGTGCGCTTCGTCCTGTTCACCGCGGGCATGCGGGACACGTTCGCGACCGCGCTGGAGGCCCGGCCGGGCGGGTGAGCGCGGCTAGGATGTGCTCGTCGCCACCGAGGGGAGGACACCGGTGTCCGGGAATTCACCACGTTTCCGCGCGGTGCTCGACGGGTTCGCGCCGTACCAGCCCGGCCGGCGGGTGGCCAGCCCGGACGGCCGCTGCTACAAGCTGTCCTCCAACGAGTCGCCCTTCGGGCCGCTGCCGTCCGTCGTGGAGGTCATCGCGGCCGCGGCCGAGGGCGTGCACCGCTACCCGGACAACGGCGCGGTGGCGCTGACCGGGGCCATCGCCGGCCGGTTCGGGGTGCCGCCGGAGCACGTGGCGGTCGGCTGCGGGTCGGTGGGGGTGACCCAGCAGCTGCTGGCGGCGGCGGCCGAACCAGGCGCCCAGGCGGTCTACGCCTGGCGGTCCTTCGAGGCCTACCCCACCCTGGTGGCGCTGTCCGGGGCCGAGCCGGTGACCGTCCCGCTGCGCGACGAGAAGCACGACCTAACGGCCCTAGCGGCCGCGATCACCAGCCATACCCGGGTGATCTTCGTGTGCAACCCGAACAACCCGACCGGGACCGCGGTGCACGCCGGTGAGCTGGACCGGTTCCTCCGCGAGGTGCCCCGGGACTGCCTGGTGGTGCTGGACGAGGCGTACGCCGAGTACGTCCGCGACCCGGACGTGCCGGACGGCCTGCGGCTCTACCGCCGGTACCCGAACGTGGCCGTGCTGCGCACCTTCTCCAAGGCCTACGGGCTGGCCGGGCTGCGCACCGGGTTCCTGGTCGCGCAGCGCCCGGTGGCCGAGGCGGTCCGCAAGACCATGCTCCCGTTCACCGTCAACTCGGTCGCCCAGGCGGCGGCCATCGCCTCGCTGGCGGCTGAGGCAGAACTGATGGAACGGGTGGACCAGGTGGTCAAGGAGCGCGCCCGGGTCAGCGCCGAACTGGCCGCGCAGGGCTGGACCGTGCCGCCCAGCGAGGCCAACTTCGTCTGGCTCCGGCTGGGCGCAGACACCGCCAGCTTCGCCGCGGCCTGCGAGCAGGCCGGGATCAGCGTCCGGCCGTTCGGCGCGGAGGGCGCCCGGATCTCGATCGGCGATCACGAGGCCAACGATGCGTTCCTGGCCGTCGCCCGGGCCTACCCACGCCGCTGCTGAGGCACGGCCCCGGAGCGGCCGTTGGGTGGGCAGCGGGCCGGGGCCGGGCGGGGCGCGCGGCGCGGTTAGCGGACGGTGCGGCGCTCCAGCTTCTCGGTGACCAGCCGGTAGAACTGCCGGGGGCGGCCCGGCTGCGGGGCCCGGCTCGGCGGCAGCGGCCAGGCCAGGCCTTCCTCGACGAGTCCGTGCAGCAGCCGCCGGGCGGTTCGCGCGGTGACACCGAGCACCCGGCCGGCCGTCTCCGCGTCCACCACCAGGGCGCTGTCGCTGCCGGCCAGCTTGTCGGCCAGCCGGGACAGCGTCTCCAGGCCGCGCGGCCGGCTGGGCTCCACCCGGGCCGTCGCCGGATGCCGCGGGGCAGGCACCAGCGCCACGCCCTCCCGGTCCAGGGCGAAGCCCCGGGTTCCCGCGGCGACCTGGGTACGGGACAACGCGGCCTGCGCGTGCGTCTCCGCGTCCTGGGCGGTGCGGCCCATCCCGATGCCGACTTCCACCGCGATGCCGAGCTCGGTGCGGGCCCGCTCGGTGAACGGGGGCACCCGGAACCCGTCGGTGACCGCCGCCAGCGAGCCCCGCGTCGCCGTGACCAGGAAACAGTGATCGCTCACCGGGCTGACCGAAGCGTGCATCCGCTGGGCCTCCTGGACCAGGAAGCGGTGCACGGTGAGCCGCAGTTCCTCCCGCGCGTGCCGCGGTGCGGAGCGCCGCGCGGTGTCCCGCAGCGTCGGCACCTCCACCAGGGCCACCGCGAGCTGGGCCTCCTCCAGCCGCCGGTGGCCGGCCAGCAGTGTCGCGGTGCGCAGCGCCGCCCGGATCGCGCTGCCGGTCGGGCGCAGGACATGCACCGGCACGTCGGCCGCGGACAGCCGCTGGGCGACCGACTGCAGGCAGGTGAACGCGACCGTGATCTCCGCACGCCGCCACAACCGCTCGTGGAACGCCGCCAGCGTGGCCGCGTTCGCCACGTCCTCGCGGACGTGCACCCGGTCCGCGGGCAGGCCCAGCTCGGCGAAGGCGTCCTCGACGTCGCTGCGGCTCAGCACGTCCACGCTGATCCGGCTGAGATCCCCGTCGAGGCCCCGGCTGGCCCGGAGCATCGCCGCGTACAGCGCGCTCCCGGACAGCGGGACGTAGGTCGCGGGCACCCGCAGGCTGCCCGCCCGCCGGGCGTACTCGTGGGGCACCTGGCTGGCGAACAGGCAGGCATCCACGCCGGGACCGAGCCGGAGCACCTTGTCGGCCGCCTCCTGCTCACTGCGGTACGCGGCCGCCACCAGCCGCCGGGACGGCGCGCCCGCCGACCCGTTGATCCCGGGCAGCGCGGTGCCCGGGTGCGCGGTGCCGCCGGTGAGCAGGGCCGGCTGGGTGGTCCCGGACAGCATGACGCGTTCCACCAGGTCATGCGGGCCGACCACGCCGATGGTCAGTTCGCCGGCCGACTGCCGCTGGGCGCTCATGGCTGCCCTCCGTCCCCGGCTGGCTGGCCAGGCGGGGCGCCGGTCACTAAGGTGCTGCCGGCCGCGGAACCTTGCCGATGAGAAGTCACAGTCAGACCCTTACGCTGCCCCGATTGCCCGTTCGCATTCTTTCGTAACCTGCGGACGGCCCGCGGGGAAGGGAATCGGCTGACTGTTTCGCGCTACGTCATATTTTCCCGGGGCCCGGAAATGCCGGAAGCGGCCGGCGCCCGCCACGGGATTACGGTCAGCACTCCTCGACGCTGATGTCGGCGCCCAGCGTCGTCAGCCGCTCGGCCACCGCCGCATGCCCGCGGTCGATGAGGTATCCGGGCGCCACCACCGTCTCGCCCTCGGCGGCCAGCCCGGCGAGGATCAGCGCGATGCCGGTGCGCAGGTCGGTGGCGACCACCTTGGTCCCCCGGAGCGTGGACGGCCCGTGCACGATGACCACGTTGCCGCCGTCCACCTCGACCTTCGCGCCCATCTTGTTCAGCTCGCTGACCAGCCCGAACCGGCCGTCGAAGATGGTCTCCCGGATGTAACTGGTGCCGTCGGCCAGGCAGCTCAGCGCCATGATCGGGGACTGCAGGTCGGTGGCGAACCCGGGATACGGGCTGGTGATCACGTTGATCGGGCGCAACGTCCGCTCCCGGCGGACCTGGAGCACCGCGCCCTTCGCGGAGAACTCCACGCCCATCTGCTCCAGCTTCCACCGGGCCACCCCGAAGTGGTCCAGCTGGGCGCCCACCAGGTTCAATTCCCCGCCGGTGATGGCGGCGGCCATGGCGAACACGGCCGCGTCGATCCGGTCCGGCATCACCGTGTGCTCGGTGGCGGTGAGCTCGGGCACGCCGTGGACGGTGATGAATCCGGTGCCGCCGCCGCTGATGTCAGCGCCCATCTTGGACAGGAACGCGATGACGTCCAGGACCTCGGGCTCCTGTGCGCAGTTGTCGATGATCGTGGTGCCGGGCGTGAGGCTGGCCGCCATGATCAGGTTCTCGGTGCCGGTGTGCGAGGGGGTGTCCAGGTACAGGTGGGCGCCCTGCAGGTTGCCTGCCTTGATATGGATCTTGTCGTCCTGCTCGTCCACGATGGCGCCCAGCCGGGCGAAGCCCCGGTAGTGGAAGTCCAGGCTGCGGCTGCCCAGGTTGCAGCCACCGATGCCCTCGATGACCGCCTCGCCGAGGCGGTGCAGCAGAGCGGGCACGAACAGCACCGAGCCGCGGAACCGCCGGGCGATCTCGGCGGGCAGCACCGGGCTCGTCAGGTTGGCGGCGTCCACCACCAGGGTGCGCTCGGATTCGTGGAACTTCACCACCGCGCCCACCGCCTGCGCCAGTTCCACTGCTCTGCGCACGTCCTCGATCGGTGGCACGTTGCGCAGCACCGTCCGTCCTTCGGCGGTGAGCAGCGACGCGGCGATCATCTTGAGCGCGGCGTTCTTGGCGCCCTGGACGAAGACCGTGCCCTGGAGCGGTGACCCGCCGCGTACGCGGTAGCAGGTCTCGGGGCCAATGGTCATGGGGCTGAAGCTCCTGTCGTTGGAGAATGCGACCTGGCGGTGTCCCGCCGGGCCCGGCAACGTGCTGCCCAGCGCCCCGCCGGCCGACGGCCAGTGGGTCGACGGGCCTCGTGCGTAGTCAAACCCAGTATCCCACCGGCCTGTCCCGCTCTTGGCCCGCGCCGGAGACGGATCCGTCACATCAGCTGCATGCAGCGGCGCGAAGGTCCGTCCGGCCTGGTCACGGCAGTCATACCCACTGCCGTCCAGTGATGCGCTCATATGCCTCGATGTAGCTTGCCCGGGTCTGCTCAACGATGTGATCCGGCAGGGGAGGGGGCGGCTCGCTGTCTCGGTGCTCCCAGCCGGCCTCGGGTGAGTCTAGCCAGTCCCGGACGATCTGCTTGTCGAATGACACTTGCGACTTACCGGGCGACCATCGGCTAGCAGGCCACAGCCGGGATGAATCGGGCGTGAGCACTTCGTCACCCAGCAGCAGCCGGCCGGTGCGGTCGAAGCCCAGCTCGATCTTGGTGTCGGCGACGAGGATGCCGTGCCGGGCGGCGATCTCCGCTCCCCGCCGGTAGACCAGCAAGGTGATCCGGCGCAACTGCCCGGCGATGTCCGCGCCGACCGCCCCGGCCACCGCCGAGAACGGCACGTTCTCGTCGTGCTGCCCGCGGGGCGCCTTGGTGGCCGGGGTGAAGATGGGCTCGGGCAGTGCCGACCCCTCCGCCAGCCCGGGCGGCAGCGGGACCCCGCACACCTCCCCGGTCCTCCGGTACTCCTCCAGCCCGGAGCCGGCCAGGTAGCCGCGGGCCACGCACTCGAACGGGACCATGTCCAGCGGCTGGCAGGCCATCGCCCGCCCGGCGAACTCCGCCGGGATGTCGGCCGCCACCAGGTGGTTGGGCACCTCGTCGGCGAGCTGCTCGAACCACCACAGGGACAGCTGGGTGAGGATTTCCCCCTTGCCGGGAATCGGGGTCTGCAGCACGTGATCGAACGCCGAGATCCGGTCCGAGGCCACGATCAGCAGCAGGCCGTCGTCGCGCTGGTAGACGTCCCGGACCTTGCCCGAGTACCGCAGGGTCAGCGCGCCGCTCATCTGAGCCGCTCCAGCCGCTCGAACACCGGCCCGAGCCGGGCCACGTACCGTTCCGGGTGGCTGACCGCGTCCAGCCGGTCCTCGTCGAGCCGGATGCCCCGCCCGGCGGCGTGGGCGCGCAACGTCTCGCGCAGCGGGGTCCCGGTCTCCCAGGTCTCCATGGCGGCCGCCTGGACCAGCGCGTAGCCGTCCTCCCGCGACAGCCCGGTGTCGACCAGGGCGAGCAGGATGCTGGAGGTGTAGATGAGGCCGCCGGTGGATTCCAGGTTGGCCCGCATCCGGGCCACGTCCACGGCCAGCCCCTGCACCAGCCCGGTGGTCAGGTGCAGCAGGTAGTCGGTGACGATGGCCGCGTCCGGCAGCGCGATCCGCTCGGCCGACGAGTGCGAGATGTCCCGTTCATGCCACAGCGGCATGCCCTCCAGCACCGGCGTCACGTAGCCGCGGACGATCCGGGCCAGGCCGCAGATCCGCTCGGAGCGGATCGGGTTCTTCTTGTGCGGCATGGCCGAGGAGCCCTTCTGGCCGGCCCGGAACGGCTCGGCCAGCTCGCGCACCTCGGTCCGCTGCCCGTGCCGGACCTCGAGCGCGACCGCCTCGCACACGGTCGCGGTCACCGCCAGCGCGCTGATCCACTCCGAGATGCCGTCCCGGAACACCACCTGGGTGGCCACGTCGGCGGGCCGCAGCCCCAGCGCGGGCATGACCGCCGCCTCGATGGCCGGGTCGATGTTGGAGTAGCTGCCGACCGGGCCGGACAGCTTGCCCACCGACACCGCCGCACGGGCCCGGGCCAGCCGGTCCCGGCTGCGCGCCATCGCGAAGGCGAAGTCGGCCACCCGGTGCCCCCACACGTCCGGCTCGGCGTGGATGCCGTGCGTCCGGCCCACCCGCAGCGTGTGCCGGTGCGCCAGGCCGTGCTCACGCAGCGCCGCGACCAGGGTGGTGGCCTTCGCCACCAGCAGGTCCGTGGCCTCGCCCAGCTGGACCGCCAGCGCGGTGTCCAGCAGGTCGGAGGAGGTCATGCCGTAGTGCACCCAGGCGGCGGCCTCGCGCGGCGTGGTGTTGTCCGCCCACGCGGTCAGGAACGCGATCACGTCGTGATCGGTGACCGCTTCCACCTCGGCGACCGCTTCGGGGGTAGGCGGCGGCGCGCTGCGAACCGCTTCGACCGACTCATCCGGCACCGTCCCGGCCTTCGCGTGCGCCTCCAGGACGAGGGTCTCCACCCGGCACCAGAGCTCGTACTTGTGCGCATCGCTCCAGACCTTGCCCATCTCAGGCAGTGTGTAGCGCTCAATCACAGGCTCTATCTTCGCCTACCCGGCCCGATGGCCTGGCCGGGACGCACCGTTCAGCCCGTGGCCGGGTGCGCGGCGGCCTGGGCGGCGATGTCCGAGCGGTACCAGCCGCCGCGCATCCTCACCTGGGCGGCCGCCTGGTAGGCCGTCTCCCGGGCCGCCGCCACGTCGGGGCCGGTGCCGACGACATTGAGCACCCGCCCGCCCGCCGACACCAGGTGACCGGCGCCGTCGACCGCGGTGCCGGCGTGCAGGAGGTAAGCGCCGGGGGTTCGTTCGGCCTGGTCCAGACCCGTGATCACGTCGCCGCGCGCCGGCTGGCCGGGGTAGTGCTCGGCCGCGATGACGACCGTGACCGCCGCCCCGGGCGCCCAGGCCAGGCGCGGGGCACCCGCCGCCAGGTCGCCGGAGGCCGCCGCGGCCAGCAGCCCGGCCAGCGGGGTGGCCAGCCGGTCCAGCACCACCTGGGTCTCCGGATCGCCGAACCGGGCGTTGAACTCCACCACCCGGGGGCCGTCCTTGGTCAGGCTCAGCCCGGCGTAGAGCAGGCCGCGGTAGGGCGTGCCGCGGCGGCGCAGCTCATCGATGGCCGGCTGCAGCACGGTCCGCCCGACCTCGTCCGCCATCCCCGGCGGGGCCCAGGGCAGCGGGGCGTAGGCACCCATCCCGCCGGTGTTGGGCCCGCGGTCTCCGTCCTGGGCCCGCTTGAAGTCCTGCGCGGGCAGCAACGGAACCGCGGTGACCCCGTCGGCCAGCGCGAACAGCGAGACCTCGGGGCCGTCCAGGTACTCCTCGATCACCACCGGGCCGCACGCCTCGGCGTGCTGCCGGGCCTCAGCCAGGTCGGTGGTCACCACCACGCCCTTGCCCGCGGCCAGGCCGTCCGCCTTCACCACGTACGGCGGCCCGAACTGGGCCAGCGCCGCCGCGGCCTCGGCCGCGGTCGAGCAGGTGCGGGCACGGGCCGTCGGGATGCCCGCCGCCTGCATGACCTGCTTCGCGTACGACTTCGAGCCCTCGATCGCGGCGGCCCGGCGGCTCGGCCCGAAGCAGCTGATCCCGGACCCGCGGAGCGCGTCCGCCACCCCGGCGACGAGCGGCGCCTCCGGGCCCACCACGACCAGGTTGGCCCCGACCGCCCGGGCCAGCCCGGCGACCTGGCCGGGATCGGTGATGTCGGCCGGGTGCAGCCGGGCCAGCGTCGCGATGCCCGGGTTACCCGGCGCCGCGTGCAGGTCGGCCACGTCCGGGTCGGCCGCCAGCGCCCGGGCCAGCGCATGTTCCCGGCCGCCCGAGCCGAGGATGAGAACTCGCACGGCGCGAGCCTACCGGCGCAGGCCGGGGCGCGGGCCGCTCAGGCCAGCGGGCGCAGCTGCAGGGTCTGGTCCCGGCGCGGCCCGGTGCCCACGGCGGCGACGGGGGCCCCGATCATGTCCTCCAGGGTCTGCACGTACGCCCGTGCGGCCCGCGGCAGGTCGGTGAACTCCCGGGCCGCCGAGATGTCCTCCCACCAGCCGTCCAGGTATTCGTAGACGGGCGTGGCGTGGTGGAACTCGGTCTGCGTCATCGGTATCTCGTCGTGCCGGCGGCCGCCCACCTCGTAGCCCACGCACACGGGTACCTTCTCCAGGCCGGACAGCACGTCCAGCTTGGTGATGAAGTAATCGGTGATCCCATTGACCCGGGTCGAGTAGCGGGCGATGACGGCGTCGAACCAGCCGGTGCGCCGGGGCCGCCCGGTGGTCACGCCGTACTCACCGCCGGCCTTGCGCAGCCACTCACCCTGGGCGTCGGCCAGCTCGGTGGGGAACGGCCCGGCACCGACCCGGGTGGTGTACGCCTTGAGAATGCCGATCACCTTGCTGATCCGGGTGGGGCCGATGCCCGCGCCGGCGCACGCCCCGCCGGCCGTGGGAGACGATGAGGTGACGAATGGGTAGGTGCCGTGGTCCACGTCCAGCAGGGTGGCCTGCGCGCCCTCCAGCAGGATGGTCTGGCCCCGGTCCAGAGCCTGGTTCAGCACCAGGCCGGTGTCGGCGACGTAGGGCCGGATCCGGTCCGCATAGCCCAGGTACTCCTGGGCGATGGCCTCCGCCTCGATGCCCCGGCGGTTGTACACCTTGGTCAGAACCTGGTTCCGTTCGCGCAGCACCAGGTCCAGCTTCTGGCGCAGGATGCCGGGGTCGAGCAGGTCCTGGACCCGGATCCCGGTCCGGGCGACCTTGTCCGCGTAGGTCGGCCCGATGCCCCGTCCCGTGGTCCCGATCCGGGCCGTCCCCAGGTAGCGCTCGGTGACCTTATCCAGCGCCCGGTGGTAGGGCATGATGAGGTGCGCGTTGGCCGAGATGAGCAGCCGCTCGCAGGAGACGCCCTGCTGCTCAAGGCCGTCGATCTCGCTGAGCAGCACCTCCGGGTCGATCACCACGCCGTTGCCGATGATCGGGGTGACCTCTGGGGACAGCACGCCCGAGGGCAGCAGGTGCAGCGCGTAGCTGTCGTCGCCGATGACCACCGTGTGGCCGGCGTTGTTCCCGCCCTGGTACCGGACCACGTACTGGACGCGGTCGCCGAGCAGGTCGGTCGCCTTGCCCTTACCCTCGTCACCCCACTGTGCGCCCACGAGCACAATGGCCGGCATCTGACCAGCCCCTTCCAGGACTCGCCCCCCTGGCCGCGATCCGGGACCGGCGCGGCCGCCGGGGGGCCCGGCACCCGGCCGTGTCCCGGGCCGCACCCCGCTTGCGGAGTCTGAGGGTACTCCACGCCGGTCAGCGCAGCTGCGCTGGTCTGGGGCTGGCCGGACCAGGTGCCGATGGGAATGTCAGGGGCTGGCCAGGGCGGCCGCGGCGCTGGGGCTGGCCAGGGCGGCGGTCAGGGGCTGGCCAGGGCGGCCGCGGCGCTGGGGCTGGCCAGGGCGGCGGTCAGGGGCTGGCCAGGGCGGCCGCGGCGCTGGGGCTGCTGTCGCGCAGGAACTCCGCGCAGCGCTGCTCCTCGTCCACTTCGCCAATGGCCCCGGCGGCGCGGCCGAGCGCGTTCAGCGACCGGAGGAAGCCGCGGTTCGGCGGGTGCTCCCACGGGATCGGCCCGTGCCCTTTCCACCCGGCCCGGCGGAGCTGGTCCAGCCCCCGGTGGTAGCCGGTCCGGGCGAAGGCGTACGCCGTGATCCAGTCCTGCCGGGCCAGGGCCTGTTCGGCCAGCGCGGCCCAGGCGGCCAGGCAGGCCGGGTCCGCGGTGGCCACGGCGACGGGGTCAGCCCCCGCATCGAGCCGCTCCGCGGCGGGGTCGGCGGGCAGGTAGGTGGCGGGCGGCTCGCCCAGCAGGTTCCGGTGCTCCATGCCCTTATCCTCCCGCACCCTCGCTTCTCCCCACCCCTGGTCCAACGCCCCGGCGGCCGGCACCCGGACAGCCGGGGGTTGCCGGGTTCGCGGGATCCCGGGGTGCGCGGGGTCTGCGGGGTTCTGTGGGGTGCGTGGGGTGCCCGCCCCTCGCCAGCCACCCTCTGGCTGACCGTGCGATATCCCCTTATCACCCCGTTGGGCACCAGCGACCTACGCTCCGTTGGACAAATCGGGCAGATTCTGAACCATCGCGGGTGATATGCCAACTCGCCCGCGGCGGTCGCGGAGCGTGGAAGCCGCGGAGTGGGGTCAGGAGCGAGATCCGTTCCATCCACGGGAGCGGCGAACGGGCCGCGACCGGCTCCGTCACGGCACAATGCCGTGCGACGGCGCCTGGCCAGCAGAACAGACCGACCTGTTCCAGCGCCTGGGCCGAACCGGCTTCCCGCCCTGGCGGGACGGACCAGCATCGCGCAGCTGCAGGTACTGCGGCGAGTCCCAGGGCTGGTGAAGCCCCGGGACTCGCCGGCCCCCGTACGTGACACGGGGAACTGGTCTCCGATGACGGCGCTCGCGGTCTGTGCGCCGCGGCAGCCGCCGGTCCTGGCCAGTCCCGGTGCCCCGGTGCCCCGGCGCAGCCGCCGCGCCGGGGCACCCGCCGGTCACGGCACTCGCGACAAGGTGGTGCGGGCCTGGGATTCCAGCGCTGAGGTGCTCGGCGGCGCGCCGCCGAGCAGCAGGTCCTGGAAGGCTACGACGGTCCCGCCCTTGAGCAGGTAGATGCCGCTGATGCCGAACTTGCGCCCGGCAATCTCGTTCCTGGAGTACACCGTGGCCGCCCGGTCGGCCAGGCCGGGCACATCCGCGGTCTGCACGTGGACGCTGATCCCCGCCGGGACCTTGTCCTGCAGCAGTGACCGCGCCTGCGACTCCTCCTTTGACCACTGGGCCCGGGCGTCGGAGGCGGACTTGTCCTGGCCGACCTCGACGGTGAAGACGTTGGTCGTCTGGTACCCATAGACGCAGATCCTGCCGCCGCCCTGGGCCTTCTCCTCCCGCCCGGCCCCGAAGGTGGTGCCCGCCAGGGCCGAAGCCTCCGAGCCGGTCACCAGCTGGCAGGGATCCAGCGAGGCGGCTACGCCAGACTGGCTGGGCGCCGCTGAGGACGAGGCGACCGCCGCGGCCGCCGACGGCGCGGACCCGCCGCCGGTATCGCCGCCGGCCGGGCTGGACCCACCGCAGGCGGTCACGCTCAGTGCCGCCGCGCCCGCCAACACGATCAGTATGTAGCGCATGTCAGTTTCTCCCCGGAGTGCCGGCTGGCCGCCGCAGTGGCCAGGTCAGGTCAGGTCAGGTCGGGCGGCTCGGCCCGGCCTGGCGGAGACGTCCGCGGTCAGCGCGGCGGCCAGCGCCGCCACGAGCTCCTCGCTGCAGCGGAACGTCACCCGCCGGCCGGTCGCCACCTCGTCGACCACCCCGCGCATGCGATCGTTCGCCGCATCCGCCGTGGTGTCCTCGTGGAACCGGACGATGAACGTCCTCATGCGGCCAGTGTCGGCGGCCAGGGTTTGAGTGGGTTGTCCGTGGCCTTAAGGCCGGCGGGATCAGCCGGCCCCCGCGTCCGCCTCCCGGCGTCCGCCCGTCTTACGGACGGCGGCCTGCCGCGGCGGCCAGCGGGACCGGGACGACGTCGAGCTCGGCCATCCGCCGTGCGTAGGCGGCATACCGGCGCCGGGCCTCACCATGCCGGTGCAGCCGCAGCTGAGCCGCGACCAGCGCGAGCCATGCGTCTTCGTCGTAGGGATCGCGCTCAAGCAGCTGGCTGAGGTGCTGGCTGGCCGCCTCGTCGCTGCCCCGCGCCGCGGCCAGCCGGGCCAGCAGCCGCAAGACCATCAGGGCCGCCGACCGGGCTTCCTCGCGGCACTCCACGGCCCAGTCCTCGTACGGGTCGTCCTCGAGGAAGTCGCCCGCGTACAGCCGCCAGGCCCGCTGCAGCAGCGGCTCGGCGGCTGCCGGGGCCGGTCCAGCTGCCACAGTCATCGCCGCCGCGGCGGTGTCCAGGAACTCGGCCACATCGACCGACACGTGCTCCATGCGCAGCGCGATGGACTGGCCGTCGGCTGCCAGATAGTAGTCCACGGGCCGGGACCGTTCCGGATCCAGGATCTTGCGGATGGTGCTGAGCGCGACGGACAGCCGGTTGCCCAGCGGCTCGGTCGCTTGCTCGGGCCACAGCGCCGCGGCCGCGGCGTCCCTGGTGACCAGCCGCCCACGCCGCGCGGCGAGCAGCCTGAGCAGATCCCGGGCCTTGCGGGACTGCCAGGCGGCCAGGGCGACATGCTCACCGCCGCGGATCACGGCGAACCGGCCCAGTGTGGCGATCGATACCTCGGCGCCGGCCTCGTGCCGGGCCGCCAGCAGGCCGGCAGCGCCGATGCCGACGGCCACGCCGAGGTCGCTGAGCTGTCGCCGGGCGTCGCGGGCCGCGCTATCCTGCCCGCGCTCGGCGGCCAGGGCGAGCCGGACCCGGGTCGCGGCCACCGGGTTCCCCACGTCTTCCCACAACTCGACCGCGGCCTGGAGCTGCTCCAGGCCGGGCGGCTCGGCAGCGGCGCCGCGCAGCTCCAGGGCCTCGGCCAGCGCGGCCCGGTCCCGGGTCCGCCGGGCCTGCGCCTCGGCCTGCCCGGCCAGCTCCCGTACCCGGTCATGCTGGCCGGCCCACAGCTCGACCTCGGCGCTGGCGCACAGCGCCGAGGCCAGCTCCAGGCTGGTCGCCCGGCTGGCCGCCATGGCCGCCGCCTGCCGGGCGGCGCCCAGGTCGTCGGCGGCCAGCGTCCGGGCCAGGCCGCACAGGACGTGCACCTGGGTGTGGGTGTCGCCGTTCTCCTCGGCCAGATCCCAGGCCCGCTCGAACGCGGTGCGCGCCCGGACCAGGTTGCCGGTCTGCCGGTACAGCTCGGCGAGCAGGTGCTGGGGGACCGCGGCGTCGAGCGAGCCGAGCGCGGCGTACGTGTCCAGGGCCTCGCTGAGTGCCTCCCGGGCGGCGTCCAGCTCGCCGAGGCGCAGGTGCGCCTCGGCCTTGTTGGATAGAGCCAGCGCCGAGAAGTACCGGTGGCTGGCGCCGGTCGAGAGGGCCAGGCAGGCCTCGGCCACCGCCGCCGGGTAGTCGCCCTCCTCCAGCGCCCGGGAGGAGAGGTTGGCATGAATCCGGGCCAGCTGGACCCGGTCACCGGCTTCGGCGGCCGCAGTCAGCGCCTGGCGGTAGGCCTGCTCGTTGCGGTCACGCTGGCCGCGGGCGGCGGCGACCAGCGCCCGAGCCACATGGGCCGCGGCCCGGGCGCACGCGTCGGCGCTGGCCTCGGCCTGCCGCAGCGCGACCTCGGCCAGGTCGGCGGCGGCGTCCAGGTCGCCGCGGCTCCACAAGGTGGTGCTCAGGAACGCCGACACCATCGCCTCGTCGGCGCTCACCAGGTCAGCGGAGTGCGCCGCCGACAGCATCTGCAGCGCGCGGGCGGACTGGCCGCGCAGGTACAGCAGAACCCCGAAGCGCCAGGCGACGGCGGGCGGTAGGCCACGCGGCCCGGCCGTCCGCTGCAGCCGGGAGAACAGCTCGATCGCGCCGTCCCAGTCACCGGTGGCCTGCAGTGCCTCAGCCAGCACCCCGTCCAGCACCGGGTCGCCTCCGGTGCCATGCCGGCGCAGCACCTCAGCCAGCCGGGCTGCCCCGCCGCGCCGCACCAGCGCAGGGCCATAGCGGGACACGAACCCCCGCGTGCCGCCCGGGCCGGCGTTAAAGCGGCACTCCAGCGCCTCCTCCAGCAGGTTCTGCTCTTCGAGCCAGCTGGCCACCGTCTCCTGCAGAGCGCTGGCCTCGGGCCCGGCCAGCTGGCCCGCTACGCTGTCGGCCAGCACCGGGGACAGCGCGAACCCGTCCGCGTCGCCGGCCTCCACGAGCAGGCCGCGCTGGTGCAGGCTGTCCAGGTCGGCGGCGGCCCCCGGCACGCCGACCGCGTCGAGCAGCTTGGCGCTGACCCGGTGGCCAGCCCAGGCGACGGCCAGGATCCGGCGGGTCCGAGTCGGCTCGCCCACCACCAGGTCGTCGCCGAAGGCCCGCCACAGCTGCGCGCCGTGCCGGCCGAGCCGATCCAGCGCGCGCTGCCGGTCGCCTGGCGCCAGCCGGCCCAGCCGGTCCACCAGCAACTGCAAGGCGGCGGCCCAGCCGCCAGTCAGCGCACAGCATCGCCCGGCTAGCTCCGCCGCCTCCGGCCCGAGCCGAGCGGCGAGCAGCTGCCCGGTTTCGCCGGTGGTGAAGGCAAGGTCGGGTGCGGTGACCTCGAGGACCTCGCCCCGGCCGCGGGCAGTGCCGAGGCCAGGCGCGCTCACCCGCCGGCCGCACAGCACGATGTGCAGCTGCGGCGGGGCCTCCAGGCACAGCACCCGCAGCAGGTCGCCGACCGCGGCGTCATCGCCGACCGATTCCAGGTCATCCAGTACCAGGAGCTGCTCGCCGGGGTGCTGCTCGGCCAGCCCGCACAGCAGCGCGGCGCGCTGCTCGGCCAGCCCGCGCCGGTCGTCGGCGCCGGTCGCGGCGGCCAGCGCGGACGGATCCTCGGGGGCGCCCAGCGCGGCAGCCAGCCGGGCCGCCAGGGTCTCGGTCAGCCCGTCGGCCGGCCGCAGCGTCACCCAGCTCGAGGTGCCCATGGCCGCGACCTGCCGCAGCGCGGTCGTCTTGCCGTAGCCGCCACCGGCCACCACCAGTGTGGTCCGCCGGCGCCAGGCAGCGGACAGCAGCGAGGTCACCCGCGGCCGTTCCAGCGCCGCCGCCCCGGCGGAATGGTCCACGACCGGAGTGTAGAGCCCTGGCGGGCTGCTGTCGTGCCCGGAAAGCCCGCAGACGTGCGGCTTCCTGCTCCAGCGCCCGCCTGGCCCGCGGTGGCGGGCCTGACCTGCTCCGCGGACGGGAAGACCCGCCGCCGGCAGCTCATGGGCGCGGAGGTGGCGAAGGTCCGCCGCGAGGAAATGTCGGTGGGGTGGCGCACGCTGGGCGCATGACTGATCGGGCAAGCGCGGATGATCGGCCGATTTCCCGGGTGACGACCCGGGCGGCGCTGCAGGCGGCTGGGCATTCATCCGGCCAGATTCGGGGCATGGTCCGGGAAGGTGAGCTCCAGGCGCTGCGGGTGGCGGTGTATGCCCCTGCCGATCTGGTGACGGGCTTATCGGCCAACGAGGCTGGTAATGAGCTGCTGGCCGTGGCTGCCGCGCTGGCCAGGACGGGAGCGTATGCGGCGGGCAGCCATCACTCGGCCGCTCTGGTGCACGGACTCAGCCTGGTCGGGCGGCACCCGGCCGGCCAGGTTCAGCTGACTCGCTCCGTCGGGGGCCCCGGGAGCCGCAGCAGGCGCCCGGGAATTCAGTTGCACGTGGCTCGGCTCCCCGGTGACCAGCTGACGCTCGTACGCGGGGTCCGGTTCACCAGTGTGGCCCGCACCATCGTGGATCTGGCCCGCGCGTTGCCGTTCGCCGAGGGGGTCGCGGTGGCCGATGCTGCGCTGCGCGAGGTGCAGGCCACGCGTAAGGAGATCGAGGCGGTTCTCACCAGCTGCCGCGGCTGGCCAAGGATCGAGCGAGCGCGGCGGGTCGTCACGTTCGCCGATCCCCGGGCTGAGTCGGTCCTGGAGTCCCTGAGCCGAGTGGCATTCCACGAAGCCGGGCTGCCGCCGCCGGAGCTGCAGGTGTGGGTCGGGGACGACGGCGAGATCATCGGCCGGGTGGACTTCCTCTGGAAGCAGTACCGCACGATCGCCGAGGCGGACGGGGCGAAGAAGTACGCCAACCCGCAGCAGGCCCGCGCGCAGCTCGAACGGGACGCCCGGCTGCGCGCGGCCGGCTACGAGGTGGTGCACTTCACCTGGCCGGAGATCACCAGGGTCCCCGGCCAGGTGTCATCGGCCATCGTCGCCGCGTTCCAGCGCTCAGCCGCGCTGCGCCAGGCCCAGGTCACGGGATGGCGACGCTGACCCGCGCCGCGCTCGACCCCAGCCCGTGGCCGGGCTGGAGCGCCGCGCTCGACCCCAGCCCGTGGCCGGGCCGGAATGCCGCGCTCAGGTCAGCCGGTGGCCGGCCGACAGCAGGTCCTCGCAGGCGCGCAGCACCCGGGCGGCCATGCCGGACTCGGCTGCCTTCCCGTAGGACCGCGGGTCGTACAGCTTCTTGTTGCCGACCTCGTCGTCCACCTTGAGCACGCCGTCGTAATTGCGGAACATGTGGTCCGCGACCGGCCGGGTGAAGGCGTACTGGGTGTCGGTATCCACGTTCATCTTGACCACACCGTAGGAGATGGCCTCGCGGATCTCCTCCAGCGCCGACCCCGATCCCCCGTGGAACACCAGGTCGAACGGCTTCTCCTGGCCGTACTTGGCGCCCACCGCGTCCTGGATGTCGCGCAGGATGGAGGGCCGCAGCGTCACGTGGCCCGGCTTGTACACCCCGTGCACGTTGCCGAACGTGGCGGCGAGCAAATACCGGCCGCGCTCGCCGAGGCCGAGCGCCTCCGCGGTGGCCAGGGCGTCCTCCGGCGTGCTGTACAGCTTCTCGTTCATCTCGCCGGTGACGCCATCCTCCTCGCCACCCACCACGCCGATCTCCAGCTCCATGACCGTGCGGGCCCGGGCGCACTCGTCGAGCAGTTCGGTGGCGATGCGGATGTTCTCCTCCAGTGGCACCGCCGAGCCGTCCCACATGTGCGAGTTGAACAGGGGTTCCTCACCGCGGGCCACGCGCTCCTGGGACAGCTTGACCAGGGGGCGCATGAATCCGTCCAGCTTGTCCTGGGGGCAGTGGTCGGTGTGCAGGGCGATCTGCACCGGGTACTTGTCCGCCACCGAGCGGGCGAAGTGGGCCAGCGCGATCGAGCCGGTCACCATGTCCTTGACGGCCGAGCCGGACAGGTACTCAGCGCCCCCGGTGGATACCTGGATGATCCCGTCGCTCTCCGCGTCGGCGAACCCGCGCAACGCCGCGTTCAGGGTCTGGCTGGAGGTCACGTTGATGGCCGGGTAGGCGAAACCACGTTCCTTGGCCCGGTCGAGCATCTGCGCGTAGACCTCTGGGGTGGCGATTGGCATGTCGATTGGCTCCTGTCTCGTGCTTGTGCCCAGTATCCCGTGAAACCCGCCGGCCGGTGGCGGACCAGGCCGCGGAGCCGCTCCCGGGAAAACTCC
The DNA here is from genome assembly GCA_963837515.1 of uncultured Actinomycetes bacterium. GTDB lineage: Bacteria > Actinomycetota > Actinomycetes > Streptosporangiales > Streptosporangiaceae > RYN-230. The sequence continues at coordinate 172,667 of CAWINT010000011.1, forward strand.
CCGCTCCCGCCGGGCGAATCTCGCGCGGCGAGCCGGCTGGTGATACAGCAACCTGGCCGGCGTGCCGCCGGAGGAGATGGCGATGCGGTACAGCGGAGGGCCGCGATGGGGTACAACAGTGGGCCATGGAGAGCTTTCTCAGCGAGGCCGGGCTGGCTGCTGTTTTCTTGTTCGGCTTTCTCGAGGCCTGCTGCGTTCCGATCCCGTCGGAGATCACTTTCGGCTTCGCGGGGGTACTGGCGGGTGAGGGACGACTCAACATCGTCGCGGTCATTATCGTCGGGACGGTCGCGGAACTCATAGGGTCGTTCGTCGCATATACGGTGGGGCGGGTCGGTGAGCGGCCATTGGTCCACAAGTTCGGCCGTTACCTGCTGATCACCGAGCGTGACATCGACCGTGCGGAACGGTTCCTGGCCGGCCGCGGCGTCTGGGCGGTCCCGCTCGGCCGGACCCTTCCCGTGGTGCGGACGTTCGTGTCGATCGTGGCCGGGTTCGTCAAGATGCCCGCCCTGCTGTTCGGGGTGCTCAGCCTGGCCGGCACGGCCGTCTGGGTCACCGCGATCTCGATGGTCGGTTACAGCCTGAGCGGCACCTGGCAGTCGATCGCGCACGGCCTCGCGCTGGCCGGTTACGCCATCGTCGCGCTGGCGGTCATCGTCATCGCCGCCTTCGTGGCGTACCGGCTGCGCGAGGTCCGCAAAGAGAACGCGGCCGCCGTGGCCGGTCCGCCACCGCCCCGGCACCGGGCGGCGCCCTAGCCCCCGGCACCGGGCGGCCCGTGAGCCGTGGCGCCGGGCGGCGCCTTGGCCGTGGCGCCGGGCGGCGCCTCAGCCCAGGCCGAGGTCGCCGAGGTCGTAGGCGGCGAGGAACGGCAGCCCGCGCGCGGTCACCGGGCCGCGCGCACCCCGCTCGACGATCACTGCGACGCCGGCCACCTGCGCGCCGGCCTCGCGCAGCGCGTCCACCGCGGTGAGCACGGATGCCCCGGTGGTCGAGGTGTCCTCGACGGCCAGAACCCGGCGCCCGGCGACGTCCGGCCCCTCGATACGCCGCTGCAGGCCGTGCGCCTTCCCTTCCTTACGCACAACGAAGGCATCGAGCGACTGCCCAGCCGCGCTCGCGGCGTGCAGCATGGCGGTGGCGACCGGGTCGGCGCCGAGGGTGAGGCCGCCCACCGCGTCGTAGCCGAGGCCGGCGGTGAGGTCACGCATCACCCGCCCGGCCAGCGGGGCACCCGCCCCGCTGAGCAACACCCGGCGCAGGTCGATGTACCAGGTCGCCCGCTGGCCGGAGGAGAGCACGAAGTCACCGTGCACCACGGCCTGGTCCTTGATGAGACGCAACAGGTCATCACGGTCGGTCACGGCCCAGCAGCCTACCCAGCCCGGCCGCGCCGGGCTCAGCCGGCCGCCGAGATGGCGGCATCGCGCACGGTGTGGACGTCGGTGAGGCCCCCCGTGCCGCCGGTGAAGGCGAGACGGACGCGGCCCCACTGGGCCAGCAGCGGTTCGGCGTGCTGCAGGACCTGTTCCCCGTCGAGCGTCACGATCAGCACGTCGGTACCGCCGCTGCGGACCACGCTGATCCCGACCAGGTGCGTGCCCGTCCGGAGCGGGGGGATGCCCCGGGCGCTCGCCTGGAAGGTCAGCAGCCCCTGGCTTCCCAGGCCGCCCGAGATCCCGACGAAATTGGGTCCCGGGTAGCCGGTGTCGCGGTGGGTCACCAGGGTCACCGCGATCCCGGACAGGCCGCCGAAGCCGAGGCTGGCGCCGTCGCGGCCGAGCGAGGTGGCCGCGGACCGGGCCGGGTTCAGCAGGGCCAGGGTGAGCCCGTCAGCGCCGCTGCCGCCCCCCAACTGGGCGTCGAAAGTGACCTGCAGCCCGGCCGCGGTCACCGGTGCCGGGTAGACGACCGACCCGGCCGCGTCCTTGACCGCCGGGGTCAGCCTGGTGTCCGACCCGGTCAAGCCGGAACTGCCGTTGTAGGACCAGCCGCCGCCGGGCGGTGGCACCGCAGCGCCCCCGGCGCTGGCGCTGACGCCGGAGACCGTGTGCCCGTCGGTGCGCCCCCCGCTGGCCCCGGTGAAGGCCAGCAGCACCGACGGCGGCAGGGTCACCGCGGTGGACAGGTACCGGGTGCCGTCCACGGTGACGGTCATCCTGCCGCCGGACACGCTGACGCCCACGGTGTGCCGGCCGACCCGCAGCTTGGGCACGCGGGTGGCCGTGGCCGCGTACTTCAGGTGGCCGGCGGACGTCCCGGTGGCGATGCCGACGAAGTTAGCGGACGGATCCCCCGGGTTCTTGTAAGTATCCAGCGTGACGGCGACTCCGCGAAGGCCGGCGAAGCCGAGGCCACCGCCGGCGGCGCCGAGCGCCCGGGGGCCTGCGTGGGCCGCGTTCAGCATGCTGAACGTGAGCCCGTCGCCGCCGGTGCCACCGCTGAGCTGCGCGGTGAACGTGACGTGCAGCCCGTTGCCCGGTTCGGGGACGGGATAGACGGCCGAGCCGGTCGTGCCTTTCGCGGCCGGGGTGAGGACCAGGTTGCGGCCTGACATCCGGGCGCTGCCGTTGAGGGTCCACCCGCCGCCGGGCGAACTCACCGCGGTGTGCCCGGCGGCGGCCGCGACACCGGTGCCGGCGACCGGTATCACCAGGCTGTGCGCCCCCACCGCGTCGGTCCAGGTCAGCCGGTAACTGGTGGCAACCCGCCCGGTACTGGCCGGGGTGAAGGTCAGCGGGACCTTGAAGTCGTAACCGGGATTGACCGGCAGCCCGGCGGTCACCGGGCTGGGGGCGTCGAAGGGAGCGGGCAGCGTGCTCGCCGAGGTGATCATGGCCGGCAGGTTCCCGGTGTTACTGATGTCCACGGTGACGGTGCGTTGCTGGCCGAGCGGCACCGAGCCGAAGCCGACCCGCTGCGCTGACGGTGTCAGCTGGCTGGTATCGGCGGCGGCGGTCCCGGTCAGCGTGACGGTCGCGGTGCCGCCCGAACCGCGGATCACCAGCGCGGACTGGCTGGTCCCGGCCGTGGCCGGGGCATAGCTGACCGACACCACGATCGACTGCCCAGCGTTGAGCGTGGCGCCGGCCGCGGGCAGGCCGCTGGCATGGAACGGTGCCGCCGGGGCAGTGACCGAGCTCACCTTCTCAGCGGTCGTCCCGTCGTTGGTGATGTTCACGCTCTGCGTGGTGGCCAGCTTCGCCACCGTGCTGAAGGTCAGCGCTCCCGCCGACGGGAACAGCCCGGTCTCGGTGCCGTCGCCGGTCAGCGGAACGTTGATGGTGGGATAGTTGGCCGAGTCGGTGGCCACGGCCAGCGCGCCGGTCGCGCCCTCGGGCTGCAGCGGTTTCATCGTCACCGGTACCTGCAGGCTGTCGCCGGCGGCCAGCGTCACCGGGAAGGCGACCGGCCCGGCTACCCCATTGGTGGTCGCGGTGACCGGGCCGGTGCCGAAGGGGTTGGGGGCCGCGGTGCTGACGGTGCTCACGCCGGTGACCGTCACGCCGGTGGTCGCGGTCAGTGTCGCGGTGGCCGTGGCCGACCCGCCGACGTTGACATGCCCGAAGTTGATCGGCGCAGCGCCGGTGAGCGGCGCCTTACTGGGGCTGCCGAAGCCGAGTACGTGCCCGTCGCGGGTGCCCACGTAGACCCGGCCGCTGTCCGTGGCGGGCACGGAGAACTTGGCCGCCGTGCCGATCGGAGCTGACCAGAGCGGGCTCAGGGTGCACGGTGCGGTGCCGGTGCAGGTGGTGGACGGGGCCGCGGGAAATGCCTCCAGCGTGCCGCTGGCTCCGCCGGCTCCGGCCGCGGCCACTTCCCAGATGACGGCCGTGGACGGGTCTGTCCCGGAGGAGGTGACGACCGGCGATCCGGAGGTGTACCCGAACGTCGCCGCGGAGTTCGCCACGTCGGTCAGCACCGGGTTCCCGGTGCTGTTCAGGCCGAACTTCAGCACCCGCAGGTAGTCGGAATGGCCGACGTAATACAGGTAGTCCTGGGCGCTGGCCGTGTTGGCCGGCGTCACCGTGGTCGTGTCGCCGAAGGCCGCCGGGTGGCCCCACTGGCCGCCGTACGGGCCGGCCTGGCCGGCGACCAGGTCGGTGGCGCCCGGGCCCTGTTCCCGGCCACCCAGAGCGCCGGTTTTCAGCAGGAAGATCCGGCCATCCTTGCCCGCCTGGGCCAGCAGGCCAGGATCGGCTCCGGTCCCGAAGGGCAGGCCGACCGGGCCTCCGGACCCGAAGTCGAGGTCGGCCGCGTCGAGCGCGGGTGCGTTCTGCGGGCTGAAGAAGTCCTGCGCCTGCAGCGAACCGTCCGCCGCCACCCCGAGCCGGACCACCGCGTCGCCGAGTTCCTGGGGTGGGCTGGTGCCCGGGGCCGGGCCCGGGGAAACGCCGTTCCCGGTGGCCAGGAAGATCCGGCCGGGGCCGTCGGACATGAGACCGCCGCCAGCCTGCCAGATGCCGGCCATGTTGTCGGTGATGCCGGCCTCGTCAGTCCACAGGGTCAGGGCCCGGCTGCCGGTGTTCACGCCCGCCACGTAGCCGGCGTAGGGAGTGATGTCGCAATGCGACCCGAACCCGGCGTAGACCGAGCCGCCGAGCAGCAGCAGGCCCGGGCGTTGCAGCTCGGTGTAGGAGTTGAACGGCCGGCCCGGGTCGTTGACCGGGGCACCGTGGATCGGCACCGGCCAGCCAGCCTGCTCCGCCCCCGTCTGCGCGTCCAGGGCGTGCATGAAGAATTCCGGGTGATACGCGTCGGCGCCCGCCGGGACCTCCTGGGACACCAGGTAGACCGTGCCCGTAGCCGGGTCAAAGACCGGAGTGCCGGTGACGCCCACGTCAGGGGTCAGATCGGTGCAGCCCTCCGCGCTGGCAGGCCAGGGTGCACCCAGCTGACGGGACCAGGCGACCGCGCCCGTCGCCGCGTTGAGCCCGTACACCCAGTCGTTCTCGGTGGCCACGATGACGGTGCCGCCGGCCACCACCGGCTGTGCGTAGACCTGGCCCTGCACGGCGGTGGAGAACAGCTGCCCGAACGTGCCGCCGCGCAGCACGGCGGGCGACAGCCCCGGCTCGTGCGGGTCCCATCCGGTGCGCAGGTTGTCCTGAGCGGCCGTGACCTCGTCGGCGCGGGCCGGTGCGGTCAGCTTGGACGGCAAGATGCTGGTCCCGGCTAGAGCGCTGCTGGCCAGGATCACCGCGGCGACGGCGGCACGCGCCCGTCGGCCAGCGCGGCCAGCGGGACGTGGCCGTGCTCCCGCGGCTGGGACAGTAGAAGAGTGGTGGGCCCCGTACGCCATGGCGAATCCCTTCGGGCGGCCAGGAACGCGCGGCATGGCGGGGGAATGCGGCGTGACTGGAAATCTGCTGGGGTAATGATGGCACGCGACCCGGCCAGTTACGGAAATATCCGGAACGCGCCATCCAGTGGCCGGTAAGTGACGGTCGTATGACCCCGGGGGAGGTGGCCGTGGCGGGCTACCCCAGGCCGGCCAGGATGGCCTGCTCCTTCGCCGGGTCCAGACCGATCCGGGGCCGCGATGGGTCGGCCTGCCCGCCGGAGCGGCCGGCCGGGTCCCGGCGGAGCCAGCGCCAGGTGTCACGGACCGTGTCGCGGAGCGGCCGGTAGTTCAGGCCGGTCCGCACCGCGCGGTCTCCGGTGACCTCCCAGATGGCGGCGAACTCCGGCGTCTGGGGGGCCCACATCGGCAGTTCCATCCACGGCTCCACCCCGGCCGCCAGCAGCACCTGATCCGGCACCCAGCGCAGCACAACCGCTCCGCCCGTGGAAGCGGCCCTGCCCGGGCCGGCGGCGGTGGCCCCGCCCGGGCCGGCGGCGGTGGCCCCGCCCGGGCCGGCGGCGGTGGCCCCGCCCGGGCCGGCGGCGGTGCCGCGATCGGCCGTGGTGACCTCGGCACAGTCGGTCAGCAGTTCCCCGAACGTGGTGCCCTCCGGTCCGGGGACGTTCACCACTCCGGGGATGCCGCGCCGGGTGTTGTCCACCAGCCAGGTAGCGAGATCCCGGGCGTCGGTCGCCCGGACCGGGCGCCCCGGCTCACCCGGCGCGAGGACCGTCCCACCGCGCGCCATCCGGCCCAGCCACCAGGGCAGCCGCGCGGTATTCTCGTGCGGCCCGATGATCAGCCCGGGCCGGACGATCAGGCACCGGCCGGGTACTGTCTCCTGCACCGCCCGCTCGGAACCGGCCTTGAGTTCCGCGTATCCGAGCGTCTCCACCGTGCCGTCGGCGTCGGGTGGGCAGTCGACGACCGGGGAGTCCTCACTGACCGGCTCGGAGCCGAAATCGGCGTACACGGAGAGGCTGGAAACGTAGGTGTAGTGACGCACCCGCGGGGCCAGCAGTTCGGCCGACGCGGCCACGTGCCGGGGGGCGATCACCGAGGTGTCGATGGCGATGTCGAATTCTCGCTCTGCCAGCCTGAGCAGGTCCGGGTAGCTGGTACGGTCTCCGTGCAATGCCTCGGCACCCGGCCGGGGCTCGCCGCTCAGCCCCCGCGAGAAGGTCGTGACGTCATAGCCGCGCCGGATCGCTTCGTCCACGATGGCACGTCCGAGGAACCGGGTACCCCCCAAGACCAGAAGTCGCATGGCGGGAGATTCTGCCGGGCCGTGTGCAGGGACCGGGGATGCTTTTGCCGAGAGCGGACTTCTCGGGCAAGGAAGCCCGCGACCTGCGGGCGATCCACCACAATGGCGACTGGGCGCTGGTAACGTCTCGCGTCGAGGGAAGGACGGTGCCGCGTGGATCGGTGCGCGCTGTTCGTGGACGCGGGCTACGTGCTGGCGGATGGCGCGATGGCCGTCCACGGAACCCGCCACCGAGAGTCCGTATCCTGGCATTACGCAGGCCTCCTCCAGTTCCTGGGGAACATCGCCCGCGAGCGGACCAACCTCCCGCTGCTCCGCTGCTACTGGTACGAGGCGGCCGTCGAGGGTCGGCGCACGTCCGAGCACGACGTCCTGGCTGACCTGCCCGGCCTCAAACTGCGGCTGGGCCGGACGCGGCCGGGCCGCCGGGAGGGCGTCGAGGCGGAGATCCGCCGTGACCTGACCACCCTCGCCCGCAACAACGCCATCAGTGACGCGCTGCTGGTGAGTGCGGAAGAAGATCTTGCCCAGGTCGTGGCCGACGTGCAGGACCTGGGTATCCGGGTGCTCATCGTGCACATCACCGTGGGCGGGAACTGGACCATCTCGCGTAGCCTGCGGCAGGAATGCGACGACATCATCGAGATCGGCGAAGGGCACCTGCGGCCGTACACCGAACTGGTGCCCGCACCCGCGGCGATCGGTGCCGGTGAGCCGTACCAGCTGCCGGTGCCCGCTGGGCGGGCGCTCACCAACGGGCACGGCCCGGTGACCGGCCCGCTCGGCCAGCAGGCGCTGGCGGGGGCGCCTCCCGCGCCGCCGGCCATCTACACCGCGCCGGTCGTGGCGGAGTACCAGCGCGCCGCGCAGCCGATGGCCACTGCCCCGCAGGCACCGCCGCTGCCGCGGCGGGAGACCGGCGGGCCGCCCAGCCGCCAGCCGATGCCGGGCGGCCGGGACAGTGACCAGCCATCGGGCAGCGCCGCGTTCCCCAGCGGCCTGGCCGATCCGCTCGGCCAGGGAGGCACGACTCCGCAGCGCCACCAGGATCAGGCCGCTTCCGGCCAGCCGGTCCCGGGCCAGCCGGTCCCGGGCCAGCCGGTCCCGGGCCAGCCGGTCCCGGGCCAGCCGGTCCCGGGCCAGCCGGTCCCGGGCCAGCCGGTCCCGGGCGGGCCGGTCCCGGGCCAGCCGGTCCCGGGCGGGCCGTCGGCCAGGCCGTCTGAGGTGCCGGGCCAGCAGGCCGTCGGGGCTGCGCCCCGGTCGGCGGGGCAGCAGTCCGGGTCGGTGCCGGGGCTGCCGGACGCGGGCACGGCCATGCCCGGCGCCCAGCCGCCCCCGGGCCAGCCGGGTCTCCCCGGGACTGGCCAGCCGTCCATACCCGGGCATTCGCAGCTGCCGGGACAGACCTCCATGCCGGGCCGCCAGCCGCCCATGCCCGGGCCGTCCATGCCGGGGCCGTCCATGCCACCGGGCCAGCAGGCCATGCCACCGGGCCAGCAGCCCGGCCTGCCCGACCTGCGGGCCCGCGGTGCCCACGCTCAGCAGTCCCCCGCTCAGCAGTCCCCCGCTCAGCAGTCCCGTGACGAGCCGGGTGGCAGCCTCTACCAGGCACCGCCGCGCGGCTCCTACCAGGGGCCGGGATCGGACCTGCCCGCGCCCAACGGCGTGCCCCGGCCACAGCCGTTGCCCGGATCGCCGGGCGGCCAGCAGCCGGGCACGGCCGCCCCCTCGCGCCCGTATCAGCCGGGCGGTTACGGGGTCCTGCCGCCCGAGCAGCTGCTTCCCGGGCAGTACCCGTCATCCCCGCCGCAGAACCAGGGCGGCAGCCAGGGGTACGTGCCGCCGCAAGGGTCCTACAACACACCTGGGTCCGCCAGCTCTGGTCCCCCTGCCCCCCCAGGCCAGGGCCTGCCCCTCGCTGATGCGGTCCAGGCCGCGCACGCCGAGGGATTTGAATTCGGTCAGTCGGTGGCTCGTGAAGCCCCGGCGCTCTGGCTGGAGGCCGTCCTTGCCCGTAAGCCGCGCATGCCGTCCGATCTGGAAGCAAGGCTGCTGCAGGACTCAGCGCTGCCCATCGATTCACTGCTGCATGACGAGACCCGGCACGCGCTGCGCCGTGGCTTCTGGGACGCTTTGGAACGTTCGCGCAGATAGCGTAGTTACGCCGTGACTGAGTTCGTTCCTGGCGTTGGAACCGGCCCCTGGCTGGGTACGTCCGGTGACGTGGTGTTGCTGACTCGGGACCTGTTCGATGCGATTGAGTTCGACGCCGCTTGCACGGGAGATCACCGGGCGGCAGCCGAGCAGATGATCGGTTTGGCCACCACCGGCACGCAAACCGACGAGTTTCCCCGGGCCGAGGCGTACCTGCGCGCCGGGGAGCAGTGGCTGCTCGCCGATGACCCGGTAGCCGCAGCCGAGGGATTCCAGCGCGCCCTGGAGGACGGTGGCCGCGCCTTCGTCGACCCGCGGGTCCCGCTGGCCCGCGCGTTGTTCATGATGGACCGGCCGGCCGAGGCGGAGGCGCTGATCCGGCAGATCGAGCAGGAGCAGCCGACCGATCCCCGCATCTATGACCTGGTGGCGGAACTCCTCGTGGAGCGGTCTGAGCTGCGCGGCGCGCTGCGCTGGGTGACCACGGGGGTAGGGCTGTGCCTGGGCCGGCTGGGCGGCGGCTGGGACGCCGGGATGGCGGTCCCAGTCCCCAGCCGGGCCCAGGCATCCGCCGGCGGTGACCCCACCGAACTGCGGCTGCTGCTGACCCTGCGGTACCGGATCCGTAACGACCTCGGGCTGCCCGAGGACGATTACGACAAGCTGCTCGACGAGCTGCCGTCGGATCCGGCGGCCCCGGCCGGGGACAGCTGAGCCCGGCGCACCGTCAGCGCGTCCGACGCGGTGTCCAGGTCCACGACCACCGGTTCTCCGTCACTGATCTGGCCGGACAGCAGGGCCCGGGCCAGCTGGTCACCGATGGCCGACTGGATGAGGCGGCGCAGCGGCCGGGCCCCGTAGATCGGGTCGAACCCGGTCAGCGCCAGCCATTCCCGGGCGGCCGGGGTGACCGACAGGGTTAGCCTGCGGTCGGCCAGCCGGCGGCCCAGCCGCGCGATCTGGAGGTCGACGATCTGGCTCAGCTCGTCGGTCGACAGCGAGTCGAACAGGATCACGTCGTCCAGCCGGTTCAGGAACTCGGGCTTGAACGTGGCCTGCACCACCTTCATCACCGCGTCCCGCTTCGCCGCCTCGCTCAGCGCCGGATCCGCGATGAACTGGGAGCCGAGGTTGGAGGTGAGGATCAGGATCGTGTTCCGGAAGTCGACCGTCCGGCCCTGGCCGTCGGTGAGCCGCCCGTCGTCGAGCACCTGCAGCAGGATGTCGAAGACCTCAGGGTGGGCCTTCTCCACCTCGTCGAGCAGCACCACGCAGTAGGGACGGCGCCGGACGACCTCCGTCAGCTGGCCGCCTTCCTCGTAGCCGACGTAGCCGGGCGGCGCGCCGACCAGCCGGGCCACCGAGTGCTTCTCGCTGTACTCGCTCATGTCGATACGGACCATGGCCCGCTCGTCGTCGAACAGGAACTCGGCCAGCGCCTTGGCCAGCTCGGTCTTGCCCACCCCGGTGGGGCCGAGGAACAGGAAGGAGCCCGACGGCCGGTCCGGGTCGGCCACCCCGGCCCGTGAGCGGCGGACGGCGTCCGACACCGCCTGAACGGCGCGCGCCTGGCCGACGATGCGGTGGCCCAGCTCGTCCTCCATCCGGAGCAGCTTGCCGGTCTCGCCTTCCAGCAGCCGGCCGGCCGGAATGCCGGTCCAGGACGAGACCACGTCGGCCACGTCGTCCGGGCCGACCTCCTCCTTGACCATCGGGGCGCCCTCGGCGGGCCCGTCCGCGCCACCCTGCTCCTGCGCGGCCGCGTCGTTGGCCGCGGCGGCCAGCTCAGCCTCCAGCGTTGGGATCTCGCCGTACATGATCCGCGACGCCGTGGCGAAGTCCGCGTCCCGCTGCGCCCGTTCGGCCTGGCCTTTCAGATCATCGAGCCGCTGCTTCAGCTCGCCGACCCGGTTCAGCCCGGCCTTTTCCCGGTCCCAGCGGGCCAGCAGCGCGGTCAGCTGCTCCTGCCGGTCGGCCAGGTCGGCGCGGAGCCGCTCCAGCCGCTCCTTGCTGGCCGGGTCGTCCTCCCGGGCCAGCGCCATCTCCTGCATCTTCATCCGGTCCACTGACCGCTGCAGCTCGTCGATCTCGACCGGCCGGGAGTCGATCTCCATCCGCAGCCGGGACGCGGCCTCGTCGATGAGGTCGATGGCCTTGTCCGGCAGGTACCGCGCGGTGATGTAGCGGTCCGACAGGGTAGCCGCTGCGACCAGGGCGGCGTCCGAGATCTGCACCTTGTGGTGCGCCTCGTACCGCCCCTTGAGCCCGCGCAGGATGGCGATGGTGTCCTCGACCGAGGGCTCCCCGACAAAGACCTGCTGGAACCGCCGCTCCAGAGCGGGGTCCTTTTCGATCCGCTCGCGGAACTCGTCGAGCGTGGTGGCACCGACCATCCGGAGCTCGCCCCGGGCCAGCATCGGCTTGAGCATGTTGCCCGCGTCCATGGCGCCTTCCGCGGCACCCGCCCCGACCACCGTATGCAGCTCGTCGATGAACGTGATGACCTGGCCCTCGCTCTGCCGGATCTCGTTCAGCACGGCCTTGAGCCGTTCCTCGAACTCACCGCGGTACTTGGCGCCGGCCACCATGGAACCCAGGTCAAGCGCGACCAGCCGCTTGCCGCGCAGCGACTCGGGCACATCGCCGGCCACGATCCGCTGAGCCAGGCCCTCGACGACGGCGGTCTTGCCCACGCCCGGTTCGCCGATGAGTACCGGGTTGTTCTTGGTCCGGCGGGACAGCACCTGGATCACCCGCCGGATCTCCGCGTCCCGGCCGATCACCGGGTCGAGCTTGCCGTCCCGGGCCTGCTGGGTGAGGTCGATGCCGTACTTCTCCAGCGCCTGGTAGGTGCCCTCCGGGTCTTCCGTGGTGACCCGGGCGTGCCCGCGCACCTTCTCGAACGCCCCGAGCAGCTCGGCCGGGCCGGCTCCGGCGCGGCGCAGCAGATCAGCGGCCTGGCCGCCGTCGGCGGCCAGCCCGACCAGCAGGTGCTCGGTCGAGACGTACTCGTCGTCCAGTTCCCGGGCCCGCTTGGCCGCGGTGGCCAGCGTGGCCAGCAGCGGCCGGGCCATGTCGGGGGCGCTGACCGACGTGCCGGCGGCCTTGGGCAGCCGCGAGACCAGTGTCTCCGCGCTGCTGCCGATGGCCTGCGGGTCGGCGCCGACGGCGCGCAGCAACGGCGCCGCGGTGCCCCCCTCCTGGCTGATCAGAGCGGCCAGCAGGTGCAGCGGCTCCACATGCGGGTTGCCGTCGGTGGTCGCCCGCCGCACCGCGGCGGAGAGAGCCTCCTGGCTCTTACGGGTGAGCTTGTCGTCCATGGTTGCTTTCTGGATCGCGATGATCCGTGGTCTGCGGTTGATGCCGCCCGGGTCAGCCCGGGTGGCTGGGTAGTTCGCGGCCGTCCGGGGCCGCCGCCGTTTCGGCGGCGGAGAACCGGCCGCCGCTGGCGGCGGACTGGTCCTCGCTCCGGGGCCGGCCGCTCATCGGGATAGCCGGGCGGTGCACCGCCTGCTGGGCAGGGCCCGGGCCGCCCGGCGCGGGCGCCGGGCGGCGGCGGGCCGGCACGAGCTGGGCCCCACCGGCCCGGGCGCGCAGCAGCCCGGCCAGCCGGGCCGCCACCGCGCGGGTCGTCTCCAGCTCCGTGCGCAGCTGGGACAGTTCCGTGCTGACCTCCGCGAGACGCTGTTCGTGCAGCCGTAGCCGCTCCTCCAGCTCCAGGATCCGCTTGATGCCGGACAGGTTCACGCCCTCCGCCTGGGAGAGCCGCTGCACCTCACGCAGCGCCAGCACGTCCCGCAGCGAGTAGCGGCGCTGCCGGCCGTGACCGGCGGGCTGGCCCGGCGAGACCAGCCCCATCCGGTCGTAGGCCCGCAGCGTCTGCGGGTGCAGGCCGGCCAGCTGGGCCGCCACCGAGATGACGTAGACCGGCGTGTCGTCGGAGACATCGAACGGGCTGCTCATGTCAGCTGCTCCTGGCCCGCTGCAGCAGGTCATCGCGCGGGTCCTGGCCGGCGGTCGCCTCCCGGAAAGCCTCCAGGGCGCTGCGGGCCTGGGTGTTCAGGTGCTCCGGCACCTGAACCTGCACGGTGACCAGCAGGTCGCCGTTCGTGCCGTCCGTCCGGCGCACACCCTTGCCGCGGACCCGGAAGGTCCGCCCGCTGGGGGTGCCCGCCGGGATCCGCACACTGACCGGGGCACCCCGGTGCGACGGCACCTTGATCTCCGCGCCCAGCGTGGCCTCGGCGAACGTCACGGGGACGGTGACCGTGAGGTTGTACCCGGACCGGCCGAAGACCGGGTGCGGGCTGACGTGCACCCGGACGTACAGGTCACCGGCGGGGCCGCCGCGCTCGCCGGGCGCGCCCTTGCCCCGCAGCTTGATCCGCTGACCGTCGGCCACCCCGGCCGGGATGCGCGCCTGGATCGTGCGCGTGCTCATCGCCCGGCCGCTGCCCGAGCACACCGGGCACGGGTCGTCCACCACCAGGCCGCGGCCCCGGCATTCGTGGCACGGCTCGGAGAACGCGAAGCTACCGAGGTTCCGGCTTTCCTGGCCGGTGCCCTCGCAGTTCGGGCAGACGCGGGGCACGGTGCCCGCCTTGGCCCCGGTGCCCCGGCAGGTGGGGCAGGGCCCCTCGCCCGCCAGCCGGAGGCTGACCGTGACGCCGTCGAGCGCGTCGCTGAACGACAGCGACGTCTCGGTCTCGACGTCCGCGCCGCGCCGCGGGCGGGCGGTGGCGGTCCGGCCGCCGCCGCGGCCGAACACGCCACCGAGGATGTCCCCGAGACCACCGCCGCCTGCGCCGCCTGCGCCGCCGCCGGTGTTCCCGGCGCCGAACAGGTCGCCCAGGTCGAATCCGCCGAAGCCGCCGCCCTGGCCAGCCGGGCCGGCGCCCGCACCCGGGCGGCGGAATCCGCCACCGAACAGCGAGCGGGCGTCGTCGTACTCCTTGCGCCGTTTGCTGTCCGACAGGGTGTTGTAGGCCTCGGAGATCTCCTTGAACCGTTCCTCCGCCTTGGCGTCACCCTTGTTGGCATCCGGGTGGTACTTGCGGGCCAGCTTGCGGTACGCCTTCTTGATCTCGTCGGCGGAGGCCGTCTTGGAGACGCCCAGGACCTTGTAGTAGTCCTTCTCGAGGAAGTCCTTTGTGCTCACTTACTACCTCTCCCCGGGGGGTCAGTTGTTGCCCGCCGGAGTGCCCCGGGAGCGGCCCGGGCCCGTGCCCTGGTCAGCGGACGACGGCTCGCCACCGTCAGGCCCGGCGCCTGGCTCCGCTACCGCGACCCGGGCCGGCCGGATGATCCGGTCGCCCACCTTGTAGCCGGGCTGCAGGATCTGCACGGCGGTGGGCTCGGTCACGTCGGGTGAGTAGGAGTGCATGAGCGCCTCGTGGACCCGCGGGTCGAACGAGTCGCCGGCGTCACCGAAACTCTCCAGCCCCAGCTTGGCGGCGATCGCCTCCAGCGACTCCCCGACGGACTTGAACCCCCCGGTGAGCTCGCCGTGCTCCCGAGCCCGGCCGATGTCATCGAGCACCGGCAGCAGCGCGCTCAGCACGTTGGCCAGCGCCTGCTCCCGCACGGCCAGCCGGTCCCGCTCGACGCGCTTCCGGTAGTTGGCGTATTCGGCCTGGAGGCGCTGCAGGTCAGCGGTGCGCTCGGCGAGCTGGGCGGCCAGCCCGTCCGCTCCCGCCCCGCCGGCCGGTGGACCGGCGGGTGCGCCCTGCGGCGCCGGGCCGGCCGGGGCCGCGCCGGGCGTACCCGCCGCCGGGCTCCCCGCGGCCTGGCCTGACTCCGGCTGGCCGGTGGCCCCGGGGCCACCCGGCCCGGGCGCACCCGGAGCCGGGCCGCCGGGCGGCGGCCCCGCCGGGCCCGGGGGCGGCCCGTCGGCCGCACCGCCCGCAGACGGCGCACCCGTCGGCCGCGCCCCGGTGCCACCCGGCTTGGAGGCCGCGTGACGGCCAGGGCGGGGCTTGCCGGGCGCCCGCGGGTCCGGCTCAGGCCGTCCCTGCTGGTCCGGGTGCCGCACCTGCCCGGTCACCGGGTCGATGCGCCTGAGGTCACGGATCACCGGCCCTGTGTTGGTGTCCTCTGGCGAATTCATCAGGCGGCGCCACCTTCTCCAGCGTTCCGGTCCTCGTCCACGATCTCGGCCTCGACGACCTCGTCGTCATCGGCCGCCGGGCCGGCGCTGTCGGTTTCGGCCGTGTTCTCGGCCGAAGACGCCTGGGCCTGCGCGTAGATGGCGGTCCCCATCTTCTGGCTGGCCTGGGCGGCTTTGTCGGTGGCGTCCTTGATCGCCTCGGTGTCGGTGCCCTCCAGGGCCTTCTTCAGGTCAGCGACCGCCGACTCCACCTCGGACCTGATGTCCGCGGGCACCTTCTCGGCGTTCTCGGCCAGGAACTTCTCCGTCTGGTAGGCCAGCGAGTCCGCGCGGTTGCGGACCTCGGCCTCCTCGCGGCGGGCGGCGTCCTCGGCGGCGAACTTCTCCGCCTCTGCCATCATCCGGCTGATCTCGTCCTTGCCCAGCGCGGAGCCGCCGGAGATGGTCACCCGCTGCTCCTTGCCGGTGCCCAGGTCCTTGGCGGAGACGTTGACGATCCCGTTAGCGTCGATGTCGAACGCGACCTCGATCTGCGGGATGCCGCGTGGCGCGGGCGCGAGGCCGGACAGCTCGAACATGCCGAGCTTCTTGTTGTACGCGGCGATCTCGCGCTCACCCTGGAACACCTGGATCTGCACCGACGGCTGGTTGTCGTCCGCGGTGGTGAAGATCTCCGACCGCTTTGTCGGGATGGTGGTGTTCCGCTCGATCAGCTTGGTGAAGATGCCGCCCTTGGTCTCGATGCCCAGCGACAGCGGGGTCACGTCCAGCAGCAGGACGTCCTTGACCTCGCCCTTGAGCACACCGGCCTGCAGCGCGGCACCGACCGCGACGACCTCGTCCGGGTTGACGCCCTTGTTCGGCTCCTTGCCGCCGGTCAGTTCCTTGACCAGGTCCACCACGGCGGGCATCCGGGTGGAACCGCCGACCAGCACCACGTGCTGGATGTCGCTCAGCTTGGTGTTCCCGTCCTTGATCACCTGCTGGAACGGGACCTTGCAGCGGTCCAGCAGGTCGCTGGTCATCCGCTGGAACTCCGCGCGGGTGAGCTTGGTGTCCAGGTGCAGTGGGCCCTGCTCGGAGTGGGTGATGTAGGGCAGGTTGATCGTGGTCTCGGCGGAGCCGGACAGCTCGATCTTGGCCTTCTCCGCGGACTCGCGCAGCCGCTGCAGCGCCATCTTGTCCTTGGACAGGTCGATGCCGTAGCCGTTCTTGAAGTCCTGGACCAGCCAGTCCACGATCCGCTGGTCCCAGTCGTCACCACCGAGGTGGTTGTCACCGCTGGTGGCCTTCACCTCGACGACGCCGTCGCCGACTTCCAGCAGCGAGACGTCGAACGTGCCGCCACCCAGGTCGAACACCAGGATGGTAGCCTCGCCCTCCTTCTCCAGGTGGTAGGCGAGCGCCGCGGACGTGGGCTCGTTGATGATGCGCAGCACGTTGAGCCCGGCGATCTGGCCGGCCTCCTTGGTGGCCTGCCGCTGCGCGTCGCTGAAGTACGCGGGGACGGTGATCACCGCGTCGGTGATCGTCTCGCCCAGGTAGGACTCGGCGTCCCGCTTGAGCTTCTGCAGGATGAACGCGCTGATCTGCTGGGCGGTGAACTTCTTGTCATCGATCTTGACGGTCCAGTCGGTGCCCATCTGGCGCTTGACCGAGCGGATCGTGCGGTCCACGTTGGTTACCGCCTGGCGCTTGGCGACCTCGCCGACGAGAACCTCGCCGTTCTTCGCGAAGGCCACGACGGACGGGGTGGTCCGTGAGCCCTCCGCGTTGGCGATCACCGTCGGCTCGCCGCCCTCGAGCACTGCGACGACGGAGTTGGTGGTCCCGAGGTCGATTCCTACCGCACGTGCCATGTGTAGTCCTTGTATGGTCGTAGTTCTAAGACTTGAGCCTTGCGGGCTCAAGTTTGCCAGGAGCGGTCCCCCGTGGCAAATGAGTTGAGTCTGTCTAGCTCAACTTCTCTGCGCGCAAAAAGATTCCGCGGCATGGCATGCCCCGCCGGGCACCGGTTCATGCCACGCCGCGGAGGCGATAACGGGGGCCCCGCTGGCCTGGCCCCGTTCCACCGCGCGGCGAGCGGCCTTTCGTAACTGCCGGCCGAGTCGGCGTAGTCGCCTACGGCCACGCAGTTTGTGGCCGACAGGCAGGTCACCGACCTGAGCTCGGCAAAGCCCCCGGCGACCGGGTTGGGCACAGGCCAGCGCGCCCGCTACCGCCCGGTGGCCACTCCCGCCTGTACCGCGCGGCCCAGCGACCGCCGGGCGGCTCACCGCCCCACGGGCCACCGTCCCACGGCCCAGCGAGTGGCGGGCCAGCGAGTGGCGGGCCAGCGAGCGGCGGGCCAGCGAGCGGCGGGCCAGCGAGCGGCGGGCCAGCGAGCGGCGCCGGAGCGCGCGGCCAGGTCTCCGCGCGCCACGGCCCCGTCGTCCCGGGAGAATCTGCTTCCTGTTCGGCGTGACATGCCTGTCCTCCGTCGGAGCGATCCCCCCGGGAATCGCAACACCACAAGGACGTTCCAGCCGCCTCGCTGGTTTGCCGGAATAGTGGCGCGGATGGGGAAAGATTGCGTAAAGACCGATGTGGCACGGAGTTCCGGATCCGGGGCACTCGCGGGTCGGTCGGCCGAGAACGGCGGACAACGGGAAAGGACGCTGGAGGCGGCGGAGGACGGCGGAACGGCGGAGGACGGCGGAACGGCGGAGGACGGCGGAGGCGCTGGGGGGCGCCGGAGGGCCGCAGCCCGGGCACTCGGCCACCCGGTCGGCCATCCGCTAAGTTACTGGTGGGTAGGATGACCGGATCGTGGTGTTGCCCGCCGTGGTAAGGCGCTGGGTGGCAGGCCCGGGCGTACGGTGGCAGCCGGCGCAGCACGCCTTTGCGTGCTTGGCCGCATGAGGAGGCTTGAGTGGTTACGCGGATGGTGATCGGGCTGGTGCTGACGGCGGTGGCGCTGGGTCTGGCGGGCCGGCGGTTGTGGTGGCTGGTGCGGGTGGGCCGGACGGGGCAGCCGGCGCCGGAGCGGGTGGCGGCGGTGCGGTCCCATCCGGGCCGCGACGCGGAGGCCGAGGCGACCGAGGTGCTGGGGCAGCGCAAGCTGCTGAAGTGGACGGTGCCGGGGCTGGCGCACGCGTTCACGTTCTGGGGTTTCACCGTGCTGCTGCTGACGATCATCGAGGCGTACGGGGACCTGTTCTCCCGGACGTTCGCGATCCCGGGGATCGGCCACTGGGCGTGGGTCGGGTTCATCGAGGATCTGTTCGCGGTGGCGGTGCTGGCGGGGATCATCACGTTCGCGGTGATCAGGTGGCGGCACCGGCCGGAGCGGGAGGGCCGGGCCTCGCGGTTCACCGGCTCGCACACCGCCGTGGCCTGGCTGACGCTGGCGATGATCTTCCTGGTCGTCGCGACGCTGCTGCTGTACCGGGGCGCGCAGATCAACACGGGCGTCTTCCCGTATGCCCATGGCGCGTTCGCCTCGCAACTGGTGGGGCACTGGCTGGCGCCGCTGGGCACCGGGGTGAACGCGGTGCTGGAGGCGGTGTTCATCCTGGCGCAGATCGCGGTGGTCATGGCGTTCCTGGTGCTGATCACCTACTCCAAGCATCTGCATATCTTCGCGGCGCCGGTCAACGTCCTGTTTTCCCGCCGCCCCAACGCGCTGGGCGGCCTGGAGCCGATGCGCAGCAACGGGCAGGTGCTCGATTTCGAGGAGGCCGACCCGGACACCGACGTCTTCGGCCGCGGGAAGATCGAGGACTTCACCTGGAAGGGCCTGCTGGACATGGCCACCTGCACCGAGTGCGGGCGCTGCCAGTCCCAGTGCCCGGCGTGGGCCACCGGCAAGCCCTTGAGCCCCAAGCAGGTGATCCTGGACCTGCGCGATCACGCGCTGGCCAAGGGCCCCTGGCTGCTGGCCGGCAGCGATGAGGAGCGGGAGAAGCTCCCAGAGGCGGTGCAGGCCGAGGCGGGGCGGCCGCTGGTCGGCGGCGCCGACGCGGGCGGGGTGATCGACCCGGACGTGATCTGGGCGTGCACCAACTGCGGGGCGTGTGTGGAGGAGTGCCCGGTCGACATCGAGCACATCGACCACATCGACGGGATGCGCCGCCACCAGGTGCTGATCGAGTCGGCGTTCCCGCCCGAGGCCTCCTCGATGCTGAAGAACCTGGAGAACAAGGGCGACCCGTGGGGGATGGGCGCGGCGCGCCGGATGGACTGGGCCGAGGGCCTGGACTTCGACGTCCCCGTCCTCGACGGCACCATCGGAGCGGACGTGGAGTACCTGTTCTGGGTCGGCTGCGCCGGGGCGCTGGAAGACCGGGCCCGCAAGACCACCCGCGCCATCGCCACCCTGCTGCACCAGGCCGGAGTCAACTTCGCGGTGCTTGGCCCGGCCGAGACCTGCACCGGGGATCCCGCCAGGCGGATCGGCAACGAGTTCGTCTACCAGATGGCCGCCCAGCAGAACGTCGAGACCCTGAACGAAGCCGGGCTGGGCCAGCCCGGCAAGAAGATCGTCGCGTCCTGCCCGCACTGCTTCAACACCATCGCCCACGAATACCCCCAGCTGGGCGGGAACTACGAGGTCATCCACCACACCCAGCTGCTCGCCAAGCTCGTGGACGACGGCAAGCTCACCCCCGTGGGCACGGTCGAGGAGAAGATCACCTACCACGACCCGTGCTTCCTGGGCCGGCACAACAAGGTGTTCACCCCGCCCCGCGAAATCATGGAACAGGTCCCCGGCGTGACCACCCAGGAGATGCACCGGTGCAAGAACCGCGGCTTCTGCTGCGGCGCCGGCGGCGCCCGGATGTGGATGGAAGAACGCATCGGCAAACGGATCAACGAAGAACGCATCGACGAAGCCCTCGGCACCGACCCGGACACCATCTCCACCGCCTGCCCCTACTGCCTGGTCATGCTCGGCGACGCCGTCAGCGCCAAACAAGCCAGCGGCGAAGCCAAAGACACCCTCCAGGTCATCGACGTCGCCCAGTTGCTGGTCCGCTCCACGGCCGCGTCCGCCGCCACCGCGCCCGCCGGCAACGGCAGCCCAGCGGCCGGAGAGGCCAGCCCGGGCCGGCGGAGCGGTACCGCAGCGGGGAGCGAGGGGGCGTCACCGCGCACCGACGGCTAAGGTCCGGGGGGTGGACAGCCGGCGGGCAGAGGCGTTCAGCGACGGGGTTTTCGCCGTGGCCATCACAGTCCTCGTGTTCAACCTGCTGGCCATCAAGCCCCTGGGCCACTATCTCCAGTACAGCGATCTGACCAGGAACTGGGCGGCCTACTTCGCGTATGTGGTGAGCTTCCTGACCATCGGGATCATGTGGATGAACCACCATACGATCTTCGCCCATTTCACCCGGGTGGACCGGCCGGTGCTGGTGCTCAATCTGTTCCTGCTGCTGGGCGTGGTGGCCATCCCGTGGCCCACCGCCCTGGTGGCCGACCAGTTGCGCACCTCCGGCGGCGCACCCGCCGCGGTGACCTACGGCCTGGTCATGATTCTGATCTCGTTCGGGTTCGCCGGGCTGTGGATCTACGTCGTCACGCACGCGGCCAAGCTGGGCGGCCAGGCGGAACCGGAGGCGCTGCGGCGGTCGATCCCGGGTTTCACCGGCGGCCTGCTGGTCTACGTGGCCGGGACGTTGCTGGCCGCGTTCGGCCTGCCGGTGGCCGCGCTCATCCTGTACGGCCTGCTCTCCATCTACTACCTGTTCGAGCATCTGCCTGCTCCCGCCGCGCCGGCGGACGGGCCGTGACCCCAGGGCCGGCTGGCAGCCAGACCCGGACCCGGGTGCCCTGGCCCGGCCACGATTCCAGCGCCGCCTGGCCGCCGTGCGCGGCCGCGATGGCCTGAACGATCGACAGGCCCAGGCCGCTGCCGCCCCCGCCGGGGTCGCCGGGCCGGCCGCCGGGGCGGTCCGCGGCCCGGTGAAACCGGTCAAAGGCCCGCGCCGCGTCCTGCTCAGGCATGCCCGGGCCGGCGTCCGCCACCTCCAGCACCGCCCCACCGGGCCCGGCCGCGAGGCGGATCTCGGCCGGCGTGCGCGGCGGGGTGTGTTCCCGGACGTTGCCCAGCAGGTTGGCCAGCACCTGCCGGATCCGGGCCTCGTCCACGGCGGCGATCAGCCGGTCCGGCGCCCGGACGGTGACCGGGCGGTCCGGCTCCACCGCGGCGGCGTCCGCGGCGGCGTCCCGGACCAGCCCGGCCAGGTCGGTCTCGGCCAGGTCGAGCGAGGTGGTGCGGTCCAGCCGGGCCAGTTCCAGCAACTCGGCGACCATCGTGCTCATCCGGTTCGCCTCCTGCTCGATCCGGCGCATCGCGTCGGGCAACTGGTCCGGGCCGAGCGCCCCCTGGCGGTACAGCTCGGCATAACCCCGGATCGTGGTCAGCGGGGTGCGCAACTCGTGCGAGGCGTCCGCGGCGAACTCGCGGACCTTCTGTTCGGAGCGCAGCCGGGCGCCGAACGCCTGCTGGATCCGGTCCAGCATGGTGTTGATCGCCCCGCCGAGCCGGCCCACCTCGGTCTGCCCGTCGGAGTCCGGCATCCGGGTGGTCAGGTCGCCACGCGAGGTGATGTCCAGCGCGGTGCGGGCCATCCGGTCCAACGGTGCCAGGCCCCGGCCGATCAGCCACCGGCCGCCCAGCGCGAGCAGCAGCAGCAGTGTCCCGCCGGTGATCAGCTCGGCAATGATGATCACACCGACCTGGTCGGTGACCATCCGGACCGGGCGGGCCACCACCAGCACAGCCCGCCCGCCCGGGCCGGCCTGGCCCGGGTTACGGACCACCCGGACGACCGCCCGCAGCCGCGGACCGGACGAGTGCGGCACCGTGAACGGCCCCTGACCGAGGAAGTCACGCACGGTGCGCGCCGCGATGAGCCGGCTCACCGCGGTGAACAGCTCGCTGGTGGCGGCGCCGTTCCCGGTCAGCCGGCTGACGGTCAGCGGCCGGAGGGTGATCTCCACGGCCGCGTAGTCCCCGGGATTGTTGGCGATCTGCTGCGGCGACCGCTGCGCCGCGGCCCGCAGCTCGGCGTTGAACTGGTCACCGAGCCGGTGGCTCAGCACCGCCGCGCTGACCACGCCCATGATCAGCAGGAAGGCCCCGGTGACCGCGATGAGCAGGACGAGCAGGCGGGCGCGCAGGGACAGCCGCCCGGGCCCGGTCATCCCTCCGGCCCGGGACCGGGCCGGGGCGGGCCGTCCGGCGGGACCGGACGCAGGCTGTAGCCCACGCCGCGCTGGGTGTGGATCAGCGGCGGTCCCAGCGGGTCCAGCTTGTGCCGCAGGTAGCTGACGTACGTCTCGACGATCTGCGATTGCCCCGCGTAGTCCCAGCCCCACACGTTCTCCAGCAACTGGCCCCGGGTCAGCACCCGGCCCGGGTGCCGCATCAGGTAGGCCAGCAGCCGGAACTCGGTGGGGGACAGATCCACCGGGACGCCGCCGCGGTGCACGGTCCAGCGGGCCTCATCCAGCTCCAGGTCACCGGCCCGGAGCACGCCGTGGTCGCCGTCCGGGGCGTCGCTGCCGCGGCTGGCCCGGCGCAGCACCGCCCGGACCCGGGCCACTAGCGCCTCGACCGAGAACGGCTTGGTCACGTAGTCGTCCCCGCCCAGCGCGAGGCCGGTCACCGTGTCCGAGGAGGTGTCCCGCGCCGTCAGGAAGATCACCGGGACGTCGTCGCCGGCCGCCCGCAGCCGCCGGCACACCTCGAACCCGTCCAGGTCGGGCAGCATCACGTCGAGGACGATGAGGTCCGGGCGGGCCGACTCCGCCTGCCGCAGCGCCT
Organism: uncultured Actinomycetes bacterium; assembly: GCA_963837515.1. GTDB lineage: Bacteria > Actinomycetota > Actinomycetes > Streptosporangiales > Streptosporangiaceae > RYN-230. The sequence goes on from CAWINT010000011.1 coordinate 195,351, forward strand.
CGGCGCCGGTGGCCGCGGTCGTCACCGCGCAGCCGTGGAACTTGAGCGCCACCTGCACCAGCTCACGGATGTTCAGCTCGTCGTCCACGACGAGCACCTGCGGGATGCGGTCGTTGTCTGTCATCACCAGGGCTCAGGCGTCGGGGAGAAACGAGCAAAGGTTACCGGCTCCCGCGGTCGGGGCCTGCGGGAGCCGGTAACGACGGGCCGGTGACCGCGGCCGCCAGCTGGCTGGGTGTCAGCTGGCTGGGTGTCAGCTGGCGGACGCGGACGGGGTGGATGAGGCAGATGCGTGCGGCACCGCCCCCGCCGCCCCACCCGGCGGGCTGATCACGATCAGCCGGGCATCCTTGGCGCCCGAGGTCACCGGGCCGCCGACCCAGACGGCCTGGCCCTGGCTCAGCGCGGCGGGCTGCACCTTGCCGCCGTGCTCCCGGACGACGGTGTTGCTCACCATCTCCCAGGTCCAGGTGGTGCCGTCGGTCGCCCGCACCACGAGGCTGCTGCCGCTGACCGACTGCACCGTGCCCCGCTCGAACGCCAGCGTGCGCAGCCCAGTAGCGGTGCGGATGGTGAACTGGCCGTCGATCCCGCGCAGCAGCGTCGCGTGGAGCAGCCGCCGCCGCCAGCCGCGGCAGTGGGCCGCCGCTGCCCGGACGGCCCGGGCCGCCTGGGGCCGCCCGGCCCGGCGGTCGGCGCGGGCCGCCGCCGCCACCTTGGCGCAGGGATGGGCCGCGGCGCTCCCGCCCGGGGCGTTCCCGCCCGGGGCACTGCCGGCCGGCGCGGCGCTCAGCGCCAGGACGCCGGGCGAATCGGCCGAGTTCAGCGCGGCGTTGAGCGCGGCGCCCTGGGCTTGCGCGCCGGGCGAGGCACCGGCCGCGCTGGCGGGGCGGCCGCCCAGGGAGAAGCCGAGGAAAACGGCGCCCACCGCCACGGCCAGGCACGCCGCCAGCCCGATCGTCCAGCGCAGCGCCCGGCGCCGGTCCCGGGCATAGTGGTCACGGAGGCCAGCCGACGGCGCCGGCTGGCCGGGCCCCGCGGCGGCGGGGCTGGCTGGGGTCATCGGCCAGAACTGCTCGGTGCCCCGGTGATCCTCCGGGTCGCCGTCAGTGGGCCGGTACATGTCATCCATACCACCGAGCATTCCGGCCCGGGCTGGGACAGCGGCCCGCGAATCCTGTGATTTCGCTGGGATCGGGCTGCGGACTTGCCTGGTGCGGCCGGCGACATCCGGTCCGGGACTGGGATGCCGAGCAGTTCCAGCCCGGTGAGCAGCACGCGCAGGGTCAGTGCGGACAACGCGAGCCTGCTTTCCCGAACGGCCGCCTCGGGCGCACTGAGCACCGGGCAGTGCTCGTAGAACGTGGTGAACGCACTGGCCACCTCGAACAGGTAGCCGGCCAGCGCATGCGGTTCCGCATTCTCACCGGCCTGCCAGACGGCCCCGCCGAAGCCCAGCAGCCGCAGCGCCAGCGCCCGCTCGCCCGGCTCGGACACCGTGATCGGGCCGGTGGCCGACTCCGGGGTGACCTGGGCCCGGCGGAAGATGGACCGGATCCGGGCGGTGGCGTACTGCAGGTACGGCCCGGTGTTGCCCTTGAACGAGATCATCCGATCCCAGTCGAACACGTACGCGCTGTCCCGGGCCGTGGACAGATCGGCGTACTTGATGGCGCCGATGCCCACCGCCTCGGCGATCGCGTCCCGTTCCCGCTCACCGAGGTCGGGGCTGGGGTTCAGCTCGGCAAACACCGCCCGGGCCCGCTCCACGCCCTCGCCGAGCAGGTCACTCAGCTTGATCGTGTCGCCCGCCCGGGTGCGCAGGATCTTCCCGTCGGTGCCCAGCACGTTGCCGATCTGGGCGTGCTCGAACACCGCTTCCGCCGGGATCCAGCCCGCCTGCTTGGCGACGGCGAAGACCATCTGGAAGTGCAGCGCCTGGGCCGCCCCAACCACGTAGATGGCCCGGTGGATCTGCAGGTCCTGGACCCGGTAGCGGATCGTGGCCAGATCGGTGGTGGCGTAGTTGTACCCGCCGTCGCTCTTGCGGATGATCAGCGGCAGCGGCTGGCCGTCACGGCCGGTGAAGCCCGGCGGGAATGCACACAGCGCCCCGTCACTGATCACCGCGACGCCGCTGGCCTCCAGCTCGGCGCAGACCTGGGCGAGCATGTCGTTGTAGAAGCTCTCGCCGTGGATGTCGTCGTCGGTCAGCGACACGCCCAGCCGGGCGTACATCCGGTGCAGGTAGTCCAGGGAGAGGCTGACCAGGTGGTGCCAGAGCTGCGCGGTCGCGGGGTCGCCGCCCTGCAGCTGCACCACCCGCTGCCGGGACCGCTCGGCGAAGGCCGGGTCGCCGTCGAACCGGCGCCGGGCCGCCTGATAGAAGGCGTTCGGGTCGGTGGCCAGGGCTTCCGCGTCGGGCGAGTCCTCTCCGACGTCGACCAGGTACTCGATCAGCATGCCGAACTGAGTGCCCCAGTCGCCGAGGTGGTTGTCCCGGTACACCTGGTGCCCGGCGAACGCCAGGATGCGGGCCAGCGCGTCGCCGACGATCGTCGTCCGCAGGTGCCCGACGTGCATCTCCTTGGCCACGTTGGGCGAGGAGTACTCGACGACGATCCGCCGGGGCGGGTCGGCCTGCGGTGTGCCCAGGAGCGGGTCGGTGAGCTGGCGGCTGGCCTGGGCGGCGATCCATTCCCCGGTCAGGCTGAAGTTGATGAACCCGGGGCCGCTCACTTCGGGCGGCTCAGCCACTCCGGCCAGGTCCAGGTGGCGGACCACGTCGGCGGCGATGTCCCGGGGAGCGCGGCCCAGCCGCTTGGCCAGCGGCAGCGCCGCGTTGGACTGAAAGTCGGCGAACTGCGACGGCCGGATGACGGGGTCCGCGTCCGCGTACTCGGGGCCGAACGCCGCCCCCAGCGCCTGGCGCACCCGCCGCGCGAGCACATCCTGGGGATCAGCCATGCGTTCAAGCCTATCGACCCACCGGGCCGGGTCGCCGCGGCATCACCGCCAGCCTGGCCGCCCGTCTCATATCCAGGCGGTGCCCCTCCTTCGACGCCCCCTCCTTCGACATTGCGGGGTCCGGGCGGGAGGTGCGGGGCGCCGGGGATGCGGTCAGGAGCGGCGGAGGAAGTGAGGGCTGCGGGGGTGACCGATGCGTTCTCGGATCTTCTCGGTGATCTGGCCCTCAACGAGGTCAGCGGCGAGCATGCAGGCCGAGGTGACACCCCGCGCGGTGGACGCCCCGTGGGCGACCACAATGGTGCCTTCCAGGCCGAGGAGGGCCGCGCCGCCATAGCTCTCCGCGTCCATTTCGTCCCGCAGCGCCCGTAGCTGCCGCCGCTGCAGCGCGGCGCCCAGCCGGGCGGCCACTGATCCCTGGAGTACGCTGCGCAGCTGCCCAGCTGCGAACCGGGTAGCGCCTTCCAGGGTCTTGAGGGCCACGTTGCCGCTGAAGCCGTCGGCGACGATGACGTCGACCTTGCGGGCGAGCAGGTCGCCGCCTTCCACGTTGCCAGCGAAGCGGATCGGTGGCGTGCCGTGCGGCTGCGGCCCGGACAGCAGCTCGTATGCGCGCCTGACCAGCTTGTTGCCCTTGCCTGGCTCGGCGCCGATGTTGAGCAGCCCAACGGCCGGGTCGCTGATGCCGCAGCGGATTTGCGCGTAGGCCACACCGAGCTGAGCGAACTGCACCAGCATTTCGGGCTTGGGGTCGGCGATGGCCCCGGCATCCAGCAGCAGCGTCGGTGTGGGCCTGGTGGGCAGCTCGACCGCCAGGGCGGGCCGGAGCAACCCGGGGACGGAGCGCAGCCGCAGCCGGGCGGTGGCCACGACGCCCCCGGTGGAGCCGGCCGACACCACGGCGGCGGCCTGCCCGCGGCGGACCAGCTGACAGGCGACGGCGACGCTGGATCGCGGGCGGCGCCAGCTGGCCAGCGCTCCCTCGTCCATGGCGATGGCGTCCTCGGCCGGCACTACCCGGAGCAACCCACCGGGCTGGGCGTAGCTCACGAGCAGCGGGTTCAGATCGGCGATGCGGCCGGTCAGGATGACCGGGGCACGCAGCGCCGCCGCCGCGGCGGCGGCGCCCGCCACCACCTGCGCCGGGGCGTGGTCACCGCCCATGGCGTCGACCGCGATGGGGGCCGGTTTCGCCGTGGCGAGCGGCGCTGGCTCGGCAAGCACGAAGACAAGCCTCTCACTGCCCACCGGGGATTTGCCGCAGGAGCTTACAGTCGCCCCCGCCCGGTGAGCCGGAACCAGCCCCGGCGGATGGGGTAACCGGGCATATGCTAGCGAAACGGGATCAGGCGGGCTGACGCCAGGATTGATTATCCGCCCCGGTGGGTAACCATCTGTCACGATCTGGGCGGAGGATCGGGCACGGAGAGTAGCGGCGTCGATAAAGGAAGGCCTCTAGGATCCGGATGGCATAGCGGCGGCCCCTGCGGACGGCATGACCGGCCAGCGGGCGGCTGACCGGTAGCCCGGTGGGGGCAAACCGGCAACGTTGGTTCAGAGTTTCTGCAGTGTGACGTTCTTTCATGGAGCAGACACCGGCTCCGAACTGCCTGGCAGTGAGTTCGCTGGTAACCGAGGGCGGGGCAGCGTTCAGCCGCCGGCTGGCACGACCGCGTCCTGGCAGGGCCGCCAGGCGCGCAACCCGATGGAGGGAGATGCGTGAGCGTTCGGCTGACAGTGCCCGCAGGTACTGCTGAGGGACGACGGTTCCGTGCCTATACCACCAAGCACCTGGACGCCCTGGCGCACCGGGCCGGACTCGGCGCCCCCGAGCGGCTGGCCGTCCGTGCGGTGGGGGCCGTGCTGCCGTTCCGGACGAATTCCTACGTCGTCGAGGAACTCATCGACTGGGACGCCGCGCCCGACGACCCGATTTACCGCCTGGTCTTCCCGCAGGCGGACATGCTGCCCGCCGGGGACATCCAGCACATCGCCGGGCTGCTGCGCCGCGGCGCCCCGGAACACGAGATCGGTGCCGCTGCCCATGAGGTGCGGTTGCGGTTGAATCCGCACCCGGCCGGCCAGCTCGCGCTGAACATCCCGGACCTCGGCGACGAGCCACTGCCTGGGGTGCAGCACAAGTACCCCGAGACGGTGCTGATCTTCCCCAAACAGGGGCAGACCTGCCACGCATACTGCTCGTACTGCTTCCGCTGGGCGCAGTTCGTGGCCGAGCCCGAGCTGAAGATGGCTACCGTGGACACCGGCCGGGTGCTGGAGTACCTGCGGCAGCACCGCGAGGTCAGCAGCGTGCTGATCACCGGGGGTGACCCGATGATCATGGGTGCCCCGGTGCTGCGCCGGTACATCGAGCCGCTGCTCGGGCCGGGCATGGAGCACATCGAGTCGATCCGGATCGGCAGCAAAGCGCTGGCCTACTGGCCGCAGCGGTTCGTCTCCGACCCGGACGCCGACGACACCCTCCGGCTTTTCGAGCAGGTGGTGGCGTCGGGCCGGACTCTCGCCTTCATGGCCCACTTCTCGCACCCGCGGGAACTGGAGCCGCCTCTGGTTGCGGCGGCGGTGCGGCGGATCCGGGGCACCGGCGCGGTGATCCGCACTCAGGCTCCGCTGATCAGGACGATCAACGATGATCCCGGCACCTGGGCGGCCATGTGGCGGGTGCAGGTCCGGCTGGGCATGGTGCCCTATTACATGTTCGTGGAACGGGACACCGGGCCACAGGACTACTTCGCGGTGCCGCTCGCCTCCGGTTATGACATCTTCCGTAACGCCTACCGGCAGGTGGCCGGGCTGTGCCGGACGGTCCGCGGCCCGTCGATGTCGGCCACCCCGGGCAAGCTCTGCATAGACGGCATCGCTGAGGTGGCCGGGCAACGGGTGTTCATCCTGCACATGATCCAGGCACGCGACCCGGCGCTGGTCGGAAGTCCGTTCTTCGCCCGCTATGACCCGTCCGCGACCTGGATCTCGGATCTGCAGCCCGCGTTCGCCGCACGCTTCCCATTCGAGCCCAGCGCGGCGGACGAGCCCGGCGCGGCGGACGAGCCCGGCGCGGCGGACGTGCCCGGCGCGGCGGACGTGCCCGGCTTGTGGTCACCCGAGGTCTTCGAGCCGGCCAGCTAACGATCCCCGGGCTGATGGCGCCGTCCGCCCGGTGGGGTGGCGCGGCGCCGCGGCCCGGTGGGTGGTCCGGGTGTCAGGCGGCGCTGCTCTGCTCCGCGGGGACACCCGGGGGCGCCGTCCTCTCCGGCGCCGTTGGCCGGCCGCCGGACAGCAGGAAGCAGCTGACCGCGCCGACACCGAGCAGGATGACGGGCAGCAGCATGGTGGAACGCATCGCGGTCACGTAGCCGGACGTGAAGACCTCATGCCCGATCCGCACGAAATCGGCGACCAGCCGGGCCGGCAGCCCGGGCGGCAGCTTGATCCCGCCGTTCTGGCCGGCGCCCACCTGGATGCCGCCGCTGGAGGCCTTCTTGATGCCAGCCACGAACGGCGCGCGCAGCGGCTCTGGGAGCGCCGCCGAGCGGGTCGTGGCCTGGCTGGCCAGCGAGGTGGCCAGGCGGTTCTGCAGCAGGGCGCCCACGGCGGCGGTGCCGATCACCATGCCCACCTGCCGGACGGTGTTCAGCACGCCGGAGGCGGCTCCGGCCATCCGGGGGTCGATGTTCCGCATCGCGGTCGTCACCATCGGCGCGAACGTGCAGCCCATCCCGACCCCGGCCACGATCAGCGGGGCGAGGAAGTCGTACCAGGCCGAGCTGGGGGTGGCGGTCAGCGCGGCCCAGCCCATGCCCACGGCGAACAGGGTCAGCCCGGCCATCAGGATGTACTTGCCGCCGATCTTGTCGGTCATCCGTCCCGCGACCGGCGCGACGAACATGGAAAGCAGCGAGGCCGGGGCCATCGTCAGGCCGGCCTTGAGCGCGGAGAAGCCGAGTACCGACTGCAGGTAGATCGTGAACGGCAGGAAGATACCCATCATGCCGACGGCCAGCGTGCCGGACACCCAGTTGACCACGGCGTAGTTGCGGTCCCGGAACAGGGCGAACGGAACCAGCGGCTCCTTGTCCTGGGTGGCCCGCTGCAGCAGCAGGAAGCCCAGCAGCAGCGCCACGCCGATGCCGAGCACCAGCGGGATGGACAGGAACGACGTGATCGTCCCCCAGTTGTACTTCTGCCCTTCGACCAGCCCGTAGCAGATGGCCAGCAGGGCCGCGCTGGCCAGCACCACGCCCGCGACGTCGATCCGGTGCCGTCGCCCCGGCCGCAGGTCGGGGATGATGACGAAGGTGAGCACCAGCGCCAGGATGCCGAACGGCAGGTTCACATAGAAGATCCACCGCCAGTCGAATGCGGTGACCAGCAGGCCGCCGAGCGTTGGCCCGGCGATGGTGGCGACCCCGGCCACCGCGCCCCAGACGCCGAACGCGGCGCCCCGGCGTTCCGCGGGGAAGGTGCTGGTGATGATGGTCAGTGTCTGCGGCATCAGCATGGCCGCGCCCATCCCCTGCACGGCGCGGAACCCGATCAGCCAGCCCGGGCTGACAGCGGCACCACAGGCGGCCGAGGCCACGGTGAAGACCGCGACGCCCGAGGCGAACATGATCCGCGGCCCGATCAGGTCGCCCAGCCGCCCGGCAGTGATCACCAGGACGGCGAGTACGAGAGCGTAAGCGTTGATCACCCACAGCACGTCGTCGAGTGACGCGTGCAGCCGGGTGATGATATTCGGGATCGCGATGTTCACGATCGTCAGGTCGAGCAGGGTCATGAAGAACCCGAGCGAGACGACGAGCAGCACCGCCCAGGCATTCCCGCGGAATTTCGCCACCGGCTTGCTCCCGTTCCTCGATGCCCCCGCCGGGCATGCATCCCGGCACCGCGTTCTCTGATGGTAGCCCCGGGCACCGACAGGTCCGGGGCGCCGGAAGACCGGGCCTGGCCCGGGCCTGGAAGACCGGGCCCGGGCCCGGAAGACCGGCCTCCCGGCCCGAACCGGCCCGGTTGCCCGGCGGGGCGGGCCAAGTATGCTCCGGCCATGGAACTGAACGGAACCGCAGCGATCATTTCCGGTGCCGCGAGCGGCCTAGGCGCGGCGGTGGCCCACCGGCTCGCTGCCGCCGGGGCCGTCGTGGTCCTGGCCGACCTCAACGAAGAGCAGGGCAAGGCGGTCGCCGCCGAGACCGGCGGGGTATTCGCCAAGACGGACGTGTCCGACGAGAACTCGGTGACCGCGGCGGTAGAGGTCGCGGCGGCGCAGGGGGCGCCGCTGCGTACCGTAGTCAGCTGCGCCGGCATCGGCTGGGCCGCGCGGACCGTGAACCGCGACGGCACCCCGCACGACCTGGCGGCCTACCGCAAGGTCATCGACGTCAACCTGATCGGCACGTTCAACCTGATGCGCATCGGCGCGGCGGCCATGGCCAAGACCGAGCCGGCCGACGCCGACGGCCAGCGCGGCGTGGTCATCAACACCTCCTCGGTGGCGGGGCTGGAGGGGCAGACCGGCCAGGTCGCCTACTCCGCATCCAAGGGCGGGATCATCGGGATGACCGTGCCTGCCGCCCGTGACCTGTCCGTCATCGGTGTCCGGGTGAACACGATCTGCCCCGGTATCATCGACACCCCGATCTACGGGTTCTCGCCGAGCGCCGAGGAGTTCAAGGCCCGGCTGGCCGCCCCCGTGGTGTTTCCGAAGCGGATGGGCACCGCGGCGGAGTTCGCCCACCTGGTGCAGGTTCTCGTCGAGAACGACTACATGAACGCCGAGGTCATCCGGTTCGACGGCGGGATCCGCTTCCAGCCCAGGTAGCTACCACCCGCCGAACTGCCCCTGCGCCTGCCAGCTGGCGGCGAGTGCCAGCAGGCAGGCCAGGGCGCCCAGGCCAGCGACCAGGCGCCGGGCGGGATGACCCGCGGACCAGCGCAGGCCCGCGCGGGCGAGCCGCCGGGCCAGCCCGAGCACGACGTAGAGCGAACCGGCCAGCGACACGGTCAGCAGGAGGATGCCGAGGGCATCGAGCACGGCCGTTGCGTAATGCTGGCTGGGGAGTGCGATGCCCAGGAGGTGGGCCTGCCGGCCCACGGCGCGCCACAGCGCGCGGCCGATGCCGGGCAGGTGCAGCGCGAGGTAGCCGAAGCTCACCGTGAGCAGCGGGATGACACACAGGACCCAGCCAGTGACCGCGATCCGTGCCCCGCGGCGCAAGCCGGTGACGCGCGGATCGGTGGCCGGCCCGCGGGCGACGGCGTCCCGCAGGATGGGTGCGACGCGGGCGAACAGGTCGGGTACGCCGACCAGGTCGCTCAGGATGAAGTAGCCGTCGAACCGGACGAACGGGAGCAACTGCTCCAGCATCTCCAGGTGGGTGACGGCGATGACCAGGAGCAGCACCTCGGCCGAGGTGGCCGCGTAGCCGCCCGCCAGCGCCAGCATGAAGATCAGGTTGAAGTAGAGGCCGCCGAGGTCGGTCCGCAGCCGGCCGGCCCGGGTGAGCCGGTACGAGTCGGTGACGTTTGTGAAGAACGACGGCCAGACCAGGTAGATGCCCACGCCGATCCGGCCGGGCCGGGCGCCGCCGTAGCGGCAGCCGGTCGCGTGCCCGCACTCATGGAACGCGGCCGAGACGATGGTCAGTCCGAGCACGATGAGCAGGTCCGCCGGGTCGCGCAGCACCTGCTCCAGCCCGCCGCCCACTCCGTGGACGACGAACAGCCAGTAGTCCACGGCCAGGACGCCGGCGGTCACGGCTAGGACGACCGGCCAGCGGAACAGCGGGCGCAGCGCCGTCCCGGCGGCGCTCACCGCCCGCTCGGGCAGCAGGGTGCCCCGGGCGCGGAGGGCGAGCAGCGGTTCGGCCCGGGGGGAGGCGGCTGGCGCGGCGTCGTCGGCGACGACGCCGAGCGGCCGCAGCTTCGTGGTGATGAGGTGCTGGACCTGGTCGGCGGTGAGCGTCCGGCCGAGATCGCCACTGACCGCCGCTCCGATGGTGGCCACGTCGCGGCAGCCGTCGATCCGGCTGGTCACCCGGTACAGCAGCGGGGACATCTGGATGACCTGGCCATCGGGCCGGCGCACCAGAGATGGCGGCTGGCGGTAGCCGGAGCTGCGGTACTCGCCGAGCAGTTCGACCCCATCGGCCAGCCGTGGCGCGATCACGGACGCCGGCTGGCCGGCCGGAGGCGGTGTCGCCGCGGCGCGCTCGGCGGGGTGCCTGGCGGCCATCGTCATGGCGTGAAGCTCCTCCCTCGGCTGCCCGGCTGGCCCGGCCGCAGCTGGGTGGGATGACGGCAGCGCCGTCGGCTGACAGCGCCAGGCCGCGGCTGCGGCGCTCCGGAGGCAGGCGGGCGGGCCGCCCGGGCGGCCGGGCGGCCCGCCCTTCCCACTGTGCAATTCCCTCCAACCGCACAGCGGGCCAGCAGGCTACGGCAGTCGGACGGGTGCTATCCGATGTTGCCGGAGCCCAGGCTGAGGATGTTGTTGAAGCTGCCGTTGGCGACGGACAGGTTCAGCAGCCCGGTCTGCGCGGTGTTGCCGTAACCGATCTGGGTGAAGCTGGAGCCTCCCCGGCAGGGGTGGCAGACCCACAGCGTTTCCCGGCTCGGCAGCAGCTCGGCGCTTTCGAGCTCGAGGTCTTCCATCGTTACGGCCGGTCGTGTGGACATGAAGCCTCCTTCGGCATGGATCCGCCACGGCTGGGCAGATCTGGTTGCCCGGGTGTTCGGGCGTACAGGTCTCGGGGACCGCCCGGCGCCCCGGTGGTGCCGGGCCCGGAACTGATGTACCCTCATAACCGTACATACTGTCCGGCTATAGCCGTACAGTAACCTTTACCCGTGGGTAGGGCAAGAGCTGCGAATCATGCCCAGGACCTCCCGGACACAGGCGGCTAGGCTGGTCATGGTGGCGCATAAAGCAGGGGAAGCGCCGGGGCCTGCGCAGGACCGGCCCGCGGCCCCGGCGCCCGCGGGCCAACCGGACAGCAATCCGCTGCAGCGGCTGATCTTGCGCCGGTTGAGCGAGCAGGGCTGGTCCTACGGTGAGGTGGCCCGGCGTGGTGGCCTGCCGCGGTCCACCGTGTACACCCTGGCGACGACCCGTAATCTCGCCCGGCCCCCGCGCCCGGCCACGCTGGATGGGCTGGCCAAGGGCCTCGAAGTGCCCGTCTCGGTGGTCCGGGCGGCCGCGGCCGAGTCCACCGGCCTGCACTACTACGACGATGCACCGGCCGAGCCGGGGCGTCCCGGTGACCCGGAGCGGGATCTCCTGATCGCCAGCATTGACGAACTGACGCCCGAGGACCGGCGGCACGTGGCCGCGCTGGTCGACTCGCTGCGGCGCAGGAACACGACCGAGCAGGCCGACCGGTAGCTGCCACCCCCGGGACCGTGGCGCGGGCCCGTCGCGGGGTGATGCGCGGGCCGCCGCCCGCACCCCGGTCTCCGCGGGGTGCGGGCGGTATCCGGGCCGGCTCATCCCTAGTCCACCGGACCGAGGCCAGGCAACCCGAGCAGCCGGGCCAATTCCCCGTAGGGTTCCTCGGCCAGCACCAGGCGGGCCACCCGCAGGACCATCCGGGGGTCGGCACCGGGTGGCCGCAGCACATAAACCGTGTCGTCGCGCCGGTCATGGGTCACGACGAGCCGGTCGTGGTCAGCCAGGACGACGCCCGGCCTGGCCGGGTCGGCCTGCTGACCGCCGCCTGGCCGACCGCCGGCCGGGCCGCCCGCCCCCGCGGACCGCGGGGCATGCCACGCCCAGGAAGCGCCGTTGCGAGGCGCCCGGGCCCGCTCCCTGGCTCGCCGCCGTAGCACCAGCACCGGCTCGGCCAGGAAACCCACCAGGACGAACAGGGCAACGGACAGCAGCACGAGCTTGAGCCATCCGGGCATGCCCGGGTGAGGTGCTGCGTTGGCCGTCGGCCCAGGGCGGGGCCGGGTGACCGGCGGTGAAGTTGGCCGGGGCCGCTGGGCCGGGCGCGGCCGACGGGCGTGGCCCGCACCGGCCGGGGCTGGGGCCGCTGACTGCGGGATCCGAAGCACCGTGCCCGGGCGCAAGGAATTCGGATCCGGGCCGATGACCGGCCGGTTGGCCGCGTAGAGCACCGGCCAGCCGCCAGGGACGGCCAGCCCGGTGGCGATGCCGGCCAGGGTATCTCCGGCCCGCACCACGTAGCGGCCCGGCCGGCGCGAGCCGGGCAGCACGAGCACAGTGCCCGGGTGGATGGCGTCCGGATCGGGGCCAATGACTCCGCGGTTGGCGGCGAACAGGGCCGGCCAGCCGCCGCGCACGGCGAACCGGGCCGCAATGGCGGACAGCGTGTCGCCGTTTTGCACGACGTACCGCGGGTCCGGGCGCGCCGCCGTTGCGGGGGTGCCGGCGCGACTGATGACCTTGCTACCGCTGGTAAGAGGGGTGCCGGTACTGCTGGTGAGGGTGATTCCCGTACTGCTGGTGAGGGTGATCTCGGTACTGCTCGCGGCGCGCGCGTTCGCTTGGGTTGGTGGGACAGATCCCGTCATGCCGTTCGTCAGCAGGACGACCGACAGACTGCTCCAGGCGAGCACGCCGCACGCGGACATCGTCCACGTACGCATGGTGCTTTCACTTTCCTTCCGCGGGGATCAGCGCCGGACGCTGCAGGCCCGGACGCCGCAGGACGAACCGGTGTGGAAGGAAAGGACTTAGGCGGGCGGCACCTCAGGCAGGTAGGACCGCCAGATGGACCTGGCGGCGGCCCGCCGGGCCAGCCGCAGCAGGATCAGCGTGGAAAGGGTGGCCAGGACGGCGCTCAAGCCGGCCTGGGCTCCGCCGCCACCGTTCGCGCCGGTGCCACTGCCGCCCGCGCCACTGCCGCCGGGGACGCCTCCAGCCCCGGCCACCGGCCGGGGCGGCGCGGACACCGGGACTTGCGGCGTCCCGGAGTCGCGGAGGGCCGGGGAGCCGGTGAAGGAGGGTATGCCCGCGGCGGGCAGTCCAGGCCGTGCCGGGGCCGCGGCGGTCACTGTGGGGGTGCCGCCGCTGGCCCGGGCCGACGCGGCGGCAGCGACGGTGAGCGGGCCAGCCGGGCCTGGCGTGCCGCTGGCCTGGCCGGGCGAGAGGATGGCGCCCGACGGCGCCGGAGGCTGCGGGCCGCTAGGTGGGAGCAGCCCGCCGGTGACCGTTCCGATGACGGCCGGGACGGCCGTGCCGGTCAGGTCAGCGAGGGTGCCGGTGGCGGCGGGGAGGACGGTGGCGGTGAGCCCGGTGACGGTTCCGGTCAGCTCGGGCAGGACCGTGGCGGTGACCCGGGTGACGCTGCCCGTGGCCCCGGTGAGGGTGCTCGTGGCGGCCGGGAGGACGGACCCGGTGACGCCTGTGACGGTGCCCGCGAGGCTGGGCAGGACAGTGTGGGTGACGCCGCTGACGGCGCCGGTCAGGGTGGGTGCGACGGTGCGGGTCACGCCGCCGAGGGTGCCCGTCAGGGTGGGAAGGAGGGTGCCGGTCACGGCGCTGACCGTGCCCGGCGCCGCCGGCCCGGCGGCGGGCGGGGGCGCGGCCGGCGGGGCGGCAGCGGGCTGGTTGTTGCTGGCGGGCGCTTGGGGGACAGCGCCCTGACCGCCCCGCAGCGCCTGAGCGACGCCCTGGACAGCCCCGGTGACGGTGGAGGTGGCCGTGGTGGCGGTACGGACGGCCGAAAGGCCCGCGCCGGGCTGGCCGCCCGCCCTGGTGCCGGGAGAGGCTGGCTGAGCAGGCGGTGGCACCACCGGGGACGTGGCCGGCTGGGGGGGAGTGGGCTGAGAGGTGGCCGGCTGGGGCGGAGCGGGCTGAGGCGCGGCCGGCTGGGGGGGAGTGGGCTGAGAGGTGGCCGGCTGGGGCGGAGCGGGCGGTGCTCCCCCGGAAACGCCCGGGCTTCCCGGCCCCGCTGCTTGGGAGCTTCCCGGCCCCGCTGCCTGGGAGCTTCCCGGTCCCGCTGCTTGGGAGCTGCCGGGCCCCGATCCCTGCGAACCGTGGCCCAGGCCCTGGGTGATCCCCTGGACGGCACCGCTCACGGTGCCCGTCAGCGAACTGACCGCCGATCCGGTGGTGCCGGCCGTCTGGGCCGTGGCGCCGGGCGCAGGCGCGCCGGGCTCGCTGGCGGAGGATCCGGGGTTCTGCGCGGCGGAGGCCCGGCTCGCGAGCAGCAACGCCAAAATCAGCGCTGCGGCCAACCCTCCGCAGACGCACAAACAGGCCCTCAGGACCAGATTCAAGACCCGGGTGAGGGTGGACCGCCCCTCCACGGAGCGCACGTTACCCCGGATGCGGATAATCATTCCCAGCTACTCGCCAGTCACCTGGCAACGGGCCTTCCGTCCGGTCGCCAGCAAACCGCCCGCCTGCGAGAACGCAGTCGTCAGGCCTGAGCAGAAACTGCCTCCGGGACGTGCCGCCGCGCGCGGGAGCATCGCCCGGGGGCGCTAGAGAGGATGATTCCGGCATGAACTCTGCCCAGTCGGACAGCCCGGAGGCGGTGCGGTGTGAGGTGGACGGCCAGGTGGCCGTGGTCACCATCAACCGGCCCGAGGCGCGCAACGCGGTGAACGAGGCGGTCGCGGCCGGGATGGCCGCGACCCTCGATGAGCTCGATGCCCGCAAGGACATCCAGGTCATCGTGGTGACTGGAGCGGGCGGGACGTTCTGCGCTGGAATGGACCTGAAAGGGTTCCTGCGCGGCGAGAACCCGCAGGCGGGCGGGCGTGGGTTCGGCGGGATCACGGCGCGCCCGCCGGCCAAGCCGGTGATCGCGGCGGTGGAGGGCTACGCGCTGGCCGGCGGCTTCGAGATAGCGCTGGCCTGCGATCTGATCGTGGCCAGCGAGGCGGCCACGTTCGGGCTGCCGGAGGTCACCCGAGGCCTGGTCGCCGCCGCGGGCGGCCTGCTCCGGCTGCCCCGGCGGATTCCGTACCACCTGGCCATGGAGATCGCACTGTCCGGGGACCGCGTGCCGGCCGCCCGGCTGCACCAGGCCGGCCTGGTCAGCCGGCTGGTTCCGGAAGGGCAGGCGCTGGACGAGGCTCGCGCGCTCGCGGCCCGGTTGGGCCTTAACGCCCCGCTCGCCCTCGCGGCCACCAAGCAGGTCATCGTGGAGTCCGCGGACTGGCCGGCGGCCGAGGCGTTCGACCGGCAGGGTGAGATCGCCGGGCGGGTGTTCCTGTCCGCCGACGCCCGCGAGGGCGCGGCCGCGTTCGCCGAAAAGCGCGCCCCGGTATGGCGCGGGGAGTGAGCCGACGGGCGCCGGGAGTGGCTGACCCGGCGCGGGAACGGGCGGACCCGGCGCGGAGAACGGGCGGACCCGGCGCGGAGAACGGGCCGGCCGGCGGCCCACTGACCCCGCTGAAGGCCCGGCGGCGCCACGTCAGCGCCGGATGGACCGTAGGATCGGGGCGCATATGACCGGCTGAGTCAACCAGACACACGCATGGGGGATGTCCATGTGCGGAATCGTCGGCTGCCTGGCCCTCGCCCTGGAGGCAGATCCGGACCAGACGTGGGTGCACACCGCCACCGAGCGGATCAGCCACCGCGGCCCGGACGACGAAGGGTTCTACACCGACCCGGACATCGCCTTGGGATTCCGGCGGCTGGCCATCATCGACCTGTCGCCGGGTGGTCACCAGCCGATGCGCTCGGCGGACGGCCGCTACTGGATGGTCTACAACGGTGAGATCTATAACTACGTGGAACTGGGCCAGGAACTTCAGCAGCAGGGCGTGACGCTCCGCTCGACCTCCGACTCGGAGGTGCTCCTGGAGCTGTACGCCCGGCTCGGCAAGGACGTGGTGCACCGGCTGCGCGGCATGTTCGCGTTCGCGATCTGGGACACCTGGACCCGGGAGCTGTTCTGCGCGCGGGACCAGTTTGGTATCAAGCCGTTCTACTACCGGGTGGACCCGGCGCGGAACCAGGACTGGACCAGCGGAGCCGGGGCCGTGCCCGGGGCCGGGGCCGTGCCCGTGCCCGGGGCCGGGGCCGTGCCCGGGGGGACGCCTGACGGTGGCTGGGCGGCGGCGCCGGGGGCGGGGCGCGGCGCCGCGCCGGGCGGCCGGCACGCGGTGGGGACAGCCGGGGTAGCTGAGGCACCCGGCGCGGGCTGGGCGGAAGAACGGCCCCCGGCGGCTGGCGGCCGGGGCCGCCATGCGGCGGGCCGGGCTGGGGGCGAGCCTGCGGCCGGCCACCGGGATGCGGCCGGGTTCCCGGGCGCCGCCGCGTACCAGCTGGGCGGCTTCCAGCCGGGCGGGTACCCGGGAGCGGGCGGCCCGCGGGACCCGGCCCCGTATGCCGCGGACGGTATGAGCGCCCCGGCCGGGGCCGGCTGGCTGCTCCGGTTCGCCTCGGAGCGCAAGGCGCTGGCCAGCCCCGGTGAGCTGACCGCCCTGGACCGCGACTCGCTGCGCCGCTACCTGGCGTTCCAGTACGTGCCGCCGCCCGCCGCGCTGACGCCGCCGATCCGGGTGCTGCCGCCCGGGCACGCGCTGATCGCGCGGCCCGGCGGCAGCGTGGACGTGTACCGCTACTGGCGGGCCGACCTGCGCCCGGCCAAGGCGCCCAGCGCCGGCACGGGCGAGCGGATCCTGGCGGTGATGCGTAACTCGGTGGCCATGCACCTGCGCAGCGACGCGCCACTGGGCGCGTTCCTGTCCGGTGGGATCGATTCCGCCGCCATCTGCGCGCTCGCCGCCGAACACCGGCCCGATCTGCTCACCTTCACCGTCGGGTTCGAGCGCGAGGGATACAGCGAGATCGACCGGGCGCAGGAGACCGCGGCCGCGCTGGGCGTCAAGTCGATCCCATACGTGATCACCGCGGAGGAGTTCTTCACGCACCTGCCCCGGATCATCTGGCATCTCGACGACCCGATGGCCGACGCCGCTGCGGTGCCGCTGTGGTTCGTCGCCCGGGAGGCGAGCAAGCACGTCAAGGTGGTCCTGTCCGGCGAGGGGTCGGACGAGCTGTTCGGCGGGTACCAGATCTACCACCAGCCCGGCATGGTCCGGGCCGGGGAGCGGCTGCCGGATGCGGCGCGGGTCCCGCTCAAGCGGGCCGCGGCGATGATCCCGGCCGGGGTCAAAGGCCGGGGCTTCCTGGAGCGCACCTCCACCCCGTTGCGGGAGCGCTTCATCGGCAACGCGCACGTTTTCGTGGACCGGCAGGTGGATCTGGTCGCCCGGGGCGCAGCGGGGCCGGCCAGCAGCGCCTACTCGGTCACCGGTCCCGTCTACGACCAGGCCGCCGAGATGGGACTGGACGACGTGTCAACCATGCAACTGGTGGACATCAACACCTGGCTGCACGGCGACATCCTGGTCAAGGCGGACCGCATGACGATGGCGCACTGCCTCGAGCTGCGGGTCCCGTTCCTGGACCGCGAGGTGATGTCGGTCGCGTCCGGGCTGGCCCGGGAGGAGAAGATCGGCGCTGGCACGACCAAGCTGGCGCTGCGCGAGGCGATGAGCGCGGTACTGCCGAAGGCCGCGGCCGAGCGCGCCAAGCTGGGCTTCCCGGTGCCGATCGGCTTCTGGCTCAAGGGCGAGATGTACGGCTGGGCGGAGCGGCTGCTCGGCGAGGCCCGGACCGACGAGTGGATCGACCGGCAGGCCGCGCTTTCCCTGCTGCAGCGATTCCGGGCGGGGGAGCCGGACGTCAGCTGGCGGCACATCTGGGTGCTGGTGGTCTTCTCCCTCTGGCACCAGATCTACGTCGAGCGGGTCTACGACCCGGCGGCGCTGGGCTGGGAGCGGCTGCCCAGCCGGGGCGGCGCCTGGTAGCGGCACAGCGGGTGGCTGGCCCGGCCCGGGCTCCGCCCTGGCCGGCCCGGCCCGGCCAGGGCCAGCCCGGCAGGGCCAGCCCGGCAGGGCCAGCCCGGCAGGGGCGGAATCCGGGAGCGGTGTAGATAATCCCCCTTTTTGGGGGGGCGATCTACACCGCTGTGATGATGGGCCGGGTCAGCCGGTTAGCGGGGCCAGGCCGGGGCCGTGGCCCGGGCCGTACGCGGAGAGCTTGTCCCGCAGCCGGCCGCGGCCCCGGTGCAGCCGGGACATGACCGTGCCGATCGGGGTGCCCATGATCTCGGCGATCTCCTTGTACGCGTACCCCTCGATGTCGGCCAGGTAGACCGCCACCCGGAACTCTTCGGGCAGGTCCCGCAGGGCGCGCAGGATCTCCGAGTCAGCCAGCCGGTCCAGCGCCTCCGCCTCGGCCGAGCGGGCCTGGGCCTGCAGCGGGTCGGCGGGCAGCTGCCACTCCTGGAAGTCGCCGGTGGCGGCCTGGCGCGGCTCCCGGCGCCGCTTGCGGTAGGTGTTGATGAACGTGTTGGCCAGGATCCGGTGCAGCCACGCCTTCAGATTGGTGCCCGGGCGGAACTGATGAAACGCCGCGTACGCCTTCGCTGAGGTCTCCTGGACCAGGTCCTCCGCGTCGGTGGGATTACGGGTCATCCGGAGCGCAGCGGGGTAGAGCTGACCGAGGAACGGCACGACGTCCTGCTCGAACCGCCGGTCCCGGTCCGGCGCCTCTTCGGTAGTCCCCATCGCTCGCTCCGCTCGGTCGTTACCCTGTCAACTGTAGAGACGTATGGGAACCCACGTCCGGCTCGGTGACTCGGGTCACTTTCTTAGCGCCCTGTTCGTGCTCTAGTTCTACCCCCGCAAACTGAAAGATTCCTGAGGGTCTCCCGTGAGCAGCAGCCGCGCCGCTACCCCTAGTACGGTGCCGGACCCCCGCGCGGATGCCCAGGTCGGCCCGACGGTCGGCCCGCCGGTCGGGAGGCAGGGCGGCCCGCCGGTCGGCCCGCCGGTCGGGAGGCAGGGCGGGCCGCCGCCGGGCGCGGCCGCCGCCGGGGGCGGCCCAGCGGCCGAGCTGGCCCTGCTGGCCGCCGCCTGCCAGCTCGGCGCGCGGCGCATTGCCGGCTGGTCCGCGGCGGAGCAGCGGCTGGCCCGCTGGGCGGCGGCCGCGGCACCCCGCCCAGCGTGCCTGGCCGAGCTTGAGGAGCAGATCCGGGCGGGCCACGACCCGCTCGGGGCCGCGTTCTGCGCGCAGCGTGGCGCGGCCCGGCGGCGCGCCCTGGGCCAGACCTTCACCCCGCCGCCGGTGATCGAGGCCATGGCCGGGTGGGCGGACGATGCCGGGCGCCCACCGGCCCGGGTGGTCGATCCAGGGTGCGGCTCGGCCCGGTTCCTGCTCGCCGCGGCTCGGCGCTGGCCGGAGGCCGAACTGGTCGGCGTCGAGATCGACCCGGCCGCCGCGATCCTCGGCCGGGCCAGCCTGGCCGCCGCCGGGCTGGCCGCGCGGTCCCAGATCATTCTCGGCGACTACACCACCACGGCGCTGGCGCCGGCCCGTGGCCCGGTGCTGTTCCTCGGCAACCCGCCCTACGTCCGGCACCATCACCTGCCGCCCGCGGCCAAGGACTGGCTGCGCCGGGCCGCGGCCGAGCACGGCCTGCCCGCCAGCGGGCTGGCCGGCCTGCACGTGCACTTCTTCCTGGCCACCGCGCGGCACGCGGCCCCGGGCGACACCGGCGTGCTGATCACCGCGGCTGAGTGGCTCGATGTGAACTACGGCGGCCTGGTCCGGGCGCTGCTGACCGGGCCGCTCGGCGGCCACGGCCTGCACCTGATCGAGCCCACCGAGCGGGTGTTCGCGGACGCCGACGCCACCGCGGTGATCGCCTGCTTCCGGCCCGGGCCGCCGCGGCGCACCATCCGGCTGCGGCGGGTGGCGACCGTGGCCGGCCTCGGCCGGCTGTCCGGCGGCCGCGAGGTCCCGGTGGCCGCGCTGCGGGCCGCTGCCCGGTGGGGCCCGCTGCTGCGCGGGACGGCGGGTTCCGGGGCGGGCTGGCCCGCGGGCGGGCCTGCCGGCGGGCGACCCGACGGCTACGTTGAGCTGGGTGAACTGTGCCGGGTACACCGGGGCCAGGTAACCGGCGCGAACGCGGTGTGGATCTCCCCTGGCCCGCACCCGCTGATCCCGGCGCGATTCCAGTTCCCCGCCGTGACCAGGGCCCGGGAGCTGTTCGCGGCCGGCCGGTCGGTGCTGCCCGGTGCTGCCCTGCGGCTGGTCATCGACCTGCCGGCGAGCCTGGGGGACCTGGCCGACGCGGAACAGGAGCCGGTGGCCCGCTTCCTGCGGTCAGCCGCGGCGGCCGGCGCGGACCGGGGCTACGTGGCCCGGCACCGAACTCCCTGGTGGCGGGTCCGGCTGGCACCACCCGCGCCAATCCTGGCCAGCTACATGGCCCGGCGGCCGCCCGCCTTCGCCCGCAACGCGGCCGGTGCCCGGCACCTGAACATCGCGCACGGCCTGTACCCGCGCGACCCGCTGCCCGGGCCGCTGCTCGACGCGCTGGCCGCTGTCCTGGCCGCCTCGGTGACCACCGGCCAGGGGCGGGTCTACGCGGGCGGCCTGGTCAAGTTCGAGCCGCGGGAAATGGAGCGGCTGCCGGTCCCCGGCCCGGCCCTGCTGGCCGGCCTGGCCGGCCTGGCCCGGTCAGATCCAGCCGTGGTACCACATGTGCGATAGCCACGACGAGTAGGGGATGATCTCCCCGGAGATGACCGGGTAGATGTAGCCGAAGTTCAGCAGGACGCCGAGCAGGTAGGCACCGGCTGCCGAGGCGCCGATCGTGCGGCGCCTCGCGGTCGTCTGCGCCGACCCGATGATCAGGCCCAGGCACAGCGTGATCGAGACGATCAGGAACGGCTCGAACTCCAGCGCGTAGAAGAAGAACTCGGTCCGGTGGTCGTGCAGCGCGAACCAGAACCACGGCAGCCAGCCCAGCGCGACCATCAGCAGCACCGCCCCGGGCCGCCAGTCCCGGCGGCTCAGCCACCAGCCGAGGCAGACCACCAGGGTGGCGATCGACGCCCACCAGATCAGCGGGGTGCCGATGGACAGCACTTCCTGCGCCTTGGTGCCGGCTGCCCCGCAGGTGCCATGGGTGCCGCCGGCCGGGCACTGCCAGAAGAAGGCGACCGGGCGGCTCATCACCAGCCAGGTCCACGGCTGGGACTGATAGGGGTGATGCGTGGTCAGCCCGAGGTGGAAGGACAGGATCTGCTTCTGGTACTGCACGAAAGAGGCCAGGGCGGAGATGACCGGCACGTGGATGCCGTTCTGCGCAGCCCACTGCCGGTCGTAGCCGGAGCTGGTGAAGAACCACCCGAACCAGGTGACCACGTATACGGCCAGCGGCAGCAGCCCGCACCAGGCGGGCAGCCAGCGCTGGCGGCGCAGCGCCGAGCGGAAGCCGCCCGGCTGCCCGGCCGCCCGCTGCGCCCCCATGTCCCAGGCGATGACCAGGCCGACGAAGGCCGGGACGTACCAGATCGCGTCCCACTTCGAGGCCAGTGCCAGCCCCAGGCACACCCCGGCGCCCACCCGCCACCAGTGCACCTCATCCCAGCGGACCCACCGCGAGGACGGCCGGTGCCCGGCCACGCCCGCCCCCCGGGTGGTGTCCCCGCCCGCCCCGGTGCCGTCCGCAACAGCCGCCCCGGTGCCGTCCGCAACAGCCGCCCCGGTGCTGTCCCCGCTCGCCCCGCTGGACCCGCTGGCCCTGGCCGCCTCCAGCGCCGCGGCCAGCCGGGCCCGGGTGACATCGCGGTCCACCACCAGGCAGCCGAACGCGGCCAGCACCCAGAACATCAGGAAGATGTCGAGCAGCGCGGTGCGGCTCATCGCGAATTCCAGCCCGTCCAGCGCCATCAGCAGGCCGGCCACGCAGCCCAGCAGCGTGGAGCGGGTCATCCGCCGGGTGATCCGGGCCAGCACCAGGATGGCCAGCGACCCGATCACGGCGGTGGCGAACCGCCAGCCGAACGGGTTAAGCCCGAAGGTCCACTCGCCGATCGCGATGAGCAGCTTGCCCACGGGCGGGTGCACCACGAACTCGCCCCCGCTGCTGAAAATATGCGGGTTCCCGTTCACCAGCAGGGCGTTCCGGCCACTCACGTAGTTGTGCTCGACCCCGAATTTCAGGATGCCGAAGGCGTCCGGCACGTAATACGTCTCGTCGAAAATGACGGCGCGGGGCACGCCGAGCCGGTTGAACCGCAACAGCGCGCCGAACACGGTGACCAGCAGCGGCCCGGCCCACCCCCAGAATGTGCTGCCGGGCATGGGCGGGACCAGCCGCGCCCGCAACGCGGATGGCGGTTCGGCGGTGGCCGGCTGGGCCGACGCCCGGGAGAGCATCACGGCAACATGGTAGGGCGGCGCCGCGCCCAGGCGGGCGATGGATTCCCGGGACTCGCCGCCGCGCGCCCACCCGGAATAGCGCACTGACGGTGCGCCCCGCACGCCGCAGTGCCGGCCGGGACGTACCGTGGTCCCCGGCATGAACACCAATGACCGCGGCACCCTGGTGGTGGCCGCCGCGCCCATCGGCCGCCCGGGGGACGCCTCCGCCCGGCTGGCGGCCGCGCTCGCCACGGTGCCGCTGGTGGCGGCGGAGGACACCCGCCGGGTCCGGCGGCTCGCCGCCAGCCTCGGAGTCGAGATCTCCGGCCGGGTGGTCTCCTACTACGACGCGGTGGAACGCGACCGGGAGGCCGGCCTGCTGGCCGCGCTGCGCGGCGGGCAGGACGTGCTGCTGGTCACCGACGCGGGCACGCCGGCCATCAGTGACCCCGGCTACCGGCTGGTCGCGGCGGCGGCCGCGGCGGAACTGCGGGTCACCGTGCTGCCCGGCCCATCTGCGCTGACCGCCGCGCTGGCCGTGTCCGGGCTGCCGTCGGACCGGTTCTGCTTCGAGGGCTTCCCGCCGCGCCGCGCGGGCGAGCGGGGCCGCCGCTTCGCGGCGCTCGCCACCGAGCCGCGGACCATGGTGTTCTACGAGTCACCGCGGCGGCTGGCCGCCACCCTGGCGGAACTGGCCGCCGCGTTCGGCGCGGACCGCCCGGCGGTGGTGTGCCGTGAGCTGACCAAGACGCACGAGGAGGTTGTCCGCGGTCCGCTCGCCAGCCTCGCGGACTGGGCCGCTCCCGGGGTTCTCGGCGAGGTCACCGTGGTCGTCGGGGGAGCCAGGCCGGGGGCGGGCGGGGGCCCCGGGCGCGGCCTGGCCGAGGCGGTGGGGGAAGTGGCCCGCCGCGAAGCGGCCGGCGCCACCCGGCGGGACGCCGTCGCCGCCGTCGCCCGGGACTGGGGGCTGCGCAAGCGCGAGGTGTACGACGCGGTGCTGGCCGGCCAGGCGGTACCGGCCGGTCAATCAGAAGGACGACTGCCCGGCCCCCGCTAGGCTGGTCACCATGTCCCTGACGACCCGGCATATCCTCACCGCCCCGGCCTGGCCGTACGCCAACGGCCCCCGGCACATCGGCCATGTCTCCGGCTTCGGCCTGCCTTCGGACATGTTCAGCCGGTACCAGCGGATGGCGGGTAACCGGGTGCTGATGGTCAGCGGCACCGATGAGCACGGCACTCCGATCCAGGTGGCGGCGGACGCGGAGGGCCTGACCGCCCGCCAGCTCGCGGACCGGTACAACCGGGTGATCGCCGAGGACCTGCGCTCGCTGGGGCTGTCCTACGACCTGTTCACCCGGACCACCACCCGCAACCACTACACGGTGGTCCAGGAGATCTTCCTCGGCCTGCTCAAGAACGGCTACATCTTCCCGCAGACCACGCTGGGCGCGATCTCCCCGTCCACTGGCCGGACCCTCCCCGACCGGTACATCGAGGGCACCTGCCCGATCTGCGGCTACGAGCACGCCCGCGGTGACCAGTGCGACAACTGCGGCAACCAGCTGGACCCGGTCGACCTGATCGCCCCCCGATCCAAGATCAACGGGGAGACGCCGCGGTTCGTGGAGACCGAGCAGTACTTCCTCGACCTGCCGGCCTTCACCGAGGTGCTGGGCAACTGGCTGCAGAGCAAGTCCGGCCAGTGGCGGCCGAACGTGCTCAAGTTCTCCCTGAACCTGCTGGGCGAACTGCGCCCCCGGGCCATCACCCGCGACCTGGACTGGGGCGTCCCGGTCCCGCTGGACGGCTGGCGGGACCGCCCGGACAAGCGCATCTACGTCTGGTTCGACGCGGTGATCGGCTACCTGTCCGCCTCGATCGAGTGGGCCCGGCGGTCCGGTGACCCGGACGCGTGGCGGGCCTGGTGGCAGTCCCCCGGGGCCGAGTCGTACTACTTCATGGGCAAGGACAACATCGTCTTCCACTCGGAGATCTGGCCGGCCATGCTGTTCGGCTACTCCGGCCAGGGCGCCAAGGACGGCACGCCCGGCCAGCTGGGCGCGCTGAACGTCCCGACCGAGGTGGTGTCCAGCGAGTACCTCACCATGGAGGGCCGCAAGTTCTCCTCGTCCCGCGCGGTCGTGATCTACGTGCGGGACTTCCTGGAGCGCTACGACGTGGACGCGCTGCGCTACTACGTGGCGGTGGCGGGCCCGGAAAACCAGGACACCGACTTCACCTGGAGCGAGTTCCTCCGCCGCAACAACGACGAGCTGGTCGCGACCTGGGGGAACCTGGTCAACCGGTCGGTGTCGTTCGCCGCCCGGAACATCGGCGCGATCCCGGAGCCGGGCGAGCTGACCGACGCGGACCGGCAGATCCTGCGGTCCTCGCGGGATTCGTTCGGCCGGATCGGGCAGTCCCTGGCCCGGTCCCGGTTCAAGCACGCGGTCAACGACGCGATGCGGAATGTGGCCGAGGCCAACAAGTACATGTCCGATCAGGCGCCGTGGAAGCTCCGCGAGTCGGACCCGGACCGGATGCGGACCATCCTGCACGTGGTGCTGCAGCTGGTGGACGACTCCAAGACGCTGCTCACCCCGTTCCTGCCGCACTCCTCGGCCAAGGTGTTCCAGATGCTCGGCGGGGAAGGCGAGTGGTCCGGCACGCCGCGGGTCGAGGAGGTGGACGAGGACGGCGGCCCGTCCTACCCGGTGATCACCGGCGACTACGACACCGCGGCCCGCTGGGAGTCCCAGCCGGTCCGGCCGGGCACGCCGCTGAGGCCACCGGCCCCGCTGTTCACCAAGCTCGACCCGTCCATCGTGGAGGAGGAGCTGGCCCGGCTGGAGCAGCCGTGACCAGGCCGGCTGGAGCAGCCGTGACCAGGCCGGCTGGAGCAGCCGTGACCGGGACAGCCCGGTGAGCGCCGCCGACCGCGACCAGTACGGCCTGCCGCCGGCCCGCGACCCGGAGCCGCTGCCCGCCAGCGCCTTCGACAGCCACTGCCACCTGGACATGGTCCTGGGCCCGGTCCCGGACGTGCTGGCGCGCGCCGCCGCCGCCGGGATCACCCGGGTGATCACGGTCGGCACCGACCTGCCGTCGTCGTACCAGGCCGTCACCACCGCGGCCGACCATGCCCCGGTGTTCGCGGCGGTCGCCATCCACCCGAACGAGACGGCCAAGGCGGCGGGGGGCCCGGCGCAGCGGGACACCGTCCTGGCGGAACTGGCCGAGCTGGCCGGCGCCCCCCAGGTCCGGGCGGTGGGTGAGACCGGGCTGGACTACTACTGGGACGACGCGCCGCACGAGGTGCAGCAGGAGTGGTTCCGCGCGCACATCGCCGTCGCCAAGCAGGCGGGCAAACCGCTGATGATCCACGACCGGGACGCGCACGAGGACATCCTGCGCATCCTGGCCGAGGAGGAGGCCCCCGAAACGGTGATCTTCCACTGCTTCTCCGGGGACGCCGGGCTGGCCAAACGGTGCGCCGACGCCGGCTACCTGCTCAGCTTCGCCGGCACGGTGACCTTCGGCAACGCGCCGCAGCTGCGCGAGGCCGCGGCGGTGATCCCGGTGGGCCAGCTGCTGGCCGAGACCGACGCCCCGTTCCTCACCCCGGTGCCGAACCGCGGCCGGTCCAACTCCCCGGCCCAGGTGGCGCACACCATCCGCGCGCTGGCCGCGATCCGGCAGGTGGACGTGGCCGAGCTGTGCGCGATCCTCGAGGCGACCGGTGAGCGCGTCTTCGGCCCCTGGTAGCGGTGCTGGCCCGGCGAGTGCTGGCCCGGGGAGACGGCCCCCCGGACCCGCCCGCGAATCGCTCCTGACGCCGCGCGACATCCGGTCGATCGCGGCCCGGCTGGCGGTCCGGCCGTCCAAGCGGCTGGGCCAGAACTTCGTCACCGATGCCGGGACGGTGCGGCGCATCGTGGCGCTGGCCGGCCTGGCGCCCGACGACGTGGTGCTGGAGGTCGGGCCCGGCTTCGGCTCGCTCACCCTGGCTCTGCTGCCGGCCGTCCGGCAGGTTACCGCGGTGGAGATCGATCGGATGCTGGCCGCCGAGCTTCCGCGGACCGCCGCGCACTATGCCCCTTTGCTGGCCGAACGGCTCGTGGTGGTCAATGCCGACGCCGCCCGCATCACCAGCCTGCCGCCGCACGCGCCTACGGCGCTCGTCGCCAACCTGCCCTACAACGTCGCGGTCCCGGTGGTGCTGCACCTGCTGGCCACGTTCCCGTCGCTGCGGCGCGGCCTGGTCATGGTCCAAGCGGAGGTGGCGGACCGGATGACGGCGCCGCCGGGCGGCCGGGTGTACGGCGTGCCGTCAGTCAAGCTGGCCTGGTTCGCCACGGCCCAGCGGGCCGGCTCGGTGCCGCGCAGCGTGTTCTGGCCGGTGCCCAACGTGGACAGCGGCCTGGTCGCCTTCACCCGCCGCGACCCGCCCGCCGTGGCCGCCGCCCAGGACGGGGCGGCAGTATCCCGGGCGGAGGTGTTCGCCGTGGTGGACGCGGCGTTCGCGCAGCGCCGTAAGACGCTGCGCGCCGCGCTAGCCGGCTGGGCCGGGTCGGCCCAGGTGGCGGAGCGGATCCTGCGCGCGGCCGGGGTTGACCCGGGCGCGCGCGGCGAGTCGCTGGACGTGGCTGACTTCGCCCGGATCGCGGCCGCCCGGCGAACTGTCTCCCCTGATCATGGGAAGTTAGTGCCAGCTGGCACCGCTGATCCCCCGCGATCATGAACGTTGGTATCTGGAGATCTCGCCGAACTCGCCGGGGGGCTCGGCACCCAATTCCGCCATGGCGGAGGCGCGCAGTTCGTCAGCGCTCCAGGTCAGCGCTCCGGAGCGCAGGTCATCCAGCAGGCCGGTGAGCCAGTCCAGCTCGGCGGCGATCATCGCGCGCTGGTACTCGTCATCGAGCAGGGTGACCCGGGGCAGGGTGGCGTGGTAGCGGCTCAGGCTGTCGTCCAGCCGGGCCAGCGTGTCCCGAAGCGCCGCGGCGCGCCGCTCAAGCGCGGCCAGCGCCTGGCCGGGGCCGAGCAGCATCGCGAAGGACAGCGCGGCCGGGAACCAGGGGAACTCCTGGCGCGGCGTGGCCAGCAGGCCGGCCAGCCACTCGCTCACCGCATGGCGCCCCGCCTCGGTCAGTTCGTAGACGGTCCGCTCCGGGTACTGCTGGGCGCGCTCAGTCTGCCGGACCGCGATCAGGCCCGCGTCGTGCAGCCGCCTGATCGTCTTGTACAGGTTGGCACGCTGGCCCACGTTGATGACGTCGTCCTTGCCCCACTGCTTGAGCAGGCGCTGGATCCCGTAGGGATGCAGCGGCCCGGCGACCAGCAGGCCGAGCACCGCGAGGGCGAGGGGCGAGGGACGGAGCGGCGTATCCACGCACTCAGTGTACTAGTTACCAGCTAACTAGTTTCTCACCATCCTTGGTCCTTGGGCGCGGCCGGTGGGTCGCCCAGCGCTCCCCGCAGTGGCCCCGGCTGGTTGCGTCCGATCTGCGCAGCGCCACCGTCCCGCCCGGTTGCGTCCGATCTGCGCAGCGCCACCGTCCCGCCCGGTTGTGTCCGATCTGCGCAGCGCCACCGTCCCGCCCGGTTGCGTCCGATCTGCGCAGCGCCACCGTCCCGCCCGGTTGGCACTAGTTCTGTAAAAACTGACTTCTCAAAAACTAGTTTTCTAGTTACTATCATGCCGGTAACTAGAGCAGAGCCGAGGCGACCGAGCCCGGCGGCGAAGGAGGAGCAGAGATGACGACCGAACTGAGCGGCACCGGCCGCCTGTCCCAGCCGACGGCGGGCGAGCCGGTACGGATCCGCGCCCATCGCGCGGCGGTCCGGAAGCTGGGCCACTGGACCACGGCCAGCCGGTTCGACGTGCGGGCGTCCCAGGGCACGGTCCTGCTGGACCTGCGGACGCCGCAGATCCCGGGCGGGGACATCGTGATCATCCTGGACATCGACCGGACCGCCGTGAAGCTGCTGGTGCCGGACGGTGTCACGGTGGACGCCGACGAGCTGCGCCGGATCGGGCGGGGCGGGGTCAGCGACTGGACGCAGCCGGGCGCGCCGGACGGCCGGCGTATCGTCCTGCTCGGCGAGATGCGCAGCGCCGAAATCCGGGTCCGGCAGGGCGGTGTGGCCATGCTGGCCGCCATGCTGACCCGGGAGTACTTGACCGACGCGCGCCAGGCGCGCCGGGAGGGCCGCTATCCCACCATCGATGACCCGGGCCTGCCGGCATGACCGCGCCGGCTGTCCCGCTGGTCGAGGCGGCCGGCCTGACCGTCCGGTTCGGCAAGGTAACCGCGCTGGACGGGCTGGACCTGACCGCCCCGGCCGGGCCGGTGGTGGGGGTCCTCGGCCCGAACGGAGCCGGCAAGACCACCCTGATCCGGGCGATCGCCACGTTGCTCCGGCCGTCCCGCGGCACCCTGCGGGTCCTCGGGCACGACGTGCGGCGCGAGCCGGTGGCGGTGCGCCGGGACATCGGCCTGGCCGGGCAGTTCGCGGCGGTCGAGCCGGCCATGACCGGGCGGGAGAACCTGGAGATGACGGCGCGGCTGTTCGGCCAGCCGCCCCAGGCCGCCCGCCGTGCCGCGGCGGCCGTGCTCGGACGGCTGCGCCTGGAAGACGTCGCGGACCGGCGGTCCGGTACCTACTCCGGCGGTCAGCGCCGCCGCCTCGACCTGGGCGCCAGCCTGGTTGGTGCGCCGCGGCTGCTGCTCCTCGACGAGCCGACCACCGGGCTGGACCCGGCGGCCCGGCGGGATGTCCGGGACGCCATCCGCGACCTGGTGGCAGGTGGCACCGATGTCCTGCTCACCACGCACTACCTGGAAGAGGCCAGCGAGCTGGCGAACCACGTCGTGGTGATCGACCACGGGCGCACGGTGGCGGCGGGACCGCTCGGGGAACTGCGGGCCAGCCTCGGCCGCGACGTCATCGAGCTGGTCGTGGCCGACGCGGCCCGGCTGGATGCGGCGGCCCGGCTCCTCCGCCGGGTCACCGCCCACCCGCCCCGGCTGGACCGGGGCGGCCGGCGGGCCAGCGCACCGGCCACGAGGGGGGCCAGCGAGCTGGCCGCCATGCTCGACGGCCTGGACGCCGCGGGCATCGCCGCCGATGAGATCAGCCTGCGCCGGCCGACCCTGGACGAGGTCTTCCTGACCCTGACCGGTGAGCAGGCCGGAACAGCCGCCGCCACCGTTCCGCAGCTGGATGGGAGCCCCCAATGACCGAGACCATCGTCCGCCCTCACTCCATCGTCCGGCCCGCCGCGCCGCCCGGAACGGCCCGGGCCAGCCTCCAGGTGGCCCGCCGGGCGCTGCTCAAGTACTTCCGTACCCCCGGGCTCAGCGTCATGGGCATCGTCCAGTCGGTGCTGTTCCTGTTCAGTTTCCGCTACGTGTTCGGCGGCGCGATGCAGGGCGGTGCCGCGAGCTACGTCCGGTTCTTCGTGCCGGCCTACGTGGCCACCATCGTGCTGTTCACCGGTGGCGGCATCGCCGTGGCCGTAGCCGAGGACCGCGCCGCGGGATTCACCGACCGGCTGCTGTCCCTCCCGGTGCCCCGGCTGTCCATCGTGGCGGGCCGGGTGCTGGCCGACAGCGTCACGAACGCGTGGTCGATCGTGACCACCGCCGCGTTCGGCTTCGCCTTCGGCTTCCGGCTCAGCGGCTCCGTGGGTGACGGGCTGGCCGCGCTGGCGCTGTGCCTGCTGTACGGCGTGGTGTTCACGGCCGTCTTCATCGTCATCGGCCTGGCCGCACCCAATCCCCAGGCAGCCCAGGGGATGTCGCTGATCGCGTTCGTCTTCGCGTTCATCTCGAGTACCTACGTGCCCGCGGGCACGATGCCGGGCTGGCTGCAGCCGTTCGCGGAACATCAGCCGATCACCCCGATGGTGGACGCCGTCCGGTCGCTGATCGCGGGCTCATCCAGCGATCTGCTGGTCGCGCTGGCCTGGTCGGCGGGGCTGCTCGTGGTGTTCACCCCCATCGCCGTGCTCCGGTACCGGCGCGGCTGAACCCCGGCACCGCCGACGGTAGCGGCTGAACCCCGGCACCGCCGACGGTAAGGGCCGGGAGATCTCGCCGCGGCCGTGGTCGGGGGGGTGCGGGCCTGCCGCTACGATCGGGGAATCGTGACCGCTGTAACCGCGCGGGTGCCCGCGAAAGTGAATCTCCAGCTCTCCGTGGGGCCGCTGCGCCGCGACGGCTACCACGACCTGGTGACCGTGTTCCATGCCGTGGCGCTGTTCGACGAGGTCACCGTGGCCCCGGCGGAGCGGGACAGCGTGGTGGTCAGCGGGGAGGGCGCCCGCAGCGTGCCGCGCGGCGGTGACAACCTGGCCGCCCGGGCGGTGGCGGCGCTGGCGAACGCGGTCGGCCCCGGGCTGGCCGATACCCCCGGGGTGGCCATCGAGATCAGCAAACGGATCCCGGTCGCGGCCGGGCTGGCCGGCGGCAGTGCCGACGCGGCCGCCGCCCTGGTCGCCTGCAACGAGATGTGGCACGCCGGGCTCGGCCAGCAGGAACTGGCCGAGGTGGCCGGCCGCGTCGGCAGTGACGTGGCCTTCGCCCTGCTCGGCGGCACCGCCGTCGGCCTGGGCCGCGGTGAGCAGGTCACCCCGGCCCTGACCGCCGGCGCCTACCACTGGGTACTGGCGTTCGCCGCCGAGCAGCTGGCCACGCCGGAGGTGTACGCCGCGTGCGACCGGCAGCGGGAGGCCCGGGCCACCAAGGCGCCGGCCGCGGCGCACGGCAGGGCGGACGGCGCAGCCGCCGGGCCCGCGCCGGTGGCGCCGCCGCAGCTCAGCACCCAACTGATGGCCGCACTGCGGTCCGGGGACCCGGCGGCGGTGGGCCCGCTGCTCAGCAACGATCTGCAGCCGGCCGCGATCTCGCTGCTGCCCCGGCTGCGGCAGGCGCTGGCCGCGGGGCGGGAGCACGGCGCGCTCGGCGCCATCGTGTCCGGCTCCGGGCCCACCTGCGCCTTCCTGGCCCGGGACGGCGCGCACGCCCGGGACCTGGCCGTGGCACTGACCGGCGCCGGGGTGTGCCGGTCGGTGCTCAGCGTGACCGGACCCGCCCCCGGCGCCACCGTGGTGAACCAGCCCACCGCCGGGCGTGCCCCGCACGACGGCGCGCCATGGTGAACCTGGTCAGCCTGGAACGGGCCGTTAAGGGGTATGGACCGCGGTTGCTGCTGGACGAGGTTTCGGCGGGCATCGCGGACGGGGACCGGATCGGGGTGGTCGGGCGCAACGGGGCGGGCAAGAGCACGCTGCTCGCCGTGCTGGCCGGATCGGAGGACGTGGACAGCGGGCGGGTTACCCGGGCCCGCGGGCTGCGCGCCGGGGTCCTGGCCCAGCGCACCGGGCTGACCGGGACGGTGGCCAGCGTCGTCGTCGGCGATCTGCCGGAGCATGCCTGGGCGGCGAACCCGCAGACCCGGTCGATCCTCGGCGCGCTGCTGGGCGGGATCGACCTGGCCGCCCCGGCGGCGCAGCTGTCCGGCGGCGAGGCCCAGCGGGTCGCGCTGGCCGCGGTGCTGACCGCCGAGCATGACCTGCTGCTGCTCGACGAGCCAACCAACCACCTGGACGTGGAGGCGATCGACTGGCTGGCCCGGCACCTGGCCGGCCGCCGCGAGGCCCTTGTCGTGGTGACGCACGACCGCTGGTTCCTGGACGCGGTGTGCAACCGCACCTGGGAGCTGGCGGACGGGCGGCTGCACGGCTACGACGGGGGTTATGCCGCGTACGTGCTGGCCCGGGCCGAGCGGGTGCGGGTCAGCGAGGCCACCGAGCGGCGGCGGCGGGGTCTGCTGCGCAAGGAACTGGCCTGGCTGCGGCGCGGCGCGCCGGCCCGGACCAGCAAGCCGCGGTTCCGGATCGAGGCGGCCAACACGCTGATCGCCGGGGAGCCGCCGCCCCGGGACGAGGTGGAACTGGTGCGGCTGGCCACCGCCCGGCTCGGCAAGACCGTGCTCGACGCGGAAGACGTCACGGTCACCGTCGGCGAGGCGGGGCGCCCCGAAGGGGCGTCCCCCCGAGCCGGCGGTCGCGGGGGGTCCCGGGGGGTCGTCCCCCCGGGCCAGCAGGGTGAGCGGGCCCTGCTGGACGACGTCACCTGGCAGCTCGGGCCGGGCGAGCGGGTCGGCCTGGTCGGCCCGAACGGCAGCGGCAAGAGCACCCTGCTGACCGTGCTGGCGGGCTCCGGGGACGCGACGCCGGCCGGGGCGGCCGGGAACCGGGCGGAGGACGTGGCGCGGGATCTGATCGCGGACGTCGCAGGGGATGTCGCGGGGGACGCGACGGCGGCGGGCGGCCCGGGACAGAGTGACGCTGGCTCGCTGACCGTGACCGGGCGGATCGCCCGGGGCAAGACGGTCCGGCTCGGTTATCTGCGGCAGGACGACGCCGGGCTGGACCCGGCGCTCACCCCCCGGGAGGCGGTCACCGAGGTCCGCGGCACCCTCGATTCCGCCCAGGGCGCGGCCGCCGCCGCGCAGCTTCTCGACCGGCTCGGGCTGCGCGGCGACACCCAGTGGACCCCGGCCGCGGAGCTGTCCGGCGGTGAGCGGCGCCGGCTGCAGCTGCTGCGCATCCTGCTCGGCGAGCCGAACGTGCTGCTGCTCGACGAGCCGACCAACGACCTCGACGTGGACACGCTCACCGAGCTGGAGGACCTGCTGGACGGCTGGCCCGGGTCGCTGGTGCTGGTCAGCCACGACCGGTACTTCCTGGAGCGGGTCACCGACCACGTGCTGGCGCTGCTCGGCGACGGGAGCCTGGCCTACCTGCCCGGCGGGGTGGACGAGTACCTGGACCGGCGCCGGGCCGCGGCGGAGTCCGCGGGGCCCGGGCCGGCGACCGGCGCCCAAAGTGCGGCGCCGGGTTCCCAGAGTGCGGCGCCGGGCGCGGACGGGGCGGGCGGGCCGCCGTCCGCGGCGGCGCAGCGGGCCGCCCGCAAGGACATGCAGCGGCTGGAACGGCAGATCTCCCGGCTGGCCGGCCGGGAAGCGGAACTGCACACCGCGCTGGCCGAGCACGCCGCCGACTACGTCCGGCTGACCGAGCTCGGCGCCGAACTGCGCACCGTGCAGGAAGAGAAGGAACGCCTCGAGGAGCACTGGCTGGAGGCGGCCGAGACGGCCGAGGCCTGATCGCGCCGTCCCGCCGGCGGCGACTAGGCGGGCAGCCCGGGCCCCGGGCGAGCTGGGCGGGTCAGGCGTCGAGCGGCGCCAGCAGCACCCGGAGCAGGTCGGCCAGGGTGCGGCGATTGGCCACCGAGAGGCCGTTGAGCAGGGTGTGCTCGTTCTTGACCAGGTCGGCCAGCGCGGCGTCCACCCGGGCCCGGCCCGCGTCGGTGAGCGTGACCAGCACGCCGCGGCGGTCCTGCGGGTCGGGCTCGCGGCGGACCAGGCCGGCTGCGGCCAGCCGGTCCACCCGGTTGGTCATCGTGCCGGAGGTCACCAGGGTGGCGCGGAGCAGGGACCCCGGGGTCAGCTGGTACGGGGGTCCCTGACGGCGCAGTGCGGACAGCACGTCGAACTCCCAGGTCTCCAGGTCGTGCGCGGCGAACGCGCTACGCCGGGCCAGGTCCAGGTGCCGGGCCAGCCGGGACACCCGGCTGAGCACCTGGAGCGGCTCCACGTCGAGGTCCGGGCGCTCGGCCCGCCAGGCCGCGACCAGGTCATCCACCTCGTCCCGGGCGGCCGGCTGGGCCGGCCCGGGGCGCTGCTCGTCCATGGGCGCAGCATATCTCTTGACATCAAGAATGTGGTGATCGCCGCGCTGATGTATCTTGATATCGACAGAAATGAGGGCCGGCATGTGGGACCCGGGCACCTACCTGCGCTTCGGCAGTGAGCGAGCGAGGCCGTTCTTCGACCTGCTTACCCGGGTGCAGGCCGGGAAGCCCGGCTTCGTGGTGGACCTCGGCTGCGGCCCGGGCAACCTGACCGCGCTGCTCGCGGCGCGCTGGCCGGAGGCGGACGTGCTCGGCGTGGACAGCTCACCGGAGATGATCGAGGCGGCCCGGGGGGAAGCGGCGCGGGCGGAGGCGGGCCGGCTCGCCTTCACCCTGGCCGACATCCGGGACTGGCGGCCGCGGCGGCCGGTGGACGTGCTCACCTGCAACGCCGTGCTGCAATGGGTGCCGGGCCACCTCCCGCTGCTGACCGCCTGGGCGGGCTGGCTGGCGCCGGACGGCTGGCTGGCCTTTCAGCTGCCGGGGAACTTCGACCAGCCCGGGCACACCATCATGCGGGACCTGGCCGGCTCGCCGCGCTGGGCGTCCCGGCTGCGGGGCGTGCAGCTCAACCGGCAGGCCGGCGATCCCGCCGCCTACCTGGACCTGCTCGCCGCCGCCGACTGCGCCGTGGACGCCTGGGAGACCACCTACCTGCACGTGCTGCCGGGCGAGGACGCGGTACTGAACTGGTACCGGGGCAGCGGCCTGCGCCCGGTGCTGGCCGCGCTGTCCGAGCCGGAGGCGGCCGAGTTCACCGCCGAGTACGCGGCCCGGCTGCGGGCGGCCTATCCGCCCGCGCCGTACGGCACCGTGCTGCCGTTCCGGCGGATCTTCGTGGTAGCGCACCGCCGCTGAGCCCGGGCCGCCGGCCGCGGCCTGGCCGACTGGCCGCCGTGCTCAGCTGTGATGGCGGTGGGCGATCTCCGGGGAGATGCGCGGCGCCTGCTCCAGGTGGGACAGCCCGTTCCAGGCCAGGTTGATCAGGTGCGCGGCGACTTCCTCGCGCCGCGGCCGGCGGGCGTCCAGCCACCACTGCCCGGTCATCGCCACCATGCCGACCAGCATCTGCGCGTACATCGGCACCAGCGTGCGGTCGTAGCCGCGGGCGGCGAAGAAGTCGCTCAGGATGTACTCGACCTGGCTGGCGATGTCGCTCATCAGGCTGCCGAACGTGCCCCCACCCGAGGCCGGGTGCGAATCCCGGACCAGGATGCGGAACCCGTCGGAGTCCTCCTCGATGTAGGACAGCAGCACGACCGCGGCGGCCTCGAACTTCTCCCGGGTGTGCGCGCCGCCCAGGATGTCCGAGGCCATCGTCAGCAGCCGCTCGACCTCGCGGTCGACCACCACCGCGTAGAGCCCTTCCTTGCCGCCGAAGTGCTCGTACACCACCGGCTTCGACACCCCGGCCTGGGCCGCGATCTCCTCGATGGAGGTCCCTTCGAACCCCCGCGCGGCGAACAGCCGGCGGCCGATGTCCAGCAGTTGCTCGCGGCGTTCCTTCCCGGTCATCCGCTTGCGCTGGCTGGGGCCGGAGTTCGAAGTGGTCACCAGCCCATCATGGCGACTAGGCAGCCCGCTGGTCACCTGAGTTGACCGGGTCCGGGCCGGCCGGATCGGACTCGCCGCGGCCAGCGGGCCGCGCCAGGCTCCGGTCGGTCATCGAGCCGAGCACCTTGCCCCGCAGCCCGGTCAGCCGGGAGGACAGCCGGGCGCCGTCGGGCCAGCGCACGTCCCAGGCCCAGCCCAGCCGCTCCGCCCAGGAGATCACCCGGGCGCTGACGTCGATCTGGCCCCTGAGCGCGCCGTGGCGGGCGCAGGTCGGGTCGGAGTGGTGCAGGTTGTGCCAGGACTCGCCGAACGAGGGGATGGCCAGCCAGGCCACGTTCCGCGACTTGTCCCGCACCTCGAAGTCCTCGGTGCCGAACGTGTGGCAGACCGAGTTGATGGACCAGGTCACGTGGTGCAGCAGGCAGACCCGGACCAGGCTGGCCCACAGGAAGGCGGTGAGCGCGCCGGTGAG
The DNA here is from genome assembly GCA_963837515.1 of uncultured Actinomycetes bacterium. Lineage (GTDB taxonomy): Bacteria > Actinomycetota > Actinomycetes > Streptosporangiales > Streptosporangiaceae > RYN-230. The sequence continues at coordinate 231,334 of CAWINT010000011.1, forward strand.
CGACATCGACCACAGGCCGCCGATCAGCGGGGGCGCGAGCAGCGAGATGGCCACCCACAGCGGGAACAGCCTGGAGATGCGCCGGATGGTGCGGTCGGCCACCAGGTCCGGGCAGAACTTGGCCTGGGAGGTGCGGTTCGGGTCGAACAGCCAGCCGACGTGAGCGTACCCGAGGCCCTTGGTGAGCGCCTTCCAGTCGTTGCCGAACCGCCACGGCGAGTGCGGGTCGCCCTCCTTGTCGCTGTACTTGTGGTGCCGCCGGTGGTCGGCCACCCAGTTCAGCACCGGCCCCTCGATGGCCATGCTGCCCGCGATGGCCAGCGCGATCCGCAGTCCCTGGTTCGCCTTGAACGAGGAGTGGGTGAAGTACCGGTGGAAGCCCATGCTGATCCCCATGCCGGAGATCACGTAGAAGACCAGCCCGATCACCGCGTCGTGCCAGCTGATCCAGCCGGTGGTGGCGGCCAGCGCGATGCCGGCCAGCAGGCCGAGTAGCGGGACGACCACGAACGAGCCGATCAGGATGCGGGCCACGGTGCCGTTCGGCTCGGGATCGATCTCCGGCAGCGGCGTGCGGCGGGTGACGGGGGGCGGCACGGCGGGCGTGACGCCGGTCCTGACGGTCTCGGGGGAGGCGGTCATCGGAACCTCGCTCTGTCTTGGGCCCGGGGGATGGGCCGTCGGGCGGTATCCGGTTCCCACTACCCCGAACCGCCGAAATCATGACGCTTACGTAACCGTAACCTACGACTGCGTAAGTTGCGCAATCGCTTCGGCAATATTTCACCTAGTGGTAGCGGTCGTCGCGCTCTGTATCCCGTGCTCGGTCTCAGAGGGCGAGACGATAGTCACAACGGGCTCGCCTGTTGGCGCCAAGCTGAGGGGGTGCGCACCGCGCTGTGGACGTGCGTCCAAGGCGATGCCTCGGGCCACGCCAAAGCTAGTCGGGTCGGCAGCCGAGGTCCTCCGGCGGCCGGTAGGCTCTGGTGAGGAATCGATCCCGGGTCGTCTAGCCTGGCAGGACAAAGGCCTTTGAAGCCTTGAACGAAGGTTCGAATCCTTCCCCGGGAGCTTCTGTACCGTTTCGATCTAATTCGATCCCGGCCCAGTTTCCGGGGCGGCCTTTTGGGGCCCGCGCCCCATCACGCCATCAGCCCATCCTTCAATCTGCCGGTAGAGTTCAGCGCTGCGGCTCACGTTGATGCGCAGGCAGCCCCGGTAGCTTTCGTCCATGCTGGCGCGCGGTGTCTTGGCTGTGTGCGTCTTGAGGACCGAGCGCCGGAACTGCCCGGGCCTGGAGCAGACGAGCTGCTGCCAGAACCGCTCGGCCGACGTCACATCGGCGTTCTCATGAATGTACAAGCGGTAGGTAAGCCGCTCGCGGGCGATGCCGATGGTGTCCAGGAACTTGACGAAGAAGCTGATCAGCGCCGGGTCGCTGTTGATGAAGCTGACCTGGTCATAGCGCCGGCCCGGCTTGTTCTTACCGCCTTCGCACCAGTAGGTGATAGCCCGGCGATTGTTATCTCACGGTCGGACAGCGGGCCGATCTCCGCGGCGGCGGCGCCGCGGAAGGATGCGCGCTTGGCCTCGCGCACCGGTTTCTCGGCTGCCCAGTAACGGCGTACTCCCTCCGCGCACCGCCGGCGGCTTTCCTCATAGCTCAGCCGCCCGGGCCGTGGCAGATCACGGGCCCATAGCGAAACCGAACTCTTCGAGACACCGAGCGTGGCGGCGATCTCGTTGTAGTTCATCCCGCCTTCCCGCAGTTTGCGAGCCTTCATCCGCAGATCATCCTTGGCGCGGGGGCGGCGGGTCCACTCCGGTGGTGGCTCACCTCTGAGGGCCGCATCCAGGTGGTGGTTGCTGCTGATGCCGAGGATCTGCTTGATCTCGCGGCGGGAGTGGCCGGCCCGGCGCAGCGCGATCGCCTGCTCACGGAGCCGGTCGGAGGGTTGCTGCGGCCGCTGCGGTCCAGCCGGTAAGCCGGCCGGTAAGGTCCTGCCCAACTCGATCGAATTCATATTCGAATGCTACGAGATGGCACCGACACAATCCCCGCCCCGCCGCCACGCGGCCCATCCCGAGCGCCCGCGTCCCGCCCGCGTCCCGCCCGCGTCCCGCCCGCGTCCCGCCCAGGTCACCGCCCCCGCCGCCGCGGCGGCGCAGGCCGGCCCAGCTGCCTGGCAGGTCGTGTGAACCTCGCTACACTCCGCTGATCAGCGGCTTTACCGGCCCCAACCGGCCGCCCGCCGGACGGCCGGGCGGTATCCTGCGAGAGTCGGGCGCGTGAACTGACGGGCTGGCCCCGGCCGGCTGATCAGTGCGTGTGCTGGCGGCGCAACCGGGAAGTCTGATCCTGGCATACGGGGAAAGCAACCGAGGAGCACCACGACGTGAGTGTGAGCCGTCCGGCTGCGGTCATCGTCCTCGCGGCAGGCGAGGGCACGCGGATGAAGTCCGACACCCCCAAGGTGCTGCACGAGATCTGCGGTGACACCTTGCTGGGGCACGTACTGGCCACGGCCCGACAGCCCGACCCGGTCCGGCTGATCGTGGTGGTGGGGCACCGCCGCCGCGAGGTCACCGAGTACCTGTCCCGGCACGCGCCGGACGCCCAGCCGGTCGTCCAGCACCGCCAGGGCGGCACCGGGCACGCGGTCCGCACCGTGATCGAGGAAGTCGGGCTCGACCACGGCACGATCCTGGTCACGTATGCGGATGCGCCCCTGCTCCGCGGGAGCACGCTGACCGGGCTGGTCGCCGAGCACCAGGCCCGCGAAGCCGCGGCGACGGTGCTCACCGCCCGGGTGCCCAACCCGCACGGTTACGGCCGGATCATCCGCGATGGCTCCGGGGACTTCCTGGAGATCATCGAGGAGGCGGACGCCACGCCTGCCCAGCAGGCGGTGAACGAGATCAACTCGGGCGTGTACGCCTTCGAGGCGCACCTGCTCGGGGATGCGGTCAAGCGGGTGCCGACCGACAACGCGAAGGGCGAGGAGTACCTCACCGACGTCGTCGCGATCCTGCGGGCCGAGGGCCACCAGGTGGCGACCGTCACGCTCGAAGATCCTAAGGAAGTGCTCGGAGTGAACGACCGCGCGCAGCTCGCGCGGGCGCGGCAGATATTGAACGCACGGCTGCTCAGCACCTGGATGCGGGCGGGCGTCACGATCGTCGATCCGGCGACCACCTGGATCGACACCGGGGTCATCCTCGGCCGTGACGTCGAGATCGGGCCCAGCACGCAGCTGGAGGGCAGCACCACGATCGCGGCGGGCGCCCGGGTCGGTCCCGGCTGCCTGCTCCGCGACACGGCGGTCGGCGAGGACGCGATCATCACCCAGTCGGTATGCCGGTCGGCCGAGGTCGGCCCCGGCGCCGTGGTGGGCCCGTTCGCGTACCTCCCCCCGGGCACCAGGGTCGGCCCTGGGCTCGCGGGGGCCAGCCGACCGGGCGGCGCAACGAGTGAGGGAGCTCAGGACGCGTGACCGGCATCACCGCGACCGGCGAGAAAAAGCTCATGCTGTTCTCCGGCCGGGCCCATCCAGAACTGACCAGTGAGATCGCCGGCTGCCTGGGCATCGGCCCCACGCCGGCCCGGCTGTTCGACTTCGCCAACGGTGAGATCTTCGTCCGCTTCCTGGAGTCCGTCCGGGGCAGCGACGCGTTCGTGGTGCAGAGCCACACCGCGCCGATCAACCAGTGGATCATGGAACAGCTGATCATGGTGGATGCGCTGAAGCGGGCGTCGGCCAAACGCATCACCGTCGTCGCACCGTTCTTCGGCTACGCCCGGCAGGACAAGAAGAGCCGGGGCCGGGAGCCGATCTCGGCCCGGCTGATGGCCGACCTGTTCCTGACCGCGGGCGCGGACCGGATCATGGCGGTGGACCTGCACACCGCCCAGATCCAGGGCTTCTTCGACGGCCCGGTGGACCACCTGTTCGCGATGCCGATCCTGGCCGACTACATCGAGCGCAACCTCGACATCTCGCAGACCACCGTGGTCGCGCCGGACGCGGGCCGGGTCCGGGTCTGTGAGCGGTGGACCGACCGGCTCGGCACCCCGCTGGCCATCATCCACAAGCGGCGTGATCCGGACGTGGCGCACAAGGTGGCCGTGTCCGAGGTCGTCGGGGACGTGGCCGGCCGGACCTGCATCGTGGTCGACGACATGATCGACACCGGGGCGACCATCATCAAGGCCGCCGACGCGCTGTTCGAGCAGGGCGCGGCCAAGGTGATCGTGACGGCCACCCACGGCGTGCTGTCCGGCGGCGCGGTGGACGGGCTGAAGAACTCCCGGATCAGCGAGGTCATCGTGACCAACACGCTGCCGATCGTGGCCGAGAACCGGTTCGACAAGCTGACCGTGCTGTCCATCGCCCCGCTCGTCGCCCGGGCCATCACCGAGGTGTTCAGCGACGGCTCGGTGACCAGCCTCTTCGACGGGCAGAGCTGATCCTGCAGGCTGGGCCGCAGACCGGGCCAGGTCAACCCCCGGGCCCGGCACCGGCCTGCGGCGTCTTCCCTGAGGTGACCGCTGCCTTCGCCCCCGCAAGCGACGAAGGCGGCGGCCACCGCCCAGGCGCGCCGCGCAGCGGCGCGGGCCTGTCCCCCGCGTTATGACCGGCGCCCTGGCCAGGACCGGGGCACGCGAACCCGGCCCTGGCCAGGAGCTGTTGCGGACCGCGCCCCCGCGTGGCGGTCCGCAAACCTCCCCGGCCTTCCCCCGCTTTTGGCTTCCCCTGCCGGTGATCCGGTTTCCCGGGCCGGCGCCTGATAGGACAATGGCAGGAGGCTCTTGCGTCGCGATTAATCCGTGATTGAGCCGCCGGTTTCCCGGGTCGCGGGCCGCCACCCCTGGCCAGGACCCTGCCAACCGGCGCGGGGTGAGGCATGATTGAGGGCGGTGGCAGCTGCCTCCGCTCCGGTGCCCGGGGGCGGGCCGCCGCAGCTGATCGGGGCGCGATCGATGCTGTATCGGATGCTTGGACCGCTCGAGGTCCAGGTGGGCGGGGCGTGGCGAGGCATCAGCGCTGCGAAGTGGCGCACGGTGCTGGCGGTCCTGCTGGTGAACTCCGGCCAGCTGGTATCGACCGATGAGCTGATCGGCGAGGTGTGGCCGGAAGACGCGCCCGCCACCGCGGTCAACCTGGTCAGCGTCTACGTGCACCGGCTGCGCAAGCAGCTGCCCGACGGCAGCCGCCGGCTGGTCACCCGGTCACCGGGGTACCAGCTGCTCGCCGCGCCGGAAGACATCGACGCGGCCCAGTTCGACCGGATGATGCGGGACGGCCGGGCGGCGCTGGCCGCCCGGGAGCCGCAGCGTGCCGCCGGCCTGCTGGGCGCGGCCGTGGCGCTGTGGCGCGGTACCCGGGCCTTCGCCGACGTGCCGCCCTCGCCGCTGATCACCGCTGAGGCGAGCCGCCTGGAGGACTGCCGGGTGGAGGCGCTGGAGCTGCGGATCCAGGCTGATCTCGGCTGTGGGCGGCACGCTCAGGTGGTACCCGAGCTGCGCCGGCTGCTCACCGACCACCCGCTCCGGGAGGGCATGTGGGCCCTGCTGATGCGGGCCCTGCAGCGCTCGGGCCGCCAGGCCGAGGCGCTGGAAGCGTACGCGCACGCGCGCCGGCAGATCGCCGATGAGCTGGGCGTGGACCCCAGCGCCGAGCTCCGGCAACTGTACGAGCAGATCCTGCGGGCCGACGTGGGCGCCGGCCCCGCTTCCCCCCCAACGGCCCCCGCCGCCGACTCACCCTTCGCCGATTCCACGCCGTCGCCGCTGATCACGCCGGCCCTGGCCGGCCCGGACCTGGCCGGCCCGGACCTGGCCGGCCCGGGCCAGGCCGTGGCGCCGGCTCCGGAGTCCCCGGACGGTGCTGCGGGGCCAGGCCATCCCGCGGGCCCGGCGCTGCCACTGCTGGCCCAGCTCCCAGCGGACATCCCGGACTTCACCGGCCGCACCGAGCACCTGCACAACCTGCGCGAACTCCTGTCCGGCCCGCGCCGGCCGGACAGCCCGGGCGCGGTCGTGGTGGCGGCGGTGATCGGAGCGGGCGGCCTGGGCAAGACCACCCTCGCGGTGCACGCGGCGCACCTGCTGCGGGCGCAGTACCCGGACGGCCAGCTGTACGCCAACCTGCAGGGCGCGTCCGCCCGCCCGGCCCTGCCGGGGGAGGTGCTCGCCCGGTTCCTGCGCGACCTCGGCATGGACCCGGCCCGGATCCCGGCGGACCCGGAGGAGCGGGCCGCGCAGTACCGCACCCGGCTCACCGATCGCCGCGTCCTCATCGTCCTGGACGATGCCCGGGACGCCGCACACGTCCGGCCGCTGCTGCCCGGGTCCGCGTCCTGCGCGGTGCTGGTGACCACCCGCAACCGGATGCCGGACCTGGCGGGCAGCCGGTTCATCGACCTGGACGTGCTGGAGGCCGGTGAAGCCCGGGACATGTTCGCGGGGATCATCGGGCCGGCCCGGGCCGACGCGGAGCCGGAGGCCACCGCCGAGGTCCTGGCCGCCTGCGCCGGGCTGCCGCTGGCTATCCGGATCGCTGGCGCCCGGCTCGCGGCGCGTACCAGGTGGAGCGTGCGGGACCTGGCCCGGCGGCTCTCGGATGAGCGCCGGCGGCTGGACGAGCTGAAGACCGGCGACCTGGCCGTGCGGGCCTGTTTCGAGGTGAGCTTCGCCACCCTGCCGGGGCCGGCCGAGCCGGACGGCGTTGAACCCGGCCCGGGCGTTCCGGTTGCTCGGCCTGTGGCAGGGGCCGTCGATCGGGCTGTCCGCCGCCGCCGCTCTGCTGGGACACCCGGAAGACCAGGTGGCGGACGCCCTCGAGGTGCTGGTTGACGCTCAGTTGCTGCAGTCGCCCGCCCCCGACCGGTACCGCTTCCATGATCTGCTCAAGACGTACGCGGCCGAGCGTGCGCTGGCCGAGGAACCTGCGCTGGAGCGGAAGGCGGCGGTAGACCGGGTGCTGAACTGGTACCTGCACACCACCGTGGCCATGGCCAGGCTCGTCTCTCCGCACCGCGGCCAGGTGCCGATCGGCTCGCCCGGGTCCGGCTGGCAACCGCTGAGCTTCGGCACGGTCGAGGAGGCGCTGAACTGGTGTGAGGCCGAGCGGGGCAATCTCTTGGCGGCGCCTCAGCAGGCGGCCGACTGGGGCATGGACGTCCTCGCCTGGCAGCTGCCGGTCGCCGCGCTCAGCTTCTTCAACCGCCGCAGTTACCGGACGGAATGGGTCAGGACGCACGAGGTGGCCCTGGCCAGCGTCCGCCGGACGGGAGACCGGTCCGCCGAGGCGTGGGTGCTGAACAACCTGGGCATGGTGCATGGCAAGCTGCGGCGGCCGGATGCCATCGAGTACTTCGAGCAGGCCCTGGCCATCCGCCGGGAAATAGGTGATGAGCCCGGTGAGGCTCAGGCGGCGAACAACATCGCCGACACCTACCTGCTGCTGGGCCGGTACGAGGCCCTCGAACCCCTGCAGGAGGCCCTCGGCATCCAGCGGCGTACCGGGCACCGTTACGGCGAGGCGGTGGCCCTGACCAACCTGGGTGAGGCCTACCTGCACCTGGCCCGGACCGATGAGGCCGTCGGCTGCCTCCAGCAGGCCCGGGATATCTTCCGCGCTCTCGATGACGTGCGCGGCGAGGGCTATGCCCTGCATCATCTGGGCCGGGCGCTGCTCGACCTGGGACAGGTCCCTGAGGCGCTCGATACGCTCGCTCAGGCTCTCCGGATCCGCGAGGCGACCGGGGAGCGGCTGGCGGAAGCGCAGACGCGGCGATTGCTCGGGCTCGCCCAGCAGGCCGCTGGCCGGATGGACGAGTGCAGGCGGTCCTGGTCGCGAGCGATCTCGCTGTTCGAGGCGCTGGAATATCAGCCCCAGGCCGACGAGATACGGGCCGAAATGGTGGCCATGGACATGGCCACCGGGTGCTAGACGATTAGTCCCCGCTGAGCGGCTCGGTGGGCTCGTCGCGAGGGAACAGAGTTGTAGCCGTTTTGTCCTTGCTTGCCGCGTCGCCCAGGAGGCGGCCATCGTTACGATGCTCCGCATACGTCACTCGTCCCGGTTCCCGGGGGTCTAGGCAGAGGAGAGTGCAGTTATGGGGACAGCACCGGAAGACACGCCGCGGATGGACCATGAGTCTCAGCCCGCGATGGACCATGAGTCTCAGCCCGCGATGGACCATGAGTCTCAGCCCGCGATGGACCATGAGTCTCAGCCCGCGATGGACCATGAGTCTCAGCCCGCGATGGACCATGAGTCTCAGCCCGCGATGGATCACGAGTCTCAGCCCGCGATGGACCATGAGTCTCAGCCCGCGATGGACCATGAGTCTCAGCCCGCGATGGACCACGAGACGAATCCAAGTTGACCGGCGATTCGCCGCGCAGGCCTAGGCCAGCGCCCAGCCCCGCGCTGGGCGCAAGGCGGGGGTAGACCAGCCGGCGAGATGCGCAGCGCCACGGGTTCCGCCGCCACCTCCTGACGGGAGGATGGCGGCGGAGCCCGCTCCTTTCCTGGGCAGTTGCGGTCGCGATAAGCGCGAGATCGCAGCGCTCCGCGTGAGTCCGCAGAAATTTCCCGATCTGAGGTCACGAACCGGAGGGCTGCGCGCACTACGTCATGACAACCGCGTCGCCTGACCGGCGGCCCGGGAGGCAGGCGGAGAGGAGCGATCTCGTGGGACTCCAACTGGCTGGTCGGGACACTGAGAAGGTCTCCGAGACGGGGCAGCCGCCGATCAGCGCCACCGACGCGGAGCCGCTGTCCGCTGGCGTGTCTGGTGCGGAGCGGCCGGCTCGCCGTCAGCCCTGGATCGCCTGGACGGTGCGCGCCGCGGATACAGCCCGGCGGGAGTGAGCTTCGCCGATTGCTACGCGCACCAGATGCCCGCCCTGGTCTGGTTCGTGATGAGCCTCGGCGCCAGCGCGGAGGCGGCCGCCGACGTGGCCCAGTCCGCGTTCACCGACGCGTACCCGGTGTGGCACACCAACGTGAGCCCGAACGCCTGGTTAAGGCGGGTCGCCCAGCGTACGTACTACCGCCGGATCTCCCGGGAGACCCCGGTCGAATCCCTTCCCGACCGGCCCGGGCCGTCACCCACAGCGGCAGTAGTGGAGTCGCACGCCGAGGCCCAGCTGGTGCTGGCCGCGCTGGCCGGCCTGCCGGCCAAACAGCGTCAGGTCATGGCGTGGTACGTCAACGGCTACAGCCCCGCGGAGATCGCTGCGGAGCTCGACGCTGACCCCGCTGCGGTCCGGCAGAACCTGACCAAAGCCCGGCGGAACCTCAAGGCCTCACTCGGGATCGGCGGGCAGGCGTGATGGACGATCCCACGCCGGATGACGCCGACCTCGCCAGCGATGTCGAGCTGGACCTGCTGCTCCTGCGGGCCCGCAACACTGCCCGAGGGGCGCTGGCCGGCACCCTCGACCTGGCGGCGGGCATCGCCGCGATCCGGGCCCGGCACGGGCCCGGGGCAGCGTCCCGCCCCCCACCCGTCCGCACCGGGCCCAGCGACCGGTTCCCCCACGGCTTGCCCCGCGCCAACCAGCTAATCCGAGATCCACTTACCGACGATCAACTCACCCTGGACCGGCACCCCCCCGAATCGGAAGGACAACTCCCATGACTGCCATCACCCGTGCCCGGATCATCGCTGCCGCTGGCCTCCTTGGTGCCTCGGCGCTGCTCGGAGCCACGCTGGCCGCTGGCCCGGCCATGACGCACGAGGGCCCGGCGGCGATGACCCACGAGGGTGCGCCGGGCATGACGCACGAGATCCAGCTGGCCACCTTCCATGAGGGTGCGCCCGGCATGACGCACGAGGACGTCCCGGCCTGACAGTGGTCCCGGCCGGCCCGGCCGGCTCACCGTCAGTTCTGAGCTAGACTCCGACAGGCGCGTCCTATGTGGCGCGCCTGTCGGCTGTCCCGGTGCCCCGGAGGGCCTGTCCGGTCCGACGCCGCACCAGCAATCGCGCTGTTGTAAGGAGCGAGTACCGTGCCCGAGGTCCGCATCGCGGCAGAGCCGCGCACCGAGTTCGGCAAGGGCGCCGCGCGCCGTGAGCGCCGGGTCCACCGGGTGCCGGCCGTGCTGTACGGCCACGGCACCGATACCCGGCATATCACGCTGCCCGGTCACGACGTGATGATGGCGCTCAAGACCCCCAACGTGCTGATCCGGCTGGACGGCCTGCCCGGCGGTAACACGCTCGTGCTGCCGAAGGCGGTGCAGCGCGACCCGATCCGGGGCACCATCGAGCACGTGGACCTGCTGCTGGTCCGCCGGGGCGAGAAGGTGACCGTCGACGTGCCGGTCCAGGTGACCGGTGAGGTCTTCTCCGGCGGGCTGCTGGACCAGCAGCTGGTGCAGATCTCCCTCGAGGCCGAGGCCACCAACATCCCGCCGGCCATCGAGGTGGACGTGCAGGACATGCCGGTCGGCACGACGGTGAACGCGGGCGACCTGAAGCTGCCGCCGGGCGCCTCGCTGGCCGGGGACCCGGAGACGATGGTGCTGCACGTGATTCCGGCGCCCACCGCCGAGCAGATGGAAGGCGAGGCGGTCGAGGAGCCTGAGGCCGCCGTGCCGTCCGAGCCCGCCCCGGTTCCCGAGGGTGCGGGCGAGTCCGGGCCAGGCGGCGAGTAGCCGGGACCGCCGTCCCGGGGGGCGCCATGCGCTGGCGGGTGTTCCGCCGGAGCGGCCGGCCGGAGACGAGGATGCCATGGCTGACGACCGCTGGCTGATCGTCGGGCTCGGCAATCCAGGGCCGAAGTACGCGGGCAACCGGCACAACGCCGGGTTCATGGTCGCGGATGAGCTTGCGGCGCGGGTCGGCGGCCAGTTCCGCCCGGCCCGCTACCGTGCGGTGGCACTGGACGGCCGGCTGGCCGGGTTCCCGGTCACCGTGATCAAGCCACTCAGCTACATGAACGAGTCGGGCGGCAGCGTCGCCGGGTTCCGCGGCTATTACCACGTTCCCCCCGAGCGGATCGTGGTCATCCACGACGAACTGGATATTCCGTTCGGCACGGTAAGGCTCAAGCTCGGCGGCGGGGACAACGGTCACAACGGCCTCCGCTCCGTCTCCGCCGCCCTCGGCAGCCGCGACTACTACCGGGTGCGGGTCGGTATCGGCCGCCCGCCGGGGCGGATGGACCCGGCCGACTTCGTGCTCCGGGACTTCCGGCCGGAGGAGCGGAAGGAACTGCCGTTCATCGTCAACCGGGCGGCGGATGCGGTGGAGACGCTGCTGTCGAAGGGCCTGGCCGCGGCCCAGAACGCGTTCCACAGCTGATTCCGCCGTGCAGGCGGTGCGTCTGCCGGGCGATCGGCCGTGAGGTGGAAGTGAGTTCGACGTCTCGGGCAGGCGGCACCGCCGCCGTGGGTCAGGACGCCTGCAACAGCACGCGCAGCCGTGCCAGGCACCGCCCGCGGGTCGGGCCGATGCTGCCCACCGGCAACCCGAGCTGATCGGAGATCTCGGCGTAGGAGGCCGGAGGGTCGGCCATCAACATCCCGAGCATCCGCTGCCACTGCGACGGAAGGTGAGAGATGGCCTTCCGGACGTCCGCGGCCCGCTCATCGGCGAGCAGCCGTTCATCGATGTCCGGCTCGTGCGGGATGACGCCCTGGAAGGCGTCGTCGTCGTCGTGCACCAGCACCATCCGCTTGCGGGCGGCCACCACCCGCAGGCACTCGTGCCGGGCGGTCGTGGCCAGCCACGAGCCCACCCGGTCCGGACACTCAATGCGGTCGATGTGCTCGAACAGGCGCAGCCAGGTGGCCTGGACCACGTCGGCGGCGTCGCTTTCCGCCAGCCGGAAGTCGCGGGTCATCGACCAGATGCAGCCGGCCGTACTGCTCGATCAGGCACTCCCACGCCCAGCGGTCTCCCTCGGCCGCGAGCCGGACCAGTTCCCCGACATCCAGCGCGCCAGCATTCCGTTCCCTTATCAAGCCGGGACGACCCCCCCATGAATTGTCCCCGGAGACAATAGATTGCACATTACCCCATATCGCGCAGTAGGTGCCCAACGGGCATCCGGCCCATACCCTCCCGGTACTGGAGAGACGCGCGGCCCGGCCCGGTGGTTTACGTGGCCGGGTGCTCAGCGGCGTGGCGTCGTCACCAACCGTTTCTCTCTGGAAATAGATGCCGGTTAGAAACGCCTGGTGGTGACACAACCCCCGCTGGGCCCCGGGAGCGCGGCCGGCCTGGGCTGGATGCGGTGCAGCGGCCGGGGCTGTGTCCGGTGCAGTGGCACCTTGACCAGCACAGACACAGCCGGGTAAACCATGATGGAAGCCTACGCGTCGTATGAATGTAGGGACTGGGGGATCTGTTCGGTTTGCGCTATATTCAGCTGGCCGGCTTGTTTGGGGGACCATGTCGTTGCGACCCGCGTGCCGTCTGTGCGGCGCCGAACTCTCCAGGACGTTCGTGGACCTGGGGATGTCACCGCTATGCGAGAGTTATGTGGCGGAGGAGCGCCTTGACGAGCCCGAGATCTTCTATCCGCTGCACGTCCGGCTATGTGATTCTTGTCTCCTGGTGCAACTGCCGGCCTACGTCCCCGGCGAGGACATCTTCTCGGACTATGCGTACTTCTCGTCCTATTCCGATTCGTGGGTAGCCCACGCGCGGCGGTACGCCGAAGAGATGATCCCCCGGCTGGGCCTGTCCGCGGACAGCCTGGTGACCGAGGTGGCCAGCAACGACGGCTACCTGCTGCAGCACTTCGTGGCCCGCGGGATCCCGGTGCTGGGCGTGGAGCCAGCGGCGAACGTAGCCGCGGCGGCGCAGGCCCGTGGGATCCGGACCGTCGTGGAGTTCCTCGGGCCGGAGACGGGCCAGCGGATCGCGGCCGAGCACGGCCAGGCCGACCTGGTCGCCGGGAACAATGTGTTTGCGCACGTCCCCGACATCCGTGGGTTCGCGGCCGGGCTGCGGGCCCTGGTCAAGGACACCGGGCTGGTCACGCTGGAATTCCCGCACCTGCTGCGGCTCATCGAGGGACGGCAGTACGACACGATCTACCACGAGCATTTCTCGTACCTGTCGTTGCTGACCTCCTCCCGGGTGCTGGCTACCGCCGGCCTCCGGGTGGTGGACGTCGAGGAGCTCGGTACCCATGGCGGGTCGCTGCGGGTCCACGCCCGCCCCGAGGAGACCGCCGGTGAGCCGGCGGGCCGGGTAAAGGCGGTGCTCGCGGCGGAGGAAGCCGCCGGGCTGCACACCGTGGCCGGCCACGAGGGTTTCGCGTCCGATGTGCTGCGGATCAAGAGCGACCTGCTGGAGTTCCTCCTCGCGGCGGCGGCCGAGGGCCGTTCCGTCGCCGGGTACGGCGCCCCGGGCAAGGGCAACACGCTGCTGAACCACTGTGGCATCCGGACCGACCTGCTCGCGTACACGGTGGACCGGAGCCCGCACAAGCAGGGCATGTTCCTGCCGGGCACGCACATCCCGATCCACCCGCCGGAGCGCCTGGCGCAGACCCGGCCTGACTACGTGCTCGTCCTGCCGTGGAATCTCCGGGAGGAGATCAGCGGGCAGCTGGACTACATCCGTTCCTGGGGGGGTCGGCTGGTGTTCCCGATCCCGGTGCTGGACATCGACTGAGGGGGAATCGGCGGTGAAGGTCGTCTTGTTCTGCGGTGGCCTCGGGATGCGGATGCGTGACGGGGTCACCACCGCACCGAAGCCACTGGCGATGGTGGGGGAGCGTCCCCTGCTGTGGCACGTCATGCGCTACTACGCGCACTACGGCCACACCGAGTTCGTGCTCTGCCTTGGCTACGGCGCTTCCGCGGTCAAGGACTTCTTCCTGAGCTACGACGAGACCAGGTCCAACGACTTCGTCCTGGAGAACGGTGCCCGCGACGTCAAGCTGCTCCGCACGGACATCTCCACGTGGCGGATCACGTTCGTCAACACCGGCCTGAACTCGGCGATCGGGGAGCGGCTGCGCCGGGTCCGGCCGTTCGTCGCGGACGAGGACACGTTCCTGGCCAACTACGCCGACGTGCTCACCAACGCCGAGCTGCCCGACGTCATCCAGCGCTTCGAGGCCAGCGGCGCGGTGGCCAGCCTGCTGGCGGTGCCCCCGCAGTCCTCGCACCACGTCGTGGAGGTCCGCGACGACGGGCTCATCACCCAGGTCACGCCGATGCGGGACCTGCGCCAGTGGGAGAACGGCGGGTACTTCGTCCTGCGCCAGGAAATCTTCGATTACCTGCACGAAGGCGAGGACCTCGTGGAGGACGCGATCATGCGGCGGCTCGTCCCCGAGCGGCGCGTGCTCGCCTATCCGTACAAGGGCTACTGGTCACCGGCCGACACGGTCAAGGAGCGGGCCCAGCTGGAGGAGATGTACCACCGCGGGACGTGCCCCTGGATGATCTGGGACCCCGAGCGGTCGGGCCTGAGCCAGCCGGTCAACGACGCGTTGCTGCAGGTGGACCAGCCAGCGCCCGCGCCGGTGGCCCCGTCGCTGCCGGGGTGACCGGGTGCTACCCATGCGGCTGCAGCCGCCGGGCCGACGGCTGTCGGTGCTGGTCATCGGGGCGCACCCGGACGACATCGAGATCGGCGCCGGCGGCACGCTGCTGCGGCTGGCTGAGCGCCATCCCGGGCTGAGCGCCCGATACGTGGTGCTGACCGGTACACCGGAACGGCACGAAGAGGCGCGGGAGGCGGCCCGGGCCTTCCTGCCCGGCGCCGACCTGGCGGTCGAACTGCACGCGCTGCCCGAGGGGCGGCTGCCGGCCGGGTGGGCTCAGGTCAAGGAGATCCTGGAGCAGGTGGCCCGGTCCGGCCGGCCGGACCTGCTCATCGCGCCGTCCGTGGCCGATGCGCACCAGGATCACCGCACCATCGCCGAGATCGTGCCCACGGTGTTCCGTGATCAGCTCTACCTGGCCTACGAGATCCCGAAATGGGACGGGGACATCGGCCGGCCCTCGGTGTACGTTCCGCTGTCCGCCGAGCTGGCGCGGCTCAAGGTAGCGCTGCTGCACAAGAGCTTCCCCTCCCAGCACGCCCGGGACTGGTGGGATGACGAGGTGTTCCTGGGCCTGGCCCGGCTGCGCGGCATGGAATGCCGCGCCCCCTACGCGGAGGCCTTCAGCTGCACGAAATCAGTTATTGATTTCTAGCAGGCTCAGCAATTAAGCCATAAGGATGGTGGGAACATGGCTGTATTCGTTGATCTCGACGTCCCTGAAGACGAGCTTCGCCAGACGCTCTACCAGGGAAACCTGATTATCCTGACCCGCCTGCAGGCGGTCCGCGACTTCGTCGAGTACACCCGCGACGAGCTCACCGAGCTCTTCAAGCCGCACGACCCCGAGCAGGCGCACCAGTATTTCGACAAGACAGAAATGGCCCGGATGCTCGGTGCCTGGAAGCCCCGGTTCATCCATGCGGACAGGTCCAAGAGCATGGTGAAAGGGATCATCAAGGAGGCTGGCTTCCCAGCGGCACTGACCCATTACGACCTGCCCAAGCCGCGGACATCCTTCCCGGCCGGGCACCTGACCACCGGGGTGGCGTTCGCCTTCCCCTGGCACCGCGACGCCTGGTACAGCGCGCCGGCCCAGCAGATCAACTGGTGGCTGCCCATCTACGCCGCCCGGCCGGACAATTCCATGAGCTTCGACCTGGCCAGCTTCGACCAGGCGGTGCCCAACACCTCCGCCGCCTTCGACTACTACCAGAACAACGCCGTGCGGCTCACTACCGCGACGCAGGTCACGGCGGAGCGGCAGGCGCGCCCGGGGGCGGTGGACCACAAGCCGGCGCAGGAACTGGTGGCGCTCCCGCCGCCCGGGGGCGTGCTGCTCTTCTCCGGGGCCCAACTGCACACCTCGATCCCGAACACGTCAGGACGGGCGCGGTACAGCGTTGACTTCCGCACCGTCGATGTGCGGGACCTCAAGGCGGGCCGGGGTGCGCCACTGGTCAACGTGCAGTGCACCGGGACCTCGATCCGCGACTTCCAGAACGTGGCCGACGAGAGCGCGTTCGAGGAAGAGACGGTCACCCAGATCTTCGGCGCGCCACCGCCCGGCGTCATGCTCGTCTTCAGCGACGACGAGGCGGAAAAAGCCGCGAGCGCGATGAGCGACTCGCGCTGACAGCGCGCCGGCCTGGACCGGGTCACGCAGCGGCATGGTATGCGGTGGCGCCGTAAATTCCGCACGTACCGTGGCCGACGGGTAATTGTTATTCTATCTGACCTGGACTTGGTGTACTCTTTGCCTTCTCCGTAGCCGTCACCGGTTCCGGTCGGCAGGCCTCGGGGGGGGCCCGGACGTCAACGGGTAGTGAGGGGTTTGCTGTAGGGGTCGCTCACCTACAGTTATCGGAGCTGTTGACTGGGCGTGAGCCTGCTCGGGCAGCAGTTCGTCGGCCATGCTTTGAGGGTGGGGTGGGCGTGGTGTCTACGGCTGTGCTGGCGAATCGCAGGATGAGGTTCTTCCGGGTGCTCGCCCTGCTGCTTTCGTGTGGTCTGCTACTCATGATTCTCGAGCCGGTCCAGCGGGCCCAGGCCGCAACAGCCTCGGATGATTTCAACCGGGCGAATGGGAGCCTGGGGGCGAACTGGACCGACGTCAGTAGTGGTGGGCTGGTGATCTCCTCGCAGGTGGCGGTGGGGAAGTCGGGCAGTGCGGAGTCGGGGGACATCTGGGCTGGGTCGTCGTTTGGTGGTGACCAGTTCTCCCAGATCACGCTGACTTCGGCGCAGCCGGCGGGTGGTCAGTGGATCGCTGCGGTGGTGCGGGCGCAAAACAGCGGGCAGACGTGTTACGCGGGCCTGTACTTCTGGAATTACGGCAACCCTGAGCTGATGCTGTTCAAGCGGAGTTCGGGTAGCTGGGCCCAGCTGGGCGGGGTTTACAGCTCGGGGGCGCTGCCGGCGGGCACGCAGTTGCAGGTCAAGGCGGTCGGGTCAACCATCTCGTTCCTGCAGAACGGTGTGCAGCGGCTGTCGGTGACCGACACCAGCATCACGGGCGGCGCGCCGGGGATCATGGCGTACGGCACGACGTCGGCGGACAACTGGTCGGGTGGGTCGGCGGCCGGCAGCGCCACGTACACGGTGGGTGGCACGGTGTCGGGGCTGTCGGGGACGGTGGTGCTGCAGGATAACGGCGGGGACAACCTGTCGCTGTCGGCGGCTGGGCCGTTCACGTTCGGCACGGCGCTGGCCGGCGGGACGGCGTACAGCGTGACGGTCAAGACCAACCCGGCCGGGCAGACCTGCACCGTGTCCAACGGCTCAGGCACGATCGGGTCCGCCAACGTCACCAACGTCACCGTTTCGTGCACGAATGTGGCCACGTACACGGTGGGTGGCACGGTGTCGGGGCTGTCGGGGACGGTGGTGCTGCAGGATAACGGCGGGGACAACCTGTCGCTGTCGGCGGCTGGGCCGTTCACGTTCGGCACGGCGCTGGCCGGCGGGACGGCGTACAGCGTGACGGTCAAGACCAACCCGGCCGGGCAGACCTGCACCGTGTCCAACGGCTCAGGCACGATCGGGTCCGCCAACGTCACCAACGTCACCGTCACCTGCACCGCCAGTTCCACCACGTCGGGCGCCTCGGATGATTTCAACCGGGCGAATGGGAGCCTGGGGGCGAACTGGACCGACGTCAGTAGTGGTGGGCTGGTGATCTCCTCGCAGGTGGCGGTGGGGAAGTCGGGCAGTGCGGAGTCGGGGGACATCTGGGCTGGGTCGTCGTTTGGTGGTGACCAGTTCTCCCAGATCACGCTGACTTCGGCGCAGCCGGCGGGTGGTCAGTGGATCGCTGCGGTGGTGCGGGCGCAAAACAGCGGGCAGACGTGTTACGCGGGCCTGTACTTCTGGAATTACGGCAACCCTGAGCTGATGCTGTTCAAGCGGAGTTCGGGTAACTGGGCCCAGCTGGGCGGGGTTTACAGCTCGGGGGCGCTGCCGGCGGGCACGCAGTTGCAGGTCAAGGCGGTCGGGTCAACCATCTCGTTCCTGCAGAACGGTGTGCAGCGGCTGTCGGTGACCGACACCAGCATCACGGGCGGCGCGCCGGGGATCATGGCGTACGGCACGACGTCGGCGGACAACTGGTCGGGTGGGTCGGCGGCCGGCAGCGCCACGTACACGGTGGGTGGCACGGTGTCGGGGCTGTCGGGGACGGTGGTGCTGCAGGATAACGGCGGGGACAACCTGTCGCTGTCGGCGGCTGGGCCGTTCACGTTCGGCACGGCGCTGGCCGGCGGGACGGCGTACAGCGTGACGGTCAAGACCAACCCGGCCGGGCAGACCTGCACCGTGTCCAACGGCTCAGGCACCATCGGGTCCGCCAACATCACCAACGTCACCGTCACCTGCACCGCCAGTTCCACCACCTCGGGCGCCTCGGATGACTTCAACCGCGCCGATGGCAGTCTCGGCGCTAACTGGACCGACATCAGCGACGGCGGGCTGGCGATCTCCTCGCAGCAGGTGACCGGGACGGTGGCCGGCGGGAATTCCGGGGACATCCGGACCGGCGAGTCCTATGACAGCAATCAGTATTCGCAGCTGGAAGTCTCCGCTACCCAGCTCACCGGCAGCCAGTGGATCGGGCCCGCGGTCCGGATCCAGTCCGGCGGCCAGGAAGCCTACGTTGGCATCTACACCTGGAACAACGGCAGCCCCGACCTGATGCTGTTCGAGCGCAACGGCGGGAACTGGTCGCAGCTCGGCGGCACTTACAACTGCGGCCCGCTGCCCGCCGGGACCAAGCTCAAGCTGATGGCGGTGGGGGATACGGTCGCGTTCCTGCAGGACGGGGTTGAGCGGATCGCGGCCGCGGCCACCGATCTGTCCGGTGGCGCGCCCGGCATCCTGGCCAACGGCACCGCAGAGGCTGACAACTGGTCCGGTGGCTCGGCTGGGTTCGAGGTGCACCAGCTGAGCACCGACGCCAACGGCGTGGTGTCCTACAACGTCATCTCAGCCAACAATGGGCCCGGTCCCCAGGCGCTGCGGGTCCTGCAGCCCACGCATCCGGCTGCCGGGGTGGCGCACAACTTCCTGTTCGTGCTCCCGGTGGAAGCCGGGCTCGGCAGTACGTTCGGCGACCCGTTGCAGGTCCTGGAGGGGCTCGACGCGCAGGACAAGTACAACCTGACGATCATCGAGCCCACCTTCTACATCCAGCCCTGGTACGCGGACAACCCCACCAACGCGGATTACCAGGAGGAGACATTCCTGACCCAGGAACTGGCGCCCTGGGTCAAGAAGAACCTGGCGACCACCGGCACCGAGCAGAACTGGCTGATCGGCTTCTCGAAATCCGGGATCGGCGGCCAGGACCTGATCCTGAAGCATCCGGACATATTCACGCTGGCCGCGTCCTGGGACTTCCCGGCGGACATCTCGTCCTACGACCAATACGGCAACTCCGCCGATTCGTACGGCACGGACGCGAATTTCCAGGCCAACTACCGCCTCACCGCGTCATTCGTGGATGCGCACAAGGGGCCCTTCCTGAGCAACAACCGGATCTGGATCGGAGGGTACTCGCTCTACCAGCAGGACATATCGGATTACGGCTCGCTGCTGACGTCGGAAGGCATAGCCCACTCGACGGAACCGTCGCAGTACATGACCCACCGCTGGGATAGCGGGTGGGTCCCGCTGGCCCTGGCCGCGCTTTATGCGGACAGCACCAACCTGCATTGAGGGGTGCTGGCTGACAGCACCGCGAGTCAGACGAAGAACGCCAGGAACTGGCCACTGTTGGCGGCTTGGCCGCCGGGGCCGCCGTTGGTGGCGGCCGGGGTGACCTCGACGTCGACCCAGTAGCACGGCGCGCTGGCAGCGGCGTAGGTGTCCGCCCAGGCGAAGGCGGTCCCCTGGTGGTAGGAGCCCTGGCCCGGGCTGGTGGCCTGGGCCAGGTTGGGGGCCGAGAGGGGGCCGACGGAGATGCCCTGGCCGCCGGCGCCGGTGGACCAGTAGTCGATCGTGGCCAGGTTCCACATCTGCGGGCTGCTGGCCGAGTTGCATACCGCGACCTTGTAATCCCCGGCGGGCAGGGTGATCGTGCTGTAGGGACAGGACACCCAGCCGGTGCCGGCCGGCCCCGACCATCCGGGCGCGGCGTTCTCGGTCCCGCTGACCAGGGACTCCGAGGAGACCTGCCAGATCCCGCAGGAGGTGGGCAGCTGCGCTGCCCCGGCAGGGGAGTAGAACCAGATGCTGTCCAGCGTGCAGGGGGCGGACAGCTTGAACTCAGTGGCCAGCGTGAAGTTCAGGGCGCTGTCCTCGATGCCGTACAGCGGCACCGGCATGCCGGGCCACAAACGATACGACGACCCGTCCGGGGGAACGTCGCTCACCTGGACGTCCATCCAGAAGTTGGCCGACCCGGAACCCTGGTTCGGCATCGCCTCCGTGGGGTCGGCACTCGCCACGCCGAAGCAGCCCTGGGCCAGCCAGTTGTGCGGCACCGGGTTCGCGGCGTCGCTGTCGGAGTAGGCCTGCAGGGGCCCGTTGGTGATGCCCGCGCGGTAAAGGTCACCGCTGCCGAACTGGCCGCCGGAGTTCGGGAACCCGTTCGTGGCGTGCCAGCCGGTCGCCGCGACGTATGCGATGGTCGGGGTCAATGCGATCGACCTGGGCAGCGGCACGTAGTTCCACTGCCCGGCGGTCAGCGAGCCCGACATGACGGCACCGCCGGGGACCAGGTTCCCGGCGTCGGTGTTGGTGACCTGCCAGAGCGCGAACTTCTGCGGCCCGGTGTCACCATCGGTGGGCACCCACCACCAGAATCCGTCGAACCAGCAGCCGTTGCTGGTGACCTGAAAGGCGAGTCCGGCCAGGAAATTGCCGGTGTAATGGGTCACGCCCGGGCCCAGCCCGGGACGTCCCGCAGCACCGTCCATCAGCCGGTAGACAGTCAACTAGTCCCCCTCGATACAACCGGCGTGCGCGGCCAGGCCCTGGCCAGGGCCGCCGGTCCTGGCTCGGCCACCACCCTGAGCGGTCGGCCGCTCAGGGGAAGAAAGTCAGGAAGGCTCCTGAGTTGGCCGGTCCGGGCGGGGCCGCAGCCGCACCCGGCGTCACCTCCACGTCGATCCAGCGGGTCTCGCCATTGTCCTTGGTGTCGAACGTGTTCGGGTACGCGAACGATCCGTCCTGGTAGGTGGAGTTCCCGGTGACAACCGCGCCATTGCTGTTCGCGATCGCCGGGGCCGCGTTGGCGACGTTCGGCGAACTGAGCGGCCCGGCGGTGATCCCGCTGGCACCCGCCCCGGTGCCGAAATAGTCAACGAGTTCGGTATAGAACTGCTGGCCGCCGCCGTAGTACACCGAGACCCGGTAATCCCCGGCGGGCAGGGTTACCCCGCTGTACGGGCACGCCACCCAGCCGCTGCCCGGTCCGCCCGACCAGGCCGGTGCCGTGCTGTCCGTGCCGGCCACCACCGCGTGCGTGGCCACATCCCAGATGGCGCACCGTGACGGCAGCACGGAAACCCCGGGCGGGGTGTAGAACCAGATGTTGTTCAGCGTGCAGGCCTGGGCCAGCTTGAACTCGGTCGCCGACGTCTGCTGCCCGGTGTCGATGCTCAGCACATTCGGGGGGGCCGGATAGTTCGGCCACAGCCGGTAGGACGAGCCGTCGGGGGCGGTGTCGCTGACCTGGACGTCCATCCAGAAGTTGCTCGATCCCGACCCGTACGCGGGCATGACCGCGGCCGGATCAGTACCGGCCACGCTGAACGGGCCCTGGTCGATCGAGAATGGCGCGGGCAGCGTCCCGGACTGGTCGGAGTAGGCGCTCAGCGGGCCGTTGACGATCCCAGCGCTGTAAGCCTCGCCGCTGCCGAACTGGCTGCTGGTGTCCGGGAAACCGCCACTGAACCCGGTCGCGGCCACGTAGCCGACACCAATGGTCAGCGGGATCGGGGCCGGCAGCGGCACGTGGTTCCATTGCCCGGCGGTCAGCGGGCCGGAGGTGACCGTGGCGCTGCCGATGAGCGTTCCGGTGCCGTTGGTATAGGGCTGCCAGAGGGCGAACTTCTGCGGCGCGGTGGACTGGCCGGTGTCACAGACCCACCACCAGTATCCGTCGAACCACACGCCGCCGGTGGTGACCTTGAAGGCCAGGCCGGCGATGAACGGGCCGTTGTAGGAAACGGCGCCGGATGGCCCGCTGATCCCGGAATACAGCCGGTATGTGGCCATCAGCTGAACCCGTTCACGAAGGCGGCCAGTAGCCACTTGCCCTTGGCCGCGTTATAGATGAAGCCGAGCAGATCGGTCTGGCCGGCTGCGGTGCTCAGCGTGGGCTGCGGCAGCCCAGTGGAGAACTCGTAACCGCTGTCCCAGGTGAGGGCGGACGATCCGCCCGAGCCCTGGGTGACCTGAAAGATGATCTGCTGCCCGTTGGCCGGGTTGGCCGGGGCGCCCATCGTCCGGTTCCCGGCTATGGTGACCCGGAAATCATTGCCGAGGGAAGCGTTGACCGCGATCGTCCCCCCGTCAGCCAGCCGGACCACGCTGGGGGCGACGGCGCCCGGCTCGACTGCCGTGCTGGCCCGGGCCGCCTGCTGCCCGGCCAGCCCGCGGGCCTGCTGGGCCAGCACCGCGCGCCGGGCCGCCAGCGCCGGAACGGCCGGGAACAGCAGGGATCCGCCCGCGGCTCCGGCCGCGGCCGCCATCCAGGCGGCGTACCTGAAGATCTTCCGCCGGCTCAGCGCCCAGCCGGAGGTCTGCCCGGGCCGGGCGGCCGCGCCTTGTGTGTCCACTGCCACCTCCCCCGCCTCAGAAGTTTTTCCAGCCGGCGCACAGGCCAGCTTTCCGTGCGGCGGCGATGTCGTCCGCCGCCGAGCCGTGGTGGTAGATGCTCAGGTCATTGGGTGAGTAGCCCCACCGGCCCTTTACGTAGCTGAATACCTCCTCGGCGCGGCGGTGCCGGGCTGAGCCGGCCGTGGCGGCCTCCGTGACGATGGCCGCAGTGCCGAAGACGGTCACGGCCTTGATGGTCCTGGCCGTGGACGCCACGGCGGCAGCCCGGCAGCCCTGGTGCACCGTTACCCAGAGGTGCTGTGGGATCTGCTGCTGCATGGCTGGGACCAGCAGCTCCCAGGATTCCGCGTAGTGGCCAGCTTGGTAGAGGCGGTCGAACCGCTGGGCCGCCATCCGGGCGCCGCCCTGCGCGTGTGGTTCCGCCGGGCCGGTCTGATCCGGAGCGGCCCGCGCGGTGGCCGACTCGGCCGCGGTGCCCTTCGCCGCGCCCGGGGCACCGCAGCCGACCAGGCCTGCGGCGACCAGGCCGGCCAGGAAGATCTTCGTGAACCGCATGGTGGCGGGAGTCCTTTCGGTGCGGCGCGGGCCGGCCGGGCGCGGGTGTACCGGCGACGGCAGGCTCAGGCCGGGGTGACCTCGGCGTCAACCCAGTAGTTCTCGCCGTTGTTGCTGGAGTAGCTCTGCGGGTAGGCCCACGAACCCTGGTGGTAAGTGCCCTGGCCCGGGCCGGTGGCAGCCGACGAACTGGGCGCGGTGATCGGCCCCGCGGTGATCCCGCTGGCACCGGTGCCGCCGTTGTTCCAGTAACCAACGGTGGCCTGGTACCACTCGGATCCGCCGCCGTAGTACACCGCGACCTTGTAGTCCCCGGCAGGCAGCGTGACGCCGCTGTAGCTGCACGACACCCAGCCTGAGCCGGCTGCCCCCGACCACGACGGCGAGGTGTTGTCCGTGGCCGCGACCACGGTCTGGGAGCTGACATCCCAGATGGCGCACCGGGTGGGCAGGGCGCCCGCGCCGGACGCGGAGTAGAACCAGATCTTGCCCAGCTGGCAAGAGGCCGACAGCTGGAACTCGGTGGCCAGCGTGTAGCCCGTGGTGTCGGAATCAAGATGGCCCGGGAGCGTCGGGTAACTCGGCCACAACCGGTAGCTCGCTCCGGTTGGCGGGTTCGTGTCGACCTGGAGATCCATCCAGAAGTTGCAGGCGTTGGACCCGTAGATCGGCATGGACGCGGTGGGATCGGCGGTCGCGACGGTGAACACGCTTTGAGCGCCGTTGAACGGGGACGGCTTGGAACCGGACGCGTCGGAGTAGGCGGTCAGTGGGCCGTTGACGATCCCGGCGCTGTAGGCGCCACCGCTGCCGAACTGGTTGTTGGTGTCCGGGAAGCTGCCGTTGAACCCGGTCGCGGCCACATAGGTGGCCCCGACGGCCAGCGGTACCGGGGCCGGCAGCTGCACGAAGTTCCACTGCCCGGCGGTCAGGGCTCCCGAGGTGAAGGTGGCCGCGGCGACCAGCGACCCGCTGTAACCCGGCCCGTAGACGCCCCAGAGGGCGAACTTCTGCGCGGCCGTGGACTGGCCGCTGTCACACACCCACCACCAGAAGCCATCGAGCCAGCAACCGCCCTCGGTCACGGTGAAGACGACGCCACAGGTGAAGGGGCCGGAGTAGGAAACCGGGCTGGACGGCCCGTTGGTTGACGGGAACAGCCGGTAGGTGCCCTTGGGCTGGGTGGCCACGGTCGCGCTGAAGCCGAGCACGTAGGCGGCCAGCAGCCACTTGCCCTTGTCCGCGTTATAGATGAAGGCGAGCAGGTCGGTCTGGCCGGCCTGGGTGCTCAGGATGGGCTGGGGCAGGCCGGTGCCAAAGGCGTAGCCGCTGCCCCAGGTGATCGTGGCCGAGCCGGCCGAGCCCTGGGTGATCTGGAAGGTGATCTTCTGCCCGTCGGTTGGGTTGGTGGGGTTCCCCATCGTGCGGTCGCTCCCGATGGTCACCCGGAAATCGTTGCCGAGAGAGGCGTCGACAGCGATCGTGCCGGCATCGGCCAGGGGCACCACCGCAGGCGCCAGCGCGCCCTGCTGGACGGTGGTGCCGGCGGCCGCGGCCTGCTGCCCGGCCAGGCCGCTGACCTGCCTCGCCGCCACTGCGGCCCGGGCCGGCTCGGCGGCGGCCTGCGAGAGCACCGATCCGCCCGCCGCGCCCAGAGCGGCCAGGCCGGCGGCTCGCTTGAAGATTCTCCGGCGGCTCAGCGCCTGCCCGGCGCCCGGCCCCTCCTGGCGCACCGAGGATTGCTTGCCCACTGCAGCCCCTCCCTCGCGGGGATGTGTAGTCCCCGTCTGCATGGACACAAGACGCCCAGCCGGACGAATAGGTTTACCCCTCGGATAGCCCCATTTGGCCGCCACGCCGGTGCGGGCGCGGGGTGCGAGCCGGCTAGCGGGCGTTGCGCCCAGCCTGGGCCACAGACGGTGCGCGGGCCGGGAAGAGCAGCGCGGACAGCAGGGCGAACTGGTCGTCCAGGCTGGCCACCTTGGCCGCGTTCCGCTCGGCCACCATCTGCTGGAGTTCGCTGCGGCGCTTCTCCAGTTCGGTGAACCGCTCAATCAGCAGGTCGACGTCGAACGAGGAAGCGGACTCGGTGAAGTCGGCCAGGCCCATATCCGCCATCAGCGGGCCGAATTTGTCCGAATAGCCCAGCGCTATGGTCGGCTTGCCGAGCTTGAGCGCGCAGATCACGTTGTGGTAGCGAGTGGCCACCACGCTGCCGACCGGGGCCAGCGCCTGCATAAGTTCCGTGTAGGAGGCGCCGGGCTCGATAACGATCGATCCCGGGTCCAGATCGGGCCGGTGCCGCCGCACCTCCGCGCGGATCTGCTCCGCGACGCTGACGTCGAACTTGGTGTCCCCGCCGAACAGCAGGACCTGGTGGCCGCTGTCGACCAGCCACTCGGTGAACCGGGTCAGCTTCTCGAGGTAGCCGGAATGTATCGCGGCCGCATTGCGCCGGTCGTCGTTTCCCCCGTAGTAGTCCATCACGCCGACGCCGACGGTCTGGGGGTCGCCGGCGTCATGAGGCGGTGTGGGAATGCCGAACGCGAGGTCGGGATAGACGCGGTCCCGGGAGGTGTCGATGCCCCGTCGCTGCATCGCCGCCCGTGAGTAGGCGTCGCGGTAGGACCGGTAATAGGCCAGCCGCGCGGTCCGGTTGGACAGCGCGCGGGTGGCCCGCTGCTTGATGTCGTTGGCTCCCACGCTGACGAACGCGACCTTGGTCCGGAACAGCCTCCCTGACGCGCTGAGCACGAACAGCGTGTACGGGAAACCCCAGGGCCGGGTGGGCAGCGTGGCCTCCAGCGCGCCCGCCCCCGGGACGAACACCACATCGTGCCGGCGTACCCAGGACGCGATCCGGGCCGCGTCGAGGCCCTTCCCCAGAACCTTGAGGAACGGCGCCGTCACCCCGGAGGCCCGGTCCTCGAACCGCTGATACCAGTACAGCGGGATGGCCGGGAGGCCGTAGCGCGCCTGCAGCCGCTCCGATCCCCCCGACATGGCGTCCAGGGCGGCCTCGGGGTGGGCGTCGCGGAGGTAGCGGAGCATGGTCTCCATCGAGACGTCGTTGCCGGAATTGCCCGAGCCAAGCAGGCCGAACAGGCCCACCCGGGCCGGGCTCGCGGCGGGTGCACCGCCGGCCGGATCACGAGGGCTCATGAGTTGTCCGTCCGGCGCAGCATCTCGTCGACCACACCGGCCGAGAGGAGTTCCTGGATCCGGCGCAGGCGCACGTAACGCGAGGACGTGAAGTCGTCGTAGCTCATGCCGTGCTCGGTGTAGGCGGAGACGAGTTCCGCCACCCCGTCCCGCACGGTCCAGCGCAGTTTCAGGTCCGGGAAGGTGTCGTTCAGCTTGGCGAAGTCCACCTGGTAGTTCCGCAGGTCTGGCCCGGCTCCCTCGGCGAACGACACCTTGGACCCGGGCACCGCGTCGCGGACCAGTTCGGCTACGTCCCGGATCTGCACGTTGTCCTCGGGACGCCCGACGTTGAACGCCTCGTTGTGCACCCGCTCGCGGGGGGCCTCGAGCACGGCGAGGAACGCCCGGCAGATGTCCTCCACGTGGACCAGCGGCCGCCAGGGCGAACCGTCACTCTCCATGCGCACCTCGCCGGCCGTCATGGCGACGGCGGTGAGGTTGTTCACCACGATGTCCAGCCGCAGCCGCGGTGAGGCGCCGTACGCCGTGGCGTTACGCAGGTAGGTTGGGCTGAAGTCGTCGCCGGCCAGCAGCGCGAGCTCACGCTCCGCCCTGACCTTGGTCTCGCCGTAGGGCGTTACCGGGAAAAGCTCGGCGTCCTCGGCCACCGCACTGGACCCGGCCGCGCCGTACAGGCTGCACGAGGAGGCGAAGGCGAACCGGTCGATGCCTGCATCCCGGGCGGCCCGCGCCAGTTGCAGCGTGCCGTCCAGGTTCACCGAGTAGGTGGCCGCCGGGTTGAGGTGGCCGAGCGGGTCGTTGGACAGCGCGGCGAGGCAGGCCACCGCGTCGTAGCCGGCCAGGCCGGGGGCGGCTGCGTCCCGCATGTCGCGCGGCGGCCGGGCGCCGATGTCTTCCGGCCCGGGTCCGAGGTCACAGCCCTCGTACAGACCGAGATCCAGCCCGTCAACCTGGTGCCCGGCCGCGCGCAGGAAGGGGACAAGAATCGCCCCGATGTAACCACGATCACCCGCAACAAGGATCCGCATCGCTTGTCCCCCAAGAGTCTGGCGCGAACCTGACGGCGTGGCGAGGCGGCTGCCTGCCTCTCAAATGATCCGCGACGGCCTGGTCCTGATACATCACCGGGCCGGTTCAGCCGCCGAGCCTGTCAGCGTCCACCCACCGGCCACCGGAGGCCTCGACGTCCGGATACGCATCCCGGACTTCTTTCAGCAGGTCAGAAACGAACAGCAGGACAGAATCCGGCTGGTGGACAGCAAGCTGCTCCGGGCTGGCGACGGGGATGCCGGTGCCCGGCATCCGCAGGCCCTGCTTGGCGGGCGAGGCATCCAGCACCACGGGCAGCAGCGCGGCGTCCACGCCCGCCCGGCGCAGCAGGGCGACCGCGCGGGAGGCGGCACCGTAGCCGACGACGGCCCGCCCGGCCATGCGCTCGGACACGAGCCAGTCGTGGATCGCCTTGGCCCGGGCCTCGGTGTCGCGCTGGAGCCCGGCGAGCACCGCAGGATCAGTGACTCCGGCCCGGGCCTCACTGGCCATGAGCGCGGCCACCGAGCCATCGTCGGCGCGGCCCGGGCGGCCATCCCGGCTGGCGGCCAGCAGCACCGTGCCACCGTAGAGCTCGAACTGCCAGGCCTGCTGCGGGCTGAAGCCGAATCGGGCCAGCATGGCGGCCAGGGCCGGAGTGGAGTAATAGGCGTAGTGCCCGTGCCGCAGCGCGTTCCACTGCCCGTAGCGGGTGATCGTAGCCAGTGAGTGGTACTGCAGCAGCAGCACGCCCCCGGGGCTGACCCGGGCGGTCCGCTCCGCGAGGGCCGCGTGCTGGTCGGCGGAGTGCATCAGCCCGAAGCAGTCGAGCACCACTTCCGCGGGCTCCCCGTCGCGGACCGGGGTGAGCCCGCGGCCGGCCAGCAGGCCCAGCCAGGAGCCACCGTGGGGGCTGCCGTACTCGGCGACGCGCGCTCCGGCCGGGAGCAGGCTGTCGGCGGCGACCCGGGCGACCGCGTCGGCGGCCTGCGCGACGAGCGCGGCCGGCTCGGCACCCCGGGGCTCCTCGGGCACCGTTGGGTCGGCTACCAGCTGAGCCAGGCCGCACCCGGCGCACAGCCACATCTGCAGCGGGTAGACCGGGTCGGGGCCAGGGTCATCGCGGCGCGGGAAATAGTCGCAGGCCGGCTGGTCACCGAGGTCAAGCACCACCGTGCCGGTCCGGCCGCGGCAGAAGCGGCAGGCGTGCTCAGTCATGGGCGCCCCGCGGCGAGCAGATGAAGAAATACTCCACAGCCAGGCGCGGGCTGATGCCGGGGACGTTCACGTTCAGGTGCATGTTGGCGGCCTTGACCAGGCCTCGCCGGGGCTGGCCACCGTGCCAGTTGTGTGCGGTGGGGAAGCACTTCTCGATGGTGAAGTAGCGGCTCAGGCTGTCGCGGAAGGCGGCAAGAGACTGGACGTTACTGAAGGCCTCGAATACATACTTGTCGCGGTGGCCGAAGTTCGTGTAGGTCACCACGAACCTGCCGCCCTCGTTCAGCAGGTGCGCGATCTCGGCGAACTTCGCAGTCTGGAAGTCGCCGACATACTCGAACAATCCCTGCGCCACAACGATGTCGAACCGCCGGTCGCCGAACTTGATGGGCGCCTGCAGAATGTCGGCCTCCAGCAGGTTCGGTGCCGGGTCGTGGATGGCGATGTCAATCCCGTAGTAGTGGACGTTTTCCGGCAGCAGGCGCATCAGCGTGGCCGGCCCGCAGCCGAGGTCGAGCACGTCACACTCCCGGCCGCCGGCGATCCTGGTGACGATCCGGGCCGTCTTCTGCAGCCGGTAGTGCGGGGTGGCGTGCTTGCGGTTTTCCTTGATCCAGAAGTCTCTTTTGTACGCCTCCGCGATACTTCCAGCGGGTCCGCCAGCCATGCCTACCTGGTTGTCGGCCGGGTCATTCGCCATTTTTTCCTACGCTTTCCTCTCCCGGCCGGCCACGAGAGCGTCAACCGGGATGTCGGGGAGGGTTCCGGAGACGGGCCCGGCGGGCTGATCCACCCCTGGTCGGGCCCGGGTTGCCAGCCACTGCGCCAGGTAGCGGTAGCACTCACGCCGGTCGGCGCGAGTCAGCGGCGCCCGGCGGATCGCCGCGATGTAGCCCCAGATGTACTCGCCGTACAGCCGCACGCCTGGGTGCCGCCACCGGCTGGCCCGCCGCGGGTCCATGTTGACACACCGGCTGCGCATGGTGGGGCACGCACGCTCCGCCCGGTCGTCGTGATCGCGCCGGAAGTACAGCCAGTCCGGGACCTGGTAGAACGGTCCATGCAGGACAAGCTCAGCGATGATCGTGTGGTCGGCGTGGTGATAGCTGTCCTTCTTCGCCGCCCGGCGGAGGACCTCGGTCCTCATGATCCCGTAGTCGTCGTCGCCGCCGCTGTCGAACAGGACGCTCCGGAAGCGTTCCGGCGCGTGCGGCGAGGTTGTGCTCAGCGGGTACTCGAAGGCCTGCGTTACGTTCCCCCGGCCGTCGATGTAGGCCGTCCAGGAGTGCGCCAGCACGGCGTGCGGATGCTGGTCGAGTGCGGCGACGCACCGTTCGAGCAGATCGCGCGAGTACAGGTCGTCGCCCGCGGCCCACTTGAAGAGCTCGCCCCTGGCCTGGTCGGCGACGAAGTTGTGGTTCGGGGCGAGCCCGATGTTCCGCGGCTGGCGGAAGTAGCGGATCCGCGCGTCCACCGACTGGTAGTGACGGCAGATGTCGGCGGTCCCGTCGGTCGAACGCGTTGTCCGAGATGATCAGCTCGAAATCGGGGTAGCTCTGCCCGAGCAGGGCCTCGATCGCCTCGGCGAGGTATCTCTCGCTGTTGTAGATCGGCAGCCCCACGCTAAGTTTGGGCGGCGCGCTCATCGGCCGCCGCCCCGGGGGCAGCTGGCCTGCGGCCAGGGATCCGCCGCCGGCCGACGGTAGCCATTGTCGCCTGCGATGAGCTTCCTCACCGCTACCCCCAAGGTTGTCCAGACGCCGGAAAGGGGCGGCGTGGACCGCCAGCCCGCACCAGGAGAGCGGTGACGGAGCGGCCGTGATACATCAGCGCCGCAGTTCTCGTATCACTGCGCCCGGCGGCGTGCTCCTATGCTCGTCAATCCTGCAGCACTCGGAGCACGGCACGAGGCGGGTGGTCAAGGTCGCGGTGGTTGCGCTCGGCTACATCGGGGCGGTGACCCCGCTCCGCGACGGTTCTGGCTGGCGGAGGCCGGATGAGCGATGAGGCACTGAATCTGCGCAGATCCACGCGGATCCTGCGGCGGCATATCGCCATCGTCGGCGTCGCCGCCGCGCTCGGACTGCTGGCGGGGGTCGCATTCGCCCTGCTGAAGCCGCCAATGCGGACGAGCAGCGCGCTCGTCCTGTTGCCTCCCGCCGTGGCGGGAGGCGGCGCTCAGCCAACTCGTTACCTCGCTACCCAGCTGGTCGTCGCGGTGAGCAGTCCGGTGCTGGCTGGGGCGGCCGACCAGCTGCATCCCGCGGTTCCGGTGCAGACGATGCGCCACCGGGTCACCGTCAGCAGCCCGAGCGCGGACCTCATCGCCTTCACGGCCCAGGACCCGACCACCGCCCAGGCGGAAGACCTCGCGAATGCCATGGCTAACAGCTACATCGCTCATATCAGGACGCCGGGCAATCCCGACGTCCTGTTGCTGCAGCGGGCGGTGAGCGCCGTGGGCACGTCCCCGGCCACCCGGCTGGTGGTTGATGCCGGGCTGGGGGCCGTGCTGGGCGCGCTGGCTGGGTCAGTCCTCCTGCTCGCGACGCGCCGTGACGACCGCCGCCTGCAGCAGCGTGATGAGATCGCGGACGCCACAGGAGTTCCGGTGCTGGCGTCGATCCCCGTCCCGCACCCAGCCAACCCCGCAGGCTGGGCGAAGCTGCTCGATGACTATCAACCCGATGCCGTGCAGGCGTGGAGCCTGCGGAAGATCCTGCACCGGCTGGGGCTCGCCGACGGCCGGGAAGGAGATGGCGCGCGGCTGGCCATGGTTTCGCTGGCTTCCGACCACCGTGCGCTCGCGCTCGGCCCGCAGCTGGCCAGCTTTGCCGCCTCCCAGGGGATCCCCACGACGTTGGTCGTCAGCCAGGATCAGGATGCGCAGGCCATGGCCGCCCTGCGGGCCGCTTGCGCGTCGCGGGCGGCCCCGCACCCGGGCCGGCCGGGAGAGTTGCGCGTCCTCGTGGGGGCGGCCGAGCGGGCCGGCCAGCAGCTGGGCACGCCGCTGACCGTGATCGTCGATGTGGTCAGCGCCCAGGCCCCACGGCCCGCTGACCCGGCCCGGGCCACCGCGACGGTGCTGGGCGTCTCGGCTGGCGCGGCCACCGCCGAAGACCTGGCCCGGGTGGCGGTCAGCGCCGCAGGCGGCGGCCGGATCGCCGGCATCCTCCTGGCGGATGCTGACCCGGCCGACGAAACGACCGGCTGCCTTCCGCAGCCGGCGCGACCGAGGCCATTGACTCGCCCGAGCGCGCGATGAGGAAGAGCGGATGGTGACGGTGCGGCGCGGGCCCAATGCGGACAGAGGCGAGCCGCAGTGGGCGAACGATGGAGTCGTGGCGGGGGCTGAGCGTCCAGCCGGGCTGGCTCCAGCGGGCCTCCCGACCCTGCACTTCTTCCGGACGGCACTACGGCGAGGGGCCTGGCAGTGGGGGCTCATCGCCATGGCCGGGTTCCTGATCGGGCTCACCTTGAGCGTGCTGCTCCCGTCGGCCGACCAGGCGGCGACCTCGGTCTTGCTCACCCACAACCCCAGCGAGGGGGCGGCCGACGCGATCCAGACCGACATGGCCATGGCCCGGAGCCGGCCGGTGGCTGAGCGCGCCATGAACCAGTTGGGACTGCGGCAGAGCGTCGGCAGCTTCATGGCGGCCTACTCGGTGACGCCCATCACCGACCGTATGATCCTCATCACGGTGGGCGCACCAACTATGTCCGAGGCGATGACCCGGGCCGATGCGGTGGCCAGGTCGTTCCTCCAGTTCCGCGCGCAGCAACTGCGGGCCCAGGTGCCGAGTGTCCTTAACGTCCTGGATCAGCGGATCAACGTGGCCTGGCGGCAGGCCGACGCGCTGGCCGTGCAGATCGCCAGGCAGTCCGGGCACGCCAAGTCGCGGGCCCAGAAGGCCGAGCTGAAGCGGCTGAAAGCCAGGGGCCGCCACGCGGGCAACGTGCTGAACGGGTGGCAACTCGCCGCCTCCGCGTACCAGTCGGGCACCGCCGCTGAGATCGCCGACAGCCGGATACTGGACTCCGCCGCGGCGGTCACGCACACGCAAGGATCCATGAGCCCGGGCATCCGCGACGCGGCCCTGTACGCCGTCACGGGACTCATCCCGGGCCTTGCGCTAGGCATGGGTTTCGTCATCGTCCGGGCGCTGGTTTCCAGGCGGCTGAGTCGCCGGGACGATGTCGCGGCCGCGCTCGGGGTTTCCATCGGGCTCAGCGTCGGTGCCGTACGCCGGGGCGGCCCGCTGCGCGGAGGGGCGGCCGCTGGGGGCCGCGATCCGCAGCGCATTGTGGTCCACCTGCGCAAGTCGGTCCCGCGAAGCTCGGCGAAGCCGGCCGCCCTGGCGGTCGTGGCCGTGGACGACTTGCGGGTACCCGCGCTGTCACTCACCTCACTGGCTGTCTCCTACGCAGAGCAGGGCAGCCGCGTTGTCCTGGCTGACCTGTGCCGCGGCGCGCCCGCGGCCCGGCGGTTGGGAGCCAGTGACCCCGGCGTGCACCAGGTGGACGGGGCGGGCGGGCACCTGATGGTAGCGATTCCCGGCCCCGGGAGCGTCGCTCCGGTCGGCCCGCTGCGCCGCGGGTCAGCGCTGGCCTGGGCACAGCCGTCCCCGGAACTGGCGATGGCCTGCCGCTCGGCGGATCTGCTGCTCACCCTGGTACAGCTCGATCCCGCACTGGGCGCGGACCACCTCGCCACGTGGGCCGGTGACGCCGTTGTCATGGTCACCGCCGGGCGGTCATCGGCCGTGAAGATACATGCGGTGGGCGAAATGGTGCGGCTCGCGGACGTCCGGTTCAGCCCCGCCGTACTCGTCGCGGCGGACAAGGCCGATGAGAGCCTTGGTGTCGCGCGCGAGACTGCCCTCAGCCCACCGGTCGCTTATGGCGTGGCCCCGGGATGATGGTAAGGACCGCCGGTCGCTAGAGCTGGCTCCGTGGCCATGGGCACGTTGGCCTGAGGTCACGGCCGCGGCGGAGGGCTGGGCGATGGTGGCGAGGACAACGGCGCCCGGTGGTAACTGCTTCCGGAGTCCTGGCCGAACGGGCCGGTGCAGGCACCGCTCTGGCGGGCGCCAGCCGAGCTGCACCGGTCGCCAGCCGAAACCTTCCCGGTCCACTGAGCCCAGCCCACCGGGTTCTTCCCGTTGCCCTGGTTCCAGGCGTAGAAAGTTGACGGGCCGTTGTAGACGTTGTCCGACCAGTTGTTGTGCTGGAAGAACGTGAGCTGGCTCAAGATCACCCAGCCGCCAGGGTGATTGTACGGATGGGCCACGCTGTACTCGGCGAACATGCCGCCGGCGCCGCAGGCGGGCCAAGCCGTTCGGTTGCAGTGCGGGACTGCGGCCGGGTCGAAATCGATGATGTTGTTGGTCACCTTTACGTTCGCCGTCCACCACAGGCAGCCATTCCACCAGTCCTCCGCGGGGGAACCGGTGCGATGCGGGGCGTACGTCGTTGTATCGATCGTGGCCGAGCGCAGGTTGGACTTGCAGGCGGGGATCGTGAACGGCCCGGAGGGGCCGCCGTTGGTGAGGGTGCAGGCGGCGTCGAAGCCGGCTGAGCAGAATCGGTCCGAGTTCTGCCACAACAGCACCGGCCCGCCGTTGTTCACCAGGGTGTTGCCGCTGATGACCGACTGGCGGGGATAGGAACCCTGCCGGGAGCACGACCGTTCCGGGCAGGCCGGAACTCCGCCGAAGGCCAGGTCGCTGCCGCTCTGGCTGACGTAAATGGCTGGTGTCGGGAACCCGGGGTTGTCCAGTCCCTCGGGCCAGCCGTTGTTGGCCAGGTAGTTGCCGGTGATGGAGAAGTTGTAGGAGATCTCTTCGGTGATCGCGGGCCCATCGTTATTCATGATCGTGTTACCGGCGTAGGTGGTGTTCGCGTTGTCCGTGTCGGTCCAGACGCCAGGGCCCCAGTTGTGGTGAATGTAATTTCCTTTGATGGTCACCCCATCGGTCTCCCAGAGCTTGAACCCCCCCTCATTGCCGTCCCCCACGACCTTGCCGCAGTGCGGATTCCGGTATTGCGCAGGCACCGGGTTGTTCTTGGACCATCCGATCGCCCGGTTACTGAGCAGCCCCTCGAAGTCGCAGGTGTCGTTGTAGCTGATCTCGTTGTCTGCGACGGTGATGTTGTACGGACCACCGGTCAGCGAGTCGTGCCCCCAGGGTCCGGTCACCGACGACTGGAAGCCGTATTGGCCGTTCAGGGTCATGCAATTGTGCTCGAGGACATTATCGGTGCTGGCGATCGCCCCGGCACCGGGTGCGTTGAGGGTGATCGTGTTGTACCGCAGGGTCCAGTCCGTGTTGGAACTCTGGTTGATGGCCGCGGCATCGCCGTTGGGCTGAAACTTCTCGATGGTCAGGTACTCGATGATCACGCCCGGCTGGTTCCCGGATGAAAAGTTGGAGTCGATGGCCCAGGGATACCCTGAGTATTCTCCAGTGAGCACCGAGGGACGGCCGTGCCATAGTCCGCCGACAAAGACATCACCCTCATCGGCCTGGAACGCGCCGACGTGCGTGCCTGGCAGCAAATAATAAACGGTATGCGGGGCAAGCTGATAGGACATATAGCTATGCCGCCCAGCCGGGAGGACCACCCCGGCCGTCGCTTCCGGGAAATCCGAGCGGGGTGTGCCGAAGGTCGGCAGCCCGGGCCTGCCGCTGCGGTAGCGACCTGGACGGCCGTGGTAGTCGTACGGGGAGTCGAGGACTGCCTGCCCGCAGACTCTGGTGGACAGCGGGACGGAGACATCGGCGCTGTGCGTAGCTTTGGGCGACGGTTTGGGCGACAGTGGCGCCGGTCCGCTGGTGCAGCCGGCCAGGACCGCAACCGCGGCAAGAATCATGGCGAGCGCCCATCCGCCTACGGAGCGGGCCGCCGCCCGGGCAAGCTTCACGGTCATTGCCATCTGTCCCCTTTCCCGGGCGGGACGCGCTTTTCCCCGTGGCGGGACCCGCACCGGACGGTGAGCGGAGCTGACGCGTCCGCCGCCTACGGGGCCTGGCCGTTGCCGGTCACGGCGTGGTCCGCCCACGCGGCTCCAACGCCGTCCCCCGGCCACCAGTGGTCGAGCGGGCTCTCCCTGAAGAACAGGTAGTGGCGGCCGGTTCGCTCGGCCCAGTCGGAGAGCGCCGCCGAATCGTGGGCGTTGTCGGACAGCACGATCGCGCCGGGCCGCAGGCTGGCCTCAACCGCCTTCAGCTCGTTGCTCTCGTACTCGTAGGTGTGCAGGCTGTCGTGCAGGAAGATGTCCACGTCCCGCATCGCCGCCAGTGCGTCGAACGGAGCTGCCGGTGCGGCGGTCGATGACGCGTGAATAGGGTTCGCCGATGAGGTGCCCGGCCGCTGGGTCGATGTCGATCGTGGTGAGCCGTCCGTGACCGTTACGGATGAGTGCGGCGGCTATGACGCACGACCCGAGGCCGAGATGCGTACCCGTTTCGACGACGAGATCCGGCTGGGCAGCCCGGACGATGGCATACCAGCCGAACCGCCGGGCCCAGTGCGGTTCCGTGGCGCATATGTTCCGGCGCGGGTTGGATGCCAGCCGCCTGGTCAGGTGCTCGATGAGGTCTGTGTCGTGCTCCAGTTCCGTCCCCCACTCCCGCACCTGCCCGACCCCGGCCCCGGTGACCGTGGCGACGAACCAGCAGAGCTGGTCGCGGTTGAGCGGATCCAGGTCATAGGTGTAGTTCGTGGTTTCGCGGCTGTGCACGAGCCAGTTGAGCGAGCGCCCGATGACCCGGGCGTCGTAGCGTGCCACGGCCATGGTGCGCAACGGGAGAGCGGCGCCCCGGGCTACGGGCGAGGTCGCCAGGCGGCGCCGGATTCTGGTTTGCAGTGTCATGTATCCCCCCTCATCGGGACGGCCAGCCGTCATGATGGTGTTTGCCAGGCCCGCGGCGCAGCGAGGTGCCGGGCGGGGTTGGCGATGGCGAAACGGTAGATCTCCAGTAGGTGGTCGAGGCTGCGCTGAGGGTCGAATCGCTGCTCATACGCCTTGCGAGCTTGATTCCCGTAGTCCTGGTACTGCTCCGGGCGCGCCTCGACGTCGGCGAGGGCTGCGGCGAGAGCCGCGGGGTCGCCGGGCCGGAACAGCACGCCGTCGATGCCGTCGCTGATCAGTTCGCCCAGCGAGCCGTGCCCGGCGGCAACGGCGGGTGTGCCCACCGCCATGGCCTCGACCACGACCAGGCCAAACGTTTCCTGCCACATGGAAGGAACGACGATCGCCCGCGCCGCCGCCATCAGTTCGGCACACCGGCTGGCTGGGACCTCCCCGGCCAGTTCGACGTCCGGGCGGGCCGCAGCCCAGGTGGCCACCTCATCCAGCAACGGGCCGGCGCCCGCGATGACCAGTCGCAAGCTGGAGCCAGCGGCGCTGCGGCGGTACTCATCCCAGGCGGCCATCAGCAAACGCACACCCTTGGCCTCGGCCAGACGGCCGGCGTAGAGGACGGTCGGCTCCCGCGCCACCGCTGGTGCGGCCCGCCGCGGTATCAGGTTGTGCCGGACGAAGACCCGATCCGGCGGGAGCCCGAGCCCGCCCAGCAGGTCGCGTTGTGCCGCGGAAATGAATATGTACGCGGAGACCAGCGATTTCCAGACCGGCCGGTGCACACTGACGGCCAGCGCGGCGGGGGCGCTGACCACACGCGAATCCTGGTAGCAGCCGTGCCGGACCGCCGGCAGGGGAAGGCCGTGGGCGCAGTCGTGGCAGATAGCGCCGTCCCGGAAGAAGGTACCGCTGGCGCACACCAGCCGGTAGTTATGCAAGGTAACCACGACGGGGACCGCTGCGGCCCGGCAGGCCCGGAGGATGACGGCCGGGCTCAGCAGCGGGAAGGTGTTGTGCACGTGGACGACATCAGGCTGGTTGGCCCGGAGGGAGGCGGACAGCTCCCGGTAGGTTGCGCCGCTCCAGAAGACCCGGGTGGGCAACGCGGCCTTCTTGGCCCGCGACCACCCGTCGATGTCGTCATTGTGCTTCTCGAAGCGGACCACCTCGTGTCCCGCTGCGGTGAGCGCCTCAGCCTCGGTGTCGACGACCCGGTTCTCGCCGCTCGGCATGTTCGAGCGGTACCGGTTGTGCACCAGCGCGATCCTCATCCGGACCGCCAGTCGTCGATGGGCGGTACCAGCAGCGACGCGGCCAGGGCCAGGTCGAGCATGTACTCCGAGGCGTCGCCGAGCCCGGTCTCGGTGTACGAGGTGACCATGAGGTAGACGACGAGGAACAGGGCGAGAGCCCGCTGGACGTCGATGGGCTGGAAATACGCGCTCACGAACACGTACAGCAGCAGCGCCGCGGAGATCGCCACCCCGAGAAGCCCAAGATCCAGGTAGGTGGCCAGCCAGTTGCTATCGATCGGGAAGCCGTTGAAGGCCTTGTTCGACACCCCGTAGCCGAAGATCACCTGGAAGAGATCACGGGGGGCATTGACCACGCCCTCCCAGACCGCTGTCCGGCCCGTCAGGCTGTTCAGCTGCTGCGTACTCTCCCCCCGGGTCAGCCAGGCCGTGATCACGCCGGAGAAGGCGGTGATCCCCACCGACACCGCCAGGCCGACCGTCAGGAATGTCCGGCGCACCCGGGCTCTGGTCAGGAAGATGCTCAGCCCGCCGACGAGGACGCCGGCCAGCAGGGCGACCAGCTCAACCCGGGTGTGGGTCAGCAGCACCACGAGTATCGTGACCGCGATCGACGGCGCGGCAACGCGGCCGCGCATGAGGCCGCAGAACCAGAGGATGATGAGGAGCCCGGCCAGAACGGCCGCCAGGTCCGCCACCCCGGCTGGCGCTATCGGCCAGAACTCGCCGGAAAGCCGGCCCTCGGCCATGGCCCGCCCCGGGGCTATCACCAAGCCCAGCAACACGGAGCCGACGACCACCGCGAGGGCCTTCATCTGGCACCGGACCAGGAGCATGTCGCGCCGTCCCCACCAGGGAGTCAGCAGCCAGAGGGTGGCGACGAAGCCAGCGAGCCGGAAGGTGCGGTACAACGTGCCGATGACGTGTCCCTGCGGATGCAGCCCCGACATCAACGCCTCGATGACCAGCAGGCTCAGCAGGCACAGGAACACGTTGGGGCGGATGCGCAGCGGCCGGTTGATCACCATCGCCACCAGCAGGGCCGCGGGCAGGGATCCCTGGGTGATCAGCTTGCCGACCACAGACGGGATGTGAATGATCAACGGCAGGCCGTTCCAGGTGCCGGCCGCGAACGTCAGCACGTTCAGAAACAGCAGACCCCAGACCACGCCGACGCCGCGCCGCTCCCACCGTTCGCGGGCGGCTACGGGATCGGCCGCCGGGAGACCAGGGCGGAAGCTCGTGACGACGGACAGGCTCATCGCTGGGTGATCCGCCAGGCTTCATCCACCTGCGCCGGCGGCTCCGGTGCGGGCCGTGGGTCCGCTGGCTCCGGTGCGGGCCGTGGGTCCGCTGG
This sequence comes from uncultured Actinomycetes bacterium, assembly GCA_963837515.1. Lineage (GTDB taxonomy): Bacteria > Actinomycetota > Actinomycetes > Streptosporangiales > Streptosporangiaceae > RYN-230. Next base: position 270,585 of record CAWINT010000011.1, read on the forward strand.
CCCCGGTGCGGGGCGTGGGTCCGCTGGGCCCGGTGCGGGCCGTGGGTCGGCCATGCCGGATGGCGGCCCGGGCTGGGCCGGCGCGGTGGCTGGCCGGGCGGCACCGAGGCTCTCGTCGGTCGTGTCGGCGTCGAGCAGCACCGCCGAGACCGGCCTGGTGCCGGCGAGCCGGGTCATCTCCCCCACCGCATGGATCTTCGTCCACGACGACCGCCCGGCGGTCACCATGATCACGGCCGTCCGGGCCCAGGTCACCAGGTGCTCGCCGCCCAGGGACGGATCCAGCTGGACCAGGGTGAGCAGGATGTCCGCCGAGGCAGCGGCCCGGGCCAGTTCCGGGTCGGGCCGCTGGCCGGATGGGACGGCCGGCCGCAGCGGCCCGGGGGCGGCCTCGTCACCCGGGACCGCGACCACCAGGTGCGCCCCGTCCACGGTGACCGTGCCGATTCCCGGCTGCCGGACGCCCAGCAGCCGCGCCGCCGAGGTGCCGTGGCTCAGGTCCGCCAGCATCACCTGCCGGCCCTGCTGGGCGTACGACAGCGCGAGCGATACCACTGACAGGGCCGGTTCCTGCGTGTCGTTGACGGCCACGACGGCCAGGGCCGCGGGACGGGTTCCCCCGCGCGGCAATGCCTCCCGCAGGTGGGCCACGATGCGCTGCACCGGCGGGCGCTGCGCGGCAGCCAGCCCGCGCCCCCCCGGCCGCCAGCGCGGTCCCCGTACCCGGGTCACGCTCAGCCGTACCGGAACGCCCAGGGCGTGCGCCACATCGTCGCGCCGCCGCAACCGGTTCGACACCAGCGCCCGGACCACCACGATGACCAGGCCCAGCACCAGTCCGGCCAGCAGCCCGCCAGCGGCGTACTCGGCGACATGCTTGACCCGGCCGGGCGAGCCGGCCATGGCGGCGTCGAGTATCTGGCTGCCCTGGACCAACTGGGCCGTAGTCTGCCGCGTGGTCACCTGGCTGGTGGTCACCGCCTGCTGCAGCGCCGGCAGCTGGGTCTGTGCCTCGACGCGCTGGGCGCGCAGCGCGGTGAGCCTGGCCTGCTGTACCGGTGTGGCCGATTGCGCGGCCAGCTGGTTGATCTGCCTGGTCAGCGTATTGAGCTGCTGCTTGGCCTGAGTGACCTGCAGCTGCAGCGCGGTGAGCGCATGCTGCTCCTCGGCCCGGAACTGCTCCGCGCGGTACTGCAGGAACGCAGCCGCCACGGCGTGCGCCGCTTTCACCGCCTCGCCGCTGGAGGATGCTTTCAGGCTGATCTGCAGCACCCGGTCGGTGACCGCGGTGACCTTGTAGGAGGCCAGGAAACTGCTGGGGCTCTCCGGCAGCCCGAGCTTCCGTACGGCCTGGGCGGCGACGGTGTGGCTCTGGGCCAGTGCGATGTCGGTCAGGATCGCGTCGGTGGGCAGCTCAACTGGATTGGGGACCAGGACCACGGACGTCGTGGCCTGGTAGGAGGCGTGCCGGGTGTAATAGCCGGCGCCGATGATCAGCCCGAGCACGGCCGTGGTGACCCACAACCAGGCGCCCCGCCGCGCGGCTGCGGTGATGAATGGCCAGCCGGGCTGCCCGGTGGAGTACTCCTCGCCCGGTGGTTCAGCGGCGGGAAGGCCGTCGCCGCGAGGCGGGCTCTGCGCCGCGGCGTCGCGGGGCGCCACGGAAGCCGTTACCGTCCGTTCGCCGTCACTCACGATGAAGTCTCCGATGTGCTGCCGGCCAAGCGGGTCGGCCGTCGCTGGCGCCGGGACGGCACCGGGTCGGGCATTCGGCCGGTGGTGTGGTCCGCCGGGTCGGGGTTGGCGACCAGGATCCCGGCGATCTGGCGGCCGTCACTGGCCGCGCTGACCGCGACCCGGGCCAGTTGCTCCGCGGTGGCCGCTCCGGCCGACACGCCCAGGACGGTAACGGCTGTGCGCATCGTCTCGGCCACCTGCGGGTCCTGTGCGTCCACCACCGAGGTGACCACCGCCAGCGGTGCCTCCAGCGGCTGACGCGCACTGCGCCGGTCTCGCACCTCGATCCACAGCCGGCCCAGCCGCCGGGACGGCTCGGATGCCGCCGCCGCGCACGCGGTGCGCAACGTCGCGGTCGCGTTTTCATCCTGCTCGGGACCCAGGACGAAGGCTGTGGAGATGCCCAGGGAGGCGGCATAAGCAGCCAGTTGCGGGCCGAGCGCGAGTGCCTTCGGGTCGGAAGACAGGGACAGGACAGCCAATGAGGTGCCATGCCCGTCCCGGGTGTCGGCGAGGCCCAGGTGGTAGAGGGCCTTGCGCAGGCCCCATGCCTGGACCGGCCCGGGTTCGTACCCCTCGAGAAGCCGGGCCCAGCCCGCGGCGTCGCCGGGGTGCGAGGTGGGCAGCGCGGCCAGGACCGGAGTCCCGATCGCGTCGGCTATCTCGTCGCGCCGGCGCAGCCGCCGGTCACCGCGCCCGATCACCAGCGCGATGATGGCTCCGGCCAGCAGCCCAACCACCGCCCCCAGCAGGCCCGTGGTCAGGAAGCGGACCGCCGCCGGAGACTGGCTGGCGGTCGTGGCGGGCTGCAGCATCCGGGCCGGCACCCGCACGATCGGGTCGGCGGCAGAACTGACGTAGCTGAGATAGCTGCGGGCGACGGTGTTCGCAGCGTCCTCGGCCTGCGCGGCGGTCTTGCCCTGGGCGCTGATGAAGATGATCTGCGGACTCACCTTGCCCGCCTGCACCCGGTCCTGCAGCGTCTGCAGCGGTACCGGTGGATGCACCTGGCGCGCGGCGGCCGACAGAACCGGGTAACTGTGTGCGACGACTACCTGGGTGCCGATCGTCCGGCTCGCCGCCGCTGGCAGCACCACCTGCGCCGTACTGGTGAACAGCGGCGGGCGGAGCACGGCGTACGCCACGCCGGCCAGGAGGCCCAGCCCGGCGGCGATGCCGAGCAGCAGCTTGTACCGCCACACGATCCGCATGGCCCGGCGCAGGTCCAGGGCCTGCTCGTTCATCCGGCCTCCGCTCGACGTCACGGCAGTTCCCGCATTCCGGCCCGGGATGCCGCCCATGATACGACTGGCCTGGTCAAAACGGACTCCGTTGCCGGGTCGGCTTCGGTGAATTCGAGCCGCGTGGCCAGGGCCTCGCCGGGCGCCGCGCGCCCGCTGCCGAGCAGCGTGACCGCGGGGACGCGGCGCCCCAGGCCGCCGGAATACCAGCCGAGGATCGGGTCCGTCGAACCGCGGTGCAGGCTCCACCGCAGCCCAGCCGGCAGCACCAGCCGGGCCGCGCCCGGTACCCCCGCGGCTGGCCAGCGCAGGACCGCGCCGCCGGCATCGAGCTGGGCTTCCACCTCGGGACCGAGGTGGAAGCCCAGCCGCACATCGTGATTCCCGCCGACCTCGTCGATGATCTCGATACGGCGGGCGCCCCGGTCCAGCCGGACCGTGCGGCGGTGCCGGGCAGGCGGATCGAGCCGGGTGTAGCCGTCGTGTTCTCCCGTCCAGCTGGCGCTGCTGCCGGTGTCCCGGACCTCGGTTTCCCGGGCGGTGGCGTGCCGCAGCCACAGGAACGGGCCGCCCTCGGTGGACTGGTTCCGGCCGCCGAGTTCTACGGTGTTGTGCGCGATGGTGGACCGGAAGTAGGAGCGCCAGGCAGGCTCGCCGTGATAACAGTAGGTGCCCGGGTCGGCGAGGATGTCAACGCCGCCGTACCGGACCTCCACGGCGAGGGCATCGGCATGGGCGTGCGCCGCGATACTGAGGTATCCGTGCGGCCCGCCGTCGCACCGGCACCAGATCTCCGGGCCCTCGCCCGGGGCCGTGCGCAGCAGGGTGATCCCCGCATCGGGGAAGCGCCACGGCCGCTCCGCCGGGCGGCCCGCCACCGCCCGGGGGCCGCCGGCCAGCGCCCCGACGAATGCGCTGCCCGCATCGGCCCCGGCGTCCGGCCACCAGCCCAGCCGGCCGAACACGGCCTCACCCGCCGCCAGCAGCGATCGCCAGCCGCCCCGGTCCGGGGCATCCAGCAGCAGCGCACGGCCCTCATCGCCGTCCCCCTGGCGGGGCGGTCGCAGCGCCTGGTCGAGCAGCGCCGCGGCGCTGTCCACCATGGCACACAGCCGCGCCCAGGCGGCCGGGGCGAGCGGGAAGCCGCTGGCCCCGGCCTCGACCGCCGCGACCACACCAAGTTCGGCGACGAAGCACTGGTAATCCGAAGCGAGCTCCCGGCCGATGCCGGACGGGAACGTGTTGCGGATCAGCTCGCGTTCGAGCAGCCGGGCCGCGGACCGGCGCCACCGTCCGGTCTCCGGGAACCAGGGGAAGGCGCAGCTCGCCACGAGCTGCCCGGCCGCCTCGGCGATGACGTGATTGTTGGCGGACGAGCCGCGGCTGCGGAACGCCGCCAGGTACTGCTGATGCCAGCGGATCTGCCGGACCGCGAGATCGTTGCGCTCGAACAGGCTGGCCACGCCCGGCCAGTCCGCCAGCAGGCGGCGGATCCAGGCCATGCTGATCAGCCGGACCCCGGCTTCGATGCCGCTCGTCCAGTGCACCCCGGAGAGGAACGGGTTGGCCCGCCACCATGAGTCCAGCTGGGCCGCCACCCGCTCGGCGTAGCGCTCGTCGTGGCTGAGGAACCACGCGGTGGCCAGCAGCGTCAGGTGGTGCAGCCGGGAGATCTCCCACACCTGCTTGACGTTGCCGGTCTGCTCTTCGGAACGATGGTTGATCCGGAAGGCGTATGTGTCCGCCGGTGACCGGCGGCCGGTGACCGGGTCGCGGAACCAGTCCGGCTGGGCCAGGTCGGTCCGCGGGACGCCGAGCACTTCCCACTCGCCGGCCAGCAGCTGATCCGCGGCGGCCAGGATGGCCGCGCGGGCCCCGGCCGGCACGTTCCCGGCCGCCCCCGGCGGCAGGGTGGCGGTGAACCGCCGGTCGCCGGGGGGCAGCGGGGGCAGCCCGGCGAGCTGGCCGGGGCGCACCTGCCGCCGTGACCAGGCCGCGTACCTGGCCTGGTCACGGGCCCGCCACGCCACCTCGGCCGGTGACATCCGGGCTGCCCGCCGGGCATACCAGCCGAGTCGTGATCCGCTACCGCTGCTCATACCTGCTCCGGGCGGCCACTGGCCCGGCTTTCCGCGACGGCGATCGTCGCCTTGGTCGTGGCGATCAGCGAGTCGAGCGGGATCGGCAGCGCGGTGCCGGCCCGGCAGGACTCGATGAACCGCTGGAGTTCCGTCCGCTGCCCCTTGTCCTGGCCGCCACGCGCCTTGCTGCTGCTCCGCTTCCGGCCGGCCCAGACACTCGCCTCGGTGAAGTTGTCCAGCCGGGCGCTGCAGCCGCCTGCCCCGGCGTCCAGCGTCTCCTTGGGGAACCGCCCGTTACCGGTCGTCAGGTAGCTGATGGTCCCGGTGGCGCCGTTGCCGAACCGGACGATGGCCTGGACGTCTTCGGGGTCGGCGCCGGAGACCGCGTACACCTCCTCGGGGAGGCTGTCCGCCCACCAGCTGAGCGTGTCGATGAAATGGCCGCCCTCGCCGGTGAACCGCGATCCTTCCAGCTCCTCGTTCAGGTACCAGCTGCCGGTGTCCAGCCGACCCGCGTTCACCAGGTACCGCGTGCTCGCGGTGGCGGCCGCGGGGCCGAACCGGGTCCGCAGCTCGGTCAGCAGCGGCGCGAACCGGCGGTTGAACCCGACCATGAGCCGGTCGTTGCCGGTCTTCTCCACCACGTCGAGGATGCGTTCCGTTTCCTCCCTGGTCAGCGCCAGGGGCTTTTCCACGAAGACCGCCTTGCCGGTTTCCAGTGCCCGGCAGACCAGTTCGGCGTGGGTGTGATGGCGGGTCACGACGAAGATCACGTCAAGCGACGAGTCCTCCAGCACGGCGTCCGCGCGGGTGGAGGCGACGGCGAAGCCGAACCGCTGCTGCGCGTTCACCGCGGACAGCGACCGGTTGGTGGCGACGTGGGCGAGCCGGACAGCGGAGTCCTTGGCCAGGTGGGGCAGCAGCATCGAGGTGGCGTAGCTGCCCGCGCCGATGAACCCGACCGCCAGCTGGCCCGCTTTGGCCTGCGCCGCGGACGGGGTGCGGGCCAGCAGCCGGGTGGTGGCGGGCGGCCCGGTGCGCGTCTCCGGCTTCGGGTACTCCAGCAGCACCCCGACCGCCTGCAGCGCACCCGAACCCAGGTCCTCGTACGCCGAGGCCGCCTTCTCGATCGGGAAAGTGCCGCTGATCAGGGATTCGACCTCGATGTCCTTGCGGGCCAGCAGGTCGAGGAAGCATTCCAGGTTGCGCCGCTCGGTCCAGCGGACGTAGCCGGCCGGGTAGTCGACGCCCTCCAGCTCGTAGCGGTCGTCATAGCGGCCCGGGCCGTAGGACCGGGAGAACCGGACGTCGAGTTCTTTGTCGTAGTAGGCGTTCCAGGGCAGGTCCAGCCGGGTCTTGCCGATGTCCACCACCCGGGCCCGGTCCCGGGCCAGCTTGGCGGCGATCTCGGCCGGGCCGTTGGAGTGCCCGCCCGCGGTGATCAGCACGTGGTCGGCGCCGCGGCCGCCGGTCAGCCCGGCCAGCGCCTGCTCCACGGCGGCCAGTCCCGCACCGCTGGGGGCGCCGCAGCGTACCGCGCCCGCCTGCTCAGCGAGCTGGCAACGGTCGGCGTTCAGGTCCAGGCCGACCACCCGGACCCCGGCCGCGAGCAGCAGCCGGACGGCCAGCTGGCCGACCAGGCCCAGGCCGATGACGCAGGCCGTCTCGCCCAGCTGGACCTCGGCCTGCCGCACCCCCTGCATGGCGATGGCCCCGACCGTGGCGAAGGCGGCATGCTCGGGCGCCACGTCCGGCGGCACGGGGACACACATATTGACCGGGATCCAGTTGTACTCCGCGTGCAGCGCGTACTCATTGCCGGCCGCGGCGACCAGCTGGCCCACCTGGAACTCGGCGGCCCCGCGGCCAACCTCGGTGACCACGCCGCACAGCGAGTACCCCAGCGGGGTATAGGAGTCCAGCTTGGTCATGGCCTTCTTGTACGTGGTCACCAGGCCCTGCTGGGACACCGAGTCCATCACCTTGCGGACCTGGTCGGGACGCGCCCGGGCCATGCCGACCAGCGACATCTTGGCCTCGGTCACCTTCATCATCTCGGTGCCGGTCGAGATGAGCGAGAAAAATGACTGGACGAGGACGCCGCCCGGCCGGCCCGTCGGAGCCGGCACGTCCAGGACGGCGAGTTCCCCGGACTTGTAATTCTGTGCTATCTGCTTCATCCCGTCCCCTGGTCACGGGTCCTCAGGTCATCCGTCATGCCGCCACGCCCATGGACTGGGCGTGGCGGTACCACAGCTCCAGCGAGAGCAGCTGCCAGATCTGTTTGGACCGGTCCTCGCGGCCGGCCTGGTCGTCAGCGATGAGCCGCCGCAGTGCGTCCCGGCGGAGCATCCCGGATTCGACCAGCTCGCCGCCGACGAGCACGTCCTGGATGACCTCGCGCAGGTCCTCGCGCACCCAGGCGCGCAGCGGCGCGCTGAACGAGGCCTTGGGCCGGTAGACGATCTCCTTCGGCAGCCACGCTTCGGCGGCCCGCTTGAGCGCCACCTTGCCCTGCCGCCCGCGGATCTTGTCGCCGCCGGGAATCGAAAACGCCGCGCGAGCCACCACCGGGTCCACGAACGGGACGCGCACCTCCACCGAGGCCGCCATGCTGGCCCGGTCCGTATAGGCAAGGTTCAGGCCAGGCAGGAAGAGCCGGGAATCGGCCAGGCACATCCGGTTGACCTCGTCGCCCAGGTCGTTGTCCTGGTAGATCTCGGCGTGCTCAGCCAGCACCGCGTTGACGTGCCGGGCCAGGTCCGGGCTGAGCAGGGCGGTGAGCTCGTCCGGGTCGTAAAGCGTATAGCTGCGCCGGAAGCGCGGCTCCTCGGGCAGGTCGGCGAAGGTCAGAAAGCGCTTGGCCCACCGGGCGTAGCGCAGGCCGCGGCCGGCCGCGACCACCGGCAGCCGGCCGGTCGTGGCCGACACGGCCGCCCGGGCCGGGCCCGGCACCCGGCTGTACTTGCTGGCCAGGACGCAGGCCAGGTGCTTGCGGTAGCCGCCGAACAGCTCATCGGCGCCCATCCCGGACAGCACGACCTTCACCCCGCGCTCCCGGGCTGCCTCGCACATCAGCAGCGTGTTGATGGCGGCCGGATCACCGATCGGCTCGTCCAGGACGTCCACGATCTGGGGCAGCATCCCGGCGATGTCCGGGGATATCTCGATCTCGTGCAGCGAGATGCCGTACTGTGCCGCGACCTTCCGGGCGTACACCGCGTCATCGGGCATCGCCTCCAGCCGCTGGTCCTGGGCACGGAAGGCGATCGTGTACGCGTCGATCTCCGGGTTGGCCCGGTGGGCCAGGACGGTGACGATGCTGGAGTCCAGGCCACCGGACAGGAAGCTGGACACGGGGACGTCCGAGACCAGGTGAGCGTTGACCGACTCCTCGATCACCGCGCCCAGATCCTCGGCGGGCCCGGCGGCGGCCGCGGCGGCCACGTCCGCCACCCGCCAGTAGTGCTGCACGGAGGACCGGCCATCCGCGGTGAACCGGCCCCATGACCCGGGGGGCAGCTTACGCACGCCGTCGATGGCGCAGCGCTGCTCGGGCAGCCAGTAGTACAGCATCGACGCCACCAGGGCGCCGGGCTCCATGCGCAGTTCCGCGCCCGCGGCGGCCACGAGTGCCTTCAGCTCGGAGGAGAAAACCACGCCGCTGCCGCGGGGCAGGTAGTACAGCGGCTTGATGCCCAGCGGGTCACGAGCCAGCACCAGGTCGCCGGTGCCCTCGTCGAACAGCGCGAAGGCGTACATGCCGCGGAACCGTTGCAGCGCGCCCGGGCCCCAGCGGCGCCAGGCCTCCAGCACCACCTCGGTGTCCGAGCTGGTGGTGAAGCGGACCCCGTGAGCGGTCAGTTCGGCGCGCAGATCCTGGTAGTTGTACAGCTCACCGTTGTAGATGAGGGTCAGGCCGTCGCGGTGCAGCGGCTGGTCGGCCAGGGCGCTGAGGTCGATGATCGACAGTCGCCGGAAGCCGAACTGCACGGCCGGGCCGGGCCCCGTGTTGCTCCAGGTCCCGCTGGAGTCCGGCCCGCGGTGCGCGATCCGGTCGCTCATGATGTCCACGAGCTTGGCGCCGTCCGCCTGCTGGTAGCACCCGGCGATGCCGCACATGTCAGCTCCCCGCCCGGCCGGTCAGCCGGCGGTACACGTCGAGATAGGCCCGCCGCTGGTGGCTCCAGGCCAGGTGCTGCTCGACCCGGGCCCGGCCCAGCTTGCCGAGGCGCGCCCGCCGCGGCTCGTCGTCCATGAGGGCGACCAGGGCGGTGGCGTACTCCTCGACGTCGTTGGGGGTGACGTACACCCCCGCCTCACCGGCCGAGATCCGCGTCTCCCGCAGGTCGAACGCGAGCACGGGCAGCTCGAACGCCATGTACTCCATGGTCTTGTTCATCGTGGACACGTCGTTGAGCGGGTTCTTCGGGTCGGGCGAGAGCCCGACGTGGGCGGTTGACATGACGCGCCGGACCAGATCGTCCGGGGCGCGGCCGGTGAACTCGACGTAATCGCCCAGGTCCAGCTCATCGCGCAGCGCGACCAGTTCGTCGAAGGAGTCGCCCTTGCCGATCAGCGTGAAGGCGATGTCGGCCCGGCCGAGCTTGTGCACCACGATGTCGGCGGCCCGCAGCACGATGTCGACCCCGTCCTGCGGCCCCATGACGCCGATGTAGGCGGCCAGGTACGGCCGCCCGCGGCGCAGCTCCGGGTGCTCCGCGCCGCGGCGCAGGAAGTCGGGGTCAGGCCCGGTCCGGACGACGGTGACGTCGGCGGGGGCCTTCCCGCTCCGCCGGATCGCGATCTCCCGGTAGGAGTCGTTGGTGGCGATCACCTGATCCGCGGCCCGGTGGGTCCGGCGCTCAAGTGCCCGCAGCCCCCGGTAGGGGAGTCTCGGGCCGTCCGGGAAACGGGACTCGAAGAGCTCCGGGCACAGGTCGTGGTGGTCGAACACGAACCGGGTGCGGTCGAAGGCCCGCAGCGCCTGCGCGATAGGCCAGAAGATGTCCGGCGGGTTGCAGGCCTGGAACACCGCGAACCGGCCGTGCCGGCGCGCCCGTAGGGTGCCCCACGCCGTAGCCGCGAACGAGTAGGCGTACTCCGCGATGAAGCTGGCCTTGCTGCCGCCTGGTGCGTACGGCCGGTACTTGTACAACTCCACCGTGTCCAGGACGGCGTACCCCGGATCCCCGGGCCCCTTCGGGCACACGACGGCGACCTGGTACCCGTCGGCCACGAGCGCCTGGCATTCGAGCCACACCCGCCGGTCGAAGGGCACCGGAAGGTTCTGGACGATGATGAGGACACGAGCCGCCCGTCCGGCCGCTCGCGGGCGGTCGTGCTGCCGCCTCACGGCGCAACCGTGCTCAGCGCGGCCACCGCAACCTCCATCGCGCCACCCCCTAGAAATCCGGTCGCCAAAGTAATGGGCACATACGTGCTGACTCCCATAGGAGCGCCGCCGGGCGGCGGTGATACGGCGAAATTGCACCCGGCTGGCGATCCGGAGGGCACGGGGTCCAATTACTTACGCTTAGTAGTTGAGAGAATGCTCTATGTATTCAATGGTCGGCCGGCGCTTGACCCCTGGGGGCAGGCCGCTGCGCCCGGTTAGGCGGCCAGGCGGCCGGGGATGTATCAGGGCGCGGCCGCCAAGGTTCCTCTAGCCTGCGGGGGTGTAGCTGTCTGGTGGCGGGGCCACGTCATTTCCGGGAGTCATGGGGTGGGCTTGAGATGAGGATCATGGTTACGTCGGCGTGATTGGTTTCCCGAGCACGGCGAAGAATGGAGCAGGTGAGCTCGGCCGGCAGGCCCGCCAGCACCCCCCGGCCGCCAGCGTGCCCCCGCTGTATCCTGGGCCGGGCGCGGCCCGGCCGGTCCGCGCGACGGCCCGCAGATCCGGTGGTGCACGTGGCCGCTGAGGCGAGTTCCCGGCCGGGCGCCGGGCTGGGCCGGTCCTGGGCGGCGGTGCGGCAGCGGCTGCCGCGGCAGGGGGTCCGGCGGCTCGGCTGGGGGGTCGCGGACCAGGCGGTCTCCAGCGTCACCAACTTCGCCATCACCCTGTACGTCGCCCGCGCCCTCGGGGCCACGCAGCTCGGTGCGTTCAGCCTGGCGTACGTGACCTACTCCTTCGTGCTGACCGCGTCCCGCGGCCTGTCCACCGACCCGCTCATGGTCAGGTTCAGCAGCAGTGACCTGCCGGCCTGGCGGCGGGCCGTGGCCAGCTGCACGGGCACCGCGACGGTGGTGGGGCTGGTCTCCGGGGCCGCCGTGCTCGGCGTGGCCGCGCTGCTGGACGGTACCGCCCAGGCCGGCTTCCTGGCCCTGGGACTGACGCTGCCCGGGCTGATGCTCCAGGACAGCTGGCGCTACTCGTTCTTCGCGCTCGGCCGCGGCAGCCAGGCCTTCCTCAACGACCTGGTCTGGGCGGTGACGATGGTCCCCGGCCTGCTCTACCTGCGGGTGACGGGCCACGAGAACGTGTTCTGGTTCGTACTCGTCTGGGGGGCAGCGGCGGCCGTGGCCGCCGCGATCGGACCGCTGCAGGCGCGGGTCATGCCGCGGCCGGGCCAGCTCCTGGCCTGGCTGGCGGACCACCGCGACCTCGGGTTCCGCTACCTGGCCGAGAACACGGCCAACAGCGGCGCGGGCCAGCTGCGGCTGACCGGCATCGGCCTCCTCGCGGGACTGGCCGCAGTCGGCTACGTCCAGGCGGCCTTCACCCTGATGGGGCCGTTCCTCGTCATCTACATGGGGCTGTCCCTGGTCACCGTGCCAGAGGCGGCCCGGGTGCTGCGCCGGTCCGCCCGGCACCTGTGGCTGTTCAGCCTCGGCGTCGGCGTGACGCTGATGATCATGGGCCTGGCCTGGGGAGCGGTGTTGCTGGTGGCGCTGCCCCGCGGGCTGGGCCAGCTGCTGCTGGGCGGGATCTGGCGGCCGGCTTATCCGCTGGTGTTGCCGCTCACGATCTCCGTGGGGGGCGCGTGCGTCTCGGCCGGTGCCACCGCGGGCCTGCACGCCCTGGGGGCGGCCCGGCGGAGCCTGCGCGCCATGCTGCTGGCCTCGGCCGTCTACCTGGGCGGTGCCCTGCTGGGCGCGTACCTGGGAGGCGCGATCGGGTCGGTTCGGGGCATCGCCGTAGCGACCTGGATCGGCGCGGCGGCCTGGTGGTGGCAGATGCACGCGGGCCTTAAGGAGCATGGCCGGGCGCCCGCGGTGGCCGCGGTACAGCCCGCCCCGTCGCCCGGGCGGCATCGGCACGTCCCGGTGCCATCCCTCATCCCGTCGCTGGACGACACCGTGCCGCTCGTCCCGATTCCCCGGGCGGCCGCCGCTGGCCCAGGGACCGGGCGCCGTGCCCAGCCCGTGGCCCGGCACCGGATGCCCGGGCGGACCAGGGCGCTGATCGCGACCGGCAGCCTGGTCGCGATGACGGCGGTGGCGGCGACCGGCTGGATGCTGGTGCACGGGCCGGCCAGGGCGCACCAGAACGCCGCTGCCCCGGGCCGGGCCCGCCCCCAGGCCCCGGACGTGGTCAAGGTCGCCCCAGCGTCCGCCGCCCACGAACTGCTGCCGGTGCGCGCGGCGTCGTTCGACCCGTACGGTCAGGGCCAGAGCGAGAACAGCTCGCTCGCGTTCTTCGCCATCGACGGCCGCCCGGCCACCGCGTGGCGCAGCGAGTGGTACATGACCCCGCACCTGGGCGGCCTCAAGCCGGGCACCGGCCTGCTCCTCGACCTGGGCCGGAAAGCCTCCATCAGCAGCGTCCAGGTTCGCCTCGGCCCGGCCCGGGGCGCCACGTTCCAGCTCAGAATCGGTAACCGCAGCGCTGCGCTGCACGACCTCCGGGTCGTTGCGCGCGCCGTGGACGCCGGCGGGCAGGTACGGCTCCGGCTGGCCCAGCCGTTGCGGGGCCGTTACGTCCTCATCTGGTTCACTGCCCTGCCGCCCGACCCGTCCGGTACCTTCCAGGCAAGCGTCTTCAGCGTCCGGCTCAGGGGATGGTCATGATCGTCAGCCCGGTTCCCCGCATCGCCGGGGCCCTGCTGTTCACGCCCGCGCCGCATGTGGATGAGCGTGGCTTCTTCAGCCGTACCTTCGATGCGCAGGTGGCCAGGTCGGCCGGGCTCGACCCGGCCGCCTTCGTCCAGGACAGCCTGTCCCGGTCGGCCCGGGGGGTGGTCCGGGGCCTGCACCTGCGCCGCGGGGATGGCGAGGCCAAGCTGGTGCGGTGTTCGTACGGCGCGGTCTTCGACGTCATCGTGGACCTGCGGCCCGCCTCCCCGACGTACCGGAACTGGGAAAGCTTCGAGCTACGCGACGACGAGCAGGTCTCGCTCTACGTCCCAGCCGGCTGCGCGCATGGTTTCCAGGCGCTGACCGGCCCGGCGGATGTCGCCTACCGCATCGACCGGGCGCACGACCCGTCCGAGGATGTCTCGATCGCCTTCGACGATCCCGAACTCGCCATCCCGTGGCCGCTGCCGGCCGCCCTGATGTCGCCACGGGACCGGGCCGCCCCGTCGCTTGCCGCCGCGCTGAGCGAGCTGGGCTGAGCGAGCTGGGCTGAGCGAGCTGGGCTGAGCGAGCTGGGCTGAGCGAGCTGGGCTGAGCGAGCTGGGCTGAGCGAGCTGGCGGCCGGGCGCCACGGTCAGCACGCCCGCTGGATGACGAGCGCCTTGGCCAGCGCCCCCCACTCGTAGGCGATCTGGTACGGCCAGTCGTACCAGGGCGGGGACACCGCCACGACGTACAGCTGCCCGGGGAAGCAGCGGCCGGCCCGGATCCGGGCGCGGGTGTCCTGCGCCCGCGAGGTCACCAGGACCACGGACCGCCAGTGGTACCGCTGCGCCAGGCGGCCCACGGCCTGCGCTTCGCCCTGGGTGGTGGCCGGGTCCGGCTCGAAGCAGATCAGCCTGGCCCCGGGCGGCCCGGACGGGCAGGGACCGCCGTAGCCGTCATGGCCGCGGGAGACGACGAGTACCGGCGCCCGGTGCGCCCGGGCCAGCCGCTCCGCGGCCGGGAGCCGGTCGCCGGGCCCGGCCAGCATCACGATCGCGCTGACCCGCGGCGGCATGCCCTGGGCGGGCCACACCAGCAGCCGCGCGGTCGCCACGCCGAACAGGGCCGCCATCGCCAGAGCCGCCGCCGTCAGCCGCCGTGCCCAGCGGGGCAGCCGCCGTCCCCGGATGGCCGTCGCCCCCGCGGCCCGGCCCGTACCCGTACTTGTGCCGATCGGCACGCCTCCCCCAGCGTTCTCCGGTACCCGACCGACACGGTACCAGCGGGACCTGGAGGCACCGGCCGGGCGGCCGCGGTCCCGGGCCGTGCTCACCCCGGATGATCGCCCGCTAGCTCAGCGTGAATAGGCCGTCAAGTGGCTCGGCGGCGAGGAAATTATGTCCGGCCTGGTCGTATTGTGCGCCCATGTGGTCGTGAACTAGCGTACTTGAGCACGCGTCTCCTTTATGTACCCGCCGGTCACGGGGCAGGTACGGGGGCCGGGAGCGCGTATCGGGGGGTGGGAACCGTGTCTACTAACACGGCTGTCAGGGCGGGCCGGCGAGGCGGTTTGGCCTGGCGGGACGCCATGGCACCGGTCGTGTGGACGGCCAACTACCGGCGGGCCGCGGCCGGCCTGGACGTCATCTCTGCCCTGGCGGCGGGGTTCATCGCGTTCGAGGTCCGCTTCGACCGCCAGGGCTCCCGGCCGGCCGAGTACCTGGCGCTCAGCGCGCTGCTGCCGGTCCTGTGGATCGCGTCGGTCGCCCTGGCCGGGGGCTACGACCCGCGGTTCATCGGGGTCGGCTCGGATGAGTTCCGCAAGATCCTCAACGCGGCGGTGAGCCTGACCGCGGGCATCGCCATCGCGTCCTACGCGGTCAAGTTCGACGTGGCCCGGGGCTACGTGGTGCTGGCCCTGCCGATTCTCGCGGCGTTCGATCTCACCGGCCGCTACCTGCTCCGCAAAGAGCTGCACAAGCGGCGGCGCCGGGGCCGGTACATGCGGCGGACGGTGGTGGCCGGCCACCAGCCGGCGGTGGCGGACCTGGTCACCCAGCTGCGCCGGGACAGCCACCACGGCATGTCCGTGGTGGCCGTGTGCGTGGCCGGGCCGCGCAGCGAGGACGAAGTGGCCGGGGTCCCGGTGGCCGGCGGGCTGGACAGCGTGGCCGCCACGGTGACCGAGGTGCAGGCGGACACGGTGGCCGTGCTGGCCTGCCCGGAGATGAACGGCCGCCGGCTCCGGGAGCTCGCCTGGAACCTGGAGAAGAGCAGCACCGACATGTGCGTCGCATCGGCCCTGCTCGATGTCGCCGGGCCGCGCACGACCATCCGCCCCGTGGCCGGGCTCCCGCTGCTGCACGTCAACCACCCGGAACTGGCCGGGGCCAGGCAGGTGGTCAAAGGGGTGTTCGACCGGGTGCTGGCCGGGCTGGTTCTCATCCTCGTCGCGCCCCTGTTCGCGGCCATCGCGCTGACCATCAAGCTGGCGGATCGCGGGCCGGTCTTCTTCCGGCAGACCCGGGTGGGCCGGGACGGGCACACCTTCCGGGTGTGGAAGTTCCGCACCATGGTGGTGGACGCGGAAGCCCGCAAGGCGGAACTCATGGCGCGTAACGAGGCCGACGGGGCGCTGTTCAAGATGCGCCGGGATCCGCGGGTGACGCGGATCGGGACCGTGCTGCGCCGCTGGTCACTCGATGAGCTCCCGCAGCTGCTCAACGTGCTTCTGGGGGAGATGTCCCTGGTGGGGCCCAGGCCGGCGCTGCCGGCCGAGGCGGCGAAGTACGGGGATCACATGCGGCGCCGGCTCGCGGTCAAGCCGGGCATCACCGGGCTGTGGCAGGTGAGCGGCCGGTCCGACCTGTCCTGGGACGAGGCCGAGCGGCTGGATGTCCGCTATGTGGAGAACTGGTCCCTGGCGCTCGACGTCCAGGTCCTGTGGAAGACCCTGTCCGCCGTGCTGCACGGTTCCGGCGCCTACTGACGGTTCCGGCCGCGGGCCGTTGTCTGTGATTGTCGCGACATCAGTGCTGAGCTGACGGTATGACGTGAACCATCCGGCCCGGCTGGGAGTCCTGTTTATGCGGCCTTTGGGGTGAGGGGGGGCCGTCAGGCGGGGCCGATGGGTGGTGGGGAACGTGCTGGGTGACGTGGCCGTCACGACGAGACGCAGAGTGCAGGTGCGCAGCGCACCGGAGGCGGTGACGTGGACGCGGGCCTACCTGCGCCGCGCTGCGCTGGGGGACGCGGTCTGCGCCGCGGCGACGGGGCTCGTCGCCTTCCAGGTGCGCTTCGGGGACGAGCACTACCGGGTGGGCGCCTACCTCCTGTTCAGCCTGCTGCTGCCGGTGCTGTGGCACGGGTTCCTGCGGATGGCCGGCGGCTACGACCCCCGGTTCATCGGGGTCGGCTCGGATGAGTTCCGTAAGGTGCTGAACGCGGCGGCGGCGCTCACCTCGTGCCTCGCCATCGCCTCCTACGCGGTCAAGTTCGAGTTCGCCCGCGGCTACGTCCTCGTCGCCCTGCCGGTCATGACCGTGGCCGATCTCGGGGTCCGGTACCGGCTCCGCAAGCGGCTGCACCGGATGCGCGCCGACGGCGCCTGCATGCGCAAGGTGCTGGCCGTCGGGCACGCCGCGGCCGTCGCCGACCTCGTCGCTGAGCTGCGCCGTGACACCTTTCACGGCCTGGCCGTGGTGGGAGCCTGCCTGCCGGACGGCAGCATGCTGAACCAGATCGCCGGCGTGCCCGTCGTCGGCGGGCTGCGCAACGTGCCGGACGGGGTGGCCCACGCCGGGGCGGACACGGTCGCGGTGCTCTCCTGCCCCGAGATGAACGGCACCCGGCTCCGCCAGCTGGCCTGGGACCTGGAGAAGACCGGCACGGACATGTGCGTCGCGCCGGCCCTGCTCGACGTGTCCGGCCCGCGGACCACCATCCGCCCGGTGGCCGGGCTGACCCTGCTGCACATCGACCACCCGGAGCTGACCGGCAGCAAGCAGGTGCTCAAGGGGATCTTCGACAAGGCCGTCGCGACGACCGCGCTGCTGGTCCTCGCCCCCTTGTTCGCGGTCGTCATGCTGGCCATCAGGCTGGATGACCGCGGGCCGGTCTTCTTCCGGCAGACCCGGGTCGGCCAGGACGGCCACACCTTCTCGCTGTGGAAGTTCCGGACCATGGTGGTGGACGCCGAGCAGCGCAAGGCCGAACTGGCCGCCCTGAACGAAGGGGCCGGAGTGCTGTTCAAGCTGCGCAAGGACCCCCGGGTAACCAAGGCCGGCAGCTGGCTGCGCCGTTACTCCCTGGACGAGCTGCCGCAGTTGCTCAACGTGCTGACGGGAGACATGTCCCTGGTCGGGCCGCGGCCGGTGCTGCCGGACGAGGCGGCCCAGTACGGCAACAGCATGCGCCGGCGGCTGGTGGTGAAGCCCGGGATCACCGGGCTCTGGCAGGTCAATGGCCGGTCCGACCTGCCCTGGGACGAAGCAGTGCGCCTCGACCTGCGTTATGTGGAAAACTGGTCGCTCGCGCTGGACCTGCAGATCTTGTGGAAGACCTGGTCCGCGGTCGTCGGCGCGCACGGGGCGTACTAGCCTGTTATTTCCGGCGCTCCGGCCGGAGGAGGAGCGCCTGCCTGATGCTCAGCGATGACCACCGCCTGGCTGCCCGCCTGGCCGCCGAGGCCGGGGAACTGCTGCTCGCGCTGCGCGCCAGCAGCGGGGACCCGGACGAGCTGCGCAAAGCCGGTGACCGGCGGTCGCACGAGTTCCTCGCCGCCGAGCTGGCCCGGCACCGCCCGGACGACGCGGTGCTCTCCGAGGAGGGCCGGGACGACCCGGCCCGCCGCCGGGCCGGCCGGGTGTGGATCGTCGACCCGCTGGACGGCACCCGGGAGTTCGGCGAGCCGGGCCGCACGGACTGGGCCGTGCACGTGGCGCTGTGGGAGCGGGGCGCGCTGACCGCGGGGGCGGTCGCGCTGCCCGCCCAGGGCCAGGTGCTCAGCACCGCTGAGCCGCCACCGGCGCCCCCGGAGCCGGCCCCGGACCGCCCGGTGCGGGTGCTGGTCAGCCGGACCCGGCCACCTGCCTTCCTCACCCAGCTGGCGACATACGTGCCGCTGGAGTTCGTCCCGCTCGGCTCGGCCGGGGCCAAGGCGGCCGCGGTGATCCGCGGGGACGCCGACGCCTACCTGCACAGTGGCGGGCAGTACGAGTGGGACTCGGCCGCCCCGGTGGCGGTGGCACAGGCCGCCGGCCTGCACGCATCCCGGCTGGACGGCTCGGCCCTGGCGTACAACCAGCCGGACCCCTGGCTGCCGGATATCCTTATCTGCCCGCCGGGTCTCGCCACCCGGCTGCTGGCCGGGCTGCGCGCCACCGGCTGCCCAGCTGCCCAGTAGTAGGTCCGACGGCCGGGCCGTGAGCCCGCCGGTGCCCGACAACCCGGAGTCTGCCCGATGGCTGTGACGCGTTCTGACTACTCGCTATCCCAGCTCGAAGTGCTGGAGGCGGAGTCGATCCACGTGATGCGGGAGGTCGCCGCCGAGTTCGAGCGGCCGGTGCTGCTGTTCTCCGGTGGCAAGGATTCGATCGTCATGCTGGCTCTGGCCGAACGGGCCTTCTGGCCGGCCCGGATCCCGTTCCCGGTCATGCACGTGGACACCGGGCACAACTTTCCCGAGGTGATCGGCTACCGGGACCGGCGCGTCGCCGAGGCCGGCGTGCAGCTGGTGGTGGCCTCGGTCCAGGATTCCATCGACGCCGGGCGGGTGAGCGAGGAGACCGGCCGGTGGGCCAGCCGGAACCGGCTGCAGACCACCACGCTGCTGGACGCGATCGAGGAGCACCGGTTCGACGCGGTGTTCGGCGGCGCCCGGCGCGATGAGGAGAAGGCCCGGGCCAAGGAGCGGGTGTTCTCGTTCCGGGATGAGTTCGGCCAGTGGGACCCGAAGAACCAGCGCCCCGAGCTGTGGAACGTCTACAACACCCGGATCCGGATGGGCGAGCACATCCGGGTGTTCCCGCTGTCCAACTGGACCGAGCTGGACGTGTGGCAGTACATCTCGCGGGAGAAGCTGGAGATCCCGTCGATCTACTTCGCGCACCGGCGCCGGGTGTTCGAGCGGGACGGCATCCTGCTCGCCGAGAGTGAGCACACCCCGCGGGGCGAGGAGGAGCCGGTGTTCGAGACCACCGTCCGGTACCGCACCGTGGGCGACATGACCTGCACGGGCGCGGTCGAGTCCACGGCCGCGGCGGTCGAGGACGTGATCGCCGAGATAGCCGCGACCCGGATCACCGAACGCGGCCAGACCCGGGCCGACGACCGGACCAGCGAGGCGGCCATGGAAGACCGCAAGCGGGAGGGGTACTTCTGATGACGGCGACGGTGGAAGACGTCATCTCCCCGGAGGGAAACAGGTCGATGGACATCCTGCGGCTGGCCACGGCCGGCTCGGTGGACGACGGCAAGAGCACGCTGATCGGGCGGCTGCTGTACGACTCGAAGGCCATCTTCGAGGACCAGCTGGCGGCGGTGGAGCGGACCAGCAAGGCGCGCGGCGAGGGCTACACCAACCTCGCGCTGCTCACCGACGGGCTGCGGGCCGAGCGGGAGCAGGGCATCACCATCGACGTGGCCTACCGGTACTTCGCCACGCCGCGGCGCAAGTTCATCATCGCGGACACCCCGGGCCACATCCAGTACACCCGCAACATGGTCACCGGCGCGTCCACCGCCGACCTGGCCGTCGTGCTGGTGGACGCGCGCAACGGGCTGACCGAGCAGAGTCGGCGGCACGCCTTCCTGGCTACCCTGCTGCGGGTGCCGCACCTGGTGCTGGCGGTCAACAAGATGGACCTGGTCGACTACGACCAGGGCGTCTTCGAGCGGATCAGCGAGGAGTTCGCCGCGTTCGCCACCAAGCTGGAGATCGGCGACCTCAGCTTCATCCCGCTGTCGGCGCTGCACGGCGACAACGTGGTCCGGCGGTCGGACAAGATGCCCTGGTACGACGGCCCCTCCCTGCTGCACCACCTGGAGCACGTGCACATCGCCTCGGACCGCAACCTGATCGACGTGCGGTTCCCGGTGCAGTACGTGATCCGCCCGCACCAGGCCACCGACCCGCAGCTGCACGACTACCGGGGCTACGCCGGCCAGGTGGCGGGCGGGGTACTCAAGCCGGGCGACGAGGTGATGCACCTGCCGTCCGGGCTGACGACGAGGATCAGCCGGATCGACACCGCCCGCGGCCCGGCCCCGGAGGCGTTCCAGCCCATGTCGGTGACCCTGGTGCTGGAGGACGACCTGGACATCTCCCGCGGCGACATGATCTGTCGGCCGCACAACCAGCCGCTGGTCACCCAGGACGTCGAGGTGATGGTCTGCTGGATGTCGGAGAGCCGGGCGCTGGCCCCCCGGGACCGGCTGGTGGTCAAGCACACCTCGCGCACCGTCAAGGCCATCGTCCGCGACCTGCACTACCGGCTGGACGTCAATACCCTGCACCGGGACGAAAGCGCGCCGCGCCTGTCGCTGAACGAGGTCGGCCGGGTGACGCTGCGGCTGACCCAGCCGCTGTTCTGCGACCCGTACAACCGGAACCGGCTGACCGGCGGGCTGATCCTGATCGACGAGGCGACCAACAGCACGATCGGCGCCGGGATGATCACCGAGGCTCGCTGACCGGGCGCAGCCATCCGCGGGGGGGCCATCACAGCCGCGGAGGCGGACTATTGCTGACACCCTTTCATGACCTGGACGACTACATGGCGCTGCCCCGGCTCACCGGGCTGCGGCTGGCGCCGGACGGCAGCTGGCTGGCGGTCACCGTGTCCGCCCTCAGCCCGGACCGGCGCACGTTCAAGCCGAGCATCTGGCGGCTGGACACCGGGGCGGGTCCCGGTGGGCACCGGCCCGCGGCCCGGCTGACCCGGTCCGCCGAGGGCGAGGACAGCCCGGCCTTCCTGCCCGACGGCGGCCTGCTGTTCCTGTCCGCCCGCCCGGCCACCCCGGCGTCCCGCCCGGCGCCGTCCGCACCCCCCGGGGCCCCGGCGCGGGCCGGGGCGGCCGGCGGTGGCCCGGCGCCGGGCGAGCCGGCCGGCCCGCGGGCGCTGTGGCTGCTGCCCGCGGCCGGCGGCGAGCCGTGCCTGGTCAGTTCCGCGCCCGGCGGGATCAGCCAGGTGGCGGCCGCGGCCACCGCCCCGGTGGCCGCGTTCACCGCCCCGATGCTGCCCGGCTCGGCTGGCCCGGCCGACGACGCGGACCGGCGCAAGGCCCGGGCGGACACGGGCGTGACCGCGATCTTGCACGAGACGCCCCTGGTCCGGTACTGGGACCATGATCTGGGCCCGGACGAGCTGCGGCTGCTGGTGACCACCGCCGGAGACCCGGCGCCGGGGGCGGCTCCGCCGCCGGGGACGGCGGCGGAGCCGAGGGACCTGACCAGCGAACCGGGACGGGCCCTGGACGAGCACTCCTTCGAGCTGACCCCGGACGGCCATCAGGCGGTGGCCGGGTGGTCGGTGCTGGACGGCACCGGCGACGTCCGCAAGGAGGTGGCCGTGCTGGAGGTGGCCACCGGCGCCCGCCGGGTGCTGCTGTCCGCCCCGGGCACCGATTTCACTGCGCCGCGGGTGTCACCGGACGGCACCCGGGTGCTGGCCCTGGCCGAGCGGCACGAGACGTACCACGAGCCGGCCACGGTGACCGTGGTAGTGGTGCCGCTGCACGGCGGGGACCCGGCCGACCTGCTGCCCGGCTGGGACCGCTGGCCGGTGGAGGCGGCCTGGTCAGCGGACGGGGCCAGCGTCTTCGTCACCGCCGCGGACCACGGCCGCGGCCCGGTGTTCCGCGCCCCGGTACCGGGCGTGGTGCCGGGCCCGGGCGCCGCGCCCGGTACCGGGGCGGACGCCGGGCCGACCCGGCTGACCACCGACGACGGTGCCTACTCCGGGCTGTGCCCGGCGCCGGACGGACGGTCGGTGTACGCGCTGCGCTCGGCGGTCGACAGCCCGCCCGCCGTGGTCCGGATCGACGCCACCCGGCCCGGGCCGGCTGAGCCGCTGCCCGGGCTCGCCGGGGCCCCGGCGCTGCCCGGCCGGCTGACCGAGATCGAGGCGCAGGCCGCCGACGGCACCCCGGTCCGTGGCTGGCTGGTACTGCCGGACGGGGCCGGCCCGCAGCAGCCGGCGCCGCTGCTGCTGTGGGTGCACGGCGGCCCCTACTCGAGCTGGAACGCGTGGTCCTGGCGGTGGAACCCGTGGCTGATGGCGGCCGCGGGTTACGCGGTGCTGCTGCCGGACCCCGGGCTGTCCACCGGCTACGGGCAGCGGTTCATCGCCCGCGGGCACGGCGCCTGGGGCGGGCTGCCGTTCACCGACCTGATGACGGTCACCGACGCGGCCACGGCCCGGGAGGACGTCGACGCGGACCGGATCGCGGCCATGGGCGGGTCGTTCGGCGGCTACATGGCGAACTGGATCGCCGGGCACACCAGCCGGTTCCGGGCCATCGTCAGCCATGCCAGCCTGTGGGCGCTGGACCAGATGTTCGGCACGACGGACCTGCCCGCGGCGTGGCGCCGCCAGCTCGGCCGCCCCGGGGACGACCGGTACTCCGACGACCGGTACGCGGCCAACTCGCCGCACCGGCACGCCGCCGCGATCAGCACTCCCATGCTGGTCATCCACGGCGGCAAGGACTACCGGGTGCCGGTCGGCGAGGCGCTGCGGCTCTGGACGGACCTGGCCGCCCGCCCCACCCCGCTGGCCGGGGCGCGGTTCCTGTACTTCCCGGACGAGAACCACTGGGTGCTCACCCCGGGCAACGCCACCGTGTGGTACCAGACCGTGCTGGCGTTCCTGGCCGAACACGTGCTGGGCGAGAAGTGGCACCGCCCGGCGCTGCTGTGAGCGCCCGGGGCGGCACGGTGAACGCGGTGACCAGGCCGCCGGGACCGGGCACGGGGCGGCGTATGCCAGGCTTGGCGGCATGACGCGCCCGAACCTGGACAAGCGGCCCGGCGAGGTGTCCGCGATGTTCGACAAGGTCGCCGACCGCTACGACCTGCTCAACGACGTGCTGTCACTAGGCCAGGACCGCTGGTGGCGCCGGGTGGTGGCCCGGGCGGTGGCGGCCCGGCCGGGCGAGCGGGTGCTCGACCTCGCGGCCGGCACCGGCACGTCGTCGCGGACCTTCACCACCGGCGGCGCGGACTGCGTGGCGTGTGATTTCTCGCTGGGCATGCTGCAGGCCGGCGTGCGCCGGCTCCGGTCCGCCGGGACAACCAGCCGCCCCAACGCAACCGCGTCCCCGGCTGCCCCGCGCGGCCCGGTCTGGTTCGTGGCCGGTGACGCCACGGCCCTGCCGTTCCGCGACGCGGCCTTCGACGCGGTGACGATCTCCTTCGGGCTGCGCAACGTGACCGATGCGGGCGCCGCCCTGGCCGAGATGTTCCGGGTCACCCGCCCGGGCGGCCGCCTGGTCATCTGCGAGTTCGGCCACCTTCCCTGGCCCGGGCTGGACCGGGCGTACGAGGCGTACCTGGCCCGGGCGCTGCCGGCCGTGGCCGGGCGGCTGTCGCCCAACCCGGCGGCGTACCAGTACCTGGCCGAGTCCATCAAGGACTGGCCGCCGCAGGCCGACCTGGCCCGGCGGATCACCGCGGCCGGCTGGTCCGGCGTACGCTGGCAGAACCTGAGTCTCGGCATCGTCGCCGTGCACACCGCGTGGCGTTAGCTGTGGTGCCCGGGGGGCGGCCCCCGGGCTGACGGCCTGGTTCGACCGCTCACCACGGCTGGGTCTAGACTTCGGAAAGAGCCTTGTGAAGCGGTTCACAAGATAGTCAGGAATCTCTGTGCCCCAGGAACCCTCTCAAGCCGCCGCCGCGCCCCGGGCCGCGGCCGCGAGCGCTGCGATCGCCGCTCCCACCGACGCCGACGTCATCGTGGTCGGGGCCGGGCCGGGCGGTTCGGCCACCGCGAGCTACCTGGCCCGCGCCGGGCTGGACGTGCTGCTGCTGGAGAAGGCCACCTTCCCGCGGGAGAAGGTGTGCGGCGACGGGCTGACGCCCCGCGCGGTCAAGGCCCTGGTCGGGATGGGCGTGCCGGTCGGCGAGCAGGACGGCTGGGTGCGCAACCAGGGGCTGCGGATCATCGGCGGCGGGGTCCGGCTGGAACTGCCGTGGCCCGAGCTGACCAGCTACCCGGGCTACGGCCTGGTGCGCAGCCGGCTGGACTTCGACGAGATCCTGGCCCGGACCGCGGAGAAGGCGGGCGCCCGGCTGATGGAGGGCGTGACCGTCACCGGCCCGGTGCTGGACGACACCGGCCGGATCGTTGGAGTAGCAGCGCGCCCCACAGAACCGGCTGAGCCGGCTTCGCCGGCCTCGGCGCGGAGCGGCGAACGGGGGGCTCCGGGGGGTCGCCCCCCCGGGCCGACACAGACGTACCGCGCGCGGGTTGTCGTGGCGGCGGACGGGAACTCCTCGCGGCTGTCGCTGGCCATGGGGCTGCGCAAGCGGGACGACCGGCCGCTCGGGGTGGCGGTGCGGACCTACTACACCAGCCCCCGGCACGACGACGACTACCTCGAATCGTGGCTGGACCTGTGGGACGGGGACCGGCTGCTGCCCGGCTACGGCTGGATCTTCGGCATGGGCGACGGCACCAGCAACGTCGGTCTCGGCCTGCTCAACACCTCCAGCGCGTTCGGCAACGTGGACTACCGCGACCTGCTCCGCCGGTGGCTGGCCGGGATGCCGCCGGAGTGGGGGTACGTCGAGGAGAACCGGACCGAGCCGGTCCGCGGGGCCGCGCTGCCGATGGGCTTCAACCGCACCCCGCACTACACTCGCGGCCTGCTGCTGGTCGGGGACGCGGGCGGGATGGTGAACCCGTTCAACGGCGAGGGCATCGCCTACGCGATCGAGTCCGGCGAGCTGGCGGCGGCGGTCATCGCGCAGGCCCTGGCCCGGCCCGGGCCGCTGGGCGCCGAGCGGGTGCTGCAGGCTTACCCCCGCGCCCTCAAAGAGTCCTACGGTGGCTATTACACTCTCGGGCGCAGGTTCGTTCAGGCGATCGGCAACCCGAAGGTCATGCAGTTCGCGACCAAGCACGGGATGCCCCGCCCAGCGCTCATGCGGTTCACCCTCAAGCTGCTCGCCAACCTCACCGAGACGCGGGGCGGTGACGCGGCGGACCGGGTGATCCACGCACTGTCTAAGATGACGCCGGCGGCGTAGGCCAGGGCCCTGGCGCCGTCAGGAGAAGCGGAAAGGAGGCATGTCGTGCTGGGCTTGTACGTCCCGCTCCTGATTCTCGCCGGGCTGGCCGCGTTCTTCGCGATCTTCTCGCTCCTCATGGGCTCGCTGAGCGGCCCCAAGCGGTGGAACCGCGCCAAGCTGGACGCCTACGAAAGCGGGATCGAGCCGACGCCGCAGCCGGCCGGCAGCCGGTTCCCGGTCAAGTACTACCTGACGGCGATGCTGTTCATCCTGTTCGACATCGAGATCGTGTTCCTCTACCCGTGGGCGGTGTCGTTCGACGCCCTGGGGGCGTTCGGTCTGGTCGAGATGGTGCTGTTCATCGT
This sequence comes from uncultured Actinomycetes bacterium, assembly GCA_963837515.1. Lineage (GTDB taxonomy): Bacteria > Actinomycetota > Actinomycetes > Streptosporangiales > Streptosporangiaceae > RYN-230. The sequence continues at coordinate 296,245 of CAWINT010000011.1, forward strand.
CACGGTGCTGGTCGCGTACGCCTACGTGTGGCGGCGCGGCGGTCTGGAATGGGACTAGCCGATGGGACTTGAGGAAAGCCTGCCGAGCGGGATCCTGCTCAGCACGGTCGAGAAGCTGGCCGGGTACGCCCGCAAGGCGTCCGTGTGGCCGGCCACGTTCGGCCTGGCCTGCTGCGCCATGGAACTGATATCCACCGGCGGGCCGCGGCACGACCTGGCCCGGTTCGGCATGGAGCGGGCGTCGAACACGCCGCGCCAGGCCGACCTGATGATCGTGGCGGGCCGGGTCAGCCAGAAGATGGCCCCGGTGCTGCGGCAGATCTACGACCAGATGTCCGAGCCCAAGTGGGTCATCTCCATGGGGGTGTGCGCCTCCAGCGGCGGCATGTTCAACAACTACGCGATCGTCCAGGGGGTGGACCACGTCGTGCCGGTGGACATCTACCTGCCCGGCTGCCCGCCGCGCCCGGAGATGCTGCTGGACGCCATCGTGAAGCTGCACGACAAGATCCAGAACATGAAACTGGGCGTGGACCGGGAGGTGGAGGTGGCTGAGCTGGAAGAGGCCCGGCTGCGCCGCCTGCCGCTCGCCGCCGACCTGGGCGGCTACCCGCGCCGCGGCCCGGCGCTGCTGGGTGATGCGGCCGGCGCCCCGGTGACCGCGGTGGCACCGCCCGAGGCCGCGCCGACCCTGCGCGAGCGGGGAGGCAGCCAGTGAGCGAGGTCTCTCCCGGCGCCGCGGGCCCGGATCAGCCGGACCCAGCGGCGCGGGCCGGCCAGCGGCGGCTGGGTGAGCAGGTCGTCCGGACCGGCATGTTCGGCACCCAGGGCACCGGCGACACCTCCGGGTACGGCGGCCTGCAGGTCCGCCGGGCCCCGGCGCCCTCATCGCCGCGCCCGTACGGCTCGTACTTCGACGAGATCGCCGACACCCTGGCCAGCCGGCTGCAGGATGACGGCACCGGCTTCACCGAGGCGGTGGAGCGGGTCATCGTGGACCGCGGCGAGCTCACCCTGCACGTGCGGCGGGACTACCTGGTGCCGGTGGCCCGGGCGCTGCGGGACGAGCCGTCGCTCGCCTTCGAGCTGTGCGGCGGGGTGTCCGGGGCGCACTACCCGGCCGACCTCGGCCGCGAGTTGCACGCCGTCTACCACCTGCTGTCCATCACGCACAACCGCCGGCTGCGGCTGGAGGTCAGCGTGCCCGACGCCGACCCGCACCTCCCGTCGCTGGTCGGCGTCTACCCGACCTGCAACTGGCATGAGCGCGAGACCTGGGACTTCTTCGGGATGATCTTCGACGGGCACCCCGGGCTGACCCGGATCGAGATGCCGGACGACTGGAAGGGCCACCCGCAGCGGAAGGACTACCCGCTCGGCGGCATCCCGGTCGAGTACCGCGGTGCCACCGTGCCGCCACCGGACGAGCGGAGATCGTACACATGACAGCCGAGACCGAGGGCCGGGTCTATAACGTCGGCGGTGAGGACTGGGACGAGGTGGTCCGGGCCGCCCAGGAGGCAGGCGGCCGCTCGGACACCGAGCACCTCATCGTCAACATGGGGCCGCAGCATCCGTCCACGCACGGGGTCCTGCGGCTGGTGCTGACCCTGGACGGGGAGACCGTCACCGAGCTGCGGCCGGTGATCGGCTACCTGCACACCGGCATCGAGAAGAACATGGAGTTCCGCACCTGGACGCAGGGCGTGACGTTCTGCACCCGGATGGACTACCTGTCGCCGATCTTCAACGAGACCGCTTACTGCCTGGCGACCGAGCGGCTGCTCGGCATCGAGGCGGAGATCCCGGAGCGGGCCAGCGTGCTGCGGGTGCTGATGATGGAACTGAACCGGATCTCCTCGCACATGATGGCCATCGGCACCTTCGGTCTCGAGCTCGGCGCGACGTCGGTGCTGCTCTACGGCCTGCGCGAGCGGGAGAAGGTCCTCGACCTGTTCGAGCTGATCAGCGGGCTGCGGATGAACCACGCCTACGTCCGGCCCGGCGGGGTCGCGCAGGATCTGCCGGCCGGGGCGCTGGAGGCGATCCGTGAGTTCCTGGCGGTCATGCCGCACCAGGTCGGCGAGATCCGCGCGCTGCTCGACGCGAACCCGCTCTACCTGGGGCGGACGAAGAACGTCGCCTACCTCGACCTGGCCGGCTGCATGGCACTGGGGGTGACCGGCCCGATGCTCCGGGCCTGCGGGCTGCCCTGGGACCTGCGCAAGAGCCAGCCGTACTGCGGCTACGAGAGTTACGAGTTCGACGTGCCGACCCAGGACACCTGTGACGGCTTCGGCCGGTACCTGGTCCGGATGGACGAGGTCGACCAGTCGCTGCGGATCATCGAACAGTGCGCGGACCGGCTGTCCGGCACGCCCGGCCCGGTGATGATCCAGGACAAGAAGGTCGGCTGGCCGGCCCGGCTGGCGCTGGGGCCGGACGGCCTGGGTAACTCGCCCGACCACATCGCGCACATCATGGGGCAGTCCATGGAGGCGCTGATCCACCACTTCAAGCTGGTGACCGAGGGTTTCCGGGTGCCGGCCGGGCAGGTGTACGCGGCGGTCGAGTCGCCCCGCGGCGAACTCGGCTGCCACGCGGTCAGCGACGGCGGCACCCGGCCCTACCGGGTGCACTTCCGTGACCCGTCGTTCACCAACTTGCAGGCTCTCCCGGCGATGGCCGAGGGCGGCATGGTCGCCGACGTCATCGTCGCCGTGGCGAGCACGGACCCCGTGATGGGAGGCGTGGACCGGTAATGGCGCTCTCGCAGGAGGTGCGCGACCGGCTGGAGCCGGACGCGGCGCGGATCATCGGGCGCTATCCGCACTCGCGGTCGGCGCTGCTGCCGCTGCTGCACCTGGTGCAGTCCGAGCAGGGCTACCTCACCGAGGACGGCATCGAGTACTGCGCCGGGCAGCTCGGGCTGACCACCGCGGAGGTCACCGCGGTGGCGTCGTTCTACACCATGTACAAGCATCACCCGGTGGGCGAGTACCACGTCGGGGTGTGCACCAACTCGCTGTGCGCGGTGATGGGCGGCGACGCGATCTTCGCAGAGCTGCGGGAGCACCTGGGCGTTGGCAACGATGAGACCACGGCCGACGGCCAGGTCAGCCTCGAGCACCTGGAGTGTAACGCGGCCTGCGACTACGCCCCGGTGGTCATGGTCAACTGGGAGTTCTTCGACAACATGACCCCGCAGCAGGCGCGGGACCTGGTGGACGGGCTGCGCAGCGGGGCAGCCGTCGCGCCGACCCGCGGTGCGCCGCGGTTGTGCACCTGGAAGCAGGCGTCCCGGATCCTGGCCGGCTTCCCCGACGGCCAGGCCACCGGCGGGCACACCGCGGGCGAGCCCAGCCTGGCCGGCCTGCGCATCGCCAAGGGTCACGGGTGGACGCCCGGTGACGACGACGGGAAGGAAACGCGCTAGTGGCCTCGCTGCTGACGCCCCAGCTCACCGCGCACTGGGACGAGCCCGACTCCTTCGCGCTCGACGCGTACCGCCGCAACGGCGGTTACACCGCCCTGCCCCGCGCGCTGGCGATGGAACCGGACCAGATCATCCAGACGCTGAAGGACTCGGCGCTGCGCGGCCGCGGCGGCGCGGGCTTCCCCACCGGGCTCAAGTGGGGATTCATTCCGAAGGGCGGCGACAAGCGGCACTACCTGGTGGTGAACGCGGACGAGTCCGAGCCCGGCGCGTGCAAGGACATGCCCGCGCTGCTGGCCAACCCGCAGGCGCTCATCGAGGGCATCGTCATCACCTGCTTCGCGATCGACGCGCACCAGGCCTTCATCTACGTGCGCGGCGAGGTGCTGCACGTGATCCGCCGGCTGCACCACGCGGTGGCCGAGGCCTACCAGGCCGGCTACCTCGGGACGGACATCCTCGGCTCGGGCTTCGACCTGGACGTCGTGGTGCACGCCGGGGCGGGCGCCTATATCTGCGGCGAGGAGACCGCGCTGCTGGACTCGCTCGAGGGCTACCGCGGCCAGCCCCGGCTCAAGCCGCCGTTCCCGGCCGTGGCCGGGCTGTACGCCAGCCCCACCGTGGTCAACAACGTGGAGTCCATCTCCACCGTGCCCTACATCCTGGGCCACGGCGCCGCCGACTTCGCCGCCTTCGGCACCGAGAAGTCCAAGGGGTTCGGCATCTTCTCACTGTCCGGGCACGTCACCATCCCCGGGCAGTACGAGGCGCCGCTCGGCACCACGCTGCGCCAGCTGCTGGAGCTGGCGGGCGGGATCCGGGCCGGGCACCGGCTGAAGTTCTGGACCCCGGGCGGCTCCTCCACCCCGCTGTTCACCGACGAGCACCTCGACGTGCCACTGGACTATGAATCGGTGGCGGCCGCCGGGTCCATGCTCGGCACCCGGTCGCTGCAGCTGTTCGACGAGACCACCTGCGTGGTCCGGGTGGTGCTCCGCTGGTGCGAGTTCTACCAGCACGAGTCGTGCGGCAAGTGCACTCCCTGCCGGGAAGGCAGCTGGTGGGTGGTCCAGCTCCTGGAGAAGCTGGAGCGCGGTACGGGCAGCGAGGCGGACCTGGACAAGCTGCTCGACATCTGCTCCAACATCACCGGCCGGGCGTTCTGCGCCCTCGGCGACTCGATCGAGTCGCCGGTGAAGTCCTCCATCCGGTACTTCCGCGAGGAGTACCTGGACCACCTGCGCCGTGGCGGCTGCCCGTTCGACCCGGCCGCTTCGACCCTCTTCGCCATGGAGTCCGCCTGATGACCGTAACCACGAGCGGGGCTGCGGGCGGCGAGGTCGCCCGGCCGGCCGACGGCGTCACCGTCACCATCGACGGGTTCGAGATCACCGTGCCCAAGGGCACGCTGGTGATCCGCGCCGCCGAACTGCTCGGCATCCAGATCCCCCGGTTCTGTGACCACCCGCTGCTCGACCCGGTCGGCGCCTGCCGGCAGTGCCTGGTGCAGATCGAGGGGCAGCCCAAGCCGCCCGCTTCCTGCACCACCACCTGCACCGACGGCATGGTGGTGCACACCCAGCTCACCTCGCCGGTGGCCGAGAAGGCGCAGCGCGGGATGATGGAGCTGCTGCTCATCAACCACCCACTCGACTGCCCGATGTGCGACAAGGGCGGCGAGTGCCCGCTGCAGAACCAGGCCATGTCCACCGGCCAGGGAGAGACCCGGTTCGGCCTGGTCAAACGGACCTTCCCCAAGCCGGTCGCGCTGTCGGCGGAAGTGCTGCTGGACCGGGAGCGCTGCGTGCAGTGCGCCCGGTGCACCCGGTTCGCCGAGCAGATCGCCGGTGACCCGCTCATCGAACTGCTGGAGCGTGGCCCGCAGGAGCAGGTGGGCATTGCCGAGGGTGCTCCGTTCGACTCCTACTTCTCCGGCAACACGGTGCAGATCTGCCCGGTGGGCGCGCTCACCGGCGCCGCCTACCGGTTCCGGGCCCGGCCGTTCGACCTGGTGTCCACGCCCAGTGTGTGCGAGCACTGCGCGTCCGGCTGCCGGCAGCGCACCGACCACCGCCGCGGCGTCGTCACCCGGCGGCTGGCCGGCAACGCCCCCGAGGTGAACGAGGAGTGGAACTGCGACAAGGGCCGCTGGGCGTTCACCTACGCCACCGAGCCGGACCGGCTGTCCGGCCCGCTGGTCCGCGGCGCGGACGGGGCGCTGGCCCTTGCCTCCTGGCCGGAGGCGTTCGCCGCCGCCGCCCGCGGGCTGACGGCGGCGCGGGGCCGGGCCGGCGTGCTCACCGGCGGGCGGCTCACCGTGGAGGACGCCTACGCCTACGCCAAGTTCGCCCGGGTCGCGCTCGGCACCAACAACGTGGACATGCGGGCCCGCGCGCACTCGGCCGAGGAGGCGGAGTTCCTGGCCGCCCGGGTGGCCGGGCGGTCGCTCGACGTGAGCTACGCCAGCCTGGAGCGCGCTCCCGCGGTGCTGCTGGCCGGGTTCGAGCCGAACGACGAGTCCCCCATCGTGTTCCTCCGGCTGCGCAAGGCGGCCCGCCGTCACGGGCTGGCCGTCTACGCCATCGCCCCGCTGGCCGGCCGCGGACTGGAGCGGATGTCCGGCACGCTACTGCCCACCGTCCCCGGCGGGGAGGCCACCACGCTGGGCAGCCTGATCAGCGGTACCGGCCTGGACGAGGCCGGCCGCGCCGCGGCCGAGGCGCTGACCGCCCCGGGCGCGATCATCATGGTCGGCGAGCGGCTGGCCGAGGTCCCCGGCGCGCTGTCCGCGGCTGACCGGCTGGCCCGGGCGACCGGGGCCCGGCTGGCCTGGATACCACGGCGGGCCGGTGAGCGCGGCGCGATCGAGGCCGGCGCGCTGCCGAACCTGCTCCCGGGCGGCCGGCTGGCCGCCAGCTCGCAGGCCCGGGTGGAGGTGGCCCGCGCCTGGGGGGTGGCCTCGCTGCCGCTGCACCCGGGCCGGGATACGGCCGGCATCCTGGCCGGCACCGAGCGCGACATCGATGCCCTGGTGGTCGCCGGGGTCGACCTCGACGACCTGCCCGACCCGGTGGCCGCGCGGGCCGCGCTGGCGGCGGCGCGGTTCGTGGTCAGCCTGGAACTGCGGCCCAGCGCGGTCACCGACCGCGCCGACGTGGTGCTGCCGGTGGCCGCGGTGGCCGAGAAGGACGGCACGTTCGTGAACTGGGAAGGCCGTCCCGGCACCTTCGCCACCGCGCTGGACGTGCCCGGCATCGAATCCGACCTGCACGTGCTGCGCCGGATCGCCGACGAGATGGACGTGCACCTGGGCCTGCCGGACGCGGCCGCCGCCCGGGCCGAGCTGGCCGCCCTCGGGGTGGCGGCCGAGGTGGCCACGGGCGAGACCACCATGGGCGCCCCCGTGCGCAACGTCCCCGAAACCCGGCCGGCCCAGCCGGAGGCGGGCGAGGCACTGCTGGCCACCTGGAACCAGCTGCTGGACGCCGGGCGGATGCAGGACGGCGAGCCGTTCCTGGCCGGCACCGCCCGGCCGGTCGTGGCCCGCATGTCGGCAGCGACCGCGGCCGAGGCGGGCACCGCGGACGGCGGTAAGGTCTGTGTCGCCACCGACCGCGGCAGCGTGACCGTGCCGGTGGAGGTGGCCGCCATGCCGGACCGGGTGGTCTGGCTGCCAGCCCATTCCGGCGGGTGTGACGTCCGGCGCGATCTCGGCGCCGGCCATGGCGCCCTGGTAACGCTGAGGAGTGCGCAATGACGGGTGGGGCCAGCGCGGCCGCGGCCGGGCACGGCCGGCTGCTGGCCGCGGCGGAGCCGACCCTGGCCAGCTTCTACCACCAGCCCTGGTGGCTGATCATCATCAAGGCCCTGTTCATCTTCGTGTTCCTGCTGGTGATGACGCTGTTCGCGATCTGGGCGGAACGCCGGGTGATCGGCCGGATGCAGCAGCGCCCCGGGCCGAACCGGGCCGGGAAGTTCGGCCTGCTGCAGTCGCTGATGGACGGCATCAAGCTGGCCCTCAAGGAAGACATCGTGCCGCGGCGGGTGGACAAGCTGCTGTTCTGGCTGGCCCCGGCGATCGCGATGATCCCGGCCTTCGTCAGCTTCGCGATCATCCCGTTCGGGCCGATGGTGTCCATCTTCGGGGTGCAGACCCCGCTCCAGCTGACCGACCTGCCGGTGGCGGTGCTGCTGGTGCTGGCGATGAGCTCGATGGCGGTCTACGGGATCGTGCTGGCCGGGTGGTCCTCGGAGTCGCCGTACCCGCTGCTCGGTGGCCTGCGCTCATCAGCCCAGGTGATCAGCTACGAGATCGCGATGGGGCTGTCCTTCGTCGCGGTGTTCCTGTACTCGCGGTCGCTGTCCACCACGGCCATCGTGTCCGCCCAGTCGGGCGGCAACACCGAGTTCCACCTCTTCGGGGCGATCCTGCACTGGCCGTCCTGGTACGCGGTGCTGCTGTTCCCCTCGTTCGTGATCTACCTGATCACCATGGTCGGCGAGACCAACCGGCTGCCGTTCGACCTGCCCGAAGGCGAGGGCGAGCTGGTCGGCGGGTTCCACACCGAGTACTCCTCGCTGAAGTTCGCGTTGTTCTACCTGGCCGAGTACATCAACATGGTCACGGTCAGCGGGCTGGCCACCACGCTGTTCCTTGGTGGCTGGATGGCGCCCTGGCCGATCAGCGTCTGGCCCGGCGCCAACAGTGGCTGGTACCCGATGCTGTGGTTCCTGGCCAAGGTGCTGATCCTGATGTTCTGCTTCGTCTGGCTGCGCGGCACGCTGCCCCGGATCCGCTACGACCAGCTGATGCGGTTTGGCTGGAAGGTGCTGATCCCGCTGTCGCTGGCGTGGATCCTGGTCATCGCGACGATCCGGGTCTGGCGCCAGCACGGTGGCAGCCCGGCGGTGTACATCGTGGCCGGGCTGCTGGTGGTGGCGCTGATGGCGCTGCTGTTCCTGGGCGACCTGGCCGCGCAGCGGCGCCAGGCCGCGGCCGAGGAGGCCGCCGCCGAGCTGGCCCCGCCGGCCGCCGGGGCCGCCGGCGACCAGCCCGCCTTCCCGGTGCCACCGATGGACCTCCCGCACTACCACGGCATCGGGATCTCCGTGTCGCCGGGCGGGGGGGACGGCCCACCTGGCCCTGCCGACCCCAGGGCTGCCGCCAACGGCACCACCAAGAAGGAGGTGACCGGTGCCTGAGTTCCTGGGGCCCGTCAAGGGCTTCGGTGTCACCTTCCGGCAGATGTTCAAGAAGGTCGACACCGTCCAGTACCCGGAGGAGAAGAAGCCCACGGCTCCCCGGTTCCACGGCCGCCATCAGCTGAACCGCTGGCCGGACGGGCTGGAGAAGTGCATCGGCTGCGAGCTGTGCGCCTGGGCCTGCCCGGCCGACGCGATCTACGTGGAGGGTGCGGACAACACCCCCGAGGACCGGTACTCGCCCGGGGAGCGCTACGGCGCCGTGTACCAGATCAACTACCTGCGGTGCATCCTGTGCGGGCTGTGCGTGGAGGCGTGCCCGACCCGGGCGCTCACCATGACCAACGAGTACGAGCTGGCCGACGACAACCGGGAGAGCCTGATCTGGACCAAGGAGCAGCTGCTCGCGCCGCTGCTGCCGGGGATGGAGCAACCACCACACGACATGCGGCTGGGCCGGACCGAGAAGGACTACTACAACCTCCGCTCGGCCGGGGTGGCCGCGCCCGAGGACGCGGCCGGGGCGCCCGCCGCGGGTGAGACCGGTGAGGCGGCCCGGGCCCCGGAGACCGCCGCCGCCTGGGTGCCGGCGGCCGGCGTCGGCGACGAGGATCCGGGAGACCAGTGATGCACGGTGGGATGGCCAGCGGCGTGCTGGCCGAGAGCGGGGTGGCGGCCTGGACCCAGCAGGCGACGTTCTGGCTGCTGGCCGTCCTCTCGGTCGGGGCCGCGCTCGGCATGATCCTGGTGCGCCGGGCCGTGTACTGCGCGCTGCTGCTGGCCGTGGTGATGCTCTCGCTGGCGGTGCTGTACGCGCTGCAGGGCGCCCCGTTCCTGGCCTTCGTGCAGGTGATCGTGTACACCGGCGCGGTGCTGATGCTGTTCCTGTTCGTTCTCATGATCGTCGGCGTGCGGGCCCGGGACTCCCTCGTGGAGACCATCCGCGGCCAGCGGCTCTGGGCCGGGCTGGCCGGGATCGGCCTGCTGGTGCTGCTGGTGCTCACCGTCGGGCACGCCACGCTGGGCACTGCCGCGCCGGCCGCGTCGGGGCCGGCCTACGGGCCGGCCTTCGGGTCGGGCAACCTGGACGGCATCGCCCGGCTCATCTTCACCACCTACGTGTTCCCGTTCGAGATCACCAGCGCGCTGCTGATAACCGCGGCGCTCGGCGCCATGCTGCTGGCCCACCGGGAGCGCACCACGCCCAAGCCCACCCAGCGCGACCTGGCCCGGATCCGGGTGGCCAGCGGCGATCCCGCGCCGCTGCCCGGCCCGGGCACCTACGCCCGGCACAACGCGGCGGACACGCCCGCCCTGCTCCCGGACGGCAGCCCCGCGCCGACCTCGGTCAGCCAGTTCATCGGCCAGCCGCTCGAACCGCCGGTCGAGCCCGGGCTCGGGCCGGGCGGCGCCCCCGAGCTGGAGCCGGCCCGCAGCCAGGAAGGTGACCCGTCATGACCCCCGGCAGCTTTGTCGCGCTGGCCGTCATCCTGTTCGTCATCGGCGCGGTCGGCGTACTGGTCCGGCGCAACGCCATGGTCATCTTCATGTGCGTCGAGCTGATGCTGAACGCGGTCAACCTGGCGTTCGTCGCCTTCTCCCGGCTGCACGGCAACCTCAATGGCCAGGTCATCGCGTTTTTCGTGATGGTGGTCGCGGCGGCTGAGGTCGTGGTCGGGCTGGCCGTCCTGATGGCCATCTTCCGCGCCCGCAAGTCGGCGTCGGTGGACGACGCCAGCCTGCTCAAGTACTAGATCCGCTGGAGCAGCCAGGCCTGCCGCCGGCGGCCTGGCCAGGCATGAGGAGTGACGCAGTGACAGGCTCACTTGCGGCCGCCCAGGTGGCCGCGGCGCACGCGGAGAGCACCCTGCCCGCGGCCGGCGCGCAGCGCCTGGCCTGGCTGCTGCTCGTGTTCCCGCTGTTCGGCGCCGCGGTCCTGCTGCTCGGCGGAAAGCGGACCGACCGCTGGGGGCACCTGCTCGGCGTGGCCATGCCGCTGGCCGCGTTCGCGTACGGGCTGGTCGCGTTCGCGCAGATGCTCGGGTACCCCGGCTATCAGCGCAGCCGCAGTGTGCAGCTGTACCAGTGGATCGCGGCGGGCAGTTTCAAGGTCAACCTCGGGCTGCAGCTGGACCAGCTGTCGATCTGCTTCGTGCTGTTGATCACCGGGGTCGGCTCGCTGATCCACATCTTCTCGGTCGGGTACATGGCCCACGACCCCGGGCGGCGCCGCTTCTTCGGCTTCATGAACCTGTTCCTGGCCGCGATGCTGCTGCTCGTGCTGGCCAGCAACTACCTGGTGCTGTACGCCGGCTGGGAGGGCGTCGGCCTCGCGTCCTACCTGCTGATCGGGTTCTGGCAGTACAAGCCGTCCGCGGCGGTCGCGGCCAAGAAGGCGTTCATCGCCAACCGGGTCGGTGACGCCGGGCTGTCGCTGGCCATCATGCTCATGTTCGCCGTGTTCGGCACGGTCACCTTCACCGGGGTGTTCTCCCACCCGGGCGCGGCCAGCCCGGGCGTGCTCACCGCGATGGGCCTGCTGCTGCTGCTCGGCGCCTGCGGCAAGTCCGCGCAGCTGCCGCTGCAGTCCTGGCTGCTGGACGCGATGGAGGGCCCGACCCCGGTGTCCGCGCTGATCCACGCGGCGACCATGGTGACCGCCGGGGTCTACCTGATCGTCCGGTCCGGCCCGATCTTCGACCTGTCCGCCGACGCCCGGCTGGCCGTGGCCATCGTCGGCGCGGCCACGCTGCTGTTCGGCGGGATCATCGGCTCGGCCAAGGACGACATCAAGAAGGCGCTGGCCGGCTCGACCATGAGCCAGATCGGTTACATGATGCTGGCCGCCGGGGTGGGGCCGGCCGGCTACCCGTTCGCGATCGCGCTGCTCCTCGCGCACGGGTTCTACAAGGCCGGGCTGTTCCTCGAAGCCGGCTCGATCATGCACGGCATGAACGACGAAGTGAACATGCGCCGCTTCGGCGGCCTGTTCTCGGTCCTGCCGATCACCTTCGGCGCGTTCGCGGCGTGCTACCTGGCGATCATCGGCATCCCCCCGTTCTCGGGGTTCTTCGCCAAGGACACCGTGATCGACGCCGCCTACCACGACGGCGGCACCACCGGCGCGATCGTCGGCACCGCGGCGCTGATCGGCGCGGGCATCACCTCCTTCTACATGACCCGGATCCTGTTCATGACCTTCTTCGGGAAGCGGCGCTGGGCGGACGACGCGCATCCGCACGAGGCGCCCCCGGTGATGACCTGGCCGGTGATCGTGCTGGCCATCGGCGCGCTGGGGTTCGGTGCGTTCGAGATCCTCGGCGACCGGCTGGCCCGGTTCCTCGGCCCGGTGACCGGCTTCACGCCACCCCAGCCCGCCCTGTTCACCCTGGCCGGCGGGGTGGCCCTGGTCCTAGTCGTGATCTTCGGGGTGATCGCGTGGCTGACGGTCGGGCGGCGCCCGGTGCCGGAGACGGCCCCGGCCGCCGGGCTCGCGGTCACCGCCGCGCGCAAGGACCTGTACGGCGACGCGATCAACGAGTCGCTGCTGATGCGCCCGGGCCAGTGGCTGACCCGGCTGTCGGTGTACTTCGACAACCGGGGCGTCAACGGGCTGGTGAACACGATCGCCGCGGCCATCGGCGGCACGTCCGGGCGGATGCGCCGGATCCAGACCGGGTTCGTCCGGTCCTACGCGCTGTCCATGCTCGTGGGCGGGGCGCTGCTGGTCGGCGCCCTCCTGCTGGCGAGAATCTAGGAGAGGCCGGCTGATGAGCACGTTTCCCTGGCTGACCGTGATCGGGGCGGTCCCGCTGGCCGGCGCGCTGGTCATCGCGGTCACGCCCGGCCAGTCCGCCCCGGGCGGCGAGGCCGACCGGCGGGCGCGCCATCGGCTGGTCAAGCAGCTGGCGCTGGTGTTCTCGCTGATCACGCTGGCGCTGACGATCGCGATGATGGCCAGCTTCAAGCCGAACGGGGCGCGCTTCCAGTTCAACCAGAGCTACCAGTGGATCCCGCAGTTCGGCGTGCACTACGCGGTCGGGGCGGACGGCATCGCGCTGGTGCTGATCGCGATGACCGCCGTGCTCATGCCGGTGGTCATCCTGGCGTCGTGGAACGACGCGGACCCGCCCCCGGAGGGGGCGGATGAGCAGCCCGCGCTGGGCCGCCCGCGGCGCAGCGTGAAGAGTTACTTCGCGCTGCTGCTGGTGCTGGAGACCATGATGGTCGGGGTGTTCGCCGCCACCGACGTGTTCCTGTTCTACGTGTTCTTCGAGGCCATGCTGGTGCCGATGTACTTCCTCATCGGCAGCTACGGGGTCGGCCAGCGGCAGTACGCCGCGGTCAAGTTCCTGCTGTACAGCCTGTTCGGCGGGCTGCTCATGCTGGTCGCGGTGATCGCGCTGTACGTGTACTCGGCGCGGGGCGGCCACGCCGGCACGTTCCTGTTCCAGCCGCTGACCCAGGTGGTGCTCAGCCCCACCACCCAGAAGTGGCTGTTCCTCGGGTTCTTCATCGCCTTCGCCATCAAGGCCCCGCTGTGGCCGTTCCACACCTGGCTGCCGGACGCCGCCACCGCCGCGCAGCCCGGCTCGGCCGTGCTGCTGGTCGGCGTCATGGACAAGGTCGGCACGTTCGGGATGATCCGCTACTGCCTGGACCTGTTCCCGTCCGCGTCGCGGTACTTCACCCCGCTGATCATCGTGCTGTCGGTGATCGCGATCCTGTACGGCGCGATCGTGGCCATCGGCCAGCGCGACCTCAAGCGGCTCATCGCCTACACCTCGATCTCCCACTTCGGCTTCATCGTGCTCGGCATCTTCGTGCTGACCACCCAGGGCCAGTCGGGCGCCACCCTCTACATGGTCAACCACGCGTTCGCCACCGGGGCGCTGTTCCTGATCGCGGGATTCATGATCACGCGGCGCCGGTCGCAGCGGATCGCCGACTACGGCGGGGTGGTGCAGGTCGCACCGGTCATGGCCGGGCTCTTCCTGCTGGCCGGCCTGGCCAGCCTGGCGCTGCCCGGGCTGTCCACCTTCGTCAGCGAGTTCCTCGTGCTGATCGGCACGTTCACCCGGTACAAGGTGGCCGCCTCGTTCGCCACCGCGGGCATCATCCTGGCCGCCATCTACATCCTGTGGATGTACCAGCGCACGATGACCGGCCCGGTCCGCGAGGGGATCGCCGGCATGCCCGACCTGAGGCCCCGCGAGCTGTGGGCGGTCGGGCCGCTGATCGCGCTGCTCATCGTGTTCGGCGTGTACCCGAAGCCGCTGCTGGACGTGATCAACCCGGCGGTGCATGACACGCTGTCCCAGGTGCACGTGCACGATCCGCGGCCGCAGCACCCCAGCGGGCCGGGAACCGTCGCCTACTTCAGCAAGTCCGGCACGCTCACCCTCGTCAGCGCCGGAGGCGCCCAGATCCAGAAGGGAAGCACCCCGTGACCGGGTCCCTCGCGGCGGCGACGATACCGACGCCGCACATCGACTACGCCCAGCTGTCGCCGATGCTGGTGGTGTTCGGGCTGGCGGTGGTGGGGGTGCTGGCCGAGGCGTTCCTGCCGCGCAGCCAGCGCCGCGCCGCCCAGCTGGCGATCACCCTCGGCGGGCTGGCCGCGGCGTTCATTCTCACCATCCTGGTGGGCGCCACCTCCAACCTCTTCGCCCAGGGCAGCCACGGGAACGTGACCGCGGTCGGCGCGGTCGCCGTGGACGGCCCCACGCTGTTCATCTGGGGCACGATCTGCGTGCTCGCCTTCATCAGCGTGCTGCTCATCGCCGACTCCTCCCGCGAGGAGGAGACCTTCGTGGCCCAGGCCGCGACCACGCCGGGCAGCGCCGAGGAACGCGCCGCCCAGCTGGCCGGGGTGGTGCACACCGAGATCTACCCGCTGACCCTGTTCGCGGTCGGCGGCATGCTGCTGTTCCCCGCGGCGAACGACCTGCTCACCATGTTCGTCGCGCTGGAGGTGCTGTCCCTGCCGCTGTACCTGCTGTGCGGCCTGGCCCGGCGGCGCCGGCTGCTGTCGCAGGAAGCGTCCATGAAGTACTTCCTGCTGGGCGCGTTCTCCTCGGCGTTCTTCCTGTTCGGGGTGGCCATGCTGTACGGCTACGCCGGGTCGGTGTCGCTGGGCGCGATCGCCACCGCGGCCACCAGCCACGTGGCCAACTTGACGCTGCTGTACGCGGGGATGGCGCTGCTCGGCGTCGGGCTGCTGTTCAAGATCGGCGCGGTGCCGTTCCAGAGCTGGAAGCCGGACGTGTACCAGGGGGCGCCGACCCCGGTCACCGCGCTGATGGCGTCCTGCACGCTGGTGTCGGCGTTCGGCGCGCTGCTGCGCGTGTTCTACGTGGCGTTCGGCAAGCTCAGCTGGGACTGGCGGCCGGCCATGTGGGCGGTGGCCATCCTGACCATGATCATCGGCGCGATCATCGCCATCACCCAGACCGACGTTAAGCGGCTGCTGGCCTACTCCTCCATCGCGCACGGCGGTTTCGTGCTGACCGGGGTGCTCGCGGCCAGCGTGGCCGGCCTGTCCAGCAGCCTGTTCTACCTGGCGGTGTACGGGTTCACCACGATCGGTGCGTTCGCCGTGGTCACCCTGGTCCGGGACCAGACCGGCGAGGCCGCGCACCTGTCCAGCTGGGCCGGGCTGGGCAAGCGCTCGCCGCTGGTGGCCGGGGTCTTCGCCTTCTTCCTGCTGGCCTTCGCCGGGATCCCGCTGACCAGCGGGTTCACCGGGAAGTTCGCGGTGTTCCAGGCGGCCATCGCGGGTGGCGCGCTGCCGCTGGTCATCGTGGGCGTGGTGGCCAGCGCGGTGGCCGCGTTCTTCTACGTGCGGGTCATCGTGCTCATGTTCTTCTCCGACCCCGCCCCCGGCGGCCCGGCCGTGGTCACGCCGGGCATGTTCACCGGCGCCGCGGTGGGCGTCGGCGTGCTGGCCACCCTCGTGTTCGGCATCGTCCCCGGGCCCCTGCTCAGCCTCGCGAACCATGCGGCATCTCATCTGTTCGTCCGCTGACGTGCCGGGGGCGCCCGCCCGTT
This sequence comes from uncultured Actinomycetes bacterium, assembly GCA_963837515.1. Classification (GTDB taxonomy): domain Bacteria; phylum Actinomycetota; class Actinomycetes; order Streptosporangiales; family Streptosporangiaceae; genus RYN-230. The sequence continues at coordinate 311,933 of CAWINT010000011.1, forward strand.
CCCGGCATGCCGGCGGAGTGTCCGGGTATGGGTTGCGGGGCATACCCGGGGAGGCGATGGCCCGGCCACGGTCCGGGGCGAACCCGGTCACCGGGGCCGTCGCCGGCCTGCGGCGGTTCCCCGCCGCCCCGCCGACCGAGCACCAGGAGCCCGTGTGATGACCGCCGTCCCTGTCGATCTGCCCGACGCCGCCCGCACCGCGGACGTGCAGCAGGGGCTGGCGCTCGTCGAGGAGCAGCTGGCGGCCGCCTCCCAGGCTGAGGAGGGACTGCTCGCCGAGGCGTCCACCCACCTCATCGACGCCGGTGGCAAGCGGTTCCGGGCCACCCTGGTCCTGCTGGCCAGCCAGTTCGGCAACCCGCGGGACGAGCGGGTGATCACCGCGGCCGCCGCGATCGAGCTCACCCACCTGGCCACGCTGTACCACGACGACGTGATGGACGAGGCGCCGCTGCGCCGCGGGCACCCCAGCGCCAACTCGCGGTGGACCAATACGATCGCCATCCTGACCGGTGACTACCTGTTCGCCCGGGCGTCCCACCTGCTCGCCCAGCTCGGCGCGGACGCGGTCCGGATCCAGGCCGAGACCTTCACCCGCCTGGTGAGCGGGCAGATCGCCGAGACCCTCGGCCCGCAGCCGGGCCAGGACCCGCTGGAGCACTACCTGCGGGTGGTGAAGGAGAAGACGGCGTCCCTGGTGGCCACGGCGGGCCGGTTCGGGGCCATGTACTCCGGGGCGCCGGAGGAGGTCGTCCGCCGGATGGAGTCGGCCTGCGAGGCGATCGGGGTGGCCTTCCAGCTGTCCGACGACATCCTGGACGTGGCCAGCGAGACCGCCGAGTCGGGCAAGACTCCCGGCACCGACCTGCGGGAAGGGGTCCGCAGCCTGCCGGTGCTTTACGCGCTGGCGTCGGCCCGCCCGGCGGACGCCCGGCTGCGGGAACTGCTGGACGGCGCCGACCTCACCGACCAGGCGCTGCACGCCGAGGCGCTCGCGCTGCTCCGCGAGCACCCGGCCATCGAGCAGGCCCGGGCCGACCTGCGGCGCTGGGCCGCGGTCGCCCGGGAACAGATCACCGGGCTGCCGGACCGGCCGGTCCGCGCCGCGTTCGAGGGGCTGTGCGACTACGTGGTGGAGCGCACCGGCTAGTGCTGGTCCGGGGGGACGGCCCCCGTGTCGGCTGGGTGCTCATCGTTCAGCCGGAGCCAGTAGCCGACGGGGAACAGCCGCACGTTCACGTGCGTGTCCACCAGGCCCCACAGCCCGCGCCGCGCGAACAGGGCCACGGCGATCGCCACCAGGCCCAGGACGATCAGGTACCAGGCGTTGTAGGAGGCCAGCGTCTGCTGCAGCACCATGTACACGGCCGTCCCGATGATCGGCCCCTCGATCGTGCCCAGCCCGCCGATGATGGTCGCGAAGGCCATCTCCGCGGTCCACTGCACGCTGAACACCGCGCTCGGCTGCACCTGGAGCTGGCTGATCGCGAGCAGGCCCCCCGCGGCACCGCAGCCCGCGCCCGCCACCAGGAACACGAGCATGCGGGCCAGGCCGACCCGCGCCCCGGAACTGCGCGCGGCCACCTCGTCGTCGCGGATGGCGGTGAGCACCAGGCCCAGCCGGCCGCGCAGCAGCAGGTACATGCCGGCCAGCGTGAGCACCGTCACGGCCAGCCCGGCCCAGTAGGTGTACGCGGTGAGCAGCGTGGGATCGATGCCGGCAAAGCCGGGCAGCGGCATGCCGGTCCCGCCGCCAATCGAGGAGAAGCGCTCGATGATGAGCATGATGGTCGCCGCCAGGACCCAGGTGGCGATGGCGAAGTAGCCGCTGCGCAACCGGGAGACCAGCCACCACAGCGGCAGCGCGACCACGCCGCAGCCGACCGCGGCCACCGGCAAGGCGGCGAACGGCGACATCCCGTTGATCGCGAGGATCAGCACGAAGTAGGCGCCGAGCCCGACGAACGCCTGCTGCCCCACCGACACCAGGCCCGCGTAGCCGGCCAGCAGGTTCCACATGCTCGCCATCGTGAGCAGGATGAACGCCTGCACTATCACCGTGGTGGTGCCGGAGTAGACGAAGTAGGGGAACAGCGCCAGGACGATCACGACGGCCAGCGCCGCCGCGCCGGTCCAGGCCACGTTCCGCTGGGACCGGGTGACCCGGAACCCGGCGGCCGGGCGGGCGGTCGTTTCCGTGACCAGGCTCATGGCTGCGCCCTCCGGTAGGTGAGCCCCTGTGGCCGGAGCACCAGCACGGCCAGGAACACCAGGTAACCGGCGAGCAGCTCGTACGAGATGTTGATCTGCGCGCCAATCTGCTGGGCCACACCCAGCACCACGCCGCCGAGCAGGGTGCCCCACAGCGAGCCGAGCCCGCCGATCACCACCGCCGCGAACGCGAACAGCAGGATCGTGTCGGTGCCGGTGGTCGGCGAGAGCTGGGAGTACATCCCGTAGGCGATCCCGCCCAGCGCCACGGTGCCGAACGCGAGCGCGGCCGCGATGCCGAACACGTGCCGGTAGTCCGCCCCGCTCAGCGCCACCGCTTCCTGGTCGTCGGCGCTGGCCCGGATGAGGCGGCCGTACCGGGACCGGGAGAGGAAGTACTGCAGGCTGAACAGCACCACCACGGCCACCGCGAAGATCACCACGAGCAGGTCGGCGATCTGGATCTGCGAGCCGATCGTGAAGGAGCCGCTGATCAGGGCCAGCCCCGTGCCGAGGGCGCGGCTGTTGGCGGTGAAGAACTGGAGCAGGGCGTTCTCGATGACCACGGACAGGCCGAAGGTGACGATCAGCGTGGTGAGCACGCTGCGGTCCAGCGCGCCCTGGATGAGGGTGCGCTGCAGGGCGTAGCCGGCCACCGCCATCACCGGCACCACGATGAGGAATGACCAGAGCACCGGGATGTGCGTGACGGTGATGACGCCGACCGCGACGTAGCCGGCCACCACAGCCAGGTCGCCGTGCGCCAGGTTGACGACCTTCATCACGCCGAACATGAGCGACAGCCCGCAGGCGAAGAGCGCGTACAGGCCGCCGGTCAGCACCCCCTGGATGATGGCGTTCACCCAGGCCATAACGACTCGCTCCCTTCGCCCGCTGGGCCGGCCGCGGCGGTGCCCGCCAGCCCGAAGTAGGCCGCCTCGACCTGCGCCGCGCTGACGTCGGCGGGCCTGCTTTCCAGCGTGGTATGGCCCTCCAGCAGGCAGTGGACGTGCGAAGCCACCCGCAGCGCCTGGCTCACGTCCTGCTCGACCAGCAGCACGGTGAGCCCGGTCGCCAGGATCTGCGGCAGCATGCCGTAGATGCGCTGCACGACCACCGGCGCCAGGCCGAGCGACAGCTCGTCGAGCAGCAGCACGCGCGGGTTGGCGACCAGGGCCCGGCCGAGGGCGACCGTCTGCTGCTCACCGCCCGACAGCTGGGCGGTCCGCTGGCCCCGGCGCTCGGCCATCCAGCTGAACGTCTCGTACACCCGGCTGATCGTCCACGGACCCGGCCGCGCGTACGTGGCGCCGACCTGGAGGTTTTCCTCCACGGACAGCGAACCGAACAGCCGCCTGCCCTCGGGCACCATGACGATGCCCTGCCGGGCCCGGCGCTCCGGGCGCAGCCGGGTGAGGTCCCGGCCGTCGAGCAGCACCGAGCCCGCCGACGGCTGGTGCAGGCCGGCGATCGTGCGCAGCAGGGTCGACTTGCCGGCCCCGTTCGCCCCGATGATCGCGTAGACCTCGCCCGGGAACACCCGGAACGAGATCCCGGCCAGCGCCTGGAGCTGCCCGTGGTGTACGGCCAGGTCCCGGACCTCCAGCAGGGGCGGCCCGCTGTCCGGCCGGCCGTTGCCCGCGGTGCTCACGGCTCGCTCCGTTTCGCCTGCGCCATCCCGTCCCCCTCCTCCGCCGCCGCCTCTCCCAGCGAGCCGCCCGCCAGGGCGGCGCTGACCTCGGACCCGAGGAAGACCTCGCGGACGGCGGGGTTGGCCAGCACCGTGTCCGGGTCGCCGTCCCCGACGAACGAGCCGCCGGCCAGGCACATCAGCCGGCTCACCGTGGCGGTGAGCGCGCGGACCACGTGCTCGATCCAGAGCACCGCGATCCCCTCGGCGTTGACGCCGCGGACGATCTCGACCAGCTGGGCGACCTCCGGGTCGGTGAGGCCGCCCGCCACTTCGTCCAGCAGCAGCAGCGAGGGCCGGGTGGCCAGCGCCCGGGCCAGTTCCAGCCGCTTGCGCTGCAGCAGGCCGAGCCGCTCGGCGGGCAGGTTCGCCTGGCCGGAAATGCCGGTCCGGTCCAGCGCCCCGACCGCGGCCGAGTAACTGGCGCGCCGCCGCAGCCCGCCGCCCTGCTGGGCCGCGACGAGCACGTTCTCGAACACGGTCATGTCGCCGAACGGCCGCGGCACCTGGTAGGTACGGCCGATGCCCAGCCGGCACCGGGCGGCCGAGTCCAGCCTGGTGATCGTGCGGCCGGCGAAGCGGACCTCGCCCCCGCCGGGGGCGAGGTCGCCGGAGATGAGGCCGAACAGGCTGGTCTTGCCCGCGCCGTTCGGCCCCACGATCCCGACGGTGTCCCCGGGCCCGACCGCCAGGGACAGGTCCTCCGCGATGACGACCCGGCCGAACCGCTTCGTCACGTGCTCCAGCTCGAGCAGCGGGCTGGCCATCAGCTCACGGGTTGGTCGGCTTGAGGTCGGCGGTGATCTTCGCATGCGGTACCAGCGTGTTGTCCACGACCTGCATCTCCAGCGGGAACTTGGTCCCCTTCTGCCACTGCACGCCGAGCGGGGGGGTGATCGCGACGCCCGGCGCGGGGCCGCCCGAGGCGAAGTTCAGCGGCCCGGCCACCGCCTCGGGGAGGTTCACCTTGTGGATGGCGTCGGCCACCTCGGCCTTGTCGTGCGGGTCGCTGACCGAGGTGAGGGCCGCGTGGGCGGCCTCGAACAGGCTGTAGTTGCTGATGTTGGAGTTCCACTGGCCATTGGTCGCGGCCTCGAACTCCGTGGCCAGCTGCTGGCAGGTTTCGCCGGTGAAGGATGACTTCCACGGCAGCGACGGCACCCACCAGGCGTCGGTGGCGACGTTGTAGGCCAGGCTGCCCAGCGCGTAGGCGTCGGGCGGGAACAGCAGTACCTTGGCCACGGTGGCCAGCTTCGGCCTGAAGCCCTGCTGCACCGACTGCTTCCACATGGTGGCGAAGTCGGGCGGCAGCGGCACGTTGGTGAAGAAGTCCGCTCCGGCCGACTTGAACTGGGAGATCATCGACGAGTAGTTGGTGGTCCCGTCCGGGTAGGCCGAGGACAGCACCATCTTGTAGCCCGCGCCTTCGGCGATCGGCGGGAACACCGCGCGGAACGCGTTGCCGTCCGAGTCGTTGGGGAACGCGGCCGCGACCACCTTGTTGGTGTGCAACTGGGAGTGGATCCGGTCCCACATCGGGATGAACGCCTTGATCAGGTGCTCGGCGCCGAGGAAGAACATGACCACGTACTTGGGTTTCATCGTCGGCTTCTGCGGGTTGCCGCCCAGGTTGATGTACCAGGACTCCCACGGGATGTTCGCGCAGATCAGCGGGGTGCCGAGGGATTCGGCCTGGCTGGCCACCGCGTTGACGGTCTCCGGCGTGGACGACGCCATCAGCAGGTCCACGTGGTCGTTCAGGATGGCCGACTTGGCCAGGTCGCCGGCCCGGGTGGGGCTGGACTGGGTGTCGTAGGACTTGATGGTGACCGAGTAGGTCTTGCCACTGATCTTGAACCCGTTCTTGTACGGGGTGGTCTGCTTGATCTTGGAGATCACCCAGTTGTCCGGCGCACCGAAGCCGGCCAGGGCTCCGGTCAGCGGGTGGATCCAGCCGATCGTGATGGCCTTGGTGCCGCCACCGCCGGAACCGGCCCCCTTGATGCTGCTGCACGCCTGCACCAGCCCGCCACCCCCTGCCACGGCGGCACCGGCACCGACCGCGCGCAGCAGGCCCCGTCGGCTGACGGCGGCGGTGGCCGCGCTGGTTCTACCGGGTTCCACAGTCTGGTCACTCATCTGTCATCGGTCTCCTTGTGAGGGCGTATCGCAGCAGGAGATGGGACGCGGCGGCGGCCGGTGGCTGCCGCCAGTCCCTTCAGGAGGGCATGAGTGCCTTCGGGAGAGGGGCGGGCGGAGACCTGGAGATGCCCGGTGCCAGGCCAACGTGCTTCCTGACGTTCCATGGCCGTCTCCTCGGCGTCAGCGCCCGCCTCACACCGGCGTCCGCGGGCCGCCGCCGGGCCAACGCTCGGCTCAGGGACGGGCACTGCGGATGAAGGCATAGCTAGTGTGCGCTTAGCGTACGGCTATGCGCAATACGGATAAACGCAATGGAAGAATTTCCTGCGATGGCTTATAGCCGCCACAGGTTCGCCCGCTGAATCGGGCGCTGCGCCGTCAGCGTCCGGCGTTGTTACCGCCCGGCCGCCCGTCCATGACGGCTGTGCGCCGCTGCGCACGTCTATCCTCCGCTGGGTTCCGCGCCGCCGCTACGTTCCGGGCGGAAGATTCTGGTTGCGGCGAACATAGACTCCCGCTGGCCGGAATGTCAACAATTTTGCGGCACGCAAATGCTGCTAACGGGCCTGGCCCGGGTGGTCCCGGTTCCCGGCCGTCCGGGGCGTTCCGGTTTCCGGCCGTCCCGGCCGGTCCCGCTCAGCGCCTAGCTTTTAGTGCTGGGTAAGACGGGTAGCTGGCGAGACGGCGCCCGCCGGGCGTTGCTCCGGCAGATCGTTGACAATATCGATTGCAGTGAACTAGCTTCCCGGGGAAGCAATGGCGGCGGTCCGGCCCCCAGGGGGAACGAATTGGTGAGCGCGAGCGACGCGGTACCCAGCGGCCCGTTCCTGGTCGTCAGCGCGCACGCGGGCGACTTCGTCTGGCGCGCGGGCGGGGCCGTGGCGCTGGCCGCCGCCCGCGGGGTACCCGTGACGGTGCTGTGCCTCAGCTACGGCGAGCGCGGGGAGTCCGCCCAGGCGTGGCGCGAGGGCAGGCGGCTGGAGGAGATCAAGGCCATCCGCCGGGACGAGGCCAGCCGGGCGGCGGAGGTGCTCGGTGCCGCGATCGAGTTCGCCGACGCCGGCGACTACCCGCTGCGCGAGTCGGACGAGCTGGTCGACACGATCGTGCGCTGCTATCGCCGGGTACAGCCGGCCGTCGTGCTCACCCACCCGCTGGCCGACCCCTACAACCCCGACCATCCGGCCGCCGCCCGGATGACTGTGCAGGCGCGGGTCTTCGCGCAGGCGATCGGGTACGACGCGCCCGGCGATCCGCTGGGCGCGCCGCCGGTATTCCTGTTCGAGCCGCACCAGCCGGAGCAGTGCGACTTCAAGCCGCAGGTGCTGCTGGACATCACCGATGTCTTCGGCGTCAAGCGCAAGGCCATGGAGTGCCTCAAGGCGCAGCCGCACATGTGGGACTACTACACCGATCTCGCCCGGCGGCGCGGCGTGCAGCTGCGCCGCAACGCCGGCCCCAACCTGGGGCTGGCCCACTCGACCATGGCCGAGGCGTACATGCGGCTCTACCCCGAGGTAACCGGGATGCTCAGGTGAGGAAAGTCGTCGTCACCGGCTGGCCACGGGCCGATCCCGGCGAGGTCGCCGAGCTGGCCGGGTTCGGCGTCGCCACCGTGCACGAGGCGATCGGCCGCGCCGGTTACCTCGGGCCGGGTATCCGCCCGGTGCACCTGGGTTCGCGCATCGGCGGTGCCGCGGTCACCGCGGCGTGCTGGCCGGGCGACAACCTGATGATCCACGCCGCGGTGGAACAGTGCCAGCCGGGCGACCTGCTGGTCGTCACCACCACCTCGCCCAGCAGCGACGGGGCCTTCGGTGAACTGCTGGCCACCGCGCTGCACCGGCGCGGTGTCCGCGGGCTGGTGACGGCCGGCGGGGTGCGCGACGTCGCGGAACTGCACGCCATGGGGTTCCCGGTGTTCTGCGCGGCGGTATCGGCGCAGGGCACGGTCAAGGCCACGGCCGGCGCGGTGAACGTGCCGGTCGCCATCAACGGCCAGCGCATCGAACCGGGCGACGCCGTGCTGGCCGATGACGACGGTGTGCTCGTCGTCCCGCGGTCCGGGGTGGGCCGGGCCATCGCCGCGGCCCGCGCCCGGGCGGCGCGGGAGAACGCCGCCCGCGCCGCGTTCCGCGACGGTGAACTGAGCCTGGATCGCTACGGCCTGCGGGCGGTGCTGTCCCAGCAGGGCGTGGAGTACCTGGATTACGAGGCTTACCTGGAGCGGCCGTGACCCGGGGCATCCGCTGCATGATGATGCGCGGCGGCACCTCCAAGGGCCTCTACTTCCTCGCCGCTGACCTGCCACGCGACCCGCGGCGCCGCGACGCCCTGCTGCTGCGGGTGATGGGCAGCGGCCACCCGCTGCAGATCGACGGGCTCGGTGGTGCTCACTCGCTGGCCGCCAAGGTGGCGGTGGTCTCGCCCGCGACGGACGGCGACGCCGACATCGACTACCTCTTCCTGCAGTTCGGCGTCGACCGGGCCACCGTCACCGACCAGCAGAACTGCGGGAACATTCTGGCCGGGGTCGGCCCGTTCGCGGTGGAACGTGGCGTGATCGAGCCGGGGGCCCAGTCCACCACCACCCGCATCCGGATGGTGAACTCCGGCAGCGTGGTGACCGCCACCTTTCCCACCCCCGGCGGGGTGCCGGACTACGCCGGCCCCACCGCGATCGCGGGAGTGCCCGGCACGGCCGCGCCGATCAGCCTGCTGTTCGCCGGGACCGCCGGCTCGGCGACCGGGCGGCTGCTGCCGACCGGCCACGTCCGCGACGTCATCACGGGCGTGGCGGTCACCTGCGTGGACAACGGCATGCCGGTGGTCGTGGCGCGGGCCGCCGACCTGGGCATCACCGGGTACGAGTCGCCCGCCGACCTGGCCGGTGACCCGGAACTCCGGGACCGGGTGCAGCCACTGCGGATCGCGGCCGGCGCCCGGATGGGGCTGGGCGACGTCAGCCAGTTGCCCGTGCCCAAGACGACGCTGGTCAGCGCGCCGCGGGAGGGCGGCACCATCTGCACGCGGACGTTCATCCCGGCGCATCCGCACCCCGCGATCGGCGTGCTCGGCGCGATCAGCGCGGTCACCGCGCTGCTGCTGCCGGGCGCCGCCGGCGCCGACCTGGCGGCCTGGCCCGATCCTGGGCAGCCGATCGACGTGGAGCATCCCAGCGGGCACCTGCTTGTGGAGGTCGACCTGGACACCGCGCAGGATCCGCCGCTGGTACGCCGGGCGGGCGTCGTCCGGACCGCCCGCAAGCTCTTCGACGGCACCGTGTTCGCCAGCAGTGCGCCGTAACCCGGCTGGCAGATGTGTTGACATTTTCGTTGGCACTCGCTGCTAGCATGGCCGGTGCTGACGGGTGGGGGGCCGGGCCCGGGCCCCCTGCTACCGCGGCGGGCCCGGGGAAACCGCCCGCCGCTCCGGGGGAAGGAGCTGACTGGTGCCGGAGGATTCCAAGCCGGCGGTCACCGACGCGCTCCGGGCCGCAATAATCGCGGGGGAATACGCGCCGAAACAGCGCCTCGTCGAGGTCGACCTGTGCGAGCGGTTTGGCACCTCGCGGTTTATCCTCCGGTCCGCGCTCCAGGAATTGGCGGCCCAGGGGCTGGTGGAGTTCCAGCGGAACCGGGGTGCGCGGGTGCGCGAGGTGTCGCTTTCCGAGGCCATCGAGATCACCGAGGTGCGCGTCCTGCTCGAAGGCCTGCTGGCCGCCCGCGCGGCCGAGCGGGTTACCCGGGCGGATATCGCGATGCTCCGCAAGCTGGTCAAGGACATGCGCGCCGCCGTGCAGAAGTCGGAGCTGCTGACCTACAGCGAGCTGAACGCCCAGCTGCACGGGGCGATCCGGGATATCGGCGCCCACGAGACGGCTGCCCGCCTGCTCCGCCAGTTGCGGGACCAGACCGTGCGGCACCAGTTCTCGCTGTCCCTGGTGCCGGGGCGCCCGGCCGTCTCGCTGCCGCAGCACGAGGCCATCGTTGCCGCGATCACCGCCCGGGAGCCGGCCGAAGCACAGCGGGCCATGCGCACGCACCTGGCCAGCGTCATCGAGGCATTCCGGGCGCTGTCCGCCGCCGCGATCCCCCGCTGACCCACGGGCAGAGACCAGCCGCGCGGCGTTGCGCCCGCCTCCGTCCTCGGCCGAGACTGGAGATCCCGGGCCCCGGCGACGAGCGAGGAGGATGCCGTGACCGAAGCCGACCGGCTCGAAGCGGCCATGGGCGAGTGCCGCGAGATGATCCGCGAGGCCCACGCCGCCACCAAGGACCTGCGGGCCGCAGTGCGCGACGCCAAGCGGGAGCTTCAGGATCTGGCCAAGGATGAAGTGGCCGCTCAGGTCCAGGCCGAGGTGTCGCGGCAACTGGCGGAACTGGGCGAGCGGACCAGCGAGGCGGTGACGGCCGCCACGCAGAAGGTGATCGCCGAGTTCGACCGGTTCGGTGAGTCGCTGCTCGGCAAGGAGACCTACTGGCAGCGGGCCAGCGGCCGCCGGGCCGTCCCGCGCCCCGACCCCGACGTGGTGACGCTCGACCCGCAGTCCGAGGACACCAGCGGATTATCCGCCCTGGCCGACCCCAGCTAGTGCAGTGACCACGAACGTTCACCGGGTTCGGTGACCTTCGGCCGGTGGGTCGATCCGGGTCCGCCGGGCACTGATCATCATGGCGTCGGCGTCGGGCACGACGGTCCCGGGCGGTGAGGTTGGCGCAGTCAACGGTGTCCGCACGCGGCGTGCCTGCGCGATTGCGGACTGGTGGAGGGCCGCCCGCAGGGCGGCAGATGCTGTACCGGCTGGCCCACCCGGAGCTGCTGACGGTGCTGGCCGCCGCGGAGCAGGTGCTGGCTGCGCTCGCCTCTTCGCTGCGCTCGGCCGCACGGTGCGCGGGGATCTGCGGGGTGTACCCCATCCGGTGCAGCAGCTGCGAAGTGCCGCGCAGCGTGTAGCGCACGTGGCACAGCCGCCCGATGAGCGTGGTGGCCCGCGCCAGCGTCCACCGCTGGTCTTCAGCCAGGCCCACTAGGCCGGGCCCTGGTCCAGCGCCGCGCGCAGCCGGGCCAGCTGCGCGGGCGGCAGGCGGCACACCGCTCCGCCGGCTCCCCTGGAGGCCAGCGCCGCAGTGCCGCCGGCCCGCCACCGCCGCAGCCGGTGGTCAGGTTGCGGGCTCGCTGGTGGGTGCCGTGGCGGGCTGCTGAGTGGGGATCCGGCGGCTGGCGAACAGTGCGATCAGGGCGATGATGGCGAGTAGTGACAAGGATGCGCGCAGTCCATCGATGCGGGCTTTTTCGTTCTCGGCGACGATCGCGTTGGCAGTCTGTGGCGGTACGCCGGCCTTGTCGAGCTGGGTCTGCAGGTCCTTGTCGGACATGAACGGGATACCTCCGGCGAGTGCCGCCTGCGCCTGGGAAGCGACCTGCTGGGGGACGGCGGGGTTGTTCTGGACGCCGCTGAGGAACGAGGCGGTCAGCGCCGAGATGAGCACCGCCCCGGCGAGCGCGGTTCCGATGGACGCGCCCAGGTTGGTCACGGTGTTCTGGACTCCGCCGACTTCACCGCTTTGCTCGTCGGGTACCGAGGACACGGTGACGCTCCCGAGCTGGGAGGCCAGCGCGCCGACACCCAGCCCCGCGAGCAGCATCGGCCAGGTCACGATCTCCGGCCCGGCACCGACCTCGAGTGCGGCCACCATGATCACGATTCCCGCGAATAGCGCGAGGAACCCGAACTGGACAACGCGGCGGGGTGAGGCGTGCGGGAAGACCTTGGGGATACCCGCGGCGGCCAGCAGCAGGGTGATGGACAGCGGCAGCAGCCGCACGCCAGTCGCGATCGCCGAAAGCCCGAGCGCGACCGACAGGAACAACGGCACGGCGAAGAAGAGGCCGGCTTGCAGGAGATACTGGAAGAAAAACGAGACAAGGCCCCCCCGCAGGATCGGGTTCCGTAGCATCGCCGGATCGAGCAGCGCGGCGTCGCCGCGCGCCAGACGGTGGTTCTCCCACCACATGAAGACCCATAGCACGATTCCGCCCGCCAGGATCAGCCAGATCACCGGCGACAACCCGAGCCACTCCGGAGCACCGGCCGTGGGCCGGACCAGGCCCCACGTCCCCGAACGGAGGACTCCGTACACGATCAGGCCTAGGCCCAGCGCCGAAAGCGCAGTGCCGACCAGGTCGAGCCGGGCACCCTCCTCCGCCGGAGTGTCCGCGATACGGCGGGTGAGCCCCAATATGACGAGCACCATGAAAACTTCACCGACGAACACCCACCGCCAGGAGGCATAGGTGGTGAACAGCCCGCCGATCAGCGGCCCGGCCGCCACCGCGATCGCCCCGGCCGACGCGACCAGCCCATACGCCCGCGGGCGCTGCTCACGCGGGAAATTCGACGCGACCAGCGCGACGATCGCCGGCATGATCAGCGCGGCCCCCACACCTTCCAGGACTGACCATCCCACGATCAGCACGGCCAGGCTCCCTGACAGTGCCGTGATCAGCGACCCGCAGCCGTAGATGACGCAGCCAATTGCGAAGGCACGCTTGCGGCCGAGGATCTGCCCGACCTTGCCGCCCGTGATCATAAGCGAAGCCATCACCAGTGTGTAGAAGGTGATCGCGGTCTGGATCCCCGTCACCGTCGTGCCGACGTCCTTGGCCACGGTGGCGATCGACACGTTCATCACCGAACTGTCGAGCGTCATCAGGAACTGTGCTGAGGCGAGCGTCAGCAACACCATCCCGCTCGCCGCAGCCGCGCGTTCAGTGCTGTGACCCGCCGCGGCCTCTTGACTCAAAGCCATGTCCCAGCCCTCGACTTATATCTATCCGGCCCAGCTCAGCCCAGCTGGAGGACAACCAGGCACACAGTCACACCGGCCAACGTGGCCGCACATCACCCTGCTGAGGTGGAAACTGGGCTCCCCTTCGTAGCGTTGACACATCGCCTTAAAGGGAGATGGACCCGGTGAACGTTCGTGGACACCGCACTAGCCACGATCGACCCCGGGCCACGCGAAGGAGGCGCACCGTGGCGGGACGGCTCCCCGGCCCCGGCAGCACCGCGCTGACCGGCGGCGCAGGCCGGCGGGCACCCGCTCCGCACGGGCCGTTAGGAAGCGTGGGGGCGGGCGCCGGGCGCATCGCCGTCGTTGGCGCGGGCATCGGCGGCCTGGCCGCCGCGGCCTTCCTCCGCCGGGCCGGGCTGGCCGCGACCGTCTACGAGCAGGCGGCGGCGCTTGGTGCGGTGGGCGCCGGGCTGGTGGTGGCGCCGAACGCGGCCCGGCTGCTGCGGCGGCTGCCGTCCGGCTCCGGGCTGGCGCGGGCCGGCGTGGTGCTGGAGACCGGCTGGGAGTTCCGGCGCTGGGCGGACGGCTCAGTGCTGTTCGCCCAGCAGCTCGGGGCGGCCTGCGCCCGCCGGTACGGCGAGTACACCTGGACACTGCACCGGGCCGAGCTGCTGGCGGTGCTGTGCTCCGCGCTGCCGGCTGACGCTGTGCAGCTCGGGCGGCGCTGCACGGGGATGACCCAGGACGCCGGCGGGGTGACGCTGACGTTCAGCACCGGCCGACCGGTCCGGGCCGAGGTGGTCGTGGCGGCCGACGGGATCCATTCGGTGCTCCGGGATCACGTCACCACGGCCAGCGCGCCGCGTGAGTCCGGGCTCACCGCGTGGCGGTCGCTGGTCCCGGCCGCCGCCGCCCCGGCCTTTGCGCGCCGGCCGGTGCAGACGCTGTGGCTGGGTCACCGTCATCACCTGGTGCACTACCCGGTCAGCGGTGGGCGGTCGGTGAACCTCGTCGCGTTCAGCCCGGCCCGGCCGGGTGAGGTGGAGTCCTGGTCCGCGACCGGCCGGGTCGCCGACCTGGCGGCCGAGTTCGCGGGCTGGGATCCGCGGCTGGGCGCGCTGATCGCCTCGGCCGGGCAGGTCGGGCGGTGGGCGGTGCTGGACCGGGGGCCGCTGCCGCGGTGGACCGCGGGGCGGGTCGCGCTGCTGGGTGACGCCGCGCATCCGATGCTGCCGTTCTTCGCGCAGGGCGCCGGGCAGGCCATCGAGGATGCGGCCGCCCTAGCCGTCTGCCTCGCCGCCGGGCCGGGCGAGCCGGCCGCCGCGCTGGCCCGCTACGAGCAGGTGCGCCGGCCGCGGGCCACCCGGGTGCAGGAGGCCAGCCGGGGCCGGATCGCGCACCACCACCTGCCCGACGGCCCGCAGCAGCAGGCCCGGGACGCGGCGCTGGCGGGCGAGGACCCGCTCCGGCACAACGACTGGATCTACGCCTACGACGCCGAACAGGCCGCGGTGGCGGCCACGCGCGGCGGCTGAACCGCGGCGTGCGGCTCCAGACCGGGTATCTGGAGCCGGATGGCAGGACGTTCGCTGCGCGAACAGCCATTTCCGGCTACGTGAGCTATTTTGGCCTGACGAGCACCCTGGCTTTGGGAAGGATTCGGATGTCCGAGTTCCCGGACGAGCTCGGGGCGTGGTGGACCGAGTTCCCAGGAAGCGACCGGGCTACCTGGCTCACCCCGTCCTCGCCCTCGCTCAGCGCGCTCGCCCCGGCGCAGGAGGGGGCTCGCGGCGCGCTCTCCCGGCGGGCGCTCAAGCACCGCCTGGTGGTCCCGCCCGGCAAGCGCGAGCGGGCCAGGCGGGAAGCCGCCGCCCAGTGGCGGCACCAGACGGTGACCGCGATCCGGCAGCCGACCCTCAAGTCCGGGGTGATCACCCTGGGCTCAGGGTTCGGCGGGACGGGGAAGACCGATGTCGCGGTCACGCTGGCGGCTATCTACGCGGCGGCCCGGCCCGCCGACCGGGTCATCCTGGCCGACAGCAACGACGACATGCCGCACGGCTACATCCGGCTCGGCGGCATCCCGGTCGAGGACCTGCCGGAGCACCAGCGCACCCTGTCCATCCGGGGCTTCTACCAGGCCTGCACCGAGGGCAGCATCAAGGTGTACGCCGATCTCCGGGACGCGGTGGCCTGGCTGCAGGGCGTGGCGGTGATCCGCGGTGACACCGCCGACGAGTGCATCGGGATCGACTTCGGCGAGCAGGAGTACCTGACCGTCCTGGAGTTCCTGCAGTGCATGTCCAACATCGTCATCAATGACGGCGGGACCGGGCTGTTTGCCAAGCTCCAGGTCGGCACGCTGCTGCACGGCGACAAGTACGTCTTCGTCACGGAAGCCTCGCAGCTGGGCTTCTGGTCGATCGACCAGGTGTTCAGCCGGTACCGGAACTACGAGGGCGAGAAGGAACGGCCGCTCACCGACGCCGAGCGGTGCCACCTGGGTGGGCTGATGGACGAGGCCACGATCGTGGTCAACAAGTACCTGGAGAGCGACCCGGAACAAGCCCGCTGGTTCGCCCGCACCTGCGAGACGTTCGAGGGCACCCAGGTGACGGTGGTCGCCAGTCCCTGGGACCAGGCGCTGGCCAACCGGGTCCCGCTCGACCTCGGCGCGGTCGCCAGCGAGACCCTGGACGCCAAGCTCGCCATGGCCGAGGTGGTGCTGCGCGGTGTGGACCGGGCCAACCGCAGGCGCCTTGGGCTGGCCGACCTGGCCGGGGCGGCTGACCCGGACCCCCAGCCTGCCGCCGAGCCGCCGCGCTGGTACTCGCCGCCCGCGCCGCCCGGCCCGGGCCTCGGCCCTGACCCGTCGGCCGCCGGGGGCCCGGCCGCCGGGGGCCCGGCCGCCGCGGCCCCGGCGGGTACGCCCGACCTGGAGCCCGGCGCGCACCCGGCGGATGAGCGCGGCCGGGCGCCGGACCCGGCGTTGCCGCGGCACCCCGGCGCCGCGCCGGACCTGGACATCCACGGCCTGCCGGCCGACCGCCAGGTGCGGGAACGGGCCAGCTGGCCGGCCCGCGGGCGGGACGGCTGAGCCGTCACGTGCTTCCGGCTGGCTCCGAACGCGCGCTACTTCGCGCCACCGCGCAGCCGGATGGTGAACCCGCCGGGGTCATAGCGCAGGGCCACGTCGAGGTCCAGCTGGTGCATGAACCACAAACCCAGGCCGCCCTGCAGGGCGCTGCCGGACGCGGGCGCCAGGCCAGCCAGCCGGTCGGCCGGCCCGGGGCCCGCGTCGTGCACGGTGACCACGATGCGGTCCGCCGCGCCCCAGATGCGCACCGTCGTCGGCGGCTGGCCGTGCCTGACCGCGTTGTTGACCGCCTCGGAGACGCCGATCAGCAGGTCGGCCAGGGCGGCGTCGGGGACCCGGCCGCGGCCGAGGGCCTCCAGCGCGTGCCGGGCCTCGGCGGCCGACCGGTTGACCAGCTCGACCAGCGGAGCCGTGTCCTCCAGCGGGTCGCGGCGGACCGGGAGCCCTTCGAACTCGGAACTGCCCTGGTAGCGCTGGCACCGGCGGTGCTCACCGGACTGCGACAGGATCACCGGGTGGGTGCGCTCGATGATGTCGAGCACCTCCGGGGGCGCGGTGGCCGAGTCGTACAGGCAGAGTCCCCACACCGGCGTGCTGCCCCACACGGTGTTCACCGCGCACTCGAACCGGTCCCAGCCCGTGAAACTGCCGCCGTTGCCGGGATGGGGCACGTGGCCCGCGAACCGGATCTGCTGAGCGCCCCGGGCCCGGTGCGTCTCGAACATTCGCTGGTACGCCGCGATGGCCTTGGTCGGCGTCGAGTACAGCTCCGTGTCCACCAGGAACGTCACCGCCGCCGGGTCCTTGAGCCAGGACCGCAGCAGGCCAGACCGCCGGTCGTCGTACCCGATGATGACCGGCTCCCCGGCCGCGACGCCCTCCTCGACGAACGGCACGATGAGCGAGCGGAACTCGTCGTCGGAGCCGTAGAAACCCGCCTCATGGAAGTGCCCGAGGTGACCGCGGGCCGCACCGGACCTCATCGCACCGCCCTCGGCCGGCCGCTGAGCCGCAGCCCACGCTCCAGGCCCCCGGCGACGGACTCGGTCAGCGGGGGCAGGCAGTCCGCCGGCTGGTCGTGCCCCCAGCACAGATGGTCCCGCGGGCCAAGGCCACGATGCGACTCAACCGGGCCGGTCACGCGCGCAGTAGCCGCCATAGCTGACCAGAACTCCTGTCGTAAACGTCCGGTGCGGCGCCCCCGGAAACCGCGGGGCCCGGGTACGGCGTGGGAGAACCATCGCCGCGGTCAGCCGGTCATGGGCTCGACGAGATCATAGACGCGCAGCTCAGCACCGCCAACCCGGCACCAGTTCGCGTGCCGGTCCGTCTGCTCCCAGGTCCCTCGCTGGTCCACGTACTGCCCGGGCTGGCCGGGGTGCTCCACCGTCTGATCGGCCACCCCTACCGGATCGCGCAGGATGATGCGGGGATCCTCATCATCTGTCATGTTTCCCCAGCTTCCCCCGAAGCCGCCTGGCATGCCTCGATCCGGCAGATCACCAGCCGCACCGGCCCGGCCGGGCGCGGTGGCCGCCCCGCGGGCGGCTCAGGCCGTGCGCCAGCCGTCGCTGGTCACGTGCGACCCGTCGACGGCCATGGTGGCGGCCGTCCGCCCCGGCCGCGGCGGACGGCGGTGCCGGGCCTTTCCTGCCTGCTCACAGCCGGTTATGCTCAACGCGCCGACCTGGTCGCGGTCCTCGCCACGGCCGGTGCGGCCGGGGGGAGTGACAATGACGCAGCAGATCGCCGTGCCGGCCACCGGCCCCGGGAGCGGGGCGGCCGGGGCGCGCACGTTCCAGATCGTCCCGCTCCGCGGGCTGCCGGCCGTCGGCCTGGTGCTGGCCGGGCTGGTGACCGTCATCGCGACGGATACCCGGTGGGGCGTCGATTTCTATCACGTGGTGGCCGGTGGCATGTGGACCACCCTGGACCTGTTCCTCGGCTTCGTGCTGGGCCCGATCCTGGGCCGGCTGACGATACCCGCCCGGGTCGAACTGACCACCCGGCTGATGCCGGCCCTGCTGCTCATCATGCCGACCGTGGTCACCTGCACGCTAGCGGCGGGCTGGCAGCTGGCCCTGCAGACCGGTGCCGTCAGCACCTCGTTCCCGCACCACGCCTGGGTGGTGGCGTCGATGGTCGTCGTCGCGGTGATGGCCCTGGTGGCGCTCGGCGTCCTCGAGCCGGCCAACCTGGCGGTGCTGTTCGAGCTGCGCAAACCCGCACCTGACGGGCAGGTCATCGCGCGGCTGATGCGCCGGTTCATCTATTCGGCCGGGATCACCGGGGTGCTGCAGGTCGCCACGCTGCTGATCATGACCCGGCTGGCCACGGCATGACGGGGCACGCCGCCCCGGGGCCGGCTACCGCCGGCCCGGCCGCGCGGAAACTGCCCCCGGTCGCCGAGATCGCCGTCGTCTCGATCGCGCTGATGCTGGCCGGAGGCGTGTACCTGGCCGCCCACCTCCCCGGGCACCCGTCGCTGGCCGTGCCGGTGGCCACCCTGGCCGCCGGGGGCCTGACCACCGCGGTGGACCTGGTGCTGCTCAGCCAGATCCGGCCCTTCGCCTGGCCGGTGTTCTTCCTGGTCTTCCGCTGGGCCCTGGCCGCATACCTGGTCATCGCGGCGGTGCTCAGCTTCGTCTTCATCCACGACCACACGCCCGGGGCGGCGCTGGCCGTACTCATGGCCACGCTGGCTGTCTTCGCGGTGAACGTGCCGCTCATCCTGGCCTTCACCGTGGCCCGCTACCAGCCAGGCTGACCGGGAAGCGCCCGGGGGCATCGCCGCGGGGTGACCGCGAAGAACCGGACGGCCGGGCGGGCATCGCCACCAGGGCGACCACGCATCCGGCCAGGGCGAACGCCGCCCCGGTGAGCAGGCCGAGGTCCATGCCGGCCAGGAACGACACTTGTGCGGCGTGGGCGAGCAACTGCCCGGCGGCGCCACCCACCCGCCCGGCGACCGCCAGCGCACCGCCGATCGAGCCGAGGATCGTGCTCTCCACCCCGGCCGGCAGGTGGTGCGGAGCCAGCACCTGGGTCATCCGGTCGGTGTACCTGGTAGCCAGCAGGCTGCCGATGACCGCCACCCCGAGCGCCCCACCGACCTGCATGAACGTCCCGTTGGTGGCCGATGCCACCCCGGTGTCGCCGCGCGGCACCGAGCCCATGACCGCGGCCGTGGTGCAGGGGATGGCCAGGCCCGCGCCCAGTCCCAGCATGATCATCCCGGGCAGCGAGTCGGTATAGGTGGAGGTGACGGACGCGCCGGAGATCTGCCACAGCCCGGCTGCGACGACCAGCAGCCCGCCCGCCACGGTGAGCTTGCTGCCGATCAGCCGGACCAGCAACGGGGAGAGCGGGGCGATCACGGCCACCGCCGCGGCCGCCGGGAGCACCCGGACGCCGGTCTGGAGCGCGGTGTAGCCCAGCGAGAACTGCAGGTACTGGGTGAGCACGAACAGCGCCCCGTACAGCCCGAAGGTCACCACCCACACCGAGGAGATCGCCGCCGAGAACGACCGGCGCCGGAAAAAGGCCGGGTTGACCATCGGGTGGGTGCTGTGCCACTCCCAGGCGGCGAAGCCGGCCAGCACCGCCAGCGCGGCCGCGCCCGCCGCGAGCACCAGGGTCGAGGACCAGCCGCGGACCGGGGCCTCGATGATCGCCCACAGCAGCAGCCCGAGCCCGGCGATGGACAGCACCGCCCCGGTGATGTCCGGGCGCAGCGCGGCCGGGTTCCTGGAGTCCGGCACCAGGGGCACGGCGCAGGCGATGCCCACCGCCGCCACCGGCACGTTGATCAGGAACACCGACCCCCACCAGAAGTGCGACAGGAGCACGCCGCCCACGATCGGTCCAAGCGCCACCCCGACGCCGCTGGTTCCGGCCCACAGCCCGATGGCCCGCTGCCGCTCGCCGGCGTCGCGGAACATGTCGGTGATGATGGCGAGGGTGGACGGCATCATCAGCGCGCCGCCGATCCCCATGCTGGCCCGGGCCGCGATGAGCATGCCCACCGAGCCAGAGAAGGCAGCCCAGGCGGAGCCGGCCGCGAACGCTGCCAGGCCGGCCAGGAACGTCCGCTTGCGGCCGATCCGGTCGGCCAGGCTGCCCGCGACCAGCAGCAGCCCGGCGAACACCATGATGTAGGAGTCCACGATCCACTGCAGGTCGCTGTCGTTGGCCCGGAGGTCCCGGACCAGCGTGGGCAGCGCGACGTTCAGGACGGTGTTGTCCAGGTTGACGATGAGGAGCGAGATGCACAGCACGGCCAGCGCGGCCCAGCGCTGGGGTGCGGCCCGCTCCTGGCCCATACTGGGAACCGGGGTGGCCGTGCCGGCCGACATGGCGCTAGCTCACCGGCCCGGCGGCGGGCGGCGGGGCAGCGACGGCGGCGCGGCCGTTCTGCACGTAGTCGGTCAGGCGCTGGCCCAGCATGACCGGGACGCGGTACTGGCCGTGGCTGACCGCCAGCCCGTAGCCGTCCGGGGTGGGGAGCACCGCCCAGCCGTGCAGGTCCAGGTCGCGGATCGCGCTCCGCTGGATCCGGTGCGCCCGCTCGGCCGGGGAGTGGTACCAGCGGTCGTCGTCGTCCAGGTCGAGCGCCAGCGCGAAGTCGAGATTGTCGCAGGTCCGCAGCCGCTCCAGGTTGCGCTCCAGCCCGATGAGGACCGGGGCGAGCGCGAGGTCCGCGGCCGAGTGAGGGTGGGGTGTGGACATCGGTACCACCGCGCTTCCGGTGTGTAAATAGCTGCACCGTGATCGTCCCTGGCCGGCTCGCGAGCCGGCCAGGGACCATGGCCCCGTCCTGGCCGCCCAACGTCCCCGCGGCCCGGCGGGACCCTGGCCCGGCGGCCCGGCGGCCCGGCGGCCCGGTTACGGCTGCGGGGAAGCAGTTTCCTTGGAAGACACCGCACCGCCACCGGGAGGACATCGACGGAGCGGTCGTTCATCGTCCGTTCATTTATGGGTCGCTATTGCGTTGCTTTGATGACATATGTTCTTGGTCCGGAGCGCGCTGGCGGGTGCGCTTCCGGCACGCACGGGAAGGGTCTCCGTTGTCCGCAACCCGCTCCCCGGGCCTGACCATGGCTCTGGACGAGGCCACGATCAGCCGGTTCCACCTCCGCGCCGCCCTGGTCTCCGGGATGGGCTTCTTCACCGACGCCTACGACCTGTTCGTCATCGGGATCGCGGCCAGCCTGATCAAGCAGCAGTGGCACCTGGGGTCAGCGCGGCTGGCCCTGCTCAACGCGGCCACGCTGGGGGCGGCCGTCTTGGGCGCGTTCGTGGTGGGCCGGCTGGCCGATGTGGTCGGCCGCAAGCGGGTGTACTGGCTGGTCGCGGTGATCATGGTGGTCGGCGCGCTGGGCTCGGCGCTGTCCCCGTCCTACTGGGTGCTGATCTGCTTCCGGTTCGTGCTCGGCTTCGGGGTGGGGGGCGACTACCCGGTCAGCGCGGTACTGATGAGCGAGTACGCCAACCGCCGGGACCGGGGCCGGCTGGTCGGCATGGTCTTCTCCACCCAGGCCCTTGGCCTGGTGGTCGGGCCGGTGGTCGCGTTGGCCCTGCTCGGCGCCGGAGCGGGCAACGAGATCGCGTGGCGGATAATGCTGGCGCTGGGGGCCGTGCCTGCCGCAGCTGTGGTCTACCTGCGGCGGAAGATGCCGGAGTCACCCCGGTACCTGGCGCAGGTCCAGGGACGGCACGACCAGGCCGTAGCCGACCTGCACCGGTTCAGCGACGGCGCGATGCTCGCCGAGCCGACGCCGCTCATCCGGCACCAGATGGGCCTGCGGGCCTTCCTGACCCACCGGCGCTGGCTGATCACGCTGGCGGGGACCGCCGGCTGCTGGTTCCTGCTGGACTACGCCTACTACGGCAATACCATCTCGACCCCGCAGATCATCGCGCTCATCGCGCCGCACTCGTCCACGATGACGGCCATCGCGATCCAGCTCGGCGTCTTCGTGGTGGCCGCGGTGCCCGGCTACCTGCTGGGCATCGCCCGGATGGACCGGATCGGGCACCGGCGGCTGCAGCTGATCGGCTTCGGCATGATGGGCCTCTGCTTCGCCCTGCTCTCGCTGGTCCCGGGGCTCACCACCGCGGTGGCGCCGTTCCTCGTGGTGTACGGGGTGAGCTACTTCTTTGCCGAGTTCGGGCCGAACATGACCACGTTCGTGATGCCCAGCGAGCTGTTCCCGGTGACCATGCGGGCGACCGGGCACGGCATCTCGGCGGGGATCGGCAAGCTCGGCGCGTTCATCGGCGTATTCCTGTTCCCGCTGCTGCAGAGCTCACTGGGGCTGCGCGGCACGCTGCTGCTCACCGCCGGGATCTCCGTGGCCGGCCTGCTGCTCACCCTGGTGCTGCCCGAGCCGGCCGGCCGCAGCCTGGAGGAGGTGTCCGGCGGGGTCGGCCACTTTGGGCCGGTGCGGGCGCAGCAGCCTGGTCACCCCTCGTTCACCGGCGGCGTCCCGGGAGAGGGCACGCCGCCCGACCGCGCCGCCTGATCGCTGTCCGCCTGCTCCGCGGTGGTCTGCTCCGGGGCGCCCTGATCCGGGACGGTCTCCGCCGGGGTGGCCTGCGCCGGGGTGGCTTCGGCTGGGGATTCCTCCGCCGGCGCGGACTGCGCCGGGGCGGTCCGCGCAATGCTCGCGGGCACGGCCACCAGCGTGCCCTCGGCCGGGTGCCCCAGGTGGGCCCAGATGAGGTTGAGCTCGTACTGGTAATACAGCGAGTGCAGCCCGGCGACGAAGCTCAGCACCAGCCCGAGCCAGCCGTTGCAGGACCGCTCCATCCCGGCGTGCCGCTGCATGGTGCCGATGCGCTCACCCGTCCGGTAGACGGAGACGAACGGCGGCACGATGATGATCCAGCCGATCAGGATGGCGAGCAACGACAGCGTCGGCTGGACGTCGATCTCCTCGTCGAAGTCGTGCGCCTCCTGGTTGATCTTGTACCACCACACGAAGTGGTAGATGCCCAGCGTGATCAGTGGCCAGATCAGCCAGACCAGCCAGATGTTCCGCGTCTTCCCTGCCCGTCCCGTCATCCCCGCCCCCCGGCTCGGTATTCCGCGTCGATTACCCTCCACCATATTATGACTTCATTTAGTCACATTCCAGGTCTGCTCATCTCGCTGCCCCGCACTTATCACCCCAAACTGGCGACAATTTGTCCGGTTTGATCCGGGATCGCCGGTCATGCTGGGGTGAAAAGACGCGAGGACAGTTGCGGATGGGGTGCCAAGTGGCCGCGGCCGGACCGGCCTGCCGGCGGGTCAGCGGGAGGGGGCGCCGCCGCGGCCGGCGCCGGCTATGAAGCGGGCGACCTCCGCGGCCAGGCCCGGGTCGGCCAGCGTGGTCATCCCGTGCCGCAGTTCGGCGGCCATCGCCTCGGTTTCCGGCAGCGACCCGCTGTCCAGCGCGGACGCGCGGTCGCTGCGGAGGCAGGCCTGGGGGAACGCAGCGATGTCCCGGGCCAGCGCCTCCGCGGCGGCGCGCGCCTGGCCCGCGGGGACCACCCGGCTGACCAGCCCGATCTGGAGCGCCTCACCGGTCGGCACCGGCCGGCCGGTGAGGATCAGGTCGAGCGCGCGGCCCAGGCCGATCAGCCGGGGCAGCCGGACCGTGCCGCCGTCGATCAGCGGGACGCCCCACCGGCGGCAGAACACCCCGAGCACCGCGTCCTCCTCGGCCACCCGCAGGTCGCACCAGAGGGCGAGTTCCAGGCCACCGGCCACGGCGTAGCCGGAGATCGCCGCGATCACCGGCTTGGACAGCCGCATCCGGGTCGGGCCCATCGGGCCGGTCCCGTCCGGGGCGACCCGGTTGGCGTCCGGGCCGCCCAGGGCCTTCAGGTCGGCGCCGGCGCAGAACGTCCCGCCGGCGCCCCAGAGCACGGCGACGGAGGCGCGGTCATCGGCCTCGAACTCGGCGAAGGCCGCGGCCAGCGCGGCGGCGGCCGGGCCGTCCACCGCGTTGCGCGCACCCGGCCGGTCCAGGATGACGGTGCTGACCGCCCCGTCCCGCTCCACCCGCACGCTCATCAGCGGTCAGCTGACCTGCCAGGTGTCCGAGCGGCCAGCAGCGCGGCCAGGTCGCCCTCACCCTGCCGGGCGCGGGCGTCGGCGATCTGCTCGGCCATCAGGTCGTCATAGCTGGCCCGCGGCCGCTGCCGGAACACCCCGATGGGGGCGTGCGCGAAGTCGGCCGAGTCCAGCCGGGACAGCGCGAACGCGTAGGACGGGTCAGCGGCGTGCGCGTCGTGCACCACCAGCGACTCCGGGTCGGTGCCGTCCACCGGGACCGCCTCGAGCGACCCCATCCGGCTGAACCGCAGCCCCTGGCGGCCGCCCGGGCCGAACCGGACCGGCTGCCCGTGCTCCAGCCGGATCACCCGCTGCTCCCGCGACTCCGGCGCGGTCAGCGGCACGAACGCGTCGTCGTTGAAGATCGGGCAGTTCTGGTAGATCTCGATGAACGACGCGCCCCGGTGGTCGGCGGCAGCCCGTAGCACGCTCTGCAGGTGCTTGCGGTCCGAGTCGATGGCCCGGGCCACGAACGACGCCTCCGCGCCGATGGCCAGCGACACCGGGTCGAACGGGGTGTCCAGCGAGCCGAATGGGGTCAACTTGGTCACCTTGCCCTGCTCGGATGTCGGCGAGTACTGGCCCTTGGTGAGCCCGTAGATCCGGTTGTTGAACAGCAGGATGTTGATGTTGATGTTGCGGCGCAGCGCGTGGATCAGGTGGTTCCCGCCGATGGACAGGGCGTCACCGTCGCCGGTGATCACCCAGACCGACAGGTCGGGGCGGGAGGCGGCCAGCCCGGTGGCGATGGCCGGGGCCCGGCCGTGGATCGAGTGCATCCCGTAGCTGTCCACGTAGTACGGCAACCGGGACGAGCAGCCGATGCCGGAGATGATGACCAGGTTCTCCCGGGGGATGTCCAGCTCCGGGAGGAAGGACTGGAAGGCGGCCAGGATGGCGTAGTCGCCGCAGCCGGGGCACCAGCGGACCTCCTGGTCGGATTTGAAGTCCTTGGTGGTCAGCTTCTCCTCGGCCACCGGGATCAGCGTCAGCGAGCGCGGGCGGCCGCTGGCCTCCGCGGCGCCGTCGTCGGCGGGGTTCACGAGGTCAGGCATTGTCGATCACATCCTGGATGACGCCGGCCAGTTCCGCGGCCCGGAACGGGAGCCCGCGCACCCGGTTGTAGGAGATGACGTCGGTGAGGTAGCGGCCGCGCAGCACCAGCGCCAGCTGGCCCAGGTTGATCTCCGGGACCAGCACATGGTCGTAGGCGCCCAGCACCTCGCCCAGGTTGGCCGGGAACGGGGACAGGTGCCGCAGGTGCGCCTGGGCGACCTTGCTGCCGGCGGTGCGGACCCGGCGCACCGCCGCGCCGATCGAGCCGAACGTGGACCCCCAGCCCAGCACCAGCACCTTCGCGTCACCGTCCGGGTCATCCACCTCCAGCGGGCCGATGTCGGCGGCGATGCCGTCGATCTTGGCCTGGCGCAGCCGGACCATCCGGTCGTGGTTGTCCGGGTCGTAGGAGATGGTGCCGGACCCGTCGGCCTTCTCGATCCCGCCGATCCGGTGCTCCAGGCCCGGGGTGCCCGGGATGGCCCAGGGCCGGACCAGGGTGTCCGGGTTTCGCTGGTACGGGCGGAAGTCGGTCTTGCCGTTGGTGTCCAGCCATTCGCCGGGGCTGGCGAAGGAGAACTCATCGCGCAATTTCGGCAGGCTGGCCACGTCCGGGATGCGCCACGGCTCGGACCCGTTGGCCAGGTACCCGTCGGACAGGATGATGACCGGGGTGCGGTACTTGGCCGCGATCCGCACCGCCTCCAGCGCGATCGTGAAGCAGTCCGAGGGGGTGGCCGGGGCCAGCACCGCGACCGGCGACTCGCCGTTCCGGCCGTACAGCGCCATCAGCAGGTCGGCCTGCTCGGTCTTGGTCGGCATCCCGGTGGCCGGGCCGGCCCGCTGGACGTCGCACACCACCAGCGGCAGTTCCAGGGACACGGCCAGGCCGATGGTCTCCGCTTTGAGAGCCATCCCCGGGCCGGAGGTAGTGGTCACGCCGAGCGCCCCGCCGAACGAGGCACCGAGGGCCGCGCCCACGCCGGCGATCTCGTCCTCGGCCTGGAACGTGCGGACCCCGAACCGCTTGTGCTTGGACAGCTCGTGCAGGATGTCGGAGGCTGGGGTGATCGGGTAGGCACCCAGGAACAGCGGCAGCCCGGACCGCCGGGAGGCGGCGACCAGGCCGTAGGCCAGGGCGGTGTTGCCGGTGATGTTCCGGTAGGTGCCGGGCTCCAGGGTGGCCGGCTTGACCTCGTACTGGACCGAGAAGGCCTCGGTGGTCTCGCCGTAGTTCCAGCCCGCCTGGAACGCTGCGACGTTGGCCCGCATGATCTCGGGCTTGGTCGCGAACTTGGATTCCAGGAACTTCAGCGTGCCCTCTGGTGGCCGGTTGTACAGCCAGGAGAGCAGGCCGAGGGCGAACATGTTCTTGGCCCGCTCGGCTTCCTTGCGGGAGATGTCGAACTGCTCGAGCGCCTTGACCGTCATCGACGTGACCGGGACGGCGTGCACGCTGTAGCCCGACAGCGAGCCGTCGTCCAGCGGGTTGGCCGCGTAGCCGACGCGGGCCAGGTTCCGCTTGGTGAACTCGTCGGTGTTGGCGATGATGTCCGCGCCGCGGGGCACGTCGGCCAGGTTGGCCTTGAGCGCGGCCGGGTTCATCGCCACCAGCACGTCCGGCGCGTCCCCGGGGGTGAGGATGTCGTGGTCGGCGAAGTGGAGCTGGAAGCTGGACACTCCCGGCAGCGTCCCGGCCGGGGCGCGGATCTCGGCCGGGAAGTTGGGCAGCGTGGACAGGTCGTTGCCGAAGGCCGCCGTTTCCTGGGTGAACCGGTCGCCGGCCAGCTGCATGCCGTCGCCGGAGTCCCCGGCGAAGCGGATGATGACACGGTCGAGTTGCTGGACCTGCTTGGTCACAGTTGACAAACCTCCTCGGCGCGCCACGACCGGGCACCGTTGGGCAGCGCGGGCCAGCGAACGCCGTCCCCGCACGCTCCGCATCCGGGGGCTGAGTCTGGATTAGTTCAATGTTACAGCGCGGTCGTCGCGGTCCGGCTTCTCTGATAGTTCCGCCAGTGATAGTGAGCTATCTCACATCACGGCTGGGCCGGCCATCCGGTTCGGCGCCGCCATGTCCGGCCCCGGAGCCGCCGGTACGCTGGGGCCCGTGCCCGCAGACCTGCCGTTTCCGCACCGCTGGCGCCGGGGCCCCGGTCCCGCCCCGGCCAAGGGCGGCCAGTACGTGCTGGATACCGGCCTCGGGTATGCGCTGTGGATCTTCGACGCCGGGCTGGCCTGCTGCGCCGTCGAGTGCGCGGCGGCCCTGGCCCGCCTCCCCGGCCAGCCCTCCGGGGAGGGAGCGGGGGAGGCCGCCGGGCAGGCCAACGTGCTGCTGGTGGCGGGCACGGTCACCGACAAGCTCGCGCCGCTGGTCCGGCAGGCCTACGCAGGACTGCCGGAACCGAAGTACGTGCTGTCCTTCGGCGCCTGCTCCAACAGCGGCGGCCCGTACTGGGACTCGTACTGCGTGACCAAGGGCGTGGACCAGTTCGTCCCGGTCGACGTGTACGTGCCGGGGTGCCCGCCCCGCCCCGAGGCGTTGCTGCACGGCCTCGACCGGCTCGGCGCGGAGCGGCTCGCCGGGCGGCAGGCCGGCGCCGCCGCGGGCCCGGGGGCCGGGCGATGACCGGCGAGGAACTGGCCGGGCTGCTTGACGCGGAGTTCGGCCGGGCCGGCGACGGCTCCGGGGCCGGGGTGGGCAGTGGCGGGGCGAATTCCCGTTCTGCAGGCGAGGCGGAACGCGTGCAATGGGAGGCCGGCCCGGCGACGGTCACCCTGACCGTGCCGGCGCCGCAGTGGCTGACGGCGCTGGCGTTCGCGCGGGACCGGCTGGCGGCCGGGTTCTTCGACTGGCTCACCGCGGTCGATGACGGGCCGGGCGGGCTTCGCGTCGTGGTGCATCTTTATTCACTGGGCGGCCGTCACCACGTCTTCCTCCACACCAGGCCGAACGGCCCGTCTCCCCACCTCCCGTCCGCCACCGCCCTGTACCGGGGGGCGGACTGGCACGAGCGGGAGACGTGGGAGATGTTCGGGGTGACCTTCGACGGCCACCCGCGGCTGGTCCCGCTGCTGCTCCCGGACGGGTTCGAGGGGCACCCGCTGCGTAAGGACTTCGCGCTGGCCACGCGGGCCGCGCGGGAGTGGCCCGGCGCCCCGGAGCCCGGGGAGCGGGCCGGCGCGGTGCACGGCCGGCGCCGGATCGGCGCGCCCGGGGTGCCGGACGGGTGGGAACCGCCGTGAGCGGGCCAGCGCCGGGGGAGCGGACGGCGGCTGGCGTCGGGCCCGGTGACCGGTCGGCGGCCGAGGTTCCGCCGGGGGAGCTGCCGGCCCGCAGCCGCGGCGTGATCGCGCTGCTGGAGGAGAACTGCACGGTGTGCATGTTGTGCGCGCGGGAGTGCCCGGACTGGTGCATCTACATCGAGTCGCACAAGGAGCCGGTGCCCGGGCCGCCGGGGGCGTCCGCCGCGCCGGGCTCATCCAGGCCGGGCCCGCGCGGGCCGGTGACGCCCGGCCCGCGCGGGCGGCCCCGGGTGCGCAACGCGCTGGACCGGTTCGCGATCGACTTCTCGCTGTGCATGTACTGCGGCATCTGCGTGGAAGTCTGCCCGTACGACGCGCTGTTCTGGTCACCCGAGTACGGCTACGCCGCGGCTGACATCCGGGAACTGACCCACGAGCAGGGGCAGTTGCGGGAGTGGATGGCGACCGTGCCGCCGCCGCCCGCGCACGACCCGGGCGCGCCACCGGCCCGGGAACTGCAGGCCGCGGTCGGTGGGGCCGGGGGCCCGGGCGTTGGGGCCGGGGGCCCGGTCGTTGGGGCCGGGGGCCCGGGCGTTGGGGCCGGGGGCCCGGGCGGCCGGCTCCGGCCGGGCGGGGCGGGTCGGCACGGCCGCGGAGACGGGTGCTAGCGGAAGTTGACGAGCCGCGGAGACGGGTGCTAGCGGAAGTTGACGAACTGCAGGGCCAGGTCCAGGTCCTTGCCCTTGACCAGCGAGATCACCGCCTGCAGGTCGTCCTTCTTCTTGGACGAGACGCGCAGTTCCTCGCCCTGGACCTGAGCACGGACGCCCTTGGGCCCCTCGTCGCGGATGATCTTGCCGATCTTCTTGGAGTCCTCCTGGGAGATCCCCTCCTTGAGACGGACCCCGATCCGGTACTCCTTGCCCGACACCTTTGGCTCGCCCGCGTCCAGGATCTTCAGCGACACCTGGCGCCGGACCAGCTTGTCCTTGAAGACGTCCAGGACGGCGCTGGCGCGTTCTTCAGTGCTGGCCCGGATGTCCACGCCATGATCCCCGGACCAGGCAATCGAGGCGCCCACCCCGCGGAAGTCGAAGCGGGTCGAGATCTCTTTGGCCGTCTGATTGAGCGCGTTGTCGACCTCCTGATGGTCGATCTTGCTGACGATGTCGAAACTGCTGTCGGCCATGCGACGGCTCCCTTCCGGTCGGTCCTCCCGCGGTCGGCCGGGGTCATCCCACGTCGGCCGTCCCCTGCGGTGCAGCGCTCGGCACCGTTCCCGCACGGTGCGCGTCGAGTCCTGAGGCTACTGCGCAGCGAGGCCTGGGGCGATCAGGGTGGCTGGTGGGCGGCCTGGCCAGCGGGCGGATGATCCAGCGAGGCTGATGGTGATCATCTAGCGAGGCCGATGGCGCACCACGGCTGGTTCTCCGCTATCCTTCACTGTGCTGTCCTAGTGATGGCGCCAGGCAGGTTGCCCGAGTGGCCAAAGGGAGCGGTC
>CAWINT010000012.1:0-308208 GCA_963837515.1 uncultured Actinomycetes bacterium
TTCGGCCATTTTCTGCTGGGCGTCGGCGATCGCGCCCTTGAGGGCCTGCACGTGGTGGCCCTCGGCCTCGCCCACCACCTTCTTGATGGCGCGGGTCACGGCGGGCTCGACTTTGGTGGCCGCGGAGTGCGGGTAGGCGAGGATCAGGCCTGCGCCGCCGATTGGTATGGTTTCCCCGGCCTGCTCCTCGAGTTTGCCGGCGGTCCTGTGGTGCAGCAGCTTGCCGGCCCCGGCGCCGATCACCGCGCCGACAGCGGTCGCGGCGAGCAGGGGCGGTGCGAACAGTCCCACCGCGAACCCGACCGCTCCCAGCCCCGCGGCGCCCTCGCGCACCATGTGATCGGTCTGCTCCACCGACAGGTTGCCCTTGAGGTCCTTGGCCACCACGACCGCGCCGTGCAGGTAACCGCCGCACGCCAGGACCGCCTCATAGTCGTCCTGGGCGGCGTCTTTAGACATGTAGCCACCGATCAGCACGTCGGTCGTCTCGTCGTCGAACTTCATCGGGAACCTCCTCAAGCGCGGTGGGTGTCTCACTGGGCGAGCGCGTGCGCCGTGTCCCCGTGGTGGGCAGCCGCGTGCAACTGCTGTTCGTCCTCGTCCGTCAGGTGTGGCTTGACGTCGAAGACCACCTTCTTGATCGTGCCGGTGAACGGGAACGGCTTCTTGTCCGCATAGCTCAGATCGACCACCCCGCCGTTGTCGCGGCCGATGTCCAGGCCGGCATAGCCGGAGAAGCGGACCGGGACGGTGTGGTCCATGCGGCCCTTGCTCACGGGCCGGTCGTTGATGAACAGGGTCACCTCGCCGCCGGTAGCGGGTTTGGCTGCGTCGGCAGCGAACTCCATCCGGACGTTCACTTCGCCGGCCGGCAGCGGTTCCTCGGCCTGCTGCCGGTAGACGAAGACACCCATCATGGAGTAGGTGTGGGTGAGCTTGCCGCCCTGGACGAAGAGGGAGAACCCGCCCAGATGGTCGGCCTCGGCCACGATCACCCCTTCGGCGCCGCCGTCCGGGACCACGAGGTCGGCGCTGATCGCATACGAGTGGTTGTAGATCCGCGG
This sequence comes from uncultured Actinomycetes bacterium, assembly GCA_963837515.1. Lineage (GTDB taxonomy): Bacteria > Actinomycetota > Actinomycetes > Streptosporangiales > Streptosporangiaceae > RYN-230. Next base: position 1,065 of record CAWINT010000012.1, read on the forward strand.
GATCATCCCTGACAGCACGTTCTGGACGTCGCCGCGGAACTCGAACCTGGTCTCTTCCGGGACCGGTGGCAGCATGCCGAAGAAGGTGGACAGGGTCGCCAGCAGCGGCAGCACCTTGTACCGCTCGGCCTCGGCCCAGAAGAGCTCCTTCAGCTCGGCGACCTTCTCCGGATGCTTGGCCGCCAGGTCGTGCGCCTGGCTGTAATCGTCGGGCAGGTAGTACAGCTCGACCGGATCGCTGTCCGGGTCCCAGACGCCCGGCGTGTACGGTTTCAGCGCCTGGGGTGTGATGACCCACGGGATCCGCGGGGTCCGCATCGCCAGCCACCAGCCGTCCTTGTACATCGCCCGGTTGCCGATGGTCTCGAAGTACTGCTGGGTGTGCCGCTCGGGCGCCGCCGGGTCGGTGAGCGTGCCGGTGAACGTCACGCCGTGCATCGGCTCCTGGTCGATCCCCTCCACCGACGTGGGGACGGGGATGCCGGCGATGTCGAGGATGGTCGGCGCGACGTCGGTGACGTGCGTGAACTGCGAGCGGAGGCCGCCGGCTCCGGTGACCCGCCCGGGCCAGTGGATGACCATCGGGTTCCGCGTGCCGCCCAGGTGTGAGCCCACCTGCTTGCCCCACTGGAACGGGGTGTTGCCGGCCCACGCCCACGCCGCGCCGTAGTGCGGATCCATGAGCTCACCGCCCCAGGCTTCGATGCCGCCATAGCGTTCGGCCAGCTGGAGCTGCATCTCATCGGTCAGCGGGATGCCATTCTGCATGGTCAGCTCGTTGAACGAGCCGGTGACGGTGCCTTCCATGCTGGCGCCGTTGTCGCCCCAGATCCAGATGATCAGCGTGTTGCTGAGTTCGCCGAGCTCGTCGATGGCGTCGATCACGCGGCCCACATTGTGGTCGGCGTTCTCGGAGAAGCCCGCGTACACCTCCATCTGGCGGGCGTAGAAGGCCTTCAGCTTGTCCGGAACCTGGTCCCAGGCGGGGAACGCTTCGTTCCTGGCCGTCAGCTCGGCATCGGCGGGGATCACGCCGAGCGCCTTCTGCCGAGCGAAGGTTTCCTCCCGCAGTTTGTCCCACCCCTGGTCGAACTGGCCCTTGTACTTGTCGGCCCAGGCCTTCGCCACATGGTGGGGGGCGTGGCTGCAGCCGGTGGAGAAGTAGACGAAGAACGGCTTATGCGCGTCCTGGGCCCGGACGCCGTGCAGCCACTCGATCGTCTTGCCGGCCATCGCATCCGGGAAGTAGTACGGGTTCTCCTTGTCGTAGTACTCCGGCTCCGTTCCGATGATCTTCTGGTTCTCCGCCAGGCACGGATCCCACTGGCTGGCCCCGCCGCCGAGGAAACCGTAGAAGTAGTCGAACCCCCAGCCGGTCGGCCAGCGGTCAAGCGGCCCGGCCGGGCCCTGCTGCCCGTCGGGCGTCAGGTGCCACTTGCCGAACGCCGCGGTGCTGTACCCGTTGTCCCGCAAGATCCGGGGCAGCGGCGCGCAATCGCGCGGAAGGGTGGCCGAATACCCGGGGAACCCGCCCGCGAACTCACCGACCGAGCCGACACCGACCGTGTGGCTGTTCCGCCCGGTCAGCAGCGCCGCCCGCGTCGGCGAGCACAGCGCCGTGACATGGAACCGGTTGTACTTCAGGCCACCCTCGGCAATCCGCGTGTAGTTCGGTGTCGCTATCGGGCCGCCGAAGGTGGCGGGATTGCCAAACCCGGCGTCGTCGATCAGCACCAGCAGCACATTCGGGGCCCCCGCAGGAGGCTCGACGTGCCCGATCAGATCCCAGTCAGGGACCGACCCAGCCAGCGTCTTGTTGGCCACCCCCTGGAACGGCGGCCTGCGGATCGGCAGCTTCGTACGGTCAGGCTCGCTCATGGTTCCCTACCTCTCGTTCAGCACCCACCGGTGCCGCGATTTTGCCGGTGTGCCGCCGCAGCGGGTTACCGTCCAGAACCAGCCTGCGCGCCCGCCGTGTCGTCTTCATGCCAGGCGCCCCCGTGCCGGGTGTCTCCCCCGCAGCGAGACCGTCCTGTTCCTGGGCCTGCTGGCGTGGTGGCGGTGCGTCAGATCGCCGCCCACCGCACTCATCGCGGCGGCACCGGCCTCGATGATCTGCGGATCGGCGCAGCCAGCATGGGCGGCACGGACCGCCCGGAAACCCGGGTGACCGAGCACGATGACCGACGTGGGCTCGGCCGTGCGGCCCGTCCTGCCGCACGGCCGGCACTCATGCCGCACCAAGGCGTCCCCGTGCAGCTCGCGGAGCGTCTCCGCCCCGGCGAGAGCCCGCACCTCCACGCTGGCCCGGATGTCACGCACCGTGGTCCTAGACGGCTTCCAGGTTGGCGCGGCTGCCGTAAGCGCACAGCCCGTACAGCGCGACCACGTCCACCGCGATGATCATCAGGGACCAGAACGGGTAGGCGGGGATGAAGAACATCTGGTCGATGGCGCTGAGCCCCAGCACAGCCACGCCGAACCAGCGCGCCATCTGATTGCCCGCCAGTACCCCGCCGGCCGCGAGCAGCTGCAGCGCGCCGATGATCAGCGTGATCCAGCCCCAGGTCCGCAGGCTGCCGAACACGTAGTGCGCGTTGGCGGTGAACACGTGCGAGTTGGCGACCGCGGCGATGCCGTAGATCAGGTTGAAGCAGCCGACGATGACCAGCAGGACCGACGCGAACAAGACCAGGCCATAGCCCTGGCCTTCCGCGTGCCGCCCGCCGGTGCCCTTGGCCGGCTGGGTTGTTGACGACGTCATTTGTGGCCCCCTGTGTCGTGGGAATCCCCATTGGGCACCAGTCCACGTCGTGCCGGGGCAAATTCCATCCCCCAGATGGGATGAAGCCCGGGTAATCACCCCTCCAGCAGTCCCAGCTCACGGGACCGGGCGACTGCCTGGCTGCGAGAGGAGGCCCCCAGCTTGCGGTAGATCGACATCGCCTCGGTCTTAATCGTGGAGCGGGACAGGAACAGCTCCTGGCCGATCTCCGGGAACGACAGGTGGGTGGACAGCAGCGGCAGCAGGCGCAGCTCGGCGGCGGTGAGCGCCGACGCTCCGGGGACGCCTGAACCGCGTTCCTTGGAGAGCTGGACTCGGAGCGCCCCGGCCTCCCAGACGAGGGTCCCGAGGCCGGGCCGGCGCCTAAGCAGGTCATCGACCTCACGCATGAGCGTCCTGGCACCTGGCTGGTCGGCAAGCGCGAGGTGGACGCGAGCCAGTTCGAGCCGGGCCTGGACGGCGAGATAGGGAAGCGCGTAGGTCAGCAAGGACCGTAGGTGCTGGGCACTGATGAGTTCCCGGCGCGCCGCCGGGCCATCGCCCCGGTGCATGGCGGCGCGGGCTCGCAGCGCGGAGATGAGGGGTGTTGCGTAGCTTTCCTCGATCCCGGCCCGGCGCAAAACGGTGCGCGCTCGCCCGGCGAGGCCTTCGGCCCGGTCCCATTCGTCGCGTGCCATCGCCACCAGAGATCGCTGGCACAGCGCGACCGCGAGATCATCCGGGGCGTCGGTTTCCTCCCCAATGCTGACCGCATCCTCCAGGGACAAGTCGCCACCATCGAGGTCACCGCCAAGGATGCGCGCGATACCTTGCAGAAGCGCGGGGGCTGGCGTCACGAAGGTCACCGCCGCGAATCCGCGCACGGCCTCGTCTGCGTCGGCGCGCATCTGCTCGGTCCCCCGCCGGCACAAGATAGCCCGGAGCAGGGCGGCCCACGCCTCGGCGGAAGGGTCATCGGTCCCGGCCCCGTACTGCCAGCGATCGACCGCGTCGGCCCACCGGCCCGCTTCAACTGGCCTCCCCGTCAGCGCCGAAAACAACGAGGCCAGCACCGCGACCATCGGGTGTCCCTCAATTCCTCCCCTGTCCTCCAGCCACCCGAACCACCGCTGGATAGTTGTGGCCCGGCCCTGCCGGTAGGCGGGCACCACGAGCTGCCCCGCCAGGCGGGCGACCTCATCGACGTCCTCCGCGGCCATGGAGTACTCCAGCGCCACCTCGGGCATGCCGTTGTCCAGGCACCAGCCGGCGGCGCGGCGCCGCAGGACGGGTATCAGGCCAGGCTCCAGGCGATGCAGCTCCCCCATCAGCATGTCGCGGAACAGATGGTGGTAGCGGTACCACTCCCCCCGCCGGTCCAGCGGCACCAGCAGCAAGTTCGACTCCGCCAGATCCGCCAGGACCGCAGCCGATCCGCTCACGTCCAGTACCGCCTCGCACAGCGGTCCGCACATGCGCTCCAAGACCGCGGTCCGGGTCAGGAACGCCCGTTGCTGGCGGGAGATCCGTGAGAGGAACTCCGACTCCAAGTAGTCGCTGACCAGCCGGTCATCGCCACCGAAGGAGAACGCCGCGCTCGCGAGCGAGCCTCCATCCCTGAGGTAAAGGGCCGCCAGGTACAGCCCGGCCGGCCACCCCTCGGTCCGCTGATGCAGCTCCGCCATATCTTTCTCGGCCAGAGTCAGGTCCACATTGCGCAGCAGCGACGACGCCTCGTCGCAGGTCAGCGACAAGTCGTCCGGGCCGATCTCCATGATCTTGCCCTCGGCGCGCAGCCGCGGGATCCGCAGTGGCGGCGGGGCCCGGCCGGCGAACGCCAGCCGCGAGCCGCCCGGCACATGATCAGCCAGCACCGACAGCGCGGCGCGGCATTCGGAGTTGTGCAGCACGTGCACGTCATCCAGGACCAGCACCACCGGCGAGGTCATCGACGAAAACGCCAACCCCAGTCTGGGGACGACCGAGCCAGGCACCGAGCTCACCGGGGATGCCAGCGCGTCGAACACGCGCTCATCGATCGGCTCGACCGCATCAAGCGCTGCCGCGACGTAGCTGAGCAGGACCTTCGGGTCGTTGTCCCCTTCGTCAACCGACACCCACGCAAACGACTGGCCGTTACGCCCGGCCCACTGCGACAGCAGCGTCGTCTTCCCGTAGCCGGCCGGCGCGACCACCGAGACGATCGGGCGGGGACCGCCCCGCGCGAGACGTTCGATCAGAGATGAACGGCGCACGGTCCCGGGCCGTATCAGCGGAGGATGGAGCTTGGACGCGACGAGATCGGACGGTGACCCGCCCGCACGCTGTGACCGGCTGTCCCGCTGACGCACGCCGCTCTCGCCCATGATCCGACAGTCCCCCCGAACGGTCTGGCCGCTCCATAGTCTGCTGAACCCTCAGACAAGGTCAAGGCACGCCCATACGCCCGGTCGGGCTAACCCACTCCAAACGCTGCATGACCGGCAAGGGCCGGCGGCAGGGGCCGGCCGGCGAGCTGGGAAGCGACGTTTAGCCGACTGACTGCCGATCCGATGCTTGTCAGCCAGGCACAACGTCCCGAGGCGTTCCGCCCAACGCTGAGGCACTGTCCGGCGCCCTGGACGCCGCAGCGCCCGGGGCGGCGGGCCGCGAACGGGCCCAGCTTGGCAGGGCAGCGGCCGGGAGGGCGGATCGAACAACTGCCCGGGCTGCAGAGCTGGGGCCTCCTCCCGGACCCAGGCAGTCGCCTGGTCCCTGAGCTGGGGCCTTGGAGGTCGATGACCGCGTTTCATCCCATCGGGTGGATGGAACTCGCCCGGCCACGACGTGGAATGGTGCCAGACGGCGGGCGGGGAGGACATGGGCCAGACGGCGAGATTCCAGGAGACTTTGCGCAGGCTGGCGATGATCGACGAAGGCTTCGTCACAGACGAGGCCGGGCTCGGGCTTGGCCTGGTCAAGACATCGGTCCTGGATCCCCAAACGGCGGCGCTGCTGCAACTAGCGGTCTTGGTGGCCATGGGATCACCGGCGGTGTGCCTGGAATGGAGCACCGGCCGGGCGCTGGCGGCGGGCGCGGCCGAGGACGAGATCGCAGACGTGCTACTGGCGATCGCCCCGGTAGCCGGGCTCGGCAGGATCGTCTGCGCTGCCCCCGATGTGGCGATGGCGCTCGGGTACGACATCACGGCCGCGCTGGAGGAAACGGACGGTTGCTGACAACGCCGGCCTAGAGAAGGAATGGCTATGACTGTGAAGACTAAGGGCCGCGTGTCGGCACACCCTGCCGCGCGAGCATCGGGCAGAGGCTCAGGGCGGCCCGGGACAGAGGAGCAACAACTGAGCCACGCGGACCGGGTGGCTCGGGGAAAGGATGCCCGGGCGCAGGCGCCGCTGGAGTCGCATGCCGAGTTCCGGCCGGATGGGCCGCGGGATCCGGTGGGGCTGCTCCTGGAGCAAGCAGAGTCGCGGGTGCCGGAACTGGTGCCGGTCCGGCACGGGCGGATGCTGGTGTCGGCGTTCACGTTCTACCGGGGGGCGGCGCTGCCGATGGCGGCTGACCTGGCCACGACGCCTGCTTCGGGGCTGCGGGTGCAGCTGTGCGGGGATGCGCACCTGTCCAATTTCGGGGCGTTCGCGTCGCCGGAGCGGAACCTGGTCTTTGACGTCAACGATTTCGATGAGACCCTGCCGGGACCGTTCGAGTGGGATGTCAAGCGGCTGGCGGCGAGCCTGGCTGTGGCGGGGCGCGACAACGGGTTCCCGGCCAAGGCCCGCCGCAGGATCGTCCTGGCGGCGGCGGGGGGATACCGCACGGCGATGCGCGGCTTCGCGGACCAGCCGCTGCTGGGCGTGTGGTATGCGCATCTGGACATTGAGCAGGCCATCGGCGGGTTCAGGTCCCAGATGAAGGCGAAAAGGTTCAAGAAGGCTGAGGCAATGCTGGCCAAGGCGCACACCAAGGACAGCACCCTGGCGTTGCGCAAGCTCACCACCGTGGCCGACGGGCAGCGGCGGATCATCAACGACCCGCCGATGATCATGCCTATCGAAGACGTTTTCGCCGATGTGCAGGCCGGCGCGATTTACCAGGAGATCCGCACGGTGCTGGGCCAGTACCGGCGGACCCTGCAGTCCGACCGGCGGCACCTGCTGGAGCAGTTCACGCTGGTCCAGGTGGCCCGTAAGGTCGTCGGGGTCGGCAGCGTCGGCACCCGCGCCTGGATTGTGCTGATGGACGCCGGGGATGGGACCGAGCCGCTGTTCCTGCAGGCCAAAGAGGCCCAGCCGTCGGTTCTGGCGGAGTACTGCGGGCGGAGCCAGTACAGCAACCAGGGTGAGCGGGTTGTCGCCGGCCAGCACCTGATGCAGGCCGAAAGCGACATCTTCCTCGGCTGGACCCGCGCCGCGGGCCCGGACAAGGTAGACCGCGATTTCTACGTCCGCCAGCTCAAGGACTGGAAGTTCTCGGTGCCGATCGAGCTGATGGTCCCATCCGGGATGGCGGTCTACGCGGGCTTGTGCGGGTGGACCCTGGCCCGGGCGCACGCCCGCTCTGGTGACCGGGTCGCGCTGGCTGCCTATCTCGGCGGCTCCGGCCGGTTCGACGAGGCGATCGCCGACTTCGCTGAAACCTACGCCGACCAGAACGAACGCGACTACGAGGCGTTCCAGGCCGCCGTGAAGGACGGCAGGGCCAAGGCGGCCACCGAGATCTGACACCGGGCCCAGATCCGCCCATCCAATCCGTGAAGCGAAACATGGAAGGCCGGCGCCATGGCTGACGTCACCGCCGATATGGACTCCGAACACGCTGCCTCGCTCGGGCGCCGCTACCTCATCCGGTTCGAGGAAGACACTCTCCGGCAGCGGCCGTTGTGGATCCGGCTGATCATTGAGTTCCTGGGCACGTTCGTGCTGGTCACGGTGGCCGCCGGATCCGGGGTGATCGATCATTACGCAGGCGGGGGGCCGATCAGCCGGACCGCGGCGGTGATCGCGCCCGGGGCGGTCGTCATGGCCATGATCTATGCGTGGGGCCCGCTGTCGGGACTGCACATCAACCCGGCCGTGACCTTCGGCTTCACCGCCCGCGGGGTGTTCCCCGCCAAATGGGTGCTGCCGTACTGGGTGGTGCAGTTCGCCGGGGCTATCTGCGCCGCCCTGTTCCTGCAGTTGATGTTCGGTGACGTGAGCACGGGCGGGAACTACCCGATCGCCAAGCCCGGCGGCGACTGGCGGTCGCTGGTGATGGAGATTGTCCTGACCACGATCCTGGTCAGCGTCATCCTCAACACCGCCACCGGGGGCCGCAGCATCGGCCATAACGCCGCCATCGCGGTCGGCTCGACCGTCGCGCTGCTCGGCCTGTTCGCCAGCCCGATCAGCGGGGCGTCGATGAACCCGGCCCGCACCCTGGGCCCCGACATCGTCGGCAACAACTACACCGGCTGGTGGGTGTATATCGCCGGGCCGGTGATCGGCGCCGCCATCGCCGTCGCGATCATCCAGCTAGTGCGCGGGCTGCCGGATAAGGAGGAGCGGGCCGCCGCCGAAGGCGGCGACCTGCCCATCCACGGCTCCCCATCCCCGGATGGCCACTGACAAGGCCCGCGCATACCGGAGACGATGACCATTGCTAGCTGACCGGCGATGAGCGCCGAGTTCTTCGCGCTGGCGCTCCTCGCGGCGCTGAACCCGAAACTGCTGGCCCTTGATCTGCTGCTGATCGAGAACCGGCGGCCGCGGGCGATGTTCCTGTGCGTCCTGCTCGGCGGCCTGACGGTGGCCCTGACGGTCGGCCTGCTGGACGTGCTCGTCTTCCACGCCGATGCCATCAAGGCCCAGAAAACGGTGAGCGCGGGCGTCGACCTGGGCATCGGCCTGCTCTTGCTCGCCGTCGGCGGGCTGGTCGCTACGGGCCGCCTGCACGGCCGGCGGAAGGTGGCAGTCCCGACGGGGGGCGGGCAGCCGGAAAAGCCGCCGAAGGAGGCGAAGAAGGACGGCTGGGCGCAGCGGGTGCTGGCTGAGCCCCGCCTCGGGCTCGCCATGCTCGTCGGCGCGATGGTCGGCATCCCGGGCGCCAGCTACCTCACTGCGCTGCACATCCTGGTCACTAGCAAATCCTCGACCGCGGCCCAGGTTGTCGCCGTCGCCGTCTTCGTCCTCATCGACTTCGCGCTGATCATCATCCCGTTCGCGTTCCTGGAGCTGCGGCCCGAGGCCACCAAGGAGGCGCTCAAGCACACCCAAGGCTGGCTGCTGGCCCACGCCCGGCAGCTCATGGCCTACACCGCCCTGATCCTGGGCGCCTACCTGGCAGTCAGCGGCCTGATACGGCTGAGCTGACCTGGTAGCACGGTAGCGACAAGGCAAAGCAAGGACAGAAGCCTATGGCGATGACGGCGCAACCGCCTGACAGCCCGGTCGGCGAAGGGGTCCACAGCCTTGAGGCGCGATGGATCTTCCCGGGCCAGCTGACGGCCGCGGTGGCCCGATGGTTCGGGCGGTTCCCGGCCGAGATGGAATCACGCGAGGATACCTACCTGCTGGATCCGCCGTTGCCCGGTCTGTCGGTGAAGGTACGCGGGGGCGGGGCGCTAGAGGTGAAGGTGTTCCGCGGAAGCCCGGGGATGCTGGAGGTGGCGGGCCGCGCCCGCGGGCGGATGGAGTTCTGGCAGAAGTGGGCGTTTCCCTTCCGCCCCCTCAGCCAGTACAGCGCCGACCCGACCGGCTGGCGGCCAGTCCGCAAGAGGCGGCGGATCAGCCGGTTCTCATCCGCCGGCGGGCAGATGGTGGCGCTCGCCGCGGAGCCGGACGGGGAACCGCGCTGCCAGGTGGAACTCACCGAGGTCTGCACCCGTGGCGAGGACTGGTGGTCGCTGGGCTGCGAGGCGACCGGGCCCGCCGGCCTGTTGCGCAGCGTCCTGGAGGCGACCGCTGCGCTCGTGTTCGCCCCGGCCCTGCCCGGTGGCATGCAACCTGGCGTGGATGACTCCAGGTCCTATGCGCAGTGGCTGTGCCAGCAGCCGGGGCTCCGACAATGACGTCGGCGGTGAAGGCTGCCCTCCTCCTGGGCCGGCTGGGCCGCCGTTCTGCTCGCCACCGGCGCCGAGCCCGGAAGGTGAGTCAGTCTATCGCTGCCCGGAGAGGTTCGCGGGGCACGGATGGCAGTGCCGCCGTTTGTTCGCGCGCTCACGCATACGTCTGGGCTGACGGGCCTGGCCCCGGAGCGGCCCGGGGCCCTGGCCCGGTGGATCCTGGCATTGCTGGCCGAGCGGATGCCTGCGGTATGGCTCTGCCCTCTGCGCGGTGCAAGAACAGGCCCGGCCACCGTCAGGAGGAACGATGTTCGTGACCAGCCTGGACCAAGCCGATGTCGCGCGGATGCGCGATCAGCTCTTCTTCGACGGCCCGGAACGCAACCGCCGGCTGAGCCGGTTCTGGCTCCTGCTGCCGCTCTCGGCGGTCATCGCGTCTGCGGGGGTGGTCAGCAACTCGACGGCCACCGTGATCGGGGCATGATCGTCGCCCCGCTCATGACCCCGATCCTGGGGATCGTGTTGGCTGTAGTGCTGGCCGACGGAGCCAACCTGCGCCGGTGCCTGCTTCTGGTCCTAGCCGGCGCAGCCGCCGTGGTAGGGATCGGCTGGCTGCTCGGCCTGTTCGTCCCCTACCCGGTGGTCGCCGCTACCAACGCCCAGGTGGCCGCCCGGGTCACCCTCCAGATCGCCGACCTGGTGGCCGCGCTGGCCACCGGAGCGGTAGGTTCCGTCGCGCTAGTCCGGTCCGATATCTCTGACACCTTGCCCGGCGTGGCCATCGCCATCTCCCTCGTGCCGCCCCTCGCCGTCGTCGGCCTCACCCTCGAATCTGGTGCCCCCGCGAGTCCCTGGCCGCGTTCATGCTGTTCACGACGAACGTCGCGGCTATCCTGGCGAGCGGCATCGTGGTCATGGCCGTCTACCGGGTCCGCCGGGTCTCCCGCCAGACGGCCGTCCCGGCCTTCCATTACCGCGGCGCCGTCGCCATCATTGCCGCCCTCCTGCTGGCGGTCATCGTCCCCTTGTGGATCAGCTCGGACCGGATCGACAAGACCACCACCCGGCAAACCGACGTCCAGGCGGTGGCCGCGCACTGGGCCAACGACGCAGGCTGGTCCGTGGTCGGCGTCACCGTCACCGGCGACCGGGTGCTGGTCGAGGCCACCGGGCCCAGCCCGGCTCCCAGCCTCGCCGTGCTCCGCCAGGACCTCAACACCGCCGGCCTGAACGTCCTCAACGTGCGGGTCAGCCTGGTCCCAGCCAGCTACCAGCCCCTGCCAGGGTAGGCAGCAGGGGCCGGGCACACCGGACCACCGCTGTTCCCGCAGGTGAACAGGTTCAGCGACGCAGGCTCCGGGGCGTCCACCGGCGAAGGGAAGCGGCCCACGGCCAGCCAGCGCACGTGCGGCGGAAAGCCCCGTGCCAGGCGGCCACGGTGAGGCTAGAGATCCAGGCCGCGGTACACCTCGCGGCGGTGCCCCACCACGGCGACAGTGACAGTGCGGCTGGTGTCGTCCACGTCGTAGATGATCCGGTAGTCACCTACACGGACCACGTGCTGAATCTGCCGTTTCAGGGCCGGTTCTTGCCCCTCATGCAGAGGGTCAGCGAATGGCAGGCGCGCAAGGTGTGGCTGCAGCTGCACCGGGAGGGCATCACCTGCGCGCGGTGCACGGGGGAACGGCTGATGCGGGCGGCGGCCCTGCGCGGGGTGCGCCGCGGCCGCGCCACCCGCACCACCATCCCCGCGGAGCGGGCCGGCTGGCCGCCGGACCTGGTCAACCGCAACTTCCACGCCGAAGCACCCAACCGGCTGTGGGTGGTGGACATCAGCTACGTGCCCCTCACCGCCGGCGGGTTCGCCTACGCCGCGTTCGTGATCGACGCGTTCTCCCGGATGATCGCCGGCTGGAGGGTGGCCGGCCACATGCGGGCCTCGCTGGCGCTGGACGCCCTGGAGATGGCCGTATCGGCGCGGCTTCGCGCCGGGCAAAGCCTCACCGGGCTGGTACATCACAGCGACCGCGGTAGCCAGTACCTGGCCATCCGCTACACCACCCGGCTGGAACAGGCCGGGCGGTCACCTCGGTGGGGTCCAAAGGGGACAGTTACGACAACGCCCTCGCGGAGACGATCATCGGGTTGTACAAGGCCGAACTGGTCCGCCACCGCGGCCCCTGGCGCAGCGTGGCCCTGGTCGAGGCGGCCACCGCCTGGTGGGCAGGCTGGTTCAATAACCGGCGGCTTTACGGGCCGCTTGGCGACATCCCACCCGCTGAGTACGAGCAGAACTGGCTGGAAGGCCAGCAGCCATGAGCCTTCCCCGCCTGCCCATGCTGCGCCGGTCCTCGCCGCTGTCAAGGCGCCATGGCCTTGACAGCAGCTGCGGTCCGGCATCCCATAACAGCGGCGGGAACGGCCCCAAAGGAAAGACTCACAACACCACAAGATCAGCAAGCGGGGGAAACCCAGTCTCTACAAAACCCGGGGCGGTGCAGATCTGTCGCCCTATGCGGGCACCTACCGCTCCAACCAGCTTCCTGTCGACGTCACGCGCCGTGGACGGCCAGCTTGACGAGACATTCACCTACGAACCGCCCGATGAGGCGCAGAAGCGGCTTCCCGTCTCCTATCAGGCCACAGCAACGTTCATCCCAAGTACCGGTGTGCCGGTGGCTGCATGGCTGGGTCTGTTCCGGCGTTTCACATGGTGTGCAGCTCGCCGCGCGGCTTGGTAATGTACCCGCCGGGGCCCAGCACCCCTCCCCTGTCAAGAAGGTCAACGGTGCACCCTCATCCACGCCATACAGCGTGCCTCGCAGAACGGCGCCGCTGGGAGCGGCAGAAGCGGGCGACGGTACGGGCTGCTCCTGTGATGGCCAGACGGAGACCAAGGCTCGCATCTACCCCACCCGGTATTTAACGCTGGGCGAGACCCAGTCCCCGTAGGTGGTTTGTGCGTAGACAATATACACCGAACCGGCGGTCAAGGTCATGCCGTGCTGCTTTCCGGATCCGTCGAACCAGGTTAGCTCGCCTTTCTGGCTAGGGCTATACGATGTTCTGTAGGTGTGGTTGGCCTGGCAGGTGGCCGGCGCGTAAAGGTCCTTGCCGTCGAGGTAAACGTGGACCTCGCCACCCGGCCGCGGACAGATGCCGGAAACAAAGAGTGCGCTGTCGATCAGACCTTGATCCGGGGCTATCTTCAGTGTCATCTCGACCGGTCCGTGCGAACCGCTTCCCGGTGAGGAAGCGGTCTTAGAGCGCGTCCAACGCTCGGGGGCCGTCTGCATGAGCAGCGCCGCACCGGAAAGGCCAATACCAAAATAGCCCAATCATCAGTGAGACATACAGCGGGAGCGACAGCTTATCCACGAACAAAGTAATCACAGAGGCCAGGATGGTGAGCATCCCGGCGCCGACCAGAGAAAGGGTTTTGGGATCGCGTTTCTTCTCGCTCCGATCGGCCACGCTGACCGGTGCAACCGGCCCCCCGTGGGGCGCTTGCTCATGACTGGGTGGCTGGCTCATGACCGCCCCGATGTAGCCCCTATTGCTACCTGCCCTATCCGGAGCTTATCGCCCGGGCCCCGCGGTCTGAAGACAGCGATCGCCGATGGCCCAGGCATGGGTATCCCTCGTCCTCACGGCCAGTGCTGCCCCCCAACACGTTCGCCCCCGGCCGTCCTGACCCTGGAGGAAGTCGACCCGGTCAGCCAGCGCGCTGCCAAGGCCGCCATCTCACCCGCCGGGTCGTGGCCCCGCGCAATCCGCGGCTAGGTGCGGACACCCCCGCCGATGCGCTCCCCATCTGCCTGGACATTTGCGGGGAGGTCCGGCTGCCCGCATCGCTCGGCTGCTCATGCGCAGAGGTGCCGACAGCTCCCCTAAGATCACCCAGACGGCGGAGGGACTTGCTTGACCATGATGGCAATCTTCACTCAAATCCGGGCAACGGCCATACTGGCCAAGCCGCCAGGGTGTCCTCTCCAGCCCGGCGCCGGAAGCGTAAGGAGCCCCCATCATCCCAGCTCAGAGGGGACCTTCGGGTTGACGCGGCCGAACGGACATCTCTTTGCGCGGTGGATCGAGGCTAAGTTATCAGTGTGCCCGGGCAGAGGCGAACGCTCCCGAAAGAATTAATTTTCAATGCTGGTCTGTAATTAAATTGCTGACCGACGGCGGCTGCACCGAAATCGGGTCTTGCCAGGAACCCACCGTCAGGTCCAGTCTGGATTACCCGTGACAGGCAGGTTAGGTGAGCCAGAGCCATGAGCCCTGGCCCAGGACAAGGGAGGCGGCAATGTCAAGGGCAAAGTTCGCTGCGGCCGGGGCCGCTGTGCTCGTCGTATTCACAGGGACGGGGACGGCAATGGCCAGGCCATCCGCTGACCCGCCGGCCACGGGCACGCTGGTGACGGTGGGCAGCCCGACGTCTCCTTTCTCCCAGAACAAGCAGAACGAGCCTGCGGTAGCGATTGACGCACACAATCCTTCCGTGGTCGTGGCCGGCTCTAACGACAACATCGACATGGAGGCCTGTAACGCGGGCGATCCGACAACCTGTCCTTTCACCCCGGGAGTCGGTGTCTCAGGAGTGTATTTCTCGTTTGACGGCGGTCACTCGTGGACCCAGCCGACCTACACCGGGTGGAGTGCGCGGGACTGCGTCGGCCCCGCCCCATGTGCCCCGCACCCCGGACCCATCGGCACACTCCCCCATTACTACGAAAACGGCCTGGTCTCTGACGGGGACCCAGGAGTTGCATTCGGGCCACGTCCCGGGGCGAACGGCACGTTCTCCTGGGCCAACGGCTCACGGCTGTACTACTCGAACCTGACGTCGAACTTCGGCACCACCAAGCGCAGCGAGACGTTCAAGGGCTTCGAGGGGATCGCCATCTCACGGAGCGACAACCCGCGCGCCGCCGCCGGCGGCGACGCGTCGGCCTGGATGAACCCCGTAGTGATCTCCAAGCAAAGCTCGACCACCTTCTCCGACAAAGAGCAGATCTGGGCGGACAACGCACAAACCAGCCCGTTCTTCGGGAACGTCTATGCCTGCTGGGCGAGTTTCCGCAGCAACAGCCACGGCCAGGCGCTGCCCACCCCGCTGATCGTCGCCCGGTCCACCGACGGCGGGAGCACCTGGGTGCAAAAGCAGGTCGGCCCGGCCACCGACAACGGCATCAACAGCCAGCCCGACGGGTGCACAATCCGTACCGACAGCCACGGGAACATGTACGTGTTCGGCGTGGGCACCCGGGGCGGCACCTCATACGAGATGATGTACAAGTTGACCGACGGCGGCGCGCACTTCACCGGCCCGGCGCTGCTCGCCACGGCGGTGGAACCCGGAGTCACCGACCCGGTGACCGGCCGGCCGGTCATGGATGGCATCGCGGGCGCGCGCAACGACCTGGCCATCGCCCCCAGCGTGGACATCGCCAACGGCGCGCCCACCGGCGCCGACGCCACCAACCAGATCGTGCTGTCCTGGGCAGACGGCGCGCAAGGGCTCAACCACGAGCGACTGCTGATGATGACCTCTACCAACGCCGGAGCCTCGTTCGCCGGGCCCACCGCGGTACCGCTCCCCTCCGGTGACCGGCCCTATTACACCGCACCGGCAATCTCACCCAACGGCACCGACGTGTACATCACTTACAACGCCTTCACCACCCCCTACCGCAACGACACCAGTTCTACGCGTGGCCTGATCGGTGCGATCCTGCACGCGAACGTGTCCAGCGGGACCGTCGGCAGCTTCGGCACACTGGCCCGCGGCCTGACCGGTGACCCGCGTGCCTCCTCCCAGAACGACCTCCAGGCCGAGTTCCTCGGCGACTACGTCTACACCGCGGCCACCCGCACCGGCGCGGTCGGCGTCTGGAACGACACCCGGAACGCCACGGACTGCCCAGCGATCGACGCCTGGCGGCTGTCGCTGCAAACCGGCACAACAGTCCCCAGGCCCGCCCCGCAGGCCGACTGCCCAGACACGTTCGGCAACTCCGACATCTACGGCGCCGCAGTCTCCGACCCCACACCCTGAACCGCCACCTGAGCCCGGGGCCCCGCACGCCGGGGCCCCGGGCCTGCCGGCGACGACCGTGGGGGTGGAGGCGCTCCAGGCGTCGCTGGGGCAGGCCGAGACCGGCAGGCTGTCCCTCGGCCAGGTCGTGTTCCTGCCCGGCGACCAGATCGTCTCGGCGGTGGGCGCCAGACCCGGCTCAGCTGGCGGCGGTCCCGCACCGATCCTGCGGACGACCTCGACGCAGCTGATCGTGACGGTCGATCTTCCGGCCAGCTCGCAAAGCGAGGCGAAGGCCAGGGAGCCGGTGACGGTTGAGATGCCGGCCGGGACCGTCCTCAACGGAGTGATTACGGCCGTCAGCCCGATCGCCGCCAGCAGCTCCAGCAACTCGGCCGCCGGTTCCTCGTCAGGCTCGCAGGCGACGATTCCGGTGACGATCAAGCTGAAGGGACACGTCAGCGGAGCAGGGCTGGATCAGGCGCCGGTCAGCGTGAACTTCGCGGCGGCGGTCGCGGGCAACGTCCTGTCGGTTCCGGTCACCGCGCTGCTGGCGACCGCGGGCGGCAGGTACGTGGTTAAGGAGGCGCACGCGCCGCACCGGCTGATCCCGGTCACGACCGGCCTGTTCGCGGCCGGTTACGTGCAGGTCTCCGGGCCGGGGATCTACTCAGGCATGCAGGTAACCAACTCCCAGGGGTGAGCGAATGACCGGTCAGCCCGGATCGGCAGGCGGCAGCAGCAGCGAGGACACGCTGGCGAGCGGAGCGCCACCGGACGGGATCGCGCTCGCCCTCGATGAGGTCGTCAAGGAATACCCGGGTGAGGTGCTCGCGCTGCGTGGTGTCACCGTCGAGATCTCCGATGGAGATCAGGTGGCCGTGGTCGGCCCGTCCGGATCGGGCAAGACAACGCTGCTGACGGTCATGGGAACACTCGAGCGGCCGAGCAGCGGCCGGGTGCAGGTCACCGGCCACGACCTCGCAAGCGCGTCGGATGTCGAGCTGGCGGGCCTGCGCGCGTATGAGATCGGGTTCGTCTTCCAGGACTTCCACCTGCAGGAGGCGATGAGCGCGATCGACAACGTCGCGCTCGGGATGCTCTACACCGGCCAGCCACTCAGCCAGCGCCGGCAAGCGGCCAGGTTCGCGCTCGAGCGGGTCGGGCTCGCGCATCGGCTCGAGTTCAGGCCCACGCAGCTCTCGGGCGGCGAGCGCCAGCGGGTCGCGATCGCGCGGGCGATCGCCAAGCGACCGCGGATTATTTTCGCTGACGAGCCCACCGGGAATCTGGACCAGGCCTCCGGCCACGAGGTGATCACGCTCCTGCACGGGCTGGCGGCCGAGGGCGCAACGCTTGTGCTTATCACGCACGACGACAGCATCGCAGCCACCTTCCGCCGGCGTGTGCAGATGCGCGACGGTGAGATCGTCGCCGACGAGCAGCAATGAGCACGACCACCGGCAAAGACGCCGGGACGCTCCCACCGCGGGGCCGGATCAGCCGACCCCGGCTGCCGCCGCGCGAGCTGCTCGGAACCGCGCTGCAGGCCTTCCGCACGCGCCGGCTGCGCGCGGCGCTGTCGGCCCTGGGAATCGCGATCGGGATCGGCGCGATGGTCGCTGTCGTCGGCGTGTCGGCCTCCAGCGAGGCGAACCTGCTCGCCGAGATCAATGGGCTCGGGCACCAACCTGCTGACGGTCGCACCAGGGCAGGGCTTCCTCGGCCAGCAGAAGGTGCTGCCCGGCACCGCCGTGCCGATGATCGGCCACATGGGCAACGTGCTGGGCGACGCCGCCGTCTACCAGGTCCCGGGCGTAAACGTGTACCGCACTCCGCTCGTGCCCTCAGAGCAGTCCGGAGGGATCGGCGTCGACGCCGCCGACGGGAACCTTCCGGCGGTGATGGGCACGCACATGCTCTCCGGGCACTTCCTCGACGCGGTCTCAGACCGCTACCCCGAGGCGGTGCTCGGCTACCAGGCCGCGCAGGTGCTGCAGATCACCCAGGCCGGCGGCAACCTCATGGTCTACCTCGGCAACACGTGGTTCACCGCGATCGGCATCATGAGCTCCGCGACCCTGGACACCTCACTCGACTCCGCGGTGTTCATCAGCCTCCCGGCCGCCGAGCACCTCTTCCAGGTGCAGCCCAACCCCACCGTTATCTACGTGCGCGCCAGCCAGAACGACGTCACCGGCGTCGCCAACCTGCTCGCCGCCACCGCCGACCCCCAAGACCCCTCAGGGGTCCAGGTCAGCCGCCCCTCAGACCTGCTGGAGGCGCGCGCCGCCGCCAAAGGCCAGTTCACCACCCTGCTGGTCGGGCTCGGCGCGGTCGCGCTCCTGGTCGGCGCGATCGGAATCGCCAACATCATGGTCATCAGCGTGCTCGAGCGCCGCGGCGAGATCGGGCTGCGCCGAGCGCTCGGCGCCACCCGCCGCCACATCGCCGTCCAGTTCCTCACCGAATCCGCGTTGCTCGCCGTGCTCGGCGGGGTCACCGGCCTGATCCTCGGCGCCGGGGCCACCTGGATCTACTCGCAGGCCAAGAACGAGCCATTCGTCGTACCCCTCTACGCGCTCATCGCAGCCCCCGCCGCCGGCCTCGTGATCGGCGCGATCGCCGGACTCTACCCCGCCACAAAAGCCGCGCGCCTCAGCCCCACCGAAGCGCTACGAACCGCCTGACCAACCCGCCGATCGCGACACACGGACACAGCGCACGGGCCAAGCAGCAGACCTCGTTTCGATCCGCCACAATAATCACCTCGACTTTCCGCAGTTTGGCCTCAGGAACTGCACGGGCGGCAGTACGGCGGGAGCCCTGAACCCTGAAGTGTCTGTGAAGTTACTTTCAGTAATACACCTCGCGGTCCGCACAGAACACCCAGGTATGCGCGCACTCCGCGCTACCTGATGTCAGTCACCAATCCACGCATAGCGGCCGTTATCTTAAGTCCGTTTGGAAAAGGCCCTGGTGGAGGGCTGGTTTTGTGTCGTTGACATGTCGCTGACGTAGGGGATCTGGGTGTGTGGCCGGGTCGTGGTCGGTAGCGGCGGGCGGGCTGGAGTGGCGGATCGCGGCGCGTTGCTCGCCAAGCTGGCGGGCGAGTTGCTCACGGAGTGGCCTCCCTGGCGATGACCATACGGGTCAATGACAACGTCGTCACGATCCGGCTGGAGTCCCTTTCCGGGCAGGTGACGGCGCATGCAGACGCCGGCGACATCGGTCTGGGCCCGGTGCCGGTACCGACCGGGGTCACCAGCCACGCCGGGTCGGTCCTCGGCCGGGACGTGTCGTCCGCGGCTCACGCGCCGGGTGGGCGGGTGGTGCTCGTGTGGCCAGGTCGTCGCTCGGCATCGGATTTCACGATCCGTAGCATCAGCCGGCGGATCAGCGCGCTGAACGGGCCAACAAGCAACCAGTAGCGGGCGAAGCGGCGGAGGCTCGCAGGGTCCGTGGCTGCCGTCCGTGTCTCAGTCGTGATGAGGGCACGCCCGCTGCCGTAGGGCTCCACCCGGATGTTGAAGGCGACCTTGACGTACCCGGGGGTGTCGAACGCGGCGAACCGGCCGGGTCCGGCCTGCGGCGCGGGCTCCTCGCCGGTGACGGCCTTCCACGGCTGCACGACAGTGCCGAACACGATCTCGTGGCCGGGCGATTCGCCCAGGAGCAGGAAGCCGGCGCGCTCCATGTCGCCGAGGGTCAACGGCGGGCGCGCAGATCCCGGTGGCTGCCTCGTGAGGACCCGCTGCAGCCGGCCGGGGAAGCTGCGCAGCCCGAGAAGCACGTGTATCGCCGCGGACCGGGACAGGTCGCTCCGCCGGACCGCCTGCCACGTGAGGTCGGTGTCAGCATCGACAATGACGGCGTGCGTCTCTGTGACGTCGTACTGGGGAAGGTAACGGTCCAGGAGCATCGCTTCGGCCTCGGATTGCACACCAACCTCCCCAGGTGGAGTTGAACCCCGCAAGCACCACCCGGCTATGTGGAGCGGTCCCCTTCACACTCTGGCCGCACAGGGGCCCTCGCCAGAGGCAAACGTCCTGCCCACCGGCCGTCCAATCCGACGGCACGCCTTATGCAGGCTGACCCTGGCCGCGCCAGGCGAACCGGCGGGCAGCTCGGCGTAGCAGCACAGATCGATGGCCTGTCGCTGGCCAGCAGGCAAGTCCGCGACCACGGCGCACAGAACCGGATAATCCGCCTGCGGCCGCCGCCACAGCCGACACGACTGCCACCCGCACCTGAGTCGGCGATCCGGGCACGAAGGCCTCGGTTCACCGGTCACGCGATCGCGAGCATGGCGCCAGTGGCCCCGCTGCTGCCATCGAGTGCGCCGACCGGCCCTCTGCGCATCCGCGATAATCGATCTGCTCCGGTCCCCGGGAAGCCCGCATTCACGCCAGTCGCGGCGTGAGCGGACGTCAGCGGCGACACCACCGTGTCGGTGAGGGCCTCGCCCCAGCGACGCGGCTGGACTGTCCTCCCTTTACGCTCCTGCCTGTGTTACATGTCCAGGCCGCCGTTGACCCCCCACACCTGGCCGGTGATATACCCAGCGGCGTCGGCGGCGAGGAAGTGGACAACCCGCGCGACCTCCTCCGGCTCCGCGACACGGCCCATTGGGATCTGGGACCTGATCTTCTCAAGAACTTTCTCCGGCACTCCCTCAAGCATCTCCGTGGCAACGTAGCCCGGGGTGACTGTGTTGACCGTGACGCTGACCCTGTTGCCGCTGAGCTTTCCCGAGCGGCCGAGCTGGAACATTGCCTCACGTGCAAACGCCTTTGTCAGGCCGAAGAGGCCTGACTTCGACGCCGCGTAGTTGGCCTGGCCGATGCTGCCCGTCTCCCCGATGACAGACGAGACGTTGATGATGCGGCCCGTGCCGCGCTCGAGCATGTGCGCCAGCGCGGCCTGGGAAAGGAAGAAGACGCCGGAGAGGTTGACGGACAAGACCTTGTTCCAGCTGTCATCGGTCATCTTGGCGATCGTGCTGTCGCTCGTAATGCCCGCGTTGTTGACGAGAATGTCGAGCTGCCCGTGCTGCTCGATGACCTCGCCGACCGCGCGCCGACAGTCGTCGCCGGAGGCGACGTTGCCCTGGTGCAGCGTTATCTTCACGCCGTCATCGACGTGCTTGGAGCGGAATTCTTCGGCGAAGGCCTCGGCCCTGGCAAGGTTGCCAGCGTAGCCGGCGGCGATCGTCGCGCCCTGGCGCGCCAGGCTCTGGGAGATCGCGGCGCCGATGCCGCGCGTGCCCCCTGTGACGAAGGCGACCCGGCCGATGAGCTTGCCCTCGGGGGATAGCGCGGCAGCGGTGGTGTCAGAGGTGGTCATCGGCGGGATCCTGTCCTGAATCGTGAGAAGAAAGGAAGGGGCGGGAGGCGCTAAGAGCGCTGCCTTCTCATCCCGGTGAGGCGGTGCCAGGCCCAGAGCGCTCAGCCATCGAGGCCTTGATACCAGGTCAGATCTGCGTGCAGGGCCTTCGACCCGGCCCTTACTTGCCGGTAACCGTCGGACTCCGGGGAGCATGAGGACCTCCCAGGGATGGAGCGAGTGCGGTGGCGGACGGGACTGCTATGGGCTACCTCCTGGGTGAGCTTCCACTCTCCCAGCGGCCTTCACCTCTTCACAAGGACCAGCGGCCCGGCAGTCCGCCATATCCCCGGACCGTCGCTAGCGCCTCGCTCACCTGGCCGCGGGCAGCCCAGATCCCGGCCCCGGGCGAGCAGCGCCAGGAACTCAAGAGCAGGCCGTCCCCGCTCCGATATCGAGCGCCCGCTCGGTGAGTTGCTCGGCGCGCTCTCAGCGGTCTTGCATCAGCTCACTGAATAGGCGCTCGTAGCGCAGCAGGTGCAGGTCGCCCACGTACTGCTCGCGGATGTGGGCATGCGCGGCACGTCCCATCCTGCTTGCTTCGTCTGGGTCGTCGAGCAACCTGCGTACTGCCATCCCGAACGCTTGCCCGTCACGTGGGTCGGGCAGCAGGATGCCGGTGCCGTCGGCGATCTGGTCGATGATCCCGCCGACTGCCGAGCCGACAACGGGCCGGCCTTTCCACATGCCCTCGGCCACGGTCAGCCCGAACCCCTCTGCAAGGCTCTTCTGGGCGATGACGGTGGCGTGCCGCTGCAGGGCGTTGACCATAGCGGCGTTTTCCTCGGGGTCGTCCAGCGGCAAGGTCGCCCGACGATGACGTGCAACATCTCTGCGACGCCACCGCCAACCGCGGTTGAGCTCACGTTCCAGATGGTGTGTCCGGCCAGCCGCTGCCGAAACTGGCTGGATGCCCCCTGCAGCCGGGCCAACCGCTCCCGGCCGATGACCGGCTCCAGCCGGGCGACAGGATGCCCCGCCACCTCCACTGACCGGACCAAACTCACCGGAAAGCTCCCTTCCCGTGGCGGCGATCAATCCGGCCAGGCACGCCAGCCACCGCTAGTCGTCACGGTCCTTAGATGTGATCAGCATCCTCGATACTGGCACGGCCGCCGCCGCAGTATCCAGCCGCGTGACCGCCGACATCTGAACGCGGATGTGTTCGGGGCTACTGGCAGATGCCGTGGTAGCCAACGGCGAGCCAGGCCAGGACATCCTCAGGTCATCGCGCCTGGCGACCCTCATGGCTGGCTGCCCGCTTCCGGCGTGGCACGCTGGGGGGCCGGCCGTCCGTAACGGTGGCGGAAGAGCAGGTAGGCCGACGGCCCGGCGAGGAGGGGCAGCCAGTAGGAGGCGATCCGGTAAGCCAGGGTGGCCAGCACGGCGGAGCCGGCGCGGACGTCGGCCAGGATCAGCAGGCCGCTGAGGCTTGCCTCAATGATGCCCAGGCCGCCCGGGGTGACGGGGAACAGGGCGAGGATGCCGACGGCAGAGTAGGCCAACAGCACCAGGGAAGGCTGCGGTTCGGCGCCGGTGGCGCGCAAGGCGGCCAGCAGGCAGCCGTAGTCGAAGCCGAGGCGGCCGGCGGTCAGCAGAACCGCCTGCCGCCAGTTGCTGCCCAGCACTGCCTTGATCGTGTCGCGTTCGGCCAGCAGCCGCTTGTCCAGGCCGGTCACCGGCGGGCGGTGGCCGCGGGTGAGGCGGTTGTACAAGTTCTGAGCGGCCCGCCCGGCCGTGGCCAGGGGCCAGTCGGTGCGCATGATGATCACGCCGGCAATGGCGAACAGGACGAACCCGGCGACACCGAGCAGGGCGGTGTGGGCGAGCCCACGGCTGACCGGCACGCCGGCCACGATGGCGGGCAGCGCGAAGATGGGCAGCGCCAGCAGGCCGCCGACGCCGAGCAGGGAGAACGCTGCGGCAGGTGACCTCGTCGGCGATCGCCGTGCACAAGGACTACATCACCGCCCAGCTGCAGGTCGGGGACTGGCACGCCCTCGGGGCCCGCAGCTACCGTGGCTCGCGGGATCAGTTCGGTCCGATCCTAGGCCTGACTCGGCTGATGGCAAGCGCATCGGAGTGCCGCAGGCATCTGGGTGACCGTGGGCACATCTGGGTGACCGTGGGCAAGTCGGTGCGTACAGCAGCAAAGTACTGCAAAACGATCGCGTGAGATGCCGCACATGCGTTCGAGCTGGGCTTCGCCCTCGCGAGCGGCAGCCCCTGCGGCGCTCAGAGCCCAGGTCCTGGGCTGGGCTCGGGGCAGCTGTTCCGTCACTCGTGGTGAGATTTCTCCTGAACTTTATAAATTCAGATCGCGCATATCGATGCTCCTATGTCTGTCAATGGCTCGGATGGTGTTTTGGTTTTTATTTTCCGGGCTCGGGGAAATGTGCTCTGGCTAGGGCTGCTGGGTGCGGACACGACAGGGAAGGGCCACTCCGGGTGGAGGGCAGGCTCTTATTAGGTCACGCGGGCAGCGGGTCTGGTGTGACCGGGGGCGGCCGACAAATCGATAGAAGGCCAGCACCTGGGTGCGGCAGCCGATTAGAGGGTCAGGCCGCCCCCGGAGTCGCGGCTGTCAGTGAGGCTTTTTCATCCTGATCTTGGAGTGGTCAGGCATATGGGCTGATCACGGGCGGCGTGTCGGCTTGGGACATGGCAGAGCCCCTGGTAGATGAAGCGATCGACCAAGATCCGCAGCATCCGCCAAGGGGCTCTGATGCTTTTCTACCGTGCCGCGCTGCCGTTGTCGTCGCAGACCCTCACCTACACCGCCGGGATCATCCGCCGGCACCGCCGCCGGATCGGCTCGCCCTGGCGCAAGCTCAACCCGGGCCAGCAGGCCCTGCTGGTCCTGGCCTACCTGCGTAAGGGGGACACGTTCGCCGGGCTGGCCGCCGGGTTCGGCGTCGGCACCGCCACCGCCTGGCGCTACGTGAACGAGACCGCCGCCCTCCTGGCCGCCCGCTCCCCGAAGCTGCACGGCGCGCTGCGGGACGCGAAGAAGGCCGGGCACGCCTATGTGGTGATCGACGGCACGTTAGTCCCGGTCGACCGGGTGGCGGCTGACCGGCCGTTCTACTCCGGCAAGCACCGCCGTCACGGCATGAACCTGCAGGTCATCTCGGCCCCGGACGGGGAGATCCTCTGGGTCTCCGGGCCCCTGCCCGGAGCGGTCCATGACCTGACCGCCGCCAGGATCTGGGGCATCCTGCGGGAACTGGCTGACTCCGGGCTGGTGATACTGGCGGATAAGGGTTACGCCGGCGCTGGTGAACACGTGCGCATCCCCTACCGGGGCCGGGGCAAGCCCGCCTCGCAAAAGGACGCCAACCGCGCTCATGCCCAGCTACGCAGCCCCGGTGAACGGGCCAACGCCCAGCTCAAGACCTGGCGCATCCTGCGCAAACTCCGCTGCTGCCCCTGGCGCGCCGGCCAGCTCGCCAAAGCCATCCACGTCCTTCAGGCCCGCGAGATCGGAGGATGAAAAAGGTTCAGTCAGTGGCGGCGCGGAGGCAGGGGTAGACCTCGCGGGCGACGTAGCGTTTCAGGCAGCGCATGATCTCTTTCTTGGACAGGCCTTCGGCGGTGCGCCGCTCGACGTAGGCGCGGGTCGGCGGGTGGGAGCTCATCCGGGTGATCACGATCCGCCATAGAGCGTGGTTGGCCTGCCGGTCGCCGGCGGGATTGAGGCGGTGCCGGATGGTCTTGCCGGAGGAGGCCGGGATCGGGGCGGTCGCGCACAGGTGGGCCCAGGCGGCTTCGGAGCGGAGCCGCTCGGGGTGGTCCCCGGCGGCGATCAGGAGCAAGGCGGCGGTGTCTGAGCCGACGCCGTGCAGGGCGAGCAGGCCGGGGGCGTGCCCGGTGACCAGGGGCACGATGAGCGCGTCGAGGGAGATGATCTGGCTGTCGAGGAACTCGGCGCGACGGCCCAGCTCGCGCAGCGCGATCCGGGTGTGGTAGCCGACGACCGCGCCGGGCCGGGGCCGCAGGGACGCCAGGTCGGTGACCAGGTCAGCGGTCGCGTGGGCGGCGAACCGGGCGCGCAGGTCATCGGGGCCGGTCACGATCAGGGCCCGGGCCTGGTTGATCGCCTGGGTCCGCTCGGAGCGGGCGCTGCGCTTGGCGACCATCAGCGCCCGGACCGCCTCCACGGCGCCGTCCCGTCCTTTCGGCGCGCCGCGGGCCCTGCCGGACTGCGCGGCACGTGCCGCGCTGACCGCGTCGAGAGGGTCGGATTTCCCCTGGCGGTGGCGGTCTTGCCGGTCGGAGCGATCAACCTCGACGACCCGGACGCCGGCAGCTGACATGTGGCGGGTCAGGCCGGCGCCGTAGCTGCCGGTGCCCTCGATCCCGACCAGGCACACAGTCCCGAACCCGCCCAGCCAGCCCAGCAGGCCCGCATAGCCGGCCGCGCTCACGGGGAACTCCCTGACGCCGAGCAGCCCGCCGACCGGATCCAGCGCAGCCGCGACGTGGGTATCGGCATGGGTGTCTACCCCGCCAGTAATTGCGCGCGTCAATACAATGGTCACTGCCATCTCTTTTCTCTGGTTGAAGAGGTGGCACGCACCCGCTGGCCCGTCGGATCCCGTGAACCCCGGCCTCTTCCCAGGCCAGGCAGATCAGGCCGGCACGCCGGTGGGTGCCTGAAAACCTGGGATCCCGGCCGACAAATCGTTAGCAGGACAGCCCGAAACGGCGTCAGCCGATTAGGAGGTCAGGCCGGGACCCAGGCCCCGACCCTACGCCCGAACCACCTCAAACCTGGGGAGGCAGGGCCGGAAGCACTTATCCACATCCTCCCTGCCGAATAGGAATGTCTACTGAAAGATAGGCATGCGGCCGCCCTGGGCGCGCAGAACATCTCTTCTGCGCACCGCGAACACCCACCTGCGGGACGTGTCCGCCAAGCTGGGCGTACCGAACCGGGTCGCGCTCGCCGCGGTGGTAGATCACTCGATCGAGTGATGTCTTCGCCGGTGGCGGCCGACACCATCGGTCGTGTGCAGTCAGTTGCTTTCGCTGTCCGGTTGCTGTCCGGCCAGGCCGGAGCGGTCCGGGTCGCGCTGGCCTCGTGCTGGTCCGGTGTGCGCAAGGAGGCCTACCAGGACGCCCGGCGCCGTGCGGGCATCATCAGGGAAGCGGTCTGGATCCAGCCCGCGCCGGGCGGGGATGTGGCCGTGGTCTACCTGGAGGCCGACGACCTGGCCGCCGCGTTCACGATGCTGGGGAGCTCGGCTGAGCCGTTTGATCGCTGGTTCCGCGACCACGCCGGCCAGGTCCATGGCGTCGCCCTGGAAGACGGATTCACCGCGCCCGAGCTGGTGCTCGATTACGGCACCAGCGGGATGCCGTGCATCTCCTGTGACACCACCCGGACGAAATCCCGGCCGCCCGCCGCGCAGATGTACACCTCGAACCCGCTGGCCTCCAGCAGGTTTATCAGTTCGCGCATCGGGCGGAAGGCGACCTCGGTGTAGGGGACGCCGAGCACCGGGTGCCGCGCAGTATCGAAGAACTCCCGCACCTCCGCCGCGAACGCCTCGACGGTGATGGAGTCTTAGGCCTCGGTCACGGCCTTGATGAGCTCGGGCACGTGATCCAGCATCGAAGCGAGCCACTGGCGGTCACCCTCGATCACGGCCTTCCACGGCTGCTGCCGCGCCAGGGACGGGTCGGCCTTGGCCATCTCCGTCCACCGCCGCAGCAGGAAGTCGGCCTGCGGGTACATCGGCTTCCCGCACCACAGCGTCCCGTCGTTGGCGAACGTCGCGATCCGGTCTGGCGGCGGCACGAAGCAGGCGCCCGGTTCGGTCACCGACCGCACGAACTCCAGGATTGCCGTCTTCGCCGCACCCGGCCGCCAAGACGGCAGCAGATCATCGGCCACCACAGTCTCCTATTCCCGGGCGAGCATGGCGCGGGCCTCGCGTTCCAGGTCTACGTACGGCTCGCCGCTGACGTCGACCGCGACCCGCTTGATGGTGCCGCCGGTGAAGCCGTGCGGGTGATCGCCCGGGTAGTCGGCGGTGACCGGTTCGCCGCTATCGCGGCCGACGCACAGGCCCTCGCCCGCCAGGCTGAAGTTGCCCGGCTGGGTCTTGATCCGGCCCTCACCGACCTTCTTGTCCCCGTGGTAGAGGGAGAGTATCCCGGTCGCCACGCCGGGCGGGTCCTCACCGTCCTTGTCGAACGAGGCCGACAGGATCAGGTTCTCCCCCGTGGGGACATCCTCGGTAGCGTCGATCTTCTGCTCCACCAGGCTGACGAAGTTGTAGACGTAATGCAGCCGGCCGTCCTTGACGTACAGGGAGTGGCCGCCGAACCGCGACCCCTGGGCGAGCAGAACGCCCTCCGCGCCGGGCTCGGGGATGTTGACCAGGGCCCCGATCGAGTAGGAGCGGTTACGGATGTTGACGGCCTGCGTCTCCGGCACCTCGGCGGTGTCGGGGTAGTAGGTGTAGCGGTTGCGCGCCGCGGACAACTGCGGCCGTGGCGTCAGGATGATCTCCAGCGGGGACCGGTCATCCAGCGGGAAGGCACCGTTCTCGCCCGCCTCGGCGAACCACAAGTTGACCAGTTCGCGGACCTTCTCCGGGTGCTCAGCGGCCAGGTCATGTAGCTCGGCACGGTCCGTGTCGGTGTGGTACAGCTCCCAGGTGTCGTCGTTGAAGTGGCTCCAGCCGCTGACCGTCGGATGGGTGGTGACGGCCTTCCAGCCGTCGTGCCAGATGCCGCGGGAGCCGAGCATCGAGTAGAACTGGGTCTGGCGGGCCGACGGCGCCGACGCCATCTCGGCGGTGTAGCGCATGCTCACACCGTCGAGGCGGCTCTGCACATGGCCCTTGATGGTCTCCGGAGGCTCGACGCCCAGGGCGTCCAGGATGGTCGGCACGATGTCGATGGCGTGGTGGTACTGGTGCCGCAGCTCACCCTTGCCCGCCTGGGCACCGGCGGCCGACGGCCAGGAGATGATGCACGGGTCGGCGGTGCCGCCGTTGAACTCGTACCGCTTCCACATCTTGAACGGCGTGTTGAACGCCATCGCCCAGCCGTTCGGATAGTGGTTGTAGGTCTTGGTCCCGCCCAGCTCGTCAATCATCGCGAGGTTCGTGGCCATGTCGTCGGGGACGCCGTTGAAGAACTTGTTCTCGTTAAGCGACCCGTTCGGGCCGCCCTCCCCGCTGGCACCGTTATCGGACACCAGGATGACCATCGTTTTCTCCCGCTGGCCGGTCCCCTCCAGGAAGTCCAGCAGCGTGCCGATGTAGTGGTCGGCGTGGGCCAGGAAGCCCGCGTACACCTCAGCCATCCGGCAGAACAGGCGCTTCTCTTCCGCGGTCAGCGAGTCCCACGGCCGGGTGACATCCAGCACCGGGAACGGCTTGCCGTCCGGGCCCTGGCGGGTCTCGGGGGTGCCGATCGGGTTGAGCGGCGGCAGCTCGGTGTTGGCCGGGACAATGCCCATCTCCTTCTGCCGGGCCAGGGTCTGCTCGCGCATCGCCTCGTAGCCCATGTCGAAGCGGCCCTTGAACTTGTCCGCCCACTCCTTCGGGACCTGGTGCGGCGCGTGGGCGGCGCCGGGCGCGTAGTACAGGAAGAACGGCTTGTCCGGCGCGATCACCGTCGCGTCCTTGATGAACTCCAGGGCCTTGTCGGTAAGGTCCGGGGTGAGGTGATAGCCCTCCTGGGGTGACTTCGGCTGGTCCACCGGGTGGTTGTCGTAGACCAGGTCCGGGTACCACTGGTTGGTCTCGGCGCCGAGGAACCCGTACCAGCGCTCGAACCCCCGGCCGGACGGCCAGTTCCGCCGGGTCGACGCGACGTTCATCTCCACCGTCGGGCACAGGTGCCACTTGCCGACCATGTAGGTGTTCCAGCCACGCTCGCCCAGGATCTCGGAGATCATGCCGTTCTCCGGCGGGATGGTCCCGCTCGCGTTCGGGAACCCGACAGCGGCCTCGGTGATGCAGGCCATCGAATTGCGGGTGTGGTTACGGCCGGTCAGCAGGCACGACCGGGTCGGCGAGCACAGCGCCGTAGTGTGCCACTGCGTGTACCGGATCCCCTCAGCGGCGATCCGGTCGATGTTCGGCGTCTCAATCGGCCCGCCATAGCAACTCATCGCTGAGAAGCCCACATCGTCCAGCACGATGTACACCACGTTCGGCGCGCCGTCAGGTGCCTTCGGTGGCTCGAACGGCGACCAGTCCGGAACCGAATCCCTGATATCGACGTTGATCGTGCCCTTGAACCGCTCGCTCACCTCAGCACCCCCCCGCCCGAAGGCGTTCACCGGCTCCGCGCCGGGCGTGATCGTTTTGAAGAAGGCGGCCGTGGCACCACCCACGCGGCACGCGCCCCTGGACACGCCAAGCCACCCAAATCATGTTCACAAAGGCCCATTCCGCCGCGCATCACCCGTCACGAGTGAGCCCGGATCGGCTCACAGGAGGGGTGAACCACACCAGTTGGCACCCACACCTGACAAGTACGCCCGGATTCCACCGGAGCCTGATGGACAGAGACGGAGAAGAATGCCCAGACCAGAGGCCATGCCCGGCCGGACGGGCCGGCTGGGCTTTACCAGAAGTCACCACTACCCTCCCGGAGGACCGGACACCAACGCGACCCAACTGGGAACGAGCGCAGGCGGCCGCGAGACGCTGACCGGCCGAAGCGGGTCTGCGCCACCCACATTCGCTCCCCCTGGCAACCGGCACTCACCCGTGTGCGTTCCGCACGGGACGCCAACGCGTCCTCGCCAGGTCACAATTCCTCGGTGCGGTCAGTTCCCCGGAGCACGCCAGAATGGTTGATCTAGGCCCCGACGGCGGGCCTGGTACCCGCTGAATCACCAGCAAAGAATTGGCAGCGTGTATAACTTCCCAGTCGACCGCCAGGGCAAGGTGTCTTCTGCAGGACTCGACGGAGGATCAAGGCCGCCGCGCAAGTCTATGCATATAGCGGAACCCTTATGCGCTACGGGAAGACGCGCTACTTTCGGTTAGAAGAGGAAGATCAAATATGTGGCAGGGCGGCAGTTCTGCGGTTACCCTGCTGCCGCGGGAGCAACAAGCTCACGTCGTTTGGGACGGACAGAGGTCACCCGGTAACACAGTGTAGTGCAGCGAGGCCTCTGGGCCGCCGTGGAGAGGTAGGTGGACGTAGGTAGTGAGTACAGCAGGAAAGTACCGCAACCGGGGTCGCCGGAGATACCTGCGCCCGGACACGAACTCGGCGACGTCGAAGCCTTCGTCTGGGCCGGGCATGGTCGCCGCCGCGACGGTGGGGTCGGCGAGCCAGGCGAGGGCGCGGGTGACCGTCATCCGGATCGAGTCGGCGGTCCGGCCGGGCTTGCGGACCTCCCGGATCGGGCCGAGCCAGCCACCGCTGGTGCCCGGGTGGGTGGTGAGGATCCGCTCGGCCTGTTCGTCGTCGATGCCGTGGGCCCACTGGTAAACGTCGGCCATGGTCCGCCCGTCCAGCGCGGGCCGCTTCTGCCTCGGGCTGGGCGCTGGATGGGACCGGCCGGAGTTCGAGTACCTCGGCATTCCGTTCCCCTCCGCGGCGGAGCGGTCCGACCGACTCGAAGCCACGCTTCGTGCCTGCCGCAGTGCCTGGCAGGAGGAGGATATTGGCCTGCATGCGCCGGCAGGCGATCGGCTCGGGCTGCCTCGGGCAAGGGCGCCCTGTCGCAGTTCGCGATCAGCCCTGTGACCGGCAAGATCACCCCCTTGTCACCGGCCACCGTCACCGCGCCGCCGCACGGCTCACTCGGCGTGGCGGTCACCCCCTGACGCGGGCCTGGCCGCGAAGGTCACCGCCCCGCTCACCGCCCGGCACGGCTCGGCGCTCACCTGCACCATCACGATCACTGACCAAGGCCGGTCGCCAGCGTGGCAGCTCAGGCTGGGCGGCCACCTGCCCGCCGGGGCCGCGTTCCGCTCCGAAACCGCCGGCCGTGGGCACTGCACAACCCCGCCCACCAGCGCCCGCGGCGCCACCGTGACGTGCCACTTAGCCACCCTCAAGGCCGGCGCCGCCTGGCGCATCCACACCACGGTCACCGTCAAGGCCAGCACCGCGACCCTCCGCGCCCAGGCGAAGGTCACCAGCGTCGCTCCCGGCCCCCGCACCAGCAGCACCACCGCCACCACCATCACGAAGATCACCAGGTAGACCCGCCACCGGGGTCCGGTCCGGGGACCGGCCCGGACCGGACCCCGGATAACCTGGCGGCGCGCGGGCCAGAGCAAGCACCTCCAGCATCGATCACATCCGCGCGACGCCGGGGTTCGGCGAGGGCAACTGGCCACGCGAGATGTCCCTGGCTGACAATCTGCGCGACCTGCAGCGGCACGCCCGGGATTTCGCTGAGCGCCGCGGGTCCACCTACACCATGCCCGGCACCGGCACCGGCACCGGCTGCGTTTACATCGACCCGCCCAGCAGCCAGGCACCAGGCGGCGGTGAGCGCCGCCTGCACGCGCCCGTCGAATCCTGGGTGCGCGCCAACCACGCCGCGCTCGACCTGGCCGTCCACGACGCGGTCGTCGCGTGGCTGGAACGCGACTGGCCGTTTGATTCGATCGACTACGCTCCGCGGACCTAATCTGCGCCGCCCCCTGCGAGCGCACCGCCGGCGACGCTGCGCAGGTCCTGGGCCAGGCACACCCCAATACCCCGATCTTCCGCGGCACCTTGCCGCCGCCTATGGGCCGCGACGCTGAGAGTGCAGCCAGAACATCCCGATCTGAGCGGCCGCCAGCCGGTCTGATCGCGTCTCCAAAACCGCACCTGACGGCGGCACTGCGCGCAGTACATTTCGGCGGTCGGCCACGTTCCGCATCTGTGGTGTGGCCTTGTCGGGCGGATCCATGACCTCCGGCGTACACCTGCCGGTGCGTGCATGCGTGGCCTGCGGGCGTCCCGGTGCCCAGAACCAGGCGGATATCCATATGGCGATGGTCCGGATATACTGGATACCGGAGGAGGTGGCGATGGCGAAGACCTTGATCGACCTGGATGAGGAGTACCTTGCAGCGGCTCAGGAGGTACTGCACACCCAGACGAAGAAGGACACCGTGAATGCGGCTCTGCGTGAGGTCGCCGCGCTGGCTGCCCGGCGGCGGGATCTGCAGCGGCTGGAATCCCGCGGCCTGCCAGATCTGGAGGACGAGGAGGTGATGCGCGGGGCATGGCGGCAGTAGCCCGCTACCTGGCCGATACCAGCGCCCTGGCCCGGCTGCGGCACCGCCCGGTCGCTGCCGTGCTGGGACCGATGCTCGCGGCCGGGCTGGTCGCCACCTGCGGGGTGATCGAATTCGAGCTGGGCTGGGCGACCAGGAGCGGCAAGGAGCTCGAAGAATTGCGCGCCGACCGGGACACCGGCTATGAGTGGCTGCCTATCCACGATGAGGACTGGCGCCGGGCTCTGGATGTTCAGGCGGCGCTGTGGCGCGGCGGCCAGATCCGGGCGGTCGGCTTCCCGGATCTGCTGATCGCCGCTGTTGCGGAGCGGGAACGCGTCACGGTGCTCCACTACGACAGCGACTATGAGCTCATCGCCCACGTCACCGGCCAGCCAGTGACGTGGGTCGTGCCCCGGGGAACCGTCCCCTGATCCTGCGCCAGGGTACAGTACGGGAGTACCGCAACAGGTACGGACCCGGAGGGACGCGGATACACGCTCCGGGATGGTGACCTGCGGCGATGGACGCTAGTGGACGTGCTGCCTGTTGTTTGCAAGCAGGGGTCAGGGGTTCGAGTCCCCTTAGCTCCACAGTTCAGAAGTAAAATCGAACACCTGGTGCCCTGGTTTCGGGCAAAGTACAGCAGTAAGTACCGCAACCGGGAACGCATCAGTTGTCGTACATACGTTCGAGCCAGCCTTCGCCTCCGCCCCGCCAAGGCGGCGAAGCGATCAGGCCCCACCGATCAATGACCGCGCCTCTGCGGGTTCCACGGATGGGACAGGCGGTCCCCCGGGTCAATGCCGACCTCGTATGTCGAGCCGAGCAAGGGGTGAACGCGATGCGCAGACCGGTGTGCGAGTTGCTTGGGATTGAACAGCCGATCGTCCTGGCGCCCATGGTTGCGGTTCCCCCGCTGGCCGCGGCGTTTCGAATGCCAGCGCGCTCGGCACGGTGACGCTGACGTGGTCAGAAGAAGTCGGAGCCGTGGTTCGGGAGACGGCGGCGCTGACCGCGCGGCCGTTTGGCGGCAGTAGAGTACAGCAACCGGGACCGCCTGAGATGCCGTACACGCGTTCGAGCGAGGCTTCGCTCTCCCGGTCGGTGGGCCTCGCTCCGAGCCGCTGAGCAGGAAGAACGCCCTCGTAAAATTAGTCGCCGGCGTCCCAGGCCTCGCGCAGTCCCGGGGAGCTGAGCTCCCAGTCCGGGCGGATCTCGGCGGTGGCCGCGCGCAGGTCGCGCCACCGGTCGTAGAACGACGGGCGGCCCCAGAGCCGGTAGCCGTTGTAGACGCTGTGGATGACCAGTCCCGACTTGGGCACGAGGGTGTGCGGGATCATCGGGTCGTGCCCGGGGTCGGTGTACTCCTGGATGCGAGATCCTTTTGGACGATCCGCCCCGGGTCGGACAGGAACGGCCACTGGGCGCCGACCGAGTTGCGGAACTCCTGCAACGTGTGATGGTCGTCGGTGGCGATCGTTGTGACCTGTGTGTAAGCGACCGTGACCTTCGGGTAGTGCTCGGCCAGCTCCAGGTGCTGGGCGCCTGTCGCAGGCTCGTGACCGAGTGACGTACCTCAACGCTGCAGAAGCGTGCAGCCTCACGGGAGCGAGAATGTTGGGATTTGGTGGTCACGGGGGTGCTTGTGCGAGTCGAAGCTGCTTCTGGATCCCGTCGGCGTCTAGCTGGCCTGCGGCCACGGACATGGTCAGAGCGAACGCCTCGTCGTTGGTCAAATCCAGTAGGTAGCCGTTGATTCGCAAGAACACCACTGTGGCCAGCAAGGCGAGCCGCTTGTTGCCGTTGACGAGCGCGTGGTTGCAAGCCAGCGAGTGCATGAGCGCGGCAGCTTTCCCGGTCAGCGTCGGATACGCCTCTTGGCCGAAGAAGCTGGCCTGCGGGCGGTGACAGGCTGAATCGAGCAGGCCAAGATCACGGACGGGGCCGGCCCCCAGCGCGTTCACCAGGTCCAGCAGATCCTCCAGGCTGAGGTATTCGGTGCCCGGAGCCGGATCAGTCACGCGTGGCCGAGCCTGTCCAGAACCTCGCCCCATCGGTCGAGCATTTCGGCAGTGGCCTCACGCACGCGATCGGTGTGCGCGAGGTCGCGGGCACTGCGCCGGATCGCTCGCAGAGCGGCCTCATGGAGGGAAACGTGCTCCGCCTCTGCCAGGGCCTTCAGTAGTGCGCTGTCCTCGTCGTCCAGCCGCAGATTCATGGCCATGGCAACATGGTACCAAAGTAGTACTACGTCGGATCCCGCTCGCTGGCCGCACTCACGCTCATCGGCCAGAAGAGGAAGATCAAATAGGTAGAACGTACGCGGGCTCCGCGGCTACCCTGCTGGCGGGATCCTCTCGCTCTCTTCGCGGGGCGGATGGAGGCTCGCAAGGTGCACAGCAGCGGAGCCCCGCGAGGTCTCCGGGCCGACGTGGATCTAGGTGGTGAGTACAGCACGAAAGTACCGCAACAGCCTGGATCTGAGCGGACTCAGGTGGACGTCCCGGGACGGTGACCTGCGGGGATGGACGTGGGTGGACGTGCTGCCTGTTGTTTGCAAGCAGGGGGTCAGGGGTTCGAGTCCCCTTAGCTCCACACGTCAGAAGAATAATTCGAACAACGAGCCTGAGAGTACAGCAGCGAAAGTACAGCAACCGGGAGCGCAGGAGATACCGCACACGTGTTCGTGTTGGGACTTGCCCTCGTCGTCGGCGGCGGCGTGCAGGTCCCAGGTCTTGGACCGGGTTTTGGGCCACTGAGCAGGAAGAACGCCTTTCGGTGGCCCAGTCCTTCCTACCCGGCGGCCAGCGGGCAGTGTGCCGGATCTGCCGTTTCAAGGCCGACTCCCGCCGCTCAGGCAGATGGTCAACGAATGGCAAGCTATCTCCATTACTCAGGGCGAGATTCCTCGTGATGCTTCATAAGTCCACGACGAGCCTCCCTGCCGAATATTTGCGGCTCCCCTCACATTGGCCTCGGCGCGCTGGCGAGTGCAGATCAGCCATTTCGGAGCGGTCCAAGTCCGGCCGGGCGTATCGGCCTTCTGGTGGCGGTCCTGCCTGGCAGTCCCGGGGACGCGTTTGGCGGCGGGTTTGGGCGCCTAGCTGATGGGTCCGGTGTCGCCGGCTCCCGGCGGGCCGGCTGGGTGGGTGGGTTCAGGTGATGCTTCCGTTAGCGCGTACTCAACGGCGCGACTGCCTCCCAGGGACTGTCCCCGTGTCCAGGCCTGCTCGAATGCTGCATCTCCCATGCGGGAGCGCAGCGCGGCCAGGAGATCGTCGTCGTGGGCGGCGCGGGGCACGAGTGCGTGCAGCCAGCCGCTGCCCTTGACTTGCAGGAGCGCGCCAGCGGCGGCGAGCAGATGCACGGCGCGCTCGAGGTTGTCCTGCCGGATGGTGACCGCAGCCAGTGCCTCGAGATAGTAGGCGACGCTTGGTTCGTCCCTGGCCTCGGCTGACTGCGACACCCCTTCCTGCAGGCGTTCCGCCGCGCCGGTCAGATCGCCCTGTGCCTGCTTGCTGAGCGCCAGGTCGTAGAGCGAGATGAGGATGGTGAACCGGTCCTGCGCGTGGCGGGCCGCGTTCAGGGCCTCGGTGAACAGCTGCGCTGCGTGGTCGTGATCTGCCTGGCTGAGCCGGATCTGGCCGAGGAAATTGCACACGAGCGCCACGTCCAGCAGGTGCTGTGCACGCTCGGGTCTGGCGAGCCGGTCGTTGCCGGCCTCCCGCAGCGGGGCGAGCGTCTGTTCGAGCAGCTCGCTGGCCCGTGCGTCCTGGTGCTGCAAGGCCAGGAGGTGACCCAGCATGGCTGCCGTCGTGGCTGCGCCCAGCATGTCCCCGGCCTGGCGGTACAGCGGCAGGCTCTGCTCCAGCAGCGGCTGCGCGGTGGCCTGGTCCCCGGTTGCGAAGAGGCCGAAGCCGGTGCCGCTCAGCGCCAGGGCACGCTGCCGCGGCGGCAGGTGTTCGCTCGTGGCCAGGATGTCCGCGTAGGAGGCGAGTTCCTCGGCGTGGCCGCGCAGCCACCAGAACCTCCATGTCGCCCAGGACAGCTGTATCGCCGGCTTGAGCTGGTGCTGTTCCACCAGCCAGGACATCGCGGCGCCGAGATTGCCATGCTCGGTCTCGAGCCGGTCCAGCCACGCCAGCTGTCCGGGACCTTGCAGCTCGGCTGGAGCCGGCTCGGCGAGCGCCCGGAAGTAGGCCGCGTGCCGGTCGTGCGCCTCCCGCCAGTCAGCGCCGTCGCGCAGGCGTTCCAGCGCGTACTCCCGGATGGTCTCCAGCAGCCCGAAGCGCGGCTCGCCGTCGCGCACCTGCGGCTGCACCAGGCTGCTGTCCACCAGCGAGCCCAGCGTGTCCATGACGTGCCCGGCCCGGCCCGGGTCCGCCGGTCCGGCGGCGCCGACGGCCTCTGCGGCGGGCAGGTCGAAGGTTCCTGCAAACACCCCTAGGCGGGCGAATAGCGCCTGCTCGCCGCCAGACAGCAGATCGAAGCTCCAGTCCAGCGTGTTCCGCAGTGTCTGCTGCCGCTCAGGCTGGTCGCGCGCTCCGCCCGTCAGCAGCCCCATCCTGTCGTCGAGCCGGGCCAGCAGGGCCTGCGGTGGCAGCAGCCTGACCCTGGCGGCAGCCAGCTCGATGGCCAGCGGCAGCCCGTCCAGCCGCCGGCAGATCTCGGCGACCGCCGCGGCGTTCCCGCTGGTCAGCTCGAAACCCGCGGACGCGGCTTGCGCCCGCTCCACGAACAGGCGCACCGACGCGCATCGCCGCACGTCCGCGGCGGCCCCGCCGGCCCCGATCGGCGGCACCGGGAGCGTCGGCACCGGGAACTCGTGCTCACCGCTGAGCCGCAACACCATCCGGCTGGTCACCAGCGCCACCACGCCGGGAGCGGCGCTCAGCAGCTCAGCCACCAGCGGAGCCGCCCCTATCACCTGCTCGAAGTTGTCCAGCACCAGCACCAGCCGCCGGGCGCGCAGGTATGACTTCAGGTCGGTGATCAGCGCGCCGCCCGAGGTGTTCAGCCCCAGCGCGGCGGCGATCGCCGCCGTCACCAGCTCGGCCGCCCGGACCGAGCCGAGCTCAACGAACCGCACCCCGTCCTCAAAGCCCGGACCCAGCCGCTGCGCGACCTCCACCGCGAGCCTGCTCTTCCCGACCCCGCCCGGGCCGGTGAGGGTCACCAGGCGCACGCCCTCGGCACGCACCAGGCCGCCCACCGCCGCAGCGTCATCGTCGCGGCCCACAAGCGGCGTTGCCGGCACCGGCACCGCTTCTGGAAGCGACGCCCCGCCCACGGCGCCGTCCCCCGATGGCGCCCTCTCGAAACGCTCGCTCAGCAGCACGGCCAGGTCGTTCTCGACCAGGCGCTGCAGCTCGGCGGCAGCAGAAAAGTGCTGGTAGGACACGTCACCGCCATCCCTGATCAGGGTCAGCAATTCCGTCAGCCGCGGCTCACGCTCCGCCGCCGGCGACTTCACATAGATGAGCCTGGGCAGCCCCGCCGACAGCAGGTACTCATCCTCCAGCCCGGATACCTGTTCCCCCGGCGCGACCCAGCCGTAGCTCTGCCAGTACACGCCCACGAACACCTGGCTCTGCGCCAGGTAGGAGCGGTAGACCTGCCGCGGCGGATGCGGCCGGGCGCCCAGCTCAAACATCACCGGCACCAGCCGCAGACGGGTCACCGCGTCCCGCACGGCCTGCCGCTCCGCGGCCAGTTCCTGCAGCGTGGAACTCACAAAGACCCGCAACCGCTGGTCGGGCGTGCGGATCAGATCCGTCTCGGCCATCACTCCACAGCCTATGCAGGCGCAGCGGCCGGCGACAGATCCGGCCAGCCGGCCCCCAGGGCCCTTACCCAGCGCGCCGCTTGGCCGGGCCAGGTCCCCCTGAGCGTGACGCCCCTGGTACCCGAGCCGGCCTGCCGGACGCCAGAGACCATGCCGGTGATCTTCAGCAGGCGCACGCGGTCCCGTAGGACACGCCCAGATCAGCTTCATCAGTACGGCCCCCACTGCTGGCCAGCCACGGCGCCTAAGCATGCAGAGCGGCGGATCTTGCGCTCTGGTCGTAGGCCAGCGCCGGTCGCGGAGGGTTACCCGTTCGTCAGCCAGCCTGACGCCGGATTGCCGAATTTGTGCTGCCGTCTGCCACCTTGCCGGGAGGCATTAGCGAAGCGCAGATGTGCTCATTCTGGGACGCGGTTTCGTGCTCGTCTTCGTCGCGGCTTGAGCGCGTACTGCGTGACGGAGATCCAGCACGTCGTGCCGGATACGGAGTTAGGCGGAAGCGGTGGGGTCGGTGAGGCATGACGGGTGCATACTGGACTTACCGTCATCCCGCAAGCGGAGGTCCTGCTCGTGGGTGATGAAGTGGCTATCTTGCCGCTCGGCGAACGCGGCGTGCCGTGGTTTGCGCGGATCAAGCTTGGCCGCGCCAGGAAATGGCACCAGACGGGCGTGCTGCTGTCCGCCATCATCCGTACCGGTAGGCGTGGCGGCGAGCAGACGTCTTCACGGCCGAAAGCGCGGCCCATCGCCCCAGGAGTAGCTCATCCAGCCGCTACAGGCCGGAAGCTGCGGATGCCTCCATCCCCCAACGGCCAGTTCGGAGCGGGCCATGAGCTTACCTGGAATCTGATTTGAACCCGAGCCTAACGGCGGATATTTCTCGGCAGGCCGGGATCGCGGCCGAATACGCAACGTGACATAGACAACGGCGTCGCTCGCGTACTGATTTCCGGCGTGGCGATCCGGCCGGCACTCGCCCGCAATTGTGGAGCCAGGCCTGGCTGTGGCGGTGCGCAGGGTATGCGCCTGGTTCGTTCGGGGTTACTGGCCGACGCGGCCGTCGATCCGCTCGCGGAGCAGATCGGCGTGGCCGAGGTGGCGGGCGTACTCCTCGACCATGTGGAGTATCACCTCGCGCAGCGCGACGGTGGTGCCGTCTTGCACAGGGCTGCGGACGGCGAGGTCTGGCGTGCCGACGACGAACTGCTCAGCGAAGGCGACCTCCTCGCGCCAGGCGCGCCAGGCGCCGGCCACCACCGCCGGATCTGCCACCGCGCCTGCCCAGTCAGCGTCCTCGACGTCGTCGGACCAGCACAGCGGGGGCGCGTCGGCGTGAGCCATCACCCGCCGGAACCAGTTGCGCTCCACGTCGGCCATGTGGCGGATCAGGCCGAGCAGGGACATGGTGGAGGGCGGCACCGAGCGCCGGGCCAGCTGCTCCGCATCCAGGCCGGCGCACTTCAGTTCCAGCGCCAGCCGGTAGGCGCGCAGGTAGTCCAATAGCGTCGCCCGCTCGCCGTCCAGCTCCGCGCCTGCCGCGAACCTCGGATCCTGCGCTGGGTCCATCCACATGCTGGACTTCGGGCCAACCGCGTTCTAGCGTTCGGGTACCGCGTCCCCGCTGTTCTGCTCCGTCACAGCAACCAGCCTGTCATCCCCTGTCCGGGCTGGCCGGCAGAATGACCCAGTGGGCCTGAGTCTGGGCCGGCAGGCCCATCCGCGCCCTGGCCGGCCGTGGCTGGCGGGCGCCAGCCGGGGGCCGGGCCGCCGCGGCCAAAGGCAGGTGATGGCCCGGCAGGCCGTACCAGGTCTGCCAGCCCAGCTCCTGCACGGTCCCGCTGGTGCAGCCGGCGTCCCGCAGCACCGCGGCATAGCGGCCCGCGCCGTCATCTACGATGCGCAGCCGCCCGCCAGGCCGCAAATCCCGGACTGCCTCACGCAGCGCCCGCGCCCGCCCGCCGGCGTCCCGGACGTTGCTGATCGCCAGGCTGCTCACCACCACGTCGAACGACGCCGACGCGAACGGAAGATCACGCGCGTCCGCATCGACAAGCTCCACCCGGTAGTGCACGCCCTCGGCCACCGCGTTGCGCTCCGCGGCGGCGCGGCTGTTGCCGCTCTGGTCACGGCGGCGCCATATGTCCGCTCCCACCGCCCGCCCGGCGGGCAGCCGCCGGGCCACCATCATCAGCACCGCGCCGCGCCGCATCCCACATCCAGGACATGCTCATCACCCCGCAGGCCAGCTCATCCAGCACCTGCGCCCAGGCAGCCCGCTTGCCCGGCCCGGTGGAATACAGGTAACTCGCCGCCGACCCCGCCACCGCCATACCGCCCGCGCCAGCCAGCGCGGCAACGGCGGGCCTGCGATGGCGCGCAGCCCAGGCCACAGTGCCCGCCAGCGCGGCCCCGATCACGCCGAACACCGCCAGCCCAGCGAACCCGCCATCGATGCCGTACCTGCCGTGCTAGCCGGGCTGGCCACCACGGGCGGCCGCCGTGATCTCCGCGGCTGGCTCCATGCCGCCAGCCTGCCAGCAGCCACTACCAGCGAGGCACTGCTTCACGAGCCCATCCCGACCAGGATCAGTCCTCACTGCGCAGAACATCCATATCTGTGTGCCCTAACGGAGAACACCGGGAGCGGCGCCGACCGTACAGAACGGCGGGATTGCGCGTGGTTCTCGGGTGCGCTCAGGGCAGCGCGGGCGATCACGGCTGTGACGAGCGGTACCCGGCCGGTAGGTGGGCGAGCTGCGGCGCACTGGCAGCAGCGGGTCCAGATCGAACACCGGGACCCACGCCTGGACGTGTAGGTGGGCGGCGGCCAGCATCGCGGTGAGCTAGGACCGGGTATGCATCCGGTCGCGCCGCCTGGCCAGCGTGTAGAACACTCGCAAGTACCCGACCGCGTGCAGGTCGGCCAGGACGAAGATGCCGCTGGGAGCGAGCACCCGCCTGACCTCGGTGAGCCCGGCGCGCTGGCTGGCCCAGTGATGGAACGAGACCGTGCTGAACACCAGCCCGAATGTCGCTGCGGCAAGGGGCAGCGCCTCAGCGGTGGCCTGGAGCAGGCCGGCGCACGTCAGCCTGGTTCGCTACGCGGATCATCCCTGCTGCGGGTTCCACACCGGCTAGCGCGGCACCGGGCCACTGGCGCGACAACGACCGCAGCAGCGCCCCGGTGCCGCAGCCGATATCGAGTACCCGCTGCGGCTGGATGCCCAGCCCGGCCGCCAGCAGCAGTGTCCGGGCGTGCACCGGCCCGAAGAACCGCTGCTGCAGCGGGTTGCGGTCATACTCCGGCGCCCACTGATCGAACCGGCGCACATCCCAATCCGCGTCCCCGCTCACCCATCGACCTCCCCGAGCAGACACACCGCCATCATGCCCGGCGGTGAGCAGATCGGACAGATATGCAGCCATCAAGACCGGTCGCGACCATGCCCGCTGACCGCTCATAGCGGCGGCGATCCGCGCGTTCTTGCTCAGCCCTCTCGTCACTCTCTGTGATGGCTATCGGTGACATGGCCCGCACTGAAGGAGAGGTTTCCGGACGGCCAGGACGGGCGGCGGCCGACCGGACAGGTAAACCCAGGTTCCAGCGGACCGCCCTGTCGGCGGCAGAACAGTGCGTTCGCGACCCGAAGTTCGGCGCATAATATGCCAGGCTATTTCAATCGAGACAGCTTAGCTCTTCAAGTCATCAAACGCTTTTACGAGCGCTCTTTCAAGTTCACCGCACTTAGTTACAATGATGCCAAGCAGTTGCCTCGCCTCGAAGTCGGCGCTATCGAATTCGCTTCGACCAGATTCCGTATGAGCCTCCTCTGACCACGGGTCGATCCCGTCGTCGCCGACCGTCCACTTCTTGTTCCTCGCTTTGAGAAAGCTATTACGCCAAGGCCGCTTACTATCATTGAACAGACTGACGGTATGAGCCAGCCTGACTAGGCTTTCCTCGAATTGCGGATATCCCGTGGTTAGCAGTTCCGCCCCCTTCAAGAGTGCGTCTTCTTCCGACAGAAGCGTGATTCTCCCCCATTGCGCGTATCGCATTCTCGGGTCGAGAAGACTGTCCACATGGCTGCGGATGCGTCGCATCAAGACGAGAAGTCGCACCAAGCTGGGTTTGGCTTGCTGAAGCTGGAACTGGCGCTTGCTTTGCTCCAACTGTTGATCGAACTCCGCCTTATCCTGGCTTAGCTGTACTCCCAGGCGGTCGTATGTTCGTTTGGCGTAGAGCGCAGCCACGACTGCTCCGACGAATAGCGCCACTGTGGCAACAG
The DNA here is from genome assembly GCA_963837515.1 of uncultured Actinomycetes bacterium. Classification (GTDB taxonomy): domain Bacteria; phylum Actinomycetota; class Actinomycetes; order Streptosporangiales; family Streptosporangiaceae; genus RYN-230. The sequence continues at coordinate 43,569 of CAWINT010000012.1, forward strand.
CAGTGAGCCACGTAGGGACATCGCCCCAGGAAACAGAGGACATCACAGAAGTCTAGCAGGGAAAAGGGAAATGCGCGACTTAATGCCTGACAACTCTTCTTTCCCGCGACGAAGACTTTCGTGGATTCTGGCCTTGTCGGCAGAGCGGTCAAATAGATGTCGGCATGGCGAGCGGGCAGTTTACCGTCAACCAAGCTGTGAGGGAGCATCTGAATCAGGCATAGCTATGCGCGTGCTCGACGCGAGCTATTCGGCACGACAATATGCCTTGGAAGAGAGCAGATCAGCCTGATCGGCACCGTGCAGAGTGGTCAACTGAGCGCGGCTTTACCTGTACCGATCGGCGGCTAACTTATACGCGTGTGGACGTCTGGCTGGCCGGTGGCATAGCGTCAGCGGCAATGTGTGGAGCGCGGGCATGACGCGTGCCTGCGAAGCCGCCAGTGTCCTGGTTGACCGGCCGCTCTGGGCAGGTGGGCGCTGCCGTTGCCGCCGCCGCGGCGAGTGCGGGCGGATGTGCGTGGTTGTGACCGGGCGCCGGGATCGCGGACCACCGTGCTGGGATCTGCGTAACCGAGAAGTGCGCTGGGCTGTGGCCCGCCCGGATGGCGGCAGCACTTACCCCAAATACTCGGACACAGAAGGTCTTGGCAGCGGCATGAACGGACAGCCTGAGATACGTCAGGTGCTACCGTCCGAGTCCACTTCGACAGCCGCGCCGCGGACCAGCCGGAAGTGCTTGCCGCACGTAGGGCACCTCATGAGCGGCGGCCAAGCTGGATCTGCGCGAGGGTGGTCGACCTTGAGATGGGTGCCGTCGTGAGGGCAAACCACAAAGTTCATCCACGCAGCGTAGGTAACTGCTGGCCAGACGGAAAGCGCTGGGTACCGAGTACCCGAAGAGCGGCAGATGCGCGTTGACCGGTAGTGGCAACGGCCCTCAGTGCACCGGGTGTTGCCGCTCGGCCGGCCTGAACACGGGTTGTGACCACCCGGTGCCTGTCACGTCGTTGTCGAGGGCCGCACTGATGGCGCGTTCTTCGTATCCGAAATGAGACGCTGCGATCGCGGCGAGCCCATCGAGTTCGCGTCGCAGTGTCCTGCGTCTTCCCTGCCCCGCTGGCCAGCTTGCTCCGGTCCTGGGTAGACCGCTATCGCAGTGAGGACATCGCCGCCAGCCTTAACGAACTGGAAGACGCCATCCACCACGACCGGCAACGCGAGCGAAGCAACCGCTGACCCGGGAAGGCCGGGATCGTAGCTCACTGGCGACGAGGGCAGGCGTTGCGGGGCCTACAGGTCTAGGCTGCGGTACACCTCGCGGCGGTGCCCGACCACGGCGATGGTGACCGTGCGTGTGGTGTCGTCTACGTCGTAGATGATCCGGTAGTCACCCACCCGGACCCGCAGCCAGGGCCGGTGTCCTTTAACGACTTGACGCCTGTGGGTCTCGGTTCTGTGCCGAGGGCTCGCATTCTGTGCCGAGGGCTCGCATGGCAGCCAGGATGTCCTTCCGGGCGCCCGGGTCCAGCTGGCGTAAGGCCTTGCGGGCACGTGGGCGCGCCTCGACGGCGTATTCGCTCATCGGGGTTAGTGCCCGAACTCGGCTTCGAGTTCGTCGAGCGGGATCGACTCGCCGGGCTCGTCCCAGGCGGCGTCAGCCTCGGCGGCGTCTTCGGCGTCCTCGGCAGCGCGTGGGGCCTCGATCACGGACTCCGGGACGATGGCCGCGACACGCTCACCGGCGATGGTCAGGTGTGTGATGACGCCACGGCGCGCGTTCGCCACCGCAGTGCGTACGGCCTCACTGTCAGCGGAAACGTCACGGACGGGCTCACTCATAGCACCCAGTCTACAAAGACCGGCGTCGGGCTGCCGGGCCGTAGCTCCGCTGCCCGATGCACAGTCGCTGGTCGCGATCCACGTCTGTGACGCCCCCGCTCGCGGCGACCTACAGGCCGGTGCCTGCAGAACGGGTTTGCGGTCCAGACCAAGGTGTTCGAAAAACTCCTTGACGTAAGCCCTCACAGATCAACTGGGAGGAATTTGGGAGATCGCAAATCGCTTGAGCCTTACCAGACCCCCCCAACCGAGGTGTAGGGGTGCCTCTGAGCTGGCGCCTTATCGTTCACGCACGTCGGCCCCGTTTATGCTCCTGCTTTGCAACAGCAGGGGGTCAGGGGTTCGACTCCCCTTAGCCCCACTCTGACCTGCGGAAACTCCTGGTCCGTGATCTTGAGGTGGCGGGTCGTGCCATTACCGTGTCACTAGCGACCGCCCGAAGTCCCCGGCCTCCTGTCGGAACTTCGCCAGCGCCGCGGTGTTGTCTTCCAGCCGCCAGTCCTGATGGAAGATCCCGTGGTGCTGCGCCTGGTCGAACCAGACCAGCCCGGTCAGCCCATGGCGGCGGATGGCCGCGAAGAGATTGCCGATGCCACGCACCTGGCCGGCGATGGGTCCCACCGCAGCTTCCGAGATCAGCACCGGCTTGCTGGTCAGCTTCCGCACCGCGCGAACTGTTGGCAGGAAAACTCTCTTGAACGTGGCGCCGGGGTGCACGTAATAACCGTCGATACCGATCCAGTCCACATACGCCGCGCCTGGCCAGTAGGCGCTCACTGGGCCGGAATCTGGGAACGCGACGTTAAGGGTCAGCAGCCAGGTCACGCTTCTCGCCCCAGCGGCGCGGAAGACCCGGACAACGTGCCGCCATGCCGCCACCCACGTCGCCGCGGACGTGTGGGTCCATCCCCACGAGTACCAGGAGCCGTTGGGCTCTGGCGCAAAGCTGAGGATGACCGGATGGCCGAACGCCCGTACCTGCGCGGCATACCGGCGCAGGTAACCGTCGTGCTGGCCGTCGGCTATCTGAGCCAGTGTCAGGTGTCCTGGATACATCTGTATCAGTGGCTCGGCACTTTCGGCGTAGGCGGTCCGGGCGAACTGAGCCAGGAACGGCTCGCCCCAGCCGCTGTAATAGAGGACGATGTCCGGTTCCCGGCCTACCGCGGCGGCGAACCGGGTCACCGGGCGGTAGCTGACCGTCTCCCCGGGCTCGAACACCCCAAGGTGCAACCCTGGCTGGACCGGTTTCAGCGGTGGCGTCGTGTGCTGTGCCACCACCTGCTGGCGGGCGGGTGCGATGTATTGCGAGGACGCGAAGGCACATACCACGACCACGAGCGTGGCGATCGTCGTGCCGCTGTACCAGACCACCGCCGGGACCTTGGCCCGGTAGCCGGGCACCTGCTTGGCCTTGACGGGGATCAGCCGGGCGATCGCCGAGATCGCATAGCTATAGCTAGCCGTGACCAGCCTCACGTACAAGTACGGGCCGCCTGGCCGAAGCAGCGCCGTGGCGATTCCACGCAGCATGAGCCTCCTCCTTGACCACGTGATTCCAGGAGACCTGACGCCGGGTCAGCTCATGCTTGAGCGCCTGGTACAGGTACAGACCGTCGAACAGGCCGTACCACCACTCCGGTAGGAGCAGAGCCGCGACGAGAACGCCCTTGCGGCCAGCTCCCCACGCCGTGATGACTCGCTCGAGGTAGATGCTTAGCAGCATGCCGAGGACCCAGCCGGGCATGTTGAACCCGAAGTGCGCCACGAGCGAGTAGAGCAGGATCACCCAGCACGCGATCTGTGAGCAGTACCTGAGGTAAAAGAACGCTTGCCGCACCCAGTTGGTCCAGGTGGCGTGGGTAAATCCGTATCGGCGCAGTGCCGTCAGCGTGCCGCTCTGCCACCGCAGCCGTTGCCGGAACAGATGCTGCCAGGTGGGCATCAGCTCGGTGATGGCGGTGCAGCCAGGCGGGCACAGACAGCGGTAGCCGAGGGTCTTGAGCGCCAGCGTGATCTCGTAATCCTCGGTGATGGACGTACTGTCGTAGTACTCCCCCTGGGCACCGGGCAGGCGGCGGCCCCGCTCCCGGGCCACCTCCCGCAGTACGGGTACCCGGAACATGGTCCCGGTACCCGACAGCACCCACAGGTCAGCCCGGCGGCGCACCAGCCGGGATGCGCGGACGAACTCGTTCCGTTGCAGTTGCCGGAGCAGTCCCGGCCCGGGTTCTCCGGTGTAACTGCCGCTCACACCACCGACCTCGCGGTCACGTTCCAGCGCGTCGGTGGCACACTCGATCCAGGCCGGTGCTAGCTGCGAGTCCGCGTCCATTACCAGTACCAGGTCATCATTGGTGAGTGTCGGCAGAACCCTCTGCAGCGCCTGGTTGAGCGCGCCCGCTTTGCGGGCGCTGTTCCCTACCGTGACCAGGACCTTGGCGCCATGCAGCATGCTTCGGTCGTCGGTGGCGTCGAGGGAGTTGTCGCTGACCACGATGATCTCGTCCGGTGGGCGGGTCTGCCGCCGCAGCGAGTTGATGGTCTCTTTGATCGACGCTGCCTCGTTGTGCGCCGGTATCAGTACGACCAGCTGCGTGGCTGGGGCAAGGTCCCCCAGCGACGTGAGAGCCCGCAGCCCGGCCATCTGTTCGGTGCCACTTGCCGGCGGCCGCCGGTGAGCGGCCTGGCGGCGCGCATGCGCCGGTGGGCGGGTGTGGAGCGCGGTCACGGCACCACCCAGAACATTGCATACCCCTCATCGCCACATGGTGAAGATCATCAAAGATCCGGCTATAGCGGCACGGACCTGGTTGGAAGAACTCCGAAGGGCGTAGGGGCGTTACGGCACCTCAATGTGGTCCACGCGGGCACGCGCTGAGGACCTGGCTGAGGCGGTCGCTGCTGCCATGGCCATCGTCAGCGCCGTGATCACCATCCAAGCCATCGTCCTGATGGCCAGCCGGGCCCTGCCAGGAGATGGCACTCTCAGCGGGATCAGCGCGGCCACCTGCCTGCTGCACTCCCCACCCAGTGGGTACCCCACCCTGGGATGGTGGTAGGCCAACCGGCCCGGGGCCCTGATCGTGGCAGCCGTCGCAGCCATGGAGGCATGGCGCACCGCGGCCATGATCGTCGTGCCATTAGTCCTGGTATCCCTGCGGGGGACGCCGCGCAGGCGTGAAAATCGGGGCGGGTTGCCCGCCGACGCCGGCCGCACCTTGGGATGTGAGCCCGTCCATTAGTCTGGCGCCGGGGCCCTGGCCTTGACGGGTCGCGCACTGTTGCCTTGAGCACGCCGGTTAGATTTCCGGTTCCCGACTGGGGCCCCCGGGCATCCCGCCAGCCTTGCCTGCTGCGTGAGGAGAGGGTCCCGGTGATGAGGGAAGCCCAGGAGATCGAGGACGAGGACCATGAGCAGATCCTGGAGCGGGTCTGCGCGATTGATGTGGCCAAGGCGTCGGGGAAGGTGTGCACGCGGGTGCCGCATCCCTCCCGGCCCCGGGCTCGGCGGACCCGGGTATGGGATGTGGATGCCACCACGAACGCGATCCTGGAACTCGGCGCGGACCTCGCGGGTGAGGGGATCGAGAAGGTCACCCTGGAATCCACGTCCGACTACTGGCGGATCTGGTTCTACCTGCTGGAAGCGGCCGGATTAGACGTGCAGCTGGTCAACGCCCGGGATATCAAGAACGCCCCGGGCAGGCCGAAGACGGACAAGCTCGATGCTGTCTGGCAGGCGAAGCTGACCGAGCGGGGCATGCTGCGGCCCAGTTTCGTCCCGCCCGCGGAGATCCGCCGGCTCCGGGACTACACCCGGCTGCGCGCCGACCTGACCCGCGAGCGCACCCGGTACTGGCAGCGGCTGGAGAAGCTGCTGGAGGACTCCCTGATCAAGGTGTCCTCGGTGGCGAGCAGGCTGGACACGCTCTCGGCCAGGGACATGATCGAGGCGCTGATCGCCGGCGAGCGGGACCCGAAGGTGCTGGCCAGCCTGGCCCGCGGCCGGATGAAGGCTAAGCATGCCGCGCTGGCCGAGGCGCTGACCGGCAGGTTCGATGACCATCACGCCGAGCTAGCGCGGATGCTGCTGGACCAGATCGACGCCCTGAACGCCCAGATCGGCAAGCTCACCTCCCGGATCGAGCAGCTGATCGCGGCCATCCCCGCCGCCCAGGGCATCGACGCCGACGGCACCACCGGCCCGTCAGCGGGCACCGGCCCGGGTGCACCAGCCCTGCCTGCTACCGCCCGGCTGGACGAGATCACCGGGATCGGGCCTGAGGGCGCCCAGGCGATCATCGCGGAGATCGGCCTGGACATGGGCAGGTTCCCTACCGCCGGGCACCTGGTGTCGTGGGCCAAGCTGAGCCCGCGCACCATCCAGTCCGGGCCCCGCAGCCGCGGCGGCAAGACCGGCAAGGGCAACCCCTACCTAAAAGGCGTCCTCGGGGAAGCCGCCGCGGCGGCCGCCCGGACCGACACCTTCCTCGGCGAACGCTACCGGCGGATCGTCAAGCGCCGCGGCAAGCTGAAAGCCCTGGTCGCAGTCGCCCGCTCCATCCTGGTCATCATCTGGCACCTGCTCGCCGATCCCGCTGCCCGCTACCAAGATCTTGGTGCCGGCTACCACGCCAGCCGCCTCGACACGGGCAAGAAGGTACGCAACCACATCCGCCAGCTGGAGGCACTCGGGTACACCGTCACCCTCACCGAAGCAGCCTGACCCGCACCGTGCGGGCAATCACTGGTCAGGGTCCGCTGCCGCCTGCATGGCTGAGGTCGGTGGGGATTTTCCGGTTAGCGTGCCATTACCTGCGGTCCGCGACGGTATGTCACGGTCATTGGTGGCGAGCCGATCGCCCAGCACAAACCGTACGACTCGGGTCATCCTGGCGATTCGCAAGCAGGGGGTCAGGGGTTCGAGTCCCCTTAGCTCCACAGGTCAGAAGCCTAATTCGAACAGCCGGATCGAGAGTGCAGCAAAGTACCGCAACCGGGACCGGGTGAGATACGGCACACGCGTTCGAGCCGGGCTTGCTCCTCGCGGGCGACTGCGGCCTGCGGCACACAGATCTCACGTCTTGAGCCGGGATCCGGGGCCACTGAGCAGGAAGAACGCCATCGTCGATCCTGCTCCCCCGTCCGGCGTCCCAGCGAGGAACGTTCCGGATCTGCCGTTTCAGGTCCGGTTTCTGCCGCTCATGCAGAGGGTCAGGGAATGGCAGGCCTTCCCGTCACCGAGGGTGATATTCCTCGTGGCAGTTCATAAGTTCACGCCTCCCTGCCGGATTCTGCACTCGCAGCCGTTGTTCACCGCTCCCGCCTGTGGGGCGCGCAGAATACCCTGCGCTGGCATGCCCACGCGACCGTCGCGATCTCCGGCATGGACGTATTGGATGGTGATTTGCGGGGCGATGTAGCGTGCCTTTCGTGGCGGTGAATGCGGAGCAGGCCGAGGACTGGAACGGGGCCAGCGGGCGGGAGTTCGTTGAGCAGCGTGAGCGGCATGAGCGGGTGCTGGGCCGGCTGAGGGCGCGGTTGCTGGCCGCCGCGGCGATCCAGGACGGTGAGTACGTTCTCGACGTCGGGTGCGGCTGCGGTGAGACGACTATCCTGGCGGCGCGCGCGGCCGGTAGCGGGCAGGCTCTGGGCGTGGACTTTTCTCGGATCCAGGTGGCCGAGGCGCGCCGGCTCGCGGCGGCTGCCGGTGTCGCTAATGCCAGGTTCGAGGTCGCCGACGCCCAGGTGTACCCGTTTCAGGCCGGGGTCTTCGACGTGGTGCTGAGCAGCTTCGGTGTGATGTTCTTCGATGACCCGGCGGCGGCTTTCGCCAACCTGAGGAGGGGGCTGCGGCGCGGCGGCAGACTGGCGTTCGCCTGCTGGCGCACCCGCGCTGAGAACCCGGTCTTTACCACCGGGTTCGCCGCGGCCGCGGCGGAACTCGGCCTGCGCCAGTTGCCCGGGCCGGGTGCTGCCTTCTCCCTCGCCACTACCGGCCGGGCGGGCGGCTTGCTGAGCGGTGCGGGGTTCGGCGGCATCGGCTTCATCCAGGCGGACGAGCCGATGCACATCGGCCGCGACATCGACGACGCGCTCGAGTACGAGCGCACCTCCCCGACCGCCACCGAGATCCTGACCGGGCTCAGCCCAGCACAAGCCGGCGAGCTGACCAGACTGGTGCGGGACCGCCTGATGGCGTACGCATCGCCAGATGGCGTAACCATGCCCGGGGCGGCCTGGCTAGTCACGGCGCAAGCTGTATGAACCGGCTCTTCCGCACCAGATCGGCGGGCTGCTGCGCGTCCGTCAAGGCGAGCACCGAACACGTGCTGAAGTGAGAGACGTCCGCGGCTGCGAAGTCCCTGCCAGATCGGCGCCTGGTGGTTAGTTTCGCCTGATGGCGGCTAGCCAGGCCTGGACCTGCGTGGTGCCGTTCATCGGGTTGATGTCGAAGATGCCGGCGGTAATTGACTCGACGGCCCAGCCGTCGCTGAACGCTGCGCGCAGCTCCTCGGCCCGGACGCGGCGTGGGCCCCAGGTCCCTGGCTGCCGGTCACTGAAGCACATGAGGTAGCAGACACCGGCTGGTCTCAGCACAGCCGCCAGGATGCCGACGTATCGGGCCCGGTCGTCGTCCCCAAAGACGTGGAACATCCCGCTATCGATCACTGTGTCGGCAGTGAAGCTGAGGCGGCCGAGGCCGAGTGCGTCTGCGACTTCGAACCGCGCGGTCAGCCCGCGCTCGGAGGCTTTCGCGCACGCCCGCGCGATCGCGGTCGGCGCATCAGCCGGGCATCTGCGGCTGGTTGATACGCCCTCCGGCCACCCAGCGGACCAGCACAGATCTCCCCGTTCGGCACACCCAAAGCGATGACAACCGTGGACGCCACAGCCGCACCGAACGGCGGTTTGCCTGTGCGCGTTACGGCACTGATGGTTACTTTCCGTAACGAATCCGGGTTGGCGGCGGCACCTTGGGCGCGGCTACGACAGCCCGGGCCTGTCGTAGCCGCGCTCTACGGTGCTATGGCATGGCGAAGGCTGCGCGTATCCTGGCGGCGCTCAAGAGAGACGGCTGGGTGGAGGCCAGGCGCTCGGGCTCCCACCGGGTACTGGTCAAGGGTGATCAGCGCCGTGTGTGGGCATACCATGACGGTGTCGATCTCGGCGGCCCTGCGATGTCCAGGATCGCCCGGGACCAGGATCGCCCGGGACTACGGGTACACGCTTGGCGAGCTGCGGAAACTGTAGGGCGGTTGGTGATGAGTGCGCTGCGTGTCGAGCTGTTCTGGGATGAGGAAGCCGGTAGCTGGCACTACCGCGTGCCGGCCCTGCACATCAACGGCGGCGGGACTGCAAGGCGTGAGGATGCCGAGCGTGAGTCGCTGTCGGCTACCGCGTTCGCGCTTGAGGGAGATCCCCGGGAATTCGACCCTTCGGCGCAAGCCGTGATCCTCGACGTCCGCGTTGCACCGGCCGCCTGAACGTGCTGGGAGTACAGCAGGAAAGTACCGTAACAGGTGCGGATCTGGAGGGACCCAGGTGCACGTCCCGGGACGGTGACCTGCAGGTATGGACGCCGGTGGACGGGCTGCCTGTTGTTTGCAAGCAGGGGGTCAGGGGTTTCGAGTCCTCTTAGCCCCACGATGGCCGATGGTGAAGATGACGCCTGAGCAGGAAGCGGCATACGCGCTCGACTTCGGGGTCGCCCGGAGTGATCTTCCGGAGGATGTGCAGCTCGCCTATGACCGACTGGTGGAAGAGCGGGCACGGGCGCGAACCGCGGCACCGGTCTCCCGGGCTGACGCTGGGAACGCCAGTGGCCGCGTCACCCTGCCGGAGCGGGTTGCTGCCGCTGTCGGAACCGCGCTGTTCTTGCCGGTAGCGGCAGGATTCGGGATTGTGCTGGTGCCTTACCTGATCACGCACTGGCAGCCGGGCGGACCGTACCCGCTTGCGGTGCGCGTGCTCGGCGTTGCACTGATCGCGGCAGGGGCCATTTTGTTCATCTGGGGGTGCGTGCGGTTTGCTGCCGAGGGCGTCGGGATACCGGTCCCGACCGAGCCGACTTCGCGGCTGCTTACGGTCGGCGGTCCCTACCGATACGTGCGCAACCCTCTCTACTTGGCGTGGGTTATGGCCATCACGGGGCAGGCGCTGCTGCTCAGCCGCCCGGTGCTGCTGATCTACGCCGCTGCAGTCTTTACCATCGCGGCCGCCTTCGTCCGCTGGTACGAGGAGCCGACGTTGGCCAGGCGGTTCGGCGAACAGTATGAGGCCTACCGAAAGCAGGTGCCTGGCTGGTGGCCGCGGTTGCCACGGCGGACGCTGAGCCACGTCAGCGCAGCCCCGGACCCGGCACGATCACCTGGACCGCACGGACCGCATGAATCCGGATACCCGGACTGACTCAGACGGCCGCCGATCAGGCACGGTTCACATCGGGAGCCGCGAATACGGCCGCCGCAGCACGACGCGAAAGGACGCGTATGGGCGTGGAAGGTCAAACCGCACCATCAGGCTGATGTGAACCAAGCCCGGAAGCTCATGGGTGCCTATGGATCAGAAAGGTCGTGCCCGTGCCGTGCCGACAATCAGACAGTGATCAGCGGTAAGTCGCGGTCGCTCACGGAGACGCCACGGCAGTGTTCACCTGGGACGGGCCAGGTCAGGCGGCTACATCCACGATCTTTGCGAGCAGGGGGTCAGGGGTTCGAGTCCCCTTAGCTCCACTGGTCAGAGGTCTAATTCGAACGGTTAACCGCCAGCATTCGGCAGAATACAGCAACCGGCACCGCGCGAGCTGCCGTACGGGCGTTCGAGCGGGCTCCGCGCGCGGGCTCGTGGTGTCGCAGGGCCTGAGTTGCCGTGCTCAACGGCGGCATCGAGCAGCAAGCGGTGCTGCTCGCACCCATTGCCGAAAGGTCTCCAGGAGGCCGTCGGTGACGTGATCCGGGTGGCCGGCTTGGCTCGCCCACGGTCACTCTGTGGTCACTGCTTGCAGGACGTCGAGCCGGGCAGCGCGTCTGGCTGGCGCGATGGCGGCCACGATGCCGGCGAGCCCGGCCGCCGCGGCGAGGATGAGCAGTTGCGCGATGGGGAATACGAGGTGGGTGATCCCCTGGGAATGCATGGCGGCGACGATCGCCACGCCGAAGAGCATCCCGAGCGCCAGGCCCTCGATGGCCCCGAGCAGCGAAATGATCAGCGACTCCAGGCGCACGATCGAACGGAGCTGACCGCGGGTGGTGCCTACGGCGCGGAGCAGGCCGAGTTCACGGGTCCGCTCGTAGACCGAGAGGGCCAGGGTGTTGGCGATGCCGATGAGCGCGATGACGACGGCCAGGGCGAGCAGCCCGTAGACGAGGTTGAGCATCTGGTTGACCTGCGCCGCCTGGTGCGCCTTGTACTGGGTCTGGTCCATGAGCGTGGCGTTGGGGTAGGCAGCGAGGACCGTGCCGATCGCGTGGCGGGCGGCGCTCACGCTGGCCCCGGGAGCGAGCTTGACAAAGACATCAATGTCGAGGGCCTGCGGGAAGTTCGCCTCACCCGCCGCCAGTGGAAGGACGTAGTCACCCGCTAGCTGCCGCACCCTGTAGATGGCCTGCACGGTGTAGGTCTTGTGCCCGGTGGTGGGGAACGTCACCGCGATGGGGCTGCCGATCGACAGATGCCTGCTGTTCGCGACCTGGGTCGATACGGCGATTCCCGACGGGGTCAGGCCCGCCAGACGGCCACGGGTGACCCCCATGTCGAACAGCTGGCCGGCCTTGGCCGGGTCCATGGCGACGACAGGGGTCACCTGGCCGTAGAGCTGCACTACCCCGGACCGGATCCCGGTAACGGAGCCTACCTGCGGGAGCGCGGTCAGCGAGCGTTCGATGCCGGGGCTGAAACCGCTGGAGCCCCCTGCTGTTCCCCCGCTGGTGATGACGAAGTCGGCTCGCACCGCAGAGTTGATGATCGAATTGACCGAGGCCTTGCTGGATGAGGCGATGATGGTCATGAGCGAGACTAGGGTTACGCCGATCATCAGCGCCGCGGCCGTAGTGGCGGTGCGGGAGGGGTTGCGCATCGCATTGTCCCGGGCCAGCCTGCCGGTCACACGTGTCGCGAGCGGAGCGCCCAGCACGCGGCTGATCGGGCGGGAGAGGAACGGTCCCAGGACCGAGATGCCCAGGAACACCGCCACCGCGCCTGCGCCGACTTCGGTGGCCTGGTTTCCCCTGTGCGCGGCGAGGCCCCAGACCAGCACCGCCATGCCGGCCGCCGCCAGGACCGCGCCGCTTGCGGCACGCCAGAGCGGGAGCTGACGGGGCTCGGCAGCCACGTCCTGCAGGGCGGCGACCGGTGGGATGCGGGACGCACGCCGGGCCGGCAGGATGGCCGAGACCAGCGTGACCAGTGTGCCGACGACGAGGCTGACGACCACGGTCCGTGAGCTGACGACCAGCCCGGTGGCGGGCAGGTCGAAGCCGAGCGCCGCGAGCCCCGCCTTGAGCAGCACAGCGAGCCCGAGCCCGGCGCCCAGGCCCGCGGCGGACGCCAGCACTCCGATGATCAGGGACTCGCCCAGCACGGAGGCCATCACCTGGCCGCGGCTCGCGCCGACGGCGCGCAGCAGGGCCAGCTCCCGCATCCGTTGCGTGACGATGATCGAGAACGTGTTGAAGATGACGAACGACCCGACGAAAAGGGCGATGAACGCGAAGACGAGCAGGAACACATCAACGAAGCTGAACGCCTGATGGACGGCGTCCTGCGCCTGCACCGTGACGGACTGGCCGGTCACCACCTCGATCTTCGGGTTATGGATGACCAATTGCAGGCGGCTCACGAGCTGGGACTGGGAGACGCCCGGTGCCGCCTCCACATTGATCGCATTGGCCTTGCCGGGCTGACCGAGCACCCTGCCGGCGGTTGCCGGGGTGAACGCGGTGATGGTCGCACCGAGCGGGCTGTCCGCGCTGCCCCAGGTGGCGATGCCGGTAACGGTGTAGGTAGCGGGCGCCAGCTTGGTAAGCACGACGACCTTGTCGCCGACCTTGAAGTGCCCGACGTCGGCGGAATGCTTGTCGATCACCACCTGCGAGCCCGCGCGCGGGGCGTGGCCGCCGGGCAGCAACCGCAGCGGGTTGAGGGCCGCGACGCTGGTCCAGGCCTCACCGAGGGTGGGCGGGCCGTTGGATGCCGTGCCGATCGGCTTGCCGTTATGCCCGACGAGCTGGGCGTAACCCTCGATCTCAAGGCTCACCGCCTGCACGCCGGGCACCTTGCGCAGCGTGGGGGCGAGGCTGGCATCGATCCGCTGCCGCTGGCTGGTGAAGTTGGTGCCGGGATTGAATGGCTGCTTGGCTTGGACCACCGCGGCGGTCCCCTGGTAGATCTGGTCGTACAGCCCGTTGAAGGTGGCGTTGATGGTGTCGCTGAGGACGAGGGTGCCAGCGATGAACGCGACACCGAGCAGCACCGACAGCGCGGTCAGCGCATAGCGCAGACGGTGAGCAACGATCCCCTTCAGGGTGACGCGCCACATGCCAGCCTCCCCGGAAGGGTTCGAGTCATGGTTCTCAGCCGCCCTCGTCCCCCAGGTCGCGTATCGCGTCCAGGATCAGATCGGCGGTGGGGTCGAGCAGCTCGCGGACCAGGTGGCCGTCGGCCAGGAAGAGCACCCGGTCCGCGTAGGCGGCGGCGCGCGGATCGTGGGTGACCATGACTACGCTCTGCCGGTACTCATCGACCGCCAGGCGGATCTGGGTGAGCAACTCGGTCGCCGACTTCGAGTCAAGATTGCCGGTCGGCTCGTCCGCGAACAGCAGGTCGGGGCGCGTGACCAGAGCCCGCGCTGTCGCCACCCGCTGCTGCTGACCACCCGACAGCTCAGCGGGACGATGCCGCAGACGGTCGGCGATCCCCAGGGAGCGCGCCAGCTCGCTCACCCACGCCTGGTCGGGCTTGCGGCCGCCCAGGGTGAGCGGCAGAACGACGTTCTCACCCGCGGTCAGGGTGGGGACGAGGTTGAAGGCCTGGAACACGAAGCCGACCCGCTCACGGCGCAGCAGCGTCATGGCCTTGTCGTCGAGCGAGCCGAGATCGACATCCCCGATCAAGACCCGTCCCGAGGTGAGCCGGTCCAGTCCCGCCAGGCAGTGCAGCAGCGTGGACTTCCCGGATCCCGAAGGCCCCATGATCGCGGTGAATCTGCCGACGGCGAAGTCCGCCGAGATCGCATCGAGCGCACGGACGGCCGTCATGCCCTTGCCGTAGACCTTAACCCCGCTGACGATCCGGGCTGCGGGAGCCGCCGTGAGCGCCGTGGGCGCATGCTCGCTCGGAGTGGTGGGCATTCTCATCGGCTCCGGCCTCCTTTACGGCGACTCAAGAAGCCTCGTCCCCGAAGTTCTGCCCTCATCGTGGTGAAGATGCCTGGAGAAGCCCAGGGGCCAAGGTCCCTGCCGAGCGAAACCTCTGTCACCCGTCACCCGCAGCAACACGGTGCCAGCGGCGGACTCATGAGTCTGAATCGCTCACTGGCCTCCGGCCGGAGGTAGAGATGCGACGTAGGCATTCCTGGCCTCGCCTGTGACGTCTGCGTGGCGCTCGACAGGGACAAAGCCGGGGGCGACCGTGTTGACCGTGATGCCCAAGGGCGCGAGCTCGCGCGCCCAGCTGCGAGTAAGGCCGATCTGGGCGGCCTTTGCAGTCGCATAGGCGGACCTCCCCGGCGGCGGCCGGTCAGTGACCTCAGAGTTGATCTGTATGATCCGCCCGGATCGCCTGGTCCGCATCCCCGGGAGCACCGCACGCCCCAGCAGCACCGGGCTCTTGACGAAGAACTCGAGCTGCGAAAGGTGGCCCTCCCACGCCACCTCCGACAGCAACCGCGGCCCAGCACTATCCCCCGAGCCCGCGATCGATGATGCCGCCTCGCGCAGATCGTCGCGGCGGCCGCTGCTGATATCACTTGCCAGCCGCCGTTCGATAACCGGCAGTGGAACCGTCAGGCGGGCGACCCGCAGTGGCAGCCCGAGTGTGTCCCGCACAGCCTGTACCTCGACGGGGCTGCGGACAAAGTAGGCGAGCACGAAGAGCCGGATCCCGGCTCGCCGGTAGTTCGCCGCTACCGCTGCCAGGTTCTGCAGCATCAACCCGAATTCGGCCGCGCGCTCATCGGCGCCTGTGCCTGCCCAGCTCAGATAGTCCAAGTCGAGCAGCGCGTACCGTTCGCCTCGCTGCTCGAGCAAGTAGGCGATCTCCTCGGCGACCGAACTCTTGCCCGACCCGTAGACCCCGGTGAGCAGGACGGCCTCGGCCCCGTGCACGTTCACTCGCCAAGATTGGGCCGACGTCGGCCGGATCCTCACCTTGCCCAACCCGGCCGATGCGGAAGTCTGATCGCGGTCTGTGAGGCTCGCTCCCGTTTGGGATTCCAGCATTACTATCTGCTAGCCGGCTTCGCCAGCAAAGCGGACGTTATGGGCATGCCTGCGTGAGATGTGCGGCCCTGCTTCCTGCCAGCTCAGGTGCCGTTTACAACTGCTGCGTTCGCGCGCACGATGTAGTCATCCGGACCTTCAGCGGAGAGACCAATTAGGGGCTCTGCCGGTGCGTGGTCCTGATGAGTTGGAGGGGATCTCATGACTGACGGGAAGAAGTTGTGCGTTCTGACTGTCCACGGCATCGGCTTCCAGCAGCCGCCAACCGACTCAGCCGCCGGATACGCGGACGTGCTGCACGAGAACCTGAGTGATGGCCTGCAAGGGATCGGTGGCAGACTGGGCAAGGATCCACAGCGGAAGCCGGGTCCTTTCGGCCCTGTCTACGTGATGAGCGCAAGACCTGGGACCAGTGACCACGAGTGGGGGCTTAAGAGGCTCGGGAGCTGGCGCAGCGAGGGTAGCGACAGCATAGACGTCAGCGGCATGCCGCTAGCCGATGGCGACGAGCCGATCGTCCATGTCGCGCTTGTTTATACCTCGCTGGAAGGTGTCAGCCCGGGTATAGGTCGGGGCGCCGGTGTCGTGAGTGAGGCTGGCCTAATGCTCGGCCATTACGCCTCAGTGGTGGGGGCACTCAGGCTCGTGGTTGGAGATGCGTGGGCAGCCCTGCACGAGGGCGGGCTTCGGGCAGCCCCCGTTTCCTCGCCATCGCTGCGGCCCCGAGATGACGCTCTGACCACAAGGCAGCATCATCTCGCGGCGCTGTTGCACCGCAAGCCGGCCAGCAGTGGCGCGCTGGGCGTAGTCAGAACCTTGGAGGACGACGTCGTTGCCTACGTGTGCCGCAACGACCTGCGGGAAAGCATCAGAAAATTTATAGCCGAAGCGCTACGCCGACTGCTCGCCCGGCCCGACGTAGCAGGCGTAGTTGTTAATGCGCATAGCCAGGGCACTGTCGGCAGCTTTGACGTCCTGCGTCTTTATCCGTCCGATTCGATGGCAGGAGTACGCGCGTTCGTAACGGCGGGCAGCCCACTACGGAAGTACGCTGACCTGTTCTCCTGGGGAAACGACTCTGGCGGCCTCCAGTTCACAAGGTGGCTGAACTTCTGGGACGAGAACGACCCGGTCGCCGATCCCCTCGGGCCGCCGAACACCTGGCATTATGGAAGCGCGCCCGACAGCCCGCCACCAGGAGAACTAGGATTGTTCTACGCCTTGGACGGCGACGGTAATCAGGTCCCGGTTACCATCACCGATATAGACGTGAACAATCTAGCGAAAAGTTCCGGAGGAGGGCTCCAGGCTCATAATTACTGGGATAACAAAGAACAATTCATTATCCAGCTGGCCGAACTGCTAAATACTACGGCAGCTTGACATCGTTCCATAGAGAACTGTTTCTGCTCGCAGCCTGGTGCAGGTCCATGACTTCCCTGTCATCGGCGTTAATGTTTATGCCGGTGGCCGAAGATCGCTTTTCCCCATCGGACTCGGCGTAGGGCCATGGCTGCCCAGGCCTCCGAACTCATGCACCAAAGAGGCATCTCCGCAAGCGCGGGCGTAGCGAACTGACCAGGCGGTACCGGCGCGAGTACGGACGAGGACAGCGAGTGGCGCGAGCTGTGGGAGGGGGTCAGCCAGCTTGCCGAGGCCCTATGGTCCTGAACCGCATTAGGGCCTGCCCATGAAGCCAGCCGCTCGACTTGCGGCTATGAGAGTGCGCCGCCGTTATGCCATGCCCGCCGAGTTCGCGCCAGCGGCAGGTGCGGTTTTGAGCGACAGGAAGTCGGCCACGCCGATCAGCCGGAGCACCTGCCGCTCGAGAGGACGGATGCCGCGCCGGTTCTCGTCGTGAACCAATTGTGGCGAGACAAGGCGGACGGTCCGCCCTCTCGTCACCAGCTCGCAGCCGCCTGCGGCCAGGACGTTCTTGACCCAGTCACTGTCCGGGCCATAGGTCAGGGCAAGAAGATAACCGTCCCCGGCCGGGAACACATTGACCGGTGTCTGGTAACGACGGCCAGAACGCCTGCCAACGTGGGCCACAACGCCGAAGCCGGGCATCCACGGAGCAACGCGCTTGGTCACCCGGTTCAGGCCGACCTTGTTCCACCGTGCCAGAGTCCTGGGTAGCGGCATCCTGGTCTCCCATCAGCGCCGCGGCAGCTTGCACCTCAGACCGCAAGGCTACGGCGCACCGCGCCCCAGGACATCGCTCTATCCGCGGGCAGACATGGGACCACACTCGAAGAAACCGAGTGCGGCAGTTGAGGACGTTTCAGACGGTGAAGTCCTCGGGCGCGCCTTCGCCCACGCGACCATCCACTGCTTCACGAAGGATGTCCGCGTGACCGGTGTGTCGTGCGTACTCCTCCACCATGTCCAAGAGCATGACGCGCACAGAAGGTGTGCGACCGTCCGGCCAGGCGAAGGACGCCGGGCCGTCGAGCCCGCGCTCCGCGATGACCTCAGCCACCAGCTCGCGAGACCGCTCGACAGCCTCTCGCCACATTGCGTAGACATCGTCAGGAAGGTCCAGCGCCCCGGTTCGCCATTCCCAGTCAGGGTCGGCATCGAAATCGACGGCGTCCCATGGGGCCCCGTATTCGTGGCCGGCGAGCTTGACAGCCAGCCAGTCCGCCTCCACCAAGGCCACGTGCTTCACGAGGCCACCGAGCGTCATCGCACTGGCAGCGGTGGTTGCGCGCAGACCTTCTGCGTCGAGCCCCGATGTCTTCCAGGCAAACGCCCGCCTGTTGCGCTCGAGAACCGACAGTAGTGACTCGGCCTCGCTGGAGACCGTAAACGGTAGAGGTCGTTGAGACGTTTCGCTCATGCTGGGAGCCTAACCTGGCCGTTCGGTGACCGATCATCGGCTAGAAGAGGAAGATCAAATAGGTGGCACGAACGGGGCTCCGTGGCTACCCGGCTGGCGCGGGATCCACTCGCTGTCCTCGGGGACTGATGGAGGCCCCGAAGGGCCCAGCGGCGGCCAGGAGGTATCCGCGTCCTCGCGCGGTGGTTCAGCGGGTGTGCACTGCGCCTGCTTTGTGCAGGGTCTGGTAGACCGCTCCGGCTAGGCCGGCGAGGTCGTCGTTGGTGGCTGAGCTGTTGGCGGCGACGGCGATGAGCAAGCCGGTGCGCGGGAAGAAGTAGTGGATGACCCGGGCGCCGAAGGCTTGGCCTTCGTAGGCCCAGAAGGTGCCGGTCTGGGGGTTGAATACCTGCTGGACGCCGAGCCCGTAGCCGGCTGGGTCGGCGGCGGTGGTGCGGCGGATGGGCTTGCCGGTGGTTTCGGATATCAGGGATTCGAGCTGGTGCTGCTGGCGGGGCGGCAGGAGCCGCCCGGTGTAGAGGGCGCGGTCCCAGGTGGTCATGTCGGCCAGTGAGCTGACGATTCCGCCGGCGGCCTGCGCCCAGGTCAGGGCGAGGCGGGGCATGGCCTTGCCGAACAGCGACGGCAGCACGCCGGCGAGGTAGAAGTACCCGGCCGGCATCCGTGCGGCGTCGGACGAGGGGCAGGAGTAGGGCGCCAGGCAGGTGGTGTGCAGCCGCAGCGGGGTGATGATCCGCCTGGTGAGCTGGTTGGCGTAGGTGTCGTGGGTGACCTTCTCGATGATCATCTGGGCGAGGATGTAGTCGGTGTTGGTGTAGTACCAGCCCGCTGGGCCGAGGGGCAGGCTGGCGGCGTAGGAGACCAGCCGGGCGGCGGTGAACCGGGTGGCCGGGTCCGCTGCGAACGCGGTCTGGAAGGCGGGCTGGTAGAGGTAGTCGGGGATGCGGCTGGTCATGTCGAGCAGCTGGCGGATGGTGATGTGGCGCCAGGCCGGGTACTGGGGCAGCCATTTGCCGATCGGGTCGCTGATAGGCAGCTTGCCTTCGGCTTCGAGCTGGAGCAGGATCACCGCGGTGAAGGCCTTGGTGTTGCTGCCGATCTGCCACAGGGCGCGGGCAGAGACCGGCGCCCCGCCGTCGTAGCGGGTGGTCCCGGCGGCCAGGCTGATGGCCGGCCGGGTGCCGCGGAAGGTGATCTGTAGCGAGTCCGCGGAGATGTGCTCGGCCTTGCGCCGCGCGGTCAGGTACCGGCTGAGGTCACGGTGCAGCGCCGTCCGCAGCGCGGCGCTGCCGGCGCGGGGCGGGGCGGCCGATGCGCTGGCGGCGCCGGCTGACGCCATCACGGCCGTCGTGAGCAGGGCGGCCGCGGCGGCGGCCAGCTTGGTCCGGATCGGCTTCATGTGCGGGCCGGTGGTGGTCATGTCAGTTCCCTGAAAGGGTGGGCAGCGGGGCGGCTGCGGTGCCCGGCGACGGCGCCGCCGGTGTGGTCGTGGCACCGGTCATCGGTGCCGGGCGGGCGGCAGCCCGCCAGATCCGGGCCGAGAGCAGGATCATCGCGGCGGCGAACGGCAGCATGAACAGCACGACCTTGGGGCCGATGGCGCCCATTGACTCGGCGGCTTCCAGGCCGGCGGTGAACAAGACGGCCAGCCAGCGCGGCACGGCGCGGCTGCGCCACAGCGCATACCCCATGACGACCGGCGCGGCGTATTCGCTGGCGAAGTAGACGTACGCGGCGACCTGAGCCGGCCCGGAACCGAAGCTGGTCACCAGGAACTGCGCGGCCGCTATCTGGGTCATGTGCGCTGAGGCCGCAGCCGCGAGGCTGATCCCGCCCAGGACGTTGAGCATGGCCCCGGCGAAAGCACCCAGGCCGCCCAGCAACGCGGCGACCGTGGCGATCACCCAGCCGCGCCCGGTGACCAGCAGGGCGATCGCCGCATACGACACCGCCAGGCCGCCGAGCGCCAGCACCGACAGCGAACCCGACAGGTACAGCTGGGAGGAGTGGGCCGCCGCGATGGGCAGCAGCTTGAACGCGGTGGCCGTAGTGGTGACCACCTGGTCGGTGCCTCTGGGGTCCAGTGCCTCGGCACCGACGTAAAGCGCGGCGGTGACGGGCAGGAAGGCAGCCAGCAACCGGTGGCGTGCCCGGGCGGCCTTATTCATTGACCTCTGTCCTTCCGCTGGGATCGAGTTTGCGTGTCCAGCCGGCTCTGTCCAGCTCGGGGACGAATAGGGTGGCGTCACGGTGCCGACGCCGGTGACAGGGTCGTATCCGGGCCCGGCCCGGTAGCCCCTGAGCGCCTCGCTCATTGTTTTTCCTTCCCTCGCCGTGCTTGCTCTTGGATGGAAGCCTGGGCTGGGGGCCTGAGGTGGGACTGTGGTGGCGCTGAGGTGGCATGGCCAGGGCTGCCGTGAAGCCGTTCGGGCGCGGGCGGGGTGAATGGCCGTACGGTGGGTCCGTGGAGGTGCGGCTTTTCGGCCAGCTCGAAGTGGTGCAGGAGGGCGCGGCGGTGCCGGTCCGGGGCACCAAGCAGCGGGCTCTGCTTGCCCTGCTGGCGCTGCACCGGGGCGGGCCGGCCAGTGCCGACCGCCTGATCGATGCCCTGTGGGGTGATGGGCAGGCGGCGAACCCGGTCAACGCCTTGCAGGCCCAGATCGGCCAGTTGCGCCGTACCCTCGGCGCGGCGGCGATCGTCACCACCGAAGCCGGCTATACCCTCGCGGTCGGTCCCGATGAGGTCGATGTCGTCCGCTTCGAGCAGTTGGTGGCGCAGGGGCGGCGCCTGGCGGAGGCGGGCGAGATGGCGCAGGCGTCTGCCGCGCTGGGCGAGGCACTTGGCCTGCGGCGCGGAGAGCCGCTGGCCGAGTTCGCTTATGCCGGCTTCGCTGACGCCGAGCGGGTGCATCTGGACGAGCTGACCCTGGTGGCGATCGAAACCCGGGCCGGGGCGGAAGTGGTGCTGGGCCGCCATGGTGAGCTTGCCGGCGAGCTGGAGGCGCTGTGCCGGGAGCACCCGCTCCGCGAGCGCCTGTGGGAGCTGTTGATCCTCGCCTTGTACCGGGCCGGGCGGCAGGCCGAGGCGTTGCGCGCCTATACCGCAATCCGTGATCGTCTGGTAGGCGAGCTGGGCATCGATCCGGGCCCGGCGTTGCGGCAACTGCAGGCCCAGATCCTGGCCCAGGATCCGTCGCTGGCCCCGGCTAGCGCTGCGGCCAGCCCGGCTCCGGCTCGGGCGGCCGCGCCGCCCAAGGCGGCCGGCAACCTGCGGGAGCGGCTGAGCAGCTTCGTCGGGCGCGACGCCGAGCTGGAACAGCTGCGCGAGGCGCTTCGTTCTAGCCGGCTCGTCACGTTGACTGGAGCCGGCGGGGCGGGCAAGACCCGCCTGGCGGTGGAGGCGGCCGCCGCGCTGCGTGAGGAGCATCGAGATGGCGCGTGGCTCGTCGAGCTGGCCAGCATCGCCGAGGCCGGCGAGGTGGCGCCCGCCGCGGCAAGCGCGCTGGAGGCGTCTGCCTCCGCGGGCCCTCAGCCTGCGGGATCGACAACGCAGCTCATCGTGCGGCACCTCGCCGGCCGGTCGCTGGTCGTCGTCCTCGACAACTGCGAGCATGTCATCGGCGAGGCGGCCGCGCTGGCCGACACTCTGCTCGGAGCGGTGCCCGGCCTACGGCTGATCGTCACCAGCCGGGAGCCGCTCGGCATCCCCGGGGAAGTCCTGATGCCGGTGGGCGGGCTGGCCCCGCAGGCCGCCGCCGAACTGTTCGCCGATCGCGCCCGGGCCGTGCGGCCCGGCTTCCTCGCCGCCGGGCAGGCTGGCGACGTCGTCGAGGACATCTGCCGCCGGCTCGACGGCCTGCCCCTGGCTGTCGAGCTCGCCGCCGCCCGCCTGCGTGCGCTGCCGCTGGCCACCCTGGCCGAACGGCTCGGCGACCGCTTCCAGCTGCTTACCGGGGGTGCTCGCACCGCCCTGCCCCGCCAGCAGACGCTCCGGGCGGTGGTCGACTGGAGCTACGACCTGCTGTTCGAGGACGAACGCCGCCTGTTCGCACGGCTGGCGGTGTTCGTCGGCGGCTGCGGGCTCACCGCGGCCGAGACCGTCTGCGCCGACGCGCACGTGTCGGCCGGTGAGATCCTCGACCTGCTCGGCCGGCTGGTCGACAAGTCCCTGGTCACCGCCTCCAACACCGGTGGTGAGGCCCGGTTCGGCCAGCTCCAGACGCTGTGGCAGTACGGCAGAGAACGGCTCGATGAATACGGCGAAGGCGACGCCATGTGCGCCAGTCACGGCGCCCACTACCTACAGATGGCCGAGGATGCCCACGAGGGCTTGCGCGGCGCCACCGGGCCGATGTGGCGGGATCGCCTCACCGCCGAGTTGGGCAACTTGCGGGCCGCGCTCGACTGGTACGTCGCAACGGGCGACGCTGATGCTGCGCTGTCGTTGGCGTCGGGGATGGCCTGGCTGTGGTACATCAACGGCGACCTGGCCGAAGGAGCGCGCTGGCTCGGTGACGCGCTTGGCACGAAGGGGCCGTGCTGTCCCGGCCTGGGAGCGACCGCCCAGGTCTGGCACGGCTATTTCGCGTGTATGTCGTCCAGCCCGGCGGCGGGCATCAGTGAATGTGAGGCGGCCGTCGCTGCGTTGCGGATCAGCGACGACCGAGTTCGCCTGGCGGAGGCACTGGTGCTTTGTGCGGCGGTGCTGGTACGCGCGCATGAGTTCGGACGATCACTCGACGCCCTGGCCGAGGCACGGGATCTGCTGGAACCATCTGGGCACGGCTGGCTCCTCGCCGGGCACGACATGGTACTCGCCTGGACCCTCGTGTCGTTGGGGCGGCTGGACGACGCAGAGGCAGCCGCCCGTTCGAGTGTCGAAGGCTTCGACGCCGAGGGGGAGGTCTGGCTTGTGGTCTCTCCGCTGAGCACCCTCGCCGGCATCGCCGAGGCCCGGGCGGACCGCGATGGTGCCTCGGCGGCCTACGAGTCACTCCTGGAAAGATGCCGCTCCGCCGGGCAGCGCGTATACGTGCCGGAGAGCCTGGCCCGCCTGGCCGCGCTGCGGGCCGGGCAAGGCGACGACGCTGCAGCCGACCGCCTTTACGCCGACGCGATCGCCTGCAGCTTCAACCTATGGCTGTCGGCCGACGCCATGGTCGGCCAGGCGGCGGTCGCCCGTCGCATCGGTGACCTGCCGCGAGCCCGGGCCCTGCTCGACGCCGCGGGCGGTCACTACCGGCAGGTCAACCTTCCCTCCGGGCAGCCCCGCGTGCTCGCGGGCCTGGCGTGGTGGGCGCTGGCAGCCGACCACCTAGCAGACGCCGCTGTCTTCGCCGCTGACGCCGCCGAAGGCGCCTCGGCCAGCGGCGACCCGGCCGCGCAACTCCTCGCCGATACCGCCGTGTCCGCCGTCAAGGCGGTCACCGGCCCGACCCGTCACAACATCGAAGCCTTCCTCGCCCTCGCCCGGCGCCGCGCCCAGAGTCCCGCGTATCGCTCTCTCACCGATGAGCCAGATGTGGTCGCGCTCGCGGCCCGCCTAGCGCTGCCCGCTCACTGAGTGACCTCAGCATCACCTCAGCGCCACCTCAGCGCACCCAGGCAACCTTGCAGTCATGCAGCCCTCGGGTGACGAGAACCCCAGCCACCATGACCACCTGGCCACTGCCGGGCCTGCTGTTGACGTCCACGGTCGCGCGGTCACCGCACACCGGCAGGCGGCCGGATGGTACCGGCAGGCGCAGCGCGCCGCCGACTCGCGCCTTGCCATCACGGCGCTGCGGCTCGCCGTCAACACCGACCCGGACTTCGGGCTCGCCGTCGCCGACCTCGGCGCCATCATCGGCACGGCAAGCCAAGGTCCCAGCCGCCACCAGATGAACTGGGAGCGCCACCACATCGAAGTGGTCGCCGCCGCCGCCACCGGCAATGCCAGACGAGCAGCTGACCTGCTCCGCGAACACCTCGCCAGCGTCGGCTGCGACCCTCTCGCCTTCCGCATCGCCGCCATGCTCCGACAGCCCGCTGGCAAGAACGACGACTTCGAGAACCTAGCCAGCCAGCTTCCCGGTTGCCACACAACCCCCTGGCCAGGCTCACCGTGACTGCCCTGACCGCTGCCGCCCCCAGATCGACCGAGAGGAACGACCATGAATGCACAGGCAGGACCGACCGCCCGCGCTGCGACGCCCGCCGGGAAGGGCGGCGGAACAGCGTCGCCTGCGCCGGGGCAGGGGACGATGCAGGCGACCGTGCAGGACCGGTACGGCTCCGCCGACGTGCTCCGTCTCAAGGAGATCGGCCGGCCGGGCCGGGGTTCGGGCTGCTGCTGCGTGTCTCGACGCGACTGGTTCTCCAGGCCGTATTTCGTGATCTTCGCTTGAGCTCAGGGGCCGTAGGCTTGGCCCGTGGCTGGTCGGCTGGTGCAGGCGGTTATCGGGTCCCGGGAGCTTGTGGGGCGTGACTGGCGGCTGGCTGTGGAGCGGCCGATCCAGCGTGCTGAACGGCTCAGTCCTTTCGATTCTGGTGACCGCTGGGTTGCTGTGCTGGGGATCCGCCGCGGGCTCAAGCTTCTGGTGACCGGGGATGGCGGGCTGCTGGATCTAGTGGTGGAGGCCTGGGCGGGAGAGCCGGGGGATTCCAGCGATGGTGTCGCCGTGATCGAGCTGGCCGGCGGCGGTATGGCCATCGCGCGGGTGCCGCTATGCGGCTGCGGGGACCGCGGCTGCGGGAACGCCGGGGTTCAGCTGAGGAAGCAATTGCCCGCGGGTGACTTGCCCGCGCTTGTTGCGCTGCGGCGGGCACTGCCCTGGACCGGTGCCGTTCCGTCCCGGTCGGATGTGGCGCGCGGCGAGGGCCTGGCGGCACTTCCCGTGCGGCGTTCCACCGGACAGGCGAAGGTCGTCTATCACCGCACCCGGACGCAGGACGGAAAGCGGGTGCCGGTGACACGCGTGGTGCACGACTTGCCCGGTGCGGGGCAGCAGCGGACCGGGGAGGCAGAAGATGGCTAGTGCCGCGTCAGGCAACGTTCGCCCGGTTCTCCAACGCACTTCGGAGCCGCGCGTTCTGGGGCACTCCCCTCCCTTCCTCTACTATTCAGGTTGTTTAGGATCCCTTGGGGAGGACGCCTTGGGCGCGGCAACGACGATCGTGAACGCGAAGGTATTCGACGGGACGAAGTCGCAGGACTGGACTTCGGTCCGGTTCGCTGACGGCCTGATCACCAAGTGCTCGGTCGCCTCGGCCGCCCAAGAAGGCGACGAAGTGATCGACGCGGGCGGCGGGACGGTGCTTCCCGGTCTGATCGACGCGCACGTGCACCTCGTTCCCGGCGCTCTCGCACAATCGTTGACCTTCGGCGTTACCACCGTTCTCGACATGTTCAGCCAACCCGACCTGGTGGCCAGCGCTAAGGAGCAGGCCGGCTCCCGTCCGGACGTGGCCGACGTGCGTTCCTCGGGTGTCGGTGCCACCGCGCCCGGCGGGCACCCGTCGATGATGTACGCCCCGTTCCCGACGTTGACCGCCGCTGACCAGGCCGAGCAATTCGTGGCGGAACGGATCGCGGCGGGCTCGGACTATCTAAAGATCATCTCCGGCACCGGGGGTCTATGGCCCTCGCTGGACCCCGAAACCATCCAGGCACTGGTCATTGCCGCGCACACCCGCGGCTTAGTCGTCGTCGCTCACGTGAGCTCGACGGCCGGTGTCGAGGAGGTAGTGTCCGCCGGTGTCGATGTGGTGGCCCACGTCCCCGCGAACGCCGAGCTGGACAAGGCCCTGGTCGAACGCATGGCCGAAGCCGGAATCGTGGTCGGTCCGACGCTGTCCACCATCGAGAACACTCTCGGCGAACCGGGTGGCGCGGCAGTTGCAGGGGACCCACGGCTCGCTGAAGCGCTCGGCGACGCCTGGGCACGCCGGTTGACCTCGGATGCCCCGGGATGGCATGGCCGGCAAATGCCGCCCTACTCGCGGGCCGAGGGCAACGTGCGGCGACTGGCCGATGCGGGGGTCACTCTGCTGGCGGGCACCGACGCCCCGAACCCGGGGACCGTGTTCGGAGCAAGCCTGCACCGAGAGCTCGAACTCCTTGTCCGGTGCGGCATCAGCCCGGCGCAGGCCCTGGCCGCTGCCACGGCGCAGCCGGCACGAGTGTTCGGCCTCGCCGACCGAGGACGTGTCGCCGCCGGGCAGCGCGCGGACCTGGTCCTCGTGTCCGGTGACCCGTTGACGGACATCACCGCGACGCGCGCCATTGAGCGGATATGGCGCGGCGGCATAACCTGCGATCGGCACGCCTTCGTCGCGAGCGCTGCCGAAGCTGAGCAGCTTGACGCTTTCGACGCCCAGCTCGCCAAGGTCGTGGCAGCCGTGCGCGAACGCTGGTCCAACTGATCCGAGGAAGGCCCCCTTGAACGCGGGTCCCGTAGTTGTGCGCCGCGATCGTCGATCGGCTCACCGTCGGCGGCGACATCATCGAGACGTGTCCACCGCAACCAGGTGACGCCAGGGTTCACCGACACGACCGACCGCAACGGGCGCGACGCCAGAATTCAGGCCCTGGCTCAAGTGCCGGTAGCCACACTGGCGGGTCTCCCACGCGCTCCCCGAGAGGGCGAACGTTGTATGACACGGCACTAGCATGCCCGCTGGCCGCTGCCCTCACGGGGCTGGGTTGCCTGCCTGGCCCGATGAGGCGGTAAGGGCATCGGCGCTGATCGTTATGCTCCGCCGTGTGAGCGAGCCGCGCAGGGTGGTTATCGACTGGGATTACGGTGCGCACGGGATCTGGTGGGTCTTGAGCAAGGAGGAGAAGGAGGCGCCAGCCCCGCCTGGCCGCTGGAGCGGCACGCCGCCGCCGGGCCGGGCTGACCGGCGGAAGCCGAGGCCGTGGAGTGATCGCCTGTCTGCGGGGTTGCTCGATGACCTGCAGGCGTGGAACGACGCCTGCGAAGCCGGCGGGGACGATGCCTGTGGGCTGCGGGAACGGGGGCGGGACCTGGCGGTCCAGGTTCAGGCGGAGCTGGGGGCGGATGGGTGGGAGGTGCTCTACCCAATGGACGGCAGGATGCACCGGGTGCACCCGCCCGGAAGCTGGCCGCTGGGCTCGTGGAGGCAGGAACTGCTTGGTTACTCAGAGCGCAAACCTCGCTGAAGCCCTAGGGTGGTGGCTCGGGTGCGGTCAGCGCTTTGTCGATGGTTTCGCTGCATACCCGGAACCGGGTGATCCAGTTCGGTGAACGCGCGGCAGACCAGTGCCCGGGCTCCTTCAGTGCCGTATCCCCGCTCCCAGGCGCTGCGGCGCAGCCGGTAGCCCAGCTCGGCCACCGCCGTGTCACCGGGAGGGGCGTCGGGCCAGTCCACGATCGCGGTCGGGCCGGGCGCGACGGGCCGCAGTCCGAACCACCCGATCAGCTCATCGTCCGCCTGGTCCCGGGCCGCCCAGTACCCGAATCCCCGGTGGCGTGCACGGCAGGCCAGGAACCGGGGCAGCACGCTGGCCTCGATCTCCGCCCGCGACCTGACCGGCCCCAGGTAGCGCATCACCTCTGGATCCGCGTCGAGCGCGAGCAGCCCTCCGGCGTCGTCCTGCGTGAACCGCCGCAGCACCATCCGGCCGGTCGCCAGCACAGCATCCATGCCTCGATCGTCTGCTGGCACCCGCCGTGGCGGCAATTCATTTTCCACCGCTCGGCCCCTTTCACGCTCCAGTCGCGTCCGGTGGACGATGCGCTGGAAACCCGTGATCAACGCCTTCGCCATCACATTCGGTGACCGCTGGCCGGCCGCCGAGACCTACTAACCAACAACGCCGGAAACACCGCTCGTGAGATAGACCCGGCCCGGTCGCCGGGTGGCGACCGGGCGGGTCGGGCCGGGGTCTGGCTTGGCTATTTCTGTGGTGAGTCGAGGAGCTGGGCTTCGAGTGTTGCCCGGCGTAGAGGATGCCGACGGGTCGGGCGCTGGGGATGCCGATGATCTGAAGCCTCAGCGCCCCGCCGGTGGCCCGGCGGGGCGCTGAGATCGGTGAGGTGCCGGTGGCGGTCGGCAAGGTGCCGGTGTCAGTCGATGACCTCGCTGACCGCGGAGCGGGTGGCGGCTTCGTTGACGGATTACCCACTTCCCACAGACGGCCAAGGGCCGGGTGGTGCCAGGCGGCGGCCGGTAATCATGCCCAGTTCTGGATGCTGAGCGTCGGCATCGCAGGCTGAACCGGGATTTCCAGGGGGCGGGCCGGCAGGATGCCCAGGTACACGGTCACCGGCGCGCTGGCGCCGGGCCAGTGCGCCGGATACCGCCAGCCCAGCGGTGGTGTGGGCGCGGGCGTACGGCGCGGCCGAGATCCCGGAGGTGGCCACGACCCAGAGCTTGACTACACGGTGGTCTCATACCCGCGGTGGATCTTGGACCGCACGGCGATGATGTTCCGGATCCCGGCAGGCCCGGCGCAGCAGGGAGATGGACGGGGAAATGACATTTGTCATCCCGAGCCGGTGAGGCGCGGCACTGCACGGCGGTACGGCGGCGGGCCACGCTGGTTGCCATGGTTCATCACAACGCTCAGGCCGGGGGGATCGTCCTGTCCCGGCTGTCGAAGTCCTACGGCCAGGTGCGCGCGGTCCGGTCGGTCGATCTGACGATCGCTGCCGGTGAGACGGTCGCGCTGCTTGGCCCGAACGGCGCGGGCAAGACGACGACGATCGACATGATGCTCGGCCTCGCCAGTCCCGACGCCGGGACGGTCTCGGTCTTCGGCCGGCCGCCTGCGGCGGCCGTGCGCGCGGGCTGGGTTGGCGGCATGCTGCAGACCGGGTCGCTGCTGGAGCAGCTCAAGGTCCGCGAGCTGGTCAGCCTGATGGCCTCGTACTACCCGCACCCGCTGGCTGTCGCAGACGTGCTGCGGCTGACGGGGGCGGACGAATTCGCGGGCCAGCTGACCACGAAGCTGTCGGGCGGGCAGGCCCAGCGGGTGCGCTTCGCCACCGCGCTGGTCGGCGATCCCGACCTGCTAGTGCTGGACGAGCCCACCGCGGGGATCGACGTCGCGGGCAGGCACGAGTTCTGGCAGGCCATGCGCGCGGTCGCCGGGCGCGGCAAGACTGTGCTGTTCGCCACCCACTACCTGGAGGAGGCGGACGCCTACGCCGACCGGATCGTGCTGATGGCCCGGGGACGCATCATCGCCGACGGGCCGGCCACCGAGATCAAGGCGCGGGCGGGCGCCCGCATGATCAGGGCGACGCTGCCCGGCGGCGACCCGGCGGTGCTGGGCGCGCTCCCGGGCGTGGTGAGCGCGGAGCGGCACGGCGACGCAGTGCTGCTGTCCTGCTCGGATGCTGACACCGCGCTGCGGGCGCTGCTGGGATCGTTCCCTGCCACGCGGGACATCGAGGTTCGCGGGGGCAGCCTCGAGGAAGCGTTCCTGGAACTGACCGCGGATGACGAAACGGACAGCGCCGTCACCGCAGACGCGGCCACGGGCGCGATCGCCGGAGGAGTAGCACCATGACCACCGCCACCCACCTCAGGTATGAGCTTGTCCGCTCATTCCGCAACCGAATCTTCTATGGAGTGACCCTGGTGCTGCCGCTGGTCCTGTTCTACGCGGTGGCCTCGGGCCAGCGCAGCGCGACCATGGACGGGATCAGTTTCCCGCTGTACTTCATGACCGCGATGGCGGTGTACGGCGCGATGTTTGCGGCGGTCTCGCCAGGGGCGCGCATCGCGCGCGACAGGTCCGGCGGGTGGACCCGGCAGCAGCGGCTCACACCGCTGCGGGCCCGCACCGACATCGCGGCCAAGGTGCTCACCGCCTACCTGATCGCCCTGCCGAGCGTGGTGCTGGTGTTCCTGGCCGGCGCGTCACTCGGGGTGCGGCTGGACGCGGCGCAGTGGCTGGAGATAGGCGGGCTGCTGCTGGCCGGGCTGGCGCCGTTCATCGCCCTGGGCATCGTGCTGGGATACCTGCTCCGCGCCGACACGCTGACGCCGGCCATCGGCGGGATCGTTGTGCTGTTCGCGCTCGTCGGCGGGGTGTACGGCTTCCAGCTTGCGCATTCCGGCCCGCTGTTCGACGTCATGAAGGCGGCGCCATCGTACTGGCTGGTGCAGGCCGGCAAGACCGCGTTCGGCGGCGGCAGTTGGCCCGCCCAGGGCTGGATCGTGATCGCTGCCTGGACCGTGATCCTCGTCGCGGCCGCCGCGCTCGCCTACCGGCGGTCCGCGGCTCGGGGCTGACCACAATGGGCCAGTCCCCGGTACCGTGGACAAATGTGAGCGACGAGGTCACGCGGCACAGCGAAGCCGAGGCCGAGTGGGTGGCGGCTCAGTCCAGGTGGACGCGAAGCTGGCGAAGGGCCGCCATGCTGGCGATCCCGCTCGTGTACCTGATATTCGTGGTCGTCTCGGTCCGGCAGAACTCGTACGGCGCCGCAGCGGTCGCCGGCTACGTGCTGCTGGCCGCGTTTGCCGCGTGCTGGCTCGTCACGCCCGCCATGCTGTCGCCAGACTCGAGCGGGCCGCGGTTCTGGGCCTGGTACGCACTCCTGGTGGCGCTGGCAGTGGCGGAACTGCCGTTCGCTCGCGCCGCAGGCTTCGTTCTGTTCGTGTTCATCACGCTGCTCACCGTGGCGCGCCTGGGTGCCCGCGCGGCCCCGTTTGTGGCCGCGATGGCAGTGGCGGCGCTGCTGGTCCCGGTCGCGGTCGGGTCCTGGCACGTCAGCCTGGCCAAGTCGTTCGCCGACGTCACCCCCGTCGCGATCCCGGTCGTCGCGATCGCGATGGCCGCGACGATGCAGGTGGTGCGCGCCAACCAGGCGCTCGCCGAAACCCGTGCCGAGCTGGCGCGGCTGGCCGCGGAGAACGAGCGGATCCGGATCGCCCGCGACTTGCACGACCTGCTCGGCCACTCGCTGACCACGATCACGGTGAAAGCCGGCCTGGCGCGCCGGCTCGGGCCGACCAATCCCGCCGGGGCGGTGGACCAGATCACCGAGGTCGAGGAACTCTGCCGAAGGGTGCTCACTGAGGTCCGGGCCGCGGTGTCCGGTTACCGCGAGGTCACCCTGGCCAGCGAGCTCGCCCGCGGCCGGGAGCTGCTGCGGGTCTCCGGGATCGCCGCTGACCTCCCCACGGCCACCGACGTTGCCGATCCAGCCCACCAGGAGCTGTTCGGCTGGGCCGTGCGGGAGGGCCTGACCAACGTCATCCGCCACTCGCGGGCTCGTTCATGTGCGGTACGGGTATCCGCTTCCTGCGTCGAGATCATCGACGACGGTTACGGATCTGATGCCCCTCCCGGAAACGGGCTGCGCGGGCTGCGGGAGCGGGCAGCTGCCGCCGGCGGTGGCGTGGAAGCCGGGCCGGTGCAGCCCGCGGGCTGGCGGCTGCGGGTGTGGGTGCCCGCGGTGGACGCCCCGCCCGCCGCAGGCGGGACCGCCCCGCCGGCCCGCAACACCAGGGCAGCCGGGCGGAGCCTGCTCCCGGCTCCGCAAGGGCAGTGACGTTGATCCGGCTGCTGCTCGCCGACGACCAGGAGCTCATCCGCAGCGCGCTCGCCGTGATGCTCGGGCTGGAAGAGGACTTCGAGGTCGTCGCGTCGGTCGGCCGCGGCGACGAGGTGGCTGCCGCGGCCAGAGAACACCACCCGGACGTGGCCCTGCTGGACATCGAGATGCCTGGGCTCGACGGCCTGGCCGCCGCAGGAGTTCTCGCTCACGAAGCGCCGCAGTGCCGGTCGGTCATCCTCACTACGTTCGGCCGCCCCGGCTATCTGCGCCGGGCGATGGAGTCAGGGGCCAGAGGTTTCGTGGTCAAGGACGCCCCGCCCGAGCAGCTTGCCGCCACGATCCGCCGGGTCGCAGCGGGAGAGCGCGTCGTTGACCCGGGACTTGCCGCCGAGTCGCTGGCCGCTGGGGCGTCACCGCTGACCGCCCGGGAACGCGACGTCCTGGTCGCCGCCAAGCCGGGAGCTACCGTTTCGGAGATAGCCAGGAAGCTGTTCCTGTCCGAGGGGACCGTCCGCAACTACCTGTCCGCCGCGATCGCCAAGACCGGGACGCGCAACCGTTCCGAGGCGGTGCGGCTAGCCGAGGAACGAGGCTGGCTCTGACGCCTCGGCTTTCAGCCGCGGTACGGTGCAGGTCAAGCGGCCAGCTTCCGGCTGGCCCAGACGCTGAACCACGACCTCGACGACCGCTACAAAGGACGCCTGGATCCGCAGCGAGCTTGGGGCGCTGCAGCGGTTGACCGGCGAGCACCTGGCTGCCGCCAGCAGCGACCAGCAAGCACTTGAGCGGTGGCGCAGCCTCGGCGAACGCTCCGGCCAGGCGCACGCGCTGAATGAGCTCGGCCTTGTACAGCAGGTCACCGTCAGCACCCGGCGCCCAGCGCATCCAGCAAATGCTGCTCAGCCATCACGTCAGGACAGCCTGACCCGGACCAGGCTCTCGCATGAGGCGGCAGCCCCGTCCGGTCGGCGGCTATGAGCCATGAGCGCGCGTTCATGGCTGGGCGGGTGGGCAGAAGCCGACCTGCAGGTCCGCTCGCTCGTCGCCTCACCCCGGTGGCCGCGCCCTTCCCGCCCCAGCCGTCCGGTCGTGCCCGCGGAGCCCGGCCCGGCGCTCTCCTGCCGGCCATCATGACCCGTTACCGGGCGGAGTCCCCGATCACCCGGCTGTGCAGCTCGGTGGTGAGCCGGTGGATCTCCCGGGTCAGCTGCGTGTTGGTCTTGAGTTCCAGCTCCTGCTCGGTGAAGTCGTGATCCGCCTTGGCCTGCTGGAACGCCGCCTGCCGGTTCTGGCCGATCATGACAAACGTGGACAGGAAGATCGCTTCCAGCGACACGATGAGCGTCAGCGTCGGCCACGGCTTGGACTCGAGGAACAGCATCCAGACGGTGAACAGTGCGACGTGGAGGTAGACGAAATTCATCGACCCCGCGAAACCGGTGATCCAGTCAGCGATCCGCAGCTGAATGTCGGCGGCCCGCCGCGCATGTTCCTCCAGGACGACGGGGTGGCGCTGGAGTCTGGCCGACCGGTCAAGTCTGGTCATCGTGGTGCCTCCTATCGGCTCAGCCCGCGTCCATCTCGCTGACCGGGTGCCGCCCGGCCTGCTCTGGCGCAGCTGGACGCCCGTCACGATCTGGGAGATACCGTAAACCAGCCCGGACAGGCCGGAAACCAGCCCGGACAGGCCGAGCAGCCGCGCGAGCGGTGACCGCGCCGGTGCCAGGCGAACAGCACCACGCCCCAGCGGCATGACACCACGTTGAACCGATGAAGCCCTCCACCCCCCGCGGGTGCCGTCCTTGTTCACCGTCACCGGCCACGAGCTCGCGCGGCAGGTGCTCACCGACAACGTGCGGTCTTCCTCGGCCGGCTATGCGGCGACCATTCGGGCAGGTCATGGGCCGGACGATCCTTGAGTCGCGGGGGCGCGCCGCTTGGCTAAATTTTGCGTCAGCTACCAGCCCTTTCGCAGCAAGATAAGCTCGGTCCGCGGCGGCTCTTGTGATTTGCTATAGTCAATACGACACCTTGACCCACCATAGCCCGCGTTGGCGCTGCTCTGTCAGTAGCGCGGATCTGGCCCGCCCTTAGGAAGAAACTCGATCCTTCTGGATCCAAACCATATAGATGCTGGCACGCCCTTTGCCGTGGGTGTTCGTGTTCTCGGTCACCGCGACCCTGGTCATCGGCGCCCAGCAGTAAAGGTCGGTGATTGTGCCGGGCGCCGAGGTGGTGACGGTTGCTTGCGGCCCTGGCCCTGATCCGCAGCTTGCAGACGAAAACGTTCGCCTCCATTCGGCTGGCGCCGACGCTGTCGGCTCTCGCCGGGCGGGCCGCCGCATCATTGACGACCAGTATCCCCGGCCGTGCACAGCAGACCGGCGGCCGAGCGCCCCGCTGCCATCCGAGTGTTGGGCGGTTGTATGGCCGCACCGCCCAGGCGACCTGGCAGCAACTCGCTCTAGGCCGGCTGCCGCGCGCCGCCGACGGCGCTGTGATCGTGCTGCGGGTCGGCGTGGGCGACCCGCTTCAGCAGGGAGCCCCGGTCGCCGACCTGGACGGCGGGGAGGTGGCCGACGCCTCGGTCCTGGCCGGGCTGGACGATCCTATGAATCCGCCTTCCAATCCCCCATGGTCCTGCTGCGCGACGAACCCTGCTCACCACCCTGCGCAGCGCCGCACCACCGGCACCCGATCACCCGTCGGCTCCGGCGCGCCGCAGAACTCGGCGCCGCCAACTTCCCCATGATCTGGCATGAGGCGACCAGCGAGAAAGCAGGATAAGCCAGGAGCCGGGCGATTCTCGGCCGAGGCCGAAGACATGGCGGAACCGAGGCTGCCACCCTTCGCGTCACCGTCTACCGTGGCCGCGGGCTTAACTCTTTGTCTGGCTGGGCGGGGACTGGTTCGCCGGGTGGCTGGGTGCGGAAGGAGGCGAGCCGCCGCAGTCGCGGCCACTCCAGGGATGGCTTGAGGGCGGGAATGCCGGGACGCTGCCTGGGCACGACTACCCGTAGCGCCTGGGGGCGGATGGTGCAGTGCACCGGCGTGGGCAGCATGACCGTTTCGCCGTCGATGCCAACCGGTATCTGCGGCGTGTTGGCGTCAACGGTGACCCGCCCGGCGGTGAGCACGGTCACTCCCGTGCCGTGCCTGCGGCGGATGAGCCCGGCTGCCTGCTGGGCGTTGTCCACCCGGATGGCGACCACCCCGAGGGTGCCGGCATCGAGCCGGGCACGTCGGCCCAGGCCGGCCACGTCGCCCATGCCGTATGGGTCGTTGCTGACCAGGAGCGCCTGCGGGCCCTCGATCAGGGTGCCTGCGGCATGGGCGGTCAGGTGGGCCCCTTGGTGGCCGTTGAGCAGGTCGGGCAGCAGCTGCAACGTGGTGCCCCGCTTGTCGTCGCGGTAGGCCGGGCTACGCACCACCTCGGCGTAGGCGCCGAACGAGGCGTTGTTGACGAACGTGCGGTCGGCTATGACGCCCAGGTCCACCCGCAGTTCCTCCCCGTCGGTGAGCCCATTCAGGCAGGTCGCGGGGTCTTCACGGTCCAGGCCCAGGTCGAGGGCGAAGTGGTTGCGGGTGCCAGCGCTAATCACCAGGAACGGCAGGCCGTGCTCGGCAGCGATACCGGCCACCAGCGCCTGGGTCCCATCCCCGCCGGCCACCCCGAGCAGGTCGGCGCCATCGGCCACCGCCTGGCGGGCCAGCGCGGCCACGTCCACCATCCCCGGGCCCTCAAGCAACGCCACCTCGGCGCCCAGCTTCTGCGCCTTTGCGGCCAGCCCGAACTTGGTGACCTTCCCGCCACCCGACCTCGGATTCATGATCAAAAACGGCCGCTGCGGGCGTGCCGCCGGCACGGTGGGCATGGCCGTGTCCTGGCCGTCAGTGCCCAGCGCGGCTCGCGCGGCCACGGCCGCCAGTAGCATCAGCGCCACCGCCACCACGGCAACCCACACCAGGTGGTGCCAGGCAAAGGCCACCAGGATGAGTACCGGCGCGGCGATCACCAGGACCAGCGCGAGCCACCGGAGCAGGCCGCGGTTAGCCAGGAACCAGTACCCGCCCGCGAGCACGGCGCACACGCCGATCACGGTGAACACGATCAGCGCCAGGCTGCTGCGCCACCCGGCGACCGCGAGGACCAGCATCACCGCGGCGAGTATCAGGGCGAACGAGGTGCGGGCGAGCCAGCGCCGGGTCGTCACAGTCATCAGGAGCCACCTCCCAAAGGAAGTACGTCACGCGGCCAAGGTCACCGTGTTGATCGGCGCGGGACTGATCGCCACACCGATCGCGAACGTCGATACCTAGCTAATCCCCTGGGCCATACCTCGTCCTTCCCGGGGTGGACACCGATCTCTGCTCCCCGGCGGAATGGTGAGAGCACTTTGCCCGTAGATCGCTCCGCGCTGATGGGCGGATGTTCAGATGCCGGAGTACTCGTGCTCGTTGGTGGGCAGCCCGGCTTCGGTCCAGCCTTTGAGCCCGCCGTCGAGGATGGCCACATCGCTGTAGCCCATCGTCTTCAGGGTCGCTGCGGCGAGCGAGGCGCGTGCGCCGGAGGCGCAGACGACGATCATCCGGCGGCCGGGATCGAGCCGGTCCTTGTGGCGGGGGCCGGTGGGATCGGCGAAGAACTCCAGCAGGCCCCGGGGCGCAGGCACGGAGCTGTTGATGTGGCCGTGCTGCCACTCCTCGGGCTCACGCACGTCAACGAACACCGCGCCGCTGTCGAGTTCGTCCGCCGCCTCCTTGGGTGCCACGGTGCCCACCTGGGCCCGGGCCTCGCCGATCATCTGCATCGCGGTCTTGGTCATGGGATCCACCTTCTTCGGTTCCAGTTCAGATCTGGGTGCGGGCCTGCCCGGCCCCTGGCCTGGGCAGGCCCGCTGCCTTTGCGGCCGGGAACGGCGCCAAACGCCGTTGCGGTGGCTAGCCGAGACGGACGACGCTGAGCTCCAGCTCAGAGGCCTCCGGCAGCTTGACGGTCGTGATCTGCTTCCACTCCTCAGCCAGCAGCTCTTCGGCGGCCTTCTCCAGGAACTGCGGTGCGGCCCATTCGCCCACGTCGAAGTCGCGCTTGATGTAGCCGTGGCTGATCATGAAGTCCTTGCCGATCTCGACCGCGGCCAGGTTGCGTGGTGACAGGTTCGGCACCATGTCGACGCCCTTGATGCCCTGGTAGGTGTCCTCGGCGTCGCGGTAGAACGTCTGCCGGTTGAGGATGACCGCGGCGGCGTGCTTGTGCTCGTTCGCCCACCGGCCGACCTTGATCATGGCCTTCATGTAGGCGATGACGAGGTCGGGGTGCTCGTCGGCCATGACGTCGGTGCAGGTGATGACGGCGGGGCAGTTGGCCATCTGCAGCGTCCAGTCCGGGCAGCGGGACAGGTCCTCGATCGCCTTGAACTTGCCGGTGTCTTCCTGCAGGTGCTGGAACACCTTGCTCTGGGTGTAGATCGCGTCTACGGCGCCCTTCTCCAGCGCGGTCTCCAGCGGCCGGAAGGCCAGGTCGTGCTTGTGGTCACGGCGCAGCCACAGCTCCGAGGGGTTGTTCATCGTCACCTGGAGCATCTCCGGCTTGTCGTACCAGTCGTCGGGGTAGGGGAACTCGACGATGTCCACGTCGTCGCGGGTCATGCCGTTGACCCGCAGCATCAGCTCGATACCGGCCTCTTCCTGGATCCGCCACCAGTCGTTCTTGATGGTGTTCAGGCTCTTGGTCAGCCCGATCTTCTTGCCCTTCAGGTCGGCCATCGTGAAGATGTCATCGCGGGCCCGCACCAGCATGCAGCCGCCCTCGTAGACCTGCGTCGCCCCCAGGAGACGGGTGCGGCGGATGTCGGCGTGCACCGCGACCGGCGGGTACAGGCCACCGAAGCGGATCAGGTTGTCCAGGTTGTGGATGTAGTGCGGGTACCAGTTGTTTTCGCTCCGCGACCGGAAGTAGGCATACTCCACGCCGATCTTCTTGAACTCCTCGCGGCACCAGCCCAGTTCCTGGTCCACATTGTTCGCCGACACCATGGGGCAGTTGGTGAAGTACACCTCGTCCCAGCGCAGCGGCACCGTGGTCGCTACCCGCTTCGGTGCTTCGGTTACAGTCATCGGTCTCTCCTCCCATTCGGGATCTGATCCCGCCGCCGGATTGGTTCGGCCTGGGGGGAAGGACGTTGGCGCCGAGAATTCATACAACCGTGTACATCGCACCACGCCACGCACGGAGGCGCGTAGGGCCAAAGGTCCTAACCGGGTTGACCGGCTGGCTCAGCGGGTGCGTGGCTCCGGGTCGGGCGGCGAGGGCCAGGGCGTGGCGCCGAGCCTGCGCGCAGACCGGGCCAGTTCATCCCGCAACGTCGCGAGCGGGATCGCATCAAGGCCGCCGGCCTGCACGAGGTAGTCCTCGAAGATCCGCCATCCCAGTGCAGCCGCCACGATCTGGGCCGCCCGCACTCGGGCCGCATCGACGGCCAGGCCATACCCAGCCATCAGGGTCTCAGCCATCGCCATGACGGGGTTGAATTCCGGGCGGCTCTCCAGGGAACGGCCAGAGATCGCCAGCGCGGCGGCGATCCGCGCCCACTTCCCCATTACGGTGTCAGCTGAGAAGCCCTGCCCCGACAGAGGGTTCTCCTCAACGGCCCGGGCGAGCTGATCAGAGACATGGCGGAACACCGCAGCCACCAAGTCGTCACGGCTGCCGATGTAGCGTCGGATCAGCGAAAGATGCACGTCGGCCGCAGCCGCGATATCCCGGAGCGACACCGCGTCAACTCCCCGCAGGGCGAACAGTGCCGCCGCAGCATCGAGCACCGCCCGGCGCACCTCGTCCGGCCCCGCAGGCGACCCGGCCGGCCGCCGGGGCCCCGGCAGGCGGGATGTGTCAGAATCGCGCATCGGCTCCATCATCCCTGATACCAAGGGTCACGACCGGCTCAGTTGCCTCAAGCTCCCGAGATCATCAAGACCTGCTAGCCGGGCGTCCCGCTCCTGCATCTTGCCGGCCCTTCTTTCTGACCGGCACCGTCACCTGGGTGTTCATCCCGGTATCGATCGGAGCCCTGGTCGGCGTCATCCATCGCGCTGGGACTCGGCTATGCGGTCGAGCCAGTCGCCGAGCAGGGCGCGCTCGGCAGTGGTGAGCGCGGCGAGGCCGGGCAACGCGGCGCGCAAGGTCACTGCCGCGGTCGCTGGGCCCGCGATGGCGGCGCCCGCATCGGTGAGGATGATCGCACAGACCGATTCCCACGCGGTGTCTGCGAGCATGTCGTCCCGCTCGTTCTCGGCCTGGTCGATAAGGGTGAACACAACACCAGTGCCGGCCGCGCTGATCAGATCGACCGCGCGTCGCTCAGTCACGCGCAGCCGCCCCGCCTCGGCGACCCGGTGCACCCGCGCTCGCAGCACCCCGGTGCCGGCCGCGGCGATGGCCCGGCCGTCCGGGGTGCGCAGCGCCGTGTGCATGAGCCGGAACAGCTCGGGATTCGCCAGCCCGAAGCCGACGTGGAGCTCCCACCCGGCGCGCAGGCTCTTGATCGGGTCCCCATCGGCGTCGGCGGGGGGCTTGCGCGCAAGGTAGCTCGCGAAACCGTGCTGCACAACGGCGTCGAGCAGCCCGCTCTTGTCGCCGAAAAGCCGGTAGATCGTGGGCGCCTGCACGCCGGCGGCCAGCGCCACCGAGCGGGTGGTCACCGCGTCCGGCCCCTGGGAGGCCAGCAGGTCCGCGGCCACCTCCACGAGCTGCGCACGGGTCTGGTCCCGCGACGCCCCCTGGTCCCGCTTCCTCATGTTATCGATGATAACAGATGCTTGCGAACACTAGGTTTCCATCGATACTGTCAGATACATAACATCGATAACATGGAGGCTGCATCACATGATTATCGTTACCGGTGCCACCGGCATGCTCAACGGCGCCACCGTTGAGCACCTGCTCAAGCTGGTCCCTGCGGACCGGATCGGCGTGAGCGTGCGCGACGTCGCGAAGGCGCAGCACCTCGCCGAGCGCGGCGTCCGCGTGCGCCGCGGCTCCTATGACGACCCGGCGGCGCTGCTCGGCTCGTTCGAGGGCGCTGAGCAGGTGCTCCTCGTCTCGTCCAGCGACCCCGGCGCCGACCAGGAGAGCCTGCACCGCGTCGGCATCGAGACCGCCGTCGCGGCCGGTGCCCGCCGTATCCTCTACACCAGCCACCAGGGCGCAGGAGCCGACAGCCCGTTCTACCCCGCACGCGTTCACGCCGCGGCCGAGGCGCTCCTGACGGGCACCGGCACCGCCTGGACCTCCCTCCGCAACGGCTTCTACGCTCACAGCCTCGACTGGCTGCTCGGACCCTGGCGCGAGACAGGGATCATCGCGGCACCGGCCGACGGCCCTGTGTCCTGGACCGACCGCGGCGACGAAGCGGAGGCGGCGGCCGTGATCCTGGCGGGCCAGCGGCCCTTCGACGGCCCGGTCACGCTCACCGCCGACGCCGCCGTGACGTTCGACGACATCGCAGGCATCGCATCCGAGCTCACCGGCCGTGACATCCGGCGCGTCGTGGTAGACGACGACACGTGGGTGGCCGGCCAGGTCGCGCACGGCACCCCAGAGCCCATGGCGCGATTCATACTCGGGACCTTCCAGGCGGCTCGCGAAGGGCGCTTCGCCGCCGTCGACCCGCTGCTCGGCAAGCTCCTCGGCCGCAAGCCGCGCACAGTGCGCGACCTGCTCACCGAACGGGCCGCAGCCTGAGGCGGCGTAGGTGGTGCCGTGGTCACTGGGGCTGGTGCTCCTGGCCGGACTCATTGCCGGGGGTGCCAGGCGTGGTGGGAGAAGGCCAGTGTTCTGGCCGGGCAGAATGCGCAGGCCGGACTGGCGCCCCCGGGTGACGACGGAGACTGGTGGTCATCCGCCTGGCCGTCCGACATCGGGATGGGCCAGCCTGCTGGCAGGCCCGGTAAGCCACATTCCTTTATGTTACTATCTCTTACATTGTAAGAGCCTCTCACATTCACGATCTGCACGAGAACGGGTCGATCGCGATGACTCAGCAGCTAGCGGGCGGGCAGCGGCACTGGAGCGAGACCGACATTTCAGATCTATCAGGGCGAACGGCCCTGGTCACCGGCGCGAACGGGGGTCTGGGCCTGCAGGTCGCCCGCGTCCTCGCGGCGCGCGGCGCCCATGTGATCCTCGCCTGCCGCAACCCGGGCAAGGCCCATCACGGCGCCGGCGAGATCGCCGCAGCAGTTGCGGGGGCCAGAACATCGATCGTCCGCCTCGACCTGGCGTCGCAGTCCTGCGTGCGCAGTGCGGCCGGGGAGATCCGCTCCCGCTTCCCGCACCTGGATCTGCTCATCAACAACGCCGGGGTGATGGAGGTGCCCCACCAGCAGACCGAAGACGGCTTCGAGCTGACGCTTGCCACCAACCACCTCGGCCCGTTCGCACTGACCGGGCTGCTGCTGGACCGGCTGGCCGTCGGCGGGCGGATCGTGACCGTGAGCAGCATGGCTCACCTGGATGGCGTCATCGACTTCGGTGACCTGCAATCCGAGCGGCATTATGACCCGGAGGCAGCGTACTCGCAGTCCAAGCTGGCGAACCTGCTGTTCACCTACGAGCTGGACCGGCGCCTGCGGGCCGCCGGGGCCACGGTGATGGCACTGGCCTGCCATCCCGGCGTCGTATACACCGACTTGTTCGCGACCCGTTCCCGTCTGCATCAGCTCCTGCTCAGCCCGGCCATGCGGACCATCAACTTCTGGGCGGTGCAGAACGCCCGGATGGGCGCGCTGCCGACTCTGCGCGCCTCGAC
This sequence comes from uncultured Actinomycetes bacterium, assembly GCA_963837515.1. Classification (GTDB taxonomy): domain Bacteria; phylum Actinomycetota; class Actinomycetes; order Streptosporangiales; family Streptosporangiaceae; genus RYN-230. The sequence continues at coordinate 85,021 of CAWINT010000012.1, forward strand.
CGACCCGGCCGCGCAGGGCAGTGAGTACTTCGGCCCACGCCGGTATGGCCTGCGCCGCAGGTTCTACACCGGTTACCCCGCGGTCGTGGAGTCGAGCGCCCGGTCCCATGACGAGGCTGCCCAGGCCAGGCTCTGGCAGGTGTCCGAGCAGCTAACCGGAGTCAGATACGCCGCCCTAGGCTGAACACATGTCGGTAAAGGAGGGCCGTTATCATCACGGCGATCTGCGGTCCGCGCTGATCGATGCAGCCATCAGCGTCATAGCCGACCGCGGCGTCCGCGGCTTCTCGCTGGCCGAGGCGAGCCGCCGCCTCGGCGTGACCACAGCGGCCCCCTACCGGCACTTCGCCGATCGTGACGAGCTGCTCGCCGCGGTGGCGGTCCGTGCCCTGAGCGTCTTCGCCACGGGGCTGGCCGCTGCCGCCGACACTGCGGGCACCCCCGCACAGCGGCTGGCCGCGATGGCCGGGGCATACGTCAGGTTCGCCGCGCAGCACCGCCCGCTGTTCGACACCCTCTACAGCTCAGGTCTGGACAAGAGCCGCTACCTCGAACTGCAGCGCGCCTGGGAGCCGGTGGACGCGCTCCTTGCCGTCGTCCCCGAGGTATGCGACGGCGACGCGGCCACGGCCGGCGCACTGGCAGACGCGGTCGAGGCGACCGCACACGGCCACGCCATGCTGCTCATCGACGGCGAGTACGGGGAAGGTCCCGGCGCCGTCAACGCAGCCGCCGCTAAGGCCACCGCCTCCGTGCGCGCCCTTATAGCCGGCCGCCAGGCACTACTGCCCCCATAACCAGCGCAGGCGCCGAGACGCCCACCCGGCCGAAACCCAGCCACCGCAACCGCTGGCCAACAAATCTGGGCCGGGCAGCGTCGCGGTATCGGCCTGGGTTCGGCGGTGCTGCCTATCTCGGTGGCATTGCCTGGGCGGCCGGACGAGCGGCTCCATCACCGGTACGGGCCGTGCCGAGCTTCACGTACCGGCCGGGCGTCATGCCGAATGCCGCCTTGAACGTGCGGGTGAAGTGGGCTTGGTCGGCGAAGCCCGCCTCAAGCGCCGTTTCTGCCAGGGGCCGCGCGTCGCGCAGCCGGCCCCGGGCCATGTCGAGGCGCCGCATCACCGAATATCGGTACGGGCTGGTCCCGTAGACGGCACGGAACTGGCGTGCGAACTGGTAGCGGTCCAGGCCCGTGACCGCCTCCACCTCGCTCGATTGCACTATCGTCAGTCGGCTCCGCAGGAAATCGTGGCCCCGCTCGACAGCCGGCAGGTCGACCAGGCAGCGCACGGGCCCGGTGAGAGCGGCAGCGCGGTTCCGCAGCAGGCCCTCCGCCAGCTCAAGCACCAGAGCGTCAAGCGCCAGCGGCTCGGGCGAACGCGCGAACGCCATACGCACCACGCGCGCGAGGACCGGGTCGTCGGTCACGGGGGAAGCGAACGGCAGCGGCGCCGGACGTCCCGTGAGGGACGACAGGGCGGAGACGATCCGGGCCGGGTTGACGTAGATCTGTCGGTAGCCGAACACACCTAGCCCCTCTGCCCTGCCGTCGTGCAACTCGTCGGGATGCAGCACGAAAACCTGTCCCGGGACGCTGCGCTCAACCGTGCCCCGGTAGCCGAACGCCTGGACCCCCTCCTCGGTGACGCCAATCGCGTAGACATCGTGCCGGTGGCGGCTGAACGGGCGGCCGCGCAGGCGGGCGCGGAACAATTCCACCCCATCCGTCGGTCCCGTGGCGTCTACCCACTCCTCTGGGACGCACGAACGTTCAAGACCAGCGCCGACCGCATCACCCAGCCTGGGGGCCATAAATCAAATCTACGGAGCGGCGCATGCAAGTCATACCTGACCCCGCCCAGGTGATTGCATTTGTGACGTTCTCGGCGGTCGTCGCTGGCACCCCCGGCCCCAGCAATGCGCTGCTGACCGCCATCGGCGCAAGGGCCGGTATCCGGCAGGGCCTCGCGAGTCTGCTGGGGCAGGTGACCGGGATGGGCGCGATGCTGTTCACTATCACGCTGGGACTGGGCAACGTGCTCCTTGCTCATCCTCTGGCCCTGCAGGTCCTGAAATGGGGCGGGGCGGCGATGCTCTGCTGGATGGCCTGGCGGATCGCGACCGCCGGACGTGCCGAAGGGGTCATGAACGCACCCGCTGGATTCCTCACCATGGCAGCCTTCCAGTGGGTCAACCCCAAGGGGTGGCTCATCGGCGTCGCTGCCATCGCCACTTTCCTGGACCGGCGCACCGGCAGTGCCCTGGCCCAAGCTGTCATCTTCGCGATCCTGTTTATGCTGGCTGCCCTTCCCAGCTGCTTGCCCTGGCTGGCGTTCGGTGCCGCGCTCCAGCGCTTCCTCCGGACACCACGCGCCCGGCGCGCCCTCAACGCTGCCATGGCGGCCCTGCTGGCCGCATCCACGATCCTGCTGGTCTGGGCCCGCTATTGACCCACCCGCCTAATGCCCCCGCCAGACTGTGCACGATCCACTCCGCTAGTCCTTGCCCGAGGCCAGCTTGGGCTGCACAAACCAGCTACGCGATGACCTGGCCCGCTTCGCCCGCTGCCCCGTAGCCGCCTACTTCACACCCCTCGTCACTGCCTCTCGTACCATTTCCGCTCGTTCGCACCTGCCAGTTGCTTCGAGTAGCGCCAGCATGGTCAACAGCGGCAGCACAGGGACCGGCCGACCCGCTACGACCACCCGGTCCACTTGATCCAGGTTCGGGGTGGCCACCACGCCGCTCCGCCCGACAGCTTCCACGTCCACCAGGATCTCGACCTCAACGCCTTCGACCATGGCGAGGGCGCGGCGGGAGGCACGCACATCACCACGATCCCAGGGTGCTTCGTCCCTCACCACGGCACCCAGCAGGCCGCCGATCAGCTCGGCCGCGGCCGCATCGTCAGCAAGGAGATCGACGTCCCTCGGTTCGACCTTCAGGCCATGGAGGGCGAGAGCAGCGCTCCCGCCCACTGCCCACCGGCCATCTCGAATCACCGGTAGCCCGTCCAGCGCCTTCTGCCACGCCGGAACCGACGGAACCATGTGGGTCACATTGCCACGCCCCATGCTTCATGACGGCACCGGGGTGGGGTCGGAACTCGCCCGCGTGTTCCTCCCGTTCGGTCGGCTCGTTGGCGCATACCGCATCGGCGCGACGATCATCGACGGAACGCGGCCCGCGGCGGACGTTGCCAACGCGATCCTCGCTGCCGCTCGCGAAGACCGCCCCGATACGGCGTCCGGGATGGTCGCCGGCTCCGCGCCGAGCCGGGCGGGGACGCCATCGGCCATCTCAGCCGGCGAGGGCACGGCGCAGGGCGACGCCGAGTTCGGCGATCTGCCGCTGGGACACCTCGGCAGACAGGACCGCTTGCGACCCGTGGAACGTGCCGGGCCACTGGTGCAGTTCGACTGACACGCCAGCCTGCAGCAGGCGCTGCGCGTAGCCGATGGCTTCGTCGCGGTTCGGGTCGAACTCCGCGCTGGTGATGTAGGCGGGGGGCAGGCCGGACAGATCGTCGGCCCGCGCCGGGGCGGCGTACGGCGATGCGGGCACGGAGTCTAGGTAGTGCCGCCACGATGCGGCGACCTTGTCGCGCGTCATAAAGGGCGTATCGGTGAAGTTCCGGGCCGACCACGTCTCCTGCCGGTCATCAAGCTCGGGCTGGCTGAGCAGCTGGAAGCGGATCGGCGGCCCCTGCTCGTCACGCGCCCGCAACGCCAACGCGGCCGCGAGCCCTGCGCCGGCCGCGTGGCCGCCGACCGCGATCCGCTCCGGGTCGATGCCGAGTTCGGCCGCGTGCTCGGCCGCCCAGGCCAGCACGGCGTAGGCGTCGTCCAGGGCGGCCGGGAACCGATGCTCGGGTGCCCGGCGGTAGCCCACCGAAACCACTACCGCGCCGGAGCCGTCCGCGACCCGGACGGCCCACGGATGCTCGGTCTCCAGGTCACCCATGACAAATCCGCCGCCGTGCAGCCAGACGATGGCGCCTTGTGCCCGGTGCGGGCGATAGGCGCGCACCGGCACGTCCGGATCGGCGGGCACCGCGCGGTCCTCGATCACCATGTCCGTGGCGTCCGGCACCGGCGCCGCGGCGGCCAGCTCGGCGAGGCTCTTGCGCGCGGTGACCGGGTCGGCCAGGTCGGCCGGGGGGAACAATGGGATGAATGCTGCCAGTTCCGGATCTATTCGGGTCACGTTGCTGGTCATTTTCTCCCCCTCCTTGCGGGCTTGATCGGTGTTGCCGCTGGGCGGGCTGGCGAGCCGTCCTTCGGTTCAGGTCCGTGGATCTGCACGCTACGAACGCGGGACGCGGCCGGCGTCACCCGAAGGTGGCCCATAGGGGTGGAAGCTTTCCGCGGCGGCGCGGCACGATGGTGCCGCCCGGATCAGTTCGCGGAGTTCAGCGCGGGAGGCTCACGACTAGCATGGGTTGCGACAGCGACACAAGATCGCTGGAGGCGCCAATCGTGCAGGTTAACGATGGGTGAGTCGGCCGCAACGTCGGAGCGCGATGTCCTGCTGGCCACCAAGCTGAACGTGCCTGGGTTGCGGCCAGAACTGGTGCCGCGCCCGCGACTGGCGCAGCGGCTCGACCAGGGCCGGGGACGAGGACTTGTCCTGGCCTGCGCGCCGGCCGGGTACGGCAAGACTGTCCTGCTGGCTGAGTGGGTCCGGCGTGGCCGGCATCCAGTGGCCTGGCTGTCGCTGGATGCTGGCGACAACGATCCGGCCCGGTTCTGGCGGCATACGGTGGCCGCGCTGGACCGGGTGCGGCCGGGGATCAGCGAGCGGATGGTCCCGCTGCTCGGGCCTCCCCCGCCACCGTCGTTCGAGCCGCTGGTGACGTCCCTGATCAACGAGGTAGCCGGCCAGCTAGACGCAGATGATGCGCTGCTGCTGGTCCTGGATGACTATCAAGTGATCAGCTCGCAGCTGGTGCACGAGTCGCTTGGGTTCCTGCTCGGGCACCGGCCACCGGGGCTGCACTTGGCGCTGGCCAGCCGCAGCGACCCGCCGTTGGGGCTGGCGCGGCTGCGAGCCCGCGGGCAGCTGACCGAGCTGCGCGCCGCGGATCTGCGGTTCACGCCCGGGGAGGCGGCGGCGTTGCTGCAGCGGATCGCGGCCGCGCCCGGTGGAGCGCGGCCTGGTGCGCCGCTGCCTGACGCGGTCGCCGCGGCGCTGGCCACGCGGACCGAGGGCTGGGCAGCCGGGCTGCAGCTGGCCGCCCTGTCGCTGCGCGGACAGCAGGATGCCGCCGGTTTCGTGGCGGCGTTCAGCGGCAGCCATCGCTATGTCCTGGACTACCTGACCGGAGAAGTGCTGGACCGCCAGCCCGATCAGGTACGGGAGTTCCTGCTGGAGACCTCGGTGCTGGATCGGCTGTCCGGCGATTTGTGCGACGCGGTCACCGGCGGCACTGGCAGCCAGGCGATGCTGGAGGCCGTCGAAGCGGCCGGCCTGTTCCTGACGCCGCTGGATGAGGTGCGCGGCTGGTGGCGTTACCACCACCTGTTCGCCGACCTGCTCCAGGCCCGCCTGCGGCAAGAACAACCCGGCAGACTGCCCGGGCTGCACCAGGCGGCGGCCGCGTGGTGCGACGCCCACGGGCTGGCTGACGAGACGATCCGCCACGCCCTGGCCGCTGGTGATGCCGCCCGGGCCGCCCGCCTGATCGAGCGGCATTACGACGCGATCTTCCTGCGAGGTGAAAGCGCGACGATTCAGCGGTGGATCGCCGTGCTGCCTGCCGAGCTGGCCCGGTCCCGCCCACGGCTGATGCTGGCGCAGGTCTGGATCGCGCTCGTCGGCGGCGATGTGGAAGCGGCCGGGGCGGCGCTGGATGCCGCCGAGCGCGCATTCGCCGACGCTGCCGACGAGCCGTTCGAGCCTTCCGTCGGCCGGGCGGCGAGCCTGCTGGCGAGCGTTCCCGCGGCGATCCCGCTCGGGCGCGCCTATCTCGCCGTGCTCCACGGCGATGCCGAGGGGACGGCCGCGTTCGCGTCGCGGGCCCGGGCCGCGCTCGGCGAGGGAGAGTGGGTACTTCACTCGGTTGGCCCGTGGATTCTGGCCATAGCCGAGTGGGTGCGGGGTCGGCTCGGAGACGCCGAACACGGCTTCGCCGCCAGCGTCAGCGGATGGCGCGCGGCCGGCCAGTTTCCCTTGGCGGCATGGGCGTGCTATGACCTCGGCCGGGTGCAGCGGGCCCGGGGGCGCCTGGACGCGCCGCTCGCCACCTACCAGCAGGTGGTTGAGATCACCGCGCCGCCGGGCCGGGCGGCGATGCCCGCTGCTGGCATCGGGTATGTGGGCATGGCCGAGGTCGCCTACCAGCGGAACGAGCTCGATACCGCGCACCGGCTCGTCATTGAGGGCATCTCACTGTGCCGGCAGCTGAACTGGAAGACCCAGCCGCTGGCGGCGGGACTGGTGACGCTCGCGTGGATCCGGCAGGCCAACGCTGATCCGGGCGGGGCTCTGGAGGCTATCGCCGAGGCCGAGCGGATCGCGCCGAGCCCATCGTTGGCCAACCTGTTCAATCCCGTCCCGGCCCAGCGGGCGCGCCTGCTACTGGCCCAGGGCGACACTGCAGCAGCAGCCCGCTGGGCACAAGAAGGCGGCCTTCGCGCCGACGACGAGCCGATGTACCAGAAGGAGCGGGAGCACCTGGTGCTGGCGCGCGTCCTGCTGGCCCAGGACCAGCCCGCCGAGGCGCTGGCGCTGCTGGACCGGCTGTACGCGGCGGCGGCCGCGCAGGACCGGGTCGGCAGCCTGATCGAGATCGGCGCGCTGCGGGCGCTGGCGCTGGCCGCCAGCGGCGAGGAGGCCGCGGCGGTCGCCGGGCTGGCCGAAGCGCTGACCCTGGCCTGCCCGCAGGGCTACGTCCGGGTCTTCGCCGAGGAGGGACCGCCGATGGCCGCGCTGCTGGCGCGGCTGATCGCGGCCCGGCGGTCCGGCGGGGGGGTTGCAGAGGTCCCGCTCGGCTGCCTGGCCCGGCTGCAGCGCGCGCTTGGCGCGCAGCAGATCGTTCCGGATGCCGGGCGGGGCGGGGTCACGGCGGTGCCGGGCCTGGTCGAACCGCTGACCAGCCGTGAGCTGGAGGTGCTGGAGATGCTGGCCGCAGGCAGGTCGAACCAGGCCATCGCGAGCCAGCTCGTGGTCACCCTCGACACCGTGAAGAAGCACGTCAGCCATGTCCTGGGCAAGCTCGGCGCGGTCAACCGCACCGAGGCTGTCGCCCGTGCCCGCGAGCTCAGCCTGATCCCCTGACGAGGAGCGACGCTGCCGGGCGCCACGCGAGCGTCTCGCGCACGCCGGCACCTTAGTGCCACCGCCGTCTGCGGAGATTCCACCGGGCATGTCCACTTTCGGATGACGACGGCCGCGGGTGGCCCGGTTACCGTCCGCTAGTAACTGGCCGGCCGCGTCAGAGGGCGGGACCACCTGTTTCGCCAGCCGCGCCCGGCAGTGCGCTTGACATGGAAGGAGCGCAGTCCGATGACTACGGCACATCATGAGCGATCGGCCATCGGGGCGATGTACGCGGGCCTTGGGCTCACCGTCATCGCGCTGATCGCCCTGTACGTTGACCATGCCACCGCCAACGTGCTGGCCGGCCACATCCGGGCCGGCTATCCCGGCTACACCCAGGCGCGCATCGACTCGGCCGTCACCACCTACCTGGTCTACCTGTCCATCGTCGGAGCGGTCGGCATCATCTGCTGGCTCTTGGCCATATGGGCGGTCAAGGCGGGCAAGCGGTGGGCCCGCGGGGCCGCGACCGTGCTGTTCGCGCTCGGGACCGGCATCGCCCTGCTCGATCTGCTCGTCAAGGACACGTCCGGAGACACCGGCCTGCCGCCGTTGCTGGGCTGGGCCGGGATGCTTCCGTGCCTGGCCGGGCTCCTGGCGGTCACGCTGCTGTGGCAGAGATCGTGACCGGTGCCGCCCCGCATGTGCGTCACCACCGGCCGCCCGGCGGCTACCCGCCCGGCCAGTTCGGATGACGAAGATTCTCCTGTGTGGAAGGAACGTCATGAACTCAGCGCTTGAAACCCTTCGCTGTGACTTCAGCGGCGACATCGTCGAACCCGGCGGAGCGGAGTACGAATCGGCTAGCCGCACGGTATTGGCTTCGGGTCGCCCGGCCCATGTTCTGCGGCCCAAGACGGTCGGGGACGTGCAGGCGGGGGTCAGATTCGCGGCCAGTGCCGGGCTTGTGCTGTCCGTGCGCGGCGGCGGCCATAGCTTTGCTGCCTTCGGCACCAACGACGGCGGCGTCGTGATCGACCTGAGCAACCTCGCGAACGTGGAGATCACCGACAAGGAACGTCACCTCGTGCGGATCGGCGGCGGCGCCACCTGGGGCCAGGTCGCCGCCGCCATGGCCCCGCATGGCCTGGCGATCTCCTCGGGCGACACCAAGAGCGTCGGTGTCGGTGGGCTGACCTTGAGCGGTGGCATCGGCTGGAAGGTCAGGAAGTACGGTCTGGCCCTGGACAACGTGGCCGCCGCGGAGGTGGTCACCGCCAACGGACAGGTCGTGCGGGCCAGCGCCGAGGCGAACCCGGAGCTGTTCTGGGCGATTCGCGGTGGCGGCGGCAATTTCGGGATCGTGACGGCCTTCGAGTTCGTGGCCCACCCGACGACAGACGTCTTCTTCGGCAAGATCGCCTTCCCGGCACCGGAGGCCGCCCCCGTGCTCCAGGGCTGGGCGGGCTACCTGCGCACCGCCCCCGAAGAGCTCACATCTGTCGTGGACTTTGCCAATCCATTCGCCGGCGGGCCCGGCGCGCCGGTTGAGATCTACGTCGCCTTTGACGGCGATGACCCGCGGCTCTCGGCCCAGGCAATCGACCCGATCCGCCGGCTCGGCACCGTGACCGGCGAGGATATCGCGCTGAAACCCTATGCGGACACGCTCGTGGATGGCGCGGCCCCGCCGCCTGGCATCCAGTTTGTGGCCCGAAGCGCATTTGTCGACCAGGAATCGGTGCCCGAGGTCCTGCGGATTCTGGCTGAGGTCAGGGCGTCGGAGCGGTCGCCGTTCATCGCCGTCCGCAGCGTCGGCGGCGCGGTATCCCGGGTCGCCGGCGATGCCACCGCCTACGCCCATCGCCAAGCGGAGTTGATGTTCGTCACTACCGCCGCGGGCCCGGAGCGGGCCGTCGAGGCCGCTCGTCCTGCCCTGGAAGCGATGTGGGGAAGACTCGCACCGCACGTCAACGGCGCCTACGCAAACTTCCTCTCTTCCGCCACCGAGAAGGATGTCGCCGCGATCTATCCAACCCGGACCCATCAGCGCCTCGCGGCGGTCAAGCGTCACTACGACCCCGGCAATCTGTTCACCCGCAACCACAACGTCCGGCCTCAGTAGGCCAGATCCAGCTGATGTGGCTTAACCGGGCTGACGGCCTGTCCGCTACTGAGCGGGGCGGTCACTCCGGGCAGGCAGGTGCGGCGGAAGTCTCGGGCCAGGGGCTATTCCGTTTCGGCTAGAGTCGCGCCAAAGTGTTCCTCATGGCCACTACGCAGCCGCGGACCGGCGGGATCGAGGTCCGTTCGATCGACTATGTGCCGCTGAGCGAACGGCACGGCAAGGTGTGGCACTTGGGCCCGCTGTGGTTCATGTCGAACGCGCAGATTGCCACGCTGGCGGTCGGGCTCATCAGCATCAGCCAGGGCGCCTCCCTCTTGGGGCTGGCGGGGGATCCTTTCTTATCTCGTCGGCTTCGCCGCCATGATCCCTTTCTTCAACGTCGGCACACTGTATGAGGGCCCAGCGGCAAAAGCGCTCGGCGACGCAGATATCTCCTTCTTCATTGGACTGCCGGTAGCGGCAGGCCTTTACTACCTACTCACCCGATCCATCGATGTGGCGGCCGAGACGCGGGTGGCCCAGGCCGAAGCCGCCGAACTGGAACGAGCCGCCGCGCAGCACAAGGCCCGCTGAACGGTCCCGGGCAGTGCGTCATCTGCCCGGGCACATCCGCCGATGCTCGAGGCGGTCATACGGCGGTGCGGACCGGTTGCCCAGATTCCGGCCGCCGCCGCGCTCGCAGTGCTGGTGTACGTTTGGCCGGTGGCCGCCGATGGCAGGTGCGAGCAGTGCCAGGACAGCGAGCCAGCCTGGTGGGCGAGCTGCATCAAAACGCTACGGGCTCATCCGCACCGAGCCGCCCCGCGACGCCGCTGCGTCCCCGCCCATCAGCTAGCTCAACCAGGCGCTGCCGGAACCCGTTCACCTAGGTGAACTTGCGCCATAGGTGATGCCGCCCTGGCCATGAACAGCTGACACTCAGCTCCAGAGGCCCAGGTCGGGCGGGTGAGGAGGATCCACCGGTGATCATCATTCTGGCCGGCAGGCTGTCCAAGAAGAGCAGCCCGTGGCTCGCGGCCGGCGTGGTCTTGATCGGATTGGGAGTGAGATGACATGACGGCCAACAGTGGCTCGGCGGGGCTGGCCCACGTCGCGGTGATCGGCCGGCCAGCAGCCCGTCAGGCGTCGGGGGTGCGACGCCGAGAGCACGTGATCAGGTTCGTCGCACTGGCTGCGGTGGCCCGTCGGATATGGGATAAGCGCACTTTGCAGGCCACCATCGTGCTCGCCATTGGGCTGATCGCGGTAGGACGCCTGGGGAAGGAGCACGGCACTCCCGCCCTGGACTGGTACCGGGCCCGGGGACGGGACGAAAACCGCAGACCGGCATAGTAGCGGCCCACCAGCACCGTGATGTGCCCCGGTGGCTGCGGGGCTGCTCCTCGCGGGTGGACCGCGGTGGCGGGAACTTGATCTCTTTCGGGATCTGCTGCCCGCTGGCCTCCATCTTCGCGATCATTTGGGCGATCAGCGGAGACCCCGGTCAGCTGACGGCTGCGGTAGCTTCGCCGAGCGCCTCGTCGGAGACGGGATGGGCCTCGGCGGTCCCGCCCAGTTCGGTGAGCTTGCCGGCGACGAAGCTGACTTCGGCCACCGGGGACAGCACGCCGACTGCTGCCTTCCCCCCGGCCAGCTCCCGGCCGATCCGGTCGCGGTCGGCGTCGTCGAGTCCCAGGTTCTTGTGGTGCAGCGCGCCCAGCAGCCCACCGCCGATCAGGCCTGCGCCGAGCCCGACCGGGGTGCACAGCGCCACCACGGCGCCGATGCCCGCGCCCTTGCCCCAGCTCCGCTTGCCGACCTTGTCCGCTTTGAGCTCACCCTTCTCGTTCAGGACCAGGACGCCCATGGCATCCCCTTTGGCCACTCCGGAGTCCTTCAGAGCGGCGGCGGCCGCATCGGCAGATCCCTCGTCTTTGAAGATCGCCAAGACTACGGTCTTGTTCGACATCAGCCTTTCCCTCCTGCGTAGGCCCGGCGCTAGCCAAACCGGGCATGAGTCATGGCCGAACGCGCTCCAACTCCGCGCAATTCGGGCTATCTCGTACGCCAGGAAGTCTGCCGGGACCAGGTCCGGTGGGCATCCCCTCACCGCGGCGCTCACCTAGGTGAATCTGGTCGGCCTGCTCCGGCGGCCCGCTCCAGTGCGGGGCCGCCGGTGTCCGGGTGGCCGCGGAAGGAGGCCAGCCGCCAGAGGCTGGGCCAGTCAAGGGCCGGCTGGGGAGCCGGCCGTGCCGAAGGTCAGTCCCCGGCCGTTCCCGCGGCGCACCGGCAGGCAGCAGTTAAGAGCAGGCCGAGCTGGCGGGCCCGTTCGATCGCCTCGTCCCGGCTGGTGACGCCCAGCCGGGTGTAGATCGATTTGATGTGGGAGTGGACGGTGTGGAAGGAAAGAAAGAGCTGCCTGGCCATCTCACGCTGAGAAAGGCCCTGCTCTAGCAGGCGCAGGACGCTGAGCTCGCGGTCGGTCAACTCGGCCCAGTTATCGCCACGCCGGTGGGAAGCCGAAAGGGCCCGGGCCACCTCGGCAGCGAGATCGCCGATGATCCCGGTGCTGTGGCACTGCGCCAGCAGGTCCCGGGCCTGATCGAGCAGGTCCCGCGCTCCGTCCGGGTCGCCCAGCTGGCGCCGCACCGGGGCGCGCATCAGCCGGGCGTGCGCGGCCGGCAGCGGGGCCCAGCCGTCCAGCTGGCTGATGCCGGCCGCGAGCAGGTCGTCGCCTTCCGCGAGGTGGCCCGACCGGGCGATGGCGGCGCCGACCGCCGCCAGGTAGTAGCCCACGTGCGGAAGGTCCAGCAGGCCGTGCGCTGCTGCCTGCTCGACCAGCGAGGATGCCAGGTCTTCGGCGTCCTCGGCGCGGCCCTGCATGAGTGCGACCAGGATGCTGAATCCCAGCCCATCGACCGCGACGACCCAGATCCCCAGGGCAGCGGCCTGCTTGACCGCGTCCGCCAGCTGCGCGCGCGCCCCGTCGAGATCGCCGCCGAGGAAGGCCGCCGCGCCGAGGGAGAATGTCGCGACTGGCTGGAATTCGGGCTGCAGTTGGTGGCGGAATTCTCGTACGGAGCGGGCGGCGTTGCGTTGTCCGTCGGCGTCGGTCCAGGAGAAGATGGCGCGGAAGAGGGCGGCGGCGTGCTGGGCGGTGGGTGAGCCGTCGGGTAGCGGCCCGGTGGGGGTGGCGGTGAGCATGTCGTGGATGGCGTGGCGGGCGGTGTCGTGGTGGCCGAGCAGGCCGTTGACCCAGGCGCTGACGAGGGACAGGGGTGCGCTGGTGCTGGTGTAGCCGTCGGGGAACGCGTCGAGCCAGCCCAGGACGGTGGTGAGCCGGCCGGAGGCCACCCGGGAGGCCCAGCCGCTGATCACGAGGTCCGCTGCGGCTGGCGGGTCACCGGCGGCGAGTGCGTGGCGGATGGCTTCGCCGGGGTGCCCGGCGGCGGCGAGCCAGGCGGCGGCGGCCTGGTGCAGCCCGGTGGCCTGGCCGGGCATGGTGGCGGTGAGCTGTTCGCGGAGCAGTTCGCCGAACAGGTGGTGGTAGCGGTAGCGCTGGCGCTGGTCATCGAGCGGGGTGACGAACATGTTGGAGCGTTCGAGCGCGTCGAGGACCACGGCGGAGCCGGCGCGGCCGGTGACGGCGTCGCACAGCGGGCCGGACAGTTCGCTGAGGATGGAGGTCTGCAGCAGGAACCGGCGGGTGTCGTGGTCCACCGAGTGGAGCACGACCTCGGTCAGGTAGTCCACGATGTGCCGGCTGGAGCCGCCGAAGGAGGCCAGGAACTGCTCCCGGTCACCCGCGGCCCGCAACCCCAGCCCCGCCAGCTGCAACCCGGCCGGCCACCCCTCTGTGCGCCGCTCCAGGATGCCGAGTTCGTCGTCGGATAGGCCCAGCCCCATCGTGCCGTTCAGTAGTTCCTCGGTCTCGGCAGGGGTGAAGGCGAGATCGTGGCCACGGACCTCGATGAGCACGCCGGAGGCGCGCAGGCGCCCCACCGGGATCGGCGGGTCCGCCCGGGTAGCTACGGCCAGCTGCACCTGGCTGGCCGGATGGGCGGTGAGGGCTTCCACGGAGGCGTGGCAGGCGGGGTTGTGGATGACGTGGTAGTCATCCAGGACCACCACCACCGGCTCGCCGAGCCCGTCCATCTCCGCGGCAACGCGCCGGACCAGCGCCTCGAGCGCGGTGCCGCCGACGGATTGCAGCATCGGCTGGATGCTGTCGCCGAAGGAGGGTTCGACCTGGCGGACCGCGGTGACGACGCAGCTCCACAGCTCCAGGGGGTCGTTTTCGGAGGGTTCCAGGGCCACGTACGCGAACCGGCGCTCATCGGCCGCCTGCCACTGGGCCAGCAGCGTCGACTTACCAAACCCCGGAGGAGCCGCAATCATCACCAGCGCGCCGCTCGCGTTCACCAGCTGCTTGGTGAGACGGGCTCGTTCGATCAGCCCGGAGCGCAGCGCAGGGAACCGGAATTTCGGCGCGAACACGACGGCGCGGCCGTCCTCCCCGGGCCAGGACGAGGTTCCAGCGAAGTCGCCGGGTCGGGCATCATCCGGGGACCGTGGTGTCGCGGCCATCACCCTCCGCTGGCCTTGGGGGGCAGCGGGTTTGAATGGCCATTTTAGCTCGTCCAGAAGCTACCGGCCAGGCCAGCCAGGCAGGTACGGACAGCGGCGTCTGGACCGCCCCTGCCGGGAATGGGGCCGCCGGTGCTAGCCGCCCATTTCGCTAGCCGCCCATTTCCCGGGCGTCGCCGGTATCCTCGGCTGGCAGCAGGCTCACGATCTCGATTCCCCGGTCACCCAGCCAGTTGAGGACCCCGTGGAGCTGCGACTGGTTGACGATCTGGCCGGTGATCACGGAGAATCCGTCCGCGGTGTCCACCGACAGCCGCTCCACCAGTCCCTCCAGTGCCCTGGTCGCTGACGCCATCAGCTCGCCGCGCACGACGATCCGGTAACGGACCGGCCTGGTCCCAGCGCGCCCGGCAGCACCTCTAGCCATGCGCCGAGTTTCCGGCATTCCGCGCCGGCCGGCATCGCCTATCGCATTCGTTCCCCTAGGGGAGCCTGCGGGCTGGGGGATGTCCCGTGGACCAGTCGCCAGCAGACTCGGGTCCGGAGCGGATGGAGGGAGCGGGCCATGGCTGTGCGGGCGGTTGAGCAGCTGAGCTTGGAAGAGCGGCAGGCGCGGGGAAGCGGGCCCGGGATAAGGCGCCGCTGTCGGCACATGACGGGTGGGCGCCGCGGCCGGCCTGGAACGGGGAACCACCGGGCACCCGCACCGTCGCCATCGGCGCCCGCGCCGCAACGGACACAGCACAACTGAGGGACCGCTTCGATGTCTGCATCGCACCAGGTTGAGCCGACGGTGCCGGGGACCGGCAGCGCCGAGAAGGCGCCAGGCACCGGGGGTGCCGGCGCGGCCGTGCCGCGTTCCCCGGCCGGGCCGGGCCACCGGCCCCGGCAGCGCTGGCGGGCCCTGCTCGCGGCGCTGCTGATCACGGTCGGTTGCATCCTCGCGCCCCTCTCGGTGCTGGCCGTGTGGACGGCCAACCAGGTGGCCGACACCAACACGTATGTGGCCAACGTGGCGCCGCTGATCCATGATCCCGCCATCCAGCGCGCGCTGACCGACAAGATCACCAACGAGATCGTCGCCAAAGTCGACGTGCCTGCTCTCACCAGTCAGGCGGCCAGCGCGCTCGACCAGCAGGGCCTGTCCAAGGCGGCCACGCTGGTGAAGGGCTTTTCCGGCTCGCTGACCAGCGCGGTGCACAGCTTCGTGCACGGCGAGATCGCCAAGATCGTCACCGGTCCGCGGATGGCGGCGGCGTGGACGAAGGTGAACCGGGCGGCGCACCAGCAGTTGGTGGCGGCGCTGTCCGGGCGGTCGGGCGGTGCGGTCGTGGTCAGCAACGGCGAGGTCACCCTCGACCTGGCGCCGCTGATCGCGGTCGCGAAACAGGATCTGGTCGCCCGTGGGCTGGAGGTGGCCGCCAAGATCCCGGTCGTGCACACGTCGTTCGCGCTGTTCCCGTCCAAGCACCTGGTGCAGGCGCAGGCCGCCTACCGGCTGATCAGCGCCCTGAAGATCGTGTTGCCGATCCTGACCGTGGTGCTCCTGGGACTTGGCGTGCTGACCGCCCGCCGGCACCGCCGGGCGCTGATCGGCGCCGGGCTCGGGTTCGCCGCGTCCATGCTGGTGCTTGGCATCGGGCTGTTCATCGCCCGCAGCATTTACCTGGGCAGCGTGCCGTCCGGCACACTGCCGCCCGACGCGGCGGCCGCCGCCTTCGACATCCTGGTCCGGTTCATCAAGACGGCGTTGCGCACGCTGCTGGTCGTCGGCCTGGTAGTCGCGGCCGGCGCGTTCCTGACCGGCCCATCGGTCACCGCGGTCCGGATCCGCTCCTGGTTCTCCTCCGGTCTGGGCTGGATCCGCGGCAGCAGTGAATCCGCTGGCCTGCGGACCGGGCCCGCGGGCCCGTGGACCTACGCGCACCGGCGCGGGCTGCGCATCGGCGCGGTGGCGCTGGCCGCCCTGGCCTTCGTGTTCTGGGGACAGCCGACCGTCGCGGGAGTCGTGCTGATCGTCATCCTGCTGCTGGTGGTGCTCGGCCTCATAGAACTGATCGGCCGGCCACCCGCTGTCCCGCGGTCGCCGGCCTAGCCGGTCGTGCCGAGCGCCGCGGTGATCGCCTGGATGGCGTCGGTCTCCGCAGGGCTCACGCTCTGCCCTTCCTCCCGGTGCGCGGTCGCGACCCGGTCTGCCAGAGCCAGCACGAAGTGCCGGTAGCCCTCCACCTCGTCGGCCGTCGCCTTGCTGCTGACCAGCGCCACCGCCTCGCGGATGTGCCCGAGCCCGCTGTCCCTCAGCTCTTCGGCCGAGTGGTACCTGGTGTGGTCCATCTCGGGCTTGGCCGCGGTGATCTCGTCGAGAAGCTCGCTTTCGCCGTGCTGGGCGCGTGCTTCGCTGTACGCCTTCGACATGGCCCACGTTTCGCGGAACGTCCCCCCGTGGGCGGCCGTGATCACGATCAGGCCGGCGCTGCGGAAACGCCGGATGCGCGGGCGCTCCAGGCAGCAGTTAAGAGCAGGCCGAGCTGGCGGGCCCGTTCGATCGCCTCGTCCCGGCTGGTGACGCCCAGCCGGGTGTAGATCGATTTGATGTGGGAGTGGACGGTGTGGAAGGAAAGAAAGAGCTGCCTGGCCATCTCACGCTGAGAAAGGCCCTGCTCTAGCAGGCGCAGGACGCTGAGCTCGCGGTCGGTCAACTCGGCCCAGTTATCGCCACGCCGGTGGGAAGCCGAAAGGGCCCGGGCCACCTCGGCAGCGAGATCGCCGATGATCCCGGTGCTGTGGCACTGCGCCAGCAGGTCCCGGGCCTGATCGAGCAGGTCCCGCGCTCCGTCCGGGTCGCCCAGCTGGCGCCGCACCGGGGCGCGCATCAGCCGGGCGTGCGCGGCCGGCAGCGGGGCCCAGCCGTCCAGCTGGCTGATGCCGGCCGCGAGCAGGTCGTCGCCTTCCGCGAGGTGGCCCGACCGGGCGATGGCGGCGCCGACCGCCGCCAGGTAGTAGCCCACGTGCGGAAGGTCCAGCAGGCCGTGCGCTGCTGCCTGCTCGACCAGCGAGGATGCCAGGTCTTCGGCGTCCTCGGCGCGGCCCTGCATGAGTGCGACCAGGATGCTGAATCCCAGCCCATCGACCGCGACGACCCAGATCCCCAGGGCAGCGGCCTGCTTGACCGCGTCCGCCAGCTGCGCGCGCGCCCCGTCGAGATCGCCGCCGAGGAAGGCCGCCGCGCCGAGGGAGAATGTCGCGACTGGCTGGAATTCGGGCTGCAGTTGGTGGCGGAATTCTCGTACGGAGCGGGCGGCGTTGCGTTGTCCGTCGGCGTCGGTCCAGGAGAAGATGGCGCGGAAGAGGGCGGCGGCGTGCTGGGCGGTGGGTGAGCCGTCGGGTAGCGGCCCGGTGGGGGTGGCGGTGAGCATGTCGTGGATGGCGTGGCGGGCGGTGTCGTGGTGGCCGAGCAGGCCGTTGACCCAGGCGCTGACGAGGGACAGGGGTGCGCTGGTGCTGGTGTAGCCGTCGGGGAACGCGTCGAGCCAGCCCAGGACGGTGGTGAGCCGGCCGGAGGCCACCCGGGAGGCCCAGCCGCTGATCACGAGGTCCGCTGCGGCTGGCGGGTCACCGGCGGCGAGTGCGTGGCGGATGGCTTCGCCGGGGTGCCCGGCGGCGGCGAGCCAGGCGGCGGCGGCCTGGTGCAGCCCGGTGGCCTGGCCGGGCATGGTGGCGGTGAGCTGTTCGCGGAGCAGTTCGCCGAACAGGTGGTGGTAGCGGTAGCGCTGGCGCTGGTCATCGAGCGGGGTGACGAACATGTTGGAGCGTTCGAGCGCGTCGAGGACCACGGCGGAGCCGGCGCGGCCGGTGACGGCGTCGCACAGCGGGCCGGACAGTTCGCTGAGGATGGAGGTCTGCAGCAGGAACCGGCGGGTGTCGTGGTCCACCGAGTGGAGCACGACCTCGGTCAGGTAGTCCACGATGTGCCGGCTGGAGCCGCCGAAGGAGGCCAGGAACTGCTCCCGGTCACCCGCGGCCCGCAACCCCAGCCCCGCCAGCTGCAACCCGGCCGGCCACCCCTCTGTGCGCCGCTCCAGGATGCCGAGTTCGTCGTCGGATAGGCCCAGCCCCATCGTGCCGTTCAGTAGTTCCTCGGTCTCGGCAGGGGTGAAGGCGAGATCGTGGCCACGGACCTCGATGAGCACGCCGGAGGCGCGCAGGCGCCCCACCGGGATCGGCGGGTCCGCCCGGGTAGCTACGGCCAGCTGCACCTGGCTGGCCGGATGGGCGGTGAGGGCTTCCACGGAGGCGTGGCAGGCGGGGTTGTGGATGACGTGGTAGTCATCCAGGACCACCACCACCGGCTCGCCGAGCCCGTCCATCTCCGCGGCAACGCGCCGGACCAGCGCCTCGAGCGCGGTGCCGCCGACGGATTGCAGCATCGGCTGGATGCTGTCGCCGAAGGAGGGTTCGACCTGGCGGACCGCGGTGACGACGCAGCTCCACAGCTCCAGGGGGTCGTTTTCGGAGGGTTCCAGGGCCACGTACGCCAACCGGCGCTCATCGGCCGCCTGCCACTGGGCCAGCAGCGTCGACTTACCAAACCCCGGAGGAGCCGCAATCATCACCAGCGCGCCGCTCGCGTTCACCAGCTGCTTGGTGAGACGGGCTCGTTCGATCAGCCCGGAGCGCAGCGCAGGGAACCGGAATTTCGGCGCGAACGTGGCCGAGACTGTGCTCATTCCCCGGATACCTCCAATTCGGGGCGCCGCTGCTGCGGCGGCCCGAGCCGTCAGCGGCTGGGCGCTGACCGCGGTCGATGCACGGCGGACACAGGCACCGGGCCCTGCTCCGGGGGAAAGCAGGGCCCACCCGTCTGGCGGATTTCGCCTGACGGGTACCTATTTCCACGCTGCCTGCCCGGGCCTGCGACCGGGAGGGGCCTTCTCGCCCAGGCGGCCAGGACTTTCGTCCCTTGGGGCCGTTGCCGCTTGGCCCGCGCCTGGATCCTGGCCGCCGGTTTCCACTAGGTGAACCAGGCCGGTGGGTGATGCCAGCCATGTGGCCAGCGGTGACGCTACTGCTCTTCTCCGATGCCTCCACGGCCGGCTTCGTGACGTCGAGGGCGATGCCAGCCTGCCCAACCGGTTGCTGTTCGCGGGGCTGCCGCTTACCATCGCGGCGGGCGCGCTGGTGGGCTATCTCATCATTCCCAACGTCGGGTGGGCGGTAGCTGCGCTGATCGCCACCATCCTGGCGCCCACCGACGCGGCGCTGGGCCTGGCGGTGGTACCAACCGGGCCGTTCCGGTGCGGATCCGCCGGGCGGCCCCGGATCCGGCGGCACGACCTGGCTGGCCGCCACCACGTCAAGCAGCAGGCCGCAGATGCTCGCTGAGACGCTACATCAGCGCAGTCCTAACTCTTGCCAGGCCGCCCCCCTGGCCTGGCCGCATGGCGCGGCTCATCCTTCTGCGAGTGCTTTTCCGTGGGCGGCGAGGGCCCAGATGACGAAGACGTCGATGGTGATGATCATGATTGCCCAGAAGGGGAAGAAGGGCAGGAAGAAGAAGTTGGCCAGGGCGGAGAGTGAGGCGATGGTGATGCCCACGATGCGGGCCCACAGCGCGCCGGTCATGACGTAGAACCCGGCGAGCAGGACGATGACGCCGGCGATGAGGACGATCCAGCCCCAGGTGGCGACGGATCCCCCGTAGGGGTAGTTGGCAACGCTGGTGTAGAAGCGGCCGTGCTTGAGCAGGGCGGCCAGTCCTTCGAAGATCGCGAAGAACCCGCCTATGATCATCATGATCGAGGCGAACAGGACCCATCCCGCGCCCACCGGGGAACGTTCGCTGGCCCTGGTGCCGCTGTATCCGGTCGCTGCCATCGCTCCTCCTATTTCCTGCCGATCAGGTTTCTTGCCGATCAGGCCTTGACGAGCCGGTCATCGCTGAATCCGCGGGCGCGCCAGCCCTGTCCTTCATCTCTGAGCCTCACGGCCTGTGACCCTTTGTGGCATCCCCCGTTGGCCGCGTTCACCTAGGGGAGCCTGGCGACCGGGGGATGTCCCGCCGATCCGGGTGCCGGCAGAGTCGGGATGGCCGATGCCGGCGGTACGTAGCCGAGGAGGAGTCAACATGGGTCTGAGGGACCGGATGCGCGGACAGGGCGGTCATGCCGGGCGGCGCTACCGGATGCAGCAGAAACTGCTGTCGATCGGTGATGACTACTGGATCGAGGACGAGTCCGGTCAGCGGGTCTTCAAGGTCGATGGCAAGGCCATGCGGGTCCGCGACACCTTCGTGCTCGAGGACGCCTCGGGCGGCGAAGTCGCGAAGATCCAGGAGCGCAAGCTGAGCGTGCGCGACAAGATGAAAATCGAGATGGGCGGCGGCAGCGCGACTGTGCACAAGGCCGTGGCAGGAATCCGTGATCGTTACAAGATCGATGTAGACGGCGGCACCGACATGAGTGCGCACGGCAACATCGCCAACCACGAATACAAGATCGAGCGCGACGGTGACACGGTCGCAACCGTCTCGAAAAGCTGGTTCCGGGTCCGTGACACTTACGGCGTCGAGATCGCGCCAGAACAAGATGATGCGCTCATCCTGGCGATCACGGTGTGCATGGACTCGATGGCGGCTGGATAGACCGCGACGGTGCGGGCTCCCCGGATACCGTGCGGCGCATCGCTCTGGGTTCCCCTAGGGGAGTCCTGGTGGCAGGGGATGTCCCGCTGATCCGCTGCGGCAAGACTCGTGCCGACATAGCAGCCGAAGAATGGAGATTGCACGATGGCTGTTGGAAATGCCCCCGTGATGGAGACCCTGATCGACATCAATGCGGCATCGCTGGCCCGGACCCAGTTGGACCCGCGCGCCCTCATGCTCGTCCGGCTGGCGGCGCTGGCCGCGGTTGACGCCCCGGTCTCGTCCTACCTGCTGCACGTCGGACCCTCAGCGGAAGCCGGGCTGACCGCCGCGGACGCCGAGGACGTTCTGGTCGCGGTCGCACCGATCGTGGGCACCGCCCGCACCGCCGCGGCGGCCGCCAAGATCATTGAAGCGCTCGACCTGGCGATCGAGCTGGCGGAAGAAGACGCCGAATCGGCACAGCACGCCTGAGGCAACTCGCTCGGCGACCGCAGCAAGGTCGCCTGCAGCCAGCGCATCCAAGTATGTGCGCAGCGCGGCCTTGACTTCGGTGCCGGGCTGACCGGTTCGTCTCCGCCCGACCCGCCACAAATTGCCGGACCGCGCACGCGGCGTTGACCACCGTCAGATCAGCCAGCGGAAACTATGCCGGTAGATCAAGAGGTATATACGCCCTGAACGGCGCCGATCAGGCGCCGCGACCGCCAACCCGGAATAACTCCCCGCCCGGCATAAAGGCCACCCCCGTCAGGGGAGGGTTGTCTCGGCGCGGCCGAGAGGATTTCCGGGTAAGGCGTGCCCCACACTGATAACGTCGGGAAGGTCTTTCTGGTGGGTTGCCTGGCCAGGCGGGATGGTGCTGCTACTCCGCTGGCCGATGCTCCTCGTAACCGTCAAGGGAGCGCAATGGCTCGCGGCGTCTCGGAGAAGATATGTTTGCGGTGAGCGCCGCGCTTTCCGGAGTGTCGGCCCTTTCCGGAGTGTCGGCTCGTGGGTGAAACTGGGTGTGACCGTCCCGGGCGGCCAGCGCGGGCGGACGAGCCGGTCGGCGATGGCGATTCCGGGGATGAGAATCCCCCTGGGCCGGATTTGGGCGCGGACGCGGCGCTGTCCGTCGTGCTCGACGCGACCCGGGCCTTGCTGTGGATCGAGACCGCGGCTGACGCCTCCGCGGTGGCCAGGGACCTTGTCGAGGATCTCGGCGGGGTGATGGTCGCGGCCATTACTGCGACCGGCGACGCTCTCCCGGTGGACGTGTCGTTCGGGGTGGGCGAGCCGGTCCTGCCCGCGGCTCCACGCTCGAGCGTGGCCAGGATGCTCCTCGAACGTCACCTCCCGATCTTCGCACGCGACGCCCAGCGAGCCCTCGAACTGGCAGACCAGACGTCGCGCCTCACCGTGGACGCCTCGGTCAACTCGCTCACCGGCTTGGCTAACCGCCGGATGCTGAGTCGTGCCCTGGGCCGTCTCCGGCCGGGTGACACCGTGATCATGATCGACCTCGATCACTTCAAGGCGATCAACGACACGCTCGGCCACCAGGAAGGCGACCGGGTTCTCCGCGCCCTCGGCCAGACCCTGGCCGCTAGCCTGCGGGCCGCGGACCGGGTCGGCCGGTACGGAGGCGAGGAGTTCGTGGTGATCGCGTCCGAAAGCCAGCCCGAGCCGTTCCTCATCCGCCTGCGGCGCGAGTGGGAGAAGGCACGGCCGTACCCGATCACCTTCTCCGCCGGCATCGCCCCGGCTCGTCCCCATCCCCGGCGGGCCCTTGAGGCGGCCGACCGGGCCATGTACCGGGCCAAAGCGTCCGGCCGTGACCAATGGCAATGGGCTACCAGGGAGGACTACTCATGACACCCGTGTCCCGGCCACCAGCATCGGAGCCGAGGCCATCGACCCCGGCAGTTTGATGATGATCTCATGGTGGGACAGCCCGGAGTGTTCCGCGAGGCACATCCGCCCCGGAAATCACCGCCGATCTCATCGGTGCATCCCGGGCGGCGGTGACCGGCCGCGGCCCCGCCGGTTCCGGCGCTTCGGGGTCGTCGCCCGGTGATCGGCGGCGACATCGGCGCCGATTTGGTGCGGGGGTACCTTGAGCACGCCGTC
The DNA here is from genome assembly GCA_963837515.1 of uncultured Actinomycetes bacterium. Classification (GTDB taxonomy): domain Bacteria; phylum Actinomycetota; class Actinomycetes; order Streptosporangiales; family Streptosporangiaceae; genus RYN-230. Next base: position 107,730 of record CAWINT010000012.1, read on the forward strand.
GTCGGCGACAGTGAATTCGGTGTCCGCCTGGCGCTCGGCCTGCTGGACCGCGGTGTCCCGTTCGATGAGATCATCGTCGATCTGCTTGGCGTCGCCCAGCGCGAGGTCGGCGAACGGTGGTTGCGCAACGACTGGACCGTTGCCGATGAGCACCTGGCCAGCGGAGTTACCCAGAAGGCGCTCGATGCTGTCGCCAATTCGGTGGACGCCCCGGCCGCCGGCGGGCTTGTCGTGGTTGCCTGCGCCGAAGGGGATTGGCACTCACTGCCGGCCCAGATGTTCGCCGAGATGCTCCGCTCTCACGGCTTCACGGTCGCCTTCCTGGGGGCGTCCACCCCTGTGGACCACGTCGCCAAGCTCATCGCCCGGCACCACCCCGACGCCCTCGCGGTGAGCTGCAACCTGGAGCTCTTCTTCTCCGGTGTCACCCGGTTGGTCAACGCCGCCCACCGCCATGGCATCCCGGTGATCGCCGGAGGACGAGCGCTCGGCGCCGGCCCGGACCGGGCGACCCGCCTGGGCGCCGACGCCTGGGCGGCCGGGCCCGATGACGCCGTCCGCATTCTGCACGAATGGCAACACCGGCCGCCGGCCATCCCCACCGAGTCGGCCCCGATCGACCAGGCCGCACTGCAACTCGACGCGATAGCACCCGAGATCGCCGGAGTGGCGTTCGAGGCCCTCACCGCCGCCTACCCGCCGATGGCGACGTACAACAACGAACAACTCGCCCGCACCAAAGAAGACCTCGCCCTCATCACTCGGTTCGTCGCGGCTGCCCGCCTCGTCAGCGATCCCACCGTGCTGACCGACATGCTCGACTGGCTCCGGACACTTCTCGCCACCCGGGGAGTCCCCCCCGGCGCCGTCACCGCAGGTCTGAGCGTCCTGGCCCCGGTAATCGGCCAAGTCGACCCACAGGCCAGCCAGCTCGTCCGGGAGTCCCGCTAACCCGCCGCGTTCTCCTGTATTACGGGCGGGATGCGAGACCGAAGTTCCCCCGGACGTGCTCGGGGGCTGTCAGGGTGCCTGCTCGACTGGCGTGTTGAAGAACTCGACTGGCGTGTTGAAGAAGTTGGCCAGGTGCGAGAGGGCGGCACACGCGCTAGCCGGCAGATCGCCGAGCACCGCGGCGACCGGTGCGCGGCCGGCGAGCGCATCTGCGACCTCGGCTGCGGCTGGCCCGGCTGTGTTCCGCCGGTCGACCGTGAGCGTGACGCCGTTGCGGCTGTCCACCTCGAAGGTTCCGCCGCCGGCGCCGCCCAGAGTCAGCTTCTGCTGTACCGGGTCGGCGAACCTGGACGCCACTGCGGCGGCGATGAACACCCCGTATGCGGTCGCGTAGGCGGTTGCGTCACCGTCGGTGGAGGGTTCGGCGCCACGGGCGAGCAGCACGTCGCGCTCGTGGAGCCACGAATCCCAGAAACGATGGAGCAGGCGGACCGTCCAGTCCATCGGACCGTATGGCAGGCGGACGTCGAACCTGACGCCCTGGGCCAGCTGATAGCGGCCCGTGCCGAGCATCTCTCCGGTCGTCGCCGCGAGGCGGCCGAGGGTGGCATCGGGTGACTCGCCCGCCGATGCGGCCAGCCAGCGGCGAGGTGTGATTCTCGGGTCGAAGCCGGCGGTGACGTCGAGCGCGCTGTCACCGGGCCCGGCGGCGATCGCGATCGCATCGCCGTCGCACAGGTGCCGGACGACGTCATGCGCGGACCAGTCGGCGCACCGGGTTGGCCCGGCCCAGTCGCCAGGACCAAAACCCTGGAGAATCGAGATGAACCCTCGCCGCTGCGCACCGAACACCTCGAGAAGGTGCTGTGGGTCGAACTCGCACGCGCCAGCGGTCCGCAGGAGCAGCAGGCCAGGCTGGATCTTCCCCGGCCGCAGGCGGTGATCAGTCATCGGTGGCTCCGTGGTTTGAGGTCGTCGGCGGGTCCGCGGTTCTGCTAGAGGCTGGGCCACTGCCCTCGAGTGACCGGAGGTGCCAGCAGGCCGGCTGATACAGCGGCCACGGCCGGCGGGCTGAGGAGGCGCGCCGTAGCGGGCAGCGGTGGTACGGCCGACGCCGGAGGCTGCGGAGCCTAGCGGGCGGTCCAGCCGCCGTCGGCCAGGATGGTCTGGCCGGTGATCAGTGAGGCGGCCGGGGAGGCCAGGAACACCACGACGCCGGCCACTTCGATGGGCTCGCCGATGCGGTGCAGTGCGGCGATCCGCTCGATCACGTCCGCGCGGAACTGTGGGTCGGCCAGGGCGGCCCCGGTGCCCGGCGTGCTAATGAACGTGGGGGCGACCGCGTTGACGGTGATCCCGTGCTGGCCCCATTCGATGGCCAGGCACCGGGTCAGGTGCGCGATGGCAGCCTTGGTCATGCAATAGACCGATTCTCCGGGCAGTGCGACCGCGCCAGCCTGAGAGCCGATGCTGATGATCCGCCCGTACCCCTGGCTGATCATGATGCGCCCGGCGGCCTGGCTGGCCAGGAACGTCCCCTTGAGATTGACCGTCAGGGTCGCGTCGAGGTCTTCTTCCCGGACGTCTTCGGCCGGATTCCTGGGCGCGATACCAGCGTTGTTGACCAGGATGTCCAGGCGGCCGAACCGGGCCGCCGCGGCCTGCACCGCCGGGCCGACCTGGCTGGCCTGGGCGATGTCCATCTGCAGCGGCAGCGCGCGCCGCCCCAGCGCCTCGATCTCCCCGGGAACGCCGCCGTCCGCGGCGGCATCGCGCAGCCCGAGCGCGACGTCCGCGCCCGCTGCGGCCAGCGCCAGCGCGATCGCCCGGCCCAGCCCGCGGGCCGCACCGGTCACCAGCGCGACCTGGCCCTGTACATCGAACCTCGGCAGTACCGGCACCACCGCTCCTCACCAGTCCCGCTCACAGTAGCGCGGGCCTGGGCCGGCTGCCCGGTGAGAACCGGGAAGCAGGCCCGGTCGGCCGGCGGCTAGGGGTCGTTCGGCCCTGATCTGACGGGGTGGCGTGCGGCAGGGTGGGAATACCGGTCCGCGCGAGCGGCCGGTTAGGCGTGCGGAGCGGGACGGGAGATGGAGATGGCCAGGTTTGACGTGGCAGAACTGTCGGCGCTGGAGATCCTGGATTCGCGGGGGCGCCCGACGCTGGCGGTCACGGTGGTGCTCGGTGATGGGACCCGGGCGCGGGCCGGGGTGCCATCCGGTGCGTCGACCGGGTCGCGGGAGGCGGTGGAGCGGCGCGACGGGGACCCGGCCCGGTACGGCGGCAAGGGTGTGCTGGGCGCGGTCGCCGCGGTCAACGACGACCTGGCGGGGCTGCTGCGCGGCCGGGCGTGGGCCTCGCTGGCCGAGGCCGACCAGGCCATGATCGATCTCGACGGCACCCCCAACAAGGCCCGGCTCGGCGCGAACGCGATCGTGGGGGTGTCAATGGCGCTGGCCCGGGCGCTGGCCGACTCGGACGGGGTGGCGCTGTGGCGCTGGCTGACGCCGGAGGGAGTGGCCCCGTCACTGCCCGTGCCGCACTTCAACGTGCTGAACGGGGGCGTGCACGCGCCCAACGAGCTGGACTTCCAGGAGTTCATGGTCGCGCCGCTGGGCGCCCCGTCGATGGCCGAGGCGGTGCGGGCCGGCGCCGAGGTGTACGCGGCACTGCGCCGTGAACTGGCCGGCCGGAAGCTGTCCACCGGGCTGGGTGACGAGGGCGGGTTCGCTCCCGAGATCAGCGAGCCGGAAGAAGTGCTGCGGCTGCTGACCGCGGCCATCGGCGACGCGGGTTACCCGGTGGGCCCCGGCGGGGTGAGCATCGCACTGGACCTGGCCGCCAGCGAGTTCCGCCAGGCCGACGGCACCTATCTCGTGGCCGGTGAGAAGCTGGCCAGCGCGGACATGATCGAGCGGCTGGCCGCCATCACCGGGGACTTCCCGGTGCACCTGATCGAGGACGGCCTCGGCGAGGACGACGAGGACGGCTGGATCGCGCTCACCGCCCGGCTCGGGGACCGCATCGAGCTGGTCGGTGACGACATCTTCTGCACCAACCCGGCCATCATCACGGCCGCCATCGCCCGCGGCATCGGCAACGCCTCGCTGATCAAGCTCAACCAGATCGGCACCGTCACCGAGACCCTGGACGCCATGGCCATCTGCCGCCGGGCCGGCTACCGGCAGTTCGTCTCGCACCGCTCCGGGGAAACCGAGGACCACTTCATCGCCGACCTCGCCGTCGGCACCGGCAGCGGGCACCTCAAGACCGGCGCCCCGGCCCGCGGCGAACGTGTCGCAAAATACAACCGGCTCATCGAAATCGCCGCCACCGAGCCAGGCCTGCGCTACGGCATCGGCTGAGCCCCGGCCGGCTAGCTGGCGTCACGATCCTCCGGTTCTGTGCCGCGCACGGGCTGGTCGGCGAGTTCGTCGATGGCGCTGACCAGTTCCCGCAGGGCGGGAACCGCGGCCGCCAGCAGGTGCTGCCAGCCCGGGTGCAGGCTGGCCACCGCCGCCTGCAGGATCGCGGCGTTGGTCGTCTGCCATTGGCGGACGGCGCGGGCCCCGGCCGGGGTGAGGCGCAGCGCCACGGTTCGGCGGTCTCCGCCCCCGCTGGTACGGGTCACCAGACCACGCGATTGCAGCCCGTTGGCCAGGGTGGTGACCGAGTTGGGTGCGAGCCGCAGCTGCCTGGCCAGCTGGCTAGGCCGGGCGCCTGGATTCTCAGCCAGGCAGGACAGCAGCTCGAGCTGGGCCACCGACAGCGTGTTCGCGGGGTCGGAACTGCGGGCGGTACGGCGCATCGCCCGGCGCAGTTGCGCCACCACACCCGCCAGCTCCGCGTCGGCCCGGGCCGTGCCACCTGGCGGATGGCCGCTGTTCAGCGGATGGTCGCTGTTCATCTGCACTCTCCCGTGCATCTGGCGGCGCTGCCACTCCGCCCGCGGACCAGGCTGGATGCCCCGGCGACGGCTGCAGCCAGCGCCAGTGTAAGGAGAGCCAGTCGCGGGCCACCACTACCGGCCAGGTGGAGGCACAGTGTCACCACCGCGACCCCCAGCGCGGTCCCCAGCCCGCGCGCCATGTTGACCAGGCCGCCTCCGGTAGCCGACATCCGGGCTGGGATCGCGGCCATGATGGCGGAATTGTTGGCCGGGATGAACACTCCCAGGCCGGCGCCGGTGATCAGCAGCAGCGCGCCGGCCAGCGGGACCGAATGCGGCGCGGTGAGCAGCCCGGCACACCCGGCCGCCGATGCCATGGCCCCGGCCATTCCGCGCCAGCGCGGCCCGAGCCGGGCCGGAAGCACCCGTTCGATGGCCAGCGCCCCGAAGGCGAACCCGGCGGGCAGGCAGGTCAGCACCAGGCCAGCCAGTCCCCTGGTGCCCAGCACGTGAGGGAAGAGCGCCAGCGGCCCGAACAGCACCAGGTACCCGCACAACGCTCCCACCAGGCCGGCCGACACCGCGGGTGGCCGCAGCACCGCCAGGTTCACTAGCGGGCTGGCCGCATGCCGTTCCCGCCACCCGAACCCAGCGACCGCGGCTGCCGCCACGACGGCCAGCGCAGCGGCTGCCCACCCCGGCAGGGGAAGCCCGGAGACCGCCGACAGGGCCAGCAGCAACGACGTGGAGGCCAGCGCCAGCAGTCCCAGCCCGCCATAGTCGAACCGGCCCAGCGGGGTGTGCTCCCGGGTCCGCTGCAGCAGGAACCGCCCGGCCACCATGGCTGCGATCCCGACCGGCACGTTCACCCAGAACACCGCCCGCCAGCCAGCCGAGCTCACCAGCAGCCCGCCCAGCGCCGGGCCGGCCGCCAGGCCGAGGGCCTGCGCGGCGGCCTGCACGCCCAGCGCGGCCCGCATCTTCGCCCGCGGCATGCTGGTCACCACCAGCGCCACGCTGTTGGCCTGCAGCATGGCGGCGCCGATGGCCTGCACCACCCGGAAGCCGACCAGCCAGCCCAGCCCCGGCGCCAGGCCGCAGGCCGCCGAGGCGGCGGTGAACACCCCGAAACCGTAGACGTAGACCGCCTTGCGGCCGACGGCATCGGCCACCCGCCCGGCCGCCGCCACCAGCCCCACCAGCGCCAGCAGGTAAGCCAGCGACACCCACTGCACCGCGGCCAGCGGCGCGGCGAACTCGCGCTCCAGCGCCGGGAACGTCAGCAGCACGATGCTCGCGTCCAGCTGGCCCATGAACGCGCCGAAGCACACCGTAGCGACCGCGAACCACCCCGCCCGCGGATGCTCCCGCACCACCCGCGGCCGCGGCCGCTCGACCAGAATCCCGGGCACGACTCTCCTGCACAATCATTCTGGAACAGAACTATTCGTATCCCACGATACACAGGCCAGCGAGCCAGGTGGCCACCGGATCTCCAGCGGGTCTAATCCTTATATGCCGACTCAGCAGATGGGTAACGAGGAGATAGCTGCTCCTGTGCTAGTTCTGTGGCAGAGCAATAATGCGCTACTGACGGCGACCTGCCCGGAGCGGCGGGGCGGCCACGACGACCTGTTCTTGGTGTCACGCGAGCCTCGGCACGCTGCGGGCCAGGGTGTACCCCGCGACCACCACGATCAGCAGCGTGAACGCCGCGCTGAGCCGCTGGGGGTTGACTCGCCCGGCCAGCCGGGTGCCGGCCAGCGTGCCGAGGACGGCCGCGCCGGTGAAGATGGCAACCAGAGCCCAGTCGAGCGAGAGCGCACCGTGCGCGGCGCGGGTGGCCAGCGCCGCCGCGCTGTTCAGCGCGATCACGACCAGCGAGGTGCCGGCCGCGACCGGCATGTCGAAGCCGAGCGCCAGGACCAGCGCGGGAACCACCACGAATCCGCCGCCGACACCGAAGAACCCGGTGACCAAGCCAACTCCGGTCGCCGCCGCGGCCACCACGACAGCCTGGCGGGTCCGGCTCCGCTCATCAGGTGCGGGCCCGGAGAGACGAGGCGCCCGGCGGCGGCGCAAGATCATGGTGGCCGCTACCACGAGCATGAGCACGGCGAACCCGGCCAGCAGCAGGCGGGCGGGGACGGCCGCGCTGGCCACCGAACCGACGTAGGACCCGAGGACGCCCAGCAGCCCGAACACCGCGCCGGTTCTGAGCCTGGCCCGTCCGGCCCGGGCGTGCGCGATGGCACCGACCACGGCGGCCAGCCCGACCACCAGGAGTGAGGCGGCCGTGGCCTGGTGCGGGCTCTGCCCGAGAAGATAGACGAGGGCCGGGACCGTGAGGATGGAACCACCCCCGCCCAGTGCGCCCAGGCTCAGCCCGATCAGCAGCCCGGCGGCGATGGCCAGCGGCACCACCGGCTACACCACCAGATCCCCGGGCCGCGCCGGGAACAGCCGGCTCAGCCACCCGCTCACGCCACGTCTTCCGGCCGGCCGGCTCCGGGGACCACCGTTACCTCCTGATATACCCTAGGGGGTATCCGCATAGACCCTGAGGATAACCGGGATGAGTGCTCGGGCGCAAATACCCCCGCCCGTATGTGAGGGAGACCACGTCCGTGCGGACCCCTGGCGGGGGGTGCGGGACCTTCCCGCCTCCACCACCCAGCAGGCCCAACGGCCCTAACCCGGGACTGACCTCACCGGCAGGCCCAGCCAAGCGGCCCGGCAGCAGGGGAGCGGCCACCGGGGCGGCAGCGGGGGGCCCGGAACTGGTTCAGGCCAGGCCGCCATCGATGAAAGTGAAGGTGAGCTCGGCCAGCTGATGCCGCGTGGCCTCGGGCATATCGCGCAGGGGCCCCGGCCCGGTGAGCACGGCCAGCCCGTGGACCGCGGACCAGATGGGGTACTCGATGCCGTCGCGGCGCCGCCGGCCGAGCACACCGGCGTCGACCAGCTCGTCGAGCACGGCGCGGAGCTGGCCCAGAGGCGTGCGCTCCGGCCCGGTCGCGCCGTCCGGGGCGTCGTAGGCGTGCCGCTGCGGCAAGGCAAAGGCGGTTGCGAACAGCCCCGGTTCCTCGCGAGCGAACTGCAGGTAGGCGGCACCGATGGCGCCCAGCCGGCGGCGGGCCGCAGCGGGGTCGCCGTGCTGGCCCGGGACACGCGCAACGCCAGCGGCCATCCGGTCGGCGAGCTCCCGCATGGCCGCCGCGCAGACCGCGGCGAGGAGCTCGTCACGGTCGGCGAAGTGCCGGTAGGCGGCGTTCGGCACCACGCCCACCATCCGGGTCGCCTCGCGGAGAACCACGGCGTCCGGGCCACCGGTGCGGGCCAGCTCCAGCCCCGCGGCGACCAGCCCGTCCCGCACTGCGCCCCGCGGCCGTCGCCGCTGTTCCGCCGGGCGCGGCTCCGCTGCCGATCCGCTGGCTGCCACCGCGTCAGGATAGCAATGTGGACAGCGTCCACCGTTGCCGTTATTGTGGACAGCGTCCACAACGATAGGGAGCTCCCGACATCGCGGCCCGCCACGGCGTGCGCGACGGCCACCGCCAACCGGTAACCCGTATCCCTTGACAGGAGAACACCATGACCAGGATGGCCCCCCTGCTCCAGCGCAACGAGCAGTTCTCTCGTGCTTACACCCCGGTTCCGCTCGGCCTGCCCACGGCGCAGCTACTCGTCGTCACCTGCCTCGACCACCGGGTTGACCCGGCCATCGTCCTTGGGCTCCAGCTCGGCGAGGCTCCTGTCATCCGCAACGCGGGTGGGCGCGTCACTCAGGCGGTCATCGACGATGTCGCGTACCTGGCCTTCCTCGCCGAGCGGCTGTCCGGGGGCCAGGACACGGCTGACCGGCTCTTCGAAGTGGCGGTCATCCACCACACCCAATGCGGAACCGGCTTTCTCGCCGACCCCGGTTTCCTGCACCAGGCCGCCGGAGCGACCGGCCTTTCTGAGGCCGCGCTGCACGCCTCCGCCGTCGCCGACCCGCACGCCACCGTCAAGGCCGATGTCGAGCGCCTGCTCACCTCCCCCTTGCTCACGCCGAAGGTAAGCGTCTCGGGCCACGTCTACGACGTGGCCAGCGGGCGCGTCACCACCGCCATCGACGCCCGCTACCCATAGTGGCCCGCCCAGCCGGCACATGGCACCGGTCCTCTGGACAGGAACGGTGGCCACCCGGAGAGTGATGGGATGACCGCACGCCTGTTACGCCCTGCCGGGCTGGTGGCGTAAGGGAATCGGCCGGCGGTTGCTGGCTTCCGCCGTCGGCGCGCTACAGGAGCAGGACAGGGCCGACATCAGCCTGTGGGTGCTGGCGGGCAACCGGCCGGCACGCCGGTTCTACGAGACGAGCCAGTTCCGGCCGGACGGCAGGCACCAGCTACTGGATCTGGGCGGGCCTGTCCCGAAGTGCGCTACCAGCGGAAGGTCGGACGTTGCCGCCACGACGAATACGGCAACCCGTGACGCGCCCGGTACACCGGCTCCAGGAGTTCCCTGCGCCTTAATAATCACGCATGCGCGAACGCGGCTCAACCCGTGGCCTGGCCGTAAGCCCGCGATTTACGCGCGATGATTGCGTCCGGGTGCTTATCCCAGGTCAGGAATTCAACCGGGCCGTTGAACCAGTGGCCCTGCGGGCACCTGATTTTGGCGCTCTCCAGCGGCCCCCCGGTCAACCCGGCGATGTACCGCGATTCCACCTCGGCGGGGAGCCCGCACCGCACCGACCCATCTGCATCGAGGTAAGCAGGACAGTCCAGGAACATCATGAGGTTTTTCTCCCGATTACCCGGCCGCATCGGCCGTCCGGAACTGGCTCGGGCCAGGAAATCCTCATCCTGGCGCCGAGCCCTTGCGGATAAGAGCGCTGCACGGTGTCCTGATACGCCCGGGCCGGAGTCAATGCCACTTAGCCTGGGGTGATCTTTGGGTCCGGGGTGTGTCGCGGCGTGGTGTTGTGGCTGGTGGCCGGCCTGATCGCGGCTCCTTTAGAGCAGCGTCATCCGCTGCGTGACGAGGGTGACCGCGCCTAGCACCTGTGCCTGTTCGCCAAGAGCTCCTGCGACCACCCGGACCGGGGTCTTGCGCAGCGGCGGCATCGCGTTGGCCAGAGCGTCGCGCACGGCGTCCAGCAGCGCAGCGCCAGCCTCGGAGATTTCACCGCCGATGATGACCAGGGCGGGGTCGAGCACGGTGCATACCGGGGCGAGCGCGCCTCCGATTGCGCGGCCGGCATCGGCCATCACGCGCCGGACTCCTGGGTCGCCGGCCCGGGCCAGGGCGATAACCTCCGGGAGGGCGGTGCGTGCCCCACGGGTGAGTGTCAGCGCCGCTGTGAGGGCCCGTGCCCCTGCGACCGTCTCCAGGCAGCCGCGGTTGCCGCAGCGGCAAACGTACCCGTTGGGCATCACGGTGACGTGCCCGAGTTCCCCGGCACGCCCCGTGAACCCCTCATAAAGCCGGCCATCGAGGACCAGTCCTGCCCCGACCCCGTCCGAGAGCATCACGTAGAGGAAGTGATCCGTGTCTTGAGCGGCGCCGAACCGGCGCTCGGCGATGGCCCCGAGGTTGGCGTCGTTGCCAACCTCAACGGGCAGGCCGGTCCGGCCCTGGAGGTCACTCACCACATCGACGCCTCGCCAGTCCGGCAGGATCGGTCCGGCCGCCACCGCATTATTTGCGGACGTCGTGGGCGCGGAAACCGCCACGCCGAGGCCCACGATGCGGCCCGGATTCAGCCCGGCCTGGCCGATGAGATCGAGCGCGGCCGCTCCGGTGTAAGCGAGTGCATCCGTCGGCTCGTGGTCGACGTCGAGTTCGGTGGTCGTTTCGGCGATTACGCCGCCGGCCAGGTCGGCCAGCCCGACGCGGACGTGGTCGTGGGCCAGGTGTACCCCGACCGCGCCGCCGCCCGCAGGGTTGAAGGTCAGCAGCACCGCGGGGCGGCCACTGCGCGTGATGGCGTCCGGCCGCTCGGCGAGTTCGACGACGACGCCTTCCTGAAGGAGCACCCGGACCAGGTCCGAGACGGTCGTGGCCGAAAGCCCGGTCTGCCTGGCGATCTCGGGCCGGCTCGTGGTGCCGTGCTGGCGGAGCACTGCTAGGACCCGCTGCCGATTGCCCTGTCGCAGCCCGGTGAGGGAGCCTGGCGATCTCCGCATGAACGGATCGTAGCCGGGCGGGCAGTTGGTACGGGCCACGGACGAATTACCCGCCAATCCGTAACAGTTAATCCTTGACCCGCATTAATCCCCAGGTTTAGTGTTCGTGGCGCCGGAGGTCCGCATCGTGACGGTGATGACCTGCCGCGCACAGTCGGGCGGCCCCAGCCTCCCCAGGGACGATCGAGGTGCGAAGTGCGCAAATGGTTGTCCCCTCTCGCCGTGGCAGGCGCGCTGCTGGCCAGCACGCTCAGTGGGGCGAGTCAGCCCGTGGCCGCCGCGCCCGCCAGGCCGGCCGCGACCAGGGCGCCGATCTACCTCAACCCTGCCTATTCGCCGGTTGAGCGCGCCACCGACCTGGTGTCGCGGATGACCCTGGCGGAGAAGGCCGCACAGATGGACAGCAGCCGCGCACCTGCCATTCCCCGCTTGGGGGTCGCGGCCTGGGGCTGGTGGAACGAGTCCAATCACGGCGTCAACGCGCTGACCACGACGCCGTCCGGCAACGCGACGACCCTCACCAATACCACGTCGTACCCGTCGGACCTGTCCCTGGGTAGCACCTGGAATCCCAGCCTCGTCTACCAGGAGGCCGGGATGATCGGCGATGAGGCCCGTGAGGTCGCGCCGAACAATACCGAGAACCTCGACTTCTACGCGCCGACCGTGAACCTGACACGTGACCCGCGGTGGGGCCGCAACGACGAGTCCTGGAGCGAGGACCCGCTGCTTACCGCCGACCTCGCCGCACAGTATGTCGACGGACTGCAGGGCCAGACGCAACAAGGCGTCCTGCCACGCTCGGCCAACGGCTACTACAAGGCGATCGCCACCCTCAAGCACTACGCGGCGAACAACAGCGAGGTCAACCGGCGTACCGGCTCGTCCGACATGGACCAGCGCACGCTGCGCGAGTACTACACCGCCCAGTTCGCCAGCATCATCCAGCAGAGCCACCCCGGCTCGATCATGAGCTCGTACAACGAAGTCAACGGAGTGCCTGCCCCGGCGAGCGTCCAGCTGATAGACACCATGGCCCGTGAGACGTTCGGGTTTAACGGCTATTTCACTAGCGACTGCGATGCGATCTACGAAATCCAGGCCGGCCACCACTGGCAGCCGCCACAGGCATCCGCGCCGCTGGACCAGTACGGCCGGACCGCGTTCGCCAACTCCGCGGGCGAGGACCTGGACTGCAACGCCGGCTACTCCGACCAGTACAACTACGGCAACACCATCCCGACCGCGCTCGCCCAGCACATCACCACCCAGACCGACGTCTACAACGTGGGCGATGTCGACACCTCAGTCGTGCGGCTGTTTGCGGCCCGGATCGCGACCGGCGAGTTCGACGCCGAAAGCCAGGTGCCCTGGGTAAAGCAAGCCCGCGCCGCCCTCGGCGAGACCACCTGGGTGAACAGCAACGCCAACAACGCCGTGACCGAGACCCCGGCCCGGCTGGCGCAGGCACACGCAGTCGCCGACCAGAGCATCGTGCTGCTCAAGAACTCGGCCGGCCATGATGGCAAGCTGCTGCCGCTCAAGGTTCCCAGCTCAGGCCCGTACAAGATCGCGGTCATGGGCTACTACGCGAACCCTGGCGGGGGCATGTTCCTCGGCGGCTACTCCAGCATCCAGGGAGCGGCCGGGCAGGCCAAAGAAGTCAACGCCTACCAGGGCATCAAGGCGGCCGTCCAGGCGATCGACCCGCAAGCCACGGTCGACTACCTGCCCGGCGTCACGGGCGGGACGACGGGGGCGACGCTGACCACCGTCGACCAGGCCTCGATCAACGCGGCCGCGAACTACGACGCCGTCATCGTCGTGGCGGGCACCGACTCCAGCACCTCCGCCGAGGACCACGACCGGACCTCACTCGCCTTGCCGGGCGCGCAGGCGTCAATGATCAGCCAGGTGGAGGCGGCCAACCCGAACACCATCGTCTACCTGGAGACTGTCGGTGAGGTGGACCTCTCCGGATTCCAGAGCACGACGCCGGCGCTGCTGTGGAGCTCGTACAACGGTGAAGAGCAGGGCAGCGCTCTTGCCGACGTCCTGCTCGGCAAGGCCAACCTGAGCGGCCATCTGCCCTTCACGTGGTATGCGAGCGAGAGCCAGCTGCCGCCGATCACGGACTACGCCATCCGGCCAACCGCGACGACCGACGGACGGACCTATCAGTACTTCACCGGCGACGTCAGCTACCCGTTCGGCTACGGACTGAGCTACGACGACTTCAAGTACTCGGACATCGAGGTCAGGCCCGGTGCGGTGACAGCCGACGGCACCATCACGGTCACGGCCAAGGTCACAAACAACGGAACCACGGTGGGTTCCGCGGTGCCCCAGCTCTACGTCACCACACCGTTCGAGCCGGCTTCGGCGCAACGACCGATCAAGCGCCTTGAGGCATTCCAGAAGATCAGCCTCTGGCCACGCCAGACCAAGACCGTCACCTTCCACGTCAAGGCCTCCTCGCTGGCATTCTGGAATGAAAGCGAGAACAAGTACGTCGTCGATTCCGGTGATTACGGATTGCAGGTCAGTTCCTCGAGCGCCGACTCCGACATCGAGCTGACCGCCTCAGTGAAGGTCATCGGCCACACCGTCGAGACCCCGGCGGTCGTGACCGCCAAGCCGATCGAGACCGGCGACCAGCAGAATCACGTCGCGCAGCGGGTGATGTTCGACAGCAACACCACAATCGACCCGCAACTGACCGTGTCCATGAACGACCAGAGCCTGTACGGCTACATCACCGAGGGCCAGAGCACGCCGCTGCCCCCCGGGATGCAGGTGCAGTACTCCTCCAACCGGGACGACGTCGTCCGGGTCGGGCACGGCACGCTGCGCGCCGTCGGAAGCGGCATCGCCACGATCACCGCAACGGTGAAATACCACGGCGCCGGGGCATCGACCGACTTCACCGTCAACGTCGCGCCGTTGCAGTTCACGTCCAACCCATCCGCGGTCTTCGAGGCGGGCAAGACGGGCAGCTTCGCCGTGACGACTAACTCGATGCCGACGGCGAAGCTGACGGAGTCGGGAGCGCTGCCTGCGGGCGTGACGTTCACCGACAACGGCGACGGGACGGCCACCATCTCAGGTACCGCGCCTTCGACGGTCGGCACTTACCCGATCACCATCACCGCTGCGAACGGTGTGTCTCCGACCGTGAGGCAGGCGTTCACGTTCTACGTCGGCGCCCAGCCGGCGATCACATCCGGTTCTTCGGCAGTGTTCGTCGCTGGGACGGCCGGATCCTTCACCGTGGCAACGAGCGGCTACCCTAAGCCGGCCATCGCCGAGTCCGGGGCGCTCCCAACGGGCGTCACGTTCACCGACAACGGCGACGGAACCGCGACGCTAGCTGGCACCCCCGCGAGCGGAACGCAGGGGGCCTACTCGCTCAGTCTCACGGCCGACAACGGGTTGACGGCCGCCACCCAGTCGCTGACGCTGACGGTGCTTAAGCAAGCGCCAACCGCCACCACCGCGGTGCTGGCCGGGACGGCGAACGCAACGATCAGCTTCGGGTCGTTCCACTTCAGCATCCCGTTGGCGAACATCGACGTGCACCTCGTCGCGGTCGGCTCCACGTCGGATGCCGTTCCTTCGGTCACGACCGCCAGCAGTGGGGTCTACGAATTCGATAACGTGCCGCCGGGAGCGTACCAGGTCGAGTTCGTCGACCCCACCGGGAAATACGCTACGCAGTGGTACAACGGCACGGTTACCGGCTCACCCGACCAGGCGGGCGCGTCAACGGTGACCCTCACTGCAGGCAACGCCACGGTGGGGATCAACGCCTCGTTCCCGTTCCGCTCCGGATAACTCGCAGTGCGGCCTCAGCCCGCGCCGAAGTGGACGAAGGACCATGCGGTCGCGGTCAGCACCGGGTCTGCACCCACGGCGGCGCGGACGTCGCGCAGCGCATCCGCGAGGCTGGCCCCAGCGTGCAGCCGACGATGCAGCGCGAGCATCAGCCGATCAGCGGCCTGGTCGTTGACCCGGACGACGCTGGCGATGAGCCCCGCGGTGCCCAACGGCAGGAGACTGCTGGTCAGGCCGAGCAGCTCGTTGGCCCCAGCCGGCGCGAGCAGCCCGGAATCGCAGGCTGGGAGGATCATGCGGTAGGGCGCGCGGTGCAGCCGTTCGAAGTCGTAGACGGTCAGTGGTCCGTCGTACATGCGCAGCGATGAGAACAAGGGGCTATCGGCGCGGAAGGTGCCATGGGCGGCCAGATGGACGAGCCGGGCGCCGTCGATCGCCTTGAGCACCCGCGCCGCGGTTGCCTCGCTGCCCGTGACGATGGCGAGGCCGTACTCGTCAGCCAGCGCCTCGAGCGCGCCGGTTCCCAGCCCGGGGCCGCGGACGAGGACGACCTCAGGGCCGGCCGGGGGCGGGGCTTTCCGGGCCCGGAGCCAGGCGCGTGCCGAGGGCGACACGCTGACCGAGCGGCTGCGCAATGAGGGCAGCAGGGACCAGGGGACGGCGTGCAGCCGTCCCGGCGGCACCACGATGACCGGCTCGCCGCCCAGGCGGCGGCAGGCCCGGCCGAGGAGGATGGCCTCGAGCCTGCGCCCGGTTGCCTCCAGGATCGTCAGTGCGCTCTCGGGCCCACCTGCCGGGCGAGCGTGGGCGAGGCGGTTCAGGCCGAAGCGGGCGAAGGCCACCTCGCGGGCTGCATCCTCGGTGCGCCCGGCCGGGAAATGCCTGACCTGGCCGGCTCCGCAGACCAGCACGTGCAGCTCGCCCGCTATGTCGGCGATCTGGATGAGCCGCGCTTCCCCGAGTTCTCCGAGCAGGGTGCCGACATCAAGCCAGGGCCCACTGTGCTGACCGGGCACCCCCCGGGCCTGCCTGACGCGGCCCCGGATCACCGCCTCCAGGCGCAGCTGTTCACGTTCCAGCGCGAGCACCGGCGCGCCCGAACCACGGGCCTGTTCCGCCCGGCCCGCGACATCGCGGACAGCGGTCAGCTCCGCCTGGAGGACCCGGTCATCTGGTGGCCGGACAGGCGGAACAGCCAGGGCCGTGGACCGCCACCGCTCACTCCACTCCAGCAATAGCCGCGGCCGGTGCGACCGGAGGGCGTGCCGCTGCGCCAGTTCCGCGAGCTCGGAGCCCTGGACCGTGGCCTGCGCCCGGAGTTCCGAGGCCCCGAGCGTGAGCCCGTACTGATCCAGGACCTGCAACCCCTGCCGGCAGGCGCTGAACAGACCCCGCGGACTGGCCGCGGCCTCGGCACGGAGCGCCTGGGCCAGCCAGCCAATGATCCGTGAGAAGGCGGGCCCGCGCCATCTGGCCTGCGCGGCCGCAGTCAGGTGGCGGTCAGCCTGCTGCGCCAGCCCCAGGGCCAGCGCGGTGCGACCGGCCAGCAGGCGAGCCTGCGGCGCGTCCGGCGAGCCGAGTTCGTCCAGCTCCGCCGCTACCTGCTCGGCTTGCCGCAGTAGCGAGGCGGACCTGCGGCCGGCGGCGAGCCGGGCTTGCAGTTGCACAAACGCGGCATGCGCATGCCACCAGTTCCGGTTCTGGGTGCCGAACATGCGCCGCGCGGCCTGGGCTCTGGCCAGGGCCGACTGCGGCTCCGCGGCGGCCAGCGCGGCACGCGCCGCGGTCAGCAGCAACTCTGCTTTCTTGGTGGCCTGGCCGCCAGTGAGTTCCAGGACGCGGACCGCGGTGTCCGCCTCGCGGAGCGCGTCGGCGGCCAGCCCGGCGGCGAGCAGGACCGCGCAGCGGTCAATGGACAGGTCCGGGACCCGCACGTCCAGGGCGCGGTAGCGGTGCTCTGCCTGGTCAAGGTAGCCGAGCGCCAGTGGCACGTCGCCGGACCGGAACGCGACCAGCCCGCGATTGTGCCAGGTATACGCGATCTCCACGTCCTGGCTGGTGGTGGCGAACAGCCGTTCGGCCCGGTCCAGGTCCTGTCCAGCACGGCGGGCGGAACCGCAGGCGAGATGGACGAGCGCGCGCGCGCTCAGCGCCCGTGCTTCCCAGATCGTGTCAGCCAGCGGGCGCAGCATGCGGAGCGCGCGGCCCAGGTCGTCGAGGGCATCCTGGTGGCGCCCCAGAATCCACAGGTCGATGCCCCGCATCGTCAGCAGCTGGCCGGCGGCGGGCTCGGGGACCAGCGCGACGGCCGAATTCAGCGCGGCCAGGCCGCGCTTGCTCTGGCCCTGGTGGATCAGCGCATTTCCCAGGGTCGCGAGTACCTCTGCCTCCCGGTGCGGGGAGGCAGCCGCCCGCGAGAGGCGGAGCGCGGTGCGCAGTTCCCGGATCGCAGCATCGACGTCGCCGAAATCCCGGAGCACGTGGCCGATGGCCTGGTGGGCGATGGAGGCTTCGTATGGGCCCGGGTCACCGGCCAGGATCGTGCGCGCCCGGGCCATGGCCTCCCCCGGGCGAGCCATCACCAGGTCGTGCAGGCCGGAAGCCGCACCCGAGGCTCTCTCGTCAAGGCTCGCCCCCGCCGCCATAGATTCGATGCTAAGCCTAGATACTTAACGAGGTCTATCGCCATAATGGCAATGGCGGCATTGGCTGGATCTGGTGGGCGGCCCCCGTGAGCCGTCATCGGGAGGCTGACTCTCCCAGGGGGATCCATGAGCGGCGAGCCTGAGCATACGCGTAACAAGCAGGACATCCAGGTCGATCTCATCGTCCGGGCCGGCCGGGAAAAAGGCATCGAAGTAAGGCCGTGGGCCGATGACGAGGGCAACGTCAACTTTCTCTACGAGGAGGGGGTCATCCTCGTCCGGGATGGATACCTGCCGCAGGTGCAGGACATCCTCGGCGGTGAGGTCCGCGACGGCCTCATGCATGGAGTGACCCTCCTGTCGCTCCGTCCGGTCAGGGATGACCGGTTCGCCAACGTCATTGCCGCCGTGGACGAAATCGACCGGCGCCTCGGTCCTGGAATCGCCACCCCGAATCACGTCTTCTGGCTCACTCCGGTTGCCCACTGCCCGGCGACGGAGCCGGAAGAGGTGCCGGTCCACGCCCGGCCCGATCCTGGCCTGTGCGACGGCGGCGGCGCGGGCGTGCTGATCTATGTGTCGGACACCGGACTGGTTCCCGGGACCACGGCGCACCCGTGGCTGGCCGGGGTCACCGGACCGGTGGATCCGCTGGAGTCGCACCCCGATGGAACCGTCACGATCCCCGGCTACGCCGGGCACGGGACCTTCATCGCCGGCGTGCTCCGCTGCCTGGCCCCGAGTTCAGCGGTGCACGTCGCCCGGGATTTCGACGCCTCCGGGGCGCTGTCCGAAAGCGAGATGGTAACCCGGCTGTACGAGGCGCTACGGGTCGGGGCCGACATCATCAGCCTCTCCGGAGGCGGATTCACTCGCGGGCACCTGCCCCCGCTGAGCTTCGAGGGCTTCTGGAACCAGTACCGGCACTACAAGGGCGTGGTCATGGTGGCCGCAGCCGGGAACAATGCGCAGCGCAAGCCCTTCTGGCCGGCGGCATTTCCCCAGGTCGTTGGGGTCGGCGCGCTGGCTGCCAATATGCGGGCCCGGGCGTACTTCAGCGACTTCGGGCCATGGGTTAACGTGTACGCTGCGGGCGATGGCCTGGTCAATGCCTTCGCCACTGGGACCTATGTGTGCCGCGAGCCGCCCGATACCGGCCAGCGGCGCGAGTTCCATGGCATGGCGCGGTGGAGCGGGACGTCCTTCTCGACCCCGCTGGTCTCCGGCCTGATCGCGGCCCGCATGTCGCGCTCGGGAGAGAATGCCCGGCAGGCGGCCGATGCGCTGCTGGTCTTGGCGCGGGCGCAGGCAGTGCCCGGTGTCGGCCCCGTCCTGTACCCCTGCGACAGTGACCGAACTCACCGCGGCGGGGCGGATGAACGGTGCCAGCCACGGCATCATTGCGGGCATTGCTGACGGCTGAGCGGGTATCCCCTTCCCAGGGTGCGCCGTGCCGCCCCCGCGCTCTGTCCGCACGCGGTGGGTTCCACCAGGCCGAGACGAAGGGGGCGGGTGTGGATCCCGATGAGGTCGCCAGGCTCGTCCAGGCGGCGGCCAGCGGCGACAACGAGGCCTGGGAGCTCGTCGTGGCGCGCTTCAGCGGACTGGTGTGGGCGGTCACGCGGGGGTACTGCCCGAACCCGGCCGATGCGGCGGATGTGTTCCAGACGACCTGGCTCCGGCTGGTCGAACACCTCGACCGCATCACGCACCCGGAACACGTCGGCGCGTGGCTGGCCACCACGGCCCGGCGTGAATCGCTCCGGGTGGCGCGGGCCGGCAGCAGGACGGTCGCCACCGATGACAGCTCGCTGGAGAATCTCGGGCATGTCGAGCACCGCTCGCCTGAACAGGCGGTACTCGAAGCCGAGCAGGCCATGCTCGATTCCCGGCGGGCCGGGCAGGTCTGGCACGCGTTCCGTGATCTGCCGGCCAGGTGCCAGCAACTGCTCCGGGTGCTCATGGCCACGCCGCCGCCGAGCTACGCGGAGGTCGCCGCGGCGCTCGGCATGCCGATCGGCAGTATCGGGCCGTCCCGGGCCCGGTGCCTCGACCGGCTACGCCAGATGCTGGCCCCGGATGTATCTGCGCCGCTGTAACGGGCTCTTACCTTCACCAGCTAGTAGGGAAGCCGCACGTGCCAGACGAATCAACCGAGACTGACCTTGAACGCGAGCTCAGGCAGGCCGTCGCCCAGATCGACGCTGTTCCGGCCCTGCTGCTCGAAGCGGCCAAGGGCGCACTGGCCTGGCGCTCGATCGACGCCGACCTCGCCGACCTCGTTTTTGACTCGCTGGCCGACAGCGACGAGGCGGCCCTGGTGCGCGGCAGCAGCCCAGCCCGGCTGCTCTCCTTCCGGGCCGGCGGCCTGACGATCGACATCGAAGTCACCGGCTCCGGGGAGTCCCGGAGGCTGATCGGCCAGACGGCGCCCCCTGGGCGAGCGCGGGTGGATATCCGCCAGGGGGGCAGCGTTCTCGCCATCGAAGCGGACGACCTGGGGCGTTTCGCGGCTGACCAGTTGCAGGCCGGCCCGGTGAGCCTGCGCTTCCACCCGGGCGCTGGGACCGCCAATCCCCCCGTCGTGACCGACTGGGTGACAATCTGAGCACCGCGGACGCACCGGACGCCGCACGGTAACTACGGGCGCCCTACCCAGTACGCACTATCGCGGCCGCGCCCAGCGTTCCCGGACGCCAGTCGCCGCGGCCCGCCGGTGCTGACCGGGGTCAGCTACGCGCGCCGCGGCGGCTGGATGAGTGGCCGTCGGTCAGTTGGTCTCGACCACGGTCCTGCGGATCTCGACCGGCGTGGACTCCGCGAAGCCGAACATCTCGGAGAGCTTGTTCGGGTCCCCGGTCGGCGAGTGACTGACCGTCGCGGTCAGCTTGTACAGGCCCTCTTTAGGCACGGGCGGAGCGACCTTGAAGGTGTGCTTGAAGGACAGGGTGCCCGCTGCGCCGGTGATGGGGATGATCGCCGGCCCGGAAATGAGGCCCTTCATTGCGCCGACGCCGTCCATGTCACTGCTGTACAGCGAGACGATCCAGGTCCCGCCGACGATCGGCGTCGCGGCCCCGGTGAGCTGCCAGCTCAGCTGGACGTCGAACTCGTCATCCACCTCGAGCAGCGCCGTCTTCTCGTTGTTTTCGGTTGGGTCGAGCACATCCATGCCGGTGACCTGGCCGTCCAGGATGCCCGGAACGTTGAAGTCGGTGACCGGTGTCTGGAGCGAACCTGATTGAAGTGACATGACCTTTCCTTTCCTGCGGGCCGCTGCGCGGGTGCTTACCGGCGCAGGCGATCGGCGCGGGCGCGCCGGTTCTCCCAGTGGCACCAGTAACGAGGTAATGACCCGGAGGCTGATACATCGCCGGGCACCCGAGGGTAGATGTGCGAACCTGGGCCGCACGAGGCTTCCTGGAGAGGGGTTCCCATGGCGACACCACACCAGATGACGCGAACCGGCACCGTAGCGCAGGATGCCGAGGAATGGGCCTGTCCCGAGTGCGGCCGGCGGCTGCTGCTCCGCAAGCCGCCAGCGTTCGAGAAGGTTGTGCTCGAACCCGGCGACGAAGGGACGGCCCACGTTGGCAGCAGCGGCTTGCGGATGAGCATGACAGCGGCGCCGCACGCCGATGTGGACGATCTTCGCGAGCAGGACCGCGGCTGGCTCGCCGCTCACGGCATCGAGTGGCGGCCCGACGACGCGCTCTGAGTGGCAGCGGCATTGGCACCGTCACGGCGGTGCTGCAGGTACTCGCGTTCGGTGGTGTCGTGCGTCAGCGCGATTGCGCTGTCGTAGGCGGCGACGGCTTCCTCGCCGCGCCCGAGCTGGTCGAGCAGGTGCGCCCGGGTGGCCCGGGCGGGCTGGAAGCGGTGCGCGGGAACGCCGGCGTCCTGGAGCAGGGCGTCGAGCCTGGCGAGACCGGCCGCAGGGCCCTCGACCTCGGCGGTGACGGCGGCGAGCGCGACGCCACTGCCCAGCGACGGCGCGATCGCGTCCAGCACGCGGTGCAGGGTCAGCAGCGTCGGCCAGTCCGTCGTGCCGGTCCGTCGCCGGGCGCAGTGCACCGCCTGGATCGCGGCCTCGAGCTGGAAGCGCCCCAGCTGCCCCCGCGCGTGCGCCGCCCGGAGGTGTTCGTGCGCACGGTCGATCAGGTGCCGGTCCCACCGCGACGGGTCCTGGTCAGGCAGCGGGACGAAACGTCCTTCCGCGTCCAGACGCGCGGGGGCGCGCGACGCTGAGAGCTGGACGAGTGCGGCGAGCCCGTGCGCCTCCGGATCCCCGGGCACGACGGTGGTGAGCACTTCGGCGAGGTGCAGTGCCTCCGAGGGCAGGTGGCGGGCCTGTGGCCCGGTCGTCGCCCAGTCGATGACGTACGCGCCATAGACCGCCTCCAGGACCGCGGTCATCCGCGCCGGGAGGTCCCCCCGGTCCGGGATACGAAACGGAATGCGGGCCGCCTTGATCCGCTTCTTGGCCCGGACCAGGCGCGTCGCCATCGTCGAGGGCGGCACCGAGAAGGCCCGGCCGACCTGCTCGGCCGTGCAGCCGAGCACGGTGTTGAGCATGAGAGGCGTGCGCGCGGCGCGCTCGATCGCCGGATGCGCACACACGAGCATCAGTTCGAGCCGCCGATCGGGGATCGCGTCGGTGTCGAGGTCGTCGGTATGGACAAACGAGTCCTGCTCGTCGCCGAGCAGGGAGGCTCGCTGAACGTGGGCGGATTTCCAGTGGTCCCGCAGCCCGTTACGCGCCACGGTCAGCAACCACGCGTCGGGGGTGACCGGCACCCCCTGGGCGGGCCACGTGCGCAAGGCGCGCTCGAAGGCGTCCGCGAGGGCATCCTCCGCGGCGGCGATGTCGCTCGTCGAGGCGGACAGGAGCGCGAGCAGCCGCCCGTAACTATCGCGTGCCGCCACGCCCGCGGCGTGGGCCGCCGGTCCCGTCGCACCCGGTCCGGGACCGGCTACCCAGCGTCCATCGCCCAACGTCAGCGCGTCCACCGGCCGTTGACGAACGCGGTCGCGGCCGGGCGAACCTCGATCACGCCCCACTGCGCGCCGGGGCACTTCTCGGCCCAGCCGATGGCCGCGTCGAGATCGGGCACGTCCAGGACGAACACCCCGGCCAGCGCTTCTTTCGTCTCGGCGAACGGGCCGTCCTGTACCCGCAGGATTCCTTCCCTGCGGGTGACAGTCGTCGTCGCGGCGGTCGGCTGCAGCACGTCGGCCGACAGCAGTACCCCGGCCTGTTCCAGCGCGCGGCCATAGTCGCCGAAAGCTTCCATCGCCTCAGCGATCGCCGCCTCGCTGATCTCTCCCTCGGCCGGCTCCCGGTAGTGCATGAGCAGTGCGTATCGCATCGTCGTCTCCTCCGGTCCCAGTGTCACCCCTGCGGCGGCACCTGCACTGAGATGACGATCGAACCTCGCCCAGATCGTCACGTCACCACGGTGATGACGACTGTGCACGACGTCCGGCGGCCCGTAGGCCGTCCGCTCGGCGGCCCTCATGGTCGTCACCGCCCAGCTCGCCCCCCCAGGTCGCCAGTTGACCGGCCGATCAGCGAGCAGCTGGCGGCGCTGGGGCGAACACCGGCGCGTGCGCCTGCTTCTACCTCCGCTCGGCGGGCGTCCCCGCTGCGTGGGGCGCCGAGCCCGCCAACGGAGTGGTGTCGAGGTATCTGATCTCGTAGCCGCGCTCGGTGAACCTCCAGCCGTCGCCGGTGCGCTGGTAGCGGTCGTGGTAGATGGCGTAGTTCACCTCCCGGCCGGCGAGCGCGATATCGGCGTAGGGGATCCGCAGCACGCCGTCGGGGGTGAACAGCGACGCGAGGCGGCCATAGTCGCGCATCATCGCCGCGTCGGTGAACTCGCCGCGCAGCGCCTCGATATCGACGCGGTCAGCGATGGCCTCAAGGTCGTTCATCGGTTTGCCTGCCATTCCCTTATGTTCGTGTCTGGGCTGCGGTGTATGCGCGGCTGGGCCGGCCCGATGGTTATCCGAACTGGCCGGGCTGGTAGTCACCGGCGGGCTGCCGGATGATGACGTTCATCCGGTTGTACGCGTTGATCAGGGCGATCACCCCCACCAGCGCGACGAGCTGGTCATCGTCGTAGTGCTTAGCCGCGTTCGCCCAGGCCTCATCGGTGACACCGCCGGCGGCGTCGGCGATGCGGGTGCCCTGCTCGGCGAGCTCCAGCGCGGCCCGCTCGGCCTCGGTGAAGACCTTAGCCTCCCGCCACACCGCGACCAGGTCCAGCCGCTGCTGGCTTTCCCCCGCGTGCCGGGCATCCTTGATGTGCATGTCAGTGCAGAAGCCGCAGCCGTTGATCTGGCTGGCCCGCAGCTTCACCAGTTCCTGCGTCGCGGCCGACAGAGCCGAATCATGCAGCGCGGCCCCGGCCGAGTTGATGTGCCGGACGAGCTTCATCGTCAGCGGGCTGCTGAGGTAATCGATACGGGCGTCCATCGTCGTCTCCTTGCCGTTCTTGCCGGGTCATAGCCTTGAGCCGGTGGTCAGCTGGACCGTGTGTGCGGCTCAGCACTACGACGAGGCGGCTCCCCGGAATGTCAGACGGCGCGCCCGCCTGACATTCCGGTGTGCTGTCTCGTCAACCCGGTGGGGCGGTTACGACCAGGGGAAGTGGTGGCACGATGAGCACCCGATCGGGAGCAGGAGGCGGGCCTGGCCCGGGCCTGAGCGCGAGCATGAGTGAGCGGCGTCAGCTGATCAATCTCGCCTACCGGCTGCTGGGCTCCCTGGCCGAGGCCGAGGATGCGGTGCAGGAGACCTACGCCCGCTGGTACGCCCTGTCCCCGCGGCAGCAGGACGCCATCGAATCCCCCCGCGCCTGGCTGATGAAGGTCGCCAGCCGCATCTGCCTGGACGTGCTCGGCTCGGCCCGGGCCCGGCGGGAGCGTTACGTCGGCGAGTGGATCCCCGAGCCGCTGCCCGGCTCCGCCGGGCAGCTCAGCGGGCGGCCGGGCAGCATCGCGGCCGACCCGGCGGACCGGGTCACCCTGGATGAGTCGGTCAGCATGGCCTTCCTGGTCATGCTCGAATCGATGACCGCGGCCGAGCGCGTCGCGTTCATCCTGCACGACGTGTTCGGCTACCCCTTCGCCGACGTCGGCGAGATCACCGGCCGGACCCCGGCGGCCTGCCGCCAGCTGGCCTCCTCCGCCCGCCGCCGCCTCCGCGCCGCCCAGCCTCCCCCCACCCCCACCGCCCGGCAGGCCAGCCTGGTCAGGGACTTCAGGCAGGCCTGGGAAGCCAAGGACATCAACGCCCTCATCGGCCTCCTCGACCCCGGCGCCACGATGACCGCCGACGGCGGCGGCCTGGTCCGCGCCGCGCTGCACCCGATCGAAGGCGGCGCGCAGATCGCGCGCTACGCCGTCGATCTCGCCGGCCAGGCACCAGGCCTGACACTCCTGGAGCGCACCGTCAACGGCCAGCCCGGCCTGATCGCCCAGCAAGACGGCATCACCGTGACGGTGTTCGCCTTCGACATCGCAGACGGCCGGATCACCCACATCTGGGCCGTACGCAACCCCGACAAGCTCCGGCCCTGGACGGTGCGCTGACCGGTGACCCGCGGCTACCTGCCGTTGGGTTCCCGGCCAGCGGCGATGCACGCGGGCCGGCGGCTGGCCGGTGATTGGGGATAACCTCCAACGGGGATGAGGGTGACCGGGGCTGTCCCTGCATCGGGCCGCCGTCTGGGGGGCCGGGCCGCCGTCTGGGGGGGGCGGGCCGGAAGCGCAGGATGAATACGCCGGGGACGGGAATATGCGGATCGGGCTGCACGCCCTCGGGATCGGTAGCGGTGCTCACCCGGAGGTTATCCGGGCGGTGGCGGTGGCGGCCGAGGCGGCCGGGTTCGCTACCTTGTGGTGGGGCGAACACGTGGTGCTGGTGGACCAGCCCAGGTCCCGCTACCCCTATTCGCCGGATGGCCGGATCGCCGTTCCAGCCGACGCGGACTGGCTGGATCCGCTCGCCGGGCTGAGCTTCACCGCCGCGGTAACCAGCCGGATCGGGCTGGCGACGGGCGTGCTGCTGCTCCCTGAGCACAACCCGGTAGTAGTGGCGAAGCAGGCCGCGACGCTGGATGTACTCTCGGCGGGACGGTTGACGCTGGGCGTGGGCATCGGCTGGTCGGCGGAGGAATTCGCCGCCCTGGGCGTTCCCTTCGCCCGGCGCGGGCCGCGCACGGCCGAGTACGTCGCAGCGATGCGGGCTCTGTGGTCAGCCGGCATCGCCACGTTCAGCGGCGAGTTCACCCAGTTTGACGCGGTGCGGGTCAACCCGAAGCCGGCCGGGGCCGGCTGATCCCGGTCGTTGCCGGGGGCAACAGCGACGCCGCGCTCCGCCGCGTGGCTGCCTTCGCCGATGGCTGGTATGGCTTCAACCTCGCCCCGGAAGCGGTCGCCGAGCGGATCGGTACGCTGGCCGAGAACTGCCAGCGCCGGGGCCGCAGCCTGCAGGAACTCACGGTGGCCGTATCGCTGACCGACAGCGATCCCGCCCTGCTGCCCGAACTCGCCAGCAGCGGCGTGACCGAACTCGTCATCGTGGCTGCACCACCTGGGGACCCGGCCGCAGCGACGGCCTGGGTAGCCGAACTGGCCGCCCGCTGGATCAGCCCGGCCGGTTAACAGCCCCAACCCAGGGCCGGGTTGCGCTCAGACGGGCACGCCGGCCCGGCCCGCGGCTGCCGCCCGGTCGTCGAAGCCACGGATGTCCACGATCCGATCGCCCCGCAAGGTCAGCACCTGCCAGCGCCGCACCGCCCCGCCTGCCTGGCCCGCCGACGGCGTGCCGGTGACTTCGAGCCCGACGAGAAGTGTCCCGGCCCCGGCGGTCACCTCCGTGACCACCGCTCGTGCGCCGGCGGCTCGCGCGCTGGCCCACCACGCGACGACCTGGCCGCGGTTCTGGCAATCGGCGTCATGGGGACCCTCCGGCGCACCCCAGCGGGCGCCAGGGTCGAGCAGATCCCTGATTGCCTCCAAATCACCGGACTCCAGGGCGGACCTGACTCGTTCGCTCAGCTCGGCGGGCTCTCCCGGGGCCCTGGCATTGTCCGGCATGGCGGTCTCCCTGGCCCGGCGCAGTTGGCCATCCCAGCCTAGCTGCGCCGGATCAGCGAGCCACTGGATCCGCGCGGGTCGAAGGCGGCACCCGGATGGCCGTGGTGGCACTCGGCCAGGACTCAATCTCGGGGAACTACTTTTTGGCGGCCAGGGCGCATCAGCATGCACCAGATGATCACCCGCAGGCGCCGCACGGCGGCCCGGTGGCTGGCACGGCGGAGTGCCTTCCTGACCGGCCGGCCGTTCAGCGCCGCCCACTTGAAGTCGCTGGCCCGCTGCCGGGTGCTGCGGTGCCGCCGCGGCCGCTGCGGCGGATAGCGCACTCGGTAGTAGCTGTCGGCCAGGGCCACCACGGCCTGCACCGCCGCTTCGAGTTGCTGGTCGGCCAGCCAGCCGGCGGGACCGGCTTGGGGGACGGCCGCACTCGCTGGCCGCAGCTCAGCGAGATCACCAATGACGTGGTACTTGGCGTCTTGCAGCCCGGCGATGAGGATCTCCGCTTGTTCCGCCGCCCACGCCGCCCGGCGGGGCGGCAGCGCCACGGGGGAAGACCGCGGGCAGGCGCTGAACACCCCATGGGCCAGTATCTGCTTGATCTCCCGAACGTAGAACCAGTCGGGCAGGTCAGCCGGCAGCGCCTGGTTCATCCGGCGCAGGACCTCGGTCTCGGCGACCCCGAGCGAGGAGTTCGGTCGCGCGCGCGTGAGATCCCACCCATCCGCTCCGGCCCCCAGGACATCGGCGAACCGGGCCCACAACAGGCCAGCCGAGTCCCGGCGCGGCACGGTGACGACGTGCACCTGGTCCGGCGGGATGTACTGGGACCACATGTCGAGAATGGCCAGCGTGTCGTGAACTCGCCAGAACCATGAGCGGTGACGCCGGTCAGCCGCCGCCGCCGCGGCGATCACCTCCTCCAGCCACGCTTCCCATCCGGTGGTGCCGCGGCACTTGACGGATTCCTGCCACTCAGCCGGCAGGACCGCGGCGAAGTCGCGGACGGTGGCAACGACATGCACTTCGGCCTGGAGCAGTGACCGCACGGCCCGCTCGGCCTGCTGCGGGCTGGATGCCGCCAGCAACTCGTTCGAGATGACCGCCCCGCCGCGGGCGCGTAGCGCCTGGCCCGCCAGGACATCCCAATCGCCGGTCCACGGGTCAGCCGGATCGGACGCCGGCCGGGGCGCTTCGCGCAGGTCCCGGCTCGCCCGGGAATGGTCGCGGTTACTGTAACCCGGCAGCCGGACCCCTTGTGCGGCCAGCTGGGCCCGATTGCGCCACAGCGCGTCCTGGAGAAAGGTCGTGCCCGTCTTGGGCTCGCCGATATGCAGGTAAACACGCGGGCTCCGCATTCCGGAGCCCGGTGCGTCCTGGCCGGTGGTCATCCGGCCCACGTCAACCGCGATCAGAGCCTCCTACCCGACCCGGCCGCCCCACGGCGCTGGCAAAGTTTCCGCAATGCTAGCGCCAAGACCGTCCGTGCGTGGCGGGACTCGCCATCCCAGCTGTATTCCTGGGCAACTGGCGTTCACTGGCCGGGATCGTCGGGCTGGGCTGGCCACCGGCCGCGGCAGCAGGCAGACTGGCTCAGGTATACGAACGATGGCGGGCACGAGAACTTCCGGTGTACAGCTGAGGCTGTGGCCCGCTGAGGTCACCGCGGAGCGCGCGGGCATGACGGGGTGAGCATGACGACGACGGCACGGCCGACGGACAGCGAACTGGCGGCTGATGCCCGCGCGCAGGGTGCGCCGTTCGCGTCGTCGTGGCGGCGTGCGCACCTGACCGCCGGCCAGCGCGTGGCCCGGGGGCGGGCCGCCCGGCAACAGGCGCCACGGTCGCAGCACGGCCGGTGGGAACCGGCGCCGGACCGCCCGGACCCGGTCGTGCTGCTGGAGCAGCAGGCGGCGACGCGGGTTCCCGAGCTGGTGCCGATCCGGTACGGGCGCATGCTGGCGTCGCCGTTCACCTTCTACCGCGGCGCGGCGGCGATCATGTCCGCGGACCTCGCGGATACCCCCGTATCGGGGATCACGGTGCAGTCGTGCGGGGATGCGCACCTGTCGAATTTCGGGGTGTTCGGCACCCCGGAACGGCAGCTGATTTTCGACATCAACGATTTCGACGAGACCCTCCCCGGCCCGTGGGAATGGGATGTCAAACGGCTGGCGGCCAGCTTTGAGATCATGGGCCGGTTCCGTGGCTTCTCCCCCGACAACCGGTACGCCATTGTCACGGCGGGGGTGCGCGAGTACCGGGAGCGGATGCGCCGCGCCGCCGAACTGCCCACGCTGGGCGCATGGTATGACCAGCTGGAGGCAGGGGTGCTGCTCAACCTGGTCCGCCAGCAGGTGCGGGTCAAACGGCTGGATAAGAAGGAAGCCCGCCGGGCCAAGGGGCATGTGGCCAAGGCTTATGCCAACGACAGCGCCCGGGTGCTCGCCAAGCGGGCGGCCGAGATGGGCGGTGAGCTCCGGATCGTCGCCGAACCGCCGCTGATCGTGCCGCTCGAGGATCTGATCGTGCCCGGGACCGACTGGGCGGACCCGGCTCCAGTGATCAAGAAGCTGCTCGCCTCCTACCGGCGGACGCTGGGCCGCCAGGGACACCCGCTGGAGGAGTTCCGCTACGTTCATGCCGCGCGCAAAGTAGTCGGCGTCGGCAGCGTCGGCACCCGCTGCTACATTTTGCTGCTGACCGGCCGTGACGCCAATGACCCACTGTTCCTGCAAGTGAAAGAGGCACAAGCTTCGGTGCTGGAGCCCTATGCGGGCCGCAGTACCTACCCGCATCACGGCCAGCGGATCGTGATGGGCCAGCGGCTGATGCAGGCGGCCACCGATATCTTCCTCGGCTGGCAGCGGATCAAGGGCCTCGACGGTGTGCCCCGGGACTACTACGTGCGCCAGTTCCACGACTGGAAGGGCGGTGCGGACGTGGAACGGCTGCTGGTGCCCGGCGCGACGGTATACGCGCAATTCTGCGGGGCGACCCTCGCCCGGGCGCACGCCCGCTGGGGAGACCGGATCGCGATCGCCTCCTATCTCGGTCAGGGAGACACCTTCGACCGGGCGATCGCCGAGTTCTGCGCCGTCTACGCGGACCAGAACGAGCGGGACTACGAGGCCTTCACCGCCGCGGTGAACTCCGGACGGCTGACTGCCCAGACCGGCGTGTAGCCGGCGCGTGGGCTCAGCCGGCCTGGCGGTGCAGCGCGGCCGTGATCTGATCGGCGAAGGCGGCGACCTTCACCTGCCAGCCGTCCTCCAGCGGCCCCTTCATGCCGGTCACCAGCACCGCTCCCGCGGCGACCTGCTCCAGGCCCTTGGCCGCGAGCAGCTCATTCATGATCGGGATGACGCGCTCCCACTGGTCCAGTTCCCGCTGGCTCGGCAGCTGGCCGCTCTTCCGGTCCGGCTTCGGGGCACCCTGCGTGGTCAGGACCGCGTACCGGGTCCCGGGGGCCAGCCGGACCTTGCGCAGGAACCGGCGGGCGTTGCCCTTCGGCTTCCCGAAGCGCCCTGGTGAGCTGAAGACATAAAGGTCCGCGACGGCCAGGTCGTCCGGCTTGGCCTCCCGGATGTGCTGCACGCTGACCGGCACGCCCCGGGCCGCCATGGTCTTCTTGAACTCCTCCGCGACCATGGCGCCGTTGCCGAACTTGGAGGCGTGGTAATAGGCGATGTTCATGATGGTCCCCAGATCCTCGTGCCTGGGCCTCCCAGCTCAACCGTTGCCCCGCGGCGTCGCTCCGGCCAGAGGCCAACGTCCCCGCAGGCCCGGCGGGCAGCTGAAATCGACGCTGCCTCTCAGCGTCAGGAACTCCGCGCCGAGCTGAACACCACGCTGTAGTCCTCAGGGCCGCGGATCACGCAGCCGGCCGCGTCCAGCAGGTCGGCCTGGATCACCGCGGCGGTGCTCGGGCCGGCCGCCCGCGCCTGCGCGTCCGCCCAGATGGTCTGGCTGATCAGCCGGCCCGAGGCCGGGCCGGCGAACAGCAGTGCCGCCCGGAAACCGGGGGACTCGGCCAGCCACGGCACGGCCGTGTCGCCGAACACCTCGATGACGTCGTCGGCGGCCGACGGCTGGACGGAGATCCGGGTCAGCCGGGCGGCCTCCCCGCCGGTCAGCGGCGCCTCGTGCTCGAACACGCTGACCCGGTACTCCTCGGTCACGAGCGGGGCCCGGCCGGCCAGCTCCTCGCGCAGCGACGCGGCCGCGCGCTCGCCCGCCTCCTGCGCTGCCCGCGACGCCCAGAAGGATTCCAGCAGCGCAACGCCGCGTTCCGGGCTGGCCAGCACCGACAGCCCGAGGCTGCCGGGCTGCTGCTGTAGCACCGGGCGGACCTGGCCGTCGAGATAGCTGAGGCACTCGGCCAGCGCGGGCGTGCCCGCGGTGCTCAGGTCGAGCCGGGCCTGTAGCATGGCACCCTTTCCCTCCCCGATTGCCCATCCATGACCGGGCGCAAGATGCCCGGCCCGGAGGCTGGCTAAACGCTTTCCGGCCGGGGTGCGGGCGCTACGGGCTGCGGGTCAATCCGGCGAGCGGTCGCGGTTGAGCCGGGCATAGGCCTTGCGGTTGCGCCGGTACAGCCCGGTGAACTCCGCGAACAGCTGGTCGTAGCACCGGTGGCGGGACGGGTCCGGCTGGTACCGGCAGGCCACCCGGACCCGGTCGGGAACCTGGTCGAAGCTCAGCTCGCCCAGCGCGACCGCGGCCAGCAGAGCGGCGCCCCGCGCGTTCGCGTGCACCGGGTCGGCCACCTGGTCGATGGTGCGGCCGAGCACGTCGGCGAAGATCTGGCACCACGGGCCAGACCGGGCCCCGCCGCCGATGAAGCGGATCGGCTCCAGGCGGTGCCGGGTGAACCGCTCCACCGCGCCCAGCAGCCAGCGCGTGTTGAGCGCGACCCCCTCGAAGACCGACCGCACCAGGTCCGCCTGGCTGGTGGCGAGGGACAGGTTGTGGAATCCGCCCCGGACGAACCGGTCCTCCACCGGGGTGCGCTCACCGTACAGCCACGGGGTGAACAGCACTCCGTGGCTGCCGGGCGGGGCCTGCCCGGCCATCCGGTCCAGTTCCTGGTAGCCGACGGCGGCCGCGCCCTCCATCCCGAGCACCCGGTCACGCAGGAAGGCCAGCGCGGCGCCGGCCGTCTCCTGCTCGTTGGCGACGAAGTACCGGCCGGGTATCGGTGCGGGCAGGGAGGCCATGTTGTGCCGCAGGTCGGTCTTCTTGACCGGCAGGTGGCAGGTGAGCCAGGACGACGTGCCGACGTACAGGTGGGCCTGGTAGTCCCGGGTGGCCCCGGACCCGATCGCGGCCGACTGCAGGTCCGGGGTGCCCACGACGACCGGCAGGCCGGCCCGGACCCCGAGCGCCGCGGCCGGCCCCGGGGCCAGCGGGCCGAGGATGCTGGTGGCGGGCACCAGGTCCGGCAGCCGGGACCGGTCGACCCCGGCCAGCCGCAGCAGGGCCGGGTCGTACCGGATGCGGTCGAGCCGGCGGTTGTCCGTCACCCAGTGCAGCGCGATCGAGTCGGGCGAGGCCGCCAGCCGCCCGGTGAGGCAGGCGTTCAGCCAGTCCTTCGGCTCCAGGAACGCGTGCGCCCGGCGGTACGTCTCCGGCTCGGCGTGCTTGAGCCACAGGATGTGCGCGATCGAGTCCTTGCCGCTGCGGGCTGGGATCCCGCCCGTGCGGTGCAGCCAGCGGGCCAGCTTCACGACGCTGTACCCCTGCACCTGGACGCCGCCGCCGGTGACCTGCCGCACGTACGGCGCGCCCCGCGAGTCCATCCAGATGATCGCGTTCCGGATCGGCCGCCCGTGCTCGTCCACGGGGACCGTCCCGGACCATTGCGCGGTGCAGGCCACGGACACCACCGACTCCGCCGCCACGGCGCCGCTGCCCATCAGCCGGGACGATGCCCGGGTGATCAGATCCCACCAGTGCCGCGGGTCCTGCTCGGCGCCCCCGCCGGGGAGCAGACTGACCTGGCACGCCTCCTGCTCGGTCGCCACGACCTCGCCGGCCAGCGACACCAGGGCTACCTTGAGCGCGGAAGTGCCCAGGTCGATGGCGAGAACGTGGCGCGCCGCGTCCATGGCCGGCCCCTACACGTCGTAGAGCATGTCGAGGTAGCCGGCCAGCAGCTCGTGCATGACCCCGGCGGGCAGTGTGCCGGCCATCCCGTAGACGGGGGCCATCCCGGTGCTGACCCCGGGGTTGGCCCGGACCTCCTCGACCGAGCTGGCCAGCTCGGCCAGGAACCGGTCGGTCACCCCGGGCAGCGTGTGCCGCAGGGTCACCGCGATGTGCACCGCGGCCGGCCGCTGCAGGCCGTTGAGGCTCCAGCCGCGGTTCCCCATGTTCTCCATGACCTGGTAGATGTCCAGGCCGTCCGCGGCGCCGAAGGCGATCACCCACAGCGGGTCGCCGAGCACGTGCAGCCCCGGGATGGCGGCCACCCCGGCGCGGAGCTGTGCGCCGGCCGCCAGGATCCGCCGCGCCGCGTCGGTGTACCCGTTCTCCCCGATCGAGACCAGGGCGGCCCAGCAGGTGGCGGACAGCGCCCCCGGCCGGCTGCCCGCGAAGGTGGGTGACAGGTACAGCCCGCCCGGCCAGTCGGTCACCGTGTAGTACTGGAACTGGCGCAGCTGACGGCCGCGGTACAGCACGACCGACGAGCCCTTGGCCGCGTACCCGTACTTGTGCGTGTCGGCCGACATCGAGGTCACGCCCGGCAGCCGGAAGTCGAACGCCGGCACCGGGTAGCCCAGCCGCTGCGCCCACGGCAGGATGAAGCCGCCCAGGCAGGCGTCCACGTGACAGCCGGCGCCGCGCTCGGCGGCCAGCGCCGCGATCTCGGGAATCGGGTCGATCACGCCGTGCGGGAAGGTCGGCGCCGAGCCAACCACGACGGCCGTCCGGTCGGTCACCGCCCCGGCCAGAGCGTCCAGGTCGGCCCGGAACCCGGCATCCACCGGGACCCGCACCAGCGGCATGTCGAAGAACCGGGCCGCCTTGTCGAACGCCGCGTGCGCGGTGACCGGCGCGACGATCTCCGGCGCGGCGATGCCGCGGCGCTCCCGGGCGTGGTCCCGGTAGGCCTTCATCGCCAGCAGGATGCTCTCCGTCCCGCCGGAGGTGACCGTGCCGACCACCGGCGCGCCGGCCGCGGCGTGGCTGGCGCCGAGCATGGACCCGGTCATGGCGACGATCTCGGCCTCGAACTTGGTGGCGCTCGGCCACAGGTCCGGGTGCAGCGGGTTGCTCTGCGACTGGGCCGCGTAGACGCGGCTGAGGAAGGCGACGTGCTCCGGGTCGCCGTGGTACACCGCCCCGGACGCGTACCCGTCCCGCCACGCGTGCTCCTCCGCCGCGGCCAGCCGCTCGACCAGGGTGGTGACCTCGGCCCGGGGCAGGCCGTCGGCGGGCAGCTGGCGGAACGAGGGCACCTGCCCGCGGTAGGGCTTGAGCTGCCGTTCCAGGTCGGCCATCGGGTCGGTCATGCCGCCCCCTTCTGCGGTGTGACGAGGACGCCCCGGCCGGGCAGCCGGGTGGCCACCGCGAGGCCGGCCAGGCAGCTCACGGCGAGGGCGCCGAGCGAGAGATACGGGCTGCCGAGCGTGGCCTGGACGATGAGCACCAGGACCACCCCGCCCAGGTTCCCGGCCAGCAGCAGGAACCCGGCCGCCCCGGCCGCGCGTTCCGGCCCGGCGTGCAGCTCGGACCAGTCCAGCACCACCGGCAGGCCGGCCAGCAGGAAGAAACCCGCGACGAACAGGACCAGGCCGCCGGCCACCGGGTCGTGCACCCCGGCGAGCACGGCGAACGCCACCGCGGTCACCACCACCGCCAGCTCCAGCAGGCCGCGCCGCTGGCCGCGCCGCGCGGCCACGCCCGGCAGCAGCGCGCCGCCCGCGATCCCGCCGACGGTCATCAGCGCGATCAGGTAGCCGCTGGCAGTACCGTGCCCGAAGTGGGTGAGGATCGCGTCCAGCCAGGTCGCGACCGCGTTGAACACGCCCATCCCGACGAACAGCAGGCCGCCCAGCAGCCACATGAACCGGTCGCGCCGCAGCCAGCGCAGCGACACGGCGACCGCCGGGTCACCGGGGAAGGCCGGCGGGGTCCGGATCGCGGCCAGCACCCACAGCGCGGCGGCCAGCGCCACCGCCGCCTGGACCCACAGCAGCAGCCTGAGGCCGCCCGCGTCCAGCAGCGGCGCGCCGGACAGGACCGCGGCCAGGATGCCGGCGAACAAAGCCACGCTGCCCACCGACACCGCCGCCGTCCGCTGCTTCGCGGGGAAGTAGTGCGCGGCGACCTTGGTGATCGCGTTGAGCACGAACGGCTGGCCCGCGGCCGTCACGACCTGGCCGGCCAGCGCCCAGCCGTAAGAGGTGGGGCCGGCCAGGCGTAGCAGGCCGCCGGCCGCGGTGAGCACCGCGCCCGTGCCGAGTGCCCGGCCGAACCGCATGTCGAGCCAGCGGCCGGCCGGCAGCGCCAGGATCACGTACATCAACGGGAAGATGCCGGCCAGGTCGCCCACGGCGCCCTCGGACACCCCCATGATCCGGTGCGCCTGCGTGGTGATCGGCGCGTAGGCCAGCCACAGCAGCTGGGTGCATCCGGTCAGCAGGGCGTAGCCGGCCAGGATGGCCCACCGGTTCATTCCTACCGGCCTAACGCCCGTCACCACCGGCTGCCCTGCCTTCCGCGCGCGGTACCCGGGGACATCCTTGTCCCCAGCGGGCCACCGCGCCAGGGGACCGGGCGGCGGCCTCCCGTTCTGAAAGGATCGCGCCGCCCCGGGCCGCTGCCTTCACCCTCGGCGGGGGAGGCCGCGCGATGGGGCTGTGCGGCCGCCGGGTGGCTGGCCGGCGGGTGGCTGGCCGGCGGGTGGCTGGCCGGCGGGTGGCTGGCTGGCGGGTGGCTGGCCGGCGGGTCAGGACCGGCCGCTGGACCGCGGGTACCCGGGCGGGATCGGCACCCGCAGCCGGGACAGGTTGGCCGGGGTGGGCGGCAGGAACCGCCAGTCCAGCTGGGTGACGACCGGTGCGCCCGCGCCGGTGACCATCCGCAGCGGCAGGTGGGTACGGGCGTTCACCCACAGCCGGGTCGGCAGCGGCCGCCACGAGCCGGCCGGGGTTTCGGCCAGCTCGATGGCGGGCTGGCCGTCCATCCGGGTGCGCCGGACCACCCGCCACTTCCCCTGGGTGATCTCCGCGGCCAGCGCGGCCGGCCGCAGGTCGTTCAGGCCGGGATTGGGGTTGACGAACCGCCCGTACGTCTGGGACCAGGTACCCGGCGGGGTTTCGGTGGGCCCGTAGCCGCAGCCGGTCTGACCCGTGCCGGCGTAGCAGACCACCGTCAGCAGGCCACGGACGTAGTTCGCGCTCGCCGGCGGCGTCAGGTAACCGAAGCTGTCGTCCTCGGTCAGCAGCAGCGGCGCGGTGGCGCGGATGCGTTGGGAAAATTGCTCCCGCCAGCGTTCGGGCTGGCCGGTGACCGGCTGGGCCGGCCAGGCCCAGTCCTGGTAGATGTCCCCTACCACGCCGCGGTTGGTGCCGGTCTGCGTCGAGTACAGGATGTCGTCATTGGCGGCGCTGAACGCGGTGAACATGGCCCGGCCCAGCGACGCGGCCGAGGGCAGCCCGCCCCCCACGGTGGTGGCCGGCTGGCCGCCGCGGCTGGCCCGGGCCCCGCCGCCCGCGGCCGGTGGACGGCCCGGGAGCAGCGCGATCGCGAGCCCGGTCACGGTGGCCACGACGGCCACGACGGCCACCCCCACCGCCAGCCGCGGCCAGCGCCAGGACCGGGCCGCCCGGCGCGTGGTCGTCCGCCCCGGCTGGCCCGGCCGCCCCGTGCGTTCCCGCACCGCCTGCAGGACGGTGTCCGCGGCCGGCGCGTGACGCTCCAGCGCGGTCAGTGCGGCCCGCAGGTCGGCTTCGGTGCGCCTCGGCGGCTGGTCCGGGCTCTTCATCGGTGCTCCTCGATCACGTCCGGCCGGGCCAGCGGTGGCTCGGCCAGTTCCACCCGCAGCGCCGCCAGCGCGCGGGCCGCGTAGCCGCGGACGGTGCCGGGCTTGCACCCCAGCAGCCGCGCGATTTCCGGGTCGGAGAGCCCTTCGTAGTAGCGGAGCACGAGCACCGCGCGCTGCCGCCGGGGCAGCTTCGCCAGTTCGGTCACCAGGGCGTCCCGCTCGGCGTAACCGGTGGCGGGATCGGGGGCGGCCGGGCCCGCCAGATCGTGGCCGGCCCCGGACGGTACCAGCCGCCAGGACCGGCGCCGCCAGGACAGGAACTCGTTGACGATCATCTTGCGCACGTAGGCCTCGGGCTGGTCCAGCCCGGCAATGGCGGCCCACCGCCCGTTCGCCCGGATCAGCACCTCCTGCACCACGTCCTCGGCGAGGCCACGGTCACCGGCCAGCACAGCCGCGAACCTCAGGACCGCGGGCAGCCGGGCGGCCGCGAACTCTTCGAAGGTCATCGCGCCTCCACCGACTGGGCTCTGCCTATTACACGCAGCCCAGGCTCGTGGTGCTGCGCGGCGGAGCGCGCGTTCGCAGGCGTTACGTGGGCGGCGGCGGCGCAGCCCCGGGATGCAGCACGGCCTCGGCGTCGATCTGGATGCGGATCTTGTCGCTGGCCAGGCCGAGGACCGGGACGTCGAAGACGACGCCGAAATCGTGCCGGTGCACCTCCCCGGCCGCGGAGAAGGCGGCCCGGGTGCCACCGGCCGGGCCGGGACGGAAGCCGGCGAACTCGAAGCGCAGTGACACCGGCTGGGTCACCCCGTGGACGGTCAGCTCCCCGTCCACGATGTAGTCCCTGCCCTCGTGGCGCACACCGGTGGTCCGGTAGGTCATCGCGGGGAAGTCCGCGGCGTCGAGGAAGTTGCCGGATCGCAGGTCCTGGTCCCGGGCCTGGTCGCCGGTGTTCACCGAGTCGAGGTCGACCGTGGCGGTGGCGGACGAACGCAGCGGGTCCTCGGCGGTGACGACCTGCCCGATGAACCGGTCGAAGTGCCCGTGCACCTTCCGCACGCCCAGGTGACGGGCCGTGAAGCTGATCCGGGAATGGCCCGGATCGATATCCCAGGTACCGGCGACGTAGCCGGGGATCCGGGCGGCCAGCGTGGTCATCGTGCCTCCTCACCAACCCCGTTCGCATGCTGCAGCACTCCTGGTTACAGCCTCGTCCGCCAGCGGACGGGGTGCTCAGGGCCGGAGGTCCCGACGCCCCGGGCCGATCGGCGGCCGATCAGCCGGGCACCCGCACGGCGGGGGGCGGCGCCGGTGCCGCCTCGGTCCGCTCGAACAGCAGGAGCACCGCGCCGGCGAAGAAGCAGACCGCGCCCACGAAGGTGCCGAGGTTGGTCACCGGCTCGCTGAGCAGCTGAGTGGTTCCCGGGATGACGTAGCTGGCGACGGCGGAGAACCCGAACGCCACCGACCCGGCCAGATTCAGCGCCGTCACCCACCACGCCAGCGACCGGGGCCGCCACGCCACCCAGCCGTGGCACACCTCGAACCAGGCCAGCCCGCTGGCGATCAGGAAACAGGCCGAACCGCCGACGTCGGGGCGCCACACGTGATGGCGGGCCTGCGCCGTGCCCGGGGCGGCCCAGATGGCCGCCGCCGTGCTGATGTTGAACGCCAGGGTCCCCACCAGCTGGATACCCGTGGCCAGCCAGTCGATCTGGCTGGGCCGGAACACGAACACCTTCCCGCGCGGGGCCCCCGGCCGCGGCGGGGCGGCGTCCACCGCTTCCCGGTACTGCAGGAACCCGGCCGAGGTGAAGAACAGCGACCCGATGAAGAACGTCACCGCGTCCGCCACGGCGCCCACGGCGCTGGCGTAGCCGGGCAGCACGCCCAGCCCGAACAGGAATGAGCCGATCGCGAAGAGCACGCCGATCCACCAGTCGCGATCGTGCGGCGCCCACCAGGCCGGCCCCCGGGGCGGGGACAGGTGCTTGCGCTGCCGCCGGGACTCCCAGCGCTCCACCGTCCCATCGGGGTGGACCAGGACCCGCAGGGTGATGAACGGCCCGACGCCCCGGGACCGGGCCTGCGTGACTGCACCGTGCACGGGACCGCCACTCCGCTTCCGCTGACCCTGCCCTCCGGGACTGGGCGGGGCCCGGCCCGGGCGGCAGGCCGCCACGTCACCTTCATCCTGGCCGCCCTGGCCCGCCCGGGCATCCTCCTGCACGGGTGGGACCGCGGGCGGAGCCGGTGCGGCGCAGACTGGGAGGGTGAGCGGGACCAGAGCCGCGCGGCGGCCGGTGGACCGGGCCAGCCCGGCCGATCTGATGCAGCTGGCCACGGGCCGCGGCGCGGCACCGATGCACGTCGGGGCCGTCCTCGTGCTGGGCACCGGCCCCGGCTGGAGCGTGGCGCAGGCCCGGGAGCAGCTGGGTGAGCGGATCACGGCGGTGCCCCGGCTCCGGCAGCGGCTGCACCGGGCGCCAGTCGGCTGCGGCCGGCCGTTCTGGGCCGATGACCCTGCCTTTGATCTGGACTGGCACGTCCGGCAGCGGCCGGGCCGGCCCCGGGGGACGAGCAGGCGCTGCTCGATGCGGCGGCGGCGGTGCTCGCCGAGCCACTGCCCCGGTCGCGGCCGCTGTGGTCCGCCACGTTCGTCACCGGCCTGGCCGGCCAGTGCGCCGGCCTCGTCATCGTGCTGAACCACGTGCTGGCCGACGGGATCGGCGGGCTGGCGGTGCTGGCCAGCCTGGTGGACCAGCGTCCTGCCCCGCTCGCCGCGGCCCCGGGCGCGGTGGCCTTCCCCGTCCCCCCGCCCCGGGCCGGGGCCCTGGCCGCCGATGCCTGGGCGGCCCGCGCCCGGCGCCTCACCCACCTGGGTGGCGACCTGCGCACCATCCGGCAGGGCGTGCGCGAGCTGGGTGGCGCGCGGCCGCCCGGCCGGCTGCCCCGGACATCGCTGAACCGCCCGACCGGCCCGCGGCGGCGGCTGGATGCGCTCACCGCCGATCTCGCGGCCGTGCGCGACTTCGGCCACGCCTGCGGCGGCACGGTCAACGACGTGGTCCTCGCCGCCGCCGCCGGGGCGCTGCGCGCCCTGCTGGCCAGCCGGGGCGAGCGGCTGGAGTGGGTGACGATGTCGGTGCCGGTGTCCGCGCGCCGGGCCGCCGCCGGCGGGCAGCTCGGCAACCAGGTCGGGGCGATGCCGGTGGCCCTCCCCACCGCGGGCGCGCTGGCCGCCCGGGTGACCCGGATCGCGGCCATCACCCGCGAGCGGAAGCGGGCCGCGCCCGGCACGTCCGCGGCGCTGCTCGGGCCGGCGTTCCGGCTGCTGGCGCCGACGGGAGTGCTGCGCTGGTACTTCGGCCACCAGCGGCTGGTGCACACCTTCACCACCAACCTGCGCGGACCCGCGGAGCCGCTCAGCTTCGCCGGCGCGCCGGTGCGGGCGGTGATCCCCATCCCGGCCACCACCGGCAACGTCCCGGTCACCTTCGCCGCGCTGTCGTACGCCGGGACGCTCTGGCTCACGGTGCTGTCCGACCCCGGCCCGCTGCCGGACGTGGACGTGCTGACCGCGGCGCTGCGCCAGGAACTGGGCGCCGTGGCGGGCTGACCGGCGCCGTGAGCGGCCAGCACCACCGGAGAGGACCCAGCCCTGCCCGCCGACAACGACATCTACCGCCAGCCGGGCGACATCTGGTGGGACGAACGCCAGCCGCTGCACGCCATCCGCGCCTGCCTCAACCCGGCACGGCTGGCGTACTTCGCCGCCACGTTCGCGGCCCGGGGGCTGGACCTCGCCGGGAAGGTCATCATCGACGTCGGCTGCGGCGGCGGGCTGATGGCCGAGGAGATCGCCCGGCTCGGTGCGGTGGTGATCGGCGTCGATCCGGCCGCGCCCGCCATCGACACCGCGCGGGCCCATGCCGCCCGCGGCGGCCTGGCCATCGACTACCGGGTCGGCCCCGGTGAGCAGCTACCCGCCGGGGACGCCTGCGCGGACGTCGTCTACTGCCTGGACGTCTTGGAGCACGTGGCCGACGTCGATGCGGTCATCGCCGAGACGGCCCGGGTCCTCAAGCCCGGTGGCCTGTACCTGTTCGACACGATCAACCGGACCTGGCTCAGTAAGCTCGTCGCCATCAAACTGTGCCAGGAATGGGCCGCCACCGCCTGGATGCCGCCGGGCCTGCACGACTGGGATCAGTTCATCACCCCCGCCGAGCTGGGCCGCTGCCTCTCCCGGCATCAGCTGCAGCCGCGGGACCTGACCGGCATGGCGCCCCGGCGGTCACCGCCCGCGCTGCTCAAGTTGCTCCGCCAGCTCAAGCAGGGAAAGCTCGGCTATGCGGACCTGGGCCGCCGGGCGGCCTTCGGCCTTACCACGGACCTGCGCGTCAGCTACCTCGGCCACGCCACCAAGGCCGGGCCGGTGCCCGCGGCCGGGTCCGCGCAGCCCGGCGGAAAGATCGCGATCGATCGTGGAAAAGGACGGCATGAGTTCAGTACGTGACCTGGCTGACCAGCTGCACCAGCGCTGGCTGGCCGAGAATCCGTTCGCGGCCACCATGTACGGCATCCCCGGGTACGACGATCTGGTCCCGGACGAGAGCGCGGCGGGTCGGCAGGCCTGGCGGGCCGAGGCCGGCCGGTTCCTCGGCGCGGCCAGCCAGCTCGCCGGGGAGCAGCTGACGCCGGCCGAGGCCGTCACGCTCGACTGCGTGCGGGAGGCCGCCGCGCAGGAGCTGGGGGTCATCGACCTGGCGGCGGCGGAGTACACGGTCACCGCGATGCAGTACGCGGGGCCGGCCGCGTTCCTGGCGGTGGCGGCGCGGACGGTCCTCGTCAACCCGGCCGCGGCCGAGGCCTACCTGACCCGGCTGCGGCGCAGCGGCGGCTGGCTCGATCAGCTCAGCGCGCGGCTGAGGGAAGGGTCCGCTCGGGGACGGGTGCCGGTCGCCCCGCTGGCTGAGCAGGCCATCACCTGGGCCGAAGGCGTCCTGGCCGTCCCCGGCGCCAGCCCGGTGCTGTCCCCCCGGCCACCCCAGGGGTGGC
Source organism: uncultured Actinomycetes bacterium (assembly GCA_963837515.1). Classification (GTDB taxonomy): domain Bacteria; phylum Actinomycetota; class Actinomycetes; order Streptosporangiales; family Streptosporangiaceae; genus RYN-230. The sequence continues at coordinate 149,388 of CAWINT010000012.1, forward strand.
CGGGGGCGGCGGCGTGGGAGGACGAGCGCCGGGCCGTCGCCGCGGAGGTGGTGCACCCGGCGCTGGCCCGGTGGGTGGCGGCCGTCAAGGACCTGCTGCCCGGGGCCCGGCCGCCGGAGCGGGCCGGGCTGGCCTACCTGCCGGGCGGCGAGGAGGACTACGCCCGCGCGATCCGGATCTACACCACGCTGCCGCTGTCCGCCGCCGACCTGCACCGGACCGGCCTGGAGCACGTCGCGGCGCTGGAGGCGCGGGCCGTGCAGCTGGGTGCGGGCCTGGGGCTGTCCGGGCGGGAGGCGGTCTTCGCCGCGCTGCGGAACTCCTCCGGGAAGCTGCCGCCGGACGAGGCCATCGCCCGCGCCAAGGCGGCAGTGCGCCGGGCCGAGGAACGGGCGGGTGAGTTCTTCCCGCAGCCGCTGCCGCCCCCCTGCGAGGTGACACCGATGCCGCCGGTGGTGGCGGTGAGCGGCACCGCGCCGCACTACACCCCGCCCCGGCTCGACGGTGGGCGGCCCGGGACGTTCTGGTTCAACACGGAGCGGCCCACGGCCGGCACCGGGTGGGACACCGAAGTGGTGGCCTTCCACGAAGCGGTGCCCGGGCATCACCTCCAGCTGTCCCGTCTCCAGCTGCAGTCCGCGCTGCCCGCGCTGCAGCGCCAGCGCAGCCTCCCGGTCTTCTCCGAGGGCTGGGGCCTGTACGCCGAACAGCTTGCCGAGGAGGCCGGCCTGTACGCCGGCGAGCACGGCCTGCTCGGCTCGGCCGCCGCGTCACTGATGCGGGCCGCCCGGCTGGTGGTGGACACCGGGCTGCATTCGTTCGGCTGGAGCCGCGAGCGGGCCCTCGGGTACCTGGTGGACCACGTCCCCATGCCGCCGGAGTTCCTCGCCGCCGAGACCGACCGGTACCTGGTCATGCCGGGCCAGGCCCTCGCCTACCTCACCGGCAAGCTGGAGATCCTCCGGATCCGGGACGAGGCCCGGCAGCGCCTGGGCCGGGCGTTCTCCCTGCCCGCCTTCCACGGCGCCGTCCTGGATCACGGCTCGCTGCCGATGCCGACGCTGGCCCGCTCCATCCAGGGCTGGCTGGACGGGGCCGGCTGACCCGGCGGCGCGCTCAGGCGGCGGACCGGGGCACGTGCCCGCCCGGCACGCGGGTCAGCGCATGCCGGCCGGTCGCGAGGAGCCACAGCCCGGCCACCGCCGCGGCCACCGCCGCGAGCATCGCCGAACTGCCCGTGACCAGCGTGATGACCCCGGCGACCAGGGCCACTGCGCCGACCGCCGAGGTCAGCACGACGTAGCTCACCGGCGGCTGCGGCCCGTCGCGCTGCGGCCCGTCGCGCTGGGCCCCGTACACCACGGCCATCTGCTTCTGGTCGGTGAGGCAGGCGGCGAACCCGAGCGCGAACACCACGATGGCGATCCCCCGGACCGACCAGCCGGTCATCGCCGCGCCGGCCAGCCAGGCAAGATAGACCACTGCGGCCGTCACCACGAACAGCGTGGCCAGCCCGTCCCTGATGGTGAGGTGCATCGCCGCCCCCTCCGCTTACCCGCCCGGTCAACGACCCGCTGGTGACCGGGCGGTAGTTTCAGGCTGTGCCTGCGGCCCGGCCGGCCGCCAGGTGCGTTGGTCCCGGCGCGGCGGGACCTCGGGCATCCGGGGCGGCTCAGCCTGGGGCCGGGACGCCGACCGGATTGGGCACCGGAAACGCCTGTGCGTCGATGACGGCCAGGGCCAGCGGCGTCAGCAGCGTCGCGAGCCGCTCGGTACGCTGCGGGCCGAGCGCCTCCCACGGCCGGGCGGCAGCCGCGTCCGTGCGGCGCTCGGCCTCGTCGCGGGCCGCCACGCCCGCAGCGGTCAGGCGGCCGCTCACCGGGTCCAGCCAGCCCCGGCCGGCGAGGGCGGCGCGGGCCCGCTCCCAGTCCTCGTCCGACCAGTTACGGCTGGTGCGCAGCAGCTCCGCATCGGATTCCCCGGCCGCCTGCTTGAGTACGTGCGCCTCTACCGGCCCGATCCCGGCCGCCACCAGCACGGCCGTATGGCTGTCGCCGCGGTGCTCGCGCAGTGTCGTGGCGGCCTGCCAGAGCCGTAGGTGTGGCTGGTCCGGGGCGGGGAGCGCCTGGTTCGCCGCGCCGAGCACGCGGCCCGCCGTCTCAGCGGCCTGGGCCGCCTCCCAGGCCAGGCCGGCCGCCTCGGCCAGCGCGGGGGAACCGGCCGCGGCGCCCCAGACGCGGCGCAGCACCGCGTCGGCGCCGGCCAGCCGGGCCTCCAAAGCCCGCTCGGGGGCGGCGAACGACCACGCGTCCGGCAGGGCACGACGCACCCGGGATGGCGCGAAGCCGTAGAACGCCGCGGTCACGACCGCCGGCCCGACCGGCCCGAGCGGCGCCGCGCGCAGCGCGAAGTAGCGCATCCAGTAGCCGCGGTACCCCGCGTCGGCCAGCGCGGCCTGAGGCTCCTCGGTGAAGTAGACGACGCTGTGGATCGGCTCGTACCGGGTCCACAGCCGGCGAGCTGTGTCCATGTCAACCTCCCACACGCACCGTACGGGACGCGCGCCGCCGCCCGCCGCTGCGGGCGGTTCATCCGGCAAAGATGGTGCGGCCACGCGGCGGGCCGGGCAGGCTCCGGTAAGAGGGCGGCCCGCGCCGGGCCCGGTGATCCGTGGCGTGCTGTGCGGGCCGGGAAGGGGCGGCATGGCCGGGCGGTCGTGGGTTCCCAAGGGGCGAGCCGGCTGGGCGATCGTAATCGTCATCGTGGCGCTCGTGCCGGTCAACGTGACCGACATCCGGGTGGCCCATGCGTCTCTGATCCTGGGGCCGGCCGCCGCCGCGGCGCTGCTTGCGCTGGCCCGGTGGGCCGGTCTCAGCTGGGCCGAACTCGGCCTGGGCCCGGGAACGTGGCGGCGCGGGCTGATCTGGGCGGCTGGTGCGATCGGCGCGGTGGCGGTGGTGTTCACGGTCGGCGCGGCGCTTCCGCTGACCCGCGCCGCCTTCCGCGATAGCCGTTACCACCTGGGCTGGGGATCAGCCCTGCTGACCGCGTTCGTGCTCATCCCGCTGGGCACGGTGCTGTTCGAGGAGGTGGCCTTCCGTGGCGTGCTGTGGGGTCTGCTCCGCCGCGAGCATGGGACCTGGACGGCCACTTTGGTCTCGTCGGCCCTCTTCGGCGTCTGGCACGTGCTCCCGTCGCTCGGCCTGGCCGCGAACGACCAGGCCATCGGCAGCGCGGTCGGGCCGGGGACATTGGGCCAGACGGTCTCGGTGCTGGGCACGGTGCTGTTCACGGCACTGGCCGGAGTGGTGTTCTGCGAGTTGCGGCGGCGCAGCGGCAGCCTGCTCGCGTCCGTCGGCCTGCACTGGGCGACCAACGGCCTCGGCGTGCTGGCCGCCGCGTCCATCTGGGCCTGGGCCACCCGCTGACCGGCGAACCCCGCCTGGCGGGCACCCGATCACCCCTCAGCGGTGACGATCTTCGTGAGACTGGCCAGGTCGTGTGCGGTGATCCCGGCCGGCCGCAGCACGACGTTCCACCCGTAGGGGTACTCGGAGGAATAGGTGTGGCCGTGCCCGGGCGGTACGTCGGTGGAGAACGGAAGGTCGGCGGTGACCTGCCAGAACGTAACGAAGGGCACCCAGAACATGGCCCCCAGTACGTCCTTGCCTGGCGGCTCGCTGATCCAGTCCGGCTCGGTGAAGATCAGCTGCGGGCTCCACCAGACGATCGGGTCGGAGGGGTGCATCAGGTACAGCACCCGGGTGCCGTTCCACGGCTGGCCCGCCGGAGGGATCGAGGCCGCGGGGTCGCTCGCGAACCGCACGGTCCGGCCATCCTGGTAGCTGGGCTGGACCTCCGGGCTGCCCGGTTCACGGTGGTCCCGGAACTCGGTGAACAGCGGGTTGAAGTTGGGCGGCCCGGCGAACAGGGCGCCGGACGTGCGGTTGGCCAGATCGTTCTCGCCGGTGAAGGCCGCCTCAGCGCCGAACGACCCCAAGCTCTCCCCGGCCACGAACAGCCGTGGGCGGTGGTCGGCGGGCAGCCTCGACCAGGCGCCGTAGATCGCGTCGAACAGGGCCCGGCCAGCCGCCCGGGCCTGCGCCTGGTCGACCAGGTAGGAGATCCACGAAGGCAGGTAGGAGTACTGGATGGCCACGGACGCGCAGTTGCCGCCGCTGAGGTACTCGAACGAGTTGACCAGCGCCGGATCGACCCAGCCGCTGCCGGTGGTGGTCACTACCAGCAGGTTCTTGCGCTGGAAAGCGCCCGCCCGCTGCAGGTCCTGCACGGCCAGCGTGGCCTGGGCCTCCGCGTCCGGGGCCGAGGCCAGCCCGGCGTAGACCCGGATCGGCGCCATGGCGGCGCGTCCGGTCAGCGCGGCGATATCACTCTCCGCCGGTCCCTTGCCGGTGAAGTTGCGGCCCTGCCGGCCGAGCGAGTCCCACGGGATGAGCGACCCTGGGCCGCCGGACCGCAGGCTGGTCGTGGGCTGATGCGCCCCCTCCCCGGTCTGCGTGTTGCGCAGCGAGAAGGCGTCGTTCAGCACGCTGGCGGCGCCCTGCAGCAGCAGGCCGCTGACCACCAGGTAGGTGAGCCCGACGACCAGGACCCAGCCGACCCCGCGCGCCGCGCGCCGCCCGATCCAGCGGTTGAGCAGGGTGGCGAGCCAGCGGTACAGGCCACGAAGGCCGCGCCCGGCCAGCAGGATCAGGCCAAAGATCAGCGCCGCAACGAACGGTGCGGCCACGGCCAGCGGGATGCTGTAATCCGTCACCCCCATCAGCTTGCGGATCTCGGACTGCCAGTACTGCCCGAGCCCGAAGGCGGCCGCGGACAGGACCACCCCGGCGATGAAGAACGCGTACCAGGCCCAGCGCCGCGGCTGCCGGGGCTCCCGGTCGGGGAAGGCCCGCCAGATCGCCGCGGCCAGCACGCCCAGCCCGTACCCGATGGCCGCGGTGATGCCCCAGATCACCCCCTGGATCAGGCCGCTGCGCGGAAGCAGTGACGGGGTGAATGACAGGCAGCCGGCGATCAGCCCGCCCCAGCAGCCCGGGAGCGTGACGTACAGCAGCTTCCGGCGCTTCCGGCGTTCCCGCGCTGGCGGAGTGGCCGGGGCCGGTGGGGTCGCGGTGACCCGGCTCCGGTCGGCAACGGCGGCTCATCGCCGCTGGGCGGCTCGCCGCCGCGCGCTGGGCGCGCAGCGGGCGGCTGTTCCGGGGCCGGGTCAGGGGGTGATCCGGCAAGATCCCGCGTCATGGAGCCCTTCCTCCCCGGGGTTGAGAGACTAGGACACGTGGCAATGTTGCGGGCCGAAAGCCGGCGAATCGTCGCCTTAAACGGGTGAAATACTCAGCCGCCGGGGACGTCCTCAGTAGTGGCCACGCCTGCACCTGGCGCCGTCAGGTGTCTGAACCGCGGGGCAGGCCGAGGGTGGCCAGCAGGTCCTCGTGGAACTGGATCCACACCAGGTGGCAGGAGTCCCGGTCCGGGCCGTCGACCCACGCGTGCTGCCCGGCCTCGGCGCGGGCGAGCGCGGCGGAGAACAGGTCGGCGTAGCCGCCGAAGCGCGCCAGGCATCCGGCGAGCTGATCGCAGAGCTGCCGGAACGAGCTGTCCAGCGCGGCCAGCGCCGCCAGTACCCGCTGATCCCAGCGCCAGTCGGTGTGATCGTTGAACGTCATGGGGTCGGCCGCGGTCGGCCGTATCTGCCAGTTGGTGCAGGCGGTGCCAAGCTCCCGGTTCAGCGGGAGGAATGCCTGGTGGGCACGGGTGATGGTGGCGCGGGCAGCGGCCCGGTCGAGTTCGGCGGCGAGCCGTCGGCCGCCCTCGTCCTTACCGGCTTCGGTCAGCGACCAGCCGGCGGCGCCGCCGAAGTTCAGCTGCCGGGCCCAGCCTCGGGCCTCGAAGTCCAGCAGCGACTCCTCGGTGGCGGCGATGTCAAGGCCGTAGCGGCGGGCGATGTGGCCGGCCGTCGGGAAGCCCAGGATCCGGAGGCCGTGCAGCGCCAGGTCGTCCGGAGCGGACCGGTAGGTCATGTCACGCTCCCCGGGTTCCGGGCGCGGCCGGTGATCCGGCCGAACCGTTGCTGGGCCGCCTGAGGTGACCCCAGGCCCATGGCCTGGGAGATCCGGGCCCACGACAGGCCCTGGGCCCGCGCGGTGAACAGCAGCGCCGCTTCGATCTGGTCCACCTCGGCCCGGGCCGCTGGCAGCAGGGCCAAGGCGGCCAGCAGTCCGTCGTCACCGGGGCCGGCGTGCTGACTGCGCCACAAGGCGAACCGGATCAGGTCCGCCGCGGCTGGCGGCTGCCCGCCCGCCAGCCAGGGCGCGCGGGGCAGCGAGGCGGCACCGGCGGCGAGCAACTCCTTCCGCGCTGCCGCCTCGCAGGCCGCCTGTTCATGTTCGGCGGCCCGGCGATGCCCCGGGCCGCGCGGTCGTGCTGGGGCCTGCTCGCACTCCGTAGCCCGGTCAGCCATGCCCGCGAGATTAGGCTTTCAACGTTCTGTTGTCAACAATGTGTTGATAATCCTGTGGACGGCAGACGGCAGACGGCAGACGGCAGACGGCAGACGGCAGACGGCGGGACGCGGTGAACCGCACCGGCAGGCTCAGTGGGGTTAATCCGGCGCAACGTTCTCTTGCCGCGGCAAACCCTGGATACCCCGTACGGGAGCGGCGAGGTGACGGCGCCGTGTTACGCGGCGCCCGGTACGTGCCCAGGCCGGATCCGGTCCAGGATGGCGGTCTCCCCGCTTATCTCCAGGCCCAGGTCCCGCGCCTGGCCGGGATCCAGATAACCGGAGAGCACGCCGAGAATGAGCCGCGGCTCGCCGCTGAGGACGAGGTCGGGGGCGGCGGCCGTGCCGAGGCGGGTGTGCACCGTGCCGCCGGAGATATCGACCACCGCCGGGCGCCCGGTGGTGCGCAGCTCGATGGAGAGTGGCGGCCCGCCGGGCTCGCGGTCATGCAGCATCAGCGAGACGGGGTAGGTGAACCAGTGGCTGCGGAACTCGTCGCTCTCCCGGGGCTCGGTCATGTACCGGATCCCGAACCGGCCCAGGGCGTCCAGCACCGACTCCAGCTCGGCACCGGTCTCGGTCAGGTGGAACAGCGTCGTGGCGACCGGGGGCGCGGCCTCCTCCCGGCGGATCAGGCCGGCCTGCTCGAGGTCGCGCAGCCGGTCGGACAGCAGGTTGGTGGCGATGCCCGGCAGCCCGCTCTTCAGGTCGGTGTAGCGGCACGGGCCCTGGGTGAGCAGTTCCCGGATGATGAGCAGGGTCCACCGGTCGCCGACGACGTCGAGCGCCTTGGCCACCGAGCAGTACTGGCCGTAGCTCCGCATGCATCAAGGATAGCAGAGTTTGGTTTACTACCACGTCTTAGTACTTGATTTTTTAAACTAACTGGTTCAGTATCTCAATCATGCGATCAAAAGCCTTGGTGCTCACCGCCCTGCTCCTCGCCGCCTTCGCTGTCAACCTGGACACCACCCTGGTGAACGTCGCGCTGCCCAGCCTGGTCCGGGAACTGCAGGCCACCACCACCCAGCTGCAATGGGTGATGGACGCCTACAACCTCGTCTTCGCCGCCCTGTTGCTGACGTTCGGCAGCCTGTCGGACCGGGCCGGCCGCAAGGGGATGCTGCTGGCCGGGCTGGGGGTCTTCGGGGCCGCCAGCGTCGCCGGCGGCTTCGCCACCAGCCCGGCCGAGCTGATCGCGGCCCGGGCCGTGATGGGGCTCGGTGCCGCGATGACGTTCCCGGCGACGCTCTCGCTGATCTCGAACATCTTCACCGCGCGCCAGGAGCGGGCCCGCGCCATCGGTTTGTGGGGCGCCATCGCCGGGGTGGCCATCGCGCTCGGGCCGATCGTCGGCGGCTGGCTGCTGGAGCACTTCCGCTGGGGCAGCATCTTCATCGCCATGGGCCCGGTGGCCGCGGCCGCCATCCTCCTGGTCGCCGTCACCGTGCCGGCCTCGAAGGACCCGGACGCCGGCCGGGTGGACGTGCCGGGCCTCATCCTGTCCACGTTGGCTATGGCCCTGCTGGTGTTCACCATCATCGAGGCGCCGTCCTACGGATGGGCCAGCGCCCGGAGCGTGGCCGGGTTCGCGGTCTCCGCCGCGGCGCTGGCCGGTTTCATCGGCTGGGAACGGCGGGCGCCGCGCCCGATGCTCGACGTGCGGCTGTTCCGCAACATGCGCTTCAGCGCCGCCAGCGCCTCGGTCACGGTGGCGTTCTTCACCCTGCTCGGCTTCATCTTCCTGGTCACGCAGTACTTCCAGTTCGTTCACGGCTACGGGCCACTGTCCACGGGCGTGCACCTGCTGCCGGTGGCACTATCCGTCGGCGCCGGTTCCGTGGCCGGGACTCAGCTCGCTGTGCGCGCGGGAACCAAGCTGGTCGTGACCGCCGGGCTGGTCGCCATGGCCGCGTTCTACGTCTGGGTGGCCGTCACGATGAGCGCGACGACCAGCTACGCCCTCATCTCCGTGCAGATGGTGCTGTACGGACTGGGGATGGGCTTCACCTCCGCGCCGGCCACCGAGTCCATCATGGGCGCCGTCTCCCTGCGGCAGGCCGGCGTCGGGTCGGCGGTCAACGACACGACCCGGCTCCTCGGCGGCACCCTCGGCGTCGCCGTGATTGGCAGCGTCTACGCCTCGCTGTACGGCTCCCGGCTCACCGCCACCCTGCCGCCGGGCCTGCCCGGGCGGCTCTCAGCCATCGCCCACCAGTCCGTCGGCGCGGCGTTCACCGCCGCCGGGAAGGCCGCCTCGGCCGGTGACCCGGCCCTGGGTGGGGCGATCCACGTGGCGGCCACGTACGCGTTCCTGCACGGGTTCAGCGTCGGCTGCCTGGTGGCCGGCCTGGCCGCGGCGGGCGGGGCGGTCCTGGCCGGGCTCTTCCTGCCCGCGCAGCCCGCCACCGCCGCCACGGCTGGCCGCGGCGAGCGGACAGCGCAGCCCACCGTGCTCACCCGGTAAGACCGGCCGCTTCAGCCCGGCGGTGGGGCGGCCTGCCTGGGCCGCCCCATCGCCGGGCGGGCCCGCAGATTAATCCGGCGACGGCGGCGGCGGCCGCGGAGTCCGCCATCGCGGCGACCGGGAGATACTCCTGCACGAGGCGGACCGCGGTCGCGCCGTCACCGACCGCGGACGCAACCCGTTTGATGGACCGGTAACGGGCGTCGCCGATGGCGAACGCCCCGGGCACGGAAGTTTCGAGCGGGAGGGGCGGGCGGGCGAGTGGCCACCGTGCCGGGCCGGTCCCGTCCCGCACCAGGTCGCGCCCGGTCAGGATGTACCCGCCCACCCGCTGCACCGCCCCGGGCAGCCACTGGGTCCGGGGCTCCCCGCCGATCAGCACGAAGAGGGCACTCGCCGGGACGTGCCTGGTCTGGCCGCGCCGCGTGTCGCGCAGGGTGAGGCCCTCGAGGCGCTCCGCACCCTGCCCGTCGGTGACCTCGGACCGCAGGCAGACGGTGATGTTGGGCGTCGCCTTGATCTCCCGGATCAGGTAGTCCGACATGGAGCGGGCCAGGTTCGCGCCCCGGACCAGCATGCTGACCTGCCGGGCGTGCCGGGCGAGGTGCAGCGCGGCCTGGCCGGCCGAGTTGCCGGCGCCGATGACGAAGACGTCCTGGCCCTCCATGGCCTGCGCCTCGGCTCCCGCCGCCCCGTAGAACACCCCGGAGCCGACCAGCTTTTCCAGGCGAGGCACGCCGAGGCGGCGCCAGGCGATGCCAGGCGCGGCGATAACGGCCCGGGCGGAGATCCGGTGGCCGTCCGCCTGGTGCACGATACGGTCCGCCCCGCGGCACTCCAGCCCGATGGCGGCCTGGGAGAAAACCATATGGGCGCCGAACATCCACGCCTGCTCGCAGGCCCGGCGGGTGAGTTCGTGCCCGCTGACCCCGTGCGGGAAGCCCGGATAGTTCCGGATCATCGGGCTGCTGCCCGCCTGGCCGCCGGACACGGTCTCTTCGAGCACGACCGTCGCCAGGCCCTCTGACGCGGCGTAGACCGCGGCCGTCAGGCCTGCTGGCCCCGCGCCGACGATGACCACGTCGCACTCGTCGAGGTCGCTGCGGACGGTCCCGCCGACGGCCGCGATGATCTGGGCCGTGGCCGGCTGCGTGATCGTGTAGCCATCGTGCCGGATCATCACCGGCAGGCGGGCGGCGTCCAGCCCGTGGGCCGCCAGCAGGCGGCGGCCCTGGGCGCTGCTGGCGTCGTGAAAGTGGAACGGCACGTAGAACCGGGTGAGAAGATCCCGCAGTTCGTGCGTGCCGCGATCCTGCTGTCGCCCGATGACCTGGAACAGCTCGAAGCCGGCCGCCCGGTCCTTGGCCCATTCCGCCAGGAACTGGCTGACTTCGCGGTAGAGATCCTGCTCCAGCAGCCACGGCTTGGTGAGGTGATAGTCGGCCCGGCCCAGGGTCATGGCCTGGACCACCGGGCTCCGCGCCGAGTAGTCGCGATCCACCAGCAGCACCCGTTTGGCCAGCGGGTGCAGATCATGCGCGCGGGCGAGAAAGTCGGCTCCGGGCATCTCGTTCATCTCGTGATCAGCGATGAGCAGCGCCACCGGCTCGTGCTGCTCGGCCAGGCCGCGCAGCGTGGCCAGCCCCGCGACGGCCGACGACGTGCCCATAACGCGGAAATCACCGCCGAACCGCCGGGTGAGATCGTCCCGGAGCGCGTGCAGCACGGCGGGATCGTCATCGATCAGGAACAAGACCGGCTGTGCCATTTCGCAAGCTCCCCAAGACTAGGCTCGGCCGTGCTGGCAGATCGGGTGACAGGCGCCCCGGCCATTCGGATGCCCAGGTAGCACGTTAGGACGCGCACCGTTCGCCCAGCGTTCGCCGGGCGCCAGGCCGGCCTCCCGGCGGGTCTGGCCGGCCGCAAGGACGCCCCGCCCCCCGCCCGGCCCGGCCGGGGCCGTCCGGGCCGGGACGGTCCCGGGGAGCTGGCGGTGCCCGTCGCCCGCTGGCGCGGTTGCTCGCCCGCTGCCGCCCGCTGCTCACCCTCCGGCCGTTCCCCGGGACCGGAACGTGACGGCCACTCGCCGCGAGCGCGGGCACCGCCCGCCTATCCCCGTGACGGCGTGCGCTGCGGGGCAGGCCGCCGTCTCTGCTCGTCAGGAAATCCCGCTCCCGTGCAGCCCGGATGCGGACGGTGTGGACGCGATGTGGAGGAACGCGGCTCCGCCCGCCGCCCGTTGCTTCTGGGTGGCCCGGTGCCCGGGCAAGGACATCGCTACCAGCCTGACCGGTCCCGGGAACGCCATTCACCGCGGCCGGCGACGGGAGCGGCGCAACCGCTGACCGGCCGCCACTGCTGGAACAGCCGGTCGTAGGCCTGCTGCTGGGACGGCCCGGACTGCACCACCCGCTCCCGGCCGGGCCGGGACCCCCGCTCCCGGCCCGGCAGCACCCCGGCCGCGCGGCCCGCGAAGAGCGCTGGCCGGCCGGCTCCACGGCGGGTTCGGCCGCCACCACGGTCTGCTTCCAGAAGCTCCCGCCGGTGACCGTGAGCCAGCCCGCCGCGGGCCGTGATCGCGTCCGCGACCCGCTGGCCCCCGGCCCGGTCCTGGTCGAACAGGATCAGGGCCGCGCCGTGCGCGGCGAACAGCTCCGCGCCCGCGGCGCCGATCTCGCTGGCCGCGCCGGTGATCACCCCGGCGCGGCCAGCGAGCCGCTGCTCCGGCTGCCGCACTGATCGTGGTAGGCGTCGTACCAGTTGACGGTGCTCGGCGAGTACCCGGGCACCAGCGCGACCGGGTCACCCACCCGCAGCGGGGAGCCGCCTTCCGCGTCGAAGATCCCGTGCTCCTCGTCGAACCGGAACACGGTCAGGTCGTGCCCGGCGATCGTCACGTCCGCCGGGTCGGCCACCGACTTGTTGCCCGCGTCCACGATGACCTTGCCGCTCTGCCGGCTGATCACCGTGGACGCAATGGTCAGCGAGTGCTCGAAGTCCGGCACCATCACGCCGTGGAAGTTGTCCATGACCACGTAGGTCCCGGCCTGGATCTCGGTGATGCCGGGGAAGGCGGCGGTCCAGTTCCAGGTCGCGATCCCGCCGGCCGACCGGATCGGGCAGGGGATGCCGTCCGCTTCCAGCAGCGCCGCCACCCCGGTGAAGAACGTCATGGCCAGCCGCTGCCGCTCCTGCCGCAGGTCGTTGTCCCGGGTCAGCGAGCAGTGCCCTTCGTAACCGGTGATTCCCTCCAGCCGCACCCCGGGCAGGCCGGTCACGTGGCGGGCCAGCGCCAGGCAGTCCGCGGCCGAGTCCACCCCGCAACGGTCCATCCCGGTGTCCACCTCGATCATGATGCCGAGCGTGGACCCGGCCGCGACCGCCGCCACCGACAGCGCCGCAGCGTTGGCCGCCTCGTCCACCGCGACCAGAATCCGGTGGTCGCGGGCGAGTTCGGCCAGCACCCGCAGCTTGGCCGGGTGGGCCACGGTGTTCACCACGAACAGGTCGTCCATCCCGGACGCGGCCAGCACCACGGCCTCCCACACGGTGGCCATCGACAGGCCGCCCGCGCCCGCCGCCACCTGGCGGCGCGCGATGTCCGGGCTCTTGTGCGCCTTGTAATGCGGGCGGATGACGGCCGCCCCGAGCTGCTTGAGCTCGCTGGCCATGTGGTCGATGTTGCGCTGCGCCGCGTCGAGGTCGAGCACCAGCGCGGGCGTGACCAGGTCCTCGCGGCGCTGCCCGAGGGCCGTCCCGTAGTCCCGCCGCACCCGGTCGTACGCCTCCCGCACGATCGCCGCCGCAGCACCCATCCCGCGCCTCCCGCCTCCGGGCCGTCCGTCCCGGCTCACCAGCTCGTGATCATGACTTAGGTGTCGTTGCAACGACACCTAAGTCATGATCACGAATAAATGATCCACAGTTCCGCGTTGACATGGATTGGTCTACAGTTCGGCGTTGACGATGAAGCCGCCGTCGACGAGCAGCGTCGCGGAGGTGACGTAGCTGGCGTCGGGGGACAGCAGCCAGGCGATGGCGGCGGCCAGTTCCGCGGGCTCGGCGCCGCGGTGCAGCGCCACCCGCTCGGTGTAGTACCGCAGCGCGGCTGGGTCGGCCATCAGCGGCGCGGCCATGTCCGTCTGCACCCAGCCCGGCTCGACCGCGTTGACCCGGATGCCGTGCTCGCCGAGGTCGCGGCCGAGCGCCTTGGCCAGCATGCTGATGGCGCCCTTGGTGCCGCAGTAGGCGGTCTGCCCGGGCGCGCCGACGTGGGCCGAGATCGAGCTGACGCAGCAGAGTGCGCCGCCGTGCCCCTTGGCGATCATCTGCTTAGCCGCCTCGGTGCAGACCACCCAGGTGCCCCGCACGTTCGTCTCGAACAGCAGGTTGAAGTCGTCGATCGTGGTCTCGTCCCAGGCCATGAACGGGTTGACCGCCGCGTTCGACACCACGCAGTCGAGCCGGCCGCCGCGGCCCGCCACGTCCGCCACCATCGCCGTGACCTGCCCCGGGTCGCGCATGTCGGCGGGCACGGCGAAGCCCTTCCCGCCGGCCGCGCCGAGCTGCTCCAGCGTCCCGGCCGGGTCCTGCTCCGGCCGGTGGTTCACCGCCACCAGCGCGCCCTCGGCCGCCAGCCGCACCGCGGCGGCCTGCCCGATCCCGGTCGCCGCCCCGGTGACCAGGGCGACCTTGCCCTCGAAACGCCGTTCCACCGGACCCACCTCCTCAGAAGATCGCGATCGGGTTCCACGGTGAGCCGGTGCCGCCGGGCAGCCGCAGCGGCAGGCCGACGACCATGAACTCGAACCGGCCCTCCTCCTCGCACGCCCGGGCCACGTCCTCCAGCTGCAGGCTGTCGGCGGCCAGCAGGCCCATCGCGGTGACCTGCAGCGGGTGGATCGGGTACAGCACCCCTTGCACACCACTCGGGACCGTCTCGCCGTCGCCGTCCGGCAGGAACGCGGCGATCCGCCGCTCGTGCAGCCACGGAATCGTGTCCACGTGCAGCCCGGCCTTGCCCTCCCCGGCGGGCGGGTAGTCGTTGCTCCACGCGCCCAGTTCCAGGCGGCGCCGGTGGTGCCCGGTGCGGAAGACCAGGATGTCGCCCTCGCCCAGCCGGACGCCCTGCGCCTCCTCGACGGCCTCCAGCTCGGCCCGGGTGACCGCTTCCCCCGGCTCCAGCCACGCCGTGCCCCGGTAGCGGGGCACGTCCAGCAGCACACCCCGGCCGACCAGCCCCTCGCGGTAGGCGGTCACGTCCAGCGCGGTGGCGCCCCGCGAGGTCATCACCTGCTGGGCCGGCCGCCCGTTGTAGACCTGGCCCCGGTAGGCGATGTGGCACAGCGCGTCCATGTGCGTGTGGCAGTCGCCGTGGAACGCCAGCCCGACGTAGTCGGTGGCGAACGTGACCCCGCTGGAGCCGATGTCGATGTCGTGGCCCTGCACCACGTGATGGGTGACCGGGCTCGGATTGTCCGGCCCGGCCGCGGTGCTCATCGGGATGGCCATCGTCGCCCGCCGGCCGGACCGGACCAGCGCGGCCGCGGCCCGGACCGTGTCCGGGGTGATGTAGTTGAGCGTGCCGAGCTCGTCGTCGTCGCCCCACCGGCCCCAGTTCTTGACCGCCTCGAAGAGCTCGTCGAACTCCGCCAGCGTGACCGGCGCGGGCGGGGTCAGCTTCGTCATCGCTCGGCTCATCTCTCCTCCTGCCGATCCCGGTGCCCCGGACCGGCCGTTAGGTACTGGTCGTGAGCGGCCTGTGGCTTGGCCAGCTCGTGCACGATCGCGCCGACGGCCTGGATCATCGCGGCGGGGTGCTCGCTCTGGAAGATGTTGCGGCCCATGTCCACCCCGGCGGCGCCTTCGGTGATGGCCCGGTAGGCCATGGTGAGCGCGTCCAGCTCGGGCAGTTTCTGGCCGCCGGCCATGACCACCGGGACCGGGCACGCGGCGGTGACGGTGTCGAAGCCGGCCTCGCAGTAGTAGGTCTTGACCACGTGCGCGCCCAGCTCGGCGCAGATCCGGGTGGCCAGCCGCAGGTAACGGGCGTCGCGGGTCAGCTCCCGGCCGACCGCGGTGACGGCCAGCACCGGGATCCCGTACCGCTGGCCCGCGTCCACCAGGCGGGTCATGTTGTGCACCGACTGGGTCTCGTGCTCGCCGCCGATGAACACCTGCACGGCCACCGCCGCGGCGTTGAGCCGGGCAGCGTCGTCCATGCTGACCGCGATCTGCTCATCGGACAGCTCGCGCAGCACGCTCGGGCCGCCGCTGGCGCGCAGCACGATGGGGGGGCTGGCGGCGGCCGGGATGGTGGAGCGGACGATGCCGCGGGTGGTCATCAGCGCGTCCGCGTAGCCCAGCAGCGGGACGATGGACAGGTCGATCCGTTCCAGCCCGCTGGTGGGGCCCTGGAAGTAGCCGTGGTCGATGGCCAGCATCACGGTCCGGCCGGTGGCCGGGCGGAACACCCGGGCCAGCCGGGACTGCATGCCCCAGTCCAGCCCACCGCAGCCCTTCAGCGGGAACGGCTCCACCCGCGGCGGCACGGCCGGAGCGAACCGGTCCCCGCTGGTGATCTCGTCGGCGTCGGGCATCAGGCGCTCCTTCAGCGATCCGGGGGCGGCGGCGGGGCGGGGACGGGCCGGGCCGACTGCGGCCCTGACGGGGCCTGGGCCTGGGCCTGGGCCTGGGGCTGGGGCTGGGGCTGGTGGGGCTGGGGTTCCGGGCGGGCGGCGCCCGCGGCCCGCCACAGCGGGTTGAGCAGCCCTTCCTCGGACAGGGCGAGCATCCGCGGGTACAGCTGGCACCACCGCTCGTACCGCTCGTCGTAGACGGCCACGGCGGCCGGCTGCGGCTCGAAGGCAGCCCGTTTGCGCAGCTCGCCCTCCAGGTCGGTGAGGCCGGCGTAGAGCCCGGCCCCGGTGCCCGCGCACAGCGCGGCCCCCAGCGCGCTGCTCTCGGTCACCGCCGGCACCTGCACCGGCAGGCCGGTCACGTCGGCGATGATCTGCGGCCACAGCGCGCCCTTGGCCGCCCCGCCGGAAAAGGTCAGCTCGCTGGGCGGCGCCCCGGTCAGCTCGCCGATGATGGCCAGGTGGCCGCGGACCACGTAGGCGGCCGCCTCCTCGACCGCGCGGATGCCGGCGACCCGGCCGGACCCGGCCGGGTCGCCCAGGTCGAACCCGACGAACGACGGGCTGGCATGCACCCAGCGGCGCGCGTCCATCAGGTTGGACAAGATCGCGTAGACCCCGTTGGACCCGGGCGGGATCGCCGCCGCCGCCTCCTCCATCACCACGTACGGGTCCACCCCGCGGTCCCGCGCGGCCGCCACCTCGGCGGCGCAGAACGCATCGCGGTACCAGCGCATCGCCATGCCGCAGTAGAACCCGATGCCCTCCAGCATCCACTCGCCCGGGGTGACGTGGCACAGCGTCCGCAGCCGGGCCTGCGGGTCGATGAGCGGCTCGGTGACCAGCATCGTGGTCTGCCAGAACGTGCCGGCCAGCACCGTGGCCTCACCGGCCCGCACGCCCGCGCCGAGCAGCCCGAGCTGGGTGTCGGCGCCCCCGGCCACCGCCGGGGTGCCGGGCCGCAGGCCGGTCTGCGCGGCCGCCTCGCCGGTCACCCGCGCCGACCACCGTGCCCGGATCGGCCACCTCGGGCAGCACGTCGCGCGGCAGGCCGCAGAGCTCGGCGATCTCGGCCGACCACGCCCGGCGGCCCAGGCTGAACATGCCTGAGCTGGAGCCGCAGGACGGCTCGGTGACGTGCACCCGGGCCAGCCGCCAGACGATCCAGTCGCTCAGCATGCCCAGCCGGTGCACCCGGTGCAGCAGGCCGGGCCGGTGCCGGGCCAGCCAGCGCAGCCGCGCCGGGGCGGTGATCGAGACCCAGTCACCGGCCTCGGCGAAGATCCGGCCGGCCGCGCCCTCGGCGATCAGCTCCGCCGCCTCGCGGGCCGCCCGGCTGTCCACGTTCGGGCAGGCCCACAGCTCGGTGCCGTCGGCGTGGTAGAGCACCATGCCCTCGCGCATGCTGGTGGCGGCCACCGCCGCGACCCGCTCCCCGATTCGAGGACGAACTTGAGCATCGGGGCGGTGTCCAGGTAGTAGAACTCGATGGTGTCGCCGATCCGCCCGCTCATCAGCACGTCGGCGCCGCTACCCCGCCAGTGCTCGCGCACCTGGGTGCTCTCGTCGAAGGTGTGCTTCATGCAGGCGATGTGCTGCACGCCCTCGCCGTGGGCATCCAGGAACTCCCGGTAGATGCTCGGCCCGCTGACCGGCTGGATCAGCTCGAAGCCGAGCCCGTCCACCGACGTCTCCGCGCCGATCATCCGGTACTCGACCGGCTCACCGCGCACCCACGTGTCGTGCAGCAACGGCGGCGCGTACTCGAACACGCTCCACGGGCCCCAGCCGATGGTCTCCGTGTAGCTCTTGAGTGCCGCCTCCATATCGCGGACCACCACCGCGATCTGGGTGATCTTCATGGGCGTGGGCGGGCTTACGATCCTGCCCTGGTGGCCGTGGCTGGTCATCTGCTCGCTCCTTTCAGCGGGGGCTGGTAGTGACGGGAGTCGTCTGTAGCCGGGCCAGCATGCGGCCCAGGTTGCCGGCCGGGTCGGTGCCGTCGTAGATGGCGCTGCCGCTGACGACCACGTCGGCCCCCCAGCCGGCGATGTCGGCGGCGTTCGCCATCGTCACGCCGCCGTCGATGCCGACCTGGATGGGCCGGCCGAGGCCGGCCGCGAGGTCGCGGACCGCGGTCGCCCGCCGCCGGGTGTTCGCGGCGGGCGGCTGGCCCGGCCATCCGGGGTCGATCGCCAGCACCAGCACGAGGTCGGTGAGTTCCAGGACCGGCTCCACCGCCGTAACCGGGGTGCCGGGGCTGATCGCGACGCCGCGCAGCACCGGAGCGGGCTGCGCCGCCGCCAGCGCGGTCAGCTCCTGCATGGTGCGGTGCAGGTGCCGGGTGGCCTCGGCGTGCACGGTGACCACCGCCGGCCCGGCCGCCATGATGTCGGGCAGCAGGCGGCGCGGCTCGTCCACCAGCAGGTGGGCGTCCACCGGTATCCCGGTCGCCGCCACCCCGGCGACGAACGCCGGCCCCCCGTCACGGCGCTGTCCCCCGCGCTCACCGGGCCTCCGCGGGGGCCGCCGGGGCCGGTTCGCCGGCCAGCCGGGCGGGCAGGCCGGTGTAGTGCCCGTGCAGCCAGGGGCCGACCAGCCCGGCCGGTGACCACCAGGCCAGCGGCTGGCCGGCCAGCCACGCTCGGCCGATGTCGAAGCCGCGGTCCACGAGCACCTCGAAGCCGAAGCCGGAGCCGGTGGTGAAGCGGAGCAGCCGGACACCGCGCTCGGCGCCGTCAGCCGCCTCGGCCAGCTGCACCCCGGCGATCTGCTCCAGGCGGCCCACCCGGGCCAGCAGCTCCGCGCGGGTCCAGGGGCGAGCCCAGAGGCTGGCCATGAGCCCCGACCTCCCCGGAGCTTTTGCTCAGATGACGGTCATCCGCTCAGCCGAGTATTGACCACGCGGGGGCGATGCCGCAAGGGAGCAGATTCCGGCCGTGGTCTGCGGCGCCGGCCGTGGTCTGCGGCGCTGGGCCGGGCGGTGGCGGCGGCCGGGCGGGGGTCAGCGGCCGGGCGGGGGTCAGCGGCCGGGCTGGCCGCCGCGCTCCAGCCCCAGCAGCCGCATCGCGGCCAGCTCGTTGGTGACCAGCACGTCCAGGAAGCCGCCGCGCAGCGCGCCCAGGATCGCCTCGGCCTTGTGGGTGCCGCCCGCCACGCCGACCACCTTCGGCACGTTGCGCAGGTCGGCCAGCTCGATCCCGATCCGGCGGTCATGCAGCGGCAGGTCCACCACGTTCCCGCCGGCGTCGAAGAACTGGCCGAGGATGTCCCCCACCACGCCCCGCTGCTGCAGCTCGCGGACGTCGCCCGGGTCCAGGTAGCCCAGGTGGACGATGGTCGCGTCCGCGGTCGGCGTGCCCACCCCGACCACGGCGTACTCCACCTCGGCGGCCTGCTTGAGCACCTGCTGGATGGTGGGCTCCGCGCGCAGCGCGGCGGCCAGCTCCGGGGTGGAGGCCATGATCGGGCTGGGAATGACGGTCGCCGAGCTGACGTCCGCCGGCTCGCTGGCGAGCTCCCCCTTGGAGGACAGGATCGTCGGCAGGTAGCCTTCCACCCCGCCGGTGAGCGTCACCATGTTGACCGGCCCGACCGCGCCGAAGTTGGTGGCCGCGATCACCCGGGACACCGTCTCACCCCAGCCCACCCCCAGGCTGGCGCCGGGCCGAAGGTGGGTGCTCATGAACTGGGCGCCGCCCAGCCCGACCCGGGCGTTCAGCGCGTGGTGGTCCGCGGGCTCCTTCTCGTGGTCGGGCACCACCAGCGCCTCGGACAGGCCGAACGTCTTGCGCAGTTCCCCGCTCAGCTCGAACGCGTCGAGGAACTCGGTGTTCAGGCTGATCGAGACCAGCCCCACCTTCCGGGCCCGGTCGAGCAGCCGGCCGACCGAGGCCCGGGACATGGACAGCCGCCGGGCTATCTCATCCTGGGTGAGCTCGTCCTTGTAGTAGTACCAGGCCGCCCGGAGCAGCAGCTCCTCCGAACTCCACCGCCCGGCGTCGTCGCCTCGGCCGTTCTTCACTGGGTCACCTTGCTTCTCGCGGCTGTTGACCGGCGGCCGTTCCCCGTCTCAGGCACGCGGGATCACCTGCCCCCCGTTCAACGGGCAGCACTACCCCCGTCAGGAAAGCCGAGACGGGGCTGAGCAGAAGAGCGATCCAGCGGGCCAGATCGACGGGGTCACCGATCCGGCCGAGCGGCACCTGGCTCTCCAGCCACCGGTAAGCCTCGTCCAGATCGTCGGCCCAGGTGGCGTGGATCGGGGTATCCACCGGCCCCGGCGCGATGCAGTTGACCCGGATCCGGTCCGGGGCCAGCTCGCCGGCCAGGGACTGAGTGAGGTAGTCCAGGGCGCACTTGGTCATCCCGTACACGGACTGCCCGGACAGCCGCAGCGTCCCCGAGGACGAGCTGACGTTGACCACCGACCGGAGCCGGGACTCGCGCAGCGCGGGCAGCGCGGCCTGGATGAGGAAGTACGGCGCCCGGACGTTGGTGGCCAGCTGCTCGTCGAAGCCCGCCGTGTCCCACCCGGCCAGCGGGTGGTGCTGGCACATGGCCGCGTTGTTGACCAGCCCGTCGAGCCGGCCGAAGGCGGCCAGGGCGGCGGCGATGACCCGGCCGGGGCTGTCCGGGTCGGCCAGGTCGGCCGGCACCGGCACGGCCTTTCCGCCGGCCTGCTCCACCGCCGCGGCGGTCTGCGACAGCAGCGCTTCGCGCCGTCCGGCCAGCACCACTCCGGCCCCCGCCGCGCCGAGCAGCCGGGCGGTGGCCGCCCCGATCCCGCTGCCCGCGCCGGTGACGACGACGGCCGCTCCGGCCAGGCCGAGGTCGAGGACGCCGCTGGCAAGGCCCGACGCATCGGTAGCCATGAAGCCTCCCGGTATGAGCGGATGTCAACAGTATGAGCAAACGCTCCAGTGTGGCAAAATCGGGCCCGGCGAGGCGACAGTGCGGCCGCCGCCTGCCGGAGGGAGGTGCACCGGCGTCGTGGGCGGATCAGAGATCATCCCGGCCACCCGGCTGGCCGGGCGGATGTCCCGGCTGGGCACGGAGTCCGCGTTCGAAGTGCTGGCCCAGGCCCGGGCCCTGGAGGCCCAGGGCCGCCGGATCATCCATCTGGAGATCGGGGAACCCGACTTCGCGACCCCGCCGCACATCGTGGAAGCCGCCGTGGCGGCGCTGCGCGACGGGTTCACCCACTACGTCCCGGCCCCCGGGCTGCCGGAGGTCCGCGAGGCCGTGGCCGCCTGGCTGGCCCGGACCGGGCGGCTGGCGGCCACGCCCGACCGGGTGATCGTGACGCCGGGCGCGAAACCCATCATGTGGTACGTGATGCTGGCCACCTGCCAGGAGGGCGACGAGGTCATCTACCCCGATCCCGGGTTCCCGATGTACGAGTCCATCGCCCGGTTCGCCGGGGCGACCCCCGTGCCGCTCCCGCTGCGCGAGGAGAACGAGTTCCGGCCCGACCCGGCGGAGCTGGCGTCCCTGGTCACCCCCCGGACCCGGCTGCTGGTGCTGAACAGCCCGCACAACCCGTGCGGCGCCGCGCTCACCCCGGCGGACTGCGCGGCCATCGCGGAGATCGCGATGCGTAACGACCTGCTGGTGCTGGCCGACGAGGTGTACTGGGCCATCCGCTACCAAGGGGAGCACGCGTCCGTCCTCGACGTCAACGGGATGGCCGAGCGGACCGTCCTGCTCGACGGCTGGAGCAAGACGTTCGCCATGACCGGCTGGCGGCTCGGATTCGGCGTGTTCCCCCCGGCGCTGGTCGAGCCCGTCTGCCGGCTGGTCATCAACTCGGTGTCATGCACCAGCGCGTTCAGCCAGCGCGCGGCGATCGCCGCGCTCACCGGGCCGTGGGAACCGGCCGCTCAGATGATCGCCGAGTTCGGTGAGCGCCGGGATGTCATCGTCGCCGGGCTGAACGCGATCGACGGCATCACCTGCCTGCCGCCGCAGGGAGCCTTCTATGTGTTCCCCTCGGTGCGGGCCCTGGGGGTACCCTCGCAGCGGATCGCCGAGCACCTGCTGCGCCAGGCCGGGGTGGCCGCCCTGTCGGGCACGGCCTTCGGCCGCTACGGAGAGGGCTACCTGCGCTTGTCCTACGCCAATTCGATCCCGGCCATCCGCGAGGCGCTGGACGCCATCGCGACCACGCTCCCCGACCTGGAGGCCTAGGCCGTGGACCAGACCCACCCGCCGGTCCTCGTCACCCGGCGCCTGCCGCAGGCGGCCCTGGACCGGATCCAGGCACACTGCGAGATGACGCTGCACGACGGCGACGGCGCCATGCCGCGCGACCGGCTGCTGGCCGAGGTGGCCGGGAAGGCGGGGGTGATCACGCTGCTCACCGACCGGGTCAACGACGAGTTCCTGGACGCGGCCGGCCCGGCGCTGCGGATCGTGGCGAACTACGCGGTCGGCTTCGACAACATCGACGTGGCCGCGTGCACCCGGCACGGCGTGCTGGCCAGCAATACCCCGGAAGTGCTGACCGAGACCACCGCCGACACCGCGTTCGTGCTGATGATGGCCGCGGCCCGGCGGGTCGCCGAGGGAGACCGCTTCCTCCGGTCCGCCGTCCCGTGGACCTGGGGGCCGCTGATGATGCTCGGCCAGGATGTGCACCACCAGACCCTCGGGATCGTGGGGTTCGGACGGATCGGGCAGGCCGTGGCCCGCCGGGCCCGCGGGTTCGCGATGCGCGTGCTCTACCACGACGCGTACCGGCCGCCCGCGGAGGTGGAGCAGGAACTCGGCGCGGACTACCGCGACCTGGAGGACCTGCTCCGGGAGTCCGACTTCGTGTCGCTGCACACCAACCTGACCCCGCAGACCCGCCACCTGATCGACGCCAACGGGCTGGCCCTGATGAAGCGCACCGCCGTGCTGGTGAACACCTCGCGCGGCCCGGTCATCGACGAGGCGGCCCTGGCCCGGGCGCTGCGCGACGGCCAGATCTTCGCCGCCGGGATCGACGTGTTCGAGCGCGAGCCGGAGGTGCACCCGGCCCTGCTGGCGTGCCAGAACGCGGTACTGATCCCGCACCTCGGGTCGGCGACGGTGCAGACCCGCCTGGCCATGGCCAACCTGGCCGCCGACAACCTGCTGGCCGCGGTCTCGGCCGGCCGGCCGCCCACCCTGCTGAACCCGGAAGCCTGGGAGCAGCGGGCCCGGCGCTGATGACGGCGCCGGGCCGCCGCCTGATCGGGGCCACCCTGGAGGCGTGAGCGCAGCCCCGCCCGCGCGGTCCGGCCCACGGCGCGTACCCTCATCCTCGTCCCCTTCCCCCGGACCCTTTCGAGGCGCCATGACCACTGCCCGGCGCATGCTGGCCGTCTTCCGGCCGGCCGCCCGCGTCCTCACCGGATCCACCTACGTGCTGCTCGGCCTGGACGCGCTGCGGGCGCCCGGCGGCCGGGTCAACCTGGCCGGCCCGGTGCTGGCCACGGTGCGCAAGGCGGTCCCGCTGCCCGGCGACGACGAGCTGGTGGTGCGCGGCAACGCCGCCGTGATGGTCGCGGCCGGCTCGACGCTGGCGCTGGGCATCGCGCCGCGGCTGTCCGCCCTGGTCCTGGCCGGCTCGATGATTCCGACCACGCTGGCTGGCCACCCCTACTGGACGATCGAGGACGAGGCGGCCCGCAAGCAGCAGCGGATCCACTTCCACAAGAACATGGCCTTGATCGGCGGGTTGCTGTTCGCCGCGCTCGACGAGGCTAAGGACCTTCGTTAGCCGCCCCGGCCCCGCGCATGCCGGTGAGACCCCGGATGCCCCGCCGGGCCCAGATCCAGCGGCTGATCCAGGCCATCCGGGACAGCGACGAGGCGGCCGTGCGGGACGCGGTCATCCGGCTGAGCCGGGGCCGGCCGTGGCTCGCCCCGCTCCCCCTGGCGGTGGGTGCGATGGCCATGCTGCTGCAGGGGATCAAGCTGTTGTTCGCCAACTGGCGGCTCACCCTGATCCAGCTGCTGCCGGCGATGTGGATCTGGCTGGCCATGCTCGACCTGAAGGCCCACCTGCTGTACGGGAAGTCGCGGCCCGTGCTGCGCGGGCCGGTCACGATCCCGCTAGTGCTGGCCGTCGCCGGCATCACGGCGGCCAGCTTCTTCCTCAACGCCGTCTTCGGCTTCGCCATCTCGGCGCCGGATCCGCCGCTGATCCGGCCGGCGTTCCGCACGGCCCGGGCCCATCTGGCCGTCATCTTGTCCTGGGGCCTGGCCGTCGGCCTCTGCCTCGGCGTGTCCACCATCATCCTGCCCCGCTGGGGACGGTGGTGGTTCGCGATCTCGCTGAGCATCGTCATCGCGGTGATGATGGTCGCTTACGTCGCGGTGCCGGCCCGGCTCATCGGGGCCAGGCGCACCGCGTCGCGGCGGGACAAGCTGGCCGCCAGCATGGTCAGCGGCACCCTCGGCGCCGTGGTCAGCACGCCCGGCTATTTGATCGGCCGGGCCGGGATTCTCATGCTCGGCTCGCACCTGCTGTTCATCCCGGGCGTCGTGGTGCTGGCGCTCGGCTTGGCGCTGCAGGCCGGCACGACCACGACGGTCAAGGCCATCCAGCTCAGCGCCAAGCTCATCGGGCGCCCGGGCCCACCGGTGTAGCGCCCGGCTGGCCGGTCATGGCCGCCGCGGCCTTGTCCGGCGTGACCTTCTCGGCCATCAGGAGGAGGGCGGCTCCAGCCGCGGTTCAGTGCGGGACCGGGGCTCCCGGGGCGGTTCAGTGCGGGACCGGGGCGATCACTCCGGCCTCGGCCAGGCCGTCCAGGGCCAACTGGACGGCGATCGCGGCGATGAGGAACCCGAACACCTTCTCGGTGACCAGCATCCGGTTCTCGTCGAGCCGCGCACTCACCTGGTTGGCCCAGCGGAACACGAGGACGTCGATCAGCAGGACAGCCGCGAGGACGGCGACCGCCACCGCCAGGACAGCGACCGACTCCGCCTCGGCCGAGATCGTCACCAGGCCGACGATGCCCACCGGGTTGAGCAGGTAGGGCACGGCCAGCGGGAACTGCGCGAGCTGCATCGGATCCCGGCCGTCGGTGCGCTGGCCGTCATCGCCGCCCGGCTTCAGCACCATCCAGACCGCCAGCACGAGCAGGATCACGCCCCCGGCGATCGACAGCGAGGCCACCGTGAAGTGCAGCAGCGTGCGGAGCAGTTCGCCGAGCAGGATCAGCAACACCGCCACCGCGGCCGCCGTGACCAGCATCTTGTGCTGTACCCGGCGCTTGTCCGCAGGACCCAGCGGCGCGGTGATCTCCAGGAACGGGACGAGCGCGAGCTTCGGCCCGATGCCGATCAGCAGCACCAGGAAGGTATCGATCACCCCCGACGCGGTGATCGACGTCTGCTCCATGCGACCTCCTTCCGGGACGAGCTGGGGCCTTCCTGCCGGATGAGCTACGGCGCCGCGCCGCCGAAGTCCACGACGGTCTTGATGTCCCCGGGGTGCCGGACGTAGGCGTCGGCCCAGCGCCGCACGGGCACCACCCGGGTGATCAGGCCGTCCAGCCAGCCGGGGTCGGCTGCGGCCAGCGCGGCCGCGGCCTGCTCGTAGTGCTCCCGGTTGGCGTTCACCGAGCCGAACAGCACCGAGTTCCGGAGCACCATGTTGCGGTTCAGCCGCCCCGGGTCGACGGTGTACTCGGCCCCGGCCGGCGGCACGCCGGTCAGGCAGGTGATCCGGTTCTGCACCGCGTGCTGGCTGGCCTCGATCAGCATCTGGGCGAAGCCGGTGCACTCGATGACGATGTCCGCCTCCGCAGCGGCCTTGTGCAGGTCAGCGCGGGTGATATAGCTGGCGCCCAGCCGCTGGGCCATCGCTGGCTTGCGGCCCTCGGTGGCCCGGTCGAGCACGTAGGTCCGGTACCCGCGCTGGACCGACAGCAGGGCCGCCAGCAGCCCGATCGGCCCGGCCCCGGTGACCAGGACGGTGCTGGGCGCCCACGTTGAACCGGCCGCCGATCCGCTCGATGTGCTCCCAGGCCTTGGCCACCACGGTGGCCGGCTCCAGCAGCACGCCGCGGGTGCCGAGGGCCGGATCCACCCTGACCACGTACTCCGGGTGGATGCGGTACCGCTCAGCGGCGTAGCCGTGCCGCCCGGCGATGCCCCGCTCGGTGTACTGGCCGTTGGTGCACATGTCCCAGTTCCCAGCGGCACAGGCCGGGCAGGGCACCGGGTCGGGGCGGCGGACGATGCCCACCGCGAGGTCGCCGGGGCTCAGCCCGGTGCCCGCGGGCGCCTCGATGACCCGGCCCAGCGATTCGTGCCCGATGATGAGCCGGTCCTGGCCCGGCGGCGCGGTCCCGTACTCGCCGTTGATGATCTCCAGGTCGGTGCCGCACACGCCGATGGCCTGCGTCTCGACCAGGATGGGGCCGTCCTCCCGGGGCGGCTCGGGTGCCTCGCTGAGCGCGACGCTGCCCGGCTTCCCGGGGATGACCGTTATCGCCCGCATGAGCCCTCCCCCAGGTACTGGGCCAGCCCGGCATGGCGCGGCTGGCCAGCTGGATCCGCCGGCCCCCGCGGCCGGCTCATTCGCCGGCCCCGAGGTAGCTCCAGACCGCCGGGAAGTCGCCGATGCCGAGGCGGCGGCAGACCATCCGGGCGGCCATGCCGACCGCCTCGGTGAAGGTCGGGAACGCAAACTGGATCTCGGCCAGCCGCTCGACGGTCAGTCCCGCGGTCATGGCGGTCGCCACCACCTGGACGATTTCGGCCGAGTACTCACCGCGCGCTCCCCGGGTGCACCGCCGACGGCACCCCGCCCGGGCCGACCGCCTCGTGGCTGGAGATGCCGGTCCAGCCCGTCCCGTCACCGTGCGGCATGGCGTGCCTTCCCCTGGCATGTCGGCATCCGCGTCCGCGCGGAATCCGCCAGCCTCACTGTTCACGGCAGCCCCGGGCCGCAGCATCACCCGGCGCGGGTGAGGATGAGGACTCGCCCTGCGGACCGGGTGGCGCTGGCACGCCGCCCGGCCGGGGCGGGACCAGGCCGCTCAGGCCTGCTCGCCGGGCGGCTGATCGCGTTCCTGGAGCCGCCGGATCTCCAGCACCCTGATGCCCAGCGTCTCCAGCCGGAGCAGCAGGCCCTGCAGCGCCGCCTGGTCCCGGAGCGGGCCGTGCACGACCGTCTCCACCGGCTCCACCGAGGCTGTCAGCCGTTCGTAGTCGAGCAGAGCCTCCGGCGGCAGCACGCCCGCCACCCGGATCTCGTAGTAAGCCGGTGCCACGACAGCCCCCCCAGGAGGATCAGATGCGCAACGCACCCCCCCACAGTGCCGGTCCCGCAAGGTGCGCGACCCACTCATGGCGGGTGAGTTTGTCCTCCGCGACGAGTTCCGCTGCGGGTGATGACATCTCACCCTCATCCGGGTGAGACATGAGGTGTGGCAATCGGGCCAGCCCGCCGCCGTCCAGGCCCACGGTGCTCGGCCCGCGACGCGGGGGGTCGCGCAGCCGGGATGGCTGCCTTCCGGCCGGTGCGCGGGCTGGCCCGTGGCCGGCCGCCAGCCGCTCCGGACCGGCCGCCACCCGTCGCTAGGAGGCGCTGCCATGGCCACCGCTCATGGTCACCGGCCAGCCCGCTCACGGGGGCCCGGCGCCGGCGATCCGGTGCTGATCTCCAAGATCACCGCCCCCGGCATCCCGCCGTGGCTCGTGCCGCGCCTGCGGCTCGGTGCGCTGATCGAGGCCGGCACTCACGGACCCCTCACCACCGTGGTCGGCCCCCCGGGGGCAGGCAAGACGATGGCCATCGCGCTGTGGGCCGCCGGTCGGTCCCGCAACGGCCCGCTGGCCTGGCTCACCGTGGACAGCTACGACAACGACCCGAAGGCCTTCTGGTCCTACGTGGTGGCGGCGCTCCGCCAGGCCGGGGTCCCAGCGCCCCGGCTGCTCCCGGTGCCGGCCCACGGGCAGGCGGTGGACCACGCGTTCCTGCTCCGGCTGGCGTCCGGGCTGGCGGCCCAGGACCCGCCGGTCGTGCTGGTCCTCGACGACCTGCACCTGATCAGCTCGGCCGTCATCCTGGACGGGCTCAGTTACGTGCTGCGGAATGCCAAGGAGGGGCTGCACCTGGTCGTCGCCTCCCGGATGGACCCGCTCCTCCCGCTGCACAGCTACCGGCTGACCGGCGAGCTGACCGAGGTCCGCGCCGATGACCTGGCCTTCCGCGCGCCAGAGGCGGGCGCCCTGCTGGACCGGTCCGGGATCAGCCTGTCCGGGACGGCCGTCGAGCTGCTCACCGCCCGGACCGAGGGGTGGGCGGCGGGCATCCGGCTGGCCGCCCTGTCGCTGGATGGCCACCCCGACCCGGAGCAGTTCGTCAAGGAACTCGACGCCGAGGACAGCGCCATCACCAGCTACCTGGTCAACGAGGTGCTCGACACTCAGCCGCTACCGGTCCGTCAGCTGCTGCTGCGGACCAGCATCCTGGACAGCGTCAGCACCGAACTGGCCGCCGAGCTGGCCGGTGAGGCCGCCGCCGCCCTGCCGGAACTCGCCCGGCGCTGCGCCTTCGTCCGGCCGCTCGGCCACGGCTGGTACCGGTACCACTCCCTGTTCTCGTCCGTCCTCCGGCTCAAGCTGCGCAACGAGGCGGCCGGCCAGCTGCCGGACCTGAACCGCCAGGTGGCCGAGTGGCACCGGCGGCACGGCCAGCTGGCCCAGGCCGTGCGCTACGCCGCGGACTCCGGCGACTGGCAGTTCACCGCCCGGGTCGTTGTGGATGAACTGGCGATTGACCAGATCATCAACCCGCGGGGCGCAGGGCAGTCGATGGCCGCCACGTTCCAGCGGATGCCCGACGGCGGCGGGTGGCTGCGGCCGGAGCCGTGGCTGGTGACCGCGGCCGTAGCCGGGCCGGGCCGGGCCCGCGGTGACGCCGCGCTGGCCGCTGCGGCGGACCTGCTGCGCCGCCGCCCGGCGGACGAAGAACCCGCGGCCCGGCTGGCGGCGGCCCTCATCGGGGCGGCCCGGGCCCGGGCCGACGGCGACGCGGCGCAGGCCCGGCTGGCGGCGCAGCGGGCCGAGGCCGCGCTGCGGCAGCTACCGGAGCCGGGGCAGGCCCGCCAGCCGGCCGCCCGGGCCCAGGTGCAGCTGGCCCGCGGCGTCGCGGATCTGCTGGCTGGCCAGCTCGGTGCGGCCCAGGCCGCCTTCCAGGCCGGCCTGGCCGCCACCACCACGCACGCCACCTTCGAACGGGCCGACTGCCTCGGGTACCTGGCGCTGCTGGCCGCGCTCCGGGGGCGGTTCCGGCAGGCCGTGGCCCTCGAAGCCGAGGCGGCCACCGTGAACGACCGGGTGGCGGGCGGGCTGGCTGAGCAACTGCACCCCGCCGCCACCCTCGCGCTGGCCGCTGCGGCCGCCGAACATAACGAACTGCCGCGTTCCCATGCCCAGCTGAGGCTGGCCGATGCCGCGCTGCGGGTCACCCCGGACCGGTTGCTGAGCGCGGTGGGCTGCCTGGTCGCGGCCCGCTGCCGGCTGGCCGAGGGCCGGGCCGGGGCGGCCCGGGATCTGCTCAGCCATGCGCGCGCGGGCTGGCCGGTGCCGGGGTGGCTGGACAGCCGGCTGCTGCTGCTCGAATCCCGGGCCCTCGTCGTGCTGGGCGACTTCCCGGCGGCCCTGGCGGCCGCGCGCCGGCCCGGCCCGGAGCCGGCCGCCGCGATCGCGTTCGGCTACGCCGGGCTGGCGGCCGGTGACGATGCAGCGGCCAGGAGGGCACTCGAGCTGGTGCCCGAGGACGCTGACCTCACCGACCCGGACCGGCTCGCCCGGCTGCTGCTGGAAGCCCAGCTGCGCTACGCCACCGGGGACGGATCGGGGGGCCGGCTCTGGCTCGCCGAGGCGCTGCGCCTCAGCCAGCGGGAGCAGCTCCGGCTGACCATCCTCCTCGAGCGCGGCTGGCTGCGGGGGGTGCTGCGGCTCGACCCGGAACTGGCCCAGGCCTGCCATGAGCTGACCGGGCCGGGTACGCCGGCGATCACCGTGGCGCCGCGGCTGGCGGGTCCGCCGGGCGGCCCGGCGGCCGAGGCGTTGCAGGCCGGCCCGCAGGCCATCGGCCAGGACCCGGCCGGGCTGCCGCGGCCGCTGATCGTCGAGCAGCCCAGCCAACGCGAGCGCGAGGTGCTCCTGCACCTCGCCGACATGCTCAGCACGGCGGAGATCGCGTCGGAGATGTACATCTCGGTGAACACGGTCAAGACGCACCTGCGGAGCATTTACCGCAAGCTGGCCGTGGCGCACCGGAGTGAGGCGGTGCGCCGGGCGCGGCAACTCCGGATCATCTGACCGGCCCGGGCCTGGCCGCGGTGCGGGTCACATCAGGCCGGCCTCCTGGCCCCGGAGGATCGCGTCCTGCCGGGCCGACACGCCCAGCTTCTGGTAGATGGCCCGGGTGTGCGACTTGATCGTGTTAGTGGACACGCCCATCTCCGCCGAGATCTCCCGCAGGCGCAGTGACCCGCGCAGCATGCGCAGCACGGCCAGTTCCCGGTCGGTGAGCGGCCCGGGCACCGACAGCGGCCCGGACCAGCGGGCCAGCCGGCGCTCCAGGTCATCCAGCCGGGCCAGCAGGACGTCCGCGCCCTCGGGTGACCAGGTGAGCAGCAGCCGGGCCCGGTCCAGCGGGGCGGTGACGGCAGCGCGGTCACCCAGGTCGAGCTGGAGCCGGGCCAGCCGCAGCAGGGCATCGACCGTCGGCCACGGACTCATCCGGGGAACCTCCAGCTGGCCCTGGACCGCCCGCTCCAGTTCGTCCCGGGCTTCGCGCAGCCGGCCCGCGGCCGCGTGCGCGGCTCCGCTCGCGGCATGGGCCAGTGGCGTGTGCGGGGTGGTGCAGAGATCCGCCCGGGCCGCCAGCCGCCGGCCCGCCGCCGCCGCCTGCTCCGCCTCGGCGAGCCGGCCCAGGTCGGCCAGCACCAGCGCCAGCGCCGACAGGCTGATCATCTGGACCATCGGGCCGGCGGACCCGCTGGCCACGGCCGCCTGCAGGGCGTCTTCGGCCTCCGCCAGGTCGCCGGTCAGGTAGCGGCTGTAGCCCAGCGCCACCTGGGCCAGCGCGTACCACGGAGAGGCCGGGTCGCTTTCCAGTTTGGCGGCCTCATCGGCCGCCTCGCGCATTGCGCGGATGCCCTCGAAGCCGAACACCCCGCGCAGCAGGGCGGCGGACGACTGCAGCGAGGCGATGCCGTCCGGCATCGGCTCCGGGTGCGCCGCCGCGGCCAGCACCGGCAGCCAGCGGCGGACCGATTCCTGATCGCCGCTGAGGGCCGCGGCCCACGCCGCGGCGTGCGCGGCCAGCGGATACGCCGCGATGGCGGCGTCGCCGATCCCGCGCAGCCAGCCCCGCACCACCGTCAGCCGGCCCGAGGACGCGTATTCCGCCCAGTGTGCGCCGACGAGGCTGACGGCGCCCGGGATGTCGCCCGCAGCGATCGCGTGCGTGATGACCTCGTCCGCTGATCCGGCCCGGCGGTGCCACCGGCTGGCGCGCTCGTGTAGCGTGGCGGCCAGCTCCGGCTCCCCGCGGCGGAGCAGGCCGCGCAGCGCCTGCGCCATCAGCGGGTGGTACCGGTACCAGCGCCGGGTCTCGTCCAGCGGGATCAGGAAGAGGTTCTCCCGGTCGGCGATGTCGAGCAGTTCCGCCGCCGCGGAGGTGCCCAGCACGGCGTCGCACAGCGGCGCGCAGAACCGGTCCAGGATCGAGGTCCGGACCAGGAACTGCTGGACCCTCGGCGGCTGACGGCTGATCACCTCCTGTTCCAGGAACTCGGCGACCATCCGGTCGGCCCTGGCCCCCGGCTGGGGCCGGGCACCGGGTGCCTGCTCGTCGCGCCAGGCCAGCGCCGCCAGGCCGACCGCGGCGGGCCAGCCCTCGGTACGCTCGCCCAGCTCGGCCAGGGCGGTCCGGCTGAGCGTCACTCCGGACCGCGACCGCAGCAGCGCCGCGGTCTCGGCGGGAGTGAACCGCAGATCGGGCACGCGCAGGTCGAGCAGTTCGCCGGCCGCCCGGAGCCGCGCCAGCGGCAGCGCCGGATCGCTGCGGGTGAGCAGCCCCAGCTGCACCGTGGCGGGCAGGTGCAGCAGGAGGAAGCTCAGCTGCTCGTGGCAGCGCCGGTCCCGGATGACCTGGTAACCATCCAGCACCAGGGTGATCCGCCGGGTGAGTACCGCCAGCTCGTTGATCAGGCCCGGGAGTACCGTCCCGGTGATGTCCGGGCTGTCGCCGCCGAGCTCGCGCAGCAGGGACTGACAGGCGACGCCGCGATCGGCCTGGCCCACCGAGTGGACGATGTCCCGCCACAGATTGCGCGGATCGTTGTCGTCGTCGTCCAGAGAAAGCCAGGCAAATGGCCGGCCACCGGCCACCGCGGCCCTCCATTGCGCGGCCAGCGTCGTCTTGCCGTACCCGGCCGGCGCCTCCATGAGCACCACCCGGGCCGGGGTCGCCGCCAGCCGCCGGACCGCCGCGCTCCGCTCGATCCACGCCGTCGGCAGGCCCTGGGGGGAGAACTTGGTCTCCACCGGGACGGGAGAACTGGCGCGATGTGACTCGGGAATCGGCGCGCGCACCAGGGCCAGAATTGATGGTCCCCCGCGCAGCTTCCTGACCGGGTAGCCATACACCCAATCATCCTGAGCATATGCTCAGCAAAGACGCAAGGGACCAACGGCCCGGCTCGGCCGAACGACGGCCTAATAACGGGTGAACGACCGGCCAATAACGGGCGCCATTTCGGCTGCACCAGGCTCGCCAGTGCCGGGCCTGCGCAGGCCGGCTGCCCTGGTGCGGAAGGTGCCATGGAACTGCCGGGGCGCCGTCAGGAAGTCGGGTCCCGCCATCCCCCGGCGCGGATGAGGCGGGGTGGCCCGTGCGGGGCGCATCGTGGCGGGGAGGTGCCGGCCGGCTGCAGTCCTTCGCGGCTTCGCTGCGGGCCCTGCCGGGCCCTGCGGGCGCTCGGGCCGTCGCCGTCCTAGGCGCGGTCCACCCGCGCTGTCTGACCGCCCGCCCAGCCCGGGCCCGGGTCATCAGGCCCCGGGTCAGCCGGGCCGGGCCGGGGTCCGGGTCAGCTGCCGAGCAGCTTGGCCTTGGCGGCGGCGAACTCGTCGTCGCTCAGCACGCCCTGCTGGTGCAGCGCGGCGAGCTGGTTGAGCTGGTCGATCAGCGGTGAGCTGGCGGCCGGGGCCGGGGCGGCCGCCTGCTGGCCGCCCGGCTCGGGGGCCTGGGTCTGCTGCTGTTCGAGGTCGTTGATGCGGGCGTTCTGCTCATCTTCCGTCTGCTGCCGGTCCGCCGAACGCTGCGCGGCCCGCTTGCCTGCTACGTAGGCTCCGCCGCCCACCGCCGCGGCCCGCAACAGCGGGCGTCGCCGGAACACCATGTCGTCCTCCTCATTACGGGGGTTCTGCGGTCGACCCTGCACACGACCGGCCCCGCCGTCCTCATCCCTACCGGGTGGCCGACCGGAATCCGGCCGTCAGCAGCAGATTCGGCCCGGATGGCGGGGAGCCTGCGGGGACGGGCCTCATCACTGCCGAGGATGCCGCCGGCCGGGCAGCTACGCCACCGGGCCGAAACTCCACTCACCGCGCCTGGCCTCCGAGGGACGGGGAACGATGAGCGGCGATAGGGCGTGGCGGCCGATGATGACGGAGTGGGTCATGAGCACTACCTGCGGGCGGGCCGGACGACCGGGCGGCCCCCGATGACGGGCTGGCCGGGGCGGCCGGTGATCTACGAGATCAACACGGCCGTGTGGCTGGGCGAGCTGTCCCGCCGGGCGGGACGGCGGGTGACGCTGGACGGCGTGACCGCCGCCGACTGGGACGCGGTCACTCCGGATGGCGTGGACGCGGTGTGGCTGATGGGGGTATGGGAACGGAGCCCGGCGGGGCTGGCGGTCGCGGCCGCCGAGACGGCCGTCCAGGCCTCATTCCGCGACGCGCTCCCGGACCTGCAGCCCGGCGATCTGCTGGGCTCGCCCTACTGCGTACGCCGCTACCGCGCGGACCCGGCCTTCGGCGGCCCGGACGGCCTGACCGCCGCCCGGGCTGGCCTGGCGGCCCGGGACGTGCGGTTGATCCTCGACTATGTGCCCAACCATGTCGCACCGGACCACCCCTGGGTGGCCAGCCACCCGGAGTTCTTCGTCCGCGGTGACGAGCACGACCTCGAAGCCGGCCCGGGCGGCTGGATACTGGCCGGCGGCCAGGTGCTGGCGCACGGCCGTGACCCGTACTTCCCGCCCTGGACCGATACCGTCCAGCTCAACGCGTTCTCAGCGGCGCTGCGGGCCGCGACCGCCGACACGCTGGCGGCCATCGCCGGGCAGTGCGACGGGATCCGCTGCGACATGGCCATGCTGCTGATCAACCGGGTCTTCGCCCAGACCTGGGGCGGCCGCGCCGGACCGGAGCCGGCCGCCGAATTCTGGCCGGCCGTGCTCGGCGTGCTGCGCCGCCGCCACCCGCAGACCGTGCTCATCGCCGAGGCCTACTGGGACATGGAGGAAGAACTGCAGCAGCAGGGTTTCCAGTTCTGCTACGACAAGCGGCTCTACGACCGGATCGTGGCGGGGGATCCGTCCGCTGTCCGTGAGCACCTGCGGGCCGATCCGGCCTACCAGGACCGGCTGCTGCGCTTCCTGGAGAACCACGACGAGCCCCGGGCCGCCACGGTGCTCCAGCCCGGCGCCGAGCGGGCCGCGGCCGTGGCCGTCGCCACCCTGCCGGGCGCGACCCTGTGGCATGAGGGCCAGTTCGAGGGGCGCCGGGTGCGGGTGCCGGTGTTCCTGTCCCGGCGGCCGGCCGAGCAGCCCGACCCGGCCTGCGCCGAGTGGTACCGCCACCTGCTGGCCACGGTCCGCCGGCACCGGGTGCGCACCGGTTCCTGGCAACTGCTGGAGGTCACCGGATGGCCCGACAACCAGTCGTGCCGCAACCTGCTCGCCTGGTCCTGGGACGGTGCGCCCGGCGGAGCCCGCCACCTGGCCGTGGTCAACCTGTCCGGGCAGCCCGCCCAGGGGCGGATCCCGCTGGCCTGGCCCGGCCTCCCGGGCCGCGACTGGCGGCTCGCGGACCTGCTCAGCCACCGCGTGTTCGAGCGGGACGGCGGGGAACTCGCCGGCCCGGGGCTGTTCGTGGGCCTGGACCCGTGGGGAGCCCACCTGCTCACCGTTTCCCGAAAGTGAACCGGGTCGCCGTAGCAGAACGTCAGCTCCGGCGGGCGCCCGCCGGCCCGGGCGGTGGCCGCTTTCCGCCGGGCCCGGCGTCGGGTAAGGTTACTGACTAGTAACATACCTGGCACATCGCTGGCCGGCTTGGGAAGGTGACCGTGGCTCGTAGCGCACGCGACGTGGTCTTCGTAGACGGCGTCCGGACCCCGTTCGGGAAGGCGGGCCCGACGGGCCTGTACGCGGAAACCCGCGGCGACGACCTCGTCGTGCGGGTGATCCGGGAACTGCTGCGGCGCAACCCGGGCCTGCCGCCGGAGCGCATCGGCGACGTGGCCATCGCGGCCACGACCCAGATCGGCGACCAGGGCCTGACCATCGGCCGGTCCGCCGCGGTGCTGGCCGGGCTGCCGAAGAGCGTGCCCGGCTACGCCATCGACCGGATGTGCGCGGGCGCGCTCACCGCGGCCACCACGGTGGCCGGCAGCATCGCGTTCGGCGCGACCGACGTGGCCATCGCGGGCGGGGTCGAGCACATGGGCCACCACCCGATGGGCGAGGGCGTGGACCCCAACCCGCGCTTCCTGTCCGAGCGGCTGGTGGACACCTCGGCCCTGGTCATGGGGTCCACAGCGGAGAACCTGCACGACCGGTTCGGCGAGATCACCAGGGAGCGCGCGGACCGCTACGCCGCGGCCAGCCAGCGCAAGGTGGCCGAGGCCTACGCGGCCGGCCAGATCCAGCCGGACCTGGTCCCGATGGCGGTGCGCAGTGCCGAGCTGGGTTACGGCCTGGCCACCCGGGACGAGCCGCCCCGGCCCGGCACCACGGCCGAAGGACTGGCCGGCCTCAAGACCCCGTTCCGCCCGCACGGCAACGTCACGGCGGGCAACTCGGCCGGGCTGAACGACGGCGCGACCGGCTGCATCCTGGCCGCCGAGGAGGTCGCCGCCGAACTGGGGCTGCCCGCCCGGATGCGGCTGGCCGACTTCTCCTTCGCCGGCGTGGAGCCCGAGGTGATGGGGGTCGGCCCCATCCCGGCCACCGAGCGGCTGCTCGCCCGCAACGCGCTGACCATGGACGACATCGGCCTGATCGAGATAAACGAGGCGTTCGCCGTCCAGGTCCTGGCCTTCCTCGACCACTTCAAGATCGCTGAGGACGACCCGCGGGTGAACCCGTGGGGCGGGGCGATCGCGGTCGGCCACCCGCTCGCCGCCTCCGGCGTGCGGCTGATGATCCAGCTGGCCCGGGAGTTCGCCGGGCACCCGGAGGTGCGCTACGGGATGACCACGATGTGCATCGGCATGGGCATGGGCGCGACCGTGCTCTGGGAGAACACCAACCGCGAGGGGGCGGCATGACCGGCCAGGAGGAGCTGCGCGCACTGTTCCCGGGCGAGGTGGTCACCCGGGCCCTGGTCCGCGACGTCGAACTGCCCGGCGGCGCGGGCACCCTCGCGCTGATCACCCTGGACAACGGGCGCGACCACACCAAGCCGAACACGTTCGGCCCGGCCGGCCTGCTGGAGCTGAACGCGGCTCTGGACGCGGTGGCCGCGCGGGCCACGCCGGAGGCCGGGCCGCAGCGAATTGCCGCGGTCGGGATCACCGGCAAGCCGTTCGTCTTCGCCGTCGGCGCCGACCTGGGCGGCGTGCGGCTGATCGACACCCGGGACAAGGCCCAGGGCATCGCCCAGCTCGGCCACGCCGTGTTCCGGCGGCTCGGCGAGCTGCCGGTGCCCACGTTCGCGTTCGTGAACGGTGCCGTGATGGGCGGTGGCCTCGAGGTGGCACTGCACTGTTCGCACCGAACGATTTCGGCCGGGGTGACCGCCGTCGCCCTGCCCGAGACGTTCCTGGGGCTGGTGCCGGGCTGGGGCGGCACCTACCTGCTGCCCCGCCTGATCGGCCCAGGTAAGGCGCTCAAGGTCATGATCGAGAACGCGCTGAGCCAGAACCGGATGATCTCCGGCCGGCAGGCGTTCGAGCTCGGCATCGCCGACGCGATCTTCGAGCCCGCCGACTTCCTGGAGGAATCGCTGCGCTGGGCGGCCCGGGTGCTGGCCGGCCAGGTGACCGTGACCCGGCCCGAGATCACCGAGGACTGGGCGCAGGCCGCGGCCGCGGCCCGGTTCTTCGCCGACGGCAAGCTGCACGGCGCCGCCCCCGCCCCGTACCGGGCGATCGACCTGGTCGCCGCGGCGGGCGGCCGGTCCCGCGACGAGGGGTTCGCCGCCGAGGACGAGGCGCTGGCCGACCTCATCATGAGCGACGAACTGCGGGCCAGCCTCTACGCCTTCGACCTGACCCAGAAGCGGGCCCGGCGCCCGGCGGGCGCGCCGGAGAAGGCGCTGGCCCGCCCGGTCACCAAGGTCGGCATCGTCGGGGCCGGGCTGATGGCCGCGCAGATCGCGCTGCTGTTCGCCCGGCGGCTGCAGGTGCCGGTGGTGCTCACCGACCTGGACCAGGCCCGGCTCGACGCCGGGGTCGGTTACGTGCACGGCGAGATCGACAGGCTGGCGGCCCGGCAGCGGGTCCGGGCCGACCAGGCGGCCCGGCTCAAGCGGCTGGTCACCGGCTCGCTGAGCAAGACCGCGTTCGCTGACGCAGACTTCGTGATCGAGGCCGTGTTCGAGGAGATGGCGGTCAAGCAGAAGGTGTTCGCCGAGGTGGAGGCGGTGGTCGGCGCCGAGTGCGTGCTGGCCACCAACACCTCCTCGCTGTCGGTGACCACCATGGCGGCCGGCCTGGCCCACCCGGAGCGGGTGGTCGGGTTCCACTTCTTCAACCCGGTCGCCGTGCTGCCGCTGCTGGAGATCATCCGTGGCACGGCCACCGGCGACGTGGCCCTGGCCACCGCCCTGGCCGTGGGCAAGTCGCTGAAGAAGTCCTGCGTGCTGGTTAAGGACGCGCCCGCGTTCGTGGTCAACCGGCTGCTCACCCGGCTGCT
The DNA here is from genome assembly GCA_963837515.1 of uncultured Actinomycetes bacterium. Classification (GTDB taxonomy): domain Bacteria; phylum Actinomycetota; class Actinomycetes; order Streptosporangiales; family Streptosporangiaceae; genus RYN-230. The sequence goes on from CAWINT010000012.1 coordinate 187,164, forward strand.
CGGTGAGGTGATCGCGGCCGTGGACGAGGGCACCCCGGTGGAGGTGGCCGAGCACGCCCTGGACCCGCTCGGCCTGCCGATGTCCCCGTTCCTGCTGCTCCAGCTGGTCGGCCCGGCGGTGGCGCTGCACGTGGCGCAGACGCTGCACCAGGCGTTCGGTGACCGGTTCCCGGTCTCGCCGAAGCTGCGCGGGCTGGTCGAGGCGGGCAAGACCGCGGTGTACGGGGCCGGCCTGGCCATCGACCCGGAGGTGGTGGCGCTGCTGGCCGGCGGGGACCGGCCGGCCACCGCCGACGAGGTCCGGCAGCGGGCGCTGGCCGGGCTGGCCGAGGAGATCCGGCTGATGCTGGCCGAGGGGGTGGTGGCCGCCCCGCAGGACATCGACCTGTGCCTGATTCTCGGCGCCGGGTGGCCGTTCCACCTGGGCGGCATCACGCCCTACCTGGACCGCGCCGGCATCGCCGAGAAAGTGAACGGCGCCCCGTTCGGCGCCCTCACCGCGGCGCGCTAACCGGCTGGGGCGGGTGGCACGGCCGTGTCAGCGGTGAGCCGTCAGCCGAGGATGGCCCAGCTGTGCCCGGGCAGGCCGATGACCGCCTCCGGCGTCCCCGGCCGGCGGAGGTCCCCGGTCCCGGCGTGGACCGCGGTAGCCCCGGCGACCGGCAGCTCAGCCGGTGCGTCCCCGGTGTTCAGCGCGGTGATCAGCTGGTGGCCGCCGCCGCGCGCGGCGTAGGCGAACGCGGTGCTGGCCAGGTGCAGCACGCTCGTCCGGGCCTGGTGCAGCCAGGAATGCCGCCGCCGTAGCCCGATGAGCTGCTGGTGCAGCCGGTAGGTGGGCCAGCCTTGTGGCGCCAGCCCGGCCGGGGTGGCCGGGAACTCCGGGCGGACGGCGTCATCGCCGCCGGGACCGTCCTCCTTGACACCGCGGAACGCCTGCTCGTCGCCGGCGTAGATGGCCGGGGTGCCGCCCACGCTGAGCAGGATGGCCAGCGCCAGCGGCAGGTGGGCCTCGTTGACCAGCTGGCTGGCCAGCCGGGTGACGTCGTGGTTGCCGACGAACGTGTACGGGGCGAACGTGTCCAGGAACTCGTTGTGCCGGTCCAGCGCCCAGGCCAGTTCGAAGAAGTTGCCGTCGTTCAGCGAGCTCCAGATCGCCTTCCACAGCTCGTACTGGGTGACCGCGTCCATCCCCGACTCGGCCACGATGCGCGGGTAGTCGCCGTGAATGACCTCGCCGACGAGGTAGGCGCCCGGATGGGCGGCGCGGACCCGGGGCAGCACCGAGGCCCAGAACGCGGGCGGGATAGCGTAGGCAGCGTCCAGCCGCCAGCCGTCCGCGCCCCGCGCCAGCCAATGCGTCATGACCCGCGCGACGTAGTCGGCCACGGCGGGCTCGCCGTGGTTGAGCGCCACCAGCGACGGGTGCCCTTCGAACGTCCGGTACCCGGGCTCGGTCCCCGGGCCGGCGCCCTCGGGCCAGGACAGCTGGAACCAGGACGCAGTGGCGGCGGCCGGGCCCTGCTCCAGCACCGCCGCGAAGGCGGGAAAGCCCCGCCCGACGTGGTTGAACACCCCGTCGAGCAGGATCCGCAGTCCGCGCTCGTGCGCCGCGCCGACGAGCCGGTCGAAATCGGCCTCGTCGCCCAGCCGGGGGTCGATGCGGAGGTGGTCCACGGTGTCGTACCCGTGCGTCCCGGCGGCGAACACCGGCCCCAGGGCCAGCCCGGACACCCCCAGGTCCACGGCGTAGCCCAGCCAGTCCTCGACGCGGCGCAGCCGGTGCACCACCGCCCCGCCCCCGGCCGCCCCGCCCCCGGCCGCCCCGCCCCGGCCGCCCCGTCCCCGGGCCGGATCGGGGCGCCGGTGAACCCCAGCGGATACAGGTGCCACCACACCGCGTGCTCGACCCAGCCCGGCACCGCGCCTCCCGATGATGTCGGCCTTGCTGCTGCTATCGCAGCACTGAAGTCAACATCACGAGGCTGGCAGCCGGGTCGCTGAGGTCGGTGTTGCTGATGTGCCGGCCGGGACGTGCAGCGCGGCGCGGCGGCGGGCGGCGTGACCGGGCCGGTTGGTGATGAGCACGTCGATCCGCGGATCGGTGAGGAAGCGGTCGATCAGCGGGCCGGAGTCCACGGTCCAGACCATGACCCCGACGCCGTGCCGGTGGCACGCCCGGGCCACGCCCAGCCGCGCCAGCCGGTAGTTCACCGCCACCCAGTCGGCGCCGCAGGCCCGGATCCGGGGCAGCGGGAACAGTTCGCTGTGCCGCACGCCCGTCCAGCGGCGCCGTGGCACGCCGCGCAGGCTGCGGCCCAGCGACAGCGCGGCCCGGACGTCGGGGAAGGCGCGCTTCACGGTGGCCACCGACTCGTCCTCCAGGGTGGTCACCACGAAATTCTCCGGGCCCAGGATGGACCGGGCCAGCCCGGTCACCCGTTCTTCGTAGCCGGTTTCCTTCAGGTCCAGATGGCCCTGCAGGCGGCCTGCGATGATGGCCATGACCTCGTCCACCTGCGGGACCGGGTAACCCAGCCGGTCGCACAGCTCCCGGTAGCGCAGCCCCGCGATGAGCGGGCCGCCGGAGCCGGCCCGGGCGTCGTGCTGCACGACCAGGACGCCGTCCGCCGTCCGGCGGACATCGAACTCGGCGTATTCGGCGCCGCTGGCCAGCGCGTCCCGGAAGGTCTGGTAGGTGCTCGGTCCCGCATCCCCTGAATGGTCACAGTGCGCGGAGATAAGTACCACTGGCGCGCGCTCTCCGGTTCGACGGCAGATCGGCTGCTTCCTGCGGCAGCGTGGCCATGCTGCGGGCCGCAGGCGTCCACGGGGTGAACCACGGGCCTCAGGCCGGGGTTATCTGCGGGAACCCTGGCCTACCAAGCTTCGTGCCCGGCCGGCGGCGGCCCCGTGACCTGCGGTAGCGTGGCTCCGGCCGCCCGCGTGAGCGGCCGGGAAGGCAGGAGGCGACGGTGCCGCGGTATCGCCGGGTGGTCGTGAAACTCAGCGGCGAGGCGCTGGCCGGGCCGGCCGGCACGGGGGTGGCCCCGGCCAGCCTGGCCCAGGTCGCCGACGAGCTGCTGTCCGTGCACCGGCTGGGCGTGCAGGTCGCGGTGGTGGTGGGGGGCGGCAACCACTTCCGCGGCCGGATGGCTGCGGGCTGGGGCATCAGCCGGGCCGAGGCGGACAACATCGGAATGCTCGGCACGGTGATGAACGCGCTGATGCTCCGCGGCGTGCTGACCGCGCGGACGGACACCGACATCCGGGTGATGACCGCGATGCCGATGCAGAGCGTGGCCGAGCCGTTCATCCGGCTCCGCGCCATCCGCCACCTCGAGCAAGGACTGATCGTGATCCTGGCCGGGGGCATCGGCCAGCCCTACGTCACGACCGACTACCCGGCCGTGCAGCGGGCGCTGGAACTGGAGGCCGATGCCCTGCTGGTGGCCAAGCGCGGGGTGGACGGGGTGTACGACAGCGACCCGAACGTCAACCCGTCCGCGGTCCGCTACACCCGGCTGACCTATGACGAGGCGCTGGCCGCCGGCGTGCGGGTGATGGACACCAGCGCGCTGGTGCTGGCCAACGAGCAGGGCCTGACCATGCACGTGTTCGACGTGGCCGCCGTCGGCGTGATGCGGCAGATCTGCGAGGGTGCCGATCTCGGCACCCGGATCGACGCCAAGCGCTGACTCACCGCGGCGGCGCGTGGCGGTCCCGGACCCGCAGCCCGTCCAGCCCGACGGTGACCACCGTGTCGGCCAGCGCGGCCGCCCTGGCCCCGCCCCGCGGGCGGTACCACTCGGTCAGCGAGTTGACCATGCCGAACAGCAGCCGGGCGGCGGTCGCGGGGTCCACGTCGGGCCGCAGGTCGCCCTCGGCCACGGCCTTGGCCACCAGGTCGGCCACCAGCCGGTCGAACTGGCGCCGCCGGGCCAGCGCCGCCCGCTCGACCGGGGTATTGCCGCGGACCCGCAGCAGCAGCGTGACGAACGGCAACTGGTCGGCCAGCACCATGACGCTGCCCCGCACCAGGTGCTCCAGCCGGTCGATGGCCCGGCCGTCCACCGCGTCCAGCTTGGCGGCCTCGGCGAACAGGCCGTCGAGGGCCCGGTCCGTGGCCAGCCGGAGCAGTTCGGCCTTGCCCGGGACGTGGTGGTAGATGGCGGACTTGGTGATCCCCAGCCGGCGGGACAGGTCTTCCATGCTGGTGCCGTCGTACCCGCGTTCGTTGAACAGCCGGACCGCGACGGCCAGCAGGGACTCCAGGTCGTAGCCGGGGCGACCGCGCCGGGGCGGGGGCACTCCGGTGGCCGGCACGGCTCAGCCCTGGGCCGCCGGGCGCCCGATGGTCCGGCTGCGGCCGCGGAACTCGGCGATGACGTCGGCCCCGTGCGGCTCGCCGCGGAACACCGTTACGTCGTAGATGCCGTTGCGCCCGTACCGGGTGCGCTCGGTGGCCACCGCCGTGAGCAGGTCGCCCAGCCGGGCACTGGCCACGAAGGAGATTTCCGCCCCGGCGGCCACTGTGACTGGGCCGTGGCTGTTGCAGGCACCGGCGAACGCGGTGTCGGCCAGCAGGAACAGGTAGCCGCCGTGCGCGAGGCCGTGCCCGTTGACCATCAGCTCGGTGACCCGCATCCGGGCCACCGCGTTGCCGCCGGCTGCCTCGACCAGCTCGATGCCGAGGGCCCGGGAGGCCGCGTCGTCCGCGAACATGGCCTGGGCGGCGTCAGCCGGAGCGGGATTGACCACCGTGAGAGGCTATCATTATTAATTACCTGAACGTTCGGTCGGTAATCAACGCCGGGAGGCGCAGTGCCGGAAACAGCCGTAGCACCCGACGCGGCCCTGGAGCGGGACTTCGAGGCGACCATCGCCCGGGATGCCCGGGTGGAGCCGCGGGACTGGATGCCGGACGCCTACCGGGCCACGATGATCCGGCAGATCGCGCAGCACGCGCATTCGGAGATCATCGGCATGCAGCCCGAGGGCAACTGGATAACCCGGGCCCCCTCACTGCGCCGCAAGGCGATCCTGCTGGCCAAGGTGCAGGACGAGGCGGGGCACGGGCTGTACCTGTACTCCGCGTGCGAGACGCTCGGCGCTGACCGGGCCGACCTCACCGGCCGACTGATCTCCGGGCGGCAGAAGTACTCCTCGATCTTCAACTACCCGACGCTGACCTTCGCCGACGTCGGCGTGATCGGCTGGCTGGTGGACGGCGCGGCCATCTGCAACCAGGTGCCGCTGTGCCGCTGCTCCTACGCGCCCTACGCACGGGCGATGATCCGCATCTGCAAAGAGGAGTCGTTCCACCAGCGGCAGGGCTACGAGCTGCTGATGACGATGATGCACGGCACTCCGGCGCAGCGGGAGATGGTCCAGGACGCGGTGGACCGCTGGTGGTGGCCGTCGCTGATGATGTTCGGCCCGCCGGACGCGGCCTCCCCGAACAGCGCCCGGTCCATGGCGTGGAAGATCAAACGGCACAGCAACGACGACCTGCGGCAGCGTTTCGTGGATATGACGGTGCCGCAGGCCGAGGCGCTCGGCGTCACCCTGCCCGACCCGGAGCTGCGGTGGAACGCCGGACAGGGCCGCTACGACTTCGGCGCGGTCGACTGGCCCGAGTTCCAGCAGGTGGTCGGGGGCAATGGGCCGTGCAACGCGGAGCGGATCGCGCACCGGCGGGCGGCGCACGAAGCCGGCGCCTGGGTCCGCGAGGCGGCCGTCGCGCACGCGGCCAAGCAGGCGGCCCGGACGGCGGCGGCATGAGCGGCAACAGCGGCGGCGGCAACAGCGGCGGCGGCGGCACGGGCGGCGGCACCGGCAGCAGCACCGGCGGCACGGTCCCGGCCGGCGCCGGCCGGGACCAGTGGCCACTGTGGGAGGTGTTCCTGCGGGGCAAGCGCGGCCTGAACCATGTGCACGTGGGCTCGCTGCACGCGGCCGACGCGGAGATGGCGCTGCACCACGCCCGGGACCTCTATACCCGGCGTAACGAGGGCGTGAGCATCTGGGTGGTACCGTCCGCGGCCATCACCGCGTCCAGCCCGGAGGAGAAGGACCCGTTCTTCGCGCCGTCCGGGGACAAGGCCTACCGGCACCCCACCTTCTACGACATCCCGGCCAACGTGCCGCACATGTGAGCCGCCATGTCCTTCGACAACGTCTACGAGGCGATCACCGAGGAGAACGACACCCGGTGGGCGTTCGGCACCGGGTTCACCGACCCGCTGGCCGGAGTGGATCAGGTGCTGCCGCCCGGGGCGGACGGCGCCGACCTGGCCGCGTACTGCCTGATGCTGGGGGATGACGCACTCGTGTTCTCGCACCGGCTGCAGCAGTGGTGCAGCCACGCCCCGGAGCTGGAGGACGAGGTCGCCCTGGCCAACATCGCGCTGGACCTGCTGGGCCAGGCCCGGCTGCTGCTGGCCCGCGCGGGCGTGGCCGACGGCACCGGGCGCGGCGAGGACGAGTACGCCTTCTCCCGTCCCGAGTCCCAGTTTCTCAACGTCCGGCTGGCGGAACTGCCTAACGGCGACTTCGGCGAGCTGACCGCGCGGCTGCTGGTCTTCACCACCTGGCGGCTGGCCCTGCTGCACCGGCTCGCGGACACGGCGGACCCGGTCCTGGCGGCGATCGCCGCCAAGGGGGTCAACGAGGTCGCCTACCACCGGGACTACGCGGCCCAGTGGCTGATCCGGCTGGGCGACGGCACGGAGTACTCCCGGCAGCGGGCCCAGGCCGGGCTGGACGCGGTGTGGCCGTTCGTGCCGGAGCTGTTCGTCCCGCACGAGGTGGAAGCGCGGCTGGCCGCCGGCCGCCTGGCCGTCAACCCGTCCACGGTACGTGCCGAGTTCGACCAGGTCATGACGCAGGTGCTGGCGGCGGCGACGCTGTCGGTCCCGCAGCTGCCGCCGCGCGTCGGGGTAGGCGGCCGGACCGGGCGGGATGGCGTGCACACCGAGGCGATGGGCTACCTGCTGGCCGAACTGCAGAGCGTGGCCCGCGCCTACCCCGGGGCGTCGTGGTGAGCGGGGCGGGGGCGGGACCGCGGACCGCCCGGGCGGTGGCGGAGACGGTGACCGACCCGGAACTGCCCATGCTGACCCTGGCCGAGCTGGGCGTGCTCCGCGACGTGCGCGACGCGGACGGGGCCGTGACCGTGACGATCACCCCGACCTACACCGGGTGCCCGGCCCTGGCCACCATGCGCGACGACCTGGTCAGCGCGCTGTGTGCGGCCGGGTTCGCCCGGGTCGAGGTGCGCACCGTGCTCTCCCCCCCGTGGGGCAGCGACCAGATCAGCCCGGCGGGGCGCCGCAAGCTGGCCGAGGCGGGCATCGCCCCGCCCGGGCCCGCGCCGCGCCGCCCGGCCGGGCCGGTGCCGCTGGTTCTCACCCCGCGCGCCCCGGTCCGCTGCCCGCGCTGCGGGTCGGCGGACACCGCGCTGATCTCCGCGTTCGGCGCCACCGCATGCCGCTCCCTGCACCGCTGCGCGGCCTGCCAGGAGCCCTTCGAGCGCGTCAAGGAGGTGTGAGCGTGACCGCGGTGATCGATCCGCCGTCCCGGCTGCGGGGGGAGTTCTTCGCGCTGCCGGTGGCCGAGGTGACCCCGCTGTGCGCCGACGCCGTCGCGGTCACCTTCGAGGTGCCCGCCGCGCTGGCCGGGCGGTACGCGTTCCGGGCCGGCCAGTCCCTCACCCTGCGCCGCTGGCTGGACGGCCGGGACGAGCGGCGGTCCTACTCGATCTGCGCCCCGGAGGGCGCCCGGCCGCGCATCGGCGTGCGGGAGGTCCCGGGCGGCCTGTTCTCGGCCTGGCTGGTGCACGGGGTCCGGCCCGGCGACGAGATCGACGTCGGCACGCCCACGGGCTCGTTCACCCCGCCGCGCCCCGCGCCCGGGCACCACGTGATGATCGCGGCCGGGTCGGGGATCACCCCGGTGCTGTCGGTCGCGGCCACGGTGCTGCGCGACGAGGCGGCCACGGTCACCCTGCTGTACGGGAACCGGCACGCCGACACGGTGATGTTCGCCGACGAACTGGCCGATCTCAAGGACCGGTACCCGGCCCGCCTGGAACTGGTGCACGTGCTGTCCCGCGAGGTCCGCGGGTCGGAGCTGCTCACCGGCCGGCTGGACGCGGTCAAGCTGGCCGCCCTGCTGCCCCGGCTGGCCGACCCCCGCGGCGTGGCGCACTGGTGGCTGTGCGGCCCGCTGGACATGACCACATCCGCCCAGGGCGTGCTGCGCGGGCTGGGCGTGCCCGCGGCCCGCGTGCACCGGGAGCTGTTCTACGCCGGGGCGGTCCCGCCCCCGCCGGCCCGGCACGAGGAGGTCACGGCCGGCGGGCTGACCACCGAGGTGACGGTCGTCCTGGACGGCCGGTCCACCCGCCTGGTGCTGCCCCGGGACATCCCGGTCCTGGAGGCGGCGCAACGCGCCCGGCCCGATCTGCCGTTCGCCTGCAAGGGCGGGGTGTGCGGCACCTGCCGGGCGCGGGTGACGGCCGGGGAGGTGCACATGCGGCGCAACTACGCGCTGGAGGAGGCCGAGATCCGCGACGGTTTCGTGCTGACCTGCCAGTCCCTCCCGGTCACCGCCAGCCTCACCCTCGACTACGACACCTGACCGGCCGCCGCGGCCGGGCAACTCCCTGGGGTCATGGGTGCAGTCGCAGGCCCTTGAGGACCTTGTCCACGACGTTCTTCGGTCCATGGACCGCAAGTCCCGCCAAGCTCATCTCATCGGCGGCCACCGCCCGCACGGCCGCCCGGTTGTCCTCATCGTTGCCGGTCTTGAACATCTCATCGATGTAGACGGCCGCTGGCAGCCCCCGTTCCAGCGCCCGAGTCCGGGCGAGGCCGAGCGCCGGGCCATCCGCTGCGTAGACCAGCACGGGCTGACGGTACATCGGCAGGTAGGCGTGGCCCGAGCTGTCGAGGTAGTCCTCGCCGGTAATACCGGGCACCCCGGCCGCGACCCCGCTGGCGAGGAACGCGGTGACGTTCAGTTTCTGCCATATCGCCAGATCCGCGCGCACCACTATGGCGATCTTCGTGTCGAAGCGCATGGCATCCAGCCTGCCCGGCCCGCCCGGCCCGGTATTGAACGCTGGTGCGCGCCGGAAGGTGAGAATGGGATCGTGACTGGTGAGTGGTCGGCCTACTGGCGCTCGGGCGAGCGTCCGCTGGAAGCCATGCACGCCCACTTCGAGCGGCACACTTACCACCGGCACAGCCACGAGACCTACTCCTTCGGCGTCACCGATGCCGGTGCGCAGTCATTCTGGTGCCGGGGGGCGGCACACACCAGCGCCGGGGGAACGGTCATGGCCTTCAACCCCGACGATCCGCACGACGGCCACGCCAGCAGCCCGGGGGGCTTCACCTACCGGATGATCCACATCGGCCCCGAACTGATCCGCGACATCCTCACCGATGTCGGTGGATCCCCCGCCGGCCTTCCCCTCTTCGCCGATCCCGTGGTCAGCGACCCGGCCATGGCCGACGCCCTGCGCGCCCTGCATTCCGCCCTGGCGACCCAGGCGCCCGCACTGCGCCGTGACGAGCTGATCGCCTCCGCTGTCGCCGCACTGGCGCGGCGGGCCTCCACCCGGCCACCGGTCCCGGGGCGCCACGTCCCGGCCGGTGCGGCGGCCATCGCGTCGCTCGCCCGCGAGTACATCCGGGAGTGCCACGCCAGCGAGATCACCGCCAGCGACCTCGCCACCGCTGTCGGCCGAAGCCGGTACGCCATCCACCGGGCATTCAGGACCGCGTACGGCATCACCCCCGGCGGCTATCAGAACGCCAGTCCGCACGGTCACCACGACTCGGCCATCTGGCCGAAGCCGGCCACCGCCGCGGCCGCAACCTGGACCCCCCCGCGCTCGGCGCGGTGCGGTAACCGGGTCCGCAAACCACTGCCTGACTACGCGAACTCTGAGCGCTAACCGGCGGCGCCAGCGCAGGCTCCGGGTGACGGCCAGGATCATGGCCAGCGTGGACGCGGCCGTCATGGCCACGAATCCGCTGGCCAGCCACTGGGTCCCGAGGACGGCGAGCGTCGCGCGGGATCCCGCCGCGCCCGGCCCCGGTGCGCCCGCCACGCCGGCCGCCGCAGCGGCCACCACGTAGGCGAGCGGCGGGAGCGGGATCAGCCGGTAGACGGCGCTGGGCCGGACGGCGAGGCCCGCGAGCCCGGTGCTGAACACCAGGCAGCACCCGAGCCAGAATCCGGGGGCACGGTCGGCCGCCACGGTAGCCAGCAGGCCCAGCGCGGCCCCGCCCACGATGAGCAGCACTCCGGCCCGCCCGGGCCGCGATCCCCACCAGCCGGCCGGTCCCGCCGCCGGGTAATCCGTGGAATGCCCCGGACCGGGTGAATCATCCGCCCCTGCGGGCAAAAAGGAACTGCCCGCGCCACGATAAATCGGGCGGGAATCCGCATTCTGCTGGTATGGCTGCAGCATTACTCCTAATAGTTTGTCTAGCACTTGCCCTGCCGCGAGGAAAGTCACCCGCAGGCACCGCACAATAGTAGCAAGCTGAAATCCGGGGGGATAGCTGTGCGTAACCGGGGGGCGGGGCGCCGGGCAACCGGGCGGCCGGGCCGCGGGGGGCGGGCCGGTACCGGCCAGTCGGTCCATCAGGACCGGGTGGCCGACCTAACTAGCAGGTCAGCGGGGAGAAGCAGGACGCGGCGCGTAGCCCGGGCGACCTGGTACACGGTCACCTGCGTACTGGCTGCGCTGACCGTGACCGCGAGCGGTTTCACCTATTTCGTCGTGCGGGACGTGGGCAGCATCGGCCGTTCTCATGCTATTTCCAGCGGCCCGTCCACCGGTGCGCAGAACATCCTGCTCATGGGGCTGGAAAGCCGCCGGGACTGGAACGGGAACATCCTGCCCGGGCGTATTCTGGCCAAACTGCACGCCGGGAACGCCCGCGCGGTGGCGAACGGCACCGGCGGGAATACCACGAACACGCTGATCCTCATTCACATTTTCGCTGGCGGCCAGCGGGCCATCGGCTTCTCGATCCCCCGGGACGACTGGGTGACGTTCGCGGACACGGTCGGGCCGCAGCAGGCCGGCAAGGTCGACCAGGCCTACGGCCTCAGCATGTACTACGAGGAGGCCCGGTTGCGGCAGGGGCATCCCGGGATGGGCCAGAACCAGGTGGCCTTCCTCGGTAACGAGGCGGGCCGCCGCGCGGCCGTGGCCACCGTCGAGCAGCTCACCGGAGTACACGTGGACCACTTCGCCGAGGTCAACCTGGACGGGTTCTACGAACTCGCCCGGGTGTTCGGCGGTGTGGAGGTGTGCCTGAACCGCCCGGTGCACGACGCGAGGTCCGGGGCCAACTTCCCGGCCGGCCACCAGCATCTCGACGCCGCCCAGGCGCTCGCCTTCGTCCGGCAGCGCGACGGGCTGCCCAACGGCGACCTGGACCGCACGCACCGGCAGCAGGCGTTCCTCGCCTCCGTCATGCAGCAACTGCGGACCGAGGGAGTGCTCGGCGACCTCAGCAAGGTCAGCGCGCTGATCTCGGTGGGCCGCCGGTATGTCATCACCGACGCGGGCTGGAACCTGCTGGAATTCGCCGCCCAGGCGCGTGACCTGCGGCCGGGCAACGTCGTCTTCCACACCCTGCCCATCAAGGGCTACGCCACCATCGACGGGCAGGATGCCAACGCGGTTGACGTTGGGTATCTGAAGGCCCTGGTGCGGGCGGCGTTCTACCCGCCGCGCCGGCAGGCCCAGCCGCATCGGGCGGCCCGCCCGCGGGGCACCACGGTGGACGTGCTCAACGGCGGCCGGACCGCCGGGCTGGCCGCGCGGATCTCGGCCGGGCTGGCCCGGCAGGGCTACCGGGCCGGGCAGGTGGCCAACACCGCGCCCCGGACGGCCACGGCCGTGCTGTACGGGGCCGGCGCCGCCGTGGACGCCGCCGCGCTCGCCCAGCTGTTCGGCGTCCGCGCCACCCCGTCGGCCGCGCTGCCCGCCCGGCGGGTGCGCATCCTGCTCGGCGGTGCCGCGGTGCTGCCGTCCGGTCTCGCGTCACCCGTGCCCACCAGCCCGGTGATCCCGACGACCGGGCCGCAGGGCGGCGCGGTGCACGCCCAGGACGGCATTGCCTGCGTCAACTAGCCCGGTTGGCAACAACGCCCACGTCCCGGCTGGCTTCACCCAGGTCCCCCCGCCGCAGCAGTAGAACCGGCCCGCTCAGCGCGGGCACCCGCCGCGCAGGCGCCGCCGTACCAGCCATGAACGGCTGCGCGGCGGCGCTGGGCGTTACCCGGGAAGGGCGCGTTCGGTAGGAGGGTCGTGCCGTTCCTCGGCCTGATGTCCCGGGGTGAGGTGAGCCGCCCGGGACAGCCGCAGCGGGGTGAACCGGCCGCCGGAGTGGCCGGTCACCGGCTCGGTGATCACGCACACGTGGTCGCCGCCCTCGTCGAGTAGGGCATGCCGCCGGGCCACCAGCCAGTTGGGGCAGTCCGCCAGCACCGGAGTACCGGCGGGCCCGTCGGTCACCCGCAGCTTGGCGAACTTGTCCACGGTGTCCCCGGTCCGTGTGCCGAACCACTCGGCCAGCGGCAGGTCGGCGTCGGTCAGGAAATGGACCGCCAGGTGGGAGGACCGCAACGCGACACGGTAGGTGTGGTTGGCCTTGGACAGCCAGACGCAGTAGCGCTCCGGCTCGATGCTCGACTGGGTGTGGAAGCCGACCAGGCAGCCCGCCCGCTCACCGGCCTCAGCGGTGGTCACCACGATCAGCGGATTGTCCAGGGAGGACATCAGGGTGGTGAACGCATCATCGCTCATCGTCGCCTCGCTCTTCCGGCCGGAACTCATAGCGCAGGAACAGGGTGTCACCACTGCCCAGCACGTGGCGCAGCGCGAAGTGGGCCAGCGGGGCGCCGGGTGGCGCGATCGAGACCGGCAGCGGGTCCCCGCCCATCAGCGGCGAGATGGTCAGGCAGAGCTCGTCCAGCCGTCCCGCCGCGACCAGTTCGCCGAGCCAGGTCGGGCCACCCTCGCAGAGCACCACCCGGTGCCCCAGCGCGGCCAACTGGGCCACGGCCTCGTGCGGGTCGACCCGGTCGGTTCCGGCCATGACCACGTCGGCCACCTCCCGGGCCCGGGTCACCCGGCCCGGATCGGCCTTGGTGCAGGTGATGAGCAGCGGGCGGGGCGCGGCGCCAGCCTGGAAGATCCGTGCGGACCAGTCCAGGTCCAGGGACCGGGTCACCACGGCCAGCGGGGGCACGTCCGTCCGCCCGGCGGCGCGGCGCGCCTGGATCCGCGCCGGGGGCAGCCGGACCGGGCCATACCCTTCCCGGCGGATCGTTTCCGCGCCGACCAGCACGACGTCCGCCAGCGCCCGCATCAGCTGGAATAGGTCTGCGTCGGGAGCCGTGGACAGGGCGGCGACCCGGCCGCCGATCGCGGCGGAGCCGTCCAGGCCGCCGACCATGTGCCCCGTCACCCAGGAGCCGCCATCCGCGCGGGTCCGGTCCACCTGCGCGTAGGGCTGCAGCGGATCGTCCAGCTCCGGGCCCGGCAGGAGTACCCGCATCGGGCCGGCCCGCGCCGCGCCGGCCCGCACCGTGCCAGCCATCGTGCGAGCGTACCGCTGAGCGCCGCCGCCGCTCGCCCCCCGGCCCGGCCCGCTCCGCTATCATGAAGGGGTGACCCGACGTATCCGCACTGGCTGGTGGCCGCCGCGCTGAGGCGGCCGCCAATCCCCACGTGCGTGACGGCTCGCCTCCGGGCGGGCCGGTGCGGTGCCAGCGACCGGTTCCGGCCGGAGGCCTGATCCCAGGAGGCCCCCGTGCCCACCGCGACCGTTTCCCTCTCCCCACAGCAGCGCAGCGCCGAGCTGGAAGCCGAGATCCACGCCGACCCGGGGCGGTTCCGGGTGCTGACCGGCGACCGGCCGACGGGGCCACTGCACGTCGGCCACCTGTTCGGCACCGTGCTGAACCGGGTCCGGCTGCAGGACACCGGCGTCAACGTGCTGGTGCTCATCGCCGACTACCAGGCGCTCACCGACCGGGACGCGGCCGATAGCCTGCCGGCCGATGTGTTCGGCCTGGTTGCCGACTACCTGGCCGCCGGGCTGGACCCGGGCCGGTGCACGATCTTCGCGCACAGCCAGGTGCCGGCGCTCAACCAGCTGCTGCTCCCGTTCCTCAGCCTGGTCAGCGTGGCGGAGGTGGGCCGCAACCCCACCGTCAAGGAGGAGTTCGCCGCCACCGGCGGCTCGGCCATGTCCGCGCTGATGTTCAGCTACCCGGTCCACCAGGCGGCGGACATCCTGTTCTGCCGGGCCAACCTGGTCCCGGTGGGCCGGGACCAGCTGCCCCACCTGGAGCTCACCCGGACGATCGCCCGGCGGTTCAACGACCGGTACAGCCCGGGGCGGCCGTACTTCCCGGTGCCGGAGGCGCTGCTGTCCGCGGCTCCGCTGCTGCTCGGCACCGACGGCCGGAAGATGAGCAAGAGCCGGGGCAACGCCATCACGCTGGCCGCCTCCGAGGACGAGACGGCCCGGCTGATCCGCCGGGCCGTGACCGATGCCGAGCCCGTCATCAGCTACGAGCCGGAGCGCCAGCCGGCCGTGTCCAGCCTGGTGCTGCTGGCCGCGCTGGTCCTGGACGAGCGGCCGGAGCAGGTCGCCGCCGGGATCGGCTCGGGGGGTGCGGTCGCGCTCAAGCGGCTGGTCACCGAGGCGCTCAACGAACGGCTCCGGCCGCTCCGGGCCCGCCGCCGGGAGCTGGCGGCTGATCCCGGCTACCTGCGCCGGGTGCTCGCGGCCGGCCACGAGCGGGCCAGCCAGCTGGGCGGCCAGACGCTGGACGAGGTGCGGGCGCTGATGCACACGGCCTACTGACCCGCCGGGCCATGATCGTGATCTTCGGCCTGGCCCGGCGGACTGGCCGGCCCGGGCCCCCGTAGAATCCCCAGCTGATGCGGAGGTACCAATGAGCCCTCAGATTGCCACCGCCGAGGTGGTCGGCCGGGATGCGCTGCTCGACTTCGTCCGGCCCCGGCACCACGTGGTCCTGGTCACCCGGAAGCGGGATGGCTCCCTGCAGCTCTCGCCCGTCACGGCGGGCGTGGACAACGGCGGCCGCCTGGTCGTGGCCACGTACCCGGAACGCGCCAAGGCGCACAACGCCCGCCGTCAGCCCCAGCTGGACGCCCTGGTGCTGTCCGACGACTTCGGCGGCCCGTGGGTCCAGGTCAGCGGCCCGGCCGAGGTGCTCGACCTGCCGGAGGCGCTGGAGCCGCTCGTCGAGTACTACCGGTGCATCGCCGGGGAGCACAGCGACTGGAGCGAGTACCGGACGGCCATGCAACAGCAGGGCAAGTCGCTGATCCGGGTCACGATCGAGCGCTGGGGGCCCATCGCCACCGGTGGTTTCCCGCCCCGGCTGGCCTGATCACCGCGCGCCGCCCGGCCGCCGGCTGGCGTCTCTTTCTGCAACATCCGCCGCGCGCCCGGTTTGTAGGATCGCAGCACCGGCCCTGTGTGCCCGATGCCGAAGGAGTCATCCATGATCCTTATCGTCGTGAAGTGGACCATCAAGCCCGAGCGCAGCGGCAGCTGGCTGGACGACGTGGCCGAGTTCACCCAGGGCACCCGGGGCGAGCCGGGCAACATCTTCTTCGAGTGGTCCCGGAGCGCGGACGACCCGAATCAGTACGTGCTGGTCGAGGCGTTCCAGGACGACGCGGCCGGGGCGCACGTGAACTCCGATCACTTCAGGAAGTTCGTCGCCTGGGCTCCGGACGCCGTAGCCGAGATCCCGAAGATCATCAACGTCCAGGGCGTGCCGGGCCATGGCTGGTCCGAGATGGCCGAGGTTCAGCCCCGTTAGGCGCTGGGGGTTACCGGCGGCCGTTCAGCCGCGGCGGCGGCGCGGGTCATCAGCCGGCGCACCGGAGGCCGGGGCGGCGTCGGCCACCACGAGGCCGGCGTGCTCGGCCAGCAGCGGCGCGACCTCGGCCAGCTGGCCGGGGCTGATGGTCGCGCCGCGCAGGGCACCCGGGGTGATGATGAGACCAAGCTCGGCGCCGCGCAGGTCGACCTGCTCCAGGGTGACCTGGCTGAAGTCCACCTCGCGGAGCTGGGCGCCAGGGAACGTGCAGCGCCGCAGCGTGGCGCCGCTGAAGTCCACCTCGCGCAGCAGGCACTGGTCGAAGGTCACGTCGGTCAGCGTTGCGCCGCGGAAGTTAACCCCGTCGAGTTTGCCGCCGCGGAACACCACCTGGCGCAGCTGGGCGCCCGGCGCGTTCACCCCGGCCAGCGACGACCCGGTGACCATCGCGTCCGACCAGGTGCTGTCCGTCAGGTCAACCCCGGTCAGCCGGACGGCGGACAGCCACACCTCGCTGAACCGGGCCTGGCGCAGCGCCCCGCCGGTGACCGCCACCTTGGTGAAGGCACACTCCAGGAACCGGGTGCGCGGCGCGTCCGGGGCGTCGAGGTCCAGCCCGTCGAAGTGGGCACCCTCGTAGTCCTCGCCCGCGGCCAGGGGGTCCTCGTGGGGTCGCAGCGTCGCGGCGAACGGTAGGTCTTCCAGGCGGTTGACGGCCACCACGACAGTGCTCATCCCGGGATCCCGGCCGGGCGGTGCGGGAGGGCTGCCGCCCGCGCCCGGTAGGCCGCATGGCCGGCCACCACCAGGGCGAGGGCCATCCCGGCCAGGGCGCCCACGTCGATCGATCCGGCCCGGAACAGCCCTTGCGGTCCCGCGCCGCCCCCAGCCAGCCAGCAGGCCCCGCCGGCCAGGAACAGCGTCATGGCGCTGATCGCGACGCAGCCCATGCGGGCCAGGTGGCGCATGACCCCACTGGGCAGCTCCAGCCGCCGCACGGCGGCGGTCAGGCCACCGGTCAGGCAGGCCAGTGCCACCGGGCTGATGGCCATCCAGGCGAGCTCGCCGGCCGGGAAAGCGAGCAGCGCCGCCGGATGGGCCCAGTAGGACGTGACCGACAAGGTCACGGCCCAGCCGAACGCGGCGACGCCCCCGGGGACCATGCCCTGCTGCGGCCACGGGTGCCCGCCAGTACCGGGCCAGCCGTTCGCGAAGTGATGGGCGCCGAGGATCAGGACCAGGGCGCCGAGCCCGGCCAGGGAAGCGGGGCGGCCCCAGCCAGGTGCGGGGCGGCGGCTGCGGGCCACGGCCCGGCCCAGGTACCAGCAGGCCGGGACCGCCGCCAGCAGGGCCAGCACCAGCACCAGCACCAGCCCGGCGGACATGAGCACGACCGCGGCCGTGGTGGCGCGATCCGCTGGGGGCGCCCACTGCCAGCCGATGCCGAGCTGGGACCAGGCGGTAACGCCGAGAACGAGGAACAGCGTGCCCGCGCAGACCAGGACGGCCAGGCAGGCCCGGACCTCGTCGGCGGCGTCCGGCAGCGGCCCGCCCAGGCCCGCGTAGCGCAGCCGGGCCAGCACGCCGTTCCCCACCACGTCGGCGGTCCGGCCGGGGCACCGCGGGCGCTCGGCGAGGTCGGCGATCAGCAGTTCGGCGAACTCCGCGCCGTACCGGGCCCGCCATCGCGGCGGGTACCAGCGCAGCAGCCGGGCCGCCCGGGCCGCGACCGGGTCCAGATCAGCCCTGGTCACGCCGGGCCCCAGCCGGTGGCCAGGCGGCGCAGCCCGACTTCGGCGACCCGCTGCTGATCGTGCAGGTGGGCCCGCAGGGCGGCCGCTCCGGCCGCGGTGAGCCGGTAGGGGCGCCGCCGGTCCTCGCTGGGCAGCGGCTCTATCAGGCCTTGCGCGTCCAGCCGGCTGAGCGCTTCGTAGAGCGTGCCAGGAGCCAGCCGCACTCCGGCGAACGCCTCGATGTCCTTGGTCAGCGCGTATCCGTGTTTGGCCCCGTCAGCCAGGCTGGACAGGATCAGGGTGGCCGGCCCGGCATACCGGCCATGGGCACCCAGCGACCCTGGAGGCTCTGGCATGGGCGACATGTTAGCCCGGTAACCGATGTATCGTCAACCGAAATAATGAGCGGGCCCGTCGGCCCTACCGGGGGCCCAGGGCGGGACGTAACCTGAGGTCAGCACAGGACAGCAGGGTGTGGGGGGCGCCCGGGGCGGTGCGGCCCTGGCCTACCCACGCCCGGCTGCAGAGGGCGGGGGAACAAGCATGGGCAGGATGTCGCCAGGTGTACTCGCCGCGTCGCACGAGGTACTGACTCCGCTGGAATGGCGGCAGCGGGGCCGGGCCCAGCGCAAGACGGTCCCCCGTTCCAGCCACGCCGAGTGGTCGCCACCGCCGGGCCGCCCGGATCCGATCGCTCTCCTGGAACAGCAGGCCGAGAGCCGGGTGCCGGACCTGGTACCGATCCGGCACGGCCGGATGGCGGCGTCGGCGTTCGCCTACTTCCGGGGCGCTGCCGCGCCGATGGGCTGGGATCTGGCGCACCTGCCCAGCACGGACATCCGGGTGCAGTGCTGCGGGGACGCGCACCTGCTGAACTTCGGCATGTTCGCCGCCCCGGACCGCCAGCTGGTGTTCGACGTGAACGACTTCGACGAGACCTTGCCGGCCCCGTTCGAGTGGGACGTCAAGCGGCTGGCCGCCAGCGTTGTGGTGGCCGCCCGGGACAACGGCTTCGCCCTGCGCTCGCAGCGGATCGCGGCGCGGCGCTGCGTCCACGCCTACCGCACCGAGATGGAAAACTTCGCCCAGATGCGGTTCCTGGACGTCTGGTACTCCCGGATCGACGTCGAGCAGGTTCGCCAGTTGTTCGACGCGGTGGAGTCGCGCCGGGCGGTGCGGCGCCGCGCGGCGGACATCGACCGGGCCTACCGGCACACCAGCGTGCAGGCGCTGGACAAGCTGTGCCGCCAGGTCGGCGGTGAGTACCGGATCAGGCCGGTCCCGCCGGTGGTGGTCCGGTTCGGCATCGAGCAGGAGCCCGGCATCGCCAAGGAACTGCGCAGCGCCATCGCCCAGTACCGGGAGACGCTGCAGGAAGACCGCCAGGAGGTGCTGAACCGCTACTACTTCGGTGACTTCGCCCGCAAGGTGGTCGGGGTGGGCTCGGTCGGCACCGAGGCGTTCATCGTCCTGCTGCTCGGCGAGCGCCCGGACGAACCGCTGTTCCTCCAGTTCAAGGAGGCCCAGGAGTCGGTGCTGGCCCCGTTCGCGGGGGCCAGCGCCTTTGCTCACCAGGGTGAGCGGGTGGCCCGTGGCGAACGGCTGATGCAGGCCGCTGCGGACCCGTTCCTGGGCTGGACCACCGGCCTGGCGGTGGACGGGTCCTCGCCCCGGCAATACTACGTCCGCCAGTTGCGCGACATGAAGGGCTCGATGAACGTGCCCGCGATGGACCCGCCCCAGCTGACCTACTACGCCGGGCTGTGCGGCTGGACGATGGCCCGGGCGCACGCCCGGACCGGCCGGGCGCCGATGATCGCCGGTTACCTCGGATCGAGTGACGGCTTCGACCGGGCGATCGAGGACTTCGCCATCGCCTACGCGGAGCAGAACGACCTGGACTACCAGCGGTTGTGCAGCGCCATCGAGGCCCGGCGGCTGCCAGCCATCGAAGGCCTGTAACCCGCCTCCGGCGGCTGGCCGGTCCCCGGGCCTCAGGGGGTGATGCTCCCCGGGGTGGCGCCGGGGTGGCCGGCCTGGCCGGACATGTGCGGGCAGTGCCGGGTGCCCTGGCTGGGGGCCGGCGTGGCCGTGCTGGCCGCGGCCCGGGCCGCGGCGGCGTTGGCCGTCCCGGACTGGCTGGTTGCGCCGGTGGATGCGTCGGCGACGGTGAGGCCCCAGGCCAGAGTGGCGCCGAGGGCGGCCCCGGCCACGGCGGTGCCTGCGAGCGGACGGCTGATCCTCATGGTGATACTCCTTGCTGGTTCAGCACCGGCAGCGGCCCGGCCCCGGCCGACGGCCCGGCGGGCCACCTGCTCCCAGCAGGCCACCCGGAGCTGGGTGGCCGGTAACCCGTGCCTCTCAAGTCCCGCTGAGCGGCGCGGATTCCTGAGGATGGCGGCTCAGCCGGGCGGCCGGTGGCCGGTCCAGATGGCGCGGACCGTCTCGATGGTGTCGGCCTCGGTGGCCGGCTTGTCCGGCCGGTGCCGGAGCACCCGGGCGAACCGCAGCGCCACGCCGCCGGGGTAGCGCGGGCTGGCCTGAACCCCGTCGAAGGCGACCTCGACCACCAGGTCCGGCCGGACCCGGAGCACACCGTAGGCGTTGCGCCGGTCATCCCGGGGCGGGACGGAGCCCGGTTCCGCCAGCTCCAGCAGTCGCTCGGTCTGCCAGCCCAGCATCTGGTCGGTCAGGCCCTTGAACGTCTTGCCCAGCATGACGAAGCCGCCGGTCTCCGGGTCCCGGGCACCCAGGTGCAGGTTGGACAGCCAGCCACGGCGGCGGCCGTGCCCCCACTCCGCGGCCAGCACGACCAGATCCAGGGTGTGCCGCGGCTTGACCTTGATCCAGTCGCTGCCGCGCCGGCCCGCCGCGTACGGCGCCTCCAGGGACTTGACCACCACTCCCTCGTGTCCCCGGGCCACCGCGTCGGCGAAGAACCGCTCGGCCTCGGCCAGATCCCCCGTCACCACGCGCGGCACCCGCAACTCCGCGGGCAGCAGGGCGGCCAGCAGGTCCTGCCGCACGGCCGCGGGCTCGTCCACCAGGTCCCGGCCGTCGGCGTGCAGCAGGTCGAAGAAGAAGGGAGCCAGCGGGGTGTCCCGGCCCAGCCGGCCCGCCGTCCCCTGGGTCCCGGCCCGGCTGGCCGTCACCTGGAACGGCCGGGCCCGCCCGGCCGGATCCAGCGCGATCGCCTCCCCGTCCAGCACCAGGGCCTGCGCGGGGCTGCGCAGGACCGCGGCGGTGATCTCCGGCAGCCGGGCGGTGATGTCGTCCAGGCTCCGGGTGAACACCCGCACCTCTGGGCCGTCGCGGTGGACCTGGATCCGGATGCCGTCGATCTTCCACTCCACCCCCGCCGGGCACAGCCGCTCGAAAGCGGCGGCCACGGTGGGCGCGGAGGCGGCCAGCATCGGCCGCAACGGGCGCCCCACTTTCAGGCCGAACGCCCGTAGCGCCGCCGATGCCGCCCCCGTCGGCCTATCGTCCCCGGCGCCGGTGCCAGGGAAAGGGGTCGAGGCGGCGGCCCGGGCGGCGGCGGACAAGGCAGCCTCGGCGACGGCGGGCAGCGAGCCGCCGAGCATCAGGGCCCGGCGGACCTCCTCGGCGTTCACCCCGGCCGCCCGGGCGACCGCCTCGGTCATCACCCCTTCCAGGGCGCCCTGGTGCAGTTCCCCGGTGAGCAGCCGGCCGAGGAAGGCACGCTCGGCCGGGGCGGCCCGGGCGAACAGGGCGGCCAGCAGCCGGCGGCGCTCCGCCTGGCTGCCCGGCCCGGTGGCCGCGCCGATCGTGGCGAACGTGTCGTCCAGGGCGCTCAGCGTCAGCGGGTCCCCGTCGGCAGGCAGCGCCGCGGGGTCCCGGGTGCCAGTGCCGGCGGCGGGCTCGCCCGGGCCGAGCAGGTCGCTGAGGGCCGCGTAGCCCACCCCGATCTGCCGCTGACGAAGTTCACCGGACAGGAAGGCGACCGCCAGGCCGATCTCTCCCGGCTCGGCCCGGCGGAGCAGCGCAGCCAGCTCGTCGATCTTGACGCGGCGCCCGGATGTCCCGGCCACCGCCTCTGACGTGCGGACCAGTTCGCTCAGCAACACACAGGCATTGTGCCTGATCACCCCGACAGTCCCGGGAGGCGGCAGAAATGGCCGAATTTGTTATCCAGGCCGCTTGACCGCTATTGCTACTAAGCGGTAACTTCCTCGGGTCACACGCCGCTGTGGCCTATGTCACCACGACGGCGCGGGATCCGACAATGGTGCCGGCTACCCCCGCGGCCCGCACCACCTACCAGCACCATGGACCCCCAGTGCCAGGAGCCGCGATGCCCCCCAACGACAGTTCCCCAGCCGATACGTCAAGTAGCCGCCCGCAGGGGCGGGTTCGCTGGCGGCGGTTTGCCATCCTGTTCGTCCCGGCCATGGCAGCCGCCGCTACCCTCGTCGCGCTGACCACCGAAGGAGTGCTGGCCGCATCCATCTCCGTGTCCGGCTCCGCCTTCGAAGTCAGCTCCAGCCAGCTCAAGGGCACCGGCTTCGAGCAGTTCGGCGGGGCGGTGACGGACAGCAAGGGCGCGCCGCACCCGGTGGCCATCTCCGCGATGAAGTCCGCCTCGCTGGCTAACCTGTGCCAGAGCATCAGTGTCGGCCCGGTGACGCTCCGGATCACCGCCGGTGGCGGCGGCTCGCCCGCCTCGGCCAGCAACCTCATCGTCGACTCCGACCAGCTGTCCGGTGACGCGACCTTCAACAACATCACCATCGGCCAGGACGCCGGAACGCTGAACGAGGACCCCGGCGTGACCGGTCCGGCAGGCAGCTTCGGCCAGCAGGCCGACTCGGTCACGATCGACAACCTGAAGCAGAACACCTGGCTGACCACGGCCGGCACGTTCACCCTGCCCGGTTTCAACCTCAGCTTCGGAAACGCCTGCTACTAGTGGAAACCACCGACGGTGACGGTCCCACCGGAACAGTTCCGGTGGGATCCGTCCCCCAGAACGCACCCGTCACCTTCTGGACGCGGGTGAACCGGGTCCGTTACCGGTTCCGGGCCTGGCGGCGCAGCCGCCCGTTCTGGGGCGGCCTGCTACTCTTCCTCGCCGGGCTGGAGCTCATCGCTATCCCGCTGCTATCCGTGCTCGTCCACGGCTCGGTGAAGGTCGTCATCTATATCGGCATCGGTGGCATCTTCGGTGTGCTGATCGGTGGCCTGCTGGCCGCCTGTGGCCTGCTGGTCTGGTTCCATCCGGTACAGCGGGTGTTCTACTCCATCGCCGGAGTGCTGCTGGCGGTGGCCTCCTTCGTGGCCACCAACCTGGGCGGGTTCTTCCTCGGCATGCTGCTGGGGGTCATCGGGGCCTCGCTCAGTTTCGGGTGGACTCCCAATCCTGGCCAGCCGGCCGGGCCGTATCGCCCGCGGCGGGCGCGTACCAGGTCACCGGGCGGGCTGAGCGCGCTGTTCGGCGGGTCCGGGGCGGCCGGTGAATCCGAGCCCAGCGGCTCGGGGGACACCGTCCCGGAGAGCACGGCTCGGAGAGCACCGGCCCGGAGAGCACCGGCCCGGAGAGCACCGGCCCGGAGAGCACCGGCCCGGAGAGCACCGCACAGCAGCCCGGCCGGGTGCTCCGGGACACCGCGGCTGGCCCTTCGGGCGGGGTGAGGGGGGCAGAGAACCACGAGGCAGGGAGGGCGATGTGAGCCGGAAACCGGCGCTCGCCCTCGCGGCCCTGGCGCTGCTCGCCCTGGCCGTGCCCGTCCTGGGCCGACCAGGCTGGGCGGCGGCCGCCCAGCAGCGGCCGGCCGCCGGGAGCCGGGCGGACTGCACTGTCCCGGTGTCGATCCTGTGTCTGTCGGCCAGCCCGAGCCCCACCCCCAGTGGGGGCAGCAGCCCGAACCCCGCCCCCACCCCGTCGGCGTCGGCGTCGGCGTCGGCAGATCCTACGCCGTCGCCCAGCGGGTCGGGCAGCGCCAGTGCGTCGCCGTCGCCGTCGCCGTCGCCGTCCGGCGCGTCCTCCGCGTCCCCCCGCCCCCGCCGGTCGAACTCGGCCAAGGCGTCGTCGGTGAAGGCCGCCGCCCCGTCCGGGCTGATGATCACCGAGGCGCAGTTCGTGCTGTCCACTGGCTCGGCGCTGCTGCTCGGGGCGTCGTACCAGGGGGTGGCGCAGGTGCCCACGGCGAGTGGCAGCACCGTGCCGATGATGAAGTTCACGATGACGTCGCTGACCCTGCAGGGCAGCCCAACCCTCAGCGTTACCCAGAGTGGGGTCACGTCGCAGACCAGCGGGACGTCCATGCAGTTCACCGGCAATGTGGTGCTCTACGCCACCCAACTGTCCGGCGACCTGCTGGGCGTGCCGGTCACGCTGACTCCGGCCAGCCCGCTGGCCACGATCTTGCAGCTGCTCAACTCGGTGACCCCGCTGGTTCCCTTGAAACTGACCAATGTGACCAGCCTGCAGCCCTACATCTCAGCCAATTCGCTGCAGCTTCCCGGCCTTTCGGAAACCAGCTGAGCGGAGGCTTCTCAGTCCATTCGCCCCGGGCTGCTCCCGGACGCCCCCGCGGGGCTGCGCCGGGTACGGCAGCGGGTGGCCAGTCCCGGCCTCAGCCGGCTGGCCACCCGCTCCGCGATGGGCCGTTCAGGGGGTCCTGACTTGGCCATTGGCGTCCACCTGGGTCGTTTCGCCCAGCTCCGGGGCGCCCGGAGCCTGGCCCGGCATCGGCGTGGGGGCCGGCTCGCTGGTCTCGGCACTCATGCTGGACCGGCGCTGGGTGCGCAGCACGGCGGCGGCGGCACCGCCGGCGGCCAGCAGCGCGATCCCGCCCACCAACAGCGGCCAGCGGCGGCGCGGCCGGACGATGGTCGGGTGCACCCGGCGGGCCGTCGCCGTCAGCATCGACGAGACCCTGGGCGCCAACTGCTCCTGCACCGCGACACCGGTCCGCTCGATGCGCGGGGCGGCCCACACCCGGGCGACGTACACGCCCCGGCCGGCCGTCAGCTGCGCACTCCTGGCCAGCGGGGTGAACTGGATCGACGCCTGATTGGTGGCGGCACGTGCCCGGCCTGCGGCCCGGATCGCGCTGGCCTGGGCCCTGGACCTGGCGTCCAGCGCCCGGGACTTCGCGTCCTGAGCTGCCGTTGTTGAAAACACTATTAACCTCCCCGAATAGCTTCCGTCCAACTGCGTTCCCCTGCTGGCAACGCTCAACCCTCGTTCCCCTGTGGCTTGGCGCTCAATCCTGGAGTGTCCCGATTCGCCGGGCCGGGGCACGCCCCGTAAAGTACGAGGGGAGCCCAGCGGCACCAGGCCGCCGGCCTTAGAGCGGCGCGCGCCCCCGCCTGGCGTGCAAGGATCACACCCATGACAAACACGCTGACCGCGACGCTGCGGACGAATCAAGGGACGATCGTGGTCCGGCTCTTCCCGGATCAGGCGCCCAAGACCGTGCGGAACTTCGTCGAGCTCGCGGAGGGCAGCCGCGACTGGACCGACCCGCGGACCCGGCGGCCCAGCCGGGACCGGCTCTACGACGGGACCATCTTCCACCGGGTCATCCCGGACTTCATGGTCCAGGGCGGTGACCCGCTGGGCACCGGCACCGGCGGCCCCGGCTACGAGTTCGCCGACGAGATCCACCCGGACCTGTCCTTCAGCCGTCCCTACCTGCTGGCCATGGCCAACGCCGGCCCGGGCACGAACGGCTCGCAGTTCTTCATCACCACCGCGCCGACCCCCTGGCTGAACGGGAAGCACACCATCTTCGGCGAGGTCATCGACGGCGCCGACGTGGTGGACGCGATCAGCCGCGCGGACCGGGATCGCCGCGACCGGCCCACCAAGGACGTGGTGCTGGAGTCGGTCGAGATCTCCGGGCCGGGCGACGCGGCGGGGTCCGCGCAGTAGGCGTGACGGGCTAGCCAGTGGGCGAAGTCCCAGCTCCCGGTGCTCAGGCACCGGCCCCGATCCCGACCTGCTTCCGGCATCCAGGCCGGGAGACATACCTGTCGTGCACCCGGTGCGGCCGGCCGGCCTGCCCGGACTGCCTGCGCGACGCACCGGTGGGCAAGCAGTGCGTGGAGTGCATCCGGGAGGGAAACCAGGGGGTGCGCCGCCCGTCCGGCGCATTCGGCGGCCGGGTCACCGCCAGCGCGGCCGTGACCTGGGCCATTCTCGGCCTGAACGTGCTGTTCTACCTGATCGAACTGGTCTACCCAGCGCTGTGGAGCGACTGGGCCATGGTCGGGAAGGTCGGGCCGCACATCGGTGTCGCCAACGGCCAGTATTACCGGCTGATCACCAGCACGTTCCTGCCGCCGCCCGGCTACACCGGCCTGCTGGACATCGCCTTCAACATGTGGGCGCTGATCATCGTCGGGCCGGCCCTGGAACGGATGCTCGGGCACCTGCGCTTCGCGGCCGTCTATCTGCTCAGCGCGCTGGGCGGCTCGGTATTCTTCTACTATCTCGCCCCGTCCTACCTGCCGGCGCTCGGCGCCTCAGGGGCGATCTTCGGCCTGTTCGGTGCCTGGTTCGTGGTGTCCAGGCGGCTGCGGCTGGACACCCGGGCCATCGTGTTCCTGATCGTGCTGAACCTGGCGTTCAGCTTCGCGTTCCGGTCCACTATCGCCTGGCAGGCTCACGTCGGTGGGCTCATCGTCGGCAGCGTGCTCACCGCCGCTTACGCCTATGCGCCGCGGGCGCAGCGGACGCTGATCCAGGTCGGCGCCACGGCGGTGATCCTGGCGGTCCTGGTCATCGCGATCGTCGCGCGCGACCACGCCCTGGCGAGCCAAGCTGTGGGCTGAGCCCGGTTAACCCATCAGCGCCACTTGGTTGAACAGGACCACACCGGCGATGATGAAGCCGAAGCCGACCACCAGGTTCCAGTCGCTGAGCGCGCCGATCGGCAGGCTGCCCTGCGTCACGTAGAACAGCGCGATCCAGGCGAGCCCGATCAGCAGGCAGGCCAGCATGGCCGGCACCAGCCAGCGAGGGCTGACCTTCTTGGATGCGGATCGGCGGGGCGGTGGCGTGTAGACCGCCTTCGACCTGACGCGGGATTTCGGCACGGTCGTCTCCTGGTCACTCGTTGAGCCCGAGTCTAGTGCCGCTGGCGGGCTCCCGGGGTGTCCCGCAGAGCCCGCCAGCCGCTGCTGGCCCGGGCAGCCGGGGCCGCTGGCTCTCAGCCGCCGCCCGGGCCCTTGCTCTTACTCTGGCTGTTGCCGGGCCCCGTGGTGGGTGTCGGGGCCGGGCTGGTGGCCGCTACGGTCGGGGTCGGGGTCGGGTTGGCCGACGGCGTGGTCGCGCTGGGGGCCGGCGTCGGCGAGGCCGGCTGCGCCGCCACGAAGATCGTCACCACACTCCCCTTCGCCGCCTGCGTCTGGCCGTTCGGGTTCTGGTTGAACACGTTGCCGGGCGTGGTGCCAGGCGGTCCGGCCGCCGTGACCACGTTGACCTTGAAGCCAGCGTTGGTCAGGACCTGCTGGGCGGTCGCCTGCGGCTCACCGACGACGGTCGGCACGCTGACGCTGCCGCCGGAGACGGTCAGCGTGATCTGCGCACCCGAGGTGATCTTGGTCTGCGGCGCCGGGGTCTGCGCGATCACCTGACCTTGCTTCGCGGTCGAGTTCGGGTCGGTCTTGGTCTGTACGTTGGTGAACCCCAGGCCCCGCAGCTTGGTCTGCGCGGTGGACAACTGTTCACCCTGGACGTCGGGCATCGCGATCTTCTTCGCCCCCGACGACACGTACAGGATGACGGTGCTGCCTGTCTTCACCTTGGTGCCGAACTGGGGGTTGGTCTTGATCACCTGGCCGCTGGGCACGTTGGCGTTCACCTGCCGATGCACCTGGGGGACCAGCCCGGCGTGCTTGATCTCCGCTACGGCCTTGGCCTGGCTTTCGCCGACCACGGACGGCACGCCGACCGTGGTCCCGCCGCTGCCGTGCAGCAGGAAGACGGCGACCAGGATGGCCAGCAGAGCCACGATCGCGCCGAGGATCCACCACAGCGCCCGGCGCCGGTTCTGGCCGCCGCCGTAACCGTCCCCCTCCGGCCCGTACGGGGGGACGCCGGTGGTCCGGCCGGCCCCGGCCATCATGGTGGCCGGGCCCATCCGCTGGGTTCCGGGCATGTACATCTCGGTGGGCGGGGGCGCCGCGACCGGCACGCCGGACAGCGCCCGCTGGATGTCGGTGCGCATCTCCGCGGCTGACTGGTACCGCTCGGCCGGGTCCTTGGCCATCGCCTTGAGCACGATCGAATCGGCCCACGACGGGATCTCCGGGTCCAGCCGGGACGGCGGCACCGGGTTCTCCCGGACGTGCTGGTAGGCGATCGCCACCGGGGAGTCGCCGGTGAACGGCGGCCGCCCGGTCAGCAGCTCGTACAACAGGCAGCCGGTGGAGTACAGGTCGCTGCGGGCGTCCACCCGCTCGCCCCGGGCCTGCTCCGGGGACAGGTACTGCGCGGTTCCGATCACCTGCGCGGTCTGGGTCATGGTGGCCTGGGCGTCGCTGACCGCCCGGGCGATGCCGAAGTCCATCACCTTGACCTCGGCGGAGCGAGTCAGCATGACGTTGCCCGGCTTGATGTCGCGGTGCACGATCCCGTTGCGGTGGCTGTAGTCCAGCGCCCGCAGCACCCCGTCGGTGATCTCCAGCGCCCGTTCCGGCAGCAGCCGCCGGTCGTCCCGGAGCAGTTCGCGCAGCGTCCGGCCGTCCACGTACTCCATCACGATGTACGGCACGGGGGTGGGCCCGGAGGCGTCCTCCCCGGTGTCGTAGACCGCGACGATGGACGGGTGGTTCAGCGACGCCGCCGACTGGGCCTCACGGCGGAACCGGGCCTGGAACGTGGCGTCCCGGGCGAGGTCCTCGCGGAGTGTCTTGACCGCGACGATCCGGTCCAGACGGATGTCGCGGGCCCGGTACACCTCTGCCATGCCGCCCCGGCCGACGACGCCATCGAGTTCGTAGCGGCCGCCCAGCAGTCGCGGCTGTGTCATATCTCGCACGTCAGTAACCGTTTCGCATCGTTTTGTGCATCAGGCGGTGCGGTAGCCGCTCATGCGGGCACCGCGGCGGGTGGCCGCCCCGGGCCACTGTCTCCCCGGCCTGTCCCGGGGCCGCGGGACTCATGCCTTCCCTATCGCGTGCAGGTAGGCCTTGATGACCGCGACCGCGATCGGCGCCGCGGCGTCAGCGCCCTGACCACCGCCCTTAACTATGACGCCGACAGCGATCTGCGGGTTGGAGGCTGGGGCGAAACAAGTGAAAACCGCGTCGTCCAGGCCGATGTTGTTGATCCCGCTCTGGGCGGTGCCGGTCTTCGCCGCGACCACGATCCCGCCGGTGGCGGCGGTGCCCGCGGTGGCGTGCGCGGTCCCGGACGGCGACTGGGTGACGTTGATCATCATCTGCTTGACCTGGCCGGCCACCTGCGGGGTCACCGGGTGGCTCAGCGCGGTCGGCGTGGTCGTGGTCAGCGGGGTCAGGTCCGGTGCGGTGACCTTGTTCACCAGGTACGGCTTCATCAGCGTGCCGTTGTTCGCGATCGCCGCGGCGAACATGGCCTCCTGCAGCGGGGTGACCGTGTCATCTTCCTGCCCGATGGCCCCGCCTGCCTGCTTGTCCGGGGAGGTGTACAGCGGGAAGTTGCTCGTTGCCACCGGGAACGGGATGCCCAGGTGCTTGTTCATCCCGAACTGGTTGGCCATCGCCTGCAGCTTCTGCCCGCCCAGCTGCATGCCCAGGTTGCCGAACACGGTGTTGCAGGACACGGTGAACGCGAAGATCAGTGGCACCTTGCCGGTGCCGCTCGGGTTGCTGCCGTCGTTGCACGCCTCGCCGTCGAAGTTGATCAAGGGCTGGGTGACGCCGGGCAGCTTGAGCCGGGTGGGGGCGTACACCCGGCTGCTGGCGTTCAGGCCGGAGTCGGTCATCGCGGTCGAGCCGGTGACGATCTTGAAGGTGGACCCGGGCGGGAACGTCAGGTCCGTGGCCCGGCTGAGCAGCGGCTGGTTCGGGTCACCCAGCAGCTTCTTGTCGTTCTTCCCCACCGTGGTGCCGTCCAGCGAGGCCAGCAGGTTGGGGTCGAATGTCGGATTGGAGGCCAGGGCCAGGATGGCACCGGTCTGCGGGTTGATGGCCACCACGCCGCCTTGCTTGCCGCTGCCCCGCAGCGCCTGGTAGGCGGCCCGCTGGGCGGCTGAGTTGACCGTCAGCTCGACGGTGGCGCCCTTCTTCTTCTTCCCGGTGATCAGGTCGATGAGGTTGTGCACCTGCAGCGCCGGGTCAGTGCCGGCCAGCTGCGCATTCTCGGCCTGCTCGACGCCGGTCTGGCTGAAGATCGAGTCGAACCCGGTGACCGGTGCGTACAGCGCGCCGAACGGATAATGCCGCTGGAAGCCGCCCGCAGCCTTGTTCATCCTGGAGTAGGCGATGACCTTCTGGTCGGACGTGATGATCGACCCGCGCTGGGACTGGAACTGGGCGTCGAAGGTACGGCCGTTACCTGGCTTGTTGGCCAGGCTGCTCGCCTCAAAGCCCTGCACGTAGTTCACGTTCAGCAGCAGCGCCACGAACATGACCAGGCAGATGATCGAGACTCGGCGGAGTGCGCGGTTCATCCGGTCCGCACCACCTGGGTCATGCCCTCGTCCTGGATCGGCTGCGGGGCCGGCCGCCGCCCGGTGTCGCTGATCCGCACGAGCAGCGCGATCAGCATCCAGCTGGCCACCAGGGACGAGCCACCCTGGGACAGGAACGGCGTGGTGATGCCGGTCAGCGGAATCAGCCGGGTGACCCCGCCGACGATCACGAACACCTGCAACGCGATGACGAAGGACAGGCCACCGGCCAGCAGCTTGGAGAACGGGTCGCGCACCCCGATGGCGGCGCGCAGCCCGCGCTGCACGATCAGGCCGTAGATGAGCAGCAGCGCCATCACCCCGGTCAGGCCGAGTTCCTCGCCGAACGCGGTGATGATGAAGTCGCTCTGCACCAGCGGGGTGGTACCCGGAAGGCCCTGGCCGAGCCCGCGGCCCAGCACGCCGCCGTAACCCATTCCGTACAGACCCTGGACCAGCTGGAAGCCGGTCGTCGCGGCGTACTTGAACGGGTCCAGCCAGATAACGAACCGCTCCCGGACGTGCGCGAACAGCTCCGCGGTGACCGCCGAGCCGAAGACGAACAGCAGGAACCCGATGATCAACCACGAAGAGCGCTGGGTGGCGACGTACATCATCACCACGAACAGGCCGAAGAACAGCGCGGAGGTCCCGACGTCGCTCTCGAAGACCAGCACGATCAGGCTGGCTCCCCAGGCGATGAGGACCGGGCCGAGATCGCGGCCCCGGGGCAGGTCGATGCCCAGGAACCGCAGGCCGGCCAGCGCCAGCACGTCGCGCTTGGCCACCAGGTACCCGGCGAAGAACACCGCCAGCGCCAGCTTGGCGAACTCTTCCGGCTGGACGGAGAAGCCGCCCAGCGAGAGCTGGATCTTGGCGTTGGTGCCGGGGACCTCGCTGATGCTGTTCGGCAGCAGGGCGGGCAGGGCGAGCAGCACCAGGCCGATCGCGCCCAGCGTGTAGGTGTAGCGCTGCAGCGTGCGCGGCTGGCGGATGAAGAAGAGCACCGCGACGAACGCGGCCAGGCCCAGTGCACTCCACATCACCTGCAGCGCTGTGCTGGAGGCGCTCAGCGTGCTGATCTGGAGGCCCGCGTTGCCGTTCCGCCCGGACTCCTGCAGGCGGTAGATCATTACGATGCCCAGCCCATTGAGCAGCGCGGCCAGCGGCAGCAGCAGCGGATCGGCCCACGGGGCCAGCCAGCGGACCGCCGCGTGCGCCAGGCCGACGAGCACGGCGAAAGCGATCCCGTACTCAACCGCCCCAGCGGGCACCTTGCCGTTGAGGCCCAGCCCCACGTTGACGTAGGCGAAGACGACGATGCCCACGACGAACAGCAGCATGAGCAGTTCGGTGCGGCGGCGGCCCTGCGGCAGCGGCGCGCTGCCCGGCGCCCCGTCCGGCCCCGCCGCGGTGCCCGAGCCGAACGGCTGGCCGGATGGAGTGGCGATGGCGCTCAAGAAGATCCTCCGTTTCCGGTGGCCAGGCTGGCCGGGACCGGGCAGTCCGCCGGGATGGCGGGCTTCGGCGGCTTGACCAGCTTGGTCGTGACCTTCCCCTTGACCTTCACCCGTTCCTTGGTTGGCGGCATCTTCTCCCAGGCCTGCACCGCCTTGATGGCGCTCTGGCAGCGCTGGTAGTCCTGCTGGATCTGCGCCAGGGTGGCCTGGGCGCCGTGCAGGCCGTTGCTGGACTGAACCGTGGCCCGGACGGTGCTGGCATCCATGCTGGGCAGCCCCGACACCGGGATGCTGGTCCGCTGGGCCACGCTGAACAGGCTCACCCCGGCCACGCTCTGGTTGATGCCGCGGTAGATGACGACCTTGCCGGCGTTCTCGCCGACGTAGTACTGGCTCTGCGTGTACCGCCAGCCTGCGTAGGCGCCGCCGACGACCAGCAGGACCAGCACGACCAGGGCCGTCGTGACCAGCGGGAAGCGCCGCTTGCGCCGCCGGTGGCCGGTCTCGGTGTCCGCGGCCGCCGCCCTGGGCGCCGGATCGTCGTGCGCGATGACCGCGACCTGCGGCGCGGTCTGGGTCAGCAGGTGGGCCCGGCCGGCCGGGCTGTCGCTGCGCAGCCGGGTACCGCCGTTGCCGTTGGAGGCGGCGCCGACCATGACCGAGGTGTCGGTCGGCGGCAGCTGGGCGGTAGCGCTGTCCACCACGTCCGCGACGATGCAGGTGATGTTGTCCGGGCCGCCGCCGCGGATGGCCAGTTCGACCAGTTGCAGGACGACCTCGTCCAGGTCGCTGACCCGGGCCAGCGTCTTGTACAGGGTGTCCTCGCTGACCACGCCGGACAGCCCGTCGGAGCAGAGCAGGTAACGGTCGCCTACCCGGGCTTCGCGCAGCGACAGGTCCGGCTCCACGTCGGCCCGGCCGTCCAGAGCGCGCAGCAGCATCGACCGCTGCGGGTGGGTGGCGACGTCGTCCGGGCTGATCCGGCCTTCGTCCACCAGCGTCTGCACCAGCGTGTGGTCGTGGGTGATCTGGTGGAACTGGCCGTCGCGGAGCAGGTAGGCACGGGAGTCGCCGATGTGCACCACCGCGACCCGGGACCCGGACCACAGCATCGCGGTCAGCGTGGTGCCCATGCCTTCCAGCACCGGGTCGGCGGCCACCATGTCGTGCAGGGTCAGGTTGGCCTCGCCGACCGCCGCCGCCAGCGCGTCCAGCAGGTCGCCGCCGGGCACGTCGTCGTCGAGGCGGGAGATGGCCGCGATGGCGGCGGCGCTGGCGACCTCGCCCGCGGCGTGGCCACCCATGCCGTCGGCCACGGCGAGCAGGCGCGGTCCCGCGTACGCCGAGTCCTCGTTCCCCTCGCGGAGCAGGCCGACGTCCGAACGGATCGCGTACCGGAGTGCAAGTGTCATCTGCGCAATTCCAGAACGGTCTTGCCGATGCGGATCGGCACGCCTGTCGGCACGGGAGTCGGCTGGGTCACCTTCTGACGGTCGAGGTAGGTGCCGTTGGTAGACCCGAGGTCCTCCACGATCCACTGACCATCTTGCGGGAACAACCGGGCATGTCGGCTCGAAGCGTAGTCATCGTTGAGCACCAGCGTGGCGTCATTCGCCCGACCGATGGTGATTTGCTGCTCGGTCAGGCCGAGGCTGGTACCGGCCAGCGGACCGGCCGTCACCAGCAGGCGCTGCGGCTCGCCCCGCCCGGACCGGGTGGGCCGGGGCGGCCGGGCGGGGCGGGCGGCCCGGGCCCGGGCCGACTGCCGCTTCTGCTTACGGGACGCGGCGGACTGGCCGAAGAGATCCGTGCGCACCACGCCCACCGCCGTGATCACGAACAGCCACAGGACCGCCAGGAAGGCGAGCCTGATCAACAGGAGGGTCAGTGTGCTCATCGGCTCATAAGTCCTTGGTGCCTCGCCATTGCGGCTGATAGGGGCTGCACGGGTTGTGGCCTAGCGTCTAACGGGTACGCCCAGGACTCAATAGATGCCGTCCCGGCGGAAAACGAGAGTGGTCCGGCCCAGGGTCACCTGGGTACCGTCGTTCAGGGGCACGCGGCGCACGGGCTGCCCGTTCACGAACGTCCCATTGGTCGAGCCCAGGTTGACCAGGACCACCTCGCCATCCTCGACCCGCAGCTCGGCGTGGTGCCGCGACACACCCGGGTTGACCAGCCGCAGGTCGCAGTCGGTGCCGCGGCCCAGCATGGTCACCGGGGCGGTCAGTTCGTAGGTGCGCTGGCTGCTGCCGTCCGGTCCGGGTTCGGGGCCGGAGACCAGCAGCCGGGGCCGGCCACCAAAGGATCCTGGCGGACGGGGCAGGTCACTGGCGGGCCGGCGGATCTCGCCGCCCTCCACTGTGGTCCCCCGGATGACCCCGGACCGGATCCGGAACGTCCCGGTGGTCAGGTCCGGGACGCCCTCGAACCGCATCCGCACCGGGCCGACGAACGAGTACCCCTGTTCGCGGGCATGCTCCCGGGCCAGGGTGGCCAGTTCCACGCCCAGGCTGTCGGCGTAGACCTCCAGCCGGTCGTAGTCCGTCTCGGCGATCTCGACGACGAAATCGTTCGGTACGAGGGTCCGTCCCTGGGCCACGATCGCGGCCCGGTCATCCATCTCGCGCTGTACCGCGCTGGCAACCTCCACCGGCTGCAGCTCGGATTTGAACGCCCGCGCGAAGGCACCCTCGACCATGCCTTCGAGCCTGCGCTCGAAGCGTTGTAGAACTCCCACCGGGGCACCTCCTTCCCCTATCCGCATCCGATGGTATCGGCGGTGAGGGTGCGCTCGCGGACGTGCTAGTCTTACTCACCGCGTAGGGCGGGTGGCGGAACGGCAGACGCGCACGGTTCAGGTCCGTGTGTCCGCGAGGACGTGAGGGTTCAAATCCCTCCTCGCCCACTTGTAGCGTTACTGGTCGGGCCTGCCCCGGGGATCAGGTCCGGGCGGCTGACCTGCAGCTTATGCGGCCAGGCCCGTCGATGGGCTATCTTCCCAGGTCAGCGAGGTGGACCGTTACCTCGTGGTAATCCGGGAGCCTGCTCATGAAAACTGACGTGGCCGTCATCGGCGCGGGCGCGCTCGGGCTGAGCACCGCGGTGCACTGCGCGCTGCGCGGCCGGTCCGTGGTCGTGCTGGACCGCCGGGCCCCCGGCTCGCAGGCCTCCGGCCGTGCCGCCGGGCTGTTCAAATCGGTCCAGGGGGACGAGGCCCGCACCGTGCTGGCCCGCCGCAGCATCGAGCTGGCCAGGCATTTCGCGGACTGGGCGGGCAACCCGTTGCCGGTCGTGGCGACCGGGAGCCTGCTGGTGGCCCGTAGCCCCGGGCACAAGAAGCTGCTGGCTACCGAGGCCGCGCAGTCCCGGGCGTGGGGCGTCGCGGTGGAGGCGGTCAGCCCAGCCGAGGCCGCCGACCGGGCGGCCGGCTACTACCGGGCCGCCGGGGACGAGGACGTCGCCTGGTGCCCGGAGGACATCTACATCGAGGAGCCGTCGTCCCTGGTGGACGCCTACCTGGCCGCCGCCCGGCGGCTCGGCGTGACGGTGCTGGGACAGGAGCCGGTCACCGCCGTGCTGGCCAGTGCTGGCGGGATCCGCGGGCTGCGCACCAGCCAGCGCCAGGTGGACGCCGGCGTCGTGGTGGACGCGGCGGGCGCCTGGGCCCGCCCGGTCGGTGCGCTGGCCGGGGCGCTGGTCGCGGTGGCCCCGGTGCGCCATCAGCTGCTCATCAGCGAACCGGTGCCCGAGGTCGCGTCCACGGCCCCCATCACCCGCATCCTCGACCACGCCGTTTACCTGCGGCCGGCCCGGGGCGGGCTGATGCTGGGCGGCTTCGAGCCCAGCCCGCTGCCGCTGGATCCGCGGGATGAGCCGCCCAGCTTCGACACCGACGAGGTGCCGCTGGACGCGAGTGTGCTGCACACGATGGCGGCCCAGGTGGCCGGCCTGGTCCCGGTGGCCGGTGATCTCTGGGGGTCGTCCCCCCGGGCAAGCACCACCGAGCACCGGGGCGGGCTGTTCACGATGAGCCCGGACGGCCGGTTCCTGGCCGGCCCGGTCCCTGAGATTCCAGGATTCTGGATAATCAGCGGCTGCAACGGATCCGGCTTCTCCTCCTCGCCGGCCCTCGGTGAAGCCCTCGCGACATGGATCACCACTGGGCGCCCGCCAGGCGGCCTGGAGTCGCTGGCCCCGTCCCGGTTCGGCCCGCTGACCGACGCCGCCCTGATCGAGCGTGGCACCTGGCAGTACGCCCATTACTACGACCCGGCAGCGGCCAGTAGGTGACGTGCACCCCCGCGCGAGCGCAGGCTGCAAGATCGTGATCATGACTTGACTGTCGTCAGAACGACACCAATCTCATGATCACGGAATCAGTGGCGGTGGCGCACCTGGAACCGGGGGCGGGGACGTGCACCCAGCGGCGGTGCTGCGCCCCGGGCCGCGTCAGCGGCGGGTGATGCGCAGGTCCAGGAAGTGGGTGGCGCAGGAGATGCACGGGTCGTAGTTGCGGATCGCCTGCTCGCACTGGCGGGTCAGTTCCTCATCCGGCAGCCCGAGCCGGGCCTGGACGAACCCGCGCAGGTCCTGCTCGATGCTCAGCTGGTTCTGCGACGTCGGCGGGATGATCCGGGCCGACAGGATCGTGCCGTCCCCGGCCAGGCTGTACCGGTGGTACAGGATGCCCCGGGGCGCCTCGGTCACCCCGTAGCCGGTCCCGGCGCGCGGCAGCACAGCGACGGCCGGCTCGGGGGCGCCGTCCCACTCCGCGATGATCCGGAGCGCCTCGTCGCAGGCGTAGACCAGCTCCACCGCGCGCACCACGATCGACCGGAACGGGTTGCGGCAGGCCGGGCCCAGCCCGGCGGCCGCGGCGGCCTCGCGGGCCAGCGGGGACAGCGCGGCCGAGTTCAGGCTGTACCGGGCCAGCGGGCCGGTGAGATACGGGTCGGTGCCGTGCAGCCGGGCGTGCAGCGCGTTGGACCGCGCCACGTGCTCCTCGATGACGTGCTCCTCGAAGGCGGCCGCCGGGAAGCGCAGGCCGCCCGTGCTGACCACGGTGCCGGCCTCCAGCGGGTAGCCGCTGTCCGGCCGCAGCGCGATGTACTCGCAGTCCTGCTCGAAGTCCGGGAAGTCGAGCGTGGCCACGAACGAGACCGTGGCCAGCGCGTCGTCCCGGGCCTGCCGCAGCGTTTCCGCCAGCGTGGCCAGCTCGTCCCGGCCGGGCAGCCGGTAGAACCCGCCGACCTTCACATTGACCGGGTGCACCGCGCGGCCGCCGACCACGGTCATGATCTCGTTCCCGGCCTTCTTCAGCCGCAGGCCGAGTTCCACCAGGTCCCGGTGGTCGCGGGCCATCGCGATGGCGCTCTCGTAGCCCAGGAAGTCCGGGGTGTGCAGCAGGAAGACGTGCAGCGCGTGACTTTCGATCCACTCGCCGCAGTACAGCAGCCGCCGCATCCGTGCCAGCGGCTCCGGCACGGTCACCCCGCACGCGTCCTCGATGGCCTGACACGCGCTCATCTGGTAGGCGACCGGGCAGATCCCGCAGATCCGGGCGGTAATGTCCGGCGGCTCGGTCCACGCCCGGCCGCGCAGCAGCGCCTCGAAGAACCGCGGCGGCTCGAAGATCTCCAGCCGGGCGCTGGTGACCTGGCCGCTCTCGACCTCCACGGTCAGGGCCCCCTCGCCCTCGACCCGGGCCAGCATGCCCACGTGCAGGTGCCGGTCGCGCGTCATGCCCGGGCCCCCTCCTGCCGCTCGCTCTCCGCCTGGAAGGGCCCCGCGGCGCCGTTGAAGGTGCGGAACACCCGGGCCACGTCGCGCCGTGGCATGCCCAGGAAGGCCAGCCGCCCGGCCAGGGAGCCCGTGTTCGGGGTGTCCTGCGGGCCGAAACAGCCGTAGCAGCCGCGGTTCACCCCCGGGCACAGCGCGCCGCACCCCGCGTGGGTGACCGGGCCGAGGCACGGCGTCCCGTGCGCGACCGCGACGCACACCAGCCCCCGCCGTTTGCACTCGGCGCACACGCTGCCCGCCGGGATGCGCGGCTTCCGGTCGTGGATGAACGCGTTCAGCACCTCCAGCAACTGGCCCCGGTCGATGGGGCAGCCGCGCAGCTCGAAATCGACCGGGACGTGCGCCGAGATGGGCGTCGAATCCTCCAGGGTGGCCACGTACTCGGGGTGGGCATAGACGGCAGAACGAAAACCCGCCACGTCACTGAAATTGCGCAGCGCCTGGATTCCGCCGCTGGTGGCACAGGCGCCGATGGTGATCAGCTTCCGGGAGGCCAGCCGCACCTCGTGGATTCGTTGGGCATCGTGGGGTGTGGTGATGGAGCCCTCGACCAGCGACACGTCGTAGGGACCGGCCACCACGGCCCGGCTGGCTTCCGGGAAGTTCGCGATCTCGACCTGGCCGGCCAGCGTGAGCAGTTCGTCCTCGCAGTTCAGTATCGTCAGCTGGCAGCCGTCGCAGGAAGCGAACTTCCACACCGCCAGGGTGGGCCGGGCCGGCATGTCACACCTCCCGGGCGGTGAGCAGCCCGCCGAGCTGGGCATAGGAGAACACCGGGCCGTCGGTGCAGATGAAGAACTCGCGGAGCTGGCAGTGCCCGCACAGCCCGATGCCACAGACCATGTTGCGCTCCATGGACAGCCGGATCCGGTCCGCGGGCAGCCCCTCGTCGGCCAGCGCCGCGGCGACGAAGCGCATCATCACCTCGGGCCCGCAGACCAGGGCCAGGGTGCGCGGCGCGTTGAGCCGGGCGTCCTTGATGAGCCCGGTGACCAGGCCGACCCGGCCGGTCCAGCCGGGTGTGCCCCGGTCCACGGTCGCGCCGACCTCGATGCCCCGGTAGGCCCAGTCGGCCATTTCGTCCGGGTAGAGCCGCTCGCCCGGGCTGCGCGCCCCGTACAGCAGCGTGACCCGGCCGTAGCGGTCCCGGTGGGCCAGCACGTCGAGGATCACCGAGCGGAGCGGGGCCAGCCCGATGCCGCCCGCCACGATGACCAGGTCGCCACCGTAGGCGTCGGCCTGGTTCCAGCCGGTGCCGTAGGGCCCGCGCACGGTCAGCGCGTCGCCGGGTTCGGCCCGGGCCAGCGAGTGGGTGACCCCGCCCACGTCCCGGATCGTCTGTACCAGCGGGCCGCCCCCCGGGTCGCCGCTGATCGAGATCGGCACCTCGGCCGCGCCGAACGTGCCGATCATGCTGAACTGCCCGGCCTCGAACGGGAGCGGGACGCCGTTGGCGGGTTCGAGGGTGAGCGTGACCGTGTCGGGGGTGTCGGGGCGGTTCCCGATGACCTGGAAGGGCCGCGGGATCATCGGGCCCGGGGCCGCGCCCGCGTGTCCATCGGCGGGCCCGGCGGCACCGGGCCCGGATGCCGCCCCGGGCGTGGCCGCCCGGGAGTCCGTGGCCGCGGCAGGCGCGGAGCTGGGGCGTGGGGTCATGGCCGGCCGTAGAGGTCGAGCAGGCGCACCCGCGTCGCCTGCAGCCGTTGGGACATCACCTGCGCGACCCGCTGCACCAGGTCGTAGCCGAGCCGTGGGTCGGCGTCGCACTTGCCGCGCAGGCAGGCCGAGTCGAGCGCCACCACGCTGGTCGGCTCCACCGCCCGGGCGTCCCAGAACCACCGGTGCGGCGGGATCAGCCACGGCCAGTCCAGCACCTCGCCCTCACCGGCCGAGTCGAGCACGTGCGGGCCGGTGCCCGGGCTGTACAGCTCCAGCGCGACCCGGCCGTGCATGATCACGTAGAAGTGGTCGGCTCCGCCGCCCTCACGGAACAGGTAGCCGCCCGCCCGGAAGTGCTCGTTGATGGCGCAACCCGCCAGCTCCTGCACGGATGCCTGGTCCAGCCCGGCGAAGAAGGGGTGCTCGGCCAGGTACTCCGCGATCGACCGTGTTCTCATGATTGGCCCTCCCCGTCCCCGGGGTTATCCGCTGGATCGTCCCTCCGGGCCGGTACTGCGGCTGGTTCCGGCGCACGTAGGGCGGCGGCCTCGGCGGTGATGTCGATCGCCGCGGGGCACCAGGTGATGCAACGGCCGCAGCCCACGCAGCCGGAGGTGCCGAACTGGTCGATCCACGACGCCAGCTTGTGCGTCATCCACTGCCGGTACCGCGACTTCGTCGAGCCGCGCACGCTGCCCCCGGCCAGGTGGGTGAACTCGCTGGTGAAGCAGGAATCCCAGACCCGGTGCCGTTCGGTGTGCCGGCCGGTGAGATCGGTCACATCCTCGGTGGAGGTGCAGAAGCACGTCGGGCACACCAGGGTGCAGTTCGTGCAGGCCAGGCAGCGGGCGGCCACGTCGTCCCAGTGCGGGTCCTCGGCGCGTTCGTAGAGCAGGTCGCGCAGCCCGGTGGTATCCAGCTCCCGCCCCATCCGGGCGGCCGCGTCCCGCACCACCGCCGCGGCGGCGTCGAGGTCCGCGCCGTCGGCCGGCTGGGTGGGCAGCCCGGCGAGCAGGTCGGCGCCGCGGGCGCTGCCCGGCGTGACCACGAACCGGTGCCCGCCGTCTGCCGCGGCCGCACCGGCCGGCGTCCCGGTCAGTTCGGTCAGCGCCAGGTCATAGCCGGACCTGGGCTGGGGCCCGGTGCCCATCGAGACGCAGAAGCAGGTGCCGCCCGGGTTGCCGCACGCCACCGCGATGATGAAAGCGTCCCGGCGGCGGCCCGCGTAAGCGGCGTCCACCGCCGGCCGGCCGAGCAGCACCCGGTCGTGGATGGCGAGCGCGTGCAGGTCGCAGGAGCGCACCCCGAGCAGCGCGTAGCGCGGTGGCGGGCCCGGCGGGTCGGCGGTGAACCCGGTGGCGGTCTGCTCGCCGGACCAGAGCAGCTCGCGCGGCGGGAACAGGATCGATTTCCAGGACTGCGCGGAGGCGGCGAAGCCGAACAGCGCCGGGCTGTCGCTGCGGCTCAGCCGGTAGTGCGCGGCGTCCTGCTCATCGGACCAGCCGCGCGGCAGTTCGGTCACGCTGTGCACCGGGCCGAGCATGACCGCGCCGTCCCGGACGGTGGGGCCGATGACCGTGTAGCCGCGGTCGCTGAGCGCGTCGATGAGCGATTGGAGCCCGGCCGCGGGCAGCACGGTGGACCCCGCCTGCGGCGGCTCCGGTGCATCCTGGCCCGGTGAAGGCGCGGCCGGGGGTGGCTCCATGTCGCCGCCCATTGCACCACCTCCGGCTCACGCCAACTCTGTCAGTGTCATGGACGGCCAGGGGGCTGGCCAGAGTCCAAGGTCCTGCCGAGGGCATCCCCGCGTGCTGCCGCCGGTAACCGCTCAGGGGACGACGATCACCGGGCAGTGCGCGTGCCGGGTGAGCCATGCCGGGACCGAGCCCGCGATGTGGTGCCACAGGGCGCCCGGAGCCCCGATGACCAGAGCGTCCGCGCTGAACTCGGCGGCCAGTGCGGCCAGTTCCCGGGCGGGGCGGCCCTGCCGGGTTACGATCCGGACGTCCAGCCCGGTCCGATCGCAGCCCTGGTCGAGCTCGGCCAGCAGCCACTGCTGGGTCTCGGCGCCGTCCCGCAGCGCCGCGATGACCTGCCCGCTCATCGGCTCGCAGAACACCCCGGGCGTGGTGACGTAGGCGACGAGCAGGCTACGCCCCAGCCGCCGGGCCAGCCCGGCCGCGTAGGCCAGTGCGTGGCGGCTCGGCTCTGAGCCGTCGTAACCGACGACCACCGGGTGGTCGTTCTCGCCGAGCGGGCGGCCGGGGCCCGCTTCCCACTGCGCCCAGTCGTCCAGCGCACCGGCCGTCTCGCCGGCCGGGCCCGCAGTGGGCGGGGTGGCCGCGGGCCTGCCACCCGTGGGCGGCGGCACCGGCCCCGCTGCGTCGTGGCCGGCGTGGTCGGGGTCGCGGGGCGCGTGGTCCGGGTCGCGGGGCGCGTGCTCCGGGTCCTGGGGTGCGTGGTCCGGGTCGCTGAGCGGGCGGTCCGGCCAGCCGGTGACGGGCTGCCCACCGGCCGAATCCTGAGCCGGGCTCGGCGGCTGGATCCGCGCCCGGGCGCAGCCAGCGCCGCTGCGGGCGGCCCGGCCGGTACCGCTGCGGCTGCCCCGGTAGGGGCTGGGGCTCTGCCTGGTCCATGGCTTCCCATCCTTGCGAATCCATGCTCCACTCAGCGGGGGCGTCTGGCAAGTTCGCCTGCTTTTGCGCTACCCAAACGAATACGCCTTATCCCTTACCGGTAACGGCCTGCTGGCATAATGCCATGACAATTGGCTCCGGTCATAGTGACGTGATCAGGCTGTGTCCGGCAGTGCGCCGGACCGCGGCCACCTGGCGATCTGCCGTTCTGGCCAGAGGACTCCCAGGTAGCGGGCAGAATCGAGACGTGCCGGAACTTCCCGAGGTGGAGTCGCTCGCTATCTTCCTGCGTGAGCGGGCCATCGGCCACGTCATCGCCCGCGCGGACAGCGCGGCGATTTCCGTGCTCAAGACCTATCAGCCGGATCCGTCCGCGCTGCGCGGGCGGGCGGTCAGTGACGTCCAGCGGCACGGCAAGTTCCTGGACCTGGCAGCCACCGCGCCCGCCGCGCCGGGTGATCCGCTGCACCTGGTCATCCACCTGGCCCGGGCGGGCTGGCTGCGGTGGCGGGAGAACCTGCCTGAGCAGCCGCCCCGCCCCGGAAAGGGACCGCTGGGTTTCCGGTTGCGGTTCACCGACGGGGCCGGCTTCGATCTGACCGAAGCCGGGACCAAGAAGCGGCTGGCCGTCTACCTGGTCACGGACCCGGCCCAGGTCCCCGGGGTGGC
Source organism: uncultured Actinomycetes bacterium (assembly GCA_963837515.1). Lineage (GTDB taxonomy): Bacteria > Actinomycetota > Actinomycetes > Streptosporangiales > Streptosporangiaceae > RYN-230. The sequence continues at coordinate 229,649 of CAWINT010000012.1, forward strand.
GTCGCTCGGCCCCGACCCGTTCGCCGATTCCTTCACCGTGGCGGCGCTGGCCGGGATGCTGGCCGGCCGGCGGACCCAGATCAAGGGTGTGCTCCGGGACCAGAGGATCATCGCCGGAATCGGCAACGCCTACTCCGACGAGGTGCTGCACGCGGCCCGGATGTCGCCGTTCCGGCTGGCCTCCAGCCTCAGCCAGGACGAGGTGGCGGCCCTGCACGCGGCGATCACCGAGACGCTGCGGGAGGCCGTAGCGCGGTCGGCGGGCCTGGCCGCCGGCGACCTCAAGGCGGAGAAGAAGTCCGGCCTGCGGGTGCACGGCCGGGCGGGGCAGCCCTGCCCGGTGTGCGGCGACACGGTGCGCGAGGTGTCCTTCGCCGATTCCGCACTGCAGTACTGCGCCACGTGTCAGACCGGCGGGAAGCCGCTCGCCGACCGCCGCCTGTCCCGCCTGCTCAAATAGTCCCCTCCGCTGGTGCCCTGCACCGGGCGCTGGAACGGCATGCTCAGTGGACGGGGGAGAAGACCTCCCCCAGCATCGCCCATCTCGCGGCGTCGCAGCCGTTCTGGGTAAATGTCCTCGATACCGGCTGCCCGAAGTAGGTGCCGGTGATGGTCGCCTGCGCCTGCCCCTTGTCGGCCGGGATCATCGGGCACATGTGCGGGACCGGGGCGAACGGGTTCTTCAGGCGGAGCAGTTCCCGGCAGGCGGCCGCGGCGTTGGGGTGAGTCCCGCCGGCCGGTTCGCAGCGCAGCGTCCAGTGCTCCGGGGCGGCGCCCGGGCTCGGGGTGACGCTCAAGGTCAGCGACACCTTGGCCACCTGGGCGGGGTGGCTGCCGCTCGCGCCAGGCGCCGGGCCGGCTCCCGGGCTGGCCCCGGAGCCGCCACACCCGGCCGCCGCGACCAGGCAGACCGCTCCGAGGCACGCGGCGATCGGGACCCACGCCGCGCCGGCCGCCTTTCGTGGAACTGGGGAACGTCTCATACCGGTCTGACGCGGCGGGGCGGCGCTGGGTTCCAGGTGTGCGTGGTGATACGTGTTGCGCGCGGGACGCGGGACCGGTAGGACAATGGGGCAACTTGGGCCTGCCGGACGGCAGGTGACATTCCGCGTGACCGGCACCGGGCGTGCCGTTCTTGGCCGGACGTGCCCAGAGGAGGAAGCGTGCCTGCGGTGCCGCCGCGCTGGTGCAGATTAGTCCGCAGGCCCGCGCTCATAGCGGCGGCGCTGACCATGGGGCTGGCTGTGGTGCCGGCCACCGGCGGCGGCACGGCCGCTGCCGCCGTGGCCCGGCCGGCCAGCCGGTACAACGTCGGCGCAACGCACTCGCCGCAGCTGCTGAGCCAGCTGGCCGGAACGGCCGGGAACCGGGCCATGACCGGCTCCGGCCAGGCCAGCTCGCTGCTCGCGCCGGCCGCGGCGGTGGCCGGCGACGAGCAGGGCGTGGACGTGGCGTCGTTCCAGCACCCGGAGACCTCGCAGTACCCGGCCGGTGCCCCGATCGACTGGGCCGCGGTCGCCGCCTCCGGTATCGGCTTCGCCGCCGTCAAGGTCACCGAAGGGACCTATTATTCCAACCCGTTCGCGGCCACTGATCTCGCTCAGGCCCAGGCGGCCGGCCTCGCCGTGGTCGCCTACGGCTTCGCCATCCCGAACAGCACCGACGGCAGCAGCAGCCCGGCCGCCCAGGCTGACTACCTGCTGAACCAGCTGGGGACCGCCAGCCGGACCGTCCCGGTCATGCTCGACGTCGAGTACAACCCGTACGCCGGCGGCGAGTGCTACGGGCTGCGGGGCGCGCCGATGGTCTCCTGGGTCGCCGGCTTCGAGGCCGAGATCAAGGCCAAGACCGGCCGGCTGCCCATCATCTATACGCCTCCGGCTTGGTGGAACTACTGCACCGGCAGCAGCACCACGTCCGGCCAGACCCCGCTGTGGGTGCCGGACTTCAGCACCACGTCCAATCCAGCCCGGCCCGCCGGATGGGGCACCTGGTCGCTCTGGCAGTACACCAGCACCGGCACGGTCAGCGGGATCGCCGCAACCGGGGGGACCGACCTGGACCAGGCCAACCCGGCCAGCCTCGCGCTGCTGAACCCGGGGAGCCGACCGCAGACCAACGGGGATCCGGTGAACCTGCCGCTGAGCCTGGCCGTGCCGCCCCCGGGCCAGTCGCTGGGCTACTCGGCGACCGGCCTGCCGCCGGGGCTGTCCATCAGCGCCGCCGGGCTGATCACCGGCTGGGTGTCCCGGACCGGTTCCTACACCACGCAGGTCAGCGTGTCCGGCAGCGGCGGGGCGGCCGGCCGGGCCACGTTCAGCTGGACCGTGGCCAGGGCCACCAATACCGGCCCGGCCGGCGCGGTGCGCTTCGACGTGGCGGGCCGGTGCCTGGACCTGGCCGGGAACGCGACGGCGAACGGCACCAAGGTCGGCCTGTGGAGGTGCAACGGCACCGCGGCGCAGCGGTGGACGCTCGCCGCCGACCGGACGGTGCGGATCCACGGCAAGTGCCTGTCGGTGCGCGGGCGGCCCGCGGTGAACGGGAGCAAGGTCGTGCTCGGGGACTGCCACGGGTACGCCAGCCAGCACTGGGTGGTCGGCACCGGGGCGCGGCTGATCAACGGCACCGCCGGGAAGTGCCTGGCCGGGTCGCCGACCGGGGCCAACGGGTCGCAGGCCTGGATTTCCTCGTGCACCGGCAAGGCCAACCAGAAGTGGACACTGCCGGCCGGCCCGCTGCGGTCGCAGCTGCCGGGCTGGTGCGCGGCGAGCACCAGCGGCACGCCCACGTCGGGCACCCGGGTGTCCCTCGCGTCGTGTGCCGGGACCAGCGTCCAGCGGTGGGCCACCGGGCCGGATGGGGCGCTGCACCTGGGCGGCGAATGTCTCGGCGTCACCTCGGTCAGCAGCGGATCCGCGGTGGCGCTCTTCCCGTGCCGCGGCAGCCGCACCCAGCACTGGCAGATCCAGGCCAATGGGGCTGGCCTGCGGCTGCGCAACGCCGGTACCGGCGGGTGCCTGTCCGACCCCGGAGACGCCACGACCAGCGGCACCCCGCTCGTGCAGGGAGCCTGCACCGCTGCTGACCCGGGTGCCGGCTGGCGGCTCCCCTGACCCACCGGCCCCGGCGGATTGCCCGGCCGGGATCGCGGCGGGATGGCACCATGTGGGGGTGAGGCTGGAACAGCTGGCCGGGCAGGCCCGGATGGACGCGACGGCACGCGCGGTTATCGAAAGCGCCGCCGACGCGATCATCGCCGTGGGCACGGACCGCTCGGTGCTGCTGTGGAACCGCGCCGCGGAGCGGATGTTCGGCTGGCCGGCGGCCGAGGTCCTGGGCCAGGAACCGCCGGTCATCCCTGAGGAACTCCAGGCCGAGCACAACGCGGTCCTGGAGCGGGTACGCAGCGGCGGCCACGTTTCCATCGCCACCCGCCGGGCGCGCAGCGACGGGACCCTGCTCGACCTGCGCCTGAACGTCAGCGTACTGAACGGCCCGGACGGGGAAATGCTCGGCTGGGTCAGCGTGTGCCACCGGGTTGGTGAGGACGACGTGGCCCGGAGCCAGATCGCGCAGCGCGAGCGGGTCGTCCGCCGCCTCGGTGACGTGGTCGCGGACATGAACGCGCAGCGGGACCTCGAAGCGGTGCTGGACCGGATCGCGGCCAGCCTGCGCGAGCTGACCTTCGCCGACGCCGGTGGGTTCGTGCTCATCGAGGACGACAAGCTGCGGCTGGTAAGCATGGACGGCCTGCCCGCCAGTCTGCGCGGGTGTACCGCCGACCTGCGGTCCAGCCTGGTCGGCCGGCTGATGCGGTCCGGGCAGACGGTGATGATGGCGACCGGGGAGTCGGGTGAGTTCGATGACCTCATCTGGTCCGCCCTGCCCGGGCTGCACACGATCGCGCTCAGCCTGTCCCACGTCGCCGGGCGCCCCTACGGGGCGCTGTACGCGCTGTACAGCGACCGGGAGGTCGGGCACGTCGAGCTGGAACTGCTGGAGCTGATGGCGGGGCACGCGAGTGTCGCACTGAGCAACGCCATGGCATTCGAGGAGGTGGTCCGGCAGCGGGCGCACCAGCGGGCGGTGATCGATGCCAGCGCGGACGGGATCGCGGTGCTCGACGGCGCGGGCCTGATCCGGCAGTGGAACCCGGCCGCGCACGCGCTGACCGGCCTGTCCGCGGACGAGGTCACCGGCCGGCCGCCGCCGTTCCCGGTGCCCGAGCCCGGGGGTGGCAAGCTCACCCACCGGCTGCCCGGCGGGCGCTGGCTCGACGTGCTGTGCAGCGGCCTGGACGGCCGGGATGAACTGGTCATCGACTTCCGGGACGTGACCGCGGCCAAGGAGCTGGAGGAAGCCAAGGACCTGTTTCTCGCCACCACCAGTCACGAGCTGCGCACGCCGATCACCGTCGTGCAGGGCTTCGCCAGCACGCTGGCCCGCCGGTGGGACGACCTCAGCGACGAGGAGCGGCGGTCGGCCGTGCAGACGATCGCCGACCGGGCCGGTTCACTGGGGCGGCTGGTGGAGCAGCTGCTGCTCGGCTCCCGGGCGGGCGCCGATCAGCTGACCGTCACCAACGGCCCGTTCGACCTGGTGCCGCTGCTGCGCGGCACCGCGCTCGCGTTCCGCCCGCTGTCCGAGGCGCACACGCTGTCCGCGGTCGTTCCCGACCAGCTGCCAGCCGCCCACGGCGACCCGATGGCAACCGAAATCATCGTCGGCCAGCTGCTGGAGAACGCCTTCAAATACTCCCCGGGCGGCGGGACGGTGACGCTGCGCGCCCGGCCCGCGGGCGACTGGGTCGAGGTCGCCGTGGAGGACGAGGGCATCGGGATCGCGCCTGGCGACCATGAGCGGATCTTCGAGCGGTTCGTCCAGGGCGAGACCGGGGACCGGCGCCGGTTCGGCGGCATCGGGCTGGGCCTGTACATCGTGCGCCAGCTGGCCCGGGCCCAGGGCGGCGAAGTTGCCGCCTCGTCCCGGGCCGCCGGCGGCACCTGCATGCTGCTCCAGCTCCGCCGGGTCGCCGCCGGTTAGTCAACGTGCTGGCTGGCAGCTTCGCGGAACCGCGGCTCGCCGCCGGAGGCGACCAGGTAGTCGTCGAGGATGCCGGGCACGTCGCTGCCCGCCTTCACGATCTGGCCTTTCTCCAGCCAGATCACTCGGTTGCACGTCTCGAAGATCTCGCTCAGCTGGTGCGCCACCAGGAACACGGTGCCTGCCTCCTGGCGCAGCTCATCGATCCGGTCGTGGCTCTTGCGCTGGAACTCCGCGTCGCCGGTGGCCAGTGCCTCGTCTACCAGCAGGACGTCGTGGCTCTTGGCCGAGGCGATGGCGAACCGCAGCCGGGAGCCCATGCCGGTCGAGTAGGCCTTCATCGGCAGGTTGATGAAGTCGCCCACCCCGGAGAACTCCACGATCCGCGGTTTGGCCTCCTTCACCTCCAGCGGGTTCATGCCCATCGCCAGGCAGCCGAGGACCACGTTGCGCTCGCCGGTCAGGTCATCCAGCAGCGCTGCGTTCACGCCGAGCAGCGCTGCGTGACCGTCGGTGTACACCGCGCCTTCTTCCGCGGGCAGCAGCCCGGCGATCGCGCGGAGCAGGGTGGACTTGCCGGAGCCGTTCCGACCGACCACGCCGACAGCGTCGCCGCGGTAAGCCACGAACGAGACGCCGCGGATGGCGTGTACCTCGCGGATGGACGGCCGCCGCTGCCGCTTGACCAGCCGGAGCAAGGCGGTGGCCGCGGTGCCCTTGTCCGCGTTGCTGCCGTACACGCGGTACACGACGTGCAGGTCGTCCACCACCACCATGGGGCGATCGTCAGCCACGCCCGTACCTCGCCTCCGCACGCCAGAAGAACAGGAAACCGATGACAGCCGCCGCGACCGCCCAGCCGGCGCCCCAGATCCACAGGCTGGGGATGCTGGGCAGCGTGGACGCGTGGCAGTAGGCGCTGAAGGTGGGGTACTGACCGGGGAACACCCGGTAAAGCGTGCAGTTATGCCGGTTGTAGGGCTGGGCCCCCGGCATAGCGTCCCGGTACTTGGACAGCAGCGCCCACCGGACCAGGGAGATGTACACCGCCGCCGGGTTGATCTGCAACAGGTAGGCGATGGTCGGGTGATCGTGCAGCTTGCCGTGCAACGTCAGGGTCAGCGCCTGCAGGCTGAACAGCACCCCGGACACGTACAGCCAGGTGCGTACGATGAACGGGAGCAGCTGGCTGACATCGTCGAAGCTGGCTCCCCAGCGGGCCAGGATGAGGCCACAGCCCACGTTGAACACGCTCTGCAGGATCAGCGCGGGGATGATGAACAGCCAGTACGCGGTGAGCGGCTCGCCGGCGATCAGCACGATGATGAACAGCACGGCGAACGACAGCATGAGCTGTTGCAGCTCGATCAGCACGTAGCCCAGCGGCAGGCAGGCCCGCGGAAAGTACAGCGCCCTGATCAGTGGCAGGGTGTCCCGGATCACCTGAGAGGAGGTGATGAACGCCCGCTGCGTGAAGTTGAAGACGAAGATCCCGGTGACCAGGAAGGAGATGTAGTCGGGAACGCCCCGGTTGGTGCCCAGCAGCAGCCCGAAGATCAGATAATAGACACCGGCGTTCAGCAGCGGGGTGAGTACCTGCCACACCTGGCCCAGCCGGGCTTCGGTGTACATCGCGATGTTGCGCGCGGTGGCGAAGCCGGAGATGAAGTACCGCCGCTGCCACAGGTCCTGGACGTAGGCGCGCAGCGGCGGCCGGATGGCCGCCCGCTTGAGCCCGCTGCTCGCGGCCAGCTCGCGCAGTGATCCTGGCGGCAGCAGGTGGTTCTCCGGCTCGGCCAGCGTCGCGGTGGCGCCGTTGCTGGTGCTGCCGGCCACCGGGCCGCTCAGCTGACCCGGCGCGCTTACCCGACCTAGCGCCTTTACCCGACCCGGCGGCCTGGCCCGACCCGGCGCGCTTGCCCGACCCTGGTTGTTCACGACGGCGAGCCTACGGGGCGATGGAGACCCGTGGGGCCAGGTGCCGGCCATCCGGCCGCCGTTGCCGGGCCGCCCTGCGGGGCGTCTCCGCCGGGCCGTTGCTGACCGCGGGATTCGTGACCCGGCCCTGAGTTGTACCGAACAACACTCACCCGGAAACGGTATCACTTAGCCAGTTGTGCGGTACAACTGATACGTGGAGGTCTCGGCGGACGATGTGGAGCTGCTCCGGCTGCTCGCCCAGCTGCTCCGAGCGGTGACCCCGGAGGGTAGCGAGCGCGGTAACGGGGGATCCGCCTCGAGGAATGGTACCCAGGCGGGGGCCGTGCCGCCTGCCGTCTCCGGGTCGGAGGCGCGGGCGCTGCTGGAACTGGTGGCGGCCCGGGGCATCGCCCAGGGCGAACTGGGCGCGCTGCTGGGACTGGAGAAGAGCACGGTGAGCCGGCTGGCGGCGGGGCTGGAGCGCAAGGGGTGGATCAAACGGGGGCGGGACGAGGCGAACCAGCGGTACCGGCGGCTGTATTTGACCCCGGAGGGCAGTGCGGTCGCGGCGCGGGTGTGGCGGACCTGGCAGTCCCGGCAGGCCCGGATCCTGGCCGGTCTGTCCGCCGAGGAGCGGGCCGGGCTGGCCGCCGGGTTGCGCGGCCTGATCCGCGGCCTGGCCACCGAGGGACTGGCCACCGAGGGCCTGGCCACCGAGGGCCCGCGGCGTTAGCTGTGCCCCGGAGCCGGTGGCCGGGGCGCGCGGTCCGCGCGGGGCGGCCGCCACCCCGCCGTAGGCTGGTAGGCCCCCACCTCGCCCACCTGGTAGGCCAGCGTGAAACCGGTGAGCCGCAGTACCCGCTCCAGCTTGAGGTAGGTGGCCGCCAGCTTGGTGTCGGTGCGCCAGAGCAGCACCCAGCCGATGTGCAGGCGCCGGGCATCGCGGCCCGCGGCGGCGAACTCGGCGGCCGTGGTCTTGTGATGACCGCCCTGCGCGTTCAGCAGGGCGGCATAAAACGGCTGCCGCTCGATGCCGTGCACGGTGCGCGCCGGGATCCGGGAGATGAACGCGTCGGCCAGCGGGTGCCCGTCCGCTGTGGCCAGCACCAGCGACTCCGGCGGGAAGCCGTCCCCGATCACCGGCAGGCCGCCCCGGACGCCGAACGGCAGATCGACCACGACGGAGTTGGTGCGCTGGGCGGCGATGGGGCCGTCCGTTCTGGGCATGGCGGTAGGCATGGTGCCGATGCCGGGGTTCCCGGACCAGCCGGCTTCCAGCGCGGCCAGCACCAGGACCGGGTACAGGACCGGCCGGCCGCGACGGCGCAGCCACTCCACCGCCGCCCCGGCCAGCAGCGCGGCGGGCAGCAGCCCCAGTTCGGTGAACCGGTTGGCCTCGCGGAAGGTGGACAGCCCCGGTATCCGGACGAACCAGGTGAACGGCATGATCACCGACTCGGGGACGTTGTGGACCACTTCCGCGGCCGGCACGTAGCGGTGGTCACCGATCCACAACGCCGACCCCAGCGACAGCGCCGCGCAGAGGGCCCAGCCAGCGGCCAGCCACCGGGCGTACCGGCGCCGCCAGGCCATGATCAGGCCCAGCAGCGCCAGCGCCGTCACCGTCACGCCGAAGGTTACGATGACCATGCTGTGCGGGCCGTGGTAGTAGTAGCGGCTGACCATCGTCAGGCCATACCGGCCCACCTCGGGGGAAGGTGCGAACAGCTGGCCCAGGGCGGCGCCGGAATTCACATAGTCGACGTCCAGCAGCCCGGCCCGGGCCGGGGGGAACTTGTCCGCGCTCGCTTGCTGGAGCATCGGGATGAGCTGCGGAAGGGTGAGCACGACTGTGGTGCCGGCGGCGAGCGCCGCGGCGCCCAGCCGGGCCGGCGACGGGTAGCGGGCCAGCCATGGCACCAGCACGACGACGGTGACGATGCCCGTCAGGACGGCGGATTCCTGGTCGGTGAGCACGGCGGCGCCGAGCACCACCCCCAGCCAGATGGCCTGGATCCAGCGGCCGCCCCGGCGCAGCGTCGTCGCGGCCTCCGCGGCCAGCGGCAGGAACAGCGCCCCGAGCGCCAGGTTGATCTCGTAGTAGCTGCGCCAGGCCAGGATGGCTGACAGGCCGAAGAACGCGCCAGCCGCGATGGCGCCCGGCTGGGTGGGCAGCCAGAGCCGGGCCGCCCGGTACATCACGTAGCACAACAGCCCGGGACAGGCGATGGAGAGCAGGTTGTAGCTGGCGCTCGGGCCGAAGGCCAGCGTCACCGGGGCCAGCAGCGTCCCCGGCAGCGGCATCAGGGTGTGGAAACCGAGGTCCGATCCCAGCGGAGCGGCCAGGTAGCGAGTCGTCCATGGGCTGGACCAGTGCGACAGCTGGCGGGCGACCCACCAGAAATCCCACACGTACCCGCCGGCGTCCCGGGTGGCCGGCAGCTGTCCGGCGAGGTAGGTGACCCGCGGCCAGGTGACCGCCACCCCCCCGGCCAGGTAGCCGGCCAGCAGGATCAGGTGCGCCGCCCAGCCGCGCCGGGCCAGCCATCCGGTCTGCGGTGCCGGGCCGGCCACCTCGCCACCGGCGCCCGGTGAGTGACCCGGTGAGCGGCCCGGTGAGTCCTGGCCCGGGCCGGTGCGACTGGGCCCTGGACCTGGCCCCGGGAGGAAGTCCTTCCCGGGGACCGCCACCTCGCCCACGCTCATGGCCCGGCTGGCGACCATATTGAGGACTGGCCGCCCTGGCGGGTCCTGGTCCGCGTCGCTCATCGTCACCCCGATCTGATCCACCACGCAGCCGCGCCGCCGCTTATCGGGGAGCCGCGCCGCCGTTTACCGCAGCCATGTGGCTGGTGAGTTATATATTCATGCTGCCCTGGCCGCGGGCGCGCTCTTACTTTACAAATATAGGAGCGGGGCCTAATGAATCGGTAACTTGATGCTCAAGTATAAAGAAATATTCAAACAATCGTGAGAAAATGCCGCTCAACGCAAGATAAATGTAATAAATTGCCAAATCGTGGCGACCCGGGCGCCTGCCGGATCAGGTCCGGCTGCCGTGCCGCCTGCCCCCGGCCGCCGTGCCGCCTGCCTCCCCAGCAGACCCGCTCTAGGCGGAATCAGCGCGGCGCGGGCCGGTACACCGACACCCCGTCCGCGCGGTAGCTGAACCGGAAGCCGGTCTGTGTGAGATAGGACACCACCGCCGGGTTGGAATACCAGGTGAGAACCCAGCCGATATGCAACCGTGCCGCGTCCCGGCGGGCCGCGGCAAGCTCCGCCGCGGTGACCGGGGTGTAGGACCCGGGAAGTGCATGGAACAGCGGCAAGCGGCGGGACAGCGACCATGCGGGGGCATTCAGCGCGGGTGGCGTGTAATGCTGCACATGGATTAGCCAGGAGTAGAACGCGTGCCGTTTTATCGCGGTGATCGTGGGCTGCGGGAGCCGCGAGACGTACGCGATGGCCCGCGGGTGACCGTCCGCGGTGGCCAGCACCAGGGCCTCGGCTGCGAACCTGCCGCCGTAGTCGGGGATCCCGCCGCGCAGCCCGTAGGGCACGTCCACCACCACGGATCGTGTGTGGTCGGCCGCGACTGGGCCGTCCAGCCGGGGCAGCGCCGTGGGCATCTCACCCACCTTCGGGTTCCCGGAGTAGCCCAGTTCCAGCACCCCGAGCGCGGCCACCACGGCGATCAGCGGCTTCGCGTGATACCGCATCCAGTCCACCGCCGCTCCGGCCAACAGGGCGGCGGGCACCAGGCCCAGGATCGCCCACCGGTCGGCTTCGCGGAACGAGTCGAGCACGGGGATCCGCATGAACCACGTGTACGGCAGCACCGGGGAAACCTCGACCCCGTGCCACCACTGCCCGAACGGGATGTTCTGGTGCTTGCCGATCCACAGCGTGGCACCGAAGGCGAGCGCTGCGCAGCCCAGCCAGAGCAGTGCCAGCCACCGGGCGCTGCGCCGCCGCCATGCGACGATCACGCCCAGGAGGCTCAGCGCGGTCAGCGTCACCCCGAACATCGGCAACTGCTCGTTGTCCCGGCTGTGCAGGAACGGCGAGGCCAGGATGGTGAGCCCGAAGTCAGCGACGCGGGGTGTCGGGGCGAACATCCCCGGCAGCCCGATGCCGTAGAGCTTGGCGGTCACCGCGAGCAGCTGGTCGTTGATCGCCAGGCCGCCGCGAACCTGTTCCTGCGCCATTGCGATGAGCTGCGGGCTGGCCACCACCGCCGTGACCACGGCGGCCAGCGCCACGGCGCCGAGCCGTGCCGCCGTGGGATGGCGCAGCAGCCAGGGCAGCAGCACCACGATGGTGAGAATGGCCGCCAGAACGGCCGATTCGGTGTCGGTAAGGACGGCGGCGCCCAGGCCGGCGCCCAGGGCCGCTGCCCGCCATGGCCCGGGGTCACGGCGCAGCCGTACGGCCAGTTCGAGGGTGATCGGCAAGAACACGGCGCCGATCGCGATGTTCAGGTGGTACCAGTCCTCCTGGGCCAGCATGGCGGACAAGCCGAAAAACGCGCCCGCCGCGATCGCCCCGGTCTGCGAGGGCAGCCATAGCCGGGCGGCCCGGTACATGGCGTAACACAGCAGGCCGGGGACCAGCGTGACGAGCAGGTTGTAGGCAGCGCTCGGACCGAAGACCAGGGTGACCGGGGTCATGATCAGCCCCGGGAGCGGCATCAGCGCGTGGAATCCTAGAGAAACCCCGGCGGGTGCGGCCATGTGCTCAGTGAAGAACGGATTTCCCAGGTGGCTGACCTGACGGGCCAGCCACCAGAACCCCCAGACGTATGAGGCGGAGTCGCGCGAGGAAGGCAGCCGCCCGGCCAGGTAGCTGGCCCGCGGCCAGGTCACAGCCACGCCCGCGGCCAGGTAGCAGGTCAGCAGCAGCGTGTGACCTGCCACCGGGTGGGCCGCCAGCCAGCTGGTGCCCCGGGGCCGCGCGGTCCGGGCCCCGCCGTCTGCCGCCGGCTTCCCGTCTGCCGCCGGCTTCCCGTCTGCCGCCGGCTTCCCGTCTGCCGCCGGCTGGCGGGCCAGCCCACTGGGCCGGTCCGGTCCGCCCCGGGTCCCGGGGCCGTCCGGGGATGACGTGGCTGCCGCCGGCCGCCCCCGGCCCTCGGTCAGCGGGACGCGCGGGTCGCGACCCGCTGAATTCATCAGTTCACCCCGTCCAGCGTGCGGCGGACCATCCGCCGCGGCGAAAAGGCGGCGTGCGGGCCACCGCCATCCGGTCAGCGGTCCCCGCAACGCTCCTCATGCTAGTGGCCGTGCTGGTGGCCGCGGCGGTGTTCTGGACGGGGTGTGACCGCCGGCGGCTGGACCGCTCCTGGTGCCGTCGGCGTCCGTGACCTGCGGCGGGGTGCTGCCAACCGGCTCACCGTGTGATCGCGGAGTTGCGTACGGTGCGCGTGGGACCGGACCGGTTTCCCGGTGGCCCGGGCCGGGCATCCCGGACCAGACAACAGGTCCCGACAACGCGTGCGAGCAGCCACCGGGGGGGCGGCGTAAGGAGGTGAGGACGGCGAGCGTGGTGCTGCTTCCCTGCGTGCCGTCGAGCGTTGCTGTCGCCCGGAGCCGGATCAGCGCGGAGCTGCAGGGCGCCGGCCTGTTCGCGGCCACGGTCGCGGATGCGGCGCTGGTGCTGAGCGAGTTGCTCAGCAACGCGATCCTGCACGCCCACCCGCTGCCTGGGGCACGGGTCCGCGCGGGCTGGGTGCTCAGCCCGGCGACGTTGGAGGTGCTCGTCAGCGACGGGGGCAGTGCGACCCGGCCGCAGGCGGGCCGCCCGTCCCTGTCCGCGCTGGGCGGGCGCGGCCTGTCCATCGTGGAGCATCTGTGCTCCAGCTGGGGGGTGCGCGCCGACGATGGCGGCACCACGGTGTGGGCGGTGCTGCCCGCCCCCCGGCCGGGCGACGCGGCCGTCGCGGCGGGCGCGGTCCGGGGCACCTCAGGTGATCATTCCTAAAGGATGCGTAATCAGCATTCGAAGCGGTGATAACTCTCCTGAGGGGTCGGCCGTGTGCGGGGGCGCGGAACGTGGCGGGGGGAATCGTGAGGCACGCCCATGGTGTGGACAGTGAGGTCGGCCGCTTGCGGACGGTCCTCGTCCACCGTCCGGGAGCAGAGCTGAAGCGGATGTCCCCGCGCAGCCAGGACCGGCTGCTGTTTCACCGGGTGCCCTGGCTGGACCGGGCTCAGGACGAACACGACCTGCTCACGCAGGTGCTGCGGGACCACGGCGTGGAAGTGCTGTATCTGACCGAACTGCTGCAGGACGCTCTCGAGTACGCCGGCGCCCGGGATGCCGCGATCGACTCGGCCCTGGCTGGCCCGCGGCTCGGCCAGGAACTGCGGGCCGTGGTCCGTGCGCACCTGGAAGCGATGGAGTCCGAGGTGCTGGCCCAGGTGCTGATCGCCGGGGTCACCCCGGGCGAGCTGCCGGGCGGCCGCGGAGTCGTCTACGAACTGCTGGACCGGCACGATTTCGTCGTTGACCCGCTGCCCAATCTGGTCTTCACCCGCGATTCCAGCGTGTGGATCGGGGACCGGGTGGCGGTGGCCAGCCTGGCGCCCGGCCGGGGCCGCGAAGCCGCGCTGCTGGGCGTGCTGTACCGGCACCATCCGCGGTTCGCCGGGACCACCGTGCTCTACGGGCCGCATCAGGAGCCTCTCTGCGGCGGCGACCTCGTGCTGCTCGCACCGGGGGTGGTGGCGGCGGGGGTGACCGGGCAGACCGCCCCCGCCGCGGTCGAACGGCTGGCCCGGCAGGTGCTCGGCTACGGGCTGGCGCACAGCGTGCTCGCCGTGCCGTTGTGCCGCGCGGAGGTGACGCAGCTGGACACGGTGTGCACCGTGGTGGCGCCGGGAACTGTCATGATGCCCCCGGCCCTGGCATACACGCTCACCGCGCACATCATCACCGCCCGGGGAGAGGAGCTGCGGGTGTCCCGGCCCCAGCCGTTCCTGGCGGCCGCGGCGCAGGTCATCGGGGCGGACCGGCTGGCCGTGATCGACACCGGGCTGGACCCGCTGGGTGGCAGCCGCGGTCGCTGGGATGACGGCGGCAACGCGCTGTCCCTCGGGCGCGGTGTGGTGCTGTGCGATGAGCGGAGCACCGAGACCAACGCCCGGCTGGCCGCGGCCGGAATCGAGGTGATCCCGGTGCCGTGCGGCGAGCTGGGCAGCGGACGAGGGGGCCCCCGCGGGATGTCGTGTGCCGTGATCCGGGATCCGGCCGCTGGCCCCCCGGGCGATCAGGCCAACCTGGCCGGCGGCGGCGAGGCGGCCAGCAGCGAGCTGGCCCCGCTGCCACGGACCGCCCCGGCCAGCAGCAACCCGCGCGGCCTGCGGGTCCACCCGGAGCCGCTGGCTCCGGTCCGGTAGCCGGTCAGGACGCCAGATCCGGCCGGTCCACGACCTCGGCCAGGATGCTGAACGTGGGGCAGGGCCAGCGCCACATGCAGCTGCGGCAGCGGCGGATCGGGCTGGACGGATCCGTGGTGATGCCCCCCGCGTCGAGCGGCTGGTGCAGGTCAACCAGTCTCGTGGTCAGCTCGGTGAAGCGCAGGATCTGCTCCCGTGCCTCGCCGAGGAAGGCAAGGTCGGCCGCCGTCATCCGGGCGGTCAGGGGCACCACACCGTCCCGGTTGAGCAGCCGCCGGTAGTGCCGGCTGCTCTCCAGCCAGGACGAGGCGGCAGCGGCCCGGGTGCGCAGCCCGTCCATGTCGTCACGGATCCGGTCCCGCTGCCGGTCGCCGTCGGGCAGCCAGCCCGGCTCCGGGCCAGGCAGCCCCGGCGGGGGGCTGACCGGAGCCGCCGCGACCGCCGGCAGGAAGTCCGCCGCCAGGGGGGCGGCCAGCGGCATGTCCGCCGGCGGGGCGGACGCCGTGACCGGGGCGGGCCCCTCCAGGCCGGCTAGCGGCCGCAGTCTCGCTGGCTGGGGTTCTGGCTGCTCGGGCAGGGGATGCATGCCGGGCTCCGCCTCGCTGGGTACCTGGGGCTGGGTACGTGCCTCACCAGCTTGACGCAGAAACGCGCGATCCGCCCACGATTTCGCCCGGCCGGAGCGGTGGGCATCTGGTCGTGGCGCATGGCGGGACGGTAAGGTGCCGCTCGTGGAGCTCAAGGTTTCCAGCCGCGCCGAGGGTGATCGTGTCATCGTGGCCCTGTCTGGCGAGATCGACCTTTACACCGCTCCCCGGCTGCAGAGCCAGCTGGCTGCCGCGCTCGACACCGAGCACGCGGTCCGGCTCGTCGTTGACATGTCCGGGGTTGATTTCTGCGATTCCACCGGCATGAATGTGCTGCTGAGCGCGCAGCGCATGGCCCGTGAGCACGGCGGCAACATCGAGCTCAGCGCCCCGCGGCCCGCGGTCCGCAAGGTACTCCAGGTGACCGGGCTCGAGTCGGTCTTCACCGTGATCGAGGACTCCGCCACCGTTCCTGGCCAGTGAGCGGCCCGCCGCCCGGCCCGCCCGGGACCGATCGCGGCGACGTGGCCATCGTCATCGCCGCCCGGGACGAGGCCGACCGGATCCAGGCCACGGTCAAAGCCGCGGCCGATATCCCTGGGACCGGCCTGCTGATCGTGGTGGATGACGGGTCACGGGACGGCACCGCCGGCGCGGCCGAGAGCGCCGGGGCAATGGTGCTGCGCCACCCGCGGAGCCTGGGCAAGGGCGCGGCCATGGAAAGCGGCGCGGAGGCGGTCCGCCTGCTGGAGCGCGCCGAGCACCGGGTCGGCCCGCGGCACCTGCTGTTCCTCGACGGTGACCTGGCCGAGTCGGCGGCCTATGGCAGCGCCCTGGCCGAGCCGGTCCGGGCCGGCCAGGCCGACATGACCATCGCGGTCTTCACCGAGCGGGTGCGGGCGGCGGGCACGGCTTCGTGGTGGGGCTGTCGGGCACCGGTATCCGGCGCGCCACTGGCTGGGCCCCGGCCCAGCCGCTGAATGGGCAGCGCTGCCTCACCCGGGCGGCCTTCGAGCTGGCCCGGCCGCTGGCCCGGGGCTGGGGAGTGGAGACCGCCCTCACCATCGACGTGTTCCGCCGTGGCCTGCGGGTACTCGAGGTCGAGGTGCCGATGAGCCACCGGGCCACTGGGACCGACTGGCGGGCTCAGTGGCACCGGGCCCGCCAGTTCGCCGATGTGGCCCGCGCGCTCAGCACCCGCGATCCACAGGTCCGACGGGCGGTCCGCCTGCTCCGCCCATGACCGCGCCCGGCCGGCTTTCCACCCCAGGGACGCGGGCCGTGGGTGACCTGAGGGTGCCGCGGCGGCTGGGCGGGGCGGGGCTCATGCTCACCACCGCCAGCGTGCTGGGCACCCTGGCGGTGGGCGTGCTCGGCCCTTCGGTCATGGAGCCGGCGCTCCCCGGGCGGCCCGGGCAACCGCCGTGGGCCAGCCCGGTCCATCCCCCGGCCGCCCTGGCCGTCGCCCTGGCCGCGGCCGCCCTGGCGGCGGGCACCGGCGGGCTCGGGCTCTGCTTGTTCGCCGCGCACCGCGGCTGGACGGCCGCTCCCCGGGCCCTGCTCGGTGCGGGGATCGCCGCGGCGGGCGTGATTGCGCTGGTGCCGCCGTTCGGCTCAGCGGATCAGCTGAATTACGCTGCCTTCGGACGGATGGTGATCACCGGCCACGATCCCTACACCACCACCGCGGCCATGCTGGCCCGCCTTGGGGACCCGGTGGCCCGCGCGGTGCAGGACTGGCGGGGCGCCCCCTCGGTGTACGGCAGCGCGGCGTCCGGCCTGCAGGCGCTGGCGTCCGCGGCCGGCGGAACCTCGGTGCGGCTCACCGTCTTCGCCGGGTCGGCTCTGACCGCCGCCGCCTTCGCCATGGCCGGCCTGCTGCTGCACCGGATGACCCGGGGCAACCGGGCGGCGCAGTTCCGGGCGGCCCTGTTGTGGACGGCGAACCCGGTGCTGCTGCAGGTCCTGGTGGCGGGCGCCCATCTGGACAGCGAAGCGGCCGGGTGCGTCCTGGCCGGGCTGGCCGTCGGCGGCCTGGCGCTGCGTTCGGCGCGGTCCTGGCGGCTGGCCAGCGGCGGCGCCGCCGCCGGGGCACTCCTGGCCCTGGGCGCGGCCGTGAAGCTGAGCATGGCGCTGGTGCCGGCTGGGATGATCATCGCGCTCCTGGCGGTGGCGGCCCTCCGGCGCTCCGGGTGGCCCGGTGCGCGGCGGCCGGTCCTGGCGGCGGCCGGCCTCGGCGGCGGCTTCGTGCTCGCGACCGCACTGGCACTGCTGCCCTGGGGGCCCGGATCGCTGCGGCCGGCGCTGCGGGACGGGGGGCTGGTGTCGGTCGGGTCGCCGTGGCGGGCCACGCGGTCGGCGTTGCGCCTGCTCGGCGGGCTGCCGGAGGGTGCCGCCGATGGTGTGGTCCGGGCCTCGGCGGTCGTCCTGGGGCTGCTGCTGCTGGCGATGCTGCTGCGTGCGCTGGTGCTGGGTCCCGCGTCCGCTGTCCTGGACCCGCCGCCGGGACCGGCCGGGTCCGGGCAGGCCGGGTCCGGGCAGGCCGGGTCCGGGCAGGCCGGGTCCGGGCAGCTAGCTGAGCTGGCCGCGGCGGGTGCCGCGGCCGCCGCCCTGGCCTGGCTGTTCGCCTGGCCCTACGTGCTGCCCTGGTACGACGCGCTCGGCTGGGCGCTGCTGGCGCTGGTCCCCGCGGCGGGCAGCGCCGGTGCTGTTGCCACCGGGGGCGCAGTGGCCAGGGCGGTGCCGGTGGCGGTGTGGCGCGGCCGGAACGTGCCCCTGGTGCCGGCGCTGGACTGGCTGCTGCTGGCGCGGACCGCCGCGCTCGGCTTCGGCTACCTGCCCGCCCGTGGCCTCCGGCTGCCGCCCAGCCTGGCCTGGCTGGAGACCGTGGTGCGCACCGGGGTGACCCCCGTCGTCCTGCTCACCGCCGCGGTGGCCCTGGCCGGGCTGCTCTGGCCGCGCCGGGCCCGGCCGTCAGTGCCGTCCGTTCAGGCGGTGCGCTGATCGGGTTTCCCGGTATCGATCCCGTGCTGCAACAGCAGGTCCTGCAGGCGGCGGACCTCCGCCCGGAGCCGGTCGATCTCCTGGGCCAGAACCTCGGGATCGGTCCCCGCCGCCCACTGCGCCAGCCGGCGGTCCCGCTCGGCGAGCAGGTCGCGCTCCCGCTCCCGCAGCGCGACGGCCCGCTGGTGATCCCGTGCGTCGATGGCAGCGTCCTTTTCCCGGCGCGCCTGCTCGACCTGGAAGTCAAGGTCGCGCAGCTGCGGCGGGACGGTCTGCGCGACGCCGGGCGATCCCCCGGGCCGTTGCCCAGGCGCACCGACCCCTGGAGGCGCGGTGGCCAGCAGGCTCACCACCTGCTTGCGGACCTGCGCACGCGTGACGCCCAGGTCGGTGAGGACCTGGACGGCGACCCCGTCGTCCTGCCGGACCAGGCCGAGCAGCAGGTGCTCGGGGCCGATGTACAGGTGGCCGAGGTCCGCGGCTTCGCGTACGGCCAGGCCGAGCGCCTTCTTGGCACGGGCCGTGAACGGGAGGTGGCCGACGGGCTCGTCGAGGCCGGGCTCGACGAGCTGCAGGATCCGCTGGCGCGCCGGGTCCTCGGTAACGCCCAGCGCCAGCAGCGCCCGCGCCGCCACCCCGTCGCGGTCCTGGATGAGGCTGAGCAGCAGGTGCTCGGTCCCGATGAACCCGTGCCGCAGCGACCGGGCCTCCCGCTGACTGGTGATGACCACGTCCCGGGCGCGCGGGCTGAACCGCCGGAACATGCCCTTTTTCCGGTTCCGCTGGCCCCGGGTGGGCCGCCATCCATGCATCGATTCCTCCTTGTCCGGTGCGTGGTTGGGGGAAAGCCGCGGTGCCAGCCACGCGGCCAGGGCCGCGGGTGTCAGCTGGCCGGTCTCCGCGGCGGCGATGATGCCCTGGACGGCCCGGGGCGGGTCCAGGTCGGCCTGCCAGCCGTCGAGGGCCAGGACGGTGGTGGCCGCGGCGACGGCGACGGCCGCGTTCCCGCGCTGGAACGGGCGACGGCGGATCAGGGCGCACAGCAGTGCGGCCGCGGCTTCCGCCGCCTCGCCCGTGTGATCCCGCGCCGCTGGGCGCTGGGTCCCCGTCGGCTGGGTCCCCGGCACCGGCACCGCTTCGGCCAGGGCCGCTTCGGCTGCGGGCACGTCGAGCAGGCCGAGCGCGGTCCGGGTGTCCACGCCGAGCGTCTTCGCCCCGATGATCACCAGCGCGGGCAGGTCGAGGGCGGAGATCATGACTGGTCGTCCCGGAGCAGCTGCAGCATCCGCTGGTGCCGGGCCAGGTTCTCCTCCAGCAACCGGATGAAGCGCTCGTCCTTCTGCCGGGCGGCCACCAGGCCGGCGATGGCCTCGCGCACCACGTCGGATACCGAACGCCCTTCCACCTCGGCGACCGCTTCCAGCCGCTCGGCCAGCGCCGGCTCGAGCCGCAGCACCATGTTCTTGGTCCGCACCACACGTCTCCCTAGCTATCGAGATATCACGATATCACACATACTGGCGGGGGCGCCATCACACATACTGGCGGGGGCGCCGGCGGCCGCTGGTATCCTCACGGACTGCTGCGCGACGGGCCGGTGCAGCCACGTCAACGTGATCGGCCCAGGTGAAGGCGGTGTGATCGCACTGTCCCCCAGCGACACGGACCAGTCAGGCAAGCCCGCACGGTATGCCTATCTCGGGCCGGAAGGAACCTTCACCCAGGCGGCGTTGCTCGCCTTCGACGGCGGGGCGGCAGACGATTCGCTGCCGTGCGTCAGCATCCAGGCCACCCTGGAGGCGGTCCGCACCGGCACGGCCGAGCGGGGCATCGTGCCCATCGAGAACTCGGTGGAGGGCGCGGTCACCGCCACCCTGGACGGCCTGGCCACCGGCGAAGAACTGGTGATCAGCGCCGAGGTGCCGCTGGAGGTCGCGTTCGCGCTGCTGGCCCGGCCGGGCAGTCAGCTGGGGGATGTCGCGACGGTCGGCGGGCATCCGCAGGCCCAGGCCCAGTGCCGCCGGTGGCTGGCCGGCCACCTGCCCGCGGCGATATGGCGCCCGGCCGCGTCGAACGCCGAGGCGGCCCGTCAGGTGGCGGATGGGGAACTGGATGCCGCGCTGGCCGGGGCCTTCGCTGCGGACCGCTACGGGCTGACCGCGCTGGCCAGCGATGCGCACGACCGGCCGGGCGCGGTGACCCGCTTCGTGGTGGTCGCCCGGCCCGGACCGCTGCCCGCGGCCACCGGTTCGGACCGCACCTCCCTAGTGGCCTTCCTGGCCGAGGACCACCCGGGTGCGCTGATGGAGATCCTGACCGAGTTCGCGGTACGCGGGATCAACCTGATGCGCATCGAGTCACGCCCCACCGGCGACCGGCTGGGAAGGTATTACTTCTTCATCGACTGTGAAGGGCACATCGACGACGCGCGGGTGGGGGAGGCGCTGATGGGACTCCGCCGGGTCTGTGCCGGGGTCCGGTTCCTGGGCAGCTACCCGCGGCATGACCAGGGCCCGACGCAGGTCCGGCCGGGCACTTCGGACGCCGAGTTCGCCGAGGCGGCCGCGTGGCTGAACCGGCTCCGTTACGGCCGCGTCTGACGGGCCGGCGGCCTCCCGGTTACAGGTAGGGGCCGGAGGAACGCTGCTGGTTCGGCCCCTCCTCGCCGCCGGGGCCCATGCCCGGGGGTATCGCGCCGGGCGGGAGCGCCCGGCGCATCTGCTCCAGCTGCGCCCGCGCGGCCATCTGCTGGGCGAAGAGGGTCGTCTGGATTCCGTGGAACAGGCCCTCCAGCCAGCCCACCAGCTGGGCCTGGGCGACGCGGAGTTCCGCCTCGCTCGGGACCTCGTCGTCCACGAACGGCAGCGAGAGCCGTTCCAGTTCCGCCACGAGTTCCGGCGCTAGGCCGTCCTCGAGTTCCTTGATCGAACTCTGGTGGATGCTGCGGAGCCGGGCCCGGCTCTTCTCGTCGAGCGGAGCCGCCCGGACCTCTTCCAGGAGCTGCCGGATCATGCTGCCGATCCGCATCACCTTGGCGGGCTGCTCGACCATCTCCATGACCGGGCGCTCGCCGCCGTTCTCGTCGCTGCCCGCGTCGCCCTCTACGGCGATGCCATCCGGGCCGACGACCACGACCTTGCCGCCCTGGTTCGGCTCGGGGTTGCGTTCGCTCATGGTCCTAGTCTTGCGCCTTCCGTGTACTGCCCGGCCCGGAGGGTGCGTTCCGGGGGCATCCGGTTGTGTCCTCGGGGCCAGGCGGTGGCTTCCCCGCTGCTCAGTTGACCAGCAGAATCTTCCCGACATGGGTGCCCTCGTCGAGCAGCCGGTGAGCCTCGGCCGCCTCGGCCATGGGCAGCGTCCGCTCGATGACGGGGACGATGGCGCCGGAGGAGATCAGCGGCCAGATGTGCTCCCGGGTAGCCGCGACCACCGCCGCCTTTTCCGCGGGCGGCCGGGCCCGCAGGGTGGCGGCGTAGATGCTACCCCGTTTGCTCATCAGCACGCCAAGATCGAGTTCGCCGCGGCTGCCGCCCCGGGT
This sequence comes from uncultured Actinomycetes bacterium, assembly GCA_963837515.1. GTDB lineage: Bacteria > Actinomycetota > Actinomycetes > Streptosporangiales > Streptosporangiaceae > RYN-230. The sequence continues at coordinate 251,137 of CAWINT010000012.1, forward strand.
GGAGATGATGACCAGCCGTCCCCAGGTGGCCAGGGCGGTCAGGTTGGCCCCCAGGTACGGGGCGCCCATGATGTCCAGGATGACGTCGGCGCCGTGGCCGGCGGTGAAGTCCAGCACGGCCGCCGTGAAGTCCTGCTCGGTGTAGGAGATGGCCAGGTCGGCGCCGAGTTCCCGGCAGCGCTCCAGTTTGGCCGGGCTGCCAGCGGTGCAGGCCACCACCGCTCCGTCGGCCTTGGCCAGCTGGATCATGAAGCTGCCGATGCCGCCCGCCCCGCCGTGCACCAGGATGGTCTCGCCCTTGTGCAGCCCCGCGAGCTGGTACACAGTTCCCTGCACGGTGCAGGCCGCCTCGGGGAAGGCAGCCGCGTCGGTCATGCCCGTCCCGGCCGGGAGGGGCATGACCTGGCCCTCCGGCACAGCGACCAGCTCCGCGTAACCGCCGCCGGCCAGCAGGGCGCAGACTTCGTCGCCTTCCCGCCAGCCGGCGACGTCCGGGCCGAGTGCCACGATCCGCCCGGAGCATTCCAGGCCGGGGTACGGTGGCGTGCCCGGTGGTGGCGGGTAGTGACCCTGGCGCTGCATCACGTCGGCGCGGTTCACCCCGGCCGCCGTCACCTTGATGAGCACTTCCCCGGGCCCCGGTACCGGGTCCGGGACTTCTTCCATGCGAAGTACCTCAGGACCGCCCGGCTCGGTGATGACGACCGCTCGCATAGCCGAATTCTCCTGAACAGGTAGCCGCGGGTGTGCTGTCACTACCCCGGTAGCTTAGGCCCGGCGGGGCCGCGGCCGGCCCCGCCCGGGGAAGGCCGCCGCGGCCGTGCCCGGCTGGGGCCCCGGTGACCGGGGCGGGCTCCGGCTCCGGGCCAACGTTGACGACAGTTCGTCCACGGCGAATCCCTGGGCTGTCGCCGCCTGCCGGGCCCGGCGCTGGATGCCCTGGCCGCCCGGGTGCCGGACCCGCACCGCGGAGCTGGCGGTGGCATCCGCCCTGCACATTTTTCCTTTTGCTACCTGGTCACTAGACGGCGCCTGGCGGCACCCCGGAAAACGGTGGAGTAAAGCCCCATCCGGCCCGTTGGCCCGTAGTCTTTAATGCAGGAACGCGCTGGCTGGGATGCCAGGAAGGATAAACGTCAATTAACTGGTGCAGCTCGGGCATAAAAGGACGACGCCATTCGTGAATGTCACGTTAAGGGGAGAAATGAGCATGGGTGCCGCGGGTGACAGCCTGGAAGTAACGGTGCTCATGCCGTGCCTGAACGAGGCGCGCACCGTCGCGGCCTGCGTCCAGCAGGCCGTCGCCTTCCTGCGCCAGCACGGCATCGATGGCGAGGTGCTGGTCGCGGACAACGGCAGCACGGACGCCAGCGCGCAGTTGGCCGCCGCCGCCGGGGCCCGGGTGATCAGCGTCCCGGACCGGGGCTACGGCAACGTGCTGCGGGGCGGTCTCCGCGCGGCGCGCGGCCAGTACGTGATCATGGGCGATGCCGACGGCAGTTACGACTTCGCGGCACTTCTGCCGTTCCTGGCCCGGCTCCGGGCTGGGGTGGACCTCGTGGTCGGCAACCGGTTCCGCGGCGGGATCCAGCCCGGCGCCATGCCGGCCCTGCACCGCTACCTGGGTAACCCCGTGCTCAGCTACGCGGGACGGCTGTTCTTCCGGAGCACTATCGGCGACTTCCACTGCGGCCTGCGCGGCTGCCGCCGGGACCCGATGCTCGCGCTCGGCTTGGAGACCCCCGGCATGGAGTTCGCCAGCGAGATGGTGGTCCAGGCGACCCTGGCCGGGCTGCGGATCGAGGAGGTGCCCACGACGCTGGCGCCGGACGGCCGGGGCCGGCGGTCCCATCTCCGGAGCTGGGCTGACGGCTGGCGGCACCTGCGCCTGCTGCTGCTGGCCAGCCCCCGCTGGCTGTTCCTGATCCCGGGCAGCGCGCTGCTCGCCACAGGCATGGCCGCCGCGGCGGTCGCGGTGTCGGCCCCGCCCGCGCTGCGTGCTACCCCGCTCGGGTGGGGCACGCTCGCTCTCGCTTACGGGCTCGTCCTGATCGGTTTCCAGGGCGTGCTGTGCGGGTTGCTGGCCTACGCCACCACGGACGGCCTGCTGCCGGGCCGGGAACGGGTCAACCGGCTGCTGGCGGCGTGGACCCTGGAGCGCGGGTTGCGGGCCGGCGCGCTGGCCAGCGCGGTCGGCCTGGCCGGCTTCATCGCGGAACTCGCCTGCGGGGGCTACCCGGGAGTGGCCGATGGAACCGGCGGGGCCCGGTTGCTGCTGTTGTCGCTGGCCGTGCTCGTCATCGGCGGCCAGCTGATTCTCGGCAGCTTCCTGCTCAGCGTGTTCCGCGGCCGCGAGACACGGCGGGCAGCGGCCGGCCCGGATCACGGCACCACCCCGGTGACCATCCCGGAGTCGCGCCTGGCAACGATGCCGGAACCCCTCCCCGCAGCACGCCCGGCCGTTCCCACCCAACCCGCCGCGGGGCTCCCGGACACTGATCACTCTCAGCCTGCCGCGCAGCGACTCCAGGCGTGATCACCGTGTCGCTGAGGTGGCCGGGCGGGCTGCGGTCGCCGGGGCGGGTGCGGGACTGGCTCCGGCGCGACCACCTGGTGCGCGGGGCCCTGTCGCTGATGCTGACCTCGGGTCTGCAGGCGGGTCTCGGCTTCATCGCGTGGATCCTGGCCGCCCGGCTGTTCAGCGCCGCCGCGGTGGGCGAGGCGGGCACGCTGGTCACCGCGGCCGTCGTCGGCGCCTACCTGGCCCTGCTGGGGCTCAACACCACTCTCGTCTGCTACCTGCCGGCCGCCGCGGACCCGGACGCCCTGGTCACCGCCGGGCTGCTGCTGGCCGGCGGGTGCGGTGCGGTCATCGGCCTGCTCTACGTCCTGCTGCTGCCGCTGCTGGCGCCCCGGCTGGAGTTCGTCGGCCGGCATCCGCTGCTCGCCGCCGGGTTCGTGCTGCTCACCGCCGCTGGGGCGGTGAACCTGCTGACCGATTCGGCGTTCATCAGCCACCGCCGGGCGGGCTGTAATGCCGTGGCCGACGGACTCGTCGGTGGGGTCACCAAGATAGCCTGCGTCGTCCTGGCGGCGGGCACTGGAAGCTACGGGCTGTTCTGCGCGTCGGCCAGCGGGTTCGTCACGGCTGGGCTGGCCAGCGTCGTGCTGCTGCGCGTGGTGCTGGGATACCGGCCGGCCCTGCGCAGGCCAGTGCGGACGCTGCGGCCGTTGCTCACGTTCTCCGGCGCCAGCTACGCGGGCAACCTGGGCAACCTGCTGCCAGACCTGATCGTGCCGCTGATCGTGCTGGACCGCTTGGGCGCGCCCGCGGCCGCCTACTACTGCGTCGCGTTCAGCGTCGTGACGCTGCTGTACTCGGCGTCGTTCGCGGTGGAGCAAACCTGCCTGGCCGAGGGGTCGCAGCCGGCCGCGGACCCGGCCGAGGTGGTGCGCCGCAGCGGGCGGGTGCTGCTGGGGCTGTGCCTGCCCGCCTGCGCCGCGTTCGTGCTGGCCGCGCACTGGGTGCTGCTGGCCTTCGGTGACCGGTACAGCCGGCAGGGCACCGCGCTGCTGATCGTGCTCGCCCTGGCCGGGCCGCCGCTCGCGGTGAACAACTGGCTGCAGGCCCTGCTCCGGCTGGCCGGGCGGCCCTGGGCAGCCACGGCGAGCGCCGTCGGCCACGCCGCGCTGACCTGCGCACTCGCCTGGCTGCTGGCGTCCCGCGGGCTCGCTGCGCTGGCCGCCGCGTGGCCGGGCGGCGCGCTGGCCGCAGCGGCCGTGACGGCGCTGCCCTGCCGCGCCCTGCTCCGTGGCCGCGGGACCGGCCCGGCCTCGGCCGCGGGTCCGGCCCGGCTGGCTCCCGGCGGTTACCCGGGAGCACCGTGACCACGGCGCCGGACTGGCCGGCCGCCCGGGTGGGCGGCCCCGGCCCGCCGCCGCTGCGCATCCTCATCGTGTCCGGGTACGCGGCGCCGCACATCGGCGGGGTCGAAGTGGTCGTCGCCCAGCAGGCCAGCCGTCTGGCCGAGCTCGGCCACCAGGTCGCCGTGCTGACCAGCCGGTGCGGGGCCGGGGCGGACCGGGAGCGGCGGGACGGCTACACACTGCTCCGGGTCCCGGCCTGGAACGGCCTGGAACGCCGGTACGGGATCCCGGTCCCGGTTTGGAGCCCGCAGGTGGCCCGGTGGATCCGGCGGCTGGTCCGCGAGGCGGACGTGGTCCACGTGCACGACGTGTACCACCCGGCCGGGCTGCTGGCCGCGGCGGCGGCCCGCTGGCTGCGGCGGCCGCTGTTCCTCACCCAGCACGTCGGCCTGGTCCCGCACGACCGGGCCGCGGTAGAGCTGGCGCAGCGGGCCATGTACGCCACGGCCGGGCGGCTGATGTGGCGCTGGTCCGGGGTGATCACGGTCTACAACCCGATCGTGGCCGGTTTTCTGGCCGCTCACGGAGTGCCGCCGGGGAAGGTCAGGCTGGCGGGCATGGGCATCGACACCAGCTACTTCCGCCCTGGCGGCCCGGGAGCCGCGGCCGCGACGCGCCGGCGCTACGGGCTGGCAGCGGGCATGCCCGTGGTGCTGTTCGCCGCGCGCCTGGTGCCCAAGAAAGGGCTGGACCTCGTGCTCGCCGCGCGGGGCCCGGAGTACCAGCTGGTGATCGCCGGTCCCGGCCGGGTACCGCCGCACCCCCCGCCGGGCGTCACCTTCCTCGGCGCGGTGCCCCGCGCCGCGCTGCGCGACCTCTACCAGGCGTGTGACGTGTTCGCCTGCCCGGTGTCGGGCGAGATGCTCACGCTGGGCATGCAGGAGGCGATGGCGTGCGGGGTCCCGGTGGTCGCCAGCGCCCACCCCGGGTACTCCCGGTACGGCCTGGACCCGGCCGGTGTGGCCCTGGTCGAGCCGTCCGGGCCGGGGCTGCGGGCCGAGTTCCGCGCCATCCTGGCCAGCCCGGAGCGCGCGGCCCGGATGCGCGCGTACTCCCGGTGGTTCGCCGAAGACCGGCTGAGCTGGCAGGTCAATTCGGCCGGGCTGGCCGCGGACTACCTGGCCGCCTGCGCCGGGGCCGCCCCGGCCCGGGTGGCTGGAAGGGCCGGGCGGGCCAGGCGGCGCCGGGCGGCGGGAATCGCGCTGCTGGCCGCCGGGGTGAGCCTGCTCGTCCCGGCCAGCCGGCACCAGTGGGCACTCAGCCTGGCCCGCCAGCCGGCCCGGTACACCGCGCTGTACTTCGACCACGCGGGGGCGCTTCCGGTGCGAGTGCCGGCGGCTGGCCCGGTCCGGCTCAGCTTCACGATCGAGAACCACGAGGGACAGGCAGAGCGGTACCGGTACGTGGTCAGTGCGTCCAGCGGCCGGGGCCGCCGGCTGCTCGGTGGGTCCGCGCGGGTCGTCCGGGCCGGGGCGTCCTGGACCGTGTCGGCGCCCGTCCACCCGGGCTGCGCGGCCGGCCCGTGCCGGGTCCAGGTGTCGCTGCCCGGGCATCCGGAGACGATCGATGTGCTGCTCAGTCCCTGACCGGCCGGGTGGCCGCCCCGGCCGGTCAGGCCGGCCGTGGCCGCCGCACCCAGCAGAACCGGGCGCACCGCCGCGGGTCCTCGTCACGACCAGCTGGGACGACGGCCACCAGCTGGACACCAGGCTGGCCGCGGAGCTCGCCGCGCACGGCTTCGCCGCCACCTTCTACCTCGCCCCGCGGTCCGCGGAGATCCCGCCCGCCCGGCGGCTCAGTCCGGCGGCGGTCCGCGACCTGGCCACCCGGTTCGAGATCGGTGCGCACACGCTCACCCACCCGCGACTGACCAGGCTGCCGCGGCCGGCGGCGGCCCGGGAGATCGCGGCGGGCAAGGCCGCGCTGGAGGAGATCACCGGGCTGGACGTCACCTCGTTCTGCTACCCGTACGGCGCCTACCGCGCCGAGCACGTGGCCATGGTGCGGGCCGCCGGGTTCCAGGTGGCCCGCACCATCCGGCGCTGCTGCACCGGCCCGCCCGCGGACCTGCTGCGGCTGGGCACGACCACGCACGCGGCCCGCTACCTGGCGGACGGCTGGGCGGTGATCCGGGGCGGGCCGACCCTGGCGGCGGGCTGGGCGGCCTGGCGCGACTGGGACGTACTGGCCCGGGACCTGTTCCAGCAGGCGCGGGCCCGCGGCGGCGTCTACCACCTGTGGGGGCACAGCTGGGAGATCGACGCGCACCGTGACTGGCGGCGGCTGCGGGCCCTGCTGCGTTACATCGCCGGCCATGAGGGTGTGACGTTCGTGACCAACGGCCAGCTGGCTGTGCTGGCCCGGGGGGCGACCCCCGGAACCCCCGGGATCACCGGCTCAGCGGGACCCTCCTGCGTCGGGCCCCGCTTCCCCGGTCAAATGGCCCGGGGGGGCGCCCCCGGAACCCCCCGGGGACGGCGGGCCATGACCGCGGCGGGAACCACCCAGGCTCCGGCGGTGGGGCCCGCTGACGGCGAGCGGCCGGGGCCGCGGAGCCCGGGACGTGCAGTGCCCTGGGGCGGGGTGGCCGCGGCCGCGGCGGTGCTGGCGGCCAACGCGATCGCCCTCACCGGCGCCCCGGTGCCGTTCCTCGGCCCGGTGCTGGGGTTCTGGCTGCTGGTGGCCTACCCGGTGTACCTGCTCGGCACCACCTCGGTATGGCGCGGCGCCGGCGCCGGCGAGCGGTTCGGCGGCAGCCTGTGCGCGGTCCTGCTGTTGCTCATGCTGGCCGGCCTCGTCCTGAATACGGTGCTGCCGGTACTGGGCGTGGCCCGGCCGCTCAGCCTTGTGCCCGTCCTGCTCCTGGCCAACGCGCTCACCGCCGTCTGCGTCGGGCTGCGGCGGCGTTACCCGCCTGCGGCGGCCTGGCGGCCCCGGTGGCCCGTCAGCCCGGCGGCCGGGCGGCTCATCGGCGGCTCCGGGCTGAGCGTCGCCCTGGCGGTGCTCGGCGCCAACCGGCTCAACAACGGGGCGGGCGGCCAGGTCAGCCTGGCTGCGCTGGGTGTCGTCCTGGCCGTGGCGGCCGTGCTGTTCCGGTGGCGGCACCGGGTCGGGGACGGGACCGTGGCCGTCACCCTCTATCTGCTGTCGCTGGCGCTGCTGCTGCTCACCTCGCTGCGCGGCTGGTACGTGACCGGGCACGACATCCAGACCGAGTACCGGGCGTTCCAGCTGACCTACGGGACCGGGCGCTGGGACATGGCCACCTTCCGCAGCGCCTACAACGCCTGCCTCAGCGTCACCATCCTGCCCGCCGAACTGGCCCAGCTGGTCCGGGTGTCCGGCCCGTATCTGTTCAAGGTCTTCTTCCAGCTGATCTTCGCGGCGTGCCCGGTGCTGGTGTACACGGTGGCCCGCCGCCACTGGCAGCGCTGGGCCGCGATCCTGGCCGCCGTCTACTTCGCCGGGTTCCCGGTGTTCTTCACCGACATGCCATTTCTGTGCCGCCAGGAAGTGGCGCTCCTGTTCACCTGCGCCGTGGTGCTGGCCATCACCCAGCCGGCCTGGGGCGTGCGCGCCCGGCGGGCGGCGGCCGTCGCGGCCTGCCTGGGGGTGGAGCTGTCCCACTACTCGACCATGTACCTGCTGCTCGGCACCCTCGCCGTGACCTGGCTGGCGGTAAACGCCGACCGCGCCCGGCTGGCCCAGCGGATGCTGCCCCGGCCGGGCCCGGCACGGCCGCAACGGGCGCTGAGCGCGGGCCTGGTCGTGGCCGCCACGGTCATCGTCGTGGCCTGGGGCGGCCTGGCCACGCACACCGCGGGCAGCCTGCTGACCGACGGCCGGGCGACGGTGGAGAGCCTGGCCGGCCGCTCGCCCAGGGTGCGGGCCGGCACGGTGTCCTATGGCCTGCTCGGCGGGGCCAGCCCCACTGGCCAGCAGGTGCTGAACGGATACCGCCGGGACGCCCTGCGGACCCGGGCCGCGGGACCGCGGGGAGTCTACCTGCCGCTGTCCCTGGTGAACCGCTACCCGGTCCCGCTGCGGCCGTCGCTGCGGCCGATGCCGCTGACCGCGGCCGGGCGGCTGCTGGCCGCCGCGGGTGTCCCGGTGGCCCGGCTGGACACTGTCACCCGGCAGGCGGCGGCCCGCGGTGAGCAGGTGTTCGCCGTGGTCGGCCTGGTCACGCTGCTGCTGATCCCGCGGCGCCGCCGCCGGGTAGGCCGCGAGTTCCGCGGCCTGTGCATCGGCGCACTGGCAGTAGTGGCGCTGATCACCGTGCTGCCCGACCTGTCCGCGGACTACGACGTGCTCCGGGCGTTCGGTGAGGCGCTCATCGTGATCGCCCCGGTGCTGGTGGCCGGTTCCTACATCGCCTTGCGGCCGGCCGGGGCGGCGCTGGCGATCCGGGTCAGCGCGGTGATCTGCCTGGGCCTGTTCGCCTCCACCACCGGTTTCCTGCCCCAGTTGCTCGGCGGCTATCCCGCGCAGCTGAGCCTGGACGACGGTGGCCAGTACTACGACGCCTATTACACCCAGCCGCAGGAGGCCGCCGCGGTGGGCTGGCTGGCGGGGCAGCCAGCGGTGCTGCCGGACGGGGTGCAGGCGGAGAACTTCACCGACCGGTTCGCCTTCACCGCGCCGGGCGAGGTGTCCGGCCGGCAGGTGATCGGGGACATCTTCCCCCCGCTGATCCGGCGGTCCAGCTGGGTGATCCTCGGTTACGCCACCGTGCGCACCGGCCGGGCGTCCGTGTTCTACGACGGGGACCTGATCAGCTACCGGTACCCGGCCGGGCTGCTCCGGGCGGCCAAGGACCTGGTGTACGACAACGGCGGGACGCAGATCTACCGGTAGGCCGCGGCGGCCCGGCACCGCGGCTACCGGTAGGCCGAGCTGGCCCGGCGCCGCGGCTGCGCCAGGCCGGCGTACAGCCGCTCGAACTCCGCCCCGGCCCGCTCCCAGGTGTACTGCCGGGCCCGCTCCCGGGCCGCCGCCGCCATCCGCTGGTAGCGCTCCGGGTCGGTGGTCATCCGCAGCAGCGCGGCCCGCAGCGCGGCGGGGTCCCCGGGGGGCACCAGGAAGCCGTTCTGGCCGTCGGCCACCAGGCCGCGGATCCCGGGGATGTCGGTGCCCACCACCGGCAGCCCCATGGCCATAGCCTCCAGCAGCACCAGCGGCATGCCCTCGCGTTCGGACGGGAGCACCAGCACGTCCGCCGCCCGGTACAGGGCGCGCAGCGCGGCGCCGTCCGCCCGGCCGCAGAACCGCACGTGGCGCAGGCCCAGCCCGGCCGCGGTGGCGCGCAGCGCGGGCCCGAGCTCGCCGTCGCCGGCGAGGACCGTCTCGAACTGGCCGGACACCCCGGCCAGCGCGTGCAGCAGCAGCGGGATGTTCTTCTGCACCGACAACCGCCCGGCGAACAGCAGCCGCGGCCGCGCCCCCGGCGGCCGCGGGCCGCCGGGAAAGCTGGCGAAGAACGCCGGGTCCACGCCGTTGGGCACCACGGCGACCTGCGCCGGGTCGAGGCGGTACCGGGCCGTCACCGCGGTGCGCTGTTCCTCGGTGAACACGACCACGCAGGCCGCGTGCCGCAGCACCGACGCGAGGACCAGCGGCTGGTAGCCGCGGAGCAGGAACCCGGCCGGGCCGGAAGGACCGGCCTCCAGGTGCAGGTGGGCGAGGTAGGGCAGCCCGCGTAGCAGGTGCGCGGCGAGCACCGCCTCGGGCAGGAACGCCTGGGAGACGTGCAGGTGGATGACGCAGGGCCGGGGCAGCCGGAGCAGCGCGCCGGGCAGCGCCGGGATGACCGTGGTGTGCGCCGCCCGCCAGCACCGCAGCCTGCGCACGTCGGGCGGGGTGAGTGCGGCGGAGGGGCCGTTCGGCTGGCTGAGGCCGGGAGGTGGGGCGGGGGGTGGCGGGCCGGGCGGCGCCCCGCGCGGCGGCAGGCCGGCCCGGGAGGTCAGCACGGTGACCGGCAGGCCGCGGTCGGCCCGCTGCGCGGCCAGCGCCTCGACCACCTGCTCCAGCCCGCCGAGGAACGGCGGGTAGTGCGGCGTCACGTGCACCACCGGGCCGGCGCCGGGGCTCACCGCTGGGCCTGGGCCGGGTGCTTGGCGCGCAGCCGCCGCCGCGCCGCGGGCCGCGCCGCGAGCGCGGCCACCGCCCAGGCCAGCCCGCCGCTCCAGGCCACGTTCTTGACCACCCAGGCCGGCCAGCTGAGCAGGGCGGCGCGCGGCGGGCAGCGCTGGTACCCGAGCACGAAAAGCGCCTCCAGCCCGGAAAGAACAACGATCGTGACCAACGGCCACCCCGTTTCCAGCACCGCCGCCGCCAGCCCGGAGCCAAGCAGCAGTGCCAGCGGGAGGTAGTCCACCCCGCGGTACCGGCCCGAGGTGACGGCGTAGTGGTGCTTCATGGCCCCGTACCGCCACATCTGGCGGGCGTAGCCACGGAAGGTGTCCCGGCTGTAGTGGTGCACCCGCATGCCGGGCACGTGCGCCCACGGGGCGGTGGCCTGCAGCCGGGCGGCCAGTTCCAGGTCCTCGGCGAACCGGAAGTCCTCGTCGAACACCGGGCCCGGGAGGACCTCCCGGTTGATCGCGCAGTTGCCCGCGGAGAACTGGGGCCGGCCCCGGCTGGCCAGGCGGCGCACCGCGTCGTCGTTGAGCGCGATCGCCTGCGCGACCGCGGTCCGGTAGGCCGGCACGAGGACACCCGAGGCCAGCGCCAGGCGGGGATCGGCGCCGAACGCCGCCCGGATGGCGGCGGTCCAGCCCGGCGCCGCGCGGTCGTCGGAGTCCACGAAGGCGACCAGTGGGGTGCGGCTGGCGGCCAGGCCGATGTTGCGGCCGCGCGGGATGAGGTGCGAGCCGTTCCGGGCCACCGATAGCCGCAGCCGCGCCGTGTAGCCCGCGGCCACGGCCAGGGTGGCGTCCATGGAGTCGTCGTCCACCACGAGCACGTCGAAGTCCGGGTCGTCCTGGCCGGCCAGGGACTCCAGGCAGCTGCCGAGGGTGCGGGCGCTGTCGCAGGTCAGTACGGCGACGGTGAGCCCAGGACGCGCGCCCGGCGCGCCCGGTGTCTCCGCTGAGGTCCGCGCCATCCGGGATTCGCTCACCGGGCCGCCCTCGCGGCGTCAAGGGTGAAGTAGAACGTCGCGCCGTGCCCTTCGGCGGCCTCGGCCCAGGTGCGGCCGCCGTGGCGTTCCACGATCTGCCGGGCGCTGGCCAGGCCGATACCGGTGCCGGGGAAGTCGCTGCTGGCGTGCAGCCGCTGGAACGGCTGGAACAGTTTGCTGGCGAAGGCCGGGTCGAAACCGGCGCCGTTGTCCCGCACGTAGCAGCACAGGGTGCCGTCCGCCGTCGCGCCCGGGCCGGGTTCCGCCGCGGCCCAGCCGATCGTGCCGGGTTGCACCGTGCCGAACTCGATCGTGGCCTCGCGGCGGCGGGCGGTGAACTTCCAGGCGTTCTCCACCAGGTTCTGCAGCATGGTGCGGATCAGCACCCGGTCCGCTACTGCGGTCACCGCGGGCTGGATGCGGAAGCGGACCTGCCGCCGCGGGGCGCACGCCCGCAGCTCGGCGACGATCTCCGCGATCTCGGCGGATAGGTCGACCGGCTCCAGGCTGATCTCGGCCCGGGACACCCGGGACAGCTGCAGCAGGCCGTCGATGAGCCGCGCCATCCGGCCGCTGGCCGCCTCGATGCGGCGCAGGTAGCCGAGGCCGGCCCCGTCCAGCTGGGCCGCGTACTCCTCGGCCAGTGCCTCGCTGAACCCGCTCAGCGCGCGCAGCGGGGCGCGCAGGTCGTGGGACACCGAGTAGGTGAACATCTCCAGGTTCTGGTTGGCCCGCTGCAGCTGCGCGGTGCGCCGCAGTACCCGGTCCTCCAGATCCGCGGTGAGCGCCCGGACCTGCGCCTCGGCCTGGCGCTGCGCGGTGATGTCGCGGACCACACTGACGATGAGCAGCGGGCGGCCGTCCGGGGCCCGGACCAGCGCCCGGTTCACCTCGGCCCACACCACCCCGCCGCCTTTGCGCTGATAGCGCCTGGTCACGGTGTAGCTGCTGATCTCACCGGCCAGCATGCGCCCGGTATGGGCCTCGTCGGCCGGCCGGTCGTCCGGGTGGATGATGTCGGACAGCGGCAGCGCCGCCAGTTCCCCGGGGGTGTAGCCGGTGATCTGGCAGAGCCGGGGATTGGCCCGGACGAACTCACCGTCCGGGGTGAGGTCCGCCATCCCGACGGGCGCGTTGTCGAACACGGCGCGCAGCCGGGCCTCCGACTCGCGCAGCGCGGTCTCGGCGCGGCGCGCTGCGCGCTCGGCGGCGCGCTGCGCGGTCAGGTCGGTGAAGATCAGGCAGCGTACCAGCATGCCGTCCAAGCCGAACGCGCTCACCGCCAGCAGCACCGGCAGCGGGCCGTCCGGGCCGGCCAGCTCCATCTCCCCGCGGCGGCTGTCGCCCGCGCCGAGATCGAGCAACCGGGCCAGCGGGCCCTGGCTGGCCGTGACGGCCAGGGCCGCCGCGGGCGTGCCGACCAGCGTGCTGGCGGGCCGCCCGGACATGGCCGCCAGGCGCGGGTTGGCGTCCAGGATGATGCCCCGGGGCGACACCGTGGCCGCGCCCTCGTTCATCGTCTCCACCAGCAGCCGGTAGGTGCGGTCGGCGCTGGCCAGTGAGTAGATCCGCTCCTGACCGGGTGCCCCGATCACGAGCGAGTCGACGCCGCCGCGCCGGATCGCCTCGATCGTCTCGGTCGCCTCGGCCAGCTGGGCCCGCAGTTCGGCCAGTTCCTCGGCGGGTGGCGTCGTGGCCATCGGTAACTTGAGGCCCAGCCCGCGGCGCACCCGGGCCGACTCCGCCAGGTTGCCGACGATGTAGCGCAGCGGGCCGGGGAAGCGCCGGACCAGCGTGGGCAGCGCCAGCACCGGGTCGCGGTCCACCCGGCCGCGGTGCTGCCGTACGTCGACCACTTCCAGGTCCACCCGATCGCGGAGTTCCTCATCGCAGACGCTGCGGATCGTCTCGATGGCCCGGGCCGACTCGCTGGCGGCCCCGTCCACGTACAGGGTGAGCTTCCAGCGCCCGCCGGGCTCCTGGCCGGTCATCGCCGGGCTGTCCCGGGCCGCAGCTGCAGCCCGACGAGCAGCTGTTCGGTGTCGGACAGGTCACCGACGATCCGGCGGATCGGCTGCGGCAGCCGGCGCACCACGGTGGGTACGGCCAGGATCCGGTCGTCGGCGGCCAGCCGGGGGTTGTCCAGCAGGTCCACCACCTCGATCCGGTACCGGCCGGGCAGGTTCTGCTCGCATGCCTGCTGCAGGTTGTCGATGGCCCGCAGGCAGGCCGGCGACCGGCCGGTCACATACAGCCGCAGCTCCCAGGACTCGGGTGGCCGCTCACCCACGGCCCCGGCCACACCGTCAGGCCGGCTCATAACGGCCGTCCTCCTGGCTGGGCGGCGGTTCTGAGTTCAGTGCGCCGTCCACGATGCCTGCCCCTCGCCCGTCTCTTCCATGCGCATGCCGCCGGCTCGTTCCCTGGCGGCGTATCCCGTTTATCCCCCTGGGCAGAATACAGATAAACGATCGGCCGGGCCCGCGGTGTGCGTGGCTTGGAAAGTGAAAAAGGCGAACGGAATGATGCTGCATAACGGGATATCCGGAACATGAGCGGAATGGCCATGCTGCTGGTCGAGGACGATCCGGACGATGAGATGCGCACCCTGCGCGCGCTGGGGAAGGCCGGCGTCACGGACCCGGTCGCCGTGGCCCGGGGCGGAGCCGGGGCACCCCGGACTTTGATAACTATTTGTAACGTCTATACTACTAGACGTGAGAGTTCCCACGCCGCCCACGGGCCGGCCCGCACCGCAGCCCGGGCCGGGGCACCCTGGGCAGGAGAGCCCGGGGCCGCCGGGGCCGGGGCCGCCGGGGCCTGGGCCTGGGCCGGAACTGCCGGCCGCGGCTGCCGCGCCGGTGCCGTTGCGCATCCTCATCCTGGAAGACGACCCGCCCGACGCGCATCTCGAGCAGCGACTGCTGCGCAAGGCGGGACTGGAATTCATCGCTCACGTCGCCGCCACCAAGGGGCATTTCATCCGGGAACTGGGCGGCTTCGTCCCCCATGTGATCCTGTCTGATTTCTCGCTTCCGGGATTTTCCGGCGAGCAGGCCCTGGCGATCGCGCGGGACACTTCGCCGCACATTCCATTTATCGTGCTGTCCGGGACCATCGAGGACGAGGCGGCCGTCTCGCTCATTAAGCAGGGCGCCACGGATTACGTGCTGAAAGACCGGCCGCAGCGGCTGGCCTGGGCTGTCCGCCGGGCCGTGGCGGAGGCCGCGCTGGCGGCCCAGCGCGGCCGGCTGGAAGCCCAGCTGGAGCGGGCCGGACGGCTGGAGAGCCTCGGCCAGCTGGCTGGCGGGGTGGCTCATGACTTCAACAACCTGCTCGCGGTGATCTCCAGCCAGGCCGCATTCGCGGCCCAGGAGGCCGCCAAGGAGCCGGCCCAGGTCAGCTGGCCGGCGCTGCGGGCGGACATCGGGCAGATCGGGCAGGCCGTGGAGCGGGCCGCCCGGCTGACCCGCCAGCTGCTGGCCTTCGGCCGCCGCGAGCTGACCGAGCCACGGCTGCTGGATGTCAACGAGGTCGTCAGCGGCGTCACCGGGTTGCTGGCCGGCACCTTGGGCGAGCGCATCGAACTGGTCACCTGCCTGGCCGATGGCCCCGGCCCGGTGCTCGCCGACCCGGGGCAGCTGGAACGGGTCCTGGTCAACCTGGCGGTCAACGCCAGGGACGCGATGCCCGGCGGTGGGCGGCTGACGGTCCGCACGGTGGCCATCGGGCTGGCCGAAGCGGACGCGGCCGCCAGCCCCGGCCTGCGCCCCGGCCGGTACGTCAGCCTGGAGGTCAGCGACACCGGGACGGGCATCCCCCCGGAGATCGTGGACCGGGTGTTCGAGCCGTTCTTCACCACCAAACCCCAGGGTGAGGGAACAGGCCTGGGGCTGGCCACGGTGTACGGGACGGTCAGCCAGGCGGGCGGCGCGGTGCGGATCGGCCCCGGGCCGGCCGGCGGCACGACGGTGACCGTGCTGCTCCCCGTGGCGGCTTAACGTTCTTCCGCTGGTGCGGTTTCCGGTGCGGCTGCTTCCGTCCGTGGCGTCTCCCGGCCCGGCGCGGCCGCAGGCAGCGTGATCCAGGCCTGCCGGTCACCGTTCCCGGCCGCGGTCCGGGCGGTCCCGCCGAGCGTGGCCGCCAGGCCTTCCAGGTCCCGGTGGCCGGCCTCTCCCGGTTCCCCGGACAGGCTGAGCCCGATCTCCATCCGCGTCCCGGTGAGCTGGATGGAAACGGCGGCCGGTCCGGGGGGCTCGTGCCCGGCCAGCAGGAAGAGGGCGAGTTCGGTGACGGCAGGGAGGGCGGCCCCCGCACCGTGCGCGGCGAGCGAGGCCGGCTGTACGCGCACCGTGAACGGCTCAGGTACGAGCCAGCTGGCCCGGCGGTGCACCGCGTCGGCCAGGTTCCCGCCGGCCGCCCGCTCGTTCCCGTCCTGTTCCACCAGGCGGCGCAGCTCCTGGGCGACCTTGCCGACGTGGCGGGCCACCCCGGCCAGCCGCCCGGCCAGGGCCGGCGGGGCGTCACCGGCGGTCAGTTGCAGGTCGAGCAGCGCGGCGGTGAGGTCCTGCAGCGGGCCATCGTGCACGAAGTCGGCCACGGCCGAACGCTCGGCCGCCCGCAGCCGTCCCAGGGATTCCAGCAGGTCATAGCCAGGCCCGGTCCCGCCCGGGCCGGCCTGGGTTGCGCTGGCCGGCTGCCCCGGCATACCGGAGGCCGGCCCCGGTGCGGCGCGGGCTTGCACCGCGCTGAGCAGGTCGTCCGGATGGAAGGGCTTGGTCAGGCAGCCGACGTCGGGTGGCAGCCCGGTGACACTCCCGCCCGTGATCAGCAGGCACCGGGCCGGTGCCGCCGGGTCCTGCCTGCGTAGTTCGTCGATCAGGTCGGTCCCCCGTTCGGCGCCGATCCGGGCGTCGATCACGAGGACGTCGTATCCGCCAGGCTCCAGCTGCCGGGCCCGGGCCAGCGAGGCCGCCACGTCCACCTGGTAACCGTGCTGGCTGAGCGCCCGGCGGACCAGGCTGCGGACCTGCTGGTTGTCGTCCACTACCAGGATCCGGCCGATCCTGCGTCTAGCTGCCACGTGAGCCTATCTTCCCAGGTCAGAGGGTTCGTATGGACAGAACCGCCGAAGGCTGCCAGGCAACGCGGGAGGGCTGGGCGCGCCGGGCCCGGGCCGGCGGTCTGCCGACGGCCCGATCCCCTCCTGATCCGGCATCCCAGCCCTCCCGTCATCCAATCGGGTAACAATTAGTATCCTACATATAACTGTGTGCGACCATAAGTCGCAGTCCCGGCGGGGCAGCCTGAGCGGTCCCGCCGCGGTAGCCAGAGGAGCACGTCTATGCCGAGGAACACGGCGGGCCGGCCGACGGTGATCCGGGTGTTCCTGGTGGACGACCACGAGGTCTTCCGGCGCGGGCTGCGCGACCTGCTGGAGTCAGAGCCGGACATCACGGTGGCCGGCGAGGCGGGCACGGCCCGGGCGGCATTGAACCGGGTCGGCGCGCTGCGGCCCGACGTTGCCCTGCTCGACATCCGGCTCCCGGACGGCGACGGTGTCTCGCTCTGCCGGGACATCCGGTCCGGGCTTCCCGGGACGGCGTGCCTCATGCTCACCGCCTACGGCGACGACGAGGCCCTGCTTGGCGCGATCATGGCGGGCGCGGCTGGCTACGTGATGAAGGAGTCCTCCGCCACCGAACTGGTCGGCGCGGTGCGTTTGGTGGCGGCCGGACGGTCGATCCTGGACCCGTATGCCGCCCAACGGGTCATGACGCGGCTGCGGGAGCGGATGGCCACCGTCGATCCGCTGTCCGGCCTGTCGGCCCAGGAGCGGCGCGTCCTGGACCTGATCGGCGAAGGGCTGACCAACCGCGAGATCGCCAGCCGGTTGTCATTGTCGGAAAAGACCGCCAAGAATTACGTGTCGTCCCTGCTGGCCAAGCTGGGCCTGCAGCGCCGTTCGCAAGCGGCGGCGCTCGCCGCCCGGCTCACCGACCCGGACCGTCCGGCCTCGTAGGCCGTCCCGGCGGGTAGGCCACAGTGCCTTCCGCTGTCCCGCTCGTAGGGCCATAAGGCCTAGGTCCGATGGGGCCAGATGGCCCCCCCATTCCGGCCAAGTGGCCGGGCCAAAATGATCGGTTAAGTCGAGTAGTTCTCCCCTGCCCGCCATCTACCCAAAACACGAAGAGTGATTAGTAGATCACTATTCGCGTTTATGGGGGGCAGGGTTATGTATTTCTCGACACGTTTCAGCAGCACATCCGCTGGACGGCGGTGGCTGCGGGCCGGAGGCCGCGGGCCTGCCGTCGCCGCCGGCCTGGCGGCCGCCGCGGCCGCCCTGTTCGCCCTCGGGACCAGCGGGACGGCCCAGGCTGCCACCCAGCAGCAGAACAGCGTGCAGCAGCGGGGCGCCATGCAGCAGCATGGCAGCATGCAGCGGCATGGCAGCAAGCCGCGGCCCGGTGCGGCGGCCGCGGGAGGGGCCCAGTTTGGCGTGGCCGATCCCGACCTGATCACCGAGAAGCCAGCGGTCCAGGCGTCCCAGCTAGCGGCGATGAAGGCCATCGGGATCACCTCGGTCCGGCTGGATGCCAACTGGAGCTGGGTGCAGTACGGCGGGCCCAAGTCCTACGACTGGGCCGACCTGGACCAGGTGGTGTCCTCGGTCCGGGCCGCCGGCATGTCGGTCGTCCTGATCATCGACGGCTGCCCGGCGTGGGCGGCAGCCGCCGGGACCAGCGGTGACTCCTCGCCTCAGCCGGCCTCGTCAGCGCAGTACGCCCAGTGGGCCGCGGCCGTCGCGCACCGGTACGAGCCGCAGGGGGTCAGCACCTTCGAGATCTGGAACGAGCCGAACAACCAGGTGTTCTGGCAGCCCAAGCCCAACCCGGCGGCCTACACCGCGGATCTCAAGGCGGCCTACACCGCGATCAAGTCGGTGAACCCGGCCGCGTTCGTGATCTCCGCCGGGCTCGCCCCGGAGTCCAACGACGGGACCAACATAGCCCCCATCACGTTCCTGCAGGGCATGTACGCGGACGGCGCTCAGGGCAGCTTCGACGCGCTCGGCTTCCACCCCTACAGCTACCCGGCCCTGCCGAACAGCGTCCAGTCCTGGTCCGGCTGGTCGCAGATGAGCCAGACCAGCCCGTCGCTGCGCAGCGTCATGACCGCCAACGGGGACGGCAGCAAGAAGATCTGGGTCACCGAGGTGGGTGCCCCGTCGGCGGGCCCGGACGGGGTCGGCCAGGCCGCGCAGGCCAGTGAGTTCACCCAGGCCATCGCGGCCGCCAAGGCGGCCAGCTGGATCGGCGGGTGCTACCTGTACTCCTGGAAGGACGAAGGCACCGACCGGAGCAACAGCGAGGACTGGTTCGGGCTGCTGACCGCGAGCGGGGCCAAGAAGCAGGCCTACACCGCCGTGGCCAACGCCCTCGGCAGCTGACGGGCTCAGGATGGTGCGTAGCCGCCGCGGCCGGAGGGCCGCGGCGGCTACTGCCGCGGGTTGACCGGCCCGGATTCCAGGGGCTGGCACGCCGGACACCGGCTCGTGCACCCAGCACAACCTGTCGGCATCATTGCCGCCTGCTACCCTCCGCTGAGGTACCTGGCACCGATGTCGCGAGCCAGGGTGCTGAGGCTGGGCCGAGACGGGCGTACCGCTGGACGAACTGGCGGACGATGGCCGGGGGATGGGTGACGTCCGTCCGGCGGGCCTGCGTCTTGAGCTCGTCGGCCTGCTCCGGCGGGAAGTAGCCGGCGTGCTTGTAGACATCGATCCGGGTGCTCAGGCCGGTGAGGTCCAGTTCGGGATGGAACTGGGTGGCGTAGACGTGGGCGCCGATCCGGAACGCCTGCACCGGGCAGGTGGCGGACCAAGCTAGCAGGACCGCATGGCCGGGCAGCCGGCTGATCGCCTCCTTGTGGCCGGCGAACGCGTCGAACGTGGTGGGCAGGCCGTCCAGCAGCGGGTCCTGGCGGCCCGGCCCGGTCAGGGTGATGGTGACGGGCCCGACCGGCTCGGCGTAGCGGCGGTCGATGACCGCGCCCACCAGGGAGCCGAGCGCCCCGATGCCGTAGCAGGCGCCCAGGAAGGGGAAATCGGCCTCGATCACCCGGCTCAGCAGTCCGCGCAGGTCAGCTTCGACCCGCCGCTGCACCGGCGACTTCGACTCCGGCGGATCGCTGGCGTTGAACGGGCTGCCGCCCAGGAAGATGCCCGACCAGTCGCCCAGGCCCACCGGGTCCAGCGGCCGCTGCTCCAGCCGGACCCGGCGCAGGTCGCGCTCGGCCAGCCCGGCGAACCTCAGGAACGACTCATACTCATTGTCGGCGGCCGGGTCCTCGGGCCGGGTAGCCAGCAGCAGGAACGGCTTCACGCCACCACTTTAATTACGAACGGTAACTGGCCAGCACACTTCGCCCGAGCGCGTGGCCGGCCGAGGGTCCGGGCGGTCAGCGGGGCACGGCCTGCCGTCCCGCGCCGGCTCAGCCGGTGACCAGGCCGGCGTCGTAGGCGAGGAGGCCGGCCTGGGTGCGGTTGGCGCAGTCCAGCTTGTCCAGGATGCGGGACACGTAGCCCTTGACCGTGGCCTCCGACAGGTATAGCCGGGAACCGATCTCGGCGTTGGACAGGCCCTCGCCCAGGCCGGCCAGCACCTCCGCCTCCCGCTCGGTGAGCGACCCGGCCAGCTCCCGGGCGCGGTCCCGGGCCGACTGGCGATCGGCCGAAGCGGCGATCAGCCGCCGGGCCGCGGCCGGGGACAGCACGGTGTGCCCCTCCGCGGCCACCTGCACCAGCTTGATCAGGTCCTCCGGCGGCGTCGATTTGACCAGGAAACCGGCCGCGCCGGCGCGCAGCGCGCGCAGCACGTACTGGTCCGCGTCGAACGTGGTCAGCACCACCACCGGCGGCGGGTCGGCCAGCGCGACGATGCGCTCGATCGCGGTGATCCCGTCGGTGCCGGGCATGCGCAGGTCCATGAGCACCACGTCCGGGCGGTTGCGCAGCACCGCCGTCACGCCGGCCGCACCGTCGTGCGCTTCCGCGACGACCTCGATATCGCTGGACGCGCCGAAAATGGTGCGCAGGTGCGCGCACACCATCGGCTCGTCATCCACCACAACGACCCGTACCACGGACTCACACCACCGGTTCCACGGGTGCCGGTGCCGGTGCCGGTGCGGTGGCTGTGGCCGCCGGTTCCGTGGCCGCTACGGCCGCCGCATCCATGGTCGGCACGTACGCGGGCATCGTGGCCTCCACGCAGAACCCGCCGTCCGGGACCGGGGCCGCCCGCAGCGTGCCGTGCACCAGCTCGATCCGCTGCCGCAGGTTGGCCAGGCCCAGCCCCGAGCCGGTACCGGCCAGCGGGCTGGCCGTGCGGTCGGCCGGGGGCGTGTTCCGGACGCTCAGCCGTACCCGGGACGGGTCGTAGCTGACCTGCACGGTCACCTGCGCCCCGGGCGCGTGCTTGCGCACGTTGGTCAGCGCCTCACGCACCACGCGGTGGGCCGTCCGCCCGACCACCGGCGAGGCCAGGGCGGGATCGCCGTCCTCGATCAGCTCGGCGGGCGTGCCGACCCCGGTCGAACTCGGCCACCAGCGCGGCGAGGCCGCCGACCGAGGGCGACTGCTCGCCGTCGGGTGCCGAGCGCAGGATGCCGACCAGGTCGCGCAACTCGTCCAGCGCCTGGCAGCCCGCGGCGCGCAGGTTCTCGGCGGCCTGCCAGGTCGCCTCGTCCTTCGCGGTCATCCGCAGCGCGCCCGCCTGCAGCACCATCAGGCTCACCCGGTGCGTGACGACGTCATGCATCTCGCCCGCCAGCCGCCGCCGTTCCTCCGCCCGGGCCTGCTCGGCGAGCAGGTGCTGCTCGCGTTCGGCGCGTTCGGCCCGGTCTTTCAGCGCCTGCATCAGGGACCGGCGGGCGCGGAAGTACAGGGCCAGCAGCGGCCCGACGACGATCCGGGCCACCCCGACCGTGATCACCACCACCGAGGGCTGCCACGGCCGGGCCACGATGAACGTGAGCACGCCGATCGCGATGAGCGCGGTCCGCCGATCCCGGCAGGAGAAGACCGGCCCGTAGGCGGCCAGTGAGGTGGCGTACGGGGCCCACACGTTCGATTCGTTCGCCGGGATGATGACTCCGCCCGGGTGGATCAGCAGGGTCACGGCCAGCGTGAACGCGCTCAGGATGCCGAGCACGGTCAGCGGGGCGCGGCGCCAGGCGATCACCGAGGACACCGCCGCCGCCTGCACCCCCAGCATGACCCAGGCGGCGGTCCCGGGGTGGGTGGGCCACCAGGAGGCGCCACTCAGCGTCATCACGGTGTCGAACACCACGAACGACACCGCCTGGGCCGCGTCGAGCGCCAGCCGGTGCCGGTACCACCACGAATCGCAGCTCACCCGGTCGACGCTACGTCATCCCGGCTGGCCTGACCCGGGACACAAACGTTCGGCGGCGCAGGACCATACGAAAGTCGCACGCCGGCCGGAAGGCCCAGCCGTTCGTAGCGCCGGAACCCGCCCCGCGGCCCTGCCGCCGGCCACCCGCCAGGGCCTGAACTGGACGCATGCAAACGACACCAGGCTTTACCGCCACCCCAGCCCTGACCGCCGCCCCAGTCCAGCCCGGGCACTACGAGATCGACTTGGCCGCCTCGACGGTCACGTTCCGGACCCGGCACCTGTTCGGGCTGGCCCCGGTGCGCGGGACCTTCACCTTCCGGTCCGGGGTGGTCAACGTCGCCGAGCCGGTAACCGCCTCCGGCATCAGCGCCGAGATCGACGCGGCCGGCTTCCGCACCGGCAACGCCCAGCGCGACGCCAGCGTGCGGTCGCCCCGGTTCCTGGAGACCGGCCGGTACCCGGTGATGACGTTCCGCGCGGAGCGGGTGGACGGCGCGTCCGTCGCCGGCGCGCTGACCGTCCGCGACGTCACCCGGCCGGTCACGCTGCTGGTCGAGCAGGTCAGTGCGGCCCCCGGGGCGTTCACCGCCCGCGTCGCCGTCCGGATCGACCGGGCCGACTTCGGCGTCACCGCGGCCCGCGGGCTGGCGGGGCGCTACCTCGACATCACCGCGGAGGTCCGGTGCGTACGGAAGTGAGCGCGCCGGTCAGGGCCGTTAGGGAGGTAGCGGCGCCGGCGGCGGTGAGCGTAACTGGGCTGCGCAAGAGCTACGGGGCCGTGCCCGCGGTCGACGGGGTGAGCTTTTCCGTCGCCCGCGGCGAGGTGTTCGCGCTGCTCGGGCCCAACGGGGCCGGCAAGACCACCACGCTGGAGATCCTCGAAGGGTTCCGCCGCCGGGACGCGGGGCGGATCGAAGTGCTCGGCCTCGACCCCGGCGAGCGGGCGGGCGGACGGGCGCTGCGCGAGCGGATCGGCCTGGTGCTGCAGGAGCTCGCGGTCGAGCCGTACCTGACGGTCCGGGAGACGATCGCCCGCAACGCCGGCTACTACCCGGCGCCGCGGGATGTCGGTGCGGTCATCGCGCGGTGCGGGCTGGCCGGCCGGGAACGCCAGAAGGTGCGCAACCTGTCCGGCGGGCAGAAACGCCGCCTCGACCTCGCCCTCGGGCTGATCGGCGATCCCGAGCTGCTGTTCCTCGACGAGCCGACCACCGGCTTCGACCCCAGCGCCCGGCACGAGGCCTGGCAGCTCGTCCGCGACCTGCGCGCGGGCGGGACCACGATCGTGCTCACCACGCACTACATGGACGAGGCCCAGGAACTGGCCGACCGGGTCGCCGTCATCGCCAGCGGCCAGATCGTGGCCGAGGGGGCGCCGTCCACGCTGGGCGGCCGAGACACCGCCGCGGCGTGCATCCGGTTCGCGCTGCCCGCCGGGTGCACCCCCGGCGACCTGCCCCCGGCCGCCGTGCTGGGCGGGACGGTCGCGGGCGGGGGCGCCGGTGCTGGGCTGGTCACGGTGGAGACGGCCGACCCGACCCGGGCGCTGCACCGGCTGACCGGGTGGGCGCTGCAGCGCGGCGCCGCCCTGGACCGGCTCACGGTGGAACGGCCGAGCCTGGAGGACATCTACCTGCGCCTGACCGGCCAGGATGAAAGGAAGACGAGATGAGCACCGGGACCATGAGCACCGGAATCTCCGGTGCGGCGCGCCGCGACCCCGCGCCGCGCCGCGGCCTCGCCCTGCGGCGGGACCTGGCCCTGCTGTGGCACCAGGTCCGCTACGAGCAACTGTCGTTCTGGCGCAACCCGCAGAGCGCGTTCTTCACGTTCTTCTTCCCCGTGGTGATCATCGTGCTGTTCGGCGCGTTGTTCGGCGGGGGCACGGGCAGCTCCTACTTCTACGGGCTGTCCGCGCTGCAGTACTACGTGCCGACCATCGCCGCGGTGTCCATCCTCGGTTCCTGCTTCAGCCAGCTCGGCATCGTGCTGGCGCTGCGCCGCCAGGACGGAATCCTCAAGCGGGTGCGCGCCACCCCGCTGCCCGCGTGGACCTACTTCCTCGGCCTGCTGGCGCACTGCCTGCTGGTCTGCGTAGTGGACGTGGCGCTCATCGTCGGGGTCGGCCGGCTGTTCGGCGTGCCGCTGCCGGGTGACTGGGCCGCGGTCGGCCTGGTGCTGGTAGCGGGAGCCGCCTGCTTCTGCGCCCTCGGGGTGGCCGCGGCCAGCCTGATCCGTAACGCGGAAGCCGCGCCCGCGGTGGTGCAGATCATCATGTTCCCGCTGGTGTTCGTGTCCGGCACCTATATGCCGATCCACTCCGCCGCGCTCAACCGGGTGGCCGGCTACCTGCCGGTCCGGCCGTTCAACCAGGCGCTGATGGGCCCGTTCGCGCACCGCACCGGGTTCGACTGGCACGACCTCGGGGTGCTGCTGGCGTGGGGCGCGGTCGGGGCGGTCATCGCCATCCGCCGCTTCCGCTGGACGCCCCGGCCGCAGTGACCGGGGCGGCCCTCGATCCACACCAGGGCTGACGGGGGTGAGCCCGGCCGTTCTGGCGGCGGCCCGCAGTCCGGCGTCGTAGGCGATCATCGCCTGGGCGTTGATACGCAGCGAGGTGCCGAGGTGGATGGCGTCGGCGGAGCGAAGGCGCCCCGTCTGTAGCAATCGCTGGGCGCCCGGCCGCGGCGGACCGCGGTGAGCTGCTCAGCGGAGCGGGCGGAAGAAGGCGCGGACATCGGCCACCAGCAGGTCGGGGACCTCCAGGGCGGCGAAGTGGCCGCCGCGCGGCTGCGGGGACCAGTGCACGATGTGGTCGGTCCGCTCGGCCAGCCGCCGGATGGGCTGGACGATCTCGTGCGGGAACAGCGCGACCCCGGTCGGCACGGTTCCCGGCGGAACCCGGCCCCGGTCGGGCAGGTGGGACTGCTCCCAGTACAGCCGCATGGCCGACCCGGCCGTGCCGGTCAGCCAGTAGAGCGTCACGTCGGTCAGCAGCGTGTCCCGGCTGATCTGGCTGGCCGGGTCGGCCCACGCGGTGAACTTCTCCGCGATCCAGGCCAGCAGGCCGGTCGGCGAGTCGTGCATCGCGTAAGCGAGGGTCTGCGGCCGGGTCGCCTGGATGTGGCCGTAGCCGCCGCCGTCATCGGCGAAGCGCCGCATCTGCTCCAGCGCGGCCTGCTCCGCCGGGGTGAGCGTGGCTGGATCGTCGGGCGCAAGCGTCGGCAGGTAGTTCACGTGGACCCCGGCGACGTGGTCCGGGGCGATCCGGGCCAGGTGCCGGGAGACCGACGAGCCCCAGTCGCCGCCCTGAGCGCCGTAACGCCCGTAGCCCAGCCGGTCCATCAGCGTGGCCCAGGCGGCCGCCACCCGGCGCGGCGTCCAGCCGGCCTCGGTGGTCGGCCCGGAGAAGCCGTAGCCGGGCATGGACGGGATCACCACGTGGAACGCGTCCACGGCGGTGCCGCCGTGCGCGGGCGGATCGGTCAGCGGCCCGATCAGGCCGAGGAACTCCAGCACCGACCCGGGCCAGCCGTGCGTGAGCACCAGCGGCAGCGCGCCCGGATGCGGGGACCGGACGTGCAGGAAGTACACCCGCTGGCCGTCGATGGTGGTGCTGAACTGCGGGACGGCGTTCAGCCGCCGCTCCGGCGCGCGCCAGTCGTAACCGTCCCGCCAGTATTCGGCGAGCGCCCGCACCTCGGCCAGCGGGATCCCGTAGTCCCATCCGGCGTCGGGCAGTTCGTCCGGCCACCGGGTGGCGGAGAGCCGGCGTTGCAGGTCGTCCGGGTCCGGCTGCCCGATTTCGATGCGGAACGGCACGATCTCCGCGCGGCGGTCGCCCGGTCCAGGGCCCATGGCGGCCTCTGTCAGGGGCGGCCGGGTATGTGGACGGTCCAGCCGGCGGCGCGCCAGGCTGGTGCGTCGAGGGTGCAGCGGCCGTCGATGAGGATGGGGCGGGCTACGACGGCGGCCAGGGCGTGGGGGTCGAGGGCCTGGTAGTCGGCCCAGTCGGTGAGGTGCAGCACCAGGTCGGCGCCGGCTGCGGCGCTGGTGACGGTGGCGGCGTAGGCCAGGTGGGGTTTGGCGCGGGCGGCGCTGGGGATCGCGGCGGGGTCGTGCACGGTGACGGTGGCGCCCTGGCGGTGCAGCCGCTCGCACACGTCCAGGCTGGGTGAGTCGCGGATGTCGTCGCTGTTGGGCTTGAACGCGGCGCCCAGCACGGCGATGCGCTTGCCGCCCACCGCCCCGCCGGCCGCCCGGGCGGCCATCGCGGTGATCAGCGCCCGGCGGCCCTCGTTGATCGCATCGACCTCGCTCAGCAGGGCCGCGACCGACGGGACACCGAGGTCACGGGCGGTGGCGGTGAACGCCCGGATGTCCTTGGGCAGGCAGCCACCGCCGAACCCCAGCCCCGGCGCCAGGAACCGCCGCCCGATCCGCTCATCATGACCCAGCGCCCCGGCGAGCTGGAGCACGTCCGCGCCGGCCGCGGCGCACACATCGGCCATCGCGTTGATGAACGAGATCTTGGTCGCCAGGAACGCGTTCGCCGCCACCTTCACCAGCTCCGCCGTCTCCAGCCCCATCTCCAGCCCCGGCACCCCCGCCGCCAGCGGCCCGGCGTACACCCGGCGCAACAGCGCCGCGTCCGCCGCCGCACCCACCCCGAACACCAGCCGGTCCGGGCGCAGCGTGTCCGCCACCGCGTGGCCCTCCCGCAAAAACTCCGGGTTCCACGCCAGCCGCGCCCCCGGCCCGGCCGGCGCCGCCGCGGACAGCCGCCCGGCCAGCACCCGCGCCGTGCCGACCGGCACCGTCGACTTCCCCACCACCAGGCACGGCCGCCCCAGATGCGGCGCCAGCGCATCCACCGCCGCCGCCACGAACCTCAGATCAGCCCGCCCCCCCGCCCCCTGCGGCGTGCCCACACACACAAAATGCACCGCCCCGGACCCGCCCACCTCCGCGAACGACGACGTGAACCGCAACCGCCCGCTGTCCAGATTCTTACGCAGCAACGGCTCCAGGCCCGGCTCGAAAAACGGCACCTCACCCCGCGCCGCCTTCGCCACCTTCCCCGCATCCACATCCAGCGCCACAACCTCATGCCCCAGATCAGCCATACACACCGCATGCGTCAAACCCAGATAACCGATACCGATCACGGTGACGGGTAGTCCCTCCGGTGCCTGGCTGTCCACCCAGCTGCCTCCTGCTCCTGCCGACCCGTACGCGCCTGCCGGGCTCTCCCGTCCGGGGAGAGCGGCAGGATCGTCAGAATAAACCCACCACACAGGACAAATCGTGGAATTAGCATGTGATCCGTCCTAGCCGCCTCTGCGTCCCGTCTGTGGGCAGGGTTCCTGCCGGTCATCCGGCGGAGCCCACCGCGGCGCCCGTGGATCATCCGGCGCAGCCCAGGCCGCGGAAGTGGAGGTGCTAATGAACGCCGATGACGGCACGCACGGCCACTTGTACGGCAACGCAGGTGAGCGCCGGCCAGTCCCTGATGGCGACGTGGCCCCCGGTTCCCGCCCCGAGCGTCCCTTCCGGCCCGAGCGGCTGACCCGATACGAGTGGGTGGCTGGCTCGCCGCAGCGCGAACGGCAGCCGGGGCGGGAGCGGGCGCCGCGGCATGAGCAGCAGGCCCACCAGAGCCCGGCGGCGTTGGCGGTGCGCGAAACGGCCGGAGGCCGGCCTGGAGGGGTGGACACACCGGTCAAAGAGCGGGTCCCGGTGCCCCGCGCCGCGGAGAGCCCGGTGCCCCGCGCCGCGGAGAGCCCGGTGCCCCGCGCCGCGGAGAGCCCGGTGCCCCGCGCCGCGGAACCACGGTTCGATGCGGCGCAGGGGGCCGGGCTCGCGGCCCTGCTCCGCCTCGCACCGGAGCCGGCCCAGAGCCTGCGCGGCCTATTGCCGCAGCCTCCCGACGACCGTGAGAAGTACAGCTACACCCACCGCCGCCTGTGGATCCTGACCTGCTGCTCGCTGGTGAGCTTCGCCTGCCTGCTGGTCAGCCAGACCTCGCTGGTCCTCTCCACCTACTGGCTCTGGGTATATCTGCCGTTCCTGCTCTTCACCTCGGTGTACTACCTCATCTCGCTGCGGGTGAACGGGTTCACCCGCGGTTTCGACCTGGCGGCGCACCGGGCCGTGGTGCAGGCGTGGCGCCCCGAGGTGTACCCGACGGTCAACGTTTTCCTGCCGGTATGCGGCGAGCCGATAGAGGTGTTGCACAACACGTGGACGCACGTCGCCCGCCTGCGTGACCGCTATCCCGGAGTGGTCACCCCGCATGTGCTGGACGACTCGGCGAGTGCGTCACTCCGGGCGATGGCCGCTGACTTCGGGTTCGGCTACGGCACCCGGCCCGATCGCGGCGTGTTCAAGAAGGCCGGCAATCTGAAGTTCGGCTTCGAGCACTCAGATGGGGAGTACATCCTGATCCTCGATGCGGACTTCGCACCCCGCGCGGATCTGCTGGAAGAGCTGCTGCCGTACATGGAGGCCTTCCCGAGACTCGGTATCGTCCAGTCGCCGCAGTACTTCCGCATCCTGGACTCCCAGAACTGGATCGAGCGCGGGGCCGGCGCCGTGCAGGAGCTCTTCTACCGTTCGGTGCAGGTCTCCCGGCAACAGCGCGATGGTGCCATCTGCGTTGGCAGCTGCGCCATCTATCGGCGGGCCGCGCTGGCGGACAATGGCGGGACCACGCTCATCGAGCACTCCGAGGACGTGCACACCGGTTTCGACCTCCGGGCCCTGGGCTGGGATCTGCGCTACGTGCCGGTGGCGCTGTCGGCGGGGGTCTGCCCGGACACCGCCAACGCCTTCTTCAATCAGCAATACCGGTGGTGCACCGGTTCGATGAGCCTGCTGAGCAGCAAGAAATTCTGGAAGACCAGGCTCAGGCTGTCCAGCCGGCTCTGTTATATGTCGGGTTTCTGCTACTACATCCACACGGCCCTGTTCAGCTTTCTCTCGCCGCTCATCCCGATCGTGCTGTTGCTCGCGCTGCCGGATAGGCTGCAGATCCGCAACATGGTGCTGGTTCTGCCGAGCCTCGCCTATGCGACGCTGATCTTCCCCTTGTGGCACCGTAATCCTTACCGGCTCGAAGCCTGGTCCGCCCGGCTGATGTACGGGTGGGCACATGCCTTCGCCATCTGGGACTTTCTCCGCCGCAAGCCGCTGGGCTGGACACCGACCGGGGCCAGTGGCAAGAAGCAGAACAAGGCCCGCCGGTACTGGATAGCGGTGGTGGTGTGGAGCGGTGGTACCGCGCTGGTATGGGTCGCGGCCGCCGTCTGGCGGACGTTGACCATGCAGCCACTCAATATCGCCCTCATCCTGTCCTCCGGCCTGTTCTATGCGATCGTGGTCGGCCGCGTGCTGATCCAGCCGCGGGCGGTGGACGCCTCGTGATCCCAGTCCCTGGCCTGAGCGCGCGGCGGTGGCGCCGTTTGCTGGCTGCCCTGGTACTGGTGGGCCTGGGCGGCCCCGGCATCGTTTCCTGCGCCGCCACGTCCACGGCCGGGGCGGCGCCGTCACCCGGAACTGCCCGCAGCTCCCCGGCGCAGCCCACCTTCATGCCGTATGACGTGTCGCCGTTGCTCCACCCGAGCCGCAAGTACCTCGGTGTCGCCCTCCCCGGGGTCCCCGCCTCCATGGCGCCGCTCGACGCTTACGCGGCCCGGACGGGGAAGCGGCCGAACCTGGTGGAGTACTACGCCTCGTGGGGAGGTGCGTTCGACAGCAGCGGGGTCCGGCGGATCGACCAGGCGGGTGGGCTCGCTTACATGGCCTGGGAACCGTTCCACGTCTCGATGAAGAGCATCGCCGACGGATCCTCGGACCGCTATATCAGGTCCTTCGCGCGGAGCGTCGGGGCCCTCAATTTGCCGGTGGCTATCAGCTTCGGCCATGAGATGAATGGCTACTGGTATCCGTGGGGAACGCAGGCGGTCACTCCGGCGGAATTTGTCGCCGCGTGGCGCCATATCCATAATGTTTTCGACCAGATGGGGGCGACGAATGTTATCTGGGTATGGAGCCCGAATGTGATCAACCCCGTCCCCGGGGTCCGCCTCAAGCCCTACTACCCAGGCGATGCCTACGTGGACTGGGTGGGCATGATCGGATACTACACGGTCGCCGGGGCGAGGACTTTCCGGCAGCTTTACGGGCCCACTATGCGTGAAATACAGAAGTTCACGAAGAAGCCTTTTGTCCTCAGTGAGGTCTCGTCCGAACTGACCGTTGGCCGGGCCGCGTCGGTCGCCAACCTGTTCCAGGGCGTCGCCAGCCGGAGCCAAGTGCTGGGATTCATCTGGTTCGACTATGTCAAGCGCGCGGACTGGCGTATCGAAAGCACTCCCGCGGCTCTCGCCGAGTTCCGGAAAGAAGCGGGTTCCGGGCTGTTCGGCTTCAACGTAAAGGATCCTTGATGGGCCAGGAGGTCAAGGAGAACAGCGCGGCCGGCGCATCTGCGGGCCCCCCGGACCCCGTGGTGCTGGCCGACCCGTCCCCGCCCAAGTCGGCCTACCAGGTACCGCCGGTGCCCGAGACCGGGTGGTCGTCAGCGCAGAGCCGCCGGCGGATCTGGGTCGGGCGGGCCCTGCTGCTCGGTGTTCTGGTCATTCAGGCCGCCTTGTCGCTGAGGCTGCACAACACCGCCTTCGAGGACGAGGCCCTGTACCTGTACGCCGGGCAGCAGGAAGTGAGCCACCTGTTGCACGGCACCCCCCTCATGGGCGGTTACGCGAATTACTTCTCCGGATCCCCATGGCTGTATCCGGTGCTGGCGGGTGCGGTCAACATGTGGCTTGGCCTGACCGGGGCCCGGCTGCTCAGCCTGGCGTTCATGCTGGGCTGCACCGTGCTGCTGTACGCGCTGACCCGCCGCCTGTTCAACGAGCGCGTCGCGCTCTGCGCCGTCGCGCTATACGCCGTCCTGCAGCCCACCATCGTCCTCGGCTACTTCGCCACTTACGACGCCCCGGCCCTCTTCCTCACCGCCCTGGCCGCCTGGATCGTCGTTCGCCTGGACCGGGCACCCCCGGCCGCGGTACTGCTCGCCGCGCCGGTCGCGGTCCTGGCCGCCCTGACCAAGTACGCCGCTGCCCTGTTCGTGCCCACGGTGGTCCTGCTGGCGGTCATCGTCGCCTGGCGCCATCAGGGGCCACGGGCCCTCCTGCGGGGCCTGCTGCTAGTCCTCGGCATCGGGGTCCTGCTGCTGGTCGGCGTGCTGTTCGGCCACGTGTTCACTGGCGTCCAGGCCACCACCACGGCTCGGGCCCAGGGTACGGACAGCCTGTCCTCGATCCTGGCCAAGTCGGCCCAGTGGGGTGGTGGGGTGTTCGCCGTCGCCTGCGGCGGGGCGGTGGCCTACGTCTGGCGTGAGCGGATGTTCGAGGCTCCGACGGCGCAGTCGGCGACCAGTAGCCGCCGCTGGCGGGCCGCGCTGGCCGCGCTGCTGTGCGCGACGGCGCTGCTCGCGCCGGCTTACCAGGCGCACCTGCACACCTCCGTCTCGTTGTTCAAGCACATGGGGTTCGGGCTGTGGTTCGCCGCCCCCGTGGCGGGCGTCGGGATCACGAGACTGGTCGGAGCCCACTTCCGCCAGCCCCAGCTGGGCATCCTGGCGTGGGTGGTGCTGCTGGCCCTTGGTATTTCGCAGTCAACCTGGCGGTACAGCACCTGGCCCAACTCGGCTGAGCTGATCGCCGTACTGCGGCAGCACGTCAATGGCCAGGGGCGCTATCTGACCGAAGCGGCGAACGTGCCCACGTACTACCTCTCCGGCGTCACCTCTCCTGATCAGTGGACCACGACGTACAACATCGATTACGTGGATCCCGAGGGCGTCACGCGGGACGGGGATGACGGCTACCGGGCCGCGATCCAAGACGGCTATTTCAACCTGGTGGTGCTCGACGGGGAGACCACCCCGGACACCGACCGGGTCATCAAAGCCGCGCTGATGAGCGACGGGCAGTACCGGCTCATCGCGCGGCTGCCCTACACGACGGCCGGCGGCCCCGGCGCCTACCTGGTGTACCAGCGCGAATGATTCCCCACCCGGGCGCCGGGGCTGGCTGGGCGGATGCGGCAAGCTCAGCCGAGGTCGATGACGGCGAGCACGGCGCAGTGGTCGGTACCGGGCACCCGGATGATCTTGACCTCGCGGGCGGTGCAGGAGCCGCCGGAGACGAGTACGTGGTCGAGCCGCATGAACGGCAGGATCGGCGGGTGGACCTTGACCAGGAACCCAGGCCAGATGCTGGGCCAGGTGAATCCGGGCCAGGGCCTTTTGCGGGCGGCGTCACCGCAGTCCACCAGGCCAGCGCTGAGCAGGTCGCGGAACGGCCGGTGATCGCGGGTGGCGTTGAAGTCACCGGCCACGATCTGCGGACCGGGCGTGCCGGCCAGCACCTGGCGGAGCGTGCGGAGTTCCTGCTGCCACTTGTCCTGATAGTGGTTGAGCGGCGCCTTGGGGTGCACGGCGGTCAGGGTGACCGTCCGGCGGCCGTCCGGGTTGATCTCGGCGCGGGGGAACGCCGCGATCGTGTCGGGCACCGGGGCCAGCGGGGTGAGCGGCCAACGGGACCACAGCCCGGTGCCACTGGCGGCGGGCCGCGGGTCGGCGTGGCTGAACGGCAGCTGGCCGGGCAGGTCCGCGTCCTTGAGCTGCCGCGCCATGCCCGGGGTGAGCTCCTGGACGGCCAGTACGCCGATGTCATGCTCGCGGACCAGGCGGACCACCGCGGCCGGGTCGGCCCGGCCGCCGAGGACGTTGACGGTGAGGAACCGGATGGTGAGCGGCCCGGGCGCGGCGCATGGGCCAGCGGTCACCGGAGAGCTGGGCGCGGCCGAGGGTTCGGGGGTGGCCGGCCGGCGGGGGCGCCGGGGCGGCAGTTGCACCCCGACGAGCAGAACGGCGGGGACGGCCAGCGACCCGGCCAGCCACCAGGAACCAGTCGCGGCGACGAGCACAGCCGCGACCGCGGGCAGCACGGCCGCCGGGCTGAGTGAGGCCAGCTCGGGCCCGGGGCTCGGTGCCCGGCCGCCCGCCATCCGGGCCAGCAGGGACGGCAAGGCCACCGCCGTGAGGATCAGGGCCGCCACCCAGCTCACGCCGCGCCTCACCTCGCTCCTGTTGGCGGCCCTGCTGCCCGGCGAGCATAACCCGGGAGCGGGTCGGCGGACACGAACCGTGGTCACCCGCTGGGCAGCCGGCCGCTGCGTTCTCGCGCACCGGGTCGGGGTGGCCCGGTGACCTTGTACCTACCCGGACCGTGCGTCTTACCGGGCCGTCACGAGTTCGTGTGACGCCCGCCCCGTTCGGCCGCTACAAATCAGGCATGAGCGCTGAATCCGGCCCGGCCGCCCGGTCAGTCACGGAACCGGCCGGCGCGACCGCGGTGGCGGCCGGGGTCCCGCGGCGCATCGTCGTCGCCGGTGACTGGCACTCGAACGAGGGCTGGGCATTGAGCGTCATCCGCAGGGTACCCGCTCTGCTGGCCGGTGAGCCGCGCCGGCTGATCGTGCAGCTGGGTGACTTCGGTATCTGGCCGGACCGCGCAGGCCAGGCGTATCTGGCTCACGTGTCGGCGGCGCTGGCGGACGTGGGCGCCGAGTTGTGGTTCATCGACGGCAATCATGAGGACTTCCCGCAACTGGAGCAGCTGGCCCGGGACGGCGGCACCACCCCGGACGGCCGGGAGGTGATCAAGCCGAGGCTGTTCCACCTCCCGCGCGGCCACCGGTGGACGTGGCACGGCCGGCGCTGGCTGGCCTGCGGTGGCGGTGCGAGCCTGGACCGGGCGGAGCGGGTGCCGGGTGTGGACTGGTGGCCTGAGGAAGAGATCACCGCGGCCCAGGAGGCCGCGGTCATCGCGGGTGGCCACGCCGAGGTCCTGATCAGCCATGACTGTCCGTCGGGGGTAGCGCACACCTTCGGCCGCCCGCCGTCCT
Organism: uncultured Actinomycetes bacterium; assembly: GCA_963837515.1. Taxonomy (GTDB): domain Bacteria; phylum Actinomycetota; class Actinomycetes; order Streptosporangiales; family Streptosporangiaceae; genus RYN-230. The sequence continues at coordinate 284,581 of CAWINT010000012.1, forward strand.
CGTGGGACCCGGCCGATCTGGCGCGGAGCGACGCGCACCGGAGGCGGCTGCAGCGCATCGCGGACGCCGTCCAGCCCGGGTATCTGATCCACGGTCACCTGCACCGGGCTTACCAGCGGGGGTGTGACTTCGGCTACGGACCGGTCCAGGTGACCGGGCTGGACGCGGATGACCGGCTGCGGAACTTCGCCGTGCTCAACGTGGCGACGATGGAGTGGCAGCTCCGCTGGGGCCGCTTCCGCCGGTTACGTGCGGGTGCGTAAACCTCAGGTCGGCCTGCCGCGTCCACCCTTTGCCGGTCATGGACGTGTACCAGGGTTCCAGTGATCTGGGGGGGAAGGCCAGATCAGGCGTTGATCGCGGCTGCTCGAAGCGTGGCCGATGAGTAGCGGCCGGGGGCACCGGGGGCGCAGGCCGCCACGCTGGCGGCATTGGCGCTCCCTGAGGGCGTGAGGTGGTACCCGCAGAAGCCGGCCGATACCTATCCGATATACAAGCTATGTGCACCGAGAGCGATGACTCGGCGTCTCTTAGTTAATATGGCAACGGCGGGGGGGCCGTCCGGACCAGGACTACACCCCTACTCGTGGAAGAGGGTCAGGATGTTAGTCATGCGTTCGGGCGTCCGGGGACGCCTCCGGCTCCCGTGGATCGTCACCGCCCGGCCGGGGGCCGGCCTGTGTGGGCGGATCATCCGCTGGGTGCTCAACCGGGTCGCCAGCACCGAGATGCGCCACGCCGCGTTGCTACTTGGTTACGACACCGCGCTCGGGCACGGCCGGGAAGGCACTCTCCGTTACCTGGATGACTTCCAGGTCGGAGCGCGGCTCGGCCGGACCGTCCGCTACGGCAGCCCGGCGCAGCGCGACGGGGCTGTGGAAGCACTGATCATGGAACTCTGCCTGTTCAGCTGAGCCGCGGTCATTTGCAAGGTAGGTAATGACCTGTGCAAGGTAGGTAATGACCTGCCGTTTCAGCTAGGGCCTTGGGCCTGATCACTGAACCGGTCCGGTCATGGGCGGAGCCGGTGCTGCTCAACGCGGTGCGCGGTCCGGTGGTGCCCGATCTCACCCCGGCCCTACTGACCAGACGGCCGGTGCTCGGGCAGTGGCTCTTCGGCCACCGGATCGTCCGTACCGCGATGGTGGCCCGAGACCAGCGCCGCGACCTGTTGCCCGACACCGATCGAGGGCCCCCCGATCAGCTCCCATGCCCGGGCGATACCGATCAGGAAGCAGACGACCACCAGGGTCGCGATCGTGTTGACCGCCCCTGAGTTGCCCGGTTCAGCGATCACGTCGGCGGCCTGGACCAACTGAACCACGAACGTGACGAACAGCCCCAGCAGGAACAGCGCGTCACGCACCGTTCCCCAGCGCACCTGGCGCTGGCGAACCAGCGATAGCAGCGATGCCAAGACGAACATGACTCCGCCGACGGCTACGGCCAGCGCGGCAGGCCCGATCTTCTGCCCGGGGATCAGCGCGAAAAGCGACACCGCCAGCGCGTTGGTAAATGCGGTGAGCGCCGCGGCCGCGCGGATCGGGTGAAGCTGCGCGCCCGTCCGGCCGCGGTCGCGTCGCTCGGCGGATACCGAGAGGGCTACGAACAGCAGCCCGATCAGCGCGCCAGCCACGCTACCGCTCGCCACAAAAAAGTCATGAATGCTGGCAGGTACCACTCGATGATCCTCGCAGTCCGGACAGGCGGGTCGGCACCGGCTTAAGCCCGAGCGCCTCGTAGCATATGCCGGAGGTCACCGGCTCGTTGGATTCGGGCTACTGGGACCTCCTCATGAGCCTGCGCCCGGCCCAACGACCGTCGGCCAACTATGGCAAATCCACGTCCATCCCGATCATTGGCGCCGAGGCATCGGCGGCGCCCTTCACAGGTCATGCGTCCACGCCTGGCAGACCGCGTCGATCAGCACCGGTCGAGCGGAAGCCTGGGCCAACAACACCCGGGCCCAGGCCTGCTGCGCCGCCCAGGTCTGGAAACCTGACGGGCATCGCCGCCCCGGGCCAGCCGACGCCGACTTCCTCCGGCTAACCCTCCCCATCCCGCCGAACCCAGCCACATACCCCCCCAACCCCCCCAGCAACCCAACCACATACCCCCCAGCCCCCCAGCCCCCCAGCCCCCCAGCCCCTCCAGCCCCCCCAGCCCCCAACCCACCGCTGCCACCAGGCCAAGATCATGATCATGAGATTGGTGTCGTTCTGACGACACTCAAGTCATGATCATGATCTTGGCCGTCCGGTCCCACCGGAAATCCGGTCCCGCCCGGGGTGATCTGCGGCCGGGATTATCCGGCCGGTGGCAGTGGAGGCCGCCCGAGGTCGCTGGGAAGGTGGACCGGTGGGTCGTCGCAACCCCTCGGCAAGCCCGCGAGCTTCTACTCGCGCTTAGTTACGTTGGGGGCGCGACTGTGAGCGAGGCCGCCGCTCGCTGGCTCTTTTCGCCAGCATGTACTACGCGGCCCTGCGGCCAGCGGAAGCTGTCAACCTGCGTAGGTCGGACTGCGAGCTGCCGGAGAAGGGCTGGGGTCGCGGGTACCTCTCCAAGACAACGCCCCAGTGGGGCAGGCGCTACACCGACAGCGGCGAGTTGCATGACAACAAGGGCCTCAAGCACCGGCCCGACGACGGGGTCCGACCGGTGCCGATCCGCCTGAGCTGGTGAAGATCCTGCGTTGGCACATCGCCGAGTACAGCGTTACCTCGGACGGCCGCCTCTTCCGCCAGCCGAACGGCGGCATAGTCAGCTCGTCCACCTACGCGCAGGTGTGGAGGGCGGCCCGCAAGATCGCGCTTACTCCCGAGCAGCTCGCATCTCCTCTGGCTGGACGCCCCTATGACCTGCGGCATGCGGCCGTATCCCGGTGGCTCGACTCTGGGGTTCCGGCCTCAACGGTCGCGCGTCGCGCAGGGCACTCTGTCGAAGTCCTGCTGGTGTCTGCGCGAACTGCATCGACGGCGACGACGAGATCTCCAACTAGCGCATCAACAGCGCGCTCGGTTGACTCTCCCGCGCTCCCAGGTTGTTGCGAGCGTTGTGGAAGCTCCGCGAGCGTTCCACCACAGCTTCCCTCATCTTCTACGTCTCACGAACGTGAACGTCTGCTAGGTCGGGCGAACGTTGAGCGTCGTACGTCTTGTCTGTGATTTTCTACGAGGATGTTCTATGAGTTTGCTGAGATCGATCCTCGCCGCAGTTCGTGGTGCGTTCTAGCTTTAGCTATTAGTTCTGAGTTCTAGTCTCAGTCTAGTTTCTACAGTGTTTTTGAACGTAGAATTTTTCTACTGTATAGTTCTACGCAGCAGGAAGCCCCCGCGTCCTGTCTAGCAGGAGAGAACGCGAGGGCCTCCCTAGTCGGCCTTGGCGGGCCTACTTCATCGTAGGTCCGCCAGGGACGACCCCCAGCCAGTAGTGAAAGATCGCGCTGACCTGCACCAACATCAGCAAGACGGTCATAACGACCTGCAACCATCCACTACTACTTGACCTGCGCTCCTTGCCCCTGCGGGGCCTCCTGCTGGTCATCGGCACCTCATTCCCTCGGATAGGCGCAGGCCCTATTTAGGCCTGCGGCGACCGCCCCTCGGCCGACTCGAGTTCGACCGACGGGCAGTTACCGAGAGACGAGAATGCCGGGAATCACGATATCTGGCGGCGCCCATGAATTCAAATCGGCGGACCAGCTTCCGGCCAGCCAGGCGCTTTGCCATTCCTGAGAGAGCCCTCGCGTCCACCCCCACCTTCCGGGCTCCCAGGTGAGGAAGGTTGGATGGAGACCCGGGCCGGGATGGGCTCCTGGCTCTGGCCGCCGATCGGGCGAAGCATGACTGTGCCCGGGGGCTTCAAAGAGATGGCGCCACCCGCGAGAACGTCTCTGCTGCCATCCCGCGTCCATCCCGGGACAACGGCCGACCGAGGCGTCCTGCGGCCTACGGCTGCATGTAATGCACGAGCGGCGCGGCACGCAGGGGATGCGTTCAGCCTGGTCAGGTGCCATGTTGACTGGCTGGGCGGAGGGTTTGGGCGGAGGGTGTGGGATTCGAACCCACGGAGACGCTTGCACGCCTCAGCGGTTTTCAAGACCGCCGCCATCGGCCACTAGGCGAACCCTCCGCGGACCACCATAGCGCCGCAGCCAGCGGCCGCCTCCGCGCTTGCGCATGATCGCGGTGTTTGTGGGGGGCGAGTGACTCCTGATCCGCACTGCCGGCGCCGGGCATGGCCCCGGTCCCCGGGTCACCCCTACGCGCCGTAGTGGGTAGGCTCACCTGCGAGGAGGTCCCATGCTGCCCCCATTCGGCTGGCAGGCGGCCCTGGAGCGCTGGGAGTTCGCGCCTGTCGTCACGGCCATCGTGGCCGTCATCGCCGCCCTGTACCTGTGGGGCGCGTGGCGGGTCCGGCGCCGCCACCCGGCCCGGCCGTGGCCGTGGTGGCGGACCGCCTTCTTCCTCGCTGGGCTGCTGGTCGTGGTGCTGGCCACCGAGAGCGGGATCGGCGCCTACGACGAGCTTTTCTGGGTGCACATGGTCCAGCATCTGATGCTGATCATGATCGCCCCGCCGCTGCTGGTCGTCGGGCAGCCGGTCACCCTGCTGCTGCACGCCAGCCGGAACCCGCTGCACACCTGGGCCAAGCGGGTGATCCGCTCCCGGGTGGTGACGTTCCTGACCTGGCCGCCGTTCGGCTTCGTCGCCTACGCCGCGACCATCGCCGCCACCCACCTCAGCGGGCTGACCACCCTGGTGCTGACCAATCAGGGGATACACGACGCCGAGCACGCCCTCTACCTGATCGTCGGCTACCTGTATTTCCTGCCGATCTTCGGCCGGGAGCCGATCCGGTGGCGGCTGTCCTACCCGATGCGGCTCATGATGCTGGTGCTCACCATGCCGGTAGACACGTTCACCGGCCTGGTGCTCAGCACGCAGAGCAGCCCCATCCCGGGCATGACGGCGGCAGGCCGCCCGGCCGGGTCGCCCGGCTTGGTCCAGGACGTGCACTGGGCCGGCGCGATCATGTGGATCGGCGGCGACGCGATCATGTTCGGCTACATGCTGCTGGTCTTCCTGCAGTGGGCCCGCGCCGAGGAGCGGGTGGGTGGCCGCGGTGGCGGCTGGCTGGAAGAGGTCCGTACCGCGCGCTTCGAGAGCATGGTGAAGCCGGCCCCTCCCGCGTCTCCGGCCGCCGCGGCCCCGGCGGGGACGGCCGGGTCGGCTGGGCCGGCTGGGTCGGCTGGGTCGGCTGGAGCTGTGGGGACTGCCGGGCCCGCTGGGCCCGCCGGGTCGGCTGGGGCTGTGGGGACTGTGGGGACTGCCGGGTCGGCTGGGCCCGTCGGGACCGGTGAGCCGGTGGGGACGGCTGAGCCGGGTAGCGGCGCGCCGGTCCCCGCGGCGGCGGGCGAGCGGCCGGTGCCCGGCACCATCGATGACGACGAGCACCTCGCCGCCTACAACGCCTACCTGGCCCGGCTCAATCAGTCCGGCCACGGCCCGGGCCGGTAGCGAGGTCAGCGGGCAGGTGGGGCCGTTGAGCAGGCAAAGGGGATGCGGGTGAGCGTGCAGTCCGTTACCGAGGCCGACCGGCGGTGGATGGAGCTGGCGATCGATCTGGCGTGGCAGTGCCCGCCCTCGGACACCGCATACTCGGTCGGGGCCGTGATCGTGGCCGTCGGCGGACGGGAACTCGCCCGCGGCTACTCGCGCGAAAACGACCCGCACGTGCATGCCGAGGAATCCGCCCTGGGCAAGCTGGCGCCGGATGACCCGCGGCTCACCAGGGCGACGCTCTACTCCACGCTGGAGCCGTGCTCGCAGCGCAAGTCCCGGCCGCGCAGCTGCACCGAGCTGATCCTCGGCACCGGCATCGCCCGGGTCGTCATCGCCTGGCTGGAGCCGGGCCTGTTCGTCGCCGACGCCCAGGGCCGGGAACTGATCGAGGCGGCCGGCGTGGCGGTCGCCGAGCTCCCCGGCCTCGCCGAGCGCGCCAGGGAGCCCAACCGGCACCTCGCCCTGTGATCTCCGGCCGGGCCAGCGCCCGGCCGCGGCAGCCCGCACGGCCCAAGCAGCCGCCCGGCTGAAGCAGTAGCGGCGGCGGCCGCCCCCGGCGAGGATGGTGGGTGAGGGCCACGACGCTGGCCAGGGGGTGACATGGCCCTGGGCCGGGACGCCGGTTTGGTCGCCGCCACGTGCCTGCTGGGCGTGGTGGCGGTCGCGTGCTCCCAGGCTTCGCCCACGGCCACCACGACGACCACGACGCTGTGCCGCTCGCAGGCCGCGCCGGTCAGCGGTGGCACCTACTGGATCGACAACAACGAGTGGGCCTCGGCCGCCGCGGAATGCATCACCACCGACGGGACCGCCAGCTTCCGGGTGACGAAATCCGCGATCGCCAACCCGGCCAACGGCGCCCCTGGCGGGTACCCGTTCATCTACCGGGGCTGCCACTGGGGCGCGTGCACCGCGAACAGCGGGCTGCCGATCCAGGTGTCCCGAATCCGCACCGGCACGGTCACGACCACCTGGCACACGACCCAGCCCGGCGGCAGCAGCAGCTACAACGCCGCTTACGACATCTGGTTCAACCAGGCCCCGGCCACCAGCGGCCAGCCCGACGGGGCCGAGCTGATGGTCTGGCTCGCCCGGCACGGCCCCAACCACCCGGCCGGCGTCGTGGTGGCCAGTGGCGTGGTCATCGGCGGGCAGAGCTACGACGTGTGGCAGATCCGCCGGGCCACCTGGAACGTCATCACCTACGTGCTGACCACCCCGGCCACCTCGGTCCAGCTGGACCTGCAGCCGCTGGTGGCCGACGCGGTGCGCCGCGGCGCCCTCCGCCTGTCCTGGTACCTGATCAGCGTCGAGGCTGGCTTTGAAGTGTGGCACGGCGGCGCAGGCCTGACGACCAACGTGTTCGCGGTCCGCGTGGCCACGGGCAGATAGGAGCAGCGATGCTGGCCGCACTGCTGCTGGCGGCGATCCTGGCCGCGCCGATCGGCTCCGCCCTGCTGTTCCTGCCCACCCGGCCCCGGGCCCGGACCACCGGGGCGTGGCCGGAGATCCGCCGGCTGCTGCTGGCCGTCACCGGCACCATCCTGCTGGCGGCGGCGGTGGGGACCGCCCTCTGGCTGCTCGGCGTGTCCCGCCCGCGCCTGGTGGCCGGGGCCGTCGGCGTGACGGTCGCCAGCGCCGTCTGGCTGCCCGCGACCCGGCGCTGGACGGCCCGGGCCCACTTGTGCTGGGCCACCAGCGTGTTCCTGTTCATCGTCTACCTGACGTTCGCGCTTGACTGGACCCTCACCAGCCACCTGGGCACGGCGAGCACCGCCGGCGGCGTGCTGCTGTGGCTGTTCGAGGTGGTGGCGGCGCTGCTGGCGTGCGCGTACCTGTGGGAGATCTGCGACGCGCTGGGCACCGAGCGCTGGCGCCGCCGGATCGTCCCGGGGCTGGTGCTGCCGACGGCCGAGCGGGACCTGCCGATGGTCAGCTTGCACGTGCCCGCGCATAACGAGCCACCCGGCATGGTGATCGACACGCTGCGCGCGCTGCAGCGGCTGGATTATCCGCGCTATGAGGTCATCCTCATCGACGACAACACCGACGACCAGAAGCTGTGGCGCCCGGTGCAGCAGTGGTGCGGGCGGCACGGGGTGAAGTTCGCGCACTTGAAGGACTGGCCCGGCTACAAGTCCGGGGCGCTCAACTACGCGCTCCGCCAGCTCACCGACCCGCGGGCCGAGATCGTTGGCGTGGTGGACTCCGACTACCAGATCGAGCCGGGCTTCCTGCGGCACTGCGCGTCCGCCTTCTCCGACCCGTGGACCGGGTTCGTGCAGTGCCCGCAGGACTACCGCGACTGGCAGCAGGCCCGTTACTACCGCCGGCTGTACTACTCGTACAAATACTTCTTCGCCGTCTCGCAGCCCGCCCGCAACGAGCACGACGGCGCGATCTTCGCCGGCACGATGGGGCTGATCCGCCGGGTCGCGCTCGACGAACTGGGCGGCTGGGACGAGTGGTGCATCACCGAGGACGCCGAGATCTCGCTCCGCCTGCTGCGGGCCGGCTGGCATGGGCTGGCGGTGGACCGCACCTACGGCCGCGGCATCATGCCGCTGACGTTCGAGGCGCTCAAGGGCCAGCGGTACCGGTGGTGTTTCGGCGGCATCCAGATCCTGCGGATGCACTGGCGGTCGCTGGTGCCCGGGCCGCGGACCAGCCGCAACCACCTGACCGCCGCGCAGCGCTGGTCTTACCTGGCGGGCGGCCTGCAGTGGTACGGGGACCTGCTCGGCCTGGTGTTCTTCGTCTTCCTGCTGGCCGGCGCGGCCAACCTGGCCCTCGGCGGCGGCGAACTGTTCCGCAAGCTGACCACATTCCTACTGGCCGCGATCCCGGTGCTGGTGGTCTTGGGCCTGGTCCGGGCGGTCGTGCTGCTCCGCCGGGGCACCGGCGCATCCTGGCGCGACGCCATCGGCGCGTTCTTCATCTGGCAGTCCACCTCACTGGTGGTAGCGCGGGCCTCCGTGCTCGGCTTGTTCGCTCGCAAGGCAGCCTTCCTGCGCACGCCGAAAACCAGCGAACAGGCGAAATGGTGGGAGGCGCTGCGGGCCAACTGGCCAGAGATCAGCCTGGCGCTGCTCGGGGCGGCGGGCATCGCCGCGGCGCTTACCAGGTGGTATCAGCTGAGCGGGCCGCTGCTGGCCGGGCTGTTGCTGTTCCCCACCCTCGGCTTCGCCGCCGCGCCGGTTAACAGTTGGGCCGCGCAGCGGGCGGCGCTGCCCGAATGGCTGCGCGAGCGGCGGCGCACTGAGGCCCGGCGGGACCGCCGGGCGTTCGCCGCCGGCGCGGCCACCGGCGGGGTCATCGCCGTGGCGGCGGTGGTGGTGGCGGCGCTCGTGCTCATGCTCACTCCCGGGCGCCAGCACGTGCAGTCCCCGAACCTGGTCGGTCCGGCGTCGGCCACCACGCCGGGCGGCGGCACCCCGGCGCCGTCCGCCAGTTCCGCGTCACCGGCTCCCACCTCGACGCCGGCGACCGCCACACCGAGCCCGTCACCGTCCATCAGCGTGACCGTGACGTCCACACCCACCGTGACGCCCACCACCAGCAGCCAGGCGCCGGCTTCGGGTGCCCCGCCGGTCACCCCCACCGGCTGACCAGCGGCCCCACCCGGGCTGCGGAGCCAGGTTCCGGCCCAGCCGCTTCCCTCGGAGCGCATCCCAGTAGGCGAAGAAGTGCGCCCAACCGGAAATTACTTTGACCGCCCACGCTTCCAGCCGGTGGGCGCATGGTGCCGGGCGGGGATGATGAGGGCGGCGTACCCGCAGCACCGGAACGATGAAGATCATATTCTTGAGCTGCAGGACATTGGGGACGAACGCGAGGATCGCAACAGTGAGCGCTGGGGCAACGAAGATGAACAGCGCGGTATAGATGTAGTAGACGAACCCGGGACAGGTAGCACGGCCTCGTGTACGCGGGAAGCTTCGTTTTCCAAAATATCTTCCCGAACAGGAGCCCACCGCGCCCGAGCACCAGCGGTACGGCTGGTTCAGGAACGCCAGGACGTTATCCGGGCAGTTTCCTGTGGACAGAGCAATCGGAAGATAGTGCAGCTTCCATCCGAGCCGGTGAGATCGAAACCGGTGAGCACGTCCTCGGAGTGCTCGGGCCAGCGTCGTGCCGAGGTTGTCACCCGCGCTCCACCCAGGCCTGCTCGTCGGTGATCCGGAAGAACGGCGGGGTCTGCACGATCCCGGTCCGCGGCTGGGCCGCCATGTAGGCAGGACCTCGTCGAGCAGGTCGTGGCGCGGCGCGAAGTCCGCGTCCAGCAGCAGGACGTACTCGCCGTAGGAGACCTGGCAACCGAAGGAGAGGTTGCCCGGCTTCTTGAACCATCCCCGGTTCGGCCGGGTCGCGTACGCGAACCCGAATTCGCGGGCCAGTGCTTTCAGGGGAGGGTTAGCGGAATCGTCGAGTGCGTACGGCGTGACGACCCCTTTGTAATGGTCGCGCAACTGGGCAACGTATTCCCAGGTATTACGCAGCACCGTTTCCAGCTCACTGCAGACCGGGAGGAATACAGCTACCGACGGACAGTGGCCTGGCCGCCACGAATCGACCAGCCGCCGGTGCTCCCGCAGCTCAAACCCGCGGGTCAGCGCATCGGTAAAGTGGCAACGCCAAGAATAGCGTGCCGAGCCCCACGAATGGCCCAGCCAGAACCAGTGGTATTGCAGCATCAGCCGGATCTGGGTGAACAGCAGCACCGGGAAGCTGGCCGCCGCGCCGATGTTCAGGAGCCACGCGCGGCTGCGGACATAGCTGTACTTCTCCTGGTCGTTCAGTAGCACCGGGAGCGGCGGCCCGGGCTCCTCCGCTTCGTCGGGTGGGCTGCGGTATCCGTCCCGGCGGCTACCGGGACGGCGTCCTTGCGTGTCTTTGCGCCAGATCCCCTCGATCCCCAGCATCACGACAGAGGTGACCCTATCATCGGATGACTTTCTAAATGATGATGACTCTGGATAGGTCCGATACCGGCCGGCTGGGTGACGCGGTTCTTTCTCAAGGGTTTACACAGTTTGGTGGGAGATGCGCCACAGTCACAGCAGGGGCGGGATGCGAAGAGCGCCAGGGGAGCAGTAGAAGGAGAGCACTGGGTGGAAACGAGCGGGGAAATCATCGGGATCATGCGTGCCGCGGTGCCCGCGGGCCAGCAGAGCCTGAGCGAGGACGACCTGGGGCAGCTGCGCGATCTCACCCAGTCGCTGCGGCAGGTCAAGCCAGAAGCGTCCGCCGAGCATGCCCGGTTCCTTGAGTTCGGCCGGCGAGGGCTGTGGCTGCGCCTGGGGGGTGAATTCGAACACTGGCTGGCTGGCGCCACCATCCTGGTGACCGGCGGCACCGGCTGTATCGGCTCGACGCTGATGCGGCAGCTGGCCCGGCAGAACCCGAAGCGGCTGGCCAGTGTCAGCCGCGGTGTCACCACCGGCTGGATGGGTCCGGCCGGCGCGGAGTACTTCCACGCGGACGTCCGTGACCGGGCCGCCGTGGGCCAGCTCATTGAAAGCCTGCGCCCGGACGTGATCTTCCACGTGGCAGCGCAGCGCAGTCCAGCCCTGGCCGAGCTAGAGGTGCACCGGACCGTTTCCACCAACGTCCTGGGCACCCGCAACGTGCTGGCCGCGGCGGCTGCGGCCGGGGTCAGGCAGGTGGTGTGCGCCTCGACCGGGAAAGCGCTGCGGCCTTACTCGCCGGAGATCTACACCGCCTCCAAGCGGGCTGCCGAGTGGATCGGCGCCTCAGCCGCAGCGAACGGACTTCTCTGCAGCGCGGCCCGGTTCACCCATGTCCGTGACAACTCGATCATCTACCGGCGGCTGCTCGAGTGGGCCGGGGGCGGCGTGGTGCGGCTGCACGGCGCAGAGATCGGCTTCTACGTGCAGTCTGCCCTGGAGTCGGCCCAGTTGCTGCTGGTGGCGGCCCTGGGTAGCCAGCCCGGCCGGTTCCGGGTCCATGCCATCACCGATCTCGGCTGGCCGATAAGCCTGCTCGACCTGGCCCTCGGCGTGCTGGCCGAAACGGGCTCGGATGCGCCGATCTACTTCAGCGGGTATGACCCTGGCTACGAGGAAGTGCCCTTCCCCGGCCTGTACGACCCGCTGACGGCGGGAGACGTGAGCCCGCTGCTGAATGCCTTCGAAACAGCGGTGTACAGCGAGTCGCCCTGCCCCATGGTAGACGCGTTTACGGTCCAGGCGGCTGCCGACCAGCGGCTGGCGCCGCTGCTGGCCGGCCTTGACGAGGTCTGCGCGCGCACGCAGGAGCCGGGCCCGGTGCGCGCCGCACTCGACGAGCTTTCCTGGGCGCTGCTCGACGCGTCGCTGTGCGCGGCGTCCCCCCAGGCGCTGGCCCGGGCGGCAAGCCTGACCAACCCGCACCAGCACCTGATGCCGCAGGCGCACCGGCGGGTCTTGTGGGCCATCCAGCAACATGCCATGACCCTGGCCGGCAGCGATCGCCCAGCCGTCTGATCTAGGCCGCCTGATCCGGCGTGCCGGTCAGGGCCCTGGGCAGCAGCGCCGGGACCGGCCGCGCGTCACCCGCACCGGGTGACGCGCGGCCGCGCCCGTGGGGCCAGCCTGGCACCCGTACCAGCGCGCGAGTGGCGGAGCCGGCATGACGACCGACCAGATTCTGCTGGGCGTAGGCTTGATCCTGGTGCTGGCGGTGGGGTCGCAGGTGCTGGCGGCCAGGTTGCGCATCCCAGCTCTCATCATCCTGTTGCCGGTCGGTTTCATCGCCGGGGCGATCACGACCGACGTGAACCCGCAGCGGCTGCTCGGCCCGGCGTTCGAGCCGCTGGTGTCGCTGGCGGTCGCCGTCATCCTCTACGACGCCGGGCTCGGCCTCGACCTGCGGAAGCTGCGCGGGCACTCCCGCAGCGTCGTACTCCGGCTGATCTGGATCGGGGTGCCGGTCACCATGGGGTTCGGCACCGTGTTCGCCGCGCTGCTGCTCGGCCTGTCCACGCAGGCGGCGCTGATGCTCGGCGCGATCCTCGTCGTGTCCGGGCCCACGGTCGTCGGCCCGCTGCTCCGGTTCATCCAGCCCACCGAGCGGCTGCAGCGGGTGCTCGCCTGGGAAGGATCCCTGATCGACCCGGTCGGTGCCGTCCTCGGGGCCGTTGTGTTCCATGCCGTGCAGGGCAGCGGCCACTGGAGGTTCGGCCATCAGGCGGCGCAGTTCCTGATCTCGGTCGGCGCCGGGGTGGCGGGCGGTCTCCTGGGCATCGCGCTGCTCTGGTTCCTGCTGCGCACGCTCGGCCTGGGCGAGGTGCTCGGCACTACGGCCCAGCTGGCCTGCGTGGTCGCGGTCGCGGCGGCGTGCGACATCGCCCGCGACGATGCCGGGCTGATCGCCGCGATCATGATGGGCCTGGCCCTGGCCAACCTGCCCGGCTTCGACGTCCCGGCCCGTCGGCCGTTCTTCGAGACGTTCGTGCAGCTGATCATCGGCGTGCTGTTCGTGTCCATCTCCGCCACGGTCACCCCGGCATCGCTGAGGCACCTGGTGCTGCCCACCCTCGGCCTGGTCGCCGTGCTGGTCCTGCTGGCCCGGCCGCTGGTGGCGTTCCTGGCTACCGCCCGGACCGATCTGACCCGGGGCGAACGCCAGTTCACCGGGTGGATGGCGCCGCGCGGCATCGTCGCCGCGGCCACCGCGTCCACGTTCTCGGCCGGGCTGGCCCGGCAGGGGATCGGCGGCGCATCGAAGATCCTGCCGGTGACGTTCCTGGTCATCGTGGTCACGGTGGCCCTGTACGGGCTGACCGCGGTGCCGGTGGCCCGGCGGCTGGGCGTGGCGCGGCCGGACCGATCCCGGCCGTTGCTGGTCGGCGGGCAGGCCTGGGTGGTCGACCTGGCCCGCGCGCTGCGCTCGGCCGGCCCGGATGCGGCGCTGTGGGCCGGCTCCGAGGAGGAGCGCCAGCGGATCAGGCAGGCCGGGCTGGAACTGGCGGATGGTGAGCTGCTGGCCGCGGCCACCGGTGAAGGGGCGGAGCTGGAGGGCTTCACCGCCGTCTACCTGCTGACCGATGAGGACGACTTCAACGCGCTCGGGTCCGCGGTACTCGGTGGCACCGGGCCGGGCCTGCCCACCTACCGGCTGGGCACCCGGCACCCGGACCACGGCGTGGTCGCCCCGTACCTCGGCGGCGAGGTGGTCTTCGCTCCCGGGCTGAGCGGGGCCGACCTGAGCGATCGCTACGACCGTGGCGCGCGGCTCATCGCCCAGCCCGCGGACGGGGCCGCTCCGGACGGTGCCGCTCCGGACGGTAGCGACCTGCTGTTCCGGGTCCGGGCCGACGGCCGGCTGGTTCCGGTCACCCGGTCGGCCGCGCCGCCGCCGGAGCCGGGGGACACGCTGATCCTGCTCGGCCCGGCCAGCGACACGCCGGAAGTACTTTCTACGTCAATCTACGGCTCGCGCTAGACGCGGCCATAGGCTGCTAGGCCATGGACCCTGTGCGGAACCCGTACGCGCCGGGCGCGGGGCAGCGCCCGCCGGAACTCGCTGGCCGGGACCGCGAGCTGAGCCAGTTCGAGGTGGTCCTGGAGCGGATCGCCCGCGGGCGGCCGGAGCGCAGCATGGTGCTGACCGGGTTGCGCGGGGTCGGCAAGACCGTGCTGCTGAACTCGTTCCGCTCGATGGCGCTGCAGCGGCTGTGGGGCACCGGGAAGATCGAGGCCCGGCCGGACCAGTCGATCCGGCGGCCGGTGGCGGGCGCGCTGCACATGGCCGTCCGCGAACTCGCGCCGCGGCACCGCGCGCCGGACCGGATCGAGGCGTTTCTCGGCGTGCTCAAGGCCTTCGCCGCCCGGGACCCGAAGGCGCCCAAGGGCAGCTTCACCCCGCACCTGGGCATCGACGTGCCCGCGGCCCGCGGCCGGGCCGACTCCGGAGACCTGGAGATCGACCTGATGGAGCTGTTCACCGACGCGGCCTCGGTGGCGGCCGACCTGAGTGTGGGCATCGCCCTGTTCATCGACGAGATGCAGGACGTGCCGACGGCCGACATCTCCGCGCTGTGCGCGGCCACCCACGAGCTGTCGCAGAACGGCGGCCCGCTGATCGTGGTCGGGGCGGGGCTGCCACACCTGCCGTCGGTGCTGTCGGCCAGCAAAAGCTACTCCGAACGGCTGTTCCGCTACGTGTCGATCGACCGACTGGACCGGGCCGCCGCCGACCAGGCCATCCTCGCGCCCGCGCAGCGGGAGGGCGCGGATTTCGAGGCGGACGCGCTGGACGCGCTATACGAGGCGGCGGACGGCTACCCGTACTTCGTGCAGGCCTACGGCAAGGTCACCTGGGACGTGGCCACGGCCAGCCCGGTCACTGCTAAGGACGTCGCGGTGGCCAGCCCGGAGGCCGAGGGCGAGCTAGCGGTGGGCTTCTTCGGCAGCCGCTACGAGCGGGCCACCCCGGCCGAGCGCGAATACATGCGGGCCATGGCACAGCTGGGCGACGAGCCCGTGCCCACCGCCCAGGTGGCCGAGGAACTGGGCCGCAAGCCGTCCAGTGTGTCACCGGCCCGCGACGGGCTGATCAAGAAGGGGCTGATCTACAGCTCCGAGCGCGGCCTGATCGCCTTCACCGTCCCGCACTTCGGCCGGTTCCTGCGCGCCCAGCCGGTGTGACCGCCGTGGGGCCGGGCCAGGGAGCCCGGTCCTGAGTCAGCGGCCGGACCGCACGTCCAGCTCGGCGATGCCCTGGGCTACGTCGCCAGCCCAGAACGTCCAGTAGGTGGCCAGCCACCGGGTGGTCCCGGGCGGCAGCCCGGCCGGCACCGGCCAGCGCACCCGGAACCGGTGCGGTCCCGGGCCGAGCCGGGCGCGGGTGTGTAGCAGCGCGGGGTCCATCCCAGCGGGACGGCCCGGGCTGCCGCCCCAGCTGCCCGCCGAGATGCCCAGCCACACGGTGGTCAGCGTCACGTGCGCCGGGACGTGCACCGAGACGCTGATCCTCAGCTGTTCGGCGGGGGTGACGCTGAACTGGGGCTGATGGCCGGTGACGTTACTGACGGGATCCGGCCGCGTCCGGCCGTTCACCGTCACCGTGAACGTCACCTTGGGCGGCGGGGGCGCCGGATGGCTTGCCCTCCCACCCGGGCCGCTGCTCAGCGCGACCGGGACGCCCACCGCCAGCGCGGCCACGGCCGTGAGCCCAGCCGCGGCCGCCCAGGGGATCCGGGTGCGGCGCCGCCGGAACCGGCGGGCCAGCGATCCGGCAGCCAGCCGCGACGCGCCGGCCAGTGCGGTCAGCGTCTGCTCCCAGCTCTCCATGCCACGCCCCAACCGTCGCTGCTTCTACCCTTCTAACGAATAAGCGGGCTGCGGGGTTGGGACGGCGATGAAACTGCTGCGGAGGCCGGCCGCAGTCTGGGCGAATCTTTCCCTCTCTAGGTTTTGCGCTAGACGCAGATAGACAAGCGCAGAACCCGGTCCTCCCGGCGTGGCGCCGGGATGCTGGCGCGGGCACGGCGGGGGCACGGCGGCCGCGGCGGCGTCGGCCCGACGGCCGGCAGCACCCCGCCTCGGCCGGGACCGCGGAACCGTGCCGGGCGGCGGTCCCGTGCAGTGCGGCGCACGGCGCCGGGCGGCGCGCCAGCCGCTCCGCAAATGCTGGCCCGCTGCAACGGGCGCAGCACTCTAAGTCACCACGTTGGACGACCATCGACCCCTCCCCGGCACAATAACCCAGGTCATGACGATGGGGGCGGGATGGCCTGACGGCAAGCGGTTCCGCCAAGCCCGCCTCGCCGGCCGCGACCCGGAACCGTGGGGAGGGGGTGGTAGCTGGGTACCGTTGTGGTGTGAGCGTCGGGGGCGATCACGTCGTGGCTGGTACGCGGGGGGACGGGGCCACACCGCGGGAAGGTCACGGCGCGAGCGAGGGTCGGGGCAACGGGGGACCGGAGATGGCCACGAGCGTGGTCAGGCCGGTCGCCGAACTGGCATTCCGGGACTACGTCACCAGCCGGAGCGGGTCACTGCTGAGGATGGCCTATCTGCTGACCCACAACCGGGCAGACGCCGAGGACCTGGTCCAGGCGGCGCTGACCAAGACCTACCAGGCCTGGGACCGGATCGAAGACCACGGCGCAGTGGACGGGTACGTCCGGCGCGCCATCGTCAACACGCACATCTCCTGGTGGCGGCGGCGTCGGGTGGAGGAGTACCCCACCGACGAAATCCCGGACCGGCCGGTCGGGGACCACACCGGCGACAGCGAGATACACGATGCGCTGCGCCGGGCGATCGAGCGGCTGCCGCAGCGGATGCGCGCCGCGGTGGTGCTGCGCTACTACGAGGACATGAGCGAGGCGGAGATCGCCGCGGCGCTCGGCGTGAGCCTGGGCACGGTCAAGAGCACGGTGTCCCGGGCGGTGGCCAAGCTGAGAATAGACGCGGACCTCATCCAAGGGTGACGTTTTGCCTGCGGCATGGCACGATCCCAGCAGGTGATGCCGCACCGGGAAGGCCGGTGCCAGGGGCGACGCACAAGGAGGTGGCCCGTTGCTCAGCACAATGATGGATGTGCCTCTGACCGTGACGGGGCTGATGCGGTACGGCACCACGATCTACGGGGACAGCGAGGTCGTCACGTTCACGGGAGACGGGGTGCACCGCCAGAGTTACGCCCGGACCGGCGCGCGGGTCGCGCAGTTGGCCAACGCGCTGCGCAGCCTCGGCGTGGACGACGACCAGCGGGTCGGCACGCTGCTGTGGAACAACACCGAGCACCTGGAGGCCTATCTGGCCATCCCCTCGATGGGCGCGGTGCTGCACACGCTCAACCTGCGGCTGGATCCCGCGCAGATCGGCTGGATCGCCAACCACGCCCGGGACTACGTGATCGTCACCGAGCCGACTCTGGTGCCGTTGCTGAGCCAGGTGCTGCCGCACCTGGAGACGGTCCGGCACATCGTGCTGACCGGGCCGCCCACGGGTGAGGCGGCGGCCGCGGGCGATGCACTGGTCGGCGGCGGCCACGAGGTGCACTTCTACGAGGAACTGCTGGCCGAGGCGGCCGAGTCGTTCGGCTGGCCGGACCTGGACGAGCGGACCGCGGCGGCGATGTGCTACACCAGCGGCACCACGGGGATGCCGAAAGGCGTGGTGTACAGCCACCGGTCCGCCTACCTGCACTCGATGGGTGCCTGCCTGGGCAACTCGTTCGGCATCAACGACACCGACCGGGTGCTGCCGGTCGTGCCCATGTTCCACGCCAACGCCTGGGGCCTGCCCTACGCCTCGCTCATGGCCGGCGCCGACCTGGTCATGCCGGGCCGGTTCCTGCACCCCGACGCGCTGACCAGGCTGATCGAGGCCGAGCGGCCGACGATCGCCGGGGCGGTGCCGACGATCTGGAACGCGCTGCTGCAGTACGTCCGGGCGAACGGCGGCGACTTGTCTTCGCTGCGCCTGGTGCCGTGCGGTGGCTCGGCGGTGCCGCACGCGCTGATGCAAGCCTACGAGGACGAACTCGGGGTGACCATCGTGCAGGCCTGGGGGATGACGGAGACCTCCCCGCTGGGCAGCGTGGCCCGGCCGCCGCGGGGCGTGACCGGCGCCGAGGCCTGGAAATACCGGGACACCGCGGGCCGCCTGTTCTGCACGGTGGAGGGACGTGTCGTCGGCGACGGCGGCACGGTGCTGCCCAACGACGGGACGACGGTGGGTGAGGTCGAGGTCCGCGGCCCGTGGATCACCGGCTCCTACTACAAGGACGACGACCCGGCCAAGTTCCACGACGGCTGGCTGCGCACCGGGGACGTGGGCACCATCGACCGGCTGGGTTACGTGACCCTCACCGACCGGGCCAAGGACGTGATCAAGTCCGGCGGCGAGTGGATCTCGTCCATGGAACTGGAGAACATCCTGATGGCCCACCCCGCGGTGGCCGAGGCGGCGGTGATCGGGGTGCCGGACGAGAAGTGGGGCGAGCGCCCGCTGGCCGCCATCGTGGTCAAGGAGGGAGCCTCGGCGACCCCCGAGGAACTGCGGGCCTTCCTGGCCGACCGGGTGCCGCGCTGGCAGGTCCCGGAACGCTGGTCGTTCATTGACGAGGTGCCGAAAACCAGCGTAGGCAAGTTCGCCAAGACCCGGATACGGGAGGCATACGCGCGGGGTGACTACAAGGTGATCGAGGCCCGCTGAGAATCCGGTTCCAGCATGCCAACTGCTTTGGCACCGTTGGGCTGGTCCCGGTACGCTGATCCGGACCGTCAGGTCACGAGGAGGCTTCGCCTAGTCCGGTCTATGGCGCCGCACTGCTAATGCGGTTAGGGTTTACCGCCCTTCCGGGGTTCAAATCCCCGAGCCTCCGCTCCTGACCAGGGCCTTCTCCGGGATCACCGATCTCGGCGGAGGCCCTGGTTTCGCGTTCTGGGGCCCTTGCGCGCACAATGCGCGCACAATCGGCGCGGGAACGCCGGGAGCGCCGGGCTCTCCGGCCTTGCCGCCCGACGCGTGCGCGATCCTGCGGGCGCGTGTGAGTGACCTATCGCCTATGCCTGCCGTCGCCTGACTTGGGGTCCCGGTCATGGCTGAGGTGCTGCGCCCGGCCAGGCTGAGCGGCGGGCAGCGGGCAGCGGTCGGCATGGCGGTGACGATGGGGCTGGGCCTGGCGGCGTACGGGGTAGCGGGCTCCTATCAGACGGTGTCCAGCCTGGCGGAGCGCAGGGGCGTTCCATTGGCATGGCTGGTTCCGGTGCGGCATCGATGGCGGGCTGATCGGCGTGGTGGTCCTGGACCTCGTGCTGTCGTGGATCGGGCAGCCGATCGGCTGGCTCCGCCAGTTCGTCCGCGTCCTGACCGTGGGCACGGTGGCGGCGAACGCTGCGGCTGGCGGGCCAAACCTGGTATCTGCCGGGTTGCATGTCGCCGCGCCACTGATGCTGCTGGCCATGGTCGAGGCGGGCCGGACCGTCCTGCTGCGGCGCATCGGCGGCCCTGGCGGTCAGCCGCGCGACCCATCCCGGTGGCCCGGTGGGTACTGGCCCCGTGGCCGACTTGGCTGATGTGGCGGCGCATGGTGCTGTGGCAGACCGGCAGCTTTCCGGACCGCTGTGGAGGCAGAGCAGGAGCGGCGGCACGCGGTCGCGCTCCTGCGGGTCCGGTATGGGTGGCGATGGAGGCGTCACGCGCCGCCAGAGCTGGTGTGGATGCTGGAATCCGGCTCGTCCATTCACGAGGCTGTTGGCCGCGCCCGCGTGCTCGCCGCGGCGGAAACGGACAGCGGACATGTCGCTGTCGGCACGGCCGGTAAGCCATCGGGAGCGGACATGTCCGCAGACATCGGGGCCACCCCCAACGGACATGCCACCGGAAGTGACGGCGGACGTGCGCGGACCCGTGGGAAGCCACTGCCGGTGACTGTCAACAATGGGCCGAGGGTTCGCAGGTCCGCCATCGTACAGTCAGAGCACGGCGATCCCGTTGCCACGGCCGCCAGGCTGCTGGCGGACCAGCCGGACATGACCGGGGCGGACCTGGGACGCGAGCTGGGTGTCAGCCCCCGTCACGGCCTGCGGTTGAAGAAGCAGGCAGAGAGTCACAGATCAGACAACGTGGCGTTGGCACCAGGCTGAGCAGCCGCACGCGCAGGCATCGTGTCGCGGGGATACCCGCTGGGCGCCCGCGATTCACCCGGATCGGCCTCCGCGCACCCATCGCATGGTCAGCGCTCGACCATCGCATCTGGTGGCGGAGGGATCGCGTCCGGGTCCTCGCTGACCGCATAGACGATCTCGAAGCGGTCGGTGAACTTGCCGGATATCCTCGCCTGTGATGCTGATCGCCGGCGAGCGGTTGTTGCGAATCATGCGCAGCTCACGGGCCGGCCAGAAGAGCTGCTCGTGGAACACACCTGAAAGCGGCGACCGCTCGCTTTTGCGTACGCCAGAGCCTTGTCTGGGTACCGGTCTCCGTCGGTGTCGCGGCGCACGGTGGACACGGCCAGGTCCAGGTCGCCGAGGCGGTCGGCAGCGGGATCGAGGTAGCTTCCGAAAACCGCGATCTCCGCAACCGTCAGGAGACGGGCCGGGTCCGCGTTGTAACCGCGTGCCCGCTCGATGACCTGCGTGAGATGGCGCGTGGCAGTGGCCCGGCTAGATCGGCTTCCCGAAACCGGCTTGCGCCAGGGCGTTGCCCTTGATCGTGGTGACCCGCACGAGTCGTCGCCTGCCCGTGCTTCTAGATCTCACTGCGTTCGGGGACCCCGCAGCCTCGGACGACTGCACGGACTCGGTTTCGGGCAGCGTTCCCGGTCAAGGCCGAGTACGTCGCACGCGACCGCGGACTGCGGCATGCGTCGTCGTGCTCGGCGTCGTCTGCCTCGCCAGCGGCGCGGAAACGCCGCAGATCATGTCATCCTTCGAGACCCGCAGTCCAGGCTGCCGTCTGGTCGCTGGCGCCTCGATCGCGCTAGCGGTGTGCGTCAGCCTCCTCTGCCCGGCCTGGCTCGGCACGTCATCCCCAGCTGTATGTCCGGTCGCCCAAGCGGAAGACTGCCGCAGTGGCCCGGCAGTCATGGTCGGGTTGGGAGCAGGTCGGCGCAGACCTGGGCGAGGCTGTGTCGGCGAGGTCCGAGACGAGCGTCCTGGCCAAGAGGGCCAAGAGCGCCGCCCGGACCGACCGGCGGCTGCGCAACGGCACCCTTGTTCAAGACCAGCGAGACCCTCACCGCCGAACAGGCTGGGCAAGCTCAGTAACGGGTGCGCGCGGGCGGGTGCGCGGTCGTGAGCCGAGACCATTGCACTACGACTGATCATGGCTAGTTCAAAATCAGCAGCATAGGGAATCCAGCCTCACGCCCGCCTGGGTATCAGATGGAGCATGAGCAAACACCAGCCAATGGACAAGGACGCAGCGGCGAGGATCCAGTCAGCCGCGGCCCGGCATCCCGACTCCGCCAGCGCGCAGACTAATTTCGACCGGCGGCGCCAGTCGGCCCCGACAAGGGCCAAGACAACGACTGATCGGCTGCCGCTGCCTTGTACTGCGGTTATATACCGTGGTATGGCTGGGGCGCCGGGCGTTAGCCGCTACTGGCGGGCCAGCTGGCTCGACTGCGGGCCGCCCGCGCTGTCACGTCACACCTTGCGTGCTACACCGACCAGGCCCATCAACTGGCGGGGGTCGGCAGGCATGCCGACGGGCGCGTCTGGCCGCCACTGCGGGATGTAGACAGGCCCGGGTCGACGAGCTCGAAGCCGTCGAAGAACCGCAGGATATCCGCGTCCGAGCGGAACTGCCAGGAGTCCGCGGGACGCTGCGTTGTAGACCTTCTCCACCGCCCGGGCCAGCTCGGGCTTGGCTCATCGGTCTGCGTTGGACAGCGACCAGGAAGCTGCCGGGCGCGAGCACGTCGCGCAGCGTGGCCACGATCCGCCTGGGTCGTCGGCGTCGGCGATGAAATGCAGGACGGCGAAGAGCAGCAGGCCGCGGGCTCGCGCCGAAGTCGATCAGGCGGCGAGTGTCGGTGTCGGCCAGGATCGTCGCCGGGTCGCGGAGGTCGGCGTCGATGATCGGCGGCGTCCAGTAGTAGGCCAGGATGGCCTGGCTGTGCGCGACGGCGACCGGGTCGGTGTCGGCGTACACGGCGCCGGGAAGCCGATCGGCCGGCTGGGCGACCTCGTGCCGTTCCCCTGGGTGGGGATGCCGGAGCCGATGTCGAGGAACTGCCGTGATACCCTACGCGGCCAGAAAGCGGACCGCCCCGGCCGAGGAACGCGCGGCAGGCCCTGGCGATCGCCCGGCGCCATGGGCTCGATCGCGATGATCTGCCCGGGCCAGGTCCTGGTCGGCCAGGAAGTTGTGGCTGCCGCCCAGCCAGTAGTCCCAGACCCGGGCAACGTTCGCTCGCCTGATGTCGACCCCCGGCGGCACCCAGTCCGGCTCGCCAGTCATCGAGTCTCCTCTTGATGCGCGGCCCGCGGCGCAGCTCCGCGATTTGCCTGCTCTCTAATTGTCAGAATTGTTGGCGGAAACTGGCACGGTGCTACGGCCCGTGAAGCGTCGTATCCCATCCGTATGCTACGGGTGATATGGACCCGGAAAACGGAACTGGACATGAGCGGTAAATCCGACGCGAGAAACGTGGAAGCGGCCACGGCCGCCAGCCAGCAACAGAACAGGGCGCGGGCGCGGATAGATCATTCGCGTAACGACTGGACATACCACGGCACGGGGCCGGTCGGGTCGGCCGATGGCGTGGCGCACATCGTGGTCGAAGAGGTCGTGTTCGGGCTGACCGAGCGCAAGGGAGTCCCGATCTAACGGGAACTGCCCGCGCGGGCTTACGGCGGCTTTGGCTGGGGTTACAACGGCGGCGGTCCCGCACGGGCGGCCGCCGCGGTGCTTGCCGACGCGCCTGGGCCTGGGTGAGTACCGGACAACTGCGGCATGGGCGCCGGCGGCCGCAGGCGAGACCCCCGTGCTTGGCAGGCTCGTCGGGGACTTCTGCTGGGACGTGCTGACACAGCTATGCGACGAATGGCGGCTGCGTCGCGGTGTCGTGCTGCGATTGGGTGCGCGGCTGGTACGCCGAGCACGGCATCACGAACCTCCCCGTACGCCGCTGCTCAGCTGCCGCCGGTCGATCCCTACCGAAGCTAGCTGCGGGTCGGCAGCAGCACGGGCAGGTGAAGGCCGAGCCGGGAACAGTTCTCTTGCCGACAGGGCCGGGCGCCCGGTTCGTCACTCAAATCGCTGGTTCCCGGCCGTGAAGGTTCTGCGCGCATCGGTAAGCGGCTGCCGATGTCACGGGCGCTCCTCCGGGTAGCAGGTCGTTGCTTGAGGTAGCGGAGCAGTTCGGCGGTGGGGATCCGGTAGGTGCTGCCGATGCGCAGGACGCGGCAGGGGAATTGATCGCGCTTTGCTAGTTCGTATGCCTTGGTGCGGCCCGGCCTAGCGCACGCGCGGCCATGGGCAGGTCGATCGAGGCGGGCAGCGCACGGAGCTCGTCAAGGGTCAGGGCATCGGTCATGAGGCTTCTCCAGGGGGCTCGGGGCCTGGCGGGGTGGCTTGGGCAGCGGATCGCAGGTGGC
>CAWINT010000013.1:0-384155 GCA_963837515.1 uncultured Actinomycetes bacterium
CCCCTCGGACACGACCCATATCCCCATATTGCTTCGCATGCTCTACATTAGTTCTCCGGGCCGATGGTGACTTCGGCCCGGATTTTTGCTTCTCCGGGCTTGAAGGTGACCTTGAGGTCGAGCTGGTTGTAGCTGGCTGCCTTCTCGGCGGGCCCGGCGCCGCGGATGACGTCGCGCAGGTTGCCGAGGGCGGTGATGAGGGCGCGGATGTCGTCTTCGGTGAGCCGGCGGCTGGGGTTGCGCAGGGTCTGGGTGGCCTCGCGGGCGAGGGCGGCGGCGCGCTCGGCTTTGACCTGGCGGGTCCATCCGGCGATGGTCTGGGGGTCGCCTCCGGCGTCGAGGGTGGCCTGGTAGCGGGCAAGGCGGGCGTCGCAGTCGGCGACGGTGGCCTGGGTGTCCGGGGCGGGCTCGGTGGTGGCGGGCGGGGCCTGGGCTGCTTGCATCTCGCGGATGGTCTGGGCGACCCGGTGCGGCGCGAAGATAACGGCGAGCCATCTGTCGATGGCGGGCAGGACGTCGGCTTCGCGGAGGTAGACGTTGCCGGGGTGGCGGACGTGGCCAGCGAGGGCGTATTCCTTCGGGTAGCGGCACCGGTAGTAGGCACCACCGTGGTTGTACTGGCCTTGCATCCGGCGCTCGCAGAACCCGCAGTACAGCCGGCCGCGCAGGGCATAGGGGTTGCGGACCCGCTCGCGGGTCTCGTGGCTGGCCTGCCGAGCGCGCCCGGCGCCGGCCATGATGGCTTGGGCAGCCTCAAAGTCCTCCGCGGAGACCAGCGGCTCTTGGGCGATGGTGTCGGACCAGACCCACTGCCTGGTGTCGTTCCAGCGGAGCCGGGTCTCGTAGCCGCGGGCGACGTCGTTGACGTCGAGGAGGATCTCGTCCTTGCGCTGCTTGTTCCAGACCTGCCGGCCGGTGTAGCGGGGGTTGCGCAGGATGGCGCGGACGGCGCTCTTGGCCCATCCCTGGCCGGTGCGGTGCGGGTTGCCGGCCGGGTCGTGCTGGGACGGGGAGGGATCCGGTCGCGGGTGAGCCCCTCGGCGATGGCGAACAGGCCCCGCCCGGCGAGGTACCTCCGCGAAGATCCGCCGCACCACCCACGCGGTCTCCGGGTCGAGTTCGAGCTTGTGCAGCCGCTTGCCGTCGGCGGCTTTGGCCGGGTTGGGGTGCGGACCAGCGTCAGCGATCCGGTAGCCGTAAGGGGGCCGTCCGCCGAGGAACCGTCCTTCGACGGCGGCCTGGGCCGCCATCGCGGCGCGGACCCGCAGCTTGATCCGGTTCCGCTATCGGGCCGCCGACCTCGGGAACCCACAGCTCGACGCCGTAGTGGGTGAACACGGGCATGGTCAGGCTGTACTGGTTGCCGTAGAACGCCCGTTGCGGCTCCCCGATCACCACGGCGTCAAAGCCGCGGCCGGGGTTGGCGAGGTCGGCCAGCAGCTGCGCGGCCCGGGGCCGGCGCGCCCACGGCAGCGACCGGGACTGCCCGATGTAGAAGTACTCGGCGACGATGATTCCGCCGGCCGGCTCGATCAGGGCGCGGCTGCGCGACAGCTGCCAGTTCCGGGACGCCTCAGGGTCCTGGTTGTCTTCGGTCGAGACCCGGCCCTTGAACGCGAATCTCCGGACCGGAGCGGTCGCCTGCGGGCCCGGGTCCAGCAAGGCGGCGTTCATCGGGGTTCACCAGAGCGTCGGCGCAGCCTGGCGGCGGGCTGTCCGGGCTGGCTGCGGCGCGGCCGGTAATCGCGGAGGGATGGCCCGTAGGGGGCGCCGCGTGGCGGGGCGCTGGCGGCGGGGCCGGTCAGGAGCGTGCCGAGCAGGGCGTATTCCGCGGCGGTGGAGATCACCATGCCGGAGTCGGCGAGCACGAGTTGCACCCGCCGGAACGAGAGCAGCGCCAGGATGCCCGGTTCGTCGGGTGCCGGGCGGCGGGGAAGCAGGCGCCACGGGTCCGCGACCACTACTGCTCCGGCGGGACGGCGGGGTCCGGAGAGTGCGGCGAGCAGGGACCGGCCCTGTGGCCGGTCCGGCCAGGGGTCGTCGTCCCGGCAGTCCTCGTCGAAGAACTCAGCGGTCACCCGGGCGCCGCAGGCAGCGGCGACCGAGCGGCACAGGCGAGCTGCCGGTACCGTTCTGCCTCGCTGTCACCGGCGCGCCGGCGGTCCGCCCGTAGAACGCGGCCGGCGCCGCCCGGATCGAGGTGTCCCAGCCCGGGCGGCGCCGGGGGTCAGCTGCGGCTCGGCCGGGCTGAAGGTCACCTCGATCAGCTCCGCATGGCCTGGTTCTGCGGCGGGCGCGGCCTGGCGGCTGGCCCGCGGCGGCTCCTCGGTCATGCCGGCCCACGGTCCCCGGGCACCCTGCCCGGCGCCGCACCGCCGCGCCGGCGGGGAACCGGGCTGGCCGACGGGATGCCACGGACCGGCGCGCGGCAGGCGCGGCCGGACTTGACGCCGGGCGCGGAGAAGAGCGCTGATCGGGCGTGCCGCGTGCCCCCGCCGGGCAGCGGCCCTGCGCGGGGCGTGGCGCTGCACGCCGCCAAGGTCGCGGCCGGCCTGCCGAACCGGCCGGTGCCGCTGGATGAGCTGCGGGTGCTGCTGCTGCACCCGGCGACCAGTGCCCGCGCCCGCAACCAGGTGTGGGCCGAGCTGGTCCGCCGCGCCCGCGCCGGCGACCCGGCCTGGACGGTCGGCCTGGCCGGCGCCTACCGCGGTGACCCCGCCGACCTGCAGGCCGAGGTCCTGACCGGGTTCCTCGCCGCCGTCCGTAGCAATCAGCATCTCCTACGGTCTAACCTTTTACCCGGCACTGATGTGCCAACGGGCCGCCGGTCTGACGGCAATGACGGCCGGGCGAGTTCGCCAGTCTTGTGCTTTCGGTTCAAGGGGAGTTCGGGCCGCGCGTGGGTGACACCGCCAGCGTTGAAGGCACCGGAGATGACGGTGAGTCCGAGCACCGCACACTGCCGCAGGTTCTGCGTGCGGCGCAGCGGACGGCTTTGCCGGTGCCGATGCAGAACCCGGCGATGCCTCCGCTCGGACAGCTTGATGAGGTGACGTAGTTACCGGTACCCACAGGCTCACCGACGCCGACTTCAGCCCCACGCGATCGGCCGAGTCCTGGGCCGGTCCTCTGGCGCTGGCGCCAACGCCCTGGACCGCCTCACCGCCCCCGGCCAGGCCCCGCTGACCAGGACAAACCACGTCGTTACCGTCACCAGGCCACCGGTGCCCACGCCACGGGCGAGACCACCTGAGCACGGCCAGGACCTGCCGGGCCAAGAGCCCGCTTCCCGCCCTGGCCCGGCAGCGGCCCGGGGGCGGGTGACCTGCCTGAAAGCAAAGAGCGAAAGGGGGCAGGCTGCTGGTGTCAGGTAGACGGCTTCCGCCATTATGGTGACAGCAGGCGTGTCGCGGCAGGGGGGGCAATGCGTACCTGGCAGAAGCTGGCATTTCTGGCATTACTAGCAGCGGCCACCTGGTGGCTGCTAGCCACTGGCACCCGCGGCGTCGCGGTCGCCACGGTGCTGGGCTTCTCCTTGGCCGTCCTGACTCTGGCGGCTACGATCGTGCCGCGCTGGAAGCGGAACCGGATCGGGCACGCCGTGCTGGTGGCCGAGGCCCGGTCGCTGGCTCACCAGGTGAGCGGGCGTGAAGCAGCCGAGCAGCAGAAATTCCTCGCTGATTCAGGCCAGGGCCAGACCGCCGAGGTTCAGTTCTCACAGCCGGATCTGGTGTTCTGGCGTACTGACGGCGGCGAGCAATCGGGGTCTCTGTCCGCCATCGCAGAGTTCTACAGGAGCCTGGAACTGGGAAGACTGCTGATCCTTGGCAAGGCCGGGGCCGGGAAAACAGTCCTGGCGAACCGGCTCCTCATCGATCTGATCCACAAGCTGCCGGCTGGAGATCCGCCGGCGGGGATCGCGCTCACCATCCCGGTCCGCCTGAGCCTGCCCGCGTTTGACCCCGGCGACGACTACGCCGGAGCCGGCGCGGCGGTCCTAGCTGCCCAGCTGGATGTCTGGATGAGCCGCCACCTCACCGCCACGTACGGAATGTCACCGGCGATTGCGGCGGCCCTGGTCTCCGGCGGCTGGATCCTGCCGGTCCTGGACGGCCTGGACGAGATGGACCCGGTGCCCGGCGTCCCTGCCCGCGCCGCGGCCACCATCCGCGCGCTCAACCACCCGGTCGGTCCAGCCCCCCGCCCGGTCGTGCTTACCTGCCGCACCAGCCTCTACGATCAGCTGGCCGTCATCAGCGCGACGCCAGGGCACCAGCCGATTCTTCAGGACGTCACCGCGATCGAGGTGCAGCCGCTCACGCCGGCGCGCGTGGCCGATTACCTGACCCGCCGCTTTCGCGACCCTGCCCGACCGGGCCATATCCAGCCCCGCTGGCAGCCTGTCCTGGACACCATCACCGGCCAGCAGCCGGGCCCGCTGGCCACCGTCCTTGGATCACCGCTGCGGCTGTTCATGGCAGCCACCGCCTACCACGACCCGTCCACGGCACCCGCCGAACTGACGCGCATGCACGCCCGCAGCCTCGACAGCAACCTTCTCGGCATGCTCATCCCCGCTGTAACCGCCCAGCACCCCAGGCCTGGCGGCGGCAACTACGATCCGGGAGATGTCACCCGCTGGCTGAGCACTCTGGCCAATCATCTGCGTACCCAGCAGGTTCGCTACGGTGGCTCGGGCAGCGACATCGACCTGCACCTGCTTTGGACCGCCGCGGGCAGCCGCGCCCCGCGCTACCTTGCCGCCATGGTGCAGGGCGTGCTCACTGCGCTGCCTCTCGTCGCCATAGCGGCCTGGTACATCCATCTGAGGGGCAACGTCCAGGCCCTCAGCCTCCTGGCGAGAATCGCGGCGGTCACCGGGGGCGCCGGGTCTGTAGTTCTGGCAGTCTCGATCGCACGGAGGTGGCCCGTCAAGCTGCGGAGATTTGACCTTTCCCAGCTACGCACTGCGTCCGGACGCCGGCAGTTCGCTAGGAGGCTCTGGGACGGAATCAGATCCATGGGCCCGGGCGCGACTGTGACCGCCGCAGGCGTGACCGTGGCAGCAGTCGAAATCACGGACGTGATCACAGGGGTGATCTTGGGGGTGATCACGGCCGTGGTCGCGGTGTGGGTCGCTGGCGGACTTGAGGTCGGCGTTGCGCTCGGGATAACGGACGTGATCACCAAACGGCCTACGGCAGTCAGCCGTCCAGGGGAGCTCTTCACCCAGGGCCTTGCCTATGTCCTCACGATCTGGTTCGGGTTCGGCGTGGCGGGCGGGGTCGCGGTCGGGCTCGCGTTCCGCGTCGCAGGCGGGGTCACATTCCGGATCGCGCTCGGGGTCGCGCTCGGGCTCGCGGCCGGAGCGGTCTGGACGGCAGGATCTCCGTGGCCGCGGTATCTCATCGCGTGCCGGATCCTGGCCCGCCACGGCCGGCTCCCACACCACCCAGGGCGGTTCCTGGACTGGGGATACGCCGCCGGGCTGCTGCGCCTATCTGGCATTTCCGCCCAATTCCGGCACCACCAGCTTCAGGACCAGCTCACTACTCTCCTGCCCGTGTCCTCGCCCGGGCCAGCCAGCCCGGAGCCTGCCGCTGAACCCTTCCTGGCCGGCCATCCGGTTGAAGGGCCATGAACTCGACCCTGGCATAGGAGTCCGGCGGCGTTCACGAAGCCTGTACCGCTTCAGAACTCGCCACAGGTGTTGTGAACCAGCGGCTTGGCCGGATGAGCTGGTTGCGCCAGGATCGGGGCTGGTGGCGCTTCGTCTGCCCTACCTGATCGCGATCCGGGTCCTTGGCTGGCTGGTACTGCTCAGCCGGGGCCGGGCGTCCAAGGACGCGGAGGCAAGGGCACCTATGTGGAGCGCCCTGCCTGATCGTCCGCTCCGGGGCGCTCGCCGTCCGTACCTGCGCTCGCTGCCTTCGGGAAAGACTCCCGTCTCCGCGGGTAGCGCGACGCGGTCAGTCGCGCAGTCGCACGCGACAAACCCGGTGACGTCGGTGGTCATCCCCGCGATGATGGCCGGTGTGGAGGAGGTCGAGGTCGTCGTCGCGCATCACGAGCGCGCGACCCTGCGCGTCGGCGACGTGTTCCTGAAGATCGACGCTGATCAGACCCGCACCGACATCGAGGTCGAAGCGATGGCTATCGCGCCGGTCCCGACCCCGGAGATCCTGTGGCGGAAGCCGCCCGCGCTCGCGCTCGCCGCCCTCCCAGGGACGGCACTCGGCCGCCTCGGCGAGCCATCTACCGCGTCGTCGGCCGCGTGGGCCGCGGCGGGTGCCGCCGCACGGACGCTGCACGACGCGCCGCTGCCGCCATGGCCCGGCCGGAGCCTCGACGAGCTCGCATCGCAACTCGACGGCGAATGCGAGTGGCTCGTCGCCAACGACGTCCTTCCCACCGACGTGGTCACACGCAACCGCCAGCTCGCCGAGACTGCGCTCCGGCCGTGGACACCGGTGTTCATCCACGGCGACCTGCAGGTCGACCACGTCTTCGTCGCCGGTGATGAGGTCACCGGCGTCGTCGACTGGTCCGAGGCGTCCCAGGGCGACGCGCTCTTCGACCTCGCCACCCTCACGCTCGGACACAAGGAGAACCTTGGCGACGTCGTCGCCGGCTACGGCACCGACGTCGACCGCGACCTCATCCGCGCATGGTGGTCATTGCGATGCCTGACCAACGTCCGCTGGCTGGCCGAGCACGGCTACGGCTCGCCCGAGGAGTTCCCCGAGGTCGCCGTGCTGCGATCCCGGCCGTGAGGCTGCACGAGCCCGCCTGCTACGGGTGCCCGTTCTGCCGCGATCGCCGAGCCATCTCCCGAAACCCGGCGCACGACTCGAGTCGAAGATGCGCCTCAGCCGAGGACCAGCAGTGCGTATGGTTCTCATCCGGGCTTGCGGCCGGACTCGAGCATGCGCCTGTCGGTCACGGACAGCTCAACGGGCTGCTGGCGTTGGTAGAGGTCCCGACGACAAGATGCGTCAATCGGCAACGCTGCGCCGGCGAGTCAAGGCACGACTTTCGACGAGCTTGTCGCGTCACTTCATCAGATCAACGGCCTATCCGATCTGGCCCAGGATGTCGAGCCCCAGCACCCGCTCGCCGGCGCGGTCGGAGCGGGCCAGCGAACGAGCAGCCTCAAAAGCCGGCCGGTCCGTCCGGCGGTGCATCTGACCGACGATGTCCCACCGCTCTTTCGCCGCCCGGCCCATCGCTGCGGCGCGGCCAAGCAGCAGGCCCAGATCCTCATCCACATCGCCGGCCACCGTCCAAGGATGGCACTTCCGGGCGGCAGCCGGGAGCTGGCAGCCTCCGCCCGGGCCGGCGGGTGCACGGCTGAGGGCGGTCGCTGGACGGTGGCATCAGGATCGGTGTCGTTGCCGCTTTCGCTGTTTGCGGTGAGACTGGGTCCGGGTGATTGCCGGATCTGGCCGGAGGTGGCAGGTGATTTCCCTCCGCGGTGATGCCGTCTGCCTCCGGGGCAGGCGCGCGGGGAGGGGCCTGCTGCTGGCGAGCCTCGCGGTGCTCATCAGCGGCTGGGTCCTCAGTGAGTGGTGGGGCTGGCCGCCCGCGCTCGCAGCCATGATCGCCGGGGCCGCCCTGGGGGTGGCCGGCATAGTGGTGACCGGAAAGAGTGATGACGCGCGCAAGAAGGCCGAACTGGCGCTGCCGGCCGGAGTCCCGCTGCGGAGCCCGCCGCCGGGTCCCTGCCCGCCGGTGCCGCCGGTGCAGCCGGCCGCATGCCTCGCCATCCCGGGCGGCGCGGTGAGGGCGCTGGCGTTCAGCCGGGACGGGCGCCAGTTGGCCGCCAGCGGTGACACCGGCACCGTGACCGTATGGGACCTCACCACCGGGCGGTACCCGGTGCGGGCAAGCGGCTCTGCTCAGCCCGGTTCACCCGCGGTGCTGGCGTTCAGCCGGGGCGCTCTGGTGGCGGCCACCGCCGGCGACACCGGCACCGTGACCGTATGGGACCTCACCGGCCCGGCCGGGCCCGGCGCGGCGCGCCCGGCGGCCATGCTCTCCTGCCAGGCGGGCCGGCGCCGCCGCCTGTTCTTCCCGCACCGGCGTAAGACCGTCAGCGCGATCAGTGTCAGCGCTGACGGGCGGCTGCTGGCCACCGCGGCAGCCGATGGCACGGTGGCGGTGTGGGACATCGCCAGCCCGGCTAGCCCGGCCCGGGCCGCGGCCGTCGCCTGCAGGGGCACGGTTGCCTCGGCCGGGTTCAGCGCCCGCGGGCAGCTGCTGGCCACCAGCACCCCCGGCAAGGTGACCTTGTGGGACCTGGCCGCCCCCGCGCACCCGGCCCGCACCACCGCCCTGCGGCCGCTCCGCAAGAACCTCTTCGACATAAACGCGCCGGTGATCTGCGCGCTGGCGTTCAGCCCGGACGAGCGGCTGCTGGCCACCGCCGTCGTCCACGACACTGTTTTCACCGTGAGCACCGGAGCCGGCCCCACCACCAGCGAAGAGGTCCACGACAGCGTCATCGTGCTGTGGGACGTCACCGACCCCGCGCACCCGGCCGCGCTCGCCACCCTGGCCGAACGCGGCCGGGACCGGGTCAGGTCCATCACCGGGCCACCGCATACGCTCACCGGGCACACCGCCGCCGCCCGGGCCCTCGCCTTCAGCCCGGACAGCCGCCTGCTGGCCACCGGCAGTGACGACACCACGGTCCTGGTGTGGGACATCACCGCCCCCGCATCCCCGCGCCACACCCTGACCCTGCCCCACCCCGCCGCCGTGACCACGCTGGCCTTCAGCCCCGACGGCGCCACCCTGGCCAGCGGCAGCGCCGCTACCACCCGGCTGTGGCGGGTCTAACGCCCGCCCGCGCCTGCCCAAGCGTGCGCGATCTCCTGGGACCTGCGGGTAATCCAGCACTTCCTGGCCTCAGCCGACCCTGGAGGTGACAGCCCGCGATTCAGATGGCGATCGCTAGCCGCCGATCTGGTCAACACCCGGGCGCCAGCATGACCCCTCCATGCAGTGCCAGAGCGGGTCATTATGGCGCGTCGCCGCCGGCGGGGCGCATCTCGTCAGCCAGCATGCTCTCTTCGGGTCATGCGGCCACCGGCACACCGGTAGCCTGGGTGGCCGCCGCTGGCACCGTGGTAGGAGACGAGAAGCTGGCGCGAGTATCCGTTGAATGCCTCAAGCGGCATCCCGGCGGGCGCGAACAGGTCCTTGCGGATGGGCACGTAGCGCCGCGGTGGGGCTGAGGTCGAGCCACCCGCGAACTTGGTGAAGATCCGCTCCTGCGCCTCGTCGAGCGGTTCGTAGGTCATGTTTTCCTCAAGCTGGCCGTCTGCGGCAGTGACGTCGACGCGTAGCTGGTTGGAGCGGTAGGTGCCCACGTATGGGGACAGATCGGTCACGGGGGACGTGTCCGGCAGGAGATCTGGGACCTCGGCCTGAAGGTGCTGGCGGAGCAGCCACAGCAGGATCTGGTCGTGCAGCGTCATCGTCCGCGGGTCGTTGCCGAAGGCGGCGAAAACAAGATTGTGTTCAGGCACCACCACCAGAAGGGAAACTCCGCCGGCCGATGCTCCGGAATGGGCCAGGACGGTCGTTTGGCCGAAGGGCATGAGCGGCCATCCGAGCCCGATGGGCGGGACGTTCGGGGTCGCCATGTCGTGCGACACGGTCTGCATGCGCGCGGTGGACTCGGCCGACAGGAGGCGTGTGCCCGAGGGTGAAGCGCCGCCGGCGAGGTGACTGCGCCCGAAGGCCAGCAGATCGCCGATGGTGCCGATCGGCGTGGCGCCGGCGGGTGCCCAGGTATCGGGGAGCTTGAACATGCCGGTCCGGCGGGCGCCGCCGGTAGCCGGATCGGGGAAGTGGCCGACGGCGGTGCTGCGCAGGATCGCGTCCTCGGCGGAGGTGCATGAGTCATCCATGCCGGCGGGGGCGTACACCTCGCGCTTGAGCACGTCGTGGTAGGACGTGCCGGTCACGACCTCCAGCAGCCGCCCCGCGACGATCATCCCGCCGTTGGAGTAGCTGCCGTACTCCCCTGCCCCGAACAGGGCCCCGCAGTGCAGCCCGAGCCCTTCGACGAAGAACTTCAGGGCCTCGCGGCCCTGGGCGTCAGGGAAGAACAGGTCCGCGTCGATCCCGTTGGTGTGATTCAGCAGATGCCGGACACGGATCTGCCCGGCCGCCGCGGGCGGGGCCAGTTTGAATTCCGGCAGGTAGGTGACCACCCGCTCATCGAGGTCAACGGTGCCGCGCTCGGCCTGCTGGAGAACAAGAGTGGTGGTCAGGACCTTCGTCACCGATCCGAAAAGGAACCCGGTGTTCTCACGCATCGGCGCCCCCGTGACAACGTTCGCCGTCCCATGGGCCACGACGGCCTGGCCGCCGTCGTGGTAGACACCGGCGAGATACCCAGGGATCCCGCTCGCCCCGCAAAAGGCAGCAGCCTGCTCGCGAATGGGCGCCGCGACAGCCTCCAGCACGTGTGGCACCTTCATTCCCCTTCCAGCTTCCCGTCGCGCACCGGCGCCAAAGGTCCTGCGGGCTCCGCGCTACTTGCACAATGTTCAAGTGAACCTTATGCCTGGCTTGAACACTGTGCAAGCGCTTCTTGAACAGTGTTCAACTCCATGTCTTGTGCCCTATCGTGGGCGCATGCCGCGCGACACGCTGACCCGCGAGCAGATCGTCAGGGCCGCGATCGGCCTGCTGGACACCGAGGGCTTGGAAGGGCTGAGCATGCGCGCCCTGGGCCAGCGGCTGGGCTCGGCGGCCACCGCCGTCTACTGGCACGTGGGCAGTAAAGACAACCTCATCGCC
Organism: uncultured Actinomycetes bacterium; assembly: GCA_963837515.1. GTDB lineage: Bacteria > Actinomycetota > Actinomycetes > Streptosporangiales > Streptosporangiaceae > RYN-230. Next base: position 10,816 of record CAWINT010000013.1, read on the forward strand.
CTCGCCGCCGACCAGGCGTGGCACGAGATCGTGCTACCCGGCCCGGCCGCGGCCGGCTGGCGAGCCTCGGCCGCCGCGATGGCCACCGCCCTGCACGCGATGCTCATCCGCCACCCCTGGCTGGTGCATGCCTTCGGCTCCCAGGTGCTGTATGGCCCCGGCAAGGCCCGCCACGACGACCACAGCCTCGCCATCTATGAGGCAGCCGGGTTCACCAGCGCGCAGGCCGGCCAGGCAGTGGCCACCGTCTTCACCTTCGTGCTCGGCAACGCCCTCGGCCTGGCCGCAACGGCCACGCTCACCCGCAAGCTCAGCCGCGACGGCGGTGATGCCGAGGAGCTGGTCCGCGGTCACCTGGCCAAGGCAACCCAGATCGCGGCGCAGTTCCCGCGGTTGCGCACCCGCCTCGAAACAGCCGCCACCGCGGACTACGGCGCGACGCCCGAGGGCAGCTTCGAGTTCGGCCTCCAAGCCATCCTCGACGGGCTGGAAACCCAGCTCACCGCCCGTCGGCCGCCGACTGGCCAGGACGAGCCCAAGCCACCCGCCACGAGAAACCACCTGGCCAAAGACGGTCCCATAACCAGCTGATCTGCGCGCCGCGGCTGATTCTGCCAACCCAGACTGTCCGTCGCGCATACTCGGCAGGCTGGCTCGCCGGGGGCAGGCCGCTGGTCTCAGCGAAACCGCCGGCGGCCCTCAAGAGACCGGGTGACATGCGTGTCAGCGCATAAGCATGCCAAGAGGCAACGCGCGCTACTCGGACAGCCGGCACCGGAGTGAACTCCCGATCTGCGCAGACTAGTCCGGTTCTACGGGTAGGTGGACCGGCAGGCGCGATGATGTTGGCGTGGGTGCCGCAGTCGCCGCGGTGATCGCGGCCGTCACGTCGGTGGTGGTCACAGGGTTGTCTCTGCTGCTGGGCGATCGGCAGCAGCGGCGCCGGGAAGAACAGGCCAGGCGGCAGGATCTCAACGCCCGCTACCTGAACCCGCTGCGCCTGCATCTGGTGGAGAACTACTACCGACTCACCGACACCGTCCGCCAAGCTGAGGTCGATGGCGGACGCCACGAGGCTACGTGACCCAGCCCAAGCATCGGCCAGTCGATGTGGGTTCCTGGCCAGGACAGGTTGCTGACCTACCGGGAGTTCTGTGAACTGCTGCAAGACCCGAGCCAGCGTGTCTGGCTCGACCGGCTGATCTAGTTCCACCTCGACACTGGGCACTCGCCGGAGCGGGTTGGCAGCGCATACTGATGCGAGATTCTCAGGTCGGTACAGGTCACCGCTGGCGGGGACTCAGCAAGCCACGCACCGTGGCCGCGCCTCGCCGACCCGCCGATCCGTTCAGTCGCCTGGGACGTGACGGCGTCGTCTGTAACAGTGCGGATCCGGGTGATCTGTGGGTCGGTGCCACGGCTGCCAGGTCGGGGTGTTTCTGGCGTATGCGTCGGTGCACGGGCGGGTGCTGATCGACCGCGAACTGTAACTGCCGCAGCCTGGACCGAGTGGCCGGGACTGGTGCTGCGGAGCGAGCATCCCCGTCGACATCCAGTTCGCCACCAAGCCCCGGCAGGCCCAGGCGATGATCAGCCGGGCCATCGAGGCCGGGGTGCCGTTCGCCTGTTTCACCGCCGGCACTTGCTGGTCGGGCTCACCGGGGCTGGACGCGGGCCAGAGGTCGTTGAAGGAGATCGAGTCGGTCAACGACACCCTCAAGGGCCAGTTCGACCTCGAACGCCACGGCGGCCGCACCACCGAGGGCCTGTATGCGCGCCTCGCCCAGCGCCTGCTGGCCCTGGCTGGCTGTACATTCGCGATCCTGACGGGCACTTGATCGAAGTCGGACAGACGACAGGCCTGCGGAGCCAGTCATAGCGCGGCCTTCGCCCGCTGCCCCAGCAAGCCCCCGTGTTCCCCGGAACACCGGGCTGCTTAGCGCGCGGTCGGCGGCAAATCAGTGCATTTACGAGTCGTTGATTACAACCTGTCCGCTCGGCGAGCTCGGTAGGACGTCAGCGGTATAGCCGCGGCCCAGTACTCAAAACGGTTAGGTACTCGTGCTCTGGTGCCCGGTAAGGCGGGGTGCCAAGGTTGAGGGCGTGGCAACTGCACGTGAGCCGCACGGGGCAGGTCGCAGGGAGCGTGCGCTGGGTAGGCTGGCTGCGGGGCCGGCCGCGGTTGTGCTGGTGCTCGTCACGCCGGTGCTGACCTGGTGGCTGGTGGGAGATCTGTCCACGGTGCCGGCCAGCGCTGGCCGCGATTATGCCGTTCGTCCCTGGGACATCAGCGCCGGGACTGCGCGTGCCATAGGGACCGGATCGCTCGTGATGGCCATTGCCGCGCTGGTTGTGCTCGGCTGGGGGACGCGAAGGCGTCTGCTCGGCGCGCAATGGTGGACGGTGCTGATCCCACTGCTCGCCGCTGGTGTCACGACCGGGGTCGGATGGCGGGTCATGACTGCCGGGGTGATCGGCGCGAACATCGGAGCCGGATTCGTAGTCATCTTCGGCGGCCCTCTAGTCGCGACGTTGCTGCTTTGGGCTGCGGCCCGGGCGGCGTACCTGCTGGTCCATGCGCACCGCGCCAAGCGCCCGCCCACGGGTATCAAGGCCAGCTAACGCCCGCAGCCCAGTCGCTCTGTCGGCGGCTAGAAGCGTACATTCACCCTCGGCGCTGGCCATGCATAAACATACGGCCTGGGCCGCCCGCCTGCTCGTCCATGGTCGGGATCGGCAAGCGTGCGGAGAGCCTTTCATAACCGCGCGCTGAGCCGTTACGGGCGGTAAGCCGACCTCCTGCTGGATCTCACCCACGGCGACCGAACGGGGCGATCTGCGCGCAGCCTGCACAGTCGGTCGGCATCCGACTCCGAGTTGAGGACGGTCGCCAAAGCGTCTGGCCCTTAAACGCCGTTCACCGATCTGCAGCGCTCGGGCAGCGCACGGCGACCCCTGTCGAGCTGAACGCCAGTGCGCGTGAGAGTAAGTGATCCGCTCGGGCACCCAGTGGCCCTTGCTGATAAGCGGTAGGTGGCTCGGCCTGTTGTGCCTGCTCGGCGTAGCCGACTTCGTGCCGGCCTGGGGCAAATCAATTCTGCAGGTGCCCTGGCGAATCCCTGGCGAATCCCAGTACGGGTGTCTGTCAGTATCAGTGTTCGTCGTAGTGGCCTTTGTGGGCGGCGTGCCGATGTCCGTCGTGGACGTAGTCCAGATGGTCGCCGTGGAGGACGGGGGCGTGGCCGCATCCCTCACCGTGCACGTGGATGTGCTCCTCGGCAGGCTGGTGCACCAATGACGCACATTCGTCGTAGTGGTCGCCGTGGGGGCGGTGGACGTGCTCATCGTGGAGGTAGTCGACGTGGCCGGCATGTTCCACCGCGCTATGCCCGCAGTCCGGCCCATGGATGTGCAGGTGCTGCTCGTGGATCGAGTGCGTGGTTTCGGACGTTCCGACGAACGTAACACCGATCCACAGCACTGATCCGCCCGTCGAAGCCGGGGAAGCGCGATACCTGGGCAGCCGCGCCGGCCGGGCCCGCCGGATCGAGTCGGCCCGGCCCTTGCTCGGCTTACTACGCCCGCTCATCAGCGTAGGGAGCGCGCCAGGCCAGGCGAGATCTAGCCGTTGACGGCCGGGCCGTTCGCCCGCAGCATCGACGGGCACCTCGCTCACCACGGTCTCCAGGCCCTCACGCCGCTCCGGCTACGTCTAAAGGACGCATCACGCTGAGTGATGGGGAAGGTCAGGAAGAACGCACGCCGACCCGCCGATCTCCGCGGCGGCGGGATCGAGTTCCGTGACGGTGGCAGCCGGCCATATCGGGGTGTTCGGCACCGCCGCGTCGGCAACTGGTGGCTGGGCCCGGGGCCGGCCAGTGCCGCGGCGGCTCGCCGCTCGCGTGACCGGCCGGATCACCGCTCCTCGCAGAGGCCTCGGTCCTGCGGTGGCGGGACTTCTGTCCCTGGCCGGGATCGCGGTGATGGCTAGGTTGGGTGCGGAGAGCGCCGTTGAAGCGCGCTGCCAGGCATGGGGGTGTGCGCGTTTCGTGGTGGCAATGGGAGCCGTTATGCGACGCGTCATGCGGATACTGCTATCGGGTCTGGCGGTGACCGCTGCCGTCGCAGCCGTGATCTTCGCTGTTGTTGCCGCCGGGCCGGCGGCGAGCGCACAGGGCGGCCCGGAACGCATCACCAGCTATAACACCGCTTTCGCGATTCAGCGCAATGGGTCGGTGATGGTCACCGAGCAGATCGTCTACGACTTCGGCGGCAATAAACGGCATGGCATCATCCGGGACATACCCGTCAGGTCCAGATACAACGGCAGCTACGACAGGACCTACACGCTTACCGTGGTGTCGGTTCAGTCGCCGGACGCGCCGGCGCAATATCAGGTCGAGAACAATGGCTCATCGGTCAGCGTCAGGATCGGGGATCCCAGCCAGCTGGTCACCGGGCAGCACACCTACCGGCTGACATACAAGCTGAAGGGTGTCCTGACCGCATACGCCAGCCATGATGAGTTCTACTGGAACGCGATCGGGAACCAGTGGGATGTCCCTATCGGCCGGGCGGCCGTCCGTGTGAGCGCGCCAGCCCAGGTGACCCGCGCCGCATGTTACGCCGGGCCGCTTGGATCCACGCGCCCTTGCCAGCAGGGCGGCATCACCAACGGCGTCGCCGCCTTCACCCAGGCCGGCCTTGGCCCGCATGAGGGAGTCACCGTGGCAGCGGCGATCCCCACAGGCGTGGTCCCGGTGCCCCGTCCGGTGCTGGCGGAACGCTGGACGTTGCAGCGGGCCTTTGCCGCGACACCCGCTACTGTCGGCGTCTTCGGTGGCCTGCTGCTGGCCCTGATGGTTGCCGGGGTGGTCATCGTGCGGGCGAAGCGCCGGGACCGCCTGCCGGCGCGGCCGCAGGACGCGATGCCAGTCGGCGGGCGTGATCAGCCACTGATCGAGACCGCGCCCCCCGGGGGGCTGCGGCCCGCGCAGGCCGGGCTGCTGCTGACCGGCGTGGCCGGATCCCGTGAGATCACCGGCACGATCGTGGACCTGGCGGTGCGCGGCTACCTGCGGATCGAGGAGGAGCAGCGTCCTGGGTCGCGGGACTGGAAGCTTGTCTGGCCGCCGGAAGCCGGCGACCAGTTTGGTGATCTCCTTGACTATGAGCGGACACTGCTGGATGGGCTGCTCAAGAACGCCGTGCAGGAGGACGGCATACCGCATGTATGGCTGTCCCTAGTTGCCACCGCCGCGCCACTCTGGCAGGTGCGCAACGCGCTTTACACACAAGCGGTCAACCTCGGCTGGTTCACCGCCCGGCCTGACCGGGTCCGCCGCAGATGGCGTGTCACCGGCTGGCTGGTGCTGGTGATCAGCCTGGTCATGCTGGTGGCAGTGGCCGCGAGTACGCACGCCGGGCTGGTGCCGGTCCCGTTCGTCCTGGCCGGGGTGGCGATGATCGCCGGGGCCCGCTGGATGCCGGCGCGCACCCAGAAGGGCCGGCAGCTGGCCTCCCGGCTAGTGGTGTTCCAGGAGTACATCAAGACCGCGGCGGTCGCCCAGGCCCGCACCGGCGGGCAGGGTGACGCGCTGTATGACTACCTGCCCTACGCGATCGTGTTCGGGTGCACCAGTGAGTGGGCCGAAGTGACCGCCGCGCTCACCGACGTGAGCCAGATACCGTCGTGGTACGGCAGCAGCAGGCCACTGTCAGTGACCGACATGGCACTGCTGGCACGGGCCGCCTACTACTTCACCCCTCGTTACGTCTACGTCGTTTCGCGTAGCCACTTGGCCGGGAGTGGGAGCGGAGCGTCGGGCGGCAGTGGTTTCAGCGGCGGCTACTCCGGAGGCGGCGGAGGCAGCGGAGGCGGCGGAGGCGGCGGATCCTGGTAACGCCACATGCAGGCGCCAGTGCATGCACGGCTACATGGCATCTTCACAGGCGTGGTCCGGCTGGCCGGAGCCGCGCGGCAGCCGGCGCCGCGATCAGCGCGGTCCTGGCTGGCTTCACGCTTACCCGCAGGCAGCGCAGGCTCGCTGGCGGAGGCAGCGGGTTACCTCGGTAAAGGGAAAGGCTAGCTGCGCCGATCGGGTTCGCAGTCGCGGGCGAAGCGTTTCAGCCGGCACTGGCCGTCCACGACGACGCCTTATCTGCGGCTACGTGAAGGTTGTTGCCTGGGCAGGCTCCAGCACCGACTTGCCTGGACCGGCCGGTGCCCGATGGCTGCCAGCAGCAGCCCGCTGACCTGCTGACAAGGGACTACACTGCGGCACCAGCGAGGTCCTCGGCGTCTTCGTCTTTGACCCGTGGCGTACGTGCGCGCGTGATCTTGCATAGGACACTCCGAGGACTACGACGGGTTACGTTTGCCCTGCGGCAATCTCGCCCTGTGACTGAGCCGACTGCGGAAGCATGAGATGGACGCCAACTCGCCGCGCCTCGACCACTCGCTGCGCCATGGCGCTTGAAGTCGATTTGCATGGGCGTCGAATCGGTCCCACGGTCCGTCAAGCCGGGTTCTGCGTGCGGAGTTACTCCGGACTGCTGTCAATGGACATGCCGTGTAGTTATCACATCTGATATCATCAGTTTCATGGCGGGAAGGCTCCCGGACCAACAGCCAGCGCGGCGAGACTCTCTTTCCGAGGCCAGCCCTGAACTGCTGGCCGTGCTGGAGTCCGCGTCGCGTTTGCAGCAGATGGTTCCCGATGCGGTGCTCGTGGGTGGGTCGGCTGCAGCCCTGTACGCGGGTCATCGGGACTCCCACGATCATGATCACGTTCTCGCTGACCTAAGGGAACGGTTCGACGTCGTGCTGGAGGCTCTTGAATCCGAAGGTGAGTGGGTGACCAACCGGGTGGTCCCCGGAAAGGTCATTCTCGGGCAACTGGGGGACATCGAGGCCGGCGTGCGCCAGATGATCCGCACCCGGCCGCTGGAAACCACGCATGTCATGCTGCCGTCGGGACGCGTGCTGACGGTTCCCACGGCAGAGGAGGCTCTACGGATCAAGGGGTTCCTGATCGTGCGGCGGAACCAGACCCGTGACTACCTGGATGTCGCCGCCCTGGCCGATCGTTATGGCCTTCATGAGGCGGCAGGAATCCTGGCCAGGATCGATCACTACTACACGGATCAGCACGGCGGCGGCCGGGGCGTTGCGGCGCAACTGGTCCGCCAGCTCGCCGACCCTCGCCCGAAAGACTCATCCGTAACGGGGCAACTTGGCGCGTACCGGAACCTGGCGCCCCGCTGGACCGACTGGGATGAGGTGCGCTCGGTGTGTCGGCAACTGGCCGCCGAGATGCTCGAGGCAGAGGTGTAGCCCATGCCCCTGGCATTCCGAAACCTGACCATCACCCCCGACGCTCCGGTTTCACTGTGGCCCACGGAGGCCGTGCAGACCGCGCTCGAACGGGGTGACCTCGCCGACTGGCACCGGATCACTGCCGAGGTCCGGGCCGATCCCTGGGGTAAGACCGCGCGCCAGGTGGAAGAGGTGCTCAGCCACTCACGCCCCTATGGCGTCGCCGAAGCCATGGAGACGGTGCTGTCACGCGCCCGTGAAGGAGCTGAGGCCGGCGAACGCGCAGCTGTCGCCGCCGAAATCCGGGAGGCTGTTAAGCGCTCAGGGCTGAGCAGGGCGGCGTTCGCCTCCCGGATCGGGACCTCCGCCTCGCGGCTGTCCACCTATACTTCCGGCAAGGTAACCCCCTCCGCCACGCTCTTGCTTCGGATTCGCCGCGTAGCCGACCGGGAATCCAGGCGATGAGTGGCTATTCATCAGAGCCTGAACCGAATCTGCGACTACTCCCATCTGAACAACCTCAAGGAACTACGGGCCGGACCGGCCGGGCACAGCGAGATCCGTTCCTGTACATCGATATGAAGGTAGGAGACCGTCCCCGCGATCAACTGCAGGCGCGTCACCCACCCGTGGCCGCCAGCCCTGATGCGGCCGAATGGGCCGGGCGGATTGAGCGCGGGCTGGTCCGGGTCACCACCGTCACCCGCCTGGAAGCTGGCTGCTCAGCCCGGACCGGGCCAGAGCTGCGAGCGGGATTGCGCCAGCCCCCGCTGTCATCCATGCCGGTCGAATACCTGACCCCCGCGATCGAGGACAGACCGATGGAAGTGCTCACCTTGCTCGCCGACCGAGGCCAGCACGGCGCGCCCTCTATACCTGACCTGATCATCGCAGCGACCGCCGAGCTGGCTGGGCTCACGGTCTTGCACCTCGACAAGGACTTCGAGGTAATCGCCCAGGTTACCGGCCAGCCCGTGGAGCGGCTGAGCAGTGAGCAATAAGGACCCGCGCAGACATCCGTGGGTGGACTGCGCTAAGCCACAGGGCCGGACAGCGGCCATGAGCGGACACCCGACGCGCTACCCGTTGAGGATCTGCTCCCTCAGGATGTCTGCATGCCCGCAGTGCTGGGCGAGTTCGCGCAGTACGTGCAGGTACACCCAGCGCAGCGGGAGCGGGCCGCGCCAGTAGCCGTAGACCCTGTCGTCCAGCCCCACGGATGACGTCGCACGCCGTGATGACTCGCATGCCTCGCGGTGTGCTTGCTGGACGCTGGCGATGGTGTCGTCGTCATGAAGGATGAACGACTCGCCCGAGTTCGCGGGGATACCGATCTCAGCACGTGACCGGCCTGTGACGGCTTCGTCAAACCAGACCTTCTCAACGAACGTCGCGTGCTTCACCAGGCCCAGCAATGTTGTCCGGGAAGGCACCAGCGACTGGCGCGCCTGCTCCTCGGTCAGCCTGTCCAGGCAGCGATTGAGTCCGCCGCGGTGCTCGTCGAGGAACGCCTCGAACTGGGCACGGGCTGGCTGGTTGATGACATCCTCAGCGAAGGTCGCTGGAAGGGAGGGCATAAGCGAAGCATTTCAGGAGCGCCGCCCACGAGCAAACTACCGCTCATCAGCAATGCCGGGCGTCTCCCAAGGCTGGGGCCGCGGGAGACGCGCGCTTGGTCAGGTGCAGGGCTCCGGCGTGTTCCGTGATTGTCCGCTGGTGTCCTAATCGAGGCCGTGGAGGTGGCGGGCTTCCGCGGGGGTCGTGTGGTCCCGCCGGCCTTCAGGAACGTGCAGGTAGCCAGCGTCCTTGAGGGCCGCAATGATGGCAGCCCAGATGGTCGCCAGGTTGGCTGGCCCGCTGCCGGTGCGGCTGGCCGAGGTGTCTTCGCCGAAGGTCACGGATGTGGTGGTGCGCCTCGGTCATCCAGTGCTCGCGGATGAGCCGGGCGAGGTCTTGCGTGGTGGCGTGTGCACTGGTCAGGCTGGTGATGGCATACACGCTCTCGCGGGAGATCTTCCCGGTGGCGGTGTCCTGCCGCCAGCGGATGATCTTGATGGCCTGGCCGGCGAACGGGAAGTCCAGGTCTTTGGCGTAGGCGGTCTTGAGGGTGCGGGTCTCGGCGCGGCCGTGCCCGGTGTCGCGGGTCAGGTCGTCGGCCTGGACCTGCCGCCAGGGCAGCGCCTTGAGGCGGGCATGCAGCAGCGGCTGATTGGCCTTCACCACCGCGATGTGGTGCGCTTTCTTCTCCGCTGCCAGCCAGTCCGGGTTCGCCCGCCCGTGTGCAGCGCATCAAAGGTCACTACGGCCCCGGCCAGGTCCAGGGGGCCTAGGAGTTCAGCGAAATGGCTGGTCTCGTTGTGCTTCACATCGATCTCCAGGTGGCCCAGGAGGCGGCCGCCGTGCTCCGCGATGCCGAGGAGATGCGCCCGGGTCCCGTCGGCGCGGCAGGGCCCGCGGCTCCAGCCGGTCCAGCACCACCCGGATCGTCTTCTCATCCGGTGCCCGGTACCGGAGCGTGGGCCGGGAACAGCGCGTTCCGCATCATCCGCCCGCACTGGGCCCGGTGTGCCAGAGGGCGTCGATAGGCAGGGCGCGGAGGCGGTCCCCGAAGGGCAGGGTCTGCTGGCCGGTGTAGAGCACGTAGCCGGCTACCAGGCGGGAGCCGAGCCGCTGGGCGAGGTGGCGCAGGCCGGCCAGGTCTTCGGTGCGGACGGTGGCGCCGGCTTTGACCTCGATGGCCAGCACCCGGCCGTCGGGGGTTTCCAGGACGGCATCGACCTCGGTCTTGTCTTTGGTGCGGTAGTGGTGCAGGCGGGCGCGTTCGGCGGACCAGGTGAGCTGGCGGGCCAGCTCCATGAGCACGAAGGTTTCGATCATCGGCCCGGCGGCCCCGTCTGGTTCGCCGAGGCGGGTGGCGTCCTGGCCGAGCAAGTGGCAGGCGATGCCGGTGTCGGTGAACGCCAGCTTGGGGGTGCCGATGGCCCGCTGGGTCTGCCCGGCTGACCAGGCAGGGACCTGCTTGATCAGGAACACGGCGGTCAGCAGTTCGAGGTAGCGGTTCAGGGTGGTCCGCGGGATACGCGATTCCGCTGCCAGGGTGGCGGGGACGAGCAGGCCGCCGGAGCGCCCGGCGAGCAGGGCCAGCAGGCGGCGCAGGTCGCCGCGCCGTTCGATCACGGCGAGTTCGGTGACGTCGCGTTCGATGAGGTTGGTCAGGTAGGAGTCGAAGAACGCGGCGCGGCGGCGCGGATTCCGCCGGACTGCCTCGGGATAGCCGCCGCGGGTAGCGCGTTCGAGGTAATCACGCTTGCGCAGCGGCGAGGTCCGCGACAGGGCCGGACCGTGGGCGAAGGCGGCGTCGATGAACGCGTCGGGGGAGCGGTCGATCTCGCCCTGGGAGAACGGCCACAGCTCGACGACCTCCATCCGGCCCGGCAGTGCGTCCGGGAGCTGGCGCAGCGCCAGGATCTGCGCTGATCCGGTGAGCAGGAACCGCCCGGGGCGTGCGTCGGTGTCCACGGCCACCTTGATGGAGCGGAACAGTTCCGGGGCCAGCTGCACCTCATCGATGACCAGCAGGCCCTCGTGCTCGACAAAGCTGGCCGGGTCATCGCGCGCTGCCCGCAGCGTCGCCGGGTCATCCAGCAGCCTGACCAGCGCGTGCGGGCTGGCCTGGGCGGCGAGCCGGGCCAGGGTGCTCTTGCCGGCCTGCCGGGCGCCGTTGAGGGTGACGACCCGGGTATCGGCCAACGCGTCGGTGACGAGCTGGCGGGCTTTGCGGGGCACCAGGTCCGGGGGCTGGTTCACCACAGCAGTATGACCGGTCAAGGCCATCGTCTTGGTCATCTGGCCGCAAATCTTATGGCCATCTAGACGCTGCTTCTGTGGTCATCTGGCCGGACACTAGTGGTCATACGGCCGCTAACTCGGGCTGGCGCGGCATTCCGTGCCCTGTCCAAGGACCAGATCCTGCGCAGCTGGCTTCCCGCCACGACCAGGAAGACGGATGCTCACCGCCGGGCACCGGTGCGCTCGTCTGGCCCGGCCGGGCTGTTCACCAAGTCCGGGACTCCGCGGGCGCCTGGCTTCGCCTGCTACCCAACTGGCATCTCCTGCCTCCCTGGCTACGCCTGGCCTCGGTCTGCAGCGGTAACCGAGTGTGGGCAGGCAGGGGACGAGGGTGCGAATGCGCACAGCCCCCGCCGTTCGGCGCGGTTGGGGCCGCCAGTCCGATTGCTTGTAATGCCGTACAGAACGGGTTGCCCTGCTCGCCAACCGTCAACCTGATCTGCCGATGAGAGGTTGTTGTTCCTTACCTTTGAATGATTTAGTCAGACCCGTAGAGATCTCTGGTGGTTTGGACGGATATGTGAAGTTAGGCGCCCTCCGGCACCCCTGCGTGAGCTGGTTTGTGTAAGAAAGAGCAGCACATAGGGCTTCCTATACCCGGGCTCTACGGATAGATTGGTCGTCGCGGCAAGTTGCTGCTCTGGCCACATCAAGTCTGGGTCTGAACTCCAGGGAGTAGGCAACCGTGACGGCCCAAAGACTTTACGCCATTGTATATGTGCGTGGGTTTGCTGGGGGAACATCCGGTATCGACAGCGCTACTGACGATCCCTTCTACGGGTTTAATGCCGGCGCAACACATGTGCGGGTAGACGGAGACGGGAAACCCCAATTCTATCAGTTTGCAGGCCCGATGGTGAGGCTGATAGAAGACGAGGACTACCGAGTTGTTGTGCACGGGGGCCAGCAGGCTTTTCTTGAGAGCGTGAAAGAAGGTACCCAACCGGAAAACTCACTCTGGATATACCGTTTCTATGACACGGCGGCGGACATGTTCGGTGTCTCAGCCGTCTCGTACGATCTCCCGACGGCGGCGCAGGGCCTGCTGAAGTTTGTCGATCTAGTCCTAGCTAAGCTAAGACTGGCGCGGATAAAATCTGGCTGGTCGCGCACTCGATGGGCGGGCTGATCTGCCGCAGCATGATCCAGAAGGTGTGCCCGGACGCTGGCCGCCAGGCGAACGATATTGTTGATAAGCTCTTCACCTATGCCACACCTCACAACGGTATCCAGTTTGCTGTCGCTGGGCTGGACATCGCGGTACCTGAGATCGCGCCGTTCGGCGCCCAAATATTCAACCGCGATGTCATGTACGGATACCTTACTCCCGAAAAGGTGCTCAAGGTTACACCGAACCGACCCGACGGTTGGGACGCTCACGACCTGGCAGGCAGCTTCGACCCAGGCAGAGTCTTCTGCTTAATCGGAACCGATGCCGCCGACTATGGACTTGTTTCCAAGGCCGTGGGCCCGAAGAGCGACGGGCTGGTGCAGATCGACAACGCCTATGTCCGTCACGCCAACCGGTCATTCGTGTACCGTTCGCACTCTGGCACGTACGGAGAGGTCAATTCCGAGGAGGGCTACCAGAACCTGCGCCGGTTCCTGTGCGGAACCCGCAAAGCCGCAGCCGAGCTCGTGTACGCCCAGCTGCCCCCATCGACCGAAGACGATGTGATCGATGTCTGGCAGGCTGAGGTGCGGGTAAGTGTCCGGGGACTGCCGGTGCTGCTCACCGAGCAGTCCGCGACCCATTACTGCCCGATCGAACTCGGCACCGTCGTCGGCCAACACGCCGCCACCAATGAGGCACCCAGTCCCGAGGACGACACGGTGACCCCCGAGTCCGGTCTATCTGGCACGCCAGGCGCGGCCGTCCCCTGGCCGCGGTTTTCCTGCCCAATCCACAGCAAGCCGCCCAGATGCAGCGAGAGGACCTGGGACCGGAAAACGTCTCCCCCCGCTGCCGCTACTTCTTGCGCGTGAGTGTGCTGCACCTGCAAGAAAAGCATGGCCTATTCTTCTGGCAGAACCACCTTGAAACCTTGCCCGAATGGGACGATGCTCTCATCGTCAACGTCGGCCCGGATCTTGATGGTCAAGGAGGGTTATTCACGCGCGTTATTCGTGATGCCAACTTTACCCGGAACGGCGGCGTGTCTGCATAAAGGATGGCCTGTTTCCCGAAAGGATGTAGTTGCCACACAACGTCCTTAGAAACAGGCCATCGCGATGTATCATACCACTGGGTTCGATCGTGAAGAAGTCATTGATCTCTGCATCCGCATCAATTCCGTGGGCCGCGGACCAGAAGCCATGAGGTGGCCGCCATGCCTCGGACTCTTTAAATCGGTGGCGGCTACGCTGACCTATATGCGGCACAACCGGACGCAGTCGGAAATCGGCGAGTCGCTCGGCGTGTCCCAGCCGACTGTCAGTCGTGCAATATCTGCGATAACTCCACTCATCCCAGAAGCCGTGCGAGACTTCGTCCCGACTGCCGATGACCTTGACACGGATGCCCAGTACATCCTGGACGGGACCCTGCTCCCGTGCTGGTCATGGGCCGGGCATCAGGAACTTTACTCAGGAAAGCACAAGACCACCGGAATGAACGTCCAGGTCGCCTGCACCACTTACGGCAAACTCGCATGGATCTCCGACCCGGTAGACGGAAGCCGTCATGACAACTACTGCCAGGAAGAATCGGGCGTGCTACTGACCTTGAACCCGAAGAACTGGATCGGCGACAAAGGGTACATCGGAAACAACATGATCACGCCCTGCAGGAAGTAACCAGTCAGGGGTGCGTGGTTAGTTGATCATGCTGGGTGGGGTGGCATCCAGCAGTTGCCGTTGAGGGCGTCGCGGATGGCGGCGAGGGGGTGGTGGCCGTGGCTGCGGGCGGTGGTGAGGTAGGAGCGGATGCGGCAGTGGCGCTGCAGGGTTGCCAGGGTGCGCCAGCAGCCGCTGATTTTGGCGGCGAGCTTGTAGCCGCGGACGGCGTTCTCCGATCCGTTGTTCGTGGCGGGCACGTCGAAGCGGGTGGCGAATAGCCAGACCTGGCTGGCCTTGCGTTTGAGCCGCCGGGCCAGGATCAGCCCTGGGTGATTGCCCTTGTGCCAGGGCCGGGATAGGTTCACCGAGATCCCGTAGGCGATGGCCTGGTCGTAGCTGTGGCGCAGCCGGGCCAGGAGCGCGGGGTCGAGGCTGGCGCGGCTGGCAGCGCGGCCGGTCCTGACGGCGGCGGCGGCCTCGCGGAGGGCGTCGCCGGCCTGCTGGGTCCAGATCTGGGATTCCGGGCCGGTCGCGCAGGCGTCGTCAAGGTACCTATACAGGTGGGCCAGGCACTGCTGGACGCCGGCCAGCGTGGTGTCGTAGCTGAGGTAGCCGCCGTAGTCGTCGCGGACGAGGACCCCGCGGTAGCGGTCCAGGATCCCGAACCCGGTGATCGCCGCCTTGGTGCGGTTCCCGGCTGCGCCGTACCAGATCAGGTCCGGCCCGCCGCCGGTATAGGCCCGCATGGTCCGCACCGTATAGACGTGCGGGTTCCCGCAGCCTTCCGCGCTGGTGGCCGCCGAGGTGAGCGGGGCGGGGGTCTCGTCAGTCCCGGGTACTTCCGCCGCTTTCAGGCTGTCCTTGAGCGCGTCCTCGAACCCGGCGGCGGTTAACGCCGCGTCCAGGCGGACCAGGCACCGCGACACGAAACCCGTCGAGACCGGCGCCTTGAACAAGGCGCCCATCACGTCTGCGGCCCGCTCGATCCCGATCACGTCCGTGCTGGCCAGCAGCGTCGCCGCCGCCACCACGTCCGGGCCGTAGCAGACCGGGCCGCCGGTCACGCCCCGCGGCGGCGGAGCGGCCGTGACCTGCCCGCACCCGCAGGTGCGGCGCATCATCTGGTACTCCGTCACCCTCAGCGCCGCCGGCGGGATATCCACGACCTGCACGGCACAAGCGACCCGCCCGTCAGCGCCGGCCAGGCAGGCGCCGCACCCGCCGCAGGGACCCGGCTCAACGACCCGGGTCTCATCCGGGCGGGCGGCCCACGCCAGGCTCGCACCCGGATGGCCTTTCTGCCCGCCCTGCGCCCGGCCCGGCCGCGCCCGCCGTGCCTCCCGCTGGCCGGCCTTCTTCTTCGCCTTCGCCGCGGGGCTGTCCTGGCTCGGGGGCTGGGAGGAGTTCGAGGAGTCCCGGCCCGCCTGCCGGCGCAGCGCCGCCACCTCGGCCCGCAGCGTCCCAATCATCGCGGCCTGCTCCGCCACCACCGCCAGCAGCTCCGCGACCCGCGCCGTCAGTTCCGCGTTCCGGGCAGCAAGCTCCTCATACGACGGCTGCTCCGGATTCGGCACCCCCGAACCAAACCATGATCACAAACCGGGCACCAGCACCGACACACCGCAGATCAACTGGGGGCCTGACTGGTTACTGCAGGAAACCGGCAGGAGGTGAACTGATCGACTGGCAGAAAGAATACAGCAGCCAAGTCAACAAGATCCGCTGGATGATCGAGCAAGTGATCTCGCACTTCAAGAACTGGACCATCATGCACACGGACTACCGGCGCCCGCTCAAAACATTTGAGACGACTATCTCAGCGGTAGTTGGCCTGCACTTCTACCGGGCGGCCTGAATAACCCTCCTTACATCAGCACCAACCCAAATGAACGGCTCAACCTATTCAAGGCACGCATTGAAGATGGCATCCAGGATCTCCATAAATCATACGTCGCGGACATTGATGTAGTGGCGGCACAGAACGTTATCAGCTCGAGCTCTGATCGGCCCGCATGAATATCAGCAACCCGCTCCGCCCCGGTATAGCCCGAAGCCTAAGCGCCCATCCTCGTACTAGACGCGCTGTCATGCCGCTCCCAGCGCGGCCAAGTGGAGGCCTATCGCGGGCTGGGCTATCATTCGGCGACCTGGATGGTCATCACTGCGTGCGGCATCTGCTGAGGCAACGCCAGCAACAAGACGGCCCGAGGTTGCCGGTCAGTCCTGCCGCTCGTCCAGCCGGTCGAGCAGGTCGCCGGCCACCTTCTCGATCTCCTCGTGGTCGTTCTGCGATGCACGCTGCTTGGCGTGGATGAGGGCGGACCGGTTGACCTTCTTGAAGTCCCCATAGGGGAAGCCGTAGCGGTCCTTGGTCTCCTCGGACGCCTCGGTGTCGATGCCTAGATGCCAGCGGCCGTAGCCGTCATAGCCCTCGCGCTCGATCTCCTTGTTGCCCTCGGCCGCAGCCGGCGCGGCCTCGCCCCACCCGGTCTCCGTATCGACGGTGCCCTCGTCGATGAGTCGCCGGGCCTGCTTAACCGCCGCCTCGTTCACCTTGTACATGGTCATGCCGCCGACCTCTACCCGCGGGCGCCCATCTCGAACCGCCGCAGACAAAGAAGGGCCGCCGTATGTTCATGCATCGCGCCCGCTCGACGGTGAGCGCCCGCAATTGCCGCGTTGTGCAAGCGGTTTCGCGGCGAGGGTGGGGATGGCCGGCAGAGGGGTGCTTCTAGCCTGGCCAGTGCGAAGCTGGTGGTTGCAGCACGCAAAACTCGTTGCCGTCTGGGTCGGCAAGGATGTGCCAGCGCCATCCCGCCTCGCTGACCGGCCACTCCGTCAGGACCTGGGCACCAAGGCTGAGCAGCCGTTGCATCTCAGGCTCAAGTTCGCGTGTGCGCAAGTCGAGGTGAACCCGGTTCTTGCCGTGCTTGCCCTCGGGGACCTGCTGCAGAAGAATCTCGGTGCCCTTGCCATCTGCTGGCAGCAAGCTCTGATAGCGGCCGGTGGCAACTTCGTCGCGGACATACCCCAGCACGCCGGTCCAGAATTTTGCTGAACGGTCCAGCTGGGAACAGTCGATCACGACAACCAGTTCGCCCCGCAGATACGGATGTGGCTCACGGCGCATGACCTGATTCTGCACCAGTGGGGAGCCCATAGGCTCGCACTGTCATGACCGCGGGCCGTGCGCGGAGTCGGCTGACGGTTGTGCCGGTAGCGGGTGTGAGGCGGGTGAACGTACGCGGTGATGAGCGCTGGCCTGTGTCCTCGCGGGGTAAGCCGCTGATCACGGTGGCGCCAGTATGCCTGCGGCCTTTGACCTGCGCGTTCCTGGTGGGTCTGCTTGTGGGCTCGACGTCAGCCGACGCAGGCGTGACACTCGTGGCATGCCCACCGAATTTTCCATCCCGCCAGGAGCGCTGGCGTTTTCCCGGGGGGTCTACGCCTCTACGCTGGACTGGTATAAGGTGGCGGACTCGAAGGGGCAGTTGCTGCTCACCCTGAACGGTATCTACATAACCGTACTTTCGAGCGTCGTCATTACCTCTTCGCAGAAGCTCGTCAAGCTCCATACCAGCCTGCCGCCGGCGACCTGGTTTCTTTTGGCCGGAGCGGCGGTGGCGACAGCGATCTCGATCCTGATGGCGATCGCCTGCCTATATTCGCGGCTATCCAACGCGAGACTCGCTGAGATCAAGAAATCCTTCACCGAACAAGATTCGCAGGGGCACGTTCGCTACCAGCCCGCCGCGCTGTACTGGTTCGGCACCATCGCCCGTATGGACCGTGGCATAGGGCTGAAGATGCTCCGGTCGGCGGATGAGGCCTTCGAGCTCTCAGCCATTACGGCGGACCTTTTCCTGCTGGCGGACAGAGTGCTGGCCAAGCATCGGTGGGTGAACTGGGGCTGGGTGGCCGCAGGTGCTAGCCTCCTTCTCCTTCTGGCCGCCGCTGTCAGCGCCGTAATCGCCACGTGAAACAGGTCATTGCTGTATCCCGCAACCCCTACCTCCCCGCAGGTCACGCGAGGAACTCCGGCGAAAGGTGATGTGGGAGAGTACGCACTACCTGCCAGCAACGCCCGCATCTGCGGCGTTGAGGTTTGACGCGAAGCCTCTTTCCGATATGACAATTGACGTGATCCCACCTATGAGAGTACGAGGTGCAACTCTCATACACCACGATCATGAAGGCGGCCGGTCAGCGGTGGATCTATTTCACTGAGATCACTTCAGTCTGTCTGGTAAAGGTTTCAAATGGATTACATGCACCTCTCAGTCGTCCCCGATGTAGCCCGTATTGGGATCGATCATGGCGAGGAAGACGCGAATGCTCTTTCGGTGCTCCTCCACCGACCGATTCGGTGTCCCGCTCGACCCGAATCCGTAGCCCTCGTCAGCCCCGCTCAGCCAGTCATAGTCGGTACCACCGTCTCCAGGTCGGCGGATGGCGAACCGTTCGCCATCGACGTCGAGGGTGAACAACACCGGCCCGGGCCTTCCCTCTGTTCCGCGATGGGTGCGGTTCTTCTGGAGTGAGGACGCGTGAGGATGGATTACGCCGTGCGGGCATGTCTGCCCGGTTTGCCCGTGTCGGTGTGTGCTTAAAGGGCTCCTTCCCGTTACGTTCCTGGTTGCTTGACGACCGGAACGGAAAAGAAGGAGCCCGATGCAAGAGTACGCGGCGGAGCCTGAGGGCGGGGCGTTCACGGAGTCCAGGGCGTATTACCGGGAGCTGGAGGAGTGGCTGTCCGGTGAGGGGGCTGCGGGGCTGCGGCACGCTGACCTGGAGGATCAGCTGCAGGAGCGGGGCCGGGAGCTGCTGCGGCGGATGCACCAGGATCACCTGGACCTGCTGGCCGCGCGGGAGGAGCGCCGCGACGGCGTGAGGGGACCGGACGGGATCGCGCGGACGCGCGCGGAGAAGGGGCACGGCAGGCCGCTGGCGACCGTGTTCGGCCAGGTCAGGGTGACCCGGGTCGCCTACCGGGCACTGGGCACGGCGAACGTGCACCCGCTGGACGCGGCGCTGAACCTGCCGGCGGAGAAGCAGTCGCACGGGCTGCGGAAGCTGGCCGCGATCGAGTCCGCCCGCGGCTCGTTCGATGACGCGGCCGCCGCGATCACCCGCGCGGCCGGGGTGAAGACCGGGAAACGGCAGGTAGAGCAGCTTGCCGCCCGCGCCGCCATCGACGTGGACGCGTTCTACGCCAGCCGAAGGCCGGGCCCGGCACCTGATGAGCACGTGCTGGTGCTGACCGGTGACGGGAAGGGGATCGTGATGCGGCCGGACGCGCTGCGCCCGGCTACCGCGAAGGCCGCCGCCGCGGGCGGGAACAAGCTGGCCACCCGCCTGTCGCCGGGGGAAAAACACGGGCGCAAGCGGATGGCCGAACTGGCCTGCGTCTATGACGCCGCCCCGGCGCCGCGGGTGCCTGACGACATCATCACCCCGCCCGGCAGGGAGAAAGGTGAGCGCAGCCGGGGGCCGCAGGCCGCCGGCAAGTGGCTGACCGCCTCGGTCGCCGACGACATCCCCGCCGTCATCGCCGCCGCCTTCGGCGAGGCAGAGCGCCGCGACCCCGGCCACCGCCGTACCTGGATCGCCCTGGTGGACGGCAACCGGCAGCAGATCGAGGCGATCACCACCGAGGCCGGGCGCCGCGGCGTCACCGTGACCGTCATCTGCGACTTCGTCCACGTCCTGGAATACGCCTGGAAAGCCGCATGGTCTTTCTTCGATAAAGGCGACCCCGACGCCGAGGCATGGGTAGCCGCCCAGGCCGCCAGGATCCTGGAGGGCAAGGCCGCCCAGGTCGCGGCTGGAATCCGCCGACGCGCCACCACCTTCGGCTACTCCGCCGCCGAACGCGAGGGCGCCGACGCCTGCGCGGACTACCTCACCGCCAAGAGGCCGTACCTGGACTACGCCGCCGCACTGGCCGCCGGGTGGCCCATCGCCACCGGCGTAATAGAAGGCGCATGCCGCCACCTGGTCAAAGACCGCATGGACATCACAGGAGCCAGATGGGGCCTGGACGGCGCCGAAGCCATCCTCAAGCTCCGCGTCCTCATCGCCAACGGCGATTCCAGCCAATACTGGCGTTTCCACCTGCGGCAAGAACACAAGCGCATCCACAACGCACGCTACCCCGACGACTATGCCCTCGCCGCATGAGCTCACTCCAGGAGAGCTGCACCCTTCCGCGATACACAGCTGGAACGGCGGGGGCACCGTCACCGCTGAGGCTCCCGTCCACGAGAACCAGCATCCACGGCCGACGACTTTGATGTCCATCGCACACACGCTCGACTGACGTACTCATCTGCCGCGACCAGCAAGCAGCCGATGCCGACGGATGCTAAGGAAGTCCGAGTTCCTGCATTCGCGTACTTACTAGCTTGTTAACCAGGCCGGGTGGCAGTGGCTCGTCGATCGCAAAGTGCAGAGACCCTTTCGTGCTCTGATAGCTGGCAAGGTAACCGCCTAGCTTCTCAAGTACGGATCCGCTGTGCGGCAAGTAGCTCAGGTGATTCTTGAATGCAGCGAAGCCGGCCACGGTCTTGCCCCGTACCTTGAACGCCGGCATCCCGTAAGAGATGCACTGCTCGGCGTCAGGAATTACTGCCAGGATGGACCGCCGCAGCTCCTCCAACGTGGTGCGCTTGGGTTCGTCAACGGTGGCGAGGTAACTGTCGATGTCCTGAGGTGCCATGGGCGAAGTCTCTCACCATCCTGGATAACTCAGGGCCGGTGCGCCGGAGAGCCAGGTCCCTCATCCGAAACTCGCAGTAGCAGTCGTTGGCCGATCTTGAGACTCATCCTCTTCTGCCGCTCCCAGTATGCGGGGAAGGTGAGTAACTGGCGGGGACAGGTGGCCCGGCTGGCGCCTGGCTGCCAGAATCCCTGGCATGGGCAAGGCCGCCGGGCAGGCCAGTGCTGCTGAGCAGATCGCGCAGGCCATGGCGGCCGAGCATGAGTCGCTGAGCCTGGCGTGCCGAGCCGACGCGGCCCGGTTCGGGCAGCTGCTCGCACCCGACTTCCACGAGTTCGGGGCCTCCGGGGACGAGATCGGATACGAAGGAACAGCCGAGCGCGTGGCCACGGCGGCCGACCCTGACGGCGAGCCCATCACCGTAGACAACATGAGGGGATGGCTGCTAGCGGACGGCCTGGTCATGGTCAAATACACTTCCGAAAATCACGGCAGGCGATCCAACCGCACCTCGCTGTGGCGCCGCACCGCCCCCGGCCGCTGGCAGATATTTCACCATCAAGCCACAATCACGGCCCGCTAATAGGAACGAGCACGGCTGACTGCGAACCGGCGCGGGCTCATGCCGCAATGCGAGCGATCAGGGCGTGCCTGGGGGCTGGGGCCATTCGTCGAGTCCCAGCAGGCGCCGGCCCAGCAGGCTGAGCGACGCCGGTTCACCTCGCTGCTCCTCGATGCGGCGCGGGTCACCGGGAAAGGCATCGCCGTCTGGTGGCGCGCAGGCCGACCACGACATGATGCGGTTTCGCCGCACCGTCTCGCGCTGCTCTCCGGCAGGGGGCGGCGGGTTCATGGTGAGGTACTGGGCCAGCCGGGGGCGCTGAGCGGAGTTCCTGCCGTTTCCGTGCAAGAGCGTCGTCTTCCAGATAGCCAGGTCGCCCGCGGCCAGCGGAACCTTGACAATCGGATGGTCGCCGATGCCGGGGGCACGGGGGACCGGGCCAGCTTTGGGCTGTTCGTCGAGGAAGCGCTGCTGGTCGCGGTAGATGGAGGGGACGCATTGGAAGCCGCCCATGTCGGCGGACGTGTCCTCAAGCGCCAGAACCCCTTGCAGCGCGAAGGGGATATCTGGGTACCTGTTGATGTCGGTGTCCCAGTGGATGAAGCCAGGCTGGTCGTAGCCGGGCTGGCCGGGCCGGACCGGTGGCTTGAACGCGACCCGGTCGATGGAGACCCACAATTCCCCCGTGCGGTGCAGGTCGCGGAAAATCCGGTAGACCGCCGGGTGCTGGCGGACGTCCCACATCGACTGGTAGTGGTACATCTCAACCATCCCCGACCGTGGCCGGATGACGGCCGGCTGGTACCACGTGGCGGGGTCGCCGGGTGTGGCACCGGCATGGTGCCAGATTTCGTCCACGACGGCTTCGAGGAACGAGGAGGGCAGGCCGGTCGGCACAACGACGTACCCGTCCGCGTCCAGCGCGCTGCCACCACCCTCCGGTACCGCTGGCACGGCTGCGCTGTGGTCCAACTACCTTCTCCCTCCTTAACGCGCATTGTGGTTGAGCCACCTCCCCCAGCATCCCCCCGGACCGGCTCCAGATCCTCACCCGCCTGCGAATCGGGCGGCCGGGCATGCCCGGTGACCATGATGGCCAGGCACAAGGGGCAGCGTCGCAGCGATGCGTGGTTCCCGCGCCTTCTACCGTGGCCTGGTGATCACCTATGACTGGCGCGGGCAGTTCAGCAGCGCCGAGGTGGAAGCCCTGCATGCCGAGGGCTTCGGCCAGCCTGCCCGCCAGCGTGACTGGCGGGCGCAGGTGCAGCAGCACAGCCTGGGCTGGGTGTGTGCGCGGGACGGCAGCGAGCTGGCCGGGTTCGTCAACGTCGCCTGGGACGGCGGGATTCACGCTTTCCTCCTCGATACCGTGGTCGTGACACGTCTGCGGCATCAGGGAGCCGGCTACGGGCTTGTCGAGGTGGCCGCCCGCGAAGCCCGGCTCGCGGGCTGCGAATGGCTGCATGTTGATTTCGAGGATGACCTCCGTGGGTTCTACCTGGAGGCTTGCGGATTCCGGGCCACAAGCGCGGGGCTTATCGCCCTGTAGACAGGCCCCTCGCCCACCAGCGACCCGGCACTCATCCGCACATGCCGCCGGGCGGGGCGTTCCCTGACTTGGGCCATGTTTCGGCATCGCGTAGGTCAGGGGGTTGACCTGGGGTTTCGCCTGCCAGCGTGTGTGGGTTTTGCGGCCTAATTCTGGTCATGGCACCGTCCGGGCGCCCCGTGACTCGGTGACGGATGATGGCGGAGGGAATGACCAAGCTGGACAGGGCCGGGCCGGGACCCGGCGTAGGATCGGGGCCGTGAACGGGGAGCCCGGCTCCAGCGCTGCAGAATCTGCGCTGGGCGAGGTGCGCTCTGCCGACGGGACGACGATTGGTTACCAGCGGGTCGGAGCCGGTCCAGCGGTCGTCCTGCTCCATGGAGCGGGCCAGTCATCAGCGAATCTTATGCGGCTTGCCTGTGCCCTGTCCGGAGCGTTCATGGTCTACGTGCCTGATAGGCGCGGCCGTGGCAGGAGCGGGCCGTACGGTGAGTTCCACGGGCTGAGCACCGAGATCGAAGACCTCAGCGCGCTGCTGGACGCCTGCGGCGCCAGCCGGGTCTTCGGCCTCAGTGCCGGAGCGGTCATCGCGATCGAGGCGGCCCTGGTCCGCCCGGATATCACCAAGCTGGCGCTTTATGAGCCTCCGCTGACCTTCGATAGCGTCGTTCACGGTGACTGGGCCCCTCAGTACCAACGGCAGCTCACAGCGGGTAAGCCCGGAGCCGCGCTCGTGACGGTGCTCAAGGCCACCGCCGACCGGACTTCCGTGATCCGCTGGATCCCCCGGCACCCCCTGGGTGCCGCCCTGGACTTCGCCATTAAGCGGACGGCTGACCGGCCGACGCCCGACGGTGTGATGTCCCCTCGCGAGCTCATCCCCACCCTGCCGTACGACGCGCAGACCGTTAACGGCGCGGCCGGGGCGCTGGAGCGATTCGGGGGGCTCTCTTGGGACATTCTTCTGCTCGGCGGCTCCAGGAGTGCCCGCAACCTCACCGCCTCACTCGACGGGCTCAGCCGGGTCCTGCCAGACGCAAGACGAGTAGTGCTGCACGGCACCGGGCACACCGCCCCGGACAACAGCCAAAAGCCCGATCGGGTAGCCGCAGAACTGCACCGCTTCTTCTCTGGTTAGGACAAGCGGACCCGCCACCCCGCCACGCTGAACACGCTCCGCCCGCTGTAACCAGTCAGGGGTGCGTGGTTAGTTGATCATGCTGGGTGGGGTGGCATCCAGCAGTTGCCGTTGAGGGCGTCGCGGATGGCGGCGAGGGGGTGGTGGCCGTGGCTGCGGGCGGTGGTGAGGTAGGAGCGGATGCGGCAGTGGCGCTGCAGGGTTGCCAGGGTGCGCCAGCAGCCGCTGATTTTGGCGGCGAGCTTGTAGACCACTCGACTTTCGCACTTTTCGAGTTGGTGGATCTGCGGACAGCCCGGTAGTACAGGCTGCCGGTGGCTTCGGGGCACCTCAAAGGGCCTGACGGGACAGGGCGGTCGCGACACACGGCATGAGCTGCTGCAACGCGGATATTGGTCAGTGCGCCTGGTGATGGCGGGAGCATCGGCGGTGCTTGTGAGACCGCCTTGCGAACGGAATCCCGCCGATGCTCCCGGACGTGACCCTACCTGTATCCCTGCAGGTGCTGCTGGTCTGGTTCCAGCCGTGTTTCACCGCCCCGTCGTACCGCACGTTCTGCGCGCTGGCCTGCGGGTTCTGGGCGCAGACCGGGCGGCGGACGGTGTGCGGGATGCTGACCGGCGCAGGCCTGTCCCGCGCCTGGCCGCACCACCGGGCGCACTATTTCTTCGCCCGCGCCCGGTGGCAGCCCGCTGACCTCGGCCTTGCCCTGGCCCGCCTGGTGGTGGCGCTGCTGGTCCCGGCCGGGGAGCCGGTGACGGTGGCGGTTGATGACACGCTGTTCCGCCGCCGGGGCAAGAAGGTCTGGGCGGCATCGTGGTTCCACGACGGGTCCGGGGCGGGGAAGGACAAGACCGGGTACGGGAACAACTGGGTCATCGCCGGGATCATCGTTACGCTGCCGGTACTGTCCCGCCCGGTGTGCCTGCCGGTGCTCGCCAGGCTCGTGGTCAAGGGCACAAACTCAAAGTCCCGGCTGTGGCTGGCCCGCCGCATCGCAGAAGACCTCGCCGCCGCGCTGCCTGGCCGCACCATCTGCGTGGTGGCCGATGCTGCCTACGCCGGGAAAGAACTCCGGAAGCTGCCCGCTACGGTGACCTGGACGACCAGGCTGCGCAAGGACGCCGCCTTGCACGAGCTGCCGCCGCCGCGCACCGGCCGCCGCGGACGGCCCCGCGTCAAGGGCGCCCGGTTGCCCGCCCTGCCCGCTCTCGCCGCGGCAGCCAGCTTCACGCCGGTCACCGTGACCCGCTACCGGAAAACCGCTGCCGTGCAGGCCGCCGCGTTCACCTGCCTGTGGCACTCCGTCTTCGGCTCCCGCCCGGTCCAGGTCGTTCTGGTCCGCGACCGCTCGCGCACCGGCTACGACATCGCCCTGGTCACCACCGACCTGGACGCCAGCCCCGCCGCTATCATCGAGCGGTACGCGGCCAGATGGTCCATCGAGGTCGCGTTCGAGGACGCCCGGCAGGTCTTCGGCGCCGGGCAGGCCCGCAACCGCACCGCCCGCGCGGTCCGCGCCACCA
Source organism: uncultured Actinomycetes bacterium (assembly GCA_963837515.1). Lineage (GTDB taxonomy): Bacteria > Actinomycetota > Actinomycetes > Streptosporangiales > Streptosporangiaceae > RYN-230. The sequence goes on from CAWINT010000013.1 coordinate 36,254, forward strand.
TCCCGTTCACCCTGGCCTGCCAGACCCTGGCCATCCTCTGGTACGCCACCGCCGGCCACGACCCCTCCGACGTCGATGAGCACCGGGCGCGAGCCCCCTGGTACGCCACCAAGACCGAACCCCCACCGCCGGCATGACCGCCAAACTCAGGCGCGTCCTGATCGCCGCGAAATATCGGCAACCTCACGCTGACCAGCTGACCCCCGCAGAAATCAGCGCCATCCGCCTGGCCTGGGAGAGCCCAGCCGCATAAGTGAGAAAGTCGAGTGTAGCCGCGGACGGCGTTCTCCGATCCGTTGTTCGTGGCGGGCACGTCAAGCGGGTGGCGAATAGCCAGACCTGGCTGGCCTTGCGTTTGAGCCGCCGGGCCAGGATCAGCCCTGGGTGATTGCCCTTGTGCCAGGGCCGGGATAGGTTCACCGAGATCCCGTAGGCGATGGCCTGGTCGTAGCTGTGGCGCAGCCGGGCCAGGAGCGCGGGGTCGAGGCTGGCGCGGCTGGCAGCGCGGCCGGTCCTGACGGCGGCGGCGGCCTCGCGGAGGGCGTCGCCGGCCTGCTGGGTCCAGATCTGGGATTCCGGGCCGGTCGCGCAGGCGTCGTCAAGGTACCTATACAGGTGGGCCAGGCACTGCTGGACGCCGGCCAGCGTGGTGTCGTAGCTGAGGTAGCCGCCGTAGTCGTCGCGGACGAGGACCCCGCGGTAGCGGTCCAGGATCCCGAACCCGGTGATCGCCGCCTTGGTGCGGTTCCCGGCTGCGCCGTACCAGATCAGGTCCGGCCCGCCGCCGGTATAGGCCCGCGTGGTCCGCACCGTATAGACGTGCGGGTTCCCGCAGCCTTCCGCGCTGGTGGCCGCCGAGGTGAGCGGGGCGGGGGTCTCGTCAGTCCCGGGTACTTCCGCCGCTTTCAGGCTGTCCTTGAGCGCGTCCTCGAACCCGGCGGCGGTTAACGCCGCGTCCAGGCGGACCAGGCACCGCGACACGAAACCCGTCGAGACCGGCGCCTTGGACAAGGCGCCCATCACGTCTGCGGCCCGCTCGATCCCGATCACGTCCGTGCTGGCCAGCAGCGTCGCCGCCGCCACCACGTCCGGGCCGTAGCAGACCGGGCCGCCGGTCACGCCCCGCGGCGGCGGAGCGGCCGTGACCTGCCCGCACCCGCAGGTGCGGCGCATCATCTGGTACTCCGTCACCATCAGCGCCGCCGGCGGGATATCCACGACCTGCACGGCACAAGCGACCCGCCCGTCAGCGCCGGCCAGGCAGGCGCCGCACCCGCCGCAGGGACCCGGCTCAACGACCCGGGTCTCATCCGGGCGGGCGGCCCACGCCAGGCTCGCACCCGGATGGCCTTTCTGCCCGCCCTGCGCCCGGCCCGGCCGCGCCCGCCGTGCCTCCCGCTGGCCGGCCTTCTTCTTCGCCTTCGCCGCGGGGCTGTCCTGGCTCGGGGGCTGGGAGGAGTTCGAGGAGTCCCGGCCCGCCTGCCGGCGCAGCGCCGCCACCTCGGCCCGCAGCGTCCCAATCATCGCGGCCTGCTCCGCCACCACCGCCAGCAGCTCCGCGACCCGCGCCGTCAGTTCCGCGTTCCGGGCAGCAAGCTCCTCATACGACGGCTGCTCCGGATTCGGCACCCCCGAACCAAACCATGATCACAAACCGGGCACCAGCACCGACACACCGCAGATCAACTGGGGGCCTGACTGGTTACGGCTTCGGCGCCGTCCAGGCCCCATCTGGCTCCTGTGATGTCCATGCGGTCTTTGACCAGGTGGCGGCATGCGCCTTCTATTACGCCGGTGGCGATGGGCCACCCGGCGGCCAGTGCGGCGGCGTAGTCCAGGTACGGCCTCTTGGCGGTGAGGTAGTCCGCGCAGGCGTCGGCGCCCTCGCGTTCGGCGGCGGAGTAGCCGAAGGTGGTGGCGCGTCGGCGGATTCCAGCCGCGACCTGGGCGGCCTTGCCCTCCAGGATCCTGGCGGCCTGGGCGGCTACCCATGCCTCGGCGTCGGGGTCGCCTTTATCGAAGAAAGACCATGCGGCTTTCCAGGCGTATTCCAGGACGTGGACGAAGTCGCAGATGACGGTCACGGTGACGCCGCGGCGCCCGGCCTCGGTGGTGATCGCCTCGATCTGCTGCCGGTTGCCGTCCACCAGGGCGATCCAGGTACGGCGGTGGCCGGGGTCGCGGCGCTCTGCCTCGCCGAAGGCGGCGGCGATGACGGCGGGGATGTCGTCGGCGACCGAGGCGGTCAGCCACTTGCCGGCGGCCTGCGGCCCCCGGCTGCGCTCACCTTTCTCCCTGCCGGGCGGGGTGATGATGTCGTCAGGCACCCGCGGCGCCGGGGCGGCGTCATAGACGCAGGCCAGTTCGGCCATCCGCTTGCGCCCGTGTTTTTCCCCCGGCGACAGGCGGGTGGCCAGCTTGTTCCCGCCCGCGGCGGCGGCCTTCGCGGTAGCCGGGCGCAGCGCGTCCGGCCGCATCACGATCCCCTTCCCGTCACCGGTCAGCACCAGCACGTGCTCATCAGGTGCCGGGCCCGGCCTTCGGCTGGCGTAGAACGCGTCCACGTCGATGGCGGCGCGGGCGGCAAGCTGCTCTACCTGCCGTTTCCCGGTCTTCACCCCGGCCGCGCGGGTGATCGCGGCGGCCGCGTCATCGAACGAGCCGCGGGCGGACCCGGCCGCGGCCAGCTTCCGCAGCCCGTGCGACTGCTTCTCCGCCGGCAGGTTCAGCGCCGCGTCCAGCGGGTGCACGTTCGCCGTGCCCAGTGCCCGGTAGGCGACCCGGGACACCCTGACCTGGCCGAACACGGTCGCCAGCGGCCTGCCGTGCCCCTTCTCCGCGCGCGTCCGCGCGATCCCGTCCGGTCCCCTCACGCCGTCGCGGCGCTCCTCCCGCGCGGCCAGCAGGTCCAGGTGATCCTGGTGCATCCGCCGCAGCAGCTCCCGGCCCCGCTCCTGCAGCTGATCCTCCAGGTCAGCGTGCCGCAGCCCCGCAGCCCCCTCACCGGACAGCCACTCCTCCAGCTCCCGGTAATACGCCCTGGACTCCGTGAACGCCCCGCCCTCAGGCTCCGCCGCGTACTCTTGCATCGGGCTCCTTCTTTTCCGTTCCGGTCGTCAAGCAACCAGGAACGTAACGGGAAGGAGCCCTTTAAGCACACACCGACACGGGCAAACCGGGCAGACATGCCCGCACGGCGTAATCCATCCTCACGCGTCCTCACTCCAGAAGAACCGCACCCAATTGAGTATGTTGCCTGCGCGGATGTCTGTAGAGTTAATGTGTGCCTACCACGGCGTTCCGACCGCTTCCTAAGATCCAGCTAAAGTGAAGAAGCAGGCATTCATGCGCTGCACTCCGGACAAATTACAGATTACACGCACTGAATCGCATGTGCGGCCAGCATCGAATGGCCTTCATGAACTCAACGATCTCTTGCACAGACAACTGTTACCGTACAGGTGGCAAATTGAATTCCTTCTCGGCTATTTCGTACCAATGCCTGCCAACTACAGCTGTCTGTGTGACCTCTATGAATGCTTCTATAGCTTTATTCTGGTCAGTAGTTCTTGTCGGCCGAAGACCAAGCAGTACTGGAAATGCATGATCCCTCCTTTGTGATGGGGTGTGACCTGAGTTGAGGCTGAGTTTATCCTTTCCTGGAAAGTTCTGACTATCGTGAGAACCACGAGCCAGCTTTATGGCAACATATTCACATAGAGCTTTGAAAGCGCGGTACTTGCGGTAGTCAAGCAGTCGCCTGCGCTGGTCTTCACTGCTCTTTTCTCTAGAGGAGTGAGGTTGCGCCTTCCAGGTCAGCGGCATTCCGTCCCGAATGGACTCGCGAAGTGACTGCGCTCCTTGCCGGAACGAAGCTAGTAGAATCCGATCCCGCCCGTCACTAGCATATTCTGAGGCCAGTTTTATCAAGACTGTCTCGAAGCCTCCTTCGGCACTTTCGGCCTCTTTCAGAATATTCCATGCGGTTGCATCGTCGGCCGGGAATTGGGGAAATTTGCCCTCTGCGGCATGGCTTCTCAGATAGACGCCCCACATCTTCCACGCGGCAAAAAAGGAACCATAACATCTGTAGAAAGACTGCAGGGCGGCCAGATCGGATTCATGCTGCCTCTTTACTTCGTCCCAGCCATGCGAAACGCGTGTCCCAATGAACCAGGCAAGCAGCGAAGTCATGACGACAGATATAACTGCCGCAATTACATTCCACATAATGTTCACCATTCATCTTCGGATAAGCGCGTAGGTGACTAGAGCTTCAGCGTCTGGAGTGGGTCCCGCCGGAATCTTTGCCGCCTGGGCGGCGAATCCTGTCAACGCGTCGGTGAGCGTCCCGGATCCATTCGCCAGGTGGGTCGTGCACCAGACCGGGCGACGCTGACGTAGACTGACGGCACGTGCAGATGGCCACCGGCATGCTGGTTCTCTCATCGCGATGTGCCTACAGGGCGAGCAGGCTGAAAATGGCCGCTCCGTGAGCTCCCAGCCAGCCAGCAAGGGCCTGCAGTGGGCCCATCAGGGCCGCGCCTGCCGTGGCGAGTGATCCGGCGTCGGCGAGCAACTCGACGAGCCGTTTGAGCGGGCCGGCGGCCTTGCCCTTATCCGGTTCCGGCGCATGCACCGCTGCGTCGATCTCCGCCACTTCGGCCCGAGCCCGGGCCGAGGTGGCATCATCGAGGGCGGTGTCAGCCAGTGCGCTGCGGAGGTCGCGGACGGCGCGCCGCGCGTCTTCGCTGGTGACCACCGTCCCGTATTGATTGCCGTAGATCACCTGGTCGCGGTCGACGTTGTTGATGACGACGGCGTGCTGGTTCTGTATCTGGGGGCTCACGAGGCTCTCCTCATCGGCCCGGCATCCGGCCACGGCGGGAGTACCGGGAAGTCGCGGTACGCACGCCTGCGCCGCGAGGTGGCGACGACGTGCAGCACGATCCCCACGACGAGCAGGATCATGCCGAGTGCGGCCAGTGCCCAGCCGACCAGCCCGAACGGAACCCCGCCAATTTCGCGGCCAAAGGGACTGGTCGTCGACGGTTCGCCGCCGTTCTGGATAGCGTCGCTGATCCCCTTTATGAAGCTCAGGTCGGCAGCGGCGAAGATACCGAAGCCCACCACGAAAAGCAGGAACCCGGTCCAGGCGAGCCATCGGGCCTTGGTCTTGGTCGCCGCGACCTCACGGAGGAAGTTCTCGCGCTGCTGGTCGACGTACTGGACGTGGGAGATGTACTGGTCGCGGTCGACATTGTTGATGACGCCCGCGCGCTGCTCGTCGATCTGATGCAGCACTGCGGGTTCGCCCGGCCGACCGGGCAGCGTGTGCGTCTCGTCGGTGGCTGGGCCGCTGGATTCCAGCCGGGCCGTCACCGACGCGAAGGTCAGCATGTCGCCGTCACGCAGCTCACGGGGAGCGGTTGCCGCCGCCCCGTTGACGAACGTGCCGCCGGAGGAGCCGAGATCCTCCACGTAGACGCCGTTCCGGTGCCGCTGCAGCGCAGCGTGGGTCCGGCTGACGTGCGGGTCGTCGAAGCGAACGTCGCAGGCCGGCTCGCGCCCCACGAGCAGGTAGTCCTTATCGAGGGGGATTCGTCGGCCTCGGTCAGATTCGGGCGTCAAGACAACCAGTTGCGGAGTACCACCGCCGTTCATGTGCATCATCACGCCTCCTTTACTGCGCGCTGCGCATCTAGCAACCGCGAGGACCGGGGCAACCCAGCACGGGCCGAAGCGTCCCTACCGAGGAAGAGCGCCAGATACAGCCGCTGATACACCTGGAAGGCGCGATGTCACAGCGGCATTGCGGCGATTCAGAGGCCAGACCAAACGCCACTAACGGCAGGACCTTGGTCGCGGCTGGATCCCGGATCGGATCGCCGACACCGGTGTACCCGGAAGCAGGCTGCAGAAGCGCAGCGAAACGCACGGATCTGCCGCGCCTGGCACGTTCCGCGGGCTTCCCGGCGGGCGTGAGGGGACGCAATGTCTGGGCATGATGATCTTCACCGACCTTGCCGTCCGTTCCGTCCGATCACCTGGTGCCGTTCACTGATCAGCTGCGGCTGGCAGTGGCGGCCTACCTGGCCCAGTTCAAGGATGCCTCCCGCTACCGGCCGCCTGCGATGCCTCGCCGAGACGGCCTGAAACCGGGCGCCCGGCCAGCTGCCCATATACTCACGCACGCTTGTCACGAGCGTGCTGACGTCCAGATCGCCCTCCGGACGCCACACCCACGCATCACCATGCGTTACGGGCCCGCAAGAAGCTCGACCGCCACCCGATTTGCCTTCTGACCGCCTACATCGTCCTCTGCACCTGTCCGCGACTGTCTTCCCTGGCCTGGGCGCGGAGACGCCCGTGCTTACATCTTGGGCGGAAATCAACCTCCGCCACGCACGCTCACAGAGGGCTCAGGGGGTAAACGCTGGGGGTAGCTTCGCGATCGCACGCGGGAGGATGTCGATTCCATTGCTTGCATACCATCCCCTGGCCCAGCGTAGAACTGCACCAATCGCCCAAGCTGCTGCGCTCGTGCCATGGCCGTTATATCCCCAGCCGAACTGCAACGCAGACCAGCCTTCGCCGCTGCCCGAGACGAGCTCACGCAGCACGGGCACGTTCTCGCGCTCCGTCGGGCCGCTCTTGGACGGCTCGACGAAGATACGAGATGGGTCTTTAGCATTCAGCCGTTCGTCATTCTGAATGCCGTGATAGGTAACATCCCAGTCCTGCGATCTCGTAGTCACACCCCTGATTATCGCTCACTAACTGTCGATCGTTAAGGGGTGGGATTACGGATATGGCCGCCGGGGGCACCATGCCGACCGCTCATGGCTCGATCGGTACGTTTCGCATGCTTCGCTGTGGCCGGGAGCGGGCGCAGCGCCTGAGCATGATGAACTTCACCGAGCTGGCGTCCGCCCCGTCTGATTCGCCACCGGGCTGCTATCGGTGAGCTTCCCGCTGACGGACCTGGAGTGCAGAGTCCACATGGAACTGCCGGTGCATGCGCTGCTCTCTTGGCCGGAAGTAGGCGGTCGCCTCCGCCATCGGGATTACCTCGGGCTGGCCGACTTCGTACGCGTGCCCATTGCGCACAATGGTTGCTGAGCCTTTGCTGAGGACGTTCTTCAGCCAATCGGTGCGCTGGCCATACGGCAGGGCGATCAAGAAGCTGTCATCATGCACGGCCGCGATGACAGGTGTCTCGTACGTCCGGCCCGATCGCCGCCCGACATGGCGCACGACCGAAGTGGCAGATCCTTCCTTGCCGGCTGACCTCAGAGCGAGCGGCCGCATGGCCCGGGTGAACAGCCGCAAGGCATTCTGAACAGAACCTCTCATGCCCCAACGTTCTCAGCGGGTGAGGGCCCAGAGTAGGGCCGAAGGGCCCGCAGCCGCCAGGACGCCTTGTGCGCGCCGATAAGGACGGCCGGTAAGGCCTCCAGACCCACCGGGCCGACCGCCAGCTGAACGGTCGCGCTCTGCTCAGACAGCCTCGTTCGGGCGAGACGCGGGTGGCCAGCAGCATGCGGTACTTACCGCATGAATATGCACAACCGCACCGTCGGGACAATGCCCGCTTTTGCCGCATTGACGGCACGGTTCTAGCCGAGGGACATGCCCTGCTGCTCAAGGGCTTCCTGCAGCAGCTTCAAGGCCTTGGGTCCCACGCCATGTAGCTGTCTCAGCTCAGCGGCGGGCACGTTCGCCAACTGCCTGAGTTCGGTGTACCCGGCCGCGGTCAGCGCCCGGGTTGCTGGCGCTCCGATGTTCCCGGGAAGACCAGACTCCGGTGGCGGCATGCGCTGGACCGTATCCGATGCCAGCCCATCTCGGTAGCGATCGCAGTCCTACGCGGTGCCGTTCCAGTGACTACCGCCAGACGTCCGGATCTGCCGCCGATCGGACCTCGGTCGGGTACGGGTGATCAGACCTCAGCGTCATCACCGACCGGAGGTATCTGTAAGCTGCTTGAACTGGGTACACGTCGCTGGGTGGTTGATCACTCACGTCGCGTGGTATGCTGGCAGGGCATGACGGAACGGGCCGAACGGCCAGCGCGGCCAGCAGCCCGGCAGTCCATAGGACGTAAGTCCCAAATCGCGGCGAATGCGTGCCCGCCCGCTCCGTTGTGTGGGTATGCCTCGCTCTCGGGTAGCGGGGGCCCTTTGCTTTTCGGCCCTCATTCGGCCTGAATCTTCGTGATCACCGTTGGATGTGATCTGCTGGGCCCGCTCGTCCATCAGCGCGGCGTCAAACTGTCGCGCTGCACAGCCCGGACCTCGACCGCTCATAGCCGCGTGCAGGATCACCCGCGGTTCCCTGGTGCAGGCACTGGTGGTCTCCGCCGTACCCTGAGGGCCGTGTATGACCATGACCCGGATGATGTGGCGGTTCTCGGATGGGAGGAGTTCATCCTCCGCCAGTGGGAGTCCCTCTTCACCGGCTACCGGTCCTGGGCAGGATTGCGAACGCTCGGCCGCCGCTGGAGTGACCTGCTCGAGGTCGGCCTTGGCTGCTCCCAAGACGTTGCCGACGGACTGGTCAGCGCCGCGGTCATCAACGGCCCGGACCGCCACCTGGAAGGCGCGGATGCCGTGGCCATCGTGTCCGGAATGACCGGCGTGCTGGCCGACATCCCCACCGCGCTGACCGGTATGGCAGGCCTGGAGCCAGCAGTCACCGCCACGCTGCTGGAGCGGCACGCCCGGCTGCTCAGTTTTGTCCGCGCCCAGGCGCTGGGCCCAGATAACTCCTGAATCGCCGGACCATAAGGGCAGAGACAACATCGCCGGACATCCTCATCTGACCCTATGAGGGCCGGGCCTCTTTCCCGCTCAGCCCGGTAGCGGGACGCTCCGGGTGAGTGTTCCGAGCTGGGAAAGGAGACCCGGCAATGTCTGTTTACGTGGGTATCGACGTGCACCGCAAGAGGTCCCGGGTCGCGGTGGTCACCGACGAGGGCAAGGTGCAGCTGAACCGGAACGTGGGTGAACGGTTCCGAGCCGATGCTGCGGCTGATCGGTGATCTGCCGGCCGGGACGCCGGTGGCGTTCGAGGCGGCGTTCGGGTGGGGCTGGCTGGCCGGGCTGCTGGCGGATTACGGGTTCGAGGCGCATCTGGTGCACCCGCTGCGGTGCAAGGCGATCGCCTCAGCGCGGCTGAAGAACGACAAGGTCGACGCGGCGATCTTGGCGCAGCTGCTGCGGGCGGATCTGCTGCCGGAGGCGTGGATCGCCCCGCCAGACGTACGGGAGCTCCGTGCGCTGCCGCGCCACCGGGCCAGCCTGGTGCGGCTGGGCACCCAGCTGCGCAGCCGGATCCACGCCGTGGCCGCTGACTTCGGCTACGACCGCACCGGCAGCTACTGGACCGGGCCGGGCCGCGGCTGGCTGGCTGGCTGGCTGGCTGGCCGAGCTTGACCTGCCCCCGGTGTCCCGGGAGATCGTCACCGACTGCCTGGCGTTCCTCGACGCCCTGGCCCCGGAAATCGAGCGGCTCGACGCCGGGGTGCGCCGGCACGCACGAGCAGACCCGCGGGTCAAGCTGCTGACCACCCTGCCCGGGATAGGCCAGTTCACCACCCTGGTCATGCTCGCCGAGATTGGGGACATCACCGCTTCCCCAGCGCGCGGAAGCTGGCCAGCTGGGCCGGGCTGACCCCGGCCGTCCGCGGCTCTGACCTATCCGTCCGTCATGGGCACATTTCCAAACAGGGCTCGGCGTGGCTGCGCTGGGTGCTCAACCAGGCCGCGCAGACCGCCAGGCGTTCCCCGGAGTTCTCCGCCACCTACGCCGCCATCGCCAGGCACCGCGGGAAGAAGATCGCCACCATCGCGATCGCCCGCAAGCTGCTCACCCGCGCCTACCACCTGCTCGCCGCCACGCAGGAAGACGCATCTGCTGCCAGCACAGCCAGCGCCGCGCCAGCAGCTCACTTGACGAGGAGGGTCACCAAGCCCCGGGCACGCTCGCTATCGCGGCATGAGCCGGCCAGCAGCCAGGCTCGATCATCTGACTGAGCAGCCTGGTCCCCGAACACATGGTCATGGCGCCGCCGCACAATGCACGCGCCTGTTGACGGATGGGTGCTTGCGAGACCACTCCGCCAGCCACACCCGGGGACACACGCGCCCCTTCACAAAAACCAGCAGGAAAGGATCCTTCCCCGCTCCCGATGATCAGCCGCCGCTCGTTGGCGTCCAGCTCGTTCGTCCTCGCCGCTGCGCGGCTGCGGGCGCTCCAGCAGGACTCCTCCAGCGCGGCGACGTGACCCGGGCAGCTGCGAGGAAGATCCTGGATAAACAGTCAGGTCCTAACCCGGCGACACCACGCACGTCACCGGGGTAAAACCCCACGCCCTCTTGACGCCGGTGGCCCTCATGGGTGCCGCGTTCAGATCGTTGTGGGAGGGTGAGCACCTGGCCGCCGGAGATGATGAAGTGATAGGGGCCTCGGGTGCCTGACCTGGGTAAGTCCTGCGTCGAGTGCGGCCCGGAGCACGGCAGGTGGGCCGTCGTCAGGTAGACGGATGACGGTGCCGTTTCTGGCCCATATCTGGGGCCCGGCGGCCTGGCAGGCCTGTGGTTGTTGCCGCCGGTGGCCACTTCTTCGCCGGTTGGTGAACCGCTGTCAGCTGATCATGGATGCCTTCCGCCGGCCTGTATCACAGGCTGGCTTGAATGATCTGAGCAGAGAGGGCAAGTAGCCAGCCCATGGAGGCGCCCAGGTAACTACTCATCGAGGAGGCTTGCGATGAGGGCAGCGATACACGAGTTCCCCAGCAGTCCCGTCTGGGCCGGTGCCCTGTTCGTCTCGGCGCTGCAACGCTGTGAGCAGCCCAGCGAGGACCAGATCCGGCAGGCCGTCGCTGAGGTCGTCCGCACCTTCGGCCCGGGTGGCTGCGCCGAACGCGTGGCGCAGGAATTTGGTGATCACCCCGACAGCGCGGTCAGCCGGATGCGCTGGGCCCGTACACGAGCCGCCGAGGTGTTCAGGGGCCAGATACCAGAAGCTGCCTAACCCCCCGCGACACCTTGGCGAACGTCCTGATCTGCCGCGATGAGTCTCGGCGGCGGTCTATTCGTTTGTCAGGTCTTCCCAGTTCCGGCCGCTGCGCACGCTCTCTGGCTGCTCAGCCACGATGTCCGAACCGGGTCGCGCGCAGTCATCACGGGTCTTGACCAAAATCCAGCGCCGCTCGCCCGTGCGGGTCAGGGCGAAGCCCCCGGTGAGCTTGCTGCCGTACAGGAGGACGGACAGATGGCCAGGCTCATCATGGAGGATCTCAGCGGCGCCTTCGTCCCAGATGATCACCGCGCCACTCCCGCGGGCCTGCCCGGCCCGGACCCCTTCATAGTCACCCGCAGCGAGGGAGTGGTCTTCCACCGGCACGGCCAGCCGCCGGACCCGGGGATCCAGCGACGGCCCCTTGGGCACCGCCCACGACCGCAGGACCTCACCGATCTGGATCCGGAGATCGAAATGCAACGTCGTTGCGTCGTGGAGTTGCACCACAAAGCGGGACACCGTCACGGCGCGACCTTATAGCCGGGCCGCCACAGCACGCAGGCCACCGATCGCTCACCGCTGACGCCGCATGACCCGCGCCGTTCATCCCCGGACTCATCTGACGCTGGGGCATTCCTGCGCCACCATCCGCACATGCCGCGTCCAGGTCGTTCGTGTGATTGCCCCGTGTAGCTGACCGCCGGGGCCGCTGATGGCGGAAGGCGGTCCAAGCTTTCTGCCCAGGCCCTGGAGACGCCATCCGCTCGGTCATGCGCGGTCAGCTTCGGTGTAATGTCCCAGAGCTTGGCGGTTCAGGTTGTGCGCTCGGTGAGGAACACGTACTCGCAGCCTGGGCGGTCGGGGGCGTCACGCATGTCCAGGACCCGGTATCCCTGGGCAGCCAGGCTCGATCCCGCCTCTTCGCGGCCGCGGAACCTCAAGGTGGACTCGGAGGTGACGACCGTGCCATCGGCCAGGAACGTGTAGGTGCCGCGGGAGGACACGAACGGGAGACGCACGCTGGTGACCTCACCGCGCCGCTCCACCCGGCCGCTGCCGGGGACGTCCAGGATGACCGGGTTTGTGCCGGCAGCCCAGTCCTCCCATGCCCGGCGTGCGGGCCGCCGGGTTTCGAACACAAGGTGGCCATGCGGACGCAATGCGGCGCCGATGGCCTGCAACGCCCGAGCCCAGTCGTGATCGGTGAGGAAGACCTGGGCCACGTTCCCGGTCATCACGGCGAGGTCGGCGCCGACGGCCGGGATCCCGGCGGCGTCAGCGTGAACCCAGGTGACCGCGCCCGTCGTGTCCTTGGACTTCGCCACCTCAAGGGATGCTGCGGCCGGGTCGGCGGCCACGACCGTCCGCCCGGTCCCGGCCAGCAGGATGGCCAGGGACCCTGTCCCGCAACCGACGTCGAGCACGTGATCCGCGCCCAGTTCGGTGGCGATGCTGAGATAAGCAGCCAGATCATCGCGCGGTCCGTCGAAGGCATCGTAGACAGCCGCCAGGCGAGGATGAGCGAAGATCGCATCCGCCACCCCTAGACCGTATATGCGGGACCGTTGCGGTGGGTGACCGAGCCGACCGCTTCTGCCGGGCCCAGTACCGCCGTGAGTGCCTGCTGAGGCTTCCGCAGGTCAGGGGGTTCTCGCTGCCGAAGGCCCTCGGGTGGCCGATGCATGAAGGTGGAAGGTCCGGCATCCGCCGAGTCACCTAGCTGGCGCGGTCGATTGGCTGACCCCGCTAGGTCAGCACTCTGAAAGGACCTCCGCGATCATCTGGTGGCCTTGTGCCTCAAACGACTCGGAGCCCACCCGGCGGGCCCAGCAGGCGGTGCCGATCGCCTCGCGGACCCGGGTGCGGTACCACGTGTCCGGGGTGCGCGGGTCAGGGCCGTAGCCGTCCAGGAAGGCTGCCTCGAGGTTCGGGTTGCGGCGGAAGTCCTGGGCGGCCAGCCGGGCGAAGTCCGTCAGTGCGGGCCGCATGGCCGCGCGGCCGAAGTCGATGACACTGACGATGCCGTCGCGGATCAGCCAGTTGCGGGGCTGCCAGTCCCCGTGGGTGGGCGTGAGGGTCGCGGGCGGCGTCGGCCACGCCGCGATCTGCGCTCGCAGCCGCGCCACCACCGGCGCAGTGATGCGGTGTGGTCCGCTGAGCCACGCCAGCGCCTTCTCGTTCTCGCGCATTTCGTAGTCGTGGTCCGTGGCTGCCGCCTGGGCGTGGAACAGGGCCAGCAGTTCGCCCGCCTGCTGGAAGGCGGAGGGATCGTCGCTGCGGTCGCTCCCGAGCACGAGCTGACCGGGCAGATACCTGGTGACCAGGAGCTTCGCCTCCGCGTCACCGTGTTCCAAAGCCGGCGCCCGGCCCCTGCTGGTCCAGGGAAGAAGCCAGTGGCGATGAGCGTAGAGCTCGCGTTCGACGTGATGGTCATCGTCGCCCCCGGCCTTGACGATGAATCGCGACTTGGCATGCAGCACTTCCAGGACGGTCGTGTTGACCAGTCCCCAGCTGTGATCTTTCTCGATGCTCGCGCCCGGAAGCCACTGGCCCAGCAGCGCCCGCTGTCGTGGGGAGAGGTGGCGGAGCCCAGGGATCACGCGCGGATACTATGACGTGCAGGACTCGCCCAGTCCGACAATCCAGTGACGATCGAGCTGGAAGTCCGCTCATGCCGCGACGCGCGCTGATGCCAGCATCCGGATTTGCTGCCTGCGGGCCGGCAGTGTGCCTGGCCGGTGAGTTGCGCTGTGCAGATTGCTGGACGTGATCTTGGTGGTCGAGTACGACCCGGCGTGGCCGCGGCGATTCGAGCAGCTCCGACGGGAGTACGCCGCGGCGATGACGGCCGCCGGTGTCCCCGTGGTGACCATTGAGCACGTCGGCAGCACTTCGGTGCCCGACCTGGCGGCCAAGCCGGTTATCGACTGCGACATCGTGGTCGCCGAGGAGGACGTGACCGCAGGCTCGTGAGCCTTAACCGGGCTGGGGTTCAAGCCCCGGCGGCGGCTGCCGCACCCGAGTTCGGGTCAGCGGCTCTGGTTGACGGACGTTTTCAGGTGCGGGAATGCCCGGGACCCACTCTTGGCGGCCGGAACGCGCGGCTAGTCTCAGCCGTGCGAGTGGTCCCGGATGGCCGGCCCAGCCGCGCCGGCGGGATCTGGTGTCCAGCGGCCACGGGTGAATGACGAGGTGTGAACGGTGACCGGCCCAGTCAGCCTCCACGGGTGGATCGTGGTGATGGTCAGTGTCGCGGCGGGCGTGCTCGCCGCTATCGCGCTGCGGATGGTGCTGCGGTGGCTCGCCCGCCGGGCGCAGCGCACGCGATGGCGGGCGGACGACCTGGTCTTGGTCTTGCTGTGCTGGGTGGTTCCGTGGGGGGCCGTCGTGGGCGGCATATGGGCGGCCGTGCTCGGCCTCCCCTTGACCCGCGGATGGCGCGGGGACTGCGATCACGCGTTGCTCGCCGCTGTTGTGCTGGTAGCCACGCTGGGCCTGGCGCGGGTGACCGCGGAGGCGGTGCGGGCCGGCGCATTGTCGCACGCCGGGACGTCAGGGTCGGCCACCATCTTCGTGAACATCGCCCGGGTGCTGGTGCTGGTGGTCGGGCTGCTCGTACTGCTGGACAGCCTGGGGATCGCGATCTCGCCGCTGCTGACCGCGCTGGGAGTTGGCGGCCTGGCCGTCGCCCTCGCCTTGCAGGACACGCTCACAAACCTGTTCGCCGGGGTGCACATCCTGGCGTCACGCAAGGTGCAGCCCGGTGACTTCATCCAGCTCGACAACGGCATGGAAGGCTACGTCGTCGACACGAACTGGCGCAATACCGCCATCCGCCAGCTGCCGGACAACCTGGTCATCGTGCCGAACGCGAAGGTCGCAGCCTCGGTCCTGACCAACTACAACCGGCCCCAGCAGGAGATGTCAGTGCTGGTCCAGGCCGGCGTCGGCTACGACAGCGACCTGAACCATGTCGAGCGTGTCACCTGCGAGGTGGGACGCGAGGTGATGCAGGACGTGGAGGGTGGCGTCCGTGAGCATGAGCCGTTCATCCGGTACCACACCTTCGGAGACTCCAGCATCAACTTCTCCGTGATCCTGCGGGCCCGCGAGGTCACCGCCCAGTACCTCATCGTGCACGAATTCATCAAGCGCCTGCACCGCCGCTACCAGCAGGAAGGAATCCAGATCCCCTTCCCCATCCGCACCATCGTGCAGGCCCCGGGCACCGGGCCCAGCCCGGAAACGCCCGCCCGGATCCCGGCTCCGGCCGACAGGGCCAGGCTGACGTCACACCAGCCAGCGAACAGCCGGTAGCCCGCCGAAATGGCCACCCGCCGTGAGCGGTATACGACGCCCCGGATGCCGCACTACTCCAGCGCAGGACGTGAACGCAGCCTACGAGTGCATCGCATACTTATGCGCTGTCACTGCCAGTGAGAACACCCGCTATTGCCGCGATTCGTGTCCAGGGAGGTCGGCTTGGTGCCTGGCTGGTGCCGGTTACGGTCCGGGTGGGTGCCCGGCATCGTAGGCGGCGAGCAGCCGCTTGGGAGCACATGCCCGCCACGCGTCAGTCACGATCTCAGCCATCTCGCCGGGGTCAACCTGGCTGAGCCTGACCAAGATCCCCGGGTAGCCCTCGTAGTGCGGTGTAATGAAAAGCCTGCCTGGCTCGGACTTGAGCAGTTCATCGCGTTCTTCCAGGCCGGCGCAGCGCACGAAGAACACGTCCGGCAGCTCGTGAATACGCAGGAACAGCTTGCCGCCCACCCGGAACGAGGGCAGCCGGTTATAGGGCCTCTCGGCACTGCCAGGCAACGACAGAGCGACCTGGCGGACGTCCTCCTCTGTCACCATCTGCGGATGCTACGGCAGCTGGTGCCGAGCCACCAGCTCCATCCGCATCTGCCGCGGAGCGCACGTGTCGGCCGGTGCTGCCATGCCAAGGCGTCCGATATCCGCCAGCCCTGCCCAGAGGCAGCGGGCAGGCTGGGCCGCATGGCCGATTGTTTCGAGGCAGTCATTGACCGGTTCGTCCTGGCCAGTGCGGGGTTCGGGCGGAGGCTCCGCGGGGTGCGGCCCGGGCAGTGGGCCTGGCCAACTCCATGCACCGGGTGGGACGTGTGGCAACTGGTCAACCACATGACCCAGGGGAACCTGAACTACGTGCGCCTGCTGCACGGCGGCACCAGCGCGCAGTTCCTGTGCATGCGCAATGCCGACGCGCTGGGCGCCGACCCGGTGGCCGCGTACACCCGGTCGGTACACGACTGCGCCAGGGCTTTCGCCGCGCCTGGCGCCCTCCAGCAGGTCCTCGATTACCCTCTAGGCCAGATCAGCGGGCAGCAGGCACTGGCCGTGCGGACCGCGGACAGCACTATCCACACCTGGGACCTCGCCCGGGCGGTCGGTGCCGACGAGAGCCTTGACGCCAGCTTGGTCACCTGGATCAGCTATCACCTCTACGAGATCTATGCGGGGCTGGCGGAAACTCCCGTCAGCCCGGCAACCAGCCACCAGTTCTTCGCCGCCCCCGTACCCGTTCCCCCGCGCAGCGGGCAGCAAGAGCAGCTCTTGTGCCACATGGGCAGAAACCCATCAGATAGCCCGTAAAGGCCTCCGCACCGCATCCGCTTGCCGCGTTCAGGGTGACTTGGTCACGAGCCGAAGCGTCGCTGCAGGTCGGCGTAGCCGATCGCGCCGTCGAGGAAGCCGAGCGTTCCGGAGTCGTGCAGCTCCCGGCCGGCGCGCTCCAGCATGCTGAGTGCGGCCCGGGCCAAGCTGCCGCCCAGGCTGACCCGCTTGACGCCCAGCGAGAAGAGCGTGGGCGCGTCGATGGTGTTCGCCAGTCCTGCCACCACATTGAGGGGGCCGGGGATGGCGGTGGCGAGCCGGCGAATCGCGTCCAGTCCGGCGACGCCTGGCACGAAGACGCAGTCAGCTCCCGCTTCGAGGTAGCGCACCGCGCGCTGGACCGTCTCGGCGAAGACGTCCCCCCTTATGCCAGCGAAGTAGGTGTCAGTGCGGGCGTTCAGCACGAAGGTGCCGCTGGGCGCCGCGGCCCGGGCAGCCGCGATCCGGTCGGCGGCCTCGTCGATCCCGAACAGCCCATTCTTTCCGGCGTCCTCGAGATTGGCGCCCACCGCCCCGATCTCCACGGCCCGGGCCACGGTGCGGCCGACGTCGCCGGGTGTGTCTGCGTATCCAGCTTCGAGGTCCGCGGTCACCGGCACGCCGGCTGCGGCCACGATGCGAGCGACGTGCCCGAGCATCGTGTCGCGGTCCAGCGCTCCCCCGTCCGGGACTCCGCAGGACCAGGCGATGCCCGCACTCGTCGTGGCGATGGCCGGGAAGCCGGTCTGCTCCAGGATGCGGGCGGAGCCGGCATCCCAGGCGTTGGGGAGCACGAACCCGGGACCACTGTGCAACGCAAGAAGGGCGGCTGCCTTGCCGGCCGAAGGTCCGGTGATCACGAGGCGACCGTGCTGACGTCAGCGAAGGATGCACCGCCCGAGAGCCGGGCGTAGCCAGGCCTGCGCCCGGAGGGCACCTCCGCCCGGGCCGGCCACGGTGCACGTGTGGCATCGGAGGCTGCGGCGTCGTGCTGCAGCAAGTCGTGGTCCAGCACCCGGGTGAACACCGACCCATCATCGTTGATCGCCGTCTCCCGCGACACCCCCGGATGATCCGGCCGCTGGGGGCGCGAGCGTCCGCACAAGCCGCCGACCGCGCGTCTCCTGGAGGGACTGACTTGCCGAAAGTCGGACGTCCAGATCACGTCCATAATGCATGAAAGGTCGTTGTAACTGCAGTTCTGGCCGCGAACGCGCTTCTGCCGCTGGCCCCTCGCCCCTGGCGAGGGCCGGTCCCCTTTGTTCACGTGACCTTGGCCCCCTTGCTGCCGGGCGGATAGCCCTTCCATGCTCGCTGTAGGAGGTTCAAGCGCAAGATCGCGGGTGCAGCGGCCACGACCGCCGCCGCACTCTATGGATGCCTGGTGCTGCCTCGGCTCACTCGCTGGGGGGCAACCGAGGAGGAGGTTGCCGGGCCGTATCCCGGCGCCGAGCTCGTCCCCGAAAGCAAGCGGTCGCCAACCATGGCCATCACCATCAATGCAACCCCCGAGCAGATCTGGCCGTGGCTCGTCCAGATGGGCTGGGATCGTGGCGGTTGGTATTCCTGGGACCTGCTCGACAACGCCGGCCGGCAAAGCGCCACCGAAGTCCACCCGGAGTGGCAGAACCTCGCCGTCGGCGACCAACTGAAGTTCTGGGCAATGGGCCGCGTTGCGGACGCGTACCGGGTCGCGGTCATCGAACCGAACAGATTCTTGGGCCTCTACGGCTACACGGACCTGCAAGGCCGCTGGCTCGACCCAAAGCAGCCACGGCCATCGTCCTACATGGAGGCACTGTGGGGCTTCCTCCTCAAGGAGGTCCCTGACAGACGCACCCGTCTCGTGATCAGCGGCTACCAAACGTTCCGCCCCCAATGGGTGGAACGGTTCATCGCCTCTTGGCTCCTCATCTCTGTTTCCTGGCCGATGCAGGCCCGAATGATGGCGGTGCTCAAACGGAACGTCGAGCGAGCACTGGAGCGTTCCCGCTTTTTTGGACACCGAGTTAGGCTGCCAATTGACTGAGTTGCCTATACCCTAGTTCGTATTCCTCAGGTGTCAAGTACCCGAGCGTCGAATGCCTCCGCAGCGGATTATAATAGTTGCTGATCCAGTCAGACGTCTCCTTCTCCAAGTTCGCCAGCGAGGGCCACGGGCGGGTGTGGATCAGCTCTTTCTTGTACGTCGCGAAGAACGATTCCGATACAGCATTGTCATAGCAGATTCCCGTCCTTCCCAGGGACCTCCTGATGTTATTCCTGGTGCAGTACTCGTCGAACACCGAAGATGTATATTGGCAGCCGCGGTCGGAATGAAAGACGACTCCCGGGGGCGGTTTCCGGGTGGAGATGGCCATATCGAGGGCCGCCGTGACCAGGCTGGTCCGCATATGATCGGCGATGGCCCAGCCAATGAGTTTGCGTGAGTGCAGGTCGATGACGGTCGCGAGGTAAGCCCATCCGTCCCACGTTTTCACGTACGTGATGTCGCCGCACCATTTCTCATCGGGGCGCCCAGCGGTGAAGTCCCGGCCGATCAGGTCGGGGGCGGGCACCGGCTTGTCCCCGCCGATGGTCGTCCGCTTCCAGGCCCTCGGGTGGCGTCCGCGCAGGCCGGCGGCCTGCATCAGCCGGTGCGCGCGCTTGTGTGACACCAGGTGCCCCAGCGCCGCCAGGCCCGCGCGCATCCGGCGCACCCCCGGATTGCCCCGCGCGTCCTCATAGATTTTCCTCATGACCGCGACCAGCGCCGAGTCGTCTTTGGACCGCTGGGACGGCTCCGCGCCCCGCCACGCATAATAGCCGGAACGCGAGACCCCGAGCCAGGCGCACATGAAGGACACTGGGTAATCGCCCGAATCAGCCCAGTCCGCGATGGCAGCAAATCTCACTGACTGCCTTTCGCGAACCAGGTCGCTACTTTTTTTGCGAACTCCACCTGCATCCGCAGCTCAGCGATTATGGACTTGTCATCCCGGGACTCCGCGCGCAGCCGCACCAGCTCGGCCCGCTCGGACTCACCCAGCGGCGTATCCGGGGACTTCCCGGATTCCGCGGCGTCTCGTGCCACCTTCACCCACTTGCCAAGAGTCATCTCGTGGACGCCGATATTGCGGGCGACCTCGGCAACCGGGCGGCCACCGTCAAGGACGAAAGCTACCGATTGCGCCTTGTACTCCGGCGTATATGAGCGGCGTGTCGAACCCATTTCTCGCTCTCCCGACGAATCGGGCAGCTAAGCCGGGTGTCCACCGAAGCGGGTACGGTCCACACCAGCACACCGCCAAGGGCGGCGACCCGAGACGGGCTGCGAATCCAGCGCCTCACAAGGGTGATCGCCTCCTAGGCAGGTAGCTGATGCCCGGTGCGGTTGAACGTGGGCCCTGGTAGGCCACGCGCCCTAAACGCCAGACATCCTGATCTGCCGCTTCTGGTGCGCGGTTCCAGTCCGGCGATCTTGCCGAGATCAGTAAGTCTGCCTGTCCCCGCTCGACGCATCGGGTGGCGCGGACTTCGCGGGCTCATCGAGGCGCAGGATCGTTTCCTCGATCTCCTTGTTTCGCGCGTTGGCAAACGAGATCGCCGTGCCTATGATCGCGAATCCTGCCCTCTGCAGCACCTTGAGCGATCTCACATTGTCACTCGCGGCGCGGGCGAACAGGGGCCGCACCCGGACCAATTCCAGGAGCAGGGCGAGCGCCCGGCCGGCGATGCCTTGCCCCCAGAAGGACCTGTCGATCCAGTAGGTGACCTCGGTATCGCCATCAACGACGAAGCTGGCGATGCTGCCGGCCAGCCGTCCATCGACGGTGACCGCACGGGTGACCGCCTCTGGCAACGTCCGGACCTTCGCCATGTGGACATCGAACGCGGTGCGGTCATCGGGATTTTCGGCCGTGAAGGCGGCCATCCGGACCGACTCGGGATCCCGCATCTGCTCGAACAAGGCACCGAGGTCGGAGTCGTCGATCGGCCGCAGCGCCACCTGAGCCACAAGTACCCTCCAACCTGGTCCAGCGCCGATCAGCGGGGCGAACATACCAGCATCATCGGACAATCAGTGAGGACTCGACATCCGCTTCTGCCGCGACCGGGGCGTGTGGTGTTGTTGCTGGCTGGGTGACGTCAGCCGTCGGCGGGCAGCCCGAATAGGGGCAGGCAGGGCGGTAGGCCATGGATCTGTACCGGGATCGTCCGGGTGGCCTGCCAGTCGGCGCGCTCCAGGCGGAACCGGCGTGTCAGAGCTGGGCGGCCGCGGACAGGGTGCCACTCGATGCCGTCGTCGCGGTAGCCAAGTTTGCGGGACACGCCAAGTGAGGCCAGGTTGTCCTCGAACGCCGCGGATACCGCAGACTGGACGCCCAGCCCATCGAAGGCCAGTTGCAGCACCGCTGCCCGCATCTGAGTGCCGATCCCTTGCCCCTGGTAACGGCGTCCCAGCCAGGAGCCGGTGTGCACTTCGCGCAGCACCGCGAAGTCGCGGCCGCCAACACCTTGGCTACCGACCACAACACCGTCGCGGATCACGGCGAGCTCCAGCATCCAGTCCGAGGGCTTCCAGGAGCCCCATCGGGACCAGTGGTATTGCAGAGTGCTGCGGGCACGTTCCTCGGGGGAGGCGTCTGTCCAGGCAACCATGAACGGCTGCACGTCAGGGTCGTGCACCCCGGCGGCGGCCAGGTCGGCCAGGGCGTCGAGGTCGTTCAGGCTGGGCCAGCGCAGTTCCAGCTCCGGGGTCTGCAGCCGCAGATCAGCCAGCGGCCAGCGGGAAGACGCCATGGGCGCGATTGTCCCCTGCCCGCCTCGAACTGGCACCTCGTTTATGCGCGTGGCCTTCATCACCACCTGCGGGCCGCCGGCAGGCGCTGAGCCCGCGAAATGGCGCTTATGCAGGTCCTGGAACCGAATCTCCTCTCTATCAGTATGCGTCCCCAGCGCAGACGCAGGCACTATCTGGTCATGCCGCTTGGTGTCCGGCTGCCGGGTCGCTCACGGCGGGGCCGGTGCCAGGGCGGAGGATGCGTCGGCTGCCGCGTGGTTCACTGTCTGATGTCTGGACTCGGCGGGTCGGTCTCGGAGAGGAGCGTTGTGGGCCAGGAGCAGGATGAGATCGTCATTTACTGGCGGCCGGACTGCGCGTTCTGCCTCAACTTGCTGTTGCGCTTGAAGTTCACGCGGCTGCGCTACCGGAAGGTCGACATCCGGAACGATCCGGATGCGAGGGCGTTCGTCCGGTCAGTAGCGGACGGGAATGAGACCGTGCCGACCGTGGTGGTGGCGGGCCGGGCGCTGGTGAATCCATCGAAGCGGCAGCTGATCGAGGTGGTGCGGACGCACGCGCCGCACGCATTCGGCACCGCACGCTGAACGGCTCCAGCTCAGCAGCCACGCGCCCAGCCAACGACGCCGCCCGCTCTGCATCCTCACATCAGCCGCTGCTCGCGCGTTCCAGTCCGTGAGTGCAGGCAGCGGAAGAGACTTATCCTGGCTGGATGCTGGACCTGAACAGCATCGATCTGGAGGAGATCGCCAACGCGCTGGCCGACCAGACCGACTACGAACACCACTGGCTGATCCACCCGAACACGGGAGAGATCGCGGTCTGGACGGCTGACACCGGCATCGACGGCCAAACGCCGGTCGACCTCGACGAGCTGGACCTGGTCGTCATCGGCCCGCTGCCGTCCTGGGTCTGGTACCAGGACATGGCCGACTTCGCCGACGGAATCACCGATGAACGGGCCGGGCGCAGGCTGGCGCGGGCTATCCAGGGCAAGGGAGCCTTCCGCCGGTTCAAAGACGAGCTCCACGAGGAGTACCCGGACCTGCTGGCAGCGTGGTACGCGTTTCGGGACACCCGGGCCAGGCGCCGGGCCGTGCAATGGCTGGCTGACAACTCCCTCATTGACGACGGCTCTGCGGATCGCTTCCTGTCCGGGCAACCAGATCCTGCCCTGCCCTGAGCCCTGCGGATCCCGTGACCGGCGCACTGTCATGTAGCCGCGGACCGCGAAGCGCTGCTCCCAGGCATGGACGAACCCGTGAGTCTGCAGGTTAGGGCATCATTACGAGCATGGATCGGCGATCGCGTTTGCTGGCGAGGCTTTTCGCAGTGTGCGGCGTCCTGCTCGTGCCGTGGATCGGGGTGCTGATCGAGCAGTTGCACGGGCAGGCCGGCAAGCGCAGCTTCAGCTCCTCCTGGGTGGGGCTCGACGTCCTCGAGGCGGTCTGCCTGCTCATCGTCGCGGCCCTGCTGTCCCGCAGGCATCGGGCGACGAGTCCGGTCGCGGCGGCGGCGGCGGCGATCCTGTGCATGGACGCCTGGTTCGACACGATGTCGGCCGGCCCGCAGCTGCCCTACGCCGAGTCGCTGGCCATGGCCTGTTTCGCCGAACTGCCGCTCGCCGCGCTGCTCGCCTGGACCGCGTGGCGCGCGCTCGAGTGGGCCGCCCCGCGCGCGGTCCAGGCTCCTGCCTCTAGCGCCGCTGGCCGTGCGCTTGAGCAGCCGACGAAAGCCCCAGGCTAGACCGCACCGCAGCGAGCGGCCGCCTGCACCACCAGTTGCGTCCGTCGGCGGGCTGTCTGGCAGGTACGGGCTGTCTGGCAGGTATGAGGATGCCGATGCCGGCACCCTCATGGCCCGGGTCGGCCAGGGTGGGCAGGTCCGCAGCCGCGGCCCGGTAGAGCGCGGGCAGGGCACGGAGGCGGGCGGCGGTGATGCCGTGCAACGACCCGGGCCCGGCGGGTGAGACCCACAGCGGGAACCGTCCTGGGCGAGGACGGCCTGGATGTTGCCGGCGTGGGTAGCACGCGGTGCTGCCGTTCAGGTGT
Organism: uncultured Actinomycetes bacterium; assembly: GCA_963837515.1. Lineage (GTDB taxonomy): Bacteria > Actinomycetota > Actinomycetes > Streptosporangiales > Streptosporangiaceae > RYN-230. The sequence goes on from CAWINT010000013.1 coordinate 59,729, forward strand.
CTCCTAGCCCGCCCTCCGGCTGCGGAAACGCCAGCCGGTCATTCCTCTTGACCGGTTCTCCTCAATGGGACCGGGTCATGGACTTCCGCCATGCCGAACGCTTCCGCCATGCCGAACGCTTGCGCCGGGCACAGGATCTGCTCGCCGTCAAGGGATTCGACACCCCGGACTCTGCCAGCCTCCCTGGGAACTACTCCCCGTGCGGCGTGATACCGGTCGGAGCCGGTTAGCGGCCAGACCCGCGGATCGACGAGAACAACGTCGCGGCCCCCGTCTCCTGCTGGGCCGGCTGGTAGGCCACGCACGTCAGCCGGCGGTCGCCGGAGTCCCAGCCACCCGGGCTCGGAACGATCCGCGTCACCGCGAACCTCGATCGTGATGGCGGAATCCCAACGTATGACCGGAACGCCCTGTCGCACTTCACGGCCGCCAGCGCGGACAATGTCTTGCTGCCGGGGTAAGCACGGCTCTGGGGCCAGTGATCGGCCGCGTAGATGACCTCGGCCAGATGCCCCTGATCGCAGGGGACCGATGCCACGATCGCGGGCCAGCCCCCCGGCCCGCCGAGCCGCACGCCTTGGCCCGTCAGGCAGTCTCCGGGCCGTAGCTGCCGGTAGGTCAGTGACCCTGCCGTAGCGGGCGGCCCCGTGGCCGGCGTCGTGGCGGGGGGCGTGCGTGCCGCGGTCAGGGTCGGGGTAGGTGAGCCGTGGCTGGCGGAGTGTGGACCGCCGAGCTGGGAAGTCACGCCGAGGGCCAGGACTGCGGCCCCGGTCACGGCGACCAGCCCGGTCGCCGCCTGCAGCCAGCGTGACCAGCCGCGTCGGCGGGCGGGTGGAGTGCTCCGGTCGGCCGCAACCGGTGGGCCACCGCCCTCCCCCGCCCCGAACGGCGGGGCAGGATGCTCGGTGGGCGTGCGCCCTGTCCAGCTGGCGACGTTTTCCGGCGTGGGCGTCGGCTGCTCCGTCCCGACGGGGCCCGCCTGCGGTGCGGGCGGGGCCTGCGAAGAGGCGGGGTGGGCGAGTTCGACGGGGCCCGGGCGAAGCGGGGCGGGCAAGACTGGTGGCACCTTGACGAAGTGCAGCTCCCGCAGCGTGGCGGGGGGCAGTTCCCGCGCGGGGTCCGCGGGTAGCGGGTCCTCCCAGTACAACGGGCGGATGAACGTGTCACGCCGGAGCGCCAGGGCGTGCTCCCACTCGTCCCGGCAGTGGGGCGAGCGCATCGAGTGGTACGACCAAAAGAGCTGAAACACGTCCGCTTCGTCGATCAAATCCAGCAGCCGGGCGTCCCACCGCTCGCCCGCCCGGAGCGCGAGCACGTCCTGCAGGTACTGGTCCCCCGTGGCCCGGGCCAGCACCGCGAAGTTCTCCACCAGCGAGCGGTCCCGGTGGGAGTACGAGGGGAAAATCTTGCGGTACCGCTGGACTTGCTCGCCCACCGGCGGGGAACTCGCAGCCTGTTCGCCGGTGGCGGTGACGCGAATCGCGATCGACACCTCACCCAGAATCAGCGGGCCGGACCAGACCCGGACCGCCCCGTGGACGACTCTCCCGGCGCGGCCGGCCCCGGCGCGCAGCCGGAAGCCCACCTCGTGGACCGGTTCCCACCACTTGACCTCGGCCGCTTCGGGATTGCACTCGATGCCTGGTAGGTCTGGCACGATCCGCAGCTGCGACCCTCTGGGCAGCCCCTGCTGGGAGTCCCCGCTGATGGGTCGTGGCGGCGAGCCGCCGAACTGGGCGCGCGCCCGGGCCTCCACCTCCGCCACCGGATCCAGCGGTGGCCGGCCCGGCTCCTCCACCAGCGTGGTCTTGTGCACGAAGACCACCATGGTCGCCCACTGCTCCGGCGTCAGGGTCTGCGGCCGGTAGATGGTGAACTGTAGTCCGTCCTCGTCCACGGCCGGGGCGGGACCTGACGCCCCAGCTATGTCAGCGGCGCCCCCGAGGGATGTCCCTCTGCTCGCGGGCGGCCCGGATCGCAGCAGGAACAGGACCCCATTGGGCGACCCCGTGTGCAGCACCGGGGTGGCCCACTCGATGGGGTTGGGCGCGTCGTGGATGGCGGCGCGCGCCTCGGCCAGCGCGGCATCGGCGGGCAGCCCGGCGGCGATCGCCGGGTAGAAGCTCCCGGCGAAGGCGGTCGCGGCGGCGTGGGTGAGCTGGGACTGCATGGTGACGACCGCGGGGATACTCCGCCGCAGCAGGGCCTGCGCGATCGCCGCCCCGGGATCGCGCCAGTCGCTGCGCCCCCCGCTGACCGAGTTCAGCACCACCAGCCGCAGCGAGCGATGGTCCGACAGCAGCGCCCCGATCTCCTGGCCGCCAACCGGGCTGCCGCGCCCGTCGCCGTCCTGGAACACGAGCGCGGCCTCATGACCGGTTCCGTCGAAGCCGCTGCGCCCGATGAAGTGAAAGACGTGGTAATCCCCCTCGCGCAGGGCCTGCTGGAGCGCCGCCAACGTCGCGGCGGGCAAGCAGTTCGACCTCTAGCTGGCCGCCGCGCTGATTCGCCCGGAGCGCGGTCAGCAGGTCATCGCGTTCGCTGCCGACGTCCAGTCGGTTGTGGTCCGCCGGGTCCGAGGTCGCCACCAGGATCCGCAGCGGCAGACCGAGCTCGAATGGAGCGGGTATCGGCGCGCCCGGGAGATAGCGAACGACCGACGTGCCGCGGGACAGGCCCACGAACTGGCCGAGGCTTTGGTCGAACATCAGCTCCCAGGGCAGCGCCAGCGCTGGGTCACCGCTGAGCGCCAGGCGGATCCGCAACCCGTGCCCGCGGGCCCCGACGACGGCCAGGCTGCGGTGCAGGCACTCCTCAAGGTCATCGTGGAACAGCGCCCCGTAAAGGTCCCCACCAGCTTCCTTCACGAGCTCAATCTCGGGCCCGGCTGGGCGCCGCTCGCTTCCGCTGCGACGCTGCAAAGTCAGGACAAGGTTCGCGAGATGGACATCAGAAAAAGGAGAGCGGAAGGATTGCCTCGGCGTTTCGCCGCTGGGTGACTGGCTGACGCGGACCCGATACGAGCGTCCCACCTGCTCAAACAGCAGATCGAGATCGTCGTAGACGGCCGGGCGGTCCACGGAGTCCCCCTATTGCCTTACTGCCGGGCTCTTGGCCGACGGGCCTGGCTGGTCCTCACGAGGGCCCCCCAACGGTGAGGAATAAGTAGCGGTTTTCCACAGCGCCATCATCGGCAGTTTAGTGTTTTTGGACGACAGGAGCGCATAAAGGTCGCGCCCGATGGGCCGGACCGGCAGCGACGGCCGGTCCGGTCCAGCCGGCTGGCTCGTCGAAGACGGCCGACCCGCTCAGCTGGGTCGAGTTGGCGGCTGACGACGCCGCTCCGGGCTGCGGCGCCCGGCAATCCATTGGCACCGCTCACGGCCTAGCCCCTCGTTGGAGACGCTTCGGATGTGTCACGCTGTGGCGCTATGGCGGCATCTGCGGTCTCGGTGATCGAATGGGCGTGGCAGCGGCAGAGCGTATGGTCACAGACGGCCAACAGGCTAAAGGCAGGCCCGGGCCGTTCGTGGTCTGTGCGCTTGGCGCTCACGGTGGCAGCTGCGGCCCTGGCTCTGGCCGGCGCCCAGCTGAGGCAGGTGAGCCGTCCGGCATCAGTGGCGCTGGCGGTGGCCGCGGCACTGTCGCTGGCGGTGGTTGGGTTGCTGCGCGGGCGGCAGAATGTCGAGCAGACGCGGCGGTGGACCCGGGCGCGCTCGGTCTCCGAGGCACTCAAGTCTGAGGTGTTCTTGTTCATGACCCATTCGGACGCCTATCAAGGGCCGGACCGGGAGTCCCAGCTGGACGCAGAGGTGCAGCGGCTAGAGCGGGAAGCAGGGGACCTGCACCGGTTCACAGAAGGAGTGCAGGCCCGGGTGCGCCAGCTGCCGACCGTCCATGACGTGGCCAGCTATCTCCAGGTCCGGGTGCGTCAGTCGCAACTGGAGGGCTTCTACGAGCCGAAGGCCCGGCTCGTGCGGCAGCGGCTACGGGTCTTGAAGGCGACGGAAGTATCGCTGGCATTGACCGCGGCGGTGCTGGCGGCGCTGGCAGCTGTCTCTTCGGACGTAGGTGCGTGGGCGGCGGTGGCGACCACCGCCGGCGGAGCGGTGGCGGCGTATGCAGCGGGGCAGCGTTATGAGTACCTGTGGATTGAGTACAGCCGCACGGCCGATGAGCTGCGCCGTCTTCTCGATCGGGGTACGGCTGCGGACGGACGCATACTGTCGGGTCCCGAGTTGATCCGCGAATGCGAACAGGTGATTTCCGTGCAGAATCAGGGCTGGATGGCCAAGTGGGGCGAGGAGGGCGCCACGACTGCTGGCTGACCAGCCCGGCTGACCGCGAGTGTCATGAACTAACCCCCGCGCACCGCGGGCCGCCACGATCGTGGCGGCCCGGGGACGCGGATGATGCGGGCCGATGCCCTGGCCATGAACCAGCCGGGGTAGTCCCCGGCGCTGGCGAGCACGCTCGCCAGCCCGTCCCAGGCGTTGCTTATTGCAGGATCCTCCAGTCGTAGCCGCGTTGTCCCATGTCGTAGACCTCATCTGCGCGGCACCGTGGGCATCGGTAGGCGAAAAGGCGGTGGACCGGGCGCGGCGGCACCTGTTCCGCCCGGTGGCAGGTCCGCCCAGCGGGCAGCCGCCGCTGCTGAAGCATGGCCACCGTTGCCTCAACCGCCGGTGCTACCAGACCGATGGCCGTCCATGGCCGCCCGTCATATCCGCACTGGGCGCAGACGGTCTGGACATGCATCAGCTGGGGGGCCACCGTCCAGGCCGCCCACCGCACCGGCCGCCCGCCGAGGTCTGGCACCGCGGGCGGGCCCTCCGTTACGCGCGGGTACGCCGACCAAGCCAGGGCCGGCCCGTTCGCCGGCCCGCGCATGTCATTCACCGGCCTTCAGGGGGTGCCGGTGGATGATCCGGGCCGCGTCCGCCGGGGCGGCGGGAGCGGCGGGAGGGCGGTGCAGGACATAAACATGAAAGCCCCCGGCGGAGGAACGTCTTGGTTGATCGCCTGGCTATCAGAAGGCTTCGATGCGTCACGAGCCGCCACGCCGTCTGTGACCAAGCCGTGCCCAGCCGGTCGAGATCAGGTTGAACCAGCCGGTCGAGATCAGGTTGAAAGAGTCTCTGTGCGGGGCCACGCAGACGCCGGCGAGGTCTCGCCGGGAGAGCGCTCAGCGGAGCTTTCCACAGAGTTATCCACTGCTGTGACCGTTATAACGGTTTGGCTTCGTACCCAAGCGCCCGCGTGGTGGCGCTGGAGTGGGCGCCCCGCACCGGTAGTGTCCGGACAGCGGTGCGCGAGGCGCCAGGTCGTGCCCGACGGCGTGGCGGTACCGAGCGGGCGCACCGGGAGGTGTGCTGATGAAATGGAAGGCAACCCCCAGGCACGCCGACACTGACCCAGGACCCTGGCTGGCGCAACTGCAGCACGATGGCCCGGGGCCAGAATTCCAGGCCCGCCCCGAGAACGAGCCCCCGCTTTCCCGCCCATACGTCGCCCGTGTGCGCAGCCACGTTCCCGCACCCGAACCCTCAGATGCAGGCAGCTGGCCGTTCCCGGTGGCCATCCGCCGTCAGGCCGAGCGCCGCCGCGGCACCCGGCGGGAGCCGGTGCAGCCCGCATCCTCGCCTGCGCCAGGCGAGGATCGCCGCGAGGAGTGCCCGCTCTTTGCCGCGGCGCCAGCCCTTCCTGATGGTCAGGCCCCAGAACGTGCGGTGATTGGTGACCGGTTGCGCAGGCCCATCCTGTGGTGCCGGATGGGTCATTGTGTGGCCTGGCATGCTGACCCCGCGGCCGTCGGCGAGGCCGACAACCGGGCCCGGGCGGTCGCGGTCGGCTGGCGCGAGGATGCTCTGGGCCGGATCGCGTGTCCGGCATGCCTGCAATCCAGCCCCGAATTCCGGACGAGGTACCCGCTGGTGCCATGGGACAGCAAACGAGCCGTGGCCATGCTCACTCTCTGGGAGGCGGCTACCCGCCGGCACCGCGGCACCACCGGCGACGCTGCCCCAACCGGCAGAGGCCTGGTTCCCGGCCGCCGGTCCCGTGCGGGATGACGCGCTGGAAAGCCAGGTGCCGGCCGTCCCCGCGCCAGGCCGGTTAACATCGGATCGCCCAGGGCGAGCACCGCGGTAACCAGGTCCAGCAGCGGCCCGGACAGGTCGTGATCGGCGATCACACAGTAGTGATCACCGAAACGCAGGTGGTAGATGGGGTCACCGGGAACCGGGCGGTACGGTACCGGGACATCCAGGGCTCGGGCCAGGAGTTCCTCCCAGCGCCCGGCATCGCTGCGCCCAGCGGTTTCGATCATCCGGCGCCACATGGCACCGTCCCACCCGACCTGGGTCACCTCGACCCTCATCCGCCCAGTGTGCCCTGCGGCTGCGCACAAAGCACGCTACCGGGTCCAGTACACCCCGGGCTGTGCCCGGGCTGGGCCTCCTCCGCCACCCGCTGCGTCCCCGGCGCGCAGCCTCAGCGGGGTTCCCAAGGGGAAGGGCCCCTATTAGGCTGGAAGGTCAGTGTAGGCGCCCAGCCGTAGGGGAGCGTGCGCTGCGGGGACGGAACTAGGGGTACCTATGAGCAGGGGGCTGGGCCGAATTCCCCCGATCAGGGGCACTCTAGCGCAGGACGGCGACCAGGCCGACAACCACGGGCCGGCTTGCGCGGATACGCCGGCGCCGGGCGGGGCCGGCCAGCCGACAGCTGGCCACCCGGCGGCGGGCCACCCGGCGGCGGGCCAGCCGACGGCCGGCCACCCGGCGGAGGGGACGCGGGACACCACGCCGCGGTACGAGCCCACGAGGGAGGCCCGCACCCGGGGGCGTCTAGCGCCCGGGCTTGCACCGGGTGCACTGGGCTGGCCCTGGCATCCCCGCCGCCTGGCCACCGCCCTGCACCGGGGACGGGGCGGGAGCTTAGGGCGGGAGGCTGGACGGCACGCACACGCAACACCAGCCCGCTCATTTGCCCCCCGAACGTAGCCCGCAGTTGGTCTGCTGGGGCTCACCTCGGGACTCCCGGCCGGGTGAGGCGGCCTTCGGCCGGTAGCCGTGGTGCCCGGCGGGAGATCAGGACGGCGGTAGCGGAGGCGGGAAGCGCTGATGCCGGAATGGTGCCCTCCGGGGCACGGTCCCGGGACTTACGTCTCTGGGCACCGGGCCGGCGCGGCGCGGACGATCGCGGTATGGGAGGGGTACCGGCGTGCCAGCCGCCCGCGATCGTGGTGCAGCGACTGCGAAAGGACTATGGGCGGCTGCGCGCGGTCGACGGCGTGAGCTTCGAGGTCAGGCGCGGCGAGATCTACGCCCTGCTCGGGCCCAACGGGGCAGGCAAGACGACGACGGTGGAGATCCTCGAGGGCCACCGCCGCCGCACGTCCGGGTCGGTGCAGGTGCTCGGCTCCGATCCGGGCACCGGCGGCCGGCGCTTCCGCGAGCGCATCGGGATCGTCCTGCAGTCCGGCGGGACCGACGCCGAGCTGACGGTGCGCGAGATGGTCACGCTGTACGCCAGCTTCTACGCCCGGCCCCGGGACGTGGCCGGCACGATCGAGCAGGTCGGCCTGGCCAGTAAGCGGCGAGCCCGGGCCCGGACCCTGTCCGGCGGCCAGCTGCGCCGGCTCGATCTTGCCCTGGCGCTGGTCGGCGACCCGGAACTGCTGTTCCTGGACGAGCCGACGACGGGCTTCGACCCCAACGCACGGCGGGATGCCTGGGACATGATCGCCGGGCTGCGCCAGTCGGGCACCACCATTCTGCTCACCTCGCACTACCTCGACGAGGTGCAGCGCCTGGCGGACCGGGTCGGCGTGATGAGCCACGGTCACCTGGTCGAGGAATCGACCCCGGGCGCACTCGGCGGCCGCGACCTGGCCGGCACCGTGATCAGCTTCCGGCTGCCGACCGCGGTACCCGCCGCCGAGGTTCCAGCCGGCCCCTGGGATCTGCCGCAGCAGCCCGAGGGCGGCATCACCATGCATACCGACGACCCCACCCACGTGCTGCTCGCCCTGACCCAGTGGGCGATCCACCGCGGCGTGGACCTGGAAGGGCTCACCGTGGTCCGGCCCTCCCTGGAGGACGCCTACCTGCGGATCACCGACCAGGCCGGGGCAGGCAGCGGTGGCCGCTAGCACCGCGCACCGATCCCAGGCGGCCCCGCTGCTGGCCCTGCGTCAGGTGCGCTATCAGCTGCTGCTCCTGCTGCGCAGCCCGCTCAGCTTCTTCATCACGCTGGTGATCCCGCTGCTCCTGCTCATCAGCCTCAACGTGGTCAAGCCCGGCACCGCGAGCGCGCCGGGCGGCCTGCCCTACGTCCAGTTCCTCACCCCCGCGGTCAGCGCCTTCTGCCTGCTCAACGCTTGTTACGTGACCACTGTGACCGGCCTGGTCCTGGCCCGCGAGGAGGGAATCCTGAAACGCCTGCGCGGCACTCCCCTGCCCGCCTGGGCCTACCTGGGTGGCCGGTCCGGCTCCGCCCTGGTGACCTCGCTCGGCTCGATGGCGATCATCATCGGGACCGCCACGGCGTTCTTCCACGTGACGATCTACTGGCGGGCGATGGGCTACTTCGCCGCCGCGGCCCTCCTGGGCATGGTGTGCTTCTTCCTGCTCGGCGTCGCGGTGACCACGGCCGTGCCGAAAACCGACGCGGCCCTCCCGATCGCCTACGGCACGATGCTGCCGCTGGCGTTCATCTCCGACGTGTTCTTCTCCTCGGCGCACGCACCGCACTGGCTCTACGACTTCGCCTCCGCCTTCCCGGTCGCGCCGGTGGCCCGGGCGATGGAAGCGTGCTTCCGCCCGGGCACGCAGGCCTGGCCGATGCCCGCTTCCGGGCTGCTGGTCGTGCTCGGCTGGAGCGCCGCCGCAGCCATCGTCATCGCGCTGGCCTTCCGCTGGGAACCCGGCCCCATCCAGTGGCGCGCCCGACGGTGACTACCGTTCGGGGAGATCGTCACGCAGCCTCGCCGGCCCCAGTCCCGGCGAGGCCACGCGGCGTCATACCAGAACGCCCGTCAACCACGGCCGCTGCAACGCATGCCGATGCAGGTCCGTGGCCTCCCCTCCTGATCGCGTTACGGCACAAGCTAGGCAAGGCCGCGCAGCACTGGGAGTCGGGAAAACTCCCTATCCCAAGAGAGGGCCAGCGGAACGGGCCGGGCGCACCGCGGGCAGCTTGTCCCGGCGATGCCAGCTACTCGGGGCTGACGAGCCCGTGCTCAAGGGCAAACAGCGTCGCGCCGGCGCGGGTGGTCACCCCGGCCTTGCCGTACAGACGCTGGATGTGGTGGTCGCAGGTCTTCGGGGAGATGCCCAGCCGGCGGGCAACCTGCTTGGTGGCCAGGCCCCGGGCAAGCAGGCCAAGCACCTCGCATTCGCGCTCGGACAGCCCAGCAGGCCGGCGCAGCGGCCGAGGCGGCTGGCCCGCCGCGGTCAGCACGGCGTGCACCGCCTCCGGGGCGAGCCGGCCCGCATCCGCCTCCCGGCACAATTCGGCTGCTGCCGCAGTTGGTGCCAGCGCCGGCCGGTGCGCCCGTGGCTCCCGCATCGCCTGGTAGCAGTCGGCCGCCGCGAGCAGCCACGCCGCCAGCGGCAGGTCACCGGCCCGGCTGCCCCGGTGGTAGCCGGAGCCGTCGCAGCGCTCACCATGCGACCCGGCCAGACGGGCCAGCGGGCGCAGCCCCGGCGCGGCGTCGAGGACACGCTCGCTGTGGTACGCGTGCAGCCGCACCTGCTCACGCTCGTCGCGGTTCAGCGGGCCCGGCTTGGCCCACACGTTGACCGGGACGGCGACGCGGCCGATGTCGTGCACCAGCCCCGCCCGGCGCACCAACAGCGCGTCCGCGGCGGCCAGCCCCGCCTGCGCGGCGGACCGCCCGGCGAGCTCGGCCACCGCGCGGGAGTGCCCGATCGTCCACAGGCTCTTGAGGTCGGCGAAATCCGCGATCGCCGACAGGCAGGCATCGAGCCGTTCCCCAGCGACCGCGGGCTGCGGCCCGGGCTCGGCCAGCAACGCGTCCTCCCAGATGGACGGCGCGTCCAGGCCCTCGTACAGGTGATCACCGAGTCCGAGGCAGGCGCTCACGGCCTGCGGGTCCAGCCCCGACCCGGCGCGCTCGGCCAGGATGCGGGTCGCGAGCGCGGTACCACCCTGCTGCCAGGCCATGTCCGCGTCCTGGGCCACCTGCATGATCCGCACCGCCAGCGGCACCTGGTCGCCTTGCAGCTCTCCCGGCATGCCCTTGCCGTCCCAGCGCTCCCACAGATGGCCCAGCGCGAACTGGACGTCCTCGGACAAGCCCATCCGCGCGCCCAGTATCTGGGCGACATCGCAATGGCTGGCGGCCCACTTGCGAAACTCCGCCACGCCGCCAAACGCCGACCTGGCCATCGCCGCCGCCCGCGCAATCCGCGTGCGCCCCGGGTGGGCCACCCGCGCCGCCGTGGCGACCAGGTCGAGCCGGGTCGCGAAGGCCACCGCCATCATCTGGGGTCGCGCCGAAAGCTCGTCCCCGAAGAACCGCGCGTCGATCTCGCTCTCGGCCGTGCACCCGGCGAAATGCAGCACCCCCGTGTAGAAGACGGTCGCCTGACCGTCCTCTGACAGGCCCATCGCCTGGGCTGTCCGCACCGCGAGCACCGCGGTGCGCAGCCCATGCTCCAGCGGCTGGCCCATCGCCAGGTCAGTAGCCAGCGACAGCACCGCAGCCGCTTCGGCCAGCCGTAACGGGTGACCGGACGCAGCCATCCACACCCTTCCCAGGCTCTCACGGCGCCAGCCGGCCTGCGCCCGGTTGCCTAGTTTCGCGGTGGCCGTGATGGCGGCTGCTCGCCGGCCTGGCCTTCTTCCCGGCCGTTCCCGGCCCGGGCACCGCGGGCCGGCCGCGGCCCGGCAGCGCCGGGACACCGCCCCGCGGGGAGCAATGATCCTAAACTCGTCGCATGGCCCGGTACTTCGACATCCATCCGGCCAACCCGCAGCGGCGCATAATCGCCGCGATCGCCGATATCGTGCGGGCTGGCGGCGTGATCGCCTACCCGACGGACTCGTGCTACGCGCTCGGGTGCCAGCTCGGCAACCGGGACGGCATCACGAAGATCCGGTCGATCCGCCATCTGGATGACCGGCACCACCTCACGCTGGTGTGCCGGGACTTCGCCCAGCTCGGCCAGTTCGTGTACGTCTCCAAGACGGTCTTCCGGGCCATCAAAGCGGCGACCCCCGGCAGCTATACGTTCATCCTGCCCGCGACCAAGGAGGTACCGCGCAGGCTGCAGCACCCGGGGAAGAAGACCGTCGGGGTGCGGATCCCCCGCCACGTGGTGGCCCAGGCCCTGCTCGCCGAACTCGGCGAGCCGCTCGTCTCGAGCACCCTGCTCCTGCCCGGCCAGGACGAGCCGATGACACAGGGATGGGAGATCAAAGAGCAGCTTGACCACGCCGTCAACGCAGTGATCGACTCGGGCGACTGTGGCACCGAGCCGACAACTGTGATCGACTTCTCCCAGGACAAGCCCGAGATCGTGCGCCGTGGGGCAGGCGGCACATCCGGTTTTGAATGAGTTCTCCGGCCCGGGAAGCAGGACGCTGTGGTGGAACAGCTGGATGAGGGGGAATGCTGGCGGCTCGTAGCAGGCCAGGAGGTGGGCCGGATCGCGTTCAACGGGCGGTTCGGACCGACCGTTTTCCCGGTCAACTACCGGCTGTTCGAGGGCGCCGTGGTGTTCCGGACCGGGGCGGGCAGCGCCCTGGACGAGGACCTGCGGACCGGGATTGCGCACGCCGAGTACAAGATCGCGTTCGAGATCGACGAGCTTAACCCCGTGACGAGGGAGGGGTGGAGCGTCCTGGTCCAGGGGTCGGCGCACCACGTGACGTCCGCGGAGGAGCGCGCCGCGGTCGCCCAGGCGGGGGTGACCCCGTGGCCGGGCGGCGCCAAGGAGCAGTTCATGCGGATCCAGCCGACCCGGGTCACCGGGCGGCGGATCAGCCGCCCGGTGCCACCGGCCGGATAGCCCGGCCGGTGGCAGCCTGCGGTGCGGTCAAGCTGCCGCGCCGGCCGCGAGCGGCGTGAGGACACCGACCTCCACGCCACACCCGCTGGACGGGACCGGGCAGCCGGCCGCCAGCGCCAGCGCCGCGTCGAGCGTCTCGGCGCGGACCAGCGAGTAACCGCCCAGCTGGGTGGTCCCGTCGGCCTGGCCGAGCGTCGATGACTCGAACACGGGGTTGCCGCGGTCGATGAGCGCGTCGCCCATTCCGGCGAACCATTCGCCCCACTTCTTCGCGACGTCCGGGTTGCCCGGCTGGTAGGAGGCCGGCATCCGGTAGCAGAACAGGTAGGTGGTCATCGGTGCGTGTCCTTTCCGGGCCTACCCGGGTGGTGAGACCTCGCCGGTATGGACACCGCACCGGCCACCGACTGGGCGCCCGGCTCACTGGCCGTGCGGGAGCGTCAGCGGCAGGCCGAAACGGGCGAGCACCGAGTTGTCGAACCGGGTCAGCGCGCTGACCCGGTCGCCCCGCACGGTGAGCACGTGCAGCCCCGCGGCGTGCGCGCTGCCCGCCCGCGGGTCGAGCCGGTAGGCACCGAACGCCGGCTGCCCGTTCGCCCTGGCCGGCACGATCCGGTAGCGCCGCCCGTCGCGGAACCCGACGGCGGTGAAGAACTCCACCGCGAGCGCCCGGCCCTGGTACTCCAGTGGAACCGGCGGCATCCGCAGCCACACGTCCTCGGTCAGCAGGCCGACCAGCCCGTCGACGTCCCCGGTCGCGTACGCGTCGCTGAGCTTCGCGATCAGCACGCGTTCGGCTTCGGCGTCACCGGGCGTCCGGTCGGCGAAGGCGGCGTCGGCCCGCACCGCGGCCCGGGCCCGCTTCAGCGCGCTCGTCACCGAGTCCACCGTCGCCTCCAGGATGCCCGCGGTCTCCTGGCCGGAGAACCCGAGCACGTCCCGCAGGATCAGCACGGCGCGCTGCCGCGGCGGCAGCAGCTGGACGGCGGTGATGAACGCCAGCGACACCGATTCCCGCGTCTCGTACTGCGCATCCGGGCCGGGAGCGGCGTCCGGCAGCCCGGCGAGCAGGTCATCCGGGCACGGCTCGAGCCAGGTGACCTCGCCGAGCCGTGACGGCGGCGGCGGCCGCAGGCCAGCGGGCAGCGCGCCGGTGCGCGGCCGGCGCTGCCCAGAGCGGATCATGTTCAGGCACCGGTTCGTCGTGACCCGGTACAGCCAGGTACGCACCGACGCACGGCCCTCGTACCCCGCCAGCCCCTGCCACGCCGACAGCAGCGCATCCTGGAGCGCGTCCTCCGCGTCCTGCAGCGATCCGAGAAACCGGTAGCAGTGCACCAGCAGCTCCTGCTGGTGCGGCGCGACCAGCGCCGCGAACGCTGCGCCGTCCCCGGCCCGCGCCCGTTCGAGAACGTCCATCCGCACCACGCCACCCATCCAACGCACCCCGTCCCGGTCGGCCCCCACGCATAGGGACACCGCCGACCGGCGGAACTGGGCGGTCACCACCCAGGCGAATTCCCGCCCGGGGAGCCGCTGCCCTCCGGCGCTACCGATAGGGCAACAGTGTGGCGGGAGGGCGGTGCGTTCGCTTCGAACTGCTCCAGCATGGCGATGACCAGTCCGCTCAGCCAGCCGAGCAGGAGCGCGTATTCGATCCGCAGTTCACCGGCGTCTGGGACCTCCTCGCCCGGCATCCACAGCGCATGCAGTTCCGCGGCGAGATCGGCGGACACGCACCCGCTGAGTTCCGCGGTCACGGCCGTGAGCCGCCGTTGCAGCCAGGCTCGCGCCGCCGGGGGCAGGTCCTGTGGGCGCAGTTCCTCCCCCGCCGCGTTCAGCAGCGCCCACAACCGCAGCAGCCGCTCGGGGGATTCCACCCGGCAGGTCTTTCCCGGCCCAGCCGGCCCCAGCGCGACGACCACCCGGGACACCGGTACCGGCCCGGCCGGGTCATCTGATTGCCGTCCTCCGCCACCCACAGGTCCAGCCGATCACGCCCCGCTTCCCGGCTACAGGGCCGATGTCCGCTCGTTCGGAGGCGAACGTCCCGTCCAGGCGTGCCCGGGCCACACCGCCGGTGCCTGGCTGGTTTGATGGGGCGGGTGAGAGGGGAAGCCACGGACGGGCCAGGAATGCCGGGCCAGGCCAGGATGGCCGGCGACGGCCCGGCCGATCCCCCGCCTGGCGGCTCTACCGGTCACCCCGGCTGGATCCACGACCCTGGGGAGCAGCATTGTGACGGGCAGCGATAACGCCGCGAGGCTCGCCGTCCTCATCGACGCGGACAACGCACCGCCCGCCATGATCGAGGCGCTGCTGGCCGAGGTGGCCAAGTACGGCACCGCGCACGTCAAGCGGGCGTACGGCGACTGGACGGGGACGAGCCTGCGGGGCTGGAAGGAACATCTGCTCGCCCAGTCGATCCAGCCGATCCAGCAATTCGCCTACACGCGAGGCAAGAACGCCACCGACGCGGCGATGGTCATCGACGCCATGGACCTGCTGTATTCCGGCCGCTTCGACGGGTTCTGCATCGTCTCCAGCGACAGCGACTTCACCCGGCTGGCGTCACGGATCCGGGAATCCGGCATGACCGTCTACGGGTTCGGCGAGCGCAAAACGCCGAAACCATTCGTCGCGGCCTGCGACAAATTCATCTACATCGAGAACCTCGCCTATGACGAGAGTGCTGCCGCCGCCCCGGCCGACGAGGAGGCGCTCACCCCTGTCTCCCGCCCCACTGCCGCGCAGCTCAAGCGGGACGCGGCCCTGGTCACCCGGTTGCGCAACGCCGTCGAGGCGGCCTCCGACGACGACGGGTGGGCTTCGCTGGCCTCGGTGGGCCAGATCATCACCAACCAGAGCCCTGACTTCGACTCCCGCACCTACGGCTACGCCCGGCTGAGCGATCTGATGGCCGCGACCACGCTGTTCGATCTGGAGCGCCGCAGCCCGGGCGACGGGAAGCCGGAGATCATCTACGCCCGCGACAAGCGCCGTCAGCCCGCCAGGCGGCCCAGGACCACGCGGACGGGCTCCCGAGCCAGCACCACCCCGGGTGGTGGCGGCCACCAGCCCGGCTGACTCTCGCCGCCGGGTCACCCTCTTGGCTTGATATATCAACCATTTGCTAGGTATAGTTTCCATTAGGACGAGTGACACCTGGAGGAGAGATGGCTGACACCGTTACGGTCGGCCAGGATGTTGAAGGCCGGATCCTGGACGTGGTTCACCGGACCAATGGAGTGACAATCGAGGCGCTGAAGGTGCTGACCGACGCGATCCGGCCGGTCACATCGGTGATTCCCGCGGTGACCCCGCCGCTGGTCTACGACTTCGGTGAGAAGCTGATGGCCAGTGAGCGGAAGTTCGCGCAGGACATAATGCACCTGACAGAGCGGCTCACGCCGGCCAAGTAGGCGGCCCAGCGCAGTAATTCGGCGATCAGCGCGGCGGGCCGGGACTCTGGCTCGCCGCGCTCGTGCGTACCCGGCCCCGACGGCCCGCAGGGCCGGGACCATGTGCCCTGGGCGCCGGCCCGTTGGCCGGAGAGGCTGGAAGCAAGCTCGGCTCTCGTGCGTCTGGGGACGGTGAGTCGTCATGGCCGCGCGAACGCGGGATCCAATGCCGCCGTGGCACGCAGCAGGCGGCGCGGTGGCGCTGGCCGCCGGGACCGCCGGGACCGTGGCCGGGGCCGGCGTGGCCAGCGCCCAGGCCACCACGGGGACGCCGGTGACCGTGGCCGCCGCGCTGGTGGCCCTGGCTGGCCTACCGCGACGTGCGGCTGCGCACCGGCGATGGCGTGTGGCTCGCCGCCTGGTACGTGCCGTCCCGCAACGGAGCGGCCGTCGTGCTGTTGCCCGGCGCCGGCTCCACCCGGTCCGCCCTGGTCAGCCAGGCGGCCGCGCTGGCCCACCGGGGGTACGGCACCCTGCTGGTCGACACCCGCGGGCACGGGCGCAGCGGCGGCCACGCGATGGACTTCGGCTGGCGCGGGAACCGGGACATCGCCGCCGCCGTGTCGTGGCTGGGCCGCCGGCCTGACGTCCGGGCCGGCCGCATCGCGCTGCTCGGGCTGTCCATGGGCGGTGAGCAGGCCCTGGTCGCCGCCGGTTCCGACCGGCGGGTCCGCGCCGTGGTCGCCGAGGGCGTGACCGGCCAGCAGCTCGCTGACCACGGCTGGCTTCCGGGCGGGCCGGACGGGATGACCCAGCGCGGCCTGGAGTGGGTGATGTACTCCGCCGCCGGGCTGCTGAGCGGCGCAGCGCCACCGATGAGCATTCCTAACGCAATCCGCGCGGCAGCACCCCGGCCCGAGCTGATCATCGCTGGTGGCGCGGTGCCGGACGAGCCGGTGGCCGCCCGGTGGTTCCAGGCCGCCGCGCCAGCCTCGGTGCAGGTCTGGGTCGCCCCCGGCGCCGGACACACCGCCGCGCTGGCCACCGACCCGGCCGCCTGGCAGGCCCGGGTCACCACGTTCCTCGATGCGGCACTGCACCCCGCAGGCGGCTGACCGCCGTCTGGCCCCAGGCACGAACCGGCGGGCCCGGCCGGGCATTCTCGGTCCGCGCGGCGGCGTGCGGGGCACTGGGGTAGTCGCGGTGCCGCCAGAGGTAGTCGGCCCAACTGATGATCTCACGGCTGCGGGCGTCCCACCGGTCGTAGACCGGTCCGTAATCCCCGCGGTCGTACGCCCGGTTGAACGCCGAGGCAATCGTCAGCAGCGCCGCGGCCGTCCGTGGCCCGGGCGGCCCGGGAACCCGCCGGGCAGCCGGATGGCCGGGAACCCGCGAGGCAGCCGGATGGCCGGGGCTGCCCGCGGCGCAGCCCCGGCCAGCAGAGCCGCCGCTCCGGCCGCCCCCCGCCACCAGGCACGCATCGTCCACTCCTCCAGGCACCGTGCGGGCCGTTCGACGGTCAGGTCCGTGAACCGTGAGGGCCTTTCGGCCCTAGCGGGGGGAGAGGTACGTCCCTGCCGGGGGGACCAGGACAGCGGGACGCTGACACTGTGCGGTTATTGCATCCGGTGCGCTACCCGGTGCGGCCCGGCGATCCGGGACGGCGGGACGGGGGTGGGTTCATGCCGTGGCTGCTGATCGTGGTGGCCGGGTTGTTCGAGACGGGGTTCGCGGTTCTGCTCAAGCAGAGCGCCGGGTTCACCCGGCTGTGGCCGACCGTGGGGTTCGCCGCGTGCGCCCTGATCAGCTTCGGCCTGCTCACCCTCGCTCTGCACGAGCTCGAGGTGGGCCCGGCCTATGCGGTCTGGACCGGCATCGGGGCCGCCGGGACCGCCATCGTCGGCATGGTGGCCCTCGGCGAGTCGGTGTCAGCACTCAAGCTGATTTCCATCGCGCTGATCCTCGCCGGGGTCATCGGCCTCAACCTGTCCGGAGTGACCCCCTGAGGGTCGCCGCGGGGTTCACCTCTGCTGGCTGAGCAGCTGGGTGGCGATGCGGTAGGCGGCGTTGACCGGGATGGCGAAGCCGACGCCGATGCTGCCCGACTGCTGCCCGATGTAACCGCCGCCGACGGTCGCTATCGCGGTGGTGACGCCCACCACCCGGCCGGCCAGGGGCCAATGTCCCCGGCCACCGGGACTACCGGCATCGGCTACCGCCGCAGCTCGGAGAGACGGCCGGAAGCCGCCCAGCTGGTCATCACCACGGCCGCCCACAAGATCCCGAAGAGCCAGCCACCCAGCACGTCGGTGAACCAGTGCACGCCGAGGTACACCCGCGAGATACCGACGAGCGCGGCCAGCATCGCCGCGACCACCCAGACAGCGGTCCGGGCCCGCCACGAGGCGAGCCGAAGTGTGCCCAGCCAGGCGATCGCGGCACACGCCGCGGCGGCGGCCGCGGCGTGGCCGGAGGGGAAACCGTAGCCATCGGCGGCGGCCACGGCCTGCGCCAGCGGCGGGCGGGGCAGGCTCAGCGCCGCTTTGAACGCCGCAGTCAGCCCGATCACCCCGGCCGCGGTCACCGCCAGCATGGCCACTGGCGCCCAGGACCGCCAGGTCACGCCGAGCAGCACCCCGGCCACCAGTGCCAGCACCACCATGCCGGGCGGGCCGCCGACCGCGCTGACCCCCCTCATGAATGAGGTCAGCGCCGGCACCCGGTGAGCGGCGACGAAGTACGCGATCGGATGGTCGATCACCGCGACCCCATGACCATCGGTGACGTCATCGACCAGCTTGCCCAGCGCGATCGCCGCCAGCATGATCACCGCCAGGCCGGTGAGCAACAACAGCGCCACAATGCCCTGGCTCTGCTCCCGGCCGGTGTCCGCCGGCTGGCGTTCGTGCGGGGCGCCCCGGGCCGGCTCCTGCCGGGACCGGCTGAGCCGGACCCCGGCCGCCTGCAGGAAGTGATCATGGCCGACGGCCCAGTGGTGCGCGATCGCACCCGCTCCGGCGGCGAGTGCCCCGGCGGCGATCAGCAGCCCGGCGATGATTCCCGTCAGTTCCATAGCTCACGCCAGTGTCAGCGGGCAGCGGCGCGGAGGGCAGGGCCCGAAGTCCTGGCGGGCCACCACCGAACGGCCGCTTTGCGGCGGACGCAATGCCCTCCGTACCCGGCGGACGGGACCTTCTGCTCTGCTCGCCGGACGTGGGTTGCGCCAAGTCTCGGATCATGGGCATGACGACGGAGCACGGCAGGCCGGCTGCCGCGCCCGAGGCCCGGGTCATCCGCGACGGCGAACAGCGGAACAAGATCGGCGCGCACCGGATCGCCACGGTCCCAGGGGGCCGGTCACCGGCTCATCGGCGAATCCGTGGCCCCGGGGCTCACGTCGTCGCCGGCGTAAGCCATTTCTCCACCTCTGCGTCCGGGGGCGGCCTCCGCTGCGCATGAGGTGACTTTCGGCGCGACGCGCAGGGCGAACTGCTCTGCCGCTGCCTGCTGACACCGGGTGGACTGCAGAAAGAGGTCTTTCTGCGAGGTCGTGATCATCATGAAGGGCCAGTTTTGGCATGTCCGTACGCTTCCCTGGGCCGCCGCGGCGGTCGTGGCCGCCGGGACGCTGATCGCGGCGGGCGGCACGCCGGCCAGCGCGCGGTCCACAGCCGTGGCGGGGCCGCAGGCCACGGCGCAGCCGCAGGCGGTGCCCACCGGGCTGGGTGGCCGGGTGTGGAGCGCCATTCCCACCCACGCGAAAGTGGTCGCCCTGACCTTCGACGCGGGCGCGAACGCCGACGGCGTGGCCAGCATCCTGAGCACTCTGTCCGCGAACCACGTGCGGGCCAGCTTCTTCTTGACCGGCGACTTCACCAGCAGCTTCCCGGCGCAGGCCAAGGCCATGGCGGCCGCCGGCCGGGCCGGCGATCACTCGGTCTCACACCCGTACTTCACCAAGCTGACCGACGCCCAGATGCGCCAGGAGGTCCTCGGGGCCCAGCAGACCATCAAGACGGTGACCGGTGCGAACCCGGCGCCGTGGTTCCGGTTCCCGTTCGGCGACTACAACGCGCACACCGTGTCGGTCGTGAACTCCACCGGGTTCGTGCCGGTCGGCTGGACGGTGGACACGCTCGGCTGGGAGGGCACCTCGGAGGGCATCACGGTGGCGAAGATCGTCAGCCGGGTGCTGGGCAGCCTGCAGCCCGGTGAGATCGTGCTGATGCACTGCGGCTCCAACCCCACCGACCATTCCACCCTGGACGCCGACGCGCTGCCTTCGGTGATCAGCCAGCTGCGCTCCCGCGGCTATCAGTTCGTTACCGTGGACGCGCTGAGCGGGCTCGGGTATCACGTGCTGGCCTCCGCGGGCGGCGTGTCAAGCTTCGGCGCGCCCGGCTACGGTGGGGTCGTCACCGAGCGTGGCGTGAAGGCGGCCGCGCTGGCCGCCGACCGGGCGACCGGCGGGTACTGGGTGCTGCGCTCCAACGGCGGGGTCAACAACGTCCAAGCGCCCTGGTACGGCTCGCTGAAGGGCAAGATCCCGGCCGGGCAGGCCGTCGCCGCCATCGCCGGCACCCCATCCGGCGGGTACCTGATCCTCTCCTCCGGCGGCGGGGTCTACGCCTACGGCACACCCAGTTACGGTGGGGTCCGCACCGAGCCCGGGGTGAAGGCGGTCGCGCTGGCCGCCGACCCGGCCACCGGCGGGTACTGGGTGCTGCGTTCCAACGGCGGGGTCAACAACGTCCACGCGCCCTGGTACGGCTCGCTGAACGGCAAGATCCCGGCCGGGCAGACCGTCACCGCCATCGCCGCCACCTCATCCGGGTACCTGATCCTCACCTCCGGTGGCGGGGTCTACGCCTTCGGCACACCCCGGTACGGCTCGGGCACCGGGCCGCTGCCCACGGGCGTGCGGGCGGTCGGGCTGGCCGCCGACCCGGTCACCGGCGGGTACTGGGTCCTCAAGTCCAACGGTGGGGTGACCGCCGGCAACGCTCCCTGGTACGGATCCCTGCTTGGCA
Source organism: uncultured Actinomycetes bacterium (assembly GCA_963837515.1). GTDB lineage: Bacteria > Actinomycetota > Actinomycetes > Streptosporangiales > Streptosporangiaceae > RYN-230. The sequence goes on from CAWINT010000013.1 coordinate 80,198, forward strand.
TGATTCCCGCAGGCCAGAGCGTCACGGCGATCGCCGGCGAGTAACCTGCGGCCATGACGGGGACGCCGCCGGCGCCAGCGCAGCCGCTCAGCCTGACGCCGGCTGGCGGCCTCAGCCCGGGTGAGGTCGCGCAGCGGCGCGCCCAGGGACTGGGAAACGACACCGGCGAGCGCACCAGCCGCTCGGTCGCGGAGATCCTGCGGGCGAACATCCTGACCCGGTTCAACTTCATCCTGGGCGCGCTCCTGGCGGTGATCCTCATCGTGGGCGCGCCGCAGGACGCCCTGTTCGGCATCGTGCTGGTGGCCAACGCCCTGATCGGCATCGGGCAGGAACTACGGGCCAAGCTCACCCTCGACCGGCTGGCCGTGCTCAGCGCGCCCCGGGTCCGGGTGATCCGGGGCAGTGCCCCGCAGGACATCTCCGCCGGTGAGCTGGTGGCCGGCGACCTGGTGGCGCTGCGGCCCGGCGATCAGCTGATCGCGGACGGGATCGTCCGGGACAGCACGAGCTTGCAAGCCGACGAGTCGCTGCTGACCGGGGAATCCGAGCCGGTGGCCAAAGGCGGCGGTGACCGGCTGCTGTCGGGCAGCTTCGTGACGGCCGGGTCCGGCAGCTACCAGGCCACCGCGGTGGGCGCCCAGGCCTACGCCCGCCAGCTCGCCGCCGAGGCCCGGCGATTCACCCTGGCCCGCTCGGAACTGGTCGAGGGAATCAACCGGATCCTGCGTTATGTAACCTGGGCGATCGTCCCGGTCGCGGCGGTGGTGCTGGTCGGCCAGGCGCACGCGCACCAGGGAGTCCGGGCCGCGCTGACCGGGACCGTTGCCGCCCTGGTGGGTATGGTGCCGCAGGGGCTGGTGCTGCTGACCAGCATCGCCTTCGGGGTCGCGGCGGTCACCCTGGCCCGCCGGCGGGTGCTGGTCCAGCAGCTTCCCGCGGTCGAAGGCCTGGCCCGGGTGGACGTGGTCTGCTTCGACAAGACCGGGACGCTGACCGACGGCAGCATCGCCTTCGACCGGCTCGTCCCGCTCGACGGCGAGGCACCCGCAGCGGCGGCCCTCGGGGCGCTCGCTGACGAGCGGGATCCGAACCCGACGCTGGCCGCCATCGGCGCGGCCTGCCCGCCCCCGTCCAGTTGGCGGCGCGGCGCCGCCGTGCCGTTCTCCGCCGCCCGCAAGTGGAGCGGGGCCGAGTTCGGCGGGCAGGGCACCTGGGTGCTCGGCGCCCCGGAGATGGTGCTGTCCGGCGGGCACCCGCCAGCCCGGGCGCAGGCCGCCCAGCTCGCCGCGACCGGCCGCCGGGTACTCCTGCTGGCCCACGGCCGCCAGCCCTTCCACGGCGAGTCGCTGCCGCCCGGGCTGCGGCCGGTGGCGCTGGTCGTCCTGGCCGAACGGCTGCGGCCGGACGCCGCCGAGACGATCGCCTACTTCGCCGCCCAGGGGGTGGCCATGAAGGTCATCTCGGGTGACAGCCCGCAGACGGTCAGCGCGGTGGCCGCCCAGGCCGGGCTGGCCCAGGCCGGCGACCCGGTCGACGCCCGGGACCTGTCCGATGATCCCGCCGCGCTCGGCCGCGTGGTCGAAGGGCACTCGGTGTTCGGGCGGGTGACCCCGCACCAGAAGCAGGCGATGGTCACCGCGTTGCAGGCGCGCGGGCACACGGTCGCGATGACCGGTGACGGCGTCAACGACGTGCTGGCGCTCAAGCTCGCCGACCTCGGCATCGCGATGGGTTCCGGCGCCCCGGCCACCCGGGCGGTCGCCGAGCTGGTGCTGCTGGACGGCCGGTTCGCGCGGCTGCCCGGTGTGGTCGCGGAGGGCCGCCGGGTGACGGCCAACATCGAGCGGGTGGCGAACCTGTTCGTCACCAAGTCCGTGTGGGCCGCGCTGCTGGCGGTGGCCGCCGGCGTCGCGCTGCTGCCCTTCCCGTTCCTGCCCCGGCACCTGACCATCATCGACAGCCTGGCCATCGGCATCCCGTCGTTCTTCCTGGCCCTGGCCCCGAACACCCGGCGCTACCGGCCCGGGTTCACCGGCCGGGTGCTGCGGTTCGCGATCCCGGCCGGCATCATCATCACCGCGGCCACCTTGTCCGCCTACCTCGCCGCCCGGGCCGCCGGGCTGCCGCTGACCCAGCAGCGCACCGCCGCGACGCTGGTCACGCTGATCCTCAGCCTGGCCGTGCTCACCCTGCTGGCCATCCCGCTGACCTGGCGCCGGGTCGTCCTGATCGGCGCGGCCCTGGCCGGGTTCGCCCTGCTGTTCCCGGTGCCGGCCGTGCGCCGGTTCTACGAGCTCGCGCTGCCCCGTGGCCAGCTCACCGCGATTCTGCTGATCGCGGCGCTGGGCGTCACGGCGATCGCGGTGTTCTGGGCGCTATCCCGCCGGGGGCACGGTTAGCGTGCCGTCCGGGTCGTGGCCACCCATGTCCAGCCGGAACGGCGGGTACCGGTCGGTCATCAGGCCCGCGTACGCGGCCACCCGCAGCACCCACCGGTTCAGGCCGATCAGGAAGCCGAAGAGCTGCGCCGGGTACTCGCCGGTCACCAGCAGGCCCACCGCCGCGATCAGCGCCAGCAGGCCGATCAGGCCCAGGCCCACCCAGCTGAAGTCGGACCGGCCGAACGTCCAGACCGACCAGATGTCCGAGCCGGCGAACAGGCCGGCGACGAGGTACTGCGGGATGGCCAGCAGCCACCACTTCACCAGCACCAGGCCGCGGGACAGGTGAGCGGGGTAGTCAACCTCCAGGTGGGCCGGGTAGCCGGGGTCATCGGCCAGCGTGAACGGCGGGTATTTATCGGTGCCGAACGCGCCGGTCGCGTAATACTGCACGCGCCAGGTCCAGCGCAGCACTCCCACGTTGAACTCGAAGACCGGCCGCGGATAACGCCCGGTGATCAGGATGGCGAAGAATGCCACCACACTCAGCACCACGAACGCCAGCCACAAGAACGCCAGCACGACGTAGTGCGGAATCAACAGCACCCACTTGACCAGCCACAGCCAGCGCGACAGTGGCGGGTCGAGCGAGGCCTCGACCCGGACCGGATACGCACCTGCACCAGCCATCCGGATCACCCGCTGAGGCGCTCGGCCCGCTCCTTGATCGTCCGGAGCATCTTGCGTTCCATCACCCACGAACCCGGTTCGATGACCGGGTAGGCCAGCTTGTCCCGGAGCGGCAGGGCAGCGGTGTCGAACCGGTTCCGGCTGATCAGCCGCGTGTGCCCGGCGGCAGGCCGCAGCTCGAACGACCATACCCAGGCCTGGTTGCTGGACCGGACCACCATCGCCCGCTCCGGGTCGAGCCGCTCCACGCGCATCGCGTAGCCTGGCATCGGGATCTCGTCCCCGACCTTGAGGTCCTGCAGCTCCGGGATGATGCGGTCGGTGTTGTGGATGTCGATGCCCAGCCGGCGTTCGAGCCAGTCGTAGGTGTACGCACCGCCACGTCCCGGTCCCATCTGCACCAGCCACGGCCAGACCGCGGCGGGCGGCGCGTCGATCTCCACCGCCCGGGTGGCCACGATGTCCGGGTCCGGCATCAGGTCGTCACCGGCCACCGGGCCGACCGCCTCCTCCGGTGTCGCGCCCCAGTGCAGGTGCCACGGGCGCAGCCACCGGGCATAGGCCAGCCCCGCGGTGCCCACGATCAGCACACCCAGGGCAGCGCGCTTAGCCAGCATGGGCGATCCTCCTTGCCCCTGGCCCCACGCTAGAAGGCAGGCGGAACCAGGCCCAGATGCATCCGCCCCCGCGGGGCCGGGCCCTTCGTCACGATCTTCACCCTTGCGGACCTGCCGACCCTTGCGCCCGGTTGACGCGCGTGTCAGGATGACTCACCCTAAACGGCGATTCAGGCGGCTCCGGGTACGGTGGCGGGCTGAGCGGGTCGCTCCGGGACTGGAGGTGCGCACATGGCATTCCTCAGCGGACGGCCAGGAAGGACGCGGGCCAGGGGAACAAGGACGCGGGCCAGGGGAACACTGTGGCGTTCCGGCACCGGGCGGCGGCACCACGGGCTGGTCCTCGGCGCGGCGGTCACCGCCGCCGCGCTGACCGCGGCCGGATGCGGCAGCGGGCCGGGCGGCGGGGTACCGCAAGGCGGGGTGTACCGGCTGGGCAGCGGCTCCAGCATCGACTCGCTCAACCCGTTCGTCGCGTTCCAGCAGGACGCGTACTCGAGCTTCGAGCTGATCTACCCCTTCCTGGTGCAGTACAACGCCAGCCTGCAGTTCGTGCCGGACTTCGCGCGGAGCTGGCAGGTGAGCGGGAACGGCCGGATCTGGACGTTCCACACCCAGCCCGGAGCCCGGTGGTCCGACGGTAAGCCGCTCACCGCGGCCGACGCGGCCTGGACCTACAACACGATGGTCAAATTCGCCAGTGGCCCGACCGCCGGCACGGCCGGGAACGTCGCGCATCTGGACCATGCCACCGCCCCGGACGCCACTACCGTCGTGCTCACCTACAAGCAGCCGGTGGCGAACGTGCTGTCCCAGCTGCAGCAGGTGCCGATCCTGCCGGAGCACATCTGGGCCCGGTACGCCACCGGCAACGGCAAGGCGCTGACCACCTTCACCAACTCCGCCCCGATCGTCTCCGGCGGCCCGTTCAAACTGGTCAAGTACACGCCCAAGCAGATCGCGCTGTTCAAGCGCAACCCGTCCTTCTACGGGCCCAAACCGCACATCGACGGCCTCGGGCTGCAGTTCTTCGGCACCTACGACGCGGAGATCACCGCGCTGAAGAGCGGGCAGCTGGACGGGATCGAGGTGGTGCCGCCGACCTCGGTGCGCGATCTGAAGAAGGCCGGCTTCGTGGTGCGGGACAGCCCGGGCGACTACTTCGACGACCTCATCGTCAACGCCAACCCGCAGCAGGACGCCGGCCACAAGGAACTGGCTAACCCGCTGCTGCGGCAGGCCTTCGACGCGGCGATCGACCGGCAGGCCATCGTGCATACCTCGCTGCTCGGGTACGGCCGGCCGGGCTCGTCGGTCATCCCGCCGGCCACCGGGCACTGGAGCGACCCGGCGGTCCAGCCCACCTCGTTCAGCCTTACGAAGGCGGCGCAGCTGCTGGACCAGGCGGGATACAAGATGGGGCCCAACGGAGTCCGGATCGCGGACGGCCACCCGATGTCCTACACGGTGATAATGCCGGCCGACACCAGCGGCGGCTACGGCGACCGGTCGTTCCAGATCATCCAGGGCGACTTCAAGAAGATCGGCGTCCAGCTGAACCCGAAGAACCTGGATAACTCCGCCGCCTACGACGCGACCACCGCCGACCACTACCGCAGCTTCGAGCTGTCCATGTGGGACTGGCAGCCGCTGATCGACCCCGACTTCATGCTCTCGGTGCTGACCTGCGGATCGTGGAACGTCTGGAACGACACCGGGTACTGCAACAAGAGCTATGACCAGGTGTATCAGGCCCAAGGCGCCGCGGTGAACCCAGCGCAGCGGCAGAAGCTGGTGAACCAGATGCAGCAGATGATCTACGCCCAGCGCCTGTACCTGGTGCTCGACTACGCGGATCTCATCGAGGCGCACGCCGTGCACTGGGCCGACCTGCCGCTGGTCGGCGGGACCTCGTTCACCGAGCTGTCCAAGATCCCGTTCGAGAGCGTGCACCAGGCAGGCTGACCGCGATGCGCGGCCTGGACTACGTGATCAAGCGCGGCTTCTTCGCGCTCATCACCATCTTCGTGGCCATCACCATCAACTTCTTCCTGTTCCGGGTGCTGCCGGGCAGCGCGGTCACCAACCTGTCCCGGGTGCCGCACGCCAGCCCTCAGCTGCAGCACGCGCTGACGGTCGAGTTCGGGCTGGACCAGCCCAAGTGGCAGCAGTACCTCATCTACCTGGGCCAGCTGGCCCGCGGGAACATGGGCGTCTCGTTCGCCTACCGGCAGCCGGTCAGCCAACTGCTGATCGCGGACCTGAAGAACACCATCCCGATGGTCACCGTGGGCACCGTGGCGGCCATCATCGTCGGGGTGTCCAGCGGCGTGCTGTCGGCGTGGCGCCGCGGCTCCCCGCCGGACCACGTGAGCACCAACGCGGCGATCTTCGCGTACGCGTTCCCCACCCAGTGGCTCGGCCTGATGCTGCTGATCGTGTTCGCCGGCATCCTGCCCGCGGGCGGGATGAGCGACCCGTTCGTGTTCGGTACGGAACCGTTCTGGCCGCACCTCGGCGACATCAGCGTGCACATGATCCTGCCCGCGGCCACGCTCATGCTGACCGCGTACGGCAGCTACACGCTCGTCGTCCGGTCCGCGCTGCTGGAGACGCTCGGCGAGGACTACGTGCTCACAGCCCGGGCCAAAGGGCTGCCCGCGCGGCACATCCTGTGGCGGCACGCGGTGCGCAACGCGCTGCTGCCGATGGTCACGCTCATCGCGCTGGACCTCGGCCTCATCGTCGGCGGGGCCCTGCTGATCGAGGTCATCTTCAGCTGGCCGGGCATCGGGCTGGCCATGTACACCGCGATCGGGCAGCGGGACTACCCGATGCTGCAGGGCGGCTTCCTCATCCTGACCGTCTCGGTGATCCTGCTGAACTTCGCCGCCGACCTGCTGTACTTCCGCCTGGACCCGAGGATCACCCAGTGACCGCACCCCTGCAGGATCCGCAGCTCACCGCCGGGGCCCAGGGCCAGCCGCCCCGGCGCAGCGGCTTTCTGCGCAGCGTGCTGCGCGACCGCAAGGCCGCGGTCATCGGCCTGGCCATCATCGCGTTCTTCGTCGTGCTGTCCGTCGTCGCGCCCTACCTCTCGCCCTACAGCATCAGCCAGCGGAGCTGTGCGGTCTACGCGGCACCGTCGGCCCAGCACTGGCTGGGCTGCGATGACGGCGGCATCGACGTGCTCAGCGAACTCATGCAGGGCGGCCGGATCTCACTGATCGTCGGCTTCGCCGCGACCCTGGTCGCGATCGTCATCGGCGGCGGGATCGGGATCCTGTCCGGCTACTTCAGCGGCCCGGTGGACGTCGGGCTGATGCGGGTCACCGACTACCTGATCGTGATTCCCGACCTGGTGTTCATGATCGTGATCGCGGACGTATGGGGCGCCAGCCTGTTCCACGTGATCATCGTGATCGGGATCCTGGAATGGACCACCACGGCGCGGATCATCCGGGCCCAGGTGATGAGCCTGCGGGAACGGGTCTACGTGAAACGCACCCGCGCGCTCGGCGCCGGGCACCTGCGGATCATCGGGAAGCACATCCTGCCGCAGGTCGGCCCGCTGCTCATGGCCAACACGGTGCTGACCATCGCGATCGCGATCTACCTGGAGACCGCGCTGGCCTTCCTCGGCCTGGAGGACCCCACCGTCACCACCTGGGGGACGATCCTGGAGCACGCGTTCGAGCGGACCGCGATCAGTTCCGGGGCGTGGTGGGCCATCGTGCCGGACGGCATCCTCATCGCCACGCTCATCGCCGGGTGCTTCCTGTTCGGCCAGGCGGTCGAGGACGCACTCAACCCGCGGCTCCGGGTGGCGCACTTGTCGGTGCGCCGGTGGCGGCTGCGCCCGCTGGTGGGAAGGGGGCCGGACGCGCTGTGAGCCTGCTCGAAGTACGTGACCTGCACGTCTGGTTCGACCTGCCGCACCGCTCCGGCCGGCGCGGGACCGGCCAGCCGGGCGCCCAGGTGCACGCGGCCGCCGGGGTCAGCTTCGCGCTCGACCCCGGCGAGCGGTTCGGCCTGGTCGGGGAGTCCGGCTGCGGCAAGACCACCACCATCCTGGCCCTGATGGGGCTGCTGCCGCCGACCGCCACGCTGGCCGGTGAGGTGCTGGTGGACGGCCGGGACATCCTGGCCGGCGGCGAGGACACGGTGCGCGCGCACCGCTGGACGGACATCGCCATGGTGTTCCAGGGCGCGATGAACGCGCTGAACCCGGTCAAGAAGGTGGGCTGGCAGATCGCCGAGCCGATGTCCTTCCATGGCGTGGCCCACGGCGCGGCGGCGCGGCGGCGGGCCGGCGAACTGCTGGAACTGGTGGGCATCCCGGCCGCCGCGGGGGAGCGGTACCCGCACGAGTTCTCCGGCGGCATGCGGCAGCGGGCCGCCATCGCGATGGCCCTCGCCTGCCAGCCGAAGATCCTGCTGGCCGACGAGCCGACCACGGCGCTCGACGTCATGGTCCAGGCCCAGATCCTGGACCTGCTGACCCGGCTGTCCAGCGAGCTGGGCCTGGCCCTGGTGCTGGTCACCCACGACCTCCCGGTCGTGGCGCAGGTGTGCGACCGGGCCGCGGTGATGTACGCGGGCGAGATCGTGGAGGCCGGCCCGCTGGACTCGCTGTACCACGCGCCCCGCCACCCCTACACCCGGATGCTCTTCGCCGCCACCCCCGACCTGTACGGCGAGGGACAGGTGGCGTCCATTCCCGGCTCGCCGCCGCGGCTCGACGTGGACGTGACCGGCTGTCCCTTCCGGCCGCGGTGTGACTCGGCCTTCGAGCCATGCGACGCCGAGCACCCGGTGCTCAGCGCGGTGCAGCCCGGCCACCAGGCGGCCTGCCACCTCACCCGTCAGCTGGCCGGCGAAAGGTAGGCCCGGCATGCCGCAATCGCCGCTGCTGGAGGTCGAGGACCTGAAGATGCACTACCCGCTGCGCCAGAGCCTGGCCGGCCGGCTGACCGGGAAACAGCCACGGCCGTCGGTGCACGCGGTGGACGGGGTCAGCTTCACCCTCGACCACGGCGAGATGCTGGCCCTGGTCGGGGAGTCCGGCTGCGGCAAGACCAGTACCGCGCAGAGCATCCTGCGCATGGTCAGTCCCACCGCGGGGACGATCCGGCTGAACGGCACCGACATCACCCGGCTGTCCCAGCAGCGGCTGCGGCCGCTGCGGCGCAAGCTCCAGATGGTCTACCAGGATCCGTACGAGTCACTGGACCCCCGGTTCCGGGTCGAGGCCGCCATCGAGGAGCCGATGCTGGTGCACGGCATCGGCGGCTCCCGGGCCGGGCGCAGGCAGCTCATCATCGCGGCCCTGGAGCGGGCCGGGCTGTCCCCGGCCGAGCAGTACCTGGAGCGTTACCCGCACGAGCTGTCCGGCGGCCAGCGGCAGCGGGTCACGATCGCGGCCGCGCTGGTGCTCGGGCCCGACCTGCTGCTGGCCGACGAGCCGGTGTCGATGCTGGACGTGTCGGTGCGGGCCGGCGTGCTGGCGCTGCTCGACGGGCTGCGCCGGGACGGCAACATGGGCATCCTGATGATCACGCACGACCTGTCCACCGCGGCGCACTTCGCCGACCGGATCGCGGTGATGTACCTGGGCCGGATCGTGGAGCTCGGGCCGGCCCGTGCGGTGGTCCACAACCCGCAGCACCCGTACACCCGGGCGCTGCTCTCCGTGGTGCCCAAGCGGGACCCCCGGCAGCGGAGCACCCCGCAGATCCTCCAGGGTGAGACGCCGAACCCGGCCAACGTGCCGCCCGGCTGCCGGTTCCACCCGCGCTGCCCGGTCGCGGTCCCGGACTGCGCCACGCAGGATCCGGCCCTCCGCCGCCCCGCCGCCGCGTCCGCTGGGCACGAGGCGGCCTGCCTGCTCACCCAGCCGGCACCGGCCCGATCATGACCACAGCGGACCCGCAGGCCGCCGGGAGCCCGCATCGGCTCCGGTCAGCAGCTGGCGGCGGCACCGTCCAGCGCGGCCACGGCCAGGCCGCCGAGGGAGTCCAGGTCGTAGCCGCCTTCCTGGATCAGCACCGCCGGGCCCAGCGCGGCGATCCGCCGCCCGGCCTCCCGGTAGCCGGCCTCGGTGACGCGCAGCGGGCTTTCCGGGTCGGCCTCGGCCGCGTCCAGCCCGAGCGAGACCACGACCGCGTCCGGCCGGAGGCCGCGGGCCTCCGCGCACAGCGCGCCGACCGCCGCCAGCCAGCCGTCGTCACCGGTCCCGGGCGGCAGCGGCAGGTTCCGGTTGCAGCCCTCGCCGGGACCCGTGCCGCGCTCCTCCGGGTAGCCGGCGTAGTGCGGGAACCAGCCCGCGCCGGGGTCGACGTGCACCGACCCGTACCAGACGTCGGCCCGGTCATAGAAGATCATCTGGGTGCCGTTGCCGTGGTGCGCGTCGATGTCCAGCACGGCGACCCGGTGTGCCCCGGCCGCCCGCAGCGCCTGCGCGGCGACCGCGGCGTTGTTCAGGTAGCAGGACCCGCCGTACGCGGCGCGGGCCGCGTGATGGCCCGGCGGCCGGCAGAGGGCGTAGGCCAGCCGGGTGCCCGCGGCGACGAGGTCAGCCGCGGTCAGCGCGGCGTCCACCGCGCCCCGGATGGCCGCCCAGCTGCCCGGCCCGACCAGCGTCATCGTGTCGTAGCAGAACAGCCCGGCGCGGGCGTGCGGGGCGGCCGGCACCCGCAGCGGCAGCCCGGCCAGCAGCCCGGCCGTCGGGAACAGGTAGGGCACCACCCGGTCCCGGCCGTGCCCGGCCGGCAGCCCGGCCGCCTCCCACTCGGCCCAGATCCCGGCCAGGTGGTCGAGGAGTTCCGGGTCGTGCACGGCGCGCAGCACCTCGTCGTCGTGCGGCCGGGCCGGCACCACCGGCGCGCCCGCCGCGGCCAGTGCTTCCCGCAGCACCAGCGCCCGGCCCGGCACCTCGGTGCCGGGGTCGCGGACGCCGAGCCACACCTCGCCCGCGGGCTCGTGCCGCAGGCAATCCGCGCTCCACACCACCGGGACCGGCAAGCTCACCCGGCGATTCTCCCTGAGCGGCGGCGCCGCTACCATCACGGGATGCCGCGCGTTACGGATCTTGGCCTCACCATCGGGCTGCTGCCCTCCGGGCCCACCGGTTCGGTGCTCGACGTCCCCGGCGTGGGGCTCGGCCACGCCACCGTGTGGCGGGATGAGCCGCCGCCACCCGCGGGCCGCGGCGTGGCCCGGACCGGGGTCACCGTGCTGGACCCCGGCGGTGACCTGTTCAGCTCGCCGGTCCCGGCCGGCGCCGCGGTGCTCAACGGCGCCGGGGAGTGCACCGGCCTGCTGGCCGCGCAGGAGTGGGGGCTGGCCGAGACGCCCGTGTTCCTGACCTCGACCATGCAGCTCGGGCGGGTCTACGACGCGGCCTGCGAACTGCTCATCGCCGAGCAGCCGGCGATCGGCACCGACGAGGTGATCATCCCCATCGTCGCAGAATGCGACGACAGCTTCCTCAACGACGCCCGCCGCATGCAGGTCTCGCCCGAGGACGTCGCCCGGGCGCTGGCCGCGGCCCGGGCGTCGGCCGGCGGCACCGCGGCCGGCGAGGGCGCGGCCGGCGAGGGCGCGGCCGGCGAGGGCGCGGCCGGCGAGGGCGCGGCCGGCGAGGGCGCGGTCGGCGCCGGGACCGGGATGAGCTGCCTCGGGTACAAGGGCGGCATCGGCACCGCGTCGCGGGTTCTGCCCGGCGGGGCCACGGTCGGGGTGGTCACCCTCACCAACTTCGGCGACCGGGAGCGGCTGACCGTGGCCGGGATACCAGCCGGCCGGCTGCTCCCCGACCCCTCCCGCGGCACTCCCCGGCCCCCCGTGGCCGGGTCGTGCATCGTGGTCATCGTCACCGACGGGCCGCTGGACTGCGCCGCCTGCCAGCGGCTGGCCCGGCGGGCCGGCCTCGGACTGGCCCGGACCGGCAGCACCGCCAGCCACGGCAGCGGCGAGATCTTCCTGGCCCTGGCGACCGGGCTGCGCACCCGGCGCGGCAGCGCACCAGACCGCGCCCCGGTGACCGGGAGCGCCCTCGACGACTACTTCGCCGCGGTCACCGAGGCCACCGAGGAAGCCGTGCTCAACAGCCTGCTCCAGGCGATCACGGTGACCGGCCGGGACGGCCACACCTCCTACCAGCTCCCGCCCGGCGAGCTGAGCCGACTGGCCCGGCGGGCAGTGACGCCGAAAGGGCCGTTATGCAGAAAATGGCTCTGTTATGCCGGAAAAGGGCCTGGCGGGGGCGGACGGGGCACCCGTCGCCCCGGTCGCGGCGGACCTGCGGCCGGACGCCGCGGCGCCGGGCGATCCGTACGCCTGGATGCGGGACCCGCAGCAGCCCGCGATGCGCGGCTACCTGGCGGCCGAGCGCGCGTATTACGAGCGGCAGCTGGCGCCGCTGGGCGGTTTGCGGGAGGAGCTGCGGCAGGAGATGACCGCCCGCGTACCGCCCGCCGAGGAGTCGGTGCGCTGGCGCGCCGGGGACTTCTGGTACTGCACCGCCACCGTGGCCGGCCAGGAGTTCGCGCAGCTGCGCCGGGCGCCCGGGCCAGACGCGCCGGCCCAAATCCTGCTCAACGAAAACCAGCTGCTCAGTGACCCCGCCTGCGCCGGCGGTTACGTCGAGCTGGGGGTCCGGGAGGTCAGCCCGGACGCGCGGCTGCTCGCCTACTCGGTGGACTTCACCGGCGAGGAGGTGTACCAGCTGCGGATCCGGGACCTGGCCACCGGCCAGGACCTCCCGGACCGGATCGAGCGGACCTACTACGGGCTGGCCTGGGCGGCCGATTCGGCGTCCCTGCTCTACGTGGTCACCGACCCGGAGTACCGCCCGCACGAGGTCTGGCACCACGTCCTCGGGACCAGCCCGGACCAGGACGTCCTGGTGTTCCGTGAGGAGGACCAGCGCTTCGCGCTGACCGCCCGGGCCACCCGCAGCCGCCGGTACCTGCTCATCGAGACCGAATCGCGGGACACCACCGAGACCCTCGTCGTCCCGGCCGCTGACCCGGGCGCGCCGCCCGCCGTCCTGGAACCCCGGCGGGCCGGCCTCGAGTACCGCGCCGACCACGCCACCGGCCCGGACGGCGGTGACTTCTACCTGGTTACCAACGACGCTGCGGAGGAGTTCCGGCTGGTCCGCGCGCCCGTGTCGGCGCCCGGCCGGGACGGCTGGACCGAGGTCATCGGCGGCGCGCCGGACACCCGCGTGGTCTCCTGCGCCGTGTTCGGGCGGTACCTGGTCGTGGAGCAGCGGCACGCCGCGGCCACCCAGCTGCGGGTGGTGGACCGCGGGACCGGCGCACAGCGGCTCATCGAGCCCCCCGCTCCGCACGTCTCGCTGGCCCTGGCGGTCAACGAAGAGTACGACGCGGCCGCGGTCACGGTACGGACCGAGTCGCTCATCGACCCGCCCGCGTGGTACCGGGCCGACCTGGCCAGCGGCGAGCAGCACCTGCTCAAGCGGCAGGACGTGCCCGGCTACGACCCCGCCGGGTACGAGAGCCGGCGGCTGGCCGCGGCGGCCCCTGACGGCACGATGATCCCGGTGACCATCGCCTACCGCCGCGGGCTGCAGCCGGATGGCACCGCGCCGTTCCTGCTGTACGGCTACGGGGCCTACGAGGCGTGCTCCTGGCCGGAGTTCGACGTGGCCATCCCCAGCCTGCTGGACCGCGGCTTCGGCTACGCGGTGGCCCACGTGCGCGGCGGCGGGGAAGGCGGCCGCCGCTGGTGGCTGGACGGCCGGCTCACCCGCAAGCGCAACACGTTCACCGACTTCATCGCGGCCGCCGACATGCTGGCCGGCCAGGGGTGGGCGGCCGCGGACCGGATCGTCTCCCGCGGGCTGTCGGCCGGCGGCCTGCTGCAGGGCGCGGTCTACGCCATGGCCCCGCAGCGCTGGCGGGCGGTCGTGGCCGAAGCGCCCTTCGTCGACTGCGTCACCACCTTGCTCGACCCGTCCATCCCGCTCACGATCAACGAATGGGATGAATGGGGCGACCCCCGGGACCCGGAGGTGCTCGCCTACCTGCGGTCCTATAGCCCCTACGACAACGTGCCCCTGGGCCCGCGGCCGGACCTGCTGGTCACCGGCAGCCGCCACGACCCGCGGGTGCTGATCCACGAGCCGGCCAAGTGGGTGGCCAGGCTCCGGGCCACCGCCGGGGCCGGTGCCTCCAGCGCCGGCGCGGTGGGGGATCGGCCGGGCGCGCCGGGCCGGGTGCTGTTCCGCGCCGAGCTGGGCAGCGCCGGGCACACCGGGCCGGCCGGGCGGTACGCGCGGTTGAGCTACGAGGCCGAGATCGGCGCGTTCATCGTGGCCGCGGCCCGCGTTGGCCGCACTGCTCAGTAACGGACGGCGTTCTCCCGCAGCGGCGGGTACACGGTGGACGTCTCGCCCGGCCCGGCCCTGACCCCTGGGCGGCTGAGCCACGGGCCGCCGGGATTAGGACGCCAGCCTGATCTGCTGGATGCTGGCCTGGTAGGTCCCGGCGGCGTCCCGGGGCAGCCGGGTGAACCAGATGAGCAGGTAACGGGCGGCCGCCGGCCGGGCAATCCGGAGGTGCAGCACTCCGCCCGCGTTCGTGTGCTGCGCTACCGGCCGCATCCTCAGCAAGGTCGGCGCAGGTCCCGCGCGCACCTGGAGATCGGCGCCGGATGTGCTGCCGAGGCTGATGTCCACGCGGACGACCGTCACCGGGCGCCCCAGGTCGAGCAGCAGCCCGGTGCCCGGCTGGAGATTGCCGAAGAACGCGGTGGTGTACCAGTCGCTGTGCCACGCGGTCGCCGGGTTGCCGTCCAGCGCGAGCGCGGCCAGCCGGGCATTGTCACCGTCGCCCAGGCCGGCCGGTCCGAACGCGGCCGCGCTGACCGGGCTGACCCACCGGGACGGCGTACCGCTGGCGCTCGTGCCAGGCCCGGAATGCTGCGGTGCAGTCAGCTGGCGGGCGAGCCACCAGCCCGTAGCGGCCAGCACGGCCAGCACGGCGAGGAGGATGGCCACGCGTTCCAGGCGGTCCCGCAGGCCGGGCGGCCATGACACTGGTGCCGGCCGCACGCGCCGCGTGCCGCGGCCAGCGCTGTTGGTAGCAGGACGGCCAGCGCCGAGGCGGACAGCACGCCCAGGCCCGACGTCGGCGGACGTGATCGGCGGAACCGACGGCAGGATCCGCGTGCGCCGCACCGCTGCTCTCCGTGGGCCCGGCGCGGTCACGGGCGGCGCGGTCACGGCCGGCGCGGTCACGGCCTGGCGCGGTCACGGCCGGCGCGGTCACGGCCGGCGCGGTCACGGGCGGGGCCGGCGCGGTCACGGCCGGCGCGGTCACGGGCGGGGCCGGTGCGGGCGGGGCCGGTGCGACCACGGGCGGTGCGGGCGGAGCGACCACGGGCGGTGCGGGCGGAGCGACCACGGGCGGTGCGGGCGCCCCGAGCGGGCCCGGCGGAGCGGACAGCTCCGTGTGGCTGAGCGCGGCGAGCTCCATGGCCAGCTGAGCCGGGCTGAGGATCGGCGGTTCCGCACCGCACGTCTCCCCGCCCAGCGCGCGGCAGATCACTGCGTCGATCGGGCCAGGTATCCAGGGCTGGAGCTGGCGCGGGCAGCGCAGCCGCCCCCCGGACCTCGGGGCCGGCAGCAGCGCCGCCTGACCCGGCCCGGGCCAGTAGCCGGTGACCGCCGCGTATAGCAGCCGGGCCAGGCCCACGGTGTCGGCCAGCGCCGGGTCGCTGGGCCGGGCCCGGGAGAGCGCCGCCGTGATGCCCACCCCGGTGAGGTGCACCCCGGTCTGCGAATCACACCAGAGCGAGTCCGGGCCCAGGCACAGGTGCGCGAGCCCGGCCTGATGCGCCACGGTCAGGGCGTCCGCGGCCGCGGCGATCACCGCGGCGGCCCGCGCCGGGCTGAACGGGCCGACCGCGAGGAGCTCACCGAGCGGCGCGCCGGCCGGCCACTCGGTGACGAGGTACGCGGGCTCCGCGCCGTCATCGGCGTCAAAGACCCGGGCCAGCCGGGAATCGCTGATCCGCGCCGCAGCCCGCGCGGCCGCCATCACCTCCGCGGTCCGGCCGTCTCCCGGCCGGAACGTGCGCACCAGCACCTGCCGCGGCAGCAGCCGATCCTTGGCCCGCCAGAGCACGGTCCCGGCCTCGTCCGGCAGCCGCTCCTCCAGCCGGTACCGGCCCACCAGCAGCAGGCCAGTCCTGGCCTGCCCGGCGGCGCCCGCCTGTGCATCCCCTGCTGCCACCGCGCCCATGCCTGACCACCACGATCCAGCCAACCGCCTGCCTGCCCGCTCGCGCCAGAGCCGTTCGTCCCGGGTAACGAGGGCCGCCAGCGCGACGGCGGACGACATCCCGGACTGGCCGCGCTTTCCCCGCATCCCCCGGCGGTGCTCGCCACCCCCTGATCGCCGGCTGCGGCCGGCCGGCCCGCGGCCAGCCCACCGCCGAACCGGCGCACGCACCGCCCAGGGGGGCGGCCCCCTCATGGCCCCGCCCCTGGTCAGTTGCTGCGGCGGATCCTGACGATGGCCGCGGTGGCGGGCGGGACGGTCAGCCCGATACCGGCCGGGTCGGCGGGCAGCGCGTTCCAGGTGCCGTCCCAGGGCGCGTCGCCGGTGATCTGCGCGCCGCCGAGGGTGGCACCGGGCCCGGAGGCATCACCACCCGGTTCGCCCGGTCCGGCGCCGGTGAGCGCGAGCAGTTCGGCGCGCACCGGCCCGGGGCCCGGGCCACCAGCCGGGATGACGGTGACCGCCGCATCGGCGGCGCCGCCCCCGTGGGTCTTGTTGATGATCGTGACGTAGTCGCCCTCCGGCCCGCCGATGCCGTACGCGGTCACGTTGAGGCCGTCGGCGTTCTCGATCGCGACCGGCTTGACGTGCCCGGCCGAGCCGACGGTGAAGGCCTTGATGCCGTACCCCTTCGGGGTGACCGCGAAGCGCCGGCCGGGGGCGGCCGGATCCGGGACGACCGTGTCGGTGTAAAGCCACTGCTTGTTGTGGAAGTTCACCCCGGCCGCCCCGTGCGCCGCCCACCAGTGCAGGAAATCGAGGGCCCACAGCGCCGACGCGAACGCGTTGCTGGCGCCCGGGACGCCGGTGAGGTAATCGTTCGCTTCGGTCAGCCGGAACGGCAGCCCCGCCGCGGCCACCGGCGCGAGGTGGGTGCGGTGCAGCCAGGGATACGGGGTGTAGCTGGTGCCCCGGGGCTGCGCCCCGATCGCGGTGCCATCGAGCCAGTCCGGGGACAGCATGTTGCTGATCGCCTGCCGCGCGGTGGTCTTCCCCGGGTCCCCGCCGACGTAGTAGTGCTGCGTGAGGCCGCCGATCCGGCCGGAGTCCCGCTCGTCGCGGGCGAACCGCTCGGTCCACGACACCCCGCCGCGCGGGGATGGAGTGAGGGTCAGCGGCGTGTAGGCCCCGGTGTCCGGGCCGGCCAGCCGGGCCCCGGGCGCGGCGTCCCGGACCGCGTCGGCGAAGTCCCGCCAGGTGGCCAGGTAGGACGGGTACGCGCTGCCGGGTACCCCCGGGATCTCCTCATAGATCGCCGGGTCGAACGGATGGCCCGGGTAGCTGTGCGAGGCGTGCCAGTCCGGCTCGTTCCCGATGGCGAAACTGGCCACCTGGCCCCGGTAGTGGCGCCAGATGTAGCCAGCCGCCCGGGCATCGCTTGATTTCAGTTCCGCGACAGGCTTGGCCGGGGTACTGAGCAGGCGGAAGGAGTAGATGACCTGCGCCCCGGTGGCGGCGGCGAAATCGAACAGGTGATCGATCCCGGTCCAGCCGTCGCGGCCGGTTCCCGCCGGGGGGTAATGGTCCACCGATCCCCCGCCAATCCGCAGGCTGCGCAGTCCCAGGTTGCGGAACAGGGTGACTAGCGACGTGTTGCCCGCGCTGAACAGGTAGCCGTCCACGCCGGCGTGGCCGGGATTGAGCGGCCCCCGTTCGAAGCTCAGCCCGGCGAAGTCAGCCGGGACCGGCGGCCCGGGTGGCCCCCCGTCGATGGCGATCGTGACTCGGCCGGTGCCCACCGCTGGCCGGCGGAGCCACCTCAGCACCATGGCCCACGTTCTGCCCCGCTCCGGCCGGGCCTAACCAGCTGGTCAGGCGGGCACGACGTAGGGGAAAGTGCTGGCCCGCTGCTGCTCCGCGACGGATGGCCGTAGCCCGGAGGGGACGGCGGTGCCGGCGACGAGGGAGAGCATGGCCTCGGGGGCGTTGTCGTAAGCGCGGCTTCCAGGTGGATCCGGGACTGCGTGGTGGCCCGGGCCCGGCGCAGCCGCTCGCCGTAGGCCAGCCGGACCCGCGCCACGTCGAACGGCCACTGATCGGCGGTGGGCAGGCTCAGTGCCTGCTCGAAGAGCGCCGGGGCCCGGTCGGCGGCGGCGGCGATGGCAGCGGACGCCGCGGCCAGGATGGCCAGCCGGGGGGACAGCGCCGCGATATTCGCTTCTTGCATGGCCTGCAGGTGCCGTTCCGCCTCGGCCTGGCGGTTCGTGCGCACGGCCGCCTCCACCAGGTCCATAACGACCCACAGGCAGTGCGGGACGTGCGACGCCAGGGTGCCGGCCGGGCTCATCGCGGTCGCGTGCTGATAGGCGCTTTCGAAGTCCCCCTGGCCGAGGTCGGCGAGTACCAGCGCATGATGCGCGAAGGCCTGCGCGGTGCGGGCGCCACGCGGCCCGGCCCAGCCGATCATCTGGTCGGCCAGCGCCCGGCTGGTGTCGAAGCGGCCCGTGACGGCCGCCAGCAGCGCCTGGTGGTAGCGGAAGTACCAGCCGAAGAACCGGCCGCCGCGCTCTTCGGCCACCCGGAGCCCCTCGGCGGCCAGGTCCGCCGCTTCCACCCAGTCACCCCGCAGGAAGTCGTTGACACACAGGTCCATCAGCATCGCGACGTGCCGCCGCCCCAGGCCCGTTTCGCGCCCCTGGCGGACGATCCGTCACAACGGCTCGCGCAGCTGGGCCAGGCGGTCGGCATACATGCTGGCGCCCGCCATGTTCGAAACCGTCCCCGGGTCGACCTCCTGATGGATGGTGCGCAGCACGGCCTCCAGCCGGGGCAACGCGGCCACCCCGGTGCGGGCCGGGTCCGCGAACATGTCGATGGTCAGCACCATCTCCGCTGGCGGCCCGGGAGTGAGCCGGGCCAGCGCGGCGTAGAACGACTCCCACAGCTCACGGCGCCCGCCGCAGAAGCAGACCAGCGCCACTGTCCACAGCGCATTGATGAGCCCGGGGTCGCCGGCGTCGTAGCCGTGGCTGCCGTCCTCGATGGCCCGCACCAGCAGGCGGTGGGCGGTATCGATATGGCCGTCGCCGTTGAGTATCACGAACGCGGCCGCGGCGGCGGCGTTCAGCTGGCTGCTCACCTGCAGGCTGGCCTGCCGGGTGCTCGCCAGCAACTGGGAGGCGTTCGTCATCTCGCCGATGGCCTCGGCACCAAGGTAAGCGGCTTCGGCCAGCCGGCGGCTGCGCTCGGCGGGCTCGGGACTGAGATCCGCGGCGCGGGTGAACCGAGCCACCGCGCCGGTGTAGTCCCCGCGCCGCCCGACGAGCCGCGCCGCCTCCTCCAGCAGGGACGCCACCTGCTCATCGGGCTCGACGGTGGCCTCTCCCAGGTGCCAGGCGCGGCGCTCGGGCTGGCCGGCCAGGACCGACGCCAGCGCCTGATGTGCCCGCCGGCGCTCGGCGGTGGTTGACGCCTCCACCACCGCCGAGCGGATGAGCGGGTGCCGGAAGGTGACTCGGCGGGGGTTGTCGTCGGTCCGCACCAGGCGGTCGCGCTCGGCGGGACCGAGGTCGTCGAGCTGGTAGCGAGAGCCGGCCGTGGCTTCCAGCACCCGGAGATCACCGGCCCCTTCCAGCGCGGCCGTGAGGAGCAGCGCCCGCGTCGCAGGCGGCAGCGCGGTAACCCGGGACGCGAACAGCTGCTGCAGCCGTTCACCGAGCGGCAGCACCGACGGCAGCGGCCGCGCCGCCGAGCGCTGGGCGTCGCTCAGCGCCTGCGGCAACTCCAGCAGCGCCAGCGGGTTGCCTTGCGCTACGCCCAACACGCGGCCCATCACCTGCGGATCCAGGCCGGAGTACCGCGCGGCTACCAGCTGCGCCGCCGCCTCGTCATCCAGCGGCGGCAGCTCGTACTGCGGCAGCCCGGACCGGTCGAAGTAACTCTGCGCCCCGGTCCGGGCGGCGGCCAGCAGTCCCGCCCGGCTGCCGACGAGCCGCCGGGCCACGAAACTCAGCACGCCCGCGCTGGCCCGGTCGATCCAAGGCAGGTCGTCCACGATCAGCAGCACCGGCCCATGCGCGCTCACCTGGCGCAGCAGCAGCAGCGCGGCGTTGGACACCAGCAACCGGTCGGGCGGGGGCCCGGCGCCGAGGCCCAGCGCGACCTGCAGCGCCTCGCGATGCACGGCGCCGAGCTGGCCGACGTCGCCGAGCAGGGGCAGCAGCGCCTGGTTGAGCCCGGCGAAGCTGACCTCCGCCTCGAACTCCGCGCCGGCCACCCGCAGGATCCGGGTCCCGGACACCGACCCGGCCAGCGCGTCCAGCAACGCCGTCTTGCCCACGCCGGGGTCCCCGGACACCAGCAGCGCGCCCCCGCTGACCGCGGCCGTGCGGAAGAAGTCCTGCAGGAAACCGAGATCCCGGGCCCGCCCGACCAGCGCACCCGGAGCGAGGTCCGGCTGGCTCATGCTCATCTGCCCTGCCGCAGTCTTTCCAGCTCCCGCAGGGGGCGTTCCCCGGTCGGCAGGTCCCAGCATAAGTCGGCCAACTGCACCAGCCCATCCGCAGCAGGGCTGGCCGTGGCACCGCTATTTCATGCAGACGCAGAAACGGCCAGAGAATTCGTCCAGCGCGGCCAGGCGGCCCTCCTCGAACGCCTGCTCCCACAGGTCGCTCAGCACCCGCCGGGACGCCTCGTCGTCCCGGCCCAGCGCCCGCACCGCCCGATCTACCGCCTGTGCCTGCTGCTCGCGCACCGTCATCTCCCGTGCCCTTGGCCGCTGAGTACAGGCTGCCTCCGTCCCCGGAGCCGCGGCCAGAGGCGCACGGGCTGGGCCACCAGGACCTTAGCCAGGTCCGGCACCGGATCGGGTGCGTCCAGGGCAGCGCGCGATCACGGCTTCCGGCCGACCGCTCCCGCGATCTTCAGCCGGGTAGGTGCCGCCGGGATCGCGGCGTTACGCGCCCGGAGCTCCCGGCCGGTCAGTCGGTACCGGACTCCATGGCGGCACGGTCGAGGAACTCGTCCTCCTCATCCACCTCACCGCGGGAGGCGATCGCCTCGGCTCCCCCCTGCGGCATCTCGCCCACCAGCTCGGTCCGCGCCGCCGCCCCGATCAGCTGGGCGTGCGCGGCGCCGACCATGCCCAGGCTGGCGTACTGCTCCAGCTTGGCCCGCGAGTCGGCGATGTCCAGGTTGCGCATGGTGAGCTGGCCGATCCGGTCCAGCGGGCCGAACGCGGAATCCTCGGTGCGCTCCATCGACAGCTTGTCCGGGTGGTAGCTGAACGCGGGACCGGTGGTGTCGAGGATCGAGTAGTCCTCGCCGCGGCGCAGCCGCACGGTGACCTGGCCGGTGACCGCGGCGCCCACCCAGCGCTGCAGCGACTCGCGCAGCATCAGCGCCTGCGGGTCCAGCCAGCGGCCCTCGTACATCAGCCGCCCCAGCCGGCGGCCCTCGGTGTGGTAGTTCGCGATCGTGTCCTCGTTATGCATCGCGTTGACCAGCCGCTCGTAAGCCGCGTGCAGTAGCGCCATGCCCGGCGCCTCGTAGATGCCCCGGCTCTTGGCCTCGATGATCCGGTTCTCGATCTGGTCGGACATGCCCAGGCCGTGCCGCCCCGCGATCGCGTTGGCCTGCATGACCAGCTCGGCGGGTGTGGCGAACTCCGACCCGTTGATCGTGACCGGCCGGCCGCGCTCGAAGCCGATCGTGACGTCTTCCGGCGCGATCTCGACCGCCGGGTCCCAGAACCGCACACCCATGATCGGCTCGACCGTCTCGATCCCGTTCTGCAGGTGCTCCAGGGTCTTGGCCTCGTGCGTGGCCCCCCAGATGTTCGCGTCGGTGGAGTAGGCCTTCTCCGCGCTATCGCGGTAGGGCAGGGCATGGTCGTGCATCCACGCGCTCATCTCGCGGCGGCCCCCTAGCTCGCTGACGAACGCGGGATCGAGCCACGGCTTGTAGATGCGCAGGTTGGGATTGGCCAGCAGCCCGTAGCGGTAGAACCGCTCGATGTCGTTGCCCTTGAACGTCGAGCCGTCGCCCCAGATCTGGACGTCATCCTCGAGCATGGCGCGGACCAGCAGCGTGCCGGTGACCGCCCGGCCCAGTGGGGTGGTGTTGAAGTAGGCCCGGCCGCCCGAGCGGATGTGGAACGCCCCGCAGGTCAGCGCGGCCAGCCCTTCTTCGACCAGCGCCGCGCGGCAATCGACCAGCCGGGAGATCTCCGCGCCATACGACGTGGCCCGTCCGGGGACCGAGTCGATGTCGGTCTCGTCGTACTGCCCGATGTCGGCCGTGTAGGTACAGGGCACCGCGCCCTTATCGCGCATCCACGCGACCGCGACCGACGTGTCGAGCCCGCCGGAGAAGGCAATGCCGACCCGTTCGCCGATGGGGAGGGAAGTTAGCACCTTGGACACCCGTAAAAGTATGCCGCTGTATGCATGATTATGCAAGTTGCGGCTCACCTACACCACTCCGGCGCTCCGCCAGGACGTCGAGGTCATCGGGGAGGCCAGCGCGGCCGAGCGCCGTCATCCTGCCGGTGCGGCAGCGGTAGTCCTCGGGCCCCTCGCGTCCGGGCCCGTCGCGTCACCAGCCCACTGCGACCACCAGGTACTGCGGGTTAGTGGTGGAGATGTCCGAGGACTGGCCCGCGTAGTCGTCGTACGGGAACCCGTACTGCCGCCCATTGATCGCGTTCTCGTGCCAGAACTGGGCGTAGTAGTTGGCCGGGGCCGCCTGGTAGAAGCTGGCCGGGTCCGCCTGCTGCGCGGCCGGCAGCTGCGCCACGTGGCGGTTCAGCCCGGCGCACAGCTGCGGGTTGGCGGCCAGCGTCCCCCCGCAGCCGAAGATCTGCGCGGTGGAGTCACTGGTGTCCCCCACCGAGGCCGCATAGCCGGTGTAGTAGCTGGCGTAGGCGCCGCCGGGCTGGAAGGCCGGATCGTTGCCTGGAGAGGGGATGCCGTACGGCGCGTCGTCGGTGGCCAGTTCCCGGAATGCGGCGGGCACCGAACTCTGGAACCGGGCGAAGGTGGCTCCCCGGCTCTCCTGGAAGGTGGCGTAGTTCTCGCCCACCTCCTGGTCGAACCCGTTGTGGCCGTGCAGCAGCAGGGCCAGCTTGAGACCGAACCGGTCCACCCGCGTGGTGTCCACGTTGATCGACGACGCACCGACCGTGAATTCGATGAAGTCGTAGTAGGGACTGTTCGGTGAGCCGAGGTAGAAGTACATCCGCCCGGCCGAGTTGGCGGCCATGTCGATGTAGGGCTGCTGGGCGATCGACTTCTCCTGCCCGTTGAAGCTCCAGTAGACCTCGCTGTCCGGGTACTGCCCATTGGTCTGGTTGACGATGGCGAACTCCAGCACGTTGCCCGCCGCGGGAATCGCGCTCGTATTTCCCCAGAACGAGGCCTGCGGCGCGCCGGTCCCCCCCGTCGAGCCGGTGCCCCCGGTCGAGCCCGCGGTGTACACCCCGAACTCCCACAGGCTGTAGCCGTAGGGGGTGGCCCGGGCGGTGCCGTACACCCTGATGTAGCGGCCGGTGCCGGCCACTGAGAGGGTCTGCCGTCCCCCGGTGCCGGCGCTGGTGGAGTAGATCGTGGTCCAGGCTGTTCCATCCGCGGAGACCTGGATCTGGAACGCGGTGGCGAAGGCCGCCTCCCAGTCCAGGGTCACTTCGCAGATGCTCTGGCTGGTACCCAGGTCCACCTGCAGCCACTGCGGGTCGGCGAAGGCGCTGGACCAGCGGGTGCTGGTGTTGCCGTTGACCGCCGCGGACGCCGGGAAGCTGGCGCTCTCCAGCGACGAGGCGGTGGCCGGCTGGTTCAGCGCCGCATCGGTAGTGCCGCACGACGAACTGCCGGCCGTGCCATAGACCTGGAACTCCCAGAGCGAGTACCCGTACGGGGTGGCCCGCGCCGTGCCGTACATCCGCACGTACCGACCGGTCCCGGCGACGGTCAGCGTCTGGGTGCCGCCCGTTCCCGTGGCGGTCGAGTAGATCGTGGTCCAGGCCGTCCCGTCGGCGGAGACCTGAATCTGGAACGCGGTGGCGTAGGCCGCCTCCCAGTCCAGCACGACCTGGCTGACGGACGCGCTGGCGCCGAGGTCCACCTCCAGCCACTGCGGGTCGCTGAACGCGCTGGACCAGCGGGTGCTGGTGTTGCCGTCGACCGCCGCGGACGCCGGGAAGCTGGCATTCTCCAGCGACGAGGCGGTCGCGGTCTTGCCCTGGGACAACAGGGTGGCTGCCTCGGCCGGGTGAGCCGTGCCGCCGAGCAGCGCGGCGGCCAGCACCAACGCGGCGGCCAGCAGGCCCGCGAGCCGGTACCGGGGCCGAGGGCGCGCACCGGCCAGCAGATGGCCGTGACGGGTGAGCCGGCCAGCGACCGGTAAGGAATGACTGGACGGGCAGAACCGGAACGCTGGGCGCATGGCATCTCTCCATCGCGAGGCCTTGATTCAAGGCTTAAATTAATGCGTAACGTAACGACCGGTGCTGGTGCCGTCAAGGCCGCGGCGGTGACCCGGGATCGCTGGGCTCAGGCGGTAGCGGCCCGCCCGGCGGGCCGGGCCAGCAGCATCACCGACACGACGATGACGGCCAGGCCCAGTACCTCACCGAGCAGGGCCAGGGAGCTACTGGCCGGGATCTCCTGGAACACCAGGATGCCGAAGAACATCCCGGCCAGCGGATTCGCCACGCTGAGGGCCGGCAGGGACACACCCAGCGGGCCGTGGGCGTAAGCGCGCTGGTGCATGATGAACGCCCAGGCTCCCAGCACCGCCAGTGTCCACAGGGGCCACCCGGTGAGGAGGCTGAGTGGGTCATGCAGTGCGGCATGTATCGCATGCACGGCGGCCTTGAGCACCCCGCCGATCACCCCGTAGAGAATCCCCGCGGCCAGGCCCAGGGCGAACCCGGCCACCGCCCCGGAGCGGGCCTTCAGCCCGATGACGGAGCCGAGGCCGGCCGCCACCGCACCGGCCGCGATGACGACCGCCGCCGCCCCCGAGTCCGGGGCGGACTGCCCGCCACTGGGATGGGCGGAGAGCACGAACAGCGCCACCCCGGCCGCCAGCATCGCCGCCGCCGCGATCTGCCCCGCGGCAGGCCGGGCCCGTTCCAGCATCGCCCGCATCGGCAGGGCCACCGCCACGCCCATCACCAGTACCGGCTCTACGACCACCAGCGCGCCGGAGCGGAGTGCCGCTGCGTGCAACAGGGCCCCGGCCAGCGCCACCGCCAGGCCGATCAGCCACCGGCGGCGCTGCACCAGCCGCCACACCAGGTGGAGGCCGCCGCGGTAGCCCTCCTCCCCGGAGGCGGCCTGATGCTGCAGGGCTGACGCGAGCGCCAGGCAGATCGCGGCCACAGCCGCATAACCGACCGCGCTCAGGCTCACGACGCCCCCACACATTGCCGCACCGGGAGCCTCGCCCCGGCGCACCCGGCGGCCGTCACATCGCAGCTCCGAAAGACTTCTACGACCGATGTAGAACCCAGCCCGAGAGTAGCCGATAACTGGCCGGGGACCGGGTGCCGAATCCGTCCCGTGGTGGGGTCATTGCACGTGGATGGCATCCTGCCCGCGCCGTGGCATGAATGTGTCGCAAGGAGTCATTCCGCCGGGTCCGGGCCCTGAGTAGCGTGACCGTCCGGGCGGCCGGGCGGCCGGGCGTCCCGCTGGAGGGCAGCACGATGCGCGCTCAGTTTCGGGTGAGCCGATGGACCCGGGGACCGCACGACCGGCTCTACGTCAGCACATCCGGCAACCGGGAAGTCGGCTGGCACGATCTGCGGACTGGCCGCGAGTCGCTGCAGTTACCCGAGATGCGGCCAGAGTTCCGCATCGCCGTCGAGCGGTGGAAACGGGAGCACCTGGGCGGGCTGGCCAGCTCCGGGAGCCCGGCCCCGGGCCGCCCACCAGAAACCGCCCGATCCCGCCTGCCGGCCGCCGCCTTCTCCAGCACCACGGACCTGGCCAGCCGGAAGGCGGGCAGCGGGCCGGCTCTCCGGGCCCGGCAACTGCAGATCCGTAATCCACTGCTGCGCGGCCTGGCCGCGGCGGCTGGACTGCGGGCACCGGACCGGGCGTGGCGGATCGGCGCGGCCGGGGAGGTGGCAGTCGGGCGCCGCCTGGACCGGCTGCGCAAGCATGGTTGGCGGGTCCTGCACAGTGTCCAGCTTGGTCGCGGCGGAGATATCGACCATCTGGTCATCGGTCCGCCGGGCGTGTTCACGGTAAACACCAAGCATCACCCGGGCGCCCGGGTGCGCGTCGGGCGGGCGGTGGTGTTCGTTCGTGGCAATCGGGTGGATCACATCACTCAGGCCCGGCAGGAAGCGGCCCGGGCGCGGATCGCGCTCACCGCCGCGGCCGGCTGCCCCGTCAACGTGCAGCCGCTGATCGTCATCCACGGTGCCAACGTGTCCGGCTGGGCGCTCCGCCGTCCACAGGGGGTGAAGGTGCTGCCCTCGCGGGCCGCGGCGTGGTGGCTACGGTCGCCGGGCCGTGCGCTGCTGCGGCACGACGAGATTGAGGCGCTGTACGCAACGGCGTGCGACCCGGCGACCTGGCGCTCGGCATGATCTTGGCGCTCCGCAGGTAAGGCGTCCGGGTAGCCCGGCACCCGGGTCAGCAGCGGGCACGCGGTCAGGACCAGGACCAGGCACGCGGTCAGGACCGGTCACGCGGATCAGGCTGCGTAAGGCTCGGGAGTCGTCGTCCAGGTGAGCCCAGCCGGTGAGGTCCACCGCAAGTTTCCGGGGCGTGGCTGCCGAAGCTTCCACCGCGTGTGGGTCTTGAGCCGGTGGTGCCGACGGCACTCCGGCTCCTGATTCTTATAATAACACATATGGTGGTTAATCACGCAGGCCAGGCGAACCGGACCCGCGGCAACCGCGCTGTCATCTACGTGCGCGAGTCGCTAGACACCTGGGGCGATGCCCGGGCGGTGGAGCGGTTTGAGGAGCAGTGCCGCCGTCTGTGCGAGGCGCGGGATTTGACGGTGCTGCGGGCGCTCCGGGACAACGATGTGCGGGCCAGCAGCCGCAACAAAGGCGCCGGGTATGCCGAGGTGCTGCGCCTGCTGCAGGCGCGGGAGACCGATTACGTGGTCATCCCCGTGGTCAACCGGTTCTTCCGCAACCTGCGCGACCTGGAAGACGTGATCGACATCTGCCTGGAGACCGGCGCCGCGCTGGTCGCCGCGTCCGGGGAGATCGACCTGTCGCATGATCAGGGGCGGCTGGTGGCCCGGCTGCTGACCTCGGTGGCGAAGGCGGAGACCGAGCGCAAGGGCGCCCGGCACCAGGACTCCTGACATAGCGGCTTGCTGACGGGGTGTGATTGGATCCCGGCCTCGGCCCTGGCCTGGACTTATTGCCTTGTTTCTCTGCGTTTTCCCGCGTGTCGCGGGGGTCTTGGCGGGCCGGTTCCTGAGAAAATTAGTGCAGTGGCCGGGCGGGCCGGGATGGGGTGGATGATGGCGGGGATGCTCACCCAGATCCCTTTGCCGCTGCTGCCCGCCGGGGCTGCCGAGATCGCGCCCGGGGTCGGGCTGGTCACCGGCGACGGCGGTGGCGGGCTGGTGTCGGTGCACGGGCTGGCCACCTTTGCCTGGGATGCCGGGGATGAGGCGGGCCGGCGGCTGGCCGCGGTGCAGCTGGTCCGGCTGCGCGCGGTCAGCCAGGCGCAGGCCGCGGCGGCGTTCGGGGTGGACCCGGTCACGGTGTGGCGGTGGGATCAGGCGCTGGCCGCGGGCGGGGTGGCCGGGCTGGTCCCGGCCCGGCGGGGCCCGAAGGGGGCCTCGAAGCTGACCGCGGAGCTGGTGGAGCGGATCGCCGGGCTGGAAGCGGCGGGGGCGACCTTGCGGGAGATCGCCGCGGCGACCGGGGTGTCAACGTTCAGCGTGCGCAACGCGCTGGGCCGGGTCCCGTCCGCCGGGCAGGGCGCGGCGGCTGGCGCGGCCGCCGGGGAGCCGCTGCCGGTGCTGCCGGATCCGGTGCCCCGCGATGCGGAGCGGGCGCTGGCCCGGTGGGGGCTGCTGGGTGAGGGCGCCGTCCCGGTGTTCACCCCGGGTGCCCGGTATCCGCTGGCCGGGCTGCTGCTGGCGCTGCCGGCGCTGGAGGGCACCGGGCTGCTGGCGGCGGCCCGCGAGGTCTACGGCCGGGTCAAGGACGGGTTTTACGGGCTGACCGCGACGCTGCTGACGCTGGTGTTCCTGGCGCTGGCCGGGGAGCCGCGGGCCGAGGGCGCCACGAGGGTGCCGCCCGCGGCGCTGGGCCGGGTGCTGGGCCTGGACCGGGCCCCGGAGGTCAAGACGATCCGCCGCAAGCTGGGCGAGCTCGCCGCCGCCGGGAAGGCGGCCGGCCTGGTGATGGCGCTGGCCCGCCGGCACGCCGCGGCCCGGCCGGATGCGCTGGGGTTTCTCCACGTGGATGGGCATACCCGGGTCTACTGCGGGACACGGACCGTGCAGAAGACCCATGTGGCGCGGCTGAAGTTCCCCGCGCCCGCGACGATGGAGACCTGGGTCACCGATCAGGACGGTGATCCGGTGTTCATGGTGGTCGCCGAGCCGTCGGACTCGCTGGCCGGCGAGCTGCGCCGGCTGCTGCCCCAGCTGCGCGGCATCGTGGGCCAGGGGCGGCGGGTGACGGTGTGCTTTGACCGGGGCGGCTGGTCCCCGGCGCTGTTCGCCGACATCACCGCGGCCGGGTTTGACCTGCTCACCTGGCGCAAGGGCCCGGCCCCGGACCTGCCCGCCGGCCAGTTCACCACCGTCACCTGCACCGATGACCGGGGCCGCGCCCATCAGTACGAGCTCGCCGACACCACGGTGACCCTGCCCATCAGCGAGGGGCCGCGCAAGGGCCAGACCGTCACGCTGCGGCAGGTCACCCGCCGCGCCCCCGCCAAGGCCGGCGCCACCCGGCAGATCCACACGCTGACCTCCCGCACCGACCTGGCCGCCGGGCAGGTGTGCTGGCGGATGACCTCGCGGTGGCGGGAGGAGAACTACTTCCGCTACGCCCGCACCCACTTCGCCCTGGACGCCCTCGACTGCTACGCCGCCGCCCCCGACGACCCAGCCAGGCTGGTGCCCAACCCGGCCAAGAAGGCCGCGGCCGCGCGGGTCAGGCAGGCCGGAGCCGCCGCCCAGGCCGCCGGGACGGCCCGGGACACGGCGCTGCTCCAGCTGCGCAGCCCCGCCCCCGGCCAGGCCGCCTGGATCACCAACCAGGTCATCAACGCCCTGGCCGCCCCGGTCGAGGCCGCCTGGCACGAACTGGACGACGCCGGCCAGACCGCGGCCGCCACCCCGGCCCGGGTCCCGCTCGGCACGCTGGCCCCGGACATGGTCCGCCTGGACGCCGAGACCAAGCAGATCACCCACGCCATCCGGATGGCCGCCTACAACGCCGAAACCGCCCTGGCCCGCGCCCTGGACGGCCGCTACTCCCGCGCCAGCGACGAGGCCTACGCCCTCATCCGCGAAGCCCTCACCATCTCCGGCGACATCCACCCCGGCCCCGGCCAGCTGCTCATCCGGCTCGACCCGCTCACCGCGCCCCGGCGCACCCAGGCCCTGGCCGCCCTCTGCGACCAGCTCACCGCCGCCGGCGCCTGCTACCCCGGCACCGACCTCGTCCTGCGCTACGAGGTCAAATCCCACCCAAGCCCTGCATAAACAATCTCCCTATGTCGGGAGTCCTGGGCACCGGGACGCCAACGAACAGGCCGCCCGCGCGGGCAAGCGCCGCACGGGAACCCCCCGCCCGTTCGGGTACGCCGAGGATCATGTGACCCGCCATCCGGCTGAAGGGCCAGCGGTGGCCGAGGCGTGCCGGGCGCTGCTGGGCGGTGGCACGCTCAGCGGTGTCATGCGGGAATGGGACCGGCTGGGGCTGCGCCCGCCGCAGGCCGAGACGAAGCGGGCCACCAAGGGGTGGAGCCGTAACAGCGTGCGTACCATCCTGCTCAACCCCAGGATCGCCGGGCTGAGCGCCTACCGGGGCGAGATCGTGGGGGTGGGTGAGTGGGAGCCGCTGGTGGGCGAGGAGACCTGGCGGGCGGTGCGCGCCATCCTGGAAGACCCGGGGCGTAAGCCTCCGCGCGGGGTGCGGACGCTGCTGGGCGGACTGGCGCACTGCCCGTGCGGGAACGTGGTCACCGGGATGCCTTCGCACACCGGGCATCACATCTACCGCTGCGCCCCGGCCACCCGTAACCACGCGTATGCGGGCGGGCATGTGGCCCGGCAGGCCGCCGTGGTGGAGGACTTCATCGAGCGGGCGGTGATCGCCCGCCTGTCCCGCCCTGACGCTGCGGATCTGGTGGCCGCGCCGGAGCGCGGGGTGGATGTGGCCGGGCTGCGCGAGGAAGCAGCGGCGATCAGGGCCAACCTGGAGGAGATGGCCGCCGACCGGGCGGTGGGGCTGCTCACCCGCGCCCAGATGCTCGCCGCCACACAGCGCGGCAACGCCCGCCTGGAGGAGATCGCCGGCGAACTGGCGGACGCGGCACGCGAAAGCGTGCTGGCCCCGCTGCTGGCCGCTGAAAACGCCGCCACGGTGTGGGAGTCACTGGACCTGGCCCGCAAGCGCGCGGTCATCAAGACGTTGATGACCATCACCCTGCACTCGCCCGGCCGGGGCGCCCGCCGCGCGTTCGACCCCGCCACCGTCGAGGTCACCTGGTGCCAGGACGATCAGGGCGAGGAAGCGCACAAACGGGAAGAGTGAACGCCAAAATCACCGACCTTCCGCTGTTTCAAGCCGGGGACTGCCACGCACCTGTAGGACGATATCTAGCCGCCCTCGGCGGAGAAGAATTCTCCTTTACGGCCGGTGTCCTCGTCAGGGCTGCCCGGCTGTTGGAGGAGTTGGATTACCTGACCGTCATCAAGCCGGATCTGTACCGTCAGCGGGTCTTGTTCCGGGATCTCGACATTCTGGATCGTCCGCCCGACAACGGTTTCGAGCTCGAACCCAAGATCGGCAGTGCGAAGGGCGTCGAGCTGGATGAGCGCGTAGCGGAGTTGCTTTCGTGCCGTCTCGCTGATCGAAGCAACCTTGACGACATCCAGGCGATCGACAGTGGACTGATAGGTGAGGTCAACTACGCATTCATCGACGAGTCTTTCTTCATGCGCTGGAACCGGAACGTAACCTATGACCCGACCTGCGAGCAGGTTCCCACGTCCGCCCCGAAGCTCGCTCGGATCAACGAGGGGGCTGACGGAGAGCGTTCGGTCGAGCGTGGTGTCAGCTGTAGCTTCAGCCTCAGCGCGCTCCGTGGCCATCCCGCCCTTCTGCAGCTCACGAACACGTTGATTCCACTGCTTGTCAAGCTGGCAGTCATGGGTCAAGACCATGGCAAGCCCGATTCCTGCAGCGATGCCGAGTGATCGTTCGCCGTCCCAGGCGTTGTCGATCTGGACGAAGTGCGCGTCTATCGGCTCCCATTGGGGTGGGCTGTGACGATCCTGAGCGATGATCCGCGATAGCCCGCAGAGGACTATGTCACCTTGCCGTGGCTGTTCATGCCACGCGTAGAAGTCCTCTGGCCGCATCATTGGTAGCCTCGCCGACTTCTGCGTACTGGTTCGTCTGGCATCAACCGTTCCGCCTTGGTGAGGTCCTGCTCATACTCCGACTCCGGGCGCAGCGTGGCCGCCCTGCCGATTGGGTGGAGTTCTCCCCGCAAGTAGGCTTCGAGCGCCCGTTGGTGCAGTGGCCGCTTCCTTGTCCGGCGCTGCTGGATCGTTACGGATGGGGTGGCGCCCTGGAGCACCTTCCATTCGTGAACGCGGCTCAGACGACCGGCGGCGATGTGGTCTAGAAGGTCCTGTCCACCGGAGCGGCTCAAGAGCACCTCGGTGGCCCGGCCCGATTCGGTCGCCTCGATGTCACGGACGACATTCGCGAGCAGTTGGAGACGCTCCAGTTTGTCCGCGCTGGGGGTTGCGACGCCCTTCACCCAGGCGCTCAGGGATCGCCGATCAACACCGATGGCCCGAGCAATCTGCTCGCGGGTAAGGCGCGTCCGCCGCGCGATCTCGTCACGCAGGTTCTGCACGTCCTCCCGCACAGGGCGAGGAGGGCCGGAGTACGTGATGCCCGTATCCGTCGAGCTGACATACGTCTGCCAGAACCGGCTGCTCTCCCAGCTGATAGAGGCGCCTGTCGTCCGCTCGGCCCCAAGCAGCAAATCGTCGATATCTTGGACAACGACCGGCATCCCGAGTCTCGTCGTTGTTGAGGACTTCGAGTCGAACAGCGTGTCGGCAAGGGGAAGCATCGACCAAGGTCCCAAGACGTCATGATCGTCATGTTGAGGCGCCGGTCTGGCGTAGATGCGCGGACTCATCGCTTAGCCCCGAACTCGTCGAGGAATGCATCGGTGACCGCCCACCGAAAGAACGTGTAGATGTGATCACAAAACTCGGAGACCCTGCCGCCGATGGCGGCGAGGTCAAAGTCATCGGGTTGCGAGGTGTAGTGGTCCAAGTCCAGCACCCACGACGGTTCTGGCGCTGGTTCGATCCCAGGGTCATACGTAGCTCCGGCGGGAAGTCGACCCCACCGGCCACGAAGCTGCGAACCATCGTCGAGGCGGAAAAGAGTATCTGAGAGTGCATGTACTAGATCGACATTGCCTAGCAGCGTCTCGTCACCAGCGAGGCCCAGGACTTCAGGACGCACAAATCGCGCAAGCTGGGCAAGCTGGTCGCCCGTCAGCCTGTCGACGTACCGGACGCCAACCCGGTCGCACACGTTCGGATGCAGCCAACCTTCGAGCGCGTGGAGGACGACAGTCAGCCGAGCAAGGAAGTCGCTGCGCCGGGTGTACCGCTTGGCCGAAAGTGCGACGAAGGTAGGCGCGAGGGTGACCTGCCAGGCGTCGGGGTCCTTCGTCTCGAAACGCCAGACGGTCCCGGCGTCCTGGGGTTGGGGGCCGCCCGGCCCGATCATCACTCCAAGTTGGCGCTCCTGACGGAGAATCGGGTAATCAGCCCGAATCTCCTCCTGGAAATTCGCCACGAACGAGTTGTCCTCGATCTTCATCACCGCAGGGAAGCGCACCTGAGCGATCACATTCACCAAGGGAGCCCTGGTCAACGGGACTTCGGAGGCCGATGGTCCGAACGGGGTCGTCTTCCTGTTCACCTTCCCAATATACTTCCCATCTAGTCGACTGGGAACCTGTGCACCACATGCCGGAGCCCAGCCCGCCCTTGGCGAACCACAATCCGCATCAAGGGGTCGCCTCACAGGGTGCAACCCGAGTGTCGGAGAGGCCCAGTACGCTTCCCCGGCCAGGGATGGAGCCGAGTGGAACAGGAGGTGTGGGCGGGTGGAGGACGCCGTGACGCGACGATGGGAGCGCGAGCAGGATTTCCTCGGGCTGGCACGGGACACGCCGGAGGGGACATTCGCGCGCGGCGGGCTCGCCGCGCTGGCCGTGGCGCCCACCGTGCGTATCGCCGTCCTCCCGGGCGATCCCTCGGCACAGCCGGTGCCAGCCGAGACGCCGGAGACTGTGGTGCCGAAGGAGATCAGGCTCCCGGATGATGGTCGTCCGTTGCCGTATGCTGCGGTGGTTCGCGGAACGTCGAGCGGGTACGTGGCGTTTACGGTGGGCGCGGATGCCCTGTGGGAGAGGTTCCACGCGGTGTGCTGGCACGGGGGCGTGGACGTGTTCCTCGGCCGAGAGGGCGGCCAAGCGTGGGACCTCGGTCCGAGCTTCAGCGGACGCGTGATCTTCCTCCAGCGGTCTATGAGGTGGGCTTGGGGAGCGTTCGACTTCCAGCGCCAGATCGTCGAGCGGTGCGAGGTGGCCGGTCCGTTCCGCGCCATCGTGGGGATCGCGGACACGGACAAGGCGCCGCTCGGGGACCTCGCTGCAGGATGGCCTGAGCCAGGATCCGGGTTTGGATGGGGCGCCCCGACCGCCATCGAACCGCAGATCTTGCTGGTGGAGGACCTGGAGACGTGGCCGGACGAGAAGGGCGTCGAGGAGCTGGCTCTCCGGTTCGGAGCCCGGATCGACCTGGCGTTCGGGGGCAACGGGACGCGGCACCTGGCCCGCCCCGGAACGTAGGCGCGCAGGTCAACCGGAGATGACAGCGCGAGAGGACGAATGCCGGACTCGGAGGCCAGCATGAAAGTGTTCATCAGCTCGGTGATCGCGGGCCTGGAGGCCCACCGCGCCGCCGCGCGCGAGGGTGCCGAGAGCCTGGGTCACAGCGTGATCGTTGCGGAGGACTTCGGCGCCTCGCCGGACAGCCCGCAGAAGGTGTGCCTCGCGGGGGTGCGCGAGGCCGACGCGGTCGTCCTTCTGCTCGGTGAGCGGTACGGCACGCGGCAGACGTCAGGGCTGTCGCCGACGCACGAGGAGTATCACGAGGCTCGCGGGAACAGGGCAGTGCTCGTGTTCGTGCAGACGGGCGTCACGCCGGAGCCGGACGAAGCAAAGCTCATAGAGGAGGTGAGCGGCTGGGAAGGCGGCCACTACCGGGAGCCCTTCAGCTCGCCTGCGACGCTGAGGTCTGCCGTGACCGGTGCGCTGCACCGGTGGGAGCTGAGCCAGCAGGCGGGCCCGGTGGACGAGGCGGAGCTCGTGGCGCGGGCATCAGGGCTGCTGCCGCGGTCCTCGACGTACGCCGCGGGTTCGCCGATGCTGCATGTGGTGGTTGCTGGTGGACCGGCACGGCAGGTGCTGCGGCCGAGCGAGCTGGACGATCTGGCGCTGCAGCAGGCCATCGAGCAGGAGGCGCTGTACGGCGCGAAGCCGGTCTTGGACAGGGGGCAGGGCGTGCAGGCCGCCGTGAGGGGGGTGACACTGGTAGTCAGCCAGCGGAACGCCGAGATCGCGCTGGACGAACAGGGCAACGTGCGGGTGAGCCGCCCCGGCCGCGACGCGGGTGGCCGACCAGGGATCGCTATCCCGTCGCTCATCGAGGAGGACGTGCAGGAACGCGTCGGCGCGGCCATCCACTACGCGGGATGGCTACTTGATCGTGTGGATGCGGCACGTCGGCTGAACCGCGTCGCCCTCGGCTGTCGGCTGGACGGTGCCGGGTACATAGCATGGCGCACGCGCGCCGAGGCGGCTGCGTCACCTAGCCGCGCGGAGATGAACCTCACCGGCCGGGAGTCGGCCGACAGCCCGCCCCTGGTCCTTCCCCGCGCGGCGCTCCTGCTCGACACGGCCCGGCAGGCCAAGGACATCACGGTGCGGCTGCGGCGGCAGGCCACCACGCGGTAGCCAACGCATCCCGCGCTGACGGACTGCCGACACCGTTCCGGCGGGTCACGTGGCGCGGCGCGCCCGAAGACGCGGGCGAACGAGATGCGACTACGGATCAGATGGCGGCCAGTTCGGGCGGGGGGCTCCCCGGGCCACGATCGAGCCTACGCCGCCCGGATCGGTAGCGTTGTCCGGGTGACAGTCACGTTTAACGGAGTCATCTGGGAGCCGAAGCCCGGGTGCATGGTCTCTGCCGAGGAGTTCTTACAGGCCCGCTCGATCATCGCGGATGTTCACGCCACGATGTGCTGGAATCCGTGGGTGCTGGAGGACCGCGCCGCTGACTACGAGGCAGCGTGGCAGGCCATAGGTCAATGGAGTCCGGTTGACGCTGATGCTCGTCCGCTGGTCTTAGAGGAAGCTGAAGCCGGGCTTGAGCGGCGCCTGGCCGAGGCAGATGCCCGTTTCGAGGCCGCGGAAAGGCAAGCTGAGCGAGACCGGGCCGCTCGTGCGCCCAACTTTGACCCTGCACGAGAGCAAGCGCGCCTGGCCCTGCTCGGGGAACGCGCGATGCTGGCGAACCGGGTCGCGGAACGCGCCGAACTCCAGCAGAACCCGGCCCAGCCCGGCAGGCAGCAACGCGCGCAGCTCGCCAAACTGGAGCGCCAGATCAGCGAGCTGACGAACGAGGTGGAACGGCTCACGTCCGTGGTAGGTGACGAAGAGGCGGTCACCGATGCGAACGGCTGGCTGCCCGCCGAGCGACGCAACCTGGCACTGACCCTTTTCAAGGCCAGTCGGCACAGGAGGTACGCGAACTTCGCGCCCGCATCGCCACCAGGCAGGCGGATCTGAAGGCCACAACGGGAAGGTCCGAACGTGCCGCGATCCGCGAAACCCTGCGGAAGGACACCTGCCGCCTGGAGTACCTAGCCGCCATCCCGCCGATGACGGCCGCGGACATGTGCTCCGAATGCCCCACCCCTGCCGCCTGGCACGACATAGACAGCACCTACGGCGAAGCAGGCCTAGTCAGCGGACCATGCCACGCCTGGCCCAGGCAAGCGGAAGAGGACCGCCTGATGCGGGAAGCGTTCACCAAACTCCAGGCCGGTCCCGCCGCCACACCACCCACACCGCCGCAGCCGCAGCCAATCGCGGTGATCAGCGCCGGCCTGCCGATAGAGGAAGTCATGGCCCAGCTAGCCGCTGTCCAGGCCGAGCACCCCGGCGCCATGGTCCGCCAGGGGAGCAGGAAGCGCTGGGAGATCTGGCCAAACGAGCAGACACCAGGCTGACTCCCCTCACGCACATTCCCAAGGCGGTGGGCCACCAGTCCTCCTCGCTGCGTGATGATCCGGCCGGGGTCGCCATGTCCAGGCGAAGCCCACTGGCGCGGGTAGTTGCAGGGCTGAGATTCGGCGGGCCAGCGGCCATCAACGGCGAGCAGTTGCGCGGGAGACGGGAGGAGCGGAACCTGCACGCGAGTCCTGGCCATCCTGCTGCACCGGGCGATCTCGGCGACGGCATCGACGGCCAGGCAGGCCCCGGAGATGGCTGCCCCCGGGGCACGGATACATGACCTGGCGGCGATGGCCAGGGGAAGAGCGTCGCTGCCGGCAGCGGGAAGCTCCGCAATGTCGTCGGCGCTTCTCGTGCCCACGGGGGACGTGCTGGGCCGGGCCCAAGGGGCATGCCCTGACAGCCATCCGGCCTTGCGGCTGGGCCGTCACCGATGAGGCTGACCGCGGAGGATCAGTGCAAGCTTGTCCCGTTGCTGGGTGGACAGCGGTGGTGCTTGGGCGACCATGCAGGTGATGTAGGCGTCCACGTCCGGGTCGGCTCCGTCGTGTGCGGCCGGTTGCCTGCCAAGGCGCGGGCCTGATGGCGACTTGGGCTGGACAGGGGCAGCGACAGGGTCATGGCGTGCGGCATGTTTGCCGGTCTGTGACCCCGCGCTCATCAGAACCCGGCGGCCGGGGTGGTGTGCCATTCCTCCCGCATGGCTCCAAGATACTCATCCTTTCCTCACGGATGCCAAATAAAAATTGCCTGTCCGGGCAGCCTGATAGCGAACGTCACACCACACCACAACACGGCACCGCATTTAACCGACCGGAGCCTAAGTAGACCTACCAGAGCCGAATTGCAAACACCCGCTCCGGTGCTGGCATTACCCGGCACAACACCACATCATCTGGCAGCAGTAGACTGAGGCAAACACCATTCCCCCTAGCGCCCGGCTCGCCAGCGCCCAACGTTCCGCCGATGATATGGCTGCTAGCGGTGGGGTTTAGGTGCTCGCCAGGCCGCGTCTCCCAGTGCGATGCCGGTCGGCCAATGGACCTCGGCCAGCTCGCCAGAGACGGCTCACAGGGCGGGCCTGGTGCCCCCAGTTCCGGGAAGGTGCTTGGGTCTGCCATTCCACCTTGCATCCCGATCAACCTGTCAGATACGCGAAGCAAGATGTCCTTAAACCCGGAATATGTGTGGGACCGGGCGCGGTCCACACATAAACTGCCTACAGGCGCAGGCGCCAGGGAAGCCCGCGA
The DNA here is from genome assembly GCA_963837515.1 of uncultured Actinomycetes bacterium. Classification (GTDB taxonomy): domain Bacteria; phylum Actinomycetota; class Actinomycetes; order Streptosporangiales; family Streptosporangiaceae; genus RYN-230. The sequence goes on from CAWINT010000013.1 coordinate 117,960, forward strand.
GAAATGGTGCGGGGAGCGTCGGGCAAAGTAAGGGTGCAGCCGGGGAGAGTGGGCGTATGGCGGAGCCGGGCAGGCGCGGGAGCCAGGGGGCGCGGCGGTCACGGCAGTCGGCCCGGCGTGGCTACCGGGTGGAGTTCACTTTGACCGCTGTGGAGTTCGCGGCTGTCGAGGACGCGGCTGAGCGGGCTGGGCTGGCCCGGGGCGCCTACGCTGCTCAGGCCGTCCTTGCTGCTGCCCAGGGTGGTCTGGGGCCGCAGCAGGTGTCGCTGGAAGCGCTGCGTGAGTTGATCCGCGCCTGCGGGCTGATCCGCCGGATTGGGGTGAATCTGAACCAGGCGGTCGCCCGGCTGAACGCGACCGGGCAGCAGTCCGCCGACCTGCGCGCGTACGCGGCGGAGAGCATCCGCCGGGCCAGGCGGGTGGACGCGGCGGCCGAAGCGCTACGGAAGACGCTCCGGTGACCTGCACGCAATTCTGGCCAGGACCGTTCCGGTCTGCGGACCGTGGCCCGGACCGCAGTCCGGCCATCGCGGGCTGGTCCCGGACTTCGCCGGGCGTGGCCTGCCCGGCTGCCGGGATCATCCCCGCCACGCAGACCGCGTTCCGCCAGGCGGGCCGGATGGCCGGGAATGCTCTGTGGACGGTGCGATGATAGGGAACATCTCCACCCCCAGAGGTACGCGGCTGGCGCCGTTGGTCTACTACCTGTTCGGGGCGGGGCGGCGCGAGGAGCACACCGACCCGCACCTGGTGGCCGGATGGCGGCACCCCGCCGAACTCGAACCACCACTGCGCCCGGACGGGAGCCGGGACTTCCGGCAGCTGCTGGGGTTGCTGGCCCAGCCGCATGCCGCGATGGGCGAGTTCACGATGGCCCGGCCGGTGTGGCACTGCTCGCTGCGCGCCGCCCCCCAGGACAAGCTGCTGTCGGATGAGGAGTGGGCGCAGATCGCCGGCGATGTGATGCACCGTACCGGCCTGTCCCGGCGGGGGGCCGAGGATGAGGGGGTGCGGTGGATCGCGGTCCGCCACGGCCCGGATCACATCCACCTGGTGGCGATGCTGGCCCGCCAGGACTTCCGCCGCCCCCGCCTGGACTTCGAACGCTACCGGGTCCGCGAAGCCTGCCGGGCCGCCGAGGCACGCTACGGGCTGCGCCGTACCGCCCCCGGTGACCGGACCGCCGCCCGCCGCCATCCCGGGCTGAGAGTGAGAAGGCCACCCGCCGCCGACTCGATGAACCGCCACGGGTGACACTGCGCCGGGCGGTCACCACGGCCGCGGCGTGTGCGGGCAGTGAACGGGAGTTCTTCACCCGCCTGGAGCTGGCCGGGGTGCTGGCCCGCAAGCGGTTCAGCCGCCAGAATCCCGGCCAGGTGACCGGGTATGCGGTGGCGCTGCCCGGCGACACCAGCAAGGCAGGCCGGCCAGTGTGGTACAGCGGGGGGAAGCTCGCCCCGGATCTGACCTGGCCTAAGCTCCGCCAGCGGTGGGGCCAGCCCTCCGCTGCCGGCCCGTGGTTCACGCCTGCGGAGCGGGCCGCGATCTGGGAGCACGCCGCGCGGGTCGCTGGGACCGCCGCCGCTGAGATCCGCGCGCTGGCCGGTGCCGACCCGGCCAGTGCTGCCGACGCCGCGTGGGCCGCCTCTGGCACGCTGCACGCCGCGGCGGCCGCGCTGGGCAGCCGTGTGCTGCGCCAGGCCGCGGACGCTTACGACCGGGCCTGCCGCGCCCCCTACGGCCGTATTCCTGCACCGACCCCGGCCGGGAGCCGGTTGCGGCACGCCGCCTGGCTGCTAGGCACCCTGGTTGCCTCCACCCGCGATCCGGCGCTGGCCCCGCTCATGCTGCTGAGAAGCCTCGCCGCGCTCGCCGACGCGGTGGCCCAGCTCCGCGACGCCCAGCGACACGCAGCCCAGGCGACTGCCGCACGCGCCGCCGCCGAACAGCTGCATACCGCCGCCCGGGGCGGTCGGCCCGTACCGCAGGCTCGGCGTCCCCGGACCCCGGGGCAGCTCGCGGCGGAGCATTTCCGCTTCCCTATCCGGCGCGGCCAGCCCCCACCCTGGGGCGCCAGTCCCGGCCAGGACAGGCCATCGTCGGCGCGTAGTCCCACGCCGCCGCCCGGGCCGCGTGGCCCGCGCCTTTGACCGCGCGGCACGGCCCGTGCGATAGCCGGGATGAGGGCTACTGCCGCGCCGCTTCCGGTGCTCGGGCCGCGGGCGGCCCTGTGCTCCGGGTCGGCTTGCCCTCGGATTTCCCCACTTCTGCTGACTGCCGGGCAGCGTGAGCGGCGGAGCATTCCGCCTGCCTCCCCAGGGTTGCAGCGGGCCACGTCACTCGTGGCCAGCGGCAAGGGCAAGGGGCAGCGTCATGGCAACGCGGGTCAGGACGAGGGGTGGCATGTAGGGACAAGGGAGGATCTTCCTGCACCCAAGGGGTACCGAGATCCGCAGACCGGCTCCTCCGCTGTTTTCGTACAGCTGTACACGATGATTGACAGTGTGTAGCTGCCTGGGTGCACGATGAGGGCACAGTAAGGATTGGTAATCCCGGAAGGGCGGGTGTTCCGCCATGACGGCCTCGTCTGCGGCACCGCGCAAGCTGAAGCAGTTTGTGCTCAAGCCCACGGTGTTCTGCTACCACCGGTGCCCGTACTGCGATCTGCGGCAGGACTACTACCGGGACATGGTCTTAGACCGTAAGCGGGCGCTGCCGATGGTCACGGTGCCTGGCTCGCGGCGGCCGAATCCAGGGCATATGCCGCTGGATCTGGCGTTACGGACGATTGATGAGGCTGCTGCGCTGGGCATGGAAGAACTCCAGCTCAGCGGTGGCGACCCGCTGCTGTACCCGCATCTGATCGAGGTGATCGGGGCGGCGAAGAAGCATCCCGGCGTGTTCGTGCTGATGAACTCGGTGGGGACCGGCGTCACTGTCGGCAAGGCCCGCCAGATCATTGAGGCCGGCCTGGGCGCGTGGAACTTCTCGGTTGACACGCTCGACCCCGCCCTGTATGAGCGGCTGCGCGGGGTACGGGGTGCGCTGCCGGCGATCATGAAGGCGATCACCACAGTCCGGCAGGCGGGGCTGGATTTCCCGGGGTTCCGGTTCAACTACATGACCGTGATCACCCGGCACAACTTCCGCGGCCTGCCCGGCCTGCTGGCCCATTGCGTGGACAGCGGGGTGGCGTCGGTCTACCTGATGAACGTCTACGGCGACACCACCGGCCAGTCCCTGCTGAACGAGGCGGAGATACGCGAGTTCCGCGACCAGACCGTCCCGCAGATGCTGGAGGTCTTGAAGGACAAGCACACCCCGCAGATCGTGCAGTCCAACGCGGCGCAGGTGCTGGCCAGCTTCTTCTCCCCGGAGACGCCCGATTCCAGCTACGCACGCGGCATCTACTGGCCCGACCAGGCGACCGTCCGCCAGGCATGCCGCGTCCCGGATTACTACTCGCTGATCGAACCGGATGGCCGGGTGCTGCCATGCTGCCTGATCGAGATCGCCCACCAGGGCGAAGTCGGCAACGTCACGAGCACCCCACTGGGCGAGGTGTGGACCGGTCAGCGGTTCGAGCAGTTCCGCCGCGACCGCATCGCCTTCTGCCAGCAATGCTCCTCACCGCGCAACCGGACGCTGGGCCTGATCCCCAGCATGTGCCGCCAGTTCCGTGACTGATCTCCTCGCGTCCGTGGTTGTGGCTGTACGCGGTGATACCCGGGCCCGGCGGCTACTCGCCTCGCTGGCGTCGCAGACCGTGTCCCGGGAGGAGTATGAGGTGCTCGTCGTGGAGAACGGCAGCACTGTCCTGGCCGACACCGACGGCGCGTACGGGATCACCCGGTATGAGCACCTGGCGCGGGGTAATTCAGCCGCCGCGCGCAACGCTGGGCTGGGCATAGCGCGCGGGCGGTTCGTGCTGCTGACCGACGCGGACTGTGTGGCCCGGCCCGGCTGGGTCGAGGCGATGACCAGATACCTGGCCTGCAGTGAGGTCGCTGCTGTCGGCGGGATGATCATCAAGCATCAGCCGCGGACCTGGGCGCAGCGCCACGCGATCACCATCGTGGACGGGCAGCAGCGGCTCAGCTACCTGCCCGCTCTGCACCTGCCCTACGTCGCCGGGGCCAACGCCGGGTTCGTGGCCAGCGCGCTGCGTGAGGCGGGCGGCTTCGATGAGGACCTGCGCTCAGGCAACGACGTGGACGTGTGCTACCGGCTCGGGCTGCGCGGCCACCGGGTCGGCCTGGCCCCCGGTGCGGTGATCGAGCACGACGACCGCTCCACCGTGGCGGCACACTTCTGCCGCTTCTACCGGTACGCGGTCTACCAGGTCCTGCTGTATGCCAAGTACAAGCACATCTCCGGGAAACGGTACGTGCTGGACACCTACCCGCTGCGCCGCGCCATCCAGGCCACCACCAGCCTGCCGAACTGCGCGGCGCGTCTGCTGCGCGGCGACCCAGGCCCGGCATCAGTTGCTGTGCTTCAGCTCATCGAGGCGGCCGGGGTGTTCTGCGGAGACATCAGCGGCGCAATCCGGTTCCGGCAGCCCTACCTGTGAAGCAACCCGCCAGCCCAGAGTGAAGGAGAACGTCATGCGCCAGCCGACCCCCCTGCCTGTCGTTCAGTCGCGCGGACGCCATCTCACCCGCCGTGGTGTGCTGTGGCTCGGCTTACGCTGCGATGTCCGCTGCAAATTCTGCTATGACGAGCACGTCCCCACCGGCCAGAAAGGCTGGCTCAGCCTGCCGGATGCGATCCGGGCGCTGGAGAAGTTCCGGTTCTACTACCGGAACGAGTTCGTGGACTTCATGGGCGGCGAGCCGACCCTGCACCCGGCGATCTTGGACATCACCGCGCATGCCGCCAGCATCGGACTGCGGCCCACGGTGATCACCCATGGCATGCACCTGGCCAAACCGCAGCGGGCCGCCGCGCTCGCCGATGCCGGCGTTCACGATGTCCTGGTCTCCATCCACGGCATCGGCGCGACCGCGGGCGAGATCCACGGCCGGGGGCGGCACAACGCCGAGAGGCAGATGCAGGCCCTGGACAACCTGCGTGAGCTGGGTGTCCCGTTCCGGTTCAACGTCACGGTGATCCGCGACAACCTCACCCAGCTAGATGCCATCGCCGCGCTCGCCGCCGCCAAGGGCGCACGGGTGGTCAACTTCCTGACGTTCAACCCCTACTTCGAGTGGCAGCGCGGCGTCGAGATCGGATTCCAGGTCCGCCATTCTGAGGCCGCTCCCTACCTCAAGCGGGCGATCGACGTCTGCTCGGCCGCTGGGGTCGAGGCCAACGTGCGATACATGCCGCCCTGCCAGCTCCCCGGCTACGAGCAGCACGTCTACACCGGGTTCCAGCTTCCCTACGACCAGCACGAGTGGGACTACAACTCCTGGTACGACACCGGCCACCCCGGCAGGCCCGCCGAAGCCTGGTACTACCAGGCATCCAAACGGCAGCAGCAACGCCACGATTACCGGCAGGTTCCTGCCTGCGGCCAGTGCGCGCTGCGCGAGGTCTGCGACGGGTTCCACGCGCAGTACGCCGCCCGCTGGGACGGCGATGAAGCCATCCCATATCCCGGTGCGCTCATCACTGACCCCCGCCACTTCATCCAGCACCAGGACAAGAACCAGTACCCGGCCACGCCCTCAGATCCCGGTGGTCCAGCCCAGCCCGCCGCGGCAGGCGAGGCGCTGGCCGCGCCGCTCGGCCTGGCCGAGGGTGGTGGCGCTGGCGCCCGCCACAAGCTGCCTGCCGGGTGATGAGCAAGGTATCGCTGATCAGCGCGGCCGTGGTGGCGGCCGGGGCGCTACGGCAGGTGTTCGTGCTGTCCGCGATCGTGCGGTCTGGCCAGTTCCTGCGCCAGCGCCAGGACATCAGGCCCGCAGGCCAGGCAGGTGAGGCTCCGCGGTTCTTCATCGTTGTGCCCGTGCTGCGTGAGGCCGCGCTCTTGCGCGAGACGGTCGCACACTTCCGCACGCTGGCCTGTGGCCACGCGGTCGCTGTTGTCGTCGTCACCACTGCCCGCGAGGCTGCTGAGGCAGGTAAGCATGGCGGTGCTGGCGACACCGTCGCGGTGGCCCGCAAACTGGCGCGCGAGGGCCAGTGCGCGCACGTGCACTACCCAGACCCGGTGGGCCTGAAAGGTGACCAGCTCAACCACGCGGCGGCCTGCTGCGCGGGAATGCTCCCGGATGGCCTGCCGTCCTCGCGGGCGTTTTTGGTGTGCTACGACGCGGACTCCCGGCCCCCGCCTGGCTCGCTGGGCTGCTTCGCGCAGTCCATCAGCAATAACCCCGGGGCGGATGTCTTCCATCAGTCCTCCCGGTTCGAGCTCCGGCCAGTGCATAGGCCACCCGGTGGTCTGCGGAAGGTGGGCATGGCAGTGTGCGGGGCTGGTGCGCTGCGTGCGAACAGGTTCGTGCTGGGGTATGAGATTCCCCGGCTGCTCAACCGGTCAGCCCAGGTCAGCGCGGTGAGGCGGGCGCTGTGCTCGGGCGTGTACGCGCACGTGACCGGCCATGGGCTGTGCATCAGGCTTTCCCTGCTGCAGAAGCTGCCTTTCCCGGCCCGCTCCCCCCTTGAGGACATGCACTACAGCTTCATTCTTGGCTCACGCGCCGTGCCGATGCTCGCCGTATCCAGCCTGGACACCGCGGAGGTGCCTGGCACCGTGACCACACAGGTTCGGCAGGCGGCCCGCTGGTTTTTCGGCCCGGCCCGGTTCGCCCGCTATCTGAAAGACCCGGCGACCCGCCCCGGCTGGCGCGCCAGGATGATGGCCCTCTCGGCATTCGGATCGGCGGCTGAATGGATCGGCTGCCTCATCGTCCCCACCCTCGTGTGCGTGCTGATCGCCACCGGCAGCCCCGCGGTGCGGATCGCGGCAGCGTGTTTCGCTGCCGTCTGCCTGGTGCAGGCGGTCCTGACCGAACTCTGGCTCGGGACCGCCAGCCAGTTCCGGGTACGGCTCGCCCGTGTAGCGCTCCTCCCGGTGGCCTGCATGGTGCACGGCGCGGGGGGTCTGCTGGGGTGGGCTCAGCTGCTGGGCGGAGGGTCCGGCGCGGGGAAAACCGAACGCGGCCCCCGGGCATGACCGGCCAGCCGTACGTGGCGCTGGAAGGACCTTGCTGCGCGGGCAAAACCACCCTGGGCCGCCTTCTGGTGCAGGCCCTGCGCGACCTGAGGGTGGTGTTCGTCCCGTGCTACGCAGACCACGCCGGCGGAGGCCGGTTCCTGCCCCGCCAGGAAGCAGCCTCGATACCCGAACGCGAACACGCGCTGCACCAGATCCTGGCTATCGAGGCCCAGCGGATGGCGTTCGTGCCCACCGGGTGCGATCTGATCCTGGCCGACCGGAGCGTGCACACGCTGCTCGCCAACTCCTACGCCCTGCAGCGCAAGACCGGAACCGGCTTCCTGGCCCCCTCGCTGCGGCTGCTCCACAGCTCGCCCATCCCCGCTTGGCCCGACCTGGTGCTGTACCTGGATGTGCCACAAGACACCATCCACCGCCGCAACCAGGGCAAATTCCCGCCCGGCAGCATCTACACCGACCCGGCGTTCAACGCGGCGATCCGGCGGTACTTCCGGCGACTCGCCGGCAGGAAACCACCGCGCGTCGCGTGGCTGGATGCCACGCTAGACCTGCCGGAACTGACGCACCTCGCGGCGGCGGACATCCGGCAGGCCACAGCGTTGCGCACCAGCGGGGGAGCCGTATGAAGCAGGTGCCGCTAGCCGGGCGGGTCATCTTCTCCGACTGGCATGGCGTCCTGTCCCGCGACCCCTTCTGGACCTCGATCCGCAACAGCGCCACCCACCCGCTGCATGCCCAGCTCGAAGCGGGCATGGCCGGTGTGTTCGCCCGTGAACGGAACACCGCCAACGAGTGGATGAAGGGCCTGCTGTCCTCCGACCAGGTCATAACCGAAATGGGCATCCAGCTCGACGGCCGGTTCCGCGACGACTTCCTGGCCCGCCGCCTGGACCTGGACTGCGCGAAGATGAAGGTCAACGTCGAACTGTTTGAGCTACTGCGCCACCTGCGCGCCGAAGCCATGGTCGTGATCGCCACCGACAACATGGACTGCTTCGCCCGGGCCTTCGAGCACGCCCGCAACCGCAGGGCCCACCGGAAGAAGGCGCGCGAAACTTTAGCGGACTGGGCCGTCATCTGCGACGACATCATCTGCTCCAGCCAGGCCGGAGCGCTGAAAAGCGAAGACCCCCAAACGTTCTTCGGACCCTGGCTGACCGCCCACGGCGTCGGCTTCACCGACGCCGTGCTCATCGACGACCGCGCCGACAACTGCGCCACATTCACCGCCCAAGGCGGCACCGCCATCCAGTGGAAGATGGGCACCAGCACGATCACCGACCTAGCGGCCCAGCTCAGGCAATGGCTAGACACAGCCCCGCGGATTGTGGCCAGCTCAGCACCAATGCCCCGTTAACCTACGGGCCTGCCGCGCTGTCAGGAGTTGGCCGCTCGGCAGACGCTAGCCCGCGCCGGTCACATGCCAGCCGCTGCCGCTCCACCGCAGGCCACAACCCGGCCAGCAAGCCACCCGTCTGCAGCGCCACATCGCACTGTGTGGCCAGATACCAGCTCGGCCACCGCTCGGCTTTCTCCACCTTGGCCACCAACTCCTGGCTATGCCAGATCAGCCCGGCAAGCCCGCGCTGCGTCAGCCCGCGCGCCAGCCGCCAGCGGCGTAACTCAGCACCAAAGCGATCACGCACGGAGGCCTCAGGTGTCAGATCACGGGGCCGTCTTCCCATCCCGAATCCCGCTGGGTTTCCGCAGCCCGGTTCTCACTTCGGCTCGTCTCCATCGCACTTCGAGTTACCTGGCGGCTCTACCCAGTGCCGCTCCCAGGTGCCACCTCCCAAAAGCGGAAGCAGGTCAAGGGATCTGCCAGCACGAGGAGGACCGTATGCGCCGCTGGTCATGATCTGGTCTCCGGTGCTGGACGCGGTTGGGGCAGGCTGACGTGCCGCCCGGCGCCCAGGCTGGTTGCAGACATGCCAGGCGGTTGCTGGGCTGGCCTCACCATGGGGAACATGGGTGGTCCGCTGTCGGGGAGGTAGAACAGGCCGCTGGGCAGGTAGCCGTGGCGGCGGTAGAGCTGGCGGCTGCGCCACTGAGCAGCCTCCAGATAGGCAGGCTGGTTCACGTCCTGGTCGAGGAGCTGGTGGTAGGCGCGCAGCAGCGCGCTGCCCGTGCCGCGCCCTTGCCGGGTGGGGTGGACGGCCAGGATCGCCAGATGATGGTGGGCGAAGCTGGCCGGGTGGTGGCGTTCCAGGGTGGCGTCGAAGGCGGTGAACCGGCCAGCCCACGGGCCGGTGACGTCGGCTAGCCGGGCCGCGTAATCCTTGGGCGGGCTGGCGCCCTCGGCGCTGATGGGGAGCCACAGCGCGGCGGCGGATCGGTCCGGTGTGGTGTGCACGGTACCGGTGGCCAGGGCGTGCTCAACCAGGATGCGGAAGTAGCTGGGCAGGATGTCGCGGCGGGCGGCAGGGTCGGTGATCAGCCACTGCGACTGGGGCAGGTCATGGAAGGCGTCGGCGATGACCTGGCTGAGCGCAGCCGCGTCCGCCGGGGTCGCGGTGACGATGTCATGCTGCGGGCGGCGCCGGGGCAGCAGCCCGCCGTTCCCCGGCATTCATGCCTGGCTCCTGTCGGCGGCTGGTGTGAGCTGGCCGGCGATGGCGTGCGGGCCGAGCCCGATCGCCTGGTAGATGTCCGGGCGGCGGTCATGGAGGACCACGGCCCACACCACGCCGATCACCGCCAGCGCCAGATAGGAGCCGGGCAGGATCCACGCCGCTGGGCGGCCTGGCGGGACGCCGAGCAGGGTGGCGTAGTTGCGGGTGGCCAGCACGTCGATCACGCCGAGCAGGACCGCGGCCACCGCGGGGGCGATCAGCCGCCGCCAGGCGGTTTCCCCGCGCGGGTCGCGGGCGAAGAACACCACGATCGCCACAGCCGTGGCCGTGAGAAGCAGGAGCACACCGTAACCGCCCGAGGTGCCCAGCCAAAAAAACATCCTCGTCATCGGATCCTGGCCGGTCACCGCGTAGATCCCGATGACCACCACGGCGGTGAAGCTCTGGGCCAGGGAGGCGGTCTTGGGTATGTTGTTGGCCCCGGTGCGGCCGAACGCGGCGGGCAGCACGTTCTCCCGCCCAAGAGCGAACGCATACCGCCACGTCGAGTTGTGGAACGAAAGCGCGGCGGCGAACAGGCTGGTCATGAAAAGCACCTGCGCGACCTGGCCCAGCATGCTGCTGCCGCCGAGCCCGAACAACAGGCCGGGGCCTTGTTTGGCGGCCGCTCCGAAGATGCGGCTGGTGCCGGTGTGGGCGGCCATGGCCCAGGACGCGGCGGCGTAGATGACCGCGATCATGCCCAGCGCGGTGTAGGTGGCCACCGGGACCGTCCGGTGCGTGTTCTTCGCCTCCTCGCCCAGCACCGGGGCCTGCTCAAACCCCACGAAACCGAGCACGGCGATCACGGCCAGCACCCCGAACGTACCGAACCCGGCCGAGGTCAGCGCTGAAGGAGACAGGGTGGCAAAGCTCAACTGTCCGCGCGCCGGATGGGCCAGCCCCAGCGCGGTCTCCGCGATGATGACCAGCAGTTCGGCACACAGCAGGACCCCAAGGACCCGGCCGGTGACGTCAACCCGCAACACGCCGAGGATGGTGATGACGGCCCACGCCCCGAGCGCCCACGCCCACCACTGGGCGTGAACATGCAGGTAGGTGGCGCCCTCAGCAGCGGCGGCCGGGCCGAGCGCACCGTACAGGCCGATTTGCAGCATTGAATAGGCCAGCAGCGCGACCAGCGCGGCCGGGACGCCGAAGGTACGGCCCAGCCCGTAGGAGATGAACGCGTAACAGGCACCGGCGTTGCGGATGTGCCGAGCCATGGTCACATACCCAGTGGCGAAGATGGCCAGGATCACCGCGACGACCACGAACGCGGCCGGGATCCCGGTTAACCCGGTCGTCGCGTACGCGGTTGGGATGACTCCGGCGGCGACGGTGAGCGGGGCAACGCCGGCCAGGACGAAGAACAGCACGGCGGGCACGCCGAGCCGATCCTTGGCCAGGGACTGCGACACCCTACCCGGCTTGGGTTGGGCGTTTCGGGTTCTGGGCATCAGGTACCTCCACAGTTCAGGGAATGGGCTGGATAGGGACTAGGGAATCGGTTGCTGGGCGGCCTGTCGCGATTGCCTGGGGTGAGGTGGGGTAGCGACGGTGGCCGCCGGGGGTGCGGATAGCCGGCAGCTGCCCACTGTCCGCGGACCGGGCGAGCGATCCGGTGCTCAGGCCATGGGCGGTGGCCGCCGCTGCTGGCCTGAGCAGGTCTTCCTGCTGGCCGCTGGTGGCACCGTGGCCAGCCAGGTAGGCGCGGGCCGCATCGGCCGGGATGCGTATGGGGTGGCGGGTGGGGTCGGTTTCCAGGTCGCCGCTGCGGATGGCGCGGTAGACCGTATCGGGGCAGACGTGCAGCAGCCGGGCCATCTGGGCCACCGTCACATTCGTCACGGTGGCCAGGTCAATGGGCCCGGCGTGCCGGGCCACCGCAGCCCGGTAGGCCCGGGTCAGGCCCATCCGCCCAGCAGCCACCACATCGGCCAGATCCGGTGCCAGGCGCAAGATGGTGCGGGTCTCGCAGATCCGGTTCTCCGGCAGGCCCGTCTGGCGGGCGATCTCAGCACCGCTAGCAGCCGAGCCCGCCAGCTCGCGCACAGCCACCACCACCGCCTGCGAGGTAACCGGGGCGGCCACGGAGCCGACGGTGCTGTGCAGGGCAGGCATGCCACTCAGATCAGCCCTGCCACGCAGCGCGCCAGCGTGGCCGCCGCCGGGGACGTCCTGGCACCCCTTACGGGGGCCGTCTGCTGGCGTGGGTGAATTGCCTGGTAACGGCGCGGGCACAAACACCGGCCCCGTCTGCCCGGGCGCTGCGGCTTCATCCGGGCAACCACCAGTCCGCTGGGCTGTGCGCATCGCTGGCTTTCTCCTTCACACACTGCTGGGATCGGATAGAGGGCTGTGCGGGGCAATCACATGCGGTGGGCGAGGAGCGCGCCGTCCACCGCGGTCTGAGTGACGGTGACCAGCTCCCGCAAGCCCGGGTCGAGCTGGCGTGCTGCCTCCCGCAGCCGCTCCCGGGCTCCCGGCGGCAGGTAGAGCGTTAACTGGTGATCCAGGCCGCAGCCGGTGGCCAGCGCGCCCAGCACGACATGCTGGACGGCGGCCGGTCCCCGGGCAGACAGCGCCGATTTCACCCGCACCAGCGGCGCGAACGCACCATCCGCGTCCACCGGCACCCACCGCTCACCCCGGCCCACCCGCCCACGGGCGCGGGTGAGGTATCCGGCGTGCTCCAGCCGGCGCGCCACATCCCGCGCCGCGGTGCCGGCCAGGAACGCCAGCCAGTCCCCGACCGGTAGGTGCTCCCGCTCGGCGGTCATCGTGCGCAGCACACTGCGGGTCACCTCGTTATCAGGCGGCTGCGCGCCGCCGGGAATGATTAGGCCCCGCCACACCCTGATCGTCCCCGGCAAGACCAGCTCGGCCAGCAAACCTCCGGCTAACCCCAGGCCCAGCGCGCGGGGCTGCAGATGGGGCCTGCCGGATCTCTCGTGATGGGCCAGCAGCCACAAGTCGTCGGCCAGCCGACCGGTACCTCTCAGACCGGCCATGCTCGCCCACCCACTGCCGGAAGGGCGCCCACCGGCACGCTAGCCATGCTCGGCCGGGCGGATGGTGGCTCGCTGGGCCTGGGCAGCCGCTGGCCGAGGACGGCAGCGACGGTGCGCCCGGAGGCGTCATCGTGCCAGTCAAGGTGCTGGGCGAGGTGAGCCGCCAGGTACAGGCCATGCCCGCTCTCCGCGGGCACGCCAGCGGGGTCGCGGATCACCGGTTCGGCGGATGACCCCTGATCGGTCACCGCGATCCGCACACCGTGCCGCCAGCGGGTGACCTGGACAATGACCAGGCCGCCCGGCTGCCCCGAAGTTGTGTGCAGCACCGCGTTGGTGAACAGCTCAGAGAGCACGACCACCGCGTCGTCATAAAACGGTGACCCCTCCAGCAGATGAGCCACGAACCGGCGCGCTTCACCCACCTGCCCCGGTGTGCCGGGAAACGCCCGCGCCCACAACGCCAGGGCAGTCAAGAACCCCTCGCCAGCGGCGAGCTGGCAGGCTCTCTGATTACCCGGCCAGGTGGTCAGCTCATTCCCGTGACTCATCCGAGCCAATCTCCTCGATGTGCAGTTACGCACGGATATGCAGTGTCAAGACGACGATGCTCTCAGCGCGCAGTCATGGCTTTTCCCCGACGCCGCAATATCCCCACCGGGTCCCGCCCCGAATGGGGTATTCCCCGGTTGGCCTCCAATGCGACAGGAAACCACGCCGGGGTCTACTAGCTCCAAGCCGTCAAAGAACCGCGCGATTTCCGTACGTGAACGCATGCTGAGTTGCGCGCTGGCGGTGACCTGAGGACCGCTGATGCCGGTGAACACTCCCGGTTCCCGGCCATCATCGCAGGCATGCGAGAGCGCGGAAAGCTTCCCGGGCTTAGTGCGTCCCGGAACGTGGCTACCGCCTCGTACGGGCTGTCGCCCGGTGGGATGAGGTCCAAGACGAGGGTCATGAGCAGAGCTACCGGGCGCGATAAATCGATGAACGCCCCGAGGCCCGGATGAGACAGAACGCGCTCGGGATCCCGAAGATCGCCGCAGAGGGTAGTCACCGCCGGGAGGCCATGCAGGAGCGACCTGCTGTGCTCAACCGCGACGGCATCATTATCGATATATACGACGCGCGCATCAGAGTGGCGCTGTTGTGCCAGTTGATGCACATTCCCTTGCGTCGGCAGGCCAGACCCGATATCTACGAACTGGCTTATACCCTGTTCCGCGACAAGGAATGGAATGACCCGCTTGAGGAACTCGCGGTACTCCAGCGCCACAAGCGGCACGTCCGGCGTTGCGCCGAGTATCCGTCGTGCGGCTTCCCGGTCCGCCGCATAGTTGTCCTTGCCGCCCAAGTAGTAGTCGAATATCCGCGCGGCATTAGGTGTGACGAAGTCAACTGGTTCCGGTGCCACATGATCCGTCATGGCCACATCCACCTTTTGGTGAACTGCTGCACCCGGCCTGCCGCCGCCGTTGCTCATCGCTTTCTGGCCTTCTTCCCGTTGCGGACGTTCGCGTTTCCCAGCGAACCCGGAACACGCTGTGGCTAACAGCGCGCGGAAGAGGCAGGCATGTGGCACAGATGTTGCATCCACGTCCCCGACCTAACCCCCAGCGCCATGAACGACTACCTTGTGAGTAACCACGGAGGACAGAACGTGGCACTCAAGCGGCTGCGGCTGATCCAGCGCCGGAAGGCGCTGGGCTACACGCAGGAAGGGCTGGCCGAACAGCTCGGCTGTGAGCGCACCACGGTCATCCGCTGGGAACGGGCCGAGACCGAACCCCAGCCATGGGTGCGCCCCAGGCTCACCAAGCTGCTGCAGCTGACCGCCGAGGAGCTGAGCGAATTGCTGGCCGACGTTGCTGACGTGCCTGGCAAACGCGAAGGCTTCACCCTGGTCACCTCTATTCCACTGGACTTCTCACTCTCGGCCGCCTATACCGTGCGCATCATGGAAGGCTTCTCCGCCCACGACATTGCGAGCAGGCGCGAGGCCCTGGCCAGCCTGGCGGTCATCACCGGGACGGCGCTGCTGGGCCCGGTGCGCCGCTGGGCCGCTTCATTCGCGCTGCTGACCGGCAGTCCACCCGCGGTCGGCACGGACGGGGTGCGGAACTCGAACAGGCCGTCAGCCTGTTCCGCCGCTGGGACGCCTCGGGCGCAGGTGGCCTTCGACGCAAGGCGGTGGTCGGCCAGCTCAACGCAGTAGCGGAAACGCTCACCGGACGCTACCCGGCCGCCACCACTCGGCGGCTGTTCCAGGTCACCGCCGAACTCGCCCAGCTCGCCGGCTGGATGGCCTACGACCAAGGCCTTTTCGGGGTCGCCCAGCGGTATTACCTGCTGGCCCTGCACGCCTGCCGGGAAGGCTCCTGCCCCGATCTCGGCGCCAAGATCATCGGCGACATGACCCAGCTATCCACCGCCCTCGGCCACTATGAAGACAGCCTCACCCTGGTACACACCGCGCTCTACAGCCTGCCCCGGCACGCCAGCAGCCTGGTGCGCTCCGAACTGCTCGGCCTGGAATCGCGCGCCTACGCCCAGCTCACGAGAACGAAGCCCGCGACGCCGACCGCTCAGCCCAGACCTGCCTCCGGTCTGGGACGAAGCACCCCAACAGGAACCCGCCCCCGACTGGATTCACTACATGAACCATGCCGAAGTGGACTGCCTGGCCGCCAACGCCTACATCGAGCTGGCACTCCGCGCCACCACCCGATCCCGCTGGCAGCACTACGCCACCAAAGCCGAAGTCCATTCCCTGCGCGCCCGCCAGACCAGAGGTGAAGGGTATGTCCGCAGCCGCGTCTTCGACGAGATCCGGCTCGCCAAGGTCCGTCTCGCCCAGCGAGAACCAGCCGAGTCCGCGGCCGTAGGCATCCACGCGATCCAGCTCGCCGGTGAGACCCGCTCCTACCTGGTCATGAACTGGCTGACCCGATTAGCCACGAGCTAACGGGGCGCCACCCCAACGCGCCCGACGTGACCCACTTCAACGATCAACTGCGCGAGTACTTCCGCAAAGCCGCGCCAACTCGGCTCGGAGATCTGTAATGCCAGCCGCGCACATCACGCTCCGCACGCTGGATGGTGACCAGGCGGCCTCCCACCCTGATGAGTACCGGGCACTCTACTCAGAGGTGTACGCCGAACCCCCATACGAATGGGGAGACGACCACGCCGACCTATTCGCCGAGCGCTTCCAGGTACAACGCGCCCAGCCAGGCTTCGCCCTCGTCGAAGCCCGCGACGGCACCGAACTCGTGGGCCTAGCCTTCGGCGTCACCCTTCAGCAAACAACCCAGTGGTGGCACAACCTCACAACGCCGCTACCTGGCGCGATCACCACCGAGAGTCCGGACCGCACCTTCGCCCTGGTCGACTACTGGTGCGGGCACCATGGAGACGCCAGGGTATCGCCCAGGCCATGCACGATCTGCTCCTGGAGAGTCGCCATGAAGAAAGAGCCACGCTCACCGTCCTGCCAGCAGCCACGCCCGCGCAAGCTGCCTACCAGAAGTGGAGCTGGCATAAGGTCGCTCAGAAACGCAACCCACTGCCAGGCTCACCGCTGTTCGACGTGATGCTCAGGCATCTCGCACAGGGACGCGAACGGAGCGACCAAGGCGTCGGAATCTGAGATCCGACAGCGCGGCGAGCCATAACGGGTCACATTTCCTATTGCGCAGCCGCCGTGGCTATCCGCGCGTCGATTCCAAGGTATGTGTCCGCGGTCGCGCTTTCCAGCAAGTTGCCTGGGGATTGAGCAATAACCTGCGGCTGGACGTCGAAGGTTGCTGCCAGGAGCTTTCCCGCCCGAACTCGTAAGCCTGACGTGTGATCTGGCGCAGGCGATCACGCGTATAAACCTCCCGCTCGGCGAAGGCTGCCCGGCGCTCCCTGATGCGGTCTTCAACTTTCTCCTCGTCGAACGGTTCGGGTGAGACTGTCCATTGGAGGTCTGGGAGGTGAGCGTCAACAGCGTGCAGGAGTTGGGCTTGCTCAGCAGCAAGGCTGCGGCATGCCGCGAACAACCGGCGTGACATTCCCATGACCACATCGGTTCCGGGTACTTGCCCGGTCAGCATGTCGAACCTCGACGAAGGCGGACGCCGAGCGTACGCAACCGCGTCTCGCGCTATCAGTCGCTCTTCGCGAGTGCTCTCATCACTCTCCAGCGGCACCACAAGATTCGCTGTCCGGCCCTGGGACAACCGCTCGACCGCAACTGCTGGGCCTACCGGGCGCACGGACAGTGACTCCCGGGGAAGGAGACTGAAGCGCGTAGAAGTTGAGCATTCGTGATCGCGCAAGAAGCGACCAGTTCGCCATCGTCTTCATCTGGGCTCCGCCTTCCCCCGTCTGTAGCCATACCGGATTCGGCGCTGTCGGTGACGGCCTCAACATCGACCGTCATAAAGACTCTGTGCTCGATGCTGGTCCCGCACAGGACGCGCAGGTGCGGTCCTGACATCAGCCCGATGGCGGACAGTTGGCTGGCTCCCCTGGACAGTTCCGGCTTACCAATACGGCGTGCCGCCTTAGCTTCGACCAGCCAGGTTTGAGGTGACCGCCAGTGGAATCCGACGAGATCAGGCTGCCCATTTTTCGGGTCCCAGGCAGGCCCGCGGCCAGGCAGCAACGGCATTGACTCAGCGTGGATGGTCGGCCCCAGTCCCATCAGCCCGCGGCACGCCCATTCGGCCATAGTCATGCCGATTCGATAGGCGAACAGCGCGCGTGCCGTCCTCTCAGTTCCGTCCCGGTACACCACGTTCGGCTCAATACGGTAACGGGTTGGCCCGAATAGGAGGCTCTGGTCGGGGGTGCGGTACAGGTAGGCGGCTAGCGGGGAACGGCGGGCAATGATCTCTGCTGATGCGAGTCCAGGAACGGCGGCCAACCAGGCAAAAGGATCACGGCCGACCGTCATGGCCGCATCGATGACATCACGCCATGTCGTGGTCAAGACGTAGTCGCCCTGCGGTGGCACATCGCCGACGGTTGGCCAGGCGACCAGGCGCCGTCTATCCGGCTTCGTGCGGCCTCGTTCCGGCTGGAGCGGCGAACCGTGCCGCACAAGAACCGGTATGTCAAGGCATCGGCCAGCCCAACTGGTTGACTGAAGCATCGTCTGGCGGTATCACGACACAGCAGCCTGTCACAGTTCAGATTGCTGCGCCAAAGGCCCATGTACCCGGAGTTGTCAGAGAACGGTGAGCATGCGACGCACCAGGGAAAGATATCGGTTGCGCCGCTGCCTTTCCGCGCGGAACCTGGCCGCGTCTGCTTGCACGCTGGCGGCCGTGACGAGCCGGGCCACCTTGCGGCGGGATAGGCCGAACTGTTCGACCATGCCCGCTGGCTCAGCGCCGCTCCCGCCGCCAGCGACGCCGAGTACGCGGCGCGGACCGCCGCCCGACATCCCCTGGCATGGCTGGGTCCAGCGGTGGTCCGGGCTGGTCAGCGGGCGCGGCGGACGAATGCATTACCATTTCCACTGCACAGATGAGCGCCACCGCAGGCCATGCTTCGCGGAGTGCGAACACGCTATGACGTGTTGTGCACGATGAGGCGGCCTTCGTTCAGCTATTTGGCTACAAGTAGCGCCCAACCGCTTGTGACGGTTGGCTCCCCAAAGCGTGCCCGGGCCTTGCACCGGATATGTAGTATCTCAGCGTGTTCTGATGACTTGTGACTGTGAGCGAGGCATGGGGTGGACGAGCGGATCAGGGAGTGGCGCACAGGTCGCCGAACTTCGGCTTCCTGCTGGACCATGAACCCTTGCTCGCTCTGGACGGGACCGAGGCCGAAGCCTATGTGTATTCGGATCCGAATACGGCGCTGTTCAAGGCGCGCAGGTTCGGCGAGACGCTAGCCGCGAAGCTGGTCGCTGTGGGCCGGATCCAGGTCAACGGCTCCAGCCAGCATGCACGGCCGCTGGCCCTGGCCAGGGACGGCGTGATCGGGCCCAGCCAGCGCCAGCAGTTCGACGAACTGCGGACCGTGGGCACCGGGCCGTGCATACCCATTAGGCGAGGTCCGGGCTGCGCTCGATGGTGTCCGGGCCTGCTCTTCCCTGGGCCCCTGGTTTTACCGGACGGTTACCGGAGATCGCGCCCCGACGGCGTTCGTTCCACCGCCGGACCCGGCTACCCCGCCTGCCGACGCCGCCGACCAGGCTGACTTGGACTTGTTGCGTACTCAGCTGGCGTCAGAGCGGGACAGGCTCGTGAAACCACGCTGCGGCCGGATGGAAAAGAACTCCCGGCTTGAGGCCGAACCGCAGGCGCGCGCCGAAGCCGAGCACATGCTTGCGCGGGTGGCTGCGGACCGGGACTCGATGCGGGCCCTGGCCGATCAGCCGAGCGCCCGCATAGCCGAATTCGAGACATCCTTTGCCGCTTCGCGGTCGGCCTACACGGCTGTCTGCCGCCGAGCGCGAGGCATTCGTCAAAAGCGCGCAGCAGTCGGCGCAGGAGCCGAGGACCGAGCGTGAGGTCCGCGAGGAAGTTGACCGGATGCTGACGGCGGCCGGGCGGCTGGTCCAGGATGCGAAGAAGGGAACTTGTTCGCCGGGATCGGTGTTGCCGTCCGCGAAGCGATGACCGCGACCGGCCGGCGTATTACCTGCTGTACGTGAACCGGCAACTCGCCGGGGTATCGAGGCCAAACGCGAGGGCACGGTACTCAGCCCCGTCGAACGTCAGTCGGCGAGGTATGCCGAAGGGCTCACCGCATCCCAGCAGCTGCAGGCATGGCGGCCGCCGTTGCCGTTCCGGTACGAGACCACGGCCACGGAGACCCACTTCACCAATGCGCTGGATCCGCACCCGCGCGCGCGGGAGGTGTTCAGCTTCCACCAGCCGGAACACTGGCCCGGGGGATGCGCGAGGCGGACGCCGATCCGGAGGCACCAACTCTCCGGTCCCGGCTTCGCCGAGGGCTGCCGCCGCTGGGTGACGGCCGCCTGCGTCCGGCGCAGGCCGATGCCGTCCGTGGACTGGAGGAGCTGCTTGGGCATGACCCGCCGCGCGCGCTGATCCAGATGGCAACCGGCGCGGGTAAGACGTTCGCGGCGGTGAGCAGTTCATACCGCCTGCTCAAGCATGCCCGCGTTGAACGGATCTTGTTCCTGGTGGACCGCAACAACCTCGGCAAACAGGCGAACACCGAGTTCACCGGCTTCGTGACGCCCGATGACGGACGCAAGCGCCGAGCTGTACGGGGTGGAACGGCTGACCGGGGCGGACATGCTCGCTCCTCCAAGGTTGTGATCTCAACCGTCCAGCGCGAGGATGCGCTGCTGCGCGGCAAGCCGTTGCCCGACGTAGACGCTGACGACCAGGCCTACGACGACTACGACACCGACGAAGTGATCGAAACTCAGCTATAACCCCGCGGTGCCGCCCGAGACGTTCGATCTGATCATCGTGGATCAGCGCCATCGGTCCATCTACGGACGGTGGCGGGCAGTGCTGGAGTACTTCGACGCCTACCTGGTCGGCTTGACCGCTACCCCGGTTAAGCAAACATTCGGTTCTTCCACCAAAACCTCGTCAGCGAATACACCTACCAGCAGGCAGTCGCCGACAGCGTCAACGTTGACTTTGACGTGTACAAGATCCGGACCCGCCAGACCGAGCAGGGCGACACGATCGAAGCTGGGACCGGGTGCCAAGCGGGAGCGCCGCACCCGGCGGCAGCGATACGAAGAACTCGATGGTGACCTCAGCTATGCAGGGACCCAGCCCGGCAAGAGTGTGATCAGCAAGCCGCAGCTCAAGCTGATCCTGGAGACCTTCAGGGACCGGCTGTTCACCGAGATCTTCCCCCCGGAACCTGGGCAGCCACCCCGCCAGTACGTACCCAAGACCCTCATCTACGCCCGCGACGACAACCATGCCGAGGAGATCGTGCAGATGGTGCGCGAGGTTTTCGGCATGGGCAACGAGTTCGCCGAGAAGATCACCTACTCCGTCAAGCATCCGACAAGCCGCCGGCGGCCTTCCGGAACAGCCCTGAGCTGCGGATCGCGGTCACCGTTGACCTCATCGCCACGGGAACCGACGTCAGGCCGCTGGAGCGCGCGTTCTTTTCCGGGACGTCCGGAGCTGGGCCTACTTCGAGCAGATGAAGGGACGAGGCGCCCGCACCCTGGACCCGGCAGAGCTGCACCGGGTCACGCCGGACGTGCCCGCCAAGGAGCGGTTCGTGATCATCGACGCAGTGGGCGTCACCGAATCGCCGAGGGTTGACGCCATCTTCTGCAGTTGCACTCCGAGCGGCAGATCAGCTTGGAACAGTTGCTCAGAAAGGCCGGGAACCTCGCCATCTCCCTCGCCGAGACATCCACCCTTTGCTCGCGGCTCGCCCGGCTGAACCAGGACCTAAGCCCCGCCGAACAAACCGAACTTGAACAGATCGCGGGCGCACCGCTCAGCGACGTCATCCACAGCCTCGGCCGGGTGGCCGACGATGATGTACTCGCCGCTCTCCCCGCAGGTGACCGCGCCGCCGAGCGCGCCCTCGTTGAATCAGCGGTCCAGCCGCTCGCCGCGAACCCCGAACTGCGCGCCCGGCTGCTGGAGATCCGCCGCGCCCACGACATCATCTACGACGAGGTCAACTTCGACGAACTGCTGGAGGCGCGCGGCGTCGACGTCGCTGAACACGCCCGCGAAGTTGTTACCTCCTTCCGCGCCTACCTGCGCGAGCACCAGGACGAGATCACCGCGATCGACGTGGCCTACCGGCATGGCGACGGCAGCCGTAGCGCCTACGTCAAGCTCAAAGAACTCGCCACCCGTATCGCCCGTCCGCCGTACCAGTGGGCCCCCGATCTGCTGTGGCACGCCTATGAGCGGCTGGAAATCACCGCGAAGCGCCCCGGCCTCCGCTACGGCCCAGTCGACCTGATCGGCCTCATCCGCTTCGAGCTCGGCCTTGATCAAGAACCGCGCCCACAAAGGTCCGTAGTTGAGGAACGCTACGGTTCCTGGCTCGCCCGGCAGAAGCAGGCCGGCGTTAGTTTCAGCTCCGACCAGATGTGGTGGCTGGACCGGATCAAGGACATCGTCATCACCAGCGCGTCATTCACCACGGACGACCTCGACAGCGTACCCTTCACGGAACGCGGCGGCACCGACGGTTTCCTCCATGCCTTCGGTGACGGTCGCGCCCCGGAGATTCTTACTGACCTGAACGGGACCCTGACCGCATGAGTGATCTTCCCCCTGGCTGGTCCCACGCCACCATAGGCGATCTACTGCTGAGAATCGAGGCAGGAAAATCATTCCGTTGCGAACCTCGTCCCGCTTCACCATCCGAATGGGGAATCATCAAGGTTAGCGCGATGACATGGGGAGCCTTTCTGGAGGGGGAAAATAAGGCAGTTCCCGCTGGCGTGGATTTCAACCCTAATTATGAAATCAAAGCGGGAGATATCCTCGTCAGTAGAGCCAATACCGAAGAGTACGTCGGCGCACCAGTCTTGGTCAACAGATGCCGTAGTCGTCTATTGCTAAGCGACAAGAGCCTGCGGCTCGTTCCTTCAGGGCACCTAAACTCTCGGTGGTTCTATTACTTGCTTAGTTCGTCGGCCGTCCGTAGAGAAATCTCGCGCCGCGCAACCGGCACGAAAGACTCAATGCGCAATGTATCCCAGGAAACACTCGCCAGCATCCGCGTTCAGGTCCCGCCTCTGGCCGAGCAGGACCGCATCGTGACCGCCCTCGAACACCACCTGTCGCGTGCCAGCCTCGGAGACCAAAACCTTAAGCAGGTACGTCTGCGGTCATTGGCACTTCGTCGAAGCCTCCTAGATGCGGCAGTCGCGGGTCGTCTCGTCCCGCGGGGTTCTTCCGACGCGAAGGAATGGCTATCGAAAGTGGTTAACACGCGGTTGGAATTCTCAAAAAAATATAAACCGGCCGTATTGCCGGTAGGAGTTCCGGGATACCAGCTACCAGATCGCTGGGCGATAACTAGTCTGGATGCGATCTCTTTTGCTTCTGGATATGGGACGTCTACTAGATGCGATTTCGGCGCCGCAGGTGGTCCAGTGCTTCGCATCCCCAACATTCAGCACGGCGAAATAGTTCTAGATAATTTGAAGAGTGCAGTAGACTCCTCGATCGACCTCAGTTCACTCTACGTGGACCAGAGAGATATACTCTTTATTCGTACTAACGGCAGCCGAGATCTGATCGGTCGGGCGGGAGTAGTTAGAAGAAGCCTTCAAATCGCCTATGCTTCCTATCTGATCCGTTTTCGCCTAATCCCCAATGGGATTCCATCCGATTGGGTTCTTCTAGTGGTTTCAAGCCCTCTTTGGCGCGCTTACCTTGAGTATCAAGCTTCATCTTCGGCAGGTCAGTACAATCTGAACAGCCGCATACTGGCACAGCTCCCGATTCCCGTTCCTCCTCCTGATGAAATTTCTTTGATTCTCTCGCAGGTAGGCAGATATGCGGATATGCAACGCGCATTTGATAGTGAATGTGCAGATGGAGAAAAGCGTAGTAGGCAATTGCACCGGTCGCTGTTGGCCGAGGCATTTGCCGGGAGATTGGTGCCGCAGGATCCGGGTGATGAGCCTGGTTGGATGCTGCTGGAGCGGATACGCGCGGAGCGGGCGGCGCAACCGCAGACACGACGTGGACGCGGGACGCCCAATCACGTACCACAAGAGGGGACACTGCTATGAGCACGGCCGACACGCGCCGCTTGTCGCGAAGCTGTGGAATTATTGTGACGTGCTCCGCGACGACGGCGTCTCCACCATCGATTACGTGGAGCAGCTCACATACCTGCTGTTCCTGAAGATGGCGCACGAGCGGGTGAACCGGCCGCTCAACCCTGACGTGGCACTCAAGGGCGTGGCCGATCGCTGGCAGCAGCTGCTTGATTTCGATGGCGACGACCTGGAAAAGGTATACAGGCATACCCTTGAGGACCTCGGTCAGCAGGTCGGCACGCTAGGCGTGATCTTCCGCAAGGCGCAGAACAAGATCCAGGACCCAGCTAAGCTCAAGCGGCTGGTCGCCGACCTAATCGACAAGGAAACGTGGTCCGCCCAAGGCGTGGACGTCAAGGGTGATGCCTACGAGGAACTGCTCGCCAAGAGCGCCGAGGACATCAAGACCGGCGCGGGCCAGTACTTTACGCCAAGGGCTCTGATCTCCGCCATGGTGGACTGTGTCCAGCCAGGACCCGACGACACGATCGCCGACCCCGCCTGCGGCACCGGCGGGTTCCTGCTCGCCGCCTACGAGTACATCCAGCACTGGTACGGCACCGAATTGACACCTGAACAGCGAGACCGTCTGGCCACTAGCACAATCACCGGCACCGAACTTGTCAACGGTACCGCGCGACTGGCGGCGATGAACATGCTGGTGCACGGGATCGGGAAGCCGAACGGACCGTCACTGATCGAGGTCCGGGACTCGCTTGCCGAGCCACCGCGCCACTATCCAAGCGTAGTTCTGGCAAATCCACCGTTCGGCAAGAAGTCTTCCATCACCGTCATCGGCGAGAACGGCAGCAAGGAGCGGGAGGACATCTCCTATGCCCGCCCAGACTTCTGGGAGACCACTGCCAACAAGCAACTCAACTTCGTTCAGCACATCGCTGCGATGCTTGGGATACCCGGTAGGGCTGCTGTAGTCGTGCCGGACAACGTGCTGTTCGAAGGCGGTGTCGGTGAGACGGTGAGGCGGCGACTGCTGCGGCAGTTTGACGTGCATACGCTGCTGCGGCTGCCGACCGGCATTTTCTACGCCGGCGGTGTCAAGGCAAACGTGTTGTTCTTCGAAAAGAGGCCTGCCCGGCCGGATCAGCCGTGGACCACGACGTTGTGGGTGTACGACTTCCGCGGCGACCAGCATTTCACCCTCAAGCAGAACCGGATGCAGCGCCAGCACCTGGATGATTTCGTGGCCTGCTACCGTCCCGGGGAGCCTAGGGCGAGCCGCGAGCCGACCGAGCGTTTCCGCCCGTTCACCTATGAGGAACTGACGGCGCGCGACAAGGTAAACCTGGACATCACCCTGGTCAGAGATCCAAGTCTCGATGACGCTGCAAGTCTGCTACCGCCAGATGTAATTGCCCGCGAGATTGTGGAAGACCTGGAGGCCGCCCTGAGCGAGTTCGCAGCCATCGCCGAGGCACTGCAGCGGAAGAAGTCAACCGGAGACGACACGACCGACTGAGCCAACGATCAACTGTCGCTGATCCCGGCGGCGGCCCTCGCCTGATGACTGACCTGACATCGCTACGGGCACCGACAGGGACGCCGCGGGCTGCCACGCCGGTATCGGGTCATGTTCCTACTGCCCTCCCGGCCAACGCATGGCCGTCGCCGTCCACTGTGACGCTAGTTACTTCGCCCTGAAAAAGGGCTCGGCAGGAGATCCGGGACCCGGGCCAGCTGCTGGGTGGCCCTTCCGGGTGTCCTTGGCTTCGTTGTTCAGCTAGCCAGAGTGCCGATCTTGGCCAGGTTGTGGGTGAAGACCCCGTGCCCGCACCAGATCGCGGCTCCGTCCCGGCCGTCCAGGCGGGTGCGGTCCCAGCCGTATCCGCGCTTGAGGTAGCTGATCCGTCCTTCGGAGCCGGTGCGCCACTTGACCAGCCGGTGGAAGCCGCGGCTATGCTCACGTTTCTTACGGGCGGCGGATGTCGTGGCCTGGCGTGGGATCGCGACGGTGCGCACGCCGAGTTCCTGCAGGTCACGTTCAACCACGGCCTGGCCGTAGCCGCGATCGGCGGTGACCGCGCCCGGCACGCGGCCGGCCCGGTGGCTGACCCGCTCGATGGCGGGTGCCAGCTGCGGCCCGTCAGGGGCAGCACCGTACTCGACGCTGTAGTCCAGGATGACGCCGTCGTCATTGTCGGTGACCTGCGCCTTATACCCGAACTCGACCGGACGGTCGATGCGCCCCTTGCGGATGGGCCGGGCATCGGGATCATGCAAGCTGACCAGCCGGGTCGCACCGTCCGGGATCTGCCCGGCCAGCCGGGTCCGGGCCTGCGCGATGATCGTAGCGGTGCGCTCGATAGTGACCGCCAGCTCATCCAGTGCCCGCCGCAGCCTGCCCCGCACCCGCCCGCTGAGCGCCTTTGCGACCGCGCGGCGGCCGTTGCGCAGCACCGCGGCGGCCTGCGCTGCGGTTCTCCCGGCCAGATCAGCCAGCTCGCCGGTCACCCGGCGGATCGCCTGGGTGGTCTCCTCCCGGCCCAGCTTGCTGCGGCTGCGCAGCTTCGCAGCGATCTCCCGGACCCGCCGCGCGGCCGCGCGCCGCCGGTCCGTCATCACGGTGGCCGGGGCCCCGCCCGCTGCCTGGACCCTCCGCGCGGTGCGCACCAGCTTGCCCACCGCCTTGGCCAGCAGCCCCGAGTCCGTCGGGTAGCACACATTCGCCGGGATCACCGTCGTGTCGGCGCGCACCCGGGCGGTGCGCAGCAGCTTCTGCCCAGCCGCCCTGGCCCACAGCGCCTCGTTCAGCCCGGCCACCGCGTCCTCGCCGCACCGCGTGGTCAGCTTCATCAGCGTGGTGGGGTGCGGGACCTTGCCATCTAGCGGGATCCGGCAAAACCGCCGCCAGGAAATCGAGTCGGCCACCTCGGCGCACAGGCTCTCATAACCCAGCCGGTAGCGGAACTTGAGGAACATCAACCGCAGGTACCACTCCACCGGCGTGGACGGGCGGCCGATCAGCGGGTCAAAGTGCGGCGCGAACGGGGCGAAGAACGCCGGGTCATCCAGCAGCACGTCCACCCGCGCCAGCTCCCCCGGCAGCCGCAGCACCTCCGGCGGAAGTAACAACTCCCACGCCGGCGGCCCATCACCTATCGTGCGGAACATGGCCTCGATCCCTTCCAGCCCAAGGGGTCGAGGCCATCCTCCCTCCCGCGCCAACCGCCGTCACCCCACGCCACCAGGCTTTTTCAGGGCGAAGTAGTTATGATCTGGTTCACCTTGCGGCGGGACAGGCCGAACCGTTCGGCCATGGCTCGCTGGCTCAGCGGCGCGCCCGCTGCGACCGACGCGGCGTACGCGGCGCGGACCGCCTGCTCCACGTCCCATGGCACGGGTGGCCCGGCGGTGGCCCGGGCTGGCCCGCGGGCACGGCGGACGAGCTGCATGACCATCTCGACCGCGCCGATGAACGCCACCGCAGGCCAGGCGGAGATCAGGGCACCGAGCAGCCCGAACCCGGCCCCGTAGGCGATGTTCGCGCCGACCGTGGCGCCGATGCCGAGCCACAGCATGAGTCGGGCCAGCGCTGGCGCACCCCGCCCGTTGCGCGCCTCGTGCAGCACCACCAGGGAGGCGGCCAGGATCAGCCCGTCCACGCTCAGCGGGAGCAGCCGGGCCGCCGTGCCGTCCTGGCCGTGCGCGTGGCCCAGGTCGTAGATGTGGGAGTAGCTGACCACCGCCGCGAAGGCGGCCACCGCGCACACTACGGCCGTGGTCGCGGCGCGGATGAGCCGGTCCCCGCTTACCGGCCCGTCCCATCCTCGGTGCCCGGCGCGGCGGCACCGGCCGGCCAGGGCCGGATCTCCGAGCTATCCCGGAAACAGCACGGGTAATACAGGTCCCCTGGGGCGGCGCCAGGTGGCGCCGGCCGGCCGTCGTCCAGCATGGCCAGTTCGCGGGCCTCGACGCACTCCTTCCATTCGTCCGGCCCGCACTGGCTTAGAATCGAGCCTGGCAGCCATGGCCACGCGGACCGGTCGCCGTGCTCTTCCTGGGTGTTGCGGGGGTAGCGGACCTCTACGAGGCTGTCATCGGGGAAACGGCCGTCGTTGTCCTCGTCCATCGCCGGCTCCTGTTCCAGGAGCCGGGTGGATGACCTGTGTGGTTATCGCTTGCACGACGGCGTGTGGCTGCATTGGTATATATGGCCGTTGAGCTGGGCAAACAGCTGACGAATTTGGCTTGAGGCGCAGGCATTGTCGCCTCAGCGCCGATGGCATGCCCGCTCAGGGGGCCATGCCCAGGAAGCGGTGCAGGATGGGCCTGTTCGCTACTCTGTGGTTGTGAGTTACCAGCCGATGAGCCTTGCTGAGCTTGCTCGTTTCATCGCGGCCGAGCCGGACTTCGACACGCGATGGCGGCTGGTCGTCGAGTTCCTGAAGGAGTATCACCGGGAGCCGGCAGGGGCGCGTCAGCGGCTGCTCGCGGATGCGCCGGGACCCACCGGTGATGAGCGCTGGGACGTGCTCTTCGCGGGGCTTGCCGAGCACCTTGCCATGCGAGATGGCAAGGATGCGCCGGAGTGGTCGGCATCCCACGGGTTGCGGCGCTTTTGGTTCCCGTTCGATACGCCAGGCGCGCGCGCCCAGGCGCTCGTGCATGCCCCGGCCGCGCTGCGCAGGCGGGGCGTGTTCGTCGCCGACTACGAGATCGATGCCGCGTGAGCGATCCTTTCCCACTGCTCGACCGCACGGGCATCGAGGAGGCCTTCCGCCGTCTCGGCGACCGGCTTGCCAGGCGCGGCGTGGTGGCGGACCTCTACGTGTTTGGTGGCGCTGCGATGGCCCTTGCGTACGACTCGCGCAGGGCCACCCGTGACGTCGATGCCCTTTTCAAACCGCACGGGGTCGTCCTTGAAGAAGCACTGGCGGTGGCCGCCGAGCTCGGCCTGCCCCGTTGGTGGCTGAACGAGCAGGCCAGTTCCTATGTCGCACCTGGTGGGGATTCGGCGGCCTCGCGGGTTTATGACCACCCGGGTCTTCGCGTCTTTGCCGCCTCGCCCGAGCACCTCCTGGCCATGAAGGCGCTCGCAGCTCGACCTCGCGATGCGGAAGACATCGGGCAACTCATTCAAGTTCTCGGCCTGCACAATGTTGATGATGTCCTCGCCTTGGTGCGCGAGATCTTCCCCGAAGAGGAGCCACCAGCGCGGCTCAGGCTTCTCCTAGAGGAGATCTTCTCTGATCAGGACGGATGAAATGAGTCGCCACGGGACTGGCGCGTAGCCGAAACGACCTGTGTGGTTATCGCTTGCACGACGGGTGCAGATTGCAGCGGCAGGTCAGCCCACCCTGGTCATACGGGACGACATGATCGAGATCACAGTGCGCGGCAGGCCGCCGGCAGATGGGATAGCCGCAGTACTGGTCGCGGGCCTCGATGTGGGCCCGCAGCCGACCGGGGATCCGGTACCCGGGCACGGAGTCCTCGTGCTGGCATGGTGCGCCAGGTCCCCCAAGCATCCCGGCTACGCCCGCCTCGCTGCGCTGGGTGGCGGCCGCGGTGACCGCAGTGGCCGCGGCGAGAGCAGCCGGCAGGACGGCCGCCAGTTCACCAGCCGGTTGGGCGTCGCCTGGCGGTCCGTAGCTGTCCAGAAGCCCGGCGGGCACGGTCAGCACGATGCGGCTCAGCACGCCGAGGCCGGGAGCATGACCGAGCGGACCGGTCCAGTCCGGCGGTGCGGACGGGGATCCAGGCCGATCCGGGGGCTCGGCAGGACTGGCCCGATCAGTCCGGCGGAGCCGGGTCACAGCGATAGGCAGCCCCGCCGGATCGGTCACGATGACGCGCCATTCGCATACTGGGTCGATGACGGCGGCGCGGGCCAGGTCGCGGGCGGTACTAGGAGTGACCGGGCCAATCCGACTCAGCTGGCCGGGCTCGCCACACAGGCCGGCGAGGGTACGCCAGGGCACGGTCAGCGTTGCTCTGTTGTGCAGCAGGGCCGCCCCGATGCCCGGCCCGGGAACGGGGCGGGCACCGGGATGTCCGGCCAAGGCCGCGGCGACCCCGGCGCAAGCGGGTGGCAAGCCGGGTCAGGCTGACGCTGCGCCGCATCCGGTGGTCCGGCGCAGCTCGCTGGAAGTATGCCGGGCTCGCCGGCGGTTGCCGATGAAACTGGCGGGTGTGAAGGGCTGATGGCCCCGGGAGGGATCAGCGGTCCGGATGGACCAGCGGCGGTGGGGGGATCGGACGGGCCAGGAGGCGCGGGTGGACCAGGCGGACCGCCGGGCGCGGGTGGACCAGGCGGATCTGGCGGGCCGCCCTCCGATGGCGCGGGCGAACTGCCGAGCAGCAGGCCCAGGAACGCCTGCGCGCGCAACAGGTCGATCCCGCCCCCAGCGCCGTCGTGCTGCATGGCCTGGGCCAGGGCACTGATCCGCGCCCACGCTGCGGAGGCCTGGGCGGCAGGCAGGAAACGGCCCGACAGCACCGCCGTACCGCTGTCTTCCCCGGCCAACTCCACCCGGGCGTGCTTCTCCGTCTCCGCCTTCCGCCGCTCCGCGGCGTCCGGATCCACCGCCAGCACCGCGCTCTTCACCGCCACCCGCAGTGCGCTGGTCGTCTTTCGCCCAGCCCGGGGCAGTACCCGCCGCTCAACCGCTGCCGCCAGGTCATCATCGAGCACGCTGGTGCACTGGTCGATGATCGAAGCCCGGGCCAGGTCGATGGTGCCAGCACGCAGTGCGGCCAGCGTGCCGGGCAGGCGGCGGGCCAGGCTGGCCGCCAGCGCCGTCCAATACTCAGCCGCGCACTGGGTCAGGGTGAGCGCGAGGGCCACCTCGTTGGGCGCGAACTCGGCCTCGAGTTCCCGGGCCGGATCCCGCTTGGTTCCGGGCGGATCGCACATACCACGGCGGCAGGCCAACTCGGCGACGGCGGCCAGTTCCTGGGCCTGCGCCCAGGAGACCACTTTCCGCCAGCCGGTGATGCTGTTGACCAGCCCGGCGTCATCGAGCGAGGCCGGCTCAGCCTGCGCGAGCCACGCCGCCAGCGTCGGTCCGGGCGGGATCCGTACATGACCAGCGATGTCGCCGACAGCCAGCCCATGCGGGAGGGCAGGCGACTCAGCCGGGCTGGCCGTCGGCTCAGCGGCGGACTCGGCCGCTCGCAGCTCATCATCGCCGAAGGGATCAGCGGCGGGCACATCAGCAGCGGGCACATCAGCAGCGGGCACATCAGCGATGCGCAGGTCAGCGGCGGATGTTCCCGCGCCGTGCTGGTCGCGATCGGCCGGCCGCGGGGGAGCGGAACCGTCGCCGGATGACATCTGGCCCGGCGGAGCCTTACCGCGTGGAGTCTTGCCGGGCGAAGCCTGGCGGGACCGGGCTGCGCTGGGACGAGCTTGGCGATCGGACGTCGCCCGGCCGCGTTTCGTCGCTGGTTCGTTCTCTGGCTCACCCCAGGCGGGCACGTCGTGGCCGGCCTGGCTACGTCGCAGCCGCCCGGCCGCGGCCAGTAACTCGTCCAGGGCCACGTCGTCTGACCAGCACATCGCCATTCTCCCGCCCGGAATGGCGACGGGCTGGAGGCTGCTGGCCGGGCGGGTGGGTGGCTGGTCGCCGGGCTCGCGAAGGTGGCGCTGCGTGGGCTCGTCGTCGTTGTAGCCGGCGGCTGGCATGGCTCCACCTCCCGCTGCGGATCAGTCAGGGCGCAGTACCACCATCACTCGAACATAATAGCGAAAAACTCGGTGATGCGCATCTTAATAAGGTGCCACGGCCGCGCCAACCCGACGGCGCCCAGGGCTCTGGCACACCAACTCGGGCACACCAACTCGGGCGCACACCAACTCGGGCACACCAGAACTCGGGCGCACCAGCGCAGATCTGGCACCGACCGGCAGCCCGGACGGCACCGGCACCGGGTGACCCCTGGTCAGTGGTAGATGTAAACAGGCGTTCCAGGCGTCTTGACCAGCGTGTGGAAGAAGGCCGCGATGTCCATCGGGAGCCGCACGCAACCGTGCGACACGGGCGCCAGCGGCACGTACGTGTCACCGTGGATCGCGTAGGCCGTACGGACGAAGAACACCGAGTTGTACATCTGGCCGAGCGGCACCGTGATCCAGCCGGGCATGAAGACGGTGGTCTTGAAGTGCCCGGTCGGGGTGATGGCGTACCCGCAGGAGCCGTGGCTGCAGTAGTAGTACCCGCCGCCGGTGGAGACGTGGCTGACCAGCGACAGGGCGTTGTTCCGGTAGAGCAGGAGAACCCGGCGGGACAAGTTCACCTCCACCCGCAGCGCGCCGCCGCGGGGATAGCGCGCCTGCGGCGCGCGCGGGCTCACCAGCGCGTGCATGGTGGCTGGACCGACAATGCCGTCCACGGCCAGCCGCTGGACTTCCTGGAACGCCCAGACCGCTTCGAGCGTGTACCCGCCGAACTGGCCGTCGACCCGGCCCGGGTAGTACTTGAGCTGCGCCAGCCGCTGCTGGAGGGCCCGGACGTCGGTACCGTGCATGCCGGACCGGAGCGTGCGGTGGGCCGGCACATACCCCGGCGACGCCAGCCGCCCCGCCGTGAGCCACCCGGTGGCGGCTGTCGGATGGGCGATCGCCACCCGGCCGGCCGCCGTGGCCGCCGTGGCCGCCGTGGCCGCCGAGGCCATCGCAGGCATCGCAGGCATCGCAGGCATCGCAGGCATCGCACCCGTGAGCGTGACACAGGCCGCCGCGATGGTCCCCGCGGTGGCCGCGTTGATACGCAAGAACCTGATCATGGGACTGACACCTTCTCTTCCCTACGATTTCGCCTTATCTGCCGGGAAATGGGTGGCCTAGGGTCGCAGGACCGGTATCCGCTGACCAACGTCCCGATCAGCACCGTGCCGGGCTGGCCGGGGACCGGCGGGCGGCCCGTTCCGGTCGGCTTATCGCGGAAAGGAGTGAGCCGTGCCCCCGGAGAACCTGACGCTGCGGCGGCTGGGCGGCGCCCAGGCCGCCGTGCACGAGGACGAACTGCAGGCGCTGCACGCCGACGTCTACGCGGCCCGGCCCGACCAGCGCAGCGACGACGCGGCCGCCTTCGGCGCGCGCTTCCGGGTGCAGCGCCGCCAGCCCGGTTTCCTGCTGGCCGAGGCGCGGAACGGCGGCTACCTGGTCGGCTACGCGGCCGGGATGCCGCTCCGGCCGTCCACCTCCTGGTGGCGGCAGCTGACCACCCCGCTCGGGGACGAGATCACCGCCGAGCACCCCGGCCGCACCTTCGCCGTCACCGACCTGCTCGTCCGCGCGGCGTGGCGGCAGCAGGGCATCGGGCGGGCGCTGCACGACCTGGTCCTGGCGGGACGCCCCGAGGAGCGGGCCGCCCTGACCGTGCTGCCCGCCGCCACGGCGGCGCAGCGGGCGCTGCGCGCCTGGGGCTGGCGCAAGGTGGCCCGGACCCGGGATCCGGGCCCGGAGGTGTCCGACGTCCTGCTCCTCCCGTTGCCGATCGGGCCAGCCGGCCCCGGGCCGGAGACCGGCGGGTAGACCGGCCTCCGGCGGCAGCCGGCCGCCTGCGCCACGGGCCTGGCCGGCGGCCGGCGCCCCGGACGGGCCGTTCGGTAATCAACGCCCCGTTCGTGCGGATCAGAGATGGAAGCCTTGATCATCGTCGGGGAGGACGCGGCTTTGCCGAGCAGCGAGTAGTGGTTGAGCAGCGTGCCCCGAGGTGGTCCCGACCGGGGTGCTAGGGCTGATGACGATCGTCGCGACTCGGCCGCTGCTGTCACCGGGTGGGCTGGCGCAGCTCTCGCCTGGCGTCCGCTCGGCCGGCGGCGGTGCGGCCGGCGACGGGGCGGCCCGTTTGTTACCGGGGTGGCCGGGCAGCCGCCGCTTGTCCGATACAGTGCGTTAACGTGCTTTTCCTAGCGTTCTCCCTGATGAGCGAACCGGGCCGCAGCCAAACTATTTCCTGCCCTCCGGGTACCGTTTCGGGCTCTCCCGGCGGGGCTTCCTGACCGGGATGCCGGGCCCGGGCGCGGTGGCCGGGCCGCCCACCACGACGCTGCCGCTGCCCACCACGACTGCGCCGGAGCAGTTGCTGCTCACCTGGGGCAGCGATCCCGCCACCTCGGTCACCGTGTCGTGGTCCGCCCCGGGCACGGTTCCGCAGCCCGCCCCGGCGCTGGCCTACTCGACGATGCCGATCAGGGCGGCCAACCCGGGCCGGGTGATGCACCTCCCCCCGCCCGCGCCGCTCGACGTCACCCGGCGCTACGGCCGGGCGGCCGCGGTCAGCTTCACCGACGGACTCAACGGCCAGACCACGTACCACTACCACGTGCAGCTCACCGGCCTGCGGCCCGGCACCCGGTACTACTACCAGGTCAGTGACGGGGCCGCGGCACCGTCCACCGCCGGTGCGTCGTTCCAGACCGCACCGGCCGGGCGGGCCGCTTTCCGCTTCTCGAGCTACGGTGACCTGGCCACCCCCTCGTGGGATCTGAACGTCTCCGGGAACATCTGGCACCAGTCGTGCGACAACGCCCACTACGCGGTGAGCGCGATCGAGAACCCAGGGGACGGCGCCGGGCCGCCGCTGTTCCATCTGCTCAACGGCGACCTGTGTTACGCCAACCTGGAGCTGCTGAACGCTCCCGGGGTGTGGCGGGACTTCGGCGTCAACATCGCCCGGTCGGCGGCCAGCCGGCCGTGGATGCCCGCCCTCGGCAACCACGAGATCGAGTTCGGCACCGACGACCACGCCGGCCGGCCCGGGTCCGCTCCGGGCGGCGTCGCGGCCCCGGGCGCGGCCGGCCACTACTGGAACGGCCCGTACGGCTACGGTCACTACCTGAGCCGTTTCCTGCTCCCGGACAACGGCGTGACCAACTGGGACGGCAACCGGCTGCGCGGCAATTTCTACCTCTTCCGGGTGGGCACCGTGGCGTTCATCTCCCTGGACGCCGACGACGTCGGCTACCAGGACTGCGGCGCGGGCTACCTGAACGCGGCGGCCAACGCCGCGCCGGAGACGACCACGTCCGGCGCCCAGATCGGCAACGGCACGACCGCCTACAACCACGGGTACACCGGCGACCTGAAGATCGTCCCGGAGGACAACGCGGCCGTCCCCGACCCGCGCCGCGGGACCCCGAACCTGCAGACCCGGTGGCTGGACCGGACCCTGGCCGAGGCGCGCCGGGACCCGGCAGTGGACATGATCGTGGTCGTCATGCACCAGTGCGCGATGTCCACCTCGGTGCCGGGGAACGGTTCCGACCTCGGTATCCGCCGGGCCTGGCTGCCGCTGTTCGACCGGTACCAGGTCAACCTGGTCCTGTCCGGGCACGAGCACGACTACGAGCGCAGCTACCCGGTCCGTGGTTACGACCGCGGCGCGCACGGCACCGTGGTGTCCCCGAACCCGGGCCAGACGGCCGGGGCGGCGGTCGACACCCGCCGGCCGGCCGTCGCGGCCACCGAGCCCGCCAGCTACCGTGGCCTCCCGGCCTGGAACACCTCCCAGGGCACCGTGTTCCTGGTCCTGGGCGGGGGCGGCACCAACGGGCCGTCCAACGTCTACGGGACCGACGCCTCGACCCACCTGCCCCAGGCCAAGGTCATCACCGAGCGCAACGCGGTGACCGGCTCGCCGGCGGCCGGGTTCCACCGCAATGCGGCCGACTCGGTCGAGGACGCGCCCTGGTCGGCGGCCACCGACGCCGGCGACGCCTACGGCTACGCGATCTTCGACGTGGACCCTGGCGAGTGTCCCGGCGACACGACCATCACCATGAAGTACTTCGCCATCCCGGCGGTGAGCAACCAGGCGGGCACGGCGCACGACGGCAGCACCACCCTGCCGACGACGCCGCTCGAGACCTTCGTGTTCGGCCGCCGCGTCCCGGCCGCCGGGCACCGCACCGCCGCTCTGGCGGTGCCGGTCGGCACCGCCGCCCCGGCGGTGCCGACCGGCGCGGCCGGCTGACGCTCTCCGCGGCCGGCTGACGCTCTCCGCGGCCGGCTGACGCTCTCCGCGGCCGGCTGATGCTCTCCGCGGCCGGCTGACGCTCTCCGCGGCCGGCTGACGCTCTCCGCCGGGCTGACCCGCAGGTTGAGCGGGGGTGGACGTTGCCGAACGGCCGTCGCCTATAGCACGATCTTGTCATGCGGAACTCCGGGGGGCGCGGATGCGCCTGTTGCTGATCGGCGCTCCCGGCGCGGGCAAGGGCACCCAGGCCGGACTCCTCGCCCAGCGGTACGGCCTCACCCACATCTCCAGCGGCGACCTGCTGCGCCAGCACGTCCGCGAGCAGACGTCGCTGGGCCAGACGATCCGGTCCTACGTGGACCGCGGGGACCTCGTGCCCACCAGCGTCGTCCTCGACATGCTGCGCAAGCCGGTCGTGGCCGCGGTCCAGTCGGGCGGGTACGTCCTGGACGGCTTTCCGCGCACCGTGGAGCAGGCGCAGGCCTCCTTCCCCACCGCCCGGGCCCTCGGCGTGGAGGTGCAGGCAGCGGTGCACCTCGACGTGCCGCCGGCCGAACTGGTGCGGCGGCTGCTCGCCCGGCACCGCGGCGCGGACGACACCCGCGAGATCATCGAGCACCGGCTGCAGGTGTACCAGGAGAAGACCGTGCCGCTGCTGGAGTACTACGCGGGCCGGGAATGGATGTTCACCGTGGACGGGTCCCAGCCGCCCGGCACCGTGCACGAGGAACTCGTCGCCCGGCTGCGCAAACTGTCCAGCTTGGCCGCCTGGATTCAATAAGCCGCGGGACGCGGCGCTAGGCGGGACGCAGCGCCTGCTCGCGCGCGCACCACCAGGTGGACCGGCCGCCGACCGTGCCGTGCACCATCGGAGCGCCGTCTCGGGGACAGACCGCGCCCGGGTGCCGGGCGCTGATCATCTCCCCGGTGTGCGCGCCGCCATTGGCCAGCGCGGCGCCCAGCGCCGCTTTCGTCGCCCGGTACAGCCGGTTGACCTGCGCGGTGGACAGCGCGTTGACCGGCGTCAGCGGCGACACCCTGGCCTGCCAGAGGATCTCATCGGCCAGCAGGTTGCCGATCCCGGCGATCTTGGACTGGTCGAGCAGGCGCGCCTTGACGGCCACCGTCCCCTTGCTGATCAGCGCCCGGAAGCCGGCCGGGGACACGTCCGCGGCGTCCGGCCCGAGCCGGCCGACGTCGGGGTCGAGCCGGACCCGGCCCAGCCGGCGCGGGTCCAGCAGCACCAGGCTGCCGCCGTCGGCGAAGCGGAGCGTGAACCGGTTCCACCGGCCGGGACGGGGCCGCCCCACGCCGCGGAGCGGGTCACCGCCCTCGGTCACCTGGCCGTCCGGCCCGGTGACCACGAGGCGTCCGCTCATCCCCAGGTGAATCCCGAGTTCCGGGCCGCCGGGCGGCTCCTGACCCGTCGCCTCACCCGTCGCGGTACCCGAGGTGTCCAGCCAGATGGTCTTGCCGCGCCGGTGCGCCCGGGTCAGGCGGCGCCCGAGCAGCGCGCTGCGCAGCTCGCCGGGGGCGTGCGGGCGGGTGATGTAACGGTCGGAGTCGTCCACGTCCACGATCTGCCGGTGCAGCGCGTGCCCGGCGATCAGCTGGCGGGCGGCCTCCACCTCGGGCAACTCGGGCACGGCTCCAGTCTCCCCGTCAGGCCGGCTGGCCGGGCAGGTGGGAATGCAGCCCCGCGTCGGGGTACGCCGGGTCGCCGTGGGCACCGCCCGCCTCCCACATGGCGTACGGGATGAAGCTGCCGTGGTTCGGGTCCGGGTCGAGGATCTTCCCGATCGCCGGGAAGGCCCGCTGCGGGCAGGTGTTCCGGTCGCACACCTTGCACCCCGGGCCGATCGGGATGAGCGCCGACGGGCTGGCCAGGTCCAGCCCGTGCGAGTAGACCAGCCGCGGCGCGTCCCGCAGGTCACAGCCCAGGCCGATGGCGAACGTCTTGCCCAGCGTCCCGTACCCGCCGTAGCGGCGGGACACGGTGCGGGCCACCCACAGGTAGCTGCGGCCGTCGGGCATCTGGGCCGGCTGGGTCTGGATCTCGCCCGGGTGGGCGAACGCCTCGTAGACGGCCCACAGCGGGCACGACCCGCCCACCCGGGAGAAGTGGAAGCTCGTCGCGGACTGGCGCTTGGAAATGTTGCCCGCCCGGTCCACCCGCACGAAGATGAACGGCACACCGCGGGCGCCGGGACGCTGCAGCGTGCTGAGCCGGTGGGCGACGGTCTCGTAACCGACGTCGAACCGGCGCTGCAGCAGGTCGATGTCGTAGCGGAGCGTCTCCGCCGCGTCGCGGAACAAGCGGTAGGGCAGTACCAGGGCCCCGGCGAAGTAGCTGGCCAGCCCGATCCGGCACAGCATCCGTGCGTCCTCGCCGGACATGCTGGCGTCCGCCACGATCTGGTCGATCTCCTCGGACACCTCCATGGCGGCCAGGTGGGTAGCCAGTTGGAAGGCCCGCTGGCCCGAGGCGAGCAGCGGGGACAGCATCAGCAGCCTGGCGTCCGGGTCGTACCGCCGCTTGACCCGCTGGTCCCCCGCGGGCAGGTCAGCCACCCGGATGCCATGCCGCCGGCCCAGCCGCTGGTCGATCCCAGCGGCGGTGTTGCCGATGGTGAGTCCCGCCGCGGTGAAGATCCGCTCGGCGGCGAGGTCCAGGGTGGGGAAATAGTTCCGCCGTGCGTAGAACAGCTCCTGGACCTCCTCCTGCGCCATGGGCGGCGGCACGGGCACGTCGCCTGCCTCGCCGGAGTCGATGCGGCTCATGATCGTCTCGTTGACGTCGCGCAGGTGGCGGTAGCGGCGGTGCAGCTCGATCACGTACCGGCCCACCGCCGGCAAGGTCGCCGCCAGCTCGCGGATCTCCGCCATGGAGACCTGCTCCCCGCCGGACGGGTCGGTCAGCACGTCGCGGAGCTGCGCCACCAGGCGGTCGGTATCCTCGGCCGAAAACTGCTGCAGGTCGGCGTCGAACACGCTGGCCAGTTTGAGCAGCACGGAGGCCGTCATCGGGCGCTGGCTGGATTCCAGCTGATTCACATAGCTGGGGGAGATGTCCAGCGCGCTCGCCAGGGCGGACTGGGTGAGGCCGCGTTCCTCGCGGAAACGGCGCAGCCGGACGCCCACCCGGGCTTTGGTGACCACTATCACACCCTGTCTGGCAGAGCTTGCGCTCTCCCGGTCATAGCGTAACCGCTCGCCTCTCCCGGACCCGGCCCCACTAATCCCCCAGGTCCGGCTGGGCGGAGCGGCGTTAATCGGTCTAGACCACCAGGCAACACCTTCACAACAATTACAGAATAGCGAATTCGGCGCCACAAACCTCCACACGAGCAGGTGCTACCGTCCTCCGGCCGGCCCGTGCATCTTGTTAAAGTAAGCCCCCGGTTTCTCGGGCCCGACACGAGACGAGATGCGGGCACCGGGCCGGCGATCGGAAGGACTTCCTGTGAGTGACGCTATTCCCGGACTGGACCAGCCGCCGACGACCCACGCCGGGCTGATCGCCTGGGTAAACGAGATCGCCGCCCGCACCAAGCCGGCCAGCGTGCAGTGGTGCGACGGCTCACAGGAGGAATGGGACCAGCTCACCACGCTGCTCGTGGAGCAGGGGACGCTGCAGCCGCTCGACCCGGAACTGCGCCCCGGCAGCTTCCTGGCCCGCTCGGACCCCTCGGACGTCGCCCGCGTCGAAGACCGCACGTTCATCTGCGCGGAGCAGGAATCCGACGCCGGGCCGACGAACAACTGGGTCGCGCCCGACGAGATGCGCCGGACGTTCGCGGAGATCTTCGACGGCGCCATGGCCGGGCGGACCATGTACGTCGTCCCGTTCTGCATGGGCCCGCTCGGTTCGCGGATCTCCCAGCTCGGCGTGGAGATCACCGACTCGCCGTACGTGGCCGCGTCGATGCGGGTGATGACCCGGATGGGCGCGCCAGTGCTGGCGGAACTCGGTACCGACGGTTTCTTCGTCCGGGCCGTGCACTCGGTGGGCGCGCCGCTGCAGCCGGGACAGGAAGACGTGCCCTGGCCGTGCAACAAGACCAAGTACATCTCGCACTTCCCGGAGACCCGGGAAATCTGGTCCTACGGGTCCGGGTACGGCGGCAACGCGCTGCTGGGCAAGAAGTGCTACGCGCTGCGGATCGCCTCGGCGATGGCCCGGGACGAGGGCTGGCTGGCCGAGCACATGCTCATTCTCAAGGTCACGCCGCCGGACGGGGCGGCCAAGTACCTGGCCGCCGCCTTCCCGTCGGCGTGTGGCAAGACCAACCTGGCGATGCTCCAGCCAACAATCCCCGGCTGGAAGATCGAGACCATCGGCGACGACATCGCCTGGATGCGGTTCGGCCCGGACGGCCGGCTGTACGCGATCAACCCGGAGGCCGGGTTCTTCGGCGTCGCCCCCGGGACCAGCGCGCACACCAACCCCAACGCGCTGCGGATGCTCGCCAGGAACACGATCTTCACGAACGTGGCGCTCACCGACGACGGCGACGTGTGGTGGGAGGGCCTGACCGAGGAGCCCCCGGCCCACCTGACCGACTGGCGGGGGCAGGACTGGACGCCGGACGCCGGCCGCCCGGCCGCCCACCCCAACTCCCGGTTCACGGTGGACGCCGCCCAGTGCCCGTCGATCGCCCCCGAATGGGACGACCCGGCCGGCGTCCCCATCTCCGCGATCCTGTTCGGCGGCCGCCGGGCCACCGCGGTGCCGCTGGTCACCGAGGCGTTCTCCTGGCAGCACGGGGTCTTCATGGGCGCGACCATCGCGTCGGAGAAGACTGCGGCGGCCGAGGGCACCGTCGGGGAACTGCGCCATGACCCGTTCGCGATGCTGCCGTTCTGCGGCTACAACATGGGTGACTACTTCGGCCACTGGCTGAAGATCGGCGACACCGCCGACGCGGCGAAGCTGCCGCGGCTGTACGCGGTGAACTGGTTCCGCAAGAACGCGGACGGCCAGTTCGCCTGGCCGGGCTTCGGCGAGAACAGCCGCGTGCTCAAGTGGATCACCGAGCGGCTGAACGGCCGGGCCGCGGCGGAGGCCACCCCGATCGGGTACCTGCCCGCCGAGGGCGCGCTGGACACCGGTGGGCTGGGGATCAGCGACGCTGACCTCAAGCTGCTGCTGTCGGTGGAGGTCGGCACCTGGCTGGACGAGGCCGACCACGCCCGGGAGTACTTCACCATGTTCGGAAGCCACCTGCCCGAACGACTGTGGCAGGAGTACGAGGCCCTGGTGGAGCGGCTCAAGACGGCCAACTGACCCGCTCCGGCGGTTCAGCGCACCGCACGCCCCGGGCCGGTCCTCAGCGACCGGCCCGGGGCGTGCGCAGCTCCGGGACCGATGTGGGGACCAAGGGCTCTGGGACCAGGCCCGGCCCCGAGTGACGGTGTGCCCAGGAGGTTGCCGCGCGGAACGGAGGCCGGTCATGGCGCAGCGGCTACGGGGGTGGCGGAAGCTGGCCGGCTCGGCCTGGGGCCGTCCCAACGACCCACAGTTCTACGGCGACCTGGAAGTGGACGCCGCAGCGCTGCAGAACTACCTGGCCGATGCCCGACGGCAGACCGGCGTGCACCTCACGGTGACCCATCTCGTCGGCCGGGCGGTCGCGCACGGCCTGGCCGAGGTGCCGGAACTCCGGGTCCGCCTGGCCCGGGGACGGGAGTACCGGCGGGAGAGCACCGACGTCTTCTTCATCGTCACGGCGGCCAGCGGCGAGGAACTGACCGGCGTCAAGGTGCAGGACGCCGACCGCAAATCCGCGGTGGAGATAGCCCGGGAGGTGAGCGAGCGGTGCGCCGCGATCCAGGCCGGGCACGACCCGGAACTCGGCCGTGGTAAGGCCCTGCTCGCCACCCTGCCGCCGGGCCTGCTGCGAGGCGCGCTGCGCCTCGGTGCCTGGCTCACCTCCGACCTCAACCTGGATCTGAGCCGGATCGGCATGCCGCGGCAGGCGTTCGGCAGCGCGATGATCACGTCGATCGGCATGTGGGGCATTCACCACGCGTACTCCCCGCTAGCGCACTACTACCGGGTGCCGGTGCTGATCCTCGTCGGCGCGATCCGGCGGGTGCCGGTGGCCGTCGAGGACCGGGTCCTGGCCCGCCCGGTCCTGACGCTCACGGCTACCTTCGACCACCGGTACGTGGACGGCTTCCACGCCGCGCAGTTCGCCAAGGCGGTGCAGGAGTACTGCGCGGCGCCAGCCAAGTTCGAGCCCGCCCTGCCCGCCGGCCCCGGGCAAGCCGGCCCGGGCAAGCCTGGCCCCGGGCAAGCGGGCCCCAGGCAAGCGGGCCCCAGGCAAGCGGGCCCCAGGCAAGCGGGCCCCAGGCAAGCGGGCCCCAGGCAAGCGGGCCGGGGACAGGCCCGGGCAGGACAGTCCGGGGCGGTCGCCTGAGGAAGGTGCCGCCCGGGCCGGTCGCGGACATTCCCGGAATAGGGCAGCAGGGTCACGCCCAGCGATCGGCCCAGGGCCGGCCGGAATGCCCGCCGGAAAAACGTGAGCGGTCCGCTTAGTTGTTAAGCGGGAAAGGCATACCAACCGCCTGGACGAATGCCACCCGAATATCAGCCCTAAAACATCCAGGGCTTGGCGGCGCTGGCCATGATCCGCCCCAGGTGCGTCCGGGAGCCTGCGCCGGGCGCGCCCCGATGCGCGTTGACCGGGCTGACGTAGCTGCTCTGGACTGGGCTTTCGTGGCTGGTCCGGGGACTGTGCTGGCCCGGCAGGAACAGCCCGGCCGCTGCGCCGAGGGTCCCCAGAGCGACCGCCGCTGCCATCGTTCCGCGCCTGACCCAGGTGCGCAGATTTCCCGCCGAGGGTGCCCGGTGAGCGCCGCGGACAGACCCGCTGCGGCACGGAATCAGCTGGCTTAGCGACCTATGAATCTGCATCGTAGAATTCCTTTCATTGGTCACCTTCGGAGCGAAAAGCTACACCACCACCCATCGCCATATATGGCAATTGCCATAATTCCGCCCGCCCGGCCAGGCGGCTTGCGCCGCGCAGCGTGCCGCCGTCCACGGCCAGTAGCACGTCACTGCCTTGCCCGTTGGCACGTGCCGCGTGTTGGCACGTGCCACTTCACCGGTGGCGAATGACGGGGCCGTGGTCCTGGGTACCTACTAAGGGCACGCTTTCTACCGCACCTCATACGGAGTCAACGGACGTCGCCCGCGGGCGGCAGGACGCAAGGCGATCATGGAATTCCGGGTGCTCGGGCCGATCGAGCTCTGGTCGGCCGGGCAGCAACATGATCTTGGCCCGGCCAGGGTGCGCCTGGTCCTGGCCATCCTCATGCTGACGCCGCGCACTTTAGTGCCGGCTGACCTGCTGATCGACCGGATCTGGGACACCCGACCGCCGCCCAAGGCGCGGGAGAGCCTGTCGGTTTACACCACCCGGCTGCGGGGGTCGCTCCGGCAGGCCGTGGGGGACGCCGTCCGGCTGGCCAGCCGGGCCGGCGGC
Source organism: uncultured Actinomycetes bacterium (assembly GCA_963837515.1). GTDB lineage: Bacteria > Actinomycetota > Actinomycetes > Streptosporangiales > Streptosporangiaceae > RYN-230. Next base: position 160,891 of record CAWINT010000013.1, read on the forward strand.
TACGAGCTCGATGTCGATCCGGCGGCGGTGGACCTGCATGAGTTTCGCCGGATGCGACGGCAGGCTGATGTGCTGGCCGGTCACGGCGACGGGGAGCAGGCCGCGACCCTGCTCCGGGAGGCGGACCGGCTGTGGCGCGGGCCCGCCCTGGCCGGCATCTACGGCGACTGGGTGGCCCGGATGCGCGACGGCCTGGCGGAAGAGCGCCGGGCGGCCATCGCCAAGCGGATCGAGTACGAACTGGAACTGGGACGGCACGCCGAACTCGTGGCTGAGCTACGTCCGCTGCTGGCCCAGTACCCGTTCGACGAGGCGTTCATCGCGCACCAGATGACGGCCCTGTACCGGAGCGGCCGCCCGGGAGATGCGCTCAGCCTGTACCGGGAAACCCGCCGCCGCCTCATCGAGGAGCACGGGACCGAGCCCGGTCCGGCGCTGGCCCAACTGCACCAGCGCGTCCTCAGCCACGATCCCCAGCTGGCCGGGCGGCCCGGCGACCGGTGGCCGGCCCAGCTGCCAGCCCCGGACACGCTCCCGCCCCAGACGGCGGCATTCGTCGGCCGCCAGGCCGAACTGGACCTGCTGACCCGGGAGGACGGCGACGCCCCGCGGATCAGCGTCATCGAGGGCATGGCCGGCGTGGGCAAGACCGCGCTGGCGCTGCAGGCTGCCCGCACCGTGGCCGCGCAGTATCCGGACGGAATCTACTACCTCAATTTCCACACGCACGACCCCGGGCATCCCTCGCTCGGGGCCGCGGAGGCCCTGCACCGCCTGCTCCGCATGCTGACGGCCCCGGGCACCGCCATCCCGGATTCCCCCGCCGACCAGGCCGCGCTGCTGCGGGCCCAGCTCAGCCGGCGCGGCGCGGTGCTCATCCTGGACGACGCGGCCGAGTACGACCAGGTCGCCCCGATCCTGCCGACCGCGGGCAGGTCCCTGATCCTGATTACCACCCGGCGCCGGCTGGCCGGCCTGGCCCGGGCCCGCACCCTCACCCTCGACATGCTGCCCCTGGACGACGCCGTCACCCTGTTCCGCCGCCTGGCCGGGCCGGCCAGCGGCGGTGATGAGAACGACACCGCCACCGCTGTCCGGCTGTGCGGAAACCTGCCACTCGCTATCCAGCTCGCCGCCGGCCGGCTGGCGCAGCGCTACCCGGCCCGGCTCGCCGACCTGGTCGAGGAACTGTCGCAGTCCCCGGCCCAGCTCGCCCGCGCCGACACCGCCAGCCCCGAGCTCAGGTCGGCCTTCGACCTGTCCTACGGGTCGCTCCGACCGGACCACCAGCGTTTCTTCCGGCTGCTGGGGGTCAATCCGTGCCCGCAAGCCAGCCTGCCGGCCGCCGCCGCACTCGCCGGCGTCAGCCTGGCCGAGGCCGAGCGGGCGTGCAGCGCGCTGCTCGATCACCACCTGCTGTCGGCTGCTCCGGCCGGCCAGTTCCGGTGCCACGACCTGATCCGCGAGTACGCCTACGCCCGGGCCGCGCAGGAGGAGTCCCGGGCCGAACGCCGCCAGGCCGTCGGCCGGCTGCTGGACTACTACCGGCATACCGCCGACCGGGCTGACCGGGCCCTCGTGCCGTTCCGGCACCGGATGCGGGGCCCTGCCGCGGACACGCCGCCGGCGCGGCCGGCCTTGCGGACCCAGGCCGACGCGGCCGCCTGGCTGGACCGGGAGTACCGCAACATTCTGCAGGCAGCCCAGTACGCGGCCCGGCATGAGTGGAAGCAGGTATGCGCTGACCTCATCCACGCCCTGGGCGGCTTCATGGAGATCAGGACGTACTGGGAAGAGGCGGCCGCGGCCCACGCCCTGGCCCTGCAAGCCAGCCGCGACCTCCGGGACCCAGCGCGGATCGCGCGTGCGTCCCTGGAGCTCAGCGCGGTCAACCAGCAGACCGGCCGGCACGAGGCGGCACTGCGGCTGGCCGAGGACGCGGCCGAGATCTACCGGTCCCTCGGGGAGCCGCGCGGGGTGGCCGAAGCCCTGGATCACATCGCCACTGCTCACCAGCGGGCGGGCCGTTCCCGGGAAGCCCTGGCCCACCTGCGCGAGGCACGGCTGCTGTTCGGCGAGGTGGACGACTGCCGCGGTGTGGCCAACACACTCAGCCATTCCGGGATCGCCTCCTGGCAGCTTGGCCGCTACCGCGATGCCATGCAGAACCTGCACGACGCGCTCACGCTGTACCGCCGCACCGGCGACCGGCGGGGCGAGGCCAAGACGCTGAGCAATCTGGGCCGGATGCAGCTGTCATTCGGTTACCACCGGGACGCCATCGAGGCGTACCAGCAGTCCCTGGAAATATTCCGCGAGATAGGCGGCCCGCAAAACGAGGCCATCCTGCACCACAACATCGGGTCGGTCTACTGCTACAAGGGCAGTTACGGGGAAGGCATCACCGCGTACCGGCGCGCCCTGGCCATCTACCACACCATCGGCGACTTCCGCAACGAGGCCGACGTGCTCAGTGACATCGGCACCGCTTACCAGGAGGCCGAAAGTTACGACGAGGCGCTGATCTACCACCAGAAGTCCGCCGCGATCGCTGAGGAGATCGGCGACCTGGCCCAGCAGGTGGCCGCGCGGCGCGGGATAGCCGGGGCGCGCCGCGGCGCCGGAGGCTGCAGCGAGGCCCTGGCCCATTACCAGGGCGCGCTGAAGCTGGCCCGCGAGATCGGTGACCCGTACGAAGAGGCCAAGATCCTCGAAGGGATCGCGGAAACGACGCTGAGCACCGGGCGGCCCGACGCGGCGCGGATCTTCATGCGCCAGGCGCTCGACATCTTCGAGCAGCTGGGGGTGCCCGAGGCGGAATCGGCGCGGATCCGGGTCGAGGCCATGAGCTCCCCCCTCGGCCACGCGCCGCAGCGCGCCGCCCTGGGCTGACCGCCCGCACCCCGCGCACGCCGGGCCAGTCCCGTCCGACGCCGGGCCAGCCCGCCCCGTCCCGCCCCCGGCTGCCCAGCCCCCGAGGCCAACCGTAATGGTCCGTAATACCACGATGACCTGCATGGCAAGGTAACCGTCAAGGTGACCGTCCGGGTGGACCGCGCACGCTGGCCTCAGCCGCAGCAGCGAGAACCGCTGGCGGCCAGGAGGCGCCCCATGCAGCACCTCATGAGCCCCCCGGAGTGGGGCCTGCTGGCCGGGCTGACCGGCCTGCTCGGCTACCTCCCCTACCTGCGGGACGCCTGGCGGCGGACCAGCGACCCCGATCCGGCGGCCTGGCTGATCTGGACGGTGGAGTACTGCGTCCTGCTGGCCGCGCAGGCCGCCCAGCATCCCCCGTGGCCCGCGCTGAGCCTGGCCGCGCTGCAACTGGCCGGCACGGCCGGGGTGCTGGCCGTACTCGCCACCCGGGGCGGGCGCTGGCGGTTCGGCGTGGTGCGCTGGCTCATGCTCGGCGGCGCGGCCGCCGTCATGGCGGCCTGGCCGTTCGCCCACGACCCCGGGCTCACCATGTGCCTCGCCCTCGCCGCCGAGGGGGCGGGGATGGTGCTGGTCATCCTGGGCACCTACCGGCATCCGGCCGGCGAGACCCTGGTGACCTGGCAGGCGTTCACCGTGGCCGGCGCGCTCGACCTGCCCGCGCTGCGCTACGACGCCCCCCGGCTGCTGTACCTCTACCCGGCGTTCTTCATCCTCATGGGCGCCGCGGTGCTGGCCGCCGCGGCTCTCGGCACCCGGGCCGGGCGGCGCGCCGCCCGGCGCCAGCGCCGCCTTGAGGCAGCGGACCTCCGGGCCGCCGCCGCGGCCGGGCCATCCCGGCTGGTGGACGGGCTGCCCTGGACCCGCGACGAGCTGCCCCGGGCGCTGGCCGAGCTGCCCCCGGCGGCCGACGAACTGCCCCGCCCCACCGGCGAGCTGTCCTGGGAACGGCTGCGGGAGGCTTCCCGGGAGCGCGCCCGCTGACGCCGTTCCTCCATCTGGCCGCCACACCGGCTGCGCCGCCGGTGCACCCGGCCCGGCTTGGCTGGGCGGCGAGCAGAGGAGCAGAGGAGCACACGATGGCAACACCGATCATGGAACTGCAGGCGGTGCAGACCTACCGGGTCTTCATCCGGGCGTCCGCGGGGGACGTGTGGGACGCGCTCACCCGGCCGGGGTGGACCCAGCAGTACGGCTACCGGATGGCCGCGCAGTACGACCTGCGCCCGGGCGGCCGCTACCTGGCCTTCGCCACCGGCCCGATGCGGATCCGCGGTGCCGCGGACCTGGCCGCCGAAGGGGAGGTGGTGTACGCCGACCCGCCGCGCCGCCTGGTGCACACCTGGCACCCGCTGCTGGACGCCGACACGATCACCGAAGGCGAGACCCGGCTGACCTGGGAAATAGCCGAGGACGACGGTGGCGGGGTGAGCTGCCTGACGGTCACGCACGACCTGACCGGGGCCCCGGGCACCGCCGCCCTGGCGGCCGGCGCCGCGCCCCGCGAGCAGCCGGGGCTGCGCGGTGGCTGGGCGTGGGTGCTCAGCGACCTGAAATCGCTGCTCGAGACCGGCCGTCCGCTGGCCCGCTGACCGGAACCGCCCGCCGGCCGCCGCGCGTCGGCCGCCGGCCGGGCCGCCGATCAGCGGCTGATCAGGCCTGGGCGCGGCGGCCTCGCCGGACTTATGGTGGCAACCGGAGCACGAGACGCGGGAGCACGCGCGCGTCCTAGCGCAGACCGGGAGGGTCGATGAAGACCAGGGCCGCAGTCCTGCGGGGAGTCGGCAAGGATTGGGAGGTCACCGAGCTTGACCTGGATCCCCCGAAGGCCGGGGAGGTGCTGATCCGGTACGTGGCGGCCGGGTTGTGCCACTCCGACGAGCACCTGCGGAACGGCGACCTGGCGCCGCGGTTCCCGGTGGTCGGCGGGCACGAGGGCGCCGGGATCATCGAGGAGGTCGGGCCGGGGGTGACCCGGCTGCAGCCCGGCGACCACGTGATCTGCTCGTTCCTGCCGGTCTGCGGGCACTGCCGGTGGTGTTCCACGGGCAAGTCGAACCTGTGCGACCTGGGCGCGACCATCCTGGTGGGCTCGCTGCCGGACGGCACGTTCCGGTTCCACGGCGGTGGCGAGGACTTCGGCGGCATGTGCATGCTGGGCACCTTCGCCGAGCGCGCGGTCATCTCGGAGAGCTCGGCCATCAAGGTCGCGGAGGACCTGCCGCTGGACAAGGTGGTGCTGATCGGCTGCGGGGTGCCGACCGGGTTCGGCTCGGCGGTGCACGCCGCGGCCACCGAGCCGGGTGACACCATCGCGATCTACGGGATCGGCGGCATCGGCATCAACGCGGTGCAGGGCGCCGCGCTGGCCGGGGCGCGCAACGTCGTGGCCATCGACCCGCTGGCCAACAAGCGCGAGGCCGCCGAGCAGCTGGGCGCCACGCACAGCGTCGCGACCGCGGCGGAAGCCCAGCAGCTGATCACCGAGCTGACCCGCGGGGTGGGCGCGGACAAGGCCATCGTCACCGTCGGCGTGGTCGACTCCGAGGTGGTCACCAACGCGTTCCACGCGATCCGCAAGGGCGGCACCGTGGTGGTGACCGGGCTGGCCGATCCGGCCAAGAACACCATCGAGCTGCCCGGCGCGCTGCTCACCCTGTTCGAGAAGCGGATCCAGGGCAGCCTGTTCGGCTCGGGCGACCCGTTCCACGACATCCCGCGGATGGTCGAGCTGTACCAGTCCGGCGACCTCAAGCTGGACGAGCTGATCACCAGCACCTACACCCTGGACGAGGTCAACCAGGGCTACCAGGATCTGCTGGACGGCAAGAACGTCCGCGGCGTGATCCTGCACTCCGCTTCCTAACGAAACTCCTCGTGGCCACTGCTACTCCCGGCGCCGCCCCGCCCATCGTGGGGCTGCGCCGGGAGCGCGAGGTGCTCAGCGTTGCCCTGGCCGCGGGCCTGGCACGTGGTGCTGGAGGGGCCGCCGGGGACCGGCAAGTCCACCCTGCTGCGGGACATCGCCCGGCAGGCGGGCCAGGACGTGGTGTTCGCCGAGGGCAACGCCGAGCTGACCCCGGCCCGGCTGGTGGGGCAGTACGACCCGGCCCAGGTGCTGGCCGCGGGCTACGTCCCGGCCAGCTTCAGCGACGGGCCGCTGCTGCGCGCGATGCGCTCCGGTGCCCTGCTCTACCTGGAGGAGTTCAACCGGATCCCGGAGGAGACGCTCAACGTCCTGATCACCGTGCTGGCCGAAGGCGAGATCGCGGTGCCCCGGCTCGGCCCGGTGCCGGCCGACCCGGGGTTCCGGCTGGTCGCCGCCATGAACCCGTTCGACGCGATCGGCACCGCCCGGGTGAGCCAGGCCGTCGCCGACCGGATCTGCCGGGTCGTGCTCGGCTATCAGGACGCCGCCGCCGAACGGGAGATCACCAGCGCGGTGACCGCCGGACGGGGCCCGGTGGTGGAGTTCGCGGTGCGCCTCACCCGGGCCACCCGCGAGCACCCCGACCTGCGGATGGGCGCGTCGGTCCGGGGCGCGATCGACCTGGTGCTGCTGCTGACCGGCCTGGGCCTGGCTCCGCGGGGAGGAGGGGATCACCCGGGGCAGCGCCCGGGACGCTGCGTACGCCGCCCTGTCCGGCCGGATCCGGCTCGCGGACGGCTGCGACCGCACCCCCGAATCGGTCCTCGACGACCTGCTGGAAGCGTTGTGGCCGGACGAATCGCCACCGGCGCCCGGCGAGCCCGCCCCGGGTGACTCCGCGTCCCCGGACGGCCGGGGACAACTGGACGGCCGGGGAAAAGCAGTGTGAGCCCGGCGGGGACCGCCCCCGGAGCGGACCGCGGCGGCTCTGCACACGCCCCGCCCCCACCGGGGGCCGGTCGCGGCCCAGGCACTCCTCCCGGCCGCCGCGCCCGCCCGGACCAGCGGCCGGTGCATCCCCCGGCCCGCTCCGCCTCCCGCCGCGACCGGCTGCGCGGCACCGGCCGGCGCAGCACCGGGCGGGCCGAACTGGCGGCCCGGCACCCCTCCTTCGCGGCGGTCTCCCCGGCGGCCGGCCAGCTCGACCGGGACGCGTTCGCGGCGCTCCTGGCCGCCGACCCGGACGCCGCCGTGCTGCTGCTGGCCGACCTGGCCCGGGCCACCGACGCGCAGCTCCGCGCGATCGCGCGGGCGATGGCGGCCCGGGTGTTCTTCCGGCTGGCCCGTGACGGGACCCGGCCCGCCCGCGGTGCCCGGCGGCTCGGCCCCGGCGCCGCCGAGGGCGACCTGGACCTGGACCGGACGCTAGACCGGCTGGGCGGGGCCTGGCCGCCGGACCCCGGCGAGCTGGTCACCTCCCGCTGGCAGGCGCGATCGCGGGCCGTGTGCCTGCTCCTGGACACCAGCGGCTCGATGTCCGGGCCGGCCGTGGCGATCGCCGCGGTCGCGGCGGCCAGCCTGGTCATCGCCGCCGACGGGGTGCTGGCCCCGGGGATCGTCGCGTTCAGCGGCGGGGTCAGCGTGCTGCAGCCGGTGGGCCGCCGCCGGCCGGCCGCCGACCTCCTCGGCGACCTGCTGGCGCTGCGCGGTCACGGGATGACCGACCTGGCGGCCGCGCTGCGCGCCGCGGCCGGGCAGCTGGCGGCCGCCCCGGCGGGCCAGCGCGTCGTGCTGCTGATGTCGGACTGCCTGCCCACCGCGGGCGGTGACCCGGCCGCCGCCCTGGACGGGATCGACCGGGTGCACGTGATGTGCCCGGCAACGGCCGTTAGGGGGGAAGGGGCAGCGGAGGTGCTGGCCCGCCGCGGGCGCGGGCAGTGCCTGCCGGTGCGGCGGGCCGCCGACGTCGCTCCCGCGCTCACCTGCCTGCTGGCCTGAGCCTGGGCGTCACCCGGCGAGGATTCCTCGGTGACCAGCGGGCGCCGGGCCCGGCCGCGCGGGCCGGCGGCCGTCAGCCGGCCGGGGCCGGCCCCGGGTGAGGGCCAGGTCGGTCACGGCGGCTCCTTTGCCAGCGGACGGCAGACCAGCGGGTGGCAGACAGGTAACGCGGGACGCGGAGCTGAACACGGGCCGGCGCGCCGCCGAACCGTCCGGACGGGGACGTAGGTTGGTGGCCGTGGCGACTACTTCTCAGCCGGGGAAGCCCGGTTCCGGCCTTGGGCCGACGGCGTTCGTCCTGTTCGGCGCGACCGGGGATCTGGCCAAGCGGCTGGTGCTGCCCGCGTTCTACCGGCTGGCGACCGAGGGGCTGCTGCCGCGGCACTGGCTGCTGGTCGGCAACGGCCGCGGCGACGTGACCCACGAGGACTTCCGCGGCCACGTACACGACGTGCTCACCGAGTTCGGCCCGGAGCCGGAGCCGAAGGAGTGGACGGCGTTCGCCGAACGGCTCTACTTCGCGGGCGGCGGCTTCAGTTCCGAGAGCCCGGGCAGCCTGCTGGACGTCCTCGGCGAGAGCCGCCGCACGCTGGGCGAGGACGCGCAGTTGGTGCACTACCTGGCCGTGCCGCCGGTCGCCTTCTCCGGGCTGACCCAGGCCCTGGGCCAGCACGGGCTGGTCAAGGGCGCCCGCGTGGTGTACGAGAAGCCGTTCGGCACCTCGGCGGACAGCTTCCGCGAGCTCGACCAGGTGGTCCACTCCGTGCTGGACGAGCAGCAGGTGTACCGGATCGACCACTTCCTGGGCAAGGAAGCCACCCAGGACCTGCATCTGCTGCGGTTCGCCAACGCCTCGTCGGCGGCCTACTGGAGCCGGGAGCACATCGAGTCGGTGCAGATCGACGTGCCCGAGACGCTGGGCATCGACGACCGGGCCCAGTTCTATGACGCCACCGGCGCGGTGCTGGACATGCTGGTCACGCACCTGTTTCAGGTGGCCGCCGAGGTGGCCATGGAGCCCCCGGCCAGCCTGCGGCCGCTCGACCTGCAGGCCGCCCGGGAGACGGTGATCAACTGCTTCCGGCCACTGGACCCGGCCGAGGTGGTGCTAGGCCAGTTCGACGGCTACCGGTCCGTCCCGGGCGTGGACGCGCAGTCCAGCCGGGACACCTTCGTCGCCGCCCGGCTGTGGATCGACAACGACCGCTGGCGCGGCGTGCCGTTCTACCTGCGCACCGGTAAGCGGATGGCCGATTCGCAGCAGCGGGTCAGCCTCCTGCTCCGCGAGCCGCCCGGGCCGCTGGCCGGGCAGCTGCCCCAGCCGGGGAACGTGCTGTCGTTCTCGCTGGCCGGCGACGGGGAGATCGTCCTGTCGCTGGTGGCGAAGAAGCCCGGCCCGACGCTGGACCTCGACATCGCCCAGGCGACGATCCCGCTGGCCAGCCTGCACGGCGCCGACCCGCTGCCGCCCTACGTGCGGCTGATCCACGACGTGCTGCTCGGTGACCGGTCCCTCTTCACCCGCCCGGACGGTCTGGCCGCGGTGTGGCAGGTGGCCGGGCCGGTGCTGTCCAGCCCGTCCCCGGTCCGGCCGTACACCCCGGGCTCCTGGGGCCCGGCGGAGGCGGCCGAGCTGATCGCGCCCGGGCGGTGGCTGCTCGGCCAGTGACCGCGGCGCGATCGGTGACGCGCCGCGATCAGGTGTAGCCGCCCGGCGCCGCGGTGTGGCAGCGTTGGCTCATGCCGACGCGCCTGGTCCACCTCGTGGTGGACGCCGCCGACCCGGCCGGGCTGGCCCGGTTCTGGGCCAGCGCCCTGGACTGGGTGATCGCGGATGAGACCGCCGAGGAGGTCGACGTGTGGCCGGCCGGGTACCACTACCCGGGCCCGGCCGCCGTGCCGCTGGTCTTCGTCCCGGTCCCCGAGCCCAAGACCGGCAAGAACCGGGTACACCTGGATCTGGCCGCCGCGTCCCTGGAGCACCAGGCGGCGCTGGTGGGCCGACTGCGGGAACTCGGCGCCCGGCCGGCCGACATCGGCCAGGGCGACGTGCCGTGGGTGGTGCTGGCCGACCCGGAGGGCAACGAGTTCTGCGTGCTGGAACCGCGCGAGGTCTACGCCGGGACCGGCCCCGTGGCCGCGATCCTGATCGACTGCGCCGACCCGGCCGGGCTGGCCCAGTTCTGGGCCGAAGCGGCGGGCTGGCCGGTGGCCTACGCCGAGGCGCACATCTGCGGGCTCCGCTCGCCCGCCGGGACCGGGCCGTACCTGGAGTTCCTCCGGAGCGACGACCGTAAACAGGTGAAGGACCGGCTGCATCCGGACGTGGCACCGCACCGCGGCGAGGACCCCGCCGCCGAGGTGGCCCGGCTGCGCCGGCTGGGCGCCGTCCCCGCCGACGTCGGCCAGGGCGACGTGTCCTGGACGGTGCTGGCCGACCCGGAAGGCAACGAGTTCTGCGTCCTGTCCCCCCGGTGAGCCGGTGCCCGCGGACGGTAATGTGATGCTGAGCGGATAGTAACGCCGCGGTACCGGAAGATGACCGAGCCTCACCCCTGCGGGGGAGGCGGAGGCGGTACCGGGCGATGCTACCCTGCATCCGACCCAACGCCGGATCGTGGCTGGAGCCGAGTAAATGCAGGAACGCACCCTCGTCATCGTCAAGCCGGACGCCTACACCCGCGGCCTGACGGGCACCATCCTGTCCCGTCTGGAACAGCGGGGCCTGACGGTGGAGGCGATCCGGGTGTCACGCAACGAGACCGGCATCGTCGAGGACCACTACCCGCGCTCGGAGGACTGGCTGGCCACCGTGGGCCAGAAGACGCTGGACGACTACGCCCGGCAGGGCCTGTCCGCCCGGGAGCGGCTGGGCACCGACGACCCGGTGGAGATCGGCCGCCGGGTACGCGCCTGGCTGACCCAGTTCATGCTCAGTGCGCCGGTCGTGCCGATGGTGATCTCCGGGAACCGGGCGATCCAGACCGTGCGCAAGCTCGTCGGCGCCACCCTGCCGGTGGACGCCGCGCCCGGCACCATCCGCGGTGACTTCAGCTCGGACTCCCCCGACCTGGCCAACGCCGAGCAGCGGCCGGTGCGCAACCTGGTACACGCCTCCGGCGACCCGGAGGAGGCGGCCCGCGAGATCAAGCTCTGGTTCCCCGCGCTGAGCTGACCGCCCCCCGGGCCTCCCGGCCACCGGGGCCCGCCGCGCCCGGGGCCCGCCGCGCCCGGGGCCCGCCGCGCCCAGCGAGCCGGCGCCGGGCGCCCCTCCGCGGTGGGTTGAGACCCGTATCTGGCACCAACCCACCGCACAGACACCCGCAGCCGCGCACGCCCACCTTGCGCGGTGAGTTCAGACCCCTATACGGCATCAACCCACCACACAGACACGGTGGCATGACGGCGGGGCCGACGTTGGCCGCCGCCCCGTCCCGCCACCCCGTAATCCCGCCCCCGTAATCCCGCTGCCCCGTCTTCCAGCCGCCCCGGCAGCCAAGGTGCGGACGAGCACACTGGCACGAGAAACGGCGAGGGCATGGACGACGGCCCGCGCAGCAAGGCCCGGGGCACGCATCTGGACGATGGAAGCGCCGACGAGCCGCGCCTGGAGATGGGTGAAGCGGCCGTCATCCTGCAGCAGGCGCAGCTGACGGCCGAACACGAGTTCCGGCCCGGTCACCGGGCCCGCTTCCTCGTCTGGGGACTGGCCCTGCTGATCGGGTACGGCACGATGTGGCTGCAGGTCCGCGGGCAGCGTCCGTTCCACGGGCCCAATTCCGCCGCGTTCGCCGCGCTCACCCTGCTCGCGGTCGGGGCGGGCGTCGCGACCGCGCTCCAGACGCGGGCCGAAAGCGGCGTCGGCGGGCGGTCCGCGCGGCGGCAGCGGATCCACCTGCTGGGTCTCCTCATCGGCCTCGCGGGATGTTCGGCTTGGAGGGGGCGCTGGCCCGGGCCGGCGCCAGCCGGGCCGTGATCGGCGTGTTCGAAGCGGCGGCGCCGATCCTGGTGGCGGGCCTGATTTACCTGGCCGGCAGTGCCCTGCGGCTGAACTGGCCGCTGTCCGGCCTGGGCATCTGGCTGGTCGCCGTGGCCGCCGGGGGCGCGTTCGCCGGCCCGGTCGGCGTCTGGGCGGTCGGCGCGCTGGCCGGCGGCCTGGCATTCCTGCTCATGGCGGCCATCGGGCCGCGGCTGCGGCCCTCATGAGCAACGATGAACTCGACCCGGTGATCCACGCGCCAGCCCGGTTGCGCATCGTCGTGACGCTCGCCGCGCTGGGTGAAGGCGACAACCTCTCCTTCACCCGGCTGCAGGACCTGATCGGGCTGACCGCGGGCAACCTCATCACCCACCTGCGCAAACTTGACGAGGCCGGCTATGTGGTCACCGAGAAGAAAGGCCGCGGAGTCACCGCGCGGACCTCGGTCGCGCTGACCGGCCGCGGGCGGGACGCGCTCGGGCACTACAAGTCGGTGCTGCGGCAACTGCTGGACACGGACGGCTCGGTCGCCCGGTGACTTTATTTAAAAGTCATAAAAACCGTTCTGCAGGTCTTTGACGAGGTTCGTCCGTGGACGATGCTGGCGTGCGGTGGTAGCGCCGACGCTACGAAGAGGATGGACCGCCCATGAACCTGCGCAACCTCACCCACCTCGTCCGCCGCCCGGCGGGCGCCACCGGTGTGCTGATCGGGGCTCTCGCCCTGGCCAGCGCGATCCCGGCCGCCCCCGCCTTAGCCGCCACGGCCCACACCAGCACGCCCGCCCACACCAGCACGCCCGCCCACACCAGCACGCCCGCCCACACCAGCACGGCCGCCCACGCCAGCTCCGCGGGCCGCGCCGCCGGGACCGCCGCCGCGCCGGTCAGCCCGGCCCCGCACCTGGCCGGCGCGCCGGACTTCGGCCCGAACGTGTACGTGTTCACCCCGGACATGCCGCAGAGCCAGATCCAGGCGACAGTCAACGCCATCGCCGCCCAGCAGGTGCCCAACCAGTTCGGCACCCAGCGGTACGCGCTGCTGTTCGAGCCGGGGACCTACGGTTCCGCCGCCGACCCGCTGACCTTCCAGGTCGGCTACTACACCGAGGTCGCCGGGCTCGGCAGCTCACCCAAGGACGTCACGATCAACGGCACCATCGATGTCTACAACCAGTGTTTCCCGACCACCGACGGGAGCACCAACTGCATCGCGCTGGACAACTTCTGGCGCTCGCTGTCCAACCTGACCATCAACATCGCCGGGCAGACCGGCTGCCAGTCCGGCACCGACTTCTGGGCGGTGTCCCAGGCGGCGCCGATGCGCCGGGTGAACGTCACCGGCGGCAGCCTGTCGCTGATGGACTACTGCTCGGCCGGCCCGCAGTACGCCAGCGGCGGGTTCATCGCCGACTCGGCGTTCTCCGGCGGCACCGTGATCAACGGCTCGCAGCAGCAGTTCCTGGTGCGCAATAGCAACCTCGACGGGTGGAGCAACGGGGTGTGGAACCAGGTCTTCTCCGGCGACCTCGGGGCCCCGCCGACCAGCTTCCCGCCGGTGAACGGGGTGGGGCCGTACACCACGCTGGCCACGAGCCCGGTGACCGAGGAAGAACCGTTCCTGCAGGGCGACCCGGCCGGTGGATTCAGCGTCTTCGTGCCGGCCGTGCAGCATGACTCCGCGGGCACCAGCTGGCAGGCCGGCCCAGCCGCGGGCACGTCGGTGCCGCTCAGCCGGTTCTTCATCGCGACACCCGCCACCCCCGTGCTGGCCATCGACGCCGCGCTGGCGCTGGGCCGTGACCTGATCCTCACGCCCGGCGTCTACGATCTGAAGGCGCCGATCGTGGTCAGCCGGCCGAAAACCATCGTCCTCGGGCTCGGCTTCCCGACCTTGGTGCCGCAGTACGGCACCCCCGCCATGCAGGTGCTGAGCGTGCCGGGCGTGAAGCTGTCCGGGATGATCTTCGATGCCGGGCCGGTGAAATCCCCGGTGCTGCTCCAGGTCGGCGGCCCGCTCGGCGCCCGGACCGGGAACTCGGCCGACCCCACCCTGGTGCAGGACGTGTTCTTCCGCATCGGCGGGGCCACCGCCGGCTCCGCCGCCACCAGCCTCGTGGTGAACAGTTCCGACGTCATCCTGGACGACATCTGGGCGTGGCGCGCGGACCACGGGGCCGGGGCGGGCTGGACGGCCAACACCGCGGCCACCGGCCTGGTGGTGCACGGCAATGACGTCACCGCGTACGGCCTGGCCGTCGAGCACTACCAGAAGACCGAGGTCGTCTGGACCGGCCAGCACGGCGAGGACATCTTCTTCCAGAACGAGATGCCCTACGACCCGCCGTCCCAGGCCGCCTGGATGTCCGGGCCGGCCACGGACGGCTACCCCGCGTTCCGGGTGACCTCCGCGGCCAGCGGCTTCACCGGGTACGGGATGGGCAGCTACTGCTACTTCGACCAGGGCGTGGACATCCACGCGGCCACGGCCTTCGCCGTGCCCACCTCCGGCATCGCGCTGCACGACGTGTTCACCCGGTTCCTGAACGGCTCGGGTGGCATCGATCACGTCGTCAACGACACCGGCGCGGCGGTGAACGCGGCCAACCCGGGCCCGAGCGACGTGGTCAGCTACCCCTGAGACAGCACCTATCTCCCGGGTGGCACATCCGCCCCGCCCGCGGCACGCCCGCGGGCGGGGCGGCCACGTTCCCATCGGTGCAGCAGCAGCCACAGCAGGCCCAGGACCGCGGCGAAGGCAGGCAGCCAAAGCAGGCGTTGAGCAATCCAAACGGCCCCTGACGGTGCGGTGACCAGCCCGGGCGCGCGGCCGAGCGCCAGCCCGGCGGCGGTCACCGCGACCAGCGCCGACTGGTGCCAGAGGAACAGCGTCATCGCCGACAGGTTGGCCGTGGCGACCGCCGCCCAGGCCAGCGGGCGGCGCATCAGGCGGGTCAGCGCGGGGCGGAGCAGGAGCGCCAGCCCGCACTGCGCCACGCCGAAGGTGACCGCGGCCAGGGTGGGCGGGTTCAGGTTGGAGATGGCCGCGCCGTTGACCCCGACCATGCTGGCCGGGTACCCAGCCCCCGCGATGAGCCCGGCGGTGGCGGCCGCGCCACCGGCCAGCAGCGCCGCCGGGGCCTTCCAGCCGCGCAGCGCGCCACCCGCCCAGGCCGCACCGAGCAGGTACGGCACCAGCCAGCCGGCCCCGAGGTTGATCCAGCCCAGCCAGCCTGGGGCGCCTAGGCCGTACCGGGCCAGGTCCACCCCGGCCACCACCGCGGCGGGCAGCACCGCGGCGGCCGCACCCAGCCGGCCGACCAGCGCCCGGGCCAGCGGGGTCAGCGCGGTCAGCCCGGCGAACACGGCCAGGAACCAGAGCGGGTCGAGCACCAGGGTGAGCACGGTGCGGATCGTCCCGGCCGGGACGCCGCCGAGCGCCAGCGCGAGCGTGACCGGGATCCACACGGCCGCCAGCAGGGCCACCGGCCGGCTCAGCCGGGCCAGCCGACGGCCAAGCCAGCGCAGGTAGGGCCCGCGGTAGCTGCGCACCGCGGCGTAGCCGCCGACCAGGAAGAACACGGCCAGGGTCTGGAAGATCCAGGTCACCGGCGCGAGTGCGGGCATGGTGGCCAGCGGGCTGGCGTCGCGCAGCCCGGAACCGGTCCCGCCGGGAGTCAGCACCAGCGCGGTTACCAGCCAGTGGCCGAGGATGACGCCGCCGATGGCCAGCGCGCGAAGCGCGTCGACGCTGCGGTCGCGGCCGGGCGGGGTGGCGGCCTCGATCCGGGCGGCCAGGGCCACCGGCCGGGGGACGCTGGCGACGTTCACCGGGTCACCCGCCCGGGCTCGCCGAGGGCGATGTAGGCCAGGTTACGCAGCGACCGGCTGCCCGGGCTCAGGTAGCCACTGTGCCCGCTGTCCCCGCAGCCGAACGGCCGGGCGCCGAAGGACGGGGTGGTGGGGTCGGCGCTGAAGCCGAGCCCGAGGAGGCGGGCGTGCGGCACGTACCGGATCCAGTCGCCCGTTTCCCGCCCCGCCCAGACCCGGGCGGTGGTGTGCAGCGACCGCACCGAGGACGTGTCCATCCCCGGGCTCCCGTACACCGCGATGTCGGTGACCGGCAGGTGCGGCGCGGCCAGCCCGCACAGCACCGAGCCGTAGCTGTGGCACAGCAGCGCGACCTGGTCGCCGCGGCGGGTCAGGCCGGTGACCAGCGGGCGCAGTGCCCGGGCACCCTGGCGCGCGTCCCCCGAGCTGGCCACGGCCAGGCTGAGCAGGCGTGGCGTGCGGTAGCCGAGCCAGGCGACGACCGCCAGCCGGGTACCGGGGTCCAGCCACCGCGCCTCGGCCGCCAGGGCCTGCGCCCCGCCCTGCGGCGACGCCGGGCCCCGCGAGGCGAACGTGGCCAGCGTCGTGTCCGAGCCGGGCACCAGGATGGCCACCCGCCGCGCGGTGGCCAGGTCGCCGAGCACCTCGACCGCCTCTCCCTGGCCGGCGGCGTCGAAGCCGAGCAGGTGCCGCCCGCGCAGCGCGCGGAGCTGGGCGGCGAGCGGGTGGTCGCCGGACCGGGCGGCTGTGGCGGTGGCGGTGGCGAGGGCCCGCGCGGTGGCGGCGTAGCGGGCGGACAGTGCCTGCGGGGTGAGGGCGGGCAGCGTCACCGGCGGGTCTGGCGGGGACGCGGGGTTCACCGCCGCGGTCAGCGCGAGCACCGCCGACGCGGCCGCGGCGACGGCAGCCACGCGGCGCAGTTTCCTGGGCCTGGTGCTAGGTGCGCGGCCGGCCGGTGCGCTACCGGGCGCAGTCCTGGCCGGTGCCGGTGCCGGTGCCGGTGCCGGTGCTGGTGCCGGTGTTGGTGCCGGTGTTGGTGCCGGTGCGGGTGCGGGTGCGGGCATGTTCATGGCGGGCCCCTCTCCTGGGCGCGGCTGCTGGCCAGGAAGTTACGGGCCGGGCCGTGTCGCAGTCGTCACGCTGCGGAGCCGACCCCGGACTGCCCCGCCGGTACCCTGTCGTCCGCGCACCCGCCGCCCGCGGACCGCGGGCTGGCCGCCGCGACGGGACCTCCCCCTACCGGGGTAGGGGGTGACAGATGGCTCCGCAGCGTCATGAAGGACCGGCCGTGCCGCGCCTACGCTGAGGTCATGAGCCCTGGTGATCGGCTGCCGCTGCGCTTGACCGCTGCCGCCGCCGGCCTGCGGTCGCGGCTGACCGCGCTGGTCAACGAGGCGGTCACCGAGGGGGTCACTGACCCGCCGACCCCGCGCCCGCACTGGCTGCAGCGCGGGCCGCTCGACCTGGTGCTGGTGGCCGATCTGATCGTGGGGGCCATCTGCCTCGGCACCACGGTGTCCTGGCTGGACAACGTGAACGCCCAGCACGGCGGACATTTCAGCCCGGGGATGCTGGCGCTGTTCGCGTTCGCGGTCAGCGTGCCGATGCTGCTTCGCAACCGGTTCCCGGCCCAGGCCTGGCTGATCTCCGCGGCTGCGCTGGCCTGGACGTCGCTGGCGATCGGGCCCCACTCGCTGTCGTCAGCCGTCTACCTGCCCGGGGGCGTGCTGGTCTACATGCTGTGCCTGTACGCGATCGCGGTCCGCTGCCGGGCCTGGTTCGTGATCGCCGCGGCCGCGGTCACCCTGGTCGGCGCGGTCGTCATCGACCCGCGGACCGGCGTGGGCTCGATCCTGGCGGCCATCCCGCTGCTGGCCGGGGTGATCGTCCGGTCCCGCCGGAGCAGCCGGACCGCGCTGGCCCAGCAGGCCCGCCGGCACGAGGGCGAGCGGGCGCTGCTCGAAGAGCGCCAGCGCATCGCCCGGGAGCTGCACGACGTCGTCGCCCACCATATGTCGGTCATCGCGATCCAGGCCGAGGCCGCCCCGCGCAAGGTCCCGGACCCACCGCCCGAACTCGTCGAGAGCTTCACCGAGATCCGGGCCAGCGCGCTGACCGGGCTGACCGAACTGCGCCGGCTGCTTGGCGTGCTGCGCAGCAGTGACGCGGACCGGGCGCCCCAGCCGGGCCTGGGCGAGCTGGCCGGGCTGCTGGACTCGGCGCGCAGCGGCGGGGTCGGCGTCACCACCGCGGTGAGCGGCACCGCCCGGGCCCTGCCGCCGGGCGTGGACCTGTCGGCCTACCGGATCGTGCAGGAGGCGCTGAGCAATGCCATGCGGCACGCCCCCGGCTCCGCCGTGCGCGTCGAGCTGGCCTACTTCCCTAGTTCCGTGGTGATCAAGGTGCGCAACGACCACCTGCCCGGCGGCCCGGCGCCGGGCACCGCTGACGGAGGCGCTGACGGCGGCGCAGGCGGCCACGGCATCATCGGGATGCGCGAGCGGGCCGCCATGCTCGGCGGCCAGCTGGACGCCGGCCCGACCGACGACGGTGGTTTCCTGGTCACCGCGACCCTGCCCGACCCGGAATGGCAACTGGAGGCCCGGCCGTGACGATTCGCGTGGTCATCGCGGATGACCAGGGCATGGTGCGGTCCGGCTTCACCATCCTGCTGAACAGCGAGCCGGACATCGAAGTTGTCGGGGAAGCCGTCAACGGGCGGGAGGCCATCAGCCGGGCCGCGGACCTGCGGCCGGACGTGATCCTGATGGACGTGCGGATGCCGGTGCTGGACGGGCTGCAGGCCACCCGGGAGATCACCGCCGGCGACGGTGCGGCCAAGGTGCTCATGCTGACCACCTTCGACCTGGATGACTACGTGTACCAGGCATTGCGCTGGGGGGCCAGCGGCTTCCTGCTCAAGGACGCCTCGGCCGGTGAGCTCGCCGCCGCGGTCCGCATCGTCGCGGCCGGGGATGCCCTGCTGGCGCCCACCGTGACCCGGCGCCTCATCGCCGAGTTCGCCCGGCTGGGCGCCCCGCGCGGCCCGCGCCGGGACCAGCTGCGGCGGCTGACCGAGCGGGAAACGGAGGTGCTGGCCCTGATCGCCCGGGGAATGTCCAACGCCGAGATCGCCGCCCAGCTGGTGGTGGCGGAGCAGACGGTCAAGACGCACGTCAGCCGGATCCTCACCAAGCTGGGGCTGCGGGACCGGGCCCAGGCGGTGGTGCTCGCCTACGAGACCGGGCTGGCCCAGCCGGGTGGCTGAGCAGCGGCGGCCCCGCGACGTGGCCTTCGCGTCAGCCGCCTGCGCCGTGCTGGCCGGCTACAACAACTGGCCCGGGCCCGGGCCGGGCGGTGCGCGGGAACGGTGGTATCCGGCGGTCAACGCCGCCGCGGCGGCGGCCGCACTGGGCGCCGCCCGGCTTTCCGGCCTGGGCGCTGGCGAGCTGGGACTGCGGCCGGACCGGCTGCGGTGCGGGGTGCGCTGGGGCGGGCCACCGGCCGCGGCGCTGGCCGCGGGCTGGATCGCGGTGGCGGCCTGGCCGCGCACCCGGCCGGCCGTCGCCGACCGGCGGATCACCGGACTGACCTGGGGTCAGGTCGGTTACCAGGTGACGGTACGGATCCCGGTCGGGACCGTGCTGTGGGAAGAGATCGCATTCCGGGCCGTGCTCCAGGCGTCGCTGCGCCGGATCCTGCCCGGGCCGGCCGCCGTGGCGGTGGCCAGCGGCGTGTTCGGCCTCTGGCACATCCGGCCCACCGTGGCCGCGTTGCGGGTCAACCGGGTCGCAGCCGGGCGGCGCGCCCGTCTGGCCGCGGTGATCGCCGCGGTCGCGGGGACGGCGGTGGCCGGGACGGCCCTGGCCTGGCTCCGGGACCGGTCCGGCAGCCTGGCCGGGCCGGTGCTGGTGCACCTGGCCGCGAACTGCGCCGCTGCGCTGGCGGCCCGTGCAGCCGCCGGGAGCGCGCCGCGCCGCTGACCCGCCCTCCAGGGGCGCCGCTCGGCTGGCGCGGGGCTCTGGCTCGGGCCCGAGCCAGAGCCCCGCGGGGAAGAGGCCTTCCCGCCGTACATAGCGGCCGATGGCGGAAATTCGTTACGAAGCCCCTTCGTTAAGTCCGCTCAGCATGACGGCCCGGTACGGCCGCTCAGCATGACGGTCCGGTACGGCCGCTCAGCATGACGGTCCGGTACGGCCGGGCCTTGAGCCCGGCCGGGAGCGGTCAGCCGGCTCAGCGGGCCCCGCGGACCCGGAAGTACATGGTCGGGTGCCAGAAGGCGTTCCACGCGTGCCACCCGATCAGGGTGCCCGAGTTCAGCGCCCCGAAGGTGTGATTCGACCACGCGACGAACTCCACATGCCCGCTGCCGTAGAACGCCAGGTCACCTCGGCGTGCCTGGGAATGGGCTTCGCGGATCAGCTTGCCGGACGCCAGCATCTGGTAGGTGGTCCGGCCGAAATACAGGTGCTCTCGGGAGTAGGCGGCCATGACCAGCCCCGAGCAGTCGAAGCAGGTGGGACCGGTGCCTCCCCAGCAGTACCGGTCGCCCGCGTGCGCCCGGGCCCAATAGAAGGCCGAAAGGCGGGGCGACAGCGTGCTGGCGTGCGCGGCCTGATGCGACGTCGCCAGCGGGAGGGCCAGGAGAGCGGCGGCCAGGATGGACAGGACGGCCAGGCGGGGCCTGGCCAAACGGTGAATTGCGCGATGCTTGCCCACGAGGGGGCTCCCAGATCGCAGGGTGCTTCCGCTGCGCTGGCACGGGTTCACGGTAACCAGCGGCTCTCAGCCGGAAAGCCCGACAAATTCAGCACCGTAGCCCAATCTGGACGCCGGTCCGGGGGGTTTCGGACAATTAAATACCCGCTGTCAACACGCTGTCATCCTCAGTGACGGAATTTTGATGGTGTTTGCCCCGGATTGAGGTATTTCTGGAGCCCTTTGGCTCAGTCCGAACGGCCCCGGATTGCGGGCCATCGGCCGATCACGTGGGCCCAAAACGTCACTTAAGAACCACCGTTATCGGGCCGGCTGAGCCAGTAGGTGAGGGCGTGCAGGCCCAGCGCCAGCGGCAGTCCCGCGACCGCCACCGCGGCCGCGCGCGGATCGGTGGTGGTGATGCCGTCGCGGCCGAGTTCCCGGCGGGCCCAGAGCCAGAACGGGATCACCATGGTCGGCGCGGTTACCGCGCCGGACACGTACTGCCGGGTGGCCGCCATTACGGCCAGGTGACCGAATCCATGCAGCCCGAAACCCAGCAGCGCGCCGCGGAACACCACCGAACGGCCTCCCGACCGGACGCCGAGCACGGTCACCGTGCCCATGGCCACGCCCATGAGCCCAAAGACCGCCAGGAACTGGGACTGCGGGATCCCGGCCCGGCGAAGCGGGCCCGGGACCGGCACCCGGTCCGGCAGTCTGGCGAGCACCTGCTGGCTGGTGCGGTGCTGCGTGCAGAGTTCTTCGATATCACTGATCGCCCAGGTCGCCAGGAGACCGAGGCTGACCTTCGTCGAGCGCCGCATACCCTCCACGCTCGCCCGGCGTGGGCCGCGCCGGTAGGGTCCTTGGCCCCATCCGGACCGGCCCCGGCAGTTGGCGATCCTGCACCCGGACGTTATTGCCATGGCCACCGGCAGGTAATGGGCCTGTCAGCTCAGCCGGACACGTTCCGTAGCCGCTCGCCACCGCGAGCCAGGTGTGAAACCGTGACTGGCGGGCACTTGGCGGCCATGTCAGTGCCTGAAGCCACGCGCCACGACCGCCCACGCCGCTGGGCCCGGCCACGGCCCGGGACACGGCCGGAGCAGACGTTAACGTCGTCCCGTCATCAGCCTGGCGCCCCGCCGGCCCGGTGGGACGGCCGCCTGGCACCTCTCGTCGCGGTCACCGTGGCCGCCGCCGCCTTCACCGTCCTACTGCTGCTGGTCCGGCTGCGCTGGGCACCGCTGGAGTCAGTGGATCACCGGACGGCCGCCCGGCTGAACAGCCTGGTCGCCGGCGACCCCACCCTGGTCGCGGTGGTCAAGGCGATCACGTGGCTGGGCAGCAGCGGGGTGCTGTGGACGCTGATCGGCGTCGCCACGATCCTGCTGGTGATCCGGCGGCGGTGGCGGCTCGCCGGTTACCTGCTGGTCACCGGGGCAGGCGTGCTGGTCCTGGACCCGATCCTCAAGTCGCTGGTGGGCCGGCTGCGCCCGGTGGTAGCCCACCCGATCGCGCACGGCACCGGGAACAGCTTCCCCAGCGGCCACTCACTCGGCTCCTTCGTCTGCTACGGCGCGCTGTTCCTGGTCTTCCTGCCCGCCACCCGGGGGCGCTGGCGGACCGTCTTCGCCGCCGTGACGGCCGCGCTGATCGCGGCGATCGGCGTCAGCCGGCTGCTGCTGGGAGTGCACTACGTATCCGATGTCCTCGGCGGCTGGGCCCTCGGCATCACCTGGCTCGGCGTCACCGCCTTCGCCTTCGAACTCAGCCGGCGGGCGGCGGACCAGCCGGTGACCGACCCGGTCCGCCAGGGCCTGGAGCCCGAAGCCGGTCACGATCTCCACCTCACCCAGACGGAGCCCGTTATGAAGAGAAAACCTGCTGCGCAGCACCCGGCCCGGACCGCCGCCGGCGTCCTGGTCGCCTGGGTCCTCATCCTCGGCGTCATCGTCGGGATCGGGGAACTCGTCGTCAAGTACGGCGGTGGGAACGTGCTGGGTGACCACACGATTCCGGCGTGGTTCGCCGCGCACCGCACCGCGACGCTCAACACGTGGAGCCGGCTGATCAGCACGGCCTGCGCCACCACCGGCATCCTGATCGTGTCGGTCGTCACATGCGTTGTGTTCCTGGCCGTGACCCGGCGCTGGCGCCCGATCGTCTACCTGGCCGTGGTGATGTTCGGCGAACTGGCCGCGTTCCTCGCCGCGGCAGCCGTGGTCAAGCGGCCCCGCCCCACCGTCAGCCACATGGACCACCATCTGCCCACCTCGGCCTACCCGTCCGGGCACATGGCCGCCACCTGCTGCCTGTACATCGCCATCGCCATCCTGGTCATCGGGCACGCCCGCGGCTGGTGGCGCTGGCTGTTCCTGGTGCCCGCCATCGTGATGCCGGTGCTCATCGCCCTGTCACGCATGTACCGGGGCGAGCACCACCCGACCGACATTCTCGGCAGCATCGTCTTCGCCGCGCTGTGGCTGACCGCCACCACGCTGCTGATCAGGCCCAACGACCAGGGCGCGCGGCGCGCGGCCACCGCGGGCAGCACCGTCAAGGTGCCCACCCAGGCCTTCGACCGCTGGCGGCTCGCCCGCCGCTGAGCCGCCGTCCTCAGCCTCTGCCCGTCCCCGGCGGCCTGGGTGGCCGCCGGGGGCGTCCAGCAGCGGGCCGGGTGCACCGGGCTGACATGCCGCCAGGTTATTGTGCGGACCGGCAGTTAGTTCTGGTGCTGCAGCCGGGCTTCGGCGCGCAGCAGGGCGGGCAGGTCCTCGGGGGCGGGCACGACGCCGCGCAGACCCCGGGCGGAGAACCAGCCGCCGACGTTCAGCGCATCGCGCTCCAGGTACCCGGCCCCCCGCGGGTTGGCGATGACGTCGATCACCTGGGGCAGGTCGATCAACACGAGCCGCTCCCGGAGCACCAGCAGGTTGTAGGCGGACATGTCGCCATGGGCCAGCCCGTCCCGGGCCAGGCTGACCAGCGCCCACACCAGCTGGTCCCACAGCGCGGCCAGATCGCGGGCGGCCGGGCGCAGGTCGGCGAGCCGCGGGGCCGCGGTGCCATCCCGTCCGCCGACGAATTCCAGCAGCACCTCGGTGCCGAGCACCTGCACCGGGTACGGCACCGGGACGCCGGCCGGATGCAGCCGGGCCAGGGCGGCGAACTCCGCGGTGGCCCACTGCGCGGCGATCATGGCCCGGCCCGCCTCGGTCCGCAGGGCCATGGCCCGGCTGTCCCGGGACGCCCGGACGCGGCGTCCCTCCAGGTAGGCGCTGTCCCGGTGAAACATCCGGTGGCTGCTGTCCCGGTACCGCTTGGCGGCCAGCAGGCAGGACCGGCCGCCGGGGACCCCGCGCCGGACCAGGAAGACGTCAGCTTCCTTGCCGGTCTTGAGGATCCCCAGTTCGGTATCGACCGCGGCCAGGTCGGTGACCAGCCAATCCGGGTGGGGCCGCGGGCCACGCTGACCCGCGGTGGACTGGTCCCAGGTCGACCAGCGGTCGCCCTCGGGCAGTCCATCGGTGACGTCGAGGTCGTCGAGGGATATCAGGGAGCGGCGGTGCCGGTCGCGCTTGGCGAAGACCGGCTCGTCATCATCGAAACGCCGCCTCCGGCGGCGGAAGGCAGGATCGGGCACGGCTGGTGCTCCTCAGGCAGGCGGTCGGGCAGGGCAGCGAAAGCTCCGGGACAGGCGTCAGCATCGGTCACCCTCCTTCCGCTCCGCCGGCGTCACCGGCTGTGTCGGCTTGTGCGCCCGAGGCTGCCACCCTCGGCCAGTGCCAGCAACTGAATTTCGCTGCCCCGCCTAGCCGGGTTACCGCCGGGCCCCTTGCGGTGACCTTTGACACTGGTACGCCGCTCCGCCCGCCGGGATCATAGAAGTAGCGGAGTCTTGGTGCAATCCAGGCCCCCCGGCGATAGGGGGTTGCCATGTTTCTGCTTATTGCGCTCGCCGTCGCGGCGGCCCTGGTGTTCGGCGGGTTCTACCAGTGGGCGCGACGGCACGGCCAGTTGACGGCCGGGACCGCCGGGGAACGGAAGCAGGAGAAGCGGCGCATACCGCTGCTGACCGAGGCGGTGGCCTACATCGGGGCGATCCTGGTGCTGGCGGGCGGGGTGGCCGCCATCGGCCAGCGCTGGGCTCACTTCCCCACCTGGGGGCAGGTGGCCGTGCTGGCCGGCGCCGCGGCGTTCTTCTTCCTGGTCGGCATCTTCGTCCGCGGAGTGCGGGACCCCGCGATCCAGCGGTTGGCCAGCGTGGCGTGGTTCCTGTCCGTGGCCGGGGTGGCCGCGGCCGCCGGGCTGGCCACGCATGACCTGATCTACACCCCGGGAGACCCCAGCGCGGACGCAGTGACGATCCTGGGCGTCGGGCTGGCCGCGGCCGTGTACTCGGCGGTCCTGTGGCTGGCCCGCCGGAGCGCGGTGCAGGCTGCCGCCCTGTTCGCCGGGCTGGTCATCACGATCTGCGGCATCATCGCCACGGTCGCCGGCACTCACCCGGCCCACTGGGCCCCGCTCGCCTATGCCCTGGCCCTGTGGGTCTTCGGGCTGGCCTGGGCGGCGCTGGGCTGGCGACGGTACATCGAGCCGAT
Organism: uncultured Actinomycetes bacterium; assembly: GCA_963837515.1. GTDB lineage: Bacteria > Actinomycetota > Actinomycetes > Streptosporangiales > Streptosporangiaceae > RYN-230. The sequence goes on from CAWINT010000013.1 coordinate 185,806, forward strand.
GTGGGTCACCGTCCCGCTGGGCGCCGTGCTGGCCCTGATCGCGCCGATGCTCGCGACCGGGCCCTACGGCTGGATGTACGCGACGGGGATCGTTACCGCCGCCGCGGCGATGGCCCTCAGCGTCCCGCTGCGCAACACGGTCTTCCTCGGCCTGGGCGCGGTGGCGATGTTCGGCTACGTCACCTCCGTGGTGGTCACCTACTTCCACCGGTCGCTGGGCGTCCCGGCGGCGCTGTCCATCACCGGGGCGCTGATCCTCGTGCTGGCCGCGATCACCGCCCGCCTGATGCGCGCGACCCGCCCGCCGAAGCCGGCCGAGCCCGCCCCGCGCCAGCCGGGACCGCCGGTGCATCCGCCCGGGACCACGGAGCCGCCCGGGACCACGGAGCCGCCCGGGACCACGGAGCCGCCCGCGGAAACGCCCGCCCGGCGGGACCTGCCCAAGGCCTCGTAGGCGGCCGCCAGCCACCGGGCTGGCAGCCGCACCCCAGGTCAGGCCCCGCCGCCGGGTGGCTCAGGCGATCGGGTGGAGGAGCCGGGCGTTGACCGGCTCGATGGGGACCAGCCGGTTGGACGTGGCCACGGTGGCCCGGCTGGTGCCCAGGCCGATGATGAGGGACGTGGCGGCGCCGGGGCCGCCCCCGGCGTGCCCGGCGACGTCCTTCGGCCGGTGCAGCAGCCAGCCGAGCCGATCTGCGCTCCGGAGGGATCACGGTCGGCGTGCGGCCGGAGCGCCTCGCGGGCGAGGGCCGCCGGCCGCAGCGACCCCCAGGTGAGGCCGAACCGGGCCGGGTCGGCCGCGGTGGCCCACCGGCCGCCGGCGGCCGGGATGGTGCAGACCTGCGCGGCCACGGCCTCGAAGGTCCCGTCGTCGGCAGCTGGTAGCCGGTGACCGCATCGCTGTCCGGCCAGCTGGCCGGGAAGGATGAGGCGGTCATCCCGAGTGGCCGGAGCCCTAGTGCGGCGGCCGCCTCCTGGCAGGCGGACCCGGTGACGTCGGCGATGAGCTGCCCGAGCATCGCGTACCCGTTGCTGTAACTGAAGGTGCTGCGCGGGCCGCTGCACGGCATGACCGGGCCGGTGAGCGAGGTCAGCCTGGGGATGCTGGTGCCGAACAGCTGATCCGGGCTGTCCACCCCGGCGGTGTGGCTGAGCAGCTCGCGGATGGTCACCTCGTCGTCAGCAGCCGGACCGTGCGCACGTGCCCGTTGGCCGGGTCATCCAGCGCGAGGCGGCCGACGGCCGCGAGCCGCAGGACCGCGTCTTCAACACGATCAACAACCTGACCACGCAGGACGCGCAGGTGGCGTGCTTCCAGAACGCGGCCGCCCACCTGGAGCCGGGCGGCTGCTTCGTCATCGAGGTCGGGGTGCCGGAGCTGCGGCGGCTGCCGCCCGGCCAGGACGTACTGCTGTGGCACGTCAGCCCGGCAGAGTGGGCCTACGACGTGTACGACACCGCCACCCAGGCGATGAGCTCCAACTACGTGACCGTCACCGGCGGGCGCGGGGAGTACCGGTCGATCCCGTTCCGCTACGTGTGGCCGGCCGAGCTGGACCTGATGGCCCGGCTGGCCGGGCTGCAGCGGCGCGACCGCTGGGCCGGGTGGACCCGGGAGCCGTTCACCACCGAGAGCCAGCAGCACGTCTCGATCTGGGCGAAGCCGGCCGCCGGCGGGCGGCCGGGCGGCGGTCAGCGGTAGGCGTCGGCGTACTGGCGGCGCAGCTTGTACTTGAGCACCTTGCCGCCCACCGTCTCGGGCAGCGCGTCCACGAAGATCACCTGCTTGGGCGTCTCGAAGCCGGCCAGCCGCCCGCGGCAGAACGCGACCAGCTCGTCCGCGCCCGGTGCGGCCACCGGGTCGGGCACCACGATGGCGGTCACCGCCTCTCCCCAGTGCTCGTGCGGCAGCCCCACGACCGCCGCCTTGCGCACCCCCGGATGCTGGTGCAGCACGGCTTCCACCCGCAGGCTGGACACGTTCTCCCCGCCCGACTTCACGATGTCCTTGTACCGGTCCACCATGATCCGCAGGCCGTGCTCGTCGTAGACGCAGCTGTCCCCGGAGTGGAACCACCCGTACCGGAACGCGTGCTCGGTGGCCGCCTGGTCGCGGTAGTAGCCGGCGGTGATCGCCGGGGACCGGTACACCGCCTCGCCGGGCTCCCCCGGCCGGTCCGCCAGGATCGTGCCCATCTCGTCCATCACGCAGGATTCCAGCAGCGGGTTCGGGATGCCGACGTAGTTGTGCTCCGGTGCGGTGCGGCGGTAGATCTCCGGCCACTTGTCCGGCCAGAACCGGTGGCAGGAGATCGCCTCGGTCTGGCCGAAAATCTCCACCGCGGTGAAGTCGTCCCCGCACATCCGCTTGAAGCTGGCCAGCACCCCGGGAGGCAGCGCGGCCCAGCCGTACACCAGCACCTTGAGGGTGCGCGGGTCGTAGGACAGCCGGTCGGCCTGGAGCACCCCGGCGAGCGCGGCGGTCATGGCGGGCGAGCCGCCCCACAGCGCGGTGACGGCCTCCCGGCTGATGGCCGACGCCATCTGGGCTGGGTCGGGGCGGCGGCCAATCACCAGGGTCCCGCCGGACAGGAACGCCGGGAAGGTGAACACCTGGTCGGCCACGTGGTAGATGATCGGCAGGAAGGTAGCCAGCCGCAGGTCGCATTCGAGCCGGATGCCGCGGGTCAGGGTGAGCGCGAAGCTGTAGGCGGCGAAGTGGCTGGCGTGGTGCGACAGCATGGCCCCCTTGGGCAGCGCCGTGGTGCCCGAGGTGAACAGGATCTGCCAGATGTCGTCGCCGTGGATCTCCGCGTCCGGCTCGGCGGTGGGCTGCCCCGCCACGAAGTCCGCGAAGGACACGCTGCCGGCCACCGGCTCGCCGCCGATGGGAATGGTGACCCCGGGGGCCAGGCCCGCGTCGGCGAACGCCTTCGCCGCCGCGGGCCACGCCTCGGCGTCCACCACCGCGAAGGCCGGCTCGGTCAGCGTGATCAGGTGGCCGATGACGTCGGCGGCGAGGGACGGGTTGACCGGCACGGCGACCAACCCGGCCTTGGCGATGCCGATCTTGGTCAGGTAGGCCTCCACCGAGTTCTCGCAGAGCAGCAGCACCCGGTCCCCGGGGTGCAGGCCCTGGCCGAGCAGCCCGGCAGCCACCTGGCAGGCGAGGTCGTCGGCCTGGGCGTAGCTGAGCCGGGCGTGCTCCGGCGAGGCATAGGCGCCTTCCCAGCCGATGATCGCCTCTTTGCCCGGCACACTCCAGCGCAGCCGCTGCAGGATGTCGCCGACGCTGACCCGTTCCCACCGCTGCACCGCGCGGCGATGGTTCAGGCTCGTCACGTCCAGGCTCATAGCGCCCTCGCCTTCGCTGGCCGGCTGTGCATCGCCGTATGTGAACAGCGGTTAACAGCCGTATGGTAGACAACCACGGGGTAACTGTGAAGAGCATCACACCTGGACGAGATCGGCACAGGAAACTAGCGGTCAGAAGGCCGCGGCGAAAGTCCGGCCGCTTCCCGTCCTAGTGAATCGGGAGTAACGTCCTGGTCATCTGCGGTGAACCGTCCGGAGCGAACAGGAGGGCGTCGGCGTGCCGGTGCTGAAGTCCGCGCTGGAGCGCACCAGCGAGGCTTACCAGCGGAACCGGTCGGTCCAGCTGGCAGCCATCGCCGCGGTCGACGAGCAGCTGGCCATCGCCCGGGCGGGCGGTGGCCCGCGCTACGCCGAGCGGCACCGCAGCCGCGGGCGGCTGCTGGTCCGCGACCGGATCGAGCTGCTGCTGGACCGGGACGCGCCGTTCCTGGAGCTGTCCGCGCTGGCCGCCTGGGGCACCGAGTTCACCGTCGGGGCCAGCGTCGTCACCGGCGTCGGCGTGGTGTCCGGGATCGAGTGCCTGATCATCGGGCACGATCCGACGGTGCGCGGCGGCGCAATGAACCCCTACTCGCTGCGCAAGTCGCTGCGCGCGCTGGAGATCGCCCGGGTCAACCGGCTGCCGGTGGTCAACCTGGTCGAGTCGGGCGGCGCCGACCTGCCCACCCAATCCGACCTGTTCGTGCCGGCCGGCCGGATCTTCCACGACCTGACCCAGCTGTCCGCGCTGGGCATCCCGACCATCGCGCTGGTTTTCGGCAACTCCACGGCCGGCGGCGCGTACGTGCCCGGGATGTGCGACTACGCCGTCCTGGTCGACCAGCAGGCCAAGGTGTTCCTGGGCGGCCCGCCGCTGGTGAAGATGGCCACCGGCGAGGAGTCCGGGGACGAGGAGCTCGGCGGCGCGCTGATGCACAGCCGGGTGTCCGGCCTGTCCGATCACTTCGCCACCGACGAGGTGGACTGCATCAGGATCGGCCGCCAGATCATGACCGAGCTGAACTGGCGCAAAGCCGGCCCCGGCCGCACCGGCCCGGCGGACGAGCCGCGCTACGACCGGGACGAACTGCTCGGTATCGTCTCGGCCGATTTCCGGGTCCCGTTCGACCCGCGCGAGGTGCTGGCCCGGGTGGTGGACGGCTCGCGGTTCGGCGAGTACAAGCCGCTCTACGGCACCTCCCTCGTCACCGGCTGGGCCAGCGTGCACGGGTTTCCGGTGGGGATCCTGGCCAACGAGCGCGGTGTGCTGTTCAGCGAGGAGGCCAGGAAGGCCAGCGAGTTCATCCTGCTGGCCAACCAGACCGACACCCCGCTGGTCTTCCTGCAGAACACCACCGGCTACATGGTCGGCCAGGCCTACGAGCAGGGCGGCATCATCAAGGACGGGGCCAAGATGATCAACGCGGTGGCCAACAGCACGGTGCCGCACGTCACCATCAACATGGGCGCCTCGTTCGGCGCGGGCAACTACGGGATGTCCGGCCGGGCCTACGACCCCCGGTTCATGTTCGCCTGGCCCAACGCGAAGCTGGCCGTGATGGGTGCCCAGCAGCTCGCCGGGGTGCTGTCCATCGTCGGCCGCCAGGCCGCGCAGGCGGCCGGCCTCGTTCGACGAGACCGCGGACGACGCGCGGCGCCGCGCCATCGAGGAGCAGATCGAGCGGGAATCACACGCCCTGTTCGTCACCGCCCGGCTGTACGACGACGGGATCATCGACCCGCGGGACACCCGGACCGTGCTCGGCATCGCCCTGTCCGCGGCGCACTCCGCGCCGGTGCAGGGCCGCCGCGGCTTCGGCGTGTTCCGGATGTGAGGGGCGAGCAGATGCCGGCCATCAGGAAACTGCTCATCGCCAACCGCGGCGAGATCGCCGCCCGGATCATCCGCACGGCCCGGTCGCTGGACATCGCCACCGTGGCGGTGTTCTCCGACGCCGACGCGGGCGCGCCGTACCTGCGGGCCGCCGACGAGGCCGTTCCCCTCCCCGGGAACGCGCCCGCGGACACCTACCTGAACGGCCCGGCCATCATCGCCGCGGCCCAGCGCACCGGGGCGGACGCGGTGCACCCGGGGTACGGGTTCCTGTCCGAGAACGCCGGTTTCGCGACGGCGTGCGCCGCAGCCGGGCTGATCTTCGTCGGGCCGCCGCCAGACGCCATCGCCGCGATGGGCTCCAAGATCGCGGCCAAGGAACTGATGGCCGCGGCCGGCGTCCCGGTGCTGCCCAGCGTCACGATCAAGGGCGATGACCCGCCCGGCGCGGAGGAGATCGCCGCAGTCGGGTTCCCCTTGCTGGTCAAGGCGGCGTTCGGTGGTGGCGGCCGGGGAATGCGGGTGGTCACCCGGGCGGCGGACCTCGACGCCGCGCTGGCCGGCGCCCGGCGGGAAGCGGCGGCGGCCTTCGGCGACGGCACTGTCTTCTGCGAGCGCTACCTGCCCAGTCCCCGGCACATCGAGGTGCAGATCTTCGGGGACGCCCACGGCGGCGTGGTGCACCTGTTCGAGCGGGAATGCTCGATCCAGCGGCGCTACCAGAAGATCATCGAGGAGGCGCCGTCCCCGGCCGTGGACGCGGACCTGCGCCGCGAGCTGGGCGCGGCCGCCGTCGCGGCGGGCAAGGCCATCGGCTACACCGGCGCGGGGACCGTCGAGTTCGTGCTCGATTCGTCGGGGCGGGGAGGCCCGCCCGAGGCGGGTCCTCCCAGCACCGCACACTTCTATTTCCTCGAGGTCAACACCCGGCTGCAGGTCGAGCACCCGGTCACCGAGCTGGTCACCGGGCTGGACCTGGTCGCGCTGCAGCTGCACGTGGCCGAGGGCCACCCACTGCCGGACGAGGTGCACGCGGCCACCCTGACCGGGCACGCCATCGAGGCCCGGCTGTACGCGGAGGACATCGCCGCGGGCTTCCTGCCGGCCACCGGCACCGTGCAGGTCTTCGAGATCCCGGCGCTGCCCGGCCTGCGGGTGGACGCCGGGATCGCCGCGGGCTCCGAGGTGGGGCTGTACTACGACGCGATGCTGGCCAAGGTCATCGCGCACGGGCCCAGCCGGGACGCCGCCCGGCGCCGCCTGGCCCGGGCCGTGGCCGGCACCCGGCTGCACGGGGTGACCAGCAACCGGGAGCTGCTGGTCGGCATCCTGCGGGAGCCCGAGTTCGCGGCCGGGCGGATCGACACCGGCTACCTGACCCGGCACGACCCGGCGGGCCTGGCCGCCACGGCGCGCGACCCGGCCGCTCCCCGGCTGCACGCGCTGGCCGCCGCGCTGGCCGGGCAGGCCGCCCGGCGGGCCGCCGCGCCGGTGCTGCGCACCATCCCCTCCGGCTGGCGCAACGTGCCCGACAGCCCGCAGCACGTGGCGTTCGACTGCGACGGGACCGAGATCGTGGTGCGGTATCAGTTCCGCGGGGGGGCCGTTGGGGCGGAAATCGACGGGGCAACGGTGGAGGGCCTGCTGCTCCGCTGCGCCGAACCCGGCCGGGTCGTCGCGGACATCGCCGGGGTCCGCCGCGAGTTCACGGTGGCGCAGGCCGGGGTGGACTGGTACGTGGACAGCCCGCTGGGCGCGACCCGGCTCACCGAGCTGGCCCGGTTCCCGGAGCCCGGCGCGCAGGCGGCGGCCGGGTCGCTGATCGCGCCCATGCCGGGCACCGTCGTTCGGGTGGAGGTGACACCGGGTGCGCGGGTCACCGCGGGCACCCCGGTGGTCGTGCTGGAGGCGATGAAGATGGAGCACAGCGTGCGGGCGCCGCACGACGGGGTGGTGGCCGGCGTCGCCGTGCACCCCGGCCAGCAGGTGGACCTGGGCACGGTCCTGGCGGTGGTGGAGGCGGCCGATGAGTGAGGCAGTTCTGGCCGGGCCGGCCGGGGTGGTCAGCTACCAGCGGCGCGGCCCGGCCGCGTGGCTGATCATCAACCGGCCGGAGGCGCGCAACGCGCTGAACAAGGCGGTCCGTGACGGCCTGTGGGACGGCGTGCGCCGCTTCAACGCCGACGACGAGGCCCGGGTGCTGGTGCTGACCGGCGCCGGGGACAAGGCGTTCTGCGCCGGCGGCGACCTCAAGGAGATGGCGGCGGACGCGCTGCAGGTGCCGCCGCCGGACTTCCTGCCCCAGTTCGGCCGGAACATCGACGTGCCCAAGCCCACCATCGCCGCGGTCAACGGGGTGGCCTACGCGGGCGGGTTCGCCCTGGCCATGCAGTGTGACCTGTGCGTGGCCGCGGAGGACGCCCGGTTCGCGATCACCGAGGTGAAGGTGGGGCGCGGCGCGCCCTGGGCGGCGCCGCTGCCGTGGCTGATCCCGCCGCGGGTCGCGATGCAGATCCTGCTCACCGGCGAGCCGGTCAGCGCCGCCCGGGCGCACGAAATCGGGCTGGTCAACCAGGTCGTGCCGGCCGCCGGGCTGCGGGCGGCCGCGCAGCGGCTGGCCGAGCAGATCGCCGCCAACGCGCCGCTGTCGGTACTGGCCGCCAAGCGGACGGTCCGGCTGGCCGCCGAGCACCCGCTGCACGAGGCGTTCGACGCGGCCGAGCGGATCTGGGAGCCGGTCTACCGCAGCGAAGACGCCCAGGAAGGCCCGGCCGCGTTCCGCGACCGGCGGCCGCCGGCCTGGAAGGGACGCTGAGCATGCCCCCCGACCTGGCCGGGCTGCTCGCCGACCTGGCCGCCGAGACCCAGGTGCTGGACGACCTGCTGGCCGGCCTGGACCACACCGGGTGGCAGCGGCCCACCCCCGCACCGGGCTGGTCCGTCCACGACCAGGTCACCCACCTGGCCTTCTTCGACGAGAGCGCGGCGCTGGCCGCCGCCGACCCGGACCTGTTCCGCACCGAGGCGGCCGCGCTGATGGCGCTCGGCGACGGTTTCCCCGACGAGGTCGCCCGGCGGTACCGCGGGCTGAGCGGCGCCGACGCCCTCGACTGGCTGCGCCGCTCCCGGGCTCAGTACCTGCACGTCTTCCGCGGGCTGGAGCCCCGGCAGCGGACGCCCTGGTTCGGCCCGGACATGAGCGCGGCCAGTTCGGTGACCGCGCGGTTCATGGAGACCTGGGCGCACGGCCAGGACGTGGCCGACGCGCTGGGGGCGGTCCGCGCGCCCACCGCGCGGCTGCGGCACGTGGCGCACCTGGGCGTCGCCACCTTCCGCTTCACCTTCCAGCTCAACGGCCTTCCCGTCCCGCTCACTCCGGTCCGGGTCGAGCTGACCGCGCCGGATGACGTGGACGTGTGGACCTGGGGCCCGGCCGATGCGGCTGACGTGGTGACCGGCCCGGCGCTGGACTTCTGCCTGGTGGTGACGCAGCGGCGGCACCTGGATGACACCGCGTTGCGGGTGGCCGGGCCGGTCGCGGCCCAGTGGATGGGGATCGCGCAGGCGTTCGCCGGGGCGCCCGGCGCGGGGCGCCAGCCCGGGATGGCGCTGCCTGGGAAGATCCAGTGACAGCGACTCCGGGGGGTCGCGGTACTGGCCCCGGGGGTCGCCCTCCCGGGCCAGTACCGCGGCCGGTCCTCATCGGGAACTGCTCGGGGTTCTACGGGGACCGGATCGCGGCCGCCCGGGAGATGGTCTCCGGCGGCCCGATCGACGTGCTGACCGGGGACTACCTGGCCGAGCTGACCATGCTGATCCTGTGGAAGGCCCGGCAGAAAGACCCGTCCACTGGGTATGCCCGGACCTTCCTGACCCAGCTGGAGGAGGTGCTGGGCAGCTGCCTGGACCGCGGCGTCAAGGTCGTGGCGAACGCGGGCGGGCTGAACCCGTCCGGGCTGGCCGCGGAGGTCGCCGCGCTGGCTTCGCGGCTCGGGCTGGCCCCGCGGGTGGCCTGGATCGAGGGCGACGACCTGTCCGGGCGGATCGACGAGCTGCTGGCCGCCGGGCACCCGCTGGCCCACCTGGACACCGGCGAGACGCTCGCGGACGCCGGGGTGAAACCGGTCACCGCCAACGCCTACCTGGGCGGGTGGGGGATCACCGCGGCGCTGGCCGCCGGGGCGGACGTGGTGATCTGCCCGCGGGTCACCGACGCGTCCCTGGTCACCGGCCCGGCCGCGTGGTGGCACGGCTGGTCCCGGGACAGCTACGACGAGCTGGCTGGGGCGCTGGCCGCCGGGCACGTGATCGAGTGCGGGCCGCAGGCGACCGGGGGGAACTACTCGTGGCTGGCGGAGATCACCGACCGGCGCTACCCCGGCTTCCCCATCGCCGAGGTCGCGGCGGACGGCAGTGCGGTGATCACCAAGCATCCCGGGACTGGCGGGCTGGTCTCCCCCGGCACGGTCACCGCGCAGCTGCTGTACGAGATCGCCGAGCCCGCGTACCGCAACCCCGACGTGGTGGCGCACTTCGACACCATCCGGCTGCAGCCCGACGGCCCGGACCGGGTGCGGATGTCCGGGACCCGCGGCAGCCCGCCGCCGCCCACCCTCAAGGTGGCGCTCAACTATCTGGGTGGCTACCGCAACACCATGACCATGGTGCTGACCGGTCTGGACATCGAGGAGAAGGCCGCCTGGGCCGAGGCGGAGCTGCTGTCGATCCTCGGCGGCCGGGACTCGTTCGCCGAGCTGGACGTCCGGCTGCTGCGGTTCGACCAGCCCGACGCGCCGACCAACGAGCAGGCCACCGCGCACCTGCGGATCACCGTCAAGGACCCCGACCCGCGCAAGGTGGGCCGGGCGTTCGCCGCGGCGGTGATGGAGCTGGCCCTGGGCGGCTACGCGGGGTTCCACACCACCACCCCGCCGACCCCGGAAAGCGGCTACGGCGTGTACTGGCCGGCCCTCGTCCCGGCCGAGGTGGTGCAGCAGGTAGTGGTGCTCCCGGACGGCACCCGCCAGGTCATCCCGCATACCGCAGGCGCCCCAGGCGCCCCAGGTGCCCCAGGCGCCCCAGGCGCCCCAGGCGCCCCAGGCGCCGCTCCGCCGGTCACTTTCGCATCTTCCGCCGCTCCGGCGGCGTCCAGCCCCAGCGTCCGCGCGCCGCTGGGCCTGGTGTGCGCGGCCCGGTCCGGCGACAAGGGCGGCAACGCGAACGTGGGGGTCTGGACCCGGGACGCGGCGGCGTTCGGGTGGCTGCGTGAATACCTGACCGCCGAGCGGCTGCGGCAGCTCATCCCGGAAGCGGCCGGTCTCCCGGTGCACCGTTACGAACTGCCCAACCTGCACGCGCTGAACTTCGTACTCGTCGGGCTGCTCGGCCAGGGCGTGGCGGCCTCGGCCCGCCCGGACCCGCAGGCCAAGGGCCTCGGGGAGTACCTGCGCAGCCGGTACGTCAACCTGCCGGCCAGCCTGGCCGGGAGCACCGGCGCCGGCCCGGCCCGGGACACCGGCTGATGACCGAGACCGTGCGGACCCGGGACCCGGCCCGCAAGGAGCGCATCCTCGGCGCCGCAGCGGACCTCGTGGCCGACAGCGGCTACCACGCCGTCTCGATGGCCGACATCGGCGCGGCGGCCGGGATCACCGGGTCGGGGATCTACCGGCACTTCGCCAGCAAGTCGGCGCTGCTGGTGGCGCTGTTCGACCGGGCCATCGACGGCCTGCTGCACGACGGGCGGCGGATCGTGACCGCGGCACCCAGCCTCGGCGAGGCGCTCCGCCAGCTCATCCGCGGCCAGGTGGAGTTCGTCATCGCCGACCGTGAGCTGGCCATCGTCTACCACAACGAGATCAACAACCTGCCCGCCGACGACCGGCGGCGGCTGCGCCGCAAGCAGCGGCTGTACCTGGAGGAGTGGGTCCACCTGGTGGACGAGCTGCACCCCGCGCTGGCCGACAGCGACGCCCGGGCGCTGGTGCACGCGGCGATCGGCGCCATCCAGTCGGCGCTGTTCCACGCCAGCGGCCTGCCCGGCGACCGCCTCCGCCAGCTCCTGACGTCCGCCGCCGAATCCATCCTCCGCTGCGCCCCTGACCCCCCGGCCCCTGACCCCCCGGCCCCTGACCCCGCGAGCCCAGCGGCCGCCTGACCGGAAGCACGCGTCGCGCGGCGGGTTTTATTCGGTTGCCGGGGGTGGTGGCCGGGGTGAAGGTGGTGGCATGGGGTTCTTTGCCGAAGTGCCGCCGCCGGAGCCGGAGCCGCCCCGGCAGCATCATCCCTGGGAACTGCCGGAGGACGAATTCCCCGGCATCGTGCCGGCTGGGCCGCTGCTGCTGGGGCGCACCAGCCGGGTGGCCGTGGGGATCACCTCGCTGGCGGCCTACACCAGCGGCTTTGAGATCCTCATCTCCGCTCGCACCCGGCCCGGCGCGGGCGAGGTGGATGAGCGGCCGGTGATGGCCGGCGGCCACGAGTCATTCCGGCTCGGCCTGCAGCTGTCGGACGGCCATAAGGTGATCTTCAGCCACCGTGGGCCCGACCGGGACACCGAACCGGACGGGCCGATCCTGTGGCCGTATGCGTTTGGCGGCGGCCGGCGCCACCGGTTCTCCCGCTGGTGGGCGTGGCCGCTGCCGCCCGCAGGGCCGCTGGATTTCGTCTGCGAGTGGGCCCCGCTCGGAGTCCCCGAGAGCCGCGCCCGCGTGGCCGCGGAGTTGATCAGGGACGCAGCCCAGCGGAGCATTCGGCTGTGGTCCCCGGACGGGAATTGACGCGACAGCCGAAGGCCGGTCAGCGGGCCGGCCGGAGCGGCGGCCTGGTGCCGTCGTCGTGCCCCCGATGCGGGCCAGCGGCTGCCTGGCCGCTGGGCGGGGAAGGCTGATCAGGCCGGGAAGAAGCCGGTGAGGGCGCGCGCCAGCAGCTGCGGGTCGGCGGCGTGGCCCTGGCCGGGCAGGGTGACGAGCCGGGCGCCCGGAATGGCCTGGCTGACGGCCCGGGCGGCGCCAGCCAGGAACGGGAAGCTGGCGCCGCCGTGCAGCACCAGCACCGGGCACGCCAGCTGGGCGGCGCGGGCCGCCGGGACGGCCGCGTCCGGGCCCAGAATGCCCGCGTGATCGTAGGCCAGTGTCGGGGCGATGGCTTCCAGCGCCGCCCAGGCCGGCGAGCCGCGCAGCACGGCCAGGTGCCCGGCAGGCAGGCCGGTGTAGAGCAGGAACAGCGCGACCGCGTCGCTGCGCCGGCCGTCGGCGAGCGCCGCGCGTAGCCCGGTGACGTAGGCATGCCAGTGGCGCTGGGCCAGTGGGTCCACGTGGTACGGGGGCTCGTACATGGCCAGCCCGGCGATCTGGCCGCCGAGCCGGACGGTGGCCTCGAACGCGAGGCAGGCGCCGGAGGAGTGCCCGTAGAGATAGGCGGTGCCGCCGCCGTCGCAGGCCAGCGCGGCGATGTCCTCGATCTCCCGCTGCACCGCGTACGGCGGGGTGTCCCCGCTGTCCCCGCGACCGCGGCGATCGTAGCTGTAGACCGTGTACCGCGCCGCGAGCAACCTCATCAGTTCCGGCTTCAGCGCGGTGCGGCGGGTACACATCGCCCCGTCGACCAGGACCAGCGCCGGGCCGTGGCCCTGCCGGTCATAGACGATCCTGGTGCCGTCGCGTGAGGTCACGGAGTTCACGGGCCCCCCATCCGTGTGGTCCCGGCTGATCGGTAGACGACCCGGCCCCACGGGAATCACCGCCGCCACGGCGGCCCTAACGAGTCACCGGCCGCCTGGGTCTCCGCGGGCCGTGCGGTGCCCGGTCAGGACAGGTACAGCACCTGGTGGGTGGCGGCCACCAGGGCGGTCAGGGTGGCCCAGCAGGCCAGCCCGGCGAGCCGGCGCCGGGAGCCGAGCAGCGCCAGCACCGCGAACACGTAGACCTCGCCGACCGAGCGCAGGTCGGCGTGGCCGGACCAGATGTCCGGGGCGAGCAGGCCAAGCTCCAGGACGAAGAGCGCCAGGGTGACCCGCTCGTAGCCCTGGCTGCCCGCACGGCGCGGGCTGCCTTCGGGTCGGGGACTGGCCCCGGGGCGCGGCCCCGCCAGGCCCGCGGCCGTGAACACGGTCAGCAGCTGCTCCGGCGTGGTGGCGGCCTACATCTGGTTCCTGGCCGACCTGACCCTGAGCATTGTCGCCGTGGCGGTCACCGCGGCCGGGGGGCTGCTGGTCGGCTGGCGGGTGCACACCGGGGCGGCCAGCGTCCTGCTCGCCGCCGGGCTGGCGCTGGTGTTCGGCTACGCGGCGGCGTGGGCCGGATGCTGCGTCGGGCTGATCGCGCGCGGCGCGGAATCGGCCCAGGCCGTGGGCCTGACCATCATCGTCCCGCTGTCGCTCACCTCGAACGCGTTCATCTCCACCGCCCACCTCACCCCCTGGCTGCGCGACGTCGCCGACTGGAACCCGGTCAGCGTGCTGGCCTCGGCCTGCCGTCAGCTGCTGGGCAACCCCGACCCGGCCGCCAGCCTCCCGGCCTGGCCGATGCAGCACCCGGAACTGGCCTCGGTGCTGTGGTCGGCGGGGCTGCTGGCCGTGGCCGCCCCGCTGGCCGTGTGGCCCTACGTCCGCCGGGCCCGGCGGTGACCGGGGTGGTCCGGTGCGGGTGATGGTGATCACCGATCAGTACCCGCCCATGGTGGGCGGCGTGCCCACCGTCACCCGCGCGCTGGCCGCCGGTGGCCAGCTGACCGTGCACCTGCGCGGCTCGGTGCGGTGGCCGTGGTACGACGGGATGCGGCTGGCGGCTGTGCCCGGCGCGGCGGGCCGCCGGCTGCTGGCCGGTTTCGCGCCCGACGTCATCCACATCCACTCCCCGGTGACCCTCGGGGTCACCGCCCTGGCCGCCGCCCGGCGGCTGCGGATCCCGGTCATCTACACCAATCACTACCTGCCGGTGAACGTCCGGCCGGCGCGGCGGCACCCGCCGCGTCTGGCCGAGGCGGCGTTCTACTCGTTCGTCGTCGGCTTCGCCAACCGGTGCAGCCTGGTCACCGCGCCGACCGGGACGGCGCTGCGGCTGCTGCTCGACCGCGGCCTGCGGGTGCCGTCCGGCGTCGTCTCCAACGGGATCGACCTGGCCCGGTTCCGGCCGGGGCCGCCGGAGCCGGGGATCCGCGACCGGTACGGACTGGCGGCCGGCCGGCCGGTGATCCTGTACGTCGGCCGGCTCAGCCCGGAGAAGCGGGTCAACATGCTGCTGCACGCGGTGGCCCGGCTGGCCCGGGACGCCCAGCTGGCCATCGCCGGCACCGGCCCGGCCGACGGAGCGCTGCGCGCCGCGGCGGCCCGGCTGGGGGCTGGCGCCACGGGCCCGGTTCCTCGGCCACGTGCCCGACGCCGACCTGCCCGGGCTGTACCGGGCGGCGGACGTGTTCGCCATCACGTCCGAGGCGGAACTGCAGAGCCTCGCCGCGATGGAGGCGATGGCCAGCGGCCTGCCGGTGGTCGCGGACCGGATCGTCGCGCCATCCGCCCCGGTTGCCCGCTGCTGCGCGGCGGACGGCACACCGGAGGGGCGTTATGTGGAAATCGGGCTGCCGGTGGGGGCGGAATTCGCCGGGGGCGCGGCGGACGCGGAGCGGCGCGCGCTGCGGCGCGCGCTGGGCCTGGCCGGGCCGCGTTTCCTGGTGGTGATGACGGGTGGCGCGGAAGGGTCCGGGGGCCTGTACCCGCGCGCCCGGGCCATCCTGCGGCACCTCCCGGACGTGGACGTGGTGGTCATCTGCGGCCGGAACGGCCGGCTGCGGCGCAGGCTGGACCGGCTGGCGGCGCGGGCGGCCGGGCGGCTGACGGTGTGCGGCTTCGTCGGCAACATGGCCGACTGGCTGCGCTGCGCCGACGTGGTGGTCGGCAAGGCCGGGCCGGGCACCATCGCCGAGGCGGCCTGCTGCGCCGCGCCGCTGGTGCTCACCTCGTTCGTGCCGGGCCAGGAAGCCGGCAACGCGGGTTTCGTGACCGCCGCCGGGGCCGGGCGGTACGCGCCCGGGCTCCGCGACCTGGTCGCCGAGATCCGCGCGCTGCGCGGCGACCCGGCCGCACTGGCGCGGATGCGGGCCGCCGCGGCCGGGCTATCCCGGTCCGCGGCCGCGGACCGGATCGCCGCCCTGCTGGCCGCGCTGGCCACCGGCTCCGGGCTACAGCCGCATCGCGCCGGGGAGCAGGAAGTAGTACAGGCAGCCGATGACGATCAGGTACGCCAGGATCACGAGCGTCCAGCCCATGTTGTAGCGGATCACCTCGCCCTCGTTGCGCACGAACCGGGTGGTGGAGACGCCGACGCTGGCCGTCTGCGGGGCGACCGGCTTGCCGACCTCAGCCCCGACGGAGTTGAGTGACGGGAACAGCAGCACCGGCGCGCCGAGCAGTTTCGCCACCGAGAGCTGGAACTGGCCGAACACGGCGTTCGACGACGTGTTGCTGCCGGACAGGGCTACCGCGATCCAGCCGAGCACCGGGGAGAGCAGCACGAACGCGGTCCCGACCTTGGCGAAGCCGCTGGCCATCGAGTTGGCCATCCCCGAATAGCTGAAGACGAAGGCCAGGCCGAAGATGAACGGCCCTACCAGCAGCGCCCCCCACATCTGGTGGAAGGTGGTGCGGAACACCTCGCGGAGCTGGCGCCGCCCGGGCCGCAGGAACAAGGAGATGAGCAGCCAGCTGGCCAGGATGGCGGTGCCCGCCACGAACGGCGCGAACTTCCAGGCTGAGTCCGCGTGGCCGCCCAGCGAGCTGACCGCGGTCACCTTCGGCGCGAACGGGACGTATCCGGGGAGCGGTGACCACGGCCCGGTCCAGGCGACCACCACCGCGATGAGGATGCCGAACGGGACGAGCGCGCGGGTGACCCGCCAGGTCTGGTTGCGGCCCGCCCCGGCGGCGGACGGCGTGCCCGGCGCATCGGCGGCCGTGCCGGCCGCGGCCTGCCGGGCATAGCCGTCCATTTCCGCGGGGCTCAGCTCCCGGCCGCCGAATCCGAGCACCGCGCCCGGCCGCCACACCCGCAGCAGGCCGAGCAGCGCGGCGAAACAGGTGAGCGACCCGACGATGTCGGGCAGGTACGGGCCGACGAACTCGGCGACCGGGAACTGGCCGACGATGTACCCCAGCGAGCCGACGACGGCCAGCGGCCAGCCGCCGCGCAGTCCCCGGGTCCCGCTGACCAGGTAGATGAGGATCAACGGCGGCAGCAGGGCCAGCAGCGCGACGATCTTGCCGATCGACGCGGACAGGGACAGCAGCGGCAGCCCGGTGACGGCGGCCAGCCCGATCACCGGTGCGCCCAGGGCGCCGTAGGAGACCGGTGCGTTGTTCGCGATCGCGGCGACCCGGATCGCGGCCAGGTCGGCCACGCCCAGCGCGATGAGGATCGGGGCCACCACGGCCCACGGGTAGCCGAAGCCGACCAGCCCTTCCATCAGCGCGCCGAACGCCCACGCCATCAGCAGCGTCTGGACCCGGATGTCCGCGGTGGCCTGGCGGATCAGCCAGCTCTTGAAGTCCTCGAAGGCGCCCGTCACCACCAGCGTGTTGTAGACGATCACGCCCCAGAACACGATCCAGTTAACCGACCAGACGCCGGTCGCGGCGCCCATCCCGTAGGACGCCAGCGTGTTGGCCAGCGGGGCGTGCCAGACCGTGACGGCGAGCACGATGGTGACCACGGAGCCGATGATCACCGCCTGCCAGGCGCTCATCCGGAGGACGGCGAGTAACAGCAGCAGCACCGCGACCGGGACGAGGGCCAGCAGCGTGGTCCCGGCTAACGAATGCAGCGGGTCGAGGACCTGGGTGAACGGCGCCATCGTCGGTGCTCCTCTACACGTGGCGGCGGGGCGGCCACCCGGCCCGCCGCGGTGCCAGCCCGGCCGCGTGCCCGGTTTGCCAAGAATGTTCCCTCCGGAAAGTGATCCCGGCAAGGCCTGGCGCCGCGGCGCGCTGCTGGTCGTGCTGGGCTGAACCGGCCGGGTAACTTTCAGCGCCCCGCGAGCCCCGCGAGCGGGCGGCCAGCGGCCTGGGCCGGGCGCCGCCGGCGGCCGTTGACACCCGCCGGCCCGCCCCCGAGCATCGCAGCGGAGTCACCGCCGCGCCCGCGGCCGTCCGAGGAGCCTGCCATGCGCCCTTCCCCAACCCCACCGCCTACCGGGACGTTACGGCACCGCCGGCCGGCCCGCGCGGCGCTCACCCTGGGCGCCGCGGTGGCGGCGGCCCTGCCCCTGCTGGCGGCCGTCCCGCCCGCCGCCGCGAGAACAGCCGCCGTAACGGCCCCCGCGGCGCCGGTGGCCCGCCTCGCCGCGCCGTCCGGGACGGCGGCCGGCCCGGCACCGGCCACGGTGAACGTGACAGTCAACGCGAACGAGGGGCACGGCGCGATCCCGGCCACCGGCTACGGGCTCAACTCGGCGGTCTGGGACAGCCAGATGAACGCCCCGGCCGTGCAGACCCTGCTGCAGCAGGCGGGCGTGCGGATGCTCCGCTACCCGGGTGGCTCGTACGGGGACATCTACCACTGGCAGGACAACACCGCCCCGGGCGGGTACGTCGCACCCGGCACCGACTTCGACTCGTTCATGGGCACCGTGCAGAAGATCGGCGCCCAGCCGATCCTCATCGCCAACTACGGCACCGGCACGCCCGCCGAAGCCGCGGGCTGGGTGCGGTACGCCAACGTCACCAAGGGCTACGGCGTCAGGTACTGGGAGATCGGCAACGAGACCTACGGCAACGGGTACTACGGCGCGGACTGGGAAGCCGACAACCACGCCAGCAAGAGCCCGGCGGCCTACGCGCAGAACGTCATCCAGTACGCGGACGCGATGAAGGCCGTCGATCCCAGCGTCAAGATCGGTGCGGTGCTGACCCTGCCGGGCAACTGGCCGGACAGCGTGGTGGCGTCCGGGGACAGCGGCGACTGGAACAAGGTGGTGCTGTCCACGGCCGGCCCGGCGATCGACTTCGTGATCGTGCACTGGTACCCCAGCACGGCCGGCCCGGCGGCCATGCTGGGCGAGCCCGCGCAGGTGGCGGGGGAACTGGCCCAGCTGCGCCAGGAGATCGACGCCTACGCCGGGCCGGCCGGGCCGCACATCCAGATCGCGATGACCGAGGTCAACTCCGGGGTGGACACCACCACCCAGCCGGACGCGCTGTTCGGCGCGGACAGTTACCTGACCGCGCTGGAGAACGGGGTGTTCACGGTCAACTGGTGGGACACCCACAACGGGCCCGGTGCGATCTCCGTCGCGCCGGACGGGGCCACCGACTACGGCGACTGGGGGGTGCTGTCCAGCGGCACCTGCGTGGGCAGCAGCTGCGAGCCGCCGCTGAACACGCCGTTCCCGCCGTACTACGCGATCGCCATGCTCAGCCAGCTCGGCCGGCCCGGGGACACCATGGTCGGCGCCGGGACCGACAACCAGCTGGTCGCGGCGCACGCGGTGCGGAACGCCGACGGCGACCTCAGCGTCCTGCTGGTCAACAAGGACCCGGCCAGTTCCTACCAGGTCAGCTTGCACTACGCCGGGTTCACCCCGGCCGCGGCCACGCCCACCGTCTACAGCTACGGCGACGAGGCGCCCGGCATCACCACCGCCGCCCAGGGCAGCGCGGCCAGCCAGCTGCTGCCGCCCTATTCGATCGAGACAATCGTGCTGCACCCCCAGGCCGGAACGCAGAGCGCCCTGGCGGCGCCGGGACCGCCGTCGGCCAGCAACGTGACCGCCACCCAGGCCACGATCTCCTGGTCCCCCGCCACCAGCGGGACGGTGGACAAGTACGAGGTGTACCGGCAGAACGGCACCGACAGCGAGCTGCTCGGCACGTCCACCGGGGACTCGTTCACGGTGCACAACCTGGTCCCCGGGACCGGCTACACCGTCAACGTGCTGGCCCGCGACCAGCAGGGGTACCTGTCCGGGCCGTCGGACCCGGTCAGCTTCACCACCGGCACCCCGGCCAGCTCGACCTGCCAGGTGACCTATGACGTCACCCAGGGCTGGGGCAACGGGTTCATCGCCGACCTGTCGGTCACCAACACGGGCCCGGACCCGATCGACGGCTGGACGCTCGGCTTCACCTTCCCGGCCAGCACCGAGTCGCTGTCCAGCGGCTGGAACGGCACCTGGACCGCCACCGGGCAGGCGGTCACCGTGACCAGCCTGAGCTGGAACGCCACGCTGGCCGCGAACGGCGGGAACACGGTGTCGCTGGGCTTCGTCGGCGGCAACACCGGAGCCTATCCCTCCCCGGCCGCGTTCACCCTCAACGGGACGGTGTGCGCCACCACCTACTCGTCCTGAACCGGCGGGTGCCCGTTCCCGCAGCACGGGCGGGCGCCCGCCACCCCGGACGGGCCGTTTTGCCGGCTGATGGCGCTGTGCGGCGCCGCCCTGGGCCTGGGCAGCGGCACGGTCACCACGACGCCGTGATCGAGTCGCTGCCGCCGCCCATTGGCCGGGTCAGCTACCCCCCCGTGGTCTCGCACGAGTACCCGGCCGGGAAGCTGGACGCCATCTCGGTCGGCTGAGCGCCCGGGCGCCGGTCCCCCGCCGTGTACTCCGGCCCGGACCAGGCAATACTAAGTATCGTCGTCGATTGGTAGAAGGCTGTGACAATTGGTACGGCGTAGCCCAGGATAGGGGGCTAACGGCGGCGTCCGGATGGGCAGCGGCGGCATCCCGGGCATAGGGACGGATCCAGGAGTTTCCCATGGCTGAATCCAGCTCGGCAGGCCCGCGGCCGGCAGGGCGCCATTCGATCGGGTTCAGCTTCATGATGACCGTGGCCGTTCCGGTCGCCTGCCTGGCCCTGCTGTGGACCGCCGCCGCGGTGGCCACCGTGACTGTGCCGCTGGCGCGCCGGGCGCTCGGCCTGCCGGATGACCGGGCGACCGGCGAGTTAATTCTGTTCGTCGGGGGCGGCCTGCTGGTGGTGGGGGCCGCCCTGCTGCTGATCGGGCAGTTCGCGCGGCGGCTGTCCCGGGACGTGGCCGGGCTGGCCACCGTGGCCCGGCGCTACGCCGATGAGGTACTGCCCGGTGTGGTGCGCCAGCTCCGCGACGACCCGCCGGGCGGCGGCGCCGTCCCGTCCGTCCTCCCGGTGCCCCGTACCGGCAGCGCCGAGCTGGCCCAGGCCATCGCGGCCATCGCCCGCCTGGAGCAGGCGGCGGCCACCGCCGCGGCCGGTGAGGCCAGCCTGCGCGACGGGCTGCGGGCCGTGTTCGTCAGCCTGGCCCGGCGTAACCAGTCGTTGCTGCAGCGCCAGCTGCGGCTGATCGACACGCTGGAGCAGAAGGCCTCCGACCCGGCGGCCCTGGCCGACCTGTTCGCCCTGGACCACCTCACGACCCGGATGCGGCGGCACGCGGAGAGCCTGGCCATCTTGTCCGGGGCAGCCCCCGGCCGGTCGTGGACCGAGCCGGTGCCGGTCATCGACGTGATCCGGGCGGCCGTCGCCGAGGTCGAGGACTACCAGCGGGTGATGGTGCTGTCCGGGGCGGACGACGCGGTCAGCGCCCCCGCGGTCGCCGACATGATCCACCTGCTGGCCGAGCTGATCGAGAACGCCACCATGTTCTCGCCCTCCGGAACCCGGGTCGAGGTCCGCGCGGAGCGCGTGGCCAACGGCTTCGCGGTCGAGATCGAGGATCGCGGCCTGGGTATCGAGCCCACCCAGCTGAGTGACCTCAACCGGCAGCTGGCCAGCCCTCCGGACTTCGACCTAGCCAACGCGGACCGGCTGGGCCTGTTCGTGGGCGCCAAGCTGGCCGCCCGGCACGGCGTCCGGGTTTCGCTGCGGGGGTCTCCTTACGGTGGCACCACCGCAATCGTGCTGCTGCCGGGCAGCATCGTGGCCGCGCCGGCCCGGCTGCTGGCCGCCCCGGTTGCCGCCGCGGCCAGCAGCACCGTCCGGTTCCCGGCGCTGGATCTGCACTCGGCCGACGCCCTCGGCCTGCCCGCCCAGCGGTCCGGGAACGCCGGCCGGGTGCCGGGGCCACCGTGGACCGCAGCGGGGACCGCACCCGGCTGGGGGCCGGGGACCGCAGCGGGGACCGCACCCGGCTGGGGGCCGGGGACCGCCCCGGCACCGGACGCGGCCAGCCCTCGGCCGGCCCATCCGGGAGCACCCGGCCGGCTGCCCCAGCGCACCCGGCAGGCCAGCCTGTCGCCGCACCTGCGGGGCCGCCCGGAGACCGGCCCGCCGGTAGCCGCGGAGCGCAGCCCGGAGCAGGCCCGTAATCTCGCGGCCTCGCTGCAGACCGGCTGGCGGCGTGGCCGGGCGGAGACGGAGGAGCCCGCCACCGGACCGCGGCCGGCGGCCGCCCCGCCGGACCGGATCTGGCCGCTCCCAGGGCCGCCGGCCGACTCCGGCGGGGAGGAGTGATGGCCGCGCACCAGGCCGGGGCCGGCGGCCCCGACCTGAGCTGGCTGCTGAACGACCTGGCCGCCCGCGTTCCCCACTTCCGCCGCTCGGTGATCTTGTCCCGGGACGGCCTGGTCGTCGCCGCCTCCAGCGAGCTGTCCCGGGCCGACGCCGAGCGCCTGGCCGCCCTGGCGGCCGGGGTACAGAGCCTGGCCACTGGCGCCGGGCAGCATTTCGGCGTCGGTGACGTCCGGCAGACCATCATCGAACTGCGCCAGGCGCTGCTGTTCATCACCGCCGCCGGTAACGGCAGCTGCCTGGCCGTGCTGTGCCCGGCCGACGCGGATGCGGGCCTGGTCGCCTACGAGATGGCTCATCTGGTGCAGCGCGCCGGCCCGCACCTGGAGGCGCGGCCGCGGTTCCCCGCCGCGGACCTGCCGGCGGAGTGAACGGCGGTGGCCACGGACAGCAAATGGCTCGACCGGAACTCCGGTCCCGTGGTGCGCCCGTACGCGGTGACCGGAGGCCGGACCGAGCCGGCTGACGGCGAGCTCCTCGACCTCATCACGGTCATCGTCGGCTCGGGCGCCTCGCCCGGGGACGATGACCGGATCGGCCTGAGCCCGGAGCACCGCCGGATCCTCCGCCTGTGCCGGCAGCCGGCCACCGTGGCCGACGTCGCCTCCGATACACGCCTGCCGTTGGGGGTGGTCCGGGTGCTGATCGCTGACCTGATCGTGTCCGGGCGGATTAACGTGGTGGTACAGCGGCCCGCCGCCGCACAGCCCAGCGCCGACCTGCTCCGGGAGGTGCTGCATGGGCTGCGGGCCCTGTGAGCACAGAGGTGATGACGTGTGATCAGTCAGGTGCCGGCCAGCGGGCCCTCCGGCGGCCCGGCGGGCGGGGCGGAGGATGGGCCGGTGCGCTGCGGTCTGGTGCCGCCGCTCGCTGATTCCTTCAGTCCCCGGCCCGGGACCGCCGCCGCCCTGGCCGCCGCGCTCGTGCCTGGGGCTACGGTGGCGCTGGTGCCGGCCCGCCCACCGGCCGGGTCACCTGACTGGCTGGCCACCTGCGGCAAGACCCAGCTCGCGGGGTACGCCGCCGAGTCACTGTGGCACGCCCGGGAGCTGCGCCTGCTGCTGTGGGTCACCGCCACCAGCCGGGCCGCGGTGCTGGCCGGCTACGCGCAGGCGGCGGCCGCGGTGGGCATCAGCCCGGCCGGGGATGCGGACGCCGCCGCCGGGCGGTTCCTGGCCTGGCTCGCGGAGACCGGGCAGCCGTGGCTGGTGGTGCTGGACGACGTGGCCGCCCCGGCCGGCCTGGCCGGGTTGTGGCCCGAAGGCCCGGCGGGACGGGTACTGATCACCGCGGCCAGCCAGGCCGCTATTCCCGCCGACCGGCAGGTGGCCACGCTCGGCGTCGGCGCGTTCAGCCAGCGTGAGGCGCTCAGCTACCTGATGGGCCTGGCTCACCGCCGACACCGACCAGCGGCTCGGGGCTATCGACCTGGTGGCCGACCTGGGCGGTGAGCCCCTGGCGCTGGCCCAGGCCAGCGGGGTCATCGCCACGTCGGCGATGTCCTGCCGGGATTACCGCGGCTACTTCGTGGACCGCCGCGCCCAGCTGGTCAAGCAGCTCGGCCAGGCACCCGGCAGCAGGCCGCCGGCTCCCGCGGTCACCTGGATGTTCGCGGTGGAGCAGGCCGACCGGCTGGCGCCGGGCGCAGGGGTCCAGCCGGTGCTGGCGCTCGCCGCGCTGCTGGACCGGCACGGCATCCCGGGCACCGTGTTCGGCACCCCGGCGGCCGCCGCCTACCTGGCCGCGGCCGGGCCCGGGCCCGGCGACCGGGACCGGGCCCGCGACGCCCTCATGACCATGGAACGGACCGCGCTGCTGGAGATCGACCAATCGGGGCCGCTGCCGCTCATCCGGATGACCTCGGCCGTGCAGGCGGCGGTGCGGGCGGCGATGCCCGCGCGGCTGCAGGAGCAGGCCGCCCGGGCCGCCGCCGACGCGCTGCTGCAGGCGTGGGGCGGCGGGGAGCAGCCGCCGTGGCTGGCGGAGAGCCTGCGGTGCTGTACGGCCAGCCTGCACGAGGCGGCCGGAGACCTGCTCTGGCCCGGCGGCTGCCACCCGGTCCTGCTCCGGGCCGGCCAGAGCCTGGTCGCCGCGCGGCTGAACGGCCCGGCCGTGGCCTACTGGCGCAACCTGGTGTCGATCGCCGAGCGGGCGCTGGGCGACAGGCACCCGGACACCCTGGCGATGGGTGAGCGGCTGGCCGACGCCTACCTGGCGGCCGGCCAGGTGCCCGACGCGGTGACCTGGTTCGAGCGGGTGGCCGCCGACCGGGCCCGGCTGCTCGGCCCCGACCACCCCGGCGCCGTGGCGGGCCGCCGTGACCTCGGCCGGGCCCTGCTGCGAGCCGGGCAGCACGGTCCGGCCGTGACCGTGCTGGGCGGTGCGCTGAGCGAGTACGAGCGGATCTGCGGGCCAGGGCATCCCGACACGCTGGGGGCCCGGGACGACCTGGCGACCGCGTACCGGGCGGCCGGACGGATCAGCGACGCGATCCCGCTGTACCGCCAGACCCTGGCCGGCCGGGAACGCGGCCAGGGGCAGCAGCACCCGGACACGCTGACCACGCGCCAGCACCTGGCCGACGCCTACCTCGCGGACGGCCAGGTCAAGGAGGCCATCTCGCATTACAAGCGGGTGCTGGCCGAGCGCGAGCGGGTGCTGGGCCGCGAGCACATCGACACGATCGCCGCCCGCGGCAACCTGGCCGCCGCCTACCACGCGGCCGGCCGGATGGCCTCGGCGGTCCGGCTCTACGAAGAGACCCGGGCTGGTTACGAACGGGTCCTGGGCAGCGATCATCCTGACACGCTGGCCCGGTGCCTCAGCCTGGCCGCTGCCTACTACGCGGTGGGCCGGCTGACCGACGCGAGGACCCTGCTGGAGGACACCCTGGCCGGCTGTGAGCGGGCGCTGCCCCCGGGTGACCGGGTCACCCAGTCGGCCCGGGACAGCCTGGCCACCATCTCCGGCGCCCCTGCCTGACCGGCCACGCCTGCCCATCCCGGCTGAGCGGCACCATCAGCGGCGCCCCGGCCTGGCGGTGACTGTCCCCAGCCCAGCCCCAGCCCCAGCCCCAGCCCAGCCCCAGCCCCAGCCCCAGCTAAGCGGAACAGCTGAGCAGGTAGCGCACCACGCCGATCTCCGACTCGGCGGCCGGGTCAGGGTCGGGATGACCTGGGCGGCCCTCGAGGTGGAGGGTACGGTCCTCCGAGACGTGGACGATCTGCCAGCCGTCCAGGGCCAGCCGGTCCAGGCAGCCGAGCACCTCCTGGATCGGGTAACCGAACCGGGTGCGCGGCAGGCCGATGTCCACCGGGGCCTGGTCCGCCCCGCTGAACAGCCAGCCGACCCAGGTGTGCAGGTCGGCTACCTGGACGGTCTCCCGCCAGTCGGCAAACTGGGCGGCCACCGTCGGGGGCGGGAACCGGGCCTGGAACTCCTCGGTGATGAAGTCACGCGCGGCGTCCGGGTCCACCACCCCCTCGGTGCCGTCGGGGAAGGTGATCCGGGCCACTTCCACCCGGGGGCCGCCGTCATGCAGCCGCTCCTTGCCCACCTCGACGCTGGTGCCAGCCTGCCATTCGGCCAGCCGGCGCTCCCAGCCGGCCGAGCTCCGTTCCGAGACGCCCGCCGCCATCGGGTGGACGTGCTCCTCCCACCAGACCCGGGCCGCCTCATCACCGCTGTCCCGGGCCACCACCAGCGGCTCCTGGCCGGGAATCTGCACCATGTCGAACACCGCGCGCGAGATGACCAGCATCGCGTGCCGTACCGCCATCGAGCCTCCCGCCCGCCGCCGCGACCAAACCTGCCCAGGCTACGGGGCACCTGGCCGGGCTTCGGCGATAACCGGGCAAAACGTGCGGTGCTGGGCCGGTCAGGCAGGCGGCTCCGCCCGGGCGAGCACGAGGTCGAACGTGACGCTGCTCCACGGGCCGCCGAGCTGGCGGCCGTCCGGGCCAGGGCCGCCCGGGTGCTCGGCGAAGTCGGCGATCAGGCTGTCCTTGACGCCGAACACCGCGTCCCGGGACAGATACGGATCGCCCGCGACGAAGATGTGCGTGGTCAGCGTCCGGTAGCCGGAGGCCGCCACCCTGAAATGAAGGTGGGCCGGCCGCATCGGGCCGCGGCCCGCCGCCGCCAGCAGGTCGCCCGCCGGGCCATCGTCCGGGATCGGGTACGGCGCCGGGCGCACCGACCAGAACCGGTACTCACCGCCGGGGCCGCTGCGCAGCCAGCCGCGCCCGGCCGTCACCTCGCCCGGGTACTGCACGTCGTAGAACCCGTCCTCGTCGGACTGCCACACCTCGATCCGCGCGGCGGGCACCGGCTCCCCGGCGGTGCCGCGCACCGTCCCGGACACGTGGCACGGCCGTCCCTTGGCGCCGGCCGCGATGTCAGCGCCGAGCGGTATCTCTGGCGCACCGGCCACGAAGAACGGCCCCAGCACGGTGGACTCGGTGGCGCCGAACAAGGCCGGCGCGTTGATCGCGACCGTCAGCATGGACAGCCCCAGCACGTCGGAGAGCAGGATGAACTCCTGCCGGCGGTCGTCGGTGAGGTGCCCGGCCCGGGTGAGGAAGTCGATGGCCTGCTGCCACTCCGCTTCGGTCAGCCGCACCTCCCGGGCGAACCCGTGCAGATGCCGGACCAGCGCCTGCAGCACCTCTCGGAAGCGGGCTGAGCCAGCGCCGGTGAAGCTGGCCAGCACCTCCTCGGTGATCGCCTGCTCCCGGGTGGCCTGCGCGGCCCCCTCGGCCGCGCGGCCGGGCGTCCCAGCGGCGCCACCGTCCGGTCCAGTGCGTCCGGGCGTCCCGGCGGCGCCACCGTCCCGTCCAGTGCGTCCGGGCGGGCCAGCGGGGGCGCCCGGCCGGGCCGTTCCGTAAGGCTGGGTCATAGGCTCGTCCTCCACCTGGCTAGCAGCAGCCGGCCGGATGCTCGCCCGCCCACGCTGCGCCGAGCAGGCCCCGCAGCGCGGCGGCGTCGGCCGTCACCGGGTTGTCCGGCGGCACCACTGGCTCGATCAGCTGCGCCGCCTCGGCGACCTGATCGGCCCGCAGCCCGATGTCCCGCAGGCCGGCCGGGATCCCCTGCCCGTCGGCCAGGTCGCGCAGCGCGCCGGCCGGCCCGCCCGAGCCGTAGCCGGGGGCCGCGCCCGGCGCCCCGTCCCGGGCCGCCGCTGCCAGCGCCCGGCCGATCCGCGCGGCGGCATCCGGCACCCCGGGCGCGTTGAACGCGAGGACGTGCGGCAGCACGATGGCGTGCATCTCGGCGTGCGGCAGGTCGTAGCGGCCACCGAGGACGTGGCAGATCTTGTGGTGCAGCCCGGAACCGGCGGCCGCGAACGCGGCACCGGCCAGGTACGCCCCGTACAGCAGGCGGCCACGCAGGTCCAGGTCGTCGGGCACCACGCGGACCAGCGGCAGTGCCCCAGCGAGGGCGCGGATGCCTTCTTCCGCAGCCAGCGACGTGACCGGGTTGCGGTTAGGCGCCCAGAACGCCTCGACGCAGTGCGCCATGGCGTTCAGGCCACTGGCCGCCGACAGCCCGGGCGGCAGCCCGAGGGTCAGTTCCGGGTCGTAGAGCACCACCCGGGGCAGCACCCGCAGGTCGGTCCCGGTGGTCTTGCGTTCTCCCTCGGTGAGTCCCCATACCGGGGTCACCTCGGAACCGGCGTAGGTGGTGGGCACGGCGATCACCGGGAGCCCGGTGACCAGCGCCACCGCCTTGGCCGTCCCGGTCGCCGATCCTCCGCCGATGCTCAGCAGGGCATCGGCTCCGGCGGACGCCGCCGCTGCGCGGGCCGCCTCGGCCACGGCCGCCGGGACGTGCGGGCGGACGCCGGTGAACACCCCGGCGACCCGGTCACCGAGCAGCTGGGCCAGGCCCTGGGCCACCGGTCCCGCGCTGTCCCCGGCGATCAGCAGGATCCGGGTCACGCCGAGCCGCTGGACTTCGCCCGGCAGCCGCGTCCGGGCGCTGCCCGGACCGAAGACCACGCGGCCCGGCAGGGCGTCATAGACGAAGGAGGACACCTGTCCGCCGGGCTGTGTCGTCATGCGGACAAGTGTTCACCGGGGCGCACCGGTCCGGTAGATGTCCCACCCGGTTTTCCGCCCTTGGACACGCGGGCCCGGCCGGTGGCCGGCCCCGGCCGGCTACCAGCCGCCCGCGCGGGTCAGCGCCGGGACCGGCGCCGCGCGGTCCCGGTCAGCCGCAGCCCGAGGATCACGATGACCGCGATCAGGGCCACCACGAACAGGAAGTGCAGCGCGGAGATGATCATGCCGATGAGCATGAGCGCCACGAACGCGGCGAGCACGATGAGCAGAATTCGTCCCATGCCTCAACGATATGCCAGATCTGGCCGCCGCGCGCCAGCCGCAAGCCACGCTGAACCGCCGCGCCAGCCAATTCACCGCCGCTCAATCCGCCGACCGCCAGCCGGCTCCGCCCACCTCCCCCACCAGCCATCTCCCACCCCGGCCCCGCCACCAGCCATCCCGCACCCGGCCCCGCCACCAGCCATCCCGCACCCGGCCCCGCCACCAGCGCCCCCATCTGATTCCCCCACCCGCCGGCCGCGCCTGGCCACCGTCTTTCCGTCCTGATGAAATAGATATCATTACGCTAAGATGGTGTTATCAGTTACGCCAGCGGAGGAGGGCCCGATGGCCACGCACCGCCACGCACCGCCGAACCCAGAGACACCACACCGGCCGGTGCCGGAGCGCCCGGCAACCGGGGCAGGGCCGCTGGCCCCGGGCTCACTGCCGCCCGGGGCATTCCCAGCCGGGCCGCTCCCACCTGGGCCGGGCCTGCCCGATCCCGCGGCCGGTCAGTTGCGGCCAGCGCCGCGGCTGGCCGAGCGGTCCGCCGCCTCCGCGGCGGGCGTGCCGGTCCTCGTGGTCAGCATCGCGGCCCTACTGGTCGCGGTGGGACTGCTGGTGTTGATAAAGCCGGTAGGCGGCGCGGGGGCAGTGGTCCTGGGCGTGCTGGCCGTGCTGCTGGTGATCGCGGGCGTGCTCGGGCTGCGCGGCCTCACCCCGGTCGTCGCCGGTGAGGCCCGCGTCGCCCAGCTGTTCGGGCAGTACTCCGGGACGACGCGCGAACCGGGCCTGCGGTTCTTCAACCCGTTCACCGTCCGGCGCAAGGTCTCGACCCGGATCCGCAACCACGAGACCGCCGTCGCCAAGGTCAACGACGCGGACGGCAACCCGATCGAAATCGCGGCGGTGGTGGTCTGGCAGGTCAGCGACACCGCGCTGGCCCTGTACGCGGTGGACGACTTCGTGCAGTTCGTGACGACCCAGACGGAGACGGCGGTCCGGCACATCGCCACCAGCTACCCCTACGATTCTGGCGACCCCGGGCAGCTGTCGCTGCGCGGCAACGCCCAGGAGATCACTGAGCGGCTCTCGGCCGAGATCGCCGCGCGGGTCGCCGCGGCCGGCGTGATGATCATCGAGTCACGGCTCACCCGGCTCTCCTACGCGGCGGAGATCGCCCAGGCGATGCTCCGCCGCCAGCAGGCCAACGCGGTGGTGGCGGCCCGGCAGCGGATCGTCGAGGGGGCGGTGGGCATGGTGGATCTGGCGTTGCGGCGGCTGGAAGAGCAGGACGTGGTCGAGCTGGATGAGGAGCGGAAGGCGGCGATGGTGTCTAACCTGCTCGTCGTGCTGTGCAGTGAGCAGGCCACGCAGCAGGTGGTCAACACGGGGTCTCTCTACCAGTGACCCCCCTTCCTGACCGGCTTCCCCGGGCGGAGAGGCAGGCGGCCGGGTGAGCGAACGCAAGAGCGTGCTGCTGCGGCTCGATCCCGCCGTGCACGACGCCCTGGCCAGGTGGGCGGCGGACGAGCTGCGCAGCACGAATGCGCAGATCGAGTTCCTGCTCCGCCGGGCGCTGGACGAGGCGGGCCGGATGCCCGGTTCGGCCCGGCGGATGCGCGGCCGCGGCCGGCCCCGGGCCGGGCGCCCGGCCGCCCAACCGTCCGGGGCCGAACCGTCCGCGGCCGGCGCGGGCGACTCGCGGCACGACCACTAGCCACCCTCATCCGCCGCGGTGCCGCTGGTAGCCTTCCGTCCCTGTGACTACTCCCGCTGCCGCGCCGGATGACGAGGACAGCCGGCCACCAGATCCCGTTCGGCCGGATCTGCTGTTGTCCTTGCGGGGCTGGCAGAAGGCTGCGTACCGGGAGTACTTCAGCCGCCCTCGGCGGGACTTCCTGCTAGTCGCGACGCCCGGAGCGGGCAAGACCGCGTGGGCGCTGACGGTCGCCGCCGAGATGCTAGCGCGGCGGGAGATCATGTCGGTGACGGTGGTCACCCCCACCGAGCACCTCAAGCACCAGTGGGCGGCCGCCGCGCACTACCTGGGCATCGCGCTGGACTCCTCGTACCGCAACTCCCAGGGCCGCGCCTCCGCTGACTTCACCGGCGTGGCCGTGACCTACGCGCAGGTGGCCGCGCACCCGGTGCTGCACCGGCAGCGCACGCTGAACCGGCGGACGCTGGTGATCTTCGACGAGATCCACCACACCGGGGACGCGCTGTCCTGGGGTGACGCGGCCCGCGAGGCGTTCGAGCCGGCCCGGCGGCGGCTGGCCCTGACCGGTACCCCGTTCCGCAGCGACGCCAACCCGATCCCGTTCGTGACCTACGCCCCGGACGCGGATGGCGGTAAGCGGAGCGTGTCCGACTACGTCTACGGCTACGGGCCGGCCCTGGACGACGGCGTGGTCCGCCCGGTGATCTTCCTCGCCTACTCCGGCGAGATGCACTGGCGGACCCGGGCCGGTGACGAGATCACCGGCACTCTCGGCACCCCGATGCTGCCCGACCAGCTGGCCCAGGCCTGGCGGACCGCGCTGAACCCGGAGGGCGAATGGGTCCAGCGGGTGCTGGAGGCCGCTGACAAGCGGCTCACCGAGGTGCGCCGCGGCATGCCCGACGCGGCCGGCCTGGTCATCGCCACCGACCACGAGGATGCCCGCGCCTACGCGGCGCTGCTGCGCCGGCTCACCGGGCGGCGCCCGGTCGTGGTGCTGTCCGACGACCCGGCCGCCAGCAAGAAGATCGCCGCGTTCGCGGAGTCGGACGAGCGGTGGATGGTGGCGGTGCGGATGGTCTCCGAGGGCGTGGACATCCCGCGGCTCGCCGTCGGGGTGTACGCCACCAGCGTCGGCACCGCGCTGTTCTTCGCCCAGGCGGTGGGCCGGTTCGTCCGGGCCCGGCAGCGCGGTGAGACGGCCTCGGTGTTCCTGCCGTCCATCCCGGTGCTGCTGGGTTACGCGGCCGAGATGGAGGCCGAGCGCGACCACGTGCTGCAGGCCCCGAGGCCGGACGCGGAGGAGCACGAACTGGCCGAGGCGCAGCGCCGCCGGGACACGCCCGATCAGCTGGGCGAGGCGCTGCCGTTCGAGGCGCTGCGGGCGTCCGCCCACTTCGACCGGGTGCTCTACGACGGTGCCGAGTTCGGCACGACCGCCGCGGAGGAGGACTTCCTCGGCCTGCCCGGGCTGCTGGACCCCGACCAGGTCGCGTTGCTGCTGCGCAAGCGCCAGGCGGAGCAGCTGCGTCAGCAGGTCCGGCCAGCCGGGCCGTCCCGTAGCGGGCCGGCCTGGGCCGCCGACGCCGCGACGGCCGCCCCGGCAGCCGGCGCCACCCCAGCCGGCCCCGCAGCCCGGCGGACCGCGACAGGACAGGCCGCCGGCGCCACCCCAGCCGGCCCGGTCACCCGGGAGAACCTGGCCGCGCTGCGCAAGGAGCTCAACGGGCTCGTCGGCGCCTGGCACCACCGGACCGGCCAGCCCCACGGCGTGGTGCATGCCGAACTGCGCCGGGCGTGCGGCGGCCCGCCGTTGCCGCAGGCTACCGCGGACCAGATCCGGGCCCGGATCGACATGATGCACCGCTGGGCGACCGCCCGCGGCTGACCGGAGCCGGGCGGGGCCGCTATTTCGCCGACCAGCCGCCGTCCAGGGTGAACGACGCGCCGGTCGCCATCGCCGCCTGCGGGCCGGCCAGCCACAGCACCAGGCTGGCCACTTCTTCCGGCTCGACCAGCCGCTTCACCGCGCTCTCGGCCAGCAGGACCGACTCCACGACCTCGCTCTCGCTGATGCCGTGCAGCCGGGACTGATCGGCGATCTGCCGTTCCACCAGGGGCGTGCGGACGTAACCCGGGCTGATGCAGTTGCTGGTCACCCCGCGCCCGGCGCCTTCCAGCGCGATCACCTTGGACAGCCCTTCCAGGCCGTGCTTGGCGGCCACATAGGCCGACTTGAACGCCGACGCGCGCAGCCCGTGCACCGAGCTGATGTTGATCACCCGGCCGAACTCACGCGCGTACATGGACGGCAGCGCCGCCCGGGTGAGCAGGAACGGCGCCTCCAGCATGAGCCGCAGGATCCGGCGGAACATCTCCGGCGGGAACTCCGGTATCGGGGCGACGTGCTGGATGCCCGCGTTGTTGACGAGCACGTCCACCTCCAGCTGGAGCTCCTCCAGCGCGGTGACATCGGTGAGGTCCACCGGCCACGGCTCACCCCCGACGCCGACCGCGACCTCGGCCGCCCCGGCCTCGTCCAGGTCAGCCACGATGACGTGGGCGCCCGCCCCGGCGAGGGCCCGGGCACAGGCCGCTCCGATGCCGCTCGCCCCGCCGGTGACCAGGGCCCGCCGTCCGGTCAGCGCAACCGTCGAACTCACCTGTCCCGCCCCCTCGGCGTCGTTGACACACTGTCCTACTGGACGGTAGTCCTGCAGCAACGCTGCCGGGGGATCCGGGGGAATGCCAGATGCCAGCTGCCGCACCGCTGCCCGCGGGAGTCACCGCCACCGAGGTCACCACGTCCCGGCTGCGCACCAACGTGCTGCGATCCGGTCCGGCGGGGGCGGAGGCGCTGGTGCTCGTGCACGGCAACGTGTCCGCCGCCCGGTTCTTCGCCGAGGCGATGGCCGCGCTGGGCGAGCAGTACCACTGCGTCGCGCCGGATCTGCGCGGCTTCGGCCGGTCCGAGCCGGCGCCGGTGGACGCGCGGCGTGGTGTCCGTGATTTCGCCGACGACCTGCACGCGCTGCTGACCGGGACCGGGCTGGCGGACGGCGGACGGCGGGTCCACCTGCTCGGCTGGTCGCTCGGGGCCGGCGTGGCCCTGCAGTACGCGATCGACCATCCGGGCACGCTCGCCTCGCTGGTGGCAGAGAGCCCGATGTCGCCGTTCGGCTTCGGGGGTACCCGGGATCTCGCCGGGACCCCCTGCTGGGCGGACTTCGCCGGCTCCGGCGGCGGTACCGTCAGCCCCGAGCTGGTGCGCCGGCTCGCCGCGGGTGACCGCAGCGCGGACGACCTGGCGTCACCCCGCCAGGTACTGCGGAACCTGTACGGCCAGCCGCCGCTCCAGCTGTCCCCGGAGGTGGAGGACGCGCTGGTGGACGCCATGCTGGAGCTGGCCATCGGCGACGGCAACTACCCGGGCGACCAGGTGGCCTCGGCAAACTGGCCCGGGACCGCACCCGGCGCCCGTGGCGTCAACAACGCGATCTCGCCCAAGTACTGTGACCTGTCCGGTTTCGCGGACGCCGCGGACCGGCCGGACGTGCTGTGGCTGCGCGGCGACGCCGACCAGATCGTGTCCGACGCATCCCTGGTCAACCTCGGGCACCTCGGCGCGCTCGGGGCCGTGCCCGGCTGGCCCGGGCCGTACCTCTACCCGGCCCAGCCGATGGTCGGCCAGATGCGCGCCGTGCTGGACCGCTACCAGGCGGCGGGCGGCCGGTACACCGAGCAGGTGCTGGCCGGCTGCGGCCACTCCCCGCACCTGGAGCGCCCGGCCGACTTCCTGGCCGCGGTCACCGGCTTTCTCGCCGAGCACCCCGTGCCGTGACACCCGCCCGAGACGCTCCGGAAGTGTTGTCATTGCGACCAGTGTGGTTGGCACGTGATCGTGATCATGACTTAGGTGTCGTTCCAGCGACACCTAAGTCATGATCATCAACTGTGGGGGTGGCGCGGGCGCGGCGGCGCTCGGACAGCCAGGACAGGACGGCGAAGACCGGGAGGGCCAGGGCGGTCAGCAGCGCGCAGCCGGTGAACGCGCTCTTGATGAACGCCCCGCCGACCCGGGCCACGCCGTAGTAGTAGCCGATCACCACCAGTACGAGCAGCAGGTACCCGCCGGCTGCGGTCCCGGTGACGTGCCGGGCCAGCCGGCCCCAGCGCAGCGGGACCGCGGGTGCCGCGGGCGGCCCGGCGGGCGGGCGGCCCGGAACCGCTGGTGCCGCGGGCGGCCCGGCGGGCGGGCGGCCCGGAACCGCGGGCTCCGCGGGCAGGCCGGCCGCTGCGGACCGCTGGTGCAGCCGCAGTCCGGTGCCCAAGGCGGCCATGATGATCAGGTAGCCCGCCACCATGGGGACGAAGTCCTGGCGGAGCAGGTGCGCGGACACGCCGGCCCCTCAGGCGCGGAGCAGGAAGTGCCAGCCGCGGACGAAGATGTGCCAGCCGAACCACAGCCACAGCGCGAACAGCGCCCACCGCCCGACCGGGTAACGCATCAGGGCCCGGAACACGTCGGACAGCGAGGGGATACCGCCGCTGACGTGGCTGAGCGCCAGGCCCTCCCAGGCGAACAGGGCACCGAACAGCACCGCCCACACGAGATATCCGAGCACCGGATGATGCGCCACCATGACCTCCTCGGCTGCGCCGCGGCCAGCGGGAACGCGGCCCTGCCCACGGTCTATCACCCGGGGCCGCGGCCCGCTGCGGTCCGCACGGTCGGCGCCCGTGGCTAGGCTGCTGCCGTTCCCGCTCGCCCCCGGAGGGAGGCCGGCCCACCGTGACCGAGCCCGCTGCCCCGGCCGCCGCCCCGGTGCGCTTCACCCGCGGCGGCGCCCTGGACGTGCTGCGCCGCGTGTTCGGGTACGAGGCCTTCCGGGGCCCGCAGGGCGACATCATCGAGCACGTCATCGCGGGCGGTGA
The DNA here is from genome assembly GCA_963837515.1 of uncultured Actinomycetes bacterium. Classification (GTDB taxonomy): domain Bacteria; phylum Actinomycetota; class Actinomycetes; order Streptosporangiales; family Streptosporangiaceae; genus RYN-230. The sequence continues at coordinate 220,455 of CAWINT010000013.1, forward strand.
TGCCCTGGTGCTGATGCCGACCGGGGGCGGCAAGTCACTGTGCTACCAGATTCCGGCGCTGGTCCGGCCGGGCACCGGCGTGGTCATCTCCCCGCTGATCGCGCTCATGCAGGACCAGGTGGACGCGCTGCAGGCGCTGGGGGTACGGGCCGGCTTCCTGAACTCGACCCAGGACGGCGCCGAGCGCCGCGCCGTGGAGACCGAGTTCCTGGCCGGTGAGCTGGACCTGCTGTACCTGGCGCCGGAACGGCTGCGCACCGAGGCCACGCTGCGGCTGCTGGATCGCGGCACGGTGTCGCTGTTCGCCATCGACGAGGCGCACTGCGTGTCCCAGTGGGGGCACGACTTCCGGCCCGACTACCTCACCCTGTCCGGCCTGCACGAGCGCTGGCCGCGGGTGCCGCGCATCGCGCTGACCGCGACCGCGACCAGCGCCACCCGCACCGAGATCGCCGCCCGGCTGGGCCTGGACGCCGCCCGCCACTTCGTGGCGAGCTTCGACCGGCCCAACATCACCTACCGCATCGAACCCAAGGTCGAGCCCACCCGCCAGCTGCTGAACCTGATACATAACGGCCATCCCGGGGAGGCTGGCATCGTCTACTGCCTGTCCCGGGCATCAGTGGAGAAGACCGCCGAGTTCCTGGCCCGGAATCAGATCACCGCGCTGCCCTACCACGCCGGCCTGGACGCCGTTACCCGCACCCGGCACCAGGCCCGGTTCCTCCGCGAGGACGGGCTGGTCATGGTGGCGACGATCGCGTTCGGAATGGGAATCGACAAGCCGGACGTACGGTTCGTCGCGCACCTGGACCTGCCCCGCTCGGTGGAGGGCTATTACCAGGAGACCGGACGGGCGGGCCGCGACGGGCTGCCGTCCACCGCCTGGCTCGCCTACGGGCTGCAGGACGTGGTCCAGCAGCGGAAGCTCATCGAGACGTCGGCCGGTGACCTGGCCCACCGGCGGCGGCAGGCCACGCACCTGGACGCCATGCTGGCGCTGTGCGAGACGATCGAGTGCCGCCGGATACAGCTGCTCGGCTACTTCGGCGAACAGGCGGGCCCGTGCGGCAACTGTGACACCTGCCTGGAGCCGCCGCAGGCGTGGGACGGCACCATCGCCGCGCAGAAGTTCCTGTCCGCGGTGTTCCGGCTGCACCGGGAGCGTGGCCAGCGGTTCGGGGCCGGCCAGGTCATCGATATCCTGCTGGGCCGGAAGACCCCCAAGGTGATCGAGAACGACCACGCGTCGCTGACCGTCTTCGGGGTGGGCACCGAACTGACCGAGTCGCAGTGGCGCGGGGTGGCCCGGCAGTTGCTGGCGCAGGGGCTGCTGGCCGTGGAGGGCGACTACGGCACGCTCGCGCTCACCGCCGGCAGCGGTGAGGTGCTGGGCCGGCGCCGCCCGGTCATGCTGCGCCGGGAACCGGAACGGCCGGCGCGGCCGTCCCGGTCCGGTCGGGGTGTGCGGGCCGGGGCCGCCGGGGTGGGCGCTGCCGCGGGCGGTGCGGCCGCGGGCGGTGCGGCCGCGGGCGGTGCGGCCGGGGGCGCCGGCCGGGGCGCCAGTGCGACCCAGGCCGCCGGGGCGGAACTGTCCGCCGCGGCCATGGCGGTGTTCGAGCGGCTGCGCGCCTGGCGGGCCGGTGAGGCCAAGGAACAGGGCAAACCCGCCTACGTGATCTTCCACGACGCGACGCTGCGCGAGATCGCCGTGCGGGCGCCCGGCTCGCGGGACGAGCTGGCCCGGGTGAACGGCGTCGGGGAGGCCAAGCTGGCCCGGTACGGCCAGCAGATCCTCGACCTGCTCAGCGCCGAGACCCCCTGACCCACGCCCGCCGAGACCCCCTGACCCACGCCCGCCGAGACCCCCTGACCCACGCCCGCCGAGACCCCCTGACCCACGCGCCGCTCCCGGCCCTTCCCGCGCCCCTCCCGGACCCTTCGCCGCGCCCCTCCTCCGCACCACTCCCTCCCGGTTTCCTGTCGGCTGTGTGCGGAGACGCTGATGGGGGAAGCTGGGGCGGGCAGCAGTGGCGCTCCTGACGCTGGAGGGATCATGCAGATCGGCGTTGTCTTCCCGCAGACCGAGCTCGGCGGGGACGTGGCCGCGGTACGCCGGTACGGCGAACGGGCCGAGGAGCTGGGGTACCGGCACCTGCTCGCCTACGACCACGTAGTGGGCGCCGACCCGGCCGTGCACGAGGGCTGGTCCGGCCCTTACGACGTGACCACAACCTTCCACGAACCGCTGGTGATGTACGGCTACCTGGCCGCCATCACCTCGCTGGAACTGGTGACAGGGATCATCATCGCGCCGCAGCGGCAGACCGTGCTGCTGGCCAAGCAGGCGGCCGAGGTGGACCTGCTCACCGGGGGGCGGTTCCGGCTGGGCGTGGGGCTCGGCTGGAACCAGGTTGAGTACGAGGCGCTGGGCCAGGACTTCCGGACCCGCGGGCGGCGGCTGGAGGAACAGGTGGAGCTGATGCGGCGGCTGTGGACCGAGCCGTCGGTCAGCCACACCGGGGCGTTCGACACGGTCACCGGGGCCGGGCTCGCCCCGCTGCCGGTTCAGCGGCCCATCCCGGTGTGGTTCGGCGCGCAGTCCGAGCGGGCCTACCGCCGGGCCGGGCGGCTGGCCGACGGCTGGTTCCCCCAGGTCAACCCGGGCCCCGAGCTGGATGCGGCGCGCAGCGCGGTGGCCGCCGCCGCCATCGAGGCGGGCCGTGACCCGGCCGGGCTCGGCATGGAAGGGCGGGTGAGCTGGCGCGGTGACACCGGGAAGCTGGCCGGCCAGGCCGGGCAGTGGCGCGACGCCGGGGCGACGCACCTGTCGGTGAACACGATGGGCGCCGGGCTGGCCACGGTGGATGACCACCTGGCCGCGCTGGAAGCGGCGGCCGGCGTCCTGCTGCGGTCGCCGGCCGCGGTAGCCGGCCGCGACCTGCCGCGCAGCCGGCCGCGACCTGCCGCGCAGCCGGCCGCGACCTGCCGCGCAGCCGGAACCAGCCCGATGCGGATAATGTCGGAGAACGAGGCGCCGGCGATGGGATGCGGATGGCTGATACAGCAGGGCGCGGGGCGCCGGACTGGACCGAACCCGGCCTGTTCACGGTGGCTCCCGGAGTGCACCGCATCCCGCTGCCGCTGCCGGGCGACGCGCTGAAGGCGGTCAACGTCTACGCCATCGAGTCCGGGGCGGACCTGGTCCTGGTGGACGGTGGCTGGGCCCTGGAAGACACTGGCGGGCTGCTGGACGCGGCCCTGGACCAGATCGGCCGGGCCGCCACGGAGATCACCCGGTGCCTGGTCACCCACGTGCACCGGGACCACTACACGATGGCGGTGATCCTGCGCCGCCGGTTCGGCACGCATATCGCCCTGGGCATCGGTGACCGGCCGTCGCTGGTCGCCGCGGCCGATGCCAGCGCCCGCGAGATGACAATGAACGCACGGCACCTGCGGCTGTGTGGCGCCGAACCGGTGATCCAGGCGTTCCGGGCGGCCGGCAGCGGCCAGTACCCCCCGTTCGACCGCAGCATCTGGGAGCAGCCCGACGAGTGGCTCAAGGGCCCCGGCACCATCCGGCTGGACGGCCGTGAACTGCAGGCGGTGCCCACGCCGGGGCACACCCAGGGCCACTTCGTGTTCACCGACCCAGACCGGGCGATGATGTTCGCCGGGGACCACGTGCTGCCGCACATCACCCCCTCGGTCGGGTTCGAGGCGGTCCGGGCTGAGCTGCCGCTGGGTGACTACCTGCGCTCACTGCGACTGGTCCTGGACATGCCCGAGATGACCCTGCTGCCCGCGCACGGATCGGTCGGGATGAGCAGCCATGCCCGGGCCCTGGAGCTGCTGGCCCACCACGAGGACCGGCTGAACGCCATCCTCGACCGGGTGACCGCCGGGGCGCCCACCGCCTACGCGGTCGCGGTGGAGCTGCCCTGGACCCGGCGCGGCCGCCGGTTCGCCGAGCTGGACCTGTTCAACCAGATGCTCGCCACCCTGGAGACCGAGGTGCACCTGGACTTGCTGGCCGCTCAGGACCGGCTGGCCCGCACGGCCACCGAGGACCTGATCAGCTACGCGCTGCCCGGCGCGGCCGCCTGACCTGCGCCGCCCGGGCCTGGCGCGGCGGCCGGCCGACCGGGAGGACCGGCCGGGGGGCGGCACGAACGGGCCGATAAGGTCTTGGCTGTGGAATATCGAACGCTAGGCGGCTGCGGTCTCAGGGTTTCCGTACTCACGATGGGCACGATGACGTTCGGCGGCACCGGGCCGTTCGCCAACGTCGGGACGACCGGGCCCGACGATGCGCGGCGCCAGGTGGACGTCTGCCTCGAAGCCGGGGTCAACGTGATCGACACGGCGGACGTGTACTCGGGCGGCCTGTCCGAGGAGATCGTCGGCCAGGTAGTGGCCGGCCGCCGCGACGAGGTACTGATCGCCACCAAGGTGCGGATGCCGATGGGGGACGGCCCGAACGACGCGGGCCTGTCGCGGCAGCACATCCTGGACGGTTGCGAGGCGAGCCTGCGCCGGCTCGGCACCGACCACATCGACCTGTACCAGGTGCATGAGTGGGACGGCGTGACCCCGCTGGAGGAGACCCTGGCGGCGCTCGACCTGCTCGTCCGGTCCGGCAAGGTCCGCTACGTGGGGTGCTCCAACTACACGGGCTGGCAGCTGATGAAGGCGCTGGGCATTGCCGACCACCGTGACCTGCCCCGGTTCGTCAGCCAGCAGATCTACTACTCGCTGCAGGCCCGTGACGCCGAGTACGAGCTGATCCCGGCGGCGGTGGACCAAGGCATCGGCCTGCTGGTGTGGAGCCCGCTGGCGGGCGGCCTGCTGTCCGGCCGGTACCGCCGCGACAGCCGGCCCAGCTCGGGCTCGCGCCAGCTGACCGACTGGAATGAACCGCCGGTCTACGACCCGGACAAGCTGCACGACACGGTGGACGTGCTGCTGGAGGTGGGCGCCGCGCACGGCGTATCGGCCGCCCAGGTGGCCCTGGCGTGGCTGCTGGCCAAGCCCGCCGTGAGCACGGTGGTGATCGGTGCCCGGACCAGCGAGCAGCTGGCCGACAACCTGGCCGCGGCGGAGCTGAAGCTGACCGCCGAGGAGATCAGCCGGCTGGACAAGGCCAGCGCGCCGCCGCTGCTCTACCCGTACTGGCACCAGGCCAAGACGGCCCGGGACCGGCTGTCCCCGGCGGACCTGACTCTGCTCGGCCCGCACCTGTAGCCGGCAGCCCCGATGACCCCGGAAGGATCCTTGCAGGCCGGGGCGGTCACCCAGCCGGTGGCCGCCCCGCAGCCGGTCGCCGCGCAGCTGACCGGTACGGCGGTCTTCCTGGTGCTGGCGGTGCGCCCGGGCGGGAAGAGCCGGGAAGTCGTGCGCAGTGTCCTGGGCGACCTGCCCGCGCTGCTGCGCGCCGTCGGGTTCCGGGGTCTCGAGGCCAACCTGAGCTGCGTGACCGGCCTCGGCTCCGGGCTGTGGGACCGGCTGGCCGGCCCGGGGCCGCGGCCGGCCGGGTTGCACCCGTTCCGTGAACTGCAGGCCGGGGGACGGCACGCCCCAGCCACTCCCGGTGACCTGCTGTTCCACATCAGGTCGTCGCGGATGGACCTGTGCTTCGAGCTGGCCACCCAGCTCCTCAAACGGCTGGGCGACGCGGTGACGCCCGAGGACGAGGTGCACGGATTCCGGTATTTCGACGACCGGGACCTGCTCGGCTTCGTGGATGGGACGGAGAACCCGACCGGCGCCGACGCGATCGACGCCACCGTGATCGGGCCGGAGGACCCGGCGTTCGCGGGGGGCAGCTACGTGATCGTGCAGAAGTACCTGCATGACCTGGACCAGTGGAACGCCCTGCCGACCGAAGAGCAGGAGCGCATCATCGGCCGCACCAAGCTGGACAACATCGAACTGGACGACGAGGTCAAGCCCAGCTTTGCGCACAACGCTCTGACGTCGCTGACCGACGAGGCCGGGAACGACATCAACATCGTCCGGGACAACATGCCGTTCGGCCGTCCCAGCGACGGAGAGTTCGGCACCTACTTCATCGGCTACGCCCGGTCTCCCGAGCCGATCGAGCAGATGCTGCGGAACATGTTCGTCGGCCTGCCGCCCGGGAACTATGACCGGATTCTGGATGTCAGCCGCGCGGTTACCGGCGTTCTGTTCTTCGTGCCCTCGGGCGAGGTGCTGGAGAGCCTCGCCCAGCCGCGGGCGGAAGGCGCGGACGGGGCGGCGGACGGGGACGACGGCGCACCGCCCGTTGCGCCGCGTCAGTCCGGCGGATCACTCGAAATCGGCAGCCTCAGAGGAGAGACTGAGCAATGAACAACCTGCATCGCGAGCTTGCCCCGATCTCCGGGGCCGCCTGGGCGGAGATCGAGGAGGAGGCCGCGCGCACGCTGCGGCGCAACCTTGCCGGACGGCGGGTGGTCGACGTGCACGGCCCGGAAGGCTTCAGCGAGGCCGCGGTCGGCACCGGGCACCTGCGCGATGTGGCGGCGCCGCAGGACGGCATCGTCGCCCGGGCGCGGGAGGTCCTGCCGCTCATCGAGTTCCGGGTGCCGTTCCGGGTGGACCGCAATGCCGTCGATGACGTGGAGCGCGGCGCCCAGGACGCGGACTGGCAGCCGGTCAAGGACGCGGCGCGGCTGATCGCGTTCGCCGAGGACCGGGCGATCTTCGAGGGCTACCCGGCGGGCCAGATCGGCGGCATCCGGTCGGTGACCAGCAACCCGGTGATGGCCCTGCCGTCCGACGTGCTCAGCTACCCGGAGGCGATCGCCGAGGCGCTGCGCCACCTGCGCGAGGCGGGCGTGAACGGGCCGTACTCGGTGCTGCTGAGCGCGGACGCCTACACCGCCGTCAGCGAGACCAGGGACCACGGGTATCCGGTCCGGGAGCACATCAACCGGCTGGTCAACGGCGAGATCATCTGGGCCCCGGCGATCGAGGGCGCGCTCGTGCTGAGCACCCGGGGCGGTGACTTCTCGCTGTACCTGGGCCAGGACATCTCCATCGGCTACCTGAGCCACGACGCGTCGTCCGTGGAGCTGTACCTGCAGGAGACGCTGACGTTCCTGGTGGCCACGAGTGAGGCAGCGGTGGCGCTGGCCCCGGCGGTGGCACCCTGAGCTCAGCAGACCGGCCGGCCGCCCGATCTGGCGCTGCTTGGGGGGGTACGCCCGGCTTGGGTGTTCGGACCGCTTGGCAGGAATGTCGTTGCTAGCGTTGTGAACATGTCTGTGAAGACCTTCAGCATCAGCATGGGCGAACGCGCCTACCGCCAGGCGCGGGCGGAAGCGGACCGTGCCGGGCTGACGATGTCGGCCTGGATGACCCGGGCGGCCCGGGAGAAGATCCAGCGGGACGCGGCCAGCGCCATCGCCGAGGCGGACAAGGTTTCCGGGCACGACTGGGCCGACTGGACCGAGGGCAACGCCGGCGACTTCCCCCCTGGTGCCGGCAAGGGCGCCGCGTGAACCGCGGTGAGGTCTACGCCTACCAGGGAGTAGCCAGGTCAGGGTACGTCGCCATCGTCAGCAACGACGGGTTTAACGCGATCACCGGTCACCCGGTGGTGGTCAAGGTCAGCGACCGACCGGACCTGACCGAGACGCCGTACGTGGTGGCGCTGGGCTGCGGCGACCCGGTCCGCGGGCACCTGGAGTCCTACTCGGCCGTGCGGGTGCGGCGCAGCCGGCTGTCCGGTGACAAGGTCGGCCAGCTGGCCGAGGAGACCCTGCGCAAGCTCGACGACGCCCTGGCTCTCATCTTCGACTACGAGGTCTGAGGGGACGAGGCCGGTCAGCCGCCGTGGTGGAAGGTGGTCCAGGGGCCGGCCCAATGGACTGTCGCCAGGGCGATCACCAGGCCGCCGGCGAGGGAGGCGGCCAGCAGCAGCCACCGGGTGCGGCGGCCGCCGATGACCTCCTGAGCCCGGCGCAGCCGGCCCGCGCCCAGGTCCGGGCCGATGAGCGCGGGCAGCCGCCAGATGTAGGCCAGGACGTGGATGGTCATCACGCCGAACCAGAGCACGAAGGTCGCCTTATGCAGGAACAGCCACGGCTGAGCCTGGCCGGTGACGCCGAGCAGCACGCCGGTGCCCAGCACGGCAAGCGACAGCAGCAGCACGAACGGGCCGATCAGGCGCAGCAGCGGAGCCGGCGGTCCGTTGCGCCGGTACTGCGGTGCCCCGGTGTAATACCGGGCGAACCGGTAGCACACCGAGGCGGCCTTCAGCGCCACCGGGCCGAGCAGCAGCATGCCGAGGAAAAAGTGCAGGGTGATCATCTGGTGGATGGACAGGAGGGTGAAACCCTCGGCGGCGAACAGCAGCAACAGCACTGCCCCCGTGATGCCGGTGAGACGGGTGTTGCCCTCAGCACCGCCGGTGGGATCCCGCCGGGCGGCCTGGCCCCGGCCCGCCCGCTCCCACGGCGGTGCCGCGACCCGCGCGGCGGCCGGGGAAGAACCAGGCGGCGGGCCGTACCCGGTCGGCTGGTAGCCCGGGGGGCCGTAACCGGGCGCCGCGTAGGGACTGTCCGCCCCAGCCGGGCCGCCTTCCTCCCGCGGGCCGTACGGACCCAGCACCCGGCGCCTGCGCTGTGCATCAGGGGGCTGGCCGCCCGGCTGGTAGCCGGTGCGCCCGGCGGCCGGACGTTGCGATGGATAGGCACCGCGCTCGGCCGTCGGCGGGTAGCCGCGGCGCGGGGCGGCCCGGTCCGGCGGCGGGTAGGCGTCCCCGGCATCGCCCGGCCCTGGTGGATCGAAGGGGCCACGCCGGCCCGTTGACCCAGGACCGTAGTCCGCCATCAGATCACTCCTCCCCAGCTCACCCAGCCCAGACGGCTCAGAATGTACTCAATGCCCGGCCAGGAGAGGGTCTCCCGGCCAGATCGGCCGCCCAGCGGCTATCCCCGTCCATCCAGACTGCGGGGCGGCCTGCCGGGAACTAGTTCAGGAACCGTTCAGAACCGGTAAGGATAGGGCCGCCGTCAGGTGGAGGGGCCGGCCTGCCGGGTGACCCGCTCCGGCACCGCGGGCAGCAGGTCCACCGTGACCGTCAGGCCCCCGCCGGGGGTATCGGACAGCCGGACCGCGCCCCCGTTGGCCGTGACCAGCCGGTGCACGATGGCCAGTCCAAGCCCGGCCCCTCCGGGTGTGCTGCTGACGAACCGGCGGAACGCCATCTCCTGCTGGCGTGGTGTCATGCCAGGGCCGTCGTCGGCCACGGTGATCCTGGTCCGCTCGGCGGCGGCGGCACTGATCACCACCTGGCCACCCGGGGGCACCGCATCCAGGGCGTTGGCCAGCAGGTTGTCCAGGATCTGCTCCAGGTGGCCCGGGCCAGCCAGTCCCCACACCGGCCCGGCCCCGGTCTGGCACAGCTCCATCCCGCGCTCTTCGGCCACCGGCCGCCAGGCGGCCACGCGGTCTCTGATCACTTCGTCCACCGGGGTGCACACCGGCTCGGCCACCACGTTCTCGGCCCGGGCCACGGCCAGCAGGCCGTCCACCAGATGCGACAGCCGGGCGATCTCGACCTGGGCGCCGGCCAGTTCCTCCGTGGTGGCCGGGTCGGCGTCCTGGGTCAGCACGTCCAGCCGCAGGCGCAGTGCGGCCAGCGGGGTCCGCAGCTGGTGCGAGACGTCCGCCATGGCGGCCCGGTTGCCGTGCACCAGGGACTCCAGCGGCCGGCCATCGTGTTGAAGTTCTGTGCCAGCCGGCGGACCTCTGGCGGCCCATGATCGGCATCCGACCTGGTATCCAGCGCGCCGCCACCCAGCTGCTGCGCGGCGACGTCCAGTGAGCTGAGCGGGCGGCTCACCCAGCGGGCCAGGGCAATCGCCGCGACGGCGGCGGCGGCCAGGCCGGCCGCCGCGACGGCGGCCAGCCAGCCCCACAGCACATCGACCCGCTCCTCCAGCTCGACGGCGGAACGGGAGAGCACCACCGCGCCCAGCACGGAGCCGCCATCGTCCCCGGTCACCGGGACGGCCACCTGAAGCCGGTCATCAAAGCCCTGGTCCACGCTGGTCCGCCCGCGCAGAGCCGCGCGCAGCGCCGCGGCGGGGACGGTGGCCCAGGCGCCCCCAGTCGTGGCCGTCAGCCGGCCCGTGGCGCTGTAAACGCGGGCTCCCTCGCCGGCCCGCCGGGTTTGCGCCAGGGCCCGCGCCAGTGAGGTGGCCCGCGCCTCACCGCCCAGCCGGTCCTCGGCCACGGCCGCCAGGGTGCGGGCCGTCAGGGTGGTGTCCTCCTGGAACGAATGCCGCTCGTGCCCGGTGGTGATCAGCCCGAGCGGCACCACCGTGGTCACCAGGAGCGCGCCGATCAGAGCCAGCATGGTGAGGACGATGCGGCGGGCCATCACACTTCGCCGAGCCGGAAACCCCTGCCGTACACCGTCTCGATCAGGCCGGGCAGGCCGAGCTTGCGGCGCAGCGCCGCCACGTGCACATCGAGGACCTTCGTCGGACCGTACCAATGCGCGTCCCAGGCGCTCTCCAGGATCTCCTGCCGGGTCATCACCCGGCCAGGATCGCTGGCCAGGCATTCGAGGATGTCGAATTCCTTAGGCGTCAGCGCCACCTCGCGGCCGTGCACGCTGACCTTGCAGGTCCGCAGGTCCACGGTGAGCGGGCCGTGCCGGAGCACCTCGCTTTCCGGGCGGATGCGGCGCAGCACCGCCCGGATCCGGGCCAGCAGCTCCGCCAGGCCGAACGGCTTGACCAGGTAATCATCGGCGCCCGCGTCCAGGGCCAGGACGCGCTCGGGCTCTTCGCCCCGGGCCGTGACCACAATGATCGCCGCCGTGGACCGCTCGCGGAGCTGGCGGCAGACCGTCACGCCGTCGATATCGGGCAGCCCCAGATCCAGGAGCACCACGTCCGGGCCGGCTGCGGCGAGCGCCTCGCGGCCCGTGGTGACGTGGTCTACGCGGTAGCCGCCCCGAACCAGCCCGCGGACCAGCTGAGTGGCCAGACTGGGGTCGTCTTCTACCACCAGGACGCTGGGGCTGCCCTGGCTGGCTGGCAGCCCCGCACCCGGGGCACTGCTGACGGTGGTCATAACACCACCGTAGGGGGCCGCCGCCCGCCACCGTGACCTGGCACGGCACAGCCCCGGCCGCAACTGGAACCGGTGCGGCCGGGGCTGGCGACAGGGCTGGGTCAGCAGCCGTCGTACGGGGCCCAGGGCGAGGTGCCGTACTTGGCGTACAGCTGCTGGAACGCCTGGGTCTGCTGGGCCACCGAGGCCTGGCCGGCAGTCCCGGAGAGGCCGAGGCTGGCCCAGGTGCTCGGCAGGATGCCGTACAGGCCGGCGCTGGAGGCGGTCGGGTTGTTCCCCGACTCCCGCCAGGCGACGCACTGCTGGAACGACGAGGAGGCGGAGCCGCCGCTGGCCTGCGTCACCGTCGAGCTCGGGGCCGACGCGGTGGATGGCGCTGGGGTGCTCACCGACTGCGACGGCGCAGGGGTGCTGGCCGCGGCCACGCCGTCGTCGGCGTCCCCGTCACCGTCGCCCGTGGTGGACGAGCTTCCGGTGTAGCTGCTGGTGTAGCTGCTGCCGGACTTACCGTCGGGCACATTGACCTGCTGGCCCACGAAGATCAGGTTGGGGTTCTTGATCTGCGGGTTGGCTGCCTCCAGGCTCCACAGCGAAACGCCGGACTGGACTGCGATCCCGCTGAGCGTGTCACCTGACTGCACCGTGTGGGTGCTGGCCATGGCAGGGCCGGCGAGACCAATAGCGAGTCCAGCCGCCCCTGTTGCGGTAATTACCCAGGTTCGTACCCTCATGATGCTCCTTGTCCGAATTCGGGGTTGCAGCGCCCTAAGGTACGCACGGTCACCGAAGCGTGCAAACCCGGACAAGGAGTACATCGTCGCCGCCGGCCCGGGAAGGCCGGCGGCGTAGGCGTTTGCGGAATTTCAAATTGTTTTCCGGGCGCCTGGGAGGCGGCCCCGCAGTGGTCTGCGGAGGCGGACAATACCACCCCCAGCCAGGCGGTATACCTAAAACACAAATATTCTGGCCACGCCTGGGTGGACGGCGCGAGGGGCGGCCAGACCGTTTAAGGATCGCTTGTGGGCGCCCTCAAAAATGGCCCCGAAAGGACAGCATGCGGCTGCCCAGTGACTACGTTGCGTAACTGGCTGGCTCGCGAACCCCGCTGCCGGGCCGCGGGGCGCAGCCGCGGGGCGCACTGGCTCAAAGCCGCGGGGCGCACTGGCTTACTTGTGGGTGGCCGCGGCGAGTTCCGGCACGAACTCGGCCGCGTTGATGGTGCCGAGACCCGAGGCCAGGTCATAGCCGGGCCCGGCGGTGAAGCCGGTCACGGTGTGCCGCCGGCCACCCTGGCGGAACGAAACGGTGTTGTTACCCGAGGTCACATCCACGATGCCCCGGGCGCCGGAGCGGGCCAGCCGGTACAGCGCGGGGTTGATCAGCCCCAGCGGGTGCCCGGCCGCCTGGTCAGCCAGCGCCACGATGCCCGCGAACAGCGGAGTTGCCTCGCTGGTGCCGCAGGTGGGATACCAGCCGGCCGGCTGGCCCGCGAAGCTCTGGTACATGACCACCGCGCCATTGCAGGCGGCGCTCATCGAGATGTCCGGCACCCCCCGCTGCCGGCCGACGGCCGACCGCACGCCGTTCTGGTAGGACGGCCGGGAGAAGATCACCGACTTGCCGCCGCCACCGGCCAGCGGATTCGGCCCGTTGCCGCCGAAGATGTACTGGTTGGTGGGGACGTTGTAGGTGTCGTTCCAGACCGTGGCGGGCCGGGTACGGCCGCTGCCGGCCAGGTGCAGCTGGGTGCCGCCGACTCCAGTGACCAGCGGGTCGCTGTCGGGCCAGCTCGTCACCGGGTGCAGATAGTAGGTGGACTGGTTGAACTTCACGTCTGCGGCGCCGCTGTCGCCCGACGCGGCCAGCACGGTCACGCCCTTGCGGGCCGCGTTCCGGTAGGCGCTGCGCAGGTTGAGCAGCGCCTGCCTGGACGGGAAGGTCTGCTCGGTGGCCGAGAAGCTCTGGCTGATGACCCCGCCGAGGTGGTGGTCGATCACGTAGTTCTCGGCCGCGACGATCTGCGGGAAGCCGGTGGTGCCCTCGTTCTCCGAGGTGGGCGTCTCCACCAGGAGGATCTTCGCGCCGGGGGCCATCGCGTGGGCGTACTCCACGTCCAGGTCGGTCTCACCGGCCCAGCCTTCCCGGTTCGACGTGGCCCGGTACCGCGGGACCGGGCCAGCCGGCTGGATGACCGTGAGCGACGGCGGCGCGGGCAGATGGAAGGTCTGGTCGAACCTGGCCAGGTCCCGGCGCACGGTGGGCGAACCGAACGAGTCGACGATCACGATCGTCTGGCCCTTGCCCGTGATGCCGTGCCGGTAGAGCGGGCCGACGTTGTAAGCGGCCTGCAGCTGGGCCGGCCGGTAGCAGGCGATATGGTAACTCGTCTCGCAGTAACCGGTGTCCGGCACGCCGTGCGTGTCGGCGGGCATGGCGTGCACCGCATCCGGGCTGACCAGTACGCCTGCGCCGACCGCGCCTGCGCCGACCGCGCCTCCCGCGGGCGCCGAGGTGGTCCCGGCCACAGCGGCGGCCACAGCGGCTGTGCCCACGGCAATGGACAAGGAGCGGCGCACGCGCATCCCATCTCCTGGCGCTGGGGGACGGGACAGCCCACCGGCATCCCGCAGGCTTCGACCCTAACAGCGGGGCGGCTCCCGGTGGCGTGACATCGGTTATACCGCCGGTAGGCTCGCGGCATGATCGTCGTCGTGGCTGGCGTCTCCGGCAGCGGCAAGTCAACGGTCGGCGCCCTGCTCGCCACCCGGCTGGGCTGGCCCTTCACCGACGGCGATGCGCTGCACCCGGCGGCCAATGTGGCCAAGATGCGGGCCGGGCACCCGCTGACCGACGCGGACCGCGAGCCGTGGCTGGCCGCGGTGACGGCGCGCATCGACGGCTACCTGGCCGCGGGCCAGTCGGCGGTGCTGGCCTGCTCGGCACTGAAGCGCCACTACCGGGACGAGCTGACCGCCGGCCGGCCCGAAGTGCGCATCGTGTTCCTCGCCACCAGCCGCGACGTGCTGCGCGCCCGGCTGCTGGCCCGGCACGGCCATTTCTTCCCGTCCGCCCTGCTGGACAGCCAGCTCGCCGACGCGCAGGTACCCGAGCCGGCGGAGCGGGCCCTGGTGGTGACCGAGACGGGGCCGCCCGGCGACACCGTCCGCCTCATCATGAGCCAGCTGCACCTGGAGCCAGCGCCAGGCAGGATGACGTCATGAAGCTGAAGCTCGACCTGCACGACATCTACAACCGTGGCCAGGACATCGACCGGGCGCTCCGGGCGATCATCGACGAGGCCGTAGCCAAGAAGGCGCCGGTCGTCGAGATCATTCCCGGTAAGGGCTCAGGTCAGCTCAAGAAGCACGTACTGCGCTTTCTAGAGCAAAAAGAAATCAAGGCGCTCTACTCGCGCGTCGAGAAAGACTCAAAGAACTTCGGCCGGCTCTTCGTGCATTTCCGGTGGAAATAGCCGCACCCGCACCCGCACCACGGGCGCTACCGCCACGCTGGCAATTCTCTGCCACCGCGGAGGCTTGCGGTGCCGCGGTGCGAACCGGTGATCTACCCGGACATCGGCGAACCGCCCGTCGGGCGGGTAGGTCAACTGCCAGACACAGCCCACAGTAAATTCCCCCCTCCCACGTGCTTCCAGGCAGGCAGAACCGCAGACCAGGGAAACCAGCCTTCGAGTGCTCCACCGGGCCGGAGGCCCGTGTCCAACAACCCGGGAAGAAGGCACCGGAGCCCTCGTCCCCCCCAGGCACAGATGGGCGGCGGCCCAGGACCCAAGGCTGCCGCACCCCGCCGTGCGGTTGTCATCGTGGCATGAGCAGCGCGGGGATGTCCAGCCAAAGCGCGAATTGCAGGACCATTCTCATTACTAATTAACTTAGGTGTCTTGAACTATATGTATTTACCCGGTCTGCCCGAAGTGGGACCGTCCGGGGACCGCTTCCGGCCGTTAGCCGCGGCATGAGGCCAGCGGGCCTGGGCCGGGACGCCTGGGCCAGCGGGCCGGGACGGCCTGAGAGAGCCCGGTGACATGGCAGGATTGCTCCATGCACGTCCTGATCCGGGCGGTGCTGACCGCCGCGGCCCTGGCCGCCGCGGCGGCCCTGGTGCCCGGCATCCAGCTAGGACCGGGCAGCACCGCCGCCAAGGCCGGCACCCTGCTGGCCGTTGCGGTGATCTTCGGGATCGTCAACGCGGTCATCAAGCCGGTGGTGAAGGCGGTCGGGTGCCTGCTGTACGTGGTGACCCTCGGCCTGGCCGGGCTGGTCGTCAACGGCCTGCTGCTCTGGCTGGTCAGCTGGGTGGCCGGCCGCCTGTCCCTGCCCTTCCACGTCGCCGGGTTCTGGGCTGCGTTCTGGGGCGCGATCATCGTCGCGCTGGTCGGCTGGCTGCTCGGCATTGCGGTCCGCGAGGACCGGCAGTAGCCGGCCGGCCGGAAGCCGCGATGACCGAGACCGTGCCCGCCCGTTTCGAGCGGATCGATCAGCGATTCCGCGGCGTCCACGGTGACCGGCGGCTGGAGATCCTGCACACTGGCTGCCGCTGGACCGAGGGGCCGGCCTGGTTCCCGGCCGGCCGCTACCTGGTGTTCAGTGACATCCCGAACGACCGGCTGCTGCGCTGGGACGAGACGACCGGCGCGGTCGGCGTGTTCCGCCACCCGTCCCACTTCGCCAACGGGCACACCGTGGACCGGCATGGGCGCCTGGTCAGCTGCGAGCACGGGGCCCGCCAGGTCACCCGGACCGAGCACGACGGGTCGGTCACCGTGCTCGCCGACCGCTACCGCGGTCTGCGGCTGAACAGCCCGAACGACGTCGTGGAGCGCGCGGACGGCTCGATCTGGTTCACCGATCCCGGCTACGGCATCGACAGCGACTACGAGGGGCACCGGGCGGACAGCGAGATCGGCGCGTGCCACCTGTACCGGGTCGACCCTGGCACCGGCCAGCCGGAGATCGCCGCCGGGGACTTCAACCGCCCGAACGGCCTGGCCTTCAGCGCGGATGAGCAGTACCTGTATGTGTCCGACAGCGCGGAGCGGCACATCCGCCGGTTCGAGGTGACCGCGTCTGGCGGCCTGACGGGCGGTGAGGTGCTCGCCCGGTGTGGCTCGGGCACCTTCGACGGGCTGCGGCTGGACAGCGATGGCCGGATCTGGGCCGCCGCCGGTGACGGGCTGCACTGCTTCCATCCGGACGGCACCCTGCTGGGCAAGCTCCACGTGCCGGAAACGGTGGCCAATCTGGCCTTCGGTGGCCGGCAGCGTAACCACCTCTTCATCTGCGCGACCACGTCGGTGTACGCACTGCGGGTCTCGGCCACCGCCGCGCGCTACCCGGGCTGATCCGGCTGGCCGCACGGCGGCGGCGGCGGGAACGCCGCCCGGACCGCCGCAAAAGTGGGGAACCGGGGTTGGAATCTGAGGAGCAGCGCCCGGTCCGCCGCCGGACGATGCGGCCATACGTTCGGGCTACAGCTCAACCATTCTTCCGAGTCCGAGGAGACCGAGATGTGGACCATCCGCCGTATCGCCCAGCGCACCGCCCGCCGTCTGGCCTGCCTGGCCGCCATGGCCGCCGCCCTCAGCGGCGGGACGGCCGCCCTGCTGGCGGCGCCTGCTTCTGCCACCCTGGCCCCGCCGCCGGGAACGGGGGGCACCGGCCCCAGCACCGTACCGTACACACCGTGACGGTGGGCGACTGACTCCGGACCGCTACCCCGGGCCACCAGGCCCGGGCGGGGCGGCCGGGGAGCCGGCGTCCTGGGCCGGCCCCGCGCCGTACAGCTCCGGACGGCGGTCGGCCAGCAGGTCGTTGTGCGTGGTGATCCGCTTGTCCCGGGCCGCGGCCAGGTCGCAGTCAGCGGCCAGCAGCGCGGGCTCCCCGGGAACGGCCGGCCCGGCCAGCGGGTAGCCGTCCGGGCCCACAATGACGCTGCCGCCCACCCACGACACCCCGCGCTCCGGGCCGCACCGGTCCGCGACGGCGACGTAGATCCCGTTGACCGCGGCGCCCGCCTGGGCCTTGACCACCTCGGCGGGGCGCTCCCCGCGCGGGCAGGGCGCCGCCGGCCAGTTCACCGGCGCGGCGACCAGGTCGGCGCCCGCCAGCGCGGCCAGCCGGACCCACTCCGGGAATTCCAGGTCGTAACAGATCATCACGGCGACCTGGCCGGCCGGTATCCGGGCCACCGGCGGCGGCTGGGCACCGGGGGCGAAGATGAGTTTCTCCGCATCCCACAGATGCGCCTTGCGGTACACCGCCCGCACTCCCGAGGCGTCCACCAGCGCAGCGCTGTTGTAGAGCCGTCCGTCGCCGCCGAGCTCGCAGAACCCGCCGACGATGACGATCTGCCGGGCCCGGGCCAGCGACTGCCACTGGCGCAGCGCCGGGCTGTCGGCCACCGGGCTGGCCAGCTGGCGGGCCTCGGCCGCCGAGGAGAACACGTACCCGCTGTCACACAGTTCAGGCAGGACCACCAGCGCGGCCCCGGCCGCGGCGGCCTGCTCGACCGCATCGGCGGCCGCGGCGACATTCCCGGCCGGGTCACCGACCGCCAGGCGGAGCTGGGCGACCGCGACAACGGTCATGCGGGGCCGCCCAGCGGGACCGCGGCTGCCGCGCGGGCGGGCGCGGGCGGCGCGGGCGGCGCGGCTGGGCCGGCTGGGCCGGCGGCTGGGCTCACGCCGACTCCCCGCCGGGCAGCAGCAGCAGCTTCCCGGTGGTCCGCCGGCTGGCCAGGTCCTGCTGGGCCTGGGCGGCCCGCTCGATCGGGTAGGTCCCGCCGATCCGCACCGCCAGCCGCCCCTCGCTGGTCCAGCACATCAGGTCCCCGGCCCGCCACAGCAGTTCCTCCCGGCTGGTGAGGTAATGGGCGAGCGTCGGGCGGGTGACATAGAGCGAGCCCGCCGGCAGCAGCCGCTGCAGGTCGAACGGCGGCACCGGGCCGCTGGCCGCCCCGTACAGCACCAGGTAGCCGCGGGGCCGCAGGGCGTCCAGCCCCGCCTCGAAGGTGGCCTGGCCGATGCCGTCGTAGACCACCGCGGCCCCGCGGCCGGCGGTGACCTGGCGCACCACCTCGCGGAAGTGGTCGTACCCGGCGACGTGGGCCGCCCCGGCCTGCCGGGCCAGCTCGGCTTTAGCGGTGGTCGAGGTGGTGGCGATGACCGTGCCGCCGCGCATCCGGACGAGCTGGGTGAGCAGCAGACCCACCCCGCCGGCCGCGGCGTGCACCACGACCGGATCGCCCTCGGCCACCGGGTAAGTGCTGTGGCACAGGTAGTGCGCCGTCATCCCCTGCAGGAGGACCGCGGCGGCGGTGTTCAGCTCCATCTCCGGCGGCACCGCCACGGCCGACCGGGCGGGGACGGCGACCTGCTCGGCGTAGCTGCCGGGGACCTGGGTCCAGGCGACCCGGTCGCCGACGGCGAACTCGCCCGGGCCCGGGCCCGGGCCCGGGCCAGCGGCCAGCACGGTGCCCGCGCCCTCCTGGCCGGGGATGAACGGCAGCGGCCGGGCGTAGTTGGCCCGGCCCTCGCGCTGGTAGATGTCCGCGAAATTGACGCCTGCGGCGGCCACTCTGACCAGCAGCTGGCCGGGGCCCGGCTCGGGGGCGGGAACTTCGGCCAGCTGCAGCACGTCGGGTCCGCCGGTCTGGCTCACGATGATGGCGCGCATGACACCGTCCTCCCGGCCCGCTGGACTGCTGGACTGCTGGCCCGCTGGCCCGCCGACAGTAGCCTAGGGGTCAGGGACCGGCCCGGCACGTGGGCCCGGCCCGGGGAGGATGACGAGCAGGGTGCGGCGGGAACAGCGCGGCCACGGCGGCCCGGCGGCGCCGGGGAACCGGTGGATGCCGATCGGCCAGCGGGTGCGCGCCGTCCATCTGAGCCAGTACTGTCCAGGCGGCCTGGGTTACCCGGCCGGGGCGCCGGGCCCGGAGCCGGCGGAGGTGACCGCGCGGCCACCGGCCGGGGAGGGCGCGCCGCCGCCGCGGGCCGGCGGCCAGCCGTGTGCCCGATGCGGTCAGCTGGTCCGCGGCGGCCAGCCGGCCCGCCGCCGCGGCAACGGCGGCTGGACGCACGAGGACTGCCCACCCGGGGCGATGACCGCCTGAGGCTACCTCGCCCGGCCGGCGCCTTCGGGCAGCAGCCGCCCGATGGGGCTGTCCGCCAGCTGGCCCAGCAGCGCGGCGGGCCCCGGGTAGACCGCCACGGCACCCGCCCCGGACAGCTCGGCCTCGCTGGTACCGCCGCACAACAGGCCGATGCAGGGGATGCCCGCCCGCTCGGCGGCCTGCACGTCCCAGACGGTGTCCCCCACCATCACGGCGCGGCTGCGGTCGAGACCGGACTGGCGCAGCGCCTCGTGCACAATGTCCGGCGCGGGCTTGGCCTGCTCGACGGCGCCGGAACTGACGACCGTGCCGACCGCCTCGCGGGCGCCGAGGGCGTCCAGCATGAGGTCGAGTTCCTCGTCCTTGGCGCTGGTGGCCAGCACGACCTGAAGGCCCCGTTGGCGGGTTTCGGTCAGCAGGCCAGCCGCGCCGGGCAGCGCGCGCAACCGGCCCAGGTAAGGCGCGATGTACCGGCTGTGCGCCTGGCTGGCGGCCTCGTCCGGGTGGCCCAGCAGCCGCTCGATCAGATCCTCCGACCCTAGTCCGATGGCGCGGTGGATGTCGGCGCACGGGACGTCGTGCCCGAGTTCGCGGAACGCCTCCCACCAGGCGGTGACGTGCAGATAGTTGGAGTCCAGCAGGGTTCCGTCGACGTCGAAGACGACCCCGGCGCCGCCGTCAGTCACGGGCTGCCCCGGCCGCCGCGATGACGTAGGCCGCGGCGCGGCTGCGCAGCCCATCCAGGAGGCCGGCCTGGCGGGTGGCGCGGGCGCACAGCTCGTCCAGCCGGGCGGCGTCGAGCCGGGGATCGGTGTCCGCCTGAGCGCGGAGAGTGCGCCAGCCGAACAGCTTGCCCTGCACACCCAGGGCCAGGAACTCCAGTTCTTCCAGGTTGCTCAGCGGCGAGCGGGTGCGGAGCCGGCCGTTCGGCTTCACCCGCCCGGCCTTCTCGCCCGCCCACGCGGCGAAGACCTTGTAGCTGCGGACCGGGACGCCGAGGATGCGCATGATGTCTATCAGCGCGGACCGGTCCTCGGCCAGCTCGGTGACCAGTCCCTGCAGTGTCTCGCCGTCGGCCGGCATGTTGCCGCCGGCCACGATCCGCCGGGCCAGTTCCAGCCCGGCCGTGGACCCGGCCAGGTGATCGTTCAGGTAGATGCCCAGCGGGTCCTGCGCGGACCGTTTGATCGCTTCGGCCGTCTGGCGTACTGCCACGAATCCTCCTCATCCCGTCCACTCCACCTTCGGGTAAGCCGCCCTGTCCCGTCATCAGGGCGCCCGTGACCGCTACCCGTGTGGCCCGGGGCCAACCCGAGGCTAACCCGTTCCGGCGCATGGCAGCCGGCCGACCGGGTAGCTGGCCGGCATGTCAGGGGACGCGGCCGCGGGAAGGCGCGGGACAATGGGCAGGCAGCCATGAGCGAGCTGCCGGAGATCCGGGAACTGGTACGCAGCGACCTGACCGGGCCGGGTATCCGGCGGCGGCGCTGCGGGCGGGGGTTCCGCTACCTCGGGCCGGACGGCGCGACGGTCCGGGACTCAGCGATCCTGGCCCGGATCCGGGCTCTGGTCATCCCGCCCGCCTGGGAAGACGTGTGGATCTGCGTTGACGCCAACGGCCACATTCAGGCGGTCGGCACGGATGCGGCGGGCCGCCGTCAGTACCGGTATCACGACCTGTGGCGGGAGCAGCGCAACCGGGAGAAGCATGACCGGGTGCTGGAGTTCGGCGCGGCGCTGCCCCGGGTCCGTGCGGTGGTGATCCGCCACCTGAATGACCGCGGGCTGGGCCGAGACCGGGTGCTGGCGGCCGCGATCCGCCTGGTCGACCTGGGGTTCTTCCGCCCAGGCGGGGAGGAGTACGCGGAGGAGAACGGCACCTACGGGCTGGCCACCATCCGCCGCGAGCACGTGACGATCAGCCAGGGACAGCTGATCTTCGACTACATCGGAAAGTCCGCCAAGCACCGGGAGCAAGCGCTCGCGGACGACCGGGTCACCGCGGTGATCCGCAGCCTCAAGCGGCGCCGGGGTGGGGGTGACGGGCTGCTGGCCTACCGCAGCGGGCCCCGGTGGCACGACGTGACCGCCGCCGACATCAACGACTACCTGCGGGAGTCCGCCGACGGGGAGTACACGGTCAAGGACTTCCGCACCTGGCACGCCACCGTGCTGGCCGCGGTGGGGCTGGCCGTGTCCGCGGCGGCGGGCGCGTCCGAGACGGCCCGCAAGCGGGCCATCGCCCGGGTGGTCCGGGAAGTCGCGGAGTACCTGGGCAACACCCCGGCGGTCGCCCGGGCCTCGTACATCGATCCGCGGGTCATCGAGCTTTACGAGCAGGGCCGCACGATCGAGCCGGCCCTCGGCCGGCTGGGCACCGGCCGCGAGTTCGGCGAGCTGGCCACCCAGGGGGCCGCCGAGCGCGCCGTCCTGGCCCTGCTGTCCGGGCCGCCGGCCGCGGCGGAACCGCTGGCCGGGTAGGCGGCCCCGCTATCCGACGCAGCTGGGCTCGGGCGGCTCGATGATCAGTTCCGGGAACGCATCCCAGCCGACCACCCTGAGGACGGTCCGCAGGGCCGGCGGCAAATTTTGCAGAACGACCCTCGTGCCCTCGATGCCAGCCCCGGCGGTCCCCGGCCGCGCGGCGCGGGCGATCCGGACCATGGCCCGCAGCCCAGCCAGGTCGCAGTAGCGCACCCCGGCCAGGTCCAGGTGGACCTCGCCGCCGACCGCGAACTCGGCCAGCACGGCGACCAGCGCTGGGTAAGTGTCCTCGTCGATCTCCCCGGCCAGGGCGAGCCCCGGGCCGGCCAGGCGGGTGATGCGCAGCACGCCGTCGTCGTGCAGGACGCGGCCGGCCCGCTCGGGCGGCAGCGGCTGCTTCCAGGGGTGGTTCATCATGGGCGGCGTCCGTGACGGACCGCCGGACCGGGCCACGCTCGTGCCCGTACCAGCCGGTGACGGTGCATGAAGGTCTCCTGGCCACTTCTCAGAACGGACCTCAGGACTACGGCCAGGAGGGGCCAGCCCGGCCGTGGGCCGGGCGGCGCGATGGCGAACGCCGAGGTGATGGGCTACCGCATGGTCTGGGCGGAATCGCACAATACTTCGAGTATGCCCCACCAGGCCGGATATCGCCTATCCCCCGGTCTGAGGTTCCAGGTTTCCGGAAGTCGTCCCCATCGAGGCCCGGCTGCTCCGCATCCCCCGGCTGACCGGCCCGGATCCGGCGACGGCCGGGGCCACGGAGAGCCCGGCGCGGCTGCGCTGGCGGCCGGCCAAACCCGTTGCCATCCGCCGGCGGCTGGCCACGCTGGCTGCCCATGACCGAACGCCTCATGTTCCCGGCGGAGGGTTGCGAGCTGGCCGGTGAGCGCTGGGCCGGCGGCGAGCCCGTGGTGGTGCTGCTGCACGAGGGCGTGTCGGACCGGCGTGGCTGGCGGGAAACGGCGGCCCGCCTGGCCCCCCAGGTGACGGTGGTGGCCTACGACCGGCGGGGGTTCGGCGAGACCCCGCCCAGCCCCGGGCCGTTCTCCCACGTATCGGACCTGCTGGCCGTGCTGGACGCGGTGGCGCACGGCCCGGCATGGCTGGTCGGCGCGTCGGCCGGGGGCGGGGTGGCGCTGGACGCGGCGGTCATCGCCCCGGAGCGGGTCGCGGGCCTGGTACTGCTGGGCACGGCCGTGAGCGGCGCGCCCGAACCGGAACTGGACGAGCGGACCGCCTGGTTCGACCGGGAACTCGAGCGGGCGGACACGGCCGGGGACCGCGGCGAGTTCAACCGGCTGGAGACGTGGTTGTGGCTGGACGGCCCGGGCCAGCCGGAGGGCCGGGTGACCGGCCCGGCCCGGGTGCTGGCCCTGGACATGAACGCGGTCATCCTCGGCCACCAGGTGCCGGAGGACGCCGGGGCCAGCGGGGTGGACGCCTGGAACCGGCTGGCCGAGGTCCGCGTTCCGGTCACCGTCGCCTGCGGGGAACTCGACGTGCCGTTCATCCAGGAGCGGAGCCGGGCCCTGGCCGGCCGCCTGCCGCGGGCCAGCTATCACCCGCTGCCGGGCATGGCGCACCAGCCCTACCTGGAGCAGCCGGAGACGGTCGCGCGGGTGGTGCTGGAGGCGGTCACGGCGCGCTGACCCCGGTGCTGCCGGAGCCCGGCGGGACGCTGCGGTCGTGGACGGGCTGACCGCCGCGGCCGTAGGGTCGTGACCAGGTCAGCAGGTCGCTGGCCGTTTTGGGGGGAATCATGAAGCTCATCGTCGAGGTCGATTTTCCATTGGAGCCGTTCAACTCCTACGTCCGCCGGGGAACCGTCGGGGACAAGATCGGCGAGGTGCTGGGCGCGATCAAGCCCGAGGTGATCTACTTCACCGACAACGGCGTGGGCCGCGGCTGCCTGATGATCATTGACATTGACCACGCCGGCCAGGTGCCGCACGTGACCGAGCCGCTGATGCTCAACTTCGACGCGTCGGTGCACTACCGGTTCGCGATGGCGCCCGAGGAACTCCAGTCCGCCGGCCTGGAGCGGTACGCGACGGCCTGAGCGCCCGGCGCGGCCTGAGCCTCCGGCCGGGCCAGGTAGGCAGGCGTCTGCTGAGGTCGCAACGGCCCCGCGCCCTCAATAGGCCGTCGTGGTGACGTGCTCCGGGCTGATCAGGAAGACCACCCGGCCGGACCGCTCCGGGTACGGGCCGCCGGTGTAGACGGCGGAGATCCGGTCGATGATCTCCCACGCCCGCTCGCCGTCGAGCCGCGCGGTCACCCGCCCACGGATCGTGGCCATGGTGAACGGCTGCTCGTGGTCGGTGACCGAGAGCGCGACCCGCGGGTCGCGGGCGATGTTCCTGGCCTTGCGCGACTCCGGCCCGGTGAGGAAGGCCACCCGGTCACCTTCCACGCCGACCCACAGCGGGACGCTGTGCGGCGAGCCGTCGGGCAGGATCGTGGCGAGGTGGGCGTAGTTGGGGCCCTCCAGCAGGGCCGTCACCCCCGGATCCAGGGCGGTCATGGGTTATACCTCCTCAGCGGTCGTTCCCTCGTGCCGGTCCGCCCCCAGGCTGGCCGGGCCAGATCCAGGGCAGCCCGAACGCGGGGAACAGGGTGGCGTCGAACGTGGTCGTCTCGGCCACCTGGCCGTCCACTACCCGCAGCACGTCCAGCTTGTACGCGCGGAACTGGCCGTCCCCCGGCCGGCGCAGGTAGCTCGCGGCGGCCGGCTGGCGGTTGGCGCCCACCGGGACGAGCCGCCACTGGCCCAGCCCTGCGGGCCCGAAAGCGATGTCGAGCATCGGGGCGATGGCTGTCTTCCCGCGGTACACCCCCGGCTGCGGCGGCATGGTGGCGACGATGTCGGCCCGCATCAGCGCGGCCGCGGCCGCGGCGTCACCCCGCTCATGAATGTCGATGAAGCGCCGCAAGGTGGCCCGCTCCTCCTCGGTGAGCGACGGCGCGCTCCAGCCGGCCCGGTCGGCCGGGAGCCGCTCGCGCAGCGTGGCCCGGGCCCGCTGGAGGGCACTGTTCACCGCCGCGCGGGTCATCCGCAGCGCCTGCGCGGTCTCCCCCGGCGACCAGCCGAGGGAGGCGCTGAGCACCAGGACGGCCCGCTGGCGCGGCGGCAGGGCCTGGATGGCCGCGATGAAGGCCAGCTCGATCGTTTCCCGCGCCACCACGGCGGTGTCCGGGGTGTCTCCCGGCCCGGCCACCTGGTCCAGCAGCACGTCGGGGTAGGGCTCCAACCAGGTCGCCTCGGCCGGGCCGCCCGGCCGGGACACCTGCCGCCGCCGGGCCCGGATCGCGTCGATGCACGCGTTGGTGGCCACCCGGTACAGCCAGGCGCGCAGGTTGGTCCCGGGTGCGTAGTCGTCCCGGTGCCGCCAGGCGCGCAGGAACGTTTCCTGCACCACATCCTCGGCGTCGGTGTACGAGCCGAGCATCCGGTAGCAGTGCACGTGCAGCTCGCGGCGGTGTTGTGCCAGCGCCTGCTCGAGGTCGGCGGTGGGCATCAGCGTCTCCCCGGCGGCCGGCCCAGCCGGCCGCCGGGCCGGGCCTGCCTGGCCATCATTGCTGTCATGCCTATACAACGGCCAGCTGTGGCTGCCGTCATCGGTGGCGCTGGGCACGGGCGGGAACCGGGCAGGTTCTTGGTGCGGGCCACGCTGGCACTGCGCAGACTGGCGCACCGGATCAGACGCTTGAAATCCGCGCTTCGAGTGCCCGTCCCGGACCTCCGAGGACGGCATGCTCACTGAGGGACGGATCCCGGCGAAATTCTCCGGTAGGCGAGCCAGGCCAGCCCGAGGTTCGCGACCGCTCCCGCGCCGGTCAGCAACGCCCAGCCCCAGTAGCCGTAGACCAGAAGGATGACGGTCAGCAGGATAAGCCAGGCACCGACAACCAGGCGGATTGTGATGGCGCGGCGTGGCCGGCGGTAATCCCTTCCCAGATTCAGCTTCATCGCGGGCCTCTTCCCCTGCCTGTCCTCATTCTAGGCTCGACGTTTCGCGACCATAAGATGTCCGGTTGAGACTGCGGGGCACGCCGCCGGCAGCCCGCACCCGCTATCCAATCCCCCGGCAGTCAGCCCACTCCGCGGGCTGCTACGGCTCTCGTGGCGACACGGAGCATGTAGGCGCGTTTCGCGTGCTCGGCATGGCGCCAGCGCTCGCCGGGCGGTGGTGCGCCATCCGGGTTCAGGAGTCACCAGACTCTTTCTTCACGGGCAGTAAGGCAGGCCCACAGTGAGGACCAAAGCCCATAACCGGCTTGGCATCCCTGGCGTATGCCTTGGGTGAGGTGGGAACTGTGGTCACCGTGCTTACTGTTGATGCAGCACTCCAGCACATCTGCGCGATCTTCCGCGAGCGGGCTGACCGGGGCGATATCACTCCTACCGAGCGTGACCTCCTGATAGATGGCGCCATTCTGCTCGCCGTGCACGTCAACGACCTGGCCCAAGATGGCCCCGTCGGCTCGTACTCCAGCTGGCCAGAAGGGTCGCTGCCGGAATCGGCTGGGCGGCACGAACGACACGCGGCCGCGGCAGCCGCCTGAACCAGACCCAACCGTTACCCTGCACACCGGATAGCGATCTCCTGGCGGCAGGTGGAGCACGAGCACGCTACCGTCTCTGCCCAGCTGCGCGCCGCGCTGAAGGCGTTCCTGGCCAGCAAGAACCTCCGAGTGCGGGCATGAGCGTCACGTCGCCGATCGCGGCCCGCCACGACGACGGGCAACTGTTGGCGTCAACCTGACCTGGTGCGCCGGGATCACACGCTCAACCGGCGTGAGGCGTGAGGCGCGCAGGCCGAGCCGCCGATCGGGCGCGGTGACACGCGGCCGGTCGGCGTGCTCTGCGTGGCTGTTCTGCTCGTCCCTGAGCCGATGTGCGGCGGTGGTGATGATGCGGTAGCAGGGGGTTCGTGGCTATGACACATTGACAGATCGTCATTCCGTAAGACCCGGGGTCTAAAGACCTTCGTCCCTGGCGACCGTCGCACCGGGCGTAAAGCCTGGTGATATGGGTGTGATTACGGTGGATCACCTGCGTAAGACCTACCGTCGTATCGTGGCCGTTGACGACCTGTCGTTCGACGTCGAGGCGGGAGAGATTTTTGGTATCCTCGGCCCGAATGGCGCCGGCAAGACGACGACCGTCGAGTGCGTCCAAGGTCTTCGCCGCGCCGATGGCGGAACGATTCGGGTGCTCGGTTTCGACCCGGCAACCCAGGCTGCGCAGTTGCGGCAGCGCATCGGCTCGCAACTGCAGGACTCCTCGCTGCCAGGCCGGCTGAGGGTCGCCGAGTCCATCGAGCTGTTCGCGGCGTTTGCCCACCATCCCGTCAACTGTGGCGAGCTGCTGGCTCGGTGACGATTGGACGACCTGCGCACTCAGGCCTTCGACAGTCTCTCGGGCGGTCAGCGCCAGCGACTGTTCATCGCGCTCGCGTTCGTCAACTCACCCGAGGTGGTCTTCCTCGACGAGCTGACGCAAGGGCTCGATCCCCAGGCCCGGCGAGCGACATGGGAGCTGATCCGGGAGATCCGGCAACGCGGTACGACGGTTGTGCTGGTGACACACTTCATGGACGAGGCGGAACACCTCTGTGATCGGGTCGCTGTGGTCAACCGCGGGCGGGTGGTCGCGCTCGACACCCCGCAGCGGCTGATCGACGGGCTGGGGCTGCCGTCGGTCGTGCGGTTCAGCGCGTCCGAGCCCGATCTGGGTTGGCTGGAGAAGCTTGACGTGGTCGAGTCCATGGCCCGGCACGGGGAGGCAGTCGAGATCCGTGGCACCGGCCCGGTGCTGGCGCTCGTCGCGTCCGAGCTCGTCGCGCACCAGATCGTCCCGCTCGACCTGCGGGTCGAGCGCCCAACGGTCGAGGATGCGTTCCTGGCCTTGACCGGACGGGACGTCAGGGGGTGACAACGATGCACGGCTACCTCGCGATGACACGCACCGAGTTCCGGCTCTTCCGCCGCGAACCCTTCTCGCTCGTCTTCGTGCTCGCCTTCCCACTCATGATGATGATGCTGCTCGCAGCCGTGTTCGGGAACAGCCGGGCCGACGCCGGAAAGATCCAAAACGGGATCCTCATCTGGCGCGGCGTGACCCCCGCCAACTACTACACGGCGGCCTCGGTAGCCGGGATCGTCGCGGCGCTCGGGCTCATGACCCTTCCCATCACTCTCACCAGCTACCGCCAGCGCGGGATCCTGCGGCGCTTCCGCGCATCCTCGGTTCCCGCATCGACCCTCGTCAGCGCGCAACTCACGCTCGCGCTCGTGACGTTCGTGGTCGGCACCCTCGTGATGGCCATCGTCGCCCGGCTCGCATACCACACAATGCTGCCCCAGGACGTGCTCGGAGTTGCCGTCGCCCTCCTGGCCGGAACCGCGGCCTTCGGAGCGATCGGGCTGCTGCTCGCGGCCGTGATCCGAACCAGCCGCTCGGCCCAGGGCATCGGCCTGATGCTGTTCTTCGCGCTATGGCTCATCTCGGGCACCGCACCGCCCCGGGCCGTCCTGCCCACGGGCCTGCGCGACTTCGGCAGCGTGCTGCCACTCACCCACCTCGTCACCGCCGTGCAGAACGCCTGGTTCGGGTTCGGCTGGGCCGGCACCGATCTCGCAGTCCTCGCCGCCTATGCGGTCGCAGCCGGCGTTCCCGCGCTGTGGCTCTTCCGCCGGGACTTTTGATTGAAAACCGCGGCCTGGGCAGCGGCTGATTTGTGACGCCGCGGACAGCTGCTCAGCGCTGGCAAACAAGCAGAGCCGGATTGGGGACTTGCGAGTGCCCGCCCAGGGACGTTAGGCCCTGCAGAGGCCATGATCCCCGAAATCATCCTGGCCCTGACTGCGGAGAACGTCATGGCCTCGTCACACGAGATTCTCGCCTCGCCATATGGCAGTGCCGCTGCACCTGGTCCGCGGCAGCATTGGGCGGACAACCTCCGCGTGCTGGTCATCGCCGTAGTCGTGGTGTGGCACACGGCCACGGCGTATCTCGGGGGTTCCGACTGGTACTACATGGACCGCACCACGTCGAAGATCTGGACTACGGCGTTCTTTCCGGCTTATGTCGTCTCGCTTTTTGCGCTGGGACCTTTGTTCCTGGTCGCCGGCTGGTTCTCCGCACGTTCCCTGGCGCACACGGGCGCGGCTGCGTTCGCCCGCGCGAGGCTGCTGCGGCTTGGTGTCCCGCTGATCGTCTTCATCTTCCTGATCGACAGGCTAGCCGCCTATCTGGGTGATCTCGGCCGGGGCCAGCACCCCACTCTGGCTCTCTACTGGGGCGTGCCGCCCCCGTCCGGCGGGCCGTACGAAGTGGGGGTGATGTGGTTCGTGGCGGCGCTGCTGGCTTTCTCGCTGGCGTATGCCCTGCTGCGGTGTGTGCACCCGCCGCCAGTTGCGCGCCGCTGGTCCGGGGCCCAGGTCATGGTGGCTGCTGCCGTCCTGATCGCGGTGACCGCCTTCCTGGTGTGGCCGCGGTGGCCGCCGGGCAACGCCCACACGTTCCTGAACCTGCGCTGGGACTTGTGGCCCCAAGGAGCGGTGCTGTTCGCCCTAGGGGTGTGGGCAGGTGAGTCTGGGAGCCTGGAGGACCTGACCGCCCGGGCCGGCCGGCTCGGCTGGACCGCCCTCGCCGCAGCGGCCGGCAGGTGGAGCACGAACCCGCTGCTGGCCGTCAGGCCTTAACCCGATTACGACCAGAGAGTAAGACACTCTAGTAGCGCTCCAGGTCCCTGCGGATCTTCTAGCCTGCACCGTGAAGGTTCGGAGTGCAGTACCCTGCAATGACTGCGCTCGTAGCTCAACGGATAGAGCATCTGACTACGGATCAGAAGGTTGGGGGTTCGAGTCCCTCCGAGCGCGCTCAGTCTCTCCGCAGCGTAGAGTCGGTTTCTACACTCAGCCATGTGAGACCTCATCGTCATCTGGCCTGATTCTGGCCGTACCGGCTTCCCCGGCCGCATCGTCGAGCCGGTCAGCGTAGCGGTCCATGTCGCTCGGGTAGAGGTTGGCCGTACAGGTCGAGGTCGTGGTGATGCTGGCGTGCCCCATGATCTCCTGGAGCATCTTGGGCGGGTAGCCCGCCTGCACCATGAGCGAGGCGGCCGTTCGTCTCAGGTCATGAACGCGGAACCGGGCACTGATCCCCGCCCGGGTGCAAGCAGGCAGAAACACGGCCCGCCACCAGTTGGACAGCCGTAGCGGGCTGCCGTTGGGCACGGTGAAGATGAGGGCGTCGGCGTGCTGGCCGGTGATGGCTGCCGCGAGCCCGCGGGCCGGGTTGGCGCGGATACGGCCGCTGCGCACCGCGTGATCGAGCGCCGCCGACACGACGAACACCGACTGCCGGATGCCCGAAAGACCGAGGCCACCAAGAGAGCCTGGCCACCCACTGGGAGGGCCATCGAAGGTGACCTTAGCCAGCGGCACGGTCCGCCAGGTCGGCAAGATGTGCAGGCTCAACAGCGACTGGTATTGACGGCGAGTCTTGGGCTTGAAGTCGGTGCGCGAGTGGAGCCAGGCGAGCGCATACTCACCGAAGGTGATCCGGCCGAGCGCCGGGTCGGTCCAGTCACCCTGGGCGATGAAGGTCCGCTGCTGGGAAAGCCAGCGTTCCGCGTCGGCCCGGCGCTTGAAACTCTTGCTCCGCTCACGGCCGTCCGGGCGGCTGGGTAATCGCATGGCAAGGGGAATCAATCGCGCAATCGGTGCGGACAATATTGGCGTATGTCCAGACAAGCGCTGGCTCCGGCTGGACCACAGCGATGCGAGTTACATTGGTTGGACGGGTGTTCACTACTTCGGCATGACACCTGAAACGAAAGCAAAGATCATCGGCCTACTGTAATCGGATTGTCGGAATACACACGACCACGAGCCTGCTCCCGTCCAACCCGGTCGGCCTGCGGAGGCTCATGTTCCTGGGCGGCCTCGCCTGCGCCGTGGCGTGGGTGGCTGGAGCAATCGGTCGCTCGGATAGCCGAACGGCGCCATGCCGGCGCGGATGCGCGGGGCGGCGTCAACCGCCAGGCGGGAGCCGCCCGACAGCTCATTCCAGTAGCTGTAGTCGATATACCGGACCCCGGCGAGTTCGGCTGGGGTGATGGCCATCCACTGCCAGCGGACGTGGTCCGGGAAGCCCTCGAAAAAGCCGGTGCGGCTGCCGTAGCCACGTTGCCCGGTCAGGAGCCGCAGGCGCACCTGGTTCTCGGCCTCGTCGCCGAGGTCGGGGGCAGTGACGACGTGCTCGGTCACGCTGTCGCGCTCCAGCAGCGCCCGGATCTCGGCCCCGAAGCGATCGGAGGCAAGCTCGGTGCGCAAGAACAAAGCGACCATCTTTCCTTCGCTGCCTGGCCGCAGCCGCCGCATGTCCAGCATCTCGCGTCCATGTCCGCAGCGGTATTACTCCCATGCTGTCAGCACCCACCCGCCAGCGTTGACGGAGTCCCCAAAAAGTGATATCGCTTTGATAGGTGGTCGGTTGGCCGGCACCACGGGTGGCAGGAGGCATCCCGATGCACGCGCCCAATGACAACACCGCTCCGAAGGGCCTGCGCGGGTGGTGGGCATCTCCTCCGCGATCCGGCCTGCAGCGGATAATCTCGCCGTGGGAGTACCGCCACCTCCGGGCCTGGGCAGGCGTGCACATGGCCAGTGGTGCCGTCTTGGCCGGCCTTAGCGCCGTTACGCTCGCGTTCGGCGGGAACGACTGGAAGACGTACGGGTGGGCGATGGCCTTCCTGGCCCTGGCGGCAGCACAGTTCTCGTTCGCCTCCTGGGAGGTGACCATCGCCCGCTGCGCGTCTCCCCGAACCTGAGCGCACGAGGGAGCTGGGAAAACCAGTCAGCGGGAGTACGCCCGTGGCGGCCTTTACCTCTGCGACGCCTGCTGCGGGGTCTGCATGAACCAGATCAGCGGGCCGCCGTCTGGAGCTCGTTGCTCGCCGACGATCTGGAAGCCGAGAGACTCATAGAACGGGACGTTGTGCGGGTTGCCGGTTTCGAGGAAGGCGGGACACCCGCCCGCCTGGGCCCGCTCGAGGCCGTGCATCACCAGGGTCCGGCCAAGTCCCCGCCCCTGCGCCGCCGGTGCGACGGCGACCGCGTCGAGAAGCCAGCAGGGCTCGCCGGGCACGTGAGCATCCAGCCAATCCCAAAATGCGGCATAGCGGGCGCCGCCGTCGCTGGTCAAGGCGGCGATGGCAGCCCAGGTGGCGCGGTCGACCTCGGCGAACCGCTCCACCAACACCGGCGGCAGCCAGACTGCCCCTCCGTCGCAGCCACGGATTCTCCACAAGATGCCCAACTCGGCGCAGGGGGTCAAGATCACCCGGAACAGCTCCCGCAGCACCTCTGGGGTCGCGTCGGGCATGGGCCAGCGCATCATGACGTCGTCGCTGAAGGCGGCGGCGAACGTGACCGCGAGGCCGGGCACGTCGGCGGGGCCGGCCGGTTCGGGCACCCCGGCATGATTCATAGCCACACGGTAGACCCGCGGGAAAGAGCCGCGAAGCTGGCTGACCTTGCTACGGACATCGCATCAGGCGACGGCCCGGTCAAAGGCGGCCTCGAATTTACTCGCTTGCACGGTCACCGGCGCGCCTGCCACGCCGCCGAAGGCGGCCGGCATGTTGCCCAGCTCAGGAACGGAAGCGCGGCTCGGCCCGGTGCCGGTCCTCCGGGCGTACGGCCGCGGGGGCCGCCCCACGGCTATGCTGCCGGGGCGCGCTGGCAAACCGCCCGGAGGGATCATTTGCAGCCATGAGAAGGCGCAAACTCAACCTGTATTACGGCACAGTCAAGTCCGCGGCCGGCGGACGGCATTTCATGGCCTGGGCAAATTCACGTGATCATGCCCTGGACCTGGTCGAAGCGGCGCTCACGGTAACCGGACCTGTACAGGGTTCTGTCGTCGGCCCGATTGCCAACCTCCCCGCCGACGTTATGGTGCCCGGCGTCTTCGTGGAGGTCAGGCCTGGCTAGGCGTCGCGGCGGAGGACGGAGATCGCGGTCACCGCGATGAGGGCGGCAGCGAGGAGCACGAAGGTGCCGGTCTCGATGCCCTGGAAGGCCCAGTACCGGCTGGCGGGCTGGTAGCTGATCAGCAGGCGGTATCCGTGACCAGCCAGGCAGGAAACGAACTTCGGGCCCTGGAAGACGACCGCCTGGCACGCCGACGGCAGGTTGCGGATGGGCACAGGTACGCCGTTGATGGCAATGCCGGCCCCGCTGTGGGCCTGGTTGCCCGCTACCTGGCCGCCCGGGCCAACGACGCCCCCCGAGACCAGCCAGTAGGACCCTGCCGGCCAGGCCAGGCGGTGGCCTGGGCGCGGCAGAAAGCTGAAAGTCCTGGTCAGCGCGGTCAGGTAGTGCGGGCGGAGATCTTGGCCGATCACCAGGCGCAGGAAGGTAAAGCCGACGATGGTGACGGCTAGCGCGGGCAGGGTGCGGCGGAGCAGCGCGCCTGCGGCGATGCCCAGGGCTACGGCGAACACCGCATAGCCGACGGGGACGATGCCCTGGATGTCGAACTGGCCGGGCTGGAAGTTCTGGTGCTTAAGGGCGTTCACCGGGCTGGACCACCAGGTGACGAGGGCCGAGACGGCACCTCCCCAGGCGGCTGCGGCGAGCAGGGCCCAGCCGACCTTGACGCCGAGCCAGCGGCTGCGGGTGATGCTCTGCATCCAGGCGAACTGGTTGGTGCCGGTTTCCAGTTCCCGGGCCACCAGCGGCCCGCCCCAGAACACTCCCAGCAGGCACGGCACCACCAAGGTCAGGGTGACCAGCGGGAACAGCACGGGGCTACCCAGGGTCAGCGTATCCGCGAGGTTGCCGCAGGCATGGCTGGCGGCGCACGAGATGAGGGCGGAGTGGTACTGCGACGCCATCTGCCGGCCGGTGACCAGCAGCAGGACCGCGAACGCGGCGAGAGCGCCGGCCGCGAGGTAGGCCTGGTTGCGGTGCTGGCGCCAGACAAGCCAGGTCATTGATCTTCTCCAACCGTGGTCAGGTGGGCCGACGCAGGCCCGGCGTGCTGGCCCAGGTAACCGAGCACCACCTCTTCCAGGCCGACGGCGGCGGCCTCGAAGGCCGGGTCGATGACCGGCCCGTTCCGCCGGATGAGCAGGGTGGTCTGGCGGGCGGTGCGCACGGCCTGCACGAGGGTGTGGTCGCGCTCGATCGCCGTGGTGTCCTTGCGCGGGCCGACCAGGACCTGATGCTCGGCGAGCAGGGTGTCGATGTCGCCGCACAGCTGGACCCGGGACGTGGTCAGCAGGATGAGGTGGTCGCAGACCCGCTCGATGTCGGCGACCAGATTCGAGGACAGCACGACGGTCAGGCCGGCGGCGGCCACCGCCTCGGCCAGGGTGGCCAGGAACTGCCGCCGGGCGAGCGGGTCCAGCGCCGCGACCGGCTCGTCGAGCAGCAGCAGCCGGGGCCGCTTGGCCAGCGTCAGCGACAGCGCCACCTGGGCCCGCTGGCCCCCGGAGAGCGTGCCCACCGTCTGGTCAAGCGGGATGTTCAGGCTGTTCAGCCGCTGCCGCGCGGACGGGGCGTCCCAGCGGGAATTGAGGTGCGCGCCGGCGGTGATGTGGTCCCCGGCGGACAGGCGCCGGTACAGCGGGATCGCCTGGGCGACGAAGCCGATCTCGGCCAGGAAGGCCGGGTCCTGCCGCGGTCTGCCGCCGAGCACCGCGACCTCGCCGCCGGTCGGCTTGGCCAGCCCGGCGAGCAGCCGCAGCAGCGTTGTCTTGCCGGCGCCGTTCGGGCCGATCAGCGCGGATATCCGGCCCTCGGGGACGGCGATGGTGGCTCCGCTCAGGGCGGTGACCTTGCGGTAGCGCTTGGACAGCCCGCGGGTCCGGATCACGGGAGGGGCTGCGTCCCGGGGGTCCGTCACGCGATCTCCTCCTCGGCCGCTTCCTGCAGGGTGATGCGCAGCAGCGATTCGATCGACTCGTCATCCAGTCCGGCCTCGCGGGCGCTGCGCACCCATTGCGCCAGGCTGCGGGCCAGCCGTGAATGCGTGCCGGGAGGCGGACCGGCGGGGCGGCCCACCACGAAGGTGCCGTGCCCGGCCCGCGGCTCGACCAGGCCGTCGCGCTCCAGGTCACGGTAGGCCTTGAGCACGGTGTTCGGGTTGACCGCCGTGGCCGCGACGACTTCCCGCACCGTGGGGAGCTTGTCGCCCATGTCGAGCACGCCCATCCGGAGCGCCTGCCGGACCTGCTGGACGATCTGCAGGTACGGGGGCACGACCGAACGGCCATCGAGCCGGAAGCTGATCACCCCGGCCTCCTTAAAGTACTATGATGTTAAGACTTTAGATTCAGTCTGGACGGCTGTCAACGAGTGGCTCCGGCTCCGCGGTACAGGGACTCGTTGGCAGCGAGCCGTGGCCATCGCCGGCCTGGCCTCTTGTCAGGCTATGCCTTACACTGTCAGGCAAATCCTGACGAGGAGGTCGTGTCATGCCCGCCGTGACCGAGCAGCCCGCCATAACCGCGTGCTCGTTCTGCCTGAAGCCGCGAACTGACGTCAGGAGGCTGGTGGCCGGGCCTGGGGTGTTCATCTGTAATGAGTGCGTGGCGCTGTGCGCGCAACTGATGGACGGCCCGCCCTCCCCGGCGCCCCACCTTGCGGCTTGGGAACACGCGGTCAGCGTGGATGAGGTGCTGGCGAACCTGCCGCGGATAGCGGCCGCGGGGGCACAAGTGGAACAGCATCTGGCGGGGTGGGTGCAGCGGGCACGGGCGCTGGGGGCGACCTGGGCGCGCATCGGAGCGGCTCTCGGGATGACCCGCCAGTCGGCGTGGGAGCGGTTTTCGGGCGAAGAGTAGGACACCGCGACCCGGCTGCCTGTCCCTGTCACTCCCAGGATGAACGGGGCCTACCCGGTTCACCGCTGCTGGGCGGATCCGGGGAGCCGGTGATCGTGAACGTGAGCAGCTTGCTCGGGTCGTTCGGCGCCGTCACGGATCCGCGCAGCCACCAGTACCCGTTCCCCTTCCCGGTCTACGGCTCGTCCAAGGCGGCGCGGAAGGACAAGACGCTGCCCTGGTGAGAAGACGCTGCCCTGGTGCGAGAGTCAGCGGCGCAATCGGGACCTCTGACCCTGACCGGGCGGCCGCGCCTGGACGATCATGAAGTGAAGGCCGCGGCGCCCGCAGACAGCATGAGTGGCGTGCTGCGCTGCACGGGCCGGTGCGCGGAGCGGAGGTGAGCCTGGGGCCGGCGGGCCCGCGGTGTGTCCGGCGAGCGTACTGAGGAGGTCGCTATGACGTCGGCAACGGTTAGGCCCGCCAGGGGCGGGCGGATGGAACGCCAGGGCTACGGGCTGGTCCTGTTCGCGGCGATCATGCTGCTGATCATCGGCTGCTTCAACCTGCTCTACGGCATCGCCGCGGTCGCCAACGCGCACGTGTTCGTGGCCAACGCGCACTACGTGTTCGGCACCCTGAACACCTGGGGCTGGGTCACGCTGTGCATCGGTGCCCTGCAGATCCTGGCCGGGGGCGGGGTGCTGGCCGGCAACCAGCTGGGCCGCTGGTTCGGCGTGGCCGTGCTCGGGCTGAACGCCATCGTCATGATGTTCTTCCTGGGCGCCTACCCGCTCTGGGCACTGGTGATCATCGCGGCGGACGTGGTGGCCTTGTGGGGGCTGTGCGCCTACGGCAGCCGCGCCAACATGACCGCCGCCTAACGCCGCCAGGGCAGCAGACCGGGGGGATGACGCGCCAGCGTCAGTGAGCCGCCACTCCCGTCAGGGAGCCGGCCACTCCCCGGTCACCTCGAAATGACCGAGTTCGCGGGCGAGATGCGGGAGCAGCGAGCGGAACGCACGGCGCCTGGAGATGGCGTGCCAGCGGCCCCGCGGGCTGACCCGCCACCAGGACCCGCACCCGCACGCGGCGATCTCACCACGCCGGCCGGCCCGGAAGGAGCACCGGCAGAACATGCGCCATACCGGGAGAACCGGCTCATGCGACTGGAGGGCCGTAGCAGATTCACCGGAAGCACCCATAGTGGGCCCTGAGCATACCTGACCTGAATCAGTAAGCGGAGCGGTTCCGATCGGCCACGAAGCGGTTCCGTTGGGCCAAGAAAAGGGCGGGCGACGGGTCACGGGCGGGCCGGCGCCCGGCCCCAGTCCCCGGTCGCGTCCAGGTCACGGCGCCACGGCGGGTCCGCGCCGGCCCGGCCGCAGGTCAGCGCGGCGACCCGGGCGGCGGCGGCGGCGGCCGCGCCGAGCAGTTCCGGCCGGGTGAGATCCTCCCGGGTCAGCCCGTGCCCGGCCCACCAGGCGAGGAACCCGCCGCCGAACGCGTCCCCCGCGCCCACCGTGTCCACCACCTCGACCGGGGGCACGGCCACCTCCAGCCGGGCCGCCGCGGTGCAGGCGCGGACCGGTTCCGGGCCGTCGGTGATCAGCACGCACCGCGCGCCCGAGCGCAGCAGGGCCGCCGCTGCCTCCGGGACGCTGCGGCCGGGCACCAGGTGGGTGAGGTCCTCGGTGCTGGTCTTGAGGATGTCGGTGCGGGGCAGCAGCCGGCGGATCCGGTCCCGGTGCGCCGCGGCGTCCGGGATGGCCGCCGCCCGCCAGTTGGGGTCAACCAGGAGCAGCACCGGGTCGGGCAGGCGGCGCACCAGGCGTTCCACCTCGGTCGCCATCGGCTCGACGACCAGGCCGAGCGAGCCGACGTGCACCGCGGTGACGTCGTCGCTGAGCGCGGCGGCCGCGGACGGCTCGTCCAGCACGAAGGTCGCCGTGCCGGCCAGGTGGAACCAGTACCGCGGGACGCCCGCCCCGGACAGCGTGACGATCGCCAGCGCGGTCGGCTGCGGCACCCGCCCGGGCAGGGCCAGTTCGACCTGGTCCTTGACCAGCTGGCCGGCCAGCGTCAGGCCGAACGGGTCGTCGGAGAACCGGCCCAGGAACCGCGCTGGCTGGCCGAGCCGGGCGATGGTCCGGGCCGCGTTGAACGGCCCCCCGCCCGGGCTGGCCAGCACCACGTTCCCCGGACCGCCCTCATCCCCGCCGCCATCCCCGCCGCCCGCGCCGTCCGGGGCACTCAGGATCAGGTCGATGAGGCTCTCGCCGGCCACGAGGATCACCGGCCGCCGCCGTCCCTGGGGCACATGCCCTGAACTGTAGTGACGACGGCCGTAACCGGCGAGCCTGGCGCCCTACTGCCCGCCCACGACGGCGGCGGCGAGCCGGCCGACCCGCTCCGGGTCCGCGATCGCGTCGATCTCCGCGATTCGGCCGCCGGTGACGGTGAAGCCCATGATCGCGAACGGCCGGCCGTGCAGCGTGATGACCGCACCCACCGCCCCGTTCACCAGCGCCGGATGCACCACCGCGTCGGAGTGCGCGCCCAGCCTCGCCTGCCGGGCCACGTTGGCCGCGCCCTGGACCAGCACAGGGGCGCCGCGGCGGCGGCCGCCGAACTCGCCGTGCAGCACGACGTCGGGGTGCAGCAGCGAGAGCAGGGCGTCGAAGTCACCCGCCCGCGCCGCGGCGTAGAACGCGTCCACCACCTCCCGCTGGCGGGCCCGGTCCGGGTCCGGCGCCAGGCGCCCCGCGGCCCGGACCCGCCGCCGGGCCCGGCTGGCCAGCTGCCGGGCGGCCGTCTCCGTCCGGCCCACCATCGGCGCGATCTCGGTGTACGGCAGGCCGAACGTGTCGTGCAGCACGAACGCCAGGCGCTCGTCCGGCGACAGCGTGTCGAGCACGACGAGCAGGGCCAGCCCGACGGAATCAGCCAGCAGCGCCGCGTCCTCCGGCCGCAGGCCGCTGTCCGGGCTGACGACCGGGTCAGGCAGGTGCGGCCCGAGCGGTTCTTCCCGCCGGGCCGCACGGGACCGCAGCGTGTTCAGGCACACCCGGACGACGATCGTCGTCAGCCAGCCGCCGAGGTTCTCCACCTCGTCCGCGCCGGCCCGGCTGGCCCGCAGCCAGGCATCCTGCACGGCGTCGTCGGCCTCGGCCAGCGAGCCCAGCATCTGGTAGGCCACCGCGCGCAGCCGCCCGCGATGCTGCTCGAACCGGTCCGCCAGCCACTCGCGCTCGTCCATCTGTCACAACCTCCAGCCACCCGGTGTCTTCAGTAGTGACCCGCGCGGACCGCGCGGCGTGACGACAGGCCGACGCACTGAGGAGGAACCATGTCGTCTCCCATCCTGCTCACCGGCGGTACCGGGACGCTCGGGCGGCTCGTGCTACCCCAGCTTCTCAACGCCGGCCGCGAGGTACGGGTGCTCTCCAGGTCCAGCCGCCCGGCCGGGGCGGATGCCGAGTTCGTGACCGGCGACCTGACCACCGGTGAGGGCATCGAAGCAGCCGTGGCGGGCGCCGAGATCATCGTGCACTGCGCGGGCACCAGCCAGGGCGACGAGGGAAAGGCGCAGCACCTGGTCCGCGCCGCGGCCCGGGCCGGCACCCGGCACGTGGTGTTCATCTCGGTCGTCGGCGCGGACCGGATTCCGCAGGCCAGCGCCGTCGACCGGGCCATGTTCGGCTACTTCGGGTCCAAGCTGGCCGCCGAGCGGGTCATCGCCGACTCGGGGGTGCCGTGGACGACGCTGCGGGCCACCCAGTTCCACGACCTGATCCTGACGATGGCGCGGGGGATGGCCCGGCTGCCGGTGATCCCGGTGCCGTCCGGGATGCGGTTCCAGCCGGTGGACACCGGCGAGGTGGCGGCCCGGCTGGCCGAACTGGCCATGGGTGAGCCAGCCGGGCTGGTGCCCGATATGGCCGGGCCGCGGGTGTATCCGCTCGGTGACCTGATCCGTTCCTACCTGCGGTCCAGCGGGAAGCACCGGCTGCTGGTGCCGTTGTGGCTGCCGGGCCAGGCCGCCCGGGCGGTCCGGGCCGGCGCCAACCTCGCGCCGGACCGCGCCGTCGGCGTGCGCACCTGGGAGGACTTCCTGGCCGCCCAGCGGGACGGCGCGCAGTCGGCGAGGTCTGGCGCGCGCTAGCGGCTGATCGCGGCCCGTCGCTAGGGACCTTAAAAGCTGACGGTTATGGCCGGGTGCGGCCCAGGCCCAGCGCGGCCCGCCGCGCCGCGCGGTGTGCTTGTCAGTGCGGTGACTTTGTGGTCATATTTGGCACTTTCTCACCGCGCTGCTAACCGGCCGGCTCAGGCTCCGCTCCCGACGCCGCGATCACTGCTGCGTCCCTTCACCAGCCGCCCGTGAACCAGCCAGGGACGGGCAGGCTGGCATTGCGGCCGGATCCCTCGGTGCCAGCCAGGACCACCTCACGACCACAGCGAACATCAGCCCGGTGCCATATCCACAAAGCGCGAATAGTGACCTTGGAATGCTACGGTAACCGTGGCAGTGGGCCCATTTCTATGCTTCGCGATCAAGAGGTCTGCTTCTCCGGCCCGTGGTGACTCTCGCTCGTAGGCATCTTCGCGATGGAGCAGGATTACCATGTCCGCGTCCTGCTCAATGCTGTTGTGCAGGCTGATCCCGTTGGCCACGAAATTGTGCGCGCCCGGCACGGTCGCGTCGTAGACTGCCTGCTCCCCCAGGCTCTGCACGGACGCGATCTCGTCCCAGAACACGTCATTCGTGGCGATCATCTCGAAATCAGCATCATCCAGAATCGTCGCCACCCGCCCCAGCGGACCTGGGATCTGCCGACGCTGATACCGGGCGGTTCCCCCGTCCCAAGCTTCTGATCTGTAGTCAGATGCTGTAGCCGCAGCAAGAGCGGATGAGATGTGCCCCGGAGGTGTTGGGATTGCTCCGTCCATGGCGGCGCGCAGCCGATCCCAAATCTCAGCTGGGATCGTGCTCATTGAGGCTGCGTTCGGCTCTACCTGAAGCTTCTGCCGAATGCTGACGGCCTTCGGATGCCAGCCGCCGCTGGCTTCGATCTGCTCTATGAACCGGAGCTGATCCTCTGCGCTGCTAATGCTCAGCCGGTAACGATGCGGAGCATCGTTACCGGCTACTTCGCTTATCTCGGCCAGAACGTTGAAGCGCAGCAGGAGTCGCGCGACGTCGTCGGTCAGCCGACGGCTGGATGAGGTGTACTGAATCGACGGCTGCTTTGCGTGAGCGTCCCACCGCACTGTGCCGCATGCTTCCCACATGTACCGGAGAAAGCTGGCCACCTGGGACCTGGGAGCAGAAAAGATGGCGGCAGGGATGGACTGCTCCGACGCGGTACCACTCAGCAGATGAGCCAGCGTGATGAGCTCTTGTTCTGGCATGGGCTGCAGATCGATCGGGCCCGGAGTGTGCCGCGGCACGGCTACCCGGGTACCTGATGCGAGTGAGCCGAGTGGCTGCCATCCGTCGTAGGTCAGGAAGGGATGGTTGGCCGTCGCCTGGACCTCGCGTCCCGAGCGGAGCCGGACCCGGAACACTTCCTTGACCCCGCTGGGGAAGGCGTGGGTCATCACCCGGGGTATCAGCCGCAGCCGCTCATCGAGTGACCACACGGGCACGTCCCGCTCGCCGCTCGCCACCAACTCACCGAGAGTGGACTCGGCCCCGTTGTCTGCGCGGAGAATCCGGGTGTCGGCCGTGAGGCAGCCGGACTCACGCAGGTCGGAGAGCAGGGGACGCTTGTCCGTGCGCTGCTCCGGGCCTCGGTTGAGCTGGGAGATCGCGATGACCGGGACGTCGATCTCCTTGGCCAGCAGCTTGAGCGACCGGGACATCTCCGAGACTTCCTGCTGCCGGTTCTCGGTCCGCTTGGGGGAACTCATCAGCTGCAGGTAGTCCACGATGACCAGGCGCAGGTCGTTGCGCTGCTTGAGGCGGCGGCACTTGGCCCGGATCTCCATCATCGACATGTTCGGCGAGTCGTCGATGTACAGCGGGGCGTCCACGACCTCGCTCATCCGCCGGGCCAGCCGGGTCCAGTCCTCCTCGCTCATCTGGCCGGTGCGCATGCTGTGCAGCGGCACCCGGGCCTCAGCGGACAGCAGCCGCATGGTGATCTCGTTCCGGCTCATCTCCAGGCTGAAGACCACCGTCGGCAGCTGATGCTTGATCGTCGCCGCCCGCGCAAGATCAAGAGCGAGAGTGCTTTTGCCCACGGCAGGCCGGGCCGCGATGACGACCATCTGGCCCGGGTGCAGGCCGTTGGTGAGGGCGTCCAGGTCGGCGAAACCGGTCGGGACGCCGGCCATCCCGCCGCCGCGGCTGCCGATCGCCTCGATCTCGTCCAGGGCGGCGGGCATGATCTCGGACAGCGACAGGTAGTCCTCGCTGACCCGCCGCTCGGTGACCCCGTACACCTCGGCCTGGGCGCGGTCCACGAGGGCGTCGGCGTCCCCGTCGCCGGCGTACCCGAGCTGGACGATCCGGGTGCCGACCTCGACCAGGCGGCGCAGGATGGCCCGCTCGCGGACGATGCGGGCGTAGTAACCGGCGTTGGCCGCGGTGGGCACCGTGGCGATGAGCGTGTGCAGATAGTCCCGGCCGCCAGCGCGGGGCAGCTCGCCCCGCTTCTCCAGCAGGTCGGCGACGGTGATCGCGTCGGCGGGCTCGCCCCGGCCGTACAGCTCGAGGATGGCCTCGTGCACCATCTGGTGCGCGGGGCGGTAGTGATCGTCTGGCCGGATCGCCTCCATCACGTCGGAGATGGCGTCCTTGGACAGCAGCATGCCGCCGAGCACACACATCTCCGCCGTCACGTCGTGCGGCGGAGTGCGATCGAACCCCTCCCCACGGGGGGCGATCTCGGCCACGCTCACCAGGCAACACCTCCAGCGGACCCGGGTTCAGCGGCCAGCACGCCCCCGCCGGCACCGCTCCTGACTCAGTTCTAGTGGGCAGGTCTGACAGTTTGGTTGGGGCCTGCGGACGTGGCCAAATCGTGCTGTGCACAGGCCTGTGGACAGGCTGTGCAGACACGCCGCCCGGGCTGTGCGCAGGCTGGGGATGCTGCTGGGGACAAGGCCCTGGGATCGGCCGTCAGCAACCCGCTGCCTGCGGAAACGTGGTCCACCGGGTGTGCGCGGAAAAAACTTTGGGCCCCTCCGGCCGTCCACATTGGCGGGGAAGTTATCCACACACGGAACGTGACGTCGACCGTCATCCGCGTGCTGCGCCGGGCCGGCCGAAACCCCGGTGATCATGGGGGTCGCTACTCTAGGATTCGAGCATGTGTTCGACCCCCGACCCCCGGCTGGACCGCATCGGCAGCGCTATCGATGAGCTGGCGGCCGCGGCGGCGGAGGTCGCGGCGGGCGGTACGGAGGACCCGGGGGCACTGGCCGGACGGCTCGCGGAGATCTGGGCCATGGTCGCTGACCTGGACCCGGCCCTGGCCAAGCGGCTGCGCGGGTATACGGCCCCCGGCTGAGGCCAGGCGAGCCGGACCGCGGGGCCGGGAAGCGCGCGGTGGCCGCCCTGGGGGAAGGGCGGCCACCGCGTCCCGCGTCATCCGCATCATCTGCCGGGAGCCCCGCTCGCAGCTCCCGGAACCGCTCGCAGCTCCCGGAACCGCTCAGGAATTCCCGGAACCGCTCAGGAGGCGGCGACCTCGACGTCCAGCGGGGCACTCACCTCGGGGTGCAGCCGGACGGTGACCTGGTGCGAGCCGACGGTCCGGATCGGGTTGGCCACCTCGATCCGGCGCCGGTCGAGCACGGGGCCACCCGCGGCGCGGACCGCGTCGGCGATGTCCGACGCGCTGACCGAGCCGAACAGCCGTCCGGACGCCCCGGCCCGGACCCGGAGCTGGACGGTCATGGCGGACAGCCGCTTGGCGGCGTCCCGGGCGTCGTCGAGGCCGCGGATGTCCCGGGCCGCGCGGGCCCGCTTGATCAGGTCGATCTGCTTCTCGGCGCCGCGGGTCCAGCGCATGGCCAGGCCGCGGGGCACGAGGTAGTTGCGGCCGTAGCCGCCGGCCACCTCGACCACGTCGCCGGGGCCGCCGAGGCCGGTGACCTCGTGGGTGAGGATCAGCTTCATCGGAGTGCGACTCATCGGTATCCGGCCCTCCCGGTCAGCGTGCCGTGCTGGTGTACGGCAGCAGCG
Source organism: uncultured Actinomycetes bacterium (assembly GCA_963837515.1). Classification (GTDB taxonomy): domain Bacteria; phylum Actinomycetota; class Actinomycetes; order Streptosporangiales; family Streptosporangiaceae; genus RYN-230. Next base: position 264,210 of record CAWINT010000013.1, read on the forward strand.
CCATCTCGCGGGCGTTCTTGATCGCCGTCGCGACGTCGCGCTGATGCTGCGTGCAGTTCCCGGTGACCCGCCGGGCCCGGATCTTGCCGCGGTCGGAGATGAACTTCCGCAGCAGCCCGGTGTCCTTGTAGTCGACGTAGGAGATCTTCTCCTGGCAGAACAGGCAGACTTTCTTCCGGGGCTTGCGAATTGGTGCTTTCGCCATCGTGGTGCTCCTTGGCAGAGCCCCGCATCGTGCGGGGATGGTCGTGTGGTCAGTTGCCGGTCAGGGCCGTTGGGCGCCCTGAGGTTTGGTGCGCGGGCGGGAAGCCCGGCTCAGAACGGTGGTTCGTCGGAGGCGCCGCCACCGAAGCCGCCGGCGTCGGACGCCCAGGGGTCCTCGCCGCCCCGGCTGCCGCCGCCCGCGGAGGCGCCGCCGCCCGCGGAGGCGCCGCCGCCCGCGGAAGCGCCGCCGCCCGCGGAACCGCCCTGGCCGCCGCCGAACCCGCCGCCGCCGCCACCGCCGAACCCGCCGCCACCCTGGCCGCCGCCGGAGCGGTTGGACCGGGTGACCTTGGCCGAGGCGTTACGCAGGGACGGCCCCACCTCGTCCACCTCGACCTCGAAGACGGTCCGCTTCTCGCCTTCGCGGGTCTCGTACGAGCGCTGGTGCAGCCGCCCCATCACCACCACCCGCATGCCGCGCTGCAGGCTCTCGGCCACGTTCTCCGCGGCCTGCCGCCACACGTTGCAGGTGAGGAAGAGGCTGTCGCCGTCCTTCCACTCGTTGGCCTGCCGGTCGAAGGTGCGCGGGGTGGAGGCGACCCGGAAGTTGGCCACCGCCACTCCGGTCGGGGTGTAACGGAGTTCCGGGTCGCTGACAAGGTTGCCGACGACCGTGATCTGGGTATCGCCTGCCATCGCGGTTACTCCCGGGTGATTCAGCGGATGGGTCGGTGGGCGCGGCGCGCGGCCGCGGCGGTCAGTGGTTCTCGGGGCGCAGGATCTTGGTCCGCAACACGGCCTCATTGAGGCTGAGCTGGCGGTCCAGTTCACGGACCGAGTCAGGCTCCGCGACCATGTCGATGACGGCGTAGATGCCGTCGGCCTTCTTCTCGATCTCGTAGGCGAGCCAGCGCCGGCCCCACACGTCGATCTTGTCGACGCTGCCGCCCCCGGTGGTGACCACCGACAGGAACTGGTCGAGGGAGGGCTGGACGGTCTGCTCCTCGAGAGCGGGATCGAGGATGATCATCATCTCGTAACGGCGCATGAGGGAAACATGCCTCCTCTGGACTGATGCGGCCACGGTCTCTCCGTGGCAGGAGGAACTGCCCCGCTGGGACGGGCCAACGGCCGAAAGCGCGGGCAGCCGGTTCAGCCTACCAGCGCCAGCCTGCCGCCCGGCCCAGGATTCCGCCGCCCCAACCTCGGGCATAACGGCTGGAAACGCAGGACTGGACACCGTCTCAGGGGGTGGCCACGATGCCCGACGCCGCCGGAACCCACCTGTCCCAGGCCACCACGGCCCGGGCCGCCGGAATGAGCACGCCCCGGGCCGCCGGAGTACCCACGCCGACCGCCCCGAGCACCGCGGCCGGGGCCGCCTCGCGGCTCCCGCACCTCACGCTGAACACCGACGGGGAGCGCCATCCGGTCGAGAACGCGCTGGCCATCTTCACGCTAGTGGCCGGCCTGGTGGCGCTGATCGCCGGCATCCTGGCGAACTACCAGGTGGCCGCGGCGTGGGCGCACCTGGCCGCGTCCTGGCTGGGCCTGGCCGCGCTCATCATCGGGCTGTACGCCCAGCTGATGTCGGCCACCAGGGAGGAACGGATCGTCATCGTGAGCGGCCTGGTGACCGCGTTCGTCGGGCTGGCCCTGGGCCTGGCCAACGGCGGCCTGTTCTGACCCGGCCGGACGCGCCCGCCGCGCGGGCCGGCGCTGGCGCGCGGCCGGCCGCCCCGCCCCCGGACCACCAGGCCGCCAAACGGATCGTCCGCGGCTAGTCTGCTGCCCATGGTGCAGATCGGACCGCACGTCCATGACGAGGACCCGCTGCGGGCGGCGGTGGCCACGCAGTCCCGGGTGGTCCAGTTCTTCCTCGGTGACCCGCAGGGCTGGGCCAAGCCCAGTTTTCCCGGGGGCGACGCCGGGGCGCTCCGCGCCGCGCTGCGGGAGGCGGGCGTGCAGGCCTACATCCACGCGCCGTACCGGATCAACGTGGCCAGCACCAACAACCGGATCCGCATCCCCAGCCGCAAGCTGCTGGATCAGTACCTGGCGGCGGCGGCCGAGATCGGCGCGCAGGGCGTGATCGTGCACGGTGGGCACGTGACCGCCGGGGACGACGTCGCGGAGGGGTACGCCAACTGGGCGAAGGCGGTGCAGCGGACGCAGCGGCCGGTGCCGATGCTGATCGAGAACACCGCCGGCGGTGACCACGCGATGGCCCGCGGCCTGGACTCGGTCGCCCGGCTGTGGGACGCGATCGGCGCCGCGGCCGCCGCCGGGGACGGCGAGGTGGGGTTCTGCCTGGACACCTGCCACGCGTTCGCCAGCGGGGAGGAGCTGGCCGGGATCGTGGACCGGGTGAAGGCCATCACCGGCCGGGTCAACCTGGTGCACGGCAACAACTCGCGGGATGAGTTCGGCTCCGGCCGGGACCGGCACGCCGGGATGGAGCAGGGCACGATCGACCCGTCGCTGCTGGTCAACGTGATCCGGGCGGCCGGGGCCCCGGTGATCTGCGAGACGCCGGCCCCCGCCACCGACATCCGCTGGCTGCGCGCCCAGCTGGCCCCGGCCGGATGAGCAGGCGAGCCGGATGAGCGGCGGCCGGATGAGCAGGCGAGCCGGATGACGAGCAACCTGGCCCGGCGGCCGGTGCCGATCCCGGCCAGCCAGGCCGGCTACCTGGTGGCCACCGCGGCCCGGGCCCCCTCGGTGCACAACACCCAGCCGTGGCGGTTCCACGTCGGCACCTACGCCATCGAGCTGTCCGCCGACCCGGCCCGCAAGCTGCGGATCGACCCGGCCGGCCGGGAGATGCTGATCAGCTGCGGCGCCGCCCTGTTCGGGCTGCGGCTGGCGGTGCGGTCACTCGGCTACGTGCCGGTGGTGGAGCTGCTCCCGGACCCGGCCCAGCTGCGGCTGCTGGCCCGGGTGAGCCTGGGCGCGGCCGAGCCGATGCCCACGGCGGAGCACCAGCTGCTGGCCGCCCTGCCGCACCGGCACACCCACCGCGGGCCGTGGCTGGATGCCGCGCTGCCACCCGGCCTGGCCGCCGCGCTGCAGAACGAGGCGCTGGCCGAGCGCGCCCAGCTGGTGCTGCTCACCTCGGCCATGGCCTACCAGAAACTGGCGGACATCGTCGGAGCCGTCGGCCACCGGCAGGACCTGGACCCGGTCGCCCAGGAAGAGATGGCGCGCTGGACCCGGGACCCGGCCGAGCCCAGGGCCGACGGCGTCCCCGCGCAGGCCTTCCCCGCCCGCCCGGACCACCGGCCCGGGGCGCTGCCGCAGCGGGACTTCGACCTGGGCCGCGGTCTCGGCCGGCTGCCGGGTGGCGGTCCGCCCCCAGCGGCCAGCGCGATCCTGGTCACGACGGGCGACACCCGGGCCGACTGGCTGCGCGCCGGGCAGGCGCTGCACCGGCTGCTGGCCCGGGCCGCGGGCCGGTCGGTGTCCGCCAGCCTGCACACCCAGCCACTGGAAGCGGACTCCATCCGGGCCCTGATCCGGGAACGGCTGGCGCTGCCCGGTGTCCCGCAGGTGCTGTTGCAGCTGGGCGTGACGCGGGCCGGCCAGGCCACCGCCCGGCGGCCCGCCGCCGACCTGATCGATCCCTGATCACGGCGGCCGGGCCGTCCCTCCGGGGCGGGCCATGGGCGCGCCCGGACGGACGTTCGGCCTGGGTGGGATGACTTTGGCCCCTACGAGAGACCCGGAAGCCGGCCAAAGCTGGGCCCATGGAGATGCAGGAACTCTCGATCCCGGAAGCGGAGTGCGGGGAGTTCCTGGCCGGCGGCTCCATGGGACGGATCGCCCTGTCCCTGCGCAGGCGCCGCCCGATGCCCACTGACCAGGGCCGCCGGGGCCGATGTGGATGACCGGCCCGTCCGGGTACCGCGCGGCGTGCTGGTCGCCGCCGGCCCGGTCGTGCTGATGCTCATCGGGTTCGCGGGCTACCTGGGCTTCGGCTATCCGCCGTGGGTGGCGGCCGCCATGACGCTGCTCACGCTGACCACGGTCGGCTTTGCCACCAGCGAGCATCTGTCCACCGGGGTGCTGGTGTTCACGGCCGGGCTGGCCCTGCTCGGCGTGAGCGTGTTCGTGGTCATCCTCGGCCTGGCCGCCGGAGCGATCATGGAAGGCCGGGTGCCCCTGTTCTCCCGGAGCCGCCGGATGCGCCAGCGGATCAGTGAACTGCGCGGGCACTTCATCGTCTGCGCCTACGGCCGGGTGGGCCGGGCCATCGCCCGCGAGCTGGAGGCCGAGGGCGTCCCCTTCGTCGTGGTGGACAGCAAGGCCGGTCTGCAGCCGGACCTGGAACGTGACGGCGCCTTTTACCTGATCGGTGACGCCTCGGAGGAGGCGGTGCTGCGGCAGGCGGGGATCACCCGGGCGCGCGGCCTGATCTGCGCGGTCGACTCGGATGCCGAGAACGTCTTCATCACCATCGTCGCCCGCTCACTCCGCCCGGACCTGCTCATCGTCGCCCGGGCCGCGCGGGAGCATTCGGCCGACCGGCTGTACCGCGCGGGCGCCACGCACGTGGTCTCCCCCTACGCGACCAGTGGCCGGCGGATGGCCAACCTGGCGATCCGGCCGCACGTCGTGGAGTTCTTCGACGTGGCGCACACCAGCCGGCCGGGCCTGCGGCTGGAGGAACTCGAGATCACCGGCGATTCCCCGCTGGCCGGCCGGACGCTCAAGGAGCTGCCCGGGCCGGCGGTCCCGCTGCTGGTCCGCCACCCGGACGGGGAACTCATCGCCAACCCCGCCCCCGGACTGCAGCTGCTGGCCGGGGACGTGCTCGTCATCTTCGGCACGGTCGGCGATCTTGAGCGCTAGCGTCAGTGCTGGGCCGGGACGGCCGCGGGGCGGCGGACGCGGAGGGGCAGCACGAACCGGTCGGGGACGCCGGCCAGCACCCCGCCCGCCGGGTCGTCCACCCCGTCGGCGCGCACCACATCCTGGGCCGGGTGCAGGATGTCCCGGACCACCAGGCCGCAGAGCACCAGCACGGTGAGGAACCGGGCCAGCAGCGCGGCGAAGTACAGCCCGCTGCCGATCCCGCCCGCCGCCGGGGCCGGGCCCGCGGAGACCGTGATCAGGTACGCCCAGATACCGAAGAAGTAGGCCACCTCGGCCAGCTGCCACAGCAGGTACGCGCCGAGCCGGGGGCGGGCCAGCACGGCCAGCGGGGCCAGCCAGATCACGTACTGCGGCGACCACACCTTGTTGGACAGCAGGAAGACGGCCAGCACGAGGAAGAACAGCTGGGCCACCCGGGGGCGGCGCGGCGCGGCCAGGGCGAGCAGCGTGATGCCGGCGCAGCCGACCAGGAAGATCACGGCCGAGATCAAGTTCAGCGTGGGCACGCTGGTGGTGTCCACGCCGGGCCAGTGCTCGGTCTGGAAGAAGTACCAGATGGAGCCCCAGTCCGCCGACCGGGTCTCGCTGAGCTGGTAGAACCGGGCCCAGCCGGACGGCGCGACGATCATGACGGGGACGTTGACCGCCAGCCACGCCACGGCGGCCCAGCCGAACGTCACCCAGAATTCCCGCATCCGGCCGGCCCGCAGGCACAGCAGCAGCAGCGGGCCGAAGAACAGCAGCGGGTAGAACTTGGTCGCCACGGCCAGCCCGAGGAGGACCCCGGCCAGGGCGTGGCGGCGCGCCGCCCAGGCGGCCATGCCCAGCATGACCAGGCCCATGGCGATGAGGTCCCAGTTGACGAACGCGCCCAGGATGACGGCCGGGGCCAGCGCCACGCCCAGCGCGGTCCACCGCCGGGACCGGCCCGCCAGGTAGGCGGTGGCCAGCACGCCGGCGATGGCGAAGGCGGTCAGCAGCGCGATCGTGACGTCGAAGAACTCCCGGCCGCGGGTATAGGGATCGCTGATCGGCCGGACCACCCAGGCGGCCAGCTGCATCGCCCCGCCCAGCAGCACGGGGTATTCCACCGGGTGCCCGGTGTAGGGCACCTTGCCCGCCGACAGCCCTTCGCCGTAGTAGAGCGGGTAGATGTCGGTGTAACAGTGCGCCTGGAACTGGGTCAGGTACCCGTTCCACGCGCCGGCCCGGCAGGCCCACTTGTTGGTCAGGGCCAGCGCCGAGCCGAGCAGTGTGGCCAGCACGAGGGCCGTGGTCGAGCCGGCCAGCACCGCCAGCCGCGCCGCCCCGGGATGCTGCCCGGCCGCTGCGTCGCTCACCCGCGCTCCGTCCTCAGGTCGCCGTTCCGTTCCGCTGATCCTGCCCGCTACCCGGCCCGGGCAGTCCGGTTAGCGGGCCCGCGCCCGGGAGGTGAGCCCGCTGGGCAGGGTCACGCCCGGGCTGGGCGTGACGACCGGAAGGGACGGGGTCGGGACGCCGCCACCGGGCTGGGGCGACTGCTGGCCCTGGCCGCGGCAGTGCCGCCCGAAGAAGAAGCCCTGGCAGGTGGTGGTCGGCGTCGGGATGGCCGACACCGTCGGCTTGGGCTGCGGGGTGTAGGGACCGAGCAGGTTCCAGGCGGTGCCGCCGAAGTCCGGCGTCGCGAAGCTCTGCGCGGGCATCGACGCGAACTCCTGCATCGCAAAGCTGTGCCAGATGGAGGCGGGCATCTGGCCGCCGTAGCCCTGCAGCCCGGCCAGCCCGTACAGGGTCTGCACCCCGGCCGGCGGCGCGCTTTCCAGGTTGGCCGCCGCCCCGCAGCCGGCCACCTTGGCCGGGCAGCCCTGCTGGTTGGTGAACAGGCCGACGGCGAGGGTGAACTGCGGGATGGCGCCGATGAAGAACGCCGACTGGGACAGGTTGGTCGTCCCGGTCTTGGCGATGATCTGCCGGCCGTCGGGCAGGCCCGCGTTCGGCGCGGTGCCACCGGCCTTGGTGTCGAAGGACAGCGCGTAATTCACGTCGGAGGCGACCTGGGGGTCGAGCACCTGGCGCCGGGTGACCTGCGCCGGAATGGTGGTCATCGCGCTGCCCAGGTCCTGCTGCTGGATCCGCAGGATGACGTGCGGGCTGACGTACTCGCCGTTGTTCGCGAAGGTCGAGAACGTGCTGGCCTGCTCGGCCACGGTGAGCGACGCCTGGCCCAGCGCGGTGCCGACCTCCTGGCGCATGTTGGCCAGCCCCGACGCGTCGGTGTCCACGCCGAGCTGCTTGGCCAGCGAGACCATGTTCTGCCCGTCCGTGCCGGCCACCCGGTGGTACAGGTCGGTGTAGGCGGTGTTCAGCGACTCGGCGGTGGCGTTGACCACCGTCACCCCGTTGGCCTGCGGGTCGCCCGCGTCGTTGCCGACCTGGTAGTAGCCGCCCCCGTTGGCGAGGGCGGGCTGGGCCTGGCTGGCGTAGGTCATCGGCTGCGACACCGGCGGGATCCACAGCGGTGAGTGGCCGTCCAGCGTACTGGACTTGACGTTCATGCCCTGCTCGCGCGCGAGGGCCAGCACGTACGGCTTGAACGACGAGCCGACCTGCTCGCGGTTCTGCAGCGCCATGTCCCACTGGCAGCGGATCGCGTTGCAGTCCTTGGCGCCGAAGTTGGGCCCGCTGTACATGGCCCAGATCTGCCCCGTGCCCGGCTGCTCCAGCACGGCCCCGGCGTGGGCGTAGTTCGGCACATGGCCGCCGCTGACCCGGTAGGTCCGCTTGGGCCCGGCCTGGATCAGTCCCAGTTGCTGGTTCACCGACGCGTACAGGGCGTTCATCATCGGCTTGCTGAACGTGGTGACGATCCGCAGCCCGCCGTCGTCGATGTGCTGCTGGCTGTAGTGGTAGGTGTTCTCCAGCTCGTTCAGCACCGCTTCCATGATGTAGCCGCGGTAGCCGGACCAGCTGTTGTTGAACGCGTGGGCCAGTTTGGGGAACTTCTGCGCGGCCGCTTGCTGCGGGGTCAGCCAGCCCTGCTGGACCATCGTGTTCAGCACGTAGTGCCAGCGGTAGACCAGGTTCTGGTAGGCCTGGCCGCCCGAGGGCTCGGGGCTGTAACCGCTCGGCGCCTGCACCATGGCGGCGATCATCGCGGCCTGGGCGACGGTCAGTTTGCCCACCGGCACGCCGAAGTAGGTCTGCGCGGCCGCCCCGAACCCGTACAGGCTGGCGCCGGTGGGCACGGTGTTCATGTACTCGGTGAGGATCCACTGCTTGGACTTGAGCTGGGCCAGCTTCTCCGCCACGAAGATCTCCTTGATCTTCCGGCTGGCGGTCTGCCCGGTGCCGATCCCGTCGTAGTAGTTGCGCACCAGTTCCTGGGTGATGGTGGACCCGCCCTGCTGCACCGAGCCGCTCGTCAGGTCGGCGATGGCGGCCCGCATGATGCCGGTGAACGAGACCCCGCCCTCGTCGTAGAAGTGCTTGTCCTCGGCCGCCACCATGGCGTGCTGGACCATGGTCGGGATCTGGTTCGGCTGGAGGATCTGCCGGTCCGTGCTGCCGAACATGCCGACCATGGTCTTGCCGTCCCGGAAGTAGACCCGGGACGCTTGGCCGGTGGCGAACTCGCTGGCCGCCGGGATCGGCGTCTGCGCCAGCACGAAGTAGAACCCGACGACCATCAGCACGGCGAACCCGCCGACCGTGCAGAGCGACAGGACCATGGCCTTCTTCCAGGTCCAGTGGCGCCACCAGTCACCCTTGCGGCGCGGCCGCCGTGGGCCGCCGCCCCGGCCGCCGTGGCCCGGGCCACGGCCACCCGGGCCACGGCCACCGGGGCCACGGCCACCCGGGCCACGGCCACGGGGGCCGCCGGGGCCCTGGTAACCGCCCGGCCCCTGGTAACTGGCGGACGGGTAACCACCTGCCGGGTAGCCGTTACCCGGGTAGCCGCCCTGGGCCGGACGGCTGCTCCGAGCCGAGGCCGGTGCCGCGGGGCCGGTGCCGAGGCGCGCCGCCAGCCGGTCCCGGGCGCTCATGCCATCCCGGCCCGGGCCGGTGTCCCGGGCCGGGGTGTTCTCGGCGGCGCCACCCGGTCCGCGCCGCCGCGGCTGACCGCCCCGCTGGGTGCTGGCCGTGCGGGCGGCCCAGTCGCCGCCGCGGGCGGTACCGCCCGCGGCGCGGTCCCAGCGGTAGTCCTGGCCCGCCCCGTAGCTCGCCGCCGCGTAGCCCGGGCCGGCGCCGCGGCCGCGGTAGCCGTCCGGGCCGGGCGCGGCCGCACGACGGCGGCCGCCACGCGCTGGGGCGCGGCGGCCGCTGTCCCGCGGGTCCGGGGGGTAACCGCCGGAAGAATCTGGGTAACTCACGCGTCCTCGCTGTAGGTGGCCGTCGTGGGCGGGCCGAGCCGGACCGGCCGCCGGGCCTCACGGTAGCCGGTGGTGCCAGCCGCCCGGCGCAGGTTAGAAATTCGTCACATCTGCATCAGGCAGCCTTGACCTGCCCGTTCTGGAAAACGGCAGGTCATGCCCCGCCGTTACTCACCGGCACGGGCCCGCCGACGGCGCCGGGCTGGGGGCTGGCCTGTGCCGAGAACGTAGGACGAAGCAAGGTGGTTCCAGGCACAACTTTGGCAGACTTCGACCACATACACCCGGAACTCGCCGTATTCGGACGCCATCTGCGCCAGTTCCGGTTCCTGCTTGACCCGGCCAGCGTAGGGGCCGAGTTCGTCCCCGTACACGTACGTGACGTGGGTGAGCCGGGCGCGGCGGCAAATGGGGCAGGCCACTTCGGTCGCCTCGCCGTGGAACTTGGCCGCCCGGAGCAGGTACGGGTGGGCATCGCAGACGTCGGCGACCGTGGTCTGCCCGGCCAGCACGGCGGCGAGCGTTGCCCGCCGGGCAAGCCCGTAATCCACGACCGATCGCCTGGCTCCCATCCCCGACAGCGTACGACGGGATGCGGCCGGCCGCCGATACCGCTGCGTCCGGTTGTTGCGGATACGTCTGGTCAGCGCGAGTTGCGGCTTTCCCGCTCAGCGAATATCTTGGTGATGTATCGGTTCGATACATCACGTGGGTACATTGGACCGATACACCGGTCGGGCGCCGGGCATCCGGCCCCGGTACGGGCGGCCGAGAGGGAGGTGCGGGAGCAATGGTCGGGCAACGCTCGCGCGTCCTCGAACTCGCCATCCTCGGACTGCTGCACCAAACGCCGATGCACGGCTACGAACTGCGCAAGCGGCTCAACGCGATCCTCGGACCGTTCCGGGCCATCAGTTACGGGTCGCTGTACCCATGCCTGAAGGACCTGCTCGCCCAGGGGCTGATCGCGGAAGAAACACCGGAGGGCCCGGCCAAGCCGCTCGCCGGCCGCCGGTCGAAGATCGTCTACCGGCTCACCGCGGACGGGAAGGAGCGGCTGCAGCACCTGCTGGGCGAAGCCGGCCCGGCCGCCTGGGACGACGACGGCTTCGGCGTGCACTTCGCGTTCTTCGGCCAGACCCGGGCGGATATCCGGCTGCGCATCCTGGAAGGCCGCCGGAGCCGGCTGGAGGAACGGATGGACGGGGTGCGGGCCGCGGTGGCCCGGACCCGGGACCGGATGGACAGCTACACGCTGGAACTGCACCGGCACGGCCTGGAATCGGTCGAACGCGAGGTTCGCTGGCTGAACGAGCTCATCGCCTCGGAACGCCAGGCCGGCCCGGCGCGCGGCGAGAGCAGGACCCGGCCGCTGGAGGATGAGACCGGCGCGGGCCAGAGCGGTTGAAACGACAAATCTGACGCCACCAATGCGGCCGAGAGAAACAGTGAAGCGGCCGGAAGAATAGTGAAGGAGCAAACCTCATGGGTTCGGTTCGGGTAGCCATCGTCGGCGTGGGCAACTGCGCCAGCTCCCTGGTCCAGGGTGTGGAGTACTACAAGGACGCCGCCCCGGCCGACCGCGTCCCGGGGCTGATGCACGTCACGTTCGGGCCGTACCACGTGCGCGACGTGGAGTTCGTGGCCGCGTTCGACGTGGACGCCAAGAAGGTGGGCCAGGACCTCGCCGAGGCCATCGTGGCCAGCGAGAACAACACCATCAAGATCTGCGATGTGCCGCCGACCGGCATCACTGTGCAGCGCGGCCCGACGCTGGACGGCCTGGGCGAGTACTACCAGGAAATGATCTCCGAGTCGGCCGACCCGGTGGTGGACGTCACCGCGGCGCTCCGCGAGTCCGGCGCCGACGTGCTGGTCTCCTACCTCCCCGTGGGGTCGGAGCAGGCCGACCGGTACTACGCGCAGTGCGCCATCGACGCCGGGGTGGCGTTCGTGAACGCGCTGCCGGTGTTCATCGCCTCCGACCCGGAGTGGGCGGCCAAGTTCACCGCGGCCGGCGTGCCGATCATCGGCGACGACATCAAGTCACAGGTCGGCGCGACCATCACGCACCGGGTGCTGGCCAAGCTGTTCGAGGACCGCGGGGTGGAACTGCTCCGCACCTACCAGCTCAACTTCGGCGGCAACATGGACTTCATGAACATGCTGGAGCGCAAGCGGCTGGTGTCCAAGAAGGTGTCCAAGACCCAGTCGGTGACGTCGCAGATCCCGCATGAGATGGAGAAGGCCGCGGTGCACATCGGCCCGTCCGACCACGTGCCGTGGCTGGACGACCGCAAGTGGGCGTACATCCGGCTGGAGGGCCGCGCCTTCGGTGGCGTCCCACTGAACCTGGAGTACAAGCTCGAGGTGTGGGACTCGCCCAACTCGGCCGGTGTGATCATCGACGCGATCCGCGCGGCCAAGATCGCCCGGGACCGCGGGATCGGCGGCCCCATCCTGTCCGCGGCGTCCTACTTCATGAAGTCCCCGCCGCAGCAGTACGGCGATGAGGTCGCCCGCGACCTGGTCGAGCAGTTCATCCGCGGCGAAGTCGAGCGCTAGGGCATCGGGCGCTAGGGCATCGGGCGCTGTGCCCGGGCAGCGGGCGGGGCGGCTCCGGACGGGGCCGCCCCGCCCGGCACACTGGGGGGAGTACGTGCGGCCGCCGCAGCGGCGGCTGCCCCGCCCGGCCGACGGACCCGGCCGACAGAGGAGTCGTGGTGCTGATCCTGGACGGCGCAGGTGAGTACACCGCTCCCGGTCCCGGGGAGCTGAGCAGCTGGGCCGAGCACTTCCGGGCCATTGACCTCTCGGTGGGCACGTACTCGCTGCCCCGCGGCGGCACCGACGAGCAGGAGCCGCACTCCGAAGCCGAGGTCTACGTGGTGACCAGGGGGCGCGCTCTGCTGGTGGCCGGGGACCACGTGGCCCCGGTCGGCCCGGGGACCGTCGCCTACGTGCCCGCCGGCGAGGTGCACCGGTTCACCGACATCACCGAGGACCTGGCCGCGCTGGTCTTCTTCGCGCCCGCCGAGTACACCCGCCGTCCCCCCGGCTGACCGCCGCCCGGGTGCACCGTGCCAGCGTTGCTGACGGTTCGCGGGACCATCCCCCACGGCAGCTGGGCCCGTAGGCTGGGCCGGTGACCGTCCTGTCCGGCGTCAAGGCGAAACTCCGCAGCTGGCGAGGCGGCCCGTCGTTCCTCGCCGGTCTGCGGGTGCTGCTGCGCGGGCAGGACTTCCGGCGGCTGTTCTACACCCGCCTGATCTCGCAGTCCGGCGACGGCGTGTTCACCGCCGGGCTCGGTTCCTACGTGTTCTTCAACAGCGCCACATTCCCGGACCCCGCCTCCGCTGCCGCCGCGTTCGCCGTGCTCTACCTGCCCTACTCGCTGATCGGCCCGTTCGCCGGGGTGTTCATCGACCGCTGGTCCCGCCGCCAGATCCTGGTCTGGTCCGCCCTGATCCGGTTCGGCTTCGTCGTGCTCACCGCTGCGCTGGTGGCATCGGGAAGCCTGGGCGTGCCGCTGTACGCCTGCGTCCTGTGCGTGCTGGGCGTGAACCGGTTCTTCCTGTCCTCCCTGTCCGCGGCGCTGCCGCACGTGGTGGCCGACGACGAGCTGGTGATGGCGAACTCCGTCTCGCCGACCGCGGGCGGCATCATGTCCGCGCTGGGCGGCCTGGTCGGCCTGGGCGTGCACGTGGCCACCGGCAGCGGGCGCGCCGGGTCGGCGGTCACCCTGCTGGCGGCCGGGTGCTGCTACCTGCTGGCCGGCGCGGTGGCCCGGACCATGCCCCGCGACCGGCTGGGCCCGACCCGCGAGGAGCGGGAGCGGCAGCCTGCCCGGATCCTGGCCCAGCTCGCCATCGTGGCCACGGGGCTGCGCGCGGGGGTGCGCTACGTGGTGCAGCGCCGCGGTGCCGCCGCGGCGCTCGGCGCGACCGGCGGCAACCGGCTGCTGTTCGGGGTGCTCTTCCTCATGTCGATCCTGCTCTACCGCAACTACTTCTACCGGTCGGCCGGGGCGAACACCGCGCTCAGTCACTTCACCGTGCTCGTGCTGGTGTCCGCCGTGGGCTACGGCTGCGCGGCGCTGATCACCCCGCGGCTGAGCCGGTGGCTGGGCAAGCCGGCCTGGATGACGCTGCTGCTGCTGTCCGGCGCGCTGGTCACCGCGCTACTGGGCGAGACGTTCAGCCAGGTGGCCTTCCTGGTCATCGGGTTCTGGCTGAACCTGGTCAGCCAGGGCGTCGCGATCTGCGCCACCACGATCCTGCAGGAGCAGGTGGACGACACCTACCGGGGCCGGGTGTTCTCCTTCTACGACATGATGTTCAACATCACCTTCGCCGCGGGTGCGGGGCTGTGCGCGGCTTTCCTGCCGGTGAACGGGTATTCGCCAGGAATGGTCGCCGTCGTCGCGGGCGGCTTCGCGGTGACCGGCGTGAGCTACTGGCTGGCCCGCGGCCCGTCCTCGCCGGAGGGCGGGACCCCGGGCCCCCCGTCCGCCCCCGCTGACTCCGCCGCTGGGCCGCCGTCCCGGCCGGCCCAGCGCAGCAGCTCATGAGTGGCGCGTTCCGGCCCCAGCGGGCCGTGTTCCATGCGCAGATCCAGCAGGTACTGATAGGCGCGCCCGACGTCCGGGCCGGGCCGCAGGCCCAGGATCTGCATGATCTGGTGCCCGTCCAGATCCGGCCGGATCTTCTTCAGCTCCTCCTGGGCGCTCAGCGCGGCGATCCGCTGTTCCAGGTCGTCCTGGGCCCGGGCCAGCCGGGCGGCCTTGGCCTTGTTCCGCGTGGTGCAGTCGGCCCGGGTGAGCACGTGCAGCCGGCTGAGCAGCGGGCCCGCGTCGTGCACGTAGCGGCGGACCGCCGAGTCCGCCCACACATCGTCCCCGTACCCGTGGAACCGCAGGTGCAGCTTGATCAGCGTGCTCACGTCGGCGATGACGGCCGAGGGGAACCGGAGCGCCTGGAGCCGGGCCTGCGCCATCTTGGCCCCGACCACCTCGTGGTGGTGGAAGGCCACCCGGCGGTCCGGCAGCAGCGTGCGCGTCTTCGGCTTGCCGATGTCGTGCAGCAGCGCGGCCAGCCGCAGCACCAGGTCCGGCCCCAGCCCGTACCGGCCCTCCAGCTCGATGGACTGTTCCAGCACCGTGAGTGAGTGCTGGTAGACGTCCTTGTGCCGCATGTGCTCGTCGGTCTCCAGCCGCAGCTTCGGCACCTCCGGCAGCACCACGTCGGCGACGCCGGTGTCCACCATCAGCTCGATCCCGCGCCGCGGACCGCGCGGCCCGGGGGCCAGCATGAGCTTGGTCAGCTCGTCGCGGATCCGTTCGGCCGAGACCACCTCCAGCCGGGGGGCGAACGCGTGCATGGCCGCCGCCACCTCGGGTGCCACCGTGAAATCGAGTTGCGCGACGAAGCGGGCCGCGCGCATGATCCGCAGCGGGTCGTCGGTGAACGACTCTTCCGGGCGGCCCGGGGTGCGCAGCACCTTGGCCCGCAGGTCCCGCAGGCCGCCGAAGGGGTCCACCAGCTCCAGCGACGGCAGCCGGGCGGCCATCGCGTTCACGGTGAAGTCCCGGCGGTGCAGATCCTCCTCCAGGGACCTACCGAAGCGGATGCCGGTGGGCTTGCGCGAGTGCGGGTGGTAGGTCTCGCTCCGGTAGGTGGTGATCTCGAAGGTCACGCCCTGCCGGTACAGGCCGACGGTGCCGAACTCGATCCCGGTCTGCCAGACCTTCTCCGCCCAGCCGCGGATGATCTCCAGCACCTGTTCCGGGCGGGCGTTGGTGGCGAGGTCCAGGTCACTGTGCTGCCGGCCGAGGAAGACGTCCCGGACCGGGCCGCCGACCAGGGCCAGTTCGTACCCGTGCCGGGCGAAGATCCGGCCCAGTTCGGCCGCGGGCACGGCGCGCTTGCGGAGCAGCGCCGCCGCTGCTTTCCGCTGATCTGGACCGAGTGGGCTGGTATCCGGCACGGGCATCGAGGGTAGGGGTTAGAGGAGCCAGGGGGAAATCCAGGGAGCCCTGGACGATCCTGGCAACATCAAGGACTACTCAGGAAACGGCAATAGCATTTCCGCCATGCCCCGTCAGCGCCCCGCGCCCAGCGCCGCCAGGCCGCCCCGGGCACCCCGGGCGCGCCGGGTCACCGCGCTACCCGGGTACCCACCGGGGAGCCGCCGGTGAGCCGTCTGACGGCATCGCTGCGAGCCCGCGCCGGGCGACTCGGCGCGGCCTGCGGAATGCTGGCGCTGCTGGCTGCCGTCCCGGCGGTGGCCGGGACGGCCGGGGTGGCGGCGAAGGCGGCGGCCGGGGCAACGGCCGCGGCCGGGGTGGCGGCCAGCGCCGGCCGGGGAGCGTGCCGGCCGCCACGCTGGACACCGCACCGGCGCAGCCGGTCACGGTCGCGATCACCAGCATCAACCCGCCGATCGCCCGGCCCGGGAAACCGGTGACGGTGACCGGGACGGTGACCAACGGCACCAAGCGCGCCGTCTCCAGCCTGGCCGTCCAGCTGTGGTCCTCGGCCACCCCGCTCACGTCCCGCGGCGAGCTGGCCAGTTACGCGTCGGGCCAGCTGCTGGTGGACACCCCGCTGCCCGGGGTGGCCGCGCTGTCCGGGGTGCTCGGCCCCGGGGCGAGCCGGTCCTGGACGCTGACCGCACCGGCCGCCGACCTCGGGCTGACCCAGTTCGGCGTCTACCCGCTGGCCGCGCAGGTGTCGTCGGCGGGCATGGCGCTGAACGCCGAGCACACGTTCCTCCCGTTCTGGCCGGGTAGCGCCCGATCCGCCCAGCTGGCCCAGCGCGAGCAGATCGCCTGGATCTGGCCGCTGACCGCGCCGCCGGAGCGGGCCGCCTGCCCCGCCCTGCTGGACAACAAGCTGGCCGGCAGTTTCCCGGCGGCCGGCCGGCTGGGCTCGCTGCTCGCCGCCGGGGCCGGCCCGGCCGGGACGGCGGCCGGGCTCACCTGGGCGATCGACCCCGCCCTGCTCGCCAGCGCCATGGCGATGAGCAGCCCCTACCAGGTGGGCGGGACGGCCTCCTGCTCCGGGGCGGCCACGGAACGGGCCAGCGCCTCCGCCCGGTACTGGCTGGCCCGGCTGCGCACGGTGACCGCGGGCCAGGACTTCTTTCTCACCCCCTACGCGGACGTGGACGTGGCCGCGCTCACCCACGCGGGCCTGAGCAACGACCTGACCAGCGCCTACGCGGCCGGGCAGCGGGTGGCCCGCCAGGCCCGCCTGGGCGCCACCCAGCGGGCGGCCGGGGTGCCCGGCCAGATCGCCTGGCCGGCCGATGGGATCGCCGACTACGGCGTGCTGGGCAACCTGGCCGCGCATGGGGTCGGGACGGTGATCCTCAGCACCAGCATGATGCCGCCGTCGGCCACGCCCGGATACACCCCCAGCGCCATCACCACGACCCCGGACGGGGTCAACGCCGGGCTGCACGTGGCCCTGGCGGACAGCACGCTGACCAAGATCCTTGGTACGGCCCCGGCCACGGCCGGCCCGGGACGGCCCCGGCGACCGCCGCTGTGGTCGCCACGGTGCAGCGGTTCCTGGCCGAGACGGCCATGATCGCCGCCGAGCAGCCGTCCATCCCCAGGTCCGTGGTGGTCGCCCCGCCGCGGCAGTGGAACCCGGTGCCCGGGCTGGCCAGCGCCCTGCTGGCCGCCACGGACAGTGCGCCGTGGCTGCACCCGCAGAGCCTGGCCGGCCTGCTCACCCGGCGGAACCCACCGGGCCAGGTGGCGCGCCAGGCACCCCCCGCGCAGCGGGTCAGCCGGGCGGAACTGCGCCGCCATCTGCTGCACCGGGTCCGTGACCTGGAATCGGTGATCAAGATGCAGGCCAGCGTGCTGAACCGCCCCGACGGCAGCTACCTGGCCGGTGCGGTGGCCGCGATCGAGTCGTCGGCCTGGCGCGGGAACCCGGCTCAGGCGCGGGCCGTGCTGACCCTGGTGTCGGACTACCTCGACGCCCAGTTGCGGCTGGTCCGCATCATCGACACCGGCCAGATCACGCTGACCGGCAAGTCAGGCCCCGTGCCCGTGTCGATCATGAACCGGCTCGGCCAGCCCGTCACGGTCCAGCTGAGCGCGCAGGCGGACGCGGGCCGGATCACCGTGCTGACGCCACGTACGATCGTGACGATCGGCCCGCACGAGCAGCGGACCGTGGGGGTGCGGGTCCGGTCGTCGGTGGCCGGCTCCACTACGCTCTCGCTGACCCTGCTGGCCCCGGACGGGCAGCCGCTGCCAGGGACGTCCGCCCAGCTGACCGTGGATGCCACGCACTTCGGCAGCACCGCTCTGGTGATCATCGCGATTGCCATCGGCGTCTTCGTGATCATCTCGATCGCCCGGACCATCCGGCGCAGCATCCGTGGTTCCGGCCCGGCCCGCCCGGACCGGCCACAGCCGCCGGGCGCGGGCGGCACACCCGCCCCGCCGCAGGACGGAACGGGCGCCGAGCCCGGCCAGTCGGAGCCGGGCGCGAACGGTGCGGTTCCCGGCGGATCACCCCGGGAAACCGATACCTTCGTCATGGAGCGGATGCCCGATCACACGACAGCCGAGGAGCGGGATGAATACGCCAGCGCCCCAGGCCGGGTGGAGCACCCCCGATAACGGCCGGGGGCACCACCGCTCGTCCGGGAGACGGGCCGCTCCCCCACGAGGCCCGGCCGGGGAGGGCACGACCTCCGGAACCGAACCCGCCGGCCACGACGGCGTAATCCCCGCGGACGCGCCCACGGCGCGCTGGGACGCCCCGCCCGGCACGCACCGCGGGCCGCCCCGGCCGGACGAGTGGGACGCAGGCCCGGCGCCGCCGAGGACTGGGACCGCAGGCCTGGCCCGGCGGACGAGTGGAACCGCGGCGTCCCCCCGGTCGGCCAGTGGGGCCACGGCGCGGCTCCGGCGGAGCAGTGGGACCCCGACCCCGGGCCGTCCGGCCGGTGGGATCCCGGCCCGGGGCCCGCGGAGCAGTGGGACCCTAGCCCCGGGCCCGCGGAGCAGTGGGGGCCCGCCACCGGGCCGTACTGGCCGGGGGACGCGGAGCCGCCGGGCCCGGGCACGACCGCGGGCGGCCCGGGCACCGCCGGGTCAGGCGGGACGCCCAGCCTGGTGCGGTCCAGCGGGGTGATGGCGCTCGGCACGCTGGCCTCCCGCGGCACCGGCTTCCTGCGCACGCTCATGCTCGCCTACGCGCTCGGCGTCACCGCGTTCAGCGTCGGGAACGCGTACAACAACGCCAACACGCTGCCCAACGCGGTCTACGACCTCATGCTGGGCGGCATCCTGACCAGCGTGGTAGTGCCGCTGCTGGTCGGCGCGGCCAAGCGGGACCGCGACCGGGGTGAGGCCTACACCCAGCGGATGTTCACCCTGGCCACCATCGCGCTGTTCGGGCTGACCCTGGTGGCCACGCTGGCAGCTCCGCTGCTGGTGGACCTGTATGCCCACGCGCTCACCGGGGCCGAGCGCCGGCTCACCGTCATTTTCGCGTTCTTCTTCATCCCGCAGATCTTCTTCTACGGGGTGAGCTCGATGGCGGGCGGCGTGCTGAACGCCCGGGACCGGTTCGCGGCCCCCATGTGGACCCCGGTCATCAACAACGCCGTGGTCATCGCCGTGCTGGGCCTGTTCATCGCGACCGGCGGGATCGGCACGCAGGCGGCCTCGGTCTCCGGTGCGCAGATCCAACTGCTCGGCTTCGGCACCACGCTGGGCATCATCGCGCAGACCGCCGCGCTGTTCCCCGCACTGCACCGGGCCGGGTTCCGCTGGCGCCCCCGGTTCGACTTCCGGCGGGCCGAGGTCGCCGAGATCCGCCGGATGGCCGCCCCGCTGTTCGGCTACATCCTGACCACCCAGGTGTCCTTCCTCGTGGTGCAGAACGTGGCCAACACCGCGTCGGTGCACCCCGGTGCCAGCTTCGACTCGTTCTCCACCTACAGCTACGCCTGGCAGCTGTTCCAGCTGCCGTACGCGGTCGTCGGCATCTCGGTGATCACCGCACTGCTGCCGCGGATGAGCGCGCACGCCGCGGAACGCCGCTTCCCGCTGGTCCGGGACGACTTCTCGACCGGGGTCCGGCTGTCGTCGGTCATCGTGGTGCCGGCCGCGCTGCTGCTCATCGTGCTGGGTGGCCCGCTGGCCGAGTTCCTGCTCGGGCACGGCAGCACCACCCCGGCCGAGGCCCGGTACATCGGCGAGGTGTTCGGGATCTTCTCCCTCGGCCTGGTCCCGTACATGATGTTCCAGCTGCTGCTGCGGGTGTTCTACGCGCTGCACGACAGCCGCACCCCGATGTTCGTCGGGGTGGCGGTGATGGCGGCCAACATCGCGGCCAGCCTGCTGGCGTTGCAGCTGCTGCCCGCCGGGCACGTGGTGGAAGGGCTCGGCGTGGCCTTCGGGCTGGCCAACGTCGTCGGCACGGTGCTCTCGTGGCGGATCCTCAGCCGGCGGCTCGGCGGGCTGGACGGCCGCCGGATCGCGAGCACGCTGGGCCGGATGCACGCCGCCGCGCTGCCGGCCATGCTCTTCGCCTGGGCGGTAACGTTCATGATCGGCGTGCTGCTGGCCCCCGGGCCGGCCTACGGGCTGGTCACCACGGTGCTGGGCGGGGGCGGCGGGCTGATGCTCTACCTGCTGTTCGCCCGGGGGCTGGACGTCAGCGAGGTCACCGACCTGATGGGGACCGTCACCCGGCGGTTCCGCCGGTGAACCCCGGCAGATCAGGTGGCCGGGAGGGGCGTCCGCCGGGTTAGCGGGAACCAAATCAGGTGTCTCTCACGTGTAACGGTTTGCGGTGGCGGGCATGCGGGACACGCCGAGCCCGCTCGCGCGGCTTAGCATGGTGTACGGCAGCGGGCGTGCGCGCTACGCGCCGCCACGATCCCGGGGGCTCGGAAGGAGGGTCGAGAGCCTGCCCCGCTCTTGGCTTCTGACATGAGCACCTTTATTTCTGAACCGGGCACCCGGCTGGGCGGCCGGTACCGCCTCGAAGACCGCGTCGGTGACACCGGCGGCTGGTCGTCCTGGAAGGCCATCGACGAGACGCTGGCCCGGCCAGTGGCTGTGCTGACCTTTGCCCCGGGGTACCCGCGGATCCGCGAGGTGCTCACGGCGGCCCGGGCCGCCTGCGGCTGACCGATGCCCGGCTGGCCCAGGTGTTCGACGTCGAGGACGACTGGGATTCGGCGTACGTGGTGAGCGAATGGGTGGCCGGCGACTCGCTGGACGACCTGCTCGCGGACGGCCCGATGGACCCGGCCCGGGGGGCGGAGATCGTGGCCGAGGGCGCGGAGGCGCTCGCCGCCGCGCACGCCGCGGGCCTGGCCCACCTGTGCCTCACCCCCCAGTCGCTGCGCTGGACCTCCGGTGGTGGCGTGAAGGTCATCGGGGTGGGTGTCGAGGCCGCGCTGTCCGACATCACCGCCGAGGACCCGGCTCTGGCCGATACCCGCGGCCTGGCGATGCTGCTGTACGCGGCGCTGACCCGGCACTGGCCGGGCCCGGGCATGGGTTCCCTGCCGCCCGCGCCGCTGGCCGACGGCCGGCCGCGCAGTCCCCGCCAGATGCGGGCCGGGGTGCCGGCCGCCATCGACGACGTCACCTGCCAGGCGCTGTTCCAGCAGGCCCGGCGCCGCGGCCCGCCGCTGACCACCCCGGCGCTGTTCGCCGACGCCCTGTTCGAGGTGATCCCGGCCCCGGTCGCGCCGCCGCCCGCCGTTCCGGCGCCACCGCCGGGGCGCCAGGCCAGCTTCGGCGGCCCCACCCGCTCCTACCGCGGCCCATCCACCGAGGCCTACCAGACACCCACCCGGGACCCGGACTACCCGCCAGGCGGCGACTGGGACGCGCCGGGGGGTGGCTGGGGGGCACCGCACGGCGGCCATCCGCTCCCTCCGGCCCGGCCACCGCGCCGGGCCGGTGCCAGCCGGGCCGGCCTCGTCCTCATCACGCTGCTCGTGGTGGCGGCGATCGGCGCGGGCGTCTACACGCTGACCCGGCCGAGCGGGTCCGGCTCGCCGTCCGGCACCGGCGCCACGCACCACGCCAGCGCGCCTCCGTCCGCCACGGCCAGCGTGCTCACGCCGCAGGGCGCGAAGGGCTACGACGCGCTCGGCCTGGCCCATGACCCGGGCGACGAGGTCACCGCCAAGGCGCCGCTGGCCATCGACGGTAATCCGTCAACCGCGTGGGCGACCCAGTACTACATCGGCAACCCGGTGTTCGGCGGCCTCAAGCAGGGCACCGGCCTGCAGCTCGACATGGGCAAGCAGGTCGGTGTGAGCTCGATCCAGGTCACGTTCGGCCCCGCGGCCGGCGCCGACGTGCAGATCAAGATCGGCAACAACCCGGACATCTCCCCGGCCGGGGAAGCTTCGCTCCGGACCATCGCCACCCAGCAGAATGTCGGCTCGGGCACCCAGACGTTCCGCACCAGCACCAGCGCCAAGGGCCGGTATCTGGTCATCTGGTTCACCAAGCTGCCGCCCCAGCCCGGCAACGGCAACCGGTTCCAGGCGTTCATCTACAACGTCGTCGTGCGCGGATCGGGCTGAGCCGTGACGGGCCAGCCCGGCCCGGCGGTGCCTGATCCCACCCGGGGGGTGCCGGAGGCGGAGTTCTCCGACGCGCAACTGCTCCGGAGGCACTGCGCCGGCGACGATGCGGCGTTCGGTATTTTGTTCCGCCGTCATCGGGACCGGTTGTGGGCCGTCGCGCTGCGCACTCTCGGCGATCCGGAAGAAGCAGCGGACGCGCTGCAGGACGCGATGATCTCGGCGTTCCGGCGGGCCGGCGACTTCCGCGGCGAGTCGGCCGTCACCACCTGGCTGCACCGGATCGTGGTGAACGCCTGCCTGGACCGGATGCGCCGCCGGGCGGCGCGCCCAGCGGCCAGCGGCATGGACGAGCCGACCCTGGACGCGCTGGCCACGCCGCCGCTGTCCGATCCCAGTGCGGACAAGGACACCTCGCTGGACGTGCGCGGTGCGCTGCGCACGCTGGGCGAGGAGCAGCAGGCCGTGCTGGTCCTGGTGGACATGCTCGGCTACTCGGTCGCGGAGACGGCCGAGATCCTGGGCATCTCCCCGGGCACGGTGAAAAGCCGGTGCGCCCGGGGCCGGGCCCGGCTGCTGCCGCTGCTCGCCCACCTGCGCGGCGGCCCGGCCGCGGGCCCGGGAACGCGGCCGCACGGAGAACCACGGGGCGGGCCCGCGGCTGATCCGCCGGCGGAGCCGGCCGCAGCGCGGAACCAGCCAGCCGCACCGCGGAACCAGCCAGCCGCACCGCGCGTCTCACCTGCGGAGGGGGCAGGAGAGAGCCACCCATGAGAGGGCATGTGGACACGGAGTCGCTCGCGTTGTACGCGGCAGGCCTGCTGAGCCGCGGTGAGCACGCGCGCATCCACGACCACCTGTCCGGATGCCCAGAGTGCCGCGCCGTAGTGCAGCAACTCGCTGCGGTGAGCACCGAGCTCAGCCAGGTCCCGGCCGCTCCCCTGCCGCCGGGCATCGCGGACCGGCTCGACCTGGCGCTGAGCACAGAGATTGCCCGGCGGGCGGCCGGGCGGTCCGCTGAGCCTGCGGCGTCCGCCACGTCCGCTGAATCCGCCGGGAGTCCCAGCCGGACCGGCAGCCCCATGGGTGCCGGAGGGCCCGGGCAGCGGCCGCCCCGGGGGCCGGTGCACGACTCCCAGGCGCCGGGCCGGCCCACGCGGCGGCGCTGGGCGCCGCGGTCCCCGGCTGCCCGGCGGTTGCTGGGCGCAGCCGCGGGGATCGCCGTGGTCCTGGCCGGGGCCGGGTACGGGCTGGCCCAGCTCGCGACCTCCACGTCGTCTGGTTCCGGGGCATCCAGCGCAGCCGCCCCGGCACGCAGCCCGAGCCGCCAGGCCCTGAAGCCCTTCTATAACGGGCCGGTTGCCGCCCCGCGGATCATCACCAGCGGGACCAACTACCAGCGCGGCACACTCGGTCACCAGGCGGCGCAGATGCTGGCGGCGAAGCGGCCGGGCGCGGCGATCGGCGGCGTTCCGGGCAAGAGCGGCGGCGCGAGCCGGGGCCCAGCGGTCACGCCCGCGACGAACACGCTGCTGACCTGCGCCGCGGCGGTGTCGGGCCGCCGCCGTGTCGTGCTGATCGACCAGGCTCGCTATGCGGGGCAGCGGGCCTACGTGATCATCCTCGCCCCAGGCGGGACTACCGGCCGGTACACGGCCGTGGTGATCGGGCCCGGCTGTTCCGCCACCCGCCACCCGAGACCGATCGCGCGGGCCCAGCTCCCCGGGGGCTGAGGCCGCCGGCCCCGGCGGCCCGGCACGGCCTGAGCCAGACCGCAGGTCACAATTCCCGGCGGCCCGGACCGCCAGGGAATCTGCGCGCCCTAGGATCGGTTGACGCCGGTGCAAGTTCTCCGAAAGGCAAGCAGACATGACCGACATCCGGGATGTCATCATCATCGGCTCGGGCCCGGCCGGTTATACCGCCGCGGTCTACGCCGCGCGGGCGAAGCTGTCGCCCCTCGTGTTCGAGGGGTCGGTGACGGCTGGCGGCGCGCTGATGCAGACCACCGAGGTGGAGAACTTCCCCGGTTTCCCGGACGGCGTGCTCGGCCCCGACCTGATGGACCACATGCGCAAGCAGGCGGAGCGGTTCGGCGCCGAGCTGGTCGCGGACGACGTGATCGAGGTCGACCTGATGGCCAGCCCCAAGGTGGTCAAGACGGCGAGTGAGGCCTACCACGCCCGGACCGTCATCGTGGCGACCGGGTCGCGCTACCGGGAACTGGCCGCCGAAGGCGAGAAGCGGCTGTCCGGGCATGGCGTGTCCTGGTGTGCCACCTGTGACGGCTTCTTCTTCCGCGACCTGGACATCGCCGTCGTCGGCGGCGGCGACTCGGCCATGGAAGAGGCCACCTTCCTGACCCGGTTCGCCCGGTCGGTTACCATCATCCACCGCCGGGACAAGCTGCGCGCCTCCAGGATCATGCAGGACCGCGCGCTGGCCAGCCCGAAGATCAACTTCCGGTGGAACAGCGAGGTCGCCGAGGTGCTCGGTGACACGAAGGTGGCGGGCCTGCGGCTGCATGACACCCGGACCGGCGCAGAGAGCACGATCGACGTGAACGGCCTGTTCGTGGCGATCGGCCACGACCCGCGGAGCGAGCTGTTCGCCGGGCAGCTGCCGATGAACCCGGAGGGCTACCTGCTGGTCGAGCACCCCACCACCCGGACCGGCGTGGATGGCGTGTTCGCCTGCGGTGACGTGGTAGACCACATCTACCGCCAGGCGGTCACCGCGGCCGGAACCGGCTGTGCCGCCGCCATCGATGCCGAGCGGTGGCTCGCCGACCACGACGCCTGAGCCCGGCCCGCCGAACCACAAAAGGGAAGGAACCTGTCACCGTGGGCGTAACCAAGGTCGTGACCGATCAGACCTTCGACCAGGAGGTCGTGCAGAACTCCAAGCCGGTCATCGTGGACTACTGGGCCGAGTGGTGCGGTCCGTGCCGCCAGGTCGCCCCGGTGCTCGAGGAGATCGCCAAGGAGCACGCCGACAAGATCGACGTGGTCAAGCTGAACATCGAGGAGAACCCGCAGACCGCGCAGAAGTACGGGATCATGCTGATCCCCACCCTCAACGTGTTCTCCGGTGGCGAGGTGGTCAAGCAGGTCGTCGGCGCGAAGTCGAAGTCGGCCCTGCTCAGGGAGCTCGCCGACTTCATCTGAGGCCGGCGCCGGCCCGGGAGGCCGCCCGGTCCGCACGCGACGGAGTGATGCATGCAGCCTGTTGGGACCCCCGATATCCGGACCCTCGCCTCCCAGGTCATCTACGAAGATTCGTGGATGGCACTGCGCCGGGACGAGATCGAGCGCCGGGACGGTTCCCGGGGCGTCTACGCCGTGGTGGACAAGCCGGACTTCGCGGTGGTCATCCCCGCCGAGGAGGACCGGTTCTGCCTGGTGGAGGAGTACCGGTACCCGATCCGCCGCCGTGGCTGGGCCTTCCCGCAGGGCGCTTTCCCGGGCCGGGCCAGCGGCGACCCGGAGCAGTTGGCCCGGATGGAGCTGGCGCAGGAGACCGGCCTGCGGGTGGACAAGCTGCTGCTGCTCGGGTTCCTGCACAGCTCGCACGGCACGAGCGGCCAGGGTTTCCATATCTACCTGGCGTCCGGGCTGACCGAGGGCCTGCCGGACCGGGAGCCCGAGGAGCAGGACATGCGCCATTGCTGGGTGACCCGCGCCCAGTTCAAAGACATGATCCGCAGCGGAAGCATCACCGACGACTCGACCGTCGCCGCCTACTCGCTCCTCATGCTGCATGAGGAGGGCGGCTGAGCGGCTGCTCCGTCAGGCGAGCCGGAGTGACCGCTCCGGGCTGACCGAGCCGAGCAGGCGCTCCAGCGCCACCTCGACGTCTTCGCGCCAGGACACCGCCGTCTTGAGTTCGAGGCGCAGCCGCGGGTAGTGCAGGTGCGGCCGCACCGTCTTGAACCCCACGGCCAGCAGGTAGTCCGCGGGCAGCACGCAGGAAAGCCCCTCCGAGCGCAGGTCGCCGAAGGCCTCGATCGCCTTCACGCCACGCCGGGTCAGGTCCTTGGCCACGCCCTGGACCAGCATCCGGCCCAGCCCGGCCCCGGAGAACTCGCTGATCACGTTGGCCGTCATCAGCAGCACGGCATCCGCCGACACCGGGCTGGTCGGGAAGGCCAGGGAGCGCGGCACGTACATGGGCGGCGCGTACAGCACGTACCCGGCCGGAACCCCATCGACGTACGCGATCTTGCCGCAGCTGCCCCATTCGAGCAGCGTCGAGGAGATCCAGGACTCTTTCTCCAGCGCCGGGTCACCGGCCTCCTGGGCGCGGGCGTGGCTGACCGGGTCGAGTTCCCAGAAGACGCACCGGCGGCACCGGTGCGGCAGGTCGTCGAGGTTATCCAGGGTGACACTGACGAGTCGGCGCGGCACTGGCACCCCTGTTCGTCGCGATCGGCGTGACTGAGCGGGTCCGGGACGGCGAGGTGGCGCGGGCTTCACGGAGACGCCACCGTGGCCGCCGGTGCCCGGCCGCCCGGAGACATGTTACCCACCACCGCCTCCGCACGGCAGTGCAGATTCTGTGGACAACCCGACCCACCGGGACCGCCGCTCAGCCGGTTCCGGGCCTGCCGCGCTCATCAGCACACCGTGCGTGCCGGGTCGTGAGTACACCGTGCGTGCCGGGTGCTCCGTAACCTCCGCGCCGGGGAGTGGTGGCCGGGCCGGGCGCGCTGGCTGGCCGCCGTCGCACATGGTTGCTTGGTCACGGCCGGTTCTCTTCTGCGCACCTCGCCGCCGCACCGTAGTACGCCGGCGCACCCGGCCCGGCCGCCACCGGCAGGGGGTGCGCCACGGTGCCGCCTTAGTGCCGGGCACGGGCGCCGTCCCGGACCCAGTCGTGGGCCAGGGTCTCCCGTCGTGGCGGATGGCTGGGACCGGGTGGCTGGGACCGGGTGGCGGGGATCAGGGTGACGGGGGTATCACGGACGGGCGTGGCTAGGCTCGGGCTGTGACTTCTGCGAAGAGTTTCGGCAGTGATAATCACGCGGGTGCGCACGCTTCGGTGCTGCGGATGTTGAGCGTGGCCAATGAGGGGGACGTGCACGGGTACGGGGATGACCCGTGGACGGAGCGGGTAGGCCGGGAACTGGCGGAGCGGTTCCGGGCGCGGGGCGGGGTGTACTTCGTGTTCAACGGGACGGCGGCGAACGTGCTGGGGATCAGTTTGCTGGTGCGGCCGTTCGAGGCGGTGATCTGCGCCGAGACCGCGCACCTGAATGTCGATGAGTGCGGGGCGCCGGAGCGGCTGCTGGGGAGCAAGTTGCTCACGGTGGCCACGGCCGATGGCAAGCTCACCCCTGAGCTGATCGCGAGCCGCCTGGGTGGCCGCGGCGACGAGCACCGGGCCCAGCCGCGGGCGGTGTGCCTGACCCAGGCGACGGAACTGGGTACCTGCTATTCGCTGGCGGAACTGCGGGCCATCGGCGAGTTCTGCCGGTCGGCGGGCCTGCGGCTGTACCTCGACGGAGCCAGGCTGGCCAATGCCGCCGCCTATCTGGACTGTGAGCTGGCCGAGCTGGCCGCCGAGGTGGATGTGCTCAGCTTCGGCGGCACGAAGAATGGCGCGATCGCGGTGGAGGCGGTCGTCGTCATGGGCGAGGAGCTCGCCCATCCGGTGCCGTTCCAGCGCAAGCAGCTGCTGCAGCTCGCCTCGAAGATGCGTTTCCTGTCGGCGCAGTTTGCCGGGTTGCTCGAAGCGGACACCTGGCGCCGCAACGCCGATCACGCGAACCGGATGGCGCTCCAGCTGGCCGAGGGACTGCGCGGGGTGCCCGGTGTGGTGGTGCGCCAGGAGGTGCAGTCCAACGCGGTGTTCGCGGCCGTTCCCCCGGCGGTCGCCATCCGGCTGCAGGAGGACTGGGGCTGCTACCGGTGGGACGAGCAGCAATCGGTGGTCCGGATCATGATGGCGTTCGACACGTCCGCCGCGGATGTGGACGCGCTGCTGGCCAGCGTTCGGGAGGCCGCGTCCGCGCTGGTGTGAGGCGGCAGGCGCTGGCGGCCGGGTAATCGCCGGCGTCGCCATCGGGCGGGCGCGTGTGGTTTCACGTGAAACCGGTGGGCTTTGCTGGGCTGTTGGCGAGGGGGGCGGGCGCGGGGTCAGTGGGTGGCGGCTCGGAGTGGCCACTGGCGGGTGATGCTGCCCCGGGCCGGGAGCGGATGCCACTGGTTCGCGAACTCATCCAGGCGGGCGAGGATCCGCGGCACGAGGGTGGACTCGAGGCTGCGCGGTGCAGTCCGGGAGAACCAGGAGGGCGGATCGGTGCGGTGCCCGGCCCGCCATTCCCAGAGCGGGCGGGCCAGGCTGGCCAGCTCTTCGGACTGGGCCATGTCCGCCCGCTCAGCCGCGCTGGGCCGCCATTTCTTCTCCCGGCGGGCTTGCCGCCGCCGCTGCGCCTGATCGGCGGGCCAGAAGAGATTGTTATGTCCGGCGGCCACCCGGCCGTATACCCCGCCGGTCAGCCGTGCTTCCGCCTCCACCAGGAAGTGCACCGCGTCATGGGGCAGGTGGTCGTCATAGCCCGGGCCCTGGCGGGGCGCCAGCTCGGGTCCCTGCTCCCGGGTCACCGCCACGAGGTAGCGCCGCCCGGGCAGCTTGGTGAAGGTGACCTCCATCCCGGCACGGTAACCCGGCCACCGAGTTCACTGCACCCGGTTATTGCCCACCCCATCCAGGCCGTGTCAGCGCCAGGCACAGCGTTGGTCGGCGAAGATAGCGATCGTGGCTGGAGACACCGCCGGCACCCGGGGCACTCGCGCCGTCGTACCACGCCACCGTCGTCGGGGTGCTGCGGCGATACCCCGCGGCCGCCCGGGTCGAGGTCGCGTGGGAAGACCTGCGGCGTGATCTGGATGAGGCCCTTCCTGGCCGATTGTGACGGCCTGGATGCCTCCGGAAATACGTTGCGGGCGGCGCAGCCAGCCGGGAGGGTGCAGGCGTGGGGATGAGCGAGCCGGTTCCGGCCGTCCGGCGGGCGGCAGCGGCCGAGGCAGTGGTGGTCGCCGAACTGCTGGATGCGTTCAACCGCGAGTTTTCGGCAGCGACACCCGGAGTGGCCGTGCTTACCGGCCGGCTACAGCAGTTGCTGGCCGGAGATGGACTCGCCGCGCTGCTCACCGGCGAACCCGCGGCCGGGGTCGCGGTGGTGTCCTTCCGTCCCAACGTCTGGTACACGGGACCCGCCGCGCTGCTGGACGAGCTCTATGTCCGGCCCGGCCGCCGCGGGCACCGGCTCGGGCACGCCCTGCTGGAGGCGGCGTGCCGCCTGGCGCGGGAGCGCGGCGCGGAGACGCTGGAAATCAACGTGGACGGCGAGGACACCGACACCCGCCGCTTCTACGAGGCGCACGGCTTCCGCCACACCGAACCAGGCGCCACCCAGCCGATGTTCTACTACTACCGCGACCTCCCCTGACCGCCCCACGAGATGACCCCGGCGGGGAGACCGCCGACGTCCAGGTGGCGTGCGTTGGAAGTGGCATGCCTGCGGGGCGCGTGCACCCGTACCAACCACGCGCCTGCACCCGTACCAACCACCCAGCCGCGGCCGGAGCACAGGTGGCGTGCGTGCCGGGCGCGCAGGCGCAGCACGCCACGAAGGCCAGCCAAAGCCAGCAGGGCCGACCGTGACAGCAGAACTGTGCGCGCACGGCGGCCAGCCAGCGCGCCCGGCACGCACGCCCCCCGCGTGGGCTGTGTCGTAGTGCCGTCCAAAAGATCGCACCGTTTCACGTGAAACAGCCCGCCAACCTCACGCGCTGAGCGTGCCCGCCCACTCGGGCGACATGGTTAACACAATCCGCTCCAGATCCTCGATCGACCCGAACTCGACCACGATCTTCCCCTTCCGGCGCCCAAGTTCCACCTTGACCCGGGTGTCGAAGGCGTCCGACAACCGATCGGCGAGCCGGTCCAGCGCGGGGGCGGAAGGCTGCCTGGCGGCTGGCCGACGCGGCTTCGGCGGCCGGGCACTGTCCATCGTGACGATTTCTTCCACGGCGCGGACCGAGAGACCTTCAGCCACGATGCGGTGGGCCAAGTGGTCCTGTGCGTCGGGATCATCCAGGGACAGCAGGGCGCGGGCGTGCCCGGCGGACAGCACCCCCGCCGCCACCCGGCGCTGGACCTCGCCGGACAGGTTGAGCAGCCGCAGCGTGTTGGAGATGTGCGGCCGCGAGCGGCCGACCTTCCGCGCCAGTTCGTCGTGGGTGGCCCCGAAGTCATCCAGCAACTGCTGGTAGGCCGCCGCCTCTTCCAGCGGGTTGAGCTGCTCCCGGTGCAGGTTCTCCATGAGGGCGTCACGCAGCAGATCGTCATCCGCGGTCTCCCGCACGATGGCCGGGATCTCGGTCAGCCCGGCCCGCTGCGAGGCACGCCAGCGCCGCTCCCCCATGACGAGCTCGAACCGGCCCGGCTGCACTTCGCGGACCACCACCGGCTGCAGCAGCCCGACCTCGCGGATGGAATCAACCAGCTCGTCCAGCGCCTCCTCATCGAACACCTGGCGGGGCTGGCGCGGATTCGGGCCGACCGCCTCGATCGGCACCTCCTGGAAGTACGCGCCAGCGATGAGCGCGCTCGCCGCGCCGGGCTGAGCCGCCGGCCCGGCCGCGCCCGGCCGCGCGGCCTCCGGCCCTGGCCCAGACCGCCCGGCACCAGCTGGCCGTCCGGCACCAGCCGGGGCTGGCCCGGTGGGGATGAGGGCACCGAGGCCCTTACCAAGCCCGCGCTTCTGCTGAGCCATCGTCTCTCCTTGCCGCACGCTTCCCGACCACCTGGTGCCAGGGATCCGCCATCCCACCACCCGCCCATCACCGGCTGGGTCCGCCACGGGGAACGGGAGCGGCCTCCCAGAAGAGCATGCCATCCCGTACGCACCCGCGTGTGCCATGACGCCGAGCCGGCCGGCGGCCCTTCCCGCCGGGGGCCCGCTAGCGTCCAGCTCAGTCGGGACGTTGGAGGTCGTGGTGATCCTGGACAGCTGCCCCGTGCCGATCGTGCTGGCCCCGCTAGCAGGCGGCCCCGCCACGCCGGAACTGACCGCCGCGGTGACCAACGCGGTCTGGGCTTCCTGGCCGTCGGTTACCTCACCGCCGCGGAACTCGCGCCGCGCCGCGACCGAGCAGCTCACCAGCGGGCCGTACGGGATCAACGTCTTCGTGCCCGGAACGCCCCGCTCCCCCCGCATCCCTCCGGCGGTTGGCCGAGGCGATCGAGGCCGACGCCCGCAGCGTCGGCGCGCCCGTCGGGGAAGCGACGTACGAGGACGATGACTGGGCAGCGAAAATCAGTAGCCTCCTCGATGATCCGCCGCCGGTCGTCTCGTTCACCTTCGGCTTCCCTGACGCGCACCTGGAGCAGCAGCTACGGGACCGGCGCAGCGAGGTCTGGATGACCGTGACCACGGTGCCGGAAGCGACCATGGCCGAAGAACTCGGGGCGGTGCTGGCCGCCGGGGCCCCGGGCCGCCGCGCCGCTACCGCCGGCGCCCGCCGCCCAGACTCATTCGGGGGCCGAGCGGTGCGCCAGTTCCCGGGCGGCCTCGAGGTAGGCGAGCGCACCGGTGGAGCCGGGGTCGTACGTCATCACGGACTGGCCGTAGCTGGGCGCCTCGGAGACGCGGACGCTCCGCGGAATGATCGACTGCAGCACGACGTCACCGAAGTGGCCGCGGACCTCGTCGGCCACCTGCGAGGCGAGCCGGGTCCGGCCGTCGAACATGGTCAGCAGGATGGTGGAGACGGAGAGTGTCGGGTTCAGGTGGCTCTTCACCATGTCCACCGTGCGCAGCAACTGCTCCAGGCCCTCCAGGGCGTAATACTCACATTGGATCGGGATCAGCACCTCCTCCGCAGCGACCAGCGCGTTTACCGTCAGCAGGCCGAGCGAAGGCGGGCAGTCGATCAGAATGTAATCGAGCTGTGACTCGTCGTAAGCGTGGAGTGAGCGCGCCAGCCGTCCTTCCCGGGCGACCATCGGCACCAGCTCGATCTCGGCCCCGGCCAGGTCGATGGTGGCCGGGGCGCAGTAGAGCAGCGGGATGTCGTCGACCGCCCGGATGATCCCGACCAGCGGCTGGTCTTCCACCAGGACGTGATAGATCGACGTGGTCCCGACCCGGTGCTCCACGTCCAGCGCGGTGGACGCGTTGCCCTGCGGGTCCAGATCGATGACCAGCACCCGGGAGCCGTGCTGGGCGAGCGCCGCTGCCAGGTTCACCGCGGTGGTGGTCTTCCCGACGCCACCCTTCTGATTGGCGATCGTGATGACCCGGCAGGAGCCGGGCCGGGGCCAGACGCGTTCCGCCCGCCCGCGCCCGGCCGGGGTCGGGCCCAGGCCCGTCCCGGCGTAATCCGGGACGGGCTCCGCGGTCGGCCGGGCGGTCGGCACGGTCACCTCAGGGGGGCCACCGTTCGGCACGGTCAAGCCGCTGGCCGGGAAATCCGCGCTCATCACTGCTCCTGCCTGCCCATCCTGGCGCGCCCGCGCCCTGGAGCGTGCGTCGCTCCGCTCACCCGACCGGCCGGCCGGTGCCCGGCGCCGTCCCATGATGTCCCCCCCGATCTCGTCGGGATCCGCGCCGTCGCCGAGCGGTGACGGCCATCCCGGTCGTTCCCCGAATGCCGCTTTGGCCGGGGTACTGGTCCGGGGGGACGGCCCCCCGGAGCCACCCGCGATGGCGGGCCAGCCGAGGCCCTGACCGGCCCGCTGCACTGGTCCCGGCCACCGGGCGTCCACCGCCTGGGGCTCCTCTGGCCATCCCAGGCCGGCACCGGAAGCCACGCCGCGCTCCTCCCTGCCGGATGCGCCCGAAGTTACGCCTGCCGCTGGCGGCCAGCGACCAGTCGCACCACAGTCGCGGCCCGATCGACCTTACCGTCCCCAGCGCGCAGCACGGACACCTCTTGGATACCCAGGCGGCGCAGCACCGGACGCGCCGCGGCCACCTCGTCCGCCGCCGTGTCGCCCTTGATGGCGAGGATCAGGCCACCGGGCCTGATGAGACCGGTGGCGAGCACGGCGAGGCGTCCCAACGGCGCCACCGCCCGGGCGGTCACGACGTCGGCGCCGATCTGGCCCGCCAGTTCCTCGGCGGCGCCCCGGCGCACCCGGGCGTTGCCGAGCCCCAGTTCGCCGACGCACTCGCTGAGGAAGGTGGCCCGCCGTTCCATCCGTTCCAGCAGGGTCACCTCGACATCCGGCAGCAGCAGCGCCAGCACGATCCCGGGCAGCCCCGCGCCTGAGCCCAGATCGACCAGCGTGGCGGGCCGGGGCACCAGGTCGGCGACGGCCGCGCAATTAAGGATGTGCCGGCTCCACAGCCGGGGCACCTCCCGCGGGCCGATGAGGCCCCGGACCAGGCCGGGTCCCGCCAGCAGCCGGACATAGCGGGCCGCGGCCGGAAGCGCAGCACCGAACACCGCAGCCGCCTCCGCTGGGGGCGGCGGGACCGTTGCCGCATCATCGCCGGCCCGGCCCACCGCCGGGCCGGTACCGGAGTGCGTGTCGTGGCCGGGGAGCACGCCCGGTCAGCCGGCCGGGAACACGACCACCCGGCGGTTCGGCTCCTCGCCCTCTGACTCGCTGCGCAGGCCGGCCGCCGCGACGGCATCATGGACGATCTTGCGCTCGAACGGGGTCATGGCCTCCATCCGACGCGGCACACCGCTGCTGCGGACGTCGTCCGCGGCGTCGCGGCCGAGTTCGGTCAGCTCCACCCGGCGCCGGGCCCGGTAACCGCCGACATCCAGCATGATCCGCGTCCGGGCACCCGTCTGCCGGTGCACGGCCAGGCGGGTCAGCTCCTGCAGCGCCTCCAGCACCTCGCCGCGAGGACCGATGAGCTCCTGCAGGGTCGCGCCCACCACTGACACCAGGCCCCGGTCGCCCTCCACATCCATGTCGATGTCGCCGTCGAGATCGGCCACGTCCAGCAGGCCCTCGACGTAGTCCGCGGCGATCTCGCTCTCCTGCTCCAGATCGGTCACGCTCACGGCCGGGGCAGCCGCGTCGGCGGCGTCCTCCGTGCCGTCCTCGTCGAGATCGTCTTCGTCGGCATCCTCGTCGGCCAGCTCTTCATCAGCCAGGTCGTCGGCCAGTTCCTCGTCGGCCAGTTCCTCGTCGGCCAGTTCCTCGTCGGCCAGCTCCTCGGTGCCGAGGTCCGCGCCGTTCCCCGGCCCGGCCGCCAGCGGGGCCGCCGCCGCGGTCCCTTCCTCGCCGCGTTCCGCCGCCAGCGCCTGGCCTGCGGCCTCACCGCTGGTGACGGTGCCCGCGTTGTCCGCTTGGCTCACGACCGGGTCCCTTCTCGATCCGAGGTTCGTGCTTCCGGCACCGCACGAAGTCGGCGATGCCGGCCTGCTCTAGCGCTTGCCTGAGCGCCGGCTCCGAGACTGGCGCACCGGCTGCTGCCTGACGATCCTAGTCTCGGCTTCGGGTTCCGGTGCGGGCTCGGCCTCGCCACGTCCCTTGACCAGCCGGCGCAGTGGGTTGGTGCCGTTGGTGGTGGACCCGTCGGACTTGCCGTTCCGCGCGGCCGCGCCGGCCGGCTTCGGTGCCTTGGCCGGCTTCGGTGCCTTGGCCGACTTCGACGGCTGAGAGCCGGCCGGCTTGGCCTGGCCACCGCCCGGCTGCCTGGCCGCGGGCTTGCGCAGCTGATTGATGGGCGTCCTGCCGCTCTGCCCGGACCCGCCCCGCCCGGGCGGGGTGGCGGCCTTAGCGGCGGGCGCCTGACCAGACCGGGCCGGGGCGGGCTGTCCGGCCCCTTCCCCGTCCGGCTGGAGTCCGTCCTGGGCGCCGGACTGGGCGCCGGACTGGGCCGGGTCCGCCTTGACCGCGGCCTGCTGCCGGGCGGCGGCCCGGCCCGCGGCGGTCACGGTCCCGGCCGGGTGGGCGGGTGCCCCCTTACCTGACTGCTTGGCGGACGGCTTGCCGCCCGGTGCGGCGCCCGCGGCGCCCGCGGCGGCGGCCGGAACCGGCGGCGGGAACCGCTTGAACAGCACGTACTGCTGGCCCAGCGTCCACAGGTTGGTCGTCACCCAGTACAGCACCAGGCCGAACTGCCAGTACAGGCCGGACAGCGCGAACACCGGCACCACGTACTGCATCATCTTCTGCGACGACGCCATCGGGTTGTCCGGGTCCACCTGCGGGGTCATGCCGCGCTTCATGCTCTGCCGCACGGTCATGAACGTGGTGGTCGCGCTGATCAGGACGAAGATGAAGATGACCACCCACTGGTGCGGCCCGACTCCCGGGGCGCGATACAGCGTGGGCGGGAACAGCGTGGACAGGAAGCGGTCCGCAACGGTGGCGCCGAAGATGCTCGCGTGCTGCGCACTGTGCACCACGGCGGGGGTCAGGCCGTACTTCGGCTCGTCCAGGGAGATGGCCCGGAGCACCGCGAACAGCGCGAAGAAGACCGGGAGCTGGGCGACCAGCGGCAGGCACCCGGAGAGCGGGTTGGCCCCGTTCTCCCGGTAGAGCTTCATCGTCTCTTCGTTGAGTTTCTGCCGGTCGTTCTTGTACTTCTTCTTCAGCTCCGCCACCTGCGGCGCCAGCGCCGTCATCTTGCGGGTGGCGTGCATCTGCTTGATGAACAGCGGCACCAGCAGCAGCCGCATCAGCACCACGAGGAGGATGATCGTCAGCGCCCAGGCCCAGCCGCTGGACGGGCCGAAGATCGCACCCAGTCCGGCATGGAGCTGCATGATCACCCAGGCGACCGCTTCATACAGCGGGTCCAGGAAGGGGATACTCACGAGCCAGCTCCTTGCGATGGGGTCAACGGCCGTCCGGCGCGACGGGGCGGCACCGGATCGTACCCGCCCGGGTGGAACGGATGGCAGCGGCCGATCCGGCACACCGCCAGCCAGGAGCCCCGCAGCGCACCGTGCACGCGAACGGCCTCCAGGGCGTACGCGCTGCACGAGGGGGCGAACCGGCAGCGGGCACCGAGCAGCGGGCTGACGAACCGGCGGTACCCGCCGATCAGCCAGAGCAGGATGGCGGCGGCCGGTGAGAGACGAACGGTCCCGGGCGGACGGCCCGCGTCCGCCCGCAGCTCAGCAGGCGAGATGGTCATCGGCTCACCGCCCTCGCCTGCCGCCGGAGCAACGTGTCGATCACCAGGTCGAGTTCGGCGGCTAGGTCCGCCTGGCGCGCGGTCCCGGCCCGCGGATTCGCGCGGACCACAAGCAGGCTACCTGCCGGCAGTGACCCGATGCGTCCACGCACCAGCTCGCGAAGCCGCCGGCGGACCTTGTTCCGGACCACCGCGCCGCCCACGGCACGGCTGACGATGAACCCGGCCCGGGCCGGCCCGGGCGCGCCGGGCTGGACCAGCAGATGCCCGGTCAGCAGCGGCCGCCCGCTCCGGCGGCCGCCCCGCACGACAGCGGAGAACTCCTCGCGCCGCCGGATCCGGGCTGCTGCGGGAAGCACGAAGGACCTCCGCTGTCCTGGGTCAAGGCAGGTGGGTCAGGCACTCAGCCGCGCGCGGCCCTTGTGCCGCCGCGCAGCCAGGATGGCGCGGCCGGCCCTGGTCCGCATGCGCAGCCGGAACCCGTGCGTCTTGGCCCGCCGGCGGTTGTTCGGCTGGTACGTACGCTTGCTCACAGGAACTCCAGGTGCCGTTTACGGGGCTTGCCCGGCGCGAGCAGTAAACGCGCATGCGGGCATGACCAACGTCGAAGTGGTTGGGTCTGTTCACGTTACGCGCCCCGTCCGCCACGGGTCAAACTGCGCCAGCCCCGGGGGGCGATCCCCTGGAACCAGAACCACCGGGTTTGCTCTCCCGGGCCGCGGCGTGGAGCCTAGGCTGTGGACAACACTCCGGCCCTGGGGGGGCCGGCGCACGGGAGCAGTGACGTCTACCGGCAGCACATCCGGGCCCGCCGTGCACGCCACGGCGCCCGGCGTGCACAAGCTGTGGACAAAGCTGTTGATCACAAGTGGGGGGCGCGAGGGGTGAACAAGACGTGAGCGAGACTGACCTCGCGGAGGTGTGGGCCAGATCCCTCGACGAGCTGGCCACTATGCAGATCGAACCGCATCAGCGGGCCTGGCTCCGGCTCACCCGGCCACTCGGCCTGGTAGAGAACACGGCACTGATCGCCACGCCGAACGAGTTCGTCAAGGAACAGCTGGAGACGCGGCTGCGCGCCCTCATCACCCACGCGCTGTCCCGGGAACTGGGCCGCAGCATCCAGCTGGCAGTGACGGTGGATCCCACCGCCATCGCCGCGGCGGGTGGCTATCCGGCGGCGGCCGGCGACGGCACGGCGCCGCACCGCGACCACCAGACCGCGGTCCCAGGACCACTGGGCGCCGTACCGGGACCGCTCGGCGGGGGCAGCCCGGACGGCGGCCACCCGGCCATGGGGCCGCCCTTCGACGGCGCGGCCGGCGACGCCCAGGTGCCGGACGGCCACCGGCCCGATGGGGCCTACCCGCCGCACCTGCCCGGGGCCCCGCTGCCGGGCACGGCCAACGGTTCCGGGCCGTTCGATCCGCTCGGCGGCCGGCCGCACCACGCGGGCGGGTCGGCCGGGCCGCCGCCGGGGGCAGCACCACGGCCGACCCAGGCCCGGCTCAACCCCAAGTACACCTTCGAGACGTTCGTCATCGGCTCCAGCAACCGGTTCGCGCACGCCGCGGCGGTCGCGGTGGCCGAGGCCCCGGCCAAGGCCTACAACCCGCTGTTCGTCTACGGCGACTCCGGGCTGGGCAAGACTCATCTGCTGCACGCGATCGGCCATTACGCGCAGAGCCTTTACCACGGGGTCAAGGTCCGGTATGTCAGCTCCGAAGAGTTCACCAACGATTTCATCAACATGATCCGGGACGGCAAGCAGGACGGCTTCCGCCGCCGCTACCGGGACGTGGACGTGCTGCTGGTCAACGACATCCAGTTCCTGGAGAACAAGGAAGGAACGCAGGAGGAGTTCTTCCACACCTTCAATACCTTGCATAACGCCAGCAAGCAGATAGTGATCTCCAGCGACCGGGCCCCCAAGCGGCTGGTCACGCTGGAGGACCGGCTGCGCAGCCGGTTCGAGTGGGGGCTGATCACCGACGTGCAGCCGCCGGAGCTGGAGACCCGGATCGCCATTCTGCGCAAGAAGGCGGTCCAGGAAGGGCTCAATGCGCCGCCCGAGGCGCTGGAGTACATCGCCAGCCGGATCTCCACGAACATCCGGGAGCTGGAAGGCGCCCTGATCCGGGTGACCGCCTTCGCCAGCCTCAACCGCCAGTCGGTCGACCTGCAGCTGGCCGAGATCGTGCTGAAGGATCTGATCCCCGAGGCCCAGGGCCCGGAGATCACCGCCGCCACGATCATGGGGCAGACGGCGTCCTACTTCGGGCTGTCCATCGACGACCTGTGCGGGACGTCCCGGTCACGGGTGCTGGTGACGGCCCGGCAGATCGCGATGTACCTGTGCCGGGAGCTCACCGACCTGTCGCTGCCCAAGATCGGCCAGCAGTTCGGCGGCCGCGACCACACCACGGTGATGCACGCCGATCGGAAGATCCGCAACCTGATGGCTGAGCGCCGGTCGATCTACAACCAGGTAACGGAACTTACCAACCGGATCAAACAGCAGGCGCGGTCCGGGTGAACGGGCACAGAACAGTGCTGGCCGTCACAATCAGTACACACAGGCTGTGGAAATCTCTGTGGATGGCCTTGGGACCAACGGGGGACAACGCGGCCATAGCGGTGGGCAGCCGCGGGAAAGGCGGGCGGGCGGCGGCCGCCGCCCCCAGGCGATCCCCGGCCGGCCGCGCATCGCGCACACCGGCTGTGGACGCGGATTCCGGCACTGAGCTGGGACGACACCCGCTGTCCCCAGCGTCCACCGGCCCTATTACGACTACGTTCTTCTATCTAGAAGAGAACCTAATCAAGCAACAGGCGGTTGGGCACGTGCCGGGCCGGACCGCCCGCGACGGGAAAACCAGATCTGCTCAGCGGGAGCTATACCCGCGCCGAGGGCAGCTTGAAACCGGTCTCGCCGCGGGCGGACCAGGGAGAAGGGGAGGCGGCTTCCGGTGAAGATCCAGGTGGAACGCGACGTGCTGGCGGAGGCCGTGGCCTGGACGGCCCGCGCACTGCCGGCCCGGCCCGCCGTCCCGGTGCTGGCGGGGATCCGGCTGCAGGCGGCCGAGAACCTGACCCTGTCCAGTTTCGACTATGACGTGTCCGCCCAGGCCCGG
Organism: uncultured Actinomycetes bacterium; assembly: GCA_963837515.1. Classification (GTDB taxonomy): domain Bacteria; phylum Actinomycetota; class Actinomycetes; order Streptosporangiales; family Streptosporangiaceae; genus RYN-230. The sequence goes on from CAWINT010000013.1 coordinate 303,479, forward strand.
CTCCCGGTGCTGACCGAGGAGGAAGGCGAGGCGCTGGTGTCCGGGCGGCTGCTGGCGGAGATCACCCGCAGCCTGCCGGCCCGGCCGGTGGACATCCACGCCGACGGCGGCCGCGCCACGCTGATCTGTGGCAGCGCCACGTTCACCCTGCTCACGATGCCGGCCGAGGATTACCCGTCGCTGCCGGAGATGCCGGCCGCCGCCGGGTCGATCGGCAGCGACGCGTTCGCCTCGGCGGTGAGCCAGTCGGCCACCGCGGCCGGCCGCGACGACACGCTGCCCGCGCTGACCGGGGTGCGGATCGAGATCGAGGGCGACACGCTGACCCTGGTCTCCACCGACCGGTACCGGCTCGCCGTCCGGGAGCTGCGCTGGACCCCGACCCGGCCGGACCTGTCCGCCGCGGTCCTGGTCCCGGCCCGGGCCCTGGCCGACACCGCTCGCGCGCTGACCACCGGGGCGGAGGTGTCCATCGCGCTGGCGCTGCCGGGCGAGGAGGGCGCCGGCGGTGAGGGGATGATCGGGTTCGAGGGCGGTGGCCGCCGCACCACCACCCGGCTGCTCGGCGGGGACTTCCCGCGCTACCAGTCGCTGCTGCCCAAGCAGATCAACGCGGTCGCCGAACTGGCCACCGCGTCCTTCGCCGAGGCGGTCAAGCGGGTCGCCCTGGTCGCCGAGCGGAACACCGCCGTCCGGCTGTCGTTCGCCCCCGGCCAGCTGGTACTCGAGGCGGGTACGGGTGACGAGGCACAGGCCACGGAGGTCATCGACGCCAGCTTCGAGGGCGAGGACATCCAGATTGCGTTCAACCCGGGCTACCTGCTGGACGGGCTGACCGCGCTGGACTCCGACGTCGCCCGGGTCTCGTTCACCGAGCCGGGCAAGCCCGCGCTGATCACCGGCAAGCCGGCCCCCGACGAGCAGCCCGACTACCGCTACCTGCTCATGCCCATCCGCCTCGGTGGATGATTAGGCGCTCTGCTGGCCCGGGGGGCGACCCCCCGGAACCCCCCGCGCATTCGCCGGCTCGGTGAGGACACGCCTGCGGCGCTCTGCTGGCCCGGGGGGCGACCCCCCGGAACCCCCCGCGCATTCGCCGGCTCGGTGAGGACACGCCTGCGGCGCCCTGCTGGCCCGGGGGGCGACCCCCCGGAACCCCCCGCGCATTCGCCGGCTCGGTGAGGACACGCCTGCGGCGCACCTCGCCTCGCCGGCGAATAGGCTCGGGATGTGCATCTGACCCGGCTGGCGCTTACCGATTTCCGGTCCTACGCGGCCGTGGACCTGGTGCTGGACGCGGGCGTGACCACGCTGGTGGGGCAGAACGGGCAGGGCAAGACCAACCTCGTGGAGGCGGCCGGGTACGTCGCCACCCTGGGCAGTCACCGGGTCAGCAGCGAAGCGCCGCTGGTCCGGCAGGGGGCGGACCGGGCCATCCTGCGGGCCGCGATCACGTCGGCCGAGCGGGACGCGCTGGTGGAGATCGAGATCAACCCCGGCCGGGCCAACCGGGCCCGGGTCAACCGGGTCCCGGTTCCGCGTCCCCGCCAGGTGCTCGGCATCCTGCGCACGGTGCTGTTCGCCCCGGAGGACCTGGCGCTGGTCAAGGGCGACCCGGAGCAGCGCCGCCGGTACCTTGACGAGCTCCTGGTCACCGCCGCCCCGCGGTACGCGGGCGTGCGGGCCGACTACGAGCGGGTGGTGAAGCAGCGCACCGCGCTGCTCAAGTCCGCCCGGTCCGGGTCCCGGTCCTTCGCCCGCTCCGGGCGGTCCCCGGCCCGGAGCGAGCCGCCGGGCGGCGACCCGGAGCAGCCGGCCGGGCGGGGCCTGGCCGGCGCCCTCGACGCCTGGGATGAGCACCTCGTCCGCACCGGGGTGGAATTGCTCGCAGGCCGGCTGGAGCTGAGCGCGACGTTGCGCCCGCTGGTGGCCAAGGCCTACGCGGCGGTGTCGGGTGAGGACGGCGCCGCCGGGATTAACTACCGGCAGCGCGGTGTTGATACAGAGGGTGATCTGCCGGAGTTTTCCGCAGGTCACCCGGGAGAACTCAGTCATCGCGAGGTGCTCGGCGCCCGGCTCCGGGAGGCACTGACCGCCTGCCGGAACGAGGAGCTGGACCGGGGTGTCTGCCTGGTCGGCCCGCACCGTGATGATCTGGAACTCAGTATCGGCGCACTGCCCGCGCGCGGGTACGCGAGCCAGGGCGAGTCCTGGTCCATGGCGCTGGCGCTCCGCCTCGCCGCCTACGAGCTGCTGCGGTCCGACGGCGACGACCCGGTGCTGTTGCTCGACGACGTGTTCGCCGAGCTGGACGCGGCCCGCCGGGACCGGCTGGCCGGCCTGGTGGCCGGTGCCGAGCAGGTGCTGGTGACCGCGGCGGTCCCGGCCGACGTCCCGGCCCGGCTGCGCGGCGCCCGCTTCGACGTGTCCGCTGGGGTGATCATCCGTGCCTGATCAGGAGGACCGCCCCGCCCCGGACGGTGCCGCCCCGGACGGTGCCGCCACTGACCCGGCTCGCCGGGCCGCTGAGGCGCTGGCCAAGGCCAAGGCGGACGCGCGGGCGCGCGGCGAGGCCCCGGCCCGGGGGCGCCCGGAGTCAGCCGGCCAGGCGGCACCGGGACCCGCCACCGCACCGGGGCGGCGGCCACGGCGGCCACGGCGTGAGGACCCGCAGCCGCTGAGCCTGGCCATCTCCGGGTTGCTCCGCGACCAGGGCTGGCAGGGCGCGGCGGCGGTCGGCTCGGTCTTCGGCCGGTGGCCGCAGATCGTCGGCGAGGACCTGGCCGCGCACACCCGGCCGGAGCGGCTGGACGGCGGGGAATTGGTGGTGATCGCGGATTCGACCGCGTGGGCGACTCAGGTCCGGCTGCTGGCCGGCACGCTGATCCGCCGGGTCAACAGTGAACTGGGCAGTGCCACCGTCACCCGGGTGAAGGTGCGCGGTCCCGAGCAGCCGAGACGGCCCGGCGCGTGGCGGGTGCGGGGCAGCCGCGGGCCACGCGACACGTACGGCTGAGACAGCGGGTTCTCCCAGGTAAAATAAGTATGTGCCCTGACGCCGCCAGGCCGGTCAGGCTTGTCGTGCTGGGCGCACTATCTCTGCCAAGAGGAGCCTGCTCTTGTCCTACGACGCACGTTCGATCACGGTCCTGGAGGGCCTTGAGGCGGTACGCAAGCGTCCCGGTATGTATATCGGCTCGACCGGTGAGCGCGGCCTGCATCATCTCGTCTACGAGGTGGTGGACAACGCGGTAGATGAGGCGCTGGCCGGCTACTGCGACCGCATCGATGTCACACTCCTGCCCGATGGCGGGGTCCGGGTCACCGACAACGGCCGCGGTATCCCGGTCGATGAGCATCCGGTGGAGAAGCGGCCCGCGGTCGAGGTGGTGCTGACCACGCTGCACGCGGGCGGCAAGTTCGACGGCAAGTCCTACGCCGTCTCCGGTGGCCTGCACGGCGTCGGCGTGTCGGTGGTCAACGCCCTGGCCAGCCGGCTGGAGGTGGAGGTCCGCCGGGACGGCTTCGCGTGGCGGCAGTCTTACGAGCTGAGCCAGCCGGTCACCCCGCTGGTCCGGGGGGAGCCGACCAGCGAGACCGGCACCACGATCACGTTCTGGCCGGACGGGTCGATCTTCGAGACCACCGACTGGAACTTCGAGACGCTGTCCCGCCGGCTGCAGGAGATGGCCTTCCTCAACAAGGGCCTGGCCATCAACCTGACCGACGAGCGGCCGGAGCACGCCTCGGTCGGGAACGAGGGCGCTGGGCCCCGCGAGCCGGGTGAGCCGGGCGACCCGCGGGTGGTGCACTACCTGTACGAGGGCGGCATCGCCGACTTCGTCCGGCACCTCAACGCGTCCAAGGAGCCGGTGCACGCCTCGGTGATCGACTTCGGCGAGGAAGGTAAGGGCATCTCCGCGGAGATCGCGATGCAGTGGAACGCGACCTACTCGGAATCCGTGCACACCTTCGCCAACACGATCAACACGGCCGAGGGCGGCACCCACGAGGAAGGGTTCCGGGCCGCGCTCACCACGATCGTCAACAACTACGCCCGGGACCAGAAGCTGGTCCGGGAGAAGGACGAGCGGCTGTCCGGTGAGGACGTGCGCGAGGGCCTCGCGGCCATCATTCACGTCAAGCTGGCCAACCCGCAGTTCGAGGGGCAGACCAAGACCAAGCTGGGCAACACCGAGGCCAAGTCCTTCGTGCAGAAGACGGTCAACGACCACCTGCGGGACTGGTTCGAGCGCAACCCCGGCGAGGCCAAGGACATCATCACCAAGGCCAGCCAGGCGGCCCGGGCGCGGATCGCCGCGCGCCAGGCCCGGGACCTGACCCGGCGCAAGGGGCTGCTGGAGACCAGCTCCCTGCCCGGCAAGCTGGCGGACTGTCAGTCGGGCGATCCGGAGCGCAGCGAGATATATGTGGTGGAAGGGGACTCGGCCGGCGGTTCCGCCAAGCAGGGCCGGGACCCGGAGTTCCAGGCCATCCTGCCGATCCGCGGCAAGATCCTCAACGTGGAGAAGGCCCGGATCGACCGGGTGCTCAAGAACAACGAGGTCCAGGCGCTGATCACCGCGCTGGGCACCGGCATCCACGACGATTTCGACATCAGCAAGCTCCGCTACCACAAGATCATCCCGATGGCGGACGCGGACGTGGACGGGCAGCACATCACTACGCTGCTGCTCACCCTGCTGTTCCGGTTCATGAAGCCGCTGATCGAGACGGGTCACGTGTATCTGGCCCAGCCTCCGCTCTACAAGATCAAGTGGGACGGCCGGGGCGTCAACCCGCAGTACGCGTACTCCGACCGGGAGCGGGACGCGCTCATCGAGGCGGGGATGGCCGAGGGACGCAAGGACCCGCGGCCGCGGGACGGCGTCCAGCGCTTCAAGGGCCTGGGCGAGATGAACGCCGAGGAGCTGTGGGACACCACGATGAACCCAGCCCGGCGGCTGCTCAAGCAGGTCACGGTGGACGACGCCGCCCAGGCGGACGAGCTGTTCAGCGTGCTGATGGGCGAGGACGTCGAGGCCCGGCGGGCGTTCATCCAGCGCAACGCCAAGGACGTGCGGTTCCTCGACATCTGAGGAGCCCGGGAGTACTGCGTGGCGCGGCCAGCCCACACCGGGGCAGGCCGCCGGGCCACGCGCGGACAGGGAAGGTCGCTAAGTGACGGAGGTAGACACCACCGGCGGTGGTCACGACCGCACGGAGCCCGTCAACATCCAGGTCGAGATGCAGCGCAGCTACATCGAGTACGCGATGTCGGTCATCGTCGGCCGGGCGCTGCCGGACGTGCGGGACGGCCTCAAGCCGGTGCACGTCCGCATCCTGTGGGCCATGTACGACGGGGGCTTCCGGCCCGACCGGGGCTTCTTCAAGTGCTCCCGGGTGGTCGGCGACGTCATGGGGCAGTACCACCCGCACGGCGACTCGGCCATCTACGACGCCCTGGTCCGGCTGGCCCAGCCGTGGTCGATGCGGATGCCGCTGATCGACGGGCAGGGCAACTTCGGCTCGCCCGGGAATGACCCGCCCGCGGCCATGCGGTACACCGAGTGCCGGCTGGCCCCGCTGGCCATGGAGATGCTCCGGGACATCGACAAGGGGACCGTCGATTGGCGGCCGAACTACGATGGCCGCACTCCGGAGCCCACCGTCCTGCCCAGCCGGTTCCCCAACCTGCTGGTCAACGGGTCGCAGGGGATCGCGGTCGGGATGGCGACCAACATCCCGACGCACAACCTGCGCGAGGTCGCCGCGGGCGTGCGGTGGTACCTGGACCACTTCGACGCCACCGACGAGGAACTGCTCGAGGCGCTGATCGAGCGGGTCAAGGGACCCGACTTCCCCACCCGCGGGTTGATCGTCGGCCGCCGCGGCATCGAGGACGCGTACCGGACCGGGCGCGGCTCCATCACCATGCGGGCCGTGGTGAACATCGACGAGGACGCCCGGGGCCGGACCTGCCTGATCGTCACCGAACTGCCCTACCAGGTCAACCCGGACAACCTGGCGAGCAAGATCGCGGAACTGGTCCGGGACGGCCGGGTCGGCGGCATTGCCGACATCCGGGACGAGAGCAGCGGCCGGACCGGCCAGCGCCTGGTGATCGTCCTCAAGCGGGACGCGGTCGCCAAGGTCGTGCTCAACAACCTGTACAAGCACACCCAGCTGCAGGACACGTTCGGCGCCAACATGCTGGCCCTGGTGGACGGCGTGCCCCGGACGCTCCGGCTGGACCAGATGATCCGGTACTGGATCGAGCACCAGATCGAGGTCATCGTCCGGCGGACCCGGTTCCTGCTCAAGCAGGCCCAGGACCGGGCGCACATCGTCCGGGCGCTGCTCAAGGCGATCGAGGCGATCGACGAGGTCATCGCGCTGATCCGGGGCAGCGAGTCCGCGGCGGCCGCGCGGCAGGGACTGATGGCGCTGCTGGAGATCGACGAGGTCCAGGCCACCGCCATCCTGGACATGCAGCTGCGCCGGCTGGCCGCGCTGGAGCGGCAGCACCTGCAGGACGAATACGACGAGCTGATGGCGAAGATCGCTGACTACGAGGCCATCCTGGCCGCGCCGGAGCGGCAGCGGCAGATCGTCGGCGAGGAGCTCGGCGAGATCGTCGCCAAGTACGGCGACGAGCGGCGCACCCAGATCATCCCCTACGACGGCGACGTGACCGACGAGGACCTGATCGCCGAGGAGGATGTGGTCGTCACCATCACCCACGGCGGCTACGCCAAGCGCACCAAGACCGACCTGTACCGGGCCCAGCGGCGTGGCGGCAAGGGGGTGCGCGGCGCGCAGCTGCGCACCGACGACATCGTCGAGCACTTCTTCGTGACCACCACGCACCGGTGGATCCTGTTCTTCACCAACAAGGGACGGGTGTACCGGGCGAAGGCCTACGAGCTGCCTGACACGGCGCGGGACGCCCGCGGCCAGCACGTTGCCAACCTGCTCGCCTTCCAGCCGGACGAGCGCATCGCCGAGGTGCTGGCCATCCCCGACTACCAGGTCGCGCCGTACCTGGTCATCGCCACCCGGACCGGGCTGGTGAAGAAGTCGCTGCTGACCGACTACGACTCGCCCCGGTCCGGCGGCATCATCGCCATCAACCTGCGCGAGGACGACGAGGTCATCGCGGCCCGGCTGGTCTCGTCCGACGAGGACATGCTGATGATCAGCCGCCAGGCGCAGGCCATCCGGTTCCACGCCACCGACGAGGCGCTCCGCCCGATGGGCCGGGCCACCTCCGGCGTGATCGGGATGCGGTTCACCGGCGATGACGAGCTGCTCGACATGCATGTGCTGCGGGGTGGCGCGGACGTCATGGTGGCGACGGCGGCCGGCTACGCCAAGCGGACGCCGGCCGACCAGTACCCGGTGCAGGGCCGCGGCGGCCGCGGCGTGCTCACCGCGCGGATCACCGAGGACCGCGGTGAGCTGGTCGGCGCGCTGATGGTGCACCCGGAGGACGAAGTGTTCGCGATGACCTCCTCGGGTGGGGTGATCCGCACCTCGGCCGCGGAGGTGAAGCTGTCCGGCCGCCAGACCATGGGGGTGCGGCTGATGAACCTGGCTGCCGGGGACAGCATCGTGGCCATCGCCCGGAACGCCGAGGCTGAGGCGGACACCGTCGTGGCGGATGCGGCCGGGGAGGGTACCGTCGCGGAAGATGGGGTCGCGGAAGATGGGGTCGCCCCCGCGGCTCCCGGGCCGGAGCCGGCCGGGCCGTCTCCGGTGGCCGATCAGGGCCCGGAGGAGGATGAGCCGGAGGACTGAGGGTTAAAAGTTCGGGCGGCCTGGGGGCGGTCTCCTTGGGACGGTCTAAGGTCACGGTGCTGTGACGGCCGGGCTGATGGAGGCAACGTGAACACGGTCGGTAACGTCTAATGAGTAGCCACCCGGCTGGTGACGAACCCTGGGCGGGAACGTACCCCTCATTCGGGGATAACCTCGTAGGAAACCTTCCGGAGGAGGACGGGGTGGATCAACGGGCGGAACCACCGTCATGGCGGCCCGAAGGGGCGCGGCCAGGTACGGGCGCGGGTGCCGACGTGCGCACCCCGGAGCATACGGAAACGGCCGAGACAGGTTCGGACGAGGTGACTGATTACGCGTTCCCCGAGGACACCGCATCCCAGAACGGCCAGGACGGCCAGCCGGGCCCGGACGGTACGTACGGGCGCCAGGGCAGTGGCTATGGATACGGCGAGGCCGGGCAGCCGGACGCAACGACCCGGATGTCCCAGTACCCGGGGTCGGTGACCGGGCCGGGGGCGTACCCCGGGCCGGGCGGCGACGCGGGGGCCGAGCCAGCCACTACCGTCACGCCGCAGCCGTGGGCCGGCCAGGAAAACCGGGACTCACGCGACGCCGCGAACCGGACCACCGCCATCCCGGCCGGGCCGCGCGACCGCTACCTGCCGGGCGGCCAGTCCGGCCGTCCGGCGCCGGGAGCCCCGGCCGGCGCCCCGGTCACGGCGGCCGTCCGGCCCGGCGCGCAGGCGCGCCGCGCGGACCTCGTCCTGGCCCGGCTGGAGCCGTGGTCGGTGATGAAGTTCAGCTTCCTGATGTCGCTGGTGGCCTGGGTGGTCCTGTTCGTGGCGGTGGCCTTCCTGTACTTCGTGCTGTCCAAGCTCGGGGTGTTCACCTCGCTGGAGCACACGCTGGGCAGCGTGACGTCAACGTCCGGTTCCGCTGGGATGAACCTGAGCCACTGGTTCTCGGCCTCGCGCATTCTCGGCTACACCATGCTGCTCGGCGCGGTGAACATCGTCCTGCTCACCGCTCTGTGCACGATCGGCGCGATGATTTACAACCTGGTCACGCGCCTCGGCGGGGGCATCGAGGTCACGCTGCGGGAGTCGGACTGACGCAGTAATCCCCCGAATGCGATAACCTATCCCGGCGGCGTTATCCGGGGCCCCGGCCGCGCGCCCGGCCTGCGCCGCGAAGGGCGTATAGCTCAGTCGGTTAGAGCGCATCCCTGATAAGGATGAGGTCCGTGGTTCAAGTCCACGTACGCCCACCCACTGAATCAGCACGTCACTGGCCAGATACGGCTAACGCCTGCTGATCACACGATCCGCTGTTGGCTTCCTGCGTCTCGGGTGCGGCCTGGCCGGCCTGACCGGCCGCGGCTCACCGGCTTACCTGGGCAGCCGCGGTCCGCGGTTGTAGAGCCTTCTGGCCCAGCCGTAGCCGGCCAGCCCGATGCCGACAGCCCAGGCGGCCGAGGCGATCGCGTTGCTGCCGATCGGGCCGCCGACCAGCAGGCCGCGCACGGTCTCGGTGACCGGGGTGAACGGCTGGTACTCGGCGAACCAGCGCAGCCCGGTCGGCATGGAGTCGGTGGGCACGAAGCCGCTGCCGAGGAACGGCAGGAGCATCAGGAACATGGGCAGGTTGCTGGCGGACTCCACCGTCCTGGCGACCAGGCCAAGCGCGACCGCCAGCCAGGTCAGCGCGAAGCTGGTGATCAGCAGGATGGCGATGGCGGCGAGCCAGGCGACCGGGCCAGCGTGCGGCCGGAAGCCGATCGCCAGCGCGACGCCGACGACCCCGCCCATGGTGAACAGCGCCTGGATCTGGCTGCCGAGCACGTGCCCGGTGAGCACCGAGGCGCGGGAGATGGCCATGGTGCGGAACCGGGCGATGATGCCGGTGGACATGTCCATGGCCACCGAGATCGCGGTGGCCTGCACGACGGAGGCGATGGTCAGCAGGATCAAGCCGGGCACCACGTAGCTGATGTACGCGGCGCGGCCGCCCCCGCCGGGCACGTGGCCGAGCACACCGGTCACCAGGGGACCTCCACCGACTGACCGTGACGGCTGACAAGGCCACCGCTGGGCCTGCCGTCGGCTAGATGAGCGCAGGTAAGTCAGCGCTGCCCGGGGATTGCCGTGGCCCATCCGTTCCATGAGTTCGCGCCGGGCGGAGATCGGGACCGCTGGCGGCGCTCAGGACGGTCTGTACCTTGTCGATGATCTGCTTTTCGGTGAAAGGCTTCTGGAGGAAGGCCACATCGCCGCGGGCCCCGGGCAGCAGGTGTGCGGTGTAGCCAGACATGTTCAGCACAGGTATTCCGGGTTTCAGCTGGCTGATCCGGGAGGCCAGGGCGGGGCCGGTGATGTCGGGCATGACCGTGTCGGTCACCAGCAACTGGAAGTCGTGTTCTTTCGCCACGTTGAGTGCCTGATCGCACGTTCCTGCGGTGTACACGGTGTAGCCGTGCCGGCGGAGCATCCGTGCCGCCACCGCCAGCAGGCTGGGCTCGTCGTCCACGACCAGGACCGCGGTCGCCGGGCCTTCATCCGGGTCGGGGGCTGGGGCGGCTACCGGCCGGGCGGGGAAGTACAGCCGGAATGTCGAGCCGCGGTCTTCCTCCGATTCCACCGCGATGGCCCCGCCCGCTTGGCGGACGATGCCGTAGACCGTCAACAGGCCCAGGCCGGTGCCCTTTCCGGTGGGCTTGGTGGTGAAGAACGGCTCGAAGACGCGGGTCATCACCTCGGGGCTCATGCCGGTGCCGGTATCGCCGACGGTGAGTTCCACGTACCGGCCGGGGATGACGTCAGGATTGAGGAGCCTGTCTTCTTCGGTCAGCTCGGCTGGCCTGGTGGCGATGGTGAGCGTGCCGCCCTGGGGCATGGCGTCCCGGGCGTTGACGGCCAGGTTGAGCAGGACCTGCTCAACCTGGCCGCGGTCGGCCAGGATGGGGGGCAGCGCCGGGCCGGGTACCAGGGCCAGTTTCAGGCCGCCGGTGACCACCGACAGCAGGTTGCGGGTGTCCGCTACGACGGCATTGAGGTCGACCAGGCTGGGCTGGCCAGGCTGCTGGCGGCTGAAGGTGAGCAACTCTTGCACCAATGCGGCGGCACGCTGCACGGTGGACTGGATCTCTTCGGCGTCGGAGTGCAGCTCAGGGTTGTCAGCCGTCCCGTCGGCCAGGAAGCCGGCATAGGCCATGATGGCACCGAGCAGGTTGTTGAAGTCGTGCGCGACACCGCCCGCGAGCTGGCCGATGGTCTCCGTCCGCTCGGCCTGGTGCAGCCGGGCTTCTGCGGCCCGGCGGTCGGATTCAGCGCGGTTACGGTCGGTCATATCCCGGGCCACGCTCGCCGCGCCGATCACCGCCCCGGCCTGATCCCGGATCGGCGAGATAGCCACCGAAACAGAGATGACGGTCCCGTCCTTGCGGATCCGCTCGGTGTCGAAGGGCTCGATCTGCGAGCCCTGGCGGAGCATCGCGAGAATCGACGGCAGCTCGTCCGCGCGATCCGGCGGGATCAGCACCGCGATGTTCTGCCCGGTGATCTCTTCGGCGGTATACCCATACATCCGCTCCGCGGCCGGGTTCCAGCTGGTGATCACCCCATCCATGGTCTTGCTGATGATCGCATCCGGCGACGACTCAACGATCGCAGCCAGCATCGACTCCGCCACGGCATCCCGCTCCACGGGCAGCCCTGCGCCGTCAGCCGGCATGACCCCCTCCTGAGACGAAGCCAAAGATCCATGACACATTGCGACTATTCTACTACTCAATGTCACTAACTGGGCACACGGCCAGGCACCTTCAGCAAGCGGGCCGCCAGCGCCGCTCGGGCCAGACGAAACGAAGGGTCGGCATTGTCACCGGTCGCTGGCCAGCAGGTAACGCTCGTCGGTGACCGGGCCACCCCACAGCCGCGGGTCGGTGAGCATGGTCACCTCGGCGGCGATGCGGTAGCGCAGGACGGCCTGCCGCACCTGGTCCGCGGTCAGCCCAACGCCGGTGTGCCAGCGGCCCTCAACCAGCAGCAGCGATCCGCCCGGGCGGCGCGCACCATCCGCGGTGCGCTGTCCAGGCCGACCACCCGGTGACCGGCCGGGGCCAGCAGCGCGGTCAGCGACCCGGTGCCGCAGCCGAGGTCCGCGATCAGTGCCGGGGCGGCCGGCAGGCGGGGCAGCAGCAGGCGGCCCCACGCGACTTGGACCCCCGGGTCGCGCAGGCCATGATCCGGCTTCTCGTCGAAGGTGGCCGCCTGCTCGTCCCAGTAGGCCCGGTCAGCAGTCATCAGGAACCTCCGGTGCGGCGCGGCAGGGACGGCCGGGCCGGAGGACTGAACCACCGGGAGCCGCCGCCGACCGCGTCACCAGCCGAGTTCGCCGAGCCGCTCATCGCTGATCCCGAAGTAATGCCCGACCTCGTGGATGACGGTCCGGCGGACCTGCTCGACGACGTCCGCCTCGGTCCAGCTGATCGCGCAGATCGACTGCCGGTAGATCGTGATCCGGTCCGGCAGCACGCCCGCGTACTGGGTGGTGCGGGCGGTCAGCGGAATGCCCTGGTACAGCCCGAGCAGGCCGGGCGGCCCGGGGTCGTGCTCGACCGTGACGGCCACGTTGCGCATCAGCCGGCCCAGGTCCTCCGGCAGGCTGTCCAGGGCCGCGCCCACCATCTCCTCGAACCGGCCGGGCGCGACGTCGATCACCCTGCCATTGTCCCCCGGGGAACCGCCGCCTGGCGCGTTCACGGGCCGTTCACCGCCAGGCCTGGATTAAGAGAACGCTTAATCCAGGGTCGCCGGGTACTGCGGGCAGCGCCTACAGTCAGGCTGGACGGAAACCGCAGGCAGGCCCAGCCAAAGGGCCGGCATGCCGGGCCGGCCAGGAGGTGGGTGACGCGATGAGCCAGCAGCCGGACCGGGCAGCGGGGCAGCCGGGCGAGGCGCTGGAGGTGCTCCGCGCCGTCTGGAGTGCGCAGGGCCGGACCAGCGCCGATCTGGACGAAGAGTGCGGGACGAAGTCATGCCAGCGGATGGCCGACGTCAACTTCGACGGCATGGCCGCCGGTGCCGAAGACCTGCGCACCGCGTGGCGCGCCCGGCTGGCTGCCGACGGCAAGCTGAACCCGGGCGCCGGCCCGCTCCGCGACCTGGGGCCCGGCCCCACGGACGCGCGCTGAGCGCGGGATGGATCTCCCGGACAGCGTCGCGGGGCTGACCAGCCTGCTCCACCAGCACGCCTATCTGGCCGACCGGGGCCTGGCCACCTCGCTGTTCGTCGCGCTGTCGCTGCGGCGCCCGGTCCTGCTGGAAGGCGAGGTCGGGGTGGGCAAGACCGAGGTTGCCAAGGTGCTCGCCGCCGCACTGGGCCGGCGGCTGATCCGGCTGCAGTGCTACGAGGGCATCGACACCAACCAGGCCCTGTACGAGTGGGACTACGCCCGGCAGATGCTCTACGTCCGGGCCCTCGCCGAACGGCACGCCGCCGACGAGGAGGCGGTGGACAAGGTGTTCGGCCCGCGGTTCCTGCTGGAACGGCCGCTGCTGGACGCGGTCCGGGCCGGCGGCCAGGCGGTGCTGCTCATCGACGAGGTGGACCGGGCCGACGACGAGTTCGAGGCGTTCCTGCTCGAGGTGCTGTCTGACTTCCAGCTCACCATCCCGGAGATCGGCACGATCCGGGCGGAAAGCCCCCCGCTGGTGCTGCTCACCTCCAACCGCACCCGGGAGCTGCACGACGCGCTCAAGCGCCGCTGCCTCTACCACTGGATCGGCTATCCGGACCCGGAGCGGGAAACCGAGATCGTGCTGCTCCAGGCGCCTGAGGTGCCGGAGGCGCTGGCCCGCAAGGTGGTGGCAGCGGTGCACCGGCTCCGGGAACTCGACCTGGCCAAGCCGCCGGGGGTGGCCGAAACCATCGACTGGGCGCGCACCCTGGACTTTCTCGGGGAGACGGGGCTCAGGCTGGAGGTGGCCGCCGACACGCTCGGCGCCGTCGTGAAAGAACGCGATGACCTCGAACTCGTCCGGGACAGCCTGGAGGAGATCACCTCCGGTGGCTGAGGTGGCGGTCGCCCCGGGAGTGCCGTTCGTCCGGATGTTCACGGATTTCGCGGCTCAGCTGCGCACCGCGGGCCTGGCCATCGGCACCGGGGATCTGCTGTGCTACAGCCAGGCCGTGGCGGCCCTGGACCCGGCCGACCTGGTCAACCTGTACTGGGCCGGGCGCGTCACGCTGGTCACCCGGCGGGAGCACATCGGCGTCTACGACACGGTGTTCCGCCGGTTCTTCCTCGGTGCGGCCGGGCCCGTGGGCGAGCTGCTCACGCTCACCGCCCGGCTCGGCCCGGAGGCCGAGGCGGTGCTGGAGGTCCCGGCCACCGACCCGCCGGCGGACCCGGACGATCAGCCGGAGCAGCAGGCCACCCTGGGCCTCATGGCCTCCGACGCCGAGGCGCTGCGGCACAAGTCGTTCGCCGCCTGCACCCCGGACGAGCTGGCCGCGGTCCGCCGGATCATGCGCCGGATCCGGCTCGCCCCGCCGCGGCGGCGCCGGCGGCGCACCGCGGCTGCGGCCACGGGCCGCTCCCCCGACCTGCGCCGGATGGTCCGCGAGTCGATGCGGATGCAGGGCGAGCCGCCCGGGCTGCGCTGGCGGCAGCGGACCATCCGGCCGCGCCCGCTGATCCTGATCCTGGACGTGTCCGGCTCGATGGCCGACTACTCCCGCAGCCTGCTCCAGTTCGCCTACTCGGCCAAGCGGGCCACCGCGCGGGTGGAGGTGTTCTGCTTCGGCACCCGGCTGACCCGCATCACCCGGGCACTGGACCGTCGGCGGCCGGACGACGCGATGGCGCACGCGGCGCAGCTGGTGTTCGACTGGGAGGGCGGCACCCGCATCGGGGCCAGCCTGGACGGGTTCGTCCGGGACTGGGGGCGCCGCGGCCTGGCCCGCGGCGGCATCGTGGTGATCTGCTCCGACGGCCTGGACCGGGGCGACCCAGAGGTGCTGGCCGGAGCGATGGAGCGGCTGGCCCGGCTCAGCCACCGGGTGGTCTGGCTGAACCCGCACAAGGGCACCAGCCGCGACTTCCAGCCCAGCACGCTGGGCATGATGGTGGCCGCGCCGCATGTGGACCTGCTGCTGTCCGGGCACGACCTGTCCAGCCTGGAACTACTGGCTACGCTGCTGCCAACGCTGTCGTGAAGGAGTGCCCGGTGCGCTGGAGCGTGGGGATCGAGGCCGCGGGTGACCGGCTGCTGACCCGGGAGGACGTGGTCGAGCTCGCGGACGCGGTCGCCGCCAGCGGGGGCATCGCCACCGGGATCGGGAGCCACCGGTACGGGGCGCAGCTGGTGGTGGACGCGGACAGCCGGGCGGCCGCCATCGAGCGGGCCACCGCCGAGTTCCGCCGCGCCGCCGCCGCGGCGGGGCTGCCGGACGCGCCGGTGGTCCGGACCGAGGCAGTCAGCGAGGACGAGGACGGGGACGCGGCCGGATGATCCGGCTGGGCTCGCTGGCCGGGTACCCGTTCGAGGGGCCGCGGCTGCTGGCGGGCTGGACCCCGCCGCCGGTCGCCGCGGTGTACGCCATCCTCTGCAAGCCCGACCCGGAGGCCAGGCCGGAGCACTACGCGGTCATCTACGTCGGCCACGCCGCCGACCTGTCCGCCGAGCGGTTCCCGTTCCGGCACCCGTGCGCCGCGTGCTGGGTACGCCGGGCCGGGTCAAAGTTCAAGGTCCACGTCTGCAGCTACGAGGTCCCCGGGGGCGGTCCCGGGCACCGGGAGCAGATCACCCGCGAGCTCATCGCCGTCTACCACCCCGGCTGCAACGCCCAGCAGTACGACCCGGCGTGGAAGGACGAGTGGATCGGCGCGGAGATGAACGGCCCGGGCTGGACCCCGCCGGAACAAGGACCCGGCTGGGCCCCGCCGGTGCAGGGACCGGGCTGGACAGGGCCGGACCCGGACCCGGGCCAGACCCGCCCGGACCCGGGCCAGACCCGCCCGGACCCGGGCCCGGACGGCCGTGAGCGCGGTGGCTTGTGACCACCGGAGTCCCAACGTGACCGGGTGGCCGGTGAAGTGTGGTTGGTTGGTGGCCCGATATGGCATGAACTCACCGCAGTGGGCCAGCGGGCACGGCCACTTACAGGCCGCCGAGCAGGTCGCGCAGCGCCTGGGTATAGGCGCCGAGTGCGGCCCGGCCGTGGCCGGTGAGAGCGACTGTGGTGATGGACACGGTCCCGTTCCTGGTCTTCTCGCTGCTGATGTAATCGGCTTCTTCGAGCTTGCGCAGGTGGATGATCAGGTTGCCGGGGGTGAGCCCGATCATGTCCTGCAGCCGGGTGAAGGAGAGTGTGTCGCCGTCGGGCAGGGCCGCCAGCGTGGCAACGATCTTCAGCCGGGTGGGCACGTGGATCAGCGGGTCGAGCGTGTCGTCAGTCATGGCACGCCGTCATGCGCGCCGCCGCCAGGCGACGACGACGGCGTTGCCCAGGAGCACGGCGCACAGGCCCACGCCGGCGACCGCCCACGCCCCGGCCGGGCCGGCGAACGCGCCCACGGCGCCGACGGCGGCGACCGCGAGCCCGGTGCCGCAGCTGCGCCAGCCTGCCCGTGCCGCCATGATGGCCGCCCAGGCCAGGCCGGGAATTATGAGCACCGTGGTTGGGTACCAGCTGTAGCTCACCCCGGCGGCGGCCAGCGCCACCATGAGCACGACCGTGGCGGCCCATGACAGGGCCAGGACGGCGATCTCGGCCGGGCGCAGCGGGGTTCGGCCGCGGACCCCGGCGGTCGCGCGCTTGCGAACCGCGACTGTGGCGAAGAAGTTGACGACAATGAACGCGGCCAGGACGGGGATGACCGAGGCAGTCGGGCCCCGGTAGGGGTGCTGTCCGCGCACCGATAGCCAGACCGCGCCGCAGGCGGCCAGGACCATGACCGCCCTGGTCACCAGGAGCCACGGCGGGGAGGGCTCAAGTTTGCGGCGGGCCTGCTGGGTGGTCTGGTCCAGCAGGGCAGCGGCCTGCTGGGGGCCGAAAGTGCCGCCGTTACCGGCGGTGTCGGTGTCGGGTCTGTGGTTCATGGCGGGTCCCTCCAACAGCTTTATGCCATAAAGTAGACGCTGCTTTATGGCATAAAGCAAGGGCCCGCACCCAAGAACTTTATGGTGCAAAGCCAGACGGCGGGCGGCCGCGGGGTAGCGCCAGTGCGGCGGCCGGGTTGCGGCGCCAGTGCGGCCGCGGGGTAGCGCCAGTGCGGCGGCTGGGTTGCGGCGGCTGGGTTGCGGCGGCTGGGTTGCGGCGGCCGGGTTTGCGGCGCCAGTGCGGCGGCTGGGTTGCGGTGGCGAGGCACCGGGCCCGGCCGCCGGTATAACCACGATCATGGACCACCGGAGCGGGGTCCCGGCCAGGCCTCGGGGGATGCCCAGCCGGGACGTCTTCCCGCGGCTGCCTTACGGCTGGGGCACGAAGCCGACCGCCTCGTGCAACCGGGACCGGCGCCGGCCCGACGCCGGGCGGACGGGCTCGGCCGGTGCGCCCGCGGCGGCCGGTGTGTAGGTCACGTCAGCGACGATCTCCTCGGCCATCCCATAGAGCAGCGGCAGAGCACCGGCCACGACACCGCCGGTCTGGTTGATGTGCTCCACCCCCGGGCCGATCAGCTTCGCGTGGCCGACGATCGTCTCGACGGTTCCTGGGCATTCTTCCAGATTCCCAGCGATCCTGGCGAGCAAAGAGCCGGTCCAGTACAGGTAAAAAGCAAGTCCGGCGATGAGCAGCGCGATGACGATGACGGTCAGGACGACCAGCGTGGTCATGCCTTCACCTGCCCGAGGACGCGGCCGAGGAACAGATGGTGCTGCAGGCCCTCGGCGAGCACCGCATCCACCCCGTCCGCGACCTGCGGGATCAGCGTGGTGTCGGCGGTGTTCCTGGCCGCCGCGGCCAGTGTCCCGCGGATCTCCACCACCCGCCGGTCGATGATCTTCACCAGCCAGATCAGCAGGCTGAGCAGGGCCGCGACCGCGAGCACGACCACGAAGCCGAGGATGATGGCCGTCACCCACAGGGTGTGCTCGGTGGACGACATGGCCAGCACGTGAGGTTGCATCGCGGCGCTCACCCGCCTAGCCGGGCGCGGCCGCGCTGCAGCCCGCCGATGATGATCGTGGCGTGCTCGATCGTGGTGCGCAACGCGGCCAGTGGCGCGGTGTTCCGCACCGCGCCGGCCAGCGCGTCGTTGATCTTCGGCGCCTCGTTGCCGATCGAGCGGGCCAGCACCAGGATGGGCACGACCAGCGCCACCACCGCCACGACGACGATGACGCCGAGGGTGTACCCGATCACCCACCCGGTGGTGGACGTCCCCGCGGCGAGGACCGTGCCATGTATTTCCATGAGTGGCTACCTCCGGGTGCTCAGACGGTTTCGCAGAAGTCGCGGACCGGCTTGAGGCTGGCGTTGACCGACGTGAGCCGCTCCGGCACGGAGCTGGTCAGCTCGTCTACGGCCTGCACGCCGCCGGTGACCTGCCGCAAGGTGGTGCGGATGGCCTGCAGGTGGAAGATCACCCGCAGCAGGCCGACCGCGGTGATGGCGATGATCAGTGCCGCGACGATCACGGTCATCCAGGCCGCGGCCGGCATCACACACCTCCTTGTGTTAGCCCGGGGGGACGACCCCCCGGAACCCCCCGCGCATTCCTTGACTCGGCGGGAACACGGCTTCGCCGCGCCCCGCCTCGTCCCCGAACAGGCCGGCTCATGCTTCGCCGCCGAGGAGCTTGGCGACGGAACCCGCGTACCGGACTGCGCCCACGCTGACCGCACCGACCGTGGCGTCGGTGGTGGCCAGGCCGTCCGGCACGCCCTGCAGCTCACCCACCAGCGCAACCCCGCCGCGCAGGATGTCGTCGGCCGCGCCGCGGATCCGCTCCAGCGCGGCCAGGATCCGGTTCAGCAGGAAGATCATCACCGGCAGTACCACGACCAGCAGCACCACATTGCCGATCCACCACAAGACCATGGCTCCTTCTCCTTCTCCTCAGCTCGCTGCCTGGTAGGGCAGGAAGAACCGGCGGAACACCCGGCTGAGCGCCAGCAGCGCGGCGCGCAGCCCCAGGGTGAGCCCGCTGGCCGGGGTGGCCGACGACGCGGCGACCTGCTCGGCGGACTCACCCCGCTCGATCCGCTCGATCCGGTCCTGCATGGTCGCCGCGAAGTCGCGCATCAGCACCGAGGTGACGTCGGAGATCATGCCCCGGCCGTACTGGGCGGCCGCGCCGGACAGCTGCAGGTCCTGGCGGACGTCCACCCGGGTGCCCCGGCCGGTGCCGCGCAGCGTCGCGGTGATCACCATGGTGGCCTGGCCGCGCCCCTTCTGCTCCGCGCCGGCCGCGTGCACGACGACCCGCCGCGCCGGCGCGTCCCGCTCGGTGATCTCCGCGGTGCCGCCGAACTGCAGCCGCACCGGGCCCATCCGCACGGTCACCTGGCCGGCGTACCGGTCCCCGCCCAGGTCCTCGGTCAGCTCCGCGCCGGGCAGGCAGGCGGCCACCTGGGGAATGTCGTCGAAGAACGACCACACCTTCTCGACCGGCTGGGCGACCTCGAAATCATTACTGATCAGCATGGCTGGCCTCCAGGTAGGCAGCGGGGTCACGCTCGAACGACTGCCGGCAGCCCGCCGAGCAGAAGTAGTACGTCGTCCCGTCATGCCGCAGCGGCCGGGCTCACCGGCCCGGCCGCGACCGTCATCCCGCACACCGGGTCCACCGCGCCCGCGAGCTCGTTCTGGCCACTGTCTTTCCCACCCGAACGAACCGCCGCCCCGCCGGTGATCTCCCCCGCCGCACGCAGCTTGACCAGCTCGGCCAGGATCGCCACCGCGATCTCGCGGTGCGTGGTGTGCCCGAGGTCCAGCCCGGCCGGGACGCGCACCCGGTCCAGCTGGTCTCCCGGCAGCCCGCGGTCGGCCAGGTAGCCGAGCACGGCGGCGCCCCGCCTGGCCGACCCGACCAGGCCGAGATAGGCGGGCCGGGCGGCCAGGGCCTGCTCGACGGCCTCCTCGTCGCCGTGCCCCTGGGTGGCCACCACTACCATCGACGATTCGGGCACCGCGGCGGCGGAGAAGTCCGGCCCGTCCAGCAGCGCGGTCTGCCAGCCGAGCACGGCGGCCAGCTCGGCCAGGGTGGTGGCCATCGGCGACCGGCCGACGATGACCAGGTGCGGCGCGGGCAGCACCGGCTCGATGAACACCTCCAGCGCCCCCTCGCTCTGGCAGGAGATGGGCACCACGGTCATCCCCTCCGGGACGGCCGCCCCGAACTGCTCGGCCGTGCCCAGCAGCAGCAGCCGCGGGCTGCCGTCGCTGATCGCCTGGCGGCCCTCGCGGATGACGGTGGGCTCGGCGCACGCGCCGCCGATCCAGCCGCGCAGCTCGCCGTCGGCCGTGATGATCGCCCGGGAGCCCTGCTGGCCGGAGGACGGCCCCTGCCGCCACACCACCGTGGCCAGCGCGAACGGCTCACCGCGCCGGGCCAGCTGGCCGGCTTCCGCGAGGACGTCCCAGCCCGGCATGCCGCCGCCCATCAGTCCCCCGGCACCGGCGGCACGCCGGAGACGTCGCGGCGCTGGGTGAGCGCCGTCCACACCCGGTCCGGCAGCAGCGGCATGTCGATGTTGCGCACCCCGGTGCCGGTCAGGGCGTCCAGCACCGCGTTGACGAACGCGGCCGGGCCGCCCACGGCCGCGCACTCGCCGATGCCCTTGGCCCCGATGGGGTGGTGCGGGCACGGGGTGACGACTTCGCTGTGCAGCTCGAAGCCGGGCGTTTCCCACGCCGTCGGCAGCAGGTAGTCCATGTAGTTGGCGCCGACGCAGTTGCCGTCCGCGTCGAATGTGATGAACTGCATGCTGGCCATCGCGTACGCCTCGGTGAGCCCGCCCATGATCTGGCCTTCGACGATCATCGGGTTGATCCGGACCCCGCAGTCGTCCACCGCCACGGTGTTCAGCACGTCCCACACCCCGGTCTCCGGGTCCACCTCCACGGTGACGATGTACACCGCGAACGGCCAGGTCAGGTTGGGCGGGTCGTAGTAAGCGGTGTTCTCCAGGCCGGGCTCCATGCCGTCCGGCATGTTGCTGTAGGCGGCCATCGCGCACTCCTGGATGCTGACCCCGCGGTCCGGCGCGCTGCGCACGTAGAACCGGCCCAGCTCCCAGTCGATGTCCTCCTCGGACACCTCCAGCAGGTGCGCGGCGAGCTTGCGGGCCTTGGCCCGGATCTTGCGGGACACCATGGCCACCGCCGCCCCGGCCACCGGGGTGCTCCGCGAGGCGTAGGTGCCCATGCCGAACGGGGCGGTGTCGGTGTCGCCCTCCTCGACGACCACGTCTTCGGCCGGGATGCCCAGTTCGTGCGCGACGATCTGGGCCCAGGTGGTCTCGTGCCCCTGGCCCTGGCCGCGCGCCCCGGTGCGCAGGATGGCCTTGCCGGTCATGTGCACCTTGAGCTCGGCCGAGTCGAACATCTTGATACCGAGGATGTCGTACTCGCGGCTGTTCCCGGCGCCCAGCGGCTCGGTCATCGTGGAGATGCCCAGGCCGAGCAGCCGGCCCCGGGCCCGCGCCTGCTCCTGCTGCCGCCGGAAGTCCTCGTAGCCGATGGCCCGCAGCCCGACGTCCAGGCACTTGGCGTACTGCCCGGAGTCGGTGAGGAAGCCGAACGGGGTGCGGTGCGGGAAGTCGTCGTCGCGGACGAAGTTCATCGCCCGGAAGGCGGCCTGGTCCATGCCCAGGTCGGCGGCGGCCGCCTGGACCATCCGCTCCTGGAAGAACATGGCCTCGGTGACCCGGAACGAGCACCGGTAGGCCACCCCGCCCGGCGCCTTGTTGCTGTAGGTGCCCCGGCAGGACAGGTGGGCGACCGGGATGTCGTAGGCGGCGAAGGCCGAGTGCAGCAGTCCGATCTTGAACTTGCTGGGCTGCGCGTCGGAGAAGAAGGCGCCGTGGTCGGCGGCGCAGCGCATCCGGACCCCGAGGATCTTCCCGTCGGAGCGCAGCGCCATCTCGCCGTCCAGGTAGATGTCCCGGGCGAAGTGGGTGGAGATCAGGTTGCCGGACTTGTCCTCGATCCACTTCACCGGCCGCTCCAGCAGGATCGAGGCCAGGATCGAGCAGACGTAACCCGGGTAGACCGGGACCTTGTTGCCGAACCCGCCGCCGATGTCCGGCGAGATGATCCGGATCATGTGCTCGGGCAATTCGGCCACCAGGGCCACCGCGGCCCGGATGATGTGTGGCGCCTGGGTGGTCATATACACGGTCAGCTTGCTGGTGGCCCGGTCGAAGTCCGCGATCGACCCGCAGCACTCGATCGGCGACGGGTGCGACCGCGGGTAGTGCAGCCGCAGCCTGGAGATCACGTCGGCCTGGGCGAAGGCCCGCTCCGTGCCCGCGGCGTCGCCGACCTCCCAGTCGTAGATGACGTTGCCGTCCTGGCCCGCTTTGTCGTCCCGGATGACCGGCGCGTCGTCCGCCAGGGCCTGCGCCGGGCTGACGATCACCGGCAGCGGCTCGTACTCCACGTCGATGGCGTCGCAGGCGTCCTTGGCGATGTACGGGTCGTCCGCGATGACGCAGGCCACTTCCTGGCCCTGGAACCGCACCTTGTCGGTGGCCAGCACCGCCTGGGTGTCGTAGGACAGGGTCGGCATCCAGGCCAGGTTGCGGGTGGCCATCATCTCGCCGGTGAGTACCAGGTGCACCCCCGGGATCTCCCAGGCCTTGCTGGTGTCGATGGATTTGATCCGGGCGTGCGCCAGCGGGCTGCGCAGGATCTCCATGTGCAGCATGCCGGGCAGCACGATGTCGTCGGTGTAGTTGCCCCGGCCGCGGATGAACCGGTTGTCCTCGACCCGCTTCCGGCTGGCCCCCAGGCCGCCGATCTTGACTTCGTCGACTGCCTGGGTCACGTCAGCATCTCCTCATCCGGGGACGAGGCGGGGCGCGCCGCAGGCGTGTTCCCGCCGAGATCGCGGATTGGGGGGTCTGGGGGGGCTTGCCCCCCCGGATCGGGGGGCTCCGGGGGGTCGTCCCCCCGGGTCACTCGGAGCTTGGCGGCGGCCCACAGCACCGACTTCACGATGTTCTGGTAGCCGGTGCAGCGGCACAGGTTGCCGGACAGCGCCCAGCGGACGTCTTCCTCGGACGGGTCCGGGTTCTCCGCCAGCAGCGCCTTGGCCGCGAGCATCATCCCCGGCGTGCAGAACCCGCACTGCAGGCCGTGCTCCTCCTTGAAGCCCTCCTGGAGCGGGTGCAGTCCCCCACCCGCCTCCCCTGCCCCCTTCATGGCCAGGCCCTCGACCGTGGTGATCTCGTGCCCGTCGGCCTGCACGGCGAGCATCGTGCAGGACTTGGCCGGGCGGCCGTCCACCAGCACCGTGCAGGCGCCGCAGTTGGTCGTGTCGCAGCCCAGGTGCGTGCCGGTCAGCCCGAGCCCACGGCGGATCAGGTGGGCCAGCAGCAGCCGCGGCTCCACCTCGGCCACCTTCCGCTGCCCGTTGATGGCGAACCGGATCCGGCGCACCGGCACCTCGCCGGCCGCCTGGCCCTCGCGGTCGTCGTAGACGATGGTCATCTCAGGCCGCCCTTTCCGCGGTGAGGTCGGTCCGGCGCAGCAGGCGCACCACGAAGGTGCGCACCATGTGCCGCTTGTAGTCGGCGCTGCCCCGGTGGTCGGTGCGCGGCCGCGCCGCCGCCGCGGCCAGGTCGGCGGCCCGCTCGATCACCGCCGGAGTGAGCTGCTGCCCGGTGAGCGCGGCCGCCCCCTCCGCCGCCGCGATCGTGGAGCCGCCCACTCCGGTGAGCCCGAGGCCCGCCCGGGTCACCGTGTCGCCGGACAGCTCCAGCGCCACGGCCACGCCAACGGTGGCGAAGTCACCGACCCGGCGCTCCAGCTTGAGGTAGCCGCCCGCCCGCCGCCCGGCCGCGGGCGGGATCACCGCCTCGACCGCGATCTCGTCGGGGGCCAGCACGTTCTCGAACGGGCCGGCGACGAAGTCGGCGATGGGGATGGTGCGCCGGCCGGCCGGTCCCTGGGCGACCACCGAGCCGCCGAGGGCGGTGACCACCGACGCCCAGTCACCCTGCGGGTCGGCGTGACACAGCGAGCCGACCAGGGTGCCGCGGGTGCGCACGATCGGGTCGGCGATGAGCGGCGCCGCCGCGGCCATCGTGGGCTGGCTGCTCTTGAGCAGCGCCGAGCGTTCGAGGTCGGCGTGCCGGCAGAGGGCGCCGATTCGCAGCGTGCCGTCCGGGTCGGCCCGGTGGTAGTCCAGCCCCGGCACGTTGTTGATATCCACCACGAGTTCGGGGGCGGCGAACCGGAGCTTCATCAGCGGGACCAGGCTCTGGCCGCCGGCCAGCACCTTGGCGTAGTCACCGCCGTCACGCAGCGCCTCGATGGCCTCGCCCAGCGAGCGCGGTGCCTCGTAGCGGAACCGGGACGGGTACATGGGTTCTCCTCAGCTCCGGCCTTCTTGGGCCGCGGTGTCTGCGCCCGCGCCGAGCGGCGGGGTATCAGGCCCGGCAGCCCGGGACCGGGGCGGGGCAGTGGGGCGGAGGGGCCGTTCGGGGGGCTGGGTGTCCGGCACGGCCACCGGCAGCGTGTCCTCCGCTGGATCGGGCCGGGGCTCCTGGTGCGGCGGCCACGGGCCCGCCACCGGCTGGCCGGCGACCTTGAGGTAGTCGACCAGCTGGGGCCAGGCCCACACCGTGGGGCTCTTGCCCTCTTTCGGGGCGTTCTCGATAAGTTCGTACAGCCGTGGGTTGCCATGGCTGTGCCCGCTGGACTCGATCGGCATAGGGCGTGCTCCTTGCCGTGACACACCTCACCGGCGCTGGCAAGGGTGAGCGCCATCATGAGCCGCCCCGGCGCACCCACGCAATACGCGAATAAGGAGTTGCTTAACTACGTGCGAACCCGGCCGGCCGGGCCCGCCCGGACCTGGGGCTGGCCGGCTCCCGCCGGGAGCGCGTCGAGCGAGTTCTCCCAGATGTTGTTGTCCGTGCTGGCGGCCCGGTCTGCGGCCGGCTGGCCGGCCGCAAGGAGCGGCGCGGGCCGGCTCAGCTCCAGATCGTCACGTAGACCGGCGGGCGGAACCGGGACGGTGGCACCCCGGCGGCCGGTGAGCGCATCAGCTGCATGGCCTCCGGCGTGGCCAGGAAGCGGCGCAGCGCGCTCGCCGCGGTACTGCGGTACTGCCGGTCCAGCATGGTGGCGTGCCAGACCGCCTCCACCGGGGTGCCGGGCACCTCGACCAGCGACAGTTCGCCGCGCCGCAACTGCTGGGTGACCAGGTGCTCGACCGCGGGAGCCACCCCGCCGCCGTCCGCGGCCGCGGCCCAGGCGGCGGTCTGGTTCGGGAACACCCCGATGGCCACCTCGGGGATCCGCAGCGCGGCCAGCAGCTTCCCGGTGGCGCTGCCCGGGTCGGCGCCGGACGGCCCGACCAGCCAGCGCCACTGCTGCGGGCTGCCGCGCAGCCGGGACTGGCCCGCGGTTACCACCACCAGCCGGTACCGGAAGACGGGCTCGTCCACCACCGGAAGGCCCGGGTCGGCGGTCAGCCCCGGCCCGATCGCCACGTCGGCCAGCCGGTTGGCCACCAGCACCGCCATCTCCTCGGTCACCGCCACCCCGGCGGACACCTCCAGCGCCCCGGCGAAGCGCCGGGTGAACGCGTCCATCAGCGGGCTGACCACGAACTCGGCCAGCGTGGAGCTGGCCACCACGCGCAGCTGTTCCGGGGCGCCCTGGGCGGCCCGGACCGCGGCGTGCGCCTCCGCCCCGAGCACCACGATCTGCGAAGCGGTGGCCAGCAGCCGGGAACCACCGGGAGTGAGCGTCATGCCGCTCGGGCCCCGGCTGACCAACTGGTCGCCGAGGTGCTGGCGCAGCGCGGTCAGCGCCTGGGATACCGCGGATTCGCTGACCCCGAGCGCGTTGGCCGCCGAAGTCACCGAGCCGAGCCGGGCGACCAGGACGAACGCGTTCAGCTGGGTCAGCGTCATGGTGAACTGATTATCGCCACAGGCAGCCCCGATTCGTAAACTGCTCACGCGCGCCAGCGTGGTCGGGGGTGAGCTGATGCAGGTTCCGGCGTATGTGGAGTACGAGAGGGCGGCCAGCGTGGACCATGCCCTCACGCTGCTCGCCCGGTACGGGCCGGAGGCGCGCGTGCTGGCCGGCGGGCACAGCCTCATCCCGATGATGAAGCTGCGGCTGGCGCAGCCGGAGACGCTCATCGACATCAACGGGCTGGCCGAGCTGAGCTTCCTGGAGCTGGACACCACCCGGGCTGGCACCCATCTGCGGATTGGCGCGCTGACCAGGCACGCGGAGCTGCTCGCCGACCCGGTCGCCGGGGGACGCTGCCCGATCCTGCACGACGCGGAGCGGGTCATCGCCGACCCGGTGGTCCGCAACTGGGGCACCGTGGGCGGGTCGGTCTGCCAGGCCGACCCGTCCGAGGACCTGTCCGCCGCGTTCGCCGCGCTCCGGGCGGCCATGGTCATCCGCGGCCCGGAGGGGACGCGCACCGTGCCGGCCCGGGAGTTCTTCACCGGCCCGTATGAGACGGTGGTGGCGGCCGGTGAGCTGCTGACCGAGATCCGGGTCCCGCTACGGCCGGGGGGCGGCAGCGCGTACGTGAAGGTGGGCCGGCGGGCCGGTGACTGGCCGGTCGGCGCGGCCGGGGTGGCGCTGTGGCTGGACGGGACGGGACCGGCGGCCAGGATCGCGGACGCCGGGATCGGGCTGACCGCGGTGGGCGCCGAGCACTTCGCCGCGGCCGAGGCCGAGGAGTCGCTGCGCGGCGCGGCGCCCACCGACAAGGCGTTCGCCCGGGCCGGCCAGATCGCGGCCGCGCACTGCCGCCCCGTCTCCGACCAGCGCGGCCCCGCCGACTACAAGAAGCACCTGGCCGGGGAGCTGACCCGGCGGGCGCTGCAGCGCGCGCTGGACCGGGCGCGGCCGGCCGCCGGGCCGGGTGGCTGACGTGCAGATCACCGTCACCGTCAACGGGACCAGCCACACCCGCGACGTGGCGGCCCGGCTGCTGCTGATCCACTTCCTCCGCGACGAGCTGCGGCTGACCGGCTCGCACTGGGGTTGTGACACCTCCCAGTGCGGGGCCTGTGTGGTGTGGCTGGACGGCACGCCGGTGAAGTCCTGCACCGTGCTGGCCGCGATGGCCGACGGCCGCCGGGTGCGCACGGTCGAGGACCTGGCCCGGGGCGGCCAGTTGGACCCGGTGCAGCAGGGCTTCGCCGAGTGCCATGGGCTGCAGTGCGGGTTCTGCACGCCGGGCATGCTGATGACCGCCCGGTGGCTCATCGACCACAACCCGCGGCCCACCGAGGCGGAGGTCCGCGAGGCGCTCTCGGGGCAGCTGTGCCGGTGCACCGGCTACGAGAACATCGTCCGCGCCGTGCTCTGGACGGCGGAACATGAGTCGTCCGAGCGGGCCGTTAGGGAGGAAACGTGAGCGGCCTGCGCGAGGAGCCTGCGCCCCGGGCCATTGACCCGCGAGGGGGGGCCGCCGGAGGCGGCCCCGCCGAGCCGGTGATCCCGGGCGGTTCCAGGGGGTCGCCCCCCCGGGCCAGCACCGCCTACGGGCGGCGGCCGCGGAAGGAGGACGCGCGGTTGCTGCGCGGGCAGGGGACGTTCACCGACGACGTCGCGCTGCCCGGCATGCTGTACGGGGCGATCCTGCGCAGCCCGCTGGCGCACGCCCGGATCCTCTCGGTGGACACCACGGCGGCCGAGGCGCACCCGCGGGTGCGGGCCGTCATCACCGGCGAACTGCTGGCCGGGCGGAAACTGGCCTGGATGCCCACCCTGTCCCGGGACGTGCAGGCGGTGCTGGCCACCGACAAGGTCCGGTTCCAGGGCCAGGAGGTGGCGTTCGTCGTGGCCGAGGACGGGTACGCCGCCCGGGACGCGCTCGAACTGATCGACGTGCAGTACGAGCCGCTGCCGGTGGTGGCCGACGCGACCCGCGCGCTGGACCCGGGCGCCCCGGTGATCCGCGACGACGTGACCGGCCAGCGGGACAACCACATCTTCGACTGGTCGGCCGGCGACGAGGCCGCCACCGAAGCGGTGTTCGCCGCCGCCGACGTGGTCGTCACCCAGGACATGCTGTACCCGCGGGTGCACCCGGCCCCGCTGGAGACCTGCGGCGCGGTGGCCGACTTCGACCCGGTGACCGGCAGGCTGACCGTCTGGGCCACCAGCCAGGCGCCGCACGCGCACCGCACGCTGTACGCGCTGCTGACCGGGGTGCCCGAGCACAAGATCCGGATCATCTCCCCGGACATCGGCGGCGGTTTCGGCAGCAAGGTCCCCATCTACCCCGGTTACCTGTGCGCGATCACCGGCTCGATGCTGACCGGCAGGCCGGTCAAGTGGGTGGAGGACCGCTCGGAGAACTTGATGTCCACCGCGTTCGCCCGCGACTACCACATGCACGGGGAGATCGCGGCCACCCGGGACGGCCGGATCCTCGGCCTGCGGGCCCGGGTGCTGGCCGACCACGGCGCGTTCAACGGCTCGGCCCAGCCGACCAAGTTCCCGGCCGGGTTCTTCCACATCTTCACCGGGTCCTACGACCTGCAGGCGGCCTACTGCTCGGTGACCGGCGTGTACACCAACAAGGCGCCGGGCGGGGTGGCCTACTCCTGCTCGTTCCGCATCGCCGAGGGTGTCTACCTGGTGGAGCGGATGGTGGACCTGCTGGCGGGCGAGCTGGGGATGGACCCGGCGGAACTCCGGATGCGCAACCTGCTCCGGCCGGAGCAGTTCCCCTACACCTGCCCGACCGGCTGGGAGTACGACTCCGGTGACTACCCCCGGGCGCTGCGGCTGGCCATGGACCTGGCCGGCTACGGCGAGCTGCGCCGGGAACAGGCCGAGCGGCGGGAGCGCGGCGAGTACCTGGGCATCGGGATCAGCTTCTTCACCGAGGGCGTCGGCGCCGGTCCGCGGGGGCACATGGACATCCTCGGCCTCGGCATGGCCGACGGGGCTGACCTGCGCGTCTACCCCACCGGCAGCGCGGTGCTGGGCATCTCCTGCCAGACCCAGGGGCAGGGCCACGAGACCACGTTCGCCCAGCTGGTCGCCGAGGAGCTGGGACTGTCCCCGGACGACGTCGAGGTGGTGCACGGGGATACCGACCGGACCCCGTTCGGCCTGGGCACCTATGGTTCCCGGTCCACGCCGGTGTCCGGTGCCGCCGCGGTGCTGGCGGCCCGCAAGGTACGGGAGCGGGCCCGGGTGGTGGCCGCCGCGATGCTGGAAGCGGCCCCGGACGACCTGGAGTGGGCGGCGGGCCGGTGGCAGGTGCGCGGTGACCCGTCGCAGGGCCGGACCATCGCCGAGATCGCGATGGCGGCGCATTCCTCTTTGCAGCTGCCGGACGGCGTGGAGGGCCATCTGGACGCGGGCACCGTGTACAACCCGCCCAACCTGACCTTCCCCTACGGGGCCTACATCTGCGTGGCCGAGGTGGACCCGGGCACCGGGGAGGTCGCGTTGCGCCGGTTCATCGCGGTGGACGACTGCGGGGTGCGGATCAACCCGATGATCGTCGAGGGGCAGGTGCACGGCGGCCTGGCCGACGGCGTCGGCCTGGCCCTCATGCAGGTCATCAGCTACGACCTGGCGGGCAACTGCCTGGGCGGTTCGTTCATGGACTACCTGCTGCCGACCTCGGTGGAGTGCCCCTCCTGGGAGCTGGGCGAGACTGTCACCCCGTGCCCGCACCACCCGGTCGGGGCCAAGGGAGTCGGTGAGTCGGCCACGGTCGGGTCGCCGCCGGCGGTGGTCAACGCGGTGCTGGACGCGTTGCGCCCGCTCGGTGTCCGGCACGCGGACATGCCGCTGACCCCGGCCAACGTGTGGTCCGCGATCCAGGGCCGCCCGGTCCGCACCGACCTCATACTCGGCTGACCCGGGCTCGCTCGGGCGCGGCGGGTTGGGACGGTGCCGCATCATGGTGGTATGCGGAATTGCACCGGGCGGGCTGGATGAGCGATATCGCAGCGCGGCTGCCGGACGCCGCCACGTTGCTGCGCGACCTGGACGAGGCGGGGTATCTGACCGACGAACCGCTCGGGGTGGCGCTGTTCCTGGCCGCCCGGATGGGCCAGCCCATCCTGCTGGAGGGCGAGCCCGGAGTGGGCAAGACCGAAGCCGCCAAGGCCCTGGCCAGCGCCCTGGACACGCCGCTGATCCGGCTGCAGTGCTACGAAGGGCTGACCGCCGCCGAGGCGCTGTACGAGTGGAACTACCCGCGCCAGCTGCTGGCCATCCGGCTGGCCGAGGCCCGGGGCGAGACGCTGCGCGACGCCGACCTGTTCAGCACGGAATACCTGCTGGCCCGGCCGCTGCTCGCCGCGCTGCAGCACCCCGGCCCGCGCCCCGCCGTGCTGCTCATCGACGAGGTGGACCGGGGGGACGACGAGTTCGAGGCGTTCCTGTTCGAGCTGCTGGCCGAGTCGGCCGTCACCATCCCGGAACTGGGCACCCGGCGGGCGGTGCTGCCACCGGTCGTGGTGCTCACCTCCAACCGCACCCGTGACCTGCACGACGCGCTGAAACGGCGCTGCCTGTACCACTGGATCGAGTACCCCGGCCCGGACCGGGTGGCGGCCATCATCCGCCGCCGGGTGCCGGCCGCCAGCGGCCCGCTGGCCGCCGAGGTGGCCCGCGGCATCGCCCGGCTCCGCGAACTCGACCTGGCCAAGCCGCCGGGCGTGGCCGAGGCGATCAGCTGGGCAGCGGCTCTCGTCCTGCTCGGTGCCGACCGGGTGGACGAGGCGGTCGCGGCGCGGACGGCCGGCGCGGTGCTCAAGTACGCCGAAGACCTGGAGGTGGCCCGCGCGGCCGGGTTCGCTACCACGGCGGGAAACGGTGCTTCTTGACCCGTGAGCCGGGCGGCGTGGCTGAGGCTCCTCCCGCGGACCTGGCGCTGATCGCCGCGCGGTTCGGGGCGGCGCTGCGCCGGGCGGGCGTGCCGGCCGATCCGGGACGATGCGCGCGGTTCGCCGCCGCGGTGACCGTCGCCCGGCCACGTACCCGCCGTGAGCTGTACCTGTGCGCGCTGGCCACGCTCGTCTCCGGACAGGCGCAGGTGGAGCCGATGCAGCGGGTCTTCGGCGAGTTCTTCGGCGGGATCGGCCCCGCGCCGGTCCCGGGATCGGCGCCGGAACTCCCGCTGCCCGGACGGCCGGGCCAGGAGGACTTGCTGGCCGGGGCGACCCGGCAGGCGCAGGCCCATTTCCGGCCGCCACCCGCCCCGGGTCCGGACCGCCCGACCGCCGGCGGGCCATCGCCGGACGGCCCGGACGGCCCGGACGATCGGCCCGCGGCCCGGTCCGAGACCACCGGCCCAGCCGATCCGGAGCCGGACGGCGACCCCGGCCAGCTCCGCCGGGCCCTTGCCAGCCAGGCCGAACGGCTGGCGGGGCGGGATTTCGCCGAGCTCACCCCCGCGGAGCTGGCCAGCCTGGCGGGGCTGATGCGCGAGCTGACCCTGGCGCTGCCGCTTCGCCGCGCCCGCCGTCAGCACCCCACCCCCCGCGGCCGCCGGACCGACCTGCGCAGCACCCTGCGGCAGGCCCGGCGGACCGGTGGCCATCCCCTCCGGCTGGCCCGGCAGGCCCCCGGGGTCCGGCCGCGGCAGCTGATCGTGCTGTGCGACATCTCCGGCTCCATGGAGCCTTACGCCCGGGCCATGCTGCAGTTCCTCTACTGCGCGGCAGGTGGCGCACAAGCTGAGGTCTACACCTTTGCCACCCGGCTGACCCGGCTCACCGGGGCGCTGGCGCATCTGCCCGCCGGTCAGGCGCTGCAGCGAGCAGGCCGGGCCGCGCCGGACTGGCACGGCGGCACCCGGATCGGGGCCGCGCTCCGCGAGTTCAACGATTCCCGGGGCCGGGCCGGACTGGCCCGCGGCGCGGTGGTGGTGATCATTTCCGACGGCTGGGACACCGGCGATCCGGCGGTGGTGCGCCGGGAAATGCAGCGGTTGTCCCGGGTGGCGCACCGGATCATCTGGGTCAACCCGCGGACCAAGAGCGCGGACTACGAGCCGCTGGCCGGTGGCATGGCGGCGGCGTGGCCGTTCTGTGACGCGGTGGTCAGTGCGCACTCGCTGCATGCGCTGGCCGACCTGACCGCCGCGCTGGCCCGGCCGGCCCGGCACCGGCCCTGGTCCCGCGACGGGAGCCGGCGGCCGCCGTACCGTGCGGTCCCGGACCCGGCCGCTGATCGCCCCACGAGCTGAGCCTCGGCCGGGGACCGGCTGGCGCGCTGGTCCCTGGCCTGGCCAGCCTGCGGCCCGCACGGCGGAAGATCAGCGGCCCAGGTTTGGCCGTTCTGATGCTAAGGGTAGTTAATCGATGGCTTTCAGTAATCAAACCTCTGTGGCACCACATGCCTCCGTGGCATCACGTGCCGGGCCGGGAAGAACTGTGAACCCATGACCGCGCCAGTCATCACCGCCAGGATCCCCAGCCTCGGACGGCGCCGCGCGACCGCCCCGGACCGGGCCAGGGGACCGGGGAATCCCAAGCCCGCGTGCGGGACCGTGGCCGGAACGAACCCGTGGCTGCCGCGCGAACGGGCCACCCGCTACGACCCGGCCGCCCATGATCCAGCCAGCCTGTTCACCGACCCGAACCTGAACGCCCAGGCCCTGTTCACCATCTGCGCCGCGGCTCACGGAGCGGCCGACTACGGTGAGGTCGCCGCCGCGATCGCCGCCGCGCACCGCGGCGGCAGCGGATACGAGGCCTACTACCACGCATTCCGCTCCCTGGGCCAGCAGGTCAGCGGGTCCGGCCGGGCCGCGCTGGTGAGCGGGAACCTGGCCACGGCCCGGGGTTCCTTCCTGCGGGCCGCCAGTTATCTGGCCGCTTCGCTGCACGTCGCGGCCGGCACCGGCCACCCGCGGCGGCAGTCAGCCGCCTACCGGGCCATGGACCGGAACTGGACACTGGCTGCGGAACTGCTGGAACCGGCCGCGGAACCGGTGCACATCAGGTCGGGCCGGATCACGATGCCAGGCTGGCTGTTGCGGTCCCGCGGTGCGCCCGGTGCGCCCGGTGCGCCCGGCCGACGGCCAACCATCATCTTCACCGGCGGGGCGGACACCCAGCACATCAGCACGTACGCCTACGGGGCGGCCGAAGCGGTGGCGCGCGGCTACAACGCCCTCCTCGTCGAGGGGCCCGGGCAGGGCTCGCTGCTGTATCTGCGCGGCACCGGGCTGCGCCCGGAGTGGGAAACCGTGATCACCCCGGTGCTGGACTTCCTGCAGGACCACCCGGACGTCGATCCGCGGCGGATCGCGCTGGTCGGGTGGGGCATGGGCGGCGCCCTCGCCGCCCGCGCCGCCGCCCATGAGCACCGGCTGGCCGCGCTGGTCCTCGATCCGGGCGTGACCGACCTGCTCGCGGGCTGGCAGCTGCCCGCACCCCTGGTGGAGCTGGCGTCGGCGGACTCCCGGGAAGCGGACGCCGCCTGGGCCACCATCCTGCCGAGGCTGCCCGCCAGCGTGCGGTTCAGCGTGACCCAGGCCGGTTACCCGTTCCGCCAGCCGGTGTTCTCGGCTCTGCTGCGGGAACTGGCCCGGTACCAGACGGCGCCCTGGCTGCCGGACATCACCGCCCCGACGTTGCTCACTCAATACGAGGCGGCCAGTGAGTGGCCCGGAACGGGCTCCGGCTGGCCGGGCCAGGGCCGTCTGGCCGATCAGTTGCTGCGCTGCCCACACACCCTGCACAAGTTCGGGACGGCGGTGCCCGGCCAGCGGTCCGGCCGCCCGGTGCCGCCGCAGCACCATGACCAGGTCCTGTTCGACTGGCTGGTCAGCGTCCTCTGACGATTTCCGGACCGGTGGCCGAAATCGCGATTAGGCACCCAGAGAAAAGGTCCGTCTCGGGTGAGCGCACCCCGCGTGGGCGGTCGCGTGGGGTGGCGGTCGCGTGGGGTGGCGGTCGCGTGGGGTGGCGGTCGCGTGGGGTGGGACCGGTCGGCCCAGCTGGACGCTGCGGGGCGGACGGCGAGCGGTGATCAGGCGCCGAATCCCCCGGCTGGCCACGACCCGGCGGTCCTGGAGCGGGGCGTCCAGCGGTCGGCGGCCATAGCGTCGGCGGGCACGGCGTCAGTACTGGCCGTCGCCCGGGAGGCTCCCGACGGCCACAACATCGCGGGCGGCCAGGAGACAGCCCGCGCACCGGAGTCCGGGGTGGCGGAGTTCTGGCCGAGCCACGTGTCAGCGGAGTTCTGGCCGAGCCACGTGTCAGCCGCGATCCCCGAGTCCGCGAACGGCGCGGAGCTGGCCGGGACCGCCTGCCCCGCGGCATGCCGGGGGGCGGTTACCGTCCTGATCGGGTCAGCTGGCCAGGAGACAGCCGCAGACGGATCGGCCGCCCAGGCGTGCCCCAGCACCGGCCAGGAATCCTCCGCGTCCCACCCCGCTGGCCAGGACAGCGGTCCGGTACCGGCGGCCATCCGGTCGGCCGGGGCCACCGGCGGGACCACGGAGAAGGTGTCGTCCGCGCGGGCGTGCCGCCCCCGCCGCCGGGCGATCCACCAGCTGGGCACCGCCAGCACCGCCAGCGGCGCGCCCATCGCGAAGGCCAGCCGCAGCACGCCCAGCTCGTGCAGGCTGAACGGGATCAGCACATGGGTGGACCGGGTGGCGTACAGCAGGGCGGCCCCGGCTATCGTCGCCCAGGGCAGCCGCCACCGGGCCAGCACGAGGTCCACCGCGACCGCGCCGAGCAGCACGCCGGACGTGTAGTAGGCGTAGACCCCCGGGTCCAGCATGATCCGCGCGGACATGGCGATCAGCGGGACCGCCTGCCACCGGCCGCGCCACACCGCGAGGCAGCCGCCCGCCACCCCGAGGGCCAGCTGGGCCGACCGGTCCCACCAGGGGGTCATCGGGTCCATGACGCCCAGCGCGCGCAACGCCGAGGACGGGTCGTTCGGGATCGTGAACCGGATCACGGTCAGCGTCTTCGGGTCACCCGCCAGGAACGGCAGCCACACCAGCGCCAGGCCGCCGGCGAACGTGGCCAGCGCCGTGAGCCACTGCCGGCGGGGCAGCGCCAGCAGCAGCGGCACGAACGCCGCCGCCCACGGCTTGGCGTCGGCCGCCGCCGCGATGGCCAGGCCGGCCCAGACCGGGTGCCGCCGGGCGACCGCGTGCATCGCCACCACCGACAAGCACAGCGCCAGCAGGTCATCCAGGTGCCCGAAGTGCGTGGTCAGCTCGGTCCATACCGGCAGGAACACCAGCCCGGCGAACAGCAGCCGGAACCGCCGGGGGCGTTCGTCGCCCGGAAGCAGGCGCCAGACGCCGGCCAGCACCAGCGGGCCGGTCAGCGACATGAGCGACAGCGCGGCGATCTCCCCGGCCCGCGTCCCGAGCGGCTGGAACAAGGCGGAGACCATCAGCGCGAGCGGCCCGATCTGCAGGTCGGGATGCAGCGCGTAGAGCTGGAGTCCGGTGCCCGGGCCGGAGCCGAGCAGCAGCCGGCCACCCTGGGCGAAGAAATGCCAGGACTGGCCGGGCATGGCGATCCACACCGCTGACCAGGCGGCCGCCCAGGGCCACAGCCACCACCACGGCCAGGGCACCCGTCGCGGAGACCAGCGGCTCCCCGCGCGGATCCGCGCGCCGTCCCGGCCAGGATGGGGTGCGGGCCGGCGGTCGCGGGCCGGGGCTACGGTCGCTGCCGCACCCGGCAACGGCTTGAACCATCCTGGCGGCGGCCACTCGTCCGCCGGGCCCGCCGGGCCCGCCAGGGTCGCCGGGCCCGCCAGGGTCGCCGGGCCCGCCAGGGTCGCCGGGCCCGCCAGGGTCGCCGGTACGGCGACCGGCCTGCCCGCCGTTCCCGGTGAGTCCCAGTGCTCGGTGTACTCCGGGGCAGGCTGCGCTTCCTTGGCCAGGTAACCGCTGCCCCTCATAGGCCGCAGATGGCAATTCGGCGCAAATTCACCGCACCAGTATCGCCGCAGACGGGCCCGGGAATCGGCCGAACGGCCGAATTGCACGGCAGGCGGCCTGGCTTGTCCCGGGCAGCGGTAAGCAATCCGTAAGAATTGGCACCCAAGGACACCAAAACCCCGTTGCGGCGGCCGAGCTGACCTGGTTGTCTCGGCCGCAGCGGCGCGGGACGGGCGGGCCAACGGGGGGCCGGGGCCGGCTGCGGCACGGTGAAATGAAAGGGGGCGCCGGGTGGGCCACGTGGAGGTAGCGCACCTGGCGCACGTGCTCCCGGCCGGGCGGCCGCCGTTGGGCTGGAGCCCGACCAGGGCACCGTGCTCGCGGTGACGCGCGAGCGCTGGTTCGCCCGGTCGTTCGCCCGGTTCCTGGTGTTCGGTGCCAGCGGTGACCTGCGGGGGCCCGATGCGCCCTGTGGCAGGAGAGTCGCGCGGCCAGGCCCCGGTGACCGTGCCGCTTGCTAGGCTGCATGCAGCGTAAGGAGCCCGGCCGCCCTTCCGGGCCTGGTCTCCGTGTCAGCCGATGTGAAGGGTTCTAAGCCGTGAAGAAGCTGCTTTTGCTTGCCCTGGCGGGGCTGGGAGTTTTCGCCGTCTGGCGGAAGGTGCAGTCCGACCGCGCCGAGCTCGACCTCTGGACCGAGGCCACCACCAGCGACGACTAGACGAGCAGCGGCCCAGCCCGGGTCTGGGCCTGAAGACGGGGGTTGGAGTGAGCAGCGCGGCACCGATCACCCTCCTGTGCTGCGGCCTGCTCGGTGTCGCCGTTGACGACGGCGGCATCCTGGAACGCGGGTTCACCGAGGCATTCGCCACCCAGGGCATCGTCCCGGGCACTGCCGCCTACGCGCGCAGCATGGTGCACGTCCACCAGGCCCGGGGCCAGTCGGCGGTGGACGTGTTCCGCGGCGTCTTCCCCAACGCGCCTGGGCGGGCGGAGGCCGCGACCCTAGCCTTCGACCGGTCCTACCGGCTGGCCGTGGAGCGTTCCGGGCTGGCGCCGATGCCCGGAGCGGCCGAGGCGCTGGCCCGGATCCGGGACTCCGGGCTGCGGCTGTGCCTGATCACCGGGCTGTCGCGAGGCCTGGTCGGCCTGGTCCTGGACACGCTGGGCTGGTGGCGCCGGGTCGACCTGGTGCTCTGCCCGGAAGATGCGCCGCGCGGCTACCCGTGGCCGGACCCGATGCTGACCGCGATGCTCCGGCTGGGCGTCGGTGATGTCCAGGAGACGGCCTACGCCGGTGGGACCGAGAGCGGCGTGCTGTGCGGGCGCCGGGCCGGAGCACGCATCGTGGCCGGCGTGCTGACCGGCGGCCACACCCGTGACCGGTTGCACCGGGCGGGGGCGACCCATCTGCTCGGCAGCATCGCCGAACTGCCGGACGTGCTGGTCGTGGCGGCCGCCTCCGGTTCGGGTGCCGAGGGCAACGACTCGGCCCCTCGCCCACCGGCCGCTGCGCCGCTGATGCCGCCGTCCTGAACAGGTACCCTGGTACGCGCCGTTGCGCGGGGCTATAGCTCAGCTGGAAGAGCACCTGCTTTGCAAGCAGGGGGTCAGGGGTTCGAGTCCCCTTAGCTCCACCCTCCGATTCCTGGTATCTGGCCAGGTCAGCCGCGGTTAATTCCGGTTCTCCCCGTATCGCGAGGGTGGTTCGCGCGGGCCGCCTGGGGCGGTTGGGAGGAATTTGGGAGATCATCTTCTCCCTGTCTCCCGGTGTCGCCTGATTCCGGTGGGTCAACTCTGCTGTCAGCAGTTCGTCGAGCAGTGGGACGGGTGAGCGTGGGGCGATGGCGGCGCGGTCGCTTAGGGAGTCTTCCCAGCGGGCCTGGAGTGCCTGCTTGAGGTCGTCGCGCATCCGGTCGCTGGTGTGGGCGTAGAGGCCGCGGATGCCGGGGACCTGGTGGCCGAGGTGCTGCTCGGCGAGGATCTCGGGGATGCCGTCTTCGGCCATCCAGGTCTTGTGGCCGTGCCGGAGGCCGTGCACGGTCAGGCCTGGTTTGATGGGAAGCCAGCAGGCGAGGGGTGTGTCGCTGGGGATGGCCTGGATGCCCCGGCCGCGTGGCGGCGCGTAGTCCGCGGACGGGTCTGCGGGTGGCCAGGCGGCGATGGGGATGCCGGGCCAGGTGGTGGTGTCGGTGATGACGAGCTTCGGGGGCCGGCCGTCCTTGGCTTCGTGGCGTCCGTCGCAGGCGGGGCGGAAGACGCGGCGGGCGTAGTTGCTGCGCCGGTAGTGGCCGCCGTCGGGGCCGAGGAAGACGTACCGGCCGCTGCCGCCGTGCTGGGCGGCGCAGCCGCAGGCCGGATGCTCGTGGTCCTGGATCTGGCGGCCGAGCAGGCCGGTCAGGAAAGGCGGCAAGTCGACAGGGAGACATGGTTCCCAGGCGGGGCTGCGGTAGGAGTCGTCCTTGGGCGGTAGCCGGTGGAAGTGGCCGTTGAGTTCGCGGAGCTGCCACTCGATGTGGATCTCGCCGGGGTGGAGGTAGCCGCGTTCGAGACCGATGGCCTCGCCCCAGCGCAGGCCGGTGTACCCGATGGTGAGGATCATGGTGAAGTCCTCGTCCCGGCCGGTCAGCAGCGCGGCCCGTTCCGCCAGTAAGAGGGTTTCGAGGGGGGTGGCCCAGGCCCGCTGCGGGCTGAGCTGGAGCCGCCGGCCGGTCCGGCGGCCGCGGTTACGCGGGCGCAGGGCCGGGTTGTACGGGATGAGCGGCGGCCTGGTGCTGGCGGCGTCGCCGAGGATGGTGCCGAGCAGGGTGCGGGCAGCTCGGGCGGTCCGCGGGGAGACCCCGGTCCGGGCGGGGAGAGCGTTCTCCCAGCGGGTGATTTCCTCGGTGCTGAGCGAGTGCAGCGGCGTCTCGTCCCACGTGGGCCGGATGAAGCGGCGGAGCAGGTAGCCGCGGTGGTCCACCGTGCTGATGCCGACGTCCTGGATGGCGAGCCAGCGGTCGATCCATTCGCCGACGGTGAGCTTCCCGGCGTTCGGGTCGGTCCACCGGCCTTCGCGGATCCTGGCTTCCTGGTCACGTCCCCAGGTGAGCGCGGCGGCCTTAGTCCCGAACCCGGACTCGCTGATCTCAGTGCCGTTGGGCAGCTTGTACTTCACCCGCCACGGCGCCTGCCCCTTCCCGCGCTTCTCCGCATACGCCATGTGCTCTCCCGGTAGCGGCTGGACTGGTCAGGCGGACCCGTGGCGCGACCTGGGCTCGCGGGATGTGACGGGCTGGCGGGCCCCGGCCTGCATGATCGCGGCGATGTCGTCGTCGCTGAACCGCAGGTGCTTACCGATGAACGTGCACGGGATGACGCGGGCGGCGGCTTTGGTCCTCAGCCAGGATTCGCGCACCCTGAGTATTCCGGCTACCTCGGCTGGAGTGTGGAGCTGGAGGGTTATTCAGGCCGCCCGGTAGAAGTGCAGGCCAACTACCGCTGAGATAGTCGTCTCAAATGTTTTGAGCGGGCGCCGGTAGTCCGTGTGCATGATGGTCCAGTTCTTGAAGTGCGAGATCACTTGCTCGATCATCCAGCGGATCTTGTTGACTTGGCTGCTGTATTCTTTCTGCCAGTCGATCAGTTCACCTCCTGCCGGTTTCCTGCAGGGTGTGATCATGTTGTTTCCGATGTACCCTTTGTCGCCGATCCAGTTCTTCGGGTTCAAGGTCAGTAGCACGCCCGATTCTTCCTGGCAGTAGTTGTCATGACGGCTTCCGTCTACCGGGTCGGAGATCCATGCGAGTTTGCCGTAAGTGGTGCAGGCGACCTGGACGTTCATTCCGGTGGTCTTGTGCTTTCCTGAGTAAAGTTCCTGATGCCCGGCCCATGACCAGCACGGGAGCAGGGTCCCGTCCAGGATGTACTGGGCATCCGTGTCAAGGTCATCGGCAGTCGGGACGAAATCTCGCACGGCTTCTGGGATGAGTGGAGTTATCGCAGATATTGCACGACTGACAGTCGGCTGGGACACGCCGAGCGACTCGCCGATTTCCGACTGCGTCCGGTTGTGCCGCATATAGGTCAGCGTAGCCGCCACCGATTTAAAGAGTCCGAGGCATGGCGGCCACCTCATGGCTTCTGGTCCGCGGCCCACGGAATTGATGCGGATGCAGAGATCAATGACTTCTTCACGATCGAACCCAGTGGTATGATACATCGCGATGGCCTGTTTCTAAGGACGTTGTGTGGCAACTACATCCTTTCGGGAAACAGGCCATCCTTTATGCAGACACGCCGCCGTTCCGGGTAAAGTTGGCATCACGAATAACGCGCGTGAATAACCCTCCTGGTCTGCCATTCTCATCACACCTAAGCTGACCTGAAGTGATCTGGTTCCCGGTGACTGACCCCTCGCCTAGCTGGGGTGACGGGATGGTCCTTCAAGTTATGCCGATACTCGTCAGCTGAGTCAAATGGCATTAGCGGCATGGGGTCAAAGTTTTGCTGGTGATTATTGCCGCCGTGTTCCGGACGATTCCGTCGTGCGCCATTCTGTGTCACGAAATTCTCTGGCAAAATTTTCGGATCGTCGTCCCGGGTAGTCCCCGTCAGCTGTCAGCTGACTGGTCGCAACGTTGTGGATGCGGGGTCCTCGCCGAGTGCGAGAGCAAGGCGGGCGAGCGTACGGCAGCGGCACCGCGTCCTGGGCTGCCGCTCCAGCCGTGCCAGCGTGGTCACGCTGATCCCGGCCGTCCCGGCCAGTTCGGCCTGGGACAGCCCATGCTCGCGGCGGGCTTGGCGCAGTCGTGTGCCATCGACGGCGGTCGTCCAGGACCGGGGTGCCGGAACGCTGCCTTGCCCCCCGACGGTAACCAGTCAGGGATACCTGGCTAGTTGATCATGCTGGGTGTGGTGGCATCCAGGTGCTGCCGCTGAGGGCGTCGCGGATGGCGGCGAGGGGGTGGTGGCCGTGGCTGCGGGCGGTGGCCAGGTAGGAGCGCACGCGGCAATGGCGCTGCAGGGTGGCCAGGGTGCGCCAGCAGCCGCTGATTTTCGCGGCGAGCTTGTAGCCGCGGACGGCGTTCTCGGACCCGTTGTTGGTGGCCGGGACGTCGAAGCGGGTGGCGAATAGCCAGACCTGGGCGGCTTTGCGTTTCAGCCGCCGGGCCAGGATCAGCCCGGGGTGTTTCCCCTTGTGCCAGGGCCGGGACAAGTTCACCGAGATCCCGCAGGCGACGGCCTGGTCGTAGCTGTGACGCAGCCTGGCGAGGAGATCAGGGCCAAGGCTGGCGCGGCCGCGGCACGCGCGGCCCTGACGGCGGCTGCGGCGGCGCGCAGCGCGTCGCCGGCCTGCCGGGTCCAGGCCTGGGAGTCCGGGCCGGTGGCGTAGGCGTCATCAAGGTAGCGGTAGAGGTGGGCCAGGCACTGCTGCACCCCGGCGAGCCCGCCATCGTAACTGAGGTAGCCGCCGTAGTCGTCGCGGACCAGGACCCCGCGGTAGCCGTCCAGGATCCCGAAGCTGGTGATCGACGCCTTGGTGCGGTTCCCCGCCGCGCCGTACCAGATGAGGTCTGGCCCGCCGCCGGTATAGGCGTTCATCGTCCGCACCGTATACACGTGCGGGTTCGTGCACCCTTCCGCGCTGGCCGCTGCCGTGGTGAGCGGGGCGGGGGTCTCGTCGGTACCGAGCACGTCCGCCGCTTTCAGGCCGTCCTTGAGCGCGTCCTCGAACCTGGCGGCGGTTAACGCCGCGTCCAGCCGGACCAGGCACCGGGAGACGAACCCGGTGGAAACCGGCGCGCTGAACAAGGCGCCCATCAGGTCCGCGGCCCGCTCGATCCCGATCACGTCGGTGCTGGCCAGCAGCGTCGCCGCGGCGGTCACGCCCGGCCCGTAGCAGACCGGGCCGCCGGTCAGCCCGGCCGGGCAGGCGCGGTCGTGACCTGC
The DNA here is from genome assembly GCA_963837515.1 of uncultured Actinomycetes bacterium. Taxonomy (GTDB): domain Bacteria; phylum Actinomycetota; class Actinomycetes; order Streptosporangiales; family Streptosporangiaceae; genus RYN-230. The sequence goes on from CAWINT010000013.1 coordinate 345,243, forward strand.
CCGCACCCGCAGGTGCGGCTCATCATCTGGTACTCGGTCACCATCAGCGCGGCCGGCGGGATATCCAGCACCTGCACCGCGGAAGCGACCCGTCCCGGCGCGGCGGCCAGGCCCGCGCCGCACCCGCCGCAGGTGCCCGGCTCGACGGCCAGGGTCTCATCCGGCTGGGCGGCCCACGCCAGGCTCGCACCCGGATGGCCTTTCTGCCCGCCCTGCGCCCGGCCTGGCCGCGCCTGCCGGCCACGCGCCTTCGCCTTCGCCGCCGGGCCGTCCTGGCTCGGGGGCTGCGAGGAGTTCGAGGAATCCCGGCCCACCTGCAGGCGCAGCGCCGCGACCTCGGCTCGCAGCGTCCCGATCAGCGCGGCCTGCTCCGCCACAATCCCTTTCAGCACCGCGACCTGGGCAGCCAGCTCCTCATACGAGGGCTGCTCCGGATGCGGCATCCCCGAACCAAACCATGATCACAAAGCGAACGCCAGCACCGACACGCCGCAGATCAACAGGGGGCCTGACTGGTTACGGCGGTGGGCTGGCGTGCGGTCATGAGCACGGGTCCATCTCGAACCAGGTGATCCAGCCGGTTGCGGCATTGCCGCTGCGTCCCCAGGTGCTGGCCAGCCGGTCCACGATCAGTAAGCCCCGCCCGTCATCCCCGTCCTCGTGCGCTGATCTCAGTCCAGGGTCCGCCCTGGTCGCAGACCTCCACGCGCAATGGTCATCGCGGCGTTGGACGCGCACGGTTAAGCAGCCGCCGGGCTGTGCGGACCGGCTGTGGATAGTGGCGTTGGTGACCAGTTCAGACAGGCAGAGGATGGCGTCGCCGGCCGGGTGGCCGTCGAGGATCGCAGCCAGGAACCGCCGCGCTTCCCCGGCCTGCTCGGGGGTGGCCGGGAAGCGGCGGGACCATCCGATCAGCGCAGCGGTGCTGATCTCGCGCATGCTTTCTCCCCGATCGCGTTGCAGGGCTTATGAAGCGATTACTGGTGGTCATCCTGACCAGGCAGGCCCTAGGATCGCTAGCCAAGACAGGCTGTCGTCAGGGCGTGTCCGAACGTCACCCCCGGGTGGCGAGAGCGTCCGGAAAGCGGGGCTGTGGTGCCGCTGACACGTGAGCTTGACCCCACGGCGGGGCCCTTAGATTTCTTCGGTGCTGAGGTTCGCCGCTGGCGGACCGCGGCCGGGCTGAGCCAGGAACAGCTGGGTCAGAAGGTCGGCTACTCGGGTGCCCAGGTCGGCAAGGTCGAGACCGGCGAGCGCACGCCCTCCCCCGACTTCGTTGAGTACTGCGACCGGGTGATCCCTGATGCCGGGGGCCTGTTCCCGCGGCTCTACGAGCTGGCACGCCGCTGGGACGGCAGCTATCCGTCCTGGTTCACCGAATGGGTCGAAGCCGAGCGGCGGGCCATTTCGCTGCACACCTGGGAGCCCCTGCTGGTGCCCGGACTGCTTCAGACGTCCGACTATGCCCGGGCGCTGTTCATGGCGTGGAGGTCAGCCGATAGCGACGAGGAGCTGGACCAGCTCGTCAGTGCCCGCATCGAGCGGCAGGCTATTTTCCAAGGTTCCGATCCGCCATCTCTGTGGGCCGTCATCGATGAAGGCGTGCTTACCCGTTGCATCGGCAGCGCGCAGACCATGCACGGCCAGCTGGAGCACCTGATGGACGTGTCCGACCGGTACAAGATCAGGGTTCAGGTGGTCCCCGTCGCGGCCGGTGCGCACGTGGGGTTGCTGGGTGCTTTCGCGATCGCTGCCTTCGAGAACGCGCCGGGTATCGTCTACATGGAGTCACCCGATGTGGGCCAGACCACGGAGCAGTCATCCGTGGTCGCGAAGGTCAGTGAGACCTTCGACATGCTGCGGGCAGAAGCGCTTCCCCGCGGGCCCTCCCGAGACTTGATCAGGAAAGTGGCAGAGGAACGATGGACCTGAGCAACGCCACCTGGCGCAAGAGCAGCTACAGCGGCGGCAACGGCGGCAACTGCGTCGAAGTCGCCTTGCTGCCTGACGGCAGCCGCGCTATCCGCGACTCGAAGGACCCCGAGGGCTCGAAGCTCGTGTTCGCTCCCGCGACATGGCGGACCTTCACCACTGCCGTGAAGGCCGGAGCCCTCGACCTCGGCTGAGCCGCCCAGACCAATTACCGCGTCGGGCCCCGTGGGCGCGATGGTCTTTGGCTGGGAACTGGCCGGGCTCCCTGCTGATCGTCTGCCTCGCCCAGCGAGCCGGGTCCGGGCCGGAACGTGCCAAGTGGGAACGGGAACTCAGCTTGGCTGCGCTCAGCTGAGGTGGTGCGGACCCGGGTGCGACTGCCCGATGGCGGCGCGACGTAGCCAGGCATGGCGGCGCGCAGATGTTCGGCCGCCCGGCGGGCCGCAGCGGCCTGGGCGGCGAGGCGCTGGGCTTCCCGCAGCTCGGCGATGGCTTCGGCGAGTCTCGCAAAGCGCATGAGCAGTGTCATCTCTGCGAGCGGTACGTCCGGCACGACGGACGTGACGGTGGACAGTAGCCGGGCCGTCCGGCGCAGGTTGTTCCCTGGCTGACCCGGAACGGGAATCCGACCGTACGGGGCGCGGGCTGCGCGGTCGTAGGAATCGGCCGCCTGGTGGAGCACCCGGCTGCCCAGTGCGGCCGCGGCGGCATGCATAGTGTCAGCCGCAGCCCAGGCGGCGTCGGCGGCCGATTCCGGGTCGGTGGCGGCGACATTCTGGAGCTGCTCCGCAGCACCCGCCGCCGTGCGCGCGGCATGCTCCCAGATCGCGGCTCGTTCTGCTGCGGTGAACCTGTCACCAGGCCGGGGGCCCGTGGCCTGCCAGCGGCAGCGGAGCTTGGGCAGGGTCAGGTCCGCCGCGAGCTTGCCGCCGCCAAACCAGACCGGAGCACCCGCCCGGGTGGTGTCGTGCGGCAACGCGACGGCGTAGCCGGTGATCTCACCGGGGTGGCGAGTGCTGAAGCGCTTGCGGACCAGGACACCGACCTGGTCCAGGCGGGCGAAGAACTCCTGCTCGCTAGCCGCCCCGGCGGCGGCGGTGCTGACGACGCGCCGGAGCGTGATCCGGGGTGCTTCCGGGAATCCTCGGCGGCGCGCTTTCTCCGACTCAGGCCGGGTCGGACGGCGCGCTGCGGTCCGATCCCGTGGAGCGGTCCGGCGCAGCCCGAACCGCTGCTCCGCTGCCCGGCACGCTTCGCCGACGCGGAAGTAGTCGTTCCAGGTCTGCGGGCGGGCTCCGTCCTGACGGGCCAGCATGGCCACGAGATGGATGTGATCCGGGGCGTGCCGGACCGCGATCCAGCGGACCGCGTCGTCCTCCTGCCCGTACGGGGCCAGGCCGGTGCGGTGCATGGTCGCACAGGCCACCTGCGCCCACTCATTATCGGAGAGGATCCGGTCGTCCGGAGCGGCCCGGACGGAGCATTGCCACACGGGGCGGGGTGCTCCGCGCGGACCAAGAGCTGCGTGTGGTTGCCGGAGCAAGCCGGTCAGGTGCTGGAAGTCGCGGCGGCTGTCGTCGCGCAGCGGTGGTTCCAGCTCGGCTGGGTGCCGCCAGCCCGCGACGATGTGCGGATCGGTGTGCTCGGCCTGGCTGCCTGGGCCGAACAAGTAGTAGATCAGCCCGGTGACCCCCTGCCCGTGCGGGCTGACCTTGCCAATCATTGCCGGATCCGATTTCGCACGTCCTCGGCGGCCTGGTCGAGAAGCCTGGCCCGGCGAATGCTTTCGGCCGCGTACGGGAGAAGGTCACCGCTGCGCTGCCCGGTGGCGTTCAGCTTGGCTACCGCCTGGTTGAAGTTTACGCCGATGCGCCGGACCAGCCCCGCGGCCCGCATGAACTCGCCCAGTGCCTCCCGCAGCGGGATCTCGCTTGGGCTTGTGCCACTGCGGGCGGCGGCGAGCACGATCTGTGCCGCGTACGCGCCCTTGGCCAGCCCGGCGCGCTGAGCGGCCGCGCCGACATCAGCGAATTCCTCCTCGCTAAGATCGAAGCGCACCGTGCGCGGGCGCTTCACGTGCTGGCGGGACCTGCGCCGTGGCCGTGCGATCGGCGCTGACGGAACGTGCTCTCTGCTGTCCATGACTCCTGTACCGCCCCGATGCATGCCACCGATTTGCTCCCACTGCCATTTGATGGCTGTCATCATTAGGCGGGAACCTTCATATGACAGCTGGCATGGCCATTGTGCAATAACGGACCGCGCCGGTCCAGGGCTAGCTGAACGTTAGGCTATATCTTGCTTCCGGTCGCTGGCATATCAGCAAGAGCCATCCGATCGGAATATGTGCATGTTGGCAAAAGGAAAAAGGAATTCGCGCTACCTTGGGACCCTTGGTAGCAGTTCATAAAGTTTCAACACTCAGTGCCTTCCAGACAGCTGGTCTGTGCGTAGGCTGCAGACCCAGCCCCGTTGCCCGGTGACGTGATCAAAATTCACGGGCGATCTTCTTGATATGGCCTACGTCGTGGCAGTACCTCGACCGACCTCGAAGTCCGCTCGTAGCGTCCGGGGCGCTCAACCCGTCTGCACTCCGGTGCCTTCCAGTCGAATGCAAGTCTGATTTATTTGATCCTCCTGGCGCCACGGAGCTGCACAGGCGAGGTCTTTTGGCCCAGGTACCCGAGGATGTCGCTGCGGTTAGCTTGCTGCGAAGCAGTGATGACATAGCGTGTGCATAGCCCTAGGCATCCGGCAGGAAGAGTGCAGCGTGAGTGTTCTGTGGCCCCTAGAACCGGCGACGGCGGCCAAGCACCAGCTCTACAAGCGTTACCTCGATGCATGGTGGCCGATCATGCTTCAACCGTCGGGCCGGGATGGACGTCTGTGGCGCCGGCTGACATACCTGGACGCCTTTGCCGGCCCCGGCCGCTATGAAGAGGGCGAGGAAGGCTCCCCCGTCTTCGCCCTTCACAGGCTCCTGACTCATGGAGCACTAGATCGCATGGGACTGAGCCGTGAACGCGTCAGCCTCCTGTTTATGGAGAAGCGGCGCGACAGGTATGACTACCTATGTTCCGAGCTTGCACGTCACTTCGGTGACCTGGACAAACTTCCCGTCTCGATTGAGGTGGTCCAGGCTGAGGCGGGCTTAGATGCAGAAGGTCTTCTTAACAGCTCTGGGGCTTGGGGCTCCCCCCTTCTGGCCATCTTTGACAGTTGGGGGAACGTCAATGTGCCGCTGAACCTAATGAGGCGGATAGCCCGTAACCCGTCCAGCGAGGTGATCGTTACATTCGGGCCGAACTGGTTCAATCGTCGGCACAAGCTAGAGCCAGAGCGACTTGATGTCGTGTTCGGCGGTCGCCAGTACTGGGAGCCGGCGAACCAGGAAAGCCGTCCGAGCGAGCGTTGGCGCGTGTGGCTTGAGACCTACCGGGATGCCCTCCGTCGGGCCGGGTTCAAGTTTCAGCTTCAGTTCCGCATCGTGCCGAGGACAGGCCAGCCGCTCTACCTGGTGTACGGCACAGGACACCAGAAGGGTGTCGAGGTCATGAAGGACGCTATGTGGGATGTGGACGGTAATGACGGCATGGGATTCCAGGATCCTCGTACCCGCGGCGCGCCTCAGTCGGGCCAGCAGATGCTGTTTGCTGGCCCCGAAGATCCCGAACTGCTTGAGCTAGTCAAGCAAGGCCTCGAACTGGGTCCTGTCTCGCTGGAGCAGCTCGGCCAATGGCTGCTTGTAGAGACGGCCCGGTGGCGGTCAACGGACGCCAGGCAAGCAGTTGTGAGTCTCCAAGGGGAGGGACAGGTTTCCATAGACCCGCCAGGACGGCTCACCAAGTCGAGCGTGATCACGCTGCGCTGACTCCCGCAGGAGTGGGCATCTGACTCCAGACTCGCCCGTCGAGTTCCCGTCCGCCTGCCTTAGGAGTTCGACCGCCCCACTGCTTGAAGAAGAACGGGATTCCGGTCTCACCGCACTGATCCCGGATGGCCGCTACCCAGGCGTAATTCAACGGCCGGTGATCGGGGCCGGATTCTCCTCCAGCGATGACCCACTTGATTCCGGTCAGGTCCAAGCCATCCAGTGGACCCAGCAGGGGCTCGCATGACAGGAAGCGAACTGCTGCCGGCACTGCACGCAGGTCGTCTACCCGGAACAGCGTGCTGGCATCTTCCACCGAGACGCCCATCCACAGGTTCGGCGGCCAATCCAGCTTCGCGGCGATCTTCGGAAGGCGGGAAGAGCGTTTAGTCAGTACCTGATACGTGTGCTGGGGTGTGTCCGCGATCACGCTGAACACCTTGCGGACGAAGTCCAGCGGCACCCGGGCGTGGAACAGGTCGCTCATGGAGTTGACGAACACGATGCGGTGACCGGTCCAGGTGTACGGCAACTCGAGGGCATCGGTGTGGAGCGCTAAGCCAAAGCCCGGGCCCGAGGTTCGCGGATCGCCGTCTTTTTGGTACTTGACCTGGCCCATCGCCTTCAGCCGCTTTGCCAGCGCCAGCGCGTAGCAGTTGTCGCAGCCTGCGGAGATGCGGTCGCAGCCCGTTGTGGGATTCCAGGTGACCTCGGTCCACTGGATACCCGTACCTGCCGCCATGGTTCCCTCCGCGAGCGCTCAACCCGTGGCCAGCACACTATCGGCAGTAAATATTTACCGGTAAATATTTACTTTAGGCTAGCACCGTGGTCCGTAGAGGACGGAGAAGACGCGCTGAAAGCCGCTTCGCGAACAGGCCGAAGCCCTGGCAGCCTGGCTTCGTGCCTTCCGCGAGCAAGCAGGCCTGACCCAGGAACAGCTCGCGGCGAGTGCCGGAGTAGCTGTGGCGACCGTCCGCAAGATCGAGACGGGTGTAGTCGTGGAACCGGGTTACTTCACAGTGCTGGCTCTCATGAGAGCGCTTGGCGCCCGATTTGATGATCTTCCAACATGATCTCAACCGAGAGACTGGGCCAGCCATGCTCGTAACCTAAGGCTGGACCAGGCGAGCCCGCTGCGCAGTGTTGCTGGTGGGCACATCCATGAGCAGGCGCCCTGATCGTCTGCCTCATGCAATACGTCCAAGCGGTGTGGGGATCGTTACTCCGGGGATTTGCCGATCGCAGGTGGCAGTGCCGCGGTCAGTTCGCGCCGGGGCCGGGACAGGCCCGGGAGCTGGGAGAGAACGCCGTGGGCGCGACAGTGGTCGCGTCCGCCGACAGCCTCCTGATACCCATGCATCGACGTCGCCAATGTCCGGTCAGGCCTTGTGGGTGGCTCGCCACAGCTCGGCGATGCGGGTTCCTTCCTCGGTGAGGGCGACTGGATCGTCGTCTCGCACTGGGCTGCCGAACGGACGATCACGCCAGAAGAGCGCGCAACTGTCCGCTGTCCCGAACAGGTTCGCAGTCGCCTGCACGTTCGAGCCGTACAGCCGCCTGCGAATTGCGAGGGAGTCGGCCCGGGTCATCGAGCCATGCTTGTCAATGAACTCCAGATGCCTGTAGGCGACTTCGCCAAGCTTCTCAACCCTGGCGATCGTCTTAGCGTCCATGTAGGGTTCGACAGGCGTTTCGTTCCAGGCAGGATCCGCTCGCGGCCCCTGTTCGCATGTTTCGTCCACGTCCGGTGGCGTAGCTCGACAGCTGTGGGGCTGTCGCTCACCCACCCCAGCGCTGGTGCGTTGACCCGTTGGTGCCATCTCTGACGGCCACCGAGACGTCTGCTGCGGACGCGCAACTCGCACTGCTGACACGCGATAGCGTGAGCCCATGTCCGATAATGATCTTGGCCAACTGACCAACGAGCAGCTGGAAGAGCGCCAAGAGGAAGCGCTTAGGCGCCTCGATCAAGCGCAGAAGGCATACAACGCTCAGAACCGCAATCTCTCAGAGAGTCCGGGCGGCCAGATGCCGGTTGCACCGATTGCTGAACTCCAAGCGCAGGACAACGAACTGCAATCTGCTGCCGCTGAGTTGGAAGCAATCGACCACGAGATCAGAAGACGGCGGTAACCCTGTCGGAGTGTAGAGGTGGCCTCCGTCGCGCTCTTGTGCCGCTGATGGGCTGGCGAACCGGGATAGATCCGCGGCGTGGTACGGATGTCCGTCGAGTACACCGCGGACCGGATCCGCCAGGACCGCGCCGAAGCCGCCGAACACTAGCCCGTCGAGGCCGAGCCCGCCGAACCAGGCCCGGGCGGCCGCCAGCGCCTGGGCGCGGCGGGTGCCGCCGACCAGCAGCGGCAACGCGACGTTCTCCTCGGCGGTCAGCTCGGGGACGAGCTGGCCGAACTGGAACACGAACCCGAACCGGTCCCGGCGCAGCGCGCTGCGCTCGTTCTCGCGCAGCGCGTCGATGCGCCGGCCGTCGAACCAGACCTGCCCGGAGTCCGGTTTGAGGATGCCCGCCAGGCAGTGCAGCAGCGTTGACTTGCCCGACCCGCTGGGGCCCATCACCGCCAGGATCTCCCCGGCGGCCGCCGACACGCTGGCGCCCCGCAGCGCGGTCGTCTGGCCGTACGACCTGATCAGATCGTGTGCCTCGAGCAGGCAGCCGCCCGGGCCGTGGCCCGCGGCGGTGCTGGCGCGACCTTGCTTCGTCACCGGGATCCTTCCAGGGATGTGTCCACGGAGCCGGGCACCACCAGCCGCGCCAGGCCGTCGAGCCGGGCCGCGGTCACGTCGATCCATCGGAGATCGGCTTCCAGGTGGAACAGGCCGTGATCGGCGAGGAGCGCGTCGATCATGCCGCCGGTGCGCTTGAGCTCGGTCAGTTCGCGCATCCGCTGCAGGTGCGCGGTGCGCTGGGTGTCCAGGTAGCTGCCGGCCGGACGGCCAAGCATGAGGGCAAGCACGACCTTGGTGAAAAGGACGGTCTGTAAGGTGCGGCTCGGGCTCGACCGGGTCGGTGAGCCAGGTCTCGAACTCGGTCACCCCGGCGTCGGTGATGACATAACGCTTACGGTCCGGCCCGGAGCCCGGTTCGGCCTCGCCGGCCACCACGATGCCGTCGCGGGCCAGCCGGCCCAGCGTCGCGTACACCTGCCCGAACGACAGCGGCTTGCCCCGGCCGAAGTAGGCGTCGTACTCGCGCTTCAGGTCATAGCCGTGGCTCGGCTCCCGCTCGAGCAGGCCAAGGAGGGTCAGCGGAACGCTCATAAGGCGAGAGTACCCCGAGACTATACGCTGCGTCTATACGCTCGCATAAGAGCCTTCTCACCAGGGATAATAGAGAAGTACGCGGGTAATCGTGGGTCCAGGCGCAGCGGCGCAATCGCGCGGCCCGGCCCCGGCGGGTGGCTGGCTCCTGGCCGGGGTTCCTCAGAGGGCGTTCGGCCCGTTCCCCGGCGGGTGGACTAGGTACGTGGCGCCCATCGCGCCTGCCGTGGTCCGGCCAAGCGCGTACGCCTAGGTGGTGAACGCCACGGCGGGGGATAGCCCACCAGCAGCAGTTGCCGTTCCTGCTGGCGGGCAGGGAGCACCATCTGCCGGGCACGAGCCCCAGCGGACGCCCCGGCGGCCTGCTGCGACTGTGCCGCCGCTGACCAGCAAGGAGCATCAGCAGCGTGGATCAACCGCCGCAAAACAACCCGTTATGAATGCGGCTAGGGCACAGTGCCCGAGCGGCCGCGCAAGTGCATATCGGCGGATCTTGTGTTCCGGCGGTAGACCAGCGCCGGTCGCGGAGCGTGACTCGTTCCGCAGCCTGCGCGGCGCCGGATCGCCGACTATGCGCGGTGCTTGAATTGCGAGTTCGCCACTGGCAGGGTGTCGCAGAAATTCCAGTTATGGGCGTCGTCGGTTCTCGACTACTGGGAGGCGAGGTCGTAGTCCGATTGGACGAGACGGTCGATTACGTCGCCGACCGGCGTGCTAGTAGACAGCCCAGCGGCCCGGACGGTCGCGGTGAGTCGCTGTCTTAGCGCACCGGCGGTTGAGGGGCCTCGATGTCCTGGGAGCGGCTGAAAGGTCCACGGATCGATTCGGCCGCCCGTCAGAGGGTGGATCGAAGGCCCACCGATGATCTTGTGCGGTGTGACATCCATCCCGCCGGTCGGTGTTGCGGTGCCAGAGGTGGGGATCTGCCAGCGCCAACTGCCTGTCCCGGCCGAGGGCGGATCCTGCGACAAGCTTGGATAGAAGCCCTGGCGCAGAAGCGCTCCGTCGAAACCAACCTGTGGCACCGATTGGAGGAGCAACGTTTCGCCGTGATGTAGCACTTGCCCGTTGAGACCGGGGCCGGTGGTCGGCAACGCTGGGCAGAGCTGCGACGGTTTCCAATACGGGTGCCGGACGGCCTCTGCGGGGTCCCCGGCCCGAAGCGTCGTGATCCGCGGCCACAAGGATTTCCACGGCTGGGTCGGCGGGCCGAATGTGTCGCCGTTGTCTTTGATCAGACAGGTCTGCACGAAAAGGGCGCCTCCGCGCACCAGAGCAGGGGGCAGCCCGCCCGAGTCGCCGTTGGCCGGCAGGGCAGCCAGGGCCGCGGACTTCTGTGGGGACGAGTCAGACAGCGGTGCGAGCAGCGCCGCAGACACGACGGTTGCCGCGGCAAGGAGGACAGCGGCCGCGAAGCTCGTCTCGTCGGCAACGGCCCCCGCAGCCGTCGCGTGCGAGTTGCACAGTGCGGCAAGTTGGGCGCGCAATGCCAGGCCGGTCAGGGACCCGATGTCCGCGCCGGACAGGAAGCACACATCGCCGACGATGGGGTCGAGAATTGGGAATAGCTCGTCGTCGGCGAAGTGTCCTGCCGGCAGCGCCGCCCAGGTGGCATCGGCAATGGCGAGACTCGGTGACTGCTCGGGGGCCCCGAGCAGCGCTGACAGCAGGATCGGTTCGATCCCGGCGACGGACCTGCGCTGCTTGGCGACCCCGCAGCAACTGTTCAGCAACTGCTCGCTGGTTGCCGGCGCGGTGGCGGCTAGTTGACCGAGGACGGAGACGATCGCTGTGCCGCGCCATTCGGCCGCTTGTTGGGGCGGCTGATCAGACTGGACGAGATCCATCAGGCTGCGCAGGCCGCTCGAGACGGCTACACCGCGCGCGAGCGCGGGACGCGGGGTGAGCGCGCCGGCGGCATTCGTGGTCGTACTCACTTGGTTCATCGTTACCCACACCTTCGCGGTTGTGTCAGCAGTTTCCAGCCGTCAGTTCAGTCGCCGTAGCGTCGGTGGAGAGTGCGGAGTACGGAGGCAATCGATTCCTCCGGAGTGAAGCCCTCGAGGCGCAGCCGGTTCACAAGCAGATCCGGTGCGAGCGCAGAGGGATGACGTGGTTGCGCCGTCAGCAGTTGTGCCGACAACCCGCTCCACGCGTCGCTTCCGACGACAGCGGGCAGCCTAAGTCTCTCCAGCTGGTGGAGCTGCAACTCGACTGCCGCCAGGGCTAGCCCACCCGACTGCAAGACGCCGACCTCGTTGACAGTGGGAAGTTCTGCAAGTTGAATGCCGGTCAGGCCGCCCGCGAGCGGAACCACAGTTGACATGGCGTCCAGGCCTGGGCCAACCGGAATCGCCGCGCCAATCAGAACCGGTTGCGCCCAGTATGGGACCGCGAAATCCGGAACCACGCCGTCGTTGACTTGGCACTTGTGCACGGCCGGGGTCACGCAGGACTTATTCGGTGGGGCCGGCGCTGGCCCGCTCCCAGCTCCTGGCGGCGCCGGGCCCGTCGAGCCGTCGGCCCCGACGACCTGGGGCCGTCCCCCTTTCTCAACGGGCATTTGGGCTTGGACGACAGCGCGGTCACCGGAAGCGACTCCTTGAGCTGCGGTGTGCTGATTGCCATCGTGACTGCCGAATATGGAGTCGAAAAAGCCTGTGATTCCGCCGGCGATTCCGCCGATAACCCATCCAACCGGCCCGAAAACTGACCCCGCCGCCACACCTATCGCGACGCCTGCGACGGTCTCAACCACGGTATTGCCAACCTGCTTGGCCGTGGCGGATTCAAGGCCCAGCCCCGTTCCAACGGCCGAGATTCCGTTGACGGCCATGCTTTCCACAGCATGCAGGAACGCACCCGTCGGGCCACTCGCTGAGTCCTGCACGCGTTGCTGCACGTCTGTGATGCTGGGCAGGCCGAATGCCCCCGTTCCGGCGTGGAGGACCGGGCACGTGGCAAAGCCGCCACCCCCTATATCGGGCATGCCGAGTCCCGAAACCAGCCACTGGTACTGCTGCATCGCGGGTGTGAAATCGCCCACAAGGGCGCTGGAGAGAAACGCCGACATCCCGACGCCTTCCAGCCCGTCGAATCCGCCAAAAAGATCTGCGAACCTGTTGAGGGAACCGAGCATCGTGTTGGCCGCCTCCGGGCCGGTCACGCCGATCTGGCCCAAGATCCCGACAACTGCTGAGCTGTACGCGCTTTGTGCCTCGTCGGGGAGCATGGACCCGGCGCTCGTGGCGTAGTCGTACCCGCCATCTCCGATGGACGCGAAATGAAGTTCACGCAGGCCGAGCCAGGCTTCGTCAGGTGTCACGACCGCGAGCAGGGAAGGCGAAAGCCACAAATCCCCGGCTGATGTCGTGGCGATCGCGCTTCGTGAAGGAGTCGATCGCTCCAGCATTCCGTCCATCAACGGACCTTTCGTCTGTGGTCTCTGAAACAGCCACTGCACAGCGGCTAGCTGCGAAGGGCCTCGTTCGGGCCGAGCTGACACATTGGACGGGTTTGGTCGCGAGTCCCCAGTAAGGACACGTGGCGTGATATGAGCACCCCGGATGCCCCATTCCAACGCATGATCATCGTTCAGCGCGCTGCTGCCCCGGCCAGCATGGTCACCGCAGGCTCGCGTAGCCCGATGCGTGCCAGACGATGCCGGCCAGCGCGCGGTAGCCGGTGTCGGAGGGATGGCCATCTCCTTCGCTGCAGAGCAGGGTGAGTGTGCAGATGGCGGCGGTTTCGATGGCAGCATTGCCTTGCGGGTTGAAGCTGGGGAAGGGGTCGGCGAACCGGGCCCGCACCGTGGCGGCGGCTGCCTGCTGGGCCTGGTTGAGCTGAGTGAACAGCGGGTCGGCGAAGGTGAATGCGCCGATGTTGGGGTCGTAGGCGCCGACCACGATGATCTCGGCGTCGGGTGCGGCAGTCCGCAGGTGCCGCAGGATTGAGGTCAGCCGGGCCTGGTAGGCGGCGATCGCCGCGGGTGCGCCGGCCTGGATGCACGCGAGGTCATTGCGCGGGCAGGTCTGCAGGAACTCGTTGATGTCGTTGCCGTTCAGCGACAGGGTGATCGGGCTGACTTTGCCGCGGTGGGCGGCCAGGAAGGCCAGCGCCGCAGCCAGCTGGGAGCCGGGGTAGTCGTCGTGCAGCGCATGCCCGGATGTCTTCCAGATGCATGGCAGCAGGAAGGTGGTGGTCGACTCGCCGGGCAGGAGTAGTTAACGATGGCGATGTGTGGCCGCAGCTGGCGGAGCCGGGCGGCGAACAGGTCGGCGTACCCGGTGTTGAAGGCATCTGGTGGCAGCCCGGCCAGGGCTTTGCTGGTCTGGAAGCCGTAGCCGATGGAGTCGCCGAGTGCCAGGTAGTAGCTCTTCGGGGGCGTAAGGCGAGCCCGCAGCGACGCAGACGCGACTGTCGCGGTCCCCAGCGTCAGGGCAACCGCGGCCAGGGCGGCGCCCGCGCGGAGCAGATGACGGATCATGTTTCCCTCCTGAGCGCCGGTGGCATGCCCGGGATGTATTCGATGGGCAGGTGGTAGAAGTGCCGGTTGAGGCAGAGGGTTCGGGCGTGCCGTACCGGCCCGTCTGTGCTGTCGAGCAAGACTTCCGCGTAGACCTCAGCCGGCGCCGGGCAGCCCGGATCGGGGCACCCGACGATACGAGGCACCGCGTCGGCACCGGCGTCGCAGTCGCTGGGCCTTTGAACGTTGCTGGGTGTCGTCGTGTGTCCGCCCTCGGGCGGTGTTCCGGCGGTCACGGCCTGCCGTCCGGCAGTGGGGTGCCTTGCAGGTAGACAGCACGGATCCGGTGGATGGCGGCCGGGTCGGTCAGGGGGTTGCCGTTGACGACCAGGATGTCCGCGTCGTATCCGGGTGCGATGCGGCCCTTGCGGTCGCCGAGGCCGAGCGCGGATGCGGCGCGCGCCGTGCACGCGTGCAGCGCCTCGGCAGGTGACATGCCGATCTGCTGCAGCTGCCCGAACGCGTAGCGCACCGCGTCCGGTGGCTTGGCGGGTCCGAGGCCGGCGTCGGAGCCGACGATGATGCGGGCGCCCGCGTGGTACATCCGCTGGGCGTTGGCGATGAGCGCGGGCATCCGGGCTAGCACGCCGGGGGGCGGCCCGGCTCCGGATACGGGTGCGATGCCGAACGTCAGGGAGAGCACGAGCTCGCCCCGGCCGAGCGTGGCCAGCAGTTCACCGGGGATCTCATCGACGCCACCGGCGGTCATGAACGTCGCGTGTTCCAGGCCGTCCATCCCGGCGGCCACTGCGTCGGTGATCGCGGATGTGCCGTGCGCGTGCGCGGTGATGGCCAGGCCGTGGCGGTGTGCCTCGGTGACCGCGGCGCGCAGCTCGCCGCGCGTGTACTGGGCCAGTTCCGGGCGGGAGCCGGGGGTCATGTTGCCGCCGCTGGCCATGATCTTGATGACGTCGGCGCCCCGGTCGGCGCGTTCGCGGATCGCGTCGCGGATGGCCTCTGCGCCGGCGGCTGATGCGCCCAGGAAGTGGCAGTGGCCGCCCGGGGTGGTGATCGGCGGCCCCGCCGCGAGGATGTGCGGCAGCGTGGTGTCGGTGCGGGCTGCGTCGCGCAGCCCGAGCACCAGGAAGCCCCGGTCGCCGAGGTCGCGTACGGTCGTGACGCCACCGTGGGCGGCGCGGCGCGCGGCGCCGGCCGCGGCGGCGAACGCGGCCGCGTCGTCGCGCGCGGCGAGCTGGCCGACCGGGTCGCCGGAGGCGTCGAACATCAGGTGCACGTGCCCGTCCACCAGCCCGGGCAAGATCGTCGCGCCGGGCATGTCGATCAGCTGCGCGCCGTCGGGTACGGGAAGGCCGCGGCCGGCCGCGAGGATGACCGCGCCGTCGATGATCACGGTCGGGTCGGGTAGCGCGCCGGTGCCGTCGAACAGGTGGGCGGCACGCAGCGCGGTGAGCGTCGGCCGTGGCCGCCCGGTCGTGGTGGATGTGGTCATGCCGGTAGCGTGCGCGTGATCGGCGCAGCTGCCATCGGTGATTCTACTGACCGGGGGTACGGACCTGTGCGCCGCTGGTGGCCTGCCACGCGGCGAGCTGCGCCCGTGTGGCGAAGCCGAGCTTGGTGAAGATGTGGCGGATGTGGGTCTCCACGGTCCGTTCGCTGATGTGCTCGGCCGCGGCGATCTGCCGGTTCGTGAGCCCTTGCGCGACATACGCGGCGACTTGGGCCTCCCGCTGGCTCAGCCCCCTGTCGCCGCGCCCCGCAAGCGCGGCCAGGAACCGGTCCGCCGCCGCGCGCAGCGGCACCATGCCAAGATCACCGGCGGCCGCGGCTGCCGAGGTGGCCAGCGCGGCTGCCTCGTCACGGCCGCCCGGCCGCCGCAGGCGGTTCAGGGCCCGGGCCAGCTGCAGCTTCGCGATCGCAGCGCAGCCGGGCAGGCCCGCCCGCTCGTTCACCTCGACCGCGGTGCGCAGGTCGCGGATCGCGTCGTCGAGGCGGCCGATGGCGGCCGCCGCGATGCCGAGCGCGCACCGGGCCGAACCCTCGATGAGAATGGCGCCCGCCCCGCCGCACACAAACAGGTCCGCATACGGGGCGAGCAGGTCATGTACCTGGACAGCGGCCGCCTTATCGCCGAACTCGGCGGCCAGCTCCGCCATCGCGGCCAGCGTCGTCAGCAGCAGAAACGGCGGGATGCCGGCTGGTGGCGGCAGGGTATGGTAGATCCGCTCCGCCCCGTCGCGGTCCCCGAACCTGAGCGACGACCGGGCCTCGATGGCGCGCATGGACACGCTTGCCACGCCGCGGTAGCGCGTGGGCAGCTGCGGATTGGCTGGCCTGGCGTCGCCGAGGTCCGCGTGTACTGCGGCCAGGAAACCGAGCGAGGGCATCAGCGTTCCGTCGTGGCCGGCGCGCCGCGCGATCGTTTCCGCCTGGCCCCCGCAAGCGAGCGCATCGGTGAACCGGCCGCGTGCCGCGGCGATCGTGCCGCGGCACCGCAGCGCATGCCAGCGCGCGAGCGGCGACCGCAGCCGGGCCGCGGCCGCGTCGATGTCCCCGGTCTCCGCCTCCGCGCCGTCGACCTCGCCGAGCTGGGCGAGCGCGTCGAACCGCCACAGGTGCCCCCACAGGCGGGCGTCGTCGTCGCCGTCCGCGCCGATGATCAGCAGCCGGTCGCCGAAGGCGAGCCGGTTGCGGGCGCCGTCCGGTCCGCTGTGTGCGATGTGGCTGGCCCGCAGTGCCTCGATGACGGCCCGGCGCTCGCCCACACGTTCGGCCATCGCGAGCGCCTCGGCGGCGCGCGGCTTCGCCCCAGCGAGCGACCCCCACGTATCCGCGACGACCAGCATCGCCAGCAGCCTGGCCCGCACCGCGCTGTCGCCGGCCGGGATCCCGCCGAGAGCTTCCTCGCACAGACCGCGCCCGGTCTCGTTCCACACGAAGTCGGTGGCGCCTTCCATGGTCAGCACCGCGTGCGCGATCGTTTCCGCGTCGCCGCAGGCCCGGCCGATCTCGGCGGCCGCTAGCATGGACGTGCGGGAGCCTTCGATGTCATAGCCGCGCAGCTGCGCCTCGGCCCGTGCGATGAGCAGCTCGCACCGCACCTCCGGCGGCGCGCCGGCCCCCTCGAGCGCGCGGCGCAGCAGCCTGTCGGCCTCCTCCCACGCGAGGTGCGCCATCGCCTCGGCCGACGCCCGGCGCGCCGCGCCGACCGCCGCAACCGGATCACCCGAGGGCAGCGCCTCGAGCCGGTGATGAGCGATCTCCGCGACCCGCCGGTCCGCGTCCGCACGCCCGGCCAGATGCTCCGCCATCGCGTGGTGAAGCGCGAGACGCGTGGCGGTCGGCACATCGGCGCGGGCCGCCTCACGGATCAGGTCGTGGGCGAACCGGCGGTCCGGTCCGATGATCCCGGCCGCGCTCGCCTCATCGACCGCGGCGAGCACCACATCAAGATCGCGGTGGGTCGCCCCGGCGAGCGCCGCAGGGTCGAGCTGCGCGCCGAGCACGGCAGCCGAGGCGACCAGCGACCCGCAGGCCGGCGTCAGGCGGGCGAGCCGGCCGCGCACCGCGTCGCGGACACCGTCAGGAAGCACGCCGTCGGAGGATTTGGCCAGCACCCGGCCCAGCTCGCGGACGAAAAACGGGTTGCCGCGGGTACGGGCGCACACCGCGGCCGCCACCGATTCCGGCACTACCCAGCCGGTCACCTGGCTGAGCTGCTCCGCCACCTCCGGCTCGCTCAGCCCATCGAGGTGCAGGCGAGTCACCGTCGCCTCGCGCGTCAACGCGGCGAGCGCGTTCAGCAGCGGCTGCCTACCGGCCGTCTCGGTATCCCGGTAGCTGGCCACAACCAGCAGGCGCGAATCGGCCAGCCCGCGCGCGAGGTGGACGAGCAGCCCGAGTGACGCCGGATCAGCCCACTGCATGTCATCAAGCACCAGCAGCAGACCGGCCGGCTCGGCAGCCGCCCGCAGCACGTCCGCGACCAGCTCGAACAGCCGGAACCGCTCCTGGGCCACTGTTTCCGCGCGCCGGTCCGGCAGCACCACGTCGAACACCACCGGCCCGATGCCCTCAACGCCGCGCATCGCCTGCCGGAACGGCCAGTAAGGCGGGCTACCCTCATCCTCGCTGGCCCAGCCCCACCCCCGGCGCATACCGGCCGCCACCGCCACACCCGCCGCCCACCCGGCAAGCCGCGTCTTGCCAGCACCCGGCTCCCCCGAGACCAGCAGCACCCCGCCGGCACCGTCACGAGCGGCACGCACCGCACCGTCCACGGCGCCGCGTTCACGCACACGCCCCACCAACGCATCAGCAGCACCGCCCACCCATACAATGCTGCCCGATCCGCGTCCTAACCATGCTCGCCAGCCCGGATCACGGAATACCTATTTCCTGGGAAGCGCCGCAGTAGAGCTCCGGGAGGTTCTGGCTGGTCATACACCCACTGGGAGCGTGACCGGCCCCACCGCGCGGCACAGCCTGAAAGGGCAGCAACCGGCCTGGATCCCGGAGTACTGATCGACGCGCTGCAGGCGACCCCTCAGCCAAGCCGCCTCATCGCGCTGTCACCGATAGGTTCACTGCCCGTCCCCGATCCCGTACCTGGGCACGGGATCGGCTCTACTCCCCGGGCTTTACCGCCCATAAATCTCATCCTGAACGGATGCCAACACCACAGAACATCCCGATCTGCGCGGCGCGACCGGCCGCGCCAGGCGGCACCGATATGCGCCAGAACGGCGGGTACTTACGGGTGAATTTGATGCGGTGGCGTAACGGAGTGTGGCCCTCTGCTGCAGAGTTCGGGAAAGGCCTGGTGCGGGTATTGGCCAGTTTCCCGGTCAGTTTCAGTGCAAACTGGGGGACGGGTGGGTCAGGCGGCGTGGGTTTCGAACCAGACGGAGCCGAGGTCGTGTCCGGCGGTGAGGCGCACGTCGGCGTCGAGCGCGGCGGCGAGGCGCCGTAGCAGGGCAACGGTGGGTTCGGTGCCGCCTTCTTCGATGCACTCGATCTCGTCAGCGGTCATGCCCGCCCGCCCGGCCAGGTCGGTGACGCTCAGGCCGAGGGCGGTGCGCCGGTCATAGAGTGCTTTGCCGAAGGCCAGGGACTCCCGGATGGCGAGCCGCTCAGGATCGTCAGCCTCGGTCTCGGGCCGCACCCAGCGGGTGTGGTAGCCAGTCATCACACCTGCCTCTCGTAGATCCCCGCGGCCGGTCCGTGGTGGTCGCTCCCGCACAGCTTCTGCGCCCGGACCGCCCGGTCGATCTGCCTTTGATCATGCTGCCTGGTCTTGCGGAAGACGGTCAGGAGCACGATCTTCCCATCAGTCACGGGGGTCCGGAGGATCGCGGCGTCGCGTGAAATGATCTGCGACGGGCTGCCCGTGACGCCGTCTCATCCTTGGGCCTGCTGAGCCCGTCATTAGTCTGGCGCCGGGGGCCGGTCAGAGGGTTGCGTACTGTTGCTGCGAGCACGCCGATTAGAGTCTCGGTTCCCTCTTCGCGCCCCCCGGGCAGCTTCACTTTAACGCCCCGCGCGCAAGAAGGTGAGGCCGTCTGATGGCGGAGCAGGAGCTGGATCAGGCAGAGGAGGAGCCCGCGGAGCTGGTGGCCCGGGCGGCTGCGATAGATGTGGCCAAGGACTCGGGGATGGTGTGCACCCGGGTGCCGCACGAGTCCCGCAGCGGGCGGCGCGTGCAGAAGGCATGGAGCGTCCCGGCGAGGTTCGCCGCGGTGACGGAGCTGGCTGATCACCTGGTGTGCCAGGGGATCGAGCGTGTGGTTCTCGAGGCCACTTCAGACTACTGGCGCATCTGGTTCTACCTGCTGGAGGCCGCCGGGCTGCAGGTGTGGCTGGTCAACGCGCGGGACGTGAAGAACGTCCCCGGCCGGCCGAAGACCGACAAGCTGGATTCCATCTGGCTGTGCAAGCTGAACGAGCGGGGCATGCTGCGGCCCTCGTTCGTGCCGCCGGAGGAGATCCGTGACCTGCGGGCGCTGACCCGGCTGCGGACCACGCTGACCGCCGAGTGCTCCCGCCACAAGCAGCGCGCCGAGAAGATCCTGGAAGACGCCCTGATCAAGGTGTCAGCGGTCGTCTCGGACCTGTTCGGCAAGTCCGGGCGGGCGATGCTGCGCGCGCTGGTGGCAGGCGAGCGCGACCCGAAGGTGCTCGCCGGGCTGGCGCTGGGCCTGCTGCGGCCGAAGCAGGCGCAGCTGGCCCAGGCGCTCACCGGCCGGTTCCGCGATGTGCACGCCTATGAGATCGGCCTGCTGCTGGACCTCGTCGACACCCTGGAAGCCAGGATCACCGAGCTGGACGCCAGGATCGAGGCGCACCTGGCCGCACTGCCCGGCGTGCCGCCGGCCTGCACCCGCTGCGGCCTGATCGGCGGCGGGCACGCCCCGGGCTGCGACAACTACGGCGCCCAGCTGCTGTCGCTGGTCCAGCGCCTGGATGAGATCACCGGGGTCGGCATGGTCACCGCCCAGGTCATCATCGCCGAGCTCGGGCTGGACATGGGCCAGTTCCCGACCGCCGCCCATGCCTCCGCGTGGGCGAAACTCAGCCCGCAGACCATCCAGTCCGGCGCCAGAACCCGGCCCGGCAAGACCGGGAAAGGCAACCGGTGGCTGCGCGGCGCCCTCGGCGACGCCGCGATGGCCGCCGGCAAGACCGACACCTACCTCGGGGAACGCTACCGGCGGATCCGCCGCCGCCGCGGCAAGCAGAAAGCCATCGTCGCCACCGCCCGCGCCATCCTCGAGATCGCTTACCTGCTCATCAGCAACCGCGACATCCGCTACCACGACCTTGGCCCCGGCTACTACGACAGGCTCGACCCCCAGCGCCAGACCCGCAACAAGATCCGCGAGCTCGAACGCCTCAACCCCGGCATGAAAGTCACCCTGGCCGCTGCTGCAGCCTGACCAAGCACCGCCATCCACACAGGCCCTGCAATCCGGAGTGGCAAGGACAACACCCCGTAAGTCACCAGCTCAGACACCGCGCCCGGCTTCAAGCCGCCGCCGTGCGCTGCCGCGTACCACGTGACCGTGGGTTATTTCCGGTTAGGAGTACACCAGTACGTTACCCGCGCTGCAACATCGCGAAGCCGGATCCGCAGCTCCCAGACCGCTCCTTCGAGATGATCTGACCAGGGGCCACCGAGTTCGGTTCCGCTCTGCGCCAGCATCCCGCAGACCTCATCGACCCGCTTGAAGTCGCTGTCACTGAGACTGTCCAGCCAGTCACGGACCTCGGGCTCAAGCTCGAAGTTTGTGGGCGATCACGTTATTGCGCAGGGGTGTTGATCAAGTAATTGCCCAGGTCCTGGCCTGGTTCTGTTCTACTGGTTGCTCTGCTTGGCTGTCGTGGGGACACGCTGGCCGGGTCGCTTGCTGGGCCGGTAGCTGGGCCCGTTCATGAACACCTGCGGAACGCAAAGCTGCAATTGAGCGCCGTGCTGGCGCCGGGAGACGAGGTTCCGGGGCTGTATCTGCATCCTGACCACCGTCGCAGGCTGCGCCGTGCCCCGGTACGGAGCGATCTAAATGTCTAGTAATGAACACCGCAGTGTCAATGCTTTGCTGCCGCAGCTCCAGAGCCATTACCCAGCAATCTATGGGACTTCTGACGCGACCATCGGCAGCGAAGAACGACACGCGGCGTCAAATACTGGACACTATGCCGCGGACTGGCCTACCGTCAGGTGGCGGAGGTGGTCGCGGTGAGCGAGGCGGGCCGGCTGGCCGCGCTGGAGCGGGCCGGGCTGGTGCACCCGAGGGCGGAGGCGGTGACCGCGCCGCTGTTCAGCTCCGGCGGGTTCTTCCTGCCCGCGGACAAGGTGCAGGTCAAGTACGAGATGCTGCGGGCGCACCTGGCCGAGCACGTGCCGGTCACGGCGGCCGCGGCGGCCCACGGGTACTCACGGGCCGCGTTCTACCTGGTGGCCGCCAGCTTCGAGCAGGCCGGGATGGCCGGGCTGCTGGACGAGCGCCGCGGCCGCCGCGGCCCGGTGAAGCTGCGCCCGGAGATCGCGGAGTTCATCCGCTCGGCGCCGCCCGCTTCGGGGGCGGTGCTGGCCGAGCAGGTGGCGGACCGGTTCGGGGTGGTGCTGCACCGCCGCACCATCGAGCGGGCACGCGGCCGGTGAGCGCCCGGGTGTTCTGGCCGCCGGGCGAGGCGGCCCAGGCCGACTACGAGATGCTGCGGGCCTGCCTGCTGCAGGCCGGCGGCCTGCCCGCCGGGCTGGCCGCCGCCCGGTTCGCCCGCCGCGGGCTGGCCGGGCTGATCGCCTGGCCCGCCGCCGAGCCGGTCTTCCGCGGCCGAACTGCCCGGCGCGGCCCGCCCGCCGTGGACCCCGGACGCCGACCCGCGCGAGCAGGCGCTGGCGGCCGGCCTACCAGTTCCTGCTCGACGCGGCCGCCGCGCTGGCCGCGCCGGCCGGCCAGGTGAGGGAGGGATGGTCATGAAGGCCGCGATCTACGCCCGGGTCTCCACCGAGCGCCAGGCCGAGCGGGGCACGATCGGCTCCCAGGTCGAGGCGCTGCGCGCGCACCTGGCCGCGGCCGGGGACGAGCTGGCCGGCGAGTACCGCGACGACGGGCACTCCGGGGCCCGGCTGGACCGGCCCGGGCTGGACGCGCTGCGCGACGCCGCCGAGGCCGGGCTGTTCGAGGTGGTCTGGTGCCTGTCCCCGGACCGGCTGGCCCGCTCCTACGCCTACCAGGTGCTCATCCTGGACGAGCTGGCCCGCCTCGGGGTGAGGGTGCGGTTCACCGACGCCCCCGGCCTGGACCAGGACGACCCGCAGGCCAGGCTGCTCACCCAGGTGCAGGGCGTGATCGCCGAATACGAGCGGGCCAAGATCGGCGAACGGTACCGGCGGGGCAAGCTGTTCCGCGCCCGGGCCGGCGAGGTGATCTCCTGGAAGGCGCCCTACGGCTACCGGCGCATCCCCCGCGGCCCGGACGGCCCCGCGCACCTGGAGATCTTCGAGCCCGAGGCCGCGGTGGTGCGGCGGATCTTCGCCGACCGGGCCGCCGGGACCACCATCCGCCAGATCTGCCGCCAGCTCAACGCCGACGCCGTGCCCACCCCGACCGGCAGCCGCGCCGTGTGGGGCACCTCCACCCTGGACCGGCTGCTGCGCAACGAGGCCTACATCGGCCGCGTCTACTTCAACCGCACCGAGACCGTCCCGGACCGCCGGCCCGGCCGCCGCTCCCGCCAGGTGCCCCGCCCCCGCGCCGACTGGATCGCGATCCCCTGCCCGGCCATCATCGCCGAGGAGACCTTCGAGGCCGCCGGCAAGGCCAGCTCCGACAACGCCAAGTGGAGCCCGCGCCGCGCCGAACCCGGCGCCTGGCTGCTGCGCGGCCTGGTCAAATGCGGGCCCTGCGGCGTGGGCACCAGCTGCCACAAGATGCGCGGCCGCAACGGCACCTGGCACCGCTACTACTACTGCCACAACCACGACCCGCTCCGCGCCGGCGGCCAGGACCGGCGCTGCCCCGAGCGCAACATCCGCGCCGACGCCCTCGATGAGTTCGTCTTCGCCCAGGTCCGCGCCGCCCTGCTCGACCCCGCCCTGCTGCTGGCCGGCGAGCAGGCCATCGCGGTGCACGCCCCGGCCCCCGACGACGAGCTGCTCGCCGCCGAGCTGGCCCGCCTGGACCGCAAGCTCGAGACCGCCCGCGGCGAGCACCGCCGGCTGATCGACCTCTACCAGGCCGGGCTGATCGACATGCCCGAACTGCAGCGCCGCGCCGCCGCGATCACCGCCCGGCAGCGCGAACTCGAGCACAAGCGCGCCAGCCTCGCCGCCGAGCGCGCCGACCTCGCCCGCGGCAACCGGCTCCGCCACGGCGTCGAGAGCTTCGCCGCCCGCGTCCGCCGCCGTCATCGACCAGCTCGACCCCGCCCAGCGGCAAGAACTACTGCGGCTGCTCATCGAAGACGTCCAGGTCACCGGCTGGCACGTGAAAATCCGGCTGCGCATCCCGCTCGACGACCCGCCAGCACGGTGATCACACCCACCGCCGGACACCCCACCCAGCGCCGGCGCCCACCAGGCAGCGGCACGACGCCACGTGTCAACTGAAGACCGTTTGCGTTCCCTTCATGACGACCTGGTGGCTGTTGTTGATGACCCGGTCCAGGAGGGACTCGGCGACGACGGGGTTGGGGAACAGCGGGTACCAGTCCTGCGGGGCCCGGTTCGAGGTGAGCACCAGGGACCGGCTGGCCCGTTCGGTGATGAGCTCATAGAGGTCGTCGGCCTGGGCGGGGGTGAGTTCCCGCATGGCGAAGTCATCCAGGATCAGCACGGCGGGCCGGGCGAGTTCGCCGAGGCGTTTGTGCCAGGTGTGGTCGGCGTGGCCGCCTGCGAGGTGGGCCAGGGCGCGGCTGGTCTTGAGGAAGCGGACGTCGGCGCCGTGGCGGATGGCCAGGTGGCCGAGGGCCTGGGCGACGTGGCTCTTGCCCACGCCGACGGGGCCGTAGAGGATCACGGACTCCCCGGCGTGCAGCCAGCGCAGGGCGGCCAGGTCGCGGATCTGGGCGGCGGGCAGCTTCGGGGAGGCGGTGAAGTCGAAGCCTTCCAGGGTGGCCTGTTCCTCGAAGCGGGCCTTGCGCAGCCGGCGTGTCATGGAGGTGGTCTCGCGGCGGGAGATCTCGTCTTCGCAGAGGACTTGGAGGAACTCGATGTGGCCGAGTTCCCCGGCGCGGGCCTGGGCCAGGCGGGCGTCGATGGTGGCGAGCATCCCGGACAGCTTGAGTGCCCGCAGTGCCTTGTCCAGTGAGCTGGTCTCGATCGTGGTGGTCATGCCAGGTCCGTCCTTGTCGTGTGCTGGCTGGTGGCAGGCCGGCGGCCTGCCGTGGTGAGCAGGGTCGCGGCGGCGGGGGCGCTCGCGGTGAGGGGGGTCACGACGCTGCCCCGGTGCCGGGAACGGCGGGGCGCAGCGGGATCACGTTGCCCTCGGCGGCGGGTTCCGCGGCGAACAGTGCCTGCGGGCCGTGCAGGAACGCCGGGGCGCCGCCGTCCCCGGCGGGCGCGGGCACGGGCGTGGCCTCGGTGCCGGCGGCGAGGATGCCCTTGACGGTCCGGTAGGACGGGTCCCCTGCTGCGGCGGCCTTGGCGCAGGCGGCTTCCAGCCGTCCCGGCTGGTGCTTGTCGGCGAGCCCGAGGACGCCCTGGGCGGCGCGGAGCCGGTAGAGCGCATTGTCGGCGAGCAGCCCGCCGATCAGCGCCGCGGTGGCCGGGCCGATCTCCGCGGCTTTCTTCCGGCACCAGGACGGGGTGCGCATGTGGAACGCGATCTTCTCCGGCGGGTAGTCGGCCAGGTCGGTCTGCTTGCCCCGCGGCTTGCGCACGTGCGTCTTGACGAGCTCCCCGCCCGAGAACAGCTGCACCATCGTGGCCGTGGACCGGGCGTCCAGGGTCTGGCCGATGAGCTTCCACGGCACCGAGTACAGGCTCTGCCCGACCTTGGCGTGGATGTCCGGGCCGACCTTGCACCGTGACCACTGCGCCAGCACGAACGGGTCGCGCGGCAGCGGCGCCAGCGCGCTCTTCTCCGCCGCCTCGAACACCGCGGCGGGCGCGGCGCCGTCCAGCGGGCGGCACGGCCGCTGCCCGGCAACCTCGGCGGACCAGCGCACCGCCTCTGCCTGCATCTGCTCCAGGGAGGTGAACTCCCGGCCCCGCCAGAACGAGTCCCGGATATACGGCATCGGCCGCTCGACCTGCGCCTTATCCCGCGGCTTCCGCGAGCGGGCCGGATCGACCAGGCAGCCGTAATGGGCGGCCAGCTCCGAGTAGGAGCGGTTGATCCGCGGGTCATACAGGTCCGGCCGGTCCACCCCGGTCTTGAGGTTGTCGGGGACCAGGCGGGCGGGCACCCCGCCGAAGAACGCGAACGCAGCCACGTGGCATTCGGTCCAGGCCCGCTGGTCCATGGTGATGACCGGGCGGACGAACAGGTACCGCGAGCAGCACAGCACCATCGCGAATGCCCAGACCGCCCGGACCCGGCCGGTGACCGGATCAGCCCACCGGCCCAGCAGCCCGTAATCGATCTGGGCCTGCTCACCGGCTACCGCTGGATGCAGGCTCAGCACCCGCACCTGCGACCGGCGGACCTCCTCGGGCAGGTTCGCCGCCACATACCGGCGCAGCGAGGCCACCGACACCGCCAGCCCCCGCTCATCGCGCAGCCGCTGATGAATCGTGGCCACCGTGACCCGCGCCTCCAGCTGCGCGACAATGTAATCGCGGTGCTCACCGATCGCCGGCCACGTCACCTGCCGCAGCCGGGTATCCGCCAGCTCCGGGAACCACTCCCGCGCCAGCCGCCCCCACTCGTCCTGGCTGAGCGGCGCGCCGCCCGGCACCATCCCGGCGCCCTCCGCCGCGGCCACGTACTTGCGCACCGTGTTCCGCGACAGCCCCAGGCTGCCCGCGATCTCGTTCTTCGACCGCCCCGCATGCCAGTGCGTGAAGATCTCGCAGATATCGATCACGTCGAACGTCCTCCTCGCCACCGGGCCCCAGGGCTCCGGCGTGTTCCCGACTTATGAGGGTTTGACCCGGTACGGGCGGATGGGGCGGTAGCGCGGTTTGTGGGTGCGGGCACGCCACGGTGATCATGTAGGTCTCTGAGGTCTACGTGAACGAGGTGCAGCGTGCCCGCTGTGGCATTGTCGCGCGCCGGGGCGCGCGTGGTCGAGTCCGGTCCCGGCGGGCAGGGTCTGGCGGCTGGTGCGTGGCAGCGGCTGGAGGCGCTGCCGGACCCGCGGTCCCCGCAGGGGCGGATTTACCCGCTGGCCTGCCTAATCGCGGTCGCGGTGTGCGCGTTCACCGCGGCGGGGAATGACCGGCTGACCGCGGTCGGGCAGTGGACGAAGCGGGCCAGCCAGGACGGATCTGGCCCGGCTGCGTGCCCCGTGGGATCCGGTGGCCGGCCGGTACCGGGCACCGGATGAGAAGACGATCCGGGTGGTGCTGGACAAGCTGGACCCGCGGGCCCTGACCCGGGCCCTGCTCGGCCCGCGCCGCCGCCGGCGCCGGAAATCTGGCGGGCCGCCTTCGGCTGGGGTGCGGGATTACCGGGCCCGGCGCACCGCCCAGGAGGTGAAAGCAGCAGCCCGCGGCGGGTTACGGGCGGTGGCGGTGGATGGCAAGACCTCCCGCGGGGCCCGCCGCGGCGACGGGACCCGGGTGCACCTGCTCGGCGTCGCCGAGCACGGCGGGCGGCTCCTGGACCACCTGGAGGTGGACGTCAAGCGCAACGAGACCAGCCATTTCGCTGAGCTCCTGGCCCCTTTGGACCTGGCTGGCGCCGTGGTGACCTTCGATGCTCTGCATACGGTGCGGGCGAACCTGGAGTGGCTGGCCGGGGAGAAGAAAGCGCAGTACATCGCGGTGGTCAAGGCTAACCAGCCGCTGTTGCATGCCCGGGTTAAGGCGCTGCCCTGGCGGCAGGTCCCGGCCGGCGACCTGGCCCATGAGACCGGGCACGGCCGCGCGGAGACCCGCACCCTCAAGACCGCGCATGTCAGGGGCCTGGACTTCCCGTTCGCCCGCCAGGCCATCAAGATCACCCGGTGGCGGCAGGACACCGCCACCGGGAAGATCTCCCGCGAGACCGTCTACGCCATCACCAGCCTGACCAGCGCCCTGGCCACCGCCCGCGACCTCGCCCGGCTCGCCCGCGAGCACTGGACGATTGAGGCACATCACCACATCAGAGACGTGAGCCTCGGCGAGGACAGCTCAGCCAGCCGCACCGGCAGCGGCCCGGCGAACCTGGCGACCATCCGCGCCGCCATCATCGCCGCGATCAAAGACGCCGGCTACCTGCACGTTCCTGAAGGCCGCCGCGACCATACAACCCCCGCCGAAGCCCTCCGCCTCCACGGCCTCGATTAGGACACCAACGGACAATCACGGAACACGCCGGAGCCCTGCACCGGGCCCCCGTCCCTCGACGGAGGCATGATCCTGACTTCCCGATGACCAGGTCCACCCCGACACGCACGTCCTGACCATGGTCAATAACGTGATCGGGGTGGTCAATTACGTGATCGCAGCACGCCCCTCACTGCGCAATTTCATGATCGCTGACATATAAATCACGTGTGCTTCCCACGTCGGGTCAAGATACTCGTGCCAGCGGACGCTACGGCCCACCCTGGCGTTGCCCTGACACAAGGGCGCAGGCATCCAAGCCCTCCCGCGGAGGCTTGCAGATGTACAGCACGAAAGTACCGCAACAGGTCCGGACGCCAGCGGACCGCCAGAGACGGGTACGGACTGTGACCTGCGGGGATGGACGTGGGTGGACGTGCTGCCTGTTGTTTGCAAGCAGGGGGTCAGGGGTTCGAGTCCCCTTAGCTCCACAGGTCAGAGGCGTAATTCGAAATTATGAGCCCACATTCTAGGGCAAGTACAGCAGCAAAGTACAGCAACCGGGACCGCGTGAGATGCCGCACACGCGTTCGAGTTGGGCGGGCGGCCGCGTCCGGCGGCACACCGATCCCAGGTCTTGAGCCGAGACCCGGTCCACTGAGCAGGAAGAACGCCATCGTTGGGTCCTGCTCCCCTGTCTGGCGTCCCAGCTGGGAACGTCTGAATCTGCCGTTGCAGGGCCGGGTTTTTGCCCCTCATGCAGAGGGTCAGCGAATGGCAGGATTTTTCATCACCCAGGGTGATATTACTCGTGGCACTTCATAAGTTCGCCACGCGCAGATCGGCGATTCCGTGCCATGCTGAGCGTCGCAGTTCCGCTGTTGGCCGCGCTCAGATTGCCCGGTTCTGCACATCGGCGGGTTAGTGACCGGACAATCGGCGAGCATTAACGTGGCCCGCCCACCGCCGCAGCTGCCACTGCCACTTGTTCAGCCGGGCTTGCGGGCCATTACCACCTCGGTGTCGCCCGGCCAGTCCCAGAAAATGCCCTCGGCGCAGCGGTTCGCGAGCAGCGCCCGCACTTCGGCGGTGAAGTCGTCGAGACGATCACCAAACAGGTGCGGCGCCGAGGATGAGAGGGAAAAGTAGCCGGACAGGACGCTCTCGCTATCTCGCAGCAGGCCGGGGATGCCTGGGATGAAGAACTGCTGCGGAACACCAAAGCGGGTCCGGGCCAGCACATCCTCGAAGCGGTGAGTCCGTTGTGGGGCGGTGCCTTGGCCGGCGCGGCGGGTAGATCCGAGATATTTCTGCACCAGCGCCTTGATCTCATCATGAGGGATCGGGGGCACCGCGGGGTCTGGTGGCCGGGGGCGCCCCGTCACCGTGTGAACGATGAGCGCCAGCGCGCCGCCGGGCTCCAGCATGTCGTAGACGGTCTCGGCCACTCGCGGCTCGTCGGTCCAGTGGAACGACTGGCCGAAGGTCACCAGCCGGTACGGTCCTGGCGCGACCGCGGGCAGGTCCTCAGCCAGGCCGTGGACCCAGCGGATGTTCATAACGTTCTTTTCCCCGGCGGCCTGGCAGCCCTCGGCAAGCATGTCGGCATCAGGGTCCAGACCGACCGCCTGCTCGAACAAATGAGCGAGGCGGACGGTAAGCACACCAGGGCCGCAGCCGGCATCCAGCAGCCGGCCGTTCCCATCCAGACCCGTCTCCTGCGTCAGGACGGCTTCGAGTTCCGGTGAGTACGCGGGGCGGCCGTAGCGATAGTGGGCAGCAGAGCCGAGATAGATGGTCGGGTCATACGGCACCGCACCAGTGTCCCCAGTCCACGACCACTGCACGACCGTCGAGAGGGCCAGGCAGCCATCGCCGCGACAGCCCGGCCACCCGGTTCTGCGCTCCCGGACCCAGCAACCATGGAGTTGCCGTTCCGAGACAGGCGGCCACTTGCGCGCCGGTCGCCGAGTGACAGACACACACCGTGATCGGCGTCGGGCCGTGGAGTAACTGGGGCGTGGCGGGCACAGCGACCGCCCGCGACGTGTACATGATCGCCGGCTCGCCTCCATGCCGGTACCACGCAGCGCCCGTCGCAGGCTGGCGAGCGAGTGACGTACCTCATCGCGGCAATTACGGAGGTTCCTGCCAGCTGACGGCGCCGGCGAGCAGCCGGGCAGGACCAGCCAGCCGCAGACACGGAAGATGCGATAGAACCGGCGGGAAGGACACAGACGGTCATCATGGCCTGCCGCTGGCCCGTGGCGCATCGCTGCAGCTCACAGTGCGGGCAGGCTGCTGGCATCTCACACGGATGGAACCATCCGGCCCTGGGCCCGGTCCGGGCCGCAGCCGATCGGGAGATGGAAAACGTCGTTGGCCGGGCACCTCAGCGCGGATGCCGATTAGCAAGACCATGCCGTTGGGCGTATTGCATGGCGGTCACGCGATCGGTGGAGCCGGTCTTGGAGAAGATGTGATTGATGTGGCTCTTCACGGTGTGGGGGCTGAGGTAGAGGGCGGCGGCGATCTCGGGGTTGGCCAGGCCACGGGCCATCATCGCCAGGATCTCTGCCTCCCGTTTCGTCAGCCCGTCGGGCAGTCGCTCAGGGAGTGTCATCGTCGGCTGGTCTGGCGGTTCTGAGTGCCAGGCCGCGTCGACGAGGTTCGCTTGGAGGGTCCGGTCAAGGACGGCGAGACCGTGAACGGAGCTTCGCAGCGCATGGGCGATCTCGACCCGGTCGGCGTCCTTGGTCAGGTAGCTGCGGGCACCGGCCTTGAGCGCGGCGAGGAGCGAGGTGTCGTCCGAATAGGTGGTGAGCACCACGATCGCGACGCCGGGGTAGTGCTCGGTGAGCTGCCGGGTGGCTTCGATGCCGTCAACGCCTGGCATGTGAAGATCGAGAAGGATGGCATCGGGTTGGTGCCGGGCGCACAGATCGACCGCCTCCCGGCCGTCGCTGGCCGAGGCGACCACCTCGATGTCGGGCAAGAGTCCCAAGAGAAGCACCAGGCCCTCTCGTACGCTGGCTTGGTCATCCGCAACGATGATCCGCAGTGGCGTCTGCGGGCTGGTCATTGCGGGACCTCAGCGGTGACGACCCAGTTGCCGTCGCTGGAACCGGCGTGGAGAGAACCGCCCAGGAGGAGAAGCCGCTCTCGCATGCCGGCGAGCCCGTAGCCGCCGTTGATCGTCTCCAGCCCTGGGCACTCAGTCTTCTCGTCAGCGGTGGGGTTGAGAATCGTGAGCGTCGTCGCGCCGGCGCTGAAGTCGAGTCGGATGAGGACCGGCTGGTGTGGCGCATGCTTGGCGGCGTTGACCAGGGACTCTTGGGCAGCACGGGCGAGCGCCAGGGCGGCGTCGGGGGGCAGCGGCCTGGCCCGGCCGGTGACTTCCACTGTCACGGGGGTCTCGTAGCGGCGGCGATGATCTGCGCCCAGCTCATCGAGCGCGCCGGCCAGAGGCGGGGTATCAGAGCGCAACGCCTGGAGAGCACGGCGCGTCTCGGTGAGGCCTTCGGCGGCGGACCGCTGGGCCCGGCCGAGCAGATCAACGGCCTGGTCGATGTCGCCCCGATCCGTGAGCACGGCGCGGGCGGCCTGTATCTGAACGCCCAGCGACCCAAGCGAGTGGGCCAGGACGTCGTGAATCTCCCGGGCGATCCGGTTCCGCTCGTCCAAGGCGGCGGTCCGGCGCTGCTCAAGGCGGACCTGCTCGGCCTTGGCCAGCAGTGCCGCGGACTGCTCCGCTTGGACGCGGTAGCCGAGGATGATCCGGCCGATGAGAAGCCCGAGGATCATGAGCAGCGGCACCCCGAGGAGGCCCCAGGCATCGACCCGGTAGAGGAGCCCTCCGCCGTCGACGGCGACGACCCCGGTCGCGGTGATGACGCACGCCGTCGCCAGACCGAAGTCGTAGGCCGCAACACCGGTGACCATCGCGGCGAGGACGACGAATGGTGGGCCGCTCTGCGTGAGCGCCGCCCAGCCACAGGTCACGGCGGTCGCTGCCGCCGCGAAGGGCAGCATCCGAGTGAGCAGCTGCCGCGAGGGAGAGCGCTGGGCGGCCATTCGCAGGCCGAGGGTCACCGCCGTTATAGCGAAGGCGTCGATCATGTCGACCAGGTTCCTGGTCGGCCCGTAAGGCAGGGTGAACGCGGAGACGCCCACAGCGGCGAACACCACTGCCAGGGCCGCCCAGGTGATCCGGTTCAGCCCGGTCGTCACCTGCCTACTATCGCTCAGGGGCGCCGCCAGGGCGCCGGACCGGCCCCGCCGCGCGCCGCCACCAAGCAGGTCGCGCCACGGCGCACCGCTCGCCCGCGTGGCGCTGCCGCGACGCCCGGCAACAGGTTCCTCCCCGCGTGGCGCTGCCGCGACGCCCGGCATCAGGTTCCTCGCTTCGTACCACTCGCTGGACAGGGAATAGGTCAACACTAGGCGGCCGGCAGTGGCTGGTCGTCAGCCCGGAGGGTTGAGTCCCGGTATGAGTTTCCGCACCATCTCATACCGGCATGGACCCAGGACCCAACCGGCGGGCTGACGACAGCGATCGGCGCCGCTGACACGATCGGCGCCATGGGAAATGGTCGGCCGGGACAGGCGCCGCGGCAGCAGGACCAGCAGACCACGCCGCCGGCGGGAACGTCCGGTGAGTTCGTGACAGCACCAGCCGGGGCACCGGCCGGGGAGGGCCAGAGCGCCCCAGCGGCGCAGGCCATCGACTTGGTCAAGACCTACGGGACTGGGCCGACAGAGGTGCGGGCGCTCGCCGGGGTCAACGTGACCTTCCAACGGGGCCGGTTCACCGCGGTGATGGGACCCTCGGGGTCGGGCAAGTCGACGCTCATGCACTGCATGGCTGGCCTGGACCGGCCGACCTCGGGCCGGTGCCTTGTCGGCGGCGCCGGGCTGACCGGACTCGACGACCAGCGGCTCAGCGAGCTGCGCCGTGACCGCATCGGCTTCGTGTTCCAGTCCAACAACCTGGTGCCGACGCTGACCGCCGCCGAGAACATCACCCTGCCCGCCGACCTGGCGGGTCGAAAGGTCGACCAGGACTGGCTCGACCACCTGGTGACCCAGGTGGGCATCGGCGCGGAGCTGCGCCGCCGGCCGGGCGAGATGTCGGGCGGCCAGCAGCAACGCGTGGCGTGCGCGCGGGCACTGATCAATCGTCCGGAGCTGGTCTTCGCCGACGAGCCCACGGGCAACCTCGACTCGAACGCGTCCTCGGAGCTGCTCGCGTTCCTCCAGCGCTCGGTCGCCGACATGGGCCAGTCAATCGTCATGGTCACCCACGACCCGCACGGCGCGTCCTACGCCGACCGCGTCGTGTTCCTGGCGGACGGCAGGGTGCTCGGCGAGCTGAAGAAACCGACCGCCGACTCGGTCCTGGCACGGATACGGGCGCTCGGAGCCTGACATGGGAAAGGTCACGCTCAGGGGTCTCCTCGCCCACAAGTTCCGCCTCGCGCTCACCGCCATCGCCATCGTGCTCGGGGTCACGTTCATCACAGGCACCTACGTGCTGACCGACACCCTGCACGACACCTTCTACGGGCTCGTCGGCACCATCTACAAGAACATCGACTTCCAAGTCCGCGGTGTCGCCCAGTTCCCTACCAGCAACGCCGCGACCGCGGTGCGTAACCCCGTCCCCGGATCGCTCCTCACCACCGTCCGCGGCGTGCACGGTGTCGCAGCGGCCGAAGGGGGCGTCTCGGGCTACGCCCAGTTCGTCAGCCCGAACGGCACGCCCATCTCCAACAGCAGTGAGCCCACGATCGGGCAGAACTTCGACCCCAACCCGGCGATCTCGCAACTGCGCGTCGTCGAGGGCCACCGGCCCACGACACCTGACGACGTGGTCATGGACGCCGCCACCGCCGGGAAATACCACTTCCGCGTCGGCCAGCATGTCAAGGTCCTGTTCTCCGGTGGCGAGGGCACCTTCACCATCTCGGGGATCGCCCAGTACGGGACGGCCAACACGCTCGCCGGGGTGACCCTCGCCGCATTCACCCTCTCCACCGCCCAGCAGGTCATGAACCAGGTGGGTCAGCTCAACACCATCAGCGTGGTGACCCAGCCCGGCGCGAACACCGGTGCCGTCGGAAAGGCCATCGCCCGCGTGCTCCCCCGGGGCGTCGAAGTTGTCACCGGTCAGACCGTCCTGCATGAGCAGACCAGCTCCATCGACCACCAGCTTTCCTTCTTCTCGACCGCGCTGGTGATCTTCGCCTTGGTTGCCCTGTTCGTCGGCGCGTTCACCATCTTCAACACCTTCTCCATCCTTGTCGGCCAGCGCACCCGGGAGCTGGCCCTGCTCCGAGCCGTCGGCGCCAGCCGCCGCCAGGTGTTCCGCTCCATGCTCACCGAGGCGGCGATCGTCGGCGCGCTCTCCTCAGCGATCGGCGTCGGGCTCGGGGTGCTCGCGGCGCTCGGTATCGAGGAGCTGCTGCGGGGCTTCGGTGTCACCCTTCCGTCCGGGCCCCTTGTCTTCCAGACCCGGACCATCGTCATCGCCCTCGCCGTCGGCATCGGCGTCACCCTCGTAGCCGCCATCGGCCCGGCGCGCCGCGCCGTGCGCATACCCCCAATCGCGGCCCTGCGGGACGACCAGCCCGATACAGGCGTCGCGTCCCGCCAGCGCCTCATCGGAGGGTCGGGGCTGGCGCTCGTGGGAATCGTTCTGCTGGTAGTCGGCCTGTCCAAGCCCGCCGTTGCCCTCGTCGGCCTCGGCGCCGCCGCCATCTTCCTGGGCACCGCTGCGCTCGCCCCCGTCATCGCCCGACCACTGTCGAGCGGCATCGGGCTTCCCCTTGCCCACTTGTTGGGAGTCGCCGGGCGCCTCGGCCGGGAGAACTCGATGCGCAGCCCCCGCCGCACCGCGCAGACCGCCTCGGCGTTGATGGTAGGACTCGCGCTCGTCTCGGCCATTTCCGTTTTCGGCGCCTCGGCATCCAGCTCAGCCACGAGCAGCTTCGACCGCGCAGTCCGCGCCGACCTGATCGTCTCGACCACCTCCAGCAGCGGGACGGGGAACTTCAGCGCCACCCTGCCCAACCAGCTCGCCAAGGTTCCGGGCGTCACTGCCGCCACCGTCGTCTACGGTGGCCAGTTCGAGATCCGAGACTCCGTCGAACACCTCGCGGCGGTGCCGGCCCAGGGCTTGTCCAAGACCGTCATCGTTCATCTCACGTCCGGGGCCATCAGGTCACTCGCCGCCGGCGAACTGCTCATCGACTCCACGACCGCCACCTCAGACCACCTCGCCGTCGGCGACCCAGTCGGGGTGAAGTTCGCCCTCACCGGCTCGTCAACGATGCGGGTCGGCGGCGTCTACCAACCCAACGCCCTCATCGGAAGCTACCTCGTCAGCGACGCCTTCTACCGCACCCACTACCGCAACCCACTGCCGGGCGGCGTCCTGATCGACACCAACGGCAAACCGACCGTGGAACAGGCGGTGAAGCAGGCGACCGCCTCCTACCCGGGCGTCCAGGTTCAGACCGCCGGGCAGTTCAAGAAGTCACAGACGGCATCGGTCAACCAGCTCCTCGGCCTCGTCTACGCGCTGCTCGCTCTCGCCGTGTTTATCGCACTCATCGGGATCGTCAACACCCTCATGCTCTCCGTGCTCGAACGCACCCAGGAGATCGGCCTCCTGCGCGCCGTAGGGATGAAGCGTCACCAGGTCCGCTCCATGATCCGGTCCGAGTCGGTGATTCTCGCCATCTTCGGCGCCATCATCGGCATCGTCATCGGCACGCTTCTGGGAGTCGCCCTCGTCTCCACACTGAGATCCCAGGGCATCACCACCACCAACATCCCGATCCTCGACCTGGTGATCTTCCTCGGTCTCTCTTGCATCCTCGGACTCGTTGCGTCCACCTGGCCCGCCCGGCGTGCCGCGCGACTCGACGTCCTGGCCGCCATCGCCTCGGAGTAGCCAATGTGCGACGCAGCCCGATCATCTCGTCGCTGCAACCACACGCCCTGCTCGCACCAACGACCAGACCGACGCGAACAAGCGCTACGGCCCCTTCCTTATGGGAGGAGTCTGAACGAAGCGATGTCCCTAGCTCAAGCTGACCAGACATCTGGGAGGATTCGCGTACGTCATCCGGACTTGGCCAGTCAGCCTCGATGGCCAGCTCGATCTCGGCGCGCAGCCGTTCGCAGCGGCTCGGCGCGCCGGCGAGGAAGTGCGGCATCCGCTTCTGGCTTGCACGGGCCCTGCGCACCATCGTCGTCACTGCGGGCACCATCACCCGGATGGCCTTCCATCGAGGAAGCCGCGGACGCGGGATCTCCTCGATCGGAGGGGAGCTTGCCCAAGACCGGGCCTACGAGTGCGGCGAACGGCGCGGCGAGATGCCGGCCAGGGCTTCGAACGAGATCGACATGCTCACGTTCGCGTAGAAGCACCCGCCGATCCGCCCGTAGCCACGGTAACCGGGGAGGCTCGGCGGGACGGTCATCCGCGACATGAGCAATTCGACCAACGACCAGGTGTCCAACCCTACGAGCCAGCGAAGAAAGCCACTCCTCCGAACGGACCATGGAGCCGCGGCCCTATACGCGATGTTCGGCACCGACGCGACATGCCCCGGACACGGAGCGATACCTCAGGCGAGAGAAGATGAACGGTCATGGCTGACGATAAGCCAGGCAAGCCATATCCCCCGCGATGGGTCATGATTTACCTGCTGGTCCTCGCGCTAGCCCTCATCGTGTGGATAATCCTCGACGCCCTGCACGGAGGTCCCCCCTGGGAGCGCCATTGGTGACCGTGGGATACCTGGATGGCAGACCCATCGGGTATCGGCGGCACGTGAATTCAGCCGCCGCTGACATCGGGCACGCAGCAGGTACGCAGGGCGTCCCGGCTGCGTTTCCTGTGCGCGCCGGATCTGCCGTTTCAAAGCCCACTCCCGCCGCTCAGGCAGAGGATCAAGGAATGGCAATCTATTCCTTCACCTAAGGCGAGATTCCTCGTGATGCTTCATAAGTCCACGACGCGCCGATTCGGGGTGGTCTGTCGCTGCGTCGATCAGACGAGCGGCGGATGCTTTCGGCCGCGTACGGGAGGAGGTGGCCGCTGCGCTGGCCGGTGGTGTTCAGCTTGGCTACGGCCTGGTTGAGGTTGACGCCGATGCGCCGGACCAGCCCGGCGGCCCGGATGAACTCGCCGAGCGCGGCCCGCAGCGGCGACTCTCCTGGGGCGGTGCCGCTGCGGGCGGCGGACAGGACTACCTGTGCCGCGTAGGCGCCCTTGGCCAGCCCGGCCCTCGCGGCGGCGGCACCCACCTCAGCGAATTCCTCGTCGCTGAGATCGAACCGTACCGTGCGCGAGCGCCTGACCAGCTGGCGGGACCTGCGCCGTGGCCTCGCAGGCGCTGCTGACGAACTGTCGTGCATGCTGTCCATGA
The DNA here is from genome assembly GCA_963837515.1 of uncultured Actinomycetes bacterium. GTDB lineage: Bacteria > Actinomycetota > Actinomycetes > Streptosporangiales > Streptosporangiaceae > RYN-230. The sequence goes on from CAWINT010000013.1 coordinate 382,169, forward strand.
CCCTTGTATCGCCCCGTTGCCTGACGACCCATTGCGAGTGATGTCATTTCGTTCGGCTGCCGTCAGCGATTACGGAGCCGCTCGCTGCCTGGCTGTTATGACCATTATGATACTTCGGGCCGCGCCGGTCCAGAATTAGCTGAACGTTACGCCATATCTTGCTTCCAGTGGTGCGCTCATCGTCACATCCTTACCGAAGGAATTTCGTCGGTGTTGCCGTATAAACTATAATGCTCGCGCAAGTTCAGCGCCCTTGAATTCAGTTCATGATGGTCCGGCGGAGAATAGCCGTCGCCTGCACGATCGCCTCGGTGCCTCACACGGCGGCTCACCAGGATCGGGTTACCCTCGTTGCCCCGCACTGGCTGGCGTGCCTCGATCTGATCGCCGCCGACGGCAGGCTGGCGGCCTTCAATCCAGGGCTCCGGCGTGTTCCCGACTTATGAGGGTTTGACCCGGTACGGGCGGATGGGGCGGTAGCGCGGTTTGTGGGTGCGGGCACGCCACGGTGATCATGTAGGTCTCTGAGGTCTACGTGAACGAGGTGCAGCGTGCCCGCTGTGGCATTGTCGCGCGCCGGGGCGCGCGTGGTCGAGTCCGGTCCCGGCGGGCAGGGTCTGGCGGCTGGTGCGTGGCAGCGGCTGGAGGCGCTGCCGGACCCGCGGTCCCCGCAGGGGCGGATTTACCCGCTGGCCTGCCTAATCGCGGTCGCGGTGTGCGCGTTCACCGCGGCGGGGAATGACCGGCTGACCGCGGTCGGGCAGTGGACGAAGCGGGCCAGCCAGACGGATCTGGCCCGGCTGCGTGCCCCGTGGGATCCGGTGGCCTGCCGGTACCGGGCACCGGATGAGAAGACGATCCGGGTGGTGCTGGACAAGCTGGACCCGCGGGCCCTGACCCGGGCCCTGCTCGGCCCGCGCCGCCGCCGGCGCCGGAAATCTGGCGGGCCGCCTTCGGCTGGGGTGCGGGATTACCGGGCGCGGCGCACCGCCCAGGAGGTGAAAGCAGCAGCCCGCGGCGGGTTACGGGCGGTGGCGGTGGATGGCAAGACCTCCCGCGGGGCCCGCCGCGGCGACGGGACCCGGGTGCACCTGCTCGGCGTCGCCGAGCACGGCGGGCGGCTCCTGGACCACCTGGAGGTGGACGTCAAGCACAACGAGACCAGCCATTTCGCTGAGCTCCTGGCCCCTTTGGACCTGGCTGGCGCCGTGGTGACCTTCGATGCTCTGCATACGGTGCGGGCGAACCTGGAGTGGCTGGCCGGGGAGAAGAAAGCGCAGTACATCGCGGTGGTCAAGGCTAACCAGCCGCTGTTGCATGCCCGGGTTAAGGCGCTGCCCTGGCGGCAGGTCCCGGCCGGCGACCTGGCCCATGAGACCGGGCACGGCCGCGCGGAGACCCGCACCCTCAAGACCGCGCATGTCAGGGGCCTGGACTTCCCGTTCGCCCGCCAGGCCATCAAGATCACCCGGTGGCGGCAGGACACCGCCACCGGGAAGATCTCCCGCGAGACCGTCTACGCCATCACCAGCCTGACCAGCGCCCTGGCCACCGCCCGCGACCTCGCCCGGCTCGCCCGCGAGCACTGGACGATTGAGGCACATCACCACATCAGAGACGTGAGCCTCGGCGAGGACAGCTCAGCCAGCCGCACCGGCAGCGGCCCGGCGAACCTGGCGACCATCCGCGCCGCCATCATCGCCGCGATCAAAGACGCCGGCGACCTGCACGTTCCTGAAGGCCGCCGCGACCATACAACCCCCGCCGAAGCCCTCCGCCTCCACGGCCTCGATTAGGACACCAACGGACAATCACGGAACACGCCGGAGCCCTGGCCTTCAATCCTCGTCGGTACCGATAGCCCCGGCGGTGGGCAGGCCGCGTGCAGATGGACTCCTAGGTCGATGCCTGCGGCGAGGTTGCGCTGCGAGAATGGGCAGGACTGGCGTGATCACATCACGGTCCTCGTCCAGCGTCAGGCGCCGCT
>CAWINT010000014.1:0-725715 GCA_963837515.1 uncultured Actinomycetes bacterium
TCCAGTAACTACAGGTGTTCGAATCGTTTGCCATACCTGCCAGTTTACCGTGCAGCGGTGTAGTGTGAGTAGACCTGGCTAAGCCCTCAACACCCATACACACATGACACGCTCCGGATCAGCCCAGGCCAGCCCAGGAGTAGACAGCAGCGACCAGGACTGATACAGTTCTCGTGTTGGGCCGATCGGGTCCAGCGCCCGGCGTAGGGACCCGGGCCAAGGTCTGTGGAGGGACCATCTGATGAGCATCGATGACATCCTGCAGGCCAGCGACAGCCTGCGTGCGGGCCTGGCCCACCGGCAGGACGCCCCGGCCGTGCACGTGACGGACGAGGGCGACACGGTGACCACCGAGGCCGTGACCGAGGCCGCGCTGGGCTTCGAGCCGCAGCCGATGCGCTTCGACCCGTCCTGGGCCTGGTGCCCGACGAGCTGGACGAGCGCGCCGCGCAGGAGTACGTGGCCGAGCACGCCGAGGAGCCCGAGCCCGCGCCCCCGGCCGACGAGGACGAGGACGCGCTGCGCCAGGCGATCATCGATGAGGCCATGGCGAGCCCCGAGGGCCAGCAGGGGCAGGCCAACTGGCAGGCCGAGCAGGACCGCCGGGCGCGCGAGCGCCGGGCGCATGAAGAGGCCCTGTTGATGGCGGCCCAGATCCGCTCCTACCTCGCGCGGTACCTGGTGTTCCCCGAGGCCCTGAGCGAGCCTCAGCTCGGCGTCCTGACCCTGTGGGCGATCCACACCTACTCGCTCAAGGCGAGCGGCGTCACGCCGTACCTGGCGGTCCTGGCCCCGACCAAGGGCAGCGGGAAGACCACCGTCCTGGAGGCGCTGTCCACGCTGGTCGGCAACCCGTCGCCGCTGGGCGTCACGCCGACCGCGCCGGTAATCCGCCTGCTCGCGGGCGAGGGCCGGACGATCTTCTTGGATGAGATCGACACGCTGACCAGGGGCGCGGCCGGTGGCGACATCGCTGCGGTGCTGAACTCCGGTTACAAGGCCGGTGGCGCTGTGATGCGGATCGGGCGCAGCAAAGGCGGCCAGTACATCGACCAGAGCGCCACGTTCACGGCCAAGGTCGTGGCGGGGATCGCGCCCGAGGGCGTCCTGCCGCTGCCCGAGGCCACCCAGGACCGGTGCATCCCGATCCGGATCACGCGGGCCAAGCCAGGCGAGCTGACCACCCGGTTCCGTGTCGATGTCATGCGGGACGACCCGGAGGTCGTGGCCCTGCGGGACTGGTGCCAGACCTGGAGTCACCTCCAGTGGCGCACGATCCGCGACACCCGGACGGAGATGCCTGAGCTGTCCAGCAGCCGGGCAGAGCAGATCTGGGAGCCGCTGATCACGATCGCTGACCTGCTCGGCGGCGAGTGGGCAGAGAAGGCCCGGGACTGGGCGCAGGCCCTGGACGGGCAGCGCGAGCAGACCACCGACCCGAACGTCGCCCTGGTCCAGGACATCAAGGCCGTGCTGACGAGCTTCCTGGCCGACAACCCGGGCGCACGGACCATCCCGGCCGAGACCCTGGCCAAGCTGCGGAACGACCTGGACGACCGCCAGGTGACCCAGCAGCTCAACCCGATGCAGCTCGGCCGCCGCCTGGGGGCGTTCGGCATCAAGTCCGCGAGCGTGGCCAAGGTCCGGGTGTACAAGATCACGGACGGCCAGAGCTACCTGCCCGAGTTCGTCGAGCTGTTCGACCGCTACGGCGAGTGACCCCCAGCAGTCGCCCGGTCCCTGCGCCCAGGGGGCCGGGCGCTGCTGTCCGGGCGTCACCTGGTCAGCCCGTATCCAGCCTTGCTATTCCTGGTCCGACCTGGCATAATAACTGGTGTGGGGCCGAGGGAGCCCCGCAGACCTGGAGGGGTCGAGATGCTGAACAAGGGCTACCAGATCAGCGAGACGCACCACGGCGACCTATCGCTGAGCATCCACGAGCGGATCAACGAACTGCACCGCCGCGCCGAGGGCCTGGCCTACCGGGTCGCGGACTCCGCTGCCGACTCCGGTTGCACCGACCAGACCGCCGCGAGCTACGCCCAGCTCGGCCCGCGCCAGCAGAAGGCGTGGGACATGATCGCGGAGGCCCTGGCCTGGAACGCCCTGAGCGACAACACCCCCGAGGCCCGCCGCGAGCTGGCCCTGGCCGAGCAGTGCGAGCGCGACGGCGTGGCCTACACGGTCGTCGGCATCTGGGGCGACGAGGGCCACGTCTACCAGGTGCGCACCGAGGCCCAGGCCGCCATCCAGGCCAGCGCAGCCCGCCACGGCCACGCCACCCGGTGCACCGCCCACGGGGGCGACCTGGCCGCGTGCGACCCCGCCGACTGCGACGAGGCAGCGCTGGCCGCGAGCTTCTCGGTCACCGTGTTCGACTCCGAGGCCACCCCGGTCCCGGTGCCCGCGTTCGTGGCCGACCCCGCCAACCCCACGGACGCCGAGCTGGCCGCCGCGATCCAGCGGGGCCTGGCCACCGGGCAGCTCGTGGACGCCACCGACTGGCTCGCCGCCCAGCGCGCCCAGGACGCTGCCGCCAAGGCTGAGCACGACGAGGCCGGGCCAGAGCATGCCGCATGGTGCGCCGGGCCGGGCACTCACCTGGTGGCCATCCAGATGGCTCAGGTCTTCGACCAGGCCGACGCCAAGGCCGCCCAGGCCACCCAGAAGCTGCGGTGCCGGGCCTGCGGCTACCTCTCCACGGCCCCCGCCGGGCAGGACGCCGCCGACCGGCTGTGCTGCGTCTGCTTCCAGGACGGGCGTTACTGCTTCCTGGAGCCCGTGCCGGACGCCGAGGCTGCCACCGCCACGCCGGGCATCGCCTACGTGGACCACGACAACCTCTGCCAGAACTACCGCAGCCAGGGCGCGCTGGTGTGCACCTGCTCCCACGTCTGCCGCTGCCGTGCCTGCCAGGCCAAGCGGGACGCCGAGGTCAGCGCCTGACCCAGCCAGCCCAGCCCGGTCCCCACCCCAGGAGGCCGGGCTGTGGCGTGTCATCGTGGACGGCGGGCGGGCAGGTAGGTGAGTAGGGTGCCGGGCACCTTGTCAAGCCCTCGGCGGCCAGCACAGGTAGGGCAGCCTGTCAAGGTCACGGTGAGTGAAATCGGACAAAGAGGTCGAGATCCCCCCATCGTTAAACGATCTTGGTGTGGGCCGGGGTGTGCCTCATGTCGCGAATAGAGTTCGGGACCTTTCGTGGACAGTCCAGTAGCCGCGTCACCAGGTAATTACCCGCTGTGAGATTGCCGTGCCAGGTAAAAGTTCGCCAGGAGGATCGGGGGACTCATACGCACGATTCCGGGGTGCGCGGAAAACCCAGGCAGTGACAGCGATACCGGCACACATGATTGAGGCGGACAGTGCCAGATCGGGCCACCCACCACCTGGGTACCTGGGTCGAACAGTGGCGTCCGGTAGTTCAAACGGCTACGCAGCCCGGATGAGGACCGTGCGCCGACAGGTGCCGGGCCGGGGGATCGGCCAGACAGTGGCACCCAGGCGAGTCTGGCAGGCCCAGAACAGTGGCAACCGGAAGCGCCAGCCGGGAGTGTCCATGTGTGTATTCCGCCATGTGTGGCCAGCACAGGCCAGGCTTGACCAGAACTGACCAGGCGGGTACAGTCCGGGCACGAAGCGAAGGAGGAAACAGTGATTACCCACCCGGCACCCCCGGCGCATCCCGCGCGGACTGGCCCACGTGGCGAGCCGCTGGACGGCCCGGACGTGTCCATCGCGTACGCGATCAACTCGCAGGCGACGGCTACGGCGCTCGTCCTCCGTCAGATCCGGAAGCTCCACGCCGCTGCCGGTCTCCCGATGACGGACGAGGACGAGCAGAGCTGGATCTTGGCGCTCGACCTCCTGCAGGACGCCGCCCGTGAGGAGGTCCGCGTCGTCCGGTAGGCACTGTGCCCGGTCAGGAGGGGAAGCCTGGCCGGGCACAGTGCCTTACCCTGATGTCCGCCACCGAGGAGAGGAGATGCATGACTGAGACGCCCAGTGAGCAGCCGGTCGGGCCTGGGATCGACTGGAACTCCGTCAACCACGGCACCGTCTTCGAGGCCGTGTTCCCGGGCATCCCCTGGAACGCGCCGTGGATGAAGCTCGTCAAGCCGCTGCTGATGGCAACCTTCCACGAGCACTTCGACGCCATCGTGCTGACCGCCCTGAAAGCGGAAGCCTTCACCAAGAAGCGCGCCGAACTGGAGGCAGCGGGGGAGAACCCGGACCAGGCAGACCTCCAGTGGTTTACCCCAGAAGAGGCGAAGGAGTTCGGGATCTCCGAGGGCTATGCCGAAGTTCTCCAGGAGTGGGTCTTCGAAAACGAGTCCGCCTTCCGCGAGCTGATCTTCCGGGCTGAACCCGTGCAGCAGCAGGAGGCGGAAGAGGTGGCGGCGGCCGGTGGCTGGTCGCGCTCAGACGACCCGGAGGGGAAGACCGCCCGGTTCGTAAAGACCATCCAGGGCCTCAACGTCATCGCGGTGGGCACGCTGCTCGGTACTTGGCTTCTGTTCGACATCAAGGCCGCCAATGAGACGTCGGCCGCCGATGCGGTCATCTGCCGTGCCCCGTCGTTCCCGGCGCTGGTGGACGGGTGCCGACGAGGTCGTCGCGAAGTACCTGGCCCAGAAGTAGCCCGGCACGAGGCCCCGGTCATCCAGTGGTGGCCGGGGCTTCTGCGTGCCCGGGAGTAGTCCTATACCCGCTCGGGCGAAGCCGGGCTGGACAGTGTCGTCTCAGCATGTGGACACTTTGCGGCTATCCTGTGGATATGACTGTGGATAACTACTCGTTCACCATCGAGTGGCCTGGCCCGGACGGGAGCACGCTCGTCTACACCGTCAACCGGCCGACTGCCGAGTCTGCGCTGCGGGCCAAGACCGAGCTGATCGAGAGGCTGGCTGAGCGTTACCCGAAGAAGCGCACAGTCCTGGTCCAGGTCGCCTAGCCAGGGTCGTCCTGGAGCAGCTCGGAGACCAGCGGGGAGTCCTCCACTGATACACGGCCGGTCACCAGCTCGCCGCCGCCGGGCATCGTGAGCAGGAGCTGGTACGCCTCCTCGCGGCTGATGTCCCGCCGCTTGGCCAGCAGGTCGAGCACGTCGTCCAGCTCCACCTGTCCAGTCTCCTAGATCCGCCCGGCCCTTTGGCCAGTCCAGCGTGGAATGTGTGTATCTGCGTACCCGGGCGATGCCCTAGCCAGGACAGACCAGGCGTAGTAAGGTTGGGCACGCGCCCGGGAGCCGGGCAGACGGAGGCACGTCATGACAGCCAAAGAGGCCCGCCAAATGGTCGCGGAGTATGAGCGCCACGGATACACGGCCATCGAAGCCGATCACTGGAAGATCTACGACGGGCCGCGTCTTGTGACCACGTTGTCGAAGTCCAAGTGCCGAGGACGGGCCGACCAGAACGCACGGATGGCGCTCAAGCGGGCCATTCGAGCGCGCCGGGCAGCGACGGCTTAGGGAGCGGACATGGACATCGACCGCGAGCGCACCGTGCGGCATCCCAACGGCATCACCCAGGTGTTCGCCACCCCGCTGGGCGACCGGGCCGTGGGCGAGCCCGCCATCGGCGCGTACCGGCGCTGGGGTGACGAGTACCGGACGTACGCGCCTGACGGCTCCTCGCTCGGCGTGTGGGACACCGAGGCCGAGGCTTACGCCGCGATCGTCGGGCGGGCCCCCGTCCCACCTGTGGCCGTGTGGCTGCCTGCGCAACGACGCAGGAGCACACCGTGTCGGCTGCCCCGATCACCCCGAGGGCGTGCGCGGCTAGAACCCGGGCGACCGGCAAGGAGGAGGAACGATGGGACAGCCTGTACAGCACGAGCAGCCCGACTACGTCTACGAGCCCACCGGCCTGATGGCCGAAGAGTGGGGCAAGACGGGCCACCGCACCGAGGTCCCCGACTACCTGGAGCAGGACCACCTGCGCGAGCGGAAGTGGATGGACAACGACGCCAGCCGGGACGCCCTGGAGTACATCTGGCGGCTGGACGACTGCACGGTCCTGGGTGCCCGGCTGGAGGGCTCGCCCGAGCACATCGAGGTCTGCCGCCGCCTGGGCAACGTCAACCCGTGGTGGGTCATGCTGCACTGCGCCAGGACCGCGTACGACCGCGACCTGATCACTGAGACCGAGATGGACCGGATCGTGAGCGAGGTATGACGATGCTCAGGACTGCGACCCCACAGGACACCTACGACCACGTGTTCGGCTCGGGCGCGCTCAGTTACCACTGGTGGCTGGACACGAAGACCACGGGCGTGGACGGGGAGACGTTCAAGGCCGCCGATGACTGGTCGGTCGAGGTCACCGCCGAGAACGGCAACGACGGCGAGAAGACCGTGACCGTGGACCACAAGGCGATCATGCGGGCCGCCAACAAGGTCATCGAGGACCCGCCGAAGTACGCGAGCGGGTCGCTGTCCGACCAGTGCAAGCGCCTGGTGTTCAACGCCGACACGGCCGACCTGGACGCTGCCGTGGCCGACGAGCTGCTGCAAGTGGTCGTGCTGGGCGAGCTGGTGTTCTGCTGATGGCCCGGCACGTACAACACCGCGCGACACATAGGAGAACAGTGGCAGCACCTGTTTCATCTGTGTACGACGACGTGGAGCCCGGCCCGGCTGACGCCAAGATCCGGACCCTGGAGCTGGAGGCTCTGGACGACGCCGAAGACCTGCTTCATGTAGCGGCGGCGGTCGAGGAGGCGTGCGCCAATGTCGTGCTAGATGACGTGTAGACCCGGTGAGCCGACAAGGCCCCGTCCGCGCCCAGATGGGTACGGCCGGGGCCTCGGCGTTTCCGCAGGTCACGTCGTTGCGTTACGGTGTGCAACTTGGTACATTACGGCACGTTCGGCCAGCCGGTGAACCAGGACCAGGCGGCCGCGGACTTCGGCGGCGCCAGCTTCGCCGCCCAGTAGTAGAGCCCGCCCGCGGTCGGGTAGCTGGAGCAGACCTCGGCCATGGCCAGGCCCACGAACAGGGTCATGATCCCGACGATGGGCCAGCCCCACACGATGATGGCGGGACCGCCGGTGTTCATCCCGTACCCGTAGAGGGTCAGGCATCCGGACAGGATCGAGATGATCGTGAACGACACGGCGAAGTTCGAGAACCCGGACATCCGGCGCCGCAGTTCCTGCGCGTAGCCCAGTTCGTGCAGCTGGGCCTGATCCTGGTCGAGTGGCGTTGCCTGTTCGTTGACCGCCATGACACTGCTCCTTCGGGCGATGTCCGCAGGGACGTTCGAGCCGTTGAGAGGGGAAGTCTGCCGAAGGTCAGGCCGGATGCGGAGCGGACGCTGGCCTGCCACCCCGGGGAGCGAATGGTTTATTATCTGACCATTGAGGGATAGAGTGCCGGTGATGTCAAGACCCGCCGCCGGATTGACGCAGGTCGCTGCCCTGGCCGGACCGCCGGCCGCGGTGGAGCTGGCGGCCGTGCTCGGCCCGGTCCGGGTGCAGAACGCGTTCGAGGAGACGGTGGAGCGGCTGCTCACCGTCATCAAGCTGGGCGTCGTGGCGCCGGGCGAGCGGTTCCCGGCCGAGCGCCAGCTGTCCCGGATGCTGGGCGTCAGCCGGATCACGCTCCGGGAGGCAATCCGGGCGCTGCAGCTGGCCGGGTACGTCGAGTCCCGGCGCGGCCGGTTCGGCGGCACGTTCGTCATCTACACGCCGCCCGCGCCCAGCCGCACCGAAGCGCGCCGCATCGCGGAGCAGGACGCCGACAAGATCAGCGATGCGCTCACCTTCCGGATGGCGGTGGAGACCGGCGCCGCCCGGGTGCTCGCCGCGGGTGGCGCGGCGGATGGGTGGCGGGAGGTGCTGCGCAGCCGGCTGGCCGCGGTCAACGCGGCCGGGCCAGCGGACTACCGGCGGATGGACACCCTGCTGCACCTGTGCATCGCGGATCTCACCGGGTCCAGCCTGCTCGCGGCCGCCTGCGCCGAGGCCCGGGTCCGGCTCAACGACCTGCTGAACGCCATCCCGCTGCTGCAGCGCAACATCGACCACACGGCCGCGCAGCACACCGCCATCGTGGAGGCCATCCTGGCCGGGGACGTCCAGCGGGCGCAGCAGGCCGTGGCCGAGCACCTGGACGGCACCGCCGCCCTGCTCCGCGGTTTCCTGGAGTAAGTCCTGGTGGGATGGCCACAACTGCCCGGGCGGGCCGGTTCCGGGCAGGCATAAACCCTGATGAACCGTGGTTGTAGCAACAGAGAGCAATCGTATAGGTACTCTCCGCTAACCACTGCCGGGGGCAGTCATGAAGATCTTCGACATCATCACATCAAGGTCCGGTGCCCTCGTGGCACTGTCCGTCATCGTTTCGCTGGCGATTGTGTGGCTGGTCACCGCCGCCCCAGCGTGGGTGTTCATGGCCTTGGGCCTGGGCGCAGCGGTTGGCCTCGCGGGGGTGGTCGGCGTCGCGGCCGTGCTGGCGCTGGGCGGGCTCCTGTCTGGACCGCCGCACCTGCATCACACCCACCGGCCGAAGCCCTTGCGCTAAGAGGAAGTGCTGGTTCTGCTCACTGGCTGGCTATGCCCGATGTGCGCAGGAGTTGCGGGCGGACCGGGAACCGGTGAGTTGCGGCTGGGCGTGACGTCAGCAGAGACAGGCCGATGCGGGCGCATCGGTGACCAGCCCAGCCGGGCGTGAGGGAGTGAGGTACGCAGGTGAGCCTGTCGTTGCGGAGCGTCGATGTCATTACCCTGTTCGTCGAGGATCTGCCCCGTTCGAAGTCCTTCTACCAGGACGTCTTCGGCCTGCCGGTGGCCTTTGAGGACGAGAACTCGGCGGTGTTCAAGTTCGAGAACACCAGCATCAACCTGCTGACCCGCCCCGCCGCCCATGACCTCATTGAGCCCGGGACGGTCGCCAGCCGCGAGGCCGGATCGCGTTTCCAGTTCACCGTCCACGTGGACGACGTCAACGCGATGTGCGCGGAACTGGCCCAGCGTGGGGTGGCGCTGCTCAACGGGCCCATGAACAGATGGTGGGGCGTGCGGACGGCCAGCTTCACCGACCCCGGCGGGCATATCTGGGAGATCGCGCAGGCCCTTCCCGCAGGCGAGGTCCCGCCCCACGACGTTTAGCCCATGCTGACGGCTCACGTTGACGGCCCACGCTGACGGCCCACGCTGACGGCCCACGCTGACCCGGGCCACCCGGGGCGAGCGGGGAGATGTTCCGGGTACGGAGCTGGCCTGAGGCCAGCCACCCGGACCCGCTCAGGGCACCGGGTAGGCCGGTGGCTCCACGCGGTACCGGCGGCCATGCGGCAGCGTCCACACCAGGATCCCCGGCTCGGGCTGGTCGAGGCGCCAGCCCTCGGCCTGTTTCGCCTGGTGGTGCCGTCGGCAAAGCGGGGCCAGGTTACATCGGCAGGTGGCTCCGCCCAGGTGGTGCGGGATCGTGTGATCCAGGTCGCATCGGGCCGCCGCGCGGCGGCAACCGCGGAACGAGCAGGTGCGGTGCCGGGTCTCGACCAGGTGCCGCAGCCGTCGCGACGGGTGGTACCGGGCGGAGCCCGGCTCGTGCGGCGGGCAGGACCCGGGAGACAGGGCGGTGAGCTTGACGGTCAGCGCCCAGCCGGCCCCGGTCGGCGGGCGGCGCGCGCATCCGTGCGCCACCGGCCGCCCGGCGGCATCGGTGAGGGTCAGGCACCAGCGGTTCCCCGTCCGGTCGGCCGCGCCGCCGGGCCGGGAACCGGCCGCGCCGCCGGGCCGGGAACCGGACCGGTCTGCGGCGAGAGCGGCTCCCAGAGCGCGGCAGGTCTCCCCGTCCACCGGCCCGAACCCGGCCACCTCGCCGGGCGCACCAGCGCCCCCCAGCCAGGTGGCCAGCGGCATGGTCAGGTTCACCGATCCGGCCAGCGCGCTGTAGCCCCACCCGGCCGTTCCGGTCAGCCCCGGCCCCCTCGCGGCCTCCGGGCGGAACTTGGCGCCGGGGATTCTGCGGGAACTCGCGCCAGCGTTCCCGCCACCTCCCGGCCGCAGGGAACCGATCGGCTGACCCAGCAGCAGGGCCGTGTAGACCTGAGCCCGCAGCAGATCCAGCGGCCCAGGTGCACCGTCGGCTTTGAGCTGCCGGGCCAGCGCGTCGATGCGTTTGTCGGCGGCGAGCACGTCGGCCGGGGGCAGGTCCCGGCCGGCCAGGGCGGCCGTGCCGGACGTCTCGGTCCAGACCTCGATCCGGGCCTCCCGTTGTGCCTGCCTGCGGCGTCGCTCCGCGGCCGCCGGGTCCACCGCCAGCACCGCCCGCCGCACCGCGGCCCGCAGCTGGCCGGTCGTCTGGGCCGGAGCGGCCCCGATGATCGCCGCCTCGATCGCGGCGGCCTGCGCGTCGTCCAAGGCGCTCAGTTCATCCACGATCACCGTGGCCCGAGCGGGGTCGATCTGGCCGGTGGCCAGCGCGGCCCGGGTCCGGGGCAGCCGGGCCGCGCCACAGGCCAGGCTCAGCAGCGTGTTCGCGGACCGGTGGGTCAGGGTCAGTGCGGTAGCCAGCTCGTCGGGCAGGTGCGTGAACACCGCGGAGTCCGAGCCCGCGGAGTCGGAGCCCGCGGCGGCCTCGCCACGCCGCCGCTCGGTCAGCTCGGTCACCGCGGCCAGCTCACCCGCCGTGGCCCAGGAGACGAGCCGGCGCCAGCCGGTGAGCAGGCCGATCAGCCCGTCGTCGGTGAGCCGGCCGAGTCCGCGCTCCCAGGCATCCCCGGCGAATCCGCTCAGCGCCGCCCCCGGCTCCAGACGGTCCAATGGCTCACCGGCACCGAAACCGGACCCGGTGCCCGAGTCACCGCGGAGGTCCCGGGGCAGGAATCCGGCCGCGAACACGGTCGGCCGCGGCGGCCGCCGCAGCGTGTCGGGCAGTTCGTCGCGCACCGGGCCGGCCAGGTCGGCGAGCCAGGCATCCGGACCGTCCGGCGGATCGGTGTCCGGATCCGGAGCGAGACCGCACAGCTCCTCATCGGTGGGCGCGTCAGCGGTCCAAACCAGCGTGGGGTCATCGTCCAGCGGGTCGCTGGGTGGTTCCCCGCCCGGTAACGGAGTCTGCATCCTCACGTCCGATCTGCCAACTGGCCGGTATGGGGCATACTGGTAGCAGAATAACAGCTAGTGCCGATAACTCGCTACTGATTTCGAAAGCGTTTGCCGACGTTGCCCGCGGGTCACAACTCGGTTGCGCCCGCCATCGGCGCTGGCCGACGACAGACACCGACGAGCGCTGCCCAGATCGCGGGCTGTTCCGCCGCCGCCACGCTGGAGAGGCTCTGCGCCCGGCTGCCGGAACTCGTGCCGGCCGCGCCCGCGGTGCGCACCCACGCGGGGGCTCCCGGTATGGTTCCGGCTCGGTAATCATCCAGAGGACCTGAGGGACCTGGCCCGGTGACGGTCCGGCAACCTGCTCGCGCAAGGTGCCAATGCCAGGATCGATGAGGACAGCATGAGCTTCCTGCCCGCACGCCCGGTCCTGCCAGGCACCTTGGTCCGGCTTGAGCCGCTGTCGCTCAGGCATGCCGGGGACCTGGCGGCAGCAGCCGAAGAAGACCGTGGCGCGTATGCCTTTACCCTGGTCCCGCGCGCTCAGGACGTGGGGGAATATATCGCGGCGCATTCTGGGCGGGAACGGAGCGGGAAGCTCGCCCCGTTCGCCCAGGTCCGCCTGGCTGACGGCCGGGCCGTTGGTGTTACCGCGTATTGGGATCCGCGGTACTGGCCCGGCCGCCGGCAGTTGTGCGCAGTCGAGATCGGGTGGACCTGGCTGGCCGCTTCGGCGCAGCGGACCGGTATCAACGCCGAGGCCAAGCTCCTGTTGCTGGAGTACGCGTTCGAGACCCTGGGCGTGGTAAGGGTCGATCTGAAGACCGACGCCCGCAACGACCGGTCCCGCCGCGCCATCGCGGGGCTGGGCACGCATTTCGAGGGTGTCCTGCGGCGCTGGTCACCGTCGCACGCGCCTGGCGAGGAAGGCCAGTTGCGTGATTCGGCGATGTTCTCGGTCGTTGCCCCGGACTGGCCCGCCACGAAAGCCGCCCTGCGGGCCCGGCTGGCCGGGCCGCGATGACCAGGGCATCGTCCCGGCCCGGCACGACCTGCCGGTTAAGGACCGGCCCCAAGAGCGAGCCGCACTCACCGGTGGCCAGCGGCCCCGCCGGCGCAGGCCGCCGACCAGAAGTGGGCTGGCGCCAGGTCCGGCGTGGGCGGCGCGGCCGCGGAGGACGCCATGGACTGCGGCGGGCAGAACGTGGCGCCCTTGGCGATGGCCACCGTCCGGATCGGTCCGGCCCAGTTGCCCGGCAGGCGGGGCTGGCGGTTACCGGGGGCCCGGGTTGGCGGCCCGGAAGCATTTACGACACAATGATGTTGTGAAAAGCGTGGGACAGCTACGCGGGCAGTCCGGCACCGCCTCCGGTGCCGCTGTCGGCATGCCGTCCGGGGCTTTCACCCAGCCTGGCTCCGAGCGCGGCACCCGCGCCCAGATCGCCCGGCTGATCCTGGAGAACGGCCCGGTCAGCGCGGCCGGGCTGGGCACCCGGCTGAACCTGACCCCCACGGCGGTCCGCCGTCACCTGGAGAACCTGCTGGCCGACGGCATGATCGAGGTGCGGACCACGCGGCGCCCGGCCAGCCGGGGCCGGGGGCGCCCGGCCAAGCTGTTCGCGATCACCGACGTCGGCCGCAGCGCCTTCGAGCACGCTTACGACGACCTGGCCACCAGCGCGCTGCGGTTCCTGGCCGACGTGGCCGGCCCGGGGGCGGTGGCCGAATTCGCCCGCCGGCAGGTTGCCGACCTGGAGCGCCGGTACCGTCCGGTGGTTGCCGCCGCGCCGCCGGGGCAGCAGGTCACCATGCTCGCCGAGGCACTGTCCGCGGACGGCTACGCGGCCTCCGCCACCGGGGCCCCGGCCGCCGAGCCGGCCGGGGCCCCGGCACCCCGGACCGCGGCGGGCGAGCAACTGTGCCAGCACCACTGCCCGGTGGCGCACGTGGCCGCCGAGTTCCCGCAGTTGTGTGAGGCCGAGACCGAGGCCTTCGCCCGGCTGCTCGGCACGCCGGTGCAGCGGCTGGCCACCATTGCCCGGGGAGACGGGATCTGCACCACGCACGTGACGGCGCCGGCGCTGCTGCATCAGCTGCACCGGCAACCCTCGCCGGCGCACGACACCACGACGAAATCACGACCGGAGGAATCTGGCGTATGACCACGACCACGCACCCAGACATCGAAGGGCTCGACCGGTACCGGTTCGGCTGGGCCGACTCGGACGTGGCTGGTGCCGCCGCCCGGCGCGGCCTTTCCGAAGAGGTCGTCCGCGACATCTCGGCGAAGAAGAACGAGCCGGAATGGATGCTGGACCTGCGCCTGCGGGGCCTCAAGCTGTTCCACCGGAAGCCGCTGCCCACCTGGGGCGGGGACCTGACCGGGATCGACTTCGAGAACATCAAGTACTTCGTCCGGTCCACCGAGAAGCAGGCGGCGACCTGGGACGACCTGCCCGCGGACATCAAGAGCACCTACGACAAGCTGGGCATCCCCGAGGCCGAGAAGCAGCGGCTGATCGGGGGCGTGGCCGCCCAGTACGAGTCCGAGGTGGTCTACCACAAGATCCGCGAGGACCTGGAGGAGAAGGGCGTCCTCTTCCTGGACACCGACACCGCGCTGCGCGAGCACCCGGACCTGTTCCAGGAGTACTTCGCCACCGTGATCCCGCCGGGTGACAACAAGTTCGCCGCGCTGAACACGGCCGTGTGGTCCGGCGGCAGCTTCATCTACGTGCCGAAGAACGTGCACGTGGAGATCCCGCTGCAGGCCTACTTCCGGATCAACACGGAGAACATGGGCCAGTTCGAGCGGACCCTGATCATCGTGGACGAGGGCGCCTACGTGCACTACGTGGAGGGCTGCACCGCGCCGATCTACAAGTCCGACTCGCTGCACTCCGCGGTGGTCGAGATCATCGTCAAGCAGGGCGCGCGGTGCCGGTACACCACGATCCAGAACTGGTCGGCCAACGTGTACAACCTGGTCACCAAGCGCGCGGTGGCGCAGGCCGGGGCGACCATGGAGTGGGTCGACGGCAACATCGGCTCCAAGCTGACCATGAAGTACCCGGCCGTGTACCTGATGGGCGAGCACGCCAAGGGCGAGACGCTCTCGGTGGCGTTCGCGGGCGAGGGACAGCACCAGGACGCCGGGGCCAAGATGGTGCACATGGCGCCGAATACGTCGTCCAACATCGTGTCCAAGTCGGTGGCCCGGGGCGGCGGCCGCACCTCTTACCGCGGCCTGATCCAGGTGGCCGAGGGCGCTGCGCACTCCAAGTCCACCGTCAAGTGCGACGCGCTGCTGGTGGACATGATCAGCCGGTCGGACACCTACCCGTACGTGGACGTACGCGAGGACGACGTGGAGATGGGCCACGAGGCCAGCGTCTCCAAGATCTCCGACGACCAGCTGTTCTACCTGATGAGCCGGGGCATGACCGAGGACGAGGCGGCGGCCACCATCGTCCGCGGCTTCGTCGAGCCGATCGCCCGTGAGCTGCCGATGGAATACGCGCTCGAGCTGAACCGGCTGATCGAGCTCCAGATGGAGGGGGCGGTCGGCTGATGACGGCGCTCCAGGGGGCGGTCGAGGCGGCCGCCCCGGTTTCCCGGCTGCACGAGCACCGGTCCTTCGACCCGGCGGATTTCCCAGTCCCGACGGGGCGGGAAGAGGAGTGGCGGTTTACCCCGCTGCGCAGGCTGCGCGGGCTCCATGCGGAGGCGGACCTGCCCGCTGGGAAGGTTGCTGCCGAAGTCGATGCCGCTCCGGGTGTCATCGCTGAGCGTGCGCAACGCGATGACCCCCGGATCGGCACCGCCCTGGCACCGGGCGATCGGGTCAGTGCCCGGGCATTCGCCTCGTTCGAGGAGGCGACTGTGGTCACGATCCCGCCTGACACTGACGTGATCGAGCCCACCGTGATCGCGGTGCGCGGTGACAGCCCCGAGGGGGCGGCCTTCGGGCACACCGTCATCGAGATAGGGCGTAACGCACGGGGCGTGGTCGTTCTCGATCACGGCGGGTCGGCGACGTACGCGGACAATGTCGAGTTCATCGTCGGGGACGGTGCCTCGCTGTCGGTCGTCACGGTTCAGGACTGGAACGACGATGCGGTACACCTCAGCTCGCACCACGCCAGGGTCGGGCGGGACGCGATGTTCAGCCACACGGCGGTGTCGCTGGGCGGCGGGGTGGTCCGGCTCGCGCCGACCGTGGGCTACGCTGGGCCGGGCGGGGACGCCCAGCTGCTCGGGCTGTACTTCGCCGACTCCGGCCAGCATCTGGAGCACCGGCTGTTCGTGGAGCACAGCCAGCCCCGCTGCCGCAGCCGGGTCGAGTACAAGGGCGCGCTGCAGGGGTCGACCGCGCGGTCGGTGTGGATCGGCGACGTGCTGATCCGTCCCGAGGCGGTCGAGACCGATACCTACGAACGCAACCGCAACCTGCTGCTGACCGAGGGGGCGCGCGCGGACTCGGTGCCGAACCTGGAGATCCTGACCGGGGAGGTGGTGGGCGCCGGGCACGCCAGCACCACCGGGCGGCTGGAGGAACAGCACCTGTTCTACCTGATGACCCGGGGCATCCCGGAGCCGGAGGCGCGCCGGCTGGTGATCCGGGGCTTCTTCGGGGAGCTGATCGCCAAGATCGAGGTGGCCGCGCTGCGCGACCGGATCAGCGCCGCCATCGAGGCCGAGCTGGCGGGGCGGCCATGACCGGGGCGACCGGAACGTTCGTCCGGGTGTGCTCGCTGGCGGACATCCCGGAGCCGGGCGCGATCGGGGTCCAGGTCGGTGACCTGCCCGTCGCGGTGGTCCGCGCCGAGGGCGAGGTGTTCGCGCTGCACGACGTGTGCTCGCACGAGGAAGTGCCGCTGTCCGAAGGCGAGGTCTACGACCGCACGCTCGAATGCTGGCTGCACGGGTCCTGCTTCGACCTGCGCACCGGCGCCTCCACCGGGCCGCCCGCCACCAGCCCGGTACCGACCTACCCGGTGAAGGTCAACGGGGAGGACGTCTACGTCGCCGTCCCCGCCGCCCCGGGCGACTGACGACAACCTGATCTGGAGACATCCACCATGGCCACTCTTGAGATCCGCGACCTGCACGTGAGCGTCGCGGCCGGCGCCGGGACCGGCGCCGGGGAGAGCCGCGAGATCCTGCGCGGCGTCGATCTGACCGTCGCCGACGGGCAGACGCACGCGATCATGGGGCCGAACGGCTCTGGTAAGTCCACCCTGGCCTACGCCATCGCTGGGCACCCCAAGTACCAGGTCACCCAGGGGTCGGTCACCCTGGACGGCGAGGACGTGCTGGCCATGAGCGTGGACGCCCGCGCCCGGGCCGGCCTGTTCCTGGCCATGCAGTACCCGGTGGAAGTGCCCGGCGTGACCGTGTCGAACTTCCTGCGCACCGCGGTGACCGCGGTCCGCGGCGAGGCGCCAAAGCTGCGGCTGTTCCTCAAGGAGATGCGCGAGGCCATGGCCGCGCTGCAGATCGAGCCGTCCTTCGCCGAGCGCAACCTGAACGAGGGCTTCTCCGGCGGGGAGAAGAAGCGGCACGAGATCCTCCAGCTGGAGCTGCTGGACCCGAAGATCGCGGTGCTGGACGAGACCGACTCCGGGCTGGACATCGACGCGCTGCGGGTGGTCTCGGAGGGGATCAACCGGTTCCGCTCCCGGACTGGGCACGGCGTGCTGCTGATCACCCACTACACCCGGATCCTGCGCTACGTGCAGCCCGACTTCGTGCACGTGTTCGTGGCCGGCCGGGTCGTCGAGGAGGGCGGCCCGGAGCTGGCCGACCTGCTGGAGAGCGAAGGCTACGACAAGTGGGTCAAGGCCGGGGCCGCGGCGTGACCCTGGACGTCGGCCGCATCCGCAAGGACTTCCCCATCCTGGACCGGACGGTCCGGGACGGCCGTCCTCTGGTGTACCTGGACAGCGCGAACACCTCGCAGAAGCCGCGCCAGGTCATCGACGCGCTCACCGAGTTCTACGAGCGGCACAACGCCAACATCCACCGGGCCAGCCACCAGCTGGGCGAGGAGGCCACCGAGGCCTACGAAGGGGCCCGGATCAAGGCGGCGCGGTTCATCGGCGCCGCCGACGAGTCCGAGGTGGTGTTCACCAAGAACGTCTCCGAGGGCATCAACCTGGTCGCCTACAGCCTGGGGAATGCCACCGGGCGGCTCCGGCCCGGGCCGGGCGACGAGATCCTCATCACCGAGATGGAGCACCACTCCAACATCGTCCCGTGGCAGCTGCTGTGTGCGCGGACCGGCGCGACACTGCGCTGGATCGGGGTGACCGACGACGGGCGGCTGGACCTGTCGGGCCTCGGCGGGCTGCTCACCGAGCGGACCAAGCTGGTCGCGCTGGCCCACCAGTCCAACGTGCTGGGCACCATCAACCCGGTGCGGCAGATCGCGGACGCCGCTCATGCCGCCGGAGCCCTCGTTCTGGTGGATGCGGCCCAGTCGGTGCCGCACATGCCCGTGGACGTGCGGGAGCTCGGCGCGGACTTCCTGGGTTTCACCAGCCACAAGATGTGCGGCCCGACCGGCATCGGGGTGCTGTGGGGACGCCGCGAGCTGCTCGATGAGATGCCGCCGTTCCTCGGCGGCGGCGAGATGATCGAGAGCGTCTGGATGGACCATTCGACGTTCGCCCCGCCGCCGCACAAGTTCGAGGCCGGGACCATGCCGATCGCCGAGGCGGCCGGCCTGGACGCGGCCATCGGCTACCTCACCGAGACCGGCCTGGACGCGATCCGGGCGCACGAGCAGGACCTGATCCGCTACGCGCTGGGCGCGCTCGGCGAGGTGGACGGGCTGCGGGTGCTCGGCCCGGCCGCCCCGGCCAGCCGGGGCGCCGCCATCTCGTTCACCGTGGACGAGGTGCACCCGCATGACATCAGCCAGGTGCTGGACGAGAACGGGGTGGCGGTCCGGGCCGGTCACCACTGCGCCTGGCCGCTGCACCGCCGGTACGGAATAACGGCCAGCACCCGCGCGTCGTTCTACCTGTACAACACGACGGCGGAGGTGGACTCCCTGGTGGCGGGGGTACGGCAGGCACAGCATTTCTTCGGCAGGGCCGGATGACGCAGCTGGAGTCGCTGTACCAGGAGGTCATCCTCGACCACTACCGGCACCCACAGCACAAGGGGCTCCGGGAGCCGTTCGACACCGAGGTGCACCACGTCAACCCGCTGTGCGGGGACGAGGTGACGCTACGGGTGGCCCTCAAGGACACCGGCGGCGAGCCGGTGGTCGCCGACGTGTCCTACGACGCGCTGGGTTGCTCAATCAGCCAGGCGAGCGCCTCGGTGATGAGCGAGCTGGTCATCGGCAAGACGGTGCCCGAGGCGATGGCGCTGGCGGAGGAGTTCCGCCAGCTGATGCAGTCCAAGGGGCAGGCCGAACCGGACGAGGCGGTGCTGGGAGACGGCGTCGCCTTCGCCGGGGTGGCCAAGTACCCGGCCCGGATCAAGTGCGCCCTCCTTGGCTGGATGGCCTGGAAGGACGCCACCGCCCAGGCGATGGAGGAGCAGCCTGATGAGTGACGAGACCGCCGCCGGCCAGCCGGTGGCAGCCGACACGACCGCCGCGGACGTGGCGGACGCCGCCCCGGCTGGTGCCGCGCCGGCGGTGACGCCGGAGACCGAGGACCTGCTGGAGGCGCTGCGCGACGTGGTGGACCCGGAACTGGGCGTCAACGTGGTGGATCTCGGGCTGGTCTACGGCGTGACGATGGGCGACGACAAGATCGCCATCATCGACATGACGCTGACCAGTGCCGCGTGCCCGCTCACCGATGTCATCGAGGACCAGGCCCGCAGCGCGCTGGACGGCCTGGTCAACGATTTCCGGATCAACTGGGTGTGGCTGCCGCCGTGGGGCCCGGAGAAGATCACCGAGGACGGCCGCGAGCAGCTGCGCGCCCTCGGCTTCAACGTCTGAGCAGACCCGCGGCGGGTAGGGGAGTGTCGTGGCTATCGCGACAATCAACCCCGCTACCGGGGAAACGCTGCAGACCTTTGACGAGATCAGCGAGGCGGACGTCAACCGCTGCCTGAGCGTGGCGGCGGCCGCGGCGGCCAGCTATCGCCGGACCGGCTTCGCCGAACGGGCCGCCTGGATGCGCCGGGCGGCCGGCCTCCTCGACGGCGAGCGGGACCAGATTGCGGCCCTGATGACCACCGAGATGGGCAAGACGCTGGCCGCCGCCCGGCAGGAGGTGGTCAAGTGCGCCGCCGCCTGCCGGTACTACGCGGAGCACGCGGCCGCCTTCCTGGCCGATGAGCCCGCCGACGCGGGAGCGGTCGGGGCGGCGCAGGCCTACGTCCGGTACCAGCCGCTGGGGCCGGTGCTGGCGATCATGCCGTGGAACTTCCCGCTGTGGCAGGCGATGCGGTTCGCCGTTCCCGCCCTGATGGCGGGGAACGTCGGACTGCTCAAGCACGCCTCGAACGTGCCGCAGACCGCCTTGTTCCTCCAGGACCTGTTCGCCCGGGCCGGCTTCCCGGCCGGGACGTTCCAGACCCTGCTCGTCGGCTCCGCGCGGATCGAGGGGATCTTGCGCGATGAGCGGGTGGTGGCGGCCACGCTGACCGGATCGGGACCCGCCGGGCGGTCGGTGGCGGGCATCGCCGGCCGCGAGATCAAGAAGGTCGTGCTGGAGCTGGGTGGCAGCGACCCGTTCATCGTCATGCCCTCGGCCGGCCTGCGCGAGGCGGCCCGGGTGGCCGCGGTGGCCCGCTGCCTGAACAACGGCGAGTCCTGCATCGCGGCCAAGCGCTTCATCGTGCACGACGCGGTCTACGACGAGTTCGAGCGGCTGTTCACCGAGGAGATGGCGGGCAAGACGGTCGGCGATCCGATGCGGGACGGCACCGACGTCGGCCCGCTGGCCTCCGAACAGCAGCGCGACGACGTCGAAAAGCTCGTCGCCGACGCGGTGGCCAACGGAGCCAAGGTGCTGTGCGGCGGGGCCGCGCCCGACGGACCCGGCTTCTACTATCCGCCCACCGTGCTGGCCGGCGTCACGCCCGAGATGCGGGTGCACCGCGAGGAGGTCTTCGGGCCGGTGGCCACGCTCTACCGGGTGGACGGCATCGACGCGGCGATCGAGCTGGCCAACGTGACTGAGTTCGGGCTGGGCGCGAACGCCTGGACCGACGACGACGCCGAACGGGGCCAGTTCATCAGCGACCTGGCCGCCGGGATGGTGTTCATCAACGGCAACGTGACCTCCTACCCGGAGCTGCCGTTCGGCGGCATCAAGGGCTCCGGCCTCGGCCGCGAGCTGTCCCACTACGGCATCCGCGAGTTCTGCAACGTGAAGACCGTGTGGGTGGGCGCCCGGAGCGGCCAGCCGTCACCGGGGGCCCAGGCCAGCACCGAATAGCCAGCCGCACCGCCGCCGGGTGATTCACCCGGTATCTCCCCGCCGCGGGGGAGGCGCGGCGCGCCGCGGCCACCTAGCCTGGGAGCCTGACCAGCCGAGTCAAGCGGAGGCGAGCATCCCGATGCCCGACAAGCTGATGCGGCTGCGGCGCAGTGAAACCGTGCCGGAGCCGCCCCGCCCGGTCATGCTGGCCATCGCCGGGGACAGCGCCGCGGGCAAGACCACGCTGACCCGGGGCCTCGCGGCCGCCCTCGGTCCCGACCGGGCCACCGCCATCTGCGTGGACGACTACCACCGCTACGACCGGGCCGAGCGGCGCAGCGTGCCGTTCACCGTGCTGGACCCGGCCTGCAACTACGTCGACATCATGGAGCAGCACCTGCAGCTGCTGGCGCTGGGGCGGCCCATCCTCAAGCCGGTGTACGACCACTCGACCGGTACGCTGACCCGCCCGGTGCTGGTCGAGCCCCGGGAGTTCGTCATCGTCGAGGGGCTGCTGCCGCTGCACACCAAGCTGGCCCGGGCCTGCTTCGACATCGCCGTGTACCTGGACCCGCCGGAGCAGATCCGGCGGGAGTGGAAGCTCCGGCGGGACTGCGCCGAGCGCGGCTACACCCCGGAGCAGGTGCTTTCCGAGCTGGGCCGGCGGGAACCGGACTCGGCCGCCTACATCCGGCCGCAACGGCAGTGGGCCGATATCGCGATCCGGTTCGCCCCGGTGGCCGGGCACACCGCCCCGCGAGGGACGCCGCTGTCGGCCGAGATCCTGCTCCGGCCCACCATCGGCCATCCGGAGCTGGCCCACGTGCTGACCGATGACGACCGGCGCACCCTGCACCTCAAGCTGATCCGGGACAGCGACGGCAAGCCGGTGGACGCGCTGCACGTGCACGGGTACGCACCGCGCGAGGACGCCGCGGTGGTGGAGAAGGCGATCTGGGAACAGCTGTCGGTGCAGGGCACGCTGCCCTGCTCGCTCGGTGAGATCACGCCGGGCAAGCGCAGCGAGCCGCTGGCCATCGCGCAGCTGCTGCTGCTCTGGCACCTGCTGGAGGCGCGCCAGTGAGCAGCACCCGGCGGATCACGGTGCTCCCCGTGGCGGGCCGGGTACGGTTCCGGGCATGGAACGCCTGAGCGCGGGGCCGCTCCGCGTCGTCATCGTGGACGACCACCAGATGGTGCTGGACGGCCTGAAAGCCATGCTGGCCCCGTACGCCGACCAGGTCGTGGTGGCCGGTGAATCCAGCGACCCGGCGGCGGCGGTGCGGATCGTCGCCGCGGCCCAGCCGGACGCGGTGCTGCTGGATGTCCGGCTCAACGGCACCAGCGGGCTGGATGTGTGCACCGAGATCCTCAAGCTGCGGCCGGACTGCAAGGTCGTGTTCCTCACCGTCTACGACGACGAGCAGTACCTGTTCCAGGCGCTCCGGGTGGGCGCCGCGGGGTTCCTGCTCAAGCGGATCCGGGGCGGCGAGCTGGTGGACTATCTGCGCCGGATCTGCGCCGGCGAGGTGCTGATCGATCCCAGCCTGGCCGGGCGGGTGGCGCTGACCGCCGCCCGGCTGCGCAGCGGCGAGTTCTGGCCCGGCGCGCATCTCGGCCTCACCCAGCGGGAGAGCGAGGTGCTGTCGCTGCTGGTCGCCGGGCTGTCCAACCGGGCCATCGCGATGAAGCTGGTGGTCAGTGAGGAGACGGTGAAGACCCACTCCCGGAGCATCTACCGCAAGCTCGGCGTGTCCGACCGGGCCGGCGCGGTGGCCGTGGCGCTGCGCGAGGGTGTGTTCCATTGACCAGCCGGCTCGGTGGGGACGCGGAGGTCGAGGCCCGGCTGCTGTCCCGGGTCATCGAGACCATCTCGGCCGGCCTCGACCTGGACCGGATGCTGCCGGGCATCGCGGCGCTGGTCACCGAGACCACGCAGACCGACGTGTGCTTCGTCCACCTGCTCGATGAGAAGGGCCGGAAGCTGGAACTGCGCGGCGCGACGCCGCCGTTCGACACGATAGTGGGCCACGTCGAGCTGGCCGTGGGCGAGGGCGTGGCGGGCTGGGTGGCCGAGCACGGCCAGCCGGTCGTGATCGTGGACAACAAGACCGCGGATCCGCGCTACCGGTACATCCCCGCGCTGCATGGCGAGGAATACACCTCGATGGTCTCGGTACCGGTGGTGACGCCATCCGGCCACCTGGTGGGCGTTCTGAATGTGCATACCAGGCAGCGGCGCGAGTTCACGCCGGCCGACGTGGAGCTGCTGCGTTCGGTGGCGGGCCTGGTGGCCGGGGCGATCGAGAACGCCCGGCTGCACCGTCGGCTGGCCGACCGTGAGGAGGCGCTGGAGCAGTTCGCCGAGCGGATGGTGCAGTGGTCCGAGCAGGAGCGGCGGCGGCTGGCGGGGGAGATCCACGACGGGATCAGCCAGCGGATCGTGAGCCTGTTCTTCCACCTGTCGGCGGCCGCCGACGCCATCCCGGATGCGCCCGAGATCGCCGCCGAGCAGGTGGCCCGGGCCCAGGAACTGGCTGCGGCAGCGCTGGACGAGACCCGCTCGGCCATTGCCGGGCTGCGCCCCCCGGTGCTGGACGACCTGGGCCTGGCCGCCAGCCTGGAAAGCCTGGGGCACTCCTTCCCCACGCTGAACGTGCGGGTAGAGGCGGACGAGCTGAGCATGACCGAGCACGCCGAGACGGCCGTATACCGGACCGCGCAGGAGGCGCTGCAGAACGTCGCCAAGCACGCGGACGCCTCCCGGGTGCGGGTCCTGCTGTTCCGCCGTGGCGGCCAGGCCGTGCTGGAGGTCACCGACGACGGCAGCGGGTTCGACGTGGACGCCCCGGGCAGCCCGGGACCGACCGGGCTGGGCCTGGCCGGGATGCGGGAGCGGGCGGAGCTGCTCGGCGGCCGCCTCGACCTGTCCGCCGCCCCGGGCCGCGGCACCACCGTGCGGCTGACCATCCCGTTCCTGCCCGCCGCCCAGGCGCCGCGCTGACGCTTACACGATATGCAGTTCGGCGCGGGCCGGATCCTTGTCGACGAGGCAGTCGCAGGTGGGGCAGTACCAGCGGGGCTCGATGACGGTGCCGCAGCTGGCGTGGCGCAGCGCATCCGCCGCCTCGGCGTGCCGGGCGCCCCACTGGGCCAGCAGCCGCAGCGCCCCGGCCAGTTCCCGGCCCTCGGCGGTCAGCTGATACTCGGCCCGCGGCGGCCGGTCGGAATAGGGCCGGGCGACCAGCAGCGCCTCCCGCTCAAGCCGCCTGAGGCGCTCGGACAAGATGCTGGCGGCGATGCCCGGGATCTGGTCCTGCAGGTCGCCGAAGCGCAGCGGCCCGGCCAGCAGCGCCTCCACGACCTGGAGGGTCCACCGGTCGCCGACGCTGGCCAGCGCTTCGTCCAGCGGGGAAGAGATGCGCTCCGGTCCGGCCATGGCCCGATCCTAGCTCCCGTTGACATCTGGCGAGTCAGTAGTAAGTTGCAAGTTACTACTAACTGGGAGGTGCAGGGGTGATGGCGATCCTCGATGAGATCCAGGCCAGCATCAGCGGGCTGGCTGAACGGGCCGGGGCCTCGGTGGTGGGCATCGGCCAGCGGTGGGGGGTCGGCTCGGGCATCGTCCTGGGCGACGGGCAGATCCTCACCAACGCGCACAACGTGCGCGGCGACCAGGTCGTGGTCAGCTTCGCCGACGGCCGGACGGCCGAGGGAACGGTGGCCGGCCGGGACATCGACGGCGACGTCGCGGTCATCCAGGCGGACACCGGCGGGGCGCCGGGGCTGCCGTGGGCGGATGCCGCCGTGGCCGGCGTCGGCATGCCGGTCTTCGCACTGGCCAACCCGGGCGGGCGCGGGCTCCGGGTGACGTTCGGCTTCGTCTCCGGCGTTGACCGGGCCTTCCGCGGCCCGCGGGGCCGCCGCATCTCGGGCAGCGTCGAGCACACCGCCCCCCTGCTGCCCGGCTCCTCCGGTGGCCCGCTACTGGACGCCAGCGGCCAGCTGCTCGGCATCAACACGAACCGCCTCGGCGAAGGGTTCTACCTGGCCATGCCGTCCGACGAGGCGCTGCGTGACCGCGTCAGCGCGCTGGCCCGCGGGGAAGCCCCGGAAGCGCCGCGGCTGGGTATCGCCATCGCCCCCGGGCACGTCGCCCGGCGACTGCGCCGCGCGGTCGGCCTGCCCGAGCGGGAGGGCCTGCTCATCCGGGCGGTCATGGACGACAGCCCCGCCGCCCGGGCCGACCTCGCCCAGGGCGACCTCATCGTGGCCGCCGGCGGCCGCCCGGTCGCCACGCCCGACGACCTCTACGACGCGCTCCAGGCCGCCCGCGGCGGCACCATCGAGCTGAGCATCGTGCGCGGCGCTGGGGAACGCACCGTCCAGGTCACGTTCGGCGGCAGCGCCCAGGCCGGGCCGGCCGCGTAGCCGGCCGCGCCCCAGGTCAGGCCCGGGTGAGCCGGCCGACACCTCGCGGGCGGACTGCTCGAGCACGACCGTCGCCATAGTCACTGCGGTGCCGGGCCGTCACACGGCGATGAGCAGCATGCGGCTGGCTGCTGCGGTGGTAGCGGCCAGGCTGTCGCAGAGCAGATCGCGTGCTGTGGGGTTATCGCGGACGTCCCACAGCAGCAGGCTGTTGTTCCAGGCCAGGTCCCGGGCCGAGTTGATCGACCAGGAGCCGATGAGATTGCAGACGGCCTGCAGATGCCGGTTGACGGCCAGCTCGGGCGCGGACTCAAAGGATTGCCGCACCGACTGCTCGGCGGCATCCAGCAACCGGTCCACCTTCTGGTAGTCAGCCAGGTGCGTGCCCGCGGCCGGAGACGTGGCCAGGGCGGTGCAGGTACTGGTCACCGCGAGGGGCAGGTCGTGGTTGATGTGGGCGTTCATTCCGGCCAGAGCGAACTGGATCGGCTCGATCCCCGGTTGGGCGCGCTGCTCGATGAGCGGCCGCCAGGCCAGCGGCACCTGGGCCGGGTTGCCCGCAGCATCGGCCGCCGCGAAGTACAGGTTGGCGAACGTGACATCGAGCTGGGTCATGAACTGCGGATCAGCGAAGAACCCGGCGCCCAGGCTGTCCTGTACCTGCTTGGTGACGTCGAGGTACATCCGGTTGAAGCAGCCCAGCCCATCCCCAGGCGGGACAGCCGCCTCGATCGATTCCATCCGCGCGACAGCGCCGGCGACCGACGTCACCGGCGGGTCCGCGGCCAGCCCTCCGGCTGCCATGGCGTCACTATACGATCACCGGCCCCGGGCCGGAAGCAACATGTTCGCCGTGGAAGACATCATCGCCGCACTGGCCGGCGGCAGGCCCATCCAGCCGAGGTATCAGGAGGACCGCGCCTGTCTCTTACGGGGCAGGAATAGCTGGCAAGATGAGATCGCTCGTGGCTGCGGCGGTCATCCAGGGGGACGCAATGGATGGGACTGGCGGGACAGAAGACACAGTTATTGCCAAGGACGAATTCTTTGCTGCGGCGATGTACATGTTTCACATCAC
The DNA here is from genome assembly GCA_963837515.1 of uncultured Actinomycetes bacterium. Lineage (GTDB taxonomy): Bacteria > Actinomycetota > Actinomycetes > Streptosporangiales > Streptosporangiaceae > RYN-230. The sequence continues at coordinate 25,960 of CAWINT010000014.1, forward strand.
ACGATTCCCGCAGCAGGCCAGTGTGCTGTTGCGCCCGGCGGAGGCGCCCCCTGGTGCCCGGCTGGATATCTGGCGTACCGACCCGGCCGACGCCCGGCACATTCCCGGCCCTGGCCCCGAGGGCGTGGCCCTGAGCACGCCGTCCTTCTCGCTCATGAACAGCGGTAACCGCACCCTGCACGCGCCAAAGAGGTCGTGGAAAATCACGCTTGAGCACACCGGCCATAGCGGAAACCGCCTTGCCGGGATGACGCGCATCAATCTCAAGTCGATGTACAACGACCCTTCCCAGATGCGGGAGGCGCTGGCCTGGCGGCTTTTCCGGAAAGCGGGCGTGCCCGCGGCCCGGCACACGTACGCGAAGCTCGCGTTCGATGCGACGTACTACGGCCTGTTCTCCGTCATCGAGCAGGTTGACCATAAGTTCCTGAAGGATCACTTCGGCGGCAATGACCGCGGCAACCTCTACAAGGCCTATTGCGGCGACGTGGGATGCGCGACCCTGGAACACCGGGTTGGCCCCGACGGCGATGACAGCGGGCGGCAGTACTTCCGGGCTGACGGCGACGACCGGACCTACCGGCTCAAAACCAACGAGCACGACCCCGGCGCTGGCACCTACGACGACCTGGCCAGGTTCATCAGGACGATCAACGGCACGGGGCTCCCCGGCGGGGACGGCCGCTTCGGCACCGACGCCTTCCGGGAGGCAGTCGACGGCATCATGAACGTGCGCGCCTTCCTCCGCTGGGCGGGCGTTAACCTGCTGCTGGGCAGCTGGGACAACTACTATGCAACCCCGTCCAACTACTACCTCTACAACTCCGGGCGGCTGGGCGGTGCAGATGATTTCATGCACGCCCCGTACTTCACGTTCATCCCGTGGGATTACGACAACTGCCTGGGCATCGACTATTTCGGCACGAAATGGCAGTACACCGATGTTATCGACTGGCCGGGCAACACTGGTCGCTACTGGCGGGACCACGCCAGATCACGCATACCCCTGGTGCAGAACCTGCTCCGTAACACGGATTACCGCCAGTACTACCTGGACCATCTGGAGTTCCTGCTCGACAGCCAGTTCAACCCGGAGGCGTTCGGCGAGCAGATCTCGGCCGACTCCGGCGACGGCCTGTGGGGCCGGGTGCACCAGGCCGCCTACCTCGAATCCGCCACGCCCTACAGCCAGCCGTTCACCGGCCGCCAGTTCAGCAACGACGAGGTCTACCTGAGCGGTTGCAAGCAGAACGAACTCCGGCACGGGCAGGAAAAGGCCGAGGGGATCATCCACTACGTCCGCATGCGGCGCGACAGCGCGCGCCAGCAACTGGCGCAGCTGCGGAAGAGCACCCCGCGCGCCACCGGCGGGGCTGGCTTCCCAGCCACCATGGAACAGCTGCCGCGACCGGCGTGATCAGGCAGAGCGGGAGGCAGGACGATGGCTGCCGTCCAGGCACCGATGCAGCAGCTAGAGCTGGTCAAGGAGGCGAAAGTCGCCGACATCCTCGGGGAGAGGCTGGATCCGAGACTGGAGGCCAGCGGCGTGCTCGCCAGGAACGGGCTGTTCTACGTTATTTTCGACAACATCCCGCATATCGCGTGCGTCGGCGCCGAACTGTCCCCGGCGGCGGCCGCCAACCACGTGATCGAACAGGACAGGGGCCATCGCCGTGGCTTCGAGGACATCGCGTATGACCCGGAGAGCCGCCGCTTCTACACCCTGATCGAATCGCTGCCCCGGGGCCGCGCGAAGTTCATGGCCGCGGTGCAGGAGTACGACATCAACTTCGGCTATATCGGCTCTGCCTGGCTCGACTTCCCGCTGGACCGGCCGAATAAGGGGCTGGAGGGCCTGACCTGCGTGCGCCGCCAGGGGCAGACGTACCTGCTCGGGCTTTGCGAGGGCAACAGGTGCGAAGGAGGAGCGGCGGGCCGCATCCCCGGAGGGGGGCGGATTCACGTGTTCCGGCGAGGCCGGCATCACTGGGACCGGGTGGGCAAGATCCGGCTTCCGGAAACGGTCCGGTTCGTGGACTACAGCGGCATCGCGGTGGATGGCGACCGGATCGCGGTTGTATCTCAGGTCTCGTCGGCGCTGTGGGTCGGCAACCTCGCTCCGTCCGAGTGGCAGGTCACTGGCGCCGGTACCAGCTATGCGCTCCCCAGAGACGCTGATGGCAGCGTTCTTTACGGGACCGCCGAAGGAGTCTCCTGGACAGCGCCGGGCCAGGTGGTCATGGTCTCGGACAAGGCCAAGCCGGAACAGGATCAGCGCTGCCGGGCGAAGGATCAGTCGATCCACATTTTCCGTATCCCGCCTGCGCAGGACCGGGCACCAGCACGCCGGTGAATGCTCAGCGGCCGGCCGGCCGTTGAGCACCTTCGGGGAGGCATTGCGACAGGAGTATCGCGTTTTCACCCAGCACCGACAGCCAGTAGTTCATCCGCTCGGCGTTGGTCAGATCGCGCCAGTGCGAGAACAGCGGAGCGGCATCAGCGAGGGGCAGCCGGCCCTCGACCTGATGGATCTCAAGCGTGAAGGACACCCCCCGGCGGCCGCATGCCTCGACCGCGGCCTGCACGATGGACGCAAGGCCACCTGGCCCGTACATCATGTTCAGCGACCGGCGGCCCCGGTAGGCAAAGGGAACCGGCAGCCGCGTCAGGAACGTGAAGTGATCATGAAGGCCTGAGGTGAGGGGATGCCCATCGTGCAGGTGGAAATGCAGCTGCTTGCCGAGCCGGCCGATCGAACGGGTGACGTCGAGCACGCACCGCACGGCGCTGTCCACCGCGTCCTGGACGTCCGCGACGAGGTCGGGCAGCCGGCTGTCCGCCAGGTGGAGGTCTCCGAGGCTCAGACCAGGATGGCTGCGGGCGAAGCTGGCCGAGGCCTGCCTGATGCCGATATGGCCGACGTCAAGGCAGCAACTGATCCGCTCGGCGTCACGGAGCTGCTCCGCCACGTCGACAAACCAGGCTGGTTCCAGGCCGGCGGCGTACTCGAGATAGACGAAGGGAGCGTCTGGCCGCTCGCAGAGGCGCGCGTTGAGTTCACGCATCCCCGCGAGCAGCCGGTCTGTCTGTGCCGCCATATCACGCTTGTCATGGACGACCAGGCCGGCCACGCGACCCGCACAGCGGTTGGCGAACTCCGCAACCACGGCGCGACCTGGCTCGTGCAGCACGTTGACGCTACGGTCCAGGTGCACCACGGGCAGGTACGGGTGCGGGGGCACGAACGGCAGCACATGCTCCAGCTCGTCCAGCGTGCCGGCATACACTTCGGCGGCCAGTCCCATCTGGGCGAAGCGGAGCCCAGCCAGCCTCAGTAGCGCATCGTCCCCCGCAACCCGCTGCTGGAACAGGCCATGAACTGGCCCGAGCGTCCCGGCGGCCACGCCGGGTCCGGCTACGGAGCGCCCAGCACGCTCCCATTGCCCCGCAGAATCCATGATCCGTAATCTCCGTCGCATCGCCGATGCCGCAACCTCATCCTGCCCAGCCGCGGCGTGAGGACGCCGTAAGCTGCCTGCGTGATCGAGCAGCGGCTGGCCGAACTGGGCATCGTCCTTCCTCCCGTGTTTCCCCCAGCGGGGAATTACACGGGCTGCGTGGTGGACGGGGACCTGGCCTACGTCTCGGGCCATGGGCCGGTCAACGGCGGCGACATCGTCCGCGGGAAGGTGGGCGGGGACCTCTCGGTCGAGGAGGGCAGGCGGGCCGCCCGGCTGACGGCCCTGTCGATCCTCGCCACCCTGCGGGCCGAACTCGGTGACCTGGACCGCATCGCCCGGATCGTGAAGGTGTTCGGCATGGTCAACGTCGCCCCGGGGTTCACCCAGACGCCGGCGGTGATCGACGGGTGCTCGGACCTGCTCACCGAGATCTTCGGCGCGGCCGGGAAGCACGCCCGCAGCGCCGTCGGCCTGGCCGAGCTGCCGCTCGGCATCGCGGTCGAGATCGAGCTCACCGCCCGGCTGCGGCCCCGCTGACGGAAGCGTCCACAGCGCGCCGATCCTGGGGCCAGCCGGGCCGCGCCGGTGGCATGACTTCCCACTGCCGGGCGGTTTGCTGGCCGCGGCCGACAGCGCGATCGCGCAGGCCGCCTGGTTCGTCAGCCAGGTTTTCGTCAGTTCGTGAGTTCCTCCGGTGCGCGCGCTCCGTGCAGCTGCACGGAGCGCAAGGCGATTGCGGCACGCAGAGAAAAGCCGTGCCTGCCGGCCAGGGTGGCCGTTCCGGTAGGCGGCGGCAATGGCCATCACGGAACTTGGGTATGCTTGTTGGTAAGCACAGAAAAGGACAGACGTCTAGCCCGCACAAATCGGGCTAGACGGATATTGCGCAGACCGCTCATGGCCCGGTGCTGACGTTTCGAGCACTAAGGAGTCCCTGGCATGCTGAGTGAGGTAGCTGCTGGAGTCCTGGTTGACGTTATGGCAGCAGCTGGTCGCCGGCTGGGGACAGCAGCGTCCGCCGTCAGTGACCGGCGATATGCAAAGGACGTTGCCATCGCCCGGTGGTTCGATACATACCGCCTGACCGGCCGGAATCTAGAGATTGCCGATCTTTCCCCTCAGCTGGCGGTACGGTTGGCTGAGGTGCTGCGTTCAAATAATGTTCAGGCGGTGCTGCATGAGCTTCTGGCGGCACGTTTAACAGATGCGCCGGAAGAGGATATCGAGCAGATCCGCAACGTCCTCGCTCTCACCCTCGGCTCTTTCGGTGATGACATTGCCACCCATGCCAGTGAAATATTCGGATATTTCGATGCCGAGATCTGTACGCTCGCCGGGCGCTTGGAAGGTGCTGAGCCGTCTTTGCTGCGCGAGATACGCAGTGAAGCGCTGTCGAGCCGTATGGTTGCCACGCTGCACGCCATCGAGCGGCATACCGCTGCGCTGACCAGTATTGCGGGCCCCCGGACGGAAAGCGCCTTCGCGGCCCGGTACCGGCGTCAGGTGGCTGAGTACCATGGGAAGATCGAACCACCTGACTTCGAACGGCGCCGGCGCGTGCCGATCGCGGATCTATATGTTCCGCCCACGATTTTCCAGGTAGTGGATGCTGACCGGGATCATGCACCGCGCGAGCTCAGTCTGTGGCATCTCGCCGAAGAACTCGACCGGACTGTACTGCTCGGGGATCCTGGAGTCGGAAAGTCCACGGCAGCCAATGCCCTGCTACATTACAATGCGGCCGATCCCGTGCGATCGATACCCTTTATGGTCACTTTGCGTGACTATGCAGAGCAGGATCCACCCGAACGTTCTGTGGTCAACTACATCGAACATCGCCTTAACGCCTTCTACCAATGCCCGGCACCGGAGGGCCTCGTGCAGAAGTGGCTGCTCGCAGGCCAGGCGCTTGTTATCTTCGACGGTCTGGACGAACTGCTGGACACGTCCCGCCGTGCCGATGTGACCGCCCGGGTCGAAAGGTTCGCTGACCAGTACCCCCTTGCCCGTGTCCTCGTGACATCACGACTGGTGGGCTATGACCAGGCACGGCTGGACGACCGCGAGTTCACCCGGCACCGGATCTGGGGCTTCAGCGACGACCAGGTCAGGGATTATGCGAGAAAGTGGTTCGCGCAGGAAGAGGGGATCGGCATAGCAGAGTCCAGGCGCTGGGCTGCCTCGTTTCTGGAGGAGAGCGCCCCGACGCCGGATCTCAGAGCCAACCCACTCATACTTGCCCTCATGTGCATCCTGTACCGGGGCGAAGGTTCGCTTCCGCGCAATCGGACCGACGTTTATGAGCAATGCGCTAACCTTCTGTTCCGCAAATGGGATGCCCGGAGGCATATCTACAGTAACCTGAGGGCCGGCCAGTATCTGGAGCCTGTTCTGCGTTATCTCGCATGGTGGCTGCTCACCCGCACCAGTTCACAGCCGGCGGTGACGGAGCGCGAAATCGTGGCCGAGACCACCAGATTTCTTCATGGACGGGGTTTTGAGTCCAAGGATGCCGCAGAGGACGCGGCCGCCGAGTTCGTTGCCTTCTGCCGTGGCCGGATGTGGGTGCTCGGTGATGCTGGAACAACGGCCGCGGGTGAGCCACTCTATTCGTTTACCCACCGTACGTTCCTGGAATATTTCGCTGCGGCTTATCTCGCCTACCGCTATGACTCCCCGGAACGCCTCGCCCGTACCATTGCGCCGCACGCGGCGCGCCATGAATGGGAAGTGGTAGGCGAACTTGCGATCCAGCTCAAGGATCGCAGCAGTGACCGGGGGGCGCAGCGCATCTATGGGACGATGCTCGGCCAGCATTGGCACCGTTCACCTGCGGGGCGCAGCGGGATCCTGCAATTTCTGGCGCGCGGCCTGCGATCCGTTGATCCATCGCCTCGGGTAACTCGCCGGGTAACAATACGGGTGCTTGACCACCTGCTGGCCGGCGAACTCGATGACCGCGCCCGGGCTCTGCCATTGTCATGGCTGTTGGGCAGCTGCGCTGCGTGTAAGGAAACGGTGAGCGAAGAGATCGCCGGGCGCATAATCGTCACGGCCAGGTCCGAGGATCCGGCCCAGCGCATGGCTGGCCTGGTCCTCGCGGCCACGCTGCCTGTGTTCGCCTACTGGGCCGAGGACGGCCCGCGGCTGCCCCCCGCCAGCCCGCTCGGCCTATTCTGGCGTGTGCAGACGGCCGAGAACGTTGGCCGGTTCCGGGACAGCATCATAACTGTGGCGGCCCGCGACCATGCGATGAGATATGCCGCGCTGCAGCATGGTCTGATCAGCCTGCCGCAGGCATTGGCAATGCCGGATGGCCTGCTCTCCCTGCTGCAGATGCAGCGGGGGATGATCCTGGGACTCAAGCGCGTTTCATATCTGATGAATTCCGTCTATCAGATAGTGCACGGCGCAACGGATCCATACTACCCGGGTATGCGCGACGGCGTAGCGCAGGCAATCGAGGATCTCACGGATACCGGCCATTACGTCTCTGCCCACCCGCAACTGCCGTGGCTCACGGGGCAGGCCCAGGGATGGTTCGATTATTTCGGGAAAAGTCCCCCGAAGCGGGAGATAACGCCGGCCTCGCTGGATCAGGTGGCGTACCTCGGAGCCGCTGCCACCCTGTTCATCTCAGCCGAATGCACCCAGATCAATGTGATACCGGGGGCCCACGGGCTCGGGCCCCTCAGCGACCTCTACCCGTACGTGGAGCAGCGGCAGAACAACGCCCGCAACCGTCTTCCCGACCTGCCGGTGCCTAAAGCCTTCCGTCCGGTCTTCCGAGACTGGGCCAGGAACCGGGTGCATCTCACCGCGAAGGACCTGGCCAGTGAGTCCGGCGCGTGCTACGAGCGGCCGCGGCGCTGAAAGATACACGGCTCCCGTGCCCCCGGGAGCACCCCGCGGCGCGCTGAGCAGCGGCTGCGCGCGGCCGCTGGGCGCGCCGCCCCGCTGGTCATCGCGCCGTCCGATACTCACGGCAACACCAGGAGCTGTGAAGGGGAAACGCCATGATCCGCAGGTTGCTGCTGGCCGCCGTCACCGCCGCGGTGCCGGCCTTAGCGCTCATCCCCGCGGCGGCCGGGGTGGCGAACGCGGCGCCCGCGCCCGCGGCCTGTTCCGGCGTCATCGCCATCCAGCAGTTCGCCTTCAGCCCGCCCAGCGTTGCGGCCGGGCAGAGTTCCGCGCTGAACCTGGCCGTCCAGAACTGCACCGGCCAGACCGTGCAGGGGCAGATCGAATGGTACGGCCATTTCACCGGGCCCGGCGGGGCCCTCCCGCCCGGGTGCCCGGTGCTCGACCCGATCGCCCTGCCGTACACGATCGCGCCCAACGGGACGTACCTGGCCAGCCCCCAGTACGGGGACACGCTCCCCGGCTGCCAGGCCACCGGGCTGCAGATCAGCGTGCAGCTCACCGTGGCCAACGTGGCCGGGACGGCCGCGCAGGCCACCGCCACGCTCGGCATCACCCAGCCCATGCCGCCCAACTTGGCGTGCCACGTCAGCTACGTGGCCAACAACTGGCCGGGCGGGTTCACCGCCACTGTCACCATCACCGACACGGGCCCGGCGGCGATCAGCGGCTGGACGCTGGCCTTCATGTTCCCGGGCGACCAGAAGATCACCAACGCCTGGAACGCCACGGTCAGCCAGGCCGGCGCCAGCGTGTCGGCGGCCAACCTGGGCTACAACGCCACGATCACGGCGGGCGGCAGCCAGTCACTCGGTTTCCAGGGCACCTGGGCCGTGAACGACACCGCCCCGGCGAGCTTCACCGTCAACGGCGCGGCCTGCGGCTGAGCAGGAACCGCCCGGACCGCTAGCCCGGTGCTGGCCCGTCTTCCCGGCCGGCCGGCCCGGACGCGGCGGCGAACACCCGGCTGGCCCGCACGTCGGCGTCGCTGATCTGCATCAGGTCGTCCCGGCCGATCAGGCCACCCGCGGCGACCAGGCGGCGGGCCTGGCGCAGCCGCATCCGGTCGATCGCGTTGCGGATGCTGCGGGCGTTGGCGAACCGCGGCTGGTGCATCCGCCGCGCGACGTACTCGCGGAACGCCTGCTCGGCGGCGGGGGCGAGCTGGTACTGCTCCCGGGCCAGCATCAGCCCGCCGATCTGCATCAGCTCGTCCAGCGAGAAGTCCGGGAAGTCCAGGTGGTGCGCGATGCGCGAGGCCATCCCCGGGTTGGACCGGAAGAACACGTCCATCCGGTCCGCGTACCCGGCCAGGATGACCACCAGGTCATCCCGGTTGGCCTCCATGAACTGGAGCAGGATCTCGATGGCCTCCTGGCCGTAATCCCGCTCGTTCTCCGGCCGGTACAGGTAATAGGCCTCGTCGATGAGCAGCACCCCGCCCATCGCCCGCTTGAGCACCTCTTTGGTCTTGGGCGCGGTGTGCCCGACGTACTGGCCGACCAGGTCGTCCCGGGTCACGCTGACCAGTTGCCCCTTGCGCAGGTAGCCGAGTTCGCGCAGCAGCGCCCCCATGTGCGTGGCGACCGTCGTCTTGCCGGTGCCCGGGCTGCCGGTGAAGCACATGTGCAGGCTGGGCCGGGAGGAGTTCAGCCCGTACCGCTGCCGCAGCCGGTCCACCAGCAGCAGCGCGGCGATCTCGCGGACCCGCGCCTTGACCGGCGCCAGCCCGATGAAGTCCCGGTCGAACTGGTCCAGCATCTGGGTGATCCGCTGGGCCTGCTGCTCCCCGGCCAGGTCAACGGTCGCGTCCGGTGCCAGCGGCGCGGTGTTGTCCCGGGGGGGCGACCCTCCGGGACCCCCCGGGATCACCGGCTCGGAGGGACCCCCTCCGGGGGCTCCGCCCGTGCCGTCCACCGGCGCCGCACCGGCCCCGGGGCGCGGCATCGCGAAGCCGCGGGGCGGGCCGGCCTGGTCGCTCATGACCCGTGGCCGGCGCCGTTGCTGGTGTACCGCTCGCCGGCCGGCCGGTCAGCCGCGTAGGCGTGCAGCGAGTAGCGGATCCGCCGGTCGCTGCCCTCCTCCCGGTCCAGCCGGAAGCCTGGCTCGCGGGACGGCCGGGCCGCGATGAAGCTCAGCGCGGTGGTCTGCCGTCCCAGGCTGGCGTCGTAGGCAGAGACCCGGACGTAGCGCTCCGGGTAGGCGTCCCGGCAGGCGCGCACCTCGTGCATTCCGGCCGCGGCGTCCGCGATGCCGAACATCGGCAGCCCCCACATATCCCACAGGAAATTCCGCGGGTGCGGGTCGTCGGTGAACTCGACCGCCACCGACCAGCCCTGGTCCACCGCGTACTGGATCTGTGCGGTGATCTCGTCGTCGGTGAGGTCGGGCAGGTAGGAGAACGTGCCCTGGGTGATCCGCATCGCAGGCTCCAGTCAGGTCGGGCCGTCAGACCGAGGGGGTGGCGACCACGTCGGGGGTGTCGGTCGATTCGTAGTTGAAGGTGATGTCACCCCAGGTGTCCAGGGCCGTCTGCAGCGGCTGGCAGTGCTTGGCCGCTTCGGCCAGGATCTGCTCGCCCTCGGCCAGGTAGTCCCGGCCCTCGTTGCGGGCCTTGATCATCGTCTCGACCGCGACCCGGTTGGCGGTGGCGCCGGCCGCGATGCCCATCGGGTGGCCGATGGTGCCGCCGCCGAACTGCAGCACCACGTCCTCGCCCAGGTAGCCGAGCAGCTGGTGCATCTGGCCGGCGTGGATGCCCCCCGAGGCCACCGGCATGGTCCCCGGCATCGACCCCCAGTCCTGGTCGAAGTAAAGCCCGCAGGCCAGGTCGGCGGGCACCTGCGCGCCGCGCAGCGAGGCATAGTACCCGCGCACCATGGCCGGGTCGCCTTCAAGCTTGCCGACCACCGTCCCGGCGTGGATGTGGTCCACCCCGATGCAGCCGGCACCACTTGGCGATGACCCGGAAGCTCACCCCGTGCGTCTTCTGCCGGGTGTAGGTGCCGTGCCCGGCCCGGTGCAGGTGCAGGATGACCCCGTTGCGCCTGCTCCACCGGGACAGCGACTGCAGCGCGGTGTAACCCACGGTGAGGTCGGCCATGATGATCACGCTGCCGAGTTCCTTCGCGAACTCGGCCCGCTCGTACATGTCCTCCATGGTCGCGGCGGTCACGTTCAGGTAGTGGCCCTTGATCTCGCCGGTCCGCTCGGCGGCCCGGTTCACCGCCTCCATCGTGAACAGGTAGCGGTCCCGCCAGCGCATGAACGGCTGGGAGTTGATGTTCTCGTCGTCCTTGGTGAAGTCCAGCCCGCCGCGCAGCGCCTCGTAGACCACCCGGCCGTAGTTGCGCGCGGACAGGCCCAGCTTCGGCTTGGTGGTCGCGCCGAGCAGCGGCCGGCCGTACTTGTTCAGGTACTCGCGCTCCATGACGATGCCGTGCGGCGGCCCGGCGAACGTCTTCACGTAGGCCAGCGGTATCCGCATGTCCTCCAGGCGCAGCGCGCGCAGCGCCTTGAAGCCGAACACGTTGCCGATGATCGAGGAGGTGAGGTTGGCGATCGAGCCTTCCTCGAACAGGTCGATGTCGTAGGCGATGTAGGCGATGTACTCGCCCTCGCGGCCGGGTACCGGATCCACCCGGTAGCACTTGGCCTGGTAGTGCTCGTGGGCGGTGAGCCGGTCGGTCCACACCACGGTCCAGGTGGCGGTCGAGGACTCGCCGGCCACCGCGGCGCCCGCCTCCTCCGGCGGCACCCCGGGCTGCGGGGTGATCCGGAACGCGGCCAGCACGTCGGTGTCCTTCGGCGAGTAGTCGGGCTGGTAATAGCCCATCTGCGCGTACGGGATGACGCCCGCGTTCCAGCGGTCCGCTGCTGCGGTCATGGTGCCCCTCCGGGTTCGGCTGGCGGTTGCGCCTGCTCCTTCACCCTGACAGCGGGATCACTACCTGTCTATTGAGAGTTTTCCACCGACAATCAAGCTAATACTTAACGGAGGCGGCGTGGCCGGTCCCTGGGCGCCCCCGGCGCGTTCCGGGGCCGGCTCGCGATGAGCCCGGTGGCCCAGGTGCCCCCGGGTAACCGACGCACATAAGCGCACGCCAAGCACAATTCATTTTCATTTTCACTTTGTGGTGACGCCGGTCACAAATTCTTCTTGCGGCGTGACGCCGGTCACAATCATGTCCCGGCCGGTGCCAGCGCATCATTGGAATTGACGCCAGCCAGGACCGGCTGGACGTGATCAGCTCCGGGAAAGCCGACCTGAATGAGGCGGACCAGGCCGTGCTAGCCGAGGCCGCCGTCGATGGCACATTCGAGATGACCACCCGCGTGGCAGACGTGCGCGAAGCGGATGCGGTGATCATCTGCGTGCCGACGCCGGTTACCAGCGGTAACCTCCCGGACCTGGCCATGCTCAAGGCCGCTTGTGCCAGCGCTGTAAGCCGTGCCCGGCCGGGGCAGACGCTGATCCTCACGTCAACGACCTACGTCGGGACAACCAGTGAGCTGCTCAGCCAGCCACTGGAACGGCGCGGGCTGAGAGTCGGCACCGACGTGTTCGTGGCCTTCAGCCCGGAACGCATTGACCCAGGTGTGGCCGAGCATCACCAGCGGATAACCCCGCGCGTGGTGGGCGGCACCACGGAACGCTGCACAGCCGAGGCCGTGCGTGTCCTCAGCCAGGTCACCGACTCGGTTCACCCGGTCAGCTCACCAGAAGCCGCCGAGGCGACCAAGCTGTATGAGAACATCCAGCGCGCCGTTGTGCTGGCCCTGGCCAACGAGTTCTCCGACGGCTGCCGGGTGCCGGATCTCGATCCGATGGAAGTCACCAGCGCGGCGGCGACCAAACCGTACAGCTTCCTGCCGGTCAAGCCCGGCCCGGGCGTCGGTGGCCACTGCATCCCGGTGGATCCGCACTACCTGCTGTGGCAGCTGCGCCAGCACGATCACGAGAGCCCGCTCATCGCGCAGGCCATGAGGCAGATCGACGCCCGGCCCGGCCAGGTCGTCTCGCGGGCCGGGGAGCTCCTGGATGGGCAGCTGGCGGGCAAGAAGATCATTCTCGCCGGGGTCGCCTACAAGCCGGGCGTCCAGGACCTGCGAGAGTCGCCGGCCATCCCGATCATCGAGCAGCTGACGGCCGCGGGCGCCGAGGTCAGCTATCACGATCCGCTGATCCCCGCCATGCGGCTCTCGGGACGCGCCGACCTGGCCAGTACCCCTGACCCACGGGGAGAGGACTACGACCTGGTCATCGTGCACACCATGCACCCCGGTGGCGGCTACGGCTGGGTGACCGCCTGCGAACAGGTCCTGGACGCAACGTACCAATTCAGCGGCGGGCCGAAATGCACGCTCTGAAGCCTGCCCGCACGCCACCTCCGGAAAAGGGAGGTGCAGCGGACCCAGCAGCGGAGGGAGGGGAAAATTATGTACGGCGCATCACTGCCGGTAACGGGGCCAGCGTTTCTGGTCTACGGCCTGGTTGCGATAGTCCTCGGCATATCGAGCGGAGTGATGTTCATCGGCCGCAAGCTGACCGGCCGCGGGACGCGAGCCTGAGCGTTACCGTGCTCGTACCGGCGTTCAATGAGGAGGGGGGTATCCGGAATACTCTGGGTACCCTCCTCGGCCAGTCAGCGCCGGCCACGAGGGTCATTGTGGTGGATGACTGCTCCACCGACCGCACGGCCGAGATCTGCGCCGAGTACCCGGTCGAAGTCGTGCGCACTCCCAAGAACGTGGGCAGTAAGGCCCGGGCGCTTAATTACGCGCTCCCGCGATGCGATACCGACCTGGTCATGGTGGTTGACGGCGACACGTTTCTCGCTCCCGACTACCTGGAAACCCTGGCCGGTGCGTTCGCCGATCCCAAGGTCACCGTGGCGGCCGGCCTGGTCCTGGCGCAGAACGCGCGGACCCCGGCCGAACGCGGCCGGAGCGTGGAGCTGCTCTTCGCCTCTGGTTTCTACCGGCCGATCCAGAGCTGGGCCGGAGCACCGATGGTCATCCCGGGGTGCGCGACCCTTTACCGGCTGGAAGAGCTGCGCAGCCATGGCGGCTGGCCAGCCCACACCGTCTGCGAAGACATTGAGCACACCTGGGTCGCTCAGCTCAGCGGGGAGAAGGTGGCTTATGTGCCCAACGCTGTGGTGCGGACCGTCGATCCGCCCACCGGGCCGATGCTGGGCAGGCAAGTCAACCGCTGGATGTCCTCGGTGTTCCAGTCGTGCCGGATTCACTGGAAGGATGCGCCGCACAAGCCGATGCTCGCCCTGTGGGTACTGGTGCTCCTGCTGGAGGCGGTCCTGGGCCCGGTGTACCTGCTCTTCCCCTTCCTGACGGTGCTGATCTGGAACACATCCTGGATTGCCATACTCATCTGGGGGCTGGGCGGAACGCTCCTGCTGACAATTCCGCCACTCGTCTACGCGGCCATCAAGTACCGGCTGAATCCACTGCCTATGCTGGCTAGTCTCCCATTTACGCAGTACACGCGGCTATTCAACTCGTGGTACACCGTGCGTGCGATGGTAGTTGAGCTGGTGCTCGTTCCCCTGCATCTCTCCACAGGAATGACGGTTTTCAAAAAGGGGCACGAATGAACGCCGGCTATTCAACACATATTACACCCTCCGCGCTATGTTCGTGGAGCTGGGTGCTCGTCCCGCCAGGGATATCGAGGGGAATGAAGATCTGTGCGAAGGGTCATTAATGCACAAAGCCGAATCATAACAATCCTCATAGCCGTCATCCTCGGGCTCAGCTTGACAGCGTTGGTGAGCCCACTGACCGCCCAGGCGGCCAAGAAACCAGCCGTTGTGTCCACCAGCCCGGTGAATGGGGCGGTAAATGTGGCCGTCGCAGTGCAGCCCACAGCCACCTGGAGCCAGAACATTAATCCAGCTGGCCTAACATGGACATTCAAAAAGACGTCCAACGGGCAGAATGTGGCCGCCACCATGACGTACAACGCCACAGCGCTCAAGGTCACGCTCACGCCGTCCGTGCCGCTAGCCGCGTCCACAAAGTACACCGTGTCCATGAAGACGCCGACATCATTGAAATACTCCTGGTCGTTCAGCACGATCTCACGTGATGCCGCTCCGGTGGCCGCGCTACAGGTCAGCCCTACTTCCGGGTCCGCGCCGCTGGCAGTGACGGCAGACGCATCGGCATCCACGGATACCGACGCCACGCCAATTGCCACCTACGCATTCAACTGGGGCGATGGAGTGGTGACTGCCGCGCAGGCCGGTGCCAGGGCCACCCACACCTACAGCGGCAACGGCACTTACACGGTCAAGGTGACCGTGACGGACACAGGCGGGCTGTCGTCCACCGCTACGGCAGCAGTGACTGTCAGCACAGGTGTGCCGGTACTGAACAACGATGCTTCGGCCGGGTACGTCACCTTTACCTTTGACGATGGGCCAGGGCCAACGTCAAACTACCCGGGCAGTACGCAGGCAATGATCAACCAGCTGCTCGCGGAGCACATACCGGCCGTGTTCTTCGACATCGGCGCGAACGTCGCTGCGCACCCGCAGATCGTCGCGGAAGAGGCTGCGGACGGTTTCGTGGTCGCTAACCATACCTACGACCACCTATCGCTGACCGGGGAATCCACAGGTACCGCACCGCTGACCGACGCTCAGGTCACCAACGAGCTGTCCCGGGCCAGCGCGGCTATCGTCGCGGCAGGGGCACCGCAGCCCACGCTGTGGCGGCCACCCTATGGTGACGTGAACGCAAACGACAACCTGCTGGCCAGCCAGCTCGGTCTGCGCATTGTCATGGACTGGGGTTATCAGGGGAGCAACATCGTAGACAGCCAGGACTGGACCGGCATATCCGCCGCGCAGATCGTGAGTAACGTAACCAACGGGTACACTCTCTATGGCGTTACGGTGCCAGGCATCAGCGCAGGTTCCATTATCGCCATGCATGATGCGTCTGGCTATTCGGTCAATACGATCGCGGCGCTGCCGGGAATCGTGACTTACATGAATGCCCATCACCTGGGTGCCACTGCCATCGTCCGCCCCGATGCAACCGGCGGGGTCGTGCCGAACTATGGCGGCGTCATGACACAGCAGCCCACGCAGCGGCAGCCCACGCAGCAGCAGCCCACTCACCAGAAGCGCCCGGCCGGGCACACTGGGGCCTGACGAGAAGCAGCAAATCATGCCAGCTCTGCCCGCACACGTCCTCGGATGCTACTGGACGTACTGGAACGGCCAGGCACTCACAACCTTGCCCCAGGCCTACAACACCGTGTATCTGTTCTCCGCCCTCCCGGCCGGTGGGCCGCCTGGGTCCACGGGCGCCGTGACCTGGTCGCAGAGCCGGGAGCCGGCCAGCAAGTTCAACACCGACCTGGCGGCGCTCAGGGCCGCCGGGCGCTGCGTCATCCTGTCGATCGGCGGTGCGAACGCATATCTGCGGCTGGACACCAGCAACCGGGCGGACACCTTCATCGCCAGTATCGGGCAGATTCATCAGCAGCTGGGCGGGTTCGACGGGATAGACCTGGACATCGAGGGCGGCCAGATATGGCCTGACCATCTCATACACATTGCCCGGTCGCTCAAGGACGCGTTCGGCCCCAATTTCGCCATCACCATGCCCCCGGGCCCATGGGACGCCGTGGCGCAGCAGACGTGCCGCGCCATGTGTGACGCGGGCGTTCTCGACTTCGTAGCCCCGCAGTACTACGACATGACCGGGCCACCGGGCGGCCAGGCCGCCCGGATCGATTACGCGGTAAAGGCCAGCAGTGAATGGCTGCCGGTCATGAACGGCTCGGCCAGTAAACTCGGGCTGGGTTACGGCATTGCCCCGGCCGCGACCCAGACCATGAGCCTGACGTCCTTCGCCTCCGCGTGGGCAGCAGTAGCCAGAGCGCATCCCGGATTGCGCGGGGTGTTCGGCTGGGAGTCAGCGGCCGACGCGTCGCACGGGTACTCGTTCGCGACCGCGATGGCCCCGCTGGTGACACCATGAGACGCGTCTTCGGGGTCCTGGGCGTGCTGTTCCTGGCGGCCAGCCTGGCCGCCGTGTCCATCATCGTGTACCGGGCCTGGGACCCATTCGCCGGGGCCCGGCAGCACGCGGCGCAGCAGCGCCTTTATCAGCAGTGGGGCACGCGGCCGGCCGCGCTCATCCCGCCGCGCCAGGCGGCCAGCTGCCAGCCGATGGCCGGGCCGATTCCAGTCGGCCAGGTGTTTGCCACTATCCAGATCCCGTCGTTCGGGCCGCAGTGGAAATTCACCGTGATCCAGGGCACGGCCCTGGCGCAGCTGGCCACCGGCCCGGGGCACATCCCCGGGACGGCCCTGCCCGGCCAGCCGGGCAACGTGGGCATCGCGGCGCACGACGTGACCGCAGGAAACCCGTTCCTGCACCTGGCCGGTCTCCGCACCGGTGACCGGATTGTCATCACCACGCGCGGCTGCCGCACCACGTATCGTGTGTACCGCGCTCCGTACCGAGTGTGGTGCACGAACACTGGCGTGCTGCGCCCGGTGGGCCATCGCCACACGCTGACGCTGATCACCTGCTGGCCGACCCGGGTGCTGTTCTTCGTCCCGCATCGCACGATCGTCCAGGCAGCAGAGATCGCCAGCGTGCCCCGCTAGCGCACCGCCAGGCCGGCCGGACGGCCACCTTTGCGCCGGAGGTCGACGCCACGCCTGCCGACGGAAAGTCTCCCGCCGAGAATCAAGCTAATACTTAACGAAAGGCGGCGTGGCCGGTCCCTGGCCGTCCCGGGCCGGCTCCCCGGCCGGGGCCTGGAAGCCGCCCCGGGCCAGCACGTGGGCCAGCAGCCGCGCGGCCGCGGGGGGCAGCGGGCCGGGGTGGGCGACCAGGTACCAGTCCCGGTGCAGCGGGGTGCCCGGGACCGGCAGCACGGCGAGCCGCCCGGCTTCCAGCTCCGCGGCCACCGCGTCCCGCGAGATCAGCGTGACGCCCAGGCCGACGCTGGCCGACTCCTTGATCGCCCCGTTCGAGCCGACCATGAGCGTGACCGGCTCGATGTCCAGCTCGGCGAGCAGCGCGTCGGTACTGGCCCGGGTGCCCGAACCCGGCTCGCGCAGCAACCACGCCTGGTGAGCCAGCCAGGGCAGCAGAGCGTCCCCGCGCGGCGCCGCCGCGGCCAGTTCACCGGCTGCGACCACGTCCAGCTGGTGTGGGCGGACCGCGAGGACCTGGACGTCCCAGCCCGGCCCGGGGCGGCCGCCGAGCACCAGGTCGACCTGGTGCCGGTCGAGCAGGGCGCGGACCCGGTCCCGGTTGCCCGCCTCCAGCCGGATGCCCAGCCCGGGATGCCGGTCCCGGAACCCGCTCAGCAGCCCGGGCAGGACCTGCTCGGCGGCGGTGGTGACCGCCGCGATACGCAGTTCGCCGTGCTCCGGGTCGGCGGCGGCGGCCGCGGCCCGCCCGGCCTCCTCCAGCAGGCCGAGCACCCGCCGGACGTAACCGGCGTACGCCTCGCCCGCGCTGGTCAGCCGCAACCCCCGGCCCTCCGGGGCGAGCAGCGTGACCCCCAGCGACTTCTGCAGGGCGGCCAGCGAGGCGGACACCGCCGCCTGGGTCACCACCAGCTCCTCGGCGGCCGCCCGCACCGAGCCGTGCTCGGCCACCGCCAGGAACGTCCGCAGCTGGTTCAGGGTCATGGCCCGGTCCGGTCTTCGTTGAGTAGCAGCGTTTGATTAATAAAAACGGTCTCGGTTGTTGGATACTGTCAAGGCTATGCCTGATGATGGGCCGCGCTGGATCGAGGTCAGCCCGGAGCGGTTCCCCGGCTGGATCGCGGGCTTCACCGCCCGGCACGGCCCACTGGCCGTCGAGCCCGGGCCGGACGTGGTCACCTTCCGGGCCGCCGACGGCGCGGTCGCGGCCTGCCACCCGCCTTTCCCAGGGTCCGGGCCGGGGGGATCGCCCGCCCGGGCCGCCACCACCCAGCGGGCCGTGGCTGAGCAGTCGAGAGCCATCGCCCGGCACGCGGCCGCGGACCGGACCGTCGGTGTGCTGCTGGTCCGGCTGGGCGGCTACGCGGCCGGGGTGTTCACCGGCGCCCCGCCGCAGCTGGCCGCGTCCAAGGTGGGGTCGCGGCTGGTGCACGGGCGCAGCGCGGCCGGCGGGCAGTCGCAGCAGCGCTTCGCCCGGCGCCGGGAGAAGCAGGCGGCCGAGGCGCTCGCCGCGGCCGCGGACACCGCGGCCCGGGTGTTCGGCGGGTACCCGGCGCCACTCGACGCGGTGGTGCTCGGCGGCGACCGGCGGGCCATGGCCGTGCTGCGCGACGACCCGCGGCTGGCCCGGTACCTCGCGCTCGCCGTGGACCGCTTCCTGACCGTGCCCGATCCGCGGCTGGCCGTGCTGCGGGCCAGCCCGCGGCTGTTCCGCGCCATCCGCATCCAGCTCACCGGGCCGGGGGGCCGCCCGGCCGATAAGCAGTAGGGGCGGGCCGGACCCGCCGGGTACCCTGGAATACGGGCCGCGGCCGTGCCGCTCTTCCTAGTTGATCTTCTCCCCTTATCTGGAGTGGTTTCTGATGATCGCCGCGACCGGGCTGGAGCTGCGCGCGGGCGCCCAGCTGCTGCTGGACGGCGCGACGTTCCAGATCACCCCGGGCGACAAGATCGGGCTGGTGGGCCGGAACGGCGCCGGCAAGACGACGCTGGCCCGGGTGCTGGCCGGGGAGGCCCGGCCGGCCGCAGGAACGGTGCGGCGCAGCGCCGGCGTCGGCTACCTGCCGCAGGACACCCGGGCCGGTGACCTCGGCGGGCTGGCCCTGGACCGGGTGCTGTCCGGGCGTGGGCTGGACGAGCTGCGGGCCGCGATGCGCGCCGCCGAGCAGCAGATGGCCGACGCGGTGCCGTCCCGCCGGGATGCCGCGGTCCGCCGGTACGGCCAGCTGGAAGAGCGGCTGGCGCTACTGGGCGGGTACGCCGCCGAAGCGGAGGCGGCGTCGATCGCCTCCAGCCTCGGCCTGCCGGACCGGGTGCTGGCCCAGCCGCTGGCCACCCTGTCCGGCGGGCAGCGGCGCCGGGTCGAACTGGCCCGGATCCTGTTCGCCGACGCCCAGACGCTGCTGCTGGACGAGCCCACCAACCATTTGGACGCCGACTCGGTGACCTGGCTGCGCGACCACCTGCGTGCGTTCCGCGGCGCCCTGGTCATGATCAGCCACGACACCGAGCTGCTCGACGCGGTGGTCGGCAAGGTGTACCACCTCGACGCGGACACCCAGCAGCTGGACATCTACAACGTGGGCTGGCAGGCATACCTGCAGCAGCGTGAGACCGACGCGCGGCGGCGGCACCGGGAGAACGCCAACGCCCAGCGCCAGGCGGCGGCGCTGGCCGCCCAGGCGGACAAGATGCGGGCCAAGGCGACCAAGGCGCGGGCGGCCCAGAGCATGCAGCGCCGGGCCGACAAGCTGCTGGCCGGGATGGCGGCGGAACGAGCGCCGCAACGGGTGGCGCGGCTGCGGTTCCCCGAGCCCGCTCCGTGCGGGAAGGTGCCGCTGACCGCCGCCGGCCTGTCCAAGTCCTACGGTTCCCTCGAGGTGTTCACCGACGTGGACATGGCCGTGGACCGCGGCAGCCGGATCGTCGTGCTCGGCCTGAACGGGGCCGGTAAGACGACGCTGCTGCGGCTGCTGGCCGGCGTGGAGAAGCCGGACACCGGCGAGGTGAGCCACGGGCACGGGCTGCGGCTCGGCTATTACGCCCAGGAGCACGAGACCCTGGACGGTGCGGCCACCGTGCTGGACAACATGCGCAGCGCCGCGCCCCACCTGCTCGACGCCGAGCAGCGGCGCATCCTCGGCTCGTTCCTGTTCTCCGGGGACGCGGCGGACAAGCCGGCCGGGGTGCTGTCCGGCGGGGAGAAGACCCGGCTCGCGCTGGCCCTGCTGGTCGTGTCCGGGGCGAACGTGCTGCTGCTGGACGAGCCGACCAACAACCTCGACCCGGCCAGCCGGGCGGAGGTCCTCGCCGCGCTGCGCCGGTACACCGGGGCGATCGTGCTGGTCACCCACGACGAGGGCGCGGTCGAGGCGCTCGCCCCGGAGCGGGTCATCCTGCTGCCCGACGGGGTGGAAGACACGTGGAACGAGGGACTGGCGGAACTGGTGGCCCTGGCGTGACGGGCAAACAGGGCTGAGTGAAATAGAAGTGATCACTTACCTGGATGTAGGTAGCCGATCCTGGCCCGATGAGTGATCATGGCGGGAGACGTAACGCAGCGGTCACTTCAGTTCACGGGAGGTACGTGTGGCCGAGACCCTCAAGAAAGGCACCCGGGTCACCGGGTCTGACCGCACCAAGCTGGCGTCCGACCTCAAGAAACGGTACGACGCGGGGGAGAGCATCCGGTCGCTGGCGGCGTCCACCGGCCGGTCGTATGGGTTCGTGCACCGCATCCTGTCCGAGAACGGCGTGTCGCTGCGCGGCCGCGGCGGCGCGACCCGGGGCAAGGCCCGGGCGAAGCGCTGAGGGATGCGATGACCGGCGGGCGGCCCGAGCTCACTGCCGCCGGGCTCCGGCTCGACGTCGGCCAGCCCGCCCCCGGGGCGGCCACCATCACCCTGGACCGGCCATCCCGGCGCAACGCGATGACGCCGTCCCTGTGGCACGGTCTCGGGGCCATCGCCGCGGCGCTGCCCGCCGAGGTCCGGGTGGTGGTGCTGCGGGGGGCCGGGCCGTCCTTCTCGGCCGGCATAGACCTGCGGCTGTTCGGCCCCGGAGTGCCGGGGGAGGAGCCGCTGCCCAGCCCGGCCGATCCCGGTTTCGCCGACTGGGTCGCCTCCTGCCAGCAGGGGTTCCGCTGGCTGCGCGACCCGTCCATCGTCAGCGTCGCCGCGGTCCGCGGCCACGCCATCGGGGCCGGCTTCCAGCTGGCCCTGTCCTGTGACCTGCGGGTGCTCGCCGACGACGCCCAGCTGTGCATGAAAGAGCCGCAGCTGGGACTCGTCCCGGACCTGACCGGGACGAAGCCGCTGGTGGACCTCGTGGGGCTGCCCCGGGCGCTGGAACTGTGCCTGACCGGCCGCACCCTGGACGCGGCGCAGGCCGCCGCGCTGCGGCTGGCCGAGCTGGTGGTGCCCGCCGCCGAGCTGGACGCGGCCGTGACGGACCTGGTGGCGGCGCTGCTCACGGTGCAACCGCCGGTGGCGCGGGCGGTAAAGGAGTTGCTCCAGGGCGCGCCGGCCCGCAGTCTGGACGAGCAGGCGGCCGCGGAACGGGACATCCAGGCCGCGCTGCAGCGCGCCCGGCTCGCTGCTCCCTGATCCGGGGGTTCCGGGGGATCGTCCCCCCGGGTATCCGGCCGCGAGGGGAGGTGCGCCGTAGGCGTGTCCTCGCTGAGTGGGTGGATGGCGGGGGGTTCCGGGGGGTCGTCCCCCCGGGTATCCGGCCGCGAGGGGAGGTGCGCCGTAGGCGTGTCCTCGCTGAGTGGGTGGATGGCGGGGGGTTCCGGGGGGTCGTCCCCCCGGGCTAGCACCGTTCGCCTTCGGCTGACACGGGAAGTTCTGGCTGTCTTGGAGGGTTGGCCCGCTCATGTACGCAGCGAACTGGCACGCGATGCGGGGGTTCTCCCGCGACCGGTCGGTCACCCAGCAGCGGATCAAGCCGGGCACGGTCCGCCGGATCGCCCGCTTCGCCAGGCCCTACCGGCTGCACCTCACCGTCTACCTCAGCCTGGCCGCGCTGGCCGCGGTGGCGACGGTAGCCGTGCCGCTGCTGCTCAAGACCATCGTCAACGCCGTCCTGGCCCGGAACACCACCCTCGTGGTCGAGGTGGCCGGCCTCACCGCGGGCATCGCCGTGGCCAGTGCGGCGCTGGCGTTCGGCCAGCGGTGGTTTTCCGCGCGGGTCGGCGAGGGCCTCATCTACGATCTGCGCACCGAGGTGTTCGGGCACGTCCAGCGGCAGCCGATCGCGTTCTTCACCCGGGCCCAGACCGGGTCGCTGGTCAGCCGGCTCAACAGCGATGTGATCGGTGCGCAGTCGGCGATCACCTCGACGCTGTCCTCGATCGTGTCCAACGCGCTGACGCTGATCCTGGTGCTGATCACCATGTTCAGCCTGTCCTGGCTGGTGACCGTCATCTCGCTGGTGCTGCTGCCCATCTTCGTCATCCCGGCCCGGCTGGTCGGCCGCCGGCTGCAGCGCTACACCCGCGAATCCATGCAGCTGGATGCGGAGCTCGGGTCGATGATGACCGAGCGGTTCAACGTCGCGGGCGCGATGCTGGTCAAGCTGTTCGGCAACCCGCGGCGGGAGAGCGAGGTGTACGCCGGCCGGGCCGCCCGGGTCCGCGACATCGGCGTGATCACCGCCATGTACGGCAGCACCCTGTTCATAGCGCTGGCCCTACTGGCCTCGATGGCCACCGCGGCCACCTACGGCGTCGGCGGCGTGCTGGTCATCCACCACGCGTTCCAGCTCGGCACGCTGGTCGCGCTGACCGCGTTGCTGGCCCGGCTGTACGGGCCGATCACCGCGCTGTCCAACGTCCAGGTGGACGTGATGACCGCGCTGGTCAGCTTCGACCGGGTGTTCGAGGTGCTCGACCTCGAGCCGCTGATCGCCGAGAAGCCGGGCGCCGTGCCGCTCGAGGCCGCGGCCGCCCCGGCCGGCAACGGGCGGGTGGCCGCCGCGCCCGCCATCGAGTTCGACCTCGTCTCGTTCCGCTACCCGCGGGCCAGCGAGGTGTCGCTGGCCTCGCTGGAGTCGATCGCGCTGCCGGCTCCGGAGCAGGACGGCCCGGGCCAGCCAGTGCTCCGCGAGATCGGCTTCACCGCGCCGCCGGGGCGGCTCACCGCGCTGGTGGGGCCGTCCGGCGCGGGCAAGACCACCATCACCCACCTGGTATCCCGGATGTACGACCCGGACACCGGCGCGGTCCGAATCGGCGGCCAGGACCTGCGCGACGTCACGCTCGACTCGCTGCACGGCGCGGTGGGCGTGGTCACCCAGGACGCGCACATGTTCCACGACACGGTCCGGGCCAACCTGCTGTACGCCCGGCCGGCCGCCACCGAGGCGGAGCTGATCGCCGCCTGCCAGGCGGCGCAGATCTGGGATCTGGTGGCCGCGCTGCCCGACGGGCTGGACACCGTGGTCGGCGACCGCGGTTACCGGCTGTCGGGCGGGGAGAAGCAGCGGCTGGCCATCGCCCGGCTGCTGCTCAAGGCGCCGTCGGTGGTCGTACTGGACGAGGCGACCGCGCACCTGGACTCCGAGTCCGAGGCCGCCGTGCAGGCCGCGCTGAAGACCGCGCTGACCGGCCGCACGTCGCTGGTCATCGCGCACCGGCTGTCCACCATCCGGGAAGCCGACCAGATCCTGGTCATCGACCAGGGCCAGGTGACCGAGCGCGGCACGCACGCCGAACTGCTCGCCGCGGGCGGCCTGTACGCCGAGCTGTACCACACCCAGTTCGCCGGCCAGGAGGCTCTGCTAGCCCGGGGGGACGACCCCCCGGAGCCCCCCGGGATCACCGGCTCAGCGAGGCCCTCCTGCGTCGGGCCTCCCCTCGCCGGTCAATAAGCCCGGGGGGACGACCCCCCGGAGCCCCCCGGGATCACCGGCTCAGCGAGGCCCTCCTTCGTCGGGCCTCCCCTCGCCGGTCAATAAGCCCGGGGGGACGACCCCCCGGAGCCCCCCGGGATCACCGGCTCAGCGAGGCCCTCCTGCGTCGGGCCTCCCCTCGCCGGTCAATAAGCCCGGGGGGACGACCCCCCGGAGCCCCCCGGGATCACCGGCTCAGCGAGACCCTCCTGCGTCGGGCCTCCCCTCGCCGGTCAATAAGCCCGGGGGGACGACCCCCCGGAGCCCCCCGGGATCACCGGCTCAGCGAGACCCTCCTTCGTCGGGCCTCCCCTCGCCGGTCAATAAGCCCGGGGGGACGACCCCCCGGAGCCCCCCGGGATCACCGGCTCAGCGAGACCCTCCTTCGTCGGGCCTCCCCTCGCCGGTCAATAAGCCCGGGGGGACGACCCCCCGGAGCCCCCCGGGATCACCGGCTCAGCGAGGCCCTCCTGCGTCGGGCCTCCCCTCGCCGGTCAGTAGCCCGGTGCCTAGCCCCCGTACCCGACGCGGCGGAGTTCCTCGCCGGCGATGACCTCGATCTCGGCGGCCTGGGCCGGCATCAGCGTGCGCCGCCAGGAGCCCGGCTCGGCCAGCGACGGCGGCCCGGCCGGCGACGGGTCCACGGCGTGCACCGCCGCGCCCAGGAAGCCGGAGATGGCGGCGGCCGCGTCGGCGGGCCGCCGGATCACCTCCTCGTAGCGGAAGGTGATCAGCTGGTCGGCGGCCAGCTGCGCGCGCAGCCGGGCCATCTGGCGGACCGTGCCGCGCCAGCGCATGGCGCACTTCCCGGTGACCGAAAGGCCGGCCCAGGCGGCGGTGTCGGCCTCGGTCTCCAGCCCCAGCAGCGGGTGCGGGAGCTCGGCCGAGGGATCCACGAACCCGGGCTTGAACCACGCCAGTACCCCCGGGTCGGCCAGCATCCCGGCCACCGCGTCCCGGCCGTCCCGGATGATCTGGATGATCCGGGCGTCCGGGAAGGCATCGAGCAGCGTCGGCGCGCAGTACATCAGGTCCGGGCTCGCATCGCCGTAACGCTGCACCGCGCGCTGGCTCACACACGGCCCGACCCCGTCCAGGCGGCCCGCCTCCCGGCACTGCTGCGAGCAGCCCAGGCAGCAGTCCGCCGTGACCTGCCAGGCCTGGGCGAAGGCGTCGCGGAGCACGGTAGCGGCCGCCTCCGGGCGCCCCCGGGAGATCGACGGGCGCCGGGCGAACGCCTGCACCACCGGGAGCACCCAGCGCTGGCCCAGCGTGACGTGGAACCCGGCGGAGCGCTTCAGTGAACAGGCCAGCAGGCCGACGCCGGAGGACGGGGCGCCGAAGACGAACACCGGCTGCCGGACCTTGCGCCCGTTCACCACCAGGATGTGCGGCCGCGGCGCGTGGGCCGAGGCGCCGGGCGGGGCGGGTGACACCGCTCCCTCCTGCGCTTCCCGGTAGCCGCTGGACCCGGCCGCGGGCTGAGGGCCGGCGGTCACCGGACCTCGTGCTCCGCCGGTGCCCGGCCGCCGGGTGCGTGGCCGCCCTGGGCGCGGCCGTGCGCCCCGCCGTGCCCGTCCAGGTTCAGCGCCGCCTGGATCAGCGGCACGTGGCTGAACGCCTGCGGGGTGTTGCCGACCTGCCGCTGGTACCGGGGGTCGTACTCCTCGCTGAGCAGCCCCACGTCGTTGCGCAGCGCGAGCAGGCGCTCGAACAGCTGACCCGCCGCATCGTCCCGGCCGATCATGTGCAGCGCATTGGCGAGCCAGAAGCTGCACGCCAGGAAGGCCCCCTCACTGCCGGGCAGGCCATCCGCGCTGTCCGCGCCCGAGCCACTGCCAGCCAGCTGGTAGCGCCGCACCAGGCCGTCGGTGACCAGCTCGCGCTGCACCGCATCCACGGTGGAGACGACCCGCGGGTCGGTGGCGGGCAGGAAGCCCACCTCCGGGATGAGCAGCACCGCCGCGTCGAGCTGGGCCGACCCGTAGAACTGGGTGAAGGCACCCCGCTCCGCGTTGTAGCCCTGGGCGCAGATCTGCTGGTGGATCCGGTCGGCGGTGGCCCGCCACTGGGCCGCCGGGCCGCCCATCCCGCCCGCCGCGATGCTGGCCGCCCGGTCGAACGCCACCCACGCCATCACCTTGGAGTGCACGAAGTTCCGCCGCGGCCCGCGGACCTCCCAGATTCCCTCGTCCGGCTCCTCCCAGTGCTTCTCCAGGAAGCTGAGCAGGGCCCGCTGCAGCGCCCACGCGTGCCGGTCCACGGCGATGCCGCTCTGGCGGCCGAGCGTGAGCGCGTCGATGACCTCGCCGTAGACGTCGAGCTGGCGCTGGTTCACCGCCGCGTTGCCGATCCGCACCGGGGCCGAGTTCTCGTAGCCGGGCAGCCAGTCCGCCTCCCATTCGGCCAGCCGCCGCTCCCCGGCCACCCCGTACATGATCTGCACGTCTGAGGGGTCCCCGGCGACGGCCCGGCCCAGCCAGTTCCGCCAGGCCATGGCCTCCTCGGTGTAGCCGGTACGCAGCAGCGCCTCCAGGGTGATGGTGGCGTCGCGCAGCCAGCAGTACCGGTAGTCCCAGTTCCGCACGCCGCCGATGTCCTCGGGCAGCGAGGAGGTGGCGGCGGCCACGATGCCGCCGGTGGGCGCGTAGGTCAGCGCCTTGAGCGTGATCAGGGACCGGACCACCGCGTCCCGGTAGCGGCCGTGGTAGGTGCACCGGCTGACCCAGTCGGCCCAGAACTGCTGGGTGGCGGCCAGGGCCCGGTGCGAGTCCAGGGGTTCCGGGGCGCCGCGGTGGGACGGCCGCCAGCTCAGCGTGAACGGCACCCGTTCGCCGGCCCGCACCGTGAACGTGGCGTGGTGCTGCAGGTTCCGTCCGGCCAGTGCGACCGGCGTGTCCAGCCAGAGCGCGTCCGGCCCGGCCACCCCCAGCAGCTGGCCGTTGGACCGGCGCATCCAGGGCACCACCTGGCCGTAACCGAACCGGACGCGGAACTCGCAGTCCACCTCGACTGAGCCGTCCAGTCCCTCGACGATGCGGATCAGGGCTGGGGACTGGCCGTCGCGCGGCGGCATGAAGTCGGTGACCCGGATCCGGCCCGCGGGCCCGGCCCACTCGGTCTCCAGGATCAGCGTCTCGCCCTGGTACCGCCGGGCGGGCTGGGCCGGGCGGCCGCCGGTGGCGGCGGGGCTGATCCGCCAGTATCCGTGCTGCGCGGTACCGAGCAGGGCGGCGAAGCAGGCCGCCGAGTCGAAGCGGGGCAGGCACAGCCAGTCCACCGAGCCGTCGCGGCTGACCAGGGCGGCCGTCTGCATGTCCCCGATCAGCGCGTAGTCCTCGATCATCCCCGGCACGGTACCTCCCGGTGGCCACGGTTGCGGTCGCGGGCGCGCCCCCGGCCTGCGCCGCGACGGCCGGCCCGCCCGTGGTTCCTCCTGCCGGTACCGTAGCGCCCGGCGGCCGGCCCGCGCTGCCCGGCGGCGACCGTAAGCTGTGCACCGTGCAGCGAGCCCGCCGGCGGAAGGCCGGCCTCAGGCGCCGGGCGCCACGCCGGGCGGCCATGCTCGTCACCGGGCTGGCCGTCCTCGGGCTGGCCACCGGGTGCGCCAAGTTCGACGCCGCGCTGGGCAAGCAGGAGGTCGTGGTCACGTTCCAGACCGGGACGACCAAGGCCACCCGGCTGGAGGTGCGGGCGGCCTGCTCGCACATTCCGAACGCGAAGCCGGAGCCGCTGCCGACCGATCACCTGGCCTCGGACCAGCTGTACAACGTCATCTACCGGGTAGATCACGCGGACAACGCGCAGGTCGCGCAGCTGTACCAGTGCCTGCAGAAGTACCCCGCCGTGGCGGGCGTGGACACGCAAACGCCGGGCGGCGGCAGCTGAGCGGGACACCGGTCCGCAGCCGGCCGGTGGCGCTGTTACCGCGTCACGTTTGTTACCGCGTCCCGCTTGTTACCGAGATCACGCCATCCCGGGTCGCTTGATTCACCCCGCCCTGCCCCGGGTATGGTTCAATCGTGGTTGCCTAGTAAACAGATCGACATACTAAACAGATCGACTTACGCTGTAGGTAGGTGGTAACCCATGCGCCGAGTCCTGTTCGTTGCCGGAGTCGCAGCGATTGCCGCTGTCGCCGCCGGGTGCTCGTCCTCGTCACCGGGCTCGACCGGCTCCTCGGGCGGCACGTCATCCGCGTCGGCGGCTAGCGCTTCGGTGACGATCCGCCTCGGGTTCCTGGCCAATATCACGCACGCTCCCGCCCTGGTCGGGCTGGAGAAGGGCTTCTTCACCAAGGACCTGGGCCAGAACGTCACCCTCAAGACGTCGGTCTTCTCCTCCGGAACCCAGGAGACCACCGCGCTGCTGGCGGGCCAGCTGGACGCGGCCTACGTCGGGCCCAACCCGGCCATCAGCGCCTGGCAGAAGTCCGGCGGCAAGGCCATCAAGATCATCTCAGGGGCGGCCTCCGGCGGTGCGGCGCTGGTCGTCAAGCCCAGCATCAGCAGTGTCAGCCAGCTCAAGGGCCAGAAGGTGGCCACTCCCTCGCTGGGCAACACCCAGGACGTGGCGCTGCGCTACTACCTCAAGCAGCACGGCCTGACCACCACCCCGACCGGCGGCGGTGACGTGCCGGTCACGCCGATCAAGCCGAACTCCGACGCGGTGCTGGAGTTCGAGTCCGGCCAGATCGCCGGGGGCTGGGAGCCCGCGCCGTACGACATCGAGATGGTCCAGGACGGCGGGAAGCAGCTGGTCAACGAGGCCAGCCTGTGGCCGGGCGGCAAGTTCGTCACCACCAACCTGGTGGTCACCCAGTCGTTCCTGGCCGCACACCCGAGCGTCGTGACCGGCCTGCTCAAGGGCCAGATCGAGGCCGACAGCTACCTCAACTCGAGCCCCTCCGCCGCCGCGGCCGCGGCCAACGCGGAACTGACCACGCTGCTCGGCAAGGGCCTCAAGTCCGCCGTGCTCGCTGCGGCGTTCAAGCAGATCACGTTCACCAACGACCCGATCGCCTCGTCGCTGGCCACCGACTCGCAGCATGCGGTGGCGATCGGGCTGCAGCAGCAGGTCAGCCTGTCCGGCATCTATGACCTCGGCCCGCTCAACGCCCTGCTCAAAGCCGGCGGAGAAGCGCAGGTGAGTTCATGAGCCTTGACGCGCAGCACGCTGTCACGCCCCTGGGTACCCGCCCAGGGGCGCCAGCCCGTTCCGGGTCCGGGGCCGCCACCGGGCCGGCCGTCCAGATCAGCGAGGTGTCCAAGAGCTTCGGCCGCGGGGACACCGCGCTGCTGGCCCTGGACCGGGTGTCGCTGTCGGTCGCCCCGGGCGAGTTCGTCTGCCTGATCGGGGCGTCCGGCTGCGGCAAGAGCACCCTGCTGAACCTGGTCGCCGGGCTGGACACGCCGACCGCCGGGGAGATCGCCACCGGCGGGCGGCGGGTGACGCTGATGTTCCAGGAATCGGCGCTGTTCCCGTGGCTGACCGCGGCCCGGAACGTGGAGGTGCCGCTCCAGGCGGCCGGGGTGCCGCGCGCGCAGCGCCGCGAGCGGGTGGCCGAACTGCTCGACCTGGTCCAGCTGAGCGCGTTCGCCGGCCAGCGGCCGCACGAGCTGTCCGGCGGCATGCGGCAACGGGTCGCGCTGGCCCGGTCGCTGGCCCAGGACGCCGACGTGCTGCTGATGGACGAGCCGTTCGGCGCGCTGGACGCGATGACCCGCGACCTGCTGCACGAGGTGCTCGAGGGCATCTGGCGGCGGCGCAACCTCAGCATCCTGTTCGTCACGCACGAGGTGCGCGAGGCCGTCCGGCTCGGCGACCGGGTGGTGCTGCTGAGCAGCCGCCCGGGCCGGGTCATCGGCGAGTTCGAGGTCGGCTTCGGCCGGCCGCGCGGGATGGACTCGCCCGACACCGTCGGGCTGGCCATCAAGATCAAGGACCGGCTGCGGGAGGAGATCGTCCGTCATGGCCGTTGACACACCCCGCGAGCCCGCGGCCGCGCTCGCCGGGCTCGACCAGCTGGACCAGGCCCCACCACAGCAGGCCAGGCGGCACCTCGGCGCGCGGATCTGGGCGGCGGCGTGGCCCAAACTGCTCGCGCTGGTCATCGCGCTGGCCGTCTGGGAGCTGGTGTACCTGAGCGGGTTCAAGCACGACGTGCTGGCCGGCCCCGCGGCCACCTTCGCCAGCCTGTGGGATCAGCTGCACCACGCCCAGCTCTGGTCGGCGCTGGGCACCACGTTGCGCCGCGGGGTGATCGGCTTCGCGCTGGCCCTGGTCATCGGCACGGTGGTGGGCGCCCTGGTGTCCCGGATCAGGCCGCTGCGCGCCGGGGTCGGCTCGCTCATCACCGCGCTGCAGACGCTCCCCTCGATCGTGTGGGTACCGTTCGGCATCATTCTGTTCGGCACGACCACGACCACGATCCTGTTCGTGATCGTCATGACGGCCGCGCCCGCCATCGCCAACGGGCTCATCGCCGGGGCGGACTACCTGCCGCCGCTGCTGCTGCGGGCGGCCAGGACGATGGGGCTGCGCCGGGTCGCGCTGTACCGGCACGTGATCCTGCCCGCGACCCTGCCCGCCTACGTGGGCGGGCTCAAGCAGGGCTGGGCGTTCGGCTGGCACGGCCTGATCGCGGGTGAGATCGTGGTGCTCATCCTGGGCCAGCAGTCGCTCGGCGTGCTGCTGTCCAACGACCAGGACCAGTCGGACTTCGCCGCGGCGACCGGCATCATCATCGTGATCCTGATCATCGGCATCGTCGTCGACCTGCTGTTCAACCTGGTCAACAACCGGATCCGGCGGCGCTGGGGAGTGGCCGACGCGGCCTCCCGCTAGGGCGGCCTCAGGCGGCCAGGCGCTCGGCGCCGGTGTAGACGTTCATCGCGTGCCCGCGCAGGAAGCCGACCAGGGTCAGGCCGGATTCGGCGGCCAGCTCGACCGCCAGCGACGACGGCGCGGACACCGCGGCCAGCAGCGGGAGGCCGGCCATCAGCGCCTTCTGCGTCAGCTCGAACGAGGCCCGGCCGCTGACCAGCAGTACGCAGCCGCCCAGCGGCAGCCGCCCGCCGCGCAGTGCCCAGCCGATCACCTTGTCCACCGCGTTGTGCCGTCCGACGTCCTCGCGCGCCGTCAGCAGCGTGCCATCGGCGCGGAACAGCCCGGCCGCGTGCAGCCCGCCGGTGCTGGCGAACACCCGCTGCGCGGCCCGCAGCTTCCGGGGCAGCCCGGCGAGCGTGGCCGGGGCCACCCGCGTCTGGTCCGCCGAGACGTCGTAGCGGGCGCGGACCCGGATGTCGTCGATGCTGTCCCGGCCGCACACCCCGCACGCGCTGGTGGTGACGAACTGGCGGCGCAGCCGCTCGCCGGGGGGCGCCACCCCCACGGCCAGGGTCACGTCCGCCACGTTGGCATCGCACATCTTGATCTGCGCCAGGTCCGCGGCCGAGCCGATGACCCCCTCGGCGGCCAGGAACCCGGCCGCCAGGTCGATGTCCTCGCCCGGGGTGCGCATGGTGACGCTCAGCGGTTCCCCGCCCACCCGGATCTCCAGCGGCTCCTCCACCGCCAGCAGGTCGGCCCGCGGGTCCGGGGCCTGGCCATCCGGCAGGGTCAGCCGCAGCACCCGCCGCCGCGCGGTCCGGCCGGTCATCTGGTCCTCCCGGTCATCTGGTCCTCCCGGTCATCTGGTGGGCCGGCCCTCAGCGCAGGATGAGCGCGGCCGGGCCGCGCGGCACCAGTTCCCCGATGACCGGCGCGCCCGGGATCTCCCCGGCGATCAGCAGCCCGCCCGACGTCTGCGCGTCGGCCAGCAGCAGCAGCAGATCCTCCTCGGCCAGCCCGCCCGGGTCGGTGTGCGGGGCGACCCAGTCCAGGTTGCGCCGGCTGCCGCCCGGGATGTAGCCGTCCCGGGCCGCTTCCCGGGCGCCCTCGATGAGCGGGACCGCGGCGTGGTCCAGCACCGCCGACACCCCGCTGGCCCGGGCCAGCTTGTAGGCGTGCCCGAGCAGCCCGAACCCGGTCACATCGGTCGCGCAGCGGACCCCGGCGGCCAGTGCCGCCTGGCTGGCGGCCGCGTTGAGCGTGGTCATCACCTCGATTGCCGCCGGGAACACCTCCCCGGTGGCCTTATGCCGGGAGTTGAGTACGCCGCTGCCGATGGGCTTGGTCAGGCTGAGCGGCAGCCCGGAGCGGCCCGCCTCGAGGCGCAGCAGCGCCTCCGGCCGGGCCAGCCCGGTGACGGCCAGGCCGTACTTCGGCTCGGGGTCGTCGATGCTGTGCCCGCCGGCCAGCAGGCAGCCCGCTGCCCGGGTCGCGTCCAGCCCGCCGCGCAGCACCTCCCCGGCCAGCTCGGCGGGCAGCACGGCGCGCGGCCAGCCGAGCAGGTTCAGCGCGACCAGCGGCTCGCCGCCGACCGCGTAGACGTCGGACAGCGCGTTGGTGCCCGCGATCCGGCCGAAGGTATAGGCGTCGTCCACCACCGGGGTGAAGAAGTCCACGGTCGCCACCACGGCCCGGTCCCCGCTGATCCGCACCACCGCCGCGTCGTCCCCGTGGTCCAGCCCGATCAGCAGGTCGCCGTCGCGGTCCGCGGCGCCGGACGGCCCCGGCCCGGCGGCGAGCATCCGCGCCACCGCCTCCTCGAGTTCACCCGGTGGGATCTTGCACGCACAGCCCCCGCCGGAGGCGTACTGGGTCAGCCGGACGGCCGTGGACGTCGTCATGGCAGCCACTGTAACCACGGGCTGCCTTGCGGTCGCGGGTGGGACGTGGTGGCATTCCAGGGGGCCAGGCCAGCCGCCTGGGCCACCGGCGGAGGCCAGCGGAGGGTGGCGCGTGACCAGCGAAGTGCTGCGGCAGCGGGCGGAGATCGAGGACGCGATCGCCGGCCGGACGATCTGTGACCAGCTGCGGGAGACGGCGGAACGGTCGCCGGACGCCCCGGCGCTGTCCGACCGCGACGGGGCGGGCTGGCGGACGGTCAGCTGGGCCCACGCCCGGCAGCACGCCCTGGAGCTGGCCGCGGGCTACCTGGCGCTCGGCCTGCAGCCGGGCGAGCGGGTCGCGATCATGATGCCCAACCGCGGCGAGCACGTGCTGGCCGATCTGGGCGCGCTGCACGCCGGGGGCACCCCGGTGACCTGTTACGCCACGCTCGCCGCCGAGCAGGTGGCGTTCGTCGCCGGGGACTGCGACGCCCGCATCGCCGTGCTGGACGGTGCCGAGCAGCTGGCCCGCTGGCAGCCGGTGCTGGACCGGCTGCCCGGCCTCAAGACGGTCATCGTCCGGGACGCGGCCGCCTGCCCGGCCGGGGAGCCCTACCTCACCTGGGACGATTTCGCCGCCCTGGGCCGGGAGCGGCTGGCCGCCGACGCCGCACCGGTGGCCGATCGGATCGCGGCGATCCGGCCGGATGACCCGGTGACCCTGCTGTACACCTCCGGCACCACCGGTGACCCCAAGGGGGTGCTGATCACCCACCGCAGCGTGCGGTACGAGGTGACCGCGGGGGAGCGGCTGGGCACCCTCACCCCCGGCGTGCGCTGGGTCTCCTACCTGCCGCTGGCGCACATCGCCGAGCGGATGTTCACCATCTACATCCCGGTCGCCACCGCGGGCCACGTGCACTTCTGCCCGGACGCGTCGCAGCTGGTCGGGGTGGTCGGGCAGGTGCGGCCGACCCGGTTCTTCGGTGTCCCCCGGGTCTGGGAGAAGGTGCAGGCCGGGATCCAGGGACTGCTCGCCGCCGAGCAGGACGAGGGCCGGAAGGCGGCGACGGCGCACGCCATGGACATCGGCCGCCGGTACGTGACGGCCGCCCAGGCGGGCGGAACCCCGCCGCCCGAGTTGGCCGCCGAGTTCGAGCAGGCGGAGCGGACGGTGCTGGGGCCGATCCGGTCGCTGCTCGGCCTGGGTGAGGTGATCCGGGTGTCCAGCGGCGCGGCGCCGCTGCCCCGTGACGTGGCCGACTTCTTCGCCGGGCTCGGGCTGAAGATCCTCGACGTGTACGGGATGACCGAGACCACCGGGGCCTTCACCATGAACACCGCGCGCCAGTTCAAGCTGGGCACGGTCGGGCAGCCGGTGCCCGGTACCGAGGTCCGCATCGCCGCGGATGGCGAGATCCTCACCCGCGGGCCGCTCAACACGCCCGGCTACCTGAACCGCCCCGACCTGACCGCGCAGCTCATCGACGAGGACGGGTGGCTGCACACCGGCGACATCGGCCACCTCGACGACGACGGCTTCCTGTCCGTGGTGGATCGCAAGAAGGAGCTCATCCTCACCGCGGGCGGGGAGAACGTGCCGCCCGCCGCCATCGAGAATCTGCTCGTCGCGCACCCGCTCATCGGCCAGGCGCTGGCGTACGGCGACCGGCGCCCATACGTCGTCGCACTGCTCACGCTGGATGCCGAGGCCGCGTCGGCCTGGGCCCGGGCCCGGGGCATCGAGGCCGGCTCGCTGGCCGAGCTGGCCGGGCACCCGGCCGTGCTGGCCGAGATCGACGCGGCGGTGACCGCGGCCAACGAGCGGCTGGCCCGGGTGCAGCAGGTCAAGCGGTGGCGGCTGCTGCCGGTCGAGTGGACCCCGGAAAGCGAGGAACTGACCCCCACGCTCAAGCTCAAGCGGCGGGTGGTGCACGCCAAGTACGCCGACGACATCGACGCGCTGTACGCCGGCTGAGGCCGGCCGCCACGGCCGGGCCGGCCCAGCCGTCCGCCGGGGGAGGGCCCGGCCCGGCGCCCCGGCGGGGTAGGGTCTGCTGCGGAGGCGTCCGGGTGCCTGGTGGCCCTCCCGGTCTTCAAAACCGGTGAGCGACGCACAGCGTCGCTGGCGGGTTCGATTCCCGTCCGCCTCCGCTAATTGCAACCCAGGCGAGCCAGCGGGGCACCCTTGCTGCCCGGTCAGCGCCAGGCTGCTCAGTCCCGGCGGCCTGGTGCTGTCCCTCAGGACAGTAGCTGGGGGCCGCGGTGACCGCGGCAGGATCAGAACCTGCGGAAGTCGGGGTGGTCGTCGTGCCACCACACCAGCATCACCTTGCCGACGATGCTCGAGCCCTTGACCGGCCCCCAGTACCGGCTGTCGCATGAGATCGCCCGGTTGTCGCCCAGCAGGTAGAACTCGCCTGGCGGCACCCGGTAGGGGTGCTGGCTGCTCGCGTCCGGTATGGGCGGCCCGAGCGGGTCGTAGTGGGGCAGGTAGGGCTCGGCCAGCAGCCGCCCGTTCACGTAGATACTGTTGCCCGACGAGTAGATCGTCTGCCCCGGCAGCGCAATAACGCGCTTGACCAGGTCGCCTCCCTGCGGCCCGCCGCAGTGGTCGAGTGGCGGGTGGCTGAACACCACGATGTCGCCCTCGCGTACGTCACGCCAGGTGAAGAACGCCTTCTGCACCAGGATCCGGTCGAACACGCCGAGCGTCGGCACCATGGACGATGAGGGGATGTAGAAGGTCTGGAACGCGAACGCCCGCAGCAGGCCGGCCAGCAGCACCGCCACGAGGATCATGATGGCCGTCTCAGCCAGCGCCCGCCTCCGCTGCCGGCGCCGCCGCGGGCCAGCCCTGGCCGGGTCGGCGTCAGCAGGACCGGCCATGCCCGGCTTCCCAGATGGCCGCCCGCGAGCGCCCCGTGGCGGAGAGCACGGCTGGAACGGGCTCAGGCGGGCCTGGCCGGCAGTGCGCGCGTCCGCGCGCCTGGCCTGTGCTGGCCGCCCTGGCCGGCGCCGTCGGCGCCAGCAGCGCCGCCGAGACGCCCAGCGAGCAGGCCGCGACCAGCAGCGCGCCGGCCACCATGCTCAGGCGCCGGCCGGGGCGCGGGGTGAGCCACTCCCGCGCTGCGCCGGCCAGGTAGCTCCAGGCGATCGACCCGGCCGGGGCCCCGTCCCTGATGAGCAGCGCGGCAAGTTCGGCGGCGTCGTCGCCGTGCCGCCGCCGCCAGCGGGCCGGGTAGAGCCGCAGCGCGGCCCCGACCAGCCGGGCTGTCCGCGGGTCATCCATCAGATGCCGCCCAGCTGCAGCCGCATCCGCCCGGCCGCGCTGACTCGCTCCAGCGAATCGAGGTGCACGCGGAGCGCCGCCGCTCCCGGCCCGGTGATGCGGTATGGGTGGCGCCGGTCGTCGGCGGGCAGCGACTCGATCAGGCCTAGTCGCTCCAGCCGGTCCAGCGCGCCGTAGAGCGTGCCGGGCCCGAGTTCGGCGTCGGCGAGCTCCTTGATGTCCTGGATCAGCGCGTAACCGTGCTTGGGCCCGCCGGCGAGGCTGATCAGAATCAGCACCGACGCCTCCCCGGCCCTCCGCAACACGTCCTGCCCTTCACTGCCACCCCGCCTGCCAACGGCCATCCGCCCTCCTAATACGTTGGTCAATATATCAGCCAACGTAGTAGTCGGGCAGGGTGGTCACGGATACGACGGGCCGTGCTCCAGGCGGCAGCACGTGCCCGGCACGGCTGGTGCGCAACCAGATCCGCTTGAGCCCGGCGGAAGCGCTCAGGCGTGCCGGCCGGTCTGCCCGCTGTCGCTCTCCCGCTGGATGTGGAAGAACGCCGAGTGCAGGACCACCCGGGCGACGACCAGCAGCACCAGCCCGGCGAGCACGATACCGACCAGCGACCACACCTGCTGGGCGGGGGCGGCCAGCAGCGACTTGACGAAGACCCAGCCGAGGAAGCCCGCCGCGCCGAGCGGCAGCAGGCCGAGAACCAGCGCGTCCCAGAGGCTGCGTGCCACGCGGCGGCGGTAGTACACGATCATCGCCAGCGCAGTGAGGATGTAGAAGATCGAGAACAGCAGCCCGGTCACGTCGATCACGTTGGTGAAGGCGTTCTGCACGGAGGTGGCGAGGAAGTAGACGGCGCTCAGCACGATGATGAGCACGCCGACGATGATGCTGGCCGCCACCGGGGTGGCGAACCGGCGGGACACATTGGATAGGAACTCCGGCAGCGCCCGGTAGCTGGCCATGCCGTAGACGATCCGGGCGCTGAGCACGATGCCGGTGCCGGTGGTGGCGATCACTGACAGGGCGATGGCCAGCGCCATGGCCTTGGCCCAGCCGCCGCCGCCGAGCGCCTGGGCCACGCTGACCAGCGTGGTCCCGTTGGCCGCGGCCGACGCCAGCTGCTTGGGGGAGAGCACCCCCTGGAACCCCACCTGGGAGACCGTGTAGATGACGGCGAGAATGGCGACCGCCAGGATGGCGGCCCGCCCGGGGTTGGTCCGGCGGTGCCTGACCTCCTCGTTGACGTAGAGGGTGCCGTCCCAGCCGCCGTACACGAACACCGCAGCGAGGAATCCGGCCACGGCACTGCCCTTGCCGCCGATGCCCGACGGGCTGAACCAGCCCCGCGAGATCGGCACCGAACCCGGATGATGGCCGAGCACGAAGACCAGGCCGGCGACGGCCAGCCCGATCAGGATCAGGTACTCCACCGCGGCCATCCCGACCTGGGCGCGGGCCGTGATCCGGATGCCGACGACCGCGATGATCAGCATGATCACCCCGACCGCCACGCCGATCGTCACGTTGGCCGCGGTGGAGGAGCTGGCCCCGAACACGGCCAGCACCGAGGGGCCCAGCAGCAGCACCTCGGCGACGGTGCCGATGATGTAGGCCGCGATCATCAGCCATCCGGTGAGGAACCCAAGATAAGGGCTGATCGCCCGGCCCACCCACTCGAAGGAGGCACCGCAGTTGGCGTTCCACATGTTGAGCCGGCGGTACGCGTTGGCGATCACCAGCATGGGGATGGCGGTGAGCAGCAGGATCGGCCCGCTGCC
The DNA here is from genome assembly GCA_963837515.1 of uncultured Actinomycetes bacterium. GTDB lineage: Bacteria > Actinomycetota > Actinomycetes > Streptosporangiales > Streptosporangiaceae > RYN-230. The sequence continues at coordinate 63,721 of CAWINT010000014.1, forward strand.
GTAGTTGGTCACCACGGCGAGTGCGCCGAGGGACAGGCCCACTGTGGCGGCGGGGGCGGACGACGCCATCCCGATGACCGTGTCCTGGGCGACACCGATCGCGTCCGGCTCCAGGCGGGCCGGGGGCATGACCGGCACACCCATCACAGCAGCTGATTGCTCACTCATCTGGGCTCGTCTCCTGCCGGCGAGGGCTCAGACAACGACACGGACAGGGGAACGCCTGAACAGAATTTGGAGTGGCCAGCGTCAGCGGGGGTGGGCTGCCGTCCCAGGATCGGCCACCGGAAGATCATAGCGGGCATTTCGTTCGGTGGGTGATGCGTATTAGCTGAGATTCACGACCGGTTTGCGCCATGTCCGGGCGGCTGGTGCGGCGCCATAAGCCCGGTGTGCCGAAAAGGGATAATCCTCGCAATTAGCCCCGGGCAGACCGGATTGGTAAGGTCGTACCGTGTCCCAGCCGCCCGGTGACCAGAGCCGCTGGCGGAACCTGCCGCTAGCGCCCCCCGCGCACGGCAGCTTCCTGGCCTGGTATGAGGGCTGCCACTGCGACCAGTGCGAAGAAAGCGGGCAGAGTTTCCTGCGGGAACTGGCCCGCCGTGCGGCGCGGCGGCAGGAGCCGGCGCCGCCCGCCGCGGCCCGGCTGAGCGCCGACGATCGGGCCCACCTCGAACCGGCGGTACGGGCCCGGGCCTGCCCGTTCTGTGGCGCGCTGCGCTATCACCGGTGCCGCGACCCGCATTTCCCGCTGCACTTCACCGAAACGCACCCGGAACGCCGGGTCAATTGGGAGGCCGAACCGGAAACGGGCCAGGCGCCGGAAACTCCGGTGCCTGGCCCGTGACGCTGCTGGCCGCCTGCGGCTAGCGGGCCGGCGGCGTCCTGGTCCCGGCCACGGCCGTGTCCTCGCGGGCCGCCCCGCTCCCGGTGTCGGCCGGGGCGGTGTCGGCCGGGGCGGTGTCGGCCGGGGCGGTGTCGGCCGGGGCGGTGTCGGCCGGGGCCTTGTCGGCCGGGGCCTTGTCGGCCCGGCCCGGGAAGCGGCGGGGCAGCCTGGCGGTCGTAGCGGAGTCCCCGTCGGCCACCGGCTCGGTCGGCCCGGCGGTGTCCGGCACGACCTCCTCGCGGGCGGCCAGCCGGGCGTCGCGGACGCCGATCACCGACAGCCGCCCGATGGACATGGCGGCCACGAACACGATGACCACGCCCAGCCCGGTGAGGTAGCTGAGCTGGACCAGCACCCGGGTCGCGGTACCGCCGAGCGGGGTGCCGAGCGCCATCGCGCCGGTGGAGTGCCACAGCGGGGTCAGCACCTGCCCGACGGCGAACCAGGCGCCGCTGGCGGCGGCCAGCCAGGCACCAAACATGGCCACCGGGCGCACCCGGCTGGCCAGCAGGATGAGCCCGCCCAGGACCGTGCCGGCCGCGGGCAGGATCTCCAGCCAGAAACGGCCCTGGGTGTAGGTCCAGGTGGTCCCGGGCGTGTAGGAGAAGTGGAAGTAGGGCCCGACGAACGGGATCAGCCCGCCCCATAGGCCGAGCAGGATCAGTAGAACGCCGCTCAGCGCCCCCCGGGTCCTGGGGACTCGCAGCACCCCTGCCATATGGATCACTCCTTGTCGGTGCGGGTATCATGCGGCCCGCTCCAGGTACCCGGCCCAGGGCATTTCATGCGGTAGCCGCACCGCAGCCGCGCGTGGCGCGCCGCGCGCCGCGGTACGTCCGGGCGCGCCGCGGCGCGCGGCGGCGGGTAGGGTCACGCTCGTGGATGGCCGCCGTTTCGTGCCGCGTACCGACACCGTGCTGGCCGACCCACGGCTGGCCGCCGCGATCCCGCGGCTCGGGCGGGCCCGGGTCAAGGCGGCCGTGTCCGCCGCCCAGCAGCAGGCCAGGGACGGGCGGATCAGCCCGGACGCGGTCGCCGACGTGGCCGTGGCCGCGTTGCCACCCGCCGCCACCTCACTCGTCCCGGTGCTCAACGCCACCGGCGTGCTGCTGCACACCAACCTGGGCCGGGCGCCGCTGTCGCCCGCCGCCGCGGCCGCCATGGTGGCCGCGGCCGGCTACACCGACCTGGAGTTCGACCTGGCGGCCGGCACCCGGGGCCGCCGCGGCCGCGGCACGCTGGCGGCACTGGCGGCGGCCGTGCCCGCGGCTGAGGCCGTGCACGTGGTGAACAACAACGCCGCCGCGCTGGTGCTGGCGGCCACGGCGCTGGCGGCCGGCCGGGAGATCGTGATCAGCCGCGGCGAGATGATCGAGATCGGTGACGGCTTCCGGCTGCCTGAACTGCTGGAGTCGACCGGGGCCCGGATCCGAGAGGTGGGCACCACCAACCGCACCACCGCCGCCGATTACGCGCGGGCCTGCGGGCCGGACACCGGCTTCGTGCTCAAGGTGCACCCCTCGAACTTCCGCGTCGAGGGCTTCACCGCCCAGGTGGACGTGGCGGACCTGGCCGGGCTGGGCGTGCCGGTGGTCGGCGACATCGGCTCCGGGCTGCTGCGCCGGCATCCGCTGCTGCCCGCTGAGCCCGACGCCACGTCGTGGCTGGAGGCGGGCGCCGCGCTGGTCACCGCCAGCGGCGACAAGCTGCTCGGCGGCCCGCAGGCCGGGCTCATCCTGGGCCGGGCCGACCTGGTGCGGCGGCTGGCCCGGCATCCGCTGGCCCGCGCCCTGCGGGTCGGCAAGGCCACGCTGGCGGCGCTCGAGGCGACCCTGTCCGGCCCGCCGGCCCCGCTGGCCACGGCGCTGGCGGCTGGGCCGCCAGCGCTCACCGAGCGGGCCCGCGCGGTCGCTGCCCGGCTGGCCGCCGCCGGGCTGGACGTCAGCGTGGTGCCGAGCGTGGCCGCGGCCGGCGGCGGCGGGGCGCCGGGCGTGCCGCTGCCGAGCGCGGCGGTCAGCCTGCCGGCCGGGCTGGCGGTGCCGCTGCGGGCCGGACCGCAGGTGCGGGCCGGGGCTTTCCCGGCGGTCGTCGGCCGGGTGGCCGACGACCGCCTGCTGCTCGACCTCAAGGCGGTCCCCCCGGAAGCCGATGACCTGCTGGCCCGGGCGGTGCTGGCGGTGGCCGCGGGTGGCGCGGCGGGCTCCCCGCCGGGAACGGCCGCCCCGGCGGGGAGCCGCCCGGCCGCGGCGGGCGAGTGCCCCCCGCCGGCCCCGCCGGGTGTCCCGCAGGCCGCCCCGCCAGCCGTTCCGTCGGCCCCGCCAGGAGTTCCGCCTGGCGTCCCGCCGTATCCGGAGTATCCCGCGGTGGCCTACCCTCCGTCCCGGGCCTGACGACATGCAGGTCATCGCGACCGCGGGGCACGTCGACCACGGCAAGTCCACCCTCGTCCGCGCGCTCACCGGGATGGAGCCGGACCGCTGGGCCGAGGAGCGGCGCCGCGGCCTCACCATCGACCTGGGATTCGCCTGGCTGACCCTGCCGTCCGGGCAGCAGATCGCCTTCGTGGACGTGCCCGGGCACGAGCGGTTCGTGCCCAACATGCTGGCCGGGGTCGGCGCGGTGCCCGCCGTGCTGTTCATCGTGGCCGCCGACGAGGGCTGGATGCCGCAGTCGGAGGAGCACCTGGCCGCCATTGATGCCCTCGGCATCACCCACGGCCTGCTCGTGGTCACCCGGTCTGACCTGGCCGACCCGTCCGGCACGCTGCGGGTGGCGGGCGAGCGGATCGCCGCGACCAGCCTCGGCCGCCTGGAAGCGGTGGCCGTCAGCGCCCGCACCGGGGCGGGGCTGGCGGTGCTGACCGCGGCCCTCGACCGGCTGGCCGGCCTGCTGCCGGTGCCCGATCCGGGGGCGCCGGTCCGGCTGTGGGTGGACCGGGCGTTCAGCATCCGGGGCAGCGGGACCGTGCTGACCGGGACGCTGCCGGCCGGCACTATCAGCGAGCGGCAGGAGCTGCGGCTGGCCCCGTCGGGCGAGCCGGTGCGGGTGCGCGGGATCGAGTCACTGCGGCAATCGGCCCGTCAGGTCAGCGGGGTGGCCCGGGTGGCGCTGAACGTGCGCGGGGCGGACCGGCTCGGCCCGGCCCGCGGGATGGCGCTTATCGAGCCCGGCCGGTGGACGGTGACCGCCACGGTTGACGTCCGGCTGGCCAGCGCCGCGCCGCGGCCGCCGCAGCGGCTCACCGTGCATATCGGCTCGGCGCGTACGGTGGCCCGGGTCCGCCTGCTGGGCGGGCGGATCGCCCGGCTCAGCCTGGCCGGCCCGCTGCCGCTGCACGCCGGTGACCGGCTGCTGCTGCGGGACCCGGGCTCGGCCGCGCGGCCCGCGGGCAGCCACGCCGGCTCAGCGCCGCGGGGCGGCCCGGGGGCGGCGTGGCCGCCGCTGGTGGGCGCGAGCGTGCTCGATCCCGCCCCGCCGCCGCTGCGCGGCCGCGGCGCGGCCGCCGCGGCCGCCCGCCAGCTGGCGGCCTGGCCCGACCGGCCAGGCGCGGCTGATCTGCTGGGCCGGCACGGGCTGCTGCGGGCCGGCTCGGCCCGCGCGATGGGGCTGGACGCCCTGCCGGACCCGGTGGCCGGGGACTGGCTGGCCGACCCGGGGCACTGGGCCGCGCTGCGGCAGCGGCTCACCGAGGCCGTCCGCGCGCACGCGGCCCGGGAGCCGCTCGCCACCGGCCTGCCCATCGAGGCGGCCCGGGCCGGGCTGGGCCTGCCCGACCGGCAGCTGGTGGCCGCCCTGGCCGCGCCCGGGCTGGCCGTCCGGGCGGGCTGCCTGCAGCTGGCCGGCCCGGCCGCGCAGCGCGGGCCGGCGCTGCCGGACCGGGTCGCGGCGGCGGTGCAGGCGCTGCGCACCGACCTGGCCCGGCAGCCGTTCGCCGCACCCGAGGCGGCGCGGCTGCGAGAACTCGGGCTGGACACCCGGGCACTGGCGGCGGCGGCCCGGGCCGGGCTGCTGCTGCGGATCAGCGAGCAGGTGGTGCTGGCCCCGGGCGCCGACGCCGAGGCGGCCCGGCGGCTGGCCGGGCTGCCCGGGCCGTTCACCGCCGCCGAGGCGCGCCAGGTGCTGCACACCACCCGGCGGGTGGCGATCCCGCTGCTGGAGTACCTGGACCGGCGGGGGATCACGAGGCGGCTGCCGGACGACCGCCGGGTGCTGGCCGGCGAGGTCACCGGGTGCTGGCCGATCAGGTCAGCGGCCGGTTAGGCCCCGCCCGGCGAAGCGCTCGCTGCTCCACGCCGCCGCCTCGGCCGGCGGTTCACCCGTGCCGATCCAGCGTGCCAGCGCCTGGGCGGTCACCGGGGCCAGCAGGATGCCGGTCCGGTAGTGCCCCGAGGTCAGCCACGCGTTGCCCAGCCCGGGGATCCGGTCGATGACCGGCAGGCCGTCCGGGTGCCGGGGCCGGAAGCAGTACCACCGATCGACGGCGCGCAGCCCGCGCAGCCGGGGGAGCGTGGCGTACAGCCCGGCCAGGATCGCCTCGATCACGTCGCCGCGGACCACCGGCGCCTCGTCACCCATGTCGAACGTGCCGCCGACCAGCAGCCGGCCGTCCTCCAGCTGGGTGGCCACCGGGGCGACGATGCCGGGCAGCCGGACCGGGGCCGGCTCGGTCACCAGCAGGTGGCCCTTGACCCGCTCCCACGGGAGGTCCAGGTCCAGGCCGTCCAGCACCGGCGGCAGGCCGGTGGCGAACACGACCACCCCTGGGGAGATGTCCCCGGCCGTGGTCTCGATGGCGGTCACCCGGCCGCCGCTGACCGACACCCCGGTGGCGGCCACCCCGGTCGCCACCGCGGGCAGCGCGGCACTGAGCCGGGCGAGGGCGCGCAGCGGGTTGACCCGGCCCTGATGGTGGATGAGCGCGCCGGCCATCGGCAGGGCCAGATCCGGGATCAGGCCGGCGACCGCGGTGGTGTCCAGCCACCGCACGGCGGGGGACTGGTGCGGGGCCAGATCGCCGGGATCCGGCGACAGCCCGATCCAGTCCACGTCCACCAGCCCCACCCCGCCCGGCCAGGCCTGCTCCAGCTCGGCCCACCGGCGCAGGCTGTCCCGGGCCAGGTTGACGAACGGTTCCGGGTCGCTCCACTCGTGGATTTCCGGGGTGAGCAGCCCCGCCGCGCCGCCGGTGGCGCCGGCGCCCAGGCGGCCGGCCTCGATCAGCAGCACCGATCCCAGCCCGGCCAGATGACAGGCGGCCGCGGTCGCGACCCCGGCGATGCCGCCACCGATGACGAGCACGTCAGGACGCGGCTGCGGGAGCTCACCCGCCCCGCGGACCAGCTGCGCCCGCTCTACGGCGGTGAGCTGGTCCCGCCAGAAGGCACTCTGCACGAGCACGACCCTATCCCCGCGGGCCAGAACTGGGCAGCGGCCGGATCTCCCGCGCCCGGCTTCGCCGGGCCCGATATCGAGGTCGATTCCGTTTAGCGTCGGCCGGCCGCGGTAGCGCTGGGGGGGCAGGCCACGTACCCGCGCGGCGGCGGCGGGATTGACGGTTCCATTCTGTATGTTGCACCTGTCATGCTCCGGAGACCGGGCGCGGCGGCCGGCCCGTCCGGGGCCAGCCGATCGGTGGGCAGGCGGCGGCGCATAGGCTAGCGGGCAGGCGTGCCGCAGGAGGATCGGAGGTGAGGCCGGGTGCTGGCTGATCGCTACGGGCGGGTGGCGACGGACCTCCGGATCTCGCTGACCGACCGGTGCAACCTGCGCTGCGCCTACTGCATGCCCCCCGAGGGCCTGGAGTGGCTGCCCAGCCCCGATCTGCTCACCGACGAAGAGGTCGTGCGGCTGGCCCGGATCGGCGTGCAGCAGCTGGGCATCACCGAGATCCGCTACACCGGCGGCGAGCCGCTGCTGCGCCGTGGCCTGGCTGGCATCGTCGCCCGGACCGCCCAGCTGCGGCCCCGGCCGGAGATCTCGGTAACCACCAACGGCATCGGCCTGGCCCGGCTGGCCGGGCCGCTGCGGGGGGCCGGGCTCGACCGGGTCAACGTCTCGCTGGACACGCTGCGCCCCGAGACATTCCGCCGGCTGGCCCGGCGGGACCGGCTCGGCGACGTGCTGGACGGGCTGGCCGCGGCGGCCGCCGCCGGGATGCGCCCGGTCAAGGTCAACGCGGTGCTGATGCGCGGGCTGAACGACGATGAGGCGCCGGCCCTGCTCCGCTACTGCCTGGAGCACGGCTACCAGCTGCGGTTCATCGAGCAGATGCCGCTGGACGCGCAGCACGGCTGGCGGCGGGAGAACATGGTGACCGCCGACGAGATCCTGGACTCCCTCTCCACCGAGTTCACCCTGGCCCCGGACGACCCGGCGGCGCGGGGCTCGGCGCCGGCCGAGACGTTCCTGGTGGACGGCGGCCCGGCCCGGGTCGGCGTGATCGGCTCGGTCACCCGCCCGTTCTGCGGCACCTGTGACCGGGTCCGGCTGACCGCCGACGGCCAGCTGCGCAACTGCCTGTTCGCCCGGGACGAGAGCAATCTGCGCGACCCCATCCGGGCCGGGGCCAGTGACGACGAGCTGGCCGCCCGCTGGCGCCGCGCGGTGGCGGCCAAGCTGCCCGGGCACGGCATCAACGACCCGGGCTTCCTGCAGCCGGCCCGGCCGATGTCGGCGATCGGCGGCTGAGCACCGGCCATGGACGGGGCGTTCGACGCGCTCATTCTCGCGGGCGGGCGGTCGGCGCGGATGGGTGCGGACAAGCCCGGCCTGCTGGTGGGTGGCCGCCCCATGCTCGGCTCGGTCCTCGCCGCGGCCCGGGCGGCCGGGGCGGCGCAGCTCATCGTGGTGGGCCCGGCCCGACCGGGTGCTGCGGCCCAGGCACGGCAGGTGCAGGAGGAGCCGCCCGGCGCAGGGCCGGTCCCGGCGCTGTGCCGTGGGCTGGCCGAGGTCACCGCCCCGGCGGTCGTGGTGCTCGCCGCCGACCTGCCGTTTCTCCGGGCCGGGCCGCTGCGGGCGCTGCTGCGCGCGCAGCCCGGCGCCGCGGGCGCGGTGCTGCTGGACGAGGGGGACCGGCCGCAGTGGCTGGCCGGCTGCTGGGACACCGCGGTGCTGCGCCGGGCGGCGGGCGGTTACCAGGGCAGCTCGCTGCGCGGGCTGTTCGGGCCGCTCGGCCCGGTGCCAGTCCGGCTGCCCCCGGGGGCGCCCGGCCCGCCGCCGTGGCTGGACTGTGACACGCCGGGCGACCTGAGCCGGGCCCGGGCCTGGAGCGAGGAGGCAGCGCGGTGAACACTTTGGACGCCTGGACCGAGGCGGTCTGCGCCGAACTGGGCCTGGACGCCGGCGCGGTGGATCCCAAGGCACTGCTGGACGTGGCCCGGGACGTGGCGCACGCGGTGGCCCGCCCGGCCGCACCGCTCACCGCCTACCTGCTGGGCCTGGCCGTGGGCCGGGGCATCCCGGCTGCGGAGGCAGCCGCCCGGGTCGGGCAGCTGGCCGCGTCCTGGGACGCCGGGCGCGGATCTATAGATACGGCTGATAGGCCGGCCAGATAACTGGCATTGGCGCCAATGGGTGAGGGCTGCGTAGCGTGGCGGCAGCACCTTGCTGAGGAGACGCCCGATGCCCGCTGCCACCCCGCCCAGCCGCTGCCCCGCGGAGCTCACCGCCGCCATCCGGGAGGCGGTCGGGCAGCATGGTGACTGGGCGCAGACGGCCGGCCAGGTGGCCGCCGCACTGCGCAGGCGGCTGCCCGGCCCGGACGTCCTCACCCCGGCGCAGCGCGGCGGCGACCCGGCCGGCTACCGCTCCCACCTGCTGCACGCCGAGCCCGACGGGTCATTCTCGGTGGTCGGGGTGGTCTGGCGGCCCGGCCAGGTGACGCCCATCCACGACCACGTCGCCTGGTGCGTGGCCGCGGTGCTGCAGGGCACCGAGCACGAGGAGCGGTTCGCGCTCGCCCCCGGCGGCGGCGCGCTGGAACCCGCCGGCACGGCGGCCAACGGGCCGGGCGAGGTGACCGGCTTCGCGCCCCCGGGCGACATCCACCGGGTCCGCGCGCGCGGCGGCGTCACCGTCGCGCTGCACGTCTACGGGGCCGACATCGCCCGGCTCGGCTCCAGCGTGCGCCGGGTGTACCAGCTGCCGGTGCGTTCCCCGGCCGGGCTCATCACCGGCTGACCGGCCGCTTCCCGCCTGCTGCTGGTCGTCCGCCGCCCGGCGGTCATCCCGCCTGCTGCTGGTCGTCCGCCGCCCGGCGGTCATCCCGCCTGCTCTTCGGAGTTGCATCTTCGATGCATACCGATATATCGTTGAGCTAACGGGTAAGGCGTAAAGGTTCCTGGTTAGCTCCGGGACCGCCTTCGGATCACAGCAACGAGGAGCACGACCATGCGACACAGTCATGGCGAAGCCTGGGGTGGCCCGGGCGAAGACGAGGAAGAGTGGGGGCACCGGCACGGCGGGCCGCGCGGCCGGGGACGGGGCCGCGGCCCCGGCGGACGTGGCGGCTGGCCCGGCTTCGGCCCCGGGCCTGGATTCACCGACTTCGGGCCGTGGTTCGGCGGGCCGCGGATGCGCGGGCCGCGCGTCAAGCGCGGTGACGTCCGGGCGGCGGCGCTGGCGCTGCTGGCCGAGGGACCGCGCAACGGCTACCAGATCATCCAGGAGATCGGCGAGCGCAGCGGCGGCCTGTGGCGGCCCAGCCCGGGCTCGGTGTACCCGGCCCTGCAGCAGCTGGAGGACGAGGGCCTGATCGCGGCCACGACGGGAGAGGGCGGTCGGCGCGCCTATGAGCTCACCGAGTCCGGCCGGGAGTACGCGGCCGCGCACCCCGACGAGCTCCAGGCCCCGTGGGACGTGGTCGCCCAGTCCGTCGGGGACGACGCGCTGGAGATGCGCCGGCTGTTCGGCAGCGTTGCCATGGCCGCCGTCCAGGTGGTCCGGGTCGGCAACGGCGCCCAGGTGGCGCAGGCGCAGCAGATCCTCACCGACGCGCGCCGCAAGCTGTACCAGCTGCTGGCCGCGGACGACGAGGACCAGACGGCCGGCGAGCAGGACGGGCAGGACGATTAGCGAGCACAACGGCCGGGCCGGGCCTGGCCGCGATGTCCCGGCCCGGGTTCGCGGCTAGGCTCGGACCGACTGAGTGGGAGGCGCACATTGGCTGCACAAACTCCGCCTGGTGCAGACGGCCGGGCCGCCGCGGGGGCGGCCCTGGCCGAGGCGGCCGCCCCGGCCGGCCCACGGCCCCCGGCCGTGGAGGTCTCCGGGCTGGTCAAGCGGTACGGGGAACTCGAGGCGGTGCGCGGCATCGACTTCGAGGTGGCCCGCGGGGAGACGTTCGGCTTCCTGGGCCCGAACGGGGCGGGCAAGTCCACCACCATCAAGATCCTCTGCACGCTGGCCCGGCCGACCGCGGGCCGGGCCCGGGTGGCCGGGCACGACGTGGTGACCGACCGGGACGCGGTCCGGCGCAACATCGGCCTGGTCTTCCAGGACACCACGCTGGACAATTACCTGACGGCCGCGCAGAACCTGCGCTTCCACGCCGAGCTGTACGCCGTGCCGTCCCAGGCGGTGGACGCGCGGATGCGCCAGGTGCTCGACATGGTCGGGCTGTGGGACCGGCGGGACAGCCTGGTGCAAACCTATTCGGGGGGGATGCAGCGGCGGCTGGAGATCGCCCGTGGCCTGCTGCACGCGCCGCGGGTGCTGTTTCTGGACGAGCCCACGGTTGGCCTGGACCCGCAGACCCGCTCGTCGATCTGGGAGTACATCAACGAGCTCAAGGGCCGGGAGGACATCACCATCTTCCTCACCACGCACTACATGGACGAGGCCGAGAACTGCGACCGGATCGCGATCATCGATCATGGCGAGATCGTGGCGATCGACACGCCGGAGGCGCTCAAGGCCAGCGTGGGCAAGGACCGGGTGCAGATCCAGACCGCCGACGACCAGGCCGCCATCAGCGAGCTGGCCGGCCTGTTCGGCCTCGAGGCGGCGGTACACGAGGGCGCGGTGACGTTCGCGGTGGAGTCGGGGGAGCAGTTCGTCCCCCGGCTGTTCGCCCAGCTGTCCGTGCCGATCCGCGCGGTCAGCGTGTCCCGGCCGTCGCTGGACGACGTCTTCATGTCCTACACCGGCACCACCATCCGGGACGCCGAGGCCTCGGCCACCGACCACATGCGGATGATGGCGGCCCGATTCCGCGGGAGGCGATGAGCATGGCAACCCAGACGGCCCAGCCCGCCGAGCGCACCGCCGGCGCCGGCGCGCTCGCCACCCAGATCCGGGTGGCGGTGCCGGACCGCAGCCTGCGGTCCGACCTGCGCGCAGTGGGCATCGTGTGGCGCCGCGAGATGATCCGGTTCCGCCGGGACCGGCTGCGCGCCATCACCTCGCTCATCCAGCCGCTGCTGTTCCTGCTCATCCTGGGCACGGGCCTGTCCTCGCTGGCTGGCCGCAGCCTGCCGTCCGGGGTGGACTTCAAGACCTTCATCTACCCCGGCGTGCTGGCCATGTCCGTCCTGTTCACCGCCGTCTTCTCGGCCGGGTCCATTGTCTGGGACCGGGAATTCGGCTTCCTGCGGGAGATGCTGGTCGCCCCGGTCAGCCGGGCCGCCATCGTGACCGGCAAGACGCTGGGCGGCGCCACCATCGCCACCTTGCAGAGCGTCGTGATCCTGGCGTTGGCCGGGATCGCGCACGTGCCCTACGACCCGGTGCTGTTCGCGATCCTGATCGGCGAACTGCTGCTGCTGTCCTTCACGATCACCGCGTTCGGGGTGATGATGGCGGCCCGGATCACCCAGTTCCAGGCGTTCATGGCGCTCACCCAGATGCTGGTCATGCCGCTGTTCTTCCTGTCCGGCGCGCTGTACCCGCTGAACGGGCTGCCCGCCTGGCTGTCCGTGCTGACCCGGATCGACCCGCTGACCTACGTGGTCGGCCCGATGCGGCACGCGGTGTTCACCCGGCTGAACCTCAGCCCGCTGGTCGAACAGCATCTGTCACCCACCATCACCTGGCTGGGGTGGCCGGTGCCGATCTGGCTGTCGCTGGCCATCGTGGCGGCCATGGGCCTGGGCATGCTGGGCGTGGCCATCGCCGAATTCAGCAAGACCGAGTAGCCCGGCCGGCCCGCCCCCGGCGGCCCCCGGCGGTTTCCGGCCGCCGGGGGCCGCCGCCGGTCAGGCATCCCGCCGCCGGAGCGCCAGGCCGCCGGCCAGCAGCGCCGCCGCCGCCCAGGCGGCCAGCACGCCCAGGCCGGGCCACGGGCCGATGGGCAGGGCGCGCAGCCCGGTGGTGGCCTGGATCTCCAGCCCGGCGGTCATCGGCCCCAGCTGCTCCAGATGACGCTGCCAGTGCTGGCTGAACACCACTGCGGCCACGACCGGGAACAGGTACAGCAGCCCGAGCACGAGGCCGATGGCCGCGGCGGTGTCCCGCACGGCGGCCGCGGTGCCGAGGGCCAGCAGGCCGATGAGGGCGAGGTAGAGGGCCGATCCGGCGGCGGCCCGCAGCACCGGCCCGTCGGCCAGCGACAGCGCCGGGAAGCCGCGGGCCGCGGTGAAGCCGTGGCCGGGCAGGATGAGCCGCCCGGCCAGCAGCGAGCCCGCCACGCCGAGGCTGCCGGCCGCCAGCACAAGCCCGGTGACCAGGATGGCCTTGGCCGCCAGCACCGTGACCCGCCGGGGCGTGGCGGCGAGCGTCACCCGGATCAGGCCCGTGCTGTACTCGCCGCTGATCAGGATCACGGCCACGATGGCGACGGGTGCCTGGCCGAGCTGGACCCCGGTCAGGGTGAGCTTGACGGCGTCCACCCGGCACGCGGTGCCGGCCGGGCAGCGGGTCACGGCCACGATCAGTGCGCTCAGCGCCACGGTCACGGCCGCGGTGGCCAGCAGCAGCCCGGCCGGGCCGGGAACGGTGCGCAGCTTGGTCCACTCCGCGTGCAGCGCCGCCTTCATGCATCCCGCCGGCGCAACACCAGGACGGCCAGGCCGAAGGCGAGCGCCGTCCAGCCGCAGAGCACGCCGAAACCCGCCCAGGGAGCGAGCGGGAAGTACCCGCTGGCGGGCGTGTACAGGGCCGTGACCTGTGGATACTGGGGGAGGCTCTGCTGGATGGCGAAAGCGGCGGCGGGCGTGACCCGCAGCACCGCCTCGGCCGCCCCGGCAGGCAGCACCGAGGCGGTCCCCAGGATGTAGGGCAGCACGAGGGCCACGGTGACCGCGGTGACCGCGACGGCACTGCGGCGCAGCAGGGAGCCGAGGGCCAGGGCCAGGACGGCGGCCACGGCCAGCAGTGCGGCGGTACCGGCCACCAGGCGCAGCTCGGTCCACCAGGTCACGTGGAACAGGTAGATGCCCTCGGACCGGGCCAGCCGGTTGCCGTAGCCGACGGCGATGACCGCGGCGGCCAGCCCGGCGGCGAAACTGACGGAGCCGATCACCAGTGCCTTGGCGGCCAGCACCTGTCCCCGCCGTGGGCTGGCGGCCAGCGTGGTGCGGATCAGGCCGCGGCGGTACTCGGTGGTAATGAACAGGGCCGCCACCACGGCCACCGCGATCAGCGCGGCGAACGCGCCGGCCAGGTGCTGCTCGATGGTCCCGGTGGGGCCGCCGGCGCCGCCGCCGGGGGCGTTCACGACCGGGGCGATGTCACCCGACCCGGTGACCGTGAAGGTCCGGCCGGCCCGGCGGGACCAGCCGGCCAGGGGGGCCTGCTGGGAGTCGATGGCCTGCCCGGCCCAGGACCGGCCCGGCGCCGTTCCGGTCAGGCTGACGTGATCCAGGGTGACGGTGGCCTGGCTCGGGGTGTCCTGCGCGGACTGCCCGCCGAAGGACTGCCCCGTGATCGTGTGCGCGGGCGAGGCCGCGAACAGCCCGGCCTGCACTGTGGCGGGCAGCCCGGCCAGGTGCGCCGCGCCGACCCGCGCCCAGTGCGTGCCGTCGGCCGAGTCGTAGCCGGTGATCGTGTCGCCGGCCCGGGTCAGGCGTAGCCACTGCGGGGCTGCCGGTGACGGCAGGCCGCCGCGCCCCGCCACGTCCTGGGTGTAGTCGTACTGCATCCGCACGCCGTGGCGGCCGGTGACCAGCATCGCCGCGTAAGCCGATCCCGCCCGGGTGCTCCGCGTGATGATGATCCCGGCCTTGGACCAGGGCTGCAGGCCCGGGTAGGGCAGCGAGGGAACCCCGTTGACCGGCCCGCCGGCGCCGGCGCCCCCGTACCGGCCGGTGAACGAGGTCACCCGGACGGTGATGCTGCCGTCGCGGGTGAGCGGCCGGTGCACGAAGTAGAAACTGTCCTGCACCGCCTGGCCGCCCGGCCCGGTGGGCATGGGAACGAGGCAGGCCGCCCCGGTGTGCAGCGGGCCGCCCGGCCCGTGGCGGCAGGCGATGTGGGCGCTCCCGGCGGCGAGCAGCCCGAGCAGGTCCATGAGCACGGCGGCCACGAAGACGCCGATGACCCAGCCGCGGACCGTGCGGAACTTGGTCCACTCGGCGTGCAGCACCCGCGTGAAGCCAGGCCTGGCCCGCGGCCGGGGCCCGCCGGGGCGGGGCCGTGGCGGTCATCGGGTGTGCTCCGGAAACGGCTCGCCCCGGTAGTCCGTCGCGTCCCGGGTGAGGTCCAGGTAGGCCTGTTCCAGGCTGGCGCGGTGCGCGGCCACCTCGGAGAACGGCACCCCACCGTCGCTCAGCGCGGTCACGACCTGACCCGCGGCCAGCCCGCGTACGGTCAGCGCGCCGGGCTCGCCGGCCGTGACGGTGGCCCCAGCGCGCTCCAGCACCGTCATCGCCCGGCCCGGTACGGCGGTGCGCAGGGTGACGCGGCCGCCGGAGGCGGCGGCCAGCAGCTGCGCCACGGGCGTGTCGGCGATGACCCGGCCGCGGCCGACGATGACCAGGCGGTCCGCGGTGTCCTCCAGCTCGCTCATGAGATGACTGGAAATCAGCACGGCCCGGCCCTCCCCGGCCAGGGCGCGCAGGAAGCCGCGCAGCCACACGATTCCCTCCGGGTCCATGCCGTTGAACGGCTCGTCGAACATCAGCACCGGCGGATCGCCGAGCAGGGCCGCCGCGATCCCCAGCCGCTGCCGCATGCCGAGGGAGAACCCGCCCGCCTTGCGCCGGGCCGCCGTCGCCAGCCCCGCCTGGCGGAGGACCTCATCTACCCGGGCCGTCGGCAGGCCCTGGGAGTGGGCCAGCCACAGCAGGTGCGCCCGCGCGCGGCGGCTGGGCTGCAGGGCGGACGCGTCCAGCAGGGAGCCGGCCTGGGTCAGCGGCCGGTCGCACTGCGCGTAAGGCCGCCCGCCGACCAGCGCGCGGCCGGCGTCGGGCGCGTCGAGGCCGAGGATGACCCGCATGGTGGTGGTCTTGCCGGCCCCGTTCGGCCCGACGAACCCGGTGATCTGGCCGGGGCCGACGGTGAACGTCATCCCATCCAGCGCCACCGCGGTCCTGAACCGCTTCCGGAGGCCGTCCACTTCGATGGTTGCTTCCATGACTGCTGGTGTACGGGGACGTCGGTAACACGGGCGGAACGGCCGCCGTTATCGCGCTGTTAGCCCCGGCCGGGCATGCTGGGGGGATGCACCTGCCGCGACGGCGCCGCACCGTGCGGATGCGGCTGACCGCCCTGTACTGCGTCCTGTTCGTACTGTCGGCGGCCCTGATGCTGGCCATTACCATCAGCGTGGGGTCCACCTCCTCGGTCGGGCGGGCCGTGTCGGTGGCCGGCCACCCGCAGCCCGCCGGGCAGTCGCCGGCGGATCAGGCCCACGCCGCCACCTCGCACCAGTTCCTGCTCGGCTCGCTGATCGCGCTGGGCGTGATGGCCGCGGTGTCGGTCGTGGTGGGCTGGGTGGTGGCCGGCCGGGTGCTCCGCCCGCTGCGGGTGATGACCATGGCCACCCGGCGGATCTCCGCGGACCGCCTGCACGAACGGCTGGCCATGCCCGGGCCCGGCGACGAGCTCAAGGACCTGGCCGACACCATCGACGGGCTGCTCGAACGCCTGGAAGGCGCGTTCGCCGCGCAGCGCCGCTTCGTCGCCAACGCCTCCCACGAGCTGCGCACCCCGCTGGCCACCATGCGCGCGTCGGTGGACGTGGCGGTGGCCAAGCCCGGGCCGGTGCCCGCCCCCACCGTGGCCCTGGCCGGCCGGGTCCGCGCCGAGCTCGACAGGGTCGACGAGCTGCTGGACGGGCTGCTGATGCTGGCCCGCGCGCAGCACGCGGCGCCGCCCGGCCGGGCGGCGGTCCCGCTGGACTACGCCGTGTCCGCGGCGCTGGCCGCGCAGGCCGGCGCCATCGCCGCCCGGAACCTGATCGTGCAGCACGACGCGGGGAGTGACAGCAGCTGGGTGCGGGGCAGCCAGCCGCTGCTCCGCCGGATGATCGACAACCTGCTGGACAACGCGATCCGGCACAACGGCCGCGCGGGCTGGATCCGGGTGGCCATCAGCGCCGGGGATGGCCAGGTACGGCTGGTGGTCGAGAACGGGGGCGCCGTCCTGGAGCCGGCCCAGGTCGCCCGCCTCGGCCAGCCGTTCCAGCGGCTGGGCGCCGACCGCACCAGCTCTGGCGGCGGGGCCGGTCTCGGCCTGTCGATCGTCGCGGCGATCGCCGACGCGCACGGCGGCACCCTCCAGCTGGCCGCGCGGCCCGGTGGCGGGCTACAGGCCAGCGTCACCCTGCCGCTGGCTGCGCCGGCCCCGGCGCCCCGGCCGGCCGGCGCTGCGGCCGTGGCCCCGGCATGAGGGTCCTGGTGGCCGAGGACGCGCGCACACTCGCCGACGTCCTGGCCGAGGGGCTGCGCGACGCGGGGATGGCCGTGGACATCGCCCGGGACGGCCTGGCCGCCGCGGCCAGGCTGGAGGCCACCGCCTACGACGTGGTCGTCCTGGACCGGGACCTGCCCGGCATCCACGGCGACCTGCTGTGCCAGATGATCACCGGGCGGGACGAGCGGGCCATGGTGCTGATGCTGACCGCGGCGGGCGCGCCCGGGGACCGGGTCAGCGGCCTGGCCCTGGGCGCCGACGACTACCTGGGCAAGCCGTTCCACTTCCCGGAACTCGTGCTGCGCATCCGCGCGCTGGCCCGGCGCCAGCCGACGGCGCGGGCCCGGACGCTGCGCGCGGCCGGGATCGAGCTGGACCCGGCCCGGCGCACGGTCACCCGCGACGGCCGGCCGCTGGACCTGTCGGTCAAGGAGTTCGGCGTGCTGGAAGCGCTGCTGGCCGCCAGCCCCGCGTTCCTGCGCGCCGAGGACCTGCTCGAGCAGGTCTGGGATGAGCACGCCGACCCGTTCACCAACACGGTGGCGGTGACCGTCGGCCGGCTGCGGCGCAAGCTGGGCCCGCCGCCGGTCATCGCCACCACCCCCGGGGTCGGTTACCGCATCGCGTGACCCGGCCCGGGCGCCGGTCAGCCGTCCCGGAAACGGAACACCAGGCCGCCGGCGGCCAGCGCCGCCGCCGCCCACGCGGCCAGGACCCCAAGCCCGGCCCACGGGCCGATGGGCAGGCCGCGCAGCCCGGTGCTGGCCTGGATCTCCAGCCCGGCGGTCATCGGCCCGACCTGCTCCAGGTGCCGCTGCCAGGCCGCGCTGCCGGCCACCTGCCCCAGGATGGGGAACAGGTACAGCAGGCCGAGTACCACCCCGATGGCCACCGCGGCCTCCCGCACCGCGGCGGCCACGCCCAGGCTGAGCAGCGCGATCAGGGCCAGATAGAGCACCGAGCCGCCCGCCGCGCGCAGCACGGCCCCGGTGCCCAGGGACAGGTCCGGGTAGCCGTGCACCGGGCTGAAGCCGTGGCCGGGCAGGATCAGCCGCCCGGCCAGCAGCGAGCCGCCCACGGCCAGTACCCCGGCGGCCAGCGCCGCGCCGGTCACGACCACGGCCTTGGCCGCGAGCATGACGCCGCGGCGCGGCACGGCGGCCAGCGTGACCCGGATCATGCCGGTGGCGTACTCGCCGCTGACCGCGAGCACGGCCACCATGACCACCACGGCCTGGCCCAGGTCCACGCCGGTCAGGGTGAGCTTGGCCAGGTCCGGGTGGCAGGCTGCGCCCGGCCCGCACGAGCGGGCGGCGGCGGCCAGGGCGCTGAGCGCCACGGTCGCCGCGACGACGCCGGCCAGCAGGGCGCCGGTGCTGGCCACGGTGCGCAGCTTGGTCCACTCCGCGTGCAGCGCCGCTCTCATGCGTCCCTCCGCCGAAGTGCCACCGCGGCCAGCACCACGGCCAGCGCCGCCCAGGCGCACAGCACCGCGAACCCGGCCCACGGCGGCAGCGGGAAGTACCCGTTACCGGGCGTGTAAGTGGCCGTGACCTGCGGGTATTGCGGCATGGACTGCTGAACGGCGAAGCCGGCCGCCGGGGTGACGGCCAGCAGCCAGCTGGCCGCGGCCAGGGGCAGGACGGGCAGCGCGGCGGCGAAGAAGTACGGCAGCACGACCAGCGCGAAGACGGTGGTGATAGCGGCGGCGCTGCTGCGCAGCAGGGTGCCGGCGGCCAGGGCCAGTACCGCCGTCACCGCCAGCACCGCGGCCGACCCGGCCACCACCCGCACGTCGGTGAGCGCGCCGGACGGCAGGATGAAGTTCCCGTTATGGCGCAGTACTCCTTCCCCGAGCAGCACCGCGACCACCGCGGCGGGCAGTGCGGCGGCGAAGGACACCGCGCCGATCACCGCCGCCTTGGCGGCCAGTACCCGGCCCCGCCGGGGGCTGGCCGCGAACGTGGCCCGGATCAGGCCCCGGCGGTACTCGCTGGTGGCGAACATGGTGGCCACCACGACCACTGCGATCAGCCCGAAGAACACGCCCAGCAGGGTTCTCCCCATCGGCGTGCCGTTCCCCTCTGGCCCGGCCGCCACATCCGGTGCGATGTCACCGGAGCCGGTCACCGCGACCGTGCCGCCGGCCTGCTGGTACCCGGTGCCGGGCGGCGTGCCGCTGCCCGGCCCGCCGCCGACCTCGGTTCCGGCCCAGCTGTGGCCGGCCGCGCCGCGCAGCATGACGTGGTCGAACCGGGCGGTGCCCAGGGTGGCCCGGCCGCTACCGCTGGACGTGCCGATCGAGTGCGAAGCCGAGTGGGAGGAGATGGGGGAGGTGGCGAACAGCCCGGCCGCTGCGATGCCCGGCAGGCCGGCCAGGTGGACCGTGCCCACGGCCCGCCAGTGCCTGCCGTCGGCCGAGGCGTAGCCGGTCAGCGTGTCACCGGCCCGGGTCAGCCGCAGCCAGCGCGGGGTGGCCGCGGTCGCCCGGCCGGGCGGCCCGGCGATGTCCCCGGTGTAGTCGTACTGCAGCCGCACCCCGTGGCCCGCGGTGACCAGCAGGGCCGCGTACGCCGACCCGGGCCGCAGGCTCGCCTTGACGATCACCCCGGCCTTGGCCCACGGCGCCAGCCCGCCCGCGCCGGCCAGCGAGGTCATCCGGGCGGTCACGCTGCCGCTGCGGGCCAGCGGCTGGTGGACGAAGTAGAAGCTGTCGATGACCGCCTCGCCGCCCGGCCCGGTCGGGCTGGCGCAGCCCAGGCCGGTGACGGCCGGGCTGCCCGGGGTGACCTGGCCGCCACACGAGCTGTGATCCAGCAGCGGGATGAGCACGATGAGCAGCATTCCGACACCCATCCCGATGAGCCAGCCGCGGACGGTGCGGAACTTGGTCCACTCGGCGTGCAGCACCGGCCCGAACCGCGGCCTGCTGGTCTGCGGGCCCGGCCGGGGACGGGCGAGGACGGCGCTCACCGGGCCGCCCCTGGCCCGGCCGCCGGCGCGTCGCCGGGGAAAGCGGCGCGGTACTCGACCGCCTCCTGGGTCAGCTCCAGGTAGGCCTCTTCCAGGGTGGGCCGCTCCCCGGACGCCGCGGCCAGCAGGTCACGGGTGGGCGCGTCGGCGATGACCCGGCCCCGGCCGGCGACGATCAGGTGGCCGGCCACCCCGTCCAGCTCGCGCAGCAGGTGGCTGGAGATCAGCACCGCCCGGCCCTCGGCGGCCAGCGTGGCCAGGAAGCCGCGCAGCCACACGATGCCCTCCGGGTCCATGCCGTTGAACGGCTCATCCAGCATGACCACCGGCGGGTCGCCGAGCATGGCCGCGGCGAGGCCCAGCCGCTGCCGCATGCCGAGCGAGTAGCCGCCCGCCTTGCGGCGCGCCGCGCCCCGCAGGCCGGCCTGCTCGATCACCTCGTCGACCCGGCGCGCGCCCAGGCCCTGGGAGTGGGCCAGCCACAGCAGGTGGCCGCGGCCGCTGCGGCTGGGCTGCAGGGCGGAGGCGTCCAGCAGGGAGCCGAGCTGGGTCAGCGGCCGGGCCAGGCGGGCGTAAGGCTGCCCGCCCACCAGGGCGCGGCCCGCGTCGGGTGCGTCGAGGCCGAGGACGACCCGCATGGTGGTGGACTTGCCGGCGCCGTTGGGCCCGACGAACCCGGTGACCTGGCCGGGGGAGACGCTGAACGTCATCCCGTCCAGTGCCACCGTGGCCCCGAACCGTTTGCGCACCTGCATCACGTCGATCGCTGCGTTATTCATCTGGGTGCTCTTCCTGGGCGGGAACTGCTTCCGCACTGGTTCTACGGGCCGGCCGGTGCCAGCCTGGTGTCAGCGGCTGACACCCGGCTGACACCGCGGGCCTGCGAAGGTGAGGCCAGATCACACCGGAGGAAGGGCGCTGGCGATCATGAGAGTGCTGGTCGTAGAGGACCATGAAGTGCTGGCCCGGGCCATCGGGACCGGGCTGCGCCGCGAGGGCATGGCGGTCGACGTGGTCCTCGACGGGGACGACGCGCTGGAGCACCTGGCCGTCACCCGCTACGACGTGCTGGTGCTGGACCGGGACCTGCCCGGCGTGCACGGCGACGAGGTGTGCCGGCGGCTGGCGGCCGGGCGGGCGGTAACCCGGATCCTGATGCTGACGGCGGCCGGGACGGTCGCCGACCGGGTGGACGGGCTGTCCCTGGGGGCCGACGACTACCTGGCCAAGCCGTTCGACTTCCCGGAGCTCACCGCGCGGATCCGGGCGCTGGGCCGGCGGTCCGCCCCGCCGCGGCCGCCCACCCTGCGCTGCGGCGACGTGGTGCTGGACCCGGCCCGGCGGGTGGTCATCCGGGCCGGGCGGCGGCTGGACCTCTCCCCCCGGGAGTTCGCGGCGCTGGAGGTGCTGCTCGAAGCGGGGGACCGGGTCGTGTCCGCGGAGGAACTGCTGGAGCGGGCCTGGGACGAGGCCGCCGACCCGTTCACCACGGCGGTCAAGACCACGATCCGGCGGCTGCGGGCCAAGCTCGGCGAGCCGCCGGTCATCCATACCGTCCGCGAGGGCGGTTACCGGATCGGGGCGGCCTGATGGCGCGCTCCTGGCCGGCGCGGGTGGCCGGCCTGCCGCGGCCGGCGCTGCGCCGGACGCTGCGGCTGCGGCTGGCCCTGCTGTACGCCGCGCTGTTCGGCGTCTCGGCCGCCGCGCTGGGCGCCGCCGCGGTCATCTTCAAGCCCAACTTCCTGGTGCACAGCTCCTACCGGGCCGCCCCGGGCAGCGCGGCGCCCGCCGGATGCCAGGCTCACTCCTGCGCGGTGCCGGGCGGCTGGGCGGGCGGGCTGGGCACGTTCCTGTCCGGCGGGGACTCCTCGCACAACATCGGCGGGGGGCTGGCCCTGCTGGCCATCCTGGCCGTGCTGGCGCTCGGTGCGGGCTGGCTGCTGGCCGGCCGCGCGCTGCGGCCGCTGCGCGCCATCACCAGCAGCGCCCGGCACATCTCAGCCAGCAACCTGCACCAGCGCCTGGCGCTGACCGGCCCCGGGGACGAGTTCACCGAACTCGGCGAGACCCTGGATGACCTGTTCGCCCGGCTGGAGGCCTCGTTCGAGTCGCAGCGCCGCTTCGTGGCCAACGCCTCGCATGAGCTGCGCACCCCGCTGGCGGCGGAACGGACCCTGCTGCAGGTGGCGCTGGCCGATCCCGGGGCCAGCACCGAGACGCTCCGCTCGGCCTGCCAGGAGGCGCTCGCCCTGGGCGAGCAGCAGGAGACCCTGATCGGCGCGCTGCTCACGCTGGCGTGCGGCGAACGCGGCATCGAGACCAGGGAAGCGTTCGATCTGGCCGGGACCGCCCAGAAGGTGATCATGGACCACCAGCCGGAGGCGGAGCGCCGCGGCATCCGGGTCGACTCCCGGCTCAGCCCGGCACCGGTATCCGGCGACCCGAGCCTGGCCGAGAGCCTGGTGGCGAACCTGATCGACAACGCGGTCCGGCATAACCGGCCGGGCGGCCAGGCCGGGATCTCCGTGACCGGCGACGGCGGACGGGCCGTCCTGACGGTCAGCAACACCGGTGACGCGATCCCGCCAGCGGAGGTGGGCCGGCTGTTCCAGCCGTTCCAGCGGCTCGGCGCCGAGCGGGTGCGCGGCGCCGGTGGGCACGGGCTGGGCCTGGCCATCGTCCGCGCCATCGCCGACGCGCACGATGCGGCCGTGACCGCCACCGCCAACCCGGGCGGCGGCCTCACTGTTCGCGTGACGTTTCCGCTGCGCGGCTGAGGGCCGCTGAGGTTAGGGCGACGCCGGGTGGCTACGGGGGCAAACCACCCGGCGTCGCGTTCATCGGCGTTCCGACGGGGGCCCGGAACGCCGGCAGGTGCTTCGACGGGGGACCGAAGCACCGCTATGCATGTTACACCGAAACCCCCCCTTGTGCGTCAAGACCGGGCTACCAAGCGACATCTGGTCAGGGCACCGGGTAAGCAGTGCCCGTCAGCCGTTTCCCGGCTGCCGGTCCGGCCCTGATTCCCGGATATCGCCGCCGGTGCCCGGGCCGTCCGTCCGGCCGCTCCCGGCTGGCCACCGGTCGGCCGCGGGCGGGGTGTACCGGGCCGGGAGCCGGGGCTCGTACGGCTGGAAGCGCGTGGTGTCCGCGGGCTCGCGGCCACCGTTAGCCATCACAACGGCGAAATAGGGGATGAGGATGGCGGCGGCCGCCGGAATCGCGGCGAACCAGCCGGCCCCGGCCACGAACAGGGCGATGGTGATCCCGAAACAGACCACCCGGATCCCCATCATGATCAGGTAACGGCGCTGCCGGCCGGCGATGTCCGCGGACAGCGACGGCTGCGCCTCGGTGACGAGGTACGGGCTCTCCCGGCGGGTCCTGGCCATGTGCCTCACCTTTCCAAGGTATGCCCCCGGCGGGCGCCGGCCAACCGCCGCCCCGCGCCCGCCGGGCACCCGGCGTCAGCCCGGGGCCCGGATGCCCGGCGCGTCACCCACCACGGCGACCCCGCTGAGCGCCATCAGGTGCGCCAGCTCGCTGGTCATCTCCTCCAGCAGCCGCTGCACGCCGTCGGCCCCGCCGCAGGCCAGGGCCCACAGCACGGGCCGGCCGAGGAACGCCAGCCGGGCGCCCAGGGCCAGTGCCGCGAGCGCGTCACCGCCGGTGCGCAGCCCGCCGTCCACGTACACCCGCCCCGGCAGCGCCGCGGCCACCGCGGGCAGCGCGGCGGCACTGGGCACGGTCTGATCCAGCTGGCGGCCGCCGTGGTTGGACACGATGACCGCGGCGGCCCCGGCGGCGGCGCAGGCCGCCGCGTCGTCCGGCCGCAGCACCCCCTTGACCACCACGGGCAGGCCGCTGAGCTGGCTGAGCCAGCCGATGTCGGTGATGGCCAGGTCGGCGGCGTTGACCGCGGCGTCCAGGCCGCCCAGCAGGCCCAGGTTAACCAGGAAATGCTCGTCGGTGACCACATCGTGCTGGGAGGACCGGGCCTTGCGGCCGACCACCGACGTGTCCACGGTGAGCACGAGGGCCCCGGCCCCGGCGGCCGCGGCCCGGCGGACCAGACCGGCGGTCAGCTCCCGGTCCCGCATCAGGTACACCTGGAACCACCAGGAGCCGCCGGCCTCGCCCACCGCCGCCCCAACATCCTCGATCCGGCAGGAACAGCGGGTGGACAGCACGAACAGCGCGCCTGCCCGGGCCGCGCCGGCCGCCGACGCGACCTCCCCGTCCGGGTGGGCCAGCTGCTGGAACGCCGTCGGCGCGACCGCGAGGGGGGTGCGCAACCGCAGGCTGAGCGGGCGGCCCAGCTGCACGCTGGTGTCCACGGCTGAGACGTCGCGGAGCACGTGCGGCAGGAACCGCACCTGCTGCCAGGCCTGGGCGTTGCCCCGCAAGGTGACCTCGCGCCCGGCCCCGCCGGCGTAGAAGTCGTAGACGCGGGGGGCGAGCCGGGCCCGGGCCTGCCGTTCGAGTTCCGCAACGTCGGGGATCACACTAGGAACCCTGCCCGATGGCCGGGCAGAGCGCCACGAGGAATCGCTGGAGGACTCCATGACGGACCGCACCTACCGGGTGACCGAGATCGTCGGCACGTCGCCCGACGGCATCGAGCCGGCCGTCCGCAATGCGCTGCACCGGGCCGCGGAGACGCTGCGGCACCTGGACTGGTTCGAGATGACCGAGGTGCGCGGCCAGATCACCGACGGCGAGGTGGCCCACTTCCAGGTCACCCTGAAGGTGGGCTTCCGCCTCGAGGACAGCTGAGGACGTCAGCTGGCCTGGCTCACCGAGGACATGTTGAATCCCTCGATGCGAACCGGCGGCATGGCACACCGGGTGAAGTAGTCGCCCCACTCGCGGGGCAGCGCCGGGACCGTGCCGCCCACCTCGGCGAGCCGCCCGAGCATGCCGACCGGGCTCTCGTTGAACCGGAAGTTGTTCACCGCCCCGGCGACCTCGCCGTTCTCCACCAGGTAGATGCCGTCCCGGGTCAGACCGGTGAGCAGCAGGGTCTGCGGGTCCACCTCGCGGATGTACCACAGGCAGGTGAGCAGCAGGCCGCGGCGGGTGCTGGCCACCATCTCCTCGAGCGTCGCCGAGCTGCCCGGTGGCCCGTCCAGCGCCAGGTTGTCGATGGCCGGGGTGACCGGCAGCCCGGACAGCTCGGCGGTGTGCCGGGTCTGAATCAGCGCGGCCAGCTCGCCGTCGGCGATCCAGCTGGTCGGCCGCAGCGCCAGGCCGTTGTCGAACACCGAGGACTCGCGGCTGGAGGCGTGCGCGGCCACGAACGGCGCGCACGCCAGCCCGGCCCGTCCCGGGTCGCTGCGCAGCGTCACCGGCAGGCCGGTCAGGCGCTCGCCGACGCGGGTACCGCCGCCGGGTCTGCTGAATACGCTCCGCCCGTCCAGCGCGTCCTTGGCCCCAGCCGACCAGTAGAGGTAGACCAGCAGATCGGCCACGGCGGTCGGCGGCAGCAGCGTCTCGTACCGGCCCGCGGGCAGGTCGATCTTCCGCTTGGCCCAGTCCAGCCGCTGGGCCAGGCCGGCCTCCAGCGCGGCCACGTCCACGTCGGAGAAGTCCGGGGTGCCCTGGCCGGCCCAGGCGGACCGGGCCAGGTCGGCGGACTTGGCGTTCAGATCCACTTTGCCGGTCGGCTGGTCGTGGCGCAGCCGCAGCCCGGTGGACGTGCCGAGGAAGGTGCTGGTCACCGTGTGCTCGGCGTAGCCGTACAGCTTCCGCCCAGCGGCCTGGGCGGCGCCGAAGGCGGTCCCGAGGTCATCGGCGAACCGCCGGAACACGCCGATCTCCGTCCCGGTCACCGGATCGTCCCAGGAAAGCCCGGCGCTCCCGGTCACAGCGCCACCGAACGCCCCCTCCGCACCCGGTGCCAGCAGCGGCCGCGCATCCTCGACCGGGGCACCGCCGGCCGCCGCCTGCTCGGCCGCGGCCACCACGTCGGCGATCTGCCCGTCGCGCACCCCGGTCCGGGACACCACCCCGACGCTGGTCCCGGCCGGGCGGCGGCTGATCGCGATCACGGTCAGCCGCCGGGACCGGGCCACCCCGTTGGTGGTCAGCGTGTTCCCCGCCCAGCGCAGGTTGGCGGTCGAGGTCTCATCGGCGAGCACCACGCAGTCGTCGGACCGGGCCGCGGCCAGCGCGCGCTCGACGGTCTCCTGCGGACGGGCCATCATGCTCCTTCCTCCGCGGTGTTGAGCACCCGCACCCCGCGCATCATGACGGCCGGGCAGCCGTGGCTGACCGGGGCGACCTGCCCCGGCTGTCCCTTACCGCAGTTGAACGCCCCGCCCAGCAGGTAGGTCTGCGGCCCGCCGACCGCCTCCATCGAGTTCCAGAAATCCGTGGTCGTGGCCTGGTAGGCGACGTCCCGGAGCTGCCCGTCCAGCCGCCCGTTCCTGATCCGGTAGAACCGCTGCCCGGTGAACTGGAAGTTGTACCGCTGCATGTCGATGGACCAGCTCTTGTCGCCCTCGATGTAGATGCCGTCGGTCACCCCAGCGATCAGCGCGGCCACGTCCGGGCCGTCCGGCGCGGGCTGCAGCGACACGTTGGCCATCCGCTGGATCGGCATGTGCGCGGGGGAGTCGGCGAACGCGCAGCCGTTGGACCGGCCGGCCCCGGTGAGCTGGGCGATCCGCCGGTCCAGCTGGTAGCCGGACAGTACCCCACCGCTGATGAGGTCCCAGGACTGGGCGGCCACGCCCTCGTCGTCCCAGCCGACGGTGGACAGGCCGTGCGGCACGGTCCGGTCCCCGGTGACGTGCATCATTGGGGAGCCGTACTGCAGGCGGCCCAGCTTGTCCCGGGTGGCGAACGAGGTGCCCGCGTAGGCCGCCTCGTAGCCGAGCACCCGGTCCAGCTCGGTGGCGTGCCCGATCGACTCGTGGATCACCAGCCACAGGTTGGACGGGTGGACGACCAGGTCGTACCGGCCGTCCTGGACGGCCGGCGCGGCCAGTTTCCCGGCCAGCAGCCCGGGCAGCTGGTCCAGTTCCGCGTCGAAGTCCCAGCCGGTGCCGGTCAGGTACTCATAACCGCGGCCGGCTGGCGGGGCGAGCGTGCGCATCGTCTCGAACCGGCCGCTGGCTTCCACCGCCACCGCGGTGAGCACCGGGTGCACCCGGACCCGCTGCTGGGTGACGGTGGTGGCGCCGTCAGAGTAGAACTTGCACTCCCGGACCTGGGTCAGCGCCGCGTCCACGTGGTCGATGCCCGGGGCGGCGGCCAGCCGGGCGCTCCACTCGCCGAGGAGGGCCAGCTTGTCCGCCACCGGCACGTTCAGCGGGTCGATCTCGTAGTCCGAGACCCAGGTCACGTCCCCGTAGCCGGGCTCGCCGGCCAGCTCGATGCGCTCCGTGTTCATCGCGGCGGCGACCCGGGCCACCTCGACGGCCTCTTCGGCGGCGCGAACGGCCGCCTGCACGTCCAGGTCCACCGCTGCCGCGAACCCCCAGGTCCCGTCCAGCACCACGCGCACGGCCAGGCCCAGGTCGTCGGCGTCGACCAGGGTCTCCAGGTGGCCGTCGGACAGGCTGATGGTCTGGGCGCCGATCCGTTCCGCCCGGAAGTCGGCATGTTCCGCGCCGAGCTCGCGGGCGCGCTGCAGCGCAGCCGCGGCCAGCTCGCGCAGTGGGTAGCTGGTGAACGCCGGGTCCAGCCGGTGAGTACTGTGCTCCACGAGTGGCAACCTATCCGATCAGGGCCGGTACGCTCGCGGGGTCCGGTAGCGGCCCCGGACACGACGAGGAGGTATCCGCGCGATGAGTCGATCCGTCCTGGTCACCGGCGGGAACCGGGGCATCGGGCTGGCCATCGCCCGGCGGCTGGCCGCGGGCGGGGACCAGGTGACGGTGACCTCCCGGTCCGGGGAGGGCGTCGCCGGGCTGGCCACGGTCGCCTGCGACGTGCGCGACGCGGCGTCGGTGGACGAAGCCTTCGCCAAGGTCGAGGCCGCCCAGGGCCCGGTCGAGGTGCTGGTGGCGAACGCGGGGATCACCGACGACCAGCTGCTGGCGGTGATGAGCGAGGACGCGTTCAGCTCGGTGCTGGACACCAACCTGACCGGGGCTTACCGGGTGGCCCGGCGGGCGGTGCGCGGCATGATGAAGCTGCGCACCGGGAGGATGGTGTTCATCTCCTCGGTGGTCGGCCTGCTCGGCTCGGCCGGGCAGGCCAACTACGCGGCGTCCAAGGCCGGGCTGGTCGGCCTGGCCCGCTCGCTGGCCCGGGAGCTGGGCTCGCGGAACATCACCGCCAACGTGGTGGCCCCGGGGTTCGTGGCCACGGACATGACCGCGGTGCTGCCCGAGGACCGCAAGGCCGCCATCCTGGCCCAGGTGCCGCTCCGGCGGCTGGCCGCGGCGGACGAGGTGGCCGCCACGGTAGCCTTCCTGGCCAGCCCGGACGCCGGCTACATCACCGGGGCGGTCATCCCGGTGGACGGCGGCCTGGGCATGGGGCACTGACGGCAGCACGCGCGGGAGGCGGGACATGGGAATCCTGGACGGCAAGCGGATCCTGGTGACCGGGGTGCTCACCGATTCCTCGATCGCGTTTCACGTGGCGCGGATCGCCCAGCAGGAAGGGGCGCGGCTGGTGCTCACCGGCTTCGGCCGGATGAGCCTGGTGCAGCGGATCGCCCGGCGGCTGCCCGACCCGCCGCCGGTCATCGAGCTGGACGTGACCGACAGCGGCCAGCTGGACTCGCTGGCCGGGCGGGTGTCCGGGCATCTGGACGGGCTGGACGGCGTGGTGCACGCCATCGCCTTCGCCCCGCAGGCCGCGCTGGGCGGCAACTTCCTGGCCGCGGGGTGGCCGGACGTGGCCACCGCCCTGCAGGTGTCCGCCTACTCGCTCAAGGCGCTGGCGGTGGCCGCGCTGCCGCTGATGACCGCCGGCGGGTCCATCGTCGGCCTCGATTTCGACGCCTCGGTGGCCTGGCCCACCTACGACTGGATGGGCGTCGCCAAGGCGGGCCTGGAATCCTGTGCCCGGTACCTGGCCCGGGATCTGGGGGACCGGGGCATCCGGGTCAACCTGGTCGCGGCCGGCCCGCTGCGCACCGTCGCCGCCAACAGCATCCCCGGGGTGGAGGACCTGGCCGAGATGTGGCCCAAGCGGGCCCCGCTCGGCTGGGACGTCACCGACCCCGGGCCGGCCGCCCGGGCCTGCGCGGCGCTGCTGTCCGACTGGTTCCCCGCCACCACCGGGGAGATCGTGCACGCGGATGGCGGGGTTCATGCCGTCGGCGGCTGACCGGGCGGCCGTCCCCTCCCGGCAGTTCGTGCTCACCCTCTCCTGCCCGGACTGCCCCGGTATCGTGCACACGGTCGCCGCGTACCTGCACGAGTCAGGGTGCAACATCGTGGACAGCCAGCAATTCGCCGACCTGCCGATGAACCGGTTCTTCATGCGGGTGCAGGTGGAGTCGCTGGGGGAGACGGACCTGCCCGCGCTGCGCCGCGGCTTCGGCCCGATCGCCGAGCAGTTCGGCATGGACTGGGACCTGCACGACCTGGCCGTCCGGCCGCGGGTGCTGATCATGGTGTCCCGCGAGGGGCACTGCCTCAACGACCTGCTGTACCGCCGGGAGGCGGAGGCCCTGGCCATCGACGTGCCGCTGGTGGTGAGCAACCACCCCGGCCTGGCCCGGCTGGCGGCCGGCCACGGGGTGCCGTTCGAGCACATCCCGGTGGGGCCCGCCCCCGAGGGCCGGTCCGTGGCGGAGGCGCAGCTGCTCGACCTGGTGGCCGCGCACCGGATCGACTTCCTGGTGCTGGCCCGGTACATGCGGATCCTGTCCCCGGAGGTGTGCGCCAAGCTGGCCGGGCGGATCATCAATATCCACCACTCGTTCCTGCCCAGCTTCCGCGGCGCCCGGCCCTACCAGCAGGCCTATGAGTACGGGGTGAAGGTGATCGGCGCCACCGCGCACTACGTGACCCCGGAACTGGACGAGGGCCCGGTGATCGAGCAGGAGGTGGCCCGGGTGGAGCACAACGCGACGCCCGCCCAGCTGGCCGCCATCGGCCGGGACGCCGAGCGGGTCGCGCTGGCCCGCGCGGTGCGCTGGCACGCCGAGCACCGCATCCTGCTGCACGGCCGCCGGACGGTGATCTTCAAGTAGTGAGGTTCCCGGGGGTTGTTCCCCCGGGAACCCGGATCACCAGCTCAGGCAGACCCTTCTTCGCCGGCCAGCAGCCCGGCCAGGCGGGTGACCCGGGGGCTGCCGGTTGCGGTGGCCACCGCCCGGGCCAGCGCCGGGCCCGCCCCGTGCACCACGGACAGGTGCCGCTCGGCCCGGGTCAGCGCGGTATAGGCCAGCGGCCGGGACAGCAGGCCGGCCGCCTCGGCCGGGAACACCGCCACCACCGCCGGCCACTCCGAGCCCTGCGCCCGGCGGGTGGTCAGCGCCCAGCCGGGCCGCAGGTCGCCGAGCAGCCGGTCCGGCACGCACACCGGCCCGGCCGGGAAGTCGATCGTCAGCCCGCCGGCACCCGGGCCGGTGACGGTGCCGATGTCGCCCAGCGTGAACCCCGCCTCCGGGTGGCCGGCCACGGCCACCACCCGGTCGCCGGGGTCGAAGCCGGCGTGGCCGCCCGGGCCGGGATTGAGCCGCGCCTTGAGCGCGCGGTTCAGCTCGGCCGTGCCCGCCGCGCCTTCGCGCACCGGGGTGATGACCTGAACGTCCGCGGCCGGGATGCCAAGCGCCCGCGGGATCGAGTCGGTGACCAGCTGGACCACGCGCCGGGCGGCGTCCGCGCTGTCCCGCACCGGCACCACGACCACCTCCCGGCCCGGCGCGTCCACCGGCAGCAGGCGGCCGCCGCGCACGGCGGACACCAGCCGGGTGATGACGTCCCCGCCGTCCGGGCCGGTCAGCTCGGTCACCGGGACGGTCCCCGAGTCGATCAGGTCGGCCAGCACCCGGCCGGCCCCGGCCGGTGGCAGCTCGGCCGGGTCGCCCACCAGCAGTAGCCGGCTGCCGTCCGGGCAAGCCTCGACCAGGGCCGCGGCGAGCTCCGCGTCCAGCCCGGACGCCCCGGTCACCACGATCAGGTCGGCGTCCAGCGGTGCGTCCTCGTTGCGGGTGAACGCCCACCCCGCGCCGCTGGCCCGGGCGCCCAGCAGCTGGTGCAGCGTGCTGGCCAGCGCGCCGGCCAGCACGGCCAGCCGGCTGGCGGCCTGCCCGGTCGGCGCGGCCAGCGCCAGCCGCAGCCCGTACCGGCCGGCCAGGCCGGCCACACCGGCCAGCACGCGGTCGGCGCCGGCGCGCCAGCCGCCGCACAGCACCGACACGCCGCATGCCGCCACCGCCGCCACGGCCCGCTGCTGCGCGGCGCCGAGCTGCCCGTCACCGGGTGCTTCCGGCAGCTCCAGCGGCTCGGCCAGGGCGGCCAGCCGCGCCAGGCCCTCGGCCACCGCCTCCTCGGCCATGGCGTAGCGCGCCAGGGCCAGCAGCACCTCCCCGGCTGCCTCGCTGCCGTCGCCGCTCCCGCCGTGGGCCGGGCTGCCGTGTTCCCCGCTGCCGTCGGCGTCGCCGTCCGCCGGTTCACCGTCGGCGCCGAGACCCGGCTCGGCCCCGAACGGCAGCACGGTACCGTCGTCCACCGCGGCCGCGATGGCCGCCGCCGGGTCGCTGATCCCGAACCGGCCCAGGGCGCCCGCGATCACCGTGGCGGGTACCGCGGTATGGCCGTCCCCGGCGGCCCGGGCCAGCAGGTAGCCGACCAGCGCGCGGCCTCGCCGCGGGTCCTGGGGTTCCGCTTCGCGGCCCAGCACCCGGCGGGCGAACCAGTCCGCCTGGTCCGGCCGGAGCTGCGGCACGGCCAGCAGCCGCCACGGGTCTTCGCGCAGCTGCCCGGCCGCGGTGGCGCCCAGCCGGGCCACCGCCGGCCCGGCCAGCCAGGCCGGCACCTGGCAGGCCGCCAGCAGCCGGGCGGTCTCCTGGACCGGCCCGGCCACCTCGGGAACGTCTGGCGGGCCCGCGGCCGGGCCCACCGGTGCTGCCGCGGTCATCTCGCGCTCCACCCTAGCCGGGCGTCCCGTCAATCCCGCTGAATGTGACGCTCCGGCTGCCTTGTGCCGGCGGGCGGCCTCGCTGATACTCGGGCCATGGACCCGAACCCGGGCGGCGTGGCGCCTGCGGGCCGCCCCGAGCCACCATGGCACTCCTGGCGTGCGCCTGGCCAGCAGCGGGCCTCGGACGCAGACCGGGACAAGGCGATCGACCAGTTGTGGGCGCGCTACGACGAGGGCCGGCTGAGTTACGCCACGTTCGCGCTCCGGGTGGAGGCGGCGGTGGCGGCCCGGACCCGGGGTGAGCTGGCCGGGTTGCTCACCGACCTGCCCTCGCCGTACCGGCTGCGCGGTGCGCTGCAGGCCTGCTGGCAGCGCGGCTGGACGGCACTGGCCGGAGCCGTGCCCCGGTGGTGGCCGGGCGCTGCCCCGCGGGTGCTGGTGTTCCCGTCCGGTGCGCAGACCCGGTTCACCATCGGCCGGGACGCCGGCTGCGACATGGTGCTGCCCGACCCGACCGTGTCCCGCTGGCACGCCGGGCTCCGGCGGGCCGCCGACGGCTGGATGCTCGATGACCTCGGCTCGACCAACGGGACCCGGCTGAACGGCTGGCGGGTGCGGGCCTGGGTCCCGGTCCGCAACGGTGATCTGGTCAGCTTCGGCGCGGCGACTTTCGTGTTCGCCGGGCCGCCGGGCCGCCGCGTGCCGGTCGCGGGCGGAGGCGCCCGCGGCTGAGCTGTGCTGGCCCGGGGGGGCGACCCCCCGGAACCCCCCGCCATCCGCCCGCTCGGCGGGGACACGCCTGCGGCGCACCCCGCCTCCCGGCCGGATACCCGGGGGGGCGACCCCCCGGGCTAGCACCGCCATCCGCCCGCTCGGCGGGGACACGCCTGCGGCGCACCCCGCCTCCCGGCCGGATACCCGGGGGACGTGTCCCTGGGCCAGCAGGGCGTGTCCACCGCGGCCCGGCGGACCCCGTAGAGTCATGGCGTGACGTTGGTTCTGCTGGTGCGGCACGGGATGACGGCCGGGACCGGGACCGTGCTCACCGGTCGCACGCCGGGCATATCGCTGGATGACCGGGGCCGCCAGCAGGCGGCCACGCTGGCCGGGCGGCTGGCCGAGGTGCCGCTGGATGCCATCATCACCAGCCCGCTGGACCGCTGCCTGCAGACCGCCGAGGCGATCGCCGCGGCCCGGCCCGGCGAACCGGTACCGGTGCAGCAGGACGATCAGTTCGCCGAGGTCAAGTACGGCGACTGGACCGGCCAGCCGCTCAAGCGGCTGGCCCGGGACCCGCTGTGGCGGGTGGTCCAGGCGCATCCCAGCGCGGTCCGCTTCCCGGGCAAGGACGCCGAGTCCATGCCCGAGGTGCAGCACCGCGCCGTGGCCGCGGTGCGCGAGTGGAATGAGCGGCTCGGTAAGGACGCGGTCTACCTGATCTGCTCGCACGGCGATGTGATCAAGGCGGTGATCGCGGACGGCCTGGGCATGCACCTGGACCTCAGCCAGCGCATCCAGGTCGATCCTTGCTCGCTGAGCATCATCCGGTACACCCCGCTTCGCCCATTCCTGGTACGAATGAATGACAGTGGCCGCAGTGCCGCCGGCCTGGTCCGGCCGCACCGGAGGGATCCAGCGGCCGCGGCGGGAGATGCGGCCATCGGCGGGGGAGCGGAAGGATAAGGATCATGCCGGTCTACTCCTATGATCCGCCCGAGCGGTTCGTGGCGGGCACCGTCGGTCAGCCCGGTGAACGGGCGTTTTACCTGCAGGCCCGGGCGAGCGGCCGGGTGACCAGCGTGGCCCTGGAGAAGTTCCAGGTCAGCTTGCTCGCCGAGCGGCTGGAGGAACTGCTGGACGAGGTGCTGCGGCGGACCGGCGGGCTCACGTCGGTGCCGGCCGCCACCCCCGCTGAGCTCACCGACGACGACCCGCTGGATCTGCCGCTGATGGAAGATTTCCGGGTCGGCGCCATCGCCCTGGCCTGGGACGGCGAAGACGAACGGGTGGTCATCGAGGCCCAGGAGGAGTCGGACAACCCGGTCGAGCCGCTGGCCGAGGAGGTGCCGGAGAACGGCCCGGGCGTGCTCCGGGTCCGCATCTCGGCGGCCACCGCCCGGGCCTTCTCGCAGCGGGCACTGCGCATCCTCGGTCAGGGGCGGCCGCCGTGCCCGCTGTGCGGGCTGCCGCTGGACGCGGCCGGTCACGTCTGCCCCCGGCAGAATGGCCACCGGGCCGCCAATGCCTGACAAAGCGCCCGCCCGGCGGCTGTCCCGCGGCCGGTCTTCCCGCCCGGAGCCCGGCCCGGAGCCGCCCGACGTTCACGTGGCCGCCCGGCAGCTGCTGGCCGAGGGCGAGCTGGAGGTCGAGGGACGGCTGGTGGTGGCGTCCAACGCCACGCTGTACTGCAAGATCAGCTACGGCGGCACCGAAGCCGCCTGCGTGTACAAGCCGGTCGCCGGGGAGCGGCCGCTGTGGGACTTCCCGCACGGCACGCTGGCCGACCGGGAGGTGGCCGCTTATGCGGTGTCCCGGGCCGCGGGCTGGGACCTGGTGCCGCCGACCGTGTACCGGGACGGTCCGTTTGGCCCCGGCATGTGCCAGCTGTGGATCGACACCGACCCGGGAGTCAACCTGGTCGCCCTGGCCCGCAGCGGCAATGACCAGCGGTTGCGTGACATGGCGGTGTTCGACGCCGTGGTGAACAACGCCGACCGCAAGATCGGCCACCTGCTGCCCACCACCGACGGCCGGCTGTACGGCTGCGACCACGGGGTGTGCTTCGGCGAGGAGTACAAGCTGCGCACCGTGCTGTGGCAGTGGCGCGGCCGCCAGCTGCCCGGCCGGGCGGTCGAGGCGTTGCAGCGGCTGGCCGCCGCGCTGGCCAGCGGGCCGCTCGCCGACGAACTGGGCAGCCGGCTGGCCGAGCCGGAGGTCACGGCCACCCGGCAGCGGGTGGAACTGCTGCTCGCGGCCCGGGCCCACCCGCACCCGCCGGAAGACTGGCCGGCCGTTCCCTGGCCGCCGTATTAGTCCAGGGGGACGACCCCTGGAACCCCCGATCGCCGCTGCGCGCCGAGCGCGGACGAGCCGCGCGTGGGAAGCCTGGTGCTCCCATCGCCCAGGTTCAGGGACCGCTGATCGGTGCTTACCGGCCAGGTTCGCCGGGGTGGCGGCGACGGCGCAGGTAGCGCTCGAATTCGCGGGCGATGGCATCGCCGCTGGCCTCGGGGAGGTCGGTGGCGTCCTTCGCCTCCTCCAGGGTGCGCACGTAGTCGGCCACCTCGGTGTCGGCCTCGGCCAGCTCGTCCACCCCGCGTTCCCAGGCCCGCGCCTCCTGCGGCAGGTCGCCCAGCGGCAGCGAGGCGTCCAGCACATCCTCCACCCCGCGCAGCAGCGCCAGGGTGGCCTTCGGGCTGGGCGGCTGCGCCACATAGTGCGGCACGGACGCCCAGAGCGAAACCGCGGCGATACCCGCCTGAGTGCAGGCGTGCTGCAACACCCCGACGATGCCGGTCGGCCCTTTGTACTCGACCGGCTCGACGTGCAGTTCCGTGGCCAGTGCCGGGTCCGAGGCGGCCGCCGCCACCGGGACCGGGCGGGTGTGCGGCGAGTCGGCCAGCAGCGCACCGAGCAGCACCACCGTCTGCGCGCCCAGGTCGGTGAAGGCCTGGACCAGTTCGGCGCTGAAGGCCCGCCAGCGCATGTTGGGCTCGATCCCGTGCACCAGCACCACGTCCCGGCTCAGGCCCTCCGGGGTGGCCAGGGACAGCCGGGTGGTCGGCCAGACGAGGCGCTCGGTCCGCCCCTCCGACACCTCCATTACCGGCCGGGTCACCTGGAAGTCGTAGTAGTCCTCCGGGTCGATCGCCCCGATCTGGGTCGCTTCCCAGCCGATGCCCAGGTGATCGATCACGCCACTCGCGGCCTCTCCGGCGTCGTTCCAGCCTTCGAAGGCGGCGATGACCGCTGGCGAGGTGAGCTTACGGACATTGTTCAGCTCGATCACTCACCTCCTCCTTCCCGGCCGCCGCCGATGGACACCAGGGTACGTGTCCTGCCATGATCACTGGGTGCCCCGGGTCGGTTGCCCAGGGCTTCCGCCCAGGCCCCCTTGCTGCGTCGCCCTACAATAGATGGCCTATGACTGCTGCCGGGCCTGCGCCCTACCTCCCGTCCCCGGAACTGCCCGCCGCCCTGGGGCAGCGGGTGCTGATCGCCGATGGGGCGATGGGCACCATGCTGCAGGCCAGCGACGTGGCGCTGAGTGACTTCGAGGGGCACGAGGGCTGCAACGAGATCCTCAACGTCAGCCGGCCGGACGTGGTCCGCGCGGTGCATGACGGCTACCTCGAGGCCGGGGTGGACGCGATCACGACCAACACGTTCGGGACGAACCTTTCCGCGCTGGGCGAATACGGGCTGAGTGACCGCGTCGGCGAACTGTCCGAGGCGGGTGCCCGGCTCGCCCGGGCCGCGGCCGATGCCTGGTCCACCCCGCAGCGGCCGCGCTGGGTCTTCGGCTCCATGGGCCCGGGCACCAAGCTGCCCACCCTCGGCCATGTGACCTTCGCCGAACTGCGGGACGCCTACCAGCGGAACGCGGCCGGCCTGCTCCGCGGCGGCGCCGACGCGCTGATCGTCGAGACCGCCCAGGACCTGCTGCAGGCCAAGGCGGCGGTGATCGGCGCGCGCCGCGCGATGACCGCGGCGGGCGTGGCGGTCCCGCTCATCGCCCAGGTGACCATCGAGACCACCGGCGCCATGCTGCTCGGCAGCGAGATTGGCGCGGCGCTGGCCGTGCTGGAGCCACTTGGCGTCTCCATGATCGGGCTGAACTGCGCCACCGGCCCCGGGGAGATGAGCGAGCATCTGCGCTACCTGGCCAGCCGGGCGCGCGTCCCGCTGTCCTGCATGCCCAACGCCGGCCTCCCGGAGCTCACTGCCGACGGCGCCCGGTACCCGCTCAGCCCGGATCAGCTGGCCGAGGCGCACCGGCGATTCACCGACGAGTTCGGCCTGGCCCTGGTCGGCGGGTGCTGCGGCACCACCCCGGAGCACCTGGCGCTGGTCGTGGACCGGCTGCGCGGCCGCCCGGCCGCCCACCGCCGGCCCCGGCCCGAGCCGGGCGTGGCCTCGCTGTACAGCCACGTGCCGTTCCGCCAGGACACCTCCTTCCTGGCCATCGGGGAACGGACCAACGCGAACGGGTCCAAGGCCTTCCGCGAAGCGCTGCTGGACGGCCGGTACGACGACTGCGTGGAGATCGCCCGGGCGCAGACCCGGGACGGCGCGCACCTGCTCGACGTGTGCGTGGACTACGTCGGCCGCGACGGGGCGGCCGACATGGCCGAGGTGGCCAGCCGGCTGGCCACCGCCGCCACGCTGCCGCTGGTGCTCGACTCCACCGAGCCCGAGGTGATCCGGGCCGGCCTGGAGCTGCTGGCCGGGCGGGCCGTGGTGAACTCGGTCAACTACGAGGACGGGGACGGCCCGGACTCGCGGATCGCCCGGGTCATGCCGCTGATCGCCGAGCATGGCGCCGCGGTGATCGCACTCACCATCGACGAGCAGGGGCAGGCCCGGACCGCCGACTGGAAGGTCGCGGTGACCACCCGGCTGATCGAGGACCTGACCCGGAACTGGGGGATGCGGGTCAGCGACATCATCGTGGACTGCCTCACCTTCCCGATCGCCACCGGGCAGGAGGAGACGCGTCGCGACGCCATGGAGACGATCGAGGCGATCCGGGAGGTCAAGCGCCGCTACCCGGAGGTGCAGACCACCCTCGGCGTCTCCAACGTGTCCTTCGGCCTCAATCCGGCGGCCCGGGCCGTGCTCAACTCGGTCTTCCTGGACGAATGCGTCCGGGCCGGCCTGGACTCCGCCATCGTGCACGCGGCCCGGATCATGCCGATCAACCGGATCCCGGACGATCAGCTGCAGGCGGCCCTGGACCTCATCTACGACCGCAGGCGGGACGGCTACGACCCGCTGGCCCGGCTGCTGGAGCTGTTCGAGGGTGTGGACGCGGCCGCGGTCAAGGCCTCCCGGGCCGCCGAACTGGCCGCCCTGCCGCTGTGGGAGCGGCTCAAGCGGCGGATCATCGACGGCGAGAAGGTTGGCCTGGAAGCCGACCTGGACGAGGCGCTGGCCCGGCGCCCTGCCCTGGAAATCGTCAACGACGTGCTGCTGGACGGGATGAAGACGGTCGGCGACCTGTTCGGCGCCGGGCAGATGCAGCTGCCGTTCGTGCTGACCTCCGCTGAGGTGATGAAGCTGGCGGTCGGCCACCTGGAACCGCACATGGAGCGGTCCGGTGAGGACGGCAAGGGCCGGATCGTGCTGGCCACCGTCCGCGGCGACGTGCACGACATCGGCAAGAACCTGGTGGACATCATCCTGTCCAACAATGGCTACGACGTGGTCAACATCGGCATCAAGCAGCCACTGTCGGCCATCGTGGACGCCGCGGCCGAGCAGGGCGCCGACGTGATCGGGATGTCCGGGCTGCTGGTCAAGTCGACCGTGGTGATGCGGGACAACCTGGCCGAGCTGAACGCGCGCGGGCTGGCCGGGCGGTGGCCGGTGCTCCTCGGCGGCGCCGCGCTGACCCGGGCCTACGTGGAGCAGGACCTGGCCAGCCTGTTCGACGGGGAGGTCCGTTACGCGCGGGACGCGTTCGAGGGCCTGCGGCTGATGGACGCGTTCATGGCGGTCAAGCGGGGGGTGGCCGGGGTGGCCCTGCCGCCGCTGCGCGAGCGCCGGGTGCGGGCCGGGGCGCGGCTACAGGTCACCGAGCCCGCGGACATGCCAGAGCGGTCGGACGTGGCCCGCGACGCGCCGGTGCCGGTGCCGCCGTTCACCGGTGACCGCGTCGTCAAGGGCATCCCGCTCACCGACTACGCCGCGTTCCTGGACGAGCGGGCCACTTTCATGGGGCAGTGGGGGCTGCGCCCGGCCCGGGGCAGCGGGCCGTCCTACGACGAGCTGGTCGAGACCGAGGGCCGGCCGCGGATGCGGATGTGGCTGGAGCGGATGCAGACCGAGGGCCTGCTCGCCGCGGCCGTGGTCTACGGGTACTTCCCGGCGGTCAGCGACGGCAACGACCTGATCGTGCTGGACGGCGACGGGTCCGAGCGGGAACGGTTCACCTTCCCGCGGCAGCGCCACGACCGGCACCTGTGCCTGGCCGACTTCTTCCGGCCCCGGGCCGGCGGCCAGCCGGACGTGGTCGCCTTCCAGCTGGTGACCGTGGGCCCGGCGGTCAGCCGGGCCACCGCGGAGCTGTTCGCCAAGAACGCCTACCGGGAGTACCTGGAGCTGCACGGGCTGTCGGTCCAGCTCACCGAGGCGCTCGCCGAGTACTGGCACGGGCGGATCCGGCAGGAGACCGGCCTGGCCGGCGATGACCCAGCCGACCTGGACGGCATCCTGCGGGTGGGCTACCGCGGCTGCCGCTACTCGTTCGGCTACCCGGCCTGCCCGGACCTGGAGGACCGGGCCAAGGTGGTCCGGCTGCTGGCCCCGGACCGGATCGGGGTCAGCCTGTCCGAGGAGTTCCAGCTGGTCCCCGAGCAGGCCACGGACGCGCTGATCACCTTCCACCCCGAGGCGAAGTACTTCTCGGCATGACGCTGCAGGCGATCCTGTTCGACATGGACGGGCTCCTGGTCAATTCGGAACCGCTCTGGTTCGAGATCGAGGCGCAGATCATGGCCCGGATGGGCGGCCCCTGGAGGCCGGCCGACCAGGAGCACCTCATCGGCGGCTCGCTGCGCCGGTCCACGGCGTACATGCAGAGCAAAGCGGTGATCCCGGTCGCGGCGGAGACGATCGCCGAGTGGCTCACCGGCGGCATGGCCGACCTGGTGCGCCGCCGCGGGGTCCCGCTGATGCCCGGCGCGGCCGGCCTGCTGGCCGAGATCACCGCCGCCGGGCTGCCCTCCGCCCTGGTGACCTCGGCGGAACGGGAGATCATGGAGGCGGCGCTGGGCTCCATCGGGGTCAGCTTCCCGGTGACGGTGTGCGCCGCCGACGTGATCAAGGGAAAGCCGGATCCCGAGCCGTACCGGCAGGCCGCCGCCCGGCTCGGGGTGGCGCCCGAGCGCTGTGCCGCGCTGGAGGACTCGCCCACCGGGATCACCTCGGCGCACGCGGCCGGGTGCGCGGTCGTCGCCGTGCCCAGCGTGCCGCCGCCGGACGGGCTGGCCCGGCTCACCGTGCCCTCCCTGGAGCACCTCGACCTGGGCGCGCTGCGTGCGGTGGTGGCCGGTCACCAGCCGCAGGCCATGACGGCCGAGTCCTGATTCGGTCACAATCCAGGCACGACCCCGCGCTAACCCTGGCGCAGACCAGGCAAAACGGTAGATCCTCCCGGTAAGAGCCCAGTTGCCGGGGTTACGCACGTCCGTGGGCGGGGTAGAGCAATTTTTTTCCC
Source organism: uncultured Actinomycetes bacterium (assembly GCA_963837515.1). GTDB lineage: Bacteria > Actinomycetota > Actinomycetes > Streptosporangiales > Streptosporangiaceae > RYN-230. The sequence continues at coordinate 103,863 of CAWINT010000014.1, forward strand.
GCCTGCTTTCCGATCCGCAGAGCAGGGGGAGCCGCGCCTGATGGCAGCACCGCTGGACGTCTCGCCGTCCGGGGAACTGGCACCGGAGATAGCCCCCGGCAGCATCCCCGGCCGGGCCATCGAAGGCCGCTCGCTCGGCCAGATCGCCTGGCTGCGGCTGCGCCGGGACAAGGTGGCCATGGCCGGCGGTGCGGTGATCGTGCTGCTCATCCTGGTCGCCGTCATCGGCCCGTTCCTGGTGCAGAACCCCGACACCTACCACGCCAACCTGATCAACCCGACCTACAGCCGGCCGAACGGGCCGTTTGGCGGGGTCTCGATGGCCCACCCGTTCGGGGTGGAACCGGTCACCGGGCGCGACGTGCTCAGCCGGGTGGTGAACGGCGCCCGGGTGTCGCTGCTGATCGCCTTCCTGTCCACCGCCCTGGCCGTCGGCATCGGCGTGGTCATGGGCATCATCGCCGGCTTCTTCGGCGGCTGGGTGGACGCGGTGATCGCCCGGGCGATGGACGTGTTCCTCGCCTTCCCGCTGCTGGTCTTCGCGATCGCGCTGGTCGGCGTGATCCCCTCGTCAGCCTTCGGCCTGTCCGGCAACGGGCTGCGGATCAGCCTGCTGGTCTTCGTCATCGGCTTCTTCGCCTGGCCTTACATGGGCCGGATCGTCCGGGGCCAGACCCTGTCGCTGCGCGAGCGCGAGTTCGTGGACGCCGCCCGCAGCATGGGCGCCCGCGGCCCTTACATCCTGTTCCGTGAACTGCTGCCCAACCTCGTGGCGCCGATCCTGGTCTACGCCACCCTGCTGATCCCGACCAACATCCTGTTCGAGGCGTCGCTGTCCTACCTCGGCGTCGGCATCATCCCGCCCCAGGCGAGCTGGGGCGGGATGCTCTCGGACGCCGTGAGCGACGGCTACTGGTCGATCGACCCCGCCTACATGCTCATTCCCGGCCTGGCCATCTTCATCACGGTCATGGCGTTCAACCTGTTCGGCGACGGGCTGCGCGACGCTCTCGACCCGCGCAGCATCCGATGACGACCTTTCCCTCAGGAAACGAAGAGAAATGACAGGAGGCGTTTACCTGATGAGGAGACGCAGCACCTTGGGCCTGGCCGCACTGGGCGCGGCCGCCGCCCTGGCCCTGGCCGCCTGCGGCGGCAGCAGCGGGAGCGGCGGGAGCGGCGGGAGCGGCGGGAGTTCCAGCTCCGGCGGGTCCGCCGGGTACAACGCCGGCCTCAGCAGCGTGGTCAACCCGTCCACTCATAAGGGCGGCACGCTGACTTTCGGTGACAGCAGCACGCCGGACTCGACGGACCCGGGCAACACCTACTACGCGTTCATGTGGGACCTGACCCGGCTCTACACGATGCCGCTGATGACCTACAAGTCCTGCCCGGGCAAGTGCGGCCTGCAGGTCGTCCCGGACCTGGCCACCGGCCCTGGCGTGGTCAGCGACAACGGGCTGACCTGGACCTACCACCTCCAGCCGAACATCAAGTTCGAGGACGGCACGACGGTCACCTCGCAGGACGTCAAGTACGCGGTCGAGCGCACCTTCGACCGGTCCAAGCTGCCGCTCGGGCCGAACTACTTCTCGCTGCTGCTGGCGCCGCAGAAGCCGGCCTACCCCGGCCCGTACACCGACCGGTCCAAGAACCTGATGGGCCTCAAGGCGGTGGACACGCCGAACGCCACCACGGTCGTCTTCCATCTGGCGAAGCCGTTCGCGGACTTCAACTACGTGGTGGCGATCCCGCAGACCGCGCCGGTCCCGCCGAACAAGGACACCGGCACCAACTACCAGCTGCACCCGGTGTCCACCGGGCCGTACATGTTCCAGAGCTACCAGCTGAACAAGCAGACCACGCTGGTGCCTAACCCGCACTGGCAGGCGTCCACCGACCCGAACGCCAAGCAGCTGGCCAGCAAGATCACCATCACCTGGAACATGAACGCCAACGACATCGACAGCCGGCTGCTGGCCGGGGACCTGGACGTCGATGCGGCCGGCACCGGCGTGCAGGCGGCGGCCCGGGCCAAGGTCCTGTCCCAGCCGTCGCTGAAGAATTCCTCCGACAACCCGATCAACGGCTTCCTCTGGTTCACCTACCTCAACACCAAGGTGGCGCCGCTGAACAACGTGAACTGCCGGATCGCCGTCGAGTACGCGGCCAACAAGACCAACTACCAGACCGCCTACGGTGGCCCGGTGGCGGGCGGTGCGATCGCCAGCACCGTGACCCCGCCCAACGTCGTCGGGCACCAGAGCTTCGATCTGTACGAGGCGACCAGCAAGCCCAACGGGGATGTGGCCAAGGCCAAGGCGGCGCTCAAGGCCTGCGGGCACCCGGACGGGTTCAGCACCGGGATCGCCTACCGCAGTGACCGGCCCAAGGAGGTCGCGACCGCCCAGGCGCTGCAGGCGTCGCTGGCGCAGGTGGGCATCAAGCTCTCGCTGCACGGCTACCCGTCCGGCACCTACTTCAGCAACTTCGCAGGCGTGCCCAACTACGTGCACTCCCACAACCTGGGCCTGGACGTCGGCGGCTGGGGAGCGGACTGGCCGGACGGCTACGGGTTCCTCGACTTCATCGCGGCCGGCAACACGATCAGCCCGGCCGGGAACACCAACATCGAGGAGCTCAACGACCCGAAGGTGAACAACCTGCTGGACAAGATTGCCACGACCAACGACGCCACCACCCGCAACTCCTACACCGCGCAGATCGACATGCAGATCATGAAGGACGCGGCGATTCTGCCCGGGGTGTACGCGAAGGCGCTGCTGTACCGGAGCCCGAACCTGACCAACGTCTACGTTCAGACCTACTACGGCATGTACAACTACGCCGTGCTGGGCACGAAGTAGCGGGGAGAAAGTGAGGAGGCTGGTGCCTGGCCGGGCCCGCCCGGCCAGGCACCAGCGCCGCGCATCGTGATCACATTCATCATCCGGCGGCTGATCGCCACGGTGTTCCTGCTGATCGTGGTCAGCATCATCGTGTACGCGATCTTCTTCCTCATCCCGAGGCTGGCCGGGCAGAACAGCTACCAGCTGGCCACCCAGTACGTCGGCCGCAACCCGGACCGGTCCGCGGTGCTGGCCATGGAGAACGCGCTCGGCCTGGACAAGCCGCTGTACGTGCAGTACGGCGAGTTCCTCAAGGGCATCGTGGCCGGCACCCACTACAACACCGGCACCTCGGTCACCTACTGCCCGCCGCCGTGCTTCGGGTACTCGTTCAAGAGCCAGCAGCCGGTGTGGCCGCAGATGGTCAGCGACCTGCCGGTGACGGTCTCGCTGGCCATCGGGGCGGCGGTGCTGTGGCTGGTCGGCGGGGTGACCATCGGGGTCATCTCGGCGCTGCGCCGGGGCAGCGTCTTTGACCGGTTCTCCATGGGCATCGCGCTGGCCGGGGTCTCGCTGCCCATCTTCTTCACCGGGCTGATCTCGCTGGCCCTGTTCAGCTACAAGATCCCGATCTTCCCCAACGTGACGTTCGTCCCCTTCACCACCAACCCGCTGCTGTGGGCGCGCAACCTGGTGCTGCCGTGGGTCTGCCTGGCGTTCCTGTACGCCGCGCTGTATGCCCGGCTGACCCGGGCGGGCATGCTGGAGACGATGAGCGAGGACTACATCCGCACCGCCCGGGCGAAAGGCCTGCGGGAACGGGTCGTCATCACCAAACACGGGCTCCGCGCCGCGCTGACCCCCATCGTCACCATCTTCGGCATGGACCTCGGCCTGCTGCTCGGCGGCGCGATCATCACCGAGTACACGTTTTCGCTGCACGGCCTGGGCCTGTTCACCATCGAGGCGGTGCAGAACCAGGACCTGCCGGAGATCCTGGGAGTCACCATGCTGGCCGCGTTCTTCATCGTCATCGCCAACCTGGTGGTGGACGTCCTGTACGCCTTCGTCAACCCGAGAGTGCGGGCCTGATGGCCGGCGGCACCCTGCTGGACGTCAGGGACCTGCGCATCCAGTTCCCCACCGACGACGGGCTGGTCAAGGCGGTGGACGGGCTGTCGTTCACCCTGGAGCGCGGCCGCACGCTGGGCATCGTGGGGGAGTCCGGCTCCGGGAAGAGCGTCACCAGCCTCGGCATCATGGGGCTGCATCACGGCAGCCGGGCCCAGATCACCGGGCAGATCTGGCTGGACGGCGAGGACCTGGTCGCGGCCACGCCCACCCGGGTCCGCGAGCTGCGCGGCAGCAAGATGGCGATGATCTTCCAGGACCCGCTGTCGTCGCTGCACCCGTACTACCCCGTCGGCGCGCAGATCGCCGAGGCCTACCTGGTGCACAACCGGGTGAGCAAGAAGGCGGCCCGGCAGCACGCGGTGGACATGCTGGACCGGGTCGGCATCCCGCAGCCGGCCACCCGGGCGGACGACTACCCGCACCAGTTCTCCGGCGGCATGCGGCAGCGGGCCATGATCGCCATGGCGCTGAGCTGCGACCCGGAACTGCTCATCGCCGACGAGCCGACCACCGCGCTGGACGTGACCGTCCAGGCGCAGATCCTGGACCTGATCTGGGACCTGCAGGCCGAGTACCACTCGGCGGTCATCATCATCACCCACGACCTCGGCGTGGTGGCCGAACTGTCCGACGACATCCTGGTCATGTACGCGGGCCGGATGGCGGAGTACGGCAGCGCCGAGGACATCTTCGGCGAGCCGGGCCACCCCTACACCTGGGGCCTGCTCCGGTCGATGCCCCGGCTGGACAGCGCGCGGCTGGAGCGGCTGGTCCCCATCAAGGGGACGCCGCCGAGCCTGATCAACGTGCCGCCCGGCTGCCCGTTCCATCCCCGCTGCGCGTACGCCGGCCAGACCGGGGGACGCAGCGCCAGTGAGATTCCGGCGCTGCGCGAGATCGCCCCCGGCCACCGGGTGGCCTGCCACCTGACCGCCGACCAGCGGCGGGCCATGCGCAGCCAGTCCGGCGCGGCCGCGGCCGCCGCGCCCAGCATCCAGGGAGACGTGTGAGCACCCCCGTAGACACCGCCGGGCCGGCCGGTGCCCCGGCCGGCCCCGATGGCAGCGCGCTGCTCGAGGTCACCGGGCTGGTCAAGCACTTCCCGGTGACCCGGGGAGTGATCTTCCGGCAGCGGGTCGGCGCGGTCCAGGCCGTGGACGGCATCAGCTTCTCGGTCTCCCCGGGGCAGACCCTGGGCCTGGTCGGCGAGTCCGGCTGCGGCAAGACCACCACCGGGCGGCTGCTCACCCGGCTGCTCGAGCCGACCGCGGGCCGCATCGTGTTCAACGGGCACGACGTCACCCACCTGTCGGCCGGCCGGATGCGGCCGCTGCGCCGCGATGTCCAGATGATCTTCCAGGACCCGTACTCCTCGCTCAACCCCCGGCACACGGTCGGCTCGATCGTCGGTGCGCCGCTGCGGCTGCAGAAGGTCAAGACCGAGAAGGGCATCAAGGCCACCGTCCAGGAGCTGCTGGAGATGGTCGGGCTGAACCCGGAGCACTACAACCGCTATCCGCACGAGTTCTCCGGCGGCCAGCGGCAGCGCATCGGCATCGCCCGCACCCTCGCGCTGCGGCCCAAGCTGATCGTGGCCGACGAGCCGGTCTCCGCGCTGGACGTGTCGATCCAGGCGCAGGTGGTCAACCTGCTCGAAGACCTGCAGAACGAGCTGAACCTCACCTACGTGGTGATCGCGCACGACCTGTCCGTGGTCCGGCACATCAGCGACCAGGTCGCGGTCATGTACCTGGGCAAGATCGTGGAACTGGCCGGCCGGGACGAGCTGTACGCCCGGCCCCGGCACCCGTACACGGTGGCGCTGATGACCGCCGTCCCGGTGCCGTCCCCGGTGCGCAGCCAGGGCCAGCGCCAGCGCCGGGAGCGGATCCGGCTGACCGGGGACGTGCCCAGCCCGCTCAACCCGCCGCCCGCCTGCCGCTTCCACACCCGGTGCTGGAAGGCTCAGGAGGTGTGCCGCACGACCGAGCCCCCGCTGGCCGAGCTGTCGCCCGGGCACCAGGTCGCCTGCCACTTCCCGGAGAACACCCCCACTGCGGGTAGCCTCTAGGTACGGCGTAACGCTGCCGAGGGGAGCGGCCATGACCTACAACGAATTCCCGTGGCTCCCGTTGTGCGGCGGGCTGACCCTGCTGGGGCTGATCCTGAGCTGGCTGGTCTGGCGCCGCCGCGGCGCGGCCGCGGGGCTGCGGATGGTGGCGGTGTCGCTCATCCCGCTCGCCGCCTATCTGACCAAGGCGGTCCGGATGCTGTGGCAGATCGGCTCGGCCATCGCCAGCTTTGCCTCGAACCTGCTGCTCTCGCCGCAGGTCTGGGCGGGTATCGGGGTGACCGTGCTGATCGTGGTCCTCTTCGCCGTCTCCGGCACCATGCGGCGGCGGGGGCGCGGCCAGGTCGCGAGTTCCGCCGGCGGGCCGCCGCGGGCCGCGGGCGGGCCGCCGCCCGGCAAGGCGCTCAAGCCCGCCGCGGGCAAGCCGGGCCAGGGTAAGCCCGCGACCCCGGCCGACGACGACTTCGGCGAGATCGCCGACATCCTGCGGCGCCGCGGCATCAGCTGAGGCCGGCCGCCCCGGCCAGGTCCCCGCCGGGCCCGTCCGCAGCCGCCAGGCCGTCCGCCACCACGTCCGGCCTGGGCAGCGGCGGCGGGGTGCCGCCGAACGCCGGGCACAGCGCCTGATGCGCGCACCAGGCACACAGCCGCCCCGGCCGGGGCCGCCAGTCCCCGGCCACCCGGGCCCGCTCGATGGCCTGCCACAGCGCCTCCACCTTCCGCTCGGTGGCCCGCAGGTCGGCCTCGTCCGGGGCATACCGGACGATCTCGCCGTTGCCGAGGTACATCAGCTGCAGCAGCCGCGGCACCTGGCCCCGGGCCCGCCACAGCACCAGCGCGTAGAACTTCATCTGGAATAGCGCCCGCGCCTCGAACTCGGCGGGCGGAGCGGTCCCGGTCTTGTAGTCCACGATCCGGATCGCACCGCCGGGCGCGATGTCCAGCCGGTCGATGTAGCCCCGCAACTGCAGCCCGGAGCTGAGCTCGGCCTCCACGCGCAGCTCACGGTGGGCCGGCTCCAGGCGCCGCGGGTCCTCCAGGGCGAAGTACCGGTCGAGCATGGCCGCGGCCTCCTGCAGCCAGCTGAGCCGATCGGCCTCCTCGGGGAACAGCCCGGCCAGGCCGGGATCGGCGCTGAGCAGCCGCTCCCACTCCGGCTGCAGCGCCGCCCGGGCCGTTTCCGGGGTCCGGTCGGCGGCCGCGCGGTCGAACAGGCGTTCCAGGACCGCGTGCACCAGCGTGCCTCGGGTGGCGGCCGGGCTCGGCGGCTCCGGCAGCCGGTCGATGACCCGGAACCGGTAGAGCAGCGGGCAGGTGAGAAAGTCGCCCGCCCGGGACGGGGACAGCGCGCGCACCCCGGTCGTCACATCGGCCATGCCTGGGAGGCTAGGGCACGCATCCGACAGTTGCCCGTATTTGCGGCCAGCCCGCCGGCCCGGCGCGCCGGCCGCCGTCACCTGGGCTGCGCAGCACGTAGCATCAAGGCGTGGCAGGCACCCGGCCGGCAAGGAAGGCACCCCAGGGACCCAACCCCGGCGTGCGGATCGCGCGGCCCTTCGGGATCCCGGTCTACATCTCGCCCTACTGGTTCCTGATCGCCGCCCTGTTCATCCTGCTGTACGCGAACAGCCCGGTGGTGGCGGCCTCCAGCGGCGCGCGCTACCTGGTGGCGGCGGCGTTCGTGGTCCTGCTCTACGTCTCGGTCCTGGTGCACGAGCTGAGCCATTCCCTGGTCGCCCGTGGCTTCGGGCTGCCGGTGCGCCGCATCCTGCTCTACCCGCTCGGCGGGTTCTCCGAGATCGAGCAGGAGCCGCCGACCCCCGGCAAGGAGTTCCTCGTCTCGGCGGCCGGGCCGCTGATCTCGCTGGTTCTCGCGGCGATCGGCTATGGCGTGCTGCTCGCGGTCCGGCTGGGCGGCCTCCCCGAGCTGCTGATCCAGCAGCTCGTCTGGGCCAACCTGCTGGTCGGCCTGTTCAACCTGCTGCCCGGGCTGCCGCTCGACGGCGGCCGGATGCTCCGGGCCGGCGTGTGGAAACTCACCCGCAAGGCCTCCACCGGCACCGTGGTGGCCGCCTGGGCGGGCCGGGTGCTGGCCCTGGCCGTGCTGGCCGTCCCGCTGATCATGCTGAGCCGGTCGGGCAGCCAGGTGCTGCCCTCCGCGCTCTGGCTCGGCGTCATCGCCGCCTTCATGTGGACCGGCGCCACCCAGTCACTGCGCGCCAGCCGGGTCCGGGAGCGGCTGCCCGGGCTGCAGGCCCGGACGCTGGCCCGGCGGGCCATCGCCATCCCGGCCTCGCTGCCGCTGGCGGAGGCGATCCGCCGGGCCGATGCGGCCGGGGCCCGCGCCCTGGTCGTCGTGGATCACGAGGACAAGCCGATCGCGATCGTGAACGAGGGCGCGGTGATGGCGGTACCGCCGCAGCGCCGGCCCTGGGTGGACGCCGGCTCGCTGGCCCGGAGTGTCGAGGGCGGCCTGGTGCTGCCCGCCGACCTGTCCGGGATGGCTCTCCTGGAGGCGGTGCGGCGCACCCCAGCCTCGGAGTACCTGCTGGTGGAGCCCTCGGGCCAGGTGTACGGGGTGCTCTCGGCCAGCGATCTGGACCACGCCTTCGCCGGCGTCTAGCGCTACCCTGTCCGGCGTGATCCGTCAGCCCCGCGGCCCGTTCGCCCCCGGAGACCAGGTCCAGCTCACCGACCCCAAGGGCCGCAAGCACCTGCTGGTGCTGGCCGAGGGCCGGATCTTCCACACCCACCGCGGCGGGGTGGCCCACGACGACCTGATCGGCGCGCCGGAGGGCAGCGTGGTGAAATCCTCCGGCGGCACGCCGTACGTCGCGCTGCGCCCGCTGTTGGCCGATTTCACCCTGGCCATGTCCCGGGGCGCGGCGGTTGTCTATCCCAAGGACGCGGCCCAGATCGTCGCGCTGGCGGACGTGTTCCCCGGGGCGGTGGTGCTGGAGGCGGGCGCCGGGTCCGGGGCCCTCGCCTGCTGGCTGCTGCGCTCGGTCGGCACCGCCGGGCGGCTGGTCTCCTACGAGCGGCGGGCCGACTTCGCCGACATCGCCCGGGCCAATGTCGAACGATTTTTCGGCGGCCCGCATCCCGCGTGGGACCTGCGGGTAGGCGACCTGGCTGAGCTGCCGGCCGGCACGCCCGGGGGCGAGGTGGTTAGTGTGGGCGCGGAGCCAGCGGATAGGTTCGACAGGGTGGTACTGGATATGCTCGCGCCGTGGGAGTTCGTGGCGCTGTCCGCCGTCGCGCTGACCAGCGGCGGCGTGCTGTGCTGCTATGTCGCCACGGTCACCCAGCTGTCCAGGACAGTCGAGGCGATCAGGGAACATGGCGGCTACGACGAGCCGGCGGCCTGGGAATCACTGGTCCGCGGCTGGCACGCCGACGGGCTGGCCGTGCGGCCTGAGCACCGCATGGTGGGGCACACCGGCTTCCTGATCACGGCCCGGCGGCTGGCGGCCGGCGCCGTGGCGCCGCCTCGCCGGCGCCGGCCGGCGAAGGCTTCCCGCGGGGAGCCTGATCAGTGACAATGTCAGCGGCAGGCGGCACGAGGTTACGCCAGGGCCACGGATAGGTAGGGTCTAAGTGAAGTCTGCTCTCGGAAGGGGGTGGGGGCGTGGCCAGTCGTGATGAAGGATCGCGCACCGCGCGGCACGACGACCAGGTTCAGGGCCTCACCACGCAGATCTCCTTCCTCGAGGAGGAGGTGGCGGTGCTGCGGCGCAGGCTGGCCGACGCACCGAGGCACGTCCGGCTGCTCGAGGAGCGGCTGCGTGAGACGGAGGCCAACCTCACCGCGGTGACCGGCCAGAACGAGCGGCTGGCTGACACACTGCGGGAAGCGCGCGACCAGATCGTGGCGCTGAAGGAAGAGGTCAACCGGCTGGCCCAGCCGCCGTCCGGGTTCGGCGTGTTCCTGCAGGCCTCCGAGGACGGCACCGCCGACGTGTTCACCGGTGGCCGGAAGATGCGGGTCAGCGTCAGCCCGGCGGTCGAGCTCGAGTCGCTGCGGCCCGGCCAGGAGGTCGTGCTGAACGAGGCGCTCAACGTGGTCATCGCCCAGGGCTACGAGACCGTGGGCGAGATCGTCATGCTCAAGGAGCTGCTCGAGGGCGGCGACCGGGCGCTGGTGATCTCGCACGCGGACGAGGAGCGGGTGGTCCGGCTGGCCGAGCCGCTGCGCGCGGCCACCCTGCGGGCCGGCGACTCGCTGCTGCTGGAGCCGCGGTCCGGCTACGTGTACGAGCGCATTCCCAAGGCTGAGGTCGAGGAGCTGATCCTGGAGGAGGTGCCGGACATCACCTACTCCGACATCGGCGGCCTGGGCCCGCAGATCGTCCAGATCCGCGATGCGGTGGAACTGCCTTACCTGCACGCCGACCTGTTCCGGGAGCACCAGCTGCGGCCGCCCAAGGGCGTGCTGCTGTACGGCCCCCCCGGCTGCGGCAAGACGCTGATCGCCAAGGCGGTCGCCAACTCGCTGGCCAAGCAGGTGGCGAGGCGGACCGCGCAGCAGCGGGCTGAGTCCGGCGAGGCGGTGCCGGACGGGGCGGCCCGGGAGGGCAAGAGCTTCTTCCTCAACATCAAGGGCCCTGAGCTGCTCAACAAGTACGTCGGCGAGACCGAGCGGCACATTCGGCTGGTCTTCCAGCGGGCCCGGGAGAAGGCCAGCGAAGGCATGCCGGTCATCGTGTTCTTCGACGAGATGGACTCGATCTTCCGCACCCGCGGCTCGGGCGTGTCCAGCGACGTGGAGAACACCATCGTCCCGCAGCTGCTGTCCGAGATCGACGGCGTCGAAGGGCTGGAGAACGTCATCGTCATCGGCGCCTCCAACCGGGAGGACATGATCGACCCGGCCATCCTGCGCCCGGGCCGGCTCGACGTCAAGATCAAGATCGAGCGCCCCGACGCGGAGGCGGCTAAGGACATCTTCTCCAAGTACGTGCTGACCGGGCTGCCGCTGCACCCCGACGACCTGGCCGAGCACGGCGGGTCGCGGGAGGCGACGGTGGACGCGATGATCCAGCGGGTCGTCGAGCGGATGTACAGCGAGACGGAGGAGAACCGGTTCCTCGAGGTGACCTACGCCAACGGGGACAAGGAAGTGCTGTACTTCAAGGACTTCAACTCCGGCGCCATGATCGAGAACATCGTGGCCCGGGCGAAGAAGATGGCGATCAAGGAGTTCCTGGAGACCGGGCAGAAGGGCATGCGGATCGCGCATCTCATGACCGCCTGCGTGGACGAATTCAGCGAGAACGAGGACCTGCCCAACACCACCAACCCCGACGACTGGGCGCGGATCTCCGGCAAGAAGGGCGAGCGGATCGTGTACATCAGGACCTTGGTCTCCGGCAAGCAGGGCACCGAGGCCGGGCGCTCGATCGACACGGTCGCCAACACCGGGCAGTACCTCTAGGCGTGTGGGCGCAGTGGTGCCGGCCGGAGTGGCCTGCCGCAGTGGCCGCCGGCCGGCACTAGGCTCGAAGCCATGAGCGTGCGCCGCGTAATGGGAACGGAGACCGAGTACGGCATCTCGGTCCCCGGCCAGCCAGGGGCGAATGCCATGGTGACGTCGTCTCAGGTGGTCAACGCCTACCAGGCGGCGACCTCGGCGCGTACCAGGCGGGCCCGGTGGGATTTCGAGGAGGAAAATCCGCTGCGTGATGCCCGTGGCTTCGATCTGACCCGGGAATCCGCCGATGCCACCCAGCTGACCGACGAGGACCTGGGCCTGGCCAACGTCATCCTCACCAATGGGGCGCGGCTGTACGTGGACCACGCTCACCCGGAGTACTCGGCGCCCGAGTGCACCAACCCGCTGGCCGCCGTCATCTGGGACAAGGCGGGGGAGCGGGTGATGGCCGAGGCCGCGGCCCGGGCCGCCACCGTCCCGGGCAGCTCGCCGATCCAGCTCTACAAGAACAACACCGACAACAAGGGCGCCTCGTACGGGTGCCACGAGAACTACCTGATGCGCCGGGCCACCCCGTTCGCGGACATCGTCCGGCACCTCACCCCGTTCTTCGTGTCCCGCCAGGTGGTCTGCGGCGCGGGCCGGGTCGGGCTGGGCGCGGACGGCCGGGACGACGGCTTCCAGATCAGCCAGCGGGCCGACTTCTTCGAGGTCGAGGTCGGGCTGGAGACCACCCTCAAGCGGCCGATCATCAACACCCGGGACGAGCCGCACGCCGACCCGGAGAAGTACCGCCGGCTGCACGTGATCATCGGCGACGCCAACATGAGCGAGCTCAGCACCTATCTCAAGCTGGGCACCACCGCCCTGGTGCTGGCGATGATCGAGGACAAGTTCCTCGGCGTCGACCTGTCCATCGAGTCGCCGGTGGCGGAGCTGCGGGCCATCTCACACGACCCGTCCTGCCGCCATGTGGTCACCCTGCGTGATAGCCGCAAGATGACCGGCGTCCAGCTGCAGATGGAATACCTGGAGCTGGCCCGGAAGTACACCGAGGACAAGTTCGGCTCGGACGTGGACGAGATGACCTCCGACGTGCTGGACCGCTGGGAGTCGGTGCTGTCCCGGCTGGCTGACGACCCGATGCAGCTGTCCCGGGAACTGGACTGGGTGGCCAAGCTGGAACTGCTGGAGGGCTACCGCACCCGGGACGGGCTGGCCTGGGGGCACCCGCGGCTGCAACTGGTGGACCTGCAGTACTCCGACGTGCGCCCGGATCGCGGGCTGTACAACCGGCTGGCCGCCCGGGGCCGGATCACCCGGCTCGTCACCGAGGACCAGGTCCGGGCGGCGATCGAGACGCCGCCCGAGGACACCCGGGCCTATTTCCGGGGCCGCTGTCTGCAGCAGTACCCGGAGTCGGTGGCGGCCGCGTCCTGGGACTCTGTCATCTTCGACATTCCGGGCCGGGAGTCGCTGCAGCGGGTGCCCACCCTGGAGCCGCTCCGGGGCACCCGGGCCCACGTGGGCGGGCTGCTGAACCGGTGCCGGACCGCTGCGGAACTCGTGGCCGCCCTCACCGGTCAGGACTGAGACTCCCCGATTCAGGGTTGGACAGGCCGCCCGGAGGCGAAGATACGGTTAAGCCAGGGAGCACCTGCAATACGGAGGTTTCGGGCATGGCGACAAAGGACACCGGGGGCCAGCGGCAGGTTCCGAAGCGCAGTCAGGACACCGAAGAGGAGGAGCCGCAGTCCACGGCGGACGTCAAGGAGCGCCAGGAGAAGCTGGCCGATGACGTGGACGCCATCCTCGACGAGATCGACGAGGTTCTCGAGGAGAACGCGGAGGAGTTCGTCCGCTCCTACGTGCAGAAGGGCGGTCAGTGACGGCCGGCCGCCGGCGCTATTGACCGGGAGACCGGAAGAGGGGAGGCCCGGCGCAGGAGGGCCCCGCCGAGCCGGTGGTCCCGGGGGGTTCCAGGGTCGTCCCCATTGACCAGCCGTCCCCGCGGCCGGCACAGAGCGGCCCCGGCGGCCCGGCTGCCGGGTTCGCCGTGGGCTGACGCCAGGTGGCCCGCACCGGCTGCACGGGCGGTGCCGGGCGGCAGTAAGGTCAGGGCGTAGTGGCGGGCTAACCGGAAGGACGCGGCGTGGCTGGGAGTTTCTTCGGCGAGAAGTTCACCTCGGTGTGCCTGAACGCGGGCACCTCGTCCTTCGCTGACCTGGTGGCCTCCTGCGCGCCGGAGATGCTGCCGGGGGCCGGGGCGGGCGCCACCGCGGCCCGGCTGGGGCCGGGCGGGCGGGCGGCCACGGACGGCGAGGCGGCGAAGCTGCCGCACGGCACCACGATCGTCGCGGCCCGCTGCGCCGAGGGGGTGGTGATGGCCGGTGACCGCCGGGCCACGGCCGGGAACATGATCGCCCAGCGGGACATCGAGAAGGTGTTCCGCAGCGACGACTACTCCTGCGTGGGCATCGCCGGCGTGGCCGGCATCGGGCTGGAGCTGGTCCGGCTGTTCCAGCTGGAGCTGGAGCACTACGAGAAGCTCGAGGGCCGCACGCTGTCCCTGGAAGGCAAGGCCAACCGGCTGGCCGCCTTCGTCCGGGGCAACATGGGCGCTGCCATGCAGGGGCTGATAGTGGTCCCGCTGTTCGCCGGCTACGACGACCTCGCCGGGCAGGGCCGGATCTTCAGCTACGACGCCACCGGCGGCCGGTACGAGGAACGCCCGTTCCATGCCATCGGGTCCGGGTCGGTGTTCGCCCGCGGCTCGCTGAAGAAGCTCTACACCGAGGGCCTGCCGCGGCAGGACGCCATGCTCGTCTGCATGCACGCGCTCTATGACGCGGCCGACGACGACTCCGCCACCGGCGGCCCCGATCTGGCCCGGCGGATCTACCCGGTGGTCGCCGAGGTCACCGCCGACGGGTTCCGGCGGCTGCCCGACGACGAGGCGGGCGAGTACGCCACGGCGGTGGTCACCGAGCGGATGTCCTCGCCGGGCGGCCCCGTCGCGCCACTGCGCCCCGCCGCCGGGGACGCCGGCTAACCGCCGGCCCGGCCTCGCCCGACCAGCCACCACACGAGTAGGGGTAACAGCCCGGTGAGTATGCCGTTCTACGTCTCGCCTGAACAGCAGATGAAAGACAAGGCGGACTACGCGCGGAAGGGCATCGCGCGGGGCCGCAGCGGGGTCGTCATCCAGTACGACGCCGGCATCCTCTTTGTCGCGCCGAACCCGTCCAGCGCGCTGCACAAGATCAGCGAGATCTACGACCGGATCGCCTTCGCCGCGGTGGGCCGCTACAACGAGTTCGAGAACCTGCGCAAGGCCGGGGTCCGCTACGCCGACATGACCGGCTACCAGTACGACCGCAGCGACGTGACCGCGCGGGGCCTGGCCAACTGGTACGCGCAGATCCTCGGGCAGTTCTTCACCGAGAGCAACAAGCCGTTCGAGGTGGAGCTGGTGGTGGGCGAGGTGGGTGAGACGCCCGCCGCGGACCAGATCTACCGGATCACGTTCGACGGGTCGGTCGCCGAGGAGCATGGCTACGTGGCCATGGGCGGCCAGGCCGACCAGGTCGCCGCGGTGCTCAAGGACCACTATTCCGACGGCCTGCCGCTGGTACGGGCGCTCGGCGCCGCGATCGCGGGGCTGTCCGGGCAGGGCAACGGCGACGGTGCCGACCTCAGCGCCGGGCAGCTGGAAGTGGGCATCCTGGACCGGGGGCGGGCGCACCGGACCTTCCGCCGGCTCACCGGCACCCGGCTGGAGTCGCTGCTGGCCGAGGCGAAGAGCGCCGGCCGCCGCGGCAAGTCCAGCCCCGCCGCCCCGGCGCCGGACGAGTCCGCCAGCCCGGCCGCAGGTGAGTCCGCCAGCCCGGACGACACCGGCACGGCGCCCTGAGGCCTGGACAACTGCTAACGATTGCAGGAGCATGACCAGGACACGCTAAGACCTGGAGGACGAGTGAGCACGGCGGACCTGGCAGCCACCACGGGCATCGAGGTGCCCACGGGACTGCTCATCGGCGGTGAGTGGACCAAGGGCGGAGCGGGGCAGATCGGGGTCACCGACCCGGCCACCGAGGAGACCATCGCGGAGGTGGCCGACGCCACCGCCGAGGACGCCCTCGCCGCCGTGGACGCGGCCGACGCGGCCGCGGCCGCCTGGGCGGCCACTGCGCCCCGCGAGCGCGCCGAGTGCCTGCGCCGGGCCTGGGCGCTGATGACCGAGCGGGCCGAGCCGCTGGCCCGGCTGATGACGCTGGAGAACGGCAAGGCCCTGCCGGACGCGCGCGGCGAGGTCAGCTACGCGGCCGAGTTCTTCCGCTGGTACGCGGAGGAGGCGGTCCGGATGGACGGCTCGGTGCTGACCGCCCCGGCCGGCACCAACCGGATCCTGGTGGTGCGCCAGCCGGTCGGCGTGAGCGTGCTGATCACCCCGTGGAATTTCCCGGCCGCGATGGCCACCCGCAAGATCGGCCCCGCCCTGGCGGCGGGCTGCACGGTGGTGCTCAAGCCGGCCAAGGAGACCCCGCTCACCGCGCTGGCGGTGGCGGGCATCCTGCGCGAGGCGGGCGTCCCCGGCGGGGTGGTCAACGTGGTGACCACCTCGTCGGCCAGCCGGTTCAGCCAGGCCGTGCTGGCCGACCCGCGGGTGCGCAAGCTGTCGTTCACCGGGTCCACCGAGGTCGGCCGGGTGCTGCTGAAGGCGGCCGCCGACCAGGTGATCAACTGCTCCATGGAGCTGGGCGGCAACGCACCGTTCCTGATCTTCGAGGACGCCGACATCAAGGCCGCGCTGGACGGCGCGTTCCTGGCCAAGATGCGCAACGGCGGCGAGGCGTGCACCGCCGCCAACCGGTTCTACGTGCACGAGGCGGTGGCCGACGAGTTCACCGCCGCCTTCGCCGCCCGGCTGGGCGGGCTCAAGGTCGGCCCGGGGCTGGAGCCGGGCACCGAACTGGGCCCGCTGGTCAACGAGGACACCCGGTCCAAGGTGGCCGGCCTGGTCGCTGATGCCGCCGCGGCGGGCGGCCGGGTGCTGACCGGCGGCGCCGTGCCGGACCGCAAGGGCTTCTTCTACGCCCCGACCGTACTGGACAACGTGCAACCGGGCGCCGGCATCCTCAACGAGGAGATCTTCGGGCCGGTCGCACCGATCGTCCGGTTCAGTGACGAGGCCGACGCGATCGCGTGGGCCAACGACACCGAGTACGGCCTGGTGTCCTACGTCTACACCCGGGACCTGCGCCGGTCGCTGCGGGTGGCCGAGGCGCTGGAGGCCGGCATGGTCGGCATCAACCGCGGCGTGGTGTCCGACCCGGCGGCGCCGTTCGGCGGGGTCAAGCAGTCCGGGCTGGGCCGGGAAGGCGGCCACGACGGGCTGCTGGAGTTCACCGAGACCAAGTACATCGCCGTCGATTGGTGAGTCCTGGCCGACACGCGCCCGGCGCCCCCTGCTGGCGCCCGTCCGGCCCGTCGTGACGTAGGGTCGGGGGAGCGACATGGACAGACGAATTTTCGGCCTGGAAAACGAATACGGGGTCACCTGCACCTTCCGGGGTAGCAGGCGGCTGTCGCCGGACGAGGTAGCCAGGTACCTCTTCCGCCGCGTGGTGTCGTGGGGCAGGAGCAGCAACGTGTTCCTGCGCAATGGGGCCCGGCTGTACCTGGACGTGGGCAGCCACCCGGAGTACGCGACCCCGGAATGCGACAGCATTCTCGACCTTGTCGTGCACGACAAGGCGGGCGAGCGGATCCTGGAAGGGCTGCTGGTGGACGCCGACCGGCGGCTCCGCGAAGAGGGCATCGCCGGCGACATCTACCTGTTCAAGAACAACACCGACTCGGCCGGCAACTCCTACGGCTGCCATGAGAACTACCTGGTGGGACGGCACGGTGAATTCGGCCGGCTGGCCGACATCCTCATCCCGTTCCTGGTCACCCGGCAGGTGATCTGCGGCGCCGGGAAGGTGCTGCAGACCCCGCGGGGCGCGGTGTACTGCGTCAGCCAGCGGGCCGAGCACATCTGGGAGGGCGTGTCCTCGGCCACCACCCGGTCCCGGCCGATCATCAACACCCGGGACGAGCCGCACGCCGACGCGGAGCGGTTCCGGCGGCTGCACGTCATCGTGGGCGACTCGAACATGAGCGAGACCACCATGCTGCTCAAGGTCGGGGCGACCGACCTGGTGCTGCGGATGGTCGAGGCGGGCACGGTGATGCGCGACCTGACCCTGGAGAACCCGATCCGGGCCATCCGGGACGTCAGCCACGACATGACCGGCCGCCGCCGGGTCCGGCTGGCCAATGGCCGGGAGGCCAGCGCCCTGGACATCCAGCGGGAGTACCTGGCCAAGGCGCGGGACTTCACCGACCGGCGCGGCGCTGACGCGGTCACCCGGCAGGTACTGGACCTGTGGGAGCGCACCCTGCACGCGGTGGACACGCAAAACTTCGGCCTGGTGGACCGTGAGATCGACTGGATTACCAAGTACCAGCTGATCGAGCGGTACCGGGCCAAGCACGACCTGCCGCTGTCCTCGCCGCGGGTGGCCCAGCTGGATCTCGCCTACCACGACGTGCACCGCGGCCGCGGCCTGTACTACCTGCTGCAGAAGCGCGGCGCCGTGGCGCGCACCGCGCGGGACATCGATATCTTCGAGGCCAAGTCGATCCCGCCGCAGACCACCCGGGCCCGGCTGCGCGGTGAGTTCATCCGCCGCGCCCAGGAGCGGCGCCGCGATTTCACCGTGGACTGGGTGCACCTCAAGCTGAACGACCAGGCGCAGCGCACCGTGCTGTGCAAGGACCCGTTCCGGTCGGTGGATGAGCGGGTGGAGAAGCTCATCGCCGGTATGTAATACGGTGCCGGCCCGGGGGACGGCACCGCGCCAACCTTAATGGCCCGGCCTAGCAACCTGCTCACTATGGTCAGGTGATGCCGGTAGGCTGGCGGCGCTCATCATCGATACGACAAGGGTTTCCCCTCATGCGACGCATTGCCGTTCTGCTGTCCGTCCCGCTGCTGGCCACGGCGGCCCTGGCCGGCTGTGGTTCCTCGCCCAGTTCCTCCGCCCCGGCCGTGTCGGTGAGCGGCCACTTCGGCGCGAATCCCAAGATCAGCATCCCGAGCCAGGCCGCGGGGAGCAAGCTCACGGTCAAGACGCTGATCCACGGGAATGGCCCGGCGCTGAGCAAGACCGATGCCTTCGTCGGCAACTACGCCGTTTACATCTGGAGCGGGAAGAGCCACAAGCTGGCCGAGAGCACCTTCACCTCGAAAAGCCCGGCGCTGTTCAGCGGGCAGCTGCTGCCCGGGCTGCAGACGGCACTGCAGGGCAAGCGGATGGGCAGCCGGGTGCTGGCCGTCGTCCCGCCCGCTGAGGGGTACGGGAAGAACGGGAACTCCCAGGCCGGGGTCTCCGCCAAAGACACCCTCGTGTTCGTGGTGGACATGATCAAGGAGTTCCCGAACAACGCGTCGGCCGCGGGCAGCCACGTGACCAACGGCGGCGGCGCGCTGCCCACGGTTACCCCCAAGTCGGGCACCGCGCCCACCATCACCATGCCGTCGTCCTCGCACAAGCCACCCACCACCCTGGTCACCAAGACTCTGATCAAGGGCACGGGCGCGCCGGTGCAGAAGGGCCAGACGGTGGTCACCCAGTACGTCGGCGCGATCTGGCGGACCGGCAAGGTGTTCGACTCCTCGTGGAGCCGGAACCAGCCGTTTGGGTTCACCATCGGTTCCACCCCGAGCCAGGTCATCACCGGCTGGGACAAGGGGCTGGTCGGGCAGACCGTGGGCAGCCGGGTGATGCTGATCGTCCCGCCCGCCGATGGCTACGGCAAGACTGGCAGCAGCCAGGCGGGGATCAAGGGCACCGACACCCTGGTCTTCGTGGTGGACATCCTCGGGGCCGTCAGCCCGGCGACGTAACCAGCCCCGGGGGCGATCCCCCTGGGCCCCTCGCCATCCGCCGGATCGACCGTGGCTCAGCTCTCCTGCGGCTTCCTGTCACCAGCCTTCCGGCCGGAACCCTCCACGGTGTCGAGCACGGAGTCGAGCATCAGCCCGGCGCCGATACCGAGCAGCCAGAAGTCCTTGGCCAGCGCCGTGCCCTGCTGGGTCGGCCGGAGGCTGCCCTCCAGCCGCATCCCCGGGGTCTTGAGGTACAGGCCGGCCAGGCCACCCGAGAACGCGGTCAGCGCCAGGCCCGCCAGCCCGGCCGGCACCGCCGGCAGCAGCACGATGGTGCCCACCGCGATCTCGCTGGCGGCCAGCAGCCGCGTGAAATCCTGCGGCTTCAGCTTGCCCAGGAACGGGTACGTGTTGGTCGCCATGCCGTGCAGCCGGGCCGCCGTCTCCTCGTCGGCGGTCAGCTTGTTGAGGCCGGAGTTCAGGATGAACGCACCGGCGGTGAGCCGGGGAGGCAGCGTGCGCACGAGTGATTTCAGCGTCATGGCCGGGGGGTCCCTTCTGCTGTTTCCTGCTGCCATCTAAACGGCTGCCGGGTGACCCCCCGCGGCCAGGGTGCCCGCGTGCCGCCCGGCGGCCGCCGCGGCCAGGAAGTAAGCGCGGTCCTGGTCCAGCCCGCGGCCCATGGTCAACAGCGGCACCGGGCAGTCGCGCAGCGCCTCGTCCAGGCCGCCGGTGGGCACGGTGACCAGCGCGTGCCGGGCCGCCAGCGTGGCGGCCTGGCCGGCGACCAGCGCGCCGAAGTCCCCGGGCAGGTCGGGGAGCACCACGTCGGCCCGGGCCAGCGCCACCCGGCCGTAGCTGGTGAGGCTGTGGTGCGAGATGCCGTGATGCCGGTCCCGCGGGTCGGCGTCGCTGATCCGCAGCGCGGCCACCGGGCGGCCGCCGAGCACCGCCGCCGCGTTCACCGCCTCGCCGCAGGCCACCCCGGAGAACCCCCACCGGGTCCCGGTGCCCAGGTTCCCCGGTCCCTGGGTGACGACGATCACCTCCGCGCCGAGCACGTGCCGGGCCGCCAGCAGGCCGGTGTGCACGGTCACCGTCTCGAGGTCCCCGCCGAACGCCTGGCCGGTGCTGACCGTGCCGCGCAGCCAGCCCGCCGCGCGCAGGCCGGCGACGGTCCGCGAGAACCAGGCCGGCAGCGCGCCGCCGTCCAGCATCACGTAGGCGGCGGCGGGCGGCTTCCGATCGGCCCGCAGCCCGGCCAGCACGGCGGGGAGCGCCGAGTGCAGGTCGGCCACGACCACCACCGCCCCGCCGATGCCGTCCGCGGCGCGCAGCACCTCGTGATGCGGGGAGCCCTGCTCGTCGGCACCGAGCACGGTCGGCTGCAGCGGGGTGTACCGCGCCTTGACCAGGTGCCCGGGGCCGTCCGGGTCGGGCGGCAGCCGGTCCGGCAGCGCCACCACCAGCGCGTAACCGCCGGTGCCGAGGCCGAGAGCCAGCGCGGTGGTGTTCAGCAGCACCCGGTCGCCGGGTTCCGGCCGCCCGGTCAGCGCGGGGTAGGCGAGCGCCCTGATCCGCCCCTCGGGCACGGCGACCTCGAGTTCCACCGCCCCGGGCCACTCGCGGCGCAGGGCCAAAACCTCGCCACTGCGCCACCTGATCACTCCCGCAGGGTAGCGTCATAGTCAACGGGCGGGCGGGGTGAAGGACGAACGATGTCACGACGGAAGACCGAGCGGCTGCTGGCCCTCGTGGTCTGCCTGCTCTCCACCGAGCGCTACCTCACCGCACTGCAGATCCGCGAGGCCGTGCCCGGCTACCCGGAGTCCTTCGAGGCGTTCAAGCGGATGTTCGAGCGGGACAAGGAAGAGCTGCGCGAGCTGGGCATCCCGCTGGAGACGGGGTCCAATTCGCCGCTGGACGACGAGCCTGGGTACCGGATTCCGCGGCAGGCCTACGTTCTGCCGGAAATAAGGCTGGAACCGGACGAGGCCGCCATGCTCTCGCTGGCGGCGCGGGTCTGGCGGCAGGCCGAACTGGCCGGGGCGGCGGCGGGCGCGCTGCTCAAGCTGCGGGCCGCGGGCGTGGACGCCGAGGAGACCACACCACCGGGCATCGAGCCGCGGCTGCTGGCCGGGGAGGCCGCGTTCGGCCCGCTGTGGGAGGCGGTGCGGGACCGGCGGCCGGTCAGCTTCGCCTACCGGGCCGCCGGGCGCAGCGAGCCGCAGCAGCGGCACCTGGAGCCGTGGGGCGTGGTCAACCGGCACGGCCGCTGGTACGTGGCCGGGCAGGACACCGACCGCGGGGCGGTGCGGGTGTTCCGGCTCAGCCGGATCGAGGGAGACGTGCGTTTCACCGGGCCGGCCGGGTCGGTGGCCGTGCCGGAGGGCACCGACGTGCGGGAGACGGTGCGCGAGTGGGACGTGCACCCGCCGCCGCAGCGCTCGGCGGTGCTGCAGGTGCGCGCCGGGGCTGGCCACGGGCTGCGGCGGCACGCCACCGCGGTGCGCCCCGGGCCGCCCGGCTGGGACCTGGTCGAAGCGCCGTTCTCCGAGGTCGGCTGGTTCGCGGAGCAGCTGGCCTCGTTCGGCGCGGCGGTGCTCGTGCTGGAGCCCACCGACCTCCGGGAGGCGGTCATCACCCAGCTGAAGGGAGCCCTGGCGTGAACGTGCCGCGCACCAGTTCCACCCGGCTGCAGCGGCTGCTGGCCCTGGTGCCCTACGTGATCAGCCGCAAGGCGGTCGGGCTGGCCGAGACCGCGGCGGCGTTCGGGATCAGCGAGCGCGAGCTGGTCGACGACCTGAACCTGCTGTGGTGCGTCGAACTGCGCGCCCCGGACCCGTACTGCCCGATCGACCTGTCCTACGAGGGCGGGGAGATCGTGGTCAGCCAGGCGGAGCTGATGGACCGCCCGCTCCGGCTGGCGGTGGACGAGGCCAGCGCGCTGCTGGTCGCGCTGCGGATGCTGGCCGAGGTGGGTGCCGTGCCCCCGGTCCCGGGCCGGGACGGGGGATCCGCGCTGAGCCGGACCATCGCCAAGCTGGAGGTGGCGGCCGGCGGCCTGGCGCTGCCCAGCGCCCAGGTTGCCATCCAAGTGGACCAGACCGCCCAGCAGGCCGTGCGCGACGCGCTGCGGGACGCGCTGGCCCACGGCCGCCGGGTGCACCTCAGCTACTACGTCCCCGGCCGCGACGAGGCCACCGAGCGGGACGTGGACCCCATGCGGCTGCTCGTCGTGGAGGGCCGCAGCTACCTGGAGGGCTGGTGCCGCCGGGCCGAGGACGTCCGGCTGTTCCGGCTGGACCGGGTGCTCGGGCTGCAGGTCCTGGACGTGCCCGCGGCCGTCCCGCCGGAGGCCGAGCCCAAAGACGTGGACCAGGGGCTGTACCACCCGGCCCCGGACGACCTGACGGTGGTGCTCGAGCTGTCACCCGCCGGCCGGTGGGTGGCCGAGTACTACCCGTGCGAGGACGTGACCGAGCTGGGCGACGGGCGGCTGCGGGTGACGTTGCGCACACCGGACGGCGGCTGGGTGCGCCGGCTGGCGCTGCGGCTGGGCGACAGCGGGCGGATCGCCGCCCCGGCCGCGCTTGTTTCCCAGGTCAGCGAGGATGCGGCGGCCGCCCTGGCGCAGTATGCTTGACGGTCACGCTTCGGTGACCAACTCGGCGCGCCGGCTCCATGTGAGCGCTTCGCGTGTAGGCTCGTAGCGCAAGTGATCCAGCGCGGGGCGTGTGTCCCCGGTGAAGAGGGCAGAAATGATTGGCGATCTGTTCGACAGCCCGTGGAAGATCCTCATCGTCGCCGTGGTGCTGATCGTTCTGTTCGGCTCGAAGAAGCTGCCGGACGCGGCCCGGTCGCTCGGCAAGTCCATGCGCATCCTCAAGCGGGAAGTGAAGGACCTGCGCGAGGACGAGGAGGAGCCGGCGCCGGTTCAGGCGATCAGCTCTCCGGCAGTGGCCCAGCCCCAGCCGTCGGCAGCGCAGCCCGAGCTGTCCGTGGACGAGTTGCAGCAGCAGATCCGTGATCTCCAGGCCAAGGCGGCCGCGGCGGACGCGGCCAAGGTCGGCGCCCCGGTGACGGAGACGCAGCGCACTCAGGCCAGCTGATCCGCCCGGACCGGCCATGACAAAGCTGGGTGACACCGTTAAGGGTGCCCGTGTGCTGAGCGAGCGGATCCGGGCGGCGGAGGCAGCCAACCCCGAGGGGCGGATGCCCCTCATGGACCACATCCGCGAACTGCGGAACCGGCTGGTCAAGATCTGCCTCGCGCTGATCGTCGGCACCGCGGTCGGGCTGATTCCGCAGGTGTGGGACCGGGTCTGGCACATCATCCAGCACCCGTTCTGCTCGGCGGTGATCAACGGCCGCACCGGCTGCCATGTGGTCGGGGACCAGTTGGTCCTGGCCGGCGTGCTCGACCCGTTCATGCTGCGGGTGGAGATCGCGTTCTTCTTCGGGCTGATCGTGACCAGCCCGGTCTGGCTGTACCAGATCTGGGCCTTCGTCGCGCCCGGGCTGTACCGGCGGGAAAAGCGGTGGGCCTACATCTTCGTGGGCACGGCCGTCCCGCTGTTCGCCGCCGGGGCCGGCATCGCCTATTTCGCGATGAGCCGGGGCCTGGCCTACCTGCTGCACCTGACCCCGGACAGCGTGCTCAACCTGCCGCCGGTGTCCACCTACCTCGGCTACTTCTGGGCCATGCTGCTCGGCTTCGGGCTTGCGTTCGAGCTGCCGCTGCTGCTGATCATGCTGAACGTCGCGGGGGTGCTGACCCACCAGTTCTTCCGCCGCTGGCGGCGGATGATGATCTTCGCGGTGTTCCTGTTCGCCGGGATCGCCTCGCCCAGCCCGGACCCGATCACGATGCTGCTGCTGGCCGTGCCGTGCCTGGTCCTGGTGGAAATCGCCGAGGTCATCATCTGGTTCAACGACCGCCGCCGGGCAGCCCGCCCGTCGCTGTACGCCGGCCTCGCCGACGACGAACTGGCCCCGCTGGACGACGAGCCGGTGGACCAGGAACCGCTGGACCACTGACCGCTGGACCACTGACCGCGGCTGGGCCGCCGCAGGCGGGCCGGCTGTAGCCCGCCAACCGGCACCTCCCGTCCAGGAGCCGGCGGGCTCACCTAGGCTGGGATCATGTCTTCCCCGGCCCAGCGTTACGCCGCGTTCCGTCAGCACGGCGCCGGTGGCCGCGAGCTCACCGACTTCCAGGCCGGTTACGACTTCGCGTTCGACGACTTCCAGCGGCGGGCGTGCCTGGCGCTGACCGCCGGGCACGGCGTGCTGGTGGCCGCGCCGACCGGATCGGGCAAGACCGTGGTCGGCGAGTTCGCGGTGCACCTGGCCCTGGCCGAGGGCCGCAAGTGCTTCTACACCACGCCGATCAAGGCGCTGTCCAACCAGAAGTACGCCGACCTGGTCCGCCGGTATGGGCCGGATCAGGTCGGCCTGCTCACCGGGGACAACAGCATCAACGGGGAAGCCCCGGTGGTGGTGATGACCACCGAGGTGCTGCGCAACATGCTCTACGGCGGGTCGGCCACCCTGTCCAGGCTGGGCTATGTGGTGCTGGACGAGGTGCACTACCTGGCCGACCGGTTCCGCGGCGCGGTCTGGGAAGAAGTGATCATCCACCTGCCCGAGTCGGTGCGGGTCGTCGCGCTGTCGGCCACGGTGAGCAACGCGGAGGAGTTCGGCGACTGGCTGGCCCAGGTGCGCGGCGGCACCACGGTGATCGTGGATGAGCACCGGCCGGTGCCGCTGTGGCAGCACATGCTGGTCGGCGGCCGGCTGTACGACCTGTTCGTGGAGTCCGCGCCGCGCCGCGGCGGGAACGGGGCGGCGCGCGGCGAGGCGGCCCAGCGGCGGGCTCAGGTCAACCCGGACCTGCTGCGGATCGCCCGGCGCGACGACTGGACGGTCCCAAAGACCCCGGGCCGGCCGCCCCGCGGCGGCCGGCGGCCGCCCCGGTTCCGCCCGCCGCGGCGGCCGGACGTCATCACCCGGCTGGACAACGCCGGGCTGCTGCCCGCCATCACCTTCATCTTCAGCCGAGCGGGCTGTGCGGCGGCGGTGCGGCAGTGCCTGGACGCCGGGCTGCGGCTGACCACCCCGGACGAGGCGGCCGCGATCACCGAGATCGCGGAGCGGCGGACCAGCGACATCCCCGAAGCCGACCTGCCCGTGCTGGGCTACGCCGAGTGGCTGGAGGGCCTGCGGCGCGGCATCGCGGCCCACCACGCGGGGCTGCTCCCCACGTTCAAGGAGGTGGTGGAGGAACTGTTCGAGGCCGGGCTGGTCCGGGCGGTCTTCGCCACCGAGACGCTGGCGCTGGGCATCAACATGCCCGCCCGCACGGTGGTCATCGAGCGGCTGGACAAGTGGAACGGCGAGACCCACGCCGACCTGACGCCGGGGGAGTACACCCAGCTCACCGGCCGGGCCGGCCGCCGGGGCATCGACGTGGAAGGGCACGCGGTGGTGCTCTGGCAGCCGGGCACCGACCCGCTCGCGGTGGCCGGCCTGGCCGGCACCCGGACCTACCCGCTGGACTCCAGCTTCCGGCCGTCGTACAACATGGCGGTGAACCTGGTCGGGCAGGCCGGCCTGGACCGGGCCGCTGCGCTGCTGGAGTCGTCCTTCGCCCAGTTCCAGGCCGACCGGGCGGTGGTCGGGATCGCGCGGCAGGCGCGCCGCAGCCGCGAGGAGCTGGAGGCGCTCAGCGTGTCCTGCGACCGGGGCGACTTCGCCGAGTACTACGCGCTGCGCCAGGAACTGTCCGCGCTCGAGGCGGCGGCGTCCCGGCAGCGGACGGCCGACCGCCGGGCGCAGGCCCGGAGTTCGCTGGAACAGCTCCGCCGCGGGGACATCATCATGGTGCCGGGCGGCCGCCGGGCCGGGCTCGCGGTCGTGCTCGATCCCGGGGTGACCAGCGGGTCGTCCCGCGGCTCGCGCGCGGACGACGCGAACGCCCCGCTGCCGCTGGTGCTCACCGTCGGCCGGCAGGTGAAGCGGCTGTCCCTGGCCGATTTCCCGGTCCCGGTGAGCCCGCTGGACCGGGTCCGCATCCCGAACAGCTTCAGCGCCCGGTCCCCGCAGCACCGGCGCGACCTGGCCGCCACGATCCGGAACAAGATGGCGGGCCGGGACCCCCGGCGCGAGCAGGTGGCCAGGACCAGCCAGGCCGGAGCCGAGCAGGAAATCGCCGCGCTGCGGCGGCGGCTGCGCCAGCATCCGTGCCACGGCTGCGCCGACCGGGAGCCGCACGCCCGCCTGGCCGAGCAGCGGGCCCGGCTGGAACGCGAGGTGGCCGGGCTGGAAGTTCGGGTGGCCGCCCGCTCGCACGTCATCGCCCGCACTTTCCAGCGGGTCTGCGCGGTGCTGGAGCGGCTCGGTTACCTGTCCAACGGCCAGGTCACCGGGGACGGCAGGCGGCTGGCCGACCTGTACACCGAACTGGACCTGCTGGCCGCGGAGTGCCTGCGCCGCGACCTGTGGCACGGCCTGGGCCCGGCTGAACTGGCCGCCTGCGTGTCCGTGCTGACCTTCGAGTCGCGGCAGTCCGACGAGGACGGGCCGCCGCCGCTGCCGGGCGGCCCGGTGCGTGACGTCATCAGCTCGATGCTCTCGGTCTGGGCCGAGCTGGACGACCTGGAGAAGGACCATCGCCTGTCGTTCCTCCGCGAGCCGCAGGCCGGATTCGCGTGGGCCGCGCACGCCTGGGCCGACGGCAAGCCGCTGGAAACGGTGCTGCGCACCGGGCTGACGCCGGGCGACTTCGTCCGGGCGGTGAAGCAGCTGATGGACCTGCTCGGCCAGATCGCCGTGGCGGCCGGGCCCGGCTCGGAGCTGGCCGCCACCGCGCACGCCGCCGTGGACGCGCTGCGCCACGGGGTAGTGGCGTACTCGTCGGTCGGGTAACGTCCGGGCATGGCTGATCTTGCCGATTACGGCCGGCTGGTGGCCCGGGACCACGGGCTCGCCGTGGTGGCGACGCTGCGCGCCGACCAGACCATCCAGGCCTCGGTGGTGAACACGGGCGTGCTGGAGCATCCCACCGCCGGCCACCCGGTGGTCGGCTTCACCACCCGGGGCAACGCCCGCAAGCTGGCCAACCTGCGGGCCCGGCCGCGCCTCGCGGTCACGGTCCGGGCCGGCTGGGAGTGGGTCACGGTGGAGGGCCCGGCCGCGCTGGCCGGCCCGGACGACCCGCTGCCCGGCATCGATGCCGAGGGCCGGCGGCTGCTGCTGCGGGCCGTGTTCCGTGCCGCGGGCGGGAGCCATGAAGATTGGGACGCCTACGACCGGGTGATGGCGGACGAACGCCGGGCCGCCGTCCTGATCACCGCGGAGCGGGTCTACTCCAACCGCTGATCCGGCGCGCCCGGCGGCCCGGCCGTCGGCGGTGGCTCCGGTGCGGGCGGTGGGCCGTGCTGGTCGCGGTGCCTGCGGTGCGGGCGGTCCGGCCCGTGTTCCGGCGGGGGCGGCGGCAGCGGTGTGTCCGGCGGCGGCCCGGGCCACACCAGCAGCACCGGGCAGGTGGCATGGTCCACGACGAACCGGGCCGCCCGGCCCAGGCTCTTCGGCCCCGCCGCACCGCCCTCCCGCGCCAGGATCAGCAGCGAGGCGTCCCGGGCCGCCAGCGTCACCTGGTGCTCCGGCCGGCCGCGCAGCCGGATCTGGCCGGCCGGGCGATCCAGCGCGGCGGCCGCGGTCGCCAGCACCTGTTCAGCCGACGACTCCGCCAGAGCCGCCAGCTGGGTGCCCGGGTCGGTCCGCGACCGGCCCAGCAGGGCGGTGAAGGCGCCGTGCGCCGCCTCCAGCGCCGCGGTATCGGTGACGTGCAGCAGGGTGAGGTCGGTGTCGGCCGGGACCAGGGTCCGGGCGGCCTGCACGCACGCTTCCCAGCCGTCCTCGGTGATCCAGACGAGCGCGTTCATCTGCCCAGTCTCCCGCTCCGTCCGCCCACGTGACCGGCGCAGGGCCGCCGGCCGCGGCCCTAATCCCGTTGCGGGCGGCCGGGGGAGCGGGCAGGCTGGCCCGGTGCAGCAGGATGGGGTGGAGGTGCGCCGGGCGCACCCGGATGACTGGGCGACCGTCCGTGACCTGCGGCTGGCCGCCCTGGCCGACGCGCCGGACGCCTTCGCCTCCACGCTGGCCCGGGAGGAAGGCCGCGCCGGGGCGGAGTGGCGCAGCCGGGTCGCCCTGATCCCCTGGTTCCTGGCCTGGCGGGCGGGCCGCCCGGCCGGCCTGGTAGCCATGATCCCCGTCACCCAGGACAGCCCCGAGGGCCCGGTTCACCCGGTCACGGAGTGGCACCTGGTGTCCATGTGGGTGCCGCCCGCCGACCGGGGTGGCGGGGCCGCAGGCCTGCTGGTACGCGCGGTGCTGGAGCACGCCCGCGCGGCCGGCGCCGAGAAGGTCTCCCTCTGGGTGGCCACCGGGAACGCACGGGCCGCGGCCTGCTACCGCCGGATGGGCTTCCGGCCGACCGGCCGGCACCAGCTCTACCCGCGCCACGGTGCGGCCGCGCTGGACGAGGCGGAGTTCGCCCGCGGGCTGCGCGAGGCGCCGGTGGCTTCACAGCCGCAGCGCCGCCCATAGCGCCACGGCCGCCACGGCCAGCCCCGTGGGCACGGTGAGCAGGCCCAGCCGGGTGAACTCGCCCAGGTCGATCTCGTGGTCCCGCTCGGCCAGCAGCCGCCGCCACAGCAGGGTGGCCAGCGAGCCTGCGTAGGTGAGGTTGGGGCCGATGTTCACCCCGATCAGCACCGCCAGCACCGGGCCGGGGCGGGCCAGCGGGCCGCCCGCCCGCAGCACGGACAGCAGCACCAGAACGGCCGGCAGGTTGTTCACCACGTTGGCCAGCACCGCGGCCAGCCCGGCCAGTGCCAGCAGCGTGAGCAGCGACGATCCCCCCGGGATGAGATGGCCGAGGGCCGCGCCCAGCCCATTGCGGACCACGGACTCCACCACGATGCCCAGGCCGAGCACGAACAGCAGGAACTCGATGCCGATGGCGCGGACCGTCCCGGCCGGCGTCTCGGTGCGGCGGGCCAGGCCACGGGCGGCGAGCAGCATGGCGCCGCCGAGAGCCGCCCACGCCGGGCTGATCCCGGCGAACGAGGTGATCACGAACCCGATCAGCGTGACGATCACCGTGATCAGCGCGAACCGCGGAATGGCCGGCCGCGGGCCAGCCGATGGCCCGGCTCGGCTGGCCGGGCCGGCCGCCCCCAGGCCGGCGGCGAAGAAGAGCCGGAACGCCAGGTACTCCACGGCGATGGCGGCCAGCCAGGGCAGCGCCATCAGCGCGCCGAACCGGATCAGCGTCACCCCGGCCACCGAGAACGCCAGCAGGTTGGTCAGGTTGGACACCGGCAGCAGCAGCGACGCCGAGTTGGCCAGGTGGGTACAGGCGTAGACGTGCGGTTTGGGGCGGACCCGCAGCCGCACCGCGGTGTCGTGCACCACCGGGGTGAGCAGCACCACCGTGGTGTCCAGGCTGAGCACCGCGGTCGTCACCGAGGCCAGCCCGGACACCCCGCCCAGCAGCCGCACCGGCGAGCCCCGGCTGCGCCGCGCCAGCCGGGCGCCCGCCGCGGTGAACAACCCCTCCTGCTGGCAGAAGTGCCCGATGACCAGCACCGCGCCGAGGAAGCCCAGGACCGGCAGCAGCAGCCGGGCCCCGGCCTGCGCCTGGTGCCACGGCAGCGCACCGGTCAGCAGCACGATGAGCGCGGCCGGGACGGCGACCGCGGCCTCCGGTAGCCAGCGGGGCCGGGCGATCGCGGTGAGCAGCACCGCGGCCAGCAGCACGCAGGACAGAGCCTCCGCGGCCGGGCCCGGGAGCAGGCCGGCGGCGGAGGCTCCGGCGGACAGAGGGACGGATCCTACGCTGACGATTGATCAACGATAGCGGGGGCGGCCGCGGGGCCTGGCAAGATGACCGGGTGGGCCCGCTGATGCTGCTCGATACCGCCTCGCTGTACTACCGCGCGTTCTACGGCGTGCCGGACACGCTGACCGCCCCCGACGGCACCCCGGTCAACGCCATCCGCGGGCTGCTGGACATGATCGCCCGGCTGGTCCGGGCGCGGCCGCCCGCCGCCCTGGTGGCCTGCATGGACGCGGACTGGCGGCCGGCCTTTCCGGGTCGCCGCCATCCCCTCCTACAAGGCCCACCGGGCCCGGCCGGACGGCACCGAGGACGAGCCGCCCGCGCTCACCGCGCAGATCCCGGTGATCGGGGAGGTGCTGGGCGCGCTGGGTATCCCGATGGCCGCCGCACCGGGGTACGAGGCCGACGACGTCATCGGCACGCTGACCGCCCGCGCGGTCACCCCGGTGGACATCGTCACCGGCGACCGTGACCTGTTCCAGCTGGTGGACGACGCCCGGCCGGTCCGGGTCGTCTACACCGTCCGCGGGCTGGCCAAGCTGGACGTGGTGGACGAGGCGGCGGTCACCCAGCGGTATGGCATCCCGGGCCGCAGTTACGCCGATTTCGCGGTGCTGCGCGGTGACCCGAGCGACGGGCTGCCCGGGGTCCCGGGGGTGGGCGAGAAGACCGCGGCCGCGCTGATCGCCGCGTTCGGCTCGGTCCCGGCCATCGTCAGCGCCCTGGACCGCGGGCATGGCGGTTTCCCCATGGGCAGCCGCCCCAAGCTGGCGGCGGCCCGCGACTACCTCGAGGCCGCCGGGCCCGTAGTGCGCGTGGCGGCCGACGCCCCGGTGCCCGCGGTGGACGGGACGCTGCCGATCCAGCCCGCGGACCCGGCCCGGCTGGCGGCCCTGGGCGAGCGCTGGGGCCTGGGTTCCTCACTGCGCCGCGCGGCCAGCGTGCTGGCGGACGCGCCCGCCGGCTGACCACTGGCGCGGCGCGCCGGTCAGAGCACGCGCAGCGCGACGAGGCAGGTGTCGTCTTCCGACGGGGTCGCGCTGAACGCGTCCAGCACGGTGGCGATCAATTCCTCCGGATCGGCGAGGCCGGCCGCGGCGCGAGCCAGCAGGTCCAGGCCCTCCTCCAGCTGGCGGTCCCGGCGCTCCACCAGGCCGTCGCTGTACAGCAGCAGGATGTCGCCCGGCTCCAGAGTCATGGTCATGGCCTCGTAACGGCCGTGGCCCGCGCCGAGCAGGATGCCGGCCGGCTGGGGCAGCGGCCGGGCGTCCTCGCCGCGGACCAGCAGCGGCGGCGGATGGCCGGCCTGGGCCCAGGTGAGCCGGCGGCTCCGTGGGTCGAAGTAGCCGGCCATGACCGACGCGGTGTGTTCCGGGTCGACGTGGTGAACCAGATCGTTCAGCCAGCCGACTAGGCGCTCGGGGGAGGCGCCGGTGATGGCCAGCCCGGCCAGCGCGCCGCGCAGCCGGGCCATCCCGGCCGCCGCATCCAGGCCGTGCCCGGCCACGTCCCCGATGGCGAGCAGGTCGTGCCCGTCCGGCATCTCCGCGGTGATGTACCAGTCGCCGCCCACCCGGGTCTCCGCCGAGGAGGGCAGATACCGGACCACCGCGCGCAGCCCAGGCAGCTCGAACGGCCCTTCGTGCAGCGGCAGGATGGCCCGCTGCAGCTCCAGCGTGACGTGGCGTTCCTGCAGTAATGCAGCGGCCAGCGCGGTTGGGTCACCCGGTGCCCGCTCACTGCGCGGGCGGAGCGGGGAGGCGGCGGCAAACGCTGACCTGGCCGCGGCCCGCTCGGCCTCGGTGGCCCGCTCGGCCTCGGCGGCCCGCCGCGCCGTGTCGGCTCGATCGGCCTCGGCAGCCTCGCCGGGATCGAGCGGAACAGGGGAACTCACTATCTCAGGAGTCATCGCCATTCACATCAGTGAACTGAGGTGTACCAAGAGTGAGGCATGACGGGCACTCCTGTCTAGATGGGGACATCGTGTGCCCACCCCGTCGAGGTGCGGCCCCCACCGGGCGATGGGCCGTACCGTGGTTAGATGGCCAGCATGCATACCTGGGATTCGGGGGAACTATACCCGGCGGCCCGGCTTGGCCAGGCCGCCGCGGCCGCGGCCGCGGCCGGCCTGGACGCGCTGCTGCTCACCCCGGGACCCGATCTCCGGTACGTCATCGGATACGACGCGCACCAGCTGGAGCGGCTGACCTGCCTGGCCATCCCCACGGCCGGCGAGCCGTTCCTGGTCGTGCCGCGGCTGGAGCAGCCGGCTGCGGCAGCGTCCCCGGCCGGCGGTTCCGGCCTGGAGATCATCCCCTGGGACGAGACGGACGACCCCTACGCGGCGGTGGCCGCCCGGCTGGGCCCGGTGGGCACCGTCGGGCTGTCCGACCGGATGTGGGCGCTGATGGTGCTGCGGTTCCGCGCGGCGCTGCCCAGCGCCCGCCAGGCCCTGGCCAGCGAGGCCCTGCGCGAGCTGCGGGCCTGTAAATCCGCGGCTGAGATCGACGCGCTGCGTGAGGCGGGGGCCGCCATCGACCGGGTGCACGCGGCCGTGCCGCAGTGGCTACGGGCCGGCCGCACCGAGCGGGCGGTGGCGGCCGACATCGCCCACGCCATCGTCGCCGAGGGGCACGTCCGGACCGACTTCGTGATCGTCGCCTCCGGCCCGAACGCGGCCAGCCCGCACCATGAGCCGTCCGGTCGGCGGCTGCAGCCGGGGGACGCCGTGGTGGTGGACATCGGTGGCACGATGCCGAGCGGTTACTGCTCGGACTGCACCCGGACGTACGCCGTCGCTGAGCCACCGGCCAGCTTCGCCAGCTACTACGAGGTCCTCCGGGCCGCCCAGGACGCGGCGTGCGCGGCCGTGCGGCCCGGAGTGCCGGCCGAGGCGGTGGACGCCGCGGCCCGGCAGCCGATCACGGCCGCCGGGTACGGCGGCCAGTTCGTCCACCGCACCGGGCACGGCATCGGGCTGGAGACCCACGAGGACCCGTACATCGTGGCGGGCAACCGGGAGCCGCTGCAGCCGGGCATGGCCTTCTCGGTGGAGCCCGGCATCTACCCGGGCCCGTCCGGGGCCCGCATCGAGGACATCGTGGTGTGCACCCCGGACGGGGCCGAGCGGCTGAACAACGTCACCCGCGAGCTGGTCGTCGCCGGGTAGCTAGCCCGCGGTGGCCTCGGCCGTCTCGGCTGCGGCAGCCGCGGCGGTGGCGCCCGGGTGGCCGATGGACAGCGCGCTGACCGGGTCGAAGAACTGCAGGTTGGCGGTGTGCACCGCGAGCTCGACCGGCTGCCCGGGCCGGACGTGGCTGCGCGCCGCCACCCGGGCGGTCCACAGCGACTTGCCGGACGCCAGCACGACCGCGGGGTCGTCGTCCTCCGCCCCGCCGCTGATCTCGGTGATCATCGGGTGGCGCACCGGCGCGGCGTCGATCGAGAAGATCACGTGGATCTCGCTGCCCAGCTCCTCGGTCACGTCGGCACGCGCCGACATCCGCGCCCAGCTCGGCTCGGCCAGCTCCGCGTCCTCGAAGTCTGAGGGCCGCACGCCGAGGATGACCTCGCGGCCGAAGTAGCTGTCCAGCCCCGGCTTGGCGTCGAGGAGTGCGCCGGGCAGCGGCAGCCGGTGCCCGGCGAAGACGACGGCGGGGCCGTCGTCGCGGACCAGTTCGGCGGTGACGATGTTCATCGCGGGCGAGCCGATGAAGCCGGCCACGAACAGGTTCACCGGCGAGTCGAACAGCGTCTGCGGGGTGTCCACCTGCTGCAGCCGCCCGTCCCGCAGCACGCACACCCGGTGCCCGAGGGTCATCGCCTCCACCTGGTCGTGGGTGACGTAGACGGTGGTGACCCCGAGGCGGTCGTGCAGCTGGGTCAGCGAGGCGCGCATCGACACGCGCAGCTTGGCGTCGAGGTTGGACAGCGGCTCGTCCATGAGGAAGGCCTGCGGCTCACGCACGATGGCCCGGCCCATGGCGACCCGCTGGCGCTGGCCGCCGGACAGCGCGGCGGGCTTGCGCCCCAGGTACTGCTCCAGGCCGAGCATCTTGGACACGTCGGTGACCCGGCGCTTGATCTCGTCCTTGGGCGTCTTGCGCTGCTGCAGCCCGAAGGCGAGGTTCTGCTCCACCGTCATGTGCGGGTAGAGCGCGTAGTTCTGGAACACCATGGCGATGTCGCGGTCCTTGGGCGGCAGGTCGTTGACCACCCGGCCGCCGATGCTGATCGTGCCGGAGCTGATCTCCTCCAGGCCGGCGATGGACCGCAGCGCGGTGGTTTTCCCGCATCCCGACGGCCCGACCAGGACCATGAACTCACCGTCCCGGATCTCCAGGTTCAGGTCGTCCACCCCCTTGACCCCGCCCGGGTAGACCTTGTCAACGTGGTCCAGGAGGATTTCAGCCATCTGGGCGCCCCATCCGCTGTCGGCGGGCTCCGGTGCTCCGCCGCTTGCCGCGCAGCGTATCCCCGGCGCGTGGCGAACGTTAAGGGCGGCTTCCCACCCTGTTACCGGAGCGTAAACCCCGTTATCAGGCCGTTACTGACGGCGAGACCGTGACGGCCGGTCGCGGATTACCGTAACTGGGGTGGAAGACATCGACCGCAAGATCATCTCGCTGCTGTGCCGCGATGGGCGGATCAGCTTCACCGAACTGGCCCGCCAGACGGGGCTCTCGGTGTCCGCGACGCACCAGCGGGTGCGCCGGCTGGAACGGCGCGGGGTGATCACGGGCTATGCCGCCATGATCGACCCGGCCGGGGCCGGGCTGTCGCTGACCGCGTTCATCTCCATCAAGCCGTTCGACCCGGCCGCCCCGGACGACGCCCCGGAACGGCTCGCCCACCTGCCGGGTATCGAGGCCTGCCACAGCGTGGCCGGTGACGAGAACTACATCCTCAAGGTCCGGGTGGCCTCGCCGGGCGCGCTGGAGGACCTGCTGCAGCAGATCCGGGCCTGCGCCGGGGTCTCCACCCGGACCACCATCGTGCTCAGCACGCCGTTCGAGAACCGGCCACCCGACCTGGGCGGCGCCGCCGCGGACGGCGCGGCCTGGGACGGCGGGGCAGCGGATGGCGGGGCCGATGGCGAAGGTGCGGGCAGCGCGGCGGCCGCCGCAGACGGAAGCCCGGGCGGCCCGCCCGCCGGTGCGGCCTGAGGGCGCGGTCAGCCGGCCGCCGGACCGGCCCGCAGCCCGTCCACCAGCACCTTGAGCAGCCGCTCCGGCTGGTCGGCGTGCGTCGAGGGCAGCTCGCTGGCCAAGGCCAGCGCGTGCGACAGCCGCAGCACGTCGGTCACGTCCACGTCGGGGCGGATCTCCCCGGACCGCTGGGCGCCGGCCAGCAGCCCGGCGGCCGCCTCGCGTACCAGGGCGCCGCACGAGGTGGCCACCTCGGAGTTCTTGCGATCCGGGCCCGACATGAGGCTGCTGGTCAGGTTGCGCTTGGTCGCGGCGAACGCCATCAGCTCGCGCAGCCAGTTCTCCAGCGCGGCCGCGGGCGTCGCCGCCGGGGTGTCCGCCCGCGCGCACAGGTCTTCCACCTGGTCCCGGTAGACCGCCTCGAGCAGCGTCTGCCGGGTGGGGAAGTGCCGGTAGAGGGTGCCGATGCCGACGCCGGCCCGCCGGGCGATCTCGTCGAGCGACGCGTCATCCGCGCCGTGCTCGGTGTACGCCTGCAGCGCCGCGGCGAGCAGCCGCTGCCGGTTGCGCCGCGCGTCGGCGCGCATGGGCGCGGGCGTATCGGTCGCACTCACTGGACCACTCTAGGGGGCCTGATAACCGGATGCTGTCTCCGTATATTTTTCGTCCAGGATATCCTGGGGCTGCGCCCGCGGCGGCCGCGGCGGACCACGCGCTGGCCCACGGCATCGCCGCCGCGTTCAGCACGGCGGCGGTATTCGATGTGGCCGCGCTCGCGGTGATCCTGGCCACCGGGCGCAGGCTCAGCCGCCGGCGGTGACCGGGCGCAGCGGCAGGCCGACCGGGACGCGGGTACCGGAGGGCGCGATCACCGCGGTGGCGCTGTGCCGGCGGGCCGCCTCCGGCAGGCCGTCGGCGCAGCTGGCGACCAGCGTGGCCCCGCTGAGCAGGGCCAGGTCGACCAGCGTGGTGTAGCCGTGGCCGTCGCCGGGCGGCGGGGCGGCCAGCACCACGTCGTCACTGGAGAACAGGCGGCGGTCACCGAGCCGGGTGAGTTCGGCGGCAAACTGCGCGTGGGTCACCGGCGCCGGGGACCGGGTGCCGCCCGGCCCGGGCTGGTAAGGCAGCAGCGCGAGGTCCGCCTCCTCAGCGGCGGCCGGCGGCTGGCTGCCCCGGGCCAGCAGCGAGCAGAACAACGTGCTCCCCGGCCCCTCATCGAAAGAGATCACCTGGCGGACCCAGGAGCCGTCGGCCGCGCTGAGGGCGGCGGTGGCCAGCGGCCCCGCCGTGATCAGCAGCCGGGCACCGCAGTCGGTCAGCTGGCCGGCCAGCGCCGCCGCGGACCCGGAGTAGGGGAGCGGGCAGGGAACCCCGCCGGCCGCCTGGACGCCGTGCACGGCAAGCACGTAGCTCACCGCGTCCGGCACGTGCACGCCGACGATGTCCTGGGACTGTACCCCTCGCCGGGCCAGCCCGGCCGCCGCCGCCTGCAAGATCCGCACCAGGCTGGCGTAACTGAGGGGCCGCCCAGGCCAGCCCGCACCGCCACCCAGCAGCGCGGCCCGGTCGCCCCGGGCCGCGCCCAGGCCGACCAGCCGCTGGGTGACGGTGACACGGCCGGCTGGCATGCCGGTGACCGTCATCCTGCCTTCTCCCCAGGCTCCTCCGGCCGTCCCCCTCCTGACGGCCGGAGGAGCCTTGGCTCCGCAATCCGGCAGCTCCGGCAAGCCACGCACGGGCCCCGGTACCGCCCGGAACCACCGGAACTCTGCTGCTGACCATATGCAGGCCCGGGTGGGGCGCGCATCCACCGATCTATGCAGTGCCATGTGTATTTCGGAGCCGCCGGGCCCGGCGGCTGCATATGCAGCCGCGCGGAATCCGCCGGGCAAGCTCAGCCGGGCAAGCTCAGCCGGGCAAGCTCAGCCGGGCGGGCTCAGCCGGGCGGGCCAGGCTGGCCGGCCACCCAGGCGGCGATCTGCGCCCGCGAGCTGAACCCGAGCTTGGTCAGCATGTTCGCCACGTGCCGGGCCACCGTGGCCGGGGCGATGTACAGCTCCGCGCCGATCGCCCGGTTGCTCAGCCCCCGGGCGATCAACGTGGCGATCTCCCGTTCGCGCGGGGTCAGCGCGGCCGGCGGCGGGCCGGTGCCGCTGGCCGGCCCGGACGGCGGCGGCACCGCGGGCCGGAGCAGGGCAGGCTGCGGCAGCGGGGCGGCCCCGTTGGCGTCGCGGGGCCGTGGGATCCGGGGGAGCAGGCCGGGATCGCCGCCCGCTCCGGCCGTGCCGAGCGCGTAGCCGGCGGCTTGTTCCGCCGTCATCTCCCGGCCTTCGGCGAGCAGCGCGGCCGCGCGCAGTTCGCCGAGCGCGGCGCGGGCCGGCCCGAGCAGGTCCGCCAGCCGGGCCCCGGCCGGCTGCGGGTGCCCGGCCGCGGCGCGCAGTTCCAGCGCCGCGCCGGCCAGCCGGGCCGCCCGGGCCGGGTCGCCGGCCCGGGCCTCCAGGGCGGCGAACGCCTCCAGGCCGCGGGCCACCGGCAGCCGCTGCCCGGTGGCCAGGCTCAGCGGCAGGCTCTCGCCCAGTGCCGCCCGGCACCGGTCCAGGTCACCCTGGGCCAGGGCGACCGCGGCGATGCCCGCCAGGCAGCGGGCGATCTCCGGCCGGGCGTCGATCTCCTGGTACAGCGCCAGGGCCGCCTCGAAATGCTCGATGGCGGCGGCGTGGTCGCCCCGCGACCGGGCGACCGAGCCCAGCCCGTAGCGGACCTGGGCGACGCCCCAGCCGTTGTTGTCCCGCAGCACGTCCAGCGCGCTCTCGTAACTGCGCTGCGCCTCCCGCAGGCTGCCCAGCCGGGCCTGGATCGTGGCCTTGATGGCCAGGGCCAGCCCTTCCTCCCAGTCGTTGCCGGCCTTGTGCGCGGTGGACGCCGCTTCCTCGATCCCGGACACCGCCGCGGGCAGCTGCCCGGCCCGCAGGCTGGCCAGGGCCAGCAGCCGCAGCGCGGCCGCCTGGTGCGGTGTGCCCGCCTCCCGGCACAGCCGCAGGCCATGCTGCGCGCAGCGGGCCACCGCGGCGTAGTCCTGCTGCTCGAACGCGAGGTCACCGCGGAACACCAGCGCCGGGCCGCGGACCGCGGCCGGCGCGCCGTCCGCCCGGTCCAGGAACCGGTCGAACGCCGCGGCTCCCTCGGTGACGTCGCCGTGCGTCACCCACGGGTTGCGCAACGCGGAACACAGCCGCAGCCCTTCGGCGATGTCGCCGCGCTGGGCGCAGGTTCCCAGCGCCAGCCGGTAGTTCGCCATGTCCAGGGTGATCGAGTGGTACAGCGATACCCGTTCCGGCCAGGACGGGGCGCCCCGGACGAACGCCACCGACACCACGTACTCGCCGTAGCCGAGCAGGTGGTCGCGGTGCCGCAGCCGGACCGCCGCCTCCTCGCCGGAGACGGCCAGCCGGGCCGCCGCGTACTCCTTGATGGTGTCCAGCATCCGGTACCGGGACTGGCCGCGGTACTCGTAGTCGAAGGTGACCAGCGACTTGTCGATGAGCGCGGCCATCAGGTCGAGTACCGCGGCCGCCGGGATCTGCTCGTCGGCGCACACCTGCTCGGCCATCTCCAGGCTCCACCCGGCGAACACCGACAGGCGGCGCAGCAGGATCTGCTCCGGCTCGGACAGCAGCTCGTAACTCCAGTCCACCGCGGCCCGCAGCGTCTGCTGCCGGGCCGGGGCGGTGCGGTCGCCCGAGGCCAGCAGCCGGAACCGGTCGTCCAGCCGGCTGGCGATCTGCTCCACCGACAGCGCCCGGACCCGGGCGGCGGCCAGCTCGATGGCCAGCGGCATGCCATCCAGGGTGCGGCACAGCCGGGCCACCGCTTCGGCGTTGTCGCTGCCTACCGCGAATCCGGTCCGCGCGGCCGCGGCCCGGTCCGCGAACAGCCGGATCGCCTCGTGGCGCGGGTCGTCCGCCGGGGGCGGGATGGCGCCCAGGGGCACCGCCAGCGGCGGGACCCGCCACACCGTCTCGCCGCGGACCCGCAGCGGCTCCCGGCTGGTGGCGATCACCCGCAGGTTCGGGCAGCCGGCCAGCAGCCGGTGCGCCAGCGCGGCGCAGCCGTCCACCAGGTGCTCACAGGTATCCAGGATGAGCAGCAGGCGGCGGCTGCGCAGCACCTCGATCAGGGTGGCTGCCACCGGCCGGTCCGGCTCTTCCCGGACGCCGAAGGTCGCCGCGACCCGGCGGGCGACCAGGTCGGGGTCGTGCGTGTCGGCCAGCTCGACCAGCCAGGCGCCGTCCGGGAAATCGGGCACCAGGTGGCAGGCCAGCCGCAGGGCCAGCCGTGTCTTGCCGATGCCGCCCGGGCCGCACAGGGTGAGCGAGCGGACGTCAGCGAGCAGGAGCGCCAGCTCGCTGAGGTCGCGCTCCCGCCCGATGAAGCTGTTCGGTTCCGCAGGCAGGTTCCCCGCGGGAGGGGCGGCGGAATTCATGGCATGGGACTGTCTGATGAGGGGGCGGTGCAGTCTTACCAGGCTGCTGGCGTCATGCGCGGACCACCACGGGGACCGCGCTGGTGTAACGGAGCCGGCCGAAGTACATCAATTTGACCATTGTCCACCACTGCGTGCCGTGTCGGGTAGTAACCGGTACTCGGACATGATAACGGAGCGTGACCTCTTTGCCAGGGGAGACGGCGAAACCCTGGGTCCACGGCTGGATCGCCGTCCAGCTGCCGAACGGGGAGATCAGCTGGGCTTCCCCGCGGACCGGCGAGGCGGCCTGGCTGGTCACCCGGACCGCCAGCTCCGCGGACCCGCCGGGCGCCACATCGAGCGAGGGGGTGAGCACGGCCACCCCGAGTTCGGCGTCGATCGCCTGCTGGTCGGCCTCGAACGCCGGCAGCAGGCCCTCCAGCGGCAGGCCGGGGTCCGGGCCGGGCGGGCCGCCCAGCGCCACCATGGTGACGTCCTCGCAGGCCTGCCCCAGCTGGTCGCGGATCCGGGCGGCCAGGAAGTAGTGCCCGGGCGGCGCGCCCGGCCGGCCCCGGACGGCCAGCTCCCAGGCGGCGTGGCCCAGGGATGGCAGGTCATAGTGCAGGCGCCCGGACGGCTCCGTGACCAGGCCGTCCGGCACGTCCAGCTCGATCGCCCCGGACGCCCCGCCCGGGCCGGCCGCCACGGTGAGCCGGGCCGCCACCGGCGCCGGCGCGCCGGCGGGCAGGTGCAGGCGGCCGGGGGACAGGTGCACCGCCACCGGCAGGCCCCCGGCCGGGGCGGGCCCCTTCCCGTGCAGCCAGTACCGGGTGAACACCGGCTGGGCGGGCTCGGGCGGCCCGGTCCGCGGACCCGGCCCGGGGCCCGGGGAGGCGCCCGGCCCGCGGCCCGGCCGGGCACCCGGCCCCAGATCCCCGGCGGTGCCCGGCCCGGGACCGCCGGCCGCCGGGCGCACCGCGACGGCCAGGGTGACCGTGCCGGCCGCGGGCACGGTGGTGTGCGCCACGCCGCCGGTCACCTCCACCGGCCCGCCGCCCACAGCTCGCGCGCCGCTCCCGGCCGGCTGCGCGGTGGCCGGGGCGCGCCGGCGCTCCTCCTCGCCCGGCCCGGTGTGCCGCGCGGCCGTGATGCCGTCACCCAGCCGCACTTCGGCCCGGCTGCCCGGCGCGCCGCCCAGATCCCGCAGCCGGGCGATCACCCCGGCCGCCCGGTCCGGCGTCCCGTCGCGCCCCGCCGCGAGCGGGTTCCCGTGCGGCTTCAGCGCGGTCAGCATGGCCGGTCCCCCGACCGAGCCGAGCGAGGCCGCCGCCGGCCGCGGGCCGTCGTGCAGTCCGGTCTCGCAGGTCAGCAGCTCCCGGGCGAACTCCTGGCCGGCCTGGGCGAAGCCGGCCGTGCGCCAGTCACCGGGGCCGGCGGCCAGCGCGTACTCGAACGTGTGGCTCCAGTGCTGCCAGGCGAAGCTGCTCCCGTCCGGCGCGGTGCGCCGGTCCCCGTCGATCCACACCCCGGCCGGCCATGCGGTGCACGAGCGCATCAGCGTGATGTGCAGCACGGCGTCCGGGCTGACCAGGCTCGACGGCGTGCCCCGGTTCAGCAGCGCCACCGCGTGGCCGGCCAGCGGGGGGTCGGGGTCGGGGCCGGCCGCGGTGACCGGGGTGACCTCGAGCACCGGGCCGGCCAGGCCGGCCGTGACCGCTTCGGCCGCCGCGGCCAGGTCCGGCCCGGCCATCAGCAGGACCGGCAGGTCACGGTAGCCCCGCACGTCCGCCCCGGGACCGAACGCGGCCGCCCGCGACTGCCCGGCGGGCAGCCACACGGCGGCCGGCCGGCCGGTGCCCAGCAGGCCCCGGACCTCGGCGGCCACGTCGGGCCCGCACTCGGCCAGCAGCCGGGCCGTCCACGGGTTGTCCTCCGGCCCGCCCAGCGCGATCCGCACGTCCGGCAGGTTCGAGTCCAGGTCCAGAGCCCCGTACCGAGGGCCGTCCGGCCAGCCGCAGGTGGCCGTGACACCGGCTCCGGCCAGCGCCGCGACCAGGCGGGTGATCGCGTCGCGCGGGCCGTTGGGAAGGCTGGGCGGTGATCCGCCGGACGCCGGGCCGGGCAGGACGATCTCGGCCACCCCGAAGGCCCGTTCCTGGCGCTCCCCGCCGGGGCCGGCCCAGCCGGCCCGGGCCACCGACCCGAGGCCGAACCATTCGTGCGCCGGGTTGTCCAGCGTGAACGGATGCTCGGCCACGTCGGCGTCCGGGTGGCCGAACGGCCGGCCGATGACCGCGGTGGCCGTGGCGTAGACCGGCAGGCCGCCCGGCACGGCGGCGGGGAACCGCACCCGCAGCAGCCGGTCGGTCCCGATGGACCCGTCCACGTGGGTGCGGAAGTCGACCCGCCCGGTGCCGTCCCACAGCAGCGTCTCCTGGGTGATCCGCAGGTCGCCGAGGGCCAGCTCGGCGACGAGCCGGGCGCCGAGCGGGCCGCGCTGCGCGGTGACCTTGGCGCTGGCGCTGGCCGAGCCGGCCCCGGCCCCATCGGGGACAGCAGCCACGGGCCCTCCCCCCAGCGCGGGTGGGAGGCGTACTCCTCCTGGACGACCAGCTCGTTGCCCGGCCCGCGGAGCAGCTCGGTCCCGGTCCGCTTGTCCCGGATCCGGGTCAGCGCGCCGCCCCGGGCCGGGTCGGCCTCGACCAGGAAGTCATCGTTCTCGATCACCGTGCCGGGCTGCGGCTCCCAGCCGCCGGGGGCAGCCGGGGCGGGCGCCACCCACCAGGTGCGGTAGCCCAGCGCGGGCACGGCGGCCCGGAACGCCACGGTGATCTCGGCCAGAGTGCCGCCGCCGCGGCGCAGCGCGCCCTCGGCCAGGAACGGCACCGCGGCCCCGGCCTCGTCCAGCACGGTGATCTCCGCCGGTCCGCCCGGCGGGAACTCCAGGGTGGCGCGGGCCAGCCCGGCCCGCGCCCAGGACAACGTGTTGAACACGGTCAGCGCGCGGGCCCCGGGCGGGGGCGCGCCCGGGCCGGGCCAGCGGGTGTCCGCCTGCCCGGCGAGGAACGCGGCCGCCGCGCGGCGGGCCGCGTCGCCCCGGTCCCACGCCTCCCGCCAGCCGCCCAGCAGATCCAGGTACACCTGGTCGGACTCGGTCCCGGTGATCGCGTCGTGGTGCGCGCCGAACACCAGCTGCCGCCACGCCTTGTCCAGCGACTCCGCCGGGTAGCCGTCCCCGGCCAGCCAGGCCAGGGTGGCCAGCGTCTCACCGTCGCTGACGGCCACCTCGGCGGCCCGCTGGGCCTGCTTGGTGTCGATGTAGGTGACGTCCTTGCCCGGGTAGACCGGGTTCATGTCCCGGGTCTGCGGGAGCAGCCAGACGTCCCGGCGGGCCGCGTCCTCGCGCACCGCGGTGAAGAACTCCCGGGGCAGCGCGGTGACGAACCGCGGCCACACGTAGCGGGCGTTCCAGTCGCGGTGGATGGCGGTCACCCAGCGGCTCGGGATCACGTGGTCGGCGCCGACCGGGAGCAGCACGTTGCGGGTCGCCGCGACCGGGGCCAGCGAGCGGAACTGGTCCAGCGCGGCCTGCTCGGCGCCGG
Organism: uncultured Actinomycetes bacterium; assembly: GCA_963837515.1. Taxonomy (GTDB): domain Bacteria; phylum Actinomycetota; class Actinomycetes; order Streptosporangiales; family Streptosporangiaceae; genus RYN-230. The sequence goes on from CAWINT010000014.1 coordinate 147,407, forward strand.
CCAGGTCCGCGGCCTGATGGGTGACCCAGCCCGCCCCGTAGTGGTTCGGCATGTAGCTGGTGAGCAGGCCGCGGCCGTCCGGGGAGAGCCACTCGAACTCGCTGCGCAGCTGCATCCGGGCGTTGTCGCCGACGGTGCGCAGCGGGCCCCACTGGTGGTAGGGCCCGCGGGCCCAGGCGGAGGAGGTCAGGCCGGCCGCGGCCATCAGGCCGGGGTACCCCGGGTCGTGCCCGAACACGTCGAGCATCCAGGCGGCCCGCGGGTCGCCGCCGGCCACCTCGCGCTGGTAGGCCAGGCCGTAGACGGCGTTGCGGATGGTGGATTCGGCGCTGGTCAGGTTGGTGTTGGGCTCGTTGTAGTTGCCGCCGACGATCTCCACCCGGCCGTCGGCAATGAGCTGGCGCAGCTCGGCCCGGTGCTCGGGGCGGGTGTCCAGGTAGGGCTTGAGATAGTCGATCTCGGCCAGGACGAACTTGTAGTCGGTGTCCTCGCGGGCGTGCGCCAGGTGCAGCGCCACCAGCTCGAACGCGGTGCGCACCTCGGGCAGCTGGCCGTCGGCGCCGGGCAGCAGCAGCCGGGACTCGGTGAACTGGCCCTGGGTGTCCCACCACACCGGGTCGTAGTGGAAGTGGCTGACCATCCACATGGTCCAGCCGGTGTCCGCGACCCGGATCTCGGCCGCCTGCTCGGCCCGCCCCGTGCCCGTCTCGGCGATCACCGTGACCCGCCGCGGCCGGCCCGGCTCGGCCGGCGCGGCGATGTGCACGCCGAGTTCCGCGGTCACCTCCCCACCCGGTTCGATCGCCCCGATGTCCAACGGCCCCGGCGTGGTCACTCCCGGGCCCTCGGCGCGCAGCCGGACCGGGCCGGCCGGCTCCGGGCCGTCGCCCTGCACGGTGACCCGGATCAGCTGCAGCGGCCGCTGAGCGGTCCCGCCGAACAGGTCGGTGCCGGTGACCTCGGTGATCCGCATGGCCTCCATCGTGGCACGGTCCCGCCCGCCGGTCAGCGGCCGTCTCTTCCGGCCCGGTCCAGGCGCGGTCAGCCAGCAGTTAGGAAGAGGTATTTCGAAAGAACACTTTCGAACGAAGAATTTCGAGAGTAATATTCCGAAACATGTCTTCCGAAGATGCTGTCCCGCGGGAGCGGCCGAAACTCCAGCTGTCCGACCCGCGGGCGATCCGGGCCATCGCCCACCCGCTCCGCGTCGCGCTGCTGGAGGCGATCGAGCAGACGGACACCAAGACAATGACCGCCACCCAGGCCAGTGAGCTGCTGGGCGAATCGCCCGCGAACTGCGCCTTTCACCTGCGCACCCTGGCCCGGTACGGCTTCCTGGAGGAGGCGGGCGGCGGTCGCGGCCGGGAGCGGCCGTGGCGGCTGGCCTACCGCGGGCTGCGGATCTCGCCGCCCTGGCAGGACACCGAGAGCCGGCAGGCCGCCGAGGCGGTGGCCGATGTGTGGCTCGACCGCTGGCTGGACCGCGCCCGGCAGCGGATCCGCCGGGTGCTGGGGATGGCCACGCCCTGGCAGGACGCCGCCATGGCCTCGCAGCGCGTGCTGCACCTCACCGCCGCCGAGGCGGTCGCGCTCGCGGAGGAACTGCACGGGGTGCTGGAGCCCTACCGGGCCCGGGAGGACGACCCGGCGCTCCGCCCCGCGGGCAGCCTGCGGTACGAGGTGCTCATGTTCGGCTACCCGGCCGAGGACCCGCCCCCGGCTGGCGACCGCGGCGCTGACGCCGAGCGCGGCGGCGGCGCTGACGGCGAGCGCGGCGGCGGCGCTGACGGCGGGGGAGCGTGACATGCGCGGGCTGCTGCGGCACCGGGATGCCCGGCTGTACCTGGCCGGGCAGGCCGCGTCCACGCTCGGGGACAGCGCGCTGTGGCTGGCCATGGGCATCTGGGTCAAGCTGCTCACCGGCAGCAGCAGCGCCGCCGGGCTGGTGTTCTTCGCGTTCATCGCCGGGACCTGCCTGGCCCCGTTCACCGGGATGATCACCGACCGGGTGCGCCGTCGCCCGCTGCTGATCAGCGCCAACCTGGCCACCGGGGCGCTGGTGTGCCTGCTGCTGGCCGCCGGGCGTTCCGGCGTCTGGCTCATCTACCTGGTCATGGTGGGCTACGGCGCCGCCTACAGCCTGCTCGGCTCGGCGCAGACCGCGCTGCTGCCCGCCATGCTCCCGGCCGGCCTGCTGGGGACGGCCAACGCGGCGCTGCAGATCACCGCCCAGGGGCTGCGCATCGTCAGCCCGCTGCTGGGCGCGGGGCTGCTGGCCTGGCTCGGGCCGGACCCGGTCATCGCGCTGGACGCGGGGAGTTTTGCCGTGGCAGCGGCCGCGGTCGCGCTGCTGCGGGTGCGCGAGCCGGCGCCGTCGCGCCCGGCGGAGCCGGGCCGGTCGTGGCGCAGCGAGCTGGCCGCGGGACTGGGCCACATCCGGGCGACCCCGGCGCTGCGCCGGCTGGCCGTCGCCTTCGTGATCGGCGCCACGGTGTTCGGCTTCTTCGAGACGGTGGAGTTCGCGGTGGTCGGCGAGGGACTGCACCGCGGCGCGCCGTTCCTCGGCGTGCTCGCCGTCGCTCAGGGCGTGGGAGCCGTGCTGGCCGGCGTGGCGGCCGCGCCGCTCATGACCCGGGCCGGCCCGCGCACCCTGGTCACCGGTGGCCTGCTGGCCTGCGCGGCCGGCTGCGCCATCCTCGCCACCCCCGCGCTGCCGCTGGTGCTGGCCGGGTCCGTCCTCGTGGGCGGCTGCATCGCCTGGATCAACATCGGCGCCATCACGCTCGTCCAGCAGCACACGCCGGGTCACCTGCTCGGCCGGGTCAACGCGGCCGCGAACACGATGGTCACGGTGCCGCAAGCGGTCTCGATCGCGGCGGGCGCGGCCGCCCTGGCCGTGCTGGACTACCGGCTGCTGCTCACCGTGATGACCGTGGTGCTGCTGGCCGCGGGCGGCTACCTGGCCCGCGGCCCACGGGCCCGGCGCCTTCCCGCCCGGCCGGATACCCTGCGTCATCAGCCGCCCGATACCCGCAGTAACCAGCAATCGTCTGCAGAGATGGATATCATGCACACTGACGTGGGTTAGCCCACGTTCGCCGGGGGCGTACCAGCGGAGCGGGACGGGGTGACTGCGGATGGCTGACCCGCCAGTGACCTTGAAGGACGTGGCCGCCCGCGCGCGGGTGCACCCGGCCACCGCCTCCCGGGCGCTCAACCCCGAGACCCGGCTGCTGGTCCGCGAGGACACCGCCGCGCGGGTCCTGGAAGCGGCCGCCGAACTCGGCTACCGGCCGAACACGGTGGCCCGCAGCCTGCGCACCCGGCGCTCGCACAGCGTCGGCGTGCTCATCCCGGACCTGAACAACCCGCTGTTCCCGCCGATCGTGCGCGGCATCGAGGACCGGCTCGCCGCCGCGGGGTACGTGGCGCTGATCGGTAACACCGACGGGGACGCCGACCGGGAGCACCTGCTCTTCGAGCAGATGCGCGCCCGGCACGTGGACGGCCTCGTGCTGGCCACGGTGCACCTGGGCGACCCGCTGCTGGCCGAGTCGGCGCGGGCCGACCTGCCGGTCGTGCTGATGAACCGGCTGGCCCAGGACTACAGCCTGCCGTCGGTCTCGGTGGACAACGAGCGCGGCATCCGGATGGCGGTGGCGCACCTGGCCGGCCTGGGGCACACCCGGATCGGGCACATCGCCGGACCGCAGGAGGTCTCCACCGGCCTGGCCCGCTATCGCGGCTTCCTGGCCGCGATGGAGGCGCACGGGCTGCGGGCCGACCCGGACCTGATCGTCAAGGCCAAGGCGTTCTCCATCGACGAGGGGCACCGTTGCGCGCAGGCCCTGCTGCAGCGGGGCGGGGTGACCGCGGTCGCGGCCGGCAACGACATGCTGGCGATCGGCTGTTACGCCGCGCTGGACGAGGCCGGGCTGCGCTGTCCCGAGGACGTCTCCGTGGTCGGCTTCAACGACATGCCGTTCATCGACCGGCTGCGGCCGCCACTGACCACCATCCGCTTCCCGCACTACCAGGTCGGCACCGAGGCCGCGCAGCTGCTGCTGGAGCGCATCGCCGGGCACACCGGCCCGGTCAAGGTACTGTTTCTCGCCCCCGAACTGGTGGTCCGCGGCTCTACCGGCCCGGCCCGGTAAAAAGCCCGGGCAATCTGGATCATGCTGTTGACAGCGGATGACTCGTGCGCCAGGCTCTGTGCAAACGATTGTTGACGCAGGGGGTGACGCGATGGCGGGGCAGGGCGACGAACTCCGGCTGGGCTGGCTGGGCACCGGGCGGATGGGCGTGGAACTGGTCCAGCGGCTGCTGACAGCCGGCTGCGACGTGGCGGTGTACAACCGGACGGCGGCCAAGGCCGAGCCGCTGGCCGAACTCGGGGCCAAGATCGTTGGCTCCCCCGCCGACCTCGGCGACCGCGATATCGTGTTCGCCACCGTGGGCACCCCGCAGGACCTGCTGGCGGCGGTGCTCGGCGAGCGCGGCCTGGTCTCCGGCGACGCGGCCCCCGCCATCCTGGTGGACTGCTCGACCGTGTCCGAGGAGGTTTCCCGGCAGGTCCGCGAGCGGCTGGCGGTGCGCGGCACCGACCTGCTGGCCGCCCCGGTCATGGGCAATCCCAAGGTGGCCAGCGTGGGCCGGCTGACGCTGGCGGTGTCCGGGCCGCGGGCCGCCTACGACCGGGCCCGCCCATATCTGGATCTGCTCGGCGCCGGCGCCACCTACGTCGGCGAAGGGGAGCTGGCCCGGACGGTAAAGCTTTGCCATAACCTGTTCCTCGGCGTCGTCACGCAGTCTCTCGCCGAAGTGACGATCCTGGCCCAGAAGAGCGGCGTGAGCCGGGACGCCTTCCTGACCTGCCTTAATAAGAGCGTCATGGGTTCGCCATTCACTCGTTACAAGTCGCCGGCTTTCGTGAACCTGGACTTCCACCCGACCTTCACCGCCACCTTGCTGCGCAAGGACTTCGACCTGGGGCTGGCCGCGGCCCGGGAGCGTGAAGTGCCGCTGCCGGTGGCAGCGCTGGTGCACCAGATTGTGCAGGCCCTTATTGGCCACGGCTATGGCGACCAGGATTTCGCTGCGCTGATCGAACTGGAGGCGCAAGCAGCCGGATTGGCGCTCGAGAGCGAGAATTCCGACATCTCCGACGGACTAACCCCAGCCGACACGAACCATGGCAATGCGCTACCGTAACCCACTGTCCTGGCCAGCCCGGGAATGCCGCCGTGGGCCCGATGGGCGCCTGGCGGTGGCGTGGCTGGCCAAATCCACAGGAGATTCCTGACCCGGAAGGAGGACCGGATGAAACCTCACCGCACCCGGTTCTTGGCTATCCCGGCCGTCACCGCCGCGGCGGCGCTGGCCCTGGCCGCCTGCAGTAGCGGCGGCAGTAGCGGCGGCAGCAGCAGCACGACCAGCTCGGCGCCGGTCACGATCGGCGCCTCGCTCTCCCAGACCGGCGACTTCTCCGCCGACGGTCAGGCGTTCCAGCGCGGCTACGAACTGTGGGCCAGCGAGGTGAACGCGCAGGGCGGGCTGCTCGGCCACAAGGTCAAGCTGACGTTCCTCAACGACCAGAGCGACCCGACGACGGTGTCCACCAACTACACCAAGCTGATCACCCAGGACAAGGTGAACTTCGTCTTCGGGCCGTTCTCCACGCTGCTGACCGTCCCGGCCGCCAAGGTGGCCGCCCGGTACAGCTACGCGTTTCCCGAGGGCGCGGGCGGCGGTCCGGCCGTGTACCAGCTGAACCTGCCGAACCTGTTCAATCCCAGCCCGCCGATCGCCCAGCAGCTGGTCCCGTTCGCCGACTGGGTGGCCTCGCTGCCGGCCAGCGAGCGGCCGAAGACAGCGGCCTACCCGATGGTGAACGACCCGTTCGCCGAGCCGATGACCCAGACCGCGCAGGCCATCCTGCAGAAGGCCGGGGTGAGGACGGTCTACTCGAAAGTCTTCCCGGCCGAGAACCCGGACTACAAGGCGGGTGCGGACGCGGTCGCGGCCACCAATGCGCAACTGGTCGTCCTCGGGACGGTGGACGTGCCGACGGTGACCGCCTTCATCCAGGCGTTCGAGCAGCAGCACTACAACCCGAAGATCATCGCCTCCACCGGTGGCCCGGACCAGGGCCAGGACTTCCTCAAGGCGGTCGGGGAGAAGAATGCCACCGGGATCATGGTGCCCAACGGGTGGTACGGCGGGATCAGCAACCCACTCAGCCAGGCCATGGTCAAGGCCTACATCGCCAAGTACGGCGGCACCCCGTCCGACATCAACGCCGACGTGGCCGAGGGCTACTCGGTGGGTGAGGTGCTGGCGGCCGCGGTCAAGGCGACCAAGAGCCTGGACAACAAGAAGATCATCACCTACCTGCACAGCGGCGTGACGCTGCAGACGGTGCAGGGCCCGGTCAAGTTCAACAGTTCCGGGGAGAACGTGGTGGCGCAGAAGTTCGTCTTCCAGTGGCAGAGCGGCGGCAAGTACGTGCAGGTGCTGCCGACCGGCGCGACCGGCTCGGTGGCCATCGTGAATCCGAAGCCGGCCTGGGGCAGCTGACCGGTGCGGTGCGCGGAGCGCGGCTGGCATCCGGTCCCGCGATCGGCCCAATCCGGGCCATGGCGGGTGCCGGGGGGCATACGGTGCCCCTGACCGCCATGCGCGCTCCGCGCACCGAGGTCCCCCGGACACCCCGCGTGGGGGAGTGGTGACCGGATGTCTCGGCATGGCCACCAGAAGGGAGACCCCCAATGAGGCGCGACCGCGCCCGCTTCGTTTCGCTCGCTGCCGTCAGCGCCGCCACCGCGCTGGCCGTGGCGGCTTGCGGCACCGGCAACGCCAGCACCAGCATCAACGCCAGCGGCGGCAACCCGATCACGGTCGGCTTCTCGGTCTCGCTGACCGGGCAGTTCTCCGCTGACGGCGTCGCGACCCTGCACGGCTACCAGCTGTGGGCCAGCGACGTCAACCGCAACGGCGGCCTGCTCGGCCGTCAGGTCAAGCTCGTGTACCTGAACGACAACAGCGATGAAAAGACCACCGTTCAGGACTACCAGCAGCTGCTCCAGGCCAAGCACGTGGACCTGACCCTGGCCCCCTTTTCCACCCTGCTCACCTCGGACGCGGCCAAGGTCACCGAGAAGGCGGGCTACGCGCTGCCGGCCGGCTCGGCCGTCGGCGAGCTGGTCTACAGCCTGAAAGATCCCTACCTGTTCAGCGTCAGCGTCCCGGCCGCGCAGCAGCTGCAGCCGTTCGCCACCTGGGTGAAGAACCTGCCGGACGGCCAGCGCCCCAGGACCGCCGCCTACCCGATGGTGGACGACCCGTTCGCCGACCCCCCGGTGATGACCACTCAGGCCGAGCTGCAGAACGCCGGGATCAGGACCGTCTACTCGAACGCCAGCCACCCGGCCGACAGCGGCCTGGGCAGGATCGCGCAGACGGTGGCCAGCAAGTCCCCGGACCTGGTCGTGCTCGGCTCGGTGGACGTGCCGGGGGTGGCGACCTTCCTGCACACCTTCCAGGCCGCCAACTACACGCCGAAGATCTTCATCGCCACCGGCGGCCCGGACCAGGGCCAGGCGTTCCTGAACGCCGTCGGGCGCAGCGGGTCCGAGGCGGTGATGGTGCCCAACGGCTGGTACGGCCAGGAGGCGAACGCGCTCAGCCACGTCATGGTGCAGGACTACATCGCCAAGTTCGGCGGCACCGTCTCCGACATCAACGCGGACGTGGCCGAGGCCTACTCGGCGGGCGAGACGCTGGCCGCCGCGATCAAGGGCACGGGCCAGGTGGACAACGCCGCGATCAAGCAGTACCTGCACACCCACACCGTGCAGACCGCCGAGGGCCCGGCCCAGTTCGACAACGTGGGCAAGAACACCAAGGCGGTGGGCAACTCGTTCATCTTCCAGTGGAAGGACGGTCACTTCTTCGAGGTGCTGGGGCCCGGGTCCGGCCACGAGCAGGTGGAGGTGCCCAAGCCGCGCCTGTAACCGGGGCCGATCCGCCGGGTGCACCGGCCGCGCGCCCCACCACGCGAACCGCCAGGTAATCAAGCAGGAATGAAGGGCATGAAGCGGAGATGGGACGCGAACTCACCCAGGCCATCGTCGACGGGATACTCGGCGGTGGGATCTACGCGCTGATGGCGGTCGGGCTGACGCTGATCTTCGGCGTCCTCGACATCATCAACGTCGCCCAGGGCATCCTGGTCGTGCTGGGCGCCTACCTCAGCTACGTGCTGTCGGTGCACCTGCACCTCGACCTGTTCGTGGGCCTGCTGGTGACCGTTCCCGCCATGTTCTGCGTCGGGATCGCGATCCAGTGGGCCTTCATCAGGCCGCTGCGTGGCCGGGAGCGCACCTCCATGTCGCTGCTGGCCACGTATGCGGTGGCGATCATCATCGAGGGTGCGCTCTACCTGGTGTTCGGGGCCAACGACACCAACCTGACCGCCAGCTACGTCACCAACGGCCCCAAGGTGTTCGGTTTCTACCTCGACTACATCTACATCTACGGCTTCGGCATGGCGGTGCTGCTCGTGGCGGGCATCTACTGGATGCTGTACCGGACTCAGTTCGGCCGCAGTGTCCGGGCAACCATGCAGGACCGGGTCGCGGCCCGGGTGATCGGGATCAACGTCAACCGGGTGCAGATGCTGACGTTCGGCTTCGGGGTGGCGGTCACCGCCGTCGGCGGCATGGTGTTCGGTGCCACTGGCGGCGGGTTCAACCCGAATACCGGGTATGACCTCATCTCCCGGCTGCTCGCCATCATCATCCTCGGCGGCCTGGGCAGCATCGCCGGCGCCATGATCGCCGCCATCTTCATGATCACGCTGGAGGGAGTCGTGGACGTCATCTGGTCCCCGAGCTGGTCAGTGGTGGTGTTCTACGGAGCGCTCGTCCTCATGCTGGCCTTCCGGCCGCAAGGACTGCTCGGCCAGCGGGCGGTGCGGGCCCAGTGAGTGCGCCGACGACCGCGATGCAGCGGATGCTGGACGGCCGCCGCGGCGACGCCGTTCGCTATGGCGGGCCGGCCCTGCTGGTCGTGATCGCCGCCGTGTTCCCGCTCGTGGTCACCAACGTGCTAGACACCCAGATCGCCGTGTACACGCTGATCTACGTCGGGGCGGTGGTGGCCTGGAACCTGTTCTCCGGATACTCCGGTTACGTCTCCCTGGGGCATGCGGTGTTCTTCGGCAGCGGCGCGTACACCGTGGGCCTGCTAGCCCAGCAGTGGAAACTGCCCGGCGGCGACATCTTCGCCCTGCTGCCGCTGGGCGGGCTGGTGGCCGCGCTGATCGCGGTGCCGTTCGGGCTGATCGCGCTCCGTGTGCAGCGGCACACCTTCGTCGTGATCACCATCGCTATCTTTTTCATCTTCCAGTTGCTCGCGTTCAACCTCTCCTTCACCCACGGGGTCAACGGCCTCAGCTCGCCGTTCTTCCTGTGGGGCGCGGACACCTACAACACCCCGTTCTACTACGCCGCACTGATCATCGCGGTCGGTGTCATCGTGCTGTCCTGGCTGATCCGCAATTCCCGGTTCGGCCTGCAGCTGCTGGCCATCCGGGACGACGAGGGCCGGGCCCGTGGCCTGGGCGTGCGGACGATGCGGGTCAAGCTCACCGCGTTCGTCATCTCGGCCGGCATCACCGGCATGCTCGGCGGGCTGTGGTGGTACTTCCTCGGCCAGGCGCTGCCGCAGACCGCGTTCAACCCGCTGTTCGACGTCACCGTCGCACTGATGGCCTTCCTCGGCGGATTCGGCACGCTGGTCGGGCCGATCCTCGGCGCGCTGATACTCGAGCCGGTGCTGCAGTGGGAGGCCATTACGTTCAGCGGTAAGGCGTCCTACTACGGCGAGATGGCGCTCGGGGCGCTGTTCCTGGTAGTGATCTTGTTCCTGCCGCGCGGCATCGTCCCCACCGGCCGTGAGCTGCTGTCCCGCTGGCAGGCCCGGCGCAGGCAGCGCCGGGAGGAAGCGGCTGCGGCCGGCGGCGCGCCGTCGGCGGCGGGGACGGCCGTGCCGAGCGCCAGCCCGTCGAGTTCGGAGAGCGTCCGATGACCACGCTGCTGCGCACCGAAGGGATAGCCAAGGCGTTCGGCGGGGTTCAGGCCCTCAACGGCGCCAGCCTCGAAGTGGCCGAGGGCAGCATCGCCGGCCTGATCGGGCCGAACGGCTCAGGCAAGACCACCCTGTTCAACGTGATCACCGGGTACGAGCGGGTGGATGCGGGCGAGGTGTGGCTGCGGGACAAGCGGATCACCAACACCGCGCCGGACAGGGTTTTCGCCGCGGGGATCGGCCGCACCTTCCAGCTCACCCGGGTGTTCTCCCAGCTCACCGTGATGGAGAACATGATCGTCGCCGCGCAGCACGCCGAGCGCGGCCACGGTTGGCTGCGCAACCCGCTGGCCCGGGCCGGCGGCGCGGCCACCCGGCGGCGGGCGCAGGAACTACTGGAGTTCACCGGCATCGCCCACCACGCCGGGGCGCTGGCCGAGACCCTGTCCTATGGGCAGCGCAAGCTGCTGGAACTGTCGTATGTGCTGATGGCCAGCCCGTCGATCGTGCTGCTCGACGAGCCGGCCGGCGGGATCAACCCGACGCTGGTCGGTGCGCTCGGGGACCGGATCCGGCAGCTCAACGAGCAGGGCACCACGTTCCTCATCGTCGAGCACAACATGGACTTCGTGATGGGCCTGTGCCACGACGTCACGGTCCTGGACTACGGGACGACGGTGGTCAGCGGGCCACCCGACGTGGTCCGGACCGATCCCCGGGTACTCGACGCCTACCTTGGCACTGCGGAGGACGACGATGACATCCCCGTCGGCTGACAGCGCCGCGGAGCCCGCGCTCCTGGTGCAGGACGTGACCGCGGGTTACGGCGGCGGTGACGTGCTGCGCGGCGTCACCATGACGGTCTACGAGCGCGGCATCACCTGCGTGGTCGGGCCGAACGGGGCGGGCAAGTCCACCCTGCTCGGCTGCATCAGCGGGCTGCTGCGGCCGCGGCTGGGCCAGGTCACCCTGCGTGGCGAGCAGCTGTCCGGCCGGAACCCGCGCCAGGTGCTGGACGCGGGCGTGGTACTGGTGCCGCAGAATCACAGCCTGTTCCGCGACATGACGGTCCGGGAGAACATCGTCCTCGGCGGCTACATCCTGCGCGAGCGCGGCCTGGCCGACAAGCGCCTGGGGCACGTGCTGGAGATGTTCCCGCAGGTGACCGAGTGGCTGGGACAGAAAGCCGGCAGCCTGTCCGGCGGTCAGCAGCGGCTGGTGGAGTTCGCCCGCTGCCTGATGCTGGACCCGACCCTGGTCATCCTGGACGAGCCGTCGGTAGGACTGTCCCCGAAGGTGCTCAAGTCGGTGTTCGACGCCATCCGGATGATGCATGCCCAGGGCAAGACCATCCTGCTGGTGGAGCAGAACGCGCGGGCCGGGCTGCGGCTGTCCACCCACGGGGTGGTGCTGGAGAACGGCCAGGTCCGGCTGTCCGGCACCGGCCACGAGGTGCTGAACCACCCGGAGATCGGCGCCCTGTACCTGGGCGGCGCGGTGTCCGACGCGCCGACCCCGGAGACCCGGGCCGCCGAGGCGCTGGCCGCCGAGCCGGGCCCGGCCGGAGCGGGCCCGGCCGGGCCCGCCCGGACCAGCGCGAACGGGACGGCCCCGGGGGCCGCCCGTTGATCATCGACGCGCACTGCCACGTCATCGTGCCGGAGATGACCCGTGCTCCGGTACCGGAGACGTGGCGGCCCGCGCTGCGCGTCGAGGACGGCCGCCCGGTGGTCCGCTTCCGCGGCCGCGAGATCAACTCGGTGGTCGCCGAGTTCAGCAACGTGGACATGATGCTGGCCGACGCGGCCGGCACCGGCGTCGAGCACCTGCTGCTGTCGCCGTGGATCAACCTGGTTCCGGTTGACGCCGGGCAGGAAGAGGCCCGGCTGGTCTGCCAGGTGCAGAACGAGGCGCTGTCCGCCGCGGTGGCGGCGCGGCCCGGGCGGCTGTCCGCGGTCGGCGCGGTGCCGCTGCGCTTCCCCAGGCTCGCGGCTCACCACCTGGATGACCTGCTCGCCGCGGGCCTGCGCGGGGTGGAGGTCCCGTCCAGCGTCGGCGGCCGGTACCTGGGCGACGATTTCTTCCTGCCGTTCTGGGAGGCCGCGGCGGATACCGGCGCGCTGGTCTTCATCCACCCCACCACGAAGGGTTTCGGCGGGCCGGCGCTGGACGAGTACTACCTGTGGAATTCGGTTGGCAACCCGCTGGAGACCGCGGTGGCCGCGGCGCACATCGCGATGGCCGGGGTGCTGGAGCGCTTCCCGGGGCTGCGGGTGCTGCTCGCGCACGGCGGTGGGGCGCTGCCGGTGCTGCGCGGGCGGCTGCGGCACGCCTACACCGTCCGGCCCGAGGCCGCGGCGCGGCTGCAGGACGGCCCGGACGCCTCGCTCGGCCGGTTCTACTACGACACCGTGACCCACGACCGTGACCTGCTCGCCGACCTGGTCCGGTTCGTCGGCTCGCCCCACGTCCTGCTTGGCTCGGACCGCCCGTTCGACATGGGCAGCTACCAGTGTGTCGATGACGTGCGGGGGCTCGGCCTGAACGGCGGCACCGAGGCTATCCTCGGCGGCAATGCGGCGCGGTTGCTGGACCTACCCGCCCCCGGATGAGGAGCCCCCACCATGGACTACACCCGGTCAGAAGCGAAGCAGGCGGCCCGCGCGGCGTGCACCGGCCTGTGGGCGGCGATCACCACCCCGTTCGACCCGGGCGGTGCGGTGGATTACGGTGCGCTCCGCGCCGACCTGGACCGGATCATCACCGGGCTGGGCGCCGGCGGGCTGTTCTGCGGCGGGGTGATGGGCGAGTTCTGGGCGCTGACCGGCGGTGAGAAGCGCGGTGTGGTGGACGTGGTGGCCGACGCGGCCCGGGGGCACTGCCCGGTCATCGCGCACACCGGGCACACCTCGGCGCAGCAGGCCATCGAGCTGGCCCGGCACGCGCAGAAGGCCGGCGCGGACTTCGTCGCACTGATCAACCCGTACTACCCGCCGGCGTCCGACGAGGGGCTGTACCGCTGGTTCGAGACCGTGGCCGCGAGGGTGGACATCGGGATCTGGCTGTTCGACACGGCCTACTCCGGGGTGTCGCTGTCGCTGGAGCTCATCGAGCGGCTGGCCGCGCTGGAGAACGTGTGCGGCATCAAGGTCGGCCGGGACCACGCCCGCTACCTGGAGGTGCTGGCCCGGGTCGGCGAGGCGATCCTGGTCTGCGAGCCGAACGAGGGCACCTGGCTGGAGAACATCCGCGACCATGGCCAGCGGGTGTTCATGTCCTCGGCCGCGCCGTACCTGTACCAGACGCTGGACTGGCAGCCGATGCGGGACTACACCGGCCTCGCCCTGGCCGGCGACTACGCCGCGGCCACGCAGGTCGCGGCCACGCTGAACCCGGTGCGCGCGCTGGCCGCGCAGTGGCTGCACGGCCGGGAGCGGCGGGTGGATTCGATCGCCTCGATCAAGGCCTGGGCCGGGCTGCTCGGCCTGTCCGGCGGGCCGGTCCGGCCCCCGCTGCGCCCGCACACCGCGGCCGAGACCGCCGAGCTGGCCGCGGGCCTGGAAGCGGCCGGCCTCCTCCCGGGCGCCACGGCCCGGGCCCGGCACAACGGCCGCGCCCCCGGCTGAACATGCCACGCCGGCCGCCGGGCGCGGGGCCGGCGCAGTTCGCCGCCGCGGGCGGGGATCCCATTACCTGCTCCGGGTCGTGGCCGAGGTCACGGAGCAGCACGATGGCCGCGTTGCGGCCCGGCGCGCCGGTGATGGAACCGCCCGGGTGGGTGGTGCCGCCGGTCTGGTACAGCCCGGGGACCGGCATCCGGTACCCGGCCCAGCCCGGCACCGGGCGCAGCGGGCCGCTGAACGCCGGGCCCCGGTTCCCGCCGTGGAACGCACCGTGGATCATGTGCGGGTTCATCGCCTCGATGTCGGCCGGCGACTTGACCAGGCTGGCCAGGATCACCTCGTCGGTGAAGCCGGGCGCGGCCCGGCGCAGCCGTTGCAGCTGCCGGGTGGCGTGCGCGTGCTTCGCCGCCGCCCAGCCGCCGGGCCCGGCGGGTGGGGTGTACACCTGCGGGCTGAGGATCTTCACCGTGTGCTGCCCGGCCGGCGCCCGCCCCGGGTCGGCCAGCGTCGGCGTGGCCACCAGGACCCACGGCGGATCGGCCAGGAACCGCCCGGCCTTCAGGTCCGCGCCCATCTGGATCATGTCTTCCGGCCAGCCGGCCAGCCCGGCTGACACCGCGGTGCGCGCCGTGTCCCCCTCGATGAACTCCGGCGCGGCCGTCGTGCAGTAGTACGTGGCGAACCCGGGCACGCCGACGTCGTAGGTGTCCACCCCGTAGTGGAACTCCTCCGGCCAGGCGTCCGCCGGGGCCATGTCCCGCAGGTGCTTGATATGGATGGTGGAAACCACCGCGTGCCGCGCCCGGTACTCGGTGCCGTCGGCGGTGCGCACCCCGGTGCACCGGCCGCCGGACAGCAGCAGCCCGGTGACCCGCTGGCCGCAGCGGACCTCCCCGCCGTGGTCGGCCAGGCAGGAGGTCAGCGCGGCGGTCAGCGCCCCTGAGCCGCCGACCGGGATCGACCAGCTGCGCTGCTGGCGGCCGAACGTCTGCTGGTACGGCAGGATCCCCGACCCCGGCTCGTCCACCGGCTGGAACACCTGGAACGCCAGCCACAGCAGGAACGCCTGGATGTGCCGGCTGGTGAACTCGTGCCGGACCACCGCCGTCGCGGACAGCTGCCGCCGCCGGGCCCAGATCCGGCCGCGCGGATGATCGGCGAGCCGCTCGTCCAGCGACGGGCCGTCACCCACCGGGGTGAACTGGCTGGCGGTGAAGATCTGCTTCACCTCGTCGTACTCGGCGAGCAACCGCCGGTACGCGGCGGCGTCGGCGGCCGAGAAACGGGCCACCTCGTCAGCGGTCCGCTCGGCGTCCAGCCACATGGTGAACTGCCGGCCGTCGGGGAAGGCCACCTGCTCCACCGGGTCGGGCTCGGCGTAGCGCAGGCCGTACCGGCCGGCCAGGCCGAGTTCGTCACGGCTGAGCGCCGGGTTGACCCGGATCATCGTGTGCCCGGTGGCGCAGGTGTCCAGGCCGAACCCGGGCAGCAGCAGCTCCTCGGTAGCGGCCCCGCCGCCCGGGATGTCCCGGGCGTCCAGCACCAGGCAGCGGTAGCCCGCCTTGGCCAGGTAACAGGCGGTGATCAGGCTGTTGTGCCCGGCCCCGGCCACCACGATATCTGGATCGTCGGTCATCGCCGTCCGCGTCCCTTCCGGCTTGCAAACCATTGCAGCCTGGTCTGATCCTGGCATCCGGGGCCAGCGGGCGGCAAGCGGCTCATTCCCGCCGGGTGAGGCGCGGGGCGGGGCGGCCCTCCTAGCGTCGGCAGAAACGACGGGAGACAGCCATGGCGCAACCGGACACCCTGTACGTGCTGGCGGCGGCCTATGACGATGTGAGCGCCGCGGTCGAGGACTATGAAGCGGTCAAGGCGCTGTACTACGCGGTGAAGACCTCACACGAGTTCGACGCGGCGGTCATCGCCAAGGACGCCCACGGCAAGGTGAGCATCGTCAAGAAGCATGAGCAGCCGACGCGGCACGGCGCCGCGGTCGGGCTTGGCTGGGGCCTGGCCGCGGGAGTGGCCGCCGCGCTGTTCCCCCCGGTCGGCATCGTCGGCGCGCTCGCCGTGGGGGCGGGCGGTGGCGCCGCGATCGGCGCGGTCACCGGGCACGCCAGCGGCGGGATGAGCCGCGGCGATCTCAAGGACCTGGGCGAGACCCTGGACGCGGGAACCGCCGGGCTGCTGGTGGTGTACGAGGCCAACCTGGAGGAGCAGATCCGGGCGTCGGTCAAGGCGGCGCAGAAGATGACCGCGCGGGAGACCGGGATGGGCGGCGACCAGCTCGCCGCCGACCTCAAGCAGACCGACGGGACCGCAGCGTCGGAACGCTAGTCGCTGTGGGGCCCGGGGGCTCCGGGGGGTCGTCCCCCCGGGCTTATTGACCGGGGAGGGGAGGCCCGGCGAAGCCGGGTCTCGCTGAGCCGGTGATCCCGGGGGGCTCCGGGGGGTCGTCCCCCCGGGCTTATTGACCGGGGAGGGGAGGCCCGGCGAAGCCGGGTCTCGCTGAGCCGGTGATCCCGGGGGGCTCCGGGGGGTCGTCCCCCCGGGCTTATTGACCGGGGAGGGGAGGCCCGGCGAAGCCGGGTCTCGCTGAGCCGGTGATCCCGGGGGGCTCCGGGGGGTCGTCCCCCCGGGCTGACACCGGGAAGCGGTAGCGGAGCCGGAAGCGGTCGGCGGCCACGACGATCTCGGCGGCTTCCACCACCCGCTCCCCGCACCGGTGGTCCCGCTCCACGAGCAGTACGGGAGTGCCCGGAGCCAGGCCGAGCACGGCCGCCTCGGCGGCCAGCGCGGGCCGCAGCGAGATGTCCTCGACCACCTGGTCCACACGCAGGCCGATCGCGCTCATCCGGTCCAGCACGCCACGCCCGGCGTAACGGCCCTGCTCCGGGGACAGCGCGCCGCGCAGCTGGGCCGGTTCGTAGCTGGTAGCCAGCTGCACCGGGCAGCCGTCCGCGCTCATCAGGTACCGGGTGCGCGTGACCGGGTGGTCGCGGTCGGGCAGCCCGAGCCGCCGCGCGATGTGGGCCGGCGGGCTGACCTGCTCGGACTGGTGCTCCCAGGCCAGCCGGGGCGAGTGTGCCTCGCCGTGCCCACCGGGGGGCAGGCCGTCCGCCAGGCCGAACGGTGACCCGGGAAAGTGCAGCCGGTCATGTTCCAGGTGCGCCGCGTCCGGCAGGCGGCGCACGTACGACCCTGATCCGGCCCGCGCCTCGATCACCCCTTCTGCCACGAGGACCCGCAGCGCGTGCTTGGCCGCCGTCTCGCCGACCCCGTACCGGGCCATGATCGCGTTCCGCGAGGGCACCCGGGCCCCGGGCGCGAGCAGCCCGCCCTGGATCTGATCCCGCAGGTCCTCCAGGACGCGCAGGTAGACCGGGTCCCTCGAGGCGTTCATCGCCGCATTGTGCCGCGCCGGGCGGCCAGCCGTAGCCGGAAGCGCTACTTCTTCCGCGCGAAGATCAGGCCATCGCCGATCGACAGCATGGCCAGCTCCACCCGGTCGTCGGTGGCGGCGTGATCGTTGAACTCGCGGACCGCGCGCCCGGCCGGGTCCGGGTCGGGGTCGAAGACCCGGCCGTGCAGCAGCGTGTTGTTGACCAGGATGATGCCGCCGCTGCGGGTCCGCGGCACGATCTCGTCCCAGTACCGCCGGTAGCCGGTCTTGTCCGCGTCGATGAACGCCAAGTCGAACGTTTCGGTGCTGGGCAGCGCGGCCAGGGTGTCGGCGGCCGGGCCGAGCCGCAGCTCGATCCGGTCGGCCAGGCCGGCCTTGTCCCAGTACGTGCGGGCCACGGCGGTGAACTCGTCGCTCACGTCACAGCAGAGCAGCCGTCCGCCAGGAGCCAGGCCCCGCGCCAGGCAGATCGACGAATACCCGGTGAAGGTGCCGACCTCGACGGCCCGGGCGGGTGCGATGAGCCGGCTCAGCAACGTCATGAACGTGCCCTGCTCGGGCCCGATCTGCATGATCATGTCGTCGGGGAACCTGCGGGCGGTCTCCGCCTGCAGCTCGCTCAGCAGTGCGTCCGGCGAGGTGGTGTGCGCGACGATGTAGTCGAGGACCTGACGGCTGACGTGTTCTCTCCCAGTGGCCACGCTAAACGGTAACCCGGGCGCGGTACCCTCGCTGGCATGGCCCTGGCTTCGCCGCTGTACATCCCGAGCCCGTCCGTGAACGGGTTCCACCTCGGGTCGGCCTACATCCACTTCTACGGCCTGATGTACGTGATCGGCATCACGCTGGCCATCATCATCACCCAGCGCCGGTGGAAGGCGGTCGGCGGCGACGCCGCCCTGGTGGGCGAGGTGGCGCTGTGGGCGGTGCCGGCCGGGATCATCGGCGGCCGGATCTACTTCGACCTCACCACGCCCAAGTACATCCCGCACCACTGGTACGGGGTGTTCGCGGTCTGGGACGGCGGGCTGGGCATCTGGGGCGGCGTCGCGCTGGCGGCTGTGGTGGGCGCGTGGCGGGTCCGGCGGACCGGGGCGAGCGTCGTCCTGTTCATGGACGCGGTCGCTCCGGCGCTGCTGGTGGCGCAGGCCATCGGCCGGATCGGCAACTACTTCAACCAGGAGCTGTTCGGTGGGCCGACCACGCTGCCCTGGGCGCTGCAGATCTCGCCGCAGTTCCGGCCCACCGGTTACACCCAGTTCAGCACGTTCCAGCCGACCTTCCTGTACGAGCTGATCTTCGATCTGGCCTGGGCCGCGCTGCTGGTCTGGCTCGGCCATCACCGCGGGATCAAGCCGCCGGGGCTGTTCGCGCTGTACGTGATGGGCTACTCGGTCTTCCGGATCTTCGAGGAGTCACTCCGGGTCAACCCGTCCGAGCACTTCCTCGGACTCCGGCTGAACATGTACGTCGCCAGCGCGCTGACCCTGGCCGGGCTGATCTGGTTCGGGTACTCCCAGCGGCACGGCCGACCAGCCAGCGAGCTGCCCGCCGTGGGGCCGGGGACCGCCCCCGGCCTGGCCGCGGACGCCACGGGCCCGGAGGGCACCGCCGGCCAGGTGGGTGAGGCCGGCCCGGACGGCGCCACCCGCCCAGCGGGTGCCGCGGCGCAGGCGGACGAGGTCGGCGCGGCCCCGGCCGGGGAGACGGGCCGGTCCGGCGACCCCGGGTAAGCCCGGGTGGGCCGGCGACCCCGGGTAAGCCCGGGTGGCCCGGCGCAGCCAGGCCCGCGCCCGGCGGGCAGCTGCCGGCCCTTCGCTGATTTAATCGACATTCCAGATTTATCGGCGCGTCGCTCGAACAGACGTTTGATCATCGGGCATACTTGTCTCGGCATCTCAGCACCGCGCCGTCCCGACGTATCCCGGAGGTAACCCGTGGGCCAGAAGACCGTCAGGTTCAGCGACCTCAGCGGGGAGATCATCACCCGCGATGACACGCTCGCCCGGATCGTGATCCACGAGCACCCCGAGCTGGGCGATGCTCCCGTGGAGATCGAGGCGCTCGCCGACGAGGCACGCACGATCGAGAAGGCGGCGGTCGCGGTCGCCATCGTGGACCTGTACCTGCCCGGCGAGGAGGAGCCCCGCCGGGTGGCCATGGACGTGGCCGCCTTCGACAAGCTGGCCACCGACCGGCCGATGAGCGAGCTGCTGCTGACCGCGCGGCCCGCCCGCCCGGCGCGGCGGGCCAGGTCGGCCGCTCCCAAGGCGGCGGCCGGGCCGAAGGCGGACAGCCTCAAGGCGGACGGTCCCAAGGCGGCGGCCGGGCCGGCCGGCGAGCGGATCAGTTACGACACCCTGGAGCACGCCGGCGAGCCGCACAAGGGCCGGATCACCGACACCGAGCGGGAACTGGTCCGCGACCACCTGGACATGATCAACGAGCGGCTGGCCAGCCAGGGGCTGCGCACCATCGACCCGGCGAACCGGGAGCACGCCGCGCGCTACGGCCTGGAGGAGCTGGCCGCCGCCCAGGCCGCGCAGGACAACTAGCCCGGCGCCCGGCGCCCGGCGCCCGGCGCCCCGGGCAGGGCCGGGGCGGCCCGGGGCACCGGGCGCCAGCCCGGACCCGGGCCCGGGCCCGGCCCGGGGCATTGCCAGCGCGTGACCCGATCGGTTTGGTGCACCGGGTTCGTGGATCGGTCACGTGCAGGTGAGGGTCGGTATTGCCCAGTCGCCGTGATCGTTGCCGTTGCCGTCGCCTGCGTCGCCGACGGTCAGGTCGAGGACCTGCGCGCCGGTCACGTTGACATCGAGCGAGGTGGCCGCCTGGTGCCCGCGGATGGTCGGGGTCGTCACCAGGGTCTTGCCGTCGGCGGCCACGCTGAAGGTCACAGTGCCCGCCCCGTTCGTCTCGTCGTCGACCCCGACCATCGCCGTGAACCGGGTGCACTGGCCGCCGAGGTAGACCTCGACGTCGCTGACCGCGTTGGTACCGAGGCCCTTGGCGTAGGTGACGCCGTTGATGGTGATCGTGTGGCCGTCACCGGCGGCCTGCTCGCCGTTGCTGGTGTCCCGCTCGACCGGTCCCCAGCCGTTGGTAGCCGACAGGAAGGGCAGGTCGCTGACCGCGTCGGTGCCGGGTGGCGGGGGCGGTGGCACTGCTCGGATGATCCGCTCGTCGGAATTGCTCACCGAGCGGGCGCGCTGCACGTAGTTCACGACCGCTTTGACGGCCGAGGCTGGGGGCAACTGGCCGGAGGCCGCCTGGACCTGCCAGCTGAACGTGGCCGAATGACCAGGATTCACCGCTCTCACCGAGGCCGGGCTGGATGGGCCGGCCGTCCAACCGCTGGGCAGGTTGAGTGACGCGGTCAGGCCGGTCGCGTGCGCGGCGTCGGCCGGGACTGCCACCGTCGCCTTGGCGGTGAACGTCTGCCCGGCCTGGACGGCGTCGGGCACCTGGAGACTGACATCCGTGCCCGGGGGCTTGGGCATCGCATACTTGACCGGGTCATAGCGTGGGCTGTCGTTCTGCTTGACCTGCAGCGAGGAGGCGTAGCTGCCGTAGTTGGTGAGCGAGACCTGGCCCAGACCGCCGGTCGAGCCGTCGAGATTCCACACGGCGATCGCGATGCTGTTGGTGCCGTTGGGGTTGAGGATGCCGTTCGGCACCGGGAAGCTGTGCTGTGGCCCCTTGTAGTTGACGTAGTTGCCGACCTGCCAGCCGTTGACGAACAGCGTGGCCCGGTACTGCCGCGACGGGTCGTCGCTGATCGTCAGCCCAAGCGAGGTGTCCTGCCCCTTCGGCAGGTCGAGGGCGACATCGGTGCGGTACCACGACACGCCCGGTGTGGTGTCGGTCGCCGGCAGGCTGACCGGTTTCCAGCTCCTGTCCGGATAGCCGGGCAACGACCAGCCGGCCCGTTCGCCGTAGAGGCCGCCCGTTAACAGCGGGCCGCGGACCGGGTCGATCATGTCCTCGCCGCCGCGCACGCCCTGCAGCCGCCACGTGATGGAGGTCAGCGGGGCGCCGATGAGCGAGGCGCTGGTCAGACCGCGGGCGGCCGTGTTGGCATTGGTGGAGTTGTAGTCCTCCTCGTGGCCCATGTTCACGGTGAGCACCGAGATGATGTTGTCACCGTCGGCCTTCAGCGCACCGGCCGGGAAGGTGAAGTTGGCGCTACCGGTGGTCGAACTGCCGAGGAAGGTGCCGTTGAGCCAGGCCGAGAACGCCTGCGCTCCGCCGCCGGAATCCGAGGACAGGTGGACGCCGGTCTCGTTGCCGGAGGCGCGGAACCGCCCGCGGTACCAGGTGTTGCCGGTGTGGAAGCCGTAGTCGTCCGCATAGAGCACCGGTGGGCTGTTCACCCCGGTGACGCTGTTGGTGGTCATCTTGTCGGCGACCTGCCAGCTGGAGTCGTCGAAGCCCGGCTGTGCCTCCGGCGATTCCTGCTGATGCTTCCAGTTCGTCAGCGCGGGGAGCGTGATCGCAGCGGCCGTCGGTATCGTGCCGGTGAGGCTGCCAGTGCTGGTCGGCCGCGTGTGCACCGCCTTGCCGTTCCAGGTGACGGCCGGGGCCGAGGTGAAGACCTCGATGTTCGGGTCGGTGCCGTTGTCGCCGGTGAGCGCGACCGTGCTGCCGTTGTGGCCGCTCGTCGCGGTGCGCAGCAGGTGGGTTCCGCGCACCAGCACCGGGCCGGCGGCGGTGTCCTGCCGCCAGAACGTCTCGGCGGTCGCCTTGTCGGCGAGCAGGAGCAGCAGCGGGCGGGAGCCGCCGCCGGAGATCATGACCCGGGTCAGGCCGTCGTGGGTGTAGTTCAGCCGGAGGTCTCCGCTGGCGGGGTCCCACGTCGTGGTCACCGCGCCGCCGCTCACCCGCACGTCCGGCCGCGACGCGTAGCGCAGCACCGTCTCCCCGTCGCTGCCCTGGTCGCCGTAGAGCACCGCGACGTCGCGGTCCCTGATCGTCGCGTTCGTCATGATCTCCGACGTTGAGTACTGCAGTTGCGAGTCGCCGAGCTTGTAGTTGGCGACGATGATGTGCGAGTCGCGCCCGTTCAGGGTGATCGCGGTGCCCGGCTGCTGCGGCACCACCGGGTAGGTCGGGTTCGCCGCGGCCGAGCCGGTCGGAACGTCGATGGCGTCGATCGACACGTAGTTGTCCGTCGACCCCGAGCTGTGCGTCCCGTCGACGACGATCTTGAGGGTGTGCGGCCCGTCGGCGAGGCCGCTCTTGGCGAACAGCACGGCCTGGCTCTGGCTGCCGGACGCGTCAACGGTGGCCTGCTTCACGCCATCGACGTACACGTCAGCGAGGCCGTGGTTGCTGGTCCGCGAGCCGATCCAGCGGACGGCGGTTCCGTTGAACGGGACGGTGACCGTGTCGCCGGCCTGGTTGGAGAACGACTCCGTGTTCTTGTAGTCGCCGCCGGTGTAGCTCTGGTTGGCCACGTGCGACCAGGAGCCCGAGTACTGCAGCGCCGGATCGGTGTCGTCGTAGGTGTAGGTGACGTCCCCGGCCGGCTGCGCGTTGAAGTCGATGGAGATGTGCGTGGTGTCCACCGAGGTGGACGTGGAATTGCTGTGCCGCAGGACGTGGAACTGGGTCTTGGTGTCCGGGTTCATCCGGGCGGTGTCGACGATCGCCGGGTTGTCCGGCGGCGTCACATTGATCCGGTCGGTCTTGGTCAGCGGCGCGACCGCCTGGGTGAAGTAGCCGATGAGCTTGTCCTCGTAGTACTTCGGGTCAAGCTGGCGGGTCTCGCGGATCGCCGCGCCGTAGTCGTAGGAGGTGTAGTTCTCTGGCATGCCGAGCCAGCCCCAGTTCGTGCCGCCGTAGGTCATGTAGAAGTTCTGCGCTGTCGCTCCGACGGCGATGTTCTGCTTGTAGAACACGTTGGCGAACTGGTCGTTGATCAACTGTGCGCACTTGTCGTAACCGGGGCCACCCCACGGGTCGAACGCGCCGCCCTGGAACTCGGGCGTGTACAGCGGCCGCCCGGCGGGGTGGTCATAGCTGATGTCCGGGACACCACTCCACCGGGACGGGTTGGAGCAGTTGAAGCCCTGCGGGTAGGAGTCCGGGCCGTCGATATCCAGCGCCGCAACGCCGGAGTTGAAGGTGCCGTTGTTGTTACCGGTCAGCGGCACGGTGATGCCGTCCGCCCGTGCCTTGTCCTCCAGGTGCTGCATGTAGGCGCGGCCCGCGGCCGAGCCGTTGTAGTACTCGTTCTCGACCTGGTAGGCGATCACCGGCCCGGTGCCGTTGGTGTACTGGTGCCGGGCGAGGATGCCGTCGATCTGGGTCATCCACTGGTCCGAGTACTTGAGGAATTGCGGGTCGTCGCTGCGGTTCGCGGCTGGCTTGGTCGACATCCAGCCGGGCAGGCCACCGCCGTCAACCTCAGCGTTGATGTAGGGCGCCGGGCGGGCGATTACGTAGAGGCCGGCCTCCTGCGCCATGTCGAGCAGCCTGCCGACGTCACGCACGCCGGTGAAGTCGTAGACGCCCGGGGCCGGCGAGTGGTAACCCCAGTCGAAATAGATCGATACCGCGTTGAACCCAGCCGCCTTCATCTTCTGGAAGATGTCGAGCCACAGATCCGGGCTCGGCAGCCGGAAGTAGTGGAATTCTCCCGACCAGATGTAGGTCCGGTGGCCGTCGATGATGAACGAATAGCCGTCGAACCCGACGGTGTGCGAGGTACCGGCCACCTGCGCGGACGAGCCTGCGGCCGGGTGGGCGGCCGCGGGCTGGATCGGCCCTGCGAGCGCGATAACGAGCGCTGCCGCGGCGACCAGCGCACTGGCCAGCAGGCGCCACCGCCCGCGCGCTCGTGCCAGCTGTCCATCGCCCTGGTTCGTGCTCATAGCGCCTCCGGTCCGGACCCGTCCCACACAAGGCCAAACAGAGTTAGTCAGGACCAGACACTAGGACGATCCGGACGCCCGCACAAGGGAAGCCGGCCCCGTAGTCGTTGGCGGCCTGGCGGACGGAAGCAGGCCACTGTTTGATTTTGTTGAATCGAGCCGAGCTGGCCAGGCGAACCTGTCATGTCATGGCTGGCCCAGCTTTGCGGACCTACCCGCAGGAAGACCCGTTGCGGGACCGATGCGTCCTCTTCCAGCGGCCGGGACGAGCGCGGGCCCGGCCACCAGTGTCTCACCATGCGGAAGTAATAAGCTCGGCATATGAGCGTAGTGGCGGAGCGGGCGGCGGCGCCCGGGGCGCCCGGCGCCCGGCGCTGGGTCGTGCTGTGCGCGGGGCTGTTCGCCATGACGGCGGGCTGCACGTTCCAGTACGGCCTGGCCTACTTGATCCCGGCCTTCCGGGCCGGGGGGCTGTCGCTGGAGCAGGCCGGGATCCTGGTCGCCTGCCCCACGGCCGGGCTGCTGCTCACCCTGGTCGGCTGGGGTGCGGCGGCGGACCGCTGGGGGGAGCGGCTGGTGCTCGGGGTGGGGCTGGCGCTGGCCGGCGCGGTGCTGCTGGCCGCCGCCGCGGTACACCGCGGCTGGCTTCTCGGGGTGTGCCTGGCGCTGGCCGGGGCGGCCGGCGCTTCCGTGTACGCGGCGAGCGGCCGGCTCATCCTGGGCTGGTTTGCCGCCCGGCAGCGTGGCCTGGCCATGGGCATCCGGCAGAGCGCGCAGCCGCTCGGTGTCGCGGTAGCCGCCGTGGCGCTGCCCGCCATCGGGGCCGCGGGCAGCGCGCCCGCGCTGCTCTTCCTCGGTGCCTTCTGCCTGGCCGCCGCGCTGGTGGTGGCGCTGGCCGTGCGGGATCCGGCGCGCCCGCCCCGGCCGGCCCAGGGTGGCGGCGCATCCCCGTACCGGCGCGGCCCGGGCGGGGCCGGCCCGGTGCTGTGGCGGATTCACGCGGCCAGCGCGCTGCTCGTCATGCCGCAGTTCACCGTGGCCACGTTCGCGCTGGTGTTCCTGATCGACGTACACGGGCTGAGCCCGGTGGCGGCAGGCCGGCTGCTGGCGGTAACCCAGGCGTGCGGCGCGGCTGGCCGGCTCGGCGCCGGCGCGTGGTCGGACCGGGTGGGCAGCCGGATGCGGCCGATGCGGGTCCTGGCCGTGGCCACCGCGCTCATCGTGGCCACGCTGGCGTTCGGTGCGGCCGTCCGCGCCCCCTGGGCGGTGCCCGCGCTGCTCGCGGCGACCGTCCTGTCGGTCAGCACGAACGGGCTGGCCTTCACCGCGGTGGCCGAGCATGCCGGATCCGGCTGGGCAGGCCGGGCCCTCGGCATCCAGAACACCGGCCAGAACGCGGTCGCGGCGGCCACCCCCCCGGTCATCGCCGCGGTGATCGGTGCGGCCGGCTACCCGGCCGCCTTCGCTGCCGCCGCGGTGTTCCCGCTGGCGGCGGCCGCGCTGGTGCCGGTCGCCGGGGAGGCTGGAGGCCGCCGGAGGCGGGCCGGGTGTTCCGGGCGGCCGTCCCCCCGGGCTGGTAGCGAGGTCGCTATCCGCCGGCGGGAGCGGCCGCGCCGGCCGGGGCAGCAGCCGGGGCGGCGGCCGTCCGGGCCCGCCACCAGTCCTGGCCGCGCTCCGGCAGCAGGTGGATCGGGTCGTAGTACGGGTACTCCCGGCTGAGCGCCAGCGGGTCGGTGGCCTCCACCGCGGTCCGGTAGTTCTTGGTCCAGTAGGAGATGCCGAGGTCGGTGTCGTACCGGGTCACCTGGTGCACCCAGCGCTTGCCAACGTAGGGCACGTCGCACACCACCCGGGGGGTGGCGAACCCGGGCAGGTACCCCATGATCTGCTGCTGCAGGTTCTGCGCCTGGCCCAGGGACAGCCGCCAGTGCTCGCTGCCCGGGATCATGTCGCACATGTAGAAGTAGTAGGGCAGGATCCGGGCCTCATCCAGCAGCGCGAAGCACAGGTCGAGCAGTGCGTCGGGGGTGTCGTTCACCCCGTGCAGCAGCACGCCCTGGTTGCGCACATCGCGGATGCCGGTGTCCAGCATGGCCTGCGCCGCCCGGGCCACCAGCGGGGTGACCGACTGGGCCGCGTTGACGTGGGTGTGGATGGCGATGCTCACCCCGCGCTGCCGGGCCTTGGCCGCCAGCCGCTCCATCCCGGCCCGGACATCGTCGGCCAGCCAGTGCTGCGGCAGGCCCATGAGTGCCTTGCTGGCCAGCCGGATGTCGCGGACGCTGGGCACGTCCAGCAGCGCGCTGACGAACGCCTCCAGCCGCGGCCAGGGCAGGTTGGCCACGTCCCCGCCGGAGACCACCACGTCCCGGACACCGGGAGTGGCCCGCAGGTACTCGATCATCGCGCCCAGCCGGTCGGCGGGCGGCGCGGCGAACTTGAGTTTGGTGGTGCTGGCCGTGGGGTTGCCGACCAGGTCCATCCGGGTGCAGTGGCCGCAGTACTGCGGGCAGGTGGGCAGGAGTTCCGCCAGCACCTTGGTGGGGTAGCGGTGGGTGAGCCCCTCCACCGCCCACATCTCCGCCTCGTGCAGCGAGTCACGGCTGGCGTACGGGTGGGACGGCCAGTCGGCGCGCCGGTCGCTGAAGACCGGGATCATGTAACGGCGCACCGGGTCGGCGTAGAACGCCGCGGTGAACCCCGGCTCGCCCGGGGCCGCCGCCGGGGCCATCGTGTTCAGCATCTGCGGCGGGACGAGCATCGACATGGTGGCCCGGTCCCGCTGGTCCCGCTCCAGGTCGGCGAAGAACTCCTCGCTCAGGCCGCCGCCGGTCACCGCGCGCAGCTGGCGCAGGTTCTTCACGCAGTGCGCCCGCTGCCACTGGGCCGACTCCCAGTCGGCGGTACTCACCCCGGACCAGCCGGGGAAGCGCCGCCAGTCTGGCTCGGCGAGTGCCGTCCGCTGGTACGCGTATGGCTGGCTGACCACCCTGACCACCTTCCCGTAGAATCCGGAAGCTACTGAACGATATCCTCGTCTATCGATCTCTGACAAAAGAAGCTAGTGTCGAGACAAGTATCTACAGTAAGTCTTTCGGTCCTGGCTGGGAAGAGAGCGGAGGGGCGACGGGTGGTGGCAACCAGTCCGGCCGGGCTGCGGCGGAGCGGGTCGCCGCTCGGCCTGCACCGCGTTATCGAGCCGCGCGGCGTGCTGCCGCAGGCTGCCTGGCGGCTCGACCCGGGCCCGGAGATCTGGCCGGACGAGGTCCGGGTGCGGGTGGACCGGCTGAACCTGGACGCGGCCTCGTTCCGGCAGCTGCGGGAGTCGTCCGGGGGCGGCGCCGCGGAGATGCGGTCCGCGGTGCTGGGCATCGTGGCCGAGCGGGGCAAGATGCAGAACCCGGTCACCGGCTCGGGCGGAATGCTCACCGGGGTGGTCGAGGAGGCCGGCCCGCGGTCGCCGCTGGGCCTGGTCGCCGGGGACCGGATCGCCACCCTGGTCTCGCTCAGCCTGACCCCGCTGGCCCTCACTGACGGCCTGGCGGGCTGGGACGGCCGGTCCGAGCAGGTGCCGTGCGCCGGGCACGCGATCCTGTTCGGCCGGTCCATCGCCGCCGTGCTGCCCGCCGACCTGCCGGCCGCGCTGGCCCTGGCCGTCTTCGACGTGTGCGGGGCGCCCGCGCTCACCGAGCGTGTGGTCCGCGACGCGGCTGCCCGTCCGGGGGGTCGTCCCCCCGGGCCGTCCCAGCCGGCTCCGCCGGCCTCGGCGCGGAGCGGCGATCGGGGGGTTTCGGGGGGTCGTCCCCCCGGGCCGCCCCAGCCGGCTCCGCCGGCCTCGGCGCGGAGCGGCGATCGGGGGGTTTCGGGGGGTCGTCCCCCCGGGCCGCCCCAGCCGGCTCCGCCGGCCTCGGCGCGGAGCGGCGATCGGGGGGTTTCGGGGGGTCGTCCCCCCGGGCCTATCGTCGCCGTGCTCGGGGCGGGCGGGAAGAGCGGCTCGCTCTCGGCGGCCGCCGCCCGCCGGGCCGGCGCGGGGCTGGTGATCGGCGTCGTCCCGGGCGAGCCGGAGGCGGCCGCGGTGCGCGCCGCCGGGCTGGCCGACGAGGTGGTGCTGGCCGACGCGCGGGACCCGGTGGGCCTGGCGGAGGCGGTGACCTCGGCCGGCGGCCCGGCCGAGGTGACCGTCGTGTGCGTCGACGTGCCCGGCTGCGAGGGCGGCGCGGTGCTGGCCACCGCCCCGGGCGGCACAGTGGTCTTCTTCTCGATGGCGACCTCGTTCACCGCCGCCGCGCTCGGCGCGGAGGGCGTGGCCGCCGATGTGACCATGCTGATCGGCAACGGGTACGTCCCCGGTCATGCGGACCTCGCCCTGGACCTCATCCGGGCGGAGCCCGGGGTGCGCCGGCTGTTCGAGGCCCGCCTGGCGGACGACTGAGGAAGGATGGGCCGGTGGAGCCGAGATTGAGGCTTGACCCCGGGGTGGTGGCGCAGGCGCGGGAGCTGGCCCGGGTGGCCGGGCAGCCGGTCGTCGAGCTGGCCCGGACGCACAGCACCGTGGCGATCGAGCGGGCCGTGCTGCGGCTGGCCGGGCTGGACGGGGCCGCCCCGGACGGGATGCCCTGGGTGAACCGGCTGGCCGAGGCCGTGCGGGAGACCACCGGGCTGGAGCACGGGGTGGCGCTGCCCGCCTGGGACGCGATGGCGACCGGCGGGTACCCCGACCTGGCCGCGCTGGCCCGGGACGCGGCCGCGGGCGCGGTGAAGTTCCGGGTGCCCGAGGGCCCGGACGCGGCCCGGGCCCGGCGGGCGGCCCGGGCGGCGGTGGCGGCCGGCGTCGCGCGCATCGACGCCCGGCGCGCCGAGCGCGGCGCGATGATCGCCGCGACGGCCGACCCGCCGAAGCCCTGGATCTACCTGATCGTGGCCACCGGCGACATCTACGAGGACATCCCGCAGGCGCAGGCCGCCGCCCGGGAGGGCGCGGACATCGTCGCGGTGATCCGCTCCACCGGCCAGTCGCTGCTCGACTACGTCCCCGAGGGCGCCACCCGGGAGGGCTACGCGGGGACCTACGCCACCCAGGAGAACTTCCGGCTGATGCGGGCCGCGCTGGACGACGTGTCCCGGGAGCTGGGCCGGTACGTCCGGCTGACCAACTACGCCTCCGGGCTGTGCATGCCGGAGATCGCCGCGCTGGCCGGCCTGGAACGGCTCGACATGATGCTGAACGACTGCATGTACGGGATCATCTTCCGCGACATCAATCCGCAGCGCACCTTCATCGACCAGCGGTTCGCCCGGCAGATCCACGCCCGGGCCGGGATCATCATCAACACCGGCGAGGACAAC
This sequence comes from uncultured Actinomycetes bacterium, assembly GCA_963837515.1. Lineage (GTDB taxonomy): Bacteria > Actinomycetota > Actinomycetes > Streptosporangiales > Streptosporangiaceae > RYN-230. The sequence goes on from CAWINT010000014.1 coordinate 176,746, forward strand.
TACCTGACCACCGCGGACGCGGTCGACGCGGCGCACACGGTGGTGGTCAGCCAGCTGCTCAACGAGTTCTTCGGCCAGGAGGCCGGGCTGGCCGACGGGCAGCTCGGCCTGGGCCACGCCTTCGAGATCAACCCGGAGCTGCCGGACTCGTTCCTGCTCGAGCTGGCCCACGCCCAGCTGGTCCGCGAGCTGTTCCCGGACGCGCCGCTCAAGTACATGCCGCCCACCAAGCACATGACCGGCAACGTGTTCGCCGGCTACCTGCTCGACGCGTTCTTCAACCTGGCCGGGGTGATGACCGACCAGTCCATCCTGCTCATCGGGATGATGACCGAGGGCATCCACACCCCGTTCCTGTCCGACCGGGACCTGGCCCTGGAGAACGTCCGTTACGTGGCGCGGGCGGCCGGCCGGCTGGGGGAGAACTTCCGCCCGCCACCCGGCGGGTTCGTGGCCCGCCGCGCCGAGCAGGTGCTCGGCGAGGCGGTCGGGCTGCTCCGCCGGATCAGCACCGACGGGCTGCTGAACGCCATCGCGGACGGCACCTTCGGGGTGACCCGGCGGCCCGCCGACGGCGGCCGCGGTCTGGACGGTGTCTTCCCGCGCGCCGACGGCTACTACAACCCGGCCAGTGAGTTCACCGAAGCGGGCCCGGCCGGGGCCCAGCCGGGGGCGGAATCATGACCGGCCAGGTCGTCCGCCCCTACGGCGACACCACCGGTGACGGCCAGGTGCAGGTGTCATTCACCCTGCCGGTGCCGTTCGGGAATGAAGCGGAGCGGGCGGTCGCCGAGGGCGCGGCGCTGCAGCTGGCCGGCCGGATGGGGCTGGAGCCGGCCATGGTGGTGCACGCCAAGGGGATGGGGCCGGACTTCACCTTCTTCATCGTCTACGGCCGGGTCAGCCACCTGGTCGACGTATCCGCGGTCACCGTGGCCCGGCGCGAGTTCCCGCTGCTGTCGCCGGCCGAGATCAACCTGCGGGTGCGCAGCGGGCTGGGCCGCAAGCTCGTGGTGCTGGGCGCGTGCACCGGCACCGACGCGCACACCGTGGGCATCGACGCGATCCTCAACGTCAAGGGGCACGCGGGGGAGAAGGGCCTGGAGTACTACCGGGAGATCCGGGTGGTGAACCTGGGCGCCCAGGTGGAGGTGGCCGACCTGGTCGCCCGGGCCCGGGCGGAACGGGCGGACGCCGTCCTGGTCAGCCAGGTCGTGACCCAGCGGGAGGCGCACCTGGCCGGGGCCCGGGAGCTGGCGGAAGCGTTCACCGCCGCCTACCCCGCGGGGGAGCGGCCGCTGCTGGTGGTCGGCGGGCCGCGGTTCGACCCGGCGATGGCGGCCAGCCTGGGCGTGGACAAGATCTTCGGCCGCGGCACCACCCCGCGGGAGGTGGCCAGCTACCTGGTGCACGTGCTGGCCCCCGAGCCCGCGGGGCCGCCGCCCGCGGAGCCTGAGCAGCCCGCGGCGGCCGGGAGGCCGGCGTGACCGCGGCGCCGGGTGGGCGGCACGACGGGCTGACCGTCACCCACCGCCGCTACGTGCCCGCCAGCCATGCGCACTACGGCGGCCAGCTGGTGGACGGGGCGTACGTGCTCGGCATGTTCGGCGACGTGGCCACCGAGCTGGCCATCCGGTCCGACGCGGACGAGAGCCTGCTCGCCAGCTACTCCTCGGTCCAGCTGCACGCCCCGGTGCGGGCCGGCGATGTGCTGGAGGCGACCGCGACCGTGATCCGCACCGGGCGCCGCAGCCGGGAGCTGGCCTTCGAGGCCCGGGTGGTCTGCCGGTCCGACCCGGACCGTGGCCCGTCCGCGGCGCGGGTGCTGGACCCGCCCCTGGTCGTGGTCACCGCCACCGGCACAATCGTGGTGCCCTGACCAGCCCGGGCCGGTCAGGGCCGCAAGTCACGCCGGACGTGCCGGTTCGGTCCCGGCACGTCCGGCAGGCGAGGCGGGGCTACGCGTCGCCGAACGACTTGATCTCCTCGTACTCCGCCTCGGTCAGGTCACGCGGCACGTCGCCCTTGGCCGCCTTGGCCGACTGCACCTGGTGCCGGATGCTGTTGACGATCTCCGGGTTGGCCAGCGTAGTCACGTCCCCGGTGTCGGCGAAGTTGGACACCGCCGCGATCACCCGGCGCATGATCTTGCCGGACCGGGTCTTCGGCATGTCCGGCACGACCCACACGTTCTTCGGCCGGGCGATCTTGCCGATCTCCGTTTCTACCGCGTGGGTGACCTTGGCCGCCATCTCGTCGGAGGCGGTGAAGCCGGGCTTGAGCGAGACATAGACCTCGACCATCCGGCCGCGGATGTCGTCCACCACCGGGACCGCGGCCGCCTCGGCCACCTCGGGCACGGTGAGCGCGGCCGACTCGATCTCCTTGGTGCCGAGCCGGTGCCCGGCCACGTTGATCACGTCGTCCACCCGGCCGAGGATCCGGTAGTACCCGTCCGGGGCCCGGACCGCGCCGTCCCCGGCGAAGTACGGCCAGTCGTGCCAGTCCTTGCTCTCCGCGTTGCGGTTGTACTTCTCGTAGTACACCGAGACGAACCGCTCCGGCTGGCCCCAGATGGTCTGCATGATGCCGGGCCACGGATTGCGGATGCAGATGTTGCCCGCCCGGCCGTCCGGCACCTCGTGCCCGTCCTCGTCATAGATGGCCGGGTAGATGCCGATCACCGCCGGGCCGCAGCTGCCCGGCTTCATCGGCTTGAGGGCCGGCAGCGAGCTGCCCAGGAACCCGCCGGTCTCGGTCTGCCACCAGGTGTCCACGATGACGGCCTCGCCCTTGCCGACCGTCTTGTGGTACCAGCGCCACACCTCCGGCTCGATCGGCTCGCCGACCGTCGTCATGTGCTTGAAGTGGTAGTTGTACTTGGCGGGCTCGTCCGGGCCGACCTTGCGCAGCATCCGGATCGCGGTCGGCGAGGTGTGGAAGATGTTCACGCCGAGCCGCTCGGCGATCCGCCAGGGACGGCCCGCGTCCGGGTAGTTGGGCGTCCCCTCGTAGATCACGCTGGTGGTGCCCAGCGCCAGCGGCCCGTACACGATGTAGGAGTGCCCGGTGATCCAGCCGATGTCCGCCATGCACCAGTAGGTGTCCTCCGGGTGGATGTCCTGGTAGTACTTGGACGTCCCGGCCACGTAGGACAGGTAGCCGCCGGTGCTGTGCTGGGCGCCCTTGGGCCGTCCCGTGGTGCCGCTGGTGTACATCAGGAACAGCGGTGCCTCCGCGGGCATGGACACCGGCGGCACGATCTGCCGCCGGTAGCCGGCCAGCACGTCGTCGACGAAGAAGTCACGGCCCTCGGTCATCGGCGTCTGTGAGGCGTACTTGCCCGGGTAGCGCCGCCACACCAGGACCTTGTCCACCTCCTGGCCCTGCTTGTGCGCCTCGGCCAGCGCCTCATCCGCCTTGACCTTGTGATCCACCAGCGTGCCGCTGCGCCAGTAGCTGTCCGTCGTGATCAGGATCCGGCTGCCGGAGTCCGCGATCCTGGTGCCGCAGGCGTTGCCGCTGAACCCGCCGAAGACCTGGGAGTGCACCACGCCGAGGCGGGCGCAGGCCAGCATCGTGACCGGCAGCTCCGGGACCATCGGCATGTGCAGCGTCACCCGGTCGCCGGCCTTGAGCCCGGCGAAGTCGCGCAGCAGCGCGGCGAACTCGTTCACCTGGTTGTACAGCTCGCGGTAGGTGATGGCAACCGGCTCCTCGTCCTCCACCTCGGAGACGAAGATCATGGCCGCCTTGTTCGCGTGCGCCTGCAGATGACGGTCCACGCAGTTGTAGGAGGCGTTCAGCCGGCCGCCGGTGAACCACTTCCAGAACGGCGGGTTGCTCGAATCCAGGACGGTGTCCCATTTCTTGTCCCAGCTGAGCAGGTCGGCGTATTCGGTGAAGCAGTCCGGGAAGTTCTTCTCGTCGAAGCGCTCGAAGATGGCCGGGTCGTTCGCGTTGGCCTGCTCAACGAATGCCTCCGGCGGGTAGATGTACTCTTCCTCACGCCAGTGCACCGCGATCTGCGACTCGGATGTCTGGAACTGCTGGCCTTCCGTCATCTGCTCCGGTCCTTCCGTGGCTTTCGGCCCGTTCCTGGCAGCCAGCCAGCAGCGCGCTAAGGCAGCCGCGGGCCCCGCCGCCGCCCCATCGTCGGACCGCCCGCTGACCTCGGTGTCAAGAGGCCCCTCACACGCTGGGGAAACCGTTTCATGCTAGCGCCAAGCCGACAGCCCGGACTAGGCCCAAGCGGGGTGGCTGTGATCACCCGGCCGCCGCCGCCGCCGCGGCCGCGGGGCTGGGCGCGGCCGCAGGCTGGCCCCGGCCGGGGCCGCAGGCTGGCCCCGGCCGGGGACGCCAGCGCTGGTACAAAATTCCCTATTGCCATCCCCGGGACCGCGCCGTGACCTCGCCGTGGACCGGTAACCTGCTAAGGATCAGGGGGCCCGAATGGCCGCGGCAGGCGCGGCGGACGGAAGGCAGGCACAGGGTTGGGTGGCAACGAGGAAGCCGGGGCTCCCATCGGCCAGGTGGTCGTCATCATGCCGACCTACAACGAGCGGGAAAACCTGGAGGCCATGGCGAGCCGGGTACGGTCGGCCGTGCCCGACGCCGATCTGCTGGTGGTCGATGACAACAGCCCGGACGGCACCGGCGAGCTGGCGGACAAGCTGGCGGCCGAGGACTCTCATATCCACGTGCTGCACCGGCCGGGCAAGGGCGGCCTCGGCGCGGCCTACCTGGCCGGGTTCGGCTGGGCGCTGCAGGCCGGGTACGGCGCGATGGTGGAGATGGACGCGGACGGGTCGCACCAGCCGGAGCAGCTGCCCCAGCTGCTTGCGGCGCTGCGCACCGCCGACCTCGTGCTCGGCTCCCGCTGGGTGCCGGGCGGCCGGACCGTCAACTGGCCGAAGTCCCGGCAGCTGATCTCGCGCGGCGGCAGCTTCTACTCCCGGCTGATGCTGGGCATCCCGCTGCGCGACGCGACCGGCGGCTACCGGGCGTACCGGGCCGCCACCCTGCGGGCCATCAGGCTGGGCGAGATCCACTCGCAGGGCTACTGCTTCCAGATCGACCTGGCCCGGCGGGCGCTGGCCGCCGGGCTGCGGGTCACCGAGGTGCCAATCACATTCGTCGAGCGGGTGCACGGGTCGAGCAAGATGAGCAAGGCGATCGTGGCCGAAGCGTTCTGGCGGGTAGCCTGGTGGGGCGTGGAGTCCCGGTGGCAGTCGCTGCGCGGGGCGCAGCGCCGGCCCGCCTGAGCACAGCTCCCGGGGCACAGCTTCCCGGGCACCACCGGGCGGGGATCGATGCGCGGCGCCCTGGGCGCCGCGCAGGCGGCTATCTCAGGCGCTCTTGCGCTGCGGGCTAGGCCGCGCCGCCGCGGCCTGCTCGCCACGCTGGCCGCGGATGAGGGCCAGCCGCTCGGCGAGCACCTCCTCCAGGTCCGCGATGGACCGGCGCTCCCGCAGCATGTCCCAGTGGCTGCGCGGCGGCTTCGCCTTCCGCGGGGCGGCCAGATCGCCGGTGGCCGTGAACGCCGTCACCCCGCATACCCGGCATTCCCAGGTAGCCGGAACTTCCGCCTCCGCCGCGAACGGGACGGTAAAGTGGTGACCCTTGGGGCAGTCGAAGGCGACCTCCTGGCGCGGCGCCAGGTCGGTGTTACGGTCGTTTTCGTAGCTCGTTGCCCCGAGCCGGGTCCCGCGAAGTGCGCGTTCGGCCATCAGTCACTGCCTCCCAGGCGCTCAGCCTTGCATTGTGGATAACGCCGAGTACCCGGTCAAGATTCCCGCTTGGGCCCGATTCCAACCCCCCGCCGCCGGCCCGGCGCTCCGGCCCGGCCGGCGGTCCCGCCCGCCCGGCCGGCTACCTGGCTCGGCCGGGGTGCCACTGCCCGCGGCTGAGCAGCACGTCCCGCAGGGCCACGGTCTCGTCGGTCATGATCCCGTCCACCCCGCCCGCCAGCAGGCGGCGCATCACCGCCGGGTCGTTCACCGTCCAGGCGTGCACGTGCAGCCCGAGCGCGTGGGCGCGGGCCACGAAGGCCGGCGTGGCCAGCCCGGCCGGCACCTGGGCGCAGCGGGCCCCGGCCCGGGCCAGCCGCTCGGCCAGGGCCGGGTAGGCGCCCCGCCCGGCCAGCGGGCCCCCCGGCCGGCCCGGCCCGGGCCGGGAGCTGTCCCGGGGCCCGCGCGGCCCGCCCCACCGGACGACGGCGGCGCCGAGCGGGGACAGGGCCATGCACACCGGCCGGTCGAGCATCCGGCGCACGCTGCGCAGCCGGCTGGCGCTGAAGGAGGTGATGCAGACCCGTTCCCAGGCGCGGGTGCGGCGCAGCACCTCGGCCAGCGGCTGGATGGCCGGGGCGTCCTTGACATCGATGTTGAACCGGGCATCCGGCCACGCGCCCAGCAGGTCCTCCAGCAGCGGGATCGGCTCGGTGCCGCCGATGAGCGCCCGGGCCACCTCGCGCTGCGGCATCCGGGCGATCCGGCCCGGCCGCCCGGTGAGCCGGTCCAGCGTGCGGTCGTGGAAGGCGATCAGGACCCCGTCCAGGGTGGCCTGGACGTCGGTCTCCAGGTACCGGTAGCCGAGGCCGACGGCGTGCTCGAAGGCCCGCCAGGAGTTCTCCGGGGCATGCGCGGCGCCGCCCCGGTGCGCGAACGCGGCCGGCCTCGGGTAGTCAAGGAATTCGGTCGGCATGTATGCGAGTATGCGTCACCTCCGGGAGCGGCCCGTAAACGGGGCAGGTCGCAGCGCTGAAGATCCGGGACGGCTACCCGTCCCCCCATTCCCGGCGGCGGGCCTCGGCGAGGACGATGGCCGCGGCCGCGGCCACGTTGAGCGAGCCGACCCGGCCGACCAGCGGGATGTAGGCGACCGCGTCGGCCGCGGCCAGCAGGGCCGGGCAGCAGCCGTGGTCCTCGTTGCCCAGGGCCAGGCACACGTCACCGGCCAGCGGCGCCTCGTGCAGCGGGCTGGCCCCGGAGGCCAGCTCGACCGCCACCACCCGCAGCCCCGCCTCCTGGGCGGCCTTGGCCGCCGCCACCGGGTCCGGCTCCCGGTCCGCGGCCAGCAGCCGCTGGGTGCCCAGCGCGGTTTTGGCCACGGACGGGTGGTCCAGCGGCGCGGTGTTGCCGCTCAGCCAGATCCGCTCCGCCCCGAAGGCGGCCGCCGAGCGGATGATCATCCCCACGTTGAACGGCTGGGTGACCGAGTCCAGCAGCAGCGCCAGCCGCGCGCTGGTGGCCCGGCGCCAGGACCGGTTCAGCCGTTTCGCGTCGGTCGGCCGCAGCTGGCGGGGTGGGCCGCCGGGCGCCCCCGGGGGCGGCGCGGGCCGCGCCGGGCCGGTCACGGAGCGGTCACCTCCAGCACCCGGTACCCGGCGCGCGACGCGATGCGCGCGGTCGGCCAGCCCTGACCGTCCAGCCAGCGGTGCAGCGAGTCGCCGCCCAGGTGCCGGGCGGCGACCAGGTAGGCCCGCGCGCCGGGGGCCAGCCGGGCCAGCCAGCCGGCCAGCATCTCGTGCAGCGCCTGCTTGCCCACCCGGATGGGGGGGTTGGACCACATCGCGGCGAACCGGGCGGGCAGCGCCGGGTCGTCCGGCGGCACGCAGCGCACGTTCGGCCGCCCCGCCCGCCCGGCGTTGGCCGCGCACAGCGCGAGGGCCCGCTCGTTCACGTCCACCGCCCACACCGTGGCCCCGGGGGCGCGGGCCGCCATGGCCAGCGCCACGGGCCCGTACCCGGTGCCGAGGTCCAGCAGGTCACCGGACGCGGGGGGCGGCGGGACGGCGTCCAGCAGCACCCGGGTGCCCGGGTCGAGCCGGCCTGCCGAGAACACCCCGGCGTCGGTCTCGCACTCGAAGTGCAGGTCGGGCAGCACCACCTGGACCAGGCCCGGGCGGTGCGCGGCGGCCGGGCGGGCGGTGAAGTAGTGCTCCGCCGTCCCGCGCTCCGCGGCCCGCTTGCCCGCCACCGCGTTACCGGGACGGCGGCGGGGCCGGCACCGACCCCGGGGCGGCGGGCTGCTCCGCCTGCGCCATCGCCGGCTCGATGTAGCGGTGGGTGATCCAGCGCTCCACCACGAAGGTGAGCACCGGGATGGTACCGGCCAGCAGCACCAGCACCGTGGGGCCGACGGCCAGCCTCAGCCGGCGGGCCAGCAGGTAGGCGAAGAGCAGGTAGATGATGTACAGCAGGCCGTGCAGCGTGCCGACGTCGTTGACCACCACGGTGTTGCCCGCCGCCACCTGGAGCGGGATGCCGACGAAGCACAAGATGATGAGCACCACCCCGGTCACGTAGGCCATCACGCGGTAGCGGAGCACGGCTGCGCGCACCGGCTGCCTCCTTCATTTCTCTGCGGTCCGCGTCAGCGGAGCCCGTGCCAGCGGCCGTGCCCCTTCGCCTCGGCGGTCAGCCGGGCCAGGTAGGCGTTGTACGCGGCGAGTTCCTCGTCCTCATCCTCGTCCTCGCCGGGGATCGCCGCCAGGGCCGCCCCCGGCTCCCCGGCGGCTGTCCCGGGCGGCAGCGCCACGTCGGCCGCGGACGCCCCGGCGCTGGCCGGCGGGTGGAACTCGTCGCGGATCGTCTTGGCCCAGAAGACGATCGCGAATATCGCGAAGATCGGCCATTCGAAGGTGTAAGCCCAGCTCAGAGCGTTGCCTGCCTCGGCCCGGCGGAACTGCCAGTCGCCGAGCCAGAGCATCCCGAGGACGGAGGCCACCATGAGGGCGTGCCAGCCGAGCCAGCGGGGGCGGATCAGGAACCGCCAGCGCGCGGCCGGGGGATCGGACATACCCGTGAGTTTAGCCTGCGTGCCGCGGCGCGCCGCCCTTCCCCGCGCGTCAATGCGGGGACGTCCGGGCAGGTCAGTGATAATCGAGGGCATGTCCTTCACGGATCTGATAAGGCCCAGCCGGATGGGGCTGGCGGGACGGCTGCCCGCCCGGCTGGAGGACCTGCATGGGCCTGAGCGGGGGGTCATCGTGCTGCCCCGCCACCTGGCGTGGCCAGGCATGCGGGAGTTCGACGTGACCGACGACCGGCTGCGCCGCAGCCTGTACGGCATCGTGCTGACCCAGGGGCGCCGCAACGATCTGGCCCGCTTCGTCAACGCCCGGCTGCTGCGCCAGGACTGGCCGCTGCTGCGCGGCTCGCTCGATCCGAAGCTGCGGCGCTGGTGTGAGCGGCGGCTGGCGCTGCGCACCCTGGCCGCCCAGGAAAGTGACGAGAGCTGATGGCGGCCAGCGTCGACGGCCTGGCGCAGCTTTTCACGCCCGGCGGCACCGACCTGGGCCGGACCGGCTGGCTGGCGGTGACCCAGCACCGGGCGGGCGGTGGCGCCGGGCCCGCCTGCGCGGCCCACGCGCTGCACCGCTACCGCGCCTGAGCGGGCGCCGCCGCGGCCGGCCGCGGCGGCGCGTTGACGCTGCCCGCGCGATCGCTTACTCTCTTTATCTATGACTATAGATAAAGAGAGAGATGGGCGCGGCCCGGGGACGCCCGCGGCGGACCGCTCTCCCGTCGCGTTCCGCCTCGACCCGGCCTCGGGCGTGCCCACCTACCTGCAGTTGGTACAGCAGGTGGAGCAGGCCATCCGGCTGGGCTACCTGCAGCCCGGGGACCGGCTGCCCACCGTCAAGGAGACGGTGACCGCCCTGGCCATCAACCCGAACACGGTGCTCAAGGCGTACCGGGAGCTGGAGCACCGGGGCCTGGCCGGCGGGCGTCCGGGGCAGGGCACGTTCGTCCGCGGCGGCCTCGGCCAGGTGGGGCTGCCGCAGCAGGCCGAGCTGCGCCGGGGCCTGCTCGGCTGGCTGCGCGCCGCCGACGAGGCGGGCCTGGACGAGCCGGGCATCGGCGCCCTGTTCGGCAGCACGCTGCGGGATTTCTACCAGGGCCGGGACCAGCCGGCCGACGCTGAGCCTGACCGGCGCGGCGGGCGGGCGGGAGTGGCATGAACGTCATCGAGAGCCGCGCCGTGGGCAAGCGGTTCCGCCGGACCTGGGCGCTGCGGGATTGCACCCTGGCCGTGCCGGGCGGGCACGTGGTCGCGCTGGTCGGGCCGAACGGAGCGGGTAAGACCACGCTGCTCAACCTGGTCGCGGGGCTGGCCGTCCCGACCGCCGGGCAGCTCGCCGTGCTGGACGGCCGCGCGGCGGGCTCGGCGGAGGCGCTGGACCGGATCGCGTTCGTCGCCCAGGACGCGCCGCTGTACCGGAACCTGCCCGCCCGGGACATGCTGCGCGTGGCCCGGAACCTGAACCGCCAGTGGGACCAGCCCCGGGCCGAGGCCCGGCTGGCCGAGCTGGGCATCCCGCTGGAGCGCAAGGTGGGCCGGCTGTCCGGCGGCCAGCAGGCCCAGCTGGCGCTGACCATCGCCCTGGCCCGCCGCCCCGACCTGCTGGTCCTGGACGAGCCGCTGGCCATGCTGGACCCGCTGGCCCGGCACGAGTTCATGGCTGCCGTGATGGCCGCGGTGGCCGAGGACGGCATCTCGGTGGTGCTGTCCTCGCACGTCCTGGCCGAGCTGGAACGGGTGGCCGACTACCTGATCCTGCTGGCCCGCGGCCAGGTGCGGGTGGCCGGCGAGGTGGATGGGCTGCTGGCCGGGCACCGCCTGCTGACCGGCCCCGCCAGCGAAACCCCCCAGATAGCCGAACGGCACCCCGTCGTGCACTGCCAGCCGGCCGGCGCGCAGTCGCACCTGCTGGTCGCCGCGGACCCGGCCGCGCCGGTGCCGCCCGGCTGGCAGGCCCGCGGCGTCGGCCTCGAGGAACTGGTCCTGGCCTACCTGCGCGAGCCCAGCGCGGTGGCCCCGCCGCCGCTGACGCTGGCCCGGGCCGGCGCGGACAGCGAGGTGCGCGGATGAGCACCCTGACCGCCGTCCCGCCCGCGGCCGCCCGGCGGCCGGTGCCCTGGCCCCGGCTGGGCTGGGTCACCTGGCGCCAGCACCGCACCGCGCTGGCCGGGGCGGCTGCCCTGCTCGCCGCGGTCAGCCTGTACCTGCTGATCGAGGGGCTGCTGATGCGCGGCACGGCGGCCAGCCTCGGCCTGGGCCGCTGCCGCACCTTTACCAGCGGCAGCTGCGCGGAGCGGGCCGCCCTGTTCCAGGACCAGTACGCCGGCATGGCCGGCCTGACCGTCACGCTGCTGCAGGTGCTGGCCGCGCTGACCGGGGTCTTTCTCGGCGGGCCGCTGCTCGGCCGGGAACTGGAATCCGGCACGTACCGGTTCGCCTGGACCCAGGGCTGCGGCCGGACCCGGTGGGCGCTGGCCAAGATGGTGCCGGTGGCGGTCCTGGTCATCCTGGGCGGCCTGGCGTTCAGCCTGCTGCTCTCGTGGTTCTACCAGCCGCTTATCACCCAGCGGGTGATCAGCCCGCTCGATCCCCGGCTGTTCGACCTGACCGGGACTGACTTCGCGGCCTGGACACTGGCCGCGTTCGCCCTCGGCGTGTTCGCTGGGGCGGTGGCCCGCCGCGTGGTCCCGGCCATGGCCGCCGCGCTGGCCGCCTGGGCCGGGCTCGCCCTGGCTACCGACCTGTACCTGCGCAAGCATTATGTGGCCCCGCTGGTCGGCCACAAGCTGGCGCTGCCGCGGCAGGGCGCGCTGCCATGGACGGTGCGCGCCTGGTGGGTCGGCCCGGACGGCCGGCCGATGTCCGCGAGCCAGATCTTCACCGTGGCCGGGCGGATGAAGCAGGCCGTGGGACGGCGTGGCACGGACGCCAACGCGGCCCGGTGGCTGGCCCAGCACCACTACGCCTCCTGGACGAGCTACCAGCCGGCGGGCCGGTACTGGCCGTTCCAGCTGATCGAGACCGGCTGGCTGCTGGTCCTGGCCACGGCGCTCGGTGCGGCCACGATCTGGCTGGTGCGCCGCCGGGCCGCCTGAGCCGCCCGCAGGCTACCGCCATCGTTCACCGCCGCGTATAACCGGCTTCATCCCGGGATGGCCCGGGCACGGTTTCGCTGAACCGCGGGTCAAGCGGGTGGAGGTGGGTGGCATGGGGCTGAGGTGGGCACGGGCCTGGCCCCGGGCCGGGCGCTGCTGTCCTCGGGCCCCTACGGCGACTCGGCCATGACCCCGGCACGGTGCGGGCCGGCTACGTCAGCCACGTCCGCTACGACCACCACTCCACGGCCCGGACCATCGAGCAGGCGCTGGGCCTCGCGCCGCTCACCGCGAACGACGCCTACGCGGTGCCGGTCAGCGACGCCTTCACCAGGCCGGCCTCCTGATCCGGGCGGCCCGCCGCGGCCGGGCCGGCCCGGTACGGTCTACAGTCGGCCCATGCGCTTCGCCACCATACGGACGGATGACGGAACGACCGCGGCCCGGCTGGACGGGGACACGCTGGTCCCGCTGGCCGCGGCCGACGTGGGCGAGCTGCTGGCCCAGGGCGATCCGGCCGCGGCGGCGCCGCGTCCGGGGGCCAGCACGGTGCCCGCCGCGGAAGCGAGCTTCGCCCCGGTCGTGCCCCGGCCATCCAAGATCATCTGTGTCGGGCTGAACTACCGCGCGCACATCCTGGAGACCGGCCGGGAGCTGCCCAGCAATCCCACGCTGTTCGCGAAGTTCGCGGACACCCTGCTCGGCCCGCGGGACGACCTGGTGCTGCCGGCCATCAGCGAGCGGGTCGACTGGGAAGCGGAGCTGGGCGTGATCATCGGCCGCCCGGTGCACCGGGCCAGCCGGGACGAGGCGGCCGCGGCCATCGCCGGCTACACGGTCACCAACGACGTCAGCATGCGCGACTGGCAGCGGCGCACCGCGCAGTGGCTGCAGGGCAAGGCGTTCGAGCGGACCACCCCGGCCGGCCCGTACCTGGTCACCGGGGACGAGGCCGGGGACGCCGCCGACCTGGAGATCCGCTGCGAGGTGGACGGCGAGGTGCGGCAGTCCTCGCGCACCTCGGACCTGCTGTTCAAACCCGCCGACATCGCCGCCTACGCCAGCCAGGTCATCACGCTGCAGCCCGGCGACCTGCTGCTCACCGGCACGCCCGGCGGGGTGGGCGACGCTCGCCAGCCCCCCGTGTACCTGCAGCCGGGCCAGCTGCTGCGCACCCTCGTCGAGGGTCTCGGCGAGTGCGTCAACCGGTGCGTGGCGGAGAAGTCAGGCTGACTCCCGGCCACGCCGCCGCCAGCGGCCCCAGCTGTGCGAAGGTAGCCATATGCGCAAGTACGTGATCATGGGCGTGCCCGGCAGCGGGAAGAGCACCCAGGCCACCACGCTGGCCCGGGACCTGGACCTGGTGCACATCAGCGTCGGGGACATCTTCCGCTGGAACGTGCAGAACCACACCAAGATGGGCGCCCAGGTGCGCCGCATCATGGCCGCCGGGGAACTGGTCGGCGACGACCTGGCCGAGGCGGTCACCGCCCAGCGGCTGGCCGAGCACGACTGGAACTACGGGTTCATCATCGACGGCTTCCCGCGCAACGCGCGGCAGTGCGAGTTCTTCCTGGAGAGCTACGACATCGACGCCGTGGTCCACCTGGACATGCCCGACTCCGAGGTGCGCCGCCGGGTGCTGGCCCGGCGGCTGTGCTCCGGCTGCGGGATGGACTACAACCTGATCCAGGGCCGCCCCCGGGAAGAGGGCAAGTGCGACGTCTGCGGCGGCACCCTGGTCAGCCGGGAGGACGACACCGAAGAAGCGCTCGCCGTCCGGCTGCGCGACTACCACGAGAAGACCGACCCGGTGCTCGACCTGTTCAGCCGCAAGGAGTACGTGCTGCGCATCGACGCCACCGAGGACCGGGACAAGGTCCAGCAGGCCATCCGCCAGGCCCTCGGCCTGCCGTCATACCAGCCGGACCACACCCCCGCCGGATGAAGGTCGTCATCGCCCCGGACTCGTTCAAGGGCAGCATCACGGCCGCCGCCGCCGCGGCGGCCCTGGCCGCCGGGTGGCGCCGCGCGCGGCCCGGCGACGAGGTACGGTGCCTGCCGCTGGCCGACGGCGGCGAGGGCACCCTGGAGGTCCTCGCCGCCAGCGTGACCGGGGCCTGCTGGCACCGGGCCTGGGTCACCGGGCCGGCCGGGCAGCCGGTGGACTGCGCCTGGCTGGAGCTCCCCGGCGCGGTGGCCGCGGTAGAACTGGCCCGGGCCAGCGGGCTGCCGCTGCTCGCCGCCCCCGACCCGCTGGGCACGCAGACCACCGGACTGGGCGAGGTCATCGGGCACGCCCTGGACGCCGGGGCTCGCGAGCTGGTGGTCGCGCTGGGCGGTTCCGCGTCCACCGATGGCGGCACCGGGGCGCTGGCCGCGCTGGGCGCCCGATTCCTCGGCCCGGGCGGCCGCCCGCTGCCCGCGGGCGGCGGGGCGCTGCGCGACCTGGCGGCGGTCAACCTGACCGGGCTGCGCCGGCCGCCAGCGGGCGGGGTCAGCTGCCTGTCCGACGTGCGCGCGCCGCTGCTCGGGCCGTCCGGCGCCGCCGCCGTGTTCGGGCCGCAGAAGGGCGCCGGGCCGGGCGAGATCGAGGAGCTGGACGCCGGCCTGGCCCGGCTGGCCGGCTGCCTCGGCGGCGACCCGGCCGCGCCCGGGGCGGGGGCGGCCGGCGGCACCGGCTACGGCCTGGCCGTGGCCTGGGGCGCCCGGCTCGTGCCCGGCGCCGCCTACCTGGCCCGGCTGGCCGGGCTGGACGCGGCGCTGCGCGGCGCCGGCCTGGTGATCACCGGCGAAGGGCGTTATGACCAGACCTCCGCCACCGGCAAGGCGGTGAGCGCCGTCCTGGCCGCCGCCACCGCCGCGCGCGTGCCCGCCGCCCTGGTGGCCGGGCAGCTGGCGGTCGGGGTGCCCGGGCCGGCCGGCCGCGCGCTGTCCCTCACCGACCTGGCCGGCGGCCCGGCCGCGGCCCTGGCCGACCCGGCCCGCTGGCTCTGCATGGCCGCCGAGCAGCTGGCCACCGGGGTATCAACCGGGGGGTTTCGTTAACCTGGGCCCGTGCGGGATATCGCGGTGTTCAGCGGCAGCGCCCATCCCGAGCTGGCCGCAGAGATCTGTGCCGGCCTCGGCGAGCCGCTGCTCCCGGTGCGGCTGCGCCAGTTCGCCAACGACTGCCTGGAGGTCCAGCTCCAGTCCAACTGCCGGGAACGCGACGTGTTCCTCATCCAGCCGCTGTCTGCGCCGGTCCAGGAGCACCTGGTCGAGCTGCTGCTGATGCTGGACGCCGCCCGCGGCGCGTCCGCGGCGCGGGTGACCGCGGTCATCCCGCACTACGCCTACGCGCGGTCGGACAAGAAGGACATGCCCCGGGTATCCATCGGCGGCCGCCTCGTCGCTGACCTGCTGGTGACCGCCGGCGCGGACCGGGTGCTGACAATGACGCTGCACTCACCGCAGGTGCACGGCTTCTTCTCGGTACCCGTGGACCACCTGCACGCGCTGCGTGAGCTGGCCCAGCACTTCAGCGGCCAGGATCTGGCCAATACCGTGGTGGTCTCGCCCGACCTGGGCAACGCCAAGCAGGCCGCCGCCTTCGCCCGGCGGCTCGGGCTGCCGGTCGCGGCGGGCGCCAAGCAGCGACAGTCCGACGAGCAGGTGACCATCGCCTCGATCATCGGCGACGTGACCGGCCGCGACGTGATCGTGCTCGACGACGAGATCGCCCGCGGCACCACGATCCTGGAGCTGCTGGACCGGCTGCGCGAACGCGATGTCCGGTCGGTGCGGGTCGTCTGCACCCACGGCCTGTTCGCCGACGGGGCGCTGCAGCGGATCGAGGCCGCGCCCGAGGTGATCGAGGTCGTCTGCACCAACACGGTGCCGATCCCGGCCGGCCTGCGCGGCGGCAAGCTGACCGTGATCTCGCTGGCCCCGGCGCTGGCCGAGGCGATCCACCGGATCCACGAAGGGGAGTCGGTCAGCGTCCTGTTCGGCGCGCACTGAGTTGATCCGGGGGCCCCCTGGACCCCCGCCATCCGCCCACTCGGCGGGGACACGCCTGCGGCGCACCCCACCTCCCAGACGGATATCCGGGGTTTCCCCACCCTCTTGTCAGAGGGCGGCGGGGCTGGAACTGAGCGCGTAGACGGCCTGAATCCATGAGCGGTGTGCTTTACCCCCCTGTCCGAGGGGGTAAAGCACACCGCTAATCGATCGGCCCCATTACCGCCCGGTTCAGCTCTCCGCGATCGCCCTGGTGACCTGCTCGGTGGTGAGCGGCAGGTCGCGGACCCGCACGCCGACCGCGTCGGCCACCGCGTTGCCGATGGCCCCGGCCACCGGCCCCTGGGCCAGTTCCCCGGCGCCCGTCTCGGGCTCCTGCGGCGCGGCCACGATGCGCACCACCACCTCCGGGACCTCGGTGAACCGCAGGATCGGGTAGCTGTCCCAGCTCACCGACGTGACCCGGGTCCGGTCGAACCGGACCCGCTCGCGCAGCGCCCAGCTCGCGCTCTGCACCGCGCCGCCCTCGACCTGGTTGGCCACCCCGTCCGGGTTGATCACCCGGCCCACGTCCACGGCCAGCCACAGCCGGCGCAGCCGGATCCTGGTGTCCGCGGACACCTCGGCCACGGCCGCGCAGTAGCCGGCGTTTCCTTTGTACCGGGCGTAACCCAGGCCATGGCCGGTGCCCTCCGCCCGGGACCGGTCGGCCCAGCCGGACGCCGCGGTCACCTCCTCGATGACCCGCCGGGCCCGCGGGTCGCTCAGATGCGCCAGCCGGAACGCAGCCGGGTCCGCGCCCGCCGCCGCGGCCAGCTCGTCCATGAACGACTCGATCGCGAATACGTTGAGGAACGCGCCGAGAGAGCGCAGCGAGGACGTGCGCAGCGGCATCCGCAGCAGCCGGTGCCGGGTCACCTCGACGTCGGGGATGTCGTAGCCGGGCACCGCGTTGCGGGTGGCGCCCATCGCCCCGGTTGGCGGCCCGTCCAGCGCGGCCGTGATCGGGGCGCCGCCGGCCCGGTGCGCCAGCGCCAGCAGCCGCGGCTCGCCGCCGGTGCCCGGGCGGCCGATGAAGCCGTTGCTCCACACGTCCTGGCGCCACCTGACGACCCGGCCTGCCGCGTCCAGCCCGGCCGACAGCCGGGCCAGCATGGCCGGCCCGGCCGGCCCCCAGCCCAGCTCATCCTCCCGCGACCAGGCCACCCGCACCGGCCGCCCCGGCACCGCCAGGGCCAGCAGCAGAGCATCGGCCGCCGCGTCGTCGGCGGCGTTGTGCCCGTACACGCCGGCGCCTTGCACGTGGTGCACGGTCAGCTGGCCGGGGTCCAGCCGCAGCCCGGCCGCCAGCGCCCGGCGCAGCGCGAAGATGCCCTGGCTGTGTGTCCACACCTCGCCGCGCTCACCGTCCCAGCGGGCGATCGCGCAGCTCGGCGCCATCGACGCGTGCGCGATGAACGGCCGGGTGAACTCGGCCTGCCGGGTACTCACGGCCCGGGCCGCGGCCTCCGGGTCACGCCGCGAGGCCACCGGCTCGGCCTGCTCCGGGGTGCTGAGCAGGAAGCCGCGCAGGTCGTCCTCGTCCGGCAGCGACTCGCGGACCGACCACCGGGCGGCCGCGGCCAGCCGGCCAGCCGCGGTGACCGCGACCGAATCCCGGTCGGCGACGACGGCCAGGAAGTCGCCGTCCCGGACCTGGGCCAGCACCCCGGGCAGCGGCGACGCGTCGCCGACCGACTCCAGCGTGGCGTCCAGCGCCGGCGGCCGCACCACCCGGCCGTACACCATGCCCGGGAGCACCAGGTCGGGCAGGAACCGGGGGCGCCCGGCCACCTTGTCCGGCAGGTCGAGCCGGGCGGCGCTGCGCCCCGCCACCGACCACTGGGCGGGCGGCCGGACCGCCGCCCCGGGCTCCGCCGCCGCGCTGAGCAGGCCCGGGCCGTCCAGCGACCAGTAGCTGAGGCCGGTGGGGCCGTCCGGGCCGCAGATCACGCCGGACGACACCGACAGCGCGGCGGCGCTGGTGCCCAGCTTGGCCGCGGCCGCGGCCAGGAACGCGGCGCGGGCCTGGGCGCAGGCGTGCCGCAACGCGCCGCCGGAGTCCTGCACGGACCGGCTGCCCGAGGTGAAGCCCTCGTCGGGGCTGTCATCCGTGCTCACCGGCGCCACCTGGACCGCGTCCAGCGGCACGCCGAGTTCCTCGGCCGCGATCTGGGCCAGCGCGGTCCACACTCCCTGGCCGTACTCGACCTTGCCGGTCCGGATCGTGACCATCCCGTCCGGCCCGAACCCGAGCCAGTCCGACAGCGCCGGACTGGCCGCCAGGCTGGGCGGCAGTGCTGGCCCGGCCGGTCGATCGGGGTGCGTCATCCGTCCCGTCCCGGGTGCGGCGTACCCACGGGGTGGCTGCGCGCGGCCCGCAGGATCGCGCGGATGATGCGGCCGTGCGTGCCGCAGCGGCACAGGTTGCCGTCGAGGGCCTCCCGTATCTGCTGCTCCGTGGGGTCGGGGCAGGCGCGCAGCAGCGCCACGCCGCTCATGATCATCCCGGATGTGCAGTATCCGCACTGGGCCGCCTGCTCGTGCAGGAACGCCTGCTGCACCGCCCCCAGCTGGCCGCCTTCGGCCAGCCCCTCCACCGTGGTGATGTCCGCGCCCTCGGCCGCCCAGGCCGGGAAGTCGCAGGAGGACCGGGCCTGGCCGCCCATGAGCACGAAGCACGCGCCGCACCGGCCGATGCCGCAGCCGAACCGCGGCCCGGCCAGGCCAAGATCGTGCCGCAGCACGTCAAGCAGCGGCGTTTGCGGTTCACAGTGGACGTCCCGCCTGACGCCGTTCACGGTCATCCGGATGTCTTGCGCCATGCCTCCTCTGCTAGCCCGGGGGGGCGACCCCCCGGAACCCCCCGCCATCCGCCCGCTCGGCGGGGACACGCCTGCGGCGCACCCCGCCTCCCGGCCCGATACCCGGGGGGGGCGACCCCCCGGAACCCCCCGCCATCCGCCCGCTCGGCGGGGACACGCCTGCGGCGCACCCCGCCTCCCGGCCCGATACCCGGGGGGGCGACCCCCCGGGCTAGCACCGCCATCCGCCCGCTCGGCGGGGACACGCCTGCGGCGCACCCCGCCTCCCGGCCGGATACCCGGGGGGGCGACCCCCCGGAACCCCCCGCCATCCGGCCACCGGTGGATATTGACGGTTCCCGTTCCCAGAGAGTATGCATTCGTTTGCACGTATTGGCCAGCGCGGCACCGTAGGCAGGAGGCAGCCGGGTGGACGAACGCGTGACGATGGCGATCTCGAACTGGGCCCCGCGGTTCACGGCGAACGGTGTCACGGCCGGGGACTTCGACCGGATCACCCGGGCGCTGGACCGCTGGGAGGACTGGTGCGCGGCCTGGAGCACGGTCGGCGCCGAGCACGAGCAACTCGGCCGCGCCGCGCTGGCCGCCGGCCGGGAGATGTCGGCCGGCGCGCACCTGGCCCAGGCCGCGGTCTACTACCACTTCGCCAAGTTCCTGTTCACCCACGACCTGGCGCAAATGTGCGCCGCGCACCAGGCGGCGGTGCGCTGCCTGGACGACGCGCTGCCCTACCTGGACCCGCCCGGGCGCCGGATCGAGATCCCGTTCGACGGCGCGCGCCTGGTCGGCGTGCTCCGCCAGCCGCCGGGGGAGGGCCCGCATCCCGTGGTGATCATGATCCCGGGGCTGGACTCGGCCAAAGAGGAGTTCCGCGCCACCGAGGACCTGTTCCTCGAGCGCGGCCTGGCCACGTTCAGCGTGGACGGCCCCGGCCAGGGCGAAGCCGAATATGACCTGGCCATCCGGGGTGACTGGGAGGCGCCCGGGTCGGCCATCATCGACCGGCTGGTCACCGAGCCGGGCCTGGACGGTGAGCGGATCGCGGTCTGGGGGGTGAGCCTCGGCGGCTACTACGCCCCCCGGGTGGCCAGCGGGGACGACCGGGTCCGGGCCTGCGTGGCGCTGGCTGGCCCGTACAACTTCGGCGACCACTGGGACCGCCGCCCCCTGCTCACCCGGGAGGCGTTCCGGGTACGGTCGAAGGCACCGGACGAGGACGCGGCCCGGGTGGTGGCCGGCCAGCTCAGCATGGCGGGGCGGGCGGGGCTGATCCACTGCCCACTGCTGGCGGTGATGGGCCAGCTGGACCGGCTCATCCCCTGGCAGGACGCGGCCCGGCTGGTGGATGAGGCGGGCGGCCCGGCCGAGCTGCTGCTGCTGGAGCAGGGCAACCACGGCTGTGCCAACCTGTCCCCGTTCCACCGCTACCGGACCGCCGACTGGGTGGCGGAGCAGCTGGGCGCGCGGACCGCGCGGCCGTCCCGGGCCATCGCCGGCCCGGCGGCCTGAGCGGCCACGGCCAGGACGGACGGCGGGCCCGGCGGCCCGCCAGGGAGCGACCTGCGGGGAGGACGCTATGTGCCGGCTGTTCGGGCTGACGTCGGGGACCACCCCGGTGCAGGCCACTTTCTGGTTGCTGGACGCGCCGGATTCGCTGCAGGCGCAGAGCCACCGCAATGCCGACGGCAGCGGGATCGGGTTCTTCACCGCCATAGGCACCCCGGTGCTGGACAAGCAGCCGGAGCCGGCCTACGCCGACGCCGAGTTCCGCCGCGAGGCCCGCCGGGCCTGGTCCACCGCGTTCGTCTCGCACGTGCGATGGGCTACTACCGGCGGCCGGGTGCAGCGCGACACCCACCCGTTCGCCATGCGCGGGCGCATCATGGCGCACAACGGCGGCTTCGGCGAACTGGACCGGCTGGATGCCCAGCTGGACGGGTACCGCGACCTCGTGCTCGGTGAGACCGACTCGGAACGGTTCTTCGCGCTGATCATCCAGCAGGCGGACGCGCACGGCGGGGACGTCGGCGCCGGTGTGGCCGCCGCGGCCCGGTGGGTCGCGGCCAACCTGCCGGTCTCCTCGCTCAACACGGTGGTCGCCGCGCCGGGGGAGCTGTGGGCGCTGCGCTACCCGGGCCAGCACGCGCTGCACCTGCTCGAGCGGCAGGCCGGCTCCGGCGACCGCCCGGCGGCCGGCCCCGGCCTGCAGGTCCGCAGCGCGGTCTCCTCCATGCACGTGCCCGCGCTGGCCGACGCCGCGTCCGTTGTCGTCGCTTCCGAGGAACTGGACGGGGAGAGTGGGTGGCGGATGCTGAGCCCCGGCGAGCTGGTCCACGTCGGGCCCGACCTCACCATCGAGTTGACCGTGGCGGTCCCCGGGCCGCCCGCCCGGCTGGTGCCGCTGCCGCCCGGCAACCCCAACATCGATACCTGACCGCACCGGCCGGGCCGGCCGGGACCAGTGGGCCAGCCTGCGGGCCTTTCGGCCCAGGCCGCGATCCGCCGCCATGCCTAGCCTGGATGGCTGGGAGGGGTCGCGATGGCCGGTGTAGAGTCGCCACGCTCAGCCGGGCGCACGGCCGGGAGGCCGCGGCGGTCGCGGCTGCGGCCTGCTGGTCGGCGGCTGCAGAACCTGGTGCTGGCGGCCGCTGCCACCGGGCTGGCCCTGCTCACCGTGGCCGCCCTGCTCCTCGTCCGGGCCGGCGCGCAGTCCCGGCCGCCCGTGGCGCACGCCGCCGCCGCCGTGGCGTCCGCGCCCGCGGCGTGCAGTAGCGGCACCTGTTACGTGGCCGTCAGCGTGGCCACCCTGTGGGTCAGCCCCTCCTACCCGCGCCCGGTGGACGCGCCCGCGTTGGCCAACCCGGCCCGGCCGGCGCGCTGGGTGGCGAGCATGACCACCGCGCAGAAGCAGTGGCTGGTCGGCAAGCTGGAGACCCAGGCCCTGTACGGCACCCGGGTCACCGTCATCGGCCACTCCGGCACCGCGTGGACGAAGGTCGCGGTCCCGTCCCAGCCCACCAACCGCGATACTCGCGGTTATCCCGGCTGGGCGCCCACCCGCCAGCTCACCCGCACCGCCCCGGCGGCGGCAGGCACCACAGCGGTGATCACCTACCGGTCCGCCTGGCTCTACCCGGGCTGGGGCAGCGGGGGAGTCAGCGGCAGCGGGGTGCTGTTCGCCTCGTACGGCACCCGGCTGCCCGTGGTCCGCGCCACCAGTTCCTACGTCGAGGTCACGATGATCGGCGGCCGGGCCGTGGCGCTGCGCCGGGCGGCGGTCGTCCTGCACACGGCCGGCACGTCGTGGGGCGCCACCCCCGCGCGGGTGGTCGCCGAGGCACAGAAGTTCCGCGGCCTCGGCTACCTGTGGGCAGGCACCTCCAGCTTCGGCTTCGACTGCTCCGGGTTCAGCTACGCGGTCTACCAGCGCTACGGTGTGACGCTGCCGCGCGACGCGGACCGGCAGGCCGTGCACGGCACCGCGGTCGCCAGGTCCGCGCTGCGCCCAGGGGACCTGGTGTTCTTCCGCGGCAGTGCCAGCGGGAGCATCAGCCACGTCGGCATCTACACCGGTGGCGGGAACATGATCGACGCGCCGCACACCGGCGCCCCGGTGCGGGTGGAACCGGTGTCCGGCTTCGCCTATTACGCGGGTGCCCGCCGCTACCTCGGCTGACGGCGGCGGGCCCGGGCGTGCTCACCGGTGGCCCCAGCAGCGGAATTGTTACTCGCCAGTGGTATTGCCCCGCATGAGAGCGCTCACGTTGCTACTGTGACAGAGCCGCGCGAATGCTGCGTTGGGGGGATGAACACGCATCACGGCCGCCGGGACGGTGCCCAGGCCCCCGGCGGGCGGCTGGACCATCAACGGGGCGTGCGGCGTGACCGGTACGGGGCCGCCGGCTGGGTGAGGTGCCGGCGGCCCCGTATCCGGTGAACAGCGGCTCAGGGCAGGGTGAGGATACGCGGCCCGGCGTCGGTGATGGCCACGCTGTGCTCCACGTGCGCCGCCCGGCTGCCGTCGGCGGTGCGCAGCGCCCACCCATCCGGGGCGGTCACGAACGCGTCGCTGCCGCCCGCCATCAGCATCGGCTCGATGGCCAGCGCCAGGCCGTGCCGCAGCCGGTACCCCCGGCCCGGGCGGCCCTCGTTCGGCACGTGCGGGTCCTCGTGCATGTGCCGGCCGATGCCGTGCCCGCCGAAGCCGGACGGGATGCCGTAGTGCGCCGACCGGCTCACGGTGCCGACCGCGTAGGAGATGTCCCCGATCCGCGCCCCGGCCACCGCCGCTGCGATCCCTGCCGCCAGCGCCTTCTCCGCGGTCTCGATCAGCAGCAGGTCGGCGGGCCGCGGCGTGCCCACGATGAAGCTGGTCGCGGCGTCCCCGGCCCAGCCGTCCAGGGTCGCCCCGCAGTCGATGCTGACCAGGTCACCGTCGCGCAGCCGGTAACCGTCCGGGATGCCGTGCACGATCGTGTCGTTCACCGACGCGCAGATCACCGCGGGAAACGGGGTGGGCGCGAACGAGGGGTGGTAGTTCAGGAACGGGGAACTGGCCCCGGCCTCGCGGATCACCGCGTGCGCCGCCTCGTCCAGCTCCAGCAGGGTCACCCCGACCGCCGCCACCTCCCGGGCCGCGGCCAGCGCCCGGGCCACCACCCGGCCCGCCTCGCGCATGGCGTCCAGCGCCTGGCCGGTCTTGATCTCCACCATGTCCTGTCCTGCTCCTGCCATCCCTGCCCGCGGCGCGGCGTCACCCGCCACGACGTGGTTCGTTCTGCCCGTTAAGGAAAGTGCCATGCACCGCGGCCCGGCGGGCGCTATTCCTCGGCCCGCCCGCCCAGGTGCCGGGCCAGGAACCGCTCGGCGGCCGCGTAGAAGCGGAGCCGGTTCTCCGGCTTGGCGAACCCGTGACCCTCGTCAGGGAACAGCAGGTACTCGTGATCGATTCCCGCCTCGGTGAGCGCCGCCACGATCTGCTCCGACTCGGCCTGCTTGACCCGCGGGTCGTTGGCGCCCTGAGCGATGAGCAGCGGGATCCGGATGTCGTGCGCCCGGGACAGCGGCGAGCGGGACCACAGGAACTCCGCGTCCTTCGCCGGGTCGCCGACCCGGGTGTGGAACTGCGCGATCATCGGCGCCCAGTACGGCGGGATCGTCTCGATCAGCGTCTTGAGGTTGGACGGCCCGACGATGTCCACCGCGCAGCGGAACACCTCCGGCGTGAAGGCCGCGCCCGCCAGCGCGGCGTACCCGCCGTAGGAGCCGCCGTAGATGGCGATCCGGGCCGGGTCGGCCCAGCCCTGGCCGGTCGCGTAAGCCACCGCGTCCACCAGGTCGTCGTGCATCTTGCCGCCCCACTCCCGGTCCCCGGCGTTGACGAACGCCTTGCCGTAGCCGGTGGAGCCGCGGAAGTTCACCTGGACGCACAAGTAGCCGCGGTTGGCCAGCCACTGCGCCTCCGGGTCGTAACCCCAGGCGTCCCGGGCCCACGGGCCGCCGTGCACGTTGAGCACCATCGGCAGGCTGCGCCGCCCGGCCCCGGGCGGGAACGTGGCGTAGCCGTGGATGGTCAGGCCGTCCCGGGCGGTGAAGGAGAACGGCTCCATCGGGGCCAGGTCGTAGCGGGACAGTTCCGGGCGGGCCTCGAACAGGAAAGCGCCGGTGCGGCTCGGCCGGTCATAGCTGAAGTAGGCGGTGGACCCGGTGTCGTTGTTGAACGCCACCAGCCACGTCTGGTCGGTGTCGTCGTGATCGGCCAGGACCGGGTCGCCCGGGTGCAGCGCGCGGATCGCGTCCAGATCGGCCTGCAGCGCGGGGTCCAGCACCTGGTACTCCAGCCGGTCCTTGAGGAACGTGACCAGCTGCGGCTCGCGGGTGTCCGGGTGCAGCCGGACCCCGGCCACGTCGGTCTCCGGGTCCGCGGCCAGCACCTGCTCCGCGCCCGAGGCCAGGTCGAAGCGGACCAGCCGGCCGGTGTCCGCGCCGACCGAGCTTTCCGCCAGCAGCGTGCCGCCGTCCTCGCTGAACGCCACCGGCGCGCTGGTCAGCGCGTCTTCCGCGGGCACGGTGAGCAGCGGGCGCCAGTCCGCGTCGGGGCTGTCCCGGACCATGATGACGAAGCTGCCGTCGGGCTGCGGGGCGATGCCGCCCCGCACCGCCAGCTGGCCATCCGCCACCCAGCCGATGAACCCCGGGTTGCTGACCTCCTTGGCCAGCTCACCGGTGGTGAGGCTGAGCCGGTACACGTCGTGCAGTTGCGGGTTGTCCTTGTTCAGCCCGACCAGGATCTCGTCCGGGAACTTCTTCTCCGCCGCCACCAGTTCGGTCCGTACGCCCTCGAACGGGGTCAGGTCACGGCGGCGCATCGTCTCGATGTCCACGTCGTGCAGCCGCCAGTTCTCATCGCCGCCGGTGTCCTGCAGGTAGAGCACGTGCCGGCCGTCGTGCGCCCAGGCGAACATCCGGATGCCCCGGTCGGTGTCGTCCGTGATGACCTGCGCCGCGGGCCAGTCGACCCCGCCCGGCCCGACCGGGGCCAGCCATACGTTCAGCACCCCATCCCGCGGGGCGATCCAGGCCAGCCTGGTCCCGTCGGGGGAGATCTGCGGATTGACGCGCTCCGGGTTCCCGAACAGGACTTCCCGGGGGATGAGTTCAGCCATGGCCCCATGCCTACCATGCGCGCGGCCCTCGCCTGTACCACCGCCGCGGCCGGGATCCGCTGGCCCGGGGCCGGGTGGCCAGGGTGAGCAGGCAGGCGGCGGCCAGCCCGACGGCGAAGACGCTGACCGAGGTGCGCAGGCCCGCCGCGCTGGCGAGCAGGCCGACCCCGGCGGTGATCAGCCCGCTGCCGCTGTAGGTGACCAGGTAGAAGAGGGCGACCGTGCCCGCCCGCGCGTCCGGCGGCGCGATCTCGTTGATCCGCCGGACGCCGCCCATGAACGCCAGGCCCTGGCCGGCCCCGGCCACCGCCATCGCGGCGAACAGCAGCGCGGTGCTGCCGGTGGCCCCGGCGGCCAGCAGGCCGGCCAGCCCGCCGGCCAGCCCGAGCAGGCCGGCCGCCTCGGCCCGCGCGGTGCCCCACGACCGGCAGACCGCCTGCGCCGCCGCCGCGACCAGCAGCAGCGACCCGGCGGCCGCGCCGCCGAGCAGCAGGTTGCCGCCGCCCAGCGTGGCCGCCGCGTACGACGGCACCAGGGCCAGCACCACGTACGCGACGGCCCAGGCCAGCAGGCTCACCACGGCGGGCCGGGCGAACCGGGCGCCCAGCCCGGCGGGCAGGCGCGGCCGCCGCGGCCGCCAGCGCTGGCCGGTCCGGCCCAGCCCGGCGGGCAGCGCCGCCGCCACTGCCAGCGCCGGGACCAGCAGGCCGATTTCGGCCAGGTAGCTCAGCCGGCGCGGGTCCGGGCCGTACTGGGCCAGCGCCCCGGCCAGCACCGGGCCGATCCCGCACGCCGCCGTGGTGACCGTGGCGGCCAGGAACGAGGCCCGGGCCCGGCGGCCCCGCGGCTCGGTCAGCACCAGGCCGGCGGTGAGCGCGCCCGAGCAGGTTCCGACCGCCAGGCCCTGCACGGCCCGCCCGGCGAACAGCCAGGCCGCGCCGGGGGCCGCGGCTAGCAGCGCCGACCCGGCCACCGCCGCGGCCAGCCCGGCCAGCAGCACCGGCCGGTACCCGGCGGTGTCGCTGAGCGGCCCGCACACCAGCAGGGCCACGATGACGCCCGCGGCGTACACGGCGACCAGCAGGGTCACATCGAACGCGGAGAGGTGGAACAGCCGCTCGTAGCCGGCGTAGAGCGGGGTGGCCAGGTTGGTGCCGGTCAGCAGGACGGCGAGCGCGTAGCCGAGCCCGGCGAAGCGCAGCCGGCTGCGGTGCGCCACGGTGGCGGGGGCTGGGGAACCCGGCAGGGCTGGGGCCGGCCAGCCGGCGCTGGCGGTGGTGGGGGAGTCCTGGCTCACAGCGCCTGATTATGAGCGGTGGCCGGGGCGCCGGCCATGGCCAGCAGCTTCCGGTGCAGATCCGGGGAGGCGCTGGCCACGATCGAGTCGGAACCGACGCGCCACGGCCGGCCGTCGATGTCGGTCACCACGCCGCCGGCCTCGGTGGCCAGCAGGCTGCCGGCCGCGGTGTGCAGTGCCTGCCCGAAGAATTCCAGATAGCCGGCGATCCGGCCAGCGGCCACATAGGGCAGCGAGATCGTGCTGCCCAGGGCCCGCACATCCCAGTGCGCCGCGCGGATGGCGGCCGCCACGCACCGGGCGGCGCGCTCCCGGCGCTCGCCCCGCGAGTGGCCGTCCTGGATGGAGACGACCCCGTTGCGCTGGTCGACGGTGAGCCGATGCCAGCCGCCGTCGCGGCGTGCCCAGGCCCCCCGGCCCCGCTCGGCCGCCAGGACCTCACCGGTGGAGGCATCGGCCGACGCGGCCACGGTGACCAGCCCGTCCTCCACGAGGGCCAGGTTTACGCAGTACAGCGGGATACCAGAGGCGAAGTTGCGGGTCCCGCAGATGGGATCCACCAGCCAGTAGGGGAGGCCGCCGGCGGGTACCGCGCCGCCGCGTTCCTCGCCGATCACGGCGTGGCCCGGCGGGGCGGACAGCACCCCGCGGACCGTGTCCTCGACCGCGATGTCCGCCGCCGTGACCACGTCGCGCGGGCCCTTGAGCCGGATGTCGGCCGCGCCGCCGCCGTACCGGGCGCGGTGCAGCCCAGCGCGGGCGGCCTCGATGGCCAGCGCTGTCTCGGGACGGGCCAGGGGTGCGGTGGTTGTCGTCATGCTGGCATCATCGCGCGCGGTCCCCGCGGCCGGTACCTGCCCAGCCGTTCACGTACTTGCCCAGCCGTTCACGTACTTGCCCAGCCGTTCACGTACTTGCCCAGCCGTTCAGGGCTCGCGGCACCATCCAGCGCAAAAACAACGTTTAGGATCACGGCGAGGTAACGGTGATCGGCCGGAGGCCGGGGCGGCAGTCCGGCTGCGGTGTTCCCGGAGTGCAAGGCAGCGGCTCGGGCTGGTTACCTCGCCGCGCCTGCTGCCGGGGTTCGCTGGAGGGTGCGGTATACGGTCGCGCGGGAGACGGTAAACACCTCGGCGAGGTCGGCGATCGTGTACTCGCCGGTGCCGGCCATCCGCGCCAGCTCGCGCTGCTGCCTGGCCGACAGCTTGGGCTGCTTGCCGGCACTTGCCCGGCACGGGCGACGGCCATGCCCTCGCGGGTCCGCATCCGCAGCAGGTTGACTTCGAACTCGGCGAAGGTGGCCAGGATGTTGAAGAACATCTTGCCCATCGGGTCGGCCGGGTCGTAGACCTGCCCGCCGAGCGATAGCTTGATGCCGCGGCCTGCCAGGTCGTCGCCGATGGCACGGGCATCGGGGACGGACCGGGCGAGCCGGTCAAGTTTCGGTACCACGAGCGTGTCGCCGGCGCGGACAGCGGCCAGGGCCTGGCCGAGGCCGGGGCGGTTGCGGTTGGTGCCGGTCAGCCCGTGGTCGAGGTAGATGCGGTCCTCGGCGACGCCGAGCTCGCGCAGCCGGTCGCGCTGCGCGGTGAGGTCCTGGGCGTCGGTGGAGCAGCGCGCGTATCCGATCAGCGTCTCGGTCATGACCGGGAGCGTACGGTTAGCCCCCGACATCTGAGATTTTCACCGGACGGAGTATCTGCGACACCGCAGGGCCAGGCCGCGGCCTGCGGGTCAGGCGGGCGCTCGTGTCCGGTAGGGGTTCCTCTATCGGTGAGGTCAGCGGGCTTGCGGGTTCGTAGCCGGTGACGCGGTTGATGCGTGCCAATGCGGTGGTGATGAACTGCTACACGCCGTCGAGGTCCGTTGCGGTGATGCGCCGGCCAGCGCTCACTCCGGTGAGCCACGCTCGCAGGATGGCGGCGGCGTCTGCGGGTGGGCCGAGCACGCCGTAGCCGAGGAGTCGGTCGTAAAACAGGCCGTTCATGATGGCGATCAGGTCGATGGCGCGTTGTTCGCTGTCAGGGATGCCGAGCCCGTCGAGAAGCTGGCGGGCCTGCTGCCCGATGGTGGCGCGGACTGGGGAGTCGGTGGTCAGTATCGCGTCGAGTTCCGGGTCGCGTTGGCAGTCGATGGTCAGTGCCATGCGTGCGCGAGTGTCGATGGCCCGTGCGGCGACCTTTTCGAAGGCGTTGACGAGTTGTTTGGTCGCTTCGTCGATGGTGCGTGGCAGGGGCGCTGCCGGTTCGCGCAGCTGCGCGATGCTGGCGATGTGCTGGGCCACCATCAGGATGAGGTCGCGGCGGGTGCGCGCATAGTTCGATGTGGTTCCTTGCGGAATGCCAAGGCGGCGGTCGATCCGGCGGTGGGTGAGTGCGCGACTTCCGCCCTCTGCCACCAGTTCCATCGCTGCTTGCGCGATGTCGTCCCGTCGGCTCATGCAGCCGCTCCTTGAATAAAGCACTACGGCAGTAGTAGTACTCTGGTTACGACGATCGTAGTGGTTGATCGTAGAAGGTGCCACATGAGCGCTCGGACGCGACTGGGTCTGCGTTGTCGATCTGGTGGCGGATCGGGCAGCCTGCGGTTTGACGCGGCCGGTCCGCTGTCAGCAGCAGGCAGGTTGGAGGATGTGACACCAGTCAGCTCGGAAGGGGGCTCATGACCAGCGCCTTGAACACGACTCTGATCCTGGCGTTGTTCGCCGTGATGGCGGTGCGTCCACCGGTGCCCCGGCACTCGTCGCCGTTCAATCTGCAGTGGGCGCTGGGCTGGTGGATCAACGAGGTGCCCTTCGTCGGAATGTGGTGGATCATCGCGGGCACGATCGGTACCCTGATCCATCCCGCGCCGAGCTGGTCGTGGTGGCTGGTTGCCGCGTTCACCGTCGTAGACCTGCTGCTGCTGGGGTGGATCGCGATGCGCGCCCGATCGGCCCGTCCGGCACTATCGGAGGCGTTGCAGACGGTCTACGGGCCGCAGGCCAAGCCCTGCTACACCCGGGCGGCGTGGTGGCGTCTGCTGCTGCCGGTCATCTCCTGGCGCCCGGACGTGCGCCGGGTCCGCAACCTCCGGTACGGCCCGGCCCGGCACGGGAACCGGCTGGACGTCTACGTGTCCCGCCACGATCGCGCCGCCGCCGGCGGGTCAGCGCCGGTGCTGGTGTATTTCCATCCCGTTTTCAGCAGCAAGATGCTCGGCTCCCGCGCGTTGATCTACCGCCTGGCCGCCCAGGGTTGGGTGTGCGCCAGTGCCGGCCGCCGTCAGTTCCGGGCCGGTTACCGGGAGCAACTCGCCGATGCCCGGGCTGCCCTGGCCTGGGTGCGTGAGAACGCAGAGGCGTACGGCGGCGATCCCGATCGGGTGTTCGCAGCCGGAGGCTCCGCAGGAGCAAACCTGGCCGCGACCGCCGCCATGACCGGTAGCGACGTCGCCGCCGTGATCGGCCTGTACGGCTACTACGGAAGCATGGGTGCCGGACCCGCGCCAAGTTCACCGCAGCAGGTCATCAACCCGGACGCCCCACCGTTCTTCATCGTTCACGGCACCCTGGACACCCTGGTACCGCACCGCGAGGCACGGGCGTTCGCCGACCGGCTGCGCGCAGTCTCCGAACAGCCGGTCGTCTATGCCGAACTCCCTGGCGCGCAGCACAGCTTCGACGTCTTCCAGTCCATCCGGTTCCACGCCGTCACCGACGCGATCGTGCGCTTCGCGGAACTCACCCTGAGGGCCGGCCGAGCCGGAGAACCGGCGTAGCCGACACCGAGCCTTGAGTCTGCGGAACCGGCGCCACATAGCGACGCCCACTGCGCGGAGACGCCCCGGTGAGCCGCGCTGCGTCCAGCACCCTTCGCGGCGACGCTGCCGGGAAGGAGCGTGTCATCTCTGGTTCCGACGCCCGGTCGGTCCCTGCCCTGGATGCGTTGGTGTTTCACGTCGAGTTGGCGTTTCTGGCCGTTTTCGCCGTCGCGGTATCTGGGCGATCGTGAGCCGTCGAGCCGATCCGGCTGGGGATCGCTTCTACGCACTGCGAACGTTCCGCCGCGATGGGTCGGTTGCAGCGACACCGATCTGGCTGGCGCAGTCGGGCGAGCGGTGGTACGGATACACGCCGAACCGGTCGCGGAAGATCACCCGCATCCGCCGGGACCCTAGGGTCGAGGTCGCGGCGTCAGACTTCGAGGGCCGGCCACTCGGTCCCTGGCGCCCGGGCCGAGCGCGGACGTTGCACCGCAGCGAGTTGCACCTGGCAACACAATCGCTGACCGCGAAGTACGGCAACCGGTTCCGCCTGTTCCAGTTCGTAACCTTGCTCGGTGCTTTCCGCAAACACGGAGGCCGCGCCGTCGGACTGGAGATCACTGTGGACAAGTTTCCGTCGAAGAGCTACTAACGGACCTGCAGCTTGCGGGCTGCCGCCACGCCCACCGCGATCCGCTGCGGCTTGTGTTGCGGTCATCAGCCGGGCGATGCACTCGCCGCGGTACAAGACCGCCGCGACGCCTTCACATGTTCAGCGACGCTTGGTACGCGTTGGTTGGGCTTTGTGTCAACGCTCGGATCATGGTGGACCCTAATACCCGGGTGGGACGGTGGTTGTCAGGTCCGGTGGTGGTAACGGTGCTTCGGTCAGAAGGCCGCGGATCTCCGGGAGCACGCTGCACGTGCCGATATGATGTGCCAGTTGAGGATCTGGCCTGACCCCGGCTGGTTGATCCAGGTCGAGTGAGAGTCTTGCCGCCCATGACGTGGGCAGGAAGGCTCGACAAGAACATGGCAACGAGGAAGAGGCACACGCCGGAGCAGGTCGTGCGCAAGCTGGCGACCGCTGATCGGATGCTGGGCGAGGGCAAGGACGTCGCCGACGTCTGCCGTGAACTGGCGATCTCCGAGCAGACGTACTACCGCTGGCGTAACCAGTTCGGTGGGCTGAAGGCCGAGGTCGCGAAGCGGCTGAAGGATCTGGAGCGGGAGAACTCCACGCTCAAGCGGCTGCTGGCCGACGCCGAGCTGGAGAAGGCCGCGCTGAAGGAGATCGCCCGGGGAAACTTCTAAGCCCGGAACGCCGGGGGCGGCCGTCGCTCACCTCATCCGCGTGATGGGCGTGAGCGAACGGTTCGCCTGCCGGGTGACCGGGCAGAACCGAACCACACAGCGCCGAGAACCGGCCGCCACGACGGTGGCCGACCCCGACGCCGCGTTACGCGAGTGGCTGCGCACCTGGGCGAAGGACCACCCGCGCCGGGGATTCCGCAGCGCCTACCACGACGCCCGCGGCGAGGGCTGGGTCGTCAACCACAAGAAGATCCAGCGGCTGTGGCGCGAGGAAGGGCTGCGCGTACCGCAGAAGCGGCGACGCAAGCGCCTGGGCACCTCCACGACCCCGAACCCACCCAAGGCCGACGCACCGAACAAGGTCTGGGCCGTCGACTTCCAGTTCGACGCCACCACCGACTGCCGCCCGATCAAGATCGTCTCCATCATCGACGAACACACCCGTGAATGTCTCGGCGGCATGGTCGAACGCAACATCACCGGCGAGGACCTCATCAACGAACTCGACCGCCTCGCCACCGAGCGCGGCTACCCGGCCGTGCTGCGCTGCGATAACGGCCCCGAACTCGCCTGCGCCGCGATGGCCGACTGGGCCGGCGAGCAGGTCGGGCTGTCGTTCATCCCGCCCGGTGAGCCATCGCTATGTGAGACGGCCAGGGGCGCGTCACCAGGCCATTTCACGGCGAGGATGTGCTCTCGTAGCGGTGCAGGCAGATCTTTGGCTTGTTCACGCTCATGGGGCCTCCGTGGCGGTGGCAGCGCGCAGCGGCCGGTAGCCGTCGGAGCAGAGCTTGGCGAGCTCGCCGTCGACGTTGACGGAATGGGTGCCGTAGAAGTGAATGTTCTCGTGGTGGGCCGGCCAGATGTGGGCCAGGACCGCGTCGTCGATGTCCCGCCCGGCGCGGCGCAGCGCGGCGACGGCCAGCCCGTTGTATTCCGTGGTCCAGGTCACGACCGCGTTGGTCGCGATGGTCAGGCACCACATCTGCTCGGCCTGCTGCTCGTGGTACCGGCGGCGGAGCGCTCCTTCGTTCGCGTACGCGAGGGACCGCTTGAGCGCGTGCAAGTTCTCGCCCTTGTTCAGCTGCCGGCCGATCCGTCTCCTGTACGTCTCGCCCGCGAGCTAGCGGGCTGCGTACACGGTACGGCGCAGCGCGCCGTACTCCTTGATGGCGGCCGCGAGGGCGTTCTGCTGGCGCTTGGAGGAGCACAGCTTGCCGACGACCAGGGCGGCGGTGGCGTGCCCGCCCTTGACGGAGGCGGCCACCCGCAGCAGGTCGTCCCACATGTCCGTGATCAGGTCCTCGTTGAGCCGGCGGGTGAGCAGGTGCCCGGCGGACGGGTAGCGGGAGGTAAAGTCGGCCCGCGGCCCGGTCCGGTACAGGGTGATCTTGCCCAGGTCCCGGATCCGGGGGGACAGCTGCAGGTCTACCAGGTCGAATAGCGCGAAGTTGGCCAGCGTCGCGCCGGCCGTGTCGGTGGCGTGCTCGGTGACGGGCAGGTCGGTCTGGTTGCCCAGGATGCCGTCGAGCGCGTAGGGGCTCTCCGGGTCGGTCGCCGCGATGACCTTCGTGCCGAACGTCGAGTGCTGGTCCGAGACGTGGGTGTAGGCGGAGACGCCCTGGCCGCGGGCGAAGTAGCGGGACAGGTGCTTCGCGGTGAGCGACTTGCCCTTGACCGGGAACCGCTGCCCGTCCGAGGAGGAAAGGGTGCCGGTGCCGAACGCGCGGGTCATCGGCAGCCGGTGGTGGTAGTTGATGATCGCCGCGTTGGCCGCCTCGAGCGTCTCGGCGCGGAAGTACCATTCGGCCGTCCAGGCCAGCACGTCATACGGCACGCCGCACGATTCGGCCATCGCGCCCAGGCCCATGTTGGTCGCCTCGGCGATGATCACGTACAGCAGGTTGCGCCGCAGGTCCGGCGGCCGGGTGACCTTGCCGCCCGCGTGCACCAGGTGGTCGGTGAACCCGGTCCGGGCGTCGATCTCCACCAGCACCGACGCGATCGGGACGCGGGGCAGCATCGCGGCGAGCTCGCCGCGCAGCGCCTCGGCCCCGGCCGGGACGTCCTCGGCGGTCAGCGGCGGGATGACCAGTTCCCCGTCCGGGCCGAGCCGGACCTCGCCCGGCCCGACGCCCCGGGCGAGCTGGGCCTCCAGGTCGGACAGCGCCGCATGCAGCTCGTCGCCGGCCACGGCCAGGGCGTCGGCCGCCGACGCGGGCTTGCCGGCCAGGTGGCAGAACTCCACCCGCTGCAGCTCCCACGCTTGCGGGGTGAGCAGGAAGGATACCGGGTCGGCGTACCGGCGCGACCCCGGGACGTGGACGTCGCCCGCCCGGAGGCCGTCGCGCAGGGCCATCAGCACGCACAGCTCCCAGTAGTGCCGGTAGGCGGTGACGTCACCGTCCTTCGCGGCCTTTTCCAGGTACCCGGCCCAGCGGGCGGGCACGAAGCTGTCCGGCGCGCCGTCGGGGACCTTGCGGGCCTTCGACGCGTGCAGCCCGGCCAGGATGCTAACGGCTTGCAGCAGGTCGTCCATGCCGGGGCCGGCGGCGAACCTTACGGCGGCCAGCACCTCCGGGACGAACTGACGCAGGTAGGCCATCGAGGCGTCCAACAGAGCCAGGTGCCCGTGATCGCGGGGCAGCCGCTCCCGGCGGGCCTCCCACGCCGCCCGCATCCGCTCCCGGCCTATATCCCCGCGCAGCCGCGCGCCGACCTGGTCATCGCTCACGTCCGGGTCGAGCACGATCTTCAGGATGTCGTCCAGCAGCGCCTGCCGGTCCTCCCCGCCGCGGGCCCGCTCGGCGAGGGCCTCGGTCAGCCGCTCCCGCGCGGCCGTCTCCCGCCCGGACAGCGCCTGGTCGAACAGCAGCAGCACCTCGTCCAGCACGTCGACCGCGGACTCGGCGGCCAGGGTGAGCAGGATCGGGTACTTGCGGTCATCGTCGCGCCGCGCCAGGTTCTGCGCCGTCAGCCGTCGGCCCCGCCCGGCCAGGAACCGGCGCCGCTCGGCCGGCAGCACCGACAGGTCCAGCGTGTCCGCGTCCATCCCGCGCAGCCAGGCCAGCTTCTCCAGCTCGGCCTTCACCGACGCCGGGGTCGCCGCGACGGGACCGGTGGCCAGCCATGTCAGCCGGGTGCGGCCCAGGACCGGGTCAACCGCCAGCATCCTGTCCAGCTCGGCGCGCCGCCGCTCGGTCAGCATAGGGGCCAGGCGCGCCCAGGTCTCTTTCCTCGCCTGCTCCCGGGCGGCCGCGACGCGCCCAAGATGCTGACCACGCCCGGCCGCACGAGGCGGGACGAGGACAGGTACTCGCACGCCTGCCGGAACAGCAGCTTCGCCGAGTCGTGCTCCATCGCCCGCGCGAACAGGAACTCCTCCAGGTCCTTCCAGCGCGGCCCGTCGATCTGGTGCCAGCCGAGGTAGACGGCAACGTCCCGCAGGTGATCGGTGCGGGTCTGCCCGCGGGCGCCGTAGCCGCGCAACTCGCCGACCGCGATGCCCAGTCTCTCCGACAGCCGCGCCACCGCGGCAGCCGGAGCGGCGGCCACGTCGTCCGGGACGAACCCCAGCCACGGCAGGGTGCACAGCTGCACTGCCGCGCCAAGGACGTTCTCCTGGCGCCGGAACCTCCGTACGAACGCCTCATCACCAGGCGTGAGGGTGAAGAATCTGATCAGCTCGGCCCGTGAAGGCTCGGGGAACCCCCGCAGTTGCGCAAGCTCATGCTCTGAGAACACGTCCCTGGTCGCCACCGTCGCACCCTTCCCCGAAGAGCAAACCCGACGGAGAACACCTAACGGACCAGACGGCCACGCGCAGCCAAACCAGGCAACCAGCCGCGCCCCGCGCCCCCGGCTAGCCGCTACCCGGCCGTGACCCTAATCGTTGTTTTTTCGCTGGATGATCCGGGCGGTCCGTTCACGTACTTGCCCAGCCGCCGCGGCCTGGCCGGGGTCGTTGATAACAGCAAGATGCCCCACCGTCGCGCGGCCCGGCGTCCCCGGGGGAGCGCGGCCGGGGCGGCCGGACCGGTTACGCCGGCCGCGCCCTCACATCGGCGCTGTCAGTAACGGCGCAGCAGGTCGATCAGCGCCTGGTGGCCGGAACGCCGGGCCCAGCCGAGGGGAGTGGCCTGATAGTGCCGGTCGCGCAGCCGCGGGTCCGCGCCGAGCCCGAGCAGTGCCCTGGCCAGCTCTAGCCGGCCGTCACCCGCCGCGACGTGCAGCGCGGTATGCCACGGCTGGTCCACCGGTACGTCGGTGCGGCCGAACGCGTTGACGTCCCACCCTGCGGACACGAGCAGTTCCACGGCGCCGGGTGCCTCACCACCGAGCAGGGGCTGGGCCGCATCGCGGCCGATGCCGACACCGACCTGCTCGCGCCAACCCTGATCGGCGCCGCGCACCTGCTGTTCGCCGACCGGACCGGCGCCCCACCCGAGGCGGAAGCCGTGGCCAGGGTCGTGACCACCGTTATCGGCGGTGTCCTGGCGGAGCCGCAGCCGCGTTAGCGGCTCGCTGGGGGAGCGGGCCGGCCGTACCAGGCTCGCTGCAGTGCCCGGTAGCTGATCACGGTGATCCGCTCGTCGCGGAGGAGGGTCCTGGCCTGGGGCGATGTCAGGAACTCATAATCGCTCCGGCGCACCCGCCAGCCAGGATCGATCGTCGCTGACGGCTCGCCGCCGAGCGCGGGGTGCACCGCCCACTCGCTCAGCCCCACCGGCAGGTCGTGCAGCAACCGGGCGTAGCGGGCCGGTTTGCCGTCGATGTCCAGGCGGAAGCTGTCCAGGAACTCGCCATCGACCACCGGCCAGCCTCGCTGCCGCAGCCGGTCGCGGGCGGGCCCGAGCCAGCTCCGCACCGCCAGCCCGTACTCGGCGGCCAGGGCCACGGTGAGCTCGAAGATATCGGCGCGCCCGCCATCGGCCAGGCAGTGCCAGTCCAGGTGCGTGGGCGCCAGCCCGGCGCCGGTCACGGCGTTGATCTGCGCGCGGAACTCCCACTCAACCTCGTCGAGCCGGGCCCGGGCGAGCAGTCGCGGCACCTGGGCGGCGGTGAACAGACCCCCCGCCTCGTCCAGCAGCGACGGCACCTTCTCGCGAGCGGCCAGCGGCCCCCACCGGTAGCCGGCCGTGTCGCACACCAGCGTGAGATGGATCCCGAAGGGGATGTGCGGTCGCCGCCGGAGCAGGCGCAGGGCGGCAGCCGCGGCCGGGGCGGGCGGCATCAGGCTGCACGAGCTGACGATGCCCTCCTCGGCCGACTGGATGACCGCGGCGTTGACCGCTGGGTACATCCCGAAGTCGTCGGCGCTGATGATGAGCACCCGGGCATTACGGGGGAACCCCAGCAGTTCGCTGGAGCGGGCTGGCCGCGCTGCGGCCGCGGGCTCATGGACGTATTCGCTGATATCCCCAGTATCCGCGGCCTGTTCCCAGGTGATTGATAACAGCAACTGGCGTGGGCGCCCCCTCGCCGGCTGGGCGCTGGGGGAGCGGGCCGGCAGCCTCCATACCGGTCAGGATTGGAGAAGCGTCCGGTGGTTCTCTGTCGGCATACTCCTGACGAGACACACATCAACTTCAGGAGCACCATGACCAGCGCTTCCGCGCAGGGAATCCAGACCGTGCCGCATCCCGTGTCCGACGTGACGGCGGCCAGGGAGGTGTACGCTGCCCTGCCCGGCGTCCCGCCGGAGACTGATGAGTCCTACTACGTCGGCTTCGAGGCCGCGGGCCAGCACGTCGGTCTGGTGCCGGACGGTGAGCCACAGGGTATGACCTCGGCGGTGGCCTCCTGGCATGTGCCGGACATCGAGGCGAAGCTGGCCGAGGTGACCGCCGCGGGTGCCACCGTGAAGGAGCCCGTGCGCGACGTCGGCGGCGGCCGTCTGGCGGCCACCGTCACGGACCCGGACGGCAACGTGCTCGGGGTGCTGCAGAACCGCAGCCGGCCGTGAGCTGATACGCGAGGGCCGTCGGCTGGCCTGATGCCCCGGCGCCTACGCCGCCGGAGACCGCGCGGGCGGTCCCGCCTGGACAGATGGAGACCACGATGAGCACGGCCACAAGGACGGACACGCAGCCGGCTGCCCGGCACGTTCCCGACAGCCACGATGTGATCCGGGTGCACGGCGCGCGGGTGAACAACCTCAAGGACGTCAGTGTCGAGCTCCCGAAGCGCCGGCTGACGGTGTTCACCGGCGTCTCCGGCTCGGGCAAGAGTTCCCTGGTGTTCGGCACGATCGCCGCGGAGTCGCAGCGGCTGATCAACGAGACGTACAGCGCCTTCGTGCAGGGCTTCATGCCGACGCTGGCGCGGCCCGACGTGGACGTGCTCGAAGGGCTGACGACCGCGATCATCGTCAACCAGCAGCGGATGGGTGCTGACCCCCGCTCCACGGTGGGCACGGCGACCGACGCCAACGCGATGCTGCGCATCCTGTTCAGCCGGCTCGGGCAGCCGCACATCGGCTCGCCCCAGGCGTTCTCCTTCAACGTCGCCTCGATCAGCGGGGCGGGTGCGGTCGCGTTCGAGCGCGGCGGGAAGACCGTGAAGGAACGGCGCAGCTTCAGCATCACCGGCGGCATGTGCCCGCGCTGCGAAGGCCGCGGCACGGTCTCCGACATCGACCTCACCCAGCTCTTCGACGACTCCAAGTCGCTCGCCGAGGGCGCGATCACCGTCCCGGGCTACAAGGCGGGCGGCTGGAACTACCGGCTGTACAGTGCGTCGGGCTTTTACGACCCGGACAAGCCGATCCGCGACTACACCAAGAAGGAGCTGCACGACCTCCTGCACCACGAGCCGGTCAGGATGAAGATCGCGGGTATCAACATGACCTACGAGGGGCTGATCCCGCGGGTCCAGAAGTCGATGCTCGCCAAGGACGCCGACGCGATGCAGCCACACGTCCGGGCGTTCGTGGAGCGCGCGGTCACCTTCACCGCGTGCCCCGAGTGCGGCGGCACCCGGCTCAGCGAGGCAGCCCGTTCCTCGCGGATCAAGGGCATCAGCATCGCCGAGGCCTGCGCGATGCAGGTCAGCGATCTGGCCGGCTGGGTCCGCGGCCTGGACGAGCCGTCGGTGGCGCCGCTGCTCGCCGCGCTCCAGCAGATCCTCGACTCGTTCGCGGAGATCGGGCTGGGTTACCTGTCGCTCGACCGGCCGTCGGGCACGCTGTCGGGCGGCGAGGCGCAGCGCGTCAAGATGATCCGCCAGCTCGGCTCCTCGCTCACCGACGTCACCTACGTGTTCGACGAGCCCACCACGGGCCTGCACCCGCATGACATCCAGCGGATGAACGGCCTGCTGCTGCGGCTGCGGGACAAGGGCAACACGGTGCTCGTCGTGGAACACGAGCCGGAATCGATCGTGATCGCCGACCACATCGTCAACCTCGGCCCCGGCGCCGGCACGGCGGGCGGCACCGTCTGCTTCCAGGGCACCGTGGACGGGCTGAATGCCAGCGGCACTCTGACCGGCCGTCATCTCGCCGACCGGGCCGCACTCAAGGAGACGGTGCGGACGCCCACCGGCGCACTGGAGATCCGCGGCGCGACGGCGCACAACCTCCGCGGCGTGGACGTCGACATCCCGCTCGGGGTACTGGTCGTCGTCACCGGGGTCGCCGGCTCCGGCAAGAGCTCGCTCGTGCACGGGTCGATCCCCGCCGGCGCCGGTGTGGTGTCGATGGGCCAGGGCGCGATCCGCGGCTCGCGACGGAGCAACCCCGCCACGTACAGCGGACTGCTCGACCCGATCCGCAACGCGTTTGCCAAGGCCAACGGCGTGAAGGCGGCGCTGTTCAGCGCCAACTCCGAGGGCGCCTGCCCCGCCTGCAACGGCGCCGGCGTCATCTACACCGACCTGGCGATGATGACCGGCGTGGCCGTTACCTGC
This sequence comes from uncultured Actinomycetes bacterium, assembly GCA_963837515.1. Taxonomy (GTDB): domain Bacteria; phylum Actinomycetota; class Actinomycetes; order Streptosporangiales; family Streptosporangiaceae; genus RYN-230. The sequence goes on from CAWINT010000014.1 coordinate 216,443, forward strand.
GAGGAGTGCGAGGGGAAGCGGTTCGAGGCATCGGTGCTGAGGCACCGTCTCGGCGGCCGCGACATCAGCGAGGTCCTCGCGATGTCGGTGGCCGGGGCCGGGGAGTTCTTCGGCGCCGGCGAAGCGCGCGTACCGGCCGCGCAGGCCATCCTCCACCGGCTTGCCGACGTCGGGCTGGGCTACCTCAGCCTCGGCCAGCCGCTCACCACGCTGTCCGGCGGCGAGCGACAGCGGCTCAAGCTGGCCACCCGCATGGCCGAGAAGGGCGGCGTCTACGTCCTCGACGAGCCGACCACCGGCCTGCACCTCGCCGACGTCGAGCAGCTGCTGGGGCTGCTGGACCGGCTCGTCGATTCCGGCAAGTCGGTGATCGTCATCGAGCACCACCAGGCGGTCATGGCGCACGCCGACTGGATCATCGATCTGGGCCCCGGCGCGGGCCACGACGGTGGCCGGATCGTCTTCGAGGGCACGCCCGCCGACCTCGTCGCCGCCCGCTCCACCCTCACCGGCGAGCACCTCGCGGCCTACGTCGGCGGGTGACCGGGCCGGGCCGTCGCCGGTCAGGCATGCTTGCTGATGATCTTGTCCGCCGCCCATCGTGCGGCTTGGCCGGGATAAGGGGAGGCCAGGCTCAGGACGACGTGCCGGAAGCTGGCGTCGATGGCGGCAGCGACCGAGTCCCGGGTGCTGCCCGGCTGGCGGTAGGAGACCGGAAGCACGATGGACCGGGTGATCGAGGCGGGGTCGCGGCCGATCTCGGCGCAGCAGCGGTCCAGCAGAGCGCTTCGGCGGACGGCGTCGCCAATGTCGCCGCCGGGGATGTTCCACAGGTCGGCGTGCTCGGCGACCACGCGCAGCGTCGCGGCCGAGCGCCCGCCGATCAGTACCGGCGGATGAGGCCGCTGGATGGGTTTCGGGTTGCAGAACGCGCCGGTGAGGTGGAGGTAGGTGCCGTCGAAGTCGAACGGTTCGGTTTCGGTCCAGAGCCGCCGGATCACCGTGCACGCTTCGGCGAGGCTCCCGACCGCGTAGGCGGAGTCGTGAAAGGGGAGGCCGTGGGCCTCGTACTCACGCCGGGCCACCGGGTGGCCCGGCCGGGAGCCTGCGCCGATGCCAAAGTCGAGCCGCCCTCCGGAGACGACGTCAACGGTCGCGGCGATCTTGGCCAGCATCGCGGGCGGCCGGAAGCGGTTGCTGGTCACGAGCAGCCCGAGGCGCAGCCGCTCGGTCTGCGCGGCGAGGGCTGAGAGCAGCGTCCAGCCCTCGAAGGCCGGCCCGTCCGGGTCGCCGGCTATCGGCATGAGGTGATCGAACAGCCACGCATGCCCGATCTCCGGGATCTGGTCCGCCTCCCGCCAGACCCGCAGCACGTCGCGGTAGCTGACCGGCTGCGGGGCCGTCGCGATCCCGAAACTCGGTCCGCTCGCGTGTGACATTGGCCAGGTCAGGACGGGAGGGAACTGCGCGGTGACAGGCATCGGCGTGAGCGCGGGGCAGGCCGCCCCGCGTCAGCGGGCCGACGCCCGGCGCAACGAGCAGACCCTGCTCGACGCCGCCGCCGCGCTCTTCGTCAGCTCCGGCGTTGCCGTGCCGGTACGCGACATCGCGGCCAGGGCCGGCGTCGGGATGGGCACGACCTACCGCCACTTCCCGACGCGGGCGGATCTCGTCATCGCCGTCTACCGGCACCAGGTCGAGGCCTGCGCCGAGGCTGGGCCGGCCCTGCTGGCGAGCAGCGCGACTGCTTACGCGGCGCTAGGGCGATGGATCAGCCTCTTCGTTGATTTCCTGGCCACCAAGCACGGGCTCGCTGCCGTGCTGCAGCCGGGTGATTCCGGCTTCGGCGCGCTGCACGCCTACTTCCTCGACCGCCTCGTGCCGGTGTGTACCCAGCTGCTCGGCGCCGCAGCTGAGGCCGGCGAGATCCGCCCTGGCTTCGACGCCTACGAGCTGATGCGCGGCGTCGGGAACCTCTGTATCGGCGCCGACACCGACCCCCGCTACGACGCCCGCCGCCTGGTCGAACTCCTGATCGCCGGACTGCGCCGACCGCAATAGCCCCTTACGGGTCATCCGGTAGCCGCGACGTCGCAGCGGGTTGGTCGGTGAAGCGGCCAATCCTGGTCCTTGGCTGGTTGCGTGTTGGGCTGGGCGTATGCGGGTGGGCGGCTGCCTCATGCCGTGCCCCGCTCTTGTCCCATCAGCGGTGCCTCAGCCATGCCGTGCTCCCTTCCCGCCGGCGGCGCTTCCACGAGGCGGGGGGCGGGGGCGTGCTGTGCCTTCGGCGGTGTGATGGCGAGCGCGCTGAGCGCGGCCAGTAGCGCGAACCCGGCACAGGCGGCGAGCGCAGGCTTGAAGCCGTCGGTGACGCTTGCGGGCGTGCCGAGATGCCCGTAGGCGGCGAACACGGCGCTGGCAACGGCGATCGCGAAAACCGCGCCGAAACGCTGCATCATGTAGTTGATTCCTGACGCTTTGCCCAGATCGCGCTGGGCGACCGCGTTTAGCACGGCAGTGGGCACGGTTGGCAGCGCCATCGAGACACCGACGCCCGCGATCAGGAGCGCGATGTCCAGCTCGACCCAGCTCGTCGACAGCGAACCTCTGACAACGACCCAGGCAAACCCGGCGGTCTGCAGGAAGAGCCCGGTCACCATGACCGGCCGGCGGCCGATGCGGTCGGAGACCGCGCCGGCGATCGGTGAGATGAACATCGGCGTGGCGAAGAAGGGGAGCAGCCGTACCCCGGCCGAGACCGGTGAGTAGCCGCGGGCGAGCTGGAACTCCTGGGTGACGAGGAAGCCGGCGGCGAAGATCGCGCCCGCCATGAGGAACGTCGTGGCGTTGCCGACGGCGAACGCACGGCTGCGGAACAGGCGCAGTGGCACCATCGGTTCGCTGACGTGCTGTTCCCAGGCGGCGAAGGCGAGCAGCAGGACAGCCCCGGCCACCAGGCAGCCCAGGATCCCGGCGCTCGTCCAGCCCGACTGGCCCGCGCGGACCAGCGCCCAGACAACAGCGACGACGCTGCCGGTGACGAGCGTGACGCCGACCAGGTCGAGCCGCTCCCGGGCGCCGTGGCTGTCGGGCAGCAGCCGCATCGCCAGTGGCAGGGCGGCGGCTCCGATCGGCACGTTGATCCAGAAGATCCAGTGCCAGCCGATTCCCTGGGTGACCGCGCCGCCGATGATCGGCCCCATCGCGACGGCCAGCCCGGCGAGGCCGCCGTAGATGCCGATGATCGTCCCGCGTCGCCGGGCGGGGAACGCCGTTGTCAGGATCGTGAGGCTGAGGGGGAGGATGATGGCGCCGCCCAGGCCCTGCATGGTGCGGGCGGCGATCAGCTCGGGGGCGTTCGGGGCGAGCGCGCAGACCGCCGAGGCGACGGTGAACAGGGTGAGCCCGATGTTGAAGACCCGCCGCCGGCCGAAGCGGTCGCCGAGGGCGGCCGCGGTGATGATGCCGGCGGCGAAGGCGATGTTGTACGCGGTGAGCGTCCACTGGAGCGACGCGAGGCCGACGTGAAGGTCGCGCTGCATGCGGGGCAGGGCCGTGATGACGACCACCGAGTCGAGTACGACCATGAAGTAAGCGGTCGAGGTCAGACCGAGAACCCAGCCAAGATGCCGCCTGGCGGCATGCGTGGTCTCCGGGGTGCTGACGGCCATTCGCGTTCCTCCTCAATGGATTCAGGCGGGGATGTCCACCCGCCGGTTCAGCCGGCGTGCTGCTGGTGATGTAGACACCGGCTGGCCGCCGGAGTTGGCGGGCGGCCAGCGCCGCCCACTTTCCGGCCCGGGTGGTGTCGGTACTGGTAGGAACGGTGGGAGGAGACGGAGGGCGAGGCTGTGAATGGTGGTTCGGTGAGCGCGGACCTGATAGGCCGGGCCCGGGCCGGCGACGAGCAGGCATTCAGCGAACTTGTCGGCCCCCACCGGCGCGAGCTGCAGGTGCACTGCTACCGGATCCTCGGCTCGGCCCTCGACGCGGAGGACGCGCTCCAGGAGACGATGCTGGCGGCCTGGCGGGGCCTGGCCGGGTTCGAGGGCCGCTCCTCGGTACGTCTCTGGCTGTTCCAGATCGCCACCAGGCGCTGCCTGAACGCGCTGCGCTCGGCGAGCAGGCGGCCGCCGATGGACTGGCCGCCGCCCGGGGTTCAGGTGCCCGAGCCCACCCGGCACGGCGAAGTGACCTGGCTGGAGCCCTACCCCGACGTCCTGCTGGAAGGGCTCGCCGACGCCGCGCCCGGCCCCGAGGCACGGTACGAGGCCACGGAAGCGATCTCGGTAGCCTTCGTCACGGCCCTGCAGCTGCTGCCGCCACGGCAGCGTGCCGTGCTGATCCTGCGGGACGTGCTGGGATTCCGGGCGAGCGAAGCCGCGGGCATCCTGGACTGCACCGAAGAGTCGGTGACCAGCGCGCTCAAGCGCGCCCGGTCCGCCCTGAACTACCGCGCACGGTCAGCCGGCCAGGAACCGCTGCGGCCCGGTTCGGCGGGGGAGCGGGCCATCGTGCAGCGGTTCACCCGCGCCTACGAAGCGGGCGACGTGCACGAGGTCGTCGCCCTGCTCACCGAGGACGCCTGGCTGATCATGCCGCCGGTACCGCTGCAGTACCAGGGCCGCGAGCTGGCCGCCCGGTTCTGGGCCGCGACCGCGTTCCGGCCCGGGCGCTCCGCCCGTCTCGTGCCGACCCGGGCCAACGGCCAGCCCGCGTTCGGCCTCTACATCCGCGACCCGCAGGCCCCGGTCGCCCACGCCAGCGGGATCCTGGTGCTCACCCTCGCCGGCAGCCAGATCAGCGTGGTGACCGGGTTCCCGGATAACAGCGCGCTGCCGATCTTTGGGCTGCCCCGGACGCTGCCCGGCTGAGCCCCTCCTCAGCCGCTTTCGTGGCCTGTCAGACCGACCGCGGCGGCGCGCTCGAGCGGCTTCTCCAGCCGCTGCCGCGCTCGCTTGTCGCGTCCTGGCGGTCGCTGCCGGCCAAAGCGGACGGTGCGGGACGGTTACGGGACCGGCGCAGTGGCCACCACCGGAGCGTCAGCATCCCCACGCCCACGCCAACCGCCCATCCCCCGGCGATGTCGGACGGGAAATGCACGCCGTTCACAACCCGGGCCACACCGACGGCCGCCGCGAGCGCCCCGACCGGCACCGCCACGGCCGGCATTTCCAGCCCGACGCCTGTGGCGAAGGCGGCCGCGGCGGCGGCGTGCCCGGACGGAAACGAGGTGGTAACCGGCGTCCGGCCTGGGCGGCGCGCTGGACGCACCTCGCCGGCCGGCCGCGGCCTGCGCACCAGGCCCTTGGCGAGGACGTTGCTGGCCGTGCTCGCGGTCACCATGCCGGCCAGGCCCCGCAGGGCCGCCCTGCGGCCCCGCTCGTCCCCGCTGGCCATCAGCGCCGCGGCGATGCCGATCCACAACGCGAAGAAATCGGCGGAGCGGCTCAGCGTAGGCAGGAACCGGTCCAGCACCGGTGAGCTTTCAGCGGAAAGTCGGGCCATAATGGCCAGATCGGCAGCGTCGATCCTGTCGCGCACGGTATCGCCCGCTGTCTTGCGCGTTCGCACTCGCGGCCTCCAGTCCCGGCAAGCATCCTTGATCTGCCCTACGCTCCAGTCTTCGCGCACTCCCTGGTAGGGACGAAGGTCAGGACCTGGCGTGACTGACTGCCCAGCCGAATACGTCCGGGCCGAAGGACTTGACCTGCGGCATGGCCGCGTCGCCGAATGTGAGCCCAGAGCCGACCGACGCTATGGCCGCTCCGGCGGCCCGGCTCAAGCGACATGATGACGGTTGCGACGACATGAGAAGCGACACGATCGCTGTCAAACGACATGCTGGCCGTCACGGACAGCCAGCATGTTCAGCCCGGCGGCCTGGGCCTGTCATCAACTGGCAGGAACGGGAGTTCATGAGCCGGGAGTAGGCCACTTCCGCCGCAACAGAGTGGAGGCCATCGCCCGCCGGATCAGTGACGGGGACAGACAGGTCATCGTCACGGCAGCCACCACCCGGCCGACAACTGGGCCTGCCATTCACCTGCTAGGGCCTGCGCAAGCTCGCCGCCTACCTGGCCGAGGGTGCGAGGTGCCTTGTGCCAGGTGAGGCTGGACGGATTCGTGCCAGGTCATGGTCGACACTGACGCTAGGAAACTGAGGGGACCGTCCACGGCCGGTCGGCTTTGATGTTACGCACCGGCGTGGTGGTGGTGGTGCGGCGCACTGCGCGGGCGGGGCTGGGGCCCGGCGGGGCGGACCGCGAGGGCCAGGCCAGCGGCCAGGCCCGAAACGCGCGACGAACCTCCGCGGCACCGTTGCGGACGTAGACCGTCCAATATCTGAGACGTATCGTGATGCCGTGGATCAGGCGACCCGGAATGACATCGCTGCCGCAGCAGCAGTGCACCAGGAACTTGGCTGCGACTATGACGACGCGGTCGCAGAAGGCTTGGTTGATCATGGGAGCCGTGCCCCCGCCTAAGTTAGTCAGGCGGAGCGACGACTGCCTTACAGGATGCTGCGGGTGCTCATAGCCGTAGGTCGTGGGAGCGAGCGTTCATGATTTCCGCTCCTTCGCCTTGTTGATCACTGCCCATAGCGCATCCTCGAAGATGTCCGGGTGAGCGCGCTGGAGCAGCACAAGCGTGCTTGGGCCGCCTTTCAGCCCGGGCGGGCGAGGCTCCCGGCGGATGGCCTGTGTCAGGGCTTCCGGCCCGGAAGACGACTCGATCCTGGCGCGCACGGCGTCGAGATCGATCCCGATAGCGGCCAGCGCGTCCCGGTCCAGGCCGCCGAACAGGACCGCTGCCGGCCCGGCACGACGGGCGATCTCCTCCGCGACGTCTTCCATGGTGGCACCGTACTTGTGCAGGACGGCGCGCGCCGGACGGCCGGGGCCTGGGCGAAGAGCGGAGACAGCGGAGACGAGCATGGTCATGAGATGCTCGCCGCTGACGTAGCGACGGGTGAGTCTGCACGCATGGGTCAGGGCGCGGGCGAAAGAGGTGCGGGTGTCCCGGGTCAGGTGCCTGGGCATTACCGGCTCCCGATCCGCTTGCCGTGCTTGCGGTGCACGGTCTGCCTGGTGACCCCGAGCCGCCCGGCGATGTCCTGCCAGGACCACCCGAGCTTCCGCGCGTTCTCGACCTGGACGATCTCCAGCCGCTCGGTGAGCGCTCGCAGGGACGCCACGGCGCGGAGCCCGGCATCAGGATCGGTGCTGGCGGCGCTCCGGGCGATACCGAGCGCAGATTCCATGCGCGTCAGCATATGCTGACATCCGTCTTCGTGCTGCCACCAATCGCCATGCGCGCCGCTGGTTCCGTGGATTAAGCGCCGATAATGAGCATTATGTAAAGCTGACTGTCTATTATTGCATCTAATGCACGGCGACGGCCGTGCTCACGTCCCCAGCGCAGCCTGGGCGAAGGTCGGATCGCGCTCGACCACGACGGTGCGGCACTAGCGCTGCGCGTCCAGGAAGGCGAGGATCGTGGCAAGCATTTCGGGCCTGCCCAGAGCGTCGTGGGCGCCCGGCACGCTAGCGAACTGGGCGGACGGGATGGCCGCAGCCAACTCGGCGGCCGAGGCGCGGGGGTCTCGCTCGCCGATCACGACGAGGGTGGGGACGGTGATCCGGGCCAGCGCTTCCGGTGGCGTTCCGACGAAGCTGTCCAAGACGAGTAGGAGTGCCTGCGGGTCGACACCACGCTGGGCCATCCAGTCAACCATCGCCCGCTCCTGCGGCTCGAGCGGGGTGCCCTCGACCATCGCGGTGAGTAGCCGTCGGTGGCCAGCGGTCCGGTCGCTGGCTGGCCGGGTCACGTCGAAGCCCTGGCCGGCTATCACCGCCCCGGCCGGCCTCGCCCCCCGGACGAGCATCCGCAGCACCACTCGGCCGCCCATGGAGTACCCGAATAGGTCGTAGCCGTTGTTCGGCAGGCCGAGAGCTGACACCACGGCCAGCCCATCGTCGGCTAGAACGTCGGGCGGATAGGCCGACGCCTCATGCGGGCGGCCGCTGGCGCCGTGGCCACGCAGGTCAGGCATGATCACCCGGTGGCCGGGGGCGGCGAACGGGGCCGCGAGCCCGTGGTCGATCCACTGCTGGCTGTCGCTGGAGAAGCCGTGGACGAGGACGAGCGGCCGGCCCTCGCCGCACTGCCGGTAGGCCAGTTCCACCCCGTCCGGCGGGTGCAGCGGTGGATCACCGGGTCCGCCTCCATCTCTGGACTGTAGCGCTCAGACCGGGGGCGGGCTGGCGGCAAGGGAGGTGTGGGTGCGGCGGCGGCCATGGCGGGGATTGTGCGCGCCGCCCCGGACAACAGCGTCGGCAAGATCACCGACAACCTGCTCCGCAACGACCTGATCATCGTTTCGATGACGCCGGCGCCCAGCTGCTGTTCCGCGTGGTCGCCGCCGCCTACGAACGCCGCTCCCTGGGCATCGCATCCCGCTGGCCGTTCGAGTCATGGGGCCGGTTCCTGCCCGAGCACACCACCGCCGTCAGCCTCCTCGACCGGCTCCTGCACCACGCCAGCATCGTGGTCACCGACGGCGACTCCTACCGCATGCGCGAAGCCCGGGCCAAAGGAGGAACCACCCTGAAGAACAGCTAATCACCCCGAGGGGTGGGGACTTTTACCTGGCCACCAGCGGGGACCGCGACCTGGCCGTTGACACCCCACGCCACCGCCCAGACCCGACAGGCGTGGCCCGCAAGCGACCCGTCCACCGCTCCCCGGACCGCCGGAGGTGGGGAACGAGCCGGCGGTGCTCCCCCGCTGCCGTAGCGGAGAATAATGGTAGATCGAATATTGACGGTTACCAGCTGAGCGTCCGCCATGCGCCGGATGCACGGCCGGAACCCGCTCTTGTCCCGTCTCACTGAATCTGGTCCGTTGCGCGTGTCGTCGCACGGTGCTCTCCTTGCCCGTTCGTAGATTCGAGTGCTATGGAGGGCTCGGCGGCATCCTCGTCACTCAGTGTGATGGCCTTATCTGCCGAGTTCTTAGCCTGGATCCACGTGTGTCACGAACGTCGAGAGGAGCTTGATGTAGGTAGGGCTTCTTGAGGCGGTGCTGCGTAAGAGATGAGGGTTTGGCCCCTCGGAGCCGTTCTGCGGAGGGTGGCTCCAAGCCGCCTGCTGCTGCGTTAGCTGGTGACTGTCGTGGTGAGCGATGCAGGAAAAGGCGCACTGGATGCGTCAGGCGGGGATCAGGAAGACGTGTGTCGTAGCCGTTGACGTGTCGTAACAGGCAGGGCTGGCATCAGAACCGGGGCCGGTGGATAGTCCCGGGATGAGCCTGGAGGGTGTCCGCTTACCGGCCAGGTGGTGCCCGGCATGGAGGCGACGTGAGCCTGGTCTGCTGCTCTTGCGCGGAACGTGAGAAGGCGTGCCCCGACACGGCTGCCCTGGGTTGACAAGGGGTGGCGAGAGGGAGCGTCCCGGGCGGCGGAAACCGTGAGGGACTGAGTACCGTCGCGGGGTGCGCTGGCGGACTGGCTCGTAGTAGCTGTGAAGCGCCTGCTGGGCACGGTGGGCGTGGAGCCAAGGGGTCAGGTCATCTGTGGTTCGTTCGTCCGGTCAACCGGGAGTGTTTCCCGGGAGGAGTCGCATGAGTGAACTGAAGGCGCCAGGCAAGCCGTTTGCTATTTCGAAGTGGGAAGTATGGGAGGCTTGGGAGAAGGTCAAGGCTAACAAAGGGGCGCCGGGTGTGGACGGCTGCTCTATCGCCGATTTCGAGGCCGGTCTGAAGGACAATCTGTATAAGATCTGGAACCGGATGTCCTCGGGGACCTACTTCCCGCCGGCGGTGCGTGCGGTGGAGATACCGAAGCAGCATGGCGGGGGAACAAGGGTACTTGGTGTGCCCACTGTCGCGGACAGGGTCGCCCAGACGGTCGTGGCCAGGAGGCTGGAAGAAAAGGCAGAGCCGATCTTCCATGCGGACTCCTATGGCTACCGGCCGGGCCGGTCGGCGCTGGATGCGGTAGCGGCGTGCCGGAAACGCTGCTGGAAATACGACTGGGTAATCGATCTGGACATCCAGAAGTTTTTCGACAGCGTGCCCTGGGACCTCATGGTCAAAGCGGTGGAGGCCCGCACCAGTGAGCCGTGGGTCGTGCTGTATGTCAGGCGCTGGCTTGCGGCGCCTATGCAGTCGGCAGGCGGAACCTTGCGGCAAAGGGACCGCGGGACCCCGCAGGGTTCGGCGGTTTCACCCGTGCTGGCGAATCTTTTCCTGCACTACGCATTCGATGCGTGGATGGCCCGGGAATTCCCGGGTGTCCCCTTCGAGCGTTATGTCAACGACGCGGTGGTGCACTGCACCAGCCACGCCCAGGCACTGGCCGTGGCCGACGCCATCGGCGGCAGGATGGAACAAGCCGGGTTGCGGTTGCATCCCGGCAAAACCCGGATAGTTTACTGCCAGGACGGGAACCGGCGGGGCTCGCATGAGCACACGTCGTTCACCTTCCTGGGGTTTACGTTCCGGCAGCGGCGGGCGCGGAATAAGCAGGGAAGAAGCTTTAGTGCATTCCTGCCCGCGATCAGCAAGGAAGCCCTGAAGAGAATCAGCACGGTGGTGAGGTCATGGCGGCTGCATCACCGTGTGGGCCACACCTTCTCCGAACTAGCACGGCGCATCAATCCAGTCGTGCGGGGATGGATGCACTACTATGGCGCATTCTACCGCTCGGCGATGTGCCAGCTCCTGTCGCGCATCAATGCCTACCTGGTGCGCTGGATCCGCAAGAAGTACAAACGGCTGCGTGCTGAGAAGAAGGCCATCGAGTGCTGGCGGGGGATCACCGAACGGTATCCCCGCCTGTTCGCGCACTGGATATGGGTTCCCTCGGTTGCGCGTGTCTGGTGAACAAGATGACAAGAGCCCGGTGACGGGAGACTGTCACGCCGGGATCTGTGGGAGCCGGCGGGTGAAATTCCCGCCGGCCACCCGACCGCCTGAATTGGGTGATCGCTTCCCGGCCGGCAGCCTGGGAATGCCGATCTTGGGGCTGGTGGCGGGCGTGGTTTTCCTGCCGCTCACGTTTCTGCGGCTTGTCCAGGGTCTGTGCCGGGGATTTGGGATGGCCGGGTGGCCGGTGCGGGCGGTTGGGGTGCGGTGACCGGGTCTGGGCTGGTCAGGCCGCGGCGGCGGGCGGGCCGCAGGCGGCTTCGAACAGGTTCATCCATCCGGCTTCGCGGTGCCAGTCTTCGGGCAGGTGCAGGTGACCATGCGGGAGGCTGCCAGGCGCGGGCCAAATGACACGAACCTTCCCGGCAGCAGGATGTCGAGAACCCGCGGCCGGCTCCGTCCCCGCAGTGAACACGGCCACAATGGGCCGTACCGCTCCTAGGGGAAGACGATGGCCAAGTACTTGCTGCTCAAGCACTACCGAGGTGCCCCGGCTCCGGTCAGCGACGTGCCGATGGACCAGTGGACACCGGAGGAGGTCTCGGCCCACATCCAGTACATGCGCGACTTCGCGGCCCGGCTCGAGGGCACCGGCGAGTTCGTCAACGGTCAGGCGCTCGCCCCCGAGGGGACGTTCGTCCGGTACGACGGCGAGGGCCGGCCACCGGTCACCGACGGCCCGTTCGCCGAGACCAAGGACCTCATCGCCGGCTGGATGGTGATCGACGTCAACAGCTACGAGCGCGCCATCGAGCTGGCCGGGGAACTGTCGGCCGCCCCTGGGGCGGGCGGGGAGCCGATCCACGAATGGCTCGAGGTGCGCCCGTTCCTGGCCGCGCCGCCCACCATCACGGAGTGACCTTCCGGGTGAACGAGGTCCAGCTCCGGAGCCTCACGCCGAGCGTGCTGGCGATCCTCGTCCGCCGCGGAGCCGACTTCGCGGCGGCCGAGGACGCCGTGCAGGACGCGCTGGTGGAGGCGGTGCGCGTCTGGCCGGCCGACCCGCCGCGGGACCCGAAGGGCTGGCTGGTCACCGTGGCCTGGCGCCGGTTCCTCGACGCGACCCGGGCGGACGCCGCCCGGCGCCGGCGTGAGGACCTCGTCGACGAGGAGCCGGCGCCCGGGCCCGCGCCCGCGTTGGACGACACGCTCCAGCTGTATTTCCTGTGCGCTCACCCGTCGCTGACGCCGTCGTCCGCGGTCGCGCTCACGCTGCGCGCCGTCGGCGGGCTGACCACCCGCCAGATCGCCCAGGCCTACCTGGTGCCCGAGGCCACCATGGCGCAGCGCATCAGCCGGGCCAAGCGCACCGTCTCCGGCGTGCGGTTCGGCCAGCCCGGCGACGTCGCCACCGTGCTGCGCGTCCTCTACCTGGTCTTCAACGAGGGCTATTCCGGCGACGTCAACCTGGCCGCCGAGGCCATCCGGCTCACCCGGCAGCTCGCGGTCGCCATCGACCACCCCGAAGTGGCGGGCCTGCTCGCCCTCATGCTGCTGCACCACGCCCGGCGCGCCGCCCGGACCGGGCCCGGCGGCAGCCTGGTGCCGCTCGCCGAGCAGGACCGCAGCCGGTGGGACGTTGAGTCGATCGCCGAGGGCGTCGAGATCCTGCAGACGGCCCTGGCCCGGGACCGGCTGGGTGAGTTCCAGGCCCAGGCCGCCATCGCGGCACTCCACGCTGACGCGCCCACCGCCGAGGAGACTGACTGGGTGCAGATCGTCGAGTGGTACGACGAGCTCGCGCGCCTGACCGACAGCCCGGTCGTCCGGCTCAACCGCGCGGTGGCCGTCGGCCAGGCCGACGGACCGCGCGCCGGCCTGGCGGCGCTCGCGGCGCTGGACGACTCCCTGCCGCGCCACGCTGCGGTAGCCGCGTACCTCCATGAGCGGCAGGGGGACCTGGCTACGGCGGCACGTCTCTATGCCGAAGCGGCCCGCCACGCGCCGAACCTTCCCGAGCGCGACCACCTCATCCGGCAGGCTGCCCGGCTCAATGCCCGGCCGAGCCGCTGACCAGGCGCTTCCCGGTTACTGACGGCGGCCGCCGCTGCGGGGTCCCAGCCGGAAGGCGGCAACTCTCACGTTTCCGCCCGCAGCGGATGATCCAGGAAGGGAGGGTGCCCACTCCCCTCCACTTTCAACGTATAGCGCACCGGGGGGCTTGCGGCAAGACCCGGGTCATGCCGCAGAATCACTGGCCGAAGGAGAAAACGAAGCTACGGAATTCCGCGAGGTGCGTGTGCTGTTCTCGGCGTATTCGCGGGGGGCGCCGGACCGCTGGGACGGCCCGCGGTGCGGCGGCCGGCCGGCCAGCCGGTGCGCGCGGCGACGACCGGGGCGGCTCCGCCGGCGGCGGCTGACCCGCCCCTGGGCACCGACGTGATCATCGTGGGCGCCTGGCCCGACCGGCCTGATGCTGGCCGGTGAGCTGCTGGACTTCCCGCCCCTGGCGGATCCCCCGCCCTGGGCGGTGCATCTCCCGCAGCCGCGGCCCGAGTGCCTGCCCGGCGAGCACGCCGGCGGACTCGGCGCAGATATACGCCGCGGGCACGAGGTCGCCGGGGCCGGCGAGGACGACGCCCCGGTGACCGCGGACGTGCGCGGCCCGGACGGGCCCGGCCGGGTCAGCGCCCGGTACCTGGTGGGCTGCGACGGCGCGCACAGCGTCCGCCACTGGGCCCGCATCCGGTTCCCCGGCACCACCTGCCCAGTGGCAGCCAGACCCGGCAAGCCCCGGCGACCGGAACGGCAACGGCCACGGAACCCCCGTTAGGCGGAGCGTTGCCTGTCATGGCCACCAGGTTCGTCACGCCGGCCCAGGCGCCTCGCCGCGCAACTGGTTGGATGCAACCCCAGATCGGAGCAGATGCCGTGGATTCCCCGACTACCAGCGCGTTTGACCTACCGGGGCGCCTTGCCCCTAAGGCCGGCCCGGCGCTGATCGCCGCCGACGAGCAGCATTTCGCGGCCATCGCGGAGAGTCTCGGGCAGTCGGCCGCCGAGCTGTCCGGCCGCGTCGATGCCGAGCGCCTGGCGCCCGGCGGCATAGGCCAGGAGGCGATGGACCGGGACATGCAGATCCACCGGCTGACCGCCCGCCTGCGCGTCCTGCGCCGCTTCGGCCTGGATCTCTGCCTCGGGCGCATGGTCAGCGTGGACAGCCCCGAGCCGGTGTACGTCGGGCGGCTCGGCCTGGCCGACAGCACGGGGCGCCGGCTCCTGCTCGACTGGCGCTCCCCCGCGGCTGAGCCGTTCTTCGGGGCGACCCACGCCAACCCGATGGGCCTGGCCAGCCGCCGCAGGTACCGCTGGACCCGCGGCCGGATCAGCGACTACTGGGACGAGGTGTTCACCCCGGACGGGTTCGAAGGGCACGCCGCGCTGGACGACCAGTCCGCCTTCATCGCCAGCCTGGGCGGCAGCCGGTCGGCCCGGATGCGGGACGTGCTCGGCACGATCGCGGCCGACCAGGACGCCATCATCCGCGCGGGATCCCGCGGCGCTCTCGTCGTGGACGGCGGCCCGGGCACCGGGAAGACCGTCGTCGCCCTGCACCGCTCCGCCTACCTGCTCTACTCCGACCCCCGCCTCGGCCACCGCCGGGGCGGCGTGCTGTTCGTCGGCCCGCACCAGCCCTACCTGGCCTACGTGTCCGACGTTCTGCCCAGCCTGGGCGAGGAGGGCGTGCAGACGTGCACCCTGCGGGACCTCGTCCCCGAAGGAGCCGCCGCAGCGATCGAGGCCGACCCCGATGTCGCCCGCCTGAAGTCGTCCGCGGACCTGGTCAAGGCGATCGAGCCGGCCGTCAGGTTCTACGAGAAGCCACCGGCCAAGGGGATGATGGTCGGAACCCACTGGTCCGACATCTGGCTGAGCCCCGGGGACTGGGCCGAGGCGTTCGATGCACCGGAACCCGGTACCCCGCACAACGAGGCCCGCGTGCAGATCTGGGAGCAGGTGCTGGCCATCCTGATGGACAAGCACGCCGGTGACGTCCCGGCCGACCTGCTCCGCAAGTCGCTGCTGCAGAACGGGGAACTGCTCACCGCCGTCAACCGCGCGTGGCCGCTCATCGACGCGGCTGACCTGGTCGGGGACCTGTGGTCGGTACCCGCCTACCTGCGCATGTGCGCTCCCTGGCTCAGCCCCGGCGACGCTGCGAAGCTGCAGCGCCGGGACGCCCAGGCCTGGACGGTGCCCGACCTGCCGCTCCTGGACGCGGCACGGCAGCGGCTCGGCGACCCGGAGGTGCCACGGCATCAGCGCCGGCAGGACGCCGCTGCCGCCGCCCAGCGCGAGCAGATGGCCCGGGTGGTCGACAATCTGAGCGAGGCCGCCGACGACGAATACGGCGTAGGCCTGGTGACGATGCTGCGCGGCGAGGACTTCCAGGACGCCCTGGCCGGCGAGGCAGCGGTGCCCGGCACCGGCCCGGACCGGCTCGCCGGCCCGTTCGCGCACATCGTCGTGGACGAAGCCCAGGAACTGACCGACGCGCAGTGGCAGATGCTGCTGGCCCGCTGCCCGTCCCGGAGCTTCACCGTCGTCGGCGACCGTGCCCAGGCCAGGCACGGGTTCACCGAGTCGTGGCCGGAAAGGCTCGAGCGGATCGGGCTCGACCACGTCAACCTGGCCTCCCTGAGCATCAACTACCGCACACCGGCAGAGGTCATGGCGGAGGCGGAGCCGGTCATCCGGGCCGCGCTCCCGGACGCCAATGTGCCGACGTCCATCCGCAGCACCGGTGTCCCCGTCGTCCACGGATCCGCTCCGGATCTGCGCCCGATCCTCGGCACCTGGCTCGACGCGCAGGCCGACGGGCTCGCCTGCGTCATCGGCGATCCCACCTTCCGGGCGACGTCCCGGGTCCGGTCGCTGACCCCGGAGCTGTCCAAAGGGCTCGAGTTCGACCTGGTCGTCCTCATCGACCCGGCGGCGTTCGGCCCGGGCATCGAAGGAGCGGTCGACCGCTATGTCGCGATGACCCGGGCCACCCAGCGGCTCGTCATCCTCACGAGTTCCTGACGCAGACCACGCACTCGTGATCGCCGATCACGAGCCCCTGCGCCTGCTCCCCCGGCGGCGCAGGCGCAGGGGCTCGTGACTCCCCTTCGAGCACCTTCCGCGTCTACCGTATCTGATAACAGCAAGAAGCCGGGAAACGCCACTCCGTGCTGGTCTCGCCAAGTGATGGTGGTCCGGGTCGGCCCGGGACGGACCGGGCTGATCCGGGCCGGCTCGTCCCGGACCTTTACTCCCCCGGCGGTGGGAGTGGGCACGGGAGCTTGCTGCTTGTTGCTGTTATCAACGTGGATCCGCTAGGGTCGGGGCATGCCCGCCCCCGGTCCCGACACGACGGCCCAGGAAGCCATCGGCAGTTTCATCCGGCAGCTGGCCGACCGCCGGCTCGCGGCCACCACCCAGCGGATCCGGCGGCACTTCCTGGACGAGTACCTGCGCCATGTCCAGCAGGCCACCGGCACCGTCAAGGTCACGGCCGGCGAGCTGGCGGACCCGGCGGCAGCGGGAGCCTGGCTCGCCGATGCGGCGGCCGGCCAGACCCGCACGCGCAACACACTCCGCGGTCCTACTGCCACCGCCTACCGGAACTCGATGCGGGTGCGTACCGACACCTACAACGCCTTCGCTGAATTCCTCGGCCTGCCCGACCGCCTCCAGACCCCGCCACCGGCCCCCGGCGACTTGCTGACCCCCGCCGAGGCGGAGCACCTGCTGCACACCCTGGCCCTGCGCAGGCCCGTGCACGCCGGCGCGGTGACGTCGCTGCGCACCGCCGCCGTGGCCGCGCTGGTCGCCGACACCGGGCGGTCCGTCCCGGACCTCGCCCGCCTCAAGCTGACCGCCCTGCACCTGGACGGCGCGGCGCACCTTGACCTCGGCGGCACCGCATACCCGCTCAGCAGCCGCACCGTGCAGGTCCTCACCCGATGGCTGGCCGCCCGGGCCGTCATCATCGCCGAGCTGGAAGGAAGCGATCCCGGCCATCTGTGGATCCCGGTCAAGCCCGGGCGGCCCCGCCAGGGCCGCCCGGCGGTCAAGCCCGGCCTCACGCCGGCCGCCGTCCGCACCCTGCATCACGCCCACCGGGTGCTGGTCCGCCAGGTACTCGGCGCCCCGCTGCGGCCCGGTGCACTCCGCGGGTCAGGGCCGGGGCCGCAGCCGGCGGCGTGACGCCGCCGGCCAGCCTGGCGCTCCCCTCCCCCGGCGTCAGCCGGGGGCGCGCGCGGCCGCGCGCGCCTGCTCCAGCTGATCGACGCTGACCGGGCCCGACCCGGGCAGGCCCGCGGCCGTCCACGCCTGCTGCGCCCGCGTCACGTCGCCGCCCGCCTCCTGCAGCACCACCTTCTTGGCCGTGGTGCTGGGCAGCGCCCCGTCCGCGCCGAGATCCATCAGGTGGGCCAGCATCCGGACCGACTGGTTGCGTGACCCGGCCTTCCGCTCGTTGTAGCGGTAGACCAGCACCCACCGGCCTTCCAGGGAACGCGCCCGGCCGATCAGCGCCCGGCCGCGATCGGTGTCCGCGTGCTCGGTGCGGATCGGCTCGCTCTCCCCCGACGGCAGGCGCAGCGTCACCAGCCCGCGCCGGCTCGACTCCTCGATCTCCACCTTCTCCAGGAACGCGACGAAGGTCCGGGCTGACTCCAGCCGCTCGATGTCCTGCCGGGCCTGCTGGGCAATCAGATGCAGGTCCACGGTCAGCCCGTGCACCCGCCGTCCCCAGGCCGCCTCGTCGCCAGGCGGGCACGGCCCGGCGGCCTGGGCGGCCGCGATGACCAGGCTGTAGTGGCTGCTGTCCACGCCGTTCATTATCGCCAGGCGCTACGACAACGCCCCGCAGCCGCTTGCGGCCGGTGCGGGTGCCCGCTCCCCGCGGCCACTCCCCCACCGCTTTTCTCGATCGTATATTCGACTATCTCGCGGCCGGGGATGTACGCTGGGTCCGTGACCACGATGCAGGACAGCCCGGCTCCGCCACCGTTCATGTCCCGGCCGGGACGGCGGGCCGTGGTCGCGGCCAGCCTGGCCGATCTGCACGGCCCGGTTGAGGGCACAGTAGCGCTGCCGCTGTGGCTGTTCTGGAGCGTTCCCGGATTCGCGTTCGACCTGAGCGACCCGGACATGCGGCAGTGGCTGTACGAGACCGTGCTGCGGGAAGCGGGAGGCCCCGAGGATCTGGGCTACCTCGACGCCAGCACGCTCATCTCGCTGTGGCCGGACCTGTACCTGCCCCCAGGAGTCCGGGAGGCGTGGCAGGAGCGGTACCCGGTGCTGCGGGCCCGGGCGGCGGGCGGGGCCGCGGCTGCCTGATGCCGGTCAGCCCGCTGCACGGCCAGGTGGCCGCCATCGCGCTGAGTGCGGCTGCGTCGCACGGATTCGCTCTGGGCGGCGGCACCGCCCTCATCGCGCACGGCATCATCGACCGGCCGACCCAGGACGTCGACGTGTTCAGCAACGAGGAGGGCGGCGTCGAGGCGGCCGCCGGCGCGGTGGAGGCGGCGCTGCGGGCGGCCGGCTTCGGCGCGGAGCGCCGGGACAAGACGGAAGGCCTGTCCGACATCTTCTACGGGATGGGCGAGGGCCTGGCCGAGTGGATCATCACCGCGCCGGACGGGGCGCAGATGATGCTGCAGATGGCCCACTTCGAGCGGGCCCGCCGGCCGGTCATCATGGAGTTCGGGCCGGTGCTGGACCTGGAGGACGTGGTTGGCGGCAAAGTGTGCGCGCTGGCCAGCCGGGCCGAGCCGCGCGACTACGTGGACACCGCGGCCGCCCTCGAGCGGTACAGCATCGACCAGGTGATCGGCTTCGCCCGGCGGCTGGACCCGGGGCTGACCCGCAGCGACTTCGCCGACGCGGGGCGCCGCCTGGACCGCTGGGGGGACCGGATCTTCGCCCCGTTCGGCCTCAGCGCCGGGCAGATCGCCGCCCTGCGGGAGCGGTTCGCGGCCTGGCCGCGGACCTGAGCCCAGCGGCCCGGTCCCGGCTGCGCCCGTACGCCCAGCCGGGACGGCCGGGCGTACGGTACCCACCATGACCAGTATTGCCGGGCCGGGGCCCGGCCGGGCCGACCGGTTCGCCGCGGTGGCCGCCCAGTATGACGCCGTCCGCCCGGCGCCGCCCACCGACCTGGCCGACCTGCTGCGGCACTGGGCGGGGACGCCCGGGCCGGACGTGGTGGACCTGGGCGCTGGCACCGGGCTGTCGGCCGTGCTGTGGGCGGGCCGGGCCCGGACAGTGACCGCCGTGGAGCCGTCCGGCCCGATGCGGGCGCTGGCGGCCCGCCGGATCGGCGTGGCCCGCGCCCAGGCCCCGGGGACGTCGCTGGTCCTGCGGGACGGCACCGCCGAGCACACCGGGCTGCCGGGTGGCTGCGCTGACATCGTCACCGCCAGCCAGGCCCTGCACTGGTTCGACCCAGCCCGGGCACTGCCGGAGGCCGCGCGGCTGCTGCGCCCCGGCGGGGTGTTCGCCGCCTACGACTGCGACTGGCCACCGTGCGTGGACCCGCTGGCCGACGCGGCGTTCAGTGCCGTCCTGGAGCAGGTCAGCCTGCTGGAGCGGCGGCACCGCATGCCCGTCGCGCACCGTGGGAAGGAGCACCAGGCCGCGCTGCGCGGGTGCGGCCTGTTCGGCCACGTCCGGGAGATGGCGGTGCACGGCCGCGACCAGGGCGGTGCCGACCGGCTGGTGGCCCTGGCTGAGAGCGCGGCCGGCACCCTGGGGCAGTTGCGGGCGGCCGGGATGAGCGAGGATGACCTGGGGATGACCCGGCTGCGGGAGGTGGCGGCCGCCCGGCTGGGCACGCCGCGCCCGTGGTACTGGAGCTACCGGGTGCACCTCGCCGTCCGTTAGCTGCTGGCCGCGGGCGGTGGCGAGCGCCGGCCCGGCCGGCCGGCTCGCCAGGTAAGTAGTTGTGGTCAAGCAACTGATTCCCGCTAGCATGGATTAACGTGTCGAGATTCGCTGATCACAGCGGCGCCGCGGGCGCCCAGCCGGTGCATGGGAACGGCGGGAAGCCCGCCACGACGGCACCCGAGGATGACACGGGCGGCCGCTACAAGTGGATCGCGCTCTCGAACACCACGCTGAGCATCACGATGGCGACGATCGACGCGTCGATCGTGATCATCGCGATGCCCGCCATTTTCCGCGGCATCCACCTCGACCCGCTCGCCCCCGGGAACGTCAGCTACCTGCTGTGGATGATCATCGGCTACCTGCTGGTGACTGCGGTGGCGGTGGTCACCCTCGGCCGGCTGGGCGACATGTACGGCCGGGTGCGCATCTACAACCTGGGCTTCGTGGTCTTCACGCTGGCCTCGATCGCGCTGTCGCTGGACCCGCTGACCGGCAGCCCCGGCGCGCTGTGGCTGATCTGCTGGCGGCTGGTCCAGGCCCTCGGCGGCGCCATGCTGATGGCCAACTCGGCGGCCATCCTCACCGACGCGTTCCCGGCCGGCAAGCGCGGCATGGCGCTGGGGATCAACCAGATCGCGGGCATCTCCGGCCAGTTCATCGGGCTGCTGCTCGGCGGCCTGCTGGCCGCCTGGGACTGGCGCGCGGTGTTCTGGGTGAACGTGCCGATCGGCGTGTTCGGCACGATCTGGTCCTACCGCAGCCTGCGGGAGATCGCCACCACCCGGCGGGCCCGCATCGACTGGGCCGGCAACGTCACCTTCGGCCTGGGCGCCACCGCGCTGCTGGTCGCGATCACCTACGGCATCCAGCCCTACGGCGGCCACCCGACCGGCTGGGGCAACCCGTTCGTGCTGGGCGGCCTGGCCCTCGGCGCCGCCCTGCTGGTGGTGTTCTGCCTGATCGAGTTGCGCATCGCCGAGCCGATGTTCCAGCTCCGGCTGTTCAAGATCCGGGCCTTCGCGGCCGGGAACCTGGCCGCCCTGCTCGGCTCGATCGCCCGTGGCGGCCTGCAGTTCATGCTGGTGATCTGGCTGGCCGGCATCTGGCTGCCGCAGCACGGCTACAACTTCGTGGACACGCCCCTGTGGGCGGGCATCTACATGCTGCCGCTGACCGCCGGGTTCCTGCTGGCCGGGCCGATCTCCGGGACGCTGTCGGACCGCTACGGCCCGCGCCCCTTCGCCACCGCCGGGCTGCTCGTCGCGGCGGCGGCGTTCTGCGGGCTGATCTTCCTGCCGCTGGACTTCCCGTACTGGCTGTTCGGCCTGATCATCTTCTTCAACGGGGTCGGGTCGGGGCTGTTCGCCTCGCCGAACACCTCGGCCATCATGAGCAGCGTGCCGGCCCGGCACCGGGGCAGCGCGTCCGGGATGCGGTCCACGTTCCAGAACTCCGGGATGTCGCTGTCCATCGGGATCTTCTTCTCGCTGATGATCGCCGGGCTGGCCAGCACGCTGCCCCCCGCGCTGAGCCGGGGGCTGCATGGCCAGGGTGTGCCGCTGGCCATCGCGGACAAGGTCAGCCACCTGCCGCCAGTGAGCACGGTGTTCGCCGCGCTGCTCGGCTACAACCCGGTGCAGCACCTGCTCGGCCCGTCCGGCGTGCTGCGCAGGCTGCCCGCGCACAACGTCGCCGTGCTGACCGGCCGGCACTTCTTCCCGGCGATGATCGCCGGCCCGTTCCACCACGGCCTGGTCATCGTGTTCACCGCGGCCGCGATCATGTCGGTGGTGGGCGCGCTGGTCTCGCTGCTGCGCGGCAAGCAGTTCTACTACGACGAGAGCGCGCCCGCCGGCCGGGACCCGGCCGGCCCGGCGGCCCGCTGCCCCGCTGCGTCCCCCAACGGGCATAACGCAACCGCGCCCGCCCCCCGCCCGCCCCCCGACGCGCCCTCCCCCGTGGCCGGTGCCAGGCGCCCGCAGGCTGGCGACTGACCGCAGTCAGGCTGCGGTCCCCGGTAGCCGCCCGGGGCCGGCCGGGTACCGGGGCCGCGGCGCCTCTTGCTGTTATCAGCCGGGAGGCAGCAGCCCGGTACCGATCACGTCCAGCGTCTGCACCGGATAGCCGTCGCCGGAGAGCCGGTCCACCGCCCGCTGGGCGGCGGCGTAGTCACCGAACCGGGCCGCCGTGTTCCACGCGGTGGCGCCCGGCGCCGTCATCAGCGGGTTGCCCATCACCGCTGTCCTCTCCCCCGCCCGGGGCCAGCGGCCGCCGGCCACCGTGCCCGGCATCGCCACCGGGTATGCAGGCCGCCGGGGCGGCCAGGTGCAGATCCGATGGAGGCCGCCGGCCGGGCCGGGGCGGCCGCACCGGGCGCGGGCCGCGGCGCCGGTCCGGCAGCGACAGGGCGGTGACGATGGCCAGCACCACGAGGATGAACGCCGGGGAGGCCCACACCGGGAACTCGTACACCCCGGCCAGCAGCAGCTTGGCGGCCACCCCGGCCAGGATCACGGCCAGGCCGGGCTGCAGGTAGCGGAACCGGCCCGCGGCCCCGGCCAGCAGGAAGTACAGCGCGCGCATGCCCAGCACCGCGAAGGCCGTCGCGGTGAACACCACGAACGTGTCGGTGGTGACGGCCAGCACGGCCGGGACAGAGTCCACCGCGAACAGCACGTCGGTGGCCTCGATGACGATGAGCGCCAGCAGCAGGGGGGTGGCCAGCAGCGTGCCCCCGCGGCGGATCATGAAGCGCTGGCCGTGCAGCCGGCTGGTGGCCGGCAGTACCCGGCGCAGCACGCGGAGCGCGCGGCTGCGCCCCGGCTGCGGCTGGTGACCGCGCAGCATGCGCACCGCCGCGTACAGCAGCACCGCACCGAAAAGGTAGCTGACCGGGTGGAACACCTCCAGCGCGGCGGTTCCCGCCAGGATGAACGCGGCCCGCAGCACCAGCGCCCCGAGCACACCGAGCATGAGCACCCGGTGCTGGTGGCGGGGCGGGATGGCGAACGCCGAGAAGATCACCGCGAAGATGAAGATGTTGTCCAGCGACAGGCTCTTCTCGATCAGGTAGCTGGCCAGGTAGGCCTGGGCCACGTCCCCGCCGCGCCACAGCCAGAGCAGCGCGCCGAAGCCCAGCCCGGCGGCGACCCATAGGGCGCTCCAGGCGGCCGCCTCCGCCGCCGGCACCTCCCGCGCCCGGCGGTGCAGCACCAGCAGGTCCAGGGTCAGCATGGCCAGGATGAAGCCGGCGAACGCGGCCCACGCCCAGGCCGGGACGGTCACCGCCGGCCCGCCTCGTGATCCGGTCCGGCTGGGTCCGCAGCCACCAGGCAGCTCCTTCGGGTCGGTCGGCGGTCAGGCAGGTGCACGGTGCAGGCGCGGCCGGCCGGTCCGGGCGCCGGGAACGGGCCAGGACCTGGCCGGCCGCTGGCCGTGCAGGGGCAGCGCTGCGCCCGCCGGGGGCGTGCCCCGGGCGGTCAGCGCGACCCTGCACGACCTGGCCAGCCTGGGCCGCCGGGCTGCAAGCGGCGTGCCGCGCCGGTGCAGATGGCGTGAAGGTGCCCGCGGGTCAGCCGCTCGGCAGGGTGAGGGTGAACGTGGCGCCCGCCCCTTCGGTGCTCTGGACGGTGAGCTGCCCGCCGTGGGCGCGGGCCAGTTCGGCCGCGACCGCCAGGCCGACGCCGCTGCCGGATACGCCCGCTGCCTGCACCCCGCGCCAGAACCGGTCGAAGACCCGGGGCAATTCGCCGGCCGGGATGCCCGGGCCGGTATCGGCCACCCGGAGCACGGCCCCGCCGTCCTCCGGCCCGGCCTCGATGGTGACCCGGCCGCCGGCCGGGGTGAACTTCAGCGCGTTGGTCAGCAGGTTGGTGATCACCTGGTGCAGCCGCCCGGCGTCGGCCAGCACCGGCGCGGGGGCCAGCCGCTGGTCCAGGGTGAGGCCGGCCGCCTCGAACTGGCCCGCCAGGCTGGCGGCCGCCGTGGCGGCGATCCCGGCCAGGTCGGCGCGGGCCAGCACCGGGTGCAGCGCGGCGGCGTCCGCCTCGGCCAGCGTCTGCAGGTCGCCCACCATCCGGGCCAGCCGGAGCACCTCGTCGCGCAGCGACCCGAGCTGCTGCGGGGTCGGCTCGGCCACCCCGTCGAGCAGCGCTTCATGGCCGGCCTGCAAGATGGCGACCGGGGTGCGCAGCTCGTGCGCCACGTCGGCGACCAGGGCCCGCCGCAGCTGCTCCTCACGGTCCAGGGTGTCGGCCATGTGATCGAACGCGGCGGCCAGTTCGCTCAGCTCGCCGCGGGCCGGGACCGGGCCGACCCGGGCCGACCGGTCCCCGCGGCCCTGGGCGCGGGTGGCGGCAATCAGCCGGATCACCGGCTGGGTCAGCCAGCGTGCCGCCCCCAGCCCGGCGAGCAGGGCCAGCAGGGCGGCCAGGCCGGCCGCGCCGGCGATGGCGCGCAGCAGCGCGGACTTGAGCCCGGCCGCGGTGGCCCCCAGCCCCGCGCCGGTGAACCGGGCCACGGCGCGCCCGACCGCCGTCCCGCGCACTATGACGGGGCGGCTGACCTCGGTAGCCAGCGGGTAGCGGGCAAAGCCGGCCGAGGTGGCCACCGGCCGCCCGGCCGGGTCGCGGATCTGCACCACGGCCCCGGTACGGACGGCGAGGTCGAGGACCGGGGACAGGTCGGCAGTGGCCCAGCTGTTGCCGCGGTCCCAGGCCGCACCAGCCGCGACCGCGACGGCGGTGGTCAGCTCGGCGCGCTGGCGGCTGGCCAGGCTGGACACGTCGGCCGCGGTGAACGCGGCGGTCAGCCCGGCCAGCAGGGCGACCGCGGCCAGCGCCACCGCGAGGAAGGCCAGCGCCAGACGCAGCGCGATCGTGCCCCGGTTGTCCCGGGGGGGCGGCTCCCCGGGGTGGCCGGTCGGCTCCCCGGAGGTCCCCGGGCCCGCCAGCTCAGCCATCGCGGGCCAGGCCGAGCCGGTAGCCGCCGCCGAGCACGGTCTGCACGATCCGCGGGCTGGCCGGGTCCTCCTCGATCTTGCGGCGCAGGTTCTTCACGTGCGAGTCCACGGTGCGCTCATAACCCTCGAACTCGTGCCCGCGCACCCGGTTGATCAGCTCGTAGCGCGAGTAGACCCGGCCCGGCACGGTGGCCAGCGCGACCAGGATGCCCCACTCGGTGGGGGTCAGGTCCACGGCGGTCCCGCGGACGACGGCCTGCCGCCGCGGCTCGTCGATGACCAGGGCCCCGGCGCCGAAGCTGGCCTGCTCCTGCGCCCCGGCGGCCGCGCGGCCGCGGCGCAGGATGGCCTGCACGCGCAGGACCAGCTCGCGGGGGCTGAACGGCTTGGTCACGTAGTCATCGGCGCCGAGTTCCAGGCCGCGCACCCGGTCCTCCTCCGAGGTCTTCGCGGTCAGCATCAGGATCGGTGTCTGGCCGGCCAGCCGCAGTTCCCGCGCTACCGTCTCCCCCGGCACGTCGGGCAGGCCGAGATCCAGGACCACCAGATCCGGCGCGGCGCTCGCGGCGAGGGTCAGCGCCTCGGCCCCGGACCCGGTGGACAGCACCGCGAACCCGGCCCGCTCCAGGTAGGAACGCACCAGGTCACGGAGCTTCCGCTCGTCCTCGACCAGCAGCACGGTCGCCGCCATCGCCGCTCACCCGCCTCCTCCGGCCGGGCTCCAGGTTCCCCGCAGGCCAGCCGCCCGGCCCGCTGGCCTGTTCCCATGATCCCCCGCCGCGCCTCCCATGATCTCCCCTGGGCGGATGGCGGGCGGCCCGCCGGGAGTTCCTCCACACCGTCGCCATGGCCCGTGCACGGCGGCTGCACCGCGGCCGGGCAGCCTGCCAGCGATGGCGCCAGCCGGTACGGGAGGGCGGATGACGGGCGGTGACTTCCTGGTCCTTGCGCCCTGGGTGCTGTTCGGCGCCGGGCTCACCGCCGTCTCGCTGCGGCTGCGCCGGCTGCGGCGGCCGGCCCGGCGGCACCCGGCGGCACCCGGGGGCGTGCCGGGCGCCCGGGGCCGTCCGCCGCGGCCCCGCCCGGGACGGGACCCGGCGGCCCGGGCCCGGCCGGCGCCGGTCACCCGCCGGGGGCCGGGCCGTGGCTGAGCCCGCCGCGACCGCACTGGCCGTGGCGCTGGCCCTGGCCGCGGCGGGGGCGTTCGGTATCGGGGTGGCGGTGCAGCACCGCCAGGCCCAGCTCGCGGCGGGCGGCGGCCGGCCCGGGGCGCGGGCGCTCGGCCGGCTCGCCCGGCGCCGGCGGTGGCTGGCCGGCCTGGCCCTGGCGGCGGCCGGGTACGGGCTGCAGGCGCTGGCGCTGACGTACGGCCCGCTCGCGCTGGTGGCCCCGGTCGTCGCCACCGATCTGCTGTTCGCGCTGCCGGTCGCGGCCCGGTGGGCGGGGCGGCCGATGCGGCCGCGCGACTGGGCGGGCTGCGGCCTGGCCGCGGGCGGGGTCGCGGTGTTCCTCGGCGTGGCCGCGCCCGGCCCGGGCCGGGCCGACGCACCGCTGCGGGCGTGGGCGCTGGCCTTCGCCGCGGTGACCCTGCTGGCCGGCGCGGCGGCGACGCTGGCCGGCCGGGCCGGCCACCGGGCGCGGCCGGTGCTGCTGGCCCTGGCCGCCGGGCCGGTGTTCGGGCTGACCGCGGCGGTGACGCTGAGCCTGGCCCGGACCGCGCGCCGCGAGGGCCTGTCCGTGCTCGGCCACTGGCAGCCGTGGGCGGTGGCCGGGCTGGGCGCGGCCGGGCTGCTGCTGTCGATGGCGGCGTTCCAGGCCGGCCCGCTGCCGGCCAGCCTGCCGGTCATCGACAGCGCCGAGCCGGTGTCCGGGGTGCTGCTCGGCTCACTCGTCTTCGGTGAGCGGCTGGCCGCCTCCCCGGCCCTGCTTGGCGTCCAGCTGGCCGCGGCGGCCGCCGCGGTCGCCGGGATCATCCTGCTCGGCCGGGCCACGGCGCTGCGCCCGGCGGCTGGCGGGAGCGCCTCCACCGGATCTGCACAGCGCTGACACGGCAGGCACGGACGGTTGCGGTGAACTGAGGCCGCAGCCGGCGGGAGGAGGACCAGGTGACACGGACGGCGGACCAGGCCGGGCAGGTGCGGCGCGGGCCGGCCCGGTGACCGGGCTGACCAGCCTGGCCACCGGCTCCGTGCTCTCCTACCTGGCCGCGGTGCTGATCCCGGCGCTCGACGCGGTCATCCCGGTGCTGCCCAGCGAGACGGTGGTGATCGCGCTGGGCGCCGCTACGGCGGGCAGTAACGACCCGCGCATCGCCGTGCTGGTCGTGCTGGCCGCGGCCGGCGCATTCCTCGGTGACAACCTGGCCTACCTGCTGGGGCGCCGGTTCGGGCCGTTCGCCCGGCGCCGCCTGTTCGCCGGCGAGCGCGGCGGGCGGCGGCTGGACTGGGCGCAGCGCTCGCTCGGCCAGTTCGGTGCCCGCCTCATCGTGGCCTGCCGGTTCATCCCGGGCGGCCGCACCGCAGTCACGCTGGCCTGCGGGCTGGTCGGCTACCCGCGGCGCCGGTTCATGGCCGCGACCGCCGTCGCCGGGGCGGTGTGGGCAGGGTACGCCTTCCTGCTGGGCCGGCTCGGCGGGCGCGCCTTCGAGGACCGGCCCTGGGCCGGGCTGCTGCTGGGCCTGGGCCTTTCTTTGCTGCTCACCGTGCTCATCGAGGCCGGGCGGCGGCTCGGGCAGCGGCGCGGGCGGCGCACCGGCCCGGGGCGCCCGGCGTCGCCGCCGCCCGCGCGCCCGGACCGGGCCCGCGCTGGTGCCGGCACCGGGCGGTGAGCCGTGGCTAGCGGCGCCTTCGGCGTCGTCGTGCTGGTCATCGCGGCGGCCGTGCTGGCCGCCACGGCGTCCACCGGGGCCAGCGAGCGGCTGCGTATCCCGGCCCCGGCGTTCTTCCTGCTCGCCGCGGCCGCCGCCGCGGATGTATGGCCAGGGCTGCGCGAGCTGCCGTTCAGCGCCGTGGAACAGGTGGTCACGGTGGCGCTGGCGGTCATCTTGTTCGACGGCGGGATGGGACTGGGCTGGCGCCGGTTCCGCGGCGCGGCGGCGCCGATCCTGGGCCTGGGCACGGCCGGGACGCTGGCCACGGCGGGAGGCGTGGCGGCCGCGGCCCACCTGGTCTTCGGCCTGGACTGGCGGGCGGCGCTGCTGCTCGGCGCGGCGCTGGCCCCCACCGACCCGGCCGTGGTGTTCTCGGTACTGGGCCGGCAGCTGCGGGCGGGCCGCAGCCGGACCATCCTGGAGGGCGAGTCCGGCTCGAACGACCCGGTCAGCATCGCGTTGCTGGCCGCGCTGCTCACCACGCCGGTGGCCGGCTGGCCCGCGGCCGGGCACCTGGCCGCGGGGCTGGCCGGGCAGCTGGGCATCGGCCTGGCGGTGGGCCTGGCCGGGGGGTGGGCGCTGCTGCTCCTCACCCGGCGCGTGCCGCTGCCCGCCGTGGCGCTGCACCCGGTCCGGGTGCTGGCCGGCGCGCTGGCCGTCTACGGGGCGGCGGCTGCGGCCGGCGGCTCCGGGTTCCTGGCCGTCTTCGTGGCCGGGCTGATCCTGGGCGACGCACGGTTGCCGCACCAGCGTGAGGTGGTGCGGTTCCACGCGGCGCTGTCCAGCCTGGCGGAGATCGTCGCGTTCGCCATCCTCGGCCTGACCATCCACCTCAGCGCCGTGGCCGATGACTGGGTCTGGCTGCTCGGCCTGGGTCTCGCGGTGACGCTGGCCGTGGTGATCCGGCCACTGGTGGCCGGGCTGCTGCTGTGGCCGGTGCGGCTGGCCGGCCGGGACCGGCTCCTGGTGGCCTGGGCCGGCCTCAAGGGCGCGGTCCCGATCCTGCTCGGCGCGGCCGTGGTCGAGGCGGGCCAGCCGGGCGCGGAGCGGCTGTACGAGATCATCTTTGTCGTCGTCGCGTTCTCCGTCGTCGTGCAGGGGGGCAGCCTGCCGTGGCTGGCCCGGCGGCTCCGGCCGCCCGGGAAGGGTCACGCAGCGTCCCCGCCGCTGGCCGTGGGTGCGTTCATCTCCGCGCAACACGGTGTTACCTGCCATCAACATGTGGCGGCTAACCTGACCACTCCGCGTGCGGCGGTCGGCGTAAGGGGCAGGCGCCACCAGGAATAACCGCATTCACGCCCTGGGCTGATGTGCTGTCGGACCTGAGGGAAAGGCGACGCTGATGAGCGTAACTGTACGGGACTGGTTTGACCAGCGATCCTTTTCGCACGAGGAATTCGCCGGGCTGGCCGCCCCGGGCGGCCGGGCGCGCGAGCTCAGCACGACGGTCATCTTCCCGGCCCGCAACGTGGCCGCCACCATCGGTCCCATCCTGGCCACGGTGCATCGGCTGAACGATCGCTGCGGCCTGGTTGACCAGGTCATCGTGGTGGACGCGGACTCGCCGGACGGGACCGCGGAGATCGCCCGCGCATGGGGCGCGGAGGTCTATTCGGAGAACGAGCTGCTGCCCGAGTACGGCCCGGCCCGGGGCAAGGGTGACGCGATGTGGCGCAGCCTGTCGGTGGCACGCGGCGACATCATCATGTTCGCCGACGCGGACACCACGGATTTCGCCGAGCATTTCATCTATGGCCCGCTTGGCCCGCTGCTCACCCGGCCCCGCGTGCAATTCTGCAAAGCGGCGTACCGGCGCCCCTTTACCGAGGCGGACCGGTCGGTGGCAGATGGTGGCGGACGGGTCACCGAGCTGATGGCGAAGCCATTGTTCAATTTGTTCTGCCCGGAGCTGGCCGGGTTCGTCCAGCCGCTGGCCGGCGAGTTCGCGGTCACCCGGGAGCTGCTGCTGGGCCTGCCGTTCCTCACCGGCTACGGCGTGGAGCTGGGCCTCATGGTCGATGTGCTGCAGGACGTCGGCCTGGCCGCCATGGCCCAGGTGGATCTCGGCACCCGGCAGAACCGGCACCAGCCGCTGTGGGACCTGTCGCTGATGAGCTCAGCCGTGCTGCGGGCGATGGCCTCCCGGGTGCCGCTGGCCCACCGGGGCGGCTGCAGCCCGGGGACGCCGGGCGTGCGGGCGCTGCGCCGCCCCGAGGTGTACCTGCACGCGGTAGCCACCGGCGAGGGGCTGCGGCTCGACGAGCACCTCAACGAGCTGGCGGAACGCCCACCGCTGAGCCAGGTGCTGGCCGCCGAGCGGGAACAGGACACCGTCGCCTGATTGACCGGTGATCCCGGGGGGTCGTCCCCCCGGGCTTATTGACCGGCGAAGGGAGGCCCGACGCAGGAGGGTCTCGCTGAGCCGGTGATCCCGGGGGGCTCCGGGGGGTCGTCCCCCCGGGCTAACACAGTTTGATGATGGTGAAGGACGCGCCCTGCGGGTCGGTGATCACCGCCAGCCGACCCGGGGGCGCATCCGCGGGCGGGACCGTCACCTGCCCGCCCAGCTGCACGGCGTGGCCGGCCGCGGCGTCGCAGTCGTTCACCGCGAAGTAGACCACCCAACGGGGCGGCACGTCCTCCGGCCACTCCTCGTCCATGTGCACCATGCCGCCGACGGCCCGCCCGGCCAGCCGCCACTCGATGTAGGTCATCGGGCCCATCTGGCTGGCCTCGGGGTCCCAGCCGAACACCTGGCCGTAGAAGGCGGCCGCGGCCTTGGTGTCCCGGCAGGCCAGCTCGCTCCAGCAGAAGCAGCCCGGGTCGTTGACTTTCCCGGCGCCGGGGAACCCCGCAGGCTGCCAGCCAGCGATACGGGCGCCCTGGTCGTCGGCGAACATGGCCATCCGGCCCTGCCCGGGTACGTCCGCGGGGGGTACCAGTACCTGGCCGCCGGCGGCGGTCACCCGCGCCGCGGTGGCATCGGCATCGGCGACGCTGACATAGGTGTTCCAGGCCGCCCGGCGGCCCGCGCCGGGGCTGGCCATCAGCCCGGCCACGACCCGGCCCGGGACATCGGCGGGGGCGGTCCCGGCCGGGGCGAAGAACGTGTACGCCGCCGCGCCGCCCGCCGCCGCGCCGCCCGCCGCCGCGCCGCCCGCCGCCGCGCCGCCCGCCGCCGCGCCGCCCGCCGCCGCGCCGCCCATCGCCCCGCCGCCCGCCGGTGCCCCGTCCGCCGGTGCGCCGCCCGCCGGTGCGCCGGCCGTCGCCCAGCCGAACAGCCTGGTGTAGAACGCGGCGGACGCCCGAGGGTCACTCGTGGCCAGGTCCACCCAGCACGGCGTTCCTGGCGGGTATTCACGTATCGCGGACATGACTGTTCCTCCCCTGGCTCAGGCCCACCCGGCCCGGCCTGGCCACGGCGGCCGGTGCCCCTCCCCTGGGCGCAGTCCCACCTCAGCCTCGCTGACCATACATCGGCTGGGGCGCCCGCGCCCGGGCCGGATCGATCTCGCCGGTGCCGTCCGCGCTGACGTAGGCTTCTCCCGTGCCACGCTATGAATACCGGTGCCGTGCGTGCGGGTCGACCTTCGAGCGCAGCCGGCCGATGAGTGAGTCGTCGGAGCCGTGCCGCTGCCCGCAGGGCCACGACGACACGGTCAAGCTGCTGTCCACCGTGTCGGTCGGCGGCCGGGCCGGTTCCGGCCCGGCCCAGTCCGGCGGCGGGTGCTGCGGCGGCGCCTGCGGCTGCCGCTGAGCCGGCCGGTGACCCCGCTCCCGGCCGACCGCTATTACGCCGAGATCACCGGCAGCACCGCGACGCTGGCCGGCCTGGGCGGCCGCCTCGATCCGTCACAGCCGGTGCCCAGCTGCCCGGACTGGACGATGCGCCAGCTGCAGACGCACGTCGGCCGGGCCCAGCGGTGGGCGGCGGAGATCGTGGCCACCCGGTCGGCCGGGTTCATCCCGTTCCGCAGCGTCCCGGACGGGCGGCTGCCCGATGATCCGGCCCGGCGGCCCGGCTGGCTGCGGGACGGCGCCGCGCGGCTGGTCGACGCGGTGCGGGCGGCCGGGGACGCCCCGGTCTGGGCGAACGGGCCGGCCCGGCCGGTCTCCTACTGGGCGCGGCGGATGGCGCACGAGACCGCGGTGCACCGGGCCGACGCGCAGCTCGCGGCCGGGCAGGTCCCGGTGATCGAGCCGGAGGTGGCCGCGGACGGGATCGACGAGTGGCTGACGGAGCTGACCGCCCCCGAGGGCGCCGAGGCCGACCAGCGGGCCGCGGCCCTGGCCCCCGGCCAGTCACTGCACGTGCACACGGCCGACGTGCCCGGCGGCGAGTGGCTGGTGAGCCACGACGACGCGGGGATCAGCGTGCGCCGGGAGCACGGCAAGGCCAGCGTCGCGCTGCGCGGCCCGGCCTCGGCGCTGCTCCTGGTGCTGGTGCGGCGGCTGCCGCCGGACGGCCCGGCGGTCACCGTGCACGGCGACGCGGGCCTGCTCCACGGCTGGCTGGCCGCGACCAGGTTCTGACCGCGACCAGGTTCTGGCCGCGAGCCGCGACCAGGTTCTGACCGCGACCAGGTTCTGACCCAGGCCCGGGTTCTGGCCCCGGACCCCGGCTACTCGTCGCGGGCCGGCTCGCCGTGCTGCGCGTTGGCCCGGCCGCGGCCCCAGTACGCCTTCGCGGAGACCTGGCCGGGGTCCAGGCCGCGTTCCGCCAGTACCTCGCGCAGCGCCAGCACCACCGACGCCTCACCGAACAGGTAGGCGTGCCCCCGGCCGCCGGGCAGGGCGGCGGCGCGCAGCGCCGCGGCCAGCGCCGCCGGGTCCCCGGCGGGTGGTATGCCGCGGCGGGCCGCCGCGGACCGCGGCAGCCAGTACAGGTCCACCGCCGCCTCGGCGGCCAGGTCCTGCCGGTCGGCCGGCTCGGGCACCTCCAGGAAAATGATCGCCCGCTGCCCGGCAGGCAGCGAGCCGGCCATCGCGGACACCGCGGCCAGGCCGGACTCGTCCGCCGCGAACAGGTGCCAGTCCGCGTCCTCCGCGACGAAGATCTTCCCGCGCGGCGCGATCCCCTCGATGGTGTCGCCGGGACGCGCGGACCGCACCCACCGCTCCCCCGGGCCGTCGCCGTGCCGGACGATGTCCAGGGTGAGGCGCCGCTGCCCGGCATCGAGGTCCCGGATGGTGTACCGGCGGCGCAGCGGCCGACGGCCGTCCACCGCGACCAGCAGCATAAGGTCCTGACCCGGCCGGTAACGCAGGCCGGCCAGTTCCGGGGCGGTCAGGACCAGCCGCTGCAGATGCGGGGTGGCCTGGGCGCTGGCCACTACTTCCAGGCGCATCCGGGTGGTCCCGGCCAGCGGCCCGCGCAGCTGCGCGAACGGGTCGTCCAGGGTGGCGGCGGTGGCAGGCGGCACGGCATCAGGCACGCCCGCGATTCTATGCAGTCCCGGCCCGGGGGCCGTTCCCCGGGCTATTCCGTGAACCGGGCCATCTGGCGCATCTTGTTGGTCGCGTCGAGCGCGGCCACCTTGTACGACTCGGCCAGCGTCGGGTAGTTGAACACCGCGTCCACCAGGTAGTCGACCGTGCCGCCGCAGCCCATCACGGCCTGGCCGATATGCACCAGCTCGGTCGCCTGCGTGCCGAACACGTGCACCCCGAGCAGGGAGTGATTCTCCGGGGAGACAAGCAGCTTGAGCACCCCGTAGGAGTCGCCGATGATCTGGCCGCGGGCCAGTTCCCGGTACCGGGAGACACCCACCTCGAACGGCACGCAGTCCGCGGTGAGCTGGTCCTCGGTACGGCCGATGAAACTGATCTCCGGGATGCTGTAGATGCCGATGGGCTGCAGCTGGTGGGCGGTGTGCACCGGCTCGCCGCAGGCGTGGTGCGCGGCCAGCCGGCCCTGCTCCATCGAGGTGGCGGCGAGCGCCGGGAAGCCGATCACGTCGCCGACCGCGTAGATGTGCGGCACGGCGGTGCGGAAGAACTCATCGACCTTGATCCGCCCGCGGTGGTCGGCTTCCAGGCCTGCCGCGGCCAGGTTGAGCTGATCGGTCATGCCCTGGCGGCCCGCGGAATACATCAGCACGTCGGCCGGGATGCGCTTGCCGCTGCGCAGCGTGGCGATCGCGCCGCCGTGGGTGGCCTCCACCGACGCCACCGTCTCACCGAACCGGAAGGTCACCGCCAGGTCGCGGAGGTGGAACTTGAGCGCCTCGACCACCTCGAGGTCGCAGAACTCCAGCATCCGGTCCCGCTGCTCCACCACGGTGACCTTGCTGCCGAGCGCGGCGAACATCGACGCGTACTCGATCCCGATCACCCCGGCGCCGACGACCACCAGGGTCCGCGGCACCCGCTCCAGATGCACGATGCCGTCGGAGTCGATGATGGTGCGCTCGTCGAAGGCGACGCTGGACGGCCGGGCGGGCTGGGTGCCGGTGGCGATCACGATGGCGTCCCCGGTGACCAGCCGGGGCTGACCGCGCCCGTCGTCCACGGCGATCTCGTGCGGGCCGGTGAGCGAGCCGGTGCCGGACAGGATCGTGACCCGGTTGCGTGCCAGCTGGCTGCGGACCACGTCGTTCTCCCGGCTGACCACGTGCCGGGTGCGGGTCGCCAGGTCGGCGATGGTGATCTCGTCCTTGACCCGGTAGCTCTGCCCGTACATCTCCCGCTGGTCCAGCCCGGTGAGGTAGAGCACGGCCTCGCGCATGGTCTTGGACGGGATCGTGCCGGTGTTCAGGCACACGCCGCCCAGCATGTCCGGCCGTTCCACGATCGCCACCCGGCGGTCCAGCTTGGCGGCCGCGATCGCCGCCTTCTGCCCGCCCGGGCCAGAGCCGATGACCACCAGGTCGAAGTCGTGCACGCTCTCAGTGTGCAGGCCCGCCCCGGGGTTTTAGAAGGCGCGTGCCGCGACAAACAGGAAAACTATCCGGCCGAACGCAACCGCGCCGCCGGCTGCCCACCCCATCCGGCCCGGTGGCCCGGGCGGCTGACGGCCGCCGTCCCCGGCCACGCGGCTAGAGCCAGCCGACCCGGGCGCTGGCCACCGGCTCCCCGCCGGGGGGCCGGCCGAGCTCCCCGGCGTGGACCTGGCCGAGCAGGCGGTTCAGCGCGGCCAGGATGTCGGGCAGGACACCCCGCAGCGCCTGCGCGTCCCGCGCGTCCGCCGGATGGCCGGCCGCGCCGGCCTGCTCCAGCAGCGACTCCAGGCTGGCCAGCTTGCTGCCCACCCACTCGACCGGGAAGGCGGACAGCTCCCGCTCGAACACCCGCTGGCCCGGCTCCCAGCCCAGCTGGGTCGGGTGGTGGTGGGTGCGGTTGAAGCTGCCGGGCGGGCCGTCCACGGACTCCAGCAGGTCGGCGCGCCAGACCAGCTCGCCGATCTCGATCGGCTGCGCGGCGTAGATCGACCCCTTCAGGTCACCGGCGTGCAGCAGCCGGACCTCCAGCCGGACGCCGTGCTCCGGGCTCTCCTGGCCCTTCATCGGCTCGGGGTTGACGAAGTACAGATCACTGAGCACGACCGCGGTCCGCTCGAAGCCGAAGACGTACAGCACGGCAAGGTCCTCCTCCCGGCCGCCGGCCCGGTGGCCGGGCGGCTGCCCTCCAGTCTGCGCCGCGGCGCCGCCCGGCAGAAGCCGGCGCCCGGGCCGGCCGCCGCCCGGGGCCGAACGGCAGGCCGAAACCCAGCGGAAACGCACTCGTCATCGCCGGTAATGGCACCGGGACACAGCCCGCTTAACGTGCGGACGTGGCGGACATTTTCGACTCCGGCCGGCTGGCTGAGGCGCCGGGCACGCCGACCCGGCCCGGCGGCCGATCGGGCAGCTGCGCACCCGGCTGGAGTACGCCGACCCGCAGTTGCTCCCCGCCCAGCTCCCGGAGCTGCTGGCCGCCCTGCTGCAGACGTGCAGCCAGGCCAGCGAGGCCATCTCGGCCCGTTACTTCACCCAGCTCGCGTGAGCTCTGCTGGCCCGGGGGGGCGACCCCCC
This sequence comes from uncultured Actinomycetes bacterium, assembly GCA_963837515.1. Taxonomy (GTDB): domain Bacteria; phylum Actinomycetota; class Actinomycetes; order Streptosporangiales; family Streptosporangiaceae; genus RYN-230. The sequence goes on from CAWINT010000014.1 coordinate 252,093, forward strand.
GGAACCCCCCGCCATCCACCCGCTCGGCGGGGACACGCCTGCGGCGCACCCCGCCTCCCGGCCGGATACCCGGGGGGGCGACCCCCCGGAACCCCCCGCCATCCACCCGCTCAGCGGGGACACGCCTGCGGCGCACCCCGCCTCCCGGCCCGATACCCGGGGGGACGACCGCGCGATCACCGGCCCGGCAATTAGCGTGGCGGGAGCGAGTGGCCGCGGCCGCTCGCATAGGGTGGTGCCATCCCCGGAAGCCTTCCCGATAAGTGACGTGATCTATGGGTGTGCTCCTCGTCCTCGTGGTCGTCGCCGTGCTGGTGCTGCTGTACACCGCGGACCGGATCCGCGCCGCCCGGGCCCGGGCCCGGCGGCTGCACCAGATGAACGACCGGCTGACAGCGGCGGCCGCGCAGATCGACGAGGAACAGGCACGGCGCCGCGCCGTGGCCCGGGCCAGCGCCGAACTGACGTCGGTGCTGCCCGCGATCAGGCGGCCCCCGCTGCGGCTGCCGGGCACCCCCGAGCCAGAGCCGGCCGCCGGAGCGGCCCCGGGCGGTGACGAGCCAGAGCCGGCGGCTGCCACCTCCGCGCCCGGCGGCGCGGAGGACAGGCACCCCGCGGAAGACGGGCACCCCGCGGAAGACGGGCACCCCGCGGAAGACAGGCACCCCGCGGAAGACGGGCACCCCGCGGAAGACGGGCACCCCGCGGAAGACGGGCACCCCGCGGACGGGGAGCCTGCCACCGGGCCGGCGGAGCAACCCAGCGCGGAGCCGGTGGCGGAGCAGGCCAGTTCGTCGGCAGCCGCAGCCGATCCGGGGGCGCAGGCCGGCCCGAGCCCGATTCCGCAACCGGCGAGCGCCAGGCCGGTGACACGCAGGAAATGCCCGGATCCGCGGAGCCCGCGCCAGCCCCCGTGTCCCGGCTACGGGTGACGACGGAGGGCACGCTCATCATGGCCCCGGTGCGTCCGCCGGACGGCCCAGCCGCACCCGGTGGGGCTGGGTAGCAGGGGCGCGGCGGGTGCTGGCGGCGGAGGCAAGGGCAATGCGTAGCCACAAAGCTACTGAGGGTCACTAGCGGCCGTACACGGCGAACCTGGCGAACCGGACGGCGGCTAGAATCTTCGTGCCGGCCACCGCTTGAAGCGCCGGCGCTTTCCGTCTCATGCTTCGCTGACCCGAGCCGAGGTGCGCTGTCGTGCAGCCATTTTCGGATGACGTGGTGCTGGCTGCGGATGGCCAGCACGCATCCGCAGCGGACGACGTCCTGGCCGCGCTGGCACCCCGGTTCTCCGCGTCCGCCGACGGCCGGCCCCGGCGGGTGCGGCGCACCTGGGTGGACACGTTCGACTGGCGGCTGTACCGGGCGGGGCTGACCCTGGAGCACGTGACCGGGGCCCGGCCCGCCGAGCTGGTGCTCACCGGGGCCGCCGGGGAACTGGCCAGCCAGCGGGTCTCCCGGCTGCCGTGGCCGCTGGCGGCCGGGGCGCTGCCGGCCGGCCCGGTCCGGGACCGGGTCGCCCCGGTGGCCGGGATCCGCGCGCTGCTGCCCGCCGCGCGCGCGGTCAGTTCTGTGCAGGACCTGCGGCTGCTCAACGCCGACGCCAAGACGGTGGCCTGGATCACGATGGACCGGACTGCGGTCACCCAGCCGACCGCGGCCGAGCTGCCCGCCCGGCTGCACATCAGCGCCGTGCGCGGTTACCAGGCGCAGGCCCGCCGCGCCGCCCAGCTGCTGGCTGCGGCCGCCGGGGACGGCCGGGACGGGACGGGCCTGCTGGCCGCCGCCCTGGCCGTGGCCGGGCGGCGCCCCGGCGGCTACAGCAACAAAGTCACCGTCCAGCTGTCCGGCTGCATGCCCGCCCGGCTCGCGCTGCGGGCCGTGCTACTGCACCTGCTGGACACGCTGCAGGCCAACGTCCCCGGGACCATCCGCGACATCGACACCGAATTCCTGCACGACCTGCGGGTCTCCGTGCGCCGCACCCGCTCCGCGCTGAAGCTGGCCGGGGACGTGCTGCCGGACGGCCTGGCCGCCCGGTTCGCCGGTGAGTTCAAGTGGCTGGGCGACCTGACCACCCCCACCCGGGACCTCGACGTCTACCTGCTCGGCTACGACAAGATGGCGGCCGGCCTGCTGGCGGCGAAGCCGGCCGAGCTGGCGCCGTTCCACCGCTACCTGCAACGGCAGCGGGCCGTGACCCAGCGCGCCCTGGCCCGCGGGCTTCGCTCGGCGCGGTTCACCGCGCTGGCCACCGGGTGGCAGGACGCGCTAGGGGGCCTGCCCATCCCGCAGCAGGGCCAGGACGCCGCCGCCCTGGCCGCGGCGCGGCTGCGCCGGGCGCACCGCCGGGTGATCCGCCAGGGCCAGGCGATCACCCCAGAGTCCCCCGCCGAACGGCTGCACGATCTGCGGAAGCGGTGCAAGGAACTCCGCTACCTGCTGGAGTTCTTCGGCTCGCTGCTCGAGCCGCAGGCGGGCCAGGCGGCGGTACGTGACCTGAAGGGACTGCAGGACTGCCTGGGTGAATTCCAGGACTGCCAGGTGCAGGAGGAGGAGATCCGTGACTTCGCCGGCCAGATGCTGGCCGCCCGGGATCTGCCGGCCACGGCACTGCTCGCCATGGGCGAGCTGGCCGGGCAGATCGCCGTGGGACAGCACCGGGCGCGCGGCAACTTCGCCAGCCGGTTCGCGGTGTTCGCCAGCCCGGCCAGCCAGGACCGGTTCCGCACCCTGACCACAGCGCTGACGGCGGGCGGGGCGGGGCGATGAAAGTACTCGCTACGTACAACATCAAAGGCGGCGTCGGCAAGACGGCCAGCGCGGTCAATCTCAGCTACCTGGCCGCCCAGGACGGCCTGCGGGTGCTGCTGTGGGACCTGGATCCGCAGGCGGCGGCGAGCTTCCTGTTCCGCATCCGGCCCCGGGTGAAGGGTGGCGGCAAGGGCCTCATCCGGGGCTCCCGGGAGCTCGACGGCGCGATCAAGGGAACCGACTACCCCGGGCTGGACCTGCTGCCCGCCGACTTCACCTACCGCAACCTCGACCTGGTGCTCGGGGCCACCAAGAAGCCGACCCGGCGGCTGGCCCGGCTGCTGGCCCCGCTCAGCGTGGACTACGACGTCGTCATGCTGGACTGCCCGCCGGGCATCACGCTGCTGTCCGAGAACGTGCTCCAGGCCGCCGACTGCCTGCTCGTGCCGCTCATCCCCACGACCCTGTCGGTCCGCACACTGGACCAGCTCACCCAGTTCATCGGCGGCCTCGACGGCCGGCGGCCGGAGCTGCTGGCCTTCTTCTCCATGATCGACCGGCGCAAGCGGCTGCACCGCGACATCGCCGCGCAACTGCCGGCCGAGCGGGGGGACGTGGCGGCCACCGCCATCCCGTCCCTGTCGCTGATCGAGCACATGTTAACCGAGCGGGCCCCGGTCGCGGCGTTCGCGCCGCGCAGCCGGGCCGCGCAGAGCTACCGGCAGCTGTGGTCGGAGGTGCGCGCCCGGGTACAGTTGCCCGGCCCAGGCACGTAACCGCGGCTCCGCCGGCCGGCCTTTGTCGGAAATGAGCAGGCCGGCGGCGGCTGTGCGGAGCATGCTAGTACTTGGACCTGTGAGCCGGCCGAAGGGGGACTGTGAGCCAACGCCTCATTCGGCTGGAAATGCCCGTCTTCCCCGACCGCCGGATGTTCCGGGTACACGACTCCACCGTGGACCCGGACGCCCCGGGCGGCCCGCTGGCCCCCGTCGGCACGCTGGTCAGCGCCAACCGCGAGCAGCTGTGGATCGGCAGCCTGCAGGAGCACATCGGCGTCCGGGTCACCATCGAGGAGTGGGACAGCGCGCCGCCGCTGTTCGGTGACGCCTGGGAGGACGAGGCGAAGGGCTCGCTGTACCTCCGCGGGCAGCTCAGCGTGGACATGGGCTCGGCGGGCCGGGCCGTGGACCGGCTCACCCTGGCCGGCGGGGTCGGCGACTACGTCGTCCGGGTCTACGCCCGGAACCGGCGTGAGGTCATGCGGCTTTATGAGGAGATGTTCGAGCGCGGCGTGGACCCACTGAGCGACGAGTTCCAGCAGGCCAGGCAGAACCTGGAGGGCCTGGAGCAGTACCTGCTCCAGTTGTGGCGCGAATACTGACCGGGCGCGGCGGCCGCGTTACTGCGGCCGGGTGGCACGCTGGGCCGGATGCACGGCCGGGCTGGCGGGCTGGCTCGATCCGGCCGACGGCTGGGCCGCGGCCCGCTGCGCCGCTGCGGGGGCACCACTGGCCGCCGAGGCCGCCGGGCTGGCGGCGCGGGCGGACGCGGACGGCTGCCGCCGGGCCCCGGGCGGCGCCATCTGCACCGGCTGGGACGGCGAGGCGCTGGACTTGCTGCCCGCATGCCGCTCGGCCGCGCTGCGGAACGGCATGACCGCGTAGACCACCAGTGACACCACCGCGACGACCAGCAGGGTGCTGAAGGAAGCGAGCAGCCGGAGCCGCCGCATCCGCATCGCAAAGGAGTGACGGGGCGCGCCGAACGTCGCCATCCGGGTGGCCAGCCCCGGATCGGCGCTGCTCAGGCGGCGCTCGATCTCATCCAGGATGCGCTGCTCATCCATGGACAGCGCCATAGGGGCTACCTCCGGCGGCGGGCGGGGAACTTTCTCTTACTATCCCCCCACTCCAAGATCATTAGCCGCAAAACCCATCGCTGCCCGCTGTTTCCTGCGATGCCGGGCGGTCCCGGGCCCGGGATGGCGGGCCCGGGGTCGTGGGCCCGGGATGGCGGGGCATCACCCGTGATCGAACTGGTTTTTGCCTACATCGAACGCCTGTTCTATAGTGATCCGCATGCGCTGGGACGGCATGCGGATCGAGGCGGGACCCGACGGCGACCGCCCCGGTGCCGGGGCGCCGGCCCTGTTCGAACGGGGCGCGGTGACCCGGACCTTCGACACCCCCGGGTTCCGCGGCATGACGTTCTTCGAGGTGCAGGCCCGCAGCATCATCAACCGTGTCCCCGACGCCTCGCGCGTCCCGTTCCGCTGGACCATCAATCCCTACCGGGGATGCAGCCATGCGTGCGCTTACTGCCTCACGGGTGAAACCCCGGTCCTGCTGGCCGATGGCCGCACCCGGGCGATCGCTGACCTGCGGCCCGGTGACGAGGTCTACGGCACCCGGCGCGAGGACGACGGCCGGCGGTACGTGCGCACCCGGGTACTGGCGCACTGGCAGACGGTCAAGCCCGGGTACCGCATCACCCTGGAGGACGGCACCCAGCTCATCGCCAGCGGCGATCACCGTTTCCTCAGCGACCGCGGGTGGACGTATGTGTCCGGGGCGGAACAGGGCCGGAAGCAACGGCCTCACCTCACCGTCAACCACCAGCTGATGAGCGTCGGCCAGTTCGCCGAGCCCCCCAAGCAGGACGCCGGCTACCGGCGGGGCTACCTGTGCGGGCTGATCCGCGGCCGCGGGCCCACCGGGCGACCCCACGGCCAGCCCGCTGAGCGCGAGGCGCTGGCCCGGGCGCACCGCTTCCTGGCCAACGCCAACCGCGCGTTCGTGCGCCGCCTGGTCGAGTGGCCCGAGGCGCCCGGCCTGGAATGGCGCAAAGGTTTCCTCGCTGGCCTGTTCGATGCGGAAGGAAGCTACAGCCAGGGAAACCTCCGGATCCCCAGCACCGATGCCGAGCTGCTGGCCTGGCTGGGCAGCAGCCTGCATGAGCTGGGTTTCACGTTCGTAACCGAGCACATCCCACGGCACCAGGCGAAGCCGCTGACGTGTTTGCGGCTCACCGGCGGGCTGCCGGAGGAACTCCGGTTCTTCCTGACCACCGACCCGGCGATCACCAGCCAGCGGTCCATCGACGGGACAGCGGTCAAGAGCGGTGCCCGGCTGCGCGTGGTGTCGGTCGAGCCGCTCGGGCTGGACCTGCCGATGTACGACATCACGACCGGGACCGGCGACTTCATCGCTGACGGGGTGATCAGCCACAACTGCTTCGCCCGCAACAGCCATACGTACCTGGACCTGGACGCGGGGCACGACTTCGACTCCAAGATCGTGGTGAAGGTGAACGCGCCGGACCTGGTCCGGCGCGAGCTGGCGGCCAGGCGCTGGCGCGGCGAGCACATCGCCATGGGCACCAACGTGGACGTCTACCAGCGGGCTGAGGGCCGGTACCGGCTGATGCCCGGCATCCTGGGCGCGCTGCTGGAGCGGCGTAACCCCTATTCGATCCTGACCAAGGGCACCCTGATCCTGCGCGACCTGGACCTGCTCACCGCGTCGGCCGAGGTCACCGATGTGGGGCTGAGCGTCTCGGTCGGCTGCGCCGGCGAGGAGCTGTGGCGCACGCTGGAGCCGGGGACGCCCAGCCCCAGGCGGCGGCTCGGGGTGTGCGCCACGCTCAGCGAGCGGGGGCTGCGCTGCGGGGTGCTGATGGGCCCGGTGGTACCGTTCCTGTCCGACTCCCCGGCGCAGCTGGCCTCCACCGTGCGGCAGGCGGCCGAGGCAGGCGCCACCCACGTCAGCCCCATCGTGCTGCACCTGCGGCCCGGCGCCCGTGAGTGGTTCCTGGCCTGGCTGTCCGAGCACCACCCCACACTGGTGCCCCGCTACCGCGGCCTGTACGGCAGCCGGGCCTACGCACCCCGGGACTACCAGGAACGCATCGCCGCCCAGGTCCGCGAGCTGGCGCAGCGCTACCGGGTGGGCCGGGGCAGCCCCCCGCCCCGGCCGCGAGCCGCTCCTGACCGGCGTTCCTGGCGCAGCCCGGCCGCTCCCCCGGCCGGGCCGCCAGCCGGGGAACAGCTCGCCCTGCTGTAGCCGGGCCGCGGCCGCCTGCCCCGGGACCGGCCCGCGGCCAGCCCCGGGCTTCCCGGTGGGCTGACCCTGACGCGTCAACGTTAAGGCTCTGTATTGTTGCTTCGTACCAAGCAAGTGCCTCCACGTGGTGCGGACAGTTCCCCGGTAAGGAGATGTGAATGACGGCGGTGGGCCAGGCGCAGGCACCCCCGGGCGGCCAGCAGCGCGGGGTCCACTACAAGTGGATCGCGCTGTCCAACACCACGCTGGGCATCCTGATGGTCACCATCAACCAGTCGATCCTGCTGATCTCGCTGCCGGACCTGTTCCGGGGGATCAACCTCAACCCGCTGGTGCCGTCGAACACCTCGTACTTCCTGTGGGTGTTCATGGGCTTCATGCTGGTGACCGCGGTGCTGGTGGTGAGCCTGGGCCGGGTCGGCGACATCTACGGCCGGGTCCGGATGTACAACCTGGGCTTCGCCGTGTTCACCTTCTTCTCCATCCTGCTCTCGGTGACCTGGATGACCGGCCCGTCCGGGGCCATCTGGATCATCGTCATGCGGGTGTTCCAGGGCGTCGGCGGGGCATTCCTGTTCGCCAACTCCACCGCGATCCTCACCGACGCGTTCCCGCCGGACGAGCGCGGCAAGGCTATGGGCATCAACGGGATCGCCGCGGTCAGCGGGTCCTTCCTCGGCCTGCTGCTGGGCGGGGTGCTGGCCCCCGTCGAGTGGCGCCTGGTGTTCCTCGTGTCGGTGCCGTTCGGCCTGTTCGGCACTGTCTGGGCCTACCTCAAGCTGCAGGACAACGGCGTGCGCATCCCGGCCAAGATCGACTGGCTGGGCAACGCGCTGTTCGCGATCGGGCTCATCGCCGTACTCACCGGCATCGTCTACTCGCTGCTCCCCTACGGCGGCCACCCGACCGGATGGACCAATCCCTGGGTGCTCACCGGTGTCTTCGGCGGTATCGCCGTCCTGATCCTGTTCGCCTGGGTGGAGACCAAGGTCGAGCAGCCGATGTTCCGGCTGAGCCTGTTCAAGATCCGGGCGTTCACCGCGGGCAACATCGCCGGCCTGCTCGGCGCGCTCGGCCGCGGCGGCATCCAGTTCATGCTGATCATCTGGCTGCAGGGCATCTGGCTGCCACAGCACGGCTACAGCTTCAGCCAGACCCCGCTGTGGGCTGGCATCGCCATGGTGCCGCTCACCCTGGGCTTCCTGGTGGTCGGCCCGCTGGCCGGCGCGCTGTCCGACCGCTACGGTGCACGGCTGTTCGCCACCGCCGGGCTGATCGTGTCGCTGGCCGCCTTCCTGCTGCTGGAACTGCTGCCGATCAACTTCAGCTATGTCTGGTTCGCGCTGCTGATCTTCCTGTTCGCGGTCGGCATGGGGCTGTTCTTCTCCCCCAACCAGGCGTCGGTGATGAACAGCCTGCCCCCGGACCAGCGCGGCGCCGGCGCGGGCATGCTCAACACGTTCCAGAACTCGGCCACCGTGCTGTCCATGGGGCTGTTCTTCACGATCGTGACGATCGGGCTGGCCGACAACCTGCCGTCGCACCTGTACCGGGGCCTGGTCAACGCGGGCGTGCCCCCCGCCGCCGCGCACGTGGTGGCGAACGAGCCGCCGATCGGCAGCCTGTTCTCCGCGTTCCTGGGCTACAACCCGATCGCCGAGCTGCTCGGCCCGACCGGGGCGCTGCAGCACATGAGCCCGCACCAGGTGGCCTACGTCACCGGGCGCACGTTCTTCCCCCAGCTGATCGAGCAGCCGTTCGCCAGCGGCCTGCACCTGGCCTTCACCTTCGCCGCAATCGCCACCGCGGTCGCCATCGTCGCCTCGGCGCTGCGCGGGAAGCGTTACCTGCACGCCACCGAGCCCGTCCTCGACGAGCTGGCGGACGGCGCGGCGGAGATCGGCGGGCTGGCCGGCCTGGAGCCGGTGGCGCCGGCCGACGCCGACACCCCCGCGAACGGCCGGCTGGCCGCCGCTGAGCAGGCCGGCCCGCCCGCCACGGACCGGGGCGCCGGGACGCCGCCGCGGAGCAGCTGACCCCGATGGGCGGGACGGAGCACCAGGGGCCCGGGCCGCCGCCGGGCCCGGGCGCGCCGCTGCTCGGCATCGGCGCGGCGGCGGCCCGGGCGGGCGTGTCCGAGCGGGCCCTGCGCTATTACCAGCAACTGGGCCTGCTCGTGCCGACCTGCACGCCCGGGGGGCTGCGCCGCTACTGCGAGCAGGACCTGGCCCGGGTGTCGCGGATCCGCGAGCTGCAGGACCTGCTCGGCCTGAACCTGGACGAGATCGCCGCGGTGCTGCGCAACGAGGACCGTATCGCGCAGATCCGGCTGGCCTACCGGGACGAGCGGACCAGCGACGCGGAGCGCCGCCAGCTCATCTCCGAGTGCGTCGCCCTGGAGGAGGACCTGCGCGCCACGGTCGAGGCGAAGCGGGCCGCGCTGGCGGCGTTCCAGGCCGACGTGGACGCCCGGATCGAGCGTGGCCGCGAGTTCCTCGCCCGCTGCGCCGAGCCGGCCACCGTGGCCGGGTCACTCGGCGGCGATCGCGCGTAGCAGCGGCAAAGGCGTCCCCCGGCCACCGCCGCTGGCAGCCGCCACGCCGCCCGGCCGTGCCTGCCATCTCGCTCAGGTGCCGAGCAGCCAGCCGTTCGCGCTGGCCAGGCGGACCGCCTCGGCCCGGGTGCGGGCACCGGTCTTGCCGATAGCCGCGGACAGGTGGTTGCGCACCGTGCCCTCCGACAGGTGCAGGGCGGCGGCGATGTCGGCCACCGTGCCGCCGTCCCGGGCGGCCCGCAGCACGTCCGTCTCCCGGGGGGTGAGCGGGCTGTCGCCGGCCGCGAGCGTCTCGGCGGCCAGGCTGGGGTCGACCACCCGCAGCCCGGCGGCGACCCGGCGGACCGCGTCGGCCAGTTGCCGGGCCGGGGTGTCTTTGACCACGAAGCCGCTGGCCCCGGCGGCCATCGCGCGCCGCAGGTAGCCCGGGCGGCCGAACGTGGTCACGACCAGGACCCGGCAGGACGGCAGCGCGGCGCGCAGCTCCCGGGTCGCGGTGATGCCGTCCAGCCCGGGCATCTCGACGTCGAGCAGGGCGACGTCCGGCCGGGCCCGGCGGGCCTCGGCCAGCACCTCGTCGCCCCGGCCGACCTCGGCGACCACCTCCAGGTCGGTCTCGAGGGCCAGCAGCGCGGCCAGCGCCCCGCGGACCAGGGCCTGATCATCGGCGAGCAGCAGCCGGATGGGGGCAGTCACCACGGTCTCACGGCTGGTCCCGCACCTGCAGGCAGAAGCCGCCCCAGCCGGACCGGCCGGTCCGGACCTCCGCGCCCGCCGCGGCGGCCCGCTCGCGCAGCCCGGTCAGCCCGTGACCGTCGGCGCCGCCCGGCTGGCCCGGTCCGGGGACGAGCGGGACAGCGCCGCCGCCATGTTCCCCCGCGGCGCCGGGCGCGACGGGGCCGCGGCCGTCGTCGGCGATGTCGATCTGGCTGCCGGTCAGCGTGATCCGGCAGCGGGCCGCGCCGCTGTGCCGGATCGCGTTGGTCACCCCCTCGCGGACGGCCCAGCCGAACAGTTCCTGGCGCTGCCGCGGCATCGGCGGCAGGTCGGCGCTGGGCAGGTCGGCCTCGATGCCGGCCGCCGACAGCGCGGTGCGGGCGCTGGCCAGTTCCCCGGCCAGGGTCACCTCGCGGTAGCCGGCCGCGGCGGCCCGCACGTCGGCGAGGGCCTGCCGGGCGATCCGCTCCACGTCGGCGATCTCCGCCTCGGCCCGCGCCGGGTCCTGGCCGGCCAGCCGCCCGGCCAGCTCCGCCTTGACCGCCACCACGGTCAGCGAGTGGCCCAGGATGTCGTGCAGGTCACGCGCGAAGCGGTTGCGCTCGTCGGCCAGCGCCAGCCGGGTGATCTCCTCGTGCGCCGCGGCCAGTTGCGCGTTGCGCTTGATTACCTGGGCGACGCCCCAGGCGGCGAGGGCGGAGATGACGATCTGGAAGGCGGACCCCCCGTCCACCGGCCAGCCGGCGATGGCGGGCACCGCGACTGAGACGGCCAGGGCCGCCGCGACTACGGCCCAGCCGGCCCGGCTGGGCAGCAGGAACACGCCCATCACGGCGACGTAGATGAGCAGGCCGGTCGCCATGTGGCCGACGGTGACGTAGCCGATCCCGGTCAGCGCGGCGGCGGCGGCCACCGCCACCACGCCGAGGCGGCCGGGCGCCGTCTGGTCGAGGGACCGGCCCGGGTCGCGCAGCCGCCGGGCCCGCGCGGTGCCGAACGCCGCGATGAACACCACCGCGAACACGATCAGGGTGGCAAGACCGAGGTAACGGCGGACCGGATCGTGGTCAGCCCAGATGGAGCTGGCCGGCTGCACCAGGTAGACCAGCCAGATGCCGGCGAACAGCCACGCCGCGCGGCGGATCACCACCGGCGGCTGCCTGCCGCCGGGGACGGGCGTGGCGCCCGGTGGGACGGTTCCCGGCGCGGCGTGGCCGGCCCGGGGCCGGGCCGGGGCCTGGGTCATCGGCGGCAGGCGCCGGCCGGGCCGGGGCGCCGGGGAACCGGGGGGTGGGGACTGCGCATACCCAGAGTCTGCTGGATCGGCGCCACCGGGGCCAGCGCCGGCCCCGGGCCGCTGCTCCCGCGTCAGCCAGCACCGCATCCGCCACGGCTCCATCCTGGCGGGCCACCCGGCCGGACCGGGCGGCCGGACGTCACCCGCGCGGCATGACAAATGTCATGGTGCGCCCGCGGGCAGCACGCGGACCGGGGAGGCCAGCCCGCCGGGCCGGGTGTGCTCCTGGAGTTCGCCGCGGACGACGGTGAAGCCCCCGGCCGAGCCGCCGTGGCCATGGAAGCCGGTGCGCGGTCAGCAGCCGCCCGGGACTCTCGCGATATGACTTGACATCGGGGACGGTCGCGATACATCGTGTGTTCCGGTTCCGCCGGGGCACCGGCGAGGCTCACCGGGGGAGGATCCGTGACAACCGAGCCGACGAGCACCGGACCGGCCGACGGGGGCCGCCCGGGGGCAGCGCCACCGCCCGCCCGGGGACGTGAACCGGGCGGCGCCCAGGACGGCTGGGCGCACCGCCTCGCGGTGCTGCCAGCCGGCCGCCGGGCCAAGTGGGGCGTGCTGGTCTTCTGGGTGATCGTCATCGCACTGACCGGGGCGCTCGCCGGGAAGCTGCAGGGCGCGGAGAAAAACGACTCATCCGCCTACCTGCCGGCCTCCGCCGAGTCCACCCAGGCGCTGGCCCTGCAGCGGCACTTCACAGGCCCGAACCTGAACCCGGCGGTCGTGGTCTACGTCCGGCCATCCGGCCTGACCGCGGCCGACCGGGCGAAGGTCGCGGCCGACGCCCGGGCCTTCGCCCGGCTGCCGCACGCCGGCCAGGTCATCGGCCCGGTGCCGTCCCGGGACCGCACCGCCGCCGAGGTGCTGATCGAGGCGCATCTCGGCTACAGCAACGCGGTCACCAGCTTCGTCAACCGGGTGCACGCCATCGCCGGGGCCGGTGACCCCGGCCTGGCCGCCTACGTGACCGGACCGGCCGCCAGCGCGGCCGACTCGGTGAAGATCTTCAAGGGGATCGACACCACCCTGCTGTACGCGACGCTCGCCGTCGTCATCGTGCTGCTACTGCTCACCTACCGCAGCCCGGTGCTGTGGCTGCTGCCGATCCTGTCCGCGGGTGTCGCGCTGATCGCGGCGCAGGCGCTGATCTACCTGCTGGCCACCCACGCCGGGCTGGTGGTCAATGGGCAGAGCGGCGGCATCCTGGTGGTCCTCGTGCTGGGTGCCTCCACCGACTACGCGCTGCTGCTGGTCGCCCGGTACCGCGAGGAACTGCGGCGGCACGCCGACCGGCACGAGGCCATGGCGATCGCCCTGCACCGGGCCGGGCCGGCCATCGTGGCCAGCGCGCTGACGGTCATCGCCGGCATGCTGTGCCTGCTGGTGGCCGACTCGGCGGACATCTCCGGGCTCGGCCCGGTCGCCGCCATCGGCGTGGCGGTGGGCTTGGCGGCCATGGTGACGCTGCTGCCGGCGCTGCTGGTGATCACCGGCCGCTGGGTGTTCTGGCCGCTGCGGCCCCGGTACGGCTCGGCCGACCCCACCGCCCGCGGGCCGTGGGCCGCCATCGGGCGCCGCATCGCGCGGCACCCCCGGCTGGTGTGGGTGACCACGGCACTGCTGCTGGCCGTCGCGACCCTGGGCCTGGCCGGCTTCCACTTCGGCCCGCTCACCCAGGCCGAGTCGTACCGGGGCACGCCCAGCGCGGTGGCCGGGGAGAAGGTGCTGGCGCAGCACTTCCCGGCGGGCGCCGGCCAACCGGTCCAGGTCTTCGGCCGGGCCTCGGCCACACCCGCGCTGCGCGCCGCGCTGGCCGGCACCCGCGGGATCACCGCGGTCGCCCCGCCGGTTCGCCACGGCGGCCTGACCCTGCTGCAGGGCACCCTGGGCGTCCCGCCGGACAGCCCGGCCGCCTACACCGTGGTCAGCAACGTCCGGGCCGCGGTGCACGCGGTGCCGGGCGCCGACGCCAAAGTCGGCGGGGCCACCGCGATCAACCTGGACGTGGAGCACTACGCGGTCCGCGACCGGGACCTGATCATCCCGCTGGTCCTGCTGGTGGTGCTGCTGATCCTCGGCCTGCTGCTGCGAGCCGTGGTGGCGCCACTGCTGCTCATCGGCACCGTTATCCTGTCCTTCGGTGCGGCGCTGGGGCTGTCCGCGCTGTTCTTCCGTTACGCGTTCGGCTTCGCCGGGGCGGACAACTCCATGCCGCTGTTCGCGTTCGTCTTCCTCGTCGCCCTGGGCATCGACTACAACATCTTCCTGATGACCCGGGTGCGGGAGGAGACGCTGGTTTCCGGCACCCGCCAGGGCATGCTCACCGGCCTGGCCGCGACCGGTGGCGTGATCACCTCGGCCGGCCTGGTGCTGGCCGGCACGTTCGCCATGCTCGGCACCCTGCCGCTGGTGATCCTCACCGAGGTCGGGTTCACGGTGGCGCTCGGCGTGCTGCTGGACACCCTGGTTGTCCGGTCGGTGCTGGTCACCGCGCTGACCCTGGACGTGGGACCGCCCATGTGGTGGCCCAGCGCACTGGCGGCGCGGCGCGGGCCCGCCCCGGCGGAGAGCCCGTCGGGGACGGTGCTACGCAGCTGAGCGGCCGGTGGCCGGGCCCGGGCTGGAGCCTCCCCGGTGGCCCGGCCGGTACCTACCGGCCCGTAGAGTTGGCTGGCGTGGGATCAGGTTCAGGCGGCGCAGGCTACCCGGAGCCGGACCGCCTTACGGTCCGCACCGTCCCCGTTGCCGACCCGGGCGACCTCGCCCGGCAGCTGCCCCGCTCCGCGCCGCTGGCCTGGATCCGGCGTGGCCAGGGGCTGGCCGGCTGGGGCGAGGTGGCCCGGATCACGCTGCCTGCCGGGGCGGACCGCTTCACCGCGGCCGAGAAGTGGCTGCGGGCCCTGCTCGACGGGGCCGACGTCGATGACCAGGTCGGCCTGCCCGGGTGCGGCCCGGTGGCCTTCGGCAGCTTCACCTTCGACCCCACCTCGGACGGGTCGGTGCTCGTCATGCCGCGGGCAGTGCTGGGCCGCCGGGACGGCCACGCGTGGCTCACCACGATCTCCGCTCGCCCGGGCCCCGGCGCGGAGCCCGCCTGGCCGCCGCCGGACGCCGTCCCGCCCGCGCTGCGGGCGCCCTCCGCCCCGGGCGGCCGGGGCGGCCCGGGCGCGGTGCGCTGGCACGACGGCAGCCTGAGCGCGCCGCAGTGGGAACGCGCCGTGGCCGCGGCCGTGGGCCGGATCCGGGCGGGCGGGCTGCGCAAGGTGGTGCTGGCGCGTGACCTGCATGCGTCCGCCCCGGCGCCAATCGATACGGCCCTGCTGCTGGGCCGGCTGGCGGACCGTTACCCGGACTGCTACACCTTCGCCTGCGGCGGCCTGGCCGGGGCCACCCCGGAACTGCTGATCCGGCGGGAGGGCCGGCGGATCAGCTCGCTGGTGCTGGCCGGCACGGCCCCGCGCAGCGCCGACCCGGCCGAGGACGCCGCGCTCGGCGCGGCCCTGCTCGCCTCGGCCAAGGACACCGAGGAGCACCGGTACGCGGCGGCCGGGGTGCGCGAGTCGCTGGCGCCGCTGTGCGCGGGCCTCACCGCCGCGCCGCGGCCGTCCCTGCTGCCGCTGGCCAACGTGCAGCACCTGGCCACCGAGGTCCATGGCACCCTGGCGGTGCGGGCTGCCGACGGCAGCGTCCCGTCCGCCCTGGCGCTCGCCGCGGCCCTGCACCCGACCGCGGCGGTCTGCGGCACCCCCACCGAGGCAGCCATGGAGCTGATCAGGGAACTCGAGGGGATGGACCGTGGCCGCTACGCCGGCCCCGTCGGCTGGGTGGATGGATCCGGCAACGGCGAGTGGGGCATCGCGCTGCGCTGTGCCGAGCTGGACGGCCCCCGGGCCCGGCTGTTCGCCGGCTGCGGCATCGTGGCCGACTCCATGCCCGCCGCCGAGCTGGCGGAGGCCCAGGCCAAGTTCCGCCCCATGCAGTTCGCCCTGGAAGGTTAGGCGGCCCGGCCCGCGCCTGTGCAGCGCCCGGGCTGGGCCCGGGTTTGTGCAGCCAAACTGTCGTCATAGCAGCACTTCGGCTGCACAAACCCGGGCCGGGCAAGCCCCCCCCGGACCAACTCAGTGCATCCGGACGCGCGGGTCCAGCACCGCGTAGAACGCGTCGACCACGATGTTGGCCGTCACCACCGCCGCGGACGCGACGATGACTACGCCGATGATCACCGGCCGGTCCTGGGTGACGATGGCCTGCACCGCCGTGTAGCCGAGGCCCGGCATGGCGAACACGGCCTCGGTGATGATCGCCCCGCCGAGCAGGATGCCGACGTCCAGGCCGAACTGGGTGACGATCGGGGTGAGTGCGGCGCGCAGCGAGTGGCGGAAGATGACCCGCCGTTCGGACAGGCCCTTGGCCCGGGCGGTGCGGATGTAGTCCTCGCCCATCACGTCCAGCATCGAGCCACGGGTCAGCCGGGTGTAGGTGGCCGCGGACACCAGCGCCAGGGTGAACCAGGGCAGGATGTAGTCCCGGGCCCACTGGGCCGGGTTCGTCGTGAACGGCGTGGGTGTGCCGCCGCCGGGGAACGCGTGGATGCCGTGGATGGTGAATTGGTAGTAGAAGATCTCCAGGAACAGCAGTCCGAGCACGAACGTGGGCATCGAGTAGAACAGCAGGGCCAGCCCGGTGAAGGTGCGGTCGGCCAGGGACCGGGCCCTCACCGCGGACAGCACCCCGGACAGCACGCCCATCACGACCCACAGGATGGACGCCCCGATCACCAGCGACAGCGTGATCGGGAAGGCCGCGGCCAGGATCGAGTTGACCGACTGCCCGTGGTAGAAGGAGTATCCCAGGTCGCCGTGCAGCAGCCCCCACAGGAAGTGCCAGTACTGCGCGGGCAGCGACTCGTTCAGCAGCAGCCGCCGCTTCACCAGCTCGATGGTCTGCGGGGTGGCCGACTTGCCGGCCAGGCTGCGGGCCACCGCGTCGGCCCCGCTGCCGACGAAGAACAGCAGGAAGACGACGACCGTGACCATCCACATGACCAGGAGGCCCTGCAGGATCCGGCGGATGAGGAATCGGGTCACCGGGCGCTCCTAGACGAAAAGCTGGTCGCCGCGCGGGTCGAACGCATCCCGCACGCCGTCACCGAAGATGTTGAAGGCCAGCGTGGTGATCAGCAGCGCGAGGCTGGGGAACACCAGGTACCACCAGGCGCCGTACTGGTAGACGCTGGTCGAGTCGTTGATCATCTGCCCCCAGTCCGCGGTGGGCGGCGGGATGCCGACGCCGAGGAAGGACAGCGACGCCTCGGTCACGATCGTCACCGGGATCAGCAGGCTGGTGTACACGATGATCGGTGCGACCACGTTCGGCAGGATGTCGATGAACATGATCCGCCACGGCCCGGCGCCGAGCGACCGCGCTGCCTCCACGTACTCCTTCTCCCGGATCGAGATCACCTGGCCGCGGACGATGCGGCCGACCGACGCCCAGCCGAGGATCGCGATCACGATGATCACCACGGTGAGCCCGGGACCCAGGACGGTCACCAGCGAGATACCGAGCAGCAGGAACGGGATGGCCAGGCTCAGGTCCATGACCCGGCCCAGGACGGAGTCGGCGACCCCGCCGAAGTACCCGGTGATCAGCCCGACGGCCGCGCCGATCGCCACGGTGATCACGGTGGCCAGGACACCAACCAGGAGGGAGATCCGGGCGCCGTAGGCGATCCGGACCAGCAGATCCCGCCCGAGGGTGTCGGTGCCGAGCAGGAACTTGGCGGACGGCCCGATCGGCTGCCCTTCCTGGGTCAGCCCGACCGGTGCGTAGAACTGCTGGTTGACCCCGTGCCCGGTGATCAGGGTGAAGACCGGCGCGAAGATGGCGATCAGCGCGATGAGCACGATGATTCCCAGGGAGATCATCGACGCGCGGTCGCGGACCAGCCGGGCCATGGCCAGCCGCCACGGGCTGCGGCCCTCGATCTTGCGCGCCGCCTCGGCCTCCGGGGGCGCCGCGGCTTCGGCCACCGTGGCGGTGTCCCCCGCCCCCTGCTGGAGATTGAACGTCATGGTGTGGCTCCCGTCCGCGCGTGCTCAGGATCCGCCGAGCAGGCCTGACTCGATGACCCGGTCCTCCGCGGCGATGGTGGGCTTCGCCTTGGAGATGTCCTCACCGTCCGCCACCGGGTAATGACAGGCGGCCTGGTGGGCGCTGTCGTCGCCGAGGCGCGGCTCGAGGGCCGGATCCTCCTGCACGCAGTGCGGCGCGGCCTTCGGGCAGCGCGGGTGGAACCGGCAGCCGGACGGCGGGCTGATCGGTGACGGCACGTCGCCGGCCAGGATGATCTGCTCACGCTGGCCGGACTTGTCCGGGTCCGGGACCGGCACGGCGGACAGCAGCGCGTCCGTGTACGGATGCCGGGGGTGCGCCCACAGGTCTTCGACCGGGGCCGTCTCCGCCACCTTGCCCAGGTACATCACCGCGACCCGGTTGCTCACGTGCCGCACCACGGACAGATCGTGCGCGATGAAGACGTAGGTCAGGCCCAGTTCGCCCTGCAGGTCGGCGAGCAGGTTGATGATCTGCGCCTGGATCGACACGTCCAGCGCCGAGACCGGCTCGTCGCAGATGATCAGCTTGGGCCGGAACGCGAGGGCCCGCGCGACGCCGATCCGCTGCCGCTGCCCACCGGAGAACTCGGCCGGGAACCGGTTGTAGTGCTCGGGGTTCAGCCCGACCAGTTCCATCACTTCCTGTACCCGGCGCTTGCGCTCGTGCCCGGTGGCCGTGCGATGGATCGCGAACGGGTCACCGATGATCGACCCGACCCGGCGGCGCGGGTTCAGCGACCCGTACGGGTCCTGGAAGATCATCTGCATGTCCCGCCGGAACGGGCGCATCCGCCGGGTGGACAGCGTGGAGATGTCGTGCCCGTCGAAGGTGATCCGGCCGGAGGTGATGTCGTGCAGCCGCGTGACGCAGCGGGCCAGCGTGGACTTGCCGCAGCCGGTCTCGCCGACCAGGCCGAGCGTCTCGCCGCGGCGGACCTCCAGGCTCACCCCGTCGACTGCGTGCACCACCTCGCGGTCCCGGCGGACCAGCTTGCTGGACTGCACCGGGAAGTACTTGACCAGGTTCTCCACCCGCAGCAGGACGTCCGCGCCCGGGTCCGGCATGGGCCCGCGCTCCGTCGTGTCAGCCGTGTCAGTGCTCACCGTTCCGCCCTTCACGCCCCGGCCTGCGCGGGCAGGGACTCGCCGACGACCTTGCGCCGCACCTCGTTGCGGGCCACGACGTCGTGCGGCAGCCAGCAGGCCGACCGGTGCGTCGAATCATTGCCCACCGCGGCCAGCGGCGGCACCTCGGTGCGGCACCGGTCCATCACGTAGGGGCAGCGCGGGTGGAACGGGCAGCCGGGCGGCAGGTTGATCAGGCTCGGCGGCTGGCCGCTGATCGGCCGCAGCCGTTCCCGCTCGCCGCCGTAGGCCGGCAGCGACAGCAGCAGCCCCTCGGTGTACGGGTGGTGGTTCGCGAAGAACGTGGTGCGCAGGTCGGCCTGCTCCATGACCGCGCCCGCGTACATCACCTCGACCTCGTCGGCCACGTCGGCGATGACCCCGAGGTCGTGGGTGATCATGATCACCGCGGTGCCGAACTCGTCCTGCAGGGCCCGGATGACCTTGAGCACCTGGGCCTGCACGGTCACGTCCAGCGCGGTGGTCGGCTCGTCGGCGATCAGCAGCTTGGGGCTGAGCGACATGGCCATGGCGATCATGGCCCGCTGCCGCATGCCGCCGGAGAACTGGTGCGGGTAGTCGTCCACCCGGCGGTCCGCCTGCGGGATGCCGACCAGCTTGAGCAGTTCCACCGCCCGGGCGCGGGCCTTCTCCTTGGACGCGGACCGGTCGTGCTGGCGGATCATCTCCGTGATCTGCCAGCCCACCCGGTAGTACGGGTGCAGGCTGGACAGCGGGTCCTGGAAGATCATCCCGATCTGGGCGCCGCGGATCTTCTGCATCTCATCCCGGTTCAGGGTGAGCAGGTCCCGGCCCTCGAACATGGCCCGCCCGCTGATCCGGGCACCCCGCGTCAGGCCCATGATCGTCTGCGTGGACACGCTCTTGCCAGACCCCGACTCCCCGACGATGCCGAGGGTCCGCCCGGCATCGACCTGGAAGGACACCCCGCGAACGGCCTGCACGATGCCGTCAGAGGTTTTGAACGACACGTGCAGGTCCTCAACCTCGAGGAGGGCCACTCCTACCTACCCTTCACCGCAGGTCGGCCTGGGCACCACCCTGTTTGCGCAGCCCAGGCCCGTGCAAATGACTGTAATCCTGGTCGGCCGCCCCGCGGTAGCTACCGCGGGGCGGCCGACGTGATCAGTGGTTCAGCCTACATACCAGGACACAGTGGTTCAGCTGCCGGGCGAGCTCAGCCAGACGTTGGTCGGGTCGAACTGCTGCAGCGCGGGCACGTACACGGCGTTGTGCACGTAGCTGGCGTGGTAGTTGGGCTGCTGCGGGTCGGTGATCGGGAAGAACGCCGCCTGCTTCATCACCTGCTGGTCGGCCTGGGCCCAGAGCGTCGCCGCCGACGAAACGCTGGTCGCGGTGGACGCCTTGGCGATCAGGCTGTTAGTCGTCGTGTCGTTGTAGAACCCGAAGTTGCTGCCGACCGGCGGGAACGAGGACGAGCCGGAGAACAGCGGGCCGAAGTACGACAGCGCCGCGTCGCCGTACCAGTCCGGGCCCCACCCGGCCAGGGCCAGGTCCCAGGTGCCGCGCTTGGCCACGCTGGGCACCTCCAGGTACTTCGTGTAGAAGTCCGAGGGGGTAGCCGACAGCAGCTTGACCGTCACGCCGATCTGGGACAGGTCAGACTGCAGGGTCTGGCCCATCTTGGCCGAGATGGTGCTGGCCGGCCGGTACAGCAGGGTCAGCGTCAGCCCGTTCTTGTACCCCGCGGAAGCCAGCATCTGCTTGGCCTTGCTCGGGTTGTACGGATACGGGTTGTAGCCGGACGGCATGTCCTGCGAGCCGTTGATGCCGGGCGGCAGCACGTGGGTCAGCGGCGGGCTCAGGGTCGGGCCGCCGGCGTCGGTGATCAGGTGCGTCCGGTTGATCCCGTAGCTGAGCGCCTGCCGGACCGCGGCCTTCTGCAGCGCGTTGTTGTTGTTCGGCGAGACCGTGTTGAACACCACGTACGGGTTCGAGGAGTAGGTCGGGCCCAGGTTCATGTTGTGGGTCAGGCCCTGCTGCATCTGCTTGACCAGCCCGGGCGTCGCACCGACCGGCGGGAACGCGTCGAACTCCATGCCCGCGGCGGCGGTGTTGGTCTGCAGCTGCTGCTGCACGCCCTCCTGGTTGCCGGTCTCGGTCACCACGATCTTGTTCACGTAGGCCTTGCGGATCGCGTCCGTGCTGGCCTTCCACGCCGGGTTACGGTCGAAGGTGATCTGCCGGGCCGGCGTGTAGCTGGTGACCTGGTACGGACCGTCGGCGATGGTGTGCTGCGCCGCGGCGGAGCTGGCCGGCAGGTAGTTCAGGCTCTCCACCGGCGCCGGGTTGAACGAGTCCAGGGTCAGCATGTCCGGGAAGTAGGTCGCCGGGTGCGTCAGGGTAAAGGTGATCGTCTCGCCGGAGGCCTTCACCCCGGAGATGGAGTGGCTGGCCAGGAACGACTTGATCCCCGCCACGGTCGGCTGGGCCTTGGCGAAGCCGGCGCAGAAGGACGCGTAGCCGACGATCAGCCCCTCGAAGTCGGGCAGGCCGCCGAACGGCTGCACCGGGTTGCAGGAGCGCTCGACGCCGCGCACCGCGTCGGCGGCGGTCACCTGGCGGGCCGGGTGGGTGTTCCACATCGCCCCGGACCGGATCGTGACCGAGTAGGTCTTGCCGCCATTGGAAACCGCCGGCGCCGCGGTGGCCAGGTCCGGCATGGGCGTGGTGGTCTTGCCCGGGATCGCCGGGTAAGCGTACAGCCCGCGGATCCAGGGCCGCTGGCCCAGGTAGCCGATGGTGTAGTAGCTGATGTTGTAATCCATGAAGTCAACATCGCTCTGCCCCAGCATGTTGAGCGTGCCGCCCTTCTGGGGCGAGCCCGACCCGGGGTTCAAGGCCTGGGTTCCGGCGGCGCTGCTGCCGCCCGAGGACGACCCACCGGACGAGCCGCTGCCGCTGCTCCCCCCGCACGCGGCCGCAACGAGCGCCAGGACGGCCAGGCCGGCGGCGGCCACCATCCCGCGCGAGCGTTTCCGCATCGACACTCTGCTCCTCCTACATGGTTGACCACCCGCGAAGTTCGTCCGCGGATTCAGATGGCCGGGGACAGATCCGCCCACGGCAACACGGCGCGCCGCGACCGGCACCCGTTCGGATCATGCTAGGACCGCTCCTGCGGACTTTGAACTGGGATGATGAGGCGGCGGCGAATCGTGACCCGACGGTAATCTGACCCTTATCAGACCGCTACCGCAGGCGGCCCGGCGTCGGCATATCCAGGCATGGGGTATACGATTGTGGCCCTTTCCGGCAGGCCAATGATCGCTTAGCGGTCCAGGCCGGGCATGGCCGCGAGCGCCGCGGCGGCCGCGGCGGCCAGCCGGGCCCGCAGCGCCGCCCCGGCCGCCCGGCCGGTCCGCACCTCGACCAGGCGCAGCCCGTGGCCGGGCAGCGCACCGGGCAGGTCGGCCGCCGCGGCCAGCACCTGATGGCCGAGGCCGGCCGCCGCCGCGAGCGCCCCCAGGTCGGCGCCGTGCGGGGTGCCGAAGACGCGCTCGAACGGGCCGGGGAACGCGGCCGGCTCCAGCTGGGAGAAGATCCCCCCGCCATCGTTGTTCGCCACCACCAGGACCAGGTCGGGCCGCGGTTCGCGGGAGCCGGTGAACAGGCCCGGCGCGTCGTGCAGCACCGCCAGGTCGCCGAGCAGCGCCACGGCCGGGCCGCCGCCCGCCGCCTGGTGCGCCAGGGCGGCGCCGGTGGCCGCGGAGACCAGCCCGTCGATGCCGCTGGCGCCCCGGCTGGCCAGCACCCGCAACCCGGCCCGCGGGGCCATGTGCCGGTCCAGATCCCGGATCGGCAGGCTGGACGCGGCCCACAGCAGCGCGCCGTCCGGCGCCGTGGCGGCGAGGTCCCGGGCCAGCCGCGGCTCGGTCAGCGCCGGGTCCCCGTCCAGCACCGCGTCCAGCGCCCGGCGGGCCACCGCGTCCGCGCGCCGCCAGCTGCGCAGCCACCCGGACGCCGCGGGCGCGGGCGGGGCACCGGCCAGCCGCACCGCGGTGGCCAGGTCGGTCGCGGTGCGGGCCGGGTCGGCCCACCGGCCGGCCGCGGTGACCAGCGTCACCTGGCGCGCCCCGGCCGCCGCGGCCGCCCGCAGGAACCCGAGCTGCCCGCGGGACAGCCCGGGACGGCCCGCGCACACCACCAGGCCGGGGCGGTGCGCGGCGAGGAACCCCGGGTGGTCCAGCAGGTACTGGTAGGCGCTGAGCGCGTGCCCGCCGCGGCGGGCACCGGAGGACGGCTCGGCGAGCACGGGCCAGCCGGCCCGCCCGGCCAGGCGCAGCAGGGCGTCCGCGTCGGCGGTCCCGTCACCAGCGACGATGACCCCGCGTTCGGTCCACGGCAGGACCAGCGGGCCCGCACCGTCCCCGGCGGCCGCACCGTCCCCGGCGGCCGCACCGTCCCCGGCGGCCGCGCCGTCCCCGGCCGGCCGGGTCCACGGCTCTCCCCCGGGCCGCCCGTCCAGCGGTTCTGGCCAGGACGCATCCCCCCACCCACCATCCGGCAGGCCCGGGACCAGCGGGTCGCGCAGCGGCAGGTTCAGGTGGACCGGGCCGGCCGGGCCGCCCGCCAGGCCGGCCGCGGTGGCCCAGGCGCGGGCGGCCAGCGACCGCCAGTAAGCGTTCATCCCCGGCCGCGCCTCGGGCACGCCCACCTCGCAGCACCACCGCACCGCCGGGCCGTACAGCCCGATCTGGTCGATCGCCTGGTTGGCGCCGGTGCCGCGGAGCTCGGGCGGCCGGTCGGCGGTGAGCACCAGCAGCGGCACCCCGGACTCGTCCGCCTCCACCACGGCCGGGTGGAAGTTCGCGGCGGCCGTCCCCGAGGTGCACAGCACCGCCGCCGGCCGCCCGGACGCCTTGGCCAGCCCCAGCGCCAGGTACGCCGCGGACCGCTCGTCGATGCGCACGTGCAGCCGGAGGTCACCGCGCTCCGCCCGGCCGAACAGCGCCATGGCCAGCGGCGCGCTGCGGGACCCGGGGGCCAGCACCGCCTCGCGCAGCCCGCACCGGATGAGCTCGTCGGCCAGCACGGCGGCGAACGCGGTGGACGGGTTCAGTGCGGGGTCACCGGCGGCGGGGCCGGTCACGGCGGGCCAGCCGCAAGAAATCCGGCGGCCGCCCGGATCCGGGCGCGCCACGGGGCGGGGTCAGCCTGCCACGCGGCCATCCGTTCGGTATCGAGGGCCGGCCGGCGGACCGGCAGCTGGCCGGCCCGCTCCGCCAGCGGATGGGTGGTCACGTCCCCGGCCAGCAGGCTCATCGTGGCCAGGCCGCAGGCGTACGGCAGCTCGGGCAGCGCGGCGGCCAGGGCCACCCCGGCGGCCAGCCCGACCGACGACTCCACCGCGCTGGACACCACCACGGGCAGCCCGCACGCCTCGGCCACCCGCAGCGCGCTGCGCACCCCGCCGAGCGGCTGGGCCTTGAGCATGACGATGTCCGCGGCGCCGGCCGCCCGCACCGCCAGCGGGTCATCGGCCTTGCGGATCGATTCGTCCGCGCACACCGGCACGTCCACCTGGCGGCGCAGCGCGGCCAGCTCGGCGAGCGTGGCGCACGGCTGCTCGGCGTACTCCAGGCCGAACCGGCTGAGCTCGCGGAGCATCCGGGCGGCGGTGCCGGTGTCCCAGCCGCCGTTCGCGTCGACCCGGATCGCCCCGCCGGGGCCGAGCGCGTCCCGGACCGCCTCGACCCGGGCGACGTCCGCGGTGGCGGGCTGCCCCCGCTCGGCCACCTTGACCTTGGCGGTGCGGCAGCCGGAGCCGGCCACGATACGGTGCGCCTGCTCCGGGCCGACCGCGGGCACGGTCACGTTGACCGGCACCTGCGCGCGCACCGGCGCGGGCCAGCCGTCCCAGGCCGCCTCCAGCGCGCAGGCCAGCCAGCGGGCCGATTCGCGCGGCCCGTACTCGGCGAACGGGGAGAACTCCGCCCAGCCGGCCGGCCCCTCCAGCAGCGCGCCTTCCCGGACGGTGATCCCCCGGAACCGGGTCCGCATCGGGATGGCGAACGCGCGCACCCCGGGCAGGGCGGCCGCCACGCGGTCCTGCGCGTCGCGCACTGGCCAGCCTCCGCCCATCCGTCCCCCATCTGCCCGGATAACCTTACGACGATGGCCTCCCGTTCCCTGCACGCAGTGCTGCTCCCCGCCGGCCACGGTCCCCGGCTGCTCGAGGTGCTGGCCGCCGCGCTGGACGGCACGGGGCCGGCGGTGCTGCCGGTGGACCCGCGGCTGCCCGGTGACCGGGTCGCCGCGCTGCTGGCCGAGCTGCGGCCGGACACCCTGGAAACCCCCGACGGCACCCAACGGCTCGACCGGGGCGATGCCCCCGCGCTGGCCCCGGGGACGGCCGTGGTCATCGCCACGTCCGGCTCGACCGGCGAGCCGAAGGGCGCCGAGCTGGGCGCCGCCGCGCTGCGGCACTCGGCGCGGGCCAGCCTGGCCCGGCTGGGCGCGCGGCCCGGCGGGCGCTGGCTGTCCTGCCTGCCCCCCAGCCACATCTCCGGGCTGCAGGTGTTCGTCCGGTCGCTGCTGGCGGGGACGGAGCCGGTGGTCGCGGCCCGGGTGGACGCCGCCACCGCGGCCGCGGCCGGCGGCGGCTTCGTGTCGCTGGTGCCGACCCAGGTCCGGCACCTGCTCGACGAGCCGGGCGGCCCGGCGGCGCTGGCCGGGTTCGAGGGCATCCTGCTCGGCGGGGCCGCGGTGCCCGGCGCGCTGCTGGCCGAGGCGGCCGCGGCCGGCGCCCGGGTGGTCACCACCTACGGGATGACCGAGACCTGCGGCGGCTGCGTGTACGACGGGGCGCCGCTGGACGGCGTCCGGGCCCGGATCGCGCCGGACGGCCGCATCGAGCTGGCCGGCCCGGTGCTGTTCACCGGGTACCGGGGGCGGCCGGACCTGACCGCCGCCGTGCTGCACGGCGGCTGGTTCCGCACCAGCGATCTCGGTGAGATCGACGGGGCCGGGCGGCTGGCCGTGTGGGGCCGGGCGGACGGCATGATCAACACCGGTGGCGAGAAGGTGCCCGCCGACCAGGTGGCCGGGGCGCTGGCCGCGTGCCCGGGGGTGCGCGAGGCGGCCGTCACCGGGCGGCCGGACCCGGAGTGGGGGGAGCTGGTCACCGCGATCGTGGTGCCCGCCGACCCGGCGGCGCCGCCCAGCCTGGGCGGGCTGCGCGCCGCGCTGCGCGGGACGCTGCCCCCGTTCGCCGCGCCGCGGGCGCTGGTGTGCGTGCCGGCCATCCCGCTGCTGCCCTCCGGCAAGCCGGACCTGCAGGCGCTACGGCAGCTGGCCCAGCCGGATTAACCGCGCGACCTGGCCCAGCCGGATTAACGGCGGCGCGGCCGGGCGTTGAGGTAGCTGAGGGCCGCAGCGGCCCGCGGGATGGAGCGCCAGTGGGCACGCAGGCATGCAGCAGTGGGAGCTGACGGGAACAATCGGCTCCGCACGGCGTTATTACCTATGCCCGCGCTTCACAGTAGCAAGGACTGCGGACCGCTGGAGCACACCGAGACCGCGAGACGGGGAATGCGTGCGCAGGTACGCCCGCGAAGGGAGGTGCCCCGAATGCCGGAGACGGCAGCCGCCAGGAGGCACGAGCCGGTGCGCGATGCAGCCGCCACGCACGTGGACGAGCTGATCGAGCTGGGCCGCGCCCAGGGTCACCTGTCCCTGGGCGGGCTGCGGGCGGCCTTTGCCGCGGCGGGCGTTTCCGCGGCCCAGGGCCGCTCCATCATTCGCACGCTGACCGAGGCCGGGGTACGGCTGGGCGACGAATCCGGCGGGGGCGGGGACGCTGCCCAGGGACGAGCACGGACGGGCACGGAGGACATGAAGACTGCACTGCGCACCGAACCGCGTGACGCTGCTGAGGAGCCGGAGCCGGAGCTGGACGGCCTGGCCGAGGCCGAGGCCCTGGCTGAGGACGCCGCGGGCCCGGCCGGCCGGACGGGGGGCGCCGGGGCGGACGGCGCCGCCGCGGCGGCCGGGCGCCAAGGGCTGGCCGAGGACCCCGCTGAGCTGGCGCAGGCCACCGCCGCCGAGGTCAACCTGGATGACCAGACGTCGGCCATGGGCGACTCGGTGCACACCTACCTCAAGTCCATCGGGCGGACCAGCCTGCTCACCGCGGAGCAGGAGGTGAACCTGGCCAAGCGGATCGAGGCCGGCCTGTTCGCGGAGTACAAGCTGGAGTCCGAGCCCGACCTGGACGAGAACTACCGGCATGACCTCGAGGAGGTGGCCCAGGACGGGCGCCGCGCCAAGGCGCACATGCTCGAGGCCAACCTCCGGCTGGTGGTGTCGGTGGCCAAGAAGTACAGCGACCGTGGTCTGTCCCTGCTGGACGTGGTGCAGGAGGGCAACCTCGGGCTGATCCGGGCGGTTGAGAAGTTCGACTACACCAAGGGCTACAAGTTCTCCACCTACGCCATGTGGTGGATCCGCCAGGCCATTCAGCGCGGCTTCGCCGACTCGGCCCGCACCATCCGGCTGCCGGTACACGTGCTGGAGATGCTCAGCAAGCTGAGCCGGGTCGAGCGGGACATGCACCAGCGGCTCGGCCGTGAGCCGACCCCGGAAGAGCTGGCGGTCGAGCTGGACCGGACCCCGGACCAGATCGAGGAGCTGCTGCGCACCAGCCGCCAGCCGATCAGCCTCGATTCCACCATTGGCGAGGACGGGGAGACCAGCATCGGTGACCTCATCGAGGACGTCGATGCGCCGGAGGCGTCCGAGCTGGTGGACCGCCAGCTGATGGCCGACCAGCTGCGGCACGCGCTGGACGGGCTGACCCAGCGGGAGGCCACCATCATGGCGATGCGGTTCGGCCTGTACGACGGCAACCCGCACACGCTGGATGAGATCGGCCGCGCCCTGGGGCTGACCCGGGAGCGGATCCGCCAGCTGGAGAAGCAGTCGCTGTCCAAGCTGCGCCACCCCAGCCGGGCCCAGCCCCTGCTGGACTACGCCAGCTGAGCTGACTGAGCGCGCCGCTCAGGCCCCGCCCTCCGGGCGGGGCCTGAGCCGTGTCCGGGCCGGCCCGGGCGCGGGCCGTCACGTAGCGCCGGATGCGCAGGTAGCCGTTGCCCCACGCACCGCGATCCGGTACCCGGGAGCGAGGCAGCCGGCCGGGCCGGGCCGCCCGGCGGCTACGGCGCGGGAGCCGGCTCCGGGTCGCCGAGGGACAGGTAGCTCTCGTCTTCCTGCGCGGTGTGCAGCCGGAGGACGGCGTGCAGCCCGTAGAGCAGGCTGCGCAGGTCGGCGAGGTCAACGTCGTCCGGCGCGGCGGTGCCGATGTCCTCGAGCAGGTGGCCGAGCCGCCGGATCTGGTGCGCGATCTCGGTGTGGGCCCGGCTCATCGTCGCGGTGGCGGCGCTGCCGAGCAGCCGGTCCACCGCGGGGTACAGCTCGTCCTGCTCGGCCTGCTCGTGCGGGCCGACCCGCTCCACGAGCAGCCGGTACGCCCGCCGGACCTGGTCCATGGCCTGGTCGGGCGGGCGGCTGCCGAGGGCGTCGGCGGCGCCCCGCAGTTCCTCGATGGCCGCCCGGATGGCGGCGTGCTCAGCCTGGAACCGCCGGGTGACGGCCACGTCGGCGGCCCCCAGCCGGTGCGGGCCGGGCTGGGCCCGCAGCGCCCGGAGCGCGTTCAGGATCACCGCCACGTCGATCAGCTCCTGCAGTAGCGCGCCCCACACCGCGGGCAGCAGGCCGGCCCGGCCGCGGCCATCGCCAGCAGGGACATCGCCATCCCGCACACCACGCTCTGCCAGGCGATCCGGCGGGTGCGCCGGGCCAGCGTGGCCACCTCGCCGATCCGGTCGAGCCGGTCCACGGTGAGCACCGCGTCGGCGGCTTCGGAGGAGGCGGTGGACCCGCGGGCGCCCAGGGCCACCCCGACGTCGGCGAGGGCCAGGGCGGGCGCGTCGTTGATGCCGTCGCCGACCATCATGACCGGGCCGCGCTGGCGCTCCAGGCGGACGGCGTCCAGCTTCTCCGCCGGGGTCCGCTCGGCCAGCACGTCGTCCACCCCGATCACCGTGCCGACCGCCTCGGCGACCTCGGCGCGGTCGCCGGTGAGCATGACGATCCGCCGCATGCCACCCTCGCGGAGCGCGCGGATGGTCCGCCCGGCATCCGGCCGGATCGGGTCATCCAGCACCAGCACCCCGGCGGGCTCGTCATCGATGCTGACGAAGACGGTGAGCGCACCGTCCAGCCGCGCGCGGCGGCGCGCCGTCTTGGCCCAGGGCGGCTGCCCCGTGACGCCGGCCCAGGCGGCCTTCCCCACGGCCACCCGATGACCGCGCACCACCCCCCGGATGCCCTGCCCGGGTTCCTCGCGGACCTGCCCCGGCCAGGCCAGCGGGCAGCCCTGCTGCCGCGCCGCGCTGACCACCGCCCCGGCCAGCACGTGCCCGGACATCTGGTCCAGCGATGCGGCCAGCCCAAGCACCCCGGCGGCGCGGCGCGGGCCCGCCGTGACCACGGCGGCCACCGCCGGGTGCCCGCTGGTCAGCGTCCCCGTCTTGTCGATGAGCAGGGTGCGGCACTGGGCCATGCGCTCCAGCGCCCCACCGCCCTTGACCACCACGCCACGCCGGGCGGCCACCGACAGCCCGCACACCAGGGCCACCGGGGCGGCCAGGATCAGCGGGCAGGGGGTGGCCACCACCAGCACGGCCACGGCCCGGGACCAGCCGCCGAGGGCCGCGGCCACGCCCGCCGCCGCCAGGCTCAGCCCCAGGAACCACAGCGCGTACCGGTCGGCGAGCCGGACGAACGGGGCCTGGGCGGTCTCCGCCTCGCGCACCATCGCGATGATCCCGGCGTAGCTGCTGTCCGCGGCGCTGGCCGTCGCGCGCAGCTGGAACGGGCCGCCCGCGTTCACCGTGCCGCTGCGCACCAGGTCGCCGGCGGCGTGCTCCACCGGCCGCGGTTCCCCGGTCAGCGCCGACTCATCCAGCACCGCGGACGGCGAGACCAGCGTGCCATCCACGCCGACCACGTCGCCGGGCGCCACCATGAGCAGGTCGCGGGGCCGTACCAGGTCCAGCGGCACCACCTGCAGCGCGGACCCGTCGTAGCGGCGCGCGGTGCGCGGCGCCCGGGCCAGCAGGGCGGTCAGGTCGCGGCGGGCCCGGCCGGCCGCCCACTCCTCCAGGGCCCGGCCGCTGGCCAGCATCACGCTGATCACCGCCGCGGCCAGCAGTTCGCCCACAGCCACCGCGCCGGCCAGGGCCAGCAGGGCGATGATGTCCACCCCGACCCGGCGGTGCCGGGCGGCGTCGGCGATGGCCCACAGCGCATAGCCGATCCCGCAGGCCGCCGCGGCCAGCCACGCGGCGTTCCCGGCCCCGGCCGCCCCCGCCAGGTGCGCGGCGGCGCCGCCCAGCAGGGCGAAGGTCACCACCGCCAGCACGGCCAGGTCCGCGTGCTGGACCAGCCACCGGACCGGCTGAGAGCGTGCGGGCACAGTCGCCACGTTGGCATTGTGCGCCCCGGGCCCCCGGCTGCGCCCAGGGCCGGCCAGCCCTGCTGCCTGGGCCGTTCGGCCCTGGCCTGGTCCCGTGCTGTACTGGGCGGGTGGACCCTGCGCCAGCCCCGCCGCCCGGGGCCGCCCCCGCCACCCGCGGTGAGGCGGCCCGGTACTGGCGGCATGCCGCGGTGCCCGGCGTGGACCTGCTCCGGGCCCGCTACGTGACGCACCGCTACGCCCGGCACGCCCACGAGACCTACACCCTCGCCCTGATCGAGTCCGGGGTTGAGGAGTTCCGCTACGGCGGCCGGCTGCTGCGCGCGGGGGCGGGCGCGGTGGCGCTGCTGGACCCCGAGGTGGTGCACACCGGGCACGCGGGAGCGCCGGAAGGCTGGTCCTACCGGGTGCTTTACCCCGCGGTGGACCTGGTCCGCGCGGTCAGTGCGGAACTGGGCGGGGGCCGCGGAACGCCGCATTTCCCGCAGACCGTGGTGGCCGATCCGCGCAGCGCCCGCCTGGTCCGGGCGGCTCACCTGGCGGCGGAGCGCGGCGATCCGCTGGCGTCCTCCAGCCTGCTGCACACCGCGCTGGTAGGGCTGCTCCGCAGCTACGCGGGCGGCCATCCGGCGGCCGCTGGGCCGCCACCGGCCCACCCGGCGGTGCGCCAGGCGCGGGACCTGTTGCACGAACGGCTCACCGACCCGCCGACCCTGGCCGAGCTGGCCGCCGTGACCGGGCTCGGGCCATACGCCCTGCTGCGGGCGTTCCGCGCGGAGACCGGCCTGCCCCCGCACGCCTACCTGACCCAGGCCCGGGTCCGTGAGGCGCGCCGCCGGCTGGACGGCGGCATGCCGCCCGCGGCGGTGGCGGCCGGCACCGGGTTCGCCGACCAGGCCCACCTGACCCGGCACTTCAAGCGGATCATGGGTGTGCCGCCGGCCGCCTACGCCCGGGCCCGCGCGCAATAACGTTCAAGCCAGGCGGGCGGGACTGGCCGTACCGTACCGGTCATGACGGACACCGAGGCCCCTCCGGTGGCCCGGGCCCCGGCGCGGGCCGCCCGGGACGGGCTGGCGCTCGGGCTCGCGGTGGGCACGTCCGGGCTGGCCTTCGGGGCGGCCGCGGCAGCCGCCGGGCTGACCGTGGCGCAGGCGTGCGTGCTCAGCCTGGTCGGCTACACCGGTGCGTCGCAGTTCGCGCTGGCCGGGGTGGTCGCGGCCGGCGGGAACCTGGCCGCCGGGACGGCCGGCGCGGTCCTGCTGGGCAGCCGCAACGGGCTGTACGGGCTGCGGCTGGCCGGGGTGCTGCGGCCGCGCGGCGTGGCCCGGCTGCTGGCGGCTCTGGCCATCACCGACGAGTCCACCGCGCTGGCGCTGGCCCAGCCGACCCCCGACGCGGCCCGGGCCGGGTTCCGGGCCACGTTCACCAGCCTGTACCTGACCTGGAACGGCGCCACCCTGGCCGGTGCTATCGGCGCGGGCCGGCTGGGGTCACCGGGCACATTCGGGCTGGACGTGGTGGGCCCGGCCGCGTTCCTGGCCCTGCTCTGGCCCATGCTGTTCCCCCGGGTATCCGGCCGGGAGGCGGGGTGCGCCGCAGGCGTGTCCCCGCCGAGCGGGCGGATGGCGGGGGGTTCCGGGGGGTCGCCCCCCCAGGTCAGCACAGCCGTGGCGGGGGCGGTGATCGCGGTCGCCGCCACCCCGTTTTTCCCGCCGGGCATCCCGGTGATCCTGGCCGCGGGGGCGGCGCTGGCCGCGGTGGCGCCCGTGCCGTACCCGGGGCGCTGGCCCAGGCGGGGGGCGGGCCGGTGACGGGCGCCTGGGTGGCCGTGCTCGTCACCGCCGCCGGCTGCTACGGGCTCAAGCTGGCCGGCCTGGCCGTGCCCGCCCGCTGGCTGGACCACCCACGGGCGCAGCGTTTCGCCGGGCTGGTCCCGGTCGCGCTGCTGGCCGCGCTCGTGGCGGTGCAGGCCACCGCGCACGGCCGCCGCCTCAGCCTCGACCCGGCGCTGCTCGCCGGGCTGGGCGCGGCTGTGGTGGCGCTGCGGCTGCGCGCGCCGTTCCTGGTGGTGATCGTCGCGGCGGCCGGCGTGGCCGGCGGCCTGCGGGCCCTCGGCCTCGGCTGACCCGGTAAGGTGCCGGGCGTGAAAGTGCGCGTCGAGGTGCTGGACCAGGTGACCGACGAGGTGGTCGAGGCGTTTGCCCGGCTGCTCCCCCAGCTGTCCTCCAGCGCGCCGCCGCTGGACCGGGCCGCCCTGGAGCAGCTCGTCGGGGCCGAGGCGACCATGGTCCTGGTCGCCCGGTCCGCGGGCAGGATCACCGGAACGCTGTCGCTGGTGGTGTTCCGGATCCCGACCGGGGTGCGAGCCTGGATCGAGGATGTGATCGTGGACGAGGCCGCCCGCGGGCAGGGCGTCGGCCGGACGCTCACCGAGGAGGCGGTGCGCCTCGCCGCGGCAGCCGGTGCCCGGACCGTCAACCTGACCACGCGGCCGGCCCGGGAGGCCGCCGGGCGGATGTACGAGCGGGTCGGCTTCCATGCCCGGTCCACCCGGGTGTACCGCTACCCGCTCAGCGGGTGAGCTCGGCCACCGCCGCCAGCAGCCGGTCCACGTCGGACCGGTCGTTGTAGTGCACCAGGCCGGCCCGGACGGCACCGCCGCGCTCCCGGATGCCGAGCACGCCGGTCAGCTCCCACGCGTAGTTGTGCCCGTGCCAGACGTTGACGCCCCGGCTGGCCAGATGCCGGGCCACCGCAGCCGGGGTGTGCCCGGCCACGTTGAAGTAAGCGGTCGGCGCTCGGCGGCCGGCCTGGCCGTAGCTGGTCACCGAGCTCATCCCGGCCAGGCCATCCTGCAGCACCCCGAACAGCTGCTCCTCGTAGCGGGCCACGGCCGCCATGGCGGCCATCAGCCGCGCCCGGCGGGAACCTGACCCAGGGCCGGCCAGCTGCGCCAGGTGATCCACCGCCGCGGTGACCCCGGCCAGGTCGGCGAACGACGGGGTGCCCTGCTCGAACCGTTCCGGCACGGTATCGGGGGCCGGGGCCAGCTTGTCCGGGCGCAGCCGCTCCAGCAGCGCCGGGTCAGCGACCACCGCCCCGACGTGCGGGCCGGACCACTTGTAGGCGCTGGTCGCGTAGAAGTCCGCACCGAGTTCGGCCACGTCCGCACCGTAGTGCGGGGTGGCGTGCACCCCGTCCACGAACGAGAGCGCGCCTGCCGCCCGCGCCTGGGCGGTGATGGCGGCCACGTCCGGCCGGGTGCCCAGCACGTTGCTGGCGGCGGTCACCGCCACCAGGCGGGTCCGCGCGGACAGCAGCCCGGCATACTGCCCGGCGGCCAGTTCCCCGGTGGCCGGGTCGACCTCCGCCCACCGCACGGTGGCACCGGCCCGCTGCGCCGCCTGCACCCAGGGCCGGACGTTGGCGTCGTGGTCCAGCCGGGAGACGATCACCTCGTCCCCGGGCCGCCAGCCCGTGGCCAGCGTGGCGGCCAGCCGGTAGGTGAGCGTGGTCATGTTCGGGCCGAGGATGACGCCTTCGGCCGTGCCGCCGGTCAGGTCGGCGACGGCCCGGCGGCACTCCGCGGTGATGGCCGACGACCGCTCGCTGGCGGGGAACGCCCCGCCGGCGTTGCCCAGCCCGGACCGGTGCGCCGCGCTGATCGCGTCGATCACCGCCGCCGGGACCTGGGTGCCCGCGGCCCCGTCCAGGTAGGCGTAACCGTCGGCGAGCGCGGGGTAGGCGGCGCGCAGCGCGGCGACGTCGAAGGGCATCGGCGGGTTCCTTCCTCTGCGGGCGGGCCGGGGCGCGGCCACGATCGGGCGATCCTGGCTGCGCGGGCGGCCTGAGCCCGCTCAGGGAAACAGCCCCGGGCCGGGCGGATTCCCCGGTACGGGCATCCGTCCCGACGCCCGGAGCATGACATGCCATGGGTCCTCGCCGCCCGCCGGCCCCGCCCGCCCGGGCCGGGCACCGGCCCCCCGGCCGGCGCCGCGGCAGCAGGCACCGACCAGGCTGTCCGCCCTTTCCGGGGAGCCGCTGCCACCCGTCTGGGCCCGGGAACCGCCCGGGGCGTCGTCCGGCGCCGCGGCCGGCGGCAGGTGCGGCATCCCGGCCAGCCAACCGCGGAGCAGGATCCCCGGGTCCGCGGGCCGGTAGTCCTTGCCCAGTGACCGGGCCAGATCCCAGGCGTGCAGATGCCATTCCGCGCAGGCCGCCCCCGCCATCCCGCCCACGGTCACCAGCACATCGCGGTAGCGGTGGTGCGGCAGGTCCCAGATCGGCGCCAGCCGCTGCGCGTAGCAGCGCGCCGACCGGGCGAAGGCGGCAATGTGCTCCGGGCCCGACGCGTCGGGCAGGGCGGCCAGTTCCGCTGCGTTCTGCCGGGCCAGCTTGCGGGCCAGCGTGGCCGGGTGCGCCCCGGTGCCCATCAGCCGGGCCAGCCGGCTGGCCGGCGCGTCGTCGAGGTATTCATGGTAGTCATCGGTCACGCAGCGCAGGTGTCCAGCCAGGTCGGACACCCGCCACTCCGGGCAGGACGTCGGCCCGGACCAGGCCGCCCCGGCGAACTGGGCGGCCAGCTGGCAGATCACCGTCACGCCATCGTTGAGGGCGGCGAGCGCCGGGCCCGGCGACCAGCCCCGCCAGAGCCGGCTGCCCCCAGAATCCGTGCGGTCCACGGTCCCTCCCAGCCGGCAGTGGGCACCGGCGCGCGAGTCCCCCGGGCTAGCCAGCGTGCCAGAGTCAGCGAACCGCCGCTACCCGCCCGCCGGGAC
Organism: uncultured Actinomycetes bacterium; assembly: GCA_963837515.1. Taxonomy (GTDB): domain Bacteria; phylum Actinomycetota; class Actinomycetes; order Streptosporangiales; family Streptosporangiaceae; genus RYN-230. The sequence goes on from CAWINT010000014.1 coordinate 287,022, forward strand.
GAGGCCATGTGGTGACATTCCCGTGACATCAGGACCCGCCCGGGACGGGCCGTTAGGCCTGATCGGACCGCGCGGAAATAGAGGTGACAGCCAGGCGGCCGGAAACTAGCGTCTGGATAATGCCCCCGCCGCAACCCCAGCCCGGTCTGCCTGCCCCCCAGCAGGTTGCCCGTAGTGACGGGCCCGGCACCGCGGGTGGGCGCAGCGGCGGGTCGCCGCTGCGATCGCTCTGGCGCGCGCGCCGCTACCTGCGCCCTTACCGATGGCAGCTGGCGGTCATGCTCGCCGCGGCGATCACAGCGGTGGCCGCGGAGATCGTCATCCCGCTGCTCACCAAGGCCATGATCGACGGCGCCATCCGGCACCACCAGCGCGCGCTGCTGCTGCCGATCGGCGCCGCGGCCATCGGCCTGGGCGCCGGCCAGGCCGTGCTGAACTTCGTCCGCCGCTGGGTGTCCGCCCGCGCCGTGACCGGCGTGGAACAGGCCATGCGGGGCGACATCTACGCCCACCTGCAGCGGCTGCCACCCGCTTTCCACGATGAGTGGCAGTCCGGCCAGCTGCTGTCCCGGGCCACCAACGACCTGTCGGCCATCAGGCGGTTCGCCGGGTTCGGCATCATCTTCCTGATCACCAACACGGTGACCTTCGCCGCGGTAGTCGTGCTGCTGATCCGGCTGAACTGGTGGCTCGGCCTGCTCACCACGACGGTGCTGCTGCCGGTGCTGGCGGCCAGCACGCGCTTCCAGCGCCGCTACCGGGTGCTGTCCCGCCGGTCCCAGGACCAGCAGGGCGACCTGGCCACCTATGTGGAAGAGGCGGCGACCGGGATCCGGGTGCTCAAGGCGCTCGGCCGCGGCGGCGAAGCCGCCGCGCGGCACACCGAGCAGGCCACCGAGGTGTTCCGCACCGAGCTGGGCAAAGCCCGGCTGCGCAGCACCTTCTGGGCCGGCCTGGATCTGATCCCGAACGCGCTGATCGGGGTGCTGCTGCTGCTCGGCGCCATCGCGACCGGGCGGCACGAGCTGACGATCGGCGGCCTGGTCGCGTTCATCACGCTGACCCTGCAGCTGGTCTGGCCGATCGAATCGATGGGCTACATCCTGGCCGGCGGCCAGGAGGCGGCCACCGCCGCGCAGCGCATCTTCGAGATCCTCGACACCGAGCCCTCCATCCAGAGTCCGGCACGCCGGGCAGCCCTGCTGGCGCGGGGGGTTCCGGGGGGTCGCCCCCCGGGCCAGCACAGCCGATCGGCCGGGGAGGGGAGGCGGGCCGCAGGCCCGTCCTCGCCGAGCCGGCCGATGCGCGGGGGGTTCCGGGGGGTCGCCCCCCGGGCCAGCACAGCCGATCGGCCGGGGAGGGGAGGCGGGCCGCAGGCCCGTCCTCGCCGAGCCGGCCGATGCGCGGGGGGTTCCGGGGGGTCGCCCCCCCGGGCCAGCACAGCTGGTCTTCGACCGGGTCTCGTTCCGCTATCCGGGGGCCGCGCGGGCTTTACTGCGCGGCGTCTCGCTGACCGTGGAGCCCGGCCAGACGGTCGCACTGACCGGCACCACCGGTGCGGGCAAAACCACCCTGCTGCAACTGGTGCCCAGGCTCGCCGACGCGACGTCCGGGACGGTGCTGCTTGACGGCACGGACGTGCGCCGGCTGCCGCTGCCGGTGCTGCGGCAGCGGGTCGGCTGCGCGTTCGAGGACCCCACGCTGTTCTCCGCCAGCGTCCGGGAGAACGTGGCCTTCGGCGTCCCGGGCGCCGCCGAGGAGGACATCGAGGCGGCGCTGGCGGTCGCCCAGGCCGGTTTCGTGCACGAGCTGCCCTGGGGGCTGGACACCCGGATCGGCGAGCAGGGCATGGCCCTGTCCGGCGGGCAGCGGCAGCGGGTCGCGCTGGCCCGGGCCATTCTGGCCCGGCCGCCGCTGCTCATCCTGGACGACCCGCTGTCCGCGCTGGACGTGCACACCGAGGCCAAGGTGACCGAGGCGCTGAGCGGCCTGCTGGCGCAGACCACGGCGCTGGTGGTGGCGCACCGGCCGTCCACCGTGGCCCTCGCCGACAAGGTGGCGCTGCTGCGCGACGGGGTGATCTGCGCCACCGGGACGCACGCCCAGCTGCTGGCCACCCAGCCCTGGTACCGGGAGCTGATGAGCGGCACGGACACCCCGGCCGGCGGAGAGCAGGAGGCTTCATGACCACCGCGGCATGGCGCGGCGTGGCCGCCGAGGACGCCGAGGAGATCACCGGCGGCCTGGCCACGCTGCTCCGGGCCCGGGCCCGGCGGCTGCTGGTCAGCCTGCTGCGCCCGCAGGCCGGCCGGGTACTGGGCACGCTGGCCCTCATCATCACCGCCAACCTGGCCGCGCTGGCCGGGCCCTGGCTGGTCGGGGTGGCGATCGACCAGGGCATCCCACCGCTGCTGCACGGCGGGGACCTGTGGCCGCTGGCCTGGGCGGTGGCCGGGTTCGCGGTCGCCGTGACGGTCCAGGCCGCCACCAGCCGGGCGTACATCTACGCGATGGGCCGGATCGGCGAGACCGTCGTCATCGACCTGCGGCAGCGGCTGTTCGCGCACTTCCAGCGCCTGCCGGTGGCGTTCCACGAGCGCTACACCTCGGGCCGGGTGATCTCCCGGCAGGTCTCCGACATCGACTCGATCTCCGACCTGTTCGACGACGGCCTCGACGCGCTCGTGTCGGCCGCGCTCTCACTGCTGCTGCTCGGCGCCGGGATGCTGCTGCTGGACTGGCCGCTGGCCCTGGTGGTGCTGGCCGGGTTCGGCCCGCTGGCCTGGCTCACCTTGTGGTTCCGCCGGGAGTCCGCACTGTCCTACCGGCGCACCCGGGAGAGCATGGCCGCCGTGATCGTGCACTTCGTGGAGACCTTCGGCGGCATCCGGGCGGTGCAGGCGTTCCGCCGGGAGGGCCGCAACGCGGAGATCTTCTCCGGGCTCAACGGCCAGTACGCCGGGGCCAGCCTGCGCTCGTCCCGGCTGCTCGCGGTGTACTCCCCGGGGATCACCCTGGTCGGCAACGTGGCCACCGGCGCGGTGCTGTGCTACGGCGGGCTGCGGGTGATGGACGGCGACATCAAGGTCGGCGTGCTGGCCACGTTCCTGCTGTACCTGGGCCGGTTCTTCGACCCGCTGCAGGACCTGTCGCAGTTCTACAACTCCTTCCAGTCCGCCGCGGCCGCGCTGGAGAAGATCTCCGGCGTGCTGGACGAGCCGCCCGCGGTGCCCGAGCCGGCCCATCCGCGGCCGCTGCCGCCGCCCGGCGGCGCCGGGCGCGCGGTGGCCTTCGAGGCCGTCCGCTTCGGCTACCGCGACGCGGTCGTGCTGCCCGGTCTGGACCTGGATATCCCGGCCGGGCAGACGGTAGCCCTGGTCGGCGCGACCGGCGCCGGGAAGACCACCATCGCGCGGCTGCTGGCCCGGTTCTATGACCCGGGCCAGGGCCGGGTGCGGCTGGACGGAACCGACTTGCGGGACCTCCCGGACCGGGTGCTGCGCCGCGAGATCGTCCTGGTCACCCAGGAAAACTTCCTCTTCACCGGCACGGTGGCCGACAACATCGCGCTGGGCCGCCCGGGAACCGGCCGGGCAGACATCGAGGCGGCGGCGCGGGCCATCGGCGCGGACCCGTTCATCCGGGGGCTGCCCGGTGGTTACGACGCCGAGGTGGGCAAGCACGGCGGCCGGCTGTCCGCAGGCCAGCGGCAGCTGGTCTCCTTCGCCCGGGCCTTCCTGGCCGCGCCCTCGGTCCTGGTGCTCGACGAGGCCACATCGCTGCTGGACATCCCCAGCGAGCGGCTGATCCAGGCGGCGCTGCGCACCATCCTGGCCGGGCGGACCGCGGTGATCATCGCGCACCGGCTGTCCACCGTGGAGATCGCCGACCGGGTGCTGGTGCTCAGCGCCGGGCAGGTCATCGAGGACGGGGCGCCGGCCCGGCTGCTGGCGGCCGGCGGGGCGTATGCCGCCCTGCACGCGGACTGGCGCGACAGCCTGGCCTGAGGCCGCCTGGCCTGAGGGTGTCGTTGCCGGGAGCGCCCAGGTGGTGAGATCCTCGCTGCGGGAGATACATGCGGGTATGACCACTGAGCTAGTGCCGGAACCGGACGGGCGCGGCCCGCGGTGGCCACACGCCACCGGGCGGCCCGCCCGCGATGCCGTGGCCGTCGCCGGGCTCGCCGGTTACGCGTGGCTGGCCTCGGGGACGTCGCCGTTCAGCGGGCGGGCCCTGCTCGGCGTGCTGCTGCCGGGGGCCGTGCTGGGGCTGATCGCCTACGGGCGGCCGCCGGAGCGCATCCCCGCGCCGGACTCGCTGGACGTCGCGGGCTTCTCGTACTGGGCGATCTGCATCGCCGCCCTGCTGGAGTGGGAGGCGTCGGCGTTTCGCGACTACGCACCCTGGCATCCCACGCTGACCGGGCTGATCAACCCCCTGATCGCGCCGCACCCGGTGCGCGGTGCCGCGTTCCTGCTCTGGCTGCTGACCGGCTGGGCCCTGGTGCGGCGGTGAGGATGAGCCAGGTCATCACGGCCATCGGGTTCGCCGTGCTGATCGCCATCATGGCCGGGCTGGAGTACGCGGCGCGGCGGGGCCGCCGCGCGATCCCCACCCTGGGCCAGTGGCTCGGCTACCTGATGCGCTCGCGCACCGGCCGGGCGCTCGTCCTGCTGGGCTGGTGGTGGCTCGGCTGGCACTACTTCGCCCGCTGACCGGGGGCCGGCGGTCCGCCCGCGGCCGTGGCGCAGGCGCGCCGGCGTTCCGCCCGCCGAGGTGTTCCCCGAACCGGGCGGCCGGGGCCAGCCGGCCGGTGCCGCTGAGCGGGCGCGGTACCCGGTGGCGGTCACCGCCTGCCCGGCGGCACCGGCCGGACGCCGCTGCGGGGACGCTGCGGCCGGCCGCGGCTGATCCACTAAGCTCACGGTGGCAGCCGTCCAGCGGGCGGCCGCGCCGGGACTGGCGAAGGAGTGCACCGTGATCGGACGCAAGGCGGTCAGCCAGGACGCGCAGCAGAAATTCGCCGCCGACCAGGAGCTGGCCGGCCGGTTCCACGACCTGCTGTCCGCGGCCCGGGCCGCGGAGCAGGCGCTGCGCAACGCCGAGGCGGGCCACGCCCCGCTGCGGGAGCGGTACGAACTGGCCAAGGCGCTGGACGCGGCGCTCACCGACGTGATGCGCGCCGCGTACGCGGCCGAGCGGGTGGCCATCGGGCCGCGTGGCTACGACGATCGCATCTACCGGCGCAAGGCCAAGGCGACGCCCGGGGTCCGGGCCTGGTCGGCCGAGGCGGAGCGGCTGCTCACGCTGCGGGAGAGCCACCGGCTGACCGGAATCCCCCGGATGCCCCGCAACCCGGCGGCTTGAGCACCCGTCGTCCCATGGTTACCTGGAATTAGTTACTGCGTAGTTCTTGGCCACTAGTAACAAAGAGTGACTCAATAAATCGTCACAACGGACTATGTCGCGGCAGCTGGCCAAGCGGACACACTAACATGTGATGAGGGCCACAACCAGGCCCCTGCCCCAGTGAGATCCTGACCAGGAGGCACGCCAATGTGCCCGCACACGCCGCCGTGTCCAGACGCGCATGCGCTGGATCGCGAGGCCGCCCGCACCGTCGTCAGCCACCCCGAGCAGGGCTGGAGCCTGCTCTGCAACGGCATCGTGGTTTTCGAGGACACCGGGGAACTGCTCCCGGACGGCGAGACCATCGCGCCGCACCGGCCAACAGATGTGAGCGCGCACAGCGTGATCGCGGCCGCCGCCCCGGTACCGGCCCATCCCGCCCCGGCGTCGGCTGAGCCCGCCGCCTAGCTGCCCAGCCAGCGCCCTGCCCCGGCGCCCTGCCCCGGCGCCCGCCGCAACGCGCCGGTCCCCCCGCCGCCGGGCTGGCCCCTTCCCCACCGGGCAACCGCCCGCTGTGGGTGCCCCGCGCCCGGGCAGGCTCACCGACGGCCCGGCCACGCGGCGGCCGCTGCGTCTCCCCGCTCCTCCGGTCGGGCGTCACCCGCCGGCCGGGGCCGCTGTGACGGCCGACAGCCCGCGCAGCCACGATCCGGCCGCCGCACCGACCGCGGCCGGCCGCCGGGACAGCGCGTGCGTCTCCCCGTCCAGCACGACCACCTGGGTGTCCCCGCCCGCGGCCGGGATGCCGAACGGGTCGCGGCGGCCGTTCACCACGAGCACCGGTACCCCGGCCGCGGCCAGTTCCGCGGCCCGGGACCGGTCCGGATGCCCGGGCGGGTGCAGCGGGAACGCCAGGGCCAGCACGGCCCGGGCGCCCGCCGCCTGCGCCGTGCGGCAGGCGACCCGCGCGCCGTTGCTGCGCCCGCCCTGGATCAGCGGGGTCCCGGCCGGCACCTGCCCGCACAGGGCCGGGATGACCTCCGTCCAGGCCTGGTCCTGCCGGGCGGCCGCGCCGGGCGCGCGCCGTCCCGCCACCCGGTACGCCTGGGTGACCAGGGCCACCACCCCGCCCAGCCGCAGCCCGGCGGCGCGGACCGCCGCCAGGTCCGGCGACGTCACGCCGCCGCCGGCGCCGTGCGTCAGCGCCAGCAGGAAGGGCGGCCGGCCACTGCGGCCGGCCGCCGCCTGTTCCGCCGCGCTGGGCCAGGCCAGCTCAGCCTGGGCGGGCCCCGCGCTCGTCATGATCTCCACGCGGCACCATGCTAGCCGTCACCCGCCCGGGAACAGGGGCAGGCCGGGGCAGCGACCAGCCGCTACGCCCCGGCGGGGGGCCTGGCGTGGGCGTGGGCCGGGCCGCGTGCCCGGCTACGGCAGGCCGGGGATGGCCACGACCTCGGCCTGACCGGAGCCGAAGCAGGTGACCAGCAGGGCCTGCCCGCCTGGTTCGATCGTCATGTCCCGCGGGAATCCCCCCGCCCGGAGCAGCCCGGCCAGTGCGGGCCGGCCGGCCAGCGCGGCCGGCACGCTGACCACCGCGAGACTGGGCGCCGCCCCAGCGGCCTGGAACCGGTTGGAATCGGCGACGACGAGGCGCTGGCCGCCGGCGACCAGGGCCAGCCCGACCGGGGCGGTGCCCACCGCGACCCGGGCCACGAGGGCGCGGGACGGATCGCTGCGCAGCCGGGCGGTGGCGAACCCCAGCACGGCGTTGCTGCCCCGCGCCGTCACCCAGGCCACCCGGCCGTCGGCCGACGTGACCACCCGCACGGGCTGGCACCCAGCCGTCACCGTGGCCACGATGGAGTGCCCGGGGCCGGCCGCCGCGCGGCGCACGCTGATGACCGACAGGGAGCCCGCATTGCCCGCCTGCTGGGCGCCCGGCCCCGGGCCGGCTCCGCGGGACAGCTCGCTGGTGGAGTAGAGCCAACGGCCGTCAGGGGAAACGGCCAGCCCCACCGGCGCCTGGCCGGTGGGGATGAGCCCGAGGTAATCGGCCGGGCCAAAGCCCTGGGTGAGCGCCCGGTGCAGGCTGAACACCGCAATGCCCGGGGTGTACTCCAGGCTGACGAACGCCAGGCGGCCATCCGGGGTGACCGCCACCTCGATGCCGCCGACCCCGTGCGGGGCGGCCAGCACGCCGAGCACGGGATGCGGCCCGTCCCGCTCGGCGGCGCGGACGCCGATCACCGCGGCACCGCTGTCCGTGGCCGCGAGCAGGTAGCGGCCGTCCCGGGTCAGGGTCTCGCCGAGCAGCGTGCCACCGGGGACGCTGACCCGGCCGACCGGAGTCAGCGCCCGGGTGCCGCCGGTGCGGAACACCCCGATGCCCGGGCCGGCCGCCGACACGAAGGCCCAACCCCCGGCAGCAGCGGCGACGCCGAACGGGGTGCCGCCCAGGGAGACGAGGCTGACCCGGCCGGGCGGCAGCATCGGTGCGGTACCGGCCCGGGCGCTGCAGTTGGGCACGCCCCGTGCCGCGACCACCGGGCCTGCCGTCCCGGGGGCCGGTCTCTCGTGCGGGGTCGTGCCCGGATGCGCCGGGCCGGCCTGCCCGCCGCAGGCGGCCGCCAGCCCGGCCAGCCCGAGGACGGCGAGTGCCGCGGCTAAGCGGGAGGCCATAGGCCCGATCCTAAAGGCGGCCGAGCGCCTTTTCCACCGTGCGGAGCGGCCCGTCCGCCCCATCTGCTGACCCTGGCCCGGGGTCAGACGTCGAGCAGTTTGCGCAGGTACTGGCCGGTGTGGCTGGCCTCGACCTGGGCCACCTCCTCCGGGGTGCCCACCGCGACGATCTGCCCGCCGCGCGAGCCGCCGTCGGGGCCGAGGTCGATGACCCAGTCCGCGGTCTTGATCACGTCCAGGTTGTGCTCGATGACGATGACGGTATTGCCGCCGTCCACCAGCCGGCCGAGCACGCCCAGCAGCTTGCGGATGTCCTCGAAGTGCAGCCCGGTGGTGGGCTCGTCCAGCACGTAGATGGTCCGCCCGGTGGACCGGCGCTGCAGTTCCGAGGCCAGCTTCACCCGCTGCGCCTCGCCGCCGGACAGCGTGGGCGCGGGCTGCCCCAGCCGCACGTAGCCCAGGCCCACGTCGGTGAGCGTCCGCAGGTGGCGGTGGATCGCCGGGATGGCCGCGAAGAACTCGCTGGCCTCCTCGATCGGCATGTCCAGCACCTCGGCGATGCTCTTGCCCTTGTAGTGCACGGCCAGGGTGTCGTTGTTGTACCGGGCGCCGTGGCACACCTCGCAGGGCACGTACACATCGGGCAGGAACTGCATCTCGATCTTGATCGTGCCGTCCCCGGAGCAGGCCTCACAGCGGCCGCCCTTGACGTTGAACGAGAACCGGCCCGGCAGGTAGCCGCGGACCTTGGCCTCGGTGGTGGCCGCGAACAGCTTGCGGATGTGGTCGAACACCCCGGTGTAGGTGGCCGGGTTGGACCGCGGGGTGCGGCCGATCGGCCCCTGGTCCACGTGGACCACCTTGTCGAGCTGGTTCAGCCCGGTGACCCGCAGGTGCCTGCCGGGGACGGTGCGCGCCCCGTGCAGCTCGCGGGCCAGCGAGCTGTACAGGATGTCGTTGACCAGCGTGGACTTCCCCGACCCGGAGACCCCGGTGACCGCGATCAGGCAGCCCAGCGGGAACGCCACATCCACGTTCTTGAGGTTGTGCTCGCTGGCCCCCTTGACCACGACCTCGCGGGACTTCGACCGCTTGCGCCGCTGCGCCGGGACGGCGATGCCCCTCCGGCCGGTCAGGTAGGCGCCGGTCAGCGAGTCGGGGCTGGCCATCAGCTCGGCGACCGGCCCGGACACCACGATGTTGCCGCCGTGCTCCCCCGCGCCGGGCCCGATGTCCACCACCCAGTCCGCGGCCCGGATCGTGTCCTCGTCGTGTTCCACCACGATCAGCGTGTTGCCCAGGTCGCGGAGCCGGATCAGGGTCTCCAGCAGCCGGTGGTTGTCCCGCTGGTGCAGCCCGATGGACGGCTCGTCCAGCACGTACAGCACACCGACCAGCCCGGAGCCGATCTGGGTGGCCAGCCGGATGCGCTGCGCCTCGCCGCCGGCCAGCGTGGCGGAGGCCCGGTCCAGCGACAGGTAGTCCAGCCCCACGTCGAGCAGGAAGCCGAGCCGGGCGTTGACCTCTTTGAGGATCCGCCCGGCGATCTGCATGTCCCGCTCGGACAGGTCCAGCGTGCGCAGCAGCTTGGCCAGCTCGCCGATCGGCAGCGCGCAGAACTCCGCGATGGAGCGGCCGTCCACCGTGACCGCCAGCGCGATCGGCTTGAGCCGGGACCCACGGCAGGTCGGGCACGGCACCTCGCGCATGTACCCGGCGTAGCGCTCCCGGCTGGAGTCGGACTCCGCCTCGGCGTGCCGCCGCTCGATGTAGGGGATCGCGCCCTCGAACGAGGTGTAGTACGAGCGCTCCCGGCCGTAGCGGTTCTTGTACCGGACGTGCACCTGCTGGTCGTAGCCGTGCAGCAGCGCCTTGCGGGCCACGGCGGGCAGCCGTCCCCACGGGGTGTCGACGCTGAACGCCAGCGAGTTGCCGAGCGCCTCGATGAGCCGGATGAAGTAGTCGCTGACGTGCCCGCCCGACCACGGCCCGATCGCGCCCTCGGCCAGGGTCTTGTCCGGGTCGGCGACGACGAGCTCAGGGTCCACCTCCATCCGGGTGCCCAGCCCGGTGCACTCCGGGCAGGCGCCCCACGGGGAGTTGAACGAGAACGAGCGCGGCTCCAGCTCCTCGAAGGACAGATCGTCGTACAGGCAGGCCAGGTGCTCGGAGTACATCCGCTCCCGGTGCGGGTCGGCCTCCGGCAGGTCCACGAAATCCAGCAGCACGACGCCGCCGGACAGGGCCAGCGCCGTCTCCACCGAGTCGGTCAGCCGCCGCCGCGCGTCCGGCTTGACCGCCAGCCGGTCCACCACGACCTCTATCGTGTGCTTCTCGTACTTCTTGAGCGCGGGCAGCCCGGCGCCGTCCCCGACGCTGTCCAGCCGGATCACCGTGCCGTCCACCCGGGCCCGGGAGTACCCCTTGGCCTGCAGTTCGCGGAGCAGCTCGGTGTACTCCCCCTTGCGGCCGCGGATGACCGGCGCGAGCACCTGGAACCGGATGCCCTCCTCCAGCTCCAGCACCCGGTCCACGATCTGCTGCGGGGTCTGCCGGGCGATCGGCCGGCCGCACAGCGGGCAGTGCGGCTTGCCCACCCGCGCGTACAGCAGCCGCAGGTAGTCGTAAACCTCGGTGATCGTGCCCACGGTGGACCGGGGGTTGCGGCTGGCCGCCTTCTGGTCGATGGACACGGCCGGGGACAGGCCGTCGATGAAGTCCACGTCCGGCTTGTCCATCTGGCCCAGGAACTGCCGGGCGTAGGCGGACAGCGATTCGACGTACCGCCGCTGGCCCTCGGCGAAGATCGTGTCGAAGGCGAGACTGGACTTCCCGGACCCGGACAGGCCGGTAAAGACGATCATGGAATCGCGCGGCAGGTCCAGCGAGACATCCTTGAGGTTGTGCTCGCGGGCACCGCGCACGACAAGTCGGTCAGCCACTGCGCTCTGCTCTCCGGGTCACGATTCTCCGGGTCATCATGACGGATCTCCAGGTCAGGAACGGGGTAACCCCTCCGCCGACAGGGAGCGCCATGCTACTCGGGGCCACTGACAAAACAACGATGGCGCGGGAAGACTTCCCGTCCGGCGGCACGGGCGCATGCCCGCCACGGCCCAGCCGCCGCGGCCCGGCCCCCGGCCGCCCGCTCGTCCAGTTCCAGGGTGCCATCCCGGCCGGAGAAGATGGCCGGGAACCGCGGCATTAGGAGGGCCATGCCGACCGAAGGCGACGCCCGGGCGCTGGCCGTCGTCGAGCAGGCCACCGTGGCGGTAGCGCCCGGGCCGGGCCGGCCACACCTGCCATCCGGGGTGGAGGATGACGCGGCCGGGGCCGTTCGGTATACAAAGGGCAGCAAGCGCAACGCGAGGAGACGCTGGTGGCCTACACCGGGAACGTGACCCCCGGCGGCCCGCCTGACACGCGGGACCTGCCCGGCCTGACCGTGACGAAGCTGTCCGTAGGGCCGATGGACAACAACGCCTACCTGCTCACCTGCACGGACACCGGCGAGGCGGCGCTGATCGACGCGGCCAACGAGGCGGGCCGGCTGCTGGAGCTCATCGGGGACCGGCCGCTGCGCACGATCATCACCACCCACCAGCACTTCGACCACTGGCAGGCGCTGGCCGAGGTGCAGGCGGCCACCGGCGCCGAGGTGGTGGCGCACCCCGACGACGCCGGCGAGCTTCCGGTCAAGGTCACCACCCTGGTGCATAACGGCGATTCCGTGCCGGTGGGGTCGTGCCGCCTCGCGGTGATCCACCTGCGCGGCCATACGCCGGGCAGCATCGCGCTGTGCTACGACGCCGGCGGCGCGCTGGCCGGCTCCCCGCACCTGTTTTCCGGGGACTCGCTGTTCCCCGGCGGCCCGGGGAACACCCAGGGCGACGCGGAGCGGTTCGGCTCGCTGATGGATGACCTGGAGGCACGGGTGTTCGGCGTGCTGCCCGACGGCACCTGGGTGTACCCGGGGCACGGCCGCGACACCACGCTGGGCGCCGAGCGGCCGCACCTGGCCGAGTGGCGGGCGCGCGGCTGGTGACCCGCGCTGCGGCCCGGCGCGGCGTCAGCGGACCTCGGTGCTGTAGACGACGATGTTGGACAGGTAGCCGCCGGCCGCCGCGTCGAACGCGCCACCGCACGTGATCAGGTGCAGTTCCGGGTCGGGCGCCGGGCCGTACACCCGGGCCGTCGGGAAGCGGGCCTTGGCGTACTGGCGCACCGCGGTGACCCGGAAGACGGCCAGCCGGCCGCCGGCCTGCCGGACGTAGACGCGGTTGCCCGGCCGCAGCAGCCGCAGCCGGAAGAACACCCCCGGTCCCAGCCGGGAGTCGATGTGCCCGGCGATGACCGCGGACCCGATCGCGCCCGGCCGCGGGCTGCCGGTGTACCAGCCCGCCACGGCCGTGCTCGCGGGCACCTGCAAAGTGCCCTGCCGGGTGATCCCCAGCCGGATCAGCCGGCTGCGCACCCCGATCGCCGGGATGCGCAGCCACACCGGCGGCGGCACCGGCCGGGACGAGGACGGCTGCGGCACCGCCGCCGGGCGGCCCACCGGGACCAGGGCCGCCGCACTGGCCGGCAGGCGCTCCGGCGGCAGGCCGGGCCGCCCGGAGCGCAGCAGCAGCCCGGTCACCGCGGCGGCCGCGGCGAGCAGGCCGGCCAGCATCGCGGCGGCGGTGCGCGGCCGCCGCGCCACCTTGCGCCACGGCGGGGTACGCCGCCCGCGCCGGCCCGGCGGCCGGGACCGGGTGACCGGCGCGGGCGCGCCGGCCGTCATCAGCGGGCGTGCCGGGCCACTGCCCTGCCGCGGCGCAGCCGGATCGTGGCCGCCGCGGCGAGCGCCAGGCCGGCCCCGAGCGCGGCCAGCCACGGCAGCGGCGACGGGGCGGGCACCGGGGCGGTGCCGCCCAGGCCGGTCCCGGCCGCGCCGCTGGGCGCGTTTCCGGCGCCGGCCGCGTCCATCAGGTCACTGACCTCCAGGCCGCTGGCCGAGTCCAGCACGACGAGCGTGTGGATGGAGCCGGCACTCAGCTTGACCGGCCCGGACCAGCTCTCCGTCGCGCCCTGGGCGTGCACCGCCCAGGTCCCCGGTACGTTGCTGCCGTACCGGGTGACGCTGGCGAAGGGCAGCTGGCTGGCCAGCGTCGACCCGCCCGCGCGCACCGTGACCCGATGCTGCTGCAACGACGCCTGGATCACCCGGACCAGTGACCTGCCCTTGGGGGTGGTCAGCCGGTCATCCAGCACCTGGAGCCGGAGCGCTTTCTCCGGTCCCATCCCGGCCACCGTGTAAGCGCGCCCGGCGTGCACCATGAGGTTGCTGGACAGTACCGGGGTGGAGCCCGCCGGGGCGCCGGCGCCGCGCATGGCCACCGTGTACTCGCCGCTGGCCACCCGCTCGTAAGGCGACACCGTGCCGTAGCTGACGTGGTGCAGCACGATCTCCGCGTTGGGCATCCCGTAGCTGTACAGGTAGACGTCCACGGCCGGCGTGTTGGGCGACAGGTGGGCCAGCCTGATCCAGCCGTGCCCGGACGACGCGGGGGCGGCCACGGCCACCGCGGCCGGGCCGGCCAGGCTGGCCACCATCAGCAGGCCGCTGGCCAGCAGCAGGCCCAGCCGGGCGGCCCGGCGACGCGGCCGGCTCATCCGGAATTCCGTCTCATCGTGTTCCCCCACTCTCTCGCTGGTTACCTCGCGCTGGCCGGCCGCTGGTCAGCTCTTGCCGAGCAGCCCGAGCGGGCTGGGTGCCGCGAACCCGACCCGCAGTGCGCTGTGCCTGCCCACCTGGATGGCCGCGATGCTGCCCGGCCGGTACGGGGCCTGCTGATTCCGCAGGAACTGGGCCAGCGACCGGAGGGTGTTGGGCCAGCGCGGGTGATGGGGCACCGGGCGGCCTGGCGTGATGACCGCCGCGCGGACCGGGATCCCGGCGCTGGCGCCCGGCACCGGGGGGGCGGCCGCGAGTACGTCCACGGTGTGCATGGTGGCCAGTGCCGCGAGGACGGTGAGCAGCCGGGAGTCCACCTGGCCGGCGGCCAGCGCCCGGCGCACGGCGGCGGTGGCCCGGATCCGCGGGTTGCCCAGCAGCTGGCGGCCCGCCGACGCGCGGGCCGCTACGTCCGTGCGCAGGCCGGACAGGTAGGCGGCGCTCCCATCGGGGGCGACGACCCGGATGGCCGCCTGGGCGCTGCCGGTCCCGAAGCTGGCCAGCGTCACCGGCGCGTACACCGCGGTGAGCCGGGCGCCGAACTCCTGGCGCACTGCCGCGGTGGACACGATGACGTCGCTGCCGAGCGGCCCGGTGCTCCCGGTGCCGAGCACGAGCAGCCGCCCGGCCGGGACCCCGGCGTGCTGCAGGTCCGCGCACATCTGCGGGTCACAGGACACGATGGCGCCGGCGCCGACCTGGGTCATGATCCACCCGGCCGCCTGCGCCCGGGCCGCCGCCGCGGCGCGCAGGGCGGCGGCGGCGGGCGCCGCGGTCCGTGCGGGCCGGGCCCGGCCCGCCCGCGGTGCCGCGGTCCCGCTGAGGCTGAGCGCGACGGTAGCGGCCGCCACGGCCAGCGCCACGATGCACCCCAGGACGAGCAGCAGCCGCCCGCGGCGGCTCAGCCGCCGCCTGGTGGCCCCGGTCCCGGCGCCACCAGGGTGCCGCCGCCGCTCGGCCCACAACCGGATGGTGGTTATGAGGACCTTGCCCCAGGACGGCGCGGGCCCCGGCGTGGCCAGTGGCGGCAGCGCGCCGCGTGCGGCCTGCGGCGGGGATCCGGCCGGTGTTCCCGGCGCGGCCGGGGCGGCGTCCCCGGCGGCCGGGGCGGCGTCCCCGGCGGCCGGGCCCGGCCCGGTGCCGGTCCGGCCGGCGTCCTCCATGGCGAGGATGATCGCGTCCTGGGCGGGCTCGCCGCCGGGATCGCGGCCCGTCCCGTTTTTGCGGGCCCGGGCGGCGCGGCCGGGCTCCTGCCGCGGCCTGGGACGTGTGCTGGCCTTCCCCGGCCCGAGCGCAGGCTCGTCCAGCCGTGGCTTGTGCGGTGGCACGCGCTCCCCCTACCAGGCTCCTGGGCGGTAGACATTCGGTCCCAGGAAGACAGGTGAGCATAGCCTCGGCGACGTTTCAACCCGAATGGCGCGATGCAACCGATCAAATACGAACTGTCGGGTAACTTGGGCGGCTCCTCGGCGGGGCAGCGTGGGCCGGCCTCTCAGCCACGGGTCAGCTGCCGGTACAGCCGGAGCACCTGCTCGACGGCCAGGTCCTCGGTGGGCAGCGCGGCCGCCCGGGCCCGCGCGGCGGCACCCTGGGCGGCGGCCTCCGGCGGCCGGTCGAGCAGCCGGGCCACCGCATCGGCCAGCGCCGCCGGGTCCCCGGGTGGCACCAGCCGGGCACCCCCGGGCCCGGTCAGCTCGGGGATGCCGCCGGCCCGCGAGGCCACCACGGGGCGGCCCGCCCGCAGCGCCTCCTGCACGAGGAGCGGCTGGCCCTCCCAGACGCTGGGCACCGCGACCACGTCGGCCGCGGCCAGCAGGACCGGGACGTCGGCCCGGTGCCCGAGGAACCGCACCGCCGCGCCTGCCGCCCCGGCCTGGCGCCGCAGCGCCCGGTCCAGCGGCCCGGCTCCGGCGATGACCAGCAGCGCGTCCGCGCTCCGCGGCCTGGCCTCACCGGCGGCCCCGGCGCCCGGCGGGCGCTGCCAGCGGGCGGCCGCCTCGATGAGCGTGCCGAACCCTTTCTGCGCGGCCAGCCGCCCCACCGCCAGCACCACGGGCCGGCCCACCGCGCCGAGTTCCCCGCGCAGCGCCGCCACCGCGGCGGGAGCGGCAGGCCCGGCCGTGGGCGCCGGCACCAGGGCCCGCCCGGCGAGCCGCGCGCCGCGGCGGCGCATCCGCTCCTCGAGGTCCGCGGAGACGGTGAGCACCGCGTCGGCCCGCCGGGCGACCAGCAGTTCCAGCACGCCATAGACCGCGGCGGCGGCAGGCCCGCCGGGCGGGGCGTTATGCACGGTGACGGCCAGCGGGGGCGGGCGGCGAGCCGCGCCCGGCCAGGTCAGCGCGGCCAGCGCGGCCAGCGCGGCCGCGCGCAGCCCGTGCGCGTGCAGCACGTCCGGCAGGTCGCGGTCCAGCAGCCGGCGCAGCCGCAGCACCGCCGCGCCGTCGCCGCGCCGGCCGCGGCCGGGCGGCGATGTCCAGCTCGGCGGTCCGGACCGCCGTCCGGCCGCAGCCGCCGGGCGGCCCCGCCGGGCCGGCCACCGCCTCCAGGGCCGGGCCCGGCCCGTACACCGCGACCGCCGCGCCCCGGGCTGCGCCGCCCCGGGCCAGCATGGCCACGTGCCGCGCGGTGCCACCGGCCGTGCTGGCCAGCAGGTAACTGACCTTCAGGCCCGCCCCGGCCGGGTAGCTCACCGGGACACTCCCGGGCCGGGCAGCCGGTCCCGCGCGCGGACCAGCACCGCGCGCAGGTTCCCGCCGTCCAGCAGCAGGGCCGTGCCCCCGAACCCGAGCACGACGCAGCCGCAGGCGAGTCCGGTGACCGCGGCGTTCACCACGAAATCCCCGGCCGGGGCGGCGGCCGAGACGGCCACCCCGGCAGCGGTCCCGGCCGCCGCCCCGAGCAGCCCGGCCAGCGCCGCCCGCGCCGCCCCGCGCAGCGCGGCCCGGCCCCGGACGCGGCCCACCACGGCGAGCAGCGCCAGGCCGCCGGCGGTCAGCCCGGCCGTGTTGCCCAGGCCGAGGACCGGCACCACCCAGCGGGCCGGCACCAGCGCCACGGCGGCCACGTCCGCGGCGATGACCAGCAGCCAGCCAGCGATCAGGGCGGCCGCGGCCGGCCGGGCCCGCCCGTCGGCGAACAGCACCCGGGACAGGCAGGCGGTCAGGCCGTAGCCGACGATCCCGGGCGCGAACGCGACGAAGGTCAGCGCGAGGGTCCGCGCCTGCGCGGGCTGATGCTCGAACAGCCGCGCCGCCGGGATGGCCGCGCCCGCCAGCAGGGCGGCGCCCAGCCAGCCGGCCAGCATGACGGCCCGGGTGGCGGTGGCCGCGGTCTCGTCGAACCGGGCGTCCTCCGCCGCGGACAGCACCGGGAACGCGGTGGTGGCGATGGGCACGGCGAGCACCGCGTACGGCACGAAGAACACCTGCCAGCCGAAGTTGTACAGCACCAGGCCGCCGTGCCCCTGGTGGCCGTTGGCCAGCAGCATGACCGCGATCACCGAGGCGTCCTGGGCGATGAGCGCGGCCACCCCGACCGTGGCCAGGCCGCCGATCCGCCGGGCCACGCCCGGGGGGAACCGCAGCGTGGGCCGCAGCCGCAGCCGCAGCCGCAGCACCGGGCCGAGCGCGGTCAGCGCCAGCGCCGCGACCCCCGCCGTGGTGCCGGCCGACAGGACCAGCTCGGCCGGCCGGGCAGGCCGGCCAGATGGTTGCGCGTGCCGTGGCTCAGCGGCACGAACGCCAGGTAGGCGCTGACCACGATCACGCTGGACAGCACCGGCGCGAGCGCCGGGACGGTGAACCGGCGGTGCGCCTGCAGTACGCCGTACAGCACCACGGCCAGCCCGTAGAGCAGGATCTGCGGGGCGAACACAGCCAGCATCCGGGTGCTGGCCGCCACGATCGGCGCGTGCGCGCACCGCGGCGCCCCGGCGAGCAGCGCCGTGGCCAGCGGCCCGGCGGCCAGGGCGATGATGGCGCTGGCCGGGGCGAGCAGCAGCACCGTCCAGGTGAGCAGGGCCGAGGTGATCTGGCTCGCTTCCCCGTCGGCGCCTGCCGCGCCGGCCTGCAGCCGCAGGGCCGCCGGGCCGGCCAGCACCGGCACCAGCGCGCTGGTCAGCGCGCCTCCGATGATCACGTCGTAGATGATGTTCGGCACCTGGTTGGCCGTGACGTAGGCGGTGCCCAGGCAGGTGGCCGAGACGGTGTGCGCGAAGACGAGCTGGCGGCCGAACCCGATGACGTTGGAGACCACGGTGATGGCGCTGATCGCCAGGGCGGCGCGGCCGATTCCTCCCCCGCTGGCCGGGCGCCGCGGGCCGGTCCTGGTGACCGGGGCGCGGATCCCGGTCACCGGGGCGTGGCAGGCGCTGGCGTGCCCGGCCCGGATGACGGCCCGCCGGGGGCCGTCCCGCCGGTGGCCCCCGCCCGGGTGCCGCCGGGGGCGGCCACCGGGGCGGGCCGCCGGCCGAGCTCGTCCAGCCAGCGCAGCGCCGGGGTCCGCTCGATCACCCGGGTGAAGCTCACCACCTCGCTGGCGGCGGTCAGCCCGGTGACGCCGGCCAGCAGCGTGATCCGGGCCGGCCGCCCCAGCCCGGCCGCGGCGGCCGTGCCGAGCAGCGCACCGAGCGCGTTGGCGCCCGCGTCGCCGAGCATGGCCCGCTCACCCAGGTCCTCGCCCAGCAGCGCGAGGGCGGCGCCGAGCGGCACGGCCAGCATGGCCCCTGCGGCCGTCCCGGCCGGCGTTCCGCCCGGCGCGGGGGGCAGCGGCCGGGTGATCCGCCGCCGCCGCGCGGCGGCCCCCGGGGCCGTGACCGCCAGGCCGCTGGCCGTCACCGCCACCTTGATGGCCCGGCCCGGCCGCAGGTCGAACAGGTTGATGAGGTTGGCGCTGCCCGCGATCAGCGCGCCGTTCAGCAGCACGTCCGTGGGCTGGCCGCCGAGCAGGGCACCCGCGGCCAGCCCGGCCGCGCCGATCCCGCCGATCTTCACCGCCCCGGTGGTCAGCTCGCCGTGCGCGAGCGCGCCGAGGTGCCCGCGGAAGCCGCGGCGGTCACCGCCGCCGGCCAGGTCGTCGTAGCCGCCGCACGCGGCGGCCGCGGCGGCTGCGGTGATCATCGCGGCGCGGGCCCGGGCGGGCAGGCCAGGCGCGGCCGCGGCGGCCAGCACCGCGCCCGCCGCCAGCGCCGGGCCTTCCAGCAGGGTCAGCTGTTCACCGCGGTGGTTGGTGCGGCTCCAGGTGGCCGCGCCGCCGGGCGGCCGGCGGGTCAGCCCCCGGTAGGCGGCCCAGGCGGCGGCCGCCGCCAGCGCGCCGGCCAGCGCGGCGGGCCGCGGCTGGCGGTTCCGGGCGGTCACCGGGCGCTCGCCGTGGCGCTGGCCGTCACGCCCAGCCGACCGGTGGCGCCGGGCCGGGTCACGGAGCGCGTGGCAGCGGACGACGGGAGTACGGCCGGGGTCGGCGCCGGCGAGGGACCGGCCGACCCGGCGTTCGGCAGGCTGCCGTAGCTGCCCGACTTCCCGCTGGCCAGGGCCTCGTACAGGGCCTGGGCCACGACGATCTGGCCGCTGGTCGCGTCGGCGTTGTCCACGCTGCTCAGGTGGGCCGGCTGGCCGCTGGCCCGCAGCAGGTCGATGGCGCTGCCGGGGCCGGAACCGCTGGCCTGGCCGGCCATCACCGTGCCGTCGGCCGCGGCGTTCAGCTGCTCGGTCAGGGTCACCAGCGTCTGGTTCGCGGCGTTGGCGTCGTTGGCGGACGGCGGGCTGGCCGGGATCATCACGACAGCCAGGGTGGCACGCCCGGTGACCGGCTGGCTGACACTCAGGAAACCTCCCGCCGCGTAACCGCTCAGGATGGCCCGGCTGGCGCTGCTGGTGAATCCCGCGGGGGGCTGTCCCAGCGGGCTGCGGGTCAGCAGGGCGCTGGCGATCAGCTGCCCGGCCTGTGCCTCGGGGGTGCCGGCCCGCAGTGTCACCCCGGCCGGGGTCAGCTGCCGGTTCAGCGTGTCCAGGGCCGCCTGGCTGCCGGTGGCCAGCAGCGGCTGCTGCAGCTGGACCTGGCCGGTGACCGTGGCCCCGGCCAGGGTCAGCGCCGTCGTGACCCCGCTGGTCACCGGCCCCGGTGCGCCCGGCGCCAGCACCAGGACGGCGTGCTGGCCAGCCAGCAGGTCGCGGAGCAGCAGGCTCTCGCTGGCCCCGGCGAACGCCTGGTCCGCGTTGTGCTGCTGCTTCAGCAGGGCGTTCTGGTTGAGCAGCGAGTCGATCTTGGCCTTCTCCGCGCTGGAGGTCCGCTCCAGCACGCTCAGGGTGGCGCCCTTGAGGACCGAGGTGGAGCCGATGACGATGCCGATGGCCAGCGCCAGGAACACGGCCACGATGGAGACGAGGTGGTAGCGGAAGTCGATCACTCGATATCCCCGGGCTAGAGGATCCCACTGAGCCAGTACTTCACGCCGTCCCACTGCGCGCCCAGATAGGTCAGGAAGATGTGGCCGGCGGCCTGGCCCGCCGGCGAGGCGAGCAGCACCACCAGGATCGTGGCGCAGGCCGCCAGGACGAGGCCGAGCAGCGCCCAGCCGGAGATGCGGTCCCGGTAGAGACGGCTCACTCCCTTGGCGTCCACCAGCTTGCTGCCCACCCGGAGCCGGGTCAGCCAGGTGCTCGCGTACCCTGGCCGGCCCTTGTCCAGCACGTCGTCCAGGCTGTTGTGGGTACCCACCGCGACGATCAGGCTGGCCCCCTTCTCATCGGCCATCAGCAGCGCGACGTCCTCGCTGGTGCCGCCGGCCGGGCAGAGCAGCGCGGGCAGGCCGAGCCGTTCGATGCGGGCCAGCCCCGGCGCGCGGCCGTCCAGGTAGGCGTGCACCACCAGTTCCGCCCCGCAGTGCAGGCCCTCGTCGGTGACCGAGTCCATGTCGCCGACGATGACGTCCGGGTGGTAGCCGGCCTCCAGCAGCGCGTCGGCGCCGCCGTCCACGCCGACCATCACCGGCTTGAACTCCCGGATGTATGACCGCAGGGTGAGCAGGTCCTCGCGGTAGTGATGACCGCGCACCACGACCAGCACGTGCCGTCCCTCGATCGGCGTCCGCAGATCGGGGAACGGGATGCCGTCGGTGAGCAGCGCACCCTCGCCCTTCACGTACTCGAGGGTGTTCGTCACGAACGCGGCGAGCTGGACGGCGATGCCGTCCTTGGCCGCTTTCATGGCCCGGGCCACCGTGCCGGCCGTCTGCACCTGGCCCTTGGCCACCACCTCGCCGCCCGCGTACAGCTCCGCGCCGTCCAGCCGGACCCACATTCCCTCGCTGACCCGGCTGAACACGTCGGGGCCGACGTTGTCCAGCAGCGGGATCCCGGCCTCGATGAGCGCCTGGGGGCCGGTGTTGGGGTACCGGCCGCTGATGCTGGGCGCCACGTTCACCACCGCCGCCACCTGCAGGCCGATCAGCGCGTCCGCACTGACCTTGTCGAGATCGAGATGGTCGATGATGGCGATGTCACCGGCCCCGGCCCGCCTGGTCAGCTGCTTGGTCCGGCGATCGAGGCGCGCCCGCCCGGTGACACCGGGCAGGTCCTCCGGCCTGCCCCGGTGCCTCGCGGGAAGCTTGAGAAACGGGGCCATCATCGCCTCCATCCTGCCAGACGCCCTGGGCGGCGGAGGCCAGTGAGCCAGGTGGCTACCGGCGGAGCTGCCCGGCGGGGCCCGGTTGCCGGCCGGCCGCCGCTTCCCGTTCCGCAGCGGCCGCGCTGAGCAGCTCACCGGCGTGCGCCCGGCCGAAAGCGGAATCCTCCAGGCCTGCCAGCATCCGGGACAGCTCGGTGACCCGGCCCGCGGCATCGAGCCGGGTGACCCCGCTGCGGGTCACGCTGCCGTCACCGGCCTTGCGCACCACCAGGTGGGCGTCGGCGAACGCGGCCACCTGGGGCAGGTGGGTGACCACGATGACCTGGGCCAGCCGGGCCAGCCGGGCCAGCCGGCGCCCGACCTCCACCGCGGCCTTGCCGCCGACACCGGCGTCGACCTCGTCGAAGACGAAGGTGGGCACCGGGTCGGCCCCGGCGAAGACCACCTCGATGGCCAGCATCACCCGGGACAGTTCCCCGCCGGAGGCGCCCTTGGCCAGCGGCAGCGCCGGTGCGCCGGGGTGCGCGGCCAGCCTGATCTCCACGTCGTCCACGCCGTAGGGGCCGAACTCGGGCTGCGGCAGCACCGCCACCGTCACCGCCGCGTGCGGCATGGCCAGCGCGGTCAGTTCCGCGGTGACGGCGGCGGAAAAACGCGCGGCCGCCTCGGTGCGCAGCGCGGTCAGCTGGCCAGCCAGGTCCCCCACCTGCGCGGCCAGCCGCTCCGCCTCCGCGGCCAGGGCGGTGATCCGGTCCTCGTCTCCCGCCAGCTCCCCCAGCCGGGCCGCCGCCTGCTTCGCCCAGTCGAGCACCCCGCCCAGCTCGCTGCCGGGCTCATCGCCGGGCCCGAGGCCGCCTGGCGGCATGCCCCCGTAGCCGCGGATCAGCCGGGTCAGTTCCGCCCGGCGCTGCTGCACGGCGGCCAGCCGGGCCGGGTCCGCCTCCACCGACTGCAGGTAGGAGGCGAGCTCGGCACCGATGTCGGAGACCAGGTAACTGGCCTCCGACAGCCGGGCCGCCAGCCCGGCCAGCGCCGGGTCGAACTCGGACACGGCGTCCAGGGCCTGGCTGGCCGCCCCGAGCAGGCTGACCGCGTCGGGCAGGTCATAGGAGCCGCTGGACGGGTCGCCGAGCAGCGCATCGTGGGCCGTGGTGGCCGCGCTGTGCAGGGCGTCCGCGTTGCCCAGCCGGTCCTCCTCGGCCCGCAGGCCCACGTCCTCGCCTTCGGCTGGCGCCACCCGCTCGATCTCGGCCAGCCCGCGGCGCAGGTCCTCGGCTTCGGCGCTGCGTTCCCGGGCCTGGGTGGTCAGCTCGGCCAGCTCGGCCTGGACCTCGCGGTGCCGGGCGTAGCCGCGCTGGTAATCGGTGGCCACCGCCGCCAGGGCGGGGCCGGCGAACCGGTCCAGCGCCTCCCGCTGGCGGCCCGGCCGCAGCAGCTGCTGCTGGTCGGCCTGGCCGTGCACGGCGACCAGGTCCCCGGCCAGGTAGGTGAGCAGCGAGACCGGGACCGAGTGGCCGCCCGCGTACGCCCGCGAACGGCCCTCGGCCGAGACCGAGCGGCTCAGCAGCAAGGTGGCCCCGTCGTCGTCCAGCTCGCCGCCGGCCTCGGCCACCTGCCGCGCGACCCGGCCGGCCGGGTCGATCCGCAGCCGCCCCTCCACGGTGGCCCGGTCCGCCCCCGGCCGGACCCGGGCCGGGTCGGCGCGCCCGCCGAACATCAGCCCCAGGCCGGTCACGACCATGGTCTTGCCGGCCCCGGTCTCGCCGGTGACCACGGTGAACC
Organism: uncultured Actinomycetes bacterium; assembly: GCA_963837515.1. Taxonomy (GTDB): domain Bacteria; phylum Actinomycetota; class Actinomycetes; order Streptosporangiales; family Streptosporangiaceae; genus RYN-230. Next base: position 310,171 of record CAWINT010000014.1, read on the forward strand.
CGGGCGACAGCTCCAGCACGGCGTCCTCGATGACGCCCAGCGAGGCGATCCGGACTTCCTCAAGCATGGGCGGGCGGCTCCTGTTCGCTGTCCAGGCCGGCCACCCGGCCGCGCCAGCCGGCCACCGGGAGGCCGAACTTGGCCACCAGCCGGTCGGTGAACGGGGCGCCCGCCGCCGCGGCCCCGCTCTCTCCCGGGCCCAGCAGACGGGCCAGCAGCACGGGCAGCGCGCCGCGCCGGACCTCGACCCGGGCCCCGGCCGGCAGGTCCACCCGGCGCCGCCCATCGCACCACAGCACCCCGGCTGAAGGCTGGCCCGCCCCGGACCCGCCGAGCACCTCCACGGCCAGCACGGCGCTGGGCGAGACGACCATCGGGCCGGCGAACAGGGCATGCGCGCTGATCGGGACCATGAGCAGCGCCTCCACCTCGGGCCAGACCACCGGGCCGCCCGCGGAGAACGCGTACGCGGTCGAGCCGGTCGGGGTCGCGCACACCACTCCGTCACACCCCCACCGGGACAGCGGGCGGCCATCGATCTCCGTCACCACCTCGATCATGCGCTCGCGGGCGGCCTTCTCCACGCTGGCCTCGTTGAGCGCCCAGGTGGTGACGATGACCGTGCCATTTTGCCGCACGGTCACGTCCACCGTCATCCGCTGTTCCACCGCGTAGCGCCGTTCCACCACCCGGTCGATCACGTCGGGCAGGTCGTCGGCTTCCGCCTCGGCCAGGAACCCGACGTGGCCGAGGTTGATGCCGAGCAGCGGCACCCCGGCCGGCCGGGTCATCTCGGCCACCCGCAGCAGCGTGCCGTCGCCGCCGAGGACGATCACCATCTCGGCCTCGCGGACCGCCTCGGGGGTGGCCGGGACCACGCCCGCGCCCGCACAGCCCAGGTCGGCCGCCTCGGTCTCCACCACCCGCACGGTGATTCCCGCGGACAGCAGCATGTCCGCGACCAGCCGCGCACTGGCCAGCGCGGCGGGCCGGCCGGTGTGCGCCATGACGAGCACGGTCCGCTTGCCGCTCATTGAGGACCCTCCGCGATGGCCTGGTCCAGCACCGCCGGATCGAGCGGCGGCGCCCCGCGGCGCAGCCAGAGGAAGTACTCCACGTTGCCGGCCGGGCCGGGCAGCGGGCTGGCGGTGATCCCCGCGACGCCCAGGCCGGAGCGGGCGGCCGTCGCGGCCACCGCGGTGACGGCCTCGGCGCGCAGCGCGGGGTCGCGCACCACCCCGCCCGCGCCGACCCGGCCCTTGCCGACCTCGAACTGCGGCTTGACCAGCAGCACGAAATCCGCGTCCGGGGCCGCCGCGGCGGCCAGGGCAGCCAGCACCAGGCTGAGTGAGATGAACGACAGGTCGGCGGTGACCAGCTCAGGAGGCGGGGCCACCTGCTCGGGCCGCAGGTGGCGCACGTTCACCCGGTCCAGCACGGTGACCCGCTCGTCGCTGCGCAGCGCCCAGGCCAGCTGGCCATAGCCCACGTCCACCGCGACCACGTGCGCGGCGCCCGCCCGCAGCAGCACGTCGGTGAAGCCGCCGGTGGAGGCGCCGGCGTCCAGGCAGCGCCGCCCGGCCACCCGCAGCCCGCCGAACGCGGCCAGGGCGCCGGCCAGCTTGCCGCCGCCCCGTGAGGCGTACCCGGGATCGGCGGTCTCGTCCCGGACCGTGATCGGCTCGTCCTGGCCGACCTGGGTGGCGGTCTTCGCGGCCGCCTGGCCCGCCACGGCCACCCGCCCGGCGGTCACCAGCTCGGCGGCGTGCTCCCGGGACCGGGCCAGCCCGCGCCGGACGAGCTCGGCGTCCAGCCGTCTCCGCGCGCTCATGCCCCGGCCCGGCCGGTCAGCGGCCCGGTGCGCGGGCCGCCGGGCCGGTCGCGGGGCCGAGCGTCCCCAGCGCACCGGCCAGCGCCTCGTGGATCTCGCCGAACACCGCCGGGTGCTCATGGACCGGCAGGTCAGCCAGGTCGGCCAGCTTGCGCAGGGCGTCGTCGACCCGGCTGTCACCGGTGTCCCCTGCGGCCCCGGGGGCGGGGCCGGCGGCCCCGGGGGCGGGGTCGGCGGCCGGTGCCGGATCATGCTGCGTCACGTCGGACTCCTCTCGCCCGGCGTGTCCGCCGGGCAATGCTGTCCCGCCGCGCTCGCGGCGCGGCGGCCAGGGCTCCCCGATGAAACGCTACCGCCGCTGAGCGGCCGGCTGGGTCAGCATCCGGCCGCGCCACGCTGGCCGCCGGCGGCCCGGCCGGGACCGGGGCGGGGCACAATTGGATTCTTAGCAGAAAGAGAGGCAACGATGGCGACCGCTCAGGAGTGCCGCCGTGCGCTGGAAGCGCTGGCCATGCGGCTCTCCGACATGGACCCGGCGGCCCGGGCCACCCACCTCGCTGATCGCTCGCTGAGCTGCACCGTTACCGATCTCGGCGTCACCTTCACCACGACCATCACCGAGCATGGGGCCGGCCCGGTGACCGAGCTGGGCCCGGGTGACGAGCGGGCCCACGTCCGGTTCCACGCCCGCAGCGACGACCTCATCTCGATCGCGGCCGACCCCGGGCGGTTCGGCCGGGCCTGGCTCACCGGCCGGGTCAGGGTGGACGCGAGCCTGCCCGACCTGTTCCGGCTGCGCAAGCTGCTGTGACCCGGTGCCCGGCGGCCCGGCCGGGCGGCCGGCGCTGGCCCGTGCCAGTCCCCTCACCCGGGCATACTGGGGGATCATGCCCGAGGGCGACACGGTCTGGCACGCGGCGCTGCGGCTGCGTGAGGCACTCGCCGGGCGGGTGCTCACCCGCAGCGATTTCCGCGTCCCCCGGTACGCCACGACCGACCTGACCGGGCGGCAGGTGACCGGGTCGCTGTCCCGGGGCAAGCACCTGCTCACCCGGGTGGACGGCGGGCTGACCGTGCACACCCACCTGAAGATGGACGGCGCGTGGCGGGTGCGCCCGGCCCGCGCCCGGCTGGACGGCGGCCACCGGGTCCGGCTGGTGCTGGCCAACGACCAGTGGCAGGCCGTGGGCTATCAGCTTGGCGTCGTCGAGGTGCTCCCGACCAGCCAGGAGTTCCAGGTGGTCGGGCACCTCGGGCCCGACCTGCTGGGCGATGACTGGGATCCCGCTGAGGCGGCGCGGCGGCTGCAGGCTCAGCCGCAGCGCGCCGCCGGTGAGGCCCTGCTGGATCAGCGCAACCTGGCCGGGATCGGCAACGTGTACAAGTGCGAGGTGCTGTTCCTGCGCGGCATCCATCCGTGGCGCCCGATCGGCGACGTGCCGGACCTGCCCGCCCTGGTCACGCTGGCACAACGGCTGCTGGCCGCAAACCGCAACCGGATCGGGCACATCACGACCGGGCGGCTGCAGCGCGGCCAGGAGCACTGGGTCTACGGGCGGGGCGGCCGGCCGTGCCGCCGCTGCGGCGCCCCGGTGCAGCGGGCCGGCCAGGGCGCCGACCCGGAGGGCCGGGTCACCTTCTGGTGCCCGCGCTGCCAGGTGTAGCACGGCAGGTGGCCCGGCCGCGGGGGGATGCGGCCGGGCCACCGCCGCCGGCGCACCCCTGCCCCTGGGGGCGCGCCGGCGGGTCCACTGCTGATCCGTCAGGCGTCGCGCCTGAGGAACGCGGCCGCCCCCGCGATGATCGCGATGGCCGCGTACCCGGCGAACACCGCGAAGCCGGTCCAGGGCGCGAACATGTGCGAGCCCGGCTGCCGGACCGCGAACCAGATCTGGCTGCCCGCGTTGAACGGGATCCACTTGTCCACGTGGTCCTGCCACGATGACGGCAGGAAGTTGGACAGCACGAACAGGACGAACAGCAGCCCGATGGACGCGGTGATGGCCGCCGCCGTGTGCCGCAGCAGCGCGCCGAGGCCGAAGGCGAGCATCCCGCACACGGCCAGGAACAGCCCCCCGCCGATGACCGCCCGGAGGACGTTCGGATCCCCGAGGGTGACGCTCAGGTGCTTGGTGGACAGGATGGCCTGGCCGATGAAGAACGAGAGGAAGGCCGCGACCAGCCCGGTGACCAGGCTGACCGCCGCGAAGACGAGGCCCTTGGCGGCGAGCAGTGTGCCCCGCCGCGGCTGCACCGTCAGTGAGGTATGGATCATCCCGGTGGAGTATTCCGAGGTCACCGTCAGTGCCCCCAGTACCACGATGATCAGTTGCCCCAGGATCAGGCCGGCCAGGCTGCGCATGGTGGCGTCGAAACCGGGCCCGCGGTCGGGGTGCGCGACCGCGCCCAGGCACGTCAGCCCACCGATGCCGACGGTGACGACGATCATGGCGAGCAGCGTCCAGTAGGTGGACCGCACGGAACGGATCTTGGTCAGCTCGGAGCGGATCGCGCCGCCGAGGCCGGCCCGGGCGGCCGGGGGCCCCAGCCGCGCCGGGCGGGCGGCCGTGGGCGTCGGTGCCGTCATGCTCATCTCAGGCCACCCTTCCCGAAGTCACCGGCTCATCGGCGGGCACGTCGGGGCCGCCGGCCCGGAACTCCACACTGGCCGCGGTCAGTTCCATGAACGCCTGCTCCAGCGAGGCCTGCGCCGGCGCCAGTTCGTGCAGCCGGATCCCGGCCTCGTAGGCCAGGTCGCCGATCCGCTCCGGGGCCAGCCCCTGGACCACGATCACCCCGCCGGTGGCGCCGGTCACGTGGCCCCCGGCCTGGTGAACGGCGCCGGCCAGGGCGTCCCGCTGCGGGGTGCGGACCCGGACCGTCTGCACCGAGTTCCGGGCGATGAACTCGGCCACGGTGCAGTCCGCGATCAGCCGGCCGCGCCCGATGACGAGCAGGTGGTCCGCGGTGTTCTCCATCTCCGACATCAGGTGGCTGGAGACGAACACGGTCCGGCCCTCGGCGGCCAGCGCCTTCATGAGGTTCCTGATCCACAGGATGCCCTCCGGGTCGAGCCCGTTGACCGGCTCGTCGAACATGAGGATGGCCGGGTCGCCGAGCAGCGCCGCGGCGATGCCGAGGCGCTGGCCCATGCCGAGCGAGAAGCCGTTGGAGCGCTTGCGGGCCACGTCGCTCAGCCCCACCAGCTCGAGGACCTCGCCGACCCGGCGGGCCGGCAGGTTGTTGGTCTGGGCGAGGCAGAGCAGGTGGTGGTAGGCGCTGCGGCCGCCGTGCACGGCCTTGGCCTCCAGCAGCGCACCCACTTCGCGCATCGGCTGGGCCAGCTGGCCGAACGGCTTGCCGTGCACGGTCACGCTCCCGCCGCTCGGCCGGTCCAGGCCCAGGATCAGCCGCATCGTGGTCGTCTTGCCCGCCCCGTTCGGGCCCAGGAAGCCAGTGATCTTGCCTGGCTCCACGCGGAACGTCAGGTGGTCGACCGCCACCTTGTCCCCGTACCGCTTGGTGAGGCTCTGCGCCTCGATCATTGATGTGTCCCCTTCTGCGTCCGGGCCCATGGCGTCCGGCCCTCCGCAGCCCAGTCTTCCGGGACAGGCGGGCACGGCACATCGCCCCCGGGAGCGATCCGCATCAGCCTCTGGGTGGACGCGGGGGTCACCCCGCGGGCGGGTCAGCAGCCCAGCGTGTCCAGTGCCGGGCGCACCATGTCCGCGCCGACCTGGTCGGCCGACCACGCGGCGGCGCACAGGGCGCGCAGCCCGTCGAGCGGGTCCCCGGAGCCGTCCAGGGCGAGCGGGGCACCCGGGCTGGTATACCGCGCCGTCCACCCGCCGCAGCGGAACACCGTGCCGTCGCCGTCTACCTCCGGGTGCGGCTCCAGCAGGCCGGACAGGTCCGCGGACAGGTAGGTCGGGCGCTGCCGGGGGCCGGCCAGCACCGCGTCCACCGCCCGGCTGACCCCGGTCAGCACCAGCAGGCTGTCCGCCCCGGAGCGGACCGCGCCCTCGATGTCGGTGTCCAGCCGGTCCCCCACCACGAGCGGGCGCCGTGCCCCGGTCCGGGCGACCGCCTCGACGTGCAGCGGTGGCTCCGGCTTCCCGGCCACCACCGGCTGCTGCCCGGTCGCGTGCACGATCACCTGGGCGAGCGAGCCGTTGCCCGGCTGGCGGCCGCGGCTGGTCGGCATCGTCGCGTCAGCGTTGGATGCGACGAACCAGGCCCCGGCGGCCACCGCCAGTGCCCCCTCACACAGCAGCGGGTAGCCGATCCCGGGGGCGTAGCCCTGGACCACCGCGGCCGGCCGGTCCAGCGCGGTCGTCACCGGCCGGAATCCGCGTTCCCGGACCGCGACGCGGAGCCCGTTCCCGCCGACGACCAGCACCGCCGCCCCCGGTTCCAGCCGGCTGGCCAGCAGGGTGGCGGCCGCCTGGGCCGAGGAGACGACGTCAGCGGCGGTGGCGGGCACCCCGAAGCTGGCGATCTGCGCGGCGATGGCGGCCGGGGTCCGCGAGGAGTTGTTGGTGACGAACGCCAGCCGCATCCCGCCGTCCGCGGCCTTGGCCAGTGCCTCCGGGGCTCCCGGCACCGCCGCCTGGCCCAGGTAGACCACGCCGTCCAGGTCGAGCAGGGCCACGTCGTAGTCCTGGCCGAGCGGTGTCCGGCTGCCGCGTAGCACCGCCGCCGGTCGGCTGGCCGGGGCCGTGGTCACCACCCGGTCCTCCCGCCCTCGCCGCTGCCGGGCAACCCGCCGGGCGAGCCCGGCCGGGCCCGGAGCGTGGCCCGCACGCCCCGCAGGGCGTCGGTGTAGTGGCGCAGCTCCGGCCGCATGGCCGCGGCCAGCGCCAGGTGCTCGGCCGCCGCGACCGGGTTCCCGTCCCGGGCCAGCGCCAGGCCGAGCCCGAAATGCGCGTAGTCGTCGCTGGGGCTGGCCTCCACGATCTGCCGGAACGTCCGCGCCGCGGCCGCGTACCGGCGGGTGCCGAATTGCGCCCGGGCCAGCGCCTCCAGCACGCTGCGTGCGCCGGGCTCGGCTGCCGCGGCGCGTTCCAGCAGCTGCGCCGCGGCGGCCGGGCTGCCCCGGCCGAGCAGTTCGAGGCCCCGCTGGTACCAGCTGTACGCGTCGCCCTGCGGGGGGGCCGTAGTGCTGCCGGGCGACCGGGGATTTTCCTCCGGGCGGGAATCCTCGCCGCCTAGCGGTGCTTCTGTCATATGTGCAGATCCTTCCGTCAGGCCAGCAACCAGCGGTGAGCGGGCCAGCCGGCCTCACGCTGGCGCCTTTCCGTGGTGTCCGTTATGCCCAGGAACGGGTGAGCGGACTCGCGGCGGTGACCTCTCCACCGTACGACGTCATCGGCCGGGAGAGCGCACAGCACCTGCGGGAGGCGGACCCGCACAACGTCGTCCGGCTGATCCTGCCCCGCGAGGAGCCGGGGCAGCCCGGCGCGGGGTACGGCGAGGCGGCCGGGCTGCTGGCTGCCTGGCTGGCCGACGGCATCCTGATCACCGAGGAGCGGCCCGCCCTGTACGTGTACCAGCAGCGGCTGCCCGGCCCGGGCGGCGGGGCCGGGCCGGTCCAGCGCGGGCTGATCGGGGCCGTCCGGCTTACCCCGCCGGAGCAGCGGGTCGTGCTGCCGCACGAGGACGTGATGCCCGGCCCGGTAGCCGGCCGCCGCCGGCTGATGGAAGCCACCGGGGCCAACCTGGAGCCGATCTTTCTGCTCTACGAGGGAGGCCCAGACGCGGCCGCCACCCGGCTGACCGACGAGACGGCGGCCGGGCGGCCGCCGCTGCTGCAGACCCGGACCAGTGACGGCATCGAGCACACGCTGTGGGCGGTGACCGACCCCCGGCTGCACGCGGCGATCGCCGCCGACCTGGCGCCGCGCCAGGCGCTCATCGCCGACGGCAACCACCGCTACGCGGCCTACCTCGGCCTGCAGGCCGACCGGCGGTCGGCCGGCGACGGCCCCGGGCCCTGGGACTACGGCCTCGCGCTGCTGGTGGACGGGACCGCGTACCCGCCGGAGATCGGCGCGATCCACCGGGTGATCCCGGGGCTGCGCGCCGCCGAGGCGGTGGAACGGGCCAAGGCGGCCTTCACCGTCCGGCCGCTGCCCGGCGGGCCCGGCCACCTGCCGGCCGCGCTGGACGCGCTGGCGGCGGCGGGCCGGGACGGCGCGGCCTTCCTGGTGGCCGGGGAGGGCCAGCTGCATCTGCTCGCCGACCCGGACCCGGTCCAGGTGGACGCGGCGATGCCGGCCGGCCGGTCCGCGGCCTGGCGCGGGCTGCCCGCCGCGGTGCTGCAGGAACTGCTGATCCGCTCGCTGTGGGGCATCCAGGACGGCGAGCAGAGCGTGCTGGTGGTGCACCACGACGCGGCGCGTGCGGTGCAGCGGGCCGCCGAATCGCCGGCCGGGACCGCGGTGCTGGTCAACCCGCCGACCGCGGCGGACGTTCATGCGATCGCCGCCGAAGGCGGCCGGCTGCCGCGTAAGTCGACGTCGTTCGCCCCGAAGCCGCGGACCGGCCTGGTGATGCGGGCCTTTGCTCGGCCAGGCCGAAGGCCCTGAAGACATCACGGTCGGCACATGCTGGTGGCGATCCGGTACAGCCAGGTCCGTGTCACATCATCGCCTGCCGGGAGCTAGCGGGGCCGCCGGGCGTACAGCCCGAACACCCCGTTGACCGGCACGAAGTTGCGGTTGAAGTAGTCCGTGATCGCCGGGGCGGCCCAGGGGATCCGCTTGTAGGACATCGGCGACAGCCATACGTACTGGGCGCCGCGCAGCGCCGACAGCCACAGCCCGCGGACCGCGGCGTCCTGGCCGGCCCCGGTGGCAGCGTTGAGCCCGCGGGACAGCGAGTAGTCGCTGCCCACCCCGTCCACGATGGGCACGCACCCGGGCCAGGAGGACAGGAACCGGTCCGCGGCGATCGTGTAGGACGCCTGGTCGGTGAGGACGCACGAGCCCGGCGGGACGATCCGCTGCACGTCGGCCACCATGCCGGCGCCCCCGGCCGGCCCGGAGCTGGTCTGCTTGCCCGTCGGGTGCAGCGTGCTCTCGTAGTACACCTGGATCCCGGCCAGCACCAGGAGGACGGCGGCGGTCACGACACAGGTGACGGCGGCCACCCGGGGCCGGCGCGGCCGGCCGGCGCGCGCGGCCCGGGCCGGCCGGGCCGCCAGCGCGTCCACCACCCGGGCCAGCGGCAGCCCGACCGCCAGGGCCAGGAACGGAGCCAGGAAACCGGCGTAGTGGTAGTAGAAGTCAGCCGGCCAGAGGAAGGCCGCGACGGTGACCGCGGTGGCGCCCAGGGCGAACTGCTCCAGCAGCGGCGGCGGCTGCCGGGTCAGCCGCCAGGCCCCCAACGTGCTGCCCACGATAAGCAGCACCAGCAGCACCGTGACCAGGCCGACCAGCACCGCCGCCGGGTTGGTGAAGTCGGACAGCCCGGCCATCTGGGCGAGCCGGTAGCTGAGCGGGATCCGCACCGAGTCGATGCGGACCAGCTGGGCGATGACCACGCTGCGGTAGAAGCGGCCGGGCGCCAGCACCGCGAACGGCAGGACCAGGAGGAGGAACCCCACCGCCACGCCCGCCACGTACCCGCCGGCCTGCCGCAGCCGCCGGGTGGCCAGCAGCAGCACGCAGATGACCACGACCGGCAGCACGGCCCACACCTTGATGGCGCCGGCCACACCGAACGCGGCGCCGCCCCAGGCCAGCCTCGGCCAGGAGCTGGCCAGCCCGTCCCGGTCGAAGACGGCCAGCGCGCCGAGCAGGCAGAACAGCACCACCCAGGGCTCCAGGAGCACCGTGTGCGCGGCCTGAATACTGCCCGGGAAGACGGCCAGGATGCCGCAGCTGGCCAGGACGGCGAGCAGCCCGCGGTGCCGGACCAGCAGCCCGGCCAGCCCGGCCGCCGCTCCGCCGGCCAGCGCCGTGAGTACCCGGGCCACGCCCATCCCCGCCGCCGTGCTCATGCCCTTGGTCAGCGCCGCGACCGGCGCCATGAGCAGGGTGATCCCCGGCGGCTGCACGATGATGAAGTCCCGGTAGGGCAGGTAGCCGTGCACCAGCAGGACCGCGCTGCCGAAATCGGTTCCGTCGTCGTATTCGGTGACGCCGAGCAGGTACTGGGGCCGGGTCAGCTGATACAGCCGCAGCGCCACGGCCAGCAGGGTGGCCAGGATGATGACCGCGTTCACCCGGCCGGGACGGTCCCAGCGAGCTGTGCGGGCTGGGCTGGGCGGCACAACGCGCGCCCCGGCAGCAGGCATTCTCACTGGTTATCCGCTCACCCGTTGATTGATTCGCACGCCTTCCCGGCGAGCCCCGGAGCTGTGCTGGCGCTCAGCGGACGGCCGGGGGCCGCGGACAATCGCGATCATCCCCAGCACCGATGCGTGCCATGCCCCATAAGGACATGATCGATTCGCCGTCCGAATATTACCGCCGCCCCCCTGGCTGCTGGGCCCGGCCGCCGCAACCCGGCCGCAGGCCGGCCTGCGGCGTGGCGGGAGCACCGCGCCTCTGCCACCATGGTGGCATGCGATCGCCCGGACACGTCACGCCAGGCCCGGGCATTACCGATCTCGGTCACGGCGTGTACGAGATTGATACCCGGATGGCCGGTTATCGGGGCATCACCGCCGGGTACCTGATTCTCAGCGACCGGCCGTGCCTGGTGGAAACCGGCACCGGCCCGTCCGCCCCGGTGATCCGGGACGCGCTGGCCGCCCTCGGGGTAGGCCCGGCCGACCTGGCCACTGTGGTGGTCACGCACATTCACCTGGACCACGCCGGCGGGGCCGGTGACGTGGCGGCGATGTACCCGGCGGCCGAGGTGGTCGTGCACGAGCGCGGCGCCCGGCACCTGGCCGACCCGGCCCGGCTGATGGCCAGCGCCCGCCAGGTGTACGGGGCGGCGCTGGACCGGCTGTTCGGCGTGATGCGGCCCACCCCGGCGGAGCGGATCCGGGCGGTGGCCGAGCGCGGCCACATCGACCTGGGCGGCGGTCGCCGGCTGGAAAGCCACTACTCCCCCGGGCACGCCAAGCACCACGTCGGGCTGATCGACACGGTTAGCGGCGATCTGTACGTCGGCGACGCCGCCGGGGTGTACCTCCCGGACACCGGTGACCTGCGGCCCGCCACGCCGCCCCCGGACTTCGACCTGGACATGGCGCTCAGCTCGCTGCGCACCTTCGCCGCGCTGGCTCCACAGCGGCTGCTGTTCAGCCACTACGGCCCGGTCGCGGACGTGCCGGGCACGCTGGAGCGGTCGGCGGAGGAGATCACCCTGTGGGTGGCCGAGACCCGCCGCGCCCGGGGTGCGGGCCTGGACCTCGACCACGCGGTGGCGCTGGTGCACGAGCGGACCAAGGAGCGCTACGCGGCGCTGCGGCCGGACGCGGACCCGGACACCGCGGCCCGGTTCGAGGCGGTCAGCGGCACCGCCTCCAGCGTGGCGGGCATCATGCACTGGCTGGACCAGGCCGACCAGGCTTCCTAACGGCCCGTCCGGCGCGCTCCCGCCCGCCCGGTGCCTGGCGTCTGAGGGCGGCGGCCAGGAACGCCGGACCGGTGGCCCCTGGCGCCGGCGATCAGGGCGCCGGACCGGGCCTGGGCTGCGCCGCTGCCTAGCCAGCGTCCGCCGCTTCGTCCGGCTTCCCGGTGTCGCCCGGCTCAGCTGCATCTTCTGGTTCGTGCGGGTGCTCCGCGCCGAAGTCCCCAGCACCGAAACCCTCAGCACCGAAATCCCTATCCGCGAAGTCCTCGTCGGCGAAGTCTCCGTCCGCGAAGTCTCCGTCCGCGAGGTCGTCGATGACCACGCCGTCGAGCGCGTCGAAGCGCTCCTCAGCGTCAGTTTCCCCGTCCCGGTCCGCAGCCGCGGCCCGGGCGAACCACTCCCGGGCCTCCTCGGTCCGCCCCGCGTCCAGCAGGGCGTCCGCGTAGGCGTAGCCCAGCCGGGCCGACCAGGGCCGGGCCCGGCGGTCGGTCAGCTCCGGGACCTGCAGCGTGACCACCGCTGCCGCGGGCAGCCCCTGATCCCGGCGGATACCCGATTCGACGATGAGCAACTCGATCCGGGTCTCCCGGTCCAGCCCCGGTGTGGCCGCCTCGCTGGTGAGGGCCAGGGCACGGTCGGGGCGGCCCAGGGCCCGCTCCGCATCGGCCATCATGGGCAGGTAGCTGGCCCGGCCGGTGAGCCGTCGCGCAGCCCGGAGTTCGGTGAGCGCGTCAGCCCAGCGCCCGGCCCGGTAGGCGGCGATGCCGGCGGTCTCCCGGACCAGGCCGACCCGGGCTGCGAGCCGCCGGGCCTCCACGGCGTGCTGGTACCCGGTCTCAGGGTCCTCGGCGAGCCCGGCCGCCACCAGCCGCCGGGCCACGGCCGCCGCCAGATCGGCGGGCAGGGTCCGCAGTTCAGCCGCCGCGGCCGGGTCAAGCTGGTCCGGGGTGATCCCCTCCGGAACAGGCAATCCGGAGCCGGATCCCGCAGGCCTCGGGCCCGGCCGGGAGCCGGCCTCCGTACGTCGCGCCGCGCCCGTCCCGGCCCGCCCGGAGTAGGCGCCGGAGCGGGATACGCCGGACCGGGGTGAGTTCGGCCGCCCCGGGCTGGAGCCACGCCCGAAGCGGGGCGGCGCTCCCGACGGCCGCGCGCCGCTGTCCCGGCCCGGGCGCGCCCCAGGGCCGCCGCGCCGTGGCGCGCCGCCCCCGGCTCCACCGTCCCGGGCACCACCGTCCCGGGCACCACCGTCCCGGGCTCCAGCGTCCCGGGCACCGCTCTCCCACGTGCTGCCCGTCCGGCCGTCCCGGCGGCCGGGCGCCCGCGGGCCGCCGGCTCGCTGGTCGCCGACCTCGGTCCGCCCGGTGCCCATCCGCCCGGCGCTGCCCCGCCGTGGCGGCCGTGCCGCGGCGCCTGGCCCGGGGCGGCTCGTCCGCGCGGTGCCCCGGGGACCACCGTCGCGGTCGGCGGGGCGTGCCCCGCCGGACCTCCCGGTTCCCCCCGCGCGGTCCGGTCCGGCTGCTCGGCCCGTACCCCCAGCACGGCCAGGGCCGCCCGGCCGTCCCGCGCTACCGGCACGGTTGGCAGCACCAGCACGGCCGGCCCCAGTGGACCGCCCGGCATCCGCAGGACGGCCAGCAGCGCCAGGACGGCCAGCACCGGTTGCGCCGCCGGTGCCACTGCCACGCCCACCACCAGTGGAACGCCCGGTGCCACCGGTGCGGGCTGCACCGCCGCCGCGCCCAGTTCCGCCGGTGCCACCTGACCGGCCGGTGCCACCTGCCCGGCCTGCTGCCGCTCCGCGCCCGGTGCCGCCGCCGCGCCCAGTTCCGCCGGTGCCACCTGACCGGCCGGTGCCACCTGCCCGGCCGGTGCCACCTCGCTCCGCGGCCACCTGTCGCTCCGCGGCCACCTGTCGCTCCGCGGCCACCCGCGGAGCGGCCACCGCCGCCGGGTCCGGTGGGGCGGCCGCTGCCCCGGCCTCCACGCGGGCCCTGCTCCCCTGCCACGTTCTCCTCCATACCTGGCTGGCGGATCATCTCCAGCCGGCCGGGCCGACCCTTGACGCTCTCCCGTCGCCATCCCACGTCAGCCACAGCATCCAGCCGCGGCCCGCGGACGGCCCCAAAGCTTGTTTCTGCCCGCAGCCATCCTGCGGTGCGGGGCACACAAGTGTCCCAGACCGCCCGGCCGCACGCTGCACTACGGCCACCGGAGCAGCCAGGCCCAGACAGCAGTTGAGGCCGTCCCCCACCGGGAACGGCCTCAACGGAAGATGTCCGGCGGCGTCCTACTCTCCCACGCGGTCCCCCACGCAGTACCATCGGCGCTGAAGGGCTTAACTTCCGGGTTCGGAATGGAACCGGGTGTTTCCCCTTCGCTATGGCCACCGAAACTCTATGGAGATGTGAGGTCCGCACCTGGAGGCGGATTCAGCCGCCGTCCCGGGCACGGAACCGACCGCACCTCGGGAACCGCACAGTGGACGCGAGACACAAGAAGTGTAGAAGCCAAGCCACTCGGCCTATTAGTACCGGTCAGCTCCATGCGTTGCCGCACTTCCACCTCCGGCCTATCAACCCAGTCGTCTAGCTGGGGGCCTTACCAGGTTAACCCTGAGGGAGACCTCATCTTCAGGCGAGCTTCCCGCTTAGATGCTTTCAGCGGTTATCCCTTCCGAACGTAGCCAACCAGCCGTGCTCTTGGCAGAACAACTGGCACACCAGAGGTTCGTCCGTCCCGGTCCTCTCGTACTAGGGACAGCTCCTGTCAAGTCTCCTGCGCGCGCAGCGGATAGGGACCGAACTGTCTCACGACGTTCTAAACCCAGCTCGCGTACCGCTTTAATGGGCGAACAGCCCAACCCTTGGGACCTGCTCCAGCCCCAGGATGCGACGAGCCGACATCGAGGTGCCAAACCATCCCGTCGATATGGACTCTTGGGGAAGATCAGCCTGTTATCCCCGGGGTACCTTTTAGCCGTTAAGCGACGGCGCTTCCACATGCCACCGCCGGATCACTAGTCCCAGCTTTCGCTCCTGCTCGACATGTCTGTCTCACAGTCAAGCACCCTTGTGCACTTACACTCGACACCTGATTGCCAACCAGGCTGAGGGTACCTTTGGGCGCCTCCGTTACCTTTTAGGAGGCAACCGCCCCAGTTAAACTACCCACCAGACACTGTCCCTGATCCGGATTACGGACCCAGGTTAGACATCCAGAACGACCAGAGTGGTATTTCACCAATGACTCCACAGGGACTGGCGTCCCCGCTTCACAGTCTCCCACCTATCCTACACAAGACGTCCCAAACACCAATGTCAAGCTGCAGTGAAGGTCCCGGGGTCTTTCCGTCCTGCTGCGCGTAACGAGCATCTTTACTCGTAGTGCAATTTCGCCGGGTCTGTGGTTGAGACAGTGGGAAAGTCGTTACGCCATTCGTGCAGGTCGGAACTTACCCGACAAGGAATTTCGCTACCTTAGGATGGTTATAGTTACCACCGCCGTTTACCGGCGCTTAAGTTCAGAGCTTCGCGGCCGAAGCCACTAACCCTTCCCCTTAACGTTCCGGCACCGGGCAGGCGTCAGTCCGTATACGTCGTCTTGCGACTTAGCACGGACCTGTGTTTTTAGTAAACAGTCGCTTTCCCCTGGTATCTGCGGCCGCGCCCAGCTCAGGGGGCATGCCCCTTCACCAAACACGGCTCCCCTTCTCCCAAAGTTACGGGGATAATTTGCCTAGTTCCTTAACCACAGTTCACCCGATCGCCTTGGTATTCTCTACCTGACCACCTGAGTCGGTTTAGGGTACGGGCCGCAAAGATGCTCGCCGCGAGGTTTTTCTTGGCAGCATGGGATTACTCACTTCGCCTAATTCGGCTCGGCATCAGGTCTCAGGCACATGGTGCGCGGATTTGCCTACGCACCGCCCTACACCCTTACTCCGGGACAACCATCGCCCGGTAGAGCTACCCTCCTGCGTCACCCCTACGGCTTGCCTACTACTAGTCTGGATCGCTCCCGCAGCCAGGTCACCCGAAGGATCACCGGCGTTGGTCGCTTAGCATCGCCAGGTTCGGCATGGGCGCATCAAAGCGGGTACGGGAATATCAACCCGTTGTCCATCGACTACGCCTGTCGGCCTCGCCTTAGGTCCCGACTTACCCTGGGCGGATTAGCCTGCCCCAGGAACCCTTGGTCATTCGGCGGAGGGGTTTCTCACCCCTCTTTCGCTACTCATGCCTGCATTCTCACTCGAGTAGCGTCCACGGCTGGATCACTCCGCCGCTTCTCTCGCCACCCGACGCTCCCCTACCCATCCGCGTACCTGGACCCTAGAAGACTCCGGCAGCCACAGTCGAGGCTGCCACGGCCGAAACCGCGACGGCCAAGACCGCCATCCACCTTCGCCACAAAAGGGCCGGGTTAACACGCGAATGCCACAGCTTCGGCGGTGTGCTTGAGCCCCGCTAAATTGTCGGCGCAGAATCACTTGACCAGTGAGCTATTACGCACTCTTTCAAGGGTGGCTGCTTCTAAGCCAACCTCCTGGTTGTCTGAGCAACTCTACATCCTTTCCCACTTAGCACACGCTTAGGGGCCTTAGCTGGTGATCTGGGCTGTTTCCCTCTCGACTACGAACCTTATCGCCCGCAGTCTCACTGCCGCGCTCTCACTTACCGGCATTCGGAGTTTGGCTGACTTCGGTAAGCTTGTAGGCCCCCTAGGCCATCCAGTAGCTCTACCTCCGGCAAGAAACACGCAACGCTGCACCTAAATGCATTTCGGGGAGAACCAGCTATCACGGAGTTTGATTGGCCTTTCACCCCTACCCACAGGTCATCCCCCAGGTTTTCAACCCTGGTGGGTTCGGTCCTCCACGCGGTCTTACCCGCGCTTCAACCTGCCCATGGGTAGATCACTCCGCTTCGGGTCTATAGCATGCGACTGAGACGCCCTATTAAGACTCGCTTTCGCTACGGCTCCCCCACTCGGGTTAACCTTGCCACATACCATAACTCGCAGGCTCATTCTTCAAAAGGCACGCGGTCACTTCACGTCAGCCCAAAGGCCGACACGCTCCCACGGCTTGTAGGCGCACGGTTTCAGGTACTATTTCACGACCCCTCACCGGGGCACTTTTCACCTTTCCCTCACGGTACTTGTGCACTATCGGTCACCAGGGAGTATTTAGGCTTAGGAGGTGGTCCTCCCAGATTCACACGGGATTTCTCGGGCCCCGTGCTACTTGGGATACCGTCCGGAAGTCGCTTCAGTTTCACCTACGGGGGTGTCACCCTCTGTGCCGACTTTTTCCAACGTCTTCGACTACCAAAGCGATTTCTTACTTCCTGCCGGATCAGCAGCTCCGGCTGGACGGTCCCGCTACCCCGGTTACGCAACGCCTGCTGGCTATGACACGTAACTGGTTTGGCCTGATCCCTTTTCGCTCACCACTACTCAGGGAATCGCGGTTGCTTTCTCTTCCTGTGGGTACTGAGATGTTTCACTTCCCCACGTTACCTCCACCTGCCCTATGTGTTCAGGCAGGGGCGACGGGTCATTACACCCGCCAGGTTTCCCCATTCGGAAATCCCCGGATCGAAGTCTGGTTGCCGACTCCCCGGGGCTTATCGCAGGCTCCTACGTCCTTCTTCGGCTCCTGGTGCCAAGGCATCCACCGTGCGCCCTTAATAACTTGGCAACTACAGATGTGATGCTCGCGTCCACTGTGCAGTTCTCAAAGTACGGGCGGTCCCGGCGCTTCCCCCGTCACCGGGTGAAGCTCACCGGTCCTGTGAAGGACAGACGCCCAAAGCGCCCGTTCCCTCAGGACCCAACAGCGTGCTCGGCCTGGCCAGCCCCGCGGTCAGCGTTCCTCCTGCAAGCAGGTGTACTAGCTGCCTTGGGCCAACTGCCCAGACCGAATAACCAGTGCTCCACTAGTGAGCTACCACCCCGGAACACGCGTCCGGGCTGTGGCTCTGGACGCCTCCCGGCCGGAGCCGGAATGCGCCAGGTGCTCCTTAGAAAGGAGGTGATCCAGCCGCACCTTCCGGTACGGCTACCTTGTTACGACTTCGTCCCAATCGCCAGCCCCACCTTCGACGGCTCCCTCCCTTACGGGTTAGGCCACCGGCTTCGGGTGTTGCCAACTTTCGTGACGTGACGGGCGGTGTGTACAAGGCCCGGGAACGTATTCACCGCGACGTTGCTGATTCGCGATTACTAGCGACTCCGACTTCATGGGGTCGAGTTGCAGACCCCAATCCGAACTGAGACCGGCTTTTTGAGATTCGCTCCACCTTGCGGTTTCGCAGCCCTCTGTACCGGCCATTGTAGCATGTTTGCAGCCCAAGACATAAGGGGCATGATGACTTGACGTCATCCCCACCTTCCTCCGAGTTGACCCCGGCAGTCTCCTATGAGTCCCCGGCATTATCCGCTGGCAACATAGAACGAGGGTTGCGCTCGTTGCGGGACTTAACCCAACATCTCACGACACGAGCTGACGACAGCCATGCACCACCTGTGCAGGGCCCTTGCGGACACCGTGTCTCCACGGCTTTTCCCTGCATGTCAAACCTTGGTAAGGTTCTTCGCGTTGCGTCGAATTAAGCAACATGCTCCGCCGCTTGTGCGGGCCCCCGTCAATTCCTTTGAGTTTTAGCCTTGCGGCCGTACTCCCCAGGCGGGGCGCTTAATGCGTTAGCTGCGGCACGGAATCCGTGGAAGGACCCCACACCTAGCGCCCAACGTTTACAGCGTGGACTACCAGGGTATCTAATCCTGTTCGCTCCCCACGCTTTCGCTCCTCAGCGTCAGGTAAGGCCCAGAGAACCGCCTTCGCCACCGGTGTTCCTCCCGATATCTGCGCATTTCACCGCTACACCGGGAATTCCATTCTCCCCTACCTACCTCTAGTCTGCCCGTATCCACTGCAAGGCCAGGGTTAAGCCCCAGCTTTTCACAGCAGACGTGACAGTCCGCCTACGAGCTCTTTACGCCCAATAATTCCGGACAACGCTTGCGCCCTACGTGTTACCGCGGCTGCTGGCACGTAGTTCAGCCGGCGCTTCTTCTGCAGGTACCGTCACTTTCGCTTCGTCCCTGCTGAAAGGGGTTTACAACCCGAAGGCCTTCATCCCCCACGCGGCGTCGCTGCGTCAGGCTTTCGCCCATTGCGCAAGATTCCCCACTGCTGCCTCCCGTAGGAGTCTGGGCCGTGTCTCAGTCCCAGTGTGGCCGGTCGCCCTCTCAGGCCGGCTACCCGTCGTCGCCTTGGTAGGCTATTACCCCACCAACTAGCTGATAGGCCGCGAGTCCATCCTTAGCCGATAAATCTTTCCACCACAGCCGATGTCGGCCGGGGTCACATCCGGTATTAATTCCGGTTTCCCGGAGCTATCCCGGAGCTAAGGGCAGGTTGCTCACGTGTTACTCACCCGTTCGCCGCTCGAGTACCCCGAAGGGCCTTTCCGCTCGACTTGCATGTGTTAAGCACGCCGCCAGCGTTCGTCCTGAGCCAGGATCAAACTCTCCGTTGATGTCTATATGCCATCGCTGACCCGGGAAGACGCCACCGAAGTGGTATCAGAGCCCATGTGCAGCGAGAGCTGACAAAAGGAGTGCCTTGTCCGGCTGGCTAACACCAGCCATAAAGGCGATCTTGGCATCCGTAGTGGCGCCAGACCGTTACCGGCCAGGCCCCACTGACGGGGTTTGTGCATGTGCACTGGCTTTTAGCACGCTGTTGAGTTCTCAAGGAGCGGACGCGCACCCTCGCTCGGCTTTCGCCTTGTTCGGGGGCAACCCTTCTAACTTACCCACAGATCCCGGGGCTGTCAAGGCCCTATCTCTAGGTTTTCGACTTGACCCTGCGACCTGCGCCCTTCCAGCATACCCGCGATCTGGACTACCCGTGCCCGGGTTTCCGTCCCGCAGTCAGCCGATCGGCTCAGCCGACCTGCCTGCTGGCCCCTTGGGGGACCGGCCCGCCAGCGGCGTTCCGTTTCCCTCGGCGCAGGAGAAACATTAGGCAGCAAAGCGGTTTCCGTCAAATCGGAGGTTCCCGAACCGGCCACCACCGCGTCATCCAAGGTTGACCTGCGGCGCAGTCCCGCCGGAGGGCCCGCGGGCGGCTCGGTGGGGGCTCCTGGCGGACCGTTTCAGCGGGACTTGTGAGTTTGCCAACACTCAAGACGGGGGGGAAATTCTTCCTCGCCAGCGCCAGGTGCCGACTGGGCTGGCCGCCCGGAGGCCAGAGCCCGCCCGGAGGCCAGAGCCCGGCCAGAGCCGGGCCGCCGTGCACGGGAGTAGCAACCACCCGGGCCCCGGGGGGAACATTCCCGGGCTGGTGGCCGTCCCGCTATCGCCGGGAGCCGCACGCGTAGCCACGCGGGCCCGGGGCCCGGTGGCCGCCGTTCAGCCGCGCTCGATCCGGGCCCCGCCCACGGTGCGCTTGCCGCGTCGCAGCACCAGGTACCGGCCGTGCAGCAGATCGGCGGGATCAGGCCGCGCATCCTCGCCGTCAACCTTGCGGTTGTTGAGGTAAGCGCCCCCCTCGGTGATGGCCCGGCGGGCGGCGGACTTGCTCGCCACGATGCCGGTCTCCGCCATCAGGTCCGTCACCAACGGCAGCTCACCGCCAGCCGCCGGCCGCAGCGTGGCCGACGGGATCTCGGCGAACGCGGCCTCGAGGGTGCGCTCATCCAGCTCGGTCAGCTCACCCTGGCCGAAGAGGGCGTGGCTGGCCGCGATGGCCTTCTCGGTCTCGGCCGGCCCGTGGACCAGGGTGGTCACCTCGGCGGCCAGCACCCGTTGCCCGATCCGCGCGGCCGGCTTCTCCCGCATCTGCCGCTCCAGCGCCTCGATCTCCTCCCGGGACCGGAAGGTGAACACCCGGAGCAGCCCGGGCACCTCATCGTCCCCGCGGTTCAGCCAGAACTGGTAGAACGCATACGGGCTCATCAGGTCCGGGCTGAGCCAGATCGCGCCGCCCTCGGTCTTGCCGTACTTGGTCCCGTCCGGCTTGGTGATGAGGGGCGTGGCCAGGGCGTGCACCGCCGCGCCCTCGACCCGCCGGATCAAGTCCACGCCGGCCACCAGGTTGCCCCACTGATCGCTGCCACCGAGCTGCAGCAGGCAATCTTGCCGGCGGTGCAGTTCCAGGAAGTCATTGGCCTGCAGGATCTGGTAGCTGAACTCGGCGTAGCTGAGGCCGCCGGACTCCAGCCGCGCTTTCACCGACTCACGGCTGAGCATCTGGCTGACCGGGAAGTGCTTGCCGATGCCGCGGAGGAAGTCCAGCGCGGACAGCGGTGCGGTCCAGTCCAGGTTGCTGACCACCAGGGCGCCGGAGGGCCCGGGCGAGAAGTCCAGGAACCGGGACACCTCGCCGCGGATGCGTTCCACCCACGCGGCGACCACCTCGCGGGGGTTGAGCACCCGCTCGGCCGACTTGCCGCTGGGGTCCCCGATCAGCCCCGTGGCCCCGCCCACCAGCGCGATCGGCCGGTGCCCGGCCAGCTGGAACCGTCGCATCGTGAGCAACAGGACCAGGTTGCCGATGTGCAGGCCGGGAGCGGTCGGGTCGAAGCCGCCGTAGAGCGTGACCGGGCCGCCGCCGTCGAGCGCCTTGCGCAGCTCTTCGAGGTCGGTGGACAGCGCGATCAGGCCGCGCCAGCTCAGCTCGTCGAGGATGTGGGTCACCGGCTCATGGTGCCATCTTCGCCGCCGATGGCGAAACCGCTTTCGGCCGGGCCCGGGGCACGTACGGGCGGTAGGCGGACACCGTGGGGTCACCGGCCAGCCAGAACCGCCAGTCCCGGTCGGCGGCACTGCTCACCCCGACCCGGGGGCCGCAGCTGACCAGCGGATCCGGCGGCGCCGGGGCGCCGTCGGGGACGGGCGGCCCGCACCGGATGCGCAGCGGGGACGCCGGGTCGCAGACGTCCGCGCCATCCTGGCCCCGGTCGATGCCGAGCGCCTGGCATAGCCGGGCCGGCCCCCGGGCCAGCTCGCGCTCGGCTGCCGCCGCCGGGCGCGGCGCGGCGCGGCGGGCGGCGCGGCGGGCGGCGCGGCGGGCGGCGGCCAGCGGGGCCCCCTCGATGACCCGGCCGGCCCGCAGCAGCACCGCGGAAGCCGTGCCGGCGGGCTGGCACACCAGGTTGACGCAGAAGTGCATGCCGTAGGTGAAGTACACGTACGCATGCCCCGGCGGCCCAAACATGACGGCGTTCCGCTCGGTCCGCCCCCGGTAGGCGTGCGACGCCGGGTCGGCCCGCCCTTCGTACGCCTCGACCTCGGTGAGCAGGACCGCGACCCGGCCTTCGGGGCGGTCGTGCTCCAGCACGCAGCCCAGCAGCCGGGCCGCCACCCGCAGCGACGGCTCGGCGAAGAACTCCCGCGGCAACAGGGGGCCCGGCCGCGGCTGACCGGTCAGCGGGCCGCCCATGCGGCGTGCTCGTCCACCTCGGCGCGCAGCGCGGTCAGCTGCTCCGCCACCCGGTCCGGTGCCGTCCCGCCGGGGGCCTTCCGGGCGGCCAGCGCACCCTGGACGGACAGCACCTCGCGGATGTCCGGGGTGAGGTGCTCGGAGATCTTGGCCAGGTCCTCGTCGCTGACGTCCGGCAGGTCGCAGTCGTTGACCTGGCACCAGACCACCAGATGACCCACCACCTCGTGCGCCTCGCGGAACGGCACGCCCCGGCGGACCAGCAGCTCGGCCAGATCGGTGGCGAGGGCGAAGCCGGTGCTGGCGCCGCTGCAGATCCGCTCCGTGCGGACCCGCATCGTGCTCACCAGCCCCGCCAGCGCCGGCAGCAGCACCAGCATGGTGTCCACCGCGTCGAAGACCGGCTCTTTGTCCTCCTGCAGGTCCCGGTTGTAGCTCAGCGGCAGGCCCTTGAGCGCGGCGAGCAGGCCGGTGAGGCCGCCGATGAGGCGGCCGGACTTGCCCCGGGCTAGCTCGGCCACGTCGGGGTTCTTCTTCTGCGGCATGATCGACGAGCCGGTCGCGTACCCGTCGTCGATCTCGATCCAGCCGAACTCGGAGGTGGCCCAGAGTACGATCTCCTCACCCAGCCGGGACAGGTGCACGCCGAGCAGCGCCGCCGCGAAGCAGAACTCGGCCGCGAAGTCCCGGTCGCTGACCGCGTCCATGGAGTTCGCGGCGGGTCGGTCGAACCCCAGTTCCGCGGCCACCGCCTCCGGGTCCAGCGGTAGCGAGGAGCCGGCCAGCGCGCCCGCCCCGAGCGGGCAGACCGCCGCTCGCCGGTCCCAGTCCCGGATCCGGCTCACGTCCCGGGCCAGCGCCTGCCCGTGCGCCAGCAACTGGTGCGCGAACACCACCGGCTGCGCGTGCTGCAGGTGGGTCAGGCCCGGAGCCGGGGTGCCGAGGTGCCGCTCGGCCTGGGACAGCAGCGCCGTCTCCAGCTCGGCGACCCGGGACACCACCCGGCGGGCGTGGTCGCGCAGGTACATCCGCAGATCGGTGGCGACCTGGTCGTTCCGGCTACGGCCGGCCCGCAGCTTGCCGCCCAGCGCGCCGACCCGTTCCAGCAGCCCGCGCTCCAGCGCGGTGTGCACGTCCTCGTCGGCGACGGTGGGCCGGAAGCTTCCGTCCTGGCAGGCGGTGTCGAGGTCGTCCAGCGCGGCCAGCAGCCGGGCCGTCTCATCCTCGGATAGCAGCCCGGCCCGGTGCAGCACGCGAGCATGTGCCCGGGAGGCCAGCAGGTCGTACGGCGCCAGCCGCCAGTCGAACTGGACGCTCACCGACAGCCGGGCCAGCGCCTCCGCGGGGCTGGACCCGAACCGGCCGCCCCACAGCCGGGTCGGCGTGCGCTCTTCGTCTACCACCAGGGTCCCTTCCTCGTGCCTTCGCCTCGTGCCGCTGCCTCGTGCCGCGTCGCTGCCACGGAATGGTAATGCGCCGCCGCCACCCGGACGGCACCGCACGGCCGGCCGGGTGCGCTCTGCTTTGCTCCCGCCCGGGCGCGGTCCTACTCGCCCCGGGCGGGCGCGGGGGACGCGGTTAGGCCCGGCGCTCCGCCAGCCGGAGCAGGGCGCGGGCCACGTCCTCGCCGCCGGCCGGATCGCGCGAGATGACCAGCACCGTGTCGTCCCCGGCCACGGTGCCCAGGATCGACGGCCAGGCCGCGTGGTCGATCGCGGAGGCCAGGAACTGGGCCGCCCCGGCGGGCGTGCGCAGCACCACCAGGTTGGCGCTGGCCTCCGCGCTGAGCAGGAACTCGGCCGCGATGCGGGGCAGCCGCAGGCGCCTTCCCGGTCCGGGGCGCCGAGGGGCGCGAGGCCGCCCCGGGTGGCCAGCGGGCCGAGGCCACCGCGGACGCCGGCGGGCACGGTCACCCGGCCGCGCTGTCCCGGGTGCGGGCCGGGCGCCGGGCCGGCCAGCCCGCCGGGGCGTGACCCTGGGCCGCCCGGCTCACCAGGCAGCGCGTAGACGAGCACGCCGTCAGGCCCGCGGAGCCGGACAGCGCCCAGCTCGTCCAGGTCGCGGGACAGGGTGGCCTGGGTGACCTTCACGCCGCGCTGGGCGAGCAGCTCGGCCAGCTCCTCCTGGGACCGCACCGCGGTCTGGGCCAGGATGCCGCTGATCTGCGCCTGGCGGGCGGTCTTGGTGACCGGGCTGACCGGGGTCATGGCACCTCGCCCGGCGTTCGCTCCAGCAGCCACGCGAGCAGCGCTTTCTGCGCGTGCAGCCGGTTCTCGGCCTCATCCCAGACCACGCTGCGCGGACCGTCCAGCGCCCCGGCGGTGACCTCCTCGCCCCGGTGCGCGGGCAGGCAGTGCAGCAGCACGCACCCCGGCGCGGCCAGCGCCACCTTCTCCTCGTCCAGCTGGAACGGCCGCAGCGCCGCGATCCGCTCCGTCTCCTGGCCCTCCTGCCCCATGGACGTCCAGACATCGGTAGCCAGCACGTCGGCGTCCGCGCAGGCCGCCTTGACGTCACCGGTCACTGCCACGGAGCCGCCGGTGGCCGCGGCGATCGCCGCGGCGTCGGTCAGCACCGCGGGGTCGGGGCGGTAGGCCGCCGGGGCGGCGATCCGCACGTGCAGCCCGGCGGTGGCCCCGCCCAGCAGGTGGGAGTGCGCCATGTTGCTCGACCCGTCGCCCAGGAAGGCCAGGGTGAGCCCGGCCAGCCGGCCGTGCGCCTCCCGTGCGGTCTGCAGGTCGGCCAGGACCTGGCAGGGGTGGAACTGGTCGGTGAGCCCGTTGATGACCGGGACGCTGCTGGCAGCGGCCATCTCGGCGACCCGGTCCTGGCCGAAGGTGCGCCACACGATCGCGGCCACCTGCCGGCTCAGCACTCGCGCGGTGTCCCCGATGGGTTCCCCGCGGTCCAGCTGGGACGCGTGCGCGTCGATGACCAGCGGGTACCCGCCCAGTTCGGCGATGCCGACGCTGAACGAGATCCGGGTCCGGGTGGACGGCTTGTCGAACAGCACGGCGACGGCGCGCGGCCCGGCCAGCGGCCGGTGTCTCAGCCGGTCGGCCTTCATCGCGTCGGCCAGGTCCAGCACCGCCGCCTGCTCGGCCGGGCTGAGGTCGTCGTCGCGCAGGAAATGACGGGTCACTGTGGGCCTCCGGGGGTGGCGGGAACGGCCGCGTCCGGCGCCGGGTGGGCCGCGGCCGCCACGTCGAGGATGGCAGGCAGCGCGGCGAGGAAGGCGTCGGCCTCCGCAGCCTCGAGGATCAGCGGCGGCGCCAGCCGGACCGCGTCCGGTTGCACCGCGTTGACCAGAAATCCCGCGTCCCGGGCGGCGGCCTCCACCCGGGCGGCGGCGGGCCCGGTCAGCAGCGCGGCCAGCCACAGCCCCCGGCCGCGCACCCCGGCCAGCAGCGGATGGCTGATCCCGGCCAGCCCGCTGGCCAGCCGCGCGCCGGTCGCGGCGGCCCGGGCCAGCAGGCCGCCGGACTCGATGGTGTCCAGCACGGCCAGCGCCGCGGCGCAGGCCACCGGGTTGCCGCCGAAGGTGCTGCCGTGGTCGCCCGGGCGGAACGCGGTCGCGGCGGGGCCCAGCCCGATGCAGGCACCGATCGGCAGCCCGCCGCCCAGGCCCTTGGCCAGGGTGAGCACGTCCGGGCGGACCGCGTCGGCCTGGTGCGCGAACCAGTGGCCGGTGCGCCCGATCCCGCTCTGGATCTCGTCCAGCACCAGCAGTGCGCCGGTGGCGTCGCACACCGCCCGGGCCGCGGCCAGGTAGCCCGCGGGCGGCGGCTCGACGCCGCCCTCCCCCAGAGCCGGCTCCAGCACGATCGCCGCGCAGTCCGGGCCGACCGCCTCCCGCAGCGCGCCGGCGTCCCCGTAGGGCACGAACCGCACCGGGAACCCGAACGGCCCGAACGGCTCCCGGATGGAGCTCTTACCGGTCAGCGCCAGGGCCCCCAGGGTCCTGCCATGAAACCCGCGCTCGGCCGCGACGAACACCGGACGGCCGGGGCCTTGCTGGCGGCGGACCAGCTTGAGCGCGGCCTCGTTGGCCTCGGTGCCGGAGTTGGCGAAGAAGACCCGGCCGGTGCCGGTGGCGCCGAGCAGCGCGAGCAGCCGTTCCGCCAGCGCGATCTCGCCCTCGTGCAGGTACAGGTTGGAGCTGTGCGCCAGCGTGGCGACCTGCCGGGTGACCGCCTCGACGATGGCCGGGTGAGCGTGCCCGAGCGAGCTGACCGCGATGCCGGCGACGAGGTCGGTGTAGCACCGCCCGTCGGCGTCCCACACCTGGCAGCCCTGGCCGCGGCGCAGCGCCAGCGGCGGCAGCCCGTAGTTGGGCATCAGCGCCGCCGCGAACCGCTCCTGCAACTGCTCGGTCACGCTCACACCCGCCTCCCCCGGGCCAGAACCCGCCTCCCCCGGGCCGGAACCCGCCTCCCCCGGGCCGGAACCCGCCTCCCCCGGGCCGGAACCCGCCTCCCCCGGGCCGGAAGATCGTGATCATGACATTGGTGTCGTTGGAACGACACCAATGTCATGATCACGATCTTGGTCGGGCGGGGATGGCGGGGCATGCGGGTCATGGCTGGGCTCCGTCCGGGACGACCATGGTGCCGATGCCGGAGTCGGTGAAGATCTCCAGCAGCACGGCGTGCGGCAGGCGGCCGTCCAGCACGTGGGCCTGCGGCACGCCGCCGCGGACCGCGCGCAGGCACGCCTCCATCTTGGGAATCATTCCCGTGCTCAGCCCCGGCAGCAGGCCGTCCAGTTCGCTGGCGCTCAGCCGGCTGATCACCTCCTGCCCGGCCGCGGTCTCCGGGCCGCGCCAGTCGGCGTACAGCCCGGCCACGTCGGTGAGCACGACCAGCTTGGCCGCGTCCAGCGCGACGGCCAGCGCGGCGGCGGCGGTGTCGGCGTTGACGTTGTACACCCCGCCATCCTCGCCGCGGGCCACGCTGGACACCACCGGCACCCGGCCGTCGCGGAGCAGCGCGCGCACCACCCCGGGGTCGACGGTGTGGATCTCACCGACCAGCCCGAGGTCAACCGGCTCGCCATCCACCACCGCGCCGCGGCGCTCCGCGGTGAACAGGTTGGCGTCCTCCCCGGACATGCCGATGGCCAGCGGCCCGTGCCAGTTGATCAGCCCGACCAGATCGCGGTTCACCTGGCCGGTGAGCACCATCCGGACCACGTCCATGGTCTCGGCGGAGGTGACCCGCAGGCCCGCCTTGAACGTGCTGGGCACGCCCAGCCGGTCCAGGTGCGCGGAGATCTGCGGCCCGCCGC
This sequence comes from uncultured Actinomycetes bacterium, assembly GCA_963837515.1. Classification (GTDB taxonomy): domain Bacteria; phylum Actinomycetota; class Actinomycetes; order Streptosporangiales; family Streptosporangiaceae; genus RYN-230. The sequence goes on from CAWINT010000014.1 coordinate 337,272, forward strand.
CGTGCACGATCACCGGCCGCAGCCCCGCGTGCCGCAGGAAGACCACGTCCTGGGCGAAGGCGGACCGCAGTTCGTCGTCGGTCATGGCGCTACCGCCGTACTTGATCACGACGGTCTGGCCGTGGAACCGGCTCAGCCACGGCAACGCCTCGATCAGCGTCGCCGCCTTGGCCAGGGCCAGGTCCGCCCCGCCCGGCCCGGGGCGCGGGCTCGTCGTGGCCGTCATGTCGAGTAGGCCGAGTTCTCGTGCACGTACGCGGCGGTCAGGTCGGTGGTCCGGATGGTGGCCGCGTGCGGCCCGGCGGACAGGTCCACGGTGATGGTGACGTCGCGCGCGCGCAGATCCACCTTGGACCGGTCATCACCGGCGCAGCCGTTCCGGCACACCCAGACGCCGTTGATGGCGACGCTCAGCCGGTCGGGCTCGAACTCGGCGCCGGTCGTGCCGACGGCCGACAGCACCCGGCCCCAGTTCGGGTCTTCCCCGGCGATGGCGCACTTGAGCAGGTTGGACCGGGCGACGGCCCGGCCCGCGGTGACCGCGTCCTGCTCGCTGGCCGCGCCGACGACCTCCACCGCGATGAGCTTGCTCGCCCCCTCGGCGTCGGCCTGCAGCTGGCGGGCCAGGTCGGCGCACACCTCGGTCAGGGCGGCGGCGAAACGGGCCGGGTCGGGGTAGTGCCCCGACGCCCCGCTGGCCAGCAGCAGCACGGTGTCGTTGGTGGACATGCACCCGTCGGTGTCCAGCCGGTCGAAGGTCACCCGGGTCGCCGCGCGGAGCGCGTCGTCCAGTTCGGCCGGGGCCAGGTCGGCATCGGTGGTGAGCACGCAGAGCATCGTGGCCAGGGCCGGGGCCAGCATGCCCGCCCCCTTGGCCATGCCGCCGATGGTGTACTGGTCGGCCCGGTGGAAGGCGATCTTGCTGACCGTATCGGTGGTCCGGATGGCGTCGGCGGCGGTGGTGCCGCCGCTGCGGGACGCCCCGGCCAGGGCGGCATCGAGGCCGCGCAGCAACTCCTCCATAGGCAGCCGCTCGCCGATCAGGCCGGTCGAGCAGACCGCGATCTCACCGGCGGATTCCGGCTGCCCACCGGGCTGCCCGCCGAGCGAGCGGGCCAGCCGCTCAGCGGTGGCATGGGTGTCGGTGAAACCCAGCGGCCCGGTGCACGCGTTGGCCCCGCCGGAGTTGAGGGCCACCGCACGGACCCGGCCGCCGGACAGCACCTGCTGGGTCCATAGCACCGGCGCGGCCTTCACCCGGTTCCGGGTGAACACGGCGGCCGCCGCCCGGGACGGCCCGTCGTTGAGCACGACGGCGACGTCCCGCTCACCGGACGCTTTGAGGCCGGCCGCGACCCCGGCGGCGCGGAAGCCAAGGGGTGCGGTCACGCTCATGACGAAGCCTCCCGGGCCGGGTTGGGGGAATTCACGGGGCGACTCCGTTGACCGGCAGGCCGGCGGTCTCTGGCAGTCCGAGCATCAGGTTGGCGGCCTGCACCGCCTGGCCGGCCGCCCCCTTGACCAGGTTGTCCTCGGCGGCGACGACGACGGCCCGGCCAGCGTGCTCATCCGCCGCGGCCTGCAGGTGCACCACGTTGGACCCGGCGGCGGCGGCCGTGGTGGGCCAGTGGCCGTCCGGCAGCACGCGCACGAACGGCTCGTCCACGTAGGCCGCGGCCAGGACCTCACGGGGGCTGGCCGCCCGGGCGGCGGGCCCAGCCAGCCGGGCAGTGCAGGTGGCCAGGATGCCGCGCGGCATGGGCGCGAGCAGCGGGGTGAACGAGACCGCGGCGGCCCGGCCGGCCGCGACGGCGAGGGCCTGCTCGATCTCCGGGGTGTGCCGGTGCACGCCGCCCACCTGGTAGCCGGACATCGCGCCCATTACCTCACTGGCCAGCAGCGACTCGCTGGGCGTACGGCCCGCGCCCGAGGTGCCGGAGGCCGACACCGCGACGATGTCGGCCGGCTCGGCCAGGCCCGCGGCGAGCAGCGGGGCCAGCGCGAGGATGACCGCGGTGGCGTGGCACCCGGGGGCGGCGACCCGGCGGGCGCCCCGGATCTCATCGCGGACCCCGGGCAACTCGGGCAGCCCGTAGACCCAGTGCCCGGCGTGGGCCGTCGGGTAATAGGCGGCCCAGGCGGCCGGATCGGCCAGCCGGAAGGTGGCGCTGAGGTTGACGATCGCGGTGTCGGCCGGCAGCGCCGCCGCCACGGTGGCGGACTCGCCGTGCGGCAGAGCCAGAAATACGAGGTCGGCCCCGGCCAGGGTGGCCGGGTCGGTCGGTTCGAAGACCCGGCCGGCCAGGCTGGCCAGATGCGGGTGCACCGCGGGCACGGCGAGGCCGGCCTTGGTGCCCGCGGTCACCGGCCCGAGTTCGAGGTCGGGATGCCCGGCGATAATGCGTAGTAGCTCTCCCCCGGCGTAACCGCTCGCGCCGGCCACCGCCACCCGGACTCCCATCCGGCCTCCTGTCCCGCTGTCTCGTGGGATCCGTCAGTGCTGGCCTGAGCGCCCAGCTGGTGATTCCGGCTCGCGGCTCCCGACCCTCGTAAAATTATGCATAGTAGTGACTAGTTATGCAAGGTATGTTTCCGCCGCCGCGACGGCGGGCAGGGCTCGCAGCCGAGCGATCGTCCACCACGTAGCCCGGGCGCACTCGGGGGCGCGCCCGACGCGGGAGCCGGCGTCGGGGGACAGGCCTGGCGACGGCATGATGAGGGGCGCGAAAGGAGACCCCTCAATGCGCCGTTGCTCACCCTGGCCCGCCGGCGCGGCTTTCCCCGCAGCACTGGCCCTGGCCGTGATCACCGGGTGCGGGGGGCCGGGTTCCGCCCCGGCCCGGCCGGCGTCCGCGGCGGCGCAGTCCGCCGCCCCGGCCGTCACCGGCCGGCCATGCGGCACCAGCAGGACCGCGGCCGGCGTGCCCGTCGTGGTGGAGGTCGCCCGCGGGACGGTCGGCTGCGCGGCCGCCATGAAACTGGAACGCGCTTACGCCGCCGCGCTGGCTTCGGGCCAGGCGCCGGGCAACGGCGGGGGCGGCCCGGTGCCGGTTCAGGGCTGGGTCTGTTCCGGCCTCGACACGCCCGAGATCCTGCGCACCGGGGACACGTCGAAGTGCGTCAAAGGGACCGCGGAGATCGTCGCCGTGCTGCCCAGCCCGAGTCCGTCGCCGACGGCCTCGTGACCGTAGCCGCCAGTCGTATGCCGGGCCGGTCGTGACCCAACGTTAACCGAGGCAGCGAGGCAGGCGGACGTTCACAACCCCGGTCGGCTACCGTCCGCAACCGATCCCGCCGTGGCCCGGTCAGCAGCATGGTCAGTAACCACCCACACCTGGTTCCGGCCGGCCCGCTTTGCCTGGTAAAGTGCCCGGTCGGCACCGGCCAGCAGGTCGGTGAGCTGACTGCCGGTAGCCGCGTCCCAGCTCAGACCCAGTGCGGCGACCCCCATGGAGACAGTAACCTGGAGTGACTCGGCACCCGGTGTGTCGCTCACGCTGATCGGCATGGCCTCGATATGTCCCCGTACCCGTTCCGCGATCCGGCGGGCATCCGTGGCGCTCGTCTGGGGCAGCAGCAGGGCGAACTCCTCACCGCCGAACCGGCCGACCAGGTCGTAATCGCGCAGGAAAATCTGGAAAGTGTGCGCTATGGCCCGGAGCGCTTTGTCCCCTACGAGGTGTCCATACAGGTCATTGACCGCCTTGAAGTGATCGACGTCGATCAGAACCAGGGCCAGGGGGGTACGAGTACGGACAGCACGTGCCGCTTCATTGGCCGCCTCACGTTCCCAGGTACCCGCATTGAGCAGCCCGGTCTTGGAGTCGAGCCGAGAGGCGTTGAGCAGCTCGCCGTGCCGCAGCGAGCGTTCCAGCAGGGTGACGAGTGGCAGCGCGAACACGATGGTGAGCGGGGTGATCGCAATTCCCAGCGTTACGAGCACCGCCACGCAGAGCTCAGCCACGTCGTTCTGCGCCCGCTCGGCCGAGAACAGGATGTCACGGGCCCGGGCAGCGGGATCCGACGCCTTGATGGCCGGCATGATCAGGGCCTGGTTGAGCGCCCACCGCAATACCCCGGCACCGGCGACAGCCGCCAGCCACACGGGGATATGAGCGCGCGGGTCGGGGCCGGGCAGCACCGCGGTCGCCTGGTGGAACAGCACCGAGACGAGGCCGTAGGACAGCCCCACCACGAGGGCGGTGAAGGCACGCCGGTGCAGTGGCATGCGGCGGACGCGCCATTGCATGAGGGCGTACTGGAGCAGGGGGGCGGTCAGCGCGTACACGGGGGGCAGCAGGATCGCGATCGGGAACTCCCAGACCGCGAACACGTCCTTGGATACGCCCGCGACCTCGCCCGCCCGCCTCATCAGCTCCACGGTGGCCGCGATGCACAGGAGCAAGGCGGCGAACAGCCACAGGTTACCGAAGCTCTGGTGCATCGACCGGGCGGTGAGCCAGAGCGCCACGGTGTAGCAGACCGCCACCGCGCCCATGTAACCGACGAGCCAGCGCGGCAGCTCCCACAACGGCCAGGCCCGGGCAGCTCGCAAGGCAACCAGCGAACGTTTGCATACGTTGGCTGGCACTCAAGCCTCCTTCATGGGCGCGCTGAGCCCGGCATGGCAGCGGGTGAGTACGTTGCCCCGTATTGTCACAGAGCTAGTGTGCCCCCTGTCAAGCCCCCATTACGCGCTGATACTACCTTCTGCCAGGATACCCGGCTTTGGCGACGCATAGTTACTTGTTGACTCCAAGTGGCTGGTTCCCCCGGAGGGCTGGAATATTGCCGGTCACTTGATCCACTGTGGTGAAACCGAGATCAGGTGCTATGTACCACAAAGTCGGGTGAAGGAACTGTGATGCCATCCACGATGGACTCCCGCACCCTCACCTGGTCCGCATTGCTCACCGACCCACCGGAAGGAGCAGCCGCCATGCGCAACACCAACTGGGGCTGACCCCCCACACCACCACCCGCCAGCCCACCGGAAGGAGCAGCCGCCATGCGCAACACCAACTGGGGCTGACCCCCCACACCACCACCCGCCAGCCCACCGGAAGGAGCAGCCGCCATGCGCAACACCAACTGGGGCTGACCCCCCACACCACCACCCGCCAGCCCACCGGAAGGAGCAGCCGCCATGCGCAACACCAACTGGGGCTGACCCCCCACACCACCACCCGCCAGCCCACCGGAAGGAGCAGCCGCCATGCGCAACACCAACTGGGGCTGACCCCCCACACCACCACCCGCCAGCCCACCGGAAGGAGCAGCCGCCATGCGCAACACCAACTGGGGCTGACCCCCCACACCACCACCCGCCAGCCCACCGGAAGGAGCAGCCGCCATGCGCAACACCAACTGGGGCTGACCGCCTATGTCTCCCCAGCCCCACGCCACCCGGGGGCCTGGCCGCCAGCGCCTTCCACCTGTCGGTGCCCCGGGCCGGGCCCCGGCCGGGACGCGGCGCGCAGCAGGAGCAGTGCCGTCCCCGCAATCGTCCCCAGGACGCCGGCCACCGCGATGACGGTGCTCGGCGCGTAGCGCTCGGCGGCTGCGCCAGCCAGGATCATCGCCAGTCCTTGGCCGAGGCTCATGCCGCCCTGGGCGATGCCGAACGCCTGGCTGCGCTGGCCGCTGGGCAGCGCCCGGACGAACGCGGCGTTAGCGGCCAGCTGATAGCAGTCGCAGACGCCGCTGCCGACCAGGATGAGCAGCGCCACCGGCAAGGGCGGATGCAGAGCGAACAGGACCAGTACCGCGGAGCTCAGCACCGCCAGCGGATGCATCCAGCGCAGGCGCTGCACCGGCCCGACCAGCCGGCTGAACGCCACGGCGCCCACGGAAGCGCCGAGGGCCCCCGCCGCCAGGATCAGACCGACCGCCGTGGCACCGCTCCCCAGTTCACGCCCCAGGGGCGCCGCGACGCCTTCCGGGACGTTGTAGAAGGCCGACATCCAGCCCAGCAGCATGGGGATCAGCAGCGCGGGACTGGTGAAAACCAGCTGCAGCCCGGAGCGCAGCGCCCGGGACCGGCCGGCGAGCGGGGGATGGCCGGCTAGCTCGCTGGTGGCAGGGACCGTCGCGGCGCGGGTGGCCGGGCGGGCGCGTACCCAGATACGGGTGATCAACGCGGACAGCAGGAAGGTAACCGCGTCGGCCACCAGCGACACACGGACCCCGAAGAAGCCGACCAGCGCTCCGCCCACGGCAAAGCCCAGCACCTGGGCGAACTGCATGGTGGCCAGCGTGACGGCGGTGCCCAGGACGTAACTGTCCCCCGCCAGGATGTCCGGGTAGAGGGCGGCCCGGGCTGAGCTGTAGGGGGCCCCGGCCATGGTCACCAGGAACAGCAGGGCCACCAGCAGGCCGACCGGCATGGCCGGGATCACCATCGCGGCTACGGTCACGGCGCGCAGCACGTCACATGCGATCATCACCTGCCGCCGCGGCCGGCGATCCGCGATGCCGGACAGGAGCAGCCCGCCGACGAACATCGGCACGATGCTGACGGCGTACGTGACCGCGGCCAGCAGCGAAGACTGCGTCTGGTCGAAGACGAGCCACGTGATAGCGACCCGGGCGAGCTGGTCGCCACCCACCGACAGCACCTGGGCGACCCACAGGGCGGTGAATTCACGGACCGCGAACACCTGGGCGAACGTGGATGCCTTCGGGGTCCCGGCGGCCGCCGGGGTCAGCTCCCGCTGGTGCGCGGGTGACGATAGCTCCGGTTCCCGGGTGACGATGCTCTCCTTCCTCGCTCTCCGGCCGGCACGGCGTGCGATCGAGGGGGCCAGGAGGGGCGGGGGCACCGCTTTTCTTGGCCCGGGAGCGCTGCACCAGGCCCGGGCCGTGTCACGGGGAACGTCCCAGGCCGGTAAATACGCTACGTAATCGCGCACATGCCTGTTGTGTGAACGCTATCCGACATACGAGCGCGGGTCTGTGGCGATGCCAAGAACGCTTCTTAATGCGGGCGCCGGGCGGGCCGGGCCGGTGCGGCCCGGCGCGCCCGGCGCGCTGGCCGCTCAGGATCCGGCGCCGCGCAGCACGGCCCCGACGCGGCGGGCAGCCTCGGCCACCGCGGCGTCCCGGGCGGCCGTGGTCTCCTCCACGGTCAGCGTGCGGTCCGGGGCGCGGAACCGGAGCGTGTACGCGAGGGACTTACGCCCCGCCCCGGCCTGCTCGCCGGTGTAGACGTCGAACAGCCGCACCTCCTCCAGCAGACCGGGCTCGTCACCGCCGCGCACGCCGGCCACCAGAGCCGCCTCGACGTCGGCGGCCAGGACGTCCGCCGCGACGAGCAGCGCGACGTCCTGGGTGGCGGCCGGGTAGGGGGAGATCGCCGGGGCCTCCGCCGGCCCCAGCGCACTGGCGGCCGCCTCGATCGCGGACAGGTCGAGTTCCATGGCCGCGGTGCGCGGGGGCAGCGAGAAGGCGCTTATCACCCGGGGGTGCAGCTCACCGGCGTGCCCGGCCAGCCACTGCTCGCCGCTCGCGGTGCGCAGGAACAGGGCGGCGCACCGGCCCGGATGCCACGGCGGCAGCTGGTCGGCCCGGACCTCGAACTGCACCCGGCCGGCCCGCAGCACCGTGCGGGCCGCCTCGATCGCGTCCTGCCAGCCGGCCGGCCCGGGCCCCACCAGCCGGGCACTTCCCGCTCGCCGGTCAGCACCGCGGCGATGTGCCGCGGCTGGCCGGGCAGCGCCGCCTCCAGCTCGGCCACCTCCTGCACGGTCGGGCCGCGGTCGGTGCGCAGGATCGGCGCCACCCGTGGGCCGCCCGGCTTTTCCAGGAAGACGTGGCCCGCCTCGAACAGCCCCACGTCGCCGAACCCGCGGCCCAGGTTGCGCAGCAGCACCCGGAACAGGCCGGGCAGCAGCGTGGTGCGCAGCAGTGGCTCGTCATCGTTGAGCGGGTTGGCGATGACCGGAGCGCGGCGGCGCAGGTCTTCCGGCGGCAGTAGCAGCCGGTCGTAGTCGGCGGTGGACGCGAACGGCGGGCTGAGCACCTCGACGAAGCCCGCGTCGGCCAGCGCGCGGCCGGTGCTGCGGCGCAGCCGCTGCCGGCTGGTCAGCCCGCGGCCCGCCGCGGCGCGCGGCATGGACACCGGGATGTTCTCGTAGCCCTCCAGCCGGATGACCTCTTCGGCCAGGTCCCACGGGTAGCGCAGGTCCGGCCGCCAGGACGGCGGTGTCACCGCCAGCAGCTGCCGGCTGCGGTCATGCCGTCCGTGCTCAGGCCGCAGGTACCGGTGCGGGCCGCTGCTCCCCCCGGCGTCGCCGTCCGGCTCCGCCGTCGCGGGCGCGGCGATCACGCACCCCACGTCCTGCAGCCGCCGGAGCACAGCGTCGCCGCCGTAAACGGTGCCGGCCACCTTGTCTGGGTAGTCCACCGCCATGGTGATCGTCGCGGCGGGCACGTCCGCCTGGGCGTGGCTGCAGCCGGGCACGGCGGTCCCCCCGCCCAGCTCGGCCAGCAGCGCCACGGCCCGGGCCGAAGCGCGCAGCGGCAGCTCCCGGTCCACGCCGCGCTCGAAGCGGTAAGAGGCCTCGCTGAACAGCTTGTGCCGCCGGCTCATCCGGGCCACCCCGCGGGCGTCGAAGTGCGCCGCCTCGATGACCAGGTTGACCGACTCCGCGGAGATCTCGGTGGCTACCCCGCCCATCGTCCCGGCCAGTGAGATCGCGCCGGAGTCGTCGGCGATGACGATGTCCTCCGGGTCGAGTTCGCGGACCACGTGGTCGAGGGTTTCCAGCCGTTCCCCCGGGCGGGCCCGGCGCACCACGACCGGGCCCTGCAGCTTGTCCGCGTCGAACGCGTGCAGCGGCTGGCCCAGCTCCAGCATCAGGTAGTTCGTGATGTCCACCGCGAGCGACACGCTGCGCATCCCGGCCCGGGCCAGCCGGACCCGCATCCGCAGCGGGGTCGGGGCGGCCGGGTTGAACTCCCGGACCTCGCGGAGCACGAACCGGTCGCACGCGGTCGGGTCCTCGATGCTGGCCGGGCGCACCGCGGCGGAGACCCGGCCGAGCTCGGCGGCCAGGCCGCCGTCGGGCAGCCCGTCATGGGCCAGGTCGCCGAACCGGAGCCCGTAGGCGGTGGCGAGTTCCCGGGCCACCCCGCGGACCGAGAGAGCGTAGCCCCGGTCCGGGGTAACCGCGATCTCAAGCACGTCGTCGGCCAGGCCGGCGTAGCCGGCGAAGTCCGCGCCGAGCGGGGCGTCCGGCGGCAGGACCATGATGCCGGCGTGGTCGTCGCCGATGCCCAGTTCCGCGGCCGAGCAGATCATGCCGTCCGAGACATGCCCGTAGGTCTTCCGCGCGGTGATCTCGAAACCGCCGGGCAGCCGGGCACCGGGCAGCGCCAGCGGCACCCGGTCCCCGACGGCGAAGTTGACCGCCCCGCAGATTACCCCGTGCTCCCCGGCGGGGGTGCGCACCTGGCAGTAGCGGACCGGCTTCTTGAACCCGGTGAGCTCCTCGATCGCGGTCACTTCGGCCACCACGACGCCGTCGATGTCGTGGCCGACCTGCTCCACCGACTCGACCTCCAAGCCGGCCGCGGTGAGCCGCCGGGCGATCTCACCCGGGTCGGCCGACGGGTCCACGCCGGCCGCGGCCAGCAGCCAGGACAGTGGCAGTCGCATCAGGCCTCCATCCCGAATGCCCGGCTGAACCGGACGTCGCCCTCCAGGGTGTCCCGGATGTCGGTGACCCCGTGCCGCACCATCAGGGTGCGCTCGATGCCGAGCCCGAACGCGAAGCCGCTGTAGCGGTCGGGGTCGATGCCGCAGGCGATCAGCACCCGCGGGTTGACCATCCCGCAGCCGGCCAGCTCAAGCCAGCCCTGGGACCGGCATACCCGGCACGGCGGCGCTCCCGGCCTGGTCGAGGCCCCGCGGCAGACGTGGCATTCCATCGACACGTCAGCGGACGGCTCGGTGAACGGGAAGTAGTCCGGCCGCAGCCGGGTGCGCAGCCCTTCGCCGAACATGGCGTCCACGAACGCGCGGATCGCGCCGCGCAGGTCGGCCATGGTCAGCCCCTCGTCCACCGCGAGGCACTCGATCTGGTGGAACACCGGGCTGTGCGTGGCGTCCAGCGCGTCGCTGCGGAAGCACCGGCCCGGGCTGACCACGTACAGCGGCAGCGGCCGGGTCAGCATGGCCCGGATCTGCACCGGCGAGGTGTGCGTGCGGAGCACGACGCCGGACCGGTCGGTGCCGTCCGGTCCGGCCATGAACAGCGTGTCCTGCATCTCCCGCGCCGGGTGGTCGGGCGGGAAGTTCAGCGCGTCGAAGTTGTACCACTCGGCCTCGACCTCGGGGCCCTCGGCGATCTCATAGCCCATGGCGACGAACACATCGGCCAGCCGGTCGCCGACGGTGGTGACGGGGTGCCGGGCCCCGGCCGGCTCCCGGTCCCAGGGGAGCGTCACGTCAACGGTCTCCTCGAGCAGGACCCGCTGGTCCCGCTCGTCCGCCAGGACGTCCTGGCGGGCCGTCAGCGCATCAGTGACCTGACGCAGGGCCGCCCCGACCCGCTTGCCCGCCGCGGCGCGCGCCTGCGGCGGCAGCGCGCCGATCTCGGCGTTGGCCAGGCGCAGCGGCGAGCGGTCGCCGGTGTGCGCCAGCCGGGCCACCTTGAGCTCGTCGAGGGTGCCCGCCGCGGCCACGGCGGCGAGCGCCTCGTCGCGCATGCGGGAGACCTCCTCGGGTGACAGCACGGTCACCTCCACGGGGTCGTACTGCTTGTTCGGTGCGGACATCACTCTGCTTCCTGCGGCGATATGGTCGGGCGAAAGTCGCATCGGCCGGCTGGCCGGCCTCGGCCCGCAGGGCCGATCGGGGGGCACGGGGGGTCGTCCCCCCGGGTTAGCACTGCCCGCCGGGACAGCCCGGGCTGTCGCGTCCGCGATTACCCGAAGTCGGGGCGCCCGGCGGGCATGGTAAATCGGAACTCGGCGCCGCCGCCGGGTGCCCGCTGGACGGTGATCGACCCGCCGTGCGCCTCGACGAGCCCTTTCACGATGTACAGGCCGAGCCCGGCCCCGCCCCGCCGCTTAGCCCGCCAGAACTGGCGGAAGATCCGCGGTACCAGCTCGGGGGGCACACCCGGCCCCTCGTCCCGGACGCTGACCACGACCGCGGGGGCCGGCTGCGTACTCACGGCGGCCGGGCGGCCGGGCGGCCGGTGCCCGGGGGCGTCAGCGGGCTCTACCACGATCGTCACGGTACCAGCCCCGTGCCGGACCGCGTTCTCCACCAGGTTGCCGAGGATCTGGTCCACCTTGTCGGCGTCCAGCCAGGTCTCCGGCAGGTCGCCGGCCGCCTCGATGCGGAACCGCTCGGGCGGGTCGCCGGCCGCCGCCCGGCCGGCCACGATCTTCTCCGCGCGCTGCGGGATGTCCACCAGCTGCCGGTGGATCTCGATCCGGCCCGCCTCGATCCGGGACACGTCGAGCAGTTCGGTGATCAGCCGGGTGACCCGGTCCGCGTCCGCGTTGACCGTCTCCAGCATGACCCGCTTCTGGTCGTCGGTGAACCGGGTCCACTTGGCCAGCAGCGTGGCGGTGAAGCCCTTGACGCTGGTCAGCGGGGACCGCAGCTCATGCGCCACGGTGGAGACGAGGTCGGCGCGACTGCGTTCCAGCCGCGTCCGCTGCTGGGTGCCACGCAGGCCGACGGCGATCCGCTGCACCGCCCCAGGCGCTGTTGGCCCGGGGGGACGGCCCCCCGGAACCCCCCGCATCCCCTGGCTCAGCGGGAACCCGCCTTCGGCGGGCCCCGCATCGCCAGCCGACAGGCCCGCGCGGCGTCCCCCCGGGCCCGCCCAGGCCAGGCTGGGACGCCGCGGCACCCGCACGTAGCTCATAGTGACCAGGAACTCGGTGCCGTCCGGCAGGAACAGCGGCTGCTCCGGGTGCCGGGTCCGGGTGGACAGGCCGCCGTACGGGTTGATGCAAGCCCACCAGCCCCGGCCTTCCGCGTCGCGCAGCGGGAGCACCTGGCGGATGTCGCGGCCCAGCGCGGCGCACGGCGCGGTGCCGGTCAGCCGGGCCGCCGCCTGGTTGAACACGATGACCCGGCCGACGTGGTCGGCGATCACCAGGCCGTCCGGCAGATCGTCGGCGCACACCAGGCCACCGGCGGGGACGGCCTGGCCGGCGGGCACGCTGGGCAGGCCGGTCACCGCCGGATCCGGCATGAGCCTGTCCACTGCGACCGCCGCCTCCGTCCGCCCTCGAAGCCCGGGTTCCCGTGAATGACGCAACGTGATCAGACTCTAGCGCCTGCGCAACGCACTCTGGCAGTCCCCCAGGCCAGCCGTTCGCGGCATGTCATAGGTCTTCCAGGTTGACGCCCGCGCCATTTCAGGCCCCGCCTCCCCGGTCATCCCGGGGGATTCCGGGGGGTCGTCCCCCCGGGCCAGCAGAGACGCCAGCACTCGCCCGGGCTGAGGCGTACAGGCAGACGGCGGCGGCGGCGGCCAGGTTGAGGCTCTCCGCGCGGCCGTAGATGGGCACCGCGACGGGCTCGTCGGCCAGGGCCCGCAGCTCTTCCGGCAATCCCCACGCCTCGTTGCCGAACAACCAGGCCGCCGGGGTGCGGAGCGTCCCGTCGGCGGCCAGGTCATCGAGGGTCCGGCGGGCGCGCCCGTCGGCCGCGAGCACGCGCAGCCCGGCCGCGCGCAGCGCGGTGACCGCGTCGGCCACCGGGACGGCGGTGACCACCGGCAGATGGAAGAGGCTGCCCGCGGACGCCCGGACGCACTTGCTGTTGTACGGGTCGACGGACGAGCCCGCGAACAGCACCGCGTCCGCGCCGGCCGCATCGGCGCTGCGCAGTACCGTGCCCGCGTTCCCCGGATCCCGGACGTTGGCCAGCACGGTGACCAGCCGCAGCGGGCGGCTGGTCACCTCGTTCAGGGGCACGTCGATGAACCGGCAGACCGCGAGCACACCCTGCGGGGTGACCGTCTGGGCCAGCTCGGCCATGACCTCGCCGCTGACCGCGTGCACCGCGGCGCCCTGCGCACGGGCCTGCCCGGCCAGGGCGGTATGACGGCTGCCCGCGGTGGCCGTTACGAACAGCTCGGATACCACGTCGCCGGCGGCCAGCGCCTCGGCCACCGCCTGCGGGCCCTCGGCCAGGAAGGCCCGGGCCCGCTGGCGCAGTGCACGCTTGCCGAGTTGCCGGGCTGCCTTCACCCGGGGTGACCGGACGCTGGTGAGCTCGGCGCCTGCTGGCAGCATGCCGCCGCCCCCCGGAGCTGCCGGGCGCGCCGGCTCAGGCGGCCGCGGCGTCCGGGCCAGCCTCGGCCAGGGCCGCCTTGGCCACCTCGACCAGCGCGGAGAACGCGGCCGGGTCGCTGACCGCCAGTTCGGCCAGCATCCGGCGGTCCACGTCCACGTCGGCCAGCCGCAGTCCCTGGATGAACCGGTTGTAGGTGATGCCGTCGGCCCGGGCGGCGGCGTTGATCCGCTGGATCCACAGCCGACGGAAGTTGCCCTTCCGGTCCTTGCGGTCCCGGTAGGCGTAGGTCATCGAGTGGAGCATCTGCTCCTTGGCCTTGCGGTACAGCCGGGACCGCTGGCCCCGGTAACCGCTCGCCCGCTCAAGGACGACCCGGCGCTTCTTGTGGGCGTTGACAGCCCGCTTCACGCGTGCCATTTCGTTCCTCCCTCGAGGCGGGCTGGGCTAGCGCCCGAGCAGCTTCTTCGTCTTGCGCACGTCGGCCGGGGCGAGGGGCTGCTCGCCGCTGAGCCGCCGGGTCTGCCGGCTCGGCTTGTGCTCGAGCAAGTGGTTCATGTTGGCCCGGCGGCGCATCACCTTGCCGGTCCCGGTCAGCCGGAACCGTTTGGCGGCGCCGCTGTGCGTCTTCATCTTCGGCATGATGGCCGTCGTCTTTCCTGTCGTGGCGGGCCATCATGGCAGGCCTGCCTGGCTGGGCGCCGGTTCCCGATCCGGGGACCGGCGGAGAGTGCGCGAGTAGGCGGGTGGCTGGTCAGCCGCCCGCCTGCTCACCGGCCGCGGGGGCGGCCGGGCCGCTGCCCGGGTGGCCGGCCGAGTGGGCCGGGGCCGGCGGGCGGCGCACCCGCGGGGCTGGCCGGGCGGGTTCACCCGGCTCGTCCCGAGTTGACGCCGCGACCCTGGAGTCGCTCTTCTTGCGGTGCGGCCCGATAACCATGATCATGTTCCGGCCGTCCTGTTTAGGCTGGGCCTCCACGAAGCCGAGTTCCTCGACGTCGCCGGCCAGCCGCTGCAGCAGCCGGAACCCGAGCTCGGGCCGGGACTGCTCACGGCCCCGGAACATGATGGTCACCTTGACCTTGTCACCCTGCTTGAGGAACCGCTCAACGTGACCCTTCTTGGTCCCGTAGTCGTGCGGATCGATCTTCGGCCGGAGCTTGATCTCCTTGATGACCGTCTGCGCCTGGTTCTTGCGCGACTCCCGGGCCTTGAGCGCGGACTCGTACTTGAACTTTCCGTAGTCCATCAGCTTGCAGACCGGGGGACGAGCCGTAGGCGCGACCTCCACCAGGTCGAGATCCGCTTCCTGAGCCAGCCGGAGCGCGTCGTTCAGGGCGACGATGCCGACCTGCTCGCCGTTCGGGCCGACGAGCCGCACTTCGGGGACGCGGATGCGGTCGTTGATACGGGGTTCGGCGCTGATGTGACCTCCTTGGGCCTCCTCACCGCCCGGGCCTGGTGCCCGGGCGGGTAGCTGACCAGCCGCGGGACCGGGTACCCGGGCCCCCTGGGAGCCGGGCACAGAAAAGGCCCCGCGCGACGCACGCGGAGCCCGCCAATGCCACACCACCCGGCCGGGCAGGGCCCGCGCCAGGGACGTGACCTCTGGGCCGGTCCAGCCAGCCGCCCGGGAGGCGACCGGGCGGCCCGGTCCCAGACCGCCCTCCCAGCCGAGAGCCGGGAAGGCTACCTGCCAGCCTGCGGGCCAGCGAGGTGGGAGGCGGTCCTCCGCTTGCGTGCCCGGCAGCGCATGCCGGGCTGGTCGTCAGCCAAGAGTAACAGCAACGGGCGGTCTGGTGGTATTCCGTTTCCGGGCGGTGCGTCAGGACCCACAGCTACACTCGCGCGGCCAGCGCGTCCAGGCCGGCGGCCCGCATCGCCGCGACCGGGGCCGCCCGGCCGGTCATCAGCTCCACCTGCCGCGCGGCCTGGTGCAGCAGCAGGGCGAACCCGCCGGCCACCGGGACGCCGGCCCGGGCCGCGGCCACCGCCAGCGGGGTCGGCCACGGGTCATACACCACATCCAGGATGCAGCCTGGGGTGAGAGCACCCCGGGCGAGCCGTTCGGCATAATCGTCCGCCGCGCGGGCCGGAGCGGTGCAAATAAGCAGGCCGGGAGCGGGCGGGCCGGGAGCGCCGAACGGGGCGAGGCGGAGGGTGACGCCCAGCCGGCCGGCCGCAGCCGTGACGTCGGCCGCCCGGGCCGGGTCCCGGGCGGCCACGGTGACCTCGGTGACACCCAGCGCACGCGCCGCCGCCACGGCCGAGCACGCCGTGGCCCCGGCCCCCAGGATGAGCACGGAAAGCCGGTCCGTCCCGCCGTCGGCGCCCGGGGCGGCGCCCGTCGCGCCGGCGCGGGCGGCTTCGGCCCGTCGCGCGGCCGGCAGGCCGGCTTCCGCGAGGGCGGTGAGCATGCCGGGCACATCGGTGTTGTGCCCGTGGCGCGCGCCGCCATCGAACGTGACCGTGTTGGCCGCGCCGACCTCGGTCACCAGCGGCTCGGCCGCATCCAGCAGGTCCAGCACCGCCCGCTTGAGCGGCATGGTGAGGGACAGCCCGGCCCAGTCCGGCCCGCAGCCGGCCAGCACCGCGGGCAGCCGCCGCTCGTCACACTCGATCGCCTGGTAACTCCAGCCGTCCAGGCCGAGGGCGGCATAGGCCGCGCGGTGCAGTACCGGGGACAGCGAGTGGGCGATCGGGGAGCCGAGGACGGCGGCCTGCACGGTCGGCCGCCTCAGCCGTGGCCGGTGCCGGAGCCACCGCCGGTGCTGCCGTACTTCGCCACCGCCGCGTTGAACTGCTGCGCGGTGGGGAAGAACAGCGTCTCCCCGGTCCGCGAGTTGATCGTCAGGAAGTACAGCAGGTTGCCGTGCGCCGGGTGCAGCGCCGCCTCGATCGCGGTCCGCCCGGGGTTGTCGATCGGCCCCGGTGGCAGGCCCGCGTGCAGGTAGGTGTTGTACGGGGACGGGAAGGTCACGCTGAACGCCGCCTTGCTGTGCACCAGGTTCATCCCGTACAGCACCGTGGTGTCCAGCTGCAGATGCAGCGGCGGGGTGGCGTTGAGCCGGTTGTAGATCACCTCGGCGATCTTCGGGAAGTCCTGCGGCCGCTTGCCCTCCGCCTCGATGATGCTGGCCACGGTGATGACGTCACCCTCGCCCTCCTGGGCGTGCGCCGCGCCCGCCACCAGCCCGATGCTGGCCGCCTCCCTCTTGAACTGCTGCACCATCGCCCGCAGCACCTGGACCGGCGGGGTCCTGGGCTGTACCTCGTAGGTGGCCGGGAACAGGTAACCCTCCGCCTTGCCCTTGGCGTAGGCGGGCAGGGCAAGGCCGGCCGGGTTCGCGACGGCCCGCTGGTAGCCGGCCGCGTTGCCGGTGTCCCGGCCGAGCAGCGCGATGATCTGGGACAGCCGGTACCCCTCCGGGATGGTCACCTTCGACTGCACCCGGGAGGCCGGGCTGAGCAACAGGGCCAGTGCCAGCGAGGCCTTCATGTGCTTGTGCACCCGGAAGAAGCCGGGCTCCAGGGCGTTGCCGTGCGGGTTGGCCTTGGCCGCGTTCTCGAAGGCGCGGCTGCTGGCCACCACGCCCGCCGCGGCCAGCCGGCCGCCGACGGCCAGCGCCGAGTCGCCGGGCACGATCTGGACCACGACGGTGCCGGTGCCCGGCCCGGGGAAGTCCGGCGGGTGGATGTACTCCCGGTAGTAGTGGTAGCCGACGCCGCCGACCACGGCGACGAAAATCACGAAGACGGCGAGCAGCACCAGCGCCACGGTGCGGCCGCGGCGGCGGCGCTTGCGGGCGGGTGCGCTGCGGTCCCGGGCGGCCGCCTGGTCATCCCGGCCCTCGTCCAGCCCGGGCAGCAGGCCGCCGCCGTAGCCGTCGTCCCGCCAGGCCGGCTCGTCCGCGTCGCTGTACCAGTCCCCGGCGGCCCGGTACGCCCCGGAGTCCGCTGGCGCCCCGGGGTCGATCTCTCCCGGCTGATCCACGTAGCCGTCATACCCCGGATAGCCAGCCTCAGCCCCGGCCCCGTCCGGCTCGCCGCGGGCCCGGCGGCCGCGGGGCCGCCGGGCGGGTGCGGCCTGGTAGGCGTCCGCGGCCGCGGGGGGCACGGGCCGTTCGCCCGGGAAGCGGCCCGTCCCGGCCGGGTAGTCACCGGCTCCGGGCGGGTAGCCGCCGCTTTCAGCCGGGTAGCCGGCGGGTCCGGGCGGGTAGCCAGCGGGCGCAGCGTCCGGATAGCCGGCCGGGTACGGCCTGGACGGGTACGGCCCGGACGGGTGGCCCACGGCGGGATCCGGCCCGGGGCGGTGCCGCCGTCCGGCCAGCCCGGGGTCCGCGGCGCGGCTCCGGGGCGGGAGCGGGGCCAGTGGCTCGCCGCCCGGTTCCCGCCAGTCGTACCCGCCCGGGGGCAGCGGTGACAACGGCCCCGACGGGTGCTCCGTGCCCGGCGCCGGCTCCCACGACGGCTGGTCCCAGGATTGCTGGCCGTCCCAGGCCGCCGGCCGGCCGCGGCGCGGCTCATCCCAGGACCGCACGTCCCCGCTGGGCCCGTCCCACTGCTGGGCGGAGCCGGGCTGGTCCGCCCAGTCACCGGAATCCCACGACGCCCGCTCCCAGGCTTCCCCGGCCCGCTGGCCGGCCGGCTCGGGTGGCGGGTACTGCCCGGGTTCCCAGTCCCGCTCTCCCTGGGCCCCGCGCGAGTGGCGGCTCACCCGCGCGCTCCCGGCTCGGCGGGCACGGTCTCCCCCGGTGGCCGGCCGGCGGCCCGTTCGGCGTCCAGCGCGGACTGCAGCAGCAGCGCGGCGGCCGCCTGGTCCACGATGTTCCGCCGGGCCCGGGTGTCCTTCCCGCCGCGGCGCAGCGCGTCGTGCGCCAGGACGGTGGTGAACCGCTCGTCCACCAGCCGGACCGGCCGCGGGGCCAGCCGCCCGGCCAGCGCGGCGGCGAAGGCCCGGGCGCCGGCCGCGGCCGCGCCTTCCCGGCCGGACAGACCGGTCGGCAGGCCGACGATCACCTCCACGGCATCGTGCTCGGCGGCCAGCCGGGCCAGCGCCTCGATGTCGCCAGGCCCGCGGGGAACGGTGCTCAGCGGGCTGGCCAGCAGGCCAGCGGGGTCACTGCGGGCGACACCGATCCGCGCCGAACCGTAGTCCACGCCGAGCCGCACGCCGGCCCTCACGGCCATCCGCCGCGCACCTTCGGCCTCGACGGCGCACTGGGGTGGATGCAGCACCGTCTCACCGTACCCAACCGTCACGCCGCGGACCGGACAACGGCGCGAACTGCCTCAAATGCGTCACTGATCGCCTGGGCCGCCTGGTCGCCCTGCGGCGCCCCGCCGCCCTGGGCGATGTCATCCCGGCCGCCGCCGCCGCCACCCAGCCGGGCCGCGGCCGCGCGGACCAGAGCCCCGGCGGCCAGCCCCCGGCCGCGGGCCGCCTCGTTGACCGCCACGACGACCGAAGGGCGGTCGCCCGGCACCCCGGCGATCACCACCACGGCGGGCCGCCGGTCGCCGAGCCGCCCGCGGACGTCGAGCGCCAGCTTGCGGATGCCGTCGGCGGTGGTGCCGTCCGGCACCTGGTGCGCCACGAGCGCCACCGGCCCGGCCTCCTCCGCCCGTTCAGCCAGTCCCGCCGCCGCCCCGAGTACCTGGGCGCTGCGCAGCCGTTCCAGCTCCCGCTCGGCGTCGCGGAGCCGGCCGACCAGCCCGGCGACCCGCTCCGGCAGTTCCTCGCGGCGCGCCTTGAGCTGCTCGGTGAGCTGGCTGACCAGGACGCTCTCCCGGGCCAGGTACCGGAACGCGTCGGTGCCGACCAGCGCCTCCACCCGGCGGACCCCGGAGCCGATCGAGGATTCGCCCAGGATCTTGACCAGCCCGAGCTGACCGGAGTGGGCCACGTGGGTACCACCGCACAGCTCCCGGGAGTAATCGCCGACCTCGACCACCCGGACTTCGTCGCCGTATTTCTCGCCGAACAGCGCGATCGCGCCCATCGCCCGGGCCTCGTCGATCGGGGTCACGAACGCCCGCACCGCCAGGTCGTCGATGAGCACCTGATTGACCTCGTCCTCCGCGTCGCGGAGCACGGCGGGCGGCACGGCCCCGGCCGCGGTGAAGTCGAACCGGAGCCGGCCAGGCGAGTTCTCCGAACCAGCCTGGGCCGCCGACTCGCCCAGCGCGCCACGGAAGGCCCGGTGCACCATGTGCGTGGCCGTGTGGGACCGGGAGATGGCCCGGCGCCGTTCCGCGTCGATCTCCGCCTCGGCCGCGGCCCCCACCACCACTTCACCGCTGCTCACCGTGCCACGGTGCACGATGAGGCCCGGGACCGGCTGCTGCACGTCCCGTACCTCGATGACGCCGCCCGGGGCGCCGGGCGCGTCGGACACCCGGATGATGCCGGTGTCGGCCAGCTGGCCGCCGCCTTCGGCGTAGCACGGGGTGCGGTCCAGCACCACCTCCACCTCGGTGCCCGCCCCGGCGGCGGGAACGCTGACCCCGTTCACCAGGAGCCCGGTGATGGTGGCCTCCGAGGCGGTCTGGTCGTAGCCGGTGAACACCACCGGCCCGGACTTGGCCAGCAGGCTGGCCAGCACGGAGATGTCGGCGTTGCCGGTCTTCTTCTCCAGGGAGTCCCGCTTGGCCCGCTGCCGCTGCTCGGCCATCAGCCGGCGGAACCCCGCCTCGTCCACGGCCAGTCCCTGCTCGCTGGCCATCTCCAGGGTGAGGTCGATCGGGAACCCGTAGGTGTCGTGCAGCTGGAACGCCTGCTCGCCGGACAGGGTGGCCGCGCCGCGGCGCCGGGTCTCCCCCACCGCGGC
Source organism: uncultured Actinomycetes bacterium (assembly GCA_963837515.1). Taxonomy (GTDB): domain Bacteria; phylum Actinomycetota; class Actinomycetes; order Streptosporangiales; family Streptosporangiaceae; genus RYN-230. Next base: position 357,363 of record CAWINT010000014.1, read on the forward strand.
GTCGAAGATGGCCGAGCCGGTGCGCAGGGTGGACAGGAAGGTGACCTCCTCCGCGTCGATCACGCCGAGGATCCGCGGCGCCTGGCTGCGCAGCTCGGGGTACAGGTCGGCCATGGCCTGCAGCGCGGTGTCGGCCAGCTCGTGCAGGAACCGGCCGTCGGCGCCGCCGCCGCGCTGGCCCCCGGCCAGCAGCCGCAGGTTGTAGATGCTGCGGCGCAGGATCCGGCGCAGCACGTAGCCGCGGCCCTCGTTGGAGGGCAGCACGCCGTCGGCGACCAGCATGACCGCGGTGCGCACGTGGTCCGCCACCACCCGCAGGGCGACGTCGGTGCGGTGCTCCCGGCCGTACTTCTGCTCGGTCAGCTCGGCCGCCCGGTCGAGCACCTTCCAGAGCGTGTCGACCTCGTAGATGTTGTCCACGCCCTGCAGGATGGCGGCCATCCGCTCCAGGCCCATCCCGGTGTCGATGTTCTTCCTGGGCAGCTCGCCGAGGATCGGCCAGCCATCCTTGCCCGGCCCCTCACCACGGAGGAACTGCATGAAGACGAGGTTCCACACCTCCAGGTAGCGGTCCTCGTCGGCGACCGGGCCGCCCTCCCGCCCGTAGTCCGGGCCGCGGTCGTAGTAGATCTCCGAGCACGGGCCGCAGGGCCCGGGCACGCCCATCGACCAGTAGTTGTCCGCCATGCCCCGGCGCTGGATCCGGCTCTCCGGCACGCCGACCTCGTCCCGCCAGATCCGGAACGCCTCGTCGTCGTCGGTGTAGACCGTCGCCCAGAGCCGCTCCTCCGGAAAACCGAACCCGCCGTCCCGCTCGGGGGTGGTCAGCAGCTCCCAGGCGAACGGGATGGCCTGGTCCTTGAAGTAGTCGCCGAACGAGAAGTTTCCCAGCATCTGGAAGAAGGTGGCGTGCCGGGTGGTCTTGCCCACTTCCTCGATGTCCGGGGTGCGCACGCACTTCTGGCAGCTGGTGGCGCGCTTGAACGGCGGCGTGGCCTGGCCGAGGAAGTACGGCTTGAACGGCTGCATGCCCGCGTTGACCAGCAGCAGGGTGGGGTCCTCGGCGATCAGCGGCGCGGACGGGACGACCGTGTGCCCGCGGTCGGCGAAGTAAGCAAGGAAACGGCGGGCGATCTCAGCCGACTCCATCAGCGGTCATCCTCTGCAACGTGTTCGGTGGGCCGGGCCGGGAACTCACCGGCCCGGAGCGCCGCCGCGGGCCGCTCGATGGCCCGGCGCGGCGCCGCCAGCTGGCGCTGGCGGTACAGTTCCATGCCCTCGCGGACATCACCGGCGAACCGGGTCAGTTCCCTGGCCCGCAGCGCCGGGGCGGTCTGGGCCAGGGCGGCGGCCCGGCGGTAGCCAGTGATGCCGAGGAAGGCGCCGAGGGACATCCAGAACAGCCGGCGGATCATCCCCGCACCTCCCCGTCCCCCTGCTCGGCCGGGCCGGCCAGCCGCAGTTCGGCCGCGTGCCGCACGCCGTAGAGCAGGGCCGGCACCCGGGCCAGCCGGTTACCGGCGCTGGCTCCGGCCAGCCGGGCCAGGGGCGCCAGCGCGGTCACCCGGCCGGTCAGCTCGGCCATCCCGGCCGCGACCTCGTCCATGCTGGTGGTGATCTCGCCGGTGCGGCGCAGCTGGCCGGCCGTGGCGTCGATGGCCGCGTGGGCCCGGTCGATCAGCGCGTCGTTGCGTTCCCGCAGCGCCGTCATGGTGACCGAGGCCTGGCCGGTCAGCCGGCCCAGCCGCAGCAGCACGAAAACTCCCACTGCCACCAGCACCAGCCAGCCGGCCACGGCGGCGATCACCGCGGCCCAAACCGCGTTCAGCATGCCTGCTCCCTCATCTGCCTGACCTTATCTTGCGGCGCAGGGCCAGATCGTGGTGTTGGCCCGGGGGCACGCCGGGCGGCCCCTCCCTACCCCGGCTGGGCGCGGGCATCCGCGCCGCGGCCGGGGGGCTCGCTCAGGACGCCTCCGGATCCTCATCCGCCTGGTCCCGGTGCAGGATCGCCCGGATCCGGTCCGACCGATCCGCGTACCGGGCCTCCGCCCCGTGCCGGGACGGCTCGTAGTACCGGCGGCCGGCCAGCGCGTCCGGCGCGTACTGCTGGGCCACCACACCCTCAGCGTAGTCATGCGGGTACCGGTAGCCGCGGCCGTGCCCGAGCCGGGCCGCACCCGGGTAGTGCGCGTCCCGCAGGTGCACCGGCACCGGGCCGGCCAGCCCGGCCCGCACGTCCGTGGCGGCCGCCGTGATCGCCTTGATCACGGCGTTGGACTTGGGCGCCAGCGCCAGGTGGATGGTGGCCTGGGTCAGGTTGATCCGGGCCTCGGGCAGCCCGACGAACTCGACCGCCTGCGCGGCTGCCACCGCCACCGGCAGGGCGGTGGGGTCGGCCATCCCGACGTCCTCGCTGGCGTGCACGATCAGCCGCCGGGCGATGAACCGCGCGTCTTCGCCGGCTTCGATCATCCGGGCCAGGTAGTGCACGGCCGCGTCGGCGTCACTCCCCCGGATGCTCTTGATGAACGCGCTGATCACGTCGTAATGCTGGTCGCCGGCCCGGTCGTAACGCACCGCGGCGCGGTCCACCGCCCGTTCCAGGGTGGCAGTGTCGATGATGGCGCCGTGGGGCAGCCCCAGCGCGGCGGACTCCAGGTAGGTGAGCGCCCGCCGGGCATCGCCGCTGGCCAGCCGGACCAGGTGGGCCAGCGCCTGGTCGTCGAGGCGGACGGTCCCGGCAAGGCCCCGTTCGTCGGCCAGAGCGCGGCTGATCACGGCGCGGATGTCGTCGTCGCTGAGCGGTTCCAGGGTGAGCAGCAGAGACCGGGACAACAGCGGGCCGACCACGGAGAACGACGGGTTCTCCGTGGTCGCGCCGATGAACGAGACCCAGCGGTTCTCCACCGCCGGCAGCAGGGCGTCCTGCTGCGCCTTGTTGAACCGGTGCACCTCGTCGATGAACAGCACCGTCTGGGCGCCGGTCAGCCCCAGTTCGCGGCGGGCGGCCTCGATCGCCGCCCGGACGTCCTTCACCCCCGCGGTCACCGCGGACAGCTCAGTGAACCGCCGCCGGGTGACCTGGCTGATGACATGAGCCAGCGTGGTCTTGCCGGTGCCGGGCGGCCCCCAGAGCACCACCGACAGCCCGGCGTCGTGCTCGGCCAGCTTGCGCAGCGGGGTGCCTTCGCCGGTCAGGTGCCGCTGGCCGATCACTTCGTCCAGGGTGCGCGGCCGCATCCGCACCGCCAGCGGCGCCGCGGCCCGCGCCGCTTCCTCGCCGGCCGCGTCGAAGAGGCTGGCCGGCTGGCCGTCCATGCTGCCTGCCGTTACCACGCCTTGACACTATCCGCCCACCGGGGGCAGCTGTGTTAGCCCGGGGGGACGACCCCCCGGACCCCCCCCGCGGATAACCTCAGGCGGCGCCGGGCTCAGGCCCGGGCTCGGGCGGTGGCTGGACGTCGATGCCGGCCTCGCGGCGCTGTTCCGGCGTGATCGGGGTGGGCGCCCCGGTCAGCGGGTCGGTGCCGGAGGCCGCCTTCGGGAAGGCGATCACATCCCGGATCGTGTCCCGCCCGGCCAGCAGCATGATCAGCCGGTCCCAGCCGAACGCGATGCCGCCGTGCGGTGGCGGGCCGAAGCGCAGGGCCTCCAGCAGGAAGCCGAACTTCGACTCCGCCTCCGGCCGGGACAGCCCGATCACCTCGAACACCTGCTGCTGCAGGTCCGGCCGGTGGATACGGATCGAGCCACCGCCGATCTCGTTGCCGTTGCAGACGAGGTCGTAGGCGTCGGCCAGGGCGCCGCCCGGCTCGGCGGCGAACTTGCCCGCCCATTCCGGCAGCGGGGCGGTGAACGGGTGGTGCACCGCGGTCCAGCCGCCCTCGCCATCGTCCTCGAACATCGGCGCGTCCACCACCCAGGTGAACGCCCATGCGTCGGGGTCGATGAGACCGAGCCGGTGGCCGATCTCCACCCGGGCCGCGCCGAGCAGCGCCCGGGCCTGGGCGGGCAGGCCGGCGGCGAAGAACACGCTGTCCCCCGGGCCGGCCCCGGCCGCCGCGGGCAGGCCCGCCTTCTCCTCAGCGGAGAGGTGCCGGGCCACCGGTCCGGCGTCGGATACGGCGCCGTCCGGCCCGATCAGCAGGTAGGCCAGGCCGCGCGCCCCGCGCGCCTTGGCCCAGTCCTGCCAGGCGTCCAGCTCCCGCCGGGTCTGGCCGGCCCCGCCGGGCATCACCACCGCGCCGACGTAGGGGGCCTGGAACACCCGGAACGAGGTGCCGGAGAAGTAGCCGGTCAGGTCGGCCAGCTCACAGCCGAACCGCAGGTCCGGCTTGTCCGAGCCGAACCGGGCCATCGCGTCCGCGTAACTCATCCGGGGTACCGGCCGGGGCAGCTGGTAGCCGGCGATCTCCGCCCACAGCCGGCCGACCAGGTCCTCCGCCACCCCGATCACGTCCTCGCGGGTGATGAAGCTCATCTCGATGTCGATCTGGGTGAACTCCGGCTGCCGGTCGGCGCGGAAATCCTCGTCCCGGAAACACCGGGCCAGCTGCCAGTACCGCTCCAGGCCGCCGACCATGAGCAGCTGCTTGAACAGCTGCGGGGACTGCGGCAGCGCGTACCAGTGCCCGGGGCGGAGCCGGACCGGGACCAGGAAGTCCCGGGCTCCTTCCGGGGTGGACCGGGTCAGGTCGGGGGTCTCCACGTAGTGGAAGCGGTGCTCCCGGAGCACGTCGGTGACCAGGTAGGTGGCCTCCGACCGGACCCGCAGCGCCGCCGCCGTCTCGGGACGGCGGATGTCCAGGTAGCGGTAACGCAGCCGGATGTCCTCGTTGAGCTCACCGGCGCCGTCGATGGGGAAGGGCAGCGGGTCGGCTTCCGACAGCACCTCCAGGTCGGTGGCCGCGACCTCGACCTCCCCGGTGGGCAGTTCGGGGTTTTCGTTGCCGGCCGGTCGGCGGCGCACCTCGCCGGTGACCAGGAGGCAGAATTCGGCCCGCAGCGCGTGCACGGGCGAGCCCTCACCGTCGGCCCGGAACACCACCTGGACGATGCCGCTGGCGTCACGCAGGTCGATGAAGGTGACGCCGCCATGGTCGCGGCGGCGGGCCACCCAGCCCGCCAGCGTCACCCGCTGCCCCGTCAGGTCGGCGCGTAGCGTGCCCGCCTCGTGGGTTCGGATCATGACCGCTCCATCTTCCTTCTCCGTGTCGCTGCTAAAGCCCGGTGGCCCGGCCCGGCCGCGCGGGCTGTGCCCCCCGGCCACCAGGGCGCAGGCCGGCCAGGAAGGGGTTGCCGGCCCGTTCCGCGCCGATGCTCGTCTCCGGACCATGCCCGGGCAGGACGCGGGTTTCGTCCGGCAGCGGCAGGCAGACCCGGGCCAGGCTGTCCATCATGACGGCGGTGTCGCCCCCGGGCAGGTCGGTCCGGCCGATCGACCCGGCGAAGAGCAGATCGCCGGAGAACATCACCTCGGTGCCCGACCGGAAGGCTACCGACCCGGGAGTGTGCCCCGGCGCATGATCCACGGTTATCTCCAGGCCGGCCAGCCTGAGCACGGTGCCGTCGGCCAGGTCGCGGACATCGTCCGGCTCGCTGAGCGTGAGCCCGCCGAAGATCTGCTGCCCGGGGCGGAGACCGAACCCGCGGGCCGGGTCGGTGAGCAGGGCCCGGTCGCCGGGATGAATGTAAGCGGGGATGTCCCGCGCGCCGCACACCGGGGCCACCGACCAGACATGGTCGAGATGCCCGTGGGTCAGGAGCACGGCGACCGGCTTGAGCCGGTGCCGGGCCGCGAGTTCCTCGATGCCCGGGGCCGCGTCCTCGCCGGGATCGATGATCAGGCACTCCGCGCCGGGCTCCGCCGCGACCAGATAGCAATTGGCCGCGAACGAGCCGGCCGGAAATCCGGCGATGAGCACGGCATGGCCTCCCGTGGGACAAGGGATCTATGGGGCACGTCAGTCTTCTTCGGTGCCTCCCCAGGCTACCGATCTGCTCAGCCCAGCAGCGAACCGGTAACAGCGACGTCACGACCTTCCCCGTGCCGGTACCATTCGCGAAGTTTCGCTGGTAAGCAGGCAACAGGCGGCCAGGAGGAAGGGACCGTGGCGGGTAAGAAGGAGCGCAAGCGCAAGCTGGCCCGTGAGCACATGCTGCGCCAGCAGGCCAGGCGCGCGCAACAGGCCCAGCGGGCCCGGCAGATCACCGTCATCGTGGTGGTCTGCCTGGTCGTCGCCGGCCTCGGCGTCGGCGGGTTCTTCCTGTTCTCCCAGCCCACCGCCAGCAGCAGCGCGGCCGCGTCGGCCACCGCGTCGGCCACGGCCTCGGCCACCGCGTCGGCCACCGCGTCGGCCGCTCCCGTGGCGGAGCCGGCCAAGAGCTGCAGCTACACCACCAGCGGCACGCCGGCCCGGAAGGTCAGCCCACCGCCGGCCAAGCCCGACTGGCAGGCCCGTTACCAGGCCACCATCCACACCAACCGCGGCGACGTGGTCATCGACCTGCTGAACAGCAAGGCCACCTGCACGGTCAACTCGTTCGTGCACCTGGCGGCCCAGCACTACTTCAGCAGCACCACGTGCCACCGGCTGACCACGACCAGCCCGCTGTACGTGCTGCAGTGCGGCGACCCGACCGGGACCGGCCGGGGCGGCCCGGGCTACGTGTTCGGCAACGAGAACCTGTCCGGCGCCAAGTACACCGCGGGCACCGTGGCGATGGCCAACACCGGGCAGCCGGATTCCAACGGCAGCCAGTTCTTCCTCGTGTACCGGAACTCGCAGCTGCCGCCGAGCTATACGCCGTTCGGCACGGTCGTCAAGGGACTCGGGATCATCCAGGATGTGGCCAAGGCGGGCAGTGACAACGCCAATGGCCAGGGGGATGGGCACCCGAAGGAGAAAGTTGTCATCGAAAGCGTCACCATTACGAAGACCTGACCCAGGCTGGGCCGCCTGGGCAGGACTGGGCAGGAGGTTAGCGGTGATCACCGCCAACGATCCGTGGGGCCGGGTAGCCGACGACGGTACCGTCTACGTGCGCACCGTCGAGGGCGAGCGGGTGGTTGGCTCATGGCAGGCGGGCAGCCCCGATGAAGCGCTGGCCTTCTACCGGCGCAAGTACGCGGCGCTGGAGACCGAGGTGGCCCTGCTGGAACAGCGGCTCACCGCCACCGACCTCGCGCCCGGCACCGCCCGGGCCAGTATCGACCGGCTGCAGGAATCCGTGGCCACTGCCAACGCCGTCGGCGATCTCGACTCGCTGCGGGCCCGGCTGGAGACGCTGAGCGGCCGGGTGGAGGGCCGCCGCGAGGAGGTCCGGGCCGCGCGTGAGCAGGCCCGCATCGAGGCGAAGAGTTACAAGGAGCGCATCGTCGCGGAGGCGGAGCAGATCGCCGCCGAGGCCACGCACTGGAAGAACAGCGGCGAGCGGATGCGCCAGCTGCTCGAGGAGTGGAAGACCGCCCCGCGCGCCGACCGGGCGGTGGAGGCGGCGCTGTGGAAGCGGCTCTCGGCCGCCCGCAACGCGTTCGCCAAGCGCCGCAAGGCCTACTTCGCCGGGCTCGAGGAGGAACGCGAGACCGCCAAGGCCCGCAAGGACAAGCTGGTGGTCGAGGCGGAGGCGCTGTCCGGGTCAACCGACTGGGGCCCCACCGCCGCCGCCTACCGCGAGCTGATGCGGTCCTGGAAGGCGGCCGGCCGGGCCGGCCGGACCGACGAAGAAGAGCTGTGGGCCCGGTTCAAGGCGGCTCAGGACGCGTTCTTCAGCGCCCGGTCCGAGGTGTTCTCGGCCAAGGAGAACGAGCTGCGGGAGCACGCCGCGGTCAAGGGCGCGCTACTGGAGGAGGCCCACCAGCTGGTGCCGGTGACCGACGTGCGGGCCGCCCGGGCCACACTGCGGTCCATCCAGGAACGCTGGGAGCACGCTGGCCCGGTGCCCCGGGAGGCGCACGACCGGCTGGAGCAGGGCCTGCGCCGGGTGGAGGACGCGGTGCGCAAAGCCGAGGACGCCCAGTGGCGCCGGTCCAACCCGGAGGCGCTGGCCCGGGCCCGCGGCACGGTGGAGCAGATCCGGTCCGCCATCGCCAACCTGGAGACGCAGCTGGCCAAGGCCCAGCAGCGCGGCGACACCCGGGCGGCGGACCAGGCCAGCGAGGCGATCGCCGCGCGCCGCTCCTGGCTCGAAGAAGCCGAACGCACCCTGGCGGAACTGTCGGGTTAAGACGTTATTCGGTAGACGTCGTAGACGCCATCGATGGCGCGGACCGCGCGGAGCACGTGGCCGAGGTGCTTGGGGTCGCCCATCTCGAACGTGAACCGGCTGACCGCGACCCGGTCCCGGGTGGTGGTCACCGACGCCGACAGGATGTTCACGTGCTGGTCGGAGATGGTCCGGGTGACGTCGGACAGCAGCCCGGTGCGGTCCAGCGCCTCCACCTGGATGGCCACCAGGAACAGCGAGTCCTCGGTCAGCGACCAGCGGACCGCGACCAGCCGCTCGGGCTGTGAGTCGAGCAGGTGCCGCAGGTTCAGGCAGTCCGCCCGGTGCACCGAGACCCCGTGGCCGCGGGTGACGAACCCGGTGATCTCATCGCCGGGAACCGGGGTGCAGCACTTGGACAGCCGGGCATACACGTCCGAGGTGCCCTCCACCACGACACCGGAGTCGCCCGGCGGCCGCGTTGGCGGCGGCTTGGTCGGCAGGGTGGCTTCGGCCAGGTCCTCCTGCGCGCCCGCCATCCCGCCGGCCGACTGGACCAGCTTGGCCGCTACCGACTGGGGGCTGACGTGCCCCTCGCCGACCGCCGCGTACAGCGCGGACAGGTCCGGGTAGTGCAGCTCGCTGGCCACGGCGAGCAGCGCGTCCCCGGTGACCAGCCGCTGCAGCGGCAGGCCGTGCTTGCGCAGCGCACGGGCGATCGCGGTCTTGCCGGTGTCGGTGGCCGCCTCGCGGCGTTCCTTGGAGAACCAGTGCCGGATCTTGTTCCGGGCCCGGGCGCTCTTGACGAAGTTCAGCCAGTCCCGGCTCGGCCCGGCGTCCTGGGCCTTGGACGTGAAGATCTCGATCGTGTCGCCGTTGTCCAGGGTGCTCTCCAGCGCCACCAGCCGCCCGTTCACCCGGGCGCCGATGCACCGGTGCCCGACCTCGGTGTGGATGGCGTAGGCGAAGTCCACCGGGGTCGAGCCCTGCGGCAGCGCTCTCACCTCGCCGCGCGGGGTGAACACGTAGACTTCGGCGGCGCCGAGGTCGAAGCGCAGCGACTCCAGGAACTCGGCCGGATCAGCGGTCTCCCGCTGCCAGTCCACCAGCTGGCGCAGCCAGGCCATGTCCCCGGTGCCGTCGCGGCTGCCACGGCCGCCGCCCCCCACCGTCTCTTCCTTGTACTTCCAGTGCGCGGCGACGCCGTACTCCGCCCGCCGGTGCATCCCCCACGTCCGGATCTGCAGCTCCACCGGCTTGCCGCCCGGGCCGATGACCGTGGTGTGCAGCGACTGGTACATGTTGAACTTCGGCATCGCGATGTAGTCCTTGAACCGCCCGGGAACCGGGTTCCACCGGGCGTGCACCGTGCCGAGGGCCGCGTAGCAGTCGCGGACGCTGTCCACCAGGACCCGGATGCCGACCAGGTCGTAGATCTCGTCGAAGCCCACGTTGCGGGCGATCATCTTCTGGTAGACGGAGTAGTAGTGCTTGGGCCGCCCGGTCACGCGGGCCTTCACCTTGGCCTCGCGCAGGTCCGCGGAGACGTCCTCGACGACCTCCTGGAGGAACACGTCGCGGCGGGGCGCCCGCTCGGAGACCAGCCGGGCGATCTCGTCGTACCGCTTGGGGTAGAGGGTGGCGAAGGCCAGGTCCTCCAGCTCCCACTTGATGGTGTTCATGCCCAGCCGGTGCGCCAGCGGCGCGAAGATCTCCAGCACCTCACGGGACTTGCGCTCCTGCTTCTCCCGCGGCAGGTAGCGCAGGGTGCGCATGTTGTGCAGCCGGTCAGCCAGCTTGATGACCAGCACCCGGATGTCCCGGGACATCGCGACGACCATCTTGCGCACGGTCTCGGCCTCGGCCGCCTCGCCGTACTTGACCTTGTCCAGCTTCGTCACGCCATCGACCAGGTTGGCGATCTCGTCGCCGAAGTCGGCGCGGAGCTCGTCCAGCGTGTAGGGCGTGTCCTCGACCGTGTCGTGCAGCAGGGCGCCGCAGATCGTCTCCTGGGGCATGCCCAGCTCGGCGAGGATGGTGGCGACCGCCAGCGGGTGGGTGATGTACGGGTCGCCGCTCTTGCGCTGCTGCCCGGCGTGCCAGCGGGCGGCCACGTCGTAGGCGTGCTCGATGAGCCGCACATCGGCCTTGGGGTGAGTGGCCCGGACCGTCTTGATCATGGGCTCGAGCACCGGGTTCATCCCGCCGCCCCGGGTGGCCCCGAGCCGGGCCAGCCGCCGCCGGACCGTGGCCCCGCCGGTAGCCCCGCCAACGGCGGGCGAGCCTGCCGGGACGGCCGCCGCGGCGCCGGCCCCGTCCGGGCTGGGCGGGCCGGCGGACCGGGAGGCGCCGGACCGCCGCGCGCCGGCCGCCCGCCGTACCGGGCCTGCTGGATGGTCCGCGCGCCCGTTGGCCGGGCCCGGACCTGGCTCGTTCTGGGGAGTCTGGCCAGGGCTTTCCGGGCCGGCGGCGGATACCCCATCCTCCCCGGTGGCGGTGGCGCGGTCCGGGCGGGCAGGCGTGGCACCGGCGCCGGCCGCGCCGGCCGTTACCACGTCACCGGCCACAGGGACTCCTCACATCCGCCAAAGCACCAGTGTATCGGCGGATGATCGGGACCGGGCCACGGTCAGCTGACGAGGGCGCCAGGCAGGCCGGCCCGGCGGCTGGTCAGACGACCAGCAGCGAGCGGACCGCGGTGCCCGGCAGCCGGGACCGGCCGTCCAGGAAGCTCAGCTCCAGGATCACCGCGAGACCCGCCACGTCCGCGCCTGCCTTGCGGACCAGCTCGGCGGTGGCGGCCGCGGTGCCCCCCGTGGCCAGTACGTCATCCACGACGAGCACCCGCTCCCCCGGGGCGAAAGCATCCTGGTGCACCTCGATCGTGGCGCTGCCGTACTCCAGGTCGTAGCTCTGGGTGTAGGTGGGCCCGGGCAGCTTGCCCTGCTTGCGCACCGGCACGAACCCAGCGCCGAGCGCGATGGCGACCGAGGCGGCCAGGATGAAGCCGCGGGCCTCGATGCCGGCTACCTTGTCGATCCCGCCCGGCTCTCCCCGCGGGCGCTGGCCGACGGCCAGCCCGCTGACCACCGCACTCAGCGCGGCGCCGTCGGCCAGCAACGGGGTGATGTCCTTGAACAGCACCCCGGGCTGCGGGTAGTCGGCGATGTCCCGGACCCGCTCGGCGATCAGCCGGGCCAGGCCCGGATCCGGGCCGGCGGCCGCACCGCGGCCGGTGCCCGGCACCGCTGCCGCCGGGCCCCCCGGTGCCCCGTCGGCCTCCACGGCGTCCTCTCCGGGCCGCATCTAGCGACGCTTCTTCTTGCCACTGGGACGGCGCCGGGCGGAGTTGGGCCGCCGGGGCTGCTGCCGCGGCCCGGGGCTCCCGCCGGGCCCGGCGGGCCGTGGGACGCCCGGGCCTACCGGGACCTTGTCGGCCTGGGCGGCGGCGTCGCCGTCCGCCGCGGCCGGGGCCGCATCGCTGTCCGCGGGCCCGGTGTCCGGGAGCCCGCTGTCCCGGTCCGGCCCGTCGGCGGCCGGCCCGGTGCTCGCCGGGCGCGTCGTCCTGGCCGCCGCGCGCTCCCGCTCGGCGGCGCGCTTGGCGGCCCGTCCACCGGACGCCTTGAGCGCGACCCGCTTGGCCAGCGCCTGGTACTGGGGCTCGCGTTCCTTGAGATCGGCCAGCACCGGGGTGGCGATGCAGATCGACGAGTACGTGCCGGACAGCATGCCGACGAACAGCACCAGGGCCAGGTCGTTCAGCTCGCCGGCGCCGAGCAGCCCGCCGCCGATGAACAAGATGGCGGCCACCGGCAGCAGCGCGATCACCGAGGTGTTGATGGACCGGACCAGGGTCTGGTTCAGCGCCAGGTTGGCCGCCTGGCTGTAGGTGCTGCGGGACGAGCTGAGCAGGCCGGCCGTATTCTCCCGGACCTTGTCGAACACCACCACCGTGTCGTACAGCGAGTAGCCCAGGATGGTGAGCAGCCCGATGACGGTGGCCGGGCTGACCTCGAAGCCGGCCAGCGCGTACACGCCGATGGTGATGACGATGTCATGGGCCAGGGCGACCAGCGCGGCCACCGCCATCCGCCACTCGAACGCGATCGACAGGTAGATGACGATCACGATGAGGAACGCGATGAGCGCCTGGAGAGCCTTGTGCGAGATGTCCGAGCCCCAGCTCGGCCCGACGAAGCTGACGCTGATCTTGCTGGCCGGCACGCCCAGGCGGTGGCTGAGGGCGTCCTGCACCGTCTGCTGCTGCGCGTAGGTCAGCTTGCCGGTCTGCACCGTCCAGCGCTCGTTGCCGCCGGAGCCGACCTGCTGCACGATCGCGTTGTTGGCGGCCGGGGTACCACTGATCGCGCCGCGCACCTGGCCGACCGTGGCCGAGGTGTCGTGGAACTGCAGGACCGAGCCGCCCTTGAAGTCCACCGTGAAGTTGAGGCCGCGGGCGAAGAGCCCGACCAGGGCCAGCACCAGGATCAGGCCGGAGATGGCGTACCACACCTTCTGCCGGCCAACGAAGTCGAACGAGACCTCACCGCGGTACAGCCGCCCGCCGATGTTGCCGAGCCGCGACATCAGGCCTCCTTCACCGGGGTCGTGCGGGGGACCCGGGTCGTGCGGCCGGAGGAGCGCCACGGCGCGCGGCCCCCGAGCCGGCTGGGATCGAGCCCGGAGAAGCGGTTGCCCTGGCCGTAGAACTTGGTCCGCGCCAGCAAAGTGATCATCGGCTTGGTGAACAGGAACACCACCACCACGTCGATGAGCGTGGTCAGCCCGAGAGTGAACGCAAAGCCCTTGACCTCGCCGATCGAGAAGTACCACAGCAGCGCCGCGGCCAGGAACGAGACCGTGTCCGACACCAGCACGGTGCGCCGGGCCCGCTTCCAGCCGCGCTCCACCGCGGTGCGCAGCGTCCGGCCGTCCCGCACCTCATCGCGCAGCCGCTCGAAGAACACCACGAACGAGTCGGCGGTGATGCCGATCGCGACGATGAGGCCGGCCACCCCGGCCAGGGTCAGCGCGAAGCCCTGGTACTTGCCGAGCAGCACGACGCACTCGAACACCAGGACCGCCGCGATGATCAGGCTGGACACCGCGACCACCGCCAGCCCGCGGTAGTACAGCAGGCAGTACAGCACGACCAGGAGCAGCCCGATCGCGCCCGCCAGCAGGCCGGCGTGCAGCTGGTCGCTGCCCAGCTGCGGCGAGACCGACGACACCGAGGTCTTGGTGAAGGTGAGCGGCAGCGCGCCGTAGTTCAGCACGGTGGCCAGGTTGGTGGCTTCCTGCTCGCTGAAGCTCCCGTAGATCTGGGCCGACCCGCCGGTGATGGCGCCCTGGTCGATGGCCGGGAACGAGACGACATTCCCGTCCAGCACCACGGCCAGGTAGTCCAGCGGCGAGGTGGGCTGGCCGCCGGAGGCGTACTTGCTGTTCATCTGCTCGGTCAGGGCCGCGAACGCGTTCCCCCCGGCCGAGTCGAAGGTGAGGTTGGTCTGCCAGTTCACCGTGCCGTTCTGCAGGCTGGCGCTGGCCGACTTGACGTCCTTGCCGAGCACCTTCGCCTTGTCCAGCACGAACTTGTACAGGACGCCGCCCTGCCAGCCGCAGGACACCGTCTGGATGCCCGGCTTGTTGTACTCCGGCGTGGCGCTGCTATAGCCGACCTGCTGCTTCCAGTTCTTGTCGGCGCAGTTCAGCTTGTTGAACTGCGCCTTGACCGCCGGGCTGACCAGGCTGGCGTCGCCGGTCGCCCCGGCCACCGTGGACACGCCACCGCGGCCGGTCGGGGCCGGGGAAGCCGACGCGCTGGCCGACGGGCTCGCGCTGGCGGAGGCCGACGGGCTGGCCGACACCTTGGCGCGCGCCGCGGTCAGCGCGGCGGACCGCGCCGCCATCTCCTGCGCGGCCGGCGCACGGCGGTCCGGGCCGCCCAGCGCCCCGGTCTTGGTGGCCGAGGCGGACGCACTGGCCGTCGGCTTGGCGCTGGGTGACGCGGAGCCACTGGCCGAGGGGGTCGGGGTGGCCGAGGGGGTCGGGGTGGCCGCGGCGGCGGCCTTGTTCGGCGCCATCAGCAGGACCTCGCGGAACAGCAGCTGGGCGGTCTGCCCGACCAGGTCGACCACCTTCTGGGTGCCCGCGCCGGGCACCGCGACGTTGATGATGTCGCTGCCCTGCTGCTGCACCTGGGCCTCGGTGAAGCCCGCGCCGTTGACCCGGGCCTCCATGATGTTCTTGGCCTGGGCCATGTCCGCGGCGAACTGCGCGGTCGACACGCCCTTCGGCGCCTGCGCCTGCAACGTCACCGTGGTGCCGCTGGTCAGGTCAAGGCCGAGGTGCACCTTGAAGTCGCTGCCCCACTTGGCGGGCTGGCCGATGTTGCCGCCCACGATCGCCAGGAACAGCACCACGATCAGCGCCACCAGCACGGCCAGCGCGCGGCCGGGCCGGGAGACGTTACCGCTTGGGGGAGCCACTTGTGCCCTGTCCTTCGCTTCTGGAGTCCCCCGCCCCGGCGTCCGGCGCGGGGCCGTCGGTCAGTCTGCCGGGTGCTCGCCGGCCGCGGTGTGGTCCGCCGCCGTGCCGGGCGCCGCGTCGGGGGCGGAGCCGTTCTGGCCGCTGCCGGGCGCGGAGCCGTTCTGGCTGGGGGTCACCGGCCCGGCGGCGGCGGCCTCAGCGGGGGCCGGCTCCGGCACCGCGGTCTCGGTGCCATCCTCATCCGGGAGCACATCCATGACGGCGCGGCGCAGGAAGCGCATCTGCACTCCGGGGGCGGGCTCAAGGAGCACATCCTGATCGTCCGCCTCGATCACCGTGGCGTACATGCCCGCCGTGGTGCGGACCCGCTGACCGGGGCGCACCTGGCTCTGCATCTGCTGGGCCTGGCGCTGCCGGTTGCGCTGCGGCCGGATCATTACGAAGTAGAGCAGGCCGAACAGCACCACGATGATGATCAGGAAGGTGTAACTCCCCCCTGAACTCTTGCTGGCTGCTGCGAGATACATGCTGTTCCCCATCGCGGGGGCATCCTTCCAGTTGATGTGCTCCGCCGGGCCGCGCGCCGGGCCGTTATCCGGCGCGGCCGGAATGTCTCAGGCCGCCGGGCGGTCGTGGACCAACTGCCGAAGTGTAGCGGCGCGCACGCGGCGCACCAACAGGCTACGGGGTCCGGCGACTGATCGTGACATGTCCGCGACCATCATCCCGCGCCCATCCCGCGCCTGGCCAGCCCGGGTCAGTCGAACAGCGTCCCCGGGGCGGCCAGGCCGGGCGCCTCGGGCGGAGTCAGGCCCAGATGTGACCAGGCCGCCGGGGTGGCCACCCGGCCGCGCGGGGTACGGGCCATCAGCCCGCCACGGACCAGGAACGGCTCGGCTACCACCTCCACCGTCTCGGCTTCCTCGCCGACCGCCACGGCCAGCGTGGACAGCCCCACCGGGCCACCGCCGAACCGGGTGACCAGGGCCCCGAGCACGGCCCGGTCCAGCCGGTCCAGCCCTTCCTCGTCCACCTCGTACAGCTCCAGGGCGGCGCGGGCCAGGTCCCGGGTGACCACCCCGTCGGCGCGCACCTCGGCGTAGTCGCGGACCCGGCGGAGCAACCGGTTGGCGATCCGCGGCGTGCCGCGGGACCGCCGGGCGATCTCCTCGGCCCCATCCTCGCGCAGCGTCACACCGAGCAGGTCCGCCGACCGGCGCACGATGACCTCCAGCTCGGCCGCCGCGTAGAAGTCCAGGTGCGCGGTGAAGCCGAACCGGTCGCGCAGCGGGGCGGGCAGCAGCCCGGCCCGGGTCGTCGCGCCGACCAGGGTGAACGGGGCGATGTCGAGCGGGATCGCGGTCGCCCCGGGCCCCTTGCCGACGACCACGTCGACCCGGAAGTCCTCCATCGCGAGGTACAGCATCTCCTCGGCCGGGCGGGCCAGGCGGTGAATTTCATCGATGAATACGACGTCGCCCTCGCCCAGCGTGGACAGGATGGCGGCTAGATCACCGGACCGCTCGATGGCCGGGCCGCTGGTGATCCGCAGCTGGGCGCCCAGCTCGGCCGCGATGATCAAGGCGAAGGTGGTCTTGCCCAGCCCGGGCGGGCCGGCCAGCAGCACGTGGTCGGGGGCCCGGCCACGGCCCAGCGCGCCCTGCAGCACGAGGGACAGCTGTTCCTTCACCCGGGACTGGCCGATCACCTCGGCCAGCCGCTTGGGCCGCAGCGCCCCCTCGATAGCCCGCTCGTCCGCGTCGGCCAGCGCCGACACGAGCCGCTCCTGTTCGGCGGCCGAGAGCTCCGGCGCCTCCCGGCTGGTGTCGGCCCGGGGGGGCGACCCCCCGGAACCCCCCGCCATCGCTCGGCCGTCACCTGGCGCGGGCGCGCTCATGCCCGGCTCAGCTTCCGCAGGGCGGCGCGCAGCGCCACGGCCACGTCCAAGTCGGCCGCCGCCGGGCCCGCGCCGTTCCCGCCGGCCACGGCCAGATCCGCCGCAACGGCCGCGATGGCCTGGTCGGCCTCGCGCACCTGCCAGCCCAGGTTGACCAGGCCGGCCCGGACCTGATCACGCCAGGGCACGGCCCGGGGGCCGACCGCGGCGCCAGGAGGTGCGGCGGCGCTGTCCGGGCCGGCCGCGGCCGGCGAGCCCAGCCGCCCGGCCAATTCCAGTACGATCCGCTGCGCGCCCTTGCGCCCGATGCCGGGCACCCGGGTCAGCGCGGCCACGTCCTCGGCCGCGATGGCCTGACGCAGCCCGTCCGGGCTGAACGAGGCGAGCAGGGCCAGGGCCAGCCGGGGCCCCACCCCGCTGGCCGTCTGCACCAGTTCGAACACATCACGTTCGTCGTCGGTGGTGAAGCCGTAGAGGGTCAGCGCGTCCTCGCGGACCACCAGCGAGGTGGCCACCCGGGCGCGCTGCCCGGTGCGCAGCGTGGCCAGCGTGCCCGGGGTGCACTGCACCAGCAGCCCGACCCCGCCGACCTCGATGACCGCGCCTTCCGGGGCGATCCCGCAGACCGTGCCGTCCAGGTGAGAGATCATCGGGGCTCCCTGGTGAGGCTGGCCGGCCCGGGCGGGGCCAGCCGGCGGGCGACCGGCCGGACGGCCGGGCGGGCGGCCGCGGTCCGGCCCTGGGCGGCCTGCGCCGCGGCGGCCAGCCGGGACTGGGTGCCGCCGCGCCACAGCTGGCAGATGGCCAGGGCCAGGGCGTCGGCGGTGTCCGCGGGCCGCGGCGGGTCCGCCAGCCGCAGCAGCCGCATCACCATCGTGGTCACCTGGGCCTTGTCGGCCCGGCCGCTGCCGGTCACCGCCGCTTTCACCTCGCTCGGGGTGTGCAAGGCCACCGGCAGCCGGTGCCGCGCCGCGCACAGCACCGCCACCGCGCCCGCCTGCGCGGTGCCCATCACCGTCCGGACGTTGTGCTGGCTGAACACCCGCTCCACCGCGACCGCGTCCGGGCGGTAGCGGTCCAGCCAGGACTCGATCTCGGCCTCCAGGATGAGCAGCCGCGTGGCGATGTCATCGCCGGCCGGGGTGCGGGCCACCCCGGCGGCGACCAGCCCGGGCGGCCGGCCGGGCACGCCGTCCACCACACCGAGCCCGCACCGGGTCAGCCCGGGGTCCACGCCGAGCACCCGCATCTACGGCTCCATCCTCTGCCGGCCAGGGGGCCCCGGAACCCCTGCCCATCCGCGGGCGGATAACGCTGCTGCCCTGCGGACCGGGCCTGCGAACACCTGTTCGGTCGGGACCGACACTACCGGCGATGCGCCGGGTCCGCGGCCAGGACGGCCGGCGTGTTGCCCAGGACGGCCGGCGTGTCGCCCGGGGCGGTACGGCTCGGCCCGCCGGGCGGTGCGCTCAGAAGGTGTCGAGCAGGAAGGGCGCGGCCGCGAAGACCGCGTCCAGGCCCGCGTCGGTGGCCGGGTCCCCGCCGGCGACCAGCCCGGTCCGGCGCAGCGTGGCCAGGGGCATCCCGGCGTAGAGAGCAGCCAGCCCGCGGGATCCGGCCCGCAGCGGCCGCCCGGCTGCTCCCCGGGCCGGGCCGGCCGGGGCGGCCGGGGCGCGGCTGAGCACGCCCTTGCCGCCGCTCACCTCCAGGGTCCACGGCCCGGCGTTGTCCGGGCAGCCCGGGTCGGCCAGGTCCAGCGCCGCGGTGATCTCCGCGGCGGCCGGATAGCCGCGCTCGGCGATCGCGGCGGGCGCGTCCACCAGGCGCAGCATCCAGGGTTCCCGGCGGGCCCGCTCCACGTCCGGTTCCCGGGTCAGCCAGTGCACCGGGTCGTGCGGTGCCAGCCGGGCCCGCACGGTGCGGGCGATGGAGGAATGCGAGGCTACGATGCCCCAGATGGCCCGCGTGGTGGCGGCCGAGGCGGCCACTGCCCGCTCCACCTGGATCTCGTCGTTCCCGTGCCCCCAGCGGTAGGCGAGGAACCCGTCCGGCGCGAGGTAGGCGAACCGGTCGGCAGCGGCGAGCCACTGCCGGGTGCTCTCCTCGTCCCGGACGTTCGGGCCGCTGTCCCGTAGCGCCTGGTGCACGCCGGACACCACCGCGATCACCGCCGCGGCGTCGGCCGGCCCGCACCGGCGCAGCGGCGGCCCGGCCGGGTCACCGGCGTCCGCACCGGCCGCCGGGTCCGGCTCGGCCAGGACGCGCAGCGACCGCGCGGGAATGGTCAGCGTCTCGCAGCTGCCGGCTATCTCCCAGCCCAGCGAGCGGTACAGCGGCGAGGTCGCCGGGTAGAGCACCGAGACCGGGTAGCCGCGGGCGGCGATCTGGCTGAGCAGCGCGCCCACCAGCGCCCGGCCGGTACCACGGCCCCGTTCCTCGGGCGCGACGGTGACGCTGGCCACCCCGGCCATCCGCAGCCAGCGCCCGGCCCAGCATTGGCTCATGTCGTGATAGCGGGCGGCCGCGACCATCTGCTCGCCGTCGAAGGTGGCGAGGTAACGGTGATCGGCGATGACGGTGGCCGCGGACGCTTCCCACTGGGCGCGGTCCGGCACCGGGCCGAACGCGCGGACGCTCAGGTCCAGCAGCGCGGCGACGTCGTCGGCAGCATCCAGCTCACGGACGATCACCTGACGGGCGCTCCGCGTGAGGCGGGCATCAGCCCAGCTTCTCCATTACGTCGTCAGGCACCGAGTAGTTGGCGTACACGTCCTGCACGTCGTCGGAGTCCTCCAGCGCCTCGATCAGCCGGAACACCCGCTTCGCCTGCTCCTCGTCGAGTTCCACCTCGACCGTGGGCAGGAACGCCGCCTCGGCCGACTCGTACTCGATCCCGGCCTCCTGCAACGCCGTGCGCACCGCGACCAGGTCGTGTGGCTCGCAGGTCACCTCGAACGACTCACCGAGGTCGTTGGCCTCCTCGGCGCCCGCGTCGAGCACGGCCATGAGGATGTCGTCCTCGGTCACACCGGCGGCCTTGGGCACGATCACCACGCCCTTGCGGTGGAACAGGTAGGACACCGAGCCCGGGTCGGCCATCGAGCCGCCGTTCCGGGTCAGCGCGGTCCGCACGTCAGCCGCGGCCCGGTTCCGGTTGTCGGTCAGGCACTCCACCAGCACGGCGACCCCACCGGGGGCGTACCCCTCGTAGCTGATCGTCTCGTAGGCGGCGCCACCGGCTTCCAGCCCGGCGCCACGCCGGATGGCGCGGTCGATGTTGTCGTTCGGCACCGAATTCCGCTTGGCCTTCTGCACCGCGTCGAACAGGGTGGGGTTGCCGGCCGGATCGGCTCCGCCGGTCCGGGCCGCCACCTCCACATTCTTGATCAGCTTGGCGAAGAGCTTGCCCCGCCGGGCGTCGATGACCGCCTTCTTGTGCTTGGTCGTGGCCCACTTGGAGTGGCCGCTCATATCCGATCCCTCACCATGTCTACGAAAAGCTTGTGCACCCGCGGGTCACCGGTCAGCTCGGGGTGGAAGGCAGTGGCCAGCGCGAGACCCTGGCGAACCGCGACGATCCTACCCGTGGCGGGGTCGGTGCCGAGAATTTCCACGTCCCGGCCGGTCTCCTCGACCCACGGGGCCCGGATGAACACCGCGCGCAGCGGGCCGCCGGGCACCCCGGCCAGCGGGATGTCGGCTTCGAACGAGTCCACCTGCCGGCCGAACGCGTTGCGCCGCACGGTCATGTCGATCCCGCCGAACGTCTGCTGGCCGCCGATGCCGTCCAGCATCCGGTCGGCCAGCATGATCATGCCCGCGCAGGACCCGAACACCGGCATGCCCGCGGCGATCCGCTTGCGCAGCGGGTCCATCAGCTCAAAGGTCACCGCGAGCTTCCAGATGGTGGTGGACTCCCCGCCGGGGATGATCAGCCCGTCCACCCCGTCCAGCTCGCCGGGCCGGCGGACCTGGACCGGCCGGGCGCCCGCGGCGCGGACCGCCCGGAAGTGCTCGGCCACGTCCCCCTGCAGGGCGAGCACGCCGACGGCGGGTGTCCCCGTGGCGGCGGGCATGTCCTCGGGCATGGCTGGTCATCCTTATCTGGGCGGGGGTGGGTGGGCCGGGGCGGACCGGTCCTGCTACAACGCCCGGGACCGGCCTGGATCTTCCCCGGGCCGGCTCAGCCCGCGGCCGGCTCGCCCGGGCCGGCCGCCTCCCCGGGCCCTGAGCCGATACCCAGGTGCCGTTCGATGCCGGCCAGCCGGGCGTCGATCGCGGCCAGCCGGGCCAGGATCTCCTCCTCCTGCTGCGCCAGGCTGCCTGCCATCCGTGCTCCCGGGCCGCGGGACGGCGCCGTCTCGCCAGCGCCGCTGTGGAGCAGCTCGATCACCTTCTCACGCACCTGCTCGCCGCCCGCGCCGAGGTCGGTGAGCACGTGGCTGGCGACCCCCTCGCCTTCGCGGATCAGGCCGAGCAGGATGTGCTCCGTGCCGATGTACTCGTGGCCGAGGGCCATCGCCTCGCGCAGCGACAGCTCCAGCACCTTCTTGGCCCGTGGGGTGAACGGGATGTGCCCGGACGGCGCGTCGGTGCCCCGGCTCACGATGGCCGCCACCCGCAGCCGGGCGTCTTCCAGGGTCACCCCGCGGGCCTGCAGCGCCTGCCCGGCCACGCCCTGCTTTTCACGCAGCAGCCCGAGCAGGATGTGCTCGGTGCCGATGTAGTTGTGGTTGAGCTCCCGGGCTTCCTCCTGGGCCAGCACCACAACCCGCCGCGCCCGGTCTGTGAACCGCTCGAACATAGCCTCTTCCCTCTTGCCGGGGGCCCGGGGCGCGTCGGGGGCCGGCGCGGCGGGTCGCTAAGCCACCTACCAGCCGCGGGCCGCGTAGTGCTGGGCCGGCGGCAGGGTGTCCAGGTTGATGCCGACCATGGCCTCGCCGAGCCCGCGGGAGACCTTGGCCACCACGTCCGGGTCGTCGTAGAAGGTGGTGGCCTTCACGATGGCCGAGGCCCGGGCGGCCGGGTCGCCGGACTTGAAGATCCCGGACCCGACGAACACGCCCTCCGCGCCGAGCTGCATCATCATCGCCGCGTCGGCCGGGGTGGCGATGCCGCCCGCGGTGAACAGCACCACCGGGAGCTTGCCGGTCTGGGCCACCTCGGCCACCAGCTCATAGGGCGCCTGCAGGTCCTTGGCCGCGGCGAACAGCTCCTCGTCGCGCAGCGTGGTCAGGCGGCGGATGCCGGTGGAGATCTGGCGCATGTGCCGCGTCGCCTCCACCACGTTGCCGGTGCCGGCCTCACCCTTGGACCGGATCATCGCGGCGCCCTCGGCGAGCCGCCGAAGCGCCTCGGCCAGGCTGGTGGCGCCGCACACGAACGGCACGGTGAACGCCCACTTGTCCACGTGATGCGCCTCGTCGGCCGGGGTGAGCACCTCGGACTCGTCGATGTAGTCCACCCCGATCGCCTGCAGCACCTGGGCCTCGGCGAAGTGCCCGATCCGGCACTTGGCCATGACCGGGATGGAGACCGCCTGGATGATCCCGTCGATCATGTCCGGGTCGCTCATCCGGGCCACCCCGCCTTCGGCGCGGATGTCGGCCGGCACCCGCTCCAGGGCCATCACCGCGACCGCCCCGGCGTCCTCGGCGATCTTGGCCTGCTCCGGGGTCACCACGTCCATGATCACGCCACCCTTGAGCATGTCGGCCATCCCGCGCTTGACCCGCGCGGTGCCGGTCTGCGGGGCGGCGGCCTGAACCGCGGCGGGGCCGGTCGAGCTGGGCGTGGCACTGCTTGACACTGCGAACCTCATTCGGTCGTGACGGTAGCTCAGTTCTGTGGTGCGCCTCGCGTTCTATGGTAGGCGCTCGGTCAGCTGGTCAGATGGGGCATATCGGAGCCCCGGCCGCCGCCGCCCCCGAGGACCAGCGAATCATCCATCTCGAAGAACTCAGGCAGCGCGGCGCCGCCAGCCAGCCCCAGGGCCCGGGCCAGCCAGCGCTGCCGGGCCGCCTGCGTCGCGGCGACGACGTCGTTGTAGATCTTGCGGGCCAGGAACACCTGGTGAGTGGCGGCCTCCAGCTCGGCCAGCAGCTCCTCGGCGCTCACCCCGCCATCCAGCGAGGCCCGGAAGTCCGGCTGGCTGAGCACCGCCCGCAGCGCCCGGGTGAGGTCGCTCTCGGCCAGCTCGTTCGGCTCGCCGGCGGCGCGGGCGTCGTGCGCGGCCCCGGCCAGCAGCAGGCTGGTAGCCGGGTCGAGCAGCCCGCAGGCGGCCAGTTCCAGGGCCACCGAGCTGCGCCGGACCAGGGCGGCGTCCAGGGCCGCCCGGGCCGTCTCCACCCGGTGGTGCAGCCGGTCCAGCCGCCCGGCCCGCCACGAAACGTAGACGCCGATGAGCACGGCCACGACCGCGATGAGGACGATGTCGATCAGCATCGCGGCCTCCCCCGCCGGACGGCGCTCACGGATTTGGCCTGAGCGGTTCGCGCCGTCCGGAAGCAGCCCGCACCGGCCACCCGGGCGGGCCTGACGGGCCGCCCTCGCTGGGCCGGTACCGAACGGCGCTCACCGGGCCGCCCCGACCTGGCCGTAGGCGGCCACCACCGCTTCGTAGACCCGGACCACGTCCCGGGCCACCACTGGCCAGTCGTACATCCGGACCGCCGCCGCGGCCGCCTGGGACAGCTCGGCCCGGCGCGCCGGGTCGTCCAGCAGCCGGGCCGCGGCCCGGGCCAGCGCGGCGGCGTCGCCGGTCTCGAACAGCTCGCCCGCCGCCCCGCCCCGCAGCACCTGGCGGAACGCGTCCAGGTCGCTGGCCACGATGGGAGCGCCCGCGGCCATCGCCTCGGCCAGCACGATGCCGAAGCTCTCGCCGCCGGTATTGGGCGCGCAGAACACGTCCACCGAGTGGTAGACCCGGGCCTTGTCCTCCTCGGTGACCTGGCCGAGCAGGATCACCCGCGGGCGCAGCGGCTCGGGTACCTTGCCGAGGATGTCGGCCACGTCCCCCGGCCCGGCCAGCAGCAGCCGCAGCCCGGGCCGGTCCGGGCCGAGCTCGGCGAACGCGCGGAGCAGCACGTCCAGGCCCTTACGCGGCTCGTCCATCCGGCCCAGGAAGCCCAGCGCACCCCCCTCGCCGGGCCAGCCCGGCAGCGGGGCCGCCTTCTCGTACCGGCTGATCGTGACGCCGTTGGGGATGAGCACCGCGTCCCCGCCCATGTGCTCGACCAGCGTGGTCCGCGCCGCCTCCGACACCGCGATCCGGCCGGTGATCTTCTCCAGGGCGGTCTGCAGCGCGGGATAGGCGGCGTGCATGGCCCGGGACCGGGGCGTGGCGGTGTGCACGGTCGCGACGATCGGCCCGTCCGCCACCCAGCAGGCCAGCAGGGACAGGCTGGGCGCGGCCGGCTCGTGCACGTGCAGCACGTCGAAGTCGCCGTCCTTGTACCACCGGCGTACCCGGCTGGCCGACCGGAAGCCGAACGCGAGCCGGGCCACGGACCCGTTGTAGGGCACCGGGACGGCCCGCCCGGCCGGCACTACGTACGCCGGCAGCGGGGTGTCGTCGTCGGCCGGGGAGATGACCGACACCTCGTGACCGAGCCCGATCAGCGCCTCGGCCAGATCCCTGATGTGCTGCTGCACCCCGCCGGGCACGGCCCAGGTGTAGGGGCAGACGATGCCGACCCGCATCAGCCGCCGCCCGCCTGCGCGGCCCCGGCGGGCGCCGCGGCCGCGGCCGCCAGCCGCGCCGGGTCCAGGTCTGCCGTGAACACCCGCTGCAGCATGTGCCAGTCCTCGGGGTGGTCCCGGATGCCGTCCTCGTAGGCCCGCGCGACCTGCTGAGTCATCGCCGCGACCTGCTCCCGGCGGGTGCCCGCCGCGGGCACCGGCACCTGCTCGTGGATCTGGGCGCCCCAGTCCTCGCCCTCGAACCACAAGGTAACCGGCAGCAAGGCGGCGCCGGTCTGCACCGCCAGCGCCGCCGGGCCGCCCATCATCCGGGCCGGCTCGCCGAAGAACTGGACCTCAATGCCGCGGCCGGTCACGTCGCGGTCGGAGACCAGGCACACCACTCCCCCGGCACGCAGCCGCTGGGCCAGCACCCCGAACGGGTGGTTGCCGCCCGTGGCGGGCAGCACCTCGAAGCCGAGCCCTTCACGGAACGCCAGGAAGCGCCGGAACAGCGATTCCGGCTGCAGCCGCTCGGCGACCGTGCTGAACCGGCCCGCCCCGTGGCCGATGAGCCACGCCCCGGCCTGCTCGTAGTTGCCCATGTGCGGCAGCGCCACCACGACGCCGTGGCCGGCCGCCATGGCGGCGTCCAGCCGTTCCGCCCCGGCCACCCGCATCCCGGCCATGATCCGCTGCTGCGGGATCACCGGCAGCCGGAACACCTCCAGCCAGTACCGGGAGTAGGAGCGCATCCCGGCCCGGGACAGCGCCCGGAGCTGCTTACCCGTGGCCTGCGGCCCCACCACCCGGCGCAGGTTGCCCTCCAGCACCTGGACCCGGGGGCCCTGACGGCGCCAGGCCAGATCGCCGGCGGCCAGGAACGCCTGGCGGGCCGCCGGTTCCGGGAGCCGGCAGACGAGCTTCCACCCGGCCGAGTAGGCCGTCGCGGTCAGCCGGTCGCGCATCGAGGTCACGGTCCATCCTCCCGCTGCGCCGCGGACCCGGGCCCGACCGCCCGGCGGACCACCAGGACCCGCTGGGCGAAGGTGACCGTGGCCCCGGCCGCCACCAGCCACAGCCCGATGGGCAGCACGAACGGGACGCCGAGCCCGGTCAGTCCCGCCGCGACCAGGGCCACCAGCAGCCGTTCCGAGCGTTCGGCGATGCCGACGTCGGCGCGCACGCCCAGCCCTTCGGCGCGGGCTCGGGCGTAGGACACCATGTTCCCGGCCACCAGGCAGTACAGGGCCACGCAGGCCAGCACCGGCTGGTGGTCCCGGGCCGCCCAGATGGCCAGGCCGGAGAACACCGCCGCGTCCCCGACCCGGTCCAGCGTGGAGTCCAGGAACGCGCCCCACGGCCCGGACGACCCCTTCACCCGGGCCAGCAGCCCATCCAGCATGTCGAACATGGCGAAGCCCCAGCAGACCAGGGTGCCGGCGAACAGGTGGCCGGTCGGGAACAGCCACAGCGCACCGGCCGCGACGCCCACCGTGCCGGTCACCGTGACCATGTTGGGGGTCACCGGGGTGCGCGCGAGCCACTGGCCCACGGGGGTCAGCAGCCGGGCGAAGAAGGGGCGGAGCGCGTTCAGCATGGCCGTCCGATCCTACTGGTGACGGGGATGAGACGGACGATTCCAGCTGGGGTCTTGTGATCGGGTGGCCGGGAGGTAAAGGCTGGCCGTGAGGCAGCCGAACGGACCAAGGACGGACCACAGGAGGCGAGGCTCATGAGCGACAAGAAAGGACCCGCCGCCAGCAGCGGCACAGCAGAGGCCGGCCAGCCCGGCAGCGTGCGCAATGTCGCGCTGGTCGGCCACTCAGGGGCAGGAAAGACGACGCTGGTCGAGGCGCTGCTCGTCGGCACCGGTGCGATACCCCGGCCGGGCCGGGTGGAGGACGGGACCACGGTCAGCGACTTCGATGAAGTCGAGGTACGTCAGCAGCGCTCAGTGAACCTCACCCTGGCCCCGGTCATGCACGCCGGCATCAAGGTCAACCTGCTCGACACCCCAGGGTACGCCGATTTCACCGGCGACCTGCGGGCGGGGCTGCGCGCCGCCGACGCCGCGCTGTTCACCGTGCCGGCCACCGACGGGGTGGACGGCCTGACCCGGATGCTGTGGGAGGAGTGCGCGGCGGTGGGCATGCCGCGCGCCGTGGTGATCACCAAGCTGGACCACCAGCGGG
This sequence comes from uncultured Actinomycetes bacterium, assembly GCA_963837515.1. Taxonomy (GTDB): domain Bacteria; phylum Actinomycetota; class Actinomycetes; order Streptosporangiales; family Streptosporangiaceae; genus RYN-230. The sequence continues at coordinate 383,831 of CAWINT010000014.1, forward strand.
CCGACTTCGACGAGGCACTGCGCGCCTGCCAGGACGCGTTCGGCGAGTCGGTCGCGCCGCTGTACGTGCCGGCGACCGACGGCTCCGGCGCGGTCCGCGGGCTGATCGGGCTGCTGTCCGGCAAGTTCTTCGACTACTCGGGGGGCGAGCGGGCCGAGCGCGACCCCGACCCCGCCTGGCGGGAACGGGCGGCGGAGATGCGCGGCGCGCTGATCGAGGGGATCATCCAGGAAAGCGAGGATGAGACCCTCATGGATCGGTACCTGTCCGGCGAGGACATCGATCCCAAGGTGCTCATCGAGGACCTGGAGAAGGCGGTGGCCCGGGGCAGCTTCTACCCGGTGCTGACGGTGTCCAGCCTGCAGGCCGTGGGCCTGACCGAGCTGCTGGAAGTGATGACCCAGGCCTTCCCCTCGCCCGCCGAGCACCCGCTGCCCGGGGTGACGACGGTGGACGGCAAGCCGGTGCCCGGCCTGTCCTCGGACCCGGAGGGACCGCTGCTGGCCGAGGTGGTGAAGACCACCTCCGACCCCTACGTGGGCCGGATCAGCCTGGTCCGGATGTTCTCCGGGACGCTGCGGCCGGACACCACGGTGCACGTCTCCGGGCACGGGATGGCCGAGCGCGGCCACGCCGACCACGACACCGACGAGCGGATCGGCGCGCTCACCTCGCCGCTGGGCAAGCAGCAGCGGCAGGTGTCGCTGTGCGTCGCGGGTGACATCTGCGCGGTGGCCAAGCTGTCCACCGCGGAGACCGGGGACACGCTGTCGGACAAGGAGCGGCCGCTGCTGATGGAGCCGTGGTCGATGCCCGAGCCGCTGCTCCCGGTGGCCATCTCGGCCAAGTCCAAGGCCGACGAGGACAAGATGTCCCAGTCCATCGGCCGCCTGGTGGCCGAGGACCCGACGTTGCGCATGGAGAACAACTCCGAGACCCGGCAGCTGGTGCTGTGGTGCATGGGCGAGGCCCACGCCGACCTGCTGCTGGACCGGCTGTCCACCCGGTACGGGGTCGGGGTGGAGACCAAGGACCTGCGGGTGCCGCTGCGCGAGACCGTGGCGGGCAAGGCCCGGGGCCTGGGCCGCAACGTCAAGCAGACCGGCGGGCACGGCGAGTACGGCGTGTGCCACATCGAGGTGGAGCCGCTGACGTCCGGAACCGGTTTCGAGTTCGTGGACAAGGTGGTCGGCGGGGTGGTGCCGCGCCAGTTCATCCCCTCGGTGGAGAAGGGGGTGCGCGCCCAGCTGGAGCAGGGCGTCATCGCCGGGTACCCGATGGTGGATGTGCGGGTCACCCTGTTCGACGGCAAGGCGCACTCGGTGGACTCCTCCGACATGGCCTTCCAGAAGGCGGGCAAGCTGGCCCTCAGGGACGCCGTGGACAAGGCCAAGGGCCTGCTGCTGGAGCCGGTGGACGAGCTGTCCGTGCTGGTCGCCGACGACTACGTCGGGGCGGTCATGTCCGACCTGTCCTCCCGGCGCGGCCGGGTGCTCGGCACCGAGCCGGTGGCCGGCGGCCGCACCCTGGTCAAGGCGGAGATCCCGCAGCTGGAGATCACCCGGTACGCGATCGACCTGCGGTCCATGTCGCACGGCACGGGCTCGTTCAACCGCCGCTACCTGCGCCACGAGCCGCTCCCGTCCCACCTGGCCGACAAGATCGCCAAGGACTCCGCGGCCGATTAGCCGTCCCGGTCATCGTGAGCAGATGATTGGTGGCGCCCGGACCCGCCAATCATCTGATCACGCCGCCGTACCGGCGGGCCAGGCGTCCGCGATCAGCTGGCGGGTGTCGCGGAGCAACTGAGGGAGCACCCGGGTGCGCCCGACCACGGGCATGAAGTTGGTGTCCCCGCCCCACCGGGGCACCACGTGCTGGTGCAGGTGCGCGGCGATGCCCGCGCCGGCCACCGAGCCCATGTTCATCCCGATGTTGAAGCCCTGCGCGCCGGACGCGGCCCGCAGGGCGGCCATCGCCCGCTTGGTGAACTCGGCCAGCTCCGCGGTCTCATCGGCGGCCAGTTCGGTGTAGTCGGCCACGTGCCGGTACGGGACCACCATGAGGTGGCCCGCGTTGTACGGGTACAGGTTGAGCACCGCGTAGACCAGCGCGCCCCGGGCCGCGATCAGCCCGTCCGCGTCGGCCAGCGCGGGGATCCGGCAGAACGGGCAGCCGTCGCCCTGCTCAGGGCTGGCCGGCTTGCCTTGCCCCTTGATATAGGCCATCCGGTGCGGCATCCACAGCCGGGCGAACCCGTCCGGGATGCCGGCGCCGTCCTGGCCGCCGTCCCGCACCCCGGACAGGTCGTCGTCGGTCCGCTCGGTCATCGGGCGCGTGCTCAGACCTGGATCCGCTGCTCGACGGCGGACACTATCTCGCCGATGGCGTCCTCGACCGGGATGCCATTGCGCTGCGTGCCGTCGCGGAACCGGAACGACACCGCGCCCTTGGCTGCGTCCTCCTCGCCGGCGATCAGCATGTACGGCACCTTCTGCCGCTGCGCGTTGCGGATCTTCTTCTGCATCCGGTCGTCGCCGCTGTCCACGTCGGCCCGGATGCCGCGCTCGCGCAGCCGGGCGGCGATGTCCTCCAGGTAGGGCACGTGCGCGTCGGTGACCGGGATGCCGACCGCCTGCACCGGGGCCAGCCACGGCGGGAACGCCCCCGCGTAGTGCTCGACCAGGATGCCGAAGAACCGCTCGATCGAGCCGAACAGTGCCCGGTGGATCATGATCGGCTGCTGCCGGCTGCCGTCCGCGGCCTGGTACTCCAGGCCGAACCGCCGCGGCTCGTTGTAGTCGAGCTGGATGGTGGACAGCTGCCAGGTGCGGCCGATCGCGTCCCGGGCCTGGACCGAGATCTTCGGGCCGTAGAACGCCGCGCCGCCCGGGTCGTCCACCAGTTCCAGCCCGGACTCCTCGGCCGCCTCGCGCAACTGCGCCGTGGCCAGCTCCCAGTCCGCATCGCTGCCGACGAACTTCTCCTTCTCCGCGCCGCGGGTGGACAGCTCGAGGTAGAAGTCCTCCAGCCCGTAGTCGCGGAGCAGGTCCAGCACGAACGACAGCAGCCGCTTGAGCTCGGGGCCGGCCTGCTCGCGGGCACAGAAGATGTGCGAGTCGTCCATGGTGAGCCCGCGGACCCGGGTCAGGCCGTGCACCACCCCGGACTTCTCGTACCGGTACACGGTGCCGAACTCGAACAGCCGCAGCGGCAGCTCCCGGTAGGAGCGACCCCGGGACCGGTAGACCAGGATGTGGAACGGGCAGTTCATCGGCTTGAGGTAGTACGCCGCGCCTTCGAGCTCCATCGGCGGGAACATGCCGTCGGCGAACCAGCCCAGGTGCCCCGAGGTCTCGAACAGCTCCGCCTTGGTGATGTGCGGGGTGTTCACGAACTGGTAGCCCGCCTGCTCGTGACGGCGCCGCGAGTAGTCCTCCATCACCCGGCGGACGGTCCCGCCCTTGGGGTGGAAGATGGGCAGCCCGCTGCCGATCTCGGCGGGGAAGGAGAACAGGTCCAGCTCGGTGCCGAGCTTGCGGTGATCCCGCTTCTCCGCCTCGGCCAGCATGGTCAGGTAGGCGTCCTGCGCCTCGCGGGACTCCCACGCGGTGCCGTAGATCCGCTGCAGCTGCGGGTTCTTCTCGCTGCCCCGCCAGTACGCCCCGCCGGTGCGCATCAGCTTGAACGCCGGGATCTGCCGGGTGGTCGGCACGTGCGGCCCGCGGCACAGGTCCTTCCAGATCAGCTGGTCACCGGCTGGATCGCGGTTGTCGTACATGGTCAGCTGGCTGTTGCCGACCTCGACGGCCTCCTCCGCGTCGGCCCCGCCGCCCTTGAGCCCGATCAGCTCCAGCTTGTACGGCTCCCCCGCCAGTTCCGCGCGGGCCTCGTCGTCGCTGACCGGGCGGCGGTGAAACCGCTGGCCCTGCCGGACGATCTGGCGCATCTTCGCCTCGATCGCCTTGAGATCTTCAGGACCGAACGGCTCCGGCACGTCGAAGTCGTAGTAGAAACCGTTCTCGACCGGGGGCCCGATGCCGAGCTTCGCCTCGGGGAACAGGTCCTGCACGGCCTGCGCCATGACGTGCGCGGTGGAATGCCGCATGATCGCCCGGCCGTCCTCGCTGGCCAGCTCGACCGGCTCGACGGTGTCCCCCGCGGCGAGCGGGCTGGCCAGATCGCGCAGCTCGCCGTTGACCCGCGCCGCGATCACCCGGGACCCGGGGGGGCCCGCGGCGGCGGACGGGCCGTTGGGTATGCCGAGGGCCTCGCCCGCCGTGCTGCCCGCTGCCACCGCATGCTCGCGTCCGGCGAGGGTAATGTGCAGTTGCTGCGCAGGCACGGCTGGCTCCCTGGTGAAATCGCCGGCCGGGACGTCGCGCCCGGCCTCCCGACCGATGCTATCGAGCCCCGGGACTAGCAGGGCCTAACCCGTGACGGTGACCAGGGTGCCGTAGCTCAGGTAGGGCCACACCTTCTTGGCCGGCCCCCAGGGCAGCTCCACGCACCCCAGGCTCTGTGGCCAGCCGTAGGAGGCCCGCGGGAAGTAGTGCACCGCGTCGCCGCCGTTGAAGTAGGCCACGTAGTACACCGGGTCGGCGTACTTGCTCCCGTCCGGGTTCCTGCCCTTCATGACCTGGTAGTAGTAGCGCAGGTACACCGGGTAGGTGCCGTCCGCGGTGGGCGCGGCCGGGATGCCGGTGTTGGCCAGCGTATGCAGGATGATCTTGCCGTTGTGCCAGACGGTGAGTGTCTCCGGCTGCGCCTTGCTGGCCCACGCGTAGGTGTACCCGTGCGTGTTGCGCTGGTTTTTCGCCGCCGCCCGGAGCAGGGCCATCCAGGCGGCGCTGGTCAGGTGCCCGGTCATCGCCAGGCCGTGCTGCGCCTGGAAGGCGCGCACCGCGCCCTCGATGATCAGGCTGTCCGGGCCGCCCCAGAACCGGGTGAGGATGCCCGGGTAGCCCCTGGACCACACGAACCGGCCGGCCGGCGGCGTGTACACGCTGGCCAGCTCGCCCGGGACGGTGCCGGGCCGCGCCGTCGCGGGATGCGCGGCCTGGAACGAGCGGGGCAGGTAGCCGAGCTGCGCCAGCAACTGCTGCAGCCGCAGCGCCGACCAGCCGGCCGTCACCACGGTGCGGGTGACGGTCCGGGCCAGGTGGCTGCCGGACGGCGTGCGCAGCCCGGACTTGCCGCCGGGGAGGTGTACCTGCAGCTGGCTGCCCGGCTGCAGCGGCCAGCCGGGCGTGAAGGTGAGCGTGGCCCCGCTCCGCTTCCACCGGCCGGCCACGGCGGGCCGGAGCGTGGGCAGCGGCGAGGACGGGGCCAGCGGGCCGGACAGCACCACGGTGACCGGCTTGGCCCCGTTCGTGTTGCGGATGGCGCCGCCCTGGGTCACCGAGAGCACCCGCAGCCGGCCGGAGGGGGCCGCGCTCGGGGAGGCCGTGCCGCTGGCGGTGGCGGAGACGAGGGCGGTCCCGCCGCCCGGGTGCGCCCCGCCCAGCGTGGCCGCGGCGGCGCCCGCCACGGCCAGCGTGCCGGCGATCCCGGTCGCCAGGAAAGCGATCCGCCGGCGGGGCGGCCCGGTGCGCCCGCCCGGGGCGCCTCCGCCGTCCCGGGCCGCCCCGCCCGCCAGCAGGGTCATCGGCCCCCGAATCCACCCTGGAATCTGCACAGTCCGCTCCCTTTCGCGCGCGTCCGCTCATGCCCGCCCGCACCAGCGGCGGCCCCGCCGCCGGTGTCCTGCCATAGTCCTAGCCGCCCCGGGTCCCGCGGCTCAGAGCCAGCCCTTGCGGCGGAACACGACGAAGAGTCCTACGGACAGCGCCACCATGATCAAGGTGGACGCCCAGAAGCCCGCAGGGTGCCCGAATCCGGGATAGGGGACATTCTGCCCGTAAAACCCGGTCACCGCCGTGGGTACGGCGATGATCGCGGCCCAGCTCGTCACCTGTTTCATGATCACGTTGAGCCGGTTCCCGCGGACGGTCAGGTGGGTCTCCAGAATCGTCGTGACCAGGTCGCGGAGTGACTCCGTCCACTCGGTCGCGCGGAGCACGTGGTCGTACACGTCGTGGTAGTAAGGCAGCATCTCGTCCGCCACAACGTGCAGGTCACGCCGGAGCAGGCTATTGAGAACCTCGCGCATGGGCAGCACTACACGCCGGAGCAGCACCAGGGATTTACGCAGCTCGAAGGTGCGCCGCTGCATCTCCTGGTCCCGCGGGTTGTCCTCGAAGAGCTGGTCCTCCAGCGCCTCGATCTGCGTGTCCAGCTCCTGGACCGCGTCGAAGTGGGTGTCCACCGCGTAGTCGAGCAGCCCGTGCAGCAAGAAGCCCACCCCGTAGCGGGTCAGGTCGGAGGAGCCGTCCCAGCGCCGCTTCACCGCGCCGATGTCGAAGCCGCGGCTGCGCCGCACGGTCACCAGTGCGCGCTCGGTGACGAACGCGTCCACCTCGTCGGTCTCCAGCTCACCGGTGGTGGTGTTCAGCCGGACCCCGTAGCAGGTGACGAACAGGTGCGAGTCGTAGCGGTCCAGCTTGGCCCGCTGATGCTCGGCCACCGCGTCCTCCACGGCCAGCGGGTGCAGGCCCAGTTCCTCGCTGATCGAGGCCAGGTCGGCGGCGGTCGGCTCACACAGGTCGAACCAGATCACGTTGCCTGGGTCGGCCAGGTAGTCGGAGACCTTGGCGACGGGGAACCCCTCCTCGGCCAGGGCCCCGTTCCGGTACAGGCGCGTTTCGCTCACGGTGGCCACCTTAGGGGCGCCCGGTGACCAGCAGGTGGCGGACCCGACCTGGCATTATCGGGCGTATGACGGTTATCAAGATCAATGCGATCACCGTGCCGCCGGACAGCGGCGACGAACTGGCCCGGCGGTTCGCGGGCCGGGCCGGGGCGGTGGACGGCCAGGACGGCTTCGAGGGGTTCGAGCTGCTCAAGCCCACCGACGACCGGGCCACCTGGCTGGTGGTCACCCGGTGGCGGGACGAGGCGGCCTTCCAGGCGTGGCTCAGCTCCCCCGCGTTCGGGCAGGGGCACCGGTCGGCGTCCGAGCGGGCGGGCGGCCCGGCCGCGCCGCCGGTCGGCGTCTCCAGCGAGTTGTGGTCCTACGAGCCTGCCGGGGGCTCACCCGGCCGCGGCGGCAGCTGAGCCCGGTCACAGCACCCAGCGGGACGCGGCGGCGATCTCCTCCTCGGTCCGGCCCGCGGCCAGCGCGATCTCGGCCCGGCGCGCGGCGGTGAACCCGGCCAGCAGCTCCTCACCCAGGGCGGCCCGCAGGTCCTCGTGTGCCTCCAGCGCGGCAACCGTCTCCGCCAGGCTGGCCGGCAGCCGCGGCAGCTGCCCGCCCTGCGGGTGGCCGGGGGCGGCCGGGTCGCCGCTGACCTCGGGCGGCAGAGTGGTCTTGGCCCCGGCCCCGGCCAGGGCCACCGCGAGCACCGCGCCGGCCAGCAGGTACGGGTTGGCACTGGAGTCGAAGCACTTGAGTTCCAGGTTGGCGGCGCCGGGGTCAGCCGGGCTGGCCGCGATGAAACGCAGCGCGGCCTCCCGGTTCTCCCGGCCCCATACCTGGAACACCCCGGCCCACCGGGAGGGCTGCAGCCGCAGGTAGGACCCGGGGGTGGGCGCACCGATGGCGAGCAGCGCGGGCAGCCCGGCCAGCAGCGTGGCCGCGATCGACTCGCCCTGCGGCGTCATGCCATGCGGGCCGGTGCCGCCGGCCAGCAGGTTCTGCCCGCCGGTCCAGAAGCTGGCGTGCAGGTGCCCGCCGTTGCCCACGTTGCCGGCCAGGACCGCCGGGGCGAACGCGGCCCGCATGCCGTGCCGGGCGGAAACCGCGGAGATGATCATCTTGGCCAGCACGTTGGTGTCCGCGGCCGACACCGGGTCCTGGGCGGCGACGGACACCTCGAACTGGCCCGGGCCGAATTCGGGGTGCAGCTGCTGGACCCGGACCCCGGCCGCCTCCAGGCTGTCCAGCACGTCGCGGGCGTAGGCGGCCGCGTCCAGCAGCCGGGACAGGCCGTAGCCGGTGCCGCCGACGGCGGGGACGAAGTCGTCCTGGTCCAGCCCGACCATCCACTCCACCTCGAACGCCATGAGCACGCTGATGCCCTGGCTGAGCCCGGCGGCCACCTGGGCCCGGGCGAACGAGCGCTGGCACCCGGCGTACCGCGTGCCGTCCTGCTGGAACCGGTCACCGGGCGCCCAGGCCCACCCCTCGGGGTCGGGCAGCATGGCGAAGCTGTCCAGGTCCGGGACCAGCCGCAGGTCACCGTCCGGCTTGTCCAGCGGGGAGTCCGGATTGATCCCGCCGGCGCTGTCAAACGCGTCGATGACCGGGGAGAAGCCCAGGCCGGACCGGGCCGCCCGGGGCAGCCCGGCCAGCGGCACCGCCTTGACCCGGGCCGCGCCGCTGTGGTCCACGAAGGTGGTGGCCACCGCGCTGACCTCGTCGGCGTACTGGCTCTGGAGGGCCTGCGCGCGGTGCTCGTCGGCGGCGCGCTCCTCCTCGCCGCGGTACCGGCTGTAGGGCCGAGGCATGCTTGATTCCTTCCCTGCGAGCGGTGTTGCGCCCAGCTTCCCAAATCGGCCGGCCAGGCGCGGCCGGTTCGCTGGCGGGGCGGCCGCGGCAGGCCGCGCCCGCCCCGGGGCGGGCGTTAGCGGACGGTGCCCTCGGACAGCTGCCCTTCGGCCGCCGCGGCGGGCCGGGACAGCCCTTCGGACCGGGTCAGCAGTTCCCCGGCCCGCCGGGTGGCGGCCGGGCGGGCGAGCACCATCACGATGCCGACCAGCAGCCACGCGATGGCCACCGCCGGCCCCCACCAGGCCACGCCGGCCGGCAGCGGCCAGACGTTACGGAACAGGGTGTAGCCGAGCACGATGATGCCCAGGACCGGGATGATGATCTCCCACCGCCTCGTGTGCGCCTGCCCGGAGAAAAACACCAGCCGGACCATCCCGATCGTGGCCAGGACGTACACCACCAGCAGGATCAGCGTCCCGATCGTGCCGCTCTCCAGGAACAGCGTGAACGGGTTGCTGCGCAGCACGAACCAGGTGAAGGCGATGATCACGTACACGGCCAGGGCCACGGCCAGGGTGGCCCCGGTCGGGGTGCGCCGCCGGCCCGAGACGCTGGACATCCGGGCGGGCAGGATGCCGTCCCGGCCCATCGCGTAGGACAGCCGGGCGGCGCCGACCGTGCTGGCCAGCGCGCAGCCGAAGGCCGAGATCATCGCGCCGGCGGTGATGATGGTGCCCAGCCAGGACGCGACGTAGCTGGTGCTCAGGTCGCCGATGAGCGAGGTGGAGTTGATGAACGCGGTGACGCCCCTGGCCGAGGTGCCGAAGCCCATCACCTCCACCGCGGTGACCACTACGAAGTAGACGCCGCCGAAGATGGCCACGCCGAGGATGGCGCGCGGGATGTCGCGGTTCGGGTGCCGCGTCTCCTCGCCCAGGGTGGCGGCGGCCTCGAACCCGGCGAAGGACAGGAAGCCGAACACCACGCCGAGGAAGATGGTGGACAGCGGCGTGCCGCCCGGCAGCTTGAACACCGACCAGTCCACCGCGAGATTGTGCGGGGCGGAGTGGCTGGCCAGCTTGACGAAGACGATCACGGTCACGATCAGGATCAGGCTGACGGTGATCGCCTCGGCGGCCAGCAGCAGCCGGGTGCCGCCGCGGGCCGGGGTGACCGCGATCCACCACACGATCACCATGCCGATGGCGCCGAGCAGGAAGCCGGACCAGTCCGGCGGGTTGTGCCAGATGCCGAGCGAGTCCAGGAAGTTGGCCGCGAACCGGCCGCCGGCCATCGTGGTGACCACCGCGTAGAACACGTACGTCCCGGTCAGCGCCCAGCCGGAGATGACCCCGGCCCGGGGCCCGAGGGTCGCGCCGACGAAGCCGTACACCGAGCCGGAGTGGTGGAACCGCTGGGTCAGCCGGACGAACGTGTAGGCCACCAGCAGCACCCCGACGAAGGCCAGGGCGAACGCCACCGGCACGGCCCGGCCGACCGTGGTCGCCGTGCCCTGCGGGTTGATGCTGGCGGCCATGGACGGCGCCATCAGGGCCAGCGAGATCCCGATGGCCTCCCACACGCTCAGGTTGCGGTGCAGCGTCCGCTGCCCGGTCTCAGTGCCGCTGGCCGCCATGTTCCCACCTCCCCGCCAGCGGGCCACTGCGCCGCTGGCCTGGCCCGTCCGCCGCCGTCCCGGCCGCGCCGGCCGGTGAGCCGATCATGCTCTGTCCGCGCCGCGTCGCACAAGATCTGGGTTTGCCCGGATCTCTGCGGTAAAGCACCTGATCGCCGGGCATCGCCCCGCGGTGGACTGGTCCGCCATCACGTTCTAGAATTCTAGAACTCAGGAGGGCCCCCCTGAACGGGTGGCGACGGGATCGGAGACGGCGATGACGGTGCAGGTGACCGGGGCGGCTGCCCGGCCGGGGCCGATGGGGGACCCGGGAGCGCACGGGCGGTTCGGGGAGTTCGGCGGGCGGTTCGTGCCGGAGGCGCTGGTACCCGCGTGTGAGCAGCTGGAGCAGGAGTTCCGGGCCGCCCGGGCCGACCCGGCGTTCCGGGCCGAGCTGGCCGGCCTGCTGCACGAGTACGCAGGCCGGCCGACCCCGCTCAGCCGCGCGCCGGGGCTGTCAGCGGAGCTGGGGGTTCTCGTTCTGCTGAAACGGGAGGACCTCGCGCACACCGGCAGTCACAAGATCAACAACGTGCTGGGGCAGGCGCTGCTGGCCCGCCGGCTCGGCAAGACCGAGCTGCTCGCGGAGACCGGGGCGGGCCAGCACGGGGTGGCCACCGCCACGGTGGCCGCCCGGCTCGGCCTCGGCTGCACCGTGTTCATGGGCGAGCGGGACATGGCCCGGCAGCAGCTGAACGTCTTCCGGATGGAGCTGCTCGGCGCGACGGTACGGCCGGTGCGGACCGGGTCGCGCACGCTCAAGGACGCCACCAGCGACGCGCTGCGGCACTGGGTGACAACGGTGGACTCGGCGCACTACTGCCTCGGCTCGGTGACCGGCCCGCATCCCTACCCGTGGATGGTGCGGGAGTTCCAGCGGGTCATCGGCGACGAGGCGCGGTCGCAGTGCGCCCGGTGGCTGCCGTCCGGGGCGCCGGACGTGGTGGTGGCCTGCGTGGGCGGCGGCTCGAACGCGGCCGGCACCTTCGCCGGCTTCGCCGCCACCGGCGCGCGGCTGGTGGGTGTGGAAGCCGCCGGCGGGGCGGCGGTCAGCCACGGGCAGCTCGGCGTGCTGCACGGCACGCTGTCCGCGGTGCTGCAGGATGAGCACGGCCAGGTGCGGGCGGCCGAATCGGTCTCGGCCGGCCTGGACTACCCCGGGGTCGGGCCGGAGCACGCCCACCTGGCCGCGCTGCGCCGGGCCGAGTACCACACGGTCACCGACGCCGAGGCGGTGGCCGCGGCCGGGCTGTGCGCCCGCGCCGAGGGCATCCTGCCCGCGCTGGAGTCCGCGCACGCGCTCGCCTGGGTGGCCCGGGCCGCGCGCACCGGCGAGCTGCCCGCCGGGGCCACCGTCCTGATCACCTTGTCCGGCCGTGGCGACAAGGACGCCGCGCTGCTGCGGGAGCTGGCCCATGGGCGCGGTTGAGGCGGTCCTGGAGCAGGCGCGGGCGGCCGGGCGCCCCAGCCTGGTCGGCTACGTGACCGCCGGGATCCGCGCCGACTGGCTCGACCTGCTGGTGGCCATCATCGAGGGCGGCGCGGACGCGGTCGAGGTCGGGCTGCCGTTCTCCGACCCGATGCTGGACGGCCCGGTCATCCAGCAGGCCTCGCAGGCCGCGATCGGCCGCGGCGCGACCCCGGCCGGGCTGCTCCGCGAGCTGGGCCAGGCCCGGCCGCGGCTGGCCGGGGCCGGGGCCGGGCGGGTGCCGCTGATTGCGATGAGCTACGCCAGCCATGCCTACCGGCGCGGCCTCCCGCGGTACTGCGCGGACCTGGCGGCGGCCGGGTTCAGCGGGACGATCATCCCGGACCTGCCGGCCACCGAGGCGGACGGCTACCTGGCCGCCGCGGACCGGGCCGGGCTGGACGCCACGCTCATGGTCACGCCGGGCACACCGGAGGCACGGTTGCGGGCCATCGCCGGCCGGTCCCGTGGTTTCCTCTACGTGATGAGCGTCATGGCGACGACCGGGAGTGCCCGGGAGCACGACGACGAGCGCCGGTGGGCACTGGCCGCCCGGGCGGCGCGGAGCGGTCCCCGGCCGGTGCTGATCGGGTTCGGCATCGACTCGCCGGACCGGGCCGCGGCGGCGGCCCGGCACGCCGACGGGGTCATCGTGGCCTCCGCGCTGATGCGCCGGGTGCTCGGCGGGGCGTCCCCGGCCGAGACCGGCGCGGCGGTGCGCGCGCTGCGGGCCGCGGTGGACGCGGCCCGGTGACGGCCCCCCGCGGGCCCAAGTACCTGCGGATCCACGCCGAGCTGCGGGACCGCATCGCCGTCGGTGCCTGGGCCCCGGGCCAGCCGCTGCCGGCCCAGCGGGACCTGGCCGCCGAGTTCGGGGTCAGCATCATGACGCTGCGCCAGGCGCTGCAACTGCTCGCCGACGACGGGCTGATCGCGACACGGCACGGCCAGGGCACGTTCGTGGCGCAGCGCTACGCCTACGACCTCGGGCACCTGCGCAGTTTCGGCGCCGATCTGGCCGCGCAGGGCGCCGAGATCAGCACCCGGCTGCTGGCGGCCGGGACGGTGGTACCGCCCGCCGGGACCAGCGCCCGGCTCGGCGGCCCGGCGCGGGTGCTCCGGCTGCGCCGGCTCCGGCTGGCCGGCGGCCGGCCGCTCATCGTGCAGACCTCCTACCTGCCGCTGCCGCTCGCGGGCGGCCTCGACCCGGCGGAGCTGGCACGGCGCGGCATCTACCCGGCGCTGGCGGACCGTGGGCTGACCGTCGCCCGGGCGGCCGAGACGATCATCCCCGCCGTGCTGAGCGCGGACGACGCGCGCTGCCTGGACCGCCCGCCGGGCGCGCCCGCCCTGCTCAGTCAGCGGCTGAGCTTCACCGCGGCCGGTCTGGCCGTGCTCGACGACCAGGCGGTGCTGCCCGGTGATGCCGTCGCGATCACCGCGGACCGGTCGGCGGGCTCAGTGGCGGTGCACTACACGCTGACCACACCGCCCTGACCCCGGAAAAACCCGGGCCAGCGGCCGGGCCGGCGCGGGAACAGGTGCCGGGAAGGGACCCGGAGCCCGGCCCCGGGGGGTGCCGGCCGACGGGCGCCGCTCCGCCGGCCGGCCCGCTCAATGCTGATGGTGCCGCCGGCTCGCCAGGCGGATGACGGTCACTGGCCCGTGCGCGTGGTGCACGCAGTACGTGCTGACCGAGCCCAGCAGCATGTCGGCGAATCCGCCGTGGCCACGGCAGCCCACCACCAGCAGGTCGCCGTCCTTTGCCGCGTTGACCAGGACGTGCGGCGGGTAGCCCTCGATGACCTCGGACCGCACCCAGCCGGGCCGTTCCGGGCCGAACACCTCGGTCAGCGCTTCGGCCAGGGTCTGCTCCGCGATCTTGGTGAAGTCCACCTCTTCGGCGCCGGCCGGTGCCCACCCGAAGAAGGCCGGGTACTGCCAGGCGATCACGGCGTCCAGCTCGGCCCCGGTCAGCTCGGCCTGCCGGGCGGCCCAGCGCAGCGCTTCCCGGGAGCCGGGCGAGCCGTCCACGCCGACGACGATCCGCCGGTCCGGGCTGGGGCTCTCCGTCATTCTGCCGCCTCCTGCCCTGTCCCGCGGGGGGCTGAGGCCCGGCCGGGCCTCAGCCCCCATTTGCCACCCTGCTCCCGCCCGGGCCGGCGGCCACAGAGACGGAGGTCCCACCAGCCGGTAACCAAGGTCACCTGCCCCGCCGGGCAGGCCCCGGGGGTTTTTCGGCACCGGAAACCGGATCGCATGCATGCCGGCCTGCTCTGGCGGGAAGCATGCACGGCCGAGGCGACGCGAAGGCAGGCGGATGCGCGGAGACAGCTGGTTCAGCAGGTTCGGGCAGTCGCGGGCGGACGGCCCCGGCAACGGCGGGCCGGACTACGGAAGCGGCCCGGGATACGGCGACGGCGGCGGGCCTGGTTATGGCGGCGGCCCCGGCCACCCGCACGGTGGTTACCGGCCACGCCGGCGGCGTTCGGGGGTGTTCAGCCACCTCGGGGTGGCCGTGCTCGCCGCGGCGCTCACCGCCGGGGTGACCCTGGGCGCCTACCACCCCGGGCCGGGCGGCACCGCACCCGGCGGTGGCGGCGGTTCCGGGGCGGGCATCGGCACCGCGCCGGGCGGGACGGCCGCCGGCCCGGCGGCACCCGCCGCCGGGGGCGCGGTGGGCAGTGGCACCATCACGCGGGTGGTGAACCGGGTCCGGCCCGGCGTGGTGATCATCAGCACCACCCTGCAGTACAGCAGCGAGCGGGCGGCCGGCACCGGCATGGTGATCAAACCGGACGGCCTGGTCCTGACCAACAACCACGTGATCGCAGGAGCCACCCGGATCACGGCCACGGTGCTGGGCACGGGCCGGAGCTACCCGGCGCGGGTCGTGGGCTACGACAAGAGCGCTGACGTCGCGCTGATCCGGCTGCAACACGCCTCCGGCCTGCACACCGTGCCGCTCGGTAATTCGTCCACGGTCCGGGCCGGGACGCCGGTCGTGGCGATGGGCAACGCCGAAGGCCAGGGCACGATCATCCCGGCGGCCGGCACGGTCACCGCGACCGGCGTGACGATCACCGCCCGAGACCAGGGCAGCTCGATCGGCAGCGAGACGCTGCACGGCATGATCGCCACCACTGCCGATGTGGTGGCCGGTGACTCGGGCGGCCCGCTGGCCAGCACCGGCGGCCAGGTCATCGGCATGGACACCGCCGGCAACCAGGTCACCTACCAGCAGACCCAGCATGCCGGGTTCGCCATCCCGGTGCACACCGCGCTCTCGGTGGAACGGCAGATCGCCGCTGGGCACCGCAGCCGGTCCATCACCATCGGCTACCCGCCGTTCCTGGGCATCTTCCTCGGATCCGGGTCCAGCAGCAGCCCGCAGGCCCAGGCCGGCCAGCTGGGCGGTGCGGGCGGGTCGGGCGGGTCCGGGAACCCAGGGCCGGCCGCCCGCTGCGTCACCAGCAACGCCACGCTGACCGCGCCGGCGAAGATCGCCCCGGCCGCCTCGGGGACGCTGGTGGCCGGGGTGATCTGCGGCGGCCCCGCGGCCGCGGCGGGCCTGACCGCGGGCTCGGTGATCACCGCGGTCAACGGCCAGCCGGCCGGCGCCCCCAGCCACGTCACCGGCCTCATCGCGAGGTTCCGGCCCGGCGACACCATCTCGGTCAGCTGGGTCAGCCCGTCCGGGGTGCGCCGCACCAGCCGCCTGCGCCTGCAACCCGGCCCCCCGCAGTGAGGCCGTTACCAGGCGCGGAGACGGCGGGCCCGGCGGGCCGCGTAGACGGCCAGGCCCAGGGCGAGCGCGGCGCCCAGCAGCAGCACGCGGGCCAGCGACCCAGAGCCGGGTGAGCGGATCGCCCCGGACAGCAGCACCGTCATGGGGACCACCGCGAGCACCGGCCCCCAGGCGAACCACACGACGACGTTGATCACGGCGGTGTTGCCCAGCCCCGTTTCGAAGCCGGTGAACAGGTCGGCGGAGAAGTCCGCCCGGAACACGTTGACCAGCGCCCCGGCCACCAGCACCGGCACGGTCACGGCCAGCAGCGCCAGCGGCCACGGGTCGCCGCGGGCCACGCCCGCCGCGACCAGCGGGACGCCGGCCGTGCCGAACAGGACCAGCACCGGAACGGCCGCGTGCCGCCAGGCGAGTGACTCGAACCGGAACGGCAGCGGCGCGCTGCGCCGCGGGTCGTCCGCATCCAGCCGGGCTCCCTCGCACAGCCAGGCCGCGGCCAGGTAGCCGATGGTCAGCGCGCAGCCCACCGGGACCAGCGACACCTGCCGGCCGTGGCTGGCCGCGGCGACCAGGCCGACGGCCAGCAGCGCCAGAGTGACCGCGCCGATCAGCCGGCCGGGCGCCCGGGCCAGCGCGATCAGGTCCCGCCAGGCCACGACGAGGCCCCGCCGCCGGGGCGGCGGGAGCCGGAGCCAGGCCCGCCGTGGGCTGGCCGCGCCGGCGTAGGCCAGCGCCACCCCGCGGGTGTTCATGGTGAGCGCGGCCGCGGACATGGCGCCGAGGGTGCGGGCGCGGGACCGGAGCACGGCGGTAGGCACCGCCGCCGCGGCCCGGTCGGCCGCCGCCAGCAGGACCAGGGCCGCCGCGCCGAGCAGGCCGGTGGCCAGCGGCCAGGACGTTCCGGCCAGCGGCGGCCCGGGGGCCGCTTCGCCCGCCGCCGCGACAGCGCCCTGGGCCGCCCAGCCCCACGGGCCGGACCAGAGCACCACCGCGGCCACGGCCGGGGGCGGATGCCCGTAGGCCGCCCAGGCCGCGCACCCGGCCAGCAGTGCGGCAGCGGCCAGGGCCACCGGGGTGGCCCGGCGCACCCAGCGCCCCGCCGCCCGGTGCCGTTCCACCAGTCCGGCCAGACCGGTGCCCGCCGCGAACAGCAGCGCCACGGGCAGCACGGCGGCGCCGGTTAGCCGCAGCACACTGGCGGTGTCCCGGCCGCCCAGGCCGAGCGACACCAGAGCCGCGGCCGGCACGAGGCCGGCCGCGGCACCAGCCAGCACCGCGGCCGCCGCGGACCGCCGGAACCTCGGCCGCAGCAGGCGGCGCCGGCTCACCGGGGTGCCCAGCAGCCAGTCGGCGGTGGGCGGCGGCACGGTCACCGGGCCGCGCCACAGCGCGTCCCGGGCCAGCGCCAGCAGGAGCAGCAGCGCCGCCGCGGTCAGCACGGCGGGCGTGGCGTGCAGCAGCCGGGGGGCAGCCGAGGTGGCCGGTGGCGGATGGCGCAGCGCACGGTAGGCGGCGGCGACGAGCGTGCCGCCGTAGCACGCCACGATGAGGGCGGCCGCGTAGACCCAGAACGCCACCGAGGCGGCCTGTTTGCGGGCCTGGCCCCGGCGCAGCTCGCGGAGCAGGCCGAACGTCGGCCCGGTGCTGTCCGGGACGGCGATCGCGCCTGGGATGACGCTCACTGGAGCGCGGCCAGCGCCGCCGCCGGCGGCCCGTCGGCGATGACTGCCCCGTCGCTGAGCACGATGACGTGGTCGGCGACGGCGGTGGCCAGCTCGGTGTGATGGGTAGCCACCAGCAGGGCCGCCCCGGCCGCCTTCTCCCCGGCCAGCAGGCCCGCCAGCCAGTGCCGGGCGGCCGGGTCCAGGCGCTGCTCGGGCTCGTCGAGGACCAGCACCCGGCGCGGCCGGACCAGCGCGGCGGCCAGTTGCAGCGCCTGCCGCTGGCCGCTGGACAGCGAGCCGGGCAGCGCATCGGCGTGCCCGGCCAGGCGGCACTCGCGCAGCGCCTGGTCGGCCCGGGCACCGGCCTCCCGGCCGGCGCCGTGCGCCACCGCGACCAGCAGCAGGTGCTCGCGGACGGTCAGGTCCGGGTAGGCGCTGGCCGCGTCGCCGACCATGGCGATCTCGGTGCGCACCCGCGGGTCGTCCTCGGTCAGCACCCGGCCGGCGTAGCCGGCCCGGCCGCTGGTGGGGGTGTCCCGGCCCGCCGCGATGCGCAGCAGCGTGGACTTCCCGGAGCCGTTGGCGCCGAGCACCGCGACGCACTCCCCGGCGGCCACGGACAGGTCCAGCGGGCCCAGCGCGAGGCGCTCGCCGTAGCGGCGGCTCACCCCGGTCAGGGTGAGCAGGACGTCGTTCGCGGGCGGCATGGTCTGAGTTCACCACATGGCCCTGCCGTCCGCACCCGGGCGGACGGCAGGGCCATGGTCAACCGGTGCTCAGTCGCCCAGGTAGTCGGCGGGCAGGTTGTGCCCGGGGACCTGGCTGGGCGGCAGGATCTTCTTGTCGCCCGGGTAGGGCACCCCCTGGTCCAGCGCGGTCGTCTCGCCAAACCACTTGGTGATCCCGCGGGCTTCGACGACCCCGGCCATGTCCGTCACGGCGGAAACTTAAGGGCGGCCCCTGACCGTGGCGCAAACACACTAGGTCCGGAAGATGAGGACATCGGTGGCGGCCCACCTGCCTGCCCGGCCGTCCTGCCCGGCCGGCCGTCCTGCCCGGCCGGCCGTCCTGCCCGGCCGGCCGTCCTGCCCGGTCAGCTGGCGGCCGGCTGTTCGTCGCGGGTGATGGCCCGCGCGATGTCCGGCCGGCGCAGCGCCACGACCACCATGATCAGCAGCAGCAGCACCGCGGTCCCGGCAGTGGTCCAGCCCAGTCCCAGCCGGTCGATGACCGGCCCCTGGGCCAGCGAGCCGACCGGGTAGGCGACGCCCAGCGCCACCAGGAAGAAGCTGAGCACCCGGCCGCGGTAGTCCTGCGGCGCGCGCAACTGGACCAGGGTGGACAGGCCGGAGAGCACCCCGATGTACACCAGGCCCACGGCGAACAGCGTGGCCGCGCCCTCCCAGCGGGTGCGGGAGGCGCTGTAGGCGGCGAGCACCACCGGCAGCAGCACCAGGCTGCCGCCGAGTACCCGGCCCCGGCTCAGCCGGGCGGCCAGCGGCGCCAGGCAGAGCGCACCGGTGACCGCACCCACCCCCTGGGCGGTGGTCAGCAGCGCCGTGGTCTGGGCCACGGCGCGCGGGCCGCCGTGGGTCAGGTGGGCGGCCATCACCGGGACCAGCGCGATGAACGGCGAGGCCAGGAACGCGACCACCGCGATCGTGGTGATCGCCGACCAGCAGGACACATCCTGCCGCGCGACCGCCAGCCCGGAACGCAGCGAGGCCAGCAGCGGGGCGGGCGCCCCGGTGGGCCGGCCCAGCCGGACGAAGGCGAGCGCCACCACCACCGCCAGGAAGGAGACGGCGTTCGCGACCAGGGCCCCGGGGTAGCCGTAGGCCGCCACCGCCGCCCCGGCCAGCGCCGGCCCGGCGATGCGGCCCAGGTTGAACTGCGCGGAGTTGAGCGAGACCGCGGCCAGGAACTCCGCCGGCGGCACCAGATCCGGCAGGATCGCCTGCTGGAACGGCCCGATCAGCGCGGACGCCGCGCCCTGCACGGTGACCAGGCCGACCAGCGCGCCGGGGGCGTCGTGGCCGGTGGCCACCAGCGCGGCCAGGACCAGCGCGGCGGCCGCCGCGGCGAGGTTGCCGAGCACCAGCACCGGGCGCCGCGGCAGCCGGTCGGCCAGCGCCCCGCCGACCGGCGAGATCAGCCCGATCGGCAGGAAGGCGCCCGCCGCCACGAGGACCGCCCAGGTGGCCTGGCCGGTGTCGGAGATGACCAGCGCGCCGACCGCCACCGTCTGCATCCACGAGCCGATCGTGGAGATCAGCCCGGCCGCCCACAGCAGGGCGAACGCCCGGTACCGGAACGGCCGCAGCGACCCGGGGCCGCGGACCGGTCTGAGATCATCGGGGGCGCGGCTCACGGGCCGAGGCTACCGGCCTGGTCACCGGCTCGCCGGCCGCGGCATCAGCTCCCGGGTCACCCTGACCCGGATCGTGGGCGAGCACCCCGGCGGGCCGTGACTACGCGGTGACCGGTACGCCCGCACGGCCGGGCGGCGCCAGCCCGCTGGTGCTTCCAGTCCCGCAGATCATGGGGACGCCGGTCGGCGGTGACTCCTGTTACGTGCGAGCACCTCTGCCCGCAGCAAGTAGATCGCGGGGGAATTGTACGCATGGCGAAGACTTCTGCCCGTCTCTTGGGTACGTGATCGCGATTCTCATCGGGCTCGCCCTGCCTCAAGTGGCAGTGGCGTTGTACTTCGGTATCGCGGTGTACCTGGTTGTGCCGTTCCGAGGATTCGCGCGGCTGCTGTCTGTACTGGGGTTCATGAGCCCGCCAGCGCTTGACCAGGACCAGGCGCGGGATCAGCCGCTCCGGGCCGGTCGCCTGGCCGCGGCCGGCGGCCCTTTGGTGTCATGACAAGGGGCCTGGTGGTGCCTGGCCTGCGGGGTATTCCTGCATGGGGACGTCTCTGGCTGACCATGCGTGCATGACGGGGTCGATGATGCGCCATGCTTCTTCGGCTTCGTCGCCGCGGATGAACAGCATCGGGTTGCTGTTGAGCATTTCGAGGATCAGGTGGGCGTAGGCGGTGAACCGCGGTGGTGTCGAGCGCGCTTCGAGTTGCTGTGTCTCGGCAGTTCGTTCCGGGCCGTTGAGCGTGGTGGACAGCTGTACGTAGGGTTCGGTGAGCCCCAGCCTGAGCACGTTCGGTTCGACGCCAGGCCACTGGTCGAGCAGGTAGCGGGGCATAGGGCGGAAGTGGATGGCGATCTCGGCCGAGTCCGCCGCGAGGGCTTTGCCCGAGCGCAGGGTGAACGGGACTCCCGCCCAGCGGGGGTTGTCCACCTCGACGGTCAGGGAGGCGTAGGTCTCGGTGTTGCGGCTAGGGTCGACGCCGGGCTCATCGACGTAAGACGGCACTTCTCGCGTTCCGATCGTGCCTGCGGTGTAGCGGGCGCGCACCGTGTTGCTGGACATCCGGCCCGCCACCGGCGTGGCCACTGCCCGCAGGCCTTCGACCCGTACCCCGCGGAACGAATCGGCGTCGATGCGGGCTGGCTGTTCCATGAGGACCAGTGCCATGGCTTCCATGAGATGGTTCTGCACCATGTCTTTCAGTGCGCCGGCCCGGTCGTAGTAAGACGCCCGGCCTTCGAGGGTGAGGCTCTCCAGCCAGCTGATGTCAACCCGCTCGATGTGTGTCCCGTTCCAGACGGGTTCGAAGACCCGGTTGAGGAACCGCAGGGTGACGACGCGGCGGACGAGTTCATTCGACAGGAAGTGGTCGATCCGGAAGATCGTCGGTTCGGGCAGCTGGATGCGGAGGATCTCGTTGAGGTGCCGCGCCGAGGCTAGGTCGGTGCCGAAGGGTTTCTCGATCGCCACCGCATCCGGGCCCCGCAGCTTGGCTGCGGCCAGGGCCGGCAGTACTGACTCGAGCAGGACTGGCGGCAGCGCGAGGTAGACCAGCGTGTCCGGGTGATCACCGCCGATCAGCCGACTGACCTCCGCTGGGCGGGTGACGTCCGCGGCCTGGAAGCTAAGCATCCTGACCACAGCGTCGCGGGTGGCCGGCGCCACGGGCGCGTGTTTCTCCAGTTCGCTGGCGATGTGCTGGCGGAAGTCGTCGGTCAACCAGTCGGTATTGGCCGAGCCGAGCACCGTGAACCCGGGTGGCAGGAGCCTGGCCTCGGCGAGCTGGGCAACTGCTGGAATGAGCAGGCGGCTGGTGAGATCGCCAGAGGCGCCGAAGAGGACCATTCTCTCGATCATGGGTGTCACCTTTCTCGGGTCGTCGCGGGCCGAGGTAGCGCTCCGGCTAGGGCGCCGGTAACGGGCCCCGCGTACCGCGGTGAGGGACGCCCAGTAACCCCGGGGCGGCAACGGAAGATCACCCCGGCCAGCGGCTGGGCGGTGCGGCTGTCTGCTTCGAGGTCGAACCACGAGGTCGTGATGTACAGGTCGCCGCCATCGATGCCGCCGAAGGCCACCGAGGTGGGGTTCGTCGTCGGTATCTCGACCAAGCCATCGAGCGTGCCGTCCGCGCGGTAGCGGTGGACCTCTCCGGACCGGCCCAGCGCGACCCACAGCATGCCGTCATCGTCGACGGTCATACCGTCCGGCCAGACCTGCGCATCGGAGAAGTCGAGGAGGCGCCGGCGGTCGGTGAGCGTGCCCGTCGCGGGGTCCAGGTCGAACACGTCGACCACGAATAGGGCCGTGTCGGCGAGGTACAGGCGGCCTTGCGGCTCGTCGAACGCGGGCCCGTTGCAGATCGTGAGGTCCTCGACCACACGGGTGACGTTGCCGTCATCGACCCGGTACAACGCTGCGTTCTGGGACCGCTTGTCGTAGGCCATCGTGCCGACCCACGCCCTGCCGGTGCGGTCAACCTTGATGTCGTTCGCGCGGTTCTCAGGCCTGTCCTGCTCGATCGGGATGCGCAGGTCCATCGCGCCAGTGCTGCGGTCGAGCACAGCCAGGCCTTCAGGGCTCGCGACGACCGGCTCTCCGGCGGCGCTGATGACCACGCCGCCGGGCTGACCCTGGGTACTCCACGAGCTGTCATTGCTCGACTGCGGGTCGAAGCAGTGCACCCGTTCTCCGGCGATGTCCACCCACCACAGCCGGGCCGTTGCAGCGTCCCAGAGCGGGCCCTCCGCGTGGTGAGACCGGATGCTCAGCGCGCCCTCAACCCCAATGTCACCCATGATAAAGGCCTGCGATTCGCTCGCGGCTCGTCAGACGTGTTCTAGGGCGCCAGGGCGCTGGGCCAGCACGTCCTCGGCGTGGGCCACCACCGGCATGCCGCCCTTGCCAACGGTCAGCGGCGTGCGGTGGTAGCCGTGGTAGGTCAGCATCCCCCCGGACAGGAATGCCACGTCGTCCCATCCGTGCTGCTTCAGCGCGCAGTACGCGATGTAGCTGCGGAAACCCGACCGGCAGTAGGTGTATACGGGCTTGTCCCGGGGCACCTCATCCAGTCGTTGCCGCAGCTCCGTGTACGGCAGCAGGACTGCCCCGGGGATGTGCCATACGTCGTACTCCGCCGGCGTGCGCACGTCGAGGATCGTCACGCGCTCGGCGCAGTCCGGGTAGTCCTCGGGGTACCACAGGTCGATGTCGCCGCGCAGCAGGTTCGCGCCGAGGAAGCCGGCCATGTTGACCGGGTCCTTCGCCGCGCCGTAGGGCGGGGCGTAGGCGAGTTCCAGGTGTTCCAGGTCGAACACCGTCATCCCGGCGCGGATCGCGACCGCGAGGACGTCGATGCGCTTGTCTACCCCGTCCCAGCCCAGCACCTGCCCGCCCAGCAGTTTCCCCCCGGCCGGGTCGAACAGCACCTTCAGGAACAGGGGAGCGGTGCCGGGGTAGTACGCGGCGTGGCCGTTCTGGTGGGTGTAGACCTTGCGGTAGTCCATGCCTGCCGCGCACAGCTCGGTCTCGGTCATGCCGGTGCCACCGGCGGTCATGTCGAACACCTTGACCACGGCAGTGCCCTGGGTGCCCCGGTAGCCGCCGACATCCTCGCGGCCGGCGATCGTGTCGGCGGCGATCCGGCCTTCCCGGTTCGCCGGGCCGGCCAGCATCGACAGCACAGGCTCCCCGGTCAGGAAGTGAGCGGTCTCCACCGCGTCGCCGGCCGCCAGGATGTCCGGGGCCGAAGTGCGCATTTGCGCATCGACCACGATCCCCCCACGCGGCCCGATCTCCAGGCCGGCGTCCCGGGCCAGGCCGACGTTGGGACGCGCCCCCGCCGCCATGACGACCACATCAGCCTGAAGTGACGTGCCATCGGACAGATCGAGCGCTAGCCCGCCGTCCTCTCCCCGGCGGACAGCCTTGGCGGACGTGCCGAGCCGCAGATCCACATCGTGGGTGCCGACGTGGTAGTCCAGGATCCGGGTCATCTCCGGGTCCAGCCACGGCATCAGCCGCTCGGTCCGCTCGACGACGGTGGTCGTCAGCCCGCGGGCCCGGAACGCCTCGGTCAGCTCCAGCCCGATGTAGCTGCCGCCGACGATGACCGCACTCGTGGCGTCCTTGTCGAGCTGGGCGATGATCCGGTCCATGTCGGGGATGTTGCGTAGTACGTCAACCCGCGGGTCGTCAGCACCAGGGATCGGCGGCCGGATTGGCTCGGCCCCCAGGCACAGCACCAGCTTGTCGTAGGACTCCCGGTACGTCCGCCCGTTCGCGAGGTCGCGCACCTCCACCTCCTTCGCGCCGCGGTCGATGCGGACGACGTCCTGCCCGGTCCGCACATCCAGCGCCAAGCTCTTGCCGAGACTTTCCGGCGTCTGCAGCAGCAGGCTGTCCCGCTCCGGGATGGCCCCGCCGATGTGGTACGGCAAGCCGCAGTTCGCGAACGACACGTAATGGTCACGCTCCAGGATCACGATCTCGGCCGACTCATCCAGCCGCCTCAGCCGCGCACCCGTCGAGGCACCAGCCGCAACTCCCCCCACGATCACCGTCTTCATCTCGCCACCCCTGTCCGCCAGACTGCACGCCCAGCATCGCCGTGATATTTCGTGCGTGCGGCAGCGGGGGCATTTCTCCGGAGCTTGGATTCAGCCCACCTGCCGCATGCTCACAGAGCTAATTGCCGTGACCGGCCACCCGGGGTGCGACCCCGGCGTTGCGGATCGCCCCCCAGGTTGGTGCTGCTAGCGGTCGCGGAAGCCGCCGCGGCGGTCGCCCCGGTCGTCGCGGCGGTCCTCGCGCCGGTCGCCCCGGTCGTCACGCCGGTCGTCCCGGCGGTTGATGCCGTGGGCGACGACCACGGCACCGCCAACGGCGGCAACGGTCCTCCTGCGGCGTCTCGCTGCAAGTGGCATGTCAGGCTCCTTCCCCGGCGTCGGCCTCGATGGCGGCCAGCACCGCCTGGATGGGAATGCGCCCGCTGGCGGCCAGCTGGCCCCCGGCATGGCGCACCGCCGCGCCGAACGGCGCAGCCCACAGGTTCTCCCACACCAGCACGGCAGCCGAACTGCCCGGTTCGATCGTGGCGGCGAGGTCGGCGACGTCCTGCTCGCCGAGCACCATCGCCAGATCCCGCTCATAACCGCGCAGCTCACCGATCTCGCTCTCATCCAGATCGGATGCCTCGAACGCCTCCAGGCTGCCGTCGGCGTCCTTTTTCAAGAACAGCAGGTCCAGCACCTTGATCAGGCCACGGTCAGCGTAATCCTTTATGATCGGCGCGATCTCGCCGGTCATCTTCGTGCCAGGGAACTCGACCACGATCCAGTCGACCGGGCCGAGTTCATCGATGTTCACCGTCACAGTCATCCCTTCCTTTCCGGACGCCACCGGGCTCACCCTCCTTCGGCGTCGCGCCCCGGGCACTGCCTCGGCCACTCAGTCTCCCTGCCCTGGCCGCCAATCCCTGCGCTCAGCGTCTGCACGGCATCCCCTGGCCCCGTCTGGCCGTCACACCAGAGCACTGAAATCTGAACCGGTCAGGTATCGCGCCGATCTCACCGCGGCACCCTTCGGACTGAGGTCCTGCTCATCCGCTAGCCGACAGCCGCGGCCGCGGGTGGGACGTGGGTGCGGTCGTGGACGAGGTAGGCGGCGATGAGCGCGGCCGGGAAGAAGAACACGCTGAAGATGAAGTACCCGAGGAAGCTGTGGCCCTTGCGGCCAGCGACCCGGGCGGGCCAGAACGCGATAGCTATCCAGATGATCGCAAACAAGGTCCACCAGATGACAGGCATGACGCATCCTCCCCGCGTTCCCGCGGAACGCTCCTGCATGCTGCCGGACGGCAGCACCGGCACCGGAAGCCCGCCCGGGAGCAGCCATCGATGCGCTACCCCCGCCACCACGAATTTCTACGGCCGTATACATCGGATGCCACGGGGGACGCCGCAGACAAGGGTCTTTGGTCCTCACATGGGTGGGCCTGGCTCCTGGGTCACCGGGAACGGCGGCCCCTCATCCGGCTGCGTTGTGCCTGCGTGCAGGTGCAGGACCGCACGCCACGGGCGGTGGCAGCCCGCGGTGCCCGCGTGCTGCCTACTGTGGCAGTGTGCCCGGCAGCGGAGGCCCGGGCGGCGCGGGCCACGGGGTGGCGCCGATGCGGCGGTTCAGGGCGGTGACCTCGTCGCGGAGGTCCTGGACGGGAATCGGCTCCAGGCCGGCGGCGGCGATCAGGTAGGGCTCGAAGAGCCGCCAGCCCAGCGCCAGCGCAGCGATCTGGGCTGCGCGGACCGCTGCCCCGGCCGGGCTGGCTCCATAGTTCTCGGCCAGGACCCGGGCCAGGGCCCGGACCGGGTTGAAGGAAGCTGTCGTCCGGTCCGGGCCGACCCCGGTGACCACCAGGTGGTGGAGCACGACGATCCACCGGCCCATGGTGGAGTCGCGCTCGAAGCTGATCTGCTCGAGGGGGCGGTCGGTGAGTTCCCGGGCGAGCGAGGCACTCAGGTCGTCGAAGACGGCGTCGATCAGCTCCGCCCGGGTCCCGATGTAGCGGCCGATCAGGGCCAGCTGCACATCGGCCGCCGCAGCGATATCACGCAGTGAAACACCCTCCACGTCACGGCGGGCGAACAGGTCCGCCGCCGCGTCGAGCACCGCCCGGCGGACGGCTTCCGGCCCAGCCGGCGACCCCCCGCGCCGACGGGGACCCGGAGTCCGCCTGCCGGGCCTGCGCAGACCTGGGCCGACCATGGGCCTCCTCACGGCATTGGCTGCAGCTCACTCGAATCTGCCCTGGCCAACCGCCGGGACAATCCCGATAACGCGCTGGTCACCGGCGGCAGGCCTGATGCCACGAGAGTGCTCCTGGACGGAACCCGCAACATCGTCTACAGTTGTAGACAATAAAGGTTCTGATGCTAGGGGGGCAAGCGTCATCAGTGACATTAGCGAAAACCCGTTCTGGACACGATCGCTGAGCTGACGGCGATGCCGGCCGGGCGATGCGGCGTGGAGGCCGATGAGCGTATTCTCGTCCGGCTCGCCGCGTTCGCCACCGTGGACACCCGGCCGGCCTCCTATCTCGCGCACGTGGGCCCGGCGGCCGAGGCAGGCATCAGCGCCGAGCGGTCCAGGACATGTTGGTCGCCATCGCGCCGATCGCCGGGACGGCACGAGTGAGGCCAGCCGCCATCAGCATCACCGGGGCCCGTGGCGTGGCCATCGCGGTGGCCGAGGACGCAGCACCCACCGGCGGATGGGCTCCGGGATGATGCCGCCGCTGGCTGCTCAGCTCTGTTCGCCGACTGATTAGCGCGGGTGCCGCTGAACTGGAGCGAGGAGGCAGGGGATGTCAGCAGGCGGCAGGCCAGCGAAGCGATCGTATGCGCTGATCGCGCTGGCGACCGCTCAGTTCGTGATGGTTCTGGACCAGTCGGTCATGAACGTCTCGATCAGCGCCCTGACCAAGGATTTCCACACGACGGTCACCACGATTCAGGCTGTCATCACCTTGTACTGCCTGGTGATGGCCATGCTGATGCTGGCGGGCGCCAAGATCGGCGACATTATCGGCCGACGCCGGGCCTTTGCCGTTGGCCTGATCATCTACGGCTGCGGCTCGGGCCTGACCGCGGCCGCGCCGACCGTGGGGGTCCTGGCCCTGGGGTGGTCGATCCTCGAAGGGATCGGTGCCGCCCTGGTGCTGCCCGCCCTGGCTGCGCTGATCGCCGGGAACTTCGAAGGGCGGGCACGCAAGGCGGCCTATGCGGTGATCGGCGGCGTGGCCGGCGCCGGCATCGCTGTGGGTCCCATCCTCGGCGGCTGGGCCACCACCGAGCTGACCTGGCGGGTGGTGTTCGTCGGCGAGGTGGTGCTGGTCGTGTTCATCCTGGCCATGACCCGCCTGGTCGCAGACGCCCCCCGGGGCGGCCCGGCTCCCCGCTTCGACCTGGCCGGCGCGGTGCTGTCCGCGTCCGGCCTGGGCCTGGTGGTGCTGGCCGTGCTGGAGTCGAGCACGTGGGGCTGGGTCAAGCCGAAGAATTCCCCGGTGGAGCCGTTCGGCTTGTCGCTGACCATGTTCGTCATCGCGGCTGGCGGAGCGCTGCTGTGGGGCTTCGTGACCTGGCAGCGCCATCGCGAGGACGCCGACACCGACCCGCTGGTGCATCTGGACCTGGTCAAGCTGCCGCCGCTGCGGTCGGGGCTGGTGGGCCTGTTCACCCAGAACCTGATCCTGATGGGCGTCTTCTTCGTCGTTCCCCTGTACCTGCAACTGGTGCTCGGCCTGGACGCCCTGCAGACGGGCATCAAGATGCTGCCCATCTCCATCACCATGTTCCTCACCGCCGCGGTGGGTTCCCGGCTGTCGGCCCGCTACCCGGTCCGGTCGATCGTCCAAGCCGGCCTGATCGTCACCGTCGTCGCCGTCATCGCCCTGCTCGCCACCATCAAGCCAACCCTGGCCGATGCCGGCTTCGCCGTGTCTATGGGTCTGCTCGGCATCGGAATGGGGCTCATCGTCTCTCAGCTCGGCAACGTGGTGCAGTCCTCCGTCGAGGAATCAGGGCGCAGCGAAGCCGGCGGCCTGCAATACACCGGACAGCAGCTCGGATCATCGCTCGGGGTCGCCCTGATCGGCGCGATCGTCCTGGCCGGCCTGACCGGCACGTTCCTGTCGAGCATCCAGGCCGACAACCGGATCAGCGACCAGGTCGCGGCCCAGGTCGGTGTGGCCGCCGGTAACAGCACCAACTACGTCTCCACCGTGACTGGAGCTGGGCTTGGCTGTAGTCCTCGACGATTGCCTGGGTGGTGGCCGGGTCGAGCGCTGGCTTTCCTGCGCGGACTTCTTGACCTGGTGGAAAAGCCCGCCCACCCCCACCCTCAACTCGCCGAAGACACCCCCTGACCCTGCCAGCAGGTGCCCAGCGGCCAGGGGGGTGCCTCCAACTTTCCGGACTGCAGATCCTTTAGGATTCTGACCGGAAAGGATGGGATCGAGTGGCAAGGAAATACCGTAAGTTCACGCCAGAGTTCCGGGAAGAGGCAGCCCGGATGGTGGTGGAAACGTCGCGCCTGATCGCGGATGTGACGCGGGAACTTGGAATCAATGAGACGTCTCGGGAACTGGGTGCGGGCGTACCGTCAGAAGCGCGCGGATGATGAGTGATGCGTCACCTTCCTACCGGCTACCCGCGGCTGCGGGGGCGTGCTGGGTGAGCCAGGTAGCGATCGAGTCCTTGTAACCCTGCGGCATGACCAGGCCAGTGATCTCCTCGGGAGTGAACAGCCCGATCCGCTGATGCTCATCCGAGAGCACCGGGTCCCGGGCCTCCTGCCCGGGCTTGAGATGGCAGGCGTAGGTGACGATGAGCACGTGTTTGCCCGCCTGGGTGATGTGATACAGCCAGGCGTCCAGGATCGGCCCGGCAGTCACGGTCCACCCGGTTTCCTCGGCGATCTCCCGGACCACGCATTGCTCGAGGGTCTCCCCGATCTCCAGCCGCCCGCCAGGCAGCTCCCACTCGCCGCGCTCGTTGTGTAGCAGCAGGATCCGCCCATCCCGGGCCACCACGCCCTTCACCGACACTGGGTACGCCTGCACCGCCACCTCCTCCAGACCGACGCTCTGAGGCGAACGTAACAGCACCCCCGGCTGCCGTCAGGCAGCCCGGGCCGACGGTTGACAACTTGTCACTGGACCCCGCACACCATCAGCGGATGCCATTAGGTAAGCATCACTTCACTACGAGTACGGAGAATCAGCGATGACCACATCCGCGACCTCATCCTCGGCAGTCACTACCCGTGGCCTGGCGATCGCTGGCCGCTACGACGCCGGCGATGTGAACCGACCGCAGGGATTAGCCCGAGTGTCCGAGCTACTCGCGGCCGAGGGCCTGGCACTCTTCCGCGGCGCTGACCGCCGCACCGCAGTTCTGCGGGCCGCGTCCGCAGTCCTGACGGTACGCCCGCATCCGGACGCCGACCCGGACGGGATCACTGTGATCACCTACCTGGGAGCAGCAGGGGATCTGCCCGGCGCCGCTGGGTTCAGCCGACGTGAACTCGTCGCTCACACCGACGGGTCCAGGGTCCCGCACCCTCCGGCCTTGCTGATGGCGGTCTGCGCCCGGGCCGCCGCCACAGGCGGGGCCAGCAGGTTCACCGACGGCTTGGCCGTCTTCGGCGAACTGGCCGCCAACTGGCCGCAGGCGCTGACCGCGTTCACTCAGCCCCGGTCGGTCTTGTTCGGCGGGGCCGGCGGCCACCTCGGCTCCGTGCTCACCCTGGTCCCGGGCACGGCCGCCGCCAAGGCTCGGCTGCAGTTGCGGCTTAGGCTGGACGACCTGGTCACCTTCGCGCCTGACCTACAGCCCTGGCTGCCCGCCCTGCAGGCCACCATCACCCGGCATACCATCACCGTTCCATTGGCGGACGGCCATGGATACATCCTGGACAACCACCGATGGCTGCACGCCCGCGAGCAGTTCACCGGCGCCCGGACGCTTTACCGGGTACTCGGTGACCCCCTGCCCAGCCTGGGGCTATGTCCCGGCATTCCAGCAGGCCGCGATCCTGTCGTCCTAGCTGACGGCGGCAGCCCCGCGCCAGCGAGAAGCCCTCGATGACCAGGCGCGTAACACCTGACACCCCCAGTAAGCAGACCTTCGCGGCGGGCGCACACGACCCCGGCTCCTACTTGACCGGGGAGGACGACAGCGCCGCCATCCTGACAGCACTACGGGCCGACTTCCCGACCTTCCGGATCTGGCGCGAGATCGTGCCCGGCCGGACCCGGTACATCGCCCGCCGTCTGCAACCCGGGCCAGGCCCGCACACCGTCGTCACCGACGATCTCACCGAACTGCGGACCGCGCTCGGCGAGGCGGCCACCCTCGGTACGCAAGATCATCATTTGGCCGACCACGAGGCCAACTGGGCGGGTCGGAACCTGACCCCCGAGGAGATCCCGCATGCACCGCAGCGCGCAGTGGGAACCGTGCCTGCCGGTCGACCTGCCCCCGTTCCTCGCTGACCTTCTCTCTACACAGGCCGCCGGGCCGCCACCCCGCCCGTGCGGGTGCGTCAGACAGCACGGCGGCAGCGGCCGGTACGTGTTCACCGCACCGGAGGGCGGCCACCACCGGCGCAGCAACTACGCCCGGCGGGTGTTCCGGCCCGCCTGCGATGGCCGGTATGAACCGGTTAAGGGCCGTCCCGGCAAGCTGGTCATTGCGGACGCGTCAGCCTGGCCCGGCGTCCCGGTCGCCGCCTGGCCGCCACCCAGACCAGATGGCTCCTTCGCTCCCCCGAGCGGCAGAGGCAACCAGCGCATCCCGACGGACACCCCGCTGGCCTGCTGGCTCCCGGTGAGGAAAGGACTCACCCCGCACGGCCTGAGGCACAGCCTCAAGACCTGGATGACCGAAGATGGCATCCCGGAGATCCTCGCCGAACGCCGCCTGGGTCACGACGTCCCCGGCATGGGCGGGCTCTACGCCCACGTGTCCCAGCGGATGCGAGACGAACTCACCGCGGCTCTGCAGGCCCGGTCGGAGGACTCGCTGCGCCAGCGGGCCATGATCGACCCGCACTCCCCCGTCCCGGTGCTCGACGGGCTGCTCGCCCCGCTCTGCGGGCGGCCAGACCACCCCATCTGGGAGACTCACCCGAAGATGGTCTCCCAGATTCCTCCCAACAAGGAGGAAGACTCCATCCGCCAGGTAGGATGAGGTCTGTCCGATAGAGCTTCTGACCTGGCCTTACACCAGACTCGGTGCTGGTGGGCGATACTGGGATCGAACCAGTGACCTCCTCGGTGTGAACGAGGCGCTCTCCCGCTGAGCCAATCGCCCGGGTCGTGCATTGCCGCCACCGTGCTGGCGGGCGAACAAAGCCTAGCGCATCTCACGGCCCGCCAGCGCCGTCGCGGCCACCGCGCCGCCCGCTCCATCCCGCCGTCGGCCAGTGCCGCGGGAGGGCGGTCCGCGCCGCGCCGCCGGGAGGCGGCGGCCAGCTCCCGGTTCCGGGCCGGGGGGCCAGAAACCGGCTTACGGACGCCCCTCCCGGATGTCCTAAGGAATACGGATATTTGTCGCTCGCGGATTAAGTCATGAATGTCCGTGATTGCGGTCGACGGGGCTACGAAAGTAGGGCGTGCCGGGTAGTGTCACCTGCACGAAGCCTGTATGCTTCCCGATCGGACAAAGCACGACTGTTCGCTATCTGAACGTAAAACCGGAGGTCCGCGCGGGGATGCGCAGCGCAATTCAGGGGGGAGTCCCAGTGAGACTTAGATCACACGGTGTCGTTCCTGGTCCCTGGAACAGGGCTAGGCCATGATTGCGTTGCGTACCGAGAAGCGTTTGCCCTGGTCGCGGCCGGTTTGGTGGGTAGTGACCGAGGTTAGTGGTGGCGGCGTTCGCGGAATCCTCCTGGAGAAGACTTTCGCGCCCGCGTGCCCTGTCACCCTGTGAGACGGCAGCGCTGGATGGATGAAGCCCGGCGTTCCGGGATCAGACAAGGCAAAGGTTTGGCGAGGCAATGAACAGCAGCAACACCGTCGCAGCCGAGCTCGGCCTCAGACTCGTGGTTCCAGAACACGATGGCGTTCCGCTCACGGCGAGTCTTCACTACCGCGGCGAGGACCCCTACGCCATCCGTATGGCGTTTCATGTCGGGATGGACGAGCCGGTTGAGTGGATCTTCGCCCGTGACCTCCTGGCGGGCGGGATGACCGAGCCCGCCGGCGATGGTGACGTCCGCGTCTGGCCGGCCGACACGCCGTCCGGGCAGCGGGTGCTCAACATCTCGCTGTCCTCGCCGTTCGGCCAGGCGCACTTCGAGGCGCCGCTCACCGCGCTGGCCGGCTTCCTGCTGCGTACCTTCCAGATCATCCCGGCGGGCCGGGAAGGCGAGTTCATCGACCTTGACGGCGAGCTGAGCCAGCTGCTGCGCCGCCGCTGATCTCCAGGCCGCGGCGGACGGTCAGGGGTCCGGCGACTCGGCGGCGCGGGCGGCGAAGGTCTCGGCCGCCTTCCGCGTCACCGGCCCCGGGGAGGCGGGCAGCGCCACCCCGCCGACGGCGCGGATCGACTGTACGTCCCGGGATGTCCCGGTGAGGAACGCCTCGTCCGCCGCTGCCAGCGCCCCCAGCGGCACGTCCTCCTCCAGCGCCCCGGCCCACTCGACGACCAGGCCCCGGGTCACCCCGGCCAGGCAGCCTGCCGACAGCGGCGGGGTGATCAGCCGGCCGTCGCGGACCAGGAAGACGTTCGTCCCGGTGCCCTCGCACAGGTTCCCGGCCAGGTTGCCGAAGATCCCCTCCACGGCGCCGCGCTCGTGGGCGTAGGCCAGCCCGACAACGTTCTCCGCGTACGAGGTGGACTTGACCCCGGCCAGCGCGCCGCGCTCGTTCCGCGGCCAGGGCAGCGTCACCACGTCACACGTGGCCGGGGACTCCCGCGGCGGGCCAAGCACGATGATGACGGTCGGCTCGGCGCCGGCCACCCGCTCGGAGCCGAGCGCGGCCCCACCGGCCGTCACGGTAATCCGGATCCGGCCCCGCTCCGGCTGCCCGGCCGCGGCCAGCATCGCGGCCACGCCGGCCCCGATCGCCGCGCAGTCGGGGGACGGCAGCCCCAGGCCCGCGGCCGAGGCGCGCAACCGGTCCAGGTGGCGGGTCAGCGCGAACGGCACTCCCCCGGTGATCTTGAGCGCCTCGAAGACGCCGTCGCCCACCGTCAGCCCGTGATCGGTCACCGGGACCCGGGCGTCACCGTCCGGGACGAGCGCGCCGTTGATCCATACCGCCATGGCATCGACGCTAACGCAGCCCCCCGCACTGCGCACTGGCCGTTGAGACAAGAGAAGGCAGCAGGCCGTCGACGGCGTTGATCTGCTCAGCCACCTCGCGGTCCACGGGCATCATCGGCACGGCCGCCCGGATGGCCGCGTGCACGGCGCGCAGTGGCTCGCTGGGCGCGGCGATCTCGGCCCGCAGGTCGATCCCCTGGGCCGCGCAGCAGACCTCCACCGCGAGGCAGGTGCGGACGTTGGCCACCACCTCGCGCAGCTTGCGGACCGCGGTCCAGCCCATGGACACGTGGTCCTCCTGCTTCCCGGAGGTCGGGATGGTGTCCACGCTGGCCGGGTGGGCCAGCACCTTGTTCTCGCTGACCAGCGACGCGGCGGTGTACTGGGCCAGCATGAACCCGGAGTTGGTGCCCGCCGCCGGGGCCAGGAACGGCGGCAGCCCGCGGGAGAAGGCGGGGTCCAGCATCCGGTCCACCCGGCGCTCGCTGATGCTGGCCAGCTCGGCCAGGGCCATGGCCAGCATGTCCGCGGCGAAGGCGAGTGGCTCGCCGTGGAAGTTGCCGGTGGTCATCACCTCGCCGTCGGGCACCACCACCGGGTTGTCCACCACCGCGCCCAGCTCGATGTCGATGACCCGGCGGGCGTGCGCCAGCACGTCCCGGACCGCGCCGTGCACCTGGGGCGCGCAGCGCAGGCAGTAGGCGTCCTGCACGGCGTGCCGGCTGTGCCGGTGGCTGGCCAGCAGCGGGGAGCCGACCAGCAGGACCCGCAGGTTGGCCGCGCTGTCCAGCTGGCCGGGGTGCGGCCGGATCACCTGGACCCGCTCGTCGTAGGGCCGGTCGGTGCCGAGCAGCGCTTCGATGGACAGGGCGCACGCCACGTCGGCCGCCTGCACCAGCATCAGCGCGTCGTGGATCGAGAAGGCGAGCAGCGCCTGCATCGGCTCGGTGCCATTGACCAGGGACAGCCCCTCCTTGGGGGCCAGCTCCAGCGGCACGATGCCGTGCTGCGCCAGCACCTCGGCGCTGGGCCGGCCGCGGGGCGGGTCACCGGCGCCGCGCAGCCGCCCCTCGCCGATCAGCGGCTGGGCCAGGTGGGCGAGCTGGGCCAGGTCACCGGACGCGCCGACCGAGCCCTTGCCCGGGACCACCGGGAGCAGCCCGAGGTCGAGCAGTTCCAGCAGGCGGCGCGGCAGGTCCTCGCGGACCCCCGAGTAGCCCGCGGCGAGCGTTCTGGCCCGGAGCAGCAGCAGGGCGCGGACGGTCGCGTCGTCCAGCGGCTCGCCGGTGGCGGCGGCGTGCGAGCGGATGATGGCGGCCTGCAGCCGGGTCAGGTCCTGGACCCCGACCGGGGTGTCGGCCAGCGCGCCGAACCCGGTGTTGACGCCGTAGACCGGGGTGTCCCCGCTGGTCGCGGCGTCCACCACCGACCGGCTCGGGGCCATCGTGGCGGCGACCTCCGGGCCCAGTTCGGCGCGGGCCGCCCCGCGTGCCACGTCGATGACGTCCGGCACGCTCAGCGCCTCGCCGGTGACGATCACAGTTCGCATGGGGGACAGCCTGCCATTCCGGCCTCGTCCGCGGGCCGGGCGGGGCCGGGCGGGTCAGGCGGGGCCGGGCGGGTCAGGCGGGGCCGGGCGGGCCGGGCGGGGAGCAGGTTGGGTGCTTCAGGTGCGGTCGAAGGGCTCCGGGTAGCGGAACGGGCCGCTCAGGGCCGGGTCGTACGCGGTCAGCGTCCGGACCTGGAAGTGGGACCGCCACTCCGGCCGCGGCGGGCTGATGCCGTACTGCGCGGCGGCCCGGAACCCGAACCGGGCGTAGTAGCCGGGATCGCCGAGCAGCACGACGAGCGGCTCACCGAGGGCGTCGGCGGCGCCCAGCACGGCGTGCATGAGGGCGCTGCCGGTCCCGCGGCGCTGGTGCACCGGGTGGACGCTGAGCGGGCCGAGGGCCAGCACGGGGGCCTCAGCGACGTGCCCGCGGGTGCACAGCACGTGGCCGGTGATGGCGCCGTCCGGGCCCTGCGCCACCAGGGACAGCGAGGGCAGCCAGGCCGCGCTGCCGCGAAGTTCGTCCACCAGCGGTGCCTCGGGGGGCAGCCCGGCCGGCGGAGCGCTGGCGCCCGGCGGGGCGAACGCGGCGGCGGTGACGGCGCGGATCGCGTCCGCGTCCCCGGGGACCTCCCGTCTGATCAGCACCGGTTCACTGTGACCCCGCCCAGTCGGGCACGCAACCGGATAACGGCACGCCCGGTTGCCGAAGTGGCAACTTAACTTGCCCGTCCGGACGGATCACCGGCATGCTCACCGATGGAGGTGGTGGCGTGCACCAGCACATGGACCCCGAGATGGCGGAGCGGTTCTCCGCGGAGTTCTGGAATGAGCGGTACAGCTCGCAGGCCAAACTGTGGAGCGGGAACCCGAACCGGTACCTGGTCAGTGAAGCGTCGGGACTGGCCCCCGGCGACGCCCTGGACGTGGGCTGCGGCGAGGGGGCGGACGCGATCTGGCTGGCTCAGCAGGGCTGGCAGGTCACCGGAGCCGACATCTCGGCCGTCGCCCTGGACCGGGCCCGGGATCACGCCGCGGATGCCGGGCCGGAGATCCCCGGCCGCATCCGCTGGCTGGTGACGGACATCTTCCACTGGATTCCGGACGCTGATGACTATGACCTGGTCACGGCGCAGTACGTGCATGTGCCGCCGCCGGTGCGCGAGGAACTGTTCCCCCGGCTAGCGACCGCGGTGCGGCCGGGCGGCAGCCTGCTGATCGTCGCTCACCATCCTTCTGACCTGCAGACGACCATCCCCCGGCCGAACCTGCCGGAGCTGTTCTTCACCGGGGACGATCTGGCGGCGCTGTTCGACCCGGATACGTGGGAGATCGTGACCAACGAGGCCCCGGCCCGCGAGGTCACCGATCCGGAGGGGCGGCCGGTGACGATCCGCGACACCGTGTTCCGCGCCCGCCGCCGGGAGTAGCGGGACTGGCGTGTCGTAAACATGGCCCAGGACCTGGCTGCGCGGCGGCCGTCGCGAAAGCGGCACGCCGCGCTGGTCCGAGTTTGCTCGCGGGCCAGGATCGGCTACAGTTCTTCACGCACGCCCCGCCAGGCGGGGCGGCACCAGCCCGCCACGGCGGGCATGCGGACGTAGCGCAGCTGGTAGCGCATCACCTTGCCAAGGTGAGGGTCGCGGGTTCGAATCCCGTCGTCCGCTCGGAGGCGCCGGATGCCGTTCCGCGCGGCCAAGCGGCTCGCCACGGCTCTCGGCTGGCTATCCAAGCCGGAGGTTCCCGGACGACGGGAACCTGGCGCTGGCGGAGTGGCCGAGTGGCTTAGGCAAGGGCCTGCAAAGCCCTGTACGCGGGTTCGATTCCCGCCTCCGCCTCGAGGGCGGTTAGCTCAGTGGGAGAGCGCTTCGTTGACACCGAAGAGGTCACTGGTTCAATCCCAGTATCGCCCACCAGTTTGCGCAGTTCAGAGGCCGGTTCCGGAGACTCGGGACCGGCCTCAAGATCATTTGTCAACGATTTGTCAACAGGACGCGCCACGGTCAGGCGGCATGTATTGAACCAGGACGGCACTGCGCGGCCCTGAGTTTCGGTCTGCCGTAACCCCGGAGGCGCGGGGCGCGCCGTCGGCCACGCAGGGGTCCTAGCCTCTATCCTTTGAGGTGACTGGCTGGAGGTAGGCACGTGAAGGTTGAGGCCCCACGGCGTGCCGTCACACTGGATGAGGTACGCGCACACCGTGATGCGATCGGGCGTCTCGGCGAGCGCTTTGGCGTGCGCAACATCCGGGTCTTCGGCTCTGTGGCCCGCGGCGAGGCAACTCCCGACAGCGACCTGGACTTGCTGGTCGACGTCGAGCGCGGCCATGGCTATTTCGACATGGCCGGGTTCGCCCTGGGTGTCGAGGACGAACTCGGCGTCATGACCCAGGTGGCGACGCCGGGCGGGCTGAAGCTCCGGATCCGCGACCGCGTGCTCCGGGAGGCCGTCGCCCTGTGAGGCGTGACGACGAGCGACTGGCCGACATCCTCGAAGCCGCCGAGAAGATCGCCGTCCGGGCCGCCAAGGGTCGGGCGGCGTTCGACGCGGACGAAGATACCCAGATCGTCCTGGTGCACCTAATCCAGGTGATCGGGGAGGCCGCCGCCGGGTTGTCCGACGCGTTCATCGCAC
Source organism: uncultured Actinomycetes bacterium (assembly GCA_963837515.1). Lineage (GTDB taxonomy): Bacteria > Actinomycetota > Actinomycetes > Streptosporangiales > Streptosporangiaceae > RYN-230. The sequence continues at coordinate 421,299 of CAWINT010000014.1, forward strand.
AGCATCCCGAGGTGCCCTGGCGCCAGATCATCGCCACCCGCAACCGGGTCGTGCACGGCTACTTCGAGGTCGATCTCGACATCTTGTGGGACGTGGCGGTGATCGATGTGCCTCAGCTGGCCAGTCAGGTTCTTGCGATCCAATCCGGGGATGCTGCCGACTAGAGCCTGCGCGGCCGGATAATCTGGTGCGCCGCCTGGTGGCGCGTGGTTACGATGCCGCCGTGCCTGAACCGAGCGCACGCCTTGCGGACATTCCCGACCTGCCCTGGGCGTCGCTGTCTCACCGCCAGGTCCTGGCCAAGCTGACCGGAGGGGGGTGGGTGCCCTGTGGGGTGGGCGACTGGGCGGTGGCACTGCGGTCCCCGGCGGGACACGTCGCCGCCCGGGTATGCCCGTTCGACCCGGCCTACTGGGCCTTCGTGGACCTGTGCCGCGAGTGCGCCGGCAACCGGTGGCTGCCGCGGATCGATCTGGCGGCCGGCCTGGAAGGCGGCGGTTCGGTCGTCTTCCTGGAGTTCGTCGTCCCGGTGGGCCATCCGGTCGGTAAGCAGTTCGCCGGGCAGTGGCGGGCCAGGGCAGACGATCCGCAGTTCGCGCAGGTAAGCCGGGCCGCGCAGCGGATCCATGCGGAGTACCAGAAGTTGACGCCCTGGTGGGGCCGGTGCGACCTGGACGACGAGCACATTTATAGCGCCGCCGGCCGGCCGGTGCTGCTGGACGTGTTCTGCATGGCTGGGTCGGACCTATATCAGGCGATCCTGGATGACGTCGCCGCGGTGCACCGCCAGATCCCGCGCGAGCGGATGCGCTACGCACTGGACATTCCGTATATCGCCCGGGAGAACAGCGCCGCCGAGATCCTGGCCCTCAGAAAGGCGTGGGCACGCGGCGCCGAATGACCGCCTGGGGCCGGCCAAGAAGCCTGCCAGCCAAGTAACAAGCCCAATCGGCTTGCGGCCCGAGTGGCCCGGCTAACGGCACACGAAGGGGCACCGCAGGCTGCGATGCCCCTCAGGTCAGCCAGGCTCAGCCCAGGTCAAAGTCTCCGAGCTTCACGCTAGCGGCGAAGGACCGCCATTGCGCTGGGGTCAGCGCGAGCGCCGGGCCATCCGGGTCCTTGCTGTCGCGCACGGCGATGACGCCGGGCAGGTTGGTGGCCACTTCGACGCAGTTGCCACCCGAACCGCCGGAGAAGCCGGACTTACGCCACTCGGCGCGGTGGAGGTCAGTGTTCACGGGGGATCTCCCTTGGCAAAGCCGGCGATCATCTCGCGGGAGGCATCGGGCGGGAGAGCGACGGCACGCAGCAGGTCGTACAAAAGACCATAGTGGGCTACCTCGTCGCTGCTTTCCACCAAGTGACCCCGGCCCTGCACCTCCAGGTAAGCAACGTCCGGTTCGCCCGGCCGGGCGACCAGGACCAGCGGGCCTTCCAGGCCCGGATGGGCACCGGCGTCCAGCGGCACCACCTGGACGATGATTTTCGGGTGCTCCGCCTCGCGGTCCAGCAGCCGGGTGAGCTGGTCCCGCAGCACCCCGGGCCCGCCGACCGGGTTGCGCAGCGCGAGCTCGCTGATGATCGTCCACAGCAGCGGTGGGTCTTCCCGCTCCAGGAGTTGCTGGCGTTCGACGCGGGCGGTGATTTGCTGCTGCACGGCTTCCCGACTGTCGCCAGGCTGCCAAGCGGTGATCAGAGCGCGGGCGTAGTCCTCGGTCTGCAGCAGTCCCGGGATCACCAGCGGCTCCCAGGACCGGATGCTGGTCGCCGTCCGCTCGACTTCCGCGAACGGCCGGAACCAGCGTGGCAGCGCTTCCTGGCTGACCAGCGGCCACAACCGGGCCAGCGCCCCGCCAGTGGCCAGGACCTCATCGCAGCGTTCCGCGAAATCGCGGGCCGGCGCGCGGCGGGCGGTCTCCACCATGCCGACCAGCGAGCCGCTGTACCTGATCCGCTGGCCCAGTTCCTCCTGGGACAGGCCCGCTGCGGTACGCAGCCGCCGTAACTCCGCGCCGAAGAACGCCAGCACGCTCGATGCGGGATCAAGGTCACGCAGCGCCGACATTCCCTGCCTCCCGTCCCACCGCAGGCTTCACCTGTCCCACACGACACCGGCCCATCCCACACCCAGCGGCCAGGTCCGCCGGGATAGCCGTGAGAACCCAGGCCCTTCCAGAGCGTAGCCCCGCCACGGCAGCGTGTAGAGACAAGAACCCTCCAACGCCGTTCACGGAGCACACATGACTATCCCAGCTCCCACCGACACCACCAGCCGGCCCGAAGCACTCGCCGAGCTGACCCGTCTGCGCGCCGAGTTCCCCGGGCACTGGATCGGCACCGAAACCATCCCCGGCCGAGGCGTCCGCTACGTCGCCCGCGCCCGCCAGCACGACGTGCAGCCGCACACCGTCATCACCCCCGACCTGTCCGAGCTGCGCGCAGCACTCGAAGCCGGGCAGCCTCAGCCAACCCAGCCGTAGGAAGACTGGATCACCGTCGAGGCGGGAAGCGGCCCAGCCGCATACTGCCGTTCCCGGCCCGCTCTGAGCCCGGTCACGCTGGCGAGCTGCCAGCAGTTCGCTGGTCTGTTCATCCCGTCTGTCGGGACGGCCGCGGCGCCGGGGATTGGCTGCGCCGCTTGGCCCGCGCCCCCTGGCTGCTCATCGTCCAGCTCACCGCGCTCTTGCCCAGCCCGCGCCATCGTCAAGGAAATGAGCCACCATGACCGGCCCACTCAGTCCTGCCCGCTCAGCAGACCGCTGGTTCACCGTCGTGGACGGGGTGCGGCTGCGGCAGTTGCGTCGCCAGCACGGCCTGTCGGCGGCCGAACTCGCCAGGAAGGCGGGAGTCGGCCTGTCGACGGTGCTCCGGCTGGAAGGGCATTCCCGGCGTTCGTGCCGGACCCGCACCGCGGCCCGCGTCGCCGCCGCGCTGGGCCAGTCACCGGCCGCGCTTGCCTGCAGCCAGCCATCGCCCCATCATCCGGGCCGCTGAGATGCCCGCTGGGTCAGCCGTGCCGCGGCGAGTGCTTGGGCAACACCTACGTGAGCTGCGCCAGCAGGCCGGGCCAACCGTCAAGCTGGCCGCCAGGCTGATGGAGTGGTCCGAGCCGAAGCTGTGGCGGGTCGAGACCGGCCAGACCGCCGTCCGTACCCTGGACGTCCAGGCCATGTGCGCGGCCTACGACTTCGGCATCTACACGGTCCTGGCCGTTTGCCGCCGGTACGGGCCGGTCCTCTGACGTGGCGGCCCGGTCCGAAGAACTGCTCGAAGACGGTTTCGGCCCGACAGGCGTGATCGTCTGCGGCACCGGCCCACTGGTGGCCGCCGCACTGGCGAACGACGCCGACCACGCCGCATGCGTACGGCTACTCACCGACATGCAGGCGGCAGGCAGGGACTTGCTGGTCCCGGCCACGGTACCGCGGAGGTCGGCTATCTCCTCGCCCGCGAAGCCGGAGCACGGGTCGAGTCGCTCTTCCTGCGCTCCCCCGCGGACGGCGATTTCGCACCTGTGGACCTGACCGCCGCGGACTTTGCCCGGATGGCCGAACTGGGTCAACACGTATGGCGATCTCCCCTGGGTACGACAGACACTTCGGTGATCGCGTGGCATGGACGACTGATCGTGAAGCTGCACCCGGTGCGTAGCTGCACCCGGTGGCCGGTCGATGGCCGGGCTGAGCCACGGCGGCGGGCCCTGTGGCGTTCCTCGCGATATCCGGTTGCGGGCGGGAGCGTGGGCGGGCCAGGCTTCGTGCCGATGAACGCCCCAGGTGGGCCACCGGCCCCGGTCCTCGCCAGCATCCGGTCCCGCTGGCCGGGCGCCGCGACCGCGGCCCTGCGTGCCGACCCAGCCGTAGCCGGCGTGGCGCTGGTCGGCTCGCTGGGCGCGGGCCGCGCCGACGACTGGAGCGACGTCAACCTGCTGACCGTGGTGGATGACGCCGCCCTCGACGAGTTCACGGCAGCCGGGCGGCTGACCGGCGTGCCCGGGGCGCTGGCCTTCGCCTCCGACGCCCGGCACAACGCCCCCCGCGGCGCCCGGGCCGTCAGCGCCGTGTACCTCATCGACGGCCTGCCGCTGTGGGTGGACCGGTACGTCTACCCGGCTTCCTGGGGGCCTGGCCCGCCGACAGCACAGTCCTGTTCGACCGGCGGAGCCTCCGCCGCCTTACCGTAACCTTCGCGGCGTACCTGGAGGGCGCCGAGCATGAACAGGCGGTACCCAGGAGCCCGGCCGAGCGGCGTGCCCTGCAGGCCGCGCTCATCCCGGTCGCGGCCAAGCGGATCGCCCGCCGTTCCCCGGACACCGCCCGGATGTTCGAACTGATCGGCGGCCGGCAAGCGGACAATCGGACCTGGGAGAGGTACCTCGCCATCTTGCGGGAGCTGCTCGGCAGGAACACCGTCACCGAGGATCCCGGGCTTACCGCCGCCACGCACGCTTACCTCGTTCTGGTGAGCGCCACCCTCGGCTGATGGAGCGGACCAGCGCCGGACCGACGGAGCATCTGGGGGAACTCCGGCGCGTCCGAGCGCTGATCCGTCGGTGGCCCGGTCCGCCGCGATCACCCGGTCCGCCAACAGGAGCCTGCCCGCGCGTTCCAGGCCGCCCTCCACCCGGCCCAGTTCCTGGCCGGCGCGCCGCCAGCACCGCTTCATCGGCTAGCGCCGATGACTTCCCGGCCTGGCCGGTGTCGTAGCGGGAAGAGGCACCAATAATCGCGACGCGACGATCCGACCGTGCCGCCAGCAAGACGAGACCCGATGCTGAACGACAGCAAGGAGACGATCATGGCTAACGAGCCGGAGGGTCCTGGCGGGCCGGCGGCCGGCGGCGTGACACCGGGGTTGCCTGCAGTGGTCGACCGCGCCACCTTCCAGGGCCAGCTGGATGCGCTGCGGGTCCGGGAGAAGGCGCACACCCGGGAAGGCGACGCGATCGCCGCCGCCCGGCGGCGGCTGCCCATGGCCGAGGTCGACGCCAGCCTCACCCTGACCGGGGCCAACGGGCCGCTCACCCTGCTGGATGCGTTCGAAGGGCGCCGGCAGCTCATCGCCTACTACTTCATGTGGTGGCCCGGGCATCCCGCCGCCGAGCAGTGCGAAGGCTGCACGTGGGTCACCACCCAGGTCACCGAGCTGTCCTACCTGCATTCCCGCGACATCACCTACGCCGTCTTCTGCCAGGGCCCCTACGACGAGAGCATCCGCTACCACGACTTCATGGGCTGGGAGATGCCGTGGTATTCCGCGCAGGACTCCCTCGACGCGCTCCTGGTCGGGCGCCAGGCCGGCTTGTTCCACCTCGTGTGCTACCTGCGCGACGGCGACCGGGTCTTCGAGACCTACTGGACGAAACGCCGCGGCGCCGAGGTGATGGACTACAGCTACGCGCTGATGGACCTCACCGTGTACGGACGCCAGGAGCCGTGGGAGGACTCGCCCCCCGGCTGGCCGCAACGGTGCACCATCACGCGGACTGACGCCGGCCCGCCCGCGTGGCCACCGGTGCCAGAGTGGCCCGGCGGGCGCCCCATCGCCCAGTGGCCGCGGCTCGGCGCTGGGCGCTCCGACGACCTGGGCACCACCGGACGCTGACCCAAAAGGCAGGGATAAGCCGGTGGACTTCGAGCCGTACCGGGGTGAGCTGGTGGCGTACTGCTACCGGATGCTGGGCTCGTTCCACGATGCCGAGGACCTGGTGCAGGAGACGATGCTGCGGGCGTGGAAGGCCCGCGACCGGTACGACCGCACCCGCGCGTCGGTACGCACCTGGCTGTACCGGATTGCGACCAACGCGTGCCTGTCCGCGCTGGAGGGGCGCGGGCGGCGGCCGTTGCCGTCCGGGCTGGGCGGGCCGAGCGAGGATCCGGGGGCGCCGCTGACGCCGGCGTTCGATATCCCCTGGCTGCAGCCGTTTCCCGATGCGCGCTCGGACCCGGGTACGCGGGCCGACATGCGGCTGGCGCTGGTGGCGGCGATGCAGTTCCTGCCGCCGCGGCAGCGTGCGGTGCTGGTGCTCCGCGAGGTGCTTGAGTTCAGTGCCGCCGAGGTCGCCGAGCAGCTTGGGACCACCGTCCCGGCCGTCAACAGCGCGCTGCAGCGAGCCCGCGCCGCCCTCGCGGATACAGGCGACGCGGGCGAGGTCACCGAACCGGGCGACCCCAGGGTGCGCGCGGTGATCGACCGGTACGTGCAGGCGTTCGAGGCTGCCGACGTCCCGGCGCTGGTGCGGCTGCTCGCTGACGGGGCGGTCCTGGAGATGCCGCCGGTGCCGTTGTGGTACCGGGGCCGCCGCGACTACGGCCGGTTCATCCGCCGCGTGTTCGAGACGCGCGGGACGGGCTGGGCCATGAGGCGGCTGACCGCCAACGGGCAGCCGGCGCTGGCCGCGTACGCGCCGGAACCCGGTGGCGGGCACCGGCGGCACACGCTCCAGGTCCTCACCGTCACCGGCGGCCGGGTCACACGCAACGTCGTGTTCGCTGATCCGCGCGTATTCGAGGCGTTTGACCTGCCCGGGCAGATCTCCCGCGGCGAATTGCGCCGGCCGCGATGAGTCCGGGCGGTGCCGCCGGTACATACCGGTGAGCATCGAACGGAGGGAGATCGATCGTGAGCGTCATCGTCATCGAGTTCATCACCCTGGACGGCGTCGTGTCCGACCCCGACGGGTCGCAGGGCACGCCGGCCGGAGGCTGGGCGTTCCAGCACGGCCCCGAGGCGGTCTCCGGGGACAAGTTCCGGCTCGGCGGCACGCTGGACAACGGGGTCATGCTGCTGGGACGGAAGACCTGGCAGTTGTTCTCGCGGATCTGGCCCGGACGCGAAGACCCATTCTCCGCGCGGATGAACGCCGTGCCCAAGCTGGTCGCCTCCCGCACGCTGAGCGGCGCGTCGGCGTGGGCCAACTCCCAAGTCGTCAACGGCGACCCCATCGACGCCGTCAAGCGCGAGCGGCGCGATGTGATCATCACCGGCAGCCTGAGCATCGTGCACCCGCTGATCACCGGGGACCTGATCGATGAGTACCGGCTGCTGACCTTCCCCACCATCCTCGGCACCGGCGAGCGGCTCTTCCCCGCCGGAAGCCCGGCCACCCACCTGGAGTGCCTGTCGGCCGAACGGTCCGGCGCCGCCGTCCTCGCCCGGTACGGGAGGGCGGCACGGTGACGGCACACTTCCTCGCCGTATACGACGCGCCAGCCGGGGGCGGTGCCGGGCCGGCCTCACCGCTCGTCTTGCTGACCAGCCTCGCGCTCCTGGTCCGTCTGGTCGTTAACCAGGGCCGCCCCGCGTTCGTCCGCCGGGGCGCCGATGTCCCAGGCCGACCCTTCGACGGCGGGCAGACCACCGATGATCGGAGCGACCGATCCATCGTCCCCGGCCGCCTCGCCCGTCTCGGTGAGGTAGCCCGGGTCCTCGGCCGGCTGGGGAGCCGGTGGCTCCTGCTCGGCTGAGGCCGGCTGCTCCCCCTCAGGAGGCGTTGATTCGGGCGGATAGTTCTCGGTCACCTCGTCCATCTCCCTCGGCAGGCAGTCACGGTACGGCACGGAGCGCCCTGGGTTAGGCCAGTCACGGTACGGCACGGGGCGCTGTGGTTAGCCTGCCCCCCGGGGCAGCACCGACTCCGGTCGCCACCCGCCGGCCGGGGTACCCCCTGAATGCGGCTCCTAACTCGGGCCGGGCGCTCCCTGCAGGGCCGAACCAGCAGTCACCAGAGCCGGGCCAGCGACGCGGAAACATTGCCCCGATAAACCTTTGACAAACTCAAGCAACGGGCCTACGTTTGAGTTACTCAACTATTGAGATGCTCAGGCACCTGCCCCTGAGCGGAGGACCGGGCCTGACCGCCCGGCCCGATAGATCAGGCGGGGAGGAGGCGACATGGGCGAGTGCCCCGAAGGTGACCAGCTGAACCAGCAGCTGTTCGACGCCTGCGCCCAGCTCATCGGCGGCCTGCTGGCGGAAGTGGAGAAGCAGGCCGGGGAGTTCGGTCTGCCCGTCTTCGCCGTCAAGGCCATGCACTGGCTCGACGGTGGCATCGCGATGAAGGAACTAGGACGGCGGATGCGCTGTGATCCGTCGTTCGTCACCTCCATCGCCGACTCGCTGGAGAAGCGCGGGCTGGCGCGCCGCGAGCCCAATCCAGCCGACCGGAGGATCAAGAATCTTGTCCTCACCGCGGCGGGCCTTGAGCTGAAGGAACGGCTGGAACGGGCGGCGGTGGACAGTATGCCCTGGTGCCGCGCCCTGGACCTGGACGAGCGAAAGTCGCTGCTCGCCATGGTCCGCAAGCTGGTCGATGCTCAGGCCAGCGACGCGGCCGCGACCGCCGCGGGGGGCCCGCGGCGCACCAGAGCCGAGCACGGGAGGGAGGTAACCGGGCCACCAAGCCCTGCCCCGGCAGGCGCATCCTGATCCGCGGACCCGCCAGCGCTCAACCGTGACGCCGCGGCCGCCGGAAAATGTCACACCCGGCCGTTACCGTCCTCATAGGTGAGGACGGCACAGCACAGCCGTCTGTACATCGTGGGCTCGCCCACACCAGCCCCCGTCCAGTAACGCACGGCCCGACCGGCCGTGTGCGGGACGACTACGCTCAACAAAGCTTAGGAGACGATCTTGTCCACCCAATCCGCAGCGACCAGCGCGGCCCCAACCGGCCGCGCCGCGGCCGGCGGTGGCCACCGTAACCTCGGCCTGGCCCTCGTTGTCATCGCCGCGGCCCAGCTGATGGTCGTGCTGGACGCAACCATCGTGAACGTCGCACTCCCCCACATCCAGCGAGCGCTCGGCTTCTCCGGCAGCGGCCTGGAGTGGGTCATCACCGCGTACGCCGTCACCTTCGGCGGGCTGCTGCTGCTCGGCGGGCGCTCCGGGGACCTGCTCGGCCGCCGGCGGATCTTCATCGCCGGCCTGCTGCTGTTCTCCGCCGCCTCGCTGGCCGGTGGCTTCGCGACCTCGCAGGCCTGGCTGCTCACCGCGCGGGCGGTCCAGGGCGCCGGAGGCGCGATGATCGCGCCTACCGCACTGGCCCTGATCATGACCACGTTCCCGGAGGGCCCGCCGCGTAACCGGGCCATGGGCGTCTACGCGGCGATGAGCGGCGGCGGCGCGGCCGTCGGCCTGATCGCCGGTGGCCTGCTCACCAGCTACCTGTCCTGGCGCTGGGTGCTCTTCGTCAACGTGCCGATCGGCATTCTGGTCGCCCTGACCGCCCCGTACGTGCTCAGCGAGTCGCCGCGCCGCGCTGGCCGCTTCGACCTGCCCGGCGCCGTCACCGGCACGGGTGGTGTCGCGGCTCTCGTCTACGGCCTGTCCAGCGCGACCGCGAGCCAGTCGGGCGTCTCCCACTGGACCGAGCCCAAGGTGGTCGTGTCGCTGGTGGCCGCGGTCGTGCTGCTGACCAGCTTCGTGCTCATCGAATGGCGGAGCCGCCACGCGCTGCTGCCGCTGCGGATCCTGGCCAACCGCAACCGGTCGGGCGCCTACCTGATGATGCTCTGCATCGCCACCGCGATGTTCGGCATCTTCTTCTTCCTCACGATCTTCGTGCAGGAGGTGCTCGGCTACAGCGCCCTGCGGTCCGGGGTGGCCTTCCTCCCGTTCGCGGTGACCATCGTCCTGGTCTCCGGGCTCGTGTCCCAGCTGATCAGCCGGATCGGTGCCCGGCCGTTCATGCTGGCTGGCGGGGCGTTCATGACCGGGGGCCTGTACTGGTTCTCGCACATCGGCGAGCACAGCACGTACCTCAACGGCCTGCTCGGGCCGATGCTGGTCACCTCGGCCGGGCTCGGCATGCTGTTCGTGCCGCTGTCGCTGGTCGCCCTGAACCGGGTCCGCGACCAGGACTCCGGGGTGGCCTCCAGCCTGCTCAACACCGGCCAGCAGGTGGGCGGCGCGATCGGGCTGGCCGCGCTGGGCACGGTCACCTGGACGGCGGTGGCGGGCAACATCAAGCACCAGGTGGCTCAGGCGTCCGCGGCCGCGGCCGCGGCGGGCCACACGCTGCCGGCGCCGAAGCCGGGTGGCGCCGTGCCCGCAGCCATCCTGGACCACGCCCTCGCGGTCGGCATCTCCCGCGGATTCCTGGTCGCGGCCGGGATCGCGCTGCTCGCGCTGGTCATCTCGATCATCACGATCAGGGTCCGGCGCCAGGATCTGGCCGGCACCCAGTCGGTCGTCGAAATCCGGGCGGACGGCGAGCGGGCCATGCCGGGCATCCTGGAGCCGGCCAGCGTCCCCGCCATGGGCGATGGCTTCACCAGCGCCGGGGAACCCGCCAGCCCCTGACGGCGGAATGAACAGAGGCGGCCGGGCCATGGGGGGGTCATGGCCCGGCCAGCCTCCTCCCGAGCTCCGCGGGGGCGGCGGCCCGGGGGATGGCGCCGGCCCTGCGGAGCGAGCCAAATATCCGGGCCAGGGCACCTTCAATCTCGCCCAGCTCGGTGTAGAGCTTGCGGATCTCGCGTTCGCCCCAGACACGCGAGCTGACGCGGTGATGGGTTATCGCGGTCACCATGAGGAACCGGGCCTGGGACGAGTCGAACCCGGCGATGAGCCAGTCCGCGCTTTCCACGTTGATCTCCCGCTCCGGTGGCGGCTCGCCGGCCGTCTTCCGGACATAAGGATCACCCGCGCACACCACACGCGGCATCACCGCCAGCAGCCGTCCGCACCTGATGCTGCCCGGTAACGGAATCTTCCGGCTGGCTGGTAGAGACGCTGGGCGCCTCGGGGTAACCGCCAGCCCTGGCCGCGTACACGTGCTTCTCCGCCAGGAGGTCCCGCAGCACCGACTCCAGCAGCGCGGCGAATCCGGGCTGCCTGTCCCGGAGCAGGATGCGCACGTACGCCTGGTCTTCCCCGGCGCGCGCGGTGACAGCCGCCACGTGGCTGGGGCAGTTCCGCACGAAGGCTGCCCTGCCTCAGGCGGCGGCCGCGCCGCGGCGGCGCACCGGAAAGCGGGCCCGGCCGGCCGCGGCACGGCCGTCGGGGATGATCTCACCGGTGTCCTCGAACAGCACCAGCCCGTTGCACAGCAGGCTCCAGCCCTGCTCCGGATGGGCAGCAACGACCCGTGCCGCCTGGCGGTCCACCGCCCCCGCATCTGGGCACCGGGGCTGATGCTCGCACATGTCAACCTCCCGGTGGATAGCTGGGCGCGGCCAACTCCCCCTCCCGGTGACCCGGCCCACCACGCTCATCGCCTACCACGATGCCGCAGCGGCGTCGCCCGCGTCTTCCCGGCAGGCGGCCAGCCGGGATACCGGCTAGCGGTAATCCCGTGCTGCCCGGCCGGCCTGCCCGGCCCGGCCGTTCCGGGCCGCGGTCCGGCCGGGTGGGGCCGTCGATGGGCAAGGTGATCTGCACGGTGGTGCCCGCCCCGGCCGGGCTGTCCAGCCTGACCTGGCCGCCGAGCGCCTCGACCCGGTCCCTGAGCCCGACCAGGCCGGACCCGTGGCCGAAGGCGGCTCCGCCACGCCCGTCATCCCGGACTCGGACCTGCAGGACATCGTCGCCGACCGCGACTTCCACCTCGATGATGGACGCGTCGGCGTGCTTGGCGGCGTTGGTGAGGGCCTCAGAGACGGCGTAGTAGGAGGCGATCTCGACCGGCCCGGGCAGGCGGCCCTCGGCCCGCACGGTCACGTCGACCGGGACGGTGGAGCGGCGGGCCAGCGCGCGCAGCGCTGGCCGCAGGCCCCCGCGGGCCAGCACGGCCGGGTGGATGCCGCGGGCGATCTCCTGCAGTTCGCTCAGCACGTCGTGCAGCCCGGCGGCGACAGCGTCCAGCTGCTGGGCCAGCTCCGCCGCTTCCGGAGGCGCCGCCGCCTGCGCGGCGCGCAGTTGCAGCGCCAGCGATACCAGCCGCTGCTGGGCACCGTCATGCAGGTCGCGCTCGATGCGCTGCCGGGCGGCATCGGCGGCGGCCACGATCCGCGCCCGCGAGGCCGTCAGCGCGGCCTGGGCCTCGGCGTTGGCGATCGCGCTCGCGACCAGCTCGGTGAAGCCCGCCAGCCGCGTCTCGGTGTCGGCCGGAAGCTCCCGGCCCGACGCGATGCCAATGACGCCCCACAGCCGTCCCCCGACACTGACCGGTACGGCGACTCCCGAGCGCACCCGCGCCAGCCGCGCGAAATCGGCGGCCACGTCCGAGGCACCCGCGTAGCCCTCTATCCGGGCTGGCCGGTGCGTCCGGAACACCTGCGTGTGCAGGTCCTGCCCGCCGAGGCCCAGCCGGCTCCCAGCTGGGGTCGGCACGGCCCCGCCTGCCCTGGTCCACACCCCCGCGACCGTGGCGACCCCGTCGGCGTCATAGCGGCTCATGAGCGTGACGTCGGCGGAGAACAGCTGCCCGGCCTCGGCCGTGACCGCGGAGAACACCCGCTCCGGCGGCGCCGCGCGCGCCACCAGGGTGGCCACCCGGCGCAGCGCCGCCTGCTCCTCGGCATGGCCGCTCAGTTCCACCCGGGCCTGCGCATTCGCGATGGCCGTGGCGACCAGCTCGGTGAAGCCGGTCAGCCGGTCCTCCGTGCCGGCGGGCAGCGCGTCCTCGCGACCGGAGGCAACGATCATCACACCCCACAGCTGGCCCTCCACCATGATCGGCGTGCCCACCGCCGAGTGCATTCCCAGCTCCCGGGCGATCGGGCTGAGGGCGCCGTTATCCGCATTCAGCGGATCGATCCGGACGGCCTCCCGGCGGGCGAATACGAGCGTGCTCACGTTCCGCCCGGAGAGGACCCCGCGGCGGCCGACGACGCGGTGCTCGCCTGCCCGGTACCAGCCGCCGACGATCTCGACCACGCCGGCCGGCTCGTAACGGCCGACCATCGCAAAGTCCGCGCCCGGGACGGCCTGCCCGACCTCCTCGGCCACCGCCGCGAAGATGCTCTCCGCGGCCGCCTGGGTCGCCACCAGCACCGCGACCCGCCGCAGCGCAGCCTGCTCGTCCGCCAGTTCGGTGAGGCGCATCTGCCGCTCAGACAGCTCGGCCAGCAGCAGCGCGTTCTCCGTCGCCTGACGGTCACTGTGCTCGCGGGCCACGCGCTCCTCATCCAGCAGGTGCTGGGTCCGCATCGCCATCGACGTGACCCGTGCCATGCCCCGCAGCAGGGTGGCCTCGTCGTGCCGCAAGCCGGCCTCGGGGCCGCCCCGCGCCAGGAGGAACACCGCCCCGGCCGGGTAGTCGAGGGACACGGCCGCCACCGGGCAGGAGCCCGTCCCCGGCACGGTGAGGTCACGCGGGCCGCCGGCCACAGCCGCCCGGGTGAGTTCCCGTTCGGGTATCTCGTTCTCCGGGTACCCGACCACGGCCAGCACGCGGTCGCCGCAGACGATCGCGGCGATCTCCGCGTCAAGCGCCTCGGCCACCCGTTCCACCGCAAGCAGGCCGACGGAAGCGCCGGCCGTGGCCGGCCAGAGGGCCTCCAGGAAGGCGACCAGCTGATGCGGGAGGGGGTAGGACGCGGGCATCAGGCCACCGAGAGGATCACGAGCGTGTAGTTGTGCAGGCCGCGGGGCCCGCGGGTGCGGGCGATCTCCCCGTAGGAGTAGAACCCGGCCACCGGTGCGCCGCCCGCCGCGGCCACGAGCCGGCGGATCTCGGGCCCGATCCCTTCCGGGCCGAGCACGCCGCGCCGGGCGACGCAGTCGAACGCGAGCATGCCGAGCGGCGCGGACCCGCCGAGCGCCGTTACGGACGCGGCGCACGCGGCGGTGGTGGCCTGCAGCACCGCGCCGGTGTCGGCCTCCATCAGCCAGACCAGGCTGCCCTGCGGGACCTGGGCCGTGGAGCGGAGGGAACGACGCGTGAAGTCGGCGGAGGTGATGAACCGCACCTGCTCTTCCCCGCTGTGCCGGCTGAGGCCGAGCGGATGCATGAGCGCCAGCGCCGGCAGGTCGCCGGCGCTGAGACGCCCGGGCTCGGTGCCCAGGCGCGCCAGGTAGACATCCAGGGCCGGCCGGTCGTTCAGGCTGTCGATCCGGTTCGGGCTGCTGCCGCTCACCAGCATCGGCTCGCCGACCGGGCGCCAGCCGTGCCGCACGCCGATCCCCAGCGGGCCGGTGGAGGCGATCCCCGCCGCGACCACTGAGCCGGCCAGCACCTGATCGCCGTGGAACTGGGAAGTCCGGGTCATCCGCAGCGCGTCGGCGGCGCAGCCGCCGACCAGGGGCACGCCAGCGCCGAGGACCGAATAAGCGCCGCGGATGATCTCGTCCTGGTCACTGGCCAGGCCGTCGGTGAACAGCAGCACCACCCGGTGCGGATGGCCCGCGGGCCAGGACAGGCCGCGGGCCGCGCGCGCGCCGGCGTCGCGCGGGCCCGCCGGCGCCCCGGCCGCGGCGGTGCCGACGACGAAACCGTCCCCGCCGAAGGCGGCGACGGCGACGCTCCCGTCACGCGGCCCGTTCCCCGCGATCTCGCCGGCGGTCGTGCAGCCGACCAGTGGTACGCCGCCGGAGCGCGACCGGATCTGGCCGATCACGTCCGGAAGCCTGGCGTCGGGCGAGCAGAAGACCACGAGCAGCTTGGTGTTGTCGTGGATCAGCGCCGCGTCAGCCGCGCGCAGGCCGGCGTCCCAGTCGGCTACGTCAGCCGTGCCCACGGCGAACCAGCGATCGGGCGGCATGGCCATCCCCAAACTGACAAGGGGTTTCTCACCCTAGCGAAGATCACCGCGGCCCGGTAGGCCTGCTGCCGCCGCCGGCCCGGCCGGCGCGCGCGGCGGTGCCGGTTCCAGCTAGCTGCAATGCGGGCCGCCGACCGCGGAGCGACGCTGGAGCAAATGACCGTGCGCGCGCTCCTCGTGGACGACAACACCGAGTTCCTGGGCGCTGCCCGGGCGGTGCTCGAGCGCGAGGGCATCGCGGTGGTGGCGGTCGCGTCGACCGGCGCCCAGGCGCTCGCCAGCGCGGGTGAGCACGACCCGGATGTCGTTCTGCTGGATGTGGGGCTGGGACGGGAGAGCGGGTTTGACGTCGCGGTGCAGCTGGCCGCGGCGACCGCGGCGGGCCGGACCTGGCCGGTGATCCTTATCTCCACCCGGCCGGAGGAGGACTTCGGGGACCTGGTCGAGGAGAGCCCGGCGATCGGCTTCCTGGCCAAGTCACGGTTGTCGGCGGCCGCCATCTCCCAGCTGCTCGGCGGCGGAGCCGGCTAGCGGGCTTCGAGATACCGGAGGACCGCCAGCACCCGCCGGTGGTCAGCCTCCTTCTCCGGCAGGTCGAGCTTCATCAGGATGCTCCTGACGTGCTTCTCGACGGTGCCCTCGGAGACGAAGATCTGCTGCGCGATGCCAGCGTTGGAGGCGCCCTCGGCCATCAGGGCCAGCACTTCACGCTCCCGCGGCGACAGCAGGTCGAGCGGGTCACGCCGCCGCCGGGCCCGGACCAGTTCCTGGACCAGCGAGGGATCCACCACCGAGGCACCGGCGGCGATACGTTCCACCGTCGCGATGAACTCCGGCACATCGGTCACCCGGCTCTTCAGCAGGTAGCCGACGCTCTCGCCGCCGGCCAGCAGATCCATGGCCTCATCCATCTCGACGTGGGCCGAGAGCACGATGATGGCGGTCCCGGGCAGTTCCTGGCGGATCAGCCGCGCTGCCTCCAGTCCCTCGGTGGTGAAGCCCGGCGGCATCCTGATGTCGATGATCGCCAGCTCCGGCCGGGCGGCGCGGGCCAGGGCGACCAGGTCGCTGCTGTTCCCGGCCTGGCCGACGACCTCGAAGCCCGACCGTTCCAGCAAGCTCGCGAGGCCTTCGCGCAGCAGGACGTCGTCATCGGCGAGCACGACTCGCCGCGCCGGCGGGCCGCCCGGCGCGCCTTGGCTCGGCGCTGAAGGTATGGGCATCTCGTGCTCTGCTCACCGGCCACCTTGGCAGCGGCCGAATGGATCAGTCCAGGTTAGCGGGGGCAGCCAGCGGGCCGGAAGGCGGAGACCGGACAGAACGGGCCGGCGGGCTGGCGGATGCTGCGGGCCGGCGGGCTGGCGGGCGGCGCGGGCCGGCGGATGCTGCGAGCCGGAAGGCTGACCATGAGCGGGACCGGATGGGAGGCTGGGCGCAACAGGCAGGGACAGGAGGTGCCGACGGTGGAAGCGTTCACCGGCAAGCTCGCGGTAATCACTGGCGGCGGTTCGGGCATGGGCCGCGAGCTGGTCCGGCAGCTGGCGCAGCAGGGCTGCTCGGTGGCCGCCTGCGATCTGAACGGGCCGGCCGTGGCCCAGACCGCGGCGGCCGCCGAGGAGGGCGCCCCGCCCGGGGTGGTGGTGACCGGGCACACCTGTGACGTCGCCGACGAGACGCAGGTGCTGCGGTTCCGCGACGAACTGCTCGCCCAGCACGCCCGGCAGCACGTGGACCTGGTTTTCAGTAACGCCGGCATCGGGGGCGGCGGCAGTTTCGTCGCCGACCCCCGGGAGGCGTGGGAACGCACGTTCGCCATCGACTGGTGGGGCACGTACTACTGCGCGCGCGTGTTCCTTCCGCTGCTCATCGCCAGCGGCGACGGCGTGCTGGTCACCACCAGCAGCGTGAACGGGTTGTGGGCCACCCTCGGGCCGGGTATGCCGAACACCGCCTACAGCACGGCCAAGTTCGCCGTCCGTGGCTTCACCGAGGCGCTCATCGAGGATCTGCGGACCAACGCCCCCCAGGTCCGGGTAGCCGTGGTCCTGCCGGGGCACGTAGGCACCGACATCGTCGCTAACACGCTGCGCATCCTGGGGCTGCCGGAGCCGGAGCGGATGAGCGAGGCGGAGCTGGAGCGCATCCGCCCCGAACTGACCAGCCGCGGCCTGGCCGGGGAGCACACCGCCACCGAGGAACTGCGGGCGATGGCCATCCGGCTGCAGTCCGATTTCCGCGACCGCGCCCCGCTCAGCGCGGCCGATGCGGCGGCCATCATCCTGGACGGGGTCCGGGCCGGGAGGTGGCGGATCCTGGTCGGCGAGGACGCCAAGATGATCGACGCGGCGGTGCGCTCGAAGCCCGAGGCGGCCTACGACTACGCCGAGCTCTTCCGCTAGACGTCGGCATTACCCGATGCCTGCCCGCCGGACCGGGGCGCCAGGCGGATCACCGGCAGTTCGCGGTCGGTCTTCTGCTGATACTGAGCGAAGCGGGGCGCGGCGGCGGTGATCTGCTGCCAGGCCTCGGCCCGCTCCGTCCCGTGCAGCTGCTCCGCGGTCACGGGGACCGTGGTGCCGCCGACCTCTATCTGGACCTGGTCGGGGTGGGCGGCGATGTTGTAGTACCAGGATGGGTTGGCCGCCGCGCCGGCCGCTGACGCCACGATCAGCCAGCTGCCGTCCCGGCCCGGGAACCAGCCGACCGGGTTGGTGCGCGGCAGCCCGCTCCTGCGGCCGGTGGTCGTCAGGACCAGGGCGTTCGTCCCGCTCAGCTGGCCACCATTGCGGCGGATGCGCCGGGCCATCAGCTTGTTCATCTGGCGGAACACCCATCCGGATGGCTTGCGGCGGCCTCGTGTTCCGGCGCGTGTGTCGAAGCTCATGTGCCTTCCCAGTGGTTGCGCTCGTGGGGTCGTGCCCGGGCGGCGCGGGTGACCGGCTCGCCAGCGGCGCGGAAAGCCGCCCGCGCGGCCGGTCCCCCCAGTGTGGCGCAGCGGAACGCTTCGGCCTCATGGAATACCGAACCGCCCGGTACCGCCACTAGCTCGCCTGGCGCAGTTCCGCCCCGGGGCGGAACTGACGGGGAGCCGCCCCCCGGCCGAAATGCCCGGCCAGCGCGGCGACCGAGCGCGGCGCGGCGCGGCGACCGAGCGCGGCGCGGCGCGGCCATCCCCGTACGGGTTGATGGCGCCTGCCATGCTGCGGCAGGCGGTGGCCCGTTTCATCAGCCGGGCGAAGCCGCCGTAGGCCAGCGGCCCGGTCAGCGTCACATTGGCCAGGCCGGCCACCGCGGGCTGGATCGCCTCGCGCGCCCGCAGGTTGGCGTGCATCGGGAACACTACCCGCAGCTGCGGGTGCGCCCGCGCCATCGTGGCCAGGGCGCGGCCGGCCGCGCGCAGGCCCGATGTCGCGGGCCGCCGTCCACCGCAGGGCGTCGATGACCGTGTTGCCGGTGACCACGATCGCGCCCGGGTCGACGTTCTCGGCGATCAGGTTGTCCCGGCTGGTGGCCGTCGGGGCCAGGTGCAGGGCGGCCAGCTGGGTGACCAGCCGGCGGTTGATCTCCTCCGGGAACGGCGCGTACGGGTCGTCCGTGCGCAGCCCCGCCTCCAGGTGTACGACCGGGATCCGCTCGTAGAAGGCGGCCAGCGCCGCCGCGAACACCGTGGTCGTGCGTCTGCCCCGGCTGATGGATGTCCAGATCGAAGTCGGGCGTGATGCCGAACACCTCGTTGACCTGGTCGAGCATGGCGCGGTGCTGTCCGGTCACGGCCACCTGGCAGGTGAACAGCGGCGGCCGGGGCCCGTCCCGCCGGGCCCTCCCGCGTTCCTGACGGCACTGTCCCGGTCATGGCTCAGCCCCCGCTCACGTCAGCCAGCGGGCGGCCACCGTCGGCCGCGTACCACAGCATGCAGTAACCGGCGTACAGGCGGGCCAGCCAGATGACCGGGAGCGGCCCCAGCCCGGCGGCCCGCTCCTTGCGCTGGTACACCCGGCTGTAGACCAGGACCAGCCCGATGATCAGCGCGTAGGTCAGGGCCACCCACCAGCCGACGGGGTTATGGCCGGTCGCCGCGAGCTGGGCGCCGCCCGGCCTGCCCGGCGCAGCACCGCCATACTTCTAAGCACAGCCACTCGCCGCCGGCCGGCGCGAAGAGGACGACGATGGCCGGCCCAGCCGCCCGGCAGGAAGAAGGCCTCATGCAGATCAGCGGATCGGTGGCCCTGGTCACCGGGGCCAACCGCGGGCTCGGCCGGGTGTTCGCCCGGGAACTGGTGATCGGCGGCGCGGCCCGGGTCTACGGGGCGGCGCGGAACCCGGCGGGCGTCACCGAGCCGGGCGTGACGCCGGTCGCCCTGGACGTCACCGACCCGGGCCAGGTCGCGGCGGCCGCGCGGCGGTGCGCGGACGTCAGCCTGCTCATCAACAACGCGGGCGTGATGAAGGCCAGCACGTTCATCGGGCCGCCGGACCCGGACGCCGCGCGGGCCGAGATGGAGACCAACTACTTCGGCACGCTGAGCATGTGCCGGGCCTTCGCCCCGGTGCTGGCCGCGGCGGGCGGCGGCGCCATCGTCAACATGCTCTCGGTGACCAGCTTCTACACGAACCCGTTCAACGCGTCTTACGGCGCCTCGAAGGCCGCCGCCTGGTCGCTCACCAACGGCGTCCGCCTGGAACTGCACCATCAGGGCACCCTGGTCGTGGCCGTGCACGCCGGCTTCATCGACACCGACATGGCCGCCCTGGTGGATGCGCCCAAGATCAGCCCGGAATCGGTCGTCCAGCAGGCGTTCGACGCGGTCGAGGCGGGCCGGGTGGAGGTGCTCGCCGACGAGCGGACCCGGCAGGTGAAGTCCGCGCTGCCGCGCGACCATGAGCTGATCTACCCGCCCGTGCAGGAGTTCTGGGACGCCGCGCTGCGCGGTGGCTGACGGGCTCGCCCACAGCACCCGCGAGCCGGGCCGGCCAAAGTCAGTTTAACGATATATACTGTCCTTATGAGTGTGCGGGCCATGCAGGAAGCAACCTTTCTGATCCTGACCGCGCTGGCCGACGGCAGCCAGCACGGTTACGGCATCATCGCCGAGGTCCAGGCCATCTCCGGGGGACGGGTGCGGCTGCGGGCCGGGACCCTGTACACCGCCCTGGACCGGCTGCGGGCCGATGGCCTGATCGACGTGGACCGGGAAGAGATCGTCAACGGCCGGCTGCGCCGCTACTACCGGCTCACCCCGGAGGGCACCGGGCGGCTGGCCGACGAGGCGGCCCGGCTGCACGCCAACGCCACGGCTGCGATGACCCGGCTGAACCCGGCGGGAGGTCTTGCCACATGACCGATCAGGCTGGCCTGGAACGCGGGTACCGGCGGCTGCTGGCCTGCTACCCCCGCTCGTTCCGGCAGGAGAACACCGACGAAGTGGTGGCGGTGCTGCTGGCCACCGCGCGGGACGGTCAGCGGCGCCCCGGGGTGGGCGAATCCGCCGACCTGCTGCGCGGGGCGCTGCGCATGCACCTGGGCCTGTCCAGGTCACCACGCACCGTGCTGGCCGCGATCAGGCTCATGTACCTGGGGGCGGCCGTCGAAATCGCCTCCCTGCTCATCATGGTGGTGACCGCCGGGCAGGTCCGGGCCGCGGTGCTGCAGCACGGCCTGGGCCTGGCCGCATGGCACACCGCCCTCACCCACATCCACGTGGGCGAAGCCGCCGCCCCGGTGGTGCTCGTGCTGTGGCTGGCCCTGGCCTGGAGCAACGGCCGGGGCTACGACTGGGCCCGCTACCTGCTCGGGGCGTTCTTCTGCCTGATCACGCTGAGCATGCTCAGCGCGCTCGCCCAGGGCGGGGCGCTGTACGCGACCGCCGATTTCACCGCCGGCGGCGTCCTGTGGGTGATCGCGCTGGTGGCCGCCACCCTCGTCTTCAACCGCCGCTCCGACTATTACTACAGCCGCCAGACCGCGCGGCAGCACGCAACGCGCTGACCCGCCCCGGCCGGCCCCCAGCCTGCCCGCCGGAGCCGGTGACGCCGCCCGGTTGGTCAGCCCAGCCGGATCTCGAAGTAGGCGCCCTCGTCGTCGTGGCAGATCCGCGCGGAACCCGACCAGCCCTCGAACCCGCCGGTGCCGGAGTGCGGCACGACCTGGCCGAACCAGGCGTCGGGATCCGACTCCAGGCCGCCATGCTGGATGGTGACCGCTCCCTCCTGCCCGTCTGGGGCACGCCCGGTGATCCGCTCGGTGGCCACGTACGACCGGGAGCCCTCCTGCGGGCCGGCCGCCATGAAGACGGTCGTCGCCGCCCCGGTGATCCCGGCGGTGAAGGTCTTCCGGAAGATCATCACCCCCACCCAGTCCGCTGGCTGGCCTTCGATCTGGGCCGGTTCCGCCCCGTCAACCGTGAACCGCGCGACCAACGGCCCGCCGGTGTCCTGACGTGCCCCGGCCGGCCCGCCCCCGGGGCTGGGTGCCGGCCATCGGGGGTCGCGGCCGGACAGGCCGAGCAGCCGGTCCAGCGGCGGCGCGGTGCCCGGTACCGGCACCGCGGCGCCGAAGGCCTTGCCGTCGCCCTGGTAGTCCGCGGTGAGCATGCCGGGCGCGAAGGCCAGCGACTGCTCCGTGGCCGCGGCGGCCGGCGACCAGGGCTGGCCGGTGGCCCGGGCCAGGTCCCAGCCGTGCACCAGGTACTCCCACAGGATCATGCCCAGGGCCATGCCGCCCGGCATGGCCGCCTCGCCGAGCCGCAGCGGGCGGCCCGCCGCGCCACCGCGGAGCGCGGCGTCGAGGGTGGCCGCGGCGGACCGGACCTCAGCCGCCGGGTCCGCCGGTGCGGTGTAGCCGTCGAGGCTGGCACGCGGCGCCTGGCCGTCGGGGTCGGCGAACCCGGCGGCGAACGTGGTGAGCCAGCCCAGCACGTGGTCGCGAAGCTGGGCGACGTCCCAGTCCGCACAGGGCGTCGGGCCGGGCAGCTGCCCGGCGGTGACGCCGCCGATCACCACGGCGAGGTCGGCGAGCACGGCAGCGAGCAGGTCGGCGGTCTGCTCGGTGGATGGTGTGGGTGTGGTCATGCCAGGTGACGCTACCGAGCGCACCGCGGGCGCGATTGAACATTCGCGTCAGACCGCCGCTAGGGTCGCCCCATGGGGCGGCCCGGACCGGAACCGGTGCAGCGGGACAGCCGCGGGATCCTGGACCCGTGGCTGCTCCGCCAGCGGGTCCGGCTGCACCGGTACCCGGCCGGCCCGGCCCTGGCCGGGCTGGTGGACTGGTTCTGGGCGGTGTCGTGGGACCTGCCGCCGGGCACGGTGCACCGCCAGCAGGTGCTCACCCACCCCGGGGCCAACATCAGCGTCGGCCACGCCAACGCCACGCCGGCCGACCGGGAGGCGGGGCCGGTGGAAGCCCGGCTGTACGGCGTGGCCCGCGGCCTATCGTCCCGGCTGCTGGTGGGCCGGGGCTGGACGGTGGCCGCGCTGCTGCGCCCGGGCGGTCTCGGCGCCTTCGTGACCGCGCCCGCCGCGGAGTTCACCGACCGGGTCGTGCCGCTCGGCCCGGCGCTCGGCCTCGATGAGGCGGAACTGGTGCGGCAGGTCAGCGCGGAGCGGGCCGAGGACGCCCGGGTGGGCCTGCTGGCCGCCGCGCTGCAGCGGGCGGTGGATCCGGCGCGGGTGCCTGCCGCGGCCGAGGTCGCCCGGGTGGCCCGGCTGGCCGAGGCCGACCGGGCGGTCCGCCGCCTGGCCGACCTGTGTGCGCTGGCCGGCGCGCGGCCGCGGACGCTGCAGCGGATGTTCCTGCGCTCCGCGGGCGTCTCCCCCACCTGGGTGATCCGCCGGTACCGGCTGCTGGAGGCGGCCGAGGCGGTCCGCTCCGGGGACCCGGTGTCCTGGGCCGTCCTCGCCGCCGACCTCGGCTATGCCGACCAGGCCCACCTCATCCGGGACTTCCGCGCCGCGATCGGCCAGACCCCGGCCGCCTACGCCGCGGCCCAGCCGGGCCGGTAGCGTGCCGGTCATGACGTTGCCGACGCGCCCGCTGGGGCGGACCGGAGTGGACGTGACCATCCTCGGCTACGGGGCGATGGAGCTGCGCGGCGCACCCCGCGGGCCGGCCATCGCCGACGAGGACGCCGGGCGGCTGCTGAACGCGGTGCTGGACGGGGGCATAAACCTGATCGACA
Source organism: uncultured Actinomycetes bacterium (assembly GCA_963837515.1). Taxonomy (GTDB): domain Bacteria; phylum Actinomycetota; class Actinomycetes; order Streptosporangiales; family Streptosporangiaceae; genus RYN-230. The sequence continues at coordinate 444,122 of CAWINT010000014.1, forward strand.
CTTCCCCGGACTACGGCCGCAGCGAGGAGCTCATCGGCCGCTACCTCGGCCACCGCCGGGACGAGTACTTCCTGGCGTCCAAGTGCGGCTGCCTGCTGACCGAGCCACCGCCCGGGGCGCGGCCGCCGTTCGCGCACGACTACAGCGCGGGCAACGTCCGGGCCGCGGTGGAGCGGAGCCTGCGCCGCCTGGGCACCGACCGGCTGGACCTGGTCCAGGTGCACATGTCACCCAGCCGCGCGGAACTGGCGGCCGGCCGCACGGTCGAGGCCCTGGAAAAGCTGCGCAACGAAGGCAAGATCCGGTTCATCGGCATGTCCGGCATCCTGCCCAACCTGCCCGACCACCTCGCCATGGGCGTGTTCGACGTGGTCCAGATCCCCTACTCCGCGGTGCAGCGGGAGCACGAGGACCTGATCACCGCGGCCGCGGCGGCCGGGGCGGGCACGCTCATCCGCGGCGGCGCGGCCCGCGGCGCGGCGGCCGAGGACAAGAACTGGACGGTCGGGCCGCTCAGCCAGGACCCTGGGGTGGGGCAGCGCCGCTGGGCGGCGTCCGGGATCGAGGACGTGCTCGACGGGATGCCGCCGGTGGAGTTCATGCTCCGCTTCACGCTCAGCCTGCCGGCCGTGTCCACCACCATCGTCGGCACGTCCAATCCGGGGCATCTGTCCGCCAACCTGGCCATCGCGGCGCAGGGCCCGCTCCCGGCGGCCCTGTACGACAGGAGCCGCCAGCTGTTCCCGGTCACCGGGGGCTGACGCGCCGCCCGGCGCAGCCCGTGGTTCCAGCGAGCCGCTACAGGACGACCGGCGGCCAGAGGTTGTGCTGCGCGGCGATCGGGTCGCCCGGCCACTCGTGCATCGCCTCCAGGTTGTCCCGGGCCGGGTACTTGGCCGCGGCCGGCCCGTCCGCGAAGGCGTGCAGCACGTTCCGGGTCACCTTCTGGGTGAAGGCCCAGGCGCGCCGGTTCAGCCCGAACAGGTGCAGCCCGTTGCTGGTCGCCACCCAGCGCATGGTGCCGGTGGCGAACACGCCGGCGCCCCCCCGGTGGGTGTAGTACGCCGTGTCCGAGTAGCTGTTCACACCGCGGCACGTCAGCGGCGAGTGGGACAGCACCTCGATGGGCCGCTGGACCGGGTAGACCGGGTTGACCCGGTCGTACTCGATGCCGACCAGCCCGGTGAAGCGGGTGCCCTGCTTGACCCCGGTCCCGGCGTACACCCAGCTGCCCGGGGAGGCGATCACGTAGGCGGCGTCGGCGGGGTTGGACTCGTACAGCACTCCGGTGAGCGAGGACTCCGGGTCCGGGTGGGGCGGTTCCCGCCAGTCGCTGGTGACCAGGGAGTTGTCCCGGCCGTACATCGGGTCCCGCAGGTAGCTGGTCTTGTAACAGATGATCAGCCGCCGTGGGCCGAGCCGGGTGCTGGCCAGCCGGGTCCGCCGGAACAGCGTATTCGCGCCCAGGAATGCGACGTTGACCCCGGCGTCCCGGGCCGCCGTGACGTGCGCCCGTTCCGGCGGTGTCCAGTACTCGTCGTGGCCGGGGCAGATCAGCGCGCTCGCCCCGGCCAGCAGGTGCGGGCCAGCGTCGATCTCCATGCTGGTCACATAGGCGAGCGGCAGGCCCGCCCGCTCGGCCAGCTCGATGGTCTTCCGCTCGTGGTAGAGGAACATGTACGCGCCGTTGGCGTCGTAGGGCCGGTCCAGGCTGACGGCCAGCGAGCGGTTGCTGTAGTCGGCGGTGCCGCCCGGGCCGTTGTAGAGGTCGTAGCCGCCCCAGGTGTTGTACGCCTGCCAGGTTTCCACCCCGTTCTTGATCACCACCTTGCCCGCCGTGCTGGCCGACCGGATGGTGACCGGGACGAAACGCTGGGCACCGGACTCCGCGTCCAGCCGGAGCAGGTACGAGCCCTCCGGCCAGCCGTGGGTGGGCACAGTGAGCGACTCGCCCCAGACGCACTCCACCGTGTTGGCCGGGGCGATGATGCGGGCCGGGCGCTGGCGGTGGCCCCTGACGCTGGCCGACTTCCACACCAGCCGGGCCTTATCGCCGTGGTACCAGCCCATCCGGAAGGCGCTCACCGTGAACGAGCGGGCGGTGGTGGACACGTACAGCGTGACCGGCTCACCGGGCAGCACGCTGGCCTGCCCGGCGTAGCCGACGATGGCCATCGGCGCACCCAGGTGGCTGATCTGCCAGTTGGGGTCGCCGGGCCGCGAATTCTCGCTGACCGGCCGTTTCTCGGACGGCCGGGGCGCCACCGCGCCGCTGGCCTGGCCGGCCGAGGCCGCCTTCTGGGCCGAGGTGGTGCAGCCCGCGACCGCCCCGGCGGCACCCGCGGCCGTCAGGCCGAGGAACACCCGCCGGGAGTAGGAACCGGGCACCGTCATGCCCGCCATCATGGCGCTGTCCGGGGCCGGGCCGCTGACAGTGCGGCCGATGCCGGTCCAGTTTCCCGTTTTCTTGACCTTTGCGCGGCCGGCGGCTGGTCGGCACGAGACAATCCGGGCATGCTGCCCGGCGCCACCGATTCGGAACAAGACCCGCTCGAGCAGGATGCTCCCGCTCACGAAGCCGACGACCCGGCGATCGGCTCCTGGTTCCTGGGCGAGGGTGACCGCGCCAACCGGGCCACTGACCTGCGCGCCTTCACCACCGGCAACCTGATCCGGGTGCTGGTGGACGGACGCCGTTACTTTGCCCGGCTGCACGCGGAGATCAGCGCGACCGGGAACGGGGACCAGATCTACTTCCTGGACTTCCGCGGCGACTTCGACGAGCTGCTGGACGGCCCCGGCTCCGCGGTGGGCGAAGTGCTCAGCCGGGCGGCCAAGCGGGGCGTGAGCGTGTTCGGCCTGCTGTGGCGGTCGCAGCCGCAGGCACTGCGCCAGTCCGAGGAGGCCAACGCCGAGTTTGTCCGGGAGATCGACGCCGACGGCGGCCAGGTGCTGCTGGACGCCCGGACCCGGCGGGGCGGGAGCCACCACCAGAAGCTGGTCGTGCTGCGGCATCCCGGCGCGCCCGGGCGCGATCTGGCCTTTGTCGGCGGTATCGACCTGGGCCACAGTCGCGGCGATGACGGCGAGCACGCCGGCGACCCGCAGGTGATGGAGTTCCCCAGCGAGTACGGCGAGCGGCCGCCCTGGCACGACATCCAGGCCGAGGTCCGCGGGCCCGCCGTGCACGACCTGGAGCACACGTTCCGCGAGCGGTGGTACGGCAGCAGCGTGCTGGACCTGCCCAGCCCGGTGCGCCAGCTCTACGACCGGGCTTACCACATGGGCGCCATGACCAGCCGGCCGCTGCCCGCCCCGCTGCCCGACGACGGCACCCGGCGCGGCCCGCACGCGGTCCAGGTCCTGCGCACCTACCCGGCGCGGCTGCGCCGCTACCCGTTCGCGCCGCTGGGCGAGCGCAGCATCGCGCACGCCTACCGGAAGGCGTTCGGCCGCGCTCGCTGCCTGGTCTACCTGGAGGACCAGTACCTGTGGTCCCGCTCAGTCGCGGAGATCATCGCGCGGGCGCTGCGGCGCCACCCGGGCCTGCACGTCATCGCGGTCGTCCCCCGCTACCCGGACAACCCCGGCCCGGTCACCCAGTGGCCCGGGCTGCTGGCCCGGCACGACGTGGTGCGCGCCTGCCGGCAGGCCGGCGGGGACCGGTTCGCCGTCTACGACCTGGAGAACCGGGCCGGCACGCCGGTGTACGTCCACGCCAAGGTGGTGATCGTGGACGACGTGTGGGCCATGATCGGATCGGACAACCTGAACCGGCGGTCCTGGACGCACGACAGCGAACTGTCGATCGGGGTGCTCGATGCCACCCGCGACCCCCGGCCACCCACCGACCCGGGCGGGCTCGGCGACGGGGCCCGCACCTTCGCCCGCGACCTGCGCCTCCAGCTGTGGGGTGAGCACCTGGACCGGGCGCCCGGCGACGTGGCCGACCTGCTCGACCCGGCGCGGGCGTTCGCCGCGTTCCGCGAGCAGGCCGGGCGGCTCGCCGCCTGGCACGCCGCCGGCGAGCACGGCGCCCGGCCCCCCGGCCGTGTGGTGCCGCATCAGCTGGCCCGCCCGTCCCCACTGCACCGGGGCTTCGCGGCACCGCTGTACCGGACGGTGTTCGACCCGGACGGCCGGCCATGGCGGGACCGGCTCCGCGGCCGGCTGTAACGCCGGCCCGCTCCCGGCAACCGATAGCCACCTCCCGGCGTCTGCTGAAGTGACTGCCGATACCTAACTGACGGGTGGTGCGGAATGGCCCCAGGACCTGCGGCCTACCTCGTGGGGACGCTGCGGCGCCGCACGGCCGGAGCGCTGCTCGGGCCGGCGTTGCTCCTCGGTGGCCTGGCGGCCGCCGCACCAGCGCTGGCGCCCGCGCCCGCCCTCGCCCGGGCGGCGGCTCCCGGCCATCCGGATGCCGGGCCGATCAACGTCAGCTGCTCGTCAGCGCTGCATCCCCGGCTCGCCGCCCGGCTGGCCCGTGGGCTGCACGCGGCCCTGCGCGGCCGGCTGTCCGCGGTCGCGCTGCGGGTGGACGACCGGAGCGATCGGCTGGGCTGCTGGCTGAACCCCGGGATGCACTTCGACTCGGCCAGCGTGGTCAAGGTGACCATCCTGGGCACGCTGCTCCGCGAGGCGATGACCCAGCACCGGCCGCTGACCCGGGCCGAGCAGCGCCTCGCCACCGCGATGATCACCAGGTCGGACAACGCCGCCGCGTCCGCGCTGTGGGCCCACGTGGGGCTCGGGCGGCTGCAGTACTTCCTGGGCCGGGTGGGGATGCACGAGACCAGGCTCGGGCCGGGCGGCTACTGGGGCCTGACGCAGATCACCGCGCATGACGAACTGCTGCTGCTGAACACGCTGAGGTACCCCAACCGGGTACTGAGCACCGCCGCCCGGGATTACGCGCTCACCCTGATGGCCCACGTCATCCCGGCGCAGCGCTGGGGAGTGCCCGCAGGGGCGCCGGCCAGCCTCACCGTCCACGTGAAGAACGGCTGGCTGCCGCTGCCCCCCTACGGCTGGCGGATCAACAGCATCGGCTGCTTCACCGGGCACCAGCGCGGCTACGCCATCGTGGTGCTGACGCAGCGCAACCCGTCGATGGGCTACGGCATTGCCACCATCGAAAAGGCCGCCGAGGTGATCCACCATCAGCTCAGCCCGGGGGCTGCGCACCGGGTGCCGCCGGCCCGCCCGGCCCGCTCCTGGGGCCGGCCGGACGAGCTGATCCCGCCCGCCCTGGGCGGCCGCTGAGAATTCCGTAGAAAACCGGCCGGGGCCGGGAACCGCCGCCCCCGGGCCGTGCGTCTAAGCAGTGCCTCTTCCCACCTGGGGCGCATGGTGAATGGCCGCCCGCGCGGCCCGGCGGACAGCGCACAGCCGCCGGGCTGTGCGGGCGGCGTCTCTTCCCGGACCAGCGCGGGGGCGCCCTGGCCCGCCGGGATGGCACCGCCCATCCGTCCAGGGACCTTGGCCCGGCCGTCCCGGGCCATTCGCTGCCGCCGCCCGGGACCTACGTCACGACTTCGCGAGCCTAGCCAAATTTCCCCTTTGGCCAGCTGTTCTGCCCGGTTTCCCGGTGATACCAAGAAGAGGAAACCTGGCAATCCGGGCCGGAAATGATCCTGATTGCGAGTCGGTCAGCACGCCGGCGCACCGTGGCCGGAACGCCGTTGTGCTACCCGGCGACGTCTCGATTCCATACACCCGCGGGACCTCCGGCTTCGACCATGTGAGGGCATCAACATGACCACTTCCCTGCAGGTCGAGGTACTGTCCGCGGTACGGACCGGAATCGGCAAGTACGGTGGTGGCCTGGCCAGTGTGCCGCTGTGCGACCTGGCTGCCACCGTCGTCCGGGCGGCGGTTAGCCGGTCCGGGGTGCCGCCGGCCGACGTGGGGCACGCGATGTTCGGCAACGTCATCCACACCGAGCGGCGGGACATGTACCTGGCCCGGGTGGCGGCGGTCAACGGCGGGCTGCCGGTGACCACCCCGGCTCTCACCTTGAACCGGCTCTGCGGCAGCGGCCTGCAGGCCATCGTGTCCGCGGCCCAGGCGATCACGCTGGGGGACGCCGAGGTGGCGGTGGCGGGCGGGGCCGAGTCGATGAGCCGCAGCCCGTACTGGCTGCCCGACCTGCGGTGGGGCCGCCGGATGCAGGACTCGGTGGCGGTGGACGCCGTGGTCGGCGCGCTGACCGACCCGTTCTGCGACTGCCACATGGGCGTCACCGCGGAGAACGTGGCCACCGAGTTCGGGGTGAGCCGGGCGGACCAGGATGAACTGGCCGCCGAGAGTCACCGCCGCGCCGCGTTCGCCACCGGGCACGGCTACTTCGACGACCAGATCGTGCCGGTGGAGGTGGCCGGCCGGAAGGGCACCGTCACGTTCACCGCCGATGAGCACATCCGGCCCGGCGTACAGCTCGCCGACCTGGCCCGGCTGCGGCCGGCGTTCGCCCCCGAGGGCACGGTCACGGCCGGCAACGCCTCGGGCATGAACGACGCGGCCGCGGCCGTCGTGCTGGCCAGCCCGGGCTACGCCAGCGAGCACGGGCACCAGCCACTGGGCCGGCTGATCGCCTACAGCCACGCGGGCGTGGAACCACGGATCATGGGCACCGGCCCGATCCCCGCCGTGCGTGCGGTGCTCGACCGGTCCGGCCTCAAGCTGGACGACATCGACTTGTTCGAGGTCAACGAGGCGTTCGCGGCCCAGGCCCTGGCGGTCGTCCGCGAGCTGGGGCTGCCGCCGGACCGCACCAACCCGAACGGCAGCGGCATCTCGCTCGGCCACCCGGTCGGCGCGACCGGCGCCATCCTCGCCGTCAAGGCGCTGCACGAGCTCCGCCGGATCGGCGGCCGGTACGCGCTCACCACCATGTGCATCGGCGGTGGCCAGGGCATGGCCGCCATCTTCGAGCGGGGCTGAGCCAGGTGGGCACCCCCACCAGGGCATCCGGCGGGGCTGGCCCCGGCCGGCTGCCGGACGGACCATAGGAACAGTAGCGGGACGCCGGCCGCCCCCGGCCGGCTACTCGACAAGGAGGCGCCGGCATGCCCGAGCAGGACACCACATGGCAATTGGCACAGGACACGGCCGCTGCCATTACCCCGGAGGCCGAACTCGTCGCCGACCTCGACATGGCCAGCTTCGGCGGCTCGCTGCTCGCGGTCATGAACCGGGCGGCGGAGCGGCCCGGGCAGGTCACCGCGGCCAGCCTGCGGCTGATGACCGCCATGGGGCGGATCGCCCAGTTCAGCATGGCCCGGGCGGCCGGGCTGGACGCCGAGCCACCGCTGGCGGCCGGGAAGGACAAGCGGTTCACCGATCCGGCCTGGGAGCTGAACCCGGCCTTCGCCGGGCTGCGCCAGGGCTACCTGGCCCTGCGGCAGTTCTCCACCGACCTGCTCACGGCCGGCCGGGGTGACCCGGTCGCCGACGGCAAGGCTGAGCTCGCCGCCAGCTTCCTGATGGACGCGCTGAGCCCGACGAACTTCCTGGTTACCAACCCGGCGGCACTCAAGCACGCGTTCGACACCGGCGGCGCCAGCCTGGTGGCCGGGGCCCGCAACTTCTGGGACGACCTGCTGCACAACAACGGCCGTCCGCGGCAGGTGGACCGGACCCCATTCACGCTGGGCCAGAACATGGCCGCCACCCCGGGGAAGATCGTGTACCGCAGCGAGCTGATGGAGCTCATCCAGTACGCGCCGCAGACACCTACGGTGCACGCGATCCCGATGCTGGCCAGCCCGCCGTGGATCAACAAGTACTACATCATGGACCTGGCCCCGGGCCGCAGCTTCATCGAATGGGCGGTGCAGCACGGGCACACCGTGTTCGCGATCTCCTACCGCAACCCGGACCCGGAGATGCGCGGGGTGACCCTGCAGGACTACCTGCTCGGCGGGCCGCACACGGCGCTGGACGTGATCTCCGACATCACCGGCTCGGACAAGATCGACATCACCGGCCTGTGCCTGGGGGGTGCGCTGACCGGGATGCTGGCCGCCTACCTCAACGAGACCGGGGAGGCGGACCGGATCGGCTCGGTCACGTTGCTCAACACGATGCTCGACTACAGCGAGCCGGGCGTGCTCGGGGTGTTCACCGACGAGCCCACCATCGCCCGGCTGGAACGGCACATGCACCAGAAGGGCGTGCTGGAAGGGTCGCAGATGGCGGGCGCCTTCGACCTGCTGCGGGCCAACGACCTGATCTTCAGCTACGTGGTGTCGAACTGGCTGATGGGCAAGCAGCCGCCGGCCTTCGACCTGCTGGCCTGGAACGCCGACAGCACCCGGATGCCGGCCGCGATGCACTCGTTCTACCTGCGTTCGCTGTACATCCGTAACGAGCTGGCGCGGGGCGAGATGGAACTGGCGGGCCAGCGGCTGTCGCTGGGCGACATCAAGAACGACACCTACGTGGTCGGGGCGATCAACGATCACATCGTGCCGTGGCCGGCGTCCTACAAGGCGACTCACCTGCTCGGCGGGAACGTGCGGTACGTGCTGTCCAGCGGCGGCCACGTGGCGGGCATCGTCAACCCGCCCGGCCCGAAGGTGTGGCACGCGATCGGCACGGCCAACCCGCCGGCCGCGGCCGAGTGGCGGGCGGCCGCGGAGACCCGGGGCGGCTCCTGGTGGGAGGACTGGACCGACTGGGCCGGGCCGCGGGCGGGCGACCAGGTGGCCCCGCCGCCGCTGGGCAGCCGCCGCTACCCGGCCCGGGGTGATGCCCCCGGCGAGTACATCCACGGCTGACCCGGCACGAGGCATGCACCCTCTGCTTGACATATCATCCACTGTGCATGCTATAGTAAGCATATCGAAGGACGCGAGCTGCCTGAGGAGCAGATGATGGCTGAAACCCGTACAACCAGCAAGGAGATCCAGGGCGAGATCCTGGACGCGGTGCGCAAGAGCCAGGAAGCGGTCGTGGAGGCGGTCAAGCGGTGGGCCGACGCGGTGCAGTCGCTCACCCCGTCCATCCCGGTCCCAAACCTGCCCTACGCTGACAAGCTGCCCAAGCCCGAGGAGCTGGTGGCCAACGCCTACGACTTCGCCGAGCAGCTGCTGGCCACCCAGCGCAGCTTCGCGGAGAGCGTGCTGTCGGCGACCAAGCCGCTGATGGGCGCCAAGAACGGCGCCACCCCGCCGAAGTCCGGCACCGCCACCAAGTAACCCACCACGCACCGCTGCGCGGCGGCCCGGGACGACCGGCCCGCCGCGCATTGCGTTGCCCGGCGGCCGCTCCGGTACCGTTCCCGCGCGCATACTATAGTTAGCGATGGTCGCGGCCGCCCGGCCGCCTGAGCTACCCGGGAGGTCCCGTGCCCGAACCGTGGGACACTCAGCTGCAGGCTCTCGGTGCGTTCATCCGCAGCCAGCGTAAGCTGGCCAATCTGTCGCTGCGCCAGCTGGCCGAGATGACGAGCCTGTCCAACCCTTACCTGAGCCAGATCGAACGAGGGCTGCACCAGCCGTCCGTCCGGGTGCTCAAGCTCATCTCCGAAGCGCTGGACCTGTCCGCTGAGACCCTGCTGGCCGAGGCCGGGCTGCTGGACGGTGGCCACGGCGCCGCCAGCCCGGCCGGCCCGCCCCCCGCCCCGCCCGGCGACGCCGAGGAGGCCATCCGGGCTGATCAGCGCCTCAGCGAAGAGCAGAAGAACGCACTGATCACCGTGTACCGGAGTATGCTTCGCACGGAATAGGGCACTTCGCCGCCGTTCGCACAGCCGCCGCGCGGGCGGCGCGGTTCCCGTCATCACCGGCTGCCATCGGCAGACGCTAGCGTGTCACTGGAACGTTATCTTCAGCTTGCCTGAACGGGCAGTGCGAGGTAACTTATAAGTCTATAATTTCTACAAGAAAACTAGGAGAACTGCGCTTGCCCGTCCTGCCGCCGCGTCCGGACCTGTCGGAACTCGTCGTCGCCCCGCCCCGCCCCGGCCCCGGGTTCTGGGCGGGCGCACCCAGCGCGCTGCTCGGTGACGACGCCATCTACCTCGCCTACCGGATGCGCTGTCCGGTCGGCCTGGGCCGCGGCTTCGGGGTGACCGTGGCCCGCTCCGAGGACGGCGTGCGCTTCGACCCGCTGCTCACCATCGGCCGCGAACTGGTCGGCACCGAGTCGCTGGAGCGCCCGTCGCTGGTCCGTACGGCGGACGGCACCTGGCGGCTGTACCTGAGCTGCGCCACCCCGGGCACCAAGCACTGGCGGGTGGAGCTGATCGAGGCGGAGGACCCGGCCCGCTTCGACGCCCGGTCGGCCGCCGTGGTACTGCCCGGCGACGTCAAGACCGCCGTGAAGGACCCGGTCATCCGGTGGCACGACGGGCTGTGGCACCTGTGGGCCTCCTGCCATCCGCTGGCCGACCCCGATGAGGCCGACCAGATGGTCACGGACTACGCGACCAGCCATGACGGCCGCGAGTGGACCTGGCACGGCACCGCGCTGAACGTCCGGCCCGGCTACTGGGATTCGCGCGGCGCCCGGGTCACCACCGTGCTGCATCACGACGGCGGGATCGTCGCCTACTACGACGGCCGGGCCAGCGCGGCCGAGAACTACGAGGAGCGCACCGGGGTGGCCACCGGCGCCGATCCGGCCAGCCTGGTCCCGTCGGGGGACGCGCCGTGCGCCGAGTCGCCCTACGGCGGTGGCGGGCTGCGCTACCTGGACATCCTGCCGCTGCCTGGCGGCGCCTTCCGGCTGTACTACGAGATGACCCGGGCCGGTGGCTCGCACGAGCTGCGCACCGAGCTGCGCCCCCAGCCGGCCTGACCGCAGCGCGGCCGCCCCGGCGCGCGATCAGGCCCGGGGCTGCCCGTTGCGCGCCTGGCGCTGCCCGGCCGGGCGGTCGCCGACCAGCCCGCCGGAACGTTCCCGGGGTTGCAGCCAGTCGCTCAAGTCTGTTTCGGTGACCTTCTCCAGCAACCGGATGTCGGACTCGAGCCGGAGCAGCAGCGCCTGCCGCTGTTCCCAGGTCAGCGGCTGCCGCGGCCGCGCCCCCCGCTGCAGCCTCCGCTCCAGCGGGTCGGTGAGCGCATTCGCGGTACTGCCAGGCAGGTGCCGCCCGGCCGCCTGCGCCCCGCGGAGCAGGCCGGACGTCATCCGGTGGCCGAACGACTCGTCCGGGTGCGCGGTCACGTTCTCCTTGGGCACCGCGGTGACGACGCCCGTGGGGACGCCCAGGAAGGCGCAGATCTCATCCAGCGTCCGCGCGGGGCCGTTCACGAGCTGGCGGTAGCGCAGCACCAGCACCTGCTCCTGGCCGAAGACCTGGTAGAGATGCTCCAGTTGCTCGCCGTACCGGCCGAGCCGGGTGTAGTGCCAGAACTGCGCCCAGCCTGCCGCGACCCGGCGGTCCTCCTCGGCGCAGGCCCGGAGGAAGTCGCCGGCCGGGTCCAGGCCCGCAGACCACAGGTGGGCCCAGTTCGAGTGCGCCCGCTCAACCGGATCACGCAATATGGCGATCATCTTCACGTCTGGGATCAGCGCCTTGATCCGGCGCTGCGCCGCGGGGTCGTACAGGTAGAACGGCGTCGACTCACCCCTCAGCTGCCCGGCGGTGGCCCCGTCGAACAGCGCCTCGTAGTCGGCCCGCCGCCAGACGTGCTCCCGCCAGGTCGGGACGTCACCGGGACCGCCGCCCCGGCTCGGTGGCGGCCCGTCGGTCAGGAAGAACTTCGGCTCCTTGACCGGTGACAGGTAGAGCGCGGGGTGACGGGCCAGCGCGGCGTGCAGGGCGGTGGTTCCCGCCTTGGGGGCACCGATCACCAGGAAGTCCGGCAGAGGCATGGGGGCCTCCTTAGCGTGAGTGCGGCTGCGCCGCCCAGGCCGCCGACGGGTAGGACAATCCCGATCAGCTTTGTAGATTCGGAAAGACCGATAGTCCGGTCAATGCGCGCCCGGCCAGCGGCCGTGGCGCTTGGCCACACTGCGCCGGGCCGGCCCGGCACCAGACGCCCCCCGGCACCGTTGCGCGGGAGGCGCACCGCAGCAATGTTCCCCGGTGCGGCCGGCTCACACCCGGCTCCGGGCATTTTGTCCTCACCCACCGGTCACGTGCGCGCTGACCAGCAGGTCCGGGCCGCCTCCCCGGGCCTGAGCGCGGCCAGCGGCCGCCATGGTGGCCCGCCAGGGAAGGCATTGACAGGGCGGGACGGGTGCGGTGAGGTTCGTAACGTGAACCGCGGTGCGCACTGTGGGCGTTCCGCCCGCCGCCGCGGAACCAGGCCGGGCCGACTCGACGGAGAGGTGAGCAGATGAGCGCCTGGGACGCGACGTCCTATGAGGGGAAAGACACCATCCTGCGGGTGGTCCGGGAGGAGGCGGCCCGGTTCATCGACCTGGCCGGCCGGCCGGGCGCCTGGGAGGCACCGACGGCCTGCGAAAGCTGGGCCGTGCGCGACGTGGTGGGCCACCTGGTGGACACCACCGAAGGCTACTTCGAGGCGTTCGAGCTGGCCCGGTCCGGCGGTCCGGCCAGCCCGTACGGCCTGCCCGGCATGCACGAGCGGGCCGGTGAGCAGGCCACCCGGTTCCGCGACCTGTCCCAGCAGGAGATGCTGGGCCGGCTGCAGAACGACCTGGACAAGCTCATGGGCATCCTGGAGCCGATGGGCCCCGGGGAGTGGACCGGGTTTATCGTGCCGCACTTCTACATGGGCCCGGTGCCGGCGTTCTTCTACGCGGCGGGCCAGCTGATGGACTACGCGGTGCACTCCTGGGACATCCGGCAGGGGACCGGCCGGGCGCACGGGCTATCCGGCGACGCGGCCGACCTCCTGGTGCCGTTCATGTTCGTGCTGTGGCAGTCAACCGTGCGGCAGGACGCGGACCTCACCCCGTTCCAGCTCGGCATCACGGTGACCGGGCGGAACGCGGGCAGCTACCGGATCGACGTGTCCGCGCAGGGCATGACCTACGAGCTGGGAGACGTCGGCGACCTGCCGACGGTGCTGGATTTCGACCCGGGCAGCCTGGTACTGACCACGTTCGGCCGCAGCAACGCCGGCACGGTGCGCGGCGACCAGGAGATCGCGGACCGCTACCTGAACCTGTTCTTCCGCATCTGACTCCACACTGATCCGGATCACCAGCGCCGCCGCGGGCCGGGGCGCGATGGCCCTGGCCCGCCGCGGCCCGGCCAGCCGGGCGGCGGGCGGCCGCGCCGCGGGCCGCACCACGACGTGCCGGCCCAGCACCGCGACCGTCCCGGACGTGGCGGCCACCAGGATCACCACCGCCGCGGCCAGCAACAGCAGGTGCGCGGCGAGGAAACCGGCGATGGCGCCTACCACGATGATCGCGGCCAGCAGCAGCCCGGCACCGCCCAGCCCGCCCGGGCTGGTGCGGCAGCCGCAGCTGGCTCCGGGTGCGCACATAGGCAGGCCTCCTTCGCGGGGATGACGGCGGCCGGGCTGCGGGGCGGCGGCCGGCCTGGGCGCGCGGAACGTAGTTTCATATGGCCCGGTACGTGGCGAGTTGTCTGCTGTCCGCGCGGACACGCTTCGGTGCCGCGGTGGCTACCTGCCCTGTCCTTACCGAACGGCCTGCGCGTCGTACTCCCCCGGCGGATGGCCGGGGGGCAGCCGGTGCTTGGCCACCCGCGCGGTCGGGGTGCGCGGCAGCTCGTCGATCAGCTGCCAGTACCGCGGGACCTTGAACGCGGCCAGCCGGGCGGCGGTGTGCGCGCGCAGCGCGGCGAAGTCGGGGACCCGGCCCGGGCCGGCACGATGAACGCCTTCACCTCGTCCTCGGACAGCTCCGACGGCACGCCGACGACGGCGGACTCCAGCACGTCCGGGTGCTCGGCCAGGACTTCCTCGACTTCGGCGGGCGAGAGGTTCTCCCCGCGGCGGCGGAGCACTTCCTTCTTGCGGGCCACGAACGTGTACGTGCCGGCCGGATCCACGGTGACCAGGTCGCCGGTGCGCAGCCAGCCGTCTGCGGTGAAGGCGGCCGCCGTCTCCGCCGGCATCCCCCAGTACCCGGGGGTCAGCACCGGGTTCCGCAGCAGCAGCTCCCCGGTCCCGCCCGGCGCGGCGTCCTGGCCGGCGGAGTCCACCACCCGCGCGTGGTTGATCACCCCGAGCCCGGGATGCTGCCGCACCGTGCCCAGCGTGCCGAACGGCCGCTGCCCACGGGCCCAGATCAGCCCGTACGGGCTCTCCGACATCGCGTACCCGACCACGATCTCCAGGCCGAAGCGGCGCTCCATCTCCTCCTGGCGCTCCCGGCCCGGGGCCGGGCCGGTGTAGCACCGCCGCAGCGGGGTGTCCGCGTCATCCGGCCGCGGCGGCTGGCGCATCAGGATTTCCAGCATCGCGCCGATCGCGTTGAACTCGGTCGCGCCGTGCCGCCGGGCCGCGTCCAGGAACCCGCTGGCCGAGAAGCGGGGCAGCAGGATCAGCCCGGCCCCGCAGGCCAGCGAGCCCATCATCGAGTAGGCCGGCGCGTTGATGTGGAACAGCGGCAGCGACGTCATCAGCCGGTCGGCCGCGGTCAGCCGCATCCAGTACGGGAATCCCTCACCGGCCAGCACGTAGGCCCGGTGCGTCTGCATGACCAGCTTGGACCGCCCGGTGGTGCCCGAGGTCGGGATGAGCACGGCCAGATCGCCCGGGGTGAGCCGGGCGTCCGGCAGCACGGCGGGCTGGGCCGGGGCGCGCGTCCCGGGCCAGTCCCCGGCCAGCGCGCCCGCCTGCAGCGTGCCCAGCGGCAGCCCGGTGATCCCGGCCGCGGCGGTCAGCCCGGCCAGGCCGGGATCGGTGATCAGGGCCCGCGGCCCGACCTGCTGGGCCAGCCCGGCCAGCTCGGCCGGGGCGCTGCGCGGGTTGGCCGGGACTATGACGGCGCCCAGCGCGGCCAGCGCCAGCCAGCAGATCACGTACTCCGGCGTCGTCCGCGCGGTGACCAGCACCAGGTCGCCGTGCCCGACCCCGGCCGCCCGCAGGTCACGGGCGGCCGCGGCGACCCGGCTCAGCGCGCCGCCGAAACTCAGCTCGCCGCCGTCGCTGCGCAGCCAGATCCCGCCCGGGTCACGCTGCGCGGCGTCCCGCAGCACCTCGGGAATGGTCCGGCAGGCAGGCAGGTCGCTGGGCACGTCTGCATCCTACGGAGGCGCGCTCAGGGGGCCGGCCTGGCCACTCCGGCGTTCTGCCCGGTCCCGGGCTGCGCTCCCGCCCCCGGTGCGCCCGCCGTCGGGGCCGCGGACGAGCCCGTCGTGGGCACGGCCGAACTGGGCGGCGTGGGGGCCGGCGCGGAAGTGACCGGCGAGGGTGACGTCCCGCTCGGCGCCGGTGATGACGGGACCGCCGGGGACGAGGAACCCGCGGAACCGGAGCTGCCCGGCGTTGTGGGCTGGGCCGTGCTCCTCCCCGCGGGCTGCGGGCTGGCCCGCCCGGAAGGATGGCCGGTGAGCGCGTTGCCCACGGTCGTCCCGGTGGCGTGCCTGCCCCACACCGATGCGTTCAGCGGCTTGCCGACCGACACCTCGAACACGGTGATCCCGGCGATGACGACGAGGAAGATCCCGGCAGCGATCACGCCGACCATCCCCCACTGGCGCCGGCTGATCCCCTCCCACCAGTGCCCCGGCCCGGTGGCCTGGTCCTGGCCGGCCGTAGCGCCGGCCTCACCGGCGGCCCGCTGGGCGGCGGTGGCCCCGTCCGGCCCGGCGGGCCGCTGGGCCGCCTGCCAGTCCGCGCCCAGCCCGGGGAGCGTCTCGGTCCGCTCGGCACCAGCCGCCCGGTCCCCGCGGCGCGCCTGCTGGGCCATGTCCGCGGTCCGGGTGACCTGCGCGCCGGTCCGGGTGTGGCTGGCCGTGCGGTGCTGGATCAGCACCCCGGCCGCCTTCAGCCGCTCCTGGGAGCGGATGAGGTAGTGCTTGTACACCTCGTTGCCCACGGTGCTGACCACGCTGCCCACGGCCGCCCCGACCAGCGTCCCGGCCACGCCCAGGTAGGACGCCGCGATCGCCGCGGACAGCGTGGCCAGCACGCTGGCCACTAGCTGGCTGCCGCTCAGGCTGATGCCGCGCAGGCGGGCCATCAGCGATCCCCCTCTGCCACGTGGCCTCCCCGCGCGGCAGACACGACGACGTGGCCCGGGGGTGGCGACGGCTGCTGTCTGGACCGAGCTTATGCACCGGCACTCGCGCGGGTTGTCCCAACCCCGCGTTGAACCACCCCGGCCCCCGCACGGAGCCGGCCGGGGGCGCCCCGGTGCTGCGGTCCTGCCCGCTACATCACTCCAGTACCCCGGGGTCACGTCGGCAGCCGGCTCTTGACAGCCCTGGCGTGAGGGGAAATTATCCGTGTATTAACAGTAAAGTTTCTTAACTGATAGTTGCCGGCCGTCGCCGGCGCCCCCGGCGGGCGGCCGCGGCTGAGCCGTCCCCGCCCGCTGGACTATGGAAGGTGGCCGCCGTGCCCTGGTCGCGCTCCCTGATGACATCCCGCCCCCGCTGGCTCCCCGGCGCGCGGCGGTCGCTGGTGGCCGGGCTGGCCGCCGCGGCACTGGCCGCCGCGGGCGGTGCCGCCGCAACCCCCGCCAGCGCGGACCCCGGGCGGGCGGCCCTGCCCGCCCACGTCTTCGCGCCCTACTTCGAGGCGTACACCACGGACAGCCCGGCCGCCCTGTCGGCCGCGTCCGGAGCCCGGTACCTGACCCTGGCGTTCATCCAGACCCCGGCGCCCGGCTCGTGCACGATCGACTGGAACGGCGATCCGTCCACCCCCATCTCCCGGTCGGTCTACGGCCGCGACATCGCCCGGATCCGGGCAGCCGGCGGCGACGTGATCCCGTCGTTCGGCGGGTACTCCGCCGACCACGGCGGGACCGAGATCGCGGACAGCTGCCCGAGCGTGCCGAAGATCGCCGCCGCCTACGAGAAGGTGATCACCACCTACCACGTGACCCGGCTCGACCTGGACACCGAGGACAACTCGCTCAGCGACACGGCCGGCATCGACCGGCGTAACAAGGCGATCCGGCTGGTCGAGGAGTGGGCCGCCCAGCACCGGCGCACCGTGCAATTCGTCTACACCCTGCCGACCAACGTGTCGGGCCTCGACGCGTCGGGGGCGGCCGTGCTGCGCAACGCGGTCAGCAACGCGGCACGGATCGCCATCGTCAACATCATGACGTTCGACTACTACGACAACCAGCCGCACGAGATGGCGGCCGACTCGATCACCGCCGCCGGGCACCTGTATGACACGCTGCACCAGCTGTACCCGGGCCTGTCGTCCGGGCGGCTCTGGGCCATGATCGGGGTGACCGAGATGATCGGCATCGACGACTTCGGGCCGCCGGAGGTCTTCAGCACCCCCGACGCGTCGGCCATCGAGCACTGGGCGGCCGGCCGGCACCTGGCGGAGCTGTCGTTCTGGGCCCTGCAGCGGGACAACGGCGGCTGCCCCGGCACGGCCGGCCGCGACACCTGCTCTGGCATCACCCAGTCCACCTGGCAGTTCAGCCACATCTTCGAGCCGTTCACCAGCCACTGATGCGTTCCCGGGCCCGGCCGCCAAGCCGGCGGCCGGGCCTGCCCGGGCCGCTACCGGGGACCGGCCCGCCCGCCGCGCCGGACCTGTTTGGCTGGGGTCGGCCGCTGGCCTGCCTGCGCAGCACGTTCAGCGACCTGCGGCGGCGCCGGGGCCGGGCGTTCGACGACGTGGAGGCGGTGCGCGGCTGGCTGGCCGGCCGGCCCGGCTGCACCGGCCGGGTCGGGGTCATCGGCTTCTGCATGGGCGGCGGGTTCGCGCTGCTGCTCGCCCCCGGCCACGGGTTCAGCGCGGCCAGCGTCAACTACGGCATGGTGCCGAGGGACGCCCGGGACCTGCTGCGCGACTCGTGCCCGATCGTCGGCAGCTACGGCGGCCGCGACCTGACCCTGCGCGGCGCCGCCGCCCGCCTGGAGCGCGCTCTCACCGCCGACGGGATCCCGCACGACGTGACGGAATACCCCCACGCGGGGCACGCGTTCCTGAACGACCCTGAGGGGGCCGGTGACCGGGTGCCCGCCCCGATCAAGCAGATCGCGCCGCTGCTGGGCGTGGGCTGGCACGAGCCGTCGGCCGCCGACGCCCGGCGCCGGATCACCGAGTTCTTCCGCACCCACCTGAATTCGAGCCGGCTGCCCGTGGCCCAGCACGCCACCCCGGCCGCGGCGGCCGGGACGCGGGCCCTCGGCGACCGGACCGTGAACCGCAGGAGAGCATGACCAGGGCGGCCCGGGAAGTCAGCCGGCCTGCCACTCGTCCGCCAGCAGCCCGAAGATGACCTCGTCGGCGAACCCGCCGATCACCCAGGCCGACCGGCGCAGGATGCCTTCCCGGGCGAACCCGGCCCGGGCCGCCACCGCCTGCATGGCGGCGTTGCTGGCCAGCGTCTCCAGCTGCAGCCGGTGCAGCCCGCGGATCCCGAACCCGTACCGGCACAGCAGCCGCACGGTGTCGGTGCCCAGGCCCCGTCCGCGGAACGCCGGCCGCAGCGAGATGCCGACGTGGGCCGCCCGGTTGTGCGGGTCGATCCCCCACAGCAGCGCGTCCCCGGCCAGTTCGTCGCTGTCCAGCTGGACCACCGAGAAGATCGCCACGTCGGCGGAGCCGCCGTCCCGGTACGGGGAATCCGGCCCGCCGGGCGGAATGGGCCGCCAGGGCCGGGTATCCGCCTGCACCCGCGTCGCCACGTCGTCGTACAGCTCGGCGTGCAGCACCGGGATGTCACTGTCCTGCCGGGCCCGCAGCCCGGCCACCTCACCATGCAGCATGGCCAGCTTCCTACCGGCGCGGGCGCGTCCCGGCAAGCGCATTGCCCGGACCGCCGGGCGCCGCGGGTCAGGCTTGCAGCCCGTCCCAGGACCACCGGGGCACGGGCAGCCCGTCCGGCACCACCGAGCCGTGCGGCGCGTAGGTCAGGAAGTCTGTGACCGCCCACTCCATGTAGCCGCGCAACGCGGCCCGGAACTGCGGGTCGTCGGGCAGCCCGGCGTCGTCGGCGGCCTGGACGAAGCAGGCGACGAACCGCTGGCCGAGGTCGCCCACGTCACCGATGCTGGAGTGCAGGTACAGCAGCGCGGACTGGCTGGCGCAGTCCTGCGAGTAGCGCGGCGGCCCGCCCAGCACCTCAGCCCAGTACGCGGCCAGCCGCTCGACGTGCTCCGGGTGCTGGCCCGGATGGGAGAACGGGTGGTTCAGCACCGGGTCGGCCAGGCAGCGCGCGTGGTGCGCGGCGGCCAGCGCGCGGAACGCCGGCTCGCCCCCAGCGAACTCGAATAGCGTGGGACGCATGGGGCCAGCGTCGCACACCCGGCCGGCCGGGGCGCCCCGCGCCCCGGTCACCGCGAGAAAGGATGGGCTGCCGTGCGAGCCGTCGTGCAGCGGGTCAGTCAGGCCAGCGTCACCGTCAACCAGCAGGTGGTCGGCGCGATCACGGAACCGGGACTGCTCGTGCTGGCCGGTGTCACCCACGATGACACCCCGCAGACGGCGGCGAAGCTGGCCGCCAAGCTCTGGGGGCTGCGGATTCTGGACGGCGAGAAGTCCTGTTCCGACGTGTCCGCCCCGCTGCTGGTGATCAGCCAGTTCACCCTGTACGCCGACACCCGCAAGGGCCGCCGCCCCACCTGGCAGGCGGCCGCGCCCGGCCCGGTGGCCGAGCCGGTGGTGGACGCGCTGGTCGCCTCGCTGCGCGGGCTCGGCGCCCACGTCGAGACCGGCGTATTCGGCGCGAACATGAAGGTCAGCCTGGTCAACGACGGCCCGGTGACCCTCATCCTGGAGATGTGACGTCTGGCCGCGGCCGCGGCCGGATATTGGCTGGAGACTGCTGGCCGTAGGGCGGATAATAGGCTTATGGTGACGCGGCTGCGGGCTCTGCTGGACGGCGCTGGCTGGTCCGTCGGCGTGGCCGGCGCGCTGCTGGCCTTCGCGCTGCTGGCGGCGCTCGTGGTCGCCCAGTCGCCGGAAGCCGTGCTGTGGACCGGGCACCATACCGTCGGCACACAGCAGAACGGGCTGGTGCTCTTCCGGTGGCAGGGCCGCACGTACTCGGTGGACGTCCCCGGTTACGGGTCGGCCAGGTCGGTGAGCGTCTACTTCGACCCGGCCAACCCCACCCAGGCGATGGCCGAGAACCTGCCGGCCCGGCTGTTCACCGGCGGGCTCGTCGGGGTCCCCGTGGCCGGCGCGGTGATCGTGCTGCTGATCGGGGTGACCCGCAAGCGGCGGTGGGCGCGCCGGGACCGGCGGGCGGACGGCCCGCGGTTCGGCACCGGCCTGGACCCGGAGTTCGTCGCCCAGCAACTGCAGCAGCAGCGCGGCGGTCAGCCGCCGTCATCCCACAGGTACCGGAAGTAGGACTCCGGCTCGGCCAGGAACCGGCGCCAGGCGCCCACCAGGTGCAGCTCCGCCCAGCGGGCCGGGCGCAGCCCCGCCCGTCCGGCTGCCATCCCGGGCTGGCCCGCGTTGGCCACCCGCTCATCATGCCGCCCCGTACCGTCACGGGCCGGGCCCGGGGCGCCTAGGGTCAGGATCGTGACCAACCGTGCAGCAGACGTCCTGGTCGTGGGGGCCGGGGTCATCGGCCTGACCACCGGCGTGTGCCTGGCCGAGGAGGGACTGGCCGTCACCATCCGCACCGCCAGCCCGCCCGGGCGGACGACCTCCGCGGTGGCCGGGGCCATCTGGGGCCCGCACCTGGTGGAGGACAGCGACCGGGTGCGCCGCTGGTGCGCCGAGACGCTCGACGTGCTGACCGGGCTGGCCGGTGCGCCGGCCGCGGGTATCCGGCTGGTCAGCGGGGTCGAGGCGGTCCGGGCATCCGGGACCGGGCCCCCGGACGGGACCGGTCCCGCGGCGGACGGGGCCGGCCCCGCGGCGGACGCGGCGGGGCCGCCGGCCTGGGCGGCGCCGCTGGCCGCCCTCGGCCCGCTCACCCCCGCGGCGGCGGGCAGCCTGCCGCCGGGCTTCACCGCCGGCTGGCGGTACACGGCCCCGGTGGTGTGCATGCCGGTCTACCTGGGCTACCTGGCCAGCCGGTTCCGGCAGGCCGGCGGCCAGATCCAGGCCGGCGCGGTGCGTAGCCTGGCCGCTACGGCCGGCCGCAGCGGCGTCCCGGTGCTGGTGAACTGCACTGGCGCCGCGGCGCACAGCCTGGTGCCCGACCCCGCGGTCACCCCGGTCCGCGGCCAGGTGGTGATCGTGGAGAACCCGGGGATCAGCGAGTTCTTCATCGGGCTGCCGGACGCCGGGCACGAGCTCAGCTACGTGTTCCCGCACGCCGACCGGGTCGTGCTGGGCGGCACCGAGATCGCCGGCGACTGGTCCACCGAGCCCCGGCCGGGCACCGCCGAGCGGATCCGGCGTGACGCCACCGCCGTCGACCCGCGGCTCGGCCGAGCCCGGGTGCTGGAACACCGGGTCGGCCTGCGCCCGGCCCGGCCCCAGGTGCGCCTCGGCGCGGAGCCGCCCGGGCCCGGCACCGGGGCGGCCGGGGCCGTCCTGGTGCACAACTACGGCCACGGCGGCGGCGGGGTCACCCTGTCCTGGGGCTGTGCCCGGGAGGCCGCCCGGCTCGCCCGCCAGGTCATCCAGGCCAGCCCACGGCACCAAACTTAAACTATTCGTTGTCTTGAACCATTCGCGTTTGTGCCTGTAGGTTGAGTGGCATGCCCGCATCCCGGCCACCGGCCGCCGCTGACGAGTTGCGCGCGGCCGGCCTGCGGGTGACGGCCGCCCGCGTCGCGCTGCTGGAGACCGTCCGGGACGGTGACCACCTCGGCGTCGAGGCGGTCGCCGCCCGGGTGCGTGGCCGCATCGGCCACGTCTCCCTGCAGGCCGTGTACGAAGCCCTGAACGCGCTCACCGCGGCGGGACTGGTGCGCCGCATCGAGCCGGCCGGCAGCCCGGCCCGCTACGAGGGACGTGTCGGGGACAACCACCACCACGTCGTGTGCCGGTCCTGCGGGACCGTTGCCGACGTTGACTGCGCGGCCGGCCAGGCGCCGTGCCTGACCGCGTCCGATGACCACGGCTTCTCGATCGACGAGGCCCAGGTCATCTATTGGGGCCTGTGTCCCGCCTGTTCCGCCCCCCCGCAGTTCCCAGCACCGTGATCCGCCTGACCCGGAAGGAATGCCATGGCTGAGAACCATGACCCCCTAGTCATCGAAGACGAGACCCCGGAGGCCGCGAGCACGCAGGGCGGGGGCTGCCCGGTCGTGCACGGTCGCACCCATCCCACCCAGGGTGACGCCAACCAGGACTGGTGGCCGAACCGGCTCAACCTGAAGATCCTCGCCAAGAACCCGGCCGTGGCCAATCCGCTGGGCGCGGAGTTCAGCTACGCCGCGGCGTTCCGGTCCCTCGACCTCGCCGCCCTCAAACGGGACATCGCCGAGGTGCTGACCACCTCGCAGGACTGGTGGCCGGCCGACTTCGGCCACTACGGCCCGCTGATGATCCGGATGGCGTGGCACAGCGCGGGCACCTACCGCATCAGCGACGGCCGCGGCGGCGCCGGGCGCGGCCAGCAGCGCTTCGCGCCGCTCAACAGCTGGCCGGACAACGTCAGCCTGGACAAGGCCCGCCGCCTGCTGTGGCCGGTCAAGAAGAAGTACGGCCAGCAGATCTCGTGGGCCGACCTGCTGGTGCTGACCGGCAACGTCGCGCTGGAGTCGATGGGCTTCAAGACGTTCGGCTTCGGCGGCGGCCGCGAGGACGCCTGGGAGCCCGACGACGACGTGTACTGGGGGCCCGAGACGGAATGGCTCGGCGACGAGCGTTACATCGGCGACCGGGAGCTCGAGGATCCCCTCGGCGCGGTCCAGATGGGCCTCATCTACGTCAACCCTGAGGGCCCGAACGGCAACCCGGACCCGCTCGCCGCGGCCCGCGACATCCGCGAGACGTTCCGCCGGATGGCGATGAACGACGAGGAGACGGTCGCCCTGATCGCGGGTGGCCACACCTTCGGCAAGACGCACGGCGCAGGCCCCGCGGACGCGGTCGGCCCCGATCCCGAAGCCGCCCCGATGGAGCAGCAGGGCCTGGGCTGGAAGAGCTCGTACGGCACCGGCAAGGGCCGCGACGCGATCACCAGCGGCCTCGAGGTCACGTGGACCGGCACCCCGACCGCCTGGGACAACAGCTTCCTCGAGATCCTGTACGGGTATGAGTGGGAACTCACCGAGAGCCCGGCCGGGGCGCACCAGTGGCAGCCGAAGAACGGCGCCGGGGCGGGCACCGTCCCCGACCCCCAGGACCCGGCGAAGAGCCGCCCCCCGACGATGCTCACCACGGACCTCGCCCTCCGCGTGGACCCGATCTACGAGCAGATCTCCCGGCGCTTCCTGGAGCACCCGGACGAGTTCGCGGACGCCTTCGCCCGCGCGTGGTTCAAGCTGACCCACCGCGACATGGGGCCGGTCGTGCGTTACCTCGGCCCGGAGGTTCCAGCCGAAGCGCTGGTGTGGCAGGACCCCATCCCGCCGGTGTCGCACGAGCTCATCGACGCGGCCGACATCGCCGCCCTCAAGGCCCAGGTCCTCGCCTCGGGCCTGACAGTGCCCGAGCTCGTGGCCACCGCGTGGGCGTCGGCCTCATCTTTCCGGGGCAGCGACAAGCGCGGCGGCGCCAACGGGGCGCGCATCCGCCTCGAACCACAGAGCGGGTGGGAGGTCAACAACCCCGCGCAGCTGGCGACGGTGCTCCGCACCCTGGAGGGAATCCAGCAGGCCTTCAACGCCGCCCAGGCGGGCGGCAAGCAGGTCTCGCTGGCCGACCTGATCGTGCTCGCCGGGGGCGCGGCCGTGGAGAAGGCCGCCCGGGACGCGGGCTTCGACGTCGAAGTCCCCTTCACGCCGGGCCGCGCGGACGCATCGCAGGAGCAGACCGACGTTGAGTCGTTCGCCGCGATGGAGCCGAAGGCGGACGGGTTCCGCAGCTACGTCGGCAAGGGCAACCGGCTGCCGGCCGAGTACCTGCTGATCGACAAGGCGAACCTGCTGACCTTGAGTGCTCCCGAGATGACGGTCCTCGTCGGCGGGCTCCGCGTCCTGGGCGCGAACTACGACGGGTCGAAGCTCGGTGTTTTCACCGAGAGCCCCGGGTCGCTGACCAACGACTTCTTCGTCAACCTG
Organism: uncultured Actinomycetes bacterium; assembly: GCA_963837515.1. GTDB lineage: Bacteria > Actinomycetota > Actinomycetes > Streptosporangiales > Streptosporangiaceae > RYN-230. Next base: position 468,297 of record CAWINT010000014.1, read on the forward strand.
CTCGACATGGGCACGACGTGGCAGCCGGCGGCCGGGGACGCGACCACGTTCGAGGGCCGCGACGCCACCGGCGAGGTCAAGTGGACCGGCAGCCGGGCCGACCTGGTGTTCGGGTCGAACTCCGAGCTGCGCGCGCTGGCGGAGGTCTACGCCAGCGACGACGCGAAGGAGAAGTTCGTGACCGACTTCGTGGCGGCGTGGGACAAGGTGATGAACCTCGACCAGTTCGGCCCGGCCTGATCCCGGCGTCCAGGCCGGCCCGCGCGGGCCGGCCTGGACGCGAAACGCGGTTCTAGAAGCCGGGGAACACCGCGCGCAGCCGGTCCAGGCCGACGCCCTCGGCAGAGCACTCCGGCGTGTGCTCCGGGTCCAGCCGCCCGAACAGCAGCCGGACCAGCGCCTCGGCGGGCAGCCGGACCTCCCCGTCCACCTCGGTTCCCGGGACCCAGTCGGACAGCGTCACCGGGTCGGCCACGGTGAGCAGGTAGTCGTGCTCCGGACCGGTGGTGCGCAGCCGCACCCGGAAGTGATCCCCGGACGGCTTGGCCACGAACCCCAGCAGCCCGCCGATGTGCTCGAGCACCTCCGGGATGGCCTCCGACGCCACCCGCGCCGCCGGGTCGAAGGTCACCGCCACGTCCCAGGTGTGCACGGCATGCTCCCCCAGCCTCATCCGCACCAGCCCGGCCGCGTCCAGTTCGCGGCCGAAGAAGTCCACCCGCATGCCCGCAAGTTCCTCGTCGCTGAGCTGCTCCAGGCGGCTGACGTGCCGTTCGTCCCAGGTGAGCGAGTCGGCCGCCTCGGCCTCGGGAGTCTTCGCGTTCCACTCCTCCCAGATCGCCGGGAACGCGTCCCGGTCCGGCTGGCCGGTGCTCAGCGCGGCGTCCAGGGTGAGCAGGGCGATCTGGGCGCCGCTGCCGAGATGGGACAGCACCTGGGCGACGCTCCAGTCCCGGTCGTAGGACTGGGCGCGCAACTGCTCCGGCGTCAGCGGCCGGACCAGCCCGGCCAGCCGGTCGTGGGAGCTGCGCAGGATGGAGATCAGCGTTCGGGGGTCAGTTGCCATCGGGGGTTCTCCGTTCGGCCCGCTAATTCGTCTGCCACCGGAAGACCCTAGGGTGTGGGGAATGCAGATCGGATTCGGAGCCCCCGTGTCCGGCGTGTGGGCCACGCCGGAGAACCTCGCCAGCTTCGCGGCCCGCGCCGAGGCGGCCGGCTACGCCTCATTGTGGACGTTCCAGCGCCTGATCGTGCCGGAAGGCGCCGCCATGGAGCCGGTGTATCACAGCGTGCTGGACCCGGTGGCCGCGCTCGGGTTCCTGGCCGCGGCCACCCAGCGGATCCGGCTCGGTGTGGCCGTGATCAACATGCCATACATCGCGCCGGGCTACCTGGCCAAGATGGCCGCCAGCGTGGACGTGCTGTCCGGCGGCCGGCTCGATCTGGGCCTGGGCATCGGCTGGATGCCCGAGGAGTTCGCCCTGGCCGGCGCAGAGATGGCGCACCGCGGGCCGAAGACCCGCGAGTATCTCGAGGTGCTGCGGCAGGCCTGGTCCGGCCGGCTGACCTCCTACCAGGGGCGGTACTACCAGGTGCCGCCCGGCCGGATCGCGCCGGCGCCGGTGCAGCGGCCCGGCCCGCCGATCCTGCTCGGCGGCATCGTGCCCGCCGCGCTGCAGCGGGCCGGCCGGTACGCCGACGGCTGGGTCACCTCCAGCCGGACCGACCTGTCGCGGATCGCAGACGGGATCACGGTGGTCCGGGCGGCCGCCGAGGAAGCGGGCCGGGACCCGGACGCCATCCGGATCGTCTGCCGCGGCGTGGTCCGGGCCGGCGCCCCGGTCACCGTGCCGGAGGGCGGCGGGCGGCTGCTGCTGTCCGGCAGTTACGCCGACATCCGCGCCGACGCCGAGTGGCTGGCTGAGCGCGGCGTCACCGAGCTGTTCTACGACCTGAACTGGGACCCGCAGGTCGGCGCGCCCGACGCGGACCCGGCCGGGGCGGCCGCCCGCGCCGGGGAGATCCTCGAGGAACTCGCGCCCCGTTAGCCCGGGGGGACGACCCCCCGGAGCCCCCCGAGATCACCGGCTCAACGAGACCCTGCTCCGCAGGGCCTCCCTTCGCCGGTCAATGGCCCGGGGGGTCGTCCCCCCGGGCCAATACCGTCAGGGCGATCGCCGCGGCCTCGGTGCGGCTGGAGGCGCCCAGCTTGCCGAGGATGTTGGACACGTGCACGCTGGCCGTCTTCGGCGCGATGAACAGGGCCGCGGCGATCTCCCGGTTGCTCCGCCCCGCCGCCAGCAGCCGCAGCACCTCGCGTTCCCGCGCGGTCAGCCCGGCCAGTGCGTCCGGGCTGGAACCGGCGGGCCGCCCGAACCGGGCCCGGCGGCCCAGGTCGTCCAGCGCGGCCAGCAACGGAGCCGCGCCGAGATCGGCGGCCACCGAAATCGCCAGCGCCCATTCCCGCTCCGCCTCGGCGCGCTGGCCCGCCTCGGCCAGCGCTTCAGCCAGCCGCCACCGGGCCCGCGCGGTCTCGTACACGAACGCCGGGCTGAACTCCGCCACCACCGGCTGCCACAGCCGCGGGTCGTTGTCCCCGCGCAGCCGGGCCCACTCGGCCTCCGCCCGGGCCAGCCAGCCGCGGCCCTCCACGCCCAGCACGAACCGGGGCCGGGCCGGGTACGCGGCTCCTTCCCGGGCCGCTTCGATCAGCCGCCGAGCCGCCCCGGCCTCCGCCTCGGCCGCGCGCGTGTCCCCTGCGGCCCGGGCCTGCCGGGCCCGGTCCCCGTGGGCGGCCAGCCCGATGGCGGCCACCCGGATCACCGGCGGCCCATAGCCCTTCTCCTCCTGGCCCTGCCGGTCCAGCAGCGCGCCGACCTCGGCCAGCGTGGCGTCCGGGTCGCCCTGCCACAGGGCGTGCTCGGCGAGCAGACCACGGCCGATGTAGGCGGTGAAACTGTCCTCCGGAAAGAACGGCTCCAGCCAGGCGCGGCGTTCCGCCACCGCCGCGCTGCCCCGCGCCACGTCCAGGAACAGCGCCATCGCGGACAGCCGGGCCTCGGCCGCGGTGCCGGCCCGCGCGGTGAACCCGTCGGCCAGCTCCCGGGCGTGCGTCCAGCACCCGTCCGCGTAGTGCGCCAGGTAGTGCAGGTACTGCAGGTCGAGCCCGTAGATGGCGAGCCTGAGGCCGGCCGCCTCGGCCCGGGCCACCCCCAGATGCGCCGTACTGGACGCCCCGGCCAGGTCGCCGTGCTCCAGCCGGACCCGGGCCAGCTGGAACGCGGCCCGCAGTTCCACCCCCAGCATGTGGGTCTCCCGGGCCTGCTGGTGCGCCTCGCTGAGCTTGCTGATGGCCGAATCCGGCTCGCCGTCCCGCTCCGCCAGCTGGCCCAGCGTGATCAGCGCGTCCGCCTCGACCCACGGCGCCTGCGCCGCTTCCGCGGCCGCGCGCGCCTGGTGCGCGCGCGCCGCGGCCGCCGCGGCATCACCGATGTACATGAGGGTCTGGGCGTGCGTGGCCAGCGCCCGGGCGTACTCCCAGCGCGGCGGGTCCGGCGGCAGCGCGGCCACCGCCGCCCGCGCGGCCGCCTCGGCGGCCACGGCGGCATCCACTTCCAGCAGGAAGTACGCCAGCCGTTCCTGCACCCGGCAGGCCAGCCCCGGGTCGCTGTCGGCGGTAAGGAATCCCTGGATGCGGCGCAGCTGCTGCACCGCCCGGGCCACCTCCCCGCTGGACGCCGCGCAGTTGGCCGAGCGGAACGCCAGCTTCCCGCGGCTCTGCCCGGCCAGCTGCTCCGGGTCCGGGACGCGGTCCCACAGGGCCAGCGCGGCGTCGTAGTGCCGGTGCGCCTCGGCCGGCGCGGCCAGCCGCTCGGCCTCCTCGGCCGCCCGGACCGAGGCGGCGAACGCGCCGCTGATGTCGTGGCTGGCCAGGCAGTGGTAGGCGAGCTCGGCCGCCGAGCCGTTACCGCCGCCGCGCCGCTCAGCGTCGGCCAGCAGCTCCGCAAACCGGGCGTGCAGCCGGGTCCGCTCTCCCGGCAGCAAGTCGGTGTACACCGCCTCCCGGATCAGCGCGTGCCGGAACGAGTAGCCCTGGATCCCACCGGGCACCAGCAGCTGGTGCGCGACCGCCTCCCGGACCGCGTGCTCGTACTCCGCCTGGGCCAGGCCGGAAGCCTGGGCCACGATGTCGTCGGTCACCCGGCGCCCGGCCACGGCGGCGGCGCGCAGCACCTGCTGGGCCGGCGCTGACAGCCGTTCCACCCGGGCCAGCAGCAGCGCGGCCAGGCCGCTGGGCAGCACCTCGCTGCCGGCCGTGGCGCTGGCGGCCAGCAGCTCCTCGCCGTAGTACGGGTTGCCCTCGGCCCGGGCGACGATCCGGTTCAGCGCCGTGGTGCCCAGCCGGGCCGGGGCCAGCGCGGCCAGGTGGTCGGCCATGTCCGTGTAGCCGAGCGGGCCCAGCTCGATGGCCGCCACGGTCGGCAGCCGGAGCAGTTCGGCGACCACCGGCCGGAGCGGATGGCGGCGGTGCAGGTCGTCGGTGCGGTAGGTGGCGACCACCGCGACCCGTTCCCGGTGCAGCACCCGGCTGAGGAACGTCACCAGGTCCCGGGTGGACCGGTCGGCCCAGTGCAGGTCCTCCAGGATGAGCAGCACCGGCCACGCCGCGGCCAGCTCCGACAGCAGGCCGAGCACCGCGCCGAACAGCTGCTGCTGGGCCAGCCCGGCACCGTCGCCCGGCTGGTCGGCGGCGGCGGGCCGGTCCGGCAGCAGCAGGCTGAGCACCGGCCGGGCGGCGAGCGCCTCAGCCAGCGCCGTGGCCGCCGGGCCCGCCGCGCCCTCGCGCAGCGCGTCGGCCAGCGGGAGGTACGGGATGGCGTCACCGAGCTCGGCGCACCGCCCGGACAGGACGCAGAAGCCGCGGCCCTCGGCCCGCACGGCCAGCTCGCTGACCAGCCGGGTCTTCCCCACCCCGGCGTCACCGGACAGCAGCGCGTGGGCGGGGCGCCCGGCCGCGGCGTCGTCGAGCAGGCTGAGCAGGCGGCTCAGCTCACTGTCCCGGCCGACCAGCCGGCCTTCTGTCGCGCGCAGCACAACTCCAGTATCGCGGTACCCGCCGACAGCGGCGATGCGTTATCCTCTGCGCCATGAGCACCGACTCCCGCCCCGCGGCCGCGCGGCCGCGGCACGCCCGCCCGGTGCCGGCCAGGCCTTCGCTGGACGGCATCGAGGACAAGTGGTCGCGCCGGTGGGAAGAGCAGGGCGTAGTACAAGTTTGACCGGGGCGCCCCACGCGGCGCCGTCTTCTCGATCGACACTCCCCCGCTGACCGTCAGCGGGGCGCTGCACATCGGGCACGTCTGCTCGTTCACCCACACCGACATCGTCGCCCGGTTCCAGCGGATGCGTGGCCGGGCGGTGTTCTACCCGATCGGCTGGGACGACAACGGTCTGGCCACCGAGCGCCGGGTGCAGAACTACTTCCACGTGCGCTGCGACCCGGCACTGCCCTACGACCCGTCGTTCGTGCCCCCGGCGTCACCGTCCGGGGACCCGGTGCCGGTGTCCCGGCGCAACTTCGTGGCGCTCTGCGAACGGCTGACCGACCTCGACGAACAGGCGTTCGAGCAGGTCTGGCGGCGGCTCGGGCTGTCGGTGGACTGGACCGCGCAGTACCGGACCATCGGCACGACCGCCCGGTCCATCTCCCAGCGGGCCTTCCTGCGCGACCTGGCCCGCGGTGACGCGTACCTGGCCGACGGGCCAACGCTGTGGGACGTGACGTTCCGCACCGCGGTGGCGCAGGCCGACCTGGAGGACCGGGACGTGGCCGGCCACTTCTACCGGCTGGCGTTCCGCCGGCCGGACGGCACCGCCCTGCCGGTCGCCACCACCCGCCCCGAGCTGCTGCCGGCCTGCGTGGCGCTGGTCTGCCATCCCGGGGACCAGCGGTACGCCGCGCTGGCCGGCACGGCGGTGACCTCCCCGCTGTTCGGGGTGCAGGTGCCGGTCCTCGCCCACCGGCTGGCCGATCCGGCCAAGGGCACCGGCCTGGCCATGGTGTGCACGTTCGGCGATCTGGCCGACGTGACCTGGTGGCGGGACCTGGGCCTGCCGGCCCGGCCGGTACTCGGCCCGGACGGCCGGCTGCTGGCCGCCCCGCCGCCGGGGATCACCAGCCGGCCCGGCCGGTCCGCGTACGAGCAGCTGGCCGGGTGCCCCGCGCGCCAGGCCCGGGAGCGGGTGGCCGCGCTGGCCCGGGCCTCCGGCGACCTGCTCGGCGAGCCGGAGCCGCTGACCCACCCGGTGAAGTTCTACGAGAAGGGCGAGGAGCCACTCGAGATCATCACCACCCGGCAGTGGTACCTGCGCAACGGCGGCCGGGACCCGCGGCTGCGGGCCGAACTGCTGGCCCGGGGCCGCGAGATCAGCTGGCATCCGGGGCACATGCGGGCCCGTTACGAGAACTGGGTCTCCGGCCTGACCGGGGACTGGCTGGTCAGCCGGCAGCGGTTCTTCGGGGTGCCAATACCGGTGTGGTACCCGCTGGACGACGCGGGCCATCCCCGGTACGACGCGCTGATCGCCGCGGACGACGCCCGGCTGCCGGTGGACCCGGCGGCGGAACCACCGCCCGGCTACGCGGCGGAGCAGCGTGGCCGGCCGGGCGGCTTCGCCGCCGACCCGGACGTGCTGGACACCTGGGCGACCTCGTCGCTGACCCCGCAGATCGCCGCGGCCGCGGCCGCGGGGACCGGCCCGGACCTGACCCCGCAGGTGTACCCGATGGACCTGCGGCCCCAGGCCCACGAGATCATCCGGACCTGGCTGTTCTACACCGTGCTCCGCGCGCACCTGGCCGACGGCGGGCTGCCCTGGCGGCACGCCGCGATCTCCGGCTGGATCCTGGACCCGGACCGGAAGAAGATGTCGAAGTCCCGGGGCAACGTGGTGACCCCGATGGACTCGCTGCGCCGGTCCGGGTCGGACGCGGTGCGGTACTGGGCGGCCAGTGGCCGCCTCGGCACCGACATGGTCTACGACCCCGCACAGCTGCGGGTGGGCCGCCGGCTGGCCATCAAGATTCTCAACGCGGCCCGCTTCGTGCTGTCCCTCGCCCCGCCCGGGGATCCGGGGCCGGCGCGGCCTGGTCCGGGACGCCCCGGCCGCGGCCGGTCACCGCGCCCGCCGGCCCGGGAGGGGTCACCGAGCCGCTGGACCGGGCCCTGCTGCACCGGCTGGCCGGCGTGATGGCCGCCTGCACCGGCGCCTTCGAGGACTACGACCACGCCCGGGCCCTGGCCGAGACGGAGACGTTCTTCTGGTTCTTCTGCGACGACTACCTGGAGCTGGCCAAGTCCCGGGCCTACGGCGAGCGCGGCGCCGGGCCCGCGGCCTCGGCGGTGACGACGCTACGCGCGGCCCTGTCGGTGCTGCTGCGGCTGTTCGCGCCGGTACTGCCGTTCGTCACCGAGGAGGTCTGGTCGTGGTGGCAGGACGGGTCCATCCACCAGGCCCGCTGGCCTGTCCCCGGCGAGCTGCGCGCCCTGGCCGGGCCGGGTGACCCAGCTGTGCTGGACGCGGCGTCGGCGGCCATCGCCGCGGTGCGCGGCGCGAAGTCGGCGGCCCGGCTGTCCATCCGGGCCCCGGTCCGCAAGCTGGTGATTTCGGCGTCCGACGCCGACCTGGCCCAGATCCGTGCCGTGCTGGGCGACGTGCAGGCGGCGGGGAAAGTGGAGCAGGTCGTCGCCTGCCCCTCATCGAGCCCGGAGCCGGTGCACCACGTGACGCTCTGATGTCCGGGGGAACACCCTCGCCCGCCGAATAGCCGGGGCTGGGTTTCCCCCTCATTCAGCTCCTCGCGGCGACCCGCAGCTCGTGGAAGGAGACCCGGAAACCGGGGCCCTCGGGGGCGGCGCACATGACCCCGGCCAGCAGTTCGCTATCCGGCGGCAGGTAGACCAGGGCGGCCAGGTCGGGCGGCGCGTCATCGCCGGTGCTGTAGCGGATCTCCACCGCGTCGCCCCGCCGGGACACCCGCAGCGCCACGTCGTCCGCGCCGTCGGGCAGGTTCGCCACCGACCAGCTGGACAGCCCGAGGGTGTGCACGGTGGACAGCCGGGGACGTCCCTCGAAGAACTCCACCCCGGTCTTGAGCCAGGTCCGCTCGTCGGCCCGGAGCATCACCCCGGCCTGGTCGTACTGGGCCGCCCAGTTGCCCCGGATGCGGACCGCCACGTCCAGGTCCCCCGCCACCACCTCGCCGTAGACATGGCCGCTGTCCCGGATGTAGCCGTAGCCGGTGACCCGCCAGAAGTCGGTCCCCGGATCCACGTTGACCTGGAGAACGTCGTCGGTCCGCTGCCAGCTGGCCGGCTCGTTCAGCCACTCCATGTCGCCACGCCTCCATGATCTCGCCGCAACGAGGGTAGCGGTTGCACGGCGGGGTAACCTCGCCGCTATGGACAAGGTGCGCCGAACCGATACCGAATGGCGGGAGCGGCTCAGCCCGGAGGAATACCGGGTGCTGCGCCAGGCCGGCACCGAGGCCCCGTGGACCGGTGAGTACACCGACACGAAAACCGAGGGCGTGTACCGGTGCCGCGCCTGCGGGGCCGAGCTGTTCCGTTCCGACGCCAAGTTCGAGTCGCACTGCGGCTGGCCGAGCTTCTACCAGCCGACCGGGGACGACGCGGTGATCCTGATCGAGGACAGCTCGCTCGGCATGCGCCGGGTCGAGGCGCGCTGCGCCGCTTGCGAGTCCCACCTCGGTCACGTGTTCGAAGGCGAGGGGTACCCGGTGCCCACCGATCAGCGCTGGTGCATCAACTCGGTCTCGCTGAGCCTGGAGCCCGTCCAGTCCTGACCCGGCCGCCAGAGCCTTAAGTACCGCCCCGTATGGGTACGTCCCCCTTGTTCAGTGCGGGGGCACTTCTCCGGGGGGCGCTATGGGGAACTTCATGGCCGGGCTGGCACGTGCCGCCATCCGGTTCCGTTACTTCATCATCGCCGCCTGGATCATTCTCGGGGCCGTGTGCATCACGCTCTTCCCGTCGTTGTCCAGCGCGGTGAACACCGACAACAGCTCGTTCCTGCCGGCCAGTTCGCCGAGCGTGCACGCGATGGACCTGGCCGCCCCGTTCCAGCCCACCAACGACACCACCGGGACGCTGGTCGTGCTGGGCTCCAAGGCGCTGTCGGCCAGTGACCAGCAGGCCATCACCAACCTGCAGGACAAGATCACCAAGGACGATCACGTGGTCTCCGTGTCCGACCAGGGCCTGTCCAAGGACGGCAAGGTGAGCAAGGCCCAGGTGGTCTTCAACGTGCAGACCTCCAGTACCGACGCGTCCCCCACGGTGGCGGCCGTCCGGTCCACGATGAGCAGCTTCGCCCTGCCGTCGGGCCTGTCCAGCTATCTCACCGGCCAGCTGCCCAGCGCGGTGGACAACCAGAACTCCCAGGCCCACGCGCAGAAACTCACCGAGGACCTGTCGATCCTCATCATCCTGGTGATGCTGATCATCGTGTTCCGGGCGGTGGCCGCGCCGCTGATCACCCTGCTCCCGGCGATCTGGGTGCTGTTCACCTCCGGCGCGATCATCGCTGAGGCGTCCAAGGCCGGGCTGCAGGTCTCGACGATCACCCAGACCATGCTGACCGTCCTGCTCCTCGGGGCCGGCACCGACTACGGGCTGTTCTTCATCATGCGGGTCCGCGAGGAGATCGCCGGCGGGTCCACCCCGCACCAGGCCATCGAGGCCGCCGGGCGGCACGTCGGCGAGTCGATCACGTTCTCCGCGGGCACCGTCATCGTGGCCCTGCTCACCCTGCTGCTGGCCAGCTTCGGGCTGTACTCTGGGCTCGGCCCGGCCCTGGCGCTCGGTGTCTTCCTCATGCTGCTGGCTGCCCTCACCCTGCTGCCGGCCCTGATCGCGGTCCTCGGCCGGGCGACCTTCTGGCCCCGGCCGGTCAGGCCGGCCAAGCGGGAGGGCGTGTATGCACGGCTGGCCGACGTGGTGGTCGCGCACCCGGTGACCACGCTGATCTGCGGCGTGGTGTTCCTCGGGGTGCTCGGCCTGTTCTCGTTCGGGTACGCCTCGAGCGGGTTCGGCGGGCAGACCACCGGCCCGTCCGGCAGCCAGTCCGCCAACGGCACCAATGTCATCAACAAGCATTACCCGCCGGCCGTGGCCAACCCGACTCAGGTGCTGATGGTGTGGAAATCCTCAGTGTGGAAGAACCTGGGCCCGGCCCAGCAGGCGGAGAATGAGTTGGGCAAGAAATCCGTGTTCGCGTCGGTCACCGGGCCGTTCAACCCGAACGGCACCCAGCTGACCACGAGCCAGCTGTCCAGCCTGTACGCCCAGCTGGGGCCGCCCGGGAAGCTGCCTGCCACCGAACCGGCAGGCACCCCGGTGCCGCCTCAGCAGTACGCGCTGTACCGGGCGGAGGCCCAGTTCATCAGCCCGGACGGCAAGACGGTGCAGTACTACACGTCGCTCCAAGCGGGCTCACCGTCGAGCACCGCGGCGCTGAACGCCACCCCGGCCGTGCGCAGCGCGGTGACCAGCGTGCAGCATGCGGCCGACGCCACCGACAGCGGCGTGGCCGGCCTGGCCCCCGCCTCCTACGACGTGAGCACGGTGTCGCAGAGCGACTTGACCGAGATCGTGCCGGTGGTCATCGTGCTGCTGGCGCTGCTGCTCGGCCTGCTGCTGCGCAGCATCGTGGCGCCGCTGTACCTGGTGGCCACGGTGCTGCTGAGCTACTTTGCGGCGCTCGGCATCGCGGTGCTCATCTTCCAGGTCGGCGCCGGGGAGTCCGGGCTGAACTTCGTGCTGCCTTTCCTGCTGTTCATATTCCTGATGGCGCTCGGCGAGGACTACAACATCCTGGTGATGTCCCGGATCAGGGAGGAGGCGCACCGCCTCCCGCTGCGGGCGGCGGTGCGTGACGCGTCGCACCACACCGGCAGCACGGTGACCTCGGCCGGGCTGATCCTGGCGGCCACCTTCGCCGTGGCCGGCGTCACCGGCGCGACCAGCCAGATCAAGCAGCTGGGCACCGCCATTGCGCTGGGCGTGCTGATGGATACGTTCCTGGTCCGTACCCTGATGGTGCCGGCCATCGTCGTGCTGTGCCGCCGCTGGAACTGGTTCCCGTCCAAGCTGTACCGCCGCAACGCCCAGATCCGCGCCGTCCCCGCCCCCACCCCGGAGGTCAAGGCCTAGCTCGCGCTGCGTCGGCGGACTGCCAAGTCCTTACCCTCCCCGCCCGCTCCGGTCTAGCCAGGCGCGATCTCCGCCGGGCAGTCCGCAGCCGGGGGCTGCGGAGCCGAGGGCGGCCGGGCCGGGGGCAACCGCCGAATCCAGGAGCGGTGTGCATTACCCCCCTGGAACGGGGGGCGATCTACACCGCTGTTGGATCCGCGCTCGGCAAGCGCCTCCTGCAGGACTCTCAGCGCTGTGGGCCCGGCACCGTGCAACTCCTAATGGCATCCGGAGTAGGGAACCTCGCCCAGGTCAGGGAAGCCCGGCAGCCGGATGGCCGCCGGGCGGCCGTGCTGGCCGTAATCGAGCGTGAACTGAACCGGCAGCGGCTGCGGGCACCTGGCCAGCACCTGGAAGGTGACCGTGAACCAGGAGCTGGCGCCCCGTCTGAGGGTGGGAGGACGAATATGGCCCGGCGCGGCCCCGGTGGCCCGCAGCTGCCCGCAGGGTCCCCAGGCTTGCGAGGTCACCCTGAGCCCGCCCAGCGGAAGCTCGACCTCGACCCGGCGGAGCGTGAGCGCTTCCGGCGACAGATTCGTGATCTGCAGGCCCACTTGCAGCTCGCGGCCGGTCTGCACGGAGCACTGCAGGCCGGACTGGCTCAGCGGGAAGCCACCCGCCGAGAACGGCGCGGCCAGCGCGGCGATCCGGCGCGGCGGCGAGGGCGGTGCGGCGGCTTCTCTGGCGTGCCGGACGCCGGCGGAGTAGCCAACGGCCAGGCCGGCCAACAGCGCCACGGCCCCGAGGACGAGAGCAGCCGACAGGAGCCGCCACCGGGCGGCCTTGCCATCGTCGGCCGCTCATTTCCAGGACATCGTCACCGGGGCCAGACCAGTCATCGCCCGGATGGTTACCCATTGAACCTTTTCCACCCATCCATCCCTGCTAAGAGTACGCGGGGAGTCACGGGAGGCTGAAAGAGGTCTGCTGGGAGGACCAGCGCCTTGAGCACTGGCGGGTCAGGGTGGCGCCGGGGTGTAGATCAACTTTTTGTTCACGAACTCGTCGATGCCGTACGGGCCGAGTTCCCGGCCGACGCCGGAGCGCTTGGTCCCGCCGAACGGCAGGTCGGCCATCGAGCCCTGCGGGCTGTTAATCCATACCATGCCGGTCTCGAGCAGGTCGGCGACTTCCTGGGCCCGCGCGGGGTCCGCGCTGTAGACAACGCCGCCGAGCCCGAAGGCCGAGGAATTGGCCAGCTCCACTGCCTCCGAGGCGTCCGCCACCCGGTAGATGACCGCCGCGGGACCGAACAGCTCCTCGTGATAGGCCCGCATCTGCGGGGTGACGTCGGTGAGGACGGTGGGCTCGACGAACGCGCCCGGCCGGTCAACCCGCTTGCCGCCGGTGCGCAGCGTGGCGCCCTTGTCCACAGCGTCGCTGATCTGGCCCATCAGCCGCTCGGCGGCCGCCTCCGAGGACAATGGCCCCAAGTCCGATGCGGGGTCGGTGGGATCACCCGGGCGCAGGCCGGCCATCGCGGTGCTGAACTGGCCGACGAACTGGTCGTACAGATCACCGACGACGATGATCCGCTTGGCCGCGTTGCAGGCCTGGCCGGCATTGCCCATCCGGCCCGCAACCGCCGCCTTCACGGCCGTGCTGACATCGTCGCTGTCCAGCACGATGAACGGGTCCGACCCGCCGAGCTCCAGGACGACCTTCTTGAGGTTGCGGCCCGCCACCTCGGCGACGGCGGCGCCGGCCCGCTCGCTGCCGGTCACTGACACGCCAGCCACCCGCGGGTCGGCGATCATGTCCGCGACCTGGCTGTTGGTCGCGAATACGTTGATGTATGCGTCGTTCGCCAGGCCAGCGTCACGGAAGACCTGCTCCATGGCCAGGGCCGACTCCGGGCACTGCGGCGCGTGCTTGAGGATGATCGTGTTGCCGGCCATCAGGTTCGGGGCAGCGAAACGGGCCACCTGGTAGTAGGGGTAGTTCCACGGCATGATGCCAAGCAGCGGGCCGATCGGCTCCTTGCGGACCAGCGCCTTCCCCCCGGCCCGCGGGCTGAGCGGAGTGTCCTCCAGGAGCGCGGGTCCCTGGTCGGCGTAGTACCGGTAGATGCTTGCCACCAGCGAGATCTCGCCCTTGGCCTCCCGGGTGGGCTTGCCCATCTCCCGGGTGATCAATGCGGCCAGCTCCTCGATCCGCTCCTTGTAGAGCTCGGCCACCCGCAGCAGGACCTGGGCCCGCTCGGATTTCGCGGTGGTCCGCCAGAACTGATAGGCCTGGGCAGAACGCTCCAGCACCTGCTCGACCTCCGCGTCAGTCGCGGTGGCGAACTCACGCTCGGTCTGGTTCGTCGCCGGGTTGATGACCTTGAACTCGCTCACGCTGACATTTCCTCCGGCTTCGTTGCCGCGACTCATCGGTTCCGGACCGGCCCTAGCCCGCTTGCTGTCCAGTTACTCACGATAATCCCAGGGCGGTCATACGGGTCAGGCCCGCCGACGGTGGGGCCGATCCCGCCGACGGCAGGGCCGATCCCGCCGACGGCAGGGCCGATCCCGCCGACGGTGGGGCCGATATCTCGTTGCTGGACGCCTGGCCGGCTGGCAGGCTCGCCCTGTGAGTTGGAGCTTCCCGCCGCTGCGGACGGCGCGGCTGCGCCTGGAACCGGTCACGGCTGACCTGGCCGGCGCCATCCTCGCTGGTGACCTGTCGCAGGTGCCCGCCGCCCCGGGATGGCCGCAGGAAGGCACCGCCAACGGCCTGGCCATGGCGCTGCGGTCCGGGCATCCGCCCGGCTGGCTCATCACCGCCGGGGCGGTCATCGGCGATTGCGGCGTCCACGGCCTGCCCGATGAGCGCGGTTGCGTGGAGATTGGCTACGGCCTGGCCGCGACATACCGTGGCCGGGGGTTCGGGAGTGAGGCCGTCGCGGTCATCAGCGGGTGGCTGCTGACCGAGCCAGGCGTCCGCCGGCTCCGGGCCAGCACCGCGCCCGGCAACACGCCCAGCCGCCGGGTCCTGGAGAAAGCCGGCTACCGGCTCACCGCCATCAGCGCGGGCGACGTCATATACGAGCGCGAGGAGCAGCCCGGGCCATAGCCCGCCCGTCCATTTCCGGCGGCCGATGACATATGGGAGGGCCAGGCGGCCGGTCCTGCCGATGAGGGCGGTGGTCGTTCCGGCTGGGTGGCGGGGTATGTGATGATGAAAGTGGGCCGGGGCATTCCGAACGCTGGCAGTAACGCCGGCGCCGTCCGCGGACCCGGTAGCCCGGTACACCCTGTGCCGGGGATGGGATGGCCGATGTGTTCGGCTTCAGAATCATCCGTCAGTACGAGCAAGGCATCGTATTCCGCTGGGGGCAGGCCCTGCCCGGGGTGCGCCAGCCGGGCCTGACCTGGATCAACCCCTTCACCTCCCGGCTGATCAAGGTGAACATGCAGATCGCCGTGGTGAACGTACCCGCGCAAGAGACCATCACCCGGGACAACGTCACGCTGCGGGTGGACGCGGTCGTCTATTACCGGGTCGTGGACCCGCTCAAGGCGATCATCAACGTGCAGAACTATCACTTCGCCATCTCACAGGTCGCCCAGACCTCGCTGCGGTCGGTCACCGGGCGCAGCAACATGGACCAGCTGCTGTCCGAACGCGAGCACGTCAACGCCGAGCTCAAAGACGTGATCGACGCCCCCACCGAGGGGCCCTGGGGCATCCGCGTCGAGCGCGTCGAGGTCAAGGACATCTCCTTGCCCGAATCCATGAAGCGGTCCATGTCCCGCCAGGCGGAAGCCGAGCGCGAACGCCGCGCCCGGATCATCGCCGCCGACGGCGAGTACCAGGCATCCAAGAAGCTGGCCCAGGCCGCCACGGTCATGGCGGCCGACCCCGCCGCCCTGCAGTTGCGGCTGCTGCAAACCGTGGTCGAGGTCGCCGCGGAGAAGAACAGCACCCTGGTCATGCCGTTCCCGGTCGAGTTGCTGCGCTTCTTCGACCGCGCTTCCCTGCCCGCCATCCCCGCCCCGCCGGCCGGAGCCGAGGATGCCGCTGCCCCGGCACCCCCCGCATTGCCCGCCGGCGCACCGGCCGGCCCGCCAGCACAACATCTGACCGCACCACCCAACGGCACCCCGAGGGCTGATGCGACCAGCTGATCCTGGGTGATCCGGTCGAGCAGTTCTGGAGAAGCCACCGCAGCGGTGATCTGGCTAGCATGAGGCTTCACCAAGCACGTCTCGCATAGGGGTGACCTGCATGAACGACAGTCAGAAGGCGGCCAGCAGCACCCGCGGCCGGGCGTCCCAGGGGTTCACGGACGACGAACGAGCCGCGATGAAGGATCGCGCCCAGGAGCTGAGGGCGGCCGCGCGCCGCGGCGCGGGCGGGGCCAAGGCCGACGGGGAGAGCGACGTGCTCGCGAAGATCGCCGAGATGCCGGAACCGGATCGCGTCATGGCCGAGCGGCTCCATGCCCTCATCAAAGCCAGCGCGCCCGGCCTCACGCCGAGAACCTGGTACGGGATGCCCGCGTACGCCAAGGACGGCAACGTCGTCTGCTTCTTCCAGAGCGCGCAGAAGTTCAAGTCGAGGTACGCCACGCTCGGCTTCAGCGACAAGGCGAACCTCGACGACGGCGCCATGTGGCCGACCTCCTTCGCGCTGCAGGAGCTGACCGCCGCCGCCGAGGCAAGGATCGGCGCGCTGGTGAAGCAAGCGGTGAGCTGAGGGCTGGCCGGGACTACGGCAGGCACGCCCATGTGCATCATGACGCCCCTGGCCTACCCGCCACCGGCGGGCTGCTGCCCCGGCACGCGATCAGAGCTTGTAGCCGAAATCCCGCAGCAGGCGGTGGCGCGCGGCCACGTCCTCGTCCGTCTCCACCCCGACCGGCGGCAGGCCGTCGATCACCCCGGCGACGCCCCGGCCGCCGCCGCCGTCCGTCGCGACTATGATCTGCACCGGGTTGGCCGTGGCGCAGAACACGGTGCAGACTTCCGGCACCGCCTTGACCGGGTTCATGACGTTAACCGGGAACCCCTCCCGCAGCATGATCACGAAAGCGTGCCCGGCCGCGATGGCCTGGGCGGCCGCCACCGCCAGCCGCACCAGTTCGGGGTCGTTCCCGGACCGGCGGATCAGCCGGGCCGCGGAGGCCTCGCAGAACGCGATACCGAACCGCAGCTGCGGGCCGGTGCCCACCAGCGCCTCGTGCAGGTCCTCCACCGTCTTGATGAAGTGCGCCTGGCCGACGATGACGTTGACATCCTCCGGCTTGTCCACCGGCACCAGCTCGAAGGCGGCCTGCTCAGCCGGCATCGGGCACCTCCTTGATCGGCCCGCCGGTTACGGCAGCGCGGCGAGGAGCTCGTGGACCGGCTTGCGGCGGCCCGTGTAGAAGGGGATCTCCACCCGGGTGTGCCGCCGGGCCGTGGCCCCCCGCAGGTGGCGCATCAGGTCCACGATGCGGTGCAGCTCGTCGGCCTCGAAAGCGAGCATCCACTCGTAGTCGTTGAGCGCGAAGCAGGCGACCGTGTTAGCCCGCACGTCCGGGTACTCGCGGGCCATCAAGCCGTGCTCGGCGAGCATTCCCCGGCGCTCCTGGGGGTCCAGCAGGTACCACTCGTACGAGCGGACAAACGGGTACACCGACACGTACGCCCGGGGCTCCTCCTCGGCCAGGAACGCCGGGATATGCCCCTTGTTGAACTCCGCCGGCCGGTGCAGCGCCATGGCCGACCAGACCGGCTCGCTGGCCCGGCCCAGCGCGGTCCGGCGGAACCGGGCGTACATCTCCTGCAGGTCGTCCGGGGCCGGTGCGATCCACCAGAACATGTAGTCCGCGTCGGCCCGCAACCCCTGCAGGTCGTAGCAACCGCGGGTGACCACGCTCTTCCCGGCGGCCTGCTGGGACAGCTCGGCGACCTCGTCGGCCAGGCCTTCCCGGCTCACGCCGGTCACCGACCCGGCCGCCTCCAGCGCGCCGGGGCCGGTCACCTTGAACACCGACCACATCGTGTACCGGATCTGCTCGTTCAGGTCCCGGGCCTTGGGCCGCTGCGGCGCGGCTTCGGTGGCCGGGCCCGCGGCCGGGGTCTGCTCAGTTGCTGACATGGCTCCTGTCCTCTGCCTTGTCCTTGTCCTTCTGCAGTTCCGCCACCACCTGGTCAACCGCCGCCCGCGCCGTGGCGATGCAGGCCGGGATGCCGACCCCGGCGTAGGCCGCGCCGCACGCGGCCAGCCGGGGCTGGGCGGCCAGGCCGACCTGGATGCGGGCCACCCGGTCCAGGTGGCCCACCGTGTACTGGGGCAGCGCGCCGCCCCACCGGGTGACCAGGGCGGCGACCGGGCGGCCCTGGACGCCGGTGGCGGCGGCCAGATCGGCGGCGGCCAGCGCGGCCAGGTCGGCGTCGTCCCGCTGCAGCACCGCCGCCTCGCCGACCCGGCCCACCGAGCACCGGACGAAGATCAGCCCTTCGCCGCGGTCCTGCAGGTGCGGCCACTTCACCGAGGAGAACGTGACCGCCTTGACCAGCCGGCCGTCCACCGCCGGCACCAGGTATCCACTGGCCTCGGGAAGCTGGGGGAACGCGGCCCGCGGGTACGCCAGCGTGACGATGGCCATGCTGGCGTAACCGATCTCGCCAAGCGCGGCGGCCGGCTCCGCGGCCCCGGGTACGTCGGCCAGCAGCCGCCCGGCCGGCCGGGCGGGCAGTGCCAGGATGACCGCGTCGGCATCGAGCCACCGGGGGGCGTGGGCCGATCCAATCGTCAGCCGCCAGCCGGCCCCGGTGCGGGCCAGCTCCCGCACCATCGCGCCGGTGCGCAGCTCCGCGCCGGACGCCGCCGCCAGCACGGCCGGCAGCGTGCCGAGGCCGCCGCTCAGCGTGGTGAACACCGGGGGCGGGGTGGCCCCGCTCCCCCGGCCCGCGCCGCCGTCTTCCGGACGGTCCCGGGGCGGTGCGGGCGGCAGCAGCGCGGCGGCCGCCGCGGCCAGCGAGGCGTGCTGCTGGGACGCCCGGGCCAGCCCGGGCAGGGTGGCCTCGAAGGACAGCTCCTCGGAGCGGCCCGCGTACACCCCGCCGAGCAGCGGGTCCACGAGCCGGTCCACCACCTCCGGGCCGAACCGCGCCCCGATGTACCCGGCCACCGGCACGTCCCCGTCCCGGGGCGTGGCCGGCAGTTCCGGCTCCTGGCGGGCCCGGTCCAGGCCGCCGGCGGACAGCAGCCCGGAGGCGGCCAGGTCGTCGAGGTCGGCGGGCACGCCCATGAACTGCCGGGCGGGCAGCCGGCGCATCGCGCCCCGGGTCCAGATCCGCGCCGCCGTGGTGCCCGGCCGCACCAGGTCGCCGCCGAGCCCGGCCGCCCGGATCAGGTCCGTCCCCTCCGGACGGCGCGCCAGCAGGGCTTCCGCGCCCACGTCCACCGGGCAGCCCGCGACCTCCGCGACGGCCAGCTTCCCGCCCGCCCGCGCCGCCCCATCCAGCACAACGGCCCGTACCGGCTCATCCCGCAGGAAGTAGGCGGCGGCCAGGCCCGCGATGCCGGCCCCGATGATCGCGACGACAGGCTGCGTCCCGGGAGCTTCCACGCCTTCACCCTAAGGGGTGCCCGGCCGCGCCCGGGGGTACGCTCCTGCCGGGGGGTGGCACCGCGGCATGCTCGACTACTACAGCCTTCTCATCGTCGCGGTGGCCGCGTTCATCGCCCCGCTGCTGGCACGGCTGGTCCCCCGGCGGCTGGTGCCGCCCGTGGTGCTGGAGGTGCTGGCGGGCATCGTGATCGGGCCGCAGGTGCTGGACCTGGCCCGGCCGCGGGGCGCCGCTGAGGTGCTGTACCTGCTCGGGCTGGGGTTCCTGCTCTTCCTGGCGGGCCAGGATGTCCGGCCGGAGCGGTTCCGCGGGCCCACGTTCCGGCTGGCCGGGGCGGCGTTCCTGATCTCCGGCGTGGCGGCCGTGCCGGTCGCGTTCGGGCTGGCCGCGCTGGCCGGCGGCGACGTGCGGCTGCTGGCGCTGTGCCTGGTGGCCAGCACGCTGGGCGTGCTGGTGCCGGTGCTGCGCGACGCCGAGGAGATCAGCAGCGAGTTCGGCCAGCTGGTGGTGGTGTCCGCCTCGGTCGGCGAGTTCGGCTCGCTGCTGCTGCTGACGGTGCTGTTCTCGGCCCAGCCCGAATCGACCCCGGTGCAGGTGCTCTACGTGGCCGTGATGGGCCTGATCGCGTTCGCGGTGGCGCTCGTTCTCAGACGGCTGTGGCGGACCCGGTGGATGACCCGGACCTTCGCCGACTCGGACGAGGACACCTCCCAGCTGCGGGTCCGGGCCGCCTTCGTCACCTTGCTGATCTTCACCGCGCTGGCCCACGAGTTCGGTGTGGACGCGCTGCTCGGCGCGTTCGTCGGCGGCGTGGTGGTCGGCGTCTCGGACGGCGACGAACGGCCCAGCCAGGAGCGGTACCAGGCGAAGATCCGCGCCATCGGCTACGGCTTCCTGGTCCCGCTGTTCTTCGTGATGACCGGCGTGCAGTTCGACGTCCGGGCGCTGTTCGCGCACGCGTCCTCGCTCGCGCTGGTACCGCTGCTGGTCGTGGCCATCGCGGTGGTGCGGGGCGTGCCCGCCCTGCTGTACCGGCGCGCGGTGGGCACCGAGCCGGCCCTGGCCGCCGGCCTGCTGCAGGCCACCACGCTGACGTTCCCGGTGGTCGTAGCCGACCTGGGGCTCGCGCTGGGCCTGCTCAGCTCGGCCGTCGCGGCGGCGCTGATCGGCGCGTCGCTGCTGTCGGTGCTGCTGTTCCCGGCGGTCGCGCTGGCGCTGCGGCCCTGGACCAGGAGGACCGCGCCGGATCGTGATGCCGACGTTGTGAACATGTGACCGGGCGCCAGGAACCGGCCGGGCGGGCGGTCACGTCCGACCGGCATGAGTCTCCTGCGTTTTGACCGCCGGCTTGCGGTTGCCGTGGCCGGCCTGCTCACCGTCACCGGCTGCCTGCTCGCGGCCGGCTGCTCCGCCTCGGGTACGTCCGGTTCGGCCTCGTCGGCGTCCGGCCGGGTCGCGGCGCGGCCGGGCACGGACACCGCGCCCGGCCGCGCGTCGTCCGGTTCCAGCGCGGCCGGCGGCGGGGCCGCGCTGGCGGTGCGGCCGGCGCCCGGCACCCAGTCGATCATCTACACCGCCAGCCTGACCGTCCGGGCGGCCGATCTGGGCCGGGCGGCCACGACCGCGATCCGGCTGGCCCGGGCCGATGGCGGCTATCTGGCCAGCGAGCACACCGCGATCAACCGGGCGCACCCGGCCCGGTCCACGGCGCGCCTGCAGCTGAAGATCCCGGTCGCCAGTTACCAGCAGGCGCTGGCCGCGCTGGCCAGCCAGCTGGGCCCCCGGCTGGCGCTCACCCAGCAGGCCCAGGACGTGACCGAGACCGTCGCCGATGTGAGCAGCCGGGTGACGTCGGCTCAGGCGGCCATCACGGCACTGCGTGCGCTGCTGGGCCGGGCCGGCTCGGTGGCCAGCCTGCTGGACGTCCAGAATCAGATCAACGACGAGGAAGCCAGCCTGGAGGCGCTGCAGGCGCGACAGCGGGCGCTGACGCACGAGACGAGCTACGGCACGGTGAGCCTGCTGCTGGTCAGCAAGCCGGTGGCGGCCGTCAGGCCGCCCCGCCAGCCTGGCGGTTTCACCGGCGGGCTGGCGGCCGGCTGGCACGGGCTGGTCCGGGTGGTCTCGGTGCTGCTCACCGCGGTGGGCGCGGCCCTGCCCTTCGTGGTGGTCCTGGCCATGCTGACCGGAGTGGGTTACCTGATCTGGCGGCGCACCCGGCGGCGCCCGGGCGCCACCATGCCGGGAGGTCCCGCCCCCGGAGACCCAGCGGCAGGCTGATTCGCCCGGCGAAGGGAGGCCCTCCGGAGGAGGGTCTCGCTGAGCCGGTGATCCCGGGGGGCTCCGGGGGGTCGTCCCCCCGGGCTTATTGACCGGCGAAGGGAGGCCCTCCGGAGGAGGGTCTCGCTGAGCCGGTGATCCCGGGGGCTCCGGGGGGTCGTCCCCCCGGGCTTATTGACCGGCGAAGGGAGGCCCTCCGGAGGAGGGTCTCGCTGAGCCGGTGATCCCGGGGGGCTCCGGGGGGTCGTCCCCCCGGGCTTATTGACCGGCGAAGGGAGGCCCTCCGGAGGAGGGTCTCGCTGAGCCGGTGATCCCGGGGGGCTCCGGGGGGTCGTCCCCCCGGGTTAGCAGAGCTCGCGGGCGGAGGTCTCGTGGACCAGGTCCGTCAGCCGGGCCAGGGTGTCGGGGTCGGTGGCCGGGAGCACGCCGTGCCCCAGGTTGAACACGTGGCCCTCGGCGACGCGGCCGCGGGTGAGCACGTCCCGGGCCCGGCGCTCGACGACCTCCCAGGGGGCGAGCAGCACCGCCGGGTCCAGGTTGCCCTGCAACGCCTTGCCGGGGTCGATCCGGCGCACCGCGTCGTCCAGCGGCACCCGCCAGTCCACGCCGACCACGTCCGCCCCCGCCTCGCTCATCAGGTCGAGCAGCTCGCCGGTGCTGACGCCGAAGTGGATCCGGGGCACACCGGTGTCCGCCAGGGCCTCGAAAATCCGCTTGCTGTGCGGCAGTACCCCCGCCCGGTAGTCATCCGGGCTGACGGCGCCCGCCCAGGAGTCGAACAGCTGCACCGCGGACGCCCCCGCCGCCACCTGGACCCGCAGGAAGCTGATCGCGATGTCGGCCAGCCGGCCGAGCAGCGCGTGCCAGAGACCGGGGTTGCCGAACATCAGCGCCTTGGTCAGGTCGTGCCCCTTGGACGGGCCGCCCTCGATCAGGTAGGAGGCGAGGGTGAACGGGCCGCCGGCGAAGCCGATCAGCGGGGTCGGGCCCAGCTCGGCGACGAGCTGGCGCACCGCCTCGGTGATGAACGCGACGTCATCCGGCTCCAGGTCGCGCAGCCGGGCCAGGTCGCGCTCGTCCCGGACGGGCTCGCCGAGCACCGGTCCCACGCCCGGCTTGATGTCGATGTCCAGCCCGACCGCCCGCAGCGGCACCACGATGTCGCTGAACAGGATGGCCGCGTCCACCCGGTAGCGGCGCAGCGGCTGCAGCGTGACCTCGGTGATCACATCGGGCAGCGAGCAGGCCTTGAGCATCGGCATGCCGCCGCGGGTCCGCCGGTACTCCGGCAGCGAGCGGCCGGCCTGGCGCATGTACCAGACCGGCGTGTAGGGCACCGGCTGACGGCGGCAGGCACGCACGAACGGGGCGTCGGCGAGCGGTGCGGACGGCGCGGTCATGCTTGGATGCTCTCACAAGACCACCCCGGTGCTACGGCATCCGCCAGCTGACCTCGGGACACGCCGTCCGAGATCCACCGATCCGCGCGGTCCGCGTGCCACCATCCCGGGGACAGCGGTGCCGCTGCGGGGGCCGGGGCGGCGGGAACGACAAGGAGGCCGATGCGGTGACCGGGTTGGTCGGCATTTGCCCGTCTTGTCAGGTAACTGCGGCCCACGGCGAACCCGTGCCGTTCCCGGACGGAGGCCGCTTTAGCGGCAATTGCCCGGCCGCGGGGCGTAACGGCGGGCGGCGACGACGTACGCTCAGCCTATGAGGGCAGTCGGCGGCCCGGTGCCACCACGCCAGCCCGGTGCGCGCGACGCGGCGCGGCCGGGCCGTTCCGGACCGCCTGATGATCCGTCCCGCGGCTTCGCCGCCCTGGTGGACGGGCTCCACGAGCAGCGCACCGAGCTCTGCGCAGTCTGCCCGGAGCTGAGTTTCGAGGACGTGCCCGCGCCGCGCACCCTGGCACCGTTCGCCACCGCCATGGCCGCCACCGTGCAGGTCGGCGAGATGGATGTGGCCAGCGGCCGGCTGGTGCTGCTCTACGACCCGGCCGGGCAGGACGGCTGGGCCGGGCCGCTCCGGATCATCGTGTACATTCGCGCCGAGCTCGACCCGGAGATCGCCGCGGACCCGCTGATCGGGCAGGTGGGCTGGTCCTGGCTGACCGAGGCGCTGGCCAACCGGACGGCCGGCTACGCGGAGCCGAGCGGCACGGTGACCCGTGTGGTCACCGAAGGCTTCGGCGCCAAGGAGGCCGAAGCGGCCATCACCGGGTTCGAGCTGCGGGCGTCCTGGTCACCGGCCGACCCCGGCGGCACGCCGGGCGCAGCGGAGCCCGCGGCCGGGCCGGTCGGTGAGGCCGCCCCGGCTCCGCCGGTCCCGGACGGCCATCTGCTGGACGGGCACGTGGCGGCGTGGTGCGACGCGCTGTGCGCCGCGGCCGGATTGCCGCCGCTGGCCTGGGGGGTGGCCGCGCTCCGCCGGCCGGATGCCAGGCGGCCCCGGTGACCGGGGACAGCCACCGGGCGGCGGAGGACGCCGCGGCGCACACCGCGGCCGGAAGCACGGCGGTCCCCGGCGGGACGGTCCCCGGCGGGGTGGCCGGGAATGGCACGGACGGATCGGGCGCGGAGCTGCCCGAGGTCCAGGCAGTGCCGCTGCTGGAACCGCGGGACGGGATGCCGCCGCTCATCGTGACGGCCGCGGCTCTGGAGGAGGCGGTCCGGGCGCTCGCCGCGGGCAGCGGGCCGGTCGCCGTCGACGCCGAGCGGGCATCCGGCTTCCGTTACGGGCACCGGGCCTTCCTGGTCCAGCTGCGCCGCCAGGGCGCGGGAACCATGCTGATCGACCCGGTCGCCTGCCCCGACCTGTCCGGGCTGGACGCCGCGCTGGCCGGCACCGAAGCGGTGCTGCACGCCGCCTCGCAGGACCTGCCCTGCCTGGCCGACCTGGGCTACCGGCCCCGCAATCTGTTCGACACCGAACTCGCCGGCCGGCTGCTCGGCTACCCCCGGGTGGGCCTCGGCCCGCTGGTGGAGACGGTCCTCGGCTTCGTCCTGGAGAAGGGCCACGCCGCCGCCGACTGGTCCACCCGCCCGCTGCCGGAGGACTGGCTGCGCTACGCGGCGCTCGACGTGGAGGTCCTCGTCGAGCTGCGGGACGCACTGGCGGCGCAACTGGCCGCGCTGGGCAAGGACGAGTGGGCCCGGCAGGAGTTCGCCGCCGTGCTCAGCGCCGGGCCACCGCCGCCGCGCGCTGATCCGTGGCGGCGCACGTCCGGCATCCACCGGGTCCGCAGCCGGCGCGGGCTGGCCATCGTCCGCGAGCTGTGGCTGGAACGGGACCGCATCGCCCAGCGCCGTGACCTGTCCCCCGGGCGGGTGCTGCCGGATTCGGCCATCGTCGAGGCGGCGCGGGCCGCTCCCACCACGCTGCAGGCGCTGCTCAACGTGCCGGGCTTCCGGGGCCGTGGCGCCAAGCGGCACGGGCCGGAGTGGTTCGGCGCCATCAGCCGGGCGCACGCCGAGGCGGACCAGGCGCTGCCCCGGCCGGCCAGCCAGGTGTCGGATGGGCCGCCGCCGGCGCACCGCTGGCCGGAGCGCGACCCAGCGGCCGCCCGGCGGCTGGCCGCGATCCGCACCGTGATCGCTGCGCTCGCCGATGAGCACTCGCTGCCCGCGGAGAACCTGGTGCAGCCGGACGCGGTGCGCCGGCTGGCCTGGCAGCCACCGGACCCGGTATCCGCCGAAGCGGTCGGCGCCCACCTGGCCGGCTACGGCGCCCGACCCTGGCAGGTGGGACTGGTGGCGGTGCCAGTCACCGGTGCCCTGCACCGGCTGGCCGAAAAGGACGGCGAATAACAGCCCACGAGCCCCGCGGCGACCGAGACGGTCAGCTCGAAGGCATCGTCGTCGGTCAGGTCCAGACCATAGCCATTGATCCTCAGGAAGACGACGGTCGCCAGAAGCGCCAGCCGCTCGTTGCCGTCCACCAGCGCGTGGTTAGCAGCTATCGAATGCATCAGCGCGGCGGCCTTGGCGGGCACCGCCGGATAGGCGGGTTCGCCCAGCAGCCCGGCCTGCGGCCGGTGGGCCGCCTCGTGCATCGAGATGCCGACCTGAGGCCGGGCCAGAATGTCAGTGCGCCCGGGTAGCGTTCGCGTACGAGACGCGGGTGCGGCAGCGCGGCCCCGGCGCGGCGGAAGGCGGTAGGGATCCATGCCAGCAATCGCTACGGGCGGCACCGAGCTGGCCTGGGCAACGCTCAGCTCGCCGGTCGGGCCGCTGGCGGTGGCCTGCAGCCCGGCCGGAGTGGCCCGGGTGCGGTTCCGGCACTCGCCGGACGGGCGGCCGGCCCCGGAATGGGCCGGCGGCCCCGAATGACTCAAGGGGCGCCACTGCCGGGCCGGGCCGGGGCAGGCCGCACACCGCCCCGGGCGCGCCGCACACCGCCCCGGGCGCGCCGCACACCGCCCCGGGCGCGCCGCACACCGCCCGTGACCTGGTGGAGGCGGCCCGGGACCAGCTGGCCGAGTTCTTCGCCGGGCGGCGGCGGGTGTTCGACCTGCCCCTCGACTGGACCGGGGCCTCGGACGCCCAGCGGCATGTACTGTCCGTGCTGTTCGAAACGGTCGGGTACGGCCAGACCATCACCTACGGCGACCTGGCTCACCGGACGCTGGCCGGGCTGGGCGACGTCCCCGTGCCCGCGCGGGCCATCGGGCGGATCATGGGATCCAACCCGGTCCCGGTGCTCGTGCCCTGCCATCGCGTCGTGGCCGGGAACGGCCTGGGCGGCTACAGCGGTGGCACCGGCATCGAGGTGAAGCGGTGGCTGCTCACCTTCGAGGGCGCCCTGCCCGCCACCCTGGACTGGGATCCGTCCGGGGCGGCGCTGCGCTGAGCTGCGCGCCGGGCCACCCGGCGCGGGCCCCTCAGTCCGAGCCGGGCGGGAGCGGATGGTGCCGTTCCACGCTGGCCAGCGCGGACCAGCCGATCTGCAGCACCCAGAACCCGGCCCGGGGCAACTGGTCGCTGTCCGGGGGCTTCGTCCCGAGCACCGCGCACGCCTCTTCCAGCAGCACCGGCAGGTTCTCCCGGTGCGCGCAGATCACCGCGGGCCGCTCAGTGCCCACCACCTCATCGACCCGGCGCCGGGTCCGCTCCGGGGCGGCCAGCCCCACCGTGAACGCCTCGTCCGCCTGCACCTGCAGGCCGGCCTGCGCCGCGTACGGCCGGACGGTGGCCACGCAGCGCTCCGCCACCGAGCTCAGCACCCGGTCCCCCGGGTAGCAGCCCAGCAGCGGGGCCAGCGCCACGGCCTGTTGCACGCCCTCCTCATCCAGCGGCCGCTTGAGGTCATCGGACAGGCCGGCCTGGTGCCAGTCTTCCTTGCTGCCCGCGGCCGCGTGCCGGAGCAGGATGAGCGGGATCGTGTCCGGTGGCCCGGCGGCGAACTCGTCGAGGATCCGCGCGTCGTGCGGGTAGCTCAGCCGGTCCCGCGCCGCCGGTAGCTCCAGCCAGTCGAGCCGGTCCACCTCGTTGTTCGGCTGGAAGCCGGGCTGTGCCCCCTGGGCCGCGCGCGCGGCCCAGTAGTCCACGATCTTGGGGCGGCCACCCCGGTCGTAGCGGGCCGTCGGCAGCCGCCGTCCCAGCGTCACCCGGATACCGGTCTCCTCGGCCACCTCACGGACCGCAGTGAGCAGCACATGCTCACCCGGGAGGCGTTTGCCCTTGGGGAAGGACCAGTCGTCGTACCGCGGCCGGTGCACCAGCGCCACCTGCGGGCCCTCAGCGCCGGGGCGCCACAGCACGGCCCCCGCAGCGCGGACTTCTTCTGGTGCTTCTGGTGTTCGCTCCGCCGTCATCAGCTATCGGCCGGGTGACCCCGCCGCTGCAGCAGATAGGTCTGCAGGTCGCGCATCGGCTTCCCCTCCGGGTCGAGGTGGTGCCGGGTCCACGTGCCGTCGCCGGACAGCCACCATGAGCTTGTCGCATCGTCCATGGCCAGGTCGATGAGCGACCGCAGTTCCCGCTTGTGTTCCGCATCCCGGACCCGGCAGAGCAGTTCGACCCGCCGGTCCAGGTTGCGGTGCATCAGGTCGGCACTGCCAATCCACACTTCCGTGTCGTCGATGTCCCCCGGGCCGAACGCGTAGATCCGGGAATGCTCCAGGAACCGGCCGAGAATGCTGCGTACCCGGACGTTGTCCGACAACCCCGGCAGTCCCGGCCGCAGCGCGCAGATGCCCCGGACCCACAGGTCCACCGGGACACCGGCCTGGGACGCCCGGTACAGCGCGTCGATCACCGCCTCGTCGATGATCGCGTTGCACTTGAGCTGGATCCGGGCGGGCAGGCCGTTGCGCTGCCGGGCCACCTGGCCCTCGATCTGCTCCAGCAGGCCCGCGCGCAGCGCGTTCGGGGCGACCAGGAACCGCCGGTAACGGCTGGTCCGGCTGTAGGCGGTGAGGTGGTTGAACAGGTCGGTGGAGTCACCACCCACCGTCGGGTCCGCGGTGAGCAGCCCGTAGTCCTCGTACAGCCGGGCGGTGGACGGGTTGTAGTTCCCGGTGCCGATGTGGCAGTAGCGCCGCAGCGAGCCGTCCGGTTCCTCCCGGACCACCAGCACCATCTTGCAGTGCGTCTTCATGCCGGGCACGCCGTAGACCACGTGGCAGCCCGCTTCCTCCAGCTTACGGGCCCAGATGATGTTAGCGCGCTCGTCGAAGCGCGCCTTGAGCTCCACCACCACCACGACCTGCTTGCCCGCCTCGGCCGCGTCGATCAGCGCGTCCACGATGGGCGAGGAGTCGCTGGTCCGGTACAGCGTCTGCTTGATGGCCAGCACCCGGGGATCGGCGGCCGCCTCCACGGTGAGCCGCTCGACCGTGGCGGTGAACGAGTCGTAGGGATGGTGCACCAGCACGTCCCCGCGGTCCAGGGTGGTGAACACGTCGCTGTCCTGCGGCAGCGCCGACTCCCGCGGCACGAACGGCGGGTATTTGAGCCGCCGCAGCTTCAGGTCGGCGATGGCGTTCAGCCCGGTGAGGTCCAGCGGGCCGGGCAGGTGGTACACGGCCCGCCGGTCGATGCCGAGTTCGGTGACCAGCCGCTCCAGCACCTCGGCCGATATCGACTCCTCCACCTCGAGCCGCACCGCGGGCTCGAAGCGGCGCCGCAGCAGTTCCCGCTCCAGGGACTGCATGAGATCCTCGGTGACGTCCTCGTCGATCTCCAGCTCGCGGTTGCGGGTCACCCGGAACACATGGTGCTCCAGGACGTCCAGGCCGACGAACAGCTCGTCCAGGTGGGCCGCGATCACGTCCTCGAGCGGCACAAAGCGGTGCTGCCCGACGGTGAGGAACCGGGGCAGCAGCGGCGGCACCTTCACCCGGGCGAACACGGTCGCGCCGGTCTCCGGCTCCGCGATCATGACCGCCAGGCTGAGGGACAGGCCCGAGATGTACGGGAACGGGTGCGCCGGGTTGACCACCAGCGGGGTGAGCACCGGGTAGATCCGGTCCCGGAACAGCCGCTGCAGGTTGCTCTGCTCCTCCGCCGACAGCTCTTTCCAGCGCAGGATCTCGATCCCTTCCGCGGCCAGGGCGGGCTGGATGACGGCACGGAAGTACTCGGCGTGCTCCAGGCTGAGCTCCCGGGCCGTCTCCAGGGTGGTCTCCAGCACCTGGTCGGGCGCCATCCCGGTGGTGACCCCCTCGACCGGCAGCCCGGTCGCCATCCGGCGCATCCGGCCCGCCACCCGGACCATGAAGAACTCGTCCAGATTGCTGGCGAAGATGGCCAGGAACCTGACCCGCTCCAGCAACGGCACGTTCTCGTCCTGAGCCAGCTCCAGCACCCGCTGGTTGAACCGGAGCCAGCTGCCCTCACGCTCGATGTACCGGTCCGGCGGAAGGTCATCGGCCGCGTCAGCCGGGCCGGGATCCGGATCCGGCGCCACGTTGGCCGTCTGCTCGTCCATAAGTCGCTGAATGTTCACTTCCCCGGCGGTCATGTCGTCATTGTCCCCCGTGTCCGGGCGATCAAGACTCCCGGATTGGGCCTTTTCTGCGCCGGTTACCAAGGTATTTGCCCAGTTCAGTATCGCGTAATTGGCCCGGAATGCGGCGTCAACGGCCGGCTCCCGAAGCGCCGCGGCCACCGCCCGGCGCAGCGCTCCTGGGATCAGTCGGTAACCGGGCGGCACAGCGCCTCGATGGCCTCCCGGCTGCCGATCTTGACCCGCTCGCCGCGCTCCAGTGAGGCGGCCAGGTCGGCCTCGGCCCGCTCCACCCGCAGCCAGTCCTCGTAGCCGACCGGCCGCATCCCGCGGGCCGCCAGGACCTGGGGGAACGGCACCCGGGGGGCGTCCGGCGCGGGCCGGGTGCCGGCCGCCAGGTCGGCCAGCAGCGACCGGACCGTGGCCGCCGCGTCGGACTTGTTCGTCCCGACGACCCCGGTCGGCCCGCGCTTGAGCCATCCGGCCACGTACTCCCCCGGCAGCGGCAGGCCGTCCGGGCCGGTCACCCGGCCGTCCGTGTTCGGCACGGTGAAGCTGCGCTCGTCGAACGGGACCCCGGGCAACGGCACGCTCTGGTACCCCACGCTGCGGAACACCATCTGCACGCCGATCGTCTCGAACTGGCCGGTCCCGGTCAGCCGCCCGGCCTCGTCCAGCCGGGTGCGCTCGGCAGTCAGGCCGGAGACGCGTTCGGTGCCCTCGATCTTTTCCGGCCGCAACCAGAAGCGGAGGGTCAGCCTGCGTTCCTGGCCCGCCGCCGGCTGGCCGGCCCAGCCGGTGAGCACGCCCATGTTCCCGCGCACCCGGCGGTCGCTCTCCGCTAGCCGGGCGCTCTCCCCGGCCGGGTCGAAGGCGGCCGGATCGATCTCCTCCGGACGCACCACGATGTCCACCCCGTCGAGTTCGCCCAGCTCGCGGAGCTCCTTCGTGGTGAACTTGGCCTGGGCCGGGCCGCGGCGGCCGATGACGTGCACCTCGCGGACCTTGCTGGCGGTCAGCGTGTCCAGCACCGCCTGGGGGATGTCGGTGACCCGCAGCGCGGCCGGGTCCTTGATCAGGATCCGGGCCACGTCCACGGCCACGTTGCCGACCCCCACCACCGCCACCGACTCAGCATCCAGCAGGAACGTACCGGCGTCGGAGTCGGGATGGCCGCAGTACCAGTTGACGAAGTCGGTGGCCGCGTAGCTGCCCGGCAGGTCCTCGCCGGGGATACCCAGCCGCCGGTCGCGCATCGCCCCGGTGGCGTACACCACGGCGTCGTAGCTGGCCAGGAGGTCCTCTCGGGTCACGTCGTCGCCCAGGTGCACCCCGCCCAGGAAGCGGACCGCCGGGTGCTCCAGCACGCCGCGCAGGTACTCGGCGATGGACCGGATGGACGGGTGGTCCGGGGCGACCCCGTAGCGGACCAGGCCGTACGGGGTCGGCAGCCGGTCCAGCACGTCCACCTGCACGGTGCCCGCCGGGGTCAGCGCCGCCACCTGCTTGATCAGCGCCTCAGCGGTGTAGATCCCCGCCGGGCCGGAACCGACGACCGCGATCTGGAGTGTGCGCACCTCTGCCACCAGCGTCCTCACTCCCGGGCAGCCCGCCCGGGTCCATCTCCGGCGGAGTCTATGCCTGCTGCTCCGCCGGCTCCGGGTCCAGCTGGGCCACCGCCTCGGTGACCTGCCGGGCCAGGTGCTGCGGCGCGAGGCCGATCTCGTCGAGAACCTCCTCGCGCGTCCCGTGCGCCAGGAACCGCTCCGGGATGCCGAACGTGCGCACCGGCACCGCCACGCCCGCCTCGCGCAGCAGCCGGCACACCGCGTCGCCGAACCCGCCGACCAGCCCGTTGTCCTCGACCGTCACCACCAGCCGGGCCCGGCGGGCCAGCCCGGCCAGCGCCGGGTCCACCGGCTTGGTCCACCGTGGGTTGACCACGGTCACCGCGATGCCCTGGTCGGCCAGCCGGTCCGCCGCGACCAGGCCGCTCACGGCCATCGGCCCCGCCCCGACCAGCAGCACGTCCGGGGCGGCGCCGCCGTCCGGCTGGCGCAGCACGTCCATCCCGCCGGCCTTGGCCACCGCCTCCGCCTCCGCACCCACGTTGCCCTTGGGGAAACGCACCACGGTCGGCCCGCCGCTGACCGCGACCGCCTCACTGAGCAGTTCGGCGATCCGGCTGCCATCGCGCGGCGCGGCGATCCGCAGCCCCGGGACGACCTGCAGGATCGAGCCGTCCCACATGCCATTGTGGCTGGCCCCGTCCGGGCCGGTGACGCCCGCCCGGTCCAGCACGAAGGTGACCGGCAGCCGGTGCAGCGCCACGTCCATCAGCACCTGGTCGAACGCCCGGTTCAGGAACGTGGCGTAGATCGCCACCACCGGGTGCAGCCCGCCCATGGCCAGCCCGGCCGCGCTGGTCACCGCGTGCTGTTCGGCGATGCCCACGTCGAACACCCGCTCCGGGTGGGCGGCCGCGAACGGCGCCAGCCCGGTCGGGTGCAGCATGGCGGCGGTCAGCGCCACGACGTCCGGGCGCCGCGCGCCGATCGACAGCAGCGCGTCGCCGAACACCTCCGACCAGGTGCGCTTCGGTGTCCCGGGCACCACGCCGGCCGGCGCGGCCGCCGGCACCTGGTGCAGGCAGTCCTCCTCGTTGTCCTCGGCCAGCTGGTAGCCGAACCCCTTCCGGGTGATCACGTGCACCAGCACCGGGTGGCCGAAGCCGCGGGCCCGGCGGAGCGCCTGCTCCACCGCCTGCTCGTCGTGGCCGTCGATCGGGCCCAGGTACTTGATGCCGAGGTCCTCGAACAGCACCTGCGGCTGCAGGACGTCTTTCAGGCCCTTCTTCATCCCGTGCAGCGTGCCGTACAGCGGCGGGCCGACCACCGGGGTGCGGGTCAGCGTGGTCTTGATGTAGTCCAGCACGTTCTCGTAACGCTGGTTGACCCGGACACTGGCCAGGTGGTGCGCCACGCCGCCGATGGTCGGCTGGTAGGACCGGCCGTTGTCGTTGACCACGATGACCAGCCGGCTGTCCTTGGCCACCGCGATGTTGTTCAGCGCCTCCCAGGCCATGCCCCCGGTCAGCGCTCCGTCGCCGATGATGGCGACCACGGTGCGGTCGGCCTCGCCGCGCAGCCGGTACGCCTTGGCCAGCCCGTCCGCGTAGGACAGGCTGGTGGAGGCGTGCGAGTTCTCCACCAGGTCGTGCTCGGACTCCGCGCGGCTCGGGTAGCCGGACAGCCCGCCGCGCTGCCGCAGCGTGCCGAACTCGGCTATCCGCCCGGTGAGCAGCTTGTGCACGTAGGACTGGTGGCCGGTGTCCAAGACGATCTTGTCCACGGGCGACTCGAACACCCGGTGCAGTGCGATCGTCAGTTCCACGACGCCCAGGTTCGGCCCCAGGTGCCCGCTGGTCCGCGACACGGTCTCGACCAGCAGGTCCCGGATCTCACTGGCCAGGACCGGCAACTGGTCGGGCTCCAGTTGCTTGAGGTCCCGCGGGCCGGTGATGGATTCCAGCAAGCTCACCTGTGCTGCTCCCTCATCTCAGCGGCCATTCCCTGGAGTCTATTGGGCCGGGCCTGCGGGGTACGCAGAAGCCCGGCCCAATGTGACTCAGCGAACGCCGTAGAGGTGCTCCAGGGCGAGCTGGTCGAGCCGCTCGTAGCCCAGGCCGCGGTTGGCCAGGGCGTCGATGTCCGGGGTGAAACCGCGCACGTCCCGCCAGGTCTCACCGGCCGTGAGCGTGGGCGTGGCCAGGTCTTCCACCCCGGAGGCGGCCAGCGCCGCCTTGACCTCCGGGTCGGCGCGGAAGGCGCGGGCCTTCTCGCGCAGGATCAGGTAGTTGCGCATGCACGCCGCGGCGGACACCCAGACGCCCTCGTCGTCCTCGGTCCGCGGCGGCTTGTAGTCGAAGTGCACCGGCCCGTCGTAGCCGCCCGCCAGCAGCGTGTCCACGATCCAGAACGCCTCCCGGGCGTTGCCGGCGCCGAACCGCAGGTCCTGGTCGTACCGCGGGCCGTTCTGGCCGTTCAGGTCGATGTGGAACAGCTTGCCGTGCCACAGCGCCTGCGCGATGCCGTGCGCGTAGTTGAGCGAGGCCATCTGCTCGTGCCCGATCTCCGGGTTGATGCCGACCATGTCCGCGTGCTCGAGTTCGTTGATGAACGCGAGGGCATGCCCGGCGGTGGGCAGCAGGATGTCGCCGCGCGGCTCGTTCGGCTTCGGCTCGATCGCGAAGCGCAGGCGGTAGCCCTGGTCGATGACGTACTGGCAGAGCAGGTCGAGGCCCTCCTTGTAGCGGGCCAGCGCGGCGCGGATGTCCTTGGCCGCCCCGGACTCGGCCCCCTCCCGGCCGCCCCAGAACACGTACACGCCCGCCCCCAGCTCGGCGGCCAGGTCCAGGTTGCGCATCACCTTGGCCAGCGCGAACCGGCGCACGTCCCGGTCGCTGGCGGTGAACCCGCCGTCCTTGAAGATCGGGTGGCCGAACAGGTTGGTGGTCGCGGTCGTCACCACCAGCCCGGTCTCGTCCAGGGCCCGGCGGAAGTCGGCGATTTTCCGGTCCCGCTCCGCCTCGCTGTCCTCGAAGCCGAACACGTCGTTGTCGTGGAAGTTGACCCCGTAGGCGCCCAGTTCCGCGAGCTTGCGGACGGCCCGGTCGGCGGGCATCGGCGGCCGCACCGGACCGCCGAAGACATCCACTCCCTGCCAGCCGACAGTCCAGATACCGAACGAAAACCGGTCCTCCGGGGTGGGGACGTATGCGTCTGTGCTCACCGGGCAGTCCTTTCTTCCAGGCTCGTCATCGCGGCCGTGCTGTCTGCGCCGCTGCTTGCGCCGCTGCCGGGCCGCCGTCGGGGCCGCCGTTTGCGTCGCTGTCGATGTCGGCGCCGCTGTCGGCGCCGCCGCCCAGCGCGGTGGCCGGCCGCGTGGGAGCGCTCTCATCCCATTCCTTGGTCGCCCCCGCCAGCCACGCCATCCGCTCCCGGATGGCTGGCTGGGCGGGGCCGGTGTACTCCTGCGGCAGGTGCCGTGGCCAGGCGGGCGGCTCGGCCGTGCCGGCCAGCGCCCAGGCCGCCTGGCGGGCCGCGCCGAGTGCCACGTACTCCTCCGGCTCGGGCACCAGCACCGGCGCGCCGAAGATCCCGGGGGCCAGGCGGCGGGCCGCCTCGGACCGGGCCCCGCCGCCGATCAGCAGCACCCGGTGCCGCTCCGCGCCCTGCGCGGCAATGAGGTCGGCCGCCTCGGCCAGCGTGGCCAGGACCGCCTCGACGGCGGCCCGGGCGAAGTTCTCCGGGGTGGCGTTCCGGGTGGTCAGGCCCTGCAGCACGCCGGTGGCCCGGGGGCGGTTCGGGGTGCGCTCGCCGTCCAGGTAGGGCAGCAGGGTGAGACCGCCCGCGCCCGGCCCGGCGGCCAGCGCGGCGTCGGACAGCCCGGACACGTCGGTGCCGATCAGCCTGGCCACCGCGGCCAGCACCAGGCCCGCGTTCACCGTGGCGATCAACGGCAGGTACCGGCCGGTGGCGTCGGCGAAGCCGGCCACCGCCCCGGTGGTGTCAGCCACCGGGTGCTCGGTCACCGCGTACGCGGTGCCGGACGTGCCGATGGAGGTGACCAGCTCACCAGGCTCCAGGCCCAGGCCGAGGGCCGCGCCCATGTTGTCGCCGGTGCCGGGGGCCAGCAGCGCGCCGGTGACGGTCCGGCCGATCGCCTCAGCGGATCTGGCGACGCGGGGCAGGGCGGGCTCGTGGCCCAGCGCGGCCGCGGCGACCTCGGGCAGCCAGCGGCTGGACGAGGGTGAGAAGTACCCGGTGCCGGACGCTTCACCGCGGTCGGTGACCGGCTCGGCCGGGCTCCGCCCCTCGGAGGCCAGCCGCCAGGTGACCCAGTCGTGCGGCAGCAGCACCTGGGCTACCCGCCGGGCGTTGTCCGGCTCGTGCTCGGCCAGCCAGCGCAGCTTGGTCACGGTGAACGACGCGCTGGGCACGCTGCCGGTGTGCTCAGCCCACCACGCCGGGCCGCCCCGCTCGGCGATCAGCTGCTGGCCCGCCGGGGCGGACCGCAGGTCGTTCCAGAGCATCGCGGGCCGGATCACCGCGCCGTCCTCGTCCAGGGCCACCATGCCGTGCTGCTGACCGGCCACGGCCACCGCGCCTGCCCGGTCCAGCAGGCCCGCCCCGGCCTGCTGCAGCGCGGTCCACCAGGCCTCGGGGTCACACTCGGTGCCGGGCGGGTGCGGGGCACTGCCGCGGGCGACGACGGAGCCGTCCTCCGCCCGGCAGAGCAGCACCTTGGTGGACTGCGTGGACGAATCCACCCCGGCAACCAGCATGCGGCACACCTCCAGCGGCGACGGTTCCGAACCTACCTGGCCCGCTTCTGGCGGGCTCGGCCTGCCGCCCGGCCAGCGGCCCGGTGGCCGGCACCGCCGAAAGTCGTATCGGAAACATTGCGACCGCGCAACTAGGGATCCACCGCTGAGCCGGTGATCCCGGGGGGTTCCGGGGGGTCGTCCCCCCGGGCGATTTGACCGGGGAAGGGAGGCCCTCCGGAGGAGGGCCTCGCTGAGCCGGTGATCCCGGGGGGTTCCGGGGGGTCCCCCGGGCGATTGACCGGGGAAGGGAGGCCCTCCGGAGGAGGGCCTCGCTGAGCCGGTGATCCCGGGGGTTCCGGGGGTCGTCCCCCCGGCGATTGACCGGGGAAGGGAGGCCCTCCGGAGGAGGGCCTCGCTGAGCCGGTGATCCCGGGGGGTTCCGGGGGGTCGTCCCCCGGGCGATTTGACCGGGGAAGGGAGGCCCTCCGGAGGAGGGCCTCGCTGAGCCGGTGATCCCGGGGGGTTCCGGGGGGTCGTCCCCCCGGGCGAGCACAGCGGCCGTGGAATCCCGGATCACCAGCTCGGTGGCCAGCTCGACCCGCTGGCTGCGCGGGGGCGTGCCGTCGACCAGGCTGCCGAGCATCTCGGCCGCCACCCGGCCCATGTTGGCCAGCGGCTGGCGGACCGTGGTGAGCGGCGGGGAGACCCAGCGCGCGGCGGGCAGGTCGTCGAAACCGACCACGGACAGGTCCTGCGGGATCCGCAGCCCGCGCCGCCGCGCCGCCTCGTAGACGCCCAGGGCCTGCTGGTCGCTGCCGGCGAAGATGGCTGTCGGCCGGTCGTCCAAATCGAGCAGCTCGCCACCACAGGTGAAGCCGTCCTCGTGCTGGAACGTGCCGTGCCGGATCAGCGCCGGGTCCGGCCGGATCCCGGCCTGGTCCAGCGCCGAGCGGTAACCGTCCACCCGGGCCCGGCTGCACAGGTAGTGCACCGGGCCGCTGATCGCCGCGATGCGCCGGTGCCCGCGGGCCAGCAGGTGCTCGGTGGCGGCGATGCCGCCCGCCCAGTTGGTCGCGCCGACGCTGGGCAGCGCCGGGTCAGGCAGGTTGACCGGGTCAACGGCGATCAGCGGGATGCCTTCCGCGTGCAGTTGCTGCAGCTGCGCCGCGGACAGTTCCGAGGTGACCAGAATCACCCCGTCGGTGTCGTGGCTGGCCAGCGCGCTGGTCCAGCTGGCCGGGCGGGCGCTGCCGTGGCGCACCGCTGACACCGTCACTGCGACGCCGTGCCCGGAGCACCAGTCCTCCACGCCGCGCAGGATCTCGACCGCCCACGGGCTGTCCAGGCCGTTGAAGATGAGGTCGATCAGCCCGGCCCGGCGGCCGCGGCGCGGGCCGGGGCGGGTGTAGTTGAGCTCGCCGAGCAGCCGCTCGACCCGGGCCCGGGTGTCCGGGGCCACGTCGGGACGCCCGTTCACCACCTTCGACACGGTGGGCAGCGAGACACCGGCCTGCTCGGCCACCACCGCCAGCGTCGGCCGCCGCCCGGGGCCGTCCCGTTTGGGGTCCTTCCGCGCGGGCCGGCTTCGCGTGGGCTCTCCTGGCTGGCTGGCCACGGCAGGCACCACCCTTCCCGCCGTGACCAGTCCCGGCGCTGGCCGGGCGGCTTCCAGCGCAGACCGAAACACTTCGACGCCGTTATCGTAGCCGACCACCTCCCACTCCCGGCGTCCCCCACCACGCGGCCGCGCCCGCGCACCACCCAGCCTTCCGCGGTGACTTGAGGCCCATATCCGGCACCAACTCACCGCGGGGACGCCCCGCGTAAGACGGCTCCCGCCACCGCGCCCCGGTCCCCGGTCATTGCCTGGGCACATGCGGTGGGCCGTAGGAGGTCAGGCGGCCGCACAGGCCGTAGGTGGGACGGCTGGGCGGGCTGCTGGCCCGCAGGACCGTGCCGGTCTCCAGGAGGGCGGCGTGCCCGGCACCGAGAGCGGTCAGCTGCCCGGCGGTGTGCGCGGCCACCGCGGCCGCCTGGCAGCGGCCGCGCCAGTCAGGGACCCGGTCAGCGGTGAGCCGCACCGCGGCGTCCAGGAAGGGCCGGAGCGCCCCGGGCCCGTCCCGGGTCACCTGCGCCCGCAGCTCGGTGAAGCCGTCGATGGCCAGGTCGCGGCGGCGGCGGGCGGCGGCTGCGCGGGCATCCCGGGCGTCCCGGGTACCTCCGGTGTCCCGGGCGGCCGGGCCGCTGGCGGCCGCCCCCGCGATCCGGCCGGGAGGCGGGTCCAGGGACGCCGCCTCCGCGTAGCGGGCCGGGTCGGCGAGCACGTCCGGCGGGAAGGTCAGCACGCAGTCCCCCGCCTCGGGCAGGCCCGCGTTCTGCATGATGACCAGGATCTGCAGCGTGCCGTCCCCGTTCACCAGCCGGTGCACCGTCCCGGGGGTGAACCAGAGGCAGTCGCCGGGGCGCAACGGCTCGTCGCGGAAGCCCTGCGCGCCCAGCGTCTGCAGTCGGCCCGCCCCGCGGAGCACCACGTACCCCTCGGTCGAAGCCAGGTGGACATGCGCCGACCCGCCGCGCAGCCCGTCCGGCGCCACCCAGTCGTAGACGTCGAGCAGGGTCACCCCGGTGGCGCCGGGAAAGGCCAGCGCGGGATCGGCCCCCGGCGGGCCGGCGGCCACCACGTCCGCCCCGGGGCCAGCGGCCACCGCGTCCGCCCCGGCCCGGCCGCTCACCGGGCCGCTCCCGGACCCGCCAGGCTGGCCGGGCCGGCTGCCCCGCCGGGCTCCGTCACCTCAGCCAGTTCCCTGACCAGGCCGGCGCACGCCTCCCCGGTCAGCTCGCCGTCCGCCACCGCCACCTGGTACCGCAGGGTCAGCACCTCCCCCGGCGCCACCATCCGCTCCGCGGCGAAGAACGGCGCCGGGCACAGGCAGGCGTACGGCTCCCGGCGGACGAACCACGCGACCGGATACCCGGCGTTCCCCGGGTCGTCGCGGAACAGCAGCGTGGCGGCCCGGCCGGTGCCCGCCTCTTGGCCGGTGAAGGCCAGCCACGGCCCGCGCCAGCCCAGCTGCCCGGCCTCCGGGCCGCCGGGGGCGATGACCCGGCCGCCGCGGAAGTCCTCCGGGCCGCGCCAGAACAGGCCGCCGTACCCGGCCAGTGCCCGCCCCTCCGTCCCGGGGCTGCCGATCGGCAGGCTGGCGTGATGGACGCTGCGCATGCTGGTCTCGAACAGCAGAGCCCAGGCCGCGGGCCCGGGCAGCAGCCGGGCCCGGATCCGCCGGCGCTCCCGGAACCAGGCCTGCCCCTGCTCGGTGATCCAGGTCAGCTGCTGCTGCAGGCGCAGCTCCCCGGCCTGGACGCCGACACCGGCACCGGCACCGGCACCGGCACCGGCACCGGCACCGGCACCGGCGAAACGGACGTGCCGCATCTCCCCGTTGTTGGCCAGCTGCTCGTAGCCCCGGCCCTGCCGGTAGGTGGGGCCGCCCCAGAAGTTCTCCGTGCCGACGTTGGGCAGCGCCCAGGACAGGCCCTGGTGCCACGGATGGTCGGCCGGGCGGAACCCGCTGACCAACATGCCGTCCCGGGTGCGCAGCGGGTGGAAGTACGGCCGGGGCGAATCCGCCTGCGGGCCGTCCGGCCGGTAGACATAGCGGAACAACTCGGCCGCCCCGCAGGCCAGCCGGATCGCCTGGCCGTCGTCCGTAGCGGACGGCGTCACCATCGGGCACCACTGCCTTCCATAGCCGAATAGAACGGGCTGCCCGCCAGGTCGCCGGCCCGGACCGGCCGGCCGGTGAAGGCGGCGGCGTAGATGGCGGTGACCAGGGCCAGGGTCCGGCGGGCCTCCGGCAGCGTCACCGGCGGCGCCGTGTCCCGCGCCAGGCACCGCAGCACCTCGGCGAACTGGGCCCGGTGGCCACTCCCGGTGCCCTGCTCCCCCGCCGCCCAGGCCGCCCGGACGGCCGCCTCGTGGCCGGGCACGGGAGTGACCCGCCAGTCCCGGTCGGTGTAGCCGTACAGGTGGCTGAGCTCCACGGTCCCGTGCTCGAAGTCGAATCGCAGGTAGCTCTCCTCCCGCGGGGACAGCAGGCTGTTCACCACGCTGGCCACGGCGCCGTTGGCGAAGCTCACGTGCGCCAGCGACAGGTCCTCGGTCTCGATCCGCCGGGCCTGCCGCCGGGCGACCGCCGTCACCTCGGTCCATTCGCCGAGCACGTGCAGCAGCAGGTCGAGCTGGTGAATGCCGTGGCCCAGGGTGGGGCCACCGCCTTCGGACGCCCACCGCCCCCGCCAGGGCACCTCGAAGTACGCCTGGTCCCGGAACCAGGTCGTCTGGCAGAGCGCCAGCAGCGGCCGGCCCAGCACCCCGGACGCCGCCACCGCGCGCAGCCTCCGCGCCCCGGACCCGAACCGGTGCTGGAACACCGTGGCGAACCATGCGCCGCCGGCCGCCGCGGCCGCGGCCACCTGGTCCAGCTCGCGCAGGCTGAGCGCGGGCGGCTTCTCGGCCAGCACCGACACACCGCCGTCCAGGCAGCGGCCCGCCTGCTCGCCGTGCAGCGCGGGCGGGGTGCACAGGTGGACCAGGTCCGGGCGGACCGCGGCGAGCATCGGGCCCAAGCCGGTGAACCGCGGCCCGATCCCGTGCTCGGCCCCGAACGCGGCCAGCCGCCCGGCGTCGGTGTCGACGGCGGCGACCACGTCCGCGCCGGCGGCGCGGAGCGCCGCCAGGTGCACCCGGGCGATGGTCCCGGTGCCCACGATCGCGATCCGGGCCGGCGCCATCGTGCTTCCCTCCGGGGCGGATGCTCCGCGGGAACTGGGGACCCGCGGAGCGCGGAGACAGCCTCTGCCCCGGACAGTAGGCGCGCCGCCCGTTCCCGGCAATACCTTTCGGAAATGTTTCGGGACGGGGCAGTGGCCCGGCGTCAGCGGGCCGCGGAGCCGGGCTGCGCCACCGGGGCCCCGCGGCGGGCGGGCAGTGTCAGGTGCCGGCCGGCGGCCAGCCGGCCGCCAGTTCGGCCGCGGTGAGCACCAGGACCAGCAGCACCGGCACGGTCCACCCGCCGGTGGCCGAGTGCAGGAAGCCGACCACCAGCGGGCCCGTGGTGGCCAGCAGGTAGCCGATGCTCTGCGCGAAGGACGACAGCGAGGCGGCGGTACCCGGATCCGGGGCCCGGGCCATGGTGAAGAAGATGGCCAGCCCCAGCGCGGCACCCTGGCCCAGCCCGAGCAGCAGGACCCAGGCGACCGCGGAGCCCAGCGGGGCGAACCAGGCGCCGGCCAGCCCGGCCACGCTGGCCGCGACGGTACCGGCGGCCAGCATCCGCTGGTCCCTGGCGCGGTGCGCGAGCACCGGGATGACCAGTGCGGTGACCGCGCCGCCGAAGGTCATCAGGGCCAGCAGGGTGCCCGCCCCGCCCGCGCTGACCCCGCGGTCCCGGAACATGGTGGGCAGCCAGGACAGCGCCGCGTAGTAGGTCAGGCTCTGCAGCCCCATGAACCCGGTCACCTGCCAGGTCAGCGCGTGCCGGTAGACCAGCACGCGGCCCGGCCCGCCGCGACCGGCCCGGGCGGCCGGCACGGTGCGGTAGTTCAGCTGCGGCAGCCACACCACCGCGGCGGCCAGGGCGGGCAGCGCCCACAGCCCCAGGGCCACCGGCACCGAGTCGCTGGTGGCCCGGTAGACGGGCACCGCCAGCGCCGCCGAGAGGATGGAGCCGGCGTACAGCCCGAGCAGGTAGATGCCGACCAGCAGCCCGGCCCGGTCCGGGTGGCGCCGCTTGACCAGGCTCGGCAGCAGCACGTTGAGCAGCGCGATGGCCGCCGCGGCGAGCGCGGTCCCCGGGTACAGCATCGCCCCGGGGAACGCGCCGCGCAGCGCCAGGCCGGCGGCCAGCGCGACGAGCGCGGCGCCGAGCACCCGTTCCTCGCCGAACCGCCGGGCCAGCGGGGCCCCGGTCCCGGAGAACAGGCCGAAGCACAGCACCGGCAGCGACGCCAGCACCGACAGGGCGGCCGCGGACAACCGCAGGCTGACGCCTAGTTCCGGGAACAACGGCGGCAGGCTGGTGATCGCTGCGCGCATGTTGAAGGCGAGCGCGGTGATCCCGGCGATGAACAGCGCCGCACCCGCGGCCCGGCGACGGGCCCGGGAGCCGGGCAGGACGGCGGGCGTGGCGGGCTCAGGCATGTCCCCGCCACGCTACCGGCCACCGCGGCCCGCCCCGCCCAAGGGTGGCCAATCCGGGAGCGGTGTTGATTACCCCCCAGAACGGGGGGGTAATCAACACCGCTGACGAGATCCGGCCGCCGGGTCAGCCGAGCAGGGAGCGGAGCACGTACTGCATGATCCCGCCGTGCCGGTAGTACTCGGCCTCGCCCGGGGTGTCGATACGCACCACGGCCCGGAACTCCCGGCCGTCCGCCCGGACCGTCACCTCGCGCGGCACCGCCCCGCCGTTCATCTCCTCGATCCCGGTGATCTCGAAGACCTCGCGGCCGGTCAGGCCGAGCGAGGCGGCCGACTCCCCGGACCGGTACTGCAGCGGCAGCACGCCCATGCCGATCAGGTTGGAGCGGTGGATCCGCTCGAACGACTCCGCCAGCACGGCGCGGACGCCGAGCAGCAGGGTGCCCTTGGCCGCCCAGTCCCGGGACGACCCGGACCCGTACTCCTTGCCGCCCAGCACGATCAGCGGCGTGCCCTCCCCGAGGTACTTCCGCGAGGCGTCGTAGATCGGCATCTGCTCGCCGTCCGGCAGGTGCGCGGTGACCCCGCCCTCGGTGCCGGGGGCCAACTGGTTGCGCAGCCGGATGTTGGCGAACGTGCCGCGGATCATGACCTCGTGGTTGCCGCGCCGCGAGCCGTAGGAGTTGAAGTCCCTGCGCTCCACCGCGTGCTCGGTCAGGTACCTCCCGGCCGGGCTGTCGGTCTTGATCGCGCCGGCCGGGGAGATGTGGTCGGTGGTCACCGAGTCACCCAGCAGGGCCAGCACCCGGGCCCCGTGGACGTCACTGACCGGGGCGGGCTTGTCCGGCATCCCGTCGAAATACGGGGGCTTGCGTACGTAGGTGGAGTCCGGGTCCCACGCGAACGTGTCCCCCGCGGGTACGTCCAGCGCCCGCCAGCGGTCGTCGCCCTCGAACACGTCGGCGTAGTCCCGGCTGAACATCTCCGCCAAGACCGCGTCCTGCACCACCGCCGCGATCTCGGTGGCGGACGGCCAGATGTCCCGCAGGTACACCGGGGAGCCGTCGGGCCGGGCGCCGAGCGGCTCGCGCTCCATGTCGATGTCCATCGTGCCGGCCAGCGCGTAGGCCACCACCAGCGGCGGCGAGGCCAGGTAGTTCATCTTTACGTCGGGGTTGATCCGGCCCTCGAAGTTACGGTTACCGGACAGCACCGACACCACGGCCAGGTCGTTCTCGTTGACCGCCGTGCTGATCGCCTCCGGCAGCGGCCCGGAGTTGCCGATGCACGTGGT
Source organism: uncultured Actinomycetes bacterium (assembly GCA_963837515.1). GTDB lineage: Bacteria > Actinomycetota > Actinomycetes > Streptosporangiales > Streptosporangiaceae > RYN-230. The sequence goes on from CAWINT010000014.1 coordinate 511,168, forward strand.
GCAGCCGTAGCCGACCAGGTTGAACCCGAGCTTGTCCAGGTAGGGCAGCAGCCCGGCGCGCTCGTAGTAGTCCATGACCACCTTGGAGCCGGGGGCCAGCGTGGTCTTGACCCACGGCTTACGGTTCAGCCCGGCCTCGACCGCGTTGCGGGCCAGCAGCGCGGCGCCGATCATGACCGAGGGGTTCGAGGTGTTCGTACACGACGTGATGGCCGCGATGACGACGGAACCGTGGTCCACGGAGGTCTTCGTTCCGTCGTCGAGGGTGACCTCGACCGGCTGGGACGGGCGGCCGGCGCGGGCCGGCGCGGGCTGGCCGGCGGGCTGGGCGTCCTGGCCGTTCTCCCGGTCCGGGACGAACGGGTCGGACGCCGGGAACGTACCGGCCACCTCCTCGTCGAGCCGGTCGAGCTGCACGTAGTTGCCGAGCGCCGCGCGGAAGGAGCCCTTGGCGCGGGCCAGGGCCACCCGGTCCTGCGGCCGCTTCGGCCCGGCCAGCGACGGCTCCACGGTGGACAGGTCCAGCTCGAGTTCCTCGGAGTAGTGAGGATCGGCGGACGGCTCGTGCCACAGGCCCTGTTCCTTGGCGTACGCCTCGACCAGCGCGACCTGCTCCGCTGGGCGGCCGGTCAGCCGCAGGTAGTCCAGGGTCTGCCCGTCGATCGGGAAGATCGCGCAGGTGGAGCCGAACTCGGGGCTCATGTTCCCGATCGTGGCCCGGTTCGCGACCGGCACGGAGCCCACTCCGTCCCCGTGGAATTCGACGAACTTACCGACCACGCCGTGCGCCCGGAGCAATTCCGTGATCGTGAGCACCAGGTCGGTGGCGGTGGCGCCGGACGGCAGCTCGCCGGTCAGCCGGAAGCCGACCACCCGCGGGATAAGCATGCTGATCGGCTGGCCCAGCATGGCCGCCTCGGCCTCGATGCCGCCAACGCCCCAGCCGAGCACGCCCAGGCCGTTCTGCATGGTGGTGTGCGAGTCGGTGCCGACGCAGGTGTCCGGGTAGGCGGCACCGTCGCGGGCCATGACCACCCGGGCCAGGTGCTCGATGTTCACCTGGTGCACGATGCCGGTGCCGGGCGGCACCACCTTGAACTGGCGGAACGCCTCCTGGCCCCAGCGCAGGAACTGGAACCGCTCCCGGTTGCGGGTGAACTCCAGCTCGACGTTCCGGTCGAATGCGTCCGGGCGGCCGAAGATGTCCGCGACCACCGAGTGGTCGATGACGAGCTCGGCCGGGACCAAGGGATTGATCTTGGCTGGGTCGCCACCCAGGTCCCGCATCGCCTCGCGCATCGTGGCCAGGTCGACCACGGCCGGCACGCCCGTCAGGTCCTGCAGGATGACCCGGGCCGGGGTGAACTGGATCTCGGTGTCCGGTTCGGCCTTCTCGTCCCAGCTGGCCAGGGCGGTGACGTGCCCGGGGGTCACGTTGCGCCCGTCCTCGGTGCGCAGCAGGTTCTCCAGCAACACCTTCAGGCTGAACGGCAGGCTCGCCGACCCGGCCACCGCATCGAGCCGGTGTATCTGGTACTCGGTCCCGCCGACCAGCAAGGTGGCCAGGCTGCCGAAGCTGTTCGCGGTCATCGGGGTCCGCCTCCCTGGGCTGTGCTCCTCGGCGCTGGGCCGCGCCGCAAGTATCTTGACGTCGAGCTAAATTACGACTCTCACGCTAGGCTGAGCTTATCTCGACGTCAAGGTACCGGGTGTGCCGGTGGGGATGCCGGGGTGGGGTTGCCCACCCGGGCGGACGGGGATGCCAGGGTGGGGCTGCTGGCCCGGGCGGACGGGGATGCCAGGGTGGGGCTGCTGGCCCGGGCGGACGGGGATGCCAAGGTGGGCTGCCGGGAGTGGGGCTGCTGGCCCGGGCGCGCCGCCCGATCGGGCAGGATGTGCAGGTGACTGAACTTGAACACTCCGAGCGCCCCTGGGGCAGCTACACGGTCCTGAGCGCGGGCGACACTTTCAAGGTCAAGACCATCGAGGTGCACCCGTCCCAGCGGCTCAGCTACCAGAAGCACGCCCGGCGGGCCGAGCACTGGTTCATCGTGGCCGGCGAGGGCGTGGTCACCCTGGATGGCACGGACGTCGCGGTCAAGCCGGGGCAGGCGGTCAACGTCGGCCTGGGTGTCGCGCACCGGATCCACAACAGCGGGTCCGAGCCGCTGGTCTTCGTCGAGGTCCAGCACGGCGACTACTTCGGTGAGGACGACATCGTCCGCCTCGAGGACGACTACGGCCGCTCGGGCTGACCAGTCCCCGCGTCCCGATGCCGGTCACCAGGCATTGCCCGCACTGCTGGGGCGCGTGCGGCGGCGATTGCCTGCTACCTGGCGACACCGGTCTGTGCATTCACACGCCGGTACCGCGGCTGGGCTGGCGTAACCGGCTGCGGCTGATGAGCACCCGCCGCTTCTGGCGGCGTGTGCTCTGGGGCCCCAGCCCGGGTCAGCGCGCGTGAGCCGGTCGGCCGAGTTGGCCGGCCGGGCGGGAGGGCGGGAGGGCGGCCGCCCGGCGCCGGCCATAGCTGAATGCGATCACGGTGCCCAGCCCAGCGGCGACCGCCCCGGCCAGCATCGCCGCCCGGTCGCCGGTGACCCCGGCCTGGCCGCCGCGGCTGAATGTCAGGGCGACCGCGGGCAGCAGCGCGGCGCCGATCCCGGCGCCAATCTGGCGGCTCGTGTTGATCACCCCACCGGCCAGGCCCTGGTCGGCGTCCGGCACGCCCTTGCTGGCGCTGACCATCGCGCCGAACGCCGTCCCCGCGGTGCCGAACCCGACCAACGTGACCGCCGTGAGCAATGGGCTGTAGCCGCCCGCGGCCGGCAGCCGGGTGAGCACGAGGAAGCCGGCCGTGGCCACCGCGTTGGTCAGGATCAGCAGGCGGCGGAGTCCCAGCCGGGCCGCGAGGCGGGCACCGGCCGTCCCGGCCAGGAAGCCGACCATGCCCTGCGGCGCGATGGCCAGGCCGGTCACCAGCGGCGAATCGTGCAGCACCTGCTGGAAATACAGCGACAGCACCAGCATCTCCCCGCCGTTCCAGATGCCGAGCAGCATGATCAGAGCGCCACCCCGGCGCAGCGAGGGCTGCCGCAGCAGGTCCCTTGGCACCAGTGGATCGGGATGCCGCTGCTCGGCCAGCCGGAACAGCGCCAGGGTGGCGGCCGCCAGGACCGCGGCGCCGAGCACCAGCGGGCTGGCCCACCCGGCCGTGCCCGCCTCGGAGACGCCGAACACCACGGCGGCGACCGAGGTCGTGACCAGCAGCGCGCCGCCCAGGTCCAGGCGGCGCGGGATTCGGTTCTCCCGGCCCCGGCCGAGCAGGTACGGAATGAGCAGCACCGCGGCCAGCCCGACCGGCACATTGACCAGGAATACCGCCCGCCAGCTGGTGAACTGGACCAGGACGCCGCCGAGCACCTGACCGGCCACGAATCCGATGGACGCGGTCGCGCCGTACAGGCCGAGCGCCCGGTTGCGCTGGTGCCCCTCCGGGAAGCCGGTCGTGATCAGAGACAGCGCGGCCGGCGCCACCAGCGCGGCCCCGGCGCCCTGTACCGCCCGCGCGGCGATGAGCAGCCCCGGGTCGCGGGCCAGCCCGCCCGCGAGCGAAGCGGCGGAGAACGCGATGAGGCCGGCGCGGAACATCCGGCGCCGGCCGAACAGGTCAGCCGCCCGGCCGCCCAGGATGAGCAGGCCGCCGAACGTGATCGCGTAGCCGGTGACCACCCACTGCGCGGCCGACGCCGCGAAGTGCAGCTCGCGCTGGATCGAGGCCAGGGCCACGTTCACGATCGAGAAATCCAGGACGACCATGAACGAGGCGGTCAGGATCAGCGCCAGGGCGGCCCGGCTGTATCCCGGGCCGCTGGTCCTGGCCGGCCCGGCGGGTGCCCTGGTGGTGACCGGATGACCGGAAGCGAGAGCTTGGCGCTGCGGGGAAATCGTCCTACGCTGGGTCACAGGACCTATCCGATACGGATCGTTTCGTATATAGCCATGGGTGGTAACTGGATGACCCGCTCAGGTATTCCGGCGGCCGCCCCGGACGGCTCAGACGGCCAGGACGGCTCAGACGACCAGGACGGCCCGGACGGCTCAGACGGCCCGGACACCCCGGATGCCCGGGCGCGGGGCCGCCCCCGGAGTGAGGCCGCCGACCGGGCCATCCTGCGGGCGGCGACCGAACTGCTGGCCGAGCGCGGGCTGACCGGGATGTCCATGGAAGAGGTCGCGGCCCGGGCCGGGGTGGGCAAGGCGACCATCTACCGGCGCTGGCGGTCCCGGGGGGCGCTGGCGCTGGACGCGTTCATGGCCGGCTTCAGCGCCGCGCAGCCACTCCCGGACTCCGGGACGCTCCGGGGCGACCTGCTGGCCGCACTACGGGCCTGGGTACGGGCCGTCACCCAGACCCCAGCCGGGCGCATGCTGGCCGGGCTGGTCGCGGCCGCCCAGGAGGACCCGGACTTGGCCATGGCATGGCGGGCCCAGGTGGTAGAACCGCTGCGGGCGCAGCACCGGATCATGCTGCGGCGGGCCATCGAGCGCGGCGAGATTCCCGCCGACACCGATCTCGACGTAGCGCTGGACCTGATGTACGGGGCGGCCTACCACCGGCTGCTGCAGGGCCACCAGCCGCTGACGGACGGGTTCATCCAGCGGGTGGTACAGGTGATCGTCGCCGGGCTGGGCGGGCCGGGTCAGTCCCCGGAGCCCGGGTAGCCGCGGTGCGCCGGCGGTGACTGCGGTCCGCGCAGCGAGCGGAGCCAGTCCTCGTCGAGGCCATGCGGCCGGGAGCTGCCCAGGTGGCGGACCGCCCGCCACCAGACCGGCGGCTTCTTGAGCCCGTCCTGGGGCATGTCCAGGTGGCCGTCGGGCGGACCGGCCGGGCTGGCCGACCCCCAGCCGTCGGTCAGGGACGCGGGGCTGGCCACGGCCGGCAGATGGTCCATGGAGCCGGGTTCCGCGGGCACGGGGAGGTCGGCCGCAGAATCGGGTCCAGCTGGGCCGGGGGGGTCGGCCGCGGGTCCGGGGCAGCCCTCGCCTGCCCCGCCGGTGGCCGGCCTGACCGGCGGACTGCCGGGTGCGGCCGCCTGAGGGGCACGGGTCCACACGTCGAAACCTGAATCGGCCGGGCCGCGGCGGCCGGGCCCAGCCTCCTGGGCCGGGTACACCGCCACGTCCTGGGCCGGGTACACCGCCACGTCCTGGGCCGGGTACACCGCCGCAGCGTGGTCGCCCGGAGTGGGGTAGCCACGGCCCGTCAACGTATACACCCCGGTCCCCGGGGGGCCCGGCTGGCCGTAGACCTCCGTCCCAGGCGCGCCCGGCTGGCCGTCATCGCCGGGCTCTTCCCAGGCCGCCCGGTCACCGGCCCGGGATCCGCCACCGGCGGTGATCAGGATGGTGATCATCAGCAGTGCGCAACTGGCCCCCGCGGTCAGCAGAGCCACCGTCACGAGCCAGGTTGCGGCGGCCGCCGACGGCAGGATCACCCGGCCGGGTCCGCCGACCGCCCACAGGGCCAGCCCAGCCATCAGCAGAACCGACCCCGCAACGGTCAGCCCCTGCGACAGGCGGGCCGTGCGGCGGTCGATCAGCCCAGAACTCACGGCCCCCCACCCTACGGGAGGGTAAGGTCGGCCGTCCCGCACCGCCGGGGCTGATTCGCGTCACCGCGCCCGGGCCGCTCAGCCGAGCCGGACCCGGACCGGCCCCTCCGCCGGGTTCACCTGGGTGGCCCATTCTCCAGGCAACTGGACCGGGCGGCCCGGGACCAGGCGGCGGGTGCGGACCCGGGCCAGCCGCCGGTCCCGCTGCCAGACCTCGATGTGCCCGGCCGGGCGCAGCGATCCGCAGCGCAGCAGGAACCGCCCGCGCGGCGGGAGAACGCCCGGCCGGGCCGCGGCCGGCGAGATCCAGCTGAGCGGGGGCACCACCGTGATCGGGACCCGGCCGGCAGCCGGGTCCGGGCCGGCCCGGGGCTCGCCAGGCCCTGGCCCGCCGGCCCTGGCCCGCCAGGCCCTGGCCCGCCGGCCCTGGCCCGCCAGCCCCTGGGCCGCCAGCCCCTGGGCCGCCAGCCCCTGGGCCGCCAGCCGGGCGGCGATCTGCCGGGCCGCGTGCCGTCCACCCAGGGCCGCCACGTCCGCGGTCTCGGCCGGGTGAATGAGGTTCCCGGCCGCGAACACCCACGGCACGGTCGTCTCCAGCGCGGTGTCCACGGCGGGGCCACGGGTCCCCGGGTCGATCAGCACGCCGCCCAGCCGGGCCAGTTCGTGATCGGGAATCCAGTCCCCGGTGAACACCAGCCAGTCACAGCCGGCGCGCCGGACCCGGCCGGTCCGGGTATCGGCCAGGTCCACCGCGGCCAGCCGGGGCCCGTCCGGGCCCGGCGCGGCGATCACTTCGCGCACGGCGGTGTGCGGCCACACCGGGACCCGCCAGCGGAGCCGGGCCGCAGCCGCGAAGACCCGGTAACTCTGCTGGGCCGGGTGCTCGGTGACCAGCGCGGTGACCCGGGTCCCGGCGTGCGCCAGGGTGACCAGGGCCGAAAAGCTGACGTGCTCGGCGCCGACGACCACGGCGTGGCCGGGCAGCCGCTGCCCGTGCAGGTAGACCCGCTGCTGCAGTTCGCCGGTGGTCATGATGCCGCTGCCCCGGGCGCCGGGGATGAGCCGGGCCGGGCGGGGCCGCTCCCGGCAGCCGGTGGCCAGGAGCACCGCCGCGGCCTCGACCGTCTCGATCCCACGCGGGCTGGTGAGGGTCAGCGTGTGACCCCCGGCCGCCGGCGCCCAGCCGGTGACGGCCGTCCCAGCCCGGATCTCGGCGCCGGCCCGGGCCGCCGCGGCGGCGTACCGGCGGGCGTAACCCGGGCCGTCCAGCACCCGGTGCAGGTCGCGCAGCCCGAAACCGGTGTGCCAGCAGTGCCGCGGCACGCCCCCCGGCGCCTCCTCGCGCTCGGCCACCAGGACCCGGCCCACACCCAGCCGGCGCAGTTCGGCGGCGGCGGCCAGCCCGGCCGGCCCCGCCCCCACGATCAGCACGTCCGTGTTCATGCCGGATCCCGCGCGGCGGCCGCGGCCCGCGCCGCCGGCGCCACCGCCGGGGCGCCGGCGGCGAACAGCGCGGATACCGTGGCGGCACAGTAGAACCCCTGGCACCGGCCGTTCATCGCCCGGGTGCGGCGGCGCAGCCCGTCCAGGTCGGCCGGGGGCAGCGTGCTGGCCAGCGCGTCGCGGATCTCGCCCCGGGTGACCCGCTCGCAGTGGCACACGATCCGGCCGTACTCCGGGTCGGCGGCGATCCGCGCGGCATCGGCGTACGGGCGCAGGCCGGTCTGCCCGAGGTAAGGCATGGACGGCGGCCCGGCCGTCTCGCGCGGCACGAGGCCCAGCCCGGCCGCGGCGAGTTCGGCCACTATGTGCTCGGCGATGCCCAGCGAGGCGGACAGCCCGGTGGACCGGATCCCGCCCGCGCAGGCGTAGCGCCGCCGCGCGTCCACCTGGATCTGGTAGTCGCTGTGCCCGGTGGCGGCCCGCAGCCCCGCGTAGCTGGCCGTGACCTCCTCGGTGACCAGGTCCGGCATGATCCGGCGACCCGCATCCAGCAGCGCCACCAGCCCAGCGGCGGTCGTGCCGGTCGCGGTGCGGTCGGTCACGTCCTCCGCGGTCGGGCCGAGCAGCACGTTGCCGTACACGGTCGGCGCGATCAGCACGCCCTTGGTCCGCGCGGTCGGGACGGGCAGCAGGATCGAGCCGATCAGCGGCCGGGCCAGCTTGTCGAACACGATCAGTTCGCCGCGCCGCGGGGTGATCGTGAACGACTCCCCGCCGGCCATCCGGTCGATCCGGTCGCTGTCCAGCCCGGCCGCGTTGACCAGCCAGCGGGCGCGCAGCACGCCCCGGCTGGTCTGCACCCGGTGCGCCCCGGCCGGCCCGCCGCCCAGGCCCACCCCGGTGACCTCGGTGCGCAGCAGCAGCCGCACCCCGGCCCGGACCGCCTCGGTGGCGTAGGCCAGCGTGGTCGTCCACGGGCAGATGATGCTCTCCCCCGGGATGACCAGCCCGGCCCGCACCCCCAGCCCCAGGTGCGGTTCCGCCGCGTACAGGTCGGCCGCGGTGGCGCGGTGCACGTCGGTGACGCCGTTGCGGGCGGCCTTGGCCGCGATGCCGTCCAGCGCGGCCTCCTGCTCCGCTGTCCAGGCCACCAGCCGCGCCCCGGTCCGCTCCACCGGGATGCCGGCCTGCCGCGCGTAGTCGGCCAGCAGCGCGCTGCCCCGCCGCAGCAGCCGGCTCTCCAGGCTGCCCGGGACCGCGTCGAAGCCGGTGTGCAGGATGGCCGTGTTCGCCTTGCTGGTCCCGGCGCCCGCATCCGCGGCCCGGTCCACCAGCAGCACGCTCAGCCGGTAGCCGGCCAGCGTCCGGGCGATGGCGCTGCCCACCACCCCGGCCCCGACGATCAGCACGTCAGCGGCGTCCCCGGGGGCAGGTGTCACCGGTCCGCGCCCCCGGACGGCCGCGCGGCCGGCGAAGCCGGCCACGGCCGGGAGCGGCGGGCGGGGGGTCCCGGGGGGTCGCCCCCAGCGGCGAGCAGCGCCCGCTGCTGGGAGCCGAACGCGGCCAATCGTTCGGAAGCCTGGTCCGCACTGATCGCCGGGTCGATGGTCGCCCGGACCTCCGGGAGGCCGGCCGCCTCGGCCAGCGTGGCCGCCGCGCCGCTGCCCAGCCGGGCGAAGGCGGCCACCCCCAGGGCGGTCGCGTCCGCCGCCGCGCACACCTGGACCGGGACCTGCAGCAGGTCCGCCTGGGCCTGCATGAGCAGCCGGGACCCGGTCAGCCCGCCGTCGGCCCGCAGCAGCCGCAGCGGCGCGCCGCAGTCCGCGGCCACCGCGCCGGCCAGCAGCGCCACCGAGGCGGCGATGCCCTCGGCCACCGCGCGGGCCAGGTGCCCGCGGGAGGTACCGAGGCCCAGGCCGAGGAACGCGCCGCGGGCGTCCGGCCGCCAGTGCGGCGCGCCCAGCCCGGCCAGCGCGGGCAGGAACGTGACGCCCCCGGCGTCGGGCACGCTCTCCCCGGCCGCGTCCAGGCCCGCGGGCCCGTCCAACAGGCCCAGCCCGGCCAGCCAGGCCAGCGCGGCCCCGGCCGTGTACACCTGCCCGTCCAGGCAGTAGCTGGCCGTCCCGGCCAGCCGCCAGGCGACCGAGGCGGCCAGCCCGTGCCCGGAGCGCACCGCGGCCGGCCCGGTGGCGGCCAGCAGGAACGCGCCGGTCCCGTAGGTGCACTTGGCCTCGCCGGGCGCGAAGCAGGCCTCGGCGGCCAGCGCCGCCTGCTGGTCCACGGCCCGGCCGGCCACCGGCAGCGCGGGCCCGAACGCCGTCGTCTCCCCGGTGATCCCGGCGCAGTCGGTGATCTCCGGCAGTTCCCCCGGATTCAGCCCGAACGACCGGCACGCGGCCGGTGACCACTGCGTCGTGTCGAGGTCGAGGAGCAGCGTCCGGGACGCGGTCGAACGCGTCGGTCACGTACCCCGCGCCGAGCTGGTGCAGCAGCCAGGTGTCGGTGGTGGTGACCACCCCGCCGGTGGTCAGGTTCTCCCGCAGCCAGGTCATCTTGGGGGCGGCGAAGTACGGGTCCAGCGGCAGCCCGGTGATCTTCGCCAGCTCGTCCGCATCGGCCGCCAGCCGGACGCAGATGCCCGCCGACCGGCGGTCCTGCCACACCACGGCCGGGGTGAGCGGCCGGCCGGTGCGCCGGTCCCAGGCCAGCACGGTCTCCCCCTGGTTGGCCAGCGCCACCGCGTGCGCCGGGGCCCGGGCGCTGGTCAGCGCGGCCCGCCCGGCGGCGAGCACCGAGTCGTGCAGCTCGGCCGGGTCCTGCTCCATCCCGCCGCCGGGCCGGCTGCGCGGGTGCACCGGCACCTCGGCCGCCCCGAGTACCTCCCCGCCGTCGGCGACGAGCAGCGCCTTGGTGGCCGAGGTGCCCTGGTCGATGGCGAGGATGTTCACCCGGCCGCCGGGGATTCCTGCCCGGCCGCGGGCTCCCCGGGGGTGGCGAGGGCGGCGGCGCCGTGCGCACCTTGCTCGCGGCGCATCGCGCCCGGCTCCAGCAGCCACTGCCCGGCGTAGACGAGCAGCCCGAGGCCGAGCGCGCCCAGCACGTAGTACTGCGCGTCGCGGAACTCGCTCGGGCCGATGAGCACGATCAGCTCGTAGGCCAGCCAGATCAGCGCGCCCGCGACGACCGGGATCTCCCAGCGGCCCAGCGAGAAGTGGCCCTGCTGCTCGCGGCGGCGCCGCGCGGTGAACAGGTACAGCAGCACCGTCGAGGCGTACAGGATGGCGGGCATGATCGTGGACGCGGTGAACAGGGTGACCAGCGCGGCGGTGTGCGTGCGCAGCACCAGGGTGATGGCCGCGCCGAGCACCGCGGCCAGCACGGTGGCCCAGGTCGGGCCGCCGGTGGCCTTGGGCACCTGGCGCCACAGCTGGTAGCCGGGCAGCCGCTTGTCCCGGGACATCGACCAGATCAGCCGGCCGTTGGTGACCATGATGACCAGGCCGCAGGCGAAGATCGAGACGCAGACGAAGACGAGGAACAGCTTCGCCACCACGCTGCCGAGCACGTCCTGGACGATGAACGCGACCGGTGCGCTGCTCGCCGAGACCGCCTTGATGTTGCTGATGGCGTAGCTGAGCGCGATGAGGAAGCCGAAGCCGACGATCCCGGACAGCAGCACGGCGCGGATCATCGCCCGGGGGATGGTGCGGTGCGGCTCGTGGGTCTCCTCGGCCAGGTTGCTGGCCGACTCGAAGCCCACGATGGTGTACGCCCCGAGCAGCGTGGCCAGCATGAACGGGCCGAGCCAGGCGTAGTACCCGGCGTGCGGCACCACCCCGGTGGACACCAGGTTGGACCAGTGCCCCTTGGACCGGATGGCGGCCACCACGATCAGCAGCACGGTGAGGCCGACGATGCCGATGACCTCGGTGGCCACCGCGGTGTTGTTGACCCGGGTGGTGACCCGGGTGGAGACGATGATCAGCGCGGCCTGCAGGGCCAGCACCGCCAGGGTCTCCAGCGCCGCGCTGGTCGGCGTGTACACCTCCCCGATCAGCGGCTGGAACGCCACCTGGACCAGGCCGTAGTCGACCGACACGGTGACGATGGTGAGGAACGCGAACGACATCCAGCCCAGCCACCAGCCGATGTGCACGTTGGCCAGCCGGGAGGCCCACTGGTAGGAGTAACCGGCCAGCGGCACCCGGGCCGCCAGCGCGCCGTAGACCAGCGCGACCAGGGCCTGGCCGGCCACCACGATGAGCCAGGTCCAGATGCTCCGCGGGCCGCCGGTCGCCAGCGCGAAGCCGAACGTGGTGAAGATCCCGGTGGTGATGGAGATGAAGGAGAACGCCACCGCGAAGGACTCGAAGTTGCGCAGCGAGCGGACGAACTGCTGCCGGTAGCCGTACCGGTCCAGCTGGTCGTCGTCATGATGCGTGAGCGCGGCCATCGCCATCACTTCCTTGTGCCTGCAGGAGGGTGACGCCAGCCTGCGCCAGCGCCTGGTAGGACTCCGCCGGGCCGGCGTCGTCGGTGAGGATCGCGGTGAGCCGGTCCAGCGGGCAGACCCGGTGCACCGCGATGGCGCCGAGCTTGCTGGAATCGGCGAGCACGTAGCAGGCGGCGGTGTGCGCGATGATGGTCCGCCGCGTGGCCACCTCGGCCGGGTAGTAGTCGGTGAGCCCGGCCTCCGGGTGCACCCCGCCGGAGCCGAGGAACGCCCGGTCGGCGTAGAACTCGGCGAAGAAGGCCTCGGCGTGCGCCCCGGAGCAGGCCGCGTCAGTGCGGCGGACCTGGCCGCCGCTGAGCAGGATCTCGATCTGCTCGCGGGCGGCGAGCTCGGCGGCCACGGGCACCGAATTGGTCAGCACCCGGCCGCGGAACGAGGCGGGCAGCGCCCGGGCCACCTCCAGCGCCGTGGTGCCGATGTCGATGACGATCGTCTCGCCCGGCTCGACCAGGGCGGCGGCCAGCGCCGCGATGGACCGTTTGGCCGCGATGTTCCGGGTGCTGCGGGCGGCGAAGCTGCCCTCGCTGGACCTGCTCCCGGACCGGGCCGCCCCGCCGTAGACCCGGTCCAGCAGCCCCTGCCGCTGCAGGGTGCGCAGGTCGCGGCGGATGGTCTCCACCGACACCGCGAACTCGCGGGCCAGATCCTCGGCCGCGACCGCGCTGCGCGCGCCGACCACGGCGAGAATCGCCTGGCGTCGCTGGGTCGGCAACATCACGGCCCCCGTAGGTGCGGTGCGGTCGGGACCGGATGAGGTGACCCAGGTCACTTCTGCCCGTTGTTGCCCGATCTTGTTATGTTGTTGACCGTCTTGTCAAGGTGCTGACGCACGGGCACCCCCGGCCGCCGCGCCGGCCGCCGCCACGCTCCACCGGCTAGCTATAGCTAGCTCTGCGAGGGCGGCGGTCAGCGCAGGGCGGCGACGCGGATCTGGTCGAAATCGCCGACGCCATTGGTCAGCCCGCCACCGCCGGACCACTGCCACATCGCCGCGTGCGGGCTGGTCGCGGTGATCCCGCCGAAGAACCGGGCGCAGGTCGAGGTGCCCGGGATGCACCAGCCCCGGGGGGCCGGGGAGATGGTCCGCGTCCCGTCGGTGTAGGTCCACTCGTCCAGGCCGGGGATGGCCGCGGCCGGGCCGGTACCGAAGATCTGGCCCCAGACCGGCGGGGCGGAGTACACGCCGGCCCGGTAGCTGGAGTGGGCGGTGAAGTAGGCCTGGTAGCCGGTGAGCACGGCCCGGTCCACGGCCGGGGCTGGGTGCGGGCCGCTGACCCGGCCGCTGCACGGCGAGCTGTAGACGCTGTCCCAGCCGTTGTCCAGGGCCGGCCCGACCCCGGGCAGTTCCACGTCCATCCACACCACCGGGGAGGTGACGTGCAGTGCAGCCATGTCCTGCAGGGTGACCGCGGCCTGCGCCGCACCCCAGGCCCGGGCCTGCGCGGTGGTGCCGTTGTAGTGCGGGTCCACCCCCGGGCCGGCCATGAACCAGTACACGCCGATGCCGATGCCCTGGTGGTAGGTGCGGTAGTTGGTGAGGGCAGCGGCGGCGTCCGCTGCCGACCAGGCGATGTTCGCGCCGAGCCCGCCGCAGCCCAGCCACCGGGCCCAGCTGCCGGCCATGCCGATGTAGCCGCCGTATCCCGGTAGGCCGCCGTTCACCGGCTCACGCCAGGGCGCGCCGCCGGCCAAGGGGACCGGCCAGCTGTCGGTGCCATACCAGAAGCCGCCCGGGCTGTCCCCGGACGCCGCGTCGTTGGGCACGGGGGCGGGCTGCCCGGTGCTGGTCCGGGCCGGGGCGCGCGGCGCGGTGCTGCCCCGGGCGGTGCTGGCTGGGGCGGTGCTGGCTGGGGCGGTGCTGGCTGGGGCGGTGCTGGCTGGGGCGGTGCGGGTGGCAGCCGCACCCGGCTGCGGGCCGGGGCCATGCGCCGGGCCGCAGGCGGTCAGCCCGGCCAGCGCGGCCAGCGCGGCGGCCGCGGGCAGCGGCCACCAGCGGGCCGGGCCGCCGGGTGCCCCGGGGCGCCGGCCCGCGGGGCGGCCGGGTGGCGGGCCGGGGATCCGGCGGGCACAGCGGGGGCGGCGGCGTTTCATCGGGGTCCTTCCGGCGCGCTCCGGGATGGAGGTGCGGAGCCGCGCGTAACGGTGGCCGCGGACCGGGAGCAGTCCGCGCGGCCAAAAGCGATGTAACGGCTATATCGGGCGATTTCCCCACGGTACTCAGGGACCGGGGACGCGCTGGGCTGGATGGGCGGGAATGACCGCCGCCCAGCCCGGCCGCTCCGGGTTCCCTCCTGAGACGGTGCCAGGCCCGTCCCGGTTGGGACGGGCCTGGCTGGGCCGCCGCTGATGTCTCCCGTCTGGCGCGGCCAGCGGTTATGGTCGGATGATCACCATTGCTGCCGCCGGGAGGAACCACCATGGACCGTCAGGTCAAGTACCTGCTCGATGAGTCACAACTGCCGCGGCAGTGGTACAACGTCGTCCCCGACCTGCCTTCGCCGCCGCCGCCCCCGCTGCACCCCGGAACCCGGCAGCCCGTCGGCCCGGACGACCTCGCCCCGCTGTTCCCGGCCGCGCTGATCGCCCAGGAAGTTTCCGCCGACCGGTACCTCCCAATCCCCGAGGAGGTCCTCGACGTCTACCGGCTGTGGCGGCCGACCCCGCTGCTGCGCGCCCGGCGGCTGGAAAAGGAGCTCGGCACGCCGGCCCGCATCTATTACAAGTACGAGGGCGGCAGCCCAGCGGGGTCGCACAAGCCGAACACCGCGGTACCGCAGGCCTACTACAACGCGGCCGAGGGAACCAGCCGGCTGACCACCGAGACCGGGGCGGGCCAGTGGGGCAGCGCGCTGGCCTTCGCCTCGGCCGTGTTCGGGCTGCGGTGCGAGGTCTGGCAGGTCCGCGCCTCCTACGACCAGAAGCCGTACCGCCGCCTGCTGATGGAGGCCTACGGCGCTACGGTGCACCCCAGCCCGTCCGACCTGACCGGGGCCGGGAAGGCTGTGCTGGCCGCCGACCCGGACTCGCCCGGCAGCCTCGGCATCGCGATCAGCGAGGCCGTGGAAGTGGCCGCCGGGGACCCGGCCGCCCGGTACGCGCTGGGCAGCGTGCTGAACCATGTGCTGCTGCACCAGACCGTCATCGGCGAGGAAGCGATCAAGCAGATGGAGCAGGCCGGCGACGTGCCGGACGTGATCATCGGCTGCACCGGGGGCGGCTCCAACTTCTCCGGGCTGGTCTTCCCGTTCCTCCGCGAGAAGCTGGCCGGCCGGATGAACCCGGTGCTGCGGGCGGTGGAGCCCGCCGCCTGCCCGTCGTTCACCCGCGGCGTCTACGCCTACGACTTCGGCGACACCGCGGGCTTCACCCCGCTGCTCAAGATGCACACACTCGGCCACGGCTTCGTCCCGGACCCGATCCACGCGGGCGGGCTGCGCTACCACGGCATGTCGCCGCTGCTGTCGCACATGTACGAGCTCGGGCTGTTCGAGGCGGTGGCCAAGCCGCAGTCCGAGTGTTTCGCGGCCGGGCTGCAATTCGCCCGGACCGAGGGGATCCTGCCCGCCCCCGAGCCCACGCACGCGCTGGCCGGCTGCATCGAGGAGGCGCTGCGCTGCAAGGAGACCGGCGAGGAGAAGGTCATCCTGACCGCGCTGTGCGGCCATGGCCTGCTCGACCTGTCGGCCTACGAGAGCTACCAGGCGGGCCGGGTCACCGACTTCGAGCTGCCCGCCCAGGCGCTGCAGGACGCGCTCAGCCGGCTGCCCGCGGGCGTGTGAGCGGCCGGCCGCGGCTGGCGCCGGCCGCGGCTGGCACCGGCCGCCGGGCCGGATCAGCCGGGGCCGGGTGACCAGCCGGTCCAGCGGTCGACCCGGACGCTGATCACCGGACCGGCGGGCGGCTGCGCCCGGTACTGCGGGTAGCGCGTGACGAGCAGCCGGATCGGTTCCGCGAGGTCGCCGGGGCGGGTGAGCACGGTGGCGATCCCGTCCACGCGGACCCACCAGAGGGCGTCCCAGTCCTCGGTGTAATGGTCGGCGAGGAGTGCGACCCGCGGGTCCGCCTCGATGTTGCGCAGCCGCTGCAGCCAGGTGGTGGTCTTGGGCTTGGCATCGACCGCCGTGTACACATGGTCGATGCCGGCGTCGCCGGTGCCGACCGCGAACGTGACCGGCACCAGGTGCGGGCGGCCGCCGGGAGCCGTGGTGGCCAGCCGCGCTACCCGCTCAGCGGTGAAGCGCTGCCGGGCCACGGCGGCCAGGAGTTTCATGCTCCCATCATCCCGCCGGCGGCCGGCGTCTCCCGGCGGCCCGGCACTGGCCATGACCGCCCGCGGGTACGGGATACTGGGCCGGTACCTGGCGCTCGCGCGCCTGCCGCCACGGTCATGAAGGGCCAGCCTCAGTGTCAGCCGACGACAGCACTCCAGCCGCAGCGGGCCGCCTGGAGCCGGCCGGGGCCGGGCCGGCCGGCTCCGACGTGCTGGCGGAGATCCGGCAGCAGCGGATCGGCAAGGTGGCCCAGCTCCGGGAGATGGGGCTGGACCCCTACCCCCCGGACGCCGTGCCGCGGATCCCGATCGCCGCGGCCCGGGCGCTGCCCGACGGGGAGCCGGCCCAGATCGCGGGGCGGATCATGCTGCTCCGGCCGATGGGCAGCCTGACCTTCGGCCAGCTGCACGACGAGAGCGGTGAGATGCAGTTCATGATCTCCCGCCGCGACCTGCCCGCGGACCACGACCCCGGCTACAAGGCGCTGGTCAAGCTGCTGGACATCGGCGACTTCATCGCCGTCGAGGGGTACCGGCTGCAAACGAAGAGCGGCGAGCTGTCGGTCGGCGCCCGGGCGGTGCGGATTCTCACCAAGTCGCTGCGCCCGCTGCCCGACAAGCACTCCGGCCTGACCAACGCCGAAGTGCTGCTGCGCAAGCGCTACCTGGACATCCTGCTGCACCGGGACATCCAGGAGATGATCTACGCCAAGGCCCGGTTCTGGCGGTCGATGCGCCGGTTCCTGGAGGATCAGGGGTTCACCGAGGTACAGACCCCGGCACTGGAGCCCACCACCGGCGGCGCGGACGCGCGGCCGTTCGTCACGCACCACAACTACCTGGACACCGACGTGTGCCTGCGGATCTCCATGGGCGAGCTGTGGCAGAAGCGGCTGCTGGTGGGCGGCCTGGAGAAGACCTTCGAGATCGGCCGGCAGTTCCGCAACGAGAACCAGAGCCGGGAGCACCTGAACGACTACGACCAGATGGAGTTCTACTGGGCGTACGCCAACTACGAGTTGGGCATGCGGCTGGTCGAGGACCTGTTCCGGCACGTGATCGGTGAGACGTTCGGCACGCTGCGTTTCGGGCTGCACCGGGGCGGCCGGGACTACCAGGTAGATCTCGGGGCGGACTGGGCCCAGTACGACTACTACGGGACGATCAGCCAGATCCTCGGTCTCGACGTGCAGTGCGCGGGCACCGACAAGCTGGTGAGCATCATCGACGAGCTGGGCATCGCCGTCGACCGGGCCGGCCTGAACCGGGCCCGGGCCATGGACGCGCTGTGGAAGCACTGCCGGCGCAGCCTGGCCGGCCCGGGCTTCCTGGTCAACGAGCCGCTGGAGGTGTCACCGCTGGCCAAGAGCCGGCCGGACCGGCCGGGCATCGTCGAGCGGTTCCACGTCATCGTGGCCGGCAGCGAGCTTGGTAACGGGTACAGCGAACTGAACGACCCGCTGGAGCAGGCGCGCCGCTTCGAGGAGCAGCGGCAGATGCGCGACGCGGGCGACACCGAGGCGCAGCTGCCCGACCCGGACTTTGTCGAGGCGCTGGAGTACGGGATGCCGCCGGCCTGCGGGTTCGGGCTGAGCGAGCGGGTGTTCGCGTTCTTCATGGACAAGAGCGTGCGAGAGTGCCAGATCTTCCCGCTGCTCCGCCCGCTGCCTGCCGGGCAGGCCTGAGCCGGCCGTCCTCGGCCGGCTCACCGGCGGCCGGGTTCAGGCGGCCGGGTTCAGGCGGCCGGGTTCAGGCGGCCGGGTTCAGGCGGTCGGGGTGACCGGGACGATCTTCGCACTGACCAGCCGCCCACCGGTGATGTCCAGCAGGCCCATGGTGCCGCGCGGCTGGCGGCGCCGGTCGGTGGGCGAACCGGGGTTGAAGATGCGCTGCCCGTCCTCCTCGTGGTCGAGCGGGATGTGGGAATGCCCGAAAATCACCAGGGCAGCGCGGGGGAAGCGGCGGCGCATCCGGGCCGGCCCACGGCCGGCCCGGCGTCGTGCACCATGGCGACGGGCAGGCCGGCCAGGTCCAGCTGCAGCGTCTCCGGCGCCCCCCAGCCCGCCACGTCCGGGCCGTCGTTGTTCCCCAGCACCGCCCGGACCGGCGCGTAACCCGCAAGTTCGGTCAGCACCCCGGCGGTGCACACGTCACCGGCGTGCAGGATCAGGTCCGCCCCGCCCAGCCGGTCCGCCACGGCCGGCGGGCAGGACCGCCAGCGCCGGGGCGCGTGCGTGTCCGCCAGCACCGCCACCTTCATCCGGGCATGGTAAGCCGGCCCGTGCCACCGCATCAGCCAGCCGTTATGGTGGCCGCATGCCGGACCGCAAGGAGATCGTGCAGGTGGCAGGGCGCGAGCTGGCCGTTTCGAACCCGGGCAAGGTCTACTTCCCGCGCACCGGGCATACCAAGTCCGACCTGGTCCGGTACTACCTGGCCGTGGCCGAGGGGGCGCTGCGCGGCGTGGCCGGGCGGCCGGTGGTGCTC
This sequence comes from uncultured Actinomycetes bacterium, assembly GCA_963837515.1. GTDB lineage: Bacteria > Actinomycetota > Actinomycetes > Streptosporangiales > Streptosporangiaceae > RYN-230. Next base: position 529,496 of record CAWINT010000014.1, read on the forward strand.
AAGCGGTTCGTCAACGGCGCCGAGGGCGAGGCCTTCTTCCAGAAGCGCGCCCCCCAGTCCCGGCCACCCTGGGTGGACACGGTCGAGCTGCGGTTCCCCTCCGGGCGCTCGGCGGTGGAGGTGGTGCCGCACGACGCCGCGGCGCTGGCCTGGATGGCCAACCTGGGCTGCATCGATCTGAACCCCCACCCGGTCCGCTCCGACGACCTGGAGCACCCCGACGAACTGCGGGTCGACCTGGACCCGGTCCCCGGAGTGGAATGGCCGCAGATCCGCCAGGTGGCCCTGGTCGCCCGCGACGTGCTGGCCGAGTTCGGGCTGACCGGCTGGCCGAAGACATCCGGTTCGCGAGGCTTCCATGTCTACGCCCGGATCGAGCGGCGCTGGGACTTCAGCCAGGTCCGGCGGGCCGCGGTGGCGCTGGCCCGGGAGGTGGAGCGACGGGCGCCGGACCTGGCCACCGCAAAGTGGTGGAAAGAGGAACGCCACGGGGTGTTCATCGACTACAACCAGAACGCCAAGGACCGGACGGTCGCCTCGGCGTACTCGGTGCGGCCCACCCCGGACGCCCGGGTCTCCACCCCGCTGGCCTGGGACGAGGTGCCGGATGTCCGCCCGGAGGCGTTCACCCTGGACACCGTGCCGCAGCGGCTGGCCCAGGCCGGTGACCCGTGGGCCGGCATGGACGACGCGGCCGGCTCGCTGCAGGCGCTGCTGGACCTGGCCGACCAGGACGAGGCCGCCGGGCTGCCCGACGCGCCGTGGCCGCCGCACTACGACAAGCAGTCCGGCGAGCCGCCGCGGGTGCAGCCGTCCAAGCGCCGGGCCGGGGCGGTGCCGCCGCCTGCGCCCGGCCAGCCGGCCGGCCCGACCGGCCGGCGCCGGTCCACGATGCCGCTCATCGAGATCGCCCGGGCGGCGAGCAAGGACGAAGCGATGGCCGGGCTGGACCGGTGGAAGGCACGCCACGCCGACGTGTGGCCTTACCTGGAGCCCGCCGACGTGCTGGTGGACTCGATGCGGGGACGCAGCTCCACCTGGACCCGGATCAGGCTGAACCTGCGGCACGTGCCTGAGGACCGGCGCCCGGCCCAGGAGGAACTGGAAGTGGACTACAACCCCTGGGTCCGCGGCGCTGACCGGCAGCCGGGTTAGCCCGCCGGCGGCGCGAACCAGGATTGGCCCGGGGCGAACAGGTACCGGTCCGCGATGTGGTTGAGCACCCGGCGGGCCTGCCGGAAGCTCCCGGCCACCTCGGCGACGACATCTAGCCGGGCGGTGCGTACCGGCGCCAGCCCGCACGCCGCGCGGTACCAGCGCGCGCCGAGCTCCTCCAGCAGTTCGATGGCCGGGACCGTGGCCAGCTGCGCCTGCTGCGCGGCGGGCACCCGGGCGGCGCGCAGCAGCCCCGCTACCCGGGCCGGGCCGATGCCGTACAGCGTCGCGTAGTCGGGGAACACCCCGGCCAGGAACAGCGACACGTCGCCGAGCCGGCGGTACACGCCGGGCCGCTCCGCTTCCGGCACGCCGTCTAGCAGCCCGGCCAGGCGCACCGGGTCCAGCTCGCTGAACCGCCGGGTGCGCATCCGGCCGCCACCGCCGCGGATCCGGTAGCGCCCGCTGGCCACGCGGGTGAACGAGGCGAGCAGTTCGGCCAGGAACAGCCGCCGGGCCGGGGAGCCGAGAAACTCGTGCAGCGCCGGGGCGTCGAACAGCGGCACCCGTTGCCGCGGCCCGGTCCGTTCCGCCACGTGACCCAGGGAGGCCAGTTCGGCGGCGGAGCGGTGGACCGCGACGGCGAAGGTCAGGAAGGGTGACACCGGGAGGGCCGCTCCGGGCCCGGGACGTGAGCCGTGCTCCGCCCAGCCGAAGACCGCCTCGAACACCCGCTGGTCGTCAAGCAGGCCGGGGATGTGCTCCGGGTGGCCGCGCAGCCAGCCCGGGCCGGCTCCGGCGGGCGCCGCACCCCCGGGCGCGGCCGCCGCGAGCAGCTTCAGATCGGTGTCGGTGAGGTGGGCTGCGTACTCCTGGCCGGCAACTGCACCATCCATGTCATCACGTTACTCCGGGCACCGGCCGCAGGCGATGACCACCGACCGCGCTATCCCAGCACGGCACGGTGACGGCCGCTGGTCCCACGGCGCCTCAACGGCTTGCGGCGGCCGGCCCGGGACGCTACGCTGCCGGCCCGTGACCGTCCATGCGGCGGAGGCGGGGACGAAGACGCGGACGAGAGAGCCCACCGGGGAGGGGCTGGCCGCCCGCCTCAGCCAGGCCGGGAGCCCTCATGAGTGAACCCGCCCCAGGCTTGGCCCCGCCGACCGCCCAGGTCCGGCTGTCGTTCCTCGCGGCGATGGACGAGTTCCGGGCCGAGGGGCGCGGCGCCTGGGCCGACGACACCATGCTGGGGCGGGAGATCCGTGAGTTCGGCGTGGCCTGGCACGACCCGGCCGCCTTCCAGGAGTACGTCGGCTACCTGCGGGCGCAGGCCAAAGAGGACAGCCCGCGGCGGCCCGGGCACGTCCCGGCCACGACGCTGTGGTGGGTGGCCGGGGACGAATTCCTGGGGCGGCTGGCCATCCGGCACCGGCTCACCCCACGGCTGCTGGACCTGGGCGGTCACATCGGCTACGACGTCAAGCCGTCCACCCGGCGCCGTGGGCACGCCACTGCGATGCTGGCCGCGGCGCTGCCAGTGGCCCGCGCGCTGGGCATCGACCCGGCCCTGGTCACCTGCGACGCGGCCAACCTGGGCTCGCGGCGGGTCATCGAGGCCAACGGAGGCCTGCTGGAGGATCGGCGCGGCCGCGAGCTCCGGTTCTGGGTGGCAACGCGCTGACCGGCCGCCGCGTGGCGCTCAGCGCACCTGCGGCAGCACCTCGGCGGCGAGCAGCTCCAGCTGGTCCAGGTCGTGCAGGTCCAGCACCTGCAGGTACATCCGGGACGCGCCCAGCGCGGCGAACCGGCCGACCTGGTCCACGACCTCGGCCGGGCTGCCGGTCAGGCCCCGGGAGCGCAGCCCGGCGGGGTCCCAGCCGACGGCCTCGGCCCGGCGCCGCACCTCGGCGTCGTCCCGCCCGCAGATGACGGTGTGGGCCGCCGAATAGACCAGGGAGCCGGGATCGCGCCCGGCCGCCCGGCACGCCTTGCGGACCCGGTCGAACGCGGCCCCGGTGTCCTCGACGCTGACGAACGGCACGTTGTACTCGGCGGCGTACCGGGCCGTCAGCCGTGGCGTCCGGGCCTTCCCGGTGCCGCCGATGAGTATCGGCGGGTGCGGCCGCTGCACCGGCTTGGGCAGCCCGGGCGAGTCGCTCACCTGGTAGTACCGCCCGGTGAAGGAGAACGGCTTGTCCGGCGGGGCCGCCCACAGGCCGGTGATGATGGCCAGCTGCTCCTCCAGCATGCCGAACCGCTCGGCGGTGGGCGGGAACGGCAGCCCGTACGCGGCGTGCTCCGCGTCGAACCAGCCGGTGCCCAGGCCCAGCTCGACCCGGCCACCGCTCATCTGGTCCACCTGGGCCACGGAGATGGCCAGCGGCCCCGGGTAGCGGAACGTGACCGGGCTCATCAGCGTGCCCAGCCGGATCCTGGACGTCTGGACGGCCAGCCCGGCCAGCGTCACCCAGGCGTCGGTCGGCCCGGGCAGCCCGCTGCCGTCGCCCATCTTGAGGTAATGGTCGGAGCGGAAGAACGCGTCGAAGCCGAGCTCCTCGGTGGCCCGCGCGACGGCCAGCAGCCGGCCGTAATCGGCCCCCTGCTGCGGCTCGGTGAAGATCCTCAGGTCCATGGCTCCATCCTTCATGCTGATGGCGGTCAACCCCGCACCGGGTTCCCTCGTACTTGGCAGGCGACCGCGGCGAAGCTGGCCCCGGCGGGGGACGCCGGGCCCGGCCCGCCGCCCAGCCGGGCCGGGCCGCCCTGGAGCGCTCCGGGCTCAGTCCCGGGTCAGCACGGCCAGGCACTCCACGTGGTGGGTCATCGGGAACGCGTCGAAGGCGCGCAGCGGCCCCAGCTCCCAGCCGGCCGCCCGGAACTCGGCGATGTCCCGGGCCAGGGTGGCCGGGTCGCAGGAGACGTAGCCGACCCGGCGCAGCGCGGTGCCCGGCGCCAGCAGCCGGCCCAGCACCGGGCGGGCCGCCCCGGCGCGGGGCGGGTCGAGCACGGCCAGGCTGGCCCGGGCCCAGTCGGCGCGGTCCAGCACGGCCGCCACATCACCGCGGTGCACCCGCGCCCAGGGGGTCGCCCGCAGGTTGCGCCGCGCATCCCGGACGGCCGCCGGATCCGCCTCAGCGCCGATCACCGCGCCCGCCGGGCCGACCGCCCCGGCCAGCAGGCCGGTGAACAGCCCGGCCCCGCAGTACAGGTCGAGCGCCACCTCGCCGGGCTGCGGCTGCAGCGCGTCGCGGACCGCCCCGGTCAGGACGTCCGCGGCGGCCGGGTGCACCTGCCAGAACACCTCCGCGCCGACCCGCCAGCTCCGGCCGGCCGCCTGCTGGTGCAGGTACGGGCGGCCGCGCAGCGCGGTGAGCCCGCCGCGCCCGGCGACCAGCACCGGCCCCTCCACCTGCTCCGCCCATCCGGCATAACGGCCGCCCCGGCCGGGCTGCCCCGCCCCGTCCGGGGCGGCGGCCGGCCGGCGCCGGGGCGCCCTGCCCGCCGTGATGACGGTCGCGATCTCGCCGGTGGGCGGGGACGTCACCGCCTGCACGGACTCGGCCCCCGGCCAGCGCCCGCGGGTCAGCCCGGCCGCGTTCACCAGCGGGTGCGCGATGGGGCAGTCACCGATGTCCAGCACCTCGTGGGACCGGTGCTTGCGCAGCCCGGCGACGCCGTCCGGGCGGACCGCGAACCGGACCCGGGTGCGCCAGCCCAGCCCGTCGCCGTCGCCGGGCATCGGCTCCACGGTCACCTCGCGGTCCAGGCCGGCGATGCGCCGCAACTGCTGGCTGATGACCGCGGCCTTCAGCCGGCGTTGCGCAGGCAGGCTGGCGTGCTGCCAGTCACAGCCGCCGCAGCCGCCCGGCCGCGCGTGCGGGCACGGCGGGTCCACCCGGTCCGCGGACGGCTCCAGCACGGAGGTAGCCTCTGCCCGGGCGAACCGGGCGGTGACTTCGGTCACGGTGACCAGGACCCGCTCACCGGGCAGCGCGTGCCGGACCAGGACGACCCGCCCGCCCGGTTCGCGGGCCACGCACCAGCCGCCCTGCGCGACGTCCTCCACGGTGAGCTCGAGCAGGTCACCGGGGCCGCCGCCGTCCGAGTGGGCGGTGCCGTCCGCCGCGGCGGCCGTCGCGCCGGGCGGCTTCCGGGCCTGTGTCACGGTGCTCCTCACGTTCAGCCGGGTCGGGTATCCTGGCCGGCCGTCTCATCGTGCGCGGACAGGGAATACCGTTGGCGGGCACTGTGAGCGTCACCGCAAGCGGCTCAGCCCCGCGCGGGCCGGGAAAATCGGCTCCCACGCGGGCGGCTGCGGCCGGTGACGGCCGCAGCGGCAGGACGACGCGGATTGCTGGAAGCACTGTACTCACGCAAGGGGCGACCGTGCACATTGTGATCATGGGATGCGGGCGGGTCGGGTTCGACCCTGGCGCACATCCTGGAAGACCAGGGCCACTCGGTGGCGGTCATCGACCAGGATCCGAACGCGTTCCGCAAGCTCGGGTCGCCGTTCAAGGGCAAGAAAGTGACCGGGGTAGGGTTCGATCAGGACGTGCTCATCGAGGCCGGGATCGAGCAGGCGGACGCCTTCGCCGCGGTGAGCAGCGGGGACAATTCCAACGTGATCGCGGCCCGGGTGGCCCGGGAGTCCTTCGGGGTGAAACGGGTGGCGGCCCGGATCTACGACCCGCGGCGCGCTGAGGTCTACCAGCGGCTCGGCATACCCACGGTGGCGACGGTCCGGTGGACGGCCGACCAGATGCTGCGCCGGCTGCTCCCGGAGGGCAGCGAGCCGCTGTGGCGTGACCCGACCGGCGCGGTGGTGCTGGCCGAGGTCGCCTACGGGCCGGACTGGGTCGGGGAGAAGACCTCGGCCATGGAGGAGGCCTCCCGGGCCCGGGTGGCGTTCCTGACCCGGCTCGGCGAGGTGGTCATGCCCGCGCCCGGCACGGTGCTGCAAGAAGGCGACGTGCTGCATGTGATCGCGCTGGAAGGCGACCTGGAGCGCATCGCGGCCGCGCTGGCCAGCCGCGCCCCGGGCGGCAAGGCACCAGGAAAGGGAGGCCACTGATGCGGGTCGCAATCGCCGGTGCGGGCGCGGTGGGGCGGTCCATCGCCAGCGAGCTGCTGGACAACGGGCACGAGGTGCTGCTGATCGACAAGAACGCGCGATCGATCGCGGTGGACAGCGTGCCGCGGGCGGAGTGGCTGCTGGCCGACGCGTGCGAGATCGCCTCGCTCGACGAGGCGTCGCTGGAGCGGTGCAACGTGGTGATCGCCGCGACCGGGGACGACAAGGCGAACCTGGTTGTGTCGCTGCTGGCCAAGACCGAGTACGGGGTACCCCGGGTAGTGGCCCGGATCAACCACCCGAACAACGAGTGGCTGTTCAACGAGTCCTGGGGGGTGGACGTCGCGGTGTCCACGCCCCGGCTGCTGTCGGCCCTGGTGGAAGAGGCGGTCAGCGTCGGTGACCTGGTGCGGCTGATGACCTTCCGGCAGAGCGAGGCGAGCCTGGTCGAGCTGACCATGCCGGAGGACGCCCCGCTGGCCGGCCGGCGCATCGGGGACATCGAGTGGCCGGACGACACCGCCCTGGTCGCCATCCTGCGGGACGGCCGGGTGATCGTCCCGGCCCCGGATGACCCGCTGGAGGCCGGTGATGAGCTGCTGTTCGTGACCAGCGAGGACGTCGAGGACGAACTGGCCACCCTCCTGGCCAGCACGCACCATTAGTTCCGGGCGGACGACCCGTGGTTTCCGGGGGGACGGCCCCTAGCTTCCGGGCGCGGAAATTACCGTATTTCGGTGATCTCGGGGCCGCGGTCGAACGGATTCGGCAGGTGGGCGAACCGTTCATCCGGGGTTCCCTGCTGCTCGGCCAGTTGCTCTTCCATGGCCTGGCGGGCCTGCTCGGGCAGCCGGATCTCCAGGAGGTCCCGGGGCGGCACCGGGTGCCCGCCGCGGACCACCACTAGCCCGGCGAACACCTCCTCCAGCGGCGCCGCGGCCGCCGGGTCCACCGCGGCCGGGCCGGTCAGCACACCGCGCAGGAACCAGCGTGGCCCGTCTACGCCGAGGAACCTGATCGGTTGCGGGCCGGACTGCCCCAGTGACGGCTCGCCGGGGACCCGGGCGCGCAGTTCGGCGCCGAACGGGCCCTCGGCTTCCTCGCTGGCCCCGCCGGCTTCGGCCACCGCGGCGGCGATCTCCTGGCGCACGTCGTCCCACAGGCCACCGGTCTTCGGCGCGGCGAACGCCTGCAACTGCAGTGAGCTGCCGCCGTGGATGATGGCGATGAGCGGCCCCTGGTCGTCGGAGATGTTGAGCTGGATCTCGAATCCCTCGCCGACCGGCACCTGGAGGCTGCCGAAGTCGATGCGCTCGGCGGCCGGGACGTCGTCCGCTTCGTCCCAGGGGCCGGACACGGACCCGGGCGCGGGCTCGTCCTCAGCGGTCCGGTCGTCCGCGCCCTCCAGCGCCTCATCCTCGATGGGTGCGGGATCGGCTGATTCCTCGCGGCGGCGCCGACGGAACACTTCCGTTCTCCCTTGGTCTTGTCGAACTCGGCCAGCCCTCGGCCGGGCAGTTACCCGCGCAGCGGCCAGCTAGTCGGCCGCCATCGCGCCGGCGTGGCCACCGGTGGAGCCGAAGCCGCCCTCACCTCGCGCCGAGCCGGGCAGGCGGTCCACCTCGTGGAAGACCGGCCGCGCCACGCGCTGGATGATGAGCTGCGCGATGCGGTCGCCGCGCTGGAACCGGACGGCCTGGGCCGGGTCGGTGTTCAGCAGGGTGACCCTGATCTCGCCACGGTACCCCGCATCGACGGTGCCGGGCGCATTGACGATCGTGACGCCGTGCCGGGCGGCGAGCCCGGACCGCGGATGCACGAACGCCGCGTACCCGTCCGGCAGCGCGATCGCGATCCCGGTCGGCACCACGGCCCGCTGGCCCGGCGGGAGGTCCACGTCAGCGGCGGCGACCAGGTCGACGCCGGCGTCGCCGGGATGCGACCGGGCGGGCAGCGGCAGCCCCGGGTCAAGCCGCTTGATCAGCACGTCCGCCAGGTCGGTACCGGGGGTCACCGCGGGCACGGCCCGCTCCAGCCCTGCTGCTGCCTGTCCACCCACGCGACCTTACAGCGGCTGCGCACCGCGCAGGTACGGCGCCGCGCGGACCAGGGCCGCAGTGACCGGGACGGCGACGATTGCGCCCGGGATCCCGGCCACGACGCCGCCGACCGCCAGCACCAGGATGACCGCGAGCGGGTGCAGCCGCACCATCCGGCCGACCACCAGCGGCTGCAACAGGTGGCTTTCCAGCTGGTTCTCCAGGACGAAAATGATCACGAGCACGACCGCCGCGAGCCAGCCCTTGGTGCCCAGGGTCACCGCGACGGCCAGCGCGCCCGCCACCAGGATGCCGATCAGCGGCACGAAGGCGGCCAGGAAGACCAGGATGACCAGCGGCACCAGCAGCGGGACGCCGATCACCCACAGCGCGGCGCCGATCACGACCGCGTGGATGGCGGCCACGGTGATGGTCCCCCGCACGTAGTACACGAGAGCCTGCCAGGCGGCGGCCCCGGCCAGCCGGGTGCGCTGCTGGCGTTCCGGGGCGAGCAGGCCGGTCAGCCAGGCCCAGATCCGGTCGCCGTCCTTCAGCAGGAAGAACGTGATGAACAGCATGAGCACCAGGCCGGCCAGGATCTCCAGGAAGATCTTGCCGCCGGACACCACCGTCCCCGCGACCAGGGCCTGGTGCTGCTTGAGGTAGGCCAGCCCGCGGTTGACCAGGTTCTGGAGGCCGGCGTGGCGCAGGTGGAACGGCGGCCCGGCCAGGTAGGTCTGCAGCTGGTCCGCGGTGTGCTTGAGCTCGTTGACCAGCGTGGGGTAGTCCGCCGTGGTGCGGTTAGCGGCGAGGGTGATCGCCCCGGCCAGCAGGGCCACGGCCAGCAGCAGCGCGCACCAGGTGGCCGCCAGGGCGGGCAGGCCGCTGCGCCGCAGACGGCCGGCCAGCGGCTGCAGCAAGGCGGTGAGCAGCAGCGCGGCCACACACGGCAGGACGACCAGGCGCAGCGCGCTGGCCACCCGGAAGGCGAGGTAGATGACGATGGCGACGAGGAGCAGCCGCCACGACCAGCCCGCCGCCCGCTGCAGCCAGCCGGGCACCCCTAGCGTGGCCGGCCGGGCCTCCCCGTCCGGCGGCGCCGCCGCGACCGCCGGGCCGGCCTGCTCCTCGTTGGCCACCTGGTCGGTCTGCATGCCGTGGTCCGTCCCCCCGGGTGCGTCCGTGATGGCACCGGCCCCGTCGTCCGGCCGGGCCGGGGTCCCCCAGAGGCCGTGCCATCTCCGTCGCCCAATCATGCCCCCATGTAACCAACTACGGTGGGGCCATGCGCGTCTACCACGAACGGCTGCGTGTCCCGGGCAGCTGGTGGCTGCTCGGGCTGCTGTCGGTATTCCTGCTCGGCGGCGGGTTCCTGGCCACGCTCGACTGGCGCCCGGCGGCGGTCGTCTACGGGTCGATGACCGTCGCGGTGGCCGCGGGGCTCCTGCTGTGGGGACGGTTGCGCATCGAGGTAGTGGGCACGGAACTGCGGGTGGGCCGGCGGGCCCGGCTGCCGCTGGGGCAGGCCGGGCAGGTCGCGGCGCTGGACGCCGAGCAGACGCGGGCGCTGCGCGGGCCGCGGGCCGATCCTGCGGCGTTCCTGCTGGCCCGGCCGTACCTGCCGCAGGCGGTGTACGTCGAAGTGCGGGATCCCGCGGGCACGGTCCCGTACTGGCTGGTCGGGACCAGGCGGCCGGCGGAGCTCGCCGCGGCGATCGAGGCGGCGCGGCCCGCCGCGCGGGCGGGCGGGATGGCCGTGGGATGATCACGAGGCAGCAGACGGCCGGCCCGCCCGGCGGGCATCAGGGAGGATGAATGGCTGACAAGCAAGGTGACGGCATGACCAAGGCGATGGCCACCGCCGCGGCGTTCGGCGCGGCGTTCGCCGCCCGCAAGCTGCTGACGGTGGGCTGGAAGCGCGCCACCGGCAAGGAGCCGCCCGCCGACCCGCAGGACCCGGCGGTGGGCATGATGGAGGCACTCGGCTGGGCGATCGCGATGGGCGTGGTCGTCGGCGCGGTCCGGGTGCTGGCCATCCGGGCAGCCAGCGGGATGACCCGGCGCGGTTCCGGGGCGTCCGCGGAGCGCTGAGCGGGGCAACGGTGCCGGGCCGGGCGGGCGGGCGGCCCGGGCGGCGCGGGGTGACCGCGCCGCCCGGGCGGATCAGCGGTCCCGGGCGCGGCGGTAGAACGCGGCCATCTCGCGCAGCGCCGCCGGCGGGAGCGGGGCGTGCCCGCCGAGCTGCCGCGCCCCCCAGGCGACCCGGGCGCAGTGCTCGGCGACGACGGCGTCGTGCAGCGCCTGGGCCGGGGTGGCCGCGATCGTGACCAGTCCGTGGCTGGCCAGCAGGGCGCTGCCCCGGTCGGCCAGCACCCGGACGGCGTTCGTCCCGACTTCCGGGGAGCCGCTGACGGCGTAGTCCGTCACCGGGATCTCGCCGCCGATGAACAGGACCGCCTCGTCGATCACCGCGGGCACCGGCTGGCGGGCGGCCGCGAACATGCTCGCGAACGGCGCGTGGCTGTGCAGCACCGCGCCCACCTCGCGGAACGCCCGGTAGCAGGCGAGGTGGAGGTGCCGTTCCGACGACGCCGGCCCGGCCGGCCGGGCCGGGCCGCGGTTCCCCGGCGGCGTCGAGCAGCACCAGATCGGCCGTGGTCATCTCGCCGTAGGGCAGCGCGGACGGCGTGATCAGGATGCGCCCGTCCGGGAGCCGGGCAGACACGTTGCCGCTGGTGCCCGAGGTCAGACCGCGGTCCAGCATGCCGCGGGCCGCCGCCAGCACGGCCTCCCGGGCCGCCGTTTCCTGGTCCATGCCCCGATCCTGGCACCGGCGGCCCGGGCCCGCGCCGTTACCGGCCCGGGCCCGGGCCGGTATCGGTGCGACAGCCGGGGTCATCCCGGCTGCCCCCCGTCCGGGCCCAGCACCGGGAGCCCGGCCGCGGCGGCCCGGCTGAACTCGTCGTCGATCGCGATGACCTGCCGCCCCGAAGCCTGCAGCCGCGACGCGGCCACGCAGGGCCGGTAGCCGGACTGGCAGTGCACCCACAGCCCGGTGCCAGGCGCCTCAGCCAGCCGGGCCGGGAGTTCGTGCAGCGGGATATGCCGTGCGCCGGCCAGGTGGCCGGCCGCCCATTCCAGCCTGCGGCACACGTCCAGGACGGTGACCGGCTTGCCGTCGGTGACCAGGTAGCTGCGGTCCCCCAGCGATGGCGTGTCCACCGGGATGATCTCGGCCATCGCATCCCCCTCTGCTGCTGACCAGCGATTACGGCCACGCCACCCACCGGCGACGAGCTTTGGCTCATCGCCGGCTACCCGCACCAGCTTGCCCGGCTGTATCCCGGCCTGCTGAGCTGACCGGCGCGCGTCCCGTCACCCGGGACGCGCCGCACGGTCAGCCGCCGATCTGGCGGCGGCGCTGGATCCCGCGGAGCCGGCGCCGCTGCGATGGGTCGAGCGCCAGGTAGGCGCCCACCGGGATGCCGATGGCCAGGACGATCACGGCGAGGGCCAGCCAGGGGCTGACCAGCAGCAGGATGAGGCCAAGCACGATCCCAGCGATGGCAAACTTCATTCGTCCGGACAACTTCTGCCTCCTTGGGCATGCACGTGCGCGGTTCTCAGGCCGGATCAGGACCGGCCTGCCGGGCCACGCTCGTGCCTGCTATGTGAAACGCTCGCTGGCTGCTGGGTAGTTCCGCTGGCCAGCTTGTTCTGCGCCGGTTCCCAGGCCGGCGTCGGGCCATCCGGTCCCCGGCCCGGTTCGCGGCCGGGACCGCCGCCGGCCAGGATAGCGGCAGCTACCTGGGAGGACCCCATGACGATCTCGCTGCCCATCGACGCGGACGCCAACGAGCTGCTCGGCCGCGACCCCCTGGCGCTGCTCCTCGGCATGATGCTGGACCAGCAGATCCCGCTGGAGAAGGCGTTCAGCGGGCCGCGTGAGCTGGCCCGGCGGCTCGGCCACGAGCCCTCGGCGGCGGAACTGGCCGGCTACGACCCGGAGGCACTGGCCGCGGTGTTCGCCGAGCGGCCCGCGCTGCACCGCTACCCCCGGGCCATGGCGGGCCGGGCCCAGGAGCTCGCCCGCCTCGTCCTGGCGCGGTACGACGGGGACGCCGCCCAGCTATGGGCCACCGCCGGCAGCGGCGCGGAGCTGGTCCGGCGGCTGGCCGAGCTGCCCGGGTTCGGCCGGGCCAAGGCCCAGATCTTCGCCGCCCTGCTCGGCAAGCAGCTGGGGGTGTGCCCGCCGGGCTGGCGGGAAGCGGCCGGGCCGTTCGGCGCGGACGGGTCGCGGATCTCGGTGGCCGACATCACCGACGAGCACTCGCTGGCCGAGGTCCGCGCCTACAAGCAGCAGCTCAAGGCGGCTAAGCGGTAGCCGCGGGTGAGCCGGGCGCGGCGCGCCGCGGAGGGCTAATCTGGCTGGCCATGACACACCCTGGACCGGCGGCGGGCGGTACCGCGCGGGTTTTCGTTCTGCACGAAGGTTATGCCTGGGAGGAGCCGGAGGGAGATCGGGTCGGCAGCACCGTCACCCTGATCGCCGATGCCGGCCGGATCATCGTGGTCAACCCGGGGATGGTGGCCGACCGGGACGGCCTGCTCGGGGTGCTGGCCGCACACGGGCCCGGCCCGGGCGACGTCACCGACGTGGTGTTCAGTCACCACCACCCGGACCACACGGTGAACGCAGCGCTGTTCCCCCGGGCCACCATCCACGACCACTGGGCCAGTTACCGCGGGGACCTGTGGGTCAGCCGCGAGCCCGGGGACTTCGAGCTCACCCCCTCGGTCCGGCTGATCGCCACCCCCGGTCACACCGCGGAGGACATCACCACCCTGGCCGCCACCGCGGACGGGGTGTACGCCTGCACGCACGCGTGGTGGGGGCCGGACGGGCCGGAGCAGGACCCGCTCGCGACGGACCAGGCGGCCCTGGAGGCGAGCCGGCAGCGGATCCTCGCGGCCGCGACGGTGATCATCCCCGGCCACGGGCCGGCCTTCAGGCCACATCGCCCTTGAGGGAGAACCGTTCCAGCCGCCGCACCGCCACCGTGAGGGCCGCCACGGTCACGACCGCACCCAGCGCGGCCGCGAGGCCAGCGCCCAGGTGGGCGTGCAGCGCCGGGTCGCGGGCGACCGCGTTCGCTATCCCGAGCGAGTACTGCGAGACGGACAGCAGCTGCACCCCGCTGACCAGCGGGCTCAGCAGCGACTCCCAGATCAGCAGGTAGAGCAGGCCAACCGCGATCGCCCGGGACGTGGCCGCCGACAGCATCACGAACACCGCGTTGTACATCACCGAGCCGGCCAGCGCGCCGAGGAACAGCCCGGCGGCCAGCCGGGTGGCGCCTCCGGTCGCGATCACGCCCGCGAGGAACTCGGGCAGCGCCGCCAGCAGCGCGGTCAGCGCGGCGGCCACGGCGAACTTCGCGAGGATCACGGTGGTCCGCCGCACCGGCGTGGCCAGCAGGTGGACCACGCTGCCGTCGTCGATCTCCGCGCCGAGCACGCTGGTGCCGACGATGAGCGCGGTCAGCGGCAGCACCACGCCAAACCCGAACTCACCCAGCACGATGCCCGGCCAGTCGGTCCGCAGCGGGTGGATCTGCGCCAGCAGCGCGGTGACCAGCACCAGGATCACGGGCGGGATCGCGAACAGGATGGACCGCTTGCGGCCCACGGTGGCGCGCAGCGTGATCCAGGCCACCGTCCCGGCCTGCCCGGTGCCCATCAGGACTCCACCAGGTAGCTGAAGACGCTTTCCAGCGACTCGTCCTCGGGCTGCAGTTCGTGCAGCCGGATGCCATGGCTGCGGGTGAGGCCGGCGATCTCCCGGCTGAACGTGCCGAAGTCCGACGCCTTCACCTGCAGCCCGCGCCCGGTGAGCTCTACCCCGGCGACGGCGGGACGGCCGAGCAGGGCCGCCCCCAGCCGACGGTCATCGGAACTGCGCACCCGGAACACGTGCGGCCGGGCGGTCATCAGCCGCCGGATCGCGCGGAAGTCCCCGGAGGCGGCGAGCCGCCCGGCCACGATCACCTGGATGGTGCCGGACAGCCGCTCCACCTCCTCCAGGATGTGCGAGCTGAACACGATCGTGCGGCCCGCGTCGCCGAGCGCCTCCAGCAGATCCATCATGTGCAGCCGCTGCCGCGGGTCCATGCCGTTGAAGGGCTCGTCCAGCAGCAGCACCTCGGGGTCGTGTACCAGGGCGGCCGCGACCTTGATCCGCTGCCGCATCCCCTTGGAGTAGCCGCCGATCCGGCGGTCCTGCGCGCCCGTCATGTCCACCATGCTGATCGCGCGCTGCGTGGCCGCCTCCGGGCCGGGCAGCTTGTGCAGCCGGGCGGTGGCGGCAACGAACTCCGCGCCGGTGAGGAACGGGTACACCGACGGCCGCTCCGGGACCAGGCCGAGGACGCGGTAGATGCCCGGATTGCGCCAGCTCGGCGCGCCGCCGATGGTCACCTCACCCCGGGACGGGGCCAGGAAGCCCGCCATCAGGTGCAGCAGGGTGGACTTGCCGGCCCCGTTCGGGCCGAGCAGCCCGGTCACCCCCGGCCCCATCGTCATCGTGACGTCGTTGAGCGCGACGACGTTGCCGTACCAGCGGGACACGTGGCGCAGCTCGATCCGGCTCATGCCAGGCCCGCCTTCCGGTAGCGCAGCGCCAGCCCGCCCGCCGCGGCCAGCAGCAGGGCCAGCAGCATCGCCCCGTACAGCGGCCCGTCGTGGCCGGGCGGCGGAACCGGGCCGGGCGAGGTGCCGCCCAGCCACTGGCGCACCCCGTCCATCGTCGTGAACGGGCTGACCAGGCCGGTGAGCCGCGCCGCCACGGTGACCCCGCCCGATCCACCGGTCAGCGGGCCGCGCCCGGTGACCACCGAATGCAGCACCGTGGCCAGCACCCAGCTGAGGAAGAAGTAGATCGCGATCGACCCGGTGGCGTACGCCCGCCGGCCGCTCAGCGAGGCCAGCAGCAGGCCGATACTGCCCAGCAGCGCGGCCCACAGCAGCCCGATCGCCAGGCCCGGGATCAGCGCCCGCGTCTCCGCCCACACCGCGGTCCCGCTGTGCGCCTGGGCGATCGTGCCCAGGTACAGCAGGAGCAGCGGGATGTCCAGGAGGGCCAGGCAGGCCAGGATGAAGGCGGCCAGCTTGGCCAGCGGGTAGTCCAGCCGGCCCACCGGCCGGGAGAAGTACAGCGGCAGCACGTGGCTGCGCAGGTCCCGGGACACGAGTTCCGGGGCCTGCGTGGCGATGAAGATGATCATCACGAACACCCGCAGCAGGAATACGTAGCCGTCGTAGGAG
The DNA here is from genome assembly GCA_963837515.1 of uncultured Actinomycetes bacterium. Classification (GTDB taxonomy): domain Bacteria; phylum Actinomycetota; class Actinomycetes; order Streptosporangiales; family Streptosporangiaceae; genus RYN-230. Next base: position 545,090 of record CAWINT010000014.1, read on the forward strand.
ATGGCCCGGGTGCCACCCTGGGCCACGGACACCGCGTTCGCCACGGCGGGCAGGCACAGCAGCGCCAGGGCGAGTACTGGGATGATCTTGGCCTTCGCGCTGCGGCCGAGGCCCACCGCCGACCGCAGGCTGTGCCAGGCGAGAGCGCGCAGGATGCCGGCCCGGCCCAGCCGCGGGCCGTCGTAGCGCCGGTAGCCGATGTCATGAATAACGCCGGCCCGGCCGGCCGGGCCGCCTGGAGCAGCCGGGCCGGCCGGGACCGCGCTGCGGCCGGCGCTCACCGGCCCGGCCTTCCCGCTGGCTCGTCGCGGAACAGTTCTTCCACCCGCCGTCTGCGCTGCTCCAGCCGGACCAGGGGCAGGCCCAGGTCGGCGACCGCGTCCCGGATCAGGTCGCAGGTGGCGGGGCCGTCCAGGTGCACCAGCAGCGCCCGCTCCTCCGGCCAGGCCGGCAGCCCGCGGTCGGCCAGCTCGGCCTGCAGCGCGATCATCCCTTCGTCCACCTCCACGGCGAGCACCTGCCGGGCCTCCGTGAAGCTGGTCATGGCGTCGGCCCGGAGCAGCCGCCCGCCGTCGATGACCACCAGGTGATCGCAGATCTGCTCGATCTCACCGAGCAGGTGGGAGGAGACCAGGATGGAGATACCGAACTCGTGGCCGATCCGGCTGATCAGGTCCAGCATGGCGGCCCGGCCACCGGGGTCGAGCCCGGTGGTGGGCTCGTCGAGCAGCAGCAGCCGCGGATCGCCCACCAGAGCCTGAGCCAGCTTCACCCGCTGCTTCATGCCGGTGGAGTAGGTGCCGATCGAGCGGTACCGCTCCTCGTACAGGCCGACGTGGCGCAGCGAGTCCGCGGCCCGCTCCTTCGCGGCGGTCGGTGGCAGCCCGGACATCCGGCCCAGGTGGGTGACGAACTCGGTGGCGCTGACGTCCGGGGGCAGGCAGTCGTGTTCGGGCATGTAGCCGGTGCGCACCCGGATCTGCCGGGCGTCGCGCCCGGCGTCCAGTCCGAGGACCACGGCCCGGCCGCCGCTGGCCGGGAGCAGCCCGAGGAGGATCTTGATCAGGGTTGACTTGCCCGCGCCGTTCGCGCCGACCAGCCCGGTGATGCCCGGCCCGATCGTCACGGTGAGCCCGGCCAGGGCGGTCACCTCCGGCGGGTAGCGCTTGGTCAGCGCGAAGGTCTCGATGACCGCCGCGGACGGGGCGGACGCGGGTCCCGGTTCGCCCGGCGGCCGCCCGCTCAGCGGCCTGGCAGTGCTCACGTCGGTGCTGCCCTCGCTTTCGGTTGGGGATCCCAGCCTGGCGCAGATGCCGGGGGCTGTCATCGGACCACAGGCTGGACGTCAGCTCCTCCCAGGGGTGTATCCGGCATCCGCACCCGGGCCGCTCCGCCCGGGAGATTAGGCCCGCAGGCGGACGCCCGGCCCGGCCCGGCGGCGATACCGTGGGCGGGTGAGCGCAGAACCCCGGCCGCCCCTGGCCATGCGGCTGCGGCCACCGTGGCTGGCCTGGATCGTGCTGGACGGGCTGGCCGCCGGGTTCTGCTGGCTGCTGATCTACGGCGTCCTGTTCCTGGCCGACCACGGCCCCTGGCGGCCGCTGGACGTGGTCTCGGCGCGCAGCTGGTTCGCCGCGCTGCTGGCGCTGGGCTTCGCCCTCCCGGTCGCGTTCCGGCGGCGGGCCCCGGTCCCGGCGCTGGTGACCGTGCTGACCTGCTCGGTGGTCCTGGTGCTGATCGGCGGGCAGCTCACCAAGGGCGCGTTCGTCCCGCTGGGCTTCGTGCTGTACGTGGTGGCCGCCACCTGCGGGCGCCGGGCCGCGGTGGCCGGGCTGGCCGGCTCACTGCTCATGGTGCTGGTGGTGCAGGGCCTGGAACTGCACTTCAGCGGGCAGGGATCGGGGAACGCGGTCGCGGACAGCCTGGTGCTGACTGTCCTGTGGGTGGTCGGCTTCTCCGTGCGGCAGCGCCGCGACTACATGGTGGCGGTGCGGGACCGGGCCGCCAGCGACGCGGTCACCACGGAACGGCTGCGGATCGCCCGGGAACTGCACGACGTGGTGGCGCACAGCATGACCGTGGTCACCGTGCAGGCCGGTTACGGCGAGTACGTGTTCGACAGCCAGCCCGGTGAGGCCCGGGCCGCGCTCGGTGCCATCCAGGCGGTCAGCCGGGAGGCGCTCGGCGAGATGCAGCGGCTGCTGTGCGTGCTGCGCCAGACCAGCGTGGCCACCGGCGGCCCGGCGCCGGCCGGGGACCCCACCAGCGGCGCGGCGCCGGCTGGAGTGCCCGCCGGGTCACCGTCGGCCGGATCCCCGGTGGCCGGCCGGCCGGATCCGGATCCGGGCCCGGCGGCCGCCGGGACGCCGGACGCCCCCGGGGCACCGGCGGCAGCGGCGGCGGGGCCCGCCCCGGGGACGCGGCCGGGCCGGGCCACCGCCCCGCTGGCCCCGGTGCCGGGACTGGCCCAGCTGGACCGCCTGGTCGAGCGGACCTCCGGGGCGGGCGTGCAGGTCACGCTGGCGCGCACCGGCCAGGCACGCAGCGTGCCGGCCGGGATCGACCTGTCCGCGTTCCGCATCGTGCAGGAGGCGCTGACGAACGTGGTCAAGCACTCCGGGGCGGCCAGCTGCCAGGTCCTGGTGGACTACGGACCGGGGGCGCTGACCCTGCAGGTGACCGACGACGGGCCGCGCCAGGCCGCGCCGGTCGCCGCGGCCGCGCCGGTCGCCGCGGCCGCGCCCGCCATGTCGCGGCCAGCCGCCACGCCCCAGCCGGCCAGCACGTTCCAGCCGGCCAGCACGTTCCAGCCGGCCACCGCGCCACGGCCGGCCGCCCTGCCCCGGGCTGCGGTGCCCGCGGCCACCCTGCCCCGGGCCGGGCACGGGATCATGGGGATGCGCGAGCGGGTCAGCCTGTGCGGCGGGGAGTTCAGCGCCGGTCCCCGGGCCGGAGGCGGCTTCTGCGTGCGGGCCCGGCTGCCGCTGCCGGCCGTGTCATGACGCTGCGCGTGCTGGTGGCCGACGACCAGGCACTGGTCCGGGCCGGGTTCCGCGGCATCGTGGCGGCCACCCCGGGGTTCAGCGTCGTGGGTGAGGCCGGCACCGGCGCGGAGGCGGTGCAGCAGGCCCGCAGCACCCGCCCGGACGTGGTGCTGATGGACGTGCGGATGCCGGACCTGGACGGGATCGAGGCCACCCGGCAGATCACCCGGTCGGCCGCCACCAGCGGCGTGCGGGTGCTCATCCTGACCACGTTCGACCTGGACGAGTACGTGTTCGCCGCGCTGCGCGCCGGGGCCAGCGGCTTCCTGCTCAAGAGCATCTCCCCGGCCGAGCTGCTGCACGCGGTCCGGGTGATCGCGGCCGGGGACGCGCTGCTCGCGCCGAGCGTTACCCGGCGGCTGGTCGAGGAGTTCGCCCGGACCCCGTTCGCGGCCGCCCCGGCGCTGCCCGCCGGCCGGGCGCTGGACGCCATCACGGCCCGGGAACGGGAGGTGCTGGCCCTGGTCGCGGCGGGCCTGTCCAACATAGAGATCGCCCGCACGCTGAACATCAGCCAGGCGACCACCAAGACACACGTCGGGCACCTGCTCACCAAGCTGGGCGCCCGGGACCGGGTGCATCTGGTGATCCTGGCCTACCAGGCGGGCATCGCCACCCCCAGCTGACCGGCCGCCGGCCCACGGCTGGGCGGCCCACGGCAGGCGGCCCACGGCAGGCGGCCCACGGCTGGGCGGCCCACGGCAGGCGGCCCACGGCTGGCGGCCGCGTCCCCACCCACGGAACGGCCGTTGCTACCGTCCGGCCGCGTAGCCCTGCATGCCGCGCGCGTTGGCCGCCGCGTACAGCATCCCCCGGTCCCGGGCCACCGCGGTGATCCGCCCCAGCGACCAGGGCGGCCGGACGCTGAGCCGGTGCCCGCGCGCCCGCAGGCCACCGAGCACGGCCTGGCCGGCCCGCTCCTCGACGTCAACCGCGAGCGGGTCGGCCTCGCGGGGGTAGAACGACGACGGGAAGTGCCGGGTGTGGAAGGCGGGCGCGTCGATCGCCTCCTGCAGGTTCATCCCGAACAGCACGTGGCGCAGGAAGAAGGCCAGCGTCCACTGGTCCTGCTGGTCGCCGCCGGGGGTGCCGAACGCGAGGTACGGCTCACCGTCGCGCAGCGCCAGGCTGGGGGTCAGCGTGGTCCGCGGCCGCTTACCCGGGGCCAGCGAGTTGGGCAGCCCGCCGGTCAGCGTGAACATCTGCGCCCGGGTGCCCAGGCAGAACCCGAGCCCGGGGATGACCGGCGAGCTCTGCAGCCAGCCGCCGCTCGGGGTGGCCGACACCAGGTTGCCGAACCGGTCGGCCACGTCCAGGTGGCAGGTGTCCCCGGCGGCGGCCCGGGCGGTAATCCGCGCCCTCTGGCCGGGCCGGTCCCAGCCAGCCCAGGCCGCGGCGCCGGATTCCTCCGCGGTCGGCTCGGCCGGGCTGGCCGGGCCGGGGACGGGCAGCTGGCCGGTGGCGTACCCGGGCAGCCGCGGCTCGGCGCCGCCCGGGTGCCCGGGCCGCAGCCCGTCCGCGGCGGACGGCCCGACGAGGGCGCGCCGCTGCACGGCGTACTGCGGCGACAGCAGGTCATCCAGCGGCACCGGGGCGAACCGTGGGTCGCCGTACCACGCCTCCCGGTCGGCGAAGGCCAGCTTGGCGCACTCCACGACCACGTGGATGAAGTCCGGGCCGGCCGGGTCCAGCGCCGCGATGCCCAGCCCGTCGAGCAGCGCGAGCTGCTGCAGGAAGACCGGTCCCTGCCCCCACGGACCGGTCTTGCACACGGTCAGCCCGGCGAAGCCGAGGGTCACCGGCACCTCGCGCCGGGCCCGCCAGGCGGCCAGATCCGCACCGCACAGCAGCGCCCGGTGCGGCTCACCGGTGAGGTCCATCACCTCGGCCCGGGCGGCGTAGCCGTCGATAGCCTCGGCCACGAACCCCTCGTAGAAGGCCCACCGGGCGGCCTCGATCTGCTGCTCCCGCCCCGGCCCGGCCGCCTCTGCCTCGTCGAGCAGCCGCTGGTAGGTGGCGGCCAGCGCCGGATTGGCGAACCGGGTACCCGGGGCCGGCACACCGCCGGCCAGCCAGGTCTCGGCCGACGCGGGCCAGTGCGACCGGAACAGTGGCTCGGCCGCGGCGATGCTGGCGCTCACCCCGGCCGACACCGGGTGGCCGTCCCGCGCGTAGCCGACTGCGTATTGCAGCACGTCGCGCAGCGGCAGCCGGCCGTGCTGTTCCAGCAGCAGCATCCAGGTCCCGAAGGCGGCGGGCACGCAGGCCGGCAGCAGCCCGTTGCCCGGCACCAGGTCAAGACCCAGGTCCCCGAACGCCGCCAGCGTGGCGCTGCCCGGCGCGGGCCCCTGGCCGTCCAGCACGAACACCCCCGCCGGGCCGGCGCCGGTGCCCGCCTGGCCGGAGTCGTAGCCGATGACCGGCACCTCACCGCCGATGCCGTTCATGTGCGGCTCGACGACCTGGAGCACCAGGCCCGCCGCGACGGCGGCGTCGAACGCGTTCCCGCCCGACTCCAGCACAGCCATGCCCGCGGCCGAAGCCAGCCAGTGAGTGGAGGCCACCATGCCGAAGGTCCCGGCGAGCTGCGGCCGGGTGGTGAACGAGGATCCCTGCGGCATCATCGGCGGTCCCTGGGTGGTGAGAGCGGGGCGGACTGGCGCCGGTGCCATCATCGCCTCGCGGCCGGCGACGCCGCAACGGCGGTGCCGCCAGCGGGCTGACGCCGCCGGGACGGGTACGCAACCGCGGCACGGGGGCGTGCGTCGTAAGAGTCAGGAACTCCTCCCGGGGTAGCACTCCTGCCGATCCGGGGGTGGCACCCTACCGAACCCTGCCGCGATAAGGACGTACGCCATGACATCATCTGCGCGCCTGGCCCGCCGGGTAGCCGCCCTTGCCGGTCCGCTCGCCGTGGCCGCCCTCGCGGCCGGCTGCGCCTCGGCCGGCGGCAACAACTCGGCTGGCAGCCCGGCGTCCACGGCGGCGGCCACGCCGTCCACGCCGGTCACCTCGGCCGCACCGTCCAGCAGCGCCGCGCCCACCGCGCCGCAGACCCCGGCCAGCAGCCCGGCCGCGCCGGCCTGCTCGCCGTCGGATCTCCGCGGCGCGGTGCCCACCGGCGGGGGCGGGGCCGCGGCGGGCAGCACCTACTACCCGCTGAACCTGACCAACACCTCGAATCACCCGTGCTACCTGTACGGCTACCCGGGTGTCTCCTTCGTGACGTCCCCGTCCGGCAGCCAGATCGGCCCCGCGGCGGTCCGGAGCGCAGGAGTGACCCTCAGCACCGTCGTCCTCGCCCCCGGGCAGACGGCGCACGCCACGATCCAGGTGGCGGACGCAATGAACTTCCCTCAGTCCGCGTGCAAGCCGACCACCGCGCACTGGCTCAAGGTGTACCCGCCGAACCAGTACGGCGCCCTGTATGTGAAGTTCACCGCCCAGACCTGCTCGGCCAAGCCGGCGGGCGGCAACCCGCTCAGCGTGTATGCGATCAAGGGCGGCACCGGCCAGCCCGGCGAGGGCCTGTAGCCCGTTCCCGGCCGCGGGAACCCCGGCGCGGTATTGAAGTTGCGGCCACCCGATAACGTCAGGCGCATGGATGATCTCCCTGCCCGGGTGCGGGCTGTCTGCGATCTGAACGTGGCGGAGGTGCGCGAGTACAGCGGCCGGCACGAGTACGACGGCCGGATCGGTGACCTGTCGCCGGACGGGGTACGGTCCGCGCTGGCCCGGCTGGCCACGGCCGCCCAGGGCGGTGACCAGCTCGGCGACGAGCACGACGAGGCACACCTGGCGGCGTTCGAGCGCAGCACCCAGGTCAGCTTCGGGGAGCTGGAACTGCACCGCCGGAACCCGCTGCTCCACCTGGCGGAGCTGGACCTGGCCGGTTACGACCGGGAGTACGCGCCCGCGGCGGAGCGCGAGGCGGCCCGGCTGGAGCACCTGACGCTGTGGCCACAGGCGGCCGACGCCGCGCTGGCCTCGCTGGACCGGGTGAGCGCGCCGGTGGCCGAGTCGCTGGTGGATGGGATCCGCGGCCTGGCGGCGGGCATCCCGCAGGATGCGCCCCCCGCGGTGGCTTCGGCCGCGCGGACCGCGCACGCCCGGCTGGCCGAGCACGTGCAGCGCGCCGTGGCCGGCGGCGACCCGGACGCGGCGCTGGGCGCGCCGGGGCTGGCCGCCCTGATGGGCAGCGCCGAGGCCACGGACGTCAATCTCGGCCGCCTGGCCGAGCGGGCCGACGCCGAGCGGGACCGGCTGCTGGGCCGGCTGGCCGGGGACTGCGCGCGGATCGACGCCGGCCGGCCCCCGCTGGAGCTGTGCCGCGAACTGGTCCGGCAGCACCCGGGCCCGGACGGGGTGATCGACGCGGCCCGGCACTGGACCGAGCGGTCGATCGAGTTCACCCGGGACCGCAACCTGGTGCCGTACCACGACGGGATCTGCCGGGTCGGCCTGGCGCCGGAGTCCCGCCGCTGGTCCATGGCCATGATCTCCACCGCCGCGCCCGGGGAGCCGGAGGGCCCGTCCTGGTTCTACGTGACGCCGCCCGACCCCTCGTGGCCGGAGCAGGAAACCGAGGAGTGGCTGGAGGTGTTCAGCGACACCACGCTGCCGGGCATCGCGGTGCACGAGGTGGCCCCCGGGCACTTCTCGCACGGCCGGGCGCTGCGCCGCGCGGCCGGGCCGGTCCGCCGCACGTTGCACTCGTCGGCCTTCGTGGAAGGCTGGGCGCACTACGCCGAGGAGCTGTCCGTCGAGGAAGGATTCCAGGCGGGTGATCCCCGGTTCGCGATCGGGATCTGGCTGGAGGCGCTCGTCCGGGTGACCCGGCTGGCCTGCGCGATCGGCGTGCACACCGCGGGGATGTCGGTCGAGGAAGGCGCCCGCCGGTTCGCGGCGGACACCCACCTGGCCGGGCCGGCCGCGCTGTCCGAGGCCCGGCGGGCCACCTTCGACCCGACCTACGGCCGGTACACCTGGGGCAAGCTGGAGATCATGGACCTGCGGGAGCGGGCCCGCAAGCAGTGGGGCAGCGGGTTCAGCCTGCTCCGCTTCCACACCGCCCTGCTGGACCTCGGTTCCCCTCCGCTGGGCCTGATCGGCACGGCGCTGGACCGGGGCTGAGCCGCCGCTCTCCCCGGGTTTGTGCAGCCGAAGTGTCGTCATAGCGACGTTTAGGCTGCACAAATCCCGGGACTCCGCTGCGGGGCGCATTCCGCTGGGCGGCAGCCGGGGATCTGGCCGGGGCTTGATCGGGGCAGGCGGAGATGGAAGTCTTTGACTATGTCAAAGACTTCCTTGCCTTCAGCAAGTACTGACCCGGCGGGGAGCACCGGGCTGGACGGGCGGGTCCGCGCAGTCCGGGCGTTCAACCGGGCGTACACCAACCGGCTCGGGCTGCTCCGCGGCTGCTACCTGGACTCGCCGTACTCGCTCACCGAGGCCCGCATGCTGTTCGAACTGGCCCAGCAGCCGGCCAGTGAGCTCGCCGGGCTGCGGCGCGTGCTGGACATCGACGCCGGCTACCTGAGCCGGATCCTGGCCCGGTTCGAGGCGGACGGCCTGCTCACCCGGCAGCGCTCGGCGGCCGACGGGCGCCGACGGCTGATCGCCCTGACCGAGGCTGGGCGGCAGGTGATGCGCGGCCTGGACGCGCGCTCGGCCGAGCAGGCGGCCGCGATGCTCGGTCCGCTGAGCGAGGCGGAGCAGGACCGGCTGGTCGCCGCGATGAGCACGATCCGGGAGATCACCGGCTCCCGGCCGCAGCCCGCGGCGTTCCTGCTCCGGCCGCCCCGGCCCGGGGACCTGGGCTGGGTGGTGGCGCGCAACGGGGCGCTGTACGCGCAGGAGCACGGCTGGGACGCCAGCTATGAGGCGCTGGTGGCGCGGATCGTCGCCGACTACGCCGACCGTGCGGACGCCGGGGAGGCGGGGTGGATCGCGGACCTGGACGGCAGCCCGGCCGGCTGCGTCTTCTGCATGCGCAAGGACGACACGACCGCGCAGCTGCGGCTGCTGCTGGTCGAGCCGCGGGCGCGCGGGCTCGGGCTGGGCGGCGCGCTGGTGACCGAGTGCACCGGCTTCGCCCGCCGGGCCGGCTACCGGGAGCTGGTGCTGTGGACCAACGATCTGCTCACCGCGGCCCGGCGCGTCTACCAGCGGGCCGGGTTCGAACTGGTGGCGGCCGAGCCGCACCACAGCTTCGGGCACGACCTGGTCGGCGAGACGTGGCGGTTGCGCCTGGCCTGATCGCTGCCGGGGTCAGGTCCCCGGGGCGCCCGGGACGACCAGGCCGGTCTCGTAGGCGAGGATGACGGCCTGCACCCGGTCCCGCAGTCCGAACTTGGCCAGGATGTGCCCCAGGTGGGTCTTCACCGTGGCCTCGCCGACATACAGCTCGCGGGCGATCTCCGCGTTAGCCAGGCCGCGGGCCACCAGCAGCAGGATGTCCTTCTCCCGCGCGGTGAGCGACGCGAGCCGGGACGGGGACGCCGTGGCGGCGGGCGGCCGCGCGGCGAACGCCTCGATCAGCATCCGGGTCACCGACGGGGCGAGCAGCGCGTCCCCGCCCGCGGCCGCGCGGACCGCGGCGATCAGGTCGCCGCGGGGCGCGTCCTTGAGCAGGAACCCGCTGGCCCCGGCGCGGAGCGCCTCGTACACGTAGTCGTCCAGGTCGAAGGTGGTCAGCATGACCACCTTCGGGCCGGCCTGCGGATCCCGGTCGCGGGTGATCTGCCGGGTCGCCTCCAGGCCGTCCATCCCCGGCATCCGGATGTCCATCAGCACCACGTCCGGGGCGCAGGCCGCCACGGCCGTCACCGCGTCGGCGCCGTTGCCGGCCTCGCCCACCACGGTGATGCCGTCCACGGTGTCCAGGATCACGCAGAACCCGGCCCGGACCAGGTCCTGGTCGTCCACCACGAGCACCCGGATCGGCCCGGCGGCCGCCACGCCGGTCACTGGGCCGGCAGCCGGGCCGTGACGGCGAACCCGCCGCCCGCCGGGCCGACGGTGAGCTGGCCGCCGCAGGAAGCCACCCGCTCGGCGATCCCGGCCAGCCCGAACCCGCCGGAGCGTGGCCCGGCCGCCGGGCGCGCGGCGGCGCCGGCCGCGGTACCGCCCGCCTGGTCAGCACCGCTCCCATTGCTCCCCACCAGCCTCAACGCCCGCCCCGGGGCGGGTGCCGCCGCAGGCGTGGCGCCGGTGTCGCGGACGCTCACGGTCAGGTACCCCGGCTCGTAGCACAGCTCGACGCTGGCCCGGGCCGCGCCCGCGTGCCGCACGGTGTTGGTCAGCGCCTCCTGGATGATGCGGTAGGCGGTGAGGTCGATGCTGGGGGCCAGCGGGCCAGGCGTGCCGCGCACCGTCAGCTCGACCGGCAGCCCGGCGCTCCGGACCTGCTCCAGCACGCTGTCCAGGCCGGCCAGGGTCACCGACGGCTCGGTCTCCAGCTGGTCGGCCGGCCCGCGCAGCACGCCCAGCAGCCGCCGCAGCTCGGTCAGGGCCTGCCGCGCGGTCGCGCTGATGACCTCGACCGAACGGGCCGCGTCGGCGGGTCGGCCGGGCAGCAGGGAGGTGGCCGCCTCGGCCTGGACGGCCATCAGGCTCACGTGGTGGGCCACCACGTCGTGCAGTTCCCGGGCGATCCGGGTGCGCTCGGCCGTGGCGGCCCGGGCCGCCCCCGCGTCCCGGTCCGCCTCGGCCCGCCGCACCCGGTCCTCGACCTCGGCGATGTAGGCCTGGCGGGTCCGGCTGGCGATCGCCGCGAGCCACGCGGTCAGGCTGATCAGCGCGGAAATGATCGCGTCGTAGGGCTGGTTGTGGCCCGGGGACAGCTGCGACACCGTGCTGCCGACGATCACCAGCCCGATCACGATCCGCCGGGTCACCGGGCGGCACTGCACCATGACGGTGTAGAGCGCGATCGCGTTGGCCAGCGGCAGCGGCGCATAACCGAGCCCGAGCTGGTCGTAGGTGACCCGTGGGAAGCCGCTCACCAGCAGCACGGCCAGCGGCCAGCGGCGGCGCCAGATCAGCGGGATGCTCTGTGCCGCCACCAGAAGGACGGCCAGCCAGAACGGGTGCAGCTGCCGCTGGTAGGGCAGCAGCGAACCGACGTTGACCACGGTCAGCGCGAGCGCGAGGGCAAGGTCCTGGGTCCGCGGCGGCAGCGCGGCCGCCCAGGCCATCAGCCTCTTCACGTCCTGATCGTAAGGGGGGGCGGGCTGGACCCGCATCCTCCACCGGGGGGAACGGGCCCGCTCCACCTCCGGGGGGAGAACCGGCGCGCCGGGGCGGCCCGCTCCCCCCGCCAGCGGACCCGGGAACTTCGGGCCTTCGCCTGATGTGCGACCGCCCGGTGCCGGGCGACCATGCTGCCATGTCGCCCCACCCGGTCAGCAGTGCCCACCCTGATCCAGCCATTACGGGTCCCGCCACCACCGGCCCCGCCACCACCGGCCAGTCCAATCCGGACCCTGGGCCGCCGCCCCGGGCCCGGGCTCCCCGGCTCGGCCTTGCGCTCATCGCTGCGGCCGCGTTCGGCCTGGAGATGGCGGTGAGCGGCCGATACGGCTATCACCGGGACGAGCTGTACTTTCTCGCCGCTGGCCAGCACCCGGCGTTCGGCTACGTGGACCAGCCGCCGCTCACCCCCCTGCTGGCCCGGCTCGACGCCCTCATGTTCGGCAACACGCTGGTCGGCCTCCGGGCCCTCCCCGCGCTGGCGCTGAGTGCGCTGGTCCTGCTGACCGCCGGGATGAGCCGGCAGCTCGGGGCCAACCGGGCCGGCCAGCTGACCGCCGCGCTGTGCGCGGCCAGTTGCGCCATGTACCTGGCGGGGATGCACCTGTTCTCCACCACCGTGCCCGACTTCGTCGCCTGGGCCGGGGTGGGCTATCTGGTGCTCCGGCTGCTGGGCAGCGGGCAGCCGCGCTGGTGGCTGGCCATCGGGGCGGTCGCGGGTGTCGCCATGGAGGCCAAGTGGATGATCGGCGTGCTGCTGGCCGGCCTGGCCGCCGGGTTCGCGCTCACCCCGCAGCGCCGCCTGCTGCGCAGCTGGTACCTGCTGGCCGGGGCGCTGCTCTTCGCCGCCCTGGCCGCGCCGGACCTGATCTGGCAGGCCAGCCACGGCTGGCCCAACCTGGGGGTGTTCGCCGCCCTGCACACCGACGCCGGGCACAACCGGGTGGTGTACTGGCCCGCCCAGATCTTGTACACCGGTGTCGTCCTGACCCCCGTGTGGTGGGCTGGGCTGCGCTGGGGGCTGCGTAACGAGGCGGCACGGCCGTTCCGCCCGGCCATCATCGGGGCGGCGGTGGCGATCGTCATCCCGTTCCTGGCCGGCGGGAAGCCCTACTACCCGGGTGGCGCCTACACCGTGCTGTTCGCCGCGGGATCGGTCCCCTGGGGGCGGGTGCTGGGGGACGGTGCGGCGCTGCAGCTGGGCGGGTGGGGGGTGCGCCGCCGGGCGCTCCGCTTCGCGGCCGGATTCGCGGTGGCCTTCGCCCTGGCGCTGCCCCTCACCCTGCCGGTACTGCCCGCGGCGGCGCTGCGCACGGTAGCGCTGCAGCAGATCAATTATGACCTGGGCGAGCAGATCGGCTGGCCCAAGGAGGTGGCGCTGATCGCCCGGGAGTACCACGCGCTGCCACCCGCGGCCCGGGCCCGTACCGCGCTGCTGGCCGGCAACTACGGGGAGGCGGGCGCGGTGGACCGATACGGCCCGGCCCTCGGCCTGCCCACCGCCTACAGCGGCCACAACAACTTCTGGTTCTGGGGGCCGCCGCCCGCCACGGACCGGGACGTGCTGGCCGTCGGGGTGGACCCGGGCCTGCTGCGCCGGGAGTTCACCCAGGTGCGCCAGGTGGCCACCTACTGGAACGGGCTGGGCGTGGCCGACGACGAACAGGGCACCCCGGTGTACCTGGCCACCGGCCTGAAGAGCTCGTGGGCGGCGGCCTGGCCCGCCTTCCGCGACTACTCCTAGCCCGGACCGGCCCGCTCTCCGCCGCCAGGCCGGCCCGCTCTCCGCCGCCAGGCCGGCCCGCTCTCCGCCGCCAGGCCGGCCCGCTCTCCGCCGCCAGGCCGGCCCGCTCTCCGCCGCCAGGCCGGTCAGCTCTCCGCCGCCAGGCCGGTCAGCTCTCCGGGCGCCGCTGGGGCCGCGCCCGGAGAGCTACTCGCCGCTGGGACCGGCGCCGTTGCTCCCGGGACCATGCGACGTCGCCGCCGCAGGCGCCTCCGGAGTGGCCGTTAGGTGGAAAAGAGCGGGCGCCACGGGGTTGACGACCAGGATGTTGCTGTGGGCATGGCGCCACAGCTCGCGGCTGGCACTCGCGTCCATCAGGGCCGGCAGCCCGCCGCGGCTCGGCGCGCCGAGCACGATCGTGGCCGCGCCGACCTGGTCGGCGTACTCGGCGACGAGCGGCCCGCCGTGCCGTGGTCGGCGGCGTGCAGCAGGACATGCCCGGTGGCCGGAACGTCCCGGGCGGCCAGCCGGCTGAGCTGCCGGGTGACCACCGCGCGAGCGGCGTCCAGGCTCTCCGCGTCGATCCCGCCGTCGCCGGCGGTGACGCCTTCCTGGGCGTGCACGACGTGCACGCTGGCCTGGCCGCCGGCCGCCAGCCGGGCCGCGGCGTCGATGACCAGGGTGGCCAGTGGGGAGCCGTCCACCGCGGCGAGGATCGCGGGCCCAGTGGCGGGGGTGGTCCCCGCGCCGGTCACCGGGATCAGCGCCGAGGCGGCCGGCTGCGCGGCGGGCGCAGGTGCGGCGATCTGCTCGGCCTGGACACGTTCGGCCGCGCCGAGCAGCCGGTGCGCGGTGGCCAGGACCCCGATGCCGAGCACCACCACGGCCGCGCCGATGTAGAACGGCACGTGGATGTTGAGCGCCAGCACCAGCCGGCCGGCCACGTACGGGGCCAGCCCGCCGCCGATGAACCGGACGAAGCTGTAGGCGGCCGAGGCCACCGGGCGCTCCACCGGGGACACGGTCATCACCGCCTGGGTGGTGACCGTGTTGTTGACGCCGATGAAGATGCCGGACGCGATGACGGCCGGGATCAGCACCGCCCGGTCCGTGGTCCAGATGGCGATGACCAGGATCACGCCGGCGAACAGGGCCAGGTTGAGGTACATGGTCCGGGCGATGCCGAGCCGCTCCTGCAGCCACGGCGCGCCGAACACGGCGAACAGGGCGACCAGGATGCCCCAGCCGGTGAACACCAGGCCGAGCTTGATCGGGGACAGGTTCATCGGGAACGGCGCGTAGCCCAGGAGCGTGAAGAAGCCCCAGTTGTAGCAGAGCGCGGTGAGCGCCATCGTGAGCAGCCCGCGGTGCCGCAGCGCGCGCAGCGGCGCGGACAGGCTGGTCTTCTGCGCCGGTTTGGGGATGGGCTCGACCAGGACCACGGTGGCCAGCAGCGCGATGGACATGAGGACCGCCACGCCGAAGAACGGCCCGCGCCAGCTGATCTCGCCCAGCACGCCCCCCAGCAGCGGGCCCATGGCGATGCCGACACCCAGCGCCGTCTCGTACAGCACGATGGCGCCAGCGAAGCCGCCACTGGCCGAGGCGACGATGACGGCCAGCGAGGTGGCGATGAACAGCGCGTTGCCGACACCCCAGCCGGCCCGGAAGCCGATGATCGCGCCGATCGACGGGGAGGCGCCCGCCGCGGCGCTGAACACCACGATGAGGATCAGCCCGGCGATCAGCGTCTTCTTGGCGCCGATCCGGCTGGACACCCAGTTGGTGATCAGCATCGCCACCGCGGTGACCACCAGGTAGCTGGTGAACAGCAGGGTCACCTCGCTGGGCGAGGCGTCCAGCTCATGGGAGATGGCGGGCAGGATCGGGTCGACCAGGCCGATCCCCATGAACGACACGACGCAGGCGAAGGCGACGGCGAAGACCGCCTTCGGCTGGTGGAACGGGCTGGCGGCCGCGCTGCCGGATGCCCTGCTCATGACGGTGCCCCATTCGTGGCTGTGGGTTGGGCGGCGGAGGGTTGGGCGGCGGAGGGTTGGGCGGCGGGCGGTGCCGGTCCGGTCTTGACCGGAAAGCCGGGCGGGCCGTCCTGCGGAGCCCTGGCCAGGATGTCGATCACCGGGAGCGCGGCGGCCAGCACCTGCTGCTGGGCCGGCGTCAGCTGGTTGACCAGGCCGGCCAGCCGCTCGGCCCGGGCCGCGCGGCGGCCCGCGACCACGTCCCGCCCCGCCGGGGTGATGCTGACCAGGACCACCCGGCCGTCCGAGGGGTCGGCCACCCGCTGGGCCAGGCCGCCGTCCTGCAGCCGCGCGACCAGCTGGGTCATGGCCGGCTGGGTCACGCCCTCGCGGCTGGCCAGGTCGGTCAGCCGGCACGGGCCGGACCGCACCAGGGTGCTCAGCGTCGCCGCCGCGGTGAGCGACAGGCCGCTGGGCGGGGTCAGCCAGCGCAGCAGCGCGAACAGCCGCTCGATGCCGACGGCGACCTCCATGACCAGCGATCCCTCGCCGGGAGCGGCCGCGGGGCCGGGCCGGTCGTCCGCAGAATGCATAAGGTTTTTATATCACGAACTTATGTATCTCCCGATGGGACGCCGTTGGCCTGCCCGGTCGCGGGCACTCCGGCAGCGGCTACGATCGTGCTGGCGGCCCGACCACGGGCTGCGGAGCCGAGGGCTGAGGACGATGCCGGGAACTGCTGCTGCGCCCGCGCGCCGGGCCGCCCGGGCGGGCGCGGCCGGGCGCGTCACCCGCGCCGTGGCGGCCGCGGGCCTGGTGCTGCTCACCGCCGCGGGCCTGGCCGGCTGCTACACCCGGGCCACCGCGGGTACCTCGATCGCGCTCGCCACCGCCTACGTGCCGCTGCCGACCTCCGGGGAGACGGTCGCCTACCTGGTGATCCGGAACAATGGCGGCACCGACCGGCTGCTGTCCGCCCGGACGAGCGTCGGCGGCCGGGTCGCCATCCGGGACACCGGGAGCCCCGGCGGCTCGGTCATGCACACGATCCGGTCGGTTACCATCCCGGGGCACAGCACGGTGCGGCTGGTGCCCGACGGCCTGCACCTGCTGATCACCGGCGCGGCCCCGATGCACAGCGGCAAGGACATCACGCTGGTCCTGCGGTTCGCCCACGCGGGGCCGGTTTCTGTGCTGGCCCAGGTGACCGACCCGCAGACCGGCGGGAGCAGCTATTTCCTCAACTGAGGGCGGCCCAGCCGGCGCGGAGAGCCGCGCGGGAGCGCTGTACCACATCGCGGCTGCCCCGGACTGGGCGCAGGCCCAGCGCGACGGCGAATACCGGATCTCCACCCGCGGCCGGACCCTGGAGCAGGAGGGGTTCATCCACGCCAGCACGGCCGCCCAGGTGGCACCGGTGGCGAACTCGTTCTACCGGGATCACCCGGAGCCGTTGCTGCTGCTCGTCCTGGACCCCGCCCGGCTCGGCGCGGAGGTCCGATGGGAGCCGGCGCCCGGCTTCGCCGACCCGTTCCCGCACATCTACGGCCCGATCCCGGCCGCTGCCGTCCTGCGGGCCGTTCCGTTGGACCGCGGCCCGGACGGCCAGTTCGCGTTCCCGCCTCTGGCCGGTTCCGCTGAGGTTCGACCGGCCGGGACGTCCAAACGGTATGGGCCTGCCCGCCACGACGACAAGGCGCGGTAAGCGCAGCGCAGCCGCGGCCACCTCAATGCGCGCAGCCAGCGCACTGCCCTGGCGGGGCGACTCAGCGTGAAGCGGCGCCTGGAGACTCCCGGCCCCCGACCCGCCACATGTGCACCTCAATGTTGGCGTAGCGGCCTGGGGTGAGGATGGTGCGTGCCGTGCCCGGGTCCTGCGCCTGGAGCAGCACCGCCGTGCCCAGCCAGGTGACGCCGTCATCGGACAGCAGCGGCCCGTACGCGACGAGCTCGTCCCGGCCGGGCGGCACAGTAAGGTCGGCGGCTTGCCCTGCGCCGAGGCCGAGCACCAGGTACCGGTGGCCGCCATCCTGGCCGCCGGGGAAGTCCCACATGGTGCGCCCCAGCAGGTTGCGCCACCGGCGCAGCAGCACGTCCCGGTACACACCGGCCTGGTAGTTAGGCTCATCGAAGGCGAACGCGCGGGCGGCGGCGGGATCGGGCAGGCCGACAATGTGCACACTGCCGGTGGGCGTGTCACCGTCACCGGCCAGGGTCGGGCCGCGGGCGATCATCTCCGCCGCGTACCGGTCCATGTAGGACCAGTGGTCTTCCAGCAGCTCCTCGCGAAGCGCCATGGAGCCGGGCCGATCGCGGTGGTAGCAGAAGAACTCCACGCCCCCAGTCTTGACCATCGCCCCGGTGGGCCGCACCAGCGCCCGAACAACAGTCGCGGTGACCGTACTCCGCGCTCCCGGTCATTTGCGCGACCGGTAGTCGCGACATATCGTGTCGGCAACGACCCACGGGGAGCTGCCCGCATCCGGACGGCATGGGGCGCGGGACGGCACGGGAGGATCTTGTGATCAGGAGCGCCAGCGCGACAGTCACTGAGGCGGCCCGCGAGGCGGCGGCCGCCCAGCTGCGCGAGCACTACGCAGCGGGCCGGATTTCGCTCGACGAGTTCCAGGACCGGCTGGATGCGGTGTACCGCGCGCAGGACGACCGCGAGCTGCGCATGGTGACCGACGGCCTGCCGCACCAGGGCGTGGTGATCCCGCCGGGATCGCCGTGGGGCGGCTACCCGGACGGCGGCTACCCGCTCAACGTCACGCAGATGCGCGCCTCCATGGCCCGGCTGGGACGCCGGGTCATGCTGGCGTTCGGCCTGATGACGGCCGGTGCTTTCCTGGTCCTCGCCCTGCTGGTCACGGCCTTCGTGGCGCACGGCGGGGTGGCCGGCATCGTCCTGGGGGCGCTGCTGGCGATCCTGGCCGCCGGTGTGGCCCTCGTGGCCGCCGTGGCCTGGCTGGCCCGGCGGTTGTGGCTGCGCCACGCCTGGATCGAAATCGTCCCGCTGGCCGTCGGCCAGCCGTGGCTGAGCCGGGTGGCCCGGATGGCCCGGCTGCTGCTCACCGGCCACGCGCTGTGGCGCCTGCGCACCCGCCTGGCGTCCCGCGGCTGACCGCCATCTCCTGGCCCGCCCCCGCGGGCCACCACCGTGGTCAGCCAGCTGGCGGGTTGGGCATCGGCCGTGCGTCATCCGACACGCCCAGCCGGCCCGCTGTCGCGGGGAGCGGATGGCGCGTGGCGTTCGGGGAGCGTTCGCCGGCCGTCTCCTGGCCGGCCCCGCGCCAATCCAGGTCCTGGACGGCCCGGTCCAGCAGTGCCCCGCTGCCCTGTTCCCCGGCCAGGGCCACCGCGTGGCGGAGCGATCTCACCCCGTCCGGACCTGGCTGGAGGCGGGCCTGCAGCCGGTACAGCTCCGGCTGCCACCATCGCTCATCCTGGCGGTCGGCCTCGGCGAGGGCCTGCTGCAGCACCGGGGCGGCGGACTCACCCTGCCCGGCGCTGATCAACGTGTCCGCCAGCAGGCCCAGGTAGTAGGACTGACGGGTCAGCGCCCCCGCCGCCCGCAGCTGAGCCAGCCCCTGGCGGATCTGCCCGGCCCCGTCCAGCCCGCCCTGGCCCCAGCCCGCCAGGATCAGCCCCCAGTTACCGTAGTAGGCGAACTCGTAGCGGGCGCAGATCTCCTGGACCTGCCGGGCGTACTCCACCGTCTGCGGCACGTCACCGCGAAGCTGGTGAGTCATCGCGGCATAGGCCAGGGCGACGGCGAGGCTGTACGGATGGTCGACCTCCTGGGCCCGGCCCATGGCCCAGCGGCACCAGTGCAGCGACTCGTCGGCCCGGCCCACCAGCCACAGGGCATGAGCCGACCAGGCGCGCGCGTGCACTTCCAGGCGGGTGCCGACCAAGGCCGGCGGGGCGTCCTGGCACAGCTCATGGGCCAGCGCGAAGTGGGGCAGGGCCTCGTCATGGCGCGCCAGGCCGGTGGCCGAGCCGGCCACCGCGAAATGGGCCTGCCCGGTCAGGTCGGGATGGGCCCGGCTGAGCTCAAGACTGCGCTGGGCGAGCTCGTAAGCCTGGGCCATCCGGCCCTGCACGTAGCGGACCGCGAACAGCCCGACCAGGCTGAGCAGCCGGACCCGGCTGTCTCCCAGCCGCTCCGCCAGCTCACCCGCCCGTTCCAGGACGGCCTGCAGCTGGGTGGACGCGTAACCGTAGTGCGCGTTGAGCGGGGCGGCCATGGCGTTGCGGATCGCCAGCTCGGTCTCGTCCCGGCCGCGCCCCGCGGGGACGTGGGCCAGCAGCTCCGCGGCGCGCTGGTAGTGGCCGATGGCCTTCTGGTTGGCGAACACCCGGCTGGCGTTCTCCGCGGCCCCGACGTGGTGCGGCACCGCCCGGGCAGGCCGGTCCGCCCGCTCGTAGTGGTAGGCGACCGCCGCCGCCACGGCCGCCTGGTCCCCGGAGTGGATCAGTTCGAGGGCCTGCGCGGCCCGGCGGTGCAGCAGGCGCCGCCGGGCCGGACTGATCTGCCGGTAGGCGGCGTCCCGGAGCAGGTCATGGAAGAAGTCGTAGCTGGCCGCTGCCTGCTCGCGGATGATCCGCCGCCGCCACAATTCGTCCACCGCCGTCATAACGGCCTCACCGTCCAGGTCACTGGCCTCGGTGAGCAGTTCGAGGGTGAAGTCACGCCCGATCACCGCGGCCAGGTCCACGATCGACCGCGCAGGCGGCGTGACCTGCTCGATCCGGCCGGTCAGGACGGCGCGCACCGGGGCGGGGCGCCCGGGCCCGTCCAGGATGCGGGCCCGGACCGACTCGATGACGAACAGCGGATAGCCGCCGGTGGCGGCGTACAGCAGCTCCGCATCCGGGCCGGCCAGCGCCCGGCCGAGCACCTGGCCAGCCAGGTCGGCGGACCGCGCCGCGTCCAGCGGGACCAGGGCGGCCTCCGTCACCTGGCCGGCCGAGCGGAGCGCCCGCAGCATGTCGGCCAGCCCGGCGTTGCCGCCCATCTCCTCGGGGCGGCTGGCGGCCACCACCAGCAGCGGCTGGCCCTGCCCCAGCCGCAGCAGCAGTTGCAGCCAGGTCAGCGTGTCGTCATCGCACCACTGCAGGTCGTCCAGGATGAGCAGGGTGGGGCGCCCGGCGGAGAGCACGGCCCGGGCCAGCCCCTCGAAGAACCGGTGCCGCTGCCAGCCGTCGGCCATCGGGCGCAAGGGGGCGGACGGCACGGCATCCGGCGGCGGGACCAGGCGGTCGACTTCGCGGCCCCAGACGGGGTCCAGCTGGGCCCGGGCCGACCGCATCGCCGGGCTGCGCAGCCACTCCGAGACAGGGCCGAGCGGCAGGCGGCCCCGGGCCGCGAAGCAGCGGGCCGTCATCACCTGGACGCCGGTGCGGGCCGCCACGGACGCCAGCTCGTCCAGCAGCCGGGTCTTCCCGACACCGGCCTCGCCCGTGACCAGCGCCAGCCCGGGTGACCCGCCCAGCGCCTGCTGCCAGCGCCGTTGCAGCGCGCGGAACTCGTGCTCACGGCCGACCATCCGCACCGGCGCCGCCGCCCGGTCCGGGAGCACCGGCGGTGCCGTGGCCGTCTCCGCCGCACCTGCCGGGCGCGACCGGACCAGCCGCTCGTACTCGGCCGTGGTGGCCCGGTCCGGGGCGACCCCGAGTTCGCGCTCCAGTACCGACACACACCGGTGGTAGGTCTGCAGCGCGGCCGCCCGGTCCCCGGCGAGGGCGTGCAGCTGGAGCAGCATCCGGTAGCCGACTTCCTCCAGGGGTTCCAGGTCGATGCGCTGGCGAGCCCGCTCGATCGCCTCGGCGTAGCCGCCCGCGCGCCGCTCCAGCGCGATCAGCTGGTCGAGGAGGGCCAGGCACCGGCGCCGGAGCCGGTCACGCTCGGCCGCGGCCCAGTCGTCATACAGCGCAGGCAGCAGGTCGCCCCGGTAGGTGCGCAGCGCCTGCACCGCCGCTTGCCGGAAGGCGGCGTCATCACCGGCGGCCTGGGCGCCTGCCGCCGTGCTGTCCGCGGCCTCGAATTCGGCGACATCCACCCGGACGTCAGCGTCCGACCGCCAGAGCAGCGTGCCCCGGTCGGCGGTCAGCCACCGCTCGACCTGGGGCAGCCCGGCACGCAGCGCGTGCAGCTCCCGGCGGAGATTCGTCCTGGCCTGGCCGCCGGGCGAATCCGGCCAGAACTGGGCGGCGATGTACTCCCGGCGCTGCGGCGCGTCCCGGTGCAGCAGCAGGAAGCCCAGCAGCGCGATCGACCGCGGTGAGCTGAGTTGCGCCACGATGGAGCCATCCACGGCGACACGCTGCTCACCCAGCAGCGAGACCTCGAGCATGACTGCCCCCCAGACCAGCCTCCCGCCCGGGCGGCGCCCAGCCCGGGGTGGCCTGGCGGGCGCGAGCCCATGGGCGCGGCTCAGCCCACAGCTCAGCAGATGCCACATTACCCCGGCTTGACCTTGCTGTCTCCCGGGCGACGGGTCACCGTGGCCGGGCTGCGCGGCCGGTCATGCGCGGCTGACCGGCCGCAGCGGGACCACGAGGTAGCGGAATCCGGGCACCGCCGCCGGCTCCGGACCGGCCCCTCCCGCCCCGCGGCTGCCATCGCCGGGGCCTGCGTCGCCCGGGGCGGCGCCGGCCTCGCCGGTCACCCGGGTGATCAAGGCGGGCTTGGCCGGGCTGGTGAACTCGATACGCACCAGGCCCGGCTCGGGCGGCTTGCCGCCCTGGCCCGCTTCCCGGTCTACGGCGGGCCCCTCGTCCGTGGTGCCGGCCGCACCGCTCCCGGCCGGTTCCCCCGCCCCGCCCGCCCGCATCGCCGGGCTGGCCGCCGCGACGAGCCCATCGAGCAGGTAGTGGGGGTTAAACGCGATGCTCGGCTCGTCGCCGGAGAACTCGGCGGGTACCGTCTCCGCCGCCCGCGCCCGCCCCTCGGTCTGTGCCTCGATCCGCACCGACCCGGGGCGGAAGGTCAGCTGGACCGGGCTGGCCCGGTCGGCGACCAGCGACACCCGGCGGACGGCGTCGGCGAACACCACGCCGGGCACCTCGGCCTGGCAGCCGAACTCGGCGGGGAACCGGGACCGGTAGCGGATGAACTCGCCGCCGATCAGCCGCGTGGTCAGCCGCCGGCTGCCTATGCCGAAGCTGATCATGCCGTCGGCCGGGCGCGGCTCCCCGCCACCGCGTCGGCCTCGCGCGGCGGCCCCGCCGTCCGCGTCCTCGGCCGGCCCGGTGTCGAACGCGATCCACACCGGCGTCCCGGCGGTCATCGCCCGGGCCGCGTCGGCCAGCGTCCGGGCCGGGACCAGCGCGGCGGCCCGAAGCCCGGGCCGCCCCGGAGCCCACTCCAGCTCGCGCACCGCCATGCGGTAGCGGTCGGTGGCCGCCAGCGTCAGCCGGCCGCCGTCGATATCCAGGCACACCCCGGTGAGCATGGGCAGGGTGTCGTCCCGGCTCGCCGCCGGCACCACCTGCGCGATGGCCGGGCCCAGGACGCCGCCGTCGACCGCGCCCACCACCGGCGGCGGTTCCGGCAGGGCCGGGTACTCCTCGGCGGCCAGCGCGTACAGGGTGAACTCAGCGCTGCCGCAGGTCAGGTCCACGGTATCGGCGGACGCGTTGACGTCCACGACCAGCGCGGGCAGATTGCGGGTGATCTCGGTGAGCAGCCGCCCGGGCACGATGACCGTGCCCGGCTCGGCCACGTCCGCCTCGATCTCGGCGGTCGCGGACACCTCATAGTCGAAGCAGGACAGCGTGAGACCCGCGTCCGCGGCCTGCAGCCGGAGGCCGGACAGCACCGGGACCACCGGCCGGGTGGGCAGCGCGCGGGCCACCCACGCCACCGCCTCCGCCAGCGCTTCCCGATCGACCCGGAACTTCATGACCCTGACCTCCGCCCGTGTGCCTCCATCCAGCACACCCCGATCCTGGCATGCGGTGCCGACAATCCTGGGCGCTCCCCCGCGATCCCGGTCCAGACGCCGGCCGGCCCGGCGCTCAGGCCATACCGGGCGGCGCGGACGCGAGGGTGGAGGTGATGGCCTCGGCCAGGGCCCGCGCCGACTCGGCGGTGAGTTCCACCGCCACCCGCGCGGACGGCCCGCCGGCCGGGTTCAGGAAATCGATGTTCAGCGTATGCTCGGCCGGGGCGTGCACCGGGTGGTCGAAGTAGACCGACGCCTCGCTGAGCCTGAACCACCCAGCCGCGCCCTTGCCGCTGCCGCTGACGCCGACCTTCTCGGTGAGGTACGTGCACATGATCCGTCCTGCTCCTCTCTCAGCCCGCCAGGTTGGCGCCGAAGAAGTCCCAGATCTTCTGCCAGCCGTCGGTGGCGGCCTCCGGCCGGTAGGCAGGCCGGTTGACGGCGAAGAACGCGTGCCCGGCGCCCGGGTAGCTGTGGAACTCATGCTGCTTGCCGGCCGCCTCCAGCGCCTTGGCCAGCTCCGCGACCTCCTCCGGCGAGGGGTGCTGGTCCTCCTCGCCGAACAGCCCGAGCAGCGGGCAGGACAGCTGCGGGGCGAGGTGCACGATCGGGCCGACCTTGAGCGGCAGGCCCTCCGGCGGGGTGCCCACGACGAACGCGCCGTAGCAGTCCACCGCGGCGTTCAGCGGCAGGCTGCAGGCGGCCAGGAAGGACTGACGGCCGCCGGAGCAGTAGCCGATCACCCCGACCTTGCCGTTGGAGCTGGGCATCGCCCGCAGATACCCGGCGGCCGCGCCGACGTCCCCGACCAGCCGCTCGTCCGGCACGCCGCCCCGGGCCCGGGCGGCCGCCGCGGCGTCGTCCGGGCTGGCGCCTGGTGCCTCCCGGGTGTAGAGGTTCGGGCAGATAGCGGCGTAGCCGTTGGCCGCGAAGGTGCGCGTGATCTCCTTGGTCTGCGGGTCGTAGCCGGGCATGTGGTGGATCACCACCACCCCACCGAACGGGCCCGGGCCGAGCGGGCGGGCCAGGTAGGCCTCGATCAGGTCCCCGCCGTGACCGTTCAGGTTGATGCTCTCCGCCATGATGCCGTCATACATGGGGGCTTAGTCCTCTCCACTGCGACGCTGCGTCCGTCCTGCGGTGCCCAGGTACCGGTCACATCCTGCCAGGCGGCCATCGGCACCGGAGAGGCACTCCGCCTGGCGAACCCCGGACCGCCTGCCGCGGCCCGGGGTGAGAGACTCCCCTGCATGACGTACCTCGCCGCACCGGAGCGCTATCGGTCCATCCCCTACCGCCGCTGCGGGCGCAGTGGCCTGAAGCTCCCCGCCATTTCCCTCGGCCTTTGGCAGAACTTCGGTGATGATCGTCCCCTGGCGACCCAGCGCGCGATCCTCCGCAGAGCCTTTGACCTGGGGGTCACTCACTTCGACCTGGCCAACAACTACGGTGGCGTAGCGCCTGCCGGATCTCCGCTACTGGGCGACTCCGGATCGCCGTACGGCTCGGCCGAGATCAACTTCGGCCGGATGTTCGCCGAGGACTTCCGCCCGTACCGGGACGAGCTGATCATCTCCACCAAGGCCGGCTACGACATGTGGCCCGGCCCTTACGGCGACTTCGGGTCCCGCAAGTACCTGCTGGCCAGCCTGGACCAGTCGCTGGCCCGGATGGGCCTGGAGTACGTCAACATCTTCTACAGCCACCGGGCCGACCCGGGCACCCCGCTGGAGGAGACCATGGGCGCGCTGGCGACGGCGGTCAAGTCCGGCCGGGCGCTGTACGCCGGCATCTCCTCCTATTCCGCGCAGCGCACCCGGGAAGCCGCGGCCATCCTGCGCGACCTGGGCACCCCGTGCCTCATCCACCAGCCGTCCTACTCGCTGCTGAACCGGTGGATCGAGGAGGACCTGCTGGCCGTGCTGGGTGCGGAGGGCATCGGCTGCATCGCGTTTTCTCCGCTGGCCCAGGGCCTGCTGACCACCAAGTACCTCGATGGCGTGCCGGCTGACTCGCGGGCTTCCCGGGACGGGTCACTCTCCCGAGACCAGATTTCCAAACGCAACCTCGCCCACGTCCGTGCCCTCAACGAACTGGCGGCCGCGCGGGGCCAGTCGCTGGCGCAGATGGCGCTCAGCTGGGTGCTCCGCGACGAGCGGGTCACCTCCGCGCTGATCGGGGCCAGCAGCGTCAAGCAGCTGGAGGAGAACCTCGCGGCTGCGGGCAACACCCACTTCGCCGAGGAAGAACAGGCCGCCATCGACGGCCACGCCGTGGAAGCCGGCATCAACATCTGGGCCGAGTCCAGCCGCCAGTAACCCGCCTGGCGCTTCCCGCCCGCCCGCGTGCGCCGCACGGACTGGCCCCTCCGCTGACCGGCTGGTGCCGGCCAAGGCGCCGGCTGGCGGTGGGTGGCGGGCGAGCGCGATTACGTGCAGTAACTGGGTGAAAGGGGTGGAACGAACGGGGGGCGGTGCGAGATGCTCAGGCCGGATGCTCACATTCGGTAATCAGGGGAAGGGCGCCCATGTCACACGCCGGGCTGGCGCTGTACGGGCTCCTGGCCCTGTTCCTGGGTTCCCTCATCGGCTGGCACAGCCGCCAGGCTTACGGATCGCACGGGGACATGAAGGTGAACAAGGCGCGCGTCCCCACCTTCCGCCGGAACCGGAACCGGGCCGGGCTGCTCGCTCTGGGGCTGGTGATCGTGGGCCTGCTGCTGGTCAAGGCGCTCACCCTTTAGGCCCGGCCCACGCGGGCCTATAGGGTGCGCGGGCGTCAGCTTCCGGTGCACGCCTGGCTGGCGTGGACCAGGCCGAACGCCAGCGGGCCTGCCTGGCCGCCCGTTCTGCCCGGCGAGTGCCGGGCTCAGCCAGGCCCGGGTGGCCGGGTCAGGTGGCGGGTCTGATGCTCTGCGGGAAATGGAACACCTGGTGCGGGTCGTACTTGGCCTTGATCCGCGCCAGCCGCGGGTAGTTGGCGCCGTAGTAGGCCTGGCGCCAGTTGGTCAGGTCCGGGTCGATGTAGTTCACGTAGCACTGGCCGCTGGCCCAGGGCCGCATCGCGGCGTAGAACGAGCGCAGCCAGGCCTGCTGCCGGGCCGAGCCCGCGCCGCCACCCCCAGCGGACCAGCTCGTCGAGTACTGGGCGTCGAACAGCGCGTTGCGGTGCACGAAGGCGGTCGCGGACGGGCTGACCCGGTTCAGCGCACCACCGAACGCGTCGAAGCCGACCCCGCCGGACCCGCCCGGCGCGCCGTGCACCGCCCGCAGCCGCTCGATGCCGTTGATCAGCGCCTTGATACCGGCGGGCGGGATCTTCCGGGTGAAGAAGTCGGACTTGGCGTAGGACGGCACCCGGGGGAGCCGCCCGTTCTTCGTCTGCGACGGCAGGTGGCACTCGGAGAACGAGAAGCTGGCACAGCCGGCCATGATCATCATCGCGTTGAAGTACGAGGTCTGGAACGGCGACCCGGACGACGGCCGCGAGCCGGCCGCCGCGTACAGCCGGTTGAGCAGTTGCTGGCAGCCGGCCACGCCGCCCAGGAAGGTCCCGCCCACCTGCAGGACCGGGGTGCCACCATGCGGAGCCGAGGCGAGCAGCAGGTTGGACCACAGCGCGTCGGGCTGGGCCGGCGCCCACGACTGCCAGGCCGATATCACCCGGGCCGCGTGGGACCAGGGCCAGCGCAGGAAGAACACCACCAGCTGGGACAGCGGCCGGGTGCGGAAGGTGAATGAGGTCGCGATGCCGAAGTTGCCGCCACCACCGCCGCGGGACGCCCAGAACAGGTCACTGTTCTGGGCGGCGGTGCAGGTGCGGACCGCACCGTCGGCGGTGACCAGCTGCACCGCCTCGAGGTTGTCGCTGGTCAGCCCGAACGCGCGGGAGAGCACGCCGACACCGCCGCCCAGCGTCAGGCCGGCTACGCCGACAGTGGCGCACGAGCCGCCGGGCACGGCCAGGCCGCGGGCGGCCAGCCGCTGGTACATGTCGATGAGCCGGAGCCCGGTGCCCACCTGGACCGCGCCGCTGCTCACCCGGAAGGAGTTCAGCGCGGTGACATCGGCGATCAGGCCGCCGTTGGTGCTGGACCAGCCGCCGTAACTGTGCCCGCCGGAGCGCGCGGCGATCTGCAGGCCGAACTTCCGCACGAACGCGATGCAGGTGCTGACGTCCCGCGGTGTGGCGCAGTACGCGACGCCGGCCGGCTGCTTCGCGTCGAACCGGGGATCGTAGAGTTCCTTGGCCACCGGGTAGGAACGCTGGCCGGGACGGACCAGGTTGTGCGTGGACAGGGCGCGGCGCAGCGCCATCCAGTCGCCCGTCCCGGGACCCGCGGCCGGCGCCGCTGCCGCGCCCTG
This sequence comes from uncultured Actinomycetes bacterium, assembly GCA_963837515.1. Taxonomy (GTDB): domain Bacteria; phylum Actinomycetota; class Actinomycetes; order Streptosporangiales; family Streptosporangiaceae; genus RYN-230. The sequence continues at coordinate 572,405 of CAWINT010000014.1, forward strand.
CTGCCCGTGCTGACCCGGCCCGGATGAGCGCAGCAGGCGGGCGGGCAGCCCGCCTGCCAGCGGGGCCGCTCCGGCCGCCGCCCCGGCCAGGGCGAAGAACCGCCGCCGGGCTGGCGTCCCGGCCTCGTCACCGTGCTGCAGCGCCTCGTCGTCCATGAATTCCCCCCAGTCCGGTGACGCGGTTGCGTGCGCCCGGTGCGCATGGCCGGCCTGGGGCCGGGTGCACCCGGCGTTTGCGCCTACACCTAGGAAGACGCCGGCGGTGAGTGCGTGGTTGTGTGCGTTAGGTATTTTGAGGGCCGATTTGGGCAACCGGCCGGGCCATGGCCAGAAAAAAAGTTGACCTACTCAAGCAAGCGGCCATAAGTTTGAGCTACTCAACTATTGAGCGGCTCAGGGGCCGTCACGATGAGACGGCACGGGCAGGCAGGAGATCGCATGGAACCGCGCCCCGCCGAGGACCGGCTCGACATCGAGGTCCTCGACGCGCTGGCCGGGCTGTTCACGAAGCTGCTCGGCGAGGCGGACCGGCTGGCGAAGGAGTACCAGGTTCCGGCGTTCTTCCTGAAGGCCCTGCACCTGCTCGACGGCCCGCTGGCCATGAAGGAACTGGGCCAGCGCATGCACTGCGACCCGTCGTTCGTGACCAGCATCGCCGACATGCTGGAAAAGCGCGGGCTTGCGGTGCGGGAACCGGACCCGGCTGACCGCCGGGTGAAGCGGCTGGTGCTCACCGAGCCAGGCTGCCAGTTCAAGCTGCGCTTCGAGCAGGAGATGCTGGCCCGGCTGCCGATGCGCCGCTGCCTCACCCAGGGTGAGCGGGTGACCCTGCTGGGCCTGCTGCACAAGATGGCGCCGCCGATCAGCGCCACCGATGCGCCGTGCCCCGTGGAGGAGGTGACCGGCTTCTTGGCGAACGCCGCCACTCCCCCGGCCAGCTGATCAATCCCGGGCTGGCCGACCGCTCTCAACCATCCCGGAAACGTGGGCCCCGACCCTGACGTCACATTTGGCGGGCGTATCCGGTCCTAATTACAGACTTCGGTTCGTGGCGGTGCCGCCGCGAGCTCAGTTATCTATGCCCTGACAAGGAGACGGCATGAGTACCACACAGCCCGCCACCGGGCGGGCCGCGCCCGGCGGCGGGACCGCCCAGCGCCATCTCGGCCTCGCCCTGCTGGTCATCGCCACGGCCCAGCTCATGGTGGTGCTGGACGCAACGATCGTGAACGTGGCCCTGCCCGACATCCAGAAGGCGCTCGGGTTCTCAGGCACCGGCCTGGAGTGGGTGGTCAACGCCTACGCGCTGACCTTCGGCGGTTTGCTGCTGCTCGGCGGCCGGGCCGGTGACATCCTCGGCCGCCGCCGGGTCTTCATCGCCGGCATCATCCTGTTCTCGGTGGCCTCGCTGCTCGGCGGCTTCGCCACCTCCCAGGCGTGGCTGCTGGCCGCCCGCGCGCTCCAGGGGGTGGGCGGCGCGATCGTGGCGCCGACCGCCCTGTCGCTGGTTACCACCAACTTCCCGGAGGGCGCGCCGCGCAACCGGGCGATGGGCGTGTACGCCGCCATGAGCATCGGCGGCGCCGCGGTCGGCCTGATGGCCGGCGGGGTGCTCACCACGTACCTGTCCTGGCGCTGGGTGCTGTTCGTCAACGTGCCGATCGGCGCGGTGGTGGCGCTGCTCGCGCCGCGGGCGCTGGCCGAGTCCGAGCGGCACCGCCGCCGGTTCGACCTGCCCGGCGCCATCACCAGCACCCTCGGCCTGGCCGCCCTGGTGTACGGGCTGTCCAACGCCGCCACCACCGCGAACGGCGTGTCGCACTGGGGGGACACCAAGGTCATCGTCTCGCTCGCCGCCGCGGTGGTACTGCTGACCGCGTTCGTCGTGATCGAGTCGCGCAGCCCGCACGCGCTGCTGCCGCTGCGCATCTTCCGTGACCGGAACCGGTCCGGCGCGAACCTCATCATGCTGTGCATCGGCACGGCGATGTTCGGCATGTTCTTTTTCCTCACCATCTTCGTGCAGACGGTGTGGGGGTACAGCGCGCTGAAGACCGGCGTCGCCTACCTGCCGATGGTGGCCACGATCATGATCATGGCCGGGGTGAGCGCCCAGCTGGTGCCCCGGATCGGCGCGCGGCCGCTGCTGCTGGCCGGCTCGGTCATCGGCGCGGGCGGCATGTACTGGCTGTCCCGGATCAACGAGCACAGCCACTACGCCTCCGGGCTGCTCGGCCCGGAGATCGTCACCGCCGCGGGCCTGGGCATGCTGTTCATGCCCGTGACCCTGGTCGCGCTGGCCAAGGTCAGTGACCGGGAGGCCGGGCTGGCGTCCAGCCTGCCGAACGTCGGTCAGCAGGTCGGCGGCGCGATCGGGCTGGCGGTGCTCGGCACCGTGGCGTGGACGGCCGTGGCCAACACCGCGCGGCACTCGGCGGAGGCGGCGAAGGCCGCCGCGGCCGCGGCCGCCCGGGGCGGCCACCCGGTGCACCTGAGCGCCGCCCAGGCCAAGGCGGCGCAGACGGCCATCTACGACCACGCGCTGTCCATCGGGTTCTCCCGCGGCTTCCTCGTCTCGGCCGGGATCATGGTGCTAGCGCTGGTCGTCGCCCTCCTCACCATCCGGGTGAAGGCGGCCGACCTGGCCGGCGCGCAGACCGCGCTGAACAGCCCGGCCGGCGACGAGGTCGCCATGGAGTCGCTGCGGATCGAGTAACCGGGTAACCGGCCAGGGCCTCCCGTGGGGACCTACGTCCCTGCCCCGGCCGGCCCCGCCCCGCCGATGCTGGAAACAGCGGAGACGGGAAGCGGGGCGCCCGGGAGGGAGACGGTCGCGATGCAGGTGGTGATCGTGTACGAAAGCCTGTTCGGCAACACGCATGAGGTGGCCGAGGCGATCCGGGACGGGGTCGCCGCGGCCCGCCCGGAGGCCAGCGTCGCCTGTGTCCGGGCCACGGAGGCCGACCGGGAGCTGGCCCTCGGGGCGGACCTGCTCATCGTGGGAGGGCCGACCCACGTGCACGGCCTGTCCACGCTGGCCAGCCGGAAGATGGGCCTCAAGGCCGAGCAGCGCGTCCCCGCCGGGGTCCCTGGGCACGGCCCGGAGCCGGGAGCCGGCGGCCCCGGGCTGCGGGAGTGGTTCCGCGGCCTGCCGAAGGCCCCGGCGGGCAGCCGAGGCGCGGCCTACGACACCCGCGGCGAGGTCCGGCACGCGGGCGGGGCCGCGTACGGCATCGCCCGGCGGCTCCGCCGCCACGGGTACCAGCTGGTGGCCGAGCCCACCGGGTTCATCGTGGCCGACGTGGAGGGACCGCTCCGCGACGGCGAGCAGGACCGGGCCCGGGCCTGGGGGGCTTCGCTACTGGCCTAGCCGCGCTCGGGGCTGGCCTAGCCGCCGGGGGTGCCTGGGTTGGGGTTGGCGGCCGGCAGATCCCGGGCAACCAGGAAGCTCGCCTCTTGGCGGCCGGTGCGCGATGTGCACCGTGGGTACTGAAGGCGGGCCTGGGCAGGCGAAGCAGCTGGCGATCGCGAACGCATGACCCGGGCCGCCCGGGGGACGGACCGGTCAGAGAAGAGGGCCCGACCATGATGAAGCGAAGTCCTGCGCGAGTTCAGCGGCCGGAACCGGTGGAGCCGACGCCGGTCCCATCGCCGGAACCGGTGGAGCCGACGCCGGTCCCACCGCCGCCGCCGCAGCCGGTGCCGCCGCTGCCCCAGCCGCCAGCACCGCGGCCGGGTCCCCGGCCGGAGCCGCCACCGGACCCGGAACCACAGCCAGAGCCGGACCGGCCACCAGCAGTCGGCTGACCGGGCTGGCCCCGCTGGCTGGCCCCGCTGGCTGGGCCCGCTGGCTGGGCCGCGCGGGCGGATCTGGTTGGCGGCAGCCTGGGAGGATCAAGTTGAGCGCTTCACGGCTCTTCCCGCTCAGTACTCGGCAGCGGGTATGACGCCTTCGGGCTGTCCACGCATTTCGGCTGGTAGAGGCCGCAAAACTGGGCTCCCGCGACAGGACTCGAACCTGTAACCTACCGGTTAACAGCCGGACGCTCTGCCGATTGAGCTACGCGGGATCGGCTGGCAACGCGGGCCCCTGGCGCAGGCCAGGGGTTCACGACGCCGGGCATAAGGGTAGCGCACCCGGAGCGGTTCCCGTGGCGGCCGGGGACCACCACCCCGGTGATCCCCAACGGGTGGCCGTCATTTCCGCGCGTGTCACCTGGAGTACGCCCCCGTATCAGGGGAAGGTCATTTCTGCGCACTGAAGTAACAGTCGAGAGAGGGCGGCAGATGCGGTACCGGATGACGTTCCTTGCCGGGCTAGCCGTCGGCTTCGTAGCCGGCGCGCGGGCAGGCCGGGAACGGTACGAGCAGATCATGAAGCTGGCCCGCCAGGCGGCCGACAGCCCGGCCATTCAGCAACTGGCCGGGGCGGCTCAGGCCCAGGCGGGCAACCTGGCCAAGACAGCCAAGGAGCAGGCCTCCAACCGGGTCCCCGGGCTCGCCGCCAAGGCGAGCAAGGTCGGGGACACGCTGGGCGACCGGATCCCCGGGATGGGCGCACGCCAGTCCCAGGGAGATGGCAGCAACGGCGCGTACGCGGCCACGCCGGACGTCCCCGGCTCAGCCGGGAACCCGTGACGGCCCGGCCCGTGACCTGGCCGCCGCCAGGTCACGGGCCGCACCCGGCCCGGTCCGCGCGGTGCTGGCCCCCGCCCTGCCAGCCACCTCGCGGCCCGGCCCAGGGGCGGACGGCCGCAGTTTCTGGCTGATCCCCGCCGCACGGGCCCCGTGGGCCTGTACGTTTGCGCTGGCCGGTGGGCCACGTGTGGGTCGTTTGGCCAGATCGTTTTGAGTAATAGCGGTAGCTGGTATAACCAGCGCATGAGCCCACTATCAGGGGTACTTGGCGAAGCCTGGACCTACTACAAGCGCTTCGCGGCCCACCTCCTGCTCATCGCGTTCGCGATCTACCTGGTCGCCGCCGTCCTGGTCCTGCTGCTGTCGCTGGCCGGGGGGTTCGGCGTCTTCCTCGGGGCGATCATCAACCTGATCGCGGCCTTCCTGGTGCAGGCCGCACTGGTCAAAGCGGTCCAGGACATCCGGGACGGACGCGCTGACCTGGACCTGGGCGAAACCGTCCGGGCCGCGCTGCCCTACCTGGGTGTAGTGGCCGTTGCCTCGATCATCGCCGGTATCGGGATCGCCATTGGCTTTGTGCTGATCATCGTGCCGGGGCTGATCCTGATGACGTTCTGGTCGCTGATCGTGCCGAGCATCGTCCTCGGCGGTGAAGGTATCTTCGGTGCCTTCGGCCGGAGCTGGCGGACGGTGCGCGGCTATGCCTGGCATGTATTCGGCACGTATGTGCTGGTCTTCCTGATCCTCATCGTGTTCGACATCGTGCTCGGCCTCATCTTGCTGGCGCTACCACGGCTAGCCAGCGGCTTCATCAGCAGCATCGTGTCGGGGACGCTGGTCGCCCCCTTCCTGGCCCTGGTGGTCACGCTGATCTACTACCGGCTCACCGCGGCCCACGGAGCGGCGGCGGACCAGGGCGCCCCTGGCTACGGCGGCCCCGGCTACCCACCGCCCGCGGGCGGCCCCGGGTACCCGCCGCCCGGAGGCGGGCCTGGCTACCCGCCGCCCGGCGGCCCCGGCTACCCACCGCCCGCAGGTGACCCGGGGTACCCGCCGCCCGGAGGCGGGCCTGGCTACCCACCGCCCGGCGGCCCCGGCTACCCACCGCCCGCAGGCGGCCCCGGCTACCCACCGCCCGCAGGCGGCCCCGGCTACCCGCCACCGGCCGACACCCCGACCACCCCGCCGGCCGGGTCCAGCTCGGAGCCGACCAACCCGGACAGCCCGCCGGCCAGCTAGCGGCGTCCTGGCAGCCGGCCTTCAGGAACACGGAAAAGGACGCCCCCGCAGGCCACTCGGCCTGGGGGGCGTCCTGCCGTTTCCGGGCGGCCGCCGCAGCCCATCCGGGGCCGGGCGGACGGGGCCGCGCGGCCCATCACGGGCACTAGCCGAGATACTCCTTGAGCATCTGGGCCCGGCTCGGGTGGCGCAGCTTGGCCAGGGTCTTGGACTCGATCTGGCGGATCCGCTCCCGGGTCACCCCGAATTCGCGGCCCACTTCCTCCAGCGTGCGCGGATGCCCATCCATCAGGCCGAACCGCAGCTGGATGATCTTCTGCTCCCGCGGCGTGAGGGTGTCCAGGATCTGCTCCAGCTGGTCCTGCAACATGATGAAGGCGGCGGCCTCGATGGGCACCACAGCGTCCGCGTCCTCGATGAAGTCGCCGAGGTCCGAGTCTTCCTCGCCGATCGGCGACTGCAGCGACACCGGCTCCTGGGCGATCCGCTGGATCTCGGCGACCCGCTCGACCGGCAGCCCCATCTCCGCGGCGATCTCGTCCGGGGTGGCTTCCCGGCCGAGGTCCTGGTGGAGCTGGCGCTGGACGCGGGCCAGCTTGTTGATGGTCTCCACCATGTGCACCGGGATCCGGATGGTCCGGGCCTGGTCGGCGATGGCCCGGGTGATCGCCTGCCGGATCCACCAGGTGGCGTAGGTGGAGAACTTGTAGCCCTTGGTGTAGTCGAACTTCTCCACCGCGCGGATCAGGCCCAGGTTCCCCTCCTGGATCAGGTCCAGGAACACCAGGCCACGGCCGATGTAGCGCTTAGCGATGGACACCACCAACCGCAGGTTTGACTCGATGAGCCGCTGCTTGGCCCGCAGCCCCGCGGCCGCCAGTTCGTCCAGTTCGGCCCGGCACGCGTCCAGCAGCGGAAAGCCGCCGTGCAGCTTTTCCTCGGCGAACAGCCCGGCCTCGATGGACTTGGCCAGTTCCACTTCGTCCTGGGCGGTCAGCAGCGGGACACGGCCGATCTCACGGAGATAGATCCGGACCAGGTCGCCGGTGCCGGTCCGCTGCCCGGCGTCGCCGGGCACGGCGCGCGACGTGTCGGCCGCTTCTTCGGTCACGGCGTCGACGATCTCGACACCTTCGTCGGTGAGCAGGCGCACGACGTTGTCGAACGCCTCGGCCGGGACGTCGGCGGCGTCAAGGGCGGCCGTTATGTCAGCAGCGGTCACGGTGCCGCGCTCCCTGGCCCGTGCGACCAGCTCCGCCACCTGCGCTGACAATCCGCCACTAGGAAGTAACGTGAGGGTCACGCTGACCAGTGTGCGCCACGAAGCCTCGGTAACGGTGGCGTTAATTTTGTCACCCGCAGGTAAGTAACATCTTCGCCGCACCCCCGATAGAGCGGCATGGTCACAGGTCACAGCACTCACCAGCGCACCAGGAGACGCAGGCAGACCACGCTCAGAGCGCCCCAGCGGCCCGCTCGAGCAGCGCTTTGCGCCGCTGTTCGAGGGCTACCAGGTCGCCGAAGGCCCGGTTGTATTCCGGGTTCTCGGTCGGGTTGAGCCGCTGCAGCCGCGACTTCAGCCCGAAGATCTGGCGGCTGACCATCAGCTCCTGCAGCCGCGCCAGTACTCCTTCGGCGTACCGGGCATCCGGCTCGCCGTCCTTACCCGGCGCCTCAATGCCCTCGACCGCGAGCGCGGTGACGAATTCCCGGGCCCGGTCGGTCGGGGCCGCCTCGATGATCCGGGCCGCCCATTCCCGCGCGCTCCCGGCGCTCGCCACTCCCCCGCACCCGGCGATCAGGTCGCGGACCGACCGGTGCACCGGCACGTGGAAGTCACCGCTCTCCAGCGCGTCGAAGGCCGGCCCGCACAGCGCCGGGCGCTGCACGGCCAGCTTGAGTGCCTGGCGCTCCAGCCGCACGACCGGGTCGGCGGTGTCGTACGGGTAGGCCTCAGCGCGCGGTCCCGCCTCCCCGGTGGCCGCCGGGGGGTGGCCCTGCTCCCGCTGCGCCCGGCCACCCGGCCCGGCGCGGCCCGGGGCGCCGCGCGCCGGTTCATCATCCCGGGCGTGCGCCCGGATCCGGGCCACCACGAACTCTTCGTTCAGCAGGCCGAGCCAGCGGTCCAGGCTGACCGCGTACCGGTCCCGCAAGCCGCGGTCCTTGATTCGGCCGACGATCGGTGCCACCGCGTCCAGCGCCGCCAGCCGGCCCTCGTTGCTGTCCAGGTCGTGGCGGGCCAGCTCGCTGCGGATGGCGAACTCGAAAACCGGCTGGCGCCGCGCGACCAGGTCCCGCACCGCTGCATCGCCTTGCTTGATGCGCAGGTCACAGGGGTCCAGCCCGTCCGGCTGCACCGCCACGTAGGTCTGCGTGGCGAACCGCTCCTCCAGCCCGAACGCACGCAGCGCGGCCTTCTGCCCGGCCGCGTCCCCGTCGAAGGTGAAAATGACCTCGGCCACCTGCCAGTCGGCGTCCATCAGCAGCCGGCGAAGGATCTTCACGTGATCCGCGCCGAACGAGGTGCCGCAGGTCGCCACGGCAGTCGGCACGCCGGCCAGGTGGCAGGCCATGACGTCCGTGTATCCCTCGACGATGACCGCCTGGCGCCGCTGCGCGACCTCCCGCTTGGCCAGGTCGGCGCCGTAGAGCACGGTGCTCTTGCGGAACAGCGGGGTCTCCGGCGTGTTCAGGTACTTCGCGCCCTGCTCCTCGGGGTTCAGCTTGCGGGCGCCGAACGCGATCACATCGCCGGTCAGGTCGCGGATCGGCCAGAGGAGCCGGCCGCGGAACCGGTCCCGCGGGCCCCGCTGGCCCTGGATGGCCAGCCCGCCGAGCAGCAGTTCCGCGTCGGTGAAGCCGCGGCTGCGCAGGTGCCTGGTCAGCGCTTCCCACTCGGCGGGTGCGTAGCCGGCGCCGAACCGCGCCGCGTCATCGAGCGTGAAACCCCGCTGATCAAGGAACTCCCGGGCCGGTGCGGCCGCAGGCGCGTGCAGCCGCTCGGCGTAGAACTCGGCCGCCGCCCGGTGTGCCTCGATCAGTCGGCGCCGCTGGCTGTGCTCCCGGCCCGGCACCTGGCCGCCCTGCTCGTAGCGCAGGTCGATGCCCGCCCGCCCGGCGAGCCGCTCCACCGCCTCAACGAACGACAGGTTGTCGATCTTCTGCACGAACTTGATGACGTCGCCGCCCTCGGCACAGGAGAAGCAGTACCAGAGGCCACGGGCCGGGGTCACGTTGAACGAGGGGGTCTTCTCGTCGTGGAACGGGCACAGGCCCTTGAGCGAGCCGCCGCCGGCGTTGCGCAGCTGCAGATACTCCCCGACCACCTCGTCGATGGCCGACTTCTCCCGGACGAGCGCGATGTCCTCGTCGCGGATCCGGCCCGCCACTGCGCCTCACCGCCCTCACCACCGCCGCTGCCGTCCCGGCGAGTCTAACGGTCACTCCGGACATTGGGCCGCCGGACGCGCGGTGTTGACCCGGGGGGACGACCCCCCGGAACCCCCCGCCATCCGCCGGCTCAGCGGGAACCCGCCTACGGCGGGCCCCACCTCGCCCGCGGATCCCCGGGGGGACGACCCCCCGGAACCCCCCGCCATCCGCGGGTTAGCATCGCGGGATGGGCGGGCGGCTGGTGCTGTGGGATATCGACCTCACCCTTATCGACGCGGGTGGGACTGGCGCGGCGCTGTTCCGGCGGGCCTTCACCGAGATGTTCGGCCGTCCGTTCCCCGCCGCTACCACCTCGCTGGCCGGCCGCACCGACCGGGCCATCGCGCTGGAGATCCTCACCGTGGCCGGGGTCCCCGAGCCCCGGGCGCAACTGCCGGCCTTTCCAGCGGCTCATCGCCGGGCTGGCGCCGCAGCTGGGTGAGCTGGTCGCGGAGCGGGGCCGGGTGCTCCCGGGGGCCAGGGCGGCGCTCGCGGCGCTGGCCAGCCTCGACGGCGGGCCGGTGATCCAGTCCGTGCTGACCGGGAACATGCGGGTCATGGCCGTGGCGAAGCTGGCCGCCTTCGGCCTGGACCGGTACCTGGACCTGGCGGTCGGCGCCTACGGCGACGACCACGAGATCCGGGCCGACCTGGTGCCGCTGGCCCGGGCCAGCGCCGCCGCCGCGCACGGCGTGGACTTCGACGGCCCGGCCACCGTGCTCATCGGCGACACCCCGCTGGACATCGAGGCCGCCCGGCTGACCGGCGCCCGCGCCGTCGGCGTGGCCAGCGGCGGCTTCAGCGCCGCTGAGCTGGCCGCGGCGGGCGCGGACGCGGTGCTGCCGGGCCTGTCCGACACCGCCTCGGTGATCGCCGCGGTCTGGGACGGCTGACCCGCGGCCGGTGACACCCAGCCGATCTTCTGGTCACGTCCCTGCGCCCGGCCCGCCGCGGCGGCGGGCTGGCGCGTGGACGGGTCCAGCGGGTTCGGGCCGATCGCCAGCCTCGACGCCTCGTCCGGTTCGATGATGGCGACCTCCGCGCCACCGGCGCGCAGCTCGGCCACGGCCTCGAGCAGCCCCTTGTCCGTCGGGAGCAGCGCCGTGCTCCCCAGCGGCGCGACGACCAGCACCCGGGACGCGCCCGCCGCGTAGTCGGCGTTGTCGTTGCACCGGACACCGCCATCGACGTAACGGCGCCCGGCGATCGCCACCGGCGGCCACACGCCCGGCACCGCGCTGCTCGCCGCTACGGCGTCGACCAGGCTCACCCCCGACTCCGAATCGAAGATCACCGGCTCGCCGGTCTCCGCGTCGACCGCGACGATCTTGAGCGTCCGGGTGGGCCAGTCATGCGATGGCAGCCGCGCCGCCACCACCGCCCGCCGGTCCGCTTCCGGGACGGTCGCGGCCTCCAGCGCGTACCGGCCCACCGCGCGGCGCATCCCCGTGATGCTGCTGACGCCGCCGAGCAGGGCGGCGAGGTCGGCGCCGAAGCTCTCCAGATTCACGTCGGAACTGATCTCGGCGACCTGCCGGGCCGGGTCGGCCTGGCGGGCGTACAGCTCCTCGAGGCTCAGCCCGCTGCCCAGCTGGGCCGCGACGTTAGCGCCCGCGGAGGTGCCGACGAGCAGGTCGGCCCCGGTGACATCCTGGCCCGCATCGGCCAGCCCGGCCAGCAGCCCGGTCATCCAGGCGATCCCGGCGACGCCACCGCCGCCCAGTACGAGCGCATCGGCCATATCCGCCGTCCTTCATCCCGTCATCCGGCGAAGTCGTCCGCTCCGCCCTAGGAGGGCCCGGCCACGGGGCGGCCAGGGGGCGGCGCTGACGCTGCCACTGAGCCAGGGCGCCCGCCGGAAGGCTGGCAGTGGACTACAAGCGGGTGGGTTACTGGCAGTGGACTATCGGCCGGGCGCGGCGGTCACCATCCAGGAAGCGCTCCCACGCGTCACCGAGCAAGGAGGTCCCGCCAGGACGGCAGCTCAGGATCACCAGCACGCGGTCGGCGGCCAGCCGGCGGCACCCGAAGAGCAGGGCCCGCGCGGACTGCAGGTCCACCCAATGCAGGTCCTCGACCACCATGGCGACCGCATCCGGGCCCTGAAAAAGGAGATCAGCGCGAGCAGCTCGACGCCGACAGCGAGCGGATCGGCGTCCGCCCGCGTGCCCGGGGAGAGCAGCTCCAGGCCGGCGAGCGCATCGGCCCGCAGCGCGCCAGCCCCGGTCGGCGTCCCCACGAACAGCCGGTCGGGGCGCACGGTCTCACTGTCCGCGCACATACGGCCCCCCGGGAAATCCGCAGACAACGTGCAAGGACACGCTTGCTGGATAGACGTACAGCGGCACACCCGGCCGTCGCAGCGCCCGCCCCGCCGGCCGGCCCAGGCCAGGAAGCAGCCCCGCGTTCCGGGCAGGCCTACCGGCCAGTCACCCGCCGACGCCGGCCATCTGGTCAGGGCGGCCACGGCTGCACAGGTCCCGGGGGATATGGACCTTGTTCCCTGTCCGCCCTGCCGGGTGACAGGTACGGTGACTGCCATGCAAGGCCGTGATCGGGCAGACGACTAGCCGCGGGGGCGCAGCATGCTGAAGCGGATTCTGCTCGCCCTGGACAGCACCGAGTCCGGGCAGGTAGCCCTCAGTTTCGCGGTGGCACTGGCTGGTCCCGGTACGGCCATCCGGGTGCTGCACATCAACGAGTTCGAGCTGGGCGGCCGGGGGCTGACCGTGGAGACGGCCGAGGAGGCCGTCGCACTGGTCCGTGGTGCCGTCACCGAACTCCAGCACCGCGGCATCGACGCGTCCGGCCTGGCCTCGGTGTCGAGTTGCTTCGGAATCGCGGACTACATCGCCGCCGAGGCGGAACGCTGGTCCGCCGACGGCATCGTGCTCGGTTCGTGCCGCCGTCGCGGCTGGCGGCGGCTGCTCAGCCAGGGCATCCGGGAGCGGCTGCTGCGGCTCACCTGCCTGCCGGTGCTGACTGCTCCCCCGCCGCTCCAGGTCGCTTCCCCGGAACTGGCCGTCGAGACCGGGGGCAAGCCGGCCACGCGCCGGCCGCCGCTCCGCCAGCCTCCCCGCTGACCTCGTCAGTCACTCTCCGCGGCCGGATGCTGGCGGGGTCACCGCGGCTGAACTAACCTCCGTGCTAGGGAGGCACCATGTCAGCCGAAGTGGGGGTGTCCGGCGGCTATCCAGGCCACCTGACCGATTTCGAGGCGCTCAGCTTCGACTGTTACGGGACGCTGATCGACTGGGAGACGGGGATCCTGGCGGTGCTGGGCCCGTGGGCGCGGTCCCGGGGCCTGACGCTGGACGACGAGGCGTTGCTGGGCACGTACGCGGGCGAGGAGGCCCGGGCCGAGCGGCAGCATCCGGATGAGCCGTACCCGGGCATCCTGGCCCGCAGTTTCCGGGCCGTAGGGACCCGGCTCGGGGCCGAGGTCACCGATGCGGACGCGGCGGCGCTAGCCGCCTCGGTGCCAGACTGGCCCGCATTCGGCGACTCCGCGGCCGCACTGGCCGAACTGGGCCGCCACTACCAGCTGATCATCCTGTCCAACGTGGACCGCCGGTCGTTCGCGGCCAGCAGCGCGCGGCTGGGTGTCAGCTTCGCGGCCGTCGTCACCGCGGAGGACGTGGGCAGCTACAAGCCGGCCCAGACGAACTTCGACGCCTTGCTGGGCACGCTGGCCGGGCTGCACATCAGCGGCAGCAAGCTGCTGCACGTGGCGCGGAGCCTGTTCCACGACCATGTGCCGGCCAAGAAGGCGGGGCTGGCGACGGTGTGGATCAACCGGCGGCACGGCCAGGACGGGTGGGATTCCACCCCACCGCCCCCCGCCACCGTTCAGCCGGACTGGGAGTTCCCGTCGATGGCGGCGTTCGCCGCCGCCGCCGCGCAGGCCGACCCGCCGTCCGGTTCCGGCCCGGACGGCCCATCTGGCCCGGACGGCCCACCCTCCGGTTCTGGCCCGGACGGCCCACCCTCCGGTTCCGGCCCGGACGGCCCACCCTCCGGGCCGGGTAGCCAGCCTGACCCGGACGGCTCACCCGGCTGACCCTGCCCCGGGGTCCCTCGCGGCTGGGACTTCGCCGTCCGCGACCCGGAGGGGGGCCGCTGGTCGTTCGGCACCTACCGGGGCGAGCCCCGCAAAGGGTGACGGCGGCGTAGCTCACATCCCGGGGCCGGTGATCGGTCCCGTACGCTCCGCGCTGAGGCATAGACTTTCCTGCGCCCAGGTCGGAGCGGAACCTGGGCACCATCCCTGGGGCGGTGCCGTGATGACCCGTGATCATGCCGAAGTCGATCTCGGGCTGCTCGCCGGGGTGACCGACCGGGGCCTCCGCCACGAGCACAACGAGGACGCGATGGAGGTCGCCGTCGCGGACGGCGGAGCCGGGCCGGTCCTGCTGGCCGTGGTCTGCGACGGGGTTTCCACGTCGGCCCGGCCCGCCGAGGCGTCACTGGCCGCCGCCCAGGCGGCTGTGGCCGTGCTGCGCGGCGCGGCGGAGAGCGGCGGCGATCTGGCGCAGGCCTCCGCGGAGGCGGTGCGGGCGGCCGGCGCGGCCGTGGCCGACCTGGCCGATCCGCCGGGCAAGGTCCCGTCGGCCACCTTCGTCTCCGCCGCCGTCACCGGCTCCGTGGTGACCCTCTGCTGGCTGGGCGACAGCCGGGCGTACTGGCTCGGGGCTGGCCCGGGCGCCAGGGCCGAGCGGCTCACGACCGACGACTCGCTGGCCCAGGAGATGGTCCGGGCCGGCCTGCTCGAGGAGGGTGAAGCGCTGGACTCGCCGCACGCCCACGTGGTGACGCGGTGGGTGGGTGCCGGGCCGGCCGAGACAGCACCACACATCGCCACGTTCGAGCCGCCCGGCCCGGGCGTCCTGCTGCTCTGCTCGGACGGGCTGTGGAACTACCAGCCGGAGGCCGCCGAACTGGCCGCCCTGGCGCTGCCGGGCGCGCTGACCGGCCCTCTCGGTGCGGCCCGGGCGCTGGTCAACTTCGCCCTGGCCGCGGGCGGCCGGGACAACATCACCGTCGTGCTGATCCCGTTCCCGCCGGGCCAGGCCGACCAGGACTGACCGGCGCACCCGGCGCCACACGCACGCCAATCGCCCGGTCATCACGTCCCAATCCAGGTGACCTCTGCGTGTCATATCGCCACTAACCGATCCGGGCGCCGACAAGTCCTTAAATAGGAGCCGGTGGAATCAGCCAGGCACCACCGGTACGGCCGAGCGGCGGCCGACCGCCGGTGCCGCTGGAACGGGGGCGTCGTGGACAGTCAGGGTGGCAAATCAGCGGCCAGCGCTGCGCCGCTGACTCGCCGGGTGCTGCTCGCGGCAGGGGGCCTGGTCGTGCTGGAGCGTCTGGCCGCTGCCGATCCCTCGCAGGCCGCGGCCGAGCCAGCTGCGCGCGCCGCCCAGGCCGGTGCGGACGGGGCCCATCCCGGTTCACGTCCCGCCCGGCGAGCAGGCCGGGCCGACCGGCCGCACCACGTTCAGCCGCACCACCACGACCGGCCGCACCACCACGTCCGCCCCGCGCTTCCCGGGGAGCGGGGCGGACGCGGGGACGGGCCGATGTACTACATCGATGACGGGCCGGGGGTGATCGCGCTCACCATCGACGACGGTCCCAGCCCGGTCTACACCCCGCAGATCCTGCGGCTGCTGCGCCGTTACCGGATCCGGGCCGCGTTTTCCATGATCGGCATGAACGTGGCCGCCCACCCCCGGGTCGCCCGGCGGGTCGCCCGGGCCGGCCACCTGATCGTGAACCACACCTGGTCGCACCCGGATCTCGCGCTGCTGTCCGCTCCGGAGATCGAGTGGCAGATGGACCAGGCCACGGAGGTCATCCGCCGGGTGACCGGACGGCACCCGCATCTGTTCCGCGCCCCCTACGGCGCCTGGTCCCCCACCGTGCTGCAGCGTTGCGCCGCGACCGGGATGACCCCGCTGGACTGGTCGGTGGACCCGCGGGACTGGTCCCAGCCCGGGGTGAACGCGATCGCCAGCAATATCCTGGACACCACCCGGACCGGCTCGATCATCCTGGAGCACGACGGCGGCGGGAACCGGTCGCAGACCGTGGCCGCGCTGCGGATCGTGCTCCCCCGGCTGCTGGCGGCGGGCTTTCGGTTCGGCCGGCCTTAGCCGAGCACCTCGGCCAGCGGAACGGCCGGATCGGTCAGCCGGGCCACCTCCACCGCGGTCCCGCCGTACCCGGCCCGGATCAGCGCCTGGATGTCGCCGGTCACGTCCCACACGTTGACGTTCATGCCTGCCACCACCCGGCCGCCCGCCAGCCAGAACGCAATGAACTCGCGGGCCGCGACGTCGCCCCGGTAGACGACCTGGTCGTAGCTGCCCGGCTCGGGCAGCCCAGAGCACTCCATGCCCAGGTCGTACTGGTCGCTGTAGAAGTACGGCACCCGGTCGTAGGACACCTCCTGGCCGAGCATGGACCGCGCCGCGGCCGGGCCACCGTGCAGCGCGTTGGCCCAGTGCTCCACCCGGACCCGGCGGCCGAGCAGCGGGTGCCACGCGTTGGCCACGTCACCGGCCGCGAAGATGTCCGGGTCGGCGGTGCGCAGCGCCGCGTCCACCAGTATCCCGTTGGACACTTCCAGGCTGGCCGCCTCGGCCAGGGCCACCTGCGGCACCGCGCCGATGGCCACCACGACCACGTCAGCCGGCAGTTCCGTGCCATCGGAGGTGAGCACGGCGCCGACCCGGCCATCCCGGCCGCGCAGCTCGGCGGCGCTTTCGCCGAACCGGAACTCCACCCCGTGCGCGAGGTGCAGATCGGCGAACACCGCGCCCAGCTCGGCGCCAATCGCCCGGTACAGTGGCACCGGCTCCGGCTCCAGCACGGTCACCCCGCAGCCCTTCTCCCGGGCCGCGGCGGCGACCTCCAGACCGATCCAGCCGCCGCCCACGATCACCACCCGGGTCCCCTCACCCGGCGGCACGGCCAGCGCGGTGGCCAGCGCCTCCGAGTCGGCCGCCGTCCGCAGGTAGTGCACGCCGTCCAGCTCGCTCCCGGCCACGTCGAGCCGCCGCGGCTCGGCGCCGGTGGTCAGCAGCAACCGGTCGTAGGGCAGGCTGGCGCCGCCTTCCAGCACGACGCCGCCGGGCACCTCCACCGCGTCGCGGCCGGTCACCTGGACCCGCTTGGCCGCCCGGTCGATGGCGGTGGCGGTCACCCCGAGCCACAGGTCCACGCCGTTGGCCCCGTACCAGTGACCTTCGTGCACGTACAGCGAGGACTTGTCCACCTTGCCCTGCAGGTACCCCTTGGACAGATCCGGGCGGGCGTAGGGCCGCTCCGGCTCGGCCCCGAGCAGCACGATGGCCCCGGTGAACCCCTCCTCGCGCAGCGTCTCAGCGGCCTTCGCACCGGCCAGGCTGGCCCCGACGATCACGTAGGTGGGTTCTTCAGGCATCGTTACTCCCCTTATCCCGGGCGCAGTCCAGGACCGGTCCGCAGGTCCGTCTCAACGGCACAGCCGGGCATGCCAGGCGACCGCCGAGGTATCAGTGAGCGAGGCCACCTGATCTACCACAACCCGCAGCCGCCCCGGGCCAGAACCCGCCGCCCGGTAGGCCGGGCGCAACGCCCGCTCCAGGGTGCCCGGGGCCCCCATCCGGACCGCCGCCGCCAGTTCCATGATCAGCTCCCGTTCACGGGCCTGAGCCTCGGCCGCCCCGGCCCGGCTCATCACATACGACGCGGTCACTCCTTTCAGCAGCGCGCACTCCAGCCGCTGCCGCCGCGGCACCACCAGATCCGCCGCGTACCGGGTGAGCGGCCGCCCGCCCGAGGCGGCCAGGGTGGCCGCGTGCGCCGCCCCGCACAGCCGCCCGATCAGCTCGCTGGTCAGGTTCTTCAGCGCCGCGAGTGAGCGCAGCCCGCCGTCGAAGCTGGCCGGCCAGCACGGCAGCGCCAGCAGGTCACCGAATACCCCGGTCAGCTCGGCCGCGGTCACCGACCCCGGGGCGCAGTACTCGGCGGCGGTCAGCTTCACGACCGCGTTTCGTTCGGCCTGATCGGACAGGGCGCGCAGGGTGATCAATCCAGCTTGCAGCCCGTCCTCCAGGTCGTGCACGGAGTAGGCGACATCGTCGGCCCAGTCCATGACCTGCGCCTCCAGTCCGGGGCGGCCCGGCGGCGCGCCTTCGCGGATCCACGAGAAGACAGCCGCGTCCGCGTCGTAGGCGCCGTACTTGGCCAGGCCGGGGCCGGCCAGCCACGGGTACTTGAGGGTGGCGTCCAGGGTGGCCCGGGTGAGGTTCAGCCCGGCGCCGGGCACCTTGGGCTCCAGCCGGGTCAGCAGCCGCAGGCTCTGCGCGTTGCCCTCGAACCCGCCGCAGCCGGCGGCGACGTCATTAAGGGCCGCCTCGCCGTTGTGCCCGAACGGCGGGTGCCCCAGATCATGGGCCAGGCAGGCGGCGTCGACCAGGTCCGGGTCGCAGCCGAGGGCGCCGCCCAGTTCCCGGCCGATCTGCGCGCACTCCAGCGAGTGGGTCAGCCTGGTGCGCGGGAAGTCCCCGGCGTCCACCGCGACAACCTGGGTTTTCGCCGCCAGCCGGCGCAGCGCGGAGGTGTGCAGTACCCGGGCCCGGTCCCGCTCGAACGGCCCGCGGCCAAACCTGGCCTGGTCGAACCCCGGCGCCGCGGCCCGCTTGGGTGGCTCAGCCGCCCAGCGGGCCGTGGCGTGGTCGTCGTACCCGGGATACTGCGTCGTCACCTGCTGTCGCTGCCGCCTGAAGACTCGAGGACGACCGCGCGGCCTGCCTCCAGCCGGGCCACCGGCACCCGGAACGGGGAGCAGGACACGTAGTCCAGCCCGACCTCGTGGAAGAAGTGCACCGAGTCCGGATCGCCGCCGTGCTCACCGCACACCCCGAGGTGCAGCTCCGGGCGGGCGGCCCGGCCTTCCTCGGTGGCCATGCGGACCAGCCGGCCTACCCCGTCCCGGTCGATCGTCTCGAACGGGGAGACCCCGAACACGCCCAGCTCGATGTACCGGGAGAAGAACGCGCCCTCTACGTCGTCCCGGGAGAAGCCCCAGGTCATCTGGGTGAGGTCGTTGGTGCCGAACGAGAAGAACTCGGCCGACTTGGCGATCTCCCCGGCGACCGTGGCCGCCCGCGGCACCTCGATCATGGTGCCGATCTCGGTGTGCACGTGCGTCCCCGTCTCCTGCTCGACCTCGGCCAGCACCTTGGCCACGGCCTCCCGGGCGATCTCCATCTCCTGCACCGACGCGGTGAGCGGGATCATGACCTCCGGCCTGGGGTCCTTGCCCGCCTTCTTCAGCTCCGCGGCCGCCTCGGCGATCGCGCGCACCTGCATGTCCAGCAGCCCGGGGATGACCAGGGTCAGCCGCACGCCACGCAGGCCGAGCATCGGGTTCTGCTCATGCAGCCGGCGCACCGCGTCCAGCAGCTTGCGGTCCTGCTCGGTGGCCTCGTCGCCGGCCAGCGCGATCTTGACCGACAGGTCGGTGAGGTCGGGCAGGAACTCGTGCAGCGGTGGGTCGATCAGCCGGATGGTGACCGGCAGCCCGTCCATCGCGTCCAGGATCTCGATGAAGTCGCCCCGCTGCAGCGGCTGCAGCGCGTCCAGCGCCTCCTGCTGGCCCGCCTCGTCCTCGGCCAGGATGAGCCGCTCGACCAGCTGGCGGCGCTCCCCCAGGAACATGTGCTCGGTGCGGACCAGGCCGACGCCGGCGGCGCCGAAGCGGCGGGCCCGGGCGCAGTCGGGGCCGGTGTCCGCGTTGGCGTGCACGCCGAGGCGGCGCCGCTCGTCGGCGTGCCGCATGATCCGGTCCACGGCTTTGATCAGATCGTCGGCGTCGTCGGCGAGGCCGTCCTCGAAGTACTGCACGACGGCGGACGCGGCCACCGGCACCTCGCCGAGGTAGACCGCGCCGCTGGTGCCGTCGATGGAGACGACGTCGCCCTCGCTGACGGTCACCCCGCCCGGCGCGGTGAACTTCCCGGCCCGGGTGTCCACCTCCAGCTCCTCGGCGCCGCAGACGCAGGTCTTGCCCATGCCGCGGGCGACCACGGCGGCGTGGCTGGTCTTACCGCCCCGGCTGGTCAGGATGCCCTTGGCGGCGATCATGCCGTGCAGGTCGTCCGGGTTGGTCTCGCGGCGGACCAGGATGACCGCCTGCCCGGCGGCCGCCATGTCCACCGCCTTGGCCGAGTCGAAGACGGCCTTGCCGACGGCCGCACCCGGGGAGGCGCTGATGCCCTTGGTCAGCCGCTTCGGCTCTACGCTCAGGTCGAACCGGGGGAACATGAGCTGCCCCAGCTGGTCGCCGGTGACCCGGGTGAGCGCCTCGTCCATGTCGATGAGGCCCTGGTCGACCAGCTGCGTGGCAATCCGGAACGCGGCGCCGGCGGTGCGCTTGCCCACCCGGGTCTGCAGCATCCAGAGCTTGCCGCGCTCGATGGTGAACTCGATGTCACACAGGTCCTTGTAGTGGTTCTCCAGGGTCTGCATGATCTCCATGAGCTGCGTGTAGGACGCCGCGTCGATCTGCTCCAGGTCCTGCAGCGGGACGGTGTTGCGGATGCCGGCCACCACGTCCTCGCCCTGCGCGTTCTGCAGGTAGTCGCCGTACACGCCCTGCTGCCCGGAGCCCGGGTCACGGGTGAAGGCGACACCGGTGCCGGAGTCCATGCCGAGGTTGCCGAACACCATCGCCACGATGTTGACCGCGGTGCCGAGGTCGGCCGGGATCCGCTCCTGGCGGCGGTACAGGATGGCCCGGGGGGCGTTCCAGGAGCCGAACACGGCCTTCACGGCCAGGTCCATCTGCTCCCGGGGGTCCTGCGGGAAGTCCCGCCCGGTGTGGTCCTTGACGATCTTCTTGAACGTGTCCACGATCCCGCGCAGGTCGCCGGCGTCCAGGTCGAGGTCGTTCCTGGTGCCCTTGGCCTGCTTGGCCTGGTCGATCACGTGCTCGAAATTCTCGCCGTCAATGTCGAGCACGGTCTTGCCGAACATCTGGATGAGCCGCCGGTAGGCGTCCCAGGCGAACCGCTCGTTGCCGGACTGCTGTTCCAGCCCGTGCACCGACTCATCGGTCAGGCCGATGTTCAGCACCGTCTCCATCATGCCGGGCATCGAGAACTTGGCCCCGGAACGCACGCTCACCAGCAGCGGGTCGTCCGCGTCGCCGAGGCGGCGGCCGAGCTTGGCTTCCATCTGGCGCAGGTGCTCGGCCACCTCGGTGTCCAGCCCCTCGGGGACGGAGCCGTGCTGCAGGTACTCCCGGCAGGCTTCGGTGGTGATGATGAAACCGGGCGGAACGGGAAGGCCGAGATTGGTCATCTCGGCCAGATTGGCCCCCTTGCCGCCCAGCAGGTCTTTGAGGTCCTTGTTGCCCTCGGTGAAGTCATACACGAGCTTCGGCACTGAAACGCTCTCCTCAGGAGGCCGCCGCGGCGGCTCCCGCGGCATGGAACCCGTGGCGGCGTGGGTGATGACGGCCTAGTCGGCCCGGTGGAATCGACTCTACCGAGCATGGGTGTAGACCGCACCTTCACCGGCCGCAGGCCACCGCCGCATAACGGCCGGCGGGATGATGGTGGCACCGCGGATGGGCACGGTTGGAGGGTGACGGTGACGGCGGAGACGGTGATCGGGTTGCTGCATCCGGGCGAGATGGGCGCAGCCGTGGGCGGCTGCCTGGCCGGCCGGGGGCACCGGGTGCGGTGGCTGCCCACCGGGCGCAGCCCGGCCACGGCCGCGCGCGCCGCGGCCGCCGGGCTGGTGCCGACCGAGACGCTGGCCGACCTGGCGGCGGACGCGGACGTGATCGTGTCGGTGTGCCCGCCGCACGCGGCGCTGGAGGTCGCCCGCGCAGTCGCCGCCACCGGCCGTTTCCGCGGCTGTTACGTGGACGCCAATGCCATCGCGCCGGGCACGGCCCGGCAGGTCCGGCTGGTGGCCGAGGTGCCCGGGGCCAGCTACGTCAACGGCGGGATCATCGGGCCGCCCCCGGCGGGCGCGGCGTCGGGCAGCACCCGCCTGTACCTGTCCGGGGAGCGCGCCGCGGAGATCGGTGCCCTGTTCGCCGGGACGGCGCTGCGGGCGCGGGTCATCGACGGCCCGCCGGAGGGCGCCTCGGCGGTCAAGATGGCCTACGCGGGGTGGACCAAGGGCACCGCGGCGCTGATCCTGGCCGTCCGGGCGCTGGCCGCGGCCGAAGGCGTCGAGGACGTGCTGCTGACCGAGTGGGCGCTGTCCCAGCCCGGCCTGGCCGGCCGGTCCGCCGCCGCGGCCGGGGCCGCGGCGGCCAAGGGCTGGCGGTGGACCGGGGAGATGACGGAGATCGCCACCAGCATGGCCATGGACGGCCTGCCGGATGGCTTCCACCGGGCGGCCGCGGAGATGTTCCGCCGGTCGCCCCGGCCTCCACTTAGCGGGCCGGCCTCCACTTAGCAGGTAAGTGAATCTTCTTAGCGGGTAAGTGAATCTTCACCTCGCAGCCAGCAACGGCCCGCCGGGGCTGCGGCGTCTGTAGTTCACACGGGGCGCGTGCCTAGCCAGACGGGGGCGGGCTAGGCACGCGTCCCGTCCTGCGCCCGAATCGTGATCATGACTTAGGTGTCGTTATAACGACACCTAAGTCATGATCACGAGCCTGCGAGCGCGCATCAGCAGTCGGTGAGGCGTTCGGCCAGGTAGGTCCCGAGGTTGCCCAGGCCGACCCGGTCCTGCTTCATGGAGTCACGATCTCGGACCGTCACCGCCTGGTCGTTCAGGGTGTCGAAATCCACCGTCACGCAGAACGGCGTGCCGATCTCGTCCTGCCGCCGGTACCGGCGGCCGATCGCGCTGGCGTCGTCGAAGTCGGTGTTCCACCGCTTCCGCAGCTGGGCCGCCACGTCCCGGGCCTTGGGCGACAGGTCGGCGTTGCGGGACAGCGGCAGCACGGCCACCTTGACCGGGGCCAGCCGGGGATCCAGCCGGAGCACGGTGCGTTTTTCCAGCTTCCCCTTGGCGTCCGGGGCCTCGTCCTCGGCGTAGGCGTCGAGCAGGAACATCAGCATCGACCGGTCTACCCCGGCGGCGGGCTCGATCACGTAGGGCACGAACCGCTCACCGGAGTCCTGATCCAGGTAGGACAGGTCCTGCCCGGAGTGCTGCGCATGGGTGCTGAGGTCGTAGTCGGTACGGTTGGCGATCCCCTCCAACTCGCCCCACTCCCCGCCCGGGAAGTCGTACCGGTACTCGATGTCCACCGTCCGCTTGGAGTAGTGCGAACGCTTCTCCGCCGGGTGCTCGTAGAACCGCAGGTTCTCCTTGCGCACCCCGAGGCCGGTGTACCAGCCCATCCGGGTGGCGATCCAGTGCTCGTGCCACTCCTCGTCGGTGCCCGGCCGGACGAAGAACTCCATCTCCATCTGCTCGAACTCGCGGGTGCGGAAGATGAAGTTCCCGGGGGTGATCTCGTTGCGGAACGACTTGCCGATCTGGCCGATCCCGAACGGGATCTTCTTCCGCGAGGTCTGCAGCACGTTCCGGAAGTTGATGAAGATGCCCTGAGCCGTCTCCGGCCGCAGGTAGGCCAGGCCCGACTCCCCGCCCGCTTCCCCTTCCCGCTCCACTGCACCGAGGTAGGTGCGCAGCAGCCCGTTGAACATGCGCGGCTCGGTGAACGAGCCCCGGGTCCCGCAGTGCGGGCAGGCGATGTCCTTGAGCCCGCTGCCCGCCGGGTGGCCGTGCTTGGCCTCGTACTCCTCAAGCAGGTGATCCGCCCGGTACCGGTGGTGGCAGACCTGGCACTCGGTCAGCGGGTCGACGAACTCGGTGACGTGCCCGCTCGCCTCCCACACCTCACGGGCGAGAATGACCGAGGAGTCCAGGCCGACGATGTCGTCCCGTTCCTGGACCATGGACCGCCACCACTGCCGCTTCACGTTGTTCTTCAGCTCCACGCCCAGCGGACCGTAGTCCCACGAGGCGCGCAGGCCCCCGTAGATGTCACTGGACGGGAAGACGAAGCCCCGGCGCTTGCAGAGGCTGACGATCGTCTCGATGCGGTCGTTACGGCGGGCCATCAGGACTCCATCCGGCTGGCGGTCGGTGAGTGCGGGTGCAGCGGCGGGTACGGATCGTCACGGCCGCGCGTCCGCCAAGCTTATTACCGGTAGACGGCCCCGTAGACCCAGTCGGAATCGATGTCAACCGTGTGTCCGCCGATCGTCCGCGGGTGCGACCCCAGGTACTGCTTGATCCGGTGCGGCCCGGACCACCAGGCGGCGAGCAGCCAGGGCAACCCGACCAAGTTGCGGTGGGCGTCCCACAGGCCGAACCACGCTGAGTCCGGCTTGGCCATCGGGTGCCCGCTCATCCAGATAGCCGCGCCCACACTGGCCACCCCGGGGGTGACGCTGGAGTAGATGCCGGAGCGGTACCCACGGGCGTGCAGCGCCCGGGTCCAGGCGTTCAGGAAGGTGAGCGAGGAGGTGCGGCACCGGGGGACGTAACCGTTGTAATCCTCCAGGTCGTAGTAGATGGGGGTGCCGCGGCCCATGCCGAGGGCCCGGGCCGACGCGATCGCGTCCACGGCGGCGGCCCGGCCCTGGGCCGCGGCCCGGGACGGCACGATCCGCACCGAGTAGCTGGAGCAGGACGCCTGGGGGCCCACGTAGGTGGGCATGAGCGCGTATCCCAGCCCGGTCACCGCCTGCACCCAGGCGGCGGTCAGGTTCGGCTGCGCGCAGCCCTGCTCCGCGCCGCCGATGTAGACGGCCGCCGCGGCGAAGACGCGCCGGAAGGCCCGCATCGCGGCCACCGACGGGGCGGTGCAGCTGTCGAATCCCCGCACCGGGCGGACCGCCAGCCGCCGGGCGGCCCGGTGCCGCGCCGGGCGATGCCGCGCCGGGTGATGCCGCGCCGGGTGGTGCCGGGGGTGGTGACGGCGGGGGTGGCCGGGCTGGGACGCGAGGTGCCGGGCCACGGTGAGCGCCGCGGGCCGGACGGCGGCGGCCGGACGGCGGAGGTGCGCGGCGGTGACCGGCCGCACGCTGCGGATGATCGACAGCACCTGCCGGGAGCTGCCGTCGTAGCTGCCAGTGATGGACAGCCCGCTCCCGGCCACCGAAGCTCGTAGGAAATGGCCGGCCGGATCTGCGCTGACCGAGCCGTGCGCGCGGGGCAGGC
This sequence comes from uncultured Actinomycetes bacterium, assembly GCA_963837515.1. Classification (GTDB taxonomy): domain Bacteria; phylum Actinomycetota; class Actinomycetes; order Streptosporangiales; family Streptosporangiaceae; genus RYN-230. Next base: position 596,912 of record CAWINT010000014.1, read on the forward strand.
CGGCGATCAGCGGGCCGCCGAACGCCGGGCCGCCTGCGCCGCCACCCATGGCCGCCGCCGGGCCGGCCTGGATGCTGATGGTCGCGGTGTGGCCGACCAGATGGGCCGGGCACTGCTGATCGGCCCCCGGGCGGCCGAGGTAGACCGCGTGCTGGTCGTAGCGCAGGCAACGGCCAGGACTACGGCCGAGCCGGTAGACCGGCCAGCTCGCGGGGACGTCGAGGACGTACCCGGCGAACCGGACCTGCTTCGTGGCCCGCACCGCTGCCGTGGCCCGCACCGCTGCCGCCTGAGCCCCGGGCATAACGGTCCCAGATCCCGTAAACATGATTCCGAATACCATGGCAAAGGCGATTATCCGGCGCATCTGCATCCCCCCGAATGCGATGGTGCCCAGGCCGAAATTGCGGCACGAGGCTCCGCCTTGTGCCGTTCCCGGCGCATTCCTCGCGCATGCACGGGGCAGCATCCGGCGTCCCCGAAAAGGAGGTAACTTTGCCACCCCGAGGTGAAGTCGTGGCCTGCCCGGAGACGTGCGGGCCACCTGCGGCGGCCCGGGCTGGTTTACCGGTGCGATAGCTTGGCAGCGTGCGACAGCAATCTCCGGGACCACGGGGCAGCGTTGAGCGGGCCAGCCTGCGGCCCGCCGCCTACCTGCATCACCTGCCGCGGTGGCTGCCGCCGCTCCTGGTCGCCGTCTGCTTCGTCGGCGGCCTCGCCGTGCCCGGCTGGGGCGGGGGGGCCCTGCTGCTGGTGGTAGCGGCGTTCGTGGGCTGGCTGGCGGTGCTGTCCTGGCCCGCGGTGGGCCTCCAGGGCCGGGTGCTCCGGATCGCCGCGATCGCCGCGATCGCCGGACTGGCCGTCTGGCAGGCCCTTCGCTGAGCGCTGGGCGGTGGGATAAAGCCGGGGGCCGTTAGCCCGGCAGCAGGTTGGGGTCCGCGCCGCCGTAGCGGCGATCCCGGCTCGCGTAGATCTGGCACGCCTGCCACAGCTGCCGCCGGTCGAAATCTGGGAAAAGCGTGTCCAGGAAGACCAGTTCGGCATAGGCCGACTGCCACAGCAGGAAATTGGAGATGCGCTGCTCGCCCGAGGAACGAACGAAAAGGTCTACGTCGGGGATTCCCGGTTCATCCAGGTAGGCGGCCACGACCTTTTCGTCGATCTTGTCGGCCCGCAGCTTCCCGGCGGCCACGTCCGCCGCGATCGCCGCGGCCGCGTCGGCGATCTCCGCCCGGCCGCCGTAGTTGACGCAGAACTGCAGGGTCAGCACCGAGTTGCCCACCGTCATCTGCTCGGCTACTTCGAGCTCCCGGATGACGCTGCGCCACAGCCGGGGGCGCCGGCCCGCCCAGCGGACCCGGACCCCCATCTCGTTCAGCTGGTCCCGGCGGCGGCGGATGACATCGCGGTTGAAGCCCATGAGGAAGCGGACCTCATCCGGAGAGCGCCGCCAGTTCTCGGTGGAGAAGGCGTACGCCGACAGGTACGGGATGCCCAGCTCGATGGCGCCCATGATGACGTCGAACAGGGCGGCCTCGCCGCGCTTGTGGCCCTCGGTGCGGGGCAGGCCGCGCTGCTTGGCCCAGCGCCCGTTCCCGTCCATGACCAGCGCCACGTGCCGGGGTACCAGGTCGGTGGGGATGGCCGGGGGCCGCGCCCCGTCCGGGTGCGGGTAGGGCGGCCGGACCGGGCGGCTCACGCGCGCCCCGGCAGGTAACTCATGCGTGCTCCACATGACGTAGCGAACGGATCGAATGCTCCAGGTGCCACTGGACGTACGCGGCGACCAGGCCGCTGCACTCCGCCTGGGGCCGGGGCTGGCTGGCGTCCGCCCGCGCCCAGTCGCCGCGCAGCAGCGCGCGCATCAGGCCGATCGTCGCCACCGACGGGGTCGCCGCCCCCGGCGGGCGGCACGATTGGCAGGTCAGCCCGCCAGCCGCCACCGAGAAGAATCGGGAGGATGACCGGACCGCATCGTCGGCCCCCGCCGCCGGGTCCCGGGTCCCGCACACCGCGCACTCGTCCAGGGCTGGTGCGTACCCGGCCACCGCCAGGGTGCGCAGCAGGTAGGCGTCCAGCACCAGCCGCGGGCCGTGCTCGGCCTCGGTCAGCGCCCGCAGCCCGCCCACCAGCAGCAGGAACTGCCGGATGACCGGCTCCTTCTCCACCGGGGTGAACCGCTCGGCGGTCTCCAGCATGGCCGTGCCGCTGGTGTACCGGGGGTAGTCGGCGATCAGCGGCTCGCCGTACGGCCGGACCGTCTCCGCCTGGGTGATCACATCCAGCGAGCGCCCGGTGTAGAGCAGCAGATCCACGTGGGTAAACGGCTCCAGCCTGGCACCGAACCGCGATTTCGTCCGGCGGACGCCTTTGGCAGCGGCCCGGATACGGCCGTTGCGCCTGGTCAGGATCGTGACGATGCGGTCGGCCTCACCCAGCTTCTGGGTGCGCAGCACCACGCCGTCGTCCCGGTACAGGCTCACGATGCCATTCTGGCCCACCGGCGGGGCTGCTCCGGCGAGGCGCACCCGCGGGCCCGGTCGCGGCCGGGCCCGCGGGTGCCGCGGCCTAGCGCCGGGCCCGGTTCAGCGCGGAGAGCACCGCCCGCAGTGAGGCGGTCGTGGTGTTGGGGTCGATGCCGACGCCCCACCAGACCCGGCCGCCGATCTCGCACTCGACGTACGCGGCGGCTTGGGCGTCACTGCCCGCGGCCAGCGCGTGCTCAGCGTAGTCCAGCACCCGTACCTCGATGCCGATGCTGGCCAGCGCGTCGCAGAACGCGGAGATCGGGCCGTTCCCGGTCCCTTCCACGCTGCAGTCCGCGCCGTCCACCCGGAGTTCCACGGTAAGCGCGTCCTTCGCGTCCACCACCGACGAGGTGTGGTGCGCCTGCAGCGCCACCGCGCCGTCAGCCAGGTACTCGGCCGAGAACGCCTGCCACATCTGGGCCGGCGTCACTTCGCCGCCCTCGGCGTCCGTGTACGCCTGGACGGCCCGGGAGAACTCGATCTGCAGCCGGCGCGGCAGATCCAGCTGGTGCTCCGCATTCATGATGAAGGCGACGCCGCCCTTGCCGGACTGGGAGTTGACCCGGATCACGGCCTCGTAGCTGCGGCCCACGTCCTGCGGATCGATGGGCAGGTAGGGAACCTCCCAGCGGTAGTCGCGGACCGGCGCGCCGGCCGCGGCCGCGTCCCGCTCCAGCGCCTCGAACCCCTTCTTGATCGCGTCCTGGTGGGACCCGGAGAAGGCCGTGTACACCAGATCGCCGGCGTACGGGTGGCGCGGGTGCACCGGCAGCTGGTTGCAGTACTCCACGGTGCGCCGGATCTCGTCGATGTCCGAGAAGTCGATCATGGGGTCGATGCCCTGGCTGAACAGGTTGAGGCCCAGCGTGACCAGGCACACGTTCCCGGTCCGCTCCCCGTTGCCGAACAGGCAGCCCTCGATCCGGTCGGCCCCGGCCAGCACGGCCAGCTCGGCGTCGGCCACCGCGGTGCCCCGGTCGTTGTGGGTGTGCACGGAGAGGCAGACGTGCTCGCGCCGGGACAGCTTCCGGCTCATCCACTCGATCTGGTCGGCGTACACGTTGGGGGTGGACCGCTCGACCGTGCACGGCAGGTTGATGATGATCTCCCGCCCCGGGCCCGGCTGCCAGACGTCCATGACGGCGTCGCACACCTCGAGCGAGAAGTCCAGCTCGGAGTCCATGAAAATTTCGGGCGAGTACTCGTATCCGAAGTCGCAGTCCCCCAGGTACTGCTCGGCGTACTTCAGCACCGACCGGGTACCCTCCACGGCCAGCGCCTTGGTCTCGTCCCGGTCATTGCCGAACACCACCCGGCGGAACGCCGGGGCGATGGCGTTGTACAGGTGCACGGTGGCCCGGGGGGCTCCGGCCAGCGACTGGACGGTGCGCTCGATCAGCTCGTCCCGGGCCTGGGTGAGCACCGAGATCTGCACGTCGTCGGGGATGACCCCGTCCTCGATGAGGCTGCGGACGAAGTCGAAGTCCGCCTGGCTGGCCGACGGGAAGCCGACCTCGATCTCCTTGTAGCCCATCTGGATGAGCAGGTCGAACATGGTCCGCTTACGGGCTGGGCTCATCGGGTCGATGAGCGCCTGGTTGCCGTCGCGCAGGTCGGTGGACAGCCACCGGGGGGCGGCGGTGATGGCCTTGCCGGGCCAGGTCCGGTCCGGCAGGTCCACCGGCCGGAACGGGGTGTAGCGCTGGCAGGGCATCCCGCTGGGCCGCTGCACCACGCCACGGTGGGGTTCCTGGCCCGGCCGCTGATCATGGGGTACGTGGGCGTGCGGAATTGCGTCGGATTGGGGTTGCATCGGAGGAGCTGCTCCCTTGCGGTTCGGGCGGCGGCCAGCGGTCACGCCAGGAACCCGCGGCGAGGGAGCCGGCCTTATCGGCCCCCGCCGCGGCGGCTAAGCAGGAGGAATCCGCGCAACATCGTTTCGACCCTAGCAGACGCGACCAGGGCTTTTCCAAACCCGCGTCCGCCAGCTGAGATACGGCCCCGGCGGCGGCCCGCCCCGGCTGGGAGAATCGGGCCCATGACGAGCACGAGCTCCCCGGCCCTGGCCACCGCCGAGTACATCGCGCAGCTGGACGCCGAGGGCGGGCTGCTGGCCTCCGCCGCCGCGGGGCTGAGCCTGGACCTGCCGGTGCCGCCATGCCCGCCATGGTCGCTGCGGGACCTGCTGCGCCACGTCGGCTACGTGCACCGCTGGGCCACCCGGTACGTGACCGAGCGGCACACCGAGCGGGTGCCCCGGCTGGACGAGACGGCCGTACTGGCCCAGGACATCCCCGATGCCGCGCTGCTGGACTGGTTCCGCGCCGGGCACGCCGCCCTGGTCGGTGCGCTCGCTTCAGCCGGCCCGGGGCTGGCCTGCTGGAGCTTCCTGCCCGCCCCGTCGCCGCTGGCGTTCTGGGCCCGGCGGCAGGCCCACGAGACCACCATGCACCGGGTCGACGCCGAGCTAGCCGCGGCCGCGGTGGCGCCCGGCCGGCCGGTCACCCCGGTCCCGGCCGGGCGGGCCGCTGACGGCCTGGATGAACTGCTGATGGGGTTTGCCCGGCGGAACGCCCGGCACGGCCCGCGGTCGGACCCGCCGCGCGCCCTGTTCGTCGACGCGGGCACCGCGCGGTGGGTGACCCGGATGGGGCCGGAGCGGGCCGAGGTGGACCGGGGCTGGGACGGCTCCGGCGGGCCGGGCGACTGCACCGTCACCGGTCCAGCGCCCGAGCTGTACCTGCTGCTGTGGAACCGGCGGGGCCCGGCCGGGCTGGAGGTGACGGGGGACCCCGGCGTGCTGGCGCACTGGCGCCGCGAGGTGAGGGTGACCTGGGGTTAATCGTAGAAGCCGAGGCGGCGCAGCTGCTTCGGGTCGCGCTGCCAGTCCTTGGCCACCTTGATCCGCAGGTCGAGATAGACCTTGGTGCCGAGCAGCGCCTCGATCTGCGCCCGGGCGCGGCTGCCGACCTGTTTCAGCCGGGCACCCTTCGCGCCGATCACGATGGCCTTCTGGCTGGGTCGCTCGACGTACATGACGGCGTACACGTCGGTCAGGTCCGGCCGGCCCTCCCGCGGGCCCATCTCGTCCACCACGACGGCGATGGAGTGCGGCAGCTCGTCCCGTACGCCCTCCAGGATGGCCTCCCGGATCAGCTCAGCCACCAGCAGCTGCTCCGGCTCGTCGGTCAGTTCCCCGTCCGGGTACAGCGGCCGGCCGGGCGGCAGGTGGGAGATGAGCACGTCGGTGAGCACATCGAGCTGGAATCCGGACACCGCGGAGACCGGGACGATGTCGGCCCAGTCGCCGAGCCCGGCCACCGCTTCCAGTTGCGCGGCCACCTGCGGCGGGGATGCCCGGTCCGTCTTGGTGACGATGGCCACGACCGGTGTCTTGCCCGGCAGCCCGGCCAGCTCCCGGGCCAGGTAGCTGTCCCCCGGCCCGATCCGCTCCGTGGCGGGCACGCAGAACCCGATCACGTCCACCTCGGTCAGGGTGGACCGGACGAGGCTGTCCAGCCGCTCGCCGAGCAGCGTGCGCGGCCGGTGCAGCCCGGGGGTGTCCACGATGACCAACTGCGCGTCCGGCCGGTGCACAATCCCGCGGATGGCCCGCCGGGTGGTCTGCGGCCGGCTGCTGGTGATCGCCACCTTCGTCCCGACCAGTGCATTCATCAGCGTCGACTTGCCGACATTCGGCCTGCCGACGAAGCACGCGAAGCCCGACCGGAATTCCACCCCGTGATTCTAGTGGCGCGCCCGCTGCCCCCGGTCAGGGCTTGAGGGTGGCCCGGAGCGCGCCGTTGGCGCCCGCGTGGAAGACGATGGCGTCCGGGCCGGCTTCCCGCACCACGGCCAGGTCCGCGGGATCCGGCTGCTCGACGTCGCTGACCAGCGCCGCCGCCTCCAGGCTGGACGCCCCGCTGGAGACCGCCATCGCCACCGCCAGGCGCAGCGCGGACAGCCGCAGCGAGGGCAGCGTCACCGCTGCCGCGGCGTAGGTCCGGCCCGTCTCGTCCCGGACCGCGGCCCCCTCCGCCGCGCCGGTGCGGGCGCGCGCCGACCGGGCCAGGGTAATGATCTTCACGTCTTCCGGACCGGGCTCCACCGCGCTCACCCGGCTGAGTGTAGTGGCGGGCCAGTTGCCGCATCAGTAACAGATCACTTCACAGCCCGGAATGCTCAGCCCGCGCGGTCGTGCTCAGCGGTGGGATGCGGTGCCGCGGCCCCGGCCCGCTCGACGGTCACCGTGCCGATCCGGTTCCGCAGGCCGGCCAGGCTGTCCGCGGTCAGCCGCAGGCCCGCCACCGTGCCGACCGAGCCGGCGATGGGCACCCGGCCGATCGCGTGGGCCAGCAGCCCGCCAACGGTCTCCACGTCCTCGGCCTCGATCGTGGTGCCGAACAGGTCCTCCAGGTCGGTGACCGGCAGCCGGGCCGTCACCCGGGCCCGGTCCGGGGACAGCCACTCCACGGCGGGCTGTTCCTGGTCATACTCGTCGGTGATCTCCCCGACGATTTCCTCCAGGATGTCCTCGATGGTGACCAGCCCGGCGGTACCGCCGTACTCGTCGATCACGATGGCCAGGTGGATGCGCCGCAGCTGCATCTCCCGGAGCAGCTCATCGACCGGCTTGCTCTCCGGCACGAAGGTGGCCGGGCGCATCACCGACGTGACCTTCTCGACCGATTCCAGTTCCGGGTGCTCCTGGCTGCGGTGCACCAGGTCCTTGAGGTAGGCGATGCCGACGACGTCGTCCTCGTTCTCGCCCACCACCGGGATCCGGGAGAACCCGCTGCGCAGCGCCAGGGACATGGCCTGGCGCAGGGTCTTGTCCCGTTCCACGAACACGATGTCGGTGCGCGGCACCATGACCTCGCGCACGATCGTGTCCCCCAGCTCGAACACCGAGTGGATCATGGCACGCGCGCCGGGCTCGATGACCTGCCGCTGTTCCAGCAGGTCCACCAGGCCACGCAGTTCCTCCTCGGAGCCGAACGCGTCCCGGGAGCCACGGCCCGGGGCCAGGACGCCGCCCACGGCCAGCAGCAGCCGCGGGATCGGCCCCAGCACGCGGACCACCGGGTAGAGCAGGTTGGCCGCGGTCAGCGCGATGGCACGTTCGTACTGCCGGCCCAGGATCCGCGGGCCCACGCCGGCCAGCGGGTAGAGCACGACGATCATGATCACGGCCGTCAGCAGGAAGGACCGCCAGCCGGTGCCGAGCCAGTGCACCAGCGGCGCGGCCATCACCACCACCGCGGCGACCTCCGCGGAGACCCGGGCCAGCACCAGGACGGCCAGGTAGCGGGACGGGTCGGCGAGCACCGCCTGCAGCCGGGTGGCGGCCCGGCGGCCGCTGCCCGCCCGGCCGCGGCCGGGATCACCCGTTCCGGCCCGGGTGACCCGCAACAGCGCCACTTCGGCGGTGGCACACAGCCCGGCCACCAGCGCCAGCACCGCGGCGGCGGCGATCAGCCAGACCATGGCGGGCTCACGGTGTCCCTGGCTGCGCTTCCGGGGCTTCCTGGGCGGGCGCGTCACGTACCGACCGCCAGGACCGGAGCAGCTCCTCCTGAAGCCCGAACATGGTGGCACGTTCGGCCGCTTCGGCGTGGTCGTATCCGAGCAGATGCAAGATGCCGTGGGTGCACAGCATCTCCAGCTCGTCCCGCAGCGGGTGCCGGGCCTGCTCGGCCTGGCTGATGGCCACGTCGGGGCACAGCACGACGTCACCTAGCAGCCCCGGCGGGGCGGACGGCTCAGCCACGCCGCCCTGGTCACCCCGGGCGCTGCCGGGTGGCGGCGGGCGCAGCTCATCCATGGGGAACGCCAGGACGTCGGTCGGCCCCGGCTCGCCCATCCAGCGCTGGTGCAGGTCGGACATGGTGTCCCGGTCAACCAGCAGGACGGACAGCTCGGCCAGCGGATGCATCCGCAGGCCGTCCAGCACATGCCGCGCCAGCGCGGCGAGGTCGGCCTCGTCGACCGCGACCCCCGACTCGTTGGCGATCTCGATGCTCACCGCAGCCTGCCGATCGCCCAGCTCACCGTGCTTCTCCTCACTGGGCGCGCTTGCGCCGCGGCGGCGCGGGCGTGGCTGCGCGGACCCGGGCGTCGTAGCGGTCGTAGGCGTCGACGATGTTCCCGACCAGCCGGTGCCGGACCACGTCCTGGCTGGTCAGCCGGGCGAAGTGCACATCGTCCAGGCCGGTCAGGATGTCCTGGATCAAGCGCAGCCCGCTCGCCTGGCCGGCGGGCAGGTCCACCTGGGTGACATCGCCGGTGACCACGATCTTGGACCCGAACCCCAGCCGGGTGAGGAACATCTTCATCTGCTCGGCCGAGGTGTTCTGCGCCTCGTCCAGGATGATGAACGAGTCGTTGAGCGTCCGGCCGCGCATGTAGGCCAGCGGGGCCACCTCGATCGTGCCCGCCGCGATCAGCCGCGGGATCGAGTCCGGGTCCAGCATGTCGTGCAGCGCGTCGTAGAGCGGCCGCAGGTACGGGTCGATCTTCTCGTACAGCGTGCCAGGCAGGAAACCGAGCCGCTCCCCCGCTTCCACGGCCGGCCGGGTCAGGATGATCCGGTTGACCTCCTTGGCCTGCAGCGCCTTTACCGCCTTGGCCATGGCCAGGTACGTCTTGCCCGTGCCGGCCGGCCCGATGCAGAACACGATGGTGTGCGCGTCGATCGCGTCCACGTAGCGCTTCTGGTTCAGCGTCTTGGGCCGGATCGTCCGGCCCCGCGCCGACAGGATGTCCAGGGTCAGCACGTCCGCAGGCCGGACCTTCGACTTCCGGCGCATCATCGCGACCACGCGCTCGACCGAGTCGGGGGTCAGCTCGGCACCACCGGCGAGCAGCTCCGTGAGCTCCTCGAACAGGTCCGCAACCAGCCCGCTCTCCTCGGCCGCGCCGGTAATCGTGATCTCATTCCCGCGCACGTGAATATCGGCGTCGAATGCCTTCTCGATCACGCGCAGAAGCTCGTCCCGCGACCCCAGCAGGCTGACCATTGAGTGATCATCCGGTATGACGACCTTGACCTGCGCGCCAGCGTCCGCTGACGGCTTACCGCTGGGTGACTCGCCTGCTCTGTCTGTCAATTCCTTCTCTCCGCCTGGGCCCGGGCGCGCCCCCGGCGCCTGTCCCCTGTCATGCTATCCGGGCCGGGTCAGCCGGGCAGCCAGGTGAGTCAGCGGCCGCCCGGGAGTTGCGCTGGCCACGCCGGACCGCCTGTCCGGCGCCGCGCCGGGTACTACCGAAGACAACCCACCGGGCCAGGCCAGAGATTCCCGCGCTACCAACCACCGTCGCCGCCCGGCCGGCCAACCCCGCCCGGGGCCCGTCCACGACAGCGCCCAGGTCAGGATGCTGCCCTTTGCCGGCCACCCGCCGATGGGCCCGGGCCTGCGGTGACCGTGCCGAAAGAATAGGTCCGCAGCGAATCGAGCACTCGTGATGCCAGGACACCGCCGGACACGATCCTGCAGAATAGACACACCGGCACAGAGGGATGGCAGGTCGTCCCTTGCCGGTAGCACTCATGACACATACGGTTGCGATGGTGCTTTTCCCACAGCGCGCCACCTGCACGGCCCGACGTGCAGGACGCGGCACCCGTGCGTACCCGGGCTGCGGTCCGGACGCTACCGGACGGCCTGCACGCATGGGGGGGAGCGGCACTCGGACTCAGGCCCTTGGGGGGGAATGACTTCGTGAGGCCAATCAGCGGGGGCGGGTCGCGTGCATGCACTCGACATGCCAGGTGAACCTGACGGCGTGGTGACGCGTCCTATCGACGTGACCGAGACGCTGGTAGCCGACGCAGGGCTCACCGCTGCCCCCCTCGAATGGGATGCAGACCGGGCGGTCACGACCATTTACAGCGAGAACTACCGTTCTCTGGTACGCCTGGCCGCCTTCCTGGTGCGGGACACCGCCACCGCGGAAGAGGTGGTCCAGGACTCCTTCGTCGCCATGCACGGCGCGTGGCGACGGCTCCGGGACACCGACAAGGCGCTGTCCTACCTGCGGCAGTCGGTGGTCAACCGGTCGCGTTCGGTGCTCCGGCACCGGATGGTGGTGGACAAGAACACGCCCAAGCCACCGCCGGACATGCCGAGCGCCGAGCACGGCGCCATCGCGCTGCTGGAGCGCTCAGCGGTGGTCTCCGCCCTGCGCGCGCTCCCGGAGCGGCAGCGGGAAGCACTGGTGCTGCGCTACTACGGGGACCTGTCGGAGGCCCAGATAGCCTCCGTGATGGGTATCAGCAGGGGAGCAGTCAAAAGTCACACCGCACGGGCTATGACAGCGCTGCGGGCGGTGCTTGAGCGGGACACGTGAGGAGGGCCAACTGGGACGCGAGGAGTCCCTGGGCGGCACGCATGACACCACAGGATCGGGACTACGAGGACATCATCCGCAGCGCACTGGGCGCCGCGGCTGAGTCCATCGAGCCAGCCGGCGACGGACTGCAGAAGATCCGTCATCGGCTGAACTCGCCTCGCTCGGCCCGCTCGACGCTGACCCGGTACACCGACTGGTTCCTGCTGCAGCGGATCCGCTTGGCCGTCCGGCTGGAGCCGGTCACCGGCATCGCCCGGTCAGGCCTGAGCCGGGTGGAGCGGCTGGTCGCTGGGACGGGGCCGGGGGGCGAACCCGCCCGGCACCGCCCGGTGCACGGCTGGCTCGGCACCGCCCGGCCCTGGCTGCGCCCGGTGCTCGCGGTGTCCGCCGTGTTCGCCATCGTCCTAGTCGGGATTGTCACCCTGCGTACTGTCCAGGAGACTGTGATCGCCCCCGCCAACAACTCAGAGAGGTCGCCAGCCGCCCGGCACACCGGTGCCACGCCGGACACGGCGCCCTCGCCCGGGCCCTGGCACACCCCGCTGGGGGTTTACCCGAGCCAGCGGCTAGCGGGGACGCCGCACCGGAAGGGATTGGCCGCCATGCCCGCGGTGCCCGCCGTGGCCGCCACGCCCACGCCGGACCCGAGCGCCAGCACTGCTTCGCCGAGCCCGAGCGCCAGCGCGACCACGCCGAGCCCGACCACCGGCCCATCGGACAGTTCCTCGCCGTCGCCGACGCCGTCGCCGACCGACACCGGGTCCAGCCCGTCGGCCACGCCGACGCCGACCGACACCAGCGGCTCGGGGAGCAGTCCCGGCACCAGCGGCTCCGCGACCAGCACCGGCACCAGCGGCCCCGCGACCAGTCCCGGCACCGGCGGCTCCGCGACCAGCCCCGGCACCTCCTGACCTGGGCCCCGGCCCTCAGGCCCAGCGGCCGGACCGGCTGAGCAGCACCGCCGCCGCCACCGCCCCCGCCGTGGACGTGCGCATGACCGCCCGCCCCAGGTGAGCGGGCACCGCGCCAGCGCCGGCCAGCGCGGCCGCCTCGGCCGGGCTGATGCCTCCTTCGGGTCCGACGATCAGCAGCACGTCCCCCGCGTCCGGCAGCGGTATCTCGGTCAGTGGGGTGGCCGCCTCGGCATCGAGCATGACGGCGCACCGCGCGGTGGCCGTCCGAGACACCACCGCGGCCAGCGCAGCCGTGCCGGTCACGTCGGGGATCCGGCTCCGGCGGGCCTGCTTGGCCGCTTCCCGGGCCGTGGACCGCCAGCGGGCCAGGGCCCGTTCCCCCCGTTCGCCCTGCCAGCGGACCACGCACCGCTCGGCGGCCCAGGGCACGATGGCGTCCGCACCCACCTCGGTGATCAGCTCCACCGCGAGCTGGCCCCGCTCCCCTTTGGGGATGGCCTGGACCACCACGACGGCCGGCTGCGGCGGGGGGGTGACCCGGCGCGCCTGGACCACAAGCTCCAGCTGGCCGCGCCCGGCCCGGCTGACCACGCACTCGGCCACCAGGCCGGCCCCGTCGGTCAGGTCCACCCGCTCCCCGGCCGCGAGCCGGCGCACATCGGCGGCGTGCCGCCCCTCGGGCCCGGTGAGCAGCACCCTGTCCCCGGCCAGCTCTGCGGCGCCAGCCAGGAAGACGGGCGGCTGCTGGGCCGGCTGCGCCTGGCCCGGGTTACCGGCCGTTGAAGGCGTCCCGCAGCCGGGAGAAGAACCCCTGCTGGCCCGGGGCGAACCGGCCGGGCGGGGTCTCCTCGCCGCGCTGCGCCGCCAGCTGCTTGAGCAGCGCTTCCTGTGCTTCGTCCAGTTTCGTGGGGGTCTCCACGGTGACATGGATGAGCAGGTCGCCGCGGCCCGAGTCGTTCAGGTGCTGCACCCCGAGCGCGTACATCGGGATGACCTGCCCAGACTGCGTGCCGGGCCGGATGTCCAGGTCGCGGCTGCCGTCCAGGGTCTCCACCGACAGGCTGGCCCCGAGCGCCGCCGCCACCATCGGGATGGTGACCGTGCAGTGCAGATCGTCACCCTGCCGCTCGAAGATCGGGTGCGGGCGCTGGATGATCTCCAGGAACAGGTCACCGGGCGGGCCGCCACCCGAGCCGACCTCACCCTCCCCGGCCAGCTGGATGTGCGTGCCGTCTTCCACCCCGGCCGGGATGCGCACCTTCATCGTGCGCCGGGTACGGACCCGGCCGTCGCCGTCGCACTCCGGGCAGGGCCGCCGGATCACCGTGCCGAAACCACCGCAGTGCGGGCACGGCCGTGACGTCATGACCTGGCCGAGGAACGACCGGGTAACCTGGCTGACTTCGCCCCGCCCGCCACAGACGTCACAGGTCTCCGGGTGGGTGCCCGGTGCGGTTCCCTCCCCGGAACAGGTCGGGCACACCACCGCGGTGTCCACGACCAGCTCCCGGGTGGTGCCGAAGGCGCACTCCGCGAGATCCAGCTCCACCCGGATAGTGGCGTTGCGGCCGCGCCGGGCCCGGGTCCGCGGCCCGCGGCTGGTGGCCCCGGCCCCGAAGAACGCATCCATGATGTCGCTGAACGGGAAGCCGGCCCGAAGCCCGGGCCGGCGGTCCCGCCGTTCGGCGCATAGGGGTCGGCGCCGAGGTCGTACATCTGCCGCTTCTCCGGGTCGGAGAGCACCTCGTACGCCTGGGTGATCTCCTTGAACCGCTCCTGGGTCTCCGGGTCCGGGTTGACATCCGGGTGCAGTTCGCGGGCGAGCCGCCGGTAGGCCTTCTTTATCTCGTCCGGCTGCGCATCACGGCGGATGCCGAGCGCGCCGTAGTAATCATTGGCCACTACGACCCCGCCAGGATCTGGCCGACGTACCGTGCCACCGCGCGCACCGCTCCCATCGCTGTCGGGTAATCCATCCGGGTCGGGCCGAGCACCCCTAGCCGGGCCAGAACCTGGTCTCCCGTTCCATAACCCGCCGCGACCACCGATGTGTTCCGCAACCCCTCGACCGGATTCTCCGCGCCGATCCGGACCGTGAGCGACGCCTGGTCGCCGCACTCGCCCAGCAGCCGCATGAGCACCACCTGCTCCTCGAGTGACTCGAGCACTTCCCGCAGACTGCGGGAGAAATCGGCGGTGGTCAGGTTGGCCGCCCCGCCGACCACGACCCGCTCATCGCCGCGCTCGACGAGGGAGTCCAGGATGACCGAGAAGACGGCCGCCGCATTCGGCCGCTGGGCCGGCTCCACCAGTTGCGGCAGGTCCGCCGCCAGGGTGGTGATCTCGGTGAGCCGCTGCCCATCCAGGCAGGCGTTCAGCACGGCCCGCATCTGGGTGATGGACTCCTCCTCGGCGGCGTCCGGCAGTTCCACCGTGCGCTGCTCCACCCGGCCGGTGTTCGTGATGAGCACCAGCATCAGCCGTTTGGCGGACAGCGGGACGAGCTCCACGTGGCGGACCGACGAGCGGGTCAGCGAGGGGTACTGGACCACGGCGACCTGCCGGGTGAGCTGGGCCAGCAGCCGCACGGTCCGCATCACCACGTCATCGAGGTCATACGCACCGGCCAGGAAGGCCTCGATGGCGCGGCGTTCGGCCGAGGACAGCGGCTTTACCTGGGACAGCCGGTCCACGAACAGCCGGTACCCCTTGTCGGTGGGCACCCGGCCGGCGCTGGTGTGCGGCTGCACGATGAAGCCCTGCTCCTCCAGCACGGCCATGTCGTTACGGATGGTCGCCGGGGACACATCCAGGTGATGCCGGTCGACGAGGGACTTGGAGCCGACGGGCTCGGTCGTTGACACGTAGTCTTCGACGATCGCGCGGAGCACCGCCAGCTTGCGCTCATCGAGCATGTCCCCCACCTCCCTTGGCACTCCACCGTCCTGAGTGCCAATTTTAAGGCGGCCCGGGCGCAGTGACACCCCAAGCGCGGTACCGGGAGCATAACGGCGCGCCCAAGGACCCGCCTGGCGAGCCCGTGATCCCGGGGCCCGGGGGGAGTCGCCCGGGCCATTTGACCGGGGAGGGGAGGCCCGCCGGAGGCGGGTCTCCCCGAGCCGGTGCTCCCCGGGGGTTCCGGGGGTTCGTCCCCCCGCGCCAACACGGCGCGGCACCACGGCGGCGCCCCGGATGTCCGGTAGCGTCCTGTTCCGCGCACGGCGCCCCAGGCCGGGTGCCCGCCCGTGGTCGGTGGCGCCCGCCCGTGGCCGCCGGCGGTGCCCGCCCGGCCGTCCCGCGGCGCCGGAACTCCCCGATCCCGCCAGGAGCTGGTCATGCCAAGCCGATACGGCACGGATGTCCTCGCCGACGCCGCCGCGCGCCGTAAGCGGCCCGAGCCCCCGCAGGTCGAAGCGGCCCACGGGCTGGTCGTCGAGGACGCTGGCGGCAGCTTCTGCGGCGCGGTCGTGGGCTGCGACAAGATCGCGGTGACGCTGGAGGACCGGTTCGGCCGCCAGCGTGACTTCCCGCTGCGTCCCGGCGGTTTCCTGCTGGAAGGCCGGCCGGTGACCCTGGTCCGGCCGCGTCCCGCCCGCCCGTCCGGGCCGGCCCGGACCCGGTCCGGCTCGGTGGCTTCGGCCGCCCCGCCGGCGGGCCGGGCCAGCCGGGCGCGGGTGGCCCGGGCCAGCCGGATCTACGTGGAGGGCCGCCACGACGCCGAGCTGGTCGAGCAGATCTGGGGGGACGATCTGCGAGATGTCGGTGTGGTCGTGGAGTACCTGGAAGGCGTCGACCACCTGCCGGACGTGGCCGCCAGCTTCGCCCCCGGCCCGGAGCGGCGCCTCGGGGTGCTGGTCAACCACCTGGTACCCGGGTCCAAGGAGCAGCGCATCGCGACCGCGGTGACGTCGCCGTACGTGCTCGTCGTGGGCCACCCGTACGTGGACATCTGGCAGGCGGTGAGACCCGCCGCGCTGGGCATCCCCCGCTGGCCCGCGGTGCCGAAGGGGATGCCGTGGAAGGAGGGAGTGCTGCACGCGCTGGGCTGGACAGAGGATGCGGCCGCCGGATGGAAACGGATCCTTTCAGCCGCGCGCAGCTACACGGACCTGGAACCGGAGTTGCTGGGCCGGGTCGAGGAACTGATCGACTTCGTCACCGCACCCGGAACTGGCTAATGTGGGTGGATCACAATCAGTGAGGAGCCCATGACGAGCCGTCCGACGGAGTCGACCGTCCCGCCTGCTCCCGGCACGACCGGGCGCACGCCCGTCCGGGGCAACGGAAGCGGCCAGGCCTTCCCCGGCGACGACTTGCCGTATCCCGGCCCGGCGCTGGGCCAGGAGGCCGGCCACTGGCTGCCCCCGTCCCCCGCCAGCCGCGGCGAGGCGCGCAACGCCATGCTGGCCTACCTGGCTGTCCCGTTTACGCTGTTCCTGCTGCCACTCGTGGTCTACCTGGCCAGCCTGCGCGGCCGACCCTTCGCCCGATGGCACGCGGGGCAGGCGCTCAACGCCGCCGTCACGGCTCTGCTGTACGCCCTGTGCTGCCTGATCGCCGGGGCCATGATGGCCCTCGATTCGGTCCAGGTGGCCACCTTCACCGTGCTGCCGCTGCTGGTGGTGCTCTGGGTAGGCGTGCTGGTCATCATGATCCGGGCGGCCGGCGCGGCTGGCCAGGGTGAGCCGTATCAGATCCCCCGCTGGCTGCGGGTGCGGTGAGCCCAGCGCGGCCGGTCAGTCGGTGAGGCCGCGAATCACCGCGTCGGCAAGGAGCCGCCCGCGCAGGGTGAGCACGACCCGGCCGGCGGCGTACTCGACCGGCCGGGCCAGCCCGTCGGCGACGGCGGCGGCCGCGGCGGCGCGCCCCGCCGGCCCCAGCAGGCGGCCCGGGCAGCCGCTGGTCAGCCGGGTGAGCAGCATGATCTCTTCCAGGCGCCGTTCCGCCGGAGTGAGCACTTCCCGGGCCAGGGCCGGGCTGGCGGCAGCGCCACCACCGGCCGGCCGCAGCCGCGCCGCGTACGCGGCCGGGTGCTTGACGTTCCACCACCGGGTGCCGCCAACGTGGCTGTGCGCTCCCGGCCCGACCCCCCACCAGTTCCCGCCGGTCCAGTACAGCAGGTTGTGACGGCAGACCGCGTCCGGGCCGGCCGCCCAGTTGGATAGTTCGTACCAGTCCAGCCCCTGCGCGCTGAGCATCTCGTCGGCCACGGCGTAGCGGTCGGCCATGGCCTCGTCGTCCGGGGCGGGCAGGTCGCCACGCCTGATCCGCGCGGCCAGCCGGGTGCCGTCCTCCACGATCAGTGCGTACGCGGAGATGTGGTCCGGCTCCGCGGCCAGCGCCGCGGCCAGCGACTCCTTCCAGTCGGCGTCGCTCTCCCCCGGCGTACCGTAGATGAGGTCCAGGCTGACGTGCTCGAACCCGGCCTGGCGGGCCCACCGGGCGCACTTCGCCGGCCGCCCGGGCTGATGCTCGCGGTCCAGCACCGCCAGCACCCGCGGCACCGCGCTCTGCATCCCGAGCGAGATCCGGGTGATCCCGGCCGCGCGCAGCGCGGCCAGGGATCGTTCGTCCACGGTCTCGGGGTTGGCCTCCGCGGTCACCTCCGCGCCGGGGGCCAGCCCGAACTCGGCGTCGATGACGCGCAGCAGTTCGCCCAGCCGCGGCGGCGGGAGCAGCGTGGGGGTGCCGCCACCGAAGAACACTGTGCTCACCGCGGGCGCGGTGCCGCCCAGCACCTGGGCCGCCAGCCGGATCTCAGCCGCCGCGAGCCCGGGGTAGCTTTCCCGGGAGGCCCCGGAGCCGAGTTCCGCCGCGGTGTAGGTGTTGAAGTCGCAGTAACCACACCGGCTCCGGCAGAACGGTACATGGACATAGATACCGAACGGCCGCCCGGCCAGCCCGGCCATCGCCGAGGCCGGCAGGGACCCGTCGGCGGGCCCCGGCTCGCCCGGCGGCTGCGTCCCCGGCACGGTCAGGACGCTCCCGCGTCGGAGCGGGCATCCGCCCGGCGAGGCGGGACCTGCCGCGGGGAGGGCTCCCTCCGAGCCGGCGGATTCGCGGGGGGTTCCGGGGGGTCGTCCCCCCGGGCCAGCACCGTTCCGGCCACCTCGTCCCAGTCGGGGCTAAGCCCGGGCACCGCCAGCAGCCGGCGCATCAGGCCGGCGTCGCCGTAGTAGGCGCGCAGCGCCTCGGCCACGGTCACCCGCTGGGCCGGCCGCTCCAGCACCTCCACCGGGTCACCCGGGCCCACCACGCCCTCGGTCAGCACCCGCAGGTAGGCCCCCGGCAGGCCGGCCGCGGCGAACCGCTTGACCCAGCCAGGCTCGCCCAGCCACCCGCGGAAGGTGACGCAGGGCACGCGCGGGGCGGTGATCTGCACCACCGCGGTGCCCAGCCGCCAGGTCTCGCTGATCAGCGCGCCGCTGACGTCCAGCCCGCTGGTGGTGACGTTCTCCCCGAAGGTGCCGGGCGGCAGCGCGCGGTTCAGCTGCGCCGCCCACCAGCCGAGGTCCTCCTGGGCGTAGGCGTACAGCGCCTTCTCCGGTCCCCCGTGATGCTTCGTGTCCACCTGCTCGTCGGCGGCCAGCCCGAGCCGCCCGATGGCGGCCGGCCCGTCCAGCGGCCGCTTGTCGATGGCGGTCCGGCCAACGTGCGGCGCCCAGCCCAGCTCGCGGCCACGGCCGGCGTTCACCGAGATCACCCGCGCGTCTGCCACCCCTGAACGGTATGCGACGGCGCGATCCCGGTCGAACAGCGCCATCCCGGGGGGCTCCGGGGGGTCGTCCCCCGGGACTATCTGACCGGCGAGGGGAGGCCCTCCGCAGGAGGGTCTCGCCGGGCCGGTGATCCCGGGGGGCTCCGGGGGGTCGTCCCCCCGGGCTATTGACCGGTGAAGGGAGGCCCGGCGAAGCCGGGTCTCGCTGAGCCGGTGATCCCGGGGGGCTCCGGGGGGTCGTCCCCCCGGGCTATTGACCGGTGAAGGGAGGCCCGGCGAAGCCGGGTCTCGCTGAGCCGGTGATCCCGGGGGGCTCCGGGGGGTCGTCCCCCCGGGCTAACACCGCTCGGGACCTTCGGCCGACGCGGCGGGCGCGGCGCGCGCTTATGCTGAAATGGACCGCCAGCGGGGAGGCACCGATGACCAACTGGCCGGAGTACGGCTATCAGATCGCCGCCCAGGGCCGGGCCGGCATCCGCGCCTCGGACGCGGATCGCGACCAGGCCGCCGAGGTGCTCAAGAACGGTTTCGCCGAGGGCAGGCTGGCCAAGGACGAGTACGACGCGCTCCTGGAAGGGGTCTACTCGGCCCGCACCCTGGGCGAGCTGGCGAAGGTGACCAGCCAGCTGCCCGGCGGCGGCGCGGCGCTGTACCCGCCGAGCCCGGCCCGGCCCCGCACCAACCCGCTGGCCCAGGCCGCGCTGGCGTGCGGCGTGGCCGAGTTCTTCACCCTCGGGCTGACCTGTATCCCGGCCGTCGTGCTGGGCCACATGGCCCGGAGGCAGATCCGGCGGACCGGCGAGGCGGGTGGCACCCTGGCGCTGACCGGGCTGGTGCTGGGCTGGATCGGCGTGACCATGTGGGTGCTGCTCTGGGTGGCCGTGCTGGGCGCCGGCCTGGCCATCGGCGTCCATGGGGGCCATACGGTCCACATGGTCCACCCCCCGGGCCCGAACGGCTAGTTGCGCCGGGCTGGCCGAGGCGGTCAGCGCTGGCGGTCCGGCGTCGTCGACAGCGCCGCGACGAAGGCCTCCTGCGGCACCTCCACGCGGCCGATCGTCTTCATCCGCTTCTTGCCTTCCTTCTGCCGCTCCAGCAGTTTGCGCTTGCGGCTGATGTCGCCGCCGTAGCACTTGGCCAGCACGTCCTTGCGCAGCGCCCGAATGTTCTCCCGGGCGATGATCTTCGACCCGATGGTCGCCTGGATTGGCACCTCGAACTGCTGGCGCGGGATCAGCTCGCGCAGCCGGGACGTCATGGCCAGCCCGTACTCCCGGGCCTTGTCGTCGTGCACGACCTGGCTGAACGCGTCCACCGGCTGGCCCTGCAGCAGGATGTCCACCTTCACCAGGTCCCCTTCCTGCTCGCCGTCCGGTTCGTAGTCGAGCGAGGCGTAACCCCGGGTGCGCGACTTCAGCTGATCGAAGAAGTCGAAGATGATCTCAGCCAGAGGCATGGTGTACCGGATCTCAACCCGGTCGGCGGACAGGTAGTCCATGCCGAGCAGCGCCCCGCGGCGCCCCTGGCACAGCTCCATGATGGTCCCGATGTACTCGGCCGGGGCGAGGATCGTGGCCCGCACGACCGGCTCGAACACCTTGGCTACCTTGCCGCCGGGCCCGGTGCCGCCGCTGGGGAAGTCGCTGGGGTTGGTGACGGTGAGCACGTCGCCGCTCTCCATGATCACCCGGTACACGACGTTGGGCGCGGTGGAGATCAGCGACAGGTCGAACTCCCGCTCCAGCCGTTCCCGGACGATCTCCATGTGCAGCAGGCCGAGGAAGCCGCAGCGGAACCCGAAGCCCAGCGCGGTGGAGGTCTCCGGCTCGTAGACCAGCGCCGCGTCGTTGAGCCGGAGCTTGTCCAGGGCGTCGCGCAGTTCCGGGTAGTCGTCGCCGTCCAGCGGGTACAGCCCGGAGAACACCATCGGCCGGGGGTGGGAATAGCCGGGCAGCGACTCGGTGGCGGGCCGGGCGGAGCTGGTCACCGTGTCGCCGACGCGTGCCTGGCGGACGTCCTTGACCCCGGTGATCAGGTAGCCGACCTCCCCGGCCGCCAGCGAGTCGGATGACACCGGCTCGGGCGAGATGACCCCCACCTCCAGCGTGTCGTGCGCCGACCCGGTGGACATCATCAGGCTCTTCTCACGCCGGGTGAGACGGCCGTCCATCACCCGCACGTAGGTCACTACGCCTCGGTAAGTGTCATACACCGAGTCGAAGATCAGGGCCCGGGCGGGCGCATCAGGATCGCCGCTGGGCGGCGGGACCTGGCGAACGATCTCGTTAAGCAGGTGGGGTACGCCATCGCCCGTCTTGGCCGAGACGCGCAGCACGTCACCGGGCGGGCAGCCGATGATGCCGGCCAGTTCCTCAGCGTAGAGGTCGGGCTGGGCAGCCGGCAGGTCGATCTTGTTGAGCACCGGGATCAGGTGCAGGTCGGCTTCCAGCGCCAGGTAGAGGTTGGCCAGGGTCTGCGCCTCGATCCCCTGGGCCGCGTCCACCAGCAGGATCGCGCCCTCGCAGGCGGCCAGCGAGCGCGACACCTCGTAGGTGAAGTCAACGTGCCCGGGGGTGTCGATGAGGTTCAGCACGTAGCGCTGGGCGTCGGGGCCGGTCCACGGCAGCCGGACCGCCTGGCTCTTGATGGTGATGCCGCGCTCGCGCTCGATATCCATCCGGTCCAGGTACTGGGCGCGCATCTGCCGGTCGCTGACCACCCCGGTGAGCTGCAGCATGCGGTCGGCCAGCGTTGACTTGCCGTGGTCGATGTGCGCGATGATGCAGAAGTTCCGGATCACCGACATGTCGGTGTGGCCGGGGCTGGTGGCGTGCTGCGTACCGTCCGGAAGGACCTGTTCGGGCATGGCTCGGGATATCCGCCTGCTTCGGTTCGGGCTGGTCACGTCGGGCTGGGCCCGGACATCGTCTCCATCGTCGCATGCTGCCGCCGATGCCCGGGCCGCGGACAGCCTCGCCAGGGGGCGGACAGCCCGCCACCCGGCCGCGCCGCCGCGGTTTGAGTGATGCCCCGCGGTAGGCTATCCTGCCTCGTCGGAGCGCATGCGCTGACGCCGGTGCGCGGCGGCGCGGCCGACCGCCGATCGCGGTCGGCTCCGGCACCCAGACCAGACCCTGAGCGAGGCTTTCCGCGTGGCGAACATCAAGTCCCAGATCAAGCGTAACAAGCAGAACGAGAAGGCGCGGCAGCGCAACAAGGCGGTCAAGTCTTCGCTGAAGACCTCGGTCCGCAAGTTCCGCCAGGCCGCCGACGCCGGTGACGTGGACGCGGCCACCGACGCGATGCGCGCCGCCTGCCGTGAGCTGGACAAGGCCGCCAGCAAGGGCGTCATCCACAAGAACCAGGCGGCCAACCGCAAGTCGGCCATCGCCCGCCGCGCCGCCGAACTCGCCGCCTAGAGGCGTTCTATCCCGGTGATCGCGGGGGGTTCCGGGGGGTCGTCCCCCGGGCTTATTGACCGGTGAAGGGAGGCCCGGCGAAGCCGGGTCTCGCTGAGCCGGTGATCGCGGGGGGTTCCGGGGGGTCGTCCCCCGGGCTAGCACCGCTCAGCGGGCGGCGCGGCTGGCCACTATCTCCCGGATGGCCACCTCCAGCGCGTAGCCGGCGTTCGCGCCCTCGCCTTTTACCTGGGCGTCCGCCTGGGCTACGGCGGCCAGGGCGCGGGCCACGCCCTCCGGCGTCCAGCCGCGCAACTGCTGGCGTACCCGGTCCACCTTCCACGGCGGGGCACCGACCTCGGCCGCCACCACGGCGTCCGGCTGGCCCTTCGCCGCGCTGCCGACCCGGCCCAGCAGCCGCACGCCCTGGGCGAGCCCGCTGCTGATGAGCACCGGTGCCACCCCCACGGCCAGCGCCCAGCGGAGCAGTTCCAGGGCCTCCCCCAGCTTTCCCTCGACCGCCCGGTCGGCCACGGTGAAGCCGCTGGCCTCCGCCCGGCCCCGGTAGTATCGGGTCACCGCCGCCTGGTCGATGACCCCGGTCGTGTCCGCGGTGAGCTGGGCGCAGGCCGCGGCGAGTTCCCGCAGGTCATTGCCGACCGCATCGATCAGCGCGCGCACCCCGCTCTCGTCGATCTTCCGCCGCGCCGCGGTCACCTCGCCGCGGATGAACTGCATCCGCTCGCTCGTCCGGGTTATCTTCGGGCACTCCACGATCCGAACCCGGGGCGGGCCGTCCTGGCGCGGCCCGCCCAGCTTGGTGAGCGCGGCGAGCAGCGCCTTGCCCTTGGCCCCGCCGGCGTGCGTGAGCACCGCCACGAGGTCGGGCGGCGGGTCGGCGGCCAGCGCGGCCAGTTCGTCGGCGACATTCTTGGCGGCGTCCTCAGCCCTGTGGACCACGACGACGCAGCCGCCGCCGAACAGCGAGGGTGCGGTGAGCGTCGTCAGCTCTCCCGGGTGCAGGGCAGCGCCCTGGACGTGCTGGATGGACTCGGCCGGCCCGGCCGCGGCGAGCAGGGCGGCCACCGCCCGCTCCATCAGCAGGCCCTCCTCGCCGACCACCACGTTGACGGGGCTGGCCGGGCCATCGGGGACGGGTGGCTGACCGGCGGCCGGGCGGGCCGCACGCGATGAGGATCTGGTGGCGCCGGAGGGCATGCCAGCAGGATGCCATGGCCAGCGCGGCGGGCGCGCCGCGGTCGGGCTACTTAGAGAGCGACCGGCTCGCCGCCGAGCCACACCCGGTGTGGCTTGAGCCCGTAGGCCCAGGCGAATGCGCCTTCGTGGTCGGCGTCCCAGAGCACGATGTCGGCGAGCCGTCCGCGGACCATGGCCCCCCGGTCCGGGGCCCGCAGCGCCTGGGCCCCGCCGAGCGTGGCGGCCCGCAGCGCCTCTGGCACGCTCAGCCCGAACTGGCAGATGGCCAGCGAGATCACCAGGGGCATCGACGTGATCCCGTTGCCGCCCGGCGTGTGATCCGACCCCAGGGCGACCGGCACACCCTTGTCCAGCAGCGACCGCACCGGCGGCGTCTTGCCGATCTGCAGCGCGGTACCGGGACAGACCACCGCGGCCACGCCGGCCCGGGCCAGCGCGGCCACGTCTTCCTCACTCGCCTCGTGCAGCAGGTCTGCCGAGGCGCAGCCCAGTTCCGCGGCCAGCCGGGCGGCGCCGGTCCGGCTGTGGCCGCAGGCGTGCACCCGGGGCAGCAGGCCGGCCGCCCGGCCCGCCGACAGTATCCAGCGGGCCTCCCGCTCGGTGAACCGGCCTTCCTCGCAGTAGACGTCCACGCTGTCCGCGCCGACCGCGGCGGCGTCCGCACACCAGGTACCGACCGCGTCGATGTAGTCGTGGCGGCGGCCGAAGTACTCCGGGGGCACGGCGCTGGCCGCCAGGAACGTGACGTGTACCCGCGGCATGCCGGGCTCGCCCTCCAGCGAGCGCAGCATCCGCACGTCCGCCAGCTCGCCGTCGCGGGTCAGGTGGTAACCGGTCTTCGCCTCGATTGTCGTGGTCCCGCACTGCAGCCATTCCCGCAGCCGGGCCCGGACGCCGTTGCACAGCGTCCAGGGGTCGGTCCCGCGGGTCACCGTCACTGTGGAGGCCATGCCGCCCCCGGCCGCGGCGATCTCATTCGGCGAGGAGCCGCCGGCCCGCATAGCCAGCTCCGCCCAGCGGTTGCCTGCGTAGACGGGATGGGTATGCGCGTCGATGAGGCCAGGGGTCACCAGGCCGCCGCCGAGGTTCTCCACCGAGTTGACGTCAACGATGTCATCGATGACGCCGGGCAGGCTCTCCGGCAACTCGGAGGCACGCCCGACCCAGGCGATGCGGTCGTTGTAGGTGAGGATGGCCGCGTTGCTCCAGACCTCGGAGCCGGTCCAGAGGCGGCCGATGTTAGTGAGCAGGCGGACGGTCACCAGGCTCCCCCCGGCCGGGTGGGTGCGGACCGGGCTGATCGGTGCGTGACTGGGCGCAGCTGCGTCATCCCCGGTCACCTGCCAAAGCTCGTCCCGAATCATGGCCACGCGCCAGCACCCGATGATCTCGGTCCCCGGCGGCCGACGGCTGGGTGCGCTGACTATGCGGCAACCAACATATCGGTTCAGTTACGGTATTGCACTACAGGGTTCCTGTACAGGCACTATCACGAAGAAGCCAGGCAAGAAATTAGCGGCCTTTCTGAGGATCTCACGGTCCGTCGCACTTTGCCCCGGCTTTGACTTCGCTACGTATCAGTAACTTGTGCCCGATCGATGCGCAGGCGGCCGGAGCGACGACCAGGACCCGGGGCGGCGTGGCCAGACAGAACTGGCCGGACGCGTCCGGCACCAGACAGGACAGACCCGGCCACGGGGCCGCGGGGCCAGGTCCCGCGCGGTGGCGGCACGCCCGTCGGCCGGGCCATGAGCTGCCGCCCGCAATCCATTGCATAAACGAGCGCTGAATTTCTGGCCAAACCCGTTTGGCGGATTGCCGCCCGGTAATTCCGGGCGCCGGTAATCTGCCGACGGGTCAGCCGGTGACGGGGACCGCGATGCTGTCGATCTCCGCGGCCAGGTCCGGCGGGACCCGGGCCGTCAGCTCGGTGCCGGCCTCGCCATGCCGCACCGCCAGCACCTCGCCCTCGCGGTGCGCCCGCGCCACCAGGTCCCCACGCAGGTAGGGCACGACGGCACAGACCTCACGGTCGCGCTGCGGCAGCGCAGCCTCCACCGCCATGGCCAGTTCGTCCAGGCCGCTGCCGGTGCGCGCGGAGATGACCACGCTGCGCGGCTCACGGCGGCGCAGCGCCTCCAGCTCGATCGGGTCGGCCGCGTCGGCCTTGTTGATGACGACGAGTTCCGGGACGTCGGCCGCGCCGATTTCGGCCAGTACCATGCGGACCGCCGCGAGTTGCGCCTGCGGGTCCACGTCGCTGCCGTCCACCACGTGCAGGATGAGGTCGGCGTCGGCGACCTCATCCAGGGTGGACCGGAACGCCTCGACCAGCTGGTGCGGCAGGTGCCGGACGAACCCGACCGTGTCGGTCAGCGTGTACCAGCGGCCGGCCGGGGTGCGGGCCCGGCGCACCGACGGGTCCAGCGTGGCGAACAGCGAGTCGTCCACCAGCACACCGGCCCCGGTCATCCGGTTCAGCAGGCTGGACTTGCCGGCGTTCGTGTAGCCGGCGATGGCCACGGCCGGCACGGCCCGGTCGCGGCGCCGCTGCCGCTGCACCTGGCGGCCGACGGACATCTCCGCCAGCTGGCGGCGCAACCGCGCGGCCCGCGCATGGATCCGGCGCCGGTCGGTCTCGATCTTCGTCTCGCCCGGGCCCCGGGTGCCGATCCCGCCGCCGCCCGCGACGCGCCCGCCGGCCTGCCGGGACAGCGACTCGCCCCAGCCACGCAGCCGGGGCAGCAGGTACTCCAGCTGGGCCAGCTCGACCTGGGCCTTGCCCTCCTTGCTCCGGGCGTGCTGGGCGAAAATGTCCAGGATCAGCGCGGTCCGGTCGATCACCTTCGCCTTGACCACGCCCTCCAGCCGGCGCAGCTGGCTGGGGGTGAGTTCGCCGTCGCAGATGACGGTGTCGGCCCCAAGCTCGGCGACCAGGCCGGCCACCTCGGCGGCCTTCCCGGCGCCCAGGTAGGTGGCCGCGTCGGGACGGCTGCGCCGCTGCATCAGGCCGTCCAGGATCACCGACCCGGCGGTCTCGGCGAGCCGGGACAGCTCGCGGAGCGAGTTCTCCGCCTCGGCCAGCGTGCCCTCGGTCCAGACCCCGACCAGGATGACCCGCTCGAGGCGCAGCGCCCGGTACTCGACCTCGGAGACGTCCTGCAGTTCGGTGGACAGGCCGGTGACGCGCTGCAGCGCGTGCCGGTCGGCCAGGTCCAGCTCGCCGGCGGCCGCTGGGCCGTCGAGCGGGCCGGGCCCGGCCGGGCGCTGCCCGTCACGACCGCGCTGCCCGTCACGGCCGTCCTGGCCATCCTGGCCATCCCAGGGCGCGGGGGCCAGCGCTGGCTGCTCGCCAGGAAGGGTCATCGCCTGCTCACTGTGTCGGTAGCTGATCGTCGGGTGATTTGCCAATGCTGTCATGCCTCCACGTTGCTCTCACCCCAATAAACACCGGGGCCGCGCAGGTTGTGCCCCGGATGTGGCCGGGAACACTTTGACCGGTGCCCCCGGGCGGTGTTACGTAGCACGGGTCAGGCAGCAGCACGGCACTGGCGGCCCTCCGCATAGTTACCTGGCAGTAACATGCCCGGTAACGGCGGGACGTCAGATTGACCTGGGAGGAGCGCGGCATGGCCAGCGACGGCGTGCAGATAACGGGCCCACAGGGCGACCGGTACGACGAGGTACTGACGCCGGAGGCGGTCGACCTGGTCGCGGCGCTGCAGCGGGAGTTCGGCCCCCGCCGCGCCGAGCTGCTCGCGGCGCGGGCCACCCGGCAGGTGGAGCTGTCCGCCGGCGGCATGCTGGACTTCCTCCCCGCTACGCAGTCCATCCGGGACGACCCGGACTGGCGGGTGGCAGCCCCCGCGCCGGGCCTGGTGGACCGCCGGGTGGAGATCACCGGCCCGACCGACCGCAAGATGACGATCAACGCGCTCAACTCGGGCGCCAAGGTGTGGCTGGCCGACTTCGAGGACGCCAACACCCCGCTGTGGGACAACATGGTCACCGGCCAGCTCAACCTGATCAGCGCGCTGGACCGGACCCTGGACTTCACCAGCGAGGAAGGCAAGTCCTACCGGCTTGCGCCGGACAGCGAGCTGGCCACCATCGTGGTCCGGCCGCGCGGCTGGCACCTGGATGAGAAGCACATGCTGGTGGACGGGCAGCGGGTCTCCGGGAGCCTGTTCGACTTCGCGCTGTATTTCGTGCACTGCGCCCGGCGGCAGCTGGAGAAGGGGTCCGGGCCGTACTTCTACCTGCCCAAGATGGAGAGCCACCGGGAAGCCCGGCTGTGGAACGACGCGTTCAACCTGGCCCAGGACTCGCTGGGCATCCCGCGCGGCACCATCCGGGCCACTGTGCTCATCGAGACCATCCCGGCCGCCTTCGAGATGGAGGAGATCCTCTACGAGCTGCGCGACCACAGCGCCGGGCTGAACGCCGGCCGCTGGGATTACCTGTTCAGCGTCATCAAGAAGTTCCGCAGCCGCGGCCAGGAGTTCGTGCTGCCCGAGCGGAACTCGGTCACGATGACGGCCCCGTTCATGCGGGCCTACACCGAGCTGCTGGTGAAGACCTGCCACCGGCGCGGCGCCCACGCCATGGGCGGGATGGCCGCTTTCATCCCGAGCCGGCGGGATCCCGAGGTGAATGCGGTCGCCATGGCCAAGGTCCGGGAGGACAAGAACCGCGAGGCGAACGACGGCTTCGACGGGTCCTGGGTGGCCCACCCGGACCTGGTGCCGCTGTGCCGCGAGGTGTTCGACTCGGTCCTCGGCGACGCGCCCAACCAGCTGGGCAAGCAGCGGCCGGAGGTCAGCGTGACCGCGGCCGACCTGCTGGCGGTGAGCAAGACACCGGGCAGCATCACCGAGGCGGGGCTGCGCAACAACGTCAGCGTCGGGATCCAGTACCTGGCCTCCTGGCTGGGCGGCAACGGCGCGGCGGCCATCTTCAACCTGATGGAGGACGCGGCCACGGCCGAGATCTCCCGCTCCCAGGTGTGGCAGTGGCTGCACAACGCGATCCGGCTGGACGACGGCCAGCTGGTGACGGCGGACCTGGTACAGCGGATCATCAGCGAGGAGCTGGCCAAGATCCGCGAGGCGTACGGCCCGGCCTTCGACGCCGCCCGGTTCGACCAGGCAGTGGCGTTGTTCAGCCAGGTGGCGCTGGCCGACGACTACGCTGAGTTCCTGACCCTGCCGGCGTACGAGAAGATGCCATAGCCGGGTGACGTGGACTTCCTGAGCCAGGTGACGTGGACTATGGGCCAGCGGCGAGGCAGTCTGAAAGGACAGGAAGCACCCGGGCGGCCGGCGGCGGCCCGCCTGGGCTGCGGCCCGGGACCATGAGCCTGCTGCGGGAGGCACGATGACGGTCGGTGCGATGGCGCCCCGGATGACCGAGATCTGCGGCCCGGCCGGGGTGGTCAGTGACCCCGCGGAGCTGCGTACCTATGAATGCGACGGGCTGACCTCGCACCGGGCGGCCCCCGGCCTGGTGGTGCTGCCGGAGACCGCCGAGCAGGTGGCGGCCGTGGTGACCGAGTGCGCCCGGGCCGGTGTCCCGTTTGTGGCCCGCGGCTCGGGGACCGGGCTGTCCGGCGGTGCGCTGCCCCGGGCCGACGGCGTGCTGATCGTCACCTCCCGGATGCGCCGGATCATCGAGATCGACCCGGTCAGCCGGCGGGCCATCGTGGAACCGGGGGTGACGAACCTGGCGGTCAGCACGGCGGCCCGGCCCTACGGCTACTTTTACGCCCCGGACCCGTCCAGCCAGGTGGTCTGCTCGGTCGGCGGGAACGTGGCGGAGAACTCCGGCGGCGCGCACTGCCTCAAGCACGGGTTCACCGTGCACCACGTGACCGGGCTGGAGATCGTGACCCCAGCCGGCGAGCTGATCTGGCTGGGGGACGGCACCGGGTGCGCGCCCGGGTACGACCTGGTCGGCGCGTTCACCGGTTCGGAGGGCACGCTGGGCATCGTCACCAAGATCGTGGTCCGGCTGACCAGGATCCCGCAGGTGATCACCACGCTGCTGGCCGCGTTCCAGAGCACCGGCGCGGGCGGCGCCGCGGTCTCGGCGATCATCGGCGCGGGCATCCTGCCCGCCGCCATCGAGATGATGGACGCGCTCGCCATCGAGGCCGCCGAGGCCGCGGTGGCCTGCAACTACCCGGCGGGGGCGGGCGCGGTCCTGGTCGTGGAGCTGGACGGGCCGGACGCCGATGTCCGCCGGGACGCCGCCGCCGTCCGGGCGCTGTGCCAGCAGGCCGGCTGCAGCGAGATCCGCGAGGCGGACGACCCGGCCGAGCGGGCGGCCATCTGGGCCGGGCGCAAGTCGGCCTTTGCCGCAGTGGGCCGGATCTCCCCGGCCTACCTGGTACAGGACGGGGTGGTGCCGCGCACCGCGCTCGGCGAGGTGCTGGACAAGATCGCAGCGCTGGCTGAGGCGTCCGGGATCCGGGTGGCGAACGTCTTCCACGCCGGCGATGGCAACCTGCACCCGCTCGTGCTGTACAACGACGCAACTCCGGGCGAGGCCGACCGGGCCGAGGACGTGTCCGGGGCCATCCTCGACCTGTGCATCGAGCATGGCGGCTCCATCACCGGCGAGCACGGCGTCGGCACGGACAAGGCGCGCTACCTGCCGCGGATGTTCACCCCGGACGACCTGGACACTATGCAGTTGCTGCGCTGCGCGTTCGACCCGGCCGGGCTGTGCAACCCCGGGAAGATCTTCCCCACGCCACGGCTGTGCGGCGAGGTGCCCGGGCCACGGCGCGGGGTCCATCCCCTGGTCGCCAGCGGGCAGGCGGAACAGTTTTGACGACTGTGTCCGTCCCGGGGGCGCTGGCCCAGGCCTGCCAGGCGGTACGCCCGGCCGGGCCCCGGGACGTGGTCGCCGGGGTCGTCCCGGACTGGGTGGCATCACCGGCCAGCGTGGCGGAGGCCAGCGCGCTGCTGGCTGCGGCCACCGAGCACGGCCTGGCCGTGGTGCCCCGGGGCAGCGGCACCGCGATCGGGTGGGGCCCGGCGCCGCGGCGCTGCGACCTCGTCATCGACACGCTGCGGCTGGACCAGGTCCTCGAGCACGCGGCCGGTGACCTGGTGGTGCAGGCCCAGGCGGGGGTGACGATGGCCCGGCTGGCCGAGGTGCTGGCCGCGGCCGGGCAGCAACTGGCCGTGGACGTGCCGCCGGGGGTCGCCCGGAACGGGTCGCCGACGGTCGGGGGGCTGCTGGCCACCGGGGCCGCCGGGCCGCGGCGGCTGCGCTACGGAACCCCCCGCGATCTGGTCATCGGGGTCACCGTGGTCCGGGCGGACGGTACCGTCACGAAGTCCGGCGGCAAGGTGGTCAAGAACGTGGCCGGCTACGACCTGGGCAAGCTGTACACCGGCTCGTGCGGCACGCTCGGCCTGATCACCGAGGCCACCTTCCGGCTGCACCCGCTGCCCACCTCGGCCGCGTACGTCACCGCCGGCTACGCCGACCCCGCGGCGGCGGCCGCGGCCGCCAGCGCGGCGGCGGGCTCGGATCTCGCCCCCACCGCGGTGGAGCTCGACCGGCCCGCCGTGGGCGGCCTGATCCGCCTCGGGGTCCTGCTGGAAGGCGACCCCGAGGGGGTGGCGGAACGCGCCTCGCTGATGCGGGACGTACTGGGAGCCGGCACAGCGGTCTCGGACACCGCGCCGGGCTGGTGGGGCGGCCCCGCCGCGGCCGGCGCCGGGCCGGGCAGCGCCGGTCCGGGCGGGCCCACCTTGATCCAGGTCAGCTTCTGGGCTGCCGCGCTGCCCGGCGTGCTGGCGGCGGTGGACCAGGCGGCCGGGGCGGCCGGGCTCGACCCGGCCCTCGGCGGCTCCCCCGCCGCCGGGGTACTGCAGGTGGCAGTGGTGGCGGACGCACCGTCCGCGGCGGTGGCCTCGTTCCTGGCGGAACTGCGCGCCGCGCTCGCCACTGATCTGCGGCCGGGTGACCCCCGGCCGGAGGGACCCCCCGCCCGGGGCAGCGCGGTGGTGCTGACGGCGGCGCCCGCGGTGCGCGACCGGGTGGACATGTGGGGGCCGGTCCCCGCGCTCAGCCTGATGCGCGCGGTCAAGGACCGGTTCGACCCCGGGTATCTGATGGCGCCCGGCCGTTTCGCCGGAGGGATCTGATGACCTCCTCACCGATCGACCCGTCCGGTGCGCTGCGTGGGCTGGCGTCCGACTGCGTGCACTGTGGCTTCTGCCTGCCGGCCTGCCCGACCTACCAGCTGTGGGGCGAGGAGATGGATTCGCCGCGGGGGCGGATCCACCTGATCACCCAGGTGCTGGACGGGGCCGCGGTGAGCGAGACCGCCGCCACCCACCTGGATCGCTGCCTCGGCTGCATGGCGTGCGTGCCCGCCTGCCCGTCAGGGGTTCGCTACGACCGGCTCATCGAGGCCGCCCGCGGCTGGGCCGAGCAGACCCCGGGCCGTCCCGCCCCGCTGCCGCCCCGCTCGCTGCGCGACCGCGCGGCCCGGGCCGCCATCTTCGCGGCCTTCCCGCATCCACGCCGCCTGCGGCTGCTCACCGGCCCGCTGCGGCTCGCGCAGCGGGTGGGGGCCATCCGGCTGCTCGAGCGCAGCCCGCTGGTGGCCCGGCTGGCCCCGGAACTGGCCGCCTCGCTCCGGGTCGCGCCGCCCCCGCCGCGCGGCGGCCGGCGGCTGGCGGGCCGCTACCCGGCCCAGGGCACGCGGCGCGCGGTCGTCGGCATGCTCACCGGCTGCGTGCAGCAGGTGTTCTTCCCGCAGGTGAACGAGGCGACGCTGCGGCTGCTCACCGCGGAGGGCTGCGACGTGGTCATCCCGCGCGGGCTGGGCTGCTGCGGCGCGCTGTCGCTGCACACCGGGCGGGCCGCGGAGGCGGCCCGGCTGGCCCGGCGCACCATCGCCGCCTTCGAGGCGGCGGGCGTGGACGTCATCGTGGTCAACTCGGCCGGCTGCGGATCGGCGATGAAGGAGTACGGCGAGCTGTTCCGGGCCGCCGCGGGCGAGGAGCCGGCCGGCCCGGCCCCGGCGGCTGGGAGCCTGGCCGAGATCGGGGCGACGGAGGCCGGGCCGGCCGGAACAGCGCCGCGAGCGCGGCCAGCCGGCGCCGGGACCGCCGGGGCACCGGAGGGCAGCTGGGCCGACCGCGCCGCCACCACGGCGGCCAAGGTCCGTGACCTCAGCGAGTACCTGGGTGAGCTGGCCGCTGCCCCCGGGGGCCTGCGTGGCGCCCGGCACCCGCTGCCGGTCACCGTGGCCTACCACGACGCGTGTCACCTGGCCCACGCGCAGCGGATCCAGCAGCCACCCCGGGACCTGCTGCGGGCGATCCCCGGGCTGGAACTGGTGGAGGTGGCCGACGGGGGGACCTGCTGCGGGTCAGCCGGCGTCTACAACCTGCTGCAGCCGGCCGCGGCCGCGGAACTGGGCCGCCGGAAGGCGGCCGCGGTGCTGGCCACCGGGGCGCCGCTGGTGGTGTCGGCCAATCCCGGGTGCAGCCTGCAGATCGCCTCGGCCATCGCCGCCACCGGGGCGGCCGGGCCACCGGCCATCGTGCACCTGGCGGACGTCCTGGACGCGTCCCTGCGCGGCCTGCCGGTGACCGCGCTGACCCACCGGCCCGTCCCGCGCCCGGCCACGGCCGCCCCGGCGGGCACCGGCTGACCGGCCGCGGACCAGCTCCAGGCCAGGTTTCAGCTCAGCCCTGGGCGGTGAGCCAGCCCGGGGTGATCTCACCCTCCGCCACGATGACGGCCGGGCCGGTGAGCCAGGTGGTGGCGGCGCCGAGCCGGACGGTGAGGTCCCCGCCGGGCACGCTGACCTGCCAGGCCCGCGGCCCGGCGGCCGCGCCTGCGGCATCGGCCGGCCCGGCGGCGGAGGCGGCCGCAACCGCAGCGGCCAC
Organism: uncultured Actinomycetes bacterium; assembly: GCA_963837515.1. Classification (GTDB taxonomy): domain Bacteria; phylum Actinomycetota; class Actinomycetes; order Streptosporangiales; family Streptosporangiaceae; genus RYN-230. Next base: position 629,960 of record CAWINT010000014.1, read on the forward strand.
CGCGCCGGTCCCGCACGACCGGGTTTCCCCAGAGCCCCGCTCGTGGACCCGCATGGAAACCGCCGCCGGCCCGGCCAGCCGGACCAGCTCCACGTTGCCGCCCTCCGGGAACTGCGCGGGATCCAGCGCGGGCGGCGCCGCCAGGTCGTACTTGTCCAGGGCGTCATCCACCAGGCAGGCCAGGTGCGGGTTGCCGACGCTGATCCGCAGCCCGCCGCGGGCCAGCCCGCCGAGCACGGCCCGGCCGGGCCCGAGGACCGTGGCCGGGCCCATGTCGACGGTGATCCGGCCGTCCGCCTCGGCGCGCACCTGGCGTACCCCGCCGCGGGTCGCGACCGGGAAGGCAGGGCCGGTGGCCAGCCCGTGATCTAGCAGGTACCGGGCGAAGACCCGCACCCCGTTGCCGCACATCTCCGCGACGCTGCCGTCGGCGTTGCGGTAGTCCATGAACCACTCCGCCGGCCCTCCGGCTCCCCCGGCTCCCCCGGGATCCCCGGCCGCGGGCCGGGCCGCCGTCCGGACCACCCGGAGTACGCCGTCCGCCCCGATCCCGGCGCGCCGGTCGCACAGCCGCGCGGCCAGCCCGGCGGACAGCCTGAGCTCGCCGCCCGGGTCGGGCAGGATCACGAAGTCGTTCTCGGTGCCATGTCCTTTGGCGAACCGCATGCGCCGATGATAGCCAGCGCCTGCCGGGCCAGGTCCGCCCCGGCCGTCGCGTCGATCCAGCTGATCCGCGGGTCGCGGCGGAACCACGATTCCTGGCGCCGGGCGAACCGCCGCGTGGCCTTGATGGTCTCCTCGCGGGCCTGCGCCAGCGTCCACTCCCCGGCCAGGGACCGCAGCACCTGCGCGTAGCCGAGGGCCGCGCTGGCGGTCCGGCCTTCCCGCAGCCCCGCACACTCCAGCCGGCGCACCTCCGTGACGAGACCGGCCTGCCACATCCGGGCCACCCGAGCGGCGATCCGCCGGTCCAGCTCCTCCCGGGGCATCCGGAGCCCGACCTGCACGCTCGGGTACACCGACTCGTAGCGGGGCAGCGTCGCGGTGAACGGCCGGCCGGATACCTCGATGGCTTCCAGCGCCCGGACGATCCGCCGCGCGTTGGAGGGCAGGATGTCCCGCGCCGCGGCCGGGTCCGCCGCGGCCAGCCGGGCGTGCAGCTCCGCCGGGCCCCGCCGGGCCAGGTCGTCCTCCAGCCGGCGCCGGACGGCCGGGTCGGTACCGGGGAAGTTCAGGTCGTCGAGGGCCGCGCGGAGGTACAGCCCGGACCCGCCGGCCAGGATAGCCACCCGGCCGCGGGCCTGCACAGCAGCGATGGCGTCCCGCGCCATCTGCTGGTATTCGGCGACGTTCGCGGTGTGCCGGACGTCCCACACGTCGAGCAGATGGTGCGGGACGCCATGCCGCTCGGCCGGCGTGAGCTTCGCCGTCCCGATGTCCATCCCCGTGTACAGCTGCATGGAGTCGGCGTTGATGATCTCGCCGCCCAGGTCATGGGCGAGGCGGAGCGCCAGGTCGGACTTGCCGGCCGCGGTCGGCCCGACCACCGCGATAACCCGTCCCGTCATGCGGCCAGTCTGCCAACCCGCCCCCCCGCCCGCAGCTGTGACGGCGGCTGGGACGGCGCCCCGGCCGCCCTCCCAGCCGCTACGCGCCTACCCGCGGCCCAGGCGGACCGCGCTGACGTGCAGGTAACGCGGGCCGCTACGGGAGCAGGCCGCGAAGGACAGCCGCACGAACCTGGCCCGGAAGGCGTTCGGCGGGAAGACCTTCAGGCCGGCCGCGGTCCTCATCCGGCACACCCGGGACGGGAAGTTGCCCGCCTCGGTAATGGTGAGCACGGCGTGCGCCGTACCGCCGGGGCGCAGCACCACCAGCCGCGGCCGGTAGATCGTGTTCCGGCCGGCTGCACTGCCGAGCTGCATCCCACGGCGGTTCACGCCCGCCACTCCCGGGTAACCGCCCAGGTGACAGGGGCCACGGCCCAGGTTGGTGAAGCGCAGCGGGTAGACCACGGCACCGGCTGTGCCACTGCCCCGCCCGAGCGAGATCCGCAGCTGCGCGGTCAGGCACCGGGGCGTCCCGAGGAGCCCGCTGTCCCGGTGCACCGCCGCCACGGCGGCCGTGCTGCTGAGCGCGGTGGCGCAGACCACGGCCACGGCCACCGCGGCCCGGCGGACCGCGTGGACGGAGATAGGCATAGTAGTTCCCCCTTCGTGATGAGCGGCGCTGACGCCCCTACCTGCTAGGACGCAGGCTCTCCCCGCAAGGTTGGCCAGTCCGCCGGCAGACTGGAGTCAATGCGCCGCGCAGCGTTACCAGAAGGGGACCACTCGCCGCAGACTGGAGCGCCCGGTGCCGGGTCAGCGGTGACGGCCGACGGCCGGCATGCCGAGCAGCACACCCGCCGGCGCCGGGGCGGCGGCACCCTGCCGGGCCGTCGGCTGCTGCCGGGCCTGCCAGGCGTCACCGCCTGGGGTGCGGCGCAGCGCCACCGGCCCGCCGTCGGCGATCAGGTAGTGCGGCGCGGCCCGGGTTACCACCACGGTGACGAGATCGCCGGGCCGCGGCGCAACATCGCTGTCCGGGGTGAAATGCACCAGCCGGTTGTCCCGGGCCCGGCCGGACAGCCGCTGGGTCGCCCCGTCCTTGCGCCCCTCGCCCTCGGCGACGAGCACCTCGACCTCGCGGCCGACGAGCCGCTCGTTCTCGGCCAGCGAGATGTCCGCCACCAGGGCGGCCAGCCGCTGGTAGCGCTCGGCGACCACGTCGGCGGGTATCTGGCGGTCCATGGCCGCGGCCGGGGTCCCCGGCCGCGGCGAGTACTGGAACGTGAACGCCCCCGCGAAGCGGGCCCGGCGGACCATGTCCAGCGTGTTCTCGAAGTCGCTGTCGGTCTCGCCCGGGAACCCGACGATGATGTCGGTGGTGATCGCGGCGTCCGGGATAGCGGCCCGGACCCGGTCCAGGATGCCCAGGTAAGCCTCCCGGCGGTAGGCCCGCCGCATGGCCCGCAGCACGGTATCGGACCCGGACTGCAGCGGCATGTGCAGCTGGGGCATGACCACCGGCGTCTCCGCCATCGCGGCGATCACGTCGTCGGTGAAGTCCCGCGGGTGCGGCGAGGTGAACCGGACCCGCTCCAGCCCACCGATCTCCCCGCAAGAGCGGAGCAGCTTGCCGAAGGCCTGCCGGTCGCCGAAGCCGGCCCCGTAGGAGTTCACGTTCTGCCCGAGCAGGGTGACCTCCACCACGCCCTCCGCGACCAGCGCCTGGATCTCGGCGAGCACATCGCCGGGACGGCGGTCCTGCTCCCGGCCGCGCAGGCTGGGCACGATGCAGAAGGTGCAGGTGTTGTTGCAGCCGACGGAGATGGCCACCCAGGCCGCGTAGGGCGACTCCCGGCGGGCGGGCAGGACGGACGGGAAGCGCTCCAGCGATTCCACGATCTCCACCTGGGCGGCGGCCTGGACCCGCGCCCGGTCCAGCAGGGCCGGCAGCGAGCCGATGTTGTGCGTGCCGAACACCACGTCCACCCACGGCGCACGCTGCGCGATACCGGCCTGGTCCTTCTGGGCCAGGCAGCCGCCCACGGCGATCTGCATGCCAGGCCGGGACTGCTTCACCGGCAGCAGGTGCCCCAGGTTCCCGTACAGCCGGTTGTCCGCGTTCTCGCGCACCGCGCAGGTGTTGAACACGACCACGTCGGCGGTCTCCCCGTCCGGGGCCCGCCGGTAGCCCGCCTCCTCGAGCAGGCCGGCCAGCCGCTCGGAGTCGTGCATGTTCATCTGGCACCCGTAGGTGCGGATCTCGTAGCTGCGGGAGGCGCTCATCTCGCCCCCGAGACTACGCCCAGCACGCGGCACATCCGGAATCTCCCTCCGCCACCCGCGGCATGTCCAGAATCTCCCGTGGCCGGCCCGCGGATGGTAGACGATATCCCCTATGACAGACAGCATGGCTGCTCCGCGGATCCCCTACGGCGCCTGGCCGTCGCCGATCTCCGCCGCGGACGTGGCCCGGGGGCAGGTGCTGGTGTCGTACCCACGGATTTCCGGTACGGACGTCTGGTGGCAGGAGGGGCGCCCGGACGAGGGTGGCCGGGTCACCGTGGTGCGCTGTGACGCGGCCGGGAATCAGCGGGTGCTGCTGCCGTCCCCGTGGAACGCCCGCAGCCGGGTGCACGAGTACGGCGGCCGGTCCTACCTGCCCGTGCCGGCCGGGGCCGCCGGCGGGCCGGCCGACAGCCCGGCGATCGTGTTCGCCAACTACGCCGACCAGCGCCTCTACCTGATCCCCGACGCGGGCCCCGGCGGGCCGCCTGACCGGCCGCCCGGCCAGACCCCCGGCGCGGAGCGCGGCCCGGCCGGGGCAGCCGGCGCGGCGGACGCGGCGGACGCGGCGGACGCGGCGGACGCGGCGGACGCGGCGGACGCGGCCAGCATGCCCCGTCCGCTCACCCCGGACCTGCGGGCTGATGATGGCCTCGCGGTGCTGCGTTATGCCGATTTCATCCTGTCCGCCGACGGGTCGGAGATCTGGTGCGTACAGGAGCGGCACACCGGGGGGACGACCACCCGGGCGATCGTCGCGGTGCCGCTGGACGGGAGCGCGGCCGGCGACCCGGGCGCCATCCGCACCCTGGTGACCGGCTCTGACTTCTTCGCCTTCCCGGCCCTGTCGCCGGACGGGAGCCGGCTGGCCTGGATCGGCTGGACCCACCCGCGGATGCCGTGGGACGGCACCGAACTGCGGGTGGCGCTGATCACCGACGGCGTGCCCGGCCCGGGACGGCTGGTGAAAGGCGGCATGCGGGAGTCTGTGCTGGCCCCGGTCTGGCGGGACCAGGCCAGCCTGTACGTGGTCTCCGACTGGCCGGGCTGGTGGAACCTGTACCAGGTGGGCCTGGTCGGCGAGCCGGCCCAGGCGCTGTACCCGGCCGAGGAGGAGTTCGCCGAGCCGCTGTGGCAGCTGGGCGGCCGGCCCTACGCCCGGCTCAGTGACGGACGGCTGGCCGTGCTGCACGGCCAGGGCGCGATGCGGCTCGGCCTGCTCGACCCGGAGACCGGTGAGCTCGCCGACCTGGACACGCCGTTCAGCGAGTTCACCTCCGGCCTGGCCGCGGACGGGATGACGATCGTCGCGGTGGCCGGCGGCCCGCAGACCCCGCTGTCCGTGCTCCGGATCGACGCGGTCTCGGGGAAGACCGAGGTGCTGCGGGCCGAGACCGGCCAGGCGCCGGATCCGGCGTTCCTGCCGGTGCCGGAGCGGGTCCAGCTGGAGGGGCGGTACGGCCGCCGGGTGCACGCCCTGGTCTACCCCCCGGCGCACCCCGACGCGGTGGCCCCGGACGGCGAACTGCCCCCCTACGTGGTCTGGGTGCACGGCGGCCCCACCTCGCACGCGATCGGCCTGCTCGACCTGGAGAAAGCCTTCTTCACCAGCCGCGGCATCGGGATCATCGACGTCAACTACGGCGGGTCCACCGGTTACGGCCGCAGCTACCGGGAACGGCTGCGGATGCAGTGGGGCGTGGTGGACGTCGAGGACGTGGCCGCCGCCGCGCTCGCGCTGGCGCGCCAGGACCGGGCCGACGAGCGCCGCCTGGCCATCCGGGGCCAGTCGGCCGGCGGCTGGACCGCGCTGGCCGCGGTGACCACCGGGGCCCGCGTGCCGCCGGTGTTCAGCGCGGCGGCCTCGTACTACGGGGTCGCCGACCTGCGCCAGATGGCCGCCCAGACGCACGACTTCGAGTCGCACTACCTGGACGGGCTGATCGGCCCGCTGCCTGGTTTCGAGTACGTGTACGCGGAACGCTCCCCCGTCGGCCACGTCACCGATGCGACCTGCCCGGTCCTGCTGCTGCAGGGCCTGGACGACCCGGTCGTCCCGCCCGCACAGGCCGAGGGCATCGCCGCGGACCTGGCCAAGCACGGCATCCGGCACGCGCTGCTCACGTTCCCGGGCGAGTCGCACGGCTTCCGCCGCGCGGAGACGATCACCACCGCGCTGCAGGCGGAGCTGTCCTTCTACGGCCAGGTGCTGGGCTTCGACCCCACCGGGATCGCCCGGCTCCCCTTGACCGGGCCTGGGCCACGGCCAGGAGTAGCTCAGCGGGTGGCAGTTCAGCGGGCGAACTCGGTGGCCCGGGACTCCCGGACCACCGTGACCCGGATCTGACCGGGGTAGGTCAATTCCTCTTCCACCTGCTTGGCCACGTCCCGCGCGATCACCTGGGCCTGGATGTCGTCCACCCGCTCCGGCTTCACCATCACCCGGATCTCCCGGCCCGCCTGCATGGCGAACACCTTCTCCACGCCAGGCTGGGCGGTGGCGATCTGCTCCAGGCGCTCCAGCCGCTTCACGTACGCCTCCAGCGACTCGCGGCGGGCGCCCGGCCGCCCACCGCTGATGGCGTCGGCGGCCTGGGTCAGCACCGCTTCCACGGTGTGCACCTCGACCTCGTTGTGATGCGCCTCGATGGCATGCACGACATCCGGCGACTCGCCGTAGCGCCGCGCGATCTCGGCCCCGATCAGTGCGTGGCTGCCTTCCACCTCGTGGGTGAGCGCCTTGCCGATGTCGTGCAGCACTGTGCAGCGCTTCAGCAGCGCCGGATCCATGCCCAGCTCACTGGCCATCATGCTGGCGATGTGCGCGGATTCGACCAGGTGCCGGAGCACGTTCTGGCCGTAGGAGGTCCGGTAGCGCAGCCGGCCCAGCAAGGTGACCAGCTCCGGGTGCAGATCCGTGATCGACAGCTCGACCAGGGCGTCCTCACCGGCCCGGATGCACAGCTGCTCGACCTCGCCCTTGCTGCGCTCGTAGGCCTCCTCGATCCGCTGCGGATGGATCCGCCCGTCGAGCACCAGCCGTTCCAGGGCGAGCCGGGCCACTTCCCGGCGGACCGGGTCGAAGCACGACAGCAAGACCGCCTCAGGCGTGTCGTCGATGATGAGGTTCACGCCGGTGACGGACTCGAACGCGCGGATGTTCCGGCCCTCGCGGCCGATGATCCGGCCCTTCATCTCGTCTCCGGGCAGGTGCAGTACGGAGACCACCGATTCGCTGGTCTGCTCGCTGGCCACTCGCTGGATGGCCAGCGTGATGATCCGCCGGGCCCGCTGGTCCGCCTCGCGGCGGGCCGTGTGCTCGGCCTCGCGGACCAGCAGCGCGGCCTCCCGTTTGGCCTGGTTCTGGATGCCGGCCACCAGCTCGGCTTTGGCCTTGTCGGCGGTCAGCCCGGCGACCTGCTCCAGCACCGCCCGCCGTTCCTCATCCAGCCGGTCCAGATCGGCCTGCCGCCCGTCGAGTTCCTGGCGGGCCTGTTCCAGGCCGACGGCCCGCTCTTCCAGTTTGCCGAACTCGGTGTCGAGCCGGGCCTCCCGCTCGGCCAGCCGGCTCTCCCGCCGTTCCAGGTCGGCCCGCAGGTCACGGGCTTCCTCACGGACGGCGCGGAGCTCATCGTCGGCGTTCCGGCTGGCCTGAGCGGCCTTGTCCGCCGCCAGCCCGGCTTCGCGCATGATGACGGCGGCGTCTGACTCGGCGCGGGCCCGGACCTGGTCCGCTTCCCGGGTCGCGGCCTCGCGGGTCCGTTGCGTGTCCGCGTTGAGCTGGGCACCTCCGGACGGGTCGGCCGGGGCCGGGAGCTGGTTGCGTCCCGGTGAGCGGCGCAGTACGACGGCGAGCGCAAAAACGGCGGCCAGCAGCCCGACAACCCCGATGACGAGAGAGATTGTGCTGCTCATGGCACACCCCAATCCTGCTCGCTGGCCCTGGCACCGGGATGTGGTGCCAGGGAACACCCTGGAGCGAGGGGTCATGCCGGCCACGCGGCTGCCCGCCCGGCTCGCGCCGGGCTGCACCTCCTATGCGCAACGGCCGGAGCGCAGCCTGTCCCGGCCGGTCACGCGGACGCGACGCGCCAGCGGGCCACCAGGCAGGGCGGCCAAGCGGGCTGGCCGGCTGGCTCAGTCCCGCCCGGGCGGCTTACGCCACCTCAGCCGCGTCCTCCCGAAAGCACGCCGCGCCGTCCCGGCCCAGGTCCCGGTCCAGCTTGCGCCCGGCCGGGCCGAGCCCGGCCGTAGTCCCTGGCCTGGCCGGCTTGCTGGGGCCGGCCTGCCTGCCGGCCCGGGCAGGCGTCCCCGCCCGGGCCAGGTAAATCAAGAGCCCTAACCGGCCGGAGCCGGTCACGAAAACCGTATCTAGTCTTTTCATCCGCATGGCACGGAGTAACACCTCGCTGCCGTGAGGTTAAGCGTAGATAACAGTTTGGGCAAGCAGTCCACTCCGGTCTTCTCTAATTCTTACCCTGCGCAATCAGCTGGTTACCCGATCTCGGTGGCGGCGTCGTCCGAGGTCAGAGCCGGATCATCGAAATCGGCCCCCACCTCGGCCAGGTCCGCGCCTTCCTGATCGAGGGCCTCCCGCACCACCCGGTAGGCGACCGGCGCGGGATATCCCTTGCGGGCGAGGAGCCCGACCAGCCGGCGTATCCGGACCGGCAGCGGCCGGCCCCGGCTGGCCGGCAGTGCCTTCGCCACCAGCCGCCGCGCGGTCGCTAGCTCATCCTCGGGATCGAGGGCACCGACCGCCGCGGTGATGTCCTGGCCGTTGACGCCGCGCTGCTTCAGCTCGGCGGAGAGGGCGCGCCGGGCGAGTCCCCGGCTGTGGTGCCGCGACTCCACCCAGGCCCGGGCGAACGCGGCGTCATCGATCAGGCCCACTTCGGCGAACCGGGCCAGCACCGCCGTGGCCACCGCGCCGGGCATCCCCCGGCGGCGCAGGGCATCGGCCAGCTCGGCGCGGGTGCGCGGGCGGGTGGTCAGCAGGTGGAGGCACAGCTCCCGGGCGGCCGCTTCCGGGTCACTGCCCGCTGCCGCGTTTGCGGGCTCGGCCGACCCGGCCCCAGGCCCCGCCGCCCCGGCCGCGGATGAGCCGGGGCCGGAGTCAGCGGGATCGTGGTTCACGGCTGGATCAGGCACCGCCGTTCACGCTGCTGACAGCGGCGGCCCGGGCGGCGGCCGAGGCCGGCTTGCCGTTCCCGGCCCGGGCCGCCGGCCCGGGCCCGCCGGGACCGCCCGCGGTTGCCCCGCCCGGGCCCGCCGGGCCGGCGTCCGGGGCAGCCTCCGCGTCCACCCGCGGGCCGACACCGAGCTTCTCCTTGATCTTCTTCTCGATCTCGTTGGCCACGTCTGGGTTTTCCCGCAGGAAGTTCCGGGCGTTCTCCTTGCCCTGTCCCAGCTGATCACCTTCGTAGGTGTACCAGGCACCGGACTTCCGCACGATGGACTGCTCGACCCCCAGGTCGATGAGGCCGCCCTCGCGGCTGATCCCGAGGCCGAAAAGAATGTCGCACTCGGCGGTCTTGAATGGCGGAGCCAGCTTGTTCTTGACCACCTTGACCCGGGTCCGGCTGCCGACCGCCTCGGTGCCGTCCTTCAGCGTCTCGATCCGGCGCACGTCCAGCCGTACCGAGGCATAGAATTTGAGCGCCCGCCCGCCGCTGGTGGTCTCGGGGCTGTTGTGCACCATGACGCCGTCGACGAAGTAGCTGTGCAGGCCCTCTACCTCGATGTCGAACCGGTTCATGGACCGCATCGGCGGCTTGACGTGCACATCCAGGATCTTCGTCGGCGCCAGGTACATCCCGGGCTCAGTGAACTCCGGCTCTACGCTGAACTGCCCGCGGAACCGGGGCAGGAGCTTGTACTCCATCGACGGATGCACATACGGGGCGACGAGCCGCTGGAACTTCTCCGACGCCGCCGTCGTGAACTGAAGGATGGCCTGGCGCCGCGAGCCACGCTCGACGACCTTGACGTCCAGCCCGTGCGTGTCGCGCAGGTAGTCAGCCAGCCGCTCCCGCGAACCCGGGCTCATCGCCTGGACGCAGATCTCGGTCCGGCCGGAGCCGCCCTGGGTACGCTCCTGGACGCCCTCGGACCGGAGCGTGAAGCAGCCGTCGTCCATGTACCAGACAGCGAGGGCGAACGGCGTGAGCGCCTTGAGGTACTCCCAGCTGAGGTGCTTCTGGCCGTCGCCGAAGTAGACCGCCTCCTGGAGCTCAGCCAGTTCAGGCAACGGGCTCAGGTCGGCGAAGACGGCGCCCTTGGCGCTGGAGGCCCGCGAGCACCCGACGTTGCCGAGCAGGCCGACCTTCCAGTCCAGGTACGCGGCCTGGGCGGCGCCGTGCCCCATCCGGAACCGGGTGCCGGGCCGGCCGCGGGTGTTCGGAGAAAGGCTCCCGCCGCCCATCAGCGCCCCGAGGACGAGCTGCAGCTGCTGCCCGCTCAGCTTCCGCGGCTCGGCCAGCAGGACGCGGTCACCGGCGATCAGCTCACCCGCCTCGCGCCAGCCGCCCGGCGTCCGGACCAGGTGGTTCTCCGTCGCCGCGAACTGGGCCCGGCCATTCCCTCCCGACTTCGCCACGGTGAACTGGAGGAAGCGCTCGGCCGGGCCATTGTTGAACCAGTTGACGATGCGGCGCGGTACGGCCCGCCCGGTCTCCGGGTCGTAGGAGAGCACCTCGACGTCCAGGCACTGGTTGACGATCTTGCCGATCTTCTCCTGCGTGCCATCGGCCAGGGTCACCCTGGTCGAGTACGACATGCAGCCGAACATCACCCCGACCTTCTCCCGTAGCTGGTTGATGAAGATCGCGGTGGTGTTGGTGTTGTTCAGCGCGCCGGCCAGCTTGCGCAGCGCCTGGGACATCAGGCGGGCCTGCAGGCCCACGTGGCTGTCGCCCATCTCACCCTCGATCTCCGCGCGGGGCACCAGGGCGGCGACCGAGTCGATGACGACGACGTCGATGGCGCCGGACCGGATCAGCATGTCCGCGATCTCCAGCGCCTGCTCCCCGGTGTCCGGCTGGGAGACGAGCAGCCCGTCGGTGTCCACGCCGAGCTTCTTGGCGTACTCCGGGTCCAGGGCGTGCTCCGCATCGATGAACGCGGCGATGCCCCCGTTCTTCTGCGCATTGGCCACGGCATGCAGGGCGAGGCTGGTCTTGCCGCTCCCTTCTGGGCCGTAGATCTCTACCACGCGCCCCCGCGGGAGGCCGCCGATGCCCAGGGCCACATCCAGGGCGATCGAGCCGGTCGGGATCACTTCCATCGGGGCCCGGCCCTCGTCGCCGAGCCGCATGATCGAGCCCCGGCCGAATTGCCGTTCGATCTGGGCGAGCGCAGCCTCCAGCGACTTGTCCCTGTCGCCGCCGGTCCTGCTGACCGTCCTGTCGCTGCCTGCCATGGATGCTCCTGTCGGATTCAAAGGCTGCTCTGCTAGTTCCACGTGCTGGTCCGGACGCTACGCGGCGGCACCGACAATTCCGCGCCGCCCGCCGCCGCCATGTGCCATGGCTGGGTTGGCGCTCCAGCACCACCGCGCCGGGCGGCGGGGCAGTCACCGGCGGCCACCAGGCCTCACCATAGACGAACAACTGTTCGAGCATAAAGCCAACACGCCGCCCCGCGCGGCGGATTACGCCGCGGCGCGGCGCATTTTCGCCCGGCCGGGCCGGCTCAGCGCAGGCTCGACGGGACGTCGAACTCCGCGCAGACCGCACGCCAGACGACCTTGGCGTCCTCGCCGTCGGCGATAGCCTGTTCCACGGTCCGCCCGCCCAGCGCGGCCAGCACGTGATCCTTGGCCACGCTGACCGCGTACACGTCGCCGAACTGGGCGGACATCCGCTGCCAGAACTCGCTGAGACGCACGGCCCTCCCCAGGTACACCCGGCCAGCGCCCCATGCACCGACCGTCCGGCGGCCGGCCAGCCGGCCGCCTGCGGTGAGATTACCGGCGCGGCGTACCTGGCCCGGACCAGGCGACCGGGGTCAGACGGGGCGCCCCCGCCGCAATTCCGGACTGGCGGCAGGAATGCCCGCGGCGCGGCGGGGAAAGGATCATTGCGGGTGCGGCGGCACGGCACGGCGTGGTGTTGCAGGTCCTGGGCGCATCCACCCGGCCTGCCAGCCGCCGCCGACAGGCACCGACGGCCTGGGAGCGTGCATGGGTCAGTCAGCGGGCAGGGGTCGCGCGCGGACCGCGCTCGTGCGCATTCCCAGCCCCCGGGAAGGTGAGCGCCTGCCCCCGGGGGCAGGGACGTCGCCGGGGCCGGCCGTCCGCAGCGCTGGCACCCCGCCGCCGCGCCGGACCGACGGCTTCGCCGTCGCCACGCTGGTATCCGGGGTCGTGGCGCTGGTGCCGCTCACCGCCGTCGTCGGCCCCATCGCCCTGGCCCGCACCGCCCGGCCGGGCGCCCGCGGCCGCCGGATGGCCGTGACCGGCCTGGTCCTGGCGGGTCTCTGGCTGGTGGCCGGCGCGCTGGCCGTGGCGGCGCTGGTGGCGCACCGGCCACCGGCCAAGCCCGCCAGCCTGCCGCGCATCTTCGGCGTGCGCACCGGCCAGTGCCTGAATTCCGCGCCTAACGAATTGTCCGGGGTCCATGTCGTCAGCTGTTCCGCGCCACACGACGCGGAGGTGTTCGGCACGTTCCGGCTGGCCGGGCAGCACTACCCGGGGACCGCGGCGCTGCGCCGGGTGGCCGGGGAGGGCTGCGCCAGCAGGCTCGGCGGCTACCTGAACCCGCAGCTCGCCTCCTCATCGCTGACCGAGTCCTACCTTTACCCGGACGCGGGGGCCTGGGCGGCCGGCGAGCGCCTGGTCGTCTGCACCATCCACAGCACCGCGGGCCGGCTCACCGGCTCGCTCCGCGGCCTCTCCGGGTGAGCGCCTCTCCGGGTGAGCGCCTCTCCGGGTGAGCGCCTCTCCAGGCGAGCGCCGGCCGGGACCCGTCGCGGCGTCCGGGATCTGCTGACATCCTGGATTGAGCGTGACCCCGGGCCGGCCCTCAGCCCAGCCGGGTCCTGGCCGCCAGCGGGCACGCGGCCGGCCGCGTTCGCGCCCAGCGCAGCGGGTACCCCGGAGCGGCCCGGCGACGCGGTCCATCTTGTCGGTGGAGGCAGGCAGACTAGAAAACATGTTCCCCCCTTCTTCTCCCCCAGGCGACAGCGCAGCTGACCGCCGGGACGCGCTCGAGGGCTTCAGCGCGGTCACCCGGGACTGGTTCGCGGCCGCCTTCGCGGCGCCGACCCCGGCGCAGGCGCAGGCCTGGGCGGCCATCGGCAAGGGCGAGAACGCCCTCGTCATCGCGCCGACCGGATCCGGCAAGACGCTCGCCGCGTTCTTGTACGCGCTGGACCGGCTGGCGGTGGCCCCGGCCCCGGACGACCCGAAGCAGCGCTGCCGGGTGCTGTACATCTCCCCGCTCAAGGCCCTCGCCGTCGACATCGAGCGCAACCTGCGCGCCCCGCTGACCGGCATCCGGCACACCGCCCAGGCGATGGGGATTCCCGAGCCCGACATCGCGGTGGCGGTGCGCACCGGGGACACCGGCCCAGACGAGCGGCGCCGCCTGGCCAGCCGTCCCCCGGACATCCTGATCACCACGCCGGAGTCACTGTTCCTGCTGCTCACCTCGAAGGCACGGGACGCGCTCCGCAGCGTGGACACCGTGATCATCGACGAGGTTCACGCGCTGGCCGGCAGCAAGCGCGGCGCGCACCTGGCGTTGTCCCTGGAACGGCTGGACGCGCTGAGCCCGGGCCGTCCGGCGGCGCAGCGGATCGGGCTGTCCGCCACCGTGCGGCCGGCCGAGACGGTGGCTTCATTCCTGGGCGGCGCCCGGCCGGTGACGATCGCCGCCCCGCCCAGCCACAAGCAACTCGACCTGCAGATCGTCGTGCCGGTCGAGGACATGACCGATCTCGATCCGCCGCCCAGCGCGGTGGGCGAGGACGGTGCGGAGGGCCCGGCCCAGCGCAAGTCCATCTGGCCGCACGTGGAAGAGCGGCTGCTGGACCTGATCGAGCGGCACCGCTCCACCATCGTGTTCGCCAATTCCCGCCGCCTGGCCGAGCGGCTCTGTGCCCGGCTGAACGAACTGGCCGCCGAGCGGGCTGAACTGCGCACCGGGTCGCCGCCGGGAGATGGCGCGCCGGCCGGGCCGCCCGCCGAGATCATGGCGCAGGCCGGCAGCGGCGCCGGCGCCGTCCCCGAGGTGGCCCGGGCGCATCACGGCTCGGTGTCCCGCCAGGAGCGGGCCCAGATCGAGGAGGCGCTGAAGGCCGGCCGGCTGCCCGCCGTGGTGGCCACCTCCAGCCTGGAGCTGGGCATCGACATGGGCGCGGTAGACCTGGTCGTCCAGGTCGAGTCGCCGCCGTCGGTGGCCAGCGGGCTGCAGCGCACCGGCCGGGCCGGGCACAACGTGGGCGACGTGTCGCGCGGGGTCATCTTCCCCAAGTACCAGGGTGACCTGGTGCAGGCGGCCGTGGTGGCGCGGCGGATGCGGGGCGGCCAGATCGAGGAACTGAGTATCCCGCGCAACCCGCTGGACGTGCTGGCCCAGCAGATCGTGGCGATGACCGCCATGGACGAGTGGGACGTCGGCGACCTGGAGCAGGTGGTCCGGCGGGCCGCCCCGTTCGCCGGCCTGACCCGGCCGGTGCTGGAAGCAGTGCTCGACATGCTGGCCGGGCGTTACCCCAGCGAGGAATTCGCCGAGTTGCGTCCCCGGCTGGTCTGGGACCGGACCAGCGGGCGGCTGCATGGCCGGCCGGGAGCCCAGCGGCTCGCCGTGACCAGCGGTGGCACAATTCCGGACCGCGGCCTGTTCGGGGTCTTCCTGGCCGCCTCGCAGCGTGCCGCCAACGGGCGGCACGCCCACCGGGTGGGCGAACTGGACGAGGAGATGGTCTACGAGTCGCGGGTCGGTGACGTGTTCGTGCTCGGCGCGAGCTCGTGGCGCATCGAGGACATCACTGCCGATCAGGTCCTGGTCTCGCCCGCACCCGGGCAGCCGGGGAAGCTCCCGTTCTGGCACGGCGACGCCCCGGGGCGCCCGGTGGAACTGGGCCGCGCGCTCGGAGCCTACTGCCGCGAGCTGGGCGGGATGAGCGAGCCGGAGGCCGTCGCCCGGCTGCGCGCCGACGGGCTGGACGCGCTGGCCGCGGGCAACCTGATGCGTTACCTGAGCGACCAGCGGGAAGCCACCGGGTACCTGCCGGACGACCGCACCCTGGTGCTGGAGCGGTTCCGCGACGAACTGGGCGACTGGCGGCTGGTGCTGCACAGCCCCTTCGGCGCGCAGGTGCACGCCCCGTGGGCGCTGGCCATCGCGGCCCGGCTCCGCGAGCGCTACCAGGGCATGGACGTACAGGCCATGCATACCGACGACGGGATCGTGATCCGGGTCCCGGACACCGAGGAGCCGCCGCCCGCCGGGATTGCCGAGCTGGCGCCGGAAGAGGTGGAGCGGATCGTCACCGACGAGGTCGGCGGCTCGGCGCTGTTCGCCGCCCGGTTCCGCGAGTGCGCCGCCCGCGCCCTGCTGCTGCCGCGGCGGCAGCCCGGCCGGCGCAGCCCGCTGTGGCAGCAGCGGCAGCGCTCCGCCCAGCTGCTGTCGGTGGCCCGCAAGTACGGCACGTTCCCCATCGTGCTGGAGACCGTCCGCGAGTGTCTGCAGGACGTCTTCGACGTGCCGGGCCTGGCCGGCCTGATGCAGGACCTGGCCGCGCGGAAGATCCGCCTGGTCGAGGTGGAGACGCCCACCCCGTCCCCGTTCGGCCGGTCGATGCTGTTCCGGTACGTGGGCGCGTTCATGTACGAGGGCGACTCGCCGCTGGCCGAGCGGCGGGCCCAGGCCTTGGCGCTGGACTCCTCGCTGCTGGCCGAGCTGCTCGGCCAGGCTGACCTGCGGGAGCTGCTCGACCCCGCAGTGGTGGAGCAGACCGAGCGAGAACTGCAGCGGCTGGCGCCGGGACGCCAGAGCCGCGACGCGGAGGGTGCGGCCGACCTGCTGCGCACCATCGGGCCGCTGTCGGCGGCCGAGGTCGCCGAGCGGTCCGAGGACCCGGCCGCGGCCGGGGACTGGCTGGCCAGCCTGGCGGCCCAGCGCCGCGCCCTGCAAGTGCGGATCGCGGGCGAGGCCCGCTGGACGGCGGTCGAGGACGCGGGGCGGCTGCGTGACGCGCTGGGCGTGCCGCTGCCGCCGGGGGTGCCTGCCGCGTTCACCGAGCCGGTCGCCGACCCGCTCGCCGACCTGGTGGCCCGGTACGCGCGGGGACACGGGCCGTTCGGCACGGCCGACCTGGCCGCCCGGTACGGGCTCGGCGTGGCCGTGGTCACCGGGACACTGCGGCGGCTCGCCGCCGAGGGGCGCATCGCCGAGGGTGAGTTCCTGCCCGGCCGCCGCGGCACGCAATGGTGCGACACGTCGGTGCTCCGCATGCTGCGCCGCCGCTGCCTGGCCAAGCTGCGCAAGGAAGCGGAGCCGGTCCCGCCGGAGGCCCTGGCCGCCTTCCTGCCGACCTGGCAGAACGCGGGCCAGCCGCCGCCCGGTCCCGGCGCTGCCCGGGCGGGCCGGGGCACCCGCCGCCCGCGGGCCGGGCCGGACGTAGTCTACGACGTGATCGATCAGCTGGCCGGGGCGGCGGTGCCCGCGTCCGCGCTGGAGACGCTGGTCCTGCCGGGCCGGGTGCCCGGCTACCAGTCGGCCATGCTGGACGAGCTGACGGCGGCGGGCGAGGCCGTCTGGGCGGGCGCCGGCGGCCTGCCCGGGAGTGACGGCTGGGTGGTGCTCGCCCCGGCAGACACCGCCCCGCTGCTGCTGCCCCCGCCGGGTGATATCTCGATGACCCCGGTCCACGAGGCGGTCCTGGCCGCGCTGGAGGGTGGCGGGGCCCTGTTCTTCCGGATGCTGGCGGACCGCGCGGCGGCGCTGCTCCCGGAGCCGGGCCGGGCGGAGGCCACCGACAGCGCGGTGGCCGCGGCGATCTGGGACCTGGTCTGGGCCGGGCGGCTCACCAACGACACACTGGCCGCGCTGCGCACCGTACTCGGCAGCGGCCGGCCGGTGACCGGCGGCGCCACGGGCGGCGGGTCCGTGGCCCGGCCCCGCTCGCCCGGCCGGCCCGGGCTGCGGCGGCGTGGGTTCGGCCGCCCGGCGATGCCGTCCCGGAACGGGCCGCCGACGGTGACCGGGCGCTGGTCACTGCTGCCGCCGGCCGACCCCGACCCCACCCGGCGGCTGCACGCCGTGGCCCGGACCTTGCTGGACCGGCACGGGATCCTGCTGCGCGGTGCGGTCGCCGCGGAGCGGGTGCCGGGCGGCTTCTCGTCGATCTACCCCGTGCTCCGGGCCATGGAAGAGGCGGGCCAGTGCCGCCGGGGATACTTCGTGGAAGGTCTGGGGGCCGCGCAGTTCGCGCTGCCCGGAGCGGTCGAACCGGATGCGGGCCATGGCCGCGGAGGCCGGCACCGTCCGGGACCCGGCCGGCAGCCGGGCCGACCCCGGGGCCTGGACTCCCCGGGGCCCATGGCGGGCGGGCAACCGCGGCGCGTCGGCCGATCCCTGGGCGCAGGGCGATCCCTGGGCGCAGGGCGATCCCTGGGCGCAGGGCGATCCCTGGGCGCAGGGCACCGGCCCGGACGGCCCCGGTGGTGCCGATGGGGCGAGCGGAGCGAACGGGTTCTCCGCACCGCCCGGGACGGCCGCGCCGAACGGAGCGGCGCCGTCGGAGGCGGCGGCCGGGCCGAGCCCGATCGTGCTGGCCGCGGGAGACCCGGCCAACCCGTTCGGGGCGGCGCTGCCCTGGCCCGAGCGGCCCGGCGAGACCCCCGGCGGCCACCGGCCAGGCCGCAAGGCCGGGGCGGTGGTGGTCATGGCCGGCGGTGACCTCGTGCTGTACGTCGAACGCGGCGGCAAGACCCTGCTGTCGTGGACCAGCGACCCGGCGGTGCTGGCCCCCGCGGCGGGGGCACTGGCCAGCGCCATCCGCAGTGGCGCGCTGGGGCGGCTGACCATCGAGCGCGCTGACGGCGCCCCGGTCCAGGACTCGGCCCTGGCCCAGGCGCTGGACCGGGCCGGCTTCCGGGCGACCCCGCGGGGCCTGCGGCTGCGCGGCTGAGGCCGCTTGCGGCCGGTGCCGGGCGGCCGGGTCAGGCGGGCGGCACCAGGCCTCGGTGGCCGGCCACGAACAAGGCGGTCGCGTAGCAGGCGATGCCCCCGAACGCGAGCATTGCCATGATCAGCGAGCTGATGTCGTGGCCGAAGTCCAGGAAGCTGGCGCCGGCAAGCTCGGCGCAGACCCGGATCGCACGGACCCCGGGCCCAGCTGAGCCCGGGTCCGCGCATGCCTGCCGTCCCGCGGTCCCGGCGAGGTCAGCGTCGGCTACGAAGCGGCCTGACCGGCCGGGGCCCGGTCAGGCCGCGGCCGCGTCCCACTCGGCGTGCAGCGCGGCCGGTTTGCGGAACACCAGGCCACGCGGGGCGCCGTGGTACCGCGGGTCGAGGCGCAGCCCCGGCAGCCGCAGCAGCGCGCCCAGCCCCGCCTCGGTTTCCAGCCGGGCGAGGTGCGCGCCGAGGCAGAAATGCGGGCCGTGGGCGAAGGCGAGGTGCTGGCGGGAGTTGCCGCGGCGGACCCGGAACTCGTCCGGCCCGGCGAAGACGTCCGGGTCGCGGCCCGCGCCGGCCAGTGACACTGTGACCAGATCGCCGCGGCGGACGGCGGCCGCGCCGAGCAGGACATCCCGGGTGGCGTACCGGTCCACCACCGCCGCGGCCGGCTCCAGCCGGAGCGATTCCTCGACCGCGGCGGGCAGCAGGCCGGGATCGGCACGGACCAGCGCCAGCTGATCGGGGTGGGTCAGCAGATGCCAGGCGGCGTTGGTGATCATTCCCTCGGTGGTCTCGATGCCGCCGAACAGCAGTACCGCCGCGTTGGAGACGACCTCCGCAGCGGTCAGGCCGCCCCCGGACGTCGCCACTGCCCCGGGGAGCCCGCCCCCGGGCGCGGCGCGCAGGCTCTCGCTCAGCTCCCGGAAGGCCGCCGCCCCGGCCGCCATGACGCCTGCCCCGCCGTCTGTCCCGCCGTCTGTTCCGGTGCCGGCCGCGGGGCCGTCTGGCCGCCCGTGGTCCATGGCCGGATCGCCGGCCAGTTGCGTGACCGCGCGGACGATCGCGTCGTACCACCGCAGCAATGTCCCCGGGTCGGTGCGGTGCAGCCCAAGAACCCGGGCCATGGCGGCCACGGCCAGCGGCCCGGCCACGCTCCGCCGCACCTCGGCGCGCCCGGCCGGCCTGATGACGGCCACCAGCCGGTCCGCCTCGGCCACCACCGGCCCGGCCAGCCGCTCGGCCACGGCGGACCGGCGCAACGGCCCGGCGAATGGCCGCCGGTGCCGGTCGTGCGCCGCGCCGTCCAGCGACAGCATGCTCGGGCCGACCACCCGGGCAGTGGAGAATCGCGGGTCGTCCACGGTGAACGTCGCACTGTCCCGCAGCACCGCCACCGCCAGGTCATGCCGGGTGACCAGCCACCCGTGCAGGGCCGGCACCCAGGAGACCGGCTCGGACCGGCGCAGCCGGGCCAGCACCGGATGCGGGTCGGCGGCCAGGTCAGCCAGCGTCACGGCCGCGCCCACCGGGTAGCGGGCAGCGCCGTTGGCGGCGGCCTGCGGCTGGTGCGGAACGCAGTCGGTCACCTGACCGACGGTAGCCTGCCTGGTGACCGCTGGCCGCCCGGCCGGATCGGGAGGAGCGAGATGCGTGCACCCCTCTGGCCAGTGGCTGGGGCCGCGGCGCTCGGCCTGGCCGCCTGCTCGGCTACGGCCAGCCCGGCCCCGGCGGTCCGTAGCCCAGCGGCCAGTAGCCCAGCGGCCAGTAGCCCAGCGGCCAGTAGCCCAGCGGCCAGTAGCCCGCGGGCCACTGTGGCCCGCCCGGCCCGCACCACGCCCCGGCCAGCGGCGCCCGCGCCCGCGCCGTCGGTGGTCGTGTCCCAGGTCCGGGTGGCCGGCGGCAGCACCGTGACAATGGCCCGGTTCACCGGCCCGGTGCGCTTCCGGCTGCACTCTGGCAGCGCCGACCCGGGCGCGGCGGCGCTCTCGCTGGTGCGGGCGGGCCCGAGCATCGGCTTGGCCGAGCACCGGCACCTGCTGGCCGCGTTCAACGGCGGATTCCTGCTGTCCGCCGGGGCCGGCGGTTACGAGCAGGAAGGCCATGTCATCCGCCCGTTGCGGGGCGGCCTGGCCAGCCTGGTCATCGACGCCTCCGGGGCCGCTCACCTGGGAGTGTGGGGAGCAGGGCGGCCGCGGCCTCACGAGGCCGTGTTCAGCGTCCGGCAGAACCTGGCACCGCTGGTCCGCGGCGGCCAGCCGAGCCCGGCCGCCGCGAACTGGACCGCCTGGGGGGCCACCCTGGGTGGGGGGGAGTACGTGGCCCGCAGCGCCCTCGGCCAGACGGCCGCGGGTGACCTCGTCTACGCGGCCAGCATGTCCACCGCACCCGCGGGCCTGGCCGCCGCGCTGGTGCGGGCCGGCGTGCGTACCGCCATGGAGCTGGACATCAACCCGGAATGGGTCCAGCTCGACGCGGCCCGCCGCCCCGGCGGCCCGCTGCACGCCATCATCCCCGGCCAGGTCCGCCCGGCCAGCCAGTACCTGACCGGCTGGACCCGGGACTTCATCACCGTCCTGGGCGGATGACCAGTGCGCTGGCCTGGCCGCTGTCCTGGCCGCTGGCCGGGGCGCTGGCCGGGGCGCTGACCGGGGCGCCTGGCTGGCCCGGCGCTGGCCGGCCCAGCCGGGACGCGCCGGCCCGGCTGGGCAACCTCCGGGGCCGCCCGTTCGTCGTGAGCAGGTGACAGAAGGAGACAGCTCATGGCTGGCACCGCGAGCGGGACGGATCTGGAGAAGCTGCTCGCTGAGCGCGGCCGCCCGCTGCTACACGCGGCCATCGCGCTGACCGGCAGCCGCGAGGCCGGGGAGGATCTGCTCCAGGCGGCATTAGAGCGGGTGCTGCGCAAGCCACGCTCGCTGCATAGTGACGCGGAAGGCTACCTGCGCCAGGTGCTCTACAACCTGGCCGCTGACGGCTGGCGCCGACGCGGCCGGTGGCGGCAGCGGCTGCCGCTGCTGCGTGCCGCCGCCGTCGTTCCGGCACCGGACGCGACCGCCCGGGTTGATCTGCGTGACGCCCTGGTGCGGCTGCTCCTCCAGCTTCCGCCCCGGCAGCGCACCGTCATCGTGCTGCGCTACTGGGAGCAGCTCAGCGAGGCCGAGACGGCCGCCCTGCTGGGCTGCTCGGAAGGGACGGTCAAATCGGCCGCCTCCCGGGGGCTGCATCGGCTGCATGAACTTGCCTTGGCCCAGGACGGCCTGGGCGCTGAGCTGACGGAGGAGGGCCGATGAACACCGACCTTGAGGAACTGCTGCGCGAGGGCATCGACCGGCTGACCGCGGGGGCCAGCGTGCCCGCCGGGCTGCTCCGGCGGGCCGAGCAGAACCATCGCCGTCGGCGGGCCACGATCCGGGCCGCGGGCATGGCCGGCACAGCGGCGGCGGTGACGCTGGCCGTGGCGCTCGCCCTGGTGCTCGGGCCCGGCCCGGCGCGCCGCCCGGTCACCGGGTCCCGGACGCAGACCGTGGCCGACGTGATCAGCCGGGCCGACCAGGCACTGGCCACGGCCGCAGCCCGCGGGCAGGCCATCCAGGAGGTCGTCACCACCGGGCGCGGCGTGCGGTTCGGGCTGACCGTGCTCAACCTGTCCTACGGTCCCACCAGCCCGGGCACCGCCGTCGTGCCCGGGCTGCTGAGCACGGTCAGCGCGGCGCGCCTGGTGACCTGGACCTACCGCGATCTATACCTGCAGGAGGGGTTCTCGGCCCGTGGCCGGCTGGTGTTCTACGCCGCTTTCGACGACGTCCCCGCCCGGCATGGCCCACCCGAGCCGGTGGCCTACGGCGCGGCGTACCCGGCCCGGGTCCGGTGGCACACGGCCATCCGCGGGCCCGGGGTGCTGCCCGGTGGGCTGCCCCCGCTGACCTGCTCGACGGTGCTGACGATGGTGGGCATGCCGAACTGGCGGGCGAGCATCACCAAGGCACTGTCGTGCGGCGACTTCCAGCTGGCCGGACGGCAGCGGGTGGACGGGGTGGACGCCATCACGCTCGTGTCCACGCCCCGGAGCGGGCGGCCGGCCCGGCAGACGATCTGGCTCGACCCGGCGACCTACCTGCCGGTCCGGATCGGCACCACGTTCCTGTCCCAGCACCGGCCGGCCCAGGAGCTGGTGCGCGACTTCCGCTGGCTGATGCCGGACCGCGCGGGCCGGGCCGCGCTGCAGGCTGCTGTCCGGCTGGCCGTCAGCCCATCCCGGTTCCGCGTGCTGCCCGCCCACTACCTGCCGCTGGGCGAGTCCCGCTACAGCCGCGGCTGACCGCCCGGCCCGGGGCCACGGTCCCGGCGCCCCGGCCGGGCGGTCAGGGCTCGGCGACCGAAGCCAGCAGCTCGCTGCGGGCCTCGTCCACCGCGGCCAGGATGGCCCCGCGGAGGACCGGCTGGCCGGTCACCCCGGTGGGCACGACGTGCGGCCGGGACGGGCAGAACCGGCCGACCTCGGCGGCCACCCGGTCGGCCAGCGCGGTCCCGCCAGCCAGGCCGACCTCGCCGCCCAGCACGACCAGGCCCGGGTCGAGCACGACGCTCACGGCGGCCACCCCGGTGGCCACCCGGGCGGCCAGTTCGGCCAGGAACGCGCTGCCCCGCTCGTCACCGGCGGCCAGCGCGGCCACCGCGGCCTGCACCGCTCCCGCCGCGGTCGGCGCCGGGAACCCGTATTCCGCGGCCAGCGGCCGCAGCGCCTGGGCGCCGGCCAGCGACTGGAACGCCCCGGTGGCGGGGTGGCTCACGTCCTGCGGCAGCGGCACACCGGGAACCGGCAGGTAGCCGATCTCGCCCGCCGCGCCGGCCACGCCCCGGTGCAGCCGCCCGCCGATGATGGTGGCCAGCCCGAGCCCGACCCCGATCCACATCAGCACGAAGTCGTCGCTGCCCTGGGCGACGCCCAGGGCGCGCTCGGCCATCGCGGCCAGGTTGACGTCGTTCTCGATGGTCACCGGCTGGTGCAGATCGCTGCGCAACGCGTCCAGCACCCCCTCGTGCCAGGCCGGCAGGTTCACCGCCAGGCGCGGATCACCGGTGCTCGGGTCGAGGACCCCGGGAGTGCCGATGACCAGCGCCTTCAGCTGGGACATCGGCACTCCTGCGGAGCTGCAGGCGGTGGCCACCGCCCCGCGCACCAGCTCGACCGGGTTTTCCGTCCCGTTCGGGTCCACGCTGACCTGGGTGACCACCTGCCCGGTGATGTCGGCGACCCCGGCGCTGACCTCGTCGTGCTCGACATGCAGCCCGGCCACGTAAGCGCTGGAGGGCACCACCGCGTACAGCGCGGCGTTCGGCCCCCGGCCGCCCGCCTGCTCGCCCACCGTGGCCACCAGTCCCCGTTCCTCCAGCCGGGACAGCAGCTGTGATGCGGTCACCTTGGACAGCCCGGTACGCTCTCCCACCTGCGCCCGGGTCATCGGGCCGCCGGTGAGCAGCAGTTCCAGGGCCGCGCGGTCGTTCAGCTCGCGCAGCAGCCGCGGTGTCCCGGGCCGTGGTTCCATGCCGCTCCTTCGTCGCGTGACGTCCCCCCAGCACCGTCCGCGCGGTAAGGGGCGGCCGCCGGGTCCCCGGCGGACCGCCGCCTCTGGCGGCCAACCGGGCTCCTGGGCTGAATTCTGTCTCAATCTGGCAACAGGGTCTATCTAATAGGAAAGTTTACTGTTAGTTTCAGCCCAGAATTCCTCAGGGCCGGCCGACCGGGCGGCGCGGCCACCGAAGGCCCACCTGGGCGGGCCGCGGGCCAGCTGGCGGCCCGCGCCCCGTCTGGGCAGGCAGCGACAGCCTAGACGGCCAGCGGCCGGGCAGCGCCCCGGGGCCGCGAGGTAGCTGCGAGACGGCCGACGGGCCTGAGCCGGGAAGGGAGATCCAGCAGTGACACTCACCAGATCGGCCGCCGCACTGGGCGCGGCGGCCATACTCGCCGCGGCAGCGGCGGGCTGCGGCTCGGGGAGCAGCAGTTCGTCCGGTTCAGCGGCACCCGCGAAGCTGGTTGTCTGGCGCATGGGGCCGTCCGTGCCGTCGCAAGTGACCTGGATGAACGGGGTCGTCGCCCAATTCCACAAGAAGTTCCCGCAGTACGCCAAGACCAAGGTGGCCGTCAACTGGATCCCCTGGGGGAACCGGGTGACGGACTGGACCAACGCGCTGTCCAGCGGCAAGGGCGGCCCGGACATCACCGAGCTGGGCAATACCGACACCCCCGGCATCGCCGCTCAGGGGGCCCTGGCCAGCATCACCTCGCAGGTGCACTCCTGGTCCCCCGGCGCGGGCATCATCCCGGGCAACCTGGCCAACGACACGGTCAACGGGCAGACGTACGCGGTGCCCTGGTTCGGCGGCGTGCGCGGCATCTGGTACCGGAAGGACGAGTTCGCCAGGGCTGGCATCACCGCGCCGCCCACCACCTGGGCCCAGCTGGTGGGCGACGCCAAGCTGCTGCAGCGCAAGTTCCCCGGCAGCTACGGCCTCGGCGCGCCGAGCAACTTCACCAACGCCATCGTCAGCTTCATCTGGGGTGCGGGCGGCCAGGTGGCCACGCGCAGCGGCGGCAAGTGGACCGCCAAGCTGACCACGCCGCAGGCCGAGGCCGGGATCAAGTTCTACGCCGACCTCTACCTGACCCAGCACCTCTCGCCGTCCAAGTACATCGGCCAGACCGAGCTGGGCGCCCCCGGGGCGACCTCCGGGGGCTCGGATGAGGATTTCGCGCTGGGCAAGCTGGACATGTACATCGACGGGCCGTGGGCCCTCGCCCAGCTGACCGCGGTCAGCAAGAAGTACCAGCCCGACTGGGCCTCGTTCCCGATCCCGAGTGAGAACGGGCCGGACCCGGCCCCCGCCTTCTCCGGCGGCTCCGACCTGGGCGTGTGGGTCAAGACCAAGTACCAGCAGGCGGCCTGGGACCTGGTGTCGCTGATGGACAGCCCGGCCAACGCGACCACGTTCGCGAACGCCGCCGGGTTCTTCCCGCAGTTCAGCTCGGAACTCAAAGGCGGCGCCTACGCCGGCAACCCGGTGATGGCCGGCTTCGCCAAGGCCGCCGCCTACACCCAGATCTCGCCGCTCAACTCCAAGAACTGGGCCACCGCCGACGCCACCGACGCGATCATCCCGACCATGATGAAGTCGCTGATGCAAGGGGCCAGCTTCACCGCCACCGTCAGCAAAGCCAACACCGCGCTGCAGAACGTGCTCAACACCGGCAACGAGTCCGGCTGACCCGTCCGAGCTGTCCCGGCCGGCCGCCGCCCACCCCCCGGCGGGGCCGGCCGGGACCTCCCGAGGAGAATGCCGCTGATCATGGTGCCGACCGTCACCAACTCGCCCCCGGCCCGGCCGGCCCGGCCGGCCCGCGCCGCCGGCCACGCCGGCCTGTCCCCCGGGGCCCGGCTGCGGACGCTGATCCGCCGCCGCCAGCTCGCCCCCTACCTGCTGCTGGTGCCGTCCCTGGCGGCCATCGCGCTGGTCCTGCTGTGGCCGGTGGTGCAGGTCACGATGTACTCGTTCCAGGATTACGGGCTGGCCCAGACGGACGGGGCCGCGCCCACCCAGTGGGTCGGGCTGGCCAACTTCACCACCACGTTCAGCGACCCCGAGTTCTGGCTGTCACTGCGGATCACCACGGCGTTCGCCGCCGCCGCGGTGAGCCTCACCCTGCTCACCGGCACGCTGGTCGGGCTGCTGCTGAACCGGCTGGGCCGGGTCATGGCGGCGATCGTCGGCACCGCCGCGCTGCTGGCCTGGGCCACCCCCCCGGTGTCGGCGAGCGTGCTGTTCTACTGGCTGTTCAACCCGGACGGGGGGCTGGTGGACTGGGGACTGGCCCGGCTGCCGCACTGGCTGGCCGGCAGCACCGACTGGGCCGGGTTCAACTGGACCACCAGCGGGGCCCTGCCCGCCTACACCGTGGCCACCGTGCTGGTCGTGTGGCAGGCGTTCCCGTTCATCGCGGTGTCGGTGCTGGCCGGGCTCAAGACGGTGCCCGCGGAGCTGCTGGAGGCGGCCCGGGTGGACGGGGCCGGGGCCTGGCAGGGATTCCGGAAGATCACCTACCCGCTGCTCAAGCCCATCTTCCTGGTCCTGCTGCTGTTCTCGGTGATCTGGGACTTCAACGTGTTCACCCAGACCTACCTGCTCACCGGGGGGCTGGCCAACCGGGATGAGTTCAACCTGTCGCTATACCTGTACGACAAGGCGTTCACCTTCCCGCCCAGCTACGGGCTGGGCGGCGCGCTGGCCCTGATCCTCACGATCATCCTGCTCATCGTGACGGCCGGTTACGTGCGCGCCTCGGTCCGGCAGGGGGCGCTGACATGACCGGCCTCACGCTCCGCCGCTCCCCGGCCGACCGCTCCCCCGCGCCCCGCCCGCGCACCGGCCGGCCCGCGCCCGCGCCGCGCGCACGGCGAGAACCTTCTCGCTCAACGGCCTGGGCGTGCTGGTCGCCCTGCTCACGCTGTTCCCGATCTTCTGGATGGTCTCCACCGCGTTCAAGCCGTCCCAGGAGATCTACTCGCTGACCCCGCACCTGCTGCCGTCCCATCCGACGCTGGGCAACTTCTCCTCGGTGCTGAGCGGAAAGGCGTCCGGGATCGGCTCGTACTGGCTGTTCTTCCGCAACAGCATCCTCGTCACCCTCTCCGCGGTGGTCCTGTCCTCCGTCATCTCGCTGCTCGCCTCGGTGGCGGTGGCCCGGTTCCGGTTCCGGTTCCGGTCGTCCTACCTGATCATGCTGCTGATCGTGCAGATGATCCCCGGCCAGGCGCTGATCATCGCGCTGTTCCTGGACTTCAACCGGCTGAACCTGCTGCAGAGCCTGCCCGGCCTGATCCTGGTGTACAGCGCGCAAGCGCTGCCGGTATCCATCTGGATGCTGCGCAACTTCGTCGCCACCGTGCCCCGGGACCTGGAGGAGGCGGCGGCGGTGGACGGCGCCGGCCCGCTGCGCATCTTCTGGCGCATCCTGTTCCCGCTGGTGGTGCCGGGGCTGATCGCGACCAGCGTCTTCGCCTTCATCACGGCCTACAACGAGTTCATCGTCGCGCTGACCTTCCTCGGCCAGGCGCATTCGGCCTACACCCTGCCGATCTACGTGACCTACTTCTTCGGCCGCGGCGGCGCGGAATGGGGACCCATCATGGCGGCTTCCACCCTCTACACCATCCCGGTGGTGGTGTTCTTCCTGCTCGTCCAGCGGCGGATGACCTCCGGGCTGGTCGCCGGGGCGGTGAAGGGGTGAGGCTGTCCACCGACCCGTCGCTGGCCCGGCTAGCCGACGCGGTGCTGATCCCGCCGTTCCCGGGGCGCCGGGCGCCGGGCTGGGTGCTCGCGGCGCTGGAGCGTGGCCTGGCCGGGGTCACCCTGTTCGGCCCGAATATCGAAGGCCCGGGCCAGCTGGCGGCGCTGACCGGGCAGCTGCGCGGCGCGGGCCCGCAGCCGCTGGTGGCCCTCGACGAGGAGGGCGGCGACGTCACCCGGATCGCGCACCTGACCGGCAGCCCGTACCCGGGGAACGCCGCGCTCGGCGCGGTGGACGACGTGGCGCTCACCTGGGCGGTGCATCAGTCGCTCGGCCACGACCTGGCCGCGCTCGGCGTGACCGTGGACCTGGCTCCCTCGGTGGACGTGAACACGGCGGCCGAAAACCCGGTCATCGGCATCCGGTCCTTCGGCTCCGATCCGGGCCTGGTAGCCCGGCACGCGGCGGCGGCGGTCAGCGGGCTGCAGGCGGCCGGGGTGGCGGCCTGCGCGAAGCACTTCCCCGGGCACGGCAGCACCAGCGCTGATACGCACCACGAGCTGGTGACCGTGGACGAGCCGCTGGATGTGCTGCGCCGCCGTGACCTGCCACCGTTCCTGGCCGCCATCGCGGCGGGGGTGCGCGGCGTGATGCCGGGTCACCTGCGGGTGCCGGAGCTGACCGGCGAGCTGCCCGCGACGCTGTCCCCCGCGGCCCTGACCGGGCTGCTCCGCGGCGAGCTGGGCTTCACCGGGGTGATCATCTCCGATGCGCTGGAGATGCGCGCGGTGAGCGCCACCTACGGCATCCCGGAGGCGGCGGTCCGCGCCGTGGCGGCCGGCACCGACCTGCTGTGCCTGGGCCGGGACACCGGCGAGGAGGACTACCTGGCGGTCCGCCGGGCGCTGGGCGAGGCGGTGGGCGCCGGACGGCTGCCCGCCGGGCGGCTGGAAGAGGCGGAGCGCCACGTCGCCGAGCTGCGCGCCTGGCTGGCCCGCCCGGCGGCCACGGAACGCTCAGCCCGGGAGCGCCCGGAGCCAGATGGTGGCGGGGCACCTGGTGAGAGCGCGCACATCGGGCTGGTCGCCGCGCGCCGGGCGGTCCGCGCGTCAGCCGTCCCCGGCCCGCTGGCCGACCCGGTCCTCGTGGAGCTGGATGGCGCGGAGAACATCGCGGTGGGCTCAGTGCCCTGGGGGCTGAGCGCCTGGGTGCCGCCCGGCAGCGTCGTCCGGGTCGCATCGGCGCGGGCCGCCGGCGATCCGGCGGGCGTCGTGGCGCAGGTGCTCGGCCAGGCGGCGGGCGGGCGGGCGCTCATCGTAGTGGTGCGGGACGCGCACCGGCACCCGGCGGCCCAGGCGGTGATCAGCGGCCTGGTCGCCGCCCGCCCGGATACCGTCGTGGTGGACATGGGGCTGCCGCTGTGGCAGCCGCCGGGCGGCGTGCACCTGGCCACCTACGGCGCGGCCCGGGCCAATGCCCGGGCCGCCGCCGAGTTCCTCGGCCTGGCCCCGTGACCCCCGGTCCCGGGCGGCGTTCCGCGGGCCTGGGGCCGCGGCTCTGG
Source organism: uncultured Actinomycetes bacterium (assembly GCA_963837515.1). Classification (GTDB taxonomy): domain Bacteria; phylum Actinomycetota; class Actinomycetes; order Streptosporangiales; family Streptosporangiaceae; genus RYN-230. The sequence continues at coordinate 658,766 of CAWINT010000014.1, forward strand.
GGCCGCAGCCCGGATCCCGGCGGGCGGGCCGGGAGACCGGCAATGCCGGGAGACCGGCGATTGGGCGCCAAACGGGCGATGATCATGGCGTGGTGTCCCAGGCAGGCGACGTTACCCGGCATAATGCTGGACATGAGGCTGTCTGCCCGGGCTGACTACGCGCTGCGCGCCGCGGTTGAACTGGCCGCCGCGGACGGCGGTCACGTCACGGCCGATCAGCTGGCCCGCGCGCAGCAGATCCCCGGCAAGTTCCTCGAGGCGATCCTCACCCAGTTGCGCCGGGCCGGCCTGGTCCGCAGCCAGCGCGGCCCAGAGGGCGGCTTCTGGCTCGCCAAGCCCGCCGCGGAGATCGCGCTGGCGGACATCATCCGGGCCATCGACGGGCAGCTGGTGGGCGTGCGCGGGGAACGCCCGGAGAACATCGGGTATATCGGGGTGGCGGAACCGCTGCAGAGCGTCTGGATCGCGCTGCGCGCCAACGAGCGGGCCATCCTGGAGGAAGTGACCCTGGAGCACATCGCCACCGGCCGGCTGCCCGCGCGCGTCCTGGAACTCACCGACGACCCGCGCGCCTGGGCCTAGCCTGCCTGAGCCCCGCCCGCGCCTGCCTGAGCCCCGCCCGCCTGAGCCTGGCGGCAGCACCACCCAGGGGGAAAGCAGCAGGCGCCCCCGGAGGCCTCCGGGGGCGCCTGTCCTGCTCGGTCCGGCCTGCTGGATCAGACCGGGACCATGTCCGTCACGTCGCGGATCCGCCGGGTTACCTCGTCGAACGCCGGGTGGCCCTGGTTCACGCCGACCGGGCGCAGCACGTCCCCGGAGTCCAGGCCGCGGGCGTGCCCGGCGGGCACGTGCAGTTCGGGGCTGACCTCGACCGCGAACGAGCGCGCCACCGGCAGGGCCAGATCCCGCTTGGCCGGCCCGGCCGCCGGCCCGCCGGCCGCGGGCGTCAGCGCCGCCGCCTCATTCTGCAGTTCCGCGAGGGCGAAGCTGTCCGAGACCTCGCCCAGCACCCGCGACAGCGGAGTGTTGAGCGCGTCGCAGATGGCGGCCAGGAGTTCCGAGGACGCTTCCTTCTGGCCGCGCTCGACCTCGGAGAGGTATCCCAGCGAGACCCGGGCCGCCGCCGACACCTCGCGGAGGGTGCGACCCTGCCGCTGGCGTAGCCGCCGCAGCACGTCACCAAGCAAGTGACGAAGCAGGACCATCGCCGCACTCCCTTCGCTAAGTGTCTGTTGAGTCCACCGTACCTGCCCTCACCGACAGTAGGGAAAGCATCTGTGGCCGTGTTCGCTGCTAACGTAACACTGTAATCATCGGGTCTCTTCCCCCGCGATGACAAGGAGCAACGCCAGCACGTGCGCCACAGTTTGCCCGCGGATGTCGTTCCTGTTCCCGCGGAGCGCGAGGCGCCGCACCTGGGTTTCCCCGCCGGGGCGCCCGGATTCACCGGTGCTGGCGGCGATGTAGACCGTGCCCACCGGCTTGCCCTCGGCCGGGTCCGGGCCGGCCACCCCCGTGGTGGCGAGGCCGAAGGTAGCGCCGAGCCGGGCCCGGACGCCCACGGCCATGGCCCCGGCCACTTCCGGGCAGACCGCGCCGTGTTCGGCCAGCAGGCCCGGGTCCACCCCGAGCAGCGCCGCTTTCAGCTCGGTGGCGTAAGCCACGACGGCGCCGCGGAAGACGGCGGACGCGCCGGGCACCCCGGTGAGCGCCGCCGCCACCAGTCCTCCGGTCAGCGATTCGGCCACGGCCACGGTCTGCCCGCGCCCGGTCAGCGTGGCGATGAGGGCGGCCGCCGTGACGTCCCCGGGGCCGGCCGTCACGCGTCCTCCCCAGCCTCGCCCTGGCGTGGCGCGGCCCCGTCCCGGCGTGGCGCGGCCCCGGCGCCGCGGCGGCGCAGCCGCACGGCCCGCAGCGCGTAGTCCGCGCCGGTGACCAGCGTGACCACGACGGCCAGCCCCATCACCACGGCCCGGACCGGGCCGGGCGGCCCGGGCAGCACGTAGAGCGCGATGGCCAGCACCTGGAGAATGGTCTTGATCTTGCCGCCGCGGCTGGCCGCGATGACCCCGTAACGGATCACCCAGAACCGCAGCGCGGTCACCCCCACCTCGCGAATGAGGATGACGACGGTGACCCACCAGGCGAGCCGGCCCTGCGCCGACAGGGTGATCAGCGCGGCGCCGGTCAGCGCCTTGTCCGCGATGGGGTCGGCGATCTTCCCGAAGTCGGTGATCAGCCCGCGCTGCCGGGCCAGCCGCCCGTCCAGCAGGTCGGTCAGCGAGGCGGCCAGGAAGACCACGAACGCCGCGATCTGCCAGCCCGGGCCGCTGGCCAGCAGCAGCAGCACGAACACGGGCACGAGTGCCAGCCGCAGCATGGTGAGCTCGTTGGCCACGTTGAACAGCCCGGGCGCGGTGACCGCGCCCGGCTGAGCGGACGGGGAGCGGGTCGCCTCTCCGCCGGTGCCGGTGACTGGCTGGCTCAACGAGCGGCCGCCGGCCGCGGCAGCGGCCGGGGTGCGGCGACCGCCGCGGCCTCCAGATCTACGCCATCGCACCCGGTGACCTCCGCGGTGACGAAGTCGCCAGGGCCCGCTCCCGTCACCCCGGACACGGTGGTGCTGCCATCGACCTCCGGAGCCTGGTGCGCAGCCCGGCCCAGGTAGCGGCCCTCCCCGAGGTTCTCCTCGAGCAGCACCTCGACGGTCTCGCCGATGCGGTCCGCGGCGCGCTGGGCCATCAGCTCCTCGGCGAGATCAGCGAGGTCATCAACGCGGCGGGCGATCTCGGCCGGGTCCAGCTGGCCGTCCAGGGTGGCCGCCTCGGTACCGTCCTCATCCGAGTAACCGAACACCCCGATCGCGTCGAGCCGGGCCTCGGCCAGGAACCGGTGTAGCTCGGCGAGGTCGTCCTCGGTCTCGCCGGGAAATCCGACGATGAAATTGGACCGGATGCCGGCCTGCGGGCAGGCCCGGCGGATGCCGGCGATCAGCGTGGTGAACCGCTCACGGTCACCGAACCGGCGCATCGCCCGCAGCACCCGGCCGCTGGCATGCTGGAAAGAAAGGTCGAAGTAGGGCGCCACCCCCGGCGTGCCGGCCATCACCTCGATCAGCGCCGGGCGCATCTCGGCCGGTTGCAGGTAGCTCACCCGGACCCGGTCGATGCCCGGGACCGCGGCGAGGGCGGGCAGCAGCTCATCCAGCAGGCGGGGATTGCCCAGGTCCTTGCCGTAGGAGGTGGAATTCTCACTGACCAGGACGAGTTCCCGGACTCCGCGGGTGGCCAGCCATTCCGCCTCGGCCACCAGGTCGGCCGGTGGGCGGGACAGGAACGCCCCGCGGAAGGCCGGGATGGCGCAGAAGCTGCATCTCCGGTCGCAGCCGGAAGCGATCTTGAGCGGAGCCACCGGGCCGCCGGTGAGCCGCCGCCGCAGCGTGCGCGGCCCGGACGCTGGCGCGGTCCCCGGCGGAAGGTCGGGGATACCCCCGCCGGCCAGCGGTGTACCGTCCGTGGCGGCCGGGCCGTGCCCGGGCGGGTTCGGCCCCGCGGCCCCGGGCCGGCGGGCCGGGGAGATCGGCAGCAGCCGTCGCCGGTCACGCGGTTCGTGCGCGGGCCGCCGCTGCCCGGCGAGCACCTCGTCCAGCCGGTCCGCGATGCTCGCGTAGTCATCGAAGCTCAGGACCTGCGCCTCGGGCAGCTCGGCGGCGAGGGTGGCACCGTACCGTTCGGCCAGGCAGCCCGCCGCCGCGACCTTGGCACCGCTGGCGGCGGCGCCCAGCAGTTCGCTCACCGATTCCTGCTTGGCCGCCTCGATGAAGCCGCAGGTGTTGACCAGCACGACGCTGGCCTCGTCGCTCCCGGTCAGCGTCCAGCCGCCGACCTCCAGCCGGGCCGCGAGTTCCTCGGAGTCAACCTCGTTGCGGGCACAGCCGAGAGTGATCAGGCGGACGGTACGGCCGGTCGGCTCCGGGCCGCGCTGAGCAGAGGGCACACCGGAAGACTACGGCAGCCGGGCCGGTGACCGGGCCGGCCCCGCCGCGTGGCCACCCGGGTGCCCGTCCCGGTGGCCACACCGGCCTGCCAAGTCTCATCCACCCGTGGGCAGCCCGATAGGGCGATCTGGATCTAACCGGTGACTGGCTTACCGGGGCCGAGGCTCAGCGTGACCGGCTGCCCGGTGATCCCGGGTGAGGCCACCCGCTTGCCGTTGACGGTCAGCTTGATGCCGCCCGGGTTGCCGATGTCCATCCGCACCCGGTGGCTGAACGTCCAGGTCTTGGATGTGCCGCCGACCACGTACGCCTGCAGCAGGTACACGCCGTCCGGCTTGGTGAATTCCACCCAGCAATCCCGGATGGCGGTCAGGCTGACGACCACGTTCTGGCTTGTCCCGGCCGAGGCGGACGGGGTCGCCGAGGGCGACGGGGAGGCCGCCGATGCGGTGCCGGGCGAGGCGTGGTGGTGCGGCAGCAGCCCACTGGCCGCCTGCGGCCGCACCGACCGGGCCGTAGCGGAATCCACCACCCGGTACACCCCGTACCCGGCCACCACGGCCAAGACCATGATCATCGCCAGGCTCCAGTTGGGCCGCCGCCGTTCCTTGATCCTGATCGGGGTGGCCGGCTCGAAGACGTCGGCCGCCCGGATGGCCTGCGGCGCGCCGTGGACCGTGTCGTACTCGCGGATCAGTTCGTCCTCGTCGGCGCCGACCGCCCGGGCGATGCTGCGGATATGTCCCCGGGCGTAGAAATCGCCCCCGCACGAGGAGAAATCCCCGCGCTCTATTCCCCGGATGATCGTCTCCCGGATGCAGGTCCGCTGGCTTACCTGCGTAATGGTGAGTCCCGCGTGGCGTCGCGCATCCGCCAGGGTGTCACCAATGCTCACGCCGCGCCTCCACTGCCATGTCGCACTGCGTGCCGCCCCGGGTGCGGAAGCAGTTACCGGATGTGAGCAGCCCCGCCCCGCGAGGCCACCAACAAGTGTAGACATCCCCCGACTAACGACAATGACGCCGTAGGTCAAGCGGAGTCTTGCCCACCCCGCAGCGAATCAACCACCCGATCGGCTTCGTCCGGCGGCACCAGGACGTCCCGCGCCTTGGAACCTTCGCTGGGGCCGACGATGCCTCGGGACTCCAGCAGGTCCATCAGCCGCCCGGCCTTGGCGAAACCGACCCGCAGCTTGCGCTGCAGCATCGAGGTCGACCCGAACTGGGTACGGATGACCAGGTCCGCGGCCTGGACGAGAAGGTCCAGGTCGTCCCCGATGTCAGCGTCGATCTCCCGCTGCTTGCCCTCGGGGGCGGCCACGTCCTCCCGGTAGGCGGGCTGGGCCTGGTCCTTGCAGTGCGCCACGATCTCACGGATCTCCTTCTCCGTGACGAACGCGTTCTGCAGCCGCATCGGCTTACTCGCGCCCATCGGCAGGAACAGGCAGTCGCCCTGGCCGACCAGCTTCTCCGCGCCGGGCTGGTCCAGGATGACCCGGCTGTCGGTCAGGCTGGAAGTGGCGAACGCGAGCCGGGACGGCACGTTGGCCTTGATCAGCCCGGTCACCACGTCCACGCTGGGCCGCTGGGTGGCCAGCACGAGGTGGATGCCGGCCGCCCGGGCCAGCTGGGTGATCCGCACCACCGCGTCCTCCACGTCGCGGGGGGCGACCATCATGAGGTCGGCCAGCTCGTCCACGATGACCAGCAGGTACGGGTAGGGCGCCAGCACCCGTTCGCTGCCCGGTGGCGGGGCGATCTTGCCCGCCCGCACCGCCTTGTTGAAGTCGTCGATGTGCCGGAACCCGAACGCGGCCAGGTCGTCGTAGCGGCGGTCCATTTCGCCGACCACCCATTGCAGCGCCTCGGCCGCCTTTTTCGGGTTCGTGATGATCGGCGTGATCAGGTGCGGGATTCCGGCGTAAATGGCCAGCTCGACCCGCTTGGGATCGACCAGGATCATCCGCACGTCCTCGGTCGTGGCCCGCAGCAGGATCGAGGTGATCAGCCCGTTGATGCAGGTGGACTTCCCGGCTCCGGTGGCCCCCGCGATCAGCATGTGCGGCATCTTGGCCAGGTTCGCGACCTTCGTCTTGCCCTCAACGTCCTTGCCCAGGCCCACCACCATCGGGTGATGGTCGCCGCGCGCGGTCGGTGAGCTCAGCACGTCCCCGAGGCTGACGATCTCCTTGTCGGTGTTCGGGATCTCCACCCCGATCGCCGACTTGCCCGGGATCGGCGAGATGATCCGCACATCCGCGCTCTTCACCGCGTAGGCGATGTTCCTGGTCAGCTGGGTGACCCGCTCCACCTTCACCGCCGGGCCCAGCTCGATCTCGTACCGGGTCACCGTCGGCCCGCGCTTGAACCCGGTGACGGCCGCGTCCACCTCGAACTGGTCCAGCACCTCGGTCAGCGCCCGCATCACCACGTCGTTGGCCCGGGTCCGCTCCTTGGGCGGGCTGCCCGGCTTGAGCAGCGCCAGCGGCGGCAGGATGTAACTCGACTCCGCCGACCCGGCCAGGGTGAGCTGCTCACCGCGCCTCCCGGCGGCCCGCCCAGCCGGGGCGGCCAGGTCACCGGGGCCCGGCGCGCCGGCCGGTGCCGCCTCATCCGGGACAGCCGGGGCGGCCGCGCCGGGGCCGGGCGGCCCGAACCCGAGCGCGTCGAGCAACGACTCGTCGGCCTCCGCCGTGGCCCCGGTCATCTCGTCCGGCGCCAAGACGTCCCGGCCGCTGGCCGTGGCCCCCCGGCTGCCGGGCCCGGCCGTGCCGTCCGGCAGGAGCGGGGTGTCGTACGGCCGGTGGTGATCCCCCGCCTCGATGGCCTGCGGCCGCCTCCTGCCGCGCGGCAGCGGTCGGGCCGGGCGGGCCGCGCCGGCCTGGTCGTCTTCCGCCGCGTCGGGCGGCGCCGCGCCCATCTCGCGCTGGCCGAGATTGCGCAATTCGGACAGCCGGTCCGGCACCTTGTGCAGCGGCGTACCGGTGATCACCAGCAGGCCAAACCCACTGACCAGGGCGAGCAGCGGCGCCGCGAACCACGGGGTGAGCCCGGCCACCAGCGGGGCGGCCACGGCGAAGCCGATCAGGCCGCCGCCGGACTGCAGCGCGGCGGACCCGGCGCTGAGGTGCGGCGTGCCGGCCGCGATGTGGATGAGCCCGAGGGCGCCGATCAGGAGCGCGGTCCAGCCGATCACCATCCGCCCGGTCTGCGCGTTCCGCTCGGGGTGGCGCAGGTAGCGCCAGGCGAGCAGGCCGAGCAGCAAGGGCAGCAGCCAGGCCGCGGAACCGAAGGCACCGTGCAGCAGGCCGGAGATCCCCAGGGCCGCGGCGTTATGCATCCGGGTCCACGTGGTGGCGGCCACGACGATGGCGGCGGCCAGGTAAGCCAGGCCGAGGCCATCCCGGCGGTGCAGCGGGTCCATGTCCCGGGCACTCTTGCCGAACGCGCGGGCGGTGCCGCCCACCGCGTGCGCCGCGACCATCCACACCCCGGCGACCAGCCGGCCCAGCCAGCTGGCCAGGATCAGGATCGGGTCAGCGCTCTGCCGCGACCGCGCGGCCGTCCGGCCGCGCGACGGCCGCCGGCCCTTGGCGGCGGGCCGCCGCTTCCTGGCCTGCGTGCCGCGGGCCGGGGCGGACCGGGTGGGCATGGCGTTGCGGCTGCGCGACTGGCCGCCCGTCCCGCCCGGCCGTCCCCGGCCGCCGTCCGCCTGCGCCGGACCGCCGTCCGCCCGTCCCTGCCCAGAGCCGGAACGCCCCTGCCCAGAGCCGGATCGGGTCTGACCTGCGGCCGAACGTCGCTGCGCGGCCGTGGCACGGCCCTGGGATGCCGCGGACCGGCCCGGGCCGCCGCTGCGGGACGCGGCAGTCCCCTGAGGGACACGTGTAGCCATGATTCCCAACGTACCCAGGATGACGGCGGCGGCCGGGAACCCAGCCGGGCGTGTCGCGTGATCGGCCACGGACGGTGAACGGCGTCGGGCGGCTCCGCGAATTCCCGGCCGTCCCGGTTGGCAGCCGCGCGGCGGCGGGCCACCCTGGAAGGAACCGCCACGATCTTGACGCTCCCGGAGCCCGCATGCCCCGCTTGGCCGCCAGCCCGGCCCCGGTCGTGCCCGGCGGCAGGCCGGCCGCCTGGCTCCGGGACAACTGCCCCTGCGCCGAGTGCCGGGATCCGGTGAGCGGGCAGCGGCGGCTGGACATCACCAGCCTGCCCGCCGGCCTGGCCGTCGCCGAGGTCACCGTCGCGGCCGACCGGGTCGCGGTGCTGTTCCATCCGGACGGCCACCGCGCCGTGTTCGACCGGGAATGGCTGGCCACCCACAGCCGCGGCCCGGACCCCCGGCACGGCGACGACCCGCGGACCGAGGACGCCAAGCGACTGTGGCCGGTGGACGGGCCGGGCGGGCGGCTGGCCGCGGCCTCCTGGCCGCGTTACCAGGCCGACGCCGCCTACCGCCGGTCCTGCCAGCAGGCGATCCTGCGGGAGGGCCTGTTGCTGCTGGCCGGGGTGCCGGAGGAGCCGGGCACGGTGCTGGAGGTGACCGCCAGCCTGGGCTACGTCCGGGAGACCAACTACGGCCGGCGGTTCGACGTCCGAGCCGAGCCGGACGCGCCAACCTGGCCTACACCAGGCTGCCGATCGGGCCGCACACGGACAATCCGTACCGGGACCCGGTGCCCACCGTGCAGCTACTGCACTGCTTGCGCAACGCGGCCGACGGCGGTGACTCGCAGTTCGTGGACGGGTTCCGCGCCGCGGCCGCGCTGCGGGAGCAGGACCCGGCCGCCTTCCGCTGCCTGGCGGGCACCCCGGTCACCTTCGGCTACCACGCCCCGGGCTGCTGGCTGCGGGCCACCAAGCCGCTGATCACACTGGACCCGAGGGGCCGGATCCGCGAGATCAGGTTCAATACCCGTTCGCTCCAGCCGGTGCGGCTGCGGCCGGCCGAGGCGGACGCCTTCTACGCCGCGTACCGGGCCTTCGCCGGTCGGCTCGCCAACCCGGGGTGGACCCGGACCGTCCGGCTGTCCCCCGGTGACTGTGCGGTCTTCGACAACACCCGGGTGCTGCACGCCCGCACCGGGTTCACCGCGGCCGGCCATCGTCAGCTGCAGGGCTGCTACGCCGACCTGGACGCCGTCGAGTCGGCGGTCGCCGCCGCCGGGGCGTGACCGCCGGCCGACGGGAGACAGAGCAGGCGAGCACACCCTTCAGCACCGCCACGAAAGGATGGCCATGACAGCTGTGGACCCGGTGCGGGTCATCGCGGACTTCTTCGCCGCCGAAGGAGCCCGGGAGTACCTCGGGGAACCGGTGACCCAGGCGGCGCACATGCTGCAGGCCGCGGCGCTGGCCGAGGCGGCCGGCGCCGGCCCCGAGCTGATCGCCGCGGCACTGCTGCATGACGTGGGCCACTTCACCGGGCCGGGCTCGGTGCTGGCCCGGGGGGACGACCCCCCGGAACCCCCCCGCGCATCCACCGGCTCAGCGAGGACACGGCTCCGCCGCGCCTCCCCTCCCCGGCGAATCAACCATGCTGGCCCGGGGGGACGACCCCCCGGAACCCCCCGCGCATCCACCGGCTCAGCGAAGACACGGCTCCGCCGCGCCTCCCCTCCCTGGCGAATCAACCATGCTGGCCCGGGGGGACGACCCCCGGAACCCCCCGGCGGGACGGACGGCCGGGACAACCGGCACGGCGAGGCGGGCGCGGCCTGGCTGGCTCAGTGGTTCGGCCCCGGGGTGACCGAGCCGGTACGGCTGCACGTGGCGGCGAAGCGCTACCTGTGCGCGGTCGAGCCCGGCTACCTCGCCGCGCTGTCCCCGGCGTCCCAGCACACGCTGCGGGCCCAGGGCGGCCCGATGAGCCACGCGGAGACCACCGCCTTCGAGGGGAACCCCTGGTGCGCCGCGGCGCTGGGACGACGCGGCCAAGGACCCGGCCGCCACCGTCCCCGCCCTCGGTTACTACCAGCCCCTGCTCCGCCAGCTCGCCCGACAGCGAGCGCAGGAACTCACCCGGGGGGACAACCCCGCTATACCTCGATGACCACGGGGATGATCATCGGCCGGCGCCGGTAGGTCTCGTTCACCCAGCGCCCCACGGTGCGCCGCACCAGCTGCCCGAGCTGGTGCGCGTCGTTGATCCCGTCCTCCGCCGCGCGCGCCAGCGCCTCCTCGATCCGCGGCCGCACCTCGCTGAACGAGGCGTCGTCGATCCCGGAGCCGCGGGCGTGGATCGCCGGGCTGGCGGACAGCTTCCCGGAGGTCGAGTCGACCACGATCACCACCGAGACGAAGCCCTCCTCGCCGAGGATCCGCCGGTCCTTCAGCGACGTCTCGGTCACCTCGCCGACTGACAGCCCGTCCACGTAAACGTAGCCGCACGGCACCTTGCCCGCCACCGAGGCCTGCCCGCCGGCTAGGTCGACCACGACCCCGTCCTCGGCGATCACGATGTTGCGCTGGGCGACCCCGGTCAGCTCGGCCAGCCGCGCGTGCGCCCGCAGGTGCCGCCACTCTCCGTGCACCGGCATGAAGTTGCGCGGCCTGACCAGGTTGAGCACGTACAGCAGTTCCCCGGCCGGGGCGTGCCCGGACACGTGCACCAGCGCGTTGCCCTTGTGCACCACCCGCGCGCCCCACCGGGTCAGCTCGTTGATCACCCGGAACACCGCGGACTCGTTGCCGGGGATGAGCGAGGAGGCGAGGATCACCGTGTCGCCCTTGGCGATCCGGATGGGATGGTCCCGGCCGGCCATCCGGGACAGCGCCGACATCGGCTCACCCTGTGACCCGGTACTGACCAGCACCACCTCACCGGGCGGCATGTCCTCGGCGTCGCGCGGATCCACCAGCAGGCCGCCGCGGACCGACGGGACCCGCAGGTAACCGAGGTCGCGCGCGACGCCCATGTTCCGCACCATGGACCGGCCGACGAACGCCACCTTGCGGCCGTGCGCCGCCGCCGCGTCCAGCACCTGCTGCACCCGGTGCACGTGAGACGCGAAACAGGCCACGATGATCCGCTGCTGGGTGGCGCCGAACATCTCGCTCAGCACCGGGGAGATATCCCGCTCGCTAGTGACGATGCCCGGCACCTCGGCGTTGGTGGAATCGGACATCAGCAGGTCCACACCCTCGGCACCGAGCCGCGCGAACCCGCCCAGGTCGGTCAGCCGGCCGTCCAGGGGGAGCTGGTCCATCTTGAAGTCACCGGTGTGCAGCACCCGCCCGGCCGGGGTGGTGATGGCCACCGCCAGTGCGTCCGGGATCGAGTGGTTGACCGAGAAGAACTCGAGATCGAAGGGACCGAACGACAACCGCCCGCCCTCGCGGACCTCCACCATGGCCGGCGTCATCCGGTGCTCGGTGAGCTTGCCGCGCAACAGGCCCAGCGTCAGCCGCGAGCCGATCAGCGGGATGTCCGCCCGCTCGCGGAGCAGGTAGGGCACCGCGCCGATGTGATCCTCGTGCGCGTGGGTCAGGACCATCGCCTCGATCTGGCCCAGCCTGCCCTCCAGCGCGGTGAAGTCGGGCAGGATCAGGTCCACCCCGGGCTGGTCGGGCTCGGGGAACAGCACCCCGCAGTCCACGATCAGCAGGCGGCCGCCGTAGTCGAACACGGTCATGTTGCGGCCGATCTCGCCCAGGCCGCCGAGGCCGACGATGCGCAGCGTTCCCTCGGGGAGCGGCTTCGGCGAGCCGAGCTCCGGATGCGGGTGGCTCACCTGAGCTTCACGCCCCCCGCCACCAGGTCGGTGTGCAACTGCTCGATCTCGGCCGGGGTCGCGTCGATGAGCGGACCGCGGACCGTGCCGCCGGGCAGGCCGAGCAGGCCGAGCGCGGCCTTGGCGGCGATCACGCCCTGGGTGCGGGTCATGATGCCGGCCACCACGGGCAGCAGCTCGGCATGGATGCGCCGTGCGTCGGCCACCCGCCCGGCCAGGTAGGCGTCGATCATCTCGTGCAGCCGGTCGCCCACCACGTGGCCGACCACGCTGACGAACCCGGCGGCGCCGACCGAGAGCCAGGGCAGGTTCAGCTGGTCGTCGCCGCTGTAGAAGGCGAGGCCGCTAACCAGCATCACCTGCGAGCCGGCGAACAGGTCGCCCTTCGCGTCCTTCACCGCGACGATGCGCGGGTGCCCGGCCAGCTGGAGCAGGGTCTCGGTCTTGATCGGGGTGCCGGTCCGGCCCGGGATGTCGTAGAGCATGACCGGCAGCCCGGTCGCGTCGGCTGCCTTGGTGAAGTGCGCCACGAGCCCGCTCTGCGGTGGCTTGCTGTAGTACGGGGTGACGAGAAGCAGTCCCCCCGCGCCGGCCCGTTCGGCCTGACGAGCCAGTTCACAGGTATGGGCGGTGTCGTACGTGCCGACCCCGGCCACGACGTGCGCCCGGTCCCCGACCGCCTCGATGACGGCGCGGAGCAGCCGTTCCTTCTCAGCGTCGGTCGTTGTCGGCGACTCACCGGTGGTACCGCTGATGACCAGGCCGTCGTTGCGCATCTCGTCGACCAGGTAGCTGGCCAGCCGGGCGGCGCCCTCGTAGTCGACCGCACCCTCGGCCGTCATCGGCGTGATCATCGCGGTCAGCATCCGGCCGAACGGGGCCACGGTCGTGGCTGGCTCTGTCGCTGTCATAGTCCGAACGCTACCGGGCCTGGGTGCACCGGGGCCACCTGCCACCCGGGCACATAGTGAAGACGCGGTGACGTGAGCTCGGGGGTACCCACGTCAACCGCGTCTATCTGAATATCGGCGCGCACCCCCAGAGCGTTACCGACCGTCACCAAGATTCTTTGTTCCGTGAGGGCGGGCTGCCACCCCGCGCCCGCGGCGGCGGGCTGCGGTAAAGTACGCCTGTCCCGGGCTCGGCCCCGGGATGGCGTGGAGCCCAGCGAAGCCGGTGTGATCCCGGCGCTGTCCCGCAACGGTGATGCCCTGCCCGCCCCGGCGCGCAGCGGACGAGCCCGGACGCCTGGCCCAGGCCGACGTGCTGTCCTCGGAGGAAGGGCGGTTCGTTCCGGCGCCGCTCTCGCCGCGGCACCGCAGCGGGCGCACTTCGTCCTCCCGACCAGACGGAGGATGATCATGCGGTTCTTCACCCGGCGGCTGCCGCTCCTGGCGGCCGCCCTGGCCCTGGCCGGCGCCGCCGCCGGATGCGGCAGCAGCCAGGCCGGCACCAGCAACACCGCCGCCAGCGGCGGCAGCGCCGGCTTTCCCGTCTCTGTGACCGCGGCCAACGGCCCGGTGCGGGTCACGGCGCGGCCGCACGCGATCGTGTCGCTGTCCCCCACCGCCACCGAGATGCTCTACGCGATCGGGGCCGGCTCCCAGGTCAAGGCGGTGGACTCGCTGTCGGACTACCCGCCCCAGGCGCCGCGCACCAAGCTGTCGGCCTACCAGCCGAACGCCGAGGCGATCGTGGCGGAAAAGCCGGACCTCGTCATCGAGTCGCAGGACACCGGCGGGCTCGCCAAGCATCTGGCGGCGTTCGGCGTCCCGGTGCTGGAACTGCCCGCCCCGGCCAACCTGTCCGGCGAGTACACCGAGTTTGCCCAGCTCGGCCGGGTCACCGGGCACGTGGCGCAGGCCCAGCAGGAGGTCAGCCGGCTGCGGGCCCAGTTGCGGCAGATCACCGCGGCCATGCCGCACCACGCCGCGCCGCTGACCTACTACTACGAGCTGGACCAGACCTACTACTCGGTGACCTCGAGCACGTTCGTCGGCCAGCTGCTCGGCCTGCTCGGCATGAAGAGCATCGCGGACGCGGCCCAGGGCGCGGCCAGTTCCGGCGGCTACCCGCAGCTGTCCGCGGAGTACATCCTGCGGGCCAACCCGGACTACATCATTCTGGCCGACACGCTGTGCTGCCAGCAGAACCCCGCCGCCGTGGCGAAACGGCCCGGCTGGTCCGGGCTGGCGGCGGTGCGCGCCGGGCACGTCATCGCGCTCAACGACGACATCGCCTCCCGCTGGGGCCCGCGCGTCGCTGACCTGCTGCGCACCGTGCAGACCGCGGTGGCCAAGGACACGGGGCAGTGAAATCTCTGCCTACCCGGGGGGGCGACCCCCCGGAACCCCCCGCCATCCGCCCACTCGGCGGGAACCCGCCTACGGCGGGCCCCGCCTCCCGGACGAATACCCGGGGGGGCGACCCCCCGGAACCCCCCGCCATCCGCCCACTCGGCGGGAACCCGCCTACGGCGGGCCCCGCCTCCCGGACGAATACCCGGGGGGGCGACCCCCCGGAACCCCCCGCCATCCGCCCACTCGGCGGGAACCCGCCTACGGCGGGCCCCGCCTCCCGGACGAATACCCGGGGGGGCGACCCCCCGGAACCCCCCGCGCAGACGCCGGCCCGGCCGGAGCCGGCCGCGGCGGCCCGGGCCGTGCCGCGGGCGCGCCCCGGGCCGGCGCTGCTGGCCGCCGCGGCCGTGCTGCTCGTGGCGCTGCTGCTCGGAGTGTGGATCGGCCCGGCCGGGCTGTCGCTGCCCGCCGTGGCCGGGGCGCTGCTGGCTAAGCTGCCCGGGCACCCGGCGGCCGGGGCCTCCGCCCTCGACATCGCCATCGTCTGGCAGATCCGGCTGCCCCGGGTGGTGCTGGGCGCGCTGGCCGGCGCGATGCTGGCCGGCGGGGGGGCGGCCTACCAGGGCGTGTTCCGCAACCCGCTGGCCGATCCGTACCTGCTCGGGGTGGCGGCCGGCGGCGGCCTGGGCGCCACCATCGTGATCGTCGCGGGCGGCAGCCGGGCGCTGCTGCCACCCGCGGCGTTCGGCGGCGCCGCGGTCGCGGTCGCGGTCACCTACCTGCTGGGCCGTGGCGCGGGCGCCGGAGGCGGCGGCGCGACCGGGTCCATCGTGCTGGCGGGGGTGGCGGTCGCCGCACTGTTCACCGCGCTGCAGACCTACCTGCAGCAGCAGCATTCGCAGACGCTGCAGTCGGTGTACGCGTGGATCCTGGGCGGGCTGTCCCTGGCCTCCTGGTCCGACGTGCTGCTGATCCTGCCGTACGTGGCCGTGGCAGCCGCGGTCCTGCTGGCGCACCGAAGGCTGCTGGACGTGCTGCGGGTCGGCGAGACGGAGGCCGCGAGCCTGGGCGTGGACATCGACCGGCTGCGGCTGACCGTGGTGATCGCGGCGACACTGGGCACGGCCGCGGCGGTCTCGGTGAGCGGCCTGATCGGTTTTGTGGGGATCATCGTGCCGCACACGCTGCGGCTGACCGCCGGGCCGAGCTACCGGGTGCTGCTGCCCGCCTCGATGCTCGGCGGCGCCGCCTTCCTGGTACTGGCCGACGTCGCGGCGCGCACCGTGCAGGCCCCCGCGGAGGTCCCGATCGGTGTCATCACCGCGCTGGCCGGCGCGCCGTTCTTCTTGTTCGTGCTGAGATCGCGGCGGGCCCGGCAGGAGCTGGCGTGATCGCCTTCGACCGGGTGACCGTCCGCTACGGCCAGGCCGCCGCGCTGGCGGAGGTCAGCGCGGCGGTACCGGACGGCGCCTGGCTGGGCATTATCGGGCCCAACGGAGCGGGCAAGACGACACTGCTCCGCGCGGCCGCGCGGC
The DNA here is from genome assembly GCA_963837515.1 of uncultured Actinomycetes bacterium. GTDB lineage: Bacteria > Actinomycetota > Actinomycetes > Streptosporangiales > Streptosporangiaceae > RYN-230. The sequence goes on from CAWINT010000014.1 coordinate 674,333, forward strand.
TGACCGGGTACTCAGGAACGATCACCATCGGCGGCCGGCCCGCCGCCGGGCTGCGCCGTCGGGCGCTGGCCCGGCTGGTGGCCTACGTACCGCAGCTACCCGAGCTGCCGCCGGAGATGAACGCCTTCGACTACGTGCTGCTGGGCCGCACCCCGCACATCGGCTACCTGCGCATGGAGACCGACGCGGACCGGGAGGTCTGCGCCGGGCTGCTGGACCGGCTGGCGCTGGGCCCGATGGCCGCCCGCCGGCTCGGCACGCTGTCCGGGGGCGAGTTGCAGCGCGTGGTGCTGGCCCGGGCCCTGGCGCAGCAGGCGCCGGTGCTGCTGCTGGACGAGCCGACCAGCGCGCTGGACCTGGGGCGCCGGGTGACCGCGCTGGAGTTGGTCGACGAGCTGCGCCGGGAGCGGTCGCTGACCGTGCTGTCGGTGGTGCACGACCTCACCCTGGCCGGTCAGTTCGCCGACCGGCTGCTGCTGCTGGACGGCGGTGCGGTGGTGACCGCCGGCGACCCGGCCAGCGTGCTGCGCGACGACGTGCTCACCGCCCATTTCGGGCCCGGGCTGCATGTGCTGACCACCCCGGAGGGGGAACGCGTGGTCACCTCACGGCGCACCGGCGCCCGGGGCTGATCCGGACCGCAGCACGGTGACGGACCGGGGACCGACGGTGACCTGCTCCCCGGCCTGCCGCGGCGCCGCCTGCGCCGCAGCGGCGGGATCGTAGCTGTCGACCTCGGCCCGCCACTGCGCGCCGGGCCGGGTCGGCGGCAGCACGAAGCCGAGCGGCTCCCACCAGGAGTTCACCAGCACCAGGAAGTCGTCGTCGGCCAGCAGGGTGCCGTCGGCGGCCCGGTCCGGGTCGTCGGACCCGTCGAGGTAGATGCCGATGGCCCGGGCGTCCGGGTCGGCCCAGTCCGCGCCGTCCATCGGCGTGCCCGCGGGGGTGAACCACTGCAGCTCGGCGGCGTCGGCGCCGGCCAGGAACCGGCGCCGCCGGAACACCGGATGCGCCCGACGGAACGCGATCAGATCCTTCGTGAAGTCGCGCAGCGCGGTGTCGGCGTGCTCCCAGTTGACCCAGGTGATGTCGTTGTCCTGGCAGTAGGCGTTGTTGTTGCCCTGCTGGGTCCGGCCCATCTCGTCCCCGCCGAGCAGCAGCGGCACGCCGAACGACAGCATCAGCGTGGTCAGCATGGCCCGGGACTGCCGCGCCCGCAGGGCCAGGATGCCAGGATCGCCGGTCGGGCCCTCGGCCCCACAGTTCCACGACCGGTTGTCGTTGGTCCCGTCCTGGTTGTTCTCCCCGTTGGCCTCGTTGTGCTTGTCGTCGTAGGAGACCAGGTCGGCCAGGGTGAAGCCGTCATGAACGGTAATGAGGTTCACCGAGGCGGTGGGCCGCCGGCAGGCCGTCCCGTACAGATCCGAGGAGCCGGCGAAGCGGGTGGCGAACTCCCCGAGCCCGACCGGCTTGCTGCGCCAGAAGTCGCGCATCGTGTCCCGGTACCGGCCGTTCCACTCGCGCCACAGCGCCGGGAAGCGGCCCAGGTCGTAGCTGTCCATCTGGCCGACGTCCCAGGGCTCGGCGATCAGCTTGGCCCGCGACACCACCGGGTCCTGCGCGACCATGTCCAGGAAGGCCGCCACCTTGTCGAAGCCGCCCTCCTGGCGGGCCAGCGTGGGGGCCAGGTCGAAGCGGAACCCGTCGGCGTGCATGTCGGTGATCCAGTAGCGCAGCGAGTCCATCATCAGCTGCAGCGTCATCGGGTCACCGGCGTTCAGCGCGTTGCCGCAGCCGGTCGTGTCGTGGTACGCGCCGGGGTTGCCCGGCTCGGTCCGGTAGTAGGCCAGGTTGTCCAGGCCCCGGAAGCACAGCGTGGGGCCGCCCGGCCCGGCCTCGGCGGTGTGGTTGAACACCACGTCGAGCACCACTTCCAGGCCGGCCCGGTGCAGCGCGTCCACCATCGCCTTGAACTCGCCGACCTGGCCACCGGGCTGGCCGGCCGCCACCGCGGCCGAGTAGCCGTTGTGCGGGGCGAAGAACCCGATCGTGTTGTAGCCCCAGTAGTTGGTCAGTCCCCGCTGGAGGAGGAACGCCTCTGGCACGTGCTGGTGCACCGGGAGCAGCTCGACGGCCGTGACGCCGAGGTCCAGCAGGTACCCGGTGGCCGCTTCGTGGGCCAGGCCGGCGTAGGTCCCGCGCAGCTCGGGCGGGATGCCCGGGTGGCGCATGGTGAAGCCCTTGACGTGGATCTCGTACAGGACCGTGTCGGCGTACCGGCGCCACGGTCGGTTGCCGTCCCGCCAGCCGAAGCGCGGGTCCACGACCAGGCTGCGCGGCACCTGCCCGGCGGAATCCAGGGTGCTCGGCCTGGCCGGGTCGGCCCCGTCCTGGCCGAGTACCTCGGGGCCGAACGAGACCGGCCCGCTGACCGCCCGGGCGTACGGGTCGAGCAGCAACTTGGCGGGGTTGCACCGCAGGCCGCGTCCGGGGTCCCAGGGCCCGGTGACCCGGTATCCGTAGGCCTGCCCCGCGCCGATGCCCGGCACGAACGCGTGCCAGACGTCGGCGTCGTTGTCGCGCAGCGGGATCTGGGTTTCCGCGCCGGCCGCATCGAACAGGCACAGCGTGACGCGGTCAGCGACGGTGGAGGCGACCGCGAAGTTCGTGCCCGCGACGCCCAGATACTCGCCGGGCGTGGCGCCGAGCGGGAACGGGGTGCCGGGCAGCGCCGCGGCGGCGGCGTCCCGGGCAGGCGGGCCGGCCGGGACCGCGCCGGCCACCGAGCCGGCTCGGCTCGTGGTCACTGCTGTGCCCTTCTGCTAGGGGGCCAGATCCCGCAGGACGTCTCCCACGGCCCGGACCGCGCCGTGGCGGCGCAGGATCACGTCGGCGATCAGGCCGGTCCAGCCGGTCTGGTGAAAGGCGCCGATCGCGGCGCCGTTGTCGCCGTGGAAGTACTCGCTGAAGATGAGGTTGTCGTGCCAGGCGGGGTCGGTCTGCATCTTCTCGGTCCCGCCGAAGCAGGCCCGCCGCCCGTCGGCGCCCCGGGTGAACAGCGAGATCAGCCGGTCCTGCAGGTCGGCGGCGATCAGGTCCAGGGTCAGCCGCTTGCCCGACCCGGTCGGGTACTCCAGTTCCAGGTCCTCGCCGTAGAACCGGTGGTACCGCTCCAGCACCTCGATCAGCACGTAGTTGACCGGCATCCAGATCGGGCCGCGCCAGTTCGAGTTACCGCCGAACATGGGCGTGGTCGACTCGGCTGGCTCGTAATCGATGGACGCCTGGAAGCCCTCGGCTTCGAATCGGTAGGGATGATCGCGGTGGTAGGCCGACAGCGCGCGCAGCCCGTGCGGGGACAGGAACTCGGCCTCGTCGAACAGCTTGGCGAACAGCCGCTCCACCTGGTCGGGCCGGGCGACCGACAGCAGCAGCCGCTCGTGGCCCGGCTCACCGCGCAGCTGGGGCCGCTCGGTCAGCTGCCGCATGTCCCCGATTCCCTCACGCCGCAGGAAGTGCATGAACAGCTTGTTCATGCCCATCGCGTGCTGCAGTGTCGGGCCGTCGATGACCGCGGCGGCCAGCGCCGGGATCATGCCGACCATGGACCGGACCTTGACCGGGACCGCGTACCCGGACGGGGTGACCAGCCGGTCGTAGTACAGCCCATCGGTGTCGTCCCACAGGCCCTGCTGGTCCAGGGCGCGCCGGATGCCCGCGAAATGCTCCATGAACTTGAGCACCAGGTCCTGCGCCTGGCGCTCGCCGGACCAGCTCAGCACGCCTGCGATGGCCAGCATGGAAAGCGCGTAGGAGCCCATCCAGCCGGTGGCGTCGGACTGCTCCAGGAGGTAGCCGGCGGGCAGGTGCGACCGGTCGATCGGGCCGATGTTGTCCAGGCCGAGGAAGCCGCCCTCGAAGACGTCGTTGCCCCCGGCGTCCTCCCGGTTCACCCACCAGGTGAAGTTGACCAGGAGCTTGTCGAACACCCGGGACAGGAACGCGGTGTCCCGGCCGCCGTCGATGGCCCAGACCTGGAGCGCGGCCCAGGCGTGGACGGGTGGGTTGACGTCACCGAAGTCCCACTCGTAGGCGGGCAGTGCGCCGTTCGGGTGCTGGAACCACTCCCGGCAGACCACGAGCAGCTGGTACTTGGCGAACGCCGGGTCCAGGTGGGCCAGGGTGACGCAGTGGAAGGCCAGGTCCCAGGCGGCGAACCAGGGATACTCCCATTTGTCGGGCATGGACATGATGTCGAACGCATCGAAGCTGCGCCATCTGGCGTTCCGCGCGTCCTTGCGGGTCGGCGGCGGAGCCGGCTGGGTGGGGTCCCCGTCCAGCCACCGGGCCACGTCGTAGTAGAACAGCTGCTTGCTCCACAGCTGGCCGGCGCACGCCTGGCGCAGCACCATGGCCTCGTCGGCGCTGGCCCCGCCGGGGGTGAGCTCGCGGTAGAACTCATCGGCCTCGGCCCGGCGCCCGGCCATCACCTCGGTGAACCCGGCGCCGAGCGCGGTGGCTGCGGCCGCCGCGGTGGCCGCGCCGCGGGAGCGCCCGCCCGCGGCCGGGCGGAGCCGGAGCCGCAGCTCCGCGGTCTGCCCGGCGGGCACGGTGAGCTGGTACCAGAAGGCGCACCTGGTCCCGGTTCCTTCCGGGTTGACGGTGGCCGCCCCGTGGATGACGTGGTCGTTGATGCCGTCCTTGGGGTACGGGGTGCTCGGCTCGGCGCCGTACAGCCGGGCCAGGTTGGTCTCGTTCTCGCAGAACAGCAGCTGGGGCCCGGAGCCGTCCGGGGCCGCCGCGCCGGTCAGTTCCATGGTGCCGACGATGGGATGCTCGATGGTGACCGATGCGTTCCCCGAGGCCCGCAGGACCGGCTTGGCCGTGCCTTCGTCCCAGGCCCAGGTGTTGCGGAACCAGGCGGTCGGCAGCACGTGAATGGTCTCGGTCTCCGGTCCGGCGTTGGTCAGCTGGATGGCCATCAGCAGGTCATCCGGCCCGGCCTTGGCGTAGTGCACCTCGGTGATCCAGTACCGGTCGCCGTCGAACGCACCGGTGTCCATCAGCTCATACTCGGGCTGGTACCGGTTCCGGGCCGCGTTGACGTCGATCAGGTCCTGGTACGGGAACGCACCTTGCGGGTAGTGGTAGCGCCACCGGTTCCAGGCGTGGCTGGGGATGGCGTCCAGGTACCACCAGTACTCCTTGACGTCCTCGCCGTGGTTGCCCTGCGGGCCGGTCAGCCCGAACGCGCGCTCCTTGAGGATCGGGTCCCGCCCGTTCCACAGCGCCAGGCTCAGGCAGAGCCGCTGCTCGACGTCGCAGAACCCGGCCAGGCCGTCCTCGCCCCACCGGTAGGCCCGGGACCGCGCGTGATCGTGCGGCAGGTAGTCCCAGGCGTCGCCGTCCGCGCTGTAGTCCTCCCGGACCGTCCCCCATTGCCGCTCACTGACGTAGGGCCCCCACCGGTACCAGTCCCCCGCCTGCAGCAGCCCGTCCTCCAGCCGGCCGAACCCGGCGATTCGGTCACGCTCGGCACCCATCACTGCCCCTCGGCTCGCGTTCAGTGCGCGCCGCGTCGCCTTGACCAAGCCGGCGCCGGACGCCCGTCTTCTCCCCCGCGCTGCCACGATCCAGCGCCCGGCCGGCTGGCCGCATCCCCCGGACCGGATGAAACGGCAGGGACCGGATCCTCACCCGTGGCGGGTGCCGGGCTACACCCCCAGATCACGGCCGATGATCTCCTTCATGATCTCGGTGGTGCCGCCGAAGATGGTCTGGACCCGGCTGTCCGCGTAGGCCCGGGAGACCGGGTACTCGCTCAGGTACCCCCAGCCGCCGTGCAGTTGCAGGCACCGGTCCACCACCCGGTTGCACAGCTCGGTGTCCCACCACTTGACCATCGCGGCATCAGCGTTGGACAGCCGGCCGGCGTTGTGCTCCAGCACCGCCCGGTCGGTGAACGACCGGGCCACCGCCAGCTCGGTGGCCATCTCGGCCAGGGTGAACCGGTTGTGCTGGAAGCTGCCGATAGGACGGCCGAACGCCTGCCGCTGCTGGCAGTAGGCCAGCGTGTCGGCGAACACCTGCTCCGCCCCGGCCAGCGCGGTGGTCCCGATGGCGAGCCGTTCCCGGGGCAGGTTCTGCATCAGCGCGAGGAACCCGCCCCCCTCCTCGCCGAGCAGGTTGGCCGCGGGCACCGCCACGTCGGCGAAGAACAGCTCGGAGGTGTCCTGGGCGTGCAGCCCCAGCTTGGCCAGGTTGCGGCCGCGCTCGAAGCCGGGCATCCCCCGCTCCACCACGAGCAGGCTGATCCCGCGGTGCCCGGCGGCCGGGTCGGTCCGGGCCACCACGATGACCAGGTCGGCAAGCTGGCCGTTGGAGACGAACGTCTTCTGCCCGTTCAGCAGGTAATGGTCCCCGCCCGCCCCGGTCCCCGGCACCCGCACCGCGGTGGTGATGATGCCCTGCAGGTCGCTGCCCGCGCCCGGCTCACTCATCGCGATCGCGGTGATCAGTTCCCCGGAGCAGTACCCGGGCAGCCACCGGTCGCGCTGCCCGGGGGTGGCGAGGTGGGCGAAGTAGTGGCCGTTGATGTCGTTGTGCACGGCGAAGCCGGGCCCGTTGGCCCCGGCCCGGGCGAGTTCCTCGTTGAGGATCAGGTAGTAGCGGTAGTCCGGGTCGCCACCGCCGCCGTACTTCTCGTCGACGTCGATGCCGAGCAGCCCGGCCCGGCCCGCGGCCAGCCACACGTCCCGGGGCACGACACCGTCCCGCTCCCACTGCGCGTGGTAGGGAGTGATCTCCCGGGCGATGAACGCGCGCACCATGTCGCGGAACGCCTCGTGGTCGGGTCCGAAGATGTCGCGCTGCATGGCCGCCCCTGATCGCCTCGTGCCGTGCGGTGACGGTAACACCGCGGCCGCCCCGCGGCCGGATCAGGCGGCGCTGGTCTCCGGGAGGTAGGCGGCCCACAGCGGGTCGCCGTCGTGGGCGGCACCGATGAGCCGCCAGTGCGCCCCGCGCGGCACGGTCGGTACCCGGTTCATCGTCCAGCCCAGTTCCTCGATCAGCCGGTCCGCCTTGCTGTGGTTGCAGCGCATGCAGGAGGCCACGCAGTTCTCCCAGGCGTGCCCACCGCCGCGGCTGCGCGGGATCACGTGGTCGATCGTCTCGGCGCGGCGCCCGCAGTACGCACAGAGGTAGTTGTCCCGCCGCATCAGCGCGCCCCGGGTCAGCGGCACCCGGCTGCGGTGCGGCACCCGGACGTAACGGCGCAGCCTGATCACGGACGGGGCGGCCAGCACCCTCGAGGAGGAGCGCAACAAGGCACCCTCCGAATCGTCATGCACCACGTCGGCCTTCTCGCCGAGCACCAGGCACACGGCACGGTGCAGGCCGACTGTTGTCAGCGGCTCGTACGTCACGTTGAGCAGCAGTACCCGTCGCAAGCCCGCCTCCTGCCTGGTGCGGTAGGCAAGCACGCGTGCCAGAGAGCACACGCGGTGCTGGCATGCACAGCCTAACCGGCCGGCCCCCGCCTGACACAACGTCGGCGTGGCGGCGTGGTAAACAACATGGCCGGGCGCGGTCCCGGCGGTGACGGCCGCCCCCGGGGCGTCCCCTAAAGTGCCAGCATGACCGCATCCGCCCAGCCAGCGCCCGGCAGCCCGGCGCCGGTGACCGGGTATCCCCCGGCCCGCCGCCTCGACCTCGTGGAGAACCTGCACGGCCACGAGGTCGCCGACCCGTACCGCTGGCTGGAGGACGCGGCCAGCCAGCCGGCCAGGGAGTGGCTGTCCGCCCAGGACGGCCTGTGGGCCGCCCAGGCCGCGGTGCTGCCGGCCCGCGAGCCGCTGGCCGCCCGGATCAGCCAGCTCCTGGCGGCGGGCTACCGCGGCACTCCGGTGTGGCGCGGCTCCCGGCAGTTCTTCATGCGCCGCCTGGCCGGGCAGGAGCACGGGGTGCTGCTGGCCGCGGGCCCGGGCGAGCCGGAGCGGGTGCTCATCGACCCGGTGACCCTGGATCCGTCCGGCCTGACCACGCTGGACGCCTGGCAGCCGGACAAGGAAGGGCGGCTGCTGGCCTACCAGGTGTCGGCGGCCGGCGACGAGGAGTCGGTGCTGCACGTCATCGACGTCGCCACGGGTGCGGCGGTGGACGGGCCGATCACCCGCTGCCGGTACTCCCCGATCGCCTGGCTGCCCGGCGGCGCCGCCTTCTACTACGTGCGCAAGCTGGCCCCCGGCCAGGTCCCGCCGGGCGAGGAACAGTTCCACCGCCGGGTCTACCTGCACGTGGTCGGCGCCCCGGAGGCGGAGGACGCGCTCATCTTCGGGGCAGGCCGGGACAAGACGACCTATTACGGCGCCTCGGTCAGCCGTGACGGCCGCTGGCTGGTGGTCTCGGCGGCGGAGGGCACCGCGCCGCGTAACGACCTGTGGCTGGCCGACCTGGCCGCCGCGGCGCCGGAGGCGCCGGCCCTGCAGCCGGTCCAGGAAGGCGTGGACGCACAGACCAGTCTGCGTCCCGGGCGGGACGGGCGGCTGTACGTGTTCACCGACGCAGGCGCGCCGCGCGGCCGGCTGGCGGTCACCGACCCGGCGCGGCCGGGCCAGCCGCACTGGCGGGACCTGCTGCCCGAGGACCCGGTGGCGATCCTCACCGACTACGCGATCCTGGACGGCCCGGAGCTGGGCCGCCCGGTCCTGCTGGCGTCGTGGACCCGGCACACCATCAGCGAGATCACCGTGCACGACCTGGAGACCGGGGCGCGGACCGGCCAGCTGGCGCTGCCTGGCTCCGGGGCGGCCGGGGGTGGTGCGCGGCTCGGCAGCACCGGCGGCATCAGCGAGCGGCCGGAGGGCGGCCACGAGGCGTGGTTCAGCTACACCGACGCCACCACGCCGCTCACCGTGTATCACTACGACGCGCGGGCCGCCGCGGTGACTGTGTGGGCGGAGGCGCCCGGCGCGGTGGCCATCCCCGAGATCACCACCCGGCAGGTGACGTTCGCGTCGAAGGACGGCACCGAGATCCGGATGCTGGTGCTGAGCCCTGCTAGCCCGGGGGGACGACCCCCCGGAACCCCCCGCGAATCCGCCGGCTCGGAGGGAGCCCGCCTGGCGGCGGGTCCCGCCTCGCCCGACAGATACCCGGGGGGACGACCCCCCGGAACCCCCCGCGAATCCGCCGGCTCGGAGGGAGCCCGCCTGGCGGCGGGTCCCGCCTCGCCCGACAGATACCCGGGGGGACGACCCCCCGGAACCCCCCGCGAATCCGCCGGCTCGGAGGGAGCCCGCCTGGCGGCGGGTCCCGCCTCGCCCGACAGATACCCGGGGGGACGACCCCCCGGAACCCCCCGCGAATCCGCCGGCTCGGAGGGAGCCCGCCTGGCGGCGGGTCCCGCCTCGCCCGACAGATACCCGGGGGGACGACCCCCCGGAACCCCCCGCGAATCCGCCGGCTCGCCTGTGCGCCGGCCGCGGCCGGCCATTCTCTACGGGTACGGCGGGTTCGGGATCAGCATGGCCCCGGCCTACTCGGCGTCCGCGCTGGCCTGGGTGGAGGCGGGCGGGGTGTATGCGATCGCGGCGCTGCGCGGCGGCGGGGAGGAGGGCGAGGCCTGGCACCGGGCCGGCCTGCGGGAGCACAAGCAGAATGTCTTCGACGACTTCCACGCGGCGGCGCAGGCGCTCATCGACGGCGGCTGGACCACGCGGGAGCAACTGGGCATCTCCGGTGGCTCCAACGGCGGGCTGCTGGTCGGGGCGGCCATCACCCAGCGGCCTGACCTGTACGCCGCGGCGGTCTGCTCCGCGCCCCTGCTGGACATGGTGCGGTATGAGCGGTTCGGTCTCGGCCAGACCTGGAACGACGAATACGGCACCGCCGCTGACCCGGCCGAGCTGGGCTGGCTGCTCGGCTACTCGCCGTACCATCACGTCCGGGACGGGGTGCGCTACCCGGCGACGCTGTTCACCGTGTTCGGCAACGACACCCGCGTCGACCCGGTCCACGCCCGGAAGATGTGCGCGGCCCTGCAGCACGCGACCGCCGCCCGGTGGCCGGACCGGCCGGTCCTGCTCCGGCGCGAGGGCGAGGTCGGCCACGGGGCCCGCGCGGTGAGCCGGGCCGTCGCCCTGTCCACGGACAGCCTGGCGTTTCTCGCCTTCCACACCGGCCTCAGCCGGTGAGCAGCGCCTCCCGGTAGTCCCGTACGGCGGGAACGTCGCCGTGCTCGGCCGCCACCGCATCGCCGAGCGACCGGGCGGCGCGGAGCACCAGGCCGGGGCGGTGCTGGCTGGGCAGCTGCCGCAGCGTCTCCTGGCTGAGCCGCAGCGCCTCGGCTGGCTCGCCGGCCACCAGCCGGCACCGCGCCTGGCCCAGCGTGATCAGCGACCGGTCCAGGAACTCGGCCGGCGAGTAGAGCCGCAGCGCCTGCCCGAACGCATCGTCGGCACCCCGGTGATCCCCCACCGCCAGCAGGGCATCGCCCTGGTGGAACAGCAACTGGCGTTCCGTGTAGCCGAAGGCCGTGCCGGCCTGCTGGTCCGCGGGCAGGCCGTCGAACGCCTCGTGGGCCCGGTCCAGCGCCGCGTTCACCCGGCGCCAGCAGGCCCGGCCGGCCTCCCGGCTGCGGGCCATCGCCCGGGCTTCCACGATGGGCGCCATCACCCCGGCCGTGCTGGGCTGGCGCCCGGCCAGGTCGGCCGCGGCCCGGGCCGCGGCCGCGGCCTGCCGTGGATCACCGTAGTACAGCGGGACCAGCGCCTCGCGGACCGCGACCCAGCTGCGCATCTGCCGGCCGCCCGTCTCGTCCGCGGCGGTGCGGGCAGTGCGGAAGAACGACCGGGCGAGCCGCTGGTCACCCACGTTGATCATGATCATGCCAGCCAGCCCGGCCAGCCGGGCGGCCAGCCCGCACAGCCGCTCGCCGAACTCCAGCGGCTGCCGGTGCTCGCACATCCGCCGCACGTCGCCGAGGTCGAGCAGGACGTCACACAGCAGCCGCAGCGGTGGCGCCGTGAGGTATTGCCGGCCGTACTCGGCGACCCCGTCCTCCCAGTGATCCAGCATGGTCACCGAGACGGTCGCCCCGACGAGCGCGTCGTCCAGGCGGCGCCGGATCCGCTCGGCCGCGCCGAAGAACCGGCTGTCCACCGGGCCGGCGGCGTCCGCGGTCAGCCGCAGCAGGGTGCGCCGCACCGCGTCGTCGTCGGTCTCGGCCTGGGCGGCCGGCTGGCCGGGTGCGGGCCAGCCGTCGTCCGCTCCCGGCCGGCCACCGGTCCCGTCCCACCCGGCCGGGGGCACCGGGCCGCCGCCTGGCGGCGCTTCGGCCGCGGTGAGCGTCCGGGCCGGGGTCACCCGGGCCAGCCCTCCGGCCCGGCCGGCTCCCCCGGCGGCGCCCGTGACCGGGACCGGCGCCGCCTCCTGGCCAGCCGCGGGCGGCACCCGGGGAGGCGGCCGGGTGGCGCCGCCAGCCACGCCGGGCCGGGCCGCCGGCGTCACCGCCGGGGACGTGGCCACCACGGGCGCGGGCCCGCCGGGTCCCGGCCTGCCCGGGCTCAACGCGGGGGCCGGCCCGCCGTGCTGATGGCCGCACAGGCAGCGGCCCCGGTAACCGAGATTCTCCGGCTCCGCCTGGTAGACGCAGCACAGGTAGTGCAGGTACTCCGGGCCGGGGCGCTTGAGGCCGCTCTCATAGGCCGACAGCAGTGTCTGGCTGAACCGGGGGGGTGTCCGGCCCTCCGCCTGGTACCTGGCGCGAACCTGGGCGACGACGTCGGCCAGCGCGATTCCCAGGGCCAGCCGCTGGGCCCGGACCAGGGTGGTGCCGTAGGCGGGAGCGCAGCGGGCATGGATCATCCGGGCGATTTCCGCGGCCGCGAGCCCGGCGGCCAGGCCCTCGGCCCGGATGGACCGCGCCACTGCGGTCTCCTGGCTGGTCTCACCGCCGGCGGCCGCCCGCGCCGGCCCGCCCGGCGCACCCGTCCCGCTGGGCAGCCGGGGATGCTCCCGTGCGGACTCTCCCCCCGCTGCCGCGCGATCGGCTCCCATACCCCTGCCTCCTCTGGACGGTGGCGGGCGCCCACGGCAGGCGCCGTCGGCCCGGCCGGCGCCCACGAGCGGCCGACCAGGCTGATCCGCTGGCCGCGCGTCCCCCCGCGGCTTTGCCCCCAGCGAATGAGTTCCAGGTCGCCGGCTCCGTCCGAATCTGAAAATATGCAATTCGCTCTCTACACATTGCATCTTGCACGCTCAGCGTGGCGACGTCATCACAATCCCGCCGACTGATACCAAACTGGGCCCGACGGACCGCTGCCCGCCGGGCCCGGCCTGGCTGGAGCGGGCCGGGTCAGTCGGGGCCGCCGGCCACTATGGTGAGTCGGCCCCGGCACGTGGCTGGACAGCCCGACCTGGAAAGGACTCCCGGTGATCTCCCATGTGCTCGCCACGGCGCACGGCTTCGCTGCGCCGTCCCGCGACACCCTCCAATCCGTCTGCAGCCAGCACGGGCAACCGCCCGGTATCGCCTGCCGCCTCACCTGGGACGTGCTGCACAACGCGACCGCGGCCCAGCTGGTCAACGTGTGGCTGGCCCGCCCGGTCACGCTGGTGCTGCAGATCCTTCTCGTGCTGGTGGTGACGGCCGTCATCCGGATCCTCGCGCTGCGGCTGATCGCCAAGGTCACCGCGCACGCGGCCGAGGCGGGCAACGGCAAGGCCGACGCGGCGCACGTGCTGATGGGCGAGCGGCGGCGGCAGCGGGCCAAGGCCCTCGGTTCCGTGCTGGGCAACGCGGCGTCCGTGCTCATCTTCGGCATCGCCGCCATCACCATCGCCGGCGATCTCGGGCTTAACCTGGCCCCGGTGCTGGCCAGCGCCGGGGTCATCGGCGTGGCCGTCGGGTTCGGCGCGCAGAGCCTGGTCCGTGACTACCTGTCCGGGATCTTCATGATGCTGGAGGACCAGTACGGGGTGGGCGACGTCATCGACGCCGGGGACGCTACCGGCACGGTCGAGGCGGTCAGCCTGCGGGTGACGAGGCTGCGTGATGTCAACGGCGTGGTCTGGCACGTGCGCAACGGGACCATCAACCGGATCGGCAACGAGTCACAGGGCTGGGCCCGGGCGGTCATCGACTTCCCGCTGGCCTACGACCAGGACCTGCCCCGGGTGCGCGAGACCATGAAAGCAACGGCCACCCAGATGTGGCAGGAGCCCCGCTGGCGGGACGTGATCATGGAGGAGCCGGAGGTCTGGGGCGTCGAGTCGGTGACCAGCGAAGCCATCGTGATGCGGCTGGTGGCCCGGACGCTGCCGCTGCGCCAGTGGGAGGTGGCCCGGGAGCTGCGCGAGCGGCTCAAGAGCGCGCTGGACAGTGTGTCGGTGCGCGGGGAACCGGTCGCCACGGCGATCAGCGCGGGAGCCGCCGCCAGGGCCGAGGCCAAGGCGCACGACCCCGCGCCGGAGGAGCAGAGCTGAGCCACCCCGGCCTGCAACGGCCCGGCCACCCGGCCGCGGCCGCCGGGGGGCCCGCGGGGCACTACCCTGGATTCGTCATGGACGAGACCAGGGAGCTCAGCTTTTACCAGGCCGTCGGGGGCGAGGAGACGTTCCGCCGCCTGACCCACCTCTTCTACCAGGGCGTGGCCGCCGACCCGCAGCTGCGCGCCGTCTACCCGAGCAAAGACCTCGGCCCGGCCGAGGAGCACCTGCGGCTGTTCCTGATCCAGTACTGGGGCGGCCCCACCACGTACAGCGAGCAGCGCGGCCACCCGCGGCTGCGGATGCGCCACCGGCATTTCAGCATCGGCGAAGCCGAGCGCGACGCGTGGCTGCGCCACATGCGGGCGGCGCTCGACGAGATCGGGCTGGACCCCGCGCTGGACGGCCAGTTGTGGGACTACCTGGTGACGGCCGCGCACAGCCTGGTGAACGCGCCGGCCAGCCCCGGGCGGCCGGACCTGGGCCTGAGCTCCGCCTGAGTACGCCCGGCGGCCGCCGGTCGCGTACCGTGGTCGGCATGACGCCAGCGGAGCTCGCCGTCCTCACGTGCCTGCGCCGGGCCCGCGACATGATGGACCGCGACTACGCGCAGCCCCTGGACGTCCCGGCGATGGCGCGCACCGCGCTCATGTCGCCCGCGCACTTCTCCCGCAAGTTCCGTGCGGCGTACGGCGAGACGCCCTACTCCTACCTCATGACGCGGCGCATCGAGCGCGCGAAGGCTCTGCTGCGCCAGGGGATGTCGGTCACCGATACCTGCTTCGCCGTCGGCTGTACCTCGCTGGGCTCGTTCAGCACGCGTTTCACCGAGATCGTCGGCGAGACGCCGTCGCAGTACCGCGCGCGCGACCACCGCGACCTCGAGGTCGTTCCGCCGTGCGTCAGCAAGCTGGCGATGCGGCCCCGGCGTACCCCGGTCCGGCTCTGAACGCGGCCGGCCGGCGCCGTCATCGAGCAGGATCGGAGAAGCACGCGGCCGGCCGGTGCTCCTAGGGTCGTGGCATGACAGTCACCGTCTCCGCCATGTTCATTCCCGTCCACGACCCCGACGCCGCGCTCGGGTTCTACCGCGACGCGCTCGGCCTCGAGGTCCGCAATGACGTCTCCGCCAAGGGCTTTCGCTGGGTCACCGTCGGTGCCCCCGGGCAGGACGTCGACATCGTCCTGTTCCAGCCGCACGGGGGTCGCTCGCAGGCCGAGGGCGACGCCCTCCTGACCCTGGTGACGCAGGGGTCGCTGCAAGCCGCGATCTTCCGCTCCGACGACCTCGATACCACGTTCGAGAAGGTCCGGGCAGCGGGCGCCGAGGTACTCCAGGAGCCGGCGTCACAGCCGTGGGGGGTGCGCGACTGCGCCTTCCGCGACCCGTCGGGCAACCTGGTCCGCATCGCGCAGGCCTGACGCCGGGCCCCGGCCCCGGCTGGGCTCCGGGCCCAGGCGGGGCAGCGGGCCGCGGCGGCCGTTCAGTCGCGGGTGAGCTTGCGGTAGGTGACCCGGTGCGGCCGGGCCGCGTCGGGACCGAGCCGCTCGATCTTGTTCTTCTCGTACGCCTCGAAGTTGCCCTCGTACCAGAACCAGTTCGAGTCGCCCTCCCAGGCCAGGATGTGGGTGGCGATCCGGTCCAGGAACCACCGGTCGTGGCTGGTGATCACCGCGCAGCCGGGGAAGTCCAGCAGCGCCCGCTCCAGCGAGGCCAGCGTCTCGACGTCCAGGTCGTTGGCGGGCTCGTCGAGCAGCAGCAGGTTGCCGCCCTGGCGCAGGGTGAGGGCGAGGTTGACCCGGCCCCGCTCCCCGCCGGACATGAGGCCGGCCGGCTTCTGCTGGTCCGGCCCCTTGAAGCCGAACGCGGCCACGTAGGCGCGGCTGGGGATCTCCACGTTGCCCACCCGGATGGTGGACTCTCCGCCGGAGATCGCCTCCCAGACGTTCTTATCCGGCTCGATGCCGGATCGCAGCTGGTCCACGTAGGCGATCTTGACGGTGTTCCCCACCCGGATCGACCCGGAGTCCGGCTTCTCGTCACCCACGATCATCTTGAACAGGGTCGTCTTGCCGACCCCGTTAGGGCCGATGACACCGACCAGGCCGTTACGCGGCAGCGAGAAGCTGAGGCCCTCGATGAGTTCCCGGTCGCCGAAGCCCTTGCTGAGGTTCTCCACCTCGACCACCTGGCTGCCCAGCCGCGGGCCCGGCGGGATCTGGATCTCCTCGAAGTCCAGCTTGCGGTACTTGTCGGCCTCCGCCGCCATCTCCTCGTAGCGCTGCAGCCGGGCGCGGCTCTTGGCCTGCCGGGCGCGAGGGCTGGAGCGGACCCACTCCAGCTCGTCCTCCAGCCGCTTGCGCCGCTTGGCGTCCTTGGCGCCCTCGACCTTGATCCGGGACGCCTTGGTCTCCAGGTAGGTCGAGTAGTTGCCCTGGTAGGGGTAGGCGTGCCCGCGGTCCAGCTCCAGGATCCACTGCGCTACGTTGTCCAGGAAGTACCGGTCGTGGGTCACCGCGACCACCGTCCCCGGGTACTTCTCCAGGTGCTGTTCCAGCCACTGCACGCTCTCCGCGTCCAGGTGGTTGGTCGGCTCGTCGAGCAGCAGCAGGTCCGGCTGGGACAGTAGCAGCTTGCACAACGCAACCCGGCGCCGCTCACCGCCGGACAGCACGGTCACACCCGCGTCCGGGGGCGGGCAGCGCAACGCGTCCATCGCCTGCTCAAGCTGGCTGTCCAGGTCCCACGCGTCGCGGTGGTCAAGCTGCTCCTGCAGCCTGCCCATCTCCGCCAGCAACTCGTCGGAGTAGTCGGTGGCCATCTGCTCGGCGATCGCGTTGTAGCGGTCCAGCAGCGCCTTGGTCTCCGCGACACCGTCCTCGACGTTGCCCAGCACAGTCTTGCCCGCATCAAGCTGTGGCTCCTGGCTCAGCAACCCCACGGTGAAGCCGGGGAACAACCGCGCGTCCCCGTTGGACGGCTGCTCCAGGCCGGCCATCATCTTCAGCAGCGTCGACTTGCCCGCACCGTTCGGGCCCACCACGCCGATCTTGGCTCCCGGGAAGAACGCCAGCGTGACGTCGTCAAGGAGCACCTTGTCGCCCTTCACCAGGCGGGCGGCATTCATCTGATAGATAAACTCAGGCATGCTCCAAGGTTAGGGCCAACGCCGCTGCGGGTCGGACGGGCAGGCCACCGGGGGCAGCGTGCACACCCGGTCCCGCCCCGCCTCCTTGGCCCGGTACAGCGCGGCGTCGGCCGCCGCCAGCAACTCGAACAATCCGGTGCCGTCCCGGCCGAGGGCGGCCACGCCGATCGACACGGTGATGGTGACGTCGCCACCGAGCGACGGTATGGCGGTGGCCCGGACCCGTTCCCGGAGCCGCTCGGCGATCCAGCAGGCCTGCTGCTCGTCGGCTCCGGGCAGGATGGCCACGAACTCTTCCCCGCCGAACCGGCCCAGCACGTCGCAGGCCCGCACGTGGCGGACCAGGGTGGCGGCCACGGCGGCGAGCAGCTCATCGCCGGCCAGGTGCCCGTAGGTGTCGTTGACCCGTTTGAAATGGTCGATGTCCGCCAGCAGGACCGCCGTGGGGATGGCCGCCCGGCGGGCCCGGCGGATCCAGGTGTCCGCTTCCCGCTGCCAGGCGACGGCGTTGAGCAGCCCGGTCTTGGCGTCGGTGTGCGCCTCGGTGCGCAGTTGCTGCAGCAACAGGCTGCGCTGCAGCAGGATGACCGGCGGCAGGGCGACGACCAGCAGGGTGCCGTTGAGCGCGCAGGCGATCGTCACCAGGACCCCGGCGCACAGCCCGGCGAGGTCCACCAAGGCCCGCTCGGAGTTCCACGCGGCCGTCCCGCGCGGCGGGCCGGAGGCGGCAGCCCGTCCCGCCACACCGATCAGGGACGCGTTGACGAGCACGAACAGCGTGCCGAAGGCGCCTGCCTCGGCCACCGTGACGGGCCGCAGCGGCCATCGGCCGGGTCCCGCCAGCGCATGGAAACCCGCGGAACAGGCCGCCCCGGCCAGCCCCAGTGCCGCAGCGGTGAACGCCCGCCAGTAGAGCGGCCCCTGCCGGGCCCGCCAGTGCCCGAGCAGCCCGATCACCCCGGGGGCCAGCAGCGCGCACGCGGGCGGCAGCAGCAGCGCGACCGGCAGCCACCACGCGGTGAGCAGGTCGCGGGTCCCGGTCGGCGGCACCCCCCAGCGCCGGGTCGCCTCCACACAGGCCGCGCCGCCGCCCAGGAAGGCGAGGAACAGGCCCAGCTGGCCTGGGTGCAGCTGGGTGCGGTCGAGCTGCCAGGTGGTCAGCGCCGCCGCGGCCGTCACCACGGCCAGCAGGTACGCCGCCAGCCGCGGCCGCTTCGGCAACCGCTCCCCCGACCACGGGACGTCGGGGCGGCCACCTAGCCCGTAGCTGCGCTCCCGGTACATCGTGCGCTGGACTGCCGACATGCCACCTGCCCATGACCGCCGCAGGCGGGCCTCCGGCACCTACATCCGGTCACTTTCCGTAGTCGAGAAGCGGCCGATCAATGACGCTGGGTAACAGCGTAGAGCCAGCAGGCCCGCCCGGCGGCGAATTTCGCGGATCCCACCCCAGCGCGCCGTCGCCGCGGCGGTGACCAGGCCGTCTGCGCGGGCGGTGACGGCTCCGTCATGGGCTGACGGGGGCTCCGTCAGAAGGTGGCTGACGGGGCTCCGTCAGAGGCGGGGTGACGGGGCCCCGTCAGAGTGGGTGACGGATCGGGTCAGAACGGCGCCGACAGGCCGGCCTGACAACGTCGTCGCCGTCCTCGTCCGGCGGTGGGACGGGAACCGCCCCGCCGGCCGGGCCGGGGCCAGCCGCGTCCTCGCCAGGCGCCGGGTCATCGGCGGCCGGGTCATCGGCGGCTAGGTCATCGGCGGCCGGATCATTAGCGGCCGGGTCATCGGCAGCCATCGGCGGGCCAGGCAGCGGGTCCGACGCCCCGGGCAGGCCTTCCAGGCCGGCCGCGGCCTGGAAGCCGAGCGCGGTCCCGCCGGCTGACCGGAGCGCCCGCCGGAAGTTCGCCACCCCACGCGCCAGGTCATGTCCCACCGAGCTGGCCTCGATCTCGACGGCCAGCCGGGACACCCCGTCCTTGTCGTACGGGCGCACCTGCAGACGGCCCTTGACCAGCACCGGCTCCCCCTTGCGCACGCAGGTCGCGACGTTGTCGGCCAGTCCCCGCCAGCAGATCACCGTGACGAAGGAGGACGCCCCGTCCGCCCACTCACCCGTCTCGCGGTCCACCCGGCGCGGCGTGTAGCCGACCCGCAGCATCGTCATCGAGATACCGGCCTTCGTCAGGCGGAACTTCGGCTCGCGGGCTACGTACCCGGCGAGGAACACCTGGGCTTCGTTGATCATGCCAAGCCTCCTGGCAGCTCCTGGCGCGCCACGGCAGCGCCACCGGCGGCAACATGCCGCCGTGACGTCCACCATCACGGCCCGGTGGCACCACAACGAGACCCGAACCAGGTTCTGGGGAGGCCGGCCCCGGAGGCGCGCATCTGTGGATGACCCGGCCCAGACTGGTGGTACCGCGTGCGAGAATCCGCCGGGCCCGCCGTAGGCGCGCGCCGGCCCGGCGGTCGCCGGGATCAGGCCGCGACGAGTTCGGATGGCTCGGCGATGACGTCCACGAGGGCACCGTTGCGCATCACGGTGATCGCCATCGGCCGGCCGATCGCGTCGGCGAACATCAGCCGCTGCAGATCCTGCGCGGTGGACACGGGCCGACCACCCGCGCTGACCAGCAGATCGCCGGCGCGCAGCCCAGCCTGGTCGGCTGGCCCGCCGGGGACCACCTCGGCCACCCGCAGCCCGGCGGGGCGGCCCACCCGCTCGGCCAGCGCGGCCGGGAGCGGCGCAGGCGCGCTGACCAGCCCGAGGTAGGCCCGCCGGACCCGGCCGTCGCGCATCAGCGCGGCGATGATGCGCCGCGTCGTCGCGTTGACCGGGACCGCCAGTCCCACGCCAACGCCGGCCACGGCGGTGTTGATGCCGACCACCCGGGCCTGGCTGTCGGCCAGCGCACCGCCGGAGTTGCCCGGGTTGAGCGCGGCGTCGGTCTGGATCACGTCCTCGATCAGCCGCGCGGCGGACGCGCTCCGGGTGGGCAGCGAGCGTCCCAGGGCGCTGACCACCCCGGCGGTGACCGTGCCCGCCAGCCCGAGTGGGTTGCCGACCGCCACCACCAGCTGGCCGACCACCAGATGGTCGGCCGCACCAAGCTCGGCCGGCGGCGGGGTCGCCCCCGTCGTGCGCAGCACCGCGAGGTCGGACAGCGGGTCGGCGCCGACCACCCGGAACGCCGCGGTCGTTCCGTCCGCGAAGGATGCCGTCCCGGCTGGCGCCCGGCCGACCACGTGCGCGTTGGTGAGCAGGAAGCCGTCCCCGGTGAACACGACCGCCGAGCCGAGGCTCTCCCCGCTCCGGCCGGCCCGCGGTACCCGCAGGCTGGCTACCTTGCCCGTGAGCTCGGCCGCTACCCCGGCCACGAGCTGCGAGTAGCTGTCCAGCGGTTCCCGGTCTGACATAGCACCTCCGCTCTCAGCCGTTGCAGCCATTACATGATTACAACGGAATGTCAGCGTAACGCCGGGCGGGCGGGCCGACGTTCCCCGGGGATTACGCCCGCAGCGGACAGCGGCCACCCCGGGGCCCAGCCAGCCGCGCGGGCACCTCGGCCGTGCCCGCCAACGCGCCGGAACCGGTCCCGGGGAGACGCCGCTGACCCGTAGCGCGCCAGCCGACGCTAGTCGCGGAGCGTATTCAGCTCGTGGCAGAAGCGGCTGTACTCGGCCAGCTCCTGCCGGACCGGGGCCAGCACGTACTCCTCGGCCACCTCCATCATGGCCGTCCGCATCTGCGCTTCGACCGTGGTGCGCTCCGCCAGCGCCGCGGAGCTCACCAGGCTCATGGCCCCCGAGGCGGTGAGCCAGCCCAGCACCAGGATGGCCACGATCAGCAAAGCTACCCAGGGCAGCAGCGCGGCGTCGCTCAAGATGGCGATGGCATGGTCGGCCGCGTGGAAGACGCCGATGGCCAGGATCGCGCCGATCCAGGCCAGCCCGGTGATGGCACAGCCGAGCAGCAGTCCCTGCCATACCGCCACCGCCCGCCACCACGGTTCGACGCTGTTCTCGGCGGGCAGCGACTCGCCGATGGCGGCGCCGAGCGCGGCGGGGATCTCGCTGCGCCGCGCTCGCGCGGCGGCGCGCACCGTGGCCGACCAGGGTTTGGGCAGCTGCGGGGCGACGTGCTCGCCGAGGTCGGTGAGCGCGTTGTCGATCTCGGCCTGCTGAGCGCCGGCCGGCCCAGCGGACACGCCGCGGAGTTCCTCCCAGAGGTTTCCCAGCCGCAGCTTTCGCACCGGGTCACGCCCCAGCACCCGGTCCACCAGCCAGGACACCGGCCAGCCGACGTAGTCCACGGCCCGCAGCTCCCGGGCGCTCTGCAGTGCCTGGCCGACCCCGGCCACCCCGGCCGCGCGCCCGAACGGTTCCGCCAGGGCGGCGGCGCTGCCCGGCGGCAGCTCGGCCGGTTCCTCGGGATCCGCGTCCTGGGCCGCCCCGCGGAGCCCGTCGTAGGGCAGGAACCGCACGGCCATCACATCGAGGTCAGCCGCGATCCGGCTGCTCGCGGCGCGCCGCTCGGTGACCGTCTCGGCCAGCAGGCCCCGCAGCTCATCCAGGCCCGCCCCGGTGCGCGCCGAAGTGACCAGCACCCGGGCATCGTGCAGCCCTTCGGATTCGAGCAGCCGGGTCAGGTCGGCGGTACAGTCATCCGCCTCCCCGGCGGTGAGCAGGTCCGCCTGGTTGAGCACCACCGCGATGACCGCGGAGTGGCCCGCCAGCGGCTTGAGGTAGCGGCTGTGCACCGCCGCGTCCGCGTACTTCTGCGGGTCGAGTACCCACACCATCAGATCCGCCAGGCCGACCAGCCGGTCGGTCTCCACCGAGGCACCGGCTGCGACCGAGTCGTGATCCGGCAGGTCGATGAGGATGAGGCCGCGCAACGAGGATTCGCCTTCACCGAGGGCGCTGGAACGGGCGTACCGGTTCCGCGGCGGGATCCGCAGCCATTCCAGCAGCGGAGCGGCTCCGTCCATGCCCCACACGCAGGCATGCGGCTCCTTGGTGAACGGGCGGATCACCCCGACGGCCGAGAAATCGGCCCCCGCCAGCTGGTTGAACAGCGAAGACTTGCCGCTGCCGGTGCCGCCCGCCAGGACGGCCACGGTGTGGCTGGCCGACATCCGCAGCCGCTCCCCGGCCCGGGCCACGAGCTGCTCGGCCTCGGTGAGCAGCGGGACGGCGAAGCCGTCGGGGCCGCTGCGGGCCGCAGCGATCGCGGCGATCTGGGCCAGCGCGGTCAGCCGCGACGACACGTTGCCGCCGATCCCCGGTCCGGGCTGCTGCCCCGGCTCGCCCAGGCCGGGCAGCCCCGAGGTGCCCAGCCAGGTCGGCTGATACTCGCCGATGCTCATCGCGCCATCTCAAGTGAATAGGTTGCCTGGTAGAGCCGGACGGCCGCAGCATCATCCAGCGTCCCGGCCGAGTCAATCACCTGGACGAACCGCAAGAGCTCCTCATCGAAAAGCCGGCCGATGCGGTCCCGCAGGTCAGCCCGGGCCCGGGCCCGGATGTCGCGGAGCGGCCCGGCGCCGAACAGCGACGTCAGCAGGACCTGGGGGACCGTGCCGGCGCCGTCGGCGGGCCCGCCGTCCCCGTCCTGCTGCCCCAGCATGGCCACGGTGAGCACGGTGGCCAGGGAGTCGTCGTCGAACGACATCACCCGGGCGACCGAGCGCTTGGTCACGCTCTCCGCCTGGACCAGCCGCAGCACCTGATCCTGCCAGCCGCTCACCGCCCGGGCCGCGTGAGCCGGCAGGTCGGCCGATGCCCGGGCCAGGGCCGGAGTGGCCGCGCGGAGCGGGCTGTCCGCGCCCGGCTCGTCACGGGCCGCCGGGGACGGCCCGGGTGCGCTGGCGAAGGCCAGCCCGGCGTCTACGGCGAACTGGGAGCCGCCCCACTCGTCGTCGGCGTCCCGGGCGGCGAACGCGTCCAGCAGCGCCACACCGGCCGGATGGTTGCGCCAGCGCCGGACCGATTCTTCGGCTCCCCGGTCGGCCACCGACGTCACCAGCGACTCGATACTGGCCCGCAGGGCGCTCTTGAGCGACCGGGCCCGGGCGGGCACGCCCCGCTTGCGCTGCCGGCCGCCCTGCCTGCCGCGGGGCGCCTGCAGCCCGCGCAGCAGCTCGCCGGTCCCGGCGAAGTCCTGCCAGCGGGCCAGTACCTCGCCGCGCAGCAGGGAGCCGTCCGAGAGCGCCTGATCCGCTTCGGCCAGCGCGGCGGCGTAGGCGCCTTCCACCGCGGCCCGCAGATCCGCGCGGATGGCCAGCTGGGCCTCCACCTCCGCGGCCAGCGCGGGCACCCGGGCGCGGAACGTGTCCAGCACCCCCGCCATGGTCTGGGTCAGCACCGCCACCCGCCGGTCGGCCGAGACGGCCGTCTCCTGCAACCACTCCCGGACCGGGGCGGCGGCCTCCGGCGGCAGCCGGTGGTCGCTGATCACCGTCTCGGTGATGACGAAACGCTGGTTCTCCCCCAGCTCGTTGGCCTGGAGCATGGCGCCGAAATGCTTGGTCAGCTCAGTGCTGGCGGCCGGTGGCACGCGGGACAGCACGATAGCCAGGGCTGCGCCCCGCTCCTTGGCGTACTCCAGCAGCTCCCAGACCGCCGCGTCGGCATAACGGCTCGCCGTGGTCATGAACAGCCACAGGTCCGAGGCGTCCAGGAACTGATGCGCGAACTCCCGGTGCGCCTCGACCACCGAGTCGATGTCCGGGGTGTCGAGCAAGGCCACGCCTTGCGGCATCCCCTCGTTCGCGGCCAGCACCAGCAGGCCATCCCGGCCGGAACGGGCCAGGCCCTCCTGGCGGACCCGAGGCACCGTCGGCAGGAAGACATTCTCCGCGAACCAGTCCACGTCGTCCGGGTGGCAGGCCAGCACCGGGCTGTTGGTGGTCGGGCGGCGGATGCCGGTATTGCTGACCTGCGCGCCCACGATGCTGTTGACCAGCGTCAACTTGCCGGCTCCGGTGGAGCCGACCAGGGCGACCAGGATGGGCGCCCCGGACTGGCGCACCCGGGGCAGCAGATAGTCATCGATCTGGCTGAGCAGCTTGCGCCGTTCCTCCCGGATCGCCGCCGCGGTCTCCGTCTCGAAGACCAGGCTCGCGGCAACAATCCGGCGGCGCAGTTCGAGCAGCGCCGCCTCGAGCTGCCGGGCGTCCACGCGGCGGTGCCGCCCGGGTTCAAGATCGCCAGGCTGCGGGCCGCCAGGCTGGGCACCGTACGGCTGAGCAGCACCGGGCTGAGCAGCACCGGGCTGAGCAGCACCGGGCTGAGCAGCACCGGGTTCCGGGCGGGCGGCCGGCTGCACCTGGTCCTGGGCCGCGCCCGGCGGGATGGGGCCAGGTGCGGCCACCGCGTCCGCGCGAGCAGCGCGAACCGAGGCGGCGGCAAGGCCCTGCCCTTCCGTCATTGCTCTCCTGTCACTGCCCTTCCCGCGTCGGCATGGCTCCGG
The DNA here is from genome assembly GCA_963837515.1 of uncultured Actinomycetes bacterium. Classification (GTDB taxonomy): domain Bacteria; phylum Actinomycetota; class Actinomycetes; order Streptosporangiales; family Streptosporangiaceae; genus RYN-230. The sequence continues at coordinate 698,444 of CAWINT010000014.1, forward strand.
CCGGCCCCCGTGACGTGGGCACGACTACACTTTGCGCCTCGGCGTGCACTCTTCGTGAGAGTTCTGCGATCTCCACGCCGACGTTCACCACCTCACCTATCACAACAACGGCTGGGGGGCGCAGGCCGGCCTGCTTGACCGCGCCACCTACGGCGCTGAGCCCCGTGGTAATTATGTTCTGCATGGGCAGGGTACCGTCCACAATGACCGAAACGGGAGTACCCGAATCCCGGCCGTGGCGCATTAGAGTATTGGCCACTTCCGCCAGGTTTTCCAGGCCCATGAGCAGCACCAGCGTGGCCGCCGAAACGCCCAGCTGAGCCCAGTCCACCGTGGACCGCGGGTCACCGGGCGGCAGGTGCGCGGAGATCACGTGGAACTCCTGGCTGAGCCCCCGGTGGGTGACCGGGATTCCCGCCGCCGCGGGCACCGCCACCGCACTGGTCACCCCCGGGACCACGGTGACGGGGATACCCGCGGCCAGGCAGGCCAGGACCTCCTCGCCACCGCGCCCGAACACGAAGGGATCACCGCCTTTCAGCCGGACCACCGCCCGGCCCTGCTGGGCCCGGCCCACCAGCACGTCGTTGATGTCCTGCTGCGCCATGCCCCGGCCGCGCGGGATCTTGGCCGCGTCGACCACCTCAACGTCCGGCGCCAGTTCGTCGAGCAGCGACCGCGGCGCCAGCCGGTCGGCTATCACCACGTCGGCTTCGGCCAGCAACTGACGGCCGCGGACGGTGATCAGCCCGGGGTCCCCGGGACCGCCGCCGACCAGCGCGACCCGCCCGCCGCCGCGCCGCCGGCGGCGGGCGCTGAGCTGGCCGGACTGCAGCCCGGCCAGGACCTCGTCCCGGATGCCCGCGCTGCGCCGCGGGTCACCGCTCACCACGCCGAACCGGACGTCCCCCGCCTGCCCAGAGGCCGGTGTCCAGGCGGCGGACGCCGCGGCGTCGTCGGCCCGTACCGACCAGATCCCGGCCTGCTCGGCCGCGGCGGTCACCGCCCCGTTCACCGCCGGGTCGTCGGTGCAGGCGCAGACCAGCCACGCCCCGGTGCAGTCACCCGGCTGGTAGCGGCGAGGGTGCCAGCCTGCCCGGCCCGCCTGGATCAGGTCATGCAGCGCCGGGGTCACCTCGGGGGACACCACCTCCACCCGCGCGCCCGCGTCCAGCAGCGCGGGGACGCGCCGGGCCGCCACCGACCCGCCGCCGACGACCAGCACGCGCCGCCCGCTGAGCCGGAGCGCAAGCAGATAGGGCGCAGCCACACCGGCGACCATGGCGGTCCGCCCTCCTTAGCCTCCCGGCTGGGCCGCGCCCAGCGGTGCCAGCGGGCTGGCGGCCGGCCCCAGGCAGCGTGCTACCGGGAAGCCCGGCCTGACACCCGGCCTTCCCCCCGTCCCGAGCGTATCCGGATCCGGGCCGGTCCCGGCACCTCATGAGCCGGGCAGCCGCCCGGCGAGCCCGGCCCGCGCCAGATGGAGCCGTACCGCGGCAGCCGCGTCCGCGGTGGCCCCCGCCGGGTAGTCCAGCGCGGCATCCGCCAGCGCGCAGAACGCAGCCGCGGCCACGGTCGGTCCGCCCTTTTCCGAGATGTTGCTCAGCGCGGGCAACCCGCTGGCGCGCAGCGCATCCTTGGCCTCCGCGGCCCCGGCCAGCCCGACGGGCACGCCGATGACCAGCGACGGCTGGACGTTCCTGAACATGAGCTCGTCGAGGGCCGCCGCCGTTCCGCCGACCAGCCACACCGCCCCGGGGCCGGCCTCGCCGAACGCCAGCCGGACCGCGGCCGCCGGGCGGCTGATCCCCGCCGTCCGGGCCAGCCGCACGGTCAGCCCGTCCTCGCTCTTGCAGACGACCGGGTACCCGCTGACCCCGGCGGCCACCGCGGCGGTGTCCGCCACCACCGGCGCCCCGGCGGCGAGCGCCGCGACCGCGGCGGCCAGCACCGCCTCCTCGCCGGCCAGGTCGGTCGCGTAGTCGAAGTCGGCGCTGGCCACGATGACGTGCTCCGCCACCGCGCGGCTCAGCGGCGCCAGGCGGCTGAGATCGATACGCGACCGCAGGATCTGGTAGGCCTCCGGCAGCCCGTCGCCCGGCACCGGCATCCCGCCCACGACCGACCCCTTCCCGCCCATCCCGCGCCTGCGCCGGCCCCGGCACCGCCCGGCCCGGGGCAACGCCGCGGCACCGGCCCGGCCGCCACGCCCGGGTCCGCCCCGCCAGCATGGCACAGGCCGCCAGCCGAGACTTTCATGATCGGTCCGAGGATGGGCGGCGCACCGCTACACTGACCAGGCACGCCCGTGGCTGCGTCCCCCGGCGGCCCGGCGGCGCCGTGAGCCGCCTGGCGATCGGGCGTCAGCGGGAATTGCCGGGGCACTGCTGTGTCCAGCCGACGCCGGTCACCGGTAAGTCCCGGCTCGCTGAATTCCCGGCCTCCTTTCAGGAAGTTCCCAGGGTGGCGCGGGAGGGAGCTAGCTGGATCCGGTACGACGGTTCCTGAACTGACCGGCACGCACGCGAATGGAGAGTAGATGGGCGCCGAGGCCACAGGGGCGGATAGCCGCGCACGCGGGGCGAAGGCAGCATCATGAGCCGGAACCGGGCGGAAGACCAGGCGGTCGACGATGCCGCGGTGAAGGCCTTCCTCGCCGAGGCCGGGGACGCCGGTGAGCACCTGCCGCCTGTCGTCATCGTGATCGCCGCCTACAACGAGCAGGGTGTCATCGGCTCGGTGATGGACACCCTCCCGGCCACGATCTGCGGCCTCGCCACCCGCCCGGTGGTCGTGTCGGACGGCTCCCAGGACGAGACGGTCGCCGAGGCCCGCACGCACGGCGCCCTGGTGGCCGACGTCCCGGTGAACCGGGGCCAGGGCGCGGCGCTGCGGCTGGGGTACCGGCTGGCCCGGGACGGCGGCGGCCGGTACATCGTTACAACGGACGCGGACGGCCAGTACAACCCGGCTGAGATGGAGCGCGTGCTGGCCCCGGTGGTCGCCGGGCAGGCCGACTTCGTCACCGGTTCGCGCAAGCTCGGCAGCCAGGAGACCAAAGACCCCGTCCGCCGACTGGGCACCTGGCTGTTCGCGGTGACGATCAGCACGCTGACCGGGGAGCGGATCACCGACACCTCGTTCGGGCTGCGGGCCATGCGCGCTGAGGTAACCGGCGCGGTGCGGCTGGAGCAGCCGCAGTACCAGTCGGCGGAACTGCTCATCGGCGTGCTGTCCCGGGGCTTCCGGGTGGCCGAGGTACCGGCCACCATCCACAAGCGCCAGGTCGGGGAGAGCAAGAAGGGGCACAACGCCATCTACGGCCTCCGGTACGCCGGGGTCGTGCTGGGCACCTGGTGGCGGGAGCGGCGGCGTGGCCCGGCCGCCCAGACGCTGCCCCGCCCGGCGGACGAGCCCGCCGCGGCGTCCGACACCCCCGGCCGGACCGGCCCGGCCTAGCCGGTCGCGGGGCTCGCCGGGTTCACGCGCAGCTGGGCGACCGGTCCTGCGCGTCCCCAGCGATGGTCAGCATTCCGCCTTGCTAGGACGCCGATGCCCGGCATCCGGGGGGACCGGCTCAGCGCTGGGTACCCGAGATATCTAAGGCAGACCGGTCCGCTCCGGGGCGGTGAGCACGCCGCGGCGCGCCGTTCGTCCCCTGGAGGGGCTCGTGGCCGCCGTTCAGCCCCGGGCGGGGCACCAGTCCCGCTGCCGCCTGGCCGGGGGCCAGCCGGCCGTCGGGGGCCGCCGTCTCCGCACCGTCAGCGGCTTCCGGCCCGGCTGGCGCCGCCGGCCGGTCCACGGCCGGCCCGGCTGCCCAGGGCGGTTCCCGCCCCTCGACCATCGCCAGCAGGTCGGCCTCCGGCCTGCGGTCGGCGAACAGCACGTAATGGAAGATCACGAACCGGAGCGCGAAGGTGAGGCAGTTGGCCCCGAAGTAGAAGATGTCCGCCACGATCACCTGGGCCGCGCCGTCCAGGCCCATAGAGATCGCTACGTGGTTCCCGAGCTTGCTGGCCAGCGTCAGCACGATGCCCGCGCCGATCGACACGGCGACGAACGGCACGGTCTCCTTGAGCAGGTGCGGCCGCCCCTTGCGCTCCCAGGCCCAGCGGCTGATCACGTAGCTGACGGCCGCGCCAGCCAGCCACCCGAGGAATCCGGAAAGGCCGGCGGTCAGCTCCAGCACGCCCAGGCAGATGATGTATGTGAGCTGGGTAGCGGCCACCGCGCACGCTGCCGCCGGGGCGAATCGCACAAAGCGCTTGACCAGATCGCTGCGGAGCTTACTGCGCAGCGGCGCCGGGACGATTCGCCACAGGGCCGCAGAGAGCCCAGGCGGGAAGAATGTCATGAGCGTCCTAATTCCTTCGGAGACCGAGAGGTCATCCAAACAGGTATACAGTACGGGGATCCGATGATGTCCCTGGTACCGGCCCTCCTCTCAGCAATTCCCCAGGTTCCGGCCAGCCTGCCGCGACTTCCCGGTCAGCCCACTGCGCCGCCCAGTCTTTCCGGGCCGGCCCACGCGCCGCCGTGGTAGCTGGCGTGCCACAGGGACCGGTTGCCCGATCCCTTCCAGAACACGTCCACCACACCACTGGGCTGGCCGGCCGCGAACGGGCCACTGCCCAGTGCTCCCATGCCCAGCTGGGAGGCCTGGCGCCAGCCCGCACCCTGGCTCGCGCTCCACCACAGCTTGCCGTCGGAGCCCCGCCAGAAGACGTCGGCGGCCGTCTCGGCGGCCACCGCGGACGGGCCCGCCGAGATGCCACCGCCGACGGGCCTGGCCGCGGCCCAGCGGGTGCCGGGCACGTGCCGGGTACCCCACACCCGCTGGTGCGAGCGTCCGGGCCAGAACACATCGATCGTGCCGTTGGCCAGTCCTGCGGCGGCAGGGGCGCCGCCCAGCCGGCCCATGCCCAGGCTCACCGCCTTGCCCCAGGACCGCCTCGGGGCGCGGCTGATCTGCCACAGGTGCCCGTCGGTGCCTTTCCAGAACACATTCAGCGTACCGGCGCCGGAGATCGCCGGGGCAGGGACCGATGCCAGCTGGCCACCCAGATTCTGTAGCTTGGCCCAGCCTTTACCTGGGTTGTACTCGGCATGCCAGAGATGGTTGTCAGCGGCGCCACGCCAGAACACGTCGATCACGCCGCTGCTCATGGCCACGGCGGCCGGCCCGCTGCCCAGCTTGGCCGCGCCGACCGGGGCCAGGGACGACCAGCCGGACCCGGCGGCCGACACCGCCTCCCGGAGACGGCCGTCCGTGCCCCGCGCGAACACCGCCGTGGTGCCGGGAGCCGAGGCGACGGCGGCAGGCTCACCGGCCAGGGAGCCGCCCAGCGCGGCCGGGCCCTGCCAGCCGCTGCCGGGAGTGAACGAGTCCCGCCACAGCTGGCCGTTCGTTCCCCGGTAGAAAGCGGTCATCGCGCCACTGGGCTGCGCGGCGGCCTGCGACGACTGCCGCGAGCCGCCGCTCCCGGAACCACCGCCCCCGCCGCCGGAGCTGGAGTGCTGCACGTCCAGGTAGTCCTGGTCGATGTTGATCGTGACGCCGCCGTAGCTGACGTTCCGCCCGCCCAGATACTGGTGAATCCGCTGATGGTGGGCCCAGTCCGTACTGGGCACGGCCGGGTCGGCGGTGTTGGCCGCGCCATTCCACAGGGCGTCGTAGATGACGTCCGGCATGACGTAGGCCGTATTGGTGTAGTTGTTGACCAGGTCGACGACGCCGGACAGGGAGTTGCTGTAGAAGCCGGACCGGTAGCCGAGGACGTGCAGTTCCTTGGTCCAGGCGGTCTCGAAGCGGAGCACCGCGGTGTTCAGCGAGGCCGGGAACGCCTCCATGTCGTAGTAGAGCGGTGCGCCCCGGCCGAAGCCCAGCTGGATGGCCTGGCTGGCCGCGTTCTTGGCCGCGCTGACCGCCTGGCTAACGGGCGAGCTGAGCTCCCCGAAACCAGCCTGGGGCCCGACGTAGAGGGGGATGAAGTGCCAGCCCGCCTGCTGCTGCTGGCTGACCCAGGAGGCGGTGAGGTTCGGCTGGGCACAGGCCCGGTCGGAGCCGCCGATGTAGATGCCGACCGCCCGGTACGGGGACTGCTGCCGCCAGGTCTGCATCTGCGCGACGCTGGGCGCGGTGCAGGCGTCGAAACCCTGGCCGGTGTAGTCGGTTGCGGACCGGGGCAGGCTGGCCCGGGCGGCAGGCCCGGCGGCCAGGTCTCCCGGCAGGTCCGCAGGCGGTGAGCTCACTGCGGCACGGCCCGCGGCGGCGGGCAGCACGGCACTGGCCAGGATGCGGGTGATCAGCGCCCGGTCAGTGCGGTAGGTGGCGGTAACCATGATCCGCCGGGCGGTCACGGTGATCAGCCGGTCCGCCGGGTAGGCCGCGGCCTGCGTGCCGGGCCGGCTGGCGGCAGGCTGGACGAGCATGGCCTCGGTGGTCCCGATGAGCCCGGCCGGGCAGTGCTGGGCGCTCCCGGGGTGACCCAGGTAGAGCACGTGCCGGTCGAACCGGACGCACTGCTGCGGCTGGGCGGCGAGGTTGATCACCCGCCAGCTGCCCGGGATGGTGAACGTGACACCGCGGTAGGTGACCTTCCGGGCCGCCGCCCGCCGCGCCGCCCCGTGCCGGGCCGCCCCGTGCCGGGCCGCCCCGGTACTCCCGGCCACGGCGGTACTCCCGGCCACGGCGGGGCCGCCGGCGGCGGCCAGGAGAGTGATCGCGAGCAGCGCGGCCCCGGCCCCCCCGAGCGGGCCAGCCAGCGGACGGCGCGCGAGTGCACGGACATGCCTGTACAGGCGCATGATGAATCCCCCCCGGATGCCGCATGCGCCGCTTTTACGGCATTCCGCCTTTTACTGCCCCCCGGCGGACGCCTAGCGGCTCACACGACTCATCATCGTTAACAGGGAGCGTAAGTGGTGGAGTCACCTATGAAAAGACCCACCCCCGACATCCGGGCCGGGATAGCTTTTAAACCACCTCTGCCAAATTTTTGGTGCTTAAAAAGCAGGCCAGCCGGTGTTAAGTAGACGACCCGGCCGGATCGGAAACATCGCCGGAACTGCCCGTGCTGGCATGCCAAAGGCGCCGGGGCGGCCCTTTCAGCCCGGTACCGGGGGATCCGGTTTCGGCGTAGGGAGACAGCACGAAGCCGTTCGGGTAAACAACCCTTGGCTCCGCCGCGCCGGGCCCCGGCGCACCGGGCCGTGTCGCACCGGGCCCCGGACCGCGGCCGGGCGCCCCGGGGCGGCCGGGGCTGGGCACATCACCGGCCGCCATGGCGGCGCGGACCGCCGCGGCGCCTTCCGCCGCGCGGATCTCCGCCAGGGCGGCCAGATCCCAGCATTCCTCGGCATTGACCGACACCGACTCCCCGGTCCGGCGCAGCCGGCCACGGACCACGAGCAGCCAGGAGCCGAACACCCGGGCGGCGCAGCGGGGCTGGACGGACTCGAAGAACGCCAGGTCCACCGGCCCGGTCCCGTCGTCGAGAGTGGCGAAGATGATCCGCATCCCGGACCGGATGGCCGGGGTCTGGGTAGCCACCTTCACCCCCGCGACCAGGACCCGGGCACCGGCCCGACCGTGCCGCAGGCCGGCCGAGCGGACCACGCCCAGCTCATCGAGCAGGTCATCGTAGAAGGTCAGCACGTGCTGGCTCAGGTCGATGCCGAGGATCTCCAGCTCCGCCTCGACCCGCTCGGCCGGGGTGAGCTCGCGCAGTTCGCCCGCGGGGACCAGTTCGGCGAGCCCGTCACCGGCGTAGCCGAGCGGCGCCTGCCCGGGGGCGGCCGCCCGGCGGCGCCGGTCCAGCACCCCGACCCGGGCGAGCAGATCGCGCCGGGACAGGCCGCCCGGGCCGCCGGCCGGGCCGGTCCGGTGCAGCGAGTCGAGGGCGCCGACCAGGACCAGCCGCTCGGCGACCGGGCGGGAAGGGGCGGCCCGCTCCCACAGGTCGCGCAGCGACGTGTACGGCTGCCCGGCGACGATCCTCGCCACCTCCGCCTCGCTGATGCCCTTGACCTCGCGCAGCCCGGGCCGCAGTCCCTCCCCCGGCAGCTGGGGGACCGGCTCGACGCGCCAGTCGCCGGCCGACGCGTTCACGTCCACCGGCAGGATCGGCAGGCCGGCCAGCCGGGCATCCGCGATGATGACCCGTTTCGGGTACATCCCGGGGTCGTGGGTGAGCACCCCGGCGTAGAACGCGGCCGGGTAGTGCCGCTTCAGCCAGGCTGACTGGTAGGTGGGGATGGCGAACGCCGCCGCGTGCGCCTTGCAGAAGCCGAACCCGCCGAACGCCGCGAGCACCTCCCAGACCCGCGCCGTGGTGGCGGCGTCGTAGCCGCGGTCGAGCGCGGTCTCCCGGAACCACTCTCCCGCTTCCTCCCGGGCACCATCGTCGGACAGCTGGCGGCGGATCCGTTCGGCCGCGGACAGCCCGCAGCCGGTCATGGCGTGGATGACGCGCAGCACCTGCTCGTGGAAGATGACCACCCCGCCGGTCTCGGCCAGCGGAGCCGCCAGGTCCTCGTGCGGGTAGGCCGGCGACCGCCGGCCACGGCGGATCTCCAGGTAGGGCGTGACCATGTCGGAGTTGACCGGCCCGGGCCGGAACAGCGAGATGTCTACGATCAGGTCGCCGATGTCCCGGGGCAGCAGCTTGCCGACGAGTTCGCGCTGGCCGGGCGACTCGATCTGGAAGCAGCCCAGGGTCCGGGCGCTGCGGATCATCTCGAACGTAGGTTCGTCCGCGCAGCCGACGGCGTCGATGTCCACCCGCTCGCCCCGGGTGCGCTCCACCTCGGCCACCGTGTACGCCATCGCCGACTGCATGCGCACCCCGAGCACGTCCAGCTTGATCAGGCCCGCGGTCTCCACGTCGTCCTTGTCGAACTGGCTCAGCGGCAGTCCTTCGAAGCTCCGTTCGACTGGCGTCCGGTCCAGCAGGGAGGCATCCGAGAGCACCACGCCGCACGGGTGCATCGCCACGTGCCGGGGCAGCCCGTCCAGCCGCTCGGCCAGCCGGAACAGCCCGGTGAGCTGCGGGATGGCCAGGCCGCTGGCGCGCAGCTCGGGCAGCCCGGCCAGGGCGCCGGAGATGTGGCCGGCCCGGATGTGCGGGAACGCCTTGGCCAGCAGGCCGATCTCGTGCGGGGGCAGCCCCAGCGAGGCGGCCACGTCCCGGATCGCGCTGCGGGCCCGGTAGGTCTCCATCATCGACACGCAGGCGATGCGCTGCTCGGAGTAGGCGTCCACGATCGCCCGGTAGGCCTCGATCCGGCGGGCCGACTCCACGTCGAGGTCGATGTCGGGCAGGCCGGGGCGGCTCTCGGACAGGAACCGCTCCATGAGCAGGCCGTAGTCGAGCGGGTCGATGTCCGAGATGCCGATCAGGTAGTTGACCAGGCAGCCCGCGCCGGAGCCGCGGATCGAGCAGTGGATCCCGCGGCCGCGGATCAGCTCGGTGACGTCGGCGACGGTCAGGAAGTAGGCCGCCAGCCCGGTCTTGGCGATGATGGCGAGTTCATGGGCGAGCCGCTGCGCCGCCCGGCGGCGGGCGGCCCGCTGCCCCCGGCCGCCCGGATAGCGGCGGCGCAGCCCTTCCGCGCACCTCGTGCGCAGCGCGCGGAGCGGGTCGGCGGCCTCGATCTCCGGCATGAACCGGCCGCCGAGGCCGAGGTCGGCCGCCGGGTCGAGGGTGCAGCGGGCGGCCAGCGACACGGTCTCGGCGAGCAGCCGCCGGGCGGTCTCCTCGTCGGCGGCGCGGTGCGCGATCCGGCCCATCTCCGCCCCGTTGGCCAGGTAGGCCTGAGCGTTGCGCCGGGCCAGATGCCGCTGGCCCAGCGGGGCCAGCTGCCGGGCCGCGTCGAGCACCTGCGCGATGGCGGCGTCGGCCGGGGCCGCGTACCGGACCGCGTTGCTGAGCACGGCGGGCACCCCCGCGTCGGCGGCCAGCCGGAGCATCCGGGCGGCCCGGTGCTGGCTGCCCCGGGTGCGGTGATCGACGATCTCGATGACCGGCTCACCGCAGTCCCGCCAGCGGGCCAGGGCGGCGGCGGCGTGGTCCAGCCGCCGGGCGGTGACGGCCCGGCCCACGTCACTGTCCGGGCCGAGCAGGATGACCAGGCCGGGGCGTCCGGCGGCGAGGTCGTGGCTGATCAGCGGGGCGCCGCGCGGGCCCGCCTGATGGGCGGCGCTGACCAGCCGGCACAGCGAGGCCCACCCCGCGCGGCCCTCGGCCAGGAAGGTCACCCGCGGGGCATCCTCGCTGCGCAGCCGGACCGGGGCCGCGGAATTCAGCACCCGGCCGGCGTCCTCCGCCGGGTCACCGGCGGCCGCCAGCGCCAGATCGGCCCCGAGGATCGGCGCGATACCCGCCTCCGCGCAGGCCACCGCGTGCTTGACCGCCCCGTACAGCCCGTCCCGGTCGGTCAGGGCGAGGGCCCGCATCCCGTGCCGGGCGGCGCCCGCCGCCAGGGCGGCGGGGCTGGCGACCCCGTACCGCAGCGAGTAGGCGGAGGCTACCCGCAGGTGGACGAAGTCGCTGGCCCAGCTGGGTTCGTTAAATCCCATACCCGGGCCAGCGTCCAGGGTCCGGTGGCCGGATCGCGGTGCAGCTCGAAGACCCGGGGGCGGGCGCCGCCCCCCGGGGACGCCTCCACCCGCCAGAACTCGCGCTCCGCCGGGACGTCCAGGTCGGGGGCGGGCTGCCGCCACCACTCGCGGCTGGTCATCCAGTGATCCAGCACGCCGAGCACCGTGTAGCTCCTCCCCCGCCAGACGAACCGCTCCGGGGTGCCGTCCCGCAGCCAGACGTCGGCCGGTTCCCCGTACACCCTGCTCACGCGCTGCCGCTCCCCTTCGCCATGGGCCGGCTGTCCGGGGGAAGACAGCTAAGATCGTGAGATCGAATATAGGTTCGATCGGCGCCGGGGCGCAACCCGGGCGAAGCCGGGCAGCCGGGCAGCCGGGCAGTCAGCCGGGCAGACCGGCCAGCCGGCCCAGGCGGCGCACACTGTGCGCGAAGAACGCCGCCCGGTCCGTGATGACGTTCTCGAACTGGCCGGACAGCTCGAAGCTCAGCAGGCCGAACAGGGCGGTCCAGGCGGCCAGGGACGCCGCGATCACCTCGTCAGGCACCCCGGCCAGCACCAGCTCACGGAGCCGGGCCGCGTCAGCGGCGAAGGAACCGGGCGGCGGGCAGGTCTCCGGCAGCTGCACGGCACCGGCCCGGTAAGCCTCGCTGACGATCCGGCCGAATACGGCGGCGGACCGGGCGGCGGGCCCGATCGTCCGCTCCGGCGCCTGGTAGCCCGGCACGGGCGAGCCATACACCAGGGTGTACTCATGCGGGTGGGCCAGCGCCCAGTCCCGGATCGCCTGGCCGGTGGCCAGCCACCGGCCGCCGAAGTCACCGGGCGGGCAGGCGGCGTCCGCCCGCTCGGCCGCCTCGCCGATCGCGTTGTACCCGTCGATGATCAGCGCGGTCAGCAGGTCATCCCGGCTCGGGAAATAGCGGTAGATGGCCGAGGAGACCATACCCAGCTCGCGGGCCACGGCCCGCAGGGACAGCCCGGCCGCCCCCTCGGTGGCCAGCTGGCGCCGCGCGGCGTCGGTGATCTCCCTGGTCAGCTCGGCGCGTACCCGCTCACGGGCGGTTCGGCTCGCGTTCACCCCGGTATGGTAGCAGAGCAAGGAGACAAAACGAGAGCACCGCTCTTAACGCCCCCAGCGCCACCGGGCCCCGGCCCCGGCCCCGGCCCCGGCCCCGGCCCCGGCCGCCACCAAACCGCCAACCGACCCGCCGCCACCACACCGCCAACTGGCACCGGCCGCCACCACACCGCCAACCGACCCGCCGCCACCACACCGCCAACTGGCACCGGCCGGCAACTGTGCAGCCGAAGTGTTGTCCAGACAGCAGTTCGGCTGCACATTCTCAATCGGACACCCGCCAGGCACCGCCCGGCACGTCCGATACGCGGCATCCCGTCCGGTCCGGGTCCCCGCTCACTAACTCCGCGCGTGGTCCACACCCCCGGTGGTCACCGCCGCGTCCGCCGGGTGGCCCGGACGCGCCGCGCGGCGCTCAGCGCCACCGGCCAGGCGCGGCTCTCACCATCGGCTCACGCCGCGCCCCGCTGCATGCCGTTGCCGGGTCCCCCGCCCCTTCCTGCTAAGCGCGCAGCTGGCTGGGATCAGCGGACGGCTGATCCCAGCCAGCTGGCAGCCCGAGCACTGCGGTCAGCTTCTCCCGCCCGCCGTCGGTCACCCGGACCACCCGGCGGCGTTCCCCGCGGCGTACCCAGCCCAGCTCGAAGAGCCGGCTAGCCAGCGCCGTGCCGAGCGGCCCGGCCAGGTGGTGCCGCTGCTCGGACCAGTCGAGGCAGTACCGGACGGCCGGCCGCCGCGCCAGCACCGCGTCCAGGTCCACGCCGATCCCGCCCAGGATCTCCTCCCCCCGGGGGGTGAGCCGGTAGCTGAGGTCCCGGCCGGGCGCGGACAGCCGGTCCGCCCGGGCCCGCTCCGGATGATGCCGCCCGTCCCCGCCGGCCAGCAGCCCCTGGTCCAGGAACCCGGCCAGCAGCCCGGTGCCCAGCCGCCCGGCCAGGTGGTTGTAGCAGGTCCGGGCCTCACGCAGGGCCCGGGCGTAGCTGCCCTGGCGCAGCGAGCGGATCGGCCGCTGGGGGGCGATCCGGGCGATCGCCTCCAGGGCATCGGCGACCGCGGGCGAGGCGAGCCGGTAGAACTTCGACCGGCCCTCGGACCGCACGGTGACCAGCCCCGCCGCGAGCAGCCGGGCCAGGTGCTCGCTCACGGTGGACGGTGCCACCCCCGCCTCGGCGGCCAGCCGGCTGGCGGGCAGCGCCCGCCCGTCCACCAGGGCCATCAACACCTGGGCCCGGGTCGGGTCCCCGATGAGCGCACCGACCGGCGCGATGTCCGCCTCGCCCCGCATAACCTCCACCATCCTGGCACGCTAACAGCCGGATGGTTCGGCCCGGGCCGAACCATCCGGCGGGCAGACTCCGGCCTATGGCCATAACCACCGCACGCACCGCCGCGGGCCGCCGGACGTCGTGGGTACCGCTGCTGGCCGTGGCGCTCGGCTACTTCATGGTCATCCTCGATGCGACGGCGGTGAATCTGACACTGCCCGCGGTTAGCCACGACCTGGGCGGCGGCATCACCGGGCGGCAATGGGTGGTGGACGGCTACACGCTGGCGTTCGCCGCGCTGCTGCTGTCGGGCGGGGTGGCCGGTGACCGGTTCGGGCCACGCCGGACGTTCCTGGGCGGGGGCGCCCTGTTCACCGCGGCGTCGGCCGGCTGCGCCCTGGCCCCGTCCATCGCCGTGCTGGTCGCGGTCCGGCTCGTGCAGGGCGCGGCCGCGGCGCTCCTCGTCCCCACGTCACTCGCCCTGCTCCAGGCCAGCTACCCGGAACGGGCCATCCGGGCCCGCGCGGCCGGCCTGTGGGGCGGCGTCGGCGGGCTGGCGGCCGCATCCGGGCCGGTGCTGGGCGGCGCGCTGACCGCGGCCGCCAGCTGGCGGCTGGTCTTCCTGGTCAACGTCCCGGCCGGGGTGCTGGCCTGCTGGCTCACCCGCCGCCGGGTGCCAGCCGCCCCAGGCGCGCCGGACCGCCGGGGTGACCCGGCCGGCCAGGTGACCGTGATCGTCGCACTGACCGCGCTGACCGGCGGCCTGATCGAGGCGGGCCCGCACGGCTGGTGGTCCTGGCCGGTGGCGGCCGGCCTGACCGTCGCCGCCGTGGCCGCGACCGTCTTCCGCGCCGCCGAGCGCCGGGCGGCCTGCCCCATGCTGCCGCCCGCGATGGCGCGGCGGCCGGTCCTCGCCGCCGGGAGCCTGGTCGGGCTGCTCATCAACCTGGGCTTCTACGGGCAGCTGTTCGTGTTCAGCCTGTACCTCCAGCAGACCCGCGGCGACGCGCCGCTCGCGGCCGGGCTGTCGCTGGTCCCCGAGGCGGCCGCCGTACCGGTGGCTGCCGTGCTGTCCGGCCGCCTCACCGGCCGTCAGGGACCGCGCCGCACCATGATCACCGGCTTGCTCCTCGGGACCGCCGGGCTGTCCGGGCTGGCGCTCGCCGGGGCCGCCACCCCGTACTGGATGCTGGTGGTTCCCATGCTCGCGGCGGGGTCGGGGATGGCCCTGACCATGCCGGCCGCGACCACGGCGGTGCTGGAGGCAGCGCCGCCCGGGCGCAGTGCGGCGGCGGCCGGCCTGCTCAACACCGCCCGGCAGGTCGGCAGCGCCCTCGGCGTCGCGGTGGCCGGATCACTGGTCGGCGGCCGCCTGGGGTTCGGGCCCGGGCTGCGCCTGGCGCTGGCCGCCAGTGCCGGGGCGTTCGCCCTCGGCCTGGCCGTCACGGGGCGGGCGCCCAGCCGGGCATGGGGAAGTCGGCCAGCAGGTCGCGGACCTCGCCGGCGATCCGCTCGATGGCCGCCTCGTCCTCCTTCAGCGCCGCGGTGATGGCGTCGTCCATCCACGCCGCGATCTGCGGCATGTGCTGCTCACTCAGGCGGCGGGTGGTGATGGCCGGGGTGCCCAGCCGGATCCCGGACGGGTCGAACGGCTTGCGCTGGTCGAACGGCACCGTGTTGTAATTCAGCTCGATACCGGCCCGGTCCAGCGCCTTGGCGGCCGGCTTGCCGCCGATGCCCTGCGGGGTCAGGTCGATCAGGATGAGGTGATTGTCGGTGCCACCCGACACGAGGCTGTAGCCCCGCTCAGCCAGGGCCGCCGCGAGCGCCTTGGCGTTCGCCACCACCTGCTGGGCGTACGTGGCGAACTCCGGCTGCGCGGCCTCGTGCAGGGCCACGGCGATGCCCGCCGTGGTGTGGTTGTGCGGGCCGCCCTGCAGGCCAGGGAACACCGCCTTGTCCAGCGGGGAGGCGTACTCCGCGGTGGACATGATCATGGCGCCGCGCGGGCCGCGCAGGGTCTTGTGCGTGGTCGTGGTGATCACCGGCGCGTAGCCGACCGGGGAGGGATGCGCGCCGCCCGCGATCAGCCCGGCGATGTGCGCGATGTCGGCCACCAGGACGGCGTCCACCTCCGCCGCGATCTCGGCGAAGGCGGGGAAGTCGATGGTCCGCGGGATCGCCGTGCCGCCACAGAAGATCACTTTCGGCCGTTCCGCGAGGGCCAGGTCCCGGACCTGGTCGAGGTCCACCCGGCCGGTCTCCGGGCGCACGCCGTACTGCACGGAACGGAACCACTTGCCGGTCGCCGACACCGACCAGCCGTGGGTGAGGTGCCCCCCCATCGGCAGGGCCATGCCCATCACCGTCTCGCCCGGCTGCAGGAAGGCCAGGTAGACCGCGAGGTTGGCCGGCGACCCCGAGTACGGCTGCACGTTGGCGTGCGCCACGCCGAACAGCGCCTTGGCCCGGTCCCGCGCGATCGTCTCGATCTGGTCGATGAACTGCTGGCCCTCGTAGTACCGGCGGCCCGGGTAGCCCTCGGAGTACTTGTTGTTGAGGACCGAACCGCACGCCTCCAGGACGGCGACCGAGGCGTAGTTCTCCGACGGGATCAGCCGGACTTTCTCGAACTCCCGGCGGGCCTCGTCCTCGATCAGCCCGGCGATCTCCGGGTCCGTGCTGGCAACGTGCGGAATGCGCGGCTGGTGCATGTCGACCTCCTCGCCCCTGAGGCTACACAGGCAACGCCTCTGGTGGCAGGTCCGGCACGCCCGCCGAGCCCGCGGCGGTCTAATCCGGGTCTAATCCCGGGCGGCGCGCTCGGCCAGGGTGATCACGCCGACCGTCTGCGCCTCGGTCATCCCCAGGGCCGCGCCGATCGAGTAGGCGACCCGGCGTTCCCGCTCGGTCAGCGGCCCGTCGGCCGTGCCGATCCGTACCACCTGGGCGAGGAACCACTCCTTGGCGTCCGGGGTGAGCTGCCGGGCGACCTGCCCGAGCGCGTGCCCGGTGGCTTCGGCCGACTGCGGGATCCCGGCCAGTGCCTCGTCGCCGGCTGCCGCCGCCCCGGCGGCCTCCCGGCCCCCGGCGCCGCCGAGCACGGCCAGTGCCGCCTGCCGCGCCGCGGGGCTGGCCGGTTCGCCGGCGTGCAGCATCGCCAGGGCGGCCGCCCGCATCCCGGCCGGCAGCGCGGTCTGCATCTGCGCGGCGGTCGGCAGCCTGAGCACCTCGGTCACGTACCGGGTCCGGCAGGTCTGGCACTGGACGTGCTCGCCGGCCCGGTTCAGCGGGATGACCGGCAGGAAGAACACGGTGCAGAAACGCCGGCCGGCCCGGTGCCGGTACCGCCGGTCGCCCCCGCACTTACGGCAGAAGAAGACGCCCTGCCCGAGGGTGCGGTAGATGACCCGCAACCCGAAGATGATCAGCAACGTTGGCTCCTTACCCGGCCCTGGCCGGCGACCGGCACCGGACCGTCCCGTGCCCGCCGCGCGCCCGCCGCGCGGACCCCCGCCGCGCGGACCATCGTGCCCTAACCGCCGCCCACCCGGCGGCCCCGGACCCAAACTGTGACGAACTCCGGTCAGGGCAGCACCGCCGGGATGAACTCCCTCGGCAGGCCGTGCGTCTCGTGCAGGTAGCGGAGTTCTTCCTCGGTGAGCGGCGCGCGGATCCCGCGCCGCGCCAGCACGTCCCGGCCGCGGGACAGCAGCCCGGCGAAACGCTGCTCCTCCGCCAGCAGCGCCGCCCGGATCCCCCCCGGGCCGTCCAGCCCGTCCAGCCCGAAGTACCGCAACGTCCCGGTCAGCAGCCCCCCGGGCAGATCCGCCAGGGTTCGTTCGGTGTCCCCGCGCCACAACGCGGTCAGCGCCCGGCGGATCAGCCGCCGCAGTACGTAGCCGCGCCCGGTGCTGGCCGGCCGCACGCCCTCCCCCAGCACCACGATGCTCGCCCGCAGGTGGTCGGTGACCAGCCGGAGCGACGGCTCATCCAGCCCCGGCCAGAGCTGCCCCACCGGGCCGGCCCACCGCCGCAGCAGGTCGGTCCCGTAGACCGAACCGGCCCGCTGCAGCACCATGAGCAGCCGTTCCAGGCCCATCCCGGTGTCCACGCAGGGCCGGGCCAGCGGCCGCAAAGTGCCGTCCGCGAGCCGCTCGTAGCGCAGCATGACGTGATTCCACAGCTCCACCCAGCGCCCGTCGGTGGACGGAGTGCCCTGCGGCGGCCCGTCGCCGGTCCAGGCGAACAGTTCGGAGTCGGTGCCGCACAGCCCGGTCGGGCCGTTGGACCACCAGTTCTCCATCCCGGTCAGCTCGACCGGGATGCCCAGGCCGGCCCAGGTGTCAGCCAGTTCGGTGTCCGGCCCGAGCCGCCCGTCGCCGCCGAACACGGTGGCGTGCAGCCGGCTGGGCAGCAGGCCGAACCGCTCGGTGACGAGCTCGAAGCCCCAGCGCAGGCTCTGTGGCCCCGGGTAGTCGCCCAGTGACCAGGAGCCCAGCATCTCGAACAGGGTCAGGTGCGTCGCGTCCCCGACCTCGTCCAGGTCAGTAGTGCGCAGGCTGCGCTGGACCCCGGCGAGGCGGTTCCCCGCGGGGTGCGTTAGGCCGTGGAAATAAGGCGTCAGCGGGTGCATCCCGGAGGTGGTGAAGAGCACCGGGTCGCCGGGCGGCGTAATCAGTGAGCCCGGCGCGATCACCTGGTGCCCGCGCTCGCGGAAGAACCCGAGGAAGGTGTTGACGACCTGCTGATAGTTCATGACCGGCCCTTTCCAGGTAGGAGCGCCGGAAAGGGCCGGCCAGGACGCGGGCCAGGGACGTGCGGGGCGGGCGCTGGCGGGCCGGTTCCGGTCGCCAGCGAAGGAGAACGAGGTCAGGCAGCGGCGGCCGGCGAGCGGATAGCTCGCGCGGCGGCGACGTGCTGCGGCATGACCTGCATGCCCCCAGGATACCGGGCTATCCGGCCCGGCCCCAGCGCTTTACCGCTGCCCTGGGTGAACCGCGTGCGGCGGCGGTTGGGAGACCCCAGCCGGGGGGATGATCGGCAGCGCTGGCGGCGGGCCCCCGGCCAGCAGCCGGTCCACGGCCGCGACATCCAGATGCGCGGTCACCAGGTCGGCCAGGGTGTCCAGCCGGGCCTGCCGGACAGCGGCGAAGCTGAGGCCCGGCGCGGGGGTGAAATCCCGCCCGGCCGCCGCCGCGACCTCGGCCAGGAACGCCCGCCGGAACTCGTCGCACTCCAGGGTCCCGTGCCAGCTGGTTCCCCACACGGCGGCGGCGCGGCAGCCGCCGGGGAACGGGCCGGCCGGGCCGGTCAGCCGCGCGATGCCGTGGTGGATCTCGTACCCGGTGACCTCGGCCCCGTACCCGGTGCCGCGCGGCCGCCCCAGCATCTTGCCCGGGCCGAACGTGACCCGCACCGGCAGCAGCCCGAGACCGGCCACCAGGCCGGCCCGGGACTCCACCGGGTCGTCGATCTCGGTGGCCAGCATCTGGAAGCCGCCGCAGATGCCGAGCACCGGCCGCCCGGCCCGGGCCCGCGCGGTGACGGCGTCCGCGAGCCCGCGCTCGCGCAGCCAGCCCAGGTCCGCGACGGTGGCCCGGGACCCGGGCAGCACGACCAGGTCGGCGTCGGCCAGTTCGGTCGGGCTGGTGGCGAACCGGACCAGCACGCCCGGCTCCGCCGCGAGGGCGTCCAGGTCGGTGAAGTTGCTGATCCGGGGGGTGCGCAGCACGCTGACCCGGAGAACCTCAGTCCCGAACGAACCGCTTCGTGGTGCTGACCCCAGCCCGCCCGCGGCGTCCAGCGCCAGCGAGTCCTCCATGTCCAGGGCCAGTCCCCCGGCCCAGGGCAGCACGCCGAGCACCGGGCGGCCGGTCAGGCCGGTGATCATGCCCAGCCCCGGGGCGAGCAGGCCGGGATCGCCCCGGAACTTGTTGATCACGAACCCGCTGACCAGCGCCTGGTCCTCCGCCCCCAGCAGGGCAAGGGTGCCGTACAGCGCGGCGAACACGCCGCCCCGGTCGATGTCGCCGGTGATGATGACCGGCAGGCCGGCCGCCCGGGCCAGCCCCATGTTGGCGATGTCGGTGGGCCGCAGGTTGATCTCGGCCGGGCTGCCCGCCCCTTCGCAGATGACCACGTCGTACTCGGCCCGCAGCGAGGCGAGGCTGTCCAGGGCGACCGTGAGCAGTTCCTGGGCGTGGTGCCGGTACTCAGCGGCGCTCACGTCGGCAGCCGGCTGGCCGAGCACGATGACGTGGCTGCGGGTGTCGCTGCCCGGCTTGAGCAGGACCGGGTTCATCCGCGCGTCCGGCTCGATGCCCGCCGCCGCGGCCTGCATGGCCTGCGCCCGCCCGATCTCCGCGCCGCCGGCGGTGACGTAGGAGTTGAGCGACATGTTCTGCGCCTTGAACGGCGCCACCCTGATCCCCCGCCGGGCCAGGGCCCGGCACAGCCCCGCGGTGAGCACGCTCTTGCCCGCATCCGACGTGGTCCCGGCGACCAGCAGCGCGCCCCGCATGGCTGCACCCTAGCGGGGCGGCCGGGGCGGCACGCGGCCCGCCACATGCCGCCTGGCCTGCCCGATGCCGGCCTGTCTCGCGGTCGCAACGTGTCCGTCATGTGACCTTGAGCGTGCACAATAGGTTGTCCGGCGCCTGTAGCTCAGCTGGATAGAGCGGCTGCCTTCTAAGCAGCGGGTCGCGGGTTCGAGTCCTGCCAGGCGCACCAGCCAAAACTCCAGATTCCAAGATCGCAGACGAGCCGTCTGTAGCTATGTTCTGTAGCAACGGCTCAGTTCTGGCCCTGGTCGAGCAGCCCATGTAGCCGGGTCAGTGCGTCGCGGCGGGCTTGCTCGTCGGTGTCGGTGTAGATCTCCAGGGTGGTGCTGATCCGGGTGTGCCCGAGGATGGTCTGCGCGTCGCGGGCGGGCACGTGCAGGTCTTTGAGCAGCGAGCCGACCGTGTGCCGGAGGTGGTGGACCTTGATGAGCCGGATGCTTGTTGTCATCGCAGATGCGGCGGAAGGACCGGACGAAGTTTCGCGGCTCCACCGGCCGCCCGGTCCTGGTGGTGAAGACGAGGTCCGGTTTCTGGCCAGGCGGAGCCCATCTCAGCGCGGTAGGCGGCCTGCCGCCCGGCCTGGTCGTCGAGCGCCTGGCGGACGACGTCGAGCAGCGGGAGGTCTCGCTTCCCCGCATGTGTCTTGACCGGGGCGAGGAGCAGTTCGCCCCGGATGCGCTGGAGCTGCTGCGGATCTGGATCGTTCCGGCGTCGAGGTCGATGTCGCTCCCAGCGCAGGCCGAGCGCTTCGCCGCGCCGCAGGCCGTAGAAGATGAGCAGGACGAACGCCGCGTACAGCGGGTCCGGCTTGGCGGCGGCAAGGAACTGCCTGGCCTCGTCGGCCGACCAGGGCCGGATGGTGCCGCGCCGCCATTCGGGCAGTTCGACCAGGCGGGCGACGTTGCGGACGACCAGTTCTTCACGAATAGCCCGGGTGAGCGCGGCGCTGAGCACGGTGCGCATGACCTGGACCTTGCGCACGGAGTCGCCCTTGGCCAGGCGCTGGTTAAGGAAGTCCTGGACCATCGGGACGGTCAGGCTGGTCAGCCTCTTGGTGCCCAGGCCGGGGATCAGGTACAGGCGGGCGATCATCTCGTAGAGGGCGTAGGTGGCCGGGCGCCGGTTGTGCTTGACGAAGTTCTCCAGCCAGTACTCGAGGTAAGGCCGAGCTTCCACGCTTCGTCAGGAACGGGGACTCCGGCCCGGGCCTGCTGCTGGGCCTTGCCGAGCTTGTCGCGGGCCTCGTCGAGGCTCTTGCCGTAGACCACGACGCGCTTGCGTGCTCCGGAGGTGGTGCGGGCGTAGAACGCGCCGACCCAGTAGCCGTCCTGGCGCTTGTAGACCGAGCCATCGCCATTGACCCGATGACGCCTTCGTGCTGGCTGATTTGCTGTCATCTAACTCGCTTCCTCGTATTCCCTGTTCAAGTGTTCGTACGTACTCCTGTAGCGCCTCGGCCGTGATGAACCGGAACTTGCCGTCTTTGATCGAGCGGATTCGGTTGGCGCGGATCAGCTGATACAAGAGCGGTCTTGCTGCGGCCGAGCACTTGCGGCGGCTTCTCCGGGCCGGTAAAGCAGCTTGTTCCATTGCGGTTGGTCTCCTTGGTGGTTAGTTCGTCCAGGTCTCCTCTCGTGCGATCTGGTCGTGCTCGCGGGCGCGTGCGGCGGCGGCGAGCGCGAGCTGGCGTTCGGCGGTGGTGGCGTGGCCGGTTCCGGCGTAGTGCCAGCTGGCCATGACCAGGACGGTGTGTTCGTCGAGGTCGCGGCCCCACGGGTCTTTCTCGCCGTCTGGGTGCCGCTGGGCTTTGCGGTGGGTGACGCGGGCCTGGCGCAGCTGGCCGAAGGTGACGGAGTAGCGGCGGGATTTGGTGAGGAAGTGGCCCCGGTAGCCGAGCATGTGGGTCCACCGGTTCAGGCCGAGGGAGGCGGCGTCCGGGTGCTTTCCCAGTTCCCAGCAAGTAGAAATGAGCCGCTTGTAGTGCTGGCCGCAATGAAGCGCGGCGATAGCAGCAGGGCTGCGGACGGGATGATCAGGTAGCCCGGGGGCGCTGATCGTCTTGGTGGCGTATTTCGCGATGTAGTTCGCGACCGCCTGCGCAGACAGCGCCGATCCGGTGCCCGGTAGCCCGCCAGCATCAGAGCGGATAGGCCGGGTGTCGATCTGTGTCCCGAATCGCAGGATACGCCCAAGGCTGGGATCTGTAGCAACAATGGCGCCCGTGTCGCCCAGCGCGCGGCGGATGGCTGTCAGCGAGGAGGCTGCTCGTGTCGCAGGAGACGGCGGCAGCGGCCTGGCGGATGGCCTGGGTGAGCAGCGCGGCGGTGTACCGGCCGGGTGGTGGCTGGCAGTCCTCACTGGCTGCGTCCATGCGGATGATCGCGTGGTAGTGCACGAGGCCGCGGGCCTGGTATTCGGCGACTTTGACGAACCGGACCCGGACCTGCTGGCGCAGGGCCTTCTGGGTGATGCCGGTCAGGCGGGCCAGCTGGCGGGGCAGGTAGATGGTGAACCGGCGCCACAGTTCGGGGGCGTAGGCGTTGAACAGGATGTGGCCGGTGTAGTCGTAGCAGTCCGGGCACATGGGCTGGCCGAGCCGGGGGTCGTCGGGAGGGTGGGTGCGGCGGCAGGAGATGTCCCGGCCGTGGGGGCAGCGGCGCTGGGTGGCGTCGCGGCGGGGCCGGCAGGGCAGCTGGCGGCCACGGCGGCCGGTGCGGGTGGTGTGGACCGGGCCGAAGCCGGGTGCGGTGAGGGTGGCGAACACGCACGGGTGCGCGGCCACGGTGTCGGGGGTTCCTTTGCCGCCAGTGAGGCCGGAGCGGATGATCTGGCGGGCGTCGTTCTTGTAGACCTGGGAGCAGGCGGGGCAGACGTGCTCGCGGCGGTTGCCGCAGGCGACCAGGAGCACGCTGCCGGGCTCGTGGTCGGTGTCGTACATGGTGCGGGCTTCGCCGCTGGCGCGGTCGATGGCGTCAATGCGGCCTTGCAGGCGGATCGGGTTGGCGCAGTTGCCGGTGGCGGCGAGCTGGGTTTCCCAGCGGTGGAAGTCGGCGCGGGCAGCGAGGTCGAGGAGGGCTCCGGCTGATGCCCCCACCCCCAGGCCGTCATCATCATCGGGCCTGGGGGTGAGAGCGACGGCCGGGACGGTCATCGTGTGTTGAGTGCCTCGACCCAGGAGGCGGCGACGGCAGCTACCTGGATCAGCTCGATTTCGAGGTTGTCCTTGTCACCGTCATAGGTGAGAGCGTGGGCGACTTCGCCGACTTCTTCGACGAGGATCGCGAGCCGTTCACCGTTGGTCATGTCCTTGCTCAGGACTGAGTGCTCGGCGTGGCGGCAGTGCGCGCGGAGCGCTTCCGCCTGGATGGCCGCGAGGGTCAGTGACGTGAGCGGCATGATGATCTCGCGCACAGGTACGGGCTCTCCTGTCCCGGTCATGACGCGGCGATTTCGCGGACGAGGGTCAGTGCCTTGTGCTTGAGCGGCTCGGGCCGGATCAGGGTCCGGTTGAGCCGGGTTTCCCAGCTGCGGGCGGTGCGGACGTGGTCGAGGTATTCACCGGCGGCCTGGATGAGGCCGTATGCGGTGCCTGCGATCTGCTCGTTGGTGGTGGAGTCGAACAGCAGCCGGACGGCTTTGCGGGCTTCTTCGACGTTGCGGGCCACCCGGTCGGTGACCAGGCCCTGGGGTGGCATGGGGATGAACTCGGTGACGAACAGTTCCCGCTGCTTGCGGGTGACCGGGATGGCCAGGAGTTCGGCGGCGAGTTCGCTGTAGCGGCGCATTTCGCGGCGGGCGCCGGTGACGGCGGCGCGGGCTTCGTCGATGCGGTTGCGCCAGCTGGACTTGTGGATGAAGGAGAAGGTGGTGCCGGTGCGCTCGCCTTCGAGTTCGGCGGCGCGGAAGGTGTTGGCACACACGATGCGCACGGCGGTGGCGCGCAGGGCGCAGGCGGCGGTGCCGTCGTGCCGGTTGGTGATGGCCAGGTAAGGCAGGGTGGGGCTGGCGTCGCCGGGCAGGGTGATGGGTTCGTCGAGCAGGGCCAGGCACCAGACGGCGCGGCCGCCGTCGAGGACGCCTGCGGTTTCCCATTTGACGTTGGGCTGGGCGAGGACGGCTTCGACGATCTCGCCCATTTCGCTGTGGTCGATGACGGTGTAGGTGTCGCGGTTCAGCGACAGGACAGCGCCGTTGTCGGAGCGGGCGATGCACTTCCAGCCGTCGATCGGCTGATAGCGCGGGGTGCCGTCGGCGTCGAGGTCGGCGAGTGCGTAGACCTGGGTGGTGATGGGGTCCCAGTCGAGTCCGGCGAGCTTGCGGGCCTGGTCCCAGTCGCCGGGGTAGTCCGGCAGGACGGTGCCTTCCTGGTGCCAGGGCATTTCCCGGACGGAGAACATGGACTCGATGTTTGCTGGCATGGCAGTTTCTTCCTTTCGCAGGTAAGAGGGATTGCTGTGGTGAGGCGAGGCGCGCAGCAGGCGCCGGGATCAGGCGTCCGGGCCGGGCTCGCGGCTGGGAGAGCCCCAGCGCTGTTGCGCGGCCTGCCGGGTGATGCCGAGGCGGAGCGCGACGTCGGCCCAGCTGTAGCCGATGCTCCGCAGGCCATCGATCGCGTCGTGCATGGCGGTGGCGATCTCGTCGGCCACCGCTGCCATGTCTGCGATCGCTTCGATGTCTCCGGCCGCCACGCGGCGGCTGTAGGCGCGGATGACGCGCCGGAGGAAGGCGGCGTATTCGTCGTTCTCGACGACGCGGCGCCGCTGGTTTGGTGTCAAGGATTCGTTGACAGGGAAAGGCCGTTCACGCGGCAGGGCGGTCATTGGTCCCACCCCTGGGCGCAGTCGTTGCATTCGCCTTGTGAGCGCGGGATGCAGTACGGCTTCTCCTGCCCGCAGGTCGGGCAGGTGCGGCGGGCCTGGAGCGCTTTGGCGATGGCGGCCAGTTGCGCGGAGGTGGCTTGCCGCTTGGGTTTGCTGGTTGCCTCGCGGTAGAGGTAGGCGACACGGCGCTGCTTGCGGTGGCGCCAGAGGATCTGCGCGACGATGGCCTGGCCGCCAGGCCGTAGTCCTTTGGCGCGCAGCTGGCGGAGGGTCAGCAGGCCATCGGGGGCGAATCGCCAGGGATAGGTGGGCAGGCCGTATCGCTGCCCGTCAGGGTCGTAGAACTCGATGAACATGTTCTGGCTGCGGAGGCCGTCGAGGTAGGCGACCCGGCCGGTCATGCGGCATCACCCTTGCGGCGGAGGTTGATCACCTTCCCGCCGTTCTGGTTGGCCCTGGTCCGGGCGCTCGCAGCGAAGGATGCGAGGTCGATGATCTCCTGATCGGAGAGATAGGCGGCCTTGATGCGGCGGGGGATGCCGTCTTCGGCGCGCAGCCAGGACACGCCTCGTGCCTGGGGGTCGATCTCGGTGGCTGAGTAGCCTTTGTCGGCCCAGCCGTGCCCGAGGATGGTGTCGGAGGATGCTTCGGTGGAGCAGCGGAAGGCCCACCGGTAGCCGAACAGGTCCCGCAGCGAGGTCGGGATGATGTCGGCGGACGGCCGCTGGGTTGCTTCGACGGGGATGATGCCGGGTGCCCGGCCGCGGGCTACCACGTCGCGGTTGCAGGCGTTGAATTCCTTCTGCTGTGCCGGGGTGCCGACGGTGGCGGAGAAGTAGGCCACTTCGTCGATGGGCACCAGGTAGAACGGCCATCCCAGGTCAGGGGTGACCTTGCGCTTCTTCATCTGCAGGAGCAGATCGGTGCGCTCGTCGATGAGGCCCTGGAGCCCGTGCATGACGCCGATCGCGTCGTCCATGGACGGGCCGACGAACTGGTCGGCGCACTCAGCCCACAGGCCGAGTTCGACGCGCTTGCCGTCGATGAGGATGAGTTTGCAGTCAGCTGACAGGGCGCCGTGGGCGACGATCAGCTGGAGGGCGACGGACTTGCCGCCTCCTGGTTCCCCGCCGATGAGCATGTTGCGCTCTGCGAGGTTGACGTAGACCGGGTTGCCGGTTTCGTCGGTGCCCAGGTGGATCGGGTCCCAGATCGACAGGGAGGCGACTGGGATTCCCGTCTGGATGGTCATGGCGTTGTTCACCTTCTTTCCGGAATGGGGCACGGGTGCCCCCGGCACGGGGTGGGTGTCCGGGGGCATCCGGCCGATCAGCCGTCCTGAGTCAGATGACCGGGGCGGGGTGCCCGCTGTCGGCCGCTTGGTCGGCGGCGAGCAGGGCGTGGATGAGATCGACGTCGGCCGCGGTGTAGGCGGTACGGACGCCGGAAATGGACATGCCCGTGGCTTCGGCCAGGTCGGCCAGCCGGTAGGGGCGAGGGGTGACGACTTCGCGGGCGAAGGCCAGAAGCAGCCGGATGTCCCGGTCTGCCTCTTCCCGTCGACGCCGGGCATCACGAAGCCGGGCCAGCACTGGATCAGCGCTCATGAAGTGCTCCCGGTATTGGTCGTCCTGGCTGTGGGTGCCAGGTCGGAGGGGATGACGTTGTGCGCGGCGAGGGTGTCGCGGCGCACGATGTTGACGACCACGATCTGTGCCCAGCGCTTGGAGCGCTCTACTCGGGCTTCGCGGGCGTAACAGGCAGCGGCGATCTCGCCGGTGTGGGCTTCGAAGTCCTCGAAGCAGATACCGGCGCGGCACCAGATGAGTGCGCGTTCCCCGACTTCGGTGGGGTGGATGCGCAGGATGAGGGACAGCCGTCCCGAGCGGGTGTGCATGCGGGTCTCGAAGAACACCCGCTGCATGCGGTGACGGGAGATCACGCACCAGGCCCGGCGCATGAGGAACCGTCGGGACCAGGGCAGGACCAGCAGGACGGCGATGACCGCCGTGATGAGGATCAGATGCCCAGATGAGCGTGACCACCAGGGCCAGCCAGTAGGTACTCCCGGCCAGGATGCCGAGAGTTGCGACCTCGGTACGGAACCGCCAGATCGTTCCCGCTGCACTGTGGTGCAGTCGCATGGCCAGGCCATCGAGAACGTACGGGTTGTTGCGCGGGTTACGCGGGTCGCGATGATTACGCGGGTTTGATTTCGATGGCATCAAGACCACCTGCGGTCGATTTCCAGGCGGTCACTGGCATCAAGTTCCAGGTGGCTGGGTCGTCCAGCCATTCGGCGATCTTGCCGTCACAGAATTCGCAGCCGGTGCTGGGCTGGGTAAGTTCGAATTTGCGGTAGATGAATCCTCGGGTCCCGGTAGGACCAAGTACCTGGTTTGATCGCCGGGCGTGCCAGCCGTGTGCCGGGGGTCCGGCAGCTGGACGCGCTGCGGTGCGCCATGCGCGGCGAAGCCGCATGATCACGATGGCCGTCACGGTGAGAATGGCCAGGCCAGCGAGGGCGCTGACGGCCATGAGGACGATATGCAGGATGTCTTCGACGGCGCGGATGACGGGCCGCGCGATGGCGGCGATGACGGCGAAGCCATCAGGGCGGCGAGAGGGACGCCGAGGCCGGGGCCGTTGTTGTTGCCAGGGCAGCAGGCGGGCTTGCACATCAGCGGCAACCTCCCAGATGGGAGGGCTGGCAGGTGCGGGCCTGGACAGGCTGCATGGTGCTGTTAACGTGGGACATGCCACATACCCCTTTTCCGGATTAAGCGATGCGGACTGGGTTTTCCGTGGTGGCCGGGCCGGAGGAATGCGACTCCTCCAGGCCCGGCGCTCATGAACAGATCAGAACGGGGATTCCTGCGGCCACGGGTAGTCGGAGTCGGGCTGGCGGCTGCAGGTGCTGGCTGACCTCGAAGAGGTAAGCCAG